>JAGOPK010000011.1 GCA_017992055.1 Burkholderiaceae bacterium
CAACCAGGAGGGCCTCAACCCGACCAGCGAATAGACTTATCCACAGATGGCTGTCTCCAAGACAGCCTCCCGCCCCTGGTCAAATTTCAATCGGCGCGGGTGGTCAAATTTCGGTCGGCGCCAACAGTCCGCAGCACAGGTAGCGCGTGTGCGGCGCCGCGCCGCCACCGCAGAAGAAGCGGTCGTAGCAGAAGCGGGCCTCGAAGTCGTTGAGGTGGGCGGCGGCATAGGGCAGGGCCTCGTCGCTGCCGCCGCTGCCGGTGACCAGGCCCAGGCGAATGAAATCGGCGCGCGACAGCGCACCGGGATCGGCCAGGGCCAGGTAGGCCATGGTGGGCATGCGGTAGTACTCGATCTGCCGGTAGCGCAGCGCGCCCGGCGCCGGCGAGGAGTCGCTGACCAGCGGCGCCAGCACAAAGGCCCAGTGCGCGGCGATGCGCGGCGCGCGGTGCTGGGCCACGAAGCCGAGGTAGCGCTCGCGCTCGGCGGCGTCGGACTGCGCCAGCACGCGGCCCTGGGCATCCAGCCATTGCAACTGGTGCAGGCTGTGCAGCGGCCAGCCGTCGGCCCGCCAACCGCCGGGGTAGCCGCGGCCGAAGCGGTACATCAGCTCCTGGGCCTCGGGCAGCGTGAGATCGTCGGCGGCCACCTCCACGTTCAGCAGCACCAGGTCCAGGTCGTAGAAGAAGTACAGGTCGATGTGCTGGACCTTGAGCTCAATGGGCGCGCGGCCGGGCTCGGTGAGCACGCGCGCGGCCACCACGTCGTGGCGACGGAACACGCGCATCGGCGAGCCCGGGTCGTCGGGGTCGTTCACCCCCGGCTGGCGCCGGCCCTGGCCGTAGAGAAAGCGCTGCACATAGGGCAGGAAGGTGACGAACTCGCTGTAGTGGCGCTCGCTCAGGCGCTCGGTGCCGCCGGCCACCTCGTCCACCACCTCGCGCCAGGGGCTGTCACTGCCCAGTCGCTCCCAGGGCCGCGCCGGTCCGGCCTGCTCGTCGGGCACCAGGGCCAGCGGCCACAGCAGCACCTGGCGGAAGTGACTCACCTGCAGCGGCTGCGGCGCGGCTTGGGGGGCGGATGCGTCCATGCCGGGGCAGTGTAGGTTCGGCCGATGCCGGCCGCCATCGGATCAGTGCCCGCGGTGCCGCGACCAGAAGTGCTTCAGCGCGCCCCAGCCGCGGCTGTGCTCATCGATATCGTCGCCGGTGCGATCGAGATAGTCGCGCAGGCGGCGCAGTTCGGCGCTGACATCGCGCGGAAAGCCGCTGCGGCCGCCGCGGCGATCGGTCAGCAGGTCGTCCAGCACCTCGCGGGCCTCGGCCGGATCCCGCCAGTGCCAGGCGATGCGGTTGGCCACGCGTGGAAACTGCGTGCACAGCTGCAGCGGCCGGCGTCCCGCGGGCAGGCGGCGCAGCCAGTGGCGCGTGGTGCCGGTCAGCGATTCGTCGTCGTGCCGGCCCGGGCGGCGCACGGCCTCCCAGCGGTCGGCGGGCAGCGGCGGCGGGCGGAGGTGGAGTTTCCAGTGCAGGGCCATGGCGGTGGATCGGCCGCCGGCGCCGGCGCTTGAGCCCGCCGGGACGGTTGGCCGGCACCGCAGTCCGCCGCGGCATGAAAAAAGCCAGCCCGAGGGCTGGCTTTGCGTGGCGCGCGGCGGCTTACTTCGATGCCGCCGGCGCGGTGGCCGCGGCGGGCGCGCCGTGCGTGGCCGCCGGCGCCTTGCCGGCCATGCTGCCGGCCTGCATCGGCAGCAGCGGCACGATCAACAGCGCGACGATGTTGATGATCTTGATCAGCGGATTGACCGCCGGGCCGGCCGTGTCCTTGTAGGGATCACCCACGGTGTCGCCGGTGACCGCGGCCTTGTGCGCGTCGCTGCCCTTCTTGTGCAGCACGCCGGCCTCGTCCTTGAAGCCTTCTTCGATCAGCTTCTTGGCGTTGTCCCAGGCGCCGCCGCCGGTGCACATGCTGATGCCCACGAACAGGCCGGTGACGATGGTGCCCATCAGCAGGCCGCCAAGGGCCGCCGGGCCCAGCGCCAGGCCGACGACGATGGGCACCACCACCGGCAGCAGGCTGGGCACGATCATCTCCTTGATCGCGGCGGTGGTCAGCATGTCCACGGCCTTGCCGTATTCGGGCTTGGCCGTGCCTTCCATGATGCCCTTGATGTCGCGGAACTGCCGGCGCACCTCGACCACCACCGAGCCGGCGGCGCGGCCCACGGCCTCCATGGCCATGGCGCCGAACAGGAAGGGGATCAGGCCGCCGATGAACAGGCCGACGATCACCATGTGGTCAGACAGGTCGAAGCTGACGTGCATGCCACGCGCTTCCAGCGCATGGGTGTAGTCGGCAAACAGCACCAGCGCCGCCAGGCCGGCCGAGCCGATGGCATAGCCCTTGGTCACGGCCTTGGTGGTGTTGCCCACCGCGTCCAGCGGGTCGGTGATGTCGCGCACCGCCGGTGGCAGTTCCGACATCTCGGCAATGCCGCCGGCGTTGTCGGTGATGGGCCCGTAGGCGTCGAGTGCGACCACGATGCCGGCCATGCTGAGCATGGAGGTGGCGGCAATGGCGATGCCGTACAGCCCAGCCAGCCAGTAGGCGGCCAGGATGGACAGGCAGACGAAGATCACCGGCCAGGCGGTGGACTTCATGCTCACGCCCAGGCCGGCGATGATGTTGGTGCCGTGTCCGGTGGTGCTGGCCTGGGCCACGTGCTGCACCGGCTTGAACTGCGTGCCGGTGTAGTACTCGGTGATCCAGACCATGGCCGCGGTCAGCACCAGGCCCACGGCGCAGGCGCCGATCAGCTTCAGGTGGGTGCCCGGGCCCAGGGCGTCGCCAGGCATCACCGCATAGGTCACGCCGATGAAGGCGATGAAGGACAGCACGCCGGCGACGATCAGGCCGCGGTACAGCGCCGGCATCACGTTCTTCATGTCCGGCGTGGCCTTGACGAAGCCGCAGCCGATGATGGACGCGATGATGGACACGCCGCCCAGGATCAGCGGATAGACCACCGCGGCCATCGGCGCCGCGCTGACCATCAGCGCGCCCAGGGCCATGGTGGCGATCAGCGTCACCGCATAGGTCTCGAACAGGTCGGCGGCCATGCCGGCGCAGTCGCCGACGTTGTCGCCCACGTTGTCGGCGATCACCGCCGGGTTGCGCGGGTCGTCCTCGGGGATGCCGGCCTCGACCTTGCCCACCAGGTCGGCGCCGACGTCGGCGCCCTTGGTGAAGATGCCGCCGCCCAGGCGCGCAAAGATCGAGATCAGGCTGGCGCCGAAGGCCAGGCCCAGCAGCGGCTTGAGCACCTGCGACAGGCTCTTGTCGGGCGTGAGGTTGCCGTTGCCGGTGATGAACAGGAAGAAGATGCCCACGCCCAGCAGGCCCAGGCCGACCACCAGCATGCCGGTGATGGCCCCGCCCTTGAAGGCCACGTCCAGCGCCGGCACCATGCCGCGCGTGGCCGCCTGGGCGGTGCGCACATTGGCGCGCACCGAGACGTTCATGCCGATGAAGCCGCAGGCGCCCGAGAGCACCGCGCCGAGCACGAAGCCGGCGGCCGAGGCGCCGTCGAGGAACACGCCGATCAGCACCGCCAGCACCACGCCGACGATGGCGATGGTGCGGTACTGACGCGCAAGGTACGCGGCCGCACCCTGCTGGATCGCCCCGGCGATCTCCTGCATGCGGGCATTGCCCGCGTCCTGTCCCAGGATCCAGCTTCGCTGCACGAAGCCATACAAAACGGCCGCAAGGCCGCAGGCCAGCGCGATGTAGAGCGCCATCGTGGTCGAAATCAAGGGTTCTCCTTCCTCGGTTTTCAAGCCAAGTCCTGTGCGGACTGCGCCACCGCTCGGTGGGTGCGAAAGCCCGGCGTCAGCGCGCCGTGGCAGTGGTCGCCGGACCAATGTACGGGATGGTTCCGGGCCGCGTACCGGTGTTTTCCTGCGGTAGCGCAAGGCCGCTGCACGTCAGGGCAGGGTCAAGCGGGGTCCGTAGAATCGGGTTTTCCCGAGAACCGTCCCATCCACCCCACCATCGGCACTGCCCGTCCATGAGCCTGCACAACGTGACCCCCGGCGCCAAGGCGCCCGAAGAATTCAACGTCATCATCGAGATCCCGATGAACGGCGACCCGATCAAGTACGAGGTCGACCATGAGTCGGGCGCGCTGTTCGTCGACCGCTTCATGAGCACGGCCATGCACTACCCGTGCAACTACGGCTACATCCCCAACACCCTGGCCGACGATGGCGACCCGGTGGATGTGCTGGTGGTCACGCCGGTGCCGCTGATCCCCGGCGTGGTGGTGCGCTGCCGCGCCCTGGGCATGCTGAAGATGGACGACGAGGCCGGTGGCGACAACAAGCTGCTGGCCGTGCCGGTGGACAAGATCCTGTCGATCTACAGCCAGTGGCAGAAGCCGGAAGACCTGAACCCGCTGCGCCTGAAGACCATCCAGCACTTCTTCGAGCACTACAAGGACCTGGAGCCCGGCAAGTGGGTCAAGGTGCTGGGCTGGGAAGGCCCCGAGGCCGCCAAGCAGGAAATCATCGGCGGCATCGCCCGCTACAAGGCCGAGCCGGCCAAGTGATGTGAACCGGCGCCGGCCCGGCCGGCGCCAGGTTCACAGCGCCTTGCTGACCAGCTTGAAGTCCGGGTCCTCGGCAAAGCGGTGCACCGCAAAGCCCAGCCCGGTCATCAGCTTGAGCATGTTGGGGTTGTTGGCCAGCACCAGGCCGTCGATCTCGGCTAGGCCCTTGGCGCGGGCGAAGTCCATGATCGCCAGCATCAGGCGCGAACCCAGGCCCTGGCCCTTGAAGGCGTCGCTGACCACCAGCGAGAACTCGCAGCTGGTCTGGTCGGGGTTGGTGATGTAGCGCGACACGCCGATGATCTGCTCGCGCTCGACAAAGCCGCCATCGGCCTGCGCCTCGCGGCTGCGGTGCACCGCCACCAGGGCCATCTCGCGGTCGTAGTCGATCAGCGTATAGCGCGCCAGCATGCGCGGCGGCAGTTCCTGCAGCGTGCTGGCAAAGCGGAAGTAGCGGCTTTCGTCCGACAGGCCACGGGTGAAGTCCTGCAGCATCTCGGCATCGTCGGGCCGCACCGGGCGGATGGTGTACAGGCCGCCGCCCTTCATCGGCCACTCGCGCTCGTAGGCGCTGGGGTAGGGCAGGATGGCCAGGTGGTGGTACTCGCCGATGGTCGGCGGCGCATGGGCGATGACCACGCGCGCATCCACCGCCACCGCGCCGGTCTCGTCGACGATGATGGGGTTGATGTCCATCTCGCGCAGCTGCGGCAGCTGGCAGACCATTTCCGACACGCGCAGCAGCACCTGCTCGATGGCCTCGACATCGGCCGCCGGCTGGCCGCGCCACTCACCCAGCAGCGCGGCCACGCGCGAGCGCTCGATCAGGCGCCGCGCCAGAAACTGGTTCAGCGGCGGCAGTTCCATCGCCCGGTCGGCGATCAGCTCGATCATCGTGCCGCCGGCGCCGAAGGTGATCACCGGGCCGAAGGGATCGTCGGTGGACAGGCCGATGTAGATCTCGCGGCCACGCCGCTTGGCGGCCATGGGCTGGATGGTCACGCCGTTGATGCGTGCCTCGGGCTGGGCCTTCTTCACCGCCGCCAGCATGTCGTTGTAGGTGTCGCGCACCTGGGTGGCGGTCAGCACGTTCAGGGCCACGCCCTGCACATCGCTCTTGTGGCTGATGTCGGGCGAGTCGATCTTCAGCGCCACCGGATAGCCCAGCTGGGCGGCGATCAGCATGGCCTCGCTGGCGCTGCGTGCCAGCATGGTGCGCGTGACCGGGATGTGGAAGGCCGCCAGCAGGGCCTTGCTCTCCATCTCGGTCAGCACCTTGCGGCGCTCGGCCAGCACGCCTTCGATCAGCAGGCGTGCGCCCTCGGTGTCGGGCTGGGCCAGCGTGGACAGCGGCGGCGGCGTCTGCTGCAGCAGCTGCTGGTTCTGGTAGAAGCTTGCGATGTTGCCGAAGGCATCCACCGCCGCCTCGGGCGTGCGGAAGTTGGGCAGCTGCGCGGCGTTCAGCACCTCGCGCCCGGCGCGCACCTGCTCGTCGCCCATCCAGCAGGCCAGCACCGGCTTGCCGGTGGCGCGAAACACCTCGGACAGCGCCCGCGCCACCTCGGCCGGGTCGGTCTCGGGCTTGGGGCTGAAGATGGCCAGCAGGCCGTCGACGCCGCCGTCCTTGCCGCAGGCCTGCACCGCGGCGCGGTAATGCGCCGGCAGAGCGTCCTCGCCCAGGTCGATCACGCTCTGCAGGTTGGCGCCGGCCGGCAGCAGCGGCGCCAGCGCCAGGCGCGTGGCATCGCCGAGCTGGGCCACGTCCAGGCCGATCTCGTTGGCCCAGTCGGCGGCCAGCACGCCGGGGCCGCCGCCATTGGTGACGATGGCCAGGCGCCGGCCCACCGGCCGGTAGCGCGAGGCCAGGCACTTGGCGGCCGAGAACAGCTGGGTGAAGACGCGCACCCGCACCGCGCCGGCGCGGCGCAGCGCAGCCTCGAACACATCGTCGCTGCCGACGATGGCCGCCGAATGGGTCAGCGCCGCGCGGCTGCCGGCCGGCTTGCGCCCGGCCTTCATCACCACCACCGGTTTGGCATGGGCCGCGGCGCGCAGCGCGCTCATGAAGCGCCGCGCCTGGCGTATGCCTTCCATGTAGACCAGGATGCTCTGCGTGCTGCCGTCGTTGGCCAGGAAGTCCAGCACCTGGGGCAGCTCGACCGCGGTGTTGGGGCCCAGCGAGACCACGGTGGAAAAGCCGACGCCGTTGCGCCGGGCCCAATCGAGCATCGAGGCCGTCAGTGCGCCCGACTGCGACACCAGGGCCAACGGCCCCGGCGTGGCCAGCGGGCCGGCGCCGCCGGCATTGAGCTTCAGGTGCGGGCGCTGGAAACCCAGGCTGTTGGGCCCCAGCAGGTGCACGCCGTAGCGCTTGGCAATGGCCTGCATCTCGGCGCACTGGGCCACCGGCATGCCGGCGCCCAGCACCAGGGCGGCACGGCAGCGGATGCGGCCCACCACCTCCAGCGCCGCGCCCACCTGCTCATGCGGCAGGGCGATGATGGCCAGGTCGGCGCGCGAATGCGCCAAGTCGGCCAGCGTGCCGCTCATGCCGATGTCCAGATGGCTCACTGGCCCGGCAAAGCCATGGCGGCCCAGCTCGGCCAGCAGGGCCCGGGCATGGGCGGTCTGGCTGTCGGGCCGCTGGTCGTCGCCGGCGAAGACGACGATGGATTCGGGTGAAAACAGCGGGGTCAGGTAGTGCTTGTCCATGGCACGGCCGGCGGGCAGGGCGCGGCAAGGGTTTGCCCGAGTATCGGCGCCGGACCGCGGCCGCGACAGCGCCCCCGCCTAGTGGCTTGCCCTGAATCAAGCCTTGAACGGGCTGTGCTCCTGCAACTCGTCCACATAGGCGGCCATGCCCCGGCCTTCCTGGGCCAGGAAGTCGGCCACCGCCTCGTTGAAGCGCGGATGCGCCAGCCAGTGCGCCGAGCGCGTGGGCGTGGGCAACAGGCCACGCGCCATCTTGTGCTCGCCCTGGGCGCCACCCTCGAAGCGCTGCAGGCCCTGGGCGATGCACCACTGCAGCGGCTGGTAGTAGCAGGCCTCGAAGTGCAGGCAGGGCAGGTGCTCCAGCGCGCCCCAGTAGCGGCCGAAGGCGCTGCCGCGGGTGCGGTCCACCGCCACCAGCGACACGGCGATGGGCCGGTCGTCGCGCCGGGCCACGAACATCACCCAGTGTTCGGCCATCTGCGTGGCCATGGCCTGGAAGAAGCCCGGGTTCAGATACGGCCTGGAATGGTGCTCGCGGTAGGTGTTGGCATAGCAGGCATAGAACATCCGCCACAGCCCGGCGTCGATGTCCGGTCCTTCGTGCACCGTGAAGTGCACGCCGGCCTCGGCCACGCGGCGGCGCTCCTGCTGGATCTTCTTGCGCTTGTCGCGCGTCAGGCTGGCCAGGAAAGCGCTGAAGTCGGGCCAGGCGGCGCCGGCCGGCTGCTGCCAGTGGAACTGCACGCCATGGCGCACCAGGCCGCCGGCGGCGGCCACCGCCCCGGCCTCGTCGTCGGCATGGAACAGCAGGTGCAGGCCCGAGGCGCGTTCCTGCTCGGCCACGGCCTGCAGGCCGGCCAGCAGGGCCGCGCGCGCGGCCGCATCCACCGCCATCAGCCGCGTGCCCGGCACCGGTGTGAATGGCACGGCCACCAGCAGCTTGGGGTAGTAGCGCAAGCCGTGGCGCTGGTAGGCATCGGCCCAGGCCCAGTCGAACACGTACTCGCCATAGGAATGCGTCTTCAGATAGGCCGGCGCCGCAGCCACCAGCTCGCCGCCGCGGTGCACGCTGACGAAGCGCGGCGTCCAGCCGGTTTCGGCCACCGCGCAGCCGTGGGTGTGCAGCGCCGCCAGATAGGCATGGCGCATGAACGGCGTGGGCCGGCTTTGCGCGGCCAGCAGGCCGTCCCAGGCCGGGCCGTCCAGCGCCGACGGGTCATCGGTGACGCGGATAACATGAGCCTCCCGTCCCGCGATCCCGCTGTCTGCGCCACCGCCGGTGGCCGCCGTCATCGTTCCTGTCACCGTATGTCCTCTCCCAACCCTGTGCCCGGCGTCGTGCGTGTGGCGCTGGCGCAGATCAATGCCACGGTCGGCGACCTGGCCGGCAATGCGCGCCGCATCGCCGAGGCCGCCCGCGCCGCCCATGCCGCCGGCGCTGCGCTGCTGCTGGCTCCCGAGCTGTCGCTGACCGGCTATCCGCCCGAGGACCTGCTGCTGCGCCCGGCCTTCATGCAGGCCTGCCAGCGCCAGCTGGCCGAACTGGCGGCCGAACTGGCGCCGTTGACCGGCCTGAGCGTGGTGGTCGGCCATCCGCACCAGACCGGTGAGCAGGGCGACCAGCGCTCGCGCTCGCATGCGGTGCAGTTTCGCTTCAATGCCGCCAGCGTGCTGGCCGAGGGTCGTGTGCAGGCCAGCTACTGCAAGCGCGAACTGCCCAACTACCAGGTCTTCGACGAACGGCGCTACTTTGCCTCAGGCCGCGATGCCGGGCTGCCGCCGGTGGTGTTCGAGGCCGGCGGCCGGCGCTTCGGCCTGCTCATCTGCGAGGACGCCTGGTTCGACGAGCCGGCCCAGGCCGCCCGCGCCGCCGGTGCCGAGGTGCTGTGCGTGCTCAATGCCTCGCCCTTCCACCTCGACAAGCCCGGCGAGCGCGAAGAGCGCATGGCCCAGCGCGTGCGCGACACCGGCCTGCCTCTGCTCTACAGCCACCTGGTCGGTGGCCAGGACGAGGTGGTGTTCGATGGCGCCTCGTTTGCGCTGGATGCCCAGGGCCGGGTGGCGGCGCGGGCGGCGTTTTTTGCCGAGGACCTGCTGCTGGTCGATCTGGCCGCCGACGGCAGCGCCAGTGGCAGCGTGGCCGAGGTGCCGCAGATCGAAGCCCAGGCCTGGGCCGCCCTGGTCACCGGCGTGCGCGACTACATAGGCAAGAACGGCTTTCCCGGCGCCATCATCGGCCTGTCCGGCGGCGTCGATTCGGCCCTGGTGCTGGCGGTGGCGGTGGAGGCCCTGGGCGCCGAGCGCGTGCGCACGGTGATGATGCCTTCGCCCTATACCGCCGACATCTCGTGGATCGACGCCCGCGACATGGCCGAGCGCCTGGGCGTGCGCTATGACGAGATCGCCATCGCGCCGATGTTCGACGCCTTCCGTGCCAGCCTGGCGGCCGAGTTTGCCGGCCGGCCCGAGGACGCGACCGAAGAGAACATCCAGGCGCGCATCCGCGGCACGCTGCTGATGGCGCTGTCCAACAAGTTCGGCGCCATCGTGCTGACCACCGGCAACAAGAGCGAGATGGCCACCGGCTACTGCACGCTGTACGGCGACATGGCCGGCGGCTTTGCGGTCATCAAGGACGTGGCCAAGACCCTGGTCTACCGCATCTGCGCCTGGAAGAACGCCCAGCCAACGCGGCGCGCCGACGGCAGCATCGGCCCGGTGATCCCCGAGCGCATCCTGACCCGCGCGCCCTCGGCCGAGCTGCGCCCCGACCAGACCGACCAGGACAGCCTGCCGCCCTACGAGGTGCTGGACGCCATCCTGGCGCGCTACATGGAGGAGGACCAGGCCATCGAGGACATCGTCGCCGCCGGCTTCGATCCCGCCGACGTCGAGCGCGTGACCCGGCTCATCAAGATCAACGAATACAAGCGCCGCCAGGCGCCGGTGGGCATACGCATCACCCACCGCGCCTTCGGCCGCGACTGGCGCTACCCCATCACCTCGAAGTTCCGTGCTTAAATTCGGCGCAATCGACCCCGTCGTCCCCATCGACCGCATTCCCGGAGCCCCGCCATGAAGCAGATCACCGCCATCATCAAGCCGTTCAAGCTCGAGGAGGTGCGCGAGTCGCTGGCCGACGTGGGCGTGTCGGGCCTGACGGTCACCGAGGTCAAGGGCTTCGGCCGCCAGAAGGGCCACACCGAGCTGTACCGCGGCGCCGAGTACGTGGTCGACTTCCTGCCCAAGGTCAAGGTCGAGGTGGTGGTCAAGGACGCCGATGTCGACCGCTGCGTCGAGGCCATCGTCAAGGCCGCCAAGACCGGCAAGATCGGCGACGGCAAGATCTTCGTCACCGCGGTCGAGCAGGTGGTGCGCATCCGTACCGGCGAGACCGACGAATCGGCGGTCTGAGGCGCTTCTTCAGCCGTGCCACACGGGCCCTGCGGGGCCCGTTGTCTTTGGTGCGGCGCGTTGGGGGCCTCAGATGCGGCCGAAGTCGTCGTCGTCCGGATCGCCGCGCCGCGCCACCAGGGCGTCGAGCAGGCGCTCGACCTCGCTGTCGACCAGCAGCATGGCCATCTGGCCCTGGTCCATGAAGCCCTGGGCCACGGCATGGCGCAGAAAGTCCAGCATCGGCTGCCAGTAGCCGGCGGCATCCAGCAGGGCCATCGGCCGGTCGTGGTAGGCCAGGTGGCGCCAGGTCCAGACTTCGAACAGCTCCTCGAAGGTGCCGATGCCGCCGGGCATGGCGATGAAGGCGTCGGCACGCTCGGCCATCATCTGCTTGCGCTGGTGCATGGTCTGCACCACATGCAGCTCGTGCAGGCCGTGGTGGCCGACTTCCATCTTCATCAGCGTCTCGGGGATCACGCCGACCACGCGGCCGCCGGCGGACAGCACGGCATCGGCCACCTCACCCATCAGCCCGGCGCGGCCGCCGCCGTAGACCAGCTGCCAGCCACGCCGGCCGATGGCCGTGCCCAGGGCGCGGGCCAGTTCGCGGTAGACGGGCTGCGCGCCCAGGCGCGAGCCGCAGTAGACGCAGACACTGAAGGACGGGGCGGTGGACGCGGATGGCATGGCGCGGCAGGGCTCAAACACGGGCGTCGGATTGTGCCCGTGCCGAGCGCTGCGGCAGCGCCGGCCGCCAGCTGATCAGCCGCGTGCCGCAGACGGTGTCGTGGAAGAACTGCCGGTCGGGCCGCAGCAGGGCCAGTGCGGCATAGCCGACCACGCCGGCCAGCACGATGGCGCTGACGGCGCCACCGCCGTGCAGGCCGGACAGGCCCACGGTGGCCAGCGCCGGCACAAACCACAGCCAGCACAGCAGGTAGCGCAGCAGCGCCCGGCCCGGGCCCAGCGGCTGGCCGTCGGCGCGCACCAGCCGGACGTGCCAGGCCTTCATGGCCACGGTCTGGCCGCCATGGGTCCAGAACCAGACGAAGTAGACGCCCAGCACCATGAACAAAAAGGCCTGCAGGCCCAGCTTGCCCTGCAGGGCGTGGCGCTGCTGGGTCAGGCTGGAGTACAGCAGGCCGGCGAGCATCAGCACGCCGAACAGCAGCACACCTTCGTAGACGAAGGCCGCCAGACGGCGGCGCAGGCCGGGGGGCGGGGCGGTGGCGGCCGTGGCCGGATCGGGCAGGGCGTGGGGCGTGCGGCCGGTCGGGTCGGCCCCTGCGCTCATGGCGAGCGCGGCGCCGACGCCGCGGCCTGCGGGCCGGTGCGCGGCAGCAGCGTGGCCCGGTCCACCTGGCCAGGCGTGGCAGCAATCTTGGGCTGGCCGGGACGCTGGTGCGGCGGCTGGGCCGGCGGCTGGTTGATCAGCGTCGTCGTCGCTCCCGGCCGGGCCTGCACCACGGTGGGCGACACCGGCCGGCCCGGCGGGCTGGAGGCGGCCCGCGCCGGCACCAGGTTCTGCTTGGGCACGGCGGCGTCCAGCGCCGGTGGCGGTGCGCTGGCCGCGCGAGGTGGTGTCCGCTTGGCCTGGGCGCGCTCGGCCAGGGCCTGGCGCCGGTCGTCGGGCAGGGCCTGGTAGGCCTCCCAGCGGGCCTGCTTCTCCTGCGGCGTCAGTTGCTTGGTTTCCTGGAAGTGCAGCCGGGCGCGGCCGCGTTCGGCCGGCGTCAGGCGCGCCCAGTCGGCCATGCGTGCCTGCACCCGCAGGCGCTCGTCGGCCGGCATGGCCGGAAAGCGCGTGGCCAGTTCCAGCCACTTGCTCTTGCGGTCGGCGTCGATGCCGCTCCAGTCGCGCGCCAGCGGCGCCAGCACCTCGCGCTGGGCGGGGCTGAGGCTGGCCCAGGACGGGCCGGTGGCCGGGGCTGCCGGCCGGGCCGTTGTTGGGGCCGAGGTCTGCGCGGCGGCCGGCGCCGAAGCCGGCGCCGCCACGACCGGGGCCAGGCCCAGCGCCGCGGTCAGCAGCAGCGCAAGCAGGGCAGGGCGGATCGGCCTGGCGACCGGCGACGGCGGCCTGGGCGTCACGGCGCCTCGGCGTTGCGCAGGAATTCCTGGAAACCAGGATCGCGGTAGGCGGCCGGCGGCAGCTCGTCGGCGAGCAGGGCGCTGTCGATCTCGGCCGCGGCGCTGATCTGCTGGGCGTCCAGCCGGTGCTGCAGCAGCACCAGTCCCAGCAGCAGCAGCAGCAAGGGCAGGACCGAGACCAGGCGCCACCACAGCGGCGGCATGCCGGACAAGGCGGCCCGGCCGGCGCCGGCGGGCACCACGGCCGCGGCCACGGCCAGGGCTGGCGCGCGGCGGTGGCTGCGTGCCGTGGCCACGGCACGCTCGCGCGCCACGCGCAGGCGTTCGCCGATGTCGTGCGGCAGCGCATCGGCACTGCGGCCGAGTTCGGCGGTCAGGCGCAGCGCCACCCGCCCGGCCAGGGCCTCGTGGGCAGACCGCGGCGCCGGCGGCAGCGAGGATTCTTGGTTGTGTTTCACGGCGCGATTCCCTTGGCCCTGAGGGCATTTGCCAAGGTGTGCACGGCCCGGAAGCAGTGCGTCTTGACGCTCCCCTCGGAGCAGCCCATGACAGAAGCCGTCTCGGCAACGTCGAGCTCTTCCCAGTAACGCAGCAGGAAGGCTTCGCGTTGACGCGGCGGCAGCGACCCCAGTTCCTGCTCGATCACATGCAGGATCTGGGCCCGCGACACGCTGTCGGCGGCGCTCTCGGCGCCCAGCATGCCATCGGCGCTTTCCAGGCTTTCGAGCAGGTCGAAGTCGTCGCCTTCGCCGCCGGTGTCGAAATCCGACAGGTTCTGCATCACGCCGTTGCGCACACGCTGGCGGCGGAACCAGTCCATGGTCGCGTTCGACAGGATGCGCTGGAACAGCAGCGGCAACTCGGCGGCGGGGCGGTCGGCGTACTTCTCGGCCAGGCGGATCATCGCGTCCTGCACGATGTCGAGCGCGGCCTCGTCATCACGCACGGCATACACCGTGCGCTTGAAGGCACGCTTTTCGACGCTCTTGAGGAAGTCGGTGAGTTCTTTGTCGCTGGCCAAGAGGTGACCCGCTCGCTGTCGGCGGCCTGAGGCCCCGTGAAACGGCGCGGATTATGGCACCCGGCCCCGGCGTGCCCGGCCGGTTTGCGCGCCTGCATTGGGCGGGCGGCGCCGACGGTGCGATAATGCTGCTTCGCACAAAGCGATTCAAGGGTCATCAATCGGCCCGCCGACCCCGGCGGGCTCGTCGTTTTTGATCGCGCAGGTTCCGAGTCCGCCTCACAAGGGCGCGAGTAGGGGCACCGATGGTTTTTCGTCAGAGAAATTCACAGAGGTTCGAAATGGACATGTCTGCCGCGGACGTCAAGCGTGCCACCACGGCCACAGCGCCGGCACAACCGCAAACCAACCCATCCTCCCAGGCGCCCGAGCTGAACGGCTCGGAGATTCTCGTGCGCTGCCTGCAGGCCGAGAACGTCAAGTACATGTGGGGCTACCCCGGCGGGGCCGTGCTCTACATCTACGACGCGCTGTACAAGCAAGACACCATCGAGCATGTGCTGGTACGCCATGAGCAGGCGGCCGTGCACGCGGCCGACGGCTACGCGCGCGCCACCGGCGAGGTCGGCGTGGCCCTGGTCACCTCGGGCCCGGGCGTGACCAATGCCATCACCGGCATCGCCACCGCCTACATGGACTCGATCCCGATGGTCATCGTCACCGGCCAGGTGCCGACCGCCGCCATCGGCCTGGACGCGTTCCAGGAGTGCGACACCGTCGGCATCACCCGCCCCATCGTCAAGCACAACTTCCTGGTCAAGGACGTGCGTGAGCTGGCGGCGACGATGAAGAAGGCCTTCCACATCGCCCGCACCGGCCGTCCCGGCCCGGTGGTGGTGGACGTGCCCAAGGACGTGTCGCTCAAGACCTGCGCCTTCCAGTACCCCGAGCGGGTGGAGATGCGCTCGTACAACCCGGTGAAGAAGGGCCATGGCGGCCAGATCCGCAAGGCCATGCAGCTGCTGCTGGCGGCCAAGCGGCCCTACATCTACACCGGCGGCGGCGTGATCCTGGGCAATGCCGCGCCCGAGCTGCGCGAGCTGGCCGACCTGCTGGGCTTTCCCTGCACCAATACGCTGATGGGCCTGGGCGCCACCGCCGCGTCGGACCCCAAGTTCCTGGGCATGCTGGGCATGCACGGCACCTACGAGGCCAACATGACCATGCAGCACTGCGATGTGCTGCTGGCCGTGGGCGCGCGCTTCGACGACCGCGTGATCGGCAACCCCAAGCACTTTGCCTCGGTGGAGCGCAAGATCATCCATGTGGACATCGACCCCTCGTCGATCTCCAAGCGGGTGAAGGTCGACATCCCCATCGTCGGCGACACCAAGGAAGTGCTGCAGGAGATGATCGCCCACCTGCGCGAGACCCAGGTGCGCCCCGATGCGGGCGCCCTGAGCGCCTGGTGGAAGCAGATCAACGAGTGGCGCAAGCGCGAGTGCCTGTCCTACCGCAACAGCGACGAAGTCATCAAGCCGCAGTACGTGGTGGAGACGCTGGCGCGCCTGACCAAGGGCAGCGATGTCTACGTCACCAGCGACGTGGGCCAGCACCAGATGTGGGCGGCGCAGTTCTTCCCGTTCGAGGAGCCGCGGCGCTGGATCAATTCCGGCGGCCTGGGCACCATGGGCGTGGGCCTGCCGTATGCGATGGGCATCAAGCTGGCCAAGCCGGACAGCGATGTGTTCTGCATCACCGGCGAGGGCTCGATCCAGATGTGCATCCAGGAGCTCTCCACCTGTGCCCAGTACAAGACGCCGGTGAAGATCATCGCGCTGAACAACCGCTACCTGGGCATGGTGCGGCAGTGGCAGCAGCTCGATTACGGCGGCCGCTACTCGCACAGCTACATGGACGCGCTGCCCGACTTCGTCAAGCTCGCCGAGGCCTATGGCCATGTGGGCCTGAAGATCGAGAAGCCGTCCGACGTGGAGCCGGCGCTCAAGGAGATGATCCGCCTGAAGGACCGCACCGTCTTCCTCGACGTGCGCACCGACCCGACCGAAAACGTCTGGCCCATGGTGCAGGCGGGCAAGGGCATCACCGAGATGCTGCTGGGCTCGGAAGACCTGTGAGCGGAGCGGGCTGATCCGGGGCCTGTGCCGTCACCGCGGCACGGGCAGCCGGACCGGCACCGGTCCGCGAGCACTTCGCAAGCCTGCAGCTGAATTTCCCATCGACCCCAGCGGGCCAAGGTCCGGCGGTTACCGCCGCCGGCGCTGAAGAACCCGCCTGATCCGGACGACCCATGAAACACATCATTGCGGTGCTGCTCGAGAACGAGCCCGGCGCCCTGTCGCGCGTCGTCGCGCTGTTCTCCGCGCGCGGCTACAACATCGAGAGCCTGACCGTGGCACCGACGGAAGACCCGTCGCTGTCGCGCATGACCATCGTCACCACCGGCTCCGACGAGGTGATCGAGCAGATCACCAAGCACCTGAACCGGCTGATCGAGGTGGTCAAGGTCGTCGACCTGACCGAAGGCAGCTACACCGAGCGTGAGCTGATGCTGATCAAGGTGCGCGCGGTGGGCAAGGAGCGCGAGGAGATGAAGCGCATGGCCGACATCTTCCGCGGCCGCATCATCGACGTCACCGAGAAGAGTTACACCATCGAGCTGACCGGCGACTCCGGCAAGCTCGACGCTTTCATCGAGGCCATCGACCGCACGGCGATCCTCGAAACCGTGCGCACCGGCACCAGCGGGATCGGTCGCGGCGAGCGGATCCTCCGCGTCTGACCATCCCGCCAGTTATTGCTACCCAGGAGAACACCATGAAGGTTTATTACGACAAGGACGCCGACCTGAGCCTGATCAAGGGCAAGAACGTCACCATCATCGGCTATGGCTCGCAGGGCCATGCCCATGCGCAGAACCTCAACGACTCGGGCGTCAAGGTCACCGTCGGCCTGCGCAAGGGCGGCGCCAGCTGGTCCAAGGCCGAGAAGGCCGGCCTGAAGGTGGCCGAGATCGCCGACGCGGTGAAGACCGCCGACGTGGTGATGATCCTGCTGCCCGACGAGCAGATCGCTGCCGTCTACAACGCCGAGGTGGCGCCCAATCTGCGCGAAGGCGCGTCGCTGGCTTTCGCCCACGGCTTCAACGTGCACTACGGCCAGGTCGTGCCGCGCGAGGACATCGACGTTTGGATGGTGGCGCCCAAGGCCCCCGGCCACACCGTGCGCAACACCTACACGCAAGGTGGCGGCGTGCCGCACCTGATCGCCGTGCACCAGGACAAGACCGGCAAGGCCCGTGACCTGGCGCTGAGCTATGCCGCGGCCAATGGCGGCGGCAAGGCCGGCATCATCGAGACCAACTTCCGCGAAGAAACCGAGACCGACCTGTTCGGCGAGCAGGCCGTGCTGTGCGGTGGCACGGTCGAGCTGATCAAGGCCGGCTTCGAGACCCTGGTGGAAGCCGGCTACGCGCCCGAGATGGCCTATTTCGAGTGCCTGCACGAGCTCAAGCTGATCGTCGACCTGATCTACGAAGGCGGCATCGCGAACATGAACTACTCGATCTCCAACAACGCCGAGTACGGCGAGTACGTCACCGGCCCGCGCGTCGTGACCGAGGAGACCAAGAAGGCCATGAAGCAGTGCCTGACCGACATCCAGACCGGTGAGTACGCCAAGAGCTTCATCCTCGAGAACAAGGCCGGCGCGCCCACGCTGCTGAGCCGCCGCCGCCTGACCGCCGACCACCAGATCGAGGTGGTGGGCGAGAAGCTGCGCGCGATGATGCCCTGGATCAAGGCCAACAAGCTGGTGGACAAGAGCCGCAACTGATGCGGGCTCTGATCGCGCCCTTGGCGCGATCCGCGACACCCCAGGCCGCCAGCCTCCCGCTGGCGGCCTTTTTCATTGCGCTATCCTCGCGCCCGATGAACGACCTGCATTTGCCCGACCCCGAGGACTCCGTGGCCACGCCACGGCAGCGCCGCAAGGGCATTTACGCGCTGCCCAACTCGATCACGCTGGCGGCGCTGTTCGCCAGCTTCTACGCCATCGTGATGGCCATGAACGGCCGCTTCGAGACGGCTTGCATCGCCATCTTCGCCGCCGCCGTGCTGGACAGCCTGGACGGCCGCGTGGCGCGCATGACGCACACGCAAAGCGCCTTCGGCGAGCAGATGGACAGCTTGGCCGACATGGTCAGCTTTGGCGCCGCGCCCTCGCTGATCGTCTACCAGTGGGCGCTGCACGACATGGGCAAGCTGGGCTGGATCCCGGCCTTCGTCTACATCGCCGGCGCGGCGCTGCGGCTGGCGCGCTTCAACGTCAACATCGGTGTGGTCGACAAGCGCTTCTTCCAGGGCCTGCCCAGCCCGGCCGCTGCGGCCCTGGTGATGGGCCTGATCTGGGTGGTGGACGATGCCGGCATCAAGAACGTGCACCAGGTCGACTGGGCCGTGTGGTCGGCGTTTTTCGTCACGCTGTACGCCGGGCTGTCGATGGTCACCAATGCGCCGTTCTACAGCTTCAAGGTGTTTGGCGGCCGGCGCACCGTGCCCTTCATCGTGCTGGTGGCGATTGCGCTGGGCATTGCGCTGATCGCGCTGGATCCGCCGCGCGTGCTGTTTGCGCTGTTCTGCGCCTACGGCCTGTCGGGCTATGGCGTCTATGCCTACCGCAAGATGAAGGGCCGGCCGGTCAGCGTGATCGCCACCTCCACCGACGAGCCCGACGAGGCCGGCCTGCACCATTGACTGCGGCGATCCGCTTCATGCTACATTCGCGGCCCATGACGATCCTGCAAGCTTCGCTGCTGCTACTAGGCGTGCCCCTGGCGCGCTGATCGTCCTCGACCCCCTTTTTCCAGGACCCACGGCCCGCCAGCGCAACGCAGCGGGCCGTTTGTCTTTGGTGGCCGTCGTGCCCGCTGTGTCGCCTCCCAACCCCCAAGGAGAGACCCATGCCCATGCTCGACCAGCCCGCCAGCAAGTACCCCGCCTTCGCCCCGGTGCGGCTGAGCGACCGCACCTGGCCCGATGCCCAGATCAGCCGCGCGCCGCAGTGGTGCAGCGTTGATCTGCGCGACGGCAACCAGGCGCTGATCGAACCGATGGACCCGGCGCGCAAGCTGCGCCTGTTCGAGACCCTGGTGCAGATCGGCTTCAAGCAGATCGAGGTCGGCTTTCCATCGGCCTCGCAGGCCGACTACGACTTCGTGCGCCTGCTGATCGAAGAGCGTCGCATCCCCGAGGATGTGACCATCCAGGTGCTGACCCAGGCCCGCGATGCGCTGATCACGCGCACCTTCGAGGCCCTGCAGGGCGTGCCGCGCGCCATCGTGCACCTGTACAACGCCACCGCGCCGGTGATGCGCCGCGTGGTGCTGGGCCTGGACGAAGACGGCATCGTCGAACTGGCCACGCGCCATGCGCAGATGCTGGCCGACGAGGCCGCCCGCCAGCCCGGCACGCAATGGACTTTTGAGTACTCGCCGGAGATGTTCTCGGGCACCGAGCTGGCGTTTTCCAAGCGCGTGGTCGATGCGGTCACCGCCGTGTGGCGGCCCACGCCGCAGCGCAAGTGCATCGTCAACCTGCCCAGCACGGTGGAGCACAGCACGCCCAACATCTTTGCCGACATGATCGAGTGGATGCACCGCCACCTGGAGCGGCGCGAGGCCATCGTGCTGTCGGTGCATCCGCACAACGACCGCGGCACCGGCACCGCCGCCGGCGAACTGGCGCTGATGGCCGGGGCCGACCGCATCGAGGGCTGCTTGTTCGGCAACGGCGAGCGCACCGGCAATGTCGACGTGGTGAACATGGCGCTGAACATGTACACCCAGGGCGTGCACCCGGGCCTGGACTTCAGCGACATCGACGCCATCCGCCGCACGGTCGAGCACTGCAACCAGCTGCCGGTGCATCCGCGCCATCCGTATGTGGGCGATCTGGTCTACACCTCGTTCTCGGGCTCGCACCAGGATGCGATCAAGAAGGCCTTTGCCGCCAGGCAGGACAGCGATCCCTGGGTCATGCCCTATCTGCCCATCGACCCCAAGGATCTGGGCCGCAGCTACGACGCGGTGATCCGCGTCAACAGCCAGTCGGGCAAGGGCGGCATCGCCTACCTGCTGGAGAGCGACTACGGCTTGGAGCTGCCGCGGCGGCTGCAGATCGAGTTTGCCTCGTCGGTGCAGGCGGTGATGGATGCGCAGGGCAAGGAGCTGTCGGCGGCCGACATCTGGGCCATCTTCGCCCAGGCCTACCGGTTGGACGACGAGGCCACCCACATCGCCCGCCAGCATCTGGACGAGCTGGCCGACGGCGGCGTGGCCTTGTCGCTGCAGCTGGGCCGCGGCGAGGCCGCGGTGGCCGTGCGCGGCCAGGGCCGGGGGCCTGTGGAGGCCCTGGTGCAGGCCCTGCGCGCGGCCACCGGCGTCGCCATCGAGGTGCTGGACTATCACGAGCATGCCATCGGCGCCGGCGCCGAGGCCCGCGCGGCGGCCTATCTGGAGCTGCGCATCGCCGATACTCGCACGCTGTTCGGCGTGGGCATCGATGCCAACATCGTCACTGCGTCGATGAAGGCGGTGGTCAGCGGCCTGCTGCGGGCCGGCGTTGCCGTGCAGGCCACGCCCCGTGCCGAGATGCTGAGCGCGTGAGCGCCGTGCCGAACACCGACTGAAGAACCCGAGCTGGAGCAAAGCGCCATGGCCGACAAGCTGATCATCTTCGACACCACCTTGCGCGATGGCGAGCAATCGCCCGGCGCCTCGATGACCAAGGACGAGAAGCTGCGCATTGCGCGCCAGCTCGAACGCCTGCGTGTCGATGTCATCGAGGCCGGCTTTGCCGCCTCCAGCAATGGCGATTTCGAGGCCGTGAAGTCGATTGCCGACCACATCCGCGAGTCGACCATCTGCTCGCTGGCCCGCGCCAACGACCGCGACATCGGCCGCGCTGCCGAGGCCCTGGCCGGCGCCCAGCGCGCGCGCATCCACACCTTCATCGCCACCAGTGCGCTGCACATGGAAAAGAAGCTGCGCATGTCGCCCGAGCAGGTGCATGAGCAGGCGCGGCTGGCGGTGCGCTTTGCGCGCAATCTGTGCGCCGACATCGAGTTCAGCCCCGAGGACGGCTACCGCAGCGATCCCGACTTCCTGTGCCGGGTGCTGGAGTCGGTGATCGCCGAGGGCGCGACCACCATCAACATCCCCGACACCGTGGGCTATGCCATCCCGGAGCTGTACGGCAACTTCATCCGCCACCTGCGCGAGCGCATTCCCAACAGCGACAAGGCGGTGTGGAGCGTGCACTGCCACAACGACCTGGGCATGGCCGTGGCCAATTCGCTGGCCGGCGTCAAGCTGGGCGGGGCGCGGCAGATCGAGTGCACGATCAATGGCCTGGGCGAGCGTGCCGGCAACTGCAGCCTCGAAGAGGTGGTGATGGCGGTGAAGACGCGCCGCGACCACTTCGGCCTGGAGGTGGGCATCGACACCACGCAGATCGTGCCGGCCAGCCGCATGGTCAGCCAGACCACCGGCTTCGTGGTGCAGCCCAACAAGGCGGTGGTCGGCGCCAATGCCTTCGCCCATGCCTCGGGCATCCACCAGGACGGCGTGCTCAAGGCCCGCGACACCTACGAGATCATGCGCGCCGAGGACGTGGGCTGGAGCGCCAACAAGATCGTGCTGGGCAAGCTCAGCGGCCGCAATGCCTTCAAGCAGCGCCTGCAGGAGCTGGGCATCGAGCTGGAAAGCGAGGCCGAGATCAATGCCGCCTTCGCCCGCTTCAAGGACCTGGCCGACCGCAAGAGCGAAATCTTCGACGAGGACATCCTGGCCCTGGTCAGCGACGAAAGCGTCACCCGCGAGCAGGAGCATTACCGCCTGGTGTCGCTGAAGCAGGGCTCGGAGACCGGCGAGCGGCCGCAGGCCAGCGTGGTGTTTGCTGCCGGCGAAACCGAGCAGCGCGCCAGCAGCGAGGGCAATGGCCCGGTGGATGCCAGCCTCAAGGCCATCGAGTCCAAGGTGCAAAGTGGCGCCGAGATGCTGCTGTATTCGGTCAATGCCATCACCAGCGGATCGACAGAATCGCAGGGCGAGGTCACGGTGCGCCTGCAACTCGGTGGCCGCGTGGTCAATGGCGTCGGCGCCGATCCCGACATCGTCGTGGCATCGGCCAAGGCCTATTTGTCGGCCTTGAACAAGCTGCATGCCAACAACGACCGCGTGGCCGCACAGGGCTGAGGCGAGGCTGAAACAAGGCGTTGGCGGTTCCTTGAAGAACCGCACGCAAGTTTTTGATCTTGTGTGCGTTTTGGGTGGCGCGTACACTTCGCGCGCGCCACACTTTCCCTTCCACGTTGGGTTCCCGCCGAGCATGACGCCGCCGCTGAAAACGCTGTTGATCTCCCTGGGCCTGAGCCTCGGTCTGGCCCTGCCGGTCCTTGCGCAGGCGCAAAACCGCGAGTCGCAGCGCAAGCCCGCGGCCAGCGTGGCGGCCAAGGCCAAGAAGGCCAAGGCCCAGCGCAGCAGCGTACAGCGCCCGGTGGCCGTGCGCGCCACGCAGACGCGGCGCGTGGCCGCGGTGGCCGCCGAGCCGGCGCGCGCCTCCTTCGGCCAGCTGCAGGGCCTGCACGGCAGCCTGGACCCGCTGGACCTGAAGTCCAGCGTGGCCCTGGTCGTCGACCAGGACACCAACGAGGTGCTGCTGAGCAAGAACCCCGGCGCCGTGCTGCCCATCGCCTCGATCACCAAGCTGATGACCGCGCTGCTGGTGGTGGAAGCCCAGCAGCCGCTGGACGAGATGCTGACCATCAGCCAGGAAGACGTGGACACCGAGAAGGGCACGGGCTCGCGCCTGTCGGTGGGCACCCAGCTGACGCGTGGCGAGATGCTGCACCTCGCGCTGATGTCGTCGGAAAACCGCGCCGCCAATGCGCTGGGCCGGCACTATCCGGGCGGCCTGGCGAACTTTGTGCCGGCGATGAACCGCAAGGCCCAGGCCCTGGGCATGGCCGACACCCACTATGTCGAGCCCACCGGCCTGTCCAGCCGCAACCAGTCCAGCGCGCAAGACCTGGCGCGCCTGGTCAAGGTGGCGCACCAGGTGCCGCTGCTGCGCGAGCTGTCGACCTCGCAGGAGGCCCAGGTGGCCGTGGGCCGGCGCGTGATGCAGTTCCGCAATACCAATGGCCTGATCCGCAACCCCGAGTGGGAGATCGGCCTGCAGAAGACCGGCTACATCGTCGAGGCCGGCCGCTGCGTGGTGATGCAGGCCCAGCTGGCCGGGCGCAAGCTGATCATGGTGCTGCTGGATTCGGCCGGCAAGTACTCGCGCATCGGCGATGCCGAGCGCATCCGCCGCTGGCTGGACAACGCCCAGGCCGACCAAGCGCCGCCGGCACGCCGCCGCGCGTCCTGAGCGCGCGTTCCGATCCAGACGGGCGCCCTGATCGGGCGCCCGTTGCATTTCAGCCGCGGTAGCCGAGTGCCGACGAGATCTGGCCGGCCGTGCTCTTGACCCGCTCGGCCCAGCTGTCCTCGATGCGGTCGGCCGGCGCCGAGACGCTCAGGCCCGCCACCAGCCGGCCCTGGTCGTCGTAGATGCCGGCGGCGATGCAGCGCACGCCCAGCTCCAGCTCCTCGTCGTCGCGCGACACGCCGCTCTGGCGCAGCGAGGCCAGTTCACGCTCCAGCCGCGGCAGCTCGGTGATGCTGTTGCGCGTGTGGCCGGCCAGGCCGGTGCGCGTGGCATAGGCGCGCACGCGCTGCGGGTCGTCATGGGCCAGGAACAGCTTGCCCACCGAGGTGAGGTGCAGCGGCGCGCGACCACCGACGGCGCGCACCACCTGCATGCCCGAGCGCTCGCTGTAGGTGCGCTCGATGTAGACGATCTCGTCGCCCTGGCGCACCGACAGGTTCACCGGCTGGTGCGTCAGCTTGTGCAGCTCGCGCATCGGCGCCAGCGCGGCGTCGCGCACGTCCAGCCGCGCCTTCACCAGGTTGCCCAGTTCCAGCAGGCGCATGCCCAGGCGGTAGCTGCCGGCCTCGGGCCGATCGACATAACGCCCGATGGCCAGGTCGTTGAGGATGCGGTGGGCGGTGGAAGGGTGCAGGCCGGTGCGCTCGCTCAGCACCTTCAGCGACACCGGATCCTGGTGACTGGCCAGCACGTCCAGCAGCGAGAACATGCGCTCGATGACCTGGATGGCGGGCGTGGGCGCTTCCTTCTTGGTGTGCATCGTCGGGATCCCGGAGTTGCCGCCATTTTTGCATGGCGAAACCACACTGCGTTAGGTGCGCGAGTCTGGCCTCTGCGGCACCAGGGCACGGGCCGCCGCCAGGCCCGAGCGCACCGCGCCTTCCAGCGTGGCCGGGTAGGGGCCGGCCACGTGGTCGCCGGCCGCCCACAGCCCGGGCGCGATGGCCGCGGCCGGCCGGCGCAGGCCGGGCGTGCAGGCGAAGGTGGCGCGGCGCTCGGCCACCAGCTGCAGCAGCACCTGGTGATCGGGCCCGGCAAACGCGCCGGGCAGGGCCTGGCGCAGCTGGGCCAGCACGGTGGCGCCCAGGGCCGGCAGGCCTGGCCGCAGGGCTTCGGCAGCGCCACTGAGCACCGCGCTGAACTCGCCCGGTGCCTGGCCCAGCGCGCCCAGGTCGAACAGGAACTGGGCCGGCGCCGCCGGCCCTGAGCGCAGCGCCAGCATGGGCTGCGGCAGGCGCAGCTGCGGGTCGCGCAGCCAGGCGGTGACGATGGGTTCGTGGCGCAGCGTGGCGGCGCCGGCGGCCCAGTCCGGCGCCAGGGCCTGCACCAGGCGCGCGGCCTCGCCGGGCGGGCAGGCCAGCACCACCGCGTCGAAGGCCTCGCCATCCACCTGCCAGCGGCCGCCACCGGCCGCGGCCAGGGTCTGCACCCGCTGTCCCAGCCGCAGCCCGGCGCCCCGGCGCGCCAGCCAGTGCAGCGCCGGCCGCGGCAGCAGCTCGTGCAGCGGCGCACGCGGCAGCAGCAGGTCGGCGCTGCCGCGGCCCGAGAACAGCGCATCGCGCAGCACACGCAGGAAGACGCGGGCGCTGGCCGCTTCGGCCGGTGTGTTCAGCGCCGCCACGCACAGCGGATCGACCAGCTCGTCGCGCAGCCGCGGTGGCAGGCCGGCGCAGAGCCGGGCCACGCTGGTGCTCTCGTCCACGCCGGCCTCGAAGCCGCTGGCCAGCCAGCTGCCGGCCGCGGCCAGCAGGGCCAGGCGCTCGCGGCGGCTCCAGCCGCGCTGGGCCCAGACGCCGCGGGCAAAGGCGCTCAGCGCTGCGCCCGGTGGCAGCTGCAGACCGCTGCCATCGGGGTAACGCAGAGCCAGCGGGCCGCGCCACAGCAGGCGTTCGGCATCGGCGCCCACGCGGCGCATCAGCGCCAGCGTGTCGGTGTAGGCGCCGATCAGGATGTGCTGGCCGTTGTCGCGCCAGCCGTCCGCTTCCAGGCGGCTACGCGCGCGGCCGCCGGCCTGGTGGGCCATCTCGTACAGCGTGACCTGGGCGCCGCGCGTGCTGGCCTCGACCGCTGCCGCGATGCCGGCCCAGCCGGCGCCGACCACGGCCAGCCGCGTTGCGGATTCAGCGCCCACGCCAGTGCGTCACCAGCGCGATCCACAGCTTGCGCAGCGGCGTCAGCGAGGTGCGCTGGTGCAGCACCTGGAACTGATCGGCCTCGATCTCGCGCAGCAGGCTGCGGTAGATGTTGGCCATCATCAGGCCCGGCTTCTGCGCCTGGCGGTCTGCCTCGGGCAGCAGGGCCAGGGCTTCGTCGTAGGTGGCATGGGCACGTTGTGCCTGGAAGCGCATCAGCGCCGTGAAGCGCTCGCTGTAGCCCCAGGGCGACTCGCGCTTGAGGATCTCGTGGGCCTTGACGTCGAACTGCTGCAGCTCGCTGATCGGCAGGTAGATGCGGCCGCGGCGGGCATCGTCGCCGACGTCGCGGATGATGTTGGTCAGCTGCAGCGCCCGGCCCAGCAGATGGGCATAGGCGATGGTCTGCTCCTGGCTGTGGCCGAAGATGCGCGCCGCCACCTCGCCGACGATGCCGGCCACCAGATGGCAGTAGCGCTGCAGGCCGGGGTAGTCCAGGTAGCGGCTTTGCGACAGGTCCATCTCGCAGCCCTCGATCACCGCCAGCAGGTGCTGGGCGGTGATGCCATGCGCGCCGGCCAGCGGCGCCAGGGCCTGCATCACCGGGTGCGTGGGCTGGCCGGCAAAGCCGCGGGCCACCTCTTGCTGCCACCAGGCCAGCTTGGTGGCGGCCACGCCGGCATCGCTGACCTCGTCGACCACGTCGTCGACCTCGCGGCAGAAGGCATAGAAGGCGGTGATGGCGGCGCGCCGCGGCGGCGGCAGGAACAGGAAGGCGTAATAGAACGACGAGCCGCTGGCCGCCGCGCGCTGCTGCACGTATTGCTGGGGCGTCATGGCGGCGTTCACCGGGGCAGGGCCAGGCCGGGGGCGGCGCTGCGGTGGCCCATGCGCCAGGCCGACCACAGCAGCGGCAGCGCATCGGCCGTGCCGATCACCGGGCGGCGCGCCAGCGTGCGGTGGTCCAGCGCGGCGATCTTGGCCAGGATGCGCAATCCGCCCTGCACCACCAGGCGCAGCTCCCAGCCCAGGCGGCCGGGCAACTGCAGCGCCAGCGGCGCGCCGCGCTGCATCAGCGCCGCGGCCCAGTCGCACAGCTCGCGCAGCAGGGCGGCGCTGGCGGCGCTGTCCACGCCACGGGCCAGGCCATCCAGCGTCAGGCCATGGCGGGCGGCGTCGGCCTCGGGGATGTAGTGGCGGCCACGTGGCAGGTCCACGCTGGGGTCCTGCCAGAAGTTGATCAGCTGCAGCGCGCTGCAGATGTCGTCGCTGCGGCGCAGCGAGGTCTCGTCGCCCACACCGGCCAGGTGCAGCAGCAGCCGGCCCACCGGGTTGGCCGAGCGACGGCAGTAGTCCAGCAGCGCCCCGCGGTCGGCATAGCGCGGGTTGTGCGTGTCTTGCTCGAAGGCATCGAGCAGGTCCTGCAGCAGCGGCAGCGGCAGGGCATGGCGCCGCAGGGCCTCGGCCAGCGGACCGAACACCTGCGGCCAGTCGCTGTCGCGCAGCTGGCCGGCGGCGGCCGACTGCAGCGCCTGGCGGTAGCGGGCCAGCTGCTCGCGCCGGGCTTCTGCCGGGGCCTCGCCTTCGTCGGCGAGGTCGTCGGCGGTGCGGGCGAAACGGTAGATCGC
This sequence comes from Burkholderiaceae bacterium, assembly GCA_017992055.1. GTDB lineage: Bacteria > Pseudomonadota > Gammaproteobacteria > Burkholderiales > Burkholderiaceae_C > Pseudaquabacterium. The sequence goes on from JAGOPK010000011.1 coordinate 27,036, forward strand.
GACCACGGCCGGCCGCATCGCCGGCGGGCACAGCCACGAGGCCACGGGAAAGTTTTCGTAATGCTCGACGCTCACGCCGCGCATTGTCGCGTGCGTTGCCACGCTGGCGATGCCGCTGCGGTGTTTGACAGCGATCATGTCGGAACCTATATTACTGACCAGTCAGTCATTAACAACCGACCGCCAGTGTCCGCATCTGTGCCCGGGTCGGCTCCTTCCTGCCTGTGAGGCCGTCGGCAATGCGTTCCAAGCTCCTCCCCCCGTTGTTGATGTTGGCCGCGCTGGCGCTGTCGGCCTGCAGCAAGGCGCCGCCGGCCGAAGAGCCGGTGCGCGCGGTGCGCACCCAGACCGTGACGCCCGGCGGCAGCGCGATGGTGCACGAGTACGCGGCCGAGATCCGCCCGCGCAGCGAGTCGCGGCTGGGCTTTCGCGTCGGTGGCAAGCTGGTCGAGCGCATGGTCAACCTGGGCGACCGGGTCAAGGCCGGCCAGCCGCTGGCGCGCCTGGATGCCAGCGACCTGCGCCTGGGCCAGGAGGCCGCGCGGGCCACGGTCCAGGCCGCCAAGGTGCAGCTGGAGCTGGCCGAGGCCGACTACCAGCGCTACAAGTCGCTGCGCGACCAGGGCTTCATCAGCAATGCCGAGCTGGAGCGCCGCGACACCACGCTGAAGGCCGCCAGGGCCCAGCACGAGCAGGCCCGCGCCCAGGCCGGCGTGCAGGAGAACCAGGCCGGTTATGCGCTGCTGCTGGCCGATGGCCCGGGCGTGGTCACCGCCGTCGATGCCGAGCCGGGCGCGGTGCTGGCCGCCGGCACGCCGGTGCTGCGCGTGGCGCTGGACGGGCCGCGCGACGCGGTGTTCAGCGTGCCCGAGGACCAGGTCGATTCGCTGCGTGCGCTGGCCGCCCGGCCCGGTGCGCTGCAACTGCGGCTGTGGGGCGATGCGCGCCCGCCGCAGCCGCTGGCGCTGCGCGAGGTGGCCGCCGCCGCCGATGCGGTGACACGCACCTTCCTGGCCAAGGCCGACGTGGGCCAGGCCCCCGTGCGCCTGGGCCAGACCGCCACCGTGATGCTGGCCGGGCCGGCCGCCACGGTGCCGGTGATCAAGCTGCCGCTGGCGGCGGTGTTCGAGCAGGGCGGCCGCTCCCAGGTCTGGGTGCTGGACCGCGCCAGCATGACGGTCAAGCGCCAGGCCGTGGGCATTGCCGGTGCCGAGGGCAACCAGGCCCTGATCCAAAGTGGCCTGGCCGCCGGCCAGGTGGTGGTGACAGCCGGCGTGCATGTGCTCAACGACGGCCAGAAGGTGCGCCTGTATGCCGAGCCGGCGGCGGCTGCGGCCGCCGCGGCGGCCTCGAGGCAGGCGGCGACGACGCCGATCACCACGTCGGCGGCCTCGGCCGCTGCCTCGCGCTGACGCGATCCGTCACGGAAACCGCACCATGGTCGTCGACACGCAGCCGTCGCGCTTCAACATCTCGCGCTGGGCGCTGGAGCACAAGGAACTCACCCGCTACCTGATGGTGGTGCTGCTGGTGCTGGGCGTGGCCGCCTACTTCCAGCTCGGCCAGGACGAGGATCCGCCGTTCACCTTCCGCGCCATGGTGGTGCAGGCCTACTGGCCCGGCGCCACCGCCCAGCAGGTGGCCGAGCAGGTGACCGACAAGATCGAGCGCACGCTGCAGGAGGTGCCCTATGCCGACGTCATCCGCAGCTACACCAAGCCGGGCGAGTCGCTGACCATCCTCAACGTCAAGGACAGCGCGCCGCCCAAGGACGTGGCCAACACCTGGTATCAGGTGAGAAAGCGCATCGGTGACATGCGCGGCACGCTGCCGGCCGGCGTGCTGGGGCCGTTCTTCAACGACGACTTCGGCGATGTCTACGGCACCATCTACGCGCTGTCGGCCGACGGCTTCTCTGAGGAGGAGCTGCGCCAGTTTGCCGAGAACGTGCGCTCCGAGCTGCTGCAGGTGGCCGACGTGGCCAAGGTCGAGCTGTTCGGCGTGCAGGCCGAGAAGATCTTTGTCGAGATTCCCGGCAAGCGCCTGGCCCAGCTGGGCCTGGACATGAACCAGGTGCTGGCCCAGCTGGCGGCGCAGAACGCGGTGGAGGGCGCCGGCATCCTGGACGGCGGCAGCCAGAACCTGCAGGTGCGCGTGGGCGGCCAGTTCCGCTCGGTCGACGAGTTGCGGCGCTTCCCGATCCGCGCCACCAACCCGGCCACCGGCCAGGCCAGCACGCTGCAGCTGGGCGACATCGCCAGCGTGCGCCGGGCGCCGGTGGACCCGGCCACGGTCAAGGTGCGCCACCAGGGCCAGCAGGTGGTGGCCCTGGGCGTGTCGATGGCCAAGGGCGGCGACATCGTCGCGCTGGGCCAGGCGCTGCGCGCCAAGTCGGCGGCCATCGGTGCCGCGCTGCCGGCCGGCATCAGCCTGCACCAGGTGCAGGACCAGCCGGCGGCGGTGCAGCGCTCGGTGGGTGAGTTCGTCAAGGTGCTGATCGAGGCGGTGGTGGTGGTGCTGGCGGTCAGCTTCCTGAGCCTGGGCCTGCACACCAAGCCGCTGCGCATCGACATCTGGCCGGGCCTGGTGGTGGGCATCACCATCCCGCTGGTGCTGTCCATCACCTTCGTGGCCATGTACTACTGGGGCGTGGGCCTGCACAAGATCTCGCTGGGCTCGCTGATCATCGCGCTCGGCCTGCTGGTCGACGACGCCATCATTGCGGTGGAGATGATGGTGCGCAAGCTGGAGGAGGGCTACGACAAGCTGCGGGCCGCCACCTATGCCTACGACGTGACCTCGATGCCCATGCTCACCGGCACGCTGATCACCGCCGCCGGCTTTCTGCCCATCGGCCTGGCCAAGTCGACCACCGGCGAATACACCTTCGCGATCTTCGCCGTCACTTCGGCGGCCCTGGTCATCTCGTGGCTGGTGTCGGTGTACTTCGTGCCTTATCTGGGCGCCTGGCTGCTGAAGACGCGGCCACAGGCCGAAGGCGAAGCCCATGAACTGTTCGACACGCCGTTCTACAACCGCTTCCGCGGCTGGGTGAATGCCTGCGTGCGCCACCGCTGGATCACCATCGCGCTGACGCTGGCGCTGTTCGGCGCCGGCCTGGTCGGCATGGGCAAGGTCCAGCAGCAGTTCTTCCCCGACTCCAGCCGGCCCGAGATCCTGGTCGACCTGTGGCTGCCCGAGGGCAGCACGCTGCGCGAGACCGAGGCCGTGGCCCAGCGCTTCGAGGCCCGGCTGCGTGCCGAAACCGGCATCGCCACCGTCACCACCTGGGCCGGCAGCGGCGTGCCGCGTTTCTATCTGCCGCTGGACCAGATCTTTCCGCAGACCAATGTCAGCCAGATCATCCTGCTGACCACCGACCTGAAGGAGCGCGAGCGCATCCGCCAGCTGCTGCCGGGCCTGCTGGCGGCCGAGTTCCCCGAGGTGCGCGGCCGCGTCAAGCTGCTGCCCAATGGGCCGCCGGTGGCCTATCCGGTGCAGTTCCGCCTGGTCGGCCCCGATGCCGAGCAGGTGCGCCGCTATGCCGACCAGGCCAAGGACATCCTGCGCCAGCATCCGCAGATGCGCGGCGTCAACGACAACTGGAACGAGCGCATCAAGTCGCTGCGCCTGGAGATCGACCAGGACAAGGCCCGCGCGCTGGGCGTCACCAGCCAGTCCATCGCCCAGGGTGCGCGCGCCGTGTTCAGCGGCAGCACGGTCGGCCAGTACCGCGAGGGCGACCGCCTGATCGACATCGTGCTGCGCCAGCCGGCCGAGGAGCGCCGCGCCATCACCGACCTGGCCAATGCCTATGTGCCCACCAGCAGCGGCCGCGCCGTGCCGCTGATGCAGGTCACCCAGGTCAGCTTCGGCTGGGAGCATGGCGTGATGTGGCGCGAGGGCCGCAAGTACGCCGTCACCGTGCAGGGCGACGTGGTCGAGGGCGTGCAGGGCCCCAGCGTCAGCAAGGCCGTGTGGCCGCTGTTCGACGGCCTGCGCCAGCAGCTGCCGCCGGGCTACGAGCTGCAGGTGGCCGGCGCCGCGGCTGAGAGCAGCAAGGGCCAGGGCTCGATCGCCGCCGGCGTGCCGGTGATGCTGTTCATCATCTTCACGCTGCTGATGCTGCAGCTGCACAGCTTCTCGCGGGCCATGCTGGTGTTCCTCACCGGGCCGCTGGGCATTGCCGGCGTGGCCGCGGCGCTGCTGCTCTTCGACCGGCCGTTCGGCTTCGTCGCGCTGCTGGGCGTGATCGCGCTGATGGGCATGATCATGCGCAACTCGGTGATCCTGATCGACCAGATCGAGCAGGACCGGGCCCGCGGCGTGCCCACCTGGCATGCGGTGGTCGAGGCCGCTGTGCGGCGCTTCCGGCCCATCGTGCTCACCGCCGCGGCGGCCGTGCTGGCGATGATCCCGCTGACGCGCAGCGTGTTCTGGGGCCCGATGGCGGTGGCCATCATGGGCGGCCTGATCGTCGCCACCGCGCTGACGCTGCTGGCCCTGCCGGCGATGTATGCGGCCTGGTTCCGCGTCAAGCCACCGGTGCCTGCCGTTCGCGGCTGAGGCCGGCTAGAATCGCCAGTTTTCCGGATCATCCGGGGTCGGTGTGCGCCGCCGGCCCCGGAACCCGCGCGGGTGGCGAAATTGGTAGACGCACCAGGTTTAGGTCCTGACGCCTTCACGGGCGTGCCGGTTCGAGTCCGGCCCCGCGCACCAGCAGCAATCCCGATTTCCACGATCCTTCCAGCGAGATTCCCATGGCCGTGACTGTTGAAACCCTCGAAAAGCTCGAACGCCGCATCACCCTGACGCTGCCGGCCGCCGCCCTCAATGCCGAAGTCGAGTCGCGGCTGAAGAAGCTCTCGCGCACCGTCAAGGCCGACGGCTTCCGCCCGGGCAAGGTGCCGATGTCGGTGGTGGCCCAGCGCTATGGCTGGACGGTGCAGAACGAGGTCATGAACGACCAGCTGGGCCGTGCCTTCGCCGAGGCCGCCAACGAGGCCCAGCTGCGCGTGGCCGGCACGCCGCGCGTCACGCCCAAGGACGAGGCGCCCGAGGGCCAGCTGGCCTTCGACGCCACCTTCGAGGTCTATCCCGAGGTCAAGCTGGGTGACCTGGCCACGGTCGAGGTGGAGCGCGTCAGCAGCGAAGTCACCGACGCCGCCATCGACCGCACGGTGGACATCCTGCGCAAGCAGCGCCGCACCTTCGCCCAGCGTCCGGCCGCCGAAGGCGCTGCCGAGAGCGACCGCGTGACCATCGACTTCGAAGGCAAGATCGACGGCGAGCCCTTCCAGGGCGGCCAGGCCGAAGGCTTCCAGTTCCTGATCGGCGAAGGCCAGATGCTGGAGCAGTTCGACAAGGCCGTGCGCGGCATGAAGGTCGGCGAGAGCAAGACCTTCCCGTTGCAGTTCCCCGAGGACTACCACGGCAAGGACGTGGCCGGCAAGGAAGCCGACTTCCTGGTGACGATGAAGAAGATCGAGGCCCAGCACCTGCCCGAGGTCGACGAGGCCTTCATCAAGAGCCTGGGCCTGGCCGACGGCACCGTCGAGGCGCTGCGCGCCGACGTGAAGAAGAACCTGGAGCGCGAGGTCAAGTTCCGCGTGCTGGCGCGCAACAAGTCTGCCGCCATGGACGCGCTGATCAAGGTCGCCGAGCTGGACCTGCCCAAGGCCCTGATCGACAGCGAGCTGGAGCGCCTGGTCGAGTCGGCCCGCGAGGACCTGAAGCAGCGTGGCGTCAAGGACGCCGACAAGGCGCCGATCCCGTCCGAGATCTTCCAGCCCCAGGCCGAGCGCCGCGTGCGCCTGGGCCTGGTGGTGGCTGAGTTGGTGCGTGCCAACAACCTGCAGGCCAAGCCCGAGCAGCTGCAGGCCCACATCGAAGAGCTGAGCCAGAGCTACGAGAAGCCGGCCGAGGTGATGCGCTGGTACCTGTCGGACCGCCAGCGCATGGCCGAGGTCGAGGCCGTGGTGATCGAGAACAACGTCGCCGAGCATGTGCTGGCCGCCGCCAAGGTGGTCGACAAGTCGCTGCCCTTCGACGAGCTGATGACCGCCTGACCCCCGTCAAGCGCACCGTCCCGGGGCGACGACTGCAGGGTCGTCGCCCCTTTTTTCATCGCCTGCAGCCCGCGCTATGCAGGGCCATAATGGCCGCAATCCGTTTCAGAGGTATTTCATGAGCGCATTGGAGACGCAAGCCCTGGGCATGGTGCCGATGGTCATCGAGCAGTCCGGCCGTGGCGAGCGCGCCTACGACATCTACAGCCGCCTGCTGCGCGAGCGCATCGTGTTCCTGGTCGGCCCGGTCAACGACGCCACCGCCAACCTGGTGGTGGCGCAGCTGCTGTTCCTGGAAAGCGAAAACCCGGACAAAGACATCTTCCTGTACATCAACAGCCCGGGCGGCAGCGTGTCGGCCGGCATGTCGATCTACGACACGATGAACTTCATCAAGCCCGATGTCTCCACGCTGTGCATCGGCATGGCGGCCAGCATGGGCGCCTTCCTGCTGTCGGCCGGTGCCAAGGGCAAGCGCGTGGCCCTGCCCAACAGCAAGATCATGATCCACCAGCCGCTGGGCGGCGCCCAGGGCCAGGCCACCGACATCGAGATCCACGCCCGCGAGATCCTCAAGACCCGCGACCAGCTCAACCGCATCCTGGCCGCCAACAGCGGCCAGCCGCTGGACAAGATCGCCGCCGACACCGAACGCGACTACTTCATGTCGGCCGACGAGGCCAAGGCCTACGGCCTGCTCGACCAGGTCATCGCCCAGCGTGGCTGAATCCGGTCGTCGTACTATCATCGCCCGCGAGTTGTCTTCGCCTGCCCCGCACCCGCACCCGTAAAGCACACGATCCATGGCCGACAAGAAGGGCGCCTCTGGCGAAAAGGTCCTGTACTGCAGCTTCTGCGGCAAGAGCCAGCACGAGGTCAAGAAGCTCATTGCCGGTCCGTCGGTGTTCATCTGCGACGAGTGCATCGAGCTGTGCAACGACATCATCCGTGACGAGGCGCCGGCCGAAGGCCCCGCCGCCAAGGCGGGCAAGTCCGAGCTGCCCACGCCGTCGGAAATCAAGACCACGCTGGATCAGTATGTGATCGGCCAGGCCGCTGCCAAGCGCACGCTGTCTGTTGCGGTCTACAACCACTACAAGCGGCTCAAGCACATCGGCGCCGGTGCCAAGGACGAGGTCGAGCTCAGCAAGAGCAACATCCTGCTGATCGGCCCCACCGGCTCGGGCAAGACCCTGCTGGCACAGACCCTGGCGCGCCTGCTCAACGTGCCGTTCGTGATTGCCGACGCCACCACGCTGACCGAAGCCGGCTACGTGGGCGAGGACGTCGAGAACATCATCCAGAAGCTGCTGCAGAACTGCAACTACGACGTCGAGCGGGCGCAGCGCGGCATCGTCTACATCGACGAGATCGACAAGATCAGCCGCAAGGCCGACAACCCCAGCATCACCCGCGATGTGAGCGGCGAGGGCGTGCAGCAGGCGCTGCTGAAGCTGGTGGAAGGCACGATGGCCAGCGTGCCGCCGCAGGGCGGGCGCAAGCATCCCAATCAAGACTTCCTGCAGATCGACACCACCAACATCCTGTTCATCTGCGGTGGCGCCTTCGACGGCCTGGAGAAGGTCATCCAGGGCCGCACCGAGAAGTCGGGCATCGGCTTCGGTGCCAGCGTGCACAGCAAGACCGAGAAGCGCGCGGCCGAGCTGTTCCGCGAGGTCGAGCCCGAGGACATGATCAAGTTCGGCCTGATCCCCGAACTGGTCGGCCGCCTGCCGGTGGTGGCCACGCTGGGCGAGCTGACCGAGGACGCGCTGGTGCAGATCCTCACCGAACCCAAGAACGCCCTGGTCAAGCAGTACCAGAAGCTGTTCATGATGGACGGCGTCGAGCTGGAGATCCGCCAGTCGGCGCTGCAGGCCATCGCCCGCAAGGCGCTCAAGCGCAAGACCGGCGCGCGTGGCCTGCGCTCGATCATGGAACATGTGCTGATCGACACCATGTTCGACCTGCCCACGCTGGACGGCGTGGCCAAGGTGGTGGTGGACGAGCACATCGTCGACGAGGGCGCCAAGCCGCTGCTCGTCTACCGCGAGCAGAAGGCCAGCGCCTGATGCCACCGCGACCCGCGCGCCACCGGCCACCGGTCAGTGCGCGGGCTGTGCGCGGTGTCGGTCTGTCCGCCGGCGCCGACCTTGCATTCCCCTGCTCGGGCCCCATGTCGGTCTGAGAAAGAGAGGCTACCCATGTCTGGACATCCCATCCTCCCCGCGGAACCGATCACGCTGCCGCTGCTGCCGCTGCGTGATGTGGTCGTGTTTCCGCACATGGTCATTCCGCTGTTCGTCGGGCGTCCCAAGTCGATCAAGGCCCTGGAGGCGGCGATGGAGGCCGGCCGCCAGATCATGCTGGTGGCGCAGAAGGCCGCCGGCAAGGACGAGCCCAAGCCCGACGACATGTTCGAGATCGGCTGCATCTCCAGCATTCTGCAGATGCTGAAGCTGCCCGACGGCACGGTGAAGGTGCTGGTCGAGGGCGTGCAGCGCGCCGAGACCCGCGAGATCCACGACGGCGAGCACTTCACCGCCGAGGTGGTGCCGGTGGCGCCCAATGGCGACGTCGGCCCCGAGGTCGAGGCCCTGCGCCGCGCCGTGACCCAGCAGTTTGACCAGTACGTCAAGCTGAACAAGAAGATCCCGCCGGAGATCCTCACCAGCATCGCCGGCATCGACGATCCGGGCCGCCTGGCCGACACCATCGCCGCGCACCTGCCGCTCAAGCTCGAAGCCAAGCAGTCGGTGCTGGACCTGTTCCCGGTGGCCAAGCGGCTGGAAAAGCTGCTGGAGCTGCTGGAGCACGAGGTCGACATCCTGCAGGTGGAAAAGCGCATCCGTGGCCGCGTCAAGCGCCAGATGGAAAAGAGCCAGCGCGAGTACTACCTGAACGAGCAGGTCAAGGCCATCCAGAAGGAACTGGGCGACGGCGAAGAAGGCGCCGACCTGGAGGACCTGGAAAAGAAGATCAAGGCCGCGCGCATGCCCAAGGACGCGCGCAAGAAGGCCGACAACGAGCTGAAGAAGCTCAAGCTGATGTCACCGATGTCGGCCGAAGCCACGGTGGTGCGCAACTACATCGACACCCTGGTCAACCTGCCCTGGGCCAAGAAGTCCAAGGTCAAGCACGATCTGCCGCATGCCGAGGAGGTGCTCAACGAGGACCATGCCGGCCTGGACAAGGTCAAGGAACGCATCCTCGAGTACCTCGCGGTGCAGCAGCGCGTGGACAAGGTCAAGGCGCCGATCCTGTGCCTGGTCGGCCCCCCGGGCGTGGGCAAGACCTCGCTGGGCCAGAGCGTGGCCCGCGCCACCGGCCGCAAGTTCGTGCGCATGGCACTCGGCGGCGTGCGCGACGAGGCCGAGATCCGTGGCCACCGCCGCACCTACATCGGCTCGATGCCGGGCAAGGTGCTGCAGAGCCTGAGCAAGGTCGGCGTGCGCAATCCGCTGTTCCTGCTCGACGAGATCGACAAGCTGGGCATGGACTTCCGCGGCGACCCGTCGTCGGCCCTGCTCGAGGTGCTGGACCCCGAGCAGAACCACACCTTCAGCGACCACTACGTCGAGGTCGACTTCGACCTGTCGGACGTGATGTTCGTGGCCACGTCCAACTCGCTGAACATCCCGCCGGCCCTGCTGGACCGCATGGAGGTCATCCGCCTGTCGGGTTACACCGAGGACGAGAAGGTCGACATCGCCCAGCGCTATCTGGTGCCCAAGCAGCGCAAGAACAACGGCATCCAGGACGATGAGCTGGAGGTCACCGAGGCGGCCATCCGCGGCGTGATCCGCTACTACACCCGCGAGGCCGGCGTGCGCTCGCTGGAGCGCGAGATCAGCAAGCTGTGCCGCAAGACCGTCAAGGGCCTGCAGCTCAAGCAGTACCAGGGCAAGGTGGTGGTCGGCGAGGACAACCTCAACGACTTCCTGGGCGTGCGCAAGTTCGACTTCGGCCGTGCCGAGAAGAAGAACCAGGTCGGCCAGGTGGTCGGTCTGGCCTGGACCGAGGTCGGCGGCGATCTGCTGACCATCGAGGCGGCGGTGATGCCGGGCAAGGGCGGCATCATCCGCACCGGCTCGCTGGGCGATGTGATGAAGGAATCGGTGGAGGCCGCACGCACCGTGGTGCGCAGCCGCGCCGCACGCCTGGGCATCAAGGACGAGCTGTTCGAGAAGCGTGACATGCACGTCCACGTGCCCGATGGCGCCACGCCCAAGGACGGTCCCAGCGCTGGCGCGGCGATGACCACGGCCATCGTCTCGGCGCTGACCGGCATCCCGGTCAAGGCCGATGTGGCGATGACCGGCGAGATCACGCTGCGCGGCGAGGTCACGGCCATCGGCGGCCTGAAGGAAAAGCTGCTGGCCGCGCACCGTGGCGGCATCAAGACCGTGCTGATCCCGGAAGAGAACGTCAAGGATCTGCAGGACATTCCGGAGAACGTCAAGAACAGCCTGGAGATCGTGCCGGTGCGCTGGATCGAGCGGGTGCTGGAGATCGCGCTGGAGGCCATGCCCTCGCCCTTGCCCGAGGACGAGGCGGCCGCCAAGGTCGAGCCGGCAGCGGCCAAGCCCGAGGCGGCCGTGGCCGCGCCGGTCGGCGACGGTCTGCCGCACTGAGGGCCTCAGAAAAAGCTTGCAGACCAGCCGTAAATCGACTTAGAATGCGAGCTTCGCTGAACAGCAATGAGCAGCGAAACCAAGCGGGAGTAGCTCAGTTGGTAGAGCGCAACCTTGCCAAGGTTGAGGTCGCGAGTTCGAGCCTCGTCTCCCGCTCCAGATTGTTCAAAACGGGAAGCCCAGGCTTCCCGTTTTTGTCAGCGTGGAGCCTTGCCCCGCAAGGTCACGACGCTGCGATGCAGATTGCGGCGCGATAGCAAAGCGGTTATGCAACGGATTGCAAATCCGTCCAGTCCGGTTCGACTCCGGATCGCGCCTCCAGAGATTCGAAGACCGACGAAAAAACGCCCCGCACTGCGGGGCGTTTTGCTTGGTGCGCCGCCCTGCTGCTCGGCAGGGCAGGGCGCTGGGCAGGCGCCAGCCGGCGCCCGCGCCTCAGTCTCTCACTTCAGGCCGTCACCCATGCGCGCGATGATCTGGCGCGCGGCCTCGCCGGTCTCGGCATCGCCCTGGCTGGTCTGCACGCTGATGCGGGTGGACTGGCCGTCCACTGCCTTGACCAGCACGCGGTAGCGCACCGGCTTGACCGCCTCGCCGCGGCCGAACAGCTTGTCGAAGAAGCCCGGCTCGTCCTTGCCGGCCAGCTTGGGATCGATGTAGCGCACGAAGTACAGGCCGGCGCTGCGGTCGCGGTCCTCGACGGTGAAGCCCGAGCGGTCCAGTGCCAGGCCGACCTGGCGCCAGGCGCGGTCGAAGCCTTCGCTCAGCAGCAACTCGGTGGCCGTGCCGGTGCCGGCCGGGGCCTGGCCGGGACGGGCGGCGGCCGCAGGCGAGGCCGGGGTGGCGGCTGCCACGGCGCTGCGTGCGGCCTCGGGCTTGCTGCCCAGGCGCACCATCAGCCGCTGCAGGAACTCGGCCTCCAGCTCGCTGTCGGCTGGGCGGTTCTGCCACACGGTGCGCTCGTTGCGGGCATCGGCCACCACCTCGGCCACGCCGCGGTGGCTGATGTAGATCTCGCTGCCGCCGCCGGGCGTGCGTTCGATGCGGGTGCGGAACTTGTCGCGCTCGCCGGTGCTGAAGGCGCTGTCGAAGACGCGGCCGATGGTGCGGCGCACGATGTCCTGCGGCAGCTTGGCGCGGTTCTCGGCCCAGTCGGTTTCCAACAGGCCGGCGGCGGCATCGTCGACCACCAGCACAAAGCCCGATTCCTGCCAGAAGTTGCGCACCAGCGGCAGCACGGCCTCGGGCGCCAGCGGGCTGGCCACCCAGCGGGCATTGCCCTCGCGCACCAGGCGCACATCGCCGCTGGCGGCCGGGGCCACCGCGGCGGGAGCGGCCGCGGTCACGGCGCCGCCCGGCTGGCGCAGCGCGGCCGCGCTGACCACGCCGGACTGCGGCTGGTAGCGGCCTTCGCGGGCCAGCTGGGTCAGGTCGGGCGGCACGTCCAGGGCCGCCGTCTTGGTGGCCTGGGAGCGGTAGTCGACCTTGCTGTCGCTGCCATCAAAGGTGGTGGTGCAGCCAGCGAGCGCCAGCACCAGGGCCAGCGAGGCGGCACGCACGGGGGTCGGTGCCAGAGCGGCGGCGGGCAGGGAGATCACGGATCGGTACTCCAGAGGTCGGGCGAGGCAGGTGCCGGTCGCCGCGGCCGGTGTGTCGTTCAGGGAGGAAGGCAGGACAGGGGCGGGCGCGTGCCGGGACCGGCAGTTCAGAGCAGGCCGGCGTCGCGCAGCGCGGCGTCCACCAGGGCCTGGCCGGCCGGTGTCAGCGGCGTGATCGGCAGGCGCACGTCGGGGCGGCACAGCACCGTGCCCGAGCCCGTGGGCAGGCGCGACAGCGCCCACTTGGTGGGCGCCGGGCTGGGCTCGCAGAACAGCTGCTTGTGCAGCGACAGCAGGCGCAGATGGATCTGGCGCGCCTTCTGCACCTCGCCGTTGATGGCGGCCATGCACATCTCGTGCATCAGCTTGGGCGCGACGTTGGCGGTGACGCTGACATTGCCATGGCCGCCCAGCAGCATCAGGGCCACGGCCGTGCCGTCGTCGCCGGAATAGATCGAGAAGCCGGCCGGCGCCTGCTTGATCAGCTGGGCCGCACGCTCGATGTTGCCGGTGGCCTCCTTGATGCCGATGACGCCGGGCACCAGGGCCAGGCGCAGCGCGGTCTCGGGCGCCATGTCGGCGACGGTGCGGCCGGGCACGTTGTACAGCACCACCGGCAGGTCCACCGCCTCGGCGATGGCCTTGAAGTGCTGGTAGATGCCTTCCTGCGAGGGCTTGTTGTAGTAGGGCACGACCTGCAGCGTGCAGTCGGCGCCCACGTCCTTGCTGAAGCGCGTCAGCTCGATGGCCTCGCGCGTGCTGTTGGCGCCGGCACCGGCCATGATGGGCACGCGGCCCGCGGCATGCGAGACGGCCACGCGGATGATCTCGCAATGCTCTTCCACCGAGACGGTGGGCGATTCGCCGGTGGTGCCGACGACGCCAATGCAATCCGTGCCTTGCTCGATGTGCCAGTCGATCAGGCGGCGCAGGCCGGGATAGTCGACGCTGCCGTCCTCGTTGAACGGCGTGACCAGCGCGACGATGCTGCCAACAATGGGTTTCATGGGCCTGGGCCTTGAGCCTTCCTTCGGAAGCCGCAGATTCTAGCCGGCGGGGCCAGGGCCTCCCGAGATCGCCGGCAGCGGCAGGCGCAGGTCTGGCGTGTCGCCCGGCGCCGGCCGCCGCGCGGCGATGCGCTGCACAAAACGCGGCGGCGCGTCGAGGAAACCGTCCTCGTAGCCCAGCACGCGCAGGCCGGCGCAGCGCTGCAGCAGCTCGCCCGGCTGCAGCAGAAAGTCGGGCCGCGAGGGCTTGCCCACGGTCTGGTTGCCTTCGGCAAAGGTTTCGTAAAGCAGCACGCCGCCGGGCGCCAGCAGCTCCAGCAGCAGCGGCCAGGTGGGCCGCCACAGGTAGTGGGTGACGACCACGGCGTCGAACTGGCGCCCGGACAGCGGCCAGGGCCCGTGCTCCAGGTCGGCCTGGATCAGCTCGGCCTGGCCCTGGCCGGAGTCCATGGAGGCCAGGGCCGCGGCATCGCGGTCCACGCCGGTGGCCTGAAAGCCCTGCGCGGCCAGCCAGCGCAGGTGGCGGCCGCTGCCGCAGGCCAGGTCCAGCACGCGGCCGCCGGCCGGGATCAGCGGGGCCCAGCGGGTGATCCAGGAGGAGGGTGGGCTCATGCAGGCCAGGCGATTCAGAAGCAGGCCCAGACCCGGCTGGCCAGATCGACCACCAGATGCGGGTTCAGATAGGCGGCAAACACCCCGGCCAGGGCGACGGCGGCGATCAGCCAGGCCAGCCAGCGCAGCGGGGTTGCACGCATCGGTCGTCTACGGTCAGGCGGCGGCCGCGGCACGCACGCCGGGCCGGGCGATGGCGCCTTCGCGCACCGGCAGATTGGCCAGGGCCGCGGCCACGCCCAGGGCCACGGCGATCCACCACACCAGGTCGTAGCTGCCGGTGGCGTCGTAGAGCTTGCCGCCCAGCCACACGCCCAGGAAGGAGCCGACCTGGTGGCTGAAGAACACGAAGCCGCCCAGCATCGACAGGTATTGCACGCCAAAGATCTGCGCGATCACCGCATTGGTGGGCGGCACGGTGGACAGCCACAGCGTGCCGATCACCGCCGAGAACACATACACCGACATCGGCGTCAGCGGCGCCAGCAGGAAAGCGATGATGGCCACCGAGCGCAGCGCATAGATGCTGGCCAGGATGTGGCGCTTGGGCACACGCTGGCCCAGCCAACCGGCGCCGTAGGTGCCGAAGACGTTGAACAGGCCGATCAGCGCCAGCGCCGTGGTCGCCACCTGGGGCGGCAGGCCATGGTCTTTCAGGTAGCTGGGCATGTGCACGCCGATGAACACCACCTGGAAGCCGCAGACGAAGTAGCCGGCCATCAGCCAGCGGAAGCTGGGATAGGCAAAAGCCTCGCGCACCGCCTGGCCGATGCTCTGCTGGTGGCCACCGGCCGCGGCCTGGGCCGCCGGCTCCTTGAGGCCGAAGGCCAGCGGCAGGATGGCCAGGGCCGCGCAGCCGAGGATGAACAGCGCGTTCTGCCAGCCCCAGGCGCCGATCAGCCAGCTTTCCACCGGCACCATCAGGAACTGGCCGAAGGAGCCGGCCGCCGCCGCCACGCCCATGGCCCAGCTGCGCTTGTCGGCGGCCACGTTGCGGCCGATCACGCCGTAGACCACCGCATAGGTCACGCCCGACTGGGCGATGCCGACCATCAGGCCGGCCGAGCCGGTGAAGCCCAGGCCCGAGGTGGCCAGGGCCATGCACACCAGGCCGGCCGCATACAGCAGCGAGCCGGCGATCAGCACCCGCCAGGCGCCAAAGCGGTCGGCCAGCATGCCGGCCAGCGGGCCGGCCAGGCCCCAGGCCAGGTTCTGCACCGCCAGCGCAAAGGCAAAGGTCTCGCGGGTCCAGCCGCGGTCCATGGTGATGGGTTGCAGCCACAGGCCGAAGCCATGGCGGATGCCCATGCTCAGCGTGACGATGGCGGCGCCGCACAGCAGCACCTGGGCCATGGACAGCCGGGGTGCGGGCGCGGGGGAGGGGGCGGTGGACGACATGGGCCAGCACTGTAGCCGTGGCCACCCGGCCCTGCTGTCGCCTGGGCCACGCAGCGATGGCGGCGGGATGTGCAGGCGTGCAGGCTCCCTAGAATCCCGGCCATGGCAACCCCACCCAAGCAAGGCAGCTACGGCGAAGCCTCGATCCGCGTCCTGAAAGGCCTGGAGCCGGTCAAGCAGCGGCCGGGCATGTACACCCGCACCGACAACCCGCTGCACATCGTGCAGGAGGTCATCGACAACGCCGCCGACGAAGCCCTGGCCGGCTTTGGCAAGAAGATCGCCGTGAGCCTGCATGCCGACGGCTCGGTCAGCGTCGAGGACGACGGCCGCGGCATCCCGTTTGGCCTGCACCCCGAAGAAGGCGTGCCGGTGGTCGAGATCGTCTTCACCCGGCTGCATGCCGGCGGCAAGTTCGACAAGGGCGCGGGCGGCGCCTACAGCTTCTCGGGCGGCCTGCACGGCGTGGGCGTCAGCGTCACCAATGCGCTGGCCAGGCGGCTGCAGGTGACGGTGTGGCGCGAGGGCCAGGTGGCCGACATCGCCTTTTCCGGCGGCGACGTGGTCGAGCCGCTGGTCATCCGCAAGGCCGCGGCCGGCGAGCGCAAGCAGGGCACGCGGGTGCAGGTCTGGCCCGATGCCAAGTACTTCGAGGCCGCCGAGCTGCCGCGTGGCGAGCTGACGCACCTGCTGCGCAGCAAGGCTGTGCTGATGCCGGGCGCCACCGTCACCCTGCACAACGAGAAGAGCGGCGACACCCAGACCTGGCTCTACAAGGGCGGCCTGCGCGACTACCTGATGCAGGGCCTGGTGGCCGATCCGGTGATCCCGCTGTTCGAGGGCGAGGCCTATGCCGGCGCCAACGAGAGCGAGAACTTCGCCGAGGGCGAGGGCGTGGCCTGGTGCGTGGCCTTCACCGATGAGGGCCAGCTGCTGCGCGAAAGCTATGTGAACCTGATCCCCACGGTGGCCGGTGGCACGCACGAGAGCGGGCTCAAGGACGGCCTGTTCGGCGCCATCAAGGCCTTCATCGAGCTGCATGGCCTGCTGCCCAAGGGCGTCAAGCTGATGCCCGAGGACGTGTTCAGCCGCGCCAGCTTTGTGCTCTCGGCCAAGGTGCTGGACCCGCAGTTCCAGGGCCAGACCAAGGAGCGGCTGAACAGCCGCGACGCGCTGCGCCTGGTGAGCCAGTTCACGCGCTCGCCGCTGGAGCTGTGGCTGAACCAGCATGTGGAGCATGGCAAGAAGCTGGCCGAACTGGTGATCAAGCAGGCGCAGACGCGCCAGCGCGCCAGCCAGAAGGTGGAAAAGCGCAAGGGCAGCGGCGTGGCCGTGCTGCCCGGCAAGCTGACCGACTGCGAAAGCCGCGACATCACGCTCAACGAGGTGTTCCTGGTCGAGGGCGATTCGGCCGGCGGCTCGGCCAAGATGGGCCGCGACAAGGAAACCCAGGCCATCCTGCCGCTGCGTGGCAAGGTGCTCAATGCCTGGGAGGTGGAGCGCGACCTGCTGTTCAAGAACAACGAGATCCACGACATCTCGGTGGCCATCGGCGTCGATCCGCATGGGCCCAACGACGAGCCCGACCTGAGCGGCCTGCGCTACGGCAAGGTGTGCATCCTCAGCGACGCGGACGTGGACGGCTCGCACATCCAGGTGCTGCTGCTCACGCTGTTCTTCCGCCACTTCCCCAAGCTGATCGAGCGCGGCCATGTCTTCATCGCCAAGCCGCCGCTGTTTCGCATCGATGCGCCGGCGCGGGGCAAGAAGCCGGCGGCCAAGATCTATGCGCTGGACCAGGGTGAGCTGGATGCCACGCTGGACAAGCTGCGCAAGGAAGGCGCCCGCGACGGCAGCTGGAGCATCAGCCGCTTCAAGGGCCTGGGCGAAATGAGCGCCGAGCAGCTGTGGGAAACCACGCTCAACCCCGACACCCGCCGCCTGCTGCCGGTGGCCTGGGGCGCGATGAGCTTCGACGCCACCGTGGGCTCGTTCAACCGGCTGATGGGCAAGGGCGAGGCTGCGGCGCGGCGCGAGCTGATGGAAATCCGCGGGGATGAGGTGGAGATCGACGTCTGAGGTTGCGCGGGTCTGAGGCGCCGTTGTCGGCGGCGCCGATCAATCACAAGGACAGGGAGGTTCTGTGTTGAGGGGATGGCAACAAGCGGACTGGCGCCGCTGGCTGGGCCATGGGCTGACGCTGGCAGCGATGCCACTGATCGTCGCTCTGACTGCTTGCGCCACCGTGACCGGCGGCGGGCGTGAACAGGAGGTCCGCGTGGTCGTTGTCGACGGCAGTTCGGCCCTGCTGGGTGCCGACTGCGTGCTGCGCAACGGCCGCGGCCAATGGTCGTTGAAGGCTCCTGGCTATGTGACCGTCGGCACCCACGTCAGCGATCTGGTGCTGCGCTGCGAGCACGGCGGCATGGCCGCTGTCGAGGCCAGGTTTCAGGCCAGTGCGCGTACCGCCACGGCCGGCAATGCCATCGTCGGCGGCCTGGCCGGGGCGACGGTCGATGTGGCATCGGGGGCTGCGTTCCGCTATCCACCGGTGCTGCTGGTTGTCGGCACGGCGGTTGGCACTCCAGCGTCCGAGCTGCAGGCCGTGGCGGCGCTGCGCTCGCCCCAGGAGGGCGACGAACTGGAGTACCGGGTGCTCGACCGCTACACCGGCCTGGTGCGCCAGTTGTCGAGCCGCATCACCCAGGTGGGCAATCAGGAAGTGGTCCGCGACCAGGGGCGTTGGCGCCGCACGGCCAAGGGCGTGGAGCGCGCGGCCGATGCACTGCCGTCGCTGGGAGATCTGGACGGCATGGAGCCTGCCGCGGGCTGGCTGCCGCCCGGAGCGCAGGCCTTGCGGCCTGGCCATGCCTGGTCTGGAACGCATCAAGGACGCGATGCGCAGGGGCGCTACCGTTTCGATTGGCGCGCCCGTGTGCTGAGGCAGGAACTCCTGGCCGTGCCGAGCGGGGCCTTTCTGGCCACCGTGCTCCGCTATACCGGGGTTGTGCATCGGGAAACCCTGCCTTCGGTGTTCATCGCTCAGACGGCCAATCTCGAACTGTGGGTCGAGCCGGGCAGTCGCGCCGTGCTGCGCATGGTCTCCGAAGTCAAGCCGTCGGGCGGCGGGTCCCAGGACAGCGGTGGCCGTGTTTCCGATGTCTATGAGTTGGCGTCGGTGCGTCGTGGCGGCGCCGATGTACGGGGTAGCCCGGGCAGGGCGACCTGGGTTGCAGACCCGCAACTGCCCTGGACCGACCTCGTGCAGGAGTGGCCAGCCCTGCCGCATTGGTTGCCGAACGCGCGGTGGCAGTACCGTCTGGTGGATCGCTACACCGGCCTGTCTCGCCATGAAGCCGTGGTGTTGAGTCGATCACCACAGAACGATTGGCTGATCGACGGCGGACGCCGCATCGTTGCCGCCGACCGTGTGACGGTAAAGCAGCACGCAACAAGCCCCAGGCTGGGTGACTACGAGATGCTGGAGCCGCCATCGGGCTGGTTCCCTGTCTACCTGGAAGCAGGCATGCGCTGGTCGACGTCCTTCACCGCACATGACGGTCTGCGGGCCAGCGCTGTGCAGTTGGAGGCCGAGGTGCTGGGTCAGGAGCTGCTGCACAGCGCACTGGGAAGCATCCTGACCTGGAAGGTGCGATTCACCGGCACTGCGATGCGTGATGCTTCATCGGCAAGCGTCCCCATGCCGCACAGGGTGGTATTCGAAGTCTGGCGCGAGTTGCGCGGGCCGCAGGTGTTGCGCTTCAGTTCGGACATCCGGCCGGACAACGGCCTGGCGGGCATGTCGTCCCGCGAATTGATTGAACTAGTGGGCCTGGACTCCGGGCCATGACCTGACAATCGGCTGGCTTCCTTGGCGTGGTGCTGGCCTGACCGTGCTGAATCCCTTCCGTTGACCCATGTCCTCCGACCAACTCTCCCTGCTGACCCCCCCGCCCGACGAGCCCGGCGACGCCATCACCCTGGCCCACTACGCCGAGCAGGCCTATCTGGAGTACGCGCTGTCGGTGGTCAAGGGCCGGGCCCTGCCCGACGTGTCCGACGGCGCCAAGCCGGTGCAGCGGCGCATCCTGTACTCGATGCAGCGCATGGGCCTGGGCTGGGCCGCCACCGGCGGCGGCCCCAAGCCGGTGAAGAGCGCGCGCGTGGTCGGCGATGTGCTGGGCCGCTTCCATCCGCACGGCGACCAGGCCGCCTACGACGCGCTGGTGCGCATGGCCCAGGACTTCAGCCTGCGCTATCCGCTGATCGACGGCCAGGGCAATTTCGGCAGCCGCGACGGCGATGGCGCGGCGGCCATGCGCTACACCGAGGCGCGGCTGACGCCGATCGCGCGCCTGCTGCTCGACGAGATCGACGAGGGCACGGTGGACTTCGTGCCCAACTACGACGGCAGCTTCGAGGAGCCTTCGCTGCTGCCGGCGCGCCTGCCCT
The DNA here is from genome assembly GCA_017992055.1 of Burkholderiaceae bacterium. Lineage (GTDB taxonomy): Bacteria > Pseudomonadota > Gammaproteobacteria > Burkholderiales > Burkholderiaceae_C > Pseudaquabacterium. The sequence continues at coordinate 46,805 of JAGOPK010000011.1, forward strand.
TTGTGCTGCTCAACGGCGCCTCGGGCATCGCGGTGGGCATGGCCACCGAGGTGCCCAGCCACAACCTGCGCGAGGTGGCCTCGGCGGCGGTGGCGCTGATCAAGAACGAGCTGCTGCCCGACGACGAGCTGTATGCGCTGCTGCCCGGGCCGGATTTCCCCGGTGGCGGCCAGATCATCAGCGCCGAGGCCGACATCCGCGAGGCCTACCGCAGCGGCCGCGGCTCGCTGAAGGTGCGTGCGCGCTGGAAGATCGAGGACCTGGCGCGTGGCCAGTGGCAGCTGGTGGTGACCGAGCTGCCACCGGGCGTCAGCAGCCAGCGGGTGCTGGAAGAGATCGAGGAGCTGACCAATCCCAAGGTCAAGGCCGGCAAGAAGGCGCTGACCCAGGAGCAGACCCAGCTCAAGCAAAGCGTGCTGGCGGTGCTGGATGCGGTGCGCGACGAGTCGGGCAAAGAAGCCGCGGTGCGCCTGGTGTTCGAGCCCAAGAGCCGCAGCATCGGCCAGCAGGAGCTGATCACCACGCTCTTGGCCCACACCAGCCTGGAAAGCAGCGCCAGCATCAACCTGACGATGATCGGCCGCGATGGCCGGCCGGTGCAGAAGGGCCTGCGCACCATCTTGATGGAATGGGTCGATTTCCGCCAGGTCACGGTGGCGCGTCGCTCGCGGCACCGCCTGGCCAAGGTGGACGACCGCATCCATGTGCTGGAAGGCCGGCAGCTGGTGCTGCTGAACATCGACGAGGTCATCCGCATCATCCGCGAGAGCGACGAGCCCAAGGCCGCGCTGATCGCCCGCTTCAATCTGAGCGACCGCCAGGCCGAGGACATCCTTGAAATCCGCCTGCGCCAGCTGGCGCGGCTGGAGGCGATCAAGATCGAGCAGGAGCTGTCCAACCTGCGTGATGAGCGGCAGAAGCTGCGCGACATCCTCGACAGCCCGGCCGCGCTGAAGCGCCTGGTGATCAAGGAGATCGAGGCCGATGCCAAGGCCCATGGCGACGAGCGGCGCACGCTGATCCAGGCCGAGAAGCGCGCGGTGGCCGAGATCCGCGTGGTCGACGAACCGGTCACCGTGGTCGTCAGCAGCAAGGGCTGGGTGAGGGCGCTGAAGGGCCATGAGATCGACGCCGCGACGCTGCAGTTCAAGGCCGGCGACGGCCTGCTGAGCCACTTTGCCTGCCGCAGCGTGGACACGCTGCTGGTCTTCGGCACGGCCTCGGGCGGCGATGGCCGGGTGTATTCGGTGGCCGTCTCCAGCCTGCCCGGCGGGCGTGGCGACGGCGTGCCGCTGACCACGCTGATCGACCTGGCGCCGGGCACGCAGCCAGCGCACTACTTCGCCGGCGCGGCCGAGACCACGCTGCTGCTGGCCAACTCGGCCGGCTACGGCCTGCTGGCCAAGGCGGGTGACATGCATGGCCGCAACCGCGGCGGCAAGGCCTTCCTCAGCCTCAACGACGGCGAGCAACTGCTGCCGCCGGCCGTGGTGCAGGCCCACCAGCGCCAGGTGGCCTGCCTGGCCCAGGACGGCCGGCTGCTGGTGTTTGCGCTGGATGAGCTGAAGCTGCAGCCCAATGGCGGCCGCGGCCTGACGCTGATGGACGTGGACCCGCAGTGCCCGCTGATCGCCGCCGCGGCGGTGGGCGAGTCGCTGGTGGTGCACGGCCAGGGCCGCGGCGGCAAGGCCAAGGAAGAGTCCTTCAGGCCCGCCGCGCTGGCCGCCTTCCAGGGCAAGCGCGCACGCAAGGGCAAGAAGATCGACGGCTTCGTCAAGCCGCTGCGGGTGGTCTGATCGGCACTTCCACCCGCCCCGCGGCCGGCCCCGACACCCCGGCGGCCCTGCCGCCGCTGTGGCGCCAGCCCGAGTACATGCGGCTGTGGGGTGCCCAGGTCGTCAGCAACCTGGGCGGCCATGCCTCGGGCATCGCCTATCCGCTGCTGGTGCTGGCGCTGACCGGCTCGCCCAAGCTGGCCAGCATCGTCTCGGTGCTGCACATCCTGCCCTATCTGCTGCTCAGCCTGCCGGTGGGCGCCCTGGTCGACCGCTGGGACCGCCGCCAGGTGATGCTGATCTGCCATGCCGGGCGCATTGCCGCGGTGTGCAGCGTGGCCGGGGCCCTGCTGCTGGACCGGCTGAGCCTGCCGCACCTGTATGTGGTGGCGGTGCTGGAAGGCATCTGCCATGTGTTCTTCAACATCGCCGAGACGGCCTCGCTGCCGCGGGTGGTGGCGCCGGCCCAGCTGCCGGCGGCCACGGCGCAGAACCAGGCCGGCTTCGGCGTCTCGGCCGTGGTCGGGCCGGCGCTGGGCGCCGGGCTGTTCCAGGGCCTGGGCCGCGCCGCGCCCTTTGTGCTGGATGCGCTGTGCCATGCGCTGGCCATGGTGTCGCTGCTGAAGCTGCGCCAGTCGTTTGCGCCGGCGCCCCGGGCCAGCTCCGCGCCACGCCATCTGCGCGCCGAGGTGGCCGAGGGCCTGCGCTGGCTGTGGCGCGAGCGCCTGGTGCGCGACATGGCCCTGATCACCGGCGTGGTCAACGGCGTGCAGGCGGCCGTGCCGCTGCTGCTGATCGTGCTGGCGCGCCAGCATGGCGCCAGCGAAGCCCAGGTCGGCTGGGTGTTCAGCTGCGGCGGCGCCGGCGCGGTGCTGGGCGCCCTGGTGGGGCCGGCCATCCAGCGGCGCTTCCAGTTCGGGCCGGTGATCATTGCCGTGCTGGTGGTCGAGGCGGCGATGTTCCCGCTGTATGCGCTGGGCAGCGGTGCCTGGAGCCTGGGCCTGGTGTATGGCGTGATCATGTTCTGCGCGCCGATCTACAACGTGGTGCAGTTCAGCCACCGCATCGCGATGATCCCCGACGGCCTGCAGGGTCGTGTCAACAGCAGCTTCCGCCTGGTGGCCATGGGCACCATCCCGTTCGGCTCGGCGGCCTGCGGCTGGCTGCTGGAGCACCAGGGCACGGGCACCACGCTGCTGGTGTTCTCCCTCATCTGGGCTGCCGCGGCGCTGGCGGCGATGCTGGACCCGGTGGTGCGCCAGGCCCGGCGCCACGCCAGCGTGCACCCGGTGTAAACCGGGGGATGGCAGCGCCCGGGCCGGGCGTAGACTGGTCCGCACAACAGCAATGGGGCGCCGCTGCGGCGCCGCGCGGCCGAGCGGCGGTGCTGCATCCTGGGGTGCTCCCATCAGGAGGCAAGCGAACGTGCGACCCACCGACGTGGCCAACCCCGACACCTTCCACAAGGTCGTCGATTGCCAATGGGCCTGTCCGGCCCACACCCCGGTTCCCGAATACATCCGCCTGATCGCCCAGCGTCGCTACGACGAGGCCTATCTGGTCAACTGGGTGTCCAACGTCTTCCCCGGCATCCTGGGCCGCACCTGCGACCGGCCCTGCGAGCCGGCCTGCCGCCGCGGCCGGGTGGAGGAAGAGAACCTGGCCAAGCCCGAGCCGGTGGCGATCTGCCGCTTGAAGCGCGTGGCCGCCGACCTGAAGAGCGACGAGTTGCGCGCGTTGCTGCCGCGGCCGGCGCCCCGCAACGGCAAGCGCGTGGCCTGTGTCGGCGCCGGCCCTGCCTCGCTGACCGTGGCGCGTGACCTGGCGCTGCAGGGCGTGGAGGTCACGGTGTTTGACGCCGAGGCCAAGGGCGGCGGCTTCATGCGCACCCAGGTGCCGCGCTTCCGCCTGCCCGAGGCGGTGGTCGACGAGGAGGTCGGCCATGTGCTGGGCCTGGGCGTGGTGCTGCGCACCCAGCGCCACATTGGCTCGATGCAGGCCCTGCTGGCCGAGGACTGGGATGCCATCTTCGTCGGCTGCGGCGCACCGCGCGGGCGTGATCTCGATCTGCCGGGGCGGCAGGAAGCGGCCGACCAGATCCGCATCGGCATCGACTGGCTGGCCTCGGTGTCCTTCGGCCACATCACCTCGGTGGGCAAGCAGGTCATCGTGCTGGGCGGCGGCAACACGGCCATGGACTGCTGCCGTTCGGCGCGCCGCCTGGGTGCCGAGCAGGTGACGGTGGCCGTGCGCTCGACCTTCGCGGACATGAAGGCCTCGCCCTGGGAGAAGGAGGATGCGATGCACGAGGGCATCCCCATCCTCGCCTGCCATGCGCCCAAGGCCTTTTTGCTGCAGGACGGCAAGCTGGTGGGCATGCGCTTCGAGCTGGTGGAATCGGTCTACGACGCGGCAGGCCGGCGCACGCTGCGGCCCAGCGGCCAGCCCGACGTGGACATCGCCTGCGACGAGGTGCTGGTGGCCGTGGGCCAGGAGAACGCGTTTCCGTGGATCGAGCGCGAGTCGGGCATCGCGTTCGACCGCTGGGGCCTGCCGGTGCTGGATGCCAAGACCCTGCAGTCCAGCCTGCCGCGTGTGTTCTTCGGCGGCGATGCGGCCTTCGGTCCCAAGAACATCATCACCGCCGTGGCCCATGGCCACGAGGCGGCGGTGTCGATCGACCGCTTCCTGCATGGCGAGGACGTGGGCCAGCGCCCGCCGCCCCAGGTCAACCTGGTCAGCCAGAAGATGGGCATCCACGAATGGAGCTATGCCAATGCGCCCAGCAACGACGCGCGCTTCAAGGTGCCCTGGGTGGCGGCCGAGAAGGCGCTGGCCAGCATCGCCGTCGAGGTCGAACTGGGCTTCGACGCCGCCACCGCCTTCAAGGAGGCCGAGCGCTGCCTGAACTGCGATGTGCAGACGGTGTTTGCGCCCAAGCTGTGCATCGAGTGCGATGCCTGCATGGACATCTGCCCCACCGACTGCATCAGCTTCACCGAGGACGGCGACGACGAGGCCGCACTGCGCCAGCGCCTCAAGGCCCCGGCGCTGAACCTGGCCCAGGGCCTGTACGTGGGCGGGCCGCTGAAGACCGGCCGCGTCATGGTCAAGGACGAGGACGTGTGCCTGCACTGCGGCCTGTGCGCCGAGCGCTGTCCCACCGGCGCCTGGGACATGCAGAAGTTCCTGCTGGTCACCACCAAGGCGGGCCCGGGCTGCCGCGATCGCCATGTCGAACGCCATGTTGAACGTCACCCGGGAGGCGCACGATGAACCGTCTGGAAGCGGTCAACGACTTCGTCGTCAAGTTCGCCAATGTCAACGGCTCGGGCTCGGCCTCGGCCAACGAGCTGTTCGCCAAGGCCATTCTGCGCATGGGCGTGCCGGTCAGCCCGCGCAACATCTTCCCCAGCAACATCCAGGGCCTGCCCACCTGGTACGAGGTGCGCGTCACCGAGGCCGGCTGGCTGGGCCGGCGCGGCGGCATCGACCTGATGGTGGCGATGAACCCGCAGACCTGGGCCCAGGACCTGGCGGAGATCGAGCCCGGCGGCTACCTGTTCTACGACAGCACGCGGCCGCTGCCGCCCGATGCCTTCCGGCCGGACATCCATGTCATCGCGATGCCGGTCACGGCCATCTGCAACGCCACCTACGAAGATCCGCGCCAGCGCACGCTGTTCAAGAACATCATGGTGCTGGGCGCTCTGAGTGTGCTGATGGGCCTGGACGCGGCGGTGATCGAGAAGCTGTTTGCCGAGCAGTACCGCGGCAAGGAGCGTCTGCTGGAAGGCAATGTGCGTGCACTGCAGGCTGGACGCAGCTTTGCGCGCGACCACCTGGGCAGCATCGGCCTGCAGGTGCGCGCCGCCGACGCGGTGGGCGAGCGCATCTTCGTCGACGGCAACACCGCCGCGGCCCTGGGCTGCGTGTATGGCGGCGCCACCGTCTGCGCCTGGTATCCGATCACGCCCTCGTCTTCGGTGGCCGAGGCCTTCGACGGCTTCTGCCGCAAGCACCGCGTCGACGCGGCCACCGGCCAGCGGCGTTATGCCATCGTGCAGGCCGAGGACGAGATCGCCTCCATCGGCATGGTGGTGGGCGCCGGCTGGAACGGCGCACGCGCCTTCACCGCCACCTCGGGCCCGGGCATCAGCCTGATGACCGAGTTCATCGGCCTGGCGTACTTTGCCGAGATCCCGGTGACCATCATCGACGTGCAGCGCGGCGGGCCGTCCACCGGCATGCCCACGCGCACCCAGCAGGCCGACCTGCTGGCCTGCGCCCATGCCAGCCATGGCGACACCAAGCATGTGCTGCTGCTGCCGCAAGACCCGGGCGAGTGCTTCGAGTTTGCCGCCGCGGCGCTGGACCTGGCCGACCGGCTGCAGACGCCGGTGTTCGTGCTGACCGACCTGGACATCGGCATGAACCAGCGCCTGACCGCGCCGCTGGCCTGGGACGACGGCCGCCGCTACGACCGTGGCAAGCTGCTCAGTGCCGAGGACCTGGAGGCCGGCCGCAGGTTTGCCCGCTACGAGGACGTGGACGGCGATGGCATCCCCTGGCGCACGCTGCCGGGCACCCACCCCAGCCGCGGCTCCTACTTCACCCGCGGCACCACGCGCGATGCCCAGGCCCGCTACAGCGAGGCCGGCAGCGACTATGTCTACAACGTGCAGCGCCTGTTGAAGAAGTTCGCCACCGCCGCCAACCTGGTGCCGGCGCCGGCGGTGCGCGCCGCGGCCCGGCCCTCGCGCCTGGGCGTGCTGTACTTCGGCAGCACCGCACCGGCGATGGACGAGGCCCTGGCGGCGCTGGCCGCCGACGGCATCGACCTCGATGCGATGCGCCTGCGCGCCTATCCGTTCCCGGCCAGCGTGGCCGAGTTCATCGCCGCGCACGACCAACTGTTCGTGGTCGAGCAGAACCGCGACGCGCAGATGCGCAGCCTGCTGATCGACGAGCTGCAGGTCGATCCGGCGCGGCTGACCGCGGTGCTGCACTACGACGGCACGCCGATCACCGCGCGCTTCATCAACCAGGCCATCACCCGCCATGTGCATGCGCTGGCGGTGTCGCCGCGCCCGCAGGCATCGCAAGGACGGCCCGCATGACCTACATCGCCAAGCCCACGCTGCACCATCCCAGCCTCACGCGCAACAAGGTCGGCTATACGCGGCGCGACTACGAGGGCAAGGTCAGCACGCTGTGCGCCGGCTGCGGCCACGACAGCGTCTCGGCCGCCATCGTGCAGGCCTGCTGGTCGCTGGACATCGCGCTGCACCGCGTGGCCAAGCTGTCGGGCATCGGCTGCTCCAGCAAGACGCCCGACTACTTTCTCGGCGCCAGCCACGGCTTCAACACCGTGCACGGCCGCATGCCCAGCGTGCTGACCGGCGCCAACCTGGCCAACCGCGAGCTGCTGTACCTGGGCATCAGCGGCGACGGTGATTCGGCCAGCATCGGCCTGGGCCAGTTTGCCCATGCGCTGCGGCGCGGCGTGCGCATGGTCTACATCGTCGAGAACAACGGCGTCTATGGCCTCACCAAGGGCCAGTTCTCGGCCACCGCCGACCGCGGCAGCCGCAGCAAGCGCGGCGTGGAGAACCACGACAACGCCATCGACCTGGTGGCGCTGGCGCTGCAGCTGGGCGCCACCTACGTTGCGCGTGGCTTCTCCGGCGACAAGGCCCAGCTGGTGCCGCTGATCGAAGGCGCCATCCGCCATGGCGGCGCGGCCTTCATCGACGTGGTCAGCCCCTGCGTGGCCTTCAACAACCATGCCGGCAGCACGCGCAGCTACGACTGGGTGCGCGAGCACAACCAGGCGCTGAACCGCATCGACTTCATCGATCTGGCGGCCGAGGTGCAGGCCGCGCCGGCCGCCGGCGAGGTGCTGGAGCTGCCCCAGGCCGATGGCAGCCTGCTGCGCCTGCGCGGCCTGGGCTCCGACCACGATCCTGGCGACCGCGGCGCGGCCATGGCCGCGGTGCAGGCCCGCCAGGCGCGGGGCGAGATCGCCACCGGCCTGGTGTTTGTCGATGCGCAGGCCGGTGACCTGCACCAGGCCCTGGCCACCGATGCGCGGCCGCTGAACCAGCTGGCCGAGGCCGATCTGTGCCCGGGCGCCGCGGCCCTGGCCCGGCTCAACGCAGCCTGGCGCTGAGCCCGCTGAGCCCGCCGAGTCCACCCCGCCCGGTGAGCTGGGCCACGATGGCCGACTTGACCACCGCGGCCACCGGCGGCACGCGCTCGACGATGTCCAGCAGCGCCCGCCGTGCCTGGCGCGCCGGGCCGCGCTCGTCGGTGAACAGCGACACCACCAGGTTGGTGCCCAGGTAGACCGGCAGGGTCTGGCGCCGGTGGGCGGCGGCATAACGCTGCAGCGCCGCGTCCAGTGCCGGGCCGTCGTGCAGGCTGCGGCCCTGGCGCAGCAGGGCCTGCAGCTCGGCCGCCAGGCGCTGGATGCCGTAGAGGCCGAAGTTCCAGCCATGGGCCGTGACCGGGTGCATGCCCACGGCCGCATCGCCGACCAGGGCGAAGCGCGAGGCCGCGAAGCGCTGCGCATACACGCCGACCAGCGGATAGTGGTGGCGCGGCCCGGCGGCCTGCACCGCACCCAGCTGGGCACCGGCCTGGGCCTGGATGCGCGCGGCAAAGGCGGCATCGTCCAGGCCCAGCCAGTCGGGCACCTGGTCGCTGGCCACGGTGACCACGGCCGAGCACTGGCCGCCGTTCATCGGCAGCAGGGCCAGGGTGTTGCCATAGCGGAAGCACTCCCAGGCGATGCCCTGGTGGTCGCGCTCGTGGGCGACGCGGCCGACGACCACGCTGCGGCCGAAGTCGCGCATCGCCGCGGCGATGCCGGCCAGGCGCCGCAGCTGCGAGAAGCGGCTGTCGGCGGCCACCACCAGCGGCGCGCGCAGCGTCTCGCTGCGGCCCTGGGCATCCACCAGGCTGAGCCGGGCGCCGTCGGCCTCGCGCACCAGGCCGCTGACGCGGGCCTCGCAGCGCAGCCGCACGGCCGGCCGCGCACGGGCCGCGGCCAGCGCCGCCGCACGGATGCAGTGGTTGGGGATCAGCCAGCCCAGCGCCTCGACCTCGGGGCTGCGAAAGCCCAGGCGGCTGCTGCGGTCGTCGCCGTCCAGCACCCGGGCCTCGCGCAGCGGCGAGATCTGCGCCGCCGGCAGCCGCTCCCACAGGCCCAGCTCCTGCATCAGCTGGCGCGCACGGTGGGTGATGGCGATGTCGCGGCCATCGTCGGCCGGCTGCTCCAGCGCCGCCAGCGGCTGCTGCTCCAGCAGCAGCGGCGCCAGGCCGATGTCGGCCAGCGCCGCGGCCAGGGCCAGGCCGGCCGGGCCGGCGCCGACGATCAGCACGTCGGCATCGAACGGGGGAGAAGCGGTATCGCGGTTCATCGCCGCGATGCTGCCCGCGATCGGGCGCCGTGGGCTTGACCGGGGTCAGGCCCTGTTCAGCGCCGGCGGCGCAGGGCCCGCAGCGACAGCCCGGCCACCAGCGCAAAGGCCGCCAGGCTCCACAGCGCGTAGGGCAGGCCCAGCAGCGGCACCGAGGCCTCGGCGCAGTTGGCGGTGGCCGAGAACACCGTGGGCCACAGCCGGTCCAGCGTGGTGGCCTCGATGATGCGGTCGGCCAGCGTCAGGTCGCAGGAGGCGGTCTTCGACGCCACCAGCTGCTGCCACAGCGCGGCCGACATGCCGGCCACCGCCAGCAGCAGGGCCAGCAGGGCCGCGCCCAGGCGCAGCGCCGGCACCGGCAGCCAGCGGCCGACGATGGCCAGCACGCCGATGACCAGGAAGATCAGCCGCTGCAGCACGCACCAGGGGCAGGGCTGCATGCCCCAGAAGATCTGCGTGGCCATGGCCGCGCTCAGCGCGCCCAGCGACAGCAGGGCGATGGCGCCCAGCAGGCCGCGGGCCTCGATGCGCAGCCGCGTCACTTGAGTTCGGCGATCAGTTCGATCTCGACGCAGGCGCCCAGCGGGATCTGGGCCACGCCGAAGGCGCTGCGCGCATGGGCTCCGGCGGCGCCGAAGACCTCGCCGATCAGCTCGGACGCGCCATTGGTCACCAGGTGCTGCTCGGTGAACGTGGGCGTGCTGTTGACCAGGCTCATCAGCTTGACGATGCGCGCCACCTGGTTCAGGTCGCCCACGGCCGCATGCAGCGTGCCCAGCAGGTCGATGGCCACGGCGCGTGCGGCGGCCTGGCCGTCGGCGGTGGACAGGGCCGCACCCAGCTGGCCGACCCAGGGCTTGCCGTCCTTCTTGGCGATGTGGCCGGACAGGAACACCAGATTGCCGCTGCGCACAAAGGGCACGTAGGCGGCGGCCGGCACCGCCACCGGCGGCAGGGTGATGCCCAGCTGGGCGAGCTTGTCGTAGACGGACATGGTGGGCGTCATCCCGGTGCCTGAAGACCCGCTTCGGGCACCTGCTTCGTCGAGGGACGGGCATCCTACACTGGCCCATGGCATGGGCTGGACGGCGCTTGGGACCGGGGTCGCCGCGGCCGCCCGCGCTGCTGGCGCTGCTGCTGCCGCCGCTGGGCTGGCTGGCCGGCGTGGCGGCCCAGCTGCAGCAGCCGGCGCTGTGGCCCGCCGTGGTGCAGGCCGCGCTGCTGGCGCTGGCCCTGCTGTTGCTGCTGGCCTGGCTGGGCCTGCGCCGCGGCCAGGCCTGGGCGGCACTGATCGCAGTCGCGCTGGCCACCGCCCTGCTGGGCTTTGCCGGCACCGCCCAGCGCGCCGAGCAGCGTCTGCAGCAGCGCCTGCCGCATGCGCTGGAAGGCGTGGACCTGTGGGTCAGCGGCCGCATCGTCGGCCTGCCCCAGGCCGGGCCGTCGGGGCTGCGCTTCACGCTGGCGGTGGACTCGGCGCAGTCGTTGCACGGTGATTCGGTGCAGCTGCCGCCGCTGCTGGCCCTGTCGTGGTGGAGCGGCCACGACGGCCTGGCCTGGTTCGACGGCCCGCCGCAGCGCCCGCGGGCTGGCGAGCGCTGGCGCCTGCCGCTGCGCCTGAAGCGCCCGCACGCGGCGCTCAATCCGCAGGGCTTCGATGCCGAGCTGTGGTGGTTCGAGCGTGGCATAGGCGCCACCGGCCAGGTGCGTGTGCTGCGTGGCGCAGCGGCGGCGCAGCGGCTGGACGACAGTGCCTTGGCCCCGGTGGATGGCCTGCGCGAGCGCTTGCGCGACGGCATCCAGCAGCAGGTTGGCGATGTGCGCCTGGCCGGCGTGCTGGCGGCCCTGGTGGTGGGCGACCAGGCGGCCATCGAGCGCGACGACTGGGCGCTGTTCCGCCAGACCGGCGTGGCCCACCTGGTCAGCATCAGCGGCGTGCACATCACCATGCTGGCCTGGCTGGCCGCGGCCGCGCTGCGCCGCGTCTGGCGCTGGCGGCCGGCCTGGGCCCTGATGCTGCCGGCGCCGCTGGCCGCACGCTGGGGCGGGGTGCTGGTGGCCGCGGCCTATGCGTTGCTGGCCGGCTGGGGCGTGCCGGCGCAGCGCACGCTGCTGATGTTGACGGCCGCGGCGGCGCTGCGCCAGGCTGGCTGGCGCTGGCCCTGGCCGCTGGTGCTGCTGGCGGCGGCGGTGGTGGTCACGGCGCTCGATCCCTGGGCGCTGCTGCAGCCGGGCTTCTGGCTCAGCTTTGCCGCGGTGGGCCTGCTGATGGCCTCGGAGCCGGCGGCCCCGGCCCCGGCTCCGGCATCGGCGGCGCCGGCCCGGCCGGCCCGGCCGGCCCGGCTGTCCTGGTTGCTGGGACTGACCTGGTCGCATCTGCGCGGCCAGGCCGTGGCTTCGCTGGCGTTGGCGCCGCTGTCGCTGCTGTTCTTCCAGCAGCTCAGCCTGGTCGGCCTGCTGGCCAATCTGCTGGCCATTCCCTTTGTCACCCTGCTGGTCACGCCGCTGGCCCTGGCCGGTGCGCTGTGGTCGCCGCTGTGGTCGCTGAGCGCTGCGCTGCTGCAGGCCGGCATCGCCGGGCTGGAGTGGATGGCCGGCTGGCCCGGCGCGGTGTGGCAGGCGGCTGCGGCGCCGGCCTGGGCCGTGGCCGCCGGCCTGCTGGGCGCGGTGCTGGCGGTGCTGCCGCTGCCGGGGCGGCTGCGCTGGCTGGCCTTGCCGCTGCTGCTGCCCCTGCTGGCGCCGGTGCCGCCACGGCCGGCCAGCGGCCGGTTCGAGCTGCTGGCCGCCGACGTGGGCCAGGGCACGGCGGTGCTGGTGCGCACCCGCGGGCATCTGCTGCTGTACGACGCGGGTCCGGCCTGGGGCCAGCCGGGCCGCGACCCCGATGCCGGCCAGCGTGTGCTGCTGCCGCTGCTGCGGGCGCGTGGCGAGCGCCGCATCGATGTGCTGCTGCTCAGCCACCGCGACAGCGACCATGTGGGCGGCGCCGCCTCGCTGCTGGCCGAACTGCCGGTGGGCGAGCTGCTGAGCACGCTGGAGCCCGGCCATGCGCTGCGCCAGCCAGGCCCTGGCCGGCCCGCGCCGGCGCAGCGCGACTGCGCCGCCGGCCACCGCTGGCGCTGGGACGGCGTGGACTTCGAGATCCTGCATCCGCTGCCGGCCGATCTGGCCGCCTCGGCACCGGCCAAGGCCAATGCGCTGAGCTGCGTGCTGCGTGTGCAGGACGCCAGCGGCCGCAGTGCCCTGCTCAGCGGCGACATCGAGGCCGCGCAGGAGGCGGCGCTGCTGGCGCGGGCGGCCGCGGCGGGCCGGCCGCTGGCCAGCAGCGTGCTGGTCGTGCCCCACCATGGCAGCAAGACCTCGTCGACCGCGGCCTTTCTGGAGGCGGTGGCGCCCGGCGTGGCCGTGGTGCAGGCCGGCTACCGCAGCCGCTTCGGTCATCCGGCGGCCGAGGTGCTGCAGCGCCTGCAGCAGCGTGGCATCCCGGTGCAGCGCAGCGACCGCTGCGGCGCCTGGCACTGGCCGGGCCAGGTCGATGCCGATCCGGCGGTCCTCGATGCCGGCCTGTGCGAGCGCCAGCGAGTGGCCCGCTACTGGCACGATCGGCCGGCGCCCGGGCCTTGAGATTGCACCTCGGCAGTGCGTCGGCCTTGTTCGTGTGCATGGCCTGCCATGGCGTATCGTGTACGGCACGGCCTTGGTGCGACCGCCGGATGCCGAGGCGGTTCTGCCCACCGCTGGTGCGGTTGTTGCTAGCCAGGCTTCGAGGAGAAAGAAGGGATGTGCGGATGACGACCCGATTCGACGAGATGCTGACCCAGGTGGCCGGTGCCGGCGTGCTGCCGGGCGATGCGATGCAGCAGGCCCCGGCCCTGCGCGCGCATTACCAGCGTTATGCGGCCTGGCTGGCGACGCAGCCGCCCGAGGTGATGCATGCGCGGCGCGACGAGGCCGAGATGATCTTCCGCCGCGTCGGCATCACCTTCGCCGTCTACGGCGCCAAGGACGAGGACGGTGCCGGCACCGAGCGCCTGATCCCGTTCGACCTGATCCCGCGCATCATCCCCAGCGACGAGTGGCAGAGCATGCAGCAGGGCCTGGTGCAGCGCGTGACCGCGCTGAACCGCTTTCTGCACGATGTCTACCACGGCCAGGAGATCCTGAAGGCCGGCGTGATCCCGGCCGACGAGGTGCTGCGCAATGCCCAGTTCCGCCAGGAGATGATGGGCGTGGACGTGCCGGGCCAGGTGTATTCGGCGATCGCCGGCATCGACATCGTGCGCGCCGCCCAGCCCGATGGCAGCGGCACCTACTATGTGCTGGAGGACAATCTGCGCGTGCCCTCGGGCGTGAGCTACATGCTCGAAAACCGCAAGATGATGATGCGGCTGTTTCCCGAGCTGTTTGGCCAGCACCGCATCGCGCCGGTGGCGCATTACCCCGATCTGCTGCTGGAGACGCTGCGCGACATCGCGCCGGCCGCCGTCAACGAGCCCACCGTGGTGGTGCTGACGCCGGGCATGTACAACAGCGCCTACTTCGAGCATGCCTTCCTGGCCCAGCAGATGGGCGTGGAACTGGTCGAGGGCCAGGACCTGTTCGTCAAGGACGGCTTCGTCTACATGCGCACCACGCAGGGCCCGAAGCGCGTGGACGTGATCTACCGCCGCGTCGACGACGATTTCCTCGACCCGTCGGCCTTCCGCAAGGACTCGACGCTGGGTTGCGCCGGCCTGCTGGACGCCTACCGCCGCGGCAATGTCACGCTGGCCAATGCCATCGGCACCGGCGTGGCCGACGACAAGTCGATCTATTCGTATGTGCCGCAGATGGTGGAGTTCTACCTCGGCGAGAAGCCCATCCTGCAGAACGTGCCCACCTGGCGCTGCCGCGAGCCCGAGGACCTGAAGTACGTGCTGGCGCACCTGGGCGAGCTGGTGGTCAAGGAGGTGCATGGCGCCGGTGGCTACGGCATGCTGGTCGGCCCGGCCGCCAGCCAGGCCGAGATCGCCGAGTTCCGCGCCGTGCTCGAGGCCAACCCCGGCAACTACATCGCCCAGCCCACGCTCAGCCTGTCCAGCTGCCCGACCTATGTGGACCGTGGCATTGCGCCGCGCCACATCGACCTGCGGCCCTTTGTGCTGTCGGGCAAGACGGTGCAGATGGTGCCCGGCGGCCTGACCCGCGTGGCGCTGAAGGAGGGCTCCCTGGTCGTCAACTCGTCACAGGGTGGCGGTACCAAGGACACCTGGGTTCTGGAAGGCTGAGGGAGAACACACGACATGCTGTCACGCACCGCCGACCACCTGTTCTGGATGGCCCGCTACATGGAGCGGGCCGAAAACACCGCACGCATGCTTGACGTGCACTACCAGACCTCGATGCTGCCCGATGCGGCCGAGCTGGCCGAGCTCGGCTGGGCCGGTGTGCTGGGCATCTCGGAGCTGACCGGCGCCTTCCATCAGAAGCACGGCGAGGTCACGGCCGGCAATGTCATGCACTTCATGGTGCGCGATGCCGGCAATGCGTCGAGCATCGTCGCCTGCCTGCGCGCGGCGCGCGAAAACGCGCGGGCGGTGCGCGGCGCGCTGACCACCGAGCTGTGGGAGACCACCAACAGCACCTGGCTGGAATTCAACCGCCTGCTGGCCGATGGTGCGCTGGAGCGTGATCCGTCGGCGCTGTTCGAGTGGGTCAAGTTCCGCTCGCACCTCAGCCGCGGCGTCACCGTGGGCACGATGCTGCAGGACGAGGCCTTGCACTTCATCCGCATCGGCACCTTCCTGGAGCGTGGCGACAACACGGCGCGGCTGCTGGACGTGAAGTTCCATGCGCTGGCGCGCGACTACTTCGGCAACTGGGGCGACGAGCAGGCGCCCGAGGTCGACTTCTACCACTGGAGCGCGGTGCTGCGCTCGGTGTCCGGCTTCGAGATCTACCGCAAGGTCTACCGCAACGTGATCCGCCCCGACAAGGTGGCCGAGTTGCTGATCCTGCGCAAGGACATGCCACGCTCGCTGGCCGCCTGCATGGACGAGGTGGTGGCCAACCTGGACCAGGTGGCCAACGAGCAGAGCGGCGAGACGCGGCGCCGCGCCGGCCGGCTGCGCGCCGACCTGCAGTTCGGCCGCATCGACGAGATCCTGGCCACCGGCCTGCATGCCTTCCTGACCCTGTACCTGGACCGCATCAACGACATCGGCGGCGGCATCAGCCGCGACTTCCTGATGCCGGCTTGATGGCCCACCCCCGTTGCGGCTGCGCCGCTCCCCCTCAAGGGGGCGCCGCCTGCGGACCGGCGGAGCCGGATCCGCGGCGACTGCTTGGTTCCGTCATGCGCCATGCGCACCATCGCGCCATCTGATATGACTCTGAATCGAGGTTTGCTGTGTCCATCCATGTCGCGCTGAACCACGTCACGCACTACCGCTACGACCGGCGCGTGAACCTGTCGCCGCAGGTCGTGCGCCTGCGTCCGGCACCGCACTGCCGCACCCACATCCTCAGCTACTCGCTGAAGGTCGAGCCGGCCGGGCATTTCATCAACTGGCAGCAGGACCCGTTCTCGAACTACAACGCGCGCCTGGTCTTTCCCGAGCCGACCACCGAGTTCAAGGTCACCGTCGACCTGGTGGCCGAGATGTCGGTCTACAACCCGTTCGACTTCTTCCTCGAACCCGAGGCCGAGAACTTTCCGTTCACCTACAGCGAGGCGCTGCAGCAGGAGCTGGCGCCCTATCTGGCGGTGGAGCCGGCCACGCCGGCGCTGGCCACCTTTCTGGCCAGCATCGACCGCAAGCCCCGGCGCAGCATCGACCTGCTGGTGGGCCTGAACCAGCGGCTGCAGAACGACATCCGCTACCTGATCCGCATGGAGCCGGGCGTGCAGACGCCCGAGCAGACCCTGACCCTGGCCAGCGGCTCCTGCCGCGACACCGGCTGGCTGCTGGTCAACGCGCTGCGCCACCTGGGCCTGGCGGCGCGCTTCGTCTCCGGCTACCTGATCCAGCTCAAGCCCGACGTCAAGGCGCTGGACGGCCCCAGCGGCACCGAGGTCGACTTCACCGACCTGCATGCCTGGTGCGAGGTGTTCCTGCCCGGCGCCGGCTGGATCGGCCTGGACCCCACCTCGGGCCTGTTGGCCGGCGAGGGCCACATCCCGGTGGCCTGCACGCCCACGCCGGGCAGCGCGGCGCCGATCAGCGGCGCGGTCGACGAGTGCGAGGTCGAGTTCGAGCACCGCATGCAGATCACGCGCATCTGGGAATCGCCGCGCGTGACCCAGCCCTACACCGAGGAGCAGTGGCAGCAGGTGCTGGCCCTGGGCGAGGCGGTGGACCGCCAGCTGCTGGCCGGCGACGTGCGGCTGACCATGGGCGGCGAGCCCACCTTCGTCAGCGTGGACGACCGCGACGGCGCCGAATGGAACACCGACGCCCTGGGTCCGACCAAGCGCATGCTGGCCCAGGACCTGACGCACAAGCTGCGCGCCCACTATGCCGACGGCGGCTTCCTGCACTTCGGCCAGGGCAAGTGGTATCCGGGCGAGCAGCTGCCGCGCTGGGCCCTGAGCATCTGCTGGCGCCACGACGGCCAGGCCTGCTGGCACGACCCGTCGCTGTTCGCCGACGAGCGCGAGCCCTCGCACTACACCAGCGCCGATGCCCAGGCCTTCATGGCCGCGCTGACGCGGCGCCTGGGCGTGGGCGACCAGCATGTGCAGCCCGGCTACGAGGACACCTGGTACTACCTGTGGCGCGAGCGCCGCCTGCCGGTGAATGTCGATCCGCTGAAGTCGCGGCTGGACGACGAGATGGAGCGCGTGCGCCTGCGCCGCATCTTCGACCAGGGCCTGGACCATGTCACCGGCTATGCGCTGCCGTTGCGCAAGGCCGAGGGCGGCGCGGCCCTGGCCGGCGCGCGCTGGGAGACCGGGCCCTGGTTCTTCCGCGACGAGCGCATGTACCTGTACCCCGGCGATTCGCCGATGGGCTACCGCCTGCCGCTGGACTCGCTGCCCTGGGTCAGTGCCACCGAATACCCGTACCACATCGAGCACGACCCGTTTGCGCCGCGCGATGCGCTGCCGGCGGCGGCGCAGATCCGCAGCCAGTTCGCGGCCACGCAGGACGCGGCCCTGGGCTATGCGGCGCACCAGGCCGGTGGCGGCTTTGCCGAAGGCGGCACGGTGGCGGTGCAGGGCCAGGGCGCTTGGCCGGCGCCCGGCCAGGCGCTGGGCGACGGCCTGATGGGCGGGGGCACGGGCCCCGGCGGTGCCCAGGTGGGGGAGGGCAGTCCGGCCAGCCGCGCCGCGCCGGCCTCGGGCCTGCAGGCCGCGGCGCTGACCCAGGTGCCGGCGCGCCACGAATCGGCGCACTGGATCGTGCGCACGGCCCTGGTGGTCGAGGTGCGTGACCCGTCGCGTGCCAACGGCCCCAAGGTCGAGGCGGCGATCCAGGCCAAGGGCGAGACCCGCGGCGTGCTCTACGTCTTCATGCCGCCGCTGCAGCGCCTGGAAGACTATCTGGAGCTGCTGGCCGCGGTGGAGGCCACGGCCGCCGAGCGCGGCGTGAAGATCGTGCTGGAGGGCTATCCGCCGCCGCGCGATCCGCGGCTGAAAATCCTGCAGGTCACGCCCGACCCCGGCGTGATCGAGGTCAACATCCACCCGGCGCACAACTGGGCCGAGGTGGTCGAGCACACCGAGTTCCTCTACGACGCGGCCTGGCGCACGCGCCTGTCCAGCGAGAAGTTCATGCTCGACGGCCGCCACACCGGCACCGGCGGCGGCAACCATGTGGTGCTGGGCGGCGCGCGGCCTGAGGATTCGCCGTTCCTGCGCCGGCCCGACCTGCTGGCCTCGCTGCTCAGCTGCTGGCACAACCATCCCAGCCTGAGCTATTTGTTCAGCGGCCTGTTCATCGGCCCCACCAGCCAGGCGCCACGCGTCGACGAGGCGCGCAACGACCAGCTCTACGAGCTGGAGATCGCCATCGCCGAGATCGAGCGCAACCGCCAGGTCTATGGCCAGGACATGCCGCCCTGGCTGGTCGACCGCACGCTGCGCAACATCCTGGTCGACGTCACCGGCAACACCCACCGCAGCGAGTTCTGCATCGACAAGCTGTATTCGCCCGATTCGGCCACCGGACGGCTGGGCCTGCTGGAGCTGCGCGCCTTCGAGATGCCGCCGCATGCGCGCATGAGCGTGGTGCAGCAGCTGCTGCTGCGCGCCCTGGTGGCGCGCTTCTGGCACCGGCCTGCGCGCCAGCCGCTGGTGCGCTGGGGTACGGCCCTGCACGACCGCATGCTGCTGCCCAGCTTCCTGTGGATGGATTTCGAGGACCTGCTGGCCGAGCTGCGCGACGAGGGCCACGACTTCCGGCCCGAATGGTTTGCGCCGCACTTCGAGTTCCGCTTTCCCAAGGTGGGCGAGCAGACCGTGCGTGGCGTGCACCTGCAGCTGCGCCATGCGCTGGAGCCCTGGCATGTGATGGGCGAGGAAGGCTCGGCCGGCGGCACCGTGCGCTATGTCGATTCGTCGGTGGAGCGCATCGAGCTCAGGGTCTCGGGCTTCACCGATCCGCGCCATGTGGTCACGGTCAACGGCGTCAGCGTGCCGCTGCAGCCCACCGGCGCGGCCGGTGACTACGTCTGCGGCATCCGCTACCGCGCCTGGCAGCCGCCCAGCGCCCTGCACCCGACCATCGGCGTGGACGCGCCGCTGACCTTCGACCTGGTGGACCGCTGGAGCCAGCGCTCGCTGGGCGGCTGCCAGTACCACGTGGCGCATCCGGGCGGGCGCAACTACGCCACCTTCCCGGTCAATGCCTACGAGGCCGAGAGCCGGCGCCTGGCGCGCTTCTTCACCATCGGCCACACGCCGGGCCGGCTGTCGCCGCGGCCGGCCCAGGCCAGCGCCGAGTTCCCGTTCACGCTGGACCTGCGCACCGCGGGATGACGCCGAGCCGGCCGCGGCGGCCGGCAGGGCATGATCGCGACATGTCCTGGTCGCCGCTGTCCCCGCCTTCCGTGAACCCTGCGCAGATGTCGCTGGGCGGCTCGGGCTTTGCCGAGGGCGCGCCCTATGTGCGCCGCGCCAGCGCCGGGGCCTGGGACGAGTGGCGCGCCGCCGCCCCGGGCCAGATGGCCAGCGGCGCAGCGCCGCACTGGCGCGAGTTCTTCGACACCCTGGGCCCCAGCGGCTGGGCCGACCTGGCCGCGCGGGCGCAGCGCATGCGCCACCGCGTGCAGGAGGACGGCGCCACCTACAACGTCTATGCCGACGGCCAGGAGGCGGCCACGCGGCCCTGGCCGCTGGAGCTGCTGCCCTTCATCGTGCCGCCCGACGACTGGGCGCGGATCGAGCAGGGCGTGCAGCAGCGTGCGCGCCTGTTCGAGGCCACCATGGCCGACCTCTACGGCGCCCAGACCCTGCTGCGCGATGCGCTGCTGCCGGCCTCGCTGGTGTTCGCCCATCCGCAGTACCTGCGCGCGGTGCATGGCCTCAGGCCGGCCGGCGGGCGCTTTCTGCATGTGCTGGCCTTCGACCTGAAGCGCCGGCCCGACGGCCAGTTCCGCGTGCTGGCGCAGCGCCTGCAGGCGCCGTCGGGCCTGGGCTATCTGCTGGAAAACCGCCTGGTCGCCGGGCCGCAGTTCCAGGAGCAGTTCGCCGCCCTCAAGGTGCAGCGCATCGCCGCGGGCTTTCGCGCCCTGCTCGACGGCCTGCTGCGCGCCAGCCCGGCCGGCGCGCGCAGCCGCATCGTGCTGTTGACGCCTGGGCCGCTGAACGAGACCTTCTTCGAGCAGGCCTTCCTGGCCCGCTACCTGGGCGTGACCCTGGTCGAGGGCAGCGACCTGACGGTGCGCGCCCAGCGCCTGTACCTGAAGACCCTGCACGGCCTGGAACAGGTGCATGTGGTGCTGCGCCGCGTCGACGACGAGTTCGTCGATCCGCTGGAGCTGCGCGCCGATTCGGCGCTCGGCGTGCCCGGCCTGCTGCAGGCGCTGCGCGCCGGCCATGTGGTGATGGCCAACATGCCCGGTGCCGGCGTGCTGGAAAGCCCGGGCCTGGCCGCCTTCTGGCCTGGCGTGTCCAAGGCCTTGCTGGGCGAGGAGTTGCTGCTGCCGGCCTCCACCAGCTGGTGGTGCGGCGAAGGCGCGGTGTGGGCCGAGCAGCGCGCCAAACTGGTCGACTATGTGGTGGCGCCGACATTTCCCGACGGCGGTTTCGGCCCCCAGGTGGCGGCGGTGCTGCCGGCCGAGGAGCGCGAGCGCCTGGCCGCACGCATCGACGCCGATCCGGCCGCCTATACGCTGCAGGCGCGCGTGCGCCTGTCCGAGACGCCGGTGTGGGCCGAGGGCGCGCTGCAGCCGCGGGCGGCGGTGCTGCGCGTGTTTGCGCTGTCCGACGGCAGCGGCGGCTGGCGCGTGCTGCCCGGTGGCCTGACCCGCGTGGCCGCGGCCGGCGACGGCAGCGCCGGCCGTGATCCCTGGCTCAGCATGCAGCATGGCAGCGCCAGCGTGGACACCTGGGTCATCACCGGCGAGGCGGTGGACCCGCTGACCCTGCTGCCTCCGCCGCTGACCGCCGAAGACCTGCGCAATGCCCACCGCAGCGTCACCAGCCGCGCCGCCGAGAACCTGTTCTGGCTGGGCCGCTACACCGAGCGCGCCGAAAACGCCGCCCGCCTGGTGCGCCTGGTGCTGGAGCAACTGCCCGAGGCCAGTCCCGAGGTGCTGTCGCTGCTGGGCGACCTGGCCCAGCGCCATGGCCTGGTGCCACCGGGCACGCCGGGGCCGCTGCTGGCGCCGCGCCAGTTCCGGCGTGCGCTGGTGCAGGGCCTGCGCGCCGGCGTGCACAGCAGCGGCCCGGGCGAAGCGCCGGCGGCCACGGCCAGCGTCGGCGACAGCCTGCGCCGGCTGCGCGGCTGTGCCCAGGCGCTGCGCGAGCGCCTGTCGCCCGAGCACTGGAAGCTGATCCACGAGGTCGACCAGCATTTCGAGCAGCACCTCGACGACGTGCTGGCCGAGGACGACGGCCCGGCGCGGCTGTCCGACGTGCTGGGCGTGCTGGGCCGCGCCACCACCCACCTGGCGGCCATCACCGGCGCCCAGACCGACCGCATGACGCGCGACGACGGCTGGCGCCTGCTCAGCGTGGGCCGGCAGATCGAGCGCCTGGACATGCTGGCCCATGCCCTGGCCCTGGGCGTGCAGCAGCGCGTGCACGAGGCCGACGACGGCTTTGCGCTGTTGCTGGGCCTGTTCGACAGCCTGATCACCTACCGCGCCCAGTTCCAGGCCCGGCGCGAGCTGCTGCCGCTGCTGCACCTGGTGGTGGCCGACACCGACAACCCGCGCTCGCTGGCCTGGGTGGCGCGCACCATGCGCGACCGGCTGCGCAAGCTGGCCCGGCATGATCCGGCCTGGGCCGACAGCGTCACCGCCGCACTGCCGCGGCCCGAGGACTGGGACCTGGCCGCGCTGGCCCAGGTGGGCGGCGAGGCCGCTGCCGAGACCGGTGCCGAGACCGGTGCCGGTGGCGACGCCGCGGCGCACCAGGCCCTGGTGGAGGCCTTGCAGCAATGCAGCCGCAGCGCCTGGCAGCTGTCCGACGAGATCGGCCGCCAGCTGTTCGTGCATGTCGGCTCGGCCGACCGCTGGGTGTGGCAATGAACCCCGGCGAATCCGTGGCCTGGCGCCGGCTGTCGGTGCGCCACGACACCCGCTACCGCTACGACACGCCGGTGGAGGTGGCGCACCACAGCGCCCACCTGCGCCCGCGCGACACCGACTGGCAGCAGGTGCACGACTGGAGCCTGCACATCGACCCGCTGCCCGACGGCGGCGTGCAGCAAAGCCTGGACGCCTTCGGCAACTGGCGCCACGGCTTCGGCCATGCCCAGGTGCACGAGACGCTGCAGGTCAGCTCGCGCTTCGAGGTCGACGTGGCCGTGCTGCCGACGCTGCAGCCCGAGCACAGCCCGCCCTGGGAGCAGGTGGCGCAGGCGTTGCGCTTTGCTGCCGGCGTGCAGCAGCCCGAGGCCGTGGCCTTTGTGCTGCCGTCGCGCTTTGTGCCGCACGATGCGCGGCTGGCGGCCCATGGCGCCGATCTGTTCAAGCCCGGCCGGCCGCTGCTGGACCTGGCCGTGGCCCTGATGCAGCGGGTGCACCAGCGCATGCGCTACCGCCCCCAATCCACCCAGGTGGGCACCGATGCGGTGCAGGCCCTGCTGCTGGGCCAGGGCGTGTGCCAGGACTTCGCCCACCTGATGATCGGCGTGCTGCGCGCCCATGGCCTGGCTGCGCGCTATGTCAGCGGTTACCTGCTGACCCAGCCGCCGGCGGGCCAGCCCCGCCTGGTGGGCGCCGATGCCAGCCATGCCTGGGTGGCCGTGTGGTGCCCGCTGCAGGGCTGGGTGGCCCTGGACCCGACCAATGCGCTGGCCGTCGGCGCCGACCATGTGACCCTGGCCTGGGGGCGCGACTATGCCGACGTGGCGCCGCTGCGCGGCGTGATCCGCGGCGGCGGCAGCGTGCCGCCCGAGGTGGCGGTGACCGTGGTGCCGGTCGGCGAGGCCGAAGACAGCGTGCTGGACTTGCCGGCTTGAATCGGCCGGCCTGAAAAGCAACACGGTGAGGCCGCTTGCGCGGGCTCACCGTGTGGCTTGAAGTGCCGCCCGCGGTTGCGGACGGCCGACGCGAGCGTCGATTACTTCTTGGCGGCCGGGCCCGAGCCCTCGCCCTTTTCCACCGTGCCGGCCTTGACGGCGGCGGCGGCTTCCTTCTTGACTTCGGCGCGGGCCTTCTCCGACTTGGCGCCGGCGGCCGGGTTGGTCTGGCCCGGGCCCTTCTCGATGGTGCCGGCCTTCTCGGCAGCAGCGGCTTCCTTCTTCACGTCGGCGCGGGCCTTCTCGGACTTGGCACCGGCGGCGGGAGCGGTCGAGCCCTCGCCCTTCTCGACGGCGCCGGCCTTGACGGCGGCAGCGGCTTCCTTCTTGACTTCCGGACGGGTCTTGTCCTGGGCCAGGGCGGCCTGGCTGGCGAACACGGCGGCGACGACGGCCGACAGGGTGATCAGCGACTTCTTCATGGCATCTTCCTCTTGCTGTGGGTTCAAACTGTGGACGGGCCACCGGAGCCGGGGAGCGCCCGGCGCGTTCTTTGCAACAACGGCGCAGAACGCCTGGAGTTGCAACGCCGCATCAGGCTTGGCCGTTGACGTCTGGACCCAGGGCCCGGACCAGCTTGGCTGCGTGTGCCCGGATTATGGCCAGGGTGGACCGGCGCGGCCCGGCCACGCCCGAGGGCCGGGCTCCGGTTGTCGCGTGCGGGCAACGGAGCCCGGGCCGGTGGCACCGGGCCCGGGCTTCAGAAGCGGTAGGCCAGGCCGGCCGAGTACACGATCGGACGGAAGTCGATGGTCGTCTGCAGCACCGTGGCGCCGCTGGCGACCAGATCGGACTCGACCTTCAGCGCGGCGACGCTGGCAAACAGGCCCCAGCGCGGCGACAGCGCATAGTCGATGCCGGCCTGCACGACCGGGCCCACCGAGTCGCTGAGGCTGACCTTCCAGCCGAAGGGATTGCGGATCTGCGTGAAGCGCGTGTAGTTGACGCCGGCGCCCACATAGGGCCGCCAGCGGTCGCCGGCCTGGCCGAAGTGGTAGTTCAGCAGCAGCGTGGGCGCGACGTTGCGCGAGCTCATGACCTCGCCCAGAAAGGCCACGCTGCCGGTGGCCTGGGCCTTGATCTTGGGCGGCACGCCCAGCACCAGTTCGAGGCCGATGTTCGGCCACAGCTCGCGCTCGACGACGAAGATGGCGGTGCTGGCATCGCCGGTGGTGGCATCGGCGCCGGCGGGCAGGCCGACGCCGCTGATGCCGGTGGTGCGCGAATGCGTGTCGTAGCGGGTCAGGCCCAGCTTGGCCACGTACTGGGCCTGGGCCGCGCCGGCGGCCAGCAGGGTGGCGAGCAGGGCCGCTGCGCGCAGGGACAGGGGAAGATGCTTCATAGCCTTGTCCTCAGATCCAGCCATAGGACCGCAGCGTGGCCAGGGCCAGGTCGCTGATCAGCTTGTGGCCGCCGACGGTGGGATGCACGCTGTCGGCGAACTGCCAGGTGTTGATGTCGGCGCCGCTGCGCAGGCCGGTGTAGGGCATGCCGGGCGTGCCGCTGCAGAACAGCGACGAGCCGTCGCTGATCGCGCCGCCGGTCAGCACCGAGATCTTGCTGGCGTCGCAGGCCGGCACCGTGGTGTTGAGCATGCCGTACTTGGCGGGGTTGCCGTGGATGTCGCGCAAGGCGGCATTGGCATCGACGATCTGCACCGGCTGGCCGGCCAGGCCCTCGCGCAGCCACAGGTTGAAGGTGTCGACCAGGGCCGTCAGCACCGGCTTGACGCTGGCCGGCAGCGCGGCGCCAAACGGCGTCAGCGAGGAGTCGGGCAGGTTCCACACCGCCACATAGCGTGCGCCCTTGGCCAGCATCTGCTCGCGCACCAGGGTGGTCAGCTGCAGCGCGGCGGTCTTCAGCGCCTCCTGGGCCGTGGTCTGGGCATGGAACAGCTGGCGCTTGGCCTCGTCGGCGCTGATGCGGCCGGCGGCGGCCTCGGTCTGGATCTGCGTGGCCTGGGCGGTGAACGCGCCGAACTGGATGAACACGTCGTTGTTGCCGCCGAACACCATCACCAGGTCGGCGGCGCTGAAGCTGCCGAAGCGCGCCAGGTGGTTGGCCACCTGGGTGGTCATGGGCACGGTCAGCGCGCCGCCGCTCTTGCCGATGCCGTTGGCGTCGCTGACGCGCGAGCCGCCCTGGCCATAGCCGGTGCAGGTGGCGGCCAGCGCCGCCGACTGCAGCGCCGCCGGGCACTTGACCGAGCTGCCGGCAAAGCCGACCTCGGCCGGCGTCACCACCAGGCCCAGTGAGCTGGCCAGGTTCTCGACCCAGACCTTGCCCTGGCCGCCGTCGAGGTTGGTGGTGAACTTGCCGCCGAAATACGGCGCGTTGCCGTTGCCGGCCAGCGAGGTGGCCGGGGCATAGGCGCCGATGTCGCTGAGGCTGTCGCCAAAGCTGACCAGGGCGCTGAAGCTGCCCTTGGCGGTGGGGGCGCCGGCGGTGGGCTGGCTGCCGGGCACCGGCTCGTCGCCGCCGCCGCAGGCCACCAGCAGGGCTGCGGCCAGCAGGGCCGCAAGAGGAAGTCGGACTGGGTGCATGGGGTCTCCGCAGGGCGGTCGTTCCAAATCGAACGACCGTTCGTTTTTGCGTCGACCATGCTGCCTGCGCGGCCCCGGGCCTCGGCAGCGGGGAAACCCCCGACCCCGGGCTTTCCTGTCAGCGCGCCTTGATGCCGAGCAATTCGATCTCGAAGTGCAGCGTGGCGTCGGGCGGGATCACGCCGCCGGCGCCGCGGCTGCCATAGGCGATGGCCGGCGGGCAGGTCAGGCGCGCCGTGCCGCCAACCTTGATCAGCTGCACGCCTTCGGTCCAGCACTTGATGACGCGGTTGAGCGGAAATTCGGCCGGCTGGCCGCGGCTGTGCGAGCTGTCGAACTCGCGGCCGTCGGGGAAGGTGCCGCGGTAGTGCACGCGCACGGTGTCGGTGGCGGCGGGCTGCGGGCCCTTGCCGGCGCTGAGCATCTTGATCACCAGGCCGCTGGCGGTGGTGAGCGTGGCGCCGGCGGCGGGCGACTGGGGGGCGCCCGTGACGGTGGTGGTGGTCGACGGGGTGGCCGACGGGGCCGCGGCCGAGGCAGCGTTGGCCGCGCCCGGCTGGGCGTGGCAGAGGGCCGCCGGCAGGATCAGCAGGGCCAGCGAGAGCAGTCGGTTCGAAGTTTGCATGGGGCAGGGGGCCTGGGCCGTCAGTTGGGCGCAATAAGGGGCGCGATCATCGCACCGCTACACTTGCGCACGTGGCGCCTGCCACCGGCCATGGTTCCGGGGACAGGCGCCTCGTCTTATGGCGGCCATCCGCCCCTCATCCGCCCACCATGCCCACTGCCGCCCCGGCCAAAGCCGCGTTCGACCTGAAGAGCACCGCATGGACGCTGACCGCGTTGCGCCTGGCCACGGCCGACGCCGCGGTGCTGGCCCAGGCGCTGGACGAGCGCTTTGCCGATACGCCGGGCCTGTTCGACGACGATCCGGTGGTCATCGACCTGAGCCCGCTGCGCGAGGCCGATGCGCCGGTGGATTTCGCCGTGCTGCTGCCGGCCATCCGCCGTCACCGCCTGGTGCCGATCGCGGTGCAGGGCGGCAGCCCGGCGCAGACCGCTGCGGCGCGGGCCGCCGGCCTGGCCGAGGCGCTGGACGCCGCGCCGGCCGCGGCCGAGCTGCCGACCATGACCCAGGCGGTCGAGGTGCACGAGGTCGTCAAGGAAGTGGTGCGCGACGTGGTGCGCGAGGTCGAGGTCATCAAGGAGGTCGAGGTGGTGCGCGAGGTGCCCGCCGCCGCCGGCGCGCCGACCCTGGTCATCGACAAGCCGCTGCGCTCGGGCCAGCGGGTGTATGCCCGCGGCGCCGACCTGGTGGTGCTGGCCACGGTGAGCTTCGGCGCCGAGGTCATCGCCGACGGCCACATCCATGTCTATGCACCGCTGCGCGGCCGGGCCATTGCCGGCGCGCGTGGCAACACCGAGGCGCGCATCTTCAGCACCTGCCTGGAGCCGCAGCTGGTGTCGATCGCCGGCATCTACCGCACCATCGAGACGCCGCTGGCGCCCAGCGTCTGGGCCAAGCCGGCCCAGGTGCGGCTGGACGGCGAGCGCATCCAGGTCGACCCGATCTAGTCAACAACACACCCAAGGAACGCACACCGATGGCCAAGATCATCGTCGTCACCTCTGGCAAGGGCGGGGTCGGCAAGACCACCACCAGCGCCAGCTTCGCCTCGGGCCTGGCCCTGCAAGGGCACAAGACCGCGGTCATCGACTTCGATGTCGGCCTGCGCAACCTCGACCTGATCATGGGCTGCGAGCGCCGCGTGGTCTATGACCTGATCAACGTGATCCAGGGCGAGGCCAACCTGCACCAGGCGCTGATCAAGGACAAGCACAGCGACAACCTGTTCGTGCTGGCCGCCAGCCAGACCCGCGACAAGGACGCGCTGACGCAGGAGGGCGTGGAGCGCGTGCTCAACGACCTGATCGCCCAGGGCTTCGAGTACATCGTCTGCGACTCGCCGGCCGGCATCGAGACCGGTGCGCTGATGGCCATGCACTTTGCCGACGAGGCCCTGGTGGTGACCAATCCCGAGGTCTCGTCGGTGCGCGATTCCGACCGCATCCTCGGCATTCTGGGCAGCAAGACCAAGCGCGCCATCGAGGGCAAGGAACCGGTCAAGGAACACCTGCTGATCACCCGCTACAACCCGAACCGCGTGCAGGACGGCCAGATGCTGTCGCTGACCGATGTGCAGGAGATCCTGCGCATCCCGCTGATCGGCGTGATCCCCGAGAGCACCAGCGTGCTCGACGCCAGCAACCAGGGCGTGCCGGCCATCCATCTGGGCGGCACCGACGTCAGCGAGGCCTACAAGGACGTGATCGGCCGCTTCATGGGCCAGCAGCTGCCGATGCGCTTCACCGAGGCCGAGAAGCCCGGCTTCTTCAAGCGCCTGTTCGGCGGGAGGTGAGCGCCATGTCCTTGCTCTCCTTCCTGCTCGGCGAGAAGAAGAAGTCGGCCTCGGTCGCCAAGGAGCGGCTGCAGATCATCCTGGCCCATGAGCGCACCACGCTGGGCAAGCGCCCCGACTACCTGCCGGCGCTGCAGAAGGACCTGGTAGCGGTGATCAGCAAGTACGTCAACATCTCGCCCGACGACATCAAGGTCAGCCTCGAAAAACAGGACAACCTCGAGGTGCTCGAGGTCAAGATCGAGCTGCCCGACGCGGTGCGCTGAGCGTTGCCCACACGGCGTGAAAGAACCGTCGCGAGCGGGCTCAGCTTGGGTTGAGTAGCGCAGCCGTACACCCGTACGGCGAGCAACGCAGGCCCGAGATCTGCCCGCGCAGCAGATTCGTTCATGCCTTGTCAGCCGGCGTCGAAGATCGGCTGCAGCCGGTCCTGCCAGTGCGCCAGCTCGTCGGCCGGCACGGCCAGCCAGTCCAGCGCCTGCTGGGCATGGTCCTGCCAGTCGCGGTCGGGCGGCAGCTGCTCGGCCTGGCGCATCAGCTGCTCGGCCAGCAGGCCGGCGGCCACCAGGGTCTGCACCTCGGGCTCGGTGTCGGCCGGCTCGCGACCCAGGTCCAGCAGGTCGTGGTGCAGGCGCACCGAGGCCACCAGCGTGGGCGAGAAGCGCCACAGCTTGCACACCAGGGCGCCGACCACCGCATGGTCGCTGCGGTGGTTGGCGTTTTCGGTGGCCACCGGGCTGCGGTCGTGGCGCATCTCGGCTTCCATCAGCGTGGCGCCATAGCCCGGCAGGCACTGCAGCAGCACCGGCAGGCCGACGTGGCAAAAGAGGCCGTGGGCATGGGCCAGGTCCACCGCCAGGCCCGGCAGCTGCCGGGCGATGAAGGCCATGGCCATGGCGCGGCGGCTGGAACGCTCCCAGAAGCGTTCGAGCTGCGGGCTGCGCACCGGCAGGGCCTTGCGTGCCAGGAACTCGGTCATGGTGCGGGCGGTCTCGTCCAGGCCCAGCACGGTCATCGCCTGGCCGACGGTGGACAGCGGCGCGGTGCCGCCGGCCGCGGCCCGGTGCAGCGGGCTGTTGGCGCGCTGGATCAGCACCGCCGACATGGCCACGTCGTGCGAGGCGATGGCCGCCACCTCGTTGAGATCGGGTTCGCGTGGCGCCAGCGTATCGCGCAGGCGCAGCAGCAGGGTCGGGCAGGGCGGGATGGCGATCTGGCGCAGCGGGCCGCTGCGGCGCGCCTGCTCCAACTCCTGCGCGATGCGGGCGGTGCTGACAGGGGGGGCGATCAGGGTCATGGGGGCGGCTGAAGCTGTGCTCGGCTTATCGGCCAGCGCCGGCCGAACTCAAGCCGCCCCAGCGGCTCAGGCCGGGCCGTCGGCCGCCTGCTGGTCGGCGGCCAGCCAGCGCTGCCGCAGCTCGGCCCAGCCGCGCGCGCCCAGGCGGCGCAGCGTGGCCAGGTTGGCCTCGACGATGCTGTCGGCATCGGCGCCGGCCTCGACCGCGCGGTCCATGCTGGCCTCGCGGATCAGGTGCAGCGTGGGCCAGGGCGAGCGGTTGCTGGCATTGGTCACGTCGTTGGCGCGCGTGCCGGCAAAGCGGTAGTCGGGGTGGAAGCTGGCGATCTGGATCTCGCCGTCCAGCGCCAGCTCGGCCAGCAGGTCGTCGGCCAAGCCGAGGAAGTCATTGAAGTCCAGGAAGTCGCCCAGCACCCGGGGATGCACCAGCAGCGTGGTCTCGACCTCGCTCATCGGCGTGTGGGCCAGCAGGCGCAGCTCATCGGCCAGCTGCAGGGCCAGGGCCTCGGGCGTGTCGGCCTGGCTGACCACATAGCGGATCAGGCCCTTGACCTGCACCGCCTTGGCAAACGGGCACAGGTTCAGCGCGATCACCGCCCCGTCGACCCAGGCCCGGGTCTGGGCCAGCACCTGGGCAGGGCTGGCGGCGTCGTCGTCGGTTGGGCTCATGCCGGCATTGTGGCCTGCACGACTACACTGCGCGCCGATCATGATCCTGCTCGCGCCCATGGAAGGGCTGCTCGACCACAGCCTGCGCGATGCGCTGACCCGGGTCGGCGGCATCGACCGCTGCGTCACCGAATTCATCCGCGTCACCGACCGGCTGCTGCCCGACCGGGTGTTCCAGCGCGTGATGCCCGAGTTGCTCAACGGCAGCCGCACCGCCGCCGGCGTGCCGGTGCGTGCCCAGCTGCTGGGCAGCGAGCCCCAGGTGCTGGCCGACAACGCCGCCCGCCTGGCCGAGCTGGGCGCCGAGGGCATCGACCTGAACTTCGGCTGCCCGGCCAAGACCGTCAACCGCCACCGCGGCGGTGCGGTGCTGCTGGACGAGCCCGAGCTGCTGCACGACATCGTCGCCGCCGTGCGCCGCGCGGTGCCGGCGGCCGTGCCGGTGTCGGCCAAGATGCGCCTGGGCAACCGCGATGCCGACCTGAGCCTGGAATCGGCCCAGGCCCTGGTCGCCGGCGGCGCCTGCGAGCTGGTGGTGCACGGCCGCACCAAGCTGCAGGGCTACAAGCCGCCGGCCTACTGGGATGCCATCGCGCGCATCCGCCAGGCCCTGCCGGCCACGCTGCCGGTGATCGCCAACGGCGAGATCTGGAGCGCCGCCGATGCGCTGCGCTGTCGCGCCGAGAGCGGCTGCCAGGCGTTGATGCTGGGCCGCGGCATGGTGGCCGATCCTGGGCTGGCGCTGGCCATCCGCGGCGCCTTCGCGCCCGGCTGGGAGGTGGTGCCGCCGCTGCTGGCGCGCTACTGGGAGCGGGTGGCCCTGCATGTGGAGCCGCGCCACCGCGCCGGCCGCCTCAAGCAGTGGCTGAACCTGCTGCGCCGGCGCTTTGCCGAGGCCCAGGCGCTGTACGACGCGGTGCGCACCCTCAATGCGCCCGAGGCCGTGGCCGAGCACGTGTTCGGCGCCTGCGAGTCGGCCTTGGTCTGAGCGCCGCCGACGGCTTGGCGACGGGGCCGGGGTTTCCAGCCTGTGCCGGCTGGCCGGTGCTGCGCAGAATCGGCCCATGGCCAAGCTGAATCCCGACGAGATCGCCCGTTACCAGACCGAAGGCTGGGTCGTGCCCGGCTGGCGCCTGCCGGCGCCACGTGTGGCCGAGATGCGCGAGGCGCTGGACGAGCTGCTGCGCCGCAACCCCGGCGTGCGGCCCGAGAAGCTGGTGTCGGCCCATGTCGAGCGCGCCGCCGGGGCGGCCGACAACGGCGAGGGCGTGCGCGGCGTGGCCGCCTTCCTGGACCTGGCGCGTGATGCCGAGATCGCCGAGCTGGTGTCAGGCGTGATCGGCGACGACGTCATCCTGTGGGGCTGCCATGTGTTCTGCAAGCCGGCCGGCCAGGGCTTCGAGACGCCCTGGCACCAGGACGGCCACTACTGGCCGATCCGCCCGCTGGCCACCTGCACCGTGTGGCTGGCGCTGGAGCCCAGCACGCGCGCCAACGGCTGCCTGCGCGTGATCCCCGGCTCGCAGCGCGAGCGTCGGCTGCACGAGCACCTGCACGAGGACCGCGACGACCTGACGCTGAACCAGCGCCTGGCGGCCGGCGCCTTCGACGAATCGCAGGCGGTGGACATCGAGCTGGAGCCCGGCCAGATGAGCCTGCACGATGTGCACATGATCCACGGCGCGGCGGCCAATACCAGCGACCAGCGCCGCACCGGCGTGGCCCTGCGCTACATGCCGGCGACCAGCCTGTTCGACCGCGGCCTGCGCCCGGTGCACGGCCAGACCGGCGTGCCGGTGGACTTTGCGCAGCGTCCGCTGTGGCTGCTGCGCGGCCAGGACCGCGCCGGCAACGACTTCGTCACCGGCCACTGAGCCTGGCCGTGCGGCGGCGCGCCCAGGCTCCGCGGCCTGAAACGCCAGACAGGCCCGACAGACCCAGCAAGCCGGCCAGCCACAGCGTGGCCGTCGCGGGCTCCGGCACCGGCGTGGTGGGCAGGTGCTCGCTCATGAAGCGGCCCGAGGCCGACACCATCTCCACGCCGGGCGGCAGCTCGATGTGGAAGCGGCTGGTCTGGCTGTAATCGGCCCAGGCGCCGCCCTCGGCATGCACGGACAGTGCGCCGTAGATGTAGACGGTGTAGCTGCTGCCGTCGGCCGGCACCTCGAAGGCGCCGCGCAGCACGGTGTCGCCGCCGGTCTTCAGGTTCATGGCCACGGCCTGGGTGTTGTAGCCCTGCGGGTTGGTGCCGGCATAAAACCACGACATCGCACTGGCGCGTGTCCACCAGCGGCCATTGCCCCAGGTGCCGTGGGCATCCCATTCGTACTTGACCTTCTGGCCGGCCTGGTACTGGGCGCCGGCCTTCAGCGTCAGCGTGTCCCACATGTAGACATCGGCGCTGATGCCCCAGTTGCACGACAGCATGTAGGGCTTGCAGTAGCTCGACAGCGTGGGGTTGTTGCTGGACCAGGCATAGGCATGCAGGGCGCCGTCGGACAGCGAGCCGCTGGCCACGCCCCAGGTGTTGACGGTGCTGAGGTTGGCCTCGGCCTCCGCGTGGTACTCGCCGCCGCCATGCAGGCTGGCGACGGTGGCGATCACGCCATGGCTGCCGCTGACGCCCAGCGCCCAGGCCGAAGGGGCGGGCGCAAGCAGGGCCAGGGCCCAGGCGAGAGGCGCGCTCAGGGCCAGCGCGCGCTGCGGCATGGCTCGGGACAAGGGAAGGGCGAGGGGGCTCATGGTCGGACTCCGGCATCGTGGGCTGGCGGCGACCCGGTGTCACCGCATGGGTGGCAGTCTTGCCGGCGGGGCCGCTTCGCGCATCGACCCGATGGGCCAGCCTGGTGCGGCGGCCATGGCCCGCTCGGGCCATGGCCCGGTTCTCAGGCCCCTTTTTCGCGGCCCTCGCTGCTGCCGCCGCTGCGGCGCGGCCGGCACAGCAGCCGCAGCCCACCTGCGGGCCGCAGCGTCACCTGCAACTGCGGCCGGGCCGGTGCGGCACCGGGTGGCAGGGCCAGCGTGCAGCGCTGCAGCAGCAGGGCTGCGGACAGCTGCATCTCCAGCATCGCGAAATGCTGGCCGGTGCACACCCGCGGGCCCACGCCGAAGGCCAGCCAGGCGCCGCGCACCGGGGGTTCGGCCTCGGGCAGAAAGCGCTCGGGACGGAACTGATCGGGCTGCGCATACCAGCGTGCATCCCGCTGGATGACCCAGGGCGTGATGCGCAGCAGCGCACCGGCCGGGATGGGCCAGCCGCCCAGGCTGATGGCGCGGGTGGTGCGCCGGGTCATCAGCGCGGCGATCGGCGGGTACAGGCGCATCGCCTCCTTCAGCGTCGCCGTCAGCCATGGCAGACGGGCCAGATCGGCGGCCTCGGGCGCGCGGCCGGCCAGGACCGCATCCAGCTCCTGCTGCACCCGCTGCTGCACCGGCGCATGCTCGGCCATCAGCCGGCTCCACCACAGCAGGGCGGTGGCGCTGGTCTCGTGACCGGCCTGGAAGCTGAGCACGCACTGGTCGAACACCTCCTGTCGGCTCAGCGCCGCGCCGCCCTGCTCGTCGCGCAGCGCCAGCAGGTGGCCCAGCAGGTCGTCGCCGGCGCTGGTGTCGGTGTCGGTCCCGGTGTCGGCACCGGCATCGGGCGCGGCCCGGCCGGCCGGCCAGCGCGCCGCGATGTGGCGGTCCACCAGGCCCCGCAGCGTGCGCAGCGCCTGGCGCTTGGCGGCCTTGCCGGGCAGCGGCAGCCAGTCGGGCAGGCTGAACGGCCAGAACATCTCGCGCATGCCGATGTCCGACAGCAGACGCACCGCCTGCTGGGCGCGCGAGGCATCGTCGGCCAGCGGCGTGGAGAACAGCGTGCGCAGGATCACGTCCATCGCCAGCCGCGACCACAGCGCGTCCATGTCGACTTCGGCCTGGGTATCGGTGGGTGGCAGCAAGCGGTCCAGCGCCTGGCCGGCGGCCTCGCGCATCAGCCGTGCATAACCGGCCACGCGGCGCGGCGTGAACGCCGGCTGCAGCATGCGGCGCTGGCGCTGCCAGTCGGCGCCCTCGCTGACCAGCAGGCTGCGGCCGACCACCTGCTCGAAGACCTCGATGCCACGTTCCCAGCGGATCAGCGCATCGGCCTGCTCGACCAGGGCCTCGCGCACCAGCTCGGGATGGAACAGGTCGTAGGCGTGCTCGGCGCCCAGGCGCATGTGGCTGAGGTCGCCATGGCGGCGCTGCAGGTCCTGGGCAAAGCCCAGGTAGTCGCGGCGCATCGCCCGCAGCAGCGGCAGGCCCCAGAGGCGGCTGGACGGGCCGGGCGGCACGGCCTTGGTGGTGGCGGCGGCGGAGGCGGCGGCAGTGGCAGGCAGCGTGGCGCCGGCGAGTTCGTGCGAAGAGGCCATGGCGGCCACTGTGTCGGCCGGCCGCGGCGCCGTCTTGAACGCAAACGACAGTCGCAGGGCTTGCGCCGGCGCAGGCCGGCCGGGACGCGGCCCTGCCTACACTGGGCGCATGACCGTTGATGCACAAGGGCCGGCCAGCCGCAGCCGGCTGTGGCTGCCGCGGGTGTCGCTCAGTGCCTGCGTGCGCGGCGTGATGCTGCGCGACACCCGCGGCCTGCTGCTGCAGCCGGCGCAGCGGCTGAACTACTTTCCGGCCTCGCCGCTGTGCTGCCTGAGCTGGTGGTTCAGCGGCCAGTCGCTGATGCTGCCCTTCGACCAGCCGGACGCCGTGCCCCAGCCCCTTCCCGGGCGCTGGGTGTTCGGCGGACCGCAGCAGGGGCCGGTGCTGTCCTGCAACCCGGGCCCGGTGCACGCCATGATGCTGCTGCTGGCGCCCGATGCGCTGCAGCACCTGATCGGCCTGCGCCCCGAGCACTGGGTCAACCGCCTCGACGATGCCCGGGCCGTGCTGCCGCCGGAATGGCTGGCGATGTGCGAGGCGGTGCAGCAGGCCGACGACGACGACTGCCGCCTGGCCCTGGTGGAGGACTTCCTCGACCCGCGCTGGCAGGCCGCGCGGCCGCGCCAGACCGGCGGCGCCCGGCGCTACGAGGACTGGACACAGGGCCTGGCACTGCGTGCCGCCAGCTCGGCGCCGGGGCGCAGCCTGCGCCAGGCCGAGCGGCGCATCAAGCAATGGGCCGGCCAGTCGATGCGCCAGCTGCGTGGCCTGGCGCGGGCCGAGCGCGCGTTCTTCGACGTGGCGGCCGCCGGGCAGCCCGACTGGTCGGAGGTCGCACTGGATGCCGGTTATGCCGACCAGTCGCATCTGTGCCGCGAGACGCGGCGCGTCACCGGCTTCAGCCCGGCCGAGCTGCACCGCCGCGTCCACCACGACGAGGCATTCTGGGCCTACCGGCTGTGGGCCTGAGCCCACTCGCGACGCATCTTTCACACCTTGGCTGAGACGACCGGGCCCTGGGGCGCTGTCAGCGGCAGCTGGCCTGCGTGTCATCAGACCTGAGGAGCCAGGCGTCCTTCAAGCCGCCGATGCGCACCGCGGCGCGCCCGCCTTCAATGGGACTCTCGGTCCGCTGTCGGGCCTGTCGAGGAGTCTCGGATGCCTTACCCCGTCCTTTCTTTTGCCAACACCTCGTTCGTGCAGATGCCACCCGGCACCACGCGGGTATCGCTGCGCCTGGACGCGTCTTATCCGGTGCAGGCCAATGCCGGCGTCGGCGCGTTTCGCAAGCCGCCCGGCGCCAACAGCTGGACCGTGCTGCCCAGCGGCGTGATCGACAACAGCAGCAACACCGCCACCCCCGATGTGTTCGACCTGCCGGTGCAGCCCGGCTTTGAATACGCCTTCAGCTTCAAGGGGGCGGCCATGGCCGTTGCGCCAGGCGCCAACCAGGTCTCGGTCGGCTTCGGCCTGTTTGCGAACGATGTGTCGCTGATCGATGACCTGGGCGGGCCCAAGCCGGCCCAGGGTCCGGCGGCCGGCATCGTTGGCGCGGCCTACTTCCGCACCTGAAGGAGAGGGTCATGAGCAACTGGCACGATGCCTGCTGCAGGGCGATGTGCAGCCCGGCCTTGCTGCTGCTGGGGGCGATGTCGGCACTGCCCGCCGCGGCCCAGGATGCCGAATTGGTCAAGGCGGTGCTCAAGTCGGCGCCTAACTCCGGCGCCGTGGGCGAATTGATCCAGGATGTGACCCTGGACATGCCGATTGCCACGCCGGCAGCCGCGGTGGTGCTGGGCGTGGCTTCGGCCCAGGTGCCCCGGGTGGCCAGCTTTCGCGAGGCTGCGCTGACCCTGAGCAACGGGTTGGACAAGCAGGGGCGCATCACCCAGGCCGTGGGCGCCGAATTCAGCCCGGCGATGCTGCTGCGGCCGGTCAAATGGACCGAGCTGGATCGTCTGGCCATGCGGCTGTGGGTGCGCACCACCGTGTCGTTCGCCACCCTGCCCAGCGAGAAGTCCGGCGATGCCCGCACAGCGCTTGGCGTGCAGACGGTGCTGTATTCCAAGGAGGCCGAAGAAGCGGTGGCCACGGCGGCGGGCAAGGACTGCCAGGCGATCGCCCGCAGATTCCAGCAGCAGCCGGATGTGCCTGCGCTGCAACCGGGCGCGGCGCCAAGCTTCACCGACGCCGACCAGGCTCTGCTGAAAGCATGCATGCAACTGATCGACCGCAGCCTGAACCGCTGGAATCCGACAACCCTTGCCGTCGGCTATGGCCAGGCCTTTTACAGCAGCGATGGCGGTGTGAAGGGGCTGGCGTCCTCGGCCGGCAGCCTGTGGGTCACCGGCGCCTGGGGCCTGGACTTCGACAACATGCGCGTGGCGGCCGACCAGCGCGCGGGTCTGGGCCTCACTGCTCACTGGCGGCGCAGCAACGACGAGCGTGCGGCCGACCCCGCTGGTGGCAGCCAGCTTCTGGCCGAGTCGGCACGGCTGTGGGCGCTGAACCTGCGCATCGGCACGCCCCGGTTGGCCTTGCTGGCGGAGCATTCACGGCGCCGGTCTGAACTGGCCGGCCATGCCGACGAGCAACGCCGGCGCAGCCTGCTGGGGGCCGAGGTCCGTCTGGCCAAGGGCCTGTATGCGGCCATTGGCGTGACCGATGACCGTGGCGCGCGCGATGGCACCGAGCGCCGGGCGGCGCTGGCCAACCTGAAATGGGGCCTGGGCGACAAGTCGGTGCTGGGCGGGCTGTAAACGCCACCCGGGGGCGCTCACGGCTGCTCGATCAACGGCAGATTGAGCAGCAGGTTCTGCGGCTTCAGCCGCAGCAGGCCGTCGGCGTCCATGGCCAGGCCCAGCCACACCGGGGCGCCGCGCAGCTCGGGCCGCAGGCGGCCGGCATCGGCGATGTCCAGGCGGAACAGCCCGACCAGCCGGGCCAGGCGGGTATCGGGCAGGGCCTGGCCGGCATACAGGTCGTTGAGGATGGCGCTGGATTCGGCGTCCAGCCCCAGGTGCCAGCGCCAGGCCGCATCGTCGATGCGTGGCAGCGGCGTGATCGTGGCCTGCAGGCCCAGCAGCTGAGCCAGCCAGCGCTGCAGCACCTGGGCCAGCGACTGCAGGCCCGAATGGGCCAGGGTCAGCGGCACGCTCACGCCGGGCGCCAGGGTCTTGGCCTGTTGCAGGGTCAGGTCCAGCAGCCACTGGCGGCGTGGCGTCGGGCGTTGCGCATCCTGCCACCAGGCGGCGGCCTGGTCGTCGCCCAGCACCGCCCATTCGCTGCCGCGCAGCGGCGCGCCGGCCTCGGCCAGCAGTCGGCCCAGGCTGCCGAAGCCGCCATCGCCGCGCTGCGCCTGCAGCGCCTCGTGGTCGGCGGCCAGCACGCGGCCGGACTCCAGGCTCAGCTGCTGCGGGCGGAACAGCAGCTCGGCGGCGCGGCCGATGCGTGCGTCGTTCTCCGTGGCCAGCAGCCGCGCCACCAGGGCCTGCACCAGCAGATCGATGAACAGCGGCGGCAGGGTGATGCGGCCGCTGCGCATCAGGCCCAGGTAGAAGGCCTCCAGCGAGCCGGCGGCCGTGACGCCGTCGCGCAGGCCACGCCACAACCGCCAGTTCTGGCGCACATCGGCATCGGCCAGCGCGGCCAGCTCCACATCGCCGATGCGGCGCAGCGGGTCGGCCTGCAGGGCCTGGTGCAGGCGCCGCTCGGCGCGGCAGCTTTCGGCCACCAGGGCCAGCTCGGGCCGCTGCAGCCACAGCGCCCAGTAGGCGGGCGTCGGCCGGTGCCAGGCCACGCCGGCCGGCGCGCCGGGCGCGCCGGTGTCGGCCTGCAGGTGCTGGGCACCGCAGGCCGGCCAGGGCGGGGCGGAGGCGATCACTTGCCCCAGCTGTCCTTCAGCGTGGTGACGCGGTTGAACACCGGCGCGCCGGCCGCATGGTCCAGCCGGTCGGTGACGAAGTAGCCGTGGCGCTCGAACTGGAAGCGGGTGTCGGGCGCGGCCGTGGCCAGCGAGGGCTCCACATAGCCCTGCACCACGCTCTTGCTGGACGGGTTGAGCACGTCGCGGAAATCGGTGTCGCCGGCGTCGGGCTGGGCCTGGGTGAACAGGCGGTCGAACAGGCGCACTTCGGCTGCCAGGCCGTCGTGCACGCCGACCCAGGTGATGGTGCCCTTGACCTTGACCGCATCGGCGCCCGGCGTGCCGCTCTTGGTGTCGGGCACGACCTTGGCCAGCACCTTGGTGATGCGGCCGTCGGCATCCTTCTCGCAGCCGCTGCACTCGACCACCATGCCGTACTTCAGCCGCACCTTGTTGCCGGGGAACAGGCGGAAGAAGCCCTTGGGCGGCACCTCGGCAAAGTCGTCGCGCTCGATCCAGACCGCCGGGCCCAGGCTGAAGCTGCGCTGGCCCAGCTCGGGCAGGTGCGGATGGGCCGGCGCGCTGCAGGGCTCGTGGTGCGCGGCGCCATACAGCTCGGCCCAGTTCGTCAGCTCCAGGCGCAGCGGGTCGATGACGGCCATCGCACGCGCCGCCTGGCCTTCCAGGTCGTTGCGCAGCGCGCCTTCCAGCACGCTGTAGTCGATCCAGGCGTTGGTCTTGCTGGCGCCGGTGTCCTCGGCCATCTTGCGGATGGACGCCGGCGTATAGCCGCGGCGGCGCAGGCCGGCCAGCGTGGGCATGCGCGGATCGTCCCAGCCGCTGACGATGCCTTCTTCGACCAGGGCGCGCAGCTTGCGCTTGCTGGTCACCACATAGCTCAGGTTGAGCCGGCCGAACTCGTGCTGCTTGGGCGCCGGCGTGTTCAGCAGGCCGCCTTCGCACAGCCGCGCCAGCAGCCAGTCGTAGAACGGGCGCTGGTCCTCGAACTCCAGCGTGCAGATCGAGTGGGTGATGTTCTCCAGCGCATCCTCGATCGGGTGCGCATAGGTGTACATCGGGTAGATGCACCAGCGGTCGCCGGTGTTGTGGTGGTGGGCGTGCTTGATGCGGTAGAGGGCCGGGTCCCGCAGGTTGATGTTGGGCGAGGCCATGTCGATCCTGGCGCGCAGCACCATCGCCCCGTCGGGGTGCTGGCCGTCGCGCATCTCGCGAAAGCGCGCCAGGTTCTCATCCGGCGTGCGGTCGCGGAACGGGCTGTTGGTGCCGGGCGTGGTGAAGTCGCCGCGGTTGGCGCGCATGGCTTCGGGCGTCTGCTCGTCCACATAGGCCAGGCCGCGCTCGATCAGGTGCTCGGCGGCGCGGTACATGAAGTCGAAGTAGTCGCTGGCCCAGTACAGGTGCTGGGT
This sequence comes from Burkholderiaceae bacterium, assembly GCA_017992055.1. Lineage (GTDB taxonomy): Bacteria > Pseudomonadota > Gammaproteobacteria > Burkholderiales > Burkholderiaceae_C > Pseudaquabacterium. The sequence continues at coordinate 86,287 of JAGOPK010000011.1, forward strand.
GCCCTGGAACTCCCAGTCCCAGCCCAGCCACTTGACCATCTCGATGATGGCGTCGACGTACTCCTGCTCCTCCTTCTCGGGGTTGGTGTCGTCGAAGCGCAGGTGGCAGACGCCGCCATGGTCGCGGGCCAGGCCGAAGTTCAGGCAGATGCTCTTGGCATGGCCGATGTGCAGATAGCCGTTGGGCTCGGGCGGGAAGCGCAGGCGCACGCGCGCCGGGTCGGCGCTGCCGGCCTGGTGGTGGGCCGCATCGCCGGGCGTGCCGCCCCACTGTCGCTGCGCATAGACCCCGTCCTGCAGTTCGCGCTCGATGATCGTGCGCAGGAAGTTGGCGGGCTTGGGGGCGCTGTCGGTGGCGGACATGGAGGGCACGGGCAGGAAGGGAGGGGCGCGCCAGGTCCGCAGGGCGGCATGGCGCGTCGGCAACATCGGGCAAGGTCGATTCTAGGAGGCGTGAACGGGCGGCCCGGGACGACTACAGTATCCGGGCGCCCGGCCGAAAACCGGGGGGCAGTTCCCCATCCCCCGGGGGGCGGTCCGCTGTCTGCAGCCGTCCTCTCTTTGCAGATCCCCAGCTCGGGCGCCGTATGGCCCGGGGTGTCCTTGTGCTCGACGCATGGCGCTCTCGACGCTTTTCGGTCTTTCGCCCGGCCGGCGCTGGCAGGCCCTGTTCCGCCTGTACGACCCCGACGATCAGGATGCGCCGGTCTACCGCGCCCGCCAGCTGCAGGCGGTGCTGAGGCTCACGCCTGCGGCCATGCTGGTCAACCTGTCCAACGTCGGCCTGGTGTGCATGGCGGTGTGGGGCAGCGCCTGGCGCGGCGCGCTGCTGGCCTGGGCGGCGGCGGTGCTGGTGATGGCCGGGCTGGGCCTGCAGGGCTGGCTGAGTGCCCGCCGGCGCGGGCCGCGCGAGGTGGCTTCCCGGCGGGCCTTGCGGCGCGCCACCTGGCAGGCCGGGGCCCTGGCGGCAGCCTGGGCGGCGCTGCCGCTGCTGCAGTGGGATGTGCTGGGCGGGCCCGAGCGCTTCTTCGTCGGCGTGGTCATCACCGGCATGACCTGCGCCGGCGGCTTTGCCCTGGCCACCGTGCCCACCGCCGCCACCGCCTGGGTGGCGGTGCTTGGCGCCGGGGCGTCGCTGACCCTGCTGGGCGACAACGGCCCGCTGGCCCGGGCCACCATGGGCATGCTCGCAGCCTATGCGCTGCTGGTGGTGTTCGGCGTGTGGGTGCATGCCCGCAACTTCAGCGCCCGCCTGGTGGCCGAGGCGCGCGCCGACCGCCATGCCGAGGTCATCCGCCTGCTGCTGCGCGACTTCGAGGACCATGCCAGCGACCTGTTGTGGGAGCTGGATGCCGATGGCGCCTTCGTGCACGCGGCGCCGCGCCTGGCGGCGGCGCTGGCGGCGGATCCGGCCGGCCTGCACCGCCGCCGCGCCGAGCCGCTGCTGCGCGGGCGCGTGCCGCGGCATGCCGAGGCGCGGCACTGCTGGCACACGCTGCGCCGGCTGATGGGCGCCGGCCAGGCCTTCCGCGACTGCGTGATCACGCTGCAGGGCGACGACGGCCCGCGCTGGTGGTCGCTGAGTGCGCGCCCGCTGCCCGGGGGTGGCTGGCGCGGCGTGGCCGCCGACGTCACCGAGCGCCAGCAGGCCCAGCGACGGCTGACCTGGCTGGCCCACAACGACATGCTGACCGGCCTGTGCAACCGCGCCCAGTTCCATGAGCTGCTCAGCGGCCTGCTGGCGCGGCCGGTCGGCCAGTCGCCGGCGCCGCTGACGGTGCTGATGTTCGATCTGGACGACTTCAAGCGTGTCAACGACAGCCTGGGCCATGCGGTGGGCGACCAGCTGCTGCAGACCTTTGGCGAGCGGCTGCGCAGCGTGGCGCGCCGCAGCGACGTGGTGGCCCGGCTGGGCGGCGACGAGTTCGCCATGCTGGTGCCCGGTGCGCTGGACGATGACGCGCTGCAGCAGCTGGCAGCGCGGCTGCTGGAGGCGCTGGACCAGCCCTGCCGGCTGTGCGACCACACCCTGCTGGTGCGCAGCAGCATCGGCATGGCGCGTGCGCCCATGGATGGCGACAGCGTCGATGCCCTGCTGCAGCATGCCGATGTGGCGCTGTATGCGGCCAAGCACGAGGGCGGTGCGCGGGCGGTGCTGTTCCATGCCGGCCTGGCCGAGGCCGGCCGGCGCCGCGACCTGGTGCTGCAGGCGCTGCAGGGGGCGCTGGAGCGTGGCGAGTTCCGCCTGCTCTACCAACCCCAGGCCGCCACCGTGGATTGGCAGCCCTGCGGCGTGGAGGCGCTGCTGCGCTGGAGCCCGGCCGGGCTGGGCGAGGTGTCGCCGTCCGAGTTCGTGCCCATTGCCGAGCAGGCCGGCCTGATGCCGGCCATCGGCGCCTGGGTGTTGCAGCAGGCCTGCCAGACAGCGGCGGCCTGGCCGGCCCCGCTGCGCGTGTCGGTCAATGTCTCGGCCACCCAGCTGGCCGCCTGCGGCCTGGTCGAGACCGTGCGTGCGGCGCTCGGGTCCAGCGGGCTGGCGGCGTCGCGGCTGGAGCTGGAGATCACCGAGTCGGCCCTGATCGCCGATGCCAATGCCGCGATCCAGACCCTGTGCACGCTGCGCGCACTGGGCTGCCGCACCGCGCTCGACGACTTCGGCACCGGCTACTCGGCGCTGGGCTACCTGCGGCGCTTCCCCTTCGACGTGCTGAAGATCGACCGCAGCTTCGTGCGCGGCCTGGAAGGCGATGCCGAGGCGCGGGTGTTGGTCGACACCATCCTGGCCATGGCGCGTGCGCTGCAGATGACCACCGTGGCCGAGGGCGTGGAGCACGAGGCCGAGGCGCGGCTGCTGAGCGAGCGCGGCTGCAGCGCGGTGCAGGGCTATTGGCTGAGCCGTCCGCTGCCACCGCAGGAGCTGCCGCGCTTTCTGGCGCAGTGGTCGGCCCAGGCCAAGCCCCGCAGCACCCAGACCGACCTGCAGTCGGTCTGAGGCCGGGGCCTGCGGCGCGTCAGGCCTGGCGGCGACGGCGCAGCAGCAGCAGCGCGCCGCCGGCCAGCATCAGCGCCCAGCTCTGCGGTTCCGGCACGGCGCTGACCAGGCCCAGCGCCATGGCCGGGTCGTCGGTGATCAGGCCCGACAGCTGGCCGCTGACGGCCTGGCCCTGGATCATCCGCGTGGCCTGCAGCGAGGCCAGGTCGGCCAGGGTCTCGGCCTCGTTGACGGTCCAGGCATAGACGCGCAGGCCGCGGCTGGCGGCCAGGGCCAGCAGGTCGCCCCACAGCGGCTCGCCGCCCGACAGCAGATCGGCAAAGCTCAGCGCCAGGCCGTCCACGCCACGCGCCACCAGGCCGTCGAGCACGCTGCCGCGGCCGTCCAGGCCGCTGGCATTGCGGAAGGCGCCGAAGAAGCCGAGGTGGAACACCTGGGCCTCGCCCAGGTGGGACACCAGGTTGTCCACCGCGGCATCGTTCCAGCCGAAGGCGACGACGTCGCGCAGCTCGTAGCCGGTGTCGGCGATGGACTGGGCCATGGCGGCGCCGGCGTTGTCGACCTTGACGTCCAGCACCACCTTGGCGCCCTCGGCACGGGCCAGGGCCAGGGTCTCGCTCAGCGTCGGGATGGTCTCGCCGGCATAGCGGCTGCCGAACACGCTGGCATAACCCGCCGACAGCGCCTTCAGCTCGGCCACCGTGCTGTTGGCCACCGAGCGGTTGACGCCGGTGGTGCGCAGCGTGCTGTCGTCGTGCGAGATCACGGCCACGCCGTCCTTGCTCAGGCGGATGTCGGTCTCGAAGCGGTGCGCGCCCAGTCGGATGGCCTGCAGGTCCGAGGCCAGCGTGTTCTCGGGCGCGAACATCGAGTTGCCACGGTGGGCGATGACCTCGAAGCCCGGCGCCAGGCGGGTGATCTTCGGCTGGGTCTGCTGCACGCTCTGGCCGCTGCCCAACTCGTAGTGGGCGCGGATGGTGGCCTCGCTGAGCGCCTGGCCGTAGATCGCCACCTGGTCGACCTGGCCGATGTTCAGAAAGCGGTTGGCATTGCCGTTGTTCCAGTCGGCTCCGATCGAGGCCACCTGGGTGGCGGTGAGCGTGGAGTTCAGGCCGGTGGCGGTGTGGCGGTCGCGCAGCACGCCGTTGACATAGATCTTGGCCGAGGCGCCGGCCGGATCGTTGGGGTCGAGCTGCCCCACCACATGCATCCACTGGCCCTGCTTCTTGTCGACCACATAGGCGCTGGCCCCCGGGCGCTCGGCCACGCCGTTGGCGGTGGTGACCTTGAAGCGCAGCTCGCCGTTGGCGCGGTCCAGGTACAGCACATAGCTGTCCTGGCTGCTGTCGTAGATGCCGGCGAAAGACTCGCTGGTGGACAGCATCGGCGCGTCCAGCTTGACCCAGGCCTCGACGGTGACCGCCTGGCTGCCCTGCAGCGCGCCGATCTTGGGCGTGGACAGCCAGCTGCCGCTGCCGGCCGCGCCCTGGCCGAACAGGCCGCCACCGGCCACGCCGGCATTGCCATGGCGCACGGCATTCAGGCCGCTGCCGCTGGCATCGGCGCCGCTGAGCACGCCGCCGGCAAAGTCCAGCGGCCAGTAGGCCAGGGCCTGGTCGGCCAGCACGCGCGCCGCATAGCTGGCGGCACGCTGGGCCGCGTCGTCGGCCTGGGCCGCGGGCAGGGTGGTGATCAAGGCAGCGGCCAGCGTGGCGCGGGCCAGGGAACGGAACATGGTGAACCCCCGAACAACAAAAGCTGTGGCCACCCCAGGCTCCCTCGGCCCGGGGTGATGGGCGGATGCTCCGGTGGGCGTGTGACGGTCGGCCGGACCGTCATGGTCCGTTTGGCGGACCCGCGGCCTTACATGCCCTTGAACAGGTGCGCGTAGAGCCGGCTGGCGGTGAGCTTCTCGGGCCGGCCGCGCAGCGTCAGCGTGACCTTGCCGGTGTCCTCGCGCTGGGCGGTGGTGACGGCGGTGGCGCGCACCACCAGGCTGCGGTGCACCTGCCAGAACTGGCCGGCGTCGAGCTGCGGCAGCAGCTCGCGCAGCGACTGGCGGATCAGCAACTCGCGCTCGGCGGTGATGACGCGCACGTACTTGTCGGCGGCCTCGAAGTACAGCACCTCGTCCACCGGCACCAGGTGCACGGTGGCGCCGGCGCTGGCCTGGATCACCGTCAGCCGCGGCTGGGCCGGCGCCGCGGCCTGGCTGGCGCCCAGCAGGGCGCGCAGCTGCTGCAGGGCCTGGTCCAGCGCCTGCGGCGGCACCGCCGGGCTGGCCGCGGCGGGCTGGGCCAGCCGGCGCTGCAGGCGCTGCACGCAGGCCGCCAGCCGCGCCGGCTCCACCGGCTTGACCAGGTAGTCCACCGCCTGGGCCTCGAAGGCCGCCAGCGCATACTGGTCGTAGGCGGTGACAAACACCAGCAGCGGAAAGTCGGCCCCGGCGGACGCTTCATCCGGCCAGTCCTCGGCCAGGGCCTGGGCCGCCTCCAGTCCGCTCATACCGGGCATGCGGATGTCGAGGAAGCACAGCGCCGGGCGCTGCGCCAGCGCCTCGCGCACGGCGCTGGCGCCGTCGCCGACCTGGGCCACGATGGCCAGCTCGGGCCACAGCCGGGCCAGCTCGGCCTTCAGGCCTTCGGCCAGCAGCGGTTCGTCTTCGGCGATCAGGGCGGTCGGTCGGGACATGAGGGTCTCAGCAGCGGACATGGGACGTGGGCAGCGGTGCGGCCGGCGGCAGCGGCGCCACATCCTGGGGCAGGTGCACGGTGGCCAGGGTGCCGCCACCCTGCTCATCGGGCAGGCGCTGCAGTTCCAGCCGGGCCAGGCCGCCGTACAGCGTGGCCAGCCGCTCGCGCACCTGCTGGGTGCCGAAGCCGCTGCCGGCCGGGGCGGGGGTGGCGGTGGCCGGCGGCAGGCCCACGCCGGTGTCGCGCACGCTCAGCACCAGCCAGTCGTGGCCGTCGGCCTGCCGGCTGGCGGCCTGCACGTCGATGCGCCCGCCTTCGAGCTTGGGCTCCAGCCCGTGCTTGATGCAGTTCTCCACCAGCGGCTGCAGCAGCAGCGGTGGCACGGGCCGGTCGCGCAGCGCCTCGGGCAGGCTGAAGCCATGGCTCAGGCGCGGCCCCATGCGCACCTGCATCAGCGCCAGGTAGTCGGCCAGGCGGTCGAACTCGACCGACAGCGCATGGGCATCGGCGCGCGAGGCGCTGAGCGTGGCGCGCAGAAAGGCGATCAGCCGGTCCAGCATGGCCTGGGCGCGCTGCGGGTCCAGGCCGATCAGCACGCGCAGATTGGCCAGGGTGTTGAACAGCATGTGCGGCTCCAGCTGCGACTGCAGCAGGCGCAGCTGGTTCTCGCTGGCCAGGCGGCGCGCGGCCTCGGCCTGGGCCGCCGCGGCATTGAGCTGGCCACGCACATAGAAGTGGTAGGTGGTCATCGCCGACACGGTGATGGTGATGGTGAACACCACCACCAGGCCGCGGGTGTTGCCGGAGAAGATCAGCGGCACGTTCGGGATGTCCAGCAGCCAGCCGGCCAGCTGCGAGCCCACGGTGTGGCCCAGCACCGCTGACGCCACCACATAGGGCGCCATGATGGTCCAGCCGGGCCAGCCCTGGCTGAGCTCCGGGCTGCGCATGCCGCGCTGCAGCTGCCAGCGCGAGATGCCATGCCGGCCCAGCTCGATCAGCCCCTGGATGCAGCCGCCGATGCACAGCGAGAACACCAGGTTCAGCTTGAACGGATCGCGGAACAGCAGGGTCAGGAACACCGCCACCGACACGCACAGCACCAGGCCGATGGCCAGGTGGCGCAGCACCCGCAGCCAGAACGGGCCGGTGCTGCTGGGCTGGGGCAGCGTGTGGGGCGGCAGGGCGGTGGGGGCGGGCATGGTTGGATTGTGGTGGAAGGGCCTTGGTCAGCGGCTCAGACCCAGCCCAGGCCGTGGTGCCACAGCAGGTCGCCCAGGTAGCGGCCCGGCAGCAGCGCAAAGGCGCCGGCACCGAGGCAGCCGCCCAGGTAGGCGCTCCACATCGCCTTGCGATGGGCCGGGATGCGCCGCTGCGCGGCGGCGACGATGGCGCTGGTGACGCCGACGAAGGTCAGCACCGTCAGCAGGTGGATGGGCGTGTAGCCGGCCAGGTTGGGCAGGCGGAAGTCGCGGATCCACAGGCTGCTGGCGGCCGCGCCCAGCATCGCCAGCACCCACAGCCAGCCCAGGCTGCGGTGCAGGCGGCTGCCCTTGCGGCTGAGCAGCACCACCGGGCCCAGCAGCAGCGCGCCCAGCGCCAGCCCCACATGCAGCTGGATGGCGGGCTCGAGGGCGAAGAAATCGGCGGCATGGCGCATGGCGGGCTCCGGCGTGGGGTGTTCGAGTGCGTGGACGCCATGTTTGCCGCGCCCGTGCCCTCAGGCCAGCGGCCTGCGACGGGATGGGTCGTGGCGGCGCGAAGCGCTGTCCCCGGCGGGTGGAAGGTGGAAGCAGACAGTCTTGCTGGAGGTTCTGTCCACCGCGCAGCCCTGCCGGTGTTCCCGGGTGCATGCCGTATCGGCTGGTACAACCGACGTCCCGACCGTTTCGCAGACCCGCGTCTGAAGCCTTGCAAATGAGGTTTTTCCCGCCCCGAGCTTGCCCTCCAACCTGAGCTGCCGGCCCAGGTGGACCCCATAGAATCCGCCCCCATCTCAAGGGGAGACACGATGCTTGCTAGCAGGTACGCACTGGCGCCAATCCTCGCCATTTCCACCGAGGCCATCGCCATGGAGACCGGGAGCGGTCAGACCGCCGGACCGGGGCGCTTCGAGGTGCTGCGCGAGGCGGTGTATCGCGTGCCGGGCGAGCTGACTTCGCTGGCCACCTATCCGTGGCGCGCATCGGACGATTTCCTCAAGGCGTCCCTCGGCATTGGTGCGCTGATCCTGCTGGACAAGCCTCTGACACGTGCCTACCAGCGACACATCGAGGAGCCGCTGAGCGGATTCCGCGTGTCTGACGCGCCAGGTCCGTTCAAGACCGTCGGCACCGGTGGCACCGACGGATGGCTGCTGTTGGGCGTCAGTGGCACCTACCTGGGCGGCTTGGCCACGGGTGATGTACGAGCCCAGCGGGCCGGTCTGGCGGCGGCCAAGTCCATCACCTACTCGGTGCTGATCTCGCAGGTGCTGTTGAAGACTGCCTTCGGTCGAAAGCGCCCCACCCAGCCACTGGGGGAGGCCCAGCCGGATCGGACCTATACCGACAACCCGCTTGATTTTGGAAACCGCCGCGAGTCGTACTTCAGCTCCCACCAGTACGCAAGCTCGTTCCCGTCGTTCCATGTGACCGCCTGGTTCGCCGCCGCCAAGGTCTATGAGCAGGCCTATGGCAACGCTTGGTTGCCCTATGGTCTGCTGACGGTGGGCCTGGCCTCCGACATCAAGGGGCACCGGCATTGGGTCTCGGACATGGTTGCGGGTGCCCTGCTCGGCACGCTGATCGGTTCGGCAGTCAGCCAAGGCTACTTTGACAGTGATGACAGGCCCGGATGGCGCGTTGATGCCGGCGTCTCGGGCGAAGGCACGCAGATCAGGCTGAACTACACGTTCTGAACGCTGGCGGCCGGTGTTCGGCGCCGCGGCTGGTCCGGCCGGGAGCGCTCAAAACGCCCAGCTCGCCGCCAGCACCGCGCTGCGCCGCAGCGGCAGCTGGGCCAGCAGCGCGCCATCGGGCCCGCCGTAGAACCGCCAGCTGGCGTCGATGCGCCAGCGGTCGCCCTGCCACTGCAGGCCGGCGGTGACGATGCGGCCGCCGTCCTCGGGCTGCCACAGCCCGTCCAGCGACAGCTGCCAGCCCTCGGGCTGCCAGGCCAGGCGGGCAAACAGGTTGTCGCGGCGCAGGCTGGCGGCATTGAAGGGCGTGGCCTGCCAGGCCAGGTTGCCGGCCACGGCGCCGGCCAGGGCCGGCTGCTGGTCGGCCAGCCTGGCCAGCGCCGCCGTGCGCAGACCCCAGTCGCGCCACTGGGCGTCGGGCAGGGCCGTGCCGTCGCGCCAGGCCTCGACCAGCAGGCTCTGGCGCGCCTCGCCGGTCCATTGCGCGCCGATCAGCCATTGCGCCGTGCCGGGCCGCCGCACCCACTGCCAGGGGTTGCCGGTCAGCGGCGTGGCGCTGGCCCCGGCGGCGCTGGCCCAGCCGTCGTGGCGCTGCAGCATGCGCCACGAGGCATGGATCTCCAGGGCGTCGGTGGCCACCCAGGCCAGGGCCGCGCCCAGGCTGGCACCGCTGTGCCGGCCCAGGCGGGCAAAGCCATGCCAGTCGATGGCGCCATCGCGGCGGTAGACCCGCGCGGCCAGGGCGCTCTCACCGGCGCCGCGCTGCTCGGCCTCGGGCCGGTTCCAGCGCTGCGGCTGGGCCCAGACCAGGGACCAGGCGGTGTCGGCGCTGAAGTGCTCGGCCATCAGCAGCGGCCGGCCCTCGGGCGTCTGGCCGAACTGGGTGCGTCGGGTTTCCTGCTGCACCACGTCGTTGGGGCGAAAGCCATAGCCCACGTCCCAGCCCAGCACCTTCTTGCCGGCCGACAGCTGCCAGGCGCCCAGGTCGGCGCTGGCGTTCAGCTCGTTGACACGGCTGAAATCGGCCTGGCCCTGGCCGGCCTCCAGCCACTGGTGGGCCAGCAGCCCATTGGCATGCAGGGCCAGGCCGGTGCCCAGCGTGCGCCATCGCCAGGTGTCGCGCAGCTCGGCCTGCAGCAGCAGGCCGTCGGCCGGCGCCGCGGCCAGGCCGGGCTGCAGGGCCCGCGCCGCTGCCAGCGGGCCGAGGGGGTTGGCGCCGCGGCCATCGGCGCGCAGCGTCAGCTCGGCGGCGGCGTCGCCGGGCTCGGCCTGGGCCGGGCCCCAGACCGAGACGGTGGCCAGCACCACAAGCCAGGGCAGCAGGGTTCGGGTCATGTGCATGCGCGGCTCAGTCCAGCGACGGGTTGCGGGCCAGGAACATCGGGTTCAGCCAGGCCTCGGGCACCTGGCGCACGCTGCGGCCCAGGTAGCGCACCCGCGTCTCCTTGTGGTTGCTGAGCTTGTCGCGCAGCACCATCTCCTCCACCTGGACGGGCTGGCCGCCCGCGGGCTTGCCGAGGATGAAGCGCGCCTGCTTGGCCAGCTTGTCGCTCTGCACATACAGATCGGCGGCCACCGGCTCGTGGCGGGTCTTGCCGATCCACAGCTCGATGCGCTGGTAGCTGACGCCCTTGCGCTGCGCCTGCAGGCTCAGGTGGATGCAGGCACGGGCCTCGTCGGGCGCCGGGCAGGCCTCGTCGGCCACGCGCTGGCCGCCGTAGTCCTGGGCCCAGCTCATGGTCGCGATGTCGCCGGTGGAGGCATCGCCCAGCAGCTTCTGCGTCGGCGTGATGCGCACCGGCCGCTGGCTGCCGGGCAGCAGCAGCCAGAAGTCGTCGGCCAGCATCAGCACCTTCTGCCCGGCCTCGGCCGGCGAGCGCATCAGCACCAGGCTCTTGCGGTCGGCCTGGCTGAACACCGTGTAGCGGCGCTCCTTGTCGGCGCTGCCGTCGCGGTTGAGCACCTGCACCAGGGTCTCGACCTGCAGGTTGTCGGCGCCGGTGCGGTAGCGGTCGGCTTCTTTCAGCAGCGTGGCCACGTCGTCGGCGGCCAGGGCCGGCGGCAGCGGCAGCACGCTGCACATCGCCGCCAGGGTCATCAGGGTCTTGCGCATGGTGCAGCTCCGATCAGGTGTGGGCCAGGGCGTCGACGATGGGCTTGCGCACCGTGCGCCGCGCCACCAGGGCCGAGGACAGGGTGGCCAGGGCCAGCATGGTGGCCAGCGTGGCCAGGTAGAGCGTGGCGTCGAAGGCGATCTGCAGCGGATAGCCGGTGCTGCGCCCCGGCGGCGGCGGCATCTGCACCGGCACCAGCAGCAGGAACACGGTCACGCCCAGCGCCAGCACCACGCCGACGGCCGTGCCCAGGCCACCCAGCACCAGGCCTTCGAGCGCAAAGCTGCGCACCAGCTGGCCGGGCAGGGTGCCCAGCGCGCGCAGCGTGCCGATCTCGCGGGTGCGCTCGATCACCGCCATGGCCATGGCATTGGTGACGACGAAGACCACGATCACGCCGATGATCAGGCCCAGCGCGCCGAAGATGCGGTTGTAGAGGTCCTTCACGCCGCGGTAGAAGAAGGCCTGGTCGACCCAGGTCTGCACCTTCAGCGACGGCACGACGTTGCCAAACATCGCCTGCACCCGCTGCTGCGCCGCCTCGGTGTGCTGCATGCGGTCGAGGAACACGCCCAGGCTGGAGATGCGCTGGCTGACCAGCAGCTTCTGCGCCGTGGCCACGTCGGTGTAGACCGCGCGCTTGTCCATCTCGGGCACGCCGGTGGCAAACACGCCGGCCACGGTCACGTCCAGCGCATTCAGCGCGCCTTCGGTGGTGCTGGCCAGCAGCGTGAGTCCGCTGCCCGGCGTGGCCTTCAGGCTGCGCGCCAGGCCTTCGCCGAGCATGACCATGCCGCGCTGCTCGCTGCTCAGCACCTTGCCGGCCTTGAGGGTCAGGAACGGGCCCTTGATGGCGAACTCGGCATCGGGGTCGATGCCGGTGGCCATCATCACCGTGCTCTTGTCGCCATTGCTGATCAGGCCCGAGAACTCCACCCGCGGCAGCACCTGGCGCACCGCGTCGTCGGCCAGCAGCCGGGTCTTCAGCGCATCGGCATCGTCCAGGCCGTGCTGCAGCGGCGTGTCCTCGTCCTTGTCGAACTGGGCCGCCTGGGCCACGATCAGATGGCCGGTGGAGCGTGCCGACATCTCGGCCAGGCCGCGGTAGGTGAACAGCGCAAAGCCGCCGGCCAGCAGGATGGCCGCCGTGCCGAGTGCCGAGATGCCTATCGTCACCGCCGAGCGGCGCCGGTTGCGCAGCGTGTTGTGCCAGGCGAACTTCAACCACTTGAGGCTCATGCCGCTGCTCCTTGCGCGCCGAGGATGCGCCCGTCCAGCAGCCGCACCTGCCGGTCGCAGCGCGCCAGCAGGCGTTCGTCGTGGGTGGCGATCAGAAAGGCCGCGCCATGGCGGTGGCCCTGCTCGCGCATCAGGTCCAGCACCTGGTCGGCGGTGCGTGAATCGAGGTTGGCCGTGGGCTCGTCGGCAATCACCAGGGCCGGCCGCTTGACCAGGGCGCGGGCGATGGCCACACGCTGGCGCTGGCCGCCCGACAGCGCATCGGGCCGGTGCGCCGCATGCTCGGCCAGGCCCACGGCGTCGAGCATCGCGGCCACGCGCTGGCGGCGCTGGGCCGCGTCCAGGCCGGCGATGAACAGCGGGTAGTCGACGTTTTCGTCCACCGTCATCACCGGCACCAGGTTGAAGCTCTGGAACACGAAGCCGATGGCATCGCGGCGCAGCAGCGTGGCAGCGGTCTCGTCCAGGCCGTCCACCGGCTGGCCGCGCAGCCGCACGTGGCCGGCGTCGGCGCGGTCGACCAGGCCGGCGATGTTCAGGATGGTGCTCTTGCCGCTGCCCGAGGGCCCGGTCAGCGCCAGCATCTCGCCGGGGGCCAGCGCCAGGTCCACGCCCTGCAGCGCCGGCACCACATGGGCGCCGAGGTGGTAGGTCTTGTGCACCTGGTGCAGTTGCAGCACGGGCTGGTCCATCACAGCGCCTTCAGCTTGTCGCGGGCCGCGGCCGCCTGCGGTGCGCCCGAGGCGGCCGCCTTCTCCAGCCACTGGCGGGCCTGGGCGGGCTGCTTGTCCTCGCCGGCCAGGGCCGCGGCGCGCAGCCAGACGCTGGCCTTGAAGCCGGCCGGCGCGGCATCCAGCAGCGGGCTGTCGGTCACCTGGCGCAGCAGGCTGCGGCCACGCTCGTTGCGGTTGAACATCGCCGGCAGGGCCAGAAAGGTGCTGGCCGCGGTGAAGCGGGCATTCAGCGCCGCCGGCACGCCCTGGTGGCTGGGCGCGTCATGGCTGGCGTTCAGCAGGGCCAGGCCCTTGTCGATCAGCGCCAGGCCGTCCTCGGCATGGCTCATCTTCTTCCACGGCAGCATCGTCGTGGTGGCGCGCATCGAGGTGGCGGCGCCGGCATAGACGCGCAGCACCGGGTCGGTGGGCGCGGCCGCCGACAGCCGGCTGAACTGGCTGGCGGCGTCGTCGATGGCCTCGTCGTCGCCGGGCCGGGCGGCGATGAAGCGGGCGAAGGCGGCGTTGAAGCCGCTGTCAGCGGCAGCCGGTGCGGCAGCCGGGGCCTGGGCCAGCGCCGGCGGCGTGGCGATCAGCAGCGAGCCGCTGGCCAGGGCCAGCAGCGCGGTCAGGCTGGTCGACGCCAGCGCCATGGCGGCGCGGCGGACGGGGTCATGGCGGGGCTTGGTGCAGGTCATGGGGTCACCCTGGTTGATGCGAGGTGACCGGATGCTCGGCGTCCGTGCGCCGCTGCGCATCCCCGCCGCGACGAGCGGCCGGTGGCTGTCGTGAAACGGCGCCAGGCGGCGCCAAGTGCGCCGCCGCCCGACCGGATCAGGCCGCCAGCAGCAGGTCCAGGTTCTGCACCGCGGTGCCGGCCGCGCCCTTGCCCAGGTTGTCGAACACCGCGCTCAGCAGCACCTGGCGCGGCTGCGCCTGCCGGGCATCGTGGTGCACGGCCAGCTGCAGGCGGTCGCTGCCGTTCAGGGCGGTCGGGTCCAGATGGGTCAGGTTGGCGCCGGCGTCCAGGCTCAGCAGCTGCACCGCCGCATGGCCGGCGTGGTGGGTGGCCAGGGCCGCATGCAGGGCCGCGACATCGGGCCGGCCGGGCAGGCTGTCCAGGTGCAGGGCGATGCTCAGCACGATGCCCTGGCGGAACGCGCCATAGGCCGGCACGAAGATCGGCCGCGTGCTCAGGCCGGCATGCTGCTGGATCTCGGGCACGTGCTTGTGCGCCAGGCCCAGGCCATACACCTGGAACGGCGGCGGCGGCGCGCCATCGGCACCGGCACCGCTCGACTCGAAGCGCGCGATCGCCGCCTTGCCGCCGCCCGAGTAGCCCGAGACCGCGTGCACCGTCAGCGCCGTGTCGGGCGCGATGCAGCCGGCCTCGACCAGCGGCCGCACCAGGGCCAGCGCGCCGCTGGGATAACACCCGGGATTGCTGATGCGCTGCGCGGCGGCGATGCGCTGCGCCTGGCCGGCCGTCAGCTCCGGCAGGCCATAGACCCAGCCGGGCGCGGTGCGGTGGGCCGAGCTGGCATCGATGACACGCACCCGCGGGTTGCGGATCAGCGCCACGGCCTCGCGCGCCGCCTCGTCGGGCAGGCACAGGATGGCGATGTCGCAGCAGTTCAGCGCCTCGGCGCGGTGAGCGCTGTCGCGCCGATGCGGCTCGGCCAGGCTCAGCAGGCGCAGATCGCTGCGCGCGCGCAGCCGGTCGACGATCTGCAGGCCGGTCGTGCCCTGGTCGCCGTCGATGAAAACCAGTGGAGTGCTCATGGTCTGGGCTCAAGTGGGGTGGACAGCGCCATCGTCGGCCCCGGGCTTGCGCCAGACAAGTTGAATTTGAGAAACTGAAAAGTCAGAAATTCAAAATAAGACCATGCGCGAACTCAACCTCGACCGCCTGCGCACCCTGGTCACCGTGGCCGAGCGCGGCAGCTTTGCCGCCGCGGCCCAGGCGCTGGCGCTGGCGCCGCCCACCGTCACCCTGCATGTGGCCGAGCTGGAGCAGCGCCTGGGCGCGCCGCTGTTGCTGCGCAGCCGGGGCGGGACCGGCGTGCTGCCCACCGGCGCCGGCGAGCTGCTGATCGAGCGCGCCCGCCGCCTGCTGGCCGAGGCCGACGACCTGGCCGATGCGCTGCGCCGCCACATCGCCGGCACGGCCGGCCGGGTGCGCCTGGGCGCGGCCACCGGCGTCATCGCCCAGCTGCTGCCGGCGGCGCTGCAGCGCCTGGCCGCCGAGGCGCCGGGGCTGGATGTGCAGCTGGCCGTGCTGACCTCGGACCAGACCCTGACCCGGCTGGCCGCCGGCACGCTGGAGCTGGGCATCGTGGCCCTGCCGCAGCCGCCGCGGCCCGGCGTCGAGGTCCAGCCCTGGCGCCGCGAGCCGGTGCAGGCCGTGTTGCCCGCCGCCTGGTCCGACGTGCCCGAGCGTGTGCGGCCCGACTGGCTGGCGGCGCGGCCGCTGGTGCTCAACGATGCCGGCACCCATCTGGCGCGGCTGTGTGCCGACTGGTTTGCCGGCGCGGGCCTGGCGCCGGCGGCGCGCATCACGCTGAACTTCAACGATGCCATCCGCCGCCTGGTGGCGGCCGGTTATGGCGCGTCGCTGCTGCCGCAGGACGGCCTGGGCGCCGACGAGGGCCCGGGCCTGCAGACACGGGCGCTGCAGCCGCCGCTGTGGCGTGAGCTGGGCTTGGCGCGGCGCCGGGGCGCCCTGGAGGCCGGGGCGCAGCGGGTCTGGCAGGTGCTGCAGCAGCTGCCGTCGCTGCAGGACCCGCAGGCACCGCCACACGGCTGAGGGCGACCCGCGGCGGCGGGTCTGGCGCGCCGGTCTACAGCCCCGTCACCGAGCGCAGCAGCGTGGTGCCGGCGGCCGCGGCCAGCCAGGCGGCGATGCGCCGCAGCAGCGCCGTGTCCAGGCTGCGCGCCGAGGCCGCGGCCGCGCTGCCCAGGCCGACCACGAAGGCATGGGCCGGCAGCGCGATCACCAGCAGGGTGGCGATGATGAGTTCCACGCCGCCTTCGGCCTCGGGCCCGCCCCAGCGGGCCCAGAGCAGGGGCCAGGCCAGGGCGGCCACCAGGCCGGCGGCGGCGGCGGTCAATGGGGTGGGGCGGAGGTTCACGCGGTGATGGGCTGGAGTGGAGGGTGGGGGGCGGTCGGGTCGTCAGTCAGCGCTGCCACAGCGTGGTGCCGGTCAGCAGGCGCAGGCCCAGGCGTTCGTTGTGACGCTGGCTGTCGCTGTCGGGCTCGACATCGCAGTACAGCCGTTGCAGACCCTGCTCGACCGCGGCATTCCAGCGCGCCGCCAGCAGGGCCGTGTGCAGGCCGCGGCCGCGCTGGCCGGGCAGGGTGTAGGCATTGCCCAGAAAGCCGCAGCCCGGCGGCCCGGCGTGCACATGCAGCGTGGCCCAGGCCGCGGGCCGGCCCTGGCCGTCGTCGCCGGCGACGAACAGCTGGAACTGCGGCGTGGCGTAGTGCTGGCGTGTGCGCTGGCGCCGCTCGGGCGGGAACGGCGTGCCCGTGGCCGCCAGCAGGTCGAAGAACAGCTCGACATCGTCCGCCGTCAGCCGCCGCACCGGTGTTGCCTGCGCGGCCAGCGGTTGGCGCGGGCAGGCGCCCAGGTAGTGCAGCGCAGCCACCGGCCGGAAGCCCGCCTGCAGCAGGGCCTGTGCGGCCTCGCCGTCCTGCTGGGCGGGCAGCAGCTCCAGCGCGGCCACGGCGGCGGGCAGGCTGGACAAGGCCGCTGCGGGCAGCGGCCCGGAGGCCAGCCACCAGGCGCGGTTGTAGTAGGCGCTGGCCGGGCGCGAGCCATCCAGCAGCCAGGCCCAGCCGTCGGCCTGGGCGTTGCAGACCGGGGCCGCCGCAGGTGCTTCGGCGCGGGTGCGGCGGGCGTTGAAGGCCGCATAGGCCAGCTCGGCCTGCGGCAAGGCTTGCCGCAGCCGTGTCAGGTCGTCGACCGGGTCTGTCCCCGACATCCCCGACCTCCCGATCAGGCCGGCCGGTGCTCGGCCAGCGTGGGCGCCAGCCGCGGGTGCGCCTGCAGTGCCATCAAACGGCGATGGAAGTCGGGCCGCTGTGCCGCCAGATGGGCCCGCGCGCCCGACCACTGCGACACCACCACGGCCAGGAAGGCCAGCGCGCCGGGCGGCTCGGCATGCAGCGCCGTGCCGAACAGGTCGGCAAACAGCTCCCAGTGGCGGTGCAGCTTGGCGCGTGCCGCCAGGCGCACGGCCTCCACCGCCTCGGGCCGGCTGTCCTGGGTCCATTGCTGCGGAAAGTCGCTGATCGACACCGCGCTGTAGCAGTTGGCGGCGATGTAGACCAGGCCGCGCAGGTGCAGGGCACGGCCGGCTGCATCGCCGGGCAGCAGGCCGGCAGCGGGATGCTCCAGCCCCAGGTGGATCAGGATCGCCGCGCTTTCGGTCAGCACCGTGCGCTGGCCGTCGTGTTCGAGCACCAGGGTCGGGATCTGGCCCAGCGGATTGACCTGGCGCAGCTCGTCCTGGGCCGAGTCGGGCTCCCAGGACGAGGCGCGCACCAGGCGGTGGTCCAGGCCCGCGGCCCGCAGCGCCATCTCGATGGCCGCCGAGCCCGAGCCGCGGCTGCCGTACAGGGTGAGCGACATGGCCATGCTCAGCGCCGGCGCGAGCCACCCAGCAGCGAGCCCAGCACGCCGCGCACGATCTCGCGGCCCACGGCCGAGCCGATGCTGCGCATGGCCGACGAGGCTGCGGCCTCGGCCAGGCCGGGGCGGCGTCCGCCGCGCGGGCCGGTGCTGCCGAACAGCACGTCCTTCAGCCCGTCCATCAGCCCCCCGCCGGCCGCCCCGGCGGCGTCCTGGGCCGCGCCGCGGGCGGCATCGCCGGCGCCCTGGCGCAGGGCGTCGGCGGCTTCGTCGGCCATGCTGCGGCCACCGGTGGCCGCAGCGCCTGCATCGGCGCTGGCCACGGCCCGGCCCTTGATCTTCTCGTAGGCCGACTCGCGGTCGACCAGCTTCTCGTAGACGCCGGCCACCAGCGAGCCCTGCAGCAGCGCCTGGCGCTGCGCCGGCGTGATCGGCCCGATCTGGCTGCCCGGCGGCAGCACATACACCCGCTCGGTGACGCAGGGCCGGCCCTTGGCATCGAGGAAGCTGATCAGGGCCTCGCCCACGCCCAGCTCGGTGATGGCGGTGGCGATGTCCAGGCCCGGATTGGCGCGCATGGTCTCGGCGGCCGACTTCACCGCCTTCTGGTCGCGTGGCGTAAAGGCGCGCAGCGCATGCTGCACGCGGTTGCCCAGCTGGCCGAGCACGGTGTCGGGCACGTCCAGCGGGTTCTGCGTCACGAAGTACACGCCCACGCCCTTGCTGCGCACCAGGCGCACCACCAGCTCGATGCGCTCGACCAGGGCCGCCGGCGCGTCCTTGAACAGCAGGTGGGCCTCGTCGAAGAAGAACACCAGCTTGGGCTTGTCCAGGTCACCGACCTCGGGCAGGGTCTCGAACAGCTCGGACAGCATCCACAGCAGAAAGGTGGCGTACAGCCGCGGCGCGTTCATCAGCTGGTCGGCGGCGAGGATGTTGACCACGCCGCGGCCATCGACGGTCTGCATGAAGTCGGCGATGTCCAGCATGGGCTCGCCGAAGAACTTGTCGCCGCCCTGCTGCTCGATCTGCAGCAGGCCGCGCTGGATGGCGCCGATGCTGGCCGCCGAGACATTGCCGTATTCGGTGGTGAACTGGCTGGCGTTGTCGCCCACATGCTGCAGCATCGCCCGCAGGTCCTTCAGGTCCAGCAGCAGCAGGCCCTGGTCGTCGGCGATCTTGAACACCAGGTTCAGCACGCCGGCCTGGGTGTCGTTGAGGTTGAGCATGCGCGCC
This sequence comes from Burkholderiaceae bacterium, assembly GCA_017992055.1. GTDB lineage: Bacteria > Pseudomonadota > Gammaproteobacteria > Burkholderiales > Burkholderiaceae_C > Pseudaquabacterium. The sequence goes on from JAGOPK010000011.1 coordinate 104,807, forward strand.
AGCAGCAGCGGGCCCATGTCGGACACGGTGGCGCGCACCGGATGGCCCTGCGCGCCGAACACATCCCACAGCGTGGCCGGACAGGCCTGCGGCGTGGGCGCGTCCAGGCCACGCTCGGCCAGCACCGCGGCCAGCTTGGGGCCGATGCTGCCGGCCTGGCTGATGCCGGTGAGGTCGCCCTTGACGTCGGCCATGAACACCGGCACGCCCAGGGCCGAGAAGTTCTCGGCCAGGGTCTGCAGGGTGATGGTCTTGCCGGTGCCGGTGGCACCGGTGATCAGGCCATGGCGGTTGGCCAGGGCCGGCAGCAGCTGGCATTCGGTGCTGCCGTGGCGGGCGATCAGGATCGGGTCGGCCATGGGCTTGCTCGCATCGGTAGGGGGATGGCTGCACAGTCTACGGGGCGTCAAGGCCGGCTCGGCCCGCCCCGGTAGAATCCCGGGTTGCTCTGATTTCACCGCAGGCGGGCCAAGCCGCCGGCGGAACCCAAACAAGGACCGCCATGGCCGGACATTCCAAATGGGCCAACATCCAGCATCGCAAGGGCCGCCAGGACGAGAAGCGCGGCAAGATCTGGACCCGCATCATCCGTGAAATCACTGTCGCGGCCCGCTCGGGCGGCGCCGATGTCACGGCCAATCCGCGGCTGCGCCTGGCCATCGACAAGGCCAAGGCGGCCAACATGCCGGCCGACCGCATCAAGTACAACGTCGACAAGGCCAGCGGCAACCTCGAAGGGGTGAACTACGAGGAAATCCGCTACGAGGGCTACGGCATCGGTGGCGCGGCCATCATCGTCGACACCATGACCGACAACCGTGTGCGCACCGTGGCCGAGGTGCGCCATGTGTTCAGCAAGTACGGCGGCAACCTGGGCACCGAGGGCTCGGTGGCCTTCCAGTTCAAGCACTGCGGCCAGCTGGTGTTTGCGCCCGGCACGTCCGAGGACAAGGTCATGGAGGTGGCGCTGGAGTCCGGCGCCGAGGACGTGGTGACCGACGACGACGGCGCCATCGAGGTCATCACCGCGCCCACCGAGTTCGAGGCGGTGAAAAACGCGCTGGAGGCCGCCGGCCTGAAGCCCGAGATCGCCGAGGTGACGATGCGCGCCGAGAACACCATCGCGCTGGCCGGCGAGGATGCCCAGCGCATGCAGAAGCTGCTGGACATGATCGAGGACCTGGACGACGTGCAGGACGTGTTCCATAACGCCGAGATCGACGCTTGAACGACCGAGTCACGAAAGACCCCCGCATGAAAGTCCTGGTCATCGGCGGCGGCGGCCGCGAACATGCGCTGGCCTGGAAGCTGTCGCAAAGCCCGCGGGTGCAGCAGGTGTTCGTGGCCCCCGGCAACGGCGGCACGGCCCGCGATGCGCGGCTGAAGAACCTGCCCATCACCGACGTGGCCGCGCTGGCCGACTTTGCCGCGGCCGAGAAGATCGCGCTCACCGTCGTCGGCCCCGAGGCGCCGCTGTCGCAGGGCGTGGTCGATGCCTTCCGCGCCCGCGGCCTGCGCATCTTCGGCCCCAGCAAGGCGGCGGCGCAGCTGGAAAGCTCCAAGGCCTTCGCCAAGGACTTCATGGCGCGCCACGGCATTCCCACGGCGCACTACGCCACCTTCACCGATGCCGCCGCGGCCCATGCCCATGTGGACCAGGTGGGTGCGCCCATCGTCGTCAAGGCCGACGGCCTGGCTGCCGGCAAGGGCGTGGTGGTGGCGATGACGCTGGACGAGGCCCACCAGGCGATCGACTTCATGCTGGTGGACAACAGCCTGGGCGTGCAGCACAACGCCGGCGGCGCGCGCGTGGTGATCGAGGAGTTCCTGCAGGGCGAGGAAGCCAGCTTCATCGTCATGGTCGACGGCAAGAACGTGCTCGCCCTGGCCTCCAGCCAGGACCACAAGCGCCTGGGCGATGGCGATGCCGGCCCCAACACCGGCGGCATGGGCGCCTACAGCCCGGCGCCGGTGGTCACGCCCAATGTGCATGCCAAGGCCATGCACGAGATCATCCTGCCCACGGTGGCCGGCATGGCGCGCGACGGCATCCCGTTCACCGGCTTTTTGTATGCCGGGCTGATGATCGATGCCCAGGGCAACCCCAAGACGCTGGAATTCAACACCCGCATGGGCGACCCCGAGACCCAGCCCATCCTGATGCGGCTGAAGACCGACCTGGTGGACGTGCTGCTGGCCGCCACCGACGGCACGCTGGACCAGGTGGAACTGGACTGGGACCGCCGCATCGCACTCGGCGTGGTGATGGCGGCGGCCGGCTATCCGGCCGCGCCGCGCAAGGGCGATGCCATCAGCGGCCTGCCGGCCGATCAGGACGATGCGATGGTCTTCCATGCCGGCACCGAGCTGGCTGCCGATGGCAGCGTGCGCGTCAGCGGTGGCCGCGTGCTGTGCGTCACCGCGCTCGGCGAGTCGGCCAAGCTGGCGCAGCAGCGCGCCTACCAGGCGCTGGCCGGCATCCAGTTCGACGGCATGCAGTACCGCCGCGACATCGGCCACCGCGCCATCAAGCGCTGAGCGGCATCGCATGGACACCACGGCCGTTCGCCACTACCTGCTGGACCTGCAGCAGCGCATCGTCAGCACCCTGGGCGAGCTGGACGGCACGCCGTTCCGCACCGATGCCTGGAAACGGCCCGAAGGCGGGGCGCTGCAGGGCGATGGCCGCAGCCAGCTGGTGGAGCACCCCGACGACGACGGCGGCCTGTTGGAGCGTGGCGGCTGCAACTTCAGCCATGTGAAGGGCCGGCAGTTGCCGCCCAGCGCCACCGCCCACCGGCCCGAGCTGGCCGGCGCGCCCTTCGAGGCCATGGGTGTGAGCCTGGTGTTCCATCCGCGCAATCCGCATGTGCCCACGGTGCACATGAATGTGCGCATGTTTGCCGCGCTGCCGGCCGACCGCGAGCCGGTGGTCTGGTTCGGTGGCGGCATGGACCTGACGCCGTACTACGGCGTGGAGGCCGACGCCCGGCACTTCCACCGCGTCTGCCGCGATGCGCTGGCGCCGTTTGGCGCCGATCTGCATCCGCGCTTCAAGCGCTGGTGCGACGAGTACTTCTTTCTCAAGCACCGCAACGAACCACGCGGTGTGGGCGGCATCTTCTTCGACGACTTCGCCGAGCTGGGCCTGCAGCGCAGCTTCGACATGCTGCGCGCCGTCGGCGATGCCTTCCTGCCCGCCTACCTGCCCATCGTCGAGCGCCGCCGCGACACGCCCTATGGCGAGCGCGAGCGCGACTTCCAGGCCTACCGGCGCGGCCGTTATGTCGAATTCAACCTGGTGTTCGACCGCGGCACGCTGTTCGGCCTGCAGTCGGGCGGGCGCACCGAGAGCATCCTGATGTCGATGCCGCCGCTGGTGAAGTGGCGCTACGACTGGCGGCCCGAGCCCGGCACGCCCGAGGCCCGGCTGACCAGCGACTTTCTGCGTCCGCGCGACTGGGCCGACGAGCCCGACGCGCCCGACGCGCCCTGAACACGATGCCCACCGCGGCCCGCACCGGCCCCCGCGTCGGCTTGCTGGGCGGCAGTTTCGATCCGCCGCATCTGGCCCATCTGGCCCTGGGGCAAGCGGCGATGGCCCAGCTGGGCCTGACCGAACTGCGCTGGCTGCCTGCCGGGGCGCCCTGGCAGAAGGCCGATCGCCTGGCGCAGATGGCCGCGCCCGAGCAGCGCCTGGCCATGCTGGGCCTGCTGCTGGGCGACGACGCCGCCGCACGCGGCCAGGTCATCGATGATCGCGAGCTGCGCCGCGACGGCGCCACCTACACCATCGACACCATCCGCGAGCTGCAGGCCGAGCGGCCCGAGGTGCCGGCCGAAGACTGGCTGCTGGTCCTGGGCCAGGACCAGTACGCACGCTTTCACACCTGGCGCGACTGGCCCGAGCTGCTGCAGCGGCTGACCCTGGCCGTGGCCGCCCGCGGCGGCCAGCCGCCGCAGCCGTCGCCCGAGCTGGCCGCGCTGCCGCACCGGGTGCGGCACATCGATCTGCCACCGCTGGACATCTCGGCCAGCGACATCCGTCGCCGCGCCGCGACGGGCGCCGCCGCCCACTCGCTCGCCCCGCTGGTGGGCGAAGCGGTCGCAGGCTATATTGCCCGCCACGGGCTGTACCACTCCTTCTCCCACCCCACAGCACAGGGCTGACAGGCACTGAATGGACATCCGCAAACTGCAACGCGCCATCGTCGATGGTCTGGAAGACGTCAAGGCCCAGGACATCCTGGTCTTCAACACCGAGCATCTGTCACCGCTGTTCGAGCGCGTGATCATCGCCTCGGGCACCAGCAACCGCCAGACCAAGGCCCTGGCCGCCAGCGTGCGCGATGCCGTGCGCGCCAGCGGCGAGCCCATCATGTCGGTGGAGGGTGAGGACAACGGCGAGTGGATCATCGTCGACTGCGGCGCCGCTGTGGCCCACATCATGCAGCCGGCCATCCGCGACTATTACCGCCTGGAGGAGATCTGGGGCGGCAAGCCGGTGAAGATCAAGCTCGGCGGTGGCGCGGCCAAGGGCCTGGTCAAGGCCTCGGAGCCCGAGGACGAGGCGCCGGTGGGCAAGAAGAAGCCGGTGGCCAAGCCGGCACCGGCCCAGAAGGCTCCGGCCAAGAAGGCGGCTCCGGCGAAGAAGACCGCCACCGCCGCACGCAAGAAGGCCACGGCCCAGCGCCAGCTGGACCGCCAGCCGGCCGCCGAGACCATCGTGGTCAAGAAGCCGGCGGCCAAGAAGGTGGCCGCCAAGCAGGTGGCCGCGAGGAAACCGGCCGCCAAGAAGGCGGCAGCCCGCCCGGTGGCCGCCAAGAAGGCGCCGGCGCGCAAGACCGCCGCCCGCGGCTGAAGGCGCGGCGCGCATGCGCCTGCTGCTGGCCGCGGTGGGCCACAAGCCGCCGGCCTGGGCCGAGACCGCCTATGACGACTATGCCAAGCGCTTTCCGCCCGAGCTGAGGCTGGAGCTGAAGGCGGTCAAGGCCGAGCCGCGCACCACTGGCAAGACCGCGGCACAGATGATGGCCGCCGAAGCCCTGCGCCTGGAAGCGGCCTGCCCCAAGGGTGCACGCCGCGTGGTGCTGGACGAGCGCGGCACCCGCCTGAGCACCGTGCAGCTGGCGGAGCGCCTGCGCGCCTGGCTGGGCGAGGGCCGCGATGTGGCCCTGCTGGTCGGTGGGCCCGACGGCCTGGACCCGGCGCTGAAAGCCACCGCCGACGAGACCCTGCGCATCTCCGACCTGACCCTGCCGCATGCGATGGTGCGGGTGCTGCTGGCCGAGGCCTTGTACCGCGCCTGGAGCGTCACCACCGGCCATCCCTATCACCGCGAGTGAACAGCGTGCCTGCCGCCCCCAAGCCATCCGCCGACTTCATCTACCTGGCTTCGCAAAGCCCGCGCCGCCGCCAGCTGCTGGACCAGCTGGGCGTGCCGCATCGGCCGCTGCTGCCCGAGCCCGGGCCCGAGGCCGAGGCCGCCGAGGCCCTGGAGGCCGTGCTGCCCGGCGAGGCCCCGGCCGCCTATGTGCAGCGGGTGACGGCGCTCAAGCTCAAGGCGGCGCAGGCCCGTGCGCGCGGGCGCGGCCTGCCGCCCGCGCCCATCCTGTGCGCCGACACCACGGTGGCGCTGGGCCGGCGCATCCTGGGCAAGCCGGCCGATGCGGCCGAGGCCGCGGCCATGCTGGCGGCACTGTCGGGCCGCGCCCACAAGGTGCACACGGCGGTGGCGGTGGCGGCCTCGCCGACATCGCGCAAGCCGCTGGCCGCGCTGTCCAGCAGCACGGTGGAGTTTGCTGCGCTGCCCGCCATGGCCATCGCCGCCTACATCGCCACCGGCGAGCCCTTCGGCAAGGCCGGCGCCTATGCCATCCAGAGCGCCTGGGGCGGGCGCATCGCGCGCATCGCCGGCAGCTACACCGGTATCATGGGTTTGCCGTTGTTCGAGACGGCCGAACTGCTGAGACAACTGCGCTTGAACTGCTGACCGCCCGGCCCTGGCGGCGGCGCGCACGGCGCAGCATCAGAACAAGCCACGCTCGCCGCCATGCACGACATCCTGATCAACTGGGCTCCGCAGGAAACCCGCGTCGCCATCGTCGAGAACGGCGCGGTGCAGGAGCTGCACATCGAGCGCACGCTGGAGCGGGGCCTGGTCGGCAACATCTACCTGGGCAAGGTGGCGCGCGTGCTGCCAGGCATGCAGAGCGCCTTCATCGACGTGGGCCTGGACCGTGCCGCCTTCCTGCACGTGGCCGACCTGCACACCAGCGGGCCGCATGGCCAGGGGCACCAGGGCAGCCATCCGGCGCGGGGTGACCTGGCCGTGCCAGTGCCCATCGAGCGCCAGGTGTTCGAGGGCCAGACCCTGATGGTGCAGGTCATCAAGGACCCGATCGGCACCAAGGGCGCGCGCCTGTCCACCCAGGTCAGCATCGCCGGGCGCATGCTGGTGTTCCTGCCGCAGGACACGCACATCGGCATCAGCCAGAAGATCGGCTCGCACGAGGCCCGCGAGCAGCTGCGCAGCCGCATGCAGCGGCTCACCGCCACCACCGACGGCTCCAGCCCCGGCGGCTTCATCCTGCGCACCAATGCCGAGGACGCGAGCGACGAGGAACTGGCCGACGACATCAGCTACCTGCGCAAGACCTGGGCGGCGATCCGCGCCCAGGGCCTGAGCCGGCCGCCCGGCACCCTGCTGCACGAAGACCTGAACCTGGCCGAGCGCGTGCTGCGCGACCTGGCCAACGAAGGCACGCAGACCGTGCGCATCGACAGCACGCTGCAGTTCGACGCGCTGAAGTCGTTTGGCGAGGCCTTCACGCCGCGCTCCACCGCCAAGCTGGAGCTGTACAAGGGCGAGCGGCCGATCTTCGACCTGTTCGGCATCGAAGAAGAGATCGCCCGTGCGCTGGCGCGGCGGGTGGAGCTGAAGAGCGGCGGCTACCTGATCATCGACCAGACCGAGGCCCTGACCACGGTGGACGTCAACACCGGCGGCTTCGTCGGCGCGCGCAACTTCGACGACACCATCTTCAAGACCAACCTCGAAGCCGCCGGCGCCATCGCCCGCCAGCTGCGGCTGCGCAACCTGGGCGGCATCATCATCGTCGACTTCATCGACATGGTGCGCGACGACCACCAGAGCGCGGTGCTGGCCGAGTTCCGCAAGCAGCTGGGCCGCGACCGCACCAAGACCACGGTGTCGGGCTTCACCCAGCTGGGCCTGGTGGAGATGACGCGCAAGCGCACCCGCGAGAGCCTGGCCCACATGCTGTGCCAGCCCTGCCCAACCTGCGAAGGGCGCGGCCAGGTCAAGACCACGCGCACGGTCTGCTACGACATCCTGCGCGAGATCCTGCGCGAGGCGCGGCAGTTCAACCCCAAGGAGTTCCGCGTGGTGGCCAGCGCGGCGGTGGTGGAGATGCTGCTGGACGAGGAAAGCCAGCACCTGGCCGGCTTGTCGGACTTCATCGGCAAGCCGATCTCGCTCTCGGCCGAGCCTTCGTTCAGCCCGGAGCAGTACGACATCGTGCTGCTGTAGCGCTCCCGCGGGCCGTCGCACATCGGCCGCCCCGGGCGGGGCCTCGATCCCGCCAACGGCTTCGGATGGCCTGCTAGGCTGCATCCATGACCGAACCACCACTGCTTGCGACGCTGGCCGACGGCGTGCTGACGCTGACGCTGAACCGCCCCGCCAAGCTCAATGCCATCGACAACCCGCTGGCCGAGGCGCTGCTGCACGCCTTGCGCTCGGCCGCCCAGGCGCCCGAAGTGCGCGTGATCCGGCTGCGCGGCCAGGGCCGGGCCTTCTGCGCCGGACGCGACGTCGGTGCGCCGCCCAGCGACCGCGACCTCGAACTGGTGCAGGACGTGGCCCAGGCCATCGTGCGCCATCCCCGGCCGGTGGTGGCGGCGGTGCACGGCTGGACCGTGGGTGCCGGCCTCGAATGGGCCATGGATGCCGATCTGGTCGTGGCCGCCGACGACGCACGCTTCAAGCTGCCCGAGGCCTCGCTGGGCGTGTTTGTCACCGGCGGACTGGTGGCCACCTTGCCGGCCAGCGCTGGCCTGGCGCGGGCCAAGGCCCTGATGCTGCTGGGCAACAGCTTCGATGCGCACCAGGCCGTGGAATGGGGCCTGATCCACCAATCGGTTCCGGCGGGGCAACTGGAGGAGGCCTCCTTGGCGCTGTGCCACCGGCTGGCGGCGCTGGCGCCCGATGTGGTGAGCCACTACAAGCGTGTGCTCAATGTGATCGGGCTTGATCGCTTCGACCGCGCGATCACCGAGGAGTCGGCCGCCATGCGGAGGCTGGTGCCTGCTGCAGACGACGCTCGCTCGGGTTGACGGCGCCGCACCCGCCGACCTCAGTCCAGCTGCAGCCCCAGGTCCTTGGCCGCCTTGGGCAGCACCGCCAGCTCGCCCTGCAGCACCTCGGCAAAGGCCGCCGCCGTGTTGCCGGTGGTCGGGGAGACGCCACCCAGTTCCAGCAGCCGCTTGCGGAAGTCGGGCTCGGTGACGATCTGGGCCACCTTCTGGTTCAGCAAGGCCACCGCGGCCGGCGGCGTCTTGGCCAGCGCCACCAGGCCGAACCACACATCGAAGTCGACACCGCCCTTGTAGCCCTGCTCGGTCACCGTCGGCACATCGGGCCACAGCTCGGAGCGCGTGGCACGCAGCTGGCCCAGGGCCTTGAGCTTGCCGGACTGGATGAAGCTGCGCGCATCGGCCGTGCCCAGCAGGCCCCACTTGACCTCGCCGGTCATCAGCGCCTGCACCAGCGGCGCGCCGCCCTTGTAGGGCACATGGGTGTAGTTGCCGTCGGCATTGGCATTCAACAGCTCGGAGGCCAGATGCGACAGGCCGCCAGCGCCGGCCGAGCCGTAGGGCAGGCCGCCCTTGCCGGCGGCCTTGCCCGCGGCCACCAGCTGGCCGACGGTCTTCCATTCCGAATTGGCCGGCACCACCAGCACCAGCGGTGCCAGCGAGACCCGGGCCACCGGCACGAAGTCGGCCGCAGTGAAACCGGCCTTGCTGTAGGTGACCGGGTTGATCGACAGCATGCCGGTCAGGCTCATGGCCAGCGTGTGGCCGTCGGCCGGGCTTTGCAGCAAGGCCTGCATGCCCAGGTTGCCGCTGGCGCCCGGCCGATTCTCGACGATGACGTTCTGCTTGAGTTCCTCCTGCAGCCGCGGTGCCAGCAGGCGCGCCGCCACGTCGGTGGCGCCGCCGGCCGGGTAGGGCACGATGATGCGGATCGGCTTGCTCGGGAAGGTCTGGGCCTGGGCCAGGCTGGGGACGGCCGCCAGCAGGGCCGAGGCGATCAGGCTGGCCGCGGCGGCGCGGCGATGGACGGTGGACATGCAGGTCTCCTGTGTGTGGATCGTGGGGTGTTCGGGGTGTCGGGTCTCATCCAGCGGCCTGGGGCCCCAGCTCGTACAGCGCCTGGCGCTGCTCCAGCGCCTGCCAGCCGATCACCTGCTTGAATGCCGACATGCTGCTGCGGCCACAGGGCAGCTCGCCCATGGGCGCGCCACGTTGCGCGGCCAGCGCCGCCAGATTGCTCTGCAGCGCATGCACGATGCTCAGCAGGGTGACGATGGGATAGGTGGCAAAGGCCGCCACCGACTCGATCTGCGCCCGATCGAGCCGGGCCATCCAGGTGCCTTCCATCAGCTGCAGCGACAGCCGGCGCCCGCAGGCCTGGCGCAGGCGCACCAGGTCGTCGTAGCTGCTGAAGGTGCGCGAGATCGGCTGGATCAGGTCGGCGCCGGCTTCGGCAAAACGGGCCGCACGCTCCAGCGCCTCGTTGGGATCGGCCACATCGGTGCGCGCGACGATCAGCAGGTCCGGGTCCTGGCGCGCATCGACGGCGGCGCGCACCCGCGCCACGGCATCGGCCAGCGGCACCACCACCGAATGCGCGGCCGCCGCCGGGCAGCGCTTGGGGCTGAGCTGGTCCTCGATGGACAGCGCGGCCACGCCGGCCTTCTCGAAGGCGCGCACGGTGCGCGCCACATTGAGCACATTGCCGTAGCCGGTGTCGGCATCGGCAAAGATGGGCTTGCGCACCACATCGGCCATGTGGTCGACGACCTGGACGTTTTCGCTCAGCGTATACAGCTCCATGTCGGGCTGGCCCAGCAGCGCGGCCGAGATGCCGAAGCCGGTGGAGAACACGCCGTCGAAGTCGGACTGGTCGACCAGCAGGGCGGACAGCGCATCCTGGGCGCCGGCAAACCAGAAGGTCGGGCCGTTGTCGATGCGCTGGCGCAGGGCCTGGCGGGAGGGGCTCATGGCGTGCTGCCTTTCGTGGTGCCAGTGCGCGCCTGCAGGCGCGCCTTCAGATAGGGGATCAGGCCGCCGGCCGCCAGCGTGCCGTGCTCGGCGGCGCCCAGCGGCTGAAGTGGCAGCGCCTGGCCGCGCCCGGGCAGGCGCACCTGGCCGGCCTGCCAGTCGACCTCGATGTCATCGCCGCGCCGGGCCGCGGCCAGGATGCCGGGGCAGGTGACCAGCGGAAAGCCCATGCTGATCTCGCCGCGGAAGAAGCCGGGCGAAAACGACTCGGCCACCACACCGGCGATCCCCAGGTGGCGCATCGCCCGCATCGCCGGATAGTGCGGATGGCCGTAGCCGAAGTTGCGCCCGCCCACCAGCAGATCGCCTGGCTGCACGGTGCTGGCAAAGCCGGGTTCCTGGTCGGCCATGGCCAGCGCCGCCAGTTCGTGGAGGTCGGTGACCTTGATGTTGCGGATGCCGACGATCAGATCGATGTCGTAGTCGTCTTCGTCGAAGACCCAGGCCACGCGGCCACGCAGATTGGCCAGGCTCATGCGGTGGCTCCTGCTGTTGGCTGGCCAGCGTCGGCCAGATAGGGGCGTGGATCGGCCAGGCAGCCTTCCAGCGCCGAGGCCGCGACCACGGCCGCATTGCACAGATAGATTTCCGAATCGACGCTGCCCATGCGCCCCGGTGTGTTGAGCGTGCCGGTGGACACCGCGCGCTGGCCGTCGGCCATGGTGGCGATGCGGCCGTAGCAGTAGTCGCAGGTGGGCGAGCTGACAAAGGCGCCGGCCTCGACCAGCACCTCGATCAGGCCTTCGCGCGCCGCCTGGGCCATGATGGCCTGGGAGGTGGGCACCACATGCAGCTGGAAGCCGGGCTTGATCTGGCGGCCGCGCAGCACCTGGGCGGCGATGCGCAGGTCTTCCAGCCGGCCGCTGGCACACGAGCCCAGGTAGCCGGTGTGCACCTCCAGCCCCAGGTGGGCCGACAGGTCGCGGGTATTGGCCGGGCTGGGCGGCACCACCACGATGGGCTCCAGCGCCGACACGTCGATGTGGACCACGCGTTCATAGACCGCATCGTCGTCGGCATGCACCGGCGCCAGGTCCAGGCGCTGGCGTCCTTCCAGCCAGGCCAGCGTGCGTGCATCGGGCGCGATCAGCATGGTGGTGGCGCCCAGGAACATGGCCTGGCCGCAGATCGTCTGCCGGCCCTCGATGCTCATCGCATCGATCACCGGGCCGGCCAGCTCCACGGCCTTGAAGGCACAGGACGACGGGCCCAGCACCCGCACCAGGTGGTGGAACACATCGCGCGCCATCACGCCCGGCTGCAGCCGGCCGTTGAGCACGATCTTCACCGTCGGCGGCACACGCAGCGCCACGGTCTCGGACACATAGGCCTCGAGCACGCCCTTGCGCGCGCCAAAGGCATAGGCGCCGAAGGCGCCGAGCTGGCTGACATGGCCGTCGAAGTGCACGATGAAGGCGCCTGGCGAGGCATAGCCCAGCTCGGCCGAGACCTGGTGGCCGATGCCCTTGCGCTCGTGCACCGGCACGCCCTGGGCCGCGCCCCAGGCGCGGGTGCCGCGGTGCAGCTCTTCCTCCTTGGGCGCGGCCGCCGGAATCATGTGGTCGATGAACAGCACATAGCGCTCGGGCGTGGCGATCTTGTCGACGCCGAACTCTTCGCGCGCCTCGCGGAAGAACACGTCGGTGTAGCCCGGGAAGTCGTAGCTGATGACGAAGTCGGGCCGGGCCTCGATCTCGTCACCGGCCTGCACCCAGGCCCGTCCGCTGGCGCGGGCGAGGATCTTCTCGGCCATGGTCTGGGGTCTGGGTGGTGCTGGCGTTGTCACGTTGTGGAAACTCTCTGAAGGCCGACTGGCTTAGCATTGCAGAATGAAAGCAGCCCAGCAGCGTTCGGGTGGAACCCCAGGTTCTGCCGCATCGTGGAAACCATTTGGCGACCAGTCCCGAGCATGAGCCCACCCCAGCCAGAGGACAGCCCGCGTCGCGGCACGCAGAGCATCGAGCGTGTGGTCGGCATGCTGCGCGTGGTGGCCTCGCGAGGGCGCAATGGCATGCGCCTGGGCGATGTGGCCACCGCCAGCGGCCTGCCCACGTCCACCTGCTTTCGCATGCTGCAGCGGCTGGAACTGGAAGGCCTGGTCGAGCGCCACCCGGTGACGCGCAAGTACTTCCTTGGCCCGCTGCTGCATGAGCTGGGCCTGCTGGCCCGGCCGCGACTGCAGCTGGCGGCGCATTGCGAGCCGGTGCTGGCCGAGATCGCCGAGGAAACCCAGGACACGGTCTACCTCAGCGAGCGCCGCGGCCTGGAGGCGGTGTGCAGCGCACGCGCCCTGGGCGACTATCCGATCAAGGCCTTGACGCTGGACGTGGGCATCCGCCGGCCGCTGGGCGTGGGCGCCGGTGGCCTGGCCATCCTGTGCGCGCTGCCGGCGGACGAGGCGGACGAGATCATCGATGCCAATGCCCAGCGCTATGCCAAGCTGTCGGCACTGGACCCGGCGCGTGTCAAGGCCGCCGTGGCCGAAGGACGGGCCCGCGGCTTTGCCTTCCACGACAGCGCGGTGGTGGCCGGCACGGCGGCCGTGGGCGTGGCCCTGCCGGCCGACAACCCGGTGGCGGCCATCAGCGTGGCGGCGATCTCGTCGCGGCTGGACGAGGCCCGGCGCGCCGAGGTCGGCGCTGCGCTGCAGCGGCATACGCGGCGGCTGGCGCGCCTGCTGGCGGGGTTGTCGGCGGGGCTGTCTGCGGCTGGAGGCTGAGCCGGCAGCCTGACCGGACTTCAGCCCTTCAGCAGCGCACCGAGCTGGCGCAGGCCGTCTTCGCGTCGCGTGTCCAGCGGGTGGGCAGCACTGAGCCGCAGCCCGCCGGCCAGCGCCGCGCCGGCGCCGAAGGCCGCGCCGGGCACGAAGCCGTAGCCGCGTTCACGCAGCCGTGGCAGCAACTCGGCGCTGTCGTGGCCCGGCGGCAGTTCGACCCAGATCACATAGCCGCCTTCGCCCGGCGTGACGCGCGCACCGGGCGGCAGCCAGCGGCGCGCGGCCTCGACCCAGGCCGCGGTCTGCGCGGCCAGCGTGCGCCGCAGGCGGCGCAAGTGCCGCTCGTAGGCACGGTCGGTCAGAAAGCCGGCGAGCGCGGCGTCGGTCAGCGGCGACAGCAGTTCGCCGTGCACCGCGCGTGCGGCGCGCAGCTGCAGCCGGTGGCGCCGGCTGGCCACCCAGCCGACGCTGAAGCCCGCGCCGGTGACGCAGGCCAGGCTGGTGCAGTAGAGCACGTGGTCGTCGGTGTCCCAGGCCTTGACCGGGCGCGGGCGTTCGCCGCTGCGCTGCAGCTCGCCCATCAGCTCGCATTCGATCAGCGGAATGCGGTGCAAGCGCAGCAAGGCGGCAAGCTGCTCGCGTGCCGCGTCGGGCATGCGGCTGCCGCGCACGCTGTCGAAGCTGGGATCGGCGACGCAGCAGCGCACGTCGTGGTGCTGCAGGGCAAAGGCCAGCGCCGGTACCGAGAAACCGCCGTCCTGCGGCGCCGGGATGGCCAGCGGCTTCAGGCCCAGGCTGGCCACCAGTTCCAGCGTCCGTGGTGAGCCCGGCTCGGGCACGGCGATGGTGTCGCCGGGCCGGGTCAGCAGCCGCAGGCACAGCTCCAGCGACTCGCCCTCGCCGTGCGTGACGATGATGTCCTCGGCGTCGACCGCGCAGCCGGCGCGCAGCATGCGGTGCGCCAGCGCCCGCCGCAGCGCCAGGCTGCCGCTCACGCTGCCGATGGCCAGCAGCGAGGGATTGGCGGCCAGCGCCTGCTGCACATGGCGCTGCAGCGCGGCCAGTGGCAGCAGTGCCGCCGGCAGCGCCAGATGGCTCAGCGACAGGCTGTCGGGCTGCACCGTCGCCAGCTCGATCAGGCGCTTGCGCCGGCCTTCGAGTTCCAGCGCCGGGCCACCGGCCGGCACCGGCGCGCGCACCACGCCGCGCACGAAGTGGCCACGCCGGGGGCGTGCCTCGATCAGCCCGGCGTCCTCCAGCTCGTGCAGTGCATGCGTCACCGTCGCCAGGCTGGCGCCGTGTTCGGTGCAGAGCTGGCGCACCGAGGGCAGTTGCGCGCCCGGTGGGTAGCGCCCTTCGTGCAGCGCACGCGCCAGGTCTTCGGCCAGGCTGCGGTAGCGGGTGGGGCGTTCGGGCATGGGGCGACGATACGCGGTGGCGGCGCTTCTGTATCGATACAGAAGCTCAGCCTGTGGGTCGATACAGTGGCCGCTGCATGCGCCGGCGCCGGCCGGTGGTGTGGCTTACGCGCGTCCACCCCGCTGCCTACAGTGCGGCGCGATGACCGAAGGCCTGCTCCCGACCCTGACCACCGCCTGGCGATCCATTCCCGTTCCGGTGCGCCGGCTGATGCTGGGCGAGCTGTTCGGGCTGCTGGCCGCCGCAGCCATGCACCTGGCCCTGGCCTGGTGGATCAGCCGCGAAGGAGGCGCTGACGCGCTGGCGCGCTACGCCGCGATCACCGCCTTTGCTGCGCTGCTGGTGACGCCGCTGCTGTCGCCGGCCGGCGACCGCTGGGCCAAGCGGCGGCTGATCCGCATCGGCAAGCTGGTGCTGGTGCTCGACGCGCTGGGCATCACGCTGCTGTGCGCGGCCGGCCTCTACGACCTGCGGCTGGTCTGCGCCTGCAGCCTGTTGTCGGTGGCGGCGACGGCCCTGCTGTGGCCGGCCGAAGTCAGCATCCTGCCCGAGCTGCTGCCGGCGGACGAGCTGCCGGCGGCCCTGCGCCTGCGCCGCGGCGCCCAGGCGCTGGGCGGGCTGCTGGGGCCTGGGCTGGGCGGCGTGATGCTGGCCAGCGCCGGGCTGAAGCTGGCGATGGTGCTGAACCTGCTGCTGTTCGGTTGTGCCGCACTGGCCGCCTGGCAGCTTGGCTCGGCCGAGCGCCCGGCCGGCGCGGCGCCCAGCCGCGGCTGGTTCGCTGAGATGGCCGCCGGCCTGCGCGCCAAATGGCGGGTGCGGCTGGACCGCTGGTGGACCCTGGTCGGCGCCTTGATGATGCTGTGCCTGCTGCCGGCCACCGGGCTGCTGCTGCCGCTGCGCATCCAGGGCCTGGGGCTGTCGGCGGCCTGGTTCGGCGCCTGCAGCGCGGCGATGTCGCTGGGGCTGCTGGCCGGTGTGGCCGGGCTGGCGCCGGCGCTGATCGAGCGTGTCGCGCGGGTCAGGGCGCTGGCCATCGCATTGCTGGCCTGTGCGGCAGCGATTGCCGGCATCGGCCTGTGTCGCTGGGCGCCCGGCTTGGTCGCGCTGTTCGCCGTCATCGGCCTGGGCATGTCGGTGACGCAACTCGTCGGCCAGACGCACCGCATGCTGGCGGTGCCCGAGGACTACCGTGCCCGCATGAGCGCCGCGCACCTGGCCATCGCCCACCTGGCCGCGGCGCTGGCGCCGGCGCTCGGCAGCGCGCTGCTGGGCGTTGCCGCGGTGCCGACGGTCTATCTGCTGCTGGCGGCCGGCTTCAGCCTCAGCGGGCTGCTGCTGATGGCGGTGCCGGGACTGGCGGCCTTTCTGCGCGAGGACCATGAAGGCGTGCGCGGCTGGTATCGACGGCACTATCCCGACGCCTTCGCGCCAGGCGATTGCCGGCCTTCCCGATGATCGGCATGCCCGGCCGCGCTTCGATGCCCAGCACCACCAGCGTCAGATGCCCAACGGTGTGCACGCGCGTTTTGCCGAGGTTTTGGGCCGGCTTTGGGACAGCGCCGGCCTCGCTCAGCACCATCGGGGCACCCCTCCACGACCGTCGCTCAGCGCGATCACTCCGATGAACGCCACCACCTGCACCCCCACCCCGGCTGACCCGGCCAACCCGGCCGATCCGACCGGCCGCGCCTCCGACCTGGCGGCGGCGGCCATCAGCGCCGCCCGCGCACCCTTCGAGCCCCCATCGCCGTCGCCGGCCACGGCCGTCGCGCGGCCCGGTGTCACCGAGGCCTTCATCGCCGGCGCCGGTTATGCCTTGCCGCACCGCGTCTCGCAGCGGCGCTTTCTGGACCAGGACGAGGCGGTGCGCCGCAAGCTGGGCCAGAGCGAGCGCACGCTGCGCCTGGCGCGCCAGGTCGGCGAGAACAGCGGCATCCTGTACCGCCACTTCACCCAGGCCTGCTGGCTGCCCGAGCATGAGCGCCCGGCCGGCGAGCCCGACATCTTCACCGGCCACGACTTCAATCCCCCGGGCTGGAAGCGGGCGCTGGAGTGGCAGCGCGTGGCGCCGGCACTGGCCCTGCGTGCGGCACGCGAAGCCCTGGCCCAATGGGGTGGCGACCGCGGCGAGATCACCCACGTCATCACCACCTGCACCAGCGGCTGGAGCGAGCCCGGCATCAGCTGCGAGCTGATCCACGAGCTGGGCCTGTCGCTGGACACGGCCAAGCAGGAGCTCAACTTCAACGGCTGCTTCTGCGGCATGACCTGCCTGCGCCTGGCCCGCGACCTGATCCGCGGCGGTGAAGCCCGCAACGTGCTGGTGGTGGCGGTGGAGACGGCCTCGGTGCAGTACGACCCGCAGGTGCAGTCGCCGTCGCAGCTGATCGCCTCGTCGCTGTTTGCCGACGGTGCCGCGGCCTTCGTGGTCGGTCGGGAGGGCGCCTGGCAGTTCGAGGCCGCCGGCATGTCGCTGGTGCCCGACAGCCGCGACCTGCTGCGCATGAGCCCCGACGTCGAAGGCCCCAGCGACACCTACCGCATGTTCCTGGACCGCCGCGTCGGCGCACGGCTGGCACAGTATTTCGACGCCCAGCGCGGCAGCCAGCTGCTGGACCAGCTGCTGCAGCGCTGCGGCCACCATCCCACGCTGGCCGTGCATCCGGGCGGGCCGGCGATCCTGGAGTCGGTGGATGCGGTGTTCCAGCGCCGCGGCTGGCCCGCCGACGCGCTGGCGCCATCGTTCGAGGCGCTCAACCACACCGGCAATCTGGGCGCTGCCGCCATGCCCTATGTGCTGGCGCGGCTGCTGCCCACGCTGTCGGGCGACCGCCATGTCGCGCTGCTGGCCTTCGGCCCCGGTGTCACCGTCGAATGGGGCCTGCTGCGGCCGGCCTGACAGCGTCCGCCGGGGAGGGGCGGCTGGCCGCTGCAGCACGCTGCTGGGCGCGCAGCGGTTAAGCTGCGGCGCGCATGCGGGCACGGGGCCTGCGTGCCCGGTGCTGGCCGGCCCCGCCGGTGTCTTGAGGTCTGCCGCCCTTGCCCTCCACCGATCCCGCCGCGCAGCCCGCGGTCGCACCGTTGCGCTTCGGTCCCGGCGAGCGCTTCGAACTCCAGCCGGCCGAAGGCCGGCTGCTGGTCGACGGACGGCCCGCCACGCTGGGCCGGCGCGCACTCGACCTGCTGGTGGTGCTGGCCGCCGAGCCCGGTCATCTGCTGACCAAGAGCATCCTGCTGGACCGCGTCTGGCCCGGCCTGGTGGTCGAAGAGGCCAATCTGCAGATGCAGATCAGCAATCTGCGCAAGGTGCTGGGCGGCGACATCATCGTCACCGTGCCCGGGCGCGGCTACCGCTTCGCCGCCGCGGTGCGCAGCCTGGCCGCGCCGGCCAGCCCGGTGTCCGTCCCGGCGCCGGCCCTGGCGGTCGGTCATCGGCCGGCACCGGCCGCCACGCCGCATCGCCTGATCGGGCGCGACGACGACCTGGCCCGCCTCGAAGCCATGCTGCAGCCCGGCGGCTGCAGCACGCTGGTGGGCAGCTCGGGCGTGGGCAAGACCAGCCTGGCGCGGCTGGTGGCGGTACGCCGGCCCGGCCGCGTGGTGTGGGTCGACCTGGCGGCATTGACCCAGGGCCGCCAAGTGGCCGATGTGGCCGGCGCGGTGGCGCGCGCGCTGGACCTGCAGCTCAGTGGCGGTGACGACCAGGCCCCGGCTCAGCTGCTGGCCGCGCTGCAGGGCCAGACCCTGCTGCTGGTGCTGGACAACGCCGAGCACCTGGTGCAGACCTGTGCCGAGCTGGCCACGCTGCTGCGCCCGCTGGACGGCCTCACGCTGCTGGTGACCAGCCAGCTGCCGCTGGCCGTGGCCGGCGAGCGGGTGCTGCGGCTGGAACCGCTGGCCCTGCCCGGGCCCGAGGCCGGCGCGGCCAGCCTGGCCAGCCCCGGCCAGGGCGCGCTGGCGCTGCTGCTGGAACGCATCGCGGCGGCCGACCAGCGCTTTGTCGCCCGGCCGGCCCAGCTGGACCTGCTGCTCAGCCTGTGCAGGCAGCTGGACGGCCTGCCGCTGGCGCTGGAGATGGTGGCCGCGCGGGTGCCGCTGCTGGGCCTGCAGGGCGTGCACGATGCGCTCGCCCAGCGCTTTGCACTGCTCACGCGTGGCCACCGCGACGCCGCGGCGCGGCACCGTACGCTGCACGGCGCGCTCGAGTGGAGCTATCAGCTGCTGGGCGCGGCCGAGCAGCGCCTGTTCCGCGCGCTGGGCGTGTTTGCGGGCGGCTTCACGCTGGATCTGGCAGTGGCGCTGATGACCGACGAGCCCGGCGCGCGCTGGGATGTCATCGACGGGCTGGCGGCGCTGGCCGAGCGCTCGCTGATCGTCGTCGGCAGCGAGGATCCGCCGCGCTACCGCCTCCTGGAGACCATGCGCGCCTTTGCGCTCGAACAGCTGGCACGGTCTCCCGCGCCGGCGGCCGAAGAAGCCGAGAAAGCCGAGCAAGCCGAGGAAGCCACGGTGCGACGCCGCCATGCCGTCGCGCTGCTGGCGCTGTTCACGCGCTACACGCCGGGCGATGCCGGCCTGCTGGCCACCTGCCTGGCCGAGATGGAAAACGCGCGCGAGGCCGTGGCCTGGGCGCGCAGCCACGATCTGGGCATCGCCGCACCGCTGACGGCCGCCATCACCCTGGTCACCACCTTCACGGCCTGGCGCCATGAGTCGGGCAACTGGCTGCTGGCGCTGGAAGGCGCGATGGAGCAGCCGGCCGGCCAGGCCCTGGCCGCGCCGCTGCAGGCGGCCTGGTGGACCGAGCGGGCGCGCGTCGGCACCATCCGCGGCGATGTCAACGCTCGCCACGCCGCGCGGCGTGCGGTGGCGCTGTGCAAGCCGCTGAACCAGCCGCGCCAGCTGCTGCGCGCCACGCTGACCTGGGTGCGCAGCATCCGCGAAGCCGAGCCCGAACTCGAACAGGCCTGCGCCGAGGTGCAGGCCCTGGTGGCGGCCTTGCCCGACCTGCCGCTGCGCGACCGCCTGGGCGTGCAGGGCGCGCTGAGCCGCGCCGCGGTGATCCGCCACGACATGGCCGCCCTGTTGGCCGGGCGCGAGGCCGAGCTGGCCCTGGCGCGCCAGCTTGGTGACCTGGACGCGGCGCATGCCGCCGAGTCCAGCATCGTCAACGCGCTGTCCGGCCTGGGCCGCCACGGCGAGGCGGTGCAGCGCGGCCAGGCCTTGCTGGCCAGGGTCGACGCCGACGGCAGCGGCAGCAATGGCAACCTGCCGTGGGTGATCTCGCCACTGCTGGCCGCGCTGCTGGCGCTGGGCCGGGTCGAGGCGGCACGCGCGCTGCTGCCGCGTGCGCTGGCGGCCGGGCAGCGGTTTGCCACGGCTGCGATGTGGCCGCAGTTCTGCGCGCTGGCGCTGGCCGAGCGGCGCTATGCGGTGGCGGCCCAGCTGCTGGGCTACACACGGCAGTGCTACCAATCCCGCGGCATCCGCTTCGAGCCCGCCGAGGAGCAGGGCCTGCAGCGCTGCGAGGCCGCTGTCGCGGCGGCCCTGGGGTCAGAGTCGTTGGCCGCCGGGCTGCAGCAGGGCCGCATGCTGGACGAGGGTGCGGCCGAGGCGCTGGTGGTTGCGGGCGGCAGCGACTGAGCCCGGGCCTGAGCCTCAGGCCCGAATGGAAGCGGCCTGGCCGCGCCTGCGTGCAGTGGCGGCCAGCGCGGCCAGCGACAGGCCGGCCAGTGCCAGTGCCGACGGTTCGGGCACGGCCATCGTCAGCGACACGTCGGGATGGTCGCCCGAGCTCATCAGGCCCGCATAGCCGAAGTTGTTGCCGCTGCTGGCAAAGTCGCAGGCCGAGGGCTGGCCGTCGATGCCAGAGCGGCAGGTGCCGTGGTGCGAGGCCGCCCACCACGGCAGGCGCAGGTCGATCGAGTCGGCCAGATGGCTGGCCGATGAGCCGAAGCTGGCCAGGAACTGGAAGTTCGACACCTGGCCCGCGGCATTGGTGGTCAGAAAGAAGTCCCAGTTGGCGAGGTCGCTGCCATCGAAGGCGATGTTGCCCAGGTTGACCGAGAAGCCGGTGACCTGGGCCCGGCCCAGGGTCTGGTTCTCGGCGGCCGAGATGGCGAGCTCGAAGCGTGCCGACACGGCGTCGCCGGTGGCCAGACCCAGCTCGCTGCAGTTGGCGGCGCAACTGCCCGACATCGTCACCAGCGCCGCATTCGCGCCTGCGGCCGCAGCCAGCGCCGCCACCAGGGCCAATGACCCCGACAAGGTCTTCTTCATCACTCGACTCCCTCATTCCGTCCGACATGAACGGTGTGGAAGCAGTGTTGCGAAGGCTTGCGGCAGCGTCCTAAAGGAAGCCCAAAAGAATGCCCAAGCCTAGGCCGTGCGCGCACGCAGCCAGCCGATGATGTCGGCCGTCACCGCGTCGCGGTTGCTCTCGTTCAGAATCTCGTGGCGGGCGGCCGGGTAGAGCTGCACCGTCACATCGGCGATGCCGGCGTCGCGGTAACGCTGGCCCAGCAGCTGGATCAGCGCTCCGCCGGCGGCGAGCGGGTCGGCGTCGCCGGAGGCGATCAAGAGGGCCAGGTCGCGGCGGATGCCGGCCAGCCGCGCCGGATCGGCCAGCCGCGACGCGGGTGCAAACAGCGACGGGATCACATGCTCCGGCACCTCAAAGCCGCACCAGGGATCGGCGACATAGGCATCGACCTCGGCCGGGTCGCGTGACAGCCACTCATAGCTGGTACGCTGCTCGAAGCCGGCGTTGAAGGCCGCCAGGCCCTTGGGCGCGTCTGCCGGTGCATTGGCCATGGCGGCGGCCAGCTGGTCCAGCGCGGTCGAGCCGGACAGCACCACCCCCGACCAGGGCGCGGCCTTCTCCAGCAGCGCCGCCTGTGCGGCAAACGAGCCCATCGAGTGCCCGAACAGGAACAGCGGCAGCCCGCCATGCTGGGCCCGCAAGGTGGCGCCGAACTGGCCGACGTCGGCGATCAGGCCCTCGAAACCGGCCGGGCCGAAGTCGCCCAGCCGGCCGTTGGCGCTGCGGCCGTGCCCGCGGTGATCGACCGCATGCACCAGCAGGCCGGCGGCATTGAGCGCCCGGGCAAAGCGGGCATAGCGCTCGCCGTGCTCGGCCAGCCCATGGGCGATCTGCACCACGCCGGCGGGTGGGCCGGCCACGTCGGACCAGGCATAGGTGGCGATCCGTGTGCCGTCTGCCGCCGAGATGAAGGAGGAGGGGATCGAGGTGTGCATGCGGCCATGCTGGCACGGTGCAGGCCGTTCGTCATCTGGGGAAAGTGGCAGGACCTGCGTCGTGTCTGCCGCGGCGCCAGGCACGGGATGGGCGCCCGCGCGTGGCCTGCGCAGAATCGGCCCGTGATGGGCCGTGATGGGCCGTGATGGGCCGTGATGGGCCGTGATGGGCCGTGATGGGCTGTGACGGGCTGAGAGGACGCAGGCTGGGATGAGCGCACTGCTGAAACTGCTGACGGGTCTGGTCGAGGGCCTGTTGGCCAAGCTGGGGTTGCTGCTGCTGGCGCTGGAGCATGCGCTGCAGCGGGTGCTGACCATGCTGGACAACGACCTGGATGTCTGGCTTCCGCTGCTGGCGCGCCTGGCCGGCGATTCCGACCTGGCGCGCGAGACCTTCGTGCACTGGCTGCTGCTGGTGTGGCAGGCGCTGAGCCGCTACTGGCTGGCGCTGTTGCTGGTGCTGGGGCTGGCGCTGCTGCTGGTGGCGATCGGGCATGGGCCGCTGCTCTGGCGCGCCCTGTGGGCGAGGCGGCGGCGCCTGTTCGTCTCGTTCCAGAATCACCGCGAGCGCGAGGCCGAGGACCTGCAGGCCGCGCTCGGCCGCGCGGGCTTCCGCGTGCTGCGCATGGCCTATCGGCCCGGCGCCGGCCACCAGCAGGTGGTCGTCGGCGTCAACGAGCTGCTGCGCCGTGCCGATGCCATGGTCTGCCTGCCGGGGCGCGGCATCTCGTTCGTCGAGGGCGAGGTGGCCGCCGCCACCTTTGCGCACAAGCCGGTGGTGTTCCTGGTGCCCCAGGGCGGCACGGTGCCCAACACCGCCGACAAGCGGCATCCGGTGTTCAGCCAGGAACGCTCGGCCGGCCAGGGCCATGCCCCGGTGATCGAGTTCCTGCACCTGATCACGCAGGACTTCGCCTCGGCCCGTGTGCTGTACCGCCGGGCCTGGCGCCATCCGGCCGTGGGCCTGGCGCTGGGCCGCGTGCTGCTGGCCCTGATGCTGCTGGCCCTGCTGCTGTTTGGCGTGGCCCTGGTGCATGGCGGCAGCGTGATCCCCGAGGCCGACCTGGCGGCGCTGCCCGACGCCCGCAGGCTGCGCTGGACGGCGGTGCTGCTGATGGCCGTGCCGCTGCTGCTGGGTGCGGTGCTGCTGCTGCCGCTGGCCACCTGGCTGGTGCTGGTGGCGCGATCCTTGTGGAAGCAGCTGGGCGCGGCGCGGCGTGCCGCCCTGCGTGTGCGCAGCGGCGAGTTCGCGCGGGCCGACTGGGTCGACGTGGTGCCGGGCATGCGGCCCGGCCAGCCGCTGTACGAAGCCCTGTGGGTCGCGGCGCCGCGCGCCCACCACGAGGCCGTGGCGGGGCCGGGCCGCTGAGGCCGGGCGGGGTGCCTGCTCCGGAAAACACCAAGCCCCCAGGGGCTGCGCATCGGTTAGAACCGCGGCCTGCACACCGTTCCACCGTCTTGCCGCCCCCGTTGCACCCTGCGCCAGCCATGCCTGCGTCTGCCCCCGCCGTGACCGGCTGGCCCGGCTCCCGCACCGATCATGTGCCACGCACCGCCCTGTGCGAGCGCCTGGCCGAGGCCGGCGCGGCCCAGGTGGTGCTGGTGCGCGCGCCGGCCGGCTTTGGCAAGACCACCACCTTGCAGCAGCTGCAATCGCGGCTGCAGCAGCAGGGCCTGGACTGTGTCTGGCTGACGCTGGAGCGGGCCGACAACGATGCGCCGCGCCTGCTGGCCCGCCTGGCCCGGGCCCTGGGCGCGGCCGACCCGGCGCCAGGCGATGGCCGGGCCTGCGCCCCGTCCGCCGACCCGGCCGAGCTGCTGGCCCGTCGCGCCGGCCGCGTCGCGCTGTTCCTCGACGATCTGGAGCAGCTGCAGGAGCCAGCGGCCCTGGCCCTGCTGCGGCGCCTGATGGCCCGCCTGCCGCGTGGCGCCCGGCTGCTGCTGGGCTCACGCAGCCAGCCGGCGCAGGACCTGGGCCTGGACCTGGGCCTGCTGCGTCGCCAGGGCCTGCTGGCCGAGATCGATACCGACGAGCTGCGCTTCAGCCTGGCCGACACCGCCGACTTCCTGCGCCTGCGTGGCCTGCAGGCGCTGCCGGCGGCGGCGGTGGCCGAGCTGCAGCGCAAGACCGAAGGCTGGGTGGCGGCGCTGTGGCTGGCCTCGCTGGCGCTGGAGCGCCACGGGCCGCACAGCGACTTCATCGCCCGCTTCTCCGGCACCGAGCGCGCGGTGGCCGAGTACCTGGCCGAGGAGGTGCTGGCCCAGCAGAGCCCGGCGCTGCAGGAGTTTCTGCTGCGCACCAGCCTCGTGCGCGAGCTGAGCCTGCCGCTGGCCCAGGCGCTGAACCCGCGCCTGGACTGCCAGGCCGCGCTGCAGCAGCTGGCCGCCGACAGCATCTTCCTCAGCCCGCTGCCCGGAGCCGCTGACCAGGCACCCGCCTGGCGTTACCACAGCCTGTTCGCCGACTTCCTTCAGGCCCGCCTGGCCCAGCAGCGGCCCGACGACGTGGCCCGGCTGCACCTGATCGCCGCCGCCTGGTACGAGCAGCAGGGCCGGCCGGTGCCGGCCATCGACCACCTGATCGAGGGCGGCGACCATCCGCAGGCCCTGCTGCTGCTGCAGGCCCATGCCGAGGGCTTTCTGGCGCGCGGCCGCATGCGTCTGCTGCAGCGCTGGTTTGGCGCGCTGCCGGCGGCGGCGCTGCAGGGCCGGCCGCGGCTGCAGGTGCTGGCCGCCTGGGCCGCCTGCTTCACCCAGGGCCCGTGGCAGGCCTGGCACTGGCTGGAGCAGGTGCAGCAGCAGCTGGACGGCCCGGCCGGCGACGATGCGCTGCTGCAAGGCCATGCCGCCAGCCTGCGGCCGCTGCTGCTGAGCATGATGGACCGCTTCGACGAGGCCTATGCCTGCGGCCGCGACGGCCTGGCCCGATTGCCCAGCCCGACGCCGTTTGCCGACCGCGCCCTGGTCAACACCCTGGCCAGCGTGGCCGCGGCC
This sequence comes from Burkholderiaceae bacterium, assembly GCA_017992055.1. Taxonomy (GTDB): domain Bacteria; phylum Pseudomonadota; class Gammaproteobacteria; order Burkholderiales; family Burkholderiaceae_C; genus Pseudaquabacterium. The sequence continues at coordinate 129,561 of JAGOPK010000011.1, forward strand.
ATGGGCGAGCAGCTGGAAGCGCGGCGCCTGCTCGAAGCCGCCCGCCACGGGCCGCAGGCCAGCCGTTTCGAGCACAGCTTCACCCAGGGCATGCAGGCCCTGCTGGACCTGCAGGACGGCCGGCTGCGCGAGGCCGATGCGGGCTTTCGCATCGCGCTGGCGCCGGCCGGCGGAGGCCAGGACAGCGCCAATGCCTGGATCGGCGTGCTGCAGGCCTCGCTGCTGTACGAATGGGGCCGGCTGGACCGCGCCGCCGAGCTGCTGGACATCCACCTGCCGCTGGCACGCGACATCGGCCTGCCCGACCACATGATCCTCAGCCATGCGCTGGCCGCGCGCATCGCCGCCCAGCAGGGCGACATGGGCGGCGCCTTCCAGGCCCTGGCCGAGCTGGAGGACCTGGGCCACCGCCGCCATCTGCCGCGGGTGGCGGCGGCGGCCAAGGTGGAGCGGGCACGCCTGCTGTGCCTGCTGGGCCAGGCCGAGGTGGCCCGCGACGAGCTGGACCGCAGCGACGATGCCGCGCTGTGGTCGCGGGTGCAGCGCCTGCGCCTGCCGGCCCACGATTGCTCCGACCTGGCGCTGGGCCGGCTGCGCTGGCAGCTGCACTTCGGCGATGCCCAGGCGGCCCTGCAGGCGCTGGCCGCCGAGCGCCAGCGCTGCGGCACCAGCCGGCCGCGGCGGGCCCTGCTGCTGCAGGTGCTGACGGCCCTGGCCCAGCAGCGCATCGGCGACGAACCGGCCGCGCTGGCCACGCTGGCCGACTGGCTGCGCGCGGCCACGCCGCAGGGCTTTGTGCGCCTGCTGCTGGACGAAGGCCAGGCCGCGGCCGCGCTGCTGCACGGCCTGCAGCGCCAGCTCGACGACGGCGCCGCGCCGGCGGCCGGGCCGCTGGACGATCCGCTGCTGCGTGACCACCTGCAGCATCTGATCGAGGCCGCAGGGCCGGCCGCCGCGGCTGCTGCGGCCGCGCTGGCCGCCCGGGCCGTGTCCGCAGCGACGGCGGCGCCGGTGCTGGAGCAGCCGCTGACGCGCAAGGAGATCCGCGTGCTCGAGCTGCTGGTCGAGGGCCATTCCAACAGCGCCATGGCCAGCCGGCTGTTCGTCTCCGACAGCACCATCCGCACCCACCTGCGCAACATCAACCAGAAGACCGGTGCACGCAACCGCACCCAGGCCGTGGCCATCGCGCGGCGGCTGGGCGTGCTGCGCTGAGCGCGCGCCTGACCACCTCGCACCGATGGCCGGAGCCGGCCTCCGGCGGATCGTCGCTTCTGACGATGGGGCCGGCTGCCGTGGCCTGTGCACACTGGCCCGCCCGCCAGACCCGCTTGCCCAGCAACGCCCCAGATGCAGTCCGCGCACCTGCCCGTGTCGGCCGAAGACCAGGCCTTCCTGGCCGAGCTGCGCCAGTTCCTGTCCACGGCGCTGACGGACCCGCAGCGTGCCGCGGCACGCTGCGGCCTGCAGGGTGATGACCACCTGGCGCAGGCCCTGGCCTGGCACCGGCAGCTGGCGCGCCGCGGCTGGAGCGTGCCGCACTGGCCGCTGCAGCATGGCGGCTGCGGCTGGACGGCGCAGCGCCAGTACCTGTTTGCCCAGCAGCTGGCGCAGGCCGATGCGCCGCCGCTGCCGCGTGCCGGCACGCACCGGGTGGCGCCGCTGCTGATGGCCTTCGGCACGCCGGCGCAGCAGCGGCAATGGCTGCCCGGCATCCGCAGCGGCGACGAGCACTGGGTCCAGGCCTTGCCCGCGCTGCCGACGTCACCCGCCGAACTGGGCTGCCAGGCCTGGCGCGATGGCCCCCACCATGTGCTCAGCGGCCATCTGCGGCTGGACCGCCAGGCGCGGCTGGCGCAGTGGCTGCTGCTGCCGGTGGGCCATGACCCGGGGCCGCCTGGCGACGGGGGTGGTGGCGCGGATGGCGGGGGGGGGGCAGGGGGCTTCAGCGCCATCGCCCTGGACCTGCGCAGCCCGGGCGTCCGCCTGCGGCCCTGGCCGGTGGCCGGCGCCGAGCCGGGCCTGCTGCAGCTGCAGCTGGACGAGGTGCGTGTGCCGGTCGCGGGCCTGATCGGCGAGGTCCGCGGTGGCGACAGACTGCTGCGCTGGCTGCGCCGCCATCCCGACCGCCAGCCCTGGGCGCCGCCGCTGTGGGCGCGCTGGCGGCAGCTGCGCCAGGCAGCAGGCCGGGGGCCGGCGCAGCCCGGGCGGCCACGGCCGCTGCAGCTGGCCGATCTGGCCTGGCGCATCGATGCGCTGCAGGCGCTGGAATGGGCGGCGCTGCAGTCACCAGACCCGTCCGCGGGCGCGGCGGCGCGGCAGCGGCTGGCCACGCGCATCGACCTGGCCCTGGCCGACGCCGCGCTGCAGGCCGCACCGGCCGGCATGGCCCAACTCTCGGCATACGCGTCCAGTCTGCGCGCCGCCGGCCATGGCCTGTGACCAACAGCAGCTGGACCGCCTGCTGGCCGGGCCCGACAACCGGGCGCTGGGCCAGCCGCCGCAGGAGGCCGCCGACCCGCCGTCGCCGCTGTGGCCGAAGCTGCTGGCCGTGCCGGGCCTGTTGCAGGCCGGGCCCATCGAGCAGCTGGCCATCGTCGAGCGCCTGGGCTACCACCGGGCCGCCGCGCCGTACCTGGGCGCGGTGGTCCAGGCCGGCGGCCTGCTCGGGCCGTGCACCGGGCCGCTCGCGCGGCGCCTCGGCCAATGCCTGCTGCAGGGCCTGCAGGCCGGCCGCTGCGCGGTGGTGCTGGCGGATGCAGAGCTGCAGGCTGAGCCGGCCTGCAGCCTGACCCGGCAGGGCCGTTCCGGCTGGCGCCTCGATGGCCGGCTGAGCCAGGTGCCTGGCGCCTGCGGCGCCGACTGGCTGATCGTGGTGGCGCAGGGCGACGGCGCGTGCAGGCACCTGCTGGCCGTGCCGCAGCCTTCGCCCGGCCTGCGGCGGCGGGACTGGCATGGTCTGGACGGTGCCCGGGTCAGCGAGCTGCGGTTCGAGGCCGTGGCCATCCGCCCCGGGCAGCGCCTGGTCCTGCCCGGCGATGCCGCGGCCCGCCTGCAGGCGCTGCGGCTGCACATCCGGCTGGCCTGGTGTGCCGAGGCCCTGGGCGTGCTGCAGCGCCTGCTGGAGCAGGCCGGGGCCAGCGTCGGGCCGGGCCGCGTTGACCCGCCGCTGCGGCGCCGGCTGGCCGACATGCATTTGTCGCTGGCCCAGGCCCGGGCCCTGGTGTCCCTGGTCCATGCAGCCGGCGCGGCCGGGCCTTGCGAACGCAGGCTGTGCTCGGCCCAGGTGGCGGTGCTGGCCGCCATCGGCTCCATTGGCCCGGGCGCGCTGCTGATCGACGACGCCCGGTCGTCGCCCGGCCCGCCGGTGTGGCCCTTCTTCGGCCGCGCCGCGCAGATCGCCCAGTGCCTGGGGCCGCCGCAGCCCTGTCTGCAGCGCCTGGCCGAGCTGCTGGACACGCCGTCCGGGGCCGGCGACTGAGCGCCCGGCGGATCAGGCCTCGCGGATCAGCGCCAGCCGCCGGGCCCGGGCCACGGCCTCGGTGCGGGTGTGGGCGCCCAGCTTCAGGTTCAGGCTGCGCAGATGGGTGCGCACCGTGCTGTCCGAGATGGCCAGCCGGGTGGCGATGGCGGCGGTTGCGTGGCCCTCGGCCAGCAGCTGCAGCACGCGCCGCTCCTGCGGCGTGAAGCCACCGTCTGCGGGCGTGCCGGCCTGCGCTTCGGCCTGGGGCAGGGCTGAGGCCTCGTGGCGCAGCCGCTGCTGCAGGCGCTGCAGGTGTTCGGTGGCGATGGCGTCGGCTGGAAAACCTGGACTGTCCAGCTCTTCCACGCGCTGCAGCAGCGGCAGCAGGGCCGGGCCCTCGTCGATCAGGGCGCGCAGCTGGCCCTGCTGGCTGCACTGCCGCAGCAGCGGCTGCAGCTGCTGCAGGGCGCTGGCGATGTCGCCGCAGCGCTGCCAGGCCAGTAGCTGCAGCAGCTGCAATTGCAGCGCACGGCGTTGGCGGCCGGCCTGGCGGGCGCGCTGCAGCTCCTCGTCCAACCCGGCCAGGGCCGCGGCCGCGTCGCCCAGGCCCACCTGCCAGCGCAGCCGGCCCAGGGCCAGATCCTCCACGTCGTGGGCCGCCAGGCACAGCCGCTGCACCCGCGGCCAGACGCCGGGCAGGTCGGCCAGGGCCAGGGCCTCGCGGGCGGCCAGGCCGCGTCCACGCAGGCCCAGCTGGCGCGCCTGCTCCAGCCGCGCGGCGGCCACCGCGCGGGGCAGGTCGCGCTGCTGGCCCAGGGTCTCCAGCTCGGCCAGCGACTGCTGCGCGGCGTCGGCATCGCCCTGGGCCAGCGCGATGCGCGAGTCCAGGCGGTGGCACAGGATCAGGTGGTCCGGCAGGCCCAGGTCGTGCACCAGCGGGCGGTAGAGGTTGAGCAGCTGGCTGGCCGCGTCCAGCTGGTCGGCCTCGTACAGCGCGCTGGCATGCAGCACGCCGACCCAGGCATTGCCATGGCCGTGGTCGTAGGCCTGCTGGCGCAGCGGGCTGGCGCCGGCCAGGCGAAAGCGCGCCGTGGCCTGGCGCGGCCGGCCGGCCTGCAGGTCCAGCTGGCCCTGCATGGCCTCGGTGTAGACGCGGGTGAAGGCATTGCCCGCCGGCGCGCGCCGCGCCTGCTCCAGCAGGGCCAGCGCCGGGCCGGTGCGGCCGACCACGCCCAGCGCATGGGCGCAGGTGTTGATGCGCACGATGTCGACGATGCCGGCGCCGGCCTCGCTGGCCGGCTCGGCGGTGGCTCCGATGGCCGGCGCCACGGCTAGGGCCGCGGCTTCGTCGTGCCGGTCCGTCAGCACCAGCAGCAGCGGCTGCAGCGCCGCCGCATGGCTGCGCGCCAGCGGCTCGGGCCGCTGCGCCAGGCCCCAGGCCTCGAAGCGCCGCAGCGCACGCCGCGGCCCGCGGGTGAAGCAGTCGGCCCAGACCGCGCCGATCTGCAGCGCCAGCGTGGCGTCGACCAGGGTCTCGGGCAGGGCTTCCAGCCAGCGCGCCAGGCGGCGCAGCCGGCCGGACTCGATCAGCGACGGCACCAGCGGGCCCAGCAGGGCCACCGCATGCGGCAGGTCGCCGCCCTGGATGGCATGGTCGATGGCCTCGTCGGGCCGGCCCTGCAGCTCGTACCAGGCGGCGGCCTTCAGGTGCAGGCGCCGGGCCAGGTCGGCATCCTGCTGCTGCAGCTGGGCGCGCAGCAGCTCGGCCAGCAGCCGGTGCCAGCGCCAGGGCGGCCGGCCCTCGGCGCCGCAGGCGGTGAGGAAGAAGCGCTCGGCCTCCAGCCGTGGCAGCCATTCGGCGCTGTGCAGGCCGGGCAGCAACTCGTCGCACAGCGCCGGCTCCAGGCGCTGCAGCACGCAGCCCTGGCGCAGCAGGGCCTGCGCCGGCGCCGGCTGCTGGGCCAGCACCGCGGCCAGCAGCTGGGCCTGGCCGCAGGGCCGGTGCAGCGCCAGGCCGGGCCGCTCGGGCTGGGGCGAGTTCAGCAGGGCCCGACCGGCCAGCGCCACCGCGGCCGGCCAGCCTTCGCTGAGGCGCTGCAGCTGGGCCGCCGCATCGGAGGACGGCGGCGGCAGGTGCAGGCAGCGCGCCAGTGCGGCCAGGCAGGCGGCGGTCTCGGCGGCCGAGAAGCGCAGGTCCTCGGCATCCAGGTCCAGCACCTGGCCCTGGGCGCGCAGCCGCGCCAGGCCCAGGTCGGGCGTGCTGCGCGAGCCCAGCACCAGCCGGCCCTGCGGTGGCAGGCGCTCGATCAGCTCGCGCACCAGGCCCAGCACGGCCGGGTCCTGCAGCGTCTCCACCTCGTCGAAGAACAGCGCAAAGCGCTGCGGGCTGGCGGCCAGCCGGCGCAGCACCTCGGCACCGCCGGCCGGCAGCGCCGATCCGTACACCAGGCCCAGGCTGGCCTGGTGCAGCCGGGCGACGAAGCGGGTGACGTCGTTGTCGCCTTCGTCCAGGTCCAGCCACGCGGTGGCGCAGCCGGCATCGGCCAGCTGGCGGCGGGCCTGGCGCATCAGCTCGGTCTTGCCATGGCCGGCCGGCGCGCGCAGCAGCACCACGCGCACCGCGGTGGCGCGGCAGATGCGCTGGCACAGCGATTCGCGCGGCACGCCGGCGTTGGCCGTGGCCAAGGGCGTGGCAGGCGCCGGGGCGGCTGGGCTGGGCTGGGCAGGGCAGGGCGGCATGGCCTGCCGATTCTGGAAAGCGCGGCCGCCGCAGCCCAATCGTCCGATCTGACGATGTTGCGCGCCGGGCCCGGCTTCGACCATGGCCGGGCGCTGAACCACAACCCCACGAGGAGACACCATGAGCGCTTTGATCCGCGCGCCAGGCCGGCGGCGGTGCCTGGCCCTGCTGGCCGTGCCGATGGTCTGGGCCGGCACGCCACCGGCGGCCGCCGGCACGCTGGAGCTGGGCGACGGCCTGGAGGCCGTGTGGTCGCTGAACGCCTCGTTCACCGGCGCCTGGCGCACCCGCGGCGCCGACCCCGAGCTGATCGGCATCGGCGACGGCGGCCGGGCCTCGGCGGCCACGCATTCGCACGACAAGAGCTTTGCCAAGGGCGGCAACATCGGCCAGCTGCTGCGCATCGTCGGCGACATCAACCTGCGCCGCGGCGACAGCGGCCTGGTGCTGCGCGCCAAGGCCTGGGACAACCTGCGCTACAGCCGCCAGGGCCTGGACTTCGGCGCGCCCAGCAACCGCTTCCAGTCCGGCGCCGAGCTGGACGACTCGCACTTCGACACCCGGCTGTCGCGCTTCTCGGGCGTGGAGCTGTTCGATGCCTATGCCTACACCAGCTTCGACCTGGGCGCGGCCGCCCAGCTCAAGCTGCGCCTGGGCCAGCATGCGGTGAACTTCGGCGAAAGCCTGTTCGTGCCCGGCGTCAACCAGTACCAGGCGCTGGACATCACCGCGCTGCGCCAGCCCGGCACGCTGCTGAAGGAGGCCATCCTGCCGGTGCCCCAGGTCTCGGCCAACCTGGGCCTGGGCGGCGGCGCGTCCGTCGAGGCCTTCTACCAGCTGCAGTGGCGGCGCACGGCCATCGATGGCTGCGGCACCTACTGGTCGCCGGCCACGGCGCTGAACTGCCGCGACGACACCATCCTGGTCGGCGGCAACGGCAGCTCGCAGGCCAACTGGAACGGCATGCCCAACTTCCAGTTCAGCAAGCTGGCCGACCGCGAGGGCCGCGACAGCGGCCAGTACGGCCTGGCCTTCAAGCTGATGGCCGAGTCCATCGACACCGAGTTCGGCGCCTACTTTGTCAACTACACGACCAAGGCGCCCAACCTGTCGTCGGTGCGGCGTGCCGCCGGCCAGCCCGGCTCCATCCTGCACCCGGCCGGCTCGGTCTATGGCCTGCCGCAGGCCGCCACCGGCCTGATGGCGCAGAACGCGTCGATCTACTGGGACTACTCGGCCGACCACATCAAGGTGCTGGGCCTGAGCGCCAGCACCGTGCTGGGCGGCTGGTCGACCAGTGCCGAGCTGTCCTATACCAAGGGCTTTCCGGTGCAGCTGAACTCGGTGGATGCCTTCATCGCGCTGGCCCAGGGCGTGGGGCCGACGGCCTCGCGCTTTGCCGGCAGCGATGCCAGGGACATGGTCGGCTACGAGCGCAAGAACAAGACCCAGGTCCAGGCCTCGGCGTTGAAGCTGTTCTCGGGCCTGGCCGGCGCGGCCTCGGCCAGCCTGCTGGGCGAGGTGGCCTGGCAGGGCTGGAGCGGCATCGGCGACCCGGCCACCGGCCTGCGCTATGGCCGCGGCTTCGAGTTCGGCGCGGCCCAGCATGCGTCCTTCGGCGGGGCCTGCCCGGCCGCGGCCACCAACGCCGCCAACTGCACCCAGGACGGCTACTACACCCGCAGCGCCTGGGGCCTGCGCCTGATGGCCGAGCTGGACTATCCGGGCCTGATCCCCGGCGTGGTGCTGAAGCCGCGCCTGTTCGTCTCCAAGGACGTGCGCGGCTGGTCGGCCGACAACATCTTCAGTCAGGGCCGGCATGCGATCTCGCCGGGGCTGAAGTTCGACTTCAACAAGCGCTACACGCTGGACCTCAGCTACACGCGCTTCAACCCGAACGCGCGCTTCGACAGCTTCCACGACCGCGACTTCGTGGCCCTGGTGCTGGGCGCCAGCCTGTGAGAAACACGATGAGCCACCTCCACACCTCCCTCCGTCGCCGGCCCTGGCTGGCCGGCCTGAGCCTCGCCCTTTTGCCGGTTTTTTTTCTGGCCACGGCCGGCCAGGCCAAGACCCCGCCGGATCAACTGGCCCGGCTGGGCAAGGACCTGACCCCGGTGGGCGCCGAGCGCGCCGGCAACAAGGACGGCAGCATCCCGGCCTGGGACGGCGGCCTGGCCCGCGCGCCGGCCGGCTACGACCCCGCCAAGGGCCTGGCCGACCCCTTTGCCGCCGACAAGCCGCTGGCCAGCATCAGCGCCGCCAACCTGGCCCAGCACGAGGCCCGGCTGGCACCGGGCCAGGTGGCCCTGCTCAAGCGCTATCCCGGCTACAAGCTCCAGCTCTATCCGACACGCCGCTCGGCCGCCTATCCCGAGGCGGTGTATGCGGCCATCCGCGCCGAGGCCGGGCGCATCGAGGTGGCCAACGAGGGCAGCTCGGTGCTGGGCATCGCCTCCAGCACCGTGCCCTTCCCGGTGCCGTCCAGCGGCGTGGAGGTGATCTGGAACCATGCCTTCCGCTACCGCGGCGCCACCCAGGTGCGCCACACCACCGAGTTCCCGGTGCAGGCCAATGGCAGCTTCACGCCGGTCAAGCGCTACGAGGAGGTGATCTTCGGCAACGGCATGAAGGACGTGGCCAACGTGCTGTTCTATTTCCGCACCACCTGGCAGGCGCCGTCGTCGATTGCCGGCGAGGCCCTGCTGGCGCATGACTTCATCGACCAGGTCAAGCAGCCGCGCGCGGCCTGGGTCTACAACCCCGGCACGCGGCGTGTGCTGCGTGCGCCCCAGGTGGCCCATGACACGCCGCGCACCGGCGTCGACGGCCTGTCGACGGTGGACGACTACGACGGCTTCAACGGCTCGCCCGACCGCTTCGACTGGAAGCTGCTGGGCAAGCGCGAGATGATCGTCTCGTACAACAACAGCCGGCTCAGCGACAAGGCGCTGAAGTACAAGGACATCGTCGGCCCGGCCCACCTCAACCCCGAGCTGCTGCGCTACGAGCTGCACCGCGTGTGGGTGGTCGAGGCCACGCTGAAGAGCGGCAAGAGCCATGTCTACGGCAAGCGCGTGTACTACGTGGACGAGGACAGCTGGCAGATCGTGCATGCCGACCTCTACGACGGCCGCGGCGAGCTGTGGCGGGTGATGGAGGTGCATGGCGCCCAGTACTACGAGGCGCCGGCCTACTTCGTCGCCGGCATCGCCCAGTACGACCTGCAGGCGCGGCGCTATGTCACCAGCAACCTGACCAACGAAGAGAAGCCGATCCGCTTCAACGTGCCGATGCGCGCTGCCGACTTCAGCGCCGATGCGCTGCGGCGCATGGGCAATTGATGGCCGGCATGCTGAGCCGGGGCCGGCGCCGCCTGTTGGGCGCCGCGGCAGGGGCTTCGCTGCTGTCCACGCTGCGTGCCGGCGCCGCGGCGGCGGCCGACCCGGCGCCACTGCCGGCCGGGCTGGACCTGCTGCAGCGGCCGGCGCCGGCCACGCGGCGCGGCGCGCGCCGCCTGCTGCTGGATGTGTGCACGGGCGGCCCGGGCCTGGTCTGCGTCGGCGAGGCCGGCCTGCTGCTGGGCTCGGCCGATGGCGGGCGCCACTGGCAGCAGCTGCCGTCGCCGACCTCGGTGATGCTGACCGCGGTGGCCTTTGCCGATGCCCGAAACGGCTGGGCCGTGGGCCACGACGGCGTGGTGCTGGCCAGCCAGGATGGCGGTGCCCGCTGGCGCCGCTGCTTCGACGGTCACCAGGCCAATGCGGCGATGCTGGCCTCGGCCCAGGCCCGGCAGGCTGCGGCCCGTGACCAGGCCCAGCGCGAGCGCGCCGCCGATGCGCTGGCCGCGGCCGAGCAGGCGCTGCGGGCCGGGCCATCGCGGCCGCTGCTGGCGCTGGCCGTGGCCGATCCCCAGCGCGCCTGGGTGGCCGGCGCCTTCGGCCAGCTGTTCGCCACCGCCGATGGCGGCCAGCACTGGCAGGACCTGGGCGACCGCCTGGACAACCCCGAGGGCCTGCACCTGAACGGCCTGATGCTCGATGCCGCGGATGGCCGCGACGGCTTGTTCATCGCCGCCGAGGCCGGCGTGGTGTTCCGCTCGCGCGATGGTGGCCAGCGCTGGCAGCGCAGCGAGACCGGCTACAGCGGCCATCTGTATGGCGTGGTCCGCGCGGCCGATGCCCTGCTGGCCCATGGCTTCAACGGCCACCTGTTCCGCTCCACCGACGACGGCCGCAGCTGGGCCGCCGTGCCGCTGCCGCTGCGCCGCAGCCTGGTGGCCGCACGCCAGCGCGCCGGCGTGCTGCTGCTGCTGGCCGAGGACGGCCAGTTGCTGGCCAGCCGCGATGGCGGCGCCAGCTTTGCGCTGCTGCCCGAGCGCCTGCCTGCACGCCGCCACACCGGCCTGCTGTGGACCGGGCCCGGCAGCCTGGTGGCGGTGGGCGCCGGTGGCGTCTTGCTGCACGGGCTGCCGGCCAGCCTGCGCTGACGCGCGATTCCCACGACGACACCGATGTCCACCTCCGCCATCACCCGCCTGGCCCAGGCCACCGAGCGGGCGCTGTTCGCGCATCGCCGCCTGTGGCTGCTGCTGTTCGCGCTGGCCTCGGCCCTGCTGCTGTGGCAGGCCATGCTGATCCGCCCCGATGCCAGCCTGCAGAAGATGGTGCCGGCCCAGCACGAATTCGTGCGCAACTACCTGCGCTTTGAAAACGAGCTGCGCCCGCTGGGCAATACCGTGCGCATCGCCGTGGCCGTGCGTGGCGACGGCGACATCTACGACGCGCGCTACATGGCGCTGCTCAAGCGTGTCACCGACGAGGTGTTCTACATCCCGGGCATCGACCGCGGCAACCTGCGCTCGCTGTGGACGCCCAACACCCTGTGGTTCGAGGCCGCCGAGGATGGCCTGCGCTCGGGCCCGGTGGTGCCGCCCGGCTTTGCCGGCAGCGCGGCCGACCTGGCGGCGCTGCGCGACAACGTGGCCAAGGCCGGCCTGGCCGGCAGCCTGGTGGCCAACGACGGCCGCAGCACGGTGATCGTCGTGCCCCTGGTCGAGCGCGATCCCGACAGCGGCGCCCAGCTGGACTACGGCCTGTTCGCGCAGCGGCTGGAGCAGAAGGTGCGCGAGCGCTTCCAGGCCGAGGGCGTGGACATCCACATCGTCGGCTTCGCCAAGCTGGTGGGCGACCTGATCCACGGCGCCCAGGCCATGGGCCTGTTCTTCGTGCTGACCGTGCTGCTGACCGCGGCCCTGCTGTGGCTGTATTCACGCTGCTGGCGCAGCACGGTGGTGACCATCGCCTGCTGCCTGCTGGCCGTGGCCTGGCACCTGGGCGTGATGCGCCTGCTGGGCTTCGGCCTGGACCCGTATTCGATCCTGGTGCCGTTTCTCACCTTCGCCATCGGCGTCTCGCATGCGGTGCAGAACATCAACACGCTCGCCGCCGAGATGCGCGCCGGCGCCGGCAAGGTCACGGCCGCACGCGCCACCTTCTCGCAGCTGTTCGTGCCCGGCACCGTGGCCCTGCTGTGCGACGTGGTCGGCTTCTCCACGCTGCTGGTGATCGACATCGGCGTGATCCGCGAGCTGGCCCTCAGCGCCAGCGTCGGCGTGGGCGTGATCATCTTCACCAAGATGTTCCTGCTGCCGCTGCTGATGTCTTATTCCGGGCTGTCGGCGGCCGGCCTGCGCCAGGCGCAGCGCCGCCATGCCGGCCCGCAGCGCCTGGCCGGCGCGCTGGCCTCGCTGGCCGATGGCCGGCGCGCCTGGGTGGTGGTGCTGCTGGCGCTGGCGCTGGGCGCCTGGGGCTTTGCGGTCAGCCGCCAGCTGCAGATCGGCGACCTGGACGCCGGCGCGCCCGAGCTGCATCCGCAGTCGCGCTACAACCGCGACACCGCCTTCGTCACCCGGCACTACGCCACCAGCGCCGATGTCTTCGTGGTGATGCTGCGCACGCCGCCGGGCGAATGCGGCGCCTATGCGGCGGCCTCGACCACGCGCCGCCTGCAGTGGGCGCTGGAGGAGACCGAGGGCGTGCAGGGCACGCTGTCGCTGTTCAATGTGATGGAGCAGGTCATCGCCGGCAGCTATGGCGGCAACCTGAAGTGGGCCACGGTCACGCGCAACCGCTACATCTCCAACGCCGCGCACAAGGGCATTCCGCCGGCGCTGTACAACAACGACTGCTCGATGCTGCCGGTGCTGGCCTACCTGGCCGACCACAAGGCCGAGACGCTGCAGCGGGTGGTGCGCACGGTCGAGGACTTCCGGGCGTCCGAGCCCAAGACCGAGCTGCAGATCCTGCTGGCCGCCGGCAATGCCGGCATCGAGGCCGCCACCAACGACGTGGTGCGCCGGGCCTGGCTGCCGATGCTGGCCCTGGTCTATGCCATCGTCGCGCTGCTGCTGTGGCTGGAGTTCCGCAGCTGGCGCGTCGCGCTGTGCCTGCTCGTGCCCCTGGTCATCACCTCGCTGCTGTGCGAGGCGGTGATGACCCTGCTGGGCCTGGGCGTCAAGGTGGCCACGCTGCCGGTGATCGCACTCGGCGTGGGCATCGGCGTGGACTACGGCATCTATCTGTACAACCGCCTGGGTCAGGGGCTGGCACGTGGACTGACGCTGCGCCAGGCCACGCTGGAGACGCTCAGGACCACCGGCCTGGCCGTGGCCTTCACCGGCATCACGCTGGCGGCCGGCGTGCTCGGCTGGGTGGCCTCGTCGATCAAGTTCCAGGCCGACATGGGCCTGCTGCTGGGCTTCATGTTCCTGTGGAACATGGTCGGTGCCATCGTGCTGATCCCGGCGCTGGCCGGGCTGCTGGGACTGGGTAAAGTCTCGGCCCGGCCCCCTCCGGGCCAGCCCGCCGCCACCCGCCCATGAGCCGACTGTCCGCCGAATTCCAGCGCCTGTACCTGCCCGCACAGAACCGCAGCGCCGACCTGGCGCTGGAGCAGGCCTCGCCCTTCGATGCCCAGGGCCGGCTGCGCCTGGCCGTGCTGGGCCTGGTCGATCCGGCCGAATGGGCGCCGCTGGCCGAGGTCTGGCAGGACGTGCAGACCGGCCTGGGCCTGCCGGCGCCGGCGATTGCCATCGACGGCCGGCGCGGCCTGCAGCTGTGGTTCTCGCTGCAGCAGCCGCAACCGGTGGCGAGGCTGCAGGCCTTTCTGCAGGGCCTGTGCCGGCGCCATCTGGCCGGCCTGCCGGCGCACCGGGTGCTGTGCCTGCCGGGTGCGGCCGAGGGTGTGGCCGACCTCGGCAACCCCGCCACCTGGCGGGCCCTGCTGCCGGCGCGCGAGCAGACGCCGGAGCACTGGTCGGCCATCGTGGCCCAGGACCTGGCGCCGCTGTTTGCCGAGACGCCCTGGCTGGACCTGCCGCCCGGCGACGAGGCCCAGGCCAGCCAGCTGGCGCGGCTGCAGAGCATGGGCACGGCGCAGTTCGAGGCCGCGCTGCGCCAGCTGGCGCCGCCGGCCGAGCCGTTGGCCGATGCGCAGCCGGATGTGCCCGCGCCCCAGCGGCCCCAGGCACCGGCCAGTGCGGCCCAGGTCGAGGCCCAGCGCTTTCTGCTCGGCGTGATGAACGACGACAGCACGCCGCTGGCGCTGCGCATCGAGGCGGCCAAGGCGCTGCTGGCCGGCCAGCCCCTCAGTCCGCGCTGACCCGCGCCAGGCGGGTGGAGGCGGGCAGGGCGATCGGCGCCTCCGCCGCCCCGGCGTCGGCCACATCGGCCACATCGGCCAGCGTGGCCCCGTCCAGCACCTTGAAGTAGGCCAACAGCGCCTGGTCGAACAGCCGCTTGAGCCGGCAGCTGGGCGACAGCGTGCAGGCATTGGTGCCGGGGTCGAAGCATTCCACCAGCCTGAAGTCGGTCTCGCTCTGGCGCACCACGTCGCCGATGACGATGGTCTGGGGCTCGCGCAGCAGCCGCAGGCCGCCGCCGCGGCCGCGCGTGGTCTCCACCAGGCCCTGGCGCGCCAGGTCGTTGACGACCTTCATCAAATGGTTCTTCGACAGGCCGTGGCGGTCGGCCAGCTCGCCGATGGTCACCAGCCGGTCGCGGTGGGCCGCGCAGTACATCAGCACACGCAGCGTGTAGTCGGTGTATTCGGAAAGGCGCATGCCGGTCCTTAAAGATGCATTCAGTGTATTGCTTTAAGTTCGGCCTGTCTTTAAGATGCATGAACATTGCATCTTTAAGAGTCCCGGTCGCCATGTCCGCCACCGCTCCCCCGCTGATCGTGCTCAACAGCGCCCCGTCGTCCACACCGGCCGTGCCGCCCCAGGGCTGGCCGCTGCTGCGCCTGGGCTTCCGTCCGTTCTACCTGGGCGCCGCGGCCTTTGCCGCGCTGGCCGTGCCGGCCTGGGTGGCCCAGCTGCTGGGCGTGCTGCCGCTGCAGCCCAGCTTGCCGCCGCTGCTGTGGCATGCCCACGAGATGCTGTTCGGCTTTGCCGTGGCGGTGATCCTGGGATTCCTGCTCACCGCCGGCAAGGCCTGGACCGGCCTGGCCACGCCGCGCGGCGCCAGCCTGGGCGCGCTGGCCCTGCTGTGGCTGGCGGCGCGGCTGGCGGCGGTGGCGCTGCCGGCCGGCGGCCATGCGCTGTACGTGCTGCTCGACCTGGCCTTGCTGCCCTGCGTGGCGCTGATCTTCCTGCGCCTGCTGCTGCGGGCCGGCAACCGTCGCAACCTGCCGCTGGCTGGCCTGCTGGGCGGGCTGGCCCTGGCCAACCTGGCCTTCCACGCGGCCGCCGCCGGCCTGCTGGACCTGCCACCACTGCGCGCCCTGCATGGCGGGCTGGCGCTGATCGTGATGATCGAATGCGTGATCGCCGGGCGGGTGATCCCGGCCTTCACGATGTCGGCCCTGCCGGGCGTGCCCTTGCAGCCGCCGCGCTGGCGCGAGCAGGCCACGCTGGCCGCCACCGGCCTGGCGCTGGCGCTGTGGGTGCTGATGCCGGCGGCCGCCGGCCGGCCTGGCGCGCTGGCCACCGCCGCCGCCCTGGCCGTGGCGGCCGCGCTGCAGGCCTGGCGCTGCTGGCACTGGCAGCCGCTGCGCACCCGCGCCCGGCCCATCCTGTGGGTGCTGCACCTGGCCTATGCCTGGATTCCGCTGGGCCTGGCCCTGCTGGCCTGGGCGCAGCTGGGCGGCATCACGCAGTCGGCCGGCGTGCATGCGCTGGCCGTGGGCGCCACCGGCGGGCTGATCATCGGCATGGTCACGCGCACCGCCCGCGGCCACACCGGGCGCTCGCTGCAGGCCTCGCGGCCGGAGATCGCCGCCTATGCCCTGGTGGCCGGCGCCGCCACGCTGCGCGTGCTGATGCCGCTGCTGCTGCCCGCGCTGTGGCAGGTCTGGCTGGCGCTGGCCGCCGCCGCCTGGGCCCTGGCCTTCGGCCTGTATCTGTGGGTCTTCGCGCCCTGGCTGTCCAGCACCCGGCTGGACGGCAAGGACGGCTGAGCCCTGTTTTCCTTCCCTTCCCCAACGCCTCAACCCCTGAAAGGCCTGGCATGACCGTCGACACCCATCCGATCGAGCAAGCATCCGCCCTGATCGACCTGCGCAGCATCCCGCCCTACCAGCGCCATGCCCTGGTGTTCGGCAGCTTCGACGCCCTGGCCCATGGCCAGGCGCTGCAACTGGTCAACGACCACAACCCGCAGCCGCTGCACCACCAGTTCGACGCACGCACGCCGGGCCAGTTCGACTGGACGCTGCTGGAAGCCGGCCCGGCCGTCTGGCGCGTGCAGATCACCCGCGTGCGCGACGCCGCCCAGGCCGCGGCCCAGGCCAGCGGCTCCTGCTGCTCCGGTGGCGCCTGCTGCGGCTGAGCCGCCGTCTGCCTCGTCCGCACACCGTCCAGCAACCAGGAGGGCCGAACGCTGAATCCCTGAGGTCTCCGTCCGCCGACAAGACCCCCCACATTTGAGTGGCGTGAACACCTCACGCCGGCCGCTTCGGGCACACCCCATGCTTGAAGCTCGCCAGTCCCGGGGGCGTCACACTTCAACATTACACTTTGCCCGCCTCTGAGTGATGGGGCTGGTGCCTGCCTTGTCGGCGGTTACAGGAGTTTCAGCGAAGATGACGACGACCCAGAACCCGGTCCTGCGCGGTGGCCTGAGCAAGCAAGTGCGGTATGCAGGACGGGTGGGCCTGGTGGCCCTGGCGGCCACGGCAGCCCTGCTGGCCGGCTGCGGCGACAAGAAGGACAAGGCCGCCACGCAGACGGCGGCCAAGGTCAACGGTGACGAGATCACCGTGCACCAGATCAATTTCGTGCTGCAGCAGCAGCGCGGGCTCAAGCCCGAGCAGGCCGATGCGGCCAGCAAGCAGATCCTCACCCGCCTGGTCGACCAGCAGCTGGCGCTGCAGAAGGCCGACGAGCTGAAGCTGGACCGCGACCCCAAGGTGGTGCAGCAGCTCGAAGCCGCCAAGCGCGAGATCCTGGCCCGGGCCTACCTGGAGAAGGTGGGCGAGGGCGCGGCCAAGCCTTCGGCCGAAGAGGTGCAGAAGTACTACGACGCCAACCCGGCCCTGTTCAGCCAGCGTCGCATCTACAGCCTGCAGGAGATCGGCATCGAGGCCAAGCCCGAGCAGGTGCAGGTGCTGCGCGACAAGCTCGCCGCGGCCAAGAACATCGCCGAGTTCGTCGAGTTCCTGAAGGCCAACGACTTCAAGTTCGCCGGCAACCAGGCCGTGCGCGCCGCCGAGCAGCTGCCGCTGCAGAGCCTGGGTGCGCTGAGCAAGCTGCAGGACGGCCAGGCGCTGCTGAACCAGGGCCCCAACGGCGTGCAGGTGGTGGTGCTGGCCGGCTCGCGCAGCCAGCCGGTGACGCTGGACCAGGCGCGCCCGGCCATCGAGCAGTTCCTGCTCAACGACCGCAAGCGCAAGCTGCTGGAAACCGACATCAAGGGCCTGCGCGAGAAGGCCAAGATCGAATACCTGGGCAAGTTTGCCGACGCCGCGGCCGCCGCTGGCGCCGCCCCGGTGGCCGCCCCGGCACCCGATGCCACGCCGGCCTCGGGCGCCATGCCCGCGCCGCCGCCGGCCGCGCCGGCCAGCACCGGCCTGTCGGCCGGCGACATCAGCAAGGGCATGGGTCTGAAGTGATGGAGTCCCGCATGCGCATTGTTTCCGTGGCCGCGGCCCTGGTGGCCGCCGGCAGTCTGGTGATGGGCCTGGCGCCCGTGGCCGTGCAAGCCCAACCGGCCGCCAATGCCGCGGCCGAATACCGGCTCGGCTCGGGTGACGTGGTGCGCATCAGCGTCTACCAGAACCCCGACCTGACGCTGGAGACCCGCGTCACCGAGGCCGGCCTGGTCAGCTATCCGCTGCTGGGCAGCATCCGCCTGGGTGGACAAAGCGTCACCGCGGCCGAGAAGCTGATCGCCGACGGCCTGCGCAGCGGCAATTTCGTCAAGCAGCCCCAGGTCACCATCGTGGTGCTGCAGGTGCGTGGCAACCAGGCCAGCGTGCTGGGCCAGGTCAACCGCCCGGGCCGCTATCCCATCGAGGTGGCCGACATGCGCCTGACCGACCTGCTGGCCATGGCCGGCGGCTCGGCCGGCAACGGCAGCGACCTGGTGGTGGTCACCGGCACGCGCAACGGCCAGACCTTCCGCAAGGAAATCGACCTGCCGACGCTGTTTGCCCCCGGCGGCAAGGAGCAGGATCTGCTGATCCTCAACGGCGACACCGTCTGGGTCGACCGCCAGCCCATGGTCTACATCTACGGCGAGGTGCAGCGCCCCGGCCCGATGCGGCTGGAGCGGGGCCTGACGCTGATGCAGGCCCTGGCCACCGGCGGTGGCCTGACGCAGCGCGGCACCGAGAAGGGCATCCGCGTGCACCGCAAGAGCGCCGACGGCAAGGTGCAGGTGATCACCCCCGGCATGGACGACAAGATGCAGGACGGCGACGTGGTCTACGTGCGCGAGAGCCTGTTCTGATCTTGAACCGCGCCAGGCCGAGGCCGGCGGACAACGGGAGTTGGGAATGACCTTTGCACAGTTTCTGTCGATCCTGCGCGCGCGCAAATGGGCCGCGCTGCTGGTGTTTGTCCTGGTGGTGGCGACCACGGTGGCGGTGAGCCTGCTGCTGCCCAAGCAGTACCTGGGCACGTCCAGCGTGGTGATCGATGTGAAGCCCGATCCGATCTCGGCGCTGGCGTCGCCGACCATGGCCCTGCCCAGCTTCATGGCCACCCAGGTCGACATCCTGACCAGCGACCGCGTCACGCTGCGCGTGATCCGCGACCTGAAGCTGCTGGAGAACCCCGGCATCCGCGAGCAGTGGCAGAGCGAGGCCAAGGGCGAGGGCACCTTCGAGCAGTACCTGATCGAGCTGCTGCAAAAGGGCCTGGACGTGAAGCCCAGCCGCGAGAGCAACGTCATTGCCATCAGCTACAAGAGCCCGTCGCCGCAGTTCGCGGCGGCGCTGGCCAATGCCTTTGCCCAGGCCTACATCGCCACCACGCTGGAACTGCGCGCCGATCCGGCCAAGCAGTTCAACAGCTTCTTCCAGGCCCAGACCAAGGAGGCGCGCGACTCGCTGGAGCGGGCCCAGCAGCGTGTCTCGGCCTTCCAGCAGGCCAAGGGCATCATCGCCACCGACGAGCGCCTGGACGTCGAGAACGCCCGCCTCAATGAGCTGAGCAGCCAGCTGACCCAGCTGCAGGCGATCTCGGCCGAAAGCGCCAGCCGCCAGAACCAGGCCCAGGGGGCCCAGGCCGACCGCCTGCAGGAAGTGCTGAACAACCCGCTGATCAGCGGCATGAAGGCCGACCTCAACCGCAACGAGGCCAAGCTGCAGGAATTGAACCAGCGCCTGGGCGACAACCATCCGCAGGTGCTGGAGGCGCGCGCCAACATCGCCGAGCTGCGCAGCCGCATCGACAGCGAGATCAAGCGCGTCACCAGTGGCGTGGGCGTCAGCAACACCATCAACAAGGCCCGCGAAGGCCAGGTCCGCGCCGCGCTGGAAACCCAGCGCACCAAGGTGCTGCAGATGAAGGCCGTGCGCGACGAAGGCCTGGTGCTGCAGCGCGAGGTCGAGAACGCCCAGCGTGTGTTCGACAACCTGGTGGCGCGCCTGAACCAGACCGCGCTGGAAGCGCAGAACAACCAGAGCTATGCCAACGTGCTGACGGTGGCCCAGCCGCCGGCCGAGCACAGCAGCCCGAAGCTGGTGCTGAACACCGCGCTGGCGATCTTCCTGGGCCTGCTGCTGGCCGTGGGCGTGGCCCTGCTGATGGAGCTGACCGACCGCCGCATCCGCACGCCTGAAGACGCCGTGGCTGCGCTGGGCCTGCCGGTGCTGGGCGCCCTGCCCACGCCCAATGCCAAGCGCTACAACCCGCTGCGCCCGGCGGCCCTGGGGCTGGGCCTGCAGCAGCGCTCGCTCAGCCTGCCCGCCCCGGGCTCGCAATCCGCCTGACTTGTTGTCGACACCGTCGTACAGAAAGATCACCCCGTGACCGTCGACAACCAAGACACCAACGTCGCCGACCGCTCCATCGGCAGCATCCTGGCCGACCTGCGCCACCTGTCCGCCGACCAGGTGGAAAAGATCGTGCGCCACCAGCGCGACAAGGGCGTGCGCTTCGGCGAGGCCGCCGTGGCCCTGGGCTTCGCCAGCAACGACGACGTGCTGTTTGCGCTGAGCCAGCAGTTCCACTATCCCTATGCGCCCGAAGAGCGCCGCAAGGCCAGCCCCGAGCTGGCCGCGCTGAACCAGCCCTTCGGCGTGCAGGCCGAGAGCTTCCGCGCCATCCGCAGCCAGATCATGATGCGGCTGTACAACGAGGGGCAGGAGCGCCGCGCCATCGCCGTGGTCAGCCCCGAGTCCGGCGACGGCAAGACCTTCTTCGCCGCCAACCTGGCCGTGGTGCTGGCCCAGCTGGGCGGCCGCACCCTGCTGGTGGATGCCGACCTGCGCCATCCGCGCCAGCACGACGTGTTCGGCCTGGACAACAAGGCCGGCCTGTCGGGCATCCTGAGCGGCCGGGCCGAGGCCAAGGTCATCCAGCAGGTGCCGGGCGTGCCCAGCCTGTTCGTGCTGCCGGTGGGCATCACCCCCCCGAACCCGCTGGAACTTGTGGAGCGTCCGGCGTTCGGACTGCTCATGCGCGAACTGCTGAGCAAGTTTGACCACGTGGTGGTCGACACCCCGGCCGCCTGCTACGGCAGCGACAGCGCGGTGATCGCCGCACGCTGCGGCGCCGCCCTGGTGGTGGCGCGCAAGAACCAGGGCCGCGTCGCGGCGCTGCAGGATCTGGTGGCCAATCTGGCCGAAACCCCGGCGGCTGTGGCCGGGGTGGTGTTCAACGAATTCTGAGCTTCGATCACATGGCTGCCGCAGCCGATCCACGCGGTGCGGCGTCGCGCCAACCTGAACCCATCCTGCCGGCGGGCGCCGACCTGGTGGTGCTGGGCCTGCTGCTGGCCGGCTTCGCCCTGCTGTACGTGCCGGCCTGGGTGGATCTCGCCAACACGGTCTGGGCCACCGACGAGCAGGGCCACGGTCCGATCATCCTGGCGGTGAGCGGCTGGCTGCTGTATCGCCGCCGCCACGATCTGGCCGCGCTGCCCACCCAGCCCATGGCCTGGCTGGGCTGGCCCATGCTGCTGTTCAGCCTGGCGCTGTATGCGCTGGGCCGCTCGCAGGACATCATCATGTTTGCCGTCGGCTCGCAGATCGGCGTGCTGATGTCGCTGCTGCTGCTGTTCAAGGGCCGGGCGGCACTGCGGCTGCTGTGGTTCCCGCTGTTCTTCATGCTGTTCATGGTGCCGCTGCCCGAGGCCTTGGTGGCCGCCGTGACGGCGCCGCTGAAGTCGGCGGTGTCGGCCATCGCCAGCTCACTGCTCTACAACATCGGCTATCCGGTCGGGCGCTCGGGCGTGATCATGACCGTGGGCCAGTACCAGCTGCTGGTGGCCGATGCCTGCGCCGGGCTCAACAGCATGTTCACGCTGGAGGCCCTGGGCATGCTCTACATGAACCTGATGGCCTATACCAATCCGGTGCGCAACGTGGTGCTGGCCGTCCTGCTGGTGCCCACCGCCTTCGTGGCCAACATCGTGCGCGTGATGATCCTGGTGCTGGTGACCTACCACTTCGGCGACGAGGCCGGCCAGGGCTTTGTCCATGGCTTTGCCGGTATGGTGCTGTTCATCGTGGCGCTGGGCCTGATGCTGGTGCTGGACAAGGTGCTCGGGCTGTTTCTGCCGCCCCATCGCAAGGAGTCCAAGCGGTGACCGCTGCCCGTTGGAAGTCGGCGCTGGTGGCGCTGCTGGCCGTGCTGTCGGCCTTGGTCGCCCACGCCTGGCGGCCCACCCAGCACCTGGCCGACATGCGGCCCAAGCTGGACCTGGCGCAGCTGTTTCCGCGCAGCTTTGCCGGCTGGACCGAGGACACCCGCGGGCCGGTGCAACTGGTGTCGCCCGACCAGCAGGCGGTGCTGAACAAGATCTACAACCAGACCCTGAGCCGGACCTATGTGAACGCGGCCGGCGAACGTGTGATGCTGTCGGTGGCCTATGGTGGTGACCAGTCCGATGGCACGCGGGCGCACAGGCCCGATGTCTGCTACCCGTCACAGGGTTTCCAGATCCGAAGTGACAAGGATGGCCTCCTGCCCGTCGGTGACCAGCAGATTCGTACCCGTCTACTGGTGGCGCAGCAGGGAGCACGCATCGAACCCATCACCTACTGGCTGGTGGTGGGTGAGCGCGTTGCCCTCAGCGGCACGGAACAGAAGCTCGCCCAACTGCGATACAGCACCAAGGGGATCGTTCCCGACGGCATGCTGGTGCGGGTTTCCACAATTGATGCCAACACGACGCATGCCTACAGCGTGCACCAGCGTTTCATTCAAGGCATGGCGGGCGCAATGCAAGGGGCCAACTACGGTCGGGTGTTTGGCAGAGGCGCAGACTGAGATCGCTCCTTCGCGAGTCGCTCGTACCGCCAGATCCAAATGTCTCAGTCCCCCGGAACGGTTGCTGTTGCCAAACGAAGCCTATCGCATTTCGCCATAGGTAAGGCGTTCGCGGCCTTGGTTGGCATCGGTACGTTGCTGCTGCTGGTCCGCTCGTTGGGTCGTGGCGACTATGGCTTCTACATCGCTTTGTTTGCGGTGTTTGAGATTGTTCAACTGGCGGCTAGTCCTGGCGCCTATGCCGTGGCATTTAGGTACCTTCCTGAACTTCGCCAGCAAGGAGCAGGCCTTGCGCTATCCAAACTGGTGGGAGGCTTGTCGCTGTACCGCCTGCTGACTCTGGCCCTGGTGGCGGGGATCGCCGCCGCCGTGAGCGAACCCTTGTCTGGACTTCTGGGCGACGAGCGCCGTGCCGTGGCAGTGCGCTGGTTTGCGCTAATCCTGCTGTTTGAAGGCATGGCACGGTTCATTGACGTGCAATTCGAGTCGCTGCTGCAACAAGGCGTGGCCCAGGTGTCGACACTGTGCAGAAACGGCTCCAAGTTCATTGCGTTGCTGTGGCTTGGGCAGGTCGGCAGCCATGAGGTGGCCTTGGATACGTGGCTGCAAATGGAGGCGGTGACCTCCGGCGTTGGCATGCTGGTTTCTTGCGTGTTGATGGAGCGGTATCGCCGTTCGCGCAGGCGGGAGCCGCAGGCCGATACCGTTCCGATGCCGATGCTCGGACGACTGGCGCGGTTCTCCGCGCCCACCTATTTGTCCCAGGTGCTGTATCTGGCGGCCGGGGTCGACATGGTCAAGGTGCTGGTGAACAAACTCATTGGCACAGCGGTCATCGGCGCATTCGGCTTTGCCTCGGCGCTTGCAGGCACCATCCAGCGCTATCTGCCCAGCTTTCTACTGATCGGTTGGGTCCGGCCGCTTTTCATCAGCGCGCGAAGCCAAGGCAAGTCGCCTCAGGATCTGGTTGCGCTGGCGGGAACCGTAATCAAGCTCAACCTGCTGATGCTGGCACCCATTTCGACGGTGTTGCTGGTGGCCGGTGATGCCGTTGTGCATTTGCTGTCTGGTGGACGCATGGCAGACAGCCTGGTCTACCTCCACTTCTTCATGTTGTTGCTGGTGCTGCAGACTGTGCGAGGAGTTGTCTCCTTGCTGGGCATGACCATGGAAGTGGGCAATGGTTCGCTGGTGTCGACCTGTGTCTCGCTGGTTGGAATTGCGCTGGGGCTGTTGTTCTATTCAACGGCAGGAGTCTGGTCACTGTGCATCGGCTTGTTGATTGCCGAGGGGTCCTGGACGCTTGTGATGGTCGCCTTCCTAAGGCGTCGCGGCCTGCGATACGGTTTGCCCATGATCCCGATCTGCAAGTTCGGGGTCGGCGTGATCGTTGCTTGGGCCTTGGGCAGCGCGGTGCTTGCGGTGGTACCGGGCCTGCACCTGCTGTGGCAGTTACTGATTGCCGCACTGGCCGCGCTGACATGCCTTATGGCCTGTGCAGTCTTGAAGCCGTTCGATGCCGAAGAGCGCGGACTCATCAACCGGCTGCTGCCTGGCAAGTTCTTTGTGTGGTGAGGTTGGCGCGCGTGCTCATGTTTGGCGCGAACCAGGGTCATAAGTTGGAGGGCGGGACTTGAAATTTTTCTTTGCTGGGCACACCACCTTCGGCAACCGCGGCTGCGAGGCGCTGATCCGCTCCACCGTCGGGCTGATCCGCCAGCGACAGCCGCAGGCGCGCTTTGTCGTGCCGTCTTCGGCCATCGAGCTGGATCGCCGCCAATGGCCGCAGGCCGCCGACAACGGCGTGGAGTTCGTGCCCGCGCCGGCGTTCCCGGCCAGCATCAAGTGGTGGAACCGCGCCGTGCGCCTGCTGCCGCCGGTGGAGCGCAGCATCGTGCCGCGCCACAGCCTGCCGCCCGATACGCTGGAAGTGCTGGCCGGCTGCGACGCCATGATCATGAGCGGCGGCGATGTGATCTCGCTCGACTATGGCCTGGCCTCGCTGTACGACTGGACCGGCTATGTGGACAACGCGCGCCGCCTGGGCAAGCCCGCGCTGCTGTGGGCGGCCTCGGTCGGGCCGTTCAAGGCCAAGCCGCATGTCGAGCGGCACATGGTGGGCCATCTGCGTTCCTATGCTGCGCTGAGCGTGCGCGAGTCGTCCACCCATGCCTATCTGTCCGGCTTGGGGCTGGAGGCCCGGCTGGTGGCCGACCCGGCGTTCACCATGCAGCCCGAGGCCTTCGACCATGCGCCGCTGATGCCGGCGGGCGCCGGCGGCGTGCTGGGCTTCAACGTCAGCCCGCTGATCCGCGGCTACCGCGACACCGAGGCCTCGCGCCAGGCGCTGGACGCCGAGATCCTGGGCTTCATCGCCGAGGTGCTGCGCAGCACCGACCTGGGCGTGCTGCTGGTGCCCCATGTCGGCCCGCTGGACGGGGGCAGCTTCAACAGCGACCACCTTTACATGCAGGGCCTGCTGGCCTCGTCGGGCCTGGACCCCGCCCGCGTGAAGCTGGGCCCTCCGATGCTGAACGCGGCCCAGCTCAAGTACCTGATCTCGCAGTGCCGCTTCTTCATCGGCGCGCGCACCCATGCCACGGTGGCGGCCTTCTCCACCGCCGTGCCCACCACGTCCATCGCCTACAGCGTCAAGGCCAAGGGTATCAACCGCGACCTGTTCGGCCACCTCGACCATGTGCTCGAAACCCCGTCGGTCACGCGCGATACGCTGGCCCAGCACCTGAGGCTGCTGCAGGAGCGCGAATCGGACCTGCGCCGCTTCCTGGCCGAGCGCATTCCCCAGGTGCGCGAACAATCGGGTGCCGCGGCCGACCATGCGCTGGCCCAGGTGGCCCAGTCCGCCCCGGCGCACGCCTGAGGCCCGCGCCCGCCTTCTTTGCCGGAGACCCATGCCATGCTGACACGAACCGCCCGCAGCCAGGCCAGCGTCCTGCCCTGGCTGCTTGGCCTGCCGCTGCTGGTGGTGGTGGGCATCGCGGTGGCCCTGGCGCCGCCCTATGCCACGGCCCTGGTGCTGGGCCTGATGCTGCTGGGCGTGGCGGTGTTCGTGCCGTTCAACGGCCTGCTGCTGGCCTGCCTGGTCACCTCGGCCGTGATCGGCGGCTCGGCCGAATACTTCCTGGGCCTCAGCCAGGCCAACTGGCTGCCGTTCATGCTGGCCGTGCTGCTGGCCGCCCGGGGCTTCTTGATGGCCCATGTCCAGATCGGCGTCGGCCGGCCCGCGGCCGCACAGCGGCTGGACCGCATGGGCTGGGCCTGGTTCGGCCTGCCGGCCGTGGTCTACCTGTTCACGCTGTTCGCGTCGGCGGCCAGCAATGCCATCCCGATCTCGCAGGCCATGGCCTCGATGAAGAACTACCTGCTGATGTGGGGCGTTCTGGTGGCGGTGATCTACCACCACGACATGGAACGGGCCTCCACCCAGATCTGGCGCGCCTTCGTGCTGATCGGGCTGCTGCAGTTGCCGGTGGTGCTGTATCAGCGGTTCTTTGTTGCCAGCCGGCTTTCAAACACCAGTGCTTCGCTCAGTTTCGACGCCATCAACGGTACGTTTGGCGGCGGCCTGCTGGGCGGGCGCTCCGGCACGCTGGCGATGTTCATCTGCATCGTGCTGGCCTTCCTGCTGATTCTGTGGCGCGACCGGCGCCTGAGTGGCTGGTCGATGCTCGGACTGGCAATGCTGTTGCTGCCGACGCTGTTCATGATCGAGGTCAAGGCCGTGGTGCTGTGGCTGCCGCTGGTGGCCGTGTTGGTGTTCAGTCAGCAACTGCGCCGTCGACCGCTACTGTTCATCTTCAGCACGCTCGGTAGCCTGGCGCTAATCCTGGGCGTGATCGCAATCTACCGAATTTCGTTCCACTCTCAATCCGGTGGGGGAGGACTATTGGAGTTCTTCAGCCGTCAGATCCAGTATGTCTACGATCCGAATCGGTTCAATCCGGCGACGCGAGAACTGGGGCGTGTCTCGGCGCTTGTTCATTGGTGGAATGAGGTTGGTGAGCAGGGAGGGGTTGTCAACTGGCTGTTTGGCTTTGGTCCGGGAGCCAGTCGCGGGGTTAGCTCGGTGGCGGTTGGAACCATCGCAAAGCTCTATTCGTTCTATATCGATATCTCAGCGGCGGCCGGGCTTCTTTGGGACGTGGGTGTTGTTGGATTCGTATCGTTCTGCTCGATGTTGCTCTTTGGAGCGATCGAGTGCTGGCGCCTGTCGAAGCACGTCGCACTGTCGTTGCTCATGCGTCAGCAGTTCGAGGCGTCCGCTATTGCATTGCTGCTAATCCTGTCGAGTGTTATTTACGTTCGTGATGCCATTGATGGGCCAATCATTCAGTTCTTGATCTTCTTCATGCTGGGCACGCTCATCTTTGGACGGCGCCTGCTGTTGTCGATAAAAAGCGGCTCGGTTCAGCGCAACCAGTGAAGATTGATTGCGATGACGGTCAATTGGTGTGGTCATCTTGATGGATAAAAAGGGCCCTGAGCAGCGATATGAGGCGCTGCAGCTGCTCCGGTTTCTTGCGGCGTTCATGGTCGTGGTGGCTCATGGCACACAGACTTACTCTCTCAGATTGAAAGGCTCGGACGGCTCAGACTACTGGCATTTCGGGACGATTGGCGTTGACATCTTCTTTGTCATCAGCGGGTACATGATGGCGATGACTACGCGGGGTGCGGGTGCAGGTGTGGTGGCTGCATGGAAATTTTTGATACGGCGAATCGTTCGCGTTGTGCCTATCTACTGGATCTTCACTGCGCTGAAATTGCTCATCGTTCTAGTTGTCCCGGTGGCTTCTCTGAAAGCAATGCCGACTGTTTCTCACATTGCTGCAAGCCTCCTTTTCATTCCCCATCAGGCCTTCGATGGTCAGTTTTGGCCCGTCCTGCCTGTTGGTTGGACGCTGAATTTTGAGATGTTCTTTTACGCGGTTTTCGCCGTGATGATTGCAACCGGTGTTCATCGGATTCTCGGAGTGGCATTGGCCTTTGGTGTCATTGCTCTGATAGGACAACTTGACCTTTCTCCTGGCTTCTTGGTTTTTTATTGCGACAGCTTGCTGATTGAGTTTCTGTTCGGCATGGCTCTGGCTGGCTTTGTGGCGTCTCCGCGTTGGCTTGAAATTACAGGCCGTAAGAAAGATTTGCTGGTCACCGTTCTCTGTGTCGCGGCGGTTGTTTTTGTTCTTTTGGAAGGCCAGCTGCCCCGTGGCTTGACCTGGGGTGTCTCTGCTGCGTGTGTTGTCTGTGTGGCGTTGCTTATGGAACAGCGCGTGCGCACCAGCAGACTTTTGCGTCAAGCGGTGCCGGCAGGGGATTCGTCGTATTCGCTGTATTTGACGCATACGTTTACCTTGCCGGCAGCTGTCGTGCTTGCCGGGAAAGTGATTGGTCTGAACCAGGCAGTGGTTGTCCTGTTTGCGGTCTTGGCCTCGGTCGTGGTTGCCGAGGTGGCGTATCGCCTCATTGAACGTCCTCTGCTGCGCGCAATCTCCCGAAGATTGCCAAGGAGCTGACGTATGGCAGCTGGAAGCGGATTGCCGACAGGGTTCACTCGACGTGCGGCCTTGTTGCTGCCGACTTGTGGTTTGGGTGTCGCGATGGCCGCAGATTCGGTGCGCTCGGATCGCGGTGGCATCGCAACATGGGCACCTCTGAGAGAGCAGGCGCTCGAAGTCGATGCCGGCTCCGTGCTCGATTTCTCCTCCCTGGTCGAGGCCGGTCCGGCGGGGCGCCATGGCTGGGCGCAGGCGCTGGCCGATGGTCACATCGGCTTCGAGAAGCGGGCCACGCCGCAGCGCTTCTTCTCGGCCTCGTTCCAGTTCGCGCCGGGCAATGGCGGTTTCCCTGATCGCGACGAGGCGCGGCGCCTGGTCGCGCAACTGGTGCGCACCGGCTACAACGCGGTCCGCCTGCAGTGCGTGGAGCAGCAACTGATGTCCGGCCAGCAGCAGGACTTCGACTTCCAGCCCGAGCAGTTCGACCGCTTCCAGTTCTTTCTGGCCGAGCTCAAGCGCCAGGGCGTGTATGCGGTGATCGACATCGCCTATATCGACAACGGCGCCTATGGCGGCGTGTTCCCGCACCGCTGGGTGCGCACCGGGCGGCAGTTCCGCCGCGATCTGCTGGTCGATGACGATGCCGCCGCCCACTGGAAGCGCCTGCTGCAGCGCATGCTGGGCCAGCGCAATCCGCACACCGGCACCGTGCCGCTGCAGGACCCCTCGCTGCTGTGCCTGGTGTTCAGCAACGAGGGCGGCCTGATCGAGCTGGCCTTCCGCGGCGGCGGTGGCTGGAACGCCACGCTGCCCGAGGTCTATGCCGAGCCGTTCCGCCAGTGGCTGGCCAAGCGCTATCCGGCCGAGGCCGACTGGCGCCGCGCCTGGGGCAGCGAGGCCGGTGCCGACGAGTCGTTGGCCACGCGGGTGCGCCTGCCGGCGCGGCTGCGTGTCACCGGGGCGCGCCAGCGCGACTTCATGCGCTTCGTGGTCGATTGCGAGCAGCAGGCCTTCCGCTGGCAGCTGGCCCATGCCCAGTCGCTGGGCTATCGTGGCCTGGCCACCTCGTACAACAACTGGGCGTGGCTGCACAGCGACATCACGCGCTCGGCCCTGCCGGTGGTCGACCTGCATGCCTACCACGCCCATCCCACGGGCTTCGTCGAGCCGGGGTCCACGGTGCCGGGCGAGAGCTCGCTGCCCGGCGCCGCCGCCTACCTGCGTGAGCTGTTCGCCTCGCGCCAGTGGGGCAAGCCGTTCATCGTCACCGAGTACGGCCATGCGTTCTGGAACGGCCACCGGCGCGAGGCCAGCGCGCTGGCGCCGGCCTATGCGGCGCTGCAGGGTTGGGATCTGCTGACCCAGTACTCCGAGAACTCGCTGCAGCTCAGCTACCAGGCACCGCAGCCGGCGCGGCGCGCGGCGATCTTTCCGTTCACCATCAGCACCGACCCCGTGCGCCGCACCGGCGAGCGCCTGGCGGCCCTGCTGTATGCACGCGGCGATGTGGCGCCTGCAAAGCGCCGCATCGAGTTCCGCGTCGATGCCCAGGCCGTGCTGTCGGCCAATGGCGGTTGGAGCCAGCTGGGCGATGCGCCGGGGCGGCTGGGCCTGGTGTCGGCCGTGGGCCTGGGCTTTGGCCGCGAGCCCTCGCCGGGCCGCGTGGTGCTGGACGAGGTGGACGACTTCATGGTCGACAAGTCGCGCACCGGCTACCAGGTGCTCAATGCGCTGGGCGGTCGCGGCCTGCGCCGCCGGCTCGAGGGTGCCGGCTGGGCGGATGCCGCGGCGCTGGCCAGCTTCGAGCGGGGTCGCCATGTCAGCGACACCGGCGAGCTGCAACTCGATGCGGGGGCCGGGCGCTTCAGCATCGAGACGGCGCGCACGGTGGCCTTGCTGGCGGCCTCGGCACCCGATGCGGTGGGCCCGCTGTCGCTGCAGCGCCTCAGCGTGCCGGCCCTGGTGGCGGCCTGCAGCATGGATGGGCGCGCACTGTCACAGAGCCGGCGCATCCTGCTGTTCGTGATCACCGACGCCACCAACACCGGTATCGAATTCCAGGACGAGGCGCGCACGCGCCTGCGCAAGCTGGGCACGCTGCCGGCCCTGGTGCAGCCGGTGCAGATTTCGCTGAGGCTGGCGCTGGCGGGCACGCCCGGTGGCCTGCAACTGCATGCGCTGGCGCAGAACGGGCGTCGCCTGCAGACGTTGCCGTTGCGCATGGACGGCAGCAATCTGCAGTGCGACATCGACACCGCGGCGCTGTCGTCCGGCCCCAGCCTGATGTTCGAACTGAGTTCCGAGTGAAGCCGATGCCGTTGTCTCCGCCGAGCCCGGGCCGCCTGCGGGTGTGCCTGATCGCCCCGCACTTTGCCGAATATGCGCTGGCCCTGGCCCAGGCGCTGCAGACCGCCGGGGCCCAGGTGCTGCTGGTGGCCAGCCGCGAGAACCTGCTGGCCGAGATCGGTCCGGCGGCGCTGGTTGCTGCGGCCGGTGGCCCCGAGCTGCACCTGATCCACAAGTCGCGCAACCCGTTGAGCCTGCTGCTGCAGGCGCTGCGCCTGGTGGCCGTGGTGCGCCGCTTTGCGCCCCAGGTGCTGCATGTGCAGGAGGACTCCAAGGACGTGCTGGCGGCGGCGCTGCCCTGGCTGCCCAAGGTGCCGCTGCTGCTGACCATGCACGATCCCAAGCCGCATTCGGGCGACGACACAAGGGTGCGCACGCGCACCCGCCACGGCATCTACATCGAGCAACTGCGGCGCCGCGCCGATGCTGCGCTGGTGCATGGTCAGCGCCTGGTGGCCGATGCGCGCCAGGTGCTGGGCGGCCGCCAACGGCCGGTGCATGTGGTGCCGCACGGACCGCTGGGCCAGGCCCTGGCGGCGAGCCAGAACGCGGAGCAGGAGGCCGGGCGTTGCCTGTTCTTCGGTCGCATCGAGGCCTACAAGGGCCTGCGGCACTTCATCGAAATGGTGCGCCGCCTGCGCGCCCAGGGCGTGATGGTGCGCGGTGTGGTCGCCGGCCGGGGCTCGGACCTGGAACCCAACCGCGAAGCGCTGCGCGATGCGCAGGCCTTTGAGTTGATCGAGCGCTTTCTGTCGCCCGAGGAAGTGGTGCGCGAGTTCCAGCGCGCCCGGGTGGTGGTGATGCCCTACGACAATGCCACGCAGAGCGGCGTGGCCGCCTATGCCATCGGCGTGGGCCGCGGCGTGGTGGCGTTCGACGTCGGGGCGCTGTGCG
Source organism: Burkholderiaceae bacterium (assembly GCA_017992055.1). Taxonomy (GTDB): domain Bacteria; phylum Pseudomonadota; class Gammaproteobacteria; order Burkholderiales; family Burkholderiaceae_C; genus Pseudaquabacterium. Next base: position 160,460 of record JAGOPK010000011.1, read on the forward strand.
AGATGGTCGACAATGGCCGCACCGGCTTGCTGGTGCCTCATGGCGACATGCCCGCCCTGATGGCTGCGGTGCAGCGCGTGGTCCAGGACGACGGCTTGGCGCAGCACTTGCAAGAGCAGGCCCGGGCCCGTGCCGACGGAGAATTCTCCTGGCCCAGCATCGCCACCCGCACGCTGGCGGCCTACGCCGACATGGCGGCCGCCCGCGGCTGAAACGGCTTGCCACTGATCCTGCGCGTTACCAATCGTTACCAACCCCCGCAACCGGCCCGCTCACCCCGTCGATGTCCAGCAAGCGCCCACCGTTGATCTATCTCGCCTGCCCATGGCATCCCTTTGGTGGCGGCATGTTCAAGGTCACCGACTACCTGGTGCAGCACCAGTCGGTCGATGACAGCCCGGCGCGGCTGTGCCCGCTGGACACGCGGGGCGGCGGGCATGTGGCGATGTCGCTGTACTACATGCCCAAGGCCATGGCCACCCTGCTGTGGCGGCGGCTCACCGGGCGTCTGGCCGGCGTGCACATCAACATGGCCGAGCGCGCCAGCGCGGCGCGCAAGGGCCTGCTGGTGGTGTATGCGCGGCTGATCGGCGCGCGGGTGCTGATCCACATGCATGCGGCGCAGATGCACCATGTCTACCGCGGCATGCCCGGCTGGGGCCAGGCCCTGCTGCGCTGGGTGTTCTCGCTGGCCCACGAGGTGGTGGTGCTGGGCGATGCGGCGCGCAGCTTCGTGCTGCAGGACCTGCACTGCGATCCGGCCCGCGTGCATTCGGTGATCAATGGCGTACCCGGGCCCAGGCTGCCCCGGCGTGCCGAGGGCAGCCAGGACAAGTTGCGCGTGCTGTTCCTGGGCAATCTGCTCGAGCGCAAGGGCCTGTCCGATCTGCTGCAGGCCTTCACCCGCATCCGCACGCCCGCCGATCGCTGGCAGGCCACGGTGGCCGGTGGCGGCGATGTGGATGGATATCGCGCAAAGTCAGCGGCCCTGGGGCTGGAACCCCAGGTGAGCTTCTTCGGCTGGGCCCGCCAGGACCAGGCCGCCGAGCTGCTGTCGCAGGCCGACGTGCTGGTGCTGCCGTCCTACGACGAGGGCCTGCCGCTGGTGATCCTGGAGGCGCTGGCGCATGGCGTGGCCGTGGTGTGCACGCCGGTGGGCGAGATCCCGCACACGCTGGAGGACGGCAAGCATGCGCTGTTCGTGCAGCCCGGCGATGTGGACGGCATCGCCGCCGCGCTCGACCGCCTGATGGCCGAGCCCGAGCTGCGCCGCAAGCTGGAGCGCGAAGGCCACGCCACCTACCGCGAGCGCTTCTCGATGCATGCGTTCTTCGATGCCGTGGCCCAGGTGCACCAGCGTGTGTTCGGCATCAGTGCGCGCTTTGACGAGGCCGGCAGCGCCCGGGGGCACGGCGGATGATCGAGAGCGCCGAAGCCATCGAGTCGGGCACCATGCTGCAGGCCGATGTGTGCATCGTCGGCGCCGGCGCCGCCGGCATCAGCCTGGCCCTGGCCCTGCGCGACACCGGCCTGGAGGTGCTGCTGCTCGAGGGTGGGCTGGAGCAACAGGATCGGCGGGCCCAGGCCTTGATGGAAGGCGAGGTGGCCGATCCGGCGCTGCACAGCCCGCCAGTGTTCTACCGGCAGCGGCGCCTGGGGGGCGCCACCACGATCTGGGGCGGACGCTGCGTGCCTCTGGACCCGCTGGACTTCGAGGCGCGCGAGGCCGTGCCGGGCAGCGGCTGGCCGATCGGCTATGACGAGGTGGCGCGCCACTACCCGGCAGCCAGCCGCCTGTGCGAGGCCGGGCAGGGCGGCTACAGCGCAGGCAGCGCCTTGCCCGCCGGCACGCCGCCGATGTTTGCGGCGGCGCTGGGCAATGGCGTCACGGCCGAGGGGCTGGAGCGTTTCAGCTGCCCCACAGACTTTGGCGCGCGCTATCGCGACCGCCTGGCCCATGCCCGCAAGCTGCGGCTGATCACCGGCGTGAACTGCACGGCCGTGCGCCTGCACGGCGATGGCCGCCAGGTGCAGCACCTGGACCTGGCCACCCTCGACGGCCGGCGGCTGCAGGCCCAGGCCCGGGCCGTGGTGCTGGCGGTGGGCGGGCTGGAGACGCCGCGGCTGCTGCTGGCCTCGCGCGATGTGCACCACGCCGGCCTGGGCAATGCGCACGATGTGGTGGGCCGCTACTACATGTGCCACCTGGCCGGCAGCGTGGGCATGCTCAAGCTGGCCGGGCCCACCGCGGCGGTGCGCCATGGCTATGAGCGCAGCGACGACGGCGTCTACATCCGTCGCCGCCTGGCATTGACGGCCGAGAGCCAGCGCCAGCTGGGCGTGGCCAACATGGTGGCGCGGCTGCACTTTCCGTCGGTGGCCGATCCGGCGCATGGCAGCAGCGTGCTGTCGGGCATCTTCTTGTCGCGCCGCCTGCTCAGCCACGAGTACAGCCGCCGGGTGGCCAATGCGCAGGACGGTGGCCTCAAGCCGACGCTGCGCCACCTGGGCAACGTGCTGCGCTATCCCCATGACGCGGCGGGCTTCCTGGCCCACTGGCTGCTGATGCACCATGTGGCACCGCGGCGCTTTCCGTCGGTGATTCTGAAGAACCGCGCCAACCGCTTCAGCCTGGAGATCAACGCCGAGCAGCGGCCCCTGGCCGAGAGCCGGGTCAGTCTGGTCCAGGCGGCCGACGCCCTGGGCATGCCGCGGTTGAAGGTCGATTGGCGCTACCACCGCGCCGACATCGACAGCGTGGGCCGCTCGCTGCAGCAGATCAGCCGATCGGTGGCTCAGGCGGGGCTGGGCGAGTACAGCTTCGATGAGGCCCGCCTGGAGCAGGACCTGACCTGCTTCGGCGCCTATGGCGGCCACCACATTGGCACGGCGCGCATGGGCACCGATGTGCGCAGCAGCGTGGTCGATGCCAACTGCCAGGTGCACGGCGTCGAGAACCTCTGGATTGCCAGCAGCGCCGTGTTCCCGACCTCGGGCCAGGCCAATCCCACGCTCAGCATCGTGGCGCTGAGCCTGAGGCTGGCCGAGCACCTTGCGCCGCGGTTGAGCGGTCGCGCACTGGACGCCGCTGCAGCGGTTGCGTGAGGATCGTGATGCGCGTGCTGGTTCTTGGCGGGGCAGGGTTTGTGGGGCGTCGCGTGGTGGCGCAGCTTCAGCAGGCCGGCGGCTTCGAGGTCAGTGCCGCGTCGCGCCATCCGCGGGCCACGCCGGGCGTGCGCACGCTGAGCCTGGATGCGCGCGACAGCGGTGCGCTGGGCACGGTGCTGCGCGAGCACGATGCGCTGGTCAACTGCGTCACCGGCAGCGGCCCGGACATCCTGGCCAATGCCGCCAGCCTGCTGCAGGCCCTGCCCGGCAGCGGTTGCCGCCGGCTGGTTCACATGAGCTCGATGGCCGCGTTCGGCGATGTCGACGGCGATGTCGATGACGAAACCCCGCTGGGCAGCGGTGGGGGCTGGTATGCCCAGGCCAAGCGCGATGCCGAACTGCAGATCTCGACCCTGGTCGGTCCGGAGATGGGTGTGGCCCTGCTGCGCCCCGGCTGCGTGCACGGTCCGGGAAGCCACCTGTGGGTGGAGCGTGTTGGCGACTGGCTGCGCCAGCGCCGCCTGGGGGACCTGGGCGCGATCGGCGATGGCTGGAGCAACCTGGTTCACGTGGACGATGTGGCCCGGGCCACGGTGCGTGCGCTCCAGGTGGCATTGCCCGCGGATGCCCCGCTGCGGGTCAACCTGGCTGCGCCGGACAGCCCGCGCTGGAACGACTACTTCACGGCACTGGCCGTGGCGCTGGGTTCGACACCGGTCCGTCGCATCCATCCGCGACAATTGCAGCTGGACGCCTACCTTGCTGCCGTGCCGCTGCGCCTGTGGGAACGCGTTGCACCGCGGCTGCACGTCTCTGCGGCCCTGGTGCCGCCGGCTCTGCCGCCATCGCTGCTGAAGCTGTTTGCGCAGCACCGGCGGCTGCGCTCGACCCAAGCCACCTCGGGGCTGGGTCTGCGCTGGACTTCATTCGCCGAAGGCGTGGCCGATTCCGCCCGCTGGTATCGCTCTAGCCGTCATCTTGCTCCATGAACCGATTGCCGTCCGCATCTGACAAGCCGTTGAAACTGGTGGCTGGCGCCTCCACGGGCGGGCACGTCAACGAGCTGCTGAATCTGCTGGACGCTGCGGGCGCGCACTGGCCGGTGATGCCGCAGGCCTATGTCACGACCATGCAGATCGGCGTGAAGAGCTTCGACCGCTTCGGCCAGCCGGTGCATGTGCTGGGCGAGGGCGACCGCACCAAGCCCCTGCAATCGCTGATGGTGCTGTGGCGCGCCCTGGTCACCGCCTGGAAGCTGCGGCCCGATGTGGTGGTGACCACGGGCTCCATGCCGCTGGCCTTGTTCTCCTTCTGGGCCAAGCTGTTTGGCGCGCGCATTGTCTGGATCGACAGCGTGGCCCAGGTGGAGCGCATGTCGCTGAGCGGGCGGCTGGCCAGCCGCTTTGCCGACCTGTGCCTGGTGCAGTGGCCCGGCGTGGCGCAGGGCAAGAAGGGCGTGGAGTACGCGGGAGAGCTGTTTTGATCTTCGTCACGGTGGGCAGCATGTTCCCGTTTGATCGCCTGATCCGGGCGATGGACGAGCATGTCGCGGCCGGGCGCATCACCGACGAGGTGGTGGCCCAGATCGGCTCGGGCGACTACGAACCCAGGCATCTGCGGTTTGAGCGCTTCATGGAGAAGCAGCCTTTCGAGCATCTGCTGCGCACGGCCGACTGCATCGTCTCGCATGCCGGCATCGGCTCCATCGCCACCGCGCTGGCCCATGAAAAGCCGATGCTGGTGATGCCGCGCCTGCAGCGCCATGGCGAGCATGTCAATGACCACCAGGTGGCCACGGCGAGGAAGTACGCCGAGCTCGGGCATGTGCTGGTGGCGTATGACGAGGCGGAGATCGTGCCGGTGCTGGCGCGCCTGCCGACATTCCGGCCGGCGCCCCGTGTGGTCAACACGGATGGTGTGGCCGAGCGGGTGGGCCGGTTCCTGCGTCAGGCAATGCAGCAGCGGTGATGTGTGTCTATTTGGATCGATTGACTTCAGGAGAGTGAAAGAATGATCAGACTCGGCATGGTGGGCCTCGGCAAGATGGGCCTTTCACACTTGGCCATCGCCAGGGCGCACCCGGACATCGAACTGGTGGCCGCCTGCGACACCACGGCCTATCTGACCGATGTGCTGACCAAGTACACCGGGCTCAAGTGCTACGACGACCTCGACCGCATGCTGGCCGAGGAGAAGCTGGATGCGGTGCTGGTGTCCACGCCGTCCAAGCTGCATGCATCCATGGTGCAGAAGGCGCTGGAGCGTGGCCTGCACGTGTTCTGCGAGAAGCCGTTCGTGCTGGATGTCGCCGACGGCGAGCGCCTGGTCCAGCTGGCTGAAAGCAAGGGCCTGGTCACCCAGGTCGGCTACCACTACCGCTTCGTCGGTGCCTTCCAGGAGGCGGCGCGCATCGTCCGCTCGGGCGCCATCGGCACCGTGCACCATGTGCGGGCCGAGGCCTATGGCCCGGTGGTGCTGCGTGCCAAGGGCGGCACTTGGCGCTCGGCCAAGAGCGAGGGCGGCGGCGCGCTGTACGACTATGCCTGCCATGCCATCGACCTGGTCAACAGCATTGCCGGCGTGCCCACGGCCGTGAGCGGCGTGGTCCGCCATGGCGTGTTCTCGCGCGATGTCGAGGACGAGGTCTATTGCTCGCTGCACTACACCGATGGCGCCAGCGGCCAGCTGTGCGTGAACTGGAGCGACGAGAGCTTCCGCAAGATGAGCACCAAGGTGTCGGTCTGGGGCACCAATGGCCGCATCACCGCCGACCGGCAGGAATGCCAGATCTACCTGCGTGAACCCAGCCCGGCACTGCCCGATACACCGGCTGGCTGGACGGTGCGCTACACCACCGAGCTGACCAAGGAAGTCTGGTACTACCTGCGGGGCGAGGAGTACTCGGCCCAGATCGACTACTTCGTGCGCAGCATCGAAAACCGCCGCCTGGACGGCGAGAACAGCTTCCGCTCGGCACTGCATGCCGATCGCGTGGTGTCCATGATCCTCGCCGAGAGCGGTGGCAGCGGCCCTTCGGCCGGCTTCACCACCAGTGCGCAACCGGCCAAGGGCCTTCTCGGCCGCCTGTTCGGCTGAGCCGGATTGCTGCAGCTCACACAACCTATCCAGATCAGAGGCTCTAGTGATGGACCGCGTTCTCTTCGGTGACAACCAGTTCTTTGGCGTGAACCACATGTCGGAGGAAAAGGCCCGTGCGCAGCAGATGCGCTTCCAGGATCTGCAGGCGATCATCGATGTGCTCGATGCCGCCTACCAGGAAGGCGTACGCACCTTCATGTGCACCACGCACGACCGCGTGTGGCAGATCTGCGACCACTTCCGCGCCAATCCCGAGAAGTACCCCGACTACCAGTTCTACCCGTGCATGCCCTATGCACACAAGTACGCGAACGCCGTGACCGAGCACGGCATGATCGATGCGCTGCGCCAGTTCCTGCCCGACGATGGCGCGGTGGGTGCGATGCTTAAGGGCGGCATGGCCCTGGCCAACAAGGACGTGGCGGCGATCATGCAGTTGCTGATCGATGCCGAGATGAAGATGTTCCACGGCCTGAAGACGCCGGTGATCTTCATCCAGAACGTCATCACCGATCTGCTGCTGGGCCTGGGTTTCGACGAGTGCTTCCGCATCTTCCACGACCATGTGCGCAACAAGTACGGCGCCGAGCCGGGCTACATCACGATGAACGTGCCGCGCCTGCTGGACGTGCTGGACAAGCTGGGCATCGACAACCCCATCATCTGCGCCAACATCAACAAGATCGGCTTCCGCATGTGCGGCGGCATCGAGGCCTACGAGCAGCTCATCGCGACCCGACGCTTCCGCCCGGTGGCCATGTCGGTGCTGGCCTCCGGCGCGATCTCGCCACGCGAGGCCATCGAGTACGTGTGCAAGCAGCCGCGCATCGAGTCCATCGTGTTCGGTGCGTCGAGCCGCGGCAACATCCGTCAGACCAAGGCGCTGATCGACGAACTGACTGTTGCATAGCTCAAGCGCATGGTTTCGATTTGCAAGAGTGTCGAGAGTTGGTTCTAACCGCCGACTTGAGTGGTATACCCTACTTGCGTAGTCGCCGGAGAATGCGCCTAGCTTGATCTGCGGAGCGCGTGCCTCTGCAGTGGCGCGTTCATTGACAAGGTTGTTTGGGAGATCTGATGCGGACCTCTAGGCTCTTAGTTGCTGGCCTTGGCTTGGTGGCTAGCGTATGCAGTTCTGCTTCAACCTATGCACCGAACTTTGTTTGGCAGAGGTGGGCCGATTGGACACCTGGTGCAATCGCGGGGACATCGCTGGGCAACGCTGATGGCGATCAGGCTGGGACGCCCGTCTGGCGCTATGGGTATTTGACCGGTGGTGATCTCGGATCTCCGTCGCCTTGGTATGAGGAGCAAATCCAACTGGCCGTTTGGGATGACGCTTGGTGGGGTAGCAATGTGGGGGGTGTATGGGCGCGTACGTATACCGGACCCGGCGCCGATAACGTGGGTGCCAACCCGCCTATCGATCGCTATACCCTATGGCACGATCTGACCACTCACACCAAGTCTGTGGCTTGGACCTCCGCGGTGGATTGGATCAACCCCGTTGGCAATGGGGCCGTGCTGAACATGAGTGGCTCTTTCACGTTCAGTTGGTGGGGGCACTACACGACGAATAGTCCGTTGGCACCGGTCGATGGTGTTCTTGCGAAGTACGACGCGTCCGCCGGGGATTTCGTGGTGCTTTGGTCAGGTACCTATGAGAACCCTGCTGCCGGTGGCTCTCTTGCTTCTCCATCGAGTCTGGTCGTTCCAGTCACGCTGAAGGGCGTGCGATTCGATGAAGGCGACTATCTGCGCTTTACGTTCCGGGGAACATCCGGCGAGAGTGCGACTCCGCTGTGGCTTGGCTATCGAGACAGCATGTACATGCGTCTGGTTTCCGTCGTGCCTGAACCCAGCAGTCTGGCATTGTTGGTACTGGGCCTGGCCTTTGTCGGAACAACCCGTAGAGTCGTTACCGGTTCAGCGGGTGGGGCCGCCCATGGCCGAAACTCGGATGTCACGTTACCGGCATGACAGATTCGATCAGACTCCTTGTGCATAGGTCTTTCCCGCGAGTACAACCAAGCAGTGGTAGGCCGGGCCGGTACTTCAGCTCAACGCCAGCCGATCACTGAAGTTGGCCATGTTGGGCAACACTTGAAGCTGTTCGCTGGCAGTCAGGCCCATCCATCCGCCTAGACTGGCGGCCAACTGCGCTACCGAAGTGCTGGGCAGCAGTCGACCTGAACCGATGTCATCCGGCGAACCGCTGGCCAAGTCTGGAAAGCGGCCATGCATTGTGCGTCCTCGAACGGCGCCACCGGCCACGAAGTGGTGACTGCCCCAACCATGATCGCTGCCGTCACCATTGCTAACCAGTGTCCGCCCAAAGTCGCTTGCGGTGAATAGCGTCACGTTGTTCATCAGGCCTAGCGTTGCCAGGCTGGTGAGGAAGTAGTCGATCGCGCCAGCCACCTGGGCCATGTGCCCGGGCTGGTCGATCACTTGGCTGGCGTGCGTGTCAAAGCCCCCCATCGAGACCATGAAAACCTGGCGCTTCATGCCCAAGGTCTGATTTGCAGCAATCATTTGCAACACCATACGAAGCTGCCGGGCGAGACTGGTCTTGTCCAACGTGGTGATGCTGCTCCCACTGGGTACGCTGGTGGCAGGGATAGGCGCAACCGCCGTGCCACTGAGAGAGGTCTGCAGTAACCCGTTTGCTCCCAATCCGCGCTGAAGGATACGAGCGTACTCGGACAACAACGGGTCGTTGCTGATCGGATTGAGCATGCGGCTCAGTGCGGCCGGAGCTCGGGAAGCACCAAACACAGACGGAGCAGTCAGGCTGCTGACGCTGACCGGGCCATCCACGCCTACCTGAAACTGAGTCACTTGCTGGCCGGCAAGGAACACGGCGTTGCCATTGGCGGAAACCGCGGTGAATACTGGATGGGCGTTGGCCGACATCAGTAGGTCGCCCATGCGTCCACCCCAACCGGAGCGCGCGCCTTCGGGGGATAGGCTTTGCCATGTAGACGCTTGGTCGTTGTGCGAAAAGAGCTTGCGCGGCAGGCCTGTGCCTGCCTGGTAATCGGCTTTCGTTATCGGACGCTCAAGCGTGCCTATGTTGGCCACGATGGCAGCCCTGCCAGCGTCGTACCACTTGGCCAGAGGGGCTAGTTCCAGCGGCATGGCGAAACTGCGTCCACTGCTCTGGCTCGTCACCGTGATGGGTTGCAGGCGGGAGAGAGGCCAAGCTAAGTCGGCTCGGGCCTTTGCATAGGCCGAATAGCCCTCGGCATCGGTCGGAACCACCCAGTTGTGCGTGTCACTGCCACCGTTGAGAAAAACACACACCAAAGCTTTGTAGCCACCACTTAGGTCTGCGGCACGGCTGGTCTGCTGTGCCAATGCCGCTAGACCGGCGAGTTGTGTGCCGAGTAGCAGGCTGCGCTTTGGTACCGCCGCAGGACACGCCGCTAGGCTGGAGAGTGCGCGCAGGAAGCTGCGTCGCGAGGTGGATTCGGTCATGGTCAACGCAGAATGAGGTAGTCAGGCGAGGCAAGCGCAAGGAACAACGCCACCCTGGCCCGATTGGCGTGGCTGGCGGCGTCGCTGCCGCTGACCGATGTGATGGCATCGATGATGTCCGCCTTGAGCACGCCGCTCATGCCGCCGGCATGGAGCAGCAGGTTCAAGAACTCCACCATGCCATCGACGTTGCCGATCTGGCTCAGGTCGATGAGTGGTTGCAGATCGGCGCTGACATCGTTTGCCGTGCCATTCCAACCCAGACCGTATCCGGCCATGGCCATTGCTAGATTGATCCAGCGAGTGGTTGAGGACTCATTGGCCAACTGCAGTTCAGGCACCGTGATGCCGCCGTTGGCAAACTGCGTGTTGGGCGGCACGTAACCGGGTCGGAAGTAACCAAACACCGATGGGGGGTGCCATTGACGCTGGCCAATGCTGTCAAGATCGTAGTTGATCATGAACTCACCGCTGGTCGAACGTGCGCCAAGGCCACGCAACCATTGCGCAATGCCCAACACCGGCTCGCGGAGCTTTCCGGTGCTGCCTGCGGGAGGGTTCACTGCTTCGGCATCCATCAGGATGGCGCGCGTAACGGCTGCAAGATCTCCCCGCACGCCTTTGCCATTGTTGTTGAACACTGCGGCAACCCGACCCACATAGCCCAGGCTGGGGTGGCTAGTGACCAACCGTTGGATCAACTGCCTGCCTACGAAAGGGCCAACGTTCGGGTGGTTGAACAGCACGTCCAGCGCTGACTTCAGGTCTGCCTGCGCGCTCTGGTTCGCCGGGAGCACGGCGGCCCAGGGCTTGCCGACGAAGAGCCGCTTTTCGACGGTGGAGTGCTGGCCAGGATAGGCCTTCATGCGCTGGAGATCGATTCGTTGGTCGCCAGCCGCAGTCTTCAGGTCGATGCTGCCCCAGCGGAACATGCTTTCGGTGAGCTGACTGTCAGCGACGCCCCAACTCCATCCTGTGAACACCTTGGCCAGCGCCATCACATCGGTATTGCTGTAGGTTTCTACCGCCTGCCCCGAACTATCCAGCACGGGGCTGCCATCAATGTTCAACTCGTGCAAGCCGATGCTGAACAACTGCATCAGCTCGCGGGCAAAGTTTTCATCGGGCATTCGCGTGCTGGTCAAATCCTCCGGTCGGTTGCGTATGTGCGAGAGGTAGATCCCCATCATCGGGCTCAGGGCGATCTCTTCCAACAGCTCTCGATAGTTTCCGAACGCCAGGCGGTTGAGTGTGTCCACATACTGCGCATAACCGCGGACATGTTGGTATAGGCCGCTGTCAGCTTGCGAGATTGTTAGGATCTGATGCAGTGCAAACCCCACACGACGACGCAGTTGATGCGGGCTGCTGGCTGCCGTAGCCCAGAAGCGCTGACTCACCCAGTTGGGGCTGTAGCTGGGACCGCCCGGACGATACGCGTCGCCCAGGGCGAACTTGCTTTCGACGTGCGAAACCATATCGGCTGAGAACGGCTGGTTGATCTGCTCATCGATCCACCCAGCCCGGCCCAGTTGCGTCACCCGCTGGATGTCGCCCGCAGTAGCGCCAAAACTCGCCTGGAGCAGCAGGCGCGCGGCAGCTTTCTGCTCAGCGGTGCTGCCGGAGGAATTGGTGGTGCCGACAATAAACCGTAGTCCACCGTTGCTGTACATCGCGCCGTAGGTGGCGCTAACGCCAACGCCGTCAATCGCTGCTTCACCGGTACCGGCATCGAAGCTCACGTTGTTGCCAAACGCACCGATCGTCCAGCCGTTGCCACGGATGTACTGGACGTATAGATTGCGGTTGGCTGCATTCACTTGGCCATCGTTGGTGAACAGCACGTCCACTTTCGCATCGGGCAGGATCTTTGGCACTGCGAACGAATAGTCGGCCGGTGAAGTGGAACTCACCTCGCGGGTTCCCACTATCACACCGTTGATTCGCAGTTGCATCACCGCCCCCACGCCGCCGGCCACATCGGCATAGGCGCGCACGGTGAGCGTATCGGTGAGGTTGGCGGCGGGCCAGGCAGCGGAGAGGTTGCCCGCGCTGTAGGTGGTGCCAGAGGAGGTGGGGGTGAGGAAGGTGGAGCCGGAGATCAGGTACTGGACGTTGAGCGCACGGGCCACGC
>JAGOPK010000002.1 GCA_017992055.1 Burkholderiaceae bacterium
TGAACCAGCGATTCTTCACGCCGGGTTCAGGACCGCCTGAAAACCCATGCTATAGTGCGAGGCTCTGTAGGCGCGTAGCTCAGCTGGTTAGAGCACCACCTTGACATGGTGGGGGTCGTTGGTTCGAATCCAATCGCGCCTACCAAATGCATAGCCCGACACGGATGATTTCGTGTCGGGCTTTTTGTTTGGTCTTTGATCTGTAAGTGCTTGATTTGACTGGTGTTTTTGGCGTTCGTTCGCGGGCGTCGGAAGCGGCTGACATCTCGACGTTGCAGGCCTGGAACAGCTTGAGCGGCCACGCAAATTTATACGCGGCCATTTCTCCGACACTTTTCCGCCACTGCCCGTTTTGGCAACCAAGAAAGTGACAGGAGCAAGTTGGCATGGCCAGCTACTACAAGCGCGGCGACTACCAGTGGGAAGCGCGCATCCGCCGCAAGGGCTACCCGATGCAGGCCCGCACCTTCGACACCAAAGCCGAGGCTCATGCCTGGGCAGTGCAGGTCGAGGCCGAGATGCAGCGCGGCAGCTACATCGTCCGCAACGAGGCGGACCGCACAACGATGAAGGAGCTGATCGAGCGCTTCATCCGCGAGGTCACGCCCTCGCATCGGGGCCAGGTGAAGGAGGCCGCCCGCCTTCGCAACACTGCCAAGCACAAGCTGTGGCAGACCTATGTCGCCAACCTGAAGGCAACCGATTTCGCCGCGTGGCGCGATGAGCGTCTGAAGCAGGTGGCGCCGGCCACCGTGCTGCGCGAGATGGGCGACCTGGCGCTGATCCTCAACCACGCCATGAAGGAGTGGGGGATCGTCCTGCCCGTCAATCCGCTCAACCATGTCAAGCGGCCGAAAGTGTCGAACGCCCGCAGTCGCCGGCTGGCGGCCGGATCGGAGGCGGGGGAGGGCACTGCGCCCACGCCGTCGGAGGAGGCGCGATTGCTGGCCGCCTGCACGCACGTCGATGGCGACCTGTCGAGCTGCCGCGTGAAGTGGCTGCGCCCGATGGTCGAGCTGGCCATCGAGACCGCGATGCGACGCGGCGAGCTGCTGCGCCTGGAATGGCAGCACATCGACCTGGACAAGGCCGTGGCCTACCTGCCTGAGACCAAGAATGGCGATCCTCGATATGTGCCCCTGACCCCCAAAGCGGTAGCCATCTTGAGGGCCTGGCCCAAAGGCAGTGGGGCGCTGGTCTTCGGCACCACCGAGAACGCCTTCAAGCTGGCCTGGCAGCGTGCCGTGAAGAGGGCCAGGCTGCCGGACCTGCACTTTCATGACTTGCGGCACGAGGCGGCGTCACGGCTGGCGGAAAAGCTGTCCAATGTGCTGGAGCTGTCCAGCGTCACCGGTCACAAGGACCTGCGCATGTTGAAGCGCTACTACCACCCGAGGGCCGAGGATCTGGCGAAGAAGCTGGCGGCATCGGCGCTGGCAGATTGAAGAGACAAGCCTGCCCGTACTCGGCGTGTCGTCGTCACCACGGTCTCAAAGTTATACAACGGCCCTCGCAATAGGATGCCGTCGTGGCCAATCAGAGCGCTCAAGACACCCTCGGGGGTCGGCCACTCCCCGAACAACTTTCAGAGGACTGGATGAACTCGTTTGACAACGATTCTGCTGACCTTGAGCGCGTGGATATCCATGCGGCGCTGCGTCAGTTCGTTGAAGACCTTCCCGCCGAGAAGGTGCAGTTGCTCTGCATGAACGGCTCGATCTGGGCGCGACCACTGTTCTTGGAGGCGCAGGAGAAGGCTGCCCCTGCGTTTATTGCTGCTGGGCGAGCGGGCGACGTGGCGGTGCGCCGATGGGCAGCGTCCGAGGGGCTCGTCCTCTTGTGCGACTTCAACGGACTGGCGGAGGCTTTCGTCGACGATGACGAAGAAGCAGATCGACTTGCCGTCCGCTTCAGCACTGAATCCGGGCGAGCTGAATTGCTCGCTTGCGTGGATCGGGACTTCGGTGGCGACCTCGATGGATTCCTCGCCAGGCTGCCAGAGCCACTGCAGGAGCTGCTGCGCGGCTAGGGTAAGGCCATGTCGCGGAGGTAGGGCTCGCTGTCACGCTTTCGCGATGGGCTCTGGCGGATCGATGTCCATTAGTCGGGCGAACAACCGGGCCTCCTGGTGGGTGTGACCGAAGTAGCGGCGCTGGTTGCCGCAGCCCCAGCAACTGCAGGGTTTGGCCGTGGTGACAGCCATGCCGAGCGATCGTGCATCACCACTCAGGTCCCGGCCGAAGCGATGACGGCGGACGCCTTGCAGTCGTTCACGGTGGTGGCGCCTGAGCGCTCTGCTCGCAGTTTTCATCACGCTACCTCGTGGGCAGGAGGGTCAGCCGGCCTTGCCGAAACTTGCCCTCGCTCGCTTGGCCAACTCGATCATGGCTTCACGGCCCTGATCCTTCAGGTTGGCGTCGATCCGCACACGATACTGCCGGAACTGGGCATCGTAGGCCAGCTTCACCAGGCCGGCCTCGTCCAGCTCCGCGTCCACTTCCTCGGACCGTTCCAGACGGAAGGACACGATGACGTGAGCCTTCTTCGGGACGAAGGAGACGAAGTTGAAGGCGGCCCCGTCGATCACCAAGCCGACATAGTGCTTGTTGTACTTCAAGGCCGCGCTCGGCTCCACGGCCTTGACGACCTTGTTCAGCAGGTCATCGGTCAAGGCGAGCGTCGCCTTCGATGCCTTGGCCTCCCAATACGGCCGGTCCCGTGCCTCAGCAACGGGCTCGTCCTCATCCACCAGGCCGAGGTTCACCTCGTCGAGCACCTTCACGAACGTCAGCGCGACCTCGTCGCCGACCTGGTAGGCAGTCATCTTCAGCGCGATCAGCGGGATGTGGCCGTTGAACAGGTGGATGACATTGAGGAAGCGCGACGTGATCTCCTCGGCCACGATCACTGCCGTGTGCTCGTACTGCGGGTACCGCCGACGTTCAACATCCCAGTACTCGATGGTTCGGATCAGATGGCTCTCATCCGTGGCGCCGAGCTGGATTTCCACCTCGTACCGCTTGAGGGTTTCGGTGTCGTACAGCAGCAGGTCGAGGCGCCCCGCGCCTGGTTGCCGCCGCTCGATGTCCTTCACTTCCACGTCGCCGAGACCGAGCAGGGTCGGGTCGGCCGCGATCTGCTCCTGCACCCACTTCTCGTTGAGCTTGGGGTGCCGCTTGAGGCTGATGGCTTCGAGCTTCTTGATCATGCTGAATTCTTCTCCCTGTCGGTCTTGATACTGTGTGCGTTTGCGCCGGTCAGGCTTCGCCCGGCTCCATCAACCGGCGCAGATTGCGAGGATCGATGTCAGCGAACTCGAACTCGATCCAGTCGTCGTCAGCTTCGCGATCCTTGATGACCCGCGCGCTGGACAGGCAATGACCCCGAGCGATCAGCCTGGCAATGTGCTCTGCTGCGAAGTCGTTTCGCTTCGCAAAGTCGGCATGGCTGGTACGGCCCGCCAGCAGGTCCTGAAAGGCGAGCATGGAGAGCTTGACGCGGTGCCCTGACAGCTCGCCGCCGCCTTCATGGTCGGTCCAGGTACTCTCGTTCTTGGCGTTCATTGGAGCCCTCAGAATCTTGGGAACATCGGTGGCGATGGCATCCACCAGCGCCTGAAGCGCCTCGTCAGACAGTGGGTATCTGGCAGTTCCCTGGTTCTTCACGATGGTGATCTTCAGATTTCGCGACCGCTGGCTGCCGAACTGGCCCAGCTTGTCCTCAACCGTCAGGATCAAGACGGCGTTGATCGTGGTGGACTGTTGCGGAGCACCCTTCTCAATGATCCAGGGTCCGTTCGGACCGGGCAAGCCCAGCGTTGGCCTGCCTGAAATGAAGTCGAACACAGCGTGCGCTGCACTGTCAGGAGACCAGCGGCGCTGCAATTGCTCCCGCAACATGCGGCAGTCCGCGTCGCACAGGATCACGACCGAGGGCAGTTGAAGGCTCGACGATTTGACTTGCTTCGCCTTGCCCCAGAGCTTCTTGAGCAATCGCCTCCGATTGTGGTCATTGAAGCCGCGAGCTGAGTAGCCTGCGGTGGACCCACTGGAGTACCGGGCGCCGGGCCGAAACACAACGGTTGTCAGTGCACCTTCGACGCGATGCTCAAGTGTCCGAGTCTGGTCAGGCTCCTTGGCGATGGCGGCGATGAACTCGCGTACCTTCTCCCCGCGCATGAACTGGTGCAACTGGGACCGTGGTGGCAGACCAGCGGTTGGCAGGCCACGATCACCAACCGGCCAGGCCGTGTGCACGTCAAATGCACCCACTGGGTGGCCGGTCAGCCGCAATACTGCTCGATAAAACAGCATGCCGAGAGCATCGTCTGCGAAGCGCTCTTCGAGATCCTCGTCATTGAGCGCCGTGACCTCGACCACGATGGGCGAGTGGCCCGACGGCGTAAAGATCGCATCGGGTACGCCCGGCTGATCGGGCGGAGCCAAGTCAAGTGAGCCCCGGCGGGCCATCTGGCTCAGGGAGAACAGCTCCCACTCCGCCGCGAGCGCTTTATGGCCTCCACGCGTCAGACGCCCCACCAAGTCGGCCTGGCATCGCGCCCGTGCCTGCTCGGGCAAGGCCCGGAACATGCCAGCCAACGTGCGATTGCTGAAGATCGGCACCGAGTGGGTTCCCTTCCTTGCGATCCAGGTTGCCGGTCAGCGCTGCGCCAGCTCGATCTTGAGCGTGACATCCCGGTAGACGTAGCTCTTCTCGGTCCGGGCTGCCCACTTCGAGAAGCTGATCGTGGCGGTCCAGGGCGCAGCATCTCGGCGGCACTCGAAGCGCCCCAGCCACTTCCATCTAACCGCGTTCTCAAGGGCGTCCGCAACCAACGCATCGGGCGCTTGCTGCAGCGCCGCGATGAAGGCCTTCGCGACATCGGCCGCGACGCTCTGCTCGCCGGCCTTCACGAAGTCACGCATACCGGCTTCCGTGGGCGGGGCGCTGGCTGCGGCGCCAGCCAGTGAGTTTCCGGACGCCAGGGGCTGCCCCCGTTCGCTGCGTGCCGGTGGTAAACCCAGATAGGCCCACTCGCCACCTTGGCGGCTGCACAGCTCGGAGAGTTCCTTCGACTTGAGGCCGAGGCCCTCCATCTGGCCTCGGTGGATGAATGCCGGCGACATGTAGGTGGACACGCGCATCGGCACTGTGGAGTTAACGGCATCGCGACCAAGCTGGAAACCATCGATCTTCCAGGCTTGCTGGACAAACGAGGCGAGAGACTCCGGCTTCGCTGCGCTGCTGTCGTTGGCGAAGGCCGTTCCGTGCATGCAGATCAGCGCGGCGACCACGGCCGACGTGCCGACCGCGAAGGCGCGCTGCAAACGCGCGGCGTTGTTCAAATGATTGATGGCTGGCATGGCTTCAGAGGCGGAAGAGCTTCTTGATCTCGGCTTCGGCCTTGAGCGTCAAGCCCTCGGCCTCGTATCGCTTGGTGTTTTGGACGATGACCTTGGCACGTGTGATCTCGTTGTTGACCCGCTGGGTGTACGAGAAATTGGTGCTCAGGGCATCGATCACCGCGAAGAAGTAGTCCCGCTGGTTGTTCAGGAACCAGAAAGTCAGGCCGCAGACCCACTTCTCCATCTCGAAGGAAGGGAAGACGTAGCCGCTGGCCGCGCTCCAGAATTTGAACTGGCGGATCGTCGGCTTGATCAGCGAGCGGTGCTCTTTGTTTCTGGCTTCCAGCGTCGCGTTGAAGTCGTTAGGACTGGTTGTCTGCCAGCCGCCCGCGCCGTTCGGGATCTGCAATTCGCCGAACCAGTTTGTGGTGGCCGGTACCAGATCGAACTTGATGTGGTTCAGCTCCAGGACGATGGTCGGCTGCGACTGGTAAATCTCGGAGGTGCCGTAGCGCCGTTCGACGAAGGACCGCAGGCGGTTCAGATACGTCTGCGGCGTGGCGCTGGCGTCGTTGAACACGATCATGTAGTCGATGTCGGACTGCTCATCCATCGATCGCGGCAGGATGGTGCCGCGCGTGGACGACCCGAACCGGAAGTGCTGCTTGATGACGCCGGCTTCGAAGTGCAGGCCGAGTCGGCTCTGCAGCGTGCTCACCGAGGTATTGATGGACTGTTGCTCGGTGCCGGACAGCACCGCACTGCTGGCCAGGTCGGTCAGAAAGCTCAGGACGGACATTGCTCAAGCCCCCTGATCGACTTTGTGCCTAGCTTCGCCCTCCTCGATGCCCTTGCGGGCAGCGACGAACGCACGCCGAGGGATGCTGGGGCTCTTCTGGTTCAGCTCGTTCCTGGCTGCCGAGAGTGCCCTGAGCTTGTCGGGCAGCTCGGCCAAGCGATCAAGCTGCAGCAAGTCGATCTCCCGGAAGAAGCGCGCCTCGTTGCGGAGGGCCAGGAACTGTCCCGCTGCGGCACGATGCAATGCCGCCCGCTCATTAGGTTTCAGGAAGGTCATCAGGCCGGTCAACAGGGAGGCGAGCAAGGTCATCGCCGTGGCCCACTCGGGATAGCTCTTGATCAGCGATGCGCCCGCGATCGCGCCCAGCACGGTGGCCGGCACGCCCAGCCAGTAGTTGCGCCGGACCCAGGTGTCTTCCGCGTTGAAGTGCCCCTTGCTGGAGTAGGTAGCGTCTTCTTCGAGCCGTTCCGCCTCGCGCCGAAGCGCCTCGATCGTCGCGGCGTCGGTGTCGTTGCCGCCCTTGGTGTCCGTCATCTCATCTTCCCTGATGTGTTGTTGATCTGTCGCATCAGCGTCCCGTCTTCGCGGGTGGGCTGTCGGCCTCGGATTCCAGTCGCCGCCAAGTCGGCACAGCCATGTTGTGGCGCCCTGATGCTGGTGTTGAGGAGTCCATGGCAGGCTCACGTTCCAGCAATTTCAACCAACCCTGGGGCAGGCCTACGGATGGAGCATTCGCATTGTTCGACCACTTGCTCTGCACCAAGCCGTTTCGGTCCCCGCAACGCACATTCCCAGACCACCAGCACATGCCAACCCGCAGACACTAGTTCGTGGATGGCCCGGCGATCACGCTCACCGTTTGCTGCAAGCTTGGCACTCCAAAACAACTGACGCGTAGACGGCAGTTTGGACAGGCTGCAGCCGTGCGCGTGCCAGAAGCAGCCGTGAACAAAGAGAGCTGTCTTGTACTTCGGAAATACAAGATCGGGTCGACCCGGGAGTTCCCGGTCGTGCAGGCGATAGCGCAAGCCTCGGGCATGCAGGCCACGTCGCAGCACAAGCTCAGGTTTGGTGTCCTTGCCCTTAATGCGGCTCATGTTGCGTCGCCGCTGTTCAGGGGTGAGCACGTCAACCATTCAAGCCCCGACTTCCACTCCTGAATCCGCGACGATGGTGCGCAGGCAGCCACGCAATTCATCACCAGTCATGCCTGGCCGCAGCGTTACGGCGCCGAAACGAAACTTCTCCCGGTACTCAGGATGGAACAGCCTGCCTGGTACGGGCGTAGCTTTGAAATCAGTCTGAAGGCTCGCGGGAACGTAGGGTGTCAAAAGGTAGGCCGCAGACACGATGCCCTGTGTCTGGCCGCTATCAACCTCATACACGAGCGCGTCACGATAGGTGTGGATCGAATTCAGGGCGTCATTGAGGCCGTCATTGATCCGGTACTTGGCATCGAGCACGATGATGCGCGGCTCTGGTCCGCGCAGGTTCCTTCCCGCCAGCACGACATCGGGCACCATCGTCCGGCTGAAACTGCCTTCGCGGCTGTCCTCGACCCAGTATTCGCGGTACTGCCGCTGAAAGCAAAGCACGCGATCACCGCCGATCGGTACGGTGATGGCGCCGGCCGCGATCGTCACGCCGCCACCCGCCTCGCTGAGGAACAGGTTACTCAGGTCAACGCCCGTGGCGCCATATTCCTCGACGGCGGCGCGCAGCAGGCGCAGGAAGCACCACAGCTCGTACAGCTCATAGGTCCGGGCCAGCGGCATCTGCAGAAAGTCGCCGAACAGCGCGGCGAGCCCGAGATTCATGTCCTGCCAGAGTCGGTAGAAGCGCTGATAGACCGGATCGTTGCGGAACAGCGAAGACATGCGCAGCAGTGCCGGCCCCTCACCTACTTCGGTCATGAAGCCCCTCGCGGCGGCATCGTTCAGGCGTCGCGCGATGCGACGCGCGCGCACGGCCCAGCTGCCAGCCGCGTTCACGATCTCGGCATCATCCGTGGCGCCTGCTTTGGCCAGCAGCTCGGCGACGCCGCCGAGCCATGCAGACCAGGACCGCAAACAGGCCTTGATCTGCCGATGCTCCGGGATGTCCACGCTGTTACGGCGCTGCCGCAGCGTGATCTGCGCCGGCAGACGCCCCTTGAGTGCCGCTGGCAGCCGTGATGGCGTGACGGTCTCGGTCCGGATGACGCCGGAACGGAAGGACTTGATGATCTCGGGCCCGGTCGCGCGTGTGGCACGGTGCACCGGCACCGTGATGTCTTCGGCACGTAGATAGTGCCGCGGCGCACGGGCGATGGCTTCGACCGTCTCCACGATTGCATCGGCCCGAGAGCGCAGGAATTCAAGGCGGGCGAGTGGCGGCGGCCGGTTGCCTCGCTGGCGCGCTATGCCCTTGCGGAACGCGCTCAGTGAGAAGAGGGCGAAGGTGTCTTCGAGGACTTCGCGCACCATCGCGTCGAAGTCGTCGCGCGTAAGCTTGCGCAGGTCCGGATCGGTCGTGACCTCGAAGCGGCGGGTCCCAATGCCCGGCACGCGGAGCACAGCCTCCACCATGCCGGCATGAAAACCAGGCTGCCAGCGCCAGCGGGCCTTGCGCGGTTCGCGCGACCGCAGCGCCTCGACCGGCGCATCGTCGATCAGCAGGTCGGCCGACAGCGCATCGTCACTGTCGCGCAGTTCAAAGAGGTAGGACGCCCCCTCCCGCACCGCCCCGGGCGGCACAGCATCCGGCATGGGCCAGACCTGCCATGCCGGTCCGCCGCTTTCGGCCTGGATGTAGAGCGCCGTCACGGTTCACCGCATCGCCTGGAAGGAGCCGAAATCGTCGAGGTCGGCCAGCAGCTTATGCACGAAGGCCTTCGCACGCGGCAGACCTTCGCAGGCCTTGTCGAGGCTGGTCAGCAGCGGGCGCTGCCGTTCAGCGCCACGTAGCTTCACCAGGACCTTCTGCACCAGCAGCTGGTCGGTGACATCGGCTGCCGGGCTCTTAAGGCTGGTCGCATCGAAGGCGTGGTAGCGCACGAACTCTTCGATCAGCCGGTAACCGAAACCGAGCCCGTACTGCTGCATCAGGCCATGGATTTCGGTGAGCTTCGCTTCGGATGCGGCGCGCGCGTCCTTCAGCTCCGGATAACGGCCTTCAAGGGAAGCAAGGAAGCCCGGCACATCGACCGCCGACATGTCGATCACTGACGCGCGGTCGAGCACCTTGTCGCTGACCGGGTTCGTCGTTTCATCGACGTTGATAGTGCCGATGATGAAGAGATTTGCAGGCAGCGGCAGCTCGGCGCGGATGCTGGCGCCCGTCGTGCCTTCCAGCGGCACGCTGTTCGAGTGCAGTTGCAGCCGGCCCTGGGTCTCCATGCAGGACAGCACGTCTGAGAGGTAGTACTCGACGCGAGCCAAGTTCATCTCGTCGAGGATTACGAAGACCGGCGACTCGCGATGCGCAGTCGCGACAAGTACCGCTTCGAGGAAGGTCGGCACGACGTAGCGGTTCGTGAGCACGTCGAAATAACCGGTCAGCCCGGTCGGATCGGTCCACTCCGGCCGCACCGGGCACTCGAAAATCAGCGGATCGTCGTCGGTGTTCGATGTCAGGCCGTGTACGGCCCTGGCGTACTTGAGAGCGAGCTGGGTCTTGCCCGTGCCCGACAGGCCCGACAAGATCACGAAATGCTTGTGCGGCAGGAAATTCAGCGCAGCATGAAAGCGCCGCACTTCGCCGTTCGGATAGTGGCCGCCGAGCGTCTGTACGGCGGCTTCGATGTCTGCAACGGGAATGCTCGCCGGCATGCGCCGCATGGCCTCGCTCAGCGTGGCGGTCTCAGCCCAGACCGGTAGCTCGTGAATCTTCTGCGAGCCGACCAAACTGCCCAACCAACCAATGAATTCGCGTGCCAGCAGGCTGCGCCGCGCTGAGGCGGTCGGCGGGTAAAGCGCAACTACGATCTCATCCGGCTCCGTCGCCGGGCCGAAGGACGTCATGTCGAAGGCCAGGCTGTCCCAGAACTTGGCGTTGCGCAGCCAGAGCCGCCCGTCACGGGCAAGGTAGATCGGAACAAGGTTGTTGCGTGCGCTGTACTTGATGGTTGCGCCGGGGGCTTCGGGGGCATCCTCTTCGGCGCCCTCGGACAACAGGTCGGCAGGTTCGGCGCCGGCTGCTTTCGCGGCAGCGCCGAGCCTCTTCATCTCAGCGAGGCGGGCCAGGAAGCTGGCCTTGTCCTTGCGCACCAGGACCGCGAAGTAAACCTCATCCTCGGGCGGGAAGCGCATGACGCAGCCGAAGATCAGCGCTTCGGTGTCTTCCTTGACGTTGTCGAGATTGACGACGCCGAGCTGAATGCCGCCTTCGACGATCTTGGCGCTGTTGGAGACACCGAACAGCTCGCGCGGGCGGACCGCCTTCGATGTCTTGAAATGCTTTTGCGCAGCCTCAAGAAATCGCTGCTGCCGCTCGACGAGGTTCATCCGCCGTCTCCCTGTCTGATTGTTTGAGCGTCTTCATGATCTGGGTCGCGACGGCCTTCGCCAGCAGCGGCGGGACGGCGTTGCCGATCTGCCGGAAAGCCGGGTTCATCGTGCCGCAGAAGGCGAAGCCATCCGGGAACGAGTGAAGACGTGCGGCTTCTCGCACGGAGATCGTGCGGGCCTGCTTGCTGTCGTAGTGAATGTGGCTGTAGCTGTCCTTGCCGAGGTGCGCCATCAGCGTGCGTGCAGGCTGATCGCGCCACATCTTGCGCCACTTGTTCGGGAACTTGCCTACGTCGTAGGGCGGCACAATCGAGGCCTTGATGTCCTCGTATTTCTGTGAGCCCGGCTTGACCTTAACGCCCTGCTTCTCCAGGTCGGCAAGGTGCTGCTCGAACATTGCCATGGCGTGTTCGTAGGCCTGCGGATACTGGTCGCCGGGGTTCATGCGGGCAAACAGCGGATAGTCGCGCGGCAGATAGCGGATTACGTGATCAGTCAGGGCCTCCGGCGCCTCGAAGCCAGGCCATGTTCGCATCAGCTTGGCGTAAGCCGTATGTGGCTCTTTGCCGTAGGGCATGGGCACGTCAAAACGCCTGGCGCCGCGGCGCAGTTCGCCGCTCTTGAGCAGCGTACGCGCATCAATGGCGGGCAGATCGCCAAGCGCATCTTCTGCAGTAACGGCGGGCGGCAGCGAGCGCGAGGCCTTTGGGGCTGGAATGTAGTGATGCGCGCCGTCATCAATCTGCCCATTGAGGAACTTCAGCGCTACTGAGCGGGTTCCTTCATAGCCTGGGGGCAGGTCAATGAAGTGCGTCGGCTCGGGAAATGTCACCTCAGCGGAAAGTTCACGGCGGTAGGCGACCAGGATCATCCGCTCACGCATCTGCGGCACGCCGTAGAAGGCGGCATTCAGCAGCGTGTAGCGGCAAATATAGCCCTTGCTCTCCAGAACTTCGGCGATCTCCTCGGCGATGTTCTGGCCTCCGTGATTCAGCACATCCGGAACGTTTTCGACAACGACGGCCAAAGGAGCAAAGGCCTCGACGTATCGGAGGTAGTCGATGTAAAGCTGGGCGCGAGGATCATGCTTGAACGCCTCAGCGTGGTTATCCACCTCGCGGAGCTTCGGCCGCCCCACACGAGCGAACGCTTGGCACGGTGGGCCGCCAACCAGTACATCGAAAGCATCTGCCGTCGGACCGACTTGCAGGTCTTTAGCCAGTTGGTCGGGCTTGGTCTTGGTGATGTCGCGGGCCTGCGAGTGAGCTGCTTCCCCGCCGTGAAAATTGCGGCCGTGAGAAGCTGCGGCTTCAGGATCGAATTCGACTGCGGCTGCGATGTTGAAGCCCGCTGCAGAAAACCCGAGCGAAATTCCGCCACATCCGGCGAACAGATCCAATACCCGGGGCTTGCCACCAGCCTGAAGGCGGGCGATCTTCTGTTGAATGGCGCGTGCGGTCTTGCTCACTGGGCAGCACCTTCCTGTGCATGGATGCTGGACATGGGAGAGGACTTATTCGAGTTGTGCATGGCGGCCTTTACTTCGGGCGACGGAATAGCGGGTACTGAGCCTCGACGTACTTCTCGACAGCGTCGCGGACCACCCAGGCAACAGATACCTTCTTGTCTTCGGCGATGCGCTCCAACTCGGCATAGAGGTTCGCCGGGAAGGTCACAGACGCCCGGGTGCCCTCCTTTGCAGGAGTACCTTGTTTAGCCACCAACGTCATACGTCGCCTCAACCGTCAACTGTGTTGCACCACATTACACCACAGCGGTGCAAATGAGTCCCTTGCGTAGGTCGGGTCACTGCCGCAAAGACTGTTGCTTTATACAGTATTCGCGGCAGCAGAGGCAACGCTGGACAGCGTGGCAAGCCTGGAGCATGAGAGGTGGGCCGATCCAGCCGAGCGCCGAATCAAGGCTCAGCAGGCGGTCGCAGAAGCTTCCAGGCTTCGGTCTCTAGCGCCTGCGCCAGCCGCTCGATGTTGGACAGCGAAATGTTCCATCGTGAGCGCTCGACGGCGGACACGTAGGTGCGGTCCAACTCGCATTCCATGGCCAGGTCCTCCTGCGACCAGTCCTTCTGCACCCGAAGCAATCGAACGTTGTAGGCCAGCACGCCCCGCAGGTCACCCGGAGAGGGCAAGGCGGTGGGTGGTTTGGGCTTCGCTGACATGCCGTCAGCGTCGCGATCTGCTAGATTTGCATCTACGGAGTTTGCTTCACATATTGACGCGCATGACCATCTCGCCCTGGAGTTTCAGCCGCGCTGCGGCCCTGTCCGTGCTGGCCAGTTGCGCCACGGCCTGGTCGCCAATCGCACTCGCGTTTGATCTCCCGTCGCCTTGGTGCGTCGGCAGCGGGGGCGGCACCTTTCTCTGCTCCAGCAAGGAAGAGCGCGCCGAGCTGGTGGCGAAGAACGCCACGCTCGACTATCTGGACTTCGTCAAGTTGGCATTCGCGGCCGACACGATCCAGTTCGTGTCGCCGAGGCCCGGGACATCGCCGGCCATGACCCTGCACCGAAGCGGTGGCGGCATCCTGGACCTCACCTCACCCAGCAGCGACAGCGTACGCAGCAGGATGGGCATGGCCGCGACCGACTGGTTCAGGGCCTTCTGCCTGGCCAATGCCGGCAAGGTGGTCCGCTACCCATTGAACGACCCGGTGGTGAATGTCGAGCGGCTGGCGTGCCATCCGAAGGCCGAAGCAGCAGGCGCATCGCCGATGTTCGGCATCCAGGTGTCGCGCGGCGTCGTCTACCGCGCCAAGGATCAGGTGCCGGTCGTTGCAATGGAGCACCTGACGGGCACCGAATCGATCCTCACGGCATGGGGCTACCCCAAGGTGTTCAACGTCGGCGACAGCGCGGCGCAGGGCTTGATCGTCGAGATCAAGCCGCCGCTGGCCAAGGTTCAGCGGACAACGGGCGATCAGGTCGCTGAACTGTGGGTGCCCGTCAAAGCGCTGAGGCCCGCCGCCAAGCCGGCCGAAGGAGGTTGATCATGCTGCATGAGGTCTTCAAGGACATCTTCGCTGACCTGCTGGGCCTGGGCCGCCGAGGCACTTCGCAGCGCACTGTCGCTGCGCGTCATGTGCCCCCGGTGTTCCCGCTGCATGGGGCTTGGCCCTCGTCGGTAGTGCCTCACCACTGCGACGATCCATTGGCTGGCGTCTACAGCCACAACCAGGATGGCGTGGCATCAGACATCTACGGCAACCCTGTCTGATTCGGGCTGCACTTACGGCTTGGCCCGTCGTTTCAGTGGCTCCGAGTCGGATGGCCGCCGCTGCGCGTCGAAGGGCAAGCCTCATCTCTTCGGCGTCCCCATCGCCCGCCACGGCGCTCAGATAGTCGGCCAGGCCGGCAAGGTCGGCCGAGAACTCGCCGATCACGCGGGTCTCGTGCGAGACAGACGGCGCGACTTTCTGGCCGGGCGCTGCTTCCATCGGGGCTCCTTCTGCTTCGGTCAAGTCGCTGTCGGGCTGAACATTGTTCAATGGCCATTCGACCATTGCCATGCAACCATTGCCAATGTCGATTGCACATTGTTCATTGGCACATTGCCAGTTGCACATGTGCAAGGCCAGGCGCATTCAAGTCGGGCCAGACATGCCGGGCGACGCCAGACATGCGCCCGCGAAAGCGGGTGCGAGCCCGTGCAGGGCGAGCATCCGTGCCCCCCAGGGCACGG
The DNA here is from genome assembly GCA_017992055.1 of Burkholderiaceae bacterium. Classification (GTDB taxonomy): domain Bacteria; phylum Pseudomonadota; class Gammaproteobacteria; order Burkholderiales; family Burkholderiaceae_C; genus Pseudaquabacterium. The sequence continues at coordinate 14,330 of JAGOPK010000002.1, forward strand.
ACGCGGGGGAGCCGCCCGGCGTAGCGGTCGCGCTTGCCGCGACCGCAGCGCGCCCCAGCGCGCGTTAGCCGGGTGGGGGCGAAGCCCGCCGCCCCGCCTCCGGACAGGTTGGATTGGGCCGGCGGGCAACCGCCTTCGTGGTCGCCCCGTCCAGGGGCGAGTCCTGCGGCAGCGGGACCAAGCGGGGCGCCGATCGGGTACCGAGCGGGGCCATGCGCAGCCGGCGAAGGCGGTTGCCCGCCGGCGCAAGCCGGCGTCCTGTACCTGTTGGTGAGGGGAGGGGCGGCCAACAGGTTGGCCGGATCGGTCGCGGGCGTCCAGCCCGCGCCACGCCTTGCTCCGCGTCCAGCGGAGACCGCCGCAGGCGGGGCGTGGGAAGCCGATTCGGAGGCGTGTTGATGGGGACGTTGGGGGCGGCCAACAGCGCGAAGACCACGAAATTTATACTTTGGTCCGCGTAGTAAATAGATGGCCCTCAACCTTCGAGGACGCCATCCATGACCACGCAAACACCACCACTTCCTGGGTCTGCCCGGCCTGTTCTGCGCAGCCAGGCCAACGAGACAGGAGAACGGCGCGACCGCCGCATCCTCCACCTCATCAATCGTTTCAGGCTGTTGCGATCGCCCGAGGTCGCCGTGATGCTCAGGGCCAAGACCACGGCAGACTTCAACCAGTTCTCTCGCAGTTGCCGCCGTTTGCTGGCCGACAAGCAGCTCGGCTCGGTACGGTTGCCCGGTGGGCTTGGGGATGCCTTCTTTCTCAAGGTCAAAGGCAAGGCCCGTCTGATGGCTGCCGGCGTGACGGCCGATGAGATTCGGGCGTACCGCAGCCTGGAGCTTCCGGCTGGTCGTCCTCAGTTCCACGATGTCTTTGCGATTCACTGCCTGGCCTGGGCTATCCAATGGAGTCGAGGCCTTCTACCGTCGGGCCTTGATGGTCCGTTGCTTGGCTACGAGACCGAGCCCGAACTGCGACGTAGGGCCGGGCACGGCGAGCATGTCGCCGACTTCCGTTTGCGCTGGCGGCTGAAGAACACGGCCGCCACGGACTTGGTGTCGGTCGTGGCTGAAGTGGAATGGGCCGAGAAGGACGGCGGCTATGCCCGCATCCAGGCCGAAGCCTTGGCCCGCGCTGCGAAGCTTGGCCACCAGGCGTTGGTATTCGTGCCGCGCACGCCGGGCGTTGGATACGAAGCGCTTGTTGATCGGCAGGTCAGATACCTGAACGACTTCCTCGACTTGGTGCCATGGCGCGAGCACGCGGAGCCCAATCTCTGGATCGTCTACGGCGACATGAAGACGCGCCAGTCGATGCGTCCGACCTTCAAGGCGGTTCCCTTCGTGGAGGCACTCGCCGCCTTGCAGTCCTCCGGCAAGCCCGTCACAGCACGACGGCGCCGTGACGCGATGACGGCGCGGTTCAAGGTTACTGCGCCAGGCAGTGAGGGTGAGGTTCGCGTCGAGCGTATCGGCGCTGTCTACCCAGTCTGCTGCGAGTGTGGCCCCATGCCGGACGCGCCCAATGAAACGCTGTACGTGAACCTGCTCAACCGCATCAGCGACACGGTGCTTTTCGGCGAGACCATGCCACTGACGCAGGGCATGCACGCGGCTTTGGCGCTGGCTCGCCGGTGGCTGCTCGATGATGTGACGATTGCCGAGCATCTGGAGCGTTCGGGATTCAATCCGGCGACAGGGCTTCCCGACGACTTCGTCTAATCCGTTCGGACGCTGGCTTGGCCCAACCACCTGGCCCGCTGTCATGGACCGACGCGCTTGCGTTCATCGCCGGGGGCGCCGGCTATGCAGAAACTGCGCGCCTGACCCTCACATCATCGATCTGATCGTGTAGAGCCAGCTCCGAGGAGCCCTTGGGGCTTCGTTGCACTTGCAGACAAAATGCTCGCCAAAAGGGGAGGTCACAGAACCATGAAGGTCGTCCAGCTCAGCATCTCGAACTTCCGCAGCATCAAGTCTGCAGACTTGCATTTCGATGGTCACACTCTGCTCGTAGGCCCGAACAATGTCGGCAAGAGCACGATCTGTGAGGCTCTCGACCTCGTGCTCGGACCGGACCGAATTTCAAGGTTCCCGCCGGTCGAGGAGTTCGACTTCCACAACGCCAACTACCTCCAGGCGCCTGCGGAGGAGGGCGGTGAGCCGACTCCGATCCCCATCCGGATCGCCGTAGTCCTGGTTGACATCAACGCCGAGGTCGAAAACCGTTGCGGCCAGCACCTGGAGTTCTGGAGCACCGCTGAGCGTCGCGTACTTGGCCCCGGCGAGGTCGCCGAGGCCAACCCACCGCAGGTCGTCAGCTGTCTTCGCCTAGAGACCCTGGCCAAGTACAACCCGGAGGAAGACGAGTTCGAGGCGCAAACCTACTTCACCCACAGTCCGAACGCGGAGCCGGACGAGCTGGATCGGGTTGGCAAGGACGTCAAGCGCCTGTTCGGATTCCTCTACCTTCGCGCAGTCAGAACCGGGTCGCGTGCCCTAAGCCTGGAGCGTGGCTCCCTTCTCGATGTCATCCTGCGGCTCAAGGGCACCCGTGCTGGGTTGTGGGAGAAGGCGATCGAGCGCCTGCGTGGCCTGGACATTGAACAGGACGCCGCAAACCTGCAGCCAGTCCTGCAGTCAATCGAGTCCCGGCTCGGCAAGTACATCGCTACCGACGTTCCCGGGCGGACGACAAAGCTGCACGTCTCGCAGCTCACCCGGGAGCACCTGCGCAAGACGATGGCCTTCTTCCTGGCTATCTCGCAGGATCAGCAGCCCGTTCCCTTCCAGCAGGTCGGCACCGGCACGCTCAACGTCTTGGTGCTGGCCCTGCTCTCGTTTATCGCAGAGCTGAAGCCGTCCTCGGTCATCTTTGCGATGGAGGAGCCCGAGATCGCTCTGCCGCCGCACACGCAGCGTCGCATCGCCGATTACTTGCTGCACAAAACGACCCAAGCCTTCGCGACCTCGCACTCGCCGTTCGTCATCGAACGGTTCGAGCCAGAGCAGACAATTCTCTTGTCACGGGGGCCAGACTCCAGCGTCGTCGGCCAGCGCGTCTCGGATTCGTCAGGTCTGAAGGGCAACGACTTCCGCAGGTATGCTCGCCGAGGCCTGACCGAGTGCATGCTTGGAAAGGCTGCGATCGTTGTCGAGGGGCTGACCGAGTTCAACGCCTTGCCAGTGGTTGCGCGGAAGATGGAGGAAGCCAACGAGGAACTGCAGCCTCTCGACATCGCCGGTGTTGCCTTCTTCGATGCCGAGTCTGAAGGTTCGATGCCCAAGTTCGGCAACTTCTTCAAGAGCCTGGGGCTGAAGACCTTCGGCTTCTATGACCTCGCTGCGCGATCCGCACAGAAGAAGCAGGAGCTGGTCGATGCGTACGACATCGACTGCGAGCACCAGTACGCCGGCTTCGAGGCGCTCGTCGTAGCGGAGATCCCCGTCGATCGGCTGTGGTCGTTCCTCGACGACCTGCGTGAGACCGGCGACTGCGGCAACTTTGTCATCCCGGCGGCGCGACCAGCCGATGATGCCGTGCGTGCATTGGTGATGTCCGCCCTCAAGGGGCACAAGGGTGCGGGGTGGGCTGCTAGGCTGCTGGACGGATGCGAGGTCCACGAACTGCCAGCCACCGTGACCGCTTTCCTGACGCCGATCTATGCGGCCTTTCCGAAGCCCGTCGATGCAGTGGCGGTACCAGCCCCTGCCGAAGCAGCTCCGCCGGCCGCCGGCGGCGCACCAGCCTGACGGGCGAGATCGCCGTGCAAATCTGCGAGCTACGTCAGAGCCTGCTCGACTGCCAAGGTCATGCCCTGGTGCTGGGAGGTCCGGGTAGTGGCAAGACGACGATCGCGCTGAAGAAGGCCGTCGTCCGGATCAACGCCGGTCTCGATGCCGGGCAGTCGGTGCTGTTCCTCAGTTTCTCGCGGGCAGCCGTCGCGAGGCTGGGCGAGGCAATGAAGCAGGAGGTCCCGAAGACCCAGCGAAGTCAGCTGAGCATGCAGACCTTCCACTCCTTCTTCTGGACGCTACTGTCGGCCCACGGCTATCTTCTGGGCGCCCCACGCAAGCTGCGCATCCTGCTGCCTCAAGACGAACAGGTGGAGTACGGGTCGATCAGGCCACGCGAACGCAATGTGCAGAACGCCGACTGGCGAGCCTGGCTTGCAAGGCGCGAGGAGATGTTCCGGCAGGACGGGCGTATCGCCTTCGATCTCTTCGCCCGCAATGCGGAGGCGCTGCTCACTCAGAGCCAGCACATCCGCAGGCTGATCACGCAACGCCACCCGCTGATCATCGTCGACGAGGCGCAGGACACCGACGCACATGCCTGGCGGTGCATCGAACTGCTGTCCGCCACGGCGCAGATCGTCTGCCTCGCCGATCTGGACCAGCAGATCTTCGACTACTTGCCGGGGATCGGGCCCGAGAGAGTGGATGCCATCCGGCAGACTCTGGCGCCGCTGGAGATCGACCTCGGTGGCCAGAACCATCGCAGCAGCGGCACCGAGATTGCGATCTTCGGGCAGGACATCCTCACTGGCCGGGCCAGAGGTTCGTCCTATGCAGGCGTCTCTTCGTTCGGGTACGACCCACGGCGCCGGCCGCAGAAGACAGCTTTGAGAATGGCACTGGGCATCCTGCAGCGATCGATCAGGGCCGCCACAGGTCGCTACGGCCGCAACGTCGCGATCCTGACCCACTCGGGTGTTTCTGCGGCAAAGGTCTCTGCCTCGCTGAACGCCGATCCCAAGCCGGTGCGGCACAAGCTCGCGTTTGACGAGGCCGAGGCGATGCTGACGGCCCGCTTCTCGGCCTTCCTGCTGGAGCCGAAATCCGAAGCCACGCGTCGCGAAGACATCGCACTTGGTCTTGAACTGCTCGCGACTTCGAAGGCGGCGGCCGGGCTTGCCGCTGCAGCTCAGTGGCGGCTGTGGGCTGTGCGAGTTCGCGAAGGTCGAGAGCCTCGTGCTGGATTCGTTCAGGCGGTGATCGGTGTGATCGATGCCGTGCGGCAGTCATCGTTCACCGGAGACCCGGCGAAGGACTGGTCGTGTGTGAAGCGTCTGCTGCGCGACTCAGGGGACCCAGAACTGCTCACCGCAGCCAAGAACCTGGACTACCTGGTGGCCTTCAATCGTGGCCGGCGGATCAGTGCGGGGCTCGGTGCGATTTGGGCACGCGAAGGCAAGTACACGGGCGCGCGCGAGGCGCTCGACATCGCACTGGCGCAGGACCAGATTCTCGGCGGTGTGGACGATCCGCCCGGTGTGCAGGTCATGACCATCCACAAGTCGAAGGGAAAGCAGTTCGACGGCGTGATCGTGATCCGCGAGGGAAGGCACAACGGCGAACGACAGGTTTCTTCATTCGTCTGGTGGGACGACGAGCCGCCGTACTGGCGCAGCAGGAAGATCCTGCGCGTCGGCGTCACCAGAGCCAAGGTTCACACGCTGATCCTGGAGCACGTCTTCCCAGCGTGTCCGATTCTGGCAGGGCACACGTTGTAGTGCTCGAACTGATCACCGATAGGGGCGAGGCATTGCTTTTATCGTGCAAGCTTCGGCGCGCGATCTCAATAGCGATTCCAGCTTCGCGGCCGGCAATGTCCAGGTCCTTGTCGCCAATGGTGTTCAGCGACGCGGCAATCCTGCGACGATGCGCTGTGTGTCAGTTTGGGAGGTACTCACGGGCTCCGCAACCAGGACTGATGCATGACGACCGTTACACCGCAACGGCTTCGTTCCGCGATCACGGCCCGGTTACGCGGCAACGGAGCCGTTGTCCCGATACGGAGGCGTGTTTTCGTGCGCAGCCTTAAGGTTGCCTGATCTGGGGTCGACAGCGTTGCAAAGTTCCGCGCACACCGTGGCGGCAAAGCGGTCGATCGATGCTGCGATCCCCGACTCTATGCCGTCCATGTGTTCCAGAACCTGCGCCACTGCCGGCGGCAAAGTTCTGTCTGTCAGTACCTTCGTCATGACCTCACCAGTTGCGCGTGCCGCGCGCCATGCTCGTTTCCAACTGGCTCATGCTCCTCGAAACGAACATGGTCTGCAAGGACGCTCCTGCGCTCGGCGAGCGGCCCGGGTCAAGGCTGGCCGCAGGCCACCGCGAAGCGGTCGCCTTGACGCGGGTCGATCGACGCGCACGCTCGCGGCGTCGGAGGCGGGATGCAGGCGCAGCCTGTGGCCTGCCTCCTGACGACAGAGGGCGACTCGCCCCCTTCCCCGGTACGGGGAAGGGCGGGGGGATGGGGTGGTCCCTTGCCGTCGACCTGCTGAGTTGTCCACCGTTGGGCTGAGCAACTACTTGTTGAGATACTTGAAAAATCCTACTTGGCGCTTGGCGGTGGTGACGAAAAAGTGATTCGGGACAATGACTTGGGATCATTTTTGGCCTGGCCGGCGTACGCGTTCATGCACGACTGGCGAACGCGTTCATGCATGAACATCTGCGGCGTCACCCTTCGCTGCCTGCCGTCCGCGACGATGTGCCGCGAACGCGTTCATGCATGAACAACCCATAGTTATCCACACCGCTGTTCTCGCCGTGGAACCGCTGGCGGGCTGGGCCGGAGTTCCACCCCGGTCTCCGTCATCTGGACCCTTGCTTCGGGATACAGCAGCAGTACATCGCGCAGCGCCGGCCGCAGGCGGGCGGTGGCGCTTCTCAGGGCGGCGGCGTTCCCCTCAGGAGGCTGAATCCCGATTTGCGCGAGTAGTGCAGACCAGGGCAGGCGCACTGGCCGGCGCAATGAGTTGAGCCGGTAGGTCAAGAACATGTACAGGTCGAGACGGACTGTGGATCTCGTAGCCGCCACTGCCCGCAGGTCGATCGGCACCGCATGCTGGGTGCATTCCAAGAAGTATTCCTCTGGTACCAGCAGTTGGCCGAGGACAAGGTCAGCCGAGCCATTTCGCAAGCACTCGCCGAACAGCGGCCCCTTGCGTGCGACGAGATGATTCTCGAACTTCGGCGGTGAATCGGCTCGGTTGATTTCGATGAACAGACTGCGACACAGGCGGTCCAACTGATTGGCGTACCGCACGATGCTGCCGCCGTCGCCGCGACTTCCGCGAATGCCCAGGGATCGGAAGAAAGCCGACTGGCTTGGTGCCAGGTCGATGCACCTGCTCTTTGTTTGCACGATCCGGGTTGAGATCCAAATCAGCCAGATACGGGCGACGTGACCGTATGGCACGCCCAACGCCGGGTCGCTGACGATTCGGAGCTGTCGCCGGCCACCGTCGCGCTCGTAGACGCTGGTGATCGGCTCCGTGTGGGGAAGACCCAGCAGAGCCAAAAAGCTGGGCACATATCCGATGGCACCTTCCTGGATCGCGGGTACACCGCAAATGCGCTTGTGCGCCTCCTCGATACCGAGGGGCCGGGCCAGCGGGAAGTGAGGGTGCCGTTCTTTGCCGCGTGCCGCCATCACACGGCGCCAGCAGCCATCCGACGCGCGATGGTTTCGGCCTTGGTCGGTCGCCCACGTTTGCGTGTCGCTACGGTCAGGGCGGGCGTGATGCTGGTCTGGCGGCCCGATGCGTGGGTATCGATGTAGTCGGCGAGATCGACCAGGCGCACGTACCAGCGTCGGCCTTGCTTGAAGCATTTGAGCCGGCATCGGCCGGCGCTCAGCTCATTAAGCAGGGTTTGATGCGCGCGGGCGCATTCCCGGGCGGCATCGACCAGATCGACGACGGCGGGATATCGCGTGGAGAGGAGCGAGAGGGTACGAGATTCCTGGCCAGCAGGGGCCGATGAAGCCTTGAGGTTGGGCATGACGAAGACGGACGAACGCAACACCGCCGGCGGGTCCGGGGACCCGGCATGCGTCGGTACGACGAGCGGTGGGCGGGGTGTCTGGCCCGGTGCTCGAAGCGTGGTGAAGCCGGCGGCTACCGGCCGGCTTCGGCGTCTTCTGCTCGTGCAGGCGTGATGCCTGGCAGCAGCGTCATACCCTCGGCGAGGACCGAGGCGTCAGGTCACAGGGCGCGGCGTCAGGATGCCCTCCAGGTAGCTTCCGGAGGCTCCTGCAGGCCCAGCAACGTCGCCAGTTTACGCAAGTAGGCGCGGTATAAGAATTCGCGCGGTGACGACGGGGCGACCGGCGTTCTCTCCGCCATTTTTCCGCCACTCAGACCGGTTGCACCGGTATAATCCGGGTTGCTTGAAGCGAGCTAAGTGCTTGATTTTCAAGGGAAAGCAGTGGCTTTCCTACGTGCCGGAGCGCCTTGACATGGTGGGGGTCGTTGGTTCGAGTCCAATCGCGCCTACCACATACGGTAGTGGATCAAGGGCCCGGTGGAAACACCGGGCCCTTTGTCTTTGCGGCGCCGGCGCGGCGCGGGTTTTGGCGGATTCGATCACGCCCGGCCGCAATCTCCGCGGCCCGGCCACGATGGCCCGGGTGCTCCGGACGCTATGGTGCGCTCCCCTGTCCGCAGCCCGGCCCCGCGCCACCCGCCATGAAGACCACCACGCCACGGCTTGCATCGATCCTGTTCCTGCCGCTGGTGCTGGTATCGGTGCTGACGCTCGGCGCCTGCAGTTCCGTGCCCGACAGCCACACCCGCGTCGAGCCCTGCGGGCCGGGCAATGTGCACTATTCGGCCCGCTACTTCGACCGCAGCAGCCGCTTCACGCTCGCCCTGGCCGGCCATCCGCCGAGCCCCGAGCTGCAGCGCATCGTGGCCGACGTGAGCTTCAGCGACGGCGAGACCCTGCGCAACCTGCGCATCGCCGACATGGCGGCGACGCGGTCGTGGCAGAAGCCGCTGGGCACGGGCCACAGCATGGTCGTGCACTGTCCCGGCGGCCCGCTGTCCTTCAGCGCGCCCGACTTCAGCGACGACCTGGAGTCGTCGGCGAGCCTGAACCGGGCGCTGACCGACTTCAATGCCGGCATGAAGGCTGCCCAGCAGGAGCGCGAGGCCCGCCAGCGCGAGCAGATCTATGCCACCCAGCGGGGCATTGCCGCGCAGCAGAAGGCGGCGGCCGCGGCCGCTGCGGCGAAGCCTGCGGCCACGGCGACGGCCACATCCAAGACAACGACCACGACCACGGCCACGGCCACAGCGGCGACGCTGGCCGCATCGCCGTCATCGGGCGAGGCCGGGGCCGACACGTCCGCCGCGCCCTCCGGCCCCGCGGTCAAGGCCCAGGCGGGGGTGCCGACGGCAGCGGGCGGCAGCGGCAGCCCATCCACGGCAGCCCGTTCGGGCGGTGGCAGTGGCGGTGGCGGTGGCAGCCTGATCGTCAGCACCAAGTCCTCGGACGATGCCAAGGCCGCTGCGGCCAAGGCCGAGGCCGCGCGCCGCCAGTCCGAGGCCGCCGATGCCGCGGCGCGGCAGAGGGCGGCGGCCGAGACTGCGCGGCAGAAGGCCGAGGCCGATGCCGCCCGCGAGAAGAGGCTTCGCGAGATGAAGGAACGCGGCAGCCGGCAGTAGTCGGGGCTGCAGTCCGCGATGGCCGCCGGCAGCCTGCGCGTCCCGCGTGGTGCTTCGGGGTTCAACCGCACGGGGTAAGCCCTGCGCCGGCCCCTGGAAAGCCCTCCTTAGAATGCTTTGACGCACTGCACAAGGAGTTGCTTCCCATGCCAGCCCAACGCCGCGCCGCCGCCACCGACGGCGCGCAGGCCAGCGCCGACGCCGGTCCGCGCATCCTCAAGAAGTACCCGAACCGACGTCTGTACGACACCCGCACCAGCAGTTACATCACGCTGGCCGATGTCAAGCAGATGGTGTTGCAGGGCGAGGCCTTCGAGGTGCGCGATGCCAAGACCACCGAGGACCTGACGCGCAGCATCCTGCTGCAGATCATCCTGGAAGAAGAGACCGGCGGCGTGCCGATGTTCAGCACCACCATGCTGGCGCAGATCATCCGCTTCTACGGCCACGCCATGCAGGGCATGATGGGCTCGTACCTGGAGAAGAACCTGCAGACCTTCGTCGATCTGCAGAGCCGCTTTGCCGAGCAGAGCAAGGGCCTGTACGACCCCAAGGCCTTCACGCCCGAGATGTGGAGCCAGTTCATGAGCGGCCAGGCGCCGCTGATGCAGGGCCTGATGGGCAACTACCTGGAGCAGAGCAAGAACCTGTTCGTGCAGATGCAGGAGCAGATGCAGGCCGGCGCGCTGTTCCCGGGCATGCCGGGTTTCGGCTCCAAGCGCTGAGCCGCCGCCGCACCGAAGGCCTGCGATCATGGACGATCTGCTGACCGCCCACCGCCACTGCAGCGAGCACCGCGCCGAGATCGAGGCCAGCCGCCTGTGCGGTTGCTTCCAGTGCCGCCAGACCTTTCTGCCCGACGAGATCGTGGCCTGGACCGGCTGGCGGCCCGAGGATCTGGACCTGGCGCTGGACGGTGCGCCCGACCACCTGACGGCGCTGTGCCCGCGCTGCGGCAGCGAGACGGTGATCGGCGATGCCTCCGGCTTTGCCATCGATGCCGACTTCCTGTCGCGCATGAACGAGGCCTGGTGCCAGCGCACGATGATCTACAAGCCCAAACCCAAGGGCTGATCACCGCGCCCGATCCGCGGCCGGCGGCCATCGCCGACAATCGCGCGATGTCCGAGAACGCCACCGCCTCCCCCTCGTCACCGGCCACCGCCGCCCCGCCGAAGATCGGCTTCGTCAGCCTGGGCTGTCCCAAGGCCCTGACCGACAGCGAGCTGATCCTCACCCAGCTCAGCGCCGAGGGCTATGCCACCAGCAAGAGCTTTGCCGGCGCCGACCTGGTGATCGTCAACACCTGCGGCTTCATCGACGATGCGGTCAAGGAAAGCCTGGACACCATCGGCGAGGCCCTGGCCGAGAACGGCAAGGTCATCGTCACCGGCTGCCTGGGCGCCAAGGCCAGCGACGACGGCAGCAACCTGGTGCGCCAGGTGCATCCCAAGGTGCTGGCCGTCACCGGCCCGCATGCCACCCAGGAGGTGATGGATGCGGTGCACCAGCATGTGCCCAAGCCGCACGATCCCTTCGTCGATCTGGTGCCCGAGCAGCGCGCGCAGTTCCGCGGCGAGGCCGGCATCAAGCTGACGCCGCGCCACTATGCCTACCTGAAGATCAGCGAAGGCTGCAACCACCGCTGCACCTTCTGCATCATCCCCAGCATGCGCGGCGACCTGGTGTCGCGGCCGGTGGGCGATGTGCTGACCGAGGCGCGCGCGCTGTTCGAGAGCGGCGTCAAGGAGCTGCTGGTGGTCAGCCAGGACACCAGCGCCTATGGCGTGGATGTGAAGTACCGCACCGGGTTCTGGGATGGCCGGCCGGTGAAGACGCGCATGACCGAGCTGTGCCTCGCGCTGGCCGAGCTGGCCGCGGCCCATGGCGCCTGGGTGCGGCTGCACTATGTCTACCCGTACCCGCATGTGGACGAGTTGCTGCCGCTGATGGCCGACGGCCGCATCCTGCCGTACCTGGACGTGCCGTTCCAGCACAGCCACCCCGATGTGCTGCGCCGCATGAAGCGCCCGGCTTCGGGCGAGAAAAACCTCGACCGCCTGCTGGCCTGGCGCGAGGCCTGCCCCGAGCTGGTGATCCGCAGCACCTTCATCGCCGGCTTCCCCGGCGAGACCGAAGAGGAGTTCCAGCACCTGCTGGACTTCGTGCGCGCCGCGCAGATCGACCGTGCCGGCTGCTTCGCCTATTCGCCGGTCACCGGCGCCGCGGCCAACCAGCTGCCGGGCGCGCTGCCCGACGAGCTGCGCGAAGAGCGGCGTTCGCGCTTCATGGCCGTGGCCGAGGAGGTGTCCATCCAGCGCCTGCAGCGCCGCGTCGGCGCCACCATGCAGGTGCTGGTCGATCATGCGCCGGCGCTGGGCCGCAAGGGCGGGCGAGGCCGCAGCTTTGCCGATGCGCCCGAGATCGACGGCAGCGTGCGCCTGCTGCCGCCCGAGAAGGCCAGCAAGACGCTGAAGGTGGGCGAGTTCACCAAGGCGCGCATCGTCGCCGCCGAGGGCCATGACCTGGTCGGGGTGCCGCTGTGAGCGCGGGCGACGAGGACCGGCTGATCACCAGCCTGATCCACCACCCCTACCAGCCGCCGGCCGGCTGGGGCGCGGTGCCGCCGGGCGTGTTCAAGGCCTCGACGGTGATCTTTCCCAGCGTGGCCGCGCTGCGCGGCCGCAGCTACACCGCCAAGACCGGCTACACCTACGGCCTGCGCGGCACGCCCACCACCTTCCTGCTGGAGGAGCGCATCGCCGATCTGGAAGGCGGGCGCTTCTGCATCCTGTCGCCCAGCGGCCTGGCGGCGATCATGAACGTCAACCTGGGCCTGCTGGCCGCCGGTGACGAAGTGCTGATCCCGGCCAATGTCTACGGCCCGTCGGCCGACATGGCGGCCCATGTGCTGGACCGCTGGGGCATCACGCACCAGGTCTACGACCCGATGGACCCGGCTGACCTGGCGGCCAAACTCTCGGACCGCACCCGCCTGGTGTGGCTGGAGGCGCCGGGCTCGGTGACGATGGAGTTCCCCGACCTGCCGGCCCTGGTGGCGGCCTGCCGGGCGCGTGGCGTGCTGACCGCGCTGGACAACACCTGGGGCGCCGGCCTGGCCTTCCGTGCCTTCGATTTCGGCGTCGACATCGTCATGCATGCGCTGACCAAGTACCCGTCCGGCGGCGCCGACGTGCTGATGGGCGCGGTGGTCACGCGCGACGAGGCCCTGCACCAGAAGCTGCTGCGCCTGCACGGCCAGCTGGGCCTGGGCGTGGCCGCCAACGATGCCGAGTTCATCCTGCGCGGTCTGCCCTCGCTGGCGCTGCGCTACCAGGCCCACGATGCCGCGGCACGCCAGCTGGCGGCCTGGCTGGGCGCGCAGCCGGCGGTCACCCAGGTGCTGCACCCGGCCATCGCCGGTGCGCCGGGCCATGCGCACTGGGCGCGGCATTGCCAGGCCGCGGCCGGGCTGTTCTCGGTGATGCTGGATGCGCGCTACCGCCGCGACCAGGTCGATGCCTTCGTCGACGGCCTGCGGCTGTTCAAGATCGGCTACAGCTGGGGTGGGCCGCTGAGCCTGGTCATGCCCTACGAGCTGGACGGCATGCGCAGCGACCGCCGCGCCTTGCCCGGCCACCTGGTGCGCTTTTCCATCGGCCTGGAGGCGGTGGCCGACCTGCAGGCCGACCTGGAGCGCGGCCTGCAGCGCCTGGGCCCGCCGCCGGCACGGCCGGCCTGAGCGCCCGGCGCGGCGCTGCGCCAACAACTGCGCGGCCGGGCCGACGGCGTGGCCGGCGAGCCCCCGCAGCCGCGAGGGCTTTTGGTATACCTGCGGACCTGCTATCCGCCATGCCGTTCAACCCATCCCTCCCCACCGGGTCGCCTGTTGCCTGGGACAGCTCGACCATCGAGGTGTCCAGCACCGACCTGATGACCCTGCCGGCGCTGGAGCCGCAGGCGCCGCGTCGTGGCTGCCTGGTGCTGTACAGCGGCGACCAGATCGGCAAGCGCTTCGTGCTGGAGCCGGGCACGCAGATCCTCGGCCGCGCCGCCGATGCCGGCGTGCTGCTCGACGACCCCAGCCTCAGCCGCCGCCATGCCCAGCTGCAGGTGGGCGCCGATGGCGTGGTGCTGGTCGACCTGGACTCGGCCAATGGCAGCTGGGTCAACGACCGGCGCATCACGGCGCCGCAGCGCCTGGCCGATGGCGACCGGCTGCGCCTGGGCAAGGTGCGGCTGCGCTACCTGGTGCAGGATAACCCCGAGGCCCGGGTGCAGGACCAGCTGTGGCGCCTGGCCACGGTGGATGCCGCCACCGGCGCCTGGAACCGCCGCCACTGGCTGGACGCGCTGCAGCAGGCGGTGCGCGTGGCCCAGCGCGGCGGCCCGGCCCCGGCGGTGATCTGCGTGGACCTGGACCACTTCAAGCGCGTCAACGACACCTGGGGCCATGCCGCCGGCGACGAGGTGCTGCAGCAGGCCGTGGCCCGGCTGCAGGCCCAGCTGCGGCCCGGCGAGCCGCTGGGACGGCTGGGCGGCGAGGAGTTTGCCGTGCTGCTGCCGGCGGCCAGCCGCGCCGATGCCCTGGCCCTGGCCGAGCGCCTGCGCGCCGCGCTGGCCGGGGCGCCGATGCGGCTGTCACCCGCCGCGCCGGGCCAGCCGGCGGTGCAGCACCTGCAGACCGCCTCGCTGGGCGTGGCCCACTGGTCGGCCGCGGTGCCGGATGCGGCGCGCCTGCTCGACGCCGCCGACCAGCGGCTCTACGAGGCCAAGCGCAGCGGCCGCGACCGCGTGGTGGGCTGAGTCAGAGCACGCGGCCGAACCACAGCAGCGACAGCCCCGCGCCGGCCAGCAGCAGCAGGGCCGCGGCGGCGGCCAGCAGGCCGCTCAGCTCGGTCTCGCGGCGCCGCAGTTCCACCCGTGAGCCCAGGTTCTGGTAGACGCGGCGCAGGGCCTCGGCGCTGGCCGCCTGGTGGTATTCGCCGCCGGTCATCTTGGCCACCTGGCGCAGCGTGGGCTCGTCCAGCTGCAGGTAGATGGCCATGCCTTCGCCTTCGGCCAGGTGGCCGTCGGGCGTGCCCAGGCCGATGACGTCGATGCGCACGCCGCGGTCGGCGGCCATCTGCGCTGCCTCCAGCGTGTCCACGCCCATGGTGCGCCGGCCATCGCTGAGCAGGATGATGGCCGCCGCGTCGTAGGAGGCCGGCGCCACCGGCGTGATGGCCTTGGGCGGCGCCGGGCTGGCTGCATCGGGCCAGCGTGCCGCGCCGGGCCGCTGGCCGCGGTGCAGGGCCTGCAGGTCGATGCCATGCTCGGGAAACAGCTCGGCCAGGCACAGCACGATGCCGCTGCCGATGGCCGTGCCCATCTGCATCTGGATGGCCTCGACCGCGCCGAGCAGCGACTCGCGGTCGGTGGTGGCGCGCTGCGCCACATGGGCGGTGCCGGCAAAGCTGACCAGGCCGACCTCGATGCGCGGCGGCACCACGCTCAGAAAGGTCTTGGCGGCGTCCTGCGCCGCCCGCATGCGCGTGGGCTTGACGTCCTGCACGCGCATGCTCAGCGACACGTCCATCGCCAGCAGCACCGTGGTCTTGGCCCAGGGCAGGCTGAGGCGTGCGGTGGGTCGCGCCGTGGCCAGCACCAGCAGGGCCAGCGCCACCAACATCAAGGCAGGCGGCAGGTGCCGGCGCCAGGACGGCACGGCAATGGCCTGGCGCACCAGGTGCAGGCTGGGCAGGGTGAGCACCTGCCGCCGGCGGCGGCGCAGCAGCCACAGGTACAGCAGCGGCAGGCTGGCCAGCGCCAGCATCCACCACAGGTTGTGAGGCCACAGCCAGTTCATCGGGGCTCCATCGCGCACCGCGGCCCCTGCGGGCCTGGCGCCGGCATTGCATCACATCACACTGCGCGCCTGGCGGGCGACTCGAACTCGCAATACACCTTGCCTTCGCCCAGCGCCAGGTGGCTCTTGATGCCGACGCTGGCGCCGGTCAGCCCCTTGGCCAGGCCGGAGTCCAGGCTGTGCAGTCGCTCGCGGGTCGAGGCCTGGGCGTCAGCGTCCTGCGTGAAGCCCTGCCACACCAGGGCCTCCTGCAAGGCCACCCGGGCCTCGGCCAGCTCGCCACGCTGCACATGCAGCCCGGCCAGGGCGACGAGGTCATGGCCCAGCGCATGGGCATAGCCGATCGTCCGGTCCACGTTGATCGCCTGGCGCATCAGTTCGAGGGCCGGGTCCAGCGCGCCCAGGCTGGCATGGTGCAGGGCCAGGGCCTGCAGGGCTCGCGTGAACATGGTGCGCTCGCCCGAACGCTCGCTGAGCTTCAGTGCCGCCTCGAGCTTTTGCCGCGACGCGTCCGGCTCGCCGGCTTCGCGCAGCGCGCCGGCCCAGCCGAACAGGCTGAGGATCTCGCCCACCGGGTTGCGTGCGGCCCAGTGCAGCTGCATCGCCTGCTCGAACCAGCGCGCCGCCTGTCTGGGGCTGCCCAGGCCGCGGTAGATCTGGGCCAGGTTGTGCAGCGCCGTGGCTTCGCCGGTGACATCGCCGATGCGGCGGTGCAGTTGCAGGGCCTCGCGGGAATGGGCCAGGGCCTGCCGATGGTCTTGCGCATGCCAGTGCACAAAGCCGATCTCGCGCAAGGCCTCGGCCTGGCCTGGCGCATCGGCGAGGTCACGAAAGATCTGCAGCGCCTGCCCGGCGGCGGCCAGGGCCTCCGGGTGCCGCCCCAGGTAGGTGCAGGCACTGGCCTGCCGCAGCTGGGCCTGCGCCAGGCCGGGCAGGTCGCCCAGGTCGTTGGCGATGCGCATGGCCTCGGCGATCACCGCGCACTGCTCGCCACGGCGGCCCAGGCGCTCGAGCATGGCTTCGCGCAGCATCAGCACGTCGAAGCAGCGCGGGGCCGTCGACGGCAGATCGCGTCGCAGCGATTGCAGCGCCCGCTCGTACAGCTCGGCCGAATGGCCGAACGCATGCACGCGTTCGGCGGCCTGGCCCGCCCGCACCATCGCCTCGGCGTCGGCCTCCACGGCCTGGGCGCTGCCCTGCATGACGCGGATCTTCAGCAGGTGCTGCGCGGCCAGCTCGTTGCCCGGATCGAGTGCGCTCATCGCCTGCGCGAAACCGGCCGCCGAGGCCCAGGCACCCCGCGCCATATCGGCCACGACCAGACGCCCCAGGTTCTGCAGAGCCAGTGCGTGCAGCCGCTCGCGCCAGCCCAGCAGCCAGGTCTCGAAGTCATTGCCCGGCACGGCGCTCAGGCCTTCGAGCAGGGGCGCCAGCGGCACGGCCGATGCGTCGCGCCACTGCGCCTCGTGCCCGGCGCTGGCGCCGTCCACCAAGCGGCGCACGTCGATGGCGATGGCCGAGCCGGCGGCCGGCAGGTTGAACTGGACCCAGCGCGCATCCACCCGCAGGCACTCGTTCAACTGCCCGTCGGCCACGCTGCGCAGCGAGTAGAGGGCCTGGCGCAGGCTTTGCCGGCCCGAGGCCGCGGGCAGGTCGTTCCAGATCAGCTCGACCAGGGTGGAGCGGGCATGCGGCCGGCCCGGCTCCAGCACCAGAAAGGCCAGCAGCGCAAAGGTTCGCGCCGAGTGGGTGCGCAGGGCCTGGCCGTCTTGCGCCAGCACGCCGGGGCCGAGGAGGTGGAGGGTCAGCGCCGGCATGGTCGGCGATGGTGACTGCGCCGTGACGCGGCCGCAATATCCTGCGGCCACCCGCCGAGGGTCATCCCCTGTCTGCACTGGAGCCGCCCCATGACAACCCATCTTGCCACCGCTTCGGCCACCTGCCGCTTGTCCAACGAGCCCGGCCGGGCCTTGCTGATGGCACGCGGGCAGCACGGCATCACCGATTCGCCGCCCACGCTGGGGGGGCCGAACGAGGCGGTCAATCCGGTCGAACTGCTGCTGTCGGCCCTGGCCGGCTGCGCCGTCTTCGTCTGCGAGCGCGCGGCGCAGGAGATGGGGGTCGAACTGCGCTCCATCAGCGTCACGGCCGCAGGGGACTTTGATCCGCGGGGCGTCTGTGGCGAGGCCGTCGATCCACGCTTCCAGGGCTTTGCGCTGCGCTTTTCCATCGAGGGGCCGGATGCGGCGCAGTGCGAGGCCCTGCTGCAGGCCTTCAGGACGCGCTGCCCGGTCTACTGCACGCTGTCGCGTGCTGCGCCGGTGGAGATGCTGCTCGCCTGACGCGCCCGACGAGCGCGCGGCACCCGACCCGGGGCTGGTGACGCGGCCGTGACGCGGCTGTGCTTCACTGGCCTTGGCCGGGGCGCCGCTGCAGGCCCAAACGGTTTGGGTCAGGCGGCGTGCAGGCTTTGACCAGGAGGCTCAGATGTTTGAACTTCGATGCAAGGACGTGGGTTTCGATTGTCCCGGCGTGCTGCGCAGCGCGAGTCGCGATGAACTGCTGCAGCAGGCCGCAGCCCATGCCGCCCAAGCGCATGCGGTGACGGTGACCCCGGCGCTGGCCCAGACCGTGATGGCGGCGATCCGCGAGGACGCTGGCGATGGCAGCCACCCGCCCCAGGGCGAGTCCCGTCAACAGACCTGAGTCAACGGAGGAACCATGAATGCAAGAACAATCTGGACCATGATCGGCGTCACCGGCGTCCTGGTCGCGGTGATGATCGCCGGGCTGTTTCAGCCGCTTGGAACCGAAATCAAGTACACGGCAGACGAGTACTTTCAAGTGCGAAAGCTGTTCTTCGCTGCAGGTGTTCTTGCTGTTCTTGCGTTCATGCTGATGCTGTGCATCGGCATCTACATGAACCTGAGTTCATTGAATCCCGGCAACGCCGCCGGCAAAGACATCTTCGATTCAATGATCAAGGTGGTTCCGCCGATCATGACGCTGGTGCTTGGCTACTATTTCGGGCAGCAAAGCGTTGTCAAGTCGTCTGCAGAAAGCACCAGAGAAGGAGCCACTCAAACCACACGATCGGCCGGTGGCTCCGATCTCACAGGCACGACAAAGCCTGGCGAAAAAGCGTCGGCGCCGATGAAGGGCACATCCGCAACGGCCGCACCATCGGCGCCAGTCGCTGGCGCGTCGGATCCGACCCGATAGCACGCACAGCGGACCGGGCCGCCAGAGCCCAGTCAGGCGGCGTCGTCCGCCGACGGTGCCGACTCCGGCCCGCCCAGCAGCACCGGGCCGCTGCTGCCCTGGCCCAGCAGGCCGGTGCGGGTGTAGATGCCCAGCTTGTCGCGGGTGTCGGCGATGTCCAGGTTGCGCATCTCCAGCTGGCCGATGCGGTCGGCCGGCGTGAAGGCGGCGTCCTCGACCTTCTCCATCGACAGCCGCTCCGGGTGGTAGGTCAGGTTGGGGCTCTCGGTGTTGAGGATCGAATAGTCGTTGCCGCGGCGCAGCTCCAGCGTCACCTCGCCGGTGACGGCGCGTGCCACCCAGCGCTGGGCGGTCTCGCGCAGCATCAGGCTTTGCGGGTCGAACCAGCGGCCCTGGTACAGCAGCTTGCCCAGGCGGCGGCCGTTGGTGCGGTACTGCTCGATGGTGTCCTCGTTGTGGATGCCGGTGACCAGGCGCTCGTAGGCGATGTGCAGCAGGGCCATGCCCGGGGCTTCGTAGATGCCGCGGCTCTTGGCCTCGATGATGCGGTTCTCGATCTGGTCGCACATGCCCAGGCCGTGGCGGCCGCCGATGCGGTTGGCTTCCTCGAACAGCTCCACCGCGCTGGCGAACGTGCGGCCGTTGAGCGCCACCGGCTGGCCATCCTCGAAGCGCACCGACACTTCCTCTGCCTTGACCACCACGTCGTCGCGCCAGAAGGCCACGCCCATGATCGGGTTGACGATGCGCAGACCCGAGTTCAGGAACTCCAGGTCCTTGGCCTCGTGGGTGGCGCCCAGCATATTGCTGTCGGTGCTGTAGGCCTTCTCCACCGACATCTTGTAGTCGAAGCCGTTGGCGATCAGGAACTCGCTCATTTCCTTGCGACCGCCCAGCTCGTCGATGAACTGCTGGTCCAGCCAGGGCTTGTAGATCTTCAGCGCCGGATTGGCCAGCAGGCCGTAGCGGTAGAAGCGCTCGATGTCATTGCCCTTGTAGGTGCTGCCATCGCCCCAGATGTTGACGCCGTCGTCCTTCATCGCCACCACCAGGGCCGTGCCGGTGACGGCGCGGCCCAGCGGCGTGGTGTTGAAGTAGGTGGCGCCGGCGGTGGTGATGTGGAAGGCGCCGCACTGGATGGCGGCAATGCCCTCGGCCACCAGCTGGGCGCGGCAATCGACCAGGCGCGCATGCGCGGCGCCGTATTCCAGCGCCTTGCGCGGGATGGCCTCGTAGTCGCTCTCGTCGGGCTGGCCCAGGTTGGCGGTGTAGGCGCAGGGCACGGCGCCCTTGTTGCGCATCCACAGCACGGCGGCGCTGGTGTCCAGGCCGCCGGAAAACGCGATGCCGACACGCTCGCCGACGGGAAGCTTCTGAAGGATGTTGGCGCCCACGGGGGATCTCGCTGCAGGGGTTGGGAACGGAGGAAACCCGCGATTTTAGGCCGGCGCCGCTGCCTTGCCGGCCGGTCGCGGCCACAGGCCCAGCACCAGGGCCGTGCCGGCCAGGATCACCGCGCCACCGACCAGCATGGCCGTGGTCAGCACCTCGTCCAGCAGCAGCGCGCCCCAGGCGCTGGCGAACACCGGGATCAGAAAGGTCACGCTGGCCGCCGAGGTGGCGCCCACGCGAGACAGCAGGCGGAAGTACAGGATGTAGGCCAGGCCCGAGCACAGCACGGCCAGGCCGGCGGCCATGGCCCATTGCGCGGCGCCGGGCATGCGCGCCGGCCAGGTCAGCGCGGCCGGCACGGCCAGGGCCACCGCCGCCGCGGCCTGGGTGGCGGCGGCCATGGCCATGGCCGGCACGCCCTGCAGCCAGCGCCGCGAGGCATTGGCGGCATGGCCGTACAGCAGGGTGCCGGCCAGGCAGGCGGCAATCGCAAGAGCCGTCGGCACCTCCCAGGCCAGCGCGCCGGCCTGGCCGCCGGCCAGGCTCTTGTGCAGGGCCAGGCCGGCCACGCCGGCAAAGCCCAGGCCCAGGCCCAGGCCGCGCCAGCGGTTGGGCGCATCGCCCAGCCAGAGCCAGCCGATCAGCGCGGTGGCCAGCGGCGTGGCGGCATTGAAGACGCTGGACAGGCCGGCCGGCAGGGTCAGCGCCGCATAGCCGAAGCACAGAAAGGGCAGGGCCGAGTTGCTCAGGCCCACCAGGCCCAGCGCACGCCAGTGGCGGCGCAGCGCGCCGAACTCGCCGCGCCAGGCCAGCAGCGGCAGCAGCAGGGCGGCCGCGCCGAGCACGCGCACAAAGGCCAGCGCCACCGGGCCGAAGGCCGGCGCGGCCAGGCGCATGAACAGGAAGGAGCTGCCCCAGATGGCGGCCAGCAGAAGCAGGTCGGCCAGGTCGCGCGGCTTCATGCGCAGGCCCCTTCCAGCTGCAGCAGCGCCTGCTTGCGTGGCAGGCCGCCGGCATAACCGGTGAGGGCGCCGTCGCGGCCCAGCACGCGGTGGCAGGGCACGAGGATGCTGACCGGGTTGCGGCCGATGGCCGCGCCCACCGCACGCACCGCCGTCGGCGCGCCGGCGGCCTGGGCCACGGCGCTGTAGCTCAGCGTGCGGCCGGCCGCAATGGTCTGCAGCACCTGCCACACGGCGCGCTGGAACGGCGTGCCCTGCAGGTCCAGCGCCGGCATCGTGACGCGGCGGCCGTCGGCGGCAAAGTAGGCCTCGAGCGCCGCGGCAGCCGCGCGCAGCCAGCGCTGGCCGTCATCCACCGGGGCCTGCAGCGGCCCGGGGTGGTGGCTCTGGCCGTCGAACCACAGGCCGGCCAGGCCGGCCTCGGTGGCGGCGGCGGTCAGCGGGCCCAGCGGGGTGGCGATGCGGCATTGCGCCGTCAGCAGGGTGTAGCGGGTCATCTCAGTTCTCCAGGGTCAGCCACAGGCGCATCACCGCATAGGCGCGCCAGGGGCGCCAGGACTCGGCCAGAGCGGCGGCCTGGGCGGCGTCGGGCCGGTGGCGGGGGCGGTCGGCAAAGCGCTGCGGGTCGATCAGGGCATTCAGCAGGCCGATGTCGCTGGCCGGCCAGGCATCGGGCCAGGCCAGGGCGCGCATGGCGATCAGCTGGGCGCTCCAGTCGCCGATGCCGGGCAGGGCGGTCAGTGCGGCCAGCGTGGGTTCCAGCGCCGCGCTGCGGTCCAGGCGCAGCCGGCCTTCGGCCAGTGCCGTGGCCAGAGCCTGCAGCGCCCGCACGCGCTGGCGCACGATGCCCAGCGTGCCCAGGTCGGCCGGGTCGGCCGCGGCGATGGCCGCGGCACCGGGAAACAGCTGCGCCAGGCCGCTGCCGGCCGGTGCCGCAGCGGCATCGGGCAGCGGTGTGCCGAAGCGCTCGACCAGGCGGCGCGTCAGCGTGCGCGCCGCGGCCACCGTGACCTGCTGGCCCAGCACCACGCGCACCGCGGCCTCGAAGCCGTCCCAGGCGCCGGGCAGGCGCACACCGGGCCGCGGCGGGCCGGGCGGAGGATCGGCCTGGTCCAGGCCCTCGGCGATGCGCTCGGGATCGGCATCCAGGTCCAGCGCCTGGCGGCAGCGCGCCAGCAGGCTGCCGGCGGCCGGCAGCAGCGAGGGCGACAACTGCAGCTGCACGGCGCTGCGCTCGGGCACGAAGCGCGCCTGCAGCCAGCCGGCCAGCCGCTGGCCGCCATGCTCGACGGCCAGCGTGCGGGCGATGCTCAGGCGCGCCGCATCCACATGCTCGATGCCGGGCAGGGCGCGGTTCGCGGCAAAGGCCAGCAGGCCCGGCAGGTCGTAGGGCGGGCGGTAGGCCAGCCACAGCGTGGCCGCATCGCCCGGCGTGGCCGGCGCGGCGCTGGGCTCGGCGGCGCCACGCAGCCGCGTCGGCGGCATGCGGTAGTGGGCGGCAAAGGCGTCGTTGAAGCGGCGCTGGCTGCCGAAGCCGGCCGCCAGCGCCACCGAGCTGACCGGCAGCCGCGTATCGGTCAGCAGCTGCTTGGCCAGCAGCAGGCGCTGCGTGGTCAGCCAGGCCAGCGGCGTGACGCCATGGGCGCGCTGGAAGATGCGGCGCAGGTGACGGTCGGTGACGCCCAGCCGGGCGGCGATGGCCGGCAGCAGCGCGCCAGCCCGGTCGTCACCGGCCAGCCCGTCCTGCACCGCCTGGGTCAGCATGCGCGCCGCCTGCGCGGCCAGCATGTCCGACGAATCGGTCAGCGACAGGCCGGGCGCCAGCTCGGGCCGGCAGCGCAAACAGGGGCGGAAGCCCGCGGCCTCGGCCTGGGCGGCCTGGTCGAAGAAGCGGCAGTTTTCCTGCCGCGGCGGCCGCACCCGGCACACCGGCCGGCAGTAGATGCCGGTGGAGGTGACGCCGACGAACAGCCGGCCGTCGAAGCGCGCATCGCGGGTGCGCAGCGCGCGGTAGGCGGCCTCGTGCTGCAGCGGCAGGCCGGCGGACGAGGCCGGGGCAGGGGCGGTGGACATGCGGCCATGATAGGCAGCGCCGGCGCCGCCGCTGGCCGTTTTCGGACCTGTGGCTGCCGGCGTGCCGGCCCGACTCAGTGCGAGGCGGCCGTGGCGACGCGGAACACCGCCACCGCATTCACCAGTTCGCCGGCCTGGGCCTTCAGGCTTTCGGCCGCGGCCGCGCTCTGCTCGACCAGGGCCGCGTTCTGCTGGGTGTTGCGGTCCATCTGGCCGATGGCCTGGCCGACCTGGGCCACGCCCTGGTTCTGCTCGCCGCTGGCGGCGCTGATCTCGCCGACGATCTGGCTGACCTGGCGGATCGAGGCCACCACCTCGTCCATGGTCTGGCCGGCGCGGTCGACCAGGGCCGTGCCATGCTCGACGCGCTCGACGCTGGCGGTGATCAGGGCCTTGATCTGGCGTGCCGCGTCGGCGCTGCGCTGGGCCAGGCTGCGCACCTCGCCGGCGACGACCGCGAAGCCGCGGCCCTGCTCGCCGGCGCGGGCGGCTTCGACCGCCGCATTCAGCGCCAGGATGTTGGTCTGGAAGGCGATGCCGTCGATGACGCCGATGATGTCGACGATCTTGCGGCTGCTGTCGTTGATGCCCTTCATCGTGGCCACCACCTCGCCGACGACCTCGCCGCCGCGCAGGGCCACGCCCGAGGCGGTTTCGGCCAGCTGGCTGGCCTGGCGGGCGCTGTCGGCGTTGTGGTGCACGGTCTTGCCCAGCTGGTCCATGGTGGCGGCGGTCTGCTGCAGCGCGCTGGCCTGCTGCTCGGTGCGCGCCGACAGGTCCTGGTTGCCATGGGCGATCTCGGCGCTGGCAGTGGCCACGTGGTCGGCGCCCTGGCGGACACGCTGCACCGCATCGGCCAGCGACTGCTGCATGTGCTGCAGCTTGGCCAGCAGGCTGGCGCTGTCGCCGGCCGCCAGTCGCACCTGGCTGTCCAGCCGGCCCTCGGCCACGGCGCTGGCCAGGGCCACCGCCTGGGCCGGCTCGCCGCCCAGCTGGCGGCGCAGCGCGGCGGTGATGGCCAGGCCCAGGCCCAGGCCGGCCAGCACGCTGATGGCGATGCCGGCCAGCACGCCCTGGCTGGACTGGCGCGCCGTGCGGTTGGCGGCCCGCGCCGCCGCGGCGCCGGCCTGCAGGCTGGCCTCGCCGAGCTTGGCCACGCTGCCGACGGCCTCGTCGAAGGCCATCGCGGCCATGCCGTCGCTGATGTCGGCGGCGTCCTGCTGCTTCTTCTCGCGGCCCAGGGCCAGCACCTTCTGCCGTGCCTGGGCATAGGCGGACATGGACTTGTCCAGCGACTGCAGCAGCTTGGCCTCCACATCGCCGGCCACCAAGCCGGCCAGGTCCTTGGCATGCTTGTCGCTGCTGGCGGCCAGCAGCTTGATCTTGTCCTCGTACTCGCCGTGGTAGCTGGCATCGTCGCTGCGGCTGTGCTTGACCTCCAGCTCGCGCATCTCGTTCAGCTCCACGCGCAGGCTGGACAGGTGGCCGATGCCGACCAGCCACTTGTCGGCCAGCAGCTGGGCCTCGCGGTCCACGCGCTGCAGCGACCACAGCGACAGGCCGCCAAGCGCCGCCGTCAGCAGGGTCATGATCGAAAACGCGCCCAGCAGCTGCTGCGCGACGGTGAGGCGGGACAGGAAGCCGGTCAGCGGAAACTTCATGGCGTCGGACGGGGCTGGGAGGGCGATCTGGGGCGGGGCGGCGGCGGCCTGGATCTCACTTCTTGTGGCCGATGTAGCTGGCGCCGACGACCTTGCCGCCGTCCTTGATCGGGTTGTAGCAAGCGTCGAAGGCCGTGCCCAGCACATCGACCTGGCCGCAGTAGCTGTCGCCCTTGACCAGGGCCGCATAGGCGGCGTTGCGCGCCAGCTGGGTGCCGACGCCGCGCTTGCCCTCGGGCGTCAGCACATTGGTCGAGACGCGCACGAACTCGTCGCCGTCCTTGACGAACACCGTGGCGGTGGCGTTGTGCGCCTTGCGGATGGCGTCGACCACGTCGTAGTTGTTGTTGATCTTGCGCTCGCCGAAGTACATCGCCGGCACGGTCTTGCCGGCCACGGTGTCGCTGCCGTTGACCTTGGCCGTGCCGATCTTGGCCAGGCGGGCGTCGAGGTCGGCGATGGTCGCCTTGGGATCGTTGGCCAGTGCGGCGCTGGCGGCGGTGACGAGGGTGGCGGCGGCCAGCAGGCGGCTGAAGGACATGGCGGGGCTCCGGACAGGACAGAAGAGGTGGCGGGGCTCCGGCCGCATGGGCCGGGGGCGAGCGTGTCCTGGTTATCGGAGGTCCGATGTCTTTATGAAGTGCCTTGCCTAGGTTTGATCCATGTCAATCGGGAATATGTCACTCGCGCGACATCCGCGCCGCCCTGCGCCCTGCGCCCTACATGGCGCGGAACAGGTGCACATAGGCGCGGCTGACCGGCAGCTCCTGGCCATGGCGATGCAGGCGCAGCCACAGCCGGCTGGCCTCGTCGCGGCGCGTGCCGGCCAGGTGGTCGAGGTTGACCAGGGTCGAGCGGTGCACCTGCACGAAGCGCTCGGGATCGAGCTGCTGCACCAGCTCGGCGATGGGCGTGCGGATCAGGTACTCGGCGTCGGCGGTTTGCACGCAGGTGTATTTGTCGTCGGCGCGGAAGAACAGCACCTGTTCCACCGGCACCTGGTGCACCAGCTCGCCGGCGCTGGCGCGCACCCAGCGCAGGCGGGACAGTGGACTGGCGGTGGCGGGGGCTGCGCCCCGGGCCAGCAGCTGGCGCAACGCGCCGGCCAGGCGGCCGTCGCCATGTGCATCGTCGGTCGTGGCGCGCAGCCGCTGGACGCAGCGCTGCAGCCGTGGGCCGCTCACCGGCTTGAGCAGATAGTCCAGCGCCGCCGCCTCGAAGGCCTGCACCGCATATTGGTCATAGGCGGTGACGAAGACCACCCGGGTGCTGCCCTCGATGCCCTGGGCCACCTCCAGGCCGCTGAGTCCCGGCATCTGAATGTCCAGAAAGGCCAGCCTGGGCTGCAGGCGCTGGATGGCCTCGGCCGCCTCCACGCCGTTGCGTGGCAGGGCCAGGATCTGCAGCTCGGGCCACAGCCGGGCCAGCTGGGTCTGCAGCGCACGCGCCAGCTGCGGCTCGTCGTCGGCGATCAGGGCGGTGGTGTTCATCGGGCGGTGCTGCAGGAGGGCAGGGGCAGGTGCAGCCGGGCCCGCGTGCCGGGATCGGCGGCTTCCAGGCTCAGGCCGGCGGCGCGGCCATGGCGGGCGGCCAGGCGCTCGCGCAGATTGGCCAGCGCCAGGCCGGCGCCGGGCGTTGACCGCGGCCGCGGCGGCGCTTGCAGGCCGCGGCCGTTGTCATGCACCTCCAGCCACAGCCGGCCGTGCTCGCACCAGGCGCGCACGCGGACCTCGCCCCCCTCCATCTGCGGCTCCAGGCCATGGTGGATGGCGTTTTCCACCAGCGGCTGCAGCAGCAGCGGCGGCAGCGGCAGGCTGCGCAGCGCGGCATCGACCTCGATGCGGTAGCGCAGCCGGTCTTCCATGCGCATCTGCATCAGACCCAGATAGGCCTCCACCAGGTCCAGCTCGCTGCCCAGCGTGGCATCGCCGTCGCGCAGCCGGCCCAGGCTGGCGCGCAGATAGTCGGTGAAGCGCTGCAGCATCTCGCGCGCCCGGGGCGCGTCGTGGTCCATCAGGCTCAGCACATTGGCCAGGGTATTGAACAGGAAGTGCGGCTCGATCTGGCCCTGCAGCAGGCGCAGCCGGGCCTCGCTGGCGCGCCGCTCGGCGTCGATCTGCCGCGCCTTGCCGGCAAAGAACTGGTGGAAGCCGGCGGTGATCAGCAGCGACAGCAGCAGCGAGCCGATGACGATGTTCTGGCCGCGGTCGTGGGCCAGCCACTGGCGCAGGTCGGCGCCGGCCAGGGCCATGCCCAGCGGCCAGCCCAGCACCACGCCGGCCATGGGCACGCCGCTGAAGAACAGCGTGCGCTGCCAGGGCTTCCAGCGCCGCACATCGATGCGGCCGCGCATCCAGCGCGCCAGGACCCAGAACAGGCCATGGATGATCACGCCGATGGTCAGGCACACCACCAGGTTGCGGCCATACCAGTACAGCCAGCGTGCCGGGTCGGTCCAGCCCCCGCCGTCGCGTGCGAACACCACGAAGCCGAACACGGTGAAGCCCACGGCGATGGCGGCGCAGAACAGCACGGTCCACAGCCACTGCAGCCAGGCCGGGCCCAGCGGATCGGACATGTCCTCGCGCAGCCACGACTGCCAGGAGGCGCGCAGCCCGGCGCGGTCGTAGCGGAAGGTGGAGCTGTCCATGGCCGGCCAGTGTAGGCAGCGCACCGGCGCGGGCACGGGGCTTGCGACGGATGGCCAGCCGTCGGCGTGGATCGCCAGCGGCGGTGGCCGACCGGTGCCAGCCCGCGTGCCGGGCTGCCACAGGCGCTGCCTACAATCCGCGACCACTCCAACCCAGGCAAACGCCCCCATGCAAGTCAACGCATCCGTGTTCAAGGCCTACGACATCCGTGGCGTCGTCGGCAAGACCATCGACGAGAGCTTCGCCGAGCACCTCGGCCGCGCCTTCGGCAGCGCCGCCGTGGCCGAGGGCGAAAAGGCCGTGGCCGTGGGCCGCGACGGGCGTGTGTCGGGCCCGGGCCTGGTGGCGGCGCTGATCCGCGGCCTGCGCAGCACCGGCCTGGACGTGGTGGATCTTGGCGCGGTGACCACGCCGATGCTGTATTACGTGGCCGCCACGCGTGGCGCGCATGGCTGCAGCTCGGGCATCCAGGTCACCGGCAGCCACAACCCCAAGGACTACAACGGCTTCAAGATGGTGCTGGCCGGCCGCGCCATCTATGGCGACGAGATCCAGCAGCTGCGCCAGCGCATCGAGACCGAGACGTATGCGAAAGGACGCAGGGGCCGGGGCCGCGTGGCCAAGATGGACATCCTGGCCGAGTACACGGCGCGCATCGTCGGCGATGCCAAGCTCAAGCGGCCGATGAAGATCGTGGTCGATTCGGGCAATGGCATTCCGGGCGCCAGCGCGCCGGCCATCCTGCGTGCGCTTGGCTGCGAGGTCATCGACCTGTATTCCAAGGTCGATGGCGACTTCCCCAACCACCACCCCGATCCCAGCAAGCCCGAAAACCTGGAAGACCTGAAGGTTGTCGTGCGTGCCACCGGCGCCGAGCTGGGCCTGGCCTTCGACGGCGACGGCGACCGCCTGGGCGTGGTCACGGCCGACGGCAACATCATCTATCCCGACCGGCAGATCATGCTGTTCGCGCGCGACATCCTCAAGCGCAAGAAGGGCGCGCAGATCATCTTCGACGTCAAGTGCAGCCAGCGCCTGCCGGTGGCCATCCGCGAGGCCGGCGGCAAGCCGCTGCTGTGGAAGACCGGCCATTCGCTGATGAAGGCCAAGCTGAAGGAAACCAAGGCGCCGTTTGCCGGCGAGATGAGCGGCCATCTGTTCTTCGGCGAGCGCTGGTACGGCTTCGACGACGCCATGTACACCGCCGCGCGCCTGCTGGAGATCCTCAGCCGCGACAAGAACCCCAGCGCCGTGCTGGATGCGCTGCCCACCAGCTTCTCCACGCCCGAGCTGAACGTCGGCTGTGCCGAGGGCGAGCACCATGCGGTGGTGGCCGAGCTGCTGGCCCGAGTGGCCGACGGCCGGCTGAAGTTCGAGGGTGGCGAGGTCGGCACCATCGACGGCCTGCGCATCGACTTTGCCGACGGCTTCGGCCTGATCCGCGGCAGCAACACCACGCCGGTGCTGGTGCTGCGCTTCGAGGGCCACACGCCCGAGGCGCTGGCACGCATCGAGGCCGACATGATGGCCGCGCTGCGCTCGGTCAAGCCCGACGCCGAGGTCCAGCAGGCGGCGCACTGAGCGTCGCGGCTGCGGCTTCGCTGACCATGGCCGGCCGGCTGCTGCAAGGGCTGGCCCTGGCCGCCTATGCCACGCTGCTGCGCCTGGCCACGCCGCTGTACCTGCTGCGGCTGTGGCGGCGCGGCCGCACCGAGCCCGGCTACCGCGGCCATTGGGGCGAGCGCCTGGGCTGGTACCGCGGCCCGGCGCCCGCGCCCGGCGCGCTGTGGCTGCATGCGGTGTCGCTGGGCGAGACCCGCGCCGCCCTGCCGCTGATCGAGGCCCTGCGCCAGCGCCAGCCCGGACTGCGCCTGCTGCTCACCCATGGCACGGCCACCGGCCGCGCCGCCGGCGCCAAGCTGCTGCGCGACGGCGACAGCCAGGTCTGGCTGCCCTATGACACGCCCGGCGCGGCGCGGCGCTTTCTGCGCCGCTTCAAACCCGCGGTGGGCGTGCTGATGGAGACCGAGCTGTGGCCGGCCCTGCTGCGCGAGGCCCAGGCCGCCGGCGTGCCGGTGGTGCAGGCCAATGCGCGCCTGTCCGAGCGCAGCGCGCGCAAGGGCCGGCGCCTGGCCTGGCTGCTGCATCCGGCCGCCGCGCGGCTGCGCCTGGTGCTGGCGCAGACGGTGGACGATGCCCAGCGCCTGCGCGCGGCCAGCGCGCCGCGGGTGATGGTCAGCGGCAACCTCAAGTTCGATATGACGCCGCCGGCGCCGCTGCTGGCGCGTGGCCTGCAGTGGCGGGCCCTGCTGCCGCGCAGCGTGGTGCTGATGGCCAGCAGCCGCGAAGGCGAGGAGGCTCCGCTGCTGGCCGCCTGGCAGGACCTGCCCGAGCCAAGGCCGCTGCTGCTGCTGGTGCCGCGCCATCCGCAGCGCTTCGACGAGGTGGCCGCCCTGGTGCAGGCCAGCGGCCTGCTGCTGGCGCGGCGCAGCAGCTGGCAGGCCATGCCACCCACCGAGGCCGTGGCCGCCGATGTCTGGCTGGGCGACAGCCTGGGCGAGATGCCGACCTATTTCGCGCTGGCCGACGTGGCCTTGCTGGGCGGCAGCTTCGAGCCGCTGGGCGGGCAGAACCTGATCGAGGCCGCGGCCTGCGGCTGCCCGGTGGTGATGGGGCCGCACACCTTCAACTTCGCCCAGGCCAGCCTGCGCGCCGAGCAGGCCCGGGCGGCGCTGCGCGTGGCCGATCTGCCGGCCGGCGTGCAGGCCGCCGTGGCCCTGGCCGCCGATCCGCAGCGCAACCAGTGGGTCGACCGCGCGCTGGGCTTTGCCGCCGCCCACCGCGGCGCGGCCGAGATCATGTCGCGCGAGATCCTGGCGCTGGCCACGCCGCAGTGAAAACTCGGCAGTGAGGTTCAGCCGCGCAGCAGCGGCAGCAGCGGCAGGCCCTCGCTGCCCGGCAGCAGCTCGCGGTGGATCTGCGCCAGCGGACGCTGCAGCTGCAGGTGCAGCGCGGTCTTGAACAGCGCGCGCAGGTCGGTGCTGGCGCGCAGGTCGCGGCCCTCGAAGCGCTGGGCCGGCGCCAGGCCGGGCCAGTCGGCCAGCACCCGGCCGCCGGCCACCGCGCCGCCCAGCACGAAGGCGGCGGCGCCGCTGCCATGGTCGGTGCCCTGGGTGCCGTTGATGGCCACGGTGCGGCCGAACTCGGTCACCACCAGCACCAGGCTGCGCTGCCAGACGTTGTTGCCGCCCGATGCGGACGCCGCCAGGCCGTCGCGCAGCATGCCCAGCAGCGCGTCCAGATTGGCCAGGCCGTTGGCCAGCTGGTTGTTCTGGTTGGCATGGCTGTCCCAGCCGCCCATCTCCAGCACCGTGGCCTGAGGGCCGTCGGGCGCGGCGATGAAACGCGCCGCCTGCCGGCCCAGCTCGGCCCAGCGCGCGATGGCAGCGGCGCCGCCTGGCGCCATGGCGCCCATGCCCGCCATGCCAGGGGCCATCGTGGGCAGGGCCGCGCTGTGCAGCTGCCAGGCGCGCTCGAAGGCCGGGGCCAGCAACTCGTCCTGCGCATACAGCCGGCCGACGCGGCCGGCCAGATCGGCCAGGGCCTCGGGCGGCGCGTTGTCGCGGCGGGTCGGGGTCCAGGTGTCGACGCCGGCATGGCCGCGCAGCGCCAGCGGCACGGCCGGCTGGAAGGCCATGCCACGCGCGGCGGTGGCGCCGCTCTGGGCCAGGGCCCGGCCCAGCCAGCCGCTGTCCAGATCGAACGGGCGCTGGCCGCCGGATTCCAGCAACTGCTGGGCATCGAAGTGCGAGCGCTCGCGGTAGGGCAGGCCCACCGCATGCAGCACCAGCAGCTCCTGCTGCTGGTACAGGTCCTGCAGCCGCGCCAGTGCCGGATGCAGCGCAAAAAAGCCGTCGCCCAGCGGCCGCGCCGGCTCGGCGGTCTGCGCCAGCGGGCCGCGGGCCGCGGCAAAGGCCGCATCACCCGGCGCGGGCACGGCCGACAGGCCATCCAGCCCGCCGCGCAGCAGCACCAGCACCAGGCGCGGCGCCTCGGCGGCGGCTGGCGCCGACCAGGCCAGCCGGGCGCCGGCCGGCAGCAGGCCGGCGGCGCTGGCCGCGGCTGCCTGGGCCAGCCAGCGGCGGCGGGTGGGGTGTGAGGGCGAGCGCGGATCGGCCATGGCAGGACTCCCGGGCGGGGTTCAGCGGCGCTGGAACTCGGGCGCCATCAACAGCAGGGCCAGGGCCTGGCGGCCGTCGACGGCGCGTTCGATCTGCTGGCGCGTGGCCTCGCCCAGCAGCGGGCCCAGGCTGGCGCGGGCCAGCGCCCGCGCATCGACCTGGTGGCCCAGCTGATCGGCCAGGCGCTGCGACCATTCCAGGCGCTGCCACAGGGCCTCGGGGCCCAGCCACTCGTCGGCGCGGTCGGGCCAGCCGGCCGGCGAGGGCGCCGACTGCGGGCGCTGGCCCATGGCCGCCAGGCCCAGGTCGGCGGCACGTGGACGGCCACGCAGGGCCGCCGCGCCGATCTGGGTCGGAGGCTGCAGCAGGCGCAGCGCGGCGATGACAAATTCTTCCGGCGTGCGCAGCTTGGCCTGACCGGGCTGCCAGGCCTCGGGCGAGGCGATCAGCGCCTGGTAGACGCTGGGCAGGTGGCCGTCGCTGTCGCTCCAGATGCGCGCCAGGCGCTCGACCAGGGACAGCGGCGGCACATCGGCGACGAAATGCCGGGCCAGCTTGGTGGCCAGGTGGCGCGCGGTGGATGGATGGCGGGCCAGGTCCTGCAGCGCCTGCTGCAGCGCCTGCGGGCCTTCGCCGTAGCGGCGGCCGAGCAGCTGCTTGTCGCCGGGCTGGTGCCAGCTGGCATCGAAGCCGCGCTCGTCCAGGCCGTAGTCGCTGCCGGTGCCGCGCCAGCCGGTCAGGATGGCGGCCAGCGCGCCCACATCGGCCTGGCTGTAGCCGCCCCAGGGGCCGTAGGCGCCCCCGCCGCCCTGCACGCCCAGCGTGTGCAGCTCCAGCACCTCGCGCGCCAGGTTCTCGTTCAGCCCGGTCAGGCGCGGTGCGGCCTCGGGTCCGGCACGCCGGCGCAGCCGCTGCACCACGCGCGACTGCGGCCCGGCCGAGGCGTTGTTGTCCAGATAGCGCAGCATCACCGGATGGCTCACGGCGGCCTGCAGCAGATCGGCAAAGCGACCGGCGATGTGCGGGCGGATGGCCTCGCGCTCATGGCAGCCCACCAGGCCCTGGCAGCTGCCCTTGGCCAGCGAGACGGTGAAGTGGTTGGCCCAGAACAGCGCCAGGCGCTCGGCAAACGGCCGTGGCGTGGCCGCGGCCGTGGCCAGGCGGGCGCGCAGATCGGCCTGCACCTGCTCGCGCAGTGCGGCCTCGGCCTCGGGCGTGCGCAGGCGGCGGGCCTGCTGCTGTACGGCCAGGGCCTGGGCAAAGCCGGGCAGCAGGGCGCCGGTCTGGGCATCGGCGGCGCCGATCTGGGCCGTCAACCAGGCCGCGGCATCGGCACCCACCGTCGCCGCTTCGGCCTCGCCCAAGCCGAAGCG
Organism: Burkholderiaceae bacterium; assembly: GCA_017992055.1. Classification (GTDB taxonomy): domain Bacteria; phylum Pseudomonadota; class Gammaproteobacteria; order Burkholderiales; family Burkholderiaceae_C; genus Pseudaquabacterium. The sequence continues at coordinate 47,153 of JAGOPK010000002.1, forward strand.
GTGGGCGGCGATGGCCGAGTGCAGCGTGGACATGCGGGGCCGTCCGGCCGTGGTGGATCAGCGCTGCAGCAGCGCTTCGAGTGCGTCCACGTCGCCGGGCTGCAGCAGGCCGGCGGCCTGGCGCAGCTTGAGGCCGGTGACCAGGGTGTCGTAGCGCGCCTTGGCCAGGTCACGCTGGGTGTCGTAGAGCTGGGACTGGGCGTTGAGCACGTCGAGGTTGACGCGCACGCCGACGCGGTAGCCCAGCTGGGTGGCTTCCAGCGCCAGCTTGGTCGAGGCTTCGGCGGCCTCCAGCGCCTTGACCTGGCCCTGCAGCGACTGCACGCCCAGGAAGGCGCTGCGTGTGCCCAGCGAGACGCTGCGGCGTGCGCCTTCCAGGTCCTGGCGCGACTTGTCCTCCAGCACCAGGGTTTCCTTGACCCGGTTCTGCACCGCATAGCCCGAGAAGATCGGCACCGCCACCTGCACGCCCACCGTGGTGGTGCCGGTGGCGCCGGCGCGGCCGAAGGAATCGGTGATCGCCGTGCCCAGGCTGTTGCTGCCCTGCAGCCGGCCGATCAGGCTGACCGTGGGGTAATGGCCGGCCTGGGCTTTCTCGGTCTCCAGCTTGGCCACTTCCAGGCCCAGCTGGGCCTTGCGGATGCCCGGATGGGCCTGCTCGGCCTGGGCCAGCCAGTCTTCGGCGGCGGCCGGCACCACCGGCGGCAGGGCCACCGGCTGGGCCAGCGGCCGCGGCGCCACGCCGGCACGGCCGACCAGCTGGTCCAGCGCCACGCGCTTGGTGCGCAAATCGTTTTCGGCCACCAGCTCGCGTGCCGTGCCCAGGTCGAAGCGGGCCTGGGCTTCGCGGGTGTCGGTGATGGTGGCGGTGCCGACCTCGAAGTTGCGCCGCGCCGAGGCCAGCTGCTCGCCATAGGCCTTCTTGGTGGCCTGGGCGGCGGCCAGCGTGTCCTGCGCCGCCAGCACGTCGAAATAGGCCTGGGCCACGCGCACCACCAGATCCTGCTCGGCCAGGGCCAGGTCGGCGGCGGCGATGTCCAGCGCACGCTGGGCCTGGCTGTAGCTGGCGTTGTTGGCGCGGTTGTACAGCGGGTAGCTGCCTTCCAGCGTCAGCGTCTGGTTGTCCAGCGTGGTGTTGTTGTTGCCCGGCAGATTGGTCTCGACCTTGCTGGCCGAGCCGGTGAGCTGCACGCCCGGCAGCTTCAGCGCCTCGGCCTGGGCCGCCTTGTACTGGGCCGAGTCGGCCAGGGCCCGCGCCGCCAGGTAGGTGGCGTCGTAGGCGCGGGCGGCCTCGTACAAGGCCTTCAGGCTCTGCGCCTGGGCGTTGCCGCCGGCAAGGGCCAGCAGGCTAAGACTGGCGGCCGGCAGCATCACGCGCGGGCTGAACAGCGCGAGCCGTTGCGTCATCGGTCGGTGCATGGACACGGTCCTCTCGTGGCGATTGTTGTCAGTAACGCGGCAGCGTCGGGTCGACCTCGAGCGACCAGGCATCGATGCCACCTTGCACGTTGTACACGGCGTCGAAGCCCTGGCGCTGCAGGAATGCGACGCACTGCAGGCTGCGCATGCCGTGATGGCACAAAGCGAGGATGGGCTGCGCCGGGTCCAGCTCGTGCAGGCGGCCGGGCAGCTCGCCCATGGCGATGTGCTTGAGCGTGGCGCCGGGCAGGTCCAGCCGGGCGGCGTCCAGTTCCCAGGCCTCGCGCACGTCCAGCAGCTGCACCGGGGCGCCGGCCTGGGCGGCGATGAAGGCGGCCAGGTCCTGCACGGTGATCTGCTGCAGCGTCATGCTCGGCGCCGGGCGTTCAGAAACTGAAGCGGCTGGGCTCGTCGAAGCCCTGCAGCCGCGGCAGCACGGTGTCGAACAGCGGCGTGGTCTGGAAGCTGGTGTTGTCCAGGCGCGTGATGCGCACGGCGCGCATCACCGGCTCGCTGCCGATGGCGCCGACCAGGCGGCCGCCGACCTTGAGCTGGTCCAGCAGCTGCTGCGGCGCGGTGGCCACCGAGCCGGACAGCATGATCACGTCGAACGGGCCCTCGACAGCCAGGCCCTGGCGGCCATCGGCCTGCAGCACGCGGGCATTGCGCACGCCGGCACGCACCAGGTTGTCGGCGGCCAGGCGCGCCAGCGCGGCGTCGATCTCCAGCGACACCACACTTTGCGCCCGGTGCGCCAGCAGCGCGGCCATGAAGCCCGAGCCGGCGCCGATCTCCAGCACCTTCTCGTGGCGCTGCACCTGGGCGTCCTGCAGCAGGCGGGCCTCGACGCGCGGCGCCAGCATGCACTGGCCGCCAGGCAGCGGGATCTCGATGTCGCTGAAGGCCAGCGCGCGGTAGGCGGCGGGCACGAAGTCCTCGCGCCGCACCATGGCCAGCAGCGACAGCACGGCGGGGTCGAGCACGTCCCAGGGACGGATCTGCTGCTCGATCATGTTGAAACGGGCCTGTTCGATGTTCATCGTTGGTCCTGTTATACGGTGGAGGGTATCACGGCAGGGGTCAACCCGGATTCTAGGATGGCGTGCCGCCGTGTTCGCTGACGGCCGTGCCGCCCAGCAGGCGCCGCCGCGCCCAGGCGCCCAGGTCGTCCAGCCAGCCGTAGATCACCGGCACCACCACCAGCGTCAGCACGCTGGAGGTGATGACACCGCCGATCACTGCCTGGCCCATGGGCGCACGCTGCTCGCTGCCCTCGGACAGCGCAAAGGCCAGCGGCAGCATGCCGAAGATCATCGCCAGCGTGGTCATCAGGATCGGTCGCAGCCGCACGCGCGCGGCCTGCAGCAGGGCCTGGTCGCGGCTTTCACCCTGCTCGCGGGCGCGGTTGGCAAAGTCCACCAGCAGGATGGCGTTCTTGGTCACCAGGCCCATCAGCATGACCACGCCGATGATGGAGAACATGTTCAGCGTCGAGCGCCAGGCCAGCAGCGCGCCGACCACGCCGATCAGCGTCAGTGGCAGCGAGCTCATCAGCGCGATCGGCTGCAGATAGCTCCTGAACTGGCTGGCCAGGATCATGTAGATGAAGACGATGGCCATGGCCAGGGCCTGCACCGCGTAGACGAAGCTCTCCTGCATGTCCTTGGTGGCGCCGCCGAAGCGCAGCGTATAGCCGGGCGGCAGGGCGGTCTGGTCCAGCACGCGGCGGATGTCGGCCGAGACCTCGCCCAGCGCCCGGCCCTGGGTGTTGGCGGTGAACTCGACCTCGCGGTTGAGGTCGCGGCGGTTGATCTGGTTGGGGCCGGTGCCCGGCTGCAGCTCGGCCACCTGGGCCAGGCGCACCACGCGCATCGAGCCGTCGGCGGCCGTGCCCACGTTCAGCGGCAGGCGGGCCAGTTGCGACAGGTCCTCGCGCTGCTCGGGGGCCAGGCGCAGCTTGACGTCGTAGCTCTGGTCGTCGGGCGCGCGCCAGTCGCCCAGGGTCTGGCCGGCGATCAGGCCGCGCAGCGTGCTGGTGACCGTGCCCACGGACAACCCCAGGTCGGCGGCCTCGTCGCGCTTGACCTGCACCGCCACCGTGGGCTTGGGCGGCTTCATGCTGGTGTCCAGGTCGGCGATGCCGGGCACGCGGGCCAGGCTCTGCATCAGTTCGTCGGACAGGCGTTGCAGCACCACCAGGTCCGGCCCCTGCACCGACAGCGAAATCGACTTGCTGCCACCCACCGCATCCAGCAGGCCGACATGGGTGACGGTGATGCCCGGCACCTGGGCCAGCTGCTCGCGCAGCGGCACCGACATCTGGTCCACCGATCGCTGGCGCTGCTTGCGGTCGACCAGGCGCACAAACACGGTGGCGTAGTTGCGGCCCTGGGCCTGGCCGGTGTTGACGGTGGCCAGCGTGGTGCGCACCTCGGGCATGGCGCGCAGGATGGCATCAACCTGGCGCACCCGCGCCTCGGTCACCGCCAGCGGCGTGCCCACCGGCGTGTAGAAGCTGACCGAGCTTTCGGCAAAGTCGGCCTTGGGCACGAACTCGGTGCCCAGCCGGCCGGCCAGGCCCACCGCGCCGACCATGGTGGCCAGCGCCAGCAGCACGGTGATCAGCGGATGGGCCAGCGACCAGCGCAGCGCCGCCACATAGCCGTCCCCCAGGTGGTGGCTGGCGCGGTCGACCCAGTGGGTGACGCGGCCCAGCGTGTGGTCGTACAGGCCCTGCGGCACGAAGGGCTTGCCCTCGCGGTCGATGGCCGGGTCGTGCCACACCGAGCTGAGCATCGGGTCCAGCGTGAAGCTGACGAACATCGAGATCATCACCGCGGCGACGATGGTGATGCCGAACTCGTGGAAGAACTTGCCGATGATGCCGCCCATGAAGCCGATGGGCAGGAACACGGCCACGATGGACAGCGTGGTGGCCAGCACCGCCAGGCCGATCTCGTTGGTGCCGTCCAGCGCCGCCTGGCGCGGGCTCTTGCCCATCTGCACATGGCGCACGATGTTCTCGCGCACCACGATGGCATCGTCGATCAGCAGGCCCACGCACAGGCTCATGGCCATCAGCGTGATCATGTTGATCGAGAAGCCGAACAGGTACATGAACAAGAAGGTGCCGATCAGCGCGATCGGCAGCGCCAGGCCGGTGATGACCGTGGAGCGCCAGCTGTTGAGGAACAGGAACACGATGGCGATGGTCAGCAGCGCGCCCTCGATCAGGGTCTGGCGCACGTTGTTGACCGAGACGCGGATCGGCCGCGCGCCGTCGCGCACCACCTCCACCGCCATGCCCTTGGGCAGCTGCGGGCGCAGCGCATCCAGCGCCTTCATCAGGCCGTCGACGACCTGGATGGTGTTTTCGCCCTGGCTCTTCTGCACCTCCAGCGCGATGGTGCGGCCGCCGTTGTAGAGCGCCAGGCTCTCGATCTCCTCGGGGCCGTCGACCACCCGCGCCACCTGGCCCAGGCGCACCGGCTGGCCGTTGCGGCGCGCCACCACCAGGCGCTCCAGCTCGTCGGGTCTGGCCACACGGCCCTCGATCTGCACGATGCGCTCGCCGCTGGCGCTGCGCAGGCTGCCGGCCGGCAGGTCCTGGTTCTCGGTCTTCAGCGCCGCGGTCAGCGCATCGACGCCCACGCCATAGGCCTCCATCGCCGCCGGGTTGAGGTAGACATTGACCTCGCGCTTGACGCCGCCCACCAGGGACACGGCGCCGACGCCGCGCACGTTCTCCAGCCGCTTGCGCAGCACCTGGTCGGCATAGGTGGACAGCTGCTGCACGCCCACCGAGCCATCGGGCGAGGTCAGGGCCAGCGAGAAGATCGGTCGCGACGCCGGATCGAAGCGCGAGACGCGCGGCTCCTTGACCTCGTCGCGGAAGCTGGCCTTGACGATGGCCAGCTTCTCGCGCACGTCGTCGGCGGCGCGCCGGCCCTCGACATCGAGGTTGAACTGCACGATGACGACCGACACGCCCTCGTAGCTGCGCGAGAACAGCTGGTTGATGCCGGCGATGGTGTTGACCGATTCCTCGACCTTGCGCGTGACCTCCTGCTCCACCACCTCGGGCGAGGCGCCGGGGTAGTCGACCTGCACCACCACGGTGGGAAAGTCGATGTCGGGGAACTGGTCGATCTTCAGCCGCTGCCAGCCGGCCAGGCCGAGCACGATGAAGGCCAGCATGACCATCACGGCCATCACCGGGTTGCTGATCGAGACGCGGGTGAACCACATGGCGGGGGCTTCCCGGGTTCAGCGCGAGGCGGCGGCTGCGGGGGCCGGGGCCGGGGCCGAGGCCGCGGGCAGGGCCATGCGCTGCAGCGGCACGCCGGCGGCCACCGCGCCGGTGGCGGCGGCCAGCACCTGATCGCCGGCCACCAGGCCGGAGCGCACCTCGACCATCTCCAGCAGCTCGCCGCCGGCGGTTGGCACGCGGCCACGCTGGCCCAGCTGCAGCGGCCGGTGCTCGGCACGGCCGCCGGCATCGACGATGGCATAGGGCCGGGCCTGGTCGATGCGCACCGCCGACAGCGGAATCGCCAGCACCTGCTGGCGCGCCAGCTCGATCCAGCCACGCGCAAACTGGCCATGGCGCAGCGCCGGATGGCCGCTCACCGCCAGATAGGCCGGCACCGTGCGTGCGCCGCTGACCACCGCCGGGTTGATGCGCACCACCTTGGCGGGCAGCTCGGCCTCGCTGCCGTCCACACGCAGGCGGGCGCTGGCACCCACGCGCAGCTGCGGCGCGTCGTCGGGGGCAATGGCCGCTTCCAGCTCCAGCGACGACAGGTCGACGATTTCCAGCACCCGCGCGTCGATGGCCACGCGCTCGCCGGGCTGGGCCAGGCGCTGCGACACCAGGCCGCCGATCGGCGCGCTCAGCGTGGCATCGCCACGTGCCTTGCGCGCCACCTCGGCCGCGGCCTGGGCCGCCAGCAGATTGGCGCGGGCCGTGGCCTCGTTGGCGGCGGCGGTGTCCAGCGCGGTGGGCGAGATGAAGCCCTGGGCCACCAGGGCGCGGTTGTTGTTGAGCTGGCGCACGGCGATGTCCAGCTGGGCCTGGGCCGCGGCGGCCTGCTGCTCGGCCTGGCGCAGCCGCCAGTCGAACTCGGTGGTGTCGATCTGCGCCAGCAGCTGGCCGGCGCGCACCGCATCGCCTTCGCGCACGGCCACGCTCTTCAGCTCGCCGGCCACGCGGGCCTTGACCTGGGCGGTGTGGACGGCCTTCAGCGTGCCCGAGACCTCGATGCCACGCGCCAGCGTCTGCTGCTCGGCGCGGATCAGGTCCTGCGGCGACAGCAGCAGCGGCTTGGGCGCCGGGGCGGAAGCCGCGGCTGCGGCCGGGGTGGCCGCGGCCGGCGACGGCGCGCGCTGGCGCAGCGTCCAGGCCGCGGCCACGGCCACGGCAATCAGCACGACGAGGATCAGCGGCAGGCGCCGGCGCAGGGCAGGAGGCATGGTCAGGCGGAAGGTTGGCGCAGGCCCTGCAGCATCAGGGCGATGTGGTGGTCGATGAAGGCATGGCCTTCGAGGTGCCAGTCGACCTGGCAGGCGCCCAGCGAATGCCGGTGCAGGCAGATCATGATCAGCGGCAGCACCAGCGAATGCACCGCATGGTCGACATCGATGCTGCGGAATTCGCCGCTGTCCATGCCGCGGCGCAGCAGGCCGCCCAGCAGGGCATGGGCCGGCTCGACCACCTGGCTGAGGTAGAACTGGGCGATGTCGGGGAAGTTGCGCACCTCGGTGATGACCAGCTTGAACACGCCGGCCGCCGGGCTGTCGTACATCTGCGACCACCACTGCGTGAGGATGCCGGTCATCAGCTCGGACACCGAGCCCTGGTGCTGGGCGGCGATCTCGGCACCCTGGGCGATGCGCGCCGACAGGTAGTGCGCGATCACCGCCTTCAGCAGCTCTTCCTTGCTGGGAAAGTACAGGTACAGCGTGCCCTTGCTGACGCCGGCACGCTGCGCCACCTCTTCGGCGCGCGTGGCGGCAAAGCCCTTCTCCACGAACAGGGCCAGGGCGGCGTCCAGCAGCTCCTGCGGCCGCGCTTCCTTGCGGCGGCGGCGATGGACGGGTTCGTCGGAGGACACGGGTGGCAAGAATGCTTAATGACTGACTGGTCAGTAATGTAGCCTCAGGCCCTGATGCGGGTCAATCCGGGCCGCTGCCTAGAATGCCGCGGCCATGAATGCCGTCATGACTGCTGTCACGCGCACCCCGCCCGATACCCAAGCGCTGCGCCGCCGTGCGCTGTTGGGCCTGCCCGCTGCGCTGGGCCTGCTGGCCGTGGCCGGCTGCGCCGGGCTGGGCGGCCCTTCCGTCATCACGCTGGGCGAGGCCGAGCTGGCCCGGCTGCTGTCGCGGGCCTTTCCGCAGCAGCGCCGGCTGCTGGAGACGGTGGACATGACGCTGAGTCTGCCGCAGCTGACCCTGCTGCCCGAGCGCAACCGCCTGGTGGTGGACCTGACGGCGCAGGCGGTGGAGCGCTTTGGCGGCCGCAGCGGCCAGGGCCGCATGGTCTTCGACAGCGCGCTGCGCTATGAGCCGCGCGACGCCACGGTGCGCCTGACCCAGGTGCGCGTGCAGCAGCTGCAGTTCGAGCTGGGGCGGCGCGAGGCGGCGGCTCCGGCTGCAACGGCTGCAGCGGCCGCACCGTCGGGCTTCACCCAGCGCCTGGCCCAGACACTGGCCGAGCAATTGCTTCAGGAGCTGGTGATCTACCGCCTGACGCCCGAGCGCCTGGCCCAGCTCAAGTCCTGGGGCGTGGAGCCGGGCGCGGTGACGGTCACCTCGCGCGGCGTCGAGATCACGCTGGCCAGGGCAGGCTGAGGCCGGTCACGGGCCGCGGCTAACATCGCCGGCTTTGCCCGGCCGGGCTGGAGAAACCTCAGTGGATTGGATGCTGTTGCTGAAGGGCGCCGTGATGGGCGTGGTCGAGGGGCTGACCGAGTTCCTGCCGATCTCGTCCACCGGTCACCTGATCCTGGCCGGCGCCCTGCTGGGCATGGACGACGAGCGGGCCAAGGTGTTCGACATCGCCATCCAGACCGGCGCCATCCTGGCGGTGATCATCGTCTACTGGCAGCGGCTGCGCGAGGCCGTGGCCGGCATCGCCAGCAGCCCGGCGCAGCGGCGCTTCGTGCTGAACGTGCTGATCGGCTTCGTGCCGGCGGTGCTGCTGGGCCTGCTGTTCGGCAAGGCCATCAAGGCCCATCTGTTCACGCCGGTGGTGGTGGGCACGACCTTCATCCTCGGCGCCTTCGTCATCCTGTGGGCCGAGCGCCGGCCGGCCAGCGCGGTGCGCATCCAGACGGTGGACGACATGGCGCCGCTGGATGCGCTGAAGGTGGGCCTGGTGCAGTGCTTCGCGATGATCCCGGGCACCAGCCGCTCGGGCGCCACCATCATCGGCGGCATGCTGCTGGGCCTGTCGCGCAAGGCGGCCACCGACTTCAGCTTCTTCCTGGCCATTCCCACGCTGATCGGCGCCGGCGCCTACAGCCTCTACAAGGAGCGCCATGTGCTGCAGGCCGCCGATGCGCCGCTGTTCGCGGTGGGCCTGCTGTTCGCGTTCATCAGCGCCTATGCCTGCGTGCGCTGGCTGCTGCGCTACATCGCCAGCCACAGCTTCGTGCCGTTTGCCTGGTACCGCATCGTGTTCGGCCTGATCGTGCTGGGCACGGCCTACTTCGGCGTGATTGATTGGGGCGGTCACTGAGGCACCCGGTGCCGGGGTACCGGCCCCACCCGCCGAGCGGGTCGCTCGGCCCGCTTGGGGCGGCCCGGCGCTGGGCCGAGCCGGCTTCGGCGTCAGTCCTGACGTCGGAACATCAGGTCCCAGACGCCGTGACCCAGGCGCAGGCCGCGGGCCTCGAACTTGGTCAGCGGTCGCAGCTCGGGCTTGGGCGCAAAGCCCTCGGCGGTGTTCTGCAGCGCCGCACAGTCGCCCAGCACCTGCAGCATCTGCTGGGCATAGGGCTCCCAGTCGGTGGCGCAGTGCAGCCAGCCGCCAGGCGCCAGCCGGCTGGCCAGCAGCTCGACGAAGGGCGGCTGGATCAGGCGGCGCTTGTGGTGGCGCTTCTTGTGCCAGGGATCGGGAAAGTAGATGTGCAAGCCGGCCAGCGAGGCCGGCGCGACCATCTCGCGCAGCACCTGCACGGCATCGTGCTGCACGATGCGCAGATTGCCCAGGCCGCGCTCACCGATCTCGCGCAGCAGCGCACCGACACCGGGCTCGTGCACCTCGATGCCGACGAAGTCCAGATCGGGCCGGGCCGCGGCGATCTGCGCCGTGGCCTGGCCCATGCCGAAGCCGATCTCCACCACCAGCGGGGCCTGGCGGCCGAAGATGGTTGGCGCATCCAGCGGCGCCGGCTGGAACGGCAGCACGAAGCGCGGCCCCAGCTCGCGCAGTGCGCGCACCTGGCCGCTGCCCATGCGGCCGGCACGCAGCACAAAGCTGCGCACCGGGCGGTGCTTGGTTGCGGGATCGTCGTCCGGCGACGCAGGGGATTCGGGCAGGCTGTCCATCAAGCGAAATGGAAAAAGGCCCCGGCGGGGCCCTTGAACTGCAAAAAAGGCCCCGGTGGGGCCTTTGAGCGCTGAGCTGTGGAGCGGGTGATGGGAATCGAACCCACGTATGAAGCTTGGGAAGCTGCCGTTCTACCATTGAACTACACCCGCGGCGGGCGCGATTCTAGCGTGGGCCTGCGTAGTTCCCTGCGTAGCCGCGCTTCCTGCCCTGGTGCATGATGCGCCGCAACATCATGAGTGATCCGATCCAACTGCTGTACATGGGCACCGAGGTGCCCGACCTGTCTACGTCCTCGTTTGGCCCGTTCGTGGTGCACGCGGTGGCCGACCGCGACGAGCTGGCCCAGGCACTGGACCTGCAGCGCTACGACGCCACGCTGCTGTGCCTGGGCGATGCGCGGGAGGTGGCCCAGCTGCCGGCCTGGCCGCAGCTGCCGCGGGTGGTGCTGGATTCGGCCCTGCTGGTGGTGGCCCCCGAGCCCGAGGCCGCCGAGGTGCTGCGCCTGCTGCGCCTGGGCGTGCAGGAGGTGCTGCCACGCCGCGAGGCCACGCCCGATGCGCTGGCCCGCTGCATCCGCGCCGCGGTGGAGCGCCAGCGCCTGGCGGTGGCCGCGCGCAAGGCCTATGCCACCGACCTGGCCACCGGCCTGCCCAACCATGGCCAGCTGATGGAGCACATGACCCATCTGCTGGCGCTGCGCGAGCGCGAGCCGGCGGCGATGGCCTTGCTGGTGCTGCGCATCGACGGCCTGGCCGCCACCGAATCGCGCCTGGGTGCCGAATCGGCCAATGTGCTGCGCCGCAAGGTGGCGGTGCGGCTGCGCGCCGGCCTGCGTGCCAGCGACGTGGTGGCCTCGGTGGGCCTGGACACTTTTGCCGTGCTGCTGGCCTGGATGGATGCGCCGGCCGATGCCGCACGCGTGGCCACCAAGCTGGCCCAGGCGCTGCAGCGGCCGTTCTCGGTGGCCGGCCAGGACGTGGCCGTGGCCGCCAGCGTGGGCCTGGCCCAGTACCCCGAGCATGGCAAGGCCGCCGAGCAGCTGCTGGGCCGGGCCCTGGCCCAGGCCGGTGAATCGCCGGCCGTGGGCCGTGCCGGGCTCAGCGCACGCGGCGGCGCGGCCGCGGCCAACGACGAATGATCAGCGGCTGATCACTTCAGCACGTCGCCCAGGCACAGGTACTTGATCTCGACGTAGTCGTCCATGCCCTGGTGCGCGCCTTCGCGGCCCAGGCCCGACTGCTTGACGCCGCCGAACGGCACCTCGGCGGTGCTGATCAGGCCGGTGTTGATGCCGACCATGCCGTACTCCAGCGCCTCGCCGACGCGGAATACGCGGCCGATGTCGCGGCTGTAGAAATAGCTGGCCAGGCCGAACTCGGTGGCATTGGCCAGCTCGATGGCCTGCTCCTCGGTGTCGAAGCGGAACACCGGCGCCACCGGGCCGAAGGTCTCCTCGCGCGAGCACAGCATGTCGGGCGTCACATCGGCCAGCACCGTGGGCGTGTAGAAGCGCTCGCCGCCCAGGCCGGCGGCGCGCTGGCCACCCACCACCACGCGTGCGCCCTTGGCCAGCGCATCGGCCACATGGTCCTCGACCTTGGCCACCGCCGCATCGTCGATCAGCGGGCCCTGCTGCACGCCCTTGTCGAAGCCGTTGCCCACCGTGATGCCGCCGGCCTTGGCCGCCAGCTTGGCGACAAAGGCCTCGTAGACACCGGACTGAACATAGAAGCGGTTGGCGCAGACGCAGGTCTGGCCGGCATTGCGGTACTTGCTGACCATTGCGCCTTCAACGGCGCTGTCGATGTCGGCATCGTCGAAGACGATGAAGGGCGCATTGCCGCCCAGCTCCAGGCTCAGCTTCTTGATCGTCGGTGCGCATTGCGCCGACAGGATGCGGCCGACCTCGGTGGAGCCGGTGAACGACAGGTGGCGCACCACCGGGCTGGAGCACAGCACCTTGCCGACCTCGATGGAATTGGCGCCGTCGGCGGTGACGATGTTCAGCACGCCGGCCGGCATGCCGGCGCGCTGGGCCAGCTCGGCGCAGGCCAGGGCCGACAGCGGCGTCTGCTCGGCCGGCTTGATGACCACGGTGCAGCCGGCGGCCAGGGCCGGCGCCACCTTGCGCGTGATCATCGCGATCGGGAAGTTCCAGGGCGTGATCGCCGCGCACACGCCGATCGGCTGCTTGATGACCAGGTAGCGCTTGTTGTTGTCGGTGGTCGGGATGGTCTCGCCGTAGATGCGCTTGGCCTCCTCGGCAAACCACTCCAGGAAGCTGGCGCCGTAGACCACCTCGCCACGCGCCTCGGCCAGCGGCTTGCCCTGCTCTGCGGTCATGATGCGGGCCAGGTCGTCGGCATGCTGGTGCAGCAGCGCGAACCACTTCATCAGGATGGACGCACGCTCCTTGGCCGTCTTGGCGCGCCAGGCCGGCCAGGCCTTGTCGGCGGCGACGATGGCGTCATGGCATTCCACCGGCCCCAGGTTGGCCACGTCGGCCAGCTTCAGGCCGGTGGCCGGGTCGATGACATCGAAGCGGGCGGCGCTGTTGCCGGCGCTCCACTCGCCGGCCACCAGGGCGTCGGTCTTCAGCAGCGTCGCGTCGTTCAGCAACGCCAGCGGCGAGGTCTTCATGTCCATGGTCGCATCCTCGGGGTGTGTTGGGGCCGCAGCGTATCAGCGTGCCGGCCAGCCCTTGCCGGCGGCCAGGGCCGCGCGGATCGCGTCGCCATGCTCGTCCAGCCCCGGCGGCGCCAGCTCGGCCACCGGCCGCTCGCCGTCAAAGCGCATCGGCGTGGCCACGCTGGGGATGCCGTGGTGCTGGATCTGCATGCCGCGGTGCTGCACCTGCGGATGCTGGAACACCTCGGGCAGCTCCAGGATGGGCGCGCAGGGCACGGCATTGGGCTCCAGCAGCGCGGTCCATTCGGCGGTGGTGCGCGTCAGCATCCACTCGGCCAGCTGCGGGATCAGGATCTCGCGCTGGCCTATGCGCCCGGCATTGGTGGCAAAGCGCGCGTCGGCCGCCACCTCGGGATGGCCGCAGAGCTGGCAGAAGCGGGCGAACTGGCCGTCGTTGCCCACGGCCAGCACGATGTGGCCGTCCTTGGTGGCAAGCACCTGGTAGGGCACGACATTCAGGTGGGCATTGCCCATGCGCTTGGGACGCAGGCCGCCGATCAGGTGGTTGCTGGCCTGGTTGGCCAGCATGGCCACCTGCGTGTCGAGCAGGGCGGCATCGATGTGGCGGCCTTTGCCGGTGCGGCCGCGCTCGATCACCGCTGCCAGCACGGCCGTGGTGGCATACACCCCGGTGAACAGGTCGGCCACGGCCACGCCCACCTTCTGCGGCTGGCTGCCGGGCGTGCCGTCCTTCTCGCCGGTCACGCTCATCAGGCCGCCAGTGGCCTGGATCGCGAAGTCGTAGCCGGCGGCCGGCGCATACGGCCCGGTCTGGCCATAACCGGTGACCGAGCAGTAGATCAGGCCGGGGTTGGCGGCCGACAGGCTGGCGTAGTCCAGGCCGTACTTCTTCAGCTGGCCAACCTTGTAGTTCTCCAGCACCACGTCGGCCTCGGCGGCCAGCTGGCGCACCAGGGCCGCGCCCTCGGGCGTGGCGATGTCGATGGCGATCGAGCGCTTGCCGCGGTTGGCGCTCAAGTAATAGGCCGAGGTCTTGGTGGCCGGGTCTCCCCACCAGGGCGGGCCCCAGCCGCGCGTGTCGTCGCCGGCGCCGGGCCGCTCGACCTTGATCACGTCGGCGCCATAGTCGGCCAGCAGCTGGCCGCACCAGGGCCCGGCCAGCACGCGCGAGAGGTCCAGGACCTTCAGGCCCTGCAGCAGCTGCGGCCCGCTCATTGGAAAGCCTGGATGCCGGTGATGGCGCGGCCCAGGATCAGCGCATGGATGTCGTGCGTGCCCTCGTAGGTGTTGACCACCTCCAGGTTCACCAGGTGGCGGGCCACGCCGAACTCGTCGCTGATGCCGTTGCCGCCCATCATGTCCCGGGCCAGGCGGGCGATGTCCAGCGCCTTGCCGCAGCTGTTGCGCTTCATGATGCTGGTGATTTCCACCGCGGCGGTGCCGGCGTCCTTCATGCGGCCCAGCTGCAGGCAGCCTTGCAGGCCCAGGCTGATGTCGGTCAGCATGTCGGCCAGCTTCTTCTGGATCAGCTGGTTGGCGGCCAGCGGGCGGCCGAACTGCTGGCGGTCCAGCACGTACTGGCGGGCGCGGTGGAAGCAGTCTTCGGCGGCGCCCAGCGCGCCCCAGGCGATGCCGTAGCGGGCGCTGTTCAGGCAGGTGAACGGGCCCTTCAGGCCGCGCACCTCGGGGAAGGCGTTCTCCTCGGGGCAGAACACCTCGTCGAGCACGATCTCGCCGGTGATGGACGCACGCAGGCCCACCTTGCCGTGGATGGCCGGGGCGGACAGGCCCTTCCAGCCCTTCTCGAGCACGAAGCCGCGGATCTGCCCGCCTTCGTCCTTGGCCCAGACCACGAACACATCGGCGATCGGGCTGTTGGTGATCCACATCTTGGCGCCGCTGATCAGATAGCCGCCATCCACCTTCTTGGCCCGCGTGACCATGCTGCCGGGGTCGGAGCCGTGATTCGGCTCGGTCAGGCCGAAGCAGCCCACCCATTCACCGCTGGCCAGCTTGGGCAGGTACTTGCGCTTGGTGGCCTCGTTGCCGAACTCGTTGATCGGCACCATCACCAGCGAGGACTGCACGCTCATCATCGAGCGGTAGCCCGAATCCACGCGCTCGACCTCGCGCGCGATCAGGCCGTAGCAAACGTAGTTCAGGCCGGCGCCGCCGTACTGCTCGGGGATGGTGGCGCCCAGCAGGCCCAGCTCGCCCATCTCGTTGAAGATGCTGCGGTCGGTGCTCTCGTGGCGGAAGGCCTCGGTGGCGCGCGGCAGCAGGCGCTCCTGGCAGTAGACGCGGGCAGCGTCGCGCACGGCGCGCTCGTCGTCGCTGAGCTGGCTGTCCAGGTGCAGCGGATCGTCCCAGCGGAACTTGGGGGCGGCGGTGGCGGCCATGGTGTCTCCAGATGAATGAACAGGCTGCGTGGATTCTGGCGGCGCGATGCATAGCTGTCTAATATTGATCAACGATAGATGCATTCGTCAGGCGTATCCATGGAATTCCGACATCTGCGCGCCTTTGTCGCGCTGGCCGAGGAGCGGCATTTCGGCCGCGCCGCCCAGCGCCTGGCCCTGACCCAGCCGCCGCTGAGCACCGCCATCCAGCAGCTGGAGGCCTCGGTGGGCGCACGCTTGTTCGAGCGCAGCAGCCGCGGCGTGGCCCTCACCGCGGCCGGCGCGGCGCTGCTGCCGCGCGCGCAGGCCCTGCTGGAGCAGGCCCAGGTGGCCGCGCGCGAGGCCCGCGACGTGGGCCAGGGCCTGGCCGGCCAGCTGCGCATCGGCTTTGCCGGCACCGTGCTGTACCGCGGCCTGCCCGAGGTGCTGCGCCGCTTCGGCGCGGCCCATCCGCGGCTGCGGCTGACGCTGCAGGAGCTGAGTTCCACCGAGCAGCTGGCCGAGCTGGTGCACGACCGGCTGGACGTGGGCTTTGTGCACACCAGCCGCGTGCCGGCCGGCTTCTCGCAGATCCGCGTCTCCAGCCAGGCCTTCATGGCCTGCCTGCCGGCCGGGCATGCGCTGGCTGGGCAGGGCGGGGCGCTGGACCTGGCCGCGTTTCGCGGCGAGCCGCTGGCCATCGTGATGCGTGCCGTGTCGCCCGACTACCACGACCGCATCCTGGCCGCCTGTGCCGATGCCGGCTTCGAGCCCGAGCTGCGCTTTGCGCTGCGCCACTGGCTCAGCGTGGTGTCGGTGATCGCACAGGGCCTGGGCCTGGGCCTGGTGCCGGCGGCGCTGCAGCAGGCCGGCCTGCCCGGCGTGGTGTTCCGGCCGCTGGCCACGCCGCTGGCGCCCTATGACACGCACTGCCTGTGGCGCACCGAGCGCGACCTGGCCGGCCTGGGCGCGCTGCTGGACACGGTGCGCGAGACGGTGAGCGAAGTGGCCGGCGAAGCCATATTGGATGTGGCGCCGCCACAGATGCCGCTCACCTAGAATCCCCGGTTCGCTCCGCCAGCCCAGAACACGCCCCATGAAAGCCGCCGAGATCCGCTCCACGTTCCTGAACTTCTTCGCGTCCAAGGGCCATGCCATCGTCGCCTCGTCGCCGGTGATCCCGGGCGACGACCCGACGCTGCTGTTCACCAACGCCGGCATGAACCAGTTCAAGGACGTGTTCCTGGGCTTCGACAAGCGGCCCTACACCCGCGCCACCACCAGCCAGAAGTGCATCCGCGCCGGCGGCAAGCACAACGACCTCGACAACGTGGGCTACACCGCACGCCACCACACGTTCTTCGAGATGCTGGGCAACTTCAGCTTCGGCGACTACTTCAAGCACGACGCCATCAGCTATGCCTGGGAGCTGCTGACCGTGCACTTCAAGCTGCCGGCCGACAAGCTGTGGGTCACCGTCTATGCCGAGGACGACGAGGCCTACGAGATCTGGAACAAGGTGGTGGGCGTGCCCGCCGAGCGCATCGTGCGCATCGGCGACAACAAGGGCGGCCGCTACATGTCCGACAACTTCTGGATGATGGGCGACACCGGGCCCTGCGGCCCCTGCACCGAGATCTTCTACGACCATGGCCCCGAGGTGGCCGGCGGCCCCCCGGGCAGCCCCGACGAAGACGGTGACCGCTACATCGAGATCTGGAACAACGTCTTCATGCAGTTCAACCGCACCGAAGACGGTGTGATGCACAAGCTGCCCAAGCCCAGCGTCGACACCGGCATGGGCCTGGAGCGCCTGGCCGCGGTGCTGCAGCATGTGCACAGCAACTACGAGATCGACCTGTTCCAGACCCTGCTGGCCGCGGCCAAGCAGGCGGTGGACGCGGCCAGCCCCGCCGGCAACGATGCCGACCCGGCCAGCCCCAGCCTGAAGGTCATCGCCGACCACATCCGCGCCTGCAGCTTCGTCGTCGCCGACGGCGTGATCCCGGGCAACGAGGGCCGCGGCTATGTGCTGCGCCGCATCGCCCGCCGCGCCATCCGCCACGGCTACAAGCTGGGCGCGCGCAAGCCCTTCTTCCACAGCCTGGTGGCCACGCTGGCCGCGGTGATGGGCGAGGCCTATCCCGAGCTGCGCCGCGATGCCGAGCGCGTGACCGCGGTGCTGAAGACCGAGGAGGAGCGCTTCTTCCAGACCATCCACCACGGCATGGAGATCCTGGAAGCGGCGCTGGCCCAACTGGACAAGTCGGGCCCCCAGGTCATCGACGGCGAGACCGCCTTCAAGCTGCACGACACCTACGGCTTCCCGGTGGACCTGACCGGCGACGTCTGCCGCGAGCGCGGCGTCACGGTCGACCAGGCCGGCTTCCAGGCGGCGATGAACCGCCAGCGCGAGCAGGCCCGCGCCGCCGCCAAGTTCAAGATGGCCGCCGGCCTGGAATACAGCGGCGCGCCCACCACCTTCCACGGCTACGAGCACCTGGTCTGCGAGACCAGCCAGGTCACGGCGCTCTACATCGACGGCGCGCCGGTGCAGCAGGCCAAGGCCGGCGACGACGTGGTGGTGGTGCTGGACCACACGCCGTTCTATGCCGAGAGCGGCGGCCAGGTCGGCGACACCGGCGAGCTGCGCAATGCCACGGCCCGCCTGGTGGTGGAAGACACCACCAAGATCCAGGCCGACGTGGCCGGCCACCAGGCCCGCGTGCTGGAAGGCGAGCTGAAGGTCGGTGACCGCTTCGTCGCCCGCGTCGATGGCGAGCGCCGTGCCAAGACCGTGCGCAACCACAGCGCCACCCATTTGATGCACAAGGCCTTGCGCGAGGTGCTGGGCGCCCATGTGCAGCAAAAGGGCTCGCTGGTCACGCCCGAGCGCACGCGCTTCGACTTTGCGCACAACGCGCCGCTCACCGACGAGCAGATCCGCCGCATCGAGGCCATCGTCAACGCCGAGGTGCTGGCCAATGCCGGCACGCAGGCCCAGGTGATGGCCATCGACGATGCGCAGAAGAGCGGCGCGATGATGCTGTTTGGCGAGAAGTACGGCGAGACCGTGCGCGTGCTGTCCATCGGCTCCAGCAAGGAGCTGTGCGGCGGCACCCATGTGCAGGCCACCGGCGACATCGGCCTGTTCAAGGTGGTGGCCGAGGGCGGCGTGGCCGCCGGCGTGCGCCGCATCGAGGCCGTCACCGGCGACAACGCGCTGGCCTATCTGCAGCAGCTGGAAGCCACCGTCGGCGGCATCGCCGGCAGCCTGAAGGTGGCGCCGGCCGAGGCCCAGTCCCGCGTGGCCGCGGTGCTGGACCAGGTCAAGACGCTGGAAAAGGAACTGGCGGCGCTGAAGGGCAAGCTGGCCTCGTCTCAGGGCGATGGCCTGCTGGCCCAGGCCGTCGATGTGAAGGGCTTGAAAGTGCTGGCCGCCACGCTGGACGGCGCCGATGCCGCCACGCTGCGCAGCACGCTGGACCAGCTGAAGAACAAGCTCAAGACCGCCGCCATCGTGCTGGCCGCGGTGGACGGCGGCAAGGTGCAGCTGGCCGCGGGCGTCACCAGCGACGCCATGGCCAAGGTCAAGGCCGGCGAGCTGGTCAACTTCGTCGCCCAGCAGGTGGGCGGCAAGGGCGGCGGCAAGCCCGACATGGCCATGGCCGGCGGCACCGATGCCGCCAAGCTGCCGCAGGCCCTGGCCAGCGTGGCGGGCTGGGTGGGCGAGCGGGTCTGATCGCCCGCCGCTGCGGCTGAAGCTCCGTCAGTGGAGCTTCAGCCGGCCCGACACGCGCCGCTGCAGCAGCCGCGCCAGCGCCAGCACCACCGTGTCCACCGTGCCCAGGATGGCGCGGTGGTGGTTCAGGTGCAGCGACATGTACATCCACTTGGCGATCAGGCCCTCGACGAAGAAGTTGGGCCCGCCCAGGCCGCCCATCAGGTTGCCGACGCCGCGGTTCTCGCCGAGTGAGACCAGCGAGCCGAAGTCGCGGTAGACGAAGGGCGCGTCCACCGGCCGCTCGGCGAGCAGGCCCAGCAGCACGCGCTTCAGGTGGCTGGCCTGCTGGTGGGCGGCCTGGGCGCGCGCCGGCACCAAACGACCCTCCGCGCCACCGGGCCAGGCGCAGGCCGCGCAGTCGCCCATGGCATACACGCCTTCGGCCGAGGTGCGCAGCTGCGCATCCACGACGAAATGGTTGCCGCGGTTGACCGCCAGGCCCAGGCGTTGGTTGCCCTCGGCGGCCTTGATGCCGGCGGCCCAGACGATCAGGTCGGCGGCGATGCGGCCCTGGCTGGTCTGCAGCGCATCGCGCTCGATGGCCTGCACCTTGGTCGAGGTCAGCACCCGCACCTGCTTGCGCTGCAGCGCCAGCTGGGCCTGGGCCGAGATCTTCTCGGGCAGGCCAGCCAGGATGCGCGGCGCGGCCTCGACCAGCGTGATGTCGAGGCGAAAGCGCTGCGCCTGGCCCAGGCCCTGGTCCAGCTCCTGGTGCGCTTCCACCAACTCGGCCGACAGCTCGACGCCGGTGGCGCCACCGCCGACGATGGCCACGGCCAGCGACTTGTGCGCCGAGAACGAGGCCTGCACAAAGGCCGCCAGCAGGCGCTGGCGGAAGCGCTCGGCATCACGCGACTGCTCCAGCACATGGGCATGCTCGGCCCCCGGCGTGCCAAAGAAGTTGGAGCCGCTGCCCAGGGCCAGCACCAGCCAGCGGTAGCTCAGCACCCGCTGCGGCACCAGCTCGCGGCCCTGCTCGTCGAGCACCGGCGCCAGCGTCAGCCGGCGCTGGGCGGCGTCCAGCCCGGCCAGCTCGCCGAGCGTGAAGCCGAAGTGGTTGCGCCGCGCCAGCGTCACATAGGACAGGCCTTCCTGGTGCAGGTCCAGCGTGCCGGCGGCCACCTCGTGCAGCGTGGGCTTCCAGATGTGGAAGCTGGCACGGTCGACCAGCAGCACCTTGTCCTGGCCGCGCCGCTTGCCCAGGGCCCGGCCCAGCTGGGCCGCCAGCTCCAATCCGCCGGCGCCGCCGCCGACGATGACGATGTCGTGGTGCATGCGGGCTCCGGCGGATGTGCGGGCTCAGCCCAGGCCTTGCTGCAGCAGCTCGGCCACCAGGGCGTTGAGGCCGCCCGGGTGCGTGGCCGCACGCTCGCGCAGCTGGCTGGCCAGCGGCGCCGGCAGCTTGCAGGCAAAGGCCACCAGGCCGGCGGCCGCGTCGATCTTGCGCTGGGTCTTGCGGTCGGGCAGGGCGGCGGCATCGGCAAAGCGCCCGGGCACGGCGGCGGCCTTGCGCTGGCTGTCGATCTTCAGTGCCAGCTGGCGGGCCAGGTCGGTCTTCTTCAAGCTCATGGACGGGCGGGAGGGGCGGACGGAGGCCCGATTGTCGCTGCCACCGCGGCCGGGCCCTTGGCGTGCCCGGTGCCGGCCCACACAATGCGTCGATGACGCCTGCCAAGCCGCTGCTTCCCGTCGCCATCCGCCGTGCCACGCCCGCCGATGCGCCGGCCTTCGCGCGCATCATGGGCCATCCCCAGGTGCTGGCCAATCTGATGCAGGTGCCCCATGCCAGCGAGGAGCGCTGGCGCGCCATGCTGGTGGAGCAGCTGGCGCCGGGCAAGCACGATTTGTCCCTGGTGGCTGAACGACAGGCTGAAGGCGCTGCGGCCGAGATCGTCGGAACGGCCGGCCTGCATCCTGTGGGCCCGCATCTGCGCCGGCGCCACGTGATGATGCTGGGCATCTCCATCGCCCCCGAGGCCCAGGGCCAGGGCGTGGGCCGGGCACTGATGGGCGCGCTGTGCGACTATGCCGACCGCTGGGCCCAGGTGCTGCGGCTGGAGCTGCAGGTGTTCGCCGACAACCACCGTGCCATCGCGCTGTACGAGTCGCTGGGCTTTCGCCACGAAGGCCGGCATGTGGGCTATGCGCTGCGCGACGGGCGCTATGTGGATTCGCTGTCGATGGCCCGGCTGCATCCGAACCCGCCGATCTGGCCGCCATCGGACTGAAGGCCGGCGCGCTGCGACAATGCGCGGCTTTCCAGCCAGTCCGCGAGCGCCACCATGCCCCTGCCCCTACGCCACAGCACCGAAGCCGAGATCGACGCGCTGGAGCAGGTCTGTGACCGCCTGGCCGGCTTCAATGCCGAGATCTCGCTGGAATGGGTGGATGGCTACCTGACCGCCCTGGTCGCCAGCCGCCGCGCCATCCCGCCCGGCGAATGGTTGGAAGCCATGTTCGGCGACGACTTCGGCCGCGCCTTCGCCGACCCGCAGGACGTGGACCAGGCCATGCAGGCCCTGCTGGGCCGCTGGAACGTGCTGGCGCGTGCGCTCGACCCCGAATCGCTGATCGACGCGCCCGATGCGCTGCGCCTGTCGCCGCTGATGATCACCTGGGACGATGCGGCGCGCGCCGAGGTCGTGGCCAGCGGCCAGATCAGTGCCGAGGAGGCCAACGAGCAGCTGCAGACCGGCGCGCTGTGGGCCGAGGGCTTCCGCCAGGCGGTGGAGGACTTCGACGAGGACTGGCCCGAGCCCGAGGACGAGGACAGCGAAGACGCCAACTGGTTTGCCGACTGCGTGGGCAGGGTGATGGCCCTGCTGATGAGCGCCGACGAGCTGGCCACCCACCTGGCCGAGCAGTACCCCGGCGAGACGCTGGAGCGCGACCAGCTGATCGACGAGGCCTGCTTCGGCGTGCAGGACCTGCGCCTGTACTGGGTGGAGCATGCGCCCAAGCCCGAGACGCGGCGTGTCGAGGCCCAGCCGGGCCGCAACGATCCCTGCCCCTGCGGCAGCGGCAAGAAGTACAAGAAGTGCCATGGCGCCGCAGCCTGAGATGAGCGGCGCCGCGCCCCTGCCGCTGTCCGGCCGCCACATCCTGCTGGGCCTGTCCGGCGGCATCGCCTGCTACAAGTCGGCCGAGCTGGTGCGCGAGCTGCAGCGCGCCGGCGCCACGGTGCAGGTGGTGATGAGCGAGGCCGCCTGCCAGTTCATCACGCCGGTGACCATGCAGGCGCTGAGCGGCCGGCCGGTGGTGCTCAGCCAGTGGGATGCGCGCACGCCCAACCACATGCCGCACATCGAGCTGGGGCGCGAGGCCGATGCCATCGTCGTGGCGCCGGCCTCGGCCGACTTCATCGCCCAGCTGGCCCAGGGCCGGGCCGGCGAGATCCTGTCGCTGACCTGTTTGGCCCGGCCCGTCGAGCGCACGCCGCTGCTGCTGGCGCCGGCGATGAACCGCGAGATGTGGGCCCATCCGGCCACGCAGCGCAATGTGGCCCAGGTGCAGGCCGATGGCGCCAGGCTGCTGGGCCCGGGCGCCGGCGACCAGGCCTGCGGCGAGGTCGGCGACGGCCGCATGCTGGAAGCCAGCGAGCTGTGCGAGGAGCTGATCGCCTTTTTCCAGCCCAAGTGCCTGGCCGGCCGGCGCGTGCTGATCACCGCCGGCCCCACCTTCGAGGCCATCGACCCGGTGCGCGGCATCACCAACCTGTCCTCGGGCAAGATGGGTTTTGCCATCGCCCGCGCGGCCCGCGAGGCCGGCGCCCAGGTCACCCTGGTGGCGGGCCCGGTGGCGCTGGCCACGCCGCGCCAGGTGCGGCGCATCGACGTGAAGAGCGCGCTGCAGATGCACGACGCGGTGCTGCCGCTGGCCACGCAGCACGATGTCTTCGTCGCCACCGCCGCGGTGGCCGACTGGCGCCCGGCCGCACAGTCCGGCGAGAAGATCAAGAAGGATGGCTCGGGCCAGGTGCCGGCCATCGCCTTCACCGAAAACCCCGACATCCTGGCCGCCGTCGCACGCCTGCCCGAGCCCGGCCGGCCGTATTGCGTGGGTTTTGCCGCCGAGAGCCACGACCTGGCCCGCCATGCGCGCGAGAAGCGGTTGCGCAAAGGCGTGCCGCTGATCGTCGGCAACCTGGGCCCGGCCACCTTTGGCCGCGACCACAACACGCTGCTGCTGATCGACGCTGCCGGCGAGCGTGAACTGGCTACCGCCGACAAGCTGACGCTGGCGCGCGCCCTGGTCGGCGAGATCGCCGCGCGCCTGGCTGCTGCGCCCACCGAATGAACACCACCATCGATCTGAAAGTGCTGGACCCGCGTCTGGCCGAGCAACTCCCGGCTTACGCCACGCCCGGCAGCGCCGGCCTGGACCTGCGCGCCTGCGTGGATGCGCCGCTGACCCTGCAGCCCGGCCAGACCGTGCTGGTGCCCACCGGCATCGCCATCCACATCGCCGATCCCGGCCTGGCGGCGCTGATCCTGCCGCGCTCGGGCCTGGGCCACAAGAACGGCATCGTGCTGGGCAACCTGGTCGGCCTGATCGACAGCGACTACCAGGGTCCGCTGATGGTCAGCACCTGGAACCGCGGCAGCGAGCCCTTCACCATCGAACCGCTGGCGCGCCTGGCCCAGCTGGTCATCGTGCCCGTGGTGCAGGCGGCCTTCCGCGTCGTCGATGACTTCGCGGCCAGCCAGCGCGGCGCCGGCGGCTTCGGCTCCACCGGCCGCGGCTGAGCCAAGCGGCTCAGTGCAGCGTGTCGTCGGGGCCTGCGCCCTGGGCCACGCTGAACAGGCTCTCGCCCACGGTGCCGGCGTCGATCTCCTCGTCGGTGGCCTCGCGCACGCTGACCACCTTGACGTGCAGCTGCAGCGCCAGCCCGGCCAGCGGGTGGTTGCCGTCCAGCACCACATGCGAGGGGTAGACCTCGGTCACCGTGTAGATCGTGCCCTCGGGCATGTCGGGTGTCTGCGCGCCCTCGGGCAGGCCTTCGATCTGCATGCCCTGCTCGATGCCCTCGGGAAACAGCGCGCGCGACTCGAAGCACACCAGGCTGGCGTCGTAGTCGCCGAAGGCATGCTCGGGCTCCAGGTGCAGGTCGCACTCGAAGCCTTCTTCCTGGCCGGCCAGCGCCTCCTCCAGCTTGGGCAGCAGGTCGTCGCCGCCGTAGTAGAAGGCCAGCGGCTCGGTCAGTTCGTCGATGGCCTGGCCCTGGCCGTCGGCCAGCGTCCAGGTGAGTTCCACCACGCAAGGGTCTTGGATCAACATGCGGCAATGTTCGCATACCGCATGCCCAGTGGCCGGCGGCGAGAATGCGGCCCATGGATGTGAACCAAGCCACCACGCTGCTGGGCGGACTGTCGCCGCAGCAGTTCATGCGCCGCCATTGGCAGAAGAAGCCGCTGCTGATCCGCCAGGCCTGGCCCGGCGTGCAGCCGCCGGTCTCGCGCGCAGCGCTGTTCGACCTGGCAGGCCAGGACGGCGTTGAAAGCCGTTTGCTCAGCGCCTTCGACGGCCAGTGGAAGCTGCGCCACGGCCCGTTCTCGCGGCGCCAGATCCCGGCCGTCTCACGCCCCGGCTGGACCCTGCTGGTGCAGGGCCTGGACCTGCACCTGGACGCCGCCCATGCGATGCTGCAGCCGTTCCGCTTCGTGCCCGAGGCGCGGCTCGACGATCTGATGATCTCGTACGCCAGCGACGGCGGCGGTGTCGGCCCGCACCTGGATTCCTACGACGTGTTCCTGCTGCAGGTGCAGGGCCGCCGGCGCTGGCGCATCGGCCCGGTGGCCGACCGCAGCCTGGTGCCCGGCCTGCCGGTGCGCATCCTGGCCAATTTCCAACCCAGCGAAGAATGGCTGCTGGAGCCCGGCGACATGCTCTACCTGCCGCCGCTGTGGGGCCACGACGGCGTGGCCGAGGGCGGCGACTGCATGACCTGCTCGGTGGGCTTTCGCGCCGCCACCGCCACCGGCCTGGCGCAGGACCTGCTGCACCGCCTGGCCGATGGCCTGGAGCCGCCCGAGGCCGGCCGCCCCGAGGCCATCTACAAGGACCCGGGCCGCCCGGCCACCGACACGCCGGCGCGCCTGCCCGAGAGCCTGCGCGACTTCGCCCTGGCCCAACTGCACAAGGCCCTGGGCGATCCGCTGGCGCTGGACCGGGCGCTGGGCGAGGCCGTCACCGAGCCCAAGGCCCAGGTCTGGTTCGACGCCCGTGCCGAGGCCCGGCCGCTGGCGCCGGGGCAGGGCGTGCGCCTGGACCGGCGCACGCGCATGCTCTACGACCCGCGCCACATCTTCATCAACGGCGAGGCTTTTGTCGCCGGCGGCCGCGATGCGCGGCTGATGCAGCAACTGGCCGACCGGCGCCGGCTGGCGGCGGGCGAGGCCGCCCGGCTCAGCGCCGGCGCCCGCGAACTGCTGGACGACTGGCTTGCCGCCGGCTGGGCCCATGTGGACCCGGCGGGCGAGGGCAGGCGGTGACGGGCGATGAGCGCTGAACGGCTGATCGGCCGCAGCGACTGCGTGCAGGCGCTGCGCGCCCTGCTGCTGGCCCTGCCGCAGCACGAGGGCGCCAGCGGCGAACTGCAGGCCTGGAGCGCCGACTTCGCCGACTGGCCGCTGGACGAGCCGTCGGTGCTGGAGGCGCTGACGCAATGGCTGCGCCCGGCCGGCCGCAGCCTGACGCTGCTGGCGCGCGACTACGAGGCGGTGCAGCGCCGCCTGCCGCGCTTTGCCGCCTGGCGCCGTCCCTGGATGCACCGCATCAGCGCCTGGCGCCTGGCCGACGACCAACTGCCGCCCGAGCCGGCCTGGCTGTGGAGCCGCACCGCCGGCGTGCGCTGGCACGACAACGTGCATTGGCGCGGTCTGCTTGTGCAGGATCGCGCTGCCTTGGTGCAGTGGCGCGAGCAAACTGACGCATTGCTGCAACATGCCGAGGCCGGCTGGCCGGTCTCGCCCCTGGGTTTATAGGGGCGTTCCCTAGGTTGTGCTATAATGATCGGCTGATTCCAAGGGGGCTCGAGCCTCTTGGGTCGGGACCAGATCCCGCTGGCCTTGTTGACAGGCGTCAACAGAGCAACGCAGCAGTCTGATCCTATTACCGGTAACTAGTTGATCGACACCTTTCACTACAGAGGACACCCATGAACAAGTCGCTCCTGCTGGCTTCGCTGATCGCCGCCGCCGCCCTGACCGCCTGCGGCAAGAAGGAAGAGGCTCCGGCCCCCGCTCCGGCTCCCGCCGCCGCCCCGGCCCCGGCCCCCGCTTCGGAAGCCGCCTCGGCTGCTCCGGCCGCCGACGCCGCCGCTTCGGCCGCCGCTGCCGCCGCCGCTTCGGCCGCCAGCAAGTAATCGGCTCCGTCCGGTTTCTGATGTTGAAAAGCCGCCCTCGGGCGGCTTTTTGCATTTCAGGGCCGGTTGCTTTCAGCGTGTGACGCGCACCGAGAAGCGCGCCGCGCCAAAGCGGTCGCAGCCCGGCTCCTGACAGGCTGCACGGCCGGCAAAGGCGCTGCCGCTGCCGGCATGGGTGCGGGCCAGCGCAGCGCCCGCATCGCCGGTGGGCAGGCGCTGGAACCAGGCCTCGCGCTCGGGCTTCAGCGCGGCAAAGTCGCGCGGCTGCTCGGACACCAGGGCGATGAAATGCTCGTCGCCCTCGGGCTCGAAGGTGTCCAGTGGCCAGTTGGCCTGCGGCAGGGTCAGCACCTGGCCGGCCCGCACGCGGTTGCTGCCCGACTGGGTGTTCGGATAAAGCAGCATCAGCGAGCCGTCGGTGCTGGACACCAGCACATAGAGGAAGCCGTCGCGCGACGAGCGCACGGTGAACTGCAGGCGGTCGCGGCCGATGCGCAGCGTGGGCTGGGTGGCGCCGGCCTGGACCTCGAAGCCGCTGGTGGCGGCCTGCAGCATGCGGTCGAACTCCGCCACCGGCGTCCAGGGCTCGGCTGACGTGGCTGCGGTCGTCGGTGGCAACTGTTGTGCCGGTGCTTGTGATGGCTGTTGTAACGGCGCCGCGCTCTGGGCGGGCGCGGTCGCTGGTCTGGAGGCCAGGCCCCACCACAGTGCCGCGGCCGCCAGCAGCAGCCCCGCCCCGCCGGCGGCGATCCAGGGCAGCCGCCCGGGACGCGACGCCGCCACCGCGACCGGTGGCATGGCCACCGGCGGCAGGGCCGGCGCCGGAGCAGGTGCAGCCGGGCTGGGCTTGGTCGACGGCACGATGATGGTCACGCCGCCGACGCCACCGCCATCGATGGCCAGCGACTGGCGGAACTCGGCCACCGAGGCCGGCCGGTCCTCGGGGCGCACCTGCAGGCCGCGGTCGATGGCCTGCAGAAAGCCGGCGGAGTAGCGGCCGGCGGCCTGCTGCACCAGCGGCACATAGCTGTCGGCCACGCTGCGGCCCACGGCGGCCGGCGGCTTGTGGCCGGTGATCGCGGCATAGACCACCGCCGACAGCGCATACAGGTCGGTCCACGGCCCCTGTTTCAGCCCAGGCACCTCGGCATATTGCTCGACCGGCGCATAACCCGGCTTGAGGATGGCGGTCAGCGCCTGCGTGGCATCGCTGATGACCTGGCGCGCGGCGCCAAAGTCCAGCAGCAGCGGCCGGCCGCTGCCGGCCAGCAGCAGGATGTTGTCGGGCGCGATGTCGCGGTGGTAGCAACGCTCGGCATGCAGCACGGCCAGGGCCTCGGTCAGCGGCGCCAGCAAGGCCATCAGCCAGCGCTCGTCGGGCGGCGAGCCCAGGGCCTTGAGCGCCGCCTTCAGCGTCGTGCCCTCGTAGTAGGGCATGACCATGTAGGCCGTGCCACGCTCGCGCCAGAAGCGGTAGACCTTGACCAGCGAGGCATGGTCGAACTGCGCCAGCATGCGCGCCTCGTTCAGAAAGCCGTCCAGACCGGCCTGGAACAGGCCGCGGTTGGACTCGCTGGTGACGCGCACGCTGAGGTCGTCGTCGCGCGCCGACAGCGTGGCCGGGAAGTACTCCTTGATCGCCACCTGGCGCTGCAGCATGTGGTCCTGCACCAGGTAGACGATGCCGAAGCCGCCTTCGCCCAGCACGCGCAGGATCTCGAACTCGCCCAGCTTCAGCCCCAGCGGCAGCGCATTGCCGCTGCCGGGCGCGCGGCGGCGCGGCAGGATCTGGGTTGGCGCCCAGCCGGGATCGACCGGAGCCGGTGGTGACGGAGGTGGGGGCGGCGGTGGCGCTGGCGAGGCCAGATCCGGCAGGTGCAGGTCGGTGGTCTCAGCGTCGTCGGGCGCCATGGCCGGACCGGCAGGCTGCCCAGGATGGGCGGGCGAGGGCGCTGGCAGCGGATCGGGGGCGCTGGGATTCATGCGATCACGCGGCAGGGTTCGGCCAGGACGGGCATGGCCGGCATTCTCCCGCAAGCCATGCCGGCTGCGGGGCGTGGCCCCCCCTCAGTCGTCACCGACGGCCTTCGGCTTGTGGACGATCAGCGCTGGCGGTACTGGGTGGCGCCGAACAGCACCTCGCGCGACTGCTCGTCGGTGATGGGCCGGCGGCGGTCGGCCAGCACCTCGACACCACGCTGCACCGCGGGCCGGGCAGCGATCTCGTCGAACCAGCCTTTCAGGTGCGGGTAATCGGACCAGCTGATGCCCTGGTTCTTCCAGGAGCGCAGCCAGGGAAAGACGGCGATGTCGGCGATCGAGTAGTCGGGGCCGCCGATGTAGCGCGACTTGGCCAGCCGCCGGTCGAGCACGCCATAGAGCCGCTTGGCCTCGTTGGTGTAGCGCTCGATGGCATAGGCGATCTTCTGCGGCGCATACAGGCGGAAGTGATGGGCCTGGCCCAACATCGGCCCGAGGCCGCCCATCTGGAACATCAGCCACTGCAGCACCTCGTACTTGGCGGCCGTGCCCTCGGGCAGCAGGCGGCCGGTCTTGCCGGCCAGGTACAGCAGGATGGCGCCGGACTCGAACAGCTGGATGGGCCGGCCCTCCGGCCCCTCGGGATCGACGATGGCCGGGATCTTGTTGTTCGGGCTGATGGCCAGGAAGTCGGGCGCGAACTGCTGGCCGGCGCCGATATCGACAGCTATTGCACGGTAGGGCAGTGCACATTCCTCCAACATGATGTGGACCTTGTGGCCGTTGGGCGTGGCCCACGAATACACGTCTATCATTGTTTGGTCTCCAATCGAGAGGAACGAAGGGCTGCTCCGCTGCCCATTCTGAACTGAACCCCAGCATGCTCAAGACCCTGCGCCGCCTGCTGTCGCGTGGCTCCGAGCCCGGCGGCCTGAGCCTGCTCGAAGCCTGGGCCCAGGAGCGCGGCCATGCCTTCCGGCGTGTGCGCGACGCCCAGGGCTGCGCCATCGATGGCCGACTGGGCACGCAGGCCTGGCGCATCGAATGGGGCGCGTCGCAGCGCAGCTATGTCGAGGGCTTCGAGCTGCGCCTGATCACCGAACTGAACCTGCCCAAGGAACTGCAGGTGCTGGTTCTCAACCGCGCGCTGATGGAGGCCACCGAGCGCGCGGTCTACGAGCATTACGTGGACGATGTGCAGACGCGCATCGACACCGAGACCCCGCCCGAGATGCGCTGGCTGGTGATGTACCAGAAGCTGTCGGCCCATGACCTGGGCCGGCTGCGCGAGCGCTACGGCGTGGTCGCCAGCCTGCTGCCCTGGGCCCAGCAATGGCTGTCCTCGTCGCTCAACGATGCGCTGGCGGCCACCGTGGACCCGGTGCCGCCGGAGCAGCCGCTGACCCTGACCATCTCGCGTGGCCGCCTGACGCTGCGCACGGCGATGGCCGATCCCGATCTGCCATCGCTGACGATGTGGATGTCGGTGTTCGAGCATGGCCTGCGCGAGGCCCGGCGCGTGGCCGAGGAATGGCGCGACGTGGCCGGCAGCGGCCAGACCACCCAGCCCAGCCTGTGGGAGCACATCGGCCCCACCGACCCCGACGAACCGACGCTGCGCCTGCCCAAAAAAGGCTGAGGCGCAGCGTGCGCCGTCACATCGCGTGGCGGCCCAGTTCCAGCTTGGCGATGGCGTTGCGGTGCACCTCGTCCGGACCGTCGGCAAAGCGCAGCGTGCGGGCCTGGGCATAGCTGAAGGCCAGCGGGAAGTCCTGGCACACGCCGCCGCCGCCATGCACCTGCATGGCCCAGTCGATGACCTGCAGCGCCATGTTCGGCGCCACCACCTTGATCATCGCGATCTCGGCCTTGGCCGCCTTGTTGCCGGCCACGTCCATCATCCAGGCCGCCTTCAGCGTCAGCAGCCGGGCCTGCTCGATCATGCAGCGGGCCTCGGCAATGCGCTCCTGCGTCACCGTCTGCTGGGCGATGGTCTTGCCGAAGGCCACGCGCTGGGTGGCGCGCTGGCACATCAGCTTCAGCGCACGCTCGGCCAGGCCGATCAGGCGCATGCAGTGGTGGATGCGGCCCGGGCCCAGACGGCCCTGGGCGATCTCGAAGCCGCGCCCTTCGCCAAGCAGCATGTTCGACACCGGCACGCGCACATTGTTGAACTCGACCTCCATGTGGCCATGCGGCGCATCGTCGTAGCCAAACACCGACAGTGCGCGCACCGCCTTGACCCCGGGCGTGTCCATCGGCACCAGCACCATGCTCTGCTGCGAGTGCTTGGGCGCTTGCGGATCGGTCTTGCCCATGAAGATCAGGATCTTGCAGCGCGGGTCGCCGCCGCCCGAGGTCCACCACTTGCGGCCGTTGATGAGGTATTCGTCACCTTGGCGCTCGATGCGGGCCTCGATGTTGGTGGCATCCGACGAGGCCACGGCCGGCTCGGTCATCGCAAAGCCCGAGCGGATCTCGCCGGCCAGCAGCGGCTTGAGCCAGCGTTCCTGCTGCTCGGGCGTGCCGTAGCGCGCCAGCACCTCCATGTTGCCGGTGTCGGGCGCCGAGCAGTTGAAGACCTCGCTGCTCCACAGCACCTGGCCCATGATCTCGGCCAGCGGCGCGTATTCCTGGTTGGTCAGGCCGGCGCCGCCATGCTCGGTGCCGGGCATGAACAGGTTCCACAGGCCGGCAGCGCGGGCCTTGGGCTTGAGGTCCTCGATCACCTGCAGCGGCGTCCAGCGCTTGCCGGCCGCGGTGTTGGCGGCCAGCTCGTCGGCATAGGCTTGTTCGGCCGGGAAGATGTGCTGGTCCATGAACGCGTTGAGGCGCTCACGGTATTGCTCGGTCTTGGCGGAGTAGGCGAAATCCATGGGGGCTCCTGTTAGGAGAAAGGAGAGCGTCGGGCGGATCAGGCCTTCTGCGCAAACTGCCAGCCCAATTCGGCCAGCGAACGGGTGGCGGCACCGGTGGCCTTGGCCTGGGCGCTGGCGGCGATGCCATCGACCACTCGCTTGGCAATGCCCTGGGTGATGGCGGCCAGGCGGAACAGGTTGTAGGCGAGGTAGAAGTTCCAGTCGGCCAGCAGCGCATCGACGGCATTGCCGCGGCCGGTGCGCGCGCAATAGCGCTGGATGTACTCGCGCTCGGCCGGGATGCCCAGCGCCGCCAGGTCCAGCCCGGCGATGCCACGGAAGGTGCCGGGCGAGATGTGCCAGCTCATGCAGTGGTAGCTGAAGTCGGCCAGCGGATGGCCCAGCGTGCTCAGTTCCCAGTCGAGCACGGCCACGATGCGCGGCTCGTCGGGATGGAAGATCAGGTTGTCCAGCCGGTAGTCGCCATGCACGATGGACACCTGGGTCTCGTCGAGTGCACTGGCCGGCATGTGCGCCGGCAGCCAATCGATCAGCTGGTTCATGGCCGGGATGTCCTCGGTCACCGAGGCCTGGTACTGCTTGCTCCAGCGGCCGATCTGGCGTGCGAAGTAGTTGCCGGGCTTGCCGAAGTCGGCCAGGCCCACGGCCTTGGGATCGACGCTGTGCAGCGTGGCGATGACGCGGTTCATCTCGTCGTAGATGGCACCACGCTCGTCGGGGCTCATGCCGGGCAGGCCCTGGTCCCACAGCACCCGGCCCTGCACGCACTCCATCACGTAGAAGGCGCGGCCGATCACCGACTCGTCCTCGCACAGCACATGCATGCGCGCCACCGGCACGCCCGACAGCGCCAGCGCGCCCATCACCTTGTACTCGCGCTCGATGGCATGGGCCGAGGGCAGCAACTTGGCCAGCGGCCCGGGCTTGCTGCGCATCACATAGGCGCGGCCCGGCGTGATCAGCTTGTAGGTCGGGTTGGACTGGCCGCCCTTGAACTGCTCGACGGTCAGCGGCCCGGCAAAGTCGGGCAGGTTGCGGCCCAGCCAGGCCTCGAGTGCGGCCACGTCGAAGGCATGGGTGTCCGACACCGGCCGGGTGCCGGAGTTCAGGTCGTCCATCGGGAAGTCTCCTGTGCCCGAGGACCGGGCCTGACGGTGATGAAAAAGGGCTTGAGGCGGCGGCTCAGCGCTCCGCGATGACCAGCAGCTTCTCGCGCGACAGCACCACCAGGCGCGTCGGCTCCACCCGCACCGCGCCTTCGCGCTCGAAGCCCTTCAGCTCCTGGTTGACGCGCTGGCGCGAGGCGCCCAGCAACTGGGCCAGGTCTTCCTGCGCCAGCTGCAGCCCGATGCGGATCTCCTCGCCCTGGGCGATGCCATAGCTCTTGGCCAGCAGCAGGATCTGCTTGGCCAGGCGCGCGGCCAGCGGCTTGGTGTTGAGGTCCTCGAACTGGTTGAACATCAGCCGCAGGCGGCGGCAGTTCAGGCGCAGCAGGGCGTCGTACAGCTCGGGATGCTGGGTCAGCAGGTCCTTGAAGTCGGCCTTGCGGATGCACAGCAACGTGGTCTCGCCATGGGCATCGGCATCGTGGGTGCGCGGCAGGCCGTCGAACAGCGCGATGTCGCCGAACCACACGCCCGGCTCGGCATAGGTCAGCGTGACCTGCTTGCCCGACAGCGAGACCAGCGAGATGCGCACCGCACCACGGGCCACGCCGATCCATTCTTCGGCCGGGCTGCCCCGTGTGGCCAGTGGTGCCCCGTCGCTCAGACGCCTGACATAGGCACGCGACAGAATCGCGTGACGCAGGGGTTGGGAGAGCTTGGAAAACCACGCGCCGGATTCGATGTTCTGCCGTTCGTCGAGTGTAAGAACCGGGGTATTCATGCCTTGTCCCTGGCGCGACAACGGCGCCTCCATGCTCGTCCTATTGTCCATGCTGACGCGGCACTGACGCGCCGTCGCATCCGACGATTGACGGCGGCGTCGGCCGCTGGCCGCGGCATCGGCGGCACGACGACACCAAGCCCAGGAGACAGCGACCATGAATGCCCGCACGCTTGCCTTTCCCTCTCGCCGCGAGACGGTGTCGCCCGAAGAATGGCAGGCCCGCGTCGACCTGGCCGCGGCCTACCGCCTGGTGGCGCTGTTCAAGTGGGACGACCTGGTGTTCACCCACATCAGCGCGCGTGTGCCGGGCACCGAGGACCAGTTCCTGATCAACCCCTACGGCCTGCTGTTCGAGGAGATCACCGCCTCCAGCCTGGTCAAGATCGACCTGCAGGGCAACAAGCTGGAGGACACGCCGTACCCGGTCAACCCGGCCGGCTTCACCATCCACAGCGCCGTGCATGCGGTGCGCCACGACGCCCACTGCGTGATGCACACGCACACGCTCAACGGCGTGGCCGTGTCGGCGCAGAAGGACGGGCTGCTGCCGATCTCGCAGCAGTCGATCTTCGTGCTGTCCAGCCTGGGCTACCACGACTACGAGGGCGTGGCCCTGCGCGACGACGAGAAGCCGCGGCTGCAGGCCGACCTGGGCCGCAACAACTACCTGATGCTGCGCAACCACGGCCTGCTGACGGTGGGCTCCAGCGTGGCCGAGGCCTTTCTGGCCATGTACGTGTTCGAGACCACCTGCAACATCCAGATCCGCGCCCAGGCCGGCGGCGGTGCGCTGACCACGGTGGACCCTGGCATCATCGCCACCGCCCAGCAGCAGTCGGCCCAGGCCACGCGTGGCATGGGCGGCGGCCTGGTCTGGCCCAGCCTGCTGCGCCGGCTGGACCGGCAACTGCCCGGCTACGACAGCTGAGCGGCGTCGATCCGGCAAGGCGTCACAAGGCCCCGCGGTCGGGGGCGCGGCTCGGCCTGCGCAAGCGGCGGTGGCGGCATGACCGCGTGCTAGAGTGGTCTGCTGACCGCCACGCGTTTTCGCCGGCCCTCCGATCAGCAGCATCCGTCAGCACCTGGAATGGCTCGCCGCTCCCATGCCCCGGTCTCCGGGCCGAATCCACCGTCGCCCGGTTGCTCAGGCTTGCGCCGCCGGACGATGGCGAGGGCCGCGATGGCCTGGGCCGCCACCGCCTGCCTGCTGATGCCGTCCGTACTGCCGGCCCAGACCGCGGCGGCGCCCGCCGCGGCCGCGCCCCAGACCACCAGCCAAACCGCGAACCAGGGCGACAGCCCGGCCGCAAGCTCGGCCGAACTGGCCCAGCTGCGCACCCAGCTGCGCCAGCAGCAGGACCTGGTGCAGGTGCTGCGCCTGCGCCTGGCCGATGCCGAGGCCGCCAGCGCCTGGCTGCCCTGGATGGTGCTGGCCGGCGTGGGCGCGCTGGCCCTGGCCGGCTGGCTGGGCCTGCGCCTGGCACGCCTGACGGGCCGGCCACGCGGGCAGGCCCGGGCGCCGCAGGGCCCGGCCCAGCCGGGCGCCTTGCCGTCGACGGCCGGGGCGGCCGCTGCCCCGGGCAGCGCACGTGGCACGCCGACGCGCGCCACGGGTGCCGATGCAGGTTCGGTGGCCGGCTCGGGTGCTCTGGGTGCCTTGGGCCACCTGGGCAGCATGCTGTCGCCGGCCGCCGCGCCGGCCAGCCCGCCCTCGACGCTGGCCGGCGCGATGGAGGCCCCGCCCCCCGGCCCGGCTGAGCGTGCGGCACAACAGGCCGGACGCGACCGCTCGGCGGCGGATCGCTTGCCACGCAGCGGCGCGGCGCCGCGGGTCGGCCTGTCGCGCAACGAGCCGCCGCCCAGCTTTGCCGAGCTGACCATGGCCGGCCTGCCGCCGCGTGCGGTGTCGGTGGAGGAACTGCTGGACCTGGAGCAGCAGGTCGACTTCTTCATGGTGCTGGGCCAGGAGGAGGCGGCGGTGGACCTGCTGGTCGACCACATCCGCAACACCGGCGGCACCAGCGCCTTGCCCTATCTGAAGCTGCTGGAGGTCTACAAGCAGCAGGGCAATACCGAGGGCTACGAGCGCACGCGCAGTCGCTTCAACCAGCGCTTCAATGCCTATGCGCCGGAATGGAGTGCCGACCTGGAGGCCGGCCATTCGCTGGAGGCCTATGACGAGGTGCTGCAGCGGCTGAGCCTGGTGTGGGCCGATCCCATCGATGCCATGGCCGAGCTGGAGGTGCTGCTGTTCCGCCGCGACCAGGGCGAGCTGTTCGATCTGCCGGCCTACCGCGACCTGCTGCTGCTGTATGCGCTGGTGCGCGACCTGCACGACCAGACGCCGGCCTCGGCCGTGCCGGTGGACGTGCTGCTGCCGCTGGATGCCGATGCCGGCGACACCACCTCGCCACGGCCGCGCCTGGTGTCGCGCACGCCCGAGCCGGTCGATGCCGACGAGCTGACCGAGGCCTGGGCCCGGCCGGCCACCGTGCCCGGCGTGATGGCCAGCGCGGCCTCGCGCACCGGCGTGGGCAGCAGCCTGGGCCTGGACCTGGGCAGCAGCATCGACCTGGACCTCAGCGAGCCGGCCGCCGCGCCGCGCAACTACACCGAGCCCTCGGGCTTCACGCCGCTGCCGCTGCCCTCGCCACACCTCGAGGACTACGAGCTGCCGCCGTCCTCGCGGGTCTGACGGCTCACAGCCGGGCCAGGCGCTGCAGCGCCGCGCGCAGCGTGTCGTCGCGCTTGGCATAACAAAAGCGCACCAGGCCCTGGTTGCGGCCGTCGCCGTAGAAGGCCGACAGCGGGATCGCCGCCACGCCGATCTCGGTGGTCAGCCAGCGGCAGAAGTCGGCCTCGGGCAGATCGCTGATGGCGCTGTAGTCCACCACCTGGAAGTAGCTGCCTTCACTCGGCAGCAGCTTGAACCTGGTGTCGGCCAGCCCGGCACGGAACAGGTCGCGCTTGGCCTGGTAGAAGGCCGGCAGCTCCAGGTAGGGCGCCGGGTTGGCCATGTAGCGCGCCAGGCCGTGCTGCATCGGTGTGTTGACGGTGAACACATTGAACTGGTGCACCTTGCGGAACTCGGCCATCAGCGGCGCCGGCGCGGCCACCGTGCCCACCTTCCAGCCGGTGACGTGGTAGGTCTTGCCGAAGCTGCTGATGACGAAGGCGCGCGCCGCCAGCTCGGGGATGCGCGAGGCGCTGGCATGCGGCTCGCCGTCGTAGACCATGTGCTCGTAGACCTCGTCGCTGATCAGCAGCACCTCGGTGGGCGCCAGGATCTCGGCCAGGCGCTGCATGTCGGCCTGGCGCCAGATGCTGGCGCTGGGGTTGTGCGGCGAGTTGACGATGATGGCCCGCGTGCGTGGCGTGATCGCCGCGGCAATGGCGTCGAAGTCGGGGCGGAACGTGCCGGCCCCGGAGGCCGAGCCCAGCGCCACGCGCACCACCACGCCGCCGGCCAGCTCGATGTTGGGCACATAGCTGTCGTAGTTGGGCTCCAGCACGATGACCTCGTCGCCGGGGCCGACCACGGCCAGGATGGCGGTGAGGATGGCCTGGGTGGCGCCGGCGGTGACGGTGATCTCGCTGGCCGCGTCGTAGCGGTGGCCGTACAGGGCCGCGATCTTGGCCGCCATGGCCTCGCGCAGCGGCGCCACGCCGGCCATCGGCGGGTACTGGTTCAGGCCCTCGGCCATGGCCTGCTGCACGCAGGCCAGCAGGGCCGGATCGCAGTCGAAATCAGGAAAGCCCTGGCCCAGGTTGACCGCGCCATGCTCGGCGGCCAGGGCCGACATGACGGTGAAGATGGTCGTGCCCACGTTCGGCAGGCGGCTGGGCGGTGACGGGGTATGGGTGCGCAGTGCGGTCATGGCGGGTTCAGAGTTCGTAGGAGTTGTCGCTGACCTGGCCCGGGCGCTCGGCCATCGCGCGCTCGATCAGCGGGCGGGTCAGGCGCTCGGACAGCAGGCCGGCAAAGGCATGCACGAAGTGGCGCAGATAGGCACCGCGCTTGAAGGCCACGCGCGTGGTGTTGGTGCCGAACAGATGGCCCACCGGGCGCGACACCAGATCGCTGCCGGGCGGATCGTCGCGCACCGCCAGTTCGGCGACGATGCCCACGCCCATCCCTAAGCGCACATAGGTCTTGATGACGTCGGCGTCGATGGCCTCCAGCACGATGCTGGGCGAGAGCCGGGCGCGGGCAAAGGCCTGGTCCAGCCGCGTGCGGCCGCTGAAGGTGGCGTGGTAGGTCACCAGCGGCTCGGCCGCCAGCTGCTCCAGCGTGGGCCGCTCGACCTGGGCCAGGCGGTGGCCGGCCGGCACCACGATCACATGCTG
The DNA here is from genome assembly GCA_017992055.1 of Burkholderiaceae bacterium. Classification (GTDB taxonomy): domain Bacteria; phylum Pseudomonadota; class Gammaproteobacteria; order Burkholderiales; family Burkholderiaceae_C; genus Pseudaquabacterium. The sequence continues at coordinate 84,399 of JAGOPK010000002.1, forward strand.
CCAGTCGTGGCAGGGCAGGGTGACCAACTGCGGATGATCGGCCAGGGCCTCGGTGGCCAGGCCGATCTCGGCCACATCGTCGATCAGCATGCGCGCCACGTCCAGCGGCGTCACCTGGTGCATCTGCACCTGCACCTTGGGAAACTGCCGGCGCAGTTGGGCCACCGGGCCCGGCAGCACATAGCGCGCCTGCGAATGCGTGGTGGCGATGGACAGCGTGCCGGCGTCCTGCTTGCTGTATTCCTCGCCGATGCGCTTGAGGTTGGCGACCTCGCGCATGATGACCTCGATCGATTGCAGCACCAGCTGGCCGGGCTCGGTGACGCGTTTCAGGCGCTTGCCATGGCGGGCGAAGATGTCCACGCCCAGCTCTTCTTCCAGCTCCAGGATGGCCTTGCTGATGCCCGGCTGCGAGGTGTAGAGCGCCTTGGCCGTCTCGGTCAGGTTGAGGTTGCGGCGCATCGCCTCCTGCACGAAGCGGAACTGGTGCAGGTTCATCGGGGCTCCAGGGCCACCGCGGCCATGGCCGCGATCACCGCCGGCGCCTCGCCCACGGCCGGCTGCAGCCGCCAGGCCACCTGCGGATGCGCGGCCTGCAGCTGCGCCAGCAGGGCCGGGATGTCCTTGCGCACATGGCCGCCGGCGCCCAGGAACAGCGGCACGATGTCCACCGTGCGGCAGCCCTGGGCCGCCAGCGCCGCACCGGCGCTCAGCAGGTTGGGCGTCATGAACTCCAGGAAGGCCAGCTGCACCCGGCCCTCGCCCAGCCGCTCGCGGCACAGCCGGGCCACGGCTTCGAAGGGCAGGGCCCATGACGCATCGCGGGCGCCATGGGCAAACAGCAGCAGGCCCTGCGGATCGGCGTTCAGCGGTAGCGCACCAGCCATGCAAAGGCTCCCATCGAGATCAGCAGGTACAGCAGGCCCGGCGCGGCGGCGGCGATCCAGGGCGTCCAGTCGCGCAGCTGGCCCAGGTGGCCTGCGGCGTTGTTCAGCAGCACGAAGCTGATGCCCAGCATGATGCCGCCGAAGACCTTGAAGCTGACGCCGCCGGCACGCGCATGCAGATAGGCAAAGGGCAGGGCCAGGGCCACCATCACCACGCAGGCCAGCGGGTACAGCGCCTTCTTCCAGAACTGGATCTCGTGGCGCTGCACCGCCTGGTCCTGGCTGCTCAGGTGGTGGGTGTAGCGCCACAGGTCGACCACCGACATGGTGCGCGCCGGCAGCAGGGCCGCGGCGACCACGCCCGACTCCAGCGTCGTGGCCCAGCGCAGCTGGTCCAGGCGCTCGCTGCGCAGCGCCATGCCTGCGCCGGCCATCTCGGGCGTCGGCCAGTCGCTGCGCTGCACCTGGCGCAGCAGCCAGTGGCCATCCTGCAGCACCGTGGCCTGCTCGGCGTCCAGGCGGGTGCGCAGCCGGCCCTCGCGGTCGAACTCGAAGATCTGCACGCCGCGCAGTTCGCCGGCGCCCACCGCCGCGGCGACGTTGACCGACACCGCGCGCATCGGGTCGGGCTGGCCCTTGGACGGCGCGCTGCCGCTGTCGTCGCGCCGCTCCTTCAGCCAGGCGCCGCCACCGGCGATGACGATGCCACGTGCGCCGGCCTTCACGCCCTCGGCCTGGCGCTCGGTCAGCGGCACCACCCAGTCGCCGATGGCAAAGGTCAGCAGCGCAAACAGCAGGCCGGGCAGGGCCAGCAGGCGCAGCGCCCGGCCCGGCCCCAGGCCGGCGGTGCGCAGGATGGTGAACTCCGACGACTGCGCCAGCCGCGCCATCGCATAGATGGTGCCGATCAGCACCGCGATCGGGAACAGCTCGTAGAAGTGCCCCGGCACCGCCAGCAGCACATGCAGCAGGGCGCGGCCCAGGGTGTAGCCGCCGCGGCCCACGTCCTCCAGCTCGTTGACCACGTCGATGAAGAAGAACAGGCTCAGAAAGGCGATGGCCACGAACACCACCGACCAGACGATGTCGCGGTACAGCAACCGGCGCACCGTCCTCATGCCGTGGCCCTCCGCGGCCACAGCCGCCACACCGTGGCATGGTCGCGCCAGACGATCAGCGCCACCGCCAGCAGCGCCATGCCGCCATGCAGGCCCAGCAGGGCCGGGCCCATGGCGGCCTTGCCGCCGGCCACCCAGGCCTGCGACAGGTTGATCAGGTTGAAGTAGACGACGAAGCCCAGCAGGGCCAGCACCAGGTTCCAGTTGCTGGCGCGGCGCGGCTGGGTGGCCGACAGGCCCACGCCCAGCAGCAGCAGATTGGCCGCCGCCAGCAGCATGCCGAAGCGCCAGGTCAGCTCGGCCTGGTGGCGGCGCTGCGGATCGCGCAGCAGGGCCAGCGTGGCCATCGCGCGCGGCGGCTGGGCCTCGGCGCTGCGCGCCGCGGCATCGCTGACCACCACGCGGTAGGTGTCGAAGCTGGCCAGCGTGCGCACGCCGGTCTGGGCCACGCTCTCGTTGCGCTGGCCGGCATCGAGCTGCAGCACGCGCTGCTCGCCCTCGTTGACGATGCGGCCGCGGTGGGCCGAGGTCACCGACTCATGGCCGTTTTCGCGCGTCAGCACGAACACGTTGTGGCCTTCCACGCCCTCCTGGCTCGCGCGGTCGATGAAAAACACGCGCTGGCCGTCGCGCGAGGCCTGGAACACGCCGGGCGTGACCCGCGACAGGTCCGAGCGCTGCTCGTAGCGTGCGCGCAGCTCGGTGCTGGCGCGGTTGCCCCAGGGCCAGACGAACAGCAGCAGCAGGGCGATGGCCAGCAGCACCGGCCAGGCCATGCGCAGCACCGGGCCGACAAAGCGCGACAGCCCCAGGCCGCTGGCAAACCAGATCACCATCTCGCTGTCGCGGTACATGCGGCCCAGCGTCACCACCACGGCCACGAACAGCGACAGCGCCAGCATCGTCGGCAGATGGCCCAGCGCGGTATAGCCCAGCAGCAGCACCACGTCCTCGGGCGCCACCACGCCGTTGGCGGCGCGGCCCAGGGTGCTGATCAGCATCATCGTGATCACGATGGTGAGGATGACCACGAGGGTGGCGCCGAAACTGCGAGCCAACTCGCGACGCACAGACTGATCGAATAACATTCTCGGCTCTTCAAACTAGGGCGAATTATGGATTGCCGAACTCAAGTCATCGCGGCGGGGGCCACAAGCCGCCTGGCCGCCGATGCGCTGCTGCTGGTGATCGTCGGCGACAGCCTGCCGACCGGTCTGGACGAGGCGCTGGCCGGCGCCGTGGGCGAGGCCGTGGCCAGCGGCGACCTGGCACTGAAGCCGGGCAAGCTGGCCTACCTGGGCCGCGTGGCCGGCGTCAAGCCGCCGCGGCTGACGGTGGTGGTGGCCAAGGACGGCTCGGCCAAGGCCGTCAAGTCCGCGCTGGCCACCGGCCTGGCCCAGCTCAAGGGCCTGGCGGTCAAGCACCTGGCGGTGCAGATCGCCGGCGTGGCCACCGGCACCGAGCATGGCGAGGCCCTGCTGACGGCCGCCGCCGATGCGGTCTATGTCTACCGCGCCACCAAGCCCAGCGCGCCGGCCGCGCCGGTGCTGGCCAAACTCACGCTGCTGGTGGCCGACAAGGCCCAGGCCAGGGCCGCCGAGGCCGGCATCGCCCGCGGCGCGGCCATTGCGGCCGGCGTGGACCTGGCGCGCGAGCTGGCCAACCGCCCGGGCAACCACTGCACGCCCACGCTGCTGGCCAACGAGGCGCGCAAGATGTCGCGCGCCCAGGGCCTGAAGATCGAGGTGCTGGAGCGCAAGCAGATCGAGGCGCTGGGCATGGGTAGCTTCCTGTCCGTGGCCCAGGGCTCGGCCGAGCCGCCGCGCTTCATCGTCATGCACTACCAGGGCGCGGCCAAGACCGTGGCGCCGCTGGTGCTGGTGGGCAAGGGCATCACCTTCGACACCGGCGGCATCTCCCTGAAGCCCGGCGAGGGCATGGACGAGATGAAGTTCGACATGGGCGGCGCGGCCAGCGTGGTCGGCGCCATGCAGGCCATCGCCCAGCTCAAGCCCAAGGTCAACGTGGTCGGCATCGTGCCGTCCACCGAGAACATGCCGGGCGGCAAGGCGGTGAAGCCGGGCGACGTGGTGCGCAGCATGTCGGGCCAGACCATCGAGATCCTGAACACCGACGCCGAGGGCCGGCTGATCCTGTGCGACGCGCTGACCTATGCCGAGCGCTTCAAGCCCAAGGCGGTGGTCGACGTGGCCACGCTCACCGGCGCCTGCATGATCGCGCTGGGCGGCGTGCGCTCGGGCCTGTTCACGCCCGACGACGGCCTGGCCGCCGAGCTGCTGGCGGCCGGCGACGCGGCGCTCGATCCGGCCTGGCGCATGCCGGTCGACGACGAGTACGACGAGGCGCTGAAGAGCAACTTCGCCGACATGGGCAACGTCGGCCCGCGGGCCGGCGGCGCCATCACCGCGGCCAAGTTCCTGCAGCGCTTCACCGCCAAGCTGCGCTGGGCGCACCTGGACATCGCCGGCACGGCCTGGAAGTCCGGTGCCGCCAAGGGCTCGACCGGCCGGCCGGTGGGCCTGTTGGTGCACTGGGTGCTGTCCCAGGCGGCCTGAGGCACGGCAGCGCGCGGCGATGGCCGAGACGGTCGACTTCCACACCGGCATGGCCGACAAGCTCGGCTATGCCTGCCGCCTGCTGCGCAAGGCCTGGCGCGCCGGCCACCGCATTGCCGTCTGCGGCAGCGCGGCCGAGCTGGCGCGGCTGGACCAGCTGCTGTGGACCTTCGAGCCCGGCGAGTTCATCCCGCACCTGCGGCTGCGCGCCGGCCAGGCCGTGGCGCCGCGGCTGCAGCGCACGCCGCTGTGGCTGGTGGAGCGCGCCGGCGATGCCCAGGCCAGCCAGGCCCAGGTGCTGCTGAACCTGGGCCCCGAACTGGCCGACGACGACCCGGCCGCGCTGGCGGCGGCCTATGTGCGGGTGCTGGAACTGGTGTCGGACGACGAGGCCGATGTGCAGGCCGGCCGCGAGCGCTGGCGGCGCTACAAGGCCGCCGGCGTGGACCTGCAGCGCCACGCGCCCTCGGCCTGAACTCCGGGCACGCGGCTTGCGTGCGGCAGGCCGTTGACTACGGGCAAGCCCCGATGCAGCGCGCGCCGGAGGCCCGTCGCAACCGGTGTATCGTTCCGCCCCACATTCCTCCCTCACCCCGGAGATTTTCCGAATGCATACCAAGCTCAAGCTCATCGTCGCGGCCTCGGCCTCGCTGCTCGCCGGCACCGCCATGGCCCAGGACGCGGTCGTCAAGATCGGCCACGTCGGCCCGGTCTCGGGTGCCCAGGCCCACTACGGCAAGGACAACGAGAATGGCGCCCGCATGGCCATCGAGGACCTCAACGCCAAGGGCGTGACCATCGGTGGCAAGAAGGTCAAGCTGGAACTGGTGGCCGAAGACGATGCCGCCGATCCCAAGCAGGGCACGGCCGCGGCACAGAAGCTGTGCGACGCCAAGGTCGCCGGCGTGGCCGGCCACCTGAACTCGGGCACCACCATCCCGGCCTCGGCGGTCTACAACCAGTGCGGCATCCCCCACGTCACGCCGTCGGCCACCAACCCCAAGCTGACGCAGCAGGGCTTCAAGACCAGCTTCCGCCTGCTGGCCAATGACAACGCGCTGGGCGCCGGCCTGGCCCTGCACGCCGCCAACAACCTGAAGCTGAAGAAGGTCGCCATCATCGACGACCGCACCGCCTACGGCCAGGGCGTGGCCGAGGTGTTCAAGAAGACGGCGCTGGCGCGTGGCATCCAGATCGTCGACGAGCAGTTCACCAACGACAAGGCCACCGACTTCATGGCCATCCTGACGGCCATCAAGAGCAAGGCCCCGGACGGCGTGTTCTACGGCGGCATGGACCCGCAGGCCGGCCCGATGCTGCGCCAGATGGACCAGCTGGGCATGGGCAACGTCAAGTTCTTCGGCGGCGACGGCATCTGCACCGCCAAGCTGGCCGAGCTGTCGGGCGGCGCCAAGAGCCTGGGCAACGTGGTCTGCGCCGAAGGCGGCGCCTCGCTGGACAAGATGCCCGGCGGCAAGGCCTGGAAGGCCCGCTACGACGCCAAGTACCCGGGCCAGTTCCAGGTCTACAGCCCCTACGTCTACGACGCCGTGCACGTGCTGGTCGACGCCATGGTGCGCGCCGGTTCGTCCGACCCCAAGGTCTACATGCCCAAGCTGCTGGAGACCAACTACAAGGGCGTGACCACCAATGTGCAGTTCGAAGCCGACGGCGAGCTGAAGAACCCGGCGATGACGCTGTACGTCTACAAGGACGGCAAGAAGTCGCCGCTGAACTGATGCGCCCCAGAGGCGTTGCTTGAGCGAGGGGCGTCCATGGGGCGCCCCTTGTCGTTTGTGCGGGCGGCGACGGCGCCGCGATACCGGACCCAGCAGCGATGAACCACCATGAACTGATCTCCAGTCTCGATCTGCCCAAGCGCGCCGTGGCGCTGGTGCTGGCCGGCGGCCGCGGCAGCCGGCTGAAGAACCTCACCGACAACCGCGCCAAGCCGGCCGTGTACTTCGGCGGCAAGTTCCGCATCATCGACTTCGCGCTGTCCAACTGCCTGAACTCGGGCATCCGCCGCATCGGCGTGGTCACCCAGTACAAGAGCCACAGCCTGCTGCGCCACCTGCAGCGCGGCTGGGCCTTTCTGCGCGGCGAGATGAACGAGTTCGTCGACCTGCTGCCGGCCCAGCAGCGTCTGGACGAGGAGCACTGGTACCGCGGCACGGCCGACGCCGTGTACCAGAACCAGGACATCCTGGCCGCCTACCGCGCCGACTACATCGTGGTGCTGGCCGGCGACCATGTCTACAAGATGAACTACGCGCTGATGCTGGCCGACCATGTGGCCCAGGGCCGCGAATGCACGGTGGGCTGCATCGAGGTGCCGCGCAGCGAGGCCAGCGCCTTCGGCGTGATGGCCATCGACGAGAAGCGCCGCATCGTCGACTTCGTCGAGAAGCCGGCCGATCCGCCGGCCATGCCGGGCAAGCCCGAGCGCTCGCTGGCCAGCATGGGCATCTACATCTTCAATGCGCGCTTCCTCTACAAGGAGCTGGAGCGCGACATGGCCGACCCCAACTCCAGCCACGACTTCGGCAAGGACATCATCCCGGCCGCGGTCAAGCGCGGCCAGGCCGTGGCCCACCCGTTCGAGATGAGCTGCGTGGGCAGCAAGCCCGGCAGCGATGCCTACTGGCGCGACGTCGGCACCATCGACGCCTTCTGGGACGCCAACATCGACCTGACGGCCACCGACCCCGAGCTGAACCTCTACGACGAGCGCTGGCCGATCTGGACCTACCAGCCGCAGCTGCCGCCGGCCAAGTTCGTGCACAACGCCGACGACCGCCGCGGCCAGGCCATCGAGTCGCTGGTGTCGGGCGGCTGCATCGTCTCGGGCCATGTGTTCCGCTCGGTGCTGTTCTCGCGGGTGCGTGTGCACTCGTACTCGACGGTCAGCTGGAGCGTGCTGATGCCCGGCGTCGAGGTCGGCCGCGGCGCGCGCCTGCACAAGGTGGTGGTCGACCGCGGCTGCGTCATCCCCGACGGCTTGGTCATCGGCGAGGACGAGGCACTGGACGCCCAGCGCTTCCACCGCAGCGAGCAGGGCGTGACCCTGGTGACGCGGCCGATGCTGGCGGCCCTGGCCGGCGGCGTGGGCGCCAACCACGGACCGGAGAGCCACAGCGTGGCCGGAGTGAACGCCTGATGCGTGTGCTGCATGTGGCCGCCGAGGTGTTTCCGCTGGTCAAGACCGGCGGCCTGGCGGATGTGGTGGCGGCCCTGCCGCCGGCGCTGGCCGAGGCCGGCGCCGATGTGCGCCTGCTGCTGCCGGGCCTGCCGGCCATCCTGGAAGCGGTGACCTCGGCCAAGCTGGTGCTGGACATCGGCAGCGCCTTCGGCGCGCTGCGCGTGCGCCTGCTCAAGGGCCGCATGCCCGGCACGCGGCTGCCGGTGTACCTGATCGATGCGCCGCACCTGTACCGCCGCGGCGGCGGCCCCTACCAGGACAGCGACGGCAGCGAATGGCCCGACAACCTGCAGCGCTTCGCGCTGCTGGGCTGGGTGGCCGCGCACCTGGCCTCGGGCGATGCCGATCCGGACTGGCTGCCCGACGTGGTGCATGCCCACGACTGGCATGCGGCCATGACCTGCGCCTACATCGCCGACCACCGGCCGACCCAGGCGGCGACCGTGTTCACGGTGCACAACCTGGCCTTCCAGGGCCTGTTTCCGCACGACGACTGGCGGCTGCTGGGCCTGCGCGCAGGCTTCATGTCGCCGGCCGGGCTGGAGTACCACGGCCAGCTGTCGTTCATGAAGGCCGGGCTGAAGTTTGCCGACCGCATCACCACGGTCAGCCCCAGCTATGCGCGCGAGATGGGCACGGCCGAATTCGGCTGCGGCCTGGACGGCGTGATCCGCGGCCGCCAGGCCGCCGTCTCGGGCATCCTGAACGGCATCGACGCCGCGGTCTGGAACCCGGCCGCCGATGCCGCCATCGCGCGGCGTTATGACGCCGCCCGGCCCGAGGGCAAGCAGGCCTGCCGCCAGGCCCTGCAGGCCGAGATGGGCCTGGATGCCGACGACGGCGCGCTGCTGCTGTGCGTGGTCAGCCGGCTGACCGCGCAGAAGGGCCTGGACCTGGTGCTGGCCGCGCTGCCGGCCCTGGTCGCCGACGGCGTGCAACTGGCGGTGCAGGGCACCGGCGACGCGTCCTTCGAGGCCGCCTTCCGCATGGCCGCCCAGGCCCATCCGGGCCGGGTGGCGGTGCACATCGGCTACGACGAGGCGCGTGCCCACCGTCTGGTGGCCGGCGCCGACTGCATTGCCGTGCCCTCGCGCTTCGAGCCCTGCGGCCTGACCCAGCTCTACGGTCTGCGCTACGGCACCCTGCCCATCGTGCGCCGCGTCGGCGGCCTGGCCGACACCGTGGCCGACGGCGTCACCGGCCTGGTCTTCGACGAGGCCACGCCCACCGCGCTGGCCGAGGTGCTGCGCCGCGCCTTGGCGCTGCGCCGGCAAGCGGGCGCCTGGCGGGCGATGATGGCCGCCGGCATGGGCCAGGATCTGTCCTGGGCCGGACCGGCACGCCAGTATCTGGACTTGTATCAGGCTGCGCTGGCCGGAGGCGCCGCCGAGCGCGGCCAGCGCCGCGCCGCGGTGGACGGCTGAAGGCCCGCCCAGGCCCTCAGGGCGGCGGCAGCCCGGCGGCGCGCCAGACGCCGGGCGCATCGTCGCAGCGCTCGGCCAGCTCGGCCACCAGCACCGCCAGCGCACGGCGGTCGATGCGGCGCAGGGCCTCGGCCAGCGTGGCATCGGCCGCGTCCGGCAGGAACGAGGCCGCGCCGAAGTCCGACAGCCGGGCGCTGCCATCGGGCGCCAGCAGCAGGTTGTGCGCATACAGGTCGCCATGCAGCAGGCCGCGGCCGTGCAGATGGGCCAGGGCGGCGGCGGTGGTGGCCGCCAGCGAGCGCGCCAGCGCCGGCGCCAGGCGCAGGCCGGGCGCGTAAACGTCGCGGCTGCAGCTGTCCAGGCTGGGCGGCCCGGCCAGCGGCCCCACGCCCTCGGGCAGGCGCTGCAGCACCAGGCCGTCCAGGCCTGCGGGATGGCCCAGCAGCCGACCCAGCACCGGCACCAGGCCGGCATGGGCGCCGGCCTGCAGATTGGCCGCCCGCTCGCTGGCCGGCAGGCCATCGCTGGTGACCGCGGCCTTGAACAGCTTCAGTGCCACCGACTGGGCCGCGGCGCCGGGCTCCGGCGGCTGCCACAGCGCCGCATGGATGTGGCCCGAGGCGCCGCTGCCCAGCAGCTGCTGCAACTGCAGCTCGCCCCAGGCGATGCTGCGGATGGCCTGGGCCGGCGCCTGGCGTTCGGCGCGGGCTTCCTGCGCGGCGGTGAAGGGGTTGCCGCCGAAGGCCAGCCAGGCCAGGCGCGGCAGGTCCAGCAGGGCCTGGGGCAGGGCGTCCTCGGCGCGCTGGAAGTCATTGGCCGCCAGGCGCAGCAGTTCCAGCGACTGCAGTCCGCCCATGCTGGCGGGCAGGTGGCGCAGGCGGTTGCCGGCCAGCATCAGCTTCTGCAGCCGGGGGCGCCGGCCCAGGGCCTCGGGCAGCGAGGCTAGGGCGTTGTCGGTCAGGATCAGCCAGCGCAGCCGCGGCGGCAGGGCCTCGTCCGGCAGCTCGGCAATGCGGTTGGCCTTGAAGCCGATCAGCTCCAGCTGCGCGCAGCGGCCCAGCACCGGCGGCAGCCGCTCGAAGCGGTTGTCCGAGGCAAACAGGCGCTGCAGCCGGTGCAGGCGGTCGAAGTCCTCGGGCAGCGCGTGCAGGGCATTGCCGGACAGGTCCAGCGTCTGCAGCGTATCGGCCAGCGCCAGCACCTGGCGCGGCAGCTCGGTGAGGCCGCAGCCGCGCAGATCGAGGTGGGTGCTGCCTTGAAGTTCACCGGCCCGAAGGCGTGCCAGGGTGGCTGGCTGGGACATCGGCGACGGCCTGACAGGCTGGGCAAGAAACTGGCGGAGGGAGCGGGATTCGAACCCGCGGTGGGCTGTTAACCCACACACGCTTTCCAGGCGTGCGACTTAAACCGCTCATCCATCCCTCCGGGGACGAAGCCGCGCATTCTAGCCCAGCTGCGAGCACCGGCCGGCTTCAGCGCACGGTGTCGTGCGCATGGGCCTGCAGCCAGGCCAGCGGCACCAGGTCCAGCGCCCGCGCGTGGCAGGATTCCAGCACCACCGGCGGCGCGCAGCCGGCCTCGAGGGCCTCGCGCCAGCGCAGCGCGCACACGCACCAGCGGTCACCGGGCTTCAGTCCGGCAAAGCGCAGCTCCGGGCGCGGCGTGATCAGGTCGTTGCCACGCTCGAACTGGAAGTTCAGAAAGGCCAGGGTCATGCGCGCGCAGATCAGGTGGCTGCCGCGGTCGTGCTCGTCGCTGTGGCAGCAGCCATCGCGAAACCAGCCGGTCAGCGGGTCGTAGCCACAGGGGCGCAGTGGCTCGCCCAGCACATTGCGGGCGGCCAGGCGCTCGGCCGGTCGGCTCACCGCGGCGCTCCGCTGCCCGGCGTCGCCGCAGGCGCCGGGCCGCGCACCACAGCCATGGCGCTGGCAATCAGGCCCGACACCTCGCTCATGTTGCCGGGCACGATCATGGTGTTGTTGATGCGGGCCAGGCCGGCATAGGCCTCGATGGCGCGCTCGGCCACCTTCAGCTGCACCGCTTGCTCGCCGCCCGGCGCGCCGATGGCCGCGGCCACCTGGCGCAGCGCCTCGGCGGTGGCCGTGGCCACCGCGACGATGGCCGCGGCCTCGCCCTCGGCCTTGTTGATCTCGGCCTGCTTCTCGCCCTCGCTGCGGGCGATGGCCGCCTCGCGTTCGCCGGTGGCGATGTTGATCTGCTCCTGGCGCCGGCCCTCGCTGGCGGCGATCAGCGCACGCTTCTCGCGCTCGGCGGTGATCTGCGCCTGCATCGCATGCAGGATCTCGCCAGGTGGCGTCAGGTCCTTGATCTCGTAGCGCAGCACCTTGACGCCCCAGTTCAGCGCCGCCTCGTCCAGCGCCGCCACCACGCTGGCATTGATCAGGTCGCGCTCCTCGAAGGTCTTGTCCAGCTCCATGCGGCCGATCACGCTGCGCAGCGTGGTCTGGGCCAGCTGGGTGATGGCGACGATGAAGTTGCTCGAGCCGTAGCTGGCGCGCATGGCGTCGGTGACCTGGAAATACAGGATGCCGTCCACCGTGAGCTGGGTGTTGTCCTTGGTGATGCAGACCTGGCTGGGCACGTCCAGCGGGATCTCCTTGAGCACATGCTTGTAGGCCACCTTGTCGACAAAGGGCACCAGCAGGTTCAGCCCCGGGGTCAGCGTGGCGTGGTACTTGCCCAGGCGTTCGACCACCCAGGCATGCTGCTGCGGCACGACCTTGATCGAGCGCACGACGAAGATCGCGGCGATGACCAGCAGGACGAGGATGATTTCCATGGCGGCTTGTGCTCCTTGGCGTGGCTGAGGTTGGGGTCAGACCGGCACCAGCAGCAGCCGGTTGCCGTCAACGGCGTGGATGCGGTGCAGGCCGGCTGTCGGCGCGCCGCTGCCGGCAAAGCGGGCCTCCCAGGCGCTGCCGCGGTAGTGCACGCGGGCGCTGCCGCTGCCGTCCCATTCGGTCACCTGCACGGTCTGGCCGATGTCGAGGTTGACATCGGGATTGGTGCTGGCCGGCGCGGCCGGTCGCGACAGGCGGCGCCGGTGCCAGGCCGCCACGGCGCCACCACCCACCAGGGCCGCGGCCAGCATTTGCGCGTTCGGGCCCAGAGCCGCATGGGCGGCCAGTGCGCCCGAGGCCGCGCCAAGCGCCAGCATCAGCAGGTAGAAACTGCCGCTCAGCAGCTCGGCGACCACCAGCCCGCCCGCAGCCAGCCACCACAGGGTGGCAGCGCTCCAGTCCATGTCCGTCTCCCCGGTTGTTTCAGCCGCAGTGTAGTGAGTTGGCCGTCACCGGCGAGCCACCCCCAGCCCCTACACTTCGCGCCTCGCCATTTCGTCCCCCCGCGCGCCACAGGAGCCGCCCCGATGCTGCGTTTCCGCTTTCCCGTCGTCATCATCGACGAGGACTTTCGTTCCGAGAACACCTCGGGTCTGGGCATACGCGCGCTGGCCGCGGCCATCGAGAAGGAGGGCTTCGAGGTGCTGGGCGTCACCAGCTACGGCGACCTGACCCAGTTCGCCCAGCAGCAAAGCCGTGCCTCGGCCTTCATCCTGTCGATCGACGACGAGGAGTTCACGCCCGGCCCCGAGTTGGACCCGGCGGTGCTGAACCTGCGGAAGTTCATCGAGGAGATCCGCTTCCGCAACACCGACATCCCGATCTACCTCTACGGCGAGACGCGCACCAGCCAGCACATCCCCAACGACATCCTGCGCGAGCTGCACGGCTTCATCCACATGTTCGAGGACACGCCCGAGTTCGTGGCGCGTCACATCATCCGCGAGGCCAAGAGCTACCTCGACGGCCTGGCGCCGCCGTTCTTCAAGGCGCTGATGGACTATGCGCAGGACGGCTCGTACAGCTGGCACTGCCCGGGCCACTCGGGCGGCGTGGCCTTCCTGAAGAGCCCGGTGGGCCAGATGTTCCACCAGTTCTTCGGCGAGAACATGCTGCGCGCCGACGTCTGCAATGCGGTCGAGGAGCTGGGCCAGCTGCTGGACCACACCGGCCCGGTGGCCGCCAGCGAGAAGAATGCGGCGCGCATCTTCAATGCCGACCACTGCTTCTTCGTCACCAACGGCACGTCCACGTCGAACAAGATGGTCTGGCACCACACGGTGGCGCCGGGCGACGTGGTGGTGGTCGACCGCAACTGCCACAAGAGCATCCTGCACTCGATCATCATGACCGGGGCCGTGCCGGTGTTCCTGACGCCCACGCGCAACCACTACGGCATCATCGGCCCGATCCCGAAGAGCGAGTTCAGCCGCGAGGCCATCGAGCGCAAGATCGCCAACAACCCGCTGCTCGCCGGCACCGATCCCCGGGCCACCAAGCCGCGCATCCTGACGCTGACGCAGAGCACCTACGACGGCGTGCTCTACAACACCGAGACCATCAAGCGCGAGCTGGATGGCTACATCGATACGCTGCACTTCGACGAGGCCTGGCTGCCGCATGCGGCCTTCCACCCGTTTTACGGCAGCTTCCATGCGATGGGCAAGAAGCGCGAGCGGCCGAAGACGGCGATGGTCTATGCCACGCAGAGCACGCACAAGCTGCTGGCCGGCCTGAGCCAGGCCTCGCAGGTGCTGGTGCAGGACTCGCAGACCGTGCACCTGGACCGGCACCTGTTCAACGAGGCCTATCTGATGCACACCTCGACCTCGCCGCAGTACGCGATCATCGCGTCCTGCGACGTGGCGGCGTCGATGATGGAGCCGCCCGGCGGCACGGCGCTGGTGGAAGAGAGCATCCGCGAGTCGCTGGACTTCCGCCGCGCCATGCGCAAGGTCGACGAGGAATACGGCCACGACTGGTGGTTCAAGGTCTGGGGCCCGGATGCCCTGGTCGAGGACGGCATCGGCCGCGCCCAGGACTGGATGCTGGGCACCGGCGACGAGTGGCATGGCTTCGGCCCGCTGGCCGAAGGCTTCAACCTGCTGGACCCGATCAAGAGCACCATCATCACCCCGGGCCTGGACGTGCACGGCAAGTTTGCCGCCAGCGGCATTCCGGCCGGCGTGGTCACCAAGTTCCTGGCCGAGCACGGCGTGGTGGTCGAGAAGACGGGCCTCTACTCGTTCTTCATCATGTTCACCATCGGCATCACCAAGGGCCGCTGGAACACCATGCTGACCGCGCTGCAGCAGTTCAAGGACGACTACGACAAGAACGCGCCGATGTGGCGCATCCTGCCCGAGTTCTGCCAGGCCCATCCGCAGTACGAGCGCATGGGCCTGAAGGATCTGTGCCAGGCCATCCACGAGGCCTATGCCCAGGGCGACATCGCGCGGCTGACCACCGAGATGTATCTGTCCGACCTGCAGCCGGCGATGAAGCCCAGCGACGCCTATGCCCACATCGCCCGCCGCGAGACCGAGCGGGTGGACATCGACGCGCTGGAAGGCCGCATCACCACCAGCCTGCTGACGCCGTACCCGCCGGGCATTCCGCTGCTGATCCCGGGCGAGCGCTTCAACAAGAAGATCTGCGACTACCTGAAGTTCACGCGCGAGTTCAATGCCCGCTTCCCGGGCTTTGCCGCCGACGTGCACGGCCTGGTGGCCGAGGCCGACGGCCGCGGCGGCACCCGGTACTACGTCGACTGCGTGCGCGACGACGGCTGAGCCATGAAAAACGGCGCCCTCGGGCGCCGTTGTGCTGCCAGAGCGGCGGAATCAGGCCTCGGGATTGCCGATGGCCACGTGGCTGAAGCCGCCGTCCACATAGACGATCTCGGCGCTGATGCCGCCCGACAGGTCGCTCAGCAGAAACGCCGCGGTATTGCCCACGTCGTCGATGGTGATGGTGCGGCGGATCGGCGTGGTGGCGGCAAATTCGGTCAGCAGCTTGCCGAAATCCTTGATGCCCGAGGCCGCCAGCGTCTTGATCGGCCCGGCCGAGATGCCGTTGACGCGCACGCCACGGCCGCCCAGGCTCTGGGCCAGAAAGCGCACGCTGGCCTCCAGGCTGGCCTTGGCCAGGCCCATGGTGTTGTAGTTGGGCACATAGCGCACGGCGCCCAGGTAGCTCAGCGTCAGCAGGGCCGAGCCGGCGCGCAGCCGCGGCGCGGCGGCCTTGGCCATGGCCGGAAAGCTGTAGCTGGAGATGTCGTGGGCGATGCGGAAGGATTCGCGCGACAGGCCTTCGAGAAAGTCGCCGGCAATCGCCTCGCGCGGCGCAAAGGCGATGGCGTGCACAAAGCCATCGAACTGATCCCAGTGCTGGCCCAGGTCGGCAAACAGGCGCTCGATCTGGGCGTCGTCGGCCACGTCGCAATCGAACACCAGCTTCGAGCCGAACTCGGCCGCATATTCGGTGATGCGCTCCTTGAAGCGCTCGCCCTGGTAGCTGAAGGCCAGTTCGGCGCCTTCGCGGTGGCAGGCGCGGGCGATGCCGTAGGCAATGGAGCGGTTGTTCAGCACGCCCGTGATCAGCAGGCGCTTGCCGGCGAGAAAGCCCATGAGGTCGGGTCCTGTGGTTGTGTCGCTAGGAAGGGGAGCGGCATTCTCGCATGCTGCACCTGTCCGGACTGCCGGCTATTGAGGGCATGGCATTTGCAGGCTACAATCCCGTCTTTCGCTGAAACAGCATCGTGGGCGGATGTTTCCTGCCCATTTTTTTTGCTTGTTCGGCTTTTGATCGATTTTTTCGCTACGGCAGGGCAGTTCGGGTCAGATGAGTTGGCAGGCAGCGCTGGAGCGCACCGTGATCGGCATGGGGTACGACCTCGTGGACGTCGAGCGTTCGGCGGGAGGGCTGCTGCGCGTCACCATCGATCGCCTGCCCGGCCGCGACTATGCCACCGGCGCCGGTGAATTCATCCTGGTCGAGGATTGCGAGCTGGTCACGCGCCAGCTGCAGTATCTGCTGGAAGTCGAGGCGGTGGACTATGCCCGCCTCGAGGTGTCGTCGCCGGGCCTGGACCGGCCGCTGAAGAAGCCCGCCGACTGGCAGCGTTTTGTCGGCTCCGAGATCGAGCTGACGCTGCGCCAGCCGTTCATGGACCGCCGCAAGTGGCGCGGCGTGCTGATGGCCGCCGATGCCGGCGTGGCCGGTGCCGGCGAGACCGCCTGGCGCCTGGAGCTGCCGGCCGACAACGACAAGCCCGCCCGCCTGCGCAAGGGCGGCAAGCCCGCCGTGAAGACCGCGGCCAAGGTCGCCAAGGTGGCCAAGGGCGCGGCGGCCACGGTGCCGGCGGTGCAGCAGGTGCTGGATTTTTCGCTCGACGAAGTGCGCGACGCGCGCCTGGTGCCGGTGGTCGACTTCAAGGGTCGGCGCGGTAGCGGTGAGGCTGCGGCGCTGGCCGAGCACGATGATGATCGCCCGGAGCATGCGGCCGCGGCGGAGAAGCAAGACGGAGGTCAGGACTGATGAACCGCGAAATGTTGATGCTGGTCGATGCGATCTCGCGCGAGAAGAACGTCGACCGCGAGGTGGTGTTCGGCGCGGTCGAAGCCGCGCTGGCCCAGGCCACCAAGAAGCTGCATGGCGGTGAGGTCGACATCCGCGTTTCGGTGGACCGCGAGTCCGGCGAGTACGAGAGCTTCCGCCGCTGGCTGGTGGTGCCCGACGAGGCCGGCCTGCAGAACCCCGATGCCGAGGAAATGCTGTCCGACGCGCTGGACCGCATTGCCGACATCGAGGTCGGCGACTACATCGAGGAAGCCATTCCCTCGGTGGAGATCGGCCGCATCGGCGCCATGGCCGCCAAGCAGGTGATCCTGCAGAAGATCCGCGATGCCGAGCGCGAGCAACTGCTCAACGACTTCCTGTCGCGCGGCGACAAGATCTTCGTCGGCACGGTCAAGCGCCTGGACAAGGGCGACATCATCGTCGAGAGCGGCCGCGTCGAAGGCCGACTCAAGCGCAACGAGCTGATCCCGAAGGAAAACCTGCGCTCGGGCGACCGTGTGCGCGCCTTCATCACCGGCGTCGATCCCACCGCCCGCGGCGCGCAGATCATGCTGTCGCGCTCGGCACCCGGCTTCATGATCGAGCTGTTCCGCCAGGAAGTGCCCGAGATCGAGCAGGGCCTGCTGGAGATCAAGAGCTGCGCCCGCGATTCGGGCAGCCGCGCCAAGATCGCCGTGCTGTCGCACGACCGCCGCGTCGACCCGATCGGCACCTGCGTCGGCGTGCGCGGCTCGCGCGTCAATGCCGTCACCAACGAGTTGGCCGGCGAGCGCGTGGACATCGTGCTGTGGTCCGAAGACCCGGCGCAGTTCGTCATCGGCGCGCTGGCCCCGGCGAATGTGGTCTCCATCGTCGTCGACGAGGAAAAGCATGCGATGGACGTGGTGGTCGACGAGGAGAACCTCGCCATCGCCATCGGCCGCGGCGGCCAGAACGTGCGCCTGGCCTCCGAGCTGACCGGCTGGCGCATCAACATCATGACCGCCGAGGAAAGCCAGGCCAAGCAGGCCCAGGAATCCGAGTCGGTGCGCAAGCTGTTCGTCGAGAAGCTCGACGTTGATGAAGAAGTCGCCGACATCCTGATCGCCGAAGGTTTTGCCAGCCTGGAAGAGGTGGCCTATGTGCCGCTGCAGGAAATGCTGGAGATCGAGTCCTTCGACGAGGACACCGTGCACGAGCTGCGCAACCGCGCCAAGGATGCCCTGCTGACGATGGAAATCGCCCGCGAGGAATCGGTGGAAGAGGTGTCGCAGGACCTGCGCGACCTGGAGTTCCAGGGCCAGGGCCTGAATGCCGAGTTGATCGGCAAGCTGGCCGATGGCGGCGTGCACAGCCGCGACGACCTGGCCGACCTGGCCGTCGACGAACTGGTCGAGATGACCGGTCTGGACGAGGCCGGCGCCAAGGCCCTGATCATGAAGGCGCGGGAGCACTGGTTCACCACCTGATCGGGACCCCGATCAACCGACCAGACCCCAAACCGCCCGAGAAGTTACGCAAGGAATCCGCCCATGGCCGTGACCACCGTCGCCCAGTTCGCAGCCGAGCTGAACCGTCCTGCAGGGACGCTGCTCGAGCAGCTGCAATCTGCCGGTGTCGCGAAGAAGTCGCCCGACGACGCGCTGACCGAGACCGACAAGGAGCGCCTGCTCGACTACCTGCGCACCGCCCATGGCAGCTCGCCATCGGCGCGCAACAAGATCACGCTGACGCGCAAGAGCACCAGCGAGATCAAGCAGGCCGATGCCTCCGGCAAGGCCCGCACGATCCAGGTGCAGGTGGTGAAGAAGCGCACCTTCGTCAAGCGCGACGAGGTGCCGGGCGAAACCCCGGCCCAGGCCGCCGCCGCCGCCGCCGCCATCGAGTCGGCCGAGCTGCAGCGCCGCGAGGAAGAAGCCCGCGCCCAGGCCGAGGCACTGCGTCGCCAGGAGGAAGAGCTGGCCGAGCAGGCGCGCCTGCGCGCCGAGCGTGCCGAGCAGGAGCGTGCCCAGCGCGAGGCGGCTGAAGCCGCCGAGGCCGCGGCCCGAGCCGCGGCGGCCGAAGCCAAGGCTGCGGCCGAGGCCAAGGCAGCCGCCGAGGCCGCCGAAGCAGCCGCCAAGGCGGCTGCGGCCAAGGCCATCGAGAAGGCCTCGGGCAGCCCGGCGGCAGCGCCTGCGGCACCCGCAGCAGCCCCGGCACCGGCTCCGGCCCCCGCGCCCGTGGTCGCGGCGGCTCCCGCCGCCCCGGTCGAGCCGCCCAAGCCTGCGCTGCGCGTGGTCAAGGCCGCCGACACCGAGGCCGCCGAGAAGCAGCGCCTGGCCGATCTGGAAAAGCGCCGCAAGGCCGCCGAGGCCGAGGCCGCGGCCATTCGCGCGATGATGAACGCGCCCAAGCGCGTGCTCACCGCCAAGAAGCCCGAGGAGCCGCCCAAGCCGGCGGCCGATGCCAAGGCCGGCATCTCCGGCACCATCCACAAGCCCAAGGCGGCCCCGGGCGCTGCGGCGCCGGCCGCCGGTGCGGCCAAGCCCGGCGACAAGAAGTCGGTCAAGAGCGAGAAGCTGTCGTCCAGCTGGGCCGATGACGCCAAGAAGCGTGGCGCTGCGGCCAAGGGCCGCAGCGACGGCCCTGGCGGCAACCGTCCGGGCTGGCGCGCTCCGCGCGGTGGCCGGCGTGGCGATTCGCGCGATGGCGGCGGCAGCGGTTTCAATCCGCCGGCCGACTTCGTGCAGCAGGAAGTGCATGTGCCCGAGACCATCAGCGTGGCCGACCTGGCGCACAAGATGAGCGTCAAGGCCGCCGAGGTCATCAAGCAGCTGATGAAGCTGGGCCAGATGGTCACCATCAACCAGCAGCTGGACCAGGAGACCGCGATGATCGTGGTCGAGGAAATGGGCCACAAGGCGTTGGCCGCCAAGCTGGACGATCCGGACGCCTTCCTCGAAGAGGAGCACAGCGCCACCGAGGGCGAGCAGCTGCCGCGTGCGCCGGTGGTCACCATCATGGGCCACGTCGACCACGGCAAGACCTCGCTGCTGGACTACATCCGCCGCACCCGCGTGGCGGCGGGCGAGGCTGGCGGCATCACGCAGCACATCGGCGCCTACCACGTCGAGACGCCGCGCGGCATGATCACCTTCCTCGACACCCCGGGCCACGCCGCCTTCACGGCCATGCGTGCCCGTGGTGCCACGGCCACCGACATTGTGATCCTGGTGGTGGCGGCCGACGACGGCGTGATGCCGCAGACCAAGGAAGCCATCCACCATGCCAAGGCGGCGGGCGTGCCCATCGTCGTGGCCATGACCAAGATCGACAAGTCCGAGGCCAACATCGAGCGGCTGAAGGGCGAGCTGGTGTCCGAGCAGGTGGTGCCCGAGGACTTCGGCGGCGAGTCGCCGTTTGTCGGCGTGTCGTCCAAGACCGGTGCCGGCATCGACGACCTGCTGGAGCAGGTGCTGCTGCAGGCCGAGGTGCTGGAGCTGAAGGCGCCGGTGACGGCCAACGCCAAGGGCCTGGTGATCGAAGCCAAGCTCGACAAGGGCCGCGGCCCGGTGGCCACGGTGCTGGTGCAGAGCGGCACGCTCAAGCGCGGCGACGTGGTGCTGGCCGGCTCCAGCTTCGGCCGCGTGCGGGCGATGCTGGACGAGAACGGCAAGAACGCGTCCGAGGCCGGCCCGTCGATCCCGGTGGAGATCCAGGGCCTGACCGAGGTGCCGCAGGCCGGCGACGAGTTCATGGTGCTGTCCGACGAGCGCCGTGCGCGCGAAATCGCCACCTTCCGCCAGGGCAAGTACCGCGAAGTGACGCTGAACAAGCGCCAGGCCGCCAAGCTCGAGAACATCTTCGACAACGTCGGCGAAGGCGCGGCCCAGGTGCTGCCGCTGATCATCAAGGCCGATGTGCAGGGCTCGCAGGAAGCGCTGGCCCAGTCGCTGCTGAAGCTGTCGACGCCCGAGGTCAAGGTGCAGGTGGTGCATGCAGCCGTGGGCGGCATCAGCGAGAGCGACGTCAACCTGGCCATCGCCTCCAAGGCGGTGATGATCGGCTTCAACGTGCGGGCCGACGTCAACGCCCGCCGCGTGGCCGAAGGCAATGGCGTGGACCTGCGCTACTACAACATCATCTACGACGCGGTGGACGATGTGAAGGCGGCGATGAGCGGCATGCTGGCGCCCGAGCAGCGCGAGGAAGTGCTGGGCACGGCCGAGATCCGCACGGTGTTCGTGGCCAGCAAGATCGGCACGGTGGCCGGCTGCATGGTCACCTCGGGCCTGGTCAAGCGCGATGCCAAGTTCCGCCTGCTGCGCGACAACGTGGTCATCTACACCGGCGAGCTGGAGTCCTTGAAGCGCATGAAGGACGATGTGCGCGAGGTCAAGGAAGGCTTCGAGTGCGGTATCAAGCTGAAGAACTTCAACGACATCAAGGAAGGCGATCAGCTCGAACTGTTCGAGATCAAGGAAATCGCCCGCACGCTGTAAGACGCCCCGCGCCTTCTGCAGCAAACCCCGCCTGGCCCCAGGCGGGGTTTGTGCTTGAGGGACCGGGCGCCAGGAGAGCCCCATGCGCCACAAGCAACGCGCCATCCCCAACCGCAGCTTCCGCATTGCTGACCAGATCCAGCGTGATCTGGCCGAGCTGATCCGCGACCTCAAGGACCCGCGCATCGGCATGGTCACGATCAACACGGTCGAGGTCACGCCCGACTACGCCCATGCCAAGGTGTATTTCTCGCTGCTGATCGGTGATCCGGTGGAATGCGCCGCCGGCCTGAACGAGGCCGCCGGCTTTCTGCGCAACGGCCTGTTCAAGCGCCTGCAGATCCACACCGTGCCGACCCTGCACTTCCAGTTCGACCGCACCACCGAGCATGCGGCCGAGCTGAATGCGCTGATCCGCCAGGCCAACGCCACGCGGGCCAAGGACGACTGAAGGCCCGCCTGCCATGGACCGCGCCCAGCGCCCCCGCATCCAGCGCCAGCCCGTGCATGGCGTGCTGCTGCTCGACAAGCCACTGGGCTGGTCGAGCAACGACGCGCTGCAAAAGGCCAAGTGGCTGCTGCGCGCCGAGAAGGCCGGCCACACCGGCACGCTGGACCCGCTGGCCACCGGTCTGCTACCGCTGTGTTTTGGCGCGGCCACCAAGTTCAGCCAGGTCAGCCTGGAGGCCGACAAGGCCTACCGCGCCACGCTGCGCCTGGGCCAGCGCACCCGCACCGGCGACCGCGAGGGTGAGCTGCTGGAACAGCGCCCGGTGGATTGCGACCTGGCCGCGGTGCAGGCCGCCTGCCGGCGCTTCACCGGCCCCATCAGCCAGCTGCCGCCGATGCACTCGGCGCTGAAGAAGGACGGCAAGGCGCTGTACGAATACGCCCGCGCCGGCGTCGAGGTCGAGCGGGCGCCGCGCCCGGTGACCATTCATGCCATCGACATCGTCGCCTGCCAGACTGACGGCCCCGAGCCCACCCTGGTGATCGACGTGCGCTGCAGCAAGGGCACCTACATCCGCACGCTGGCCGAGGACATCGGCGAAGCGCTGGGCTGCGGCGCCCACCTGGCCGGCCTGCGCCGCACCGCCAGCGGGCCGCTGAGCCTGCAGGGCGCGGTGACGCTGGCCGAGCTGGAGGCGCTGGACGAGGCCGGCCGCCGGGCCCTGCTGGGCTCGCCCGAGACGCTGCTGGCCGACTGGCCGCTGGTGCGGCTGAACGCCGCCGATGCCGCCAAGCTGCTGCTGGGCATGCGCCGCCGCCTGCCGCTGGCCGATGCGCCGGCCGTGCGCGTGCAAGGCCCCGATGGCGCGCTGCTGGGCACCGCCCATGTCAGCGCCGGCGAGCTGATCGCCGACCGCCTGCTCAGCCCCGCCGAGGTGGCGGCGCTGGCGCGGCCTGTTGTCGGCGCAGCTGCCACCAAGACCGAACGAATTCCCGAGATCCTCCAGAGCGAACCATGAGCCAACAGATCCGCAACATCGCCATCATCGCGCACGTCGACCATGGCAAGACCACCATGGTCGACCAGCTGCTGCGCCAGAGCGGCACCTTTGCCGAGCACGAGAAGGTGGTCGACACCGTGATGGACAGCAATGCCATCGAGCGCGAGCGTGGCATCACCATCCTGGCCAAGAACTGCGCCGTCAGCTGGCAGGGCACGCACATCAACATCGTCGACACCCCGGGACACGCGGACTTCGGCGGCGAGGTCGAGCGTGCGCTGTCGATGGTGGACGGCGTGCTGCTGCTGATCGATGCGCAAGAAGGCCCGATGCCGCAGACCCGCTTCGTCACCAAGAAGGCGCTGGCCCTGGGCCTGCGCCCCATCGTGGTGGTGAACAAGGTCGACAAGCCCGGCGCCAACTGCGACAAGGTCATCAACGCCGCCTTCGACCTGTTCGACAAGCTGGGCGCCACCGACGAGCAGCTGGACTTCCCGGTGGTCTATGCCTCGGGCATCAACGGCTGGTCGTCCAAGACCGAAGGCGCACCGGGCGAGCAATGGGGCCCGGACATGTCGGCGCTGTTCGACACCGTGCTGAGCCATGTGCCGGCCCACCAGGGCGACCCGGCCGCGCCGCTGCAACTGCAGATCTCGGCACTGGACTACTCCACCTTCGTCGGCCGCATCGGCGTGGGCCGCATCAATGCCGGCACGCTCAAGCCCATGCAGGACGTGCTGGTGATGGAAGGCCCGGAGGGCAAGAGCTTCAAGGGCCGCGTCAACCAGGTGCTGACCTTCCAGGGCCTGGAGCGCGTGCAGGTGCAGGAGGCCGGCCCCGGCGACATCGTGCTGATCAACGGCATCGAGGACCTGGGCATCGGCGTCACGCTGACCAGCCCCGACACGCCGACGCCGCTGCCGATGCTGAAGATCGACGAGCCGACGCTGACGATGAACTTCTGCGTCAACACCAGCCCGCTGGCCGGCCGCGAAGGCAAGTACGTGACCAGCCGCCAGATCTGGGACCGGCTGCAGAAGGAGCTGCAGAGCAATGTGGCCCTGCGCGTCAAGGAGACCGACGAGGACGGCATCTTCGAGGTCTCGGGCCGCGGTGAACTGCACCTGACCATCCTGCTGGAGAACATGCGCCGCGAAGGCTATGAGCTGGCCGTCAGCAAGCCGCGCGTGGTGTTCCAGGAGATCAACGGCGAGAAGTGCGAGCCCATCGAGCTGGTGACGGCCGACGTGGAAGAGCAGCACCAGGGCGGCGTCATGCAGGCACTCGGCGAGCGCAAGGGCGAGCTGGTGAACATGGAGCCGGACGGCCGCGGCCGCGTGCGCCTGGAGTACCGCATCCCGGCGCGGGGCCTGATCGGCTTCAGCAACGAGTTCCTGAACCTGACCCGTGGCTCGGGCCTGATCAGCAACATCTTCGACGGCTACGAGCCCTTCAAGGGCGAGATCGCCAGCCGCAAGAACGGCGTGCTGATCAGCATGGATGCCGGCGAGATCTTCACCTATGCGCTGGGCAAGCTGGACGACCGCGGCCGCATGTTCGTGAAGGCCGGCGACCCGGTGTACGAAGGCATGATCGTCGGCATCCACAGCCGCGACAACGATCTGGTGGTGAATGCCACGCGCACCAAGCAGCTGACCAACTTCCGCGTCAGCGGCAAGGAAGACGCGATCAAGATCACGCCGCCGATCGAGCTGACGCTGGAATACGGCGTCGAGTTCATCGAGGACGACGAACTGGTGGAGATCACGCCCAAGTCCATCCGCCTGCGCAAGCGCCACCTGGCCGAGCACGACCGCAAGAGGGCACAACGCGAGGCTGCTTGAGCCAGCGGCGCCGCCAACGATGCGTTTGACCCATTCGCGCGCGGTGGCGCTGATGGTGCTGGTGACGCTGCTGTGGAGCATCGCCGGCATGGTCACGCGGCACCTGGAGGCGGCACGTAGCTTCGAGGTCACGTTCTGGCGCAGCCTGTTCAATGTCGCGGCGCTGCTGCTGGCGCTGGGCTGGATGCGCGGCCTGGGCGGCCCGCGCGGCCTGCTGGCCGAGTTCAGGCGCGGCGGCTGGGCGCTGTGGGCCTCGGGCCTGTGCTGGGCGGTGATGTACACCAACTTCATGCTGGCCATCACCATGACCAGCGTGGCCACGGTGCTGATCACCATGTCCATCGCGCCGCTGCTGACGGCGCTGTTTGCGCGGCTGTTCCTGCGCCACCGCCTGCCGGCGCGCACCTGGCTGGCCATCACCGTGGCCGGCCTGGGCATTGCCTGGATGTTCGGCGAGCAGGCCCTGGCCAGCGGCGCCGATCCACGCGCGCTGCAGGGTGCCCTGGTGGCCCTGGGCGTGCCGATCGCCGGCGCCAGCAACTGGACCCTGCTGCAGTGGCTGCACCAGCGCCATGCGGCCGATCCGGCCATCGCCGAGCCCGAGATGCTGCCGGCGGTGCTGATCGGCGCGCTGATCTCCTGCGCGGTGACGCTGCCGCCGGCCCTGCCGCTGGCCGCCACCGCCCACGACCTGTGGCTGCTGGCCGGCCTGGGCGTGTTCCAGCTGGCCATTCCCTGCCTGCTGGCGGTGTGGCTGACCAAGGTGCTGCCGGCGCCCGAGATCTCGCTGCTGGCCCTGCTGGAGGTGGTGTTCGGCGTGCTGCTGGCCTGGATCGGGGCCGGCGAAGCGCCCGGGGCCACGGCGCTGCAGGGCGGGGCCCTGGTCATCGGCGCGCTGCTGGCCAACGAGCTGCTGGGCCTGCGCCAGCGTCGTGATGCGTCCATCGCGGCAGCGGCCGGCTGAAACCCGATGACGGCCCCCAGTCCTTCCACCACCCTCGATCCCGATGCCCCGGTGGTCGTGCGCTTTGCCGCGCTGGGCGACGTGGTGCTGCTGACCGTGCTGCTGGCCGCTCTGGCCCAGCGTTACGGCCGGCCGGTGCACCTGCTGTCCTCGGGCGACTGGACGCCGGTGCTGCTGGGCCACGATCCGGCGGTGTCCGAGCTGCGCCTGGTCAGCAGCCGGCGTGCGCCGTACTGGCTGACGCCGTCACAGTGGTCGGCCAATGCCTGGCTCAAGGCCCACCGCGGCCCGGTCTACCTGTGCGATCCCGACGAGCATGCCGAGCGGGTGATCCGGCGTGCCGGCATCCCCGAGTCGCGCCTGGTGCGCGCCTGGAAGCACTGGCCCGGCGACGGCATCCACTGGGCCGACTGGTGGCTGCAGATTGCCGCACTGGATGCGCCGGCCTGCCCGGGACCGGCCGAGCCCATCAGCACGCCGCCGGTGCCGCGCCTGGCCGTGCCCGAGGCCTGGCTGGCCGAGGCCCGGCCCTGGATGGCCGAGATGGGCCTGGGGCAGGGCGCGGACGCCCGGCCCTTCGTGCTGTTCCAGCCCGGCCACAAGAAGACCCACAAGCGCGGCCGCGTGGCCACCGCCGGGCACGACAAGCACTGGCCGGCCGAGCGCTGGGCCGAGGTGATCCGCGGCGTGCTGGCCGACCTGCCGGGCGGCGTGGCCCTGGTCTGCGGCTCGGCCCGCGAGGCTGGCCTGGCCCAGGAGGTGGTGGATGCGGTGGGCCCGCCACCGGCCGGCACCCGGGTGATCAACATCGCCCAGCGCAACACCACGCTGCCGCGCCTGGTGGCCCTGGCCGCGCAGGCGCGGGCCATGGTCTCGGTGGACACCGGCCCGGCCCATGTGGCGGCGGCGCTGGACTGTCCGCTGGTGGTGCTGTACGGCGGCTTCGGCTGGCGGCGCTGGCGGGCGCGGCCGGCCACATCGATGGCCATTCCGCTGGGCCCCGAGGCACCCACCGATGGTGCCAAGGTGATGGACCTGAGCCCGGACCAGGTGCTGGCGGCCTGGCGGCGGCTGCCGCTGCGCGGCCAGCGCAGCCCCGACTGACCTGGCGCAAGGGCGGCGCAAGGCCGGCGCCGTCCCCGGGTCAACACCGGCGCCGTGGCGCGGTTTCAGCGCCTAGCATGGCTGCACCATGAAGCAGCTCTCCGGCCTGGACGCCACCTTCCTCTACCTGGAAACCGACCAGATGCCCATGCATGTGGGCGCGGTCAACATCTTCGAGCTGCCGCCGGGCACGCGCGGGCGCTTTGCCACCCGGCTGCGCCAGCACATGGCCGAGCGCCTGCCGCTGACGCCGGTGCTGCGCCGCCGGCTGTGGTGGATGCCGCTGAACCTGGCCAACCCGGCCTGGGTGGATGCCGAGCCCGACCTGTCCTGGCACATCATCGAGCACAAGCTGCCGGCCAGCGCCAAGCAGGGCAACGGCCAGGCCGAGATCGAGGACCTGGTCGGTCAGCTGCATGCCCAGCGCCTGGATCGCCAGCGCCCGCTGTGGCGCATGCATGTGCTGGAGGGCCTGGCGCCGGCCGCCGATGGCAGCAAGCGCGTGGCCCTGTATTCCAAGTTCCACCATGCGGCGGTGGACGGCCAGGCCGCCGTGGCCCTGGCCAAGGTCATCCTCGACCTCTCGCCCGGCGGCCGTGAGCTGCAGCTCAAGCCCAGCAGCCGGCGCAAGGTGTTCCAGCTGGGCTCGATGGAGATGCTGCGTGGCGCCCTGGCCAGCGAGGCGGCCCAGGTGGCGCGCATCGTCAAGCAGCTGCCGTCCACCGTGGGCACGCTGGCCGATGCCGCCGGCCAGGCCCTGCGTGCGCTGCCGGCGCTGGGTGGTGATGCGAAGCGCAGTTCCAACATCGTGCTGGCGCCGCGCACGCCGTTCAACCAGAACGTCGGCGAGAGCCGCGCCTTTGCCGGCGTCAGCCTGCCGCTGCCCTGGATGAAGGCGGTGGCGCGCGAGCATGGCGCCACGCTCAACGACATCGTGCTGCTGCTGTGCAGCACGGCGCTGCGGCGCTGGCTGGCCGCGCACGGCGGCGTGCCGCGCAAAAGCCTGATCGCCGCGGTGCCGATCTCGCTGCGCGAGGCCGGCGACACCACGCCCGACAACCAGGCCTCGATGAGCCTGGTCAGCCTGGGCACGCATTTGTCCGACCTGCGGCGCCGCCTGGCCCACATCAAGGCCGCCACCGCGGCCATGAAGTCGACCATGGGCAATCTGAAGAGCGTGCTGCCCACCGACTTCCCGTCCATCGGCGTGCCCTGGCTGATGGAGGCCGTGACCTCGCTGTATGGCAAGGCGAGGGTGGCCGAGCGTGTGCCCCAGCTGGCCAATGTGGTGATCAGCAATGTGCCGGGGCCGCCGGTGCCGCTGTACCTGGCCGGCGCGCGCATGCGCTGCAACTGGCCCACCTCCATCGTCGTGCACGGCATTGCGCTGAACATCACGGTGGAAAGCTATGACCAGCAGATGGACTTCGGCCTGGTGGCCGATGGCGCGGCGGTGGCCGACCTGCGGGCGCTGGCCGAGGCGCTGCGCGCGGCCTTCGACGAGCTGCCGCTGCTGGACCCGGTGAAGAAGGCGCCGCCCGGCCCGGCCGAGGCCCTGCCGGCGCTGGCGCGCAGCGGCCGGCGCATGCTGGACGGCATGGTCGACACGGTCAGCAGCAAGGTGGGTGGCAAGGTCGGCTCGGTGGCGCGCAGCATGGTCGGCACGGTGGTCAAGAGCGCGGTGTCGGGGGCGCTGTCCAGCGCCCGCGGCAGGGTCAAGGCCAGCGCCGCGGCGCCGGCCAAGGCCGAAGCGGCTGGCTCTGCAGCGGGCTCGGCGGCTAGGGCGGCCGCTCCAGGCCGGCGCGGCAAGGCCCGTTAGCATCCTGTCATGACCCTGCACCGGCGCCGCCGCATCGCAAGAGCCCAACCGCCCGCCGCCGCGCCGCCCACGCCGCATTCGGCCCTGGACCAGCTGGGCCTGGCCGAGTTCAAGCCGCCCGGCCCGCTGCAGATGCTGCTGGAGGCCCGCGCGCCCTGGGAATATGCGGCCATGCTGGCGGCCACGCCCTGGCTGCGCCAGATTCCCGGTGGCGACGGCCATGTGGTGCTGGTGTTTCCGGGCCTGGGCGCGTCGGACATGAGCACCGTGCCGCTGCGCAACTTTCTGGCCGACCGCGGCTGGCAGCCCCAGCCCTGGAAGCAGGGCTTCAACTTCGGCCCGCGCCATGGCGTGCTGGACAGCTGCCGCGCCCTGGTGGCCCAGGCCTTCGAGCGCAGCGGTGCCAAGGTCAGCCTGCTGGGCTGGAGCCTGGGCGGCGTTTATGCCCGCGAGCTGGCCAAGGAGCAGCCCGAGCATGTGCGCTGCGTGATCACGCTGGGCTCGCCGTTTTCCGGCCATCCACGCGGCACCAATGCCTTCCGCTTCTACCAGATGGTCAGCGGCCAGCAGGTCGAACACGACCTGGAACTGCTGGCCCAGCTGGCCGAGCCGCCGGCCGTGCCCACCACCTCCATCTACAGCCAGACCGACGGCGTGGTGGCCTGGCAGTGCAGCCTCAACCCCGACCTGCCGCACACCGAGAACATCGAGGTCCATGCCAGCCACATCGGCATGGGCATGAACCCGCTGGCCCTGTATGCCATCGCCGACCGGCTGCGCCAGGATCCGCAACGCTGGCAGCGCTTCGACCCCAGCGGCGCGCGGCGCTGGTTCTACAAGACCACGCACCATGCGCCGGTGCGCGCGGCGCAGGGCCGCTGAACCATGCGCGTGCAAGCCAACGGCCTGGGCATCGAGGTCGACGACCAGGGCCCGCCCAACGGAGCGCCGCTGCTGCTGATCATGGGCCTGGGCATGCAGCTGCTGGCCTGGCCGCAGGAGCTGGTGGACGACCTGGTGGCACGCGGCTTTCGCGTCATCCGCTTCGACAACCGCGACATCGGCCTGAGCCAGGGCTTCGACCACCTGGGCGTGCCACGGCTGTGGGGCGCGGCGCTGCGCCACCTGATGCACCTGCCGGTGCAGGCGCCGTACAGCCTGGCCGACATGGCCGACGACGCTGCCGGCGTGCTGGATGCGCTGGGCCTGGCCTCGGCCCATGTCTGCGGCGCCTCGATGGGCGGCATGATCGCCCAGCACCTGGCCGCCCGCCATGCGCCGCGTGTGCGCAGCCTGAGCCTGGTGATGACCACCAGCGGCGCCCGCCACCTGCCGCAGCCCGGCTGGCCGGTGCGCCAGGCGCTGCTGGCCCGGCCGCGCAGCCTGGACCCGGCACACATCACCGAGCACATCGTCAAGCTGCTGGCGCTGATCGGCAGCCCGGCCTGGCGCGACGACCCGCAGCGCGTGCGCCAGCGCATCGCCGCCACGGTGCAGCGCAGCTGGCATCCGGCCGGCACCGCGCGCCAGCTGGTGGCGGTGGTGGCCGATGGCGACCGCAGCCCGCTGCTGGGCCGCATCACGGCGCCCACCCGCGTGGTGCATGGCAGCGCCGACCCGCTGGTGCCGCCCGAAGGCGGGCGCGACCTGGCGCGCAAGATCCGCGGCGCCGAGCTGGAGATCATCGACGGCATGGGCCACGACCTGCCGCTGGCCCTGCTGCCGCGGCTGGCCGAGGGCATCGCGGCGGTGGCCGCCCGGGCGGGATAATCGGCGGGTGATCCCGCCCGCCCCCCTTCCCGAAGCATTCAGCCCCTGGCGCCTGTCGGTCGCGCCGATGCTCGACTGGACCGACCGGCACTGCCGCGTCTTCCACCGCCTGATCAGCCGCCACACCCGGCTCTACACCGAGATGGTGACCACCGGCGCGCTGATCCACGGCGACCGCCACCGCCACCTCGACTTCAGCGAGGTCGAGCATCCGCTGGCCCTGCAGCTGGGTGGCAGCGAGTCCGACGATCTGGCGGCCTGCGCCCGGCTGGCGCAACAGTGGGGCTATGACGAGGTCAACCTGAACTGCGGCTGCCCCAGCGAGCGGGTGCAGCGCGGCGCCTTCGGTGCCTGCCTGATGGCCGAGCCGGCCCTGGTGCGCGATGGCGTCAAGGCCATGAACGATGCGCTGGGCGGCGCGCTGCCGGTGACGGTCAAGCACCGCATCGGCATCGACCGCAGCGAGTCCTACGACTTCGTGCGCGACTTCGTAGCCACCGTGGCCGAGGGCGGCTGCAGCGTCTTCATCGTGCATGCGCGCAATGCCTGGCTGCAGGGCCTGAGCCCCAAGGAAAACCGCGACATCCCGCCGCTGCGCCATGCCCTGGTGCACCGGCTGAAGGCCGAGTTTCCGCAGCTGAGCATCGCCATCAACGGCGGCTTCACCGACAACACGCAGATCGCCGAGCAATTGCAGGCCGTCGATGGCGTGATGGTCGGCCGCGCGGCCTACCACGATCCGTCGCTGATGGCCGGCTGGGATGCGCGCTTCTTCGGCGACGGCAGCCGGCTGGACGCCGACGACGACTGGCGCCAGGCCATCGAGGACCAGATGGTCGCGTACATGGCGCGCCAGCAGGCCGAGCGTGGTACGCCCTGGTCGCACATCGCCCGCCACATGCTGGGCCTGTGGAACGGCCGCCCCGGCGCGCGCCGCTGGCGCCAGGTGTGGAGCGACCACCGGCTGAAGGCCGAACCCGCCGCCGTGGTGGCGCGGCAGGCCGCCCAGGCCCGCCACGACCCCCGCCATGACCCGCGCCACAACGCGCCTGAAACCGGCATCATGGCCGCATGAACGCAGTCAACGCCCCCAACGGCCTGCTCGCCATCGTCGGCGGCAGCGGCCTGTACGAGCTGGCCGGCCTGACCGACACCCAGTGGGTCGATGTCGACACCCCCTGGGGCCGGCCCAGCGACCAGATCCTCACCGGCCGCCTGCCCACGGCGGCTGGCGATGTGCGCCTGGCCTTTCTGCCGCGCCATGGCCGTGGCCACCGCCTGCCGCCCTCGGCCGTGCCCTACCAGGCCAACATCGCGGCCCTGAAGCAGCTGGGCGCCAGCGATGTGCTGTCGCTCAGCGCCGTCGGCAGCCTGCGCGCCGACCTGCCGCCGGGCCACTTCGTCATCGTCGACCAGTTCATCGACCGCACCGTGGGCCGGCCGGCCAGCTTCTTTGGCGCCGGCCTGGTGGCCCATGTGTCGCTGGCCCATCCGACCTGCCCGCGCCTGGGCGGCCATCTGCAGGCGGCGCTGGCCGCCCAGGGCGTGCCGCACACGCGCGGCGGCACCTATCTGGCGATGGAAGGGCCGCAGTTCAGCACCCTGGCCGAAAGCCGGCTGTACCGCAGCTGGAATGCCGACGTCATCGGCATGACCAACCAGCCCGAGGCGCGCCTGGCCCGCGAGGCCGAGCTGTGCTATGCCAGCGTGTCCATGGTCACCGACTTCGACTGCTGGCATCCGGCCCATGACGACGTCACCGTGGACACGGTGATCCGCGTGTTGCTGGGCAATGCCGAGCGCGCGCGCGGCCTGGTGCAGTCCAGCGCCGGGGCCATCGCCCACGATGGCCATGGGCCTGGCTGCAGTTGCCGGCGCGCGCTGGACCATGCGCTGATGACGGCGCCCGCGGCACGCGATCCGGCCATGGTCGACAAGCTGCGCGGCATCGCCGGGAGGCTGCTGTGAAGGTGGCCGGCCGCCACCAGCGCACCCTCTGGCCGGCCGCGGGCGAGGACCCCGGCCAGGCCGTCGAGGTCATCGACCAGCGCCTGCTGCCGCACCAGTGGCGGGTGGCGCGGCTGGCCAGCATCGCCGACGTGCACCGCGCCATCGCCGAGATGTGGGTGCGCGGCGCGCCGCTGATCGGCGTCACCGCCGCCTATGGCCTGGCCCTGCAATGCCGCCACGACGGCCAGGACGCGGCGCTGCGCGAGGCCAAGGCCTATCTGGACGGCGCGCGGCCCACGGCCGTCAACCTGATGTGGGCGACGCAGCGCATGCTGGATGCCTTGCTGCGCCTGCCGCTGGCCGAGCGCGCGAGCGCCGCCTGGGCCCTGGCCGCCGCGCTGGCCGACGAGGACGTGGCCACCAACCATGCCATCGGCCGCCACGGCCTGGAACTGCTGCGGGCGCTGGCCGCGCGCCATGCGCACCGGCCGCTGAACATCCTGACGCACTGCAATGCCGGCTGGCTGGCCACGGTGGACTGGGGCACGGCGCTGGCGCCGATCTACCAGGCCCACGAGGCCGGCCTGGCCGTGCATGTGTGGGTGGACGAGACCCGGCCGCGCAACCAGGGCGCCAGCCTCACCGCCTGGGAGCTGGGCCAGCAGGGCGTGCCGCACACGGTGATTGCCGACAATGCCGGCGGCCATTTGATGCAGCACGGTCTGGTGGATGCGGTCATCGTCGGCACCGACCGCGTCAGCCGCCGCGGCGATGTGTGCAACAAGATCGGCACCTACCTCAAGGCCCTGGCGGCGCACGACAACGGCCTGCCGTTCTATGTGGCCATGCCGTTCTCGACGCTGGATGCCACGCTGGACGACGGCGTGGCCGAGATCCCGATCGAGGCCCGCTCACCGCGCGAAGTGACGCACATCACCGGCCGCGACGCCGAGGGCCGGCTGGTCGAGGTGCAGCTGACGCCCGACGGCAGCACGGCGCTGAACCATGGCTTCGACGTCACGCCGGCGCGCTTGGTGAGCGGGCTGATCACCGAGCGCGGGGTGCTGGCCGCCAATGCGACGGCCATTGCCGAGGCGCTGGCCGTGTCGGCCCGCTGAGGCCTCAGTCCCGCGCCGGCCAGGTGGCCAGCAGCAGGCCCAGCAGGGCCAGGCCCAGGGCCACGCCGTGCAGCGCCGTCACCGCCTCGCCCAGCAGGCCCACGCCCACGCCGGCCGCGGCCAGCGGCAGGAACACCGTGAACACGCCGGCCTGCGGCGCCGGCACATGGGCCAGGCCCTTCATCCACAGCCACACCGTCACCATGCTGGCGGCCAGCGCATAAAACACCAGCAGGGCCCAGGTGCCGCTGGACACCGGGCCGAAGTCGAAGCGCAGTGCCTGCCACAGGCCCAGCGGCGTGACCAGGGCCAGGCCCCACAGATTGATCAGCGCGCTGATGCGCCGCGGTGCCAGCCGCGCCGCCAGGCGCTTGCCGATCACCACATAGGCGGCCTCGCAGAACACCGCGCCCAGCAGCAGCGCATGGCCGGCGGCCGACTGCCAGGGCGGCGGCGCATCGGCCGCGGCCGTGGCCACGACCGGCGCCCGTGCCAGCGCCAGCAGCGCAATGCCGCTGGCCGCGCAGGCGATGGCCGCCAGCGTGCGCGGCCGGATGCGCTCGTGCAGGAAGATCCGCGACAGCAGGGCCACGGCGGCCGGGATGGCCGCCATCACCACGCCGGCCGACAGCGCCGAGGTCCAGGCCACGCCGAACAGCATGCAGATGCTGAACAGGAAGTTGCCGAGAAAGCTCTCCCAGAACAGCAGGCCGCGGTCATGGGCATCCAGCGGCGGCTCGTCGGCGCTGCGCCGCACCCAGTGCGCCATCGCCACGGCGGCGATGCCAAAGCGCAGCCAGGCCAGCAGGAACACCGGAAACACCGCCACCAGCAGGCGCGACAGGCCGACATAGCTGCCCACCAGGGCCATGCTGGCGGCCAGGCAGACGAAGGCGGTGAGAGGCGGGGACACCCTCTCAGAATGCCGCGGCATAGCGCTCCAGTTCCCAGTCGCTGACATGGCGCGCATGGGACTGGTGCTCGTCGCGCTTGAGGGCGATGAACTGCTCGGTGGCCAGCTCGCCCAGGGCCGAGCCGATCACCGCATCGGCGGCCAGCGCGTCCAGCGCGGCATCCAGCTGCAGCGGCAGCAGGTCCAGGCCACGCAGGCGCAGGTCGGCCAGGCCCAGCGTGAACAGGTCGTCCTCGCTGGCCGGCGGCAGGACCAGGCCACGCTGGATGCCGTCCAGGCCCGCGGCAATCAGGCCGGCCGTGACCAGGTAGGGGTTGGCGCTGGCATCGGGCAGCCGCCACTCGAAGCGGCCATGCAGGCTGCGCAGCAGGGCGGTGCGGTTGTTGCGGCCATGGGCGATGACCGCCGGCGCCCAGCTGGTGCCCGACAGGCATTCACCCACGCCCAGGCGCTTGTAGCTGTTGACGGTGGGCGCGGCCAGCGCGGTGAGCGCGGCCGAATGCGCCAGCACGCCGGCGGCAAACTGCTCGCCCAGCGGCGACAGCGCGGCCTCGGCATCCACCGAGCCGTCGCGCCGGTGCGGCACGAACACATTGCGCGCATTGGCGCCCTGGCCCTGCCACAGCGAGACATGGAAATGCATGCCGCTGCCCGGCTGGTTGGCAAAGGGCTTGGGCATCATCGAGAACACCATGCCGCGCTCCTCGGCCAGGGCCTGGGCCGCCAGCTTGAACAGCATCAGGTGGTCGGCGCTGGCCAGGGCCTCGTCGAAGCCGAAGTTCACCTCGTACTGGCCCCAGGCGTCTTCGTGGTCGAGCTGCAGCACGTCCAGGCCGCAGGCCTCCAGCGCCAGCTGCAGCTCGCGCAGAAAGCCGCGCTGGCGCGGCAGGCTCTTCAGGTCGTAGCTGGGCTTGTGCAATCGGTCGGCGTCGTCGGCCGGCAGCCAGCGGCCCTGGTCGTCGCGCTTGAGCAGAAAGAACTCGGGCTCGATGCCGGTGCGCAGATGCCAGCCGGCCTCGGCCAGCCGCGCCACCTGGCGGCGCAGCAGCTGGCGCGGGCAGGCCTCGAAGGGCTGGCCGGCGACGAAGCCGTCGCAGACGATGCGCGCATAGCCCGGCATCCAGGGCAGGGTGGTCAGGGTGCTGGCGGCGCCGCGGGCCCAGTATTCCGAGCGCGGCCCGGTGCGTGGCAGGCCGGTGCCGGCGATCGACGGCCCGGAGAAGCCGGCGCCCTCGGTGAGCAGGGCGTCCAGATGGGCCAGCGGCACGTACTTGCCCTTGGCCACGCCCAGCAGATCGGTGAACTGGGCGATCAGCGTGTGCACTCCGGCCGCGGCCAGGCGTTCGCGCAGGTCTTTCATGGCGGCACTCCTCGGGTTGGGCCGGCGGTGGCGGACGGGACAACAGGCCGGAGCCGGATCAGTCGATTCTGATCCAGGTGGTCTTCAGCTCGGTGACCTTGTCGAAGGCATGCAGGCTCTTGTCGCGGCCGTTGCCACTTTGCTTGTAGCCGCCAAAGGGCACGGTGATGTCGTCCTCGTCGTACTGGTTGACATGCACGGTGCCGGCCTTCAGTGCCCGCGCCACGCGGTGGGCGCGGTTCAGGCTGTCGCTCCAGACGCTGGCCTGCAGGCCGTAGGGGCTGTGGTTGGCGATGGCCACGGCCTCGGCCTCGTCGGCAAAGCGGATCACGCTCATCACCGGGCCGAAGATCTCCTCGCGGGCGATGGTCATGGTGTTGGCCACGCCGTCGAACAGCGTGGGCTGCACATAGACGCCGCCGGTCTCGGCCCGCACCACCTGGCCGCCGCCGACGCAGCGTGCGCCCTCGGCCAGGCCACGCTCGATATAGCCGGTGACGGTGGCCAGCTGCTGGCCATCGACCAGGGCGCCCATCACGGTGGATGCCTCCAGCGGATCGGCCGGCTGGTAGCCGGGCAGGCTGGCCTGCAGGCGCTCGACAAAGGCGTCGGCGATGCGCTGGTGCACCAGCACCCGCGACGGCGCATTGCAGCTCTCGCCCTGGTTGAAGAACAGGCAGGCGGCGGCGGTGTCGGCGGCGCGCTGCACATCGGCGAAGTCGTCGAAGACGATGAAGGCCGACTTGCCGCCCAGCTCGTTGTAGACGCGCTTGAGGTTGCTGCGGCCGGCGTAGTCCAGCATGCGCCGGCCCACACGCGTGCTGCCGGTGAAGCCGATCGCGTCCACGTCCATGTGCAAGGCCAGGGCCTCGCCGGCCTCGCGGCCGTAGCCGGGCACGACGTTGAACACGCCTTCGGGCAGGCCGGCCTCCAGCGCCAGCTCGGCCAGGCGCAGCGCGGTGTAGGGGCTCTTCTCGCTGGGCTTGAGCACCACCGAGTTGCCCGCCGCCAGCGCCGGGCCCAGCTTCCAGGCGGCCATGATCATCGGGTAGTTCCAGGGCACGATGGCGCCGACCACGCCCACCGGCTCGCGCGTGACCAGGGCCAGGGCCGTGTGCGGCGTGGGCGCGATCTCGCCGTAGACCTTGTCCACCGCCTCGGCATACCAGGCGATGGTGCGCGCGGTGGCCGCCACGTCCACCGCCAGCGAATACTGGATGGGCTTGCCCATGTCCAGCGTCTCCAGCAGGGCCAGCTCTTCGCCATGCTGGCGGATCGCCTCGGCAAAGCGCTGCAGCACGGCCTTGCGCGCCGCCGGGCTCTGCCGCGCCCAGCGGCCGTCGTCGAAGGCACGGCGCGCCGCGGCCACCGCCGCATCCACGTCGGCGGCCTGGCCGCGGGCCACCGCGCCCAGCAGCCGGCCATCGATGGGCGAGTGCTTGTCGAAGCTGGCGCCGGCCGCGGCCGCCACGCGCCGGCCGTCGATCAGCGCCCGGCCGTCGAAGGACGCGGCAGCGGCGCGCGCATGCCAGTCGATCATCAGAAGCTCACCACCACCGAGGTGCCGAACAGGTTGTTGCTCTTGCGGTACTCGCCGGTCTTCACATCCATGAACACCGGCAGGTTGGCGCGGTCGTGGCGCAACTCGGCCTTGAAGGTGGTGTTCAGGTTGTAGAGGAAGCTGGTGCCCAGCGACAGCGCCGTGCGGTTGGCGCCGCGTTCGGGGTCGCCCATGGGATCGGGGCCCCAGCCGTTGCGGTCGTCGGCGAAGTTGTAGCCCAGCAGGCCGCCGCCGTTCTTCTTGTTGTTGATGTAGTCCAGGCGGGCGATGGTCTCGAAGCGCGGCGTGATCTTGTAGGCCAGCAGCGTGGACAGGCCCCACCACTTGGCATCGCGCAGCTCGCCGCTCACCGGGTCGGCGGTGATGGCCGCCTTCTTCTGCTGGCCCAGGCTGAGCTGGCCCTGCCAGGTCCAGTCGCCACGGATGAAGTAGGCGTCGAACTCGAACAGGTCCAGCCGCGTATCGCGCATGTCGTAGGCGTCGCCCGAGATCGGGTTGACGTCGTCGCTGCGGAAGTTGGCGCCCTTGCCATGCAGGCCGGCAAAGCCGAAGCCCTGGAACTCGCCACGCGAGTAGTCGACGCGGTAGACGAAGGCCGGCGCCTTCTCGCCGGCGTTGCGCTTGCTGGTGTTGACATTGGCCAGGGCCCAGCGGCTCCACCACTTGCCGCGGATGTATTCCATGCCGGCGCCGGTGTAGAGCGTGGGCAGGGTGAAGTCGTAGAGCAGGTTGTGCGTGATCAGCTTGTTCAGCGTGGCCTGCTGGTATTCGTAGCCCGACCAGTCGGGCAGCTGGCCGGCGATGAAGCGTGTCTGCAGGCTGCCCAGCGGCACCGACACGCTGGCCTCCTGCACGATGGACTGCTCGCCGGTGACGCTGCCGGTGCCGCGGTTGGGCACCAGGGTCAGGCGGAACTTGGTGCCGCCGTCGATCTCCTTCTGCAGATCGAGGTAGGCGCCGCCGAAGTAGGAGTTGTCGTAGTGGTAGCCGCCCAGCGCCACCGGGTTCAGGAACTGGAAGCCGGCGCGGTTCTGGCGCTGGTTGTAGATGTAGGTCGGGTCCATGAAGCCGCTGATCTTCAGCATCTTCAGGCCTTGCGCCTCGACCGCGTCTTCCAGCGCCTCGGTCTTGACCTGCACGCGGTTCAGCTCCCGCGCCTGCTCGGGCGTCATGCCCCATTGCGGCGTGGCAGCGGCCGGCGGCGGCGTGGCCGCCTTGAGCTTGTTCTCCAACTCGGCCACCTTGTCCTTCAGCGCCTGCAGCTCCTTCAGGATCTCGGCATTGCTCTGCGCCATGGCCGGCGCGGCCAGCGCCAGCAGCATCGCAAGGGCCGCAAGAGCCGTGGGCCTGGCCTGGCTGGGGAATCGCTTCATCGTGTTTCTCCTCTGGCGGGGTTGGGTTGCATGCGGGTGGGGTTCAGGGGGTCTTGCCGGCGTCGGCGCGCTCGAGCTGGCGCTGCCGTTCCTGGCGCGCAATCCAGTAGCTGGCGGCGACCACGCCGATGGCCACCACCGCGACGATCAGCGTGGCCACGGCATTGACGCTGGGATTGAGCCCCAGGCGGGCGCGCGAGAAGATCACCAGCGGTAGGGTGGTTGCGCCGGGGCCCGACAAGAAGGCCGACAGCACCACGTCGTCGAGTGACAGCGTGAAGGTCAGCAGCCAGGCCGACAGCAGGCTTTGCGAGACCATCGGCAGCGTCACCAGCATGAACACCTGCCAGGGCCGCGCGCCCAGGTCCATGGCCGCTTCCTCCAGCTGCGGGTTCAGCTCGACCAGCCGCGCCTGCACCACCACGGTGGCATAGGCCATGCCCAGCAGCGCATGGCCGATCCAGATGGTGAACATGCCGCGCTCGGGAAAGCCGATGGCGCGCTGCACCGACACCAGCATCAGCAGCAGCGACAGGCCCAGCACCACCTCGGGCATCACCAGCGGCGCGCTGACCATGCCCGAAAACGCCGTGCGCCCGGCAAAGCGCCGGTACCTGACCAGGGCCAGCGCCGCCAGCGTGCCCAGCACCACCGAGCCGCAGGCGGTGGCGAAGGCGATCTTCAGGCTCAGCCACAGGCCGGCCAGCAGTTCATGGTCCTGGGCCAGGGCCGCATACCACTTCAGCGTGAAGCCGCGCCAGACATTGGGCAGCGGCGAGTCGTTGAACGAGTACAGCACCAGGGCCACGATGGGCAGGTACAGGAAGGCGAAGCCGGCCGCCAGCCAGCCGCGGCCAAACCACAGGTTGAAGCGGCTGGCCTTCATGCCCGCTTCTCCTGGGCCTCGGCCTGGTATTTGTTGAACAGCGCCAGCGGCACGATGATCAGCAGGATCATCACCACCGCCACGCTGGCGGCCATGGGCCAGTCGTTGTTGCTGAAGAACTCGTCCCACAGCACGCGGCCGATCATCAGCGTCTCGGGGCCGCCCAGCAGCTCGGGGATCACGAACTCGCCGACGCAGGGGATGAACACCAGCATGCTGCCGGCGATGATGCCGGCCTTGGACAGCGGCACGGTGATCTTCCAGAACGCCGTCCAGGGCGAGGCGCCCAGGTCGGCCGCGGCCTCCAGCAGGCGCAGGTCCAGCTTGGCCAGCGTGCCGTACAGCGG
Source organism: Burkholderiaceae bacterium (assembly GCA_017992055.1). Taxonomy (GTDB): domain Bacteria; phylum Pseudomonadota; class Gammaproteobacteria; order Burkholderiales; family Burkholderiaceae_C; genus Pseudaquabacterium. The sequence goes on from JAGOPK010000002.1 coordinate 123,968, forward strand.
CAGCACCATGAAGGGCAGGTAGGTGTAGGCCATGCCCAGCACCAGCGAAAACGGCGTGTGCATCAGCTTGCCCGGCGCGGTGATCAGGCCCAGCGCATGCAGCAGCTGGTCGGCGCCCGAGCCGATGATCAGGTCGGCCACCCAGCCGTTGTCGCTGAGCAGGCCCTTCCAGGCATAGACGCGCAGCAGGAACGAGGTCCAGAACGGCAGCATCACGCCCATCAGCAGCGCCGGCTGCAGGCCGGGCCGGGCGCGGGCCATGAAATAGGCGAACGGGTAGCCGATGCACAGGCACAGCAGCGTGGTCGCCGCGGCGTATTTCAGGCTGGCCAGATAGGTCTTGAAGTACAGCGCGTCCTCGCTGATGAAGACGTAGTTGCCGAGCTTGATGCTCAGCTGCAGCAGGCCGTCGCGGTAGCTGATCAGGTCCTTGAAGACCACGGTCTCCATCTCGGAGACGCTGATCTTGACCAGGATCAGAAAGGGCAGGGCGAAGAACAGCAGCAGCCACAGATAGGGCGCGCCGATCAGGGCGCTGCGGCCGTTGAGCCAGCGCGGCCCCGTCATTGCGTCAGCACCACATGGGCCGAGCGCGACCAGTGCGCCCACACCGCATCGCCCCAGGTCAGCTCGTCGTCCTTGTGGCGCTGGGTGTTGGCCATGCTGACCTTCAGCCGCGCGCCGCTGGGCAGCTCGACGTGGTAGACGGTGAAGCTGCCGAAGTAGGACATCTCCTTGATCGTGCCGGGCGCGGTGTTGAACTCGTCGTGCGGCTGATGGCGATGGCGGCTGAGGTGGATCTTCTCGGGTCGCAGGGCCACGGTCACGGCCATGCCCTGGGTGCCGGTGATGCCGTGGCCCACATAGTGTTTGCAGTCGGCCGAGTTGATGATCACATGGTCGGGCTCGTCCACCTCCAGCGTGCCGGCCAGCAGGTTGACGTTGCCGATGAAGTCGGCCACGAAGCGGGTCTGCGGCGTCTCGTAGATCTCGGCCGGCGCGCCCACCTGCAGCAGCCGGCCTTCGCTCATGATGGCGATGCGGCTGGCCATGGTCATGGCCTCTTCCTGGTCGTGCGTGACCATCACGCAGGTCACGCCGACTTGCTCGATGATGTTGACCAGCTCGATCTGGGTCTCCTCGCGCAGCTTCTTGTCGAGTGCGCCCAGCGGCTCATCCAGCAGCAGCAGCTTGGGCTGCTTGGCCAGGCTGCGTGCCAGGGCCACGCGCTGCTGCTGGCCGCCCGACAGCTGGTGCGGCTTGCGCTGGGCGAACTTGCCCAGCTGCACCAGCTTGAGCATGGCCTCCACGCGCTGCGCCACCTGCTCGCGCGGCAGGCCCTCGCGCTTCAGGCCGAAGGCGATGTTGTCCCAGACGCTGAGGTGCGGAAACAGCGCATAGCTCTGGAACATCATGTTCATCGGCCGCTGGTAGGGCGGCAGGCCCGACAGGTCCTGCCCGCCCAGCACGATGCGGCCCGAACTGGGCGTCTCGAAGCCGGCCAGCATGCGCAGCAGCGTGGTCTTGCCGCAGCCCGACGAGCCCAGCAGCGCGAAGATCTCGCCGCGGGCAATGTCCAGCGACACATGGTTGACGGCCTTGAAGCCGTCGAAGTCCTTCACCACGTCCTGGATCTGCAGGAACGTGGCGTCGTCGCCCGCCATGCTCAGAGCCCGGTCTTGAAGCTGGTGTAGGTGCGCGTCATCAGCCGCCGCAGGTCGTTGTTCAGCGCATCGGGCGCCTTCATCTTGGCCAGGTCGGCCGGCGACAGGAACACCGTCGGGTTGCTGGCCACCTCGGGCTTGATGTGCTTCTTGGATTCGAGGTTGGGGTTGGCGTAGAACACCTTGTTGGTCAGCGCCGCATGCACCTCGGGGCGCAGCAGGTAGTTGATGAACTTGTGCGCATTGCCCGGATGGGCGGCATCGGTGGGGATGACCATCACGTCGAAGAACAGCAGGCCGCCGCTGCTGGGCACCAGGGCCTCGATCTTCTGGCCGGTCTTGCCGTCGATGGCGCGCTGGCGGGCGATGTTGATGTCGCCCGACCAGCCGAGTGCCAGGCAGATGCTGCCATTGGCCATGTCGTTGATGTAGCCCGAGCTGGAGAACAGCGAGACATGCGGGCGGATGGTCTTCAGCAGCGCGCCGGCGGCCTGGTAGTCGGCCGCCACCTTGCTGTAGGGCGCCTTGCCCAGGTAGTGCAGGGCGGCCGGCAGCACCTCGGAGGCCGAATCCAGGAAGCTGACGCCGCAGCTCTTGAGCTTGCTGATGTACTCGGGCTTGAACACCAGGTCCCAGGCATTGGCCGGCATCGGCGTGCTGCCCAGCACGGCCTTGACCTTGTCGACATTGATGCCCACCGTGGTGTAGCCCCACAGCCAGTTGACCATGTAGTCGTTGCCCGGGTCCAGTCGCGCCAGCTGGGCCTGCACCGCCGGATCGAGGTACTTCAGGTTGGGGATCTTGCTCTTGTCGATCTTGGCCAGCAGGCCGCCATCGACCTGCAGCTTGGCCCAGTGCGACGAGGGCACGACGATGTCGTAGCCGCTCTTGCCCGCCACCAGCTTGGCATGGACGATTTCGTTGTTGTCGAAATTGTCGTAGCGCACCTTGATGCCGGTCTCCTTCTCGAAGTTGCGCAGCGTGTCCTCGGCGATGTAGTCCGACCAGTTGTAGATGTTCAGCACCTTCTCCTCCTCCTGCGCCAGGGCAGGGGCCGGTGCCAGGGCGGCGGCCGAGGCCGCCAGGGTCAGCAGGGCGAGGGCGCGACGGGACATCCGAGTCATCAAGGGTTCCTCCGGGGCGGTGCTTTGAACGGTTGGGGCAAGTCTAGGCGGGCGCTGGCGCGGCGTTGATCGGGGTTAGCGAAGGCTTGAGCGGTCTCAAAGCCAGCCGGCGCGGCGGGCGTCGGCCAGGGTCAGGTCCAGGCAGCGGCGGATCAGCGCCACCATCTCGTCGATCTGCGCCCGGGTGATGACCAGCGGCGGCGCGATGATCATGCGGTCGCCGACGGCGCGCATGATCAGGCCGTTGGCAAAGCAGTGGCCACGGCAGACCATGCCCAGCGACAGCGCGGGGTCGAACGGCGTCAGCCGGGCCTTGTCCTTCACGAGCAGCAGGGCTCCCATCAATCCACAGGTTTCGGCCGTGCCGACCAGCGGGTGCTCGGCCAGGCCCTCGAAGGCCTTTGCAAGATACGGGCCGACATCGTCGTGCACCTGCTCGACCAGCTTCTGTTCCTGGATCAGCCGGATGTTGGCCAGGGCCACGGCGCAGGCCACCGGATGGCCCGAGTAGGTGTAGCCATGCTCGAACTCGCCGCCCTGCTCGATCAGCACCTTGGCCACGCGGTCGCCGACCATCACGCCGCCCAGCGGGATGTAGCCACTGGTCACGCCCTTGGCAAAGGTCATCAGGTCGGGCTGGAAGCCCAGGGTCTCACAGCCGAACCAGCGGCCGGTGCGGCCGAAGCCGCAGATCACCTCGTCGCTGACCAGCAGGATGCCGTAGCGGTCGCAGATGCGCTGCACCTCGGGCCAGTAGGTCGACGGCGGGATGATCACGCCGCCGGCGCCCTGCACCGGCTCGCCGATGAAGGCCGCCACCCGCTCGGGACCGACCTCCAGGATCTTGTCTTCCAGCCAGCGCGCGGCCTGCAGGCCGAAGGCCTCTCGGTCCAGTCCCTGCGGATGGCCCAGCTGTGCCCAGTAGGGCTGGTCGATGTGCACAATGTCCGGGATGGGCAGGCCGCCCTGGGCATGCATGCCGGCCATGCCACCGAGTGAGGCGCCGGCCATGGTGCTGCCATGGTAGGCGTTGTGGCGGCTGATGATGACCTGGCGCTGCGGCTGGCCCAGGATCTGCCAGTAGCGCCGCACCATGCGCACCACGGTGTCGTTGCCCTCGGAGCCCGAGCCGCTGAAGAACACATGCTGGAACTGCGGCGGCGTGACCTCGGCCAGCAGCTCGGCCAGCGCGATGGCCGGCGGCGTGGCGGTCTGGAAAAAGGCGTTGTAGAACGGCAGCTGCTCCAGCTGGCGCGTGGCGGCGTCGATCAGCGCACGCTGGCCGTAGCCGACGTTCACGCACCACAGGCCGCTCATCGCATCGAGGATCTTGTGGCCCTCGCTGTCCCAGAGGTAGATGTTGTCGGCGCGGGTGATGATGCGCGAGCCCTTCTTGGCCAGGCTCTGGAAGTCGGTGAACGGGTGCAGGAAGTGCGCTGCGTCGGCGGCCTGCCACTGCTGGGTGCTGCGTTCGGCGCTGCGTTCGGCGCTGCGTTCGGTGATCGTGTTCATGGTGCGGTCCTCAAACATGCAGAAGAAGGTGTTCACGTTCCCAGGGCGAGATCACCTTCATGAACTCGGCGTATTCGATCTCCTTGACCTCGGTGTAGACGGTGATGAACTCGGCGCCCAGCACCTCGTGCAGGTCCTTCTCGTTGCGCAGCAGCTCCAGCGCCTCGCCCAGGCTGCGTGGCAGCTGGTATTCGCCCAGGTAGGCGTCGCCCTTGCACTCCGAGGTCGGCTCGATCTGCTTCTGGATGCCCAGCCAGCCGCAGGCCAGCGTGGCCGCCAGGGCCACATAGGGGTTGGCGTCGGCGCCGATGACGCGGTTCTCGATGCGCCGCGCCTGCGGCGGCGCCACCGGGCTGCGGATGCCCACGGTGCGGTTGTCGGTGCCCCACTGGATGTTGATCGGCGCCGCGGTGTTGCGCGCCAGCCGGCGGTAGCTGTTGACATAGGGCGCGAACAGCGCCATCGCCGCCGGGATGTACTTCTGCAGCCCGCCGATGTACCAGAAGAACTCCTTGGACGGCGTGCCGTCGGCATTGCTGAAGATGTTGCCGCCGTCGCTGTGCCGCACCACGCTCTGGTGGATGTGCATGGCGCTGCCGGGCTCGCCGGCAATCGGCTTGGCCATGAAGGTGGCGAACATGTCGTGGCGCAGCGCCGCCTCGCGCACCGTGCGCTTGAACAGGAACACCTCGTCGGCCAGGCCCAGCGGATGCTCGTGGAAGAAGTTGATCTCCATCTGGCCGGCACCGATCTCGTGGATCAGCGTGTCGACGTTCAGCTCCATCTTCTCGCAGTAGTCGTAGACGTCCTCGAACAGCGGGTCGAACTCGTTGACCGCGTCGATGGAGTAGGCCTGGCGGCTGGTCTCGCTGCGGCCCGAGCGCCCAACCGGCGGCTTGAGCGGCATGTCCGGATCGGTGTTGCGCGCCACCAGGTAGAACTCCAGCTCGGGCGCCACCACCGGCTTCCAGCCCTGGGCGGCGTACAGGTCGCACACCCGGCGCAGCACCGAGCGCGGCGCATAGGGCACCAGCTGGCCATCGCGGTCGAAGCAGTCGTGGATGACCTGGGCCGTGGGATCGGTGGCCCAGGGCACGATGCGCACCGTGCTCGGGTCGGGCCGCAGGTGCATGTCGCGGTCGGTGGGCGTGATGACGTCGTAATACGGCCCTTCCTCGGGAAACTCGCCGGTCACGCCCATCGCCACCACCGCCTCGGGCAGGCGCATGCCGCGGTCCTCGGTGAACTTCTGGCGCGGCAGGATCTTGCCGCGGGCCACGCCGGTGAGGTCGGGCACCAGGCATTCGATCTCGGTCACGCGGCGCTCGTTGAGCCAGTTCTCCAGCTCGGCGAAGTTGAAATGTTCTCGGTTGCTGCTCATGCATCACCTGGTCGGTTGATTGGCGCGGCTTGTGCCTGGACAGGCGGGGCTGGCCGCGCATGGCGCCCGTGAGCACCGGACGCTAGGGGATCGGCGTGCGCCGTGCCTGCCATTGCCGGCAGGCCGCGCCAAAGGCCTGCAGCAGCTGCATCGATACCGGGTTGCTGGCGGCCTGCCACTCAGGGTGCCATTGCAGGCACAGGTTGAAGCCCTTGGCCTCGGCCACCGAAAACGCCTCGACCAGGCCGTCGGGTGCACGCGCTTCCACGCGCAGGCCCGGCGCCAGGGTCTTGACGGCCTGGCCATGCAGCGAGTTCACCTCGATGCGGCTGCGGTTCAGGATCTCGGCCAGGCGGCCGCCGGGCACCACGTCCACCGGGTGCGATGCCGCGTACTGCCGCTCGGCCGGCTCGCCGTCGGGCGCGCGGTGGTCGGCAAACGGGCCGGCCGGGCCGCTGGACTCCTGCACCGCCTGGTACAGGCTGCCGCCCAGCGCCACATTGGCCTCCTGCGCGCCGCGGCAGATGCCGAACAGCGGCATGCCGCGGGCAATGACCTCGCGGATCAGCGGCAGGGTCCAGGCGTCGCGGTCCGGGTCCAGCGGCAGGCTGGGATCGTGCACGTCCTCGTCGAAGTGGCCCGGATGTACATTGCTCTTGCTGCCGGTGAGCAGCACGCCGTCGGCCAGGTCCAGCAGCGGCGCGATCTCCTCGGGCTGGGCCGTGGGCACGATCAGCGGCGTGCAGCCGGCCAGGCGCACGGCGTCCACATACTTCTTGCCGGCCATGTGGAAGGGGTGCTCGCCCAGCGGCTTGTTGCAGGCGGGCACCAGCACGACGGGCTTGCGGGGCAGGGCGGAGGCGGTCATTGGGGGATGCTCAGGCGAGGGCGTCTTTCAGTCGGTACCAGGCCATGCCCAGCACCAGCGAGGGCGTGCGCAGCCAGCGCCCGCCGGGAAACGGCCGGTGGTGCAGCCGCGCCAGCGTATCGAAGCGTTCGGCATCACCGGCCATGGCCTCGGCCACCAGGCGGCCGGCCAGGCCGGTCAGCGCCAGGCCGTGGCCGGAAAAGCCTTGCAGGTAATAGACCTGGGGCCGGCCGGGCAGCCGGCCGAAGTCGGGGGCGCGGTTCATCGAGATGTCGACGAAGCCGCCCCAGGCATGGGTCACGCCCAGGCCGGCCAGGGCCGGCAGCGTGGCCGCCATGCGCTGGCGCATGCCCTCGGCCAGGTTCATCGGCGTGGCCCGGCTGTAGCTGACGCGGCCGCCGTAGAGCATGCGCACCTGGCCCGGTGCCGTGTCCGGCGTCGTATCGGGGGCGAAGCGGAAGTAGTCGAGCACGAAGTTGTTGTCGCACACGGCCGAGCCGCTGGGGATCAGCGCCAGGGCCTGTTCCTGCGGCAGCGGCGCGCTGGCCACGATGTAGGTGCCGACCGGCATGATGCGCGGCGCGATCTGCGGCGCGATCTGCGGCGCCAGCTCCTGCAGCAGCACATTGCCGGCCAGCAGCACCTGCTGCGCACGCACACGGCCACGCGGCGTGACCAGGGTGGCCGGCCCGGTGGCATGGGCCTGCAGCGCCTGCACCGGCGTGTCCTCGTGCAGCAGCACGCCCAGGCCGGCCGCGGCGCGGGCCAGGCCCAGCGTGTACTTCAGCGGATGCAGATGGCCCGAGCGCGGGTCGTGCACGCCGGCCACATAGCGCGGGCTCTGGATCCACTGGCCGATCTGCTCGCGCGGGATGCGCTGCATCGCATGGCCGTAGTGCCGTTCCAGATGATCGGCGCCGGCCAGCAGCTCACGCGCCTTGCCTTCGCTGGTGGCCACGCCCAGGTAGCCGTCGCGCCAATCGGCCTGGATGCCGAACTCGGCGCAGCGCTGGCGCAGCAGGTCCAGCGCCTCCAGGGTCATGCCGAAGACGCGGCGCGATTCGTCCAGGCCCAGCTGGGCCTCGATGGTGGCCACATCGCAGGCCAGGCCGTGGATGGCCTGGCCGCCGTTGCGGCCGCTGGCGCCCGCGCCGATCTGCTGCGCCTCCAGCAGGCGCACCGAGCGGCCGCGCCGTGCCAGCTCGATGGCCGCTGACAGCCCGGCCAGGCCGCCGCCGACGATGGCCACGTCGCACTGCACCTCAGCGTCCAGCGCCTCATGCCTGCGGTCCCGTAGCGCCGAATCGGCGTAATACGAGTGGCGGGCAAGCTCGCGGTCGATGCGGAGCAGGCTCATGGTCGTGCGCTAGGCAGATCCTCGGTGGCGTTGGAACGAAGCAGCCGGGGCCGCAGCCTCAGGCGTGGCGGCGGATGGCGTCGCGCACCGTGTCGACCATCTGGTCGATGTGCTGGCGCTCGATGATCAGCGGCGGGCTGAAGGCGATGGTGTCGCCGGTGGTGCGGATCAGCACGCCCTTGTCGTAGCAGTCGAGGAAGATGTCGAAGGCGCGCTTGGCCGGGCTGCCCGGGATGGGCGTCAGCTCGATGCCGCCGACCAGGCCGATGTTGCGGATGTCGATGACATTGGGCTCGCCCTTCAGCGAGTGCACGGCCTCGGCGAAATAACCGCCGATCTGCTGGGCGCGGGTCAGCAGGCCTTCTTCCTCGTAGACGTCCAGCGTGGCCAGCGCGGCGGCGCAGGCCAGCGGATGGGCCGAGTAGGTGTAGCCGTGCATGAACTCGATCAAATGCTCGGGGCCGTTCATGAAGGCATCGTGGATGCTCTGCTTGACCGCCACCGCGCCCATGGGCACGCAGCCGTTGCTGATGCCCTTGGCCATCACCATCAGGTCGGGCGTGACGCCGAAGGTCTGGGCGCCAAACGGATTGCCGGTGCGGCCAAAGCCGGTGATGACCTCGTCGAAGATCAGCAGGATGCCGTGCTGGTCGCAGATCTGGCGCAGCTTCTGCAGGTAGCCGGCCGGCGGGATCAGCACGCCGGTGGAGCCGGCCACCGGCTCGACAATGACCGCGGCAATGGTGCTGGGGTCGTGCAGCGCGCACAGGCGTTCCAGGTCGTCGGCGAACTCGGCGCCATGGGCCGGCTGGCCCACCGTAAAGGCATTGCGCGCCGGGTCGTGGGTGTGGCGGATGTGGTCCACGCCGGCCAGCATGGCGCCGAACATCTTGCGGTTGGCGACCATGCCACCCACCGAGATGCCGCCGAAGTTGACGCCGTGGTAGCCGCGCTCGCGGCCGATCAGGCGCGTGCGATGGCCTTCGCCGCGCACACGGTGGTAGGCCAGGGCGATCTTCAGCGCGGTGTCCACGCTCTCCGAGCCCGAGTTGGTGAAGAAGATCTTGTTCAGCCCGGCCGGCGTGAGCTTGGCCACGCGGTCGGCCAGCTCGAAGGCCTTGGGATGGGCCATCTGGAACGGCGGCGAATAGTCCAGCTCGGCCGCCTGCTGCTGGATGGCCTGCACGATCTTGGGCCGGGCATGGCCGGCGTTGACGCACCACAGGCCGGCGATGCCGTCCAGCACCTGGCGGCCGTCGTCGGTCCAGAAGTGCATGCCGCTGGCCTTGGTGAACAGCCGCGGCGCCTTCTTGAACTGGCGGTTGGCGGTGAACGGCATCCAGTAGGCGTCGAGGTCGGGCTGGCGCATGGCTGAGGCTCCACGTTGGGGGGCGTTGCGATCCCAGCAGTCTAGACAGGAGCGCACGCAATGTGCTTGCGCAATGAGGGGGGCGGCGCCGTGGTGAGCGCCATAATCCAGCGCAGAAGTTTCAATCCACGCAACATCATGCGAAGTGAATCGTCAAAGCCGCAACTCGATGCGATAGACCGGCAGATCCTGGCCGAGCTGCAGGCCGACGGGCGGCTGTCCAATGTGCAGCTGGCCGAGCGCGTGCACCTGTCGCCCTCGGCCTGCCTGCGCCGCGTCAAGGCGCTGGAGGATGCCGCGGTGATCGACCGCTATGTGGCGCTGCTGAATGCCAAGGCCCTGGGCCAGCACGGCACCTGCTTCTCGATCATCAACCTGCAGACCATGAACGACCGCGTGCTGGGCGCCTTCGAGCAGGCGGTGCGCGACCAGCCCGAGGTGCTGGACTGCTTCTACGTGGCCGGCAGCAACGACTACCTGATCCGCTTCAGCTACCGCGATGCCGAGGACCTGGAGCGCTTCCACACCCAGGTGCTGATGCGCCTGCCGGGGGTGGAACGCTCCAACTCCATGCTGGTGCTGCGCACGGTCAAGAAGACGACGGCGCTGCCGCTGTAGCCGGCGACGGCTCGGCGGCGGCGCTCACGCGGCGCTCGCGGCAATCGGCCTCCAGCGCCAGCTGGCGCCGTGCCTCGGGGTAGATCAGCGACTCCTCCAGTGCGATGTGCTCGTGGTACAGGCTGGTGAAGACCTGCACGCCATGGCGCAGCAGGTCCAGCTCGTACCAGCTGTAGCCCTCGGCCACGGCCTGCAGCTGGGGCGCCAGCTCCAGCCAGTCCTCCTCCAGCCAGCCATGGTCCTGCTGCAGGCGCAGCACCTGCTCGATCAGCTGCGCATCGCCCTTGCGCACCAGCGGCGGAAACACCAGCGTCTCCTCGTCGGCATGGTGCTGGCGCGCCTGGCTGCCGAAGAAGCGGCACAGCGTGCGGGCGCTGTGGCGGGCGCCGGCGTCCACGCCATGCTCGGCCAGGTGTTCGACCAGATGGCCCAGCTCCACCAGGGCCTGCAGCAGGCGGCGGTGCGTGTGGTCCAGGCGCTCCAGCGTGGGCAGCGCGGGCACGGCGCTGCGCGGCGGGCGCTGCCGCCGGGCAGGGGGGGCGGCTGGGGCAGCTTGAGACTGGGCGGCCATGGTCTTCACCTCACGACGTTGATGCGGTGAAGCCCATTCTTCGCCGCCCCCGGGCGGCGATGTTGCGGTGCGTCAACTGCCCTGTCGCTGAGCCGGGTCCGGACCCAGGCCCGTCCCCGGATGCAGCCGCCGGCGCTGGCCGGCCAGGTAGGTCCAGACAAAGCAGGCCGCGGCATTGCTGGTCAGCTCCGCATGGTCGTAGGCCGGTGCCACTTCCACGCAGTCCATGCCGACGAAGGGCAGGTCGGCCAGTTCTTCCAGCAGGCTCAGCACCTGGTTGCTGCTCAGGCCGCCGGGCTCGGGCGTGCCGGTGCCGGGGGCGAAGGCGGGATCGAGGCAGTCGATGTCCAGGCTCAGGTACAGCGGCGGCCGGCCATGCTGGTCCAGGCGCTGGCGGATGGCCTGCAGCACCGGTGCCAGCTGCGCCGGCGACTCCAGGCCACGCAGCGCGCGGGCCGTGAAGATCTGGCCGCCCTGGTCCTGCACGTAGTCGCGCGCCGCACGTTCGCCGGCCGAGCGGATGCCGATCTGGGTCACGCATTCGGGCAGCAGCAGGCCTTCCTGCAGCGCCTCGTAGACCCAGGTGCCATGGCCGCTGGGCTCGCCGAAATGGTCAGTCCAGGTGTCGCAATGGGCGTCGAAATGGATCAGCGCCAGCGGCCGGCCCAGCCGCTGCACCTGGGCGCGCAGCAGGCTCAGCGTCACCGAATGGTCGCCGCCCAGCCACACGCAGTGGTGGGCCTGCATCAGCGCCAGGGCCTGCGGCTGCAGCGCCGCACGCAGCCGCTCCAGGCTGGTATTGGGCAGGGCCAGGTCGCCGGCATCGCCCAGCACGCCCTGCAGATCGACGTCGAAGTGCGGGTGCGTGGCATCGCACAGCATGAGGCTGGCCTCGCGGATGGCGCGTGGGCCGAAGCGTGCGCCGGGGCGGTTGGTCACCGCACCATCCCAGGCCAGGCCGGCGATGGCAAAGGCATGGCCGGGCTGCAGCGCCGGGCAGCGGGCGAAGCTGGATTGCGACAGATAGGCGAAGTCGGTCACGGGGTGTCGGGCCGGCGGGCCGCTGGATGGGGGCTGCGATTGTCGCCAGCGGCGGCCGCCTGGGCGGGACAGCATCTTTCACATCAGGAAATCATCTTCCCGCAATGCGAAATCAAGCCATGCTGCAGCGCAGCAGGATTTTCCATGGCGATGAAGACGATTTCGCAACATGGAATCGGCACATTAAGTCATTGATTTCATTGAAGACAAATTTCACTCTTCTATAAGACATAAGTCTTCACGACAGGTCCCGGGACCGTTAGGCTTTGCCCTGTCCACTGTTTCCTGTCTCTCCATCCCCCTCATCCGCCAAGGAGCCTCAGCATGAGCAAACTCAGCCGTGAACAGCAGATCGCCGCCCTCGAGAAGGACTGGGCCGAGAACCCGCGCTGGAAGGGCGTGAAGCGCGGCTACAGCGCCGCCGACGTGGTGCGCCTGCGTGGCAGCCTGCAGCCCGAGTACAGCCTGGCCCAGCGTGGTGCCGAAGTGCTGTGGAACAAGATCAACGGCGGCGCCAAGAAGGGCTATGTCAATGCCTTCGGCGCCATCAGCGCCGGCCAGGCCATGCAGCAGGCCAAGGCCGGCCTGGAGGCCGTGTACCTGAGCGGCTGGCAGGTGGCCGCCGACGGCAATACCAGCGAGACCATGTACCCGGACCAGTCGCTGTATGCCTACGACTCGGTGCCGACCATGGTGCGCCGCATCAACAACACCTTCAAGCGCGCGGACGAGATCCAGTGGAGCCGCGGCGTCGGCCCTGGCGATGAGGGCTTCATCGACTACTTCCTGCCCATCGTGGCCGATGCCGAGGCCGGCTTCGGCGGCGTGCTCAACGCCTTCGAGCTGATGAAGAACATGATCGCCGCCGGTGCCGCGGGCGTGCACTTCGAGGACCAGCTGGCCGCCGTCAAGAAGTGCGGCCACATGGGCGGCAAGGTGCTGGTGCCCACCGCCGAGGCCTGCGAGAAGCTGATCGCCGCGCGTTTTGCCGCCGACGTGATGGGCGTGCCCACCATCGTGCTGGCGCGCACCGATGCCGAGGCCGCCAACCTGATCACCAGCGACCACGATGCCAACGACAAGCCCTTCCTCACCGGTGAGCGCACGCAGGAAGGCTTCTACCGCGTGAAGAACGGCCTGGAGCAGGCCATCAGCCGCGGCGTGGCCTATGCGCCCTATGCCGACCTGGTGTGGTGCGAGACCGGCACGCCCGACCTGGGCTTTGCGCGTGAGTTCGCCCAGGCCGTGCATGCCAAGTGCCCGGGCAAGCTGCTGAGCTACAACTGCTCGCCCAGCTTCAACTGGAAGAAGAACCTGGACGACAAGACCATCGCCAAGTTCCAGGACGAGCTGAGCGCGCTGGGCTACAAGTACCAGTTCATCACCCTGGCCGGCATCCACATCAACTGGTTCAACACCTTCCAGTTCGCCCATGCCTATGCCCGCGGCGAAGGCATGAAGCACTACGTCAACATGGTGCAGGAGCCCGAGTTCAAGGCGCGCGAGATGGGCTACACCTTCGTCTCGCACCAGCAGGAAGTCGGCGCCGGCTACTTCGACGACGTGACCACGGTGATCCAGGGCGGCTCGTCCAGCGTCAAGGCGCTGACCGGCTCGACCGAGGAAGAGCAGTTCCACTGATGCACTGAGCCACACCCCGCCAGAGGGTGGAGGACGACAAGCCCGGCCGTGGCAACACGGCCGGGCTCTTTTGTTTGCGACCCGGGTGTTTGCGGCCCGGATTCAGGCGCGGCGACGGCGCCAGACCAGCAGAGCGAAGCCGGCCGCCGCGCCCAGCAGCACCGGCAGCAGGGCCGGCGTGGCCAGCCGGGCCAGGGCCTGGCCGGCGTCGTGCAGGGCCCACACCGGCATCTCGGGCAGGGCCAGGGCCACCAGGTCGTCCGGGTTGCGGATCGGCGCCTGCTCCAGCATCGGCCGGGCGATGAAGGCATGCTGGACCTCGAGTGCCAGCCGCGTCAGCGACGGGCCGAACACCGGCGTCGGCAGGCGCGGGTCCAGCAGTTGCACGCCCAGCAGCAGGCCCAGGCCCACCACCGGCAGGCCCCAGCGCTTGAGCCAGGCGCTGGCCGCCATCACGCCCAGCAGCAGCGGCGAGGCCCACAGCACCGTCAGCAGCAGGCCCAGCAGTACGCGCGCAGCCACCGCCAGCAGGGCCGGCAGCAGCTGCCACCAGGGCTGCATCAGCCAGGCCAGCGGGCCGGCGGTCAGGCTCACCGTCAGCAGCGCCGCCAGCTGGGCCGCGACCAGGGCCGCCAGCAGGGCCACCATCGGCAGCACCAGCAAGTGCATCAGCAGCATCGCGGCCAGGGCCAGGCGGTCGTCCACCGGCAGCGAGCGCCAGAACTCGATCGAGCGGTCCTGCACATCGCGCCGCGCCAGGCCCGGCAGCTGGATGGCCACGGCCAGCAGCACCAGGGTGCCGACCAGGGCCGGCATGGCCGAGCTCCACATCAGCGTGTGCAAGGCCGCCGGCGCACCCTGCAGGCCCTGCAGGTCCAGGTCGGCGCCGCCGAACTTCATCTGCACGGCGCCGCCGCCAAAGGCCGCCAGCACCAGCATCAGCGCCATCGGCAGGGCCACCAGCAGCAGCCAGCCATTGCGGTGCTGCATCCACTCGCGGCGCATCAGGGTCAGGAACAGCGGCGGGTTCATCATCGGTCTCCGGTGCATGGGCCTGGGCTGCCGGGCTCAGGCGGCCTGGCTGCGGTTGATCTCGGGGCGGCGCGTCAGCGCCATGAACAAGTCCACCAGGCTGGGCCGCAGGCGCTGGCCGAGCGCGGCCACCTCGGGCGGCGGCTCGCCGGCAAACAGCGCCGCATGGCCGCCGGGCGCGGCCGGCGAGCGGTAGCGCAGCAGCGGATGGGCGGCGGCCATGGCCTCGGCCGCCGACGGGTCGTGGCCCAGCGCCACATAGCGCCCCTCGACCTCGGCCAGCGGGATGTCCAGCACCAGCCGGCCCTCGTTGAGCATCAGCACGTCCGACAGCAGGCTTTCCACCTCCTCGACCTGGTGGGTGGAGATGATCACGCTGCGCTCGCCGTCGCACCATTCGTCGATCAGCATCTCGTAGAAGGCCTGGCGCGAGGGCACGTCCAGGCCCAGCGTGGGCTCGTCCAGGATCAGCAGGCGCGCGTCGATGGCCGCCACCAGGGCCAGGTGCACCTGCACCACCATGCCGCGCGACAGGGTCTTGATCTTCTGCCCCAGGCCGACGCTGGTGCGGCGCATCAGGTGGCGGGCGCGTTCGGGCGAGAAGCCCGGGTGCAGGCCCTGCATCAGCTCGATCAGCTGGGCCACGGTGGCCCAGCGCGGCAGGATGGCCACGTCGGGGATGTAGGCCAGCTGGCGCAGCAGGGCCACGCGGTCGGGCTTGGGCCGCAGGCCCAGCACCTCCAGCCGGCCCTGGCAGTCGATCAGGCCGACCAGGGCCTTCAGCAGCGAGGTCTTGCCGGCGCCGTTGTGGCCCAGCAGGCCGACCACGCGGCCGGGCGCGACCTGGAAGCTGAGGTCGTCGAGCGCACGCTTGGCGCCGTAGGCCAGGCCGAGGCCCTGGGCTTGGATCAGTGCTTGTTGTGCGGCTTGTGGCATGGCTTGTGACATGGCTTGGCTTTCTTGGGGTGCGGCGGTCCGGTGGACTCAGGCGTTCCAGTCCAGGTCGGTCGGGCCCAGGCCCAGGCGCGACAGCCGCGCGCGCAGCTGCGGCCACTCGGCATTCAGGAAGCGCTGGCGCGCCGTGCGCCGCAGCCGCTCGCGGGCGCCGGGTCGCACATACAGGCCCAGGCCGCGGCGGTTGTCGAGCAGGCCTTCGTCGTCCAGCGCCTGCAGCGCGCGGCTGACGGTCAGCGGATTGATCAGGTAGTGGCTGGCCAGGCTGCGCACCGAGGGCATGGCCTCGCCCTCGGCGATCTCGCCGTCCAGCAGGCGCGCGGCCAGCTGGTCGGCCAGCTGCTGGTAGATCGGTGATCGGGCGTCCCAGGTGGGCAGGGTGGGCATGGTGGGCGCACGGCCGGGCCGGGTGTGTTGGTGATGCAGCACACCATATCGCCTGGCGTGGGGCGCGGCGCGGGCGGCGCGACAGGCTGCAGCGTCGGCCGACAGGCTGCAGGCATGGCCGTCCTGGGCTGGCTGCAGGCCTGCCCGTCCTTATCATGCCCGCCCATGAACATCATCATCCTCGGCGCCGGCCGCGTCGGCGAAAGCGTGGCCGAGAGCCTGGTGTCCGAGCGCAACGACATCACCGTCGTCGACACCAGCCCGGAGCGCCTGCGCGAGCTGCAGGAGCGGCTGGATCTGCGCGGCGTGGCCGGCAACGGCATCCAGCCCAGCGTGCTGGAGGCCGCCGGCGCCCGCGATGCCGACATGCTGATCGCCTGCGCCTCGGCCGACGAGACCAATCTGGTGGCCTGCAAGGTGGCGCACGACCTGTTCTCGATCCCCACGCGCATCGCCCGCGTGCGCTCGCCGGAATTCAAGCCCGGCGACAAGCTGCTGGGCCCCGAGGGCTTTGCGGTCGACGAGCTGATCTGCCCCGAAGAATCGGTGACGCGCACCATCCGCCGGCTGATCGCCTATCCCGAGGCGCTGCAGGTGCTGGAGTTTGCCGGCGGCGCGGCCAGCCTGATCGCGGTGCGCGCGGTGAGCGGCGGGCCGATGGTCGGCCACATCATCTCCGAGCTGCCGCAGCTGGTGCCCCAGGTGCCGATGCGCTTCGTCGCCCTCTACCGCAAGACCGAGCAGGGCGGCGACCAGCGCGTGGTCTGCGACGGCGCCACGCGCATCGTGGCCGGCGACGAGGTCTTCGTGCTCGCCGCCACCCCGCACATCCGCCGCGTGCTGGAGGCGCTGCGCAAGCGCGACCAGCCGGTGCGCCGGGTGATGATCGCCGGCGGTGGCCGCGTCGGCCTGCGCCTGGCGCGCGAGCTGCAGGGCGAGCTGAGGCTGAAGCTGGTGGAGCAGAGCCTGGCGCGCTGCGAGTACCTGACCACCCAGCTCGACAGCGAGGTGCTGGTGCTGCATGGCGACTCCACCGACGAGGACTTGCTGGAGCGCGAGCAGGTCGAGGACTGCGACCTGTTCCTGGCCCTGACCAGCGACGACGAGGACAACATCATGGCCTGCCTGCTGGCCAAGCGCATGGGCGCGCGCCGCGTGCTGGCCCTGATCAACCGCCGCGCCTATGCCGACCTGGTGCAGGGCACGCAGATCGACATTGCACTGAGCCCGGCGCAGACCGTCATCGGCGAGCTGCTGGCCCATGTGCGGCGCGGCGACGTGGAGGCGGTGCACAGCCTGCGCCGCGGCGCCGCCGAGGCGCTGGAGGCGGTGGCCCGCGGCGACCGCAAGACCAGCCGCGTGGTCGGCCGGCGCATCGAGCAGCTGGACCTGCCCAAGGGCGCGCAGATCGGCGCCCTGGTGCGCATGGGCGGTGAGGGCGGCGAGGGCGGCGGCCAGGCCGTCCCGCCCCAGGTCATCATCCCGCACCACGACACGGTGATCGAGCGCAACGACCATGTGATCGTCTTCGTGCCGCGCAAGCGCATGGTGCGCGAGGTCGAGAAGCTGTTCCAGGTCGGCGCCACCTTCCTGTTCTGACGGCCGCGCAGATGACCGCTCCGCTTGCCGTCGTCGGCCTGGTCGGCCGCATGCTGGTGCTGTTCGGCCTGCTGATGGGCGTGCCGCTGGCCTTTGCGCTGGCCGACAGCGATCCGGCCGAACAGGCCTTTCTGACCGGCATCGCCATCACCCTGGCCGCCGGCCTGCTGCTGAGCCTGGCCACGCGGCGCTACCGCCGCGAGCTGCAGCCGCGCGACGGCTTTGTGCTGGTGGGCCTGACCTGGCTGCTGCTGCCGGCCTTTGCGGCGCTGCCGCTGTGGCTGGCGGTGCCGGGGCTGAGCGCCACCGACGCCTATTTCGAGGCCATGAGCGGCCTCACCGCCACCGGCGCCACGGTCATCACCGGGCTGGACCGGCTGCCGCTGTCGGTGAATGTCTGGCGCTGCTTCATGATGCTGGTGGGCGGCCTGGGCATCATCGTGCTGGCGGTGGCCATCCTGCCGCTGCTGGGCGTGGGTGGCGCCCAGCTGTTCAAGGCCGAGGTGGCCGGGCCGCTGAAGGACAGCAAGCTGACGCCGCGCATGGCCGAGACGGCGCGCGGCCTGTGGACGGTCTACATGCTGTTCTCGCTGGCCTGCTTCTTCGCCTACCGCTGGGCCGGCATGGGCTGGGCCGATGCCTTCATGCACATGTGCACCACCATGGGCCTGGGAGGCTTCTCGTCGCACGACCTGAGCTTCGGCCACTGGAACTCGGCGCGCATCGAGGCCGTGGCCATCGTCTTCATGATGCTGGCCGGCATCAACTTCGCGCTGTACTTCGCCGCCTGGCGCCAGCGCTCGCTGCGCCTGCTGTGGCGCGATGTGGAGGTGCGGGCCTTCTATGCGGTGGTGCTGGGCAGCGTGCTGCTGATCAGCACCTACCTGACCGTGCACCAGGTCTATCCCGGCTTTGGCGATGCGCTGCGCCACACCGCCTTCCATGTGGTGTCGCTGGCCACCACCACCGGCTATGCCACGCACGACTATGCGCAGTGGCCGATGTTCGCGCCGCTGCTGATGATCCTGCTGGGCTGCTTTGCCACCTGTGCCGGCTCCACCGGCGGCGGCATCAAGATGGTCAGGCTGCTGCTGCTGCTCAAGCAGAGCCAGCGCGAGCTGGTGCGCATCGTGCACCCGAATGCGGTCAACCCGGTGGTGCTGGGCGGCCAGGTGGTCAGCCCCAGGGTGATGCAGAGCGTGATCGCCTACATGATGATCTATGGCGCCACCCTGGTCGGCCTGACCATGGTGCTGCTGTTCACCGGCCTGGATGTGGTGACGGCCTTCACCGCGGTGATCGCCTGTGTCAACAACATCGGCCCGGGCCTGGGCGAGGTCGGCCCGGCGGTCAATTTCGGCGGCCTGAGCGACTTCCAGACCTGGGTCTGCACCTTTGCCATGCTGCTGGGCCGGCTGGAGCTGCTGAGCCTGATGGTGCTGCTGACGCCGCAGTTCTGGCGGGGATGAAACGATGAACGACAGCGACGCCGAACTGCAGAGCCTGAGCCTGACCCGCGTCGACCAGGTGCCGCTGCGCACGCCGGTGTGGGTGGCGGCGCAGACCGACATCGTCAGCGTGGCGCGCGAGTTCCAGCAGCGGCGCATCGCCCATGTGCTGGTGCAGGGCGCCGGGCCCGAGCAGGCGCCGGGCATCTTCACCACCACCGGCCTGCAGCGGGCCATCCTCGACGGCCGTGCGCTGTCGCAGCTGCCGGTGGGCGAGCTGGCCAGCCGGCCGCTGGTGACCATCCCGCCCGCGGCGCCGCTGGTCGAGGCGCTGACGGCGATGATCCGCCACCGCATTCAGCGCCTGGTGGTGTGCGATCCCTGCGACGGCCGCCTGCTGGGCGTGCTGGAGCAGGTGGACCTGCTGAGCGTGCTGTCCAACCACAGCAGCCTGCTGACGCGGCAGATGCTGGACGCCCGCGAGCTGGCCGACCTGCTGCCGGCGGCCCGGCAGATCACGCGGGTCATCGCCCGCATGCACGGCGGCGGCGGCCGCGTGGGCCAGATCGCCCACCTGGCCCAGGCCCTCAACGGCCTGCTGTTCCAGCGCTGCTGGCAGCTGCTGGCGCCGCCGGAGCTGGTGGCGGCCAGCTGCCTGTTCGTGATGGGCAGCGAGGGCCGCGGCGAGCAGCTGCTGAAGACCGACCAGGACAACGGCCTGCTGCTGCGGCCCGGCCATGGCCTGGCGCCGGCCGAGCTGGCGGCGCTGACGCAGCGCTTCTCGCAGGCGCTGGCCGACTTCGGCTATCCGCCGTGCCCGGGGCGCATCATGCTCAGCAACCCGGACTGGTGCCAGGAGGCACCGGCTTTTGCCGGGCGTGTGCGCCAGTGGCTGCAGGCGCCCAGCGCCGAGCAGCTGATGGCGCTGGCCATCCTGCTGGATGGCCATGCCGTGGCCGGCGATGCCGGCCTGCTGCAGGCGCTGCGCCAGCAGGTGATCGACGGCGTCGCCGGCAACCAGGTCCTGCTGTCGCGCTTTGCCGCGCCGGCGCTGGCCTTCGACAGCTCGGCCGCCAGCGGCCCGGCCTGGTGGCAGCGGCTGTGGAGCGTCTCAGGCGCTGCGCCGGCGCGCGACGCGCTGGTCGACCTGAAGAAGGCCGGCAGCTTTCCGCTGGTGCACGGCGTGCGCAGCCTGGCCCTGGCCCACGGCGTGACGGCCACCGGCACGGTGGCGCGCATCGAGGCCCTGGTCAGCGCTGGCGCGCTGGACGCCGAACTGGGCACCGACCTGGCCGATGCGCTGCAGGTCTTCATGGAGCTGAAGCTGCGCCTGGGCCTGCAGGCGCTGGCACCCGACCTGCAGCCGGGCCTGAACGACCACGGCCCGCTCGCGCGGGCCGGTCTGCACCACCTGGATCAGGACCTGCTCAACGATGCGCTGGCGGTGGTGCGGCGGTTCAAGGCGCTGCTCAAGCAGCGCTTCCACCTCGACCAGCTGTAGGCTCAGTGGCCCGAGGCGCCGGCTGCGCCCAGGCCGGTCTCCGAGCGCACCTGCTGCGCC
Organism: Burkholderiaceae bacterium; assembly: GCA_017992055.1. Lineage (GTDB taxonomy): Bacteria > Pseudomonadota > Gammaproteobacteria > Burkholderiales > Burkholderiaceae_C > Pseudaquabacterium. The sequence continues at coordinate 144,095 of JAGOPK010000002.1, forward strand.
GGGAAGTTGGCCCGCTCCTGCTGCGCCTGGGCGCTGCGGTCCAGCACCGAGAACAGCCAGATGCTGAAGAAGCCGATGCTCATCGAGAACAGCGCCGGCGAGGTGTAGGGGAACCAGGCCGAGCCCTTGGGATTGCCCAGCGTGACCTCCCACACCGACGGCGAGACGATGGTCAGCGCCACCGACGAGGCCAGGCCCAGGAAGCCGCCGATGACCGCGCCGCGGGTGGTGCAGTCCTTCCACAGCACGCTCATGAACAGCACCGGGAAGTTGGCCGAGGCGGCGATGGCGAAGGCCAGCGAGACCATAAAGGCGATGTTCTGCTTCTCGAAGGCGATGCCCAGCACCACCGCGATCACGCCCAGCGCGATGGTGGTGGCACGCGACACCTTCAACTCGCTGGCGCTGTCGGCCTTGCCGCCCTTGAGCAGGGTGGCATACAGGTCGTGCGACACGGCCGAGGCACCGCTCAGCGTCAGCCCGGCCACCACCGCCAGGATGGTGGCGAAGGCCACCGCCGAGATGAAGCCGTAGAACACGTCGCCGCCCACGCTCTTGGCCACCAGCACCGCGGCCATGTTGGCGGTGCCGGCGCCGCCCTTGATCACGCCCTTGGCCACGTCGGCAAACTCGGGGTTCGTCAGCACCAGGGTGATGGCGCCGAAGCCGATGATGAAGATCAGCACATAGAAGTAGCCGATCCAGGTGGTGGCCCAGAACACGCTCTTGCGCGCCTCCTTGGCATCGGGCACGGTGAAGAAGCGCATCAGGATGTGCGGCAGGCCGGCGGTGCCGAACATCAGCGCCATGCCGAAGCTGATGGCCGAGATCGGGTCTTTCACGAAGCCGCCCGGGTTCATCAGCGACAGGCCGATCTTCTGCGCCTCGTCGGGCGCCTTGCCGGCATTGCCGGCGATCGCCGCCTTGACCTGCACGCCCTTGGCAAACAGTGCCTCGGGCGAGAAGCCGAACTGCGCCAGCACCATGAAGGCCATGAAGGTCACGCCGCACAGCAGCAGCACGGCCTTGATGATCTGCACCCAGGTGGTGGCGGTCATGCCGCCGAACAGCACATAGACCATCATCAGCGCGCCGACGATGACCACCGCCAGCCAGTAGTCCAGGCCGAACAGCAGCTTGATCAGCTGGCCCGCGCCGACCATCTGCGCGATCAGGTAGAAGGCCACCACCACCAGGGTGCCGCTGGCCGCGAAGGCGCGGATCGGCCCCTGCTTGAAGCGGTAGCCGGCTACGTCGGCAAAGGTGAATTTGCCCAGGTTGCGCAGGCGCTCGGCCATCAGAAAGGTGATCACCGGCCAGCCGACCAGGAAGCCGATGGAATAGATCAGGCCGTCGTAGCCCGAGGCCATCACCGCCGCCGAGATGCCCAGGAAGGAGGCCGCCGACATGTAGTCGCCGGCAATCGCCAGGCCGTTCTGGAAGCCGGTGATGCCGCCGCCGGCGGTGTAGAAGTCGGCCGCGCTGCGCGTCTTGGCCGCGGCCCACTTGGTGATCCACAGCGTGGCCACGACGAAGGCGCCGAACATCGCGATGGCGGTCCAGTTGGTGGCCTGCTTGGCGGCCTGGCCGACGTCGCCGCCGGCGGCCACGGCCAGGCCGCTGGCCAGCGTTGCCAGCAGCGCGCCGGCAATGAGTTGGGGGGTCTTCACTTGGCTTCCTCCGCCAGGATCTGCTGGGTCAACGAGTCGAACTCGCTGTTGGCACGGCGCACATAGACGCCGGTGATGACGATGGTGAACAGGATCACGCCCATGCCGATGGGCACGCCGACGGTGGTGACGCGGCCGTCGGCAAACAGCGGCTGCGACAGGAACTCCTTGTTCCAGGCGATCAGCGCGATGTAGCCGTAGTAGACGACCATCATCAGTGCCGTCAGCCACCAGCCGAAGCGGTTGCGCTGGCGTCGCAGCTGCTGGTACTTGGGATTGGCCTGTATGCGGGCCACGGTGTCGGTGGGTCTGCTCATGTCTTGCTCCTGTGCTGTCGCGTCGCGGCGGATTCGACTGGATGCAGTCTGCGATGCCAGGCTGACCGGTCACTGACCCCGGATCGTGGACGCTCATTTTTGGTGTTTGACCTTCGTCAATCCCGTCGCCCGCTGCTTGTCAGCCGCAGGTCAGATGACTGGGGACAATGCCGCGTTCATGCGCGCCAGCACCGCCCGGATGGCCAGCAGCCTCGGGTCGCTGCAGGCCCAGGCCGTGGGCCTGGCGGCCGCCCTGGCCGCCCTGGCCACGCTGGCGCTGCTGGCGGCCTTTGTCGGCCTGGCCGGCGGCATGGCCTGGTCGACGCTGGAGCCGGCCACGCGCCTGGCCGTGCAGCAGGCGTTGCGGCCGCATCTGGCTTTTCCGCTGGTGGTGGCGCTGGGCCTGGCCGCTGCGGCGGCGGCGCTGGCCCTGGCTGCGGCGCGCTACTGGCGCAGCCACTGGCTGCGTCCGGCGGCCCAGCTGGCCGATGGCCTGCAGCTGTTGCTAGCCGACAAAAGCAGCGTCCAAACGCTGCTACCTGAACCGGAGCCGGTGGTCGCCCGGCCCCTGCAAGCCCTGGTCGTGGCGGTGCGTTCACTGGCCGCTCGCCACCACGATCTGCAGGCCAGCCTGCAGGCCGAGGTCCGGCAGGCCAGCCAGCAGATCGCCCAGGAGCGCAACCGCCTGGCCGCGCTGATGAGCGAGCTGAGCCAGGCCGTGGTGGTGTGCAACCTGGATGGCGGCATCCTGCTGTACAACGCGCGCGCCCGTCTGCAGCTGCGGGCGCTGGCCGGCGAGGGCGGCTGGATCGGCCTGGGGCGATCGATTTATGCGGTGTTCGAGCGCAGCCAGATCGCCCATGCGCTGGAGCAGGTGCAGCAGCGGCTGCAGCGTGGCGTGGCCCGGCCGCATGCCCAGTTCGTCACCAGCACGCGCTCGGGCCAGCTGCTGCGGGTGCAGCTGGCGGCGGTGCGCGAAGACCAGGCCGCGGCGCTGGACGGCTTTGTGCTGATGCTGGACAACATCACCCGCAGCCACGAGCTGGAGCAGGCGCGCGAGCAGGCCCAGCAGGCCCTGGCCGACGGCCTGGCCCAGCTGCTGGCCGGCCTGCAGTCGGTGCAGGCCGGCGCACCCCCGCTGGCCGACGCGCTGCAGCCCCTGTCGCAGCAGGTGCAGGCCCTGGCCCTGCGCTGCGATGCGCTGCCGGCGCGCCACTGGCCGCTGGAGGAGATGCTGGGCGCCGACCTGGTCCACGCCGCCCAGCGCCGCATTGCCGAGCACACCGGCCTGCGCTGCGAGCTGCTGGAACCCGAGCCCGGCCTGTGGCTGCAGTTGGACAGCTTTGCGCTGCTGCAGGCCCTGGTGTCGCTGGCCACGCGGCTGCGCGACGAGCTGGGCCTGGCCCGGCTGCAGCTGCGGCTGCAGGCCCATGATGCGCGCCGCGCGGCGCTGGACCTGGTGTGGACCGGCCCGGCGATCAGCAGCGAGACGGTGATGGGCTGGGAGCTGGACCCGATGCGCATGGCCGGGCAGCGCAGCCACGGCAGCGTGCGCGACGTGGTGCGCCGCCATGGCGCGGCGCTGGCCTTCGAGCGCGACCGCGTGCGCGGCCAGGCCTGGCTGCGCCTGGTGCTGCCACGCGCCGCCGCCTTGCCTGCCGAGGTGCACGAGGCCACCGACTACTACGACTTCAGGCTGTTCAAGCCGGATGGCGCGCCCGACCTGCGCCGCCTGGACCAGCTGAGCTTCACCGTCTTCGACTGCGAGACCACCGGCATGGACCCCGGCGGCGGCGACGAGATCGTGCAGATCGCCGCCGTGCGTGTGCTCAACGGCCGCGTGCTGCGCGGCGAGAGCTTCGACCAGCTGGTCGACCCCGGCCGGCCGGTGCCACCGTCCGCCACCGCCATCCATGGCCTGGGCGCGGCCCAGCTGCGCGGCCAGCCCGGCCTGCTGCAGGTGCTGCCGGCCTTCCAGGCCTTTGCCCAGGACAGCGTGCTGGTGGCCCACAACGCCGCCTTCGACCTGCGTTTCCTGCAGCTCAAGCAGGCGACCAGCGACTGCCGCTTCGACGACCGGCCGGTGCTGGACACGCTGCTGCTGGCCGCGGTGGTGCAGCCCGACCAGGCCAGCCACGGCCTGGAGGCGCTGGCGGCGCGCCTGGGCTTGGCAGTGCAGGGCCGCCACAGCGCGCTGGGCGATGCCCGGCTCACCGCCGAGCTGTTCTGCCGGCTGCTGCCGCTGCTGGCCGCGCGGGGCATCCACACGCTGGGCCAGGCGCTCGAGGCCTCGCAGCAGACGCCGCTGGCGCGGCTGAAGTACTGAGCCGACGACTCGGCGGATCAGTCGCGCAGCAGCTGCTTCAAGCCGTCCAGCCGGCCGGCGCTCAGCTCGCTGCGCAGCGGCTCCAGGTCCACCGGTCGCTGCAGCAGCTGGGTGAAGGCCTTGGCCGTGCCCGGCGGTCCGACATACAGGCCACCGACCAGCTGGCCGCTGCGCAGCACCAGGCGCCACCAGGCGCCGCCGGCATCGTCGGCGCGGGCATGGAACTGCTCGTCGCCGTCGCGGCCCTCGATCTCGCCCTGGCTGCGCAGATCGATGCCCTCGCACTTGAGCTGCAGCACGGTGCGTGGCGTGACATGGGCCCGCGCCTCGCCCAGCAGGGTCTGCACCGCGGTGGCCGCCTGGGCCGCGGCAATCGGCCACAGGCCGCGCGGCGTGCCACGCAGCTCGGCCACATCGCCCACGGCCAGGATCTGCGGGTCCGAGCTGAGCATCTGCGCATCCACGCGCACGCCGTTGTCGCCCAGCACCAGCCCGGCCTGGGCCGCCAGATGGGTGTTGGCCTGGATGCCCAGCGCGGCCACAAACACATCGGCGCGCAGCCGCGGCCCGTGGGCCAGCCAGGCCGCGCTGAGCCAGTGCTGGCCCTCGTAGCGCGCCACCGTGGCCTGGGTCACCACGCGGATGCCCTGGCTCTCCAGGTAGGCCGCCAGCCGGGCCGCGCCCATGGCATCGAGCTGGGCATTCATCAGCCGCTCGCCACGCTGCAGCAGCGTGACCTTGAGCCCCAGCTTGTGCAGCGCATCGGCGGCCTCGACGCCGAGCACGCCGCCGCCGATGACCAGGGCCCGGCGCGCGCCGCTGCGCCGCACATGCTCGCGCAGGGCCTGGGCATCGTCGGCCGAGCGCAGCAGAAAGGCATTGCCATGCTGCAGGAAGTCGGCGCTGGGCGGCAGGCTGCGCGCGCCGGTGGCCAGCACCAGGCGGTCGTAGGCCAGGCTGCGGCCATCGTCCAGCAGCAGCTGGCGCGCCTGGCGGTCGATGCGCCGGGCCACCCGGCCCAGGTGCAGGCCGATGCGCTGGCGCTGCGCCCAGTCGGGCGGCAGCAGGCTCAGCGCCTCCATGCCGGCGCTGTCGTAGATCAGCCGGCCTATGCCCATGCGGTTGTAGAAGGCATGCGGCTCGTGGTCGACGATGTCGATCTGCAGGCTGGCGCTGGCCTGGCGCAGGCCCTCGGCCACGCCCATGCCGGCCACGCCATTGCCGACGATGACCACGCGTTGCAGGCCGGCCTGCAGCGCGCGGTCCACGGCAGGAGGGGGCGGGGCGGCCGCTGCCGTGGGCGCAGCGCCGGGCGCCGCGGCCGGCGGCGCGGCATGCGGATCGCGGTCGATCAGCACCGGCCCCTTGACCCGGCACATGCAGGCCAGGCGCGCGCGCCCCTCCAGGCCCATGCGGCGCAGCGTCGCGCGCTCGTCGTCGCCGGGCGGGCTCAGGTGCTGGTGGCCGGAGCACACCGCCACCGCATCGGCACCGCAGACGCCGGCGCGGCAGCCATAGGCGATCTTCAGCCCGGCGGCCTCGATGGCTTCCAGCAGGCTGGCATCGGCGCCGACGCGAAAGCTGATGCCCGACTGGCGGTCGGTGACCTCGGCCTGGGCGCCGGCGGCGCCGTCCAGCCGCTGCTTCAGCGCCATGCCGGTGCCGAACTGCGTCACCACCGGGGCCTCCTCGGCCGCTGTGCCTGATGGGGTGGGCGCGTCGGCCTGGCGGCGCTGCGTGGCCCGATAGCGCGCCTCCGAGCGCAGGCCGCTGGCCGCCAGTGCCAGCGCCAGCAGCAGGCCGCTGCCGCGTGCGGCCTGCCGCAGCGGCTCGGGCGGCTGCAGGTCCAGCAGGCCGGCCACCGTGCCCAGCAGCAGCGGCCCGGCAAACCAGTAGAAGGCCGTCAGCGCCGCGGCACCGAAGGCCAGGGCCACGCGGTAGGGATTGGCCAGCGCCGGCGGCACAAAGGCCAGCACCAGCATGTACAGCCCGGCCGAGGCGCTGGCACTGCCCAGCAGGATCAGCAGCTGCAGCGCCAGCCCGTGGGCCGGCGCCGGGCCCTGCAGGAAGAAGCCCAGGATCAGCCCCGGCAGCAGGCCCATGAACAGCCGCCGCTGCGCCGCCTGGCGTGGATCGTCGTCGTAGATGTCGCTGAACACCGCCGCGCGCGGGTTGAAGTCGTAGCAGCTGCGCTGGCAGCCCACGCAGGGGTTGCAGTAGCCGTTTTTCACCAGCACCAGCGGCGCCTGGCCATAGCTGCGCTGGATTGGCGCCAGCGGGCAGAAGGTGCCGCACCAGCCGCTGCGGCCCTTGAACACCAGGCCGCCGGCCAGGGCCAGGGCCAGCGCCGCCAGCAGCAGCCCGCCGACCATGTGGCCGCTGTGGTTGAGCAGGGGCAGGCGCAGCGCCAGCGCGGTGACGAACAGCGCCACGGCGATGCCTAAGGCCGCCTGGCGCAGCCGCGGCGGCAGCTCGCGGGCCAGGCTGCGGCCGGCCAGGCGCGGCAGCTGGTTCATCGTCGCCATCGGACACAGCTGGCGCCACAGCCCCGGCGCCACCACCAGCAGGGCCGGCAGCAGCGGGATCGCCAGGCCCCAGAACAGCACCAGGCCCAGCGCCGGGCGCAGCAGCAGCAGCCCGGCCAGGCCCAGTGTGGCGGCCAGCACCAGGGCCCGGCCGATCTGCCAGACGGCCATCGGCACGCGGCTGCGCAGCTGGGTGTAGTTGCTGAAGAACTGCGTGGCGGCGGCGCCGGCGTCAGCGTCGGCTGAGGCCGTGGCGGTCGCGGCGGCAATCGGGATGATCTTCGCCATGCCGCATGCCCGACTGTCAGTCGGCGGGCTGCAGCCGCCGCAGCCGCGCCGCAGCATGGGCGCCCAGGTCGCGCAGCAGCATCAGCGCGATGCGCGGCTGCCAGGCCGCCAGCTGCTGCAGGGCGTCGGGCGTCAGCAGCAGCAGCTCGGCCGGACCGTCGACACTGACGCAGGCGCGTGCGGCGCTGGGCGCGCCGTCCAGAAAGCTCAGCAGGCCCAGCAGCTCTCCTTCACCGCGCCGCTGCACCGGGCCCGTGCCCAGCGTCAGCTCGATGTGGCCGCTGGCGATGAAGCACAGCGCGGACTGGCGCTCACCGGCCTCGATGACGCAGGCGCCGGCCGGGTAGCGGCGGCGCGCGGCATGGGCGATGAACAGCTGCCACTGCTCGTTGCTCAGCTCGCCGAGGATGGGTGGCAGCGGCGCGGCTTCGGCGGCGGTCTGCGGCCGCGGCTCGGGCCCGGCCGTGCTGTCGTAGCTGAAGAAGCCGCCCATGGCATCAGCCTGCGGTCGGCGCATCGGTGGCCGCAGTCTGCGACGACGCCGTCTCGTCGTAGGCCGCGGCCAGGTGCAGCAGCGCGGCCTCGACAAAGCCCTGCGGCCAGGGCAGGTCGGCGTCCACGCCCAGGCCCAGGCCCTGCCAGAGCTGGCGATACAGATCCCACAGCCGCTGCGGCGCATCGCTGGCCTCGGTCAGGGCATGGGACGGGGGAATGCCGGTGCAGGCCGCCAGCAGGGCCTGCAGCGCGGGGGGCGACAGCTCGTCGCCCAGGCGCATGGCGGCGGTGCGGAAGGCTGCCAGCAAGCGCCGCTGGTGGCTGGCCAGCTCATGGCCGGCGCGCTGCAGCTGGGCCGGCGCCTCGTCGGCGCTGGCCGGACTGGCCAGCAGCAGGGCCAGCACGGCCTCGGTGCTGGCGCCCAGGCGCAGCGGATTGATCTCGCGCAGCGGCAGCAGGGCCGGCGAACGGCTGCCGATATGGCGCCGCAGCTGGGCCTGCTGGTCGAGCTGCTGGCGCAGCGCGGCCACGGCGGCGCGCGCCAGCCGGGCCAGCTGCACGGCCGTCTGCAGCGCATCGCGCCCGGCCAGCGCCGCGGGCGGCAGGCCCAGGCCCTGGGCCATGGCCCGCAGCAGATCGGCCGGGTCCGGGTCCGCGCGGGTCGGGCTGCCGGTGGCAGGCGGTGCGGTTGGTGGCGGCGTGGTTGGCGGCGGCGTGGTTGGCGGCGTGGTTGGAGGTGATGTCGGCGCCGGTGGGGACGCAGTTGGCGGCGCGACCCCCGCTGCAGGGCCGCGGCCTGCGGCCTGGGCCGCCGGCCGCACCTTGGTCAGGTCCAGCGAGGCCGGGTCCTCGGGCGCCAGCTGGCCCAGCAGCTCGGTCAGGCTGGGCCGCGCCGGGCCGGGGTCGTCGAGCATGGCCGCCGGATCGCCGCCGCGCCAGGCCGGCGCCTCGCGCTGCAGCTGCAGCGTGAAGGGCCCGATCTCGAAGCGGTCGCCCGGCTGCAGCCGGTGCTCGCCGCTCAGGCGGGAGGTCGCACCGTTGACGAAGGTGCCATTGGTCGACAGGTCGCGCAGCAGCACCGCATCGCCGGCCGCGCCGACGATCTCGCAGTGGCGTGCCGACAGCGACAGCGTGGCATCGGCGATCGGCCAGTGGTTGGCCGGGTCACGGCCGATGGTGAAGCGGGTCAGCGGCCGGGGCAGGCGCATCTCGCCGATCACGCCCTCGGCCAGCTCGGCACCTCGCACGATCTTCAGGCTCAGCATCGCGCCGTCCTTCGTGGTTCACGGGCCCGGCATGGCGGAGAGACAGGGATTCGAACCCTGGAGCCCTTGCGGGCTGCCGGTTTTCAAGACCGGTGCAATCGACCACTCTGCCATCTCTCCGCAGCGGCTCGCGGCGTTCATTCTAGGAGCCCGGCGCCTGCGCCTGCTGGCAGTGCACCTGGAGCAGGTCACGGCGGCCGCCGTCGACACGCACCGCGGTCAGCGCGCCGCCCCAGACGCAGCCGGTGTCGATGGCCAGCAGCTCGGGCCGGTTGATCAGGCCCAGCGTGCTCCAGTGGCCAAAGGCCACCGGCTGGCCGGCGCTGCGCCGGCCCGGCACCTCGAACCAGGGGTGGTGGCCCGGCGGCGCGGCGTCGGCGCCGTCCTTGGTCTTGAAGTCCAGCGTGCCATCGGCGGTGCAAAAGCGCAGCCGCGTCAGCGCATTGATGACGAAGCGCCAGCGGTCCGGGCCTTGCAGGTCCTCGCTCCAGCGTGCCGGCTGGTTGCCGTACATCACGCGCAGAAAGCCCGGCAGGTCGGGCCCGGCCAGCAGGGCCTGGACCTCGGCGGCCAGGTCCAGGGTGCGGGCCGCATCCCATTGCGGCGGCACGCCGGCATGCACCAGCAGCCAGCCGCAGGCGCTGTCGGCCAGGCGGCACTGCTGGCGCAGCCAGTCCAGCCACGCCTCGCGCTGCGGATCGTCGAGGATGGGCTGCAGCGTGTCGCTGCGGTGGGCCGGGCGCACGCCCTCGGCCACCGCCAGCAGGTGCAGGTCGTGGTTGCCCAGCAGGCAGCTGGCGGCACCGCCCAGGCCACGCAGCCGCTGCAGCGTGGCCAGCGAGGCCGGGCCGCGGTTGACCAGGTCGCCCAGCACATGCAGGCGGTCGCGCGAGGGGCTGAAACCGATCTCGGCCAGCAGGCGGTCGAAGGCGTCGCAGCAGCCCTGCAGGTCACCGATCAGATAGTGCATGCGGCCGATTCTGCTACGCTCGCCGCCCATTGCCGTTAGCTTTGGCGCGGGCCGCGGGGCCGCGCCTCTCCATGGACGTTGCCCTTCTTGTCTGCCTGATCCTGCTCAACGCGCTGTTCGCGATGTCGGAGATGGCGCTGACCGCTGCGCGCAAGGCGCGGCTGGCGGTGATGGTCGAGGCCGGCGAGCGCGGCGCCAGCGCCGCCCTCGACCTGCACGAGCATCCGACCAAGTTCCTGTCCACGGTGCAGATCGGCATCACCTCGATCGGCGTGCTCAACGGCATCGTCGGCGAGGCCGCCTTTGCCGCGCCGCTGGCGCTGTGGCTGCAGCAGCTGCTGCCGGGCGAGGTGCTCAGCGTGCGCGCCACCCAGCTGGCGGCCACCGCCGGCGTGGTGGTCATCATCACCTTCCTGACCATCATCTTCGGCGAGCTGGTGCCCAAGCGCCTGGGCCAGATGTTCCCCGAGCGGGTGGCCTCGCTGGTGGCCATGCCGATGAACTGGCTGTCCACCGCCACCCGGCCCTTCGTGGCCCTGCTGTCGATGAGCACCGAGGCGGTGCTGCGCCTGCTGGGCATACGCCAGGGCCCCAGCCGCAGCGTCACCGAAGAAGAGATCGCCGCCAGCCTGGAGGAGGGCGTGGATGCCGGCGTGATCGAGGCCCAGGAGCACCAGATGGTGCGCAATGTGTTCCGGCTGGACGAGCGTCAGGTCGGCTCGATGATGATCCCGCGCGCCGAGATCACCTGGCTGGATGCCGGCGCGCCGCTGCCCGAGCTGCTGGCGCGCATGGCCGAGCATGGCCACACGCGCTATCCGGTGTGCCGCGGCGGCCTGGACGAGGTGGTCGGCGTGCTCGAGGTGCAGCACCTGCTGCCGCCGCTGTCGCGTGGCGAGACGCCGGCGCTGGAGTCGCTGATGCAGGCGCCGGTGTTCGTGCCCGAGACGCTGACCGGCATGGAGCTGCTGGAGCAGTTCCGCGTCTCGGCCGGCGAGCTGGTGTTCGTGGTCGACGAATACGGCGCGGTGCAGGGCGTGATCACCGTGCGCGATGTGCTGGAGGCCATCACCGGCGAGTTTGGCGCCCACGGTGCCGACGATGCCTGGGCCGTGCAACGCGCCGATGGCAGCTGGCTGCTGGACGGCCTGATCCCGGTGCCCGAGCTGAAGGACCGGCTGGAGCTGCGCGAGCTGCCCGAGGAAGACCGCGGCCGCTACAACACGCTGGCCGGCATGATCATGCTGCTGCTGGGCCGCCTGCCGCGCACCGCCGATGTGGTGCAATGGGATGTTTGGCGTTTCGAGGTGGTGGACCTCGACGGCAAGCGTGTCGACAAGGTGCTGGTCACCCGTGTCGAATCTTCTGAAACCCAAGGATTGTCCCCATGATCAACGAGAACCTGCACAAGAAGCCGGTGGCGCTGGACCGCGTCAAGCACAAGGACCTGAAGCTCGACACCCAGCACCGCGACATGGGCACGGTGAGCCGGCTCAACGCCTTCTTCGTGGCCGGCACCGAGTTCGGCGATGCGTGCAAGGAATTCCCGGTGGTGTGGGTCAATGCCGGCAAGGACGACGACGGCAAGCCCCAGGTGGCGCCGATCGCCGTGTTCGGCCTGAAGGCCGAGCAGAACCTGTGCATCGACGGCGACAAGTGGCGCGTGCGCTATGTGCCGGCGGCGCTGCGCCTGTACCCCTTCGGCCTGGCCCGCGTGGCCAAGGACCAGATGGTGGTCTGCTTCGACGAGAGCTGGGGTGGCTTCGGCAGCCAGGGCGAGGCGCTGTTCAAGGCCGATGGCGGCCCCAGCGACTTCACCGCCAATGTGCAGAAGCAGTTGGAGAACTTCGAGTTGGAAGTCGAGCGCACGCGCATCGCCGGCAACCTGCTGGTCGACCGCGGCCTGCTGCGCGACATGCGCTTCGACGCCACCCTGCCCGACGGCAGCAAGCTGGCGGTGGACGGCTTCCTGACCATCGACAACGACAAGCTGGCGGCGCTGTCGGACGCCGACATCGTGGCCTTCCACAAGAATGGCCTGATGGGCCTGATCCATGCGCACCAGATCTCGCTGGGAAACATGGCCAAGCTGGTGGAGTGGCATGTGGAGCGCTATCCCAGCGCACCGGCCGCGGCCTGACTCGCAGCATGAGCGGCGGCCGTGAGTCGCTGGCCATCGACCTGTACGAGCAGCCCGGCCACCTGATCCGCCGGGCCCAGCAGATCGCGGTGTCGATGTTCCTGCAGCACATCGGCCGCGATGTCACGCCGGTGCAGTACGCGGTGCTGCGCATGCTGCAGGAGCGGCCCGGCATCGACCAGGTGACGCTGGCCGCCGAGGTGGCGCTGGACACCAGCACCACCGCCGAACTGGCCGTGCGCCTGGAGGCCAAGGGCTGGATCGAGCGCCGCCTGCTGCCGCGCCGCCAGCGGGCCTTGCACCTGACGCCCGACGGCGAGGCCGTGCTGGCGCGCCTGGTGCCGGGCATCCGCGAGATGAACCAGCACATGCTGGCCTCGCTGGACGAGCACGAGCGCAGCCAGCTGATGGCGCTGCTGCGCAAGTTCGTGCAGCTGAACAACGAGCAGAGCCGGGCGCCGCTCGGCGGCAAATCGGCCGACTGACCAAGGCCGGCCTGCCTGGGCCTCAGCGAGGCCGCCGGAACGGGTCTGCCCGGCGCGCCGCGACGCGCAGATCCCCGCATTCGGGCCCAAGCAGTTTGGCCCGACAGCCAAAACTCAGAGAGAGTCTTCCAGCATCTGCCGGTAGTCCTCACGCGTGGCCAGGCGAGGATTGGTCTTGTGGCAGTGGTCGGCCATCGCGCCGTCGATCACGCGCTCGAACAGATCGGCGGTCACGCCCATCTCGGCCAGGCCCGAGGGCAGGCCCAGGCGGCGGTTCAGATCGCGGATGGCCTCGGCCACCGCATCGCCGCGCTCGTCGCAGCCGTCCAGGCCGATGGCATGGGCGATGCGCTGCAGCCGGCGCTCGCTGCGCATGCTCTCGGCCGCGGCATTGAAGCGCACCACCGCCGGCAGGAACATCGCGTTCAGCGTGCCATGGTGCAGGCGCGGATTCACGCCGCCCAGGCTGTGGCTCAGGCTGTGCACGCAGCCCAGGCCCTTCTGGAAGGCCATCGCGCCCTGCATGCTGGCGCTCATCATGGCCCAGCGCGCGTCGCGGTCCTGGCCGTTGCGCGTGGCGCGCTCGATGTGGGCCCAGCCGCGCTCCAGGCCATCGAGCGCAATGCCGTCGGCCGGCGGGTTGACCGCCGGCGCCATGAAGGTCTCCAGGCAGTGCGCGATCGCGTCCATGCCGGTGGCCGCGGTCAGCACCGGCGGCAGGCCCAGGGTCAGGTCGGGGTCGAGGATGGCCATCCTGGGCATCAGATGCCAGCTGTGGAAGCCCAGCTTGCGGCCGTCGTCGACGATGACGATGGCGCCACGCGCCACCTCGCTGCCGGTGCCGGCGGTGGTCGGCACGGCGATCAGCGGCGCCACGGCCTCGGTGATCTTGTTGCTGCCGCCTTCGATGGTGGCGTAGGTCTTCAGCGCTCCGGCATGGGTGGCGACGATGGCCACGCCCTTGGCCAGGTCGATGCTGGAGCCGCCGCCCACGGCGATCAGGCCGTCGCAGCCGGCTTCGGCATACACCGCCGCGGCCGCACGCACCGCCGCCTCGGTGGGATTGCTGGGCGTCTGGTCGAACACCGCATGCGGCAGCCCGGCCAGCGCGGCCAGCGCCTGGTCCAGCACGCCGGCCGCGCGCACACCGGCATCGCTGACCACCAGCGGCCGGCGCATGCCGATGCGCTGGCATTCCTCGGGCAGCAGGCGCACGGCGCCGGCAGCGATCTCGATCTGCGTCAGGTACTGGATGCGGGCCATGGGGGCAGGGTCTCCGGGTTCAGGGGCAGCGGTCGGCAAGCCGCGCCAGTATGCTTGGCCGTCCTGCACACGACTGCACCCCAGGTGACAACCCGACTGCTGACCCCGGCCATGGCCGGCCTGCTGGACCGCATCCGCCGCGCCCAGCACACGCCCTTCCACGCGATGAGCGCGGAGCAGGCCCGTGCCGCCTATGCCAAGGCGGCCGAGGTGCTGGAGCCGCCACGTGCGCCGCTGCCGCGGGTGGAGGACCTGCGCGTGCCCGGCGCCGCCGGCGCGCTGCCGGCGCGGCTGTATGCGGCCCAGCCGGCCGCCGCCGCGGTGCTGCCGGTGCTGCTGTACTTCCATGGCGGCGGCTTCACCATCGGCGGACTGGACACCCACGACAGCCTGTGCCGCCAGCTGGCCTTGCGCTCGGGCGGCGCAGTGCTGGCGCTGGACTACCGGCTGGCGCCCGAGCACCCGTTCCCGGCCGCGGTCGACGATGCCTGGGCCGTGCTGCAATGGCTGTGCGACGCCGGCGGCGCCGGCAGCCTGGGCCTGGATGCGCGGCGCGTGGCCGTGGGCGGCGACAGCGCCGGCGGCACGCTGGCCGCGGTGGCGGCCCTGCATGCGCGCGACCGCGGCTGGCCGCTGGCGCTGCAGTTGCTGATCACACCCGGCACCACGGCCCATGCCGACACGCCCTCGCATGCGCTGTTTGCCAACGGCTTTCTGCTGGATGCGGCCAACATCGCCTGGTTCTTCGACCACTACATCCCCTACCACCACCGCCGCGACTGGCGCTTCGCACCGCTGGAGGCGCCGGATCTGGACGGCGTGGCGCCGGCCTGCGTGATCCTGGCCGAATGCGATCCGCTGGTCGACGAAGGCCTGGCCTATGCCGACCGGCTGCGCACCGCCGGCGTGGCCGTGGAACTGGAGCTGTACCGTGGCCTGACCCACGATTTCATCAAGATGGGGCGTGCGCTCAAAGAAGCCGGCCTGGCCCAGCAGGTGGCCGGCGACGCCCTGAAAACCGCCTGGAGACAAGACCGAACATGAGCAGCCGTCAGCAGTACCGCCACCTGGAACGCCTGCGCATCCGCTGGGCCGAGGTGGACATGCAGAGCATCGTCTTCAACGGCCACTACCTGATGTACTTCGACACCGCCGTGGCCGGCTGGTGGCGGGCCATGGCGCTGCCGTACACGCAGACCATGCAGTACCTGGGCGGCGACCTGTATGTGCGCAAGGCCACGCTGGAATACAACGCCTCGGCGCACTACGACGACCTGGTCGATGTGGGCGTGCGCACCCAGCGCATCGGCAACTCGTCGATGGTCATCGCCTGCGGCGTGTTCCGCGGCGACGAGCTGCTGGTGAGCGGCGAACTGGTCTATGTCTATGCCGACCCGGCCACGCAGACCAGCCGGCCGGTGCCGCAGCAACTGCGCGACCTGCTGGAGGCCTTCGACGCCGGCAAGCCCATGGTCGAGGTGCGCACCGGCGCCTGGGACGAGTTGGGCCGCGAGGCCGGCGCCATCCGCAGCCAGGTCTTCGTCGACGAGCAGAAGATCCCGGCCGAGATGGAATGGGATGCCGCCGACGCGGTGGCCGTGCATGCGGTGGCCTACAACCGCCTGGGCGTGCCGCTGGCCACCGGCCGGCTGCTGGAGCATGTGCCGGGCGTGGCCAAGATCGGCCGCATGGCGGTGCTGCGGCCGATGCGTGGCACGCGCATCGGCCGCGCGGTGCTGGACGCGCTGATGGCCGCGGCCCGCGCCCGTGGCGACCGCGAGGTGCTGCTGCATGCGCAGACCTCGGCCGCACCGTTCTACCAGCGCGCCGGCTTCAGCGCGCGTGGCCCGCAGTTCGACGAGGCCGGCATCCCGCATGTGGAGATGGTGCGGCTGCTGTGAAGCTCAGTCTGCGGCGATGAAGCGCTCCACATGCCGCGGATGCGGCAGGGCCACCTGGCGCGCCGCCCGTGCCAGCTCGGCCTCGAAGGCCTCGCCCACCGGCTCGCCGTCGTAGACCTCCATCAGCGTGAATTCGCCGTCGCGGGCCTCGGGGCGGCGCAGCAGCTCGCTGCCCAGGCCCGGATGCAGCCCGGCCAGGGCCGTCTGCATGGCCCGGGCGACGGCCACGGTTTCATCCAGCGCCGTGGCCGCGCAGCGGTAGTAGACGCAGAGCTTCAAGGCTCGCTCGGCAGCGCATAGGGCAGGGCCACGCGCTGCAGCAGCGCGCCGTCGGCGCTGCCGGCATGCAGTTGGCCGCCGTCCAGCGCCGCCAGCTTGACCTCGACCAGGGCGCGCCAGCCGCGGCCCCCGGGTGCCGGCGCGGCCAGTGCCACCAGACCGGCCGGCTGGCCGGGATCGGCGCTGTGGAACAGCTCCTGGCCGGCGGCCAGCGGCGCGGCGCTGTCGAACAGCTGGCCGCGGCGCTTGAGCGTGCCGCGGTACTGGCTGCGCGCCACCACCTCCTGGCCCGGATAGCAGCCTTTCTGGAAGTTCACGCCGCCCACCAGTTCCAGGTTCACCATCTGCGGCACGAACTGTTCGGCCGTGGCGGCGACGATGCGTACCACGCCGCTGCTGACCTCCAGCCAGGCCCAGTCGCCGGCGTCCAGTGCGGCGGCGGCCGGCGCCGCGGCCTCGGCCGGCTGCAGCCACAGCGCCCGCGGCACGGCGGCACCATCGGGCAGGCGGATGGCCGTGCCGGCCGGGCCGGCCTGCAGCCCCCAGGCCGGCAGTGCGCCGCAGGCCGACAGCGCACTGGCACCGGCCAGGCCCCACAGCGCATGCGTGGCGCTGGCGTCGCTGAGCTGGCACTTGGCGCGCAGCACAAACATCTTCAGCCGCTTCAGCGTGGCCGCCAGCAGGTCGGCGCTGCAGGCCAGCCAGAAGCTGTGCTCGCCGTCGCGCCAGATCACGAAGCTGGCCGTCAGCCGGCCCTTGGCCGAGCACCAGCCGGCCAGCCGGGCCTGGCCCTCGCGCAGGCCTTGCACATCCTGGGTCAGCTGGCTGTGCAGAAAGCTGGCGGCGTCGACGCCTTCGGCGCGGATCAGGCCCCAGTCGGCCAGACGCACAGCGCCATCCAGGGCAGATGTCGGGGTGGGGGAGGGAAGGGAAAGATCGCTCATGGTGCGGCCGATTATCATCAGCGCCCCTTGCCACCACCGGTGGTGCCGGCAATCGCCGACCCGACCCCTGCGCACATCCGCTGCTGCCAGCCGTCCTGTTTCCTGCATGAAGTTCTGGCGCCCGATCCTGTGGACCCTGTTGCTGGCCGCCCTGGTTGCGATGGCCGCCGCCGCTGCCGCGGCCTTCTGGCTGCAACGCCCGCTGCCGCTGGCCACGCCGCGCGTCGAGCTGTCGATCGAACCCGGCCAGACCGCACGCCAGATCGCCGACGACTGGGTGGCCGCCGGCGTTCAGGCGCCGGCCTGGGCGCTGTACCACTGGTTCCGCTTCAGCGGCGATGCGCGGCGCATCCGCGCCGGCAGCTATGAGGTCGAGGCCGGCATCACGCCCCGCAGCCTGCTGGCCAAGATGGTGGCCGGCGACGAGACGCTGGAGCGGGTGCGCCTGATCGAGGGCTGGACCTGGGCCCAGTTCCGCGCCGCGCTGGCCGCGGCGCCGCACCTGCGCCGCGAGGCCCTGGCACTCGACGATGCGGCGCTGATGGCCGCCCTCGGCCGGCCGGGCCAGTCGCCGGAAGGGCGCTTCTACCCCGACACCTACCTCTACAGCCGTGGCGTCAGCGACCTGGCCGTGCTGCGCCGCGCCGCCCAGGCCATGCAGCGCCAGCTCGATGCCGCCTGGGCCCAGCGCGCGGCCGACCTGCCGCTGGAGCGGCCCGAGCAGGCGCTGATCCTGGCCTCCATCGTCGAGAAGGAGACCGGCACGCCGGCCGACCGCGCACGCATCGCCGGCGTGTTCGTCAACCGGCTGCGCATCGGCATGCCGCTGCAGACCGATCCCAGCGTCATCTACGGCCTGGGCCCGACCTTCGATGGCAATCTGCGCAAGCGCGACCTGCAGACCGATACGCCCTACAACAGCTACACCCGGCGCGGCCTGCCGCCGACGCCGATCGCCATGCCCGGCGCCGCCGCGTTGCGCGCCGCGGTGCAGCCCGAGGCCACGCGGGCGCTGTACTTCGTTGCCCGCGGCGACGGCAGCAGCGTCTTCAGCGAGGACCTGGCCGCGCACAATCGGGCCGTCAACCAGTACCAGCGCGGCGGCGGCAGCCGCTGATTGCCCATGAGCCGACGCGGCCATTTCCTCAGCTTCGAAGGCATCGACGGTGCCGGCAAGTCCTCGCACATCGAGGCCCTGGCCGACTGGCTGCGCCAGCGCGGCCACACCGTGCTGCAGACCCGCGAGCCCGGCGGCACGGCACTGGCCGAGGACCTGCGCGCGCTGTTCCTCAGCCGGCCGATGGATGCGCTGACCGAGGCCCTGCTGGTGTTTGCCGGCCGCCGCGACCACCTGGTGCAGGTCATCGCCCCGGCGCTGGCGCGCGGCGAGACGGTGCTGTGCGACCGCTTCACCGATGCCACCTTCGCCTACCAGGGCGCCGGCCGTGGCTTCGACCTGGCCACGCTGGGCCAGCTGGAACGCTGGGTGCAGACGCTGGAGCAGGGCTTCGTCCAGCCCGACCTGACGCTGTGGTTCGACCTGCCGCCGGCCGTCGCCGCGCAGCGCCGCGCCGCGGCCCGCGCCGCCGACCGGCTGGAGGCCGAGGACCTGGCCTTCTTCGAGCGCGTGCGCAGCGGCTATGCGGCGCGCGCCCAGGCCCAGCCCGGTCGGCTGCAGCGCATCGCCGCCGACCAGAGCCGCGAGGCGGTCTGGGCCCAGGTCCAGGCCCTGATCGAGGCCCAGCCATGGCTGTGAGCGTGCATGCCATCGGCGTCAGCGCCGACGGCCAGCTGCCGCTGCCCTGGCTGGCACCGGCACTCGCCCGCGCCCAGGCCCTGAGCCAGGCCCATGCGCTGCTGGCCTGGGGGCCGGAGGGCGCCGGCCAGCTGGACTTTGCGCTGGTGCGGGCCCAGGCCTGGCTGTGCGAGCAGCCGCAGGCCGCCGTGCAGCCGGGCGCCGGCTGCGGCCGCTGCGACAGCTGCCACCTGGTGCGCTCGCGCAGCCATCCCGATCTGCTGCTGGTGCTGCCCGAGGCCCAGCGCCTGGCACTGGGCTGGGCCGATGGCGACGACGACAAGCCCAAGGGCGAGGCCAAGCCCAGCCGCGACATCCGCATCGCCCAACTGCGCCAGGCCATCGACTGGGCCCAGCGCACCAGTGGCCGCGGCCGCGGCAAGGTGCTGCTGATCCACCCGGCCGATGCGATGAACGGGCCCACCGCCAATGCCCTGCTGAAGACGCTGGAAGAGCCGCCCGGCGCGCTGCGCATCCTGCTCACCAGCGCCGACCCCGAGCGCCTGCTGGCCACCGTGCGCAGCCGCTGCCAGCGCGTGCCGCTGGCCCTGCCGGCGGCCGAGCTGGCCTGCAGCTGGCTGCAGCAGCAGGGCATGGCCCAGCCGCAGGCGTTGCTGGCGGCGGCCGGCGGCAGCCCGCTCGAAGCCCTGGCCCTGGCCCAGGAGGGCCTGACGCCGGCCCTGCTGGCCGAGCTGCCGCGCCGCGTGGCCGCCGGCGATGCCGCGGTGCTGTCGGGCCGCGCCCTGCCGCGGGTCGTCGAGCTGCTGCTGAAGCTGGCCCATGACGCGATGCTGCAGGCGGTGGGCGGCGAGCCGCGCTTCTATCCGCCGTCCAGCCTGCCGGCCGGTGCCGATCTGGCGGCGCTGCTGGCCTGGCAGCGCCTGCTGCAGCGCACGGCCCGCCATGACGAGCATCCGTGGAATGCACCGCTGCTGGTCGAGTCGCTGCTGAGCCAGGCCCGGGCGGCCTGGCCCGGCGGCCGCGGCGGCCGCGGCGGCGCCGGGTCCGGGTCCGGTGCAGGTGCCGGCCACAGGGCGGCTTCGCTACACTCACCGCGATGAACGAGTCCTCCCGTCCCGGCGCCTTGGGCGGAACCGGCGGCACCTCCGGCTCTGGCCATCCGGCGTCGTCGCCGCGGCCCAGCGTGATCCAGCTGGTGTTCCGCGAGAAGGGCGCGCTGTACGCGGCCTACATGCCACTGCTGGCCGAGGGCGGGCTGTTCGTGCCGACCACGCGCGACTACCGCCTGGGCGAGGACATCTACCTGCTGCTGTCGCTGCCCGAGGATCCGCAGCGCTATCCGGTGGCCGGCAAGGTGGCCTGGGTCACGCCGGCCAATGCCTCGGGTGGCCGCACCCAGGGCGTGGGCGTGCGTTTTCCGGCCGACGAGAAGGCGCGGCTGCTGCGGCTGAAGATCGAGGAGATCCTCGGCACGCAGATCTCGTCGTCCAAGCCCACCCAGACGGTTTGAACCCATCCGGTGCCCGCCGGCCCGGCAGCGGGCCCGGGCGGTCGCCCTTGCCCTGTCTGAGATGTTCGTCGATTCCCACTGCCATCTGAGCTTTCCCGAGCTGTCCGGCCGCCTGGACCAGATCCGTGCCGACATGGCCCAGGCCCGCGTCGACCGCGCCCTGGTCATCTGCACCACGCTGGAGGAGGCCGACACCGTGCACGGCCTGGCGCTGGCGCACGACAACTTCTGGTGCACCGCCGGCGTGCACCCCGACAACGAGGGCATCGAGGAGCCCACGGTCGAACGCCTGGCCGCGCTGGCGCAGCGCCACAAGGTGGTGGCCATCGGCGAGACCGGGCTGGACTACTACCGCCTCAACGGCCGCAGCGTTGCCGACATGGCCTGGCAGCGCCAGCGCTTCGCGGTGCACATCCGCGTCGCCCGGCAGCTGGCCAAGCCGCTGGTGATCCACACCCGCAGCGCCTCGGCCGACACCCTGGCCCTGCTGCGCGACGAGCGGGGTGGGACGGCCGATGGCGGACCGGGCGGCGTGTTCCACTGCTTCACCGAAACCGCCGAGGTGGCGCGGGCGGCACTCGACCTGGGCTTCTACATCTCGTTCTCGGGCATCCTGACCTTCAAGAATGCCCAGGACCTGCGCGACGTGGCGGCCTTCGTGCCGCTGGACCGCTGCCTGATCGAGACCGACAGCCCGTACCTGGCACCGATGCCGCACCGCGGCAAGACCAATACGCCGGCCTGGGTGCCGCTGGTGGCGGCCGAGCTGGCGCGCATCAAGGGGCTGGACCTGCAGACCGTGGCCGAGGCCACCAGCCGCAACTTCGAGCGCCTGTTCCACCCATGCTGAGGTTTTACATGAAGAAGATCTCGCAGATTGTTCTGGCAATTGGAATTTCCTGCGCCGGCACTGCGCAGGCCAACCCCAGCGACGACTTCTTCCGCGCGGTGGCCGCCGACAATTCCAGCGCCATGCTGACCCTGCTGCTGCGCGGCTTCGACCCCAACACCCGCGACCCGCGCGGCCAGGTGGCGCTGTACCTGGCGCTGCGCGAGGGCTCGCTGAAGGTGGTCGACGCGCTGCTGGCCGATCCGCAGACCCGCGTCGACCTGGCCAACGGCGCCGGCGAGACGCCGCTGATGATGGCCGCGCTGCGTGGCCAGCTGGCCCAGGCCAAACGCCTGGCGGCCAAGGGCGCCCAGCTCAACCGCGAAGGCTGGACGCCGCTGCACTATGCGGCCAGCGGGCCCGGCACCGAGGTGGCGCAGTGGCTGCTGGAGCAGGGCGCGGCCATCGATGCGCCGTCGCCCAATGGCAGCACGCCGCTGATGATGGCCGCCCGCCACGCGCCCGAAGCCACGGTCGACCTGCTGCTGGCGCGCGGCGCCGATGCCAGCCGGCGCAACGAGCAGGGCCTGGCGGCGGCCGACTTTGCGCGCATGGCCGGCCGCGAGGCGCTGGCCGAGCGCCTGGGCCGGCCAGCGCCCCGCTGAGTTGCCCCCACGCCGGTGGCGTGTGGCGGTGACGCGCTTGTCAGGCAGATTCCGACACGCGGCTTGTCGGCCGGCCGACTTCAGCCGCGCGCCCTGGATGCCTACAGTGGACCTCACCACAACGCACCCAGGACCGCCACCATGTACACCACCCGCCGCGCTGCGAATCCGTTCGCGATGATGCTGGACCCCGAGGCCGTGCTGAAGCAGATCGAGCACTCCGAGCGTCTGGAGCGGCTGCAGCGGCGCATCTGCCGACCGCTGGACAAGCCGCTGATCGGCAAGGCCCAGGGTGATGTGGCGGCGCACGACCTGGCGGTCGACGCGGCCGACGACGACGCCGAATGAAGCGCGCCGCTGCCGGGTCGCGCCGGCTGGCGGCGCTGCTGCCGGCGGCGCTGCCGGGACTGCTGCTGATCGGCTGCGCCAGCCCGGTGTCGGTGCGTGAGCTGGCCACCGGCCAGATCGACACGCCGGCCTACGAGTTGCGCGGCGAGGACCTGCCAAGCCTGCAGGACCAGGCCGGCCGGCTGTGCCGCCACGGCGGCCAGGTGCTGCACCTGGGCTACCGCGGCGATGGCCTGCGCGCGCCGGGCGACAGCTGGTGGGGCCAGCGCTGGAGCGAGGCCCAGCGCCTGGCCGCCCCGGTGCAGGCCCAGGCCCAGATGACCGTGGTCTGCCATCCCGATGCAGCGCGCGGCCAGGTGCCGCTGCGGGCGACGGCTCCCACGCCGGCGGCGGCGTCCATCGATGCCGCTGCCGCGGCGGTGCCGGATGGCGACATGCTTGCAGCGGACACCGTGGCCGCGGGCGCGCCGCCGGTGTCGGCGGCATCGGCGCCGGAAGCGCCTGCAGCAAAACACGCGGCCGGCGCCGCAACGCCTGCGGCCAGCGCTGCGGGTGCACAGACCGCGCCGAAATCCGTGCCGATGGCCGCATCGGCGCCACGTCTGGCCCAGGCCAAGCGCCAGACGCCGTATCCCGTGCTGAGTTACTGATCCGGAACGCAGTTCCGCTCGGGTCGGTCTGGGCCACAAAAGCCACGACGATGCATAGTTAGGTCAATCGCCGGACGGGCTGGGGACTGGGCGAAATCTGCAGTCGTGGCGCGGGCTTGCGCGTCGGGCGTGCCTGTGATGAACCCTGACAGGATGGCAGCAACCAGCGCCGCGGCGACAGCCTTGGAGCGCTCGGCGACGGTCTGCCAGATCGAGCGCAGCGCGTCATCGTTGCAGCGCTGAGCATGCATCGCCGCAAGAACCTCGGCGGCGTCTAGGCCGGCCATATCGGCGAGCCGAACGGCCATTGCATCGTCGGGCGTGTGCTTGCCAGAGTTCCAGCGCTGCACGGACTTTTCGGGCACGTCGAGCACGCGGGCAAGCCGGTAATTCGATTCGATGCCATGGGCGACGCGGACGGCCGCCAGAAGATCGCGCGAAGTGAGCATTTGACCCCCGGTTTCCTGTACGTAGGTACGTAGGCCGGCATCATGGGGTTGACCCGTACAAGGCACAAGCACCCCGATCACTTGACCGGTACATAGTCCGGGGGATACATTCCGGCCCGTCGCGCACCGGGTTCCTTTCTCCCCCTCCCTCGTTTCCACCCCGGCGCGCGGCCCCCACGGGGGCGCGAGGGACGGCGGGCAGCGAAACCGGGGGGTTCCGATGTACGTGCTGGAAAAGGTTGACGCCACGCATGAGCGGATGCGCGGCGATAACGAGGCGCGCTGCGGGGCGCCGTGGCAATTGGCTGTGCGGGTGCCGGTCTTCAACCTGGCGCATCTTGCGTGGTCGGGTCGGGCGCTGCGGTGGATCGAAGCGCCGGCCGTCGTCGATGACTTCGGCGATCTGGTGCCGGTGGGGCCGTGGCAGTGAGGCCGCGCCTGTCGGCGGCGGCCCTGGCCGTGTCAGAACTTCAAGCCGGGCGGCGGGGCGGGGAAGCGGACTTCTTGGGCCTCGGCCGTGATCAGGTGCACGGTGCCATCCCAGGCGGGCTGCTTGCGCGCCGGGACGTGATCCACGGTCTGCATGCCGCTGCCAAGCCAGGCGCGAACGGTGAGCGTGATGCGCGGCCCGGGCGCGGTGATGACATAGACCAGGTGCCGGCCGGTCGGGTCGGCGCCAGCGCTGACGTTGCACGGCTCGGAGATTTCGACGGCTGCGCCGCCGTTCTTCACCTTGAATCGGCAGCTGCCGGAGTATTCGGCGCTCTGTGCCCAGGCCAGGCCGGGCAACAGGGCAAGGGCGACAAGGGCGGGGCGGATCATCTGCGGTTCTCCCTGGGTGCAGTGGCCGGCAGTGTAGGTGCCGGGTCATGAGCGCATCGCAGACCGCGCCTGCCTGGGCGGCGCAGCGGCCGGGGCTGTGGGCCGTGCGTCAGGGCCTGGCCGAGCGTGACGCCGACGCGGCCGGCCGGGTGTGGTCCGGCATTTCGACCCAGGTGCGGACGGCGCTGGTCATGCTGGCGATGGACACGGCCGGCGACCCGCGCGAGTTCGCGCGCCGGCCCTGGGCCAGCTACACCGCCGACCAGCAGCTGACCCTGGGCGCCATCGCGCGCCAGTTCGCCCGCGACCTGGCCGGCGCCGAGGCGCTGCGGTGAAGCTGAAAGCGCATCAGCGGGTGAGCATGGGCACAGCGAAAGAGCGTGCCATGGCGGCGCTTCGGGACTATCCAACGCTGATATCGGCCAGCTGTCTGGCGGGTGCGATATGGCCGGGACACTCGATGACGGGGCAGGGTGCTGGCGCTGCTGCGTCAAGGGTTATGAAGCTGTTGGAGCGCGAGGGGCTGGCGCGCTGGTGCAGCTGCGACGGCGTGTGGCGCGGCTGGTGCAGGGCGCGGAATGTTTGACCCGCGCACCGCCGACGACTGGCGCGAAGAATTCTTCAGCCAGCACGGCCGCATGCCGATGCTGGTGGAGCGAGTCGAGTGGAACACGCACCGCTGGCGCGTCGGGCCGCGGCGCGACGCGCTGCAGGCGCTGCAGGCGCTGGCCGAGCGGCGCGGCGCCAGGCTGACCGATGCGCGCATGCCGGATGCCGCAATCCGCCAGCTGGCCGATGCGCGGGCCGACATGATGGCGCGCGAGCTGGACGGCATGGGCACCACCACCACCGATGCGGCAATGGCCTGGCTGTCGGCGCGCGTGGTCGAGCTGGAGGCGCGGCCGTTCGCGCCAGGCGCCACGCTGGCCGCCAGCATGGAGCGGGCGCGCTGCCGGCTGTGGTGGCGCCGCCAGCTGCGTCGGGCGGTGGTGCGCAGGCGAGAGGCCGAGGGCATCACGCGCGGCGAGATACGGGCACACCGCCAGGTCTACTGCACCGACGACACGGTGACGCGGCGCATGCTGCGGCAGCGCGAGTGCCGGGCCATGCTTGAGGCGGTGCAGATCGAAAGCATCGGCGGCGACACGATCACGCTGGCCCAGGCCGCCGACGCCAGCACCAGCAACAAGGCCATTCGGCGCGGCGAGCTGATGACCCGCATTCGAGGATGCGAGGAATGGGCCGAGGCGGCGGGCATGCAGGGCGTGTTCACCACCAACACAGCGCCGTCGAGGTTTCACCCCCAGCTGATGGCCGGCGGCGCCAACCCGCGTTATGCGGGCCTGGCCGATGCCGGGCCAAGGCAGGCGCAATTGTGGTTGCGGGGCACATGGGACAGGTGCAGGGCGGCCATGCATCGTGCGGGCCTGCGGGTGTTCGGCTTCCGCGTCGCCGAGCCGCATCACGATGGATGCCCGCATTGGCACATGCTGCTCTGGTGCGAGCCCGAGCGCCTGCAGGAACTGTCCGACCTGATGCGCGCGGCATGGCTGGCCGACGACGGCCAAGAGCCGGGCGCGGCAGAGCACCGCTGCAAGATCAAGCCGCTGGACAAGGGTGGCGCCGCCGCCTATGTCGCAAAGTACGTGGCAAAGAACATTGACGATGCGGGCGCCGTTGGCGCCGAGGGCCACCGGGACACGGACCAGGCCGGGCAGACCGATTGGGTTGGCACCGGCAAGGCCCAGCGTGTCGAGGCCTGGGCCGCTGCATGGGGCATCCGGCAGTTTCAGGCGCTCGGACAACCGCCGGTGACGGTGTGGCGCGAGCTGCGCCGGGTCGAGGCCCAGGCCGTCAGGGGGGCGCATGCCGACGTGCAGCGCGCCCATGCCGCGGTGCAGCGCACCGACTACCGGCGGGCCTGCTGGCGTGCCTACATGGATGCCCAGGGCGGCGCCATGCAGGGCATGCACTACCGCATCCGCCTGGAGCGCACCGACGATGCGCCAGAGCTGGGCCGCTACGGTGAGCCGATGGCGGCCCGGATCGTCGGCCTGCACCATGTCGAGCGGCCGGGCGAACTGATCCAGTCGAGCCGCAAGGCCTGGAAGCCGCGCGGCGCCTGGACCGAGGCGCAGCGCGCCGCGCCGGTGGTGCAGTGGCTGGGCGATGGACTGCGCGGGCCTTCGGCTGTTGCGTGCGGCGAAGCCGCGCGCCCTTGGACCCGTGTCAATAACTGTACGGGGCAGCGGCGGGGAGCCGCTGACCTGATGCGGTCCGGCCTGGTCGGACTGCAGATCGAGGATTGGAAACGAGGGCGGATGGCATCAACCAAGGAACCGCCATGCCCATCAAGAGCCGCAAGCCCACCATCATCGCCGCCGAACTGGCCGCAAAGCTGAGCCGGGCGCGCTCGGCGTTCGTCCCCCCCAACGTGACCGAGGGCCTGGAGCTGGCCGCGGAGTTCTGCAGCGCCGTCGCCGAACGCCTGGCCGCGGGCGGCCTGGACACCGAGCCCGAGCCGGACGCGCCGGCCGAGGGCGAACAGCAGCAGGGCGCCTGACGCCATGGCGGCCGAGCGCATCGGCCGCGCACGGTGCCCGCTGTGCCAGTCCGACCGAGCCAGGCTGTCCCTGGCGAAGTCGGGACTGTCGTGCCTGACCTGCGACGCCTGCAATGCGCAGGTGTTCGCGCGGTCCGGCACCAGCGATGACCACCTGCGCGCCCGGCACATTCCCGACGCGGCGCCGGCACCGGCGCCCACCACCACCACCGAGCCGGCGCCAGCGCCTGCAGCGCCGGCCGTCCAGCAGCAGGACGCGCCGCGCCGGCCGGCCTGGGGATTCATGGGGGCCACGGCATGACCACGGTCACATTCAACCCGGCGCCGGGGGCACCGGCGGCCACGGCGACGACGGCGCCGCCGGACCCGCTGGCCCGGCTTGAGGCCGAGGCCGCGGCGATGGAAGCCGCGGCCACGCCGCCAGACCCCGACGCACGGCCGCCGGTGGACGTGCACGAGGATGCGCGCCAGGTGGTGGACCTGGCGGCATCCGTCCTGATGCCCATCCTGCCGGACCGGTATGCCGTGCGCTACGGGCCGGCCCAGGTGCAGGCCATCGCCCAGGCCCTGGGCAATCTCTGCGAGGCGCGCGGCTGGACGGCCGGCGCGCTGCTGGGCCGGTATGCGCCTGAGCTGGCAATGGTGGTGGCGCTGGTCGGTCCGGCGCTGCCGGTGCTGATGGCCGACGCGAAAGCGCGCCGTCAGGCGGTGACGCGGCCGGCGCCGCGGCCGATGCCGCAGGCGCAGCCGGTCGAGGCCGCGGCATGAGCGGCGCCGCCGGCAAGCGGGCCAACATCGAGGCCTACATAGGAGCCAGCGGCAGCGGCAAGGGGGTGAGCATCAATCGCCGCCTGGCCGAGCTGGCGCCGACGCGCCTGATCGTCTGGGATCCGCGCAACGAATATGGCAAGTGGGCGCCGGGTTACGACTCCCTGCCGCACCTGATCGGCGCCGTCCGGCATGCCAAGGGCGGGCCGGTGAGGGCGCGCTATGTCTTCGGGGAGCGGCTTCCCATTGAAGATGCATTTGCAAAGGTGTGTGAGCTGGCATTCAACGCTGAGAACATCGTGTTCCTGGCCGAAGAACTGAGCGACGTGACGCGGCCAAGCTGGGCGCCGCCAGCCTGGCGCAAGTGCATCACCCAGGGCCGGCACCAAGGTCTGCACATCCTCGGCGCAGCCCAGCGGCCAGCGCTGATCGACAAGACCTTTCTTGCGAACTGCACCCGCGTGCGCTGCATGGCGCTGGGCTATGCCGAGGATCGACGCACCATGGCACGCGAGCTGGACTGCAGCATGGATCGGGTCGAGGGCATCACGGCACGCGACGGCGAGGATGGCGGCCGTTCCTGGGCTGACCTGCAGTTCTTGGAGCGCGACAGACGGACGCGCGAACTGAGGGCCGGCGTGTTGCGCATCCGCGGCAATCGCATCACCGAACAGGCCGCGGCTACGTAGGGCCTACGTACAGGCGGGGGCTGTTGCCTATGTACGGTCCGGCGGGCTTCACTGGCGGGGCTTTCCCTCACACCATTGAAAGGACCGACATGAAAGCCCACCTGAAAAACGCCATCGTCACCACGGCCATCGTGCTGGCGACCATCTACGTCCTGCGCCAGGTGCCGATGACCAACGGCTTCGTCGGTAAGGCCCTGAACGGCTGACCCAACCAACAAACGCAGCGACACCGGAGCACCGTACATGCGCAACATCCGTCTTCCTCAGTTCCAGAACGTCGGCCCCAACCAGCGTGTGTCGGTGCGTCTGCCGCTGGGCGTCACCTACGAAAAGCTGTATCTGCAGCTGGCCGGCAACATCCTGGTCAGCCTGATCTCGAACATCGTTCTGCGGATCAACAACAAGGAATTTCAGCGCTGGAACACCGTTGCCGACATGGTGAGCGGCCTGCTCGCCTTCAAGGGCAACTACACCGGCAGCACGCAATTCCTGGTGCTGGACTTCACCGAGCGCAGCGCCAAGGAAGAGGTCGGCATGAAGCTGGGCACGGTGGCCGCCACGCAAGAAGCCGGGGTGCAGGAATGCACGCTGGAATTCGACCTGGGCAACTACACCAACAGCGCGGCCAGCGTCATCAACGCCTGGGCCGACGTGGAAGCGCCGAGCGCAAACCCCATCCTGCAGCGCGTGCAGGTTCAGCAGAAGGTCATCGCCGCCGCGGCCGAGGAACAAATCTTTGTGCCCTTCGGCATGAACGGCTATCAGGTCAAGCGCCTGATCATCAAGCACGCCAACCTGTCCAGCGTGCGCGTGCGCCGCGATGGCGTGGACGTGTACGAATCGCTGCCGGTGGCCCTGGCAAACCAGCGCCTGCAGGACTTCGGCCGCGTGCCGCAAGCCGGCTATCACGTCGTGGACTTCATGCCCGACGCGCTGCAGTCCAACGCCTTCAACACGGCCATGATCCTCGGCGCCGATGGCAAGCCGCGGCCGGTCAGCAATCTGGACATCCGCGTCGCCACCAGCGCCGCCGACACGCTGACCATCTACACCGAGGCCTACAGCCTGAACAGCCAGCTGTGATCGGCCGCGGCCGGTCACACAAGGAGCGACCATGGACGTGATCAACACGGCATTCGGCCCGATCAGCCTGGGCGGCAACACGACGCCGGCCATCGGCACCGACACGGCTTTCGGCAGCTTCAGCCTGGGCCTGGGTTCGGACATGGCCGAGGCCCAGCAGATGGCGCCGTTCGCGCCGCCCGCGGCCCAGCAGCAGGGCATGGCCTGGTGGGAAAGCCTGATTGCCTATGGCGCCACGCGCGCCATCGACAACCGGTTCGGTCCGGTCAACGTGGCCGGCAACACGCAGCCGGGCACCTTCGCGGGACAGAACGGCCGCACCTACACGCAGACCCCGACTGTCCAATCCGGCCAGCCGGTGGCGCGCGCCCAGGTGCAGCAGACCCAGCAGGCCAACGGCGTGGGCGTGCTGGCCGCGCTGGCGGCGGCGGCCTTCGCCTTCATGGGCTGATCCCATGTGGCAACTGCTGGCCGAAAAGGCTGTTGGGCCACTGGCCGGCGGCATCGGCAAGGGCATCGGCGATGCCATCGGCGGCGGTGGCGGCGGCCCGTTCATGGGCGGCAGCGCCACCAGCGGCGCATATGGCGTGACGTTCGACAAAGCCGGCCAGGTCTTCAACTTCGGCAACTCGAACGACACGACGGCCACCAGCGACCGAACCACCACCGACCCGGCCGGCGCTGCGCTGGCGCCGGTGCAGGCCGGCGGATCGCCGTGGATGATGATCGCGCTGGGCCTGGTCGCCGCGGGCCTGGTCCTGCGCAAAAAGGGCTGACGGTGGGCCTGATCGTGGCATCGGCCCGCGACAGGTCGGCGGCCGTCGAACGGCTGCGACCGGTCGAGCGTCGGGCTGTGGATGGCGCCGCCGCCGAGGACATGGCCGCGGGGTGCCTGGTGCTGGACGTGATCGAGGATGGCGCCATCGTCGGCGCCATGGCTGTCGAGCTGCAGGGCGACGCGGCCACGATCACGGCAGCGGCTGGAAGCGCGCGCCGGCCGTGGGCTGCGCTGCGCCTGGTCGAGCGCGGTCTGAAGCAGCAGGGGGTCCGGTCGGTGACGTTGCACACGCGCCGCCGCGGCCTGCTGGCCGCACTCATGCCCCAGGGCTACCGCATCGACCGATGCACCCTCACGAAAGAGCTTTGACATGGGCAGCAGATCGAGCAGCAACGCGGCCAGCACCACCAGCACCACCACGCAGGACAACAGCGCCGTTGCCGGAAACAACGCCATGGCGATGGCGGCCGGCGCCAGTTACTCGAACTGGTGGCAGTCGATCAGCGATGACGACTTCGCGGCCACGGTCAACACCAGCACCAGCACCAGCAACAGCGGAAACACCAGCTGGTCGAACTGGCAGCAGGACAACAGCCAGGCCTATACGGACGCCAGCATCAACACCGATGCCCGCGACCTGTCCACCAACATCGTGGACTGGTCCAACCGGTCCACCAACCTGGCCGACAGCCGCGACCAGTCCACCACGCTGACCGACAGCCGCGACCAGTCCACCAACATCGTGGACTGGTCCAACCGGTCCACCAACCTGGCCGACAGCCGCGACCAGTCGAGCAGCTGGTATGCCTACGACAGCAGCGACCGCAGCGTGACGGCCACCGATGACCGCAGCTGGTACAGCTACGCGAGCGACAGCCGCGACCTGTCCACCACGCTGAACGACAGCAGCGACCGCAGCGTGACGACGTGGACCGGCGTCGATCCCGGTGCAGTGCAGTTCGCGGCCACGGCCGCGGGCCTGCTGGGTGCGGTGAACGAGTCGCAGACCGATGCCGTCAAGTTCATGACCAGCGCGGGCGCGGACTTCATGCGCCGCATGGGCGAGAGCGCCACAAGCCTCTATGCCACGGCCGGCAGCAACAACGCAGAGAGCTGGGGCACGACGGTGGCCGCCGGTGAGCGTGTGCTGAACGAGGCCGCGCAGCGCTCGGGCGCCATGTGGGCCGAGACGCTGGACAAGTCGGCCGACCTGCTGGGCGCGATCACCCTGCGCGCCGGCAACACCGCCGACGCGGCCGGCCGGCTGGCCGAGGCCGCGATCACCAGCTACCAACCGACCGAGAACGCCCAGGCCGGCATGGCGAAGTGGGGCCTGTTGGCCGCTGCCGGCGTCGTGGCGCTGGTGGTCCTGACCAGAAAGTGACGACATGGAAATCCTGAGGTTCACCATCGCCGCCGGTGAGACGAAGCGATTCGAGCGCGCCGGCCGCTACATCGAGCTGTTGGAGGTGCCGACCACCATCGACATTGCGCTGACCGGCGCCAACGGTGAGCGGGGCCGCGGCATGCGAGGCGCCGAGGCGGGCATGTATGCGTCGGGCGCCTTCTCGGGCTTCGAGGTGGCAAACCCGACCGCCGCCGCGCAGCCGCTGGTGATCATGATCACGGACGGCAGCGGCGGCAGTCGCAAGCTGCCGGGCCTGATCGACGCGGCCATTGACACCGCGGCCCTGTCCCTGCGCGGGACGCGGTATGTCGGCTACGTGCAGGGCTGGGACAACCAAATGGGCACGCTGATCGACAGCACCGGCGGCGCCTTCGCGGTCCATCAGATCATGCTGGACGTGCGCGGCACCGGCGAAGTGCGGCTGCAGATCGGCAACGGCGACGGCAGCTGCACGGCCGAAGCGCCGCTGCCGGCCTACCCGACCACCTTCCAAAATGCCTATCTGCTGGCAAGCGCCGACCTGGCCTATGCGCGCAAGCGCTGGGTCAACGCCAACAGCGGCAGCGGCGGCCTGGCCGCCGGCCAGCAGATCGCGCGCCTGTCACAGGGCGTGTGGAAGCCCATCGCGCCGCTGATCGTGTCAGGTGCCGCGAAGCTGCTGGTCTACGTCAACGGCGCGAGCACCAGCTTTGCCGGCTTCGCCGAAATCGAGGCGCTGGGCTGACATGCGCGCCGCCACCATCGCCATCCTGCTGGCCGTGGCCGCCATCGGCGCCTGGGCCATGAGCCGGGCCGCCGACGCGGCGGCGCTGCCGGCGGCCGAGGGCGAGGGCGCTGCCGTCGATTTGGCGATGGACTTCGGCCAGGCGCCGGCCTGGGGCACCACGGCCGAGCCCGCCAACACCGACGCCAGCGACGGCACCACGGCGCTGGACTACCTCAACCCATGGGGCTGGATCGAGAGCATGACCAACAGCAGCACCGCCACCGACGCGCTGGCCGATGCCAACGTGCGGGCCTTTCTGGACGCCATAGCCTGGGCCGAGGGCACCGACCGGGCCGCGGACCCGTACCGGGTGACGTTCGGCTATGCGCACACCATCAGCGACCTGTCGGACCACCCGGCTGTAACCGGCGAGTGGTCCGGCCGCACCTTCACTGATGCCAAGGGCCGCCGGCTGCTGAGCACGGCCGCGGGCCGGTATCAGTTCCTGCGGGGCACCTGGCTGGAGTGCAAGCGGGCCTTGCGCCTGCCGGACTTCGGCCAGGCCAGCCAAGATGCGGCATGCGTGTACCTGATCAAGCGCCGCGGCGCGCTGGATGCCGTCAAGGCCGGGCGCATCGCCGAGGCCGCCGAGCTGTGCCGGCGCGAGTGGGCCAGCCTGCCAGGCGCCGGATACGCGCAGCCCGAGCGCACGCTGGCCGCGCTGCTGGACCGATACGCCGATCAAGGGGGCACGCTGGCATGAGTGCGACGAAATTGCCTGTGGGCATGCTGCTGGGCCTGGCCGCCGCGGCGGCCGTGGGCCTGTACGTGTGGCGCAAGGGCGGCGTGCAGCAGGCCGCGGCCGGCGCCGGTGCGGCCGTGGTCGAGGCGGCCGGCGGCGCCGCATCGGGCGCGGTGGGCGCGGTGGGCGCGGCCGTGGGTCTGCCCACGCCGAGCGACACGACCACCGATGCCGCGGTGGCGCGCTGGATCATCGACAACCGCGGCTATTTCGAGGCCAGCAAGTGGGCCGGCGTGCCGGCGCTGGTCAAGGCGATGACCCTGGACAGCAGCGAGGGCCGGGCGCCGGACCCGGCCAGCGCCGCGGGCAAGGCCCTGGGCGTGGGCACGCCGCCGCAGGCCGCCGGACAGACCGCCAGCGCCACGCAGCCGGCGGGCTGGGACTACAGCGGCAAGACCTTCGATGAACTGAGCCGCCCGGATGGCTGGTGGCCCTATGGCGCCGGCTTCCCGCTTGGCCCGATCAGTGGGGGCTGATGGTGCTGGGGGAAACCATCCTCAAGGCAGGTGCAGCAGCTGCGGCGGGCATGCTGGTGGGCTGGGCGGGGTCGGCTCTGACCCTGGCCGGCCGGGTCGATGCAATCGAGCGAACCTTGCAGCGGATCGAATCGCGCATGGATGACGCGGTGCTGGCCGCTACCGCCAGGGCGGCCCAGGCCGCGGTACAGGAGCCGCGGAAATGAGGATGCCGGGAACGACAGAGATTGTGCGTGAGGCCGTGATCGTCATAGGTGGGGCCATCCTGGCGGCGGCGATCATGAGTCAGTTTCCGGCAGTCAAGGCGTGGATCAAGCGGGCTTGGGAGTAGATCGAAATGGGAGTGACTCAGAACGTATACGTAAGGCACGACGACGGCGGGAACCTGCTGGCGATCCACATTGGAGAGCAGTCGAGAGAACTGCCCTTGGTGTCAGATGCTGGGATTCCCCGCGGAGTCGAGTACGTCTTCATCGTCGGTGACTCGCACCCCAATGGCGCGTTCTACACGGATGGCGCGTCGCCCGACGGTCTCAGTCCCCCGGCCTACTTTGTTGCCGGTGCGGCGAACAACAACCTCCGAGCCTGGGGCTTTCCGGCTTGGCTGGAATCCGTCTCGATGGGCAAGATCGTGCCCCTCGGAAGCTTTGCGAGGCAGACCAATGGGTTTCTGACGCCGGGCACCACGCCGCCCGGCGTCCCCATCTCCGTTCAGATCACGCAGGCGATGGCGCATTCGCTGTGGCCCCTGGTCACGAAGATCATCTGCCTGGGCGGCTTCAATGACAGCGCCTACTCGGTGTCCGCCGTGCTGTCCGAGTTCCTGACCCAGCGCCGGCGGACCGGAAAGCCGTGGGTAGTTCTGTCGCCACCGCCGCGCAGCGACTCAGCCGCCACCACGGTCGGCGGCGATGGCCAACAGGGCTGGGCATGGACGCCATCGTTGCGGCTTGGCTTCAAGCGTGCGGCCGATGCTTCCGGTGGGCAGATTCGGTTCGTCGATGCCTACGCGCTGGTGAACCAGCCGACAGCGACGCCTGATGCTTGGCGCTCCGGCTGGACCTACGACAACATCCACGGCAACAACGCGCCTGGTTATGTGCTGGCGAAGGGTGTGTTCGATGAACTCTTCCCCGCTGGTGCTGGCACGAACTTCGATCTGTGGCGCACGGCTGCGTGGGCCGGCGCATCGGGCGCCAACAGCCTCGTGGACCAGGGGTTCAGCAACCCAACCTTCGCCACGACCACTGGCGGCACGGTGAACACGGGCAGCGGGAATCTGCCGGCCGGAATGACGCTGTCCGCGATTGCGAGCGGTTCGGCCGGGGCGATCTCGGTTGCCGCCTGCGACATCCAGGGTGGCGTGGGCAACATGGTGACGATCCCGATCACCAGCACGGCGTCTGGCGACGGGATCGACATCACGTCGTCGTCGGTCCATGCCGCTGGCGGGACCTTCGTCGCGCCAGGTGACACCTGCTTCGCGCGGTTGCTGCTGCGGGTGAACGGCGGCGGCATCTACCCGCGCAACCTGAACTTCAGGCTGACTGCCTTCAACGGCTCGAACTTCATCCAGCAGCAGTTCGAACTCGATGTGTCCAAGGAGATCGCGCTGCCGTTTTCCGGCTCGCCGGTTCTCTTGCTGCGGACGCCCGCGTTCGTGATGCCGGCAGGGGCCGCCGCGCTGTCGTCGCTGACATGGCGCCTTCGCCCGACCTGCGCCGGCGCCGGGGCTGCCTCCGTCAGCTTCTGCTGTCCGTCCATCGAGCGCATCAAGAGCGGTGCGAGCTACGCCTGAACCTGCCTCTAGGAGAGCGACCGTGACCATACGAATTTTTGTTGTCGGCGAACTCGGCCAAGAGCCCCGCGATGTGCCCGACCTGGCGGCGGCGCAAGCCTTGGCCGACCAGGGGGAAGAGGTCTATGTGCCCGATGGTGACCGCGACGGCGACGGCATCGATGACGTCTACAAGAAGCTGGAACCCAGCGGCGGCGCCTGATCCCATCCCCTGCCGGTAGGGCTAACGGCCGACCACCCGCAGCACCGGCGCATTCGCGCTGCCGCCGCCATAGCCCATCCGCAGCAGGCGGGCGCACTGCGCGCGTTCCTCGGCCAGATCGCGCTGCAGCGAGTCGGCCAGCTGTTCGGCGATGCGGACCCGGCGTTCGGCCTCGGACACCACCAGCGACCACCCGGGCGGCGTCAGCCACCACAGGGCCAGGTGAGCGGGCCGCGGCGCCTCGTCGGCGGCCAGCCAGCGCCACACAGATCGTTCGGACGCGCCCAGGGCCTGGGCGATGTGGGCCGGCGAGCCTGGGAGCGCGGCAACCGTTTGGCGGAAACCCGGCAAGTGCTTGGGTACAACGTGAAGCATCACGCCACCATCGGCTGGGCGCCCAGGAACTGAAACAGCGCGTCCCTCCAAGTGGTGACGCGGGCCACAAAAGCACGCCAATGCATATTATGTAAAATATCAGGCATGTGCCATAATGCAGGCCTGGGCCGGTTCTTGCGTCCCCCCGGGTGACCTCGCTCCTGGCCGGCGGTGAGTTCTTGCACTGCCGAGCCGGGGTCACTGCGTCAGAACCGTCGCCGTAGCAGCATTCCACCATGGCCAAAGCCGATACCAAGACCACCATCGATTCCGACGGCCTGCGTTACCGCAGCAAAACTCCTGGTTCGCCGTTCACGGCCGCGGGCGCATTCGGCGCCGCGACGATGTCCTGCTTTCTGTGCGGCAAGCACCGCCCGCGCAGCCAGCTGAAGTCACGCCGCCTGCTGGGCAAGGCGCAGTTCGTCTGCGCGCCCAGTTGCAAGGAAGCCGACGAGGCCGCCAACCCCAAGCGCTGAGTCTTGCGGTTCAGGCCCTGGCCTGAACCTCCGCGATTTCTTTCCAACAGCCTGCTGCGCCTCGAGCGCCGCAGGCTGTTGGTGTTTCTGCGGACCGCTGTTCCTGGGGTTAACACCAGGCATGCAGTATTGTGCTTGACAGCAATTCGGTCGCTCTCTATCGTCCACTGACACGCAACATAGTGCATGCCGGTGACTCCGAGCCGGCAGCCAGGAGACCTGCATGAGCACCCCATCGCCCGGTCCGGTGGACGGCGCGCCGTTCAACTTCGCCGCTCATCTGCTGGCGCTGAACGCCGGGCGCGGCGATCGCTGTGCCTACATCGACGATGCCGGACGTATGAGTTATGCCGAGCTGGACCTGGGGGTGCGCCGCTGTGCGGCCGCCCTGCTGGCCGCCGGCGTGCGCCGCGAGGAGCGGGTGCTGCTGCTGATGCACGACAACAGCGACTGGCCGGTGTGTTTTCTCGGTGCGCTGTATGCCGGCATCGTGCCGGTGGCGGTGAATACGCTGCTCACCGCCGACGACTATGCCTACATGCTGCAGCACAGCCGCGCGCAATGGGTGCTGGTCGGCGATGCGCTGCAGCCGGTGCTCGATGCAGCGCTGGCCAAGCTGGCCGCACGTGGCGCGGCCCTGCCGCGGGGCATCTGGGTCGGCCGCCCGGCCCAGCCGCTGGCCGATGACCGCCAGGACCTGGCCCAGGTGCTGGCGCGCAGTGCGCCGCTGGCGCAGCCGGCCGACACCGGCGGCGACGACATCGGCTTCTGGCTGTATTCGTCCGGTTCCACCGGACGGCCCAAGGGCACGGTGCACACCCATGCCAATCCATACTGGACCGCCGAGCTGTATGGCCGCGCGGTGCTGGGGCTGAAGGAATCGGACGTCTGCTTCTCGGCCGCCAAGCTGTTCTTCGCCTACGGCCTGGGCAATGCGCTGAGCTTTCCGCTGTCGGTGGGCGCGACCGTGGTGCTGATGGCCGGCCGGCCCACGCCCGAGGCGGTGTTCGAGCGCTGGATCGCCCACCAGCCGACGGTGTTCTTCGGTGCCCCCACCGGCTATGCCGGCATGCTGGCCTCGCCCGCCCTGCCCCGGCGCGACCAGGTGGCGCTGCGCATGGCCTCGTCGGCCGGCGAGGCCTTGCCGCGCGACATCGGCGAGCGCTTCACCGCGCAGTACGGCTGCCAGATCATCGACGGCATCGGGTCCACCGAGATGCTGCACATCTTTCTGTCCAACCACCCGGGCGACGTGCGCTACGGCACCACCGGCAAGCCGGTGGCCGGCTATGCGGTGGAGCTGCGCTCCGAGGACGGCCAGCCGGTGGCCGATGGCGAGGTGGGCGACCTCTACATCCAGGGGCCCAGCGCGGCGCTGATGTACTGGGGCAACCGCGCCAAATCGCGCGAGACCTTCCAGGGCGCCTGGACACGCAGCGGCGACAAATACGTGCGCGACGCCGACGGCTACTACACCTATGCCGGCCGCAGCGACGACATGCTCAAGGTCAGCGGCCAGTACGTCAGCCCGTTCGAGGTCGAGGCCACGCTGGTGCAGCACCCGGCGGTGCTGGAGGCGGCGGTGATCGGCGTGGCCGACGAGCAGGGGCTGACGCGCAGCAAGGCTTTTGTGGTGCTCAGGCCCGGCCAGTCCGCCGGACCCGACATCGAGACGGTGCTGAAGGCCTTCGTCAAGGAGCGGTTGGCGCCGCACAAGTATCCGCGGGCCATCGAGTTCCTGGACGAGCTGCCGAAGACCGCCACCGGCAAGATCCAGCGCTTCCGGCTGCGCGAGCGCGAAGCCGGACAGGCCATGGAGGCCACACGGTGAAGCTGTTCAACGACCCCCATGCGCTGGCGCCGCAGCGCGCGCTGCGCGAAGACCTGGCCGGCGGCGGCTTCGTGCTGCGCCATCCCGAACCGCTGCAACCCTATGCGCGCTGCATCGGCGCCTGGCTGGAGCACTGGTCGGCCACCACGCCGCGGGCGCCGTTTCTGGCCGAGCGGGAGCCGGCCTCGGCCGGCTGGCGCCGCCTGAGCTATGGCCAGGTGCGCGAGGCCGTCGGCCGCATCGCCCAGAGCCTGCTGGACTGGCCCGGCCTGGCCGAGGGCTCGCCGGTGGTGGTGCTCAGCGACAACGCCGTCGACCATGCGCTGCTGCTGCTGGCGGCCATGCACGTGGGCCGGCCGGTGTGCACCGTGTCCAGCGCCTACTCGCGCCTGGCCAAGGATTTCTCCAAGCTGCACGGCATGCTGGATGCGCTGCAGCCGGCCCTGGTGTACGCCTCCGACAGCGCGGTCTACGCGCCGGCGCTGGCCGGCTGGAACGCGCGCGTGCCGCGCGTCTTCAGCCAGGGAGCGGCCGAGGTGGCCGGCGCGCGCGCCTTTGCCGATCTGCTGGAGCCCCGCGAGACACCGGCCGTGCTGGCCGCCTACCATGCGGTGCGGCCCGACGACATTGCCAAGCTGCTGCTGACCAGTGGCTCCACCGGCCAGCCCAAGGCGGTGATCAACACCCACCGCATGCTGTGCGCCAACCAGCAGCAGATCGCCCAGGTCTGGCCCTTTCTGAACCGCCACCGCCTGAACCTGCTGGAATGGCTGCCCTGGAGCCACACCTTCGGCGCCAACCACAACTTCAACATGGTGCTGGCCCATGGCGGCAGCCTGACCATCGACGACGGCCGGCCGGCGCCGGGCCTGATCGAGCGCACGGTGCGCAATCTGCGCGAGGTCAGGCCCAACTTCTATTTCAATGTGCCGCGTGGCTTCGACATGCTGCTGCCGCACCTGGAGCAGGACGAAGGCTTTGCGCAGGACTTCTTCGACCGGCTGGAGGCCGTGTTTTATGCCGGCGCCGCCTTGCCGCAAAGCCTGTGGCAGCGGCTGGAGGGCGTGGCCCAGCGCGTGCGCGGGCCCGGCCGGCCGCTGTGGTTCACCTCGGCCTGGGGCGCCACCGAGACCGCGCCGGCCATCACCTCGGTGTACTGGCCCATCGAGCGCGCCGGCTGCATCGGCGGGCCGCTGCCCGGCGCCGAGATCAAGTTCGTGCCCAATGGCGGCAAGCTGGAGATGCGCGTGCGCGGGCCCAATGTGTTTCCGGCCTACCGCGATGCCCCCGAGACCACGGCCAAGGCCTTCGACGAAGAAGGCTGGTATCTGATCGGCGACGCCGGCCGCCTGGTCGACGAGGCCGACCCGTCCCAGGGCGTGGCCTTCGACGGCCGCGTGGCCGAGGACTTCAAGCTGATGAGCGGCACCTGGGTGTCGGTGGGCACGCTGCGGGTGCGCGCGGTCAGCGCGCTGACGCCGCTGGCCGCCGATGTGGTGGTCACCGGCCACGACCGCGAGGAGGTGGGCCTGCTGGTCTTTCCCAGCCCGGCGGCGCTGGCGCTGTCGCCCGAAGACCTGGCCGAGCGCCTGCGCGCGGCCCTGCTGGGACTGCGCGCCGAAGGTGGCGGCAGCTCGCAGACACCGACCCGCGCCCGCGTGCTCGACACGCCGCCCAGCGTGGACGCCGGCGAGATCACCGACAAGGGCTATCTGAACCAGCGC
The DNA here is from genome assembly GCA_017992055.1 of Burkholderiaceae bacterium. Taxonomy (GTDB): domain Bacteria; phylum Pseudomonadota; class Gammaproteobacteria; order Burkholderiales; family Burkholderiaceae_C; genus Pseudaquabacterium. The sequence goes on from JAGOPK010000002.1 coordinate 183,671, forward strand.
GCGGTGCTGGCGCGGCGCTCGGCCGAGGTGATTGCGCTGTACAGCAACGTGCCCGACCCGCGCACCGTGCGGGTCTGACCTGGAGACACCGCGCACCGTGCGGGTCTGACCGCGCACAAGCCTCAGCGCGGCGACATCTGCACGCTGCCGTTGACGGTGACGGTGACCGTGGCCTTGCCGGCGGCCACCGGCTGGGCTTCGGCGGCCATCGGCGCCGCGGCCACCGCCATGCGGTACATCGGCTGCACCGGGCCGCCGCTGACCTCGCCGCTGCCCACATTCACCTCGCGCACGCTGTAGCTGCCAAAGCCGAACTGCCGGGCATAGTCGGCGGCGCGCTGCTTGAAGCGCTGGATGGCCTGGGCCGCCACCTCGGCGGTGGCCTGCTCGCGCGCTTCCGGCGACAGGCCGAAGCCCACGCGCTGCACGGTCATGCCATTCAGCTTGCCGGCCAGCTGGCTGATGGCGGCGATGTCCCGCCCTTCCAGCACCAGCTCGGCCTGGCCCTGCCAGCCGACGATGCCCAGCGCCCGTGCCACTGTGCCGCTGGAGCCCGGCGCGGGCTGGGCATAACGCGGCAGCAGCGAAAAGCCGCCGGTGCGCACCTGCACCTGGCCCGGGCGCTCGGCCTTGCGCGCCTCGGCCAGCGCCGCATCCAGTTGCTGGCGCAACTGCTGCTGCACCGTGGCGGCATCGGTGCCCTCGCGGATGACCTGCAGCGAGATCGTCAGCAGGTCCTGCGTGACCTCGGCCTGGGCCTCGGTGGACAGCTGCAGCACATTGGCAGGCGGCGGCAGGGCCACGGTCTGGGCCTGCAGCTGCCCCAGGCCGGACAGTGCCAGCAGCGCGGCGGCGCACAACGGACGGATGGTTTTCATCGAATCTCCAATCTCCCTGGAAGGCCATGCCCGGCATGGCCGGTGGACAAGTCCCGACAGACTACAGCGCAGCAGCCGGCACGCGGGTTGACCCCGGCCACGCCTGCCGCTGGGCGCAAGAGATGTAACAGCAGGTCATTTCGGGCGACAGCCCCCCGGTACCGGCCTGCACAATGCCGCTGTTACAAATTCGGAGCGTGCATGTCCACCGCTGTTCCCCACCGCCCCGACCGCATTGCCGTCGTCGATGACGATGCCCGCATCCGCGACCTGCTGCGCCGCTATCTGACGCAGGAAGGCTTCGAGGTGCTGCTGGCCGAGGACGGCAAGTCCCTGGCCCGGCTGCAGACCCGCGAGACCATCGACCTGATCGTGCTCGACCTGATGCTGCCGGGCGAAGATGGCCTGTCGATCTGCCGCCGCCTGCGCGGCGCCAACGACACCACGCCCATCATCATGCTCACCGCCAAGGTCGAGGACGTGGACCGCATCGTCGGCCTGGAGGTCGGCGCCGACGACTACCTGCCCAAGCCCTTCAACCCGCGTGAACTGCTGGCGCGCATCCACGCCGTGCTGCGCCGCCGGCCGCCGCCCGAGGCGCCGGGCGCACCGTCCAAGGAGGCCCAGGTGGTGAGCTTCGGGCCGTTCAGCTTCGACCTGTCGCTGCGCCGGCTGACCAAGGACGGCGAGCCGCTGCCGCTGACCACCGGCGAGTTCTCGATGCTCAAGGCCCTGGTGCGCCATCCGCGCCAGCCGCTGAGCCGCGACAAGCTGGCGCAGCTGGCGCGCGGCCGCGAATTCGAGCCCTTCGACCGCAGCCTGGACGTGCAGGTGTCGCGGCTGCGCAAGCTGATCGAGCCCGATCCCTCGTCGCCCCGCTACATCCAGACGGTGTGGGGCGTGGGCTATGTGTTCGTGCCGGACGAAGCCGCTTGAACGCAAGCCTCAGCAGCGAATCGCAGCGCGCGCGCCGGCTGGCGCTGAGCCTGTTCTGGCGCACCTTTGCCATGCTGCTGCTGCTGGTGGGCTGCAGCCTGGCGGCCTGGTCGGGCGCCCAGCAGCTGGGCCAGCCGGTGTGGGCCCTGGCCGGCGTGCTGCTGGTCACCCTGGTGGCCGCGGCCCTGCTGGCCCAGCTGATCAACCGGCCGCTGCGCGAGCTGCAGTTCGCCGCCAGCCGCATCCGCGAGGGTGACCTGGACTCGCGCCTGGACGAGACCACCATCACCAGCGAGATCCGCGAGGTCAACATGGGCTTCAACCGCATGGCCCGCGAGCTGGCCAAGGTGGAAGAAGACCGGGTGGTGATGCTGGCCGGCATCAGCCACGACCTGCGCACGCCGCTGGCGCGGCTGCGCCTGGAAGCCGAGATGAGCGTGCAGGACGAGGAGGCGCGGGCCAACATGGCCAGCGACATCGACCAGCTCGACGCCATCATCGACAAGTTCATGGACTATGCGCGGCCCGGCGACATCCGGCTGGAGCCTGTGCTGCTGTCGCGGCTGATCGACAAGGAGATCGCCGCCTTCCGCGATCCGTCGGAGATCCGCATCACCTCGCGCGTGGCCATCGACCTGCAGGTGCTGGCCGACGAGGTGGAGCTGGCGCGGGTGTTCGCCAACCTGTTCGAGAACGCGCGACGCTATGGCCGCAGCAACCCCAGCGGCCGGGCCGAGGTCGAGGTGAGCTATGCGCGCACCGGTGGCTGGGTCATCTGCACCGTGCGCGACCATGGCCCGGGCGTGCCCGACAGCAAGCTGCCGCAGCTGCTGACGCCGTTTTTCCGCGGCGATGCGGCGCGCACCGCGGCCTCGGGCGCCGGCCTGGGCCTGGCCATCGTCGACAAGGCCATGCACCGCATGGGCGGCGCGGTGGAACTGCTCAATGCCCGCGACGGCGGGCTGATGATCCACCTGCGGCTGCGCCACGCGCGCGATTAGGCTGCGGCGGGCGCAGGGCCCTTCAGCCTTTCTGCAGCAGGCACACCGCACGCGCCTCGATGGCGCGGCCCTCGCCCACCGGGCCCAGCTTCTCGGCAGTCTTGGCCTTGACGTTCACACAGCCGGCCGGCAGCTGCAGCAGCGTGGCGATGCGCTCCACCATCGCCGGGATGTGCGGCGCCAGCTTGGGCGCCTGGGCGACGATGGTCGAGTCGACGTTGGCGATCTGCCAGCCGGCGGCGCGCACGCGGCGCGCACACTCGGCCAGCAGCACGCCGGAATCGGCGCCCTTGAAGGCCGCATCGGTGTCGGGAAAGTGGCGGCCGATGTCGCCCAGGGCCGCGGCGCCGAACAGCGCGTCGGTGATGGCATGCAGCAGCGCATCGGCGTCGCTGTGGCCCAGCAGGCCCTTGCCATGCGGAACGGTGATGCCGCCCAGCACCAGCGGCCGGCCTTCGACCAGCTGGTGCACGTCCCAGCCCTCGCCGATCCTGAGCTGGGGCAGGCTCATTCCACCACCTCCATGCGCTGGGCGATGCGCCACAGCACGCCGCTGGGATCGGTGACGGTCATGTCCTTCAGGCCCCAGGGGCGCTCGGTGGGCGGCTCGACGCGCACGCCATAGCGCTCGGCCAGGCCTTCGCGCTCGATGCGCCGCCAGAAGCCGTCCAGGTCCGGCAGGGTCAGGTGCAGCATCAGGTTCTCGGCCAGCTGCTGCTCGTAGAAGTCCTGCAGCAGAAAGCCGCAGCTGCCCAGGTGGAAGCCGGCCAGCGGGCCGCGCTGGAATTCGCGCACAAAGCCCAGGTCGGTGTAGAAGGACTGCGACAGCGTGAAGTCGCGCGCCGGCACAAAGGGCCGCAGCTCGGTGCCGCGCCGGCCGCTGGCCAGGAGGCGCTCGGCCAGGCCGAAATCGGGCTGGAAGGTGATCTTCAGGTTCTCCAGGTCGCCGCGCACCAGTCGCGGCGCATGGCCCAGGGCCTCGACGGCGCTGCTCTCGTCCGTGATGGCCGTGCCGCTTTCTGCCGCCTGGCGCAGCGCCGGCTCCAGCAGGCCCAGGCGGAACATCTGCGGCGTCTGCGCCGCCCACTTGTGCTCACGGTCCACGGTGGCAGCCACGCGGTCGGGCTGCCCGGCGCTGGCGGCCTTCAGCGTATCGGCCACGGGCAGGGCCAGCAGGCCGCCCACCTCGTCGTGCCAGCAGGTGTCGAGCAGGCGCTCGACCCAGGCGGGCTTGAGCAGGCAGCGCGCGGCATCGTGCACCAGCACCCAGTCCTGCGGCTGGGCGCCGCGTGCGCGCAGTTCGGCCAGGCCGTTGAGCACGGTGGCGGCGCGGCTGTCGCCGCCGGCGCGCACCGTCCATAGCCGGTCGGCGTGCTCACCCTGGCCATGGCCGGGCACTTCTTCGTCGAACTGGTCGTCGTCGGGCGCCAGCACCACCAGCGTGGCGGCGATGCGGTCGACCTGGGCCAGGGCCTGCAGCGTGTGCGCCACCACGGCCTGGCCGGCGATCTGCACATACTGCTTGGGCACGAAGGAGCCCGAGCGTGAACCGGTGCCGGCACAGGGCACCAGGGCATAGCAGCGGGGTTCGACCCCGACGGAGTAACTGGTCATCGGCCGGATTCTAGAATCGGCCCTGTTTCATGTTGCACGCCCCCGAGCCCTGCTCCGGGGCGTGTTTGTCATTGGCACCCGCAGCAAACCGATGCAACTCCCGGCCATCGCCCCAGGCAAGCGCTACACCCTGCCCCGTCCCATCGGCTCGGCCGATGCGCTGCTGCTGGCCCGCCATGCCCAGGCCCAGGCCGCCGGCAAGCGCCTGCTGGCCATCGTCACCGCCGAGCCGGCCGATGCCCAGCGCCTGGCCGACGAGCTGCCGTTTTTCGCGCCAGGCCTGCGCGTCACCGTGTTCCCCGACTGGGAGACCCTGCCCTACGACAGCTTCAGCCCGCACCAGGACCTGATCAGCGAGCGCCTGGCCACGCTGTGGCGCATCCACCAGCGTGAGACCGACGTGGTGCTGCTGCCGGCCACCACCGCGCTGACCCGGCTGGCGCCGCCTTCGTTTCTGGCCGCCACCACCTTCCAGTTCCGGCAGAAGCAGAAGCTGGACGAAGCCGCGCTGCGCGCCCAGCTCACGCTGGCCGGCTACAACCATGTCAGCCAGGTGGTGTCGCCGGGCGAGTACGCGGTGCGCGGCGGCCTGATCGACCTGTTTCCGATGGGCTCGCCGGTGCCTTACCGGGTGGACCTGTTCGACAACGAGGTCGATTCCATCCGCACCTTCGACCCCGACAGCCAGCGCAGCCTGTACCCGGTGCCCGAGGTGCGGCTGCTGCCGGGCCGCGAGTTCCCGATGGACGAGGCGGCGCGCAACACCTTCCGCCAGCGCTGGCGCGAGAAGCTGGACGGCGACCCGACCAAGAGCCGCATCTACAAGGACATCGCCCAGGGCATTGCCACCGCCGGCATCGAGTACTACCTGCCGCTGTTCTTCGAGCAGACCGCCACCTTCTTCGACTACCTGGGCGGCGAGCAGCAGGCGGCCCTGGTGCTGCACGGCGAGGTGGATGCGGCGCTGGAGCGCTTCTGGACCGACACCCGCGAGCGCCACCGCTTCGTCGCCGCCGATGCCGACCGGCCAGTGCTGGCGCCGGAAGACATCTTCCAGCGCAGCGACGAGTTTTTCGCCCATGCCAACCGCCATGCGCTGCTGGTGCTGCGCGGCCAGGAGCCGGTGGACTGGGCGCGGCCGCTGCCCGACATCGCCGCCGACCGTGGTGCCACCGAACCGCTGGCGGCCCTGGGCCGCCACCTCGATGCCACGCCGCACCGGGTGCTGATCGTGGCCGAGAGCGATGGCCGGCGCGAAAGCCTGCTGGAGCTGCTGCGCGACCACAAGATCGATCCGCCCAGCGTGGCCACGCTGGAAGAGTTCCGCAGCGGCGAGGCCGCCGGCGAGAAGTTCGCCATCACCGCGGCGCCGCTGGCGGCCGGCTTCTTCTGGCACGAGCCGGACCAGCAGATCGCCATCCAGTTCGTCACCGAGACCGAGCTGTTTGCCAGCAGCCGCGAGGCGCGGCGGCGCCGCAAGCAGGAGCAGACCAGCAGTGTCGATGCGCTGATCAAGGACCTGTCGGAGCTGAAGATCGGCGATCCGGTGGTGCACATCAACCATGGCATCGGCCGCTACCAGGGCCTGCTGAACATCGATCTGGGCGATGGCTCCAGCGAGTTCCTGCACCTGGAATACGCGGACAAGGCCACGCTGTACGTGCCGGTGGCCCAGCTGCACCTGATCGGCCGCTACACCGGCGTGGCGCCGGAAGAGGCGCCGCTGCACAAGCTGGGCTCGGGCCAGTGGGAGAAAGCGCGGCGCAAAGCCGCCGAGCAGGTGCGCGATGCCGCGGCCGAGCTGCTGAACCTCTATGCGCGGCGCGCCGCCCGCGAAGGTTTTGCCCATCGCTTCAGCGCCCACGACTACGAGGCCTTTGCGTCCAGCTTCGGCTTCGAGGAGACGCCCGACCAGCGCGCCGCCATCCATGCGGTGATCCAGGACATGGTCAGCCCCAAGCCCATGGACCGCCTGGTCTGCGGCGACGTGGGCTTCGGCAAGACCGAGGTGGCGCTGCGCGCGGCCTTTGTCGCGGTGATGGGCGGCAAGCAGGTGGCCCTGCTGGCGCCGACCACGCTGCTGGCCGAGCAGCACTACCAGACGCTCGTCGACCGCTTCGGCAAGTGGCCGGTGAAGATCGCCGAGATGTCGCGCTTTCGCTCGCCCAAGGAGGTCAAGGCGGCGATGGACGGGCTGGAGGCCGGCGTCATCGACATCGTGGTCGGCACGCACAAGCTGCTGTCGCCCGACGTCAGGTACAAGCGCCTGGGCCTGCTGATCATCGACGAGGAACACCGCTTCGGCGTGCGCCACAAGGAGGCCATCAAGGCCATGCGCGCCGAGGTGGACGTGCTCACGCTCACCGCCACGCCGATCCCGCGCACGCTGGGCATGGCGCTGGAAGGCCTGCGCGACCTGTCGGTGATCGCCACCGCGCCGCAGCGCCGGCTGGCGATCAAGACCTTTGTGCGCAGCGAGGGCCACAGCGTCATCCGCGAGGCCGTGCTGCGCGAGCTGAAGCGCGGCGGCCAGGTCTATTTCCTGCACAACGAGGTCGAGACCATCGAAGGCCGGCGCCAGCGCCTGGCCGAGCTGCTGCCCGAGGCGCGCATCGCCGTCGCCCATGGCCAGATGCCCGAGCGCCAGCTCGAGGCGGTGATGCGCGACTTCGTGGCCCAGCGGGCCAATGTGCTGCTGTGCTCGACCATCATCGAGACCGGCATCGACGTGCCGAGTGCCAACACCATCGTCATCAGCCGCGCCGACAAGTTCGGCCTGGCCCAGCTGCACCAACTGCGCGGGCGTGTCGGCCGCAGCCACCACCAGGCCTATGCCTATCTGCTGGTGCCGGACACCGAGAGCCTGACCAAGCAGGCCCAGCAACGGCTGGATGCGATCCAGAGCATGGAAGAGCTGGGCTCGGGCTTCTACCTGGCGATGCACGACCTGGAGATCCGCGGCTGCGGCGAGGTGCTGGGCGAGAAGCAGAGCGGCAACATGATGGAGGTGGGCTTCCAGCTCTACAACGACATGCTGGCCGAGGCCGTGCGGGCGTTGAAGAAGGGCGAGGAGCCCGACCTGCTCAGCCCCACCGGCGTGTTCGGCGGCGCCACCGAAGTCAATCTGCATGCGCCGGCCCTGCTGCCCGACGCCTATTGCGGCGACGTGCACACCCGGCTCAACCTCTACAAGCGCCTGGCCATGGCCGACAAGCCCGAGCAACTGGATCGCCTGCTGGAGGAGATCACCGACCGCTTCGGCAAGCTGCCCACGCAGGGCCAGACCCTGTTCGACACGCACCGCCTGCGCGTGCTGGCCCGGCCTTATGGCGTGCAGAAGATCGACGCCAATCCACGGCTGATGAGCATCAGCTTCCGCCCCAACCCACCGGTGGATGCGATGCGCATCATCGAGCTGGTGCAGAAGAACCGCGCCATCAAGCTGGCCGGCAATGACAAGCTGCGCATCGAGCGCGAGATCCCCGAGCCCCAGGCGCGAGCTCAGTTCATCCGCGACGTGCTAAGGGCGCTGGGCTGAGGCGCGCGCCACGCGCCCGGCCCAAATGACACTGGCCGCCCGAGGGCGGCCAGTGTGCGGTGGCTTATTAGGACGGCGGACGGTTCCTGGACGGAACCGCGCCCCGATCCTCAGGCGCGGCGGCGGCGCGACCAGCCCAGGGAGGCCAGCGCCAGTCCGGCCAGGGCCAGGCCCGCGGGCTCGGGCACGTCGACCGGCACATCGGTACGTGCCGAGGCGCCGATGAACAGCTGCTCGAAGTTGTTGTCCTGGGACACCGACGTGCCATCCACGCAATCGGCATTCGGCCGGGTCGAGGTCAGCGAGAACTGCGGTTGCACGCAGCCGTAGCGCAGGTCCACGTGCATCACATAGTCGGCCAGGTTCTTGTTGCCGGAGATCAGGTCCTGGATGGCCTTGTTCAGCTCGGGGAACACCACCGCATACGGAGCCTGGTTCTCGCCCAGGTTGTGGTTGATGGTGTCAAAGGTCCCGGCAGCGGCGGTCGTGCAATTGACCGGGTTCTTGCTCACCTTGTCGATGCACACCTGGCCGCCCGACATGATGAAGTCGGTCTTCTCCGGCTCCACGGCCGCCGAGGTGTACAAGCCCACGTCGCCATTGGGCACACCACCACCGATGGGAGGCGGGCCATAGCCGGGCGCCGTCGGCGAATTGGCCAGGCGCTGCGCCGGCGTGCGCGGGTCGTTCGTGGCGTCCCAGGTTCCCAGCAAGGTGTTGGTGCTCAGCTGGGTCAGCGTGATGCGCGCCCACACCGCCAGGTTCTGCGTCAGGCCGTCCTGCGAGTTCGGCTCGTTGTTGACGAAGAAGAACGTCATCACGTTCTTCGCGAAGTCGAACACCGAACTCAGCGCATCGACGGCCGCGTCCCAGGTCCCAACCTTGTCGCCGGTGAAGGTCGGCGCTGCCTTGTTGGGATTGTTGCCCACCTCGTTGGCCGAGGTCATCGTGAACGCCAGGGTGTTGTTGACCGAGTCGAACGCGTTCTCGATCTTGGCGTTGTTGTTGTCGTTGCCGTTCTGGTCGAGGATGTAGATCCGGGTTTCCTGGTTGTCGACCCCCGGACTGCCCTTGACGTTGTAGTTGCAGCCAGGACCGTACTCCTTTCCGCACTGGTAGTAGTTGGCGATCGCCAGCGAGTAGCTGTTGGCATCGCCGTAGGTCACGTAGCCGACACCGGTCAGATCCACGGCAGTCACGGCCGCATGGGCCGAACCGGCCGACAACAGACTGGCCAGAACCCAGGTTGTGCTGACTCGTCTCATGTTCCCGTCTCCTTGATTGCCGTTGTCTATGCACGCCCATGCATAAATCGAGCCGGATTTATCGGAGTACGTGTTTTTTTCATATTTGGCAAAGACTTGCCTGCTTTCGCAGGCGCCCTGCAGTTCTGAACGGTTCGGCAACTGTCAGCTGCGCCGACACTTCGCAGCGCCGATGTCAGTCCGACTCGGCCTCGGTCTGCTCGGCCTGGTCCAGCCGGTTCATGTAGGCGCCGTAGGCCCAAATGATCAGGCAGTACAGCAGCAGCGCGCCTTGCGAGGCCATCCAGAAGCTGAACGGCCAGCCGAAGAAGTCGAAGTTCATCTCGGCGGCAAAGCCGCCGATGGCGAAGGTGACGGCAAACCACAGCATCAGCAAGAAGGCCGTGATGCGCAGGTTGCGTCGCCAGTACGGCTTGGCGGGGATGGAGTCAGGCACGGCAGGATGATGCCATCGGGCCGCATCGCGCCATGCGAAAATCCGGCCGCTTCGCGCCCGCCCGTGGCGCCCACTGCCCTAGAACGACCATGGACACCGAACAGATCAACGCCATCGGCACGCTGCTCGCCGATCTCAGCGCCCGCACCGAGCAGCTCCGGGGGTATCTTTGACTACGATCGCAAATCCCTGCGATTGAACGAGGTCAACGCCGCGCTGGAAAACCCCGCGGTGTGGAACGAACCCAAGCGCGCCCAGGACCTGGGCCGCGAGAAGCGCCAGCTGGAAGACGTGGTCGAGACCATCAACCACCTGTCCAGCAACCTGGCCGACGGCAGCGAGCTGTACGAAATGGCCAAGGAGGAAGGCGACCTCGCCAGCCTGCAGGCCATCGCCGCCGATGCCCAGCCGCTGCGCGAGACGGTGGAGCGCCTGGAGTTCCGCCGCATGTTCAGCAACCCGGCCGACCCCAGCAGCTGTTTCATCGACATCCAGGCCGGCGCCGGCGGCACCGAGGCCTGCGACTGGGCCGGCATGCTGCTGCGCCAGTACCTGAAGTACGCCGAGCGCAAGGGCTTCACGGCCACGGTGGAAGACGAGACGCCGGGCGACGTGGCCGGCATCAAGAGCGCCACCATCAAGGTGGAGGGCGAATACGCCTTCGGCCATTTGCGCACCGAGACCGGGGTGCACCGCCTGGTGCGCAAGAGCCCGTTCGACTCGGCCGGCGGCCGCCACACCTCGTTCGCCTCGCTGTTCGTCTATCCGGAGATCGACGACTCGATCGAGATCGAGATCAACCCGGCCGATGTGCGCACCGACACCTTCCGCGCCTCGGGCGCGGGTGGCCAGCACATCAACAAGACCGACTCGGCGGTGCGCCTGACCCACATCCCCACCGGCATCGTCGTGCAATGCCAGGACGGGCGCAGCCAGCACAGCAACCGCGACGTGGCCTGGAAGCGCCTGCGCAGCCGGCTGTACGACCACGAGATGCGCAAGCGCCTCGAGGAGCAGCAGAAGCTGGAGGACACCAAGACCGACGTGGGCTGGGGCCACCAGATCCGCAGCTATGTGCTGGACCAGAGCCGCATCAAGGACCTGCGCACCAACGTCGAGATCAGCAACACCCAGAAGGTGCTGGACGGCGACCTCGATGCCTTCATCGAGGCCAGCCTGAAGCAGGGTCTGTGACCCCCGCCCGCATCCCCTTCCATCCCGTCTGAGGACCCCCGCAATGCTGCGTGAAGGACCCGCCACCGCCATCCACCGCGAGGACTACACCGCCCCCGCGTTCTGGATCCGCTCGGTCGAGCTGACGTTCGACCTCGACCCTGCCAAGACCATCGTCGCCAGCAAGCTGGCCATCGAGCGCAATCCGCAGGCCGCGCCCGGCCAGCCGCTGATCCTCAACGGCGAGGAGCTGACCCTGCTGCGCTGCCTGGCCGATGGCGAGAGCCTGAGCTTCCGCCACGACGACGGGGCCCTGGTGATCGACCAGCCGCCGGCCAAGGACCGCTTCACGCTCGAGATCCGCAACACCTGCGCGCCCGACAAGAACAGCCAGCTGTCGGGCCTGTACACCTCGGGCGGCAGCTTCTACACCCAGTGCGAGGCCGAGGGCTTCCGCCGCATCACCTACTTCCTGGACCGGCCGGACGTGATGGCCACGTTCACGGTGACGCTGCGCGCGTCCAAGGCCAAGTACCCGGTGCTGCTGAGCAACGGCAACCTGGTCGAACAGGGCGAACTGGACAACGGCCGCCACTATGCCAAGTGGCACGACCCCTTTCCCAAGCCCAGTTACCTGTTCGCCCTGGTGGCCGCCGACCTGGTGTGCCGCGAGCAGAAGATCGTGGCCCGTTCGGGCAAGGAGCATCTGCTGCAGGTCTATGTGCGGCGCGGCGACCTGGGCAAGACCGAACATGCGATGGCCTCGCTGATGGCCAGCGTGGCCTGGGACGAGGCCCGCTTCGGCCTGCCGCTGGATCTGGAGCGCTTCATGATCGTCGCGGTCAGCGACTTCAACATGGGCGCGATGGAGAACAAGGGCCTCAACATCTTCAACACCAAGTACGTGCTGGCCAGCCCTGCCACCGCCACCGATGCCGACTTTGCCGGCATCGAGAGCGTGGTCGGCCACGAGTACTTCCACAACTGGACCGGCAACCGCATCACCTGCCGCGACTGGTTCCAGCTCAGCCTGAAAGAAGGCCTGACCGTCTATCGCGACCAGGAGTTCTCGATGGACATGGCCGGCTCGCCGTCGGCCCGTGCGGTCAAGCGCATCGACGATGTGCGCAGCCTGCGCGCCGTGCAGTTCCCCGAGGACGCCGGGCCGATGGCCCATCCGGTGCGGCCCGACAGCTACCTCGAGATCAACAACTTCTACACCCCCACGGTCTACGAGAAGGGTGCGGAGGTGGTGCGCATGATGGCCACGCTGGTGGGCCGCGAGGGCTTTCGCGCCGGCATGGACCTGTACTTCCAGCGCCATGACGGCCAGGCCGTGACCTGCGACGACTTCGCCCAGGCGATTGCCGATGCCAACCCGGGCAGCGAGCTGGCCACGCGGCTGGAGACCTTCAAGCGCTGGTATGGCCAGGCCGGCACGCCGCGCCTGGTGGCCCGCGGCCTGTACGACGGCGCCAGTCGGCGCTACACGCTGACGCTGTCGCAGAGCGCCCTGCCCTCGCCGGGCCAGCCCGACAAGCAGCCCTGTGTGCTGCCAGTGCGCATGGGCCTGCTGTCGGCCGAAGGCCAGCCGCTGCCGCTGCGTCTGCTGGGCGAAGCCCAGGCCCAGGGCACCGAGCGTGTGCTGGTGCTGGACCAGGCCGAGCAGCACTTCGTGTTCGAGGATCTGGACGCGCCGCCGGTGCCCTCGCTGCTGCGTGGCTTCTCGGCGCCGGTGCTGCTGGACAGCGGCCTGTTCGACGGCGCGCTGATCACCCTGCTGCGCCACGACAGCGATGCCTTCAATCGCTGGGAGGCCGGCCAGCAACTGTTCACCGAGCGCCTGCTGGCCGCCCTGCCCGGTGACCAGGACCTGGCGCCGCTGGACGAGCCGCTGGTCGACGCGCTGCGCAGCCTGCTGCGCGACCCCGCGCTGGACGCGGCCTTCAAGGAGCAGGTGCTGAGCCTGCCGCCCGAGGGCGTGCTGGCCGAGATCGTGGCAGGCCGCGGCCTGGCGGTCGATCCGCAGCGCATCCATCGCCTGCGCGAGCAGCTGCGCCTGCAGCTGGCGCAGCGCCTGCACGCCGACTGGGTGTGGGCCTGGGAAGCGCACCAGGTGCGCGAAGGCTACCGCCCCGACGCCGACCAGTCGGGCCGCCGTGCGCTGGCCAACCTGGCGCTGAGCCTGCTGGTGCTGGCCGCGGTGGCCGATGGCGATGCCGTGTGGCCGGGCCGCGCCTACCAGCGCGCCAAGGACGCCGGCAACATGAGCGACCGCCATGCCGCGGTCGCAGCCCTGGTCGATGCCCAGTCGCCGCTGGCCGAAGGCGCGCTGCAGCGCTTCCACCAGCTGGCCAATGGCGACGAACTGGTGCTGGACAAGTGGTTTGCACTGCAGGGCCGCGCCAGCGAGCCGCTGCAGCCCGGCGCCGGCCCCAGCGGCCTGCAGCGCGTGAAGGCGCTGATGCTGCACCCGGACTTCTCGCTGAAGAACCCCAACCGCATGCGCAGCCTGATCGGCAGCTACTGCCGCGAGAATCCGGCCGCCTTCCACCGCGCCGATGCCGCCGGCTATGTGTTCTGGGCCGACCGGGTGCTGGAGCTGGACGCCATCAACCCGCAGATCGCCGCACGCATGGCGCGTGCGCTGGACCGCTGGCGCGCCCTGGCCCAGCCCTACCGCGACGCCGCCCGCGCAGCCGTGGCCCGCGTCGCCGCATCGACCCGTCTGTCGGACGATGTGCGCGAGATCGTCACCAAGGCCCTGGAGGAGCCTCAAGCATGAGCAGCAGCAAGAAGATCAGCCTGACCCAGTACCTGGTCGAGCAGCAGCGCGACCGCGGCCAGCTGCCGCCGCCGCTGCGCCTGCTGCTGGAGACCGTGGCCCGCGCCTGCAAGCGCATCGCGATCTCGGTCAACAAGGGCGCGCTGGGCGATGTGCTGGGCACGGCCGACACCGAGAACGTGCAGGGCGAGGTGCAGAAGAAGCTGGACGTCATCGCCAACGAGGTGCTGATCGAGGCCAATGTCTGGGGCGGCCACCTGGCGGCCATGGCCAGCGAGGAGATGGACACCATCTCGCTGGTGCCCGACCGCTATCCCCAGGGCGAGTACCTGCTGCTGTTCGATCCGCTGGACGGCAGCAGCAACATCGATGTCAATGTCTCCATCGGCACCATCTTCTCGGTGCTGCGCAAGGTCACCAACCACCGCGGTGTCGACGAGAGCGATTTCCTGCAGCCGGGCAAGCAGCAGGTGGCGGCCGGCTACTGTGTCTACGGGCCGCAGACCACGCTGGTGCTGACCGTGGGCGACGGCGTCGTGATGTTCACGCTGGACCGCGAGACCGGCTCGTGGGTGCTGACCGACAGCGAGGTGCAGATCCCGGCCGACACCAAGGAGTTCGCGATCAACATGTCGAACATGCGCCACTGGGCTCCGCCGGTGAAGCGCTACATCGACGAGTGCCTGGCCGGCAAGGAAGGCCCGCGCGGCAAGGACTTCAACATGCGCTGGGTGGCCAGCATGGTGGCCGACGTGCACCGCATCCTGACCCGCGGCGGCATCTTCATGTACCCCTGGGACCAGCGCGAGCCCAACAAGCCCGGCAAGCTGCGCCTGATGTATGAGGCCAACCCGATGGCCTTCCTGGTCGAGCAGGCCGGCGGTGCGGCCACCAACGGCCAGCAGCGCATCCTGGACATCGCGCCGAGCAAGCTGCACGAGCGCGTCAGCGTGGTGCTGGGCTCGAAGAACGAGGTGGAGCGGGTGACCGGCTACCACCGCGAGGTGGCGGCGGGCTGAGCCCCGGACGCCGGCTGGACCGGCGCCGACCACCACCGCACCAGGGGCCCGCGCGGGCCCCTGCTCTTTTGGGCCGACCGGCAGCCTCGGTGTCGAACCAGGTGCTCGCCGTTCGTCGTGCAGGATCCCCGTGCTCAGGAGAATCCATGCCCCGCTACATGATCCAGGTTCGTGCCACCGCCATGAGCGAAGCCGGCGAGTTTCCCGACGATCCCACGCTGGTGCCGCGGATGATGGCCTTCCACGATGAGATGGCCAAGGCCGGCGTGCTGGTCGATGGCGCCGGCCTGATGCCCAGCAGCCAGGGCTTTCGCGTCGAGTACGACGCCACGGGCCGGGCCAGCGTCACCGACGGACCCTTCGCCGAAACCAAGGAGTTGATTGCCGGCTATACGCTGATCGACGTGGCCTCGCGTGAGCAAGCCCTGGCCTGGGCGCGGCGGTTTCCGGCGCCCTTCCCGGGGCTGGCCTGCTGCATCGAAGTGCGTCCGCTGATGGGCGGCATCGACCTGCCGCTCGAGGACGCCGAGCGCCTGATCCGCGAGCAGCTCGCGGCCATCCGGCGCGGAGGATGACGGCGCGGGCTCGGCCCGCTCAGCCGCGCAACTGCGCCATCAGCTGCACGCGCAACTCGGGCCGCTCGTGGAAGGGATCGGTGGGGTTGCGGCCCTGCAGCACGTCTTCCAGCCGGGTCTGCACGCCGCCCAGAGCCCTGGGGTGGCTGTAGATGTAGAACTGGTTCTCGCGCAGCGCCGCAAACACCTTGGCCGCCACGTCCGCGGCGCTGACCTTGCCGCTGCCCACGGCCTTGTCGCTCATGGCCTGGGCGATCAGCTGGCTCTTGCTGGGCCCGCCCTCGTTGGCCATGTCCTGCGGGCGGTTGCGCTCGCTCTTGTGGATGCCGGTGGGCACGAAGTACGGGCACAGCACATGGGCATGGACCTGGTCGGACACCAGGCCCAGATCCTGGTACAGCGTCTCGCTGAGCGTCACCACCGCATGCTTGCTGACGTTGTAGATGCCCATGTTGGGCGGGCTCAGCAGGCCGGCCATCGAGGCGGTGTTGACGATGTGGCCTTCGTAGGCCGGGTCGGCGGCGGCCGCGGCCAGCATCATCGGCGTGAACAGGCGCACGCCATGCACCACGCCCCAGAGGTTGACGCCCAGGGTCCACTCCCAGTCCTTGACCGAGTGCTCCCAGACCAGGCCACCGGTGGCGATGCCGGCGTTGTTGAAGACGAAGTGCGGCGCACCAAACTCACGCTGCACCGTGGCCGCCAGCGCCTCCATGGCGGCAGCGCTGGACACGTCGACCCGCTGAGCCAGCACCCGCCCGCCACCCGCCTCGAGATGGGGCGCGGCCAGCGCGGCGATCTCGGCCTGCGCCACGGCCAGCGCATCGGCTTGCACATCCACCAGCACCACGTTCATGCCCTCGCGGGCGGCAATGCGCGCGCACTCCAGGCCGAAGCCCGAGGCGCCACCGGTGAGCACCGCGGTGCGGCCCTTGAAGTCCTTCATGCCTTGTTCTCCTTGCGGATCTGGAACCCCGAACGGGGGAAATGCACCTGCACCGTGCCGGCGCGCGGGTCGTCGCGGCGGATCACCACCTCGTGGTCGTCCAGGCCCACCAGCAGGCCCGGGCTGGGGTCCTGGCCATAGTCGGTGGCCGCCACGCTGACCGGCTCGCCCGCCTCCAGGCCCTGGCCAGCGGCCACCGCCACAGTGGCGTGGCGACCGGCGGCCGAAGCCGCGGCGGCCACCGCCACGGCCTCGGCGCTGTCCATCGGCTGGCTGCGGCCATGGCCGAGAGCCAGCACGCGGTCCAGCCAGGCGTTCAGCGCCGGATACGGCGCCAGCACCTCGGCCACGGGCCCGGCCTGGCGGATGAACCACAGCTGGTGGGCCACGGCAAAGTCGGCAATCGACACGTCGCTGCCCAGCAGCCAGGCATCGGCCGACGCGGCCTGCTGCAACTGGGCTTCCAGGGCTGGCAGCGCGGCGTTCAAGGCGGCCAGGGCATCGGACAGCGAAGGCCGGGCCATGCCCTGGGTGAAGGCCGCACGGTCGCTGCGGAAGGCCTTCACCGTCTCGGGCGACGGATTGCGCAGCAGGGCCGCGGCGCCGGCCGGCTGCATGGCCACCGTGGCCACCGGCCAGAACAGCAGCCGGTCGGCCCATTGCGCCAGCGCCGCGGCCAGCGGTGCGCTGGCCGGGTACAGGCTGGGCATGGGCTGGCGCGACTCCAGCACGCGGGCGATCAGCGCGGTGTCGCAATAGATGTCGGCACCGATCTGCAGCAGCGGCGTCTTGCGGTAGCCGCCGGTCAGCGCGAGCACATCGGGCTTGGGCATCACCGCCGGGATGATCACCGAGCGCCAGGCCAGGCCCTTGGCGCCCAGCATCAGCCGCGCCTTCTCGGCAAACGGCGACATCGGGTAGTGGTGCAGGATCAGCTCGTCCATGGCGGCTCCTCAGTGCAGTTGTGCGCGGGCGATGATGGCGTCCAGGTCGCAGCCCGAAGGCAGCGCGCCGAACACGTCGCAGCCCTCGGCCAGGCGGCCGGCGCAGAAGGCCTGGAACACCGCGTCGCTGCTGTGCTGGCGCAGCAGGCCGGCCTGCAGCACCAGGGCGGTGTCGCGGGCCAGGCGGCGGGCGCGGGCTTCATCGATGCCACCGTCCAGGCCGTCCAGCACCCGCGCCAGCGCGGCATCGAGTGCCGGATGTGCGCCCCGGGCTGGCGCCATCTCGTGCGCCAGGGCCTGGGCCACCGGGCCGCTGCGCAGCGCGCGCAGCAGGTCCAGCGCCATGATGTTGCCGGCGCCCTCCCAGATCGAGTTCAGCGGCATCTCGCGGTAGATGCGCGCCATCGTGCCCTCGCCGCCTTCTTCGACATAGCCGTTGCCGCCCAGGCATTCCATGGCCTCTTGCGCAAAGGCGCTGCCACGCTTGCAGATCCAGAACTTGGCGATCGGCGTCAGCACCCGGCCGATCAGCTTCTCGTGGCCGCTGGCGTCGGTGTTGTGCTCCGCGGTATCCACCGCCCGCGCCAGGCGCAGCGCCAGCGCGGTGGCGGCCTCGCTTTCCAGCGCCAGGTCGGCCAGCACGTTCTTCATCATCGGCTGCTCGACCAGGCGCTTGCCAAAGGCCGCGCGCTGGGCCGTGTGGTGCAGCGCGATGGACAGCGCCTGGCGCATCAGGCCGGCCGTGCCGAGTGCGCAGTCCAGCCGCGTCAGCACGCCCATGGCCAGGATCTGCGGGATGCCGCGGCCCTCGTCGCCGACGCGCCAGCCGATGGCCTCGTGGAACTCGACCTCGCTGCTGGCATTGGCATGGTTGCCCAGCTTGTCCTTGAGCCGCTGCACGCGGATGTTGTTCAGGCCTTCGCCCAGCCAGGCCGGCAGCCAGCGTGGCACGAAGAAGCAGGAGAGCCCGGCCGGCGTCTGCGCCAGCACCAGGTGGGCATCGCACATCGGCGCCGAGAAGAACCACTTGTGGCCGGTGATGCGGTAGCGCTGGCCCCAGGCATCCTCGCCATCGGGCCGGGCCTCGGTGGTGTTGGCGCGCACGTCCGAGCCGCCCTGCTTCTCGGTCATGCCCATGCCCATGGTCAGGCCGGTCTTGCGGTCAAACGGCAGGAAGCGCTCGTCGTAGCGCGTGCTGGCCAGGCCCGGGCCCCAGGCGGCCTGCAGCGCCGGGTTGTCGCGCAGCGCGCCGCCCACCGCATAGGTCATCGAGATCGGGCACAGCATGCTGGGCTCGGCCTCGGTGAACAGCATGAAGGCCGCGGCCCGCGCCACATGGCCGCCCGGGCCCTGCGTCCACGGCGTGCCATGCAGGCCATGGCGCATCGCGGCCTCCATCAGCGCGTGATAGCTGGGGTGGAACTCCACCTCGTCGATGCGCCGGCCCAGGCGGTCGTGCGTGTGCAGCACCGGCATGTGGAGGTTGGCCAGGCGCGCATGGCGCTGCATCGCGGCCGAGCCGACCTCGGCGCCCAGGGTCGTGAAGCGCGCCTCGTCATAACCCGGCAGATTGAAGGCCAGCGCATCGCGCAGTGCCCGGTTGCCGCTGAACAGGTTGGCGTCCGCCAGGGGCTCGGCCTGGTTGAACACCTGGTGGGTGATCACAGTGCTCATCACGGAGCCCTCCACATCTCCAGGTGCGGGATGTTGTCTTCGAGATAGGGTTCGCCGACGGCGGCAAAGCCGTGGCGGGCATAAAAGTGGTCCAGATGCGCCTGAGCGCTGATGCGGATGCCGCGGCCGGGCCAGGCGGCAATGCAGCGCGCCACGCCTTCGGCCACCAGCGCATGGCCCAGGCCGCTGCCACGCTGGTCCAGCGACACCACCACGCGGCCGATCGACGGCTCGGCGTACTTGAGACGCGGATCGACCACGCGCAGATAGGCCAGCAGCGTGCCCGCGGCGTCACGCCCGAACAGATGGCCGCTGGATTGGTCCAGACCATCGGCATCCAGATAGGGCCCCTGCTCCAGGATGAACACCCGGGAACGCAAGGCCAGCATGTCGTAGACCTGCTGGCCGCTCAGGGCCTCGAAACGCTGCCAGGTCCAGCCCAGCATGGCCGCTCAGATCAGCTTGACCAGCTGCTTGCCGAAGTTGCGGCCCTTCAGCAGGCCCAGAAAGGCCTCGGGCGCCGACTCCAGGCCCTGGGCCACGGTCTCGCGGTACTTGAGCTTGCCGCTGGCCACGCCGCTGGCCAGCTCTTTGAGCGCCTCGGGCCAGAACTCGCGGTGCTCACCGACGATGAAGCCCTGGATCTTCATGCGGTTGACCAGGATCAGCTGCGGCGCGGCCATCGGGATGGGCTGGCCGTCGTAGCCGCTGATCATGCCGCACAGCGCAATGCGCGAGAACGCATTGGCGCGCGACATCACCGCGTCCAGGCACATGCCGCCGACGTTCTCGAAGTAGCCGTCGATGCCGTTCGGGCAGGCCTCCTTCAGCGCCTGCGACAGGCTGCGCGCATCGGCATGGGCCTTGTAGTCGATGCAGGCGTCGAAGCCCAGCTCCTCGACCACGAAACGGCATTTCTCGGCGCCGCCGGCAATGCCCACCGCACGCGCGCCACGCGCCTTGGCCAGCTGGCCGACCATGCTGCCCACGGCGCCACTGGCGGCCGACACCACCACGGTCTCGCCGGCCTTGGGGTTGATGATCTGCGCCAGGCCGTACCAGGCGGTGACGCCGGGCATGCCCACCGCGCCCAGGTAGGCCGACAGCGGCACCTGCGTGGTGTCCACCTTGTTCAGCACGCCGCGCTGGGTGGCGTCGACCAGGGCGTATTCCTGCCAGCCGCCCATGCCCAGCACCTTGTCGCCGGCCTTGAAAAAGTCGTTCTTCGAGGCCACCACCTCGCCCACCGTGCCACCGATCATCACCTCGTCCAGCGGCTGGGGCTGGGCATAGCTCTTGCCATCGTTCATGCGGCCGCGCATGTACGGGTCCAGGCTCAGGTAGTGGTGGCGCACCAGCACCTGGCCTTCCGCCAATTCGGGGATGGGCTGGCTTTCGAGGCGGAAGTTGTCGGCACTGGCTTCGCCGGTGGGGCGGCTGGCCAGCACCAGGCGGCGGTTGACGAGGGTGCTCATGTGGGTTCTCCGGTGGGGGACGCGGGCCGCTGGCGGGCCAGCCCACGCAGGTACTTGAACGTGCCGCTGGCGGTGGCGCAGAGCTGGTCGCGGTCGTCGTAGAGCCGGCCTTCGCAGAAGGCCATGGTGGCCGTGGCATGCACGAGCTGGCCTTCGGCGCGCAGCCGGTGCTCGGCCGGGCGCATGAAGCTGGTCTTCATCTCCACCGTGGCCACGCCCTGGCCGTTGACATGGGCGCTGCGTGCGGCCATGGCCATGGCCACGTCCAGCATGGTCATCAGCACGCCGCCATGGGCCACGTCCCAGGTGTTCAGGTGGCCGGCGTCCAGGTCCACGCGCAGCTCGGCCCGGCCCTCACCATAGGCATGCAGCTCCAGGCCCAGGCGGTCGACGAAGGGCACAGGCGCCGGAAACGGCAGCGGCGACGACGGTGGCCGGCTGGGCGACTTCATTGCGCGAGCACCGCGGTGACGCCACCGTCCACCGCCAGCGTCTGGCCGGTGATGTGCTTGCCGGCGGCCGAGGCAAACAGCAGGGCCGCGCCCTTGAGGTCGTCGTCGTCGCCCAGGCGCTGCAGCGGCGCCTTGGCGGCCATCGCATCGACGCCCTGCACGGCCAGCGTGTGGCGCGTCATCTTGCTCGGGAAGTAGCCGGGCGCGATGGCATTGACATTGATGCGATGCTCGCCCCACTCGGCCGCCAGCACGCGCGTGAGGTTGACGACGCCGGCCTTGCTGGTGCTGTAGGCCACGGTGTCGTGGCCCTGCGGATTGCCGCCGAAGGCGGTGATCGAGGCGATGTTGACGATGCGGCCCTGGCGGCGCGGGATCATGCAGTGCTTGGCCACCCACTGGCTGAACAGGAACACGCTGCGCAGGTTCAGGTTCATCACCTTGTCCCAGGCCTCCAGCGGATGATCTTCGGCCGGCGCGCCCCAGGCGGCGCCGGCGTTGTTGACCAGGATGTCCACCGGGCCCAGGCGCTCCACCGTCTCGCGGCAGATGCGCTCCACCTCCTCGGGCCGGCTGGCATCGCCGGCCACCCAGCGGGCGGCTATGCCACGCTGGCCGAGCTCGGCCACGGCCTCTTCCAGCTCGGCCGCCTTGCGCGAGCTGAGCATGATCTTGGCGCCGGCCTCGCCCAGGCTTTCAGCGATCTGCAGGCCCAGGCCCCGCGAGCCGCCGGTGACCAGGGCCACCTGGCCGCTCAGATTGAACAATTGCTGGATGGGGGTGCCCATGGCGTCTCCGTTCAGAACCAGTCGTCTTGCATCTCGCGGCAGGTGGCATCGCGCGAGGCCACCACGCCCAGCCAGGCGCCGACCTTGGGCAGCTCGTAGGCGTAGAAGTAGCGGCAGGCCTGCAGCTTGCCCTGCACAAAGCCCTCGGGCTGGGCTGCCGATGCGCCCTGCACCGCCAGCGCCACCTCCAGCCACACCCAGGCCAGCACCACATGGCCGAAGGCCTGCAGGTAGGGCGTGGCATTGGCCAGCGCCTCCTCGGGCACGCCGGTGGACCAGGCAGCCTTGGTGGCCGCGCCCAGTTGCTGCAAGGCCGCGGCCAGGGCCGCGCCGTGCTCGGCCAGGCCCTGCACCTGCCCTGCCTGCTCGATGGTCTGGTGGATGCGCGTGGCCAGGGCCTTGAGGCCGGCGCCGCCGTCCATCACCACCTTGCGACCCAGCAGGTCCAGGCCCTGGATGCCATGCGTGCCCTCGTGGATCATGTTCAGGCGGTTGTCGCGCCAGTACTGTTCCACCGGAAAGTCGCGGGTGTAGCCATAGCCGCCATGCACCTGGATGGCCAGGCTGTTGGCCTCCAGGCACCATTCGCTGGGCCAGCTCTTGGCAATCGGCGTCAGCACCTCCAGCAGCAAACGGGCCTGGGCCGCGGTGGCCTCGTCGCCGGTGTGACTGTCGTCGACCAGGCGCGCGCAGAACAGCTCCAGCGCCAGCGCGCCCTCGGCATAGGCCTTCTGCGCCAGCAGCATGCGCTTGACGTCGGCATGCTCGATGATGGGCCGCTGCGGCTGGCTGGCGTCCTTGCCCGCCGGGCCGATGGGCCGGCCCTGCGGCCGCTGGCGCGCATAGGCCAGGCTGGCCTCGTAGCCGGCCATGCCCAGCATGGTGGCGGCCATGCCCACGCCGATGCGCGCCTCGTTCATCATGTGGAACATGCAAGCCAGGCCCTGGCCCGGACGGCCGACCAGATAACCCACGGCGCCCGCGGCTCCACCGGGCTGGAAACGGCCCTCGCCGAAGTTCAGCAGCGTATTGGTGGTGCCGCGCCAGCCGCACTTGTGGTTCAGGCCGGCCAAGGCCACGTCGTTGCGCTCGCCGGTCAGCCGGCCTTCGATGTCCACCAGCTTCTTGGGCACGATGAACAGCGAGATGCCCTTGGTGCCCGGCACGGTCTTGCCGTCCGGGCCGGGGATCTTGGCCAGCACCAGGTGGATGATGTTCTCGGTCAGCTCATGCTCGCCGGCCGAGATCCACATCTTGTTGCCCTTGAGCCGGTAGCGCGGGCCCAGCGGGTCGGACTCGAAGTCGGCACCATCCGGCACGGCACGCGTGGCCACGTCGCTCAAGGACGAGCCGGCCTGCGGCTCGCTCAGGCACATGGTGCCCGACCAGCGGCCCGAGAACTCGTTCAGCGCAAACACCTGCTTTTGCAGCGCCGTGCCGTGGGCCATCAGCAGGTTGGCATTGCCGACGCTGAGCAGGGCCCCACCGATGCTGACCGAGGCCTTGGCAAAAAACGCATTGCCGGCGGCCTCGACCAGGTAGGGCAGCTGCATGCCGCCGATGTCGTAGTCCTGCGCCGCCGACAGCATGCCGCTGGCCGCATAGGCATCCCAGGCGTCCTGGGTCGCCTGCGGCAGGATCACCTTCTCGCCGTCGAAGCGGGGCTCCTCGGTGTCGACCAGGCGGTTGAACGGCGCGTACTTCTCGCGGGCGATCTTCTCGCAGGTGTCCAGCACCTGGGCAAAGGTCTCGGCCGAATGGTCGGCAAAGCGCTCGCGCCGGGTCAGCGCCGTGGCATCCAGCCAGTGCTGCAACAGGAAGTCGAGGGTGTCGCGCATGGCTGGCGGCTCCGTGCGGGGGCGCTCAGAGCACTTCGAAGATGCCGGCCGCGCCCATGCCGCCGCCGATGCACATGGTCACGCACACGCGCTTGGCGCCGCGGCGCTTGCCTTCGATCAGCGCATGGCCGGTCAGGCGCTGGCCCGACACGCCATAAGGATGGCCGACGGCGATGGCGCCGCCGTTGACATTGAGCTTGTCCATCGGGATGCCCAGGCGGTCGGCGCAGTACAGCACCTGCACGGCGAAGGCCTCGTTCAGCTCCCACAGGTCGATGTCGGCCACCGTCAGGCCCAGCTTCTTCAGCACCTTGGGCACGGCGAACACCGGGCCGATGCCCATCTCGTCGGGCTCGCAGCCGGCCACCGCAAAGCCCAGGAAGCGGCCCAGCGGCTGCAGGTTCTTCTGCTGGGCATAGGTGTCGGACACCAGCACGCAGGCGCCGCCGCCATCGCTGAACTGGCTGGCATTGCCGGCCGTGACCACGCCGCCCGGCACCGCCGAGCGGATGCCGCGGATCGATTCCACCGTGGTGCCCGGGCGCAGGCCTTCGTCGGCCGACACCGTGACCTCCTTGCTGCGCAGGCCCATCACCGCATCGGCCACGCCGGCGGTGACGGTGATCGGGGCGATTTCGTCCTTGAACAGGCCGGCCTCCTGGGCCGCGCAGGCCTTTTGCTGGCTGGCGGCGCCGTACTCGTCCATGCGCTCCTTGGCGATGTTGTAGCGCTTGGCCACGTTCTCGGCGGTCTGCAGCATGTTCCAGTAGATCTCGGGCTTGTTCTTCACCAGCCAGGGATCGGCCAGCATGTGCTGGTTCATCTCCTGCTGCACGCAGGAGATGCTCTCCACGCCGCCGGCCACATAGACATCGCCCTCGCCGGCGATGATGCGCTGGGCGGCCATGGCAATGGTCTGCAGGCCGCTGGAGCAGAAGCGGTTGACGGTGACGCCGCTCACCGAGATCGGCAGGCCGGCGCGCAGCAGGGCCTGGCGCGCGATGTTGGCACCGGTGGCACCCTCGGGGTTGGCGCAGCCCATCAGCACGTCTTCGATGGCGCCGGGGTCGATGCCGGCGCGCTGCACCGCATGGGCGATGGCATGGCCGCCCAGCGTGGCGCCATGGGTCATGTTGAAGGCGCCCTTCCAGCTCTTGGCGAGCGGGGTGCGGGCGGTGGACACGATGACGGCTTGGCTCATGGTGGGCTCCTCAGGAAACCGGGGTCAAAGACGGGAGTGGATGGGGCGCGCGGCGCTCAGCCGCCGGCGCTTTGCTGCAGCAGGCGGTGGTAGAAGCGCACCAGCTCGGCCAGGTTGGCCACCGAGATGCGCTCGTTGGTGCCGTGGAAGCGGGCCAGGTCCTCGGGCTTGGCGCGCACCGGCGAAAAGCGGAACACCTGCTCGGTGAAGGGCTCGAAATGGCGCGCATCGGTGGCGCCCAACATCAAGCCCGGCGCCACCAGGGTGCCGGGAAACAGCTCGCGCACCGTGCGCTGCACGGCCTGGTAGCCGGGCGATTGGGTGGAGGCCACGCGCGAGGGCTCGGATGAGCCGGGCAGCGCGCTGAGCTTGATCTGCGGGTTGTTGATGCGGCGCTGCACGGCCTCGGTGATGCCGGCGCGGCTGTCGCCGGGCAGCAGGCGGAAGTTGACCACCGCCTCGGCGCGGCCGGGCAGCACATTGTCCTTGTTGCCGGCGTTGAAGATGGTCAGCGAGGTGGTCGTGCGCAGCATCGCATTGGTGCTGGGGCTGGCGCCCAGCTGACGCTCCAGCAGCGGGCCGAACAGCCAGCGGTTGCTCAGCGCCAGGCGCGACAGGCCGCCCATTTCGGGCGCCAGGGTGTCGAACATCTCGGCCGCCACACCGCTGACGCCGCCGGGCATGGGCTGGGCATCCAGCTTGGCCAGGGCCTGGGTCAGCTGGGCGATGGACGAGCGGCCCGGCGCCGGCGGCATCGACGAATGGCCGGGCGCGGCCTCGGCCTCCAGCTTCAGCGACAGATAGCCTTTCTCGGCAATGCCCACCAGGGCCGCCGGCTTCTGCAGGCCGGGGAAGATGCCCTCGGTGAGCAGCAGGCCTTCGTCGACAACAAATTCGAGCTTCACGCCGCGCTGCTGCAGCAGCTTGGCGATCTGCAGCGCACCGCGCTCGCCGCCCACCTCCTCGTCGGCGCCGAACACCAAGTAGACCGTGCGCCTGGGCTGGAAGCCGGCGGCCAGCAAGGCCTCCACCGCCTCCAACTCGGCGATCAGGTTGGCCTTGTCGTCCCAGGCGCCGCGGCCCCAGACATAGCCGTCCTTGATCTCGCCGCCAAAGGGTGAAGCCTGCCACTTGGCCTCGGTGCCCGGCGCGATCGGCACCACGTCCTGGTGGGCCATCAGCGCGATCGGCTTGGCCTGGGTGTCGCTGCCGGGCCAGGTGTAGAGCAGGCTCAAGCCCCCCACCACCTCGCGCTTGAGCGTGGCATGCACCCGTGGGTAGCGCGCCTGCAGATGCGCATGCAGGGCCTGGAACTGGTCGGCGTTCAGCGCCGCATCATCGTGCGAGGACACGGTGCGCGCGCGGATGGCCACGGCCAGCGATTCGGCCACCGCCTGCTCGTCGAGCTTGAGGCCGGCCACGGCGTCCACCTGCAGCTGGCGCGAGCCCTGGCGCCAGGTGTTGGCGGCCAGGATCGCGGCCAGCAGGACCGACAGCAGCAGCAGGCCGAGGACCAGGCGTTTCAGCAGGCGCATGCGGGCCGCTCCGGGCTCAGGTGAAGCTCTTGCCCTGCTCGACCAGGCGCTGCAGCAGCGGCGCCGGCTGCCAGAACTTGCCGTCGTCCAGCGGGTTCTGCGCAAAGCGCTTCATGGTCGCCACCACGTTGTACAGGCCCAGGCTGTCGGCGTAGCACAGCGGGCCGCCGCGGAACAGCGGGAAACCGTAGCCGGTGAGGTAGACCATGTCGATGTCGCTGGCCTTGTTGGCAATGCCCTCTTCCAGGATGTGGGCGGCCTCGTTGACGAGCGCGAACACCAGGCGCTGCACGATCTCTTCATCCGAGATCTTGCGCGGCGTGATGCCCAGCGACTGGCGGTGCTCGGCAATCATGTCCTCGACCAGCTTGGACGGGATGGCATTGCGCTGGCCGGCCGCGTAGTCGTACCAGCCGGCACCGGTCTTTTGGCCGTAGCGGCCCAGTTCGCACAGCTTGTCGGCGGTCTTGCTGTACTTCATGTCGGCATGCTCGACCGCGCGGCGCTTGCGGATGGCCCAGCCGATGTCGTTGCCGGCCAGGTCGCCCATGCGGAACGGGCCCATCGCAAAGCCGAACTTCTCGATCGCCTTGTCCACCTGGGCCGGCGTGCAGCCTTCGTCCAGCAGGAAGCCGGCCTGGCGGCTGTACTGCTCGATCATGCGGTTGCCGATGAAGCCGTCGCAGACGCCCGAGACCACGGCCGTCTTCTTGATCTTCTTGGCAATCGCCATCACCGTGGCCAGCACGTCCTTGGCCGTGGCCTTGCCGCGCACCACCTCCAGCAGCTTCATCACATTGGCCGGGCTGAAGAAGTGCATGCCCACCACGTCCTGCGGCCGCTGGGTGAAGGAGGCGATCTTGTCCACGTCCAGCGTGCTGGTGTTGCTGGCCAGGATGGCGCCGGGCTTGGCCACCGCATCCAGCTGCTTGAACACCGCCTCCTTGACGCCGATCTCCTCGAACACCGCCTCGATGATCAGGTCGGCGTCCTTCAGGTCGTCATAGCTCAGCGTGGTCGTCAGCAGGGCCATGCGCTGCTCGTACTTGTCGGCCTTGAGCTTGCCCTTCTTGACCTGGGCCTCGTAGTTCTTGCGGATGGTGGCGACGCCGCGGTCCAGCGCCTCCTGCTTCATTTCCAGCATGGTCACGGGCACGCCGGCATTCAGGAAGTTCATCGTGATGCCGCCGCCCATGGTGCCGGCACCGATCACGCCCACCTTCTTGATCTCGCGCTGCGGCGTGCTCTCGGGCACGTCGGGGATCTTGCTGGCGGCGCGCTCGCCGAAGAAGGCATGGCGCAGGGCCTTGGCCTCGGGCGTGAGCATCAGGCCCTTGAAGATGCGCAGTTCCTCGGCCAGGCCCTCGTCCAGGTTGCGGGCCTTCAGCGAATAGGCCACCGCATCCACGCAGGCCGGCGGCGCCGGGAAGTTCTTGGCCATGCCCTTGACCATGTTGCGCACGAACTGCACATAGGCGTCGGCATTGGCATGCTGGACCTTCAGCGTGCGCACCGAGGGCAGCGGACGCACATCGGCCACCTTCAGCGCGAAGCTGATGGCGCCGGCCAGCAGATCGCCGTCGATGATCTGGTCGATCAGCTTCTGGCCCGGCAGGCTGGCCAGCAGCTCGCTCTTCACCGGCTCGCCGGAGACGATCATGTTCATCGCCGTCTCCACGCCCAGCACGCGCGGCAGGCGCTGCGTGCCGCCGGCGCCGGGGATCAGGCCGATCTTCACTTCGGGCAGCGCAATCGCGCAGCCCGGTGCGGCCACGCGGTAGTGGCAGCCCAGCGCCAGCTCCAGGCCGCCGCCCATGGCCACGCTGTGCAGGGCGGCGACGATGGGCTTGCTGCAGGCCTCGGCCAGCTTGATCAGGGTCAGCAGATTGGGCTCGGCCAGCGACTTGGGCGAGTCGAACTCGCGGATGTCGGCACCGCCCGAAAACGCCTTGCCGGCGCCGGTGAGCACGATGGCCTTGACTGCCGCATCGGCCTGGGCCTTGTCCAGGCCCTCGGCGATGTCGCGCCGGGTGTCGTAGCCCAGGCCGTTGACCGGCGGGTTGTTCATCGTGATGACGGCCACGCCGTCGCGCACTTCATAGCTCATCGCAGCACCCTTCCGGTATTCAAAAAAGCACGATCGTTCGATTCTAGAAAGCAAAACGGCGGTGGCTGTCCCTGCCGGGACAAAAGCCACCGCCGCGGCGGCAAAACAAGGGATAACCCTTGGCTAAACCTCGAGCCATTCCTTGCGGATGTAGGCATTGGCCTTCAGCTCGGCCGGCGTGCCGTCGAACACGATCTGGCCGTGGCCCATCACCAGGCAGCGCTCGGACACCTCCAGCGCAATGGTCAGCTTCTGCTCGACCAGCAGCACGCTGATGCCGCGGCGCTTCAACTCGCGCAGGTATTCGGCCACCAACTCCACTATCTTCGGCGCCAGGCCTTCGGTGGGCTCGTCGATCATGATCAGGCTGGGGTCGCCCATCAGCGTGCGGCACAGCGTCAGCATCTGCTGCTCGCCGCCCGACAGCACGCCGGCCTCGGTGTGCTGGCGTTCCTTGAGCCGCGGGAACATGCGGTACATGTCGTCGAAGCTCCAGCGCGGGTTCTTGGCCCCGCGCTTCTCGCCCAGCATCAGGTTCTGGTGCACCGTGAGCTTGGGAAAGATGTCGCGGTTCTCGGGCACATAGCCCAGGCCCAGGTGGGCGATCTCGAAGGCCTTCTTGCCCAGGATCTGCTGGCCCTTGAACTCGATCGAGCCCTGGCCGTCGACCAGGCCCATGATGGTCTTCACGGTGGTCGAGCGGCCCGAGCCGTTGCGCCCCAGCAGGGCCACGATCTGGCCCTCGCCGATCTCGAAGTTGACGCCATGCAGCACATGGCTCTTGCCGTAGAAGGCGTGCAGTTGGTCGAGTTTCAGCATCTTGTGTGTCGCCCGCTCAATGACCGGCCGCCTGGGCCTCGGCCAGCACCGAGCCCAGATAGGCCTCCTGCACGCGCTGGTTGGCACGCACCGCATCGGGCGTGTCGAAGGCGATGACCTCGCCATACACCAGCACCGCGATCTTGTCGGCCAGGCCGAACACCACGCCCATGTCGTGCTCGACGGTGAGCAGGGTCTTGCCCTCGGTGACCTCGCGGATCAGCTGGATGAAGCGCGTGGTCTCGCTCTTGCTCATGCCGGCGGTAGGCTCGTCCAGCAGCACCACGTCGGAGCCGCCGGCGATGGTGATGCCGATCTCGAGTGCGCGCTGCTCGGCATAGGTCAGGTTCATCGCCAGCTGGTCGCGGCGGCGGTCCAGCTTGATCATCTCCAGCACCTCCTCGGTGCGGTCATTGGCATCGCGCAGGTCGGCCAGGAACTTCCAGAACGCATAGCGGTAGCCCATGCTCCACAGCACGGCGCAGCGGATGTTCTCGAACACCGACAGCCGCGTGAACAGGTTGCTGACCTGGAAGCTGCGCGCCAGGCCGCGGCGGCTGATCTGGTAGGGCGTGAGCCCGTCGATGCGCTGGCCGTGCAGGCGGATCTCGCCGCTGCTGGGCCCGAAGCGGCCGCTGATCAGGTTGAACAGCGTGCTCTTGCCGGCGCCGTTGGGGCCGATGATGGCCACGCGCTCGCCGGGCCGCACCTGCAGCTGGGCGCCGCGGATGATCTCGGTCTTGCCGAAGCGCTTGGTGACGTCGATCAGCTCGATGGCAAACTCAGACCGACTGTTGGGCGTGCTCATGCCACGGCCTCCCGACGCTTGATCTCTTTTTCGATGTCTTCCTGGATCTGGCCCCACTGGCGCACAAAGCTGCGCCGCGCCAGCTCGAACATGGCCACGCCGGTGCCCAGCACAAACAGCGCACCGACCCAGCTGTCCAGGCCCTTGGCATCCAGCGTCGCGCCCATGAAGCCCAGCGTGGAGCCCAGCGCGGCATTCAGCTGCAGGTGGTAGACCATCTCGATCACCGCCGCCAGGCCCACCAGGGCCACCACGGCCGTGCCGCCGAGCGCCAGGTAGGCGGTCCACAGCTGGCGCAGCTTGCCGAAGGCGGCCAGGCGCAGGTTCATCATGATCAGGCTGGCGATGCCGCCCGGCGCATACATCACCATCAGCAGGAACACCAGGCCCAGGTACAGCAGCCAGGCCTTGGTCAGCTCGGACAGCAGCACCAGGGCGATGACCATCAGCACCGCGCCCAGGATGGGGCCGAAGAAGAAGGTGGCGCCGCCCAGGAACACGAACAGCAGGTAGGCGCCCGAGCGCGCTGCGCCCACCACCTCGGCGGTGACGATCTCGAAGTTCAGCGCGCCCAGGCCGCCGGCGATGCCCGAGAAGAAGCCCGAGATCATGAAGGCCAGGAAGCGCACCATCTGCGTGTCATAGCCGATGAACTCCACCCGCTCGGGGTTGTCGCGCACGGCATTGAGCATGCGGCCCAGCGGTGTGCGCGTCAGCGCGAACATGGCCGCGGTGCTGACAAAGCAGTACAGCGCGATCAGGTAGTAGACCTGGATCTGCGGCCCGAAGCTGATGCCCAGGAAGGGCTCGCCGACCACGCGGTTGCCGGACACGCCGCCCTCGCCGCCGAAGAACTCGGGGATCATCAGCGACATCGACCACACCAGTTCGCCCACGCCCATGGTGATCATGGCGAAGGTGGTGCCGCTCTTCTTGGTCGTCACCCAGCCCAGCAGGGCCGCGAAGAACAGGCCCGACACGCCGCCCACCAGCGGGATCAGGCTGACCGGGATGGACAGCTTGCCGGCCGTCACCAGGTTCAGCGTGTGGATGGCCAGGAACGAGCCCAGGCCGCTGTAGACCGCATGGCCAAAGCTGAGCATGCCGCCCTGGCCCAGCAGCATGTTGTAGGCCAGGCAGGCGATGATGGCGATGCCGATCTGGCTGAGCATGGTCTGGGCGAAGCTGCTGGTCCACAGCAGCGGCGCCACCGCCAGCGCCAGCGCGAAGCCGCCCCAGATCAGCCAGCGGCCGACGTTGTAGGGCCGGAAGTGGTAGTGCGGCCGGTTCTCGTGGATGTGTGACATCGGTGGTTCGTCCCTTCAGCCTTCGCGGGTGCCCAGCAGGCCCTTGGGACGGAAGATCAGGATCAGCACCAGCAGCAGATAGGGCAGGATGGGTGCCGCCTGGGCCAGCGTGATGCGCAGCAGCGGCCAGCCCGGCGTGGCCTGGCCCACGGTGCCGCTGCCGACGATGCGGTTGATGGCATCGGCCAGCGAGGCGTCCACCGTCAGCGGCAGGGTCTGCAGCAGGCCGATCAGCAGCGAGGCCACGAAGGCCCCGGCCAGCGAGCCCATGCCACCCACCACCACCACCACGAAGATGATCGAGCCCACCACCGCGGCCATCGCCGGCTCGGTGACGAAGGTGATGCCGCCGATGACGCCGGCCAGGCCGGCCAGCGCGCAGCCGCTGCCGAACACCAGCATGAACACCCGCGGCACGTTGTGGCCCAGGGCCTCCACCGCCTCGGGATGGGTCAGCGCGGCCTGGATCACCAGGCCGATGCGGGTGCGCGTCAGCAGCAGCCACAGCGCCACCAGCATCAGCAGGGCCACGCCCATCATGAAGGCCCGCGTCATCGGGAAGCGCGAGCACTGCGCCGCCTGGCACAGCGCCTCGGGCGCGGCACCGAGCGCCAGCGACAGGCCGTCGGTGGGCGACTGCACGATGGTGAAGGCCGGCCCCTGCAGCAGCGCCGGCGGATTGAAGGCCAGCGGCGTGCGGCCCCAGATCAGCTGCACCAGTTCCAGGATCACATAGCTCAGGCCGAAGGTGATCAGCAGCTCGGGCACATGGCCGTACTTGTGCACCCGGCGCAGCGCCGTGCTCTCGAACACCGCGCCGCCCAGGCCCACCAGCAGCGGCGCCAGCAGCAGCGCCGGCCAGAAGCCGACCAGGCCGGTGAGCGTGTAGGCGAAATAGGCGCCCACCATGTAGAAGCTGGCATGGGCGAAGTTCAGCACGCCCATCATGCTGAGGATCAGCGTCAGGCCCGAGCTGAGCATGAACAGCAGCAGCCCGGAGCTGAGGCCGTTCAGGGTGTTGATGAGGATCTGGTCCACGGCGGGGGGATCGCGGCGGCGATCGGGGGTGGAGCAAAAAAACGGCCCGGCGGAGGCAGCTCCGTCGGGCCGGCGACTGGCCTAGCCCCGCAGCGCTCAGGGGCGCTTCATCTGGCAGCTGGTCGGGGTGGACGCGACATAGGCGTCGTAGGCCTTGACCGGCTGGAAGTTGTAGCCGGTGTTCTCCACGCTGTAGGGGTTCTTGGCGTCGGCCTTCTTCCACACCGTGACGAACAGGCCCTGCTGCAGCTGGTGGTCGGTCTTGCGCATCTCGACCTCGCCGTTGAAGCTCTTGAACTTCAGCCCCTCCAGCACCTTGGCCACCTTGGCCGGCTCGGTGCTCTTGGCCTGCACGAAGGCCGTGCTGAGCATCGAGAACGCATGCGTCACCGCATGGGTGTAGTAGTCGTCGTTGAACTTGGCCTTGAACTCGTTGGCCACCTTGCCCAGCTCGCCGGGCATGTTGCTGTGCGAGTACGCCACCGCATACACGCGGCCGGCGGCGGCCGGGCCCAGGGCCGTGGGCGTGCCGGTGACGCCGGCGTAGTAGGTCAGGAACTTGACGTTCAGGCCGGCATCGTTGGCGGCCTTGATCAGCAGCGTCAGGTCCGAGCCCCAGTTGCCGGTGAGCACGGTGTCGGCGCCGGCGGCCTTGATCTTGGCGATGTAGGGCGCGAAGTCGCGCACCTGGGCCAGCGGGTGCAGGTCGTCGCCGACGATCTGTATGTCGGGACGCTTGCGCGCCAGGGTCTCCTTGGCGTACTTGCTGACCTGGTGGCCGTGGGCGTAGTTCTGGTTGATCAGGTACACCTTCTTGATGTCCTTCTCGTCCTTGACCCAGGCCGTCAGCGCCTCCATCTTCATCGAGGTGTCGGCGTCCAGGCGGAAGTGCCAGTAGTCGCACTTGCTGTTGGTCAGGTCGGGGTCGACGGCTGCGTAGTTGAGGTACAGCAGTTCCTTGCCCGGATTGCGCGCGTTGTGCTTGCTGATGGCGTCCATGATGGCCAGGGCCGCGCCCGAGCCATTGCCCTGCACCACATAGCGCACGCCCTGATCGATCAGGCTCTTCACCGCATTGATGCTTTCCTGCGGGCTGAGCTTGTTGTCGATGGGCACCATCTCGAACTTGACGCCGGCGGCATTGCTCTTGTTGAAGTGCTCGGCCATGAACTGGAAGCTCTTGATCTGGTTCGTGCCCACCGGAGCCATCAGGCCCGATAGCGGGTCGACCCAGCCGATCTTCACGGTCTCGCCCTTCTGGGCATGGGCGGCAAACGCGCCCAGCGCCAGCGCGGTGGTGGCGGACAGGCTGATGAGGGTCTTGGCAAAGGTCATCCGGGTCTCCATGCAGGGTGTGTTTGTTGCGGTGCAACCGGCCGCCGAGAAGTTAACGGATGGCCCCCTGCACGCGCCTCCGGGACTACCCCCAAAGCCTGTCGCAACCGGGACAAAAACATACCCGAAACACGAAAAATATTCCGAAAAGCAGAAGGCTACCCGCGAAGGGTGGCCTTCTCAGTCGTCGTACAACCTTTCCGTCAGGCGGTCGGCAGGCTGTGAGTCTTGAACTGCTCCCGCAGTTTCAGCTTCTGGATCTTGCCGGTGGCGGTGTGCGGGATCTCGTCGACGAAGACCACGTCATCGGGGATCTGCCACTTGGCGATGCGGCCGTCGTAGAAGGCCAGCAGTTCCTCGCGCGTCAGGCTGGCGCCGGGTTTCCTGACCACCACCAGCAGCGGCCGCTCGTCCCACTTGGGATGGCGCGCGGCAATCGCCGCGGCCTCGTGCACCGCCGGATGGGCCATGGCGATGTTCTCCAGGTCGATGGAGCTGATCCATTCGCCGCCGGACTTGATCACGTCCTTGCTGCGGTCGGTGATCTGCATGAAGCCGTCGGCGTCGATGGTGGCCACGTCGCCGGTGGGGAACCAGCCGCCCTCGCCGTCCACCGCCAGCAGCGGCGACTCGGGCTTGCCGAAGTACTGCTGGATGACCCAGGGCCCGCGCACCACCAGGTTGCCCGAGGCCACGCCGTCCCAGGGCAGGCTGGCGCCGTCGTCGTCGATGATGGCCATGTCGATGCCGTAGATCACCCGGCCCTGCTTCTCCAGCAGGCGCTGCTTGACATCGGCCGGCGCATCGCGGTGCTTGGCCTTGAGCTTGGACAGCGTGCCCAGCGGCGACAGCTCGGTCATGCCCCAGGCGTGGATGACCTCGACGCCGTACTGCTCCTGGAAGGCCTTCATCATCGCCGGCGGGCAGGCCGAGCCGCCGATCACCGTGCGCGTGAAGCTGCTGAACTTCAGGCCGTTGTTCTGCACATGGGTCAGCAGGCCCAGCCAGACCGTGGGCACGCCGGCCGAGAACGTGACCTGCTCGCTCTCGAACAGCTCGTACAGGCTCTTGCCGTCCAGGTGCGGCCCCGGGAACACCAGCTTGCAGCCGGTCAGAGCGGCCGAGTACGGGATGCCCCAGGCATTGACGTGGAACATCGGCACCACCGGCAACACCGCGTCGGCCGAGGTGATGCCCATGGCATCGGGCAGGGCCGCGCCATAGGCATGCAGCACACTGGAGCGGTGGCTGTAGACCGCGCCCTTGGGGTTGCCGGTGGTGCCCGAGGTGTAGCAGATGCTCGACGCGGTGTTCTCGTCGAAGTCGGGCCAGCTGTAGGCGCCGTCCTCGGCCTCGACCAGTTCTTCGTAGCACAGCAGGTTCGGGATCGCCGTGCTGGCCGGCATGTGGGCGCGATCGGTCATCAGCACGAAGTGCTGCACCGTCGTCAGCAGGCCGGCGATCTTCTCGATCAGCGGCAGGAAGGTCAGGTCGAAGCACAGCACGCGGTCGGCCGCGTCGTTGGCGATCCAGACGATCTGCTCGGGAAACAGCCGCGGGTTGATGGTGTGGCAGACCAGCTGCGAGCCCGAGCTGCCGTAGTAGATCTCCAGGTGGCGGTAGCCGTTCCAGGCCAGCGTGCCGACGCGGTCGCCGGCCTCGCAGCCCAGGCGCGCAAAGGCCTGGGCCAGGCGGCGCGAGCGCTGCTCCACCTCGGCCCAGTGGGTGCGGTGCAGGTCGCCCTCCACGCGCTTGGAGACGATCTCGGTGTCGCCGGCATGCCGCGCGGCATGGCGGATCAGCGACGAAATCATCAGCGGCATCTGCATCATCTGGCCCATCAAGGCAGGCATGGTCGAACTCCTCGTCAAGTGTGGGTGGCTGCCGGGCCCGGCAACGGGCGCGCATCCTGTCGCGACCGGGCCAAGCCCCTTGTCGCACCGGTGACAGTGTCGCTGACTACACTGCCCGTTCTCGATCCCGATCAAGCGCCATGAGCAAGAGCCCGCCCCGCCCAGCCGAGCCCCATCCGCACGACGACGAGCGCTATCCACTGCGCAAGAGCGACGCTGAGTGGCGCGCCCAGCTCGACCCGGTGCAGTACCAGGTGGCCCGCCAGGCCGCCACCGAGCGCGCCTTCACCGGCCGGTACTGGGACCACTGGCAGGACGGCATCTACCGCTGCATCGGCTGCCAGACGCCGCTGTTCCGCTCGAACGAGAAGTTCGACGCCGGCTGCGGCTGGCCCAGCTGGTGGCAGGAGATCGAGCCCGGCCGCATCGAGCGCCTGGTCGACGCCAGCCACGGCATGCTGCGCGTGGAAGTGCGCTGCGCCCATTGCGGCTCGCACCTGGGCCATGTGTTCGAGGACGGCCCGGCGCCCACCGGCGAGCGCTACTGCATCAACTCGGCAGCGATTGATTTCACGCCCGGCGACTGAACTGCCGCGGCCGCGGCCGATCCACCGCAGGCCCCCGATACACTGCCCGCCGCCATGAAGCTGCTGCTCGACTTTCTGCCCATCCTGCTGTTCTTCGCCACCTTCAAGTACGCGGAGGGGCACAAGGACCTGGCCGCCAACTTCGCCACCGAGCACCTGGGCTGGATGGTTGCCGGCGGCACGGTGGGCCCCGCCGAGGCGCCGGTGATGCTGGCCACGGTGGTGGTGATCCTGGCGTCGCTGGTGCAGGTGATCGTGCTCAAGGCCCGCGGCCGCAAGATCGACCTGATGCTGTGGATCAGCCTGGCCCTGGTGGTGGTGCTGGGCGGCCTGACGGTGTGGCTGAAGAGCGAGACCTTCATCAAGTGGAAGCCCACCGGCCTGTACTGGGCCATGGCCGCGTCGTTCCTGGTCAGCCAGTGGATCTTCGGCCGCAACCTGCTGAAGCTGATGCTGGGCGAGCAGCTGCAGCTGCCCGACGGCGTGTGGTCGCGCCTGGCCTGGGCCTGGGTGGCCTTCTTCGCCGCCATGGGCGTGCTCAACCTGTGGGTGGCCTACCACTTCAGCACCGACGCCTGGGTCAACTTCAAGCTGTTCGGCGGCATCGGCCTGATGCTGCTGTTCACGCTGGCCCAGGGCCTGTACATCGGCCGCCACCTGCCCGACGAGGCGGTCCAGCCGGCCGCCGGCAAGGAGCCGTCGTGAGCGCCGGTGTCGATGCCGCGGCCATCGAGGCCGCCCTGCGTGCGGCGATCCAGCCGATCACCACGCTGGAGGTCATCAACGAAAGCCATCTGCATGCCGGCCATGCCGGTGCCGGCGAAGGCAGCCACTGGCGGGTGCGCATCAGCAGCCCGCGCATGGCCGGGCTGACGCCCGTGGCCCGGCATCGCCTTGTGTATGATTCGCTGGCTTCGCTGATCCCGCAGGGCATCCATGCCCTGGCCATCGAGGCACGGCCCGCCTGATCCGGCTTGGCTGAACCCCGCCGCCGCCATGGCGCGCGACGCTCTCCCCCTCTGCACCGTGCCCTCGAAAGGCCTGTCCTCTCCATGACCCGTCCGACCTTCGCCGTCCGCGTCTCCGTCGCCGCCTGCGCCACGCTGCTGCTCGCCAGCGGCGCCGCCATGGCCCAGAACATCGCCATCGTCAACGGCAAGGCCGTGCCCAAGGCACGCCTGGACACGCTGCTCGACCAGGCCAAGCGCGC
Organism: Burkholderiaceae bacterium; assembly: GCA_017992055.1. Classification (GTDB taxonomy): domain Bacteria; phylum Pseudomonadota; class Gammaproteobacteria; order Burkholderiales; family Burkholderiaceae_C; genus Pseudaquabacterium. Next base: position 220,808 of record JAGOPK010000002.1, read on the forward strand.
CGGCCAGGAAATCTCGCCCGAGCTGCAGGCCCGCGCCAAGGACGAGGTCGTGCGCCGCGAGATCTTTGCCCAGGAGGCCGAGCGCCGCGGCGTGGTGCAGAGCGCCGAGTACAAGGCGCAGATGGAGCTGGCGCGCCAGAGCATCCTGATCCGCGAGCTGTTCGAGGACTTCAAGAAGAAGAGCCCGGTCACCGACGCCGAGGCACAGGCCGAATACGACAAGTTCAAGGCCCAGAACAGCGGCACCGAGTACCGCGCCCGCCACATCCTGGTGGAGAAGGAAGACGAGGCCAAGGACCTGATCGCCAAGATCAAGGGCGGCGCCAAGTTCGAAGACCTGGCCAAGGAAAAGAGCAAGGACCCCGGATCGGGCCAGAACGGCGGCGACCTGGACTTTGCCAAGCCCGAGAGCTATGTGCCCGAGTTCAGCAAGGCCATGACCACGCTGAAGAAGGGCGAGATGACCGAGACGCCGGTGAAGAGCCAGTTCGGCTTCCACATCATCCGCCTCGAAGACACGCGCGAAGCCCAGTTCCCGGCCTTCGCCGACGTCAAGGGCCAGATCGTGCAGCACCTGTCGCAGCAGAAGCTGGCCAAGTTCCAGGCCGACCTGAGCAAGTCGGCCAAGACCGACTACAAGTTCGCGCAGTAAGTTGCTCAGGCGGGGCGCACGCGTCCCGCCTCGATGTGCAGCTGGCGGTCGCAGCGCGCGGCAATGCCGCGGTCGTGCGTGACCAGCACCAGTGTCGTGCCCTGCTCGCGGTTCATCTCGAACATCAGCTGCATCACCGTCTCGCCGGTGGCATGGTCCAGGCTGCCGGTGGGCTCGTCGGCCAGCAGCACCGCCGGCTCGACCACGAAGGCGCGCGCCAGCGCCACGCGCTGCTGCTCGCCGCCCGACAGCGTGCGCGGATAGTGCCTGAGCCGCTGGCCCAGGCCCACGCGGCCGAGCATGGCCGCGGCACGCTCGCGCGCATCGTCGCGGCCCAGCAGCTCCAGCGGCAGCATCACGTTCTCCAGTGCGCTCAGGTGCGACAGCAGCTGGAAGCTCTGGAACACAAAGCCCAGCTGGCGCGCGCGCAGCGCGGCGCGCCGGTCTTCGTCGAGCGCGAAGATGTCGGTGCCGGCGATGCGCACGGTGCCGGTGCTGGGCCGGTCCAGGCCGGCGATGATGGCCAGCAGCGTGCTCTTGCCCGAGCCCGAGGCGCCGACGATGGCGGTGGACTGGCGCGCCGGGAAGGCGACATCGATGTCATGGAGAATGGTCAGCGTGCCGGTCGAATCGGCCACCGTGCGGGTGACGTGCTCGACCGTGATGATGGGATCGCTCATGGATGGCGTTGGGAATGGCGTGGGCTGGCAGCGCAGGAACTGGCTGCACTGTAGCGTGGTGCTGACCGCCGGCTGGGCCCTGGGGGCGCTGCAGGCGCAGGCCGCGGCGGCGCGCAAGCTGCTGGTGGTGGGCGACAGCCTGTCGGCCGAGTACGGCCTGGCCCGCGGCGCCGGCTGGGTGGCGCTGCTGGAAAAGCGGCTGGCGGCTGAGAAGACCGTCGCCGAGGTGATCAATGCCAGCATCAGCGGCGACACCACGGCCGGCGGCCGGGCGCGGTTGCCGGCGCTGCTGACCCAGCACAAGCCCAGCCACGTGATCATCGAGCTGGGTGGCAACGACGCGCTGCGCGGGCTGCCGCTGGCGCAGACCCGCGACAACCTGCAGGCCATGGCCCGGGCGGTCAAGGCCGCGGGCGCGCGCGTGATGCTGGTCGGCATGCAGGTGCCGCCCAACTACGGCGCGCGTTATGGCCAGGACTTCGCGGCGCTGTTTGCCGAGGTGGCCAAGGCCGAGGGCGCAGCCCTGGTGCCGTTTCTGCTGGCCGGCGTGGCCGACGGGCCGCAGGCCGAGCGCCTGTTCCAGCCCGACCGCATCCACCCCACGGCCGAGGCCCATCCGCGCATGCTGGACAACGTCTGGCGCGTGGCCCAGCCCTGGCTGCGCTGAGGCCGCTGCCGGCTCACTGCGTCAGGCGGGCATCGCGCGGTTCACGGGCCGGGCGCTCGCCGCGCTCAGGACGTTCGGGACGTTCGGGACGGTCCGGTCGTTCTGCCCTGTCAGGACGCTCCGGCCGTTCGGGCCGCACCACCGGCGGCGGCGCTGTCGGCGCCACCGGCGCCACCCCCCTTGGCGCGGCCGCGCCATCGGGGGCCGGCCGCTGCGGCAGGCGGGGCGTGGGCACGTCCGGCCGGCCGGCGTGATCGGGGTGGCGGTCACGGTCACGGTCACGGTCACGGTCACGGTCCGACGGCCGCGTGTCACGCCGGGGCGGCTCGCGGTGCGGCGGCAGCACCACCACCGGCCGTGGCGCCGGCTGCACCACCACGATGGGCGGGCGCACGATCACCGGTGGCGGCGGGCGGCGACCACCGCCTCCGATGGTGATGCCGATGCTGACGCCCGAGCCGCCCGGGCCGACCCAGCCGCTGAGCACCGGTGCAAACACCGGCCGCTGGCCGCGCGGCCCCGGCGCCCAGCACCAGCGGCCGTTGAACATCAGCCAGCGGCCATAGTGGAACGGCGCAAAGCCCCAGGGCGCGACGTCGATCCAGGTCCAGCCCCAGGGCGAGACCCAGGCCCAGCGGCCCTGGCGGTAAGGCGCCCAGTCGGCCGGCTGCTCGCGCGGCACCCACAGGCCGCCATGCTCGGGATGGTCGTGCCAGTCGCCGTAGCGGTCCAGCTCCTGCCAGCCGGTCATGTCGGGCGAGACATAGCGCGCGGCCTGCGGCGCCTCGTCATTGCGCTCGTCCTGGCTGACCCAGGCGGCGAAGGCGTCGCGCTCCACGGCCTGCCAGCTGAAGTGCGTGCTGCCGCCGTCGCGCGGCTGCCAGAAGTCGGCGCGCCGGCCCGACGGGATCAGCAGCGTGCTGTCGGCGCCGTCGAAGCTCAGCTCGCCGCGCCAGGCCGTGGCCTGGGTGGCGCCACGCTCGCGGTCGATGCGGTAGTGGCCCACGCGCTGCGGCCAGAAGCGGCCCTCGTCGGTGCGCAGTTCAAGCTCGCGCGCCTGCTCGCCGTCCAGCACGCGCAGCGCCAGGCTGCCGCGGCGCAGGCGGAAGGCCATCTGGCCACGGTCCAGGCGCTCGATGCTCAGCTCGCTGTCGCCGTCCAGGCGCAGCGTCACCGCCGCCACGCGCAGCGTGGCGCGGGCGCCGGCGGCCGTGCGCAGCCGGTCGCCGGCGCCCAGCGGCCAGTTCTGCAGGCGCTCGTTCTGGCTGTCCAGCCAGCGTTCCTGGGCATTGACCGGGCCGCCGTCGGCGGCTGCTCCGGGCGGCTGCCGATCCAGCAGCCAGACGCGGCCCTGCACATCGGCAATGCGGCCCACGCGCGCCGGCAGGGCCACCGAAGGCGAGCCGCCGTCCTGGGGTTCGCTGCTGGCATCGGCCGGAGTTGGCGATGCCGGCTGGGTGGCTTGGGCATGGGCGCCCAGGGCCATGGCGCTGAGCGCCAGCACAGCCAGGGATCTGAACAAGTGCATCACGGGCTTTCCACCGCCCGGGCGCGGGCGGCCGTCCCGTTTCAACGCCGCCGACGGGCCCGCCGCTGACCCGCAGCCAGCCGGCCTGCGGTAAAGAAGCATTGCCGGGCCGGATCAGTCGTCGTCGCCGGCGGCTGCGTCCAGTTCGGGAAACAGCACGCTGGTGAAGCCCAGCTGGCGCAGATCGTCCATGCGCGTGGGGTACAGCCGGCCGATCAGGTGGTCGCACTCGTGCTGCACCACGCGGGCGTGGAAGCCCTCGGCGATGCGGTCGATGGGCCGGCCCCGCAGGTCCACGCCGGTGTAGCGGATGCGCGCATGGCGCGGCACCAGGCCACGCAGGCCGGGCACCGACAGGCAGCCCTCCCAGCCCCGCTCCATGACCTCGTCCAGCGGCGTGATGACCGGGTTCAGCAGCACCGTGCGCGGCACCGGCGGGGCCTCGGGATAGCGCGGATTGGGCTGGTCGGTGCCAAAGATCACCAGCTGCAGGTCCACGCCGATCTGCGGCGCGGCCAGGCCGGCGCCGTTGGCCGCGGCCATGGTGTCGTGCATGTCGGCCACCAGGGCCTGCAGTTCGGGCGTGCCGAACTCGGTCACCGGCTGGGCCACACGCAGCAGGCGGGCATCGCCCATCTTCAGGATTTCTCGAACGGCCATACAAGCTCTCCAGAAAAGTTTCAGCCGGCGCGCCACAGCAGCCAGGCGGCGGTGAAGGCCAGCGTCAGCAGGGTCACCGGCACGCCGGTGCGGGCATGGGCGCGCCAGTCGATGGCCACGCCCTCGCGGCGCGCCGCGTCGACGACGATGATGTTGGCGATGGAGCCGACGATCAGCAGATTGCCGGCCAGCGTGGACACCAGGGCCAGCGTGGGCCCGGCATGGGCGCCGCCACTTCCCGCAACGTCGGCCGCCACGGGCAGCAGCAGCATCACCGCCGGCACGTTGGACACCAGGTTGGACAGCAGCAGCGTGCCGGCAAACAGCGGCAGCGGCTCGGCGAAGTGCAGGCCCTGCGCGGCCAGCCAGGCCACGCCGGCCGCCGCCAGGCCGGTGGCCTCGAAGGCCGCATTGACGATGAACAGGCCCATGAACAGGATCAGCAGCTCCCAGTCGATCAGGCCCATCACCTGGCGCGAATGGAAGCGCTGGCTGAGCAGCAGCAGGCCGGCGCCGGCCAGCGCGGCCACGTCGCGCGGCCAGCCGCTGAACAGGAACACCGCCACCAGGGCCAGGGCCACGGCCAGGCCCTTGGCGGTCTGCCAGCGGTCAAAGGGCGGATCGTCGTCGGCCGGAGCCGGTGCAGCCGCGGCCTGGGGCACGCCCGCCGCCGACAGCTGGGCGGGCATGCGCCAGGCCAGCCAGGCCCACAGCAGCGCCAGGCCGGCCACCACCGGCGGCAGCGCCCACCACAGGTAGCCGGCGAAGGGCAGCTTCAGCACCTCGCCGATCAGCATGTTCTGCGGATTGCCGATCAGCGTGGCCGCCGAGCCGATGTTGGCCGCGCAGGCCAGGCCCAGCAAAAAGGGCAGCGGCGGCAGGCCGCGGCGCAGGCAGGCGCGGGCCAGCACCGGCGCCACGGCCAGGCAGACGATGTCGTTGGAGAACACCGCCGACAGCGCGCCGGTGACGGCCACCACCCAGGCCAGCAGCGAGCGCGGCGACAGCGGCAGCGCCACCAGGGCCCGCGTCACCGCGGCATAAAAGCCGCCCAGGCGCATCTGCGCCGAGATCACCATGAAGGCGAACAGCAGCACGATGGTCGGCAGGTGGATGGCCTGGGCCGCGGCCTCGGGCGTCATCAGGCCCAGGCCGACCACGGCGATGGCGCCCAGCAGGGCCACGCCGGTGCGGTCCAGCTGCAGCCGCGGCAGGCCGCCCAGCACCATGCCCAGGTAGACCACGGCGAAGATGGCCACGGCCTCCAGCGAGGCTGCGCCGCTCAAGGCCTCAGCCGGCGCGCTCATCGCCCATCGGCAATTCACCGCTGGCCAGCAAGGCCAGCAGCCCGGCCTCGTCGAGCACCGCGATGCCCAGTTCACGCGCCTTGTCCAGCTTGCTGCCGGCCTCCTCGCCGGCGACCACGGCAAAGGTCTTCTTGCTCACCGATCCGGCCACCTTGCCGCCGGCGGCCTCGACCTGGGCCTTGGCCTCGTCGCGGCTCAGCGTGGGCAGGGTGCCGGTCAGCACCAGGGTCTTGCCGGCCAGGGTCTGCGGCACCGTGGTCGCGCCCTCGCCTTCGGGCCAGTTGATGCCGATGCCGGGCCCGCGCAGCCGCTCCACCACCTCGCGGTTGTGCGCCTGCTGGAAGAAGCTGTGGATGCTGTGGGCGACGATGGGGCCGACATCGGGCACCTGCAGCAGCTCGGCCTCGGGTGCGTCCATGATGCGGTCCAGGCTGCCGAAGTGCCGTGCCAGATCGCGCGCCGTGGCCTCGCCGACCTGGCGGATGCCCAGCGCGAACAGAAAGCGCGGCAGCGTGGTGGCCTTGCTCTGCTCCAGCGCCGCCACCAGGTTCTGCGCGCTCTTCTCGCCCATGCGCTCCAGCGCGCTGAGCTTGGCCAGGCCCAGCGTATACAGCTCGGGCAGGGTGCGGATGATGCCGGCGTCGACCAGCTGGTCGACCAGCTTGTCGCCCAGGCCCTCGATGTCCATCGCGCGCCGGCCGGCAAAGTGCAGCAGGGCCTGCTTGCGCTGCGCCGGGCAGAACAGGCCGCCGGTGCAGCGGTAGTCCATGCCGCCCTTCTCGCGCTCGGCCAGGCTGCCGCAGGCCGGGCACAGCCGCGGCCAGATGCGGAAGTTGGGCACATAGGCTTCGCGCAGCCCGGGCACGCGGCCCACCACCTCGGGGATCACGTCGCCGGCGCGGCGCACGATGACCTGGTCGCCGATGCGCACGCCCTTACGCCGCAGCTCGAACACGTTGTGCAGCGTGGCATTGCTGACCGTCGTGCCGCCGACAAACACCGGCTCCAGCTTGGCCACCGGCGTCAGCTTGCCGGTGCGGCCCACCTGCACCTCGATGCCGTTGAGCCGGGTGATCTGCTCCTGCGCCGGGTACTTGTGGGCCACGGCCCAGCGCGGTTCGCGGGTCTTGAAGCCCAGCTGCTGCTGCAGCGTCAGGCTGTCGACCTTGTAGACCACGCCGTCGATGTCGAAGGGCAGCGCATCGCGCTGGGCGGCGATGCGCTGGTGGAAGTCCACCAGGCCGTCGGCGCCCAGCACGCGGGCGTTCTGCCCGGCCACCGGCAGGCCCAGCGCACCCAGGGCCGCCAGCAGGCCGTGCTGGCTGTCCGGCAGGGCCCAGCCCTGCACCTCGCCCAGGCCGTAGGCGAAGAAGCTCAGCGGCCGCTGCGCCGCCAGCGTCGAGTCGAGCAGGCGCACCGCGCCGGCCGCGGCATTGCGCGGGTTGATGTAGCTCTTGTCGCCGCGCTCGCGCTGGCGCTCGTTCAGGCGCTCGAAATGGTCGCGCCGCATATAGACCTCGCCACGCACCTCCAGCACCGGCGGCGGCGCGTCGGTCAGCAGGCGCATCGGGATCTGGGCGATGGTGCGGATGTTGTGCGTGACGTCCTCGCCGGTCTCGCCGTCGCCGCGCGTGGCCGCCTGCACCAGCAGGCCCTGCTCGTAGCGCAGGTTGATGGCCAGGCCGTCGAACTTCAGCTCGGCGTGGTAGGCCAGCGGCGGCGCATCGGCGGCCAGGCCCAGCTCGCGGCGCACGCGGCCATCGAAGGCCCGCGCGCCCTCGGCCGTGGTGTCGGTCTCGGTCTGGATCGACAGCATGGGCACGGCATGGCGCACCGGCACCAGGCCGGCCAGCACCGCACCGCCCACACGCTGCGTCGGCGAATCGGCCGTGCGCAGCGACGGGTGGGCGGCCTCCAGCGCCTGCAGCTCCTGGAACAGCCGGTCGTACTCGGCGTCGGGGATCTCCGGCGCATCCAGCACGTAGTAGCGGTGGGCGTGGTGCTGCAGCTGCTGGCGCAGTGCCGCAGCGCGGTGGGCGATGGCGTCGGGAACCGGATCGGACATGCCCCCATTCTCGGCCAACGGCGCCGCCCGTCCCGGCGTGTAGAGTCGCCGCCCATGCCTGATCTTCATCCGGTGCCCGAGCGGCTGCGGCGCTGCGCCCAGGCCTTGCGGCGGATCGCCATGGGTTGGCTGATGCTCGGCGCCGGCCTGGCCATCGCCGCCCCGCAGCAAGGCCTGCCGCTGCGCCTGCCGGCCGAGGTGCGGCCGCTGGCCGTGTCGCTGGCGCTGACCGTCGACCCGGCCCAGCCGCGCCACCAGGGCGAGGTGGAGATCGATGTCGAGCTGCAGCGTGCGCTGAGCCAGCTGCAGCTGCATGCCAAGGACCTGCGCATCCGCAGCGCCTGGCTGGAAACCGGCGCCCACCGCCTGGCGCTGCGTGCCGCGCCGCTGGATGCCGAGCGCATCGCCCTCAGCCTGCAGCGGCCGACGCGGCAGCAGCCCAGGCTGCCCGCTGGCCGCGCCCGCCTGGTGCTGGCCTTCGACGGCGCGCTGCAGAACCAGGATGTCTACGGCCTGTTCCGCCAACGCCTGGGCCTGCAGCAGCACAGCCCCTGGGCCGCCTTCACGCAGTTCGAGCCCACCGGCGCGCGCCTGGCCTTTCCGCTGTTCGACGAGCCCGGCTTCAAGCTGCCCTGGACGCTGACCCTCACCGTGCCGGCGGCGCTGACCGCGCTGTCCAACATGCCGGTGGCCGAGACCCGCAGCGACGAGGCGCCGCCGGGCATGAAGCGCGTGCGCTTTGCCACCACGCCGCCGCTGCCCAGCTATCTGCTGGCCTTTGCGGTGGGCGATTTCGAGTCGGTGGACGGCGGCCAGGTCGGCGCCACGCCGCTGCGCGTGTGGCTGCCGCGCGGCCGCAGCGCCGATGCCGCAGTGGCCGCCACCAGCAGCGCCCGCGCGCTGGCCGCGCTGGAGCGCTGGTTCGGCCAGCCGCATCCGTTTGCCAAGCTCGACAGCCTGGCCATCCCGGTGACCACCGGCTTCGACGCGATGGAGCATCCGGGCCTGGTGACCTATTCGGCCAGCCTGCTGCTGGCCGCGCCGGGCCAGGCCTCGCCGCAGTGGCAGCGCGACCATCTGGCCACCGTGGCCCATGAGCTGGCGCACCAGTGGTTCGGCAACCTGGTCACGCCGGCCTGGTGGGACGACCTGTGGCTCAACGAGAGCTTTGCCAGCTGGCTGGGCGACCGCATCAGCGCCGAGCTGCAGCCCGAGCCGGCCTGGGGCGGCGACCTGGCCATGGTGCGCGCCCGTGCCCGCGCCATGCAGGCCGACCAGCTGGCCAGTGCACGCCGCATCCAGCAGCCGGTAGAGCGCGACGAGGACTTCGGCAACCTCTGGGATGCCATCACCTACGAGAAGGGCCAGACCGTGCTGGCCATGGCCGAGCGCTGGCTGGGACCGGAGCGCTTTCGCGACGGCGTGCGCCGGCTGATGCAGCGCCATGCCTGGGGCAGCGTGCGCAGCGAGGACTTCTTCCAGGCCCTGGCCGATGCGGACGATGCAGCGCTGCCGGAGGCCGCGCCCCATCCGCTGGCCGACGCGCTGCGCAGCTTCACCACCCAGCCCGGCATGCCGCTGCTGCGCGTGGCCCTGCAGTGCCCGGCCGGCCAGCCGCCGCGGCTGGAGCTGGCCCAGTCGCGGCTGCTGCCGCTGGGCTCGCCGGCCAGCGCCGACCGCGGCCTGCGCTGGCGTCTGCCGCTGCTGCTGCGCACGCCGGCCGGCGAGCAGCGGCTGCTGCTGGACGGCGGCGAGGCCCGCCTCGACCTGGCCGATGCCGACTGCCCGGCCTGGGTGCAGGCCAATGTGGACGGCGTGGGCTACCACCGCACGGCCTATGCCGGCGACGGCCTGGCGCGGCTGGTGGCCGCACCGGGGCTCAGCGATGCCGAGGCCCTGGCCCTGCTGGACGATGGCCGCGCCCTGCATGGCGCCGGCGAGCTGGACACGGCCGCCCTGCTGGGCCTGATCCAGGCCCTGGCCGGCCATGCGCGCGCCGACCTGGCCGAGGCCGCGCTGCAGGCCCTGCAGCGCCTGGACATGCTGCAGCCCGGGGCCGGTGCCGAGCGCACCGAACGCGCCCAGCGTTGGCAGCGGCTGTTCGGCGACCGCGCCCGGGCGCTGGGCTGGCTGCCGCGCGACGGCGAGGGCGAGGACCTGCGCCTGCTGCGCGCCCAGCTGCTGCCGGCGCTGGCCGATGCCGGCGACGACGCCGAGCTGCGCGCCCAGGCGCGGCGCCTGGCCGAGGCCTGGCTGCTGGACCGCGCCAGCCTGCCGGTGGCGCTGCGTGCGGCGGTGCTGCAGACCGCGGCGCTGGACGGCGATGCAGGCCTGTTCGAGGCCCTGCGGGCGGCGCTGCGCGCCAGCGAGCAGCGCGGCGAACGCCAGGACCTGCTGCGTGCGCTGGCGCGCTTTCGCCAGCCTGCGCTGGCCGAGCGCGCCCGCGAGCTGCTGCTGGACCCGGCGCTGGACATCCGCGACAGCCTGGGCCCGCTGCTGCGCAGCCAGGGCGAGGATGCGCAGCTGCGCGAGGGCGCGCTGGCCTTCGTCGCCCGCCACCAGGCGGCCCTGGTCAAGCGCCTGGGCCGCGACGAGCCGGCCTGGCTGCCGCGGCTGTTTGCCAGTGCCTGCAGCGCCGACGAGGCACGGCGTCTGCAGGCGGTGTTCGGGCCGACGGCTCGGCGCTACCAGGGTGGCGAACTGGCGCTGCAGCGAACGCTGGAGGCGGTGCAGCAGTGCACCGCCTGGCGCCAGCACCACGCGGCGCGCTGAGGCCGGACGCTGAGGCCGGCCGGCCGCCGCCGGATCAGCTGAACAGCCGCCGCGCGGCCGGCGAGCCGGCGGCCAGGTCGCGCTGCTCCAGCGCCTGGTACAAGGCCTTCAGGTCCTCGCCGATGCCGACGAAGGCCTGCAGCGTGATCGGCCGGCCGGCGTCGTCGCAGACCGTGGCATCGATCTCGGCGGCCAGGCGGCGCGCCGCATCCTGCCAGGCCGGATAAGGCTCCTGCGCCTCGGGCGTCTGTGGCACGTCCAGGCTCAGGCCGATCTGGCGCACCGCGGCCACGCTGGGATCGTCGGCCAGCGCGGCCTGGGCGTCGAAGCCCAGCACCAGCACCGGCGGCGCGCCCTCCTCGGGCCCGGGCAGCACCAGGCGGCCGGGCAGCACGCCGGGCACAAAGCCATGGCGGCCGGCGGCCTGCTGCAGATAGCCCACGGTCCAGGCCGCGGCATTGGCACGCAGGTTCACCGTCAGCTGGGCATCGTGGGCGCTGGCAAAACCGTCCAGCTCGCGCGCACGGCCCACCACGTCCAGCATGTCGGGCAGGTCGACGATGGCGCCCACGCCCTCGGCAAAGCCCTGCAGCTTCTGCACGAACTCGCTGTACTCGATCTCGTTCAACGCGCCCGAGCGGTTGGCCATCTGCACGCCGGCCTGGAACTCGCTGTAGCGCTGGCCGGGCGTGGGCAGCTCCCAGTCGCCGCTGGCGCTGTTCAGGCCTTCGATGATGAAGGGCTTGGTGCCGGCGCGGCGGGTGTGCGGCAGGTGCATCAGCGCCGCCTCGCCGGTGACCGGGGCTTCCAGGCGCAACGTGGCGATGGCGTCGATCAGCGGATCGAGGCGCGCGCTCTTGCGCGGCGCGGCGGCGCGCAGCTCGGGGATCGTGGCCTCGGCCGAGCCGGCCAGGGCCGGCGCCTGCGGCGCGGCCAGCGCATCGGCGTGGTCGCCTGCCGGCGCGGCCGCGCCCCCGTCCAGCGCCGGCTCGACGCGGCCGCCGTCGCCGGGCTCGGGCGTGCGCGGCCGTGCCTTGCGTGCATTCCAGGCGCCATGCGCCACCACGCCGGCCAGCACCAGGCCGGCCAGGATGCCCAGACCTTCGGTCAGCGTCATCAGCGTTCCACCATGTTGACCGCGGCTTCCATGTCCACCGCGACGATGCGCGACACGCCCTGCTCCTGCATGGTCACGCCGATCAGCTGCTCGGCCATTTCCATGGCGATCTTGTTGTGGCTGATGAACAGGAACTGCGTGCCCTTGTGGCTCATCTCGGCCACCAGGCGCGAATAGCGTTCGGTGTTGGCGTCGTCCAGCGGCGCATCCACCTCGTCGAGCAGGCAGAACGGCGCCGGGTTGAGCAGGAAGATCGCAAACACCAGGGCGATGGCGGTCAGCGCCTTCTCGCCGCCCGACAGCAGGTGGATGGTCGAGTTCTTCTTGCCCGGCGGCTGGGCCATCACCTGCACGCCGGCGTCGAGGATCTCGTCGCCGGTCATCTGCAGCCGCGCATTGCCGCCACCGAACAGGCTGGGGAACATGCGGCCGAACTGCTCGTTGACCTGGTTGAAGGTCTTGCCCAGCAGGTCGCGCGTCTCCAGGTCGATCTTGTGGATCGCATCCTCCAGCGTGCCGATGGCGTCCAGCAGGTCGGCGTTCTGCGCGTCGAGGAAGGTCTTGCGCTCGCGTGCGCTGCTCAGCTCGTCGAGCGCCGCCAGGTTGACCGCGCCCAGCGCCGCGATCTCCTTGTTGATGCGGTCGATCTCGCCCTGCAGGCCCCAGAGCTTGATGTTCTCGTCGGCGATGCGCTGGCCCAGCGCGGCCAGGTCGACGTTGGCGGCCTGCAGCTGCTCCAGGTATTGCGCGCCACCCAGCTGGGCTGCCTGGGCTTCCAGCTGCAGCTTGGTGATGTCGTCGCGCAGCGGCTGCAGGCCACGCTCCAGCACCAGGCGCTGCTCGTCGGCGCTGCGCAGCTGGGCCGACAGCTCGTCGTAGGCCGAGCGCACCGCGGCCAGCGCCTGCTCGCGCTGCAGCTTCAGCGCCAGCGCTTCCTGCAGGCCGGCCTGGGCGGCGGCATCGTTCAGCGTCTCCAGCTCCAGCTCCAGCTGCTGGCCGGCCTGGGCATTGCCGGCCACCTGCTGGGCCGCCGTCTCGATCATGCGCTGCAGCTCGCCGCGGCGCGCGCCCAGGGCACGGGCCTGGTACTGCGATTCCTGGGCCTGGCGCTCCAGCGCGCGCAGCTGCTCGCGCGCATCGGCCAGGCGGCGCTCGGCGGTGATCACCGCCTCGTCCAGCTCGGCATGGCGCTCCTGGGTGGTGGCCAGCTGCTGGTCCAACTCCTCGAAGCGCGCCTCGCCCAGCGCGCGGCGCTCCTGCAGCTGCTCGTCCTGGGCCTCGATCTCGGCCAGTTCTTCGTCGAGCTGGCCGCGCCGCTGCTGCGTGGCCTCGGCCTGCTGGGCCAGGCGCAGCAGCTCCACCTGCAGCTGGTGGGCGCGGGTCTGGGTCTCGCCGGCTTCGCGGCGCGCGGCCACCAGGCGCTGCTGCACATCGGCATAGGCCGCGTCCAGCTTGACCAGGGCCGCCCTCGCCTCATCGGCCACCAGCACCTGGGCGCGGCTGGCGCGGTCCAGCTGCTCGATCTCCTGGGCCCGGGCCAGCATGCCGGCCTGTTCGGAATCGGGCGCGTAGAAGGCCACGGCAAACTGGCTCACCGCATGGCCGGCGGCGGTCATGATGACCTCGCCATGGGTCAGCTGGCCACGCTGGGCCAGGGCGTCGTCGAGGCTGGCGGCGGTGTAGACGCCTTCCAGCCAGTCGTTCAGCAAGGCCTTGAGGCCGCCGTCATCGGCGCCCAGCCGCAGCAGATCGGACAGCCGCGGCAGCGTGCGGTGCGTGTTCTCGATCGCGCCCGAGGGCGCGGTGTAGAAGGCCAGCCGCGCCGGCGGTGCATCGGCGGCGAAGGCGCGCACGGTCTCGATGCGGCCCACGGCCAGCGCATTGAGGCGCTCGCGCAGCGCGGATTCGAGCGCCGTCTCCCAGCCCGGCTCGATGTGGATGCGTGTCCACAGCCCGGCCAGGCCGTCCAGGCCGTGCTTGGCCAGCCAGGGCTTCAACTTGCCCTCGGTCTGCACCTTGTCCTGCAGCGCACGCAGCGCGGCCAGGCGCGCCGCGGTGTCGGCCAGCAGGCGCGACTCGTCGTTGCTGCGCTGCTGCTGGACGCGGCGCTGCTCGTCGAGTGCCGGCGCCTGCTCCTGCAGCTCGTGCAGCCGGGCCTCGGCCAGCTCGCGCGCCTCGTCGGCGGCGGCGCTTTGCGTGCGCAGCTCGTCCAGCCGCTGCTGATCGGGCGCGGCCAGGCCACGCCGCTCGCCCTGCAGGCGCTCGCGGCGCTGGCGCAGCGCCTTGGCCTGCTCGTCCACATGCCGGCTCTCGGTGGCCAGCACCTGGATCTGCTGCTGCACCTGGGCCACCTTGGCGCGCTGCTCGTTGGCGCGGGCCTGGGCGGCACGCACCGCATCCTCCTGGTCGGGCAGGCGCAGCGACTGTTCCTCGGCCTGGGCCGCCAGCACTTCGGCCTGCTCGTCGGCGGCGGCGATCTGCTCGGCGATGCTCTCCTGCTCGGCCTCGGCCTCGGCGCGGCGCGTGCCCCACTGGTCGTTCTGCGCGCGCAACTCGGCGATGCGCTGCTGCAGCCGGTTGCGGCCCTCGACCACATAGCGGATGCGCTCCTCCAGCCGGCTGACCTCCAGCGCCGCCTGGGCCAGGTCGCCCTGGGCCAGGTGCAGCTGGTCGCCGGCGGCATAGTGCGACTGGCGCACCTGCTCCAGCTGGGCCTCGACATGGCGCAGCTCGGCCAGGCGCGCCTCCAGCGCATTGCTGGCCTCGGCCGAGGCCTTGGCCACGCGCTGCTCCTCGGTGGCGGCGTCGCGGTGGCGCAGGAACCACAGCTGGTGCAGCTTGGCCGTGCCGGCCTCCTGCAGCGCGTGGTAGCGGCCCGCCACCTCGGCCTGCTTCTCCAGCTTCTCGAGGTTGGCGTTCAGCTCGCGCAGGATGTCCTCGACCCGCGTCAGGTTCTCGCGCGTATCGCGCAGCCGGTGCTCGGTCTCGCGGCGGCGCTCCTTGTACTTGCTGACGCCGGCCGCCTCCTCGAGGAACATGCGCAGTTCCTCGGGCCGGCTTTCGATGATGCGGCTGATCGTGCCCTGGCCGATGATGGCGTAGGCGCGTGGCCCCAGGCCGGTGCCCAGGAACACGTCCTGCACATCGCGGCGGCGCACCGGCTGGTTGTTGATGTAGTAGCTGCTGCTGCCGTCGCGCGTGAGCACGCGCTTGACGGCGATCTCGGCAAACTGGTTCCACTGGCCGCCGGCGCGCGCGTCCTCGTTGCTGAACACCAGCTCCACGCTGGCGCGGCTGGCCGGCTTGCGCTGGCCCGAGCCGTTGAAGATCACGTCCTGCATGGACTCGCCGCGCAGCTCGCTGGCCTTGCTCTCGCCCAGCACCCAGCGCACCGCGTCCATGATGTTGGACTTGCCGCAGCCATTGGGGCCGACCACGCCGACGCGCTGGCCGGGCAGCTGGAAGGTGGTGGGTTCGGCGAAGGACTTGAAGCCCGAGAGCTTGATCTGGTTCAGGCGCATGCGCGTCGGGTCTGCATCCCGGGGTCGGCCGCTTCAATCGACCAACGCAAGTTCTTGATTCGTATGGATTTATTGCCAGTCCACAAAGGACTGATCGGGGCCGGATGATAGCATCGCAGGCTTTGCAGACCGCCGGCAGCCGCCGGCTTCGCACCATGGCCAAGAAGCTGCCCAAGACCGCTGCCGCACCGACCGCCACACCCACCGTGGCCAATCAGCGCCCGCTGCCGCCCAATCCGCCGTCGGCGCCCAGCAAGGAGCTGCACACCTTCGACAACCCGGCGCCCGACCGCGACTACCTGATCCAGTTCCAGGTGCCCGAGTTCACCTGCCACTGCCCGCTGACCGGCCAGCCCGACTTTGCGCACTTCACCATCGACATGATCGCGGACAAGCTCTGCGTCGAGCTGAAGAGCCTGAAGATGTACTTCTGGAGCTACCGCCACGAGGGTGCGTTCCACGAGAAGGTCACCAACACCATCCTCGACGACATCGTCAAGGCGACCCAGCCGCGCTTCATCCGCATCACCGCCAAGTGGTATGTGCGCGGCGGCATCTACACCAATGTGGTGGCCGAGCACCGCCAGAAGGGCTGGAAGCCGGCGCCGGCGGTGGACCTGCCGGCCCTGCCCATGGAGCGCGGGCTGCTGGGTTGAATCCCACGCAGGGACCGACCGGGCCGACCCACTGGCCGGCGGTGCTGGCCGCCACGCTGGCCGGCGTGGCGATTGCCGTCAACGTCGGCAAGGTGCCGCTGGCGATTGCCGGGCTGCGCGGCGAGCTGGGCCTGAGCCTGGTGCAGGCCGGCTGGGTGTCGTCGCTGCTGACCACGCTGGCCGTGCTGGTGGCCCTGGCCGCCGGCCTGGCCGTGGGCCGGCTGGGCGCGCTGCGCATGGTGGTCGGCGGCCTCGCGGCCAGCGCGCTGGGCTCGGCGCTGGCGCTGGCGGCCGACGGCTTTGCCACCCTGGTGGCCACGCGGCTGCTGGAAAGCGCCGGCTTCCTGGCCGTGGCGGTGGCCGCGCCCTCGCTGATCAGCGCTGCCGCGGCGCCGACCGATCGGCGCTTTGCGCTGGGCATCTGGTCGGCCTATCTGCCGGCCGGCGCCGGCCTGGCGATGGCGCTGTCGCCACTGCTGCTGCCGGCCGCCGGCTGGCGCGGCCTGTGGCTGCTGGCCGCGGCCCTGCTGCTGGCCGCCGCAGCCGGCGTGCTGGCGCAGCGGCGGCACTTTGCCGCAGCCGCACCCAGCGGCCATGCCCTGCCCTGGGCCGGCGCGCTGACCGTGCTGCGCCAGCCCCTGCCCTGGCTGTACGGCCTGGCCTTCGGCCTGTGGGCGCTGCAGCACTATGCGCTGATCGTCTGGATGCCCAGCTTTCTGCGCGAGCAGCGTGGCCTGGACGCCGCCGCCGCGGCCTGGCTGACCTGCCTGATGCTGCTGGCCTGCGTGCCCGGCAACCTGCTGGGTGGCGCCCTGGTGCAGCGTGGCCTGTCGCGCGGCCGGCTGATCGCGATCTCGCAGCTGGCCACCGGCCTGCTGGGCCTGGGCTGCGCCAGCGAGGCCCTGCCCGATGGCGCACGCTATGCCTGCAGCGTGGCGCTGTCCTTCATCGGCGGCGTGGTGCCGGCGGCAGCGCTGTCGGCATCGGCCGTGCTGGCGCGCAGTGCGCAGCAGATCGGCGCCGTGCAGGGCGCGGTGATGCAGTGCTCGCAGCTGGGCCAGTTCATCGGCACGCCGCTGATCGCGGCAGTGGTGGCGGCCAGCGGCCAGTGGTCGTCGGCCCGCTGGGTGACCGCCGGCGCGGCGGCGCTGGCCGTGGCGCTGGGGTTGTGGGCCGAACGCGCTGAACGCTCTGCGCGGGCCGGGCAGCGCCGGCTATAGCAGCTCTTCGGGCGCCAGCGGCGCCAGCAGCTTGAGCAGCAGCAGGGTCAGGCGGTCGGCCTCGGGCTCCTCGGTCAGCACCACCTCGCCGTCGTCGTCGTTGGCCACCCACTGCAGGCCCTGGCCGCCGGTGCGCAGCATCACCTGGTAGCTGGCCTGCAGCTTGTCCAGGTCCATCAGGCGCAGGATCTCGCGCGCCAGCGGCGGGCTGTCGATGAACACGCCCATCTCGGTGTTGTGCTTCTCCGAGCGCGGATCGAAGTTCATCGAGCCCAGGAACACCAGGCGCTTGTCGATCACCGCGGTCTTGGCATGCAGGCGGCTGTGCGCATTGCGGAACACCATCAGCCGCTTGCTGCGCTGGGCGCGGCCGGGGCTCAGCTCGTGCAGTTCCACACCCAGGCGCAGCATCGGCTCGCGGTAGCGCTCGTAGCCGATGTGCACCAGCGGCTCGTCGGTGGCGGCCAGCGAATTGGTCAGCACCCGCAGCTTGATCTTGCGCGCGCGCAGCTCGGCGAACAGCTCCATGCCCTTGTCGCCGGGGATCAGATAGGGCGTGGTCATGATGACCTCGCTGCGCGCCCGGCGCATCAGCTCGATGACGTTGTAGCGCACCGATTCCACGTCCACCAGCGGCACCAGGCCATAGCTGGCGCCCATGCCCTTGATGCGCTCGGGCGCATCGGCATAGGCCCAGGCCTGGGCCCAGACCAGGCCCAGCCGGCCGGCGTCCAGGTCTTCGGCGATGGGCCCATAGCCCAGCGCGTCGTAGTCCGGCGGCGGTGCCTGCGCCGGGATGTCGGCGGTGATGGCCTCGAACTGCTGCTGCAGCGCCGGCCGCGACAGCTCGGTGCGGGCGATGGCGGCCACCGGGAACACCACCGGGCTGTTCCAGTAGTCGTCGAAGTAGGTCGCCAGCTCGGTGACGATGGGGCCGGTGGCAAAGGTGTCCAGGTCGACGAAGTTGGCCTGCTCGTGGCGCAGGTAGTACTCGTTGGCGATGTTGCGGCCACCGGTCACGGCCATCGCGCCATCGGCGATCAGCAGCTTGTTGTGCATGCGCCGGTTGACGCGGCCGAACTCGTGGGCCGAGCGCAGAAAGCGCGTCAGAAAGAAGTCGCGCCCGCCCGGAAAGGGGTTGAACAGCCGCACCTCGACATTCGGATGCGCGGCCAGGCCCAGCAGCGTCGGGTCCAGGTTCTCGGTGTACAGGTCGTCGACCAAGAGGCGCACGCGCACGCCGCGCAGCCCGGCATCACGCAGTTCGCGCAGCAGCAAATGGCCGACCTCGTCGTCGGCGATGTGGTAGTACTGCACGTCCACCGACTGCTCGGCGCGGCGGATCAGCTGCAGCCGCGTGTCCAGCGCGAACGGCGCGCCGGGCAGCAAGCGAAAGCCCGACAGCCCCGGCTCGGGCTGGGACACCGCGGCGATGCGGCCCAGCGTGGTGGCGCTGCTGGCATGCAAGGCCATGGCCGGTGGCCGCTCCACGCTGCGCGGCAGGTAGGCGCAGGCCGACAGCAGCAGCGCCAGCATGGCCAGCAGGCCGCCGCGCAGCAGACGGGGCCAGGGCAGGACGGAAACGGCGGTGCACAACGGCAGCAGCAGGGTCATGGCGGCCGCATGATATCGACGCGCTGGGTATCATCGCCAGCATGTTGTCAGCCCCCGTCACCACCGCCCTGCCCGTGCTGCGCCGCCTGGCCGTGGTCGGCTGCCTGTTGGCCCTGCTGCCCAGCGCACAGGCGGCGCTGGACGTGGGCGACAAGGCGCCCGATTTCACGCTGGAGGCGGCGCTGGGCGGCCAGCCGATCCGCTTTGCGCTGGCCGAGGCGCTGAAGTCCGGACCGGTGGTGCTGTACTTCTTTCCGGCGGCGTTTTCCACCGGCTGCACCATCGAGGCCCACCAGTTCGCCGAGGCCACCGACTCCTTCAAGGCCCTGGGCGCCACCGTCATCGGCGTGTCACACGACGACCTGGCCACGCTGAAGCGCTTCTCGGTCACCGAATGCCGCAACAAGTTCGCGGTGGCCGCCGACGCCGACCAGAAGGTGTCCAAGGCCTATGACGCGGTGCTGGCGCTGAAGCCCGACTATGCCAACCGCACCACCTACCTGATCTCGCCGGACGGCAAGATCCAGTTCCAGTTCACCAGCCTCAACCCCTACCGCCACGTGACCAATACGATGAATGCGTTGAAGGTCTGGATGGCCCGCAAGCCCTCCTGAGCACCGGGGCCGCAGATGGCGCTGGCCGAGCGACCGCCCTACCAGAAGTACGAGGTGCAGGTGAAGCGCAGCCGCATCGACGGCTTCGGCGTGTTTGCGCTGGAACCGGTGCCGCCGCACCGCAAGATCGGCGAGATCCGCGGCGAGCGCATCAGCGTGGCCGAGGCCCGGCGCCGCGCCGCCGGCCAACAGCGCATCATGATCGTCGAGGTCTCGCCGCGGCATGCGGTGGATGCGTCGAAGTCCGGCGACCCGATGCGCTTCACCAACCACAGCTGCCAGGCCAATGCGCGGCTGCAGATCCGCGACGGCCGCATCGAGTTCTACAGCCTGCGCGAGATCGCCCCCGGCGAAGAACTCACCGTCAACTACGGCGAAACCCACCACGAGGGCACGCTGGCCTGCCGCTGCGGCGCGCCGGGCTGCATCGGCTGGCTGTAGCCGGCCGCCGGCGCCGCGCCGGCCCCGATAATCCGCGCCCATGAACCCGCTGCTGGGCAAGCTCCACCCCTACCCCTTCGAACGCTGGCGTGCGCTGACCGCCGGCATCACCCCCAATGCCGATCTGCGGCCCATCAGCCTGGGCATCGGCGAGCCGCGCCACGCCACGCCGCCGCTGGTGCTGGACGCGCTGGCGGCCAGCGTGGCCGGCCTGGCGGTTTATCCACCCACCGCCGGCTCGCTGGAGCTGCGCCAGGCCTGTGCCGGCTGGATGCAGCGCCGCTACGGCCTGGCACTCGATGCCGCCAGCCAGGTGCTGCCGGTCAACGGCTCGCGCGAGGCGCTGTTTGCGCTGGCGCAGACGGTGCTGGACCCGGCCGAGCGCGAGGCGGTGGTGCTCTGCCCCAATCCGTTCTACCAGATCTACGAGGGCGCGGCCCTGCTGGGCGGGGCCACGCCGGTGTTCGCCAACAGCGACCCGGCGCGCAACTTCGCGCCGCGCTGGGACCAGATCGCCGCCGCCACCTGGGCCCGCACCCGCCTGGTCTATGTCTGCTCGCCGGGCAATCCCACCGGCGCGGTGATGCCGCTGGACGAATGGGCGACGCTGTTCGAGCTGAGCGACCGCCACGGCTTCGTCATCGCCAGCGACGAATGCTATTCGGAGATCTATTTCCGCGACGAGGCGCCGCTGGGCGGCCTGCAGGCGGCCCAGGCCCTGGGCCGCAGCGACTTCAAGAACCTGGTGATGCTGACCAGCCTGTCCAAGCGCAGCAATGTGCCGGGGCTGCGCGCGGGCTTCGTGGCCGGCGATGCGGCGATCCTGAAGGCCTTTTTGCTCTACCGCACCTACCATGGCTCGGCCATGAGCCCCATCGTGCAGGCCGCCAGCATCGCCGCCTGGAACGACGAGGCCCATGTGGTGGCCAACCGCGAGCTGTACCGCACCAAGTTCGCCCAGGCCACGCCGGTGCTGGCCGCCGAGCTGGACGTGGCTCTGCCCGATGCCGGCTTCTACCTCTGGGCGGCGGTGCCGGGCGAAGACGACATCGCCTTCGGCCAGCAACTGCTCGCTCAATACAATGTGGCGGTGCTACCCGGCAGCCTGCTGGCGCGCGAGGCGCAAGGCATCAACCCGGGCCGGGGCCGCATCCGCATGGCCCTGGTGGCCGACACCGCCGAGTGCCTGGAAGCCGCCCACCGCATTGCCGAATTCACCCGTTCCTACCGCGCCCAACTATCACGCCCTTCTGGGCTGAACACGACATGACCACCGAATTGCAGAACCTGATCGACCTGGCCTGGGAAGGCCGTGCCAGCCTGAGCCCCACCGCCGCCGACCCCAAGATCGTCGAGGCCGTCGAGCAGGTCATCGCCGACCTCAATGCCGGCCGGCGGCGCGTGGCCGAGCGCCAGGGCGTGGGCCAGTGGACGGTCAACCAATGGCTCAAGAAGGCGGTGCTGCTGAGCTTCCGCCTGAAGGACAACCATGTGATGCGCGGCGGCGACCTGTCGTTCTTCGACAAGGTGGAGACCAAGTTCACCCACGTCAGCGAGCAGGCCATGCGCGAGACCGGCATCCGCGTGGTGCCGCCGGCCGTGGCCCGCCGCGGCAGCTACATCGCCAAGAACGTGGTGCTGATGCCCAGCTACGTGAACATCGGCGCCTATGTCGACGAAGGCACCATGGTCGACACCTGGGCCACCGTGGGCAGCTGCGCCCAGATCGGCAAGGGCGTGCACCTGTCGGGCGGCGTGGGCATCGGCGGCGTGCTCGAACCCCTGCAGGCCAATCCCACCATCATCGAGGACAACTGCTTCATCGGCGCCCGCTCCGAGGTGGTGGAAGGCGTGATCGTCGAGGAGAACTCGGTGCTGGGCATGGGCGTGTACCTGGGCCAGAGCACGCCGATCTTCAACCGCGAGACGGGCGAGATCAGCTATGGCCGCGTGCCCAGCGGCAGCGTGGTGGTGTCGGGCAACCTGCCCAAGACCACCGCCGACGGCACGCCCTACAGCATGTACGCGGCCATCATCGTCAAGCGCGTGGACGCGCAGACGCGCAGCAAGACCAGCATCAACGACCTGCTGCGTCCTTGATCCACCGGCACCGGCACCACGTCGCACGGGAGAGCACATGAGCAGTCGCATGGAAAAGATCATGCGCATCATGGCCGAGCGCCAGGCCTCGGACGTGTTCCTGTCGGCCAACATGCCGGTGCTGATCAAGATCCACGGTCAGATGCTGCAGCTGTCGGACCAGGTGCTGACGCCGCAGCAGCCGCGCCAGCTGCTGTCCGAGGTGCTGACGCCGCTGCAGCTGGAAGAACTGGACGAGACCGGCGAGCTGAACCTGGCCGTGGCCCTGCAGCAGGTGGGCAGCTTCCGGCTGTCGGCCTTCAAGCAGCGCGGCTCGATTGCCGGCGTGGTGCGCCACATCCCGCACAGCATCCCGCCGCTGGAAAGCCTGCACCTGCCCGAGATCCTGGGCCAGCTGGTGCTGGAAAAGCGCGGCCTGATCCTGATGGTGGGCGCCACCGGCTCGGGCAAGAGCACCACGCTGGCCTCGATGCTGGAACTGCGCAACCGCACGCTGCCGGGCCACATCCTGACCATCGAGGACCCGATCGAGTTCCTGTTCCAGAGCAAGAAGTGCGTGGTCAACCAGCGCGAGATCGGCCGCGACACCGAGTCGTTCCAGGTGGCGCTGCGCAATGCGCTGCGCCAGGCGCCCGACTGCATCATGATCGGCGAGATCCGCGACCGCGAGACCATGTCGGCGGCGCTGAGCTATGCGCTGTCGGGGCACCTGGTGCTGGCCTCGATGCATGCCAACAACAGCTACCACGCGCTGGGCCGCATCCTGTCGTTCTATCCGCCCGAGACCCGCGCCGTGCTGCTGGGTGACCTGGCCGCCGGCCTGCGTGCCATCGTCTCGCAGCGATTGCTGCGCTCGGCCGGCGGCGGCCGCATCCCGGCGGTGGAGGTGCTGATCAACAACAACCTGGTGTCCGAGCTGATCGAGAAGAACGACTTCCCGGGCATCAAGGACGCGATGGAGCGCTCCCTGGTCGAGGGCTCGCGCACCTTCGAGGAAGACATCGCCCGCCTGATCCTGTCCGGCGAGATCAGCCGCGACGAAGGCCTGGGCAATGCCGACTCCACCACCGACCTGCTGTACCGGCTGCAGAACCAGACCGCCGCCACCACGCGCACACCGCCCAAGCGCGAAGAAAGCGACGAGGCCCAGTTCACCGACTTCATCGTCGAGGTGCGCGCCGAGGGCAGCGGACCGCGGCGCATGAGCGACCTGCCGCCGATCATCCCGTGAAGCCATGACCGTCATCGAACTGATCGAGCGCTGCAGCGCCCGCCTCACCGAGGCGGGCGTTTGCTTTGGGCATGGCACGGCCAATGCCTTCGACGAGGCCGCCTGGCTGGTGCTGTGGCGTCTGGGCCTGCCGCTGGATGCGCTGGACGAGGTGGCCGAGCAAACGGTGGACGCCGGGCAGCAGGCCGCCGCCGAGGCCCTGGTGCAAGAGCGCATCACCAGCCGCCGCCCGGCCGCCTACCTGACCGGCGAGGCCTGGCTGCAGGGCGTGCCGTTCACGGTGGACGAGCGCGTGATCGTGCCGCGCAGCTTCATCGCCGAGCTGATCGCCGACGGCAGCATCGACCCCTGGCTCAGCGAGCACACCCGGCAAGTGCTGGACCTGTGCACCGGCAATGGCAGCCTGGCAGTGCTGGCCGCCCTGGCCTGGCCCGAGGTGCGGGTGGATGCCGCCGACCTCAGCGCCGATGCGCTGGCCGTGGCGGCGCTGAATGTGCAGCGCCACGGCCTGGACCAGCGCATTGCGCTGCACCAAGGCGATGGCCTGGCCGCGGTGGCCGGGCGCCGCTACGACCTGGTGCTGTGCAACCCGCCCTATGTGAATGCCGAATCGATGGCCGCGCTGCCGGCCGAGTTCCGCGCCGAGCCGGCGCTGGCACTCGACGGCAACCCGGATGGCGGCGTCGATGGCATGGACTTCATCCGCCACCTGCTGCGCGAACTGCCGGCGCAGCTGAACCCGGGCGGCGTGCTGGTGCTGGAGATCGGCCACGAGCGCGCCCATTTCGAGGCTGCCTTCCCCGGCCTGGAGCCGGTGTGGCTGGCCACCAGCGCCGGCGACGACATGGTGCTGCTGCTGACCGACGAGATGCTGCGCGCCCGGCCTTGAGCCCCATCCACAGGAGACCGACATGCTGCCCACCCAGATGCACGCCGCCGTGATGCAGGGCTTCGGCCAGCCGCTGGCGCTGCGCCAGCAGCCGCTGCCCGAGCCGGCCGAGGACGAGGTGCTGCTGCAGGTGCGCGCCTGTGGCGTCTGCCATTCCGACCTGCACATCCTCGACGGCGATACGCCGGCCTTCAAGCCCATCACCAAGCCGGAGCTGATCCCCGGCCACGAGGTCGTGGGCACGGTGCTGCGCCTGGGCACCGGCGTCAGGCAGCTGGCCCTGGGCCAGCGAGTCGGCGTGGCCTGGATGCACTGGTCCTGCGGCCAGTGCGAGCTGTGCCGCGACGGCATGGAGAACCTGTGCCGCCAGACCAGCATCACCGGCCTGCGCGTGAACGGAGGCTATGCCCAGTACATGGTGGCCAAGGCCGACTTCGCGATCCCGGTGCCCGATGCGCTGGACGATGCCGAGGCCGCGCCGCTGTTCTGCGCCGGCGTCACCTCCTACCGCGCCGTGACCCATGCCGGCGTGCAGACCGGCCAGCGCGTGGCGGTGGTCGGCGTCGGCGGCCTGGGCCATCTGGCGCTGCAGATCGCCCGCGCCCGCGGCGCCGAGGTCATCGCCATCGACGTGGCCGACGACAAGCTGGCCGCGGCCCGCGCACTGGGCGCGGCCCATGCCTTCGACGCGCGCTCGCCCGAGACGCCGCGTGCGGTGCGCGCCCTGGGCCTGGCCCATGTGGTCATCGTCACCTCGGCCGCACGCGCCGCCTACGACCTGGCGATCAAGCTGCTGCGCCCGGGCGGCACGCTCAGCGTGGTCGGCCTGCCGCCCGAACCGCTGAGCTTTGCCGCGCTGCAGATCGTCGGCGGCGAGTTCCGCATCGTCGGCTCGTCGGTGGGCACGCGCGACGACATCCGCGCCACGCTGGCCATGGCCGCGGCCGGCGAGCTGCGCTGCCATGCCCAGCGCCGGCCGCTGGAGCAGATCAACGAGGTGCTGGACGACATGCGCGCCGGCCGCATCGCCACCCGCACCGTGCTGGACTTCGGCCTCGCCCGTCCGCACCCCAGCTCCTGATTCCCCCTGTCATGATTCTTCTGAAGAACCTCACGCTGCGCCGCGGCACCAAGGTGGTGTTGCAAGACGCCAGCGTCACGCTGAACCCCGGCGAGAAGGTGGCCCTGGTGGGCCGCAACGGCGCCGGCAAGTCCAGCCTGTTTTCGCTGATCACGCATCGCCTGCAGGCCGATGCCGGCGATGTGGAGATGCCGCCGCGCTGGCGCGTCGGCGAGGTCGCCCAGCACATGCCCGAGACCGAGCAGGGCGCCACCGACTTCGTGCTCGAAGGCGACCTGCCGCTGATGGAGGCGCGCAGCCAGCTGGAGGCCGCCGAGGCCGCCGACGACGGCCATGCCATCGCCGAGGCCCATGTGGCGCTGGAGCAGGCCGGTGCCTTTGATGCGCCCAGCCGCGCCCAGTCGCTGCTGCTGGGCCTGGGCTTCAAGACCACCCAGCTGGACGCGCCGGTGAACAGCTTCTCGGGCGGCTGGCGCATGCGGTTGCAGCTGGCGCGGGCGCTGATGTGCCCGGCCGACCTGCTGCTGCTGGACGAGCCCACCAACCACCTGGACCTGGACGCCCTGGTCTGGCTGGAAGGCTGGCTGAAGCGCTTTCCGGGCCTGATGCTGGTGATCAGCCACGACCGCGAGTTCCTCGATGCGGTGACCTCGGTCACCGTGCATCTGGACAATGCCAACCTGACCCGCTACGGCGCCAGCTATTCGGGCTTCGAGCTGATGCGCGCCGAGCGCATGGAGCAGCAGGCCGCGGCCTTCAGCCGCCAGCAGGAGAAGATCGCCCACCTGCAGCGCTTCATCGACCGCTTCAAGGCCAAGGCCAGCAAGGCCAAGCAGGCGCAGAGCCGGGTCAAGGCGCTGGACCGCATGGCCAAGCTGGCACCGGTGCTGACCGACAGCGAATTCGACTTCGAGTTCAAGGAGCCGGCCAACCTGCCGAATCCGATGCTGACGATGCGCGATCTCAACTGCGGCTATGGCGACAAGGTCATCGTGCGCAACATCGACCGCACCGTGCTGGCCGGCCAGCGCATCGGCATCCTGGGCGCCAACGGCCAGGGCAAGTCGACCTTCGTCAAAACCATCGCCCATGCGCTGGCGCCGATCGCCGGCACGCTGACCGAGGGCAAGGGCTTGTCCATCGGCTACTTCGCGCAGCAGGAGCTGGACCTGCTGAGCGAAGACGACACGCCGCTGCAACGCATGGTGCGGCTGGCGCGCGAGCTGGGCGTCAACGGCGGCGAAGGCCGCGAGCAGGACCTGCGCAACTTCCTGGGCCAGTTCCGCTTCACCGGCGACATGGTGCACCAGCGCGTGGGCACGCTGTCGGGCGGCGAGCGCGCGCGCCTGGTGATGGCCACCATCGTCTGGCAGAAGCCCAACCTGCTGCTGCTGGACGAACCGACCAACCACCTGGACCTGAACACCCGCGAGGCGCTGTCGATCGCGCTGAACGAGTTCGAGGGCACGGTGATGCTGGTCAGCCACGACCGGGCCCTGCTGCGCGAGGTCTGCGACGAGTTCTGGCTGGTCACCGCCGGCGGCGTGCTGCCGTTTGACGGCGACCTGGACGACTACCAGAAATGGCTGCTGGAGGTGAGCCGGGCGATTGCCCGCGGCCAGCAGCCGCCGCCCCCGCCCAAGCCGCAACTGGCCAGCGACAGCGCCGCCAGCGCCAGCCCGGCAGGCGCCGGCAAGAGCCCGTCCAAGACCGCGCCGGCGCCCGCCGCCAAGACCGTGAACCCGCGCGACGACCGCAAGGCCGCGGCCCAGGCGCGCAGCGATCTGGCCAACCGCACGCGGCCGCTGCGCAATGCGCTGGCCGGCATCGATGCGCGCATGGAGAAGCTGGCCGCCGAGAAGAGCGCGCTGGAAGCGCGCTTTGCCGACGGCTCACTCAGCGCTGCAGACGACATCGCCGAGGCCGGCCGCCGCCTCAACCACATCGCCGCCGAGCTGGCGATGCAGGAGGAGCGCTGGCTGGAACTGCAGACCGAGATCGAGGCCCTGACCAGCGCCGCCGGCTGAGGGCGCGGCGGATCAGTCGCTGCTGACCCACTCCACGTCCGCCCCCAGCGCATTGAGGTTCTCGACGAAGCGCGGGTGGGCGCGGCGGATCGGCAGCGCGTTCAGGATCACCGACTTGCCCGGGATGCTGGCCGCCAGCATGAACAGCGCAATCGCCACGCGGATGATGTAGGGGCTCTCGACGGTGGCCGGCACCAGCGGCTTGCCGCCGTAGACGATGAGCCGGTGCGGATCGCACAGCACCGCATGCGCGCCGAACTTGCTGAGCTCGGCGCTCCAGCCGAGTGCGCCTTCGTAGACCTTGTTCCAGAACATCACCGAGCCTTCGGCGCGCACGCCCAGCGCGATGAAGATCGGCAGCAGGTCGGCCGGCACATAGGGCCAGGGCGCGGCCTCCACCTTCTGCAGGATGTTGCTGGTGAACGGCGGCTTGACCTTCAGCGGCCCGTCGACGACGGCGCGGCTGTGGCCGCCCTCGTGCACGATCTGCACGCCGAACTTGGCGAAGGTGCGGTCCAGCAGCGGGAACTGCGCCACCGCGTCGTTGCGCACCAGCACGTCGCCGCCGGTGATGGCGCTCAGCGCCAGGAAGGTGGCGACCTCGTGGAAGTCGTCGGTGAAGGTGAATTCGGTGCCGCCCAGGGCCTCGACGCCGGTGATGCCCAGCTGCGAGCCGCCCTGGCCGTCGATCCTGGCGCCCAGCGCAGCCAGAAAGCTGCAGAACTCCTGCACATGGGGCTCGCAGGCGGCATTGGTCAGCGTGGAGCGGCCCTGGGCCGTGACCGCGCAGAGCACGAAGTTCTCGGTGGTGGTCACCGAGGCATATTCCAGCCAGTGGGCGGCGGCGGCAAAGCGCCTGGGGCCGCCGCTGCCCGACGATCCACCCACCCGCACCGTGGTCATGCCCGGCGCATGCTCGACCGTGGCGCCGAAGGCGCGGAAGACCTCGATGTGCGGATCGACCTCGCGCACGCCCAGCGTGCAGCCGGTGACATCGTCCTGCAGCACGGCGATGCCGAAGCGGTGCAGCATGGCCGGCACCAGCATGATGGACGAGCGCATGCCGGCGGGCATGCGGGCGCGCTCCACGTCCAGGTCGGTGCCATGCTGGATGCGCAGCGTGCCCGTGGCATGGTCCATGGCCACCGACGAGCCCAGCTGCTCGAAGAAGGCCAGCAGCTTGCGCACATCGGTGATGTCGGGCACGCGGTGCAGCACCAGCGGCTGGTCGGTCAGCAGCGTGGCGCACAGCACCGGCAGCACCGCGTTCTTGTTTGCCGAGGGGGCGATGCGGCCGCGCAGGGGACGGCCGCCATGGACGATCAGGTCACTCATGGACGGATTGTGCGATGACCCTATTGATTGTGCGCAATTGAATTGCTCGCTACAGTTCGCCCCATGCCCTCGCGCCGCCCTGCTCCCGAACACACCGCCGCACCGGCCGCCGAGGCCTGGCTGGCGCTGGACCAGCAGCTGTGCTTTGCGCTGTATTCGGCCTCGCTGGCGATGACCAAGATGTACAAGCCGCTGCTGGAGCCGCTGGGCCTGACCTATCCGCAGTACCTGGTGATGCTGGCGCTGTGGGAGCAGGACGACCAGAACGTCAGCGCCCTCGGCCAGCGCCTGCACCTCGACTCGGGCACGCTGACGCCGCTGCTCAAGCGCCTGCAGCTGCAGGGCCTGGTCGAGCGCAGCCGCGATGCCGCCGACGAGCGCCGGCTGCGCGTCACGCTCACCCATGCCGGCCGGGCCATCAAGGCCCGCGCGCTGGCCGTGCCCCAGGCCGTGGCCTGCGCCACCGCCTGCGACCTCGACCAGATCCAGCGCCTGACCTCCGAGCTGCGCCAGCTGCGCGAGCAGCTCGCCACCCTGTCCCCCGCCGCGGCGGCCTGAAGTCCAGGCCACCGCTTTTTGTCCACCCCAGCCCCCTGTCCCGCCAAAGGAGCCCCGCATGGCCATCAACCCGACCCTGTACACCGCCACCGCCACCGCCACCGGCGGCCGCACCGGCAGCATCGAATCCAGCGACGGCCGCCTGAAGGGCTCGCTGTCCACGCCCAAGGGCCTGGGCGGCGACGACGGCCCCGGCACCAACCCCGAGCAGCTGTTTGCCGCCGGCTACTCGGCCTGCTTCATCGGTGCGATGAAGGCCGTGTCGATGCGCCAGAAGATCAAGCTGCCGGCCGAGGTCAGCATCACCAGCCAGGTCGGCATCGGCCCGCTGGTCGGCAAGGAAGGCGCCTTCGGCATCTCGGTGGCCATGAGCATCAGCGTGCCGGGCATGGACCGCGCGGCGCTGGAGGCCCTGGTGGCCACGGCCCACGAGGTCTGCCCGTACAGCAATGCCACCCGCGGCAACATCGACGTGACGCTGACCGTGGTCTGAGCGGCCACGGCCTGATCCCCCCGGCCCATGGGGTCGGGGGGATCGGTCACAAGACCGTCACCGGACGGTCACCGAGGCTGCCTAGCCTGCTGCCCTTTACACAGCAGCAAAGCAGGAGCCTCCATGCCCTTCACCCTCCGCGCCCTGGCCGCGGCCGCCACGCTGGCGCTGGCCGGCACCGCCATAGTGCCCGCCGCGGCGCAAAGCCTGACCAACGTCAGCTTCGTCAACGGCCTGGCGATCGCCGGCGACAGCGTCGACCTGAGCAGCGGCAGCACGTTTGACCGCCGCGTCGGCTTCTTCTCCGACCTCTACTACGACCGCAGCCGCAACGAATGGTGGGGCCTGTCCGACCGTGGCCCGGGCGGCGGCACGCTGAACTATGCGACCCGCATCCAGCGCTTCACGCTGGACGTTGATGCGGCCACCGGCGCGATCAGCAACTTCCAGGTCGTGCAGACGGTCCAGTTCATGAACCGCGCCCGGGTCATGAATGGCATTGCGCCCAGTGCGCCGGGCACGATGCTGGGCACGTCCTTCGACCCCGAGGGCATGGTCATCAACCCGAAGAACGGCAACCTGCTGGTGTCCGACGAATACGGGCCTTCGCTGTACGAGTTCAACCGCAGCGGCACCCTGGTCAAGAGCTACACCGTGCCGGCCAACCTGGTGCCCAAAGTCGGCAACGACATCAACTACAACGCCACGCCCGCCCAGCTGACCAGCGGCCGCGAGGGCAACCGCGGCCTCGAAGGCCTGGCCATCAGCCCCGACGGCAACTACGCCTATGCCATGCTGCAGGACGGCACCGTGGTCGACGGCAACCTCAGCGGCGGCTCGCTGACGCGCAGCTTCTACACCCGCATCGTCAAGTACGACACCACCACCGGCCTGGCCGTGGGCCAGTACGCCTACAAGCTCGACCGCAATGGCCAGGGCCAGGGCATCTCGGCCCTGGTGGCCCTGGGCAATGACAAGTTCCTGGTGCTGGAGCGCAACAACCGCGGCGTCAGCACCGAGCCCACCAACACCGTGGGCGGCGCCGACAAGAGCGTCTACCAGATCGACCTGGCCGGCGCCAGCGACGTGACCGGCCTGGAACTGCCGCACACCAACACCGGCCTGCCGGCCGGCTACACCGCCGTGAGCAAGAGCGCCGAGATCGTCGATCTGTCGGCCAACACCCTGGCCGCCCTGGGTGGCAAGTCGCCCGAGAAGTGGGAAGGCCTGGCCGTGGGCCCGCAACTGGCCGACGGCAGCTACCTGGTGCTGGCCGGCACCGACAACGACTACAGCGTGACGCAGAACGGCACCGGCACGCAGTTCGACGTGTGGTTCGACTTCTCGCTGGCCAACCCGAATGCCGACTCCATCCAGTGCCCGGTGGGCAGCGTGGTCGGCTGCACCTACAGCACCGGCGGCGGCGCGGCCACGCTGAGCTCGGCCTATACGCTGATGCCTGGCGTGCTGCATGCCTACAAGGCCGACATCGCCGGCTACGCCGCCCCGGTGCCCGAGCCCGGCAGCTGGGCGCTGATGGCCGGTGGCCTGCTGGGCCTGGGCGCGCTGGCACGGCGCCGCGGCCGCAGCCAGGGCTGAGCCCGACTCAGCGCGGCCTGAGCAGCTGCAGCTGCAAGGCCACGCGGGCCTGCCAGGGCGTCAGCGCCGCGGCGGGTCCGGCGGCCTCGCCCAGCACCACGCCGTCGGCGCAGCGGCTGCAGATCCACACCGGCACGCCGCTGTCGCGGGCCTGCGCCAGCGCCGGCTCCAGCGCCCGGTGCAGCGTGCCATTGCCGGTGGCGGCGATCACCAGGCCGCGCACGCCGGCATCCAGCAGGGCCAGCACCGCCTCGGGCCGGGCGTCGGCATGGCTGCTGAGGATCTCCACCCAGGGCCAGCCGGCGGCGTCGGCCGGCAGGGCCTGCAGCGGCAGCGGGGCCGCGCTCGCCAGCGGCCAGGGCCTGAAGGCACGCAGCCGGCCTTCTTCGATCACGCCCAGCGGACCGGCCTCGCCAGCCGCCGCGCCGACGCCAAAGGCATCGGGCCGGTAGCCGTGGCGCTTGCGCAGCTCGGCCGCCGCATGCACGGTGCCGGCCAGCACCGCCAGCACGCCGCGGGCGCCGGGCCAGCGCGCCAGCGTCACCGCATCCAGCAGGTTCTGCGGACCGTCGGCGGCCAGGGCCGTGGCCGGGCGCATGGCCGCGGTCAGCACCAGCGGCTTGGCCGCGGTGTCGTCCGCCAGCAGGGCCTGCAGCAGCCAGCCGGTTTCTTCCAGCGTATCGGTGCCGTGGGTCACCACCAGGCCGGCCACCTCGGGCCGGGCCAGCTGCTGCGCGGCCGCCAGCGCCAGGCTGCGCCAGGTCAGCACGTCCATGTCCTTGCTGTCGAGCTGGGCCAGTTGCAGCGCCTCGATGGCCGCGCCGGCCAGCGCCGGCACCGCCGTCAGCAACTGCTGCACGCTGCGCTGGGCCGCGGTGTAGCCGATGTTGTCGCCGGTGCGCTCGGCGGTGCCGGCGATGGTGCCGCCGGTGCCCAGGATCACCACCAGGCCGCCGGTCGGCACGGCGGGAACGGAATTGCTTGGCATCAGGCCCTCATCTGGATGAAAATACAGCCACTGGATGGATTCTCAGGAGTTCGCATGTTCGAGAGCCCCAAGCTCACCGCCCGGCAGCAACAGATTCTGGACCTGGTGCAAAGCACCATCGAGCGCACCGGCGCCCCGCCGACGCGGGCCGAGATCGCCTCCGAGCTGGGCTTCAAGTCGGCCAATGCCGCCGAGGAGCATCTGCAGGCCCTGGCGCGCAAGGGCGTGATCGAACTGGTCAGCGGCACCTCGCGGGGCATCCGCCTGCGCTCGGATGCGCTGCGCGCCCTCAATGCCTCGCGCACCAAGCAATTTTCGCTGCCGCTGGCCAGCCTGCAGCAGCTGACCCTGCCCCTGGTCGGCCGCGTCGCCGCCGGCAGCCCCATCCTGGCCCAGGAGCACATCGACCAGACCTATGCCGTCGAGCCCACGCTGTTTGCGCGCCAGCCCGACTACCTGCTGCGCGTGCGCGGCATGAGCATGCGCGATGCCGGCATCCTGGATGGCGACCTGCTGGCGGTGCAAAAGACCCAGGAGGCCAAGAACGGCCAGATCGTCGTCGCCCGCCTGGGCGACGAGGTCACGGTCAAGCGCCTGCACCGCACCCGCCATGGCATCGAGCTGCTGCCCGAGAACCCCGACTTCCAGCCCATCGTCGTCGGCCCCGAAGAGCCGTTCGAGCTGGAAGGCATTGCCGTGGGCCTGATCCGCAACACCATGCTGATGTGAGCGCCGTCCGCCCTGCCCTGCGCCGCTTCAAGGCGCCCAAGGCCGCCAGCGCCGCCGAATGCCGCACGCTGGAGCAACTGCCCAACATCGGCCCGGCGATGGCCGCCGACCTGCGTGCGCTGGGCATCCAGCAGCCGCAGCAGCTGGCCGCACAGGATGCGCTGTCGCTGTACCAGGCGCTGTGCCGGCACAGCGGCAAGCGCCAGGACCCCTGCGTGCTGGACACCTTCCTGGCCGCCACCGACTTCATGCGTGGCGCCGCACCGGCGCCCTGGTGGGCCTACACGGCCGAGCGCAAGCGGCTGTACCGCGACATCTGAGCCGCGGCGCCGGGGGCCGCAAGTCAGCCCTGGCCGCGTGCCAGCAGTTCCACTGCTTCCACCAGGCGCCCGGCCTGGTCGGCCAGCGGCCGCTGCTCGTCGGCGGCCAGGCGTGACAGCCGCGCCTGGGCCTCGCTGCGCTGCAGCGAATAGCGGTGCATCAGGATGCCGATGGCCACCGCCACCAGGTCCAGGCGCTCGGGCGTGGCCACGGCCGGCGCGGCCGGCACCGGCCCGGCCGGGGCAGCCGCGGCAACGGCCGGCAAAGCGGCTGCCGCAGTTGCAGCCGCAGCCGCCGCTGCCGCCGCATGCCGCTGCGGCAGATTGGCAAAGGCCGCTGCCACCGTGGGCAGGATCTGGCCGATGTCCAGCGGCTTGACCAGATAGGCCACGGCGCCCAGTTCACGCACCTGCTGCACCGTCTCGTCGTCGGCAAAGGCCGACAGGAACATGAACGGGATGTGCAGGTACTCGCGCAGATAGGCGGCGACATCGAAGCCGCTCTTGCCCTCCATGCGGATGTCCAGCAGCGCCAGCTCGGGCCGGTGCTCGCGGGCCAGCAGGATGGCGTCGTCACCGTTGTCGGCATCGATGACCTCGTAGCCGGCCTGCGACAGGCCATGGGTCACGGTGGCCAGCACCAGGCGGTCGTCGTCGACGACCAGGATGCGGCCCTTGCCGGAGGCCGGCGCGGTGTCGCTGCGGCCGGCGGAAGGGCTGGGGGCATGGTCCAGGCTGCTGATCACGTCGTGGGCTCTAGGGTCGCGGGCGTTGCGGAAGCGGCGCCGTCGTGGCGATTGTCGCAAAGCCCGCACGCCGGGCGATGCCGCGCCGGCTCACAGGGGTTCCAGCAGCGAGATGCTGGGCGGCACCAGCACCACCCGGGCCTCGACCTCGACGCCGGCCTGGGCCAGGGTCAGCGTGGCGCTGCGCCGCGGCAGCAGGGCGCGCACCAGGCCCAGGCCCGATACGCCGGGCGGCACCTGGGCCAGGCTGAAGCCGGCGCGCAGCTGGCCGGGGTTGCGGATGGCCACGGTCAGCCGCGCCTCCTCGAACAGCAGCGCGCAGACGATGGGCGTGGGCCCCGGCGTGCTGTGCTTGATGGCATTGGTCAGCAGCTCGTTGACGGTCAGCGCGATCGGGATCGACTCGGCCTCGGGCAGCGCAAAGCGGTGCGGCGCCAGGCCCTCGACCTGCACCTGCACCTCGCGGCCGAAGGTGCGCTGCACGCTGGCGGTGATGGCCTCGACCAGCGGCTTGACGCGCAGCGGCCCGCTGACACCGACCTGCAGCCCGTGCACCTGGGCGATGGCCTGCACCTGGCCCACGGCCTCGCTGATCAGCGGCGCCACCTCGGGCCGGCGCGCCGCGGTCTGCTGCAGCAGGCCGGCCACGCCCTGCAGGTTGTTCTTGATGCGGTGGTGCACTTCCTTGACCAGCATCTCGCGCTGCGAGATCGCGGCCTCGAAGCGGGCCTGCTCGGCCGCACGCTGCTCGGTCACGTCGCTGGCCACCAGCAGCAGCTGCGGCTCGGCGCCGGCCGAGTCCAGCGTGATGATGCGCATGTCCCAGATGCGCGTCTCGGCCAGGCCGGGCTCGTCGCTGCGCGACGGCCGCGACAGCTCGCGCCTGAGCCCGCCATCGTGGCCGGCATCGTGGCCGCCGTCGCCGTCCGCACGGCGCCGGGCGGCATCCAGGTCAGCGCGCAGCACCGCGGCATCGGCCGGCGCAAACCATTCGTCGGGCACGCGGCCCAGCACGGCCTCGACCGGGCGGCCGAAGAACATCGCCGCCATCTGGTTCAGGCGCAGCACGCGGCCGCTGGCGGCATCGAACAGCGCAATCGCCAGCGGCGCGGTCTCGATGATGCGCTGCAGGCTGGCCTGGGCCTGGGCGATGCTGAACTCGGCCTGGCGGCGGCGCTCGATGTCCAGCAGCGCAAAGGTGATCTGCTGGCCCGGGCCGGCCACGCCGCCGGTGCCACGGCCGGCGCTGTCGCGGCCGGTGACCACGGCATTGCCGACGACCCAGAACTCGCGCCCGTCGCGGCCGCGCAGCCGGCATTCAAAGGTCTCGGCCTGGCCGTCGGACAGCGAGCGCTGGTAGTGGGTGGCGCGCAGCGGATGGTCGGCATCGGCGGTGGCCACGATGGCAATCGGCTCGCCGACGAAGTCGGCCAGCTCGCCGCCGAACATGCGCCGAGCCGAGCGGTTCATCCATTCGATGCCGCCGTCGCCGACGGTGACGATGCCGACCAGCACCGAGTCGAGGATGGCGCGCGTGCGCTCGGCCTGCAGCTGCACCGCCTCGCGGGCGCGGCGGCGCTCGTCGACATCGACATACGAGCAGATCAGGCCGGCGCCGGCATCGTTGTCGTCGACGCGGCGCTTGCTGACCTGCACCCACAGCAGGCGGCCGTCGCGGCGGCGCAGCCGGCGCTCGCCGCGCCACAGGCCGGCGCTGTCCAGCGCCTGCTGCTGCTGCGGCAGCAGCTGCTGGTGCGCCACCTCGTCCTCGAACAGCGCCGACAGCGGCATGTGCTGCAGCTCGCCGACGGTGTAGCCGGTGAGCTGGGCCAGGGCCTCGTTGGCGCGCGCGATGCGGTCCTGGCGCAGATAGCTCAGGCCCACGTCCGACAGGTTGAACATCAGCTCGCGCTCGCGCGCCAGCGCCTCCAGCTCCACCTGCTGGGCCTTCAGCCGCGACACATCGGTGAGCACCACCACCAGCTCGGGCTGGCCGTCGTCGGCCAGGGCCCGGCTGGCCGACAGCGCCAGCCAGCGCGCCGGCTGCGGGCCGGCAACAGCGTCGGCGGCCACCGCGGCGCGCTGCTGGAACTCGGTCTCGTGCCGCCCCTCCTCGGCCAGCGCGCGCTGCAGCAGCTCACGCACCGCCGGCGCATCGGGCAGCAGGTCGTCGAGGCGGGCGCCGGTGGCCAGGCCCTGCGGCAGGCCCAGCAGCACCTCGAACTGGCGGTTGCAGCGCAGCAGGTGCTCGCCGCGCAGATAGCCGATGCCGGCGGTCGTGCCTTCGAGGATGGTCGACAGCTCGCGCAGCAGCTGCTCGCTGCGACGGTGCGCCTCCTCCTGCTCGGTGACGTCGAGCGTGACCACGCTGAGCGCGGCACGGCCGCCGGTCAGCTCGCCCGGCTCGACCCGCGTCAGCAGCCAGCGCGTGCCCAGCTCCGGCACCTGCACCGCATAGCGCACCTGCACGCGCTGGCCGTCGCGCAGCGCGCGCTGCAGGCGCTCGAAGGCCTCGCGCGAGCCGGGCTCGACCTGCTCGCGGCCGATGGCCTGCAGCCCGGCCGGCAGGCCGGCCGCCGGCGCCTGGCCATCGCCGCCGGCCGCGCCGGGCCGCGCCGAGCGGCTGTTGACCCAGCCGCGCGAGGCCTCGTAGGTGGCCACGCCGACGCCGGCGGTGTCCATCAGCGCGCCGATCTCCAGCTGGGCCAGGTCGTGCTCGTCCTCCAGGCTGCGGTCCTCGACCACGGCCATCACGCGCAGCGCGCCCTGCTCGCTGCGGAAGGCGCGCAGCCGCGCGCGCAATCGCTGGCGCTGGCGCCGGCCGTCCTGGCCGCTGCTGCCGCTGCCGCCGGAGGCCGGCGGATGCGTCACCGTCGCCAGCACCTCCAGCGGCGGCGCATCCGGGCGCAGGTCGGGATGCGGGCCGTCGCCCTCCCAGGCCAGCAACTGGGCCAGGTCGGACGGCGCCTCGTGCAGCAGCACCGGGCTCTGGCCGACCAGGGCCTCGAAGGCGGCATTGCTGCGCACCACCAGGCCGGCGGCGTCGTAGACCAGCATGCCGATCGGGCTGAGATCAAACCAGTGCTCCAGCTCGTGGCCCGATTGCTCGGCCTGCGAGCGCGCCTGGTGCTCGCTGGTCACGTCCTGCATCACCACCAGCAGCAGCGGCCGGCCGTCGTCGGCGCTGACCCAGCGCGGGAACTGGCGGAACCAGCGCCACTGGCCCTGCTGGTCGCGCAGCCGGCGCTCGGTCTGGTAGGTGCTGGGCTGGCGCCGGCCGTCGCGGGCCTCGAGCAGCTCGCTGCGGCCGCGCAGCACGCCCTCGTGATCCTCGGGCGCCATCAGCTGCAGCGGGTCCTGGCCGATCAGCGCCTCGGGCGGGCATTGCAGGGCCGCGCACAGCGCCCGGTTGGCGGCCACCAGCACGAAGTGCTCGTCCTGCACCATCAGCGGCGCCGGCGAGTCCCACAGCAGCTGCACCAGCTCGGTGGTGGCGCCGGCGGCCAGCGGCGGCAGCAGCGGCGCCGGTGCATGCAGCGGCGCGCGCAGCACCCAGCCGTTGCCCACGCCACGCGACAGCGTGAACGGCAGCCAGGGGCCGCCGGCCAGGCGCAGGTTCAGCGTGGTGTCGGTGCCGGATTCGGCCCGACCGCCGCCCGGCTGGGCCTGGGCCAGCACGGCCAAGGCGGCCTGGCGGCTGGCGGGCTCGAGTGCGGCCAGCGCGGCCTCGGCGCCCTGCCCCGGCTCGCAGCCCAGGCGCTGGCTGGCGGCGCGGCTGCACCAGGCCAGGCGCCCGCGGCCGTCGAGCAGCAGCAGCAACTCGTCCACGCGGTCGAGCACGGCCAGCAGCTGGGCGTTGGACGGCGGCGTGGCATGGCGCGCAAGCAGGGGCATGCGGGCAGTTTAGCCCGCGACCTTTGCTGCTCTGCAGCGGTGCCGCCCGAGCGCCGGGCCGCCCCAAGCCGGGCGGCCAACCCGCCCGGCGGGTGGTGCCGCGTAC
The DNA here is from genome assembly GCA_017992055.1 of Burkholderiaceae bacterium. GTDB lineage: Bacteria > Pseudomonadota > Gammaproteobacteria > Burkholderiales > Burkholderiaceae_C > Pseudaquabacterium. Next base: position 258,418 of record JAGOPK010000002.1, read on the forward strand.
CCGCGGCACCGGGTGCTCCAGTCAGCTCAGTCGAGCTGGCGGGCGGCGACCAGCGAGCGCAGCACGGCCCGGTTGACGGTGGGCAGCGACATCATCAGCGCGTCGGCGCTGTCGCGCAGGTCGAACAGCGCGCCGGCCTCGACGGCCTGCACCAGGTTCAGATAGGGCTGGTGCGGGCCGCTCTGCGACACCAGGGCGGCGCGCACGGCCTCGCTGGTGGGCACGGTGGCCAGCAGGCTGTCGAAGGGCTGCTGCATCAGCCGGTCGAGCAGCGAGAACACGCCGCAGATGAACAGGTCGCCGCGCTGCTCGTCGTCGGCGCCGGTCTCGCGGCCCAGTTCCTCCATCAGCAGGCCGCGGCGCACCGCGGCATAGATCACCGGCTTCAGGTTGGCATCCTTGCTGCCGGCGGCCAGCAGCAGGGCCAGCCAGCGCTTCAGGCGCTGGTAGCCCAGCATCATGATGGCGTGGCGGAACGAGCTGATCTCCACCGACAGGCCGAAGGCCGGCGAGTTGATGTAGCGCAGCAGCCGGTAGGCCATGGTCGGATCGTTCTTCATCACCGCCTCGAGCCGGTCCGGCGGCTCGCCACGGTCGACGCGGTTGATCAGCTCGACGATGGCCTGCAGCTGCGGCTGGGCCTGGGCGGCGCGCGCGGCCGGCGCCGAGGCCGGCGCGGCATCGTCGATGGGCCAGCCCAGCACCGCATAGGCGCCGCGGCCGAAAGCATCGTTCATCTCCAGCAGCGTGCGCACGCCGGACTGCACATGCGGGATGGTGCGCGACACACCACCGGGCGGCGGCAGGCCGTCGCGGCGCTCGTCGGCCAAGTCGATGATGGAGTACGAGAAGCAGGGCAGCAGCTCGCGCGGCAGCGGCGCCAGCGGCCGGCCCTTGATCAGCAGGGTGTTGCCGGCGCGGTGCAGCACCTGCAGCGCCAGGCCATGCTCGGCCTGGCCGGCGATGAAGGCCGGCACCTCCAGCATCAGGTGCGGCGGCAGCTCCAGCTGCAGCATCTGCGCCAGCAGGGCCTCGCCGGCCAGGTTGAGCGACAGCCGGCCGGCATTCGCCGGCCAGGCCTCGCCCAGCACCGCCAGCAGCGCGGCGGCATCGGGGGCCTGGTCGGGGCCGGCAGGAAACACCGTCAACCGCAGCGCGGTGATGTTGCGGTGGCGGTCGATCATCGGCGAGTAGCCGAGGGCCAGCTGGCCGAGCACGGGATGGTCGTTCATCAGGGGGGCAGTGTGCGCCAGCCGTGGCGCGGACAGGGGCAGAGCCTACTACGCCGGCTACTTGATGTAGTCCAGCAGCGACATGCGCTGCACCATCGCATAGCTCTGCAGCGCCGCCTGGTAACCAGTCTGCTGGTTCTGGAAGTCCGACAGCACCTGCACCATGTCGGCGTCCTCGGCGCTGGACTGCACGGTGGCGGCCCACAGCGCGCGGTCCTGGTTGCGGTTGTCCAGCGCATCCAGCCGGGTCAGCGTGGCGCCGGCGTCGGCGCGTGCGGCCTGGAACTGCGACATCACCGCATCCAGGTCGCGCAGGCCGGTGTTCACCGCCTGGGCCACCTCGGTGCCGGTGGCATTGACATCGGACAGCGCGGCAATGGCCTTGTCCAGCGCGGCAAACGGGCTCAGGTTGGACTGCGACGGCGTGACGTCGAAGCTGTCGCCATTGGCCGGGTCGCCGCTGATGACCATGCTCATGCCGTCGATCTCGATGGCCCGGCCCGAGGCAAAGGGCTGGGCTGTCAGCGCCGTGGCCGCGCCGTCGCGCAGCACGCTGTAGGTCATGCTGCCCGAGCTGTTGTCGAACACGATCTGGTAGCTGGAGGCGGTGTTGGCCGAGGGGTCGGTGACATGGCCGGCATTGATCCAGGACTGGCCCGAGTTGGGCGTGCCCGGCGCGGTGACGAACACGCCATTGCCTGAGCGCGCCGACAGCCACACCGCCTCGCCGTCCACCGTGGTCGGCATGGGCTCGCGCGACGAGGCCTGGGTCTGGCCGGCGGCGGCGGCCGAGACCACGCCGGAGGCATAGTCGATGAAGGGCACGGTGTCGGCGCTGTTGCCGGCGAACACATAGCCGCCGGCGCCATTGCTCTGGTTGGCCAGCGACATCAGCTGCTGGCGCACGTTCTTCAGCTGCTGCACCTGGGCCAGGCGCTCACCCGGCGTGTAGCTGGCATTGCCGGCGGCGACCAGGGTCTCGCGCGCGTCCTGCAGCCGGTCGACGGCCTGGCCCAGCGAGCCTTCGGCCAGCTCCATGGCGGCGCGGCTGGCGGCCACGGCGCGCTGGTCGGCCTCGATGCGCTGCTGGGCGATGAAGGCCCGCTCGGCACGGGCGGCGCCGGTGGGGTCGTCGCTGGGCCGGCTGATGCGCTTGCCGGTGGTCATCGCGGTCTGCAGTTCGGCCAGGTCGCGCTGGCGCTTCTGCAGCTGGCTGATGCCTTCCTCGAAGCGCCAGGAGGTCGAGACACGCATCGTCATCGTGGTTCACCCATGTGGTGTGTGAGCGCCGTCCGTCCGGCTCAATTGCCGACCATGCCGATCAGCGAATCGAGCAGGGTCTGGGCGGTCTGCAGGATCTTGGCGGCGGCCTGGTAGCCCTGCTGGTGCTGCAGCAGCCGGGCCACCTCCTCGTCGACATTGACGCCGGTGACGGCCTGCACCGCCTCGGTGGCCAGCGACAGCGAGGTCGCCGTGGCATCGGCGGCGCTGCTGGTGCTCTGGGCGCGCACGCCGATCTGCGCAAACAGCGCCGCCCAGGCCTCGGCGGCGGTCTCGCCGTCCACCAGCTTCAGGCTGGCCAGGCCGTCCAGCGTCAGCGCATTGCTGTTGTTCGAGGCCGGCGCGGCGGTGATGCTCAGCGAGATGCGGTCGCCGGCATGAGCCGTGGGATCGCCGGGCCAGGCCGCGTCGGCGACCTTGGGCGCGCCGCTCAGCGTCAGCTCCAGGCCGTTCCACTGCAGCGGCGTGCCGGGCGTGAACGTGCCGTTGCCGATGACGCTGCCGCTGCCGTCGGTGACCTCGAACAGCATGTTGCGGCCGCTGCTGTCGGACGGGTCCATGCCGGTGAAGCGGATGTTGGCCGCGGCGTAGGGCACGCTGGGGCTGTCGGCGACGTCGATGGCGCTGATCTGCATCGTGCCGTGGTTGCCATTGGCCACCACCGCCGTCATCGGGCCGGCGGCGGCCAGGCCACGCGGGTTCTTCAGCGCCAGCTCGGCGCTGGCGGCGATGTCGCTGACGCCCTGCACCAGAAAGCTGTCGCCGGTCTGCGGCGCGGTGCCGGCGATGGTGAAGCGCAGGCCGTCGTAGACATCGCCGCTGGCGATGCTCACCGCCGTGGCACCCGGGCCATCGGCCAGGCGCGTGACCAGCAGGCGCGAGCTGTCGGCCGGATCGCCGGTAACGCGGTATTCGCTGGCCTTCAGCGCCGAGACATCGGCACGCTCGATCTCCAGCGCGGCCAGCGGCTGGCCGCTGCCGTCCACCGCATTGGTCGAGGCCGGCAGCGCGCGTGGCGGCGACAGCGTGAACAGCGCCGTGCCGGGCGTGCCGCTGAGGTCCAGGCCGCGGGTCTGCTGCTCGTTGAGCGAGCCGGCCACCGCGGCGACGAACTGGCCCAGGCGGTTGCGCGCGTCGTTCAGGTCGGTGTTCTGGAAGCGCAGCAGGCCGCCGATCTTGCCGCCCTGCACGAAGTCGTCGGCCAGCAGCGTGAGCTCGCCGCCGACCTCGATGCCGATGCCCGCGCGCGTGGCATCGTAGGGATCGGGCTTGAGCACCACGGTGCTGGCCACCGTGCCCACCACCAGCGACTGGCCGGTGGCCACGAACACCGAGACCTGGCCGTCCGAGGCCTGCACGGTCTGCACGTCGATCTGCTCGGCCAGGCGCTGCACCAGCAGGTCGCGCTGGTCCAGCAGGTCGTTGGGCTGGTGGCCGGCGCCCACCGCGATGCCGATCTGGCGGTTCAGGTCGGCGATCTGGCGCGCATAGCCGTTGACCTCGCTGACCGAGCCCTTCAGGTCGCTCATCACATTGGCCTGCAGCGCCGTCACCAGCTCGCCGGTGTTGCGCGCGGCGCTGGCAAAGTCCTCCAGCCGGCCGACCACGGCCTGGCGCGCCGACAGGTCCGACGGCGTGGCCGCCAGGTCGGAGAAAGCGTTGAAGATCTCGGTGGCCGCATAGCCCAGGCCGGCCTCGCCGCCGGTGAACACGTTCTCCAGCTGGCGCTGCAGGTCGGCCGCCGTGGCATCGGCCGCCGCCGCCGACTGCAGGGCCTGCACGCGGTCGGTGAGAAAGGCATTCGCCGCGCGCTGCACGCTGGCGATGGTCACGCCGCGGCCCAGGTAGCCGACGCCGGTGTCCTGCGCCGACATCGTGGCCTGCACATTGGTCTGGCGCGAATAGCCCTCGGTGTTGGCGTTGGCGATGTTGTGGCTGGTGGTCTGCACCTGCCGGTAGGCGGTGAACAGGGCCTGCGAGCTGAGGGACAGCAGCGAGGAGGCGCTCATCGTCGTCGGGGCTCAGGTGCGGCCGGGCTCAGGCCAGGTCGCGCTGCAGGCGCTGCGTGGTGTCGATGACCCGCGCCAGCTTGGTGGCGTACTGCGGATCGGTGGCATAGCCGCCGTTCTGCAGACCCTGGGCGAAGGCCTTGGCATTGGCGCCGGCCTTCAGCGCGCCGGCGTAGCGCGGGTTCTCGCCGATCAGCCGCGCATAGTCGGCAAACGACTCGGCATGGCTGGCATAGGCGCGGAACTTCTGCACCACCTTCTGCGCCTGGCCGTTGATGACCTCGGTGGTGGTGACATCCACCGTGGGCCCGTTCCAGCTGCTGCCGGCCTTGATGCCGAACAGGTTGTTCGAGCGCGTGCCGTCGCGGCCGATGATCTCCTTGCCGCCCCAGCCGGTCTCCAGCGCCGACTGCGCGATCATGAAGTTGGCCGGAATGCCGGTGGCGCGCTCGGCCTTCTGCGCGGCCTCGGTGTGCTGCTCGACAAACGCCGCCGCCGAGCCCTTGGGCACGCGCGGCGTGTCGGCGCTGGTGCGCACCGCCGGCAGCGCGGCATTGGCCGGCTTGCTCTCGGGCTGCACGCCCATCTGGCGCTCCAGCTGCTTGGCGATCAGCTCGGCCAGGCCGCCGGGCTTGCCGGCGCTGCCGCTCATCAGCTGGGCGTCCAGCATCTCGGTGCCCAGGCGCGTGCTGGCGTTGTCCATCAGACCGGCAGCGCCGGCCTCGCTGGCCGCGCGCATGCTCTTGAGCACCTGCTGCATGAACAGGGCTTCGAACTGCTTGGCCGCCTCGCGGGCGGCGTTCTTCGGATCCTTGGCGGCGCTGCGGCGCAGGCCGTCCAGCGCGCTGGCGTCGCTGGCCAGCGTCTGCTGCGGGCTCTGGCCGGCGCCACGCGCGGCCAGCACATTGTTCGGGATCGCAGCCATGTCAGATCACTTCAAGCTCGGCGTTCAGGGCACCGGCACTCTTCATCGCCTGCAGGATGGCCAGCAGGTCCTGGGGCGTGGCGCCCAGCGTGTTCAGCGCGCGCACCACGTCGGCCAGCCGCGCGCCGGGCGGCAGCTGCATCAGCGCCCCGCCCTGCTGGGTGATGGCGATGTCCACCTTCTCGGTCTTGGTGGTCTGGCCCTGCGAGAACGGCGCCGGCTGACTGACCTGGGGCGTGGCGTTGACGGTCACCGTCAGCGCGCCATGCGCGACCGCGCAGGTGCCCAGGGTCACCGATTCGTTCATCACCACCGAGCCGGTGCGCGCATTCAGCACCACCCGCGCCGCGGGCTTGGCCAGTTGCACGTCCAGGTTCTCCAGGTCGGCGACGAAGCCCACATGCTCGGCGGCGTCGGCCGGCATGCGCACCTTGACCACCCGGCCATCCACCGCCTGGGCGGTGCCGCGGCCCTTGGCCTGGTTGATGGCATTGGCCACCGCGCGCGCGGTGGCAAAGTCGTTGGCCGCCACGTCCAGCTGCAGCCAGCCGCCGGGCGCCAGCGTGGTGGCCACGCCGCGCTCCACCGTCGCGCCCTCGGGCACGCGGCCGGCCGCCAGGTGGTTGATCTGCACCTTGGAACCGCCGGCCGAGGCGCCGGCGCCGCCGACGATGACATTGCCCTGGGCCAGCGCATAGATCTGGCCGTCGGCGCCCTTCAGCGCGGTGGCCAGCAGGGTGCCGCCACGCAGGCTCTTGGCATTGCCGGCCGAGGCCACGGTGACGTCCAGGCGCTGGCCGGGCTGGGCAAAGGGCGGCAGCTCGGCCGTGACCACCACCGCCGCCAGGTTGCGCGGCTGCATCTGCGCGCCCGGCGGCAGCGTGATGCCGTGCTGCTGCAGATAGGCCGCCAGCGCCTGCGGCGTGAACGGCGCCTGCGTGCTCTGGTCGCCGGTGCCGTCCAGGCCGAAGATCAGGCCGAAGCCGGTGAGCTGGTTGCTGCGCACGCCCTGCACGCTGGCCACTTCCTTGATGCGCGCGGCCTGGGCCGGCCACACCAGGGCGGCGCAGCACAGGGCCACGCTGACGGTCAGCACCCAGCGCATCCAGCCGGGCGTGCTGTCGTCGCAGCCCGGGATGTCGAGAAAGTCGTCGGCGCGGCGGTCGCGGGGCATGGCAATGGCCTTCAGATCAGATCGGCAGCACGTTGAGGAAGAAGCGGCCCAGCCAGCCGATGCGCTGGGCTTCTGCGGCCTGGCCGCGGCCACGCTGCTCGACACGCACATTGGCGATCTGCGTGCTGGCGACCTGGTTGCCCGGGGCGATGGAGCGCGGATCGACCTGGCCCGAGAAGCGCAGCACGTCGACATTGGCGTTGACGCCGATCTGCTTCTCGGCCGACACGATCAGGTGGCCGTTGGGCAGCACCTGCACCACGGTGGCGGTGATGGTGCCGCTGAAGTCGTTGCTGTTCTCGGTCGTGCCCTTGCCTTCGAAGGTGTTGCTGCTGGCGCCGGTGGCGGTGGCCCGGGTCAGCGCCGAGTTCTTCAGAAAGGGCAGCGCGCTGACCGTGGCGCTGACATCGCCCGTGCGGTCCAGCGTGCTGGTCGAGCGCTGGGTGGCGCTGACCTTCTCGATGATCTGCACCGTCAGCGTATCGCCGACCAGGCGCGCGCGGTGGTTCTCGAACAGCGGCCGGTAGACCTCGGAGCGGAAGATCGCGCCATTGGCCGACGGCGCCGGCTGCGCCTGGACCAGTTGCGGCTGCGGCTGCGGCAGCGCGGCCGTGGGCAGGGCCAGCTCGACCTCGGGCTGGCGCAGCATCGGCAGGGCGCAGCCGACCAGCGACGGGCCCAGCAGCAGGCACAGCAACAGGCTCAGGCCGGCGCGCATCACAGCTGCCCCAGCTTCTGCAGCATCTGGTCCGAGGTCGACACGGCCTTGGAGTTGACCTCGTAGGCGCGCTGCGTCTGGATCATCGTCACCAGTTCCTCGACCATGTTGACATTGCTGGTCTCCAGGTACTTGTGCTTGAGCTGGCCCAGGCCGTTGCTGCCCGGCGCGCCGGCCTGCGGCGCACCCGACGAGGCGGTCTCGGCAAACAGGTTCTCGCCGCGCGGCTCCAGGCCGGCCGGATTGATGAAGTTGGCCATCTGCAGCTGGCCCAGGTTCTGCGGCGTGGCCTGGCCCGGCACCGAGACGCTGACCGTGCCGTCGTCGCCGATGCTGATGTTGGTCGCATTGGCCGGGATGGTGATGCCCGGCAGCACCGGGTTGCCGCTGTTGGTGACCACCTGGCCCTGGGCATTGAGCTTGAAGGCGCCGTCGCGGGTGTAGCCGGTGGTGCCGTCGGGCAGCTGCACCTGGAAGAAGCCCTGGCCGTTGATGGCCACGTCCAGCGAGTTCTCGGTGCTCTGCAGGCTGCCCTGCGAGAAGTTGCGCGCCATGCCGGCCGCACGCACGCCCAGGCCGACCTGCAAGCCGGTGGGCAGCGTGGTCTGCTCGGTGGCATTGCCGCCGGCCTGGCGCAGGTTCTGGTACATCAGGTCCTCGAACACCGCATGGCCACGCTTGTAGCCATTGGTGGCGGCATTGGCGAGGTTGTGCGACACCGCATCCATCTGCAGCTGCTGCGCCTCCATGCCGGTCTTGGCGGTCCAGAGTGAACGGATCATGGTGTGGCCTCGGACGGTTGGCGGCTGTGCATGGGCACGATGATCCGGGCAACTTGAGGGTCGCCAACAACGGAAAAGCGCCGCAGGGGCGGCGCTTCTCGTCGATGTGTGGCGGCGCGGGGCCGGATCAGGAGCTGTTGCCCAGCAGCCGGGTGGCCGACTGCTCGCGCTCCTGCGCCGACTGCAGCATCTTCATCTGCTGCTCGAACTGGCGCGCGGCCGAGATCATCGCCACCATCGATTCGACCGGGCTGACATTGCTGCCCTCCAGCGCACCGTCCTGCAGCCGGGCATTGGCATCGGCCGGCAGGTCGGCGCCGTCGGCGGCGCGGAACAGGCCGTCGTTGCCACGCGCCAGGCGCTCCTCGGGCGTCACCAGCTTGAGCCGGCCCACGCCCTGCGGCGCGGCATTGCCGACGCGGGCGGTGATGCTGCCGTCACTGCCGATGCTGACCTGGGCATTGGCCGGCAGCGTGATCGGGCCGCCATCGCCCAGCACCGGCAGGCCGCCGCGCGTGACCAGCTGGCCCTGGGCGTCGACGTCCAGCGAGCCGTTGCGGGTGTAGGCCTCGGTGCCGTCGGCGCCCTGCACCGCCAGCCAGGCATTGCCCTTCATGGCCACGTCGAGGTTGCGGCCGGTGGTGCTGACCGGGCCGGCCTCGTCCTTGTAGCCCAGCGTGGTTTCCAGCGCATAGACGCGGGTGCTGGCGCCGTCGCCCTGCACCGGCACCGAGTGGAAGGCCGCCAGCTCGGCGCGAAAGCCCGGCGTGGAGGCATTGGCCAGGTTGTTGGAGACGACTTCCTGGCGCTGCAGCGTGGCCTTGGCACCGGCCATGGTGAGGTAGATGACGCGGTCCATGGCTCAGCCCGGGGTGCGGATCGGCGTTGGCGAGGTTGGCGCAGCGGCGGTCAGCGCAGGCTGACCAGGGTCTGCATCACCGAGTCCTGGGTCTTGATGGTCTGCGCATTGGCCTGGTAAATGCGCTGCGCGACCATCATGTTCACCAGTTCCTGGGTCAGGTCCACATTGCTCTCCTCGACCGCACGCGAGTCCAGCAGGCCCAGGCTGCCGCTGCCCGGCGTGCCGCTGACCGGATCGCCCGAGGCATAGGTCGAGGCCCACATGTTGCCGCCCAGCGGCTGCAGGCCCTGCGCATTGCGGAAATTGGCCAGCTCCACGCGGGCGATCGGCGCCGACTGGCCGGTGGAATAGGTGGCCACGACCAGGCCGTCGTCCTGGATGTTGATGCCGGCCAGCAGGCCCGGGGCCGAGCCGTCCTGGGTCAGCGCCGTGGGGCTGAACGAGGCGCCGAACTGGGTGATGGACGACAGGTCCAGCTCGATCGGCGTGGTCAGCGTGCCGATCTGCACCGTCTCGGCCGAGGTGCCGGCGCCGGTGGCCGGGATGATCAGGCCCAGCGGCGACACCGGCGAGGTGGGCGCGCTGCCGTCGCTGGGAAAGCTCAGCGTGGTGATGGGCAGCGGGTTGCCGGTGGAGGCATCCTCCAGCACCGACTCGCCGTTGGCCGCGGCATAGATGTTCCAGGTGTCGTTGCCGGCCTTCTGGAAGAAGTAGGTCAGCGTCACCGCCTGGCCCTTCTCGTCGTAGACCTTCATCGAGGTGGTGTTGTTGTAGGTCTTGGCGTCGGTGAAGCTGACCGTGGTCAGCGGATTGCCGCTGGAATCGGTGGGCGTGACGGCGCGCGAGTCCAGGTTCAGCTCCAGGCCGATCTGGCTGGTCTGCGCCGGCGCGATGCCGGTGGTCGGCAGCTGCAGCGGCACGGCCTTGCCGGGGATCTGGCCGTCGTTGTAGGTGGTCGGGATGGCCAGCAGGTTCATGCCCTGGGCATTCACGACATAGCCCTCGCGGTCGACCTTGAACTGGCCGTTGCGGGTGTAGAAGGCGGCGCCGTCGGCATCGGTGAGCTGGAAGAAGCCCTCGCCGTTGATGGCCACGTCCAGCGGGTTGTCGGTGGCCGTGACGCTGCCCTGCTTGAACTGCTGGGCCACCGCCGCCACCGACACGCCCAGGCCCACGGCCCCGCTGTCGCCCGAGGCGCGGGCATAGATGTCGGCGAACTCGGCCCGCGACGACTTGGCGCCCACGGTGCTGGCATTGGCCACGTTGTTGCCGATCACGTCGAGGTTGCGGCCGGCGCTGTTCAGGCCCGTCACGCCTTGCTGGAAACTCATCGCATCACTCCTGGTGCTGTCGTCGGCCGCCACGCTGCTGGCGCCGGCCGGGGTGAGGGCTCCGCGTGGCCGCGGCGCCGGTTCGGAAATCGGGACTGCTGGAACTGCTGGGACTGCTGGATCGGCGTGACGCCGCGCGTCAGCGCAGCGCGCGTACGCTGTCGTAGGCCACGGTCTGGCCGTTGGCCAGTTCCAGCTGCAGCGCGCCGCCGCTGGTGCTGACCGAGTTGACCTTGGCGCTGGTCAGCGCCGTGCTGCTGATGGTGCTGCCGCTCAGGCTGGCATTGACGCGGAAGCTGTACTGGCCGGTGGCCTCCAGGCCGCTGGCCGAGAACGAGAAATCGTGGCGGCCGCTGGCCTGCGCACCCAGGTCCAGGGTCTTGATGACCTGGCCGGCGGGGTTGAGCACGTCCACCGTCACCTTGTCCGCGGCCGAGCTCAGCTCGTAGCCGGCGCCGGCCTTGCCGTCGGCGATGCCGATGGCGTCGCCCGGCACCACCACCTCGCGGCCGACCATGGCCGCGCCCTGCAGCGCCTGCATCTGCACGAACTGCGTGCCCAGGCTGCCGATGCTGGCATTGAGCTGCTCGATGCCGGTGACGGTGCTGATCTGCGCGATCTGCGAGGTCATCTGCGCGTTGTCCATCGGGTTCAGCGGGTCCTGGTTGGTCAGCTGCGTGGTCAGCAGCTTCAGGAAACGCTGGTTCTGCTCGCTGGACGTGGGCGTGGCGCCGCTGGACTTGCTGCTGCTGGTGCTGCTGCTGGCCCCGTTGAGGAAGTCGTAGGGATTGCTGGTGCTGTTGGAGACGGTGGCGGCCATGGCGTCTTTCTGCGTTCAGTGCGTCAACGGGGCGCGGCGATCAGGACTGGCCCATCTGCAGCGTCTTCAGCAGCAGGCTCTTGGCGGTGTTCATGACTTCGATGTTGTTCTGGTACGAGCGCGAGGCCGAGATCATGTTCACCATCTCCTCGACCGCGTTGACGTTGCTATAGCTGATGTAGCCCTGGTCGTCGGCGTCCTGGTGGCCGGGGCTGTAGACCTTGCGGTGCTCGGCGTTGGACTCGACCACGTTGCTGACGCGCACGCCGGCCGCGGTGACCTCGCCCATCAGCGTGGTCTCGAACACCACCTGGCGCGCCTTGAACGCCGGGTTGTTGCCCTTGGAGGTGCTGTCGACGTTGGCCAGGTTGCTGGCCACCACGTTCAGGCGCTGGGTCTGGGCGCTGACGGCACTGCCCGAGACATCGAAGATCTTGAACATGCTCATGGCGGGGCTCCTGGGCGATTGCGGATCTCAGCGGGCATCAGCCCTGGCTGGCGCTCTTCATCGCGTCCAGCATCGAGCGCACGCTGCCGTTGATGAAACGCAGCGTGGCCTCGTAGCGCACGGTGTTGTCGGCCAGGCTGGCGCGCTCGCGGTCCAGGTCCACGGTGTTCTGGTCCACCGAGTCCTGGGCATTGCGGGCATAGACCAGCGGGTTGTCGCCGTCCAGGCGCTGGCTGCCAGCCAGGCGCGACAGCCGCGCCAGGCCGCTGTTCGGGTCCAGCCCGGTCGGCGTATCGGTGCCGGTGGCTTCGCGCAGCGCCCGCTCGAAATCCATCTCCAGCGCCACATAGCCGGGGGTATCGGCATTGGCGATGTTTCCTGCCAGCAGACGCTGACGCTCGGACCGCAGGTTCAGCGCCTGGGCCTGGAAGTCGAGCGATTGGGTCAGTCGTTGCATGGGGGGACCTGGTGATGCGATGGCATTGTGGGCAGGCCGCGCCGGAACATGAGCGCGAAAAGCCGCCGCAAGGCCGCTCAATTCGCCGCCATGGCCACGGCGCCCGCAGGCACCATGCGCAGCGTGATGAAACGCCTGTGTCAGCGCCCGTGCGCCCGCGCCCTGCCCCATGCCCTGGCCAGCGCCGCGGCCATGGCCATGGTGGCGACGGCCATGGCCCAACCCCTGCCGCGCGACGGACAGGACCCGGCGCAGGACCTGGCCCTGGCCCGTCACATTGAAAGCATGGTGCGCGAGGCCGCCGCCCTCGCCTGGCCCCAGGCCCAGCCCGCGCCGCGGGTCGAGGTGGTCGTGGGCCGGCTTGATGCGCGGCTGAAGCTGGCGCCCTGCCGCCAGGTCCAGCCCTATCTGCCCACCGGCAGCCGCGCGGTGGGCAATGTCCGCATCGGCCTGCGCTGCGTGCAGGGCGAGAAGGCCTGGAACGTGTATCTGCCGGTGAGCGTCAAGGTGTTCGGCCGCTCGCTGGTGGCCGCCGGCCCCCTGCCGGCTGGCACCCGGCTGACCGAGGCCCATCTGGTGGAGGCCGAGGTCGACCTGGCCGCGCGCAACGACGTCGCCATCGGCCAGCCCGCGCTGGCCCTGGGCCGCACCCTGGCCAACGGCCTGAATGCCGGCCAGCCGCTGTACCGCGGTGACCTGCGCGTGCGCCAGTGGTTCAAGGCCGGCGACGTGGTGCGGGTGGTGGCCATGGGCCCGGGTTGGCAGATCAGCAGCGAAGCCCGCGCGCTGGATGCCGGCCAGGAAGGCCAGCCGGTGCGTGCGCGCACCGACAATGGCCATGTGGTGACCGGTCTGGCCACCGCCGAACGGCGCCTGGAGGTGCCGCTGTGAAGACCGCCCAAGCCCCGAAATGCGGGGTGTTTTCCGATTTCGCAGCGAAAGCCCTAAAGTCCGGCCTGGCCGGGTCGATACCCCGTTCATGTCATAGGAGAGGCCGACCCGGCCCTCCTTGCTGGAGTCCACCATGAAGATCGGTCAACTGGAAACCAAGGGCGTCACCCCGGCGGTGAGCGAGCGTCGCGCAGGCAGCGCGGCGTCGAGCACGGCGGCAGGCGAGGCCAGTGCCAAGGTCGAGCTGTCGGCCACCGCCGCGCAGCTGAAGGCCGATGGCGCCGAAGGCGTGTTCGACGCCGAGAAGGTCAAGCGCATCTCGGATGCCATCCGCGACGGCAAGTTCGAGATCAATGCCGACGCCATCGCCGACAAGCTGATCAACAACGCCCGCGAACTGCTGGGCAACGTCGGCAAGTCCTGATCCACCCTCCCGGCCCGCAAGGCCGGGACCACCGCGACGCCCAGGCATGCAGTATTCGAGCGCTGAGATGGCCGCCGTGCAGGCACAGGCCGGCCTTTCCAAGGATCAGGATCTGGATCCGCTGGTGACCCAGGTCGAGCAGCGCCTGCAGGCGCTGGCCGATGCGCTGCGCAGCCGCGATGCCCCAGCGGTGGAACTGCACGCCAGCGAGCTGCACCACGATCTGGCCCGCGCCGTCGAAGCCTGCATGCACCAGGCCCGCCATGGCGGCGTGCCCGCGGCCATGCGCCTGCGCCTGGCCCAGGCCGGGGCGATGGTTGCGCACCAGCGCGAGATGATGGCCCGCGCCACCGCGGCGCTGGACCGCGCCATCGACGTGCTGATGCCGCCGGCCAGCAGCGGCCGCGGCGCGCTGTACGGCGCCAACGGCCGCGCCGACGGCTATTCGCGCAGCGGCGGCTTCAACGCCTAAACCAACCGCGCCTCACTGCATCGCCGACGACGACGGCGGCGCCTCGCGCCCGGGCGTCAGCAGCTCGGCCACGTCCACCGGGTCGAAGCGGTACTGCGCACCGCAGAAGTCGCAGCCCACCTCCACCGCGCCGCGTTCGGCCAGGATGCCCTCCAGCTCCTCGGCGCCCAGCCCCTGCAGCATGCCGCTGACCTTGCCGCGCGAGCAGCTGCAGGCAAAGCGCGGCGCCAGCGGCTCGAACACACGCACCGTCTCCTCCCAGAACAGCCGGCGCAGCAGCTCGGCGGGCTGCAGCGTCAGCAGTTCCTCGCGCGTCAGCGTGCCGGCCAGCATGGCGATGCGCTGGTAGTCCTCCTGCGTGCCGATGTGGCGCTCGTCCTGCCGCCCGCCCTCCAGCGGCAGGCGCTGGATCAGCAGGCCCGCGGCCACCTCGTCGTCGGCCGCCAGCACCAGGCGCGTATCGAGCTGCTCGGACTGCAGCATGTAGTGCTCCAGCACCTGCGACAGCTGCTGCAGCGGCTCGCGCTGGTCGCCATGCAGCGGCACCACGCCCTGGTAGGGCTGCTGGCCCGGCAGGCGGTCACGCGGATCCAGCGTGATCGCGCAGCGGCCCTGGCCGCCGACATTGACCAGGGCCTCCAGGCCCGGCCCGCCGGCGCCGGCGGCCTCGCCGCCCACCTCGCCCACCACCTCGCCCACCACCTTGGCGGTCACGCGAAAGCTCAGCTCCGGCTGCGTCTCGCACACCGCCAGGCGCACCGGGCCGTCGCCCTGGATCTGCAGCACCAGGGCACCGTTGAACTTCAGGTTGGACTGCATCAGCACGCCGGCGGCGGCCATTTCGCCCAGCAGCGCCCGCACCGGCGGCGCAAAGGCATGGCCGCCGTCGCTGACCGTGGCGCGGCGCGACATGGCCTCGCGCCAGGCCGGGCCCAGGCGCACCAGCATGCCGCGCACCGGCAGACCCTCGAACATGAACTTCAGCATCTGATCCATCACCGGCCTCCGCGCTCAGCCGCCGTGCGGCAGGTCGATGCGCTGCAGCTGCTGGCGGTGGCGCTGCTGCTGCTGCACGTAGTAGGCGGCGCTGAGCTTCAGGCGCTCGATCTGCTCGGGCGTCAGCTCGCGCACCACCTTGGCTGGGCTGCCGACGATCAGCACGCCGTCGGGAAACTCCTTGCCCTCGGTGACCAGGGCACCGGCGCCGACGATGCAATGGCGGCCGATGCGCGCGCCGTTGAGGATCACGCTGCCGATACCGATCAACGAGCCATTGCCTATGCTGCAGCCGTGCAGCATCACCTGGTGGCCGATGGTCACGCCCTCGCCCACCGTCAGCGGCACGCCATGGTCGGTGTGCAGCACGCTGCCGTCCTGCACATTGCTGTCGCGGCCGATGCGGATGTGGTCGTTGTCGCCGCGCAGCACGGCGCCGTACCAGACGCTGGCGTTCTCGGCCAGCGTGACGCGGCCGATGACCTCGGCGCGCTCGGCCACCCAGGCGCTGGGATGGATGTCGGGGTTCAGATCGCCGAGACGGTAGATGGCCATCGAAAGAGGTCCTGTGCTGGGGCTGCGGTCTATCATTTTAGGGATGACCCTCGATCCCGTCCCCGGCTCGCTGAGACAGGCCGCGCTGCAGGCGCTGCAGATCGCCGACCCCGCCGCCAAGGCCCAGGCCGCGCAGCAGCTGCTGCAGGCCGCCCGCGCCGGCCGGCTGCGGCCCGACCCCGGCCTGGACCTGGCCGAGCCGGCCGGCCTGCCCGGCCGCCCGCCGCGGCCGCGGCTGGTGCCGCCCAAGCAGGTGCCCACGCGCAGCGTGCACACGCCGCAGGGACGTGCCGCGCTGCTGCATGCGGTGGCGCACATCGAGTTCAACGCCATCAACCTGGCACTGGACGCGGTGTGGCGCTTTGCCGGCCTGCCCGAGGCCTACTACCTGGACTGGGCCCAGGTCGCCGGCGAGGAGGCCCTGCACTTCGGCCTGCTCAGCGCCCACCTGGCCACGCTGGACCACCGCTACGGCGACTTCGATGCCCACGACGGCCTGTGGACCATGACCGAGCTCACCAAGCACGATCCGCTGGCGCGCATGGCCCTGGTGCCACGCACGCTGGAGGCGCGCGGCCTGGATGCCACGCCGCCGATGCAGGCCAAGCTGGCGGCCGCCGGCGACACCGCCGCGGTGGCCATCCTGGACATCATCCTGCGCGACGAGATCGGCCATGTGGCCATCGGCAACCGCTGGTACCGCTGGCTGTGCCAGCGCGACGGCATCGATGCCGAGGCGGCCTATCCTGAACTGGTGCAGCGCTATGCCGCGCCGCGGCTGCGCCCGCCGTTCAACCACCCGGCGCGACGGGCGGCGGGCTTCAGCGAGCAGGAGCTGCAGTCGCTGGGCTGAAACGCGCCATCCAGGCCTTGCGCAGCAGGTGTGGCAGCAGCAGGTGCAGGGGCATGCGCAGCCAGTGCGAGCGCAGGTAGGCGGCCGATGCCAGCAGGGCCCGGCCCGGCCCCGGGCCGCCGCCGGGCTCGGGACTGAGCATCTCGGCCAGCATCAGGCGCAGCATCCAGGCACTGGGTCCACGCGGTGCCCAGCCCGCCAGGCGCCGGGCGGCAAGCGCCGGCGGCACCACATCCAGCATTGCCTCGGCCTGCGACACCACGGCCCACAGCGGCCGCTGCAGCTGCAGGGCCTCGGCCCGGTCCAGCAGACGGGTCCAGAAATCCGGCTCGTCGGCGGCGAAGTGGTGCAGGAGATCGCGGATGTCCAGCAGATCGCGCAGACCACGCTCGAAGTCGCCGTCGGTGTACAGGTGCACGGCCGAGTGCAGCACCATGTCGACCGGCTGCAACACCCAGAAGCGCGGGTCCGGCCCCGCCGGCCGGATGGCCGCCAGCAGTTGCCCGCCGTCGACGCGGAACCTGGAGGTCGGCGGAACAATCGTGTGGTGCACGTCGAGCACGGAGCCGCGCTTGAAGTGCGTCAGCGGCGGCAGCTCGTGCATCCACTGCCGGTAGTAGCGCTGGTTGTACGCGTCCTGCTCGGTCGAGATCCAGCCGCCGCCCAGCAGTGCAGCCTCGGCCGCGGCCAGCGCCTCGTGCGGCACCAGCAGGTCGATGTCGCCAAAGACCCGGCCACGCGCAGGCGGCAGGCCGGCCAGCAGATAGGCCGCGCCCTTCAGCAGCACCGTGCGGTGGCCGGCCACCGCCAGCGCGTCCGCCACACGCTCGCATTCGACCTGCACCGCTTCGGCGCGGCGGGCCGCCATCAGCAGCGCCGCCCGCAGATGGGGCTCGGGACCGGACGCCTCGATTGCGGCAGCCTCGCTGCCGATCATGCCCTGCGACGCCAGACGCCGGTCCGGGATCAGCGGGTCTGCCCCCCCCGGCAGACTGTTGCGCGCCAGCCGCGCCAGCACGCCCGCCCGGCGGGCCTGGCCGATCAACCGCTCCCAGTCGGCAGCGGGCAGGCCATCCAGGCCATTGCGGGCGCAGAGTGCAGCAGCCAGCAGCATCGCCGTCAGGCCCGGACCCGTTCACCCGGTCGGGCATCGCACGCCCCGGGCCGGGCCTCGGGCGGCAGCCAGCCTGTGTCGGCCAGGGCACAGAACCATTGCATGGCCTCGCCGAGACGGCTGTACTCGAAGTCGAAGCACTGTGCGCCGGCCACCAGCCGGCAGATCAGGTCGAAGCCATCGCGGCCGAACAGGTTGATGTTGAAGGCATTGCGCCCGACGGCCACCACGGTGGACGCCCTGGAGCGGGGTTGCGCCTGCATCGGTGCCTCGGCCCGATAGCGTGGAAACACGATCCAGCGCAGCACGGCCGGTTCTTCCATGCGCAGCACATGGTCCGACGGCACCCGCAGATGGGCCACCCTGCCCTTGGAGGTTTCCCGCACCTCCGGACTGAAGACCGCCGAGGGCACGAACGCCCGCATCACCTCGATGGAGGCATTCTTCAGGCTGACCGGGCGGCACAGCGGCCAGATCCGACCGTCGCGCACCGACACCAGGGCCAGTTCGTCCGAGAGCAGCCGCCAGCCGGAGTGCATCAGCGCCGCGCACAGCGTGCTCTTGCCCGAGCCGGGTGGCGCTGGCAGCAGCAAGGCGCCGCCGTTGCGCTCCAGCACCGCCGCATGGACGATCAGAAACCAGTGCGCATGGCTGGAAATGCACCAGTTCATGCCCCATTCCAGCAGCGGAAAGGCCTGGCTCTGCGGCAGGGGCTCGAACGGCGACTGCCCGTCGAACAGGAAGCGCGCCTGGCGATGCCACCAGCGATGCACACCCCGGCCCGGCGCCAGCGAGACATCGAAGTCGACGAAGTCCCCGTCCCCGGCCAGGGGCATGTCCGGGTACAGCAGGCCCAGGCCTTCGGCCACGCCCTCGTGGACAGACCGGATGCGAAAGCGGAACGGGCCCGTGCGCAGCCTCAGACCGGCCCCGGCCAGGCGCTGACGCAGCGCCTGCGCCTCCAGGCTGCCCAGCGTCGGCTGCCGGCGGTCGGCTAGCGACATTCGAGGATCAGGCCCATGTCGAGCAGTTCGCCCAGGCCGTCGGTGACATGCTGCCGCAGCGAGGCCGTTGGATCGGCCGCCTGGGCCGACTCGTTGCCCAGATGCTCGAACAACTCGGACGGGCTCTTCGGCCCGTCCTCGAGCAGCACCAGCGCGGCGGCCGTCCAGGGCTCGGGGCGCAGCAGAACTCCGGTGCGAGGCTGGAACACCACCCACTCGCCATCCAGTTCCGTCCAGACCAGCGGCGACTCCAGCGCATACCGGCTCGGGTGAACACCCTCCACCTTGCTCAGCCGCCCTGCCCTCGGGCCATCCCGGCCGCGCCGATCACCAGCTGCTGGCCGTGCAGAGTGCCCGGAAGAACTTGATCGCGCCGGCGCGGTTGTCGCGGTACTGCTTGGCCATGTAATTGGCGTCGAGCGGGATGCGGCCGCCCTCCTGCAGGTTCGAGACGGCGTTGTCGTCCTTGGCCGCGCTCAGGTAGGCCGCGGCCGCAAAGGATTCGTCGGAGTTGTTGAAGAGCACTCGCAACACATGGACATCGGGCGACAGGGACACCCCCATCATCACGCCGAAAAAGGCCAAGGCCTGGATCACCGAGGTGGGGAACAGGCTGGACGCCCGCACCCACTGGATGGTGCCCCCCGAACCGGTTCTGAACGTCTGCCAGTAGATCGTCGTCCCGATGCCCACGGTTCCCCCAGCGATCAGGGTGTTGGCATTGGTGAAACTCAGCGTCACCGGCGGCGTCAGGCTGGCAAACGCGGCCGTCAGGCCGGCAACCTGCCGGGCATTGCCCGAATTGCTGCCGGTCGTGGCGTCTGCGTAATTGAAGGTGCCGGACTCGATCAGCGCCGAGGGCTTGAGACCGACGCAGGTGGTCAGGGTCTGGCCCGGGGCCACCGAGATGGCAGCCGACTGGAAACCCGACACCGAGCAATAGCCATTGCCGGGCGGCACCAGGGTCTCGTTGCGCAGCACATAGGACCGCGTGGCGTGGCTGGCCAGCGGCGCCCCGACCAGGCCCGCCGCGGCCGCGCCCTTGCCCAGCGCAGCCAGCACTCTGCGACGGTGGGCGACGGCTTCATCGACCGACGCCTCAGCGGGTGCGATGGATTGGGGAGGCAGGGACATGGTAAGACGCTCCGAGCGGGGCCGCCGGGCGGACGACCTACGGCGATGAGTTTACCGACCGCAGCACAGCGGCTTTCGCTCGGGCCTCCCCGTGGATGGGGGTTCCGCCACAAGATGCATGCGAAATCGGCCACGTTTGACGGCAAACCCGGCGCAAACAGAGTGCGCAAGCCCTCCAACGGCCCGGTTCACGCCCTGGGATGGTGCTTCTGGTGCAACTGCCGCAGCCGCTCGCGCGCCACATGGGTGTAGATCGTTGTGGTGGCGATGTCGGCATGGCCGAGCAGCATCTGCACCGCGCGCAGGTCGGCGCCGTGGTTCAGCAGGTGCGTGGCAAAGGCATGGCGCAGTGTGTGCGGCGACAGCGGAACCTCGATGCCGGCCTCGCGGGCATGGCGCTTGACCAGGGTCCAGAACATCTGCCGCGTCATCGGTCCGCCGCGGGCGGTGACGAACAGCGCGTCGCTGAGCTGGCCGGACAGGATCACCGGCCGGGCCTCGCGCAGATAGCGCTCCATCCACTCGCCGGCCTCGACGCCGAACGGCACCAGGCGCTCGCGGCTGCCCTTGCCACTGACCCGCAGCACGCCCTCGGCCAGGCCCACGCGCACCGTGGCCAGGCCGACCAGCTCGCTGACGCGCAGGCCGCTGGCGTACATCAGCTCCAGCATGGCGCGGTCGCGCAGGCCCAGCGGCTGGGCCAGGTCCGGCGCCGCCAGCAGGGCCTCGACCTGGGCCTCGCTGAGCACCTTGGGCACGCGCATGGGCATGCGCGCGCTGTCCAGGCGCAGCGTCGGATCGGCCTGGATGCGCCGCTCGCGCAGCGCCCAGCGGAAATAGCGCTTGAACACCGTCAGCCGGCGGTTGGCGGTGCTGGCCCGGCTGCCGGCATGGCGGTGGGCGGCGTAGCCCAGCAGATCGCTTTCGCGGGTCTCGTCCAGGTCGCGGCCGCTGCCGTCGGCCAGCCAGTGCGCATACAGCGTCAGGTCGCGGCGGTAGGCTTCCAGCGTCAGCCTGGCCAGGCCGTCCTCCAGCCACAGCGCATCGCTGAAGCGGCGGATGGCCTCGCGGCTGGCCGCCGACAGGCTGGGCATGGGGCGGCGCGGACCCGGTGGGCGATCAGTCGAGCTTGAGCTTCTGCGTCTCGACGACCTTCTTGTAGACCTCGTACTCGGCCTTGGCCTGGGCCTGGAACTCGGCCGGGGTGTTGAGCACCAGCAGCGAGCCGGTGTCCTCGATGCGCTTCTTGACCTCGGGCAGGTTGGCCGTGGCCTTGACGGCGGCAAACACCTTGTCGACCACTTCCTTGGGCAGGTTCTTGGGCCCGTGGATGCCGTAGTAGGCCATGCGGTTGACGGGCTCCAGGCCGACTTCCTTGAAGGTCGGCACATTCGGCAGCTGGCTCAGGCGCTGCGGCGCGGCGACCACGATGGGGATCAGCCGGCCGTCCTTGATGAAGGGCAGCGCCGACGGCAGGTTGTCGAAGATCATCGGCACCTGGCCGGCCACGGTGTCGTTGAGCGCCGGGCCGGCGCCGCGGTAGGGGATGTGGGTGACGAAGGTGCCCGACAGGCTCTTGTACAGCTCCATCTGCAGGTGGCCGATGCCGCCGGTGCCCGAGCTGGAATAGCTGTACTTGCCGGGGTTCTTCTTCAGCTCGGCCAGAAAGCCCTTGTAGTCGCGCGCCGGGAACGACGGATGCACGGCGATGACATTGGGCGTGGCCGCGACATTGGTGACGTAGCTGAAGTCGGTCTGCGGGTTGTAGGCGATCTTGGCATTGATGGCCGGGTTGGCGGCCGTGGTCGACACCGTGGCCATGCCCAGCGTGTAGCCGTCGGCCGGCGCGCGCGCGATCTCTGTTGCGCCCACTGAGCCGCCGCCGCCGGCCTTGTTCTCGACCACCAGGGTCTGGCCCAGGGCCGGGCCGATCTTCTCGGCCAGCACGCGGGCCACGATGTCGGTGGTGCCGCCCGGGGCGAAGGGCACGACCAGGCGCACCGGCTTGGACGGATAGGCCTGGGCCAGCACGGCGGTGGGCAGGCCCGCCAGCGGCAGGGCCAGCAGCGACAGGGCGGGGATCAAGCGGCGGCGGTGCAGCGTCATCTCAGGGGTCTCCAGGGCAATATCGCAAAGGCGTCGGGCCATTCTAGGCAGGCCGGGACTGGCACACTGCGCGCCGATGCCCGACGCCCTGCTGCTGCTGCCCGACTTTGCGCTGATCGCGCTGGGCTACCTGGTGTGCCGCCACACGCCGCTGGACCGCCCGGTGTGGGACGGTGCCGAGCGCCTGGTGTACTACCTGCTGTTTCCCTGCCTGCTGTTCCACGCCATCGTGAAGAACCCGATCCGGCCGGCCGACATGCTGCAGGTCGGCGGCGCCGGCCTGGCGGTGGTGGGCGCGGGCATCGTGCTGAGCTATGCGCTGGCGCGGCTGCCGGGCGTGCATGCCGGGCTGCATGCCTCGGGGGCGCAGACGGCCTTCCGCTTCAACAGCTATGTGGCCCTGGCCCTGGCCGAGCGCCTGGCCGGTGCCCAGGGCGTGGCCTGGCAGGCCCTGCTGGCCGCGGTCTGCGTGCCGGTGTGCAATGTGGCAGCGGTGTGGCCGCTGGCCCGTCACGGCGGCCAGGGCTATCTGCGCGAGCTGTCGCGCAATCCGCTGATCCTGTCCACCGTGGCCGGCCTGGCCTGCAACCTGCTGGGCCTGAAGCTGCCCGAGCTGGCCGGCGTGACGCTGTCGCGCATCGGCGCGGCGGCGCTGCCGCTGGGCCTGATGGCGGTGGGCGCCGGCCTGCGCTTCGGCGCGCTGCGCGAGGCGCCCTGGCTGGCCTCGGGCTTCATGGCCATCCGCCACCTGCTGCTGCCGCTGGGCGCCATCGCCCTGGTGCTGTGGCTGGGCCTGCCGCCGGCGCAGCAGGCGGTGATCGTGGCCTTTGCCGCCATGCCCACGGCCAGCAGCGCCTATGTGCTGGCCACGCGCATGGGCGGCCATGGTGGATTTGTCGCCGGCCTGGTGACGGTGTCGACCCTGCTGGCCATGCCGGGCCTGCCGTTGGCGCTGGCGCTGCTGGGCGCGCTGCGCTGACGCCGGCCGTTCAGCCCGGCCGCGACAGGCGCCGGCCCAGCCACACCATGGCCATCACCGCCAGCGCGAACAGGCCGCTGCTGGCGGCCACCGGCTCGCCATGGATGGGCCAGGCAAAGGCCATCGCGAAGAAGGGCTGCAGCAGCTGCACCTGGCCCACGCGCACCGCATCACCCAGGGCCAGTGCGCGATACCAGGCGAAAAACGCGATCCACATCGAGAACAGGCTGACATAGGCAAAGCCCAGCCAGGCCGACGGCGCCAGGCTGGCCAGCGGCGGCTGCTCGGCCCAGGTCAGCAGGCTGCCGGTCAGCGTCACCGGCAAGGCCGTGATCGTGACCCAGCAGATCACCCGCTCGGCGCCCAGGACCGGCGTGATGCGCGCGCCGGCCACATAGCCGATGGAGGCGGCCAGCACGCCCAGGGCCAGGCCGATGTCGGCCGGCGATGGCCGCCAGCCCTGCCCGGCCTGCTGCGCCCGCCACAGGCTGAAGGCCAGCACCAGGGCGCAGCCGGCGACGGCGCAGGCCCAGAAGCCGGCGCCGGCGCGCTGGCGCAGCACCAGGGCCGCGGTGGCCGAGGTCAGCAGCGGCGCCAGCGCGGTGATCACCGCCGCATGCTGGGTCGGGCCCTCGCGCAGCGCCAGCGCCAGCAGCAGCGGGTAGGCGATGGCGTTGCCGGCCGCGGCCACGGCCAGCGGCGCCCACTGCCCGCGCGTCGGCCAGGGCGAGCGCGTGGCCCACAGGAACAGCGCCGACAGCGCCGCCGCAACCACGCCGCGGGCGCAGGTCACGAACAGCGGCGTCAGCTGCGGCGCCTGCTCGCTGCCGGTGGCCAGGCGGGTCATCGGCAGGGTCATGCCGAACAAGGCCATCGCCACCACGCCCAGCCACAGCCCGCGGGCCGCCGCCTGCTCGCGCCCGGCACCGGCCATGCTCAGTGCGGCGAGGCGCGCAGCCGCGCCACCGCCGCCGGCAGGTCGGCCCAAGGCGGCTGCTGCGGCGCATAGCGCTGGCGCATCCAGGCCGCCAGCTCGGCGATCTGCGCATCGTCCAGCGCATGGCGGAAGGCCGGCATGTGGCCGATCTCCACAAAGGCCGGGCGCTGGATGCCGTCGAGGATGCTGCGCAGCAGGTTGTCGGGCCGGGCGCTGTGCAGCGTGGCATTCAGCGCCAGCGGCTGGTTCAGGCCCAGCAGCTGCGGGCCATCGCCGTCGTGGTGGCAGGCGCCGCAGGCGTTGTCGAACAGGCGCTGGGCCGGGCCCAGCAACTGCGGCCGCTGGGCCGCGGCGGCCGCCACCAGGGCCTGGGCGTCGACCGCAGGCCTGGGCGTCTGCAGCGACACCAGGTAATGCGCCATGGCCTGCACATCGGCCTCGTCGGCCTGGGCCAGGCCCTGCACCACGCTGGCCATGGGCCCGCCGGCGATGCCGTGCTCGGCATGGTGGCCGCGTTGCAGGTACTGCAGCATCGCCGCTTCGGTCCAGGGCACCGGCGAGGTGGACAAGGCGCCGAGGGCCGGCGCCTCCCAGCCGTCGATGACCGCGCCACCCAGGTAGGCGCTGCGCGACAGCTCGCCGCCGCGGGCGTCGCGCGGCGTGTGGCAGGCCGTGCAATGGCCCAGGCCGTTGACCAGGTAGGCGCCGCGGTTCCACTGCGCGCTGCGTGTGGCATCGGCGGCCACCGGGGCGGCGTCGTGGTACAGCGCATTCCACAGGCCCATCAGCGGCCGCTGGTTGTATGGGAAGGCCAGCCGCGTCTCGGGCACGGCCTGGCGCAGCGCTGGCTGCGACATCAGGTAGGCATAAATCGCCTGCAGGTCGGCATCGCCGGTCTGGGCGAACGAGGTGTACGGGAACGCCGGGTAGAGCCGGTGGCCGTCGCGCGAGATGCCCTCGCGCATCGCACGCTGGAAGGCGCTGAAGCTCCAGGCGCCGATGCCGGTATGTGCGTCGGGCGTGAGGTTGGTGGTGTAGACCGTGCCGAAGGGCGTCACCATGGGCCGGCCACCGGCCATGGGCGCGCCGCCCTCGGCCGTGTGGCAGCCGGTGCAGTTGCCGATGGCCGCCAGCTGGCGGCCGCGCTCGATTACCTCGGGCGCGTAGAGGCCGGCGCTGCTGGCCTGCACCGGGGCGATGGCCGGCTTCCAGCCCAGCCAGCCGGCGCCCAGGCCGATGAAGCCGGCCGCCAGGCCACCGGCCACGGCCCAGGCCGGCCTGGCGCGGCGCTGTGGATCGGCCACCGGCGGCGGGGCTGGCGGTGGCGGCGCCGGCGCGGCCGCCGCAGCGGCCTGGGCCGGCTGCTGCGCCGGCAGGCCCTGCATCGCCGCCCTCACCACCTCGGGCGTGAACGGCGGCTGGCGCAGGCGCACGCCGGTTGCGTCGAAGATGGCATTGGCGATCGCCGCCGTGCCGGGCACCGAGGCCGATTCGCCCACGCCCAGCGGCGCTTCGCCCGGCCGCGGCATCAGCAGCACATCGACCACCGGCACTTCGCGGAAGTTCAGGATCGGGTAGCCGCCCCATTCCCGGCTCTGCGGCAGCCTTCTCTGCGGCTCGACCGCCAGCTGCTCCTTCAGCGCGCGGCTGGTGGTCTGCAGCACATTGCCATGCACCTGCTGGGTCACGCCCAGCGGATTGACCATCAGGCCGCTGTCCTGGCCCACCACCACGCGCTTGACATGCACCTCGCCGGTGTCGCGGTGCACGGCCACATCGGCCACCCAGGCCGCCCAGGCCGCGCCGAAGCCGGGAAACTTGCTGTGGATGTAGCGCGCATAGGCCACGCCCTGGCCCTGCAGCCAGGCGCCATCGGCGGGTTTTTGCTGCGGCTGGCTGTGCGCCACCCAGCCGGCCTTGGCGGCGGTGGCGCGCAGCAGCTCGGCGGCGCGCTGATCGGGCAGGTGCTGCAGCCGGTAGGCCACCGGGTCGGCGCCGGCGGCCTGGGCCAGCTCGTCGATGTAGCACTCGTGGGCAAAGCTGTTGGGCAGGGCCGAGACGCCGCGCAGCCAGCTGGCGCGCAGGATGGGCGCCATGTCGTTGACGGTGATGCGCTGGGCCGCATAGGCATAGGGCGGCACCGAGGTGCGGTCGCCCATCTCGAAGGCCTGGCTCGCCGCCGGCACGCGGCCGGTCAGCAGCAAGGCCAGCGTGGGCGCGCCATTGCTGGGATAGCTGGTGGCGAAGTCGTAGGCCAACGGCGCGCCCTGCCCGTCCAGGCCACCGCGGATCTGCATCAGCTGGGCCGCGCCCTTGGGCTCCCAGGCATGCTCCTGCTCGCGCGTCAGCTGCACGCGCACGGCGCGGCCGGGGGCCACGGCGCGGGCCAGCAGCAGCGCATCGGCGGCCACGTCGTCGGCGCCGTTGCGGCCGTAGCAGCCGGCGGCCTCCAGCCGCACCACGTCGATGGCAGTGGCGGCCAAGCCGGTCAGGCGGGCCAGGTCGGCGCGCAGCACATGCGGGTTCTGCGTGCCGGCCCACACCGTGGCCGTGCTGCCATCGGCAGCGCATTCGGCCACCGCGCAGGACGGGCCGATCGACGCATGCAGCTGGTAGGGCCAGACGTACTGCCGGTCCAGGCGCTGGGCGGCGCCGTCCAGCGCGGCGTCCACATCGCCCTGCTGCGACACCACGCGCGGCGTGGCCGGGTGGGCGCTCAGCGCCGCGGCCAGGTCGGGCAGCAGGGCCTGCGCGCCCTGCGGCGTGAACGGCGCCCAGTGCACGCGCAGCGCGTGCATCGCGGCCTCGGCCTGCTCCTCGCGCTCGCAGACCAAGCCGATGAAGTCGCCCTCCACCACCAGGGCCACAAAGCCCGGCAGGCCGGACACCGAATCGCGGTCCACGCCCAGCAGCGAGCGGCCGACGAAATCGCCCGCGTCCATGCCGGCATAGGGTGGGCGCACCACGCGGCCATGCAGCATGCCGGGGCGGCGCACATCGTGCACATACACCGGCTCGCCCTGCAGCGCGCCGCCGGTGGCCTTGGCCGGCAGGTCCACGCGCGGCGTGGACTGGCCCACCAGCCGGTAGTCGGCGGCGGCCTTGGTGGGCGTGGCCGCATCCAGCATCAGCTCGGCATGGCCGCCGGCCACCAGGGCGGCATAGTCCAGGCGGCGGCCGTCGCCGGCGTGCACCGCGCCATCGGCGGTGTGCAGTGTCTCCACCGCCAGGCCCCAGTGCGCGGCGGCCCGCTGCAGCAGCCAGGCCCGGGCCTGGGCCGCGGCCAGGCGCAGCGGCTGGGCATGGATCTGGATCGTGCCGCTGGCGATCGTCGGGCCCTGGTTGGGCGCACGGCCGGTGTCGCCCAGCAGCATGCGCGTGCGTGCCAGCGGCTGGTCCAGCTCCTCGGCAATGATCTGGGCCAGCGCGGTGGCGATGCCGGTGCCCAGGTCCACATGGCCGCCCAGGCCGACCAGCCAGCCGTCGTCGCAGACCGCCAGCAGGATCTCCGGGCCTTCGGCCGGGTCACCGGGCACCATCGGCGGCTGGCCCTTGGCCGGCGGCGGCGGCGGTGGCGGATCGCGCAGCACCAGCAGCACGCCGGAGGCAGCGCGGAAGTGGGCGCGGCTGCGCCAGGCCAGCGCGCGGGGCATGGCCGCCGTCATGCCGCGCCGCCCCGCTGCAGCAGCAGATCGGCCGCGCACTGCACGGCCTGCAGGATCTCGAGATGCGTGCCGCAGCGGCACAGGTTGTGCGACAGCGCGGCGCGGGCCTGGGCTTCGCTGGGCTGTGGCGTGCGGCGCAGCAGGGCCGCGGTGGCCATGACCATGCCGTTCAGGCAATAGCCGCACTGCGCGGCCGAGCACTGGATGAAGGCCTGCTGCACCGGATGCGGGGCCTGGGCCGAGCCCAGGCCTTCCAGCGTGGTGACTTCGCGCCCGGCCAGGCCCTCGACCGGCATCACGCAGGCGCGTGCGGCCACGCCATCCACCAGCACGGTGCAGGCACCGCACTGGCCCAGGCCGCAGCCGTACTTGGGGCCGTTCAGGCCCAGGTCGTTGCGCAGCACGGTCAGCAGCGGCGTGCCGGCGGCGGCCGGCACCTGGTGCTCGGCACCGTTGACACGCAGCGTATAGCCCATGCGCGCGAGCCACCGATCAGACGGCGATGTCGGAGGACTGGATGCGCTTGACGCCCTTGGCCGCCATCTGCTTCCAGGCCGCGGCCAGCGAGCCGTTCAGGTCGATGCCGCGGCAGGCGTCCTCGACCACATAACACTGGAAGCCGGCGGCGCGTGCATCCATCGCCGTCCAGGCGACGCAGAAGTCGGTGGCCAGGCCGGTGACGAAGACGGTGTCGATGCCACGCGCCTTCAGGTAGCCGGCCAGGCCGGTGACGGTCTTGCGGTCGGCTTCCTGGAAGGCCGAGTAGCTGTCCACGCCCTTGTTGTAGCCCTTGCGGATGATCAGCTGGGCGGTGGGCAGCTTCAGGTCCTTGTGCAGCGCGGCGTCATCCGTGCCCTGCACGCAGTGGTCGGGCCACAGCACCTGGGTGCCGTACTTCAGCGTGGTGGTCTCGAAGGGCTTCTTGCCGCCGTAGGCGCTGGCAAACGAGGCATGGCCGGCCGTGTGCCAGTCCTGCGTGACGACGATGTTGGCAAAGGCCGGCGCCAGCGCATTGATCACCGGCACCACCTGCTCGCCGTCCTTGACCGGCAGGGTGCCGCCGGGGATGAAGCAGTTCTGCACGTCGACGACGATCAGCGCGGCCTTGGCGCCGGGGTTGATCTTGCCGGCGGCCGAGGCGATCAGCGGCAGGCCGGCGATGCCGGAAATGGCAGCCAGGCCGCCCAGCACATGGCGACGGTTCACGGTGGACGTTTTCATGCGGTTCATGCTCACTCCTGGGTTTGACAACGAAACAACCTGGAACGCTCAGACCGACAGATAGGCGCGACGGGTCGCCTCGTCGGCCGCCAGCTCGGCCATGCTGCCCTGCCAGCGCATCTGGCCCTTCTCGAGCACATAGGCGCGGTCGGACACCAGCTCGGCGAAATGCATGTTCTGTTCCGACAGCAGGATGGACACGCCCTGGCGCTTCAGCGACAGGATCATCTGCGCCATCTGCTCGACGATGACCGGGGCCACGCCCTCGCTGGGCTCGTCCAGCAGCACCAGATAGGGATTGCCCATCAGCGTGCGTGCCACGGTCAGCATCTGCTGCTCGCCGCCGGACATGCGACCACCCGGCCGGTCCGGCATCTCGCCGAGGTTGGGAAACAGCTGGAACAAGGCCTCGGGCGCCCAGCTGGGCGCGGCCGTGCCGTCGGGCCACTGCCGCGGCGGCTGGCGGCCCACGGCCAGGTTCTCCATCACCGACAGGTCACTGAAGATGCGCCGGTCTTCCGGCACATAGCCCAGGCCCAGGCGGGCGATGGCATGGGGCTCGCTGCGCGAGATGTCGCGGCCCATGAAGCGCACCTGGCCGCTGCGCTTGGCCAGCATGCCCATCAGCGTCTTCAGCGTGGTGCTCTTGCCGGCGCCGTTGCGGCCCATCAGGGCCACCACCTCGCCGCGCCGCACCTCCAGATCGACGCCGTAGAGGATCTGCGCCGCGCCATACCAGGCGCCCAGGCCGCCGGCCTGCAGCAGGACTTCGGGCGTGCTCGTCACAGTGCCGCCTCCTTGGACTTCTTCTCGAAGGTGGTGCCGCTGCCGAAATACACCTCCTGCACCTTGGCATGGTCGCGGATCTCGGCCGGCTTGCCTTCGGCGATCAGCCGGCCGCGGGCCAGCACGATGCTGCGGTCGGCATAGGCGAACACCACGTCCATGCTGTGCTCGGTGAACAGCACGGCCAGTCCTCGCTCGACCACCAGCTTCTTGGTCAGGGCCATCAGCTCGTTGCGCTCCTTGGGCGCCATGCCGGCGGTGGGCTCGTCCATCAGCAGCAGCTTGGGATCGTTGGCCATGGCGATGGCCAGTTCCACGCGCTTGACGTCGCCATAGGCCAGCACGCTGCAGGGCCGGTCGGCCTGGGCGTCCATGCCCACCTGGCGCAGCAGCTCGATGGCATCGGCGCGGCGGTGGGCCGCGGCGCGGCGCCACATCGAAAACAGCCGGCCGTCGGCCGAGATCAGCGCCATCTGCACGTTCTCGACCACGGTCAGCGAGGCAAAGGTCTCGGCGATCTGGAAGGTGCGGCCCACGCCCATCTTCCAGATCTCGCGCGGCTTGCGGCCGATCAGCTCGGCACCGCCCAGCGTGATCGAGCCGGTGTCGGGCTTCAGCTGGCCGTTGACCATGTTGAAGGTGGTGCTCTTGCCGGCGCCGTTGGGGCCGATCAGGGCCAGCAGCTCGCCGGCGGCCACCGAGAAGCTGATGCCATCGACGGCGCGGTTGCCGCCAAAGCTCTTGCCCAGGTTGTTGACGGTGAGCAGGCTCATGCTGCAGCTCCTTGCGCCTGCTTGCGCATCGTCCAGCGCTCGGCCAGTTGTGCCGCAAAGCCGGCAATGCCCTGCGGGAAGGCCAGCACCAGCAGCAAGATGATGCCGCCCAGCAGCGCGCGCCAGTACTCGGTGGCGCGGGCCACGCTGTCCTGCAGCCAGGTGAAGCTGACCGCGCCCACCACCGGTCCGGCCAGGGTCTGCACGCCGCCCAGCAGCACCATCACCAGGCCGTCCACGCTTTTGCCCACGGCCATCGCATCGGGCGAGATGCTGCCCTTGCTGAACGCATACAGCGCGCCCGACAGGCCGGCGGCCAGGCCGGCGATGACGAAGGCCACCCACTGCACGGCCTTGATGTCGATGCCGATGGCATCGGCGCGCAGCGGCGAATCGCGCCCGGCCCGCATCGCATAGCCGAACGGCGAGAACAGCACCCGGCGCAGGCCCAGCACGCCGGCGGCCACCAGGGCCAGGCTGAGGTAGTAGTAGGCACGCTTGTCGCTCAGCCATTCGGCCGGCCACACCCCGGTGAGGCCGTTGCTGCCGCCGGTGACATCGTCCCACTGGAAGGTGATGGACCAGCAGATCTGCGCAAAGGCCAGGGTCAGCATGGCCAGGTACACGCCCGACAGCCGCACGCAGAACCAGCCGAACAACAGCGCTCCGGCCGCCGCCACGAAGGGCGCGCCGATCAACGCGGCCAGCATCGGCAGACCGGCCTTGAGCATCAGCAGGGCCGCGGCATAGGCGCCCAGGCCGAAGTAGGCGGCATGGCCGAAGGAATGCATGCCGGCCGGCCCCATGATGAAGTGCAGGCTGGCGGCAAACAGCGCGGCGGTCAGCAGGTCGATGGCCAGCACCACCGCATAGGGGTTGTCGCTGGTGAACAGCGGCAGCAGCAGCAAGGCGCTCAGGCCCACGGCGGCCACCAGCAGCAGCGGCCGGCCGGCAGCACGCAGCGGTGCCTCGGCCTCGCCCACGTTGCGCGTGGCCGCCTGGGCCTTGCCCATCAGGCCCCAGGGCCGCCACACCAGCACCACGGCCATCACCAGGAACTCGGCCACCAGGGTCAGCTTGCTGAAGCTGAAACTGAAGCCCAGCCATTCCACCGTGCCCAGGCCCACGCACAGCGCCTTGATCTCGGCGATCAGCAGCGCCGCCACATAGGCGCCGGGGATGGAGCCCATGCCGCCGACCACCACCACGACGAAGGCATCGCCGATGGTCAGCAGGTCCAGGCCGAGCGCCGCCGGCTCGCGCGGCAGCTGCAGCGCGCCGCCCAGGCCGGCCAGCAACGCGCCGAGGGCAAACACGCCGGTGAACAGCCAGGCCTGGTTGACGCCGAGTGCGCCGACCATCTCGCGGTCCTGCGTGGCGGCGCGCACCAGGGTGCCCCAGCGGGTGCGTGTCAGCAGCAGGGTCAGCAGGCCCAGCACCAGCGGGCCGATGACGATCAGCAGCAGGTCGTAGGTGGGAAAGCGCCGGCCCAGGATGTCCACCGAGCCGGTGAAGCCCGGCGCCCGCGGGCCCAGCAGATCTTCAGCGCCCCACAGGGCCAGGGCCGCGTCCTTGATCACCAGCACCAGGGCAAAGGTGGCCAGCAGCTGGAACAGCTCGGGCGCACGGTAGATGCGGCGCAGCAGCAGCACCTCGGTGAGCGCGCCGAACACCCCCACGCCGAGGGCCGCCAGGCCCAGCGACGGCCAGAAGCCGATGTGCGGCCCCAGGTGCTCGACCAGACTGTAGGCACCGTACACGCCCAGCATGAAAAACGAGCCGTGGGCGAAGTTGACGATGCGCGTGACGCCGAAGATCAGCGACAGCCCGGCCGCCACCAGGAACAGCGACGAGGCGCCGGCCAGGCCGTTGAGCAGTTGGACGATGAATCCGGAAAGTCCCATGCGATCGGTGCTGCGCTAAAAGTGTGGACAAGCGCCCGGCCAGCCGGTCCCGTGCAGGGGCCGGTGGCAGGTGCTTCATGCGGGGGGCGCGCGGCCTGGGCCGGCGGCAGAGGGCTCAGTCGGCCGGGCGAAGCTTCTTGACCTCGGCATCGCTGGGCTGGTACTTGGCACCGTCGAGGTAGACATAGTCGACCATCGTGCCGCGGCCCTTGTCGAGCTTGGTCTTGCCGACGTAGGCGCCCATGGTGCTCTGGTTGTCTTGCGGCCGGTAGACGGTCTTGCCCATCGGCGTCATCAGCTCCAGGCCCTTGAAGGCGGCGACCAGCTTCTCGGTGTCGGTGCTCTTGGCCTTGGCAATGCCGGCGGCGATGCTCTTGATGGCCGAGTAGCCGACCACCGAGCCCAGGCGCGGGTAGTCATTGAACTTGCGGTGGTAGGCCAGGTAGAAGGCCTTGTGCTCGGGCGTCTGGATGCCGTACCAGGGATAGCCGGTGACGATCCAGCCCTCGGGCGTCTCATCCTTCAGTGGATCCAGGTATTCGGGTTCGCCGGTGAGCATGCTCACCACGGCCGTTTTCTGGAACAGGCCGCGGGTATTGCCTTCGCGCACGAACTTGGCCAGGTCGGCGCCGAACAGCACATTGAAGATGGCATCGGGCTTGGCATCGGCCAGGGCCTGCACCACGCTGCCGGCGTCCAGCTTGCCCAGCGGCGGCGCCTGCTCGGCGACGAACTCCACATCGGGCTGGGCCGCCTTCAGCAAGGCCTTGAAGGTGGCCACCGAGCTCTGGCCGTATTCGTAGTTGGGGTAGACGATGGCCCAGCGCTTCTTCTTCAGCTTGGCCGCCTCGGGCACCAGCATCGCGCTCTGCATGTAGGTGCTGGGGCGCAGCCGGTAGGTGTACTTGTTGCCGTTGCCCCAGACGATCTTGTCGGTCAGCGGCTCGCTGGCCAGGTAGAAGAACTTCTTCTGCTTGGCAAAGTCGGTCAGCGCCAGGCCGATGTTGGACAGGAAGGCGCCGGTCAGCACGTCGACCTTCTCGCGCGACACCAGCTCCTCGGCCGCGCGCACCGCGTCACCGGGGTTGCCGTTGTCGTCGCGCGTGATCAGCTGCACCTGCTTGCCCAGCAGGCCGCCGGCGGCATTGATCTCCTCGACCGCCAGTTCCATGCCCTTCTTGTAGGGCTCCAGAAAGGCCGGCTGCACCTTGTAGCTGTTGACCTCGCCGATCTTGATCACGCCCTGGGCCTGGGCGGGGATGGCAGTGATGGCGGCCAGGCTGGCGGCAGCGGCGGCGATGAAGGTTCTGCGGGTCATGGCGTCCTCGGGATTCGCTCGGGGGTTCGGGAGGGGAAGGAAAGAACGATAACGCGTGGCGGGGCAGCAGCGGCGCTCAGCGCAGGCCGTCCTGGCCCTGGATCTCGTGCACCTGCAGGCCGCCGATGCGCGGCAACGGCCGGCCGCTGTCGGTGACGGCCACCGCGACGACGATCTCGTCGGCCCGCGGCGCATCGGCCACGCGGGCCTCGATGGCATCGAAATGGCTGCGCACAAAGGCCGCGTCCTTGTGGCCCAGCGGCACGTCGATGGCCGTGCCCAGGCCGCCCTGCTTCTTGGCCGAGGGCACCAGGGCCGCGCCCTTCTCCACCGCCCGGCGCAGCGGCGCGCCCAGCTTGGGATGCAGGATGGCCGCCGCATGCTCCAGCTCGCCGGCCTCGCCGACGATGGCCGCCTTGCCATAACTCTGGGCCGCGCCGGGCGCGATGCCCAGGGCCTGCACGCATTTGTCGCCGAGCAGGCCGCCGAGCTCTTCGCCGATGTTGATCAGCTCGTCCAGCGACTCGGCATAACGCCCGGCAAAAGGATTGGCGATGACCGCGATGGCCAGCGCGCGGCGGGTGGGCGGCTGGATCGCGCGGCCCATCTCGCGGTGGGTCTCGTCGACCTGGACGATCAGCTTGCGGATTTGTGCGGACATGTTCAATGGCTCCCGGGCTTCAGCGCTGGCCGTCCCACTTGGCGATGGCCGAGGCGGCCAGGCCGCCGACCCGGGCATGGACCCGCGCGCCGGTGCTCATGGCCAGGATCACCACCATCTCGTCGGGCCGTGGATGGCCGGGCACGCGCACCTCGATGGCATCGAAATGGCTGCGCACATAGCTGGCATTGATGTTCGTCAACGGCACATCCAGCGTGGCGCCCGGGCCGCCCACCTTCTTGGTGCTGGGCACGATGGCCAGGGCATTGCCGGTCTGGCCCCCGCTGTACTGACCCTGGGCATAGGCCTTGGCATCGCCCTTCCAGCCCAGCAGCTCGCGCATCGCATAACCGCCGGGCACATGCCACAGCGCACCATGCTCCTGCTCGCCGGCGGCGCCGATGATGGCGCCCTTGCCATAGCCCTGGATGGCCTCGGCCGGCACGGCCATCGCGGCCAGCAGGCGCCGCGCCAGATCCAGGCCCACCGGATTGAGCGCCTCCATCATCGGCAGGATGTCGGGCTCGTAGCGGCCGGCATAAGGATTGGTCAGCACCGCGGCGATGCTGCCGCGGCGCAGCGGTTGCTCGGCACGCGGCCCGCCCTCGTGGAAGATGTCTTCGACGCTGGTGAGGATGCGGCGGATGTCGATCAGGCTCATGTTCGGGGACTCTGCAACTCGTGTAGCAATTACTGAACCAACAACAGGTCCGGGGGCGACTTTAGCGGCTGCACGGGCATCACCTCAGCGAGGGAACCCTGACACACCAGGGCCGCGGCCTGGATCAGGCCCAGGCGCTGCAGTTCACGCGCGCGCTGCTGGCCACGCGCCAGCGCCGAGCGCACATCGCAGGGCGGCAGCGAAGGCACGTCGACGGTGACCAGGCGCTGGCCCAGGTCGCTGTCGTCGCGCAGCTCGCAGGCGGGCCGGCGGCGGATGGCCGGATGGTCGCAATCGACCGCATTGGCGATCACCGTGGCCGCGGCATCGGCCTGGGCGGCGGTGGCCGCCAGCACGGTGACGCTGTCGGCAATGCCGAGCGAGAAGCTGCGGCCGCGCCAGCCGCTGGTGGCGATGCCACGCACGCCGTCGCCATGCCGCACCACAAAGCGGCCATCGGCCCGGCCCTGCCCTGCCGCGGTGCGCAGCGCGGTGGCGGTGTCGAAGCGCGACAGGTCGGCCACCAGGCCCACGGCGACCTCGGTGCCGGGCGTCAGATGCAGGGCGATGTCGCCGCCGTTGTTGACCCAGGCGCGCTGCACGCCGGGGCGCTGGTAGCAGGCGATCAGCGCCTGGGCCACGGCGCCGGCCACCGCCGCCATCGGCGTGATGAAGCCCCAGGCGGCCATCGGCGCGCAGGCCGCGGCCATGTCGCGCGCCACCGGCCCCTGCAGCCGACCGGCCGCTGCGTCCACGGCCTGGCGCAGCCACGCCAGCTCGGCCACCAGCTCGGCCAGCAGCGGCTGGAAGCGCAGCCAGGCCTGCTCATGGGCCGCGGCCAGGGCCTGCGGCTCGCCGTCGGCACCGATCACCAGGTCGATGGGCCCGTGCTGGAAATGCCAGCGCCCACCGGGCAGGCTGTGGCGTGTGGCCTGCATGCCGCGCTCAGCCCAGCACCGGCGCGCGGCCGAGCGGGAACGGGTTGGGCCAGGGGTTGTCGCCCGCTCCCACATCCACAAAGCGCCGCGCGGTGGGTGCGCCATCGTCGTGCCAGGCGCCCTGGGCCAGGCTGTGCTGCAGCGTGCGGATGTAGGCCATGTGGCCGCCCAGCGCCTGGTAGTCGTCGCGGCGCATGCTGAACTCGATGGGCGCCACGATGGCCGGCGTGGGCACGGTGCCGAAGGCGTTGTCGGGCATGCGCATCACATCGACCATCACCGTGATGCCGCCGCCCGGCCAGACATAGGCCGGCGCGCCGCCGCAGCTGACATTGACCAGCGAGCGCTTGATGGCCTGGGTCAGGCGCACCGGGTTGTCGGTGACGCCGGCCCGCAGGCTGCCACCGGCGCCGGCCAGGAACAGCACCGTGCACAGCGAGGGTTCGCAGTTCTCGCCGATGCGCTCGACGATGGCGCGCACGGCCTCGGGCATCTCGGCCGGCTGCGGCTTCAGCTGCCCGTCCAGCACATACCAGGCGCTGTGCTCGCCGGTGGTCGAGACCATCAGCAGACGCTGGCCGGGCCAGGCCTCGTCGGCATCCCAGGGGTCGAGGATGGACAGCGGATCGGCGATGTCGGTGCCGCCCCAGCCGGTGCCGGGATTGGCCACCTGAAACCAGCGGCCCGGCGTGCTCTTGCGGCCGCGGATCTTCAGCCCCGAGGGCCGCATGTGCAGGCAGCGGCCGGCCTGGTGCTCGGTGAGCACGCCGGTGATGTGGTCGTCGACCACCACCACCTCGTCGGCCAGGCCCTGGAACTGCTGGGCGAAGATGCCCACCGTGGCCGAGCCGCAGCCCACGCGCATGCGCTGCTCGGGCACGCCGTTGACCACCGGCGCGCGGCCGGCCTGCACCAGCACCTGGGCGCCGCCGTCGATGGTGAGTTCCACCGCCTGCTTGTTGCCCAGGCGCTGCATCATGTCCACCGTGACCCGGCCCTCCTTCTTGCTGCCGCCGGTGAGGTGGTGCACGCCGCCCAGGCTGAGCATCTGCGAGCCGTATTCGGCGGTGGACACATGGCCCACCACCTCGCCCTGGCAGCGCACATTGGCCTGCTCGGGGCCCAGCCAGCGGTCGGTGTCGATCTTCAGCTTCAGGCTGCAGTAGCTGAAGATGCCCTCGGTGACCACGGTGACCATGTCCACGCCATCGAGCTGCGAGCCGACGATGAAGGGCGCGGGCTTGTAGTCCGGGTAGGTGGTGGAGGCGCCGACCGCGGTGACGAACAGCGCCGCTTCGTCGGCGACAGCGGCCACTGCGTCGACAGCGGCGACATCGGTCGGCGCTGGAACGAAGGGCACCAGTTCGCCCAGCTCGCCGGCGGCCAGGCGGCGGTCGACGATCAGCACCGGATCGACGCGGATCAGCCGCCCGCCCTGGTTGGCATAGCGGTCGCAGGCACCGACCTTGCCCTCGCTGATCTGGCACAGCACCGGACAGGCATTGCACTCGATCTTGTGCGCGCCCATGCGCTCGTTGCGCGGCGCCGAACGCCAGGCCGCCGGCGGCGCGCCCGCCGAGGCGCCATCGCCGGCCAGCGGCGGCGCCTCGCCCAGGCCGTCGGTCTTGGTGTGCTCATGCTCGGACATCGTCGCCCCCCAAGGCCGCAAGCCCATGGCACTGATCTACCGCAAGACCCCGCCCCCAGGGCAAACCCCAGGCTTGAGGCAAAATCGGCAACCATGCCGCGCACCGGTGTTTCATGTAGTGCCTGCTAAACTTTGATGTAGCCGATGCTACATTCACGATGCGGGCCATGCAAGCCGCATGCCGCGGCAAGCGTTGCCGCCGTCCTCCTCAGCCGTTCAAAGCCTTCGTCACCATGAGCGCCTTCCACGAAGAAAAAGTCCTGTCCGTCCACCACTGGACGGACCGTCTGTTCTCGTTCACGACCACGCGCGACCCGGCGCTGCGCTTCTCCAACGGCCACTTCACGATGATCGGCCTGCGCGTCAACGGCAAGCCGCTGCTGCGTGCCTACAGCGTGGCCAGCGCCAACTACGAGGAGACGCTGGAGTTCCTGAGCATCAAGGTGCAGGACGGCCCGCTGACCAGCAAGCTGCAGCACATCCAGCCCGGCGATACGCTGATCGTCGGCAAGAAGCCCACCGGCACCCTGGTCATCGACTACCTGCTGCCCGGCAAGCGCCTGTACCTGATCAGCTCGGGCACCGGCCTGGCGCCGTTCATGAGCATCATCCGCGACCCCGACACCTACGAGCGCTTCGAAGAGGTGGTGCTGGTGCACGGCGTGCGCCAGGTCAATGAGCTGGCCTACCACGACTACATCACGCAGGAGCTGCCGCAGCACGAGTTCCTGGGCGAGATGGTGTCCAAGCAGCTGAAGTACTACCCGACGGTGACGCGCGAGCCGTTCAAGAACCAGGGCCGCACCACCGACCTGATCGAGAGCGGCAAGCTGTTCGCCGACCTGGGCGTGCCGGCGCTGGACCCGGCGGTGGACCGGGTGATGATCTGCGGCAGCCCGGGCCTGCTGAAGGACCTGAAGCGCATCCTCGAGGAGCGCGGCCTGAAGGAAGGCAATACCACCACGCCGGGCGACTACGTGGTCGAACGCGCCTTCGTCGAGCAGTAAACACGGCGCTGGCCATGGCCACCCAGCCTGCCGCCAACAAGCCTGCCAAGAAGGCGGCGCGGAAGAACGGCACCCGAGCCGCCGCCGACGGCACGCGCAAGCCCGGCGTGCGCGAGCTGGCGGCCCAGGCCACGCGCGAGGCCATCCTGCGCGCGGCGACCAAGGTGTTTGCCAAGAGCGGCTACGACGGTGGCCGCATCGAGGCCATCAGCAAGGCCGCCAAGTCCTACGACCGGATGATCTACTACTACTTCGGGTCGAAGGAGGGGCTGTTCGTCGCGGTGCTGGAAGACACCTACCGCCGCTTCAACGAGGCCGAGCAGGCGCTGGAGCTCGATGCCTCCAAGCCGCTGGCGGCGCTGACCACGGTGATCCGCTTCGTCTGGGGCTACTACCAGAAGAACCCCGAGTTCATCACGCTGCTGAACACCGAGAACCTGCACCGCGGCCGCCACCTGGCCAAGAGTCCGCGGGCGCGCGAGTACTCGTCGCCGGTGATCGCCATCACCGACGGCGTGCTGCGCAGCGGCCAGCAGCAGGGCCTGTTCCGCAGCGGCCTGGCGGCGCGCGACGTCTACCTGATGATCGCGGCCATGGCCTACTTCTACCTCAGCAACCGCCACACGCTGTCGTCCTTCCTGGGCGAGAACCTGGAGGCGCCGGCGGCACTGGCGCACTGGGAAGGCTTCGTCATCGAGGCGGTGCAGCGGGCGGTCCGGGCCTGAGGCTCAGACCGCAGCGGCGGCAGCGGCCAGACGCTGCGCCAGCCCGCCCAGCTGCTGCAGCGCGGCCTCGACCTGGGGCGTGTGCTCGGCACCGCAGCTCAGGCGGATGTGGTGGCGGCAATGGCCGCTGTTGGAGAACAGCGCGCCCGGCGCGATCTTGATGCCGCAGGCCAGCGCGGCCTCGAACAGCGCCAGACTGTCCACGCTCTCGGGCAGCTCCAGCCACAGCATCAGGCCGCCGGCGGGCAGGCACAGCCGCGTGCCCGGCGGAAACCAGCGTGCCACGGCCTCGGCCATGGCCGTGCGCTGGCGGTTCAGCGCCGCGCGCAGCCGGTGCAGGTGGCGGTCGAAGGCCGGGCTGTCGATGTACTCGGCCGCCACCGCCTGCCACAGCGGCTCGGTGTAGCGGCTCTGGGTGTACTTCAGCATCTCGA
Organism: Burkholderiaceae bacterium; assembly: GCA_017992055.1. Taxonomy (GTDB): domain Bacteria; phylum Pseudomonadota; class Gammaproteobacteria; order Burkholderiales; family Burkholderiaceae_C; genus Pseudaquabacterium. Next base: position 297,663 of record JAGOPK010000002.1, read on the forward strand.
TGCGCGCCTGCCAGCGCCCGCCCAGCATCCAGCCCAGCCGGATGCCCGGCGCCAGCAGCTTGTTCAGCGACTGGCAGTGGATGACCTGGCCGCGGGTGTCCCAGGCCTTCAGCGGCTTCAGCGGCCGGTCGTCGGCCGTCATCTCGGCATAGATGTCGTCCTCGATCAAGGCGACGTCGTGCTGCTCGCACAGCCGCACCAGGCGCTGCTTGTGCCCATCGGGCATCACTGTGCCCAGCGGGTTGTGCAGATTGGGCATCACCAGTACTGCCTTCGGGCGGGGCTGCAGCTGCTCCAGCACCACCTGCAGCGCATCCAGCGACAGGCCGGTCTGCGGGCTGGTGGGCAGTTCCAGCGCGCGCAGGCCCAGGCTTTCCAGCACCTGCAGCAGGCCGAAGAAGGTGGGCGACTCCACCACCACGGTGTCGCCGGGCTGGGTCACCGCGCGCAGCGCCAGGTTCACCGCCTCGATGCAGCCATGGGTGACGATGACCTCGTGCGCCGCCACCTGCATGCCACGCGCCAGCGCGCGCCGCGCCAGCGCCGCCTGCAGCGCCGGCTGGCCATGGCGACGCGGCATCTGGGCCAGCTGCTGGGCCTGACGGGGCAGCAGGCGCGCCATGCCACGCTGCAGGGCGGCGGCCGGATACAGGTCTGGCGCGCCCACACCCAGCGCGAAGTTGCTGTGCACCGCGGCCCGCTCGCCACGGGCCAGCACCTGCGAGACACGCTCGTGCAGGCCACGGTAGTCGGCGGTGGCCTCCGGTGCGGCCTGCGCGGCGGCCGCACTCGGCTCGCGCGCCGGCGGCAGACGCTCGCGCTGCGGTCGGCGCACGAAATAGCCCGAGCGCGGCCGGGCCTCCAGCCAGCCCTGGTCCTCCAGCTGGCGGCAGGCTTGCAGCGCGGTGCTCAGGCTGACCTGGTGGTCGCGCATCAGCCGCCGCACCGACGGAAAGCGCTCGCCGCTGGCCAGCGTGCCGGCATGGATGGCCTCGAGGTAATGCTGGGCCAGGCGGCGGTACAGCGGGGACTGGGACATGGCGATGGACATGGGCGCATGCTGCGCGCGCGGGCGCGATGGAAACAGATACAGCCGGCCAATGATTGGGCCATAACAGATGCCGCGCCACCCCGCTGTGCCGCCACAAATGCCGCCGGCCTGTGCCTGTTGCCCAGCGCCGCCGCCGGACACAGTGGCGGCATGACCTCCAATGCTCCAATCGAAGAAAGCCAGCGCCTGCTGGACCAGCAGCCGGCCTCACGCTGGGTCAGCGCCGGCAGCGGCCTGTGGGTGGCCAGCGGCTCGGTGCTGGTGCAACTGCCGCCACTGGCGCTGGAAGGCCATGGCGGACCGGCGGCGCCGCTGCGTCTGCACTGCGGCATGGGCCTGGTGCTGCCGCGCACCGGCTGGGTGCGGCTGCAAGCCCGTGGCGATGCGCGCGTGCTGTGGCGCCGCCACGCGGCCGGCTGAGAGCTTGACAAGCCGGCCGGCCAGGCTTGAGCGCACGCGCCGATTCATGTAGCCTGCACTACATCAACAATCGTCGCAGGAGCGTCAGAGCATGGCCGAAGTCGCAGCCGGGGCAAAGTCCGGCAAGGTGGTGATCCGCAACATCGGGCTGTTGCTGTCCGGCGATCTGGAGCGGCCCATCCTGGACGCCGACTGCATCGTGGTGATGGATGGCGTGATCACCGCCGTCGGCAAGGAGAAGGACTGCGACACCGCCCAGCCCACCACGCTGATCGACGCCCGCGGCAGCTGCGTCTGCCCGGGCCTGATCGACAGCCATGTGCACCCGGTGTTCGGCGACTGGACGCCGCGGCAGAACCAGATCGGCTGGATCGACAGCACCATGAACGGCGGCGTGACGACGATGATCTCGGCCGGCGAGGTGCACCTGCCCGGCCGGCCGAAAGACATCGTCGGCCTGAAGGCCCTGGCCATCACCGCCCAGCGCGCCTTCGACAACTTCCGCCCCGGCGGCGTCAAGGTGGTGGCCGGCGCGCCGGTGATCGAGAAGGGCATGGTCGAGAGCGACTTTGCCGAACTGGCCGGCGCCGGCGTCAAGCTGCTGGGTGAAGTGGGCCTGGGCTCGGTGAAGGCGGGCTATGAAGCCAAGGAAATGGTCGCCTGGGCGCGCAAGCATGGCATCCAGAGCACCATCCACACCGGCGGCCCCAGCATCCCCGGCTCGGGCCTGATCGACAAGGACGTGGTGCTGGAGGCCGATGCCGACGTCATCGGCCACATCAACGGCGGCCACACCAGCCTGCCCGAACGCGATGTGTGCACGCTGTGCGAGAAAAGCAGCCGCGCGATCGAGATCGTGCACAACGGCAACGAGCGCGTGGCCATCGCCGCGGCCCAGGCGGCGCTGCAGCTGAAGTGTCCGCACCGCGTGATCCTGGGCACCGACGGGCCGGCCGGCTCGGGCGTGCAGCCTCTGGGCATGCTGCGGCTGATCGCCCTGCTGTCCAGCCTGGGCGGCATCCCGGCCGAGCTGGTGTTCTGCTTTGCCACCGGCAACACGGCCAGGATCCGCTCGCTGAACTGCGGCCTGATCGAGGTCGGCCGCGACGCCGACTTCGTGTTCATGGACCGCGCCCAGCACACCGCCGGCAAGACCCTGCTGGAGAGCGTTCAGCTCGGCGACATTCCCGGCGTGGGCATGGTCATGATCGACGGCATCGTGCGCGCCGGCCGCAGCCGCAATACGCCTCCCGCCACCGAGGTGCCGGTGGTCGTCGCCTGACGCCCTACTCCAGCACCAGCCCGCCCAGGTGGCCCAGGCTGCGGCCCTGGGTGTTGTCGGCATCGGCGCCCACGCCGATACCGATCAGCGGCGGCACGGTCTCGGTCTCGTCGCCGAACAGGCGCAGGTAGTCGGCCACGATGTCGCGGCGCTCGGACTGCCACTGGTGCAGCGCGGCCTCGGGCCCGCGCAGCACGATGGTGCGGATGCGCCGCGTGAAGGCATTGGGCAGGGCCGTGCCCGGCGCCAGCTGGCTGTCCCAGACATAACAGACGCTGGCCGCGGGCAGCGGCTCCTCGCTCATGCCGCGCAGCATGCGCAGCACCTGGCGCTCGACAAAGGGCACGGCGCCCAGCGGCTCGTCGAAGAAGGCGCAGACCTTCAGCGGGCTGTCGTCGCCGTCCTTGCGCCGCAGGTCGGTGCCGGCCAGCGGCTCGTCCAGGCGCCAGCGCCAGCTCAGCCAGCGCGCACTGGTGTGGGCCGGCACCGCATGCACCAGGTTGCCGTAGGAGCGCTCGGCCTCGATGCGCAGCACACGCTCGCCGTCCAGCTGCACCAGGCGGAAGCGGGTGAAGGGCTTGGCCTGGCGTGGCAGGCCGGCCACATGCCAGGGCGCGGGCGGCTGCTCGGCGGTGCCACCGGTCAGCGCATTCAGCCAGGGGCCGGCGGCCAGAACCTCGGGCGCCAGCCAGGCCAGTGCAGCGATGCTGGCCAGACAGAACATCGCCATCCAGGCGGCGGCAGAGCATTGGCGGGGGGTGGGCATCATCGCCCGGTGATGATCGCCCAAAGCCAAGCACAATGCGCCGGCCAGCCATCCCCTAAGCCACAGCAGAAAGTTGCGCATGCAGATCGTCGAGACCCTCGATGTCCAGGGCTGCCAGGTGCGCATCGACGGCCATGGCGCCGACACCCTGCTGATGCTGCATGGCTGGCCCGATACGCTGCGGCTGTGGGACGGCCTGGTCGACCGGCTGCGCCAGCGCCTGGACAGCAGCCACCGCTGCGTGCGCTTCACGCTGCCGGGCTTCGAGCCCGGCGCCGCGCGCGATGCGGCCTCGGTCGAGCGCATCGTCGCGCTGATGGCGGCGATCGCCGAGCGGGTCAGCCCGGACCGCCCGCTGACCCTGGTGCTGCACGACTGGGGCTGCCTGTTCGGCTATGCCTTTGCCCAGCGCCATCCGCAGCGCGTGGCGCGCATCGTGGCCATCGACATCGGCGATGCCGGCTCGCCGGCCCATCTGCGCAGCCTGGGCTGGCGCGCCAAGCTGGGCGTGGCCGGCTACCAGCTGTGGCTGGCCCTGGCCTGGCGCCTGGCCGGCCTGCGGCCGGCCCTGGGCGACCGCATGGCGCGGGCCATGGCGCGCTGGCTGCGCTGCCCCACGCCGGCCGACCAGGTGCATGCCGGCCAGTGCTACCCCTATGACATGGCCTGGACCGGCTCGCAGGGCGGGCTGCGCCGCATCCGCCCGCCCGAGCCCCAGGCCGCGCACAGTCCGCCGATGCTGTATGCCTTCGGCCGGCGCAAGCCCTTCCAGTTCCACAGCCGCGACTGGGCCCAGCGCCTGGCGGCGCAGCCGGGCAACCGCGTGCAGCCGATGGCCACCGGCCACTGGGTGATGGTCGAGCAGCCCGAGGCCCTGGCCCAGGCCATGGCCGACTGGCTGGCGCCCAAGGCCTTGGCCGCGGCCTGAGGGGTTTCATTTCCAGGCGAAGCGCGGCTGCTCGTAGTGGCCCACGCGCGTGGGCCGGCCCAGCAGGCAGACCTCGCGGAACTGGTAGATCAGGGCCGCAGTGGGCGCGGCGATCCAGCTGCGGCCCACCGGCATCTTCAGCACCGGATGCTCGCTGCCGGCCAGCGGCTCCAGCAGCGGCGCGTCCTCGCGCAGAAACTCGGCCAGGCGGATGCGGTGGATGCTGGCCACCTCGGCCGGATTGGGCTGCAGCTGCGCGGCCACGCCGGCCCACAGCACCACCGGCGTGATGGCATAGCCCGAGCGGGTGACAAAGTCGTCCAGCCGGCCCAGCACGGCCTCGACCGGCAGGTCCAGGCCCACTTCCTCCAGCAGCTCGCGGCGCACCGTGTCCTCGGCCGTCTCGCCGGAGTCGCAGCGGCCGCCGGGCAGCGCCCACTGGCCGGCATGGCCGCGCAGCGTGGCGGCGCGCCGGGTCAGGATCAGCGCCGCGGCTGCGCTCCAGCCGTCCCTGGCGCGTGGCCGTTCCAGGCCGGCGACACGGGCGCCGCGGCCTTCGTCGGCAATCGCCAGGGCCACGGCCGCCTGCTTGACGGCCGGGCCTTGCCGGGCATCGTGGGCCTGGCGCGGCCAGGCCGCCAGGCGCTGCTGCACCAGCTGCTGCAGGGCGGCGTCGCGCTGCATGCCGTGAGCGTCAGTCCTTGAACTGCGGCGCGCGCTTTTCCAGGTTGGCCATCACCGCCTCCACCTGGTGGGGCGCGCCCATCAGCGCCACCTGCTCGTCGCTCTCGGCCTGCAGCACGGCGCCGGCGCTGTCGTCCAGCGTGCGGCCGGCCAGGTTCATCAGCCGCTTGGCGGCGCGCAGTGCGCTGGGGCTGCGCTGGGCCATGGCCGCGGCCAGGGCACGCGCCTCGGCCAGCGGATCGGCGGCCACGCGCGTGGCCAGGCCCAGGGCCACGGCCTCGTCGCCGCGCACCTCGCGGCCGGTGTAGGTGAGCTCGCGCACATGGTCGTCGCGCACCAGGCCGCGCAGCAGGGCCACGCCGGCCATGTCGGGCACCAGGCCCCACTTGATCTCCATCACGCTCATGCGCGCCTCGGGCGCGATCAGGCGGATGTCGGCGCCCAGCGCCAGCTGCAGGCCGCCGCCGAAGGCCACGCCCTGCACCGCGGCGATCACCGGCACCGGCAGCTCGCGCCAGCCCAGGCCCAGGTACTGGGCCGAGTTGGCCAGGCCATGGGTGCGCGGACGCAGGTCGCGCACACCGCCATCGGCGCCGGCGGCGATCTTGGAGAAGCGGCCCATGTCCAGGCCGGCGCAGAAGGCCCGGCCCTCGCCGTGCAGCACCACGGCGCGCAGGCCCGGCAGGTCCTTCAGCCGGTCGATGCTGCGGGCGATGGCATCGAACATGGCCTGGTCCAGCGCATTCATCTTGTCGGCGCGGCTCAGGCAGACCTCGGCCACGCCCTGCGCGTCCAGGCTCAGGCGCACGCGGCTGGGGTCGATGTCGGCTTGCAGATCGGGGCTCATGCGGGTCTCCGGCGGGGCTGTGGTTTCAGACCATTCTGCCCAGCGCCCCGCGGCGCCGCTGTCGCGCAGGTTCAGCCGCTTCAGCCGCTTCAGCCGGTGTGGCGCCCGAACTCCGCCGCCTCGAAGCCCACGGTGATGGCACCGTCGGCCCACTCGACCACCGGCCGCTTGATGACGCTGGACTGGGCCAGCATCAGCGCGCGCGCGCCGGCCGCATCGGCGGCGCTGGCCTGGGCCGCGGCATCGAGCTTGCGCCAGGTCGTGCCCTGGCGGTTGAGCATGCGCTGCCAGCCGGCGGCGGCGATCCAGGCGTCCAGCCGCTCGGCCGGCACGCCGGACTTCTTGAAGTCGTGGAACTGCACGGCCACGCCATGTTCGGCCAGCCAGGCGCGGGCGCGCTTGACGGTGTCGCAGTTGGGGATGCCGTAGAGCGTGGTGGTCATGGCCAGCCCCTCACTGCGACACATCGCAGGCCGGATCGGGCAGCTCGGCGCCACCCTGGATCACCCGGCCCAGCGGCGACAGCGTGACCGCGAAGATCAGGCATTCGTAGGTGGGAAAGCGCCAGTACCAGGTCTGGCGGTCCTGGTATTCGCGCTGCATCTTGCCGGGCCGGCCCAGCAGCAGGGTCAGCTCCTGGGCCGTCATGCCGTTGCGCACCTCGGCAAAGCGGCGCGGGTTGAGCACCTGCTCCACCGCGCTGATGCGGCCGGCACCATCCAGGTCGACCATCCAGGTCTGGTGGCCCAGCGGGCCCTTGGCAAATTCCAGCCGCGTGCCGCCCTGAGGCAGCGTGTAGCGGTTGGTCAGCGGGCCCAGCTCGGCCACGGCCGCGGCCTCGTCCTGGCCCGGCCTGAGCTTGGGCGTGGCCAGATCGGCAGGACGGGGAACGCCGGCGCAGCCGGCCAGCAGGCCGGCCACGGCCAGCGACAGGGTCAGCGGCGGGGCCAGGCGGCGAAAGAGGTTCATCACATGCATGACCCGCATCATCGCGCATCGCGGCGCCCTGCCCATGCCGCACATCACTCGTGGCGCAGGGCCTCGATGGGATTGAGCCGCGCCGCCCGCCGCGCCGGAAAGAAGCCGAACACCATGCCGATGGCCGCCGAGAAGCCGAAGGCCAGCAGGTTGATCTGCGCATCGAAGGCATAGGGCAGGTTCAGCACGCTGGCCAGGCCCAGGCTGGCCAGCGTGGCCAGCGCAATGCCCAGCAGGCCGCCAAAGGCCGACAGCACCACCGCCTCGATCAGGAACTGCAGCAGCACCTCGCGCTCGAGTGCGCCGATGGCCAGGCGGATGCCGATCTCGCGCGTGCGCTCGGTCACCGACACCAGCATGATGTTCATGATGCCGATGCCGCCCACCAGCAGGCTGACCGCGGCCACCGCGCCCAGCAGCGTGGTCATGGTGCGGATGGTGCCCGACAGGGTCTCGGCCAGCTGCTTGGTGTCGAGCACGTTGAAGTCGTCGTTCTTGCCGTCGCTGATCTTGCGCCGCTCGCGCATCAGCTGCTCGATCTGCGCCTTGACGCGCTCGGTGCCGTCGGCGCTGGCCGCCGAGACCATGATGCTGCCGATGTCGGTGCTGCCGGTCAGGCGGCGCTGGGCGGTGCGCAGCGGCAGCGCCACCAGGTCGTCCTGGTCGTTGCCCATCGCGCCCTGGCCCTTGGCGCCGAGCAGGCCGATGACCTCGCAGCTGAAGTCGCGGATGCGCAGCTCGCTGCCCAGCACGGCCTGGCCCTGGCCCGGGAACAGCTCGCGCCGCACGCGGTCGCCCAGCAGGCAGACGGCGCGGCCCGAGCGCAGCTCGGCATCGCTGAACAGCCGGCCGGCCGACAGCGTCCAGTTGGCGGCGGCAAACCATTCGTTGGTCACGCCATTGGCCTGGGTGCTCCAGTTGCGCGCCGCGGCCACCGCGGTGACGGCCTTGCTGACGGTGGGCGCCACCGCGGCCAGGCCGGCGATCTGCTGGACGATGGCCTCGGCGTCGGCGGGCTTCAATGGCGGCGCGCCCTGGCTGCTGCCGGGCCCGGGACGCTGGCCCGAGCGCAGGATCAGCAGGTTGCTGCCCAGGCTGGAGATCTGCGTGGCCACCGAGGCGGTGGCGCCGTTGCCCAGCGTGACCATGGTGATCACCGCGGCCACGCCGATGACGATGCCCAGCGTGGTCAGCACCGAGCGCAGCAGGTTGCGGCGGATGGCGCGCAGCGCCAGCAGCAGCGTGCTCCACAGCATCAGCGGGCCTCCTGCAGCTCTGGCATGGCCAGGCCCTGCTGGCGCACATCGCTGTCGACCCGGCCGTCGACGAAGCGCAGCACGCGCCGCGCATAGGCCGCCATGTCGGGCTCGTGGGTGACCATCAGCACGGTGATGCCACGCTCGGTGTTCAGCCGCGTGATCAGCTCCATGATCTCCTGGCCGCGGCGCGAGTCGAGGTTGCCGGTGGGCTCGTCGGCCAGCAGCACCTGGGGCCGGGTGACGATGGCGCGGGCGATGGCCACGCGCTGCTGCTGGCCGCCCGACAGCTCGGCCGGCGTGTGGTGCTCCCAGCCGGCCAGGCCCACCTGGTCCAGCGCCTCGCGCGCGGCACGGTGGCGCTGCGCCGACGGCTCGCCGCGGTACAGCAGCGGCAGCTCCACGTTCTCCTGCGCCGAGGTGCGGCCCAGCAGGTTGTAGCCCTGGAACACGAAGCCCAGGTAGTGGCGGCGCAGGCGGGCGCGCTGGTTGCGGTCCAGCCCCTCGACGGCCAGGCCGCGGAAGGCATAGTGGCCGCTCGTCAGCGTGTCCAGGCAGCCCAGGATGTTCATCACCGTGCTCTTGCCCGAGCCGCTGGGGCCCATGATGGCGACGAACTCGCCCTCGTCCACCGTCAGGTCCACGCCACGCAGGGCCTGGAAGGCCGCGCTGCCCTGGCCATAGGTCTTGGTCACGCCGCGCAGCGTGATCAGCGGCGGGGCCGAGGCCGCACTCACCGCTTGGCCTCGATGGCTTCGGTGATCACCGCCTGGCCGGCCTGCAGCGCGCCGCCGGTGATCTGCGTCAGCTTGCCGTCGCTGGCACCCACGGTCACCGCCACCGGCTGCGGCCGGCCCTGGGCATCCAGCACCCAGACCTGCTGGTTGGCGCCACGCGCCGGCTTGGCCGCCGCGGCATTGCGCGGCGTGCCGAAGCCGCCCGGCGGCCGCGGCATCAGGCTGCCGATGACGCTGTTGCGGCTGCCCGAGGCGGGCTGGGATGCGGCGGCCGCCGCCGGCGGGCTCCAGCGCAGCGCCGCATTGGGCACGCGCAGCACGCTGTCGCGCTGCAGCGTGATGATCTCGGCGGTGGCCGTCATGCCCGGGCGCAGGCTCAGGTCGCTGTTGTCCACCGCCAGCTGCGTGGCATAGGAGACGACGTTGTTGGTGGTGGTCGCGCCCAGGCCCACGCGCAGGATGGTCGCCGGATAGCGCCGGTCGGCATGGGCATCGACGCTGAAGCTGGCCTTCTGGCCGGCCTGCACCTGGCCGACGTCGGCCTCGTCGACATTCACCACCAGGCGCATCTGCGCCAGGTTCTCGGCCAGCGTGAACAGCGTCGGCGCCTGCAGCGAGGCGGCCACGGTCTGGCCCGGCTCGACCTTGCGCGCCAGCACCACGCCGTCGATCGGCGAGCGGATCACCGCCTTGTCGAGGTTGGTGCGGTCCGAGCGCAGCGTGGCCTGGGCCTGGCGCACGGCGGCCTGGGCCGCGACCTCGGCGGCCTCGGCGCGGGCCAGCGTGGCCTCGGCCGTGCTCAGCTCGGCCGCGGCCGGCAGCTGGCCGGCGGACAGCCGCGCCACATGGCGCAGCCGGTCCAGCGCCACGCGCGCCTCGGCCGTGCTGGTGCGGGCCTGCAGCAGCTGGGCCTCGGCCTGGGCCAGCGCGGCCGAGCTGCGGGCCACGGTGTCGGCCAGCTTGGCCGTGTCCAGCCGTGCCAGCACCTGGCCCTTCTTGACGCGGTCGTTGTCGTCGACCAGCACCTCGGTGACCGTGCCCGACTGCTCGCTGCCCACGTCGACCTGGTTCACCGGCTCCAGGTTGCCGGTGGCCGAGACGCTGACCGTCAGCGGCCCCATGCTGGCCGGCGTGCTGCGGTACTGCGGCGTCGGCGCGGCCTCGTTGGAGCGCCAGGCCAGCCAGCCAGCCAGGCCCAGGCCGGCCAGCAGCACGGCCGCCAGCGGCAGACGCCAGCCACGCAGCGCTCCGCCACGGCCTGCGCCGCCAACTATGCCGGCCACGTCATCGGCCTCGGCGGTGGGCGATTGGGACACGGGCTGACTCATGGTGCGGATCCTGTGGCCGCTGCGGCCGGTGATGCGGAAGAGGACGACGGCGGCTCGGCCCCGGCGGCAATGGCCTTGGCCAGCGCCACCCAGGCGGCCAGGGCCTCGCCGCGGGCGGCGGCCAGGCTGTCTTCGGCCGACAGCCGGCTGCGCTCGGTCTCGAGCACGCTGGCAAAGTCGATCAGGCCGCCGCGCCAGCGGGCCTGGGCCAGCGTGGCGGCGCGGCCAGCGGCCTGGGCGGCCTCGGCCAGCAGGGCCGTCTGGCGCTGGCGCCCGGCCAGCGTGGCCAGCGCCGTCTCGACCTCGGACAGCGCCGTCAGCACCGCCTGGGCATAGGCCTCGGCATAGCGGTCCTGCACCGCCTGCTGGATGTCCAGCGTGGCGCGCAGCCGGCCGGCATCGAACAGCGGCGCGCTCAGGCCCGCCAGCAGCGAGCCCCGCAGCGCATCGCCCAGCGGCGCCAGGCCGGCCAGGCTCAGCGCCTGCAGGCCGATGCTGCCGCTGAGGTTGAGCCGCGGCAGCAGATTGGCCCGCGCCTGCTCGCTGCGGCCGGACTCGGCCAGCCACTGCAGCGCCGCCTGGCGCACGTCGGGGCGCTGGCGCAGCAGCTCGGCCGGCAGCGGCAGCAGGCTTTGCGGCGGCAACGCGGCCAGGCTGGGCAGGTCGTCGCCGGGCTCCACCCGGCTCGCCAGCTCGTCCAGCAGCGCCGCGGGGGGCAGGCCCAGCAGCAGTTCCAGCTGCTGGCGCGCCAGCTCGGCGTTCAGGAGCAGCAATTGCTGCTGGGCGCGGGTGCTGTCCAGGCTGGCCTGGGCCTGGTCACGCTCCTGCACGCTGGCCAGCCCGGCCTGCACCCGCCAGCCGCTCAGCTGCAGCGTCTGCGCCTGGCTGTCGGCACTGCGCCCGGCCACCGCGGCGCGGCGCTGCAGGCTGCGCAGCGCCAGGTACTGGCGCACCACCTCGGCCCGCAGCGTGACGCGGGCATAGGCCAGGGCCTCGGCCGCGGCCTGGGCATCGGCCCGGGCCGCGGCATCGCCGGCGGCGAGGCGGCCGAACAGGTCGATCTCCCAGCTGGCATCCAGACCCAGCGACCACAGCGAGCTGCCGCTGGACGGCGACACGCCGGCCTGGCTGCGGCTGGCCTGGGCCTCGGCCGACACCGACGGCCCGCGGTTGGCCGCCGCCAGCTTCTCGCGCGAGCGGGCCTCGCGCAGCCGCAGTGCCGCAGTGCGCAGATCGGGGGCACCGTCGTCGGCGCGCTGCACCAGGCGGTCCAGCGTGGCATCGCCGAGCACCGTCCACCAGCGTGGCCCCAGGGCTGCTGCCGGCGCCTGGCTGGCCGGCGGCAGGGACTGCCACTGCTCCGGCAGACCGGCCGGCGCCAGCACCGCCTGACCCGGGGGCGGCGCGGTGGCGCAGCCGGCCAGGCACGCGGCCGCCAGACACAGGCCGGGGGTTTTCCAGAACAAGACTGCCATGGCCGCACGTTAACGCGGTGGCGTGAAGCAGTGTTGCCGCAGCACAGGCCCGGGTGAACGCGGGCGGCCGAATGCAGAAAGACAAAGCCAGAAAGACGAAAGGCCTGGCGATTTCTCGCCAGGCCTTCGATCTGTTTTGGTGGGCCCTGAGTGACTCGAACACTCGACCAACGGATTAAGAGTCCGCTGCTCTACCAACTGAGCTAAGAGCCCGAAAACTATTGCCGGAGTTTTGATCCGACGCCTGCTCGGCTTGGTGACCGGCAGGTGGTGGGTCGTGCAGGACTTGAACCTGCGACCAACGGATTAAAAGTCCGCTGCTCTACCGACTGAGCTAACGACCCCTCCGGCAGAGCCTCGCATTCTAGTACATGTTTTTTGGATCTGTCCAGCGTGTGCGAAAAATTTATGACGCCGCCGCGCCCGCGCTGCGCAGACGCTCGATCACGCAGTTGGCCGCCACCAGGCCGAAGGTGGCGGTGACGGTGACGGTCGAGCCATAGCCATGGCAGTTGAGGCTGCTGTCCCGGTCGGCGCCGCAGGCCGCGTCGATCGGCGCGGCCACGCTCTCGCGCGAGAACACGCAGTCCAGGCCGAACCGTGCCAAGCCCTTGCCCCGGGCCTGGGGCGGCGGCCCGGCCTTGCGCAGCCGCTGGCGCAGTGTGGCCAGCAGCGGGTCGTGGGTGACCTCGGCCAGGTCGGCCACCTCCACCGCCTGCGGCCTGACCTTGCCGCCGGCCGCGCCGCAGACCACCAGCGTCACACCGGTCTCGCGCGCCCAGCGGGCGATGGCCAGCTTGGCCTGGCCCTGGTCGCAGGCGTCGATGACCGCGTCCACCGGACCCACCAGCAGGGCCGGCCAGTTGTCCGCGCCGGCAAAGTCCTCGATGGTCTGCACCTGGCAACCCGGGTGGATGTCGGCAATGCGCTGCTGCAGTGCCACGGCCTTGGCCTGGCCGACGGTGGCGCCCAGGGCCTGCACCTGGCGGTTGATGTTGCTCTCGGCCACATGGTCGAGGTCGATCAGCACCAGGCCGGCCACGCCGCAGCGCGCCAGCGCCTCCACCGCCCAGGAGCCGACGCCGCCCAGGCCGACCACGGCCACGCGGGCCGAGCGCAGGCGCCGGTAGCCGGCCTCGCCGTACAGGCGGCGCAGGCCGCCGAAGCGGCGCTCCAGATCGGCCTCCTCGTCCGCGGGCACCTGGACATCCGTCCGCAAGGCCGTGGCCAGCGTCATGCCTGGCGCTCCAGCCGCCACATCTGCCAGCGCAGCGCCAGCCAGGCGCCGGCGACGATGGCGGCCACGGCAATGAAGCTGCCCAGCGACAGCGTCGACAGGCCGCTGAGCCCCTGGCCGATGGTGCAGCCCAGCGCCGTGACGCCGCCCACGCCCATCAGCAGCGCGCCCACCAGGTGGTTGGCCGTGTCCTCGACGCCGCGGAAGCCCTCCCAGCGGAAGCTGCGTGTGGCCAGCGCGACGATGGCGCTGCCCAGCACCACGCCGGGCACGATGGCCATGGCCAGGGTCATGCGCCGGCTGGCATCGCTGGCGAACACCAGGCCTTCCAGCACATAGGCCAGCGGCGCGACGAAGCTGAACGATTCCATGCGCTGGCTGTTGGTGGCCAGGAACACTTCTTCCAGCGTCTGCGGATGCTCGGCCAGATGGCCGGCCACGCCGCTCAGCCACCACAGCGCCACCACCAGGCCGCCGATGCCCAGGCCGCCCAGCAGCACGTCGGCCGAGCGGCCCTCGCGCCGTGCCAGCGCCCAGACCATCAGGCCGCCGCCGATCAGCGCAGCCAGGCCCAGCGCCCGCTGGCCCGGCGTGCCGCCCAGGCCCAGACCGGCCGCGGCCAGGCTGGGCAGGTCCTGCCCGGCCGGCAGGGCCAGCTGCACCTGGTCCACCGTGGCCACGCGCAGCAGGGCCGTGGCGCCACGCAGCGTGGCCCAGGCCGACAGGCCCAGCACCGCAAACACCACCAGGGCCTTGAGGTTGCCGCCGCCCAGGCGCACCAGGGTCTTGCTGCCGCAGCCCGAGGCCAGCACCATGCCGACGCCGAACATCAGGCCGCCGACGCTCAGCGACAGCCAGGGCAGCGAGGCGCCGGCATAGACGCTGTGGCCGGCGCTCACCCAGCCGGCGGCGACCATGGCGTTGAAGCCCAGCATGGCCACGCCCACGGCCAGCGCCCACATGCGCAGCCGGGCCGTGTCGCCCATGTTCACCAGGTCGGCCACCGCGCCCATGGTGCAGAAATGCGTGCGCTGGGCCACCGCGCCAAACAGCAGGCCCAGCGCAAAAGCGCCCCACAGCAGCTTGTTCAGCAGCAGGGGCAGATCGGCTTCGGTCATGCGCGAAGCAATTGCGGCGGCCGCGGCGGCCTCAACCCTTGACCCCGGCCAGGCGTTCCTTGCCGGCGGCGGCGGCCTCGCTGTTGGGATAGGCCTTGGTCAGCTCCTCGATGGTGCGGCGCGCGGCGCGGGCGTCCTTCATCTCCAGCTGGCAGTTGGCCACCGCCAGCAGGGCCTCGGGCGCCCGCGGATGCTGGGGCGCCGCGCTGACCATGGCGCGGAACGAGGTGATGGCGTCCTTGTAGTTCTTCTGGCCGTACAGCGCATTGCCCAGCCAGAAGCGCACCGTCTCGGTGTAGCCGCTGCCGGGATAGCGCTGCATGAAGCCATTGAGCGCGGCCACGGCCTTGTCGAAGTCGCCGGTGCGCATCACCGCCATGGCCTGGTCGTGCAGGCGGCGCTCGTCGGCCTCGGCCACGAAGTCCTTGCCGTCCACCGTGACCTTCTGCGGCTCGATGGCGCGCAGCCGCTCGTCGAGCGCGGCGCTGGCGTCCTTCAGCCGGCGCTGCAGTTCGGCCACGTCGCGCGACATCTGCTCCTGGCCGCCGCGCAGCTTGGCATTGTCGGCACGCTGGGCCTCGAGCTGGGTGTTCAGCTCGACCAGGCTGCGGCGCATCTGCTGCACCTGCTCCAGCAGCTGGGCATTGGCCTGCTTCAGCTCGGCCAGGCCGGCACGGGCGTTGTCGTCGCCGGCCTGGATGCGCGCACGCAGGTCGAGGATGGCCTTGCGCGCCTCCTCGTCGTCGAACAGGCCGGCCTGGGCACTGCCGGCACCCACGGCCAGCAGGGCCGCGGCCGCCGTTGCACGCCAGGCCGCAGAAGGCAACAGCGTGGCCAGCATCAGCGGTCCTTCAGCTCGGCGCGGCGGTTCTTGGCCCAGGCGGCCTCGTCATGGCCGTCGTCCACCGGCCGCTCCTTGCCGTAGCTCACCGCCTCCAGCTGGCCCTCGCCCACGCCCAGCAGGGCCATGGTCTTGGCCACCGCCTCGGCGCGCTTCTGGCCCAGCGCCAGGTTGTACTCGCGGCCGCCACGCTCGTCGGTGTGGCCCTCGATCAGCATGCGCCGCGCCTTGTTGGCGCCCAGCGCCTTGGCATGGCCTTCGAGCAGCGGCCGGAAGTCGTCCTTGACGACGAAGCTGTCGAAGTCGAAGTAGACGATGCGGCCCAGCGAGGCCGCGGCGGCGGCGGCACCGGCGGCGCCCGCGGCAGCGCCGCTGTTCAGGTCGACCGTGGCCACGCGCGACTGCGGCGCGGTGGCCGCGGTGCTGCCCGCGGCGGTGCTGCCGGCAGCACCGCCGGCGGTGGCGCCGGGCGTGGCGGTGGGCGTGCGGCTCTCGACCGGCGTCTCGTCGAGCTTGACCGAAGAGCAGCCGGCCAGCAGCGCGGCCGACACGGCGGCCGTCAGCATCGCCAGCCGCAGCGGCGTGCGCGTCGTGCGAAGTCCCATCAACATCAGTCACTCCTTTTGAGGAACGCAGCCCGCAGGCCGCGGAAAGGGCCGGCGGTGCACCGCCGGCGCGGATGATTGCTGGCGCTGCCGTCAGCGCACGAACGGGCCCCAGGCCGGTTCGCGCACGTCGATGCCCGAGGACAGCAGGCGCGTCCTGATCTTGCCATCCAGGGTGGTGGTCATCAACACGTCGCGGCCGCCGCTGCGCGTGGCATAGATCAGCAGGCGGCCATTCGGCGCAAAACTGGGGCTTTCGTCGTCGCGGGTATCGGTCACGGCCAGCGGCGGCAGGCTGCCGTCCAGCGGCAGCACCATGACCTTGAAGCCATTGCCGTCGCGGCTGACGTAGGCCAGGGTGCGCCCGTCGGGGCTGATCGCCGGGCTGATGTTGTAGGCGCCCTGGAAGGTCACGCGCTCGGCGCTGCCGCCACCGGCCGGCACACGGTAGACCTGCGGACCACCGCCACGGTCGCTGACGAAATACAGCTGCTGGCCGTCGGGCGAGAACACCGCCTCGGTGTCGATGGCATTGCTGGTGGTCAGGCGGCGCAGGCCGTCGCCATTGGCCTGCATCAGGTACAGCTGGGCCAGGCCGTCGCGCGACAGCGTCACCGCCAGGCGCTGGCCATCGGGCGACCAGGCCGGCGCGCTGTTGCTGCCGCGGAAGCTGGCCAGCGCGCGGCGCTCGCCGGTGGACAGGTCCTGCACCATCACCACCGCCTTGCCGCTCTCGAACGACACATAGGCCAGGCGCCGGCCGTCGGGCGCCCAGGCCGGCGAGATGATGGGCTGCGGGCTGGCCAGCGCCACCTGGCCGCCCTCGCCGTCGGCATCGGTGATGCGCAGCGTGTAGCGGTTGGCTGCCCGAGTGACGTAGGCGATGCGCGTGGCATTGACGCCCGGCTCGCCGGTCAGCTGCTGCTGCACGATGTCGGCGATCTTGTGCGCGGCCAGGCGCAGGTCGTCGGCCGGCACCGGCAGCGACTGGCTCAGCAGGTCCTGGCTGCGCACCACGTCCCAGAGCTTGAAGCGCAGGTCGTAGCGGCCATCGGCCAGGCGCGACACCGAGCCGGCCAGCAGCGCATCGGCGGCGCGGCCGCGCCAGTCGGTCCATTGCGGCTGGCTGCGCTCGTCCAGCGCGCCGCTGGACTCGACCAGGCGGAACATGCCGCTGCGCTCGAGGTCGGCACGGATGATCTGCGACACGGCCTGGCCGCTGCGGTCCTCGTCGCGAAAGCGCGGCACGGCGATCGGCAGCTGGGTGGCGCCGACCCCGGCGATCTCGACACGGAACTGGGCCTGCGCCGGCGCGGCGAACCATGGCGACAGACTGGCGAGCGAAGCGGCACCGGCGGTGACGCCCAGACGGCGGCGGGAGATGTGCATCAGGAACGGGCTGAGTCGCGCCGCGGGCAGAAGGTTCCGCCCGGGGCCGGCAGATGAGGACGGGATTGTAGGCAGCGGCTCAAGCCCGGCCTTGGAAGGCGCGGCGCAGCGCCGTGGCGCACAGGCCCACCGCCAGGTCGGCCTCGCGCAGCGCCTTGCCCATGGGCACGAAGCCGTGGATCTGGCGCTCGAAGCACAGCTGCTGGGTGGCCACGCCGGCGGCAGCCAGCGCATCGGCGTACTGCAGGCCCTCGTCGCGCAGCGGGTCATAGCCGGCGGTCAGCACCAGGGCCGGCGGCAGGCCGTCCAGGCGCGGATGCAGCAGCGGCGAGGCGCGCCAGTCGCCGTATTGCTCGGGCGCCAGATAGTGGCCGCGGAAGTAGGCGATGGTGTCGGCGGTGAGCAGATAGCCCTGGCCATTGGACTGGTGCGACGGCGCCAGCGCGCGCATGTCGGTGGCCGGGTAGATCAGCAGTTGCAGCCGCAGTGCCTGCAGCAGCTGCGCCGCGCCGGCATCGCCTTCGCCCGCGGCATCGCGCAGCGACAGCGCCACCACCGCCGCCAGGTTGCCGCCGGCACTGTCGCCGCCCACGGCGAGGCGCTGGCCATCCAGGCCCAGCGCCTCGGCCTGGCCATGGATCCAGCGCGTGGCGGCCACGGCGTCGTCGACCGCGGCCGGAAAGCGGTGCTCGGGCGCCAGCCGGTAGTCGACGGCGATGACCACGCAGCCGGCCTCGTCGGCCAGCTGGCGGCACAGCACGTCGTGCGTGTCCAGGTCGCCGATGACCCAGCCGCCGCCGTGGTAGTAGACCAGGGCCGGCGCGCCGGAGGCCGGCGCGGCCTGCGGCCGGTACAGGCGCAGCGGAATGGCGCCGGCCGGGCCGGGCGCGGCCAGCTCGCGCAGCTCGGCCATGGCGCGCGGCTCGGGCTGGGTGAAGCTGCGGCGCTCGCGGTACAGCCGGCGCGCCTCGGCGGGCGTCAGCGTGTGCGTGGCGGGCAGGCCGCTGGCCTCGATCAGCTGCAGCAGGGCACGGGCTTGGGGGTCGAGCATGGTGCGGTGGACTCCTGGGCACGCCACGGCGGCGCGCAGCCCAGTATCGGCGGGCCGCGCCAGCGCCGACAATGCGGCATGGCCCTGACCCCGAGCGACCCCGTCCCCGCCAGCCGTCCCGCCACACAGTTGCGGCCGCACCGGCCCGGCGACCTGGGCTGGATCGTCGGCGCCCATGGCCGGCTCTACCACCAGGAGTTCGGCTGGGACATCGGCTTCGAGGCCCTGGTGGCGCGCATTGCCGCCGATTTCATCGAGCGCTTCGATGCCACGCGCGAGGCCTGCTGGATCGCCGAGCGCCTGGACAACCCCGATCAGCCCCAGCCGGTGGGCAGCGTGGTGCTGGTGCAGGCCAGAAACGATGACGACGGCACCGTGCTGCCCGGCGTGGCCCAGCTGCGCCTGCTGCTGCTGACGCCCGAGGCACGCGGCCTGGGCCTGGGCCGCCAGCTGGTGGCGGCCTGCACCGACTTTGCGCGCCAGGCCGGCTACCAACGGCTGCGGCTGTGGACGCAAAGCCATCTGCTGGCCGCGCGCCACCTCTATGCCCAGGCCGGCTACCGCTGCCTGTCCAGCGAGCCGCACCACAGCTTCGGCCACGACATGGTGGCCGAGATCTGGGAGCTGGAGCTGGACGCACCGTGAACACGCCCTGTCCTTGCGGCAGCGGCCTGGCGCTGGCCGCTTGCTGCGGCCGCTGGCACCACGGCCCGCTGCACCTGCAGGCCCCCGATGCGCCGGCGCTGATGCGCTCGCGCTACAGCGCCTTCGTGCTGCAGCTGGGCGACTACCTGCTGGACAGCTGGCATGCCAGCACGCGGCCGGCGCGGCTGGACTTCGAGCCCGGCCTGCGCTGGCTGGGCCTGCAGATCAAGGGCCAGCAGCGGCTCGACGAGGCCCATGCCGAGGTCGAGTTCGTCGCCCGCAGCAAGCTGGGCGGCCGCGCCCACCGGCTGCACGAGACCAGCCGCTTCGTGCTCGAACAAGGACGGTGGCTGTACCTGGACGGCGATCTGCATGGCGACCGCTGAATCCGGCGGCCGCCCGTGGCGGCCGGCCGGTCCGGGCTCAGGCGAATTCCTGGCGGATCAGCGGCTGCGACAGACGCCAGGCCACGCCGCCCAGGCCGGCCAGGGCCAGCAGCGTGGGCCAGGCCGCCACCAGGGCCGGCTGCAGCGCCCACAGGCTGCCCAGGTGCGGCAGGCTGGCCACGGCCAGCAGCGCGATGAACAAACGCCGTGCCCAGCCCAGGCGGCGCAGCAGGCCCCAGGCCACCACCACCGCGCCCAGGGCCAGCGCCAGGCTCAGGCCCAGGGTCATCGCGCCGGCACCGGCGGCCTGGGCCGACAGCGGTGCCGACAAGGCCAGCAGCATCGCCAGCCAGGCGATGGCGGTGACAAAGCGCGAGGGGGCTCCGACGGTGACGATCTGCGGCATGGCCTGGCTCCAGCGGGCGATGGGCGTGTGGGGAACAGCGACATGTTGGAACTGCGGGGCGGATCTTGAACGCCGGATGTGACAGGGCTTTGTCGGACGGCGCGCCGCCAGGCCCGCCGCTGCCGCTGCTGTGGCAGGACGCCCAGCTGCTGGCGGTCTACAAGCCCGCCGGCCTGCTGGTGCACCGCAGCGCGCTGGATGCCCATGCCGACGACGACCTGGTGAGCCGGCTGCGCCGCCAGCTGCAGGCGCCGGTGTGGCCGGCGCACCGCCTGGACAAGGGCACCTCGGGCCTGCTGCTGCTGGCCCGCGATGCCGGCACCGCCGCGGCCCTGGGCCAGGCCTTTGCCGAGGGCCACGTGCACAAGACCTATCGGGCCCTGGTGCGCGGCTGGCCGGCCGACAGCGGCGAGACCCGCCAGCCGCTGGCGCGCGATCCCGAGCTGCCGTCCACCGGCCAGCCGCTGCTGCCGGCCACCACCCGCTGGCGTGTGCTGCAGCGCCTGGAATGGCCGCTGGCCAGCGATGGCCGCCATGCCAGCACGCGCCTGGCCCTGGTGGAGGTGCAGCCGCTGACCGGCCGCCGCCACCAGATCCGCCGCCACTTCAAGCAGCTGGGCCATCCGCTGATCGGCGACGCCACGCACGGCAAAGGCCCGCTGAACCGCGCCATCGCCGCCTGGCTGGGCCATGGCCGGCTGTGGCTGCATGCCCAGAGCGTGGCACTGGAACATCCCGCCACCGGCCAGCATCTGCAGCTGCACGCCGAACCCGGCGCCGAATGGCTGCGCCTGCGGTCCACGCCATGCCCATGATCCTGCCCGCCGCCGGTCCCCTGGCCGCCGCCCTGGCCTACGTCCTGTGGGGACTGTTCCCGCTGTACATCAAGCAGATCGCCGCGGTGCCGGCGCTGGAGATCGTGGCCCACCGCTCCTGGTGGTCCTTCGTCTTCGTCGCCCTGCTGCTGGCGGCATCGCGGCGCCTGGCCTGGCTGCCCCAGGTGCTGGCCCAGCCGCGCGTGCTGGCGGCCTTTGCGCTGAGCGCCCTGCTGCTCAGCGGCAACTGGCTGATCTATGTCTGGGCGGTGAATGCCGGCCGCGTGCTCGACGCCAGCCTGGGCTATTTCATCAATCCGCTGCTGAACGTGATGCTGGGCTACCTGGTGCTGCACGAGCGGCCACGCCCGGCGCAATGGGCGGCCGTGGCCCTGGCCGGCACCGGCGTGCTGTGGCTGGCCCTGGGCAGCGGCCATGTGCCCTGGGTGTCGCTGGTGCTGGCCGCGACCTTCGGCTTCTACGGCCTGCTGCGCAAGACCGCGGCCCTGGGCGCCACCGAGGGCCTGGCGCTGGAGACGCTGATGCAGGCGCCGCTGGCCGCCGGCTATCTGGCCTTTCTGGCCTGGCAGGGCCAGGCGGCATTTGCCCGGGGCGATGGGGCCACCGATGCCTGGCTGCTGCTGGCCGGCCCGTTCACCGCGGTGCCG
Source organism: Burkholderiaceae bacterium (assembly GCA_017992055.1). Lineage (GTDB taxonomy): Bacteria > Pseudomonadota > Gammaproteobacteria > Burkholderiales > Burkholderiaceae_C > Pseudaquabacterium. The sequence continues at coordinate 318,576 of JAGOPK010000002.1, forward strand.
CTGCTGCTGTTTGCCTTTGGCGCGCGCCGCGTGACCCTGGCCACGCTGGGCCTGCTGCAGTACCTGGGCCCGTCGATCCAGTTCCTGCTCGGCGTGTTTATCTACCACGAGCCCTTCGACGGCCGGCGCGGCCTGGGCTTTGCGCTGATCTGGACCGCGCTGCTGGTCTACAGCGCCGATGGCTGGCGGGTGCTGCGGCGCCAGCGCCAGACCGGCTGAACCGGCTCAGCGCAGATCGCCGGCCAGGCTGGCCAAGGTCTCCGGCGCGATCTGCACATGGGCCGGGTAGTGCGTGTGGTCGCAGCCCAGCTTGACCGCAGCGCCGGCGCGCACCGCCTGGCGCGCCGCGGCCGGAAACTCGAAGCGCACAAAGTGCACGGCCGAGGTCTTGTCGGCGTTCTCGCGGTCCAGGTCCTCGTCGGCGATGGCATAGATGCGCGCCTGGCCCTCGACCTCGACGAACATGCGGTCCTCCACGCCGATCAGCCGCGCCAGCTCGCGCCGGCGCTCGTGCACATCGGGATATTCGAGCAGCAGCGTGGCCTTCCAGTTGCTGCCATCGGGCACCAGCGGCGCATAGGCCTCGATCTCGGACTGGATGCCGGCCTCGTCGAAGATCTTCTCGATGTGCAGCATCTCCTGGATCTGCCGGCGGATGGTGGCCTCGTCCTCGAACTGCAGCGTCATGTGCTCGCCCAGGGCCACGCTGCGGCGCTTGCGGTGGGCGATGTGGGCGGGCTTGCTGCTGCTGCGGATGCGCGCATAGGCTTCCAGCGTCAGCAGGCTGTCGCGGGTGATGGTCATGGGCTCGGGCTCCCTGTTCAGTCCAGCCCGTAGGCCTGGCGCACCAGGCTCAGCGGGTGCTGCAGTGCCGCCGCCGGCAGGCCGGCCTGGGCCATGCCCTGGGCGATGTGGTGGCCGGCCAGCGCGCAGTCGCTGCTGATCACGTCGGGCCCATCCTTGGCCATGGCCTTGAACACCGGCTTGCCGATCTTCATCGCCACCGGATGGGTGGGCGTCTTCACGCCATAGGTGCCGGCATGGCCCGAGCAGCGCTCGACGGTGTTGAGCTGCAGGCTCACGCTCTGGCCGATCAGCTTGAACATCTCCTCGGTCTTCTTGCCGATGTTCTGCACCCGGCCATGGCAGGGGATGTGGTAGCTGACCCGGCCCAGATCGCGGCGGAAGTCGGTCTTCAGCAGGCCGTCCTTGTGGCGCGCCACCAGGTACTCGAACGGGTCCCACATGGCGTCCTTGACGAACTGCACCTCGGCCTCGTCCGGAAACATCAGCGGCAGCTCCTGCTTGAACATCAGCGTGCAGCTGGGAATGGCGCTGAGGATGGCATAACCCTCGCGGGCATAGGCTGCCAGCATCGGGATGTTGGCGTTCTTGTGGCGCTCCACCGCCTTCAGGTCGCCCAGCTCCAGCTTGGGCATGCCGCAGCAGGACTCCTTCTCCACCAGGGTGTAGGCGATGCCGTTGTGCTGCAGCAGCTTGATCAGGTCGTGGCCGATGCCGGGCTCGTTGTAGTTGACGTAGCAGGTGGCGAAGATCGCCACCTTGCCCGGCGTGCGCTGGCCGTCCGGACCGGGCGGCGGCGAGCCCTTCTTGTCGGCGCCCCAGCGAAAGCGCTGCGTGGCCAGTTCGGGCATCCAGGCCTCGGGGTGCACGCCCAGCAGCGAATCCATGGTGCTGCGGGCCAGCCGGGTGCGGTTCACCGCATTCACCGTCTGCACGACGATGGGGATGCCGGCGAAGCTGCCATGCACATCGGTGCTGGCCAGGAACTTCTCGCCCTCGCCCACCAGGCCCTGGCTGTGCTTGATGGCCTTGGCGCGCAGCATCAGGTGCGGGAAATCCAGGTTCCACTCGTGCGGCGGCACATAGGGGCACTTGGTCATGTAGCACAGGTCGCACAAGTAGCACTGGTCGACCACCTTCCAGTAGTCGGCCTTGGCCACGCCATGCACCTCGCCGTCGTCGGTGGCGTCCACCAGGTCGAACAGGTTCGGAAAGCTCTGGCACAGGCTGACGCAGCGGCGGCAGCCGTGGCAGATGTCGAACACCCGCTCCATCTCCTGGAAGCAGTCGTCCTTGTCGTAGAAGACCGGGTTCTTCCAGTCCAGCGCATGGCGCGTGGGGGCCTGCAGATTGCCTTCGGGTTTGCTCATCGTGGGTGCCGGGTCGGGTGCCTGGGATGATTCAACGCCTGCTCAGCCAGAGCGCAGGAACAGCACAGGGCACGGGAGGCCGCGCAAGACTGCACGACCCCCGGTGCCCTGTGGCGGGCGCAGTGCCTCGGTTGGCCGCTCAGTCGGCCAGCGCGTCCAGCGCCTTCTGGTAGCGGTTGGCATGCGAGCGCTCGGCCTTGGCCAGGGTCTCGAACCAGTCGGCGATCTCGTCGAAGCCCTCGTCGCGCGCGGTCTTGGCCATGCCCGGGTACATGTCGGTGTACTCGTGGGTCTCGCCAGCCACCGCGGCCATCAGGTTCTGCCGGCTGCTGCCGATGGGCAGGCCGGTGGCCGGATCACCGGAGCCGTTTTCCAGGAACTCCAGATGGCCGTGGGCATGGCCGGTCTCGCCCTCGGCGGTGGAGCGGAACAGCGCCGCCACATCGTTCTGGCCCTCGATGTCGGCCTTGTTGGCGAAGTACAGATAACGCCGGTTGGCCTGCGACTCGCCGGCGAACGCATCCTTCAGGTTCTGCTCGGTCTTCGTACCCTTCAAGCTGCTCATGCCTGGCTCTCCTTGCGGATCGGTGGGTTGAGTGGGTCGGTGTTCCCCCCGCTGTCCCGCGGGCGCGGCGGGGACTGAACCAACCCACGGTAGCAAAGCCCCACCCGGTGCACCAATACAAAGCTTCAATGCACCGGATAGATTGCCACTAAAAACGGGCAAACCCTGATAGCCGGATTTGAGCCATGTCAGGCCCGCCCGGCCGCCCGAAGGGCCGGTCACGCCCCCTCGGAGGGCAGCGAACGAAGTGCGCGTTGGGGGTTTTGGTTCAGCCGCCCAGGCCCAGCAGCCGCCGTGCGTGGCCATGGCTGCGCCCGGCGGGGTCGACCAGGTCGTGCATCACGGTGAAGTGGTTGCAGCCCGGCAGGCTCTCGCACACCGGCACCGTGCTCGGCCCCCACTGGTCGCGGATCAGCTGGTTCTGGCGCAGGAACTCCGGGCTCTCGTCGCCGCCGACCAGGGCCACCAGCGGCCCCTTGGGACGCGGGAAGAAGGCCGGCGACAGCCGCCGCACCGCCGCCGGCGTGAGCCGCAGATCGCCCTGCAGGAACGGCGTCTGGCGGATCGGCTCGAGGTCGAACAGGCCCGACAGCGACAGCGCGCCGCCGACCAGTCGCGCCGGCAGGTCCTCGGCGACCTGCTTCCAGCGGCAGGCCAGCAGCATGGCCGCCAGGTGGCCACCGGCCGAATGGCCGACGACGACGATGCGCGACGGATCGCCGCCGAACTGCCGCGCATGGCGCCAGACCCAGTCCAGCGCGCGGGTGGTCTGCAGCGCGATGGTGGCGATGTCCACCGCCGGGCACAGCGCGTAGTCGGGCACCACCACCATCGCCCCGGCCTGCACAAAGGCCGGCGCGACAAAAGAATGCTCGGCCTTGCTCAAGGCGCGCCAATAGCCTCCATGAATGAACACCAGCACCGGCGAGCTCGAGCTGCGGGCCGGAAAAACATCCAGCGCCTCGCCGGCGGCCGGGCCGTAGCGCTCGCCGATGAGGGCCGTCATGCCGCGGCGCGCATGCTCGGAGGCATGGGCCCAGCGCTCCAGGATCTGCGCCGCCTCGGGCACGCGGGCGCGGTTGTTGTACTGGCCGTCGTGCCAGGCGTCGTCGTGCAGCGTCATGCGGGCTGGGGCTGTGAAGCGTGGAGTGGGCAATGCCCGCTTTCTACCCTGCCGCGCCGGCCCGGGGCACCCGCATTTGTGCTGCTATACTGCGAGCTTCGTTCGGGGACGTAGCTCAGCTGGGAGAGCGTCGCGTTCGCAATGCGAAGGTCGGGAGTTCGATCCTCCTCGTCTCCACCAGAACATCCAAAGGCCGCAGACCCTGTCTGCGGCCTTTGTCCTTTCTGGCCGCGAGAATGGGCCGATGAGCGCCCTCTTCTCCCCCCTCGCCCTGGGTCCGCTGACCCTGCCCAACCGCATCGTCATCGCGCCGATGTGCCAGTACTCCGCGGTCGATGGCCAGGCCACCGACTGGCACCTGATGCACCTGGGCCAGCTGGCGCTGTCGGGCGCCGGCCTGCTGATCGTCGAGGCCACGGCGGTCGAGCCCGCGGGCCGCATCACGCCGGCCTGCCTGGGCCTGTGGGATGAGGACTGCGAGGCCGCGCTGGCCCGCGTGCTGGCCGCGCTGCGCCGGCATTCGGCCATGCCGCTGGCCATCCAACTCAGCCATGCCGGCCGCAAGGCCTCCAGCGAGCTGCCCTGGCGCGGCGGCGCGCTGATCGCGCCCGAGGCCGGTGGCTGGCGGCCGCTGGCGCCGTCGGCCCTGCCGCATGCCGACGCCGAGGCCGCGCCCGAGGCGCTGGACGAGGCCGGCCTGGCACGCATCGTCCAGGCCTTTGCCGATGCCGCCGTGCGCGCCGCGCGCCTGGGCTTCGAGGCCATCGAGCTGCATTGCGCCCATGGCTATCTGCTGCACCAGTTCCTCAGCCCGCTGGCCAACCGGCGCGACGACGGCTACGGCGGCACGCTGCAGGGCCGCATGCGCTTTCCGCTGCAGGTGTTCGACGCGGTGCGCGCGGCGCTGCCGGCCGGCGTGGCCCTGGGCGTGCGCATCTCGGCCACCGACTGGGTGGACGGCGGCTGGGACGTGGCGCAGAGCATCGCCTTCGGCCAGGCGCTGCGCGAGCGCGGCTGCGACTTCATCCATGTGTCCAGCGGCGGCGTCTCGCCGCGCCAGCAGATCCCGCTGGGCCCGGGCTACCAGGTGCCGCTGGCGGCCCAGGTCAGGGCCGGCTGCGGCCTGCCGACGCTGGCCGTGGGCCTGATCACCGAGCCGGCCCAGGCCGAGGCGGTGATCGCCGAAGGCCAGGCCGATGCGGTGGCGCTGGCGCGGGCGATGCTGTTCAACCCGCACTGGCCCTGGGCCGCGGCCGCCGCCCTCGGTGCCCAGGTGACGGTGCCGCCGCAGTACTGGCGCTCGCAGCCGCGCGGGCTGAACCAGCTGTTCGGCGACGTGCGCATCGGCCAGCGCTGAAGCGCTGCTCAGCGCTCGAAGCGTTGGCCGGTGACCCGGCCCCTGGCGTCCAGCGTCACGCTGATGTCGCCGCCGCGGCGGCCGGCCGCCAGCGTGAAGCTGACCTGGGTCTGCGTGCCGTCGTGCGTGACGATGGCGCCGCGCCCGGCCAGCTCGGCCGCCAGGCCCAGGCCTTCGAGGTGGGCCCGGGCCAGCTGCACCGCCTCGCCGTCGGCGAGGCCCGGGTTCTTGCCGTTCAAGCTCATGGCGCGGTCCTTGTGCGGGGGCTGCTGAGGCTCAGATCTTGCGCCATGGCCCGTAGGTGTAGTCGGTGACGCCACCGGTGCGCGCCACGGTGTCGAAGTCGCGCACGATGCCCGGGCTGTGGTCGGCCTGGGCGGCGCGCTCGTCGGTGGCACTGGGGCCGATGGGCCAGTCCAGCGGATTGGCCATGGTCGGATCGCCCGGGTCGAGCGGCGGATGGATGTGGAACTCGCCCACATGGTCGGCCGGCTTGGGCGGCGGCGTCACCGACAGCGAGGTGCCCACCGCGGTGACCGGCACCGCGAAGTTGCCGCTGGCCGGGTTGTAGGTGATCCAGCCGAAGCGCTCGCAGTAGTCGGCGCTGCCACCGGCCCAGGCCGCGCTGATGGCCGCCTGCACCGCCGGCGAGGCGCGCATCTGCGCCCGCGTGGGGTTGCGGCTGAACAGGCCGCCCAGCGCATTGCCGATGGTGCGCAGCGGGCTGGTGACCAGGGCATTCAGCTCGCTGCCCTCGCCGGCGATGTCGATGGCCGTCTCTTCCAGCGTGCGCGCCCGGGTTCCGGCCGGCGCGCTCATGCCCGGCGGCAGCCGTCGCGCCAGCGGTCGCTCGCGGCCCGGCGGCTGCAGGGCCAGGCCCTGGCGCGAGCGCACGGCCGATCGACCGGCCTGGCCGGCAGGGCTGGAACGCTGCATCTGCTGCGGAGAACTGGATCGGCTCATCGTCGGCTCCTGCTCGGGGGTGGGTGAATCGGGCCGGCCTTCAGCCGGCGCGGCCTTCCTTGGACAGCTCGCGCTGGATGCCGCGGCGCAGGGCCGCGGCACTGATGCGGCCGCCGTGCTGGGCCAGGGCCATCAGCGCGGCATGCCGGGCGACGTTGGCGATAGCGCCACCGCCCAGTTCGTGGTTGCGGGCCAGCTCGGCCAGGTCGACATCGGCGTCCAGCGGCAGCGTGGCCGGCAGGCTGTCGCGCCACAGGCGCAGGCGCTCGTCGGCGCGTGGCAGCGGGAAGTAGACCACCGACTCGAAGCGCCGCGCAAAGGCCGCGTCCATGTTCTCGCGCCGGTTCGAGGCCAGCACGGTGATGCCGTCGAAGACCTCGATGCGCTGCAGCAGATAGGCCACTTCCTGGTTGGCATAGCGGTCGTGGGCGTCGCGGGTCTCGCTGCGCTTGCCGAACAGCGCATCGGCCTCGTCGAAGAACAGGATCCAGCCCTGGTGCTGGGCACGGTCGAAGACACGCGCCAGGTTCTTCTCGGTCTCGCCGATGTACTTGGAGACCACCAGCGACAGGTCGACCTGGTAGACCTCGCGCCCGGTGCGCTTGCCCAGCAGCGCCGCGGTGAGGGTCTTGCCGGTGCCAGGCGGGCCGTGGAACAGCGCGCGCCAGCCCGGCCGCTGCCGCGCCGCCATGCCGTGCTCGGCCAGCAGCGCCGGGCCATGCTGCAGCCACAGCGCGATCTCCTCGACCTGGGCCTGGGTGGATGCATGCAGCACCAGGTCGGACCAGTCCAGCGAGGTGTGCAGCGGCCGCGCCGGAAAATCCAAGCTGGGCGCCGGCGGCCGCGACCGGCCGCTGCACAGCCGCGACCAGGCCTCGTCGCCGAGCTGCAGCGCGCCGTGCCAGCGCGACAGCGCGGGGCCCTCGCCGGCCGGCGCGCGCAGCTGCAGCAGGCCATGGCGGGCAAACCAGTGGTCGGGCTCGAACAGCTCCAGCAGGGCCAGGCCACGCGCCAGGTCGTTGCCGGCCAGCAGGAACCGCAGGGTCTGGGCCGTGGGCCAGAAGCCGCTGCCGGCCTCCAGCCAGCCGCCGAACTCGCTGAAGCGGCGCTCGTGCAGCGCATTGCGCGTGAAAAACGCGTCCAGCCGCTGCGGCTGCAGCGCGGCCATCGCCGCCAGCGCCAGGGCCGCGCGCTCCTCGGCACCGGCGCCGTGGGCGGCCAGCAGCCGGGCCAGGCCCGAGGCCGCCGGCAGCGGCGGCGGCGCGGGCAGGGACAGGTCCAGGGCCGGCGGATCCGCAGGCGCCGCAGGGTCGGCAAAGTAGCGGGCAAAGCGCAGGTCGATCAATGCGGCCAGCCAGTCGAACTCGCGCTGCAGGGCCAGGGCATGCACGTCGTCGGCCGGGCTGGAGGCCGACTCGGCAGCACGGTCGGCAGCACGGTCGGCGGGCGGGTCAGGCCGGCGGTCCATGCTCACCACTCCACCTGCAGCGGCTGGGCCATCCAGGGCAGGCGCAGCAGGCCCACGCTCCAGGGCACGCGGTCCAGCACCAGGTCCCAGCTGGCGCGCTCGGCACGCAGCAGCCAATGGCCATCCCGCACCGACAGCAGGCCCGGCCGCAGCAGAAAGCTGCCACGCAGGCCGGCCACCGACAGGCCGCGCAGGATGGGCGCCCGCAGCAGCATCGCCGCCAGCACGGCCTCGGCCTCGTCCAGTTCGGCGCCGGTCAGCGCTGCGTCCACGTCCAGCCCGTGCTGGGGCTGCAGGCCGCACAGCAGCTTGCACAGCGGCAGCCGGTGCTCGGGCAGGAGGCCGGCCTCACCAGCCTCACCGCCCTCGCCCGGGCTTTCCGGGCCACGGGCCAGCGCATGCAGCCACAGCGCGGCGCGGTCGGCCAGCCCGTCCTGGGCAAAGCCGCGCGGCACACCGGCGGCGGCCGGCGCCAGCCAGCCCAGGCGGTCGAAGGCCATGGTCAGAAACGGCCACAGCCAGACCAGGCCGGCATTGGCGACAGGCAGGCGCTGCAGGTCCTCGCCGTCCACCGCAACATTGAGCGCATCGCCGGCTGCCGGCCGGGCGGCCGCAGGCCTGGGCTCGACGCTGCGCCGCAACCCGGCCCAGGCCTGCGCCAGGCCGGCATGGCCTGCCAAGGCCGGGGCCAGCCGCTGGCCGGCCAGCTCCAGGGCCTGTGGCAGGTCGATGCCGGGGTCAGGCGGCGCGGGCAGGCCGGCCGGGAGCGCGGCCTGCAGATGCTGCAGCAGGGCCTGCGCCGCATCCACCGCGGCCGGGTCGCGCAGCAGGCCCAGGCGCTCCAGCCACCCGCGCCAGGCCTGCACCCCGCCTTGGGACGATGGCTGATCGGCAAGGCTGTCGGACTCCGCAGGCACACCGGCCAGCCCGGCCACGGCCCCGGCGTCCAGCCGCACAGCCGCCGCACGCCAGGCCTGCAGCGGCAGGCCCAGCGCCCGCGCCACGCGGGCCAGGCTGGCCCGGGCCATCGCTGCCGGCGCTGCCGACGGCCCAGCGCCGGCCAGCGCATCGACCAGCAACTGCTGCCACAGCCGGCGCCGCAGCGCCGCCGCCGGTGGCCGGGCCGCCATCTGCACCTGCATCGCCGCCTGCAGATGGGCCTGCACCCAGGGCCGCCAGGCTGCGGCCGCACGACCGTCGCTGTCCTGGCCGCCCGGCGATGGGCCGGCCAGCGACGCCAGCAGGGCCGCCAGCGTGGCATCGTCGACCGCCGCCGCCAGGCGCTGCCAGGCGCTGTCCGACCAGGGCCGCAGCCGGCTGCGCCAGGCGGGTCCGGCCCCGGGCTGGCGCAGCGCCTGGGCCAGGTCCAGGCAGGCCCGGGCCAGCGGCGCCGCGGCCTGCAGATCGGCCCACCAGGGCAGGCAGCCGCTGTGCACGAACTGGTCCAGCAGTTCCAGCGCCGCCGACGGCCCCTCGTCGGCAACGGCCACCGGTGCGGCGGCCTGGGCCAGCTCGCCCAGCCGCCGCAGCAGCAGGCCCTCGGTCTGGCGCGCCAGAGCCTCGGGCCAGGAGGGATCGGGCTCTCCGTCGTCCGGCGCCGCCGCCAGCCAGGGCTGGGCGCCGAGGTCCAGCACCAGGCGCTCGACGCGCAAACGCCGGCCGGCCGGTGCCGCCTGGTCGCAGGCGCGGGTGATGGCCGGCAGCAGATGCTCGCGCCACAGCCGCTGCACCCGGGCCTGCAGCTGCCGCTGGGCCGGGCCATCGGCAGGGCCGCCCTGCAGCTCGATCACCTGGCGCAGGATCTGGTGGCTGGCCATGGCCTTGCCCGGCTGCGACGGGCTCAGCCCGCCACCACCTGCACCAGCAGCTGCTGCGGCAGCTGCAGCTGGGCGGCCGGTGCATCGGCGCGCTGCACGACCACGCTGAAGCGGGTGTCGGCCTGCAGCGGCCCGGTGGGCAGCCGCAGCACCGCATCGCCGCCGGCACGGGCCTCGCCCAGCGGCCGGCCATCGGCCAGCAGCTGATAGAGCATGCCGGCCTGGCTGGCCAGCACACGCAGCTCGGTGCCCTGGCCCGGCGCCACGCTGGCCGCGGCCAGCTCCAGCGTGAGCGTGCTGCGCGGCAGGCGGCGCAAGGGCAGGACCAGCCAGCGCTCCACCGGCAGGCCGGCCTGGCCGGGGCGACGCAGCAACAGCGCCAGCATGGCATCGGACTCGCCGGCCGGCAGCGCCAGCAGGCCCGAGTCGGGCGGTGGCGCGGGCTCGGCCAGCGGCTTGCCGTCCAGCCACAGCTGCCACAGCTCGCCGGCCTGCGCATCGGCCCGCCCGCCCGTCGACATCGGCACCCGCAGGGCGGCGGCCTCGCCGGGCGCCGGGAAGGCCGGCTCCAGCCGCGCCTGCGGCAGCGGCGGCAGCAGCGCGGGCTGGCTCAGCTCGGCGTCCAGGCCGCTCAAGGCCTTGATCGCACGCCAGCGCAGCGTCACGCGGCCGGCGGCGTCCACCGGCAGATCGGCCGGCAGGGCCAGCAGGGCCGGCTCGGGCGGCTGGCGATCACGCTGCGGCAGCTCGTTGCGCCCCCCTGCCCCGGCCGGGCCGGCTGGACCGGACGGCGGCAGGCTGGCCGCCGTGCCCACCGGCGGCACCCAGGCATCGGCGGCCACCACCCAGTCCAAGCCCAGCCGCACCTGGCCCAGGCCGCGGTTGAGCGTGGCATCGCCGGCATCGCGTGGATGCACATAGCCGGGCAGGCTCGGGGCGCGGTCGTCGCCATCGCGCCGCGGCTGGTAGAACACGCCGGGTTGGCCACCCAGCAGCTGCAGCCAGCGGCCGTCGTCGCGCTGCAGCCAGCGCAGGGACAGCGCCGGCGCCGGATCGGGCCGGGCCAGCAGCGGCACGGCCATCTGCAGCACCACCAGCGACTCGATGCGCGCCGTGCCAGCGCTGCGCACCAGGTGGCTCTTGCGCGCCAGCACGCGCAGCACCGCATCCTGCTGCCAGCCGGCCAGCGGCAGGTCCAGATCGGCAGCCTGGGCGGCCTCGGCCGCCGCTCCGGGCCAGGGCGCAAAGCCCGGCGGCGGCGACAGCGCATCGCGCAGCGGCCAGCAGCGCACGGCCGGCAGCGGCGGCGGACCGGCGCGCAGCAGCGGCGTGCCGTCGCCGTCCTGGTCGCCCGCCACGTCGCGCACCCAGTCGGCATCGCGCAGCGACCGCGCCCAGGCCTCGTAGCGCAGGCCGGCCTGGGCCTGCTGCACGCGCAGCAGCAGACCGCTGGCCCGCCAGGCGGCGATGCGGTCCGGCAGGGCCTGCACCACCAGGCCCCGATCAGCCCGCACGCACACGCGCAGCCGCGCCACCAGCAGCTGCACGTCCTGGCTGCGCGCGCCACCGCTGGCGGCAAAGCGCTTGCTGGCCTGCACCGCGATGTCGCAGTCCTCGCGCAGCGGCGGCGTGGCCAGGCGCAGCGGCCCCAGGTCGCCCAGCCGCGAGCCGGGCTGCAGCTGGCCGTTGATGACCAGCGCATAGTCCACGCCCTCCTGGCTGGCCTGGACCTCGACCTCGACCGATTGGCCATGGTCGACCAGGCGCGCATCGCCCGGCTGCGGATTGGCCAGGCTGGTGTCGAGGAAGGGCAGGCCCGGCAGGTCCAGCGCCAGCGAGGTGTCCAGGCCGACCTTGACCGGCACCGTCTGCTGCAGCAGCACCGCCGCCTGCGGCGCCAGCCCGGCCGGCGGCGACTGCTTGCTGGCCAGCACGCGAAAGCTCAGGTCCTCGGTCACCGGCGGGGTTTCGAGGAACACCGTGTCGTCCTGGCCGTCGACCTGCACCGCCGGCAGCGGCCGGCCCTGGCCGTCCAGCAAGGGCCGGCCGCCGGGACCACGCAGCTCGTAGCGCACGCCGGCCTCGGCATGCTCGATGCTGATGCGCGCGCGGCCGCCATGCGGCACCTTCAGGCCCGCGCCGGCGCCACCGCTGCCGCCGCCGCCCACGCGGGCCAGCGGCAAGTCCACCAGCGGCAGCGTATCGGCCAGGCCCAGGCCGTCGATCAGCCGGTTGCGGGCCACGCGCAGCGCGATCCAGCGCGGGTCGGCGGCCACGGCCTCGGCCTCGGCGGCATCCAGGCCACCATGGCCGGCTGCCAGCCAGCGCCGCCAGCCGCGGGCCCAGCGCGCCTGCACCGCCTGCAGCGCCCGCACCCGGGCCAGCGGCAGCCACAGCAGGCGCAGGCTCAGCTGGGCCGGCAGGTGCTGCTGCAGCGCCAGCGCCAGCTGGTCGCGGAAATCGGCATCGGCCAGGCGGCCGCTGTCGCCGGCCAGCACCAGGCTCAGCTGCTGCGAATAGGGGTCGGCGGCAATCAGCGCCCGCGCCAGCGGCACCTGCTGCTGCAGGGCGGCGGCCGGGTCGATGGCATCGTCGGCGGCGCGGGCTGCCCTGGTGGTGTCGAGGGAAGCGGCCGAATCCGCCGGCAAGGGCCGCAGCAGCAGATGCTCGACCAGCAGCAGCGGCTCGTCGTCGCCGCCCAGGTCCAGCAAGGCGCGCAGGCGCTGCACCAGGCCGGCCGCGGCGCCGGCATCGGTGTCAGCGGCCTCGGCCAGATCCTCGCCCAGCCCGCGCACCGCGCCCAGCTCGGGCAGGGCCCGCAGATAGGCCAGCTTGCGCCGCAGCAAGGCGGTCAGCAGCGGCTCGGCGGCCAAGTCGGCGGCCAGATCGGCGCCGCCGGGACGCGGCGGATGGGCCTCGAAGCGCTCGCCGGCGCGGGCCAGCAGATGATCGAGCTGCTGGTGGCGCCGCAGCGCCTCGGCATCGTCGCCGTCCTCCGCCGAGCCGTCGGCGCCACGCTGCCAGGGATCGCTGGTCAGGCGCTCGAGCTGGCGCGCATGGGCCTCGGGCGTGCCGCGGCGCAGCGCCGACAGCTGCAGCCGGCCGCCATCGTCGTCGACCGGCCGGGCGAAGCGCGCCGGCAGGTGCAGCTCGTCGGGACCGTCGAAGGCCAGCAGCCGCGACACGCCGGCCAGCTGCGCATGCTGGTTGGCCAGCAGCTGGTCGAAGAACAGCAGATAGGCCTTGAACTGAGCGGCCAGCGCGAGCCGCGTCGGGCCGACGCTGGCCGGCAGGCCCTCGCTGCCCACGCCATAGGCCGTCGGCAGGTGGTGCAGCAGCGACAGGCTGTGGCGCAGCCCGCGCGAGCGGCCCGCGGGCGGCGCCAGCGCCGCGGCGGCCTCGGCCGCGGCCTCGTCGGCGGCGCGGGCGCGCTCGCTGGCGCGCTGGCGCCGCGCCTGCTCCAGCCGGGCCTGGGCCGCGCGGCGCAGCAGCGGCGTGTCCACGCGCAGGCCGCGCCGCTCCAGCCGCAGCTCGGACGCGGCGAAGTCGAACACCGGCACGCGGTCGGCCGCGATGGCGATCAGCCAGTCGTCGCTGGGCCGGCCTTCGAAACGAAAGCCCAGCTGGCGCACCGCCACCACGCCGGGCACGCCCATCAGCACGGCGATCAGGTCCGATACCCGCACCTGGCGCCGCCGCGCCAGCGCCTGGAACTCGTCCGGATCGAGAAAGCCCTGCTGCAGCCGCGGCCCCTCGAACACCTGGTCGATGCGCCAGCCGCGCTCGCGCATCTCGCGCAGCGTGCGAAACGGCACCGGCGGCGACAGATGCTGGGCGATGGCCTCGGCCAGGCTGGCCAGCAGGCCCGCCGGCTCGGCCTGCGGCGCGATCTCCACCGCCGCGCTCAGCACCACCGGCTGCGGCGCCAGCACCGTGATGGCCTGGATGTCCAGGCCCAGGCCACGCGCCGACTGCAGGCGCCGGGCCGCGGCGCGCACCAGGCTGCCGCCGTCCAGGTCCTCGCCATCGCCGGCCTTCTCCAGCCAGACCTGCAGCAGGCCCTGCGGCCGCAGCGGCAGGATGTTGGGGCTGAGGTCGGCGCCGCCCGCCGCGTCGGCCAGCGCCGGCAGCAGCAGGCCCTGGGCCGCGTCGTGGCGCGCCAGCACCGGCGCCACCGGCTCGACCCAGGCATTGCGCACGCCCGGCAGGTCGATCAGCAGGCGGCGCAGATCGGCCAGCGTCACCGCCGCGCCGGGCAGCACGCGGGCCGCCGTCCAGGCCTGGCGCGCCGCCTCGGCCTGGGCCTGCGCATCGGCCGGGTCGCGCCACTCGGCCATCAGATCGGCCACCGGATGGCCCAGCCGGTAGCCCAGCTCGGTCAGCGCGTAGCACAGCGTCTCCAGCACGGTGATGCCGGGGTCGTGGGCGTTGTGGTCGGTCCAGGTGTCGCCGGCCAGGCGCTGCAGCAGGGCCAGGCCCTGTTCGCGCAGGGCGTCCGGGTCGGCCAGCCGGTCCAGCGCGTCGGCCATGGTGGCTCAGGTCGCGGCCGACGGTGACGACGGCGGCGACTGCGCCTCCAGCCGCTGCAGCCGTGCCGTCAGCTCCTGCAGGGCCTGCACCAGCACCGGGATCAGGTTGACATAGGCAATGCCCAGGCGGCCGTCGGCGCCCTCCTCGTCGCCATGCACGACCTCGCGGATGACCTCGCGCACCTCCTGGGCGATCAGGCCGATGGAGCGCTGCGGGTTGGCGATGGACTTCCATTCATAGCTCACCGGCCGCAGCTTCAGCACCTCGGCCAGTCCGTAGTGCAGCGGTTCGACGGCGGTCTTGGCATGGGCGTCGGAGGCATTGATGAAGGTGCCGTTGACCTTGAGGTAGTCCCAGACCTCGACATGGCGCTTGAAGCCGCCCGGCGCCGCCAGCTGCCGGCCCAGGATCATCAGCGCGTTGTAGTTGCGCGCGTTCTCGATCGCCGCAAAGCCCGGCGTATTGCCGATGCCGGTGTGGATGTGGTCGGTCTCGGTGAAGTAGAGGTCAGAGCCATTGGCATAGATGGCGCCGTTGACCTCCAGCTTGCCGCGGGGCTCGCGCGTGCCGATGCCCACGCCGCCCGAGGCCATCAGCGAGATGTGGTCGTCGCCGTCGTTGGCCACGCCCAGCTCCAGCGTGCAGGCCTCGCCGCTGCGCGGGTAGAAGCGGATCCAGGCGGTGTCGCCGCCGCCGCCGCCGGGGTCGGGCGGGAACAGCAGGCCGGCATTGCCGCCCGATCCGGCGGCCGGCATGATGGCGCCGCCACGCACCTCCAGCTTGGCCCGTGGCTGGGCCGTGCCCAGGCCCACATTGCCCTGGCCGTCGAGCACCAGGTCGGTGGTGTTCCAGGGCTCGCGGATGAAGTACATGCGGCTGTCGTTGACATGGATGGCCCAGTGGCCGTGCTCGGTGTCGACGAAGTCCAGCTGCGGCGCATTGCCCTTGAGCACCAGGCTGCCGCCATACGACAGCCGCGAGCCGGCATCGCGGGCGCTGTTGTGGTTGGCCGTGACCTTGAGCGTGCCGGCCACCTCCAGCCGGGCCTCCGAGCCCAGGGTGTTGACGCCCAGGTTGCCGCTGGACTGGTCGATGAACAGCCGCGGCACGCCCGCCGCATCGGTGATGCCCAGGCCGGCCTTGGCGGTCTGGGCATTGCGCGGATCGCTGCGCGGGCTCAGCGCCAGCGTGAAGGCCGGCTGGGCATCGTTGAAGCTGCGATACAGGTTGAGCAGCTTCTTCTGGCTGCCGTCGTCGCCGTCGGCCTGCAGCGCCAGCGGCTCGCCGGGCAGCTTGGCCAGGCCGTCGTCGCGCTGGTTCAGCTGGCTGCCGATCAGGTCTTCGAAGTGCGATTGCGTGGGCACCGCGTTCTTCACGAAGTAGGCCTTCAGCGTGTCGCGTCCGGGCTTGTCGAGCTTCATGGCGGTCTCCGTTGCATGCGTTGCGGCCGCTTCAGGCCACGATGAAATCGAACTCGAGGCGCATGTGGCCGATGCCGCCCAGGCCCTCGTCGCGGTAGTCGGCCTCGCCGATGACCACGAACTCATGGCTGCGCGCGGCCACCAGCACCGCATCGGGCCGGCCGGCCGAGGCCGCATAGCCCTCGCCACTGCCGTCGCGGCGGCGCGCCGGCAGAGGCACCGGCGTGTAGTGGGCGCCACCGTCGTCGCTGGTGAACAGGCGCAGCTCGGCCAGGTAATCGACCATAGTCTGCTGCTCGATGAAATGCAGGATGTGGCTGGCATACAGCCGTCCGCCGATCAGCAGCTCGGCGCCGTCGTCATAGGCCCAGGGCGACAGAAAGCGGTTCAGCGCCTCGGTCAGCTGGGCGCGCGCCAGCGCCTCGTCGCTGCCCGGGCGCAGGCGCACGCCGCAGCGCACGCGCAGCGTCACCAGGCGCGGATTGAGCACGCGCAGCCGGGCGCCGGGCGGCAGCTTGTCGGCCATGAAGGCCTGGATGTCGCGGATCTGGTCGGCCGGCAGCCGCGGCGCATCGGGCTCGAACGGATGGCGGTGGGCGATCGCCGGCACCACCACCAGGGTCACCGTGCCCGGCGGCGGGCGCAGCGCGGCGGGATAGTCGTCGGCGCGCAGGCAGCGCACCTGGTGCAGCTGCGGAAACTGCGCCAGCACCAGGCGCTCGTGGTCCCAGGGCGTCAGCGCACGCTGGCGGTGGCGCACACGCTCGGCCACGCGCACGCGAAACAGCGCCTCGTCCTCGGCCATGCGGCCGCCGAACGAGGCATAGGGCTGCTTCAGCCGCGCCAGCCCGGCCAGCGCCTGGGATGGGCCGCTGATCTGCGCCGGCGGCAGCGGCCGCGCCAGGTGCGCGGGCGCATTGTCCTGGTCGACGAACTGCGCCAGCAGCGCATTCGGATGCAGGTCGACCACATCGCAGACGCCGGCACAGCCCGAGCCGGCCTGCAGGCGCAGCCACAGCAGGCCGCCGGGCCGGCCCGGATCGGCCTGCGGCATGCGGCTGCTGGGCGCCACCGCCGGCAAGGCCAGCTCGACGATGCCGGCATTGATCAGGCCGCGCGTGCCATCGGCCAGCAGGCCGCCCGCCGACGAACCTGCCGCCGAACCCGCCTCGGCCGCGCCGGTGGACAGCGGCAGCCAGCGGTCGGCGCTGAGCACGCTCCAGCGCAGGGTGGGCGGCGGCGGCACGTCCGGGTCGGCGCTGCCCTCGGCCAGCTGCAGCAGCAGGCTCAGGCGCTGCGGCGGCTGCACGCCGGCCAGGGCGATGAACAGCTCGCCCTCGGCCTCGTGCTCGGGCAGCAGCGGGCAGCCGGCCTGCAGTTCGTCGGCCCCCAGCGCATGGGCGCCGAAGGGGTGCACATGCAGCAGGCGCAGCCAGGGCGCGTCGGCGCTGACCGGGCCTTCGCTGCTGGCGCTGTAGTCCAGGCTCAGCCGCTTGAGCTTGGGCGTGTAGGGCGCATTCACCTGATAGGCCGAGGCCACCGGCGGCGGATCGCGCTTGGCGATGGCCGCGGCCAGCTCCAGCGACTTCTGCAGCGCCAGCGTCGGATACAGCGCATGCTGGAAGTCGCCGTCCAGCTCCCAGACCAGGCAGCGCGACCAGTCGCCCACATCGTCCAGGCCCGGCCGGGGCGGCGCCGGCCGGCCGGGCTCGGGCGGACGCTCCAGGCGCTGCTGCATGTCGGCCGTGGTGCTGCCGCCACTGAACAGCGGCAGGGACTGCGGCCCGGGGCTGAACAGCCGGCCTTCGCGCAGGCCCAGCCGGGCGCTGAAGCTGGCGGTCCTGGGCGGGCCGGGGTAGTTGGCATAGTGCGCGTCCAGCGAGGCCGGCGGCGCCATCCAGGCATAGCGCAGGCTGATGCTGTCCAGCGGCTTGGACACCAGCTC
The DNA here is from genome assembly GCA_017992055.1 of Burkholderiaceae bacterium. Lineage (GTDB taxonomy): Bacteria > Pseudomonadota > Gammaproteobacteria > Burkholderiales > Burkholderiaceae_C > Pseudaquabacterium. The sequence continues at coordinate 335,939 of JAGOPK010000002.1, forward strand.
GGCATGGCCGATCTGCAGCCGCGCGCCGGCCGCCGGCTGGTGGCCGAAGGGCTCGAAGGGCTGACGGCTGTCGAGCACACCCTGGTCGTTGCGCAGCAGCAGGTTGCCCAGGCCGCTGACGGCGACGGCGAGCTTGAGCCGGCGCAGCCGCAGCCGGCGCAGCAGCGCATAGGCCGAGGTCCAGGCGTCGGCGCCGTCGTCCCACACCGGCGCCAGCATCAGGCGCAGCACCGGCGCCTCGGCCACCAGGCCATGCACGGCCAGCTCGGGCGGCACCAGGGCCGGCTGGCGCGCATCCAGCTCAGCCGACAGGCGCAGCTGGCGCAGCGGCGCCTGGTCCACGCCGGCCGGCAGCACATAGCCGCCAAACGGCGTGGCGCCTTCGTTCCAGTCGAGCGTGACGCGGCTGGCGCCGATCCAGCCCTTGGCGCCGCTGAACTCCAGCCGCCAGGGCAGCTGGGTGGCCAGGCCGGGCTGGGCCTCGGCCGGCGCCAGCAGGCGGCGCAGCGCATCGGCGTCGAAGGCAGCGGCATCGCCGTCGCAGCCCAGCAGCAGCTGCACGCTGCGCTGGCCCTCGGCCAGGACCAGCAGCGGCGAGGCCAGGGCCCAGCCGATGCGCGGCGCCGGCGGCGCGTCGCGCCGCGCTGGCGGCACAGCGCCAAAAGGCCGCCAGCGTGGCAGCTCGGTGGGCGCGTCGCCCAGCTGGGCGGCCGGTGCCTGCGCCCTGACGCTGCGCGCATCGTCGGCGGCATGCAGCCAGCGCCAGCGGCGCTGCACCGGCGCGGCGATGACCAGGTTCTCGCGGTTGCGCTGCGCCACCTCCAGCACCGTGACCAGGCGCTGCCACAGGGCCTCGAAGGCGACAGAGGCGGGTTCCAGCTCCGCCTCGCGGGCCCGGCCCTGCTGCAGGCGCTGCACCAGGTCCAGCTCGTCGCCGCGCAGGCCCAGGGCCTGCAGCCGGTCCAGCGCCTCGGCGGCCGGCAGCTCCAGGCCCAGCACCGCCGGCAGCAGGGCGTTCACCGCCGCGGCCCAGGCGCCGGCCGCCGCCGCCGCGCCGCCGGGGCTGCCGGCGTTGCGGAACGCCGCCTCGCCGACGCTGCGCAAGGCCAGGCGCCGCCGCTGCAGGCGCGATTCGCGGTGCGCCTGCTCCAGCCAGTCGGCCACGCGCAGCCAGTCGGGCGCGTCGGGCGGGGGCATGCGCTGGGCCACCGACAGCAGGGCCTCGACGGTTTCGGCTGGCAGCGCAAACCAGCGTTCGATGCCCTCGACCACGGCCTGGAAGCCGTCCAGCCCGCCGGCCACCGGCAGGCTGCGCAGGCCCAGGGCCTGGTCCAGCAGCAGGTCCACGTTGCGCTGGGCGCGCAGGGCCGGCGACAGGCTGTAGTCGACCTGGCCCTTCTGGCGGCGCGCGGCCTGCTCGATCAGTGCTTGGATGTCGGCCCAGTCGACGTCGCTGCGCAGCTTGGCCTGCATCATGCGGTCGAAGTCGGCCAGCGACAGGCGCAGCGTGTTCTGCACAAAGGCCTGCACATCGCGCCGCGTGGCCAGCACACGCCAGGCCTGGTCGGCGCTCTTGACCTCGGGCAGGCCGTCGTAGAGCCGGGCAAAGGCCGCCGGCTCCAGGCCCAGGGCCTGGCGCAGGTTGTCGTCGAAGGCCTCGTCGCGCTGCGGCTTGAACGGCGTGGCCGCGCCACGGGCCTGGGCCACCTGGGCCAGCACGGCATTCACCGTGGCCCAGTCGGCGCGGTCGCGCTGCAGGCGCTGGCGGCGCAGTCGCATCAGGCGCCGCCAGTCGTCGACCAGGGGCATGGCGAAGCCGCTGGCGATGAAGCGCAGCGGCACCAGGGCCTGCATCAGTGCGTCGAAGTCGATCTCGGTGGCGCGCCGGGCCGAGCCGGCAGCGCCGGCCGAAGCCTGCAGTCCGGCATGGATGGGCGCCGGCAGGGCATCGCCGGGCGCCGGCTGGCCGAGGGCCACGCGCAGCGCGGCCACAAAGGCCTGCGGCCGGCTGCCGGCATCGCGGTATTGCAGCAGGGCCTGGCGCACGCCGGTGAGCACGATGTCGGCGCGCAGCGAGCGCAGCTGGGCCACGCGCACCGGGCTGGCCACCAGGTCGGCCAGGCTGCAGTAGCGGCGCGGCCGGCCCAGCGCATCGGTGCCGGCGGCCAGCCAGGTGCCGGCCGGCAGCAGCAGGCGGGGCACGCGGTCCTCCAGCTCGGCGATGACGTGAACGCGGTCGGGCCGGGCCGGCCGCGGCGTGAGCTTGAGCACCTCGGCCAGCCAGTGCTGCAGATGGCGCGCCGGCAGCTGGTTGAGGCCGTCGCGGCTGAGCTCCAGCAGCTGCGTGAAGGCCAGCAGCAGGGCCACATGCGGGCGCTGGAACGGCGCCGCGCGCTCGGGCGGCAGGCTCAGCGGCGCCTGCAGCCAGCGCAGCGCATCGTCCAGCGGATCGCCGCGGCCGCCGGCCTCGGGCAGCAGGCCGCTCCAGTCGCCCTGGGCATTGGCCGGCGCCAGCGGTGCGGCATCCACATGCACCAGCTCGCGGGCATAGGCGCGCACAAAGGCCAGCCAGTCCAGCGGGCCGCGCTCGTCGATCAGCGCATGGGCCGGGTCCAGCTCGGGCCAGTGGCGCTGGGCCTGGCTGGTGCCGTCGGACGGGGGCAGCTGGGACATGGTGGTGGCTCGGGTGGCGCGGCGCTCAGGTGGCGCGCGACAGCCGGTTCAGGCTGATGAAGCGGCCCTGGCCGCTGTAGCTGGGCGTGCCGTCGGGAATGGGCGCGCCCGGCCCCGGCGGCGGCTGCATCGCTGGCGCCTGCACCTCGAACTTGGCGATGAACTGGCTGCCCACCAGCAGCAAGGCCTTGCCGCCATGCTGGGTCTTGCTGGCCTTCTGGTCGGCGGCCAGCCGGTCGATCTTCAGCGTGCCGACGCCGGGAATGCAGTACTGCGGCGTCATGTAGCTGCAGCCCGGCACCTGCACCCGCGCCTCGTCGCCATCCAGGCACAGCTTGGAGCCGCCCGCGGTGGCCGGACCGCTGCCGGCAATGCGCCCGGGCTGCACGACCACGATGGCCGGCCCGAAGCTGGGCATGAACAGCACCTGGTCGCCATCGACGAGATGGGTGTCGCTCATGGCGCGCGCCCTGCCCCGCCGGCCACGGCCTCGTCCAGGTAGAACGGGTAGACCAGGTTGAAGCGCGAGTTGGTGGCGCGCACCGTGTAGTCGACCGAGACACGCAGCAGGCCCTCGGCCGCGCCATCGGCGGCCACCTCCACCGAGTTCAGCACCACACGCGGCTCGTCGCGCAGGATGGCCTCGCCGACCAGGTCGCGCACGCGGCCCACCAGGGCCGGCCCCATCTCGGCAAACTGGAACTCACCCAGGGCGCAGCCGAAGTCCTCGCGCAGCACGCGCTCGCCGCGCCGCGTGGCCAGCAGGATCTGCAGGCTCTGCGCGATGTCGTCGACCCCGGCGACCATGGCCACGGCCGCGCCGCCATCGGCAAAAGCCGGTGGAAACTGCCAGCCGCGGCCGAGGAAGGCGGGATGGTCGGACATGGTGGCGGGCCTTCGGGTCTAGGCCGCCGGCGGCGCATCGGCCGCCTGCAGCTGCTGCGCCGCCTGCTGCTGGATGCGGCCGACCAGGGCATAGACGCGGGCAAAGGGCAAGGCGCCCACGGCCTCGAGGATCAGGTTGACCTCGTCCAGCGTCAGCACCAGCTTCAGCTGGGGCGAGGACGGCGCCTCGGCAGCCTGGGTGGCCTGGGATGCTTGGGATTGGGGGGCGGGACTCATGCGTTGCTCGCTCCTGCTCACTTCATCTCGATCTGGCTGCCCTGCAGCGTCAGCTTGCCGCTGGCCTCGATGACCAGGTCCTTGGCCGACTTGATGCGCACCCCCTGGTCGTCCATCACCAGCTCGTTGCCATGGCTGTCGGCCACGCGGATGGCCTTGGCATCGTCGTCCAGCGTCAGCTGGTGGCCGGCGGGCGTGCGCAGGCCGATGATCTTCTTGTCGTCGTCCAGCGCCAGCGTCAGGCCGCTGCGCGTGACCCAGCCACGCAGCGCATTGGCGCTGTCGTCGGCAAACACCGCCGCCGGCGGCGCCTGCTTGCTGCTGTGCAGGCTGCCCAGCACCACCGGCTGGCGGGGATCGGCATCGACGAAGCCGACCAGCACCTCGTCGCCGACCTCGGGGCGCAGGCACCAGCCGCGCCCCTTGCCGGCATCGGGCGTCAGCACCCGGGCCCACAGCCCGGTCTGGTCGTCGGGCATGCCGCTCAGCTGCACTTGCACGCGGAACTGGCCGGCCGGGTCTTCGTGCGTGCGCAGCACCACCGCCAGGCGCAGCTGGCCCAGCGCCGGCAGCAGGCCGGCGGCGGGCCGGTCCAGGGCCTCGTCGCTGCTGGGCCGCGGCTGGGCCGACAGGCCCAGCGACAGCGTGGTCAGCCAGCCCTGGGCGTCGATGACCTGCTGCACGCCGCAGACCAGGCCCTGGCCGTTGTAGCGCTGGCCCATGCCGGCCAGCTCGACGGTATCGAGCAGGCGCAGCTTGCCCGTGCCGCGAAAGCCGATGCAGCCGCGCACCAGGCTCAGCCCGGCGCGGCTGAGCACGCCGTCGGCCCAGGCCTGCAGCTCGGACTGGCTGAGCATGCCCGGACCGCTCAGGTCCAGCTCGGGCAGCGACAGCGCCTGGGCCGCGCCGCTGCGGCTCAGCGAGCCCGGCGCCAGGCTGGCGCCGGAGGCTCCGGTGGCCTGCACCCGGGCCTGCTGCGCCGCATCCCAGGCGCTGGCCCTGGCCGCGCCGCGGCTGTCCAGGCCGTCCAGCTCCAGGTCCAGCGAGACGATGTCGTCGATGCCGAATTCCAGCTTCAGCTTGCCCTGGCCCAGGGCCGGCTTGCGCCAGCTCAGGCCCTGGTCGTCCAGCGCCAGCACCTGGCCCATGGCCTCGGCACGCAGCAGCAGAAAGTCCCAGTCGCTGCAGCCCTGCTGCACCAGCTGGGCATGCTGCAGTGTGGTGGCGTCGATGCTGCCGGTGGCCAGGCCGGCGTCGCCCAGCAGGGTCTTGACCACGTCGCTGTCCTTGACGTCGACGAAGACGCGCTGCCGGCGCTGGCGCGTCAGCCGCACCGCCGGATGGCGCAGCTCGACACGCAGCGCCGTGCCGCGGCCGTCGGCCTCGATGGCCTGGCGCGCGACGATGCCCGAGAACAGCAGGGCCTCGCTGCCGGGATCGGCCTCGTAGCGGGCCTTGATCTGCACCTCGGCGCCCAGCGCAAACGTGCCGGCCTCGCTCAGCGGCCAGCTGCCGTCGGCGGCATTGCCGTCCAGGTACAGCAGGCTGGCCACCGGCACGCGGTTGATCTCGTGGCGCACGTCCAGGGCCAGCAGCGGCGCCGCCGGGTCCACCGCCTGGCCGTTGCTGGTGACGGTGACGGTGACGACGCTCATGCGCCCCCCGCGCCGCCCCGGCCCGTGCTGCGCCCGGCCGCCAGCTCGGCCGCGCTCAGCGGGCTGAACACCAGGGTCTGGCCCACCTGCAGGCGGCGGAAGTCGTCCAGGCCGTTGTCGCGCGCCACGCGCAGGTAGTGGCGCGAGCTGCCATAGACCTCGTGGCACAGCAGCGGCAGCGTATCGCCGGCCTTGACCACGCGCAGGTGGCTGAGGTCGGGCGAGTTCTTGCCGGCCTCGCGGAAGATGCGCTTGGCGCTCTTGTCCTCGATGAAGGCCACCTGCAGTTCGGCGCGCAGCGGATCGCCGCCCTCGTCGAACAGCGTGTAGCGGATGTCCAGCGTCTTCAGCCGTCCGTCGAAGCTGAACTCGCCCCAGCGCAGGCGCAGGAACTGCGGCTCGTGGATGTCGCCGTTCATGCGCAGGCACAGCTGCTCCAGGGTCTGGATGTCGCGCTTGACACTGGGCGGATTGGCGATCGCATCCAGGCCGATGCGGTTGACGCCGGTGCCGTCGAAGATCAGCGTGAAGGCCAGCTCGCCCGGCGGCGTGTAGGCATAGCGCGCCGGCCGGCCCGGCGTATTGATGGCCTGGCGCGAGGCCGACTCGTAGGCGATGCTGTGCTGGCGCCGGTAGCTGGTGGGATTGAACTGCACCTCCAGCTGGGCCGGGTCGGCCGGCGTCTGGCGTTCCACGTCGGTGAAGGCCTGGACGGTCAGCTTCTCCAGCTTGAACAGATTGGGCAGGCCCATCGCCGCTGGCCCTCCCGCCTCAGCGCTCGCGCTCGCGCGCCAGCAGGCGCATCACCTGGCGCACGCAGTCCTGCAGCAGGCGCTCGGCATCGGCCGGCGTCAGCGCCACCGGCGTGGCCGACGCCAGGCCCTCGTCCCGCGTCGGTGGCGTGGCCCCTCCCGGCGCGGCCGGGCCGACGATGGTGCGTATGACCAGTTCCTTGATCTCGACGGGCATGGTGCGGCGTGGTTGGAGGGGACGGCGCGGCCTCACAGCCGCAGGGTCTGCATGCGCGTATAGGCCAGCTCCAGGGTGTCGATGACCAAGCCGGGCTCGCCGGCATCGAGATCGGAGGTGGCCCACTTCACCGGCCAGGCCTTCATGAACAGCCAGGCCGCCAGCGGCACGGCATCGGGCGACAGCAGGGTGACCAGCACATTGGAGGTGAGGAACTTGAACGTGCTGAGGCTGGCGTTGAACTCCAGGTTCAGCGGCGAGCCGATGACCATGCCGCGCTCCAGCACCAGGTTGCCATGGCGCATGCCCTTGGGCAGCGATTGCACGCCGGTGTTCTGGCCGCCTTCGGGCAGCGGCTCGGTCTCGACCTCGACCGACAGGCCCGACACCTTGCGAAAGCGCAGGTCCAGCGGATTGGGCACCGTGCCGCCGGCCAGGAACAGCACCGCGAAGTGCATGCCGACGATGGGCGGGTGCAGCAGGGCCATGGCGCTGGGCGGCCGCTCAGACAGGCTCGACGGCGATGCCGCAGGCCATCAGCGTCAGCGTCTCGATGGCCGCCTCGTTGCCGCTGGCCAGCAGCGACGGCGCCTCGATCTTGGTCAGGCAAGCGCGCTGCGCGGTCCAGCGCAGCAGCGCCGCGCCATCGGGGCCACACAGCGCCACCTGCAGCGCGCGCATGTCGCCGGCCAGCTGCCAGTCGTACAGCGCCGACAGGCCGCCGGGCACCACGCCGCGCTTGAACACCAGCGGCGCAAACACGTCGTGGCGGAACACCACCAGTTCCTCGCCCTCGCGCCCGCTCAGGCCATGGCGGTAGCTCAGCGTGCGGCGCTCGCGGGCCAGGCCGCTGACCTCGGTGAAGGCCAGGCTCTGGCCGGCGATGTCGACGCGGAAGTTGTAGGCCAGCAGCGGATGGCTGGTGGCCTGCTGGGCGAGGCTGTGGGCCATGCGGGCTCGGGCCGTCAGGCCTGCTCGATGACGATGGCGTCGGCGGTCAGTTCCATGGTCTCGATGGCCACCTCGTTGGAACTGGCGGTGAAGGCCGGCGCATCCAGCTTGGTCGGAAAGGCATTCAGCACCTTCCAGCTGATCACCGCCACGCCGTTCTCGTCGCACAGGCGGATGGCGATGTCCTTCTTCAGCACGCGGTTCAGCGCCACGGTGTTGATCCAGGCGTACATGGTCTTGACGCTGCTGCCGGTGACCACGCCCTTCTTCAGCGTCAGCGTGGTGACCTTGGGCTTGCCCGGCATGTACATGATGCGCGGGCCCGGGCCGGACAGCGCGCTCTCGGTGTAGGTGATGGTGTCGTAGGCGATGTTCAGGCCGCTGACTTCGGAGAAGCCCACGGTCTGGCCGTCGATCTCGACGCGGAAGTTGTAGACCGGCAGCGGATAGGCCTTCGCGATCTCGGCCTGGGTCATGGCCATGGTGAACCTCGGCTTTCAGCTTGGGGGGAATGGGCAGGTGGCGCGGCGCAGGCGCCGCCTCACTCGGTCTGCAGCTTGTGCGAGAAGCGCAGCACGATGAACTCGGCCGGCCGCACCGCGGCGACGCCGATCTCGACGATCATGCGGCCCTCCAGCACGTCCTGGGCGGTCATGGTCGTGCCCAGGCCCACGCGCACGAAATAGGCCTGCTCGGGCTTGGCGCCGGCCAGGGCACCACGCTCCCACAGGCCGTACAGATAGCTCTCGATCATGGCCTTGACCTTGAGCCAGGTGCCGGCATCGTTGGGCTCGAACACCGCAAAGGCGCTGGCCTTGCGCGTCGACTCCTCGATCAGGATGAACAGCCGGCGCACCGGCACATAGCGCCATTCGTTGTCGTTGCCGGCCAGGGTGCGCGCGCCCCAGACCAGGGTGCCCTTGCCGGTGAAGGCGCGGATGGCATTGATGGACTTGCCGCCGGTGGCATCGACGTTGAGGTTCTCCTGCTCCTCGTCGGTGATCTTGGCCACCGGGCCCAGCACCGCCAGCACGCCGACATTGCCCGGCGCCTTCCACACGCCGCGCTCGCGGTCGACGCGGGCATAGATGCCTGCCATGGCTGCGCTGGGCGGCAGCACCATGCGCTGCATCTCCAGCATGGCCTTGGCATTGTTGTAGAGGCTGGTCTCGCGATGGCGGATCGAGGCCAGCGACTCGCCCGGCGCCGCCGGCAGCGTGATCGCCACGCGCGCCAGGTCGGCGGTGGCCAGCACGCCGCTGCCGTCGCCGGACTTGGCGATGTCGAAGCCGCCGACGGCCGCAGGATTGGCGGTCTTGAACGCGGCCCAGGCGGTGACGATGTCGTTGCCGGTCTTGCTGTTGGCATCGACGATGGTCAGCAGGCTGCCGGCGATGGTGAAGCTGGCGGCGGTGGTCTTGCGGCCGAAGTTGACGGCCACGCCGGGCGCACCGCCGGGCGCGCCGGTGAAGCTGACCACCACGCCGTTGGCCGCGCCCAGGGCCGTGCTGCCGGTGACGCTGGCCAGCTGCGCCGGGCTGCTGCGCTGGATCTCGACCTCGCGCTCGTCGTACTCGCAGGACAGCGAGGTCTGCAGATAAGGGTGGTAGGCCGCGCCGTACATCAGATTGGCCGACAGCGCCGCATCGTTGCGGAAGGCCTCGACCTGGCCGCCCGGCACATCGAGGATGGTGAAGCGGTCGCCCAGCTTGCGGCACTGCACCAGGGCCTCGCTGCACAGCTCCAGGTAGCTGGATGGCGGCAGCAGCACCGCCGCATCGGTCAGCACCAGCAGCGTGGGCTCGTCTTCCTTCTCCAGCGCCGCCAGGCCGGCCGAGAAGCGCGCCTTGGACGGCGCATTGCCGTACTGGCCCACCGACACCACCCAGCAGGGCCCGCCGCCATTCTTGAAGTAGTGCGCCAGCGCGTAGTACAGCGCATAGGGCTGGGACGGGGCCACCGCCTGCACCTGCGGCGGCAGGCCCGGCGCGGCCGGCTCGGTGACCGTGAAGCGGCTGCGCAGCGGCCCGCCGAAGGCACCGCGGTAGTCCAGCATCGAGGCAATGCGCAGCACCCGCGGCGGCGCGGCATCGCCCGGCCCGGTCTCGGTGTAGCCGACGAAGGCCGGCACGGCGGTGGCCACCTCGGCCACCGAGGGCGGCAGCGTGGAGATCTCTTCGATGTAGACACCGGGGGTGCGGTAGACGGGCATGGCGTGGGCTCCGTGGCGTCGGGGGGAAGGTGGCGGCAAGGCGGGCGTCGCTGACGCGGCTCAGGGCGTGCGCTGCAGCAGGTTGACGCGGGTGCTGGTGATCTGCGGCAGGGCGACGGCATCGCCGTCGCTGAACACCACCATGCGCAGCTTGAACAGCAGCGACGGGTGGTAGTGGATGCGCAGCGCGCTCCAGATGTCGTTCTGCTCGTGCAGCGGCAGCGTCACCAGTTCCAGCACCAGGCGCTCCACGCCGGCCGGCAGGCCGGGGGTGTTGGCGCGGTCCAGCACCGGCTGGGCCTGGAACCAGCGCAGCACCCGGCCGAGCTGGTTCAGGCCCAGCGCATAGGACTTGAAGCGCGCCACAAACAGCAGCTGCAGATTGAGCCGGATGTCGGGCTGGATGCGCTGCGGCCGGCCGTCGGCCGCGGCGCGCAGATAAGGATCGGCCGCCCGCAGATGCGGCTCCTGCTCCAGGTGCACCAGCAGCAGGGTCAGCGCATTGAGCCTGAACTCGATCGGGTCGGTCTTCTCGCCGTCGATGAACTGCACCAGGTCCTCGGCCGAGTCGGCACCTTCGCTGGCGGCGGCCGCATGCAGGAAGGCATCGACCTTGTCGCGCAGCAGGACCAGCACATCACCGAGCATCGGGGGCGACCTTTCCGGCGGCCTGCGCCAGAGTGGCACCCGGTCATCGCTGTCGCGGCGGGTGTCGCCCCATTGTGGGGAGCCCGGGTGGCCGCACACCACCCCCTAACTCCCGCAGACCACGTCCTCGCGTCGCTGCCCCTGTGGATGGCCGCGCGGGCCCCGGGCTCAGCCGCTGAGGCCCACCGTCAGGCTGGCCACATAGCCCTCGGCCAGGCTGCCGCTGACGCTGGCCATCTGCAGCGCGGCACTGTCCTCGCCGAACACGTTGTCGCCGGCCAGCGTGATCGCCGCCAGGTTGGCCACGCTGGCGCTGTAGCCACTGGCCTGGTTGTAGACCGTCTGGCACACCGCCTGCGGCATGGCCAGCTGCGAGGTCTTCAGCGCATTGGCACCGCGCGTGGCCGAGGCCAGCGAGGCGAAGACCTCGAAGTGCACATGTGGCCAGCGCCCCGAGTAGCAGCCCGGCACGATGGTGCGAAAGCTCAGCTGGCCGTTGGCATCGCTGACCTGCACCCCGCGCAGATAGTTCTGGTTGGTCACGCCGCTGGAGTACAGCGAGTACAGGCCGTCGCGCGTGCAGTGCCACAGATAGACCGCGCGGCCGGCCAGCGGCGTGCAGCTGCTGCTGCTGTCCACCAGGGTCAGCGTGATCGTCAGCGGCACGCCGGCGGCGGTGCCGCTGGCGCCGTCGATGCTGCTGGTGATGTCGCTGCGCACGATGCTGGCCAGGCCCAGCGCATTGCTGGTGGCCCCGTTGGAGGTGTTGCTGCCGTCGCCCGGGTAGGGGCCGGCGGTCTCGCTCGGGATGGTCGAGCAGCTGCCGCTGGTGGTGGAGCCGCTGCCCGACGAACCGCTGCCACCCGACGAGGCGCTGCTGCTGCCGGCCGCATCGCCACCGCCTCCGCAGGCCGCCAGCGGCAGCGCCAGGCTGCCCAGCCAGCCCAGAGCGCGGCGGCGCTGCGCCAGGGCCGCCAGCGCGGCCAGTTGCGGCAGATCGTGCTGCAGGCCCTCGGGGTGGGAAGGATGGGCTGGGCGGGGCAGGCTGGGCGTCATGGTCGGTCTGGCCGTGTTGCTGGAGTGCGGCGATTGCACCCGGCCGATGTTCAGCCCACGTTGCTGGCGCTTGACATTGCGCAAAGCCGGCGCCGCGCCGCCACCCCGCGGCACGCCCCGGGTCTGGCCGGGCCAGCCCTGGCATCAAATCTGCTTGCAGCGCCTGGCCCCAGGGGCAGCCCCCCGCGGATCGGGCCTGTAGGGTGTTGCCCCAAGCGGATGTAGTTTTATTTCAGGCTATATTCCGCCACCGTGCAGCACACAGGGCTGCAGCGGCCCACGAGGCCGCTTCGTGAACAGTATGCACAGCCCCTCCGTGCTCACCGCACGGGGCGTCTGGAGGATCAAGAGTGGATTACGCTTCGCAGCAACGCAACCCGGGCAAGCACACGATCGGACTCGGCATCGTCGTGCTCATGCACATCATCCTGGGCTGGGCGTTGCTCAACGGCCTGGCACGCAAGGTGGTCGAGGTCATCAAGGCCCCGATCGAGACCAAGATCATCGAGGAGGTGAAGCCGCCTCCGCCGCCGCCGCCCGAGAACCTGCCGCCGCCGCCCAAGATGGTGGCCCCGCCGCCGTCCTTCGTGCCGCCGCCGGAGGTGCAGATCGCCAACCCGCCGCCGGCGCCGTCGATCACCGTCACCCGCGAGGCGCCGCCGCCCGCGCCGCCGGTGTCCATCGCTCCGGCCCCCGGTCCGGTGGCCCCGCCCGCTCCGGCAGCGCCGGCCGCGCCGGCCAAGCCCCGCGTGGCCGCGCCGATCATCAACGTCGGCAAATGCGTCAACTACGACGACTACCCGGCCGCCGCGCTGCGCGCCGAGGCCACCGGCACGACCAAGGTGCGGCTGACCGTCGACGCCTCGGGCGTGGTCAACAAGGCCGACGTGCTGGCCTCGGCCGGCCCCAGCCGCGAGCATCGATTGCTCGACCGTGCCGCGGTGACCCAGTTCACCTCGGGGTCCTGCAAGGGCACCCCGATGACCGATGCCAGCGGCAACAACATCGCCGGCACCGTGGACGTCGACGTCGTCTGGAAGATCAACTGACCGGTTCGTGAGCGGCCAGCCCTCGCGACCGGTGCGATCCACCGATGTTCGTGAAGCGCCGCGCTTTGTCCAACTCACCTTTGCGCAGTCACCCGCGCTGCGCTCGTTTTCTGCTGGAGTCACTCCCATGTCCCTGATGCAATCCGTGCTGCCGTCCGTCCGTGGAACGCTGGCCGCCGCCCTGCTGGCGGTGTGCGCCCTGGTCGCCGTCACCCCCACCGACGCGCTGGCCCAGGCCTCGGCGCCGGCTGCGGCCGAAGCTGCGGCGCCGGCCCCGGCCGCCGCTCCGGCGGCCACCACGGCCAAGGAAGAGGTCGTCAACCCCTACGGCCTGGAAGCGCTGTGGACCCAGGGTGACATCGTCGCGCGCAGCACGCTGATCATCATGATCATCATGTCCATGGGTTCGTGGTACATCCTGTTCACCAAGCTGTGGGAGCAGTCCAAGCTGCTGAAGGCCGGTCGCGCCATCGGCGACTCCTTCTGGAAGGCCGGCTCGATGAAGCAGGCCGCCGGCACGCTGGACGACAAGAGCGCCTACCGCTACATCGCCGAGACCGGCGTCAAGGCCGATGAGCACCATGAAGGCACGCTGATCGAGCAGATCGACCGCCACACCTGGATCTCGATGAGCATCGAGCGCTCGGTGGGCAACATCAACAGCCGCCTGCAGGACGGCCTGGCCTTCCTGGCCACGGTGGGCTCGACCGCTCCGTTCGTCGGCCTGTTCGGCACGGTGTGGGGCATCTATCACGCGCTGACCGCCATCGGCATCAGCGGCCAGGCCTCGATCGACAAGGTGGCCGGCCCGGTGGGCGAGGCGCTGATCATGACCGCCTTCGGCCTGGCCGTCGCGGTGCCCGCGGTGATGGGCTACAACTGGCTGATCCGCCGCAACAAGACGGTGATGGAACAGATCCGTGCCTTCTCGGGCGACGTGCACAACGTGCTGCTCGCCGGCAAGCGCTGATCCTTGCCTGACAGGCCCGGGCCGCCGCGTCGCCACTGCAGCACGCGCGGCCCGAGTCGTTTCCAACCGTCTTTAAGGAGCATTGCCATGGCCATGGCAGTCGGATCGCCGGACGGCGAAGAAGACGCGATGAACTCAGCCATCAACACCACCCCGCTGGTGGACATCATGTTGGTGCTGCTGATCATCTTCCTGATCACCACGCCGGTGATCACCCAGAGCGTCAAGCTCGAGCTGCCCAAGGAGCAGAACGTGCCGACGCAGACCAAGCCGGAGAACATCCTGCTGGCGGTCAGCAAGGACGGCGACCTGTACTGGGCCACCAAGCGCTACACCGACATGGAGGCGCTGGTCGCGGACCTGAAGAAGGAAGCCGTCAAGGACCCGCAGCCCGAGGTGCACATCCGTGGCGACCAGGCCTCGCGCTACGAGAGCGTCGGCCGCCTGGTCGTGGCCTGCCAGCGTGCAGGCATCGCCAAGGTGGGCTTCATCACCGAACCCCCGCCCAAGAACTGAAGGAGAACACCCATGGCCATGCAAGTGGGTGAGAGCAGCGGCGACGGGCCGATGATCGACATCAACACCACGCCGCTGATCGACGTGATGCTGGTGCTGATCATCATGCTGATCATCACCATCCCGATCCAGACGCACGCGGTGAAGATGAACATGCCGGTGGGCCCGAGCACGCCGACCAACAAGCAGCCCGACATCGTGCGCATCGACGTGGACTTCGACGGCACCATCGGCTGGAACGGCGAGATCGTGCCGGGCCGCGCCGAACTGGAGGCCAAGCTGGCCGCCGTGGCCGCCCTGCCCGACCAGCCCGAGGTGCACCTGCGCCCGAACAAGCTGGTCGAGTACAAGGTGGTGGCCATGGTCATGGCCAGCGCCCAGCGCCTGGGCGTGACCAAGATCGGCCTGGTCGGCAACGAACAGTTCATGAACTGAAGGCCACCATGACCAAGATCCATGCACTGGTCGCCGGCGCCCTGCTGGCGCTGTCGCTGGGCGCGGCCCAAGCGCAGTCGCTGCGCCCCGAGGTCGGCAAGCCGCTGCAGCAGGCCTATGAACTGATCAAGGCCGGCAAGGGCAAGGAAGCCCTGGCCAAGGTGCGCGAGGCCGAGGCGGTGAGCGGCAAGACCGCCGCCGAGACGCTGCAGATCGAGCGCATGAAGGCCGCCGCGGCCCAGCGCGCCGGCGACCATGCGGTGGCCGCCCAGGTGCTGGAGTCGCTGTACGGCAAGACCAGCGGCGCCGAGCAGGGCCAGATCGCCGAGCAGGTGGCCTCGGCCTATGCCCAGCTGCGCGACAACGCCAAGGCCACGCAATGGGTGCAGAAGGCCCAGGCCGCCGGCAACAACAGCGCCTCGCTGAAGCAGTTGCAGGGCTATCTGCAGGGCGCCAGCGGCGACTACGCGGCCATCGCCAAGGAAGCCGCCGCCGCGGTGCAGGCCGCCGAGCAGGCCGGCAAGCGCCCCGACGAAGGCGATCTGCTGCGCCTGGCCGATGCCCAGCAGCGCACCGGCAACCAGGCCGGCCAGACCGCCACGCTGGAGAAGCTGCTGGCCAACTATCCGAAGAAGGACTACTGGGCCATCTACCTGGCCCGGGTGCGCAGCAAGGCCGGCTTCTCCGACCGCTTCGCGCTGGACCTGATGCGGCTGAAGCTGGCCACCGGCAACCTGTCCAAGACCGAGGACTACATGGAGATGGCCCAGCTGGCCATCCAGGCCGGCAACCCGGCCGAGGGCAAGGCCATCGTCGACAAGGGCTTTGCCGCCGGCGCCCTGGGCACCGGTGCCGAGGCCGAGCGCCACAAGCGCCTGCGTGCGCTGGCCGAAAGCCGCGATGCCGAGTCCAAGGCCTCGATCGAGCAGCGTGCCGCGGCCGCCGCCGCGCTGAAGGACGGCAACGACCTGGTGGCCCTGGGCTACACCTATGTCACCATGGGCCAGGCCGACAAGGGCATCGCGATGATCGAGCAGGGCATCGCCAAGGGCGGCCTGAAGCGGCCCGAGGATGCCAAGCTGCGCCTGGGCCAGGCCCTGCTGCAAAGCGGCAAGGCCAAGGCCAAGGCGGTGCAGGTGCTGCGCAGCGTGCAGGGCAACGACGGCGCGGCCGACATCGGCCGGCTGTGGGCCCTGTACGCCAACAGCGGCGGCGGCTGATCGAAACGCGACAGCCGGCGGTACCGCGGGCCGCGACAATCTCCAGGGCAGGGTTCATCCCCTGCCCTTTTTCATTGCGAGACACCCCAAGCCATGGCCCTGCCCTTCGTCCACGACCTCGGTGACGGCATCCACGTCATCGACACCGGCTTCCACCGCGACCACTTCGACGCCGCCTACCTGGTGGTGCAGGACGGCCATGCGCTGTTCGTCGACTGCGGCACCAACTTCTCGGTGCCGCGCCTGCTGGCGGCACTCGACGACCTGGGCCTGCCACGCGAGGCCGTGGACCATGTGATCCCCACCCATGTGCACCTGGACCATGCCGGCGGCGCCGGCGCGCTGATGCAGCAGCTGCCACGCGCCACGCTGCTGGTGCATGCACGCGGCGCGCGCCACCTGATCGACCCGGCGGCGCTGTACGCCGGGGCGCTGGCGGTCTACGGCCAGGCCGAGATGGACCGTGCCTACGGCCAGCTGGTCGGCGTGCCGGCCGAGCGTGTGCAGGCCACGACTGATGGCCAGGTGCTGGACTGGCATGGCCGGCGGCTGGAGTTCATCGACACGCCCGGCCATGCCCGCCACCACCATTGCCTGTGGGACGAGGCCAGCCGCGGCTGGTTCACCGGTGACACCTTCGGCCTCAGCTACCGCGAGACCGACACCGAGCGCGGCGCCTGGATCATGCCGACCTCGACGCCGGTGCAGTTCGAGCCCGAGGCGCTGAAGCGCTCGATCACCCGGCTGATGGCCCGCGACCCGCAGGCCATGTACCTGACGCACTACAGCCGCGTGCAAGACCTGCCGCGACTGAGCAGCCTGCTGTTCGAGCAGATCGATGCGATGGTGGCGCTGGCGCTGCCGCTGAAGGACCACCCGCAGCGCCATGCCGCCCTGGTGGCGGCCCTGGAAGACCTGTACCGCAGCCAGTTGCAGCGCCATGGCGTGGCCGATGTCGAAGCCCAGCTGCGGGGCCTGGCGCTGGACATCGAGCTCAATGCCCAGGGCCTGGCGGTGTGGCTGGACAAGGCCTGACGCGCCACCGGCCCGGCCGGCTGCGGCACACTCGCGCCCTTCCCTCCACACGGCAACCCAAGGCAACCCTCACACCATGCGCATGCTCCACACCATGCTGCGGGTCGGCAACCTGCAGCGCTCCATCGATTTCTACACCCAGGTGCTGGGCATGCAGCTGCTGCGCACCACGCACCGGCCCGAGCAGCAGTACGACCTGGCCTTCGTCGGCTATGGCGGCAACCCCGACCAGGCCGAGATCGAGCTGACCTACAACTACGGCGTCGACAAGTACGACATCGGCAGCGGCTATGGCCACATCGCCATCGGCGTGTCCGATGCCGCCGCCACCTGCGAGGCGGTGCGTGCCAAGGCCGCCGCTCTGGGCGGTGCGATCACGCGCGAGGCCGGCCCAGTCAAGGGCGGCAGCACGGTGATTGCCTTCATCACCGATCCCGACGGCTACAAGATCGAACTGATCGAACGCCGCGACGCCTGACGCACCAAGGCATGAAAAACGGACCCCTCGGGGTCCGTCCTTTTTTTGGGGGCCGCGGGCCAGGCTCAGGCGTGGGCGGCGCGCAGCTTCAGCGAGAACTCGGCCAGGGCCTCGATGCCGCTGGCCTCGGCCTTCTTGCACCAGGCCTGCAGGTCGGCCACCAACTGCTCGGCCGAGACATTGGTGCGTGTCCACAGCTGGCGCAGCTCTTCGCGCATGGCCAGCAGCTTGGCCAGCTGCGGGCTTTGGCTGACCACCGCGGCCAGCTGCGGCTTGACCGCCTGCGGGATCTTCTCGTCGTCGCGGTGCAGCCAGCGCTGGGCGATCTTCCACTCGGCCAGGCGGGTGGCCGGCAGGCCATGCGGCTTGAGCCGGGCGACCTCGGCTGCGCAGGCGGCACGCACATCGGCGGCGTACTTGGCCATCACCTCGTAGCGGTTGGCGATGATGGCTTCCAGCGTCTTGCTGTCGGCCACCGGCTTGATGCTGCCCAGTGCCAGCTTGGGCGGGGTCTTCTTGACCTTGGCCCAGCCGATCATCTCCATGGCGCGGATATAGCCCCAGCCGATGTCGAACTCGAAGGGCTTGACCGAGAACTTGGCGGAGGTCGGATAGGTGTGGTGGTTGTTGTGCAGCTCTTCGCCGCCGATGATCAGACCCCAGGGCGAGACATTGGTGGAGGCATCCACCGCCTCGAAGTTGCGGTAGCCCCAGTAGTGGCCGATGCCGTTGATGACGCCGGCGGCCCAGATCGGGATCCACAGCATCTGCACCGCCCACACGGTGAGGCCCAGCACGCCGAACACCGCGACGTTGATGATCAGCATCAGGCTCACGCCCAGCGCGCTGTGGCGGGTGTAGAGGTTGCGCTCGATCCAGTCGTCGGGCACGCCGTGGCTGTACTTCTTGATCGTCTCGGCGTTCTTGGCCTCGGCGCGGTACAACTCGGCGCCGGTCAGCAGCACGGTGTTGATGCCTCGCGTGATCGGGCTGTGCGGGTCTTCTTCGGTCTCGCACTTGGCGTGGTGCTTGCGGTGGATGGCGACCCATTCGCGCGTCACCATGCCGGTGGTCAGCCACAGCCAGAAGCGGAAGAAATGCGACGGGACAGGCCCCAGCTCCAGCGCCCGGTGCGCCTGCGCCCGGTGCAGGAAGATCGTCACCGCGGCGATGGTGACATGCGTCATCGCCAGCGTCACCAGCAGCACCTGCCACCAGGTGGCGGTGGACCACAGCCCATGGGCAGCCCAGTTCAGCAGGCCGTCGGCAAGGGTCGAAAACTCGTTCATCGCATCCAATCTGTTCCGCCGCTCGATATGACGGATTCAACGATTTTAGGGGGTATGCCCGCTCCGCGGTTGGTGGGAACTGTCTGGCAAACCCGGGTTTGTCCTGCAATGGACTGCAATTGATGTGGATCAGTTCCTTTGCCAGACCGCGGCGAAGAAGCCGTCGGTGGCATGGCGCTGCGGCCACAGGCGCAGGCAGTCGTTGCTGACCAATTGCTCGGCGGCCTCGACATGGGCCTTGTCCAGCACCTCGGCCGCGGGCAGCGGGCTGAAGTCGGCATGGGCGGCGCTGAAGGCCTGCACCACCTCCTCGTTTTCGGCACGCAGCAGGCTGCAGGTGGCATAGACCAGGCGGCCGCCAGGCTTGACCAGGCGACAGGCGCTGTCGAGGATGGCCTGCTGCTTGACCTGCAGTTCGGCCACCGCCTTGGGGCTTTGGCGCCACTTCAGATCGGGATTGCGGCGCAGCGTGCCCAGGCCCGAGCACGGCGCATCGACCAGCACGCGGTCGATCTTGCCGGCCAGGCGCTTGATGCGCTCGTCGCGCTCGTGCGCGATCTGCGCCGGATGCACATTGCTCAGCCCGCTGCGCGCCAGCCGGGGCTTGAGCGCATCCAGCCGGTGGCCCGACACATCAAACGCATACAAGCGGCCGGTGGAGCGCATGGCCGCGCCCAGCGCCAGGGTCTTGCCGCCGGCGCCAGCGCAGAAGTCGACCACCATCTCGCCACGCTTGGCATCCACCAGCAGGGCCAGCAGTTGGCTGCCCTCGTCCTGCACTTCCACGTCGCCGCGGTTGAACATGGCCAGCTTCTGCAGCGCCGGCTTGCCCTGCACGCGGATGCCCCAGGGAGAATGCGGCGTGGCGCGGGCCTCCACGCCCAGGGCCTTGAGCTCGGCCAGGATGTCTTCGCGCTTGGCCTTGAGCAGGTTGACGCGCAGGTCCAGCGGCGCGGCCTCGTCGAGTGCCGCCACCAGGGCCCAGAAGTCGGCCTCGTCCAGCTCGGCCTTCAGCGCGCCGGCCAGCCAGTCGGGCAGGTTGTGGCGCAGCTTCTCGGGCAGGGTGCTGCGGTCGACGCCACGCACCTGGTCGCGCCACACATGCTCATTCGGGCCCAGGGCGCCACGCAGCAGATTGCTGTCGCCGGCCCAGGCCAGGATGGCCAGGCGGCGCTCCAGCGCGCCGGTGCCACTTTGCGCCAGGTTCTGCAACAGAGGTCGGCGGCGCAGCACGGCATAGGCGGTCTCGGCCAGCGCATGGCGCTCGCGTTGGCCCAGGTTCTTGTGCTTGCGAAAGAAGGCGGAAACGATGCCGTCGGCCGGCGCGTCGAGCTTGAGCACGGCACGCAGCAGCTCGGTGGCCAGGTCCAGCAGGGCGGTAGGATGCATCGGCACGATTATCCCTGCGCCCGCCAACATGTCCGACCTGCCGCCGCTGCCGCCCACGCCCACCGGGCGCTACCGCCACTACAAGGGCAACGAGTACGAGCTGATCGGCGCCGTGCGCCACAGCGAGACGCTGGAGCCGCTGGTGCTGTACCGGCCGCTGTATGGCGAGGGCGCGCTGTGGGTGCGGCCGCATGCGATGTTCTTCGAGACCGTGCTCGTCGACGGCATCGAACGGCCGCGCTTCGAGAAGATCAGCTGAACAGCCACTGCGCCGCGCCGTCGCGGTGCAGCACACGGCCGTCGTCGCCGAGCTGCAGCCGGTCCTCGACAAACCAGCGCACGGCCTCGGGATACAGCCGGTGCTCCACCGCCAGCACCCGCTCGGCCAGCCGCTGCGGCGTGTCGTCGGACTGCACCGGCACCGCGCCCTGGGCCACAATGGGCCCGTGGTCCAGCGTCGGCGTGACGAAGTGCACCGTGCAGCCGGCCAGCTTGCAGCCGGCCTCGATCGCCCGCTGGTGCGTGTGCAGGCCGGCAAAGGCCGGCAGCAGCGACGGGTGGATGTTCAGCAGCCGGCCGGCATAGCGCTGCACAAAGGCATCGCCCAGGATGCGCATGAAGCCGGCCAGCACCACCAGGTCGGGCGCATGGGCGTCGATGGCCGCGGCCAGGGCCGCATCGAAGGCCGCGCGCTCGGCATGCTGGCGGTGGTCGACCACCTGGGTGGCAATGCCCTGGCCGGCGGCGTACTGCAGGCCGCTGGCCTCGGGCCGGTTGCTGATCACCGCCACCACCCGGGCCGGCCAGGCCTCGCCGGCGCAGCGCTGCACGATGGCCTCCATGTTGCTGCCGCGGCCGGAAATCAGGATGACGATGCGCTTCATGGCGGGGCAAGACCGACGAGGGGCGGCAGTGTAAGCGGTGGCCTCTGACACAATCGCCGGCTTCCTCCCCTGCCCCCTCCAGCTGCCATGCGACCCCGCGTTCTCTCCGGCATGCGCCCCACCGGCGCGCTGCACCTCGGCCACTACCACGGCGCGCTCAAGAACTGGGTCAGGCTGCAGGACCAGTACGACTGCTTCTACTTCGTCGCCGACTGGCATGCGCTGACCACGCACTACGAGGAGCGCGAGGTCATCGAGCGCAATGTCTACGAGATGGTCATCGACTGGCTGGCCTCGGGCCTGGACCCGGAGAAGGCCACGATCTTCATCCAGAGCCGCCTGCCAGAGCATGCCGAGCTGTTCACGCTCTTGGCCATGGGCACGCCGCTGGGCTGGCTGGAACGTGTGCCGACCTACAAGGACCAGATCGAGAAGCTCAAGGACAAGGACCTCACCACCTACGGCTTCCTCGGCTATCCGCTGCTGCAGGCCGCCGACATCCTGATCTACAAGGCCGGCTTCGTGCCGGTGGGCGAAGACCAGGCCTCGCACGTGGAACTCACGCGCGAGGTGGCGCGGCGCTTCAACCACCTGTACGGCCGCGGCAGCGACTTCGACGCGCGTGTGGCCGCGGCCCTGGCCAAGCTGGGCAAGGACGATGCGCGCTACCTGGAGAAGCAGCGCAAGGCCCATGGCCAGGACGGTTCCACCGAGGCCCTGGCCAAGGGCGAGATGGTCATCCGCAAGGCCGGCGTGGTGCTGGACGAAGCCGAGACCGAGCTGCTGCTGGGCCACCTCAAGGGCAGCGGCCGCACGGTGCTGCCCGAGCCCCAGGTGCTGCTCACCGAAACCAGCAAGCTGCCCGGCCTGGACGGCGCCAAGATGAGCAAGAGCTACGGCAATGCCATCGCCATGCGCGAGGAGCCCGAGGCCGTGCGCCTGAAGATCAACCGCATGCCCACCGATCCGCAGCGCCAGCGCCGCACCGACGTGGGCGACCCCGAGCGCTGCCCGGTGTGGAAGTTCCACCAGGTCTATTCGGATGCCGAGACCCAGGCCTGGGCCCGCCAGGGCTGCACCACCGCCGGCATCGGTTGCCTGGACTGCAAGGCGCCGGTGGCCGATGCGGTGATCCGCGAGCAGCAGCCCTGGCGCGAGCGCGCAGAGCAGTACCTGGCCAATCCCAAGCAGGTGCACTGGATCGTCGAGATGGGCACCGAGCGGGCCCGCACCGTGGCCCGCCAGACCATGAAGGACGTGCGCGAGGCGATGGGCCTGGCGTATTGAGGCTCAGTCCGCCGGCAGCAGCGTGGCCTGCGGCGGATTGCTGTCGCCGTACATCACCACGCGGTTTCGGCCGGCGCGCTTGGCCTCGTACAGCGCCTGATCGGCGCGGCCATACAGGCGGTCGGCACTGAGCTGGGTGTCGGATGCTGCCAGCGCGATGCCGGCCGACACCGTCACCTGCACCGGCAGGCCCTGGGCATCCAGGGCTGCGGTGCTGGCCGCCACCGCCGAACGCACCGATTCGACCAGGCTGCGCGCGCCGGCGGCATCGGTGCCCGGCAGCACCAGGCCGAATTCTTCGCCGCCGGTGCGGCCCAGCGCATCGGAGGCGCGCAGCCGCTGGCGCACGGTTCGGGCGAAATGGCGCAGCACCTCGTCGCCGACGCGGTGCCCATGGCTGTCGTTGACCTGCTTGAAATGGTCCAGGTCCAGCAGCACAAAGGCCAGCGGCCGGCCATCGCGGCGCGCGCGCTGCAGTTCGTGGGCCAGCAGCGCATCGGTGGTGCTGCGGTTGAGGCAGCCGGTCATGCCATCGTGGCTGGCCAGTTGCTCCATCTGGCCAGCGACGCGCTCGAACACCGCCAGCAGAAAGCCGAAGCCGGCGCCGAGCAGGCACATGAAGGACATCAGAAAGGTCAGGCCCTGGCCCAGGCTGGGCTGCAGCAGCGCGGTGTAGTCGCCCGGCACCCACAGCGCATGCACGCCGCGCAGCAGCAGGGCCGCCGAAGCCAGGCCCAGCGTCAGGGCCACGGTGCGCAGCGAGCGCTCGGTCGGCGCGGCATGGCGCAGGATCATCCACACCGCCGGCAGCAGCAGGGCCACGAAGACGAAGGACAGCAGGCTGGTGCGCAGGTTCAGCGGCCAGGCCAGCATGCCCACCAGGCCCAGCCAGATCAGCGGCTGCACACGCAGCGGCCAGCGTGGCGGCGGCCCTTCGCGCAGCAGCATGTGCACGGCCTGCACATAAAAGCCCATGCCCAGCGCCAGCAGGCCATTGCCGACGACGATGGACAGGCCCAGCGGCAGCAGCTCGCGCGCGGCCAGGCCGGCAAAGCCCAGCAGCAGGGCCCAGGAGCCGGCGGCCCAGCGCCGCAGCTCCGGGCGGCCGCGCACGCCGCCCTGCGCCAGGCCGAGCTCGGCATTCAGCAGCAGGAAGCCCAGCAGCAGGGCCACCATCAGCGTCGGGATGTGCAGGTTCATCGGGCGGGGATGGCGGCGACGGTGCCGCCGCCGCAGTATCCCCTGACCGCGCATGGCCACCGGCCCACGCGTTGCGGGGCCGCGGCGTGACCCCTGTCACGGCCCCGGAACTGGCGCAGGATTGCCCAGCTTCTTGATCCGTGCAAAGAACTGGGGTTTACCCTATACTGCACTGCAACACGAATCCAATCCGGGTTCGTTCTGCAAGACCTGCAAGGAGTCATACCATGACCAGCGCTTCCATGACCTTCGGCCGCCCGACCCGCGTGGCGGTTCCCCGCGGCTCGCTGTGGTTCGCCTCGGCCGCCGCCGCCCTGATCCAGGGCCTGCGCCGCCTCGACCGCTGGCAGCTGAGCCTGCACCGCGAAGAGCCCAAGACCGCCGACGACGTGCTGGCCTGGGCCAAGCGCATCGAGTCCAGCGATCCGGGCTTTGCCGCCGACCTGCGCGCCGCCGCGCTGCGCAGCCAGGGCCAGGACCAGGCCTGATCCCGGTGCCACCGGCTCCGGGGGCTGGCCCCTGGGGTTTTTCGGGTCTGTTCCGCTGGTGCGGCGGCCATGGCCGCGCCGACAATCCGGTCTGGGCGCGCTCTGGCGCCGCTGGTGGACCATGGACCCGAAACACAATCAAGCAGCCGTCGTTGGGACGCTGAACCGCCGCCGCTGGCTGCATGCCTGCGGCCTGATCGGCGCCACCGCGGCGGCCTCTGCCGGCAGCGGCTGCGCCCTGCTGGCCCCGGGCGCCGAGGCCGAAGGCCACGACGCCGCGGCACACAGCCCGCCGGCGCCGGTGGTGCTGCCGTTTTCGGCCGCCGCGCCTGGCGACGTGCCCGTGGGCTGGCGGCCCTATGTGCTGCGCCGCGACCTGCCGCGCACGCGCTATGCCACCACCGACCTGGGCGACCGCCGCGTGCTGCATGCACGCGCGCGCCGCTCGGCCACCGGCCTGCACTGCGCGGTGGACATCGATCCGCTGCAGCAGCGCCACCTGGACTTCAGCTGGAAGGTGCGCGCGGTCGAGCGCCAGGCCGATGTCTCGGCCGCCGAGCGCGACGACTGCCCGGCGCGGCTGATCGTGGCCTTCGACGGCGACCACCAGCGCCTGTCGCTGCGCGACCGCCTGCTGTTCGACCAGGTGGAGCTGTTCACCGGCCAGCGCCTGCCGTTCGCGATGCTGATGTACGTGTGGGACGGCGGCAGCCATGCGCCCGAGTCGGTGCACCGCAACCACCGCACCGCGCGCATCCAGTACCTGACGGTGGAAAGCGGCCATGCCCGCGCCGGCCAGTGGCTGCACTACCGCCGCGACGTGGTGGCCGACTACCAGCGGGTGTATGGCGAGGCACCGGGCCGCATCGTCGGCGTGGGCGTGCTCACCGATGCCGATGCGCTGAAGCTGGACCTCGAAGCCTGGTACGGCGACATCGCGCTGCGCGCCTGATCACACCGGCGTCGCGGCCAGCGGCAGCATCACGCTGACGCGCAGCCCCGGCGCCCCATCCTCCAGCCGCAGGCTGCCGCCATGCGACTCGGCCACCAGGCGGCACAGGTACAGCCCCAGGCCGACCCCGCCACGCTCGCGGCTGCGCGCCGCATCGGGCCGGAAGAACGGCTGGGCCAGCCGCTGCAGCAGGCCGGGCTCCACGCCGGGCCCGTGGTCGCGCACCTCCAGGTGCAGGCCCTGCGGCGTGGCCCGCAGCGACAGCAGCACCGGGCTACCGCCGCCATGCTGCAGCGCGTTGTCGACCAGGTTGCGCAGCAGCAGCTGCAGGCGGGCGCGGTCCAGCGGCAGCGTCGGCAGGTCGGGCGCGATGTCCAGCCGCAGCCGCCGCTGCGCCAGCGCCGCGGCAAACTGCGCCTCGGCCAGGGCCTGCACCAGCGGGCCGGGCGCGGTGGGCTCGCGCCGCAGCGTCGCCCCGCCCTGGGCCAGGCGCTCGCTTTCCAGCAGGTCGCTGATCAGGTCGCGCATCTGCGCCAGGTCGCGCAGCAGGGCATCACGCTCCGGCCCCTCGGCCACCAGCTCGGCATTCAGCCGCGCCCGCGTCAGCGGCGAGCGCAGCTCGTGGCTGATGGCCAGCAGCAGGCCGCGCTGGCCCTCCAGCATGGTCTGCAGGCCGCTGGCCATGGCATTGACCTGCTGCGCCAGCTCGCCCAGCTCGTCGGGCCGGCGCTGCGGGATGGGCTGCGAGAAGTCGCCGCGGCCATAGCGCTGGGTGCCGGCGCGGATGTCGTCCAGCGGCCGGAACAGCCGGCGCACGACCACGAAGGCCAGCGCGGTGAGCGCCAGCAGGCCGGCCAGCGTGGCGCCCACGGCCCACACCGGCCGCTCGGGCGGATGCCAGCGGCCCAGGCCGAAGCGGATCACATGGCCGTCGGCCGTGCGCCGGCTGAGCAGGCTGTCCCAGTCGCTGTCCCCCGCAGCGTCGCCGCCCCAGCGCCGCGGCCGGTCGGCATGCGAGCTCCAGTGCAGCTGCGGACCGTCGATGCGGATGGCGATCGGCAGCCGCGCCACCAGGGCCTGGGCCCGCGCCACATCGGGCGGGCTGCCGATCTCGGCCGCGGCGCGGTCGATGTAGTCGGCCAGCAGCGGCCGCGCCAGCTCGCGCCAGCCGGTGGAAAACACCTGGCGCGAGCCGGCCAGGAACACCGCCGTCGTGCCCAGGGCCAGGGCCATGAACAGCGCCGCCAGCCGCCAGCGCAGCGAATGGCCGAACGAGTGGCGGCAGCGCTGCCAGCGCCGACGCCAGCCGCTGGCCGCGTTCAAGAGCCGGGCTCCGGCGGCAGGGCCAGCGCATAGCCGGCATGGCGCAGCGTGCGGATCGCGTCCAGCGGCTCCAGCTTGCGCCGCAGCCGGCTGACCAGCAGGTCCACCGCCCGCGTCTGCAGGTCCTCGGCGTCGCGCCCGTGCAGGCGCTGCAGGATCTCGTCGCGGCTGAACACGCGCTGCGGCTCGCGCGCCAGCAGGGCCAGCAGCTCGAACTCGGTACTGGTCAGCGCCAGCTGCCGGCCCTGGCACCAGGCGTCGCGCCGCGCCAGGTCCAGGCGCAGGCCGTCCAGCCGCAGCTCGCCGGGCGCGGCGCTGGCGGCCGGGGCCGGCCGGGCGCGGCGCAGCACGGTCTGCAGCCGCGCCGCCAGCTCGCGCGGCTCGAAGGGCTTGGGCAGGTAGTCGTCGGCGCCCAGCTCCAGGCCGACCACGCGGTCGGTCAGGTCGCCGCGGGCGGTGAGCATCAGCACCGGCAAGCCGGGCCAGTCGCGGCGGATGCGGCGGCAGACCTCGAAGCCGTCGATCTCGGGCAGCATCACGTCGAGGATCACTGCGTCGATGCCGCCGCGCGCCAGCCGCGCCAGGCCGGCCGACGGCGTCAGCGCCGCTTCGAGCGCAAAGTCGAAGCGCCGCAGATAGGCCGCCAGTGGCGCGCCCAGCTCGGCATCGTCATCGATCAGCAGCAGTGGGTGCATGGGGCTGGATCATCGCCCGGCGCGGCCGGCCTTCACAGCCAGCGCCGCACGTCGGCCGCATAGTCGCGCCACCAGCCGCCAAAGCGCTGCGCCTGCCGCGCCTCGCTGCGCGGCAGCAGCACACGGTCCAGCCACAGCAGCAGCAGGCCGTCGGCCAGCAGCAGCAGCGGGCTCAGCGTCGGCGACCCCAGGGCCAGCGCCAGGCCGGCCAGGCTGGCCACCGCGCCCAGGGCCAGCGGATGGCGGCTGCGTGCAAACGGGCCTTCGTCGATCAGCCGCGGCGGCAGCGCGCCGGGCCGGGCGCCGGCGCGCTGCAGGGTCAGCAGGGCCCAGGTGGCCCAGGCCAGGCCGGCGCTCAGCAGCAGGGCACCGGCGGTGCTGAGCACCACGAGGGGCAGCGTGTCCATGGCAGCCTGCCCGTGCTTCAGCCGCCACGGCCCCAGCGGTGGCGGCCCTCGGCCAGCGCCTGGCGCAGCTGCTGTTGCTGCTCGGGCCGCAGGCTGTCGTAGAAGTCGGCCGCGGCCGTCAGCACCTTGGGGCCTTGCTCGCGCACGGCCTGGGTCTTGCCATCCAGCAGGGCCTGGGCGGCGGCGCGGTCGAACTGCGGGCCGGCGATCAGCGCCTGCAGCTCGCGCCGCGGCGCACCGGGCTGGCCGTCGGCAGCGCGCGGCATCAGCGCCTTGCGCTGGCCGTCCAGGGCCTCGCCCAGCGTGGCCAGCCGGGCCTTCTGCGCGGCGTCCAGGTCCATGCGCTGGCCGATGCGCTCGACCATGCGCTCGCGCCACTGCTGGGCCTCGGCATCGCTGAGCGCAAAGCCGGGGCCGTGCGGACGATGCGAGCAGGCGGCCAGGCCACCCACCAGGGCCAGCACCGACAGCAGGGCACCACCGATCAGGCTGCGACGCATCCAGGTTTTCATCTCGATCTCCTCGCCGAACACGGCATGGGTTGAAGCATGGATGCCACTGTGGCCGCGGCGGCGCGGCGCGTCTTCTCAGCGCGGTATCGGCGTGTATCGTTTTTTGTCAGGCGTGGCGCGGCTATGCTGGCGCGCCCTTCGCACCCTTGCCCCTTGCCCGCCCTGCCCGATCCCAGCCCCCCCGACTGGCTGTGCCATGTCGACGACCACCTGGCCGTGGCCGACAAGCCGGCCGGCCTGCTCAGCGTGCCCGGCCGTGGCCCCGACAAGGCCGACTGCCTGGCCGCCCGCGTCGCCGCCCGGCTGCCCGATGCGCTGGTGGTGCACCGGCTGGACATGGGCACCTCGGGCCTGATGGCCTTTGGCCGCGGCCCGGCCATGCAGCGCCTGCTGTCCATCGCCTTTGCCCAGCGCCGCGTGCACAAGCTCTATGAAGCCGTGGTGGCCGGACGGCCGGCCGCCGACTCCGGCGAGATCAGCCTGCCGCTGATCGTCGACTGGCCCAACCGGCCGCGGCAGATGGTCTGCCACCAGCGTGGCAAGCCCTCGCTGACACGCTGGCGGCTGCTGTCGCACGACGCCGCCGCCGGCACCTCGCGGCTGGCGCTGGAGCCGGTGACCGGCCGCTCGCACCAGCTGCGCCTGCACCTGGCGGCCATCGGCCATGCCATCCTCGGCGACGAGCTGTATGCGCCGCCCGACTGGCATGCGGCGTCGCCGCGCCTGCTGCTGCATGCCTGCCGGCTGGAGCTGCCGGCGCTCGATCTCGACGGCCTGCAGTTGCCGGCCCGGCGCTTCGACAGCCCGGTGCCGTTCTGAGACCCGATCGCCCCATCACCGACCCACGATGCGCACCGATGTCCCGCTGGCCCAGGCCAGCCGCTTGCTGAACCATGGCCCCACCGTGCTGGTCAGCAGCGCCCATGGCGGCCAGCGCAACCTGATGGCCGCGGCCTGGGCCATGCCGCTGGACTTCATGCCGCCCAAGGTGGCCGTGGTCATCGACCGCGCCACCCACAGCCGCGGCCTGATCGAGGCCAGCGGCTGCTTTGCGCTGCAAGTGCCCTGCGCCGCCCAGGCCGACCTGACGACCACGGTGGGCAACCGCAGCGGCCAGGCCCTGGCCGCGGCCGGCAGCGACAAGTTCAGGGCCTACGACATTGCCCATTTCGACGGCCCGGTGCTGGGCCTGCCCCTGGTCGAAGGCTGCCTGGCCTGGCTGGAATGCCGGGTCATCGCCTGGCCCGAGGTGCAGGCGGCGCACGACCTGTTCCTGGGCGAGGTGGTGTCGGCCCAGGCCGATGCCCGCGTGTTCCACGACGGGCACTGGCATTTCGAGGATCAGCCCGAGGGCCTGCGCAGCCTGCACCACCTGGGTGGCGGCCACTATGTGCTGCCAGGCGCCGCGCTGCGCGGCCGGCTGCTGGACGGCGACTGACTCAGCGTGGCGCAGACGCCGGCGAGGCCTTGGCCGGCGCAGCCAGCAGCGGCGCCCACAGCCGGGCCTCGAAGTCGCGCGGCGCCACATACTGCAGCAGGCCGCGCACGCCCGGCTGCACCATCGCCACCAGGCCCTGGGCCGGATAGCCCAGGGCGCTGATGCCATCGGCCAGCGCCAGCTGGCGCGCCGGCGCGCCGAAGCGCTCGCGGATGTCGGCCTCGGACAGGCGCAGGCTGGGCACGAAGCTCAGACCGACGACCAGCGCCTGGCGCGCCTGCTCGCGGTCGGCCGGCGCCAGCCTGAAGCGCCGCGCCCCGCCCTCCATCGGCTCCGAGCCCTCGACGCGCTCGCGCCAGGCGCGGCGCGTGGCCTCCGGCACGTCCAAGGCCAGCACCAGGCGGCCGCTGACGAAGCCGGCGCTCATCGGCTCGACCAGGGCCTCCAGCGTGCCCACCTCGCCCAGCCGCGCCACCAGGGCCAGCTGCAGGCCGTCGCCGAAGCGCGCCCAGGCCTGGTCCAGCGTGGCCTGGCCCAGCCGCAGGCCAAAGACCCGCGCCGTGCCATCGGCCTGCGGCTCGATCTGCCAGGGCAGGCCCTGGGCCGCTGCCGGCGTGCTGGCCGCGGCGGGCGCTGCAGCGCGCGGCTGCAGCATCTGCCACAGCGGCAGCGCCGCGGCGGCCAGCAGCACCAGCAGGCCGGCGGCCAGGGCGATCATCAACGGATGCTTCATCGGCCGGCATTGTCGTCGGCCGCGGCTATGCTGCCGGCCATGACCCACCATCTGCTGATCGTCACCGGTTCGTCCCGCGGCCTGGGCGCCGCCCTGGTGCGCCAGCGCCTGCTGCCGGGCTGGCGCATCCTGGGCCTGGCGCGCCAGGCCAATGCCCAGCTGCAGGCCCAGGCCGATGCCGCCGGCCTGCCGCTGCTGCAGTGGACGCTGGACCTGGCCGATCCGCTGCCGGCGGCCCAGCGCCTGCAGGACTGGCTGCAGGGCCTGGACAGCGCCGCGCTGCAGAGTGCCACGCTGATCAACAACGCCGGCGTGGTCGGCCTGCCGGCGCCGCTGCAGCAGGTGCCGCTGGCCACGTTGTCGGGCGCGCTGCGCGCCGGGCTGGAGGCCACGCTGCTGCTGTCGGCGGCTTTTCTGGCGGCCACCGAGGGCTGGTCGGCGCCGCGCCGGCTGATGAACATCTCCTCGGGCCTGGGCCGGCGCGCCATGGCTGGCAGCGCCACCTACTGCGCGGCCAAGGCCGGCATGGACCACCTCAGCCGCGCGCTGGCCCTGGAGCAGGCGGCGCTGGGCGGGCGCGGCGCGCGCATCGAGTCCATCGCCCCCGGCGTCATTGACACCGACATGCAGGCCGAGCTGCGTGGCGCCGATGCCCGGGCCTTTCCCGAGCGCGAGCGCTTTGCCGCGCTGAAGAGCGCCGGCCAGCTGATGTCGGCCGACGACTGCGCCGCACGCCTGCTGCGCCACCTGGACAGCGCGCAGTTCGGCCGCGAGACCATCAGCGACATCCGCGAGATCTGATCTCCCCAAGGCGGCAGTTGCAGCAGCGTCGCGTGGCGCCGATGCTAGTCGGTCCTGGAGTCCACCGGACCGCACCATGAAACTGCATGCCTTCATCGCCATGCCCTTCGGCACCAAGAACGGCGCCGACGGCCAGCCCATCGACTTCAACCGCGTCTATGCCGAGTACCTGAAACCGGGGCTGGAGGCGGCCGGCCTGGAGGTGTTCCGCGCCGACGAGGAGCCGGCCGCCGGCGACATCCGCAGCGACATGTTCCAGGAGCTGCTGATCGCCGACCTGGTGGTGGCCGACCTGACCATCGACAACCCCAATGTCTGGTACGAGCTGGGCGTGCGCCATGCGCTGCGCTCGCGCGGCGTGCTGCTGGTGTCGGGCCCGCGCGAGCGGCCGGTGTTCGACACCGTCACCGACCGCAAGCTGCACTACCACCTGAAAAACGGCGTACCCGATGCCGACTTCCTGCAGGCCGACATCGCCGCGCTGGCGGCCATGGCCCGGGCCACGCTGGAAAGCTGGCATGGCCGCAAGATCAGCCCGGTCTACCGCCTGGTCGAGAACCTGCAGGAGCCCGACTGGAAGGAGCTGAAGGTCGGCGATGCACGCGAGTTCTGGCAGACCCACGAGGCCTGGGCCCAGCAGGTGCGCCGCGCCCAGCGCAGCGGCCGTCCCGGCGACGTGCTGGTGCTGGCCGAGGAGACGCCGGTGGTGGCGCTGCGCTCCGACGCGCGCTTTGCCGCCGGCGAGGCCCTGCTGAAGCTGCAGCGCTATGCCTTTGCGCTGGAGCAGTACGAGGCCTGCCTGGCGGTCGACCCGGCGCACCGCAAGGCCGGCTACAAGAAGGGCGTGTGCCTGCAGCGCCTGGGCAAGCTCGACGATGCGCGCGAGCACTACCGTGCCCTGCTCAAGGCCAGCCCCAAGGACGCCGAGCTGTGGGCCCTGCTGGGCCGGGTGGACAAGGACGCCTGGGTCGCCGCCTGGCGGCTGGAAGGCAGCAGCATGCAGCGCATGCGCGACGACGCCGCCTACGAGGACGCGCTGCTGAAGGCCGCCATCGCCAGCTACCGCGACGGCTTCCGCGCCGATGCCGGCCACTACTACTCGGGCATCAATGCGGCCACGCTGATCCACCTGTACCGCCACCTCACCGGCAGCGACGAGCATGCCAAGGAGCTGCCGGCGCTGGAAGGCGGCGTGCGCTGGTCGGCCTGGGCCGCGCAGGACCGCGCCCGCGACAACAACGAGACCGACTACTGGGCCGCCGCCACGCTGGGCGACCTGGCCCTGCTCACCGGCACGCCGGCCGAGGTGCAAAGTGCCTACAAGGAGGCCATCCGCCTGGTCGAGCAGGACTGGTTCTCGCTGAACTCCACGCTGGACGCGATCCGCTTGCTGCAGCAGCTGGAGTTCCGCCCCGAGGCGGTGGCCGCGGCCATCAACACCTTCGAGCGCGCCATGTCGCGGCTGAACCCGCCGTCCACCACCACCGGGCAGGGCTGGCAGCCGCGCCGCGTGGTGCTGTTCACCGGCCACCTGGTCGATGCGCCGGGGCGCACGCCGCCGCGCTTTCCCGAGTCCGCCGTGCCCCGCGCCGCCGAGCGCATTGCCGCGGCGCTGGACGAACTGGAGGCCGGCCCCGAGGACCTGGCCCTGACCCAGGGCGCGGCCGGCGGCGACCTGCTGTTCTCCGAGGCCGCGCTGGCGCGTGGCATGAAGCTGCGCTGGCTGCAGCCCTTTGCCGAGCCGCAGTTCCTGCAGCAGTCGGTGTCGGCACGTGGCGAGGCCTGGCTGAAGCGCTACGACGCGCTGCGCGGCCGGCTCGATGCCGAGCAGCCGCTGCTGGCCGCGCCCGAGGCCCTGGGCGAGCCCCGCGCCGGCATCGATGCCTTCGAGCGCTGCAACCAGTGGCTGCTGGCCACCGGCCTGGCCCATGGCCTGGACAAGCTGCGCCTGATCGCGCTGTGGGACGGCGCCGCCGGCGACGGCCCCGGCGGCACCCAGCACATGGTGCAGGTGGTGCGCTCGCGCACCGGCCGCGCGGTCATCATCGACCCGGCCACGCTGGGCTGAGCCGCATGGCACGCAGTCCCGCCCTGCCCAAGTTCTCGGTGCTCAACGACGACTGGACGGTGGACGAGGCCGGCCGCAGCTTCACCTCGCCGCCGGTGTCGGCCCAGCATCCCGAGCAGCTGCTGATCTTTGCCGACCGGCTGCGCAACGGCAGCATCAGCTGCGACATCACGCCGCTGAAGGCCGGCCGCTCGCCGCGCGAGACGCTCAGCCTGGAGGCGGCCCTGGTGTTCCGCTACACCGGTCCCGAGGGCAGCTACTACGCCGGCACCAGCGCCTTCGACACCAAGTTCTTCCTGGCCAAGGTCATGCCCGGGCCGTTCTTCCAGCTGCGCCAATATGTGGGCCGGCGCTCGTCGGTGATCGAGGGCAAGACCTACCGGCTGAAGGTCGAGTTCAAGGGCAGCCAGATCACGCTGTACGAGAACGACGTGCAGCAGCTGAGCCTGGTCGACGACAGCTATGGCGTGGGCCAGGTCGGGCTGCGCTGCTTCCGCACCCAGGCGCGCTTCGCCAATCTGCGCATCGAGGCGGCGCGGCCGCGCTGCTTCGTGGTCATGCCCTTTGCCGCCGAGCTGGACTTCGTGTTCCGCGTCATCAAGGACACGGTCGAAGGCCATGGCATCGACTGCCAGCGCGCCGACGAGGTGTTCCTGTCGCGGCCGGTGATGGCCGACGTCAAGGACATGATCGCCAGCGCCGACCTGGTCATCGTCGACTTCAGCGGCCGCAACCCCAATGTGTACTACGAGGCCGGCCTGGCCGATGCCTGGGGCAAGGACTGGATCGTGCTGGCCCAGTCGCCCGAGGACCTGAGCTTCGACGTGCGCCACATCCGCGCCATCCGCTACAGCAACAGCATGGGCGCCGACCGGCTGCTGCACGAGCACCTGTGCCGGGCCCTGGCCGAGCTGCGCTACCGGCCGCTGCCGCCCGCGGGTTAGGCGCATAGAATCCGCGCCCTTCCCCTCCTCCCCGGCCGATCGGGGCGCAGGCGCGGCCCTGCCCGCGCCCGGCATTCGCCCCGGCCCTCGCGCGCAGACGATGACCCTGACTGGCCTGCTCGGCGGCTTTGTGCGCCGCCACTGGCGTCCCTATGCCGCCTCGGCGCTGATCCTGTCGGCCCTCGCGCTGATGATGGTCTGGGTGCCGCGCCAGGTCGGTGCCATGGTCGACGGCCTGGTCGCCGGCACGCTGCAGGGCCAGCGGCTGTGGACCGAGCTGGCCTGGCTGCTGGCCGCCGGCGCGCTGATCTACGGCCTGCGCGTGGCCTGGCGCCTGCTGCTGTATGCCACCGCCTACCGCCTGGGCGTGGAGCTGCGCACGCGGCTGTATGCCCAGCTCAGCCAGCAGGGGCCGGCCTTCTTCCAGCGCCAGCGCACCGGCGACCTGATGGCCCTGGCCACCAACGACGTGGACGCGGTGGAGATGGCCGCCGGCGAGGCCTTGCTGGCCGGCTTCGACGGCACGCTCACGCTGGTCAGCGTGGTCGGCATGATGATGCTGGGCGTGGACTGGCGCCTGGCCCTGGTGGTGCTGCTGCCCTTCCCGGCCATGGCCTGGAGCTTCTGGTGGATCTCGCACCATGTGCACGAGGCCTCGCGCGAGGCGCTGACGCGCTTTGGCGCGCTCAACGACCAGGTGCAGGAAAGCCTGTCCGGCGTGCGCACCCTGCGTGCGCTGGGCCTGGTGCAGCGCAGCCGCGCGCAGTTTGCCGAGCTGGCCGGCCGCGCCGCCGAGGCCAGCCTGCGCGCCCAGCGCTGGGAGGCGGCCTACGAGCCGGCCGTGGGCCTGACGCTGACCGCCGCCACCGTGCTGGCCCTGGGCCATGGCGGCTGGCTGGCCTGGCATGGCCAGATCACGGTCGGCCAGCTCACCAGCTTCGGCATGTACCTGGGCCTGCTGATCTGGCCGATGTTTGCCGCCGGCTGGGTGCTGGCCCTGCTGGAGCGCGGCCGCGCCGCCTGGGGCCGGCTGCAGCCGGTGCTGGATGCGCCGCCGGCGGTGCTGGACCAGGGCACGGTGCAGGCCGTGCCGGCTGGCGTGATCGAGGCCCGCGGCCTGGCGCTGAGCTATCCGGGCGCGGCCCAGCCGGCGCTGCAGGGGCTGGACTTCGCGCTGGCGCCGGGGGCCACGCTGGGCCTGGTCGGCCCCACCGGCGCCGGCAAGAGCAGCCTGGTCCGGCTGCTGCTGCGGCAATGGACGCCGCAGGCCGGCACGCTGACCTGGGGCGGCACGCCGCTGGCCGATTTCACGCTGGCCGCGCTGCGCCAGGGCATCGCCTGGGTGCCGCAGGAGCCCATCCTGTTCTCGGCCAGCGTGGCCGAGAACATCGCGCTGGCCCGGCCCGAGGCCACGCGCGAGCAGATCGAGAACGCCGCCCGCCTGGCCGCCGTGCACGAGGACATCCTGCGCCTGCCCCAGGGCTATGACACACCGGTGGGCGAGCGCGGCGTCACGCTGTCGGGCGGCCAGCGCCAGCGCGTGGCCATTGCGCGCGCGCTGCTGTCCGAGGCCCGCCTGCTGCTGCTGGACGATGCGCTGTCGGCGGTGGACACCGAGACCGAGCAGCGCATCCTGGCCACGCTGCGCGAGGCCCGGCGCGATCCGGCGCGGCGCCTGAGCACGGTCATCGTCAGCCACCGGCTGCGCACCCTGCAGGACGCCGACCAGATCCTGGTGCTGCGCCACGGCCAGGTCAGCGAGCGTGGCGAGCATGCGGCCCTGCTGGCGCTTGACGGCTGGTATGCCAAGCAGTGGCAGGTGCAGCAATTGCAAGCCTCGCTGGACGACGAACCATGAGCAGCAGCGTCGAACACCGTCCCCCCGAACGCCAGGAGCGCCGCGCCGCGCTGGCCCTGCTGCTGCGCGCCGCCGCGCCCGAGCGTGCCGCGCTGCAGGGCGCCGTGCTGTGGCTGCTGCTGGCCGCGGCACTGGAGGCCCTGGGCCCGGTGCTGGGCAAGGCCTTCATCGACCGCCACCTGCTGCCACGCGACGCCAGCCTGTGGCCCATCGCCGGCCTGCTGGGCGGCGCCCTGCTGGCCGGCGCCCTGGCCAGCTGGCTGCGCTATGGCCAGCTGCTGACGCTGGCCGGCGTGGCCATGCGCTCGGTGCAGCGCATC
The DNA here is from genome assembly GCA_017992055.1 of Burkholderiaceae bacterium. Lineage (GTDB taxonomy): Bacteria > Pseudomonadota > Gammaproteobacteria > Burkholderiales > Burkholderiaceae_C > Pseudaquabacterium. The sequence continues at coordinate 371,516 of JAGOPK010000002.1, forward strand.
CGCGAGACGGTCTACGGCCATGTGCTGCGCCTGCCGATGGCGTTTTTCGACCGTGCCATCACCGGCCAGCTGGTCAGCCGCGTCACCAACGACACCGAGGCGGTGAAGACGCTGTACGTGCAGGTGCTGTTCGTGCTGCTGGACAGCGTCATCACGCTGGGCGCGATGATGGTCACGATGGCCCTGCTGAACTGGCGGCTGATGCTGATCGTGGCCCTGCTGGTGCCGGCGGTGGTGGGCATCGTCTGGCTGTACCAGCGCCTGTCGGCGCCGGCGGTGGCGGCCAGCCGCGCGCTGCGCAGCGACCTCAATGCCCAGGCCGCCGAATCGATCGCCGGCATGGCCGTGCTGCAGGCCAGCGGCGCCGCGCCGCGCTTCGCCGCGCGCTTTGCCGCCACCAACCAGGCCCACTACCAGGCGCGCCGCGCCGAGCTGCGCGCCAATGCCTGGCTGCTGCGGCCGGCGCTGGACTTCCTCAACGTGGCCATGCTGGCGGCGGTGATCGCGGTGTTCGGCCTGCGCGGCACCCACGATGGCGCGCTGGGCGGGGCCACGGCGCTGGATGCGCTGGAGGTCGGCATCCTCTACGCCTTCGTCAGCTACATCGCCCGCGTGGTCGAGCCGCTGATCCAGATCACCATGCAGTTCTCGCAGCTGCAGCAGGCGGTGGTGGCGGCGGCCCGCGTCAACACCCTGCTGGCCGAAGCCGAGGCCAGCGCACCCACGGCCGGCGGCCAGGTGCACAGCGGCGCCATCGTGGTGCGCGGCCTGGACTTCGCCTACACCGCCGGCCATGCGGTGCTGCACGGCCTGGACCTGGACATCCCCGCCGGCCGCTTCGTCGGCATCGTCGGTCCCACCGGCTCGGGCAAGAGCACGCTGCTGGCCCTGCTGCTGCGCTTCTACGAGGCGCCCGAGGGCTCGGTGCTGATCGACGGCCAGCCGATCGCCCGCATCGGCGACGACGAGTTCCGCGCCGCCGTCGGCCTGGTGCCGCAGGACCCGTTTCTGCTGGCCGCCAGCGCACGCGAGAACATCGCCATGGGCCGGCCGATGAGCGATGCCCAGGTCGAGGCCGCCGCCCGCGCCGCCCAGGCGCATGACTTCATCGCCCGCCTGCCCCAGGGCTACGACACGCCGCTGGGCGAAGGCGGCGCGCGGCTGGCGGTGGGCGAGAAGCAGCTGATCGCCATCGCCCGCGCACTGGCCGGCGAGCCGCGCATCCTGCTGCTGGACGAGGCCACCGCCCACATCGACAGCGAGACCGAGGGCCTGGTGCAGCGCGCGCTGGCGGCCTTGCGCGGCCGCGTCACGGTGATCGCCATCGCCCACCGGCTGTCGACCATCCGCGAGGCCGACCAGATCGTCGTGCTGACCCATGGCCGCATCGCCGAGCGTGGCAGCCACGACGCGCTGATGGCGCACGAGGGCGGCCTGTACCAGCGCCTGGTGCGGCTGCAGCAGCTGGTGGTGGACGAGGACCAGGTCCGGTGAGCGACGGCAGCGCCATCACCGCCCGCGGCCTGCTGGCCCTGCCCGACTACCGGCGCTTCTGGCTGTCGCGCCTGGCCAGCACGGCCTCGGGCCAGATGCTGATGGTGGCGCTGGGCTGGCAGATGTACGACCTGACCGGCAGTGCCTGGGACCTGGGCCTGGTGGGCCTGGCGCAGTTTGTGCCCGCCCTGCTGCTGGCCCTGCCGGCCGGCCATGTGGTCGACCGCCACGACCGCCGCCGCGTGCTGGCCGCGGTGCTGGCGCTGCAGGTGCTGGTGGCCGTGGCCATGGCCTGGGCCACGGCCCAGGGTGTTCTGGGCCGCAGCGGCGTGCTGGCGCTGTCGGTGCTGCTGGGCGCGGCGCGCGCCTTCCAGATGCCGTCCAGTCAGGCCCTGCTGCCGCAGCTGGTGCCGCTGGCGGCGCTGCCGCGGGCGCTGGCGCTGTCGTCGGTGGCGCTGCAGGGCGCCATCATCGCCGGCCCGGCGCTGGGCGGTGGCCTGTATGCGCTGGGGCCCTGGCTGGCCGGTGGCGGCAGTGCAGCGGCCCGCTCCGGCGCGGCGGCGGTGTATGCGGTGTCGGCCTGCGGCTTTGCGCTGGCGCTGTGGGCGGTGGCCCGGCTGCAGGCGCGGCCGGCGCCACGCGCCGCCGAGCCGCTGTCGCTGGCCTCGCTGTCGGCCGGGCTGGGCTTTGTCTGGCGCCACAAGGTGGTGCTGGGCGCGGTGTCGCTGGACCTGTTCGCGGTGCTGCTGGGCGGCGCCACCGCCCTGCTGCCGATCTTTGCCCGCGACATCCTGCACACCGGCCCCGAGGGCCTGGGCCTGCTGCGCGCGGCCCCGGCCGTCGGCGCCCTGGCCACCAGCCTGGTGCTGTCGCGCTGGCCCATCGAGCGCCGCACCGGCGCCTGGCTGCTGGGCGCGGTGGCGGTGTACGGCATCACCATGCTGGTGTTCGGCCTGTCGCAGTCGTTCTGGCTGTCGGCCGCCGCCCTGCTGGCCTCGGGCGCGGCCGACATGGTCAGCGTGGTCATCCGCCAGACCCTGGTGCAGCTGGAGACGCCCGACGCCATGCGCGGCCGCGTCTCGGCCGTCAACGGCCTGTTCATCGGCGCCAGCAACCAGCTGGGAGAATTCGAGTCCGGCGCCACCGCCGCCTGGCTGGGGCCGGTAGGATCGGTGCTGTTGGGAGGGGCCGGCACCCTGCTTGTGGTGCTGACTTGGATACCGCTGTTTCCGGCGCTCGCACGCCGCGACCGGCTGGTGCGCCCCCGGGATGACGAGAGCAGAGCAGGAGTGATCGTTTGAACGAGGGCGATTTCCAGGCGCTGGGAGCCTTGCTGGACAGCTTTGGCCTGGCCTTCACGCTGGTGGATGGCGATGGCCGGGCCGTGCTGGGCAACCGCCAGGCCCAGAGCCAGCAGCGCCGGGCCGGCGCCCGCGTGGCCTCGCTGGCCCTGTCCAGCGGCCAGCGCCTGCTGCTGGCCGAGGGGGAGCGCCGCGGCGCTGGCCCCGGCCATGGCGCCGGCCAGGACAGCGACATCCGCTTTCGCCTGCTGGCCGAGCATGCCACCGACCTGATCGTCGCCGTCGATGCCGACCTGGCCATCCGCTATGCCTCGCCGGCCACGCGCAGCCTGCTGGGCTGCGAGCCGTCCGAACTGCATGGCCACACGCTGGCCGAGCTGCTGGTGCCCGAGGAGCGCGCCACCTTCATCGCCCGCCACTTCACCAAGGCCGCACAGCGCGGCACCGGGCCCGACCTGTTCCGCGCGCTGCGCCGCGACGGCGCCACGCGCTGGGTGGAGGCGCGGGTGGCCGCCCTGCCGCCCGGCAACGGCCTGGGCGACTACCTGGTGACACTGCGCGACGCCGAACAGCGCCGCCGTGCCGAAGAGCAACTGGGCCAGGCCAATGCCGAGCTGTCGGCCCTGGCCTCCACCGATGCGTTGACCGGCCTGCCCAACCGCCGCGTGTTCGACCAGACCATCAGCAAGGAGTGGTACCGCGCCCAGCGCGATGCCACGCCGCTGGCGCTGATGATGATCGACGTCGACCGCTTCAAGCAGCTCAACGACCTGTTCGGCCACCAGACCGGCGATGCCTACCTGGCCCTGGTGGGCAAGGTCATCCGCGACAACGTGCGCCGCGCCGGCGACATGGCCGCGCGCTACGGCGGCGAAGAATTTGCCGTGGTGCTGCCCGGCACCTCGGCCGCCGGTGCGCTGGAGATCGCCGAGATCATCCGCCGCGCCGTGGCCGCGGCCGACACCCGCGCCATCGTCGAGGGCGGCTACCCGGTCACCGCCAGCATCGGCGTGGCCGCCACCGTGCCCATGGCCGGCGGCGGCGCAGCGGCCCTGGTGCACAGCGCCGATGCCGCGCTCTACCAGGCCAAGCGCAACGGTCGCAACCGGGTCGAGATCCTGCAGTAAGGGCCGCCGCTGCCACGGCGGCGACAGCCCGCCCGGCGCCGCCCGTGGGAGCATGCGGGGCTGATCTCTTGAGGATGGCCATGACCGACGACTCCCCGCTGCTGCTGACCGACATCGACGACCAGGGCCTGGCGGTGCTCACGCTGAACCGACCGCAGGCCATGAATGCGCTGTCGCGCGGCCTGATGGACGCGCTGGCCGCCGCCTTCGACGCGCTGGCGGCCAATCCGGCGGTGCGCGTGATCGTGCTCACCGGCGCCGGCCGCGCCTTCTGCGCCGGCCTGGACCTGAAGGAGATCGGCGCCGGCCAGGGCTCGCTGGGCGGTGGCGAAAAGGCCGGTGCCGAGCGCGCCACCCGCGACCCGGTGGCGGCGATGGCGCGCTGCCCGCAGCCCATCATCGGCGCCATCAACGGCGCGGCGGTGACCGGCGGCTTCGAGCTGGCCCTGGCCTGCGACCTGCTGATCGCCTCGACCAACGCCCGCTTTGCCGACACCCATGCGCGCATCGGCGTGGCGCCGGGCTGGGGCCTGTCGCAGCGGCTGGCGCGGGCCATCGGCCCCTACCGGGCGCGCGAGGTCTCGTTCACCGGCAACTGGGTCGGCGCCGAGCAGGCCGCGGCCTGGGGCTTCGTCAACCGCGTGGTCGCGCCCGAACAGCTGCTCGACACCGCCCGCGCCCTGGCGCGCGACATGCTGAGCACCCTGCCCGAGATGCTGCCGCGCTACAAGGCCATCATCAACGACGGCTATGCGCTGGCCCTGGGCGAAGGCCTGGTGCTGGAGAAGTCGCGCTCGCGCGAGTTCAATGCCGCGGTCGCCGCCGATGCGGTGGAACAGCGCCGCGAGGCGGTGCGCCAGCGCAACCGCGGCGGCTGAATCAAGCCGCGGCGGGCGCTCAGTGCGCCCGGGCCTGGGCGGCGGCCTCGCGGTCGGCGCGCTCGCAGTCTTCCTTGATGTGCTTGGCGAAGTAGCGTGCGTAGAACGCCCCCATGCCCAGGGTGATGGCGATGACGGCGGCGCTGAGCAGGCCGTAGTCGGTGGTGAAGAAGTCCTTCAGGGCGTGCATCACAGGCTCCTTTGCTGCAGTGATGCCGGTATCTGACGCCCGGACGGCCCGGTGCGGCTTGCGCTGGCGCAAAAAAAGCCCCCGGCCGCACGCGGCGCCCGGGGGCAATGCTCCTCATCGCTGATGCCTCGCGCCAGGGGCTGCGCGGTCCGCCCAGATCGCGGCTCGAGAGCGATCTGGCCGGACCGCTGGGCCCGCAAGGCCACGCGGCAAGCCCAGGTTACGCCGGCCGGCGGCACGGCGCATCCGGGCAAATGCGTGGGAACTTCATGAGGTGTGACGGCTCGCACGCCGCGGGCCGGCGCGGCACCTGATCTGCGTCAACCGGCGGCCGCCGGGGCTTGCAGCCAGGCCGCCAGATCGGCCTGCATCTGCGCCAGGTCGGCGCTGCGCGTGTACATCATGTGGCCGGCGTCGTAGTAGCGGTGGCTGATGCGCGCCAGCACCTCGGCCGGCGCATCCAGCTGGGCCAGCGACCAGTCGGTGGCCGAATACGGCGTGCCCAGGTCGTAGCGGCCGCTGGCCACCAGCACCCGGGTGTTGGGGTTGCGCCGCAGCGCGCGGGCCAGGTCGTCGCCGGTGCTGGTGAAGCCATTGGCCTCGACCATGCCTTCGCCCTTGCCGCGGCGCCAATCCCATTGCCGGTGGGCGTCGAAGTTCAGCGCCTCGTAGCGCTGCTCCACCGGCAGGCCCAGCGTCGCGAAATAGGCCATGGCCGCCGTGGTGTAAGGCACGGCAATGCCCTCGATGCCGGGGTCGAAGGCCATCTCGCGCTCGCGCGTGGCGGCCATCGGCGCGGTGGCGCGCGAGTCCAGCCGGCCGACCAGCTGGCCACGCGCGCGCAGGGCCTCGACGAAGAAGGCGCTGTCGCGGATGCGCAGGTTGTGCTCCTCGACCACCGCACGCGGCAATCCGGTCAGCTCGCACAAACGCTTGGCGATGCGGCGGCGGCGGGTGCCATCCAGGCGTGCGCCAGCATGCAGGGCCGACAGATAGTCTTCGGCGACAAAGGCCTCGGCAGCCTGGCGTGCGGCCTCGCCCGAGGCGCCCAGCGCGCCGTCCAGCGCACCGTGGTACTGGGCAGTGGTCGCATAGGCCGGCAGGAACAGCGCATGCGGCAGGTCGTTGCGCGGCGCGAACACCAGGCTTTGCAGGTCCATCGCGCAGGACACCAGGATCACGCCGTCCAGGCCCAGGCCCAGGTCCAGCAGCGCGTCGGCAATCGCCGCGCCGCGTGTCGTGCCATAGCTTTCGCCACACAGGTACAGCGGCGCACCGAAGCGGCCGTTGGCGGCCAGCCAGCCGCGCACCACCTCGGCCATCACGGCCACGTCACCGTCCACCGACAAATGCTTCTTGCGCGCGGCGTCGCTGGCGCTGGCCGACCAGCCGGTGTGCGGCGGGTCGATGAACACCAGGTCGAACTGGCCCAGCCAGGTGTGCGGGTTGTCAACCAGGCCATAGGGCGCCGGCAGCAGGCGGCCGTTGTCGTCCACCGGCACGCGCTTGGGGCCTAGGGCGCCCAGGTGCAGCCACAGCGAGGCCGAGCCCGGACCGCCGTTGAAGGCAAAGCAGACGCCGCGCTGCGGCCGATCCGGCGGCGTGGCCACGGTGTAGGCGGTGGTCAGCACCGCGGCCTGGGGTTCGCCACGCTCGGCATCCAGGCCGGCGGTGTAGACCGGCACGAAGGCGGCGCGCACCTGGTAGTCCAGCGTGGCGCCGGCGGCGGTGGTGACACGGCCGCTGCCGGTGGCCGGGGCACGGGCCAGCAGGGCCTGCACCTGCTCACGCTGGCGCTTGGCGAGGTCGGGCTTGGCCTCGGTGTCAGAAATGGGATCGGGCAATTCGGGGCTCCGTTGCGGATGGAATCAGGGCTGGGCCAGGTAGCGGGCATAGGCCGCCAGGTCGACATTGCCGCCCGACAGGATCACGCCGACGCGCGCACCGCGCAGGTCGGGCAGGCCGGCCGCGCCTTCCAGCAGCGCCGCCGCGGCCAGGCAGCCGGTGGGCTCGACCACCTGCTTCAGGCGCTCGGCCATGAAGCGCAGGGTGCTGCACAACTGGGCATCGCTGACCGTGACCACGGCCTCGACCAGGGCCTGGATCACCGGGAAGGTGAGCCGGCCGCTGGCCTGGGTCTGGGCGCCGTCGGCAATGGTCTGCGGCACGGCGATCTTGACGATCTCGCCACGCGCCAGGCTCTGCTGGGTGTCGTTGCCGGCCTCGGGCTCGACGCCGAATACGCGCAGTCCCGGCAGCATGGCCCGGGCGATGGTGGCGCAGCCCGAGATCAGGCCGCCGCCGCCGACGCAGACCAGCAGCGCATCCAGTTGCCCAACCTGCTGCACCAGTTCCAGCGCCGCCGTGCCCTGGCCGGCCATCACATGCGCGTGGTCGTAGGGCGGGATCAGGGTCATGCCACGCTCGGCGGCCAGGCGCGCGCCGATGGCGTCGCGGTCTTCGGTGTAGCGGTCGTAGAGCACCACCTCGCTGCCGGCCTGGCCCTGCTGGTAGCCGCGCGTGGCCGCCAGCTTGGCCGCCGGCGCGTCCTGCGGCATCACGATCACGGTCGGGATGCCCAGCAGCCGGCCCGACAGCGCAATCGCCTGCGCATGGTTGCCGGAGCTGAAGGCGATGGCACCGGCGCGGCGCTGCTCGGGCGAAAACTGCGACAGCGCGTTGTAGGCGCCGCGGAACTTGAAGGCGCCCATGCGCTGCAGGTTCTCGGCCTTGAAGAAGACCTGGGCGCCGCTGCGCGCATCGGCGGTGGCGCTGGTCAGCACCGGCGTGCGGTGGGCCACGCCGTGCAGGCGCTGGGCCGCGGCCAGCACGTCGGCGGCGGAGATGGCAAGGGGCCCGTCAGGGTTGTTGGGATGGCTCATGGCCGCCGAGCATAACGGCGCCGTGGCCGGCCGATCGGCCGCGAACTTGAGTGCGGTTTGCTGGCCATTCGCCCATCTGCTCGCGGCATGGCGCCGCCCTCGCCTGCCTAAGCTGGCGACCAGTCCAGTCCCGCGCCGAAAGTCCGCCCATGCCCCTCCCGCAGCTGCCGCCCCCGCCCGCCCCGGCCGCCGCCGCCAGCCTGTCCGCGGCCGCGCCGAACCTGCTGGACTTCGTCGACTTCAAGTGGCTGATGGCCGGCGAAGGCCATCGCATCGACCTGGGCCGGCTGCAGGCCGACACCGCCTATGCCCGGGGCTGCCTGGCCCTGGCCCAGGGCTCGACCTCGGCCACGCTGCGCGGCAGCGCGCTGCGCCTGGGCCGCGCGCTGGGCCTGCCGGCGCCGCAGCGCGCCTGAGCTCAGCCGCTCAACCGCTCAGCCGCGCAAGGCGTGCGTGGCCCGCGCCAGCGCCGTGATGCGGCCCCAGTCTCCGGCGGCCACCGCATCGGCCGGCGTCAGCCAGGAACCGCCGCAGACCTTGACATTGGGCAGGGCCAGGAACTGCGGCGCGGTCTCGGCGGTCAGGCCGCCGGTGGGGCAGAACAGCACGTCCGGAAACGGCCCGGCCAGGGCCTTGAGCATGGCCAGGCCGCCGGCCTGCACGGCCGGAAAGAACTTCAGGAACTCCAGGCCGTCGGCCTGGGCCGCCATCACCTCGCTGGCCGTCGCCACGCCGGGCAGCAGCGGCAGGCCCAGCTCGCGGCAGGCCGCGCCGACGGCGCTGGTGTAGCCGGGGCTGACGGCAAAGCGGCTGCCGGCTTCGACCGCCGCCTTGGCATCGGCGGCCGAGCGGATGGTGCCGGCACCGACGATGGCCTCGGGCAGGGCCTTGGCGATGGCGGCTATGCACTGCAGCGCCACCGGCGTGCGCAGCGTCACCTCCAGCACCTTGACGCCGCCGGCCAGCAAGGCCTCGGCCAGCGGCACGGCGTCCTGCACACGCTGCAGCACGATGACGGGGATCACGGGGCCGTGGCTGGCCAGGCTGAGGGTGTCGATCATGGGGTCGTCACACGGGGTTGAATCGGCGGACGCGGCCTGGCTCACAGCCAGGTGACCGCGCCTTCTTCGGCGCTGCGCACGGTGCGCCGCAGGCCGCCGAACAGCTCGCGGCCCAGGCCGTGGGCGTTGTCCTCGGCCTGCTCGGGGTCGATCAGGGCCAGCTCGCGCGCCGACCATTCGACCTCGGACACCAAGACCGCCAGCGTGCCGGCCACGGCATCCAGACGGATCAGGTCGCCGTCGCGCACACGCGCCAGCGGTCCGCCGGCCAGGGCCTCGGGGCTGACATGGATGGCCGCCGGCACCTTGCCGCTGGCGCCGCTCATGCGGCCGTCGGTGACCAGGGCCACGCGATGGCCCTGGTTCTGCAGCACGGCCAGCGGCGGCGTCAGCTTGTGCAGCTCGGGCATGCCATTGGCCTGGGGGCCCTGGAAGCGCACCACCACCACCACGTCGCGGTTCAGTTCGCCGGCCTTGAAGGCCGCCTGCATCGCCTCCTGGCTGCTGAAGACACGCGCCGGCGCCTCGATCACATGGCGCTCCTCGGGCACGGCCGAGACCTTGATCACCGCGCGGCCGAGGTTGCCGGTGAGCAGCTTCAGGCCGCCGCTGGCCGAGAACGGCGCCGCGGCCGGGCGCACCACGCTCTCGTCGCCGCTGGTCGCGGGCGTCTCGGTCCAGGCCACGGCGCCGGCATCGTCGAGCTGCGGCCGGCGGCCGAAGGCAGCCAGGCTGCCATCGGCGGCCACGGTGGCCACGTCGCCATGCATGCAGCCGCTGTCGACCAACTCGCGGATGACCCAGCCGGTGCCGCCGGCGGCCTGGAACTGGTTGACGTCGGCGCTGCCGTTGGGATAAACGCGGGCCAGCAGCGGCACCTCGGCCGACAGCTCGGCAAAGTCGGTCCAGTCGATCAGGATGCCGGCCGCGCGGGCCACCGCCACCCAGTGGATCAGGTGGTTGGTGGAGCCGCCGGTGGCCAGCAGCGCGACCATGGCATTGACGATCACGCGCTCGTCCACCAGGCGGCCGATGGGCCTGAACTCGCCCCGCGCGGCGGTGATGGCCAGCAGCCGCGCCACGGCCTCGCGCGTCAGCGCCTCGCGCAGCGGCGCATATGGATGCACGAAGGCCGCGCCGGGCACGTGCAGGCCCATGGCCTCCAGCAGCATCTGGTTGCTGTTGGCCGTGCCATAGAAAGTGCAGGTGCCGGCGCCGTGGTAGGCCGCCTGCTCGGCGGCCAGTAGCTCGTCGCGGCCGACCAGGCCCTGCGCCGCCTGCTCGCGCACCTTGGCCTTGTCGCTGTTGGACAGGCCCGAGGCCATCGGCCCGGCCGGCACGAAGACGCAGGGCAGATGCCCGAAATGCAGCGCGCCGATCAGCAAGCCGGGCACGATCTTGTCGCAGATGCCCAGCAGCAGTGCACCGTCGAACACATCGTGGCTCAGCGCGATGGCCGTGCCCATGGCGATGCTGTCGCGCGAAAACAGGCTCAGCTCCATGCCCGGCTGGCCTTGCGTGACGCCGTCGCACATGGCGGGCACGCCGCCGGCCACCTGCACCGTGGCGCCGAGCGCCCGCGCGGCATCGCGGATCAGCGCCGGATAGCCCTCGTAGGGCTGGTGGGCCGACAGCATGTCGTTGTAGGCCGTGACCACGGCCAGGTTGGGCGCGCGCTCGGCCACCACCTTGAAGCGGCTGTCGCCGGGCATGGCCGCAAAGGCATGGGCCACGTTGGCGCAGCCCATGCGCTGGGCACCGGGCGCGCGGCCGGCCAGGCGCTCGACGCGGGCCAGGTAGGCCGCGCGCGTGGCGGCGCTGCGCTCGCGGATGCGGCTGGTGATCTCGGCAATGCTGGACTTCATGTGAGAACCCTTGTAACGCTCCCGACGATTATCAAGTAACCTGGTTACATGGTCAACGCCCAGGCGGCTTGCGGCGATGCCGGCACCACATGCAATCACGATGCCCGCCCGGCCGGGCCGGGGCAGGGTTCTGGCATGCTTGGCGACATGCCAGCGACTCCGGACTCTCCCGTGTCACCACCCGGGTCGGCGCCCGCGCCCATGCCGCCACCGCTGCGCGACACCGAGGCCCTGCGCGAACGCGTGCGGGCCGAATGGGGCGGCCGCCACGACCTGTGGGTGTTTGGCTATGCCTCGCTGATCTGGCGCCCCGAGTTCGAGTCGGCCGAGCACCGTCCGGCCCTGGTGCATGGCTGGCACCGCGCCTTTCGCATGCGTTCGCGCGTCAACCGCGGCACGCCCGAGTCACCGGGCCTGGTGTATGCGCTGATGCCCGGCGGCATGTGCCGCGGCATGGTCTACCGCATCCCGCGCGAGCGCGCCGATGCCGAACTCGACCGCCTGTGGCTGCGCGAGATGCCCACCGGCGTCTACGACCCGCGCTGGCTGCCCTGCCAGACCGGCGCCGGCCTGGTGCGCGGCCTGGGCTTCACGCTCAGCCGGCGCAGCCCGGCCTTCACCGGCCCGCTCGACGATGCCACGCTGCTGCAGATCCTGCGGCGCGCCCACGGCCGCTACGGCAGCACGCTGGACTATCTGGTGCAAACTGCCGAGGCCCTGCACCAGCACCGCATGTGCGACCGCGAGAGCGCCCGCCTGCTGCGCCTGGCCCGGCACCTGAAGGCCGGCGGCGGCTGAAGCCGGCTCAGCCGGTGTGGCGCAGCGCCGGTGCCGCGCGCTGGCGCACCGCCGCCAGGTCGGCCTCGGTGTCCACATCCATCAGCACGCCGGCATCGTCGACCTCGATGCCGGCCGACGGATAGCGCGCCATCACCCGGCGCGCGCCCTCGTCACCGCTCAGCCGCACCAGGTCGGAGAACAGTTCGGCGGCAAAGCCCACCGGATGGCCGCGCCGGCCGCCATGCTGGGCATAAACCACCGGATGGGCGGCCAGGGCCTCGGCCACGGTGCGCAGCGTGGACGGCTGCACTAGCGGCATGTCGCCGGGCAGCACCAGCCAGCCGTTGGCATCGGGGCGGGCCGAGACACCGGCGGCGATGGAATAGCCCATGCCCAGCGGCAGCGCCGCCTGCGTCGGCGACGCCGCGGCGCCGACCTCCGGCAGCACCACCACGTCGCGCCGCGCCACCCAACGCCAGGCATCAGCGGCCAGTGGCTCGGTGGTCACCACCACCACCGGCAGCCGGCTGGCAATGGCATGGGCGATGGTGCGGCCCAGCACGCTGGTCTCGCCCAGGTCCTGGGCCAGCTTGTGGCGCGGGCCGCCGAAGCGGCTGCCTCTTCCGGCGGCCAGGATCACGATGACGGTGTCGGTGGGCATGGGCATGGGTGGGACAGGAGGCCGGCACCCCGTACGACACGGACCAGGATGCGGCGTGAGCAAGCATCGCCGCCCGCAGGCGCCGCCGTCAGTCGGAACATCACCTAAGGCCTGGCACTTAGGGTGAACCACGGAGCCTGCTGCGCCAGGGCACGGCGTGCCGCTGCGCGCACGCAGCCATCGTGCCAGCGTGCAGCGGCATACTGCGGGCATGGACCCCCGCATCGCCAATCTGCGCAAGAGCTACGAGCGCGCCGAGCTCGACGAACACGATGCCGCCGATGCGCCGCTGGCGCAGTTCCGCCGCTGGCTGGACGAGGCCATCGCGGCCCAGGTGCCCGAGCCGAATGCCATGACCCTGGCCACCGTCGACGGCCAGGGCCGGCCGTCGACGCGCATCGTGCTGATCAAGGGGGTCGAGGAGCGCGGCCTGGTCTGGTACACCAACTACGACAGCCGCAAGGGCCGTGAGCTGCAGGGCAATCCGTTTGCCGCGCTGCAGTTCCACTGGGTGGAGCTGGAGCGTGTGGTGCGCATCGAGGGCCGGGTCGAGAAGGTCTCCGACGCCGACAGCGATGCCTACTACGCCAGCCGGCCGCTGGATTCGCGCATCGGCGCCTGGGCCTCGCCGCAAAGTCAGGTCATCGCCTCGCGCGCGGTGCTGGTGGCCCAGGCCGCCCGCTGTGCCGCCCAGCATGGCCTGCATCCGCCCCGCCCGCCGCACTGGGGCGGCTTCCGCCTGCTGCCCGAGCGCTGGGAGTTCTGGCAGGGACGCAAAAGCCGTCTGCACGATCGCCTGTGCTATCGGCGCGACGAGCAGGGGCACTGGCTGCGCGAGCGCCTGGCGCCCTGAAGCGCCGGTCCTCAGCCGGCGCCGGCCAGCTCGGCGACCAGCGCGTCCAGCCCGGCCAGAAAGCGCGGCACGTCGATGGGCTTGGTCCAGAAGTCGTCGAAGCCGGCCTCGCGCGCCGCGCGCATGTCGTCGGCCAGCGCATTGGCCGACAGCGCGATGCAGCGGCAGCCCGCCAGCTCGGGCATGGCGCGCAGCCGGCGCATCAGCGACAGGCCATCCAGATCGGGCAGCTGCAGGTCCAGCAAGGCCACCTGGGGCCGGAAGGCCGGCGCCTCGGCCAGCGCACTGCCGGCATCGGCACACAGGCGCAGCGCAATCGCCGGGCGCATGGCCACCAGTTCGCGCAGCAGCAGCGCATTGACCGGGTTGTCCTCCACGCACAGCAGGCGCAGCCGGTGCGGCTCAACGGCCGCGGGTGACGACGGCGGGGCCGCCGGCGCCAGGGTGGGCGCGGCGGGAGCGGTGGGAGCAGCAGGAGCCAAGGCCTCGGCGCCCACCACGACCGGCGGCTGGCGCTGCAGCATGCCCTCGGCCAGGGCCAGCAGGTCGCGGCCGGCCTGGGCGATGCGCTCGACCATCTCGCGCTGGCGCGGCGCCTGCTGCACCGCGGCATCGCCGAGCAGCACCTGGGCAAAGCCCAGCACCGCATTCAGCGGCGTGCGCAGCTCGTGGCTCATGCGCGTCAGGAACGCCACCTGGGCCTGGTTGAGCTGCTCGGCGCGGCGCTTGTCCTCGGTCAGGCGCTGGCGCTCGGCCTCGGCCTCGGCCACCGGGCTGATGTCGATGGACACACCCAGCAGACCCTGCAGCCGGCCGTCGGCATCGCGGTGCGCGGCGCGCCGCGTCAGCAGCGTGCGCCAGCTGCCATCGGGCCGCGCATAACGGCCGACCACGTCGATCACCTGGTCGCTGGCCAGGGCCTGCACGGCGGCGGCACGGATCGCCGGCTGGTCGTCGGGATGGATCAGCGAGCGCTGCTGCAACAGCGTCATGCCCTGGTCGGGCGCCAGGGTCTCGGGCGTGCCGCGGGCGCGCAGCACGAAGCGGATGCGCTGCAGCTCGGCATCGACCTGCCACACCGACACATCGGCCATCGCCAGGGCCTGGCGCCAGAAGGCCGCGGCATCGCGCTCGGTCTGCAGCGCGCGCTGCGCCTCGGTCTGGTCGCACAGCAGGCCGAGCAGCCATTCGGGCTGGCCATCGAGGCCGGCACCGGCACCGTGCCGCCATTCCAGCAGCGCCTGCAGATGGCGCAGCCCGCCTCCGGGCTCCAGCAGGCGAAAGCGCAGCTCGGTGCGCAGCGGCCGCTGCGCCGATGGCTGCGGCGGCTGCAGCGCCGCCGCCAGGCGCTGGTGATCGTCGCCATGCACCTGCCGCAACAGGGCCTGGACCGGCCCGGGCCCGGCGTCGCCATCCACCAGACCCAGCAGCCGCTGCGTCGCCTCGTCCGCCGTCTGGCGGCCGCTGGGCAGATGCAGCGAGAAGCCGGCCATGCGGCCCAGTTGCTGGGCCAGGCTCAGCCACTCGGCCGGACCGGGCGGATGCGCGAGCAGATCGTCGGAGGGCATCGACCGCAATGAACTCATCGGCAATGGCGCTCAGGCCCGCATCAGCCGGGCAAAGACCTGCTGGAACTTGGCCACCTTGGGCGCCACCACAAAGGCGCAATAGCCCTGGTGCGGATGGCGGGCGAAGTAATGCTGGTGCTCGTCCTCGGCGCGGTGGTAGTTGGCCAGCGGCAGCAGCTCGGTGACCACGCTGCGTCCCTGGGTCTGGTGGGCGGCACTGGCCTCGGCCAGCACCTCGCGGGCCACGGCCTCGTGCGCCGGATCGCTCCAGTAGATGCCCGAGCGGTACTGCGGCCCGATGTCATTGCCCTGGCGGTTCAGCGTGGTCGGGTCGTGGATGCTGAAGAACACCGCCAGCAGGTCACGCAGGCTGACGCGCTGCGCATCGAAGCGCAGTTGCACCACCTCGGCATGGCCGGTGTCGCCTTCGCAGACCTGGGCATAGCTGGGCCGGGCCAGGTGGCCGTTGCTGTAGCCGGACTCGACCGCCACCACGCCATCGACCTGCTCGTACACGGCCTCCAGGCACCAGAAGCAGCCCCCTGCCAGCGTGATCGTTTCGAGACTCATGGTGTCAGATCTCCTGCGCCGAATATAGCCATGGTTTTTTGGCCGCCCATAAAGCGAAACCCCTTCGGACCTTGCGGTGCCGAAGGGGCGGGTGGCCGATGGCCACCATGTGGGGATCCGGAGAGAAATGGGTCCGGGGCCCCGTTTCGTGCAGCGACTGCACGAAGCAGATTGCCTTCATCGAAGGCAATGCAACCTTACTCCAAGGCCAGGGCTTCGGCAAGTGGGCCCATCTCGACGGCTGGACCGGGGTCAAGCCGATGGCGGCGATGGCCGCGGCGGGGCCTGCAGGATCTCGGCCAGCAAGGGCTCGATGCGGCGGGTCACCTCGTCGGGCATGCTGATGGTGCGGCCCCACTCGCGCTGGGTCTCGCCGGGCCATTTGTGGGTGGCGTCCAGGCCCATCTTGCCGCCCAGACCGCTGACCGGCGAGGCGAAGTCCAGATAGTCGATGGGCGTGGACTCGACCAGGGTGGTGTCGCGCACCGGGTCCATGCGCGTGGTGATGGCCCAGACCACCTCCTTCCAGTCGCGCACGTCCACGTCGTCGTCGGTGACGACGATGAACTTGGTGTACATGAACTGGCGCAGAAAGCTCCACAGCCCGAACATCAGCCGCTTGGCATGGCCCGGGTAGGCCTTCTTGATGCTGATCACCGCCATGCGGTAGCTGCAGCCCTCGGGCGGCAGGTAGAAGTCGACGATCTCCGGAAACTGCTTGCGCAGGATGGGCACGAAGACCTCGTTCAGCGCCACGCCCAGCACCGCCGGCTCGTCGGGCGGCTTGCCGGTGTAGGTGCTGTGGTAGACCGGATCGCGGCGGTGGGTGAGCCGGCTGATGCGCAGCACCGGGAACCAGTCCTGCTCGTTGTAGTAGCCGGTGTGGTCGCCATACGGGCCTTCCAGCGCATGCAGGTAGCCGCCGATCTCCTTGACCGGCACGCCGTGCTCGCTGCGGCCCTCGAAGCCGGCCGGCGCGATGGGAATATGGCCTTCCAGCACGATCTCGGCGGTGGCCGGCACCTGCAGCCGGCGCTCGCCCTCGCCCACGGCGCAGTCCACCAGTTCGGTGGCGCTGCCGCGCAGCAGGCCGGCGAACTGGTACTCGCCCAGGCTGTCGGGCACCGGCGTCACCGCGCCCAGCGTGGTGGCCGGGTCGGCGCCCAGGGCCACGGCGATCGGGAACGGCTGGCCCGGGTTGGCACGCGCGAACTCGCGGAAATCCAGCGCGCCGCCACGGTGGGCCAACCAGCGCATGATGACCTCGTTGCGGCCGATCACCTGCTGGCGGTAGATGCCGATGTTCTGGCGCAGCCGCGGCCGCGGCACCGACTGCGGCCCACGCGTGACCACCAGGCCCCAGGTGATCAGCGGCGCGGCATCGCCGGGCCAGCAGGTCTGGATCGGCCAGCGGCCCAGGTCCACGTCCGGGCCCTCCAGCTGCACCTCGCGGCAGGGCCCGTCGCGGCGGCGCACCGGCTTCATGTCCCACACCGCCTTGGCCATCTGCACCAGCTTGCCGGCATCCTTCAGGCCGCTGGGCGGCTCGGGCTCCTTCAGCCGCGACAGCAGTTCGCCGATGTCCCGCAGCTCCGACACCTGGCTGGCGCCCATGCCCAGGGCGACGCGGCGCGGCGTGCCGAACAAGTTGGCCAGCACCGGCACCTGGTGGCCGGTGGGCCGCTCGAACCACAGCGCCGGGCCATCGGCTCGCAGCACGCGGTCGGCCAGGGCCGTCATCTCCAGCGTCGGCGAGACCGGCGTGGCCACGCGGCGCAGTTCGCCCTGCTGTTCCAGTTGTCGGCAGAAGTCCCGCAGGTCGCGATATTTCATAGATCTCCGAAGAATTAGAGAAGGCCTTCTTATGCTTGACCGGTTATTTTGAGGCTTCTTACAATCACGGACGTTTTGAAATCAAGGGTTTTCCCTGGGTCACCGACTGCACCTTGCTGCGGGGGCTCGCGCAGGGGCCCGGTTTCTGAGAAGCTGGCCGCTCAGCGGGCCTGCCGTCCGGGCCGGCCAGGGTGTGGCCAGCGGCTGACCGATTATCGACGCCACCCCAGGCCATGGCCGCCGCTGCAGCGGGCGCCGCAGCCGGGCGGCACGGAAAGGATGAACATGACTGCCATGGCCTGGCTGCGCAGCGCGCGCGGCACAGCCGTCGCTTCGGTGCGGGTGTTCCTGCGCGATGTCGGCGCCGGACTGCTGGAGGTCAGCCACAACTCGCTGGCCCTGCTGGGCCTGCTGGTGGTGGGCCTGGCGCTGTTTGTCGGGGGCCGCGACGACTTGCGCAGCCGCCTGGAAGAGCAGGTCTACGGCTGGCTGCAGGCGCGCCAGGAAGCACGCGACCCGAACCGGCTGGATGCAGACCTGCTGGAGCCCAGCGCCGTGGCCCGCGCCACTGCGACCGATCCCAAGGGCCTGCCGCGCCAGCAGGCGATGGTGGCCGACTGGCTGTCCAAGCGCTACCGCGTCGCGCCCGAGCCCGTCAGCCGCCTGGTGCAGGAGGCCTACCACCTGGGCCAGCGCCTGCGCATCGAGCCGACGCTGATCCTGGCGGTGATGGCCATCGAGTCCAACTTCAACCCGTTTGCGCAGAGCCCGGTGGGCGCCCAGGGCCTGATGCAGGTGATGACGCGGGTGCACGACGACAAGTACCAGCCCTTCGGCGGCACGCACGCGGCCTTCGATCCGGTGAGCAATCTGCGCGTCGGCGTGCAGGTGCTGCGCGAGTGCATCGCCCGCGCCGGCAGCCTGGAAGGCGGCCTGCGCTACTACGTGGGCGCGGCCAACCAGAACGACGACGGCGGCTATGCCGTCAAGGTGCTGGCCGAGCAGGATCATCTGCGCCGCCTGGTGTCGGGCAAGCCGGTGCCGGTCAATGCGCCGCTGCCCAGCGCGCCGGCGCCGGCCGCCTCGCCGGCCTCGACCCCCGACGAACAGCTGGCGATGCTGCGCTGAGCCCGCTGGGCCGCGATCGGCGGCCGATTCGGTACACTCTTCGATTCTTGCGCGACTGGCGATCAGGGCGTGCCGGTCCCCGACACCGGGGAAGGCCGCCCGAGGTGGGTCACCACCGGGGAGCGCAACCCGCCCACGGCCTGGATCTTCCAGGCGGTTGCGGCGGCCTCTAGCCGTTCGCCTGGGCAACCCGCACCGCATCCTGCAGACGCTGCCGCGTCTGCGCCTGCGCTCCGCCGGGCTCACCCACTGCTGCCAAGGAAAGCTTCCATGTTCGACCGCTCCCAATCCACGCTCGCCCATGTCGACCCCGAACTGTGGGCCGCGATCCAGGCCGAGAACCAGCGCCAGGAAGACCACATCGAGCTGATCGCCAGCGAGAACTACACGTCGCCGGCGGTGATGCAGGCCCAGGGCTCGCAGCTGACCAACAAGTACGCCGAGGGCTATCCCGGCAAGCGCTACTACGGCGGCTGCGAGAACGTGGACGTGGTCGAGACCCTGGCCATCGAGCGCCTGAAGACGCTGTTCGGCGCCAATTTCGCCAATGTGCAGCCCAACAGCGGCAGCCAGGCCAACCAGGCGGTGTTCTTCGGCCTGCTGCAGCCCGGCGACACCATCATGGGCATGAGCCTGGCCGAAGGTGGCCACCTGACCCATGGCATGCCGCTGAACATGTCGGGCAAGTGGTTCAACGTCGTCAGCTACGGCCTGGATGCCAACGAAGCCATCGACTACGACGCGATGGAACGCCTGGCCCACGAGAAGAAGCCCAAGCTGATCATTGCCGGCGCCAGCGCCTACAGCCTGCGCATCGACTTCGAGCGCTTCGCCAAGGTGGCCAAGGCCGTCGGCGCGTACTTCATGGTCGACATGGCGCACTACGCCGGCCTGATCGCCGCCGGCGTCTACCCCAACCCGGTGCCGCATGCCGACGTGGTGACCAGCACCACGCACAAGAGCCTGCGCGGCCCGCGTGGCGGCATCATCCTGATGAACGACGAGGCCATCGCCAAGAAGATCAATTCGGCGATCTTCCCCGGCATCCAGGGCGGCCCGCTGATGCATGTGATCGCCGGCAAGGCCGTGGCCTTCCAGGAAGCGCTGCAGCCGGCCTTCAAGGCCTACCAGCAGCAGGTGGTGGCCAATGCCAAGGTGCTGGCCGAGACGCTGATCGCGCGCGGCCTGCGCATCGTCAGCGGCGGCACCGAAAGCCATGTGATGCTGGTGGACCTGCGGCCCAAGGGCCTGACCGGCAAGGAGGCCGAGGCCATCCTGGGCGCGGCCCACATGACCTGCAACAAGAACGGCATCCCCAACGACCCGCAGAAGCCCATGGTCACCAGCGGCATCCGCCTGGGCACGCCGGCCATGACCACGCGCGGCTTCAAGGAGGAGCAGGTCCGCGCCACGGCGCACCTGATCGCCGATGTGCTGGACCAGCCGCACGACGGGGCCAACCTCGCCACGGTGCGCGCCAAGGTCGCGGCGCTGACGCGCGACTTCCCGGTCTACCGCTGAAGCGGCACGGCGGCAGGCGCGGAAGGTCACCGGCATGCGCTGTCCCTACTGCGCCCACCAGGAAACCCAGGTCGTCGAGACCCGGGAATCGGACGAAGGCGATGTCATCCGCCGCCGCCGCCGCTGCCTGAAGTGCGACAAGCGCTTCACCACCTATGAGCGCGCCGAGATCGCGATGCCGGCGGTGGTGAAGAAGGATGGCGCGCGGGTCGAGTTCGACCCGGCCAAGCCGCGCGCCTCGATGATGCTGGCGCTGCGCAAGCGGCCGGTCAGCGTCGAGCAGGTGGATGCGGCCATCGAGCGCATCCAGGACAAGCTGCTGGCCAGCGGCGCCCGCGAGGTGCCCAGCACGCGCATCGGCGAGCTGGTGATGCGTGAGTTGAAGCGCATCGACAAGGTCGGCTATGTGCGCTTCGCCTCGGTGTACCGCAGCTTCGAGGACGTGGACGAGTTCCGGCAGCTGATCCGCGACATCTGAACGCGGCCTGCCGGCACCCCTCCACCTCCCCCCGGCGGGGGGAATCCCCCCCTCTCCTCCCCCGGGCCACCCCTCGCACCGCCCCCGCGCGGGCGACGCGCCATCGCCGGGCGATTCCTAGAGTGTGTGCATCCCCCAGCCAACGTGGAGCACACCATGACGACCCGCCTCCCCCGCCGCCCGAACCACGGCCGCAACCTGCGCCCCAGCCGCGGCTTCAGCCTGGTCGACCTGCTGTGCGTGACCGGCATCGCCGCGGTGCTGCTGGGCCAGTCGCTGCCACTGCTGCTGCAGACCCAGCAGCGCCAGTCGCTGATGTCGGCCGCGGCGCAGCTGGAAACCGATCTGCAGCTGGCCCGCTCGCAGGCCCAGACGCTGGACCGCAGCGTGCGACTGTCGCTGCAGCACCCCGAGGGTGGTGGCGCCTGCTATGCGCTGTACACCGGTCCGGCCGAGGGCTGCAGCTGCGACGCCGACGGACAGACCCAGTGTGTCGCCGGGGCCCAGCTGCTGCGGGCCCAGGGCCTGCCGGCGGTGGCCGGCGTGCAGCTGGCCAGCCCGGACCGCACGCTGACCTTCGACGCCGGCAAGGGCACGGTGACCCCGACCGCCACCCTGGTGCTGAGCGACCGCGACGGCCGCGCCGTGCACCAGATCGTCAACGTGCTCGGCCGCATCCGCAGCTGCTCGCCGACGGCCCTGGGCGGCTTGCCGCGCTGCCGTTGAGCGACAGGTCCCGCCCCCTCGATCGTGGGAAGCGCCGACGAACGGCAGGGGCTGGGCGACCGGCGGCAGAGCGGGACCGACATGCCCATACCCCGTACCGGAGCGGCTGCCCATAATCGGCCCATGCGCCCCACCGGATCTGACCCAGCCTGCCGCCGTGGCCCATCGGGCTTCACGCTGATCGAGCTGATGATTGCCCTGGCGGTGGCGGCGATCCTGGTCGCCGTGGCCTATCCCAGCTACCAGTCGATGGTGCAGAAGGGGCGGCGCGCCGATGGCATGGCCGCGCTGACCACGCTGATGCAGGCCCAGGAGCGCTGGCGCGCCAACCACACGGCCTACCAGGGCACGCTGTCCGAGCTGCCGGGGGCCTCGGCCCGCTCGCCCGACGGCCACTACGACCTGGCGATCACGGCCGACTCGGCCACGGCCACCGGCTATGTGGCCACGGCCACCGCCCGCGAGGGTTCGCCGCAGCGCGGCGATACGCGCTGCCGCGTGCTGCGCGTGACGCTGGCCAACGGCGTCATCGGCTATGCCTCGCAGAACTCGGCCGGCACCGACAACAGCGGGACGCCCGAGCCCTGCTGGGTGAAGTGAGGCCCGGGTGAACGCCCTGCTCGCCGTCCGACAGGCCCATGCCGGCCGCAGGCGTGGCCTGTCGCTGATGGAACTGCTGGTCGGCCTGGCCATCGTTGCCGTGCTGATGGCGGTGGCCGCACCGTCGATGTACGAGTTCATCATGCGCAAGCGGGTGCAGGGCACGGTGGACGAGTTGCTGGGTGATCTGCGACTGATGCGCTCGACCCAGGCCCAGCGCAATGCACGTGTCGTGATCCGCTTTGGCAGCACGGCCTCGATGAGCTGCTACGCGGTCTACCAGTTTTCCGAGGTCGGCCGCTACTGCGACTGCACCCTGTCGGAAGGCAGCATGTGCGCCGGTTCGGCCACCACCCGGGCCTTGCTGATCAAGACGGTGAAGTGGCCCAACACCCAGAGCATCCGTGTCGAGCCCAACAGCGGCAGCGCCACGGAGGTGCTGCTGGAGAGCGTCACCGGCTTGCCCGAGAACGGGCATTCGCTCAGCGTGGATGTCAGCGCCGGTTCCGGCGGCCGGGTGCGTGTGCAAACCAGCCCGACCTTCAGGGCCTCGGCCTGCTCGGTGTCGGGACATGCTGCCCACTACCCCGCCTGTGGCGGAGGGTCGTCATGAGCCACCCCGGCATCGGCCTGCGCCGCCACGGCCTGTCCATCGTCGAACTGCTGGTCGGCGTGACCATCGGCCTGTTCATCCTGGCCGGCGCCACGGTGGTGATGTCCACCCAGCTGGGTGACAACCGGCGCATGCTGCTCGAAGCCCAGGTGCAGCAGGACCTGCGCGCGGTGCTGGACATCGTGGTGCGTGACGTGCGCCGTGCCGGCTACTGGGCCCAGGCCTGGAACAACGTCTGGCAGCCCGATGCGGCCCAGGCCATGCGCAATCCGTACAACAACCTCACCACCGAGACCGACTCGGTGCTCTACGACCGCTCGCAGGACGAGTCCGGTGCCGCGCTGGGCACCGACAACAATGTGGTCGACGACGATGAGACGGTGGGCTTTCGCCACAATGCCGATGCGCGCACCGTGGAGATGCGCATCGGCAACAGCTGGCAGACCCTGACCGACCCGGCGGTGCTGTCGGTCACGCAGTTCAGCATTGCCGTGCGCTCGCGCAGCGTGCCCCTGCCCTGTGGTGCGCTGTGCCCCCCCGGACCGACGCTGGCGAGCAATGTGCTGTGCCTGCAGGTGCGTGATGTGGTGGTCACCATCGTGGCCAATGCGGTGCACGACAGCAGCGTCTCGCGCAGCGCGAGCAGCGATGTGCGGCTGCGCAACGACGTGCTGGTGGAACAGGCGGCACCATGCTGAGCACCGGCCACCCGCCGCCCCGTCCGGCCGCGCAGGGCATGGCCGCGCTGACCGTGGTCATGGTGCTGTTCTTCATCATGGCCCTGGTGGCGGCCTACACCAACCGCAACCTGGTGTTCGAGCAGCGCACGGCCGCCAACAGCTACAAGGCCGAGCGCGCGCTGATGGCCGCCGACGCCGCCGCCGACTGGGCCCTGACCCAGCTGAACAGCGGCCGCGTCGATGCGCAGTGCGAACCCAGCTCCGACACCGCCAACCTCGACTTCCGCCGCCGCTACCTGACGCTGGATGCGGCCGGTGGCTACTCGGTGGTGTCGACGGCCGCCCTGGTGCCCTTGTACTCGGGCTGCCTGGCCAACGGCACGACGCTGAGCTGCAGTTGCACCAGCGTGGCGTCGCCGACGCCGGCGCTGAGCTGGGGCAATGACAGCAGCGCCTCGGCCTTCCGCGTCTCGTTCGTCCGCCCCGGCCTGGCGGTGCGTCCCGGCACCATCACCGTCGAGTTGCGTGGCTGCGCCACGCCGGGCAGCAGCGCCCAGCCCTGCGTCAACAACCTCAACACCGAGCCCGCCGCCGACGCCCTGTCCAATGTGCGTGTCAGCCTGGGCCTGGTGCGCGCCCTGCCCAATCCGCCGGCCGCGGCGCTGTCGGTGGCCGGTGATGCCAGCGCCGCCAGCGGCGTCGAGCTGCGCATCAGCAATCCCGATCCGGGCACCGGCATCAGCCTGCACGCCGGCGGCACCGTCACCGGCACCCAGGTGCTCAGCGGGCCGGCCGGTGCGCCGGGCAATGGCGGCGTCAGCGGCGATGCCAGCCTGGCCAATCCGTTGCCGGCCCAGGCCGCCACGCTGAACCTGCTGCGACGCCAGTTCCTGTCCACCTACGGCATGCAGCGCGAGGAGTTCATGCGCCAGCCGGCGGTGGTGCGCGTCAACTGCAGCACCGGCTGCGACACCGCGCGCCTGGTGCAGGTGATCAACGCCTTTCCGCGGCGCACGCTGTGGATCAGCGGCAACCTGACGCTGGACAGCGTGCCCGCCGGCGGCGGCACGCTGGGCAGCGATACCGAGCCGGTGATGATCATCGTCGCCAAGGCCGATCCCGACGACCTGGCCGCCACCGACGGCGTGCTGACGGTGCAGGCCGGCGTCACCATCAACGGCTTCGTGCATGCCGAGGGCGGCATCAACTGGGCCAGCGGCGCCGCGGCCGCGGTGGTCAACGGCGCGCTGGTCTCGGGCGCCGGGGTCAGCGCCAACGGCCACCTCAGCGTGGCCTACCGGCGTGACCTACTCGACCTGATCAAGCTCGGCTACGGCTCCTTCGTGCGTGTGCCCGGCAGCTGGACCCGTCCGTCATGATGTGCCCGCACAACCCCAGCCGGCAGCGCCCGCCATCGCGGGGCGTCTCGCTGATCGAGGCCCTGGTGGCGCTGGCCGTGATGTCCTTCGGCATGCTGGCCCTGGTCGGCGTGCAGGCGACGATGCGCGTCAACACCGACGCCGCGCGGCAGACCACCGAGGCCATGCGCCTGGCCGCCCAGGACGTGGAATCGACCCGCTTGTTCACCAATGTGCGCCAGCTGCCCGGACAGACGCTGGGCTCCTGGGACGAGATGGCCGGCCGCGTGGATGCCGACAGCGGCCTGCCCGGCGACACCGCCAACGTCACCTATGGCCTGACGCGCAACGTGACCGCCGTGCCGATGGCCACGGCCGCGCTGATCGAGGCCGGCGTCACGCCGCCGCAGATGAAGCTGGTGCAGACCGTGGTGACCTGGGCGGACCGCACCAACGAGACCCGCAGCGTGCGCCTGCACGGCCTGGTGGCCGCGGCCTCGCCGGCGCTGTCCGGCCAGCTGGCGGTGAGTCCGCTGCCGGGCAGTCCGGCCCAGCGTGGCGGTCGGCATGTGGCCATCCCGGCCTCGGCCAGCGACCTGGGCGACGGCCGCAGCCGCTGGGTGCCGCCCGGCAGCAGCAGCCTGGCCTGGTACTTCGACAATGCCAGCGCGGCGCTGAAGGTCTGCGCCATCGACGGCACGTCCTGCGTCACCGCCTACCTGGTCTCGGGTTATGCGCAATGGCATTTGCCCAGCGTGCACGGCGATGCGGCCAATGCCGTGACGCCAGTGGGCAATGTCGGCGCGGTCGATCTGCAACTGGCCGGCGGCCCGTCCACGCTGACGCTCAGCGGCTCCACGGCCACCGCCAGCTGCTATGCCGGCACCGCCGTGGCCAACGCCACACCGTATTTCTGTGCCGTGCTGCCGGCCACCGGCAGCAGCAGCTGGTCGGGCCGGCTGGACCTGGGCGTGGTCAACAGCGCGGGCACCAGCAGGATCGGCAGCACCGATCCGCTGGTCAAGGTCTGCCGCTACAGCACCGGCAGCGCCAACCACCAGCACCCGGCCAGCTACAGCAATGTGGCCGAGAACCTGATCAACCAGAACTACCTGGTGATCTGGGCCATCGCCAGCGGTGGCTGCCCCAGCGGCGTGGTCAGCAACGGCGTCAACTACTCGACCGTGCTGCACCAGCCCTGACCCGGCATGGCCTTGTCGAACCATGACCAGGACCGCCTGCTGCGCGCGGTCGAACTGGCCCGGCAGGCCATCGGCCTGTCCGACCCCAATCCACGCGTCGGTTGCGTGCTGCACGACGCCCAGGGCCAGCCCGCCGGCGAAGGCTTCACCCAGCAGGCCGGCGGCCCGCATGCCGAGGTCATGGCCCTGCGCGACGCCGCCGCCCGCGGCCGCCCGCTGCAGGGCGGCACGGCCTGGGTCAGCCTGGAGCCCTGCGCCCACCATGGCCGCACTCCCCCGTGCTGCGACGCACTGATCCAGGCCGGCCTGGCGCGCGTGGTGGTGGCCCTGCACGATCCCTTCCCCGAGGTCGCCGGCCGCGGCATCGCCAGGCTGCGCGCCGCCGGCGTGCAGGTTGATGTCGCCGACGGCGGCCCGGCCGCGGCCGCCGCCCAAGCCCTGAACATCGGCTTCCTGTCGCGGGTGCTGCGCGGCCGGCCCTGGGTGAGGATGAAGATCGCCGCCTCGCTGGACGGGCGCACCGCCCTGCCCGATGGCCGCAGCCAGTGGATCACCGGTGCGGCGGCGCGCAGCGACGGCCATGACTGGCGGCGCCGCGCCGGCGCCGTGCTCACCGGCCTGGGCACGGTGCTGGACGACGATCCACGACTGGACGTGCGCCTGGTGCCAACCCAGTTGCAGCCGCGTCGCGTGGTCGTCGACTCGCGCCTGCGGCTGCCCCTCGGTGCGCGCCTGCTGGCCCCGCCGGGCGCGGTGACCGTGGCCTGCGCCGACCGCGACGCCGCGGAGGGCGGCAGCCGCGCGGCCGCGCTGGAGGCGGCGGGCGCACAGATCGTGGCCTTGCCGGATGGCCGCGGGCGCGTCGACCTGGCCAGGCTGCTGAATCACCTGGGCGCCCAGCCGGTCAATGAACTGCATGTGGAAGCCGGCGCCACGCTGAACGGTGCCCTGCTGGCCGCCGACCTGGTCGACGAGTTGCTGCTCTACCAGGCGCCCACCCTGCTCGGCCCGGGGCGCGACCTGGCGCAGCTGCCGCAGCGGGCGGCCCTGCCCGAGACGCCGCCGTGGCGCTATCTGGAAGCCGCCCAGGTGGGCGACGACCTGCGCCTGCGCCTGATGCGCACCGGCGCCGACCGTTTTCTGAGACCTTAGCCCGCCACCGGCCGACCGTTGCCGCGGCTGCAGCGCCTCAGCACGGCAGGCTGCGCACGGCCGGCGTGCGGTACTCGCGACCGATCACCGCACAGGCCCGCAGGTAGTTGGCTCGGGCGCGCTCACCCAGCAAGGTCAGATCGACGCGGCCCTGCGCATCGCAGGGAAAGGACAGGCCCCGGCCTTCGACAAACAGCGAGTCAAAGCGCAGCTCGAAGTCCGGCAGGCCGGAGTAACCGCCGCGACCACAGGGTTCGGCGCTGCGCACCAGAGACTGGGACTGAGACTGGGCCTGCTGTTTCATGTGGGCTCTCCCGGCGCCAGCCCCCGCACGACACGGTCGGCACCTGTGGCGAAGCCTAGGGCCTGGCCGGCCGACGCGCCCTTGGGCCGGCAGCGGTGCGCGGCGTCGGCCGTTGGCCGCAGCGCCTGTAGGCCGATGGACGACGGCTGTGCGGGCTTCTGGACATCGGCAGGCGCATCAGGCTGACGAGCAGGGGCCAAAAAGCGAAAGGGCCGCATCTCGCGATGCGGCCCTTGGCTTGCAGAATCTTTGGCGGAGTGGACGGGACTCGAACCCGCGACCCCCGGCGTGACAGGCCGGTATTCTAACCAACTGAACTACCACTCCGCAGTGGTTAACTTAGCACTATAGCGCAAATTGCAACCGTTTCAGGCCGCACGCTGTATTTCTTGCTCGCCGACCGCTGTTGCGCAAGCAACCGATTCGGCAGCAATGAAAAAGCCGCATCGCAGGGTGCGGCTTTTTCGGAAAAAACATGGCGGAGTGGACGGGACTCGAACCCGCGACCCCCGGCGTGACAGGCCGGTATTCTAACCAACTGAACTACCACTCCGCGGTAGTGAAGCTAGCAGTATAGACCGAGAAATACAGGCCCAGCAAGGGCTGCGCCGAAAATTCTTGCCGATCACCGCCCGCATCGGCGGCGGCTCGACGCCAGCCGGGACAATGGCCGCATGAAAGCGATTCTGATGATGGTGCTGTCGACGCTGCTGTTCGCGTTGATGGGCGTGGCGGTGAAGCTGGCCTCGTCCGAGCATGGCTACAGCACCGGCGAGATCGTGGCCTACCGCGGCCTCATCGGCGCGGCCATGATGTTTGCGCTGTCGCGCTGGCAGGGCCTGTCGCTGCGCACCCGTGTGCCCGGCATGCACCTGGGGCGCAGCGTCAGCGGCGTCTGCGCGCTGATGCTGTGGTTCTATGCCATCAGCGTGCTGCCGCTGGCCACCGCGGTGACGCTGAACTACATGTCCTCGGTGTGGATGGCGGCCTTTCTGATCGGTGGCGGCGTGCTGCTGGGCGGCGCCCGCGTCGATGGCCGTCTGGTGGCCACGGTGCTGGCCGGCTTTGCCGGCGTGGTGATGATCCTGCGTCCGTCGATGGGCGCCGACCAGCTCTGGGGTGGCCTCACCGGCCTGCTGTCGGGCATGCTATCGGCGATGGCCTATCTGCAGGTCACGGCGCTGGGCCGGGCCGGCGAGCCCGAGCCGCGCGTGGTGTTCTATTTCTCGCTGTGCGGCGCGCTGGCCGGCGCGGTGGTGGCGCAGCTCGGCGATGGCTGGCACGGCCACACGCCGCGTGGCGTGGCCCTGCTGCTGGCCGTGGGCCTGTGCGCCACCGCCGCCCAACTGCTGATGACCCGGGCCTATGCCATCGGCAGCACGCTGATCAATGCCACGCTGCAGTACCTGGGCATCGTCTATTCGTTCGGCTTCGGCGTCTGGTTGTTCGGCGACGCGGTCAGCGGCCTGGCGCTGGCCGGCATGGGCCTGATCGTGGTCTCGGGCATCGCCGCCTCGCGGCTGCGCGCCAGGCAGGCGCCGGCGGTGGGCGACAGCCGCAGCTTCGAGGCCTGAGCCGGGGATTGATGCCGGTCAAGACATGCGCCGGGCCAGCGCGCACACTGTGGTCAAGCCGGCCTGATCCGATCCCATCCGCGATCCGAGCAGGCCGTTTGTCCCCAAGCGCAGGAGAGACTCATGTACCAACGCATCCTGGTCCCCACCGATGGCTCGGAAATCACCACCAAGGCCGTGCAGACGGCCGTGTCGCTGGCCAAGCTGGGCGGCGCCAGCCTGGTGACGCTGAGCGTCAAGGAGCCGTTCCCGTACAGCGCCATCTCGGAAATGCAGCCGGTGCCACCGCAGGAGTTCTACGACGCCCAGGAACGCATTGCCGCCGACCGCGTGAAGGCGGTGATCGCCGCCGCGCAAGCCGCCGGCGTGGCCTGCGAGGGCTCGACCGTCGAGGCCCTGCATCCCTGGGAGGCGATCCTCGACCTGGCCAAGGACAAGGGCTGCGACCTGATCGTGATGGCCTCGCATGGCCGGCGCGGCATGGCCGCGCTGCTGATCGGCAGCGAGACCAGCCGCGTGCTGACGCACAGCCCGCTGCCGGTGCTGGTGGTCAAGTGAGCCCAGGCGCGGCCGGTGCCGCGCCGTTGGGCGGGTTCAGTGGCTGTGCTGTGCGCCCTTGAGCAGGGCGATGATGGCCAGGCCGGCGAAGATCCAGCCCAGCTGGGCCAGGTTGTCGCGCCAGGGCAGGCGGCGCTGCAGCTGCGGCAGCAGGTCGGCCACGGCCACGTAGATGAAGCTGCTGGACGCGGCCACCAGCAGATAGGGAAACAGCGCCTGCCAGGGCCCGACGACGAAGTAGCCGAGCACGCCGCCCACCACCGCCGCCAGGCCTGACAGCGCGTTGTAGGCCAGCGCCTTGCGGCGGCTGAAGCCGGCGTTGATCAGCACGATGGTGTCGCCCACCTCCTGCGGGATCTCGTGGGCGATCACCGCCACCGCGGTGACGATGCCCAGCTGGGTGTCGGCCAGGAAGGCGGCGGCGATGATCAGGCCGTCGCAGAAGTTGTGGATGCTGTCGCCGACCAGCACGCTCAGGCCACCGCGGCCAGCCTGCTCGGTGTCGAAATGGTGGTGGTGGTCATGGCCATCGCCC
Organism: Burkholderiaceae bacterium; assembly: GCA_017992055.1. GTDB lineage: Bacteria > Pseudomonadota > Gammaproteobacteria > Burkholderiales > Burkholderiaceae_C > Pseudaquabacterium. The sequence continues at coordinate 401,008 of JAGOPK010000002.1, forward strand.
TCGTGGTGATGGCCGTGGCGGTACAGCGCCGCCTTCTCCAGCAGGAAGAAGAACAGCAGGCCGCCGAGCAGGGTCAGGAACAGCGGATGCGGCTCGATGTCCAGCTGATGGCCCTGCTCGAAGGCCTCGGGCAGCACATGCAGCAGAGCCGTGCCCAGCAGCACACCCACCGACAGGCTGACCAGGTCGCGCACCAGGCGGCCGAGGATGGCCTGGGTCAGGGTGGCGGCCAGCACCACCGACAGCACGCCACCGGCAAAGGTGGCCAGAACGATGTAGAGCAGGGTCATCGACTACGGCATTGATCAAAAGCGCCAACCGCGCCGGTCGGGCGCGGTTGGGCGGGGACGGCGGGACCGAGTCAGGCCACGCCGTGGGTGCGGAACCAGGCCAGGCAGCGCTTCCAGCCGTCCTCGGCCGCGTCCTTGCGGTAGCTGGGACGGTAGTCGGCATGGAAGGCATGCGGCGCATCGGGGTAGATCACGAACTCCGAGCGCCTGGCCGCGGCGCTGCCCTGGGCCAGGGCCGATTTCATCTTATCGACGCTGTCAAGCGGGATGCCGCCGTCCTTCTCGCCATACAGGCCCAGCACCGGCGCGCCCAGCTTGCCCGCCAGGTCCAGCGGATGCGCCGGCTGCAGCGGGTTGGTGGGGCCCAGCAGGCGGCCGTACCAGGCCACGCCGGCCTTCACCGCCGGGTTGTGGGCCGCATACAGCCAGGTGACGCGCCCGCCCCAGCAGAAGCCGGTGACGGCCAGCCTGGACGCATCGGCGCCCTGGCCACGGGCCCAGGCCACGCAGGCGTCCAGATCGCCCATCACCTGGGCATCGGGCACCTTGTTGACGACCTCGGCGAGCAGCTTGGCGATCTCGCCATAGGCGCTGGCATCGCCCTGGCGCACGAACAGCTCGGGCGCGATGGCAAAGTAGCCGGCCTTGGCAAAGCGCCGCGCCACGTCGGCGATGTGCTCGTGCACGCCGAAGATCTCGCTGATCACCAGCACCACCGGTGCATTGGCCTTGCCGGCCGGCGCGGCGCGGTAGGCCGGCAGCTTGAAGTCGCCCACCGGGATGCTCACCTCGCCGGCCACCAGGCCCTGCTCGTCGGTCTTGATCACGGTCTGGGCCATCACCGGCAGCACCGCCGCGGCAAAGCCCGAACCGACCGCGGTGCGCACGAAGTCGCGGCGGTGGAAATCGCGGCTGGGGGTCAGGCTGTCGATCTGGTCGCGCATGCACGGCTCCTGGGTGTGGAATTGACGGGAAGGGTGGGCGATTCTAGGAAGCCGCGCATGGCCCCATGGCGCCTGCGTGGATGGCCGCGTCATTGAATGCCGGTAGCATGCCGGCCAGCATGGTCCAACGCCCTCCCCGCTCCGGCGCGCCCCTGGCCGCCATCGACATCGGCTCCAACAGCTTTCGCCTCGAGATCGGTCAGGTGCAGCATGGCCGCTACCGCCGCATCGCCTACCTGAAGGAGACCGTGCGCCTGGGCGGCGGACTGGATGCCAACGGCTTTCTGACCGACGAGGCGGCCGAGCGCGGCCTGGCCTGCCTGCGCCGCTTTGCCCAGCGGCTGGACGGCTTCGGCCCGGCCCAGGTGCGCGCGGTGGCCACGCAGACGCTGCGCGAGGCGCGCAACCGCGACGCCTTTCTGCTGCAGGCCCAGGCGGCACTGGGCTTTGCCATCGAGGTCGTCTCGGGCCGCGAGGAGGCCCGCCTGATCTACGCCGGCGTGTCGCATCTGCAGCCGTCCGACGCGCCGCGCCTGGTCATCGACATCGGCGGGCGCAGCACCGAGATGATCCTCGGCCAGGGCCGCGTGCCACGGGTGGTGGAGTCGTTCCGCGTCGGCAGCGTCAGCCTGTCGATGCGCTGGTTTGCCGATGGCCGCTACACCGAGGACGGTTTTCGCGGCGCCCAGGTCGCCGCCGGCGCCGAGTTGGAGGAGGCGCTGGCGCTGTTTGCGCCCTCGCTGTGGCGCGAGGCGCTGGGCTCCTCGGGCACGGCCGGCGCGGTGTCGCAGATCCTCGCCGCCAGCGGCGTCAGCGACGGCACCATCACGCCCGACGGCCTGCGCTGGTGCATCCGCGAATGTCTGGCCGCCGGCTCGGTGGAGCGCCTGTCGCTGCCCGGCCTGCGCGAGGACCGCAAGGCCGTCATCGGCGGCGGCCTGGCCCTGCTCTACACGCTGGCCACGCATTTCGGCATCCAGGCCCTGCAGCCGGCCAAGGGCGCGCTGCGCCAGGGCGTGATCGTCGACCTGGCCGAGCGCCATGCGGCGGCCCGCCATGCCGGCGGCAGCGCCGATGTGCGCGAGCAGAGCGTGGCCGAGCTGCAGCAGCGCTTCGGCGTCGACCTGGCCCAGGCCCAGCGCGTGCAGACCGTGGCCACCACCCTGCTGCAGGGTGCCCTGGCCGGACGCGACGAGCCCGATGCCGAGGCCTTGCGCGAGCTGGGCTGGGCCGCGGCCCTGCACGAGATCGGCCTGATGGTCAGCCACCACGACCACCACCGCCACAGCGCCTACCTGGTCGGCCATGTGGATGCGGCCGGCTTCTCGCAAAGCCAGCAGCGGCGCATCGCCGACCTGGTGCTGGCCCAGCGTGGCGGCCTGCGCAAGGTCGAGGCCCAGCTGAGCCAGGAGCTGTTTGCCTGGCAGGCGCTGGCGCTGCGGCTGGCGGTCATCAAATGCCATGCGCGCGGGCCGGTGGATGCCGGGGCGCTGAGCCTGGTCCGCGATGCGCGGCAGCCGCGCCTGGCGCGCCTGGCCTGGGCCCGCGACTGGGCGGCGCGGCATCCGCGCACCCTGCACCTGCTGGGCGAAGAGGCCGAGGCCTGGTCGCGCCAGGGCCAGCCGCGGCTGGTTCTTACCCCGGCCTGAACGCCGGGCCAGCCGGGCCGCCAAGCCGGCCTACAGCCGGTCGGCCGTGCGCACGGCCACCACCACCACCTCGGTGCCGGTCTCGCGCTGGCGCTGGCGCAGCCACCACACGCCGCCCTTGCGGATGGCCCAGGCCGGCGCGTCCATGGCCGCGGCGCCCGACATCAGCAGCGCCGCCACATGGCCCAGCGTGGGCTGGTGGCCGACCACCAGCACCGGCTCGCGGCTGTCGGGCCAGCGCGCGGCATTCAGCAGTTGATCGGGCGTGGCGCCGGGCGCCAGGCCGTCGACCAGGCGCAGCTTGCGGCCCAGGGCCTCGGCGGTCTGGCGCGTGCGCAGCGCCGGGCTGACCAGCACCCGCGTGGTGTCGGGCAGAAAGCGGTTCAGCCATTCGGCCATGCGCGCGGCCTGCTTCTCGCCGCGGCCGGTCAGCGGCCGGTCCAGGTCGCTCTCGCCCTCGCGGGCCTCGCGCGCCTCGGCATGGCGCCACAGGATCAGGTCCATGCAGGTGCCTTTCAGCCCGGGGTCATGAAACGCTGGGCCAGCGCGCGCTGGGCGCTGGGGCCGTCGCTGCCCAGGCGCTGGTAGCTGCCGTCGCTGTGCTGGGCCCAGGCATCGCAGCGGTCGTGCAGATAAGGCACCAGGGCCTCGTCGATGACGCGCTGGCGCAGCGCCGCATCGTTGATCGGCCAGGCGGCCTCGACGCGGCGGAACATGTTGCGGCTCATCCAGTCGGCGCTGGACAGGTACAGCGCCTCGTCGGCCTCGGCCTCGCCCCAGCGGAAGTACAGCACCCGCGTGTGCTCCAGGAAGCGGCCGACGATGGAACGCACGCGGATGCGCTCGGACCAGCCCGGCACGCCCGGCGGCAGCATGCAGGCGCCACGCACGATCAGGTCGATCTGCGCGCCGGCCTGTCCCGCGGCCAGCAGGGCCTGGATCAGCTGCACGTCGGTCAGCGCATTGACCTTCACCACCACCCGCGCCGGCTGGCCGGCACGTGCGGCGGCGGCCACCTGCTCCAGGTGCTGCAGCATGCGCCGGTGCAGCGCAAACGGCGCCGTCAGCAGATGGCGTGGCGTGCGCACCTTGGTCAGGCTGGCCAGCTGGTGGAACACCGCATCGGCATCGGCGGTCAGGCCGGGGTCGGCGGTGAACAGGCCCAGGTCGGTGTACAGCCGCGCCGTCTTGGGGTTGTAGTTGCCGGTGGACAAATGGGCATAGCGCCGCAGCAGCGGCTCGCGGCGGCGGCCGCTGGCCTCGCGCCGCGTCACCAGCAGCAGCTTGGCATGGGTCTTCAGGCCGACGATGCCGTACACCACCTGGGCGCCCACGGCCTCCAGCCGCTCGGCCCAGTTGATGTTGGCCTCTTCGTCGAAGCGCGCCTTCAGCTCGACCACGACGGTGACTTCCTTGCCGCGCCGCGCCGCCTCGATCAGCAGTTCCATCAGCTCGCTCTGGCTGCCGGTGCGGTAGATGGTCTGCTTGATGGCCAGCACGTCCGGATCGGCCACCGCCTCGCGCAGGAACTGCAGCACCGGCTCGAAGCTCTCGAACGGATGGTGCAGCAGCACATCGCCCTGGGCGATGCGCGCCAGCATGGCCTCGCCGCGTGGCAGCCGGCGCTCGGGCCATGCGGGCTCCAGCGGCGCGAAGCGCAGGGCATCACCGTGGGCCTGGTCGATCAGCTGGTTCAGCCGCACCAGGTTGACCGGGCCATTGACCCGGTACAGCGCGGCCTCGGGCAGATCGAACTGCTCCAGCAGCAAGCGCCACAGGTCCTCGGGGCAGCTGGCCACCACCTCCAGGCGGATGGCCAGGCCGAAGTGCCGGGTGGTCAGGCCGGTGCGCATGGCCTGGCGCAGGTTGACGGCCTCGACCTCGTCGATGTCGATGTCCGAATCGCGGGTGACGCGGAACTGCGAGAACGACTCCACCGGCCGGCCGCCGAACAGCGATTCCAGGTGGGCGCGGATCACGCTGGTCAGCAGCACAAAGCCCTGCCGGCCGGCCGGCATCAGCGCATCGGGCAGGCGGATCACCCGCGGCAGCACGCGTGGCACCTTGACGATGGCGATGGCGTTGTCGCGGCCGAAGGCATCGCGCCCGCCCAGGCGCACGATGAAGTTCAGGCTCTTGTTGGCGACCTGCGGAAACGGATGCGCCGTGTCCAGCCCCACCGGCAGCAGCAGCGGCCGCACCTGGGTCTCGAAGAAGCGCTGCACCCAGGCGCGCTGGGCCTCGTTGCGCTCGGCATGGTTGAGGATCACGATGCCCTGCTGGGCCAGCGCCGGCATGACCTCGTCATTGAGCACGCGGTACTGCTCGGCGATCAGGCCATGGGCGGCCTCGGTCACATCGTCCAGCGCCTCGCGCACCGGATGCTGGTCGCCGACCTGGCGCATGGCCTCCAGCGCATCGGCAAAGCGCACCTCGAAGAACTCGTCCAGGTTGGACGAGACGATGGTCACATAGCGCAGCCGCTCCAGCAGCGGCACGTCGTCACGCCTGGCCTGGGCCAGCACACGGCGGTTGAACTCCAGGATCGCGAGTTCGCGGTTGAGCAGCGCAGGCTGCGGCGCACGGCCGGTGTCAGTCGTCATGCCCGGCAGTCTATGAACCTATTGCGACGGTTCCGTGACATGCGCCGGTTCAACTGTGACAGCGCAACGGCGCTGCGTCAGTGGGCCTGCTCCCAGTTCGGGCCCACGCCCACCTCGGCCAGCAGCGGCACGCTCAGCTGGGCCACGCCAGCCATCAGGCGCGGAATGGCCTCGCGCGCCCAGGCCAGCTCGCCATCGGGCACCTCCAGCACCAGCTCGTCGTGCACCTGCATGACGATGGCGCTCTGGCGGCCCTCGGCGTCCAGCGCCGCCTGCACCGCGATCATCGCCAGCTTGATCAGGTCGGCCGCCGTGCCCTGCATCGGCGCATTGATGGCCTGGCGCTCGGCCGCCGCGCGCCGCGGGCCGTTGCCGCCCTTGATGTCGGGCAGCACGATGCGGCGGCCGAACAGTGTCTCCACATAACCCCGGTCGGCGGCGGCGGCGCGGGTCTCGTCCATGTAGCGCTTGACGCCGGCGAAGCGCGCGAAGTAACGGTCGATGTAGTCCTTGGCCGCCTTCTGCTCGATGCCCAGACTCTGCGCCAGGCCGAAGGCGCCCATGCCGTAGATCAGGCCGAAGTTGATGGTCTTGGCATAACGTCGCTGCTCGGACGTGACCGCCTCGACCGGCGTGTTGAAGACCTCGGCCGCGGTGGCGCGGTGCACGTCCAGGCCATCGGCGAAGGCCCGGGTCAGGCCCGGGTCGCCGCTGATGTGGGCCATGATGCGCAGCTCGATCTGCGAATAGTCGGCCGAGACGATGTGCTGGCCCGGCGGCGCGATGAAGGCCTCGCGCACGCGCCGGCCCTCGGGCGTGCGGATCGGGATGTTCTGCAGATTGGGGTCGTTGCTGGACAGCCGGCCGGTCACCGCCACCGCCTGGGCATAGGTGGTGTGCACGCGGCCGGTGGCCGGGTTGACCATCAACGGCAGCTTGTCGGTGTAGGTGCCCTTCAACTTGGCCAGGCTGCGGTGCTCGAGGATGCGCGCCGGCAGCGGGTAGTCGGCGGCCAGTTCCTGCAGCACCTCCTCGTCGGTGCTGGGCGCGCCGGTGGCGGTCTTCTTCTTCACCGGCAGGCCCAGCTTGCCGAACAGGATCTCGCCGATCTGCTTGGGGCTGCCCATGTTGAAGGGCTGGTCGGCGATGTCGTAGGCCTCGCGCTCCAGCGCGATCATGCGCTCGGCCAGCTCGTGGCTCTGGCGCGCCAGCACGGCCGCGTCGATCAGCACGCCATGGCGCTCGATGCGCTGCAGGATGGCCGACACCGGCAGCTCGATGGCCTGGTACACATGTTTCATGCCCGGCAGCGCGGCCAGCTGCGGATACAGCACCTGGTGCACCTGCAGCGTCATCTCGCTGTCCTCGCCGCTGTAGGTGGTGGCGCGCTCCACGTCCACCTGCGAGAACGGGATCTGGTTGGCGCCCTTGCCGCACAGCTCTTCGTAGCTCAGGCCGCGCCGGCCCAGGTGGCGCTCGGCCAGCTTCTCCAGGCTGTGGCCCAGGTGGGCCTCGAACACATAGCTCTGCAGCAGCGTGTCATGGGCCCAGCCGCGCACCGTGATGCCATGGTTGGCCAGCACATGGCTGTCGTACTTGGTGTTCTGGCCGACCTTGGGCGCAGCGGCATCCTCCAGCCAGGGCCGCAACGCTTCCAGCACCTGGTCCAGCGGCAGCTGGTCGGGCGCGCCGGGGCCGTCGTGGGCCACCGGCACATAGGCGGCCTCGCCCGGCTGCACCGCAAAGCTGATGCCGACGATGCGCGCGGCCATCGCATCCAGCGAGGTGGTCTCGGTGTCGAGCGCGGCCAGCGGCGCGGCGCGCAGCCGTGCCACCCAGGCCTGCAGCTGCTCGGCGGTGAGCACGGTCTCGTAGCGGCGCTCGGGCACCGGCGGCAGGCCGGCCTCATTGACCGCGACACCGACCCCGACCCCGGCCGCGGCTGGCGCCGCCGCATCCGCCGGCGCAGCGCCGCCCAGCTCGGCCTCCAGCTCGCGCTTGAAGCTGCGCAAGCCGTAGCGCTGGTAGAAGTCCAGCAGGCCGGCGCCGTCCACCGGCTGCAGCGCCAGGCCCTCGATGCCGGGCCAGCCGGGCACATGGCCGGCCAGGTCGCAATCGGTCTTCACCGTCACCAGCTGGCGACCCATGGGCAGCCAGTCCAGGGCCTTGCGCAGGTTGTCGCCGGCCACGCCCTTGATGCTGGCGGCGGCGGCGATCACGCCGTCCAGCGAGCCATGCTCGGCCAGCCACTTCACCGCCGTCTTGGGCCCGACCTTGTCGACGCCGGGCACGTTGTCGACGGTATCGCCGATCAGGCTCAGGTAGTCGACGATGCGATCCGGCGGCACGCCGAACTTGGCCAGCACGCCGGCCTCGTCCAGGCGCTCGTTGCTCATGGTGTTGATCAGCTCAACCTGGGGCGTGACCAGCTGGGCCAGGTCCTTGTCGCCGGTGGAGACGATGACGCGGTGGCCGCCGGCCGCGCCCACGCGCGCCAGCGTGCCGATGGCGTCGTCGGCCTCGATGCGTGGCACCTCGATCACCGGCCAGCCCAGCAGGCGCACCACCTCGTGGATGGGCGCGATCTGCTTGCGCAGGTCGTCGGGCATGGGCGCGCGCTGGGCCTTGTACTCGGGATACCAGTCGTCGCGGAAGGTGGGCCCGGAGGCATCGAAGACACAGGCCGCATGGCCGCCCGGGCCGCTGCCCAGCACCTGCTCGCGCAGCCGCTTCATCATCGCAATGAAGCCGTGGATGGCGCCGGTGGGAAAACCGTCCTGCGAGCGCAGATCGGGCAGCGCATGGTAGGCACGATAGAGGTAGCTGGATCCATCGACCAGCAGCAGGATGGGGGAGTCGGCGCTCATGGCGCGATTGTGCGGGCTGCGCTGCCCGCACCCCCGCAGGCGCGGGGCGCGCGGCCGGCCCAACAAAGCAGCAACAGCGGCTTTGCACGGCCTCACCAGAGTTCACAGACCTCCACGCCGTTCACTGCAGTCCCGATGAATGCCATCCGCACCCTCCCCATCCCGCCCAGGCTGTGCCTGGCCCTGCTGTGGCCGCTGCTGAGCGCCCTGCCGGCCCAGGCCGTCGTCGACGGCCAGCTGGCCGCCGGCAGCAGCATGCAGGACACGCTGGCCGGCGTGGCCAGTCTGGTCATCGACGGCAGCGCCGGCTGCAGCGGCGCCTTGCTGGCCGGCGGCGGCTGGATCCTGACGGCCGCGCACTGCGTCACCGACGCCAACGGCCTGCTCGACGCGCAGACGGTGGCGGTGTCGCTGCTGGGCGGCATGCTCAGCGCCAGCGTATCGGCCGAGGACATCCTGGTCTACGACGGCTGGACCGGCAGCGTGGGCCTGAACAACGACCTGGCCCTGCTGCGCCTGGACACGGCCCTCACCGGCGTCGCCGGCTACTCGATCTACGACGGCCAGGTCGGCGTCGGCAGCGAGGTGCTGATCGCCGGCTACGGCCTGGGCGGCAGCGGCAGCAGCGGCGCCAACAACAGCAGCGGCAGCTTCGGCACGCTGCGCTGGGGCTGGAACGAATACGACAGCCTCAACGGCAGCGGCGGCGCCGTGCTCTACGACTTCGACGATGGCACGCGCAGCCACAACGCGCTGGGCCGCAGCAGCAGCCTGGGCCTGGACGACGAAGCCAGCATCGCCGGTGGCGACTCGGGCGGCCCCAGCTTCGTCTGCGACGACAGCGGCTGCAGCCTGGTCGGCGTGCACTCCTTCATCGGCCGGCTCGACCAGGGCGACATCGACGCCACGCTGAACGCCAGCTTCGGCGAGGTGGCCGGCGACACCTTGCTGACCACCGCCGCGGTGCGCAGCTGGCTGGCGGCCCTGACCACGGTGAGCGCGGTGCCCGAGCCGGCGACGCTGGCGCTCTGGCTGGCCGGTCTGGCCTGGCTGGCCTGGCTGGCACGGCGCACGCCTAGAATCCGCCCATGTCCCTGACCCGTCCCGCCCTCGTCCTGAGCCTGCCCCTGATCCTGGGCCTGCAGGCCTGCGCCCTGCCCGGCTTGCACAGCGAAGCCGCGGTGCAGCACCTGGTCAGCGAAGACGAGGCCGTGCGCATCACCGAGCTGCGCGTGCGTGGCCAGACCCAGCGCCTGACGGTGCAGCCCAAGCAGGGTGGCCCGGCCTACGAGATCCGCCCGGCCCCCGGTGGCCAGGATGCCTCGCAGTCCCGCGACGGTGCCGGCCAGCGCGTCTGGCAGCTGCTGAGTTTCTGACAGCCGGCCCCGGCCATGGCGGTGTTCACCGAGGTCTCGGCCGACGCGGCCGATGCGCTGCTGCAGCGCCTGGGCGGCGGCCGGCTGCTCTCGCTGCAGCCGATCGCCGCCGGCATCGAGAACACCAACTACTTCGTCGACGGCGAGGACGGCCGGCAATGGGTGCTGACGCTGTTCGAGCGCCTGACGGCCGCCCAGCTGCCCTATTACCTGGGCCTGATGCAGCACCTGGCGCGTAAGGGCCTGCCGGTGCCCGAGCCGCAGGCCGACGGCGCCGGCCAGATCCTGCACCAGCTGGCCGGCAAGCCGGCGGCCCTGGTCAACCGCCTGCCGGGCCGGCATCAGCTGGCGCCTGACCTGCACCACTGCGCCCAGCTCGGCCATCTGCTGGCGCGCATGCACCTGGCGGTGGCCGATTTCCCGCTGCGCCAGCCCAATCTGCGCGGCGCCGACTGGTGGGCCGCGACCACGCCGCGGGTGCTGCCCTTCCTGGACGGCGAGCGCCAGGCCCTGCTGAGCGAGGAGCTGGACTTCCAGCAGCAGCTGGCTGCGTCGCCGGCCGCGCAGGCCTTGCCGCGGGGCGCGGTGCATGCCGACCTGTTCCGCGACAACCTGCTGTTCGACGGCCTGCCCGGCCATGAGAAGCTCACCGGCGCCTTCGACTTCTATTTCGCCGGCGACGACAGCTTCGGCTACGACCTGGCCGTGTGCCTGAACGACTGGTGCCTGGACGGCGACGAGGCGGCGCTGGACGAGGCCCGCGCCCAGGCCCTGCTGCAGGCCTACGAGTCCGAGCGTCCGCTGCTGGCGCTGGAGCAGCGCCTGCTGCCGGCCCTGCTGCGCGCCGCGGCGCTGCGCTTCTGGCTGTCGCGCCTGGCCGACTGGCATCTGCCGCGCGACGCCAGCCTGCTGGCACCCAAGGACCCCGGCCATTTCGAGCGTGTGCTGCGCGCGCGCCGGGCCGCCCCCTGGCATCCGGCGCACTGAGCCGCGCCGTCTTCAAACACAGGTTTTCATGGGACTCCGACTGCATCCGGTCGCCGCACGCCAGGGCTGGCAGTGGCTGCGCCAGGGCCTGGTGGCTTTTGCGCGCCGGCCGCTGGCCTTTGCCGGCCTGTTTGCCACCTTTCTGATGGCCGTGCTGCTGCTGGCCGTGCTGGTGCCGGTGGTCGGCGGCGCGCTGGGCCTGGGCCTGATGCCGATGCTGGGCCTGGGCTTCATGATCGCCACCGTCAGCGCGCGCCGCGACGGCCCGGTGCATGCGCTGCAGCTGGTGCAGGGCCTGCGCCATCCGGACCGCGCCCGCAAGCGTGCACAGTGGCTGCTGTGCGGCGCCTATCTGCTGGGCTCGGTGCTGGTCATCACGCTGGCCGAATGGGTGGACGGCGGCACCCTGGTCGAGTTGCAGCGCCAGCTGGCCGAATCGCCGCCCGGCCAGCCCAATGCCGCGGTCGGCCAGCTGCTGGCCGATCCACGCTTCGTCAACGGCATGCTGGTGCGCCTGGGCCTGGGCGCCCTGCTGTCGGTGCCGTTCTGGCATGCCTCGGCCCTGGTGCACTGGGCCGGCCAAGGCGCCGGGCAGGCGCTGTTTTCCAGCAGCCTGGCGGTGTGGCGGGCGCGTGGCGCCTTTGTCGTCTACCTGGCGGGCTGGGCGCTGGCGGCGCTGGCCCTGGGCGCGGCCGTGACCCTGCTGGTGGCGCTGACCGGCGCCCAGGCCCTGCTGGGCTGGATGGCCCTGCCGCTGGGCCTGGCCTTCACCTCGGCCTTCTATGTCTCGGTGTGGTTCAGCTTTGCCGACAGTTTCGGCGTTCAGGAACGGGCCACGGGCCTGACAATCGAGGCATGAACCTGCCCCACCGCCCGCTCGCCGCACTGTGTCTGGCCCTGTCGTCGGTGGCACTGTCGGGTTGTGCCGTGGTCAGCGTGGCCGGGGCCGCCGCCGGCGCGGCCATCAGCGTCACCGGCGCGGTGGTCAGCACCACGGTCAAGGTGGGTGGCAAGGTGGTCGAGAAGACCATCGACGCGGTCACGCCCTCGTCCACGCCAGCGCCCTGAACCGGCCGGCGGCGGCGCCGCTGTAACTTCGCCGCAACACCCGGCCTGTGCGGGCCGCCGCTGCGATAGCGCCGGTGCCTGGGCCCACCGCACAATCCCGGCCGAACCTCGCCCGTGCGTTTGCCGGCACGCCGCTTGCGTGCGCTGCGACCACCATCCACCCCGGGAGCCCCCAGCCATGCCCAGTCACGCCCGCCACCTTGCCCTGACCCCGCTCGCAGCCCTGCTGGCCGCGGCCTTTGCCGCGCCGGCCCTGGCCCAGACCAGCGAGGCCGGCAAGCTGCAGACCGTGACCGTCACCGCCGAGCGCCGGGTCGAAAACGCCCAGCAGGTGCCCAGCTCGATCAGCGTGCTCGGCACCGAGCTGCTGGACGCGCTCAACACCAGCGGCCAGGACGTGCGCATGCTGTCGGGCCGCGTGCCCAGCCTGAACGTCGAGTCCTCGTTCGGCCGCGCCTTCCCGCGCTTCTACCTGCGCGGCTACGGCAACACCGACTTCCGCCTCAATGCCTCGCAGCCGGTGTCCCTGGTGTACGACGACGTGGTGCAGGAGAACCCGATCCTGAAGGGCTTCCCGGCCTTCGACCTGGACCGCATCGAGGTGCTGCGTGGCCCGCAGGGCACGCTGTTCGGCCGCAATACGCCGGCCGGCGTGGTCAAGTTCGAGTCGGCCAAGCCCAACCTCAAGCGCATGGAAGGTTATGGCAGCCTGTCGCTGGGCAGCTTCCAGACCATCAATGCCGAGGGCGTGCTGAACCTGCCCACCGGCAACGGCCAGGCCCTGCGCATCAGCGCGCTGAGCCAGACCCGCGACGACTGGGTGCACAACACCCTGGCCAGCGGCCCGACCCAGGACTTCGAGGGCTACCGCGACAGCGCGCTGCGCCTGCAGTACCTGATCGAGCCCAACAAGCAGCTCAGCGTGCTGGCCAATGTGCATGCGCGCGACTACAGCGGCTCGGCCCGCGTGTTCCGCGCCAACATCATCAAGACCGGCACCAACGACTTCGTCGCCGGCTTCGATCCGAAGAAGGTGTCCTTCGACGGCAAGAACGAATCCGAGGTGCAGAACGTCGGCGCCAACCTGCGCATCCGCTACGACCTGGGCGGCGGCCTGGCCCTGCACTCGATCAGCGGCTACGAGCAGGTCAAGACCTACAGCCGCGGCGACATCGACGGCGGCTTTGGCGCGGTGTTCATGCCGTCCAGCGGCCCGGGCCTGATCCCGTTCTCGTCCGAGACCGCCGACGGCATGCCCAAGCATTCGCAGCTGACCCAGGAACTGCGGCTGGAGTCCACCGGCAGCGGCCCGCTCAGCTGGCAGGCCGGCCTGTTCGCCTTCCGCGAGGACTACACGGTCGAGAGCTTCAGCTACGACTCGCTGAGCCCGGGCAACCCCGACAACGGCTATCTGCGCGTGCGCCAGAAGAACGACGCCGTGGCCGCCTTCGGTGCCGTCAACTACACGGTCAGCCCGGCGCTGAAGCTGCGCGCCGGCCTGCGCTACACCCGCGACGAGAAGAGCTTCGCGGTGCAGGACTACTGGAGCAATGTGTTCGGCACCCTGCCCTCGCTGGCGGCGCTGGCCGTGTCCAGCCCGCTGACGGCCAAGACCACCGACAACAAGCCCAGCTGGGACCTGAGCGGCAGCTATGCGCTGGACAGCAACACCAACCTGTATGCCCGCGTGGCCACCGGCTTCCGCGCCAGCAGCATCCAGGGCGCCAGCGCCTTCAACGGCCAGTCGGTGGCCGCGCCCGAGACCAATCTGTCCTATGAGGCCGGCATCAAGGCCGACCTGTTCGACCGCCGCGCGCGGCTGAACGTGGGCGTGTTCCGCTACGAGGTCAAGGACCTGCAGCTGACCGCGGTGGGCGGCGCCGGCAATGCCAACATCCTGCTCAATGCCAAGAAGGCCAGCGGCCAGGGCATCGAGGCCGACCTGCAGGCCTTTGTGACGCAGAACCTGCTGGCCACGGTGGGCTTCGGCTACAACGACACGCAGATCAAGGACCCCGGCCTGGCCGTGTCCACCTGCCTGCAGTGCACGGTGACCGATCCGCTGACCACCGGTGGCAAGGCCCTGATCAACGGCAACCCGCTGCCGCAGGCGCCCAAGACCACGCTGAACTTCACGCTCAAGTACAGCCAGCCGCTGGGCAATGGCGAGGTCTATGCCTACACCGACTGGGTCTACCGCAGCAAGATCAACTTCTTCCTGTACGAGTCGATCGAGTTCACCGGCAAGGCCCTGACCGAAGGCGGCCTGCGCGTGGGCTACAGCTGGGACAACGGCAAGTACGACGTGGCCGCCTATGGCCGCAACATCACCAACCAGAAGCGCATCGTCGGCGGCATCGACTTCAACAACCTGACCGGCTTCATCAACGAGCCGCGCACCTGGGGCGTGCAGTTCAAGGCGCTGTTCTGACGATGCGCGGCTGGGCGGGCCTGGTCCTGGCGCTGGCGGCCGCTGCCGCCACGGCTGTGACAGCCCAGCCGGCGGTGATCTACGAGCTGGGCGGCAAGCACGACCGCTCGTTCAACCAGGCCGCGTCCGACGGCGCCGAGCGCTGGAAGCGCGAGACCGGCAAGCCCTTCCTCGAATTCGAGGTCGCGCAAAGCGCCCAGCGCGAGCAGGCCGCGCGGCGCTTTGCCGAGCGTGGCGCGGCGCCGGTGGTGGCGATCGGCTTTCCGCAGGCCGAGGCCATCGCCAAGGTGGCGCGCGAGTTTCCGAAGACGCCGTTCGCCATCGTCGACGCGGTGGTGGACGCGCCCAATGTGCAGAGCTTCGTCTACCGCGAGCACGAGGGCTCGTTCCTGGTCGGCGTGCTGGCCGCCCTGGCCAGCAAGAGCGGCAAGATCGGCTTTGTCGGCGGCATGGACATCCCGCTGGTGCGCAAGTTCCTGTGCGGCTACGAACAGGGCGCGCGCCATGCCAATCCGCGCGTGCAGGTGCTGGTGAACATGACCGGCGCCACGCCGGCGGCCTGGACCGATCCGGCCCGTGGCGCCGAGCTCGCGCGCGGCCAGATCGCGCAAGGCGCCGACGTGATCTTTGCCGCCGCCGGCACCACCGGCCTGGGCATCATGCAGGCGGCCAAGGACGGCGGCATCCTGACCATCGGCGTGGACAGCAACCAGAACCACCTGCACCCGGGCACGGTGCTGACCAGCATGGTCAAGCGTGTGGACCTGGCGGTGTGGCAGGCCTTCCAGGGCGTGAAGCCCGGCGTCACCGCGCTGGGGCTGAAGGAAGGCGGCGTCGACTATGCGCTGGACGAGCACAACGCCCGGCTGCTCACGCCGGCGATGCGCCAGAAGGTCGATGCGGCCAAGGCCGAGATCATCGCCGGCCGGCTGAAGGTGACCGACTACACGCAGGCCAACGCCTGCCGCTGAGCGCTGAGGCGAGGCGGGGGCGGGGTGCAGAGCGCCTCCTACAATCGGCGCCCTCCCCTCACCGTTGCCCGCGGACGCGGCCACGAACCGCCGTCCGCACCGCCTGCCGTTGCCATGACCGAGCTTGCCAAGTCCTTCGAACCCGCCGCCATCGAAGCCCGCTGGGCACCGCTGTGGGAGGCCTCGGGCGTCTATGCGCCGACGCTGGACGCCGCCAGGCCCAGCTTCTGCATCCAGTTGCCGCCGCCCAATGTCACCGGCACGCTGCACATGGGCCATGCCTTCAACCAGACCATCATGGACTCGTTGACGCGCTACCACCGCATGCGCGGCCACAACACGCTGTGGGTACCGGGCACCGACCATGCCGGCATCGCCACGCAGATCGTCGTCGAGCGCCAGCTGCAGGAGCAGGGCCAGAGCCGCCACGACCTGGGCCGCGAAGCCTTCACCGCCAAGGTCTGGGAGTGGAAGGCCAAGAGCGGCGCCACCATCACCCAGCAGATGCGGCGCATGGGCGACAGTGTCAGCTGGGGCCATGAGTACTTCACGATGGACGACAAGCTGTCGGCCATCGTCACCGACACCTTCGTCAAGCTGTTCGACGAAGGCCTGATCTACCGCGGCAAGCGCCTGGTCAGCTGGGACCCGATCCTCAAGAGCGCGGTGTCCGACCTGGAGGTCGAGAGCGAAGAGGAAGACGGCTTCCTGTGGCACATCCGCTATCCGCTGGCCGATGGCTCGGGCGAGCTGGTGGTGGCCACCACGCGGCCGGAAACCATGCTCGGCGACACCGCGGTGATGGTGCATCCGGAGGACGAGCGCTATGCCGCCTTCATCGGCCGCCAGGTCAGGCTGCCGATCACCGGCCGACTGGTGCCGGTGATCGCCGACGACTACGTGGACAAGGCCTTCGGCACCGGTGTGGTCAAGGTCACTCCGGCTCACGACACCAATGACTACCAGGTCGGCCTGCGCCATGGCCTGGAGATGCTGACCATCTTCACGTTGGACGCCAAGGTGGTGGACACGCTGGGCGAGATCCCGGCCGCCTACCGTGGCCTGGACCGCTTTGCCGCGCGCAAGGCCATCGTCGCCCAGCTCGATGCCGAGGGACTGCTGGTCGAGACCAAGAAGCACAAGCTGCAGGTGCCGCGCTGCGCGCGCACCGGCCAGGTCATCGAGCCCATGCTCACCGACCAGTGGTTCGTGGCCATGAGCAAGGCCGGCGCCAACGGGAAAAGCATCGCCGAGGAAGCCGTCGAGGCCGTCAGCTCGGGCCAGGTGCGCTTCGTGCCCGAGCAATGGGTCAACACCTACAACCAGTGGATGAAGAACATCCAGGACTGGTGCATCAGCCGCCAGCTCTGGTGGGGCCACCAGATCCCGGCCTGGTACGGCAGCAACGGCGAGCTGTTCGTGGCCCGCGACGAGGACCAGGCGCGTGCCAAGGCCCAGGCCGCCGGCTACACGGGCGCCCTGACCCGCGATCCGGACGTGCTGGACACCTGGTACTCCAGCGCCCTGGTGCCGTTCAGCACGCTGGGCTGGCCCGAGCAGACGAAGGAGCTGGACCTGTTCCTGCCCAGCAGCGTGCTGGTCACCGGCCACGACATCATCTTCTTCTGGGTCGCCCGGATGATCATGATGACCAAGCACTTCACCGGCAAGGTGCCGTTCAAGGACGTCTACATCCACGGCCTGGTGCTCGATGCCCAGGGCAAGAAGATGAGCAAGTCCGAAGGCAATGTGCTCGATCCGGTGGACCTGATCGACGGCATCGCACTGGCGCCGCTGCTGGACAAGCGCACCACCGGTCTGCGCAAGCCCGAGACCGCGCCCAAGGTGCGCAAGGCCACCGAGAAGGAGTTTCCCGAGGGCATCCCGGCCTATGGCGCCGATGCGCTGCGCTTCACCTTCGCGGCCATGGCCACGCTGGGCCGCACGGTCAACTTCGACACCAAGCGCTGCGAGGGCTACCGCAACTTCTGCAACAAGCTCTGGAACGCCACGCGCTTCGTGCTGATGAACTGCGAAGGCCAGGACTGCGGCCTGATGGAGCACAGCAAGGCCGACTGCGAGCCCGGCGGCAAGGCCCATGGCTACATGCGCTTCTCGGCCGCCGACAGGTGGATCAGCAGCGAGCTGCAGCGCGTGGAGGCCGCGGTGGCCCAGGGCTTTGCCGACTACCGCCTGGACAATGTGGCCAACGCCATCTACCAGTTCGTCTGGGACGAGTACTGCGACTGGTATCTGGAGATCGCCAAGGTGCAGATCCAGACCGGCGGCGAGGCCCAGCAGCGCGCCACGCGGCGCACGCTGATCCGCGTGCTGGAGACCGTGCTGCGCCTGCTGCACCCGGTGGCGCCCTTCATCACCGCCGAGCTGTGGGATGCGGTGGCCCCGGTGGCCGGCCGCAAGAGCGTGGACACGCTGGCCTCGGCCACCTATCCCCTGGCCCAGCCCGAGAAGATCGACGCCGCCAGCGACGCCTGGATGCAGCGGCTGAAGGCCCTGGTCGATGCCTGCCGCAGCCTGCGTGGCGAGATGGGCCTGTCGCCGGCCGAGCGCGTGCCGCTGCTGGTGGCCGTGGCCGCCGACGACCTGGGCTTTGCCGAGGCCGCCGCGCCGCTGCTCAAGGCCCTGGCCAAGCTGTCCGAGGTGCAGCTGTTCAGCGACGAGGCCGCCTTTGCCGCCGCCAGTGCCATGGCGCCGGTGGCCGTGCAGGGCCGGCTGCGCCTGGCGCTGAAGGTCGAGATCGACATCGCCGCCGAGCGCGCCCGCCTGGCCAAGGAGATCGCCCGCCTGGCCGGCGAGATCAGCAAGGCGCAAGCCAAGCTGGGCAACGAGAGCTTCGTCGCCCGCGCGCCCGAGGCCGTGGTGGCCCAGGAGCGCGCCCGCCTGGCCGAGTTCGAAGCCACGCTGCTGCGCCTGACCGAGCAGGCGGCGCGGCTGCCGCAGGACTGATCAGTAGCCGATCGGCACCGGCGGCTGCGTCAGCAGCGCGTCGATGCGGCGCGCCACGTCCCAGGCCGCACGCACCCGCGATTCACGGGTGGTCGCGGCCACGCGTGGCGTGACCTGCAGCGTATCGATCTGGTGCAGCGGCCGGCCCGGCTCCAGCAGCTGCGGCTCCATGCTGTCGAACCAGGCCGCGGCCATGCGGCCGGTGCCCAGCACATCGGCCAGCGTGGCCTCGTCGAACAGGCTGGACGGCGCCAGGCTCACCAGCACCTGGTTGGGCCGGCAGAAGGCCAGGTAGCGCTCGCCCAGCAGCCGGTGATAGCGCGAGAAATAGCTCAGCATCACGCACACCGCGTCGCTGGCCTCCATCAGCTCGCGCAGGCCCACCGGCTCCACGCCCCAGTTGCGCCACAGGCCGTCGCTGGCATGCAGGGCCGGGTCGTAGCCGATGACCCGCGAGCCAAAGGCATCCAGTAGCTCGGCCACGCGCTCGGCTGCCGGCGGCATGCCGATCAGGCCCACCGTGGCCCCGCCCAGCTCGCGCCCCACCAGCAGGCCCTCGGCATTGACCACCGGCACGCGGCGCAGCATCTGCAGCAGCGCGCCGATCATGAACTCGGCCTCGGCCTGGGCCGTGGCGTCGGCCGGCCGCACGATCTCGACGCCGGCCTTGGCGCAGGCCTCGGCATCGATGTTCTCGATGCCCGCCGACAGCCGGCCCACCGCCCTGAGCTGGGGCGCCAGGGCCAGCGCCTCGGCATCGACCGCCACCGTGGGCGGGATGATCAGCGCCCGCACATGGGCCAGCGCATGGCGCAGCGCCAGCGGGTCGCGCGCCAGGTCGGGCGCATAGCGCACCGGGTGGCGCGCCACCAGCCACTGCATGACCTCGGGGTCGATGGGTTCGACGACCAGGATCACCATGGACAGCCCGTGACATTTGGGGGGCAGACCGTCATGAAGGCCATGCCAGAATGATTCGAATCCCTCACGACTACTGCTTGCTTCTTATGCTGGTCAAGAAAGCCATCTTCCCCGTCGCCGGCCTCGGCACCCGTTTCCTGCCGGCCACCAAGGCCCAACCCAAGGAGATGCTGCCGGTGGTCGACAAGCCGCTGATCCAGTATGCGGTGGAAGAGGCCTATGCCGCGGGCGTGCGCGAGATGATCTTCGTCACCGGCCGGCACAAACGCCCGATCGAAGACCACTTTGACATGACCTTCGAGCTGGAGGTAGCCCTTGAACAAGCGGGCAAGGCCGAGCTGCTGAAGGTGGTGCGCAGCGTCAAGCCGCACGACATGGAGTGCATCTACGTGCGCCAGGCCCAGGCCCTGGGCCTGGGACACGCCGTGCTCTGCGGCCAGCGCCTGATCGGCAACGAGCCCTTCGCGGTGCTGCTGGCCGACGACCTGATGGTCGGCCAGCCGCCGGTGCTCAAGCAGATGGTCGACCAGTTCAACGAGTGGCGCGCCTCCATCCTGGCGGTGCAGGACGTGCCGCCCGAGCACACCCGGCGTTACGGCATCGTCGACGGCACGCGCGTCAACGAGCGCCTGGTCGACGTCAACCGCATCGTCGAGAAGCCGGCGCCCGAGGCCGCGCCGTCCACGCTGGGCGTGGCCGGCCGCTACATCCTGACGCCCGGCGTGTTCCGCGAGATCGAGAACCAGCCGCGCGGCGTGGGTGGCGAGATCCAGCTCACCGACGGCATCGCCGCCCTGCTGCGCCGCGAGAAGGTCTTTGCCTACCGCTACGAGGGCCGGCGCTACGACTGCGGCAGCAAGGAAGGCTTCCTCGAGGCCAATGTCGAGCTGGCGCTCAGCCATCCCGAACTGGGCCCGGGCTTCCGCGACTACCTGAAGACACTGCAGCTCTGACACGGGCACCGACACCGGCTCTGACATGCCAGGCCCGGGCCGCTGATCCGGGCCGCTCAGCGTCGGCGCAGCAGGTGGACGAACTCGTCGCCGACGCTGCTCTGCTCGACCAGCTCGTTGCCGGTCTGGCGGCAGAAGGCCTGGAAGTCGCGCATCGAGCCCGGGTCGGTGGCCAGCACGCGCAGCACGTCGCCGCTCTGCAGCTCGGCCAGCGCCTTCTTCGCCTTCAGGATGGGCAGCGGGCAGTTCAGGCCGCGGGTGTCGATTTCCTTCTGCACGTCCATCGTCGGGCGCTCGCGGTTCGGTGGGGACGGCGGATTGTAAATTGGCCTGCGCCAGGCCAGCGCCGACGGGCTCAGCCGCGCCGCGGCAGGTCGATGAACTGCGGCTCGTGGCCGCGGCCGCGCAGCCAGTCGGCCAGCGCATAGCCGGTGCCGGCCGGCCAGCAGCGCAGCTCGTCGAGCTCGTACAGCTTGTACTCGGCCAGCTCGGGCGACAGCCGCACCTCGCCGCGTGCCAGCGCGTGGTAGGCGATGATGACCTGGTTCATGCGCTGGAAGTCGTAGACGCCGACCAGGTCCAGCGACAGCACCTCCAGCGAGGTTTCTTCGGCCACCTCGCGGGCAATGCCCTCCTGCGGCGTCTCGCCGGCCTCCATGAAGCCGGTGATCAGCGCGAACATGCGCCCGCTCCAGGCGGCATTGCGCGCCAGCAGCACCTTGCCGCCCTGGTCGGCACATTCGATGATCGCCGCCAGCACCGGCGTCGGGTTGTTCCAGTGCGTCCACTGGCAGGCCGGGCAGCGCAGGCGCAGCTTGGGGCCGCCGTCTTCGAGCAGCTCGATCTCGGCCAGCTCGGTGGCGCACTGGGGGCAGAAGCGATAGGCACTCATGCTCGTTGCTCTCCGCTTCAGGCCGGAAACACGCCGGTGGACAGGTAGCGCTCGCCGCGGTCGCAGACCACGAACACGATGGTCGCGTCGCGCAGCGTCTGCGCCAGCTGCAGCGCCACCCAGCAGGCGCCGGCGGCCGAGATGCCGGCGAACAGGCCTTCTTCGCGCGCCAGGCGCCGCGCCATGCTTTCGGCATCGGCCTGGCTGACCAGCACCAGCTCGTCGACCACCGAGGCGTCATAGATCTTCGGCAGATAGGCCTCGGGCCACTTGCGGATGCCGGGGATGCGCGAGCCCTCGGCCGGCTGGGCACCGACGATGCGCACCGCCGGGTTCTGCGCCTTCAGGTAGCGGCCCACGCCGGTGATGGTGCCGGTGGTGCCCATGGCACTGACGAAGTGGGTGATGCGCCCGCCGGTCTGCTGCCACAGCTCGGGGCCGGTGGTCTCGACGTGCACGCGCGGGTTGTCATCGTTGGCAAACTGGTCCAGCACCCGGCCCTTGCCGTCCTTCTGCATCTGCTCGGCCAGGTCGCGCGCGTATTCCATGCCGCCCGAGCGCGGCGTCAGGATCAGCTCGGCGCCATAGGCACGCATGGTCTGGGCGCGCTCGATGGACAGGTCCTCCGGCATGATCAGCAGCATGCGGTAGCCGCGGATGGCCGCGGCCATGGCCAGCGCGATGCCGGTGTTGCCGCTGGTGGCCTCGATCAGCGTATCGCCGGGGCGGATGTCGCCACGCTCCTCGGCGCGGCGGATCATGCTCATCGCCGGCCGGTCCTTCACCGAGCCGGCCGGGTTGTTGCCCTCCAGCTTGCCGAGGATCACGTTGCCACGCTCGCTGCCGCTGGCCCCGGGCAGGCGCTGCAGCCGCACCAGCGGGGTCTGGCCGATGACGTCTTCGATGGTGGGATAGCTGGGCGTCGACACAATGTTCCTCCGGCCGGCGATTGTGTCAGCGCCGCAGGCCGCGCGCTGTCGCCTGCCACAAGCCCGGGCCGGGCCATGCGGATGCCATAATCCGCCGCCTCACGGTGCCCGCAGCCCATGGCCTGCGGCGCGCATCGCCCGCGTGACGAAATCGGTAGACGTAGCGGATTCAAAATCCGCCGCCGCAAGGCGTGCCAGTTCGAGTCTGGCCGCGGGCACCATCCGCTGAACTCCCCCCGCCGCCCCCCAAGATGCCGACCCTGCCGCCGGTGACCAAGGCCTTGATGCTGATCTGCACCGCGGTTTTCTGCGTGCAGTTGCTGCTGCCCATCCTGCCCACCGAAGCGCTGTTCGCCCTGTGGCCGCTGTCCTCGGGCCGCTTCTGGCCCTGGCAGGTGGTGAGCTACGGCTTCCTGCACGGCGACATGATGCATTTGTTCTTCAACATGCTCGGCCTGTGGATGTTCGGCAGCGAGCTGGAGCGGCTGTGGGGCACCAAGCGCTACCTGCAGATGCTGGCCGCCAGCGTGGTGGCGGCGGCCGTGGTGCAGCTGCTGTTCAACCTGCTGACCGGCGGCCGGGCGCCGACGGTGGGCGCCTCGGGCGCGCTGTTCGGTCTGCTGCTCAGCTACGGCATGCTGTTTCCCAACCGCACCATCATGCCGCTGTTCCCGCCGATCCCGATGAAGGCACGCACCTTCGTGATGGTGTTCGGCGGCCTGGAGCTGCTGTTCGGCCTGTCGGGCCGCAGCGGCGTGGCGCACTTTGCCCACCTGGGCGGCATGCTGGGCGCCTGGCTGCTGCTGAGCTGGTGGCGCGGCCGCGGGCCATTCAGTGGCCTGGGCGGCGGCGGCCGCCGCCGTCACTGATTTTTACCATCATGGAATGACCCCGGCCCGCACGGGTTGCCGGGAACAGTTCATGCTGCGCAGCATCGTCCCCACCACGGGAGTGCTGCGATGGCCAAGTTTCTGCCGCCTGGATCGCCCACCGCCTGGACCGCACTGCTGGCCGTGCTGGCGGCCGCGCTGCTGCTGATCTGGCCCGGCCCCGGCCAGGCGCAGAAGGCCTCGCCGCCACCGGCCGAGGCCAGCGAGCTTGCCGAGCGCAGCCGCGCCCTCGAGCGCGCCCGCCGCGCCGTTCTGGGCGTGCAGGCCACCGCCATCGAAGAAGCCCGCTCGGCGCGCACCCTGGGCCGCGAACGCGGCGGCTCGGGCGTGCTGATCTCCGACGACGGCCTGGTGCTGACCATCGGCTACCTGGTGCTGGAAGCCGAGGACGTGGTGCTGACCCTGGACGACGGCCGCACCCTGCCGGCGCGGGTGCGCGGCTACGACGTGGCCACCGGCTTCGGCCTGGTGCAGGCGCTGGCACCGCTGGCGCCGTTTGGCATCGAGCCGGTGCGCCTGGGCCCCAGCGAGGCCCTGGCCGAAGGCGAGCCGCTGATGGTGGCCACCGGTGGCGCCGGCGGCGGCGTCGGCGTGACGCGGCTGCTGGTGCGGCGGCCGTTCTCGGGCTACTGGGAATACCACCTCGACCAGGCCCTGCTGACCGCGCCGCCCAGCCGCAACCACAGCGGCGCCGGCCTGTTCAACGGCCGCGGCGAGCTGCTGGGCATCGGCTCGCTGTTCCTGGCCGACGCCTGGGCCGAGGACCGGCACAAGCCGACCACGCCGGCCAATCTGTTCGTGCCGGCCGAGTTGCTGGCGCCCATCCTGGCCGAGCTGCGGGAGCGTGGCCGCAGCGCCGCCAGCCAGCGCGCCTGGCTGGGCCTGAACTGCGTGGAAAGCGATGGCCAGCTGCGCGTGATGCGCGTCACCGACGACAGCCCGGCCGACGTGGCCGGCCTGGAGGCCGGTGACCAGATCGAGGCCATCGACGGCCAGCCGGTGGCCACGCTGGGCGCGCTGTGGAAGGCGCTGTGGGCCGGCGGCCCGGCCGAGCGCGAGGTGGCCCTGGCCATCCGCCGCGACGGCGCGGCGCAGACGCTGAAGGTGCACAGCGTGGACCGGCAGAAGACGCTGCGCCGGCCGCAGGGCATCTGATCCCGGCTAAAGCCCGGCGCGCAGGCCCTGTTCCACCGTCGGATAGCGCAGCACCAGGCGCAGCTCGGTCTTCAGCCGCCGGTTGTCGAGCCGGCGCGACTCGCCCATGAAGCTCAGCTGCAGCGGCGACATCTGCAGGGCGGCCTGCTCGCGCGAGATGCGCGGCGGCGGCGGCAGGCCGCAGATGGCCGCGGCGCGGTCGAAGTAGTCGCCCATGCGGAGCTCGCTGTCGTCGCAGGCATGCAGCACGCGCTGCGGCCGGCCACGCCACAGCGCGGCCACGCAGGCCCGCGCCAGATCGTCGGCATGGATGTGGTTGGTGTAGACATCGTCCTCGGCACGCAGCACCGGCGTGCCGCGCAGCAGGCGCTCGCGCGGATGGCCGCCAGGCCGGTCGGCGGCATAGATGCCGGGGATGCGCAGCACGGTGACGGCCACGCCGTGGCGCTGGCCAAAGTCGCGCAGCTGGCGCTCGGCATCCACCCGGCGGCGCGCCCGGTCGGTGGCCGGGGCCACGGCGCGGGTCTCGTCGAAGCGCGCGCCCTGGCAGTCGCCATACACGCCGCTGGTGCTGGCATAGACGATGCGCCGCGGCAGGGCCTGGCGACCGCGGTGCGCCAGCGCCTGCAGCAGGGCGGCGGTGCGGGTGTCGCGCTCGCCCTGGCCCGGCGGTGGCGCCAGGTGCAGCACCGCATCGGCCAGGCCGGCCAGGCGGCGCAGGCTGGCCGGCTGGTCGAGGTTGCCGACCAGGGGCACGGCGCCCGCCGCACGCAGTTCGGCGCAGCGCGACGCATCCGAGGTCAGCGCCAGCAGGCGGCAGCGTCCGTGCAGCAGGCGCAGCACGCGCAGGCCCACGTCGCCGCATCCGACCACCAGCAGGCGGGTGGCGTGGGCATGGCGGGCCGGGGCCGGCGGCTCGGGGGCATGGGGACCAGCAGGCACAATCATGGGTTGATCATCCGATGCGACCCAGTGTAGAGCCCGCCCTGCCATGACCTTCACCGTGACCCTCCAGCCTTCGGGCCGCAGCTTCGACGTGGCCCGCGACGAGGCCGTGCTGGCCGCCGCCATCCGCCAGGGCATCGGCCTGCCCTATGGCTGCCGCGACGGCGCCTGCGGCTCCTGCAAGAGCCGCCTGCTCGAAGGCCGGGTGATCCACGGGGCCCACCAGCAGAAGGCGCTGAGCCAGGCTGAGGAAGACAGCGGCCTGATCCTGACCTGCTGCGCAACGCCGCAGACCGACTGCGTGCTCGAGGCGCGCAGCGTGCCCGGGGCCGGCGAGTTCCCGATCCTGAAGATGCCCACGCGGCTGCTGTCCATCACCCGGCCCAGCGCCGACGTGGCCGTGCTGCGCCTGCAGCTGCCGGCCAACCAGCAGTTCCAGTTCCGCGCCGGCCAGTACATCGAGTTCCTGCTGCGCGACGGCTCGCGGCGCAGCTATTCGATGGCCAATGCGCCCAGCAACCTGGGCGAGCCGCCGTCCATCGAGCTGCACATCCGCCACATGCCCGGCGGCAAGTTCACCGACCATGTGTTCGGCGCGATGAAGGAAAAAGAAATCCTGCGCATGGAAGGGCCGTTCGGCAGCTTCTTCCTGCGCGAGGGCGACAAGCCCATGGTGCTGCTGGCCTCGGGCACCGGCTTCGCGCCGATCAAGGCGCTGATCGAGCAGATGCAGGCCCAGGGCATCGGCCGCCCGGCCGTGCTGTACTGGGGCGCGCGCCGGCCGTCCGACCTGTACCTGCACGACTGGGCCCTGCAGGCCGCGGCGGCCCTGCCGAATCTGCGTTATGTGCCGGTGCTCAGCGAGCCCACGGCCGACGATGCCTGGGGCGGCCGCACCGGCTTCGTGCACCAGGCGGTGATGGCCGACCTGCCCGATCTGTCGGGCCACGAGGTCTATGCCTGCGGCGTGCCGGTGATGGTGGAGGCTGCGCAGCGCGACTTCACGGCCCGCTGCGGTCTGCCGGCCGAGGCCTTCTTCGCCGATGCCTTCACCTCCGAAGCCGACAAGCACTGACCTGCCAGGAGATCCCTCCATGTTCCGCATCTCCCGCCGGCCGCTGCTGGCCTCTGCCCTGCTGACCCTGGCCGCCGGTGCCGCCTTGGCCCAGACCGCGCGGCCCATCCGCCTGGTCGTGCCCTACCCGCCCGGCGGCCCGCTGGACGTGGCCGCGCGCACGCTGGCCGAGCGTGTGAAGGACAGCCTGGGCACGGTGCTGGTCGACAACAAGCCCGGCGCCGGCGGCAACCTGGGTGCCGACCTGGTGGCCAAGTCGGCGCCCGACGGCCACAGCCTGGTGATGGGCGCGGTGGCCACGCATGCCATCAACCCCTGGCTGTTCAGCAAGCTGCCCTACGACCCGCTGCGCGACTTCACGCCCATCACCCTGGTGGCCCAGGTGCCCAACGTGCTGGTGATGAATGCCGACACCGCGCGCCGGCTGAACATCCACACCCTGGCCGACCTGGTGGCCCATGCCAAGGCCAACCCCGGCAAGCTGAACTATGGCTCGGGCGGCAATGGCAGCGCCGGCCACCTGGCCGGCGAGATGTTCAAGGCCCAGGCCGGGCTGTTCATGGTGCACATCCCGTACGCCGGCGGCAACCCGGCCCAGCTGGCCCTGCTGTCGGGCGAGGTGGACCTGAACTTCGACAACCTGGCCACGGCCGCGGCCAACATCAAGGCCGGCAAGCTCAAGGCCCTGGCGGTGACCACGGCCAAGCCCTCGGCCGCCCTGCCCGGCGTGCCGTCCATCGCCGAGGCCGGCGCCAAACTGGGCCTGGCCCGGTTCGACATCAGCACCTGGTTCGGCCTGTTCGGCCCGGCCGGACTGCCGGCCGATGTGACCGGCAAGCTCAACAAGGCCTTCACCGCGGCCCTGGCCACGCCCGAGACCCAGGCGCGCTTCGCCCAGCTGCTGGCCGAGCCGGCGCCGACCACGCCGGCGCAGTTTGCGGCCTTCGTCAAGGCCGAGCTGGCCAAGTACGGGCCGGTGGTCAAGGCCTCGGGCGCCAAGGTCGACTGATCCGGCGCCGGCCCGATGGTCCTGAACATCATCTGGGTCGGCTTCATCCTGGTCGGCTTTGCCGTCGCGGTGCTGCGTGCGCTGGGCGGCGAGCCGGAGATCTTCGGCAAGCTGCTGAACGGCCTGTTCGACAGCGCCAAGACCGGCTTCGACATCTCCATCGGCCTGGTCGGCGTGATGAGCCTGTGGCTGGGCATCATGAAGATCGGCGAGCAGGCCGGCGTGATCGGCCTGCTGGCGCGGGCCGTGGCGCCGTTCTTCCGGCGCATCTTTCCGCAGGTGCCGGCCGGCCACCCGGCGGGTGGCAGCATGGTGATGAACTTCAGCGCCAACATGCTGGGCCTGGACAACGCCGCCACGCCGCTGGGCCTGAAGGCCATGCGCGAGTTGCAGGAGATCAATCCGCGCAAGGACGAAGCCAGCGATCCGATGATCATGTTCCTGGTGCTCAACACCGCGGGCATCACGCTGATCCCGACCTCGGTGATCGCCATCCGCCAGAGCCTGGCCATCGAGCAGGGCCTGGTCGGATTCAACGCCGCCGACATCTTTCTGCCCACGCTGCTGGGCACCTTCATCAGCTTCGTCGCCGGCCTGGTGGCCGTGGCCTGGGTGCAGCGCATCCGCCTGTTCAGCGCGCCGGTGCTGGGCTTCCTGGGCGGCTTTGCGGCCATCATGGGCGGGCTGTACGCCTGGTTGAGCGGCCTGCCCACAGCCCAGATGTCGAATGCCATCGGCGTGCTGGGCAGCGCGGTGATCCTGTCCATCATCGTGCTGTTCGTGGCCGCGGCGGCGGTGCGGCGCATCAATGCCTACGAGGCCTTCGTCGACGGCGCCAAGGAGGGCTTTGGTGTCGCGGTGCAGATCATTCCCTACCTGGTGGCGATGCTGGCGGCGATCTCGGTGTTCCGCGCCAGCGGCTGCATGGACTACCTGGTGGGTGGCATCGCCGCCGGCGTGCGCGCCCTGGGCCTGGACGACGGCTTTGTGCCGGCGCTGCCGGTGGGCCTGATGAAGACGCTGTCGGGCAGCGGCGCACGCGGCCTGATGGTCGACGTGCTGAAGACCTACGGCGTCGACTCCTTCGAGGGCCGGCTGGCGGCCATCATCCAGGGCTCGACCGAGACCACCTTCTATGTGCTGGCGGTCTACTTCGGCAGCGTGGCCATCCGCAAGACGCGTTATGCGCTGGCCTGCGGACTGTTTGCCGATGCCGTGGGCCTGGTCGGCGCCATCCTGGTGGGCTACGCCTTCTACCGGTGATCAGCGTGGCTGCAGCCGCTGCAGCTCGTCC
The DNA here is from genome assembly GCA_017992055.1 of Burkholderiaceae bacterium. Lineage (GTDB taxonomy): Bacteria > Pseudomonadota > Gammaproteobacteria > Burkholderiales > Burkholderiaceae_C > Pseudaquabacterium. Next base: position 429,224 of record JAGOPK010000002.1, read on the forward strand.
AGCGTATTGGCATTGAAGAACGCCCCGGCATCGTCGAAGACCACGGTGGCCAGGCGGTGCTGGCCGGTCCAGCGGTCGATCTTGCGCTGGCCGCCCTGCACAAAGGCCACCAGGCTTTCCAGCAAGGCGGTCTGCATCAGGCAGAACACCGGCTGAGGCTGCAGCTGGCCGTCTTCGCGCGTGGCGGCGATGGCGATCTCGGCATCCTCGGCCGCCGCGGCGGCAGCCAGGCGCTGCACCAGGTCGGTCGGGAAGTTGGGCGTGTCGCAGGGCACGGTCACCAGCCAGGGCGTGTCGGCATGCTCCAGCCCGGCCAGAAAGCCGGCCAGCGGCCCCGGATAGTCGGCCAGCGCATCGGGCCACACCGGCACGCCCATGGCCTCGTAGGCGCCCAGGTTGCGGTTGGCATTGATCATCACCTGGCCCACCTGCGGGCCCAGGCGCAGCAGCGCATGCAGGGCCAGCGGCAGGCCCAGGTGGTTCTGCAGGCCCTTGTCGACGCCGCCCATGCGGCTGCCGCGGCCGCCGGCCAGCACCAGGCCGGTGATGTCTTGAGTGTCGATGGTGGTGCCCATGGCTTCAGGCCTCCAGCAGGTCGAAGCCCTGGGTCTCGACGGCGACGAAGGCCCGCGTCAGCGCCGCCACCGGCCGCCACAGGCTGGCGCGGGGATGGGCTTCGACCGCATCGCACAGGCGCTCGACCCAGGTCTGCACATGGGCGCGGAAGAAGCGGCGCTGCTGCTCCAGATTGCAGGTGGCCACGTCGTCGCCGGCGATCAGCCAGCGCATGACCTCGAACACATAACTCACATGGTCCTCGGTCTCCAGCTGGTTGGCGTCACGCCCCAGGCCGAGTGCCGCCAGGTCGCTGCGCAGCCGGGCCAGCGGCGCCTCGTTGAGAAAGCCGGCCAGGTAGAACGAGCCATAGGCAAACACCTCGGGCTTGCCGATGCCGTGGAACAGCGCCTCGTGCTCGGCGGCGGCCTGGTCCGGCGTGGTGGCGCGCATGGCCGCCACCAGCTCGGCCCAGGGCGCTTCCAGCACGCCGCCGGGCTGGGGCGCCTGGGTCACGGCCACGCCAAACTGCTGCAGCAGCGCGGCATCGGGCGGCGCCAGCCACAGCCGGGCCAGCAGGCCGTAGAGCTCGGCCCGGGCGATCTCCTCGCTGTCGTCCATGCTGGCGAAGCTGAGGGCACGCAGTTGGTCGTCGTTCATGGTCGCTGTCGTGTGGGACGGATCACAGATCCTGGATGCGCACTTCGTTCGGGTTGCTGTGCAGGTCGATGACGCGGCAGTCGCCGCACATCTTCAGCCGCTCCAGCGCCGCGCCCTGGAAGGCCGGGTGGCCGGACAGCTTGCCCAGCATGTTCTCGATGGCGCGCAGCGTGCCGAAGGGCTTGCCGCAGCGCACGCAGGCAAAGGGCTCGACCTCGTGCAGCACGCGGCTGGCCTTGCGCGCCTTGCCGCCATCGGCCAGCCACAGCCGCGGCGCCAGCGTGATGGCCTGCTCCGGGCAGGTGGTGCGGCACAGGCCGCATTGCACGCAGTTGGACTCGATGAACTTCAGCTGCGGCCGCTCGGGATTGTCGGCCAGCGCGCCCTCGGGGCAGGCGCCGACGCAGCTCAGGCACAGCGTGCACTTGTCGGCATCCACCTGCAGCGCGCCGAACGGGTTGCCGGCGGCCGGCAGTGCAATCGCCGCCTCGCCGGCCGGCACCTGCGGCGCCTGCTCCAGCAGGTGCTCGATGGCCAGGGTCAGCGCACCGCGCTTGTCGGCCGGCACGGCAAAGCTGGCCGCCCTGGCCACGCCCTGGGCCGGCGCGGCGCGCAGCGCGGCATCCAGGGCCGGCAGGTCGCGCGCATCGCGGGCCTCGATCAGCCGCAGGTGCTCGCCGGCATAGCCCAGGCCCTGCAGGATGGCCTGGCCCACGGCCATCTGCTCGGCCAGCGCGGCGCGGTACTCGGGCGCCTCCTCGTCGGTGAGCAGCAGCCAGACCTGGCTGGCGCCCTGGGCGATGGCCGACAGCCACAGCTCCAGGCCGACGCTGGCCGTGTGCCACAGGCCCACCGGGATCACGCGCGCCGGCACGCCGTGCAGGCTCTTGTCCAGGCGCGCGGCGCGGCCCAGCTCGTCGATCAGCCGGCTGCCGGCGCCGTCGCTGTGCAGCAGCAGCGCGGCGTCGCGGCCACCGGCCGCGGCATGGGCCTGCAGCAGGGTGCGCAGGCGCGCCCCGGTGTCCTGCGGGCCGGGGTAGGCAAAGCTCATCGCGCCGCTGGGGCAGACGGTGGAGCAGGCGCCGCAGCCCACGCACAGATGCGGCTCGACGATCACGCCGCCGCCCTGGGGCTGGGGCGTGGCCGGGGCCGTGCTTTCACCCGGCACGCCGCGGCGCTTGCCCAGGGTCTTGCCCTTCAGCGAGGCATCGCTGCGGATGGCGCGCGCCGAGCACACGTCGATGCAGGCCGTGCAGCCGATCTGCTGGTTGCGGCTGTGCGCGCAGAGCTTGGCGCGGTAGCTGAAGAAGCGCGGCTTCTCGAACTCGCCGACCAGGCCACGCAGCTGGCGCACCGCGGCCTGCAGCCTGTGCTGATCGGCGCCGACATGGAAATAGCCCTGCGGCGGCTGGTGCTGGCCGAAGGCCGGCGCGGGACGCAGGTCCAGCACCAGGTCGAAGCGGTCTTCGGCGGCCTGCGGCGCGCGCTGGAAATCGATGGCGCCGGCCGCATCGCAGGCCTGCACGCAATCGCGGTGGCTCTTGCAGGCGGCCAGGTCGATCTGGTAGCTGAAGTCGATGGCGCCTTCGGGGCAGGCGGCGATGCAGGCATTGCAGCGCGTGCACAGGTCCAGGTCGATGGGGTTGTGGCTTTCCCAGGCCACGTCGAACGCGCCCAGCCAGCCGTCCAGGCGGGTCAGGCGGCCGGCATGCACCGCCTGCAGCCGCGCCTGAGGCAGCGCGCCGCCGGCACGATCGAGCAGCAGGCTCACATCCAGCACATCGGACAGCAGCTCGGCCGCGGCGCTGGCCGCATCGGCGCCGCCGATGACCAGGCAGCGGCCGGCCGAGCGGTAGCCGACCGTGCCCACCGGCTCCGCCTCGGGCCGCTGGGCGGCGGCGATCAGCGCCGCCATCTTGGCCGTGGCGCGGGCGCCGTCGCGCGACCAGCCGCCGGTCTCGCGCAGGTTGACGAAGCGGATCGGCCGCACGCTCTCGGGCGCCGCGCCCTCGGTCTGCGCATTCAGCTCCAGGAACAGCCGGCGCTCCTGGGTGCAGGCCACCAGCAGCGACTCGGCGCTGGCGCCGGTGGCCTTGGCCGCGCGCTGGAAGGCGCCGGCCTCGCGCCGGCACAGGCCGCTGTGCACCTGCTCCAGGCCCTCAGGGCTGGCGCCCGGGGTCTGGCTCAGCGCTCGGCTCAGCGCCGGGGCGTCCAGCGTCATCGTGCGGTTGCAGTCGCAGATCAGCGTTTTCATCGGGGGCGGCTTCGGACGGGGGCGGGGGGACGGGCTGCTTGTCTTCTTCTTCGTCAAACAGCCGCAGGAACTGCGACTGCGCCATCTGCTTCAGCCAGCTGGCGGGCAGAGGATCGGGCTTGCCATAGTCGTCGATGTAGACATCCATGCCGTCCATCACATTGAAGTGCGGATCGGCAAACAGCTTCTTCAGCGCCGCATTCTTGACCTGCGGGTCGACGCCCGGGGCGACGAAGCGCCGCACCTCGGCGCCGGGGGCCAGCGCGGCCACGTCGTCCAGCGTCGGTGGCGGCGGTGCGGCCGGTGCCGGCTCGGCGGGAGGGGCTGGCTCGGTGGCCGGCGCGACCGGCGCAGCCACGGCCACCGGCCCGGGCGGCACGGCCGCCGGCACCGGCTCGGCCACCGGCGCGCCCTGGCGCACCAGGGTCTTGCGCCGCGACCAGCGCGACAGAAAGCCGCCGTCGCCGTCGGAAGAATCGGCCGCCATCGCCGGCCTCAGCGCTGGCCCGGCGCGCGAAACGAGGCCGGCCGCTTGCGCTGCTTGGGCTCGGGTCGCCAGTGGGCGTCGGTGTAGGCCTGCAGCCAGTCGCGCAGCTCGGCCGGCAGCGGATGGTTGTCCACCCGCTCCTGGGCATCGAGCAGGCGGCCGGCCTCGTTGTACGACAGCGTCACCAGCTCGGGCCAGGCGCGGCCGGGGTCCTCGTCGTCGATGCGCCACATCACAAACCACACCGGCGCGCCCGAGCTGAGGTTCAGGTAGTAGCCCTCGCCCTCGTCGGCATGCAGGCGCACCGGCAGGCCCGGGTGCAGGGTCTGCGCCAGGCGACCGTCGTCGCGCAGCAAGCGTGGCGCATCGCCGAAGCCGCCTTCGTCGGGCACCACGTCGGCGATGCGAAAGCGCCAGTCTTCCCAGGCATTGGGCTGGCGCTCGCGCTCGATGACCACGGCCACGCGGATCTCGGGCACAGGACGCGGGACCGCAGACGGTTCGGCAGGCGTGTTCATATCGGCCGCCAGTCTAGCGGCGGGCCTGCGACAGCTTGTCGCAGCCGATGCCGCATGTCCCCAGGCAGCCCGGTCCGGGCGACCACGGGAATACCACTAGCCAGCGGCCAGCGGCTCAGCCGCCGGCCGGCGGCGCCGGCTCCACCAGCAGCAGCACGCGCATCACCGCGCCGGTGGCGCTGGCGTCGCCCATCGGATCGCCGCCACGGTTGCCGGCCTGGATGTCGCCGCCATAGCGCTCGACGATGCTGCGGCTGATCCACAGGCCCAGGCCGGTGCCGTCCTTCTTGCGCGTGACGAAGGGCTGGAACAGCTCGCGCAGCAGGCCTTCGTCCAGGCCGGGGCCGGTGTCGCTGATGGCGATGACCACGCCCGGCCGCCCCTGGTCGTCGCTCCAGTCGGCCGTGGCCAGGCCCAGCAGGCCGCCGTCGGGCATGGCATGGATGGCATTGACCAGCAGGTTGACCAGCACCTGCTGCAGCTCCTGGCGGTTGATGGCCACGCCGCGCGTGGCCTGGTGGTCGCGCTCGATGCGGATGCGCGAGCGCGACAGCAGGTGGCCCACCAGCACCAGGCAGTCCTCCAGCACGCGCGACGCATCCACCGTCTCCACATAGCCGGCGTATTCGGTGGGCCGGGCAAACTGCAGCAGCTGGGTCACGATCAGGCGCATGCGCTCGATCTGCGCATCCACCAGCTGCAGCTCGGCGGCCACGCGCCGGGCATCGTCGCCCAGCAGCTCGCGCGCCAGGTCCAGGTTGCCCTGGATCACCGCGATCGGGTTGTTGACCTCGTGGGCGATGCTGGCGGTGAGCTGGCCCACCGCGGCCATCTTCTCGGCGCGCAGCAGCTGCTGCTGGGCTGCGGCCAGGGCCGCGCTGCGCTCGGCCACCTTGGCATCCAGCTCGGCATTCCAGCGCTGCAGCTGGGCGGTGTTGGCGTCGATGGTGTCCAGCAGCCGGTCCAGGTGTCCGGCCAGCGCGCCGATCTCGTCGGCCGAGTCCACCCGGCCGACCCGCGCGCCCAGCGCACCGGCCTCGATGCGCTGCAGCGTCTGGTCCATCTGCTCCAGCGGCCGGAAGATCTGCCGCGCCCAGCGCGACGCGGCCAGCGCCGCCAGCACCATCACGCCGAAGAACACCGCGCCGATGCCGGCCAGCACGCCGTACTTCAGCCAGGCGAAGGGCCGCTCCAGAAAGCCGACATAGAGCATGCCCACGCGCCGGCCGGCGCCATCGGCCAGCGGCTCGTAGGCCGACACATACCAGTCGTTGACCACGAAGGCCCGGCCCAGCCAGGTGCTGCCACGCTCCAGCACGGCCTCGCTGACCGCCTGCGAGACGCGCGTGCCGATGGCCCGCGACTCGCCGTTGCCGGCCGCCACGCCGGCCTCGGCAAACAGCCGCACATTGGTGGAGATGCGCACATCGTCGAGAAACAGCGTGGCCGTGCCGCGGCTGCCGAAGGGCAAGGCGCCGTCGGGATAGACGATGGCATTGATGTGGTCGATGAAGGGCAGGTTGCGGTTCAGCAGCACGCCGGCCTGCACCCAGGCCACCAGGCGGCCGCCGGCGTCGTGCACCGGCAGGCTGGACTGCACCACCATCGCCCGGTCCTCGGCCTGGCGCGTGCTGGGCCGGGCATTGCGCGTGGGCAGCAGCGGCACGGCCACGCGCTGGCGCAGCGCCGGGCCCAGCAGCGCCTGCTCGGCGGGCGACAGCACCACCAGCGAGGCCTGGGCGCGCAGGCCAGCCCCCAGGCCGGCCGCCGCGGTGGACGCGGCCGGCAGCGGCGGCACGCGCTCGGCGTCCAGCGCCGCATCGGCGGCCAGCAGGCGGCCATCGGGCCGGCGCAGGTTGACGAAGTCCAGGCCCTCGCGCTGGCGAAAGCGCTGCAGCAGCCGCTGCAGCGCCGCCGCGTCGGCGGCCGTGTCCAGCGCCGCATGCAGGGCCTGCGACTCGGCCACCGCGCCGGTGCTGGCCGCCACCTCGCCCAGCACGCGGTCGAAGTAGCCGCGCGCCACCGCCAGGTCGGAGCGCACCTTGGTCTCCAGCAGCCGGTCCAGCGCCGCATTGCCCCACACCAGCAGCACCAGGCCCAGCAGCGGCAGCACCACCACCAGCGGCAGCAGCACCATGGCCTGCAGCTTGCGGCGGATGGTCCAGCGGCCGACCCGGGCGGCCACGCCGGCCACCGCCGGCCCCGGCGGCGGGCCGGGATTCAGCCGTGGCCCCATTCGGCCACGCGGCGCTCCAGCGTGCGCCGCGAGATGCCCAGCAGCTGCGCGGCCCGGGTCTTGTCGCCGCCCACGCTGTCGAGCACGGCCAGGATGTGGTTCTTCTCCAGCGTCTGCAGGTCGGTGGGCGGCGGCGGCGCACCGGCCGCGGCGCCGGCGGCCACGCCGCCGCGCCGCCCGTCCTGGCGCGCCAGGCCCTGGTACAGCGCCGAGACGTTCAGCGCGCCCAGGATCAGCGAGCGCTCGATCAGGTTGCGCAGCTCGCGCACATTGCCGGGCCAGTCGTACTGCTGCAGGTAGACCAGCTCGTCGGGCGTGACCTCGATCATCGGCACGCCCAGCTGCGGCGCCAGCGTGGCGATGAAATGCTCGACCAGGGCCGGGATGTCCTCCTTGTGCGAGCGCAGCGCCGGCAGGTTGATCTCCACCACCTGCAAGCGGTAGTACAGGTCCTTGCGGAAGCGCCCGGCCTCGACCTCGTCGGCCAGGCGGCGGTTGGTGGCGGCAACGATGCGCACATCCACCGGCACCGCCTGCTCGCTGCCCACCGGGCGGATGCGCCGGTCTTCCAGCACGCGCAGCAGCGTGGCCTGCAGGGCCAGCGGCAACTCGCCGATCTCGTCGAGGAACAGCGTGCCGCCCTGGGCATAGACGAACAGGCCGTCGCGGCCCTTGCGCTGGGCGCCGCCGCCGCTGCTGCTGTCGCCAAACCAGGCCTGGCCGAACAGCTCGACCTCGATCAGGTCCGGCGACATGCTGGCGCAGTTGACCGGCACAAAGGGCCCGGCCGCACGCGGGCTGAGCCGGTGCAGGGCCAGCGCCGCCAGCTCCTTGCCGGTGCCCGACTCGCCGCTGAGCAGCACCGTGCTGTTGACCTGGGCCACCCGCTGCAGCGCCGCCTGCAGGCCCTTGATGGCCAGCGAGGCGCCGACCAGGCCGGGATCGGCCGGTGTGCGCTGGGCCAGGTTGCGGCGCAGCACGAAGTTCTCGCGCCGCAGCAGCGCCCGCTCCAGCCCGTGCTTGAGCGCATTGAGGATCTGCGTGACGCGAAACGGCTTGAGGATGAAGTCGCTGGCGCCGGCGCGCAGCGCCTCGATGGCGGTGTCCAGGTCGGCGAAGGCGGTGATCAGCACCACCTCGCCGGCAAAGCCCGCGGCGCGCAGCTCCTTCAGCCAGGCGATGCCGTTGCGGCCCGGCAGAGCGATGTCCAGCACCACCAGGTCGAAGCGGTGGCGGCGCACCAGCTCGTCGGCGGCCTCGGCCGACTCGGCGGTCATCACCTGGCCGACGCGCAGGGCCAGCGTCTTCTCCAGGAAGTTGCGCATGCCGGGCTCGTCGTCGACCACCAGCACCGCGGCCAGCGGCCAGCGCTCGGCGGACGGGGTGACGGGGCTGGTGCTGACGGGTTCGGTCTCGGGGCTCATGATGGGCTGGCGGGCATTGTAGGAAGCCGGCCTGCGACAGGCTGTCGGCCGCCGCGGCCGCGGCGCGACAACTTGTCGCAGCCAACCCAGGGCGCCCCCGGATTGCCAGAGGCCGGGCCTGCAGCGCTAATGCAGCCGCCGGTATGCCGTGCCGTGCATACCCCGTCCGCCTGGAGAGCGCCATGAGCCAGCCCAACGCCAAGTCCCTGCCCCAAGTCCAGCCGCAAGGTCAGCCGCCCGTTCAGCCGCAAACGCAGCCCCAGGCCTCGGCGACGCGCCGCCGCCTGTTTGCCGGCGCCGGCACCGCGGGCGCGCTGGCCGCCGCCGCGGCGGTGCTGCCGCTGGGCCGCAACGACGCCGCCCAGGCACAGGCCGACGCGCCCAAGCCCGCGCCCGAGCAGGGCGGCGGCTACCAGCTGACCGCGCATGTGCAGCGCTACTACCAGACCGCCAAGGTCTGAGCCCGGAGCCACGACCATGCTGCTGACCCGCAAGCCCTCCTCCAGCTCCGCCAACCCGGCCGCCGCCGGCTCCAGCCTGGTGGCCAGCCTGGCCCGTGGCGTGTCGCGCGCCATTCCCACCATGGACCGCCGGGCCTTTCTGCGCCGCTCCGGCCTGGGCGTGGGCGCCGGCATCGCCACCAGCCAGCTGATGCTGGTGAAGAAGGCCCAGGCCGCCGATGCGGCCAAGGCTGGTGCCGACGGCGCCAAGAAGATCGAGGTCAAGCGCACCGTCTGCGGCCATTGCTCGGTGGGCTGCGCCATCGACGCGGTGGTGGAAAACGGCGTCTGGGTGCGACAGGAGCCGGTGTTCGACAGCCCCATCAACCTGGGCGCGCACTGCGCCAAGGGCGCGGCGGTACGCGAGCACGGCCATGGCGAGTTCCGCCTCAAGTACCCGATGAAGCTGGTCGACGGCAAGTACCAGCGCATCTCCTGGGACCAGGCGCTCGACGAGATCAGCGCCAAGATGCTGGATCTGCGCAAGCAGAGCGGGCCGGACTCGGTGTTCATCGTCGGCTCGTCCAAGCACAACAACGAGCAGGCCTATCTGCTGCGCAAGTGGGTCAGCTTCTGGGGCACCAACAACACCGACCACCAGGCCCGCATCTGCCACTCCACCACCGTCGCCGGCGTCGCCAACACCTGGGGCTACGGGGCGATGACCAACAGCTACAACGACATGCAGAACGCCAAGGCGGCGCTCTACATCGGCTCCAATGCCGCCGAGGCGCACCCGGTGTCGATGCTGCATGTGCTGCATGCCAAGGAGACCGGCTGCAAGATGATCGTGGTCGACCCACGCTTCACCCGCACGGCGGCCAAGGCCGACCAGTTCGTGCGCATCCGCTCGGGCTCGGACATCCCGTTCCTGTTCGGCGTGCTGTACCACGTGTTCAAGAACGGCTGGGAAGACAAGAAGTACATCGAGGACCGTGTCTGGGGCATGGACAAGGTGCGCGAGGACGTGCTGGCCAAGTGGACGCCCGACAAGGTGCAAGAGGCCTGCGGCGTCGACGAGGCCACCTGCCTGCAGGTGGCCCGCACCATGGCCGAGAACCGGCCCAGCACCATCGTCTGGTGCATGGGCCAGACCCAGCACACCATCGGCAATGCCATGGTGCGTGCGTCCTGCATCCTGCAGCTGGCGCTGGGCAACGTGGGCAAGAGCGGCGGCGGCACCAACATCTTCCGCGGCCACGACAACGTGCAGGGCGCCACCGATGTCGGCCCCAACCCCGACAGCCTGCCCGGCTACTACGGCCTGGTCGAAGGCTCGTGGAAGCACTTCGCCAAGGTCTGGGACGTCGACTTCGAGTGGATCAAGAAGCAGTACGCCCCGGGCATGATGACCAAGCCCGGCATGACCGTGTCGCGCTGGATCGACGGCGTGCTCGAGAAGAACGAGCTGATCGACCAGGACAGCAATCTGCGCGGCCTGTTCTTCTGGGGCCATGCGCCCAATTCCCAGACCCGCGGCCTGGAGATGAAGAAGGCCATGGACCGGCTGGACCTGCTGGTGGTCATCGACCCCTTCCCCAGCGCCACCGCGGCCATGGCGGCCATGCCCGGCGCCAAGGAAGACCACAACCCCAACCGCGCCGTCTACCTGCTGCCGGCGGCCACGCAGTTCGAGACCAGCGGCTCCTGCACCGCCAGCAACCGCAGCATCCAGTGGCGCGAGAAGGTCATCGAGCCGCTGTGGGAGAGCCGCACCGACCACATGATCATGTACCAGCTGGCGCAGAAGCTGGGCTTCGACAAGGAGCTGGTCAAGAACTTCAAGATGGTGCCCGGCAAGGGCGGCATGCCCGAGCCTGAGACCGAGTCCATCCTGCGTGAGATCAACAAGAGCGTCTGGACCATCGGCTACACCGGCCAGAGCCCCGAGCGTCTGAAGGCCCACATGCGCAACATGCATGTGTTTGACATCAAGACGCTGAAGGCCAAGGGCGGCATCGACAAGGAGACCGGCTACAAGCTGGACGGCGAGTACTTCGGCCTGCCCTGGCCGTGTTACGGCACGCCCGAGCTGCGCCATCCGGGCAGCCCCAACCTCTACGACACCAGCAAGCATGTGATGGATGGCGGCGGCAACTTCCGCGCCAACTTCGGTGTCGAGCGCGACGGCAGCTCGCTGCTGGCGGCCGATGGCTCGCACAGCGTGGGTGCCGACCTGACCACCGGCTACCCGGAGTTCGACCACCTGCTGTTGAAGAAGCTGGGCTGGTGGGGCGAGCTGACCGAGGCCGAGCAGAAGGCCGCCGAAGGCAAGAACTGGAAGAACGATTCGTCGGGCGGCATCATCCGCGTGGCCATGAAGAACCATGGCTGCCATCCCTTCGGCAATGCCAAGGCACGCGCCGTGGTCTGGAACTTCCCCGACCCGATCCCGCAGCACCGCGAGCCGCTGTTCTCCACCCGCGCCGACCTGGTGGCCAAGTACCCGACGCACGACGACAAGAAAGCGTTCTGGCGCCTGCCCACGCTCTACAAGACGGTGCAGGAGAAGAACAAGGACATCGGCAAGAGCTATCCGCTGGTGATGACCTCGGGCCGCCTGGTCGAGTACGAAGGCGGCGGCGAAGAGACCCGCTCCAACCCCTATCTGGCCGAGTTGCAGCAGGAGATGTTCGTCGAGATCAACCCCAAGGCGGCCAACGACCGCGGCATCCGCAACGGCGACTTCGTCTGGGTCAAGACGCCGCCGATGCAGGCCCTGCCCGACTTCAAGGGCATCCGCGTCAAGGCCCTGGTCACCGAGCGCGTGGATGCCGACACGGTGTTCCTGCCCTTCCACTTCTCGGGCCGCTGGGGCGGCGTGGACCTGGCGCCCTACTACCCCGACGGCGCCAAGCCGGTGGTGCGCGGCGAGGCCATCAACACCGCCACCACCTATGGCTACGACAGCGTGACCATGATGCAGGAAACCAAGACCACGCTCTGCCAGGTCGAGAAGGCCACGGCATAAGGAGACAGCGACATGGCCCGCATGAAATTCATCTGCGACAGCGAGCGCTGCATCGAGTGCAACGGTTGCGTCACCGCCTGCAAGGCCGAGCACGACATCCCCTGGGGCGTGAACCGCCGCCGGGTGGTGACGCTCAACGACGGCCTGCCGGGCGAAAAATCCATCTCGGTGGCCTGCATGCACTGCAGCGACGCGCCCTGCATGGCCGTGTGCCCGGTGGACTGCTTCTACCGCACGCCCGAGGGCGTGGTGCTGCACGACAAGGACGTGTGCATCGGCTGCGGCTACTGCAGCTATGCCTGCCCCTTCGGCGCGCCGCAGTTCCCCACCAACGGCACCTTCGGCCTGCGCGGCAAGATGGACAAGTGCACCTTCTGCGCCGGCGGCCCCGAGGCCAATGGCAGCGACGCCGAGAACGAGAAGTACGGCCGCAACCGCCTGGCCGAAGGCAAGCTGCCGGCCTGTGCCGAGATGTGCAGCACCAAGGCCCTGCTGGGCGGCGACGGCGACGTGGTGGCCGACATCTTCCGCAACCGCGTGCTGGTGCGCAACAAGGGCAGCGAGGTCTGGGGCTGGGGCACGGCCTATGGCCGGCCCAGCTCGGGCGGCGGTGCCGCCCAGCCGGCCGCGGGAGGCCAGAAGTCATGATGAAGCCGATGCCCACCATGGCCGCGCTGCTGTTGGCCGCGGCCCTGGCCGGCTGCGCCGAGAAGCCGCAGACCCATGTCGAGCGCAAGTCCGACGACAAGGCGGCTGCAGGCGCCCAGAACAACTTCGTCAGCCCGGGCTGGAAGCCCGGCGACGAGGCCAGCTGGGAGCAGCAGATGAAGAACCGCGCCCAGGGCCAGAACGAATATGCGCGCGCCAGCGCGCAGTCGGGCGGCTGAAACCGGCCCCCAGCCCCACCGGCGCGACAGGAGTGCCCATGCGTCCTCTCTCTTCCATTTCCTGCGCCCTGGCCTTGGCCCTCGGCCTGAGCCTGGGTCTGGCGCAGGCCCAATCCGCGGCGCCGGCCCAGGCTTCGGCGCCGGCCGGCTTCACTGCGCCGGCCGATCCCAAGCCCGACGAGAGCAATGCCCAGCGCGCGAAAAGCCAGCCCGGCAACAATGCGCCGTTCTGGCGCGGCGTGCGCGACTCCGGCGTGACCGAAGGCGTCACCAACCTGCCCGGCGTCGAGAAGGGCGTGCTGATCCAGCCCTTTGTGCAGTACCCGGGCTCGCGCCTGACCAATGCCGGCGAGGCCTGGCGCCAGGTGCGCAACCAGTGGATCCTGCCCTATGGCGGCTCGCTGCTGCTGATCGCCGTGCTGGCGCTGGCCATCTTCTACTGGCGCCGTGGCGCGCTGGGCGGCCACTCGGTGGACACCGGCCGCAAGATCGAGCGCTTCACGCCCTTCGAGCGCGCCGCGCACTGGACCAATGCCGGCGCCTTCGTGGTGCTGGGCATCTCCGGCATCGTCATGGCCTTCGGCAAGTTCTTCCTGCTGCCGGTGATCGGCGGCACGCTGTTCGGCTGGCTGACCTATGCGCTGAAGACCGCGCACAACTTCGTCGGCCCGCTGTTCGCGGTGTCGCTGGTGGTGGTGGTCATCACCTTCATCAAGGACAACATCGCCAACAAGGCCGACGTGGTCTGGCTGTCCAAGGCCGGCGGCATGCTGGGCGGCCAGGAAGTGCCGTCGCACCGCTTCAACGCCGGTGAGAAGGGCATGTTCTGGTGGGGCGTGTGCATCCCCGGCCTGGTGGTCGTGGGCTCGGGCCTGGTGCTGGACAAGCTGATCCCCGGCCTGCTCTACGGCCGTGGCGACATGCAGATCGCCCACATGATCCATGCGGTGGCCGCGGTGATCATGATGACCATGCTGATCGGCCACATCTACATGGGCACCATCGGCGTCAAGGGCGCCTACCAGGCCATGCGCACCGGCTATGTCGACGAGGGCTGGGCCAAGGAGCACCACGAGCTGTGGTACGACGATGTCAAGGCCGGCAAGATCCCGGCCCAGCGCTCCAAGCCCGCCACCCCCGATGCACCCGATGCCGCCGGCCTGCACACCGCTGTCTGAATCCGGAGCCCCGCGATGAAGCGTCTTTCCCTGCTGCTGGCCACCCTGCTGGCCACCGCCACCGTCCACGCCAAGCTGCCCGCGCCCAGCGACGAGGCCAAGGCCAAGGCCGCCGAGGCCGCGGCCAAGACCGCCCATGGCGGCAAGCTCGACGGCTACAAGCTCTGCCTGAGCATGAACAAGGTCGCCGAGCGCTACCATGGCGAGGCCAAGAAGGCCGGCAGGCCGGCGTCGGCGCCCAGCGAGACGCCGGCCTGTGCCGATCCCGGCCCGTTTGTCTATGTGCCGGCTGGAGCGGCTGCGGCGCCCGCCGCTGCCCCAGCACCGGCGGCCACTGCAGCCGCCACGCCGGCCAAGAAGTAAGCCCCACCGCCCCGCCGCCATGTCCACGCTGCGCCAGGAACTGCCCGAGCCCACCGGCTTCGAGGTGCCGCGCTGCCCGCAGCCGGTGGCCGGCGCGCCGCGGCTCAGCGCCGCCGGCATCGAGCTGCTGCGCGAGATCATGGTGCTGGACGAATACGGCGAGCGCCGCAGCATCCACATCCCGGCCGAGCGGCCACTGACGGTGTTCGTCGACAAGCGCGAACTGGTCACGCTGATGACCCTGGGCGCCTCGCCCGAGCTGCTGGTGCTGGGCTGGCTGCGCAACCAGCGGCTGATCCAGGACGTGGCCGAGGTCGAGTCGATCACCGTCGACTGGGAGGTGGGCGCCGCCGCGGTGCGCACCCATGCCGGCATCGCCGACCTGGAGAGCCGCACCGCGCGCCGCGTGGTCACCACCGGCTGCGGCCAGGGCACGGTGTTCGGCGACCTGATGGACCAGCTGGGCGAGCTGCAGCTGCCCGATGCCCGGCAGTCGCGCATCCGCCAGAGCACGCTGCACGCCATGCTGGAGCAGATGCGCCAGCGCAACAGCGTGCACCGCAAGGCCGGCTCGGTGCATGGCTGCGCGCTGTTTGCCACCCTCCCCGGCGGCGGCGCCGAGATGCTGATGGCGGTGGAGGACGTGGGCCGCCACAACGCCATCGACACCATCGCCGGCTGGATGGGCCTGCATGGCATCGGCGGCGGCGACAAGCTGTTCTACACCACCGGCCGGCTGACCAGCGAGATGGTCATCAAGGCCGCGCAGATGGGCGTGCCCATCATCGTCTCGCGCAACGGCGTCACCGCCATGGGCCACCAGATGGCCACCCAGCTGGGCATGGCCTTGTTCGGCCGCGCCGCCAACCGCCACTTCCTGTGCTACTGCGGCTTCGAGCGCTTCGACTCCGAGCCCGAACCCCAGCGCGCACCGGTGCGCGTGGTTTCCGGCTGATTCCTGCACGCAAGCTCTGCAGCCCTGGCGCTGCAAGAGCATGACAGGCCGGCGACAATGCCGCGGTGCACCATCTGATCAATGCCGACCTGCACTGCCATTCGCGCTTTTCCGATGGCACGCTGAGCCCCGCCGCCCTGGCCCGACGCGCCCAGGCCAACGGCGTGCAGCTGTGGGCCCTGACCGACCACGACGAGACCGGCGGCCTGGCCGAGGCCGCCGAGGCCGCGGCCGACCTGGGCCTGGACTTCGTCAACGGCGTCGAGGTCTCGGTCAGCTTTGCCGGCGAAACCGTGCACATCGTCGGCCTGGGCTTCGATGCCGACAACCGCGCGCTGCGCGACGGCCTGGCCCGGGTGCGCGGTGGCCGGCTGGAGCGCGCCCAGCAGATGGCCGCCGGCCTGGCCCAGGTCGGCCTGGCCGGCGCCTTCGACGGTGCGCTGGCCTATGTGTCCAACCCCGACCTGATCTCGCGCACCCATTTCGCGCGCTGGCTGGTCGATACCGGCGTCTGCGCCGACGTGCCGGCGGTATTCCGCCGCTACCTCAGCGAAGGCAAGCCGGGCTATGTGCCGCACCGCTGGGCCGGCCTGGGCGAGGCCGTGCGCTGGATCACCGGCGCCGGTGGCCTGGCGGTGATCGCCCACCCCGGCCGCTACAAGTTCGGCGCCAGCGCCGAATATGCGCTGTTCACCGAGTTCAAGGCCCATGGCGGCCAGGGCGTGGAGGTGCTGACCGGCAGCCATGGCCAGGCCGACAGCGCCAAGTACGCAGGCTATGCGCAGGAGTTCGGCCTGGCCGCCTCGCGTGGCAGCGACTTCCACTCGCCCGAAGAAAGCCGCACCGACCTGGGCCGCCTGCCCGACCTGCCGGGCCACCTGACCCCGGTGTGGCAGTTGCTGGCCGAGCGCAGCGACCTGGCGGCACGCTGAACACAGGCTAGAGTGCGGGGCCGCCCCGCCGCACCATGCCCCAGCCCTTCGAAGTCCATCCCGACAACCCGCAGCAGCGGCTGCTGCGCCAGGCCGCGCAGATCCTGCATGGCGGCGGCGTGGCCGCCGTGCCCACCGATTCCAGCTATGCCCTGGTCTGCCACCTCGACGACAAGGCCGCGGCCGAGGCGCTGCGCCGCATCCGCGGCGTCGACGACAAGCACCACCTGACGCTGCTGTGCCGCGACCTGTCCGAGTTGGCCAGCTATGCGCGCGTGGACAACCGCCAGTACCGGCTGCTGAAGCTGGGCACGCCCGGGCCCTACACCTTCATCCTCGAGGCCACCAAGGAGGTGCCGCGGCGGCTGTCGCATCCGTCGCGGCGCACCATCGGCCTGCGCGTGCCCGACCACAAGGTCACGCAGGCCCTGCTGGCCGAGCTGGGCCAGCCGCTGCTGGCCACCACGCTGATCGAGCCCGGCGAGAGCGAGCCGCTGAACGATCCCGACGAGATCCGCGAGCGCTTCAAGGGCCGGGTGCAGGCGGTGGTGGATGCCGGTGCCTGCCCGCGCCAGCCGACCACGGTGATCGACCTGAGCGGCGGCGAGCCGGTGGTGCTGCGCGTAGGCCGCGGCGAGCTGGCGCGGCTGGGCCTGTCGGCAGACTGATCCGCGGCCGGAGGTCGGCCGCCCTCAGCGCGCGGCCTGCAGCCGCTCCAGCACCTGCGGCGGGCTGAAGCCCAGCTGGGCCTGGCCACGCACCAGCAGCAGCGGCGTGCCCGGTCCGCCATGGGCCTGGTACTGGGCCAGGCAGGCGGCGTCGCGCTCGATGAAGCACTCGCTGTGGGCCACGCGGTGCTCGTTCAGCCACTGTCGCGCCCGCGTGCAGTAGACGCAGGTCAGCGACGACACCATGTGGATGTCGCCGGCCCGCGCCAGCCGGGCCAGGTCGGGGCCGAGGGCGCCGTCGCGCTGCTCGCGCCAGACGCTGACGGCCGTGCCCACGGCCAGCACCAGGCCGCAGACGGTGAGCATGGCGCGGCGCTGCGCGGCATCCATGGCCATGGCCGCTGCGCGCCGCGTCGGATCAGAGCGCCGCGGTGACGACGATCTCGATCTTCCACTCGGGCTTGGCCAGCGCGGCCTGCACGGTGGCCCGCGGCGGCGTGTGGCCCGGCACCACCCACTGGTCCCAGACGCTGTTCATGCCGGCAAAGTCGGCCAGGTCGGCAATGAAGATCTGCGCGCGCAGGATCTTGGTCTTGTCGGTGCCGGCCTTGGCCAGCAGCGCGTCGATGCAGTCCAGCACCTCGCGGGTCTGGGCCTCGATGCTGGGCGCGGCGCCCACGGCCACCTGGCCGGCCAGATAGCACACACCGTTGTGCACGGCCATCTCGGACATGCGGGCGCCGACGTCGTAGCGTTGAACCATGGTGATCAATGTTCCTTGGGTTGGGACGGGTGTTGGGAAGGATGGGAATGCGTGGACGGCGCGTGATGGTGGCCCGAGGGCTTGACGTCGTCGTGCAGCCGGCGCTGGCGGCGGCGGCGCTTGCTGGAATCGTCGGCCTTCTGGCCCAGCTTGCTCTCGCGGCCGGTCATCAGGTTGACCATGTTGCGCCAGTGGCGCCACAGCAGCAGCAGGCTCATGATGGTGACCGCCAGCGCCACCACCGGCCGGTCGTAGAACATCAGCATGAAAAACGGCGCCGTCAGCGCGGCGATGATGGACGCCAGCGACGAATAGCGGAACAGCGCCGCCACGGCCACCCACACCAGCAGGGTCAGCAGGCCCAGGCCGGGCTGCAGCGCCAGCAGCACGCCGGCCGCGGTGGCCACGCCCTTGCCACCCTGGAACTTGAAGAACACCGGGAACAGATGGCCGATGAAGGCCGCCAGGCCGACGAAGGCCACCAGGGTGTCGACCGAATCCGGCTGCGTGAAGCCCAGCGCCGGCGCATAGTGCTCGGCCACCAGCACCGGCGCCACGCCCTTCAGCGCATCGAACAGCAGGGTCAGCACCGCCGCCAGCTTGTTGCCCGAGCGCAGCACATTGGTGGCGCCGGGGTTCTTGGAACCATAGGTGCGCGGGTCGTTCAGACCCATCACCCGGCTGATGATCACCGCAAACGACAGCGAGCCCACCAGATAGGCCAGCGCAAAGGCGGTGTAGCTGTAGATCAGGTCGAGGTGCTGGAGTAGCGCATCCATGATTGATGGCGGCGGGATGGGCCAGCGGGCGCCACCGGGGCCAGAGGCCGGGGGCGCCGCCGCTTGCATCCTGTTGCAAGACTGTCGCGGGAGGGCAGCAGTGTAAGGCGCCGCCCGGGCCGCGCCGCCGGCCGCCCCCGGACCTTGATGCCGGACAAACGCCCATGCCGGCCGCACCCGCAGCTGCCGGCCGATGGTGCCGGGGCCGTGCCTACAATGCCTCGCATGTTCCACCGCGCGCCCCGTCGTGTCCGTCAGCTGTGTGCCCGGCTGATGCTGGCGCTGCTGGTGCTGACCACGCTGGCGCCCAGCGTGTCGCGGGCCATGGCCGCGCTGCAGGGCCAGATCGCGCCCTGGTCGGTGGTGTGCTCGACGCTCAGCCCCGGTGGCACGCTGCCGGCCGACGAGTTCAAGCACCTGTCCGAGCACTGCCCGCTGTGCACGCTGTCGGCGCCCGATCTCGCGCCGCCGCCGGCCCCGCCGCTGCAGCCGCTGGCCGTGCAGCCGCTGGCGCTGCAGCCGCCGCTGTGGCTGGCCGCGCCGCGGCCGCTGCATGCCTGGGTTGCCGCCCAGCCCCGCGCCCCGCCCCTGGCGGGCTGATCCCACCGCCCTGCCTGCCGCGCCGGTTCCTGCCTTCGCAGGGCCGCCAGGCAGCATCCCCGCGCCGATCAGCCGCGCACCGCCCTGGCCAAGAGCCCCGGGCGGCGCGCCAGGAGTTCTTCTTCATGTCCCGTTCTTGCAGCGCCCGGCCACGCCTGGGCGCCATCGCCCTGGGTTCGACCCTGGGCTTCGGTCTGGGCCTGCTGCCCAGCCTGCCCCATGCCCAGGGCGTGGCCACCGACAGCCAGTTGCAGACCGTGCTCATTGCCGGCAGCCGCGCCGCGCTCGACCCCAACCTGCCCAGCAGCACCGCCAGCCTCAGCGCCGAGGACCTGCGCGAGCAGAACCTCTACAACCCCGAGGATGCCGCGCGGCTGCTGCCCAGCACCGCCATCCGCAAGCGCTACCTGGGTGACCGCAATGCCAACGTCGGCGGCCGCAGCCATGGCGTGCTGCAGCCGGGCCGGGCCCTGGTCTATGTGGACGGCTACCTGATCAGCAACTTCCTGGGCCGCTTCGATGCGCCGCGCTGGAACATGGTCAATGTCGAGGCCATCGAGCGCGTGGATGCGCTGTACGGCCCGTTCTCGGCCATCTACCCGGGCAATTCGATGGGCACGACCCTGGTGCTCAGCGAGCGCCGGCCGCGCGGCTTCGAGGCCTCGGCCAGCCTGCGCCTGGCGCACCAGTCCTTCCACGAATACAGCACCGAGCAGGGCTACGACGCCTGGCAGGCCTCGGCCCGGCTGGCCGGCGTCAGCGACGGCGGCCTGTGGTGGGTGCTGGGCGCCCAGCACCAGGACAGCCAGGGCCAGCCGATGGGCTATGGCAATGCGGTGCGCGGCGCCAGCAGCGGCGCATTCGCCACACCGGCCGCGCCCGGCACGCAGACGCCGGTGAGCGGCATCGTCTACGACCTTGATCCCCAGGGCCGGCCACGCGCGCTGTTCGGCGCCAACGGCATCGACCACAGCCAGCAGCAGACGCTGAACGCCCGCGCCGGCCTGGCCCTGGGGCCCAGCCAGGAGCTGGAGGCCCGCGTCTCGCTGTGGCGCAGCGACAGCACGGTGCGCAGCCAGACCTGGCTGCGCGATGCCAATGGCCAGCCGGTGTGGAGCGGCACGGTGCGCGACGCGACCTACGCCTTCAGCATCCCGGCCTCGACCTTCGCCCCCAGCAGCCGCGACGAACTGCACCGCCAGCTCGGCGCGACCTGGAAGACCACCCATGCCCAGGGCTGGAATGCCTCGCTGCTGGCCACCAACTACCGCATCGTCTCGGACGCCAGCCGCCAGGCCAACCTGGCCCAGCCCCAGGCCGACCTGGGCGGCGCCGGCAGCCTGACGCGGCGCGACGGCACCGGCTGGACCACCGTCGAGCTGCAGGCCCTGTACCGGCCGCAGGCCGGCGACTGGGGCGACAGCCGCCATGCGCTGGTGCTGGGCGCACACCGCAACGAATACCGGCTGGACAACAGCGTGGACAACCTGGCCGACTGGCGCAGCGACGCCGGCCAGGTGGCCAGCCAGCGCTATGCCGGCCGCACCCGCATCAGCGCGCTGTATGCCCAGGACGCCTGGAGCCTGGCCGAGGACTGGCGGCTGACCAGCGGCCTGCGCCTGGAGCGCTTCGACACCTGGGCCGGCAGCCAGTGGTTTGCCGGCACGCCGCCGCTGCAGACCACCTATGCAGCGCGGCGCCTGCAGGCCACCAGTCCCAAGCTGTCGCTGTCCTGGGCCGCCAGCGACACCTGGCTGCTGAAGGCCAGCGCCGGCCGCGGCGTGCGCTTTCCGAATGTCGACGAGCTGTACAACGGCACCCAGACCGGCAACAGCATCACCACCAGCGATCCCGGCCTGCGCCCCGAGCGCGCCAAGGCCCTGGAGCTGACGGCCGAGGCCAGCTGGGAGCGGCGCTCGCTGCGCGCCAGCCTGTTCCGCGACGACGTGGCCGACACCATCGTGCGCCAGACCGACGCCACGGTCACGCCCACGGTGACCCGGGTCAACAACATCGACCGTGTGCTCAGCAACGGGCTGGAACTGGCCTGGGAGCTGCGCGACCCGGGCCGCGAGCTGGGGCTGGGCCGCATCCCGGGCCTGGAGCTGTCGGGCAGCAGCACCTGGGTGCGCAGCCACATCCGCGCCAATGCCGCCAACCCGGCCACCATCGGCAAGCGCTGGCTGCGCGTGCCGCCGCAGCGCCATGTGCTGCAGGCCGGCTGGCGCCGTGGCGACTGGCTGCTGGGCGCGGCCTGGCGCTGGAGCGGCCGCCAGTTCAACACCGACACCAACACCGACCTGAACCCCGAGACCTATGGCGGCACCTCGCATGTCAACCAGCTGGACCTGAAGGCCGCCTGGCGTTTTGCGCCCGGCTGGGAATGGAGCCTGGGCCTGGACAACGCCGGCAACCAGACCGCCTGGCAGGCCCACACGCTGCCGCAGCGGGTGCTGCACACCGCCCTGCGCTGGGAACTGAAATGAACCGGGAGACCTGGATGAACAAGCCCCTGCACGGCCTCAGCACGCGCCGCCAATGGCTGCAGACCGGCGCCGCCGGCCTGCTGCTGCCCGCCGCCTGGCCGCTGGCGGCCCAGCATGGCGGCCATGGTGGTCACGCCGCCTCCAGCCCCACGGCCAACCGCCCGGCACGCCGGCGGCCGGCCCTGGCGATGAGCGCCGCCCTCGCCCCCGATGGCAGGCTGAACTCGGTGATGCTCGAAGCCACGGCCGAGGCCACGCCGCGCCTGGTGCTGCTGCGCAGCGCCGACCAGGGCCGCAGCTGGTCGGCGCCGCAGCCGCTGGCGATCGGCGACGACACGGTGTCGGCCGATGGCGAGAACCATCCAAAGATCGCCTTCGGCCGCGATGGCCTGGTCGTCATCGCCTACACGCGGCCGCTGGACAAGCCCTTCACCGGCGCCATCCGCCTGCTGCGCTCCACCGACGGTGGCGCCACGTTCGCGCCGCCGGTGACGGTGCACCACGACCGCCAGGTCATCACCCACCGCTTCGAGTCGATGGCCTTCGACGCCCGCGGCCACCTGCATGTGGTGTGGATCGACAAGCGCGACCTGGAGCTGGCCCAGGCCGCCGGCCGGCGCTACGAAGGCGCGGCCATCTACCGCGTCGAGTCCGACGACGGCGGCGCCAGCTTCGGCCCCGACACCAAGCTGGCCGACCATTCCTGCGAATGCTGCCGCATCGCGCTGGCGCCGTCGCCCGACGGCGGCCTGGTGGCGCTGTGGCGCCATGTCTTCAGCGGCGCCGGCGGCCAGGTGCGCGACCATGGCTTCGCGCCGCTGCGTGGCCCCGGCCTGCCCAGCGGCCAGGAGGCCCCGCCGCCCCAGCGCGCCACCCAGGACGGCTGGGTGGTGGCCGGCTGCCCGCACCATGGGCCGGGCCTGGCGCCGGCGGCGCGCGGCGGCTGGCATGCGGTGTGGTTCGGCGAGCGTGGCGGCGTGGCCGCGGCACGTTATGGCCGGCTCGATGCCAGCGGCGCGCCCAGCGGCCCGGTGCGCAGCCTGCCCGATGCCACGGCCGAGCATGCGTCGGTGGCCGCCATCGGCCCGCAGGTGGCCCTGGTCTGGCGCGCCTTCGACGGCCAGCAGATGCGCTGGCGCGCCGGCCTGTCCAGCGACGACGGCGCCAGCTTCCAGTGGCGCGAGCTGGGCCGCACGCGCGGCGAATCCGACCATCCCCGCCTGGCCCAGGACGGCCAGCGTGTGCTGGCCCTGTGGCGCTGCGCCGACGAAGGCCTGCGCGTGCATCCCTTGATCGGAGCCTGACGATGAACATCCTGTCCTTGCGCCGGCGGTCCGGCCTGGCCGTGCTGGGCCTGCTGCTGGTGGCTGCCGCTGCGTCCGCCGAGGCCGGCGCCACCGGGCCGGCCCAGGTCGAGTCCTTCAACGCCCAGGGCTGGTCGGCGCTGCGCGCCCAGGTCGAGCGCCAGCGCCGGCCGGCCCTGGTGGTGTTCTCGGCCACCTGGTGCAGCGTCTGCCCCGGCCACATCCAGAGCCTGGCCGCCGATGCGCGCCGCCAGCGCCACGGCGTGCCGCTGTGGGTGGTGCTGACCGATGCCGCGCCCGGCGAGGCCGATGCGCGGCTGCTGGCCACGCCCCATCTGCGCCTGGCCGACCGTGTGCTGGGCTTCGACGCGCCCGAGGCCGCGCTGCGCCATGCGGTCGATCCACGCTGGCGCGGCATGGTGCCGCACATCGCCTGGCTGGCGCCGGGCGCGGCGCCGGAGTTCGTCGCCGGCCTGCCCGATGCCCAGCGGCTGACGCGCTGGCTGGGCCGGCCCCAGCCCTGAATGCCCAACAGGGCTTAACCTAGCGGGCGCAGACCACCGATGCGCTCTTTTCTTGCACGAGGTTCATCCCATGACACGCTTCTTCCGCCCCACCCTGCCCCTGCTGGCCCTGGCCCTGGGCGCCGCCTGCGGCCTGGCCCAGGCCCAGACCACCGTCAAGGACGCCTGGGTGCGCGGCACCGTGGCCCAGCAGAAGGCCACCGGCCTGTTTGCCCAGATCAGCTCGGCCGGCGGCGGCAAGCTGGTGGCCGCGGCCTCGCCGGCGGCCGGCGTGGTCGAGATCCACGAGATGAGCATGGACGGCAGCATGATGAAGATGCGCGCGCTGCCGGCCGGGCTGGACCTGCCGGCCGGCAAGACCGTCGAGCTCAAGCCCGGCGGCTACCACATCATGCTGATGGACCTGAAGGCACCGCTGAAGGCCGGTGACACGGTCGACGTCACGCTGACCATCGAAGGCCAGGACGGCAAGAAGGAAAGCCTGGCGCTGAAGGTCCCGGTCAAGGCCATGGGCTACCAGGCCGGGCACGGCATGCACAAGCACTGACAAGGCCCGGGGCGCGGGGCGCGGCCCCGGCGCGCGGCTTCAGCGCGGGCTGCGCTTCTTCGCGGCGGGCTTCTTGGGCGGCTCGGCCGGCGGATGGCCACCCGGGGGCGCCGAGAACAGCTTGGCCGCGCGGCCCTTCAGCTCCAGCAGCTCGCTGGGCGTGATCGAGTAGCTGCGGCCGACCACGTTGACCTCGATGCGGAACTCCACGTCCTTGCTGCCATTGCTCAGCGTGCCGCAGGTGAAGTCGTAGTCCTCGCTCTCGGCGGGAAAGCCGTCTTCCTCGATGTCGTGGTCCAGGTACTTGACCTGGGTGATCTCGCCGCTGGCCAGGTCGAGCAGGCCGGTGGCCTCGATCACCTCGTCGGCGAGTTCGTCGTGGATGGTGATCGGCAGCTTCAGGTCCATGGCGGCGGCGCGGGCGCGGCAGTGTTTCAAACGGGGGCGCGATCTTGCCACAGCGCGAGGCCGCGCCCGGCCCGGCCGCGCCAAGCCAGGCTCAGGCCGTGGCCGAGACGAACACGCCGGTGGCCTGCTTGGGCATCAGCGTCAGCAGCCGCGCATGCACGCTGTGCAGCCGGCCCTGGGGGCGGCTGTCGACGACCTCGCCCACCAGCTCCAGCGCATGGTCGATCAGGTGGATGCGCTGGCCGGCCGGCAGCGGCTGTGGTGCCCACAGGCTCAGGCCGGTCAGCGACAGGTCGCGCCAGCGCACCGGCAGGTCGGGCGACGGCCAGCCGGTGCGCAGCGTGGCCGCATGGCCGCGGTCGCGCCGTGCCGCGCCACGCCGGCCCAGCAGCTCATGCGCCAGGCTGCCGGGCAGCGGCAAGGCGGCCAGCGGCGCCTCGCAGCGCAGGCAGCGGGTGTCGGGCCGCGGCTGGCGCGGGCCGGCCTGGGCGCACAGCGGGCACGGTGTGCTGCCGGGCTGGATGCTGCCGCCGTAGGCCTGGCTCATCGCCGCGCCGGTGCTGCTGGCGCCGGCGCGCGCGGCCTCGGTGCGCTGGCGCAGCTCACGGTCGTAGGCGGCGCGCCGCGCCGGATCACCCAGCACCTGCCAGGCGGCATTGACCAGGGCCGCCTCGGCATGCTGGCCGCCGGCATCGGGATGCAGCCGGCCCATCAGCGTGCGCCAGCTGGCGCGTATCACCTCCACCGGCGCCTCGGGCTGCACATGCAGCACGCGGTACAGGTTGCGCCGGTTGTCGGCGGCGGGGTGCGGCTCGGCGGCGGGATCGGACGCTTCGGCGGTCATGCGGCGGACGCGTGGACGGTGGATGGGGCGCCTGGAACGGCGGGCGCCCGGGCGCATCGTCGGCATTTCGGCAGCGCCGCGCCAAGCTTGAGCCTTTTCTGGCCCCGGTCGTCCACGCCACGACAATCCGCGCCATGCAACGCTTCACCATCTCGCTGGACGACGGCCTGGCGCAGCAGTTCGACGACTGGATCGCCCGCCGCGGCTACGAGAACCGCAGCGAGGCCGTGCGCGACCTGCTGCGCGCCGAGCTGCAACAGCATCCGCCCGGCGACGCGGCCCAGCCGCAGTGCGTGGCCAGCCTCAGCTATGTCTACGACCACCAGGCCCGCGACCTGGCCGAGCGCATGGCGCAGATCCAGCACCGCCACCACGACATCGTGGTCGCCACCCTGCATGTGCAGCTGGACCACCACCACCGGCTGGAGACGGTGACGCTGCGCGGCGCCACGCCCCGTGTCACGGCCTTTGCCGACAGCGTCTGCGCCGAGCGCGGCGTGCACCACGGCAAGCTCAACCTGGTCAGCGTGCTGGTGCACCAGCCGCACCAGCATGGCGACGGGCCCGGGCACGCGCCGCATGTGCACCTGAAGCCCGCGGTCTGACGCGGCGGCACCGGGCCAGGGCCTGGCACGGTCCTTGTATGATGAATTTTTCCAGATTTCACACACAGGATCGCCGATGCACGAGGCCCTGGCCGACCTCCCCTCCAGTTGGGCCGCGCTGTGCCTGCTGGCGCTGTTGCTGGGCGCCCGCCACGGCGTCGATGCCGATCACCTGGCGACCATCGATGCCCTGGTGAGGCTGAACCACCGCGACGGCCGGCGCTGGGCGCGCTGGTGCGGCGCGCTGTTCTCGCTGGGCCATGGCGCGGTGGTGCTGGCGGTGGCCCTGCTGGCCGGCTGGGCCGGCAGCCGCTGGCACACGCCGGCGGCGCTGCAGGCCACCGGCGCCGGCCTGTCCATCGCCGTGCTGCTGGCCCTGGGCCTGGCCAATCTGCTGGCCCTGCTGCGCAGCCGGCCCGGCCAGGTGCTGCGGCCGGTGGGCCTGCGCAGCCGCTGGCTGGGCCGCTGGCTGGGCGCACGCCAGCCGCTGGCGGTGGCCGGCGTGGGCA
Source organism: Burkholderiaceae bacterium (assembly GCA_017992055.1). Classification (GTDB taxonomy): domain Bacteria; phylum Pseudomonadota; class Gammaproteobacteria; order Burkholderiales; family Burkholderiaceae_C; genus Pseudaquabacterium. The sequence continues at coordinate 455,181 of JAGOPK010000002.1, forward strand.
TGCTGTTCGCGTTCAGCTTCGACACCGTCAGCCAGGCGGCGCTGTTTTCGCTGGCCGGCGCCCAGCACGGCGGCGCCGGCGCGGCCCTGCTGCTGGCCCTGCTGTTCACCCTGGGCATGCTGGTGGCCGACGGCCTCAATGGCTGGTGGCTGGGCCGCCTGCTCAGCGGCACCGACACCGAGGCCGCGGCTCGCGCCTCGCGCTGGATGAGCGCGGCCGTGGCCGCGGTGGCGCTGGGCGTGGCCGGCCTGGGCCTGGCGCGCCTGCTGGCACCGGCACTGGACGACTGGGCCGACGCCCACGGCCTGTGGACCGCCGCCGGCATCAGCCTGCTGCTGCTGGCCTGCGGCCTGGCCGGACGGCAGGCGGCGCGACAGCGCAGCCAGGCTCAGACCACTTCGTGAACTGCTTGTCGCTTTGTCTGCGGCCGTGTTCAACACCCCCGTGAATGGGTGTGCAAACCCCCTGCCTGCGGGTCGCGTGCGCCTTGGACTGGTCAAGTTGCGGATTGATACTTCCGCACATGGAAGTTTTTTCGACACCTCGCCGCGCTCCGTTGCTGTGGGTGACCGATCTGGCCACGGTGGCCCTGGTGGTAGCCGCCGTCGGCTGGTCCGGTACCCAGCGCCCCGGGCATGATCCGGTGCTGGCCCAGCAGGCCAGCGCCTCGCTGAAGACCGCGCCGGCCACGCCGCTGCTGGCCGCCAAACCGGCGCTGGCCACGCCGCTGGCCCTGGACACCCTGGCCGTCCAGGGCACTCCGCTGCTGGGCACCGATGGCGCCGATACGGCGCTGCGCAGCGTGGCCTTCAAGCTGCCCGCCGCCCGCTGAGGCGGCGTGCGCGCCGACTACGCGGCGCGCCTCAGATTGCGCAGTCCACCGCGCGCGCCCCCAGCAAGTCCACCAGCACCGCCGGCGCCAGGCCCAGCAGATAACCACGCCGGCCGCCGTTGATCAGCAGCTGTGGCAGCTCCAGCACGCTGCGCTCCACATACACCGGCACGCCGGCACGCTTGAAGCCGAAGGGCGAGGTGCCGCCGACCAGGTAGCCGCTGTGGCGGTTGGCCTCGTCGGGCTTGCAGGGCTCGACGCTCTTGGCGCCGATGGCCCGCGCCAGGTTCTTGGTGCTGACCTGGCGATCGCCGTGCATCAGGATCAGCAGCGGCTCGCCACGCTCGGTCTTCATCACCAGGGTCTTGACCACCGCATGCTCGTCCCAGCCGAGCTGGCGTGCCGATTCGGCCGTGCCGCCATGCTCCACATAGTCGTAGACATGCTCGGTGTAGGCCACGCCGGCACCGCGCAGCAGCGCGGTGGCCGGGGTCTCGCTGACATGCTTGTCCTTCTTGGCCATGCTGCTCACTGGGCCGGGTCGCGCTGCTCCCAGCGGATGCGGTCGATGGCCGCCAGCAGCTCGGGCGACAGCGTCGTGCCCCAGGCGTCCAGGCACTCGTCGAGCTGGGCCAGGCTGGTGACGCCGATGATGGTGCTGGCCACACGCCAGCTGCCGTAGCAGAAGGCCAGCGCCATCTGCGTGGGCGTCAGCCCATGCTCGCGGGCCAGGGCGTTGTAGCGCCGCGCCGCGGCCAGCGCCTCGGGCCGCGCCCAGCGCTGCTTGCGCATCGAGTCGAAGCGCGCCAGCCGGCCCAGTTCGGGCCGGGTCGGGTCGTAGCCCAGGCTGTCGTACTTGCCCGTCAGCGCGCCAAAGGCCAGCGGCGAATAGGCCAGCAGGCCCACGCCGGTGCGGTGCAGCACCTCGTCCAGGCCGTTGTCGACGCTGCGGTTGACCAGGGCATAGGGGTTCTGCACCGACACCACGCGCGGCAGGCCATGCAGCTCGGCCTGGCGCAGAAACTCCATCAGGCCCCAGGGCGTCTCATTCGACAGGCCGATGCGGCGCACCTTGCCGGCCTGGACCAGCCCCGCCAGCGCCTGCAGCTGGGCCTGGATGGCGCTGAACTCGCGGTCCTTGGCCGGGTCGAGGTACAGCGCGCCGAAGGACGGCGCATTGCGGTTGGGCCAGTGGATCTGGTAGAGGTCGATGGTCTCGGTCTGCAGCCGGCGCAGGCTGTCATCGCAGGCCTGCACGATGTGCTCGGGCAGCAGGTTGTCGGCACCGCCGCGCACCCAGTCCATGCCGCGCGAGGGACCGGCCACCTTGCTGGCCAGCACCACGCGCTGGCGCATGCCGGGCCGGGCGGCAAACCAGTGGCCGAGGATGGTCTCGGTGGCGCCATAGGTCTCGCGACGCGCCGGCACCGCATACATCTCGGCGGTGTCGATGAAATTGATGCCGCGCTCGACCGCGCGGTCCAGGATCGTGAACGCGGTGGCCTGGTCCACCTGTTCGCCGAAGGTCATCGTGCCCAGGCAGATCGGGGTGACGGCCAGATCGCTGCCGCCGAGTGAGAGGGTGTGCATGAACGGGTGGGGTGGGTTTGGATGGGAAGGGAGGACAGGCTCAGGCGCCGGTGGCGATGACAGCATCGGGCTGGGCGCACCATTCGCTCCACGAGCCCGCATACAGCGTGGCGCCGTCCAGGCCCAGCGCCGCCAGCGCCAGCAGGTGGTGGCAGGCGGTGACGCCGGAGCCGCACTGCATCACCAGCTGGTCCGGCGAGCGCCCGGCCATCAGCGCCTGCCATTCGGTGCGCAGGATGTCGAGGGGCTTGAAGCGGCCATCGGCGGCCAGGTTGTCCTTGAACGGGCGGTTCAGCGCGCCCGGGATGTGGCCGCCCACCGGGTCCAGCGTCTCGTTCTCGCCGCGGAAGCGGTCGGCCGCGCGGGCATCGACGATCTGCCGTCCGGGCTGGCCCAGGCCGGCACGCAGCGCCGCATAGCCGACCAGGCCCACGCTGGGCTCGCGCAGCCTGAACGCATCGCGCGCCGGCCAGGGTGCGGCGGCGCCGGATTGCAGTGCGCCACCGGCGGCCACCCAGGCCGGCAGGCCACCGTCTAGCACCTGCACGCCGGTCACGCGGTCCAGGCCCAGCCAGCGCAGCATCCACCAGGCGCGCGCGGCAAACATGCCGCCGGCGCTGTCGTAGACCACCACCGGTGCATCGTCGCGCAGGCCCAGGCTGGACAGGCGCTGGGCCAGCAGTTCGCGGCCGGGCAGCGGATGGCGCCCGTTGAGCCCGGTCTTGGCCGAAGACAGCACGTGGTCCAGGTGCAGGTAGGCGGCGCCGGGCAGGTGGCGCTCGGCAAAGCCGCGCTCGCCGGCCGTGGCATCGACCAGGTCGAAATGCACATCCAGCAGCTGCAGCGGCTCGCCGGCGGCCAGCCGGGCCTGCAACGTGGCCGCGTCGATCATAGGTTGGGTTGCGCTCATGACAGGGCCACCAGGACCAGGCCCAGCGTGGCCGGCACGGCCTGGATGAACAGGATGCGCCGCGAGGCCGTGGCCGCGCCATACAGGCCGGCCACCAGCACGCACAGCAGGAAGAACACCTGCACCGGCCGGCCGGCCGCGCCCTGCCACAGGCCCCAGAACAGGCCGGCGGCCAGGAAGCCGTTGTACAGGCCCTGGTTGGCCGCCAGCACCTTGGTGGCGCTGGCGAACTCGGGCGTCAGGTTGAAGGCCTTGCGGCCCTTGGGCGTGTCCCAGAGGAACATCTCGAGCACGAGGATGTAGACATGCAGCAGGCCGATCAGGCCGACCACCACCTGGGCAGCAAGGGACATGCGCAACTCCAGCGGAACGGGAGGGCCATTCTGCCCGCAGCGCCGGCCGGACCGATGAACGGTCAGTCCACCGGCGTCAGCTTGGCCACCGACAGCGCCAGCCACTTGGGGCCATGGCGGCCGAAGTTGACCTGGGCGCGGGCATCGGCGCCTGAGCCTTCCAGCGTGATGACCACGCCCTCGCCGAACTTGGTGTGGAACACCGACTGGCCCACGCGCAGGCCATGGCCGGCCTTGGCGGCCTGGGCCGCGGCCATGGCCTGGGGCACGGCGCCGCCGCCGAAGCTGGGCGCGTCGCGGCCGCTGCCATAGCCGTCGCGGCCGCCCCAGGGCGGGCGCTGGCCTTCGGAGAAATCGCCCCCACCTCCACCACCGCCGCCACCACCGCGTGCCGGCTGGCGCCCGGCGCCGACCACCGAGCCCATGCCGGTGCCGCGCTGCCAGGCCTGTTGGTATTCACGCGCATAGCCCGAGCCGAAGCCCTGGTTGCGTGGCGTCAGCCATTTCAGCGCCGCCTCCGGCAGCTCGTCGAGGAAGCGGCTCTTGACGTTATAGCGCGTCTGGCCATGCAGCAGCCGGGTCTGGCTGAAGCTCAGGTACAGGCGCTGGCGCGCCCGCGTGATGGCCACGTACATCAGCCGGCGCTCCTCTTCGAGGCCGTCGCTGTCGCTCATGGCGTTTTCGTGCGGGAACAGGCTTTCTTCGAGGCCGGTGATGAACACCGCATCAAATTCGAGGCCCTTGGCCGCATGCACCGTCATCAGCTGGATCGCGTCCTGGCCGGCCTGGGCCTGGTTGTCGCCGGCCTCCAGCGCCGCATGGGTCAGGAAGGCCGCCAGCGGCGAGACGATCTCGCCGGTCTCGGCATCGGGGGCCAGCGGCGCCACCGGCAAGGCGCCGTCGCCGGCGATGGTGCCGGGCCGCACCTCGTCCACCGGCAGGGCCACGGCGTCCTTGCCGAAGCCTTCCTGGGTGACGAAGGCCTCGGCGGCATTGACCAGTTCCTCCAGGTTCTCGATGCGGTCGGTGCCTTCCTTCTCGCTGCGGTAGAAGTCGACCAGGCCCGAGCTGGCCAGCATCTGCTCGATGATCTCGCGCAGCGTCAGGCCGCGCGTGCCGGTCTGCAGGCCCTCGATCAGCGCATTGAAGGCCGCCAGGTTGGCGCCGCCCTTGGCCGGCACCGCGGTGACGCTCTGGTACAGGCTGCGGCCGCTGCTGCGCGCCGCGTCCTGCAGCAGCTCCAGCGTGCGCGCGCCGATGCCGCGCGCCGGGAAGTTGACGACACGCAGGTAGGAGGTGTCGTCGTTGGGGTTCTCGATCAGGCGCAGATAGGCCAGCGCATGCTTGACCTCGGCGCGCTCGAAGAAGCGCAGGCCGCCATAGACGCGGTAGGGCACGCCGGCATTGAACAGCGCCGACTCCATCACCCGGCTCTGCGCATTGCTGCGGTAGAGGATGGCGATCTCGCTGCGCGCCAGGCCGCCGCGGTGCAACTGCTGGGCTTCTTCCAGCAGCCACTGGGCCTCGGCATAGTCGCTGGTGGCCTCGTGCACGCGCACCGGCTCGCCGGGGCCGGCCTCGGTGCTGAGGTTCTTGCCCAGGCGCCGGCTGTTGTGGGCGATCAGCGCATTGGCCGAGTCGAGGATGTTGCCGAAGGAGCGGTAGTTGCGCTCCAGCTTCACCAGGTGCTGCACGCGGTATTCACGCTCGAAGTCGGCCATGTTGCCGACCTGGGCGCCGCGGAAGGCATAGATGCTCTGGTCGTCGTCGCCGACCGCGAACACGCTCTGGTGCGCCGTGCCACGCGCCTGGGGACCGGTGTTCTCGGGCGGCGCAAACATCTTCAGCCAGCGGTACTGCAGGCGGTTGGTGTCCTGGAACTCGTCGACCAGCACATGGGCGAAGCGGTGCTGGTAGTGCTCGCGCAGCGCGGCGTTGTCGCGCATCAGCTCGTAGGTGCGCAGCATCAGCTCGGCGAAGTCGACCACGCCCTCGCGCTGGCACTGCTCTTCGTAGGCCTGGTAGATCTCGACCATCTTGCGCGTGTTCGGGTCGCGCGCATCCACGTCGCCGGGGCGCTCGCCTTCTTCCTTGCGGCCGGCGATGAACCAGGTCACCTGCTTGGGCACGAAGCGCTGCTCGTCCAGGTTCATGGCCTTGATGATGCGCTTGACGGCCGACAGCTGGTCGCCGGTGTCGAGGATCTGGAAGCCCTGGGGCAGGCCGGCCAGCTTCCAGTGCGCGCGCAGAAAGCGGTTGCACAGGCCGTGGAAGGTGCCGATCCACATGCCGCGCACCGGCAGCGGCAGCATCGCCGTCAGCCGCGTCAGCATCTCCTTGGCCGCCTTGTTGGTGAAGGTCACGGCCATCAGCCCGCCCGGCCCCACCTGGCCGGTGGCCAGCAGCCAGGCGATGCGCGTGGTCAGCACCCGCGTCTTGCCCGAGCCGGCGCCGGCCAGGATCAGCGCCGGCACGGCCGGCAGCGTGACCGCGGCCAGTTGCTCGGGGTTCAGCCCCTTGAGCAGGGAGCCGGTGCCCGGCTCAGAATACTGTTCATGCATCCATCGATTCTAGGAGCCGGGCTGCTGCTGGTGGCGCTGGGCCTGACACCACTGGCCTCGGCGGCCGCCGAGACCAGCGCCCAGACCGGCGCCCAGGCCCGCCCGTCCAAGCCCAGGCCGGCGGCCCGCAAGGCCGCGCCCAGAAAGCCGGCGCGGGCCGCGCCACGCCCCGCCCTGCCCTCCAGCGGCGGCCCGGGCTGCCCGCCGGCCACCGCGGCCCTGCAAGAATGGCTGCTGTCGGCCGACTGCAGCGCATGCTGGACCGCGCCGGCCGACGCCGCCCCACCCGCCACCCGCCCCACCAGCGCCTGGCGGCTGGACTGGATCGTGCCGGCCGGCGAGCAGGCGCCGCTGTCGGCGGCGGCGCTGGGCGAAGCCGCTGAACGACTGCAGCGCCTGCAGCACCTGCAGGGCCAGGCCGCCACGCCGCCCAGCGCGGCCTCGGCCACGCTGCAGGCCCGGCCAGCCCTGGCCGCGGCCTCGGCGCCGGGCCGCATCGAGGTCGGCTCGGGCCCGGCCTGGCAGGGCTATCTGGGTGCGCAGCTGAGCTTCACGCTGGCCCGCGGCCAGGCCCTGCCCGAGGGCAGCCAGGCCTGGCTGGCCCTGGTGGAGCGGCTGCCGGCCGGCAGCGAGGGCAGCCCGGTGGCGCGGGCCCTGGTGCGCAGCCTGGCCGGGCCGCTGCCGCTGCTGGGCCTGCAGCCGGACCAGGCGCACACGCACCTGCAGGCCCTGCGCTGGCCCGAGGGCGCCCAGCCCGAGCGCCTGCAGGCCCGCGGCTGGATCGAAGGCCCCGATGGCCAGGTGCTGCTGATGGCCGCCGACCGCTGCCCACGCTAAGGGCCGGGGCAGGCCGCCTGCGTAGAATCAGCCACCGGGCCCAAATTCTGGCGCCCGGTTTTTTTCGCCCGCACCATCCGCTGCTTTGGATGGCCTCGCGGGCCGGCCGGGAACCCAGGTCAAGCGCTCGCAGCCTTTGCCGCCGCACTGCCCAACGCGGCGGTTCATCCGCTACGAAAGCTCCCGCCATGGACATCTTCGACTACGACAACATCCTGCTGCTGCCGCGCAAGTGCCGCGTCGACAGCCGCGCCGAGTGCGACCCCTCGGTCGACTTCGGCGGCCGCCGCTTCGCGCTGCCGGTGGTGCCCGCCAACATGAAGACGGTGCTCGACGAGCGCATCGCCGAGATGCTGGCCGACTCGGGCCACTTCTATGTGATGCACCGCTTCGACCTCGATGCGCTGGCCTTTGCACAGCGCATGCGCGAGGCCGGCCGCTTCGTCTCGATCAGTTCGGGCGTCAAGGACGCCGACCGCACCGTGATCGACCGCCTGGCCGCCTCGGGCCTGGGTGCCGACTACATCACCATCGACATCGCCCACGGCCATGCCGACAGCGTGCAGCGCATGATCGCGCACATCAAGCAGCGCCTGCCGCAGGCCTTTGTCATCGCCGGCAACGTGGGCACGCCCGAGGGCGTGATCGACCTGGAGGCCTGGGGCGCCGATGCCACCAAGGTGGGCATCGGCCCGGGCAAGGTGTGCATCACGCGGCTGAAGACCGGCTTCGGCACCGGCGGCTGGCAGCTCAGCGCGCTGAAGTGGTGTGCCCGCGTGGCCACCAAGCCCATCATCGCCGACGGGGGCATACGCCACCACGGCGACATCGCCAAGAGCGTGCGCTTCGGCGCGGCCATGGTGATGGTGGGCTCGCTGTTTGCCGGCCATGAAGAAAGCCCGGGCGCCACGGTCGAGGTCGACGGCAAGCTCTACAAGGAGTACTACGGCTCGGCCAGCGACTTCAACAAGGGCGAATACAAGCATGTGGAAGGCAAGCGCATCCTCGAGCCCATCAAGGGCCGGCTGGCCGATACGCTGCGCGAGATGCGCGAGGATCTGCAGAGCAGCATCAGCTATGCCGGCGGCCGCACGCTGGCCGATCTGCGGCGCGTCAACTACGTGATCCTGGGCGGCGAGAACGCCGGCGAGCACCTCTTTATGTAGGGCAAGCCACCCCCCGGGGAATGGTGCCCCGGGCTTACCCTAGGCCGACGCTTCTTTCAACTGCCGTTCAGCCCCGGTTACGTACAGTTGCGCCGGCCCGTTGGGCAGGATTGCACACCCCTGCGATCCCGCCCCGGGCCTGCAACTGTCACAACGACCTGGAGGCGACGTGTCCCCCTTACTCCCCCTGTCGCGACTGATCGACCGGCTCAATGAGCTGGTGGGTGCGGCGACGTCCTGGCTGGTGCTGGCGGCGGTGCTGATCAGCGCCGTCAATGCCGCCGTGCGCAAGGCCTTCAACACCAGCTCCAACGCCTATCTGGAGATCCAGTGGTATCTGTTCGCGGCGGTGTTCCTGCTCGCCGCGGGCTACACCCTGCTGCGCCAGGAGCATGTGAAGATCGACGTGATCCTGGGCCGCTTCACGCGCCGCACCCAGATCAAGGTCGAGATCTTCGGCCTCATCGCCTTCCTGTTCCCGTTCTGCTACGAGGTCATCTCGCTGGTCTGGCCGCTGGTCGTCCAGGCCTATGTCACCGGTGAGATGTCGTCCAATGCCGGCGGCCTGATCCGCTGGCCGGTGTATGCGCTGGTGCCGCTGGGCTTCGGCCTGCTGTGGCTGCAGGGCGTGTCCGAGGTCATCAAGCGCATCGCCTTCCTGCAGGGCCTGGCCGACGATCCGGCCATCAAGAAGCAGGCCAAGACGGCCGAGGAAGAACTGGCCGAGGTCATCCGCGCCCGCGCCGAAGCAGAAGCCGCCGAAGCCGCGGCCAAGGCCGCCGGAGGGGCCAAGCCATGAGCGAATTCCTGCACGCCAACATGGCGCCGATCATGTTCGGCGGCCTGATCGTGTTCCTGCTGATGGGCTTCTCGGTGGCGTTTTCGCTCGCCGCCTGCGGCCTGCTGTTCGGCTTCATCGGCGTGGAGATGGGCCTGCTGCCGGCCTCGCTGATGCAGGCCCTGCCGCTGCGCGTGTTCGGCATCATGCAGAACGACACGCTGCTGGCGATCCCGTTCTTCACCTTCATGGGCCTGATCCTCGAACGATCGGGCATGGCCGAGGACCTGCTGGACACCATCGGCCAGCTGTTCGGCCCGATCCGCGGCGGCCTGGCCTTTGCGGTGATCCTGGTCGGCGCCATGCTGGCGGCCACGACCGGCGTGGTCGCCGCCTCGGTGATCTCGATGGGCCTGATCTCGCTGCCCATCATGCTGCGCTATGGCTACGACCGGCGCGTGGCCTCGGGTGTGATCGCCGCCTCGGGCACGCTGGCCCAGATCATCCCGCCGTCGCTGGTGCTGATCATCATGGCCGACCAACTGGGCAAGAGCGTGGGTGACCTGTACAAGGGCGCCTTCCTGCCCGGCTTTGTGCTCACCGGCTTGTATGTGGGCTACATCGCGCTGATCGCGATGTTCAAGCCGCAATGGGCGCCGGCCCTGCCGCCCGAGGCCCGCACCATCCGCGAGCCGGACGGCGGCTCGGGCCTGCGCTCGCTGGGCCTGCTGTTCGTGGCCTCGGTGTCGCTGGCGGTGCTGTTTGCCAAGAGCCGGCCGGCCACCACGCCCACCGACGAGCTGATCGTGGTGAGCATGTGCGTGGGCGTGGGCGTGGCCTTTGTGCTGGCGGTGATCAACAAGGTGCTGAAGCTGGGCCTGCTGTCGCAGATGGCCGAGCGCGTGACCTTTGTGCTGATCCCGCCGCTGGGCCTGATCTTCCTGGTGCTGGGCACCATCTTCCTGGGCGTGGCCACGCCCACCGAAGGTGGCGCCATGGGCGCGGTGGGCGCGCTGGCGATGGCCGTGGCGCGCAAGCGCCTGGACCTGAAGCTGATGCGCCAGGCCATGGATTCGACGATGAAGCTGAGCTGCTTCGTGGTCTTCATCCTGCTCGGCTCCACGGTGTTCAGCCTGGCCTTCCAGGGCGTGGACGGCCCGAAGTGGGTCGAGCATCTGCTGACCAGCCTGCCCGGCGGCCAGCTGGGCTTCCTGATCGTCGTCAACATCCTGATCTTCGTGCTCGCCTTCTTCCTCGACTTCTTCGAGCTGAGCTTCATCGTCATCCCGCTGCTGGGACCGGTGGCCGAGAAGCTGGGCATCGATCTGGTCTGGTTTGGCGTGCTGCTGGCGGTGAACATGCAGACCTCGTTCATGCACCCGCCGTTCGGCTTTGCGCTGTTCTACCTGCGCAGCGTGGCACCGACCAACGACTACAAGGACCGGGTCACGGGCAAGGATGTGGCCAAGGTCACCACCGGCCAGATCTACTGGGGTGCGGTGCCCTTCGTGATCATCCAGATCATCATGGTCGGCCTGATCATCGCCTTCCCCGGCCTGGTGTCCGGCGGCCTGGGCAAGAAGTCGGAGATCAACGTCGACAACGTGCAGATCGAGATCCAGCCCAACGACAGCACCGACAAGGAGATGGACGCGGCCAAGCTGTTTGGCGTGGACCCGGCGGCGTCCGCGGCTTCGGGCGCGGCCCCGGGTGCCGCACCGGGCGCCAAGCAGGAAGCCGAAGAGGACCCGATGGAGGCCGTCAAGCGCTCGCTGCAGCAGGACGCGGGCAAGAAGCCCTGAGTCCCTGCGGACCTCCAGAAAAAAGGCCGGGCAGATGCCCGGCCTTTTTGTTGGCGCCGCGCGCCGATCAGAGCTTTTGCGACTGCATGAAGTCGTCGAAGCCGGCCTCGGCAAAGCGGAACCACAGGTTCTGGTCGCGGCGGAAGTTGGCGTAGTCCTCGTAGACCTTCTTCCAGTTGGCGTTCTTGGCACCGATGTCGCTGTACAGCGCCAGGGCTTCCTTGAAGGCCAGTTCCATCACGTCCTTGGGGAAGCGGAACAGCTTGGTGCCGCTGGCCACCAGCTGCTTCAACGCGCCGGGGTTGCGCGCGTCGTACTTGGCCTGCATGTCGGTGTGGGCCACCGCGGCCGCGCACTCGATGATGGCCTTGTACTCGGCCGACAGGCCTTCGTAGGCCTTGCTGTTGATGAAGAAGTCCAGCTGCGGGCCGCCTTCCCACCAGCCCGGATAGGCATAGAACGGCGCCACCTTGTTGAAGCCCAGCTTCTGGTCGTCGTAGGGGCCGACCCATTCGGCGGCGTCGATCGTGCCCTTCTCCAGCGACTGGTAGATCTCGCCGCCGGGGATGTTCTGCGGCACGGCGCCCATGCGCTCGGCCACCTTGCCGGCAAAGCCGCCGACGCGGAACTTCAGGCCCTTGACGTCGGCCGCCGACTTGATTTCCTTGCGGTACCAGCCGCCCATCTGGGCGCCGGTGTTGCCGCCCAGGAAGTTGACGATGTTGTACTGCTTGTAGAACTCGCGCATCAGCTTCAGGCCGTTGCCCTCGACCATCCAGGCGGTCATCTGGCGGCTGTTCAGGCCGAAGGGGATGGCGCAGCCCAGCGCAAAGGTCTCGTCCTTGCCGAAGAAGTAGTAGGGCGCGGTGTGGCAGACCTCGACGGTGCCGTTCTGCACGCCGTCGACCACGCCGAAGGCCGGCATCAGCTCGCCGGCGGCATGGGTGGAGACGGTGAACTTGCCGCCCGACAGCTCGGACACCTTCTTGGCGAACACGTCGGCCGCGCCGAAGATGGTGTCCAGCGACTTGGGAAAGCTCGACGCCAGGCGCCAGCGGATGTTGGCCTGGGCCTGCACGATGGCCGGGGCCGTGCCAGCGGCCAGCACACCGGCCAGGCCGGCGCTGCGAACGAACGAACGACGTTCCATCAAAGGGTCTCCTCGCGACATTGGCGTCAATCGACTATCAACTGGGTGGGCGTGCAGAATTTTTCTGCACGTCCGCAGCATTCTAGAAAGCCAAGCCCCGCCTTTGACGGAGTGAAAGCCCGAGGTTGGAGCGTCCAAAAGCACCCAGGCCCCGGGGTCGACACGCGACCGCGGGGCCTGGCAGGGCAGCGCCGGTGACCTTGCGGCCGCCGGCGTCAGGGCATCACAGCTTCTGCGACTGCATGAAGTCGTCGAAGCCGGCCTCGGCAAAGCGGAACCACAGGTTCTGCTCGGCGCGGAAGCGGGCGAAGTCCTCGTAGACCTTCTTCCAGTTCGGGTTCTTGGCGCTCAGCTCGCTGTACAGCGCCTGCGATTCCTTGAACGCCAGTTCCATCGCATCCTTGGGGAAGCGGAACAGCTTGGTGCCATTGGCCACCAGCTGCTTCAGCGCCAGCGGGTTCTTGGCGTCGTACTTGGCCAGCATGTCGATGTGGGCGTAGGTGCTGGCCAGTTCGACGATGGCCTTGTACTCGGCGCTCAGGGCCTCGTAGGCCTTGGTGTTGACGAACAGGTCGATCTGCGGGCCGCCTTCCCACCAGGCCGGGTAGCCATAGAACGGCGCGACCTTGTTGAAGCCCAGCTTCTGGTCGTCGTAGGGGCCGACCCACTCGGCGGCGTCGATGGTGCCCTTTTCCAGCGACTGGTAGATCTCGCCGCCGGGGATGTTCTGCGGCACGCCGCCCATGCGCTCCAGCACCTTGCCGGCAAAGCCGCCGATGCGGAACTTCAGGCCCTTGACGTCGGCCGCGCTCTTGATCTCGCGGCGATACCAGCCGGCCATCTGCGCGCCGGTGTTGCCGCAGGGGAAGCTGATGATGTTGTACTGCTTGTAGAACTCGCGCATCAGCTTCAGGCCGTTGCCTTCGAACATCCAGGCATTCATCTGCCGGCTGTTCAGGCCGAAGGGCACGGCCGCGCCCAGCGCAAAAGTCTCGTCCTTGCCGAAGAAGTAGTAAGGCACGGTGTGGCAGGCCTCGACGGTGCCGTTCTGCACGCCGTCGACCACGCCGAAGGCGGGCATCAGCTCGCCGCCGGCATGCACCGAGATCTGGAACTTGCCGCCCGACAGCTCGGCCACCTTCTTGGCGAACACGTCGGCACCACCGTAGATGGTGTCCAGCGACTTGGGGAAGCTCGACGCAATGCGCCAGCGGATGTTGGCCTGGGCCTGCACGATGGCGGGTGCAGCGCCGGCGGCGAGCACACCGGCCAGGCCGGCACCGCGAACGAAGTTACGACGTTCCATGTGGAATCTCCTCGGGAAGGTGGGATGCTGGCGGCGACAGGCGCCTCCGCACGGGCGGGGCGCAGTCTCTGCCAGCCCAGCTTGCAAGTTCCTGAAGATTTGGCGTTTGCGCCGCCAACCCGGGGAAAACCCCAGGGCGCTTGCCTTGAATCAGGCGCCGGCGACCTTCATGCGCTCGATCAGCACCGAGCCCAGGCGCTTGCCGCCGCTGGTGTATTCGTCGGCCCCGACGGCGACGATGCCACGCAGCATGTCCTTCAGGTTGCCGGCGATGGTGACCTCGTGCACCGGATGCACGATGCGCCCGCCCTCGACCCAGTAGCCGGCGGCGCCGCGCGAGTAGTCGCCGGTGACGCCGTTGACGCCCTGGCCCATCAGCTCGGTGACGAACAGGCCGCGGCCCAGCTTGCGCAGCATGGCCTCCAGGTGGTCGCCAGGCTGGGTGAGCCGGCTGCGCAGGCGCAGGTTCTGCGAGCCGCCGGCATGGCCGGTGGTGGCCAGGCCCAGCTTGCGCGCCGAATAGCTGGACAGGAAATAGCCCTGCACCACGCCGGCCGCAACGACGCGGCGCTGACGCGTGCGCACGCCCTCGTCGTCAAACGGCGCGCTGGCCTTGCCCTTGGGGATCAGCGGGTCCTCGTCCACGTCCAGGTGCTCGGCCAGCACCGGCTGGCCCAGGCAGTCGAGCAGGAAGCTGGCACGGCGGTACAGCGCGCCGCCGCTGAGCGCGCCGACCAGCGAGCCCAGCAGGCCGGCGGACAGCGTGTTCTCGAACAGCACCGGCACCTCGCAGGTGGCGATCTTGCGCGCATTCAGCCGCGCCAGCGTGCGCTCGGCGGCATAGCGGCCCACGGCCTCGGGCGAGGCCATCTCCAGCGCATCGCGCATCGAGGTGTACCAGGCGTCGCGCTGCATGTCGCGGCGGTGGGTGGCGATCGGCGCCACCGAGATCGAATGCCGCGAGCTGGCATAGCCGCCGCGGAAGCCGCGCGAATTGCCGGCCCAGAAATGCGACTGCTGGGCCGACACGCCGGCGCCCTCGCTGTTGCTGATGCGCGGATGGGTGGCAAAGGCCGCGTCCTCGCAGCGCCGCGCCAGCTCGGCCGCGGTGACGGCGTCCAGCGCCCAGGGGTGGAACAGGTCCAGGTCCATCGCCGCCACATCGGGCGTGGCCAGGTCCTCGGGCTCGGGCAGGCCGGCGGCCGGGTCTTCGGCGGTGAAGCGGGCGATGTCGTAGGCCGCGCGCACGGTCTGCTCCAGCGCCGCGCGCGAGAAATCGCTGGTGCTGGCATTGCCACGCCGCTGGCCCAGGTAGACGGTGACGCCCAGGCTCTTGTCGCGGTTGCGCTCGACGTTCTCCAGCTCGCCCTTGCGCACCGACACCGACAGGCCGGCGCCTTCGCTGACCTCGGCGCCGGCATCGCTGGCCCCCAGCGCCTTTGCGATCGCCAGCGTGTCGTCGATGATTTGCTGGAACTGTTCGCGGGCGAAGGCGAAGCCTTGGGAGGTGGTGGCGCCGGTCATGCGGTGGGCTGCTTTGCGTCTGGCTAAAGGGTGTGGGCGACAATCATAGCCACCCCACCTCCCCTGCACCGGCCCGATGCCCAGGCGTTCCGCTTCCCCTCCCTCCGACCTGCCGGCCCTTGACGACGCCGGCCGGCCCAGCAAGACCCGGCTCAAGCAGCAGGCCCACGACCTGCAGCAGCTGGGCGCCGAGCTGGCCGCGCTGCCGCAGTCGCGGCTGGACGACACGCCCATGCCCGATGCGCTGCGCGAGGCGATTGCCGAATACCGGCGCACGCGCAGCCACGAGGGCCGGCGCCGTCAGCTGCAGTTCATCGGCAAGCAGATGCGCTTTGCCGACGAGGCGCCGCTGCGCGAGGTGGTGGCGCAGTTCAAGCTGGGCGCGGCCAAGGATGCGCTGGCCCTGCACGAGGCCGAGCGCTGGCGCGATGCGCTGATCGCCGACCCGGATGCGCTGACACGCTGGATCGCGCAGTTCCCCGACAGCGACCTGCAGCAGCTGCGCAGCCTGGTGCGCACCGCCCGCGCCGATGCCGCCGCCGCGCCCGAGCAGCGCAGCGGCCGCGGCTACCGTGCGCTGTTCCAGTTCATCAAGCCCTACCTGGTGGCCGACGCTGCCCCCGACGACGAGCAAGACGAGGACCTCGACGATGAGTGATTTCGACCCGGTGAGGATCGGCCTGGTGTCGGTCAGCGACCGTGCCTCCAGCGGCGTCTACCAGGACCAGGGCATCCCGGCCCTACAGGACTGGCTGGCCAAGGCGCTGAAGAACCCCATCGATTGGCAGACGCGGCTGATTCCCGACGAGCGGCCGGTGATTGCCGCCACGCTGCGCGAACTGGTCGACCAGGCCGGCTGCCAGCTGGTGCTGACCACCGGCGGCACCGGCCCGGCGCCGCGCGACCTGACGCCCGAGGCCACGCTGGACGTGGCCGACCGCGTGATGCCGGGCTTTGGCGAGCAGATGCGCCAGATCAGCCTGAACTTCGTGCCCACCGCCATCCTCAGCCGCCAGGTGGCGGTGATCCGTGGCCAGACGCTGATCATCAACCTGCCCGGCCAGCCCAAGAGCATTGCCGAGACCCTGCAGGGCCTGCCCCAGGCCACGCCGCCGGTGCCCGGCATCTTTGCCGCCGTGCCCTATTGCATCGACCTGATCGGCGGGCCCTACCTGGAGTGCAACGAGGACTTCACCAAGGCCTGGCGGCCGAAGAACGCCGTGCGCCCGCCGCGCGGCTGAGGCTCATTTCACCAAGCGGTTCAGCCGCTCGGCGTCGAAGTTTTCCTGCTTGGCCGCGTCCTGCGGCACGCAGCCGCGGGTGGGCAGCTCACGCGCACCGGCCGACAGGGTCTCGATGGCCTGCCACAGCAGCGCGATCTGGTGCTCGTGGCCGGCGGCGTTGTCGATCAGGCCCTTCATGGCCTGGGCCACCGGGTCGTCGCCCTGGGTCACGCCATAGGCCGAGAAGCCCATCTTGGCGGCCACCTGCTCGCGCGCCGCATCGGCGCTCTTCTGCACGATGCGCGCCGGGATGCCCACCGCGGTGGCGCCGGCCGGCACCGGCTGCAGCAGCACGGCATTGCTGCCCACGCGCGCGCCGTCGCCGACGGTGAAGCCGCCCAGCACCTTGGCGCCGGCCGAGACGATCACGCCACGGCCCAGCGTCGGATGGCGCTTGGCGCCCTTGTCCAGCGAGGTGCCGCCCAGGGTCACGCCCTGGTAGATGGTGCATTCGTCGCCGATCTCGGCGGTCTCGCCGATGACCACGCCCATGCCGTGATCGATGAACACGCGCCGGCCGATGGTGGCGCCGGGATGGATCTCGATGCCGGTGAAAAAGCGGCCCAGGTGCGACAGAAAGCGCCCCAGCCACTTGAAGCCGGCCAGCCAGGCGGCATGGGCCCAGCGGTGCCAGATCACCGCATGCAGGCCCGGATAACAGGTCAGCACCTCCCAGGTCGAGCGCGCGGCAGGGTCGCGCTCGCGGATGCAGGCGATGTCTTCACGGAGGCGGCTGAACATGGGGCGGTTCCGATGGGGACGGAGTCTGGGCAGGCAAATCCAGTGTAGCCGTGGGCTGCGAAGCCTGCAGGCGCGCCACGGCAGCGGCCTTGTCCACGGCGCGGGCGATGCCGCGCAGGATGTGCAGCTCGTCCGGCGTGGGCCGGGCGCGGTTGAGCAACTGCTGCAGCCGCGGCATCAGCTTCTTGGGCACGGCCGGGTCCAGAAAGCCGATGCGCACCAGCACCTCGCGCCAATGGTCCAGCGCGCCGGCCAGTTGATCGGCGCCAGCGGCCAGCGGCTCGATGGTGCGCGCCTGCACCGCATGGCCGCCCAGCGCGCAGCGCCAGTCATAGGCCAGCAGCTGCACCGCCTGGGCCAGGTTCAGCGAGCCATAGCCGGGATCGGTGGGAATCGACAGGCACTGGTGGCAGCGCCACACGTCCTCGTTGGCCAGGCCGTGGCGCTCGCTGCCGAAGACGAAGGCCACTCGTTCGCTGCCGGCCAGCACCCGCGGCGCCAGCGCCGCGAAATGCTCGCGCGGCGCGGCCGTGGGCGGGCCGAAGTCGCGCGGCGTCATCGCCGTGGCGCAGGCATGGGTGATGCCGGCCAGCGCCTCGTCCAGCGTGGCCACGATGCGTGCACGGGCCAGGATGTCGGCGGCGCCGCTGGCCAGGGCCACGGTGTCCTCCTGCACCAGCACGTCGGCATGGCGCGGCGCCACCAGCACCAGCTCGGCAAAGCCCATGACCTTGATGGCCCGCGCGGCGGCGCCGACATTGCCGGGGTGGCTGGTGCGCACGAGCACGAAGCGGGTGGAGTTCACGGCGGGGAATGCGGGGTCAGCCGGCAAAGCGGCCGAGGCGGCTAGAATTACGGGTTTGCACCGACGGACGGCCGCGATATTGTCGCCTCCGCTTCGCTGCCGCCGCTCTTTCCTCCCCGCCAGCCCCAGCCTCCGTCAGGACAGCACCATGTCGCAGAACGTGCACCCCATGCTCAACATCGCCATCAAGGCCGCGCGTGCCGCCGGGGCGATCATCAACCGGGGCTCGCAGGACCTGGACCTGCTGAAGGTCACCAGCAAGGGGCCCAACGACTTCGTCAGCGAGGTCGATCGTGCGGCCGAGGCGGCCATCATCGAGGTGCTGCTGGGCGCCTACCCCGGCCACGGCATCCTGGCCGAAGAATCGGGCCGCGAGTTCGGCGCCAAGCACAGCGACTACGTCTGGATCATCGATCCGCTGGACGGCACGACCAACTTCCTGCACGGCTTCCCGGTGTACGCGGTGAGCATCGCCCTGGCCTTCCGCGGCAAGGTCGAGCAGGCGGTGGTCTACGACCCGAACCGCAACGACCTGTTCTATGCCTCGCGTGGCCGCGGCGCCTTCCTCAACGACAAGCGGCTGCGCGTGTCCAAGCGCATCCGCCTGGCCGATTCGCTGATCGGCACCGGCTTCCCGTTCCGCCGTGGCGACAACTTCCAGCGCTACCTGAAGATGATGGAGACGGTGATGAGCAACTGCGCCGGCCTGCGCCGGCCGGGCGCCGCCGCGCTGGACCTGTGCTACGTGGCCGCCGGCTGGTACGACGGCTTCTTCGAGACCGGCCTGAGCCCCTGGGACGTGGCCGCCGGCTCGCTGATCATCACCGAGGCCGGTGGCCTGATCGGCAACTTCACCGGCGAGGCCGACTTCCTGTACCAGCGCGAGGTGGTGGCCGGCACGCCCAAGGTCTATGGCCAGCTGGTGACGCTGCTGGCGCCCTACTCCAAGGCCATCACCCGGGACGAGGGCGAGGCCGGTGAGGCGGCCGCGGCGGCCGAGTCCGGCGCCGCGCCTGAGCAGGCGCTGGCCGCGGCCCTGGGCGTGGGCGGCGATGCCGCCGACACGGCCGAGGCCGCTGCGCCGGCCGCGGCCGAGCCGGTGCGCGAGCGCAAGCCGGTGCGCATCCGCAAGGCGGTGACCGAGGAGAGCGAGGCCGGCGCTGCAGCCGAGGCCCGCCCGGCGCCGACCGTGACCATCAAGCCGGCCGAGCCACGCGCCCCGCGCCGCGATGACCGGCGCGACGATCGACGCGATGACCGGCGCGACGACCGCGCCCCGCGCAGCTTTGACCGCGACCGCCCGCGCGAGCCGCGCCGTGACGGCCCGGCCGGCGAGCGCCGCCCGGCGGCCAAGACCGGCGGCCGGCCGGCGGGCAAGTCGCTCAGCCGCGGCCCGCGCGGCGGCGGCGGGCGCATCTGAGCATCAGCGCTCAGGCTTCAACGGCAGCGGCGGCCTCGGCGGACGGCAGCGCCGCCGCCTCGCGCCGCAGCCAGTCGGCCAGGCCCTCGGCCGGCATCGGCTGCGCATACAGATAGCCCTGCAGCTCGTCGCAGCCGGCCTGGCGCAGCGCGCGCGCCTGCACCTCGTGCTCCACGCCCTCGGCCACCACCTTCAGGCCCAGCGAATGGCCCAGGCCGATGATGGCGCGGCTGATCGCCAGGTGGCTGGGCTCCTCGGCAATGCGCGCGACGAAGCTGCGGTCGACCTTCAGCCGGTCGATCGGGAAGCGCTGCAGATAGGCCAGGTTGGAATAACCGGTGCCGAAGTCGTCGACCGCCAGGCTGACGCCCAGCGACTTGATGGCATGCAGCTGGGCCAGCAGGTGCTCGGCATCGCCCATCAGCGTGGACTCGGTCAGCTCCACCTCCAGCGCCTGCGGCGGGCAGCCGTGGCGGGCCAGGGCCTCGCTGAGCACGCTGACCAGGCGGCCGTCGCGCAGCTGCACCGCCGAGACATTGATCGACACCTGGGGCACGGCCAGGCCGGCACGTGACCAGGCCACCCACTGGCGGCAGGCCTGGTCGATGATCCAGGCGCCGATGGGCACGATCAGGCCGCTCTCCTCGGCCACCGGCACAAAGCCACCGGGCGACAGGCTGCCCAGCTCGGCCGACTGCCAGCGCAGCAGGGCTTCCACGCCCATCAGCTGCCGGCCCTGGGCCGCGACACGCGGCTGGTAGTGCAGCGACAGCTCCTGGCGCTCCAGCGCATGGCGCAGCGCCGACTCGATCTGCAGCCGGCGCTGGGCGCGGTCGTTCAGCTCGGGGGTGAAGAAGTGCACCCCGTCGCGGCCCTCGGCCTTGGTCTGGTACATGGCCGCATCGGCATGGCGCATCAGCGCGTCGATGTCGCGGCTGTCGTCGGGCCACACGGCCACGCCCACGCTGCACGACACATGCAGCTCGGCTCCATCCACCAGGTGCGGCTCGCGCACCCGCGGCACCAGGCGCTGGGCGGCGATGTCGGCGATCTCGTCGACCGAGCGCACGCCGTTGAGCACCACCACGAACTCGTCGCCGCCCAGGCGGCTGACGGTGTCGCCGGCACGCACCACGCCCAGCAGGCGCTGCGCCACCGAGCGCAGCAGGCCGTCGCCGACATGGTGGCCCAGCGAGTCGTTGATGGTCTTGAAGCGGTCCAGGTCGATGAACAGCACGCCCACCTTCTCGCCGGTGCGCTCGGCACGCTGCACCGCGGCGCGCAGGCGCTCCACGCACAGCGAGCGGTTGGGCAGCTCGGTCAGCACGTCGTGCTGGGCCAGGAAGCTGATGCGCTCCTCGTTGCGCTTGCGCTCGCTGATGTCGATCAGCGCAATGATGTAGTGCTCGACCAGGCCCTGCTGGCGGTCGCGCACCGCGCTGACCATCATCCACACCGGCAGGCGCTGGCCGTCGCGGCGCTGCAGCTGGGCCTCGCCCTGCCAGGTGCCGCGCTGCTGGGCCGCGGCCCACACCGCCTGCGGCCAGGCCAGGGTGGCATCGTCGCTGCCCAGGCAGTCCAGCGGCTCGCCGATGACCTCGGACAGCTGGTAGTGCGAGCCTTGGCTGAAGGCGCGGTTGACGGTGAGCACGCGCTGCTCGGCATCCACGATGACGATGGCCTCGCCCGAGGCCTCGAAGACCTTGGCCCACAGCTCCAGGCGGCGCTCCATCAGCTTCAGGTGGTTGATCGGCGCAAACGCCGTCAGCACCGCCTGCTGGCCCTGGTAGTGCAGGCGGCGCGCCGACAGCACGGCCCACGAGGCCTCGCGCGGGCCCTGCCAGTGCACCTCGAACTCGTTCACCGCGTCGCGGTCGTGCAGCTGCTGGAAGAAGCGCGCGCGCAGCGCCGGCTCCAGGCCGCGGCGCCAGGGGTCGTCGCGGTCCTCGCCCAGCCAGCGCTGGGCCGGTCCGTTGGCATGCAGCACCTGGTGGCCGGGCACGGCGGTGACCATCAGCGGGATCGGGATGGCCTCGACCAGCTGCTGCTGGGCCTGGGCCGCGCTGGCCGCGGCGGCCAGGGCCTGCTGGGTGGCGCGGTGCGTGTCCAGCTGGGCCAGCATGTCGTTGAAGCCATTGACCAGGCGGCCGATCTCGTCCTGGCTGTGCCACTGCGCACGCAGGCCATGGTCGCCGGTGCGGCGCACGCTGTCGGCCACCGCCGACAGCCGGCGCAGCGGCCGCGAGATCTGCTGGGCCACGAAGTACACCGCGCACAGGATCAGGCCCAGCAGCGCCAGCGCCGTGCCCAGGTGCCAGGCCATGCGGCTGAAGAAGCCGCCGATGCGCGCCTGCAGCAGATCCTGCAGCGCGGCACTGGTGTCGCGCCAGGCCGCGTCCAGCGCGCCCAGCGCACGGCCGTGCGCGGCCAGCAGCGGCGCCGGCTCGGGCCGGTCGGCCTCGATGCGCGAGCGCGCCGCCGCGCGGTAGCCGGCCAGGGCCTGCACCAGGGCGTCGCGGCCGGCCTGCAGCCGCAGGTCCAGGCGCAGGTCGGGCCGGCCCGCCTGGGCCGCGGCCGAGGCGGCAAAGGCTTCGTCGAAGTCCGACACCAGGGCCTGCTGGGCGGCGTCGAGCTGGCCTTCCAGCAGCAGGAAGCGGGTGCGCGCCTCGGGACCGGCGGCCGCCTCGCTGCCGGCATGGCGGCTCATCGCGTCGATGGACTCCAGCAGCTGCGGCAGGCGCAGCAGCACCACCGACATCGCGTAGTAGCTGTCGAGATCCGGGTCGAGGATCAGGTTGGACTGGTTGCCCACCCGCGTCAGCAGCGCGCGGGCGGCCTCCAGCGCGCGGCGTGGTGCCGAGGCCGCCTCGGGCAGCGCCGCCACCAGGTCGGCGACGGCCTGCTGCGCGGCCAGGCCCTCGCCATGGCCGGCCTCCAGCGCCTGCACGCGGGCCTGGGCGGCGCTGGCGCCGGCGGCATCGGCAATGCGCGTGGGCCGCGAGGCCAGGTCGA
This sequence comes from Burkholderiaceae bacterium, assembly GCA_017992055.1. GTDB lineage: Bacteria > Pseudomonadota > Gammaproteobacteria > Burkholderiales > Burkholderiaceae_C > Pseudaquabacterium. The sequence continues at coordinate 477,251 of JAGOPK010000002.1, forward strand.
CCAGCAGCGGGCGCAGGCCGTCGATGTAGGCATTGCCGGCCAGCTCCTTGCGCGCAAAGTCGATGGCCAGAAACTTCTCCTGCACGAGGATGCCGCTGATGAAGGCCACGGCCGTCATGTCCAGCAGAAAGATCAGCAGCAGCTTGTGGCCCACGCTGAGACGGCCCAGGGCCTGGATCAGCATCTGTCGCATCGAATTCCCTTGTACTGCATCGGTGCTGCCGCGCTGCAGGCCATGCTGCACCGCGGCAAGTTCTGTCCCGTTGTCGGCCATCCGCGCCGGGCATTGAGCGCCCCGGCCCACAAAGCCCGGCCATGCACCAAAGCCGAGAGGCGGTGCACCGACATCGCGCGCCAATCACGCTTGCGGGGCGCGGCGCACCCTGGTCTGCAGGGTTCTCAAGCGCCGTGCCAGCGTGCGGCGCAGCGGGCAGGCGGCGGGCAGGAAGCGAGGCATCCGGGCAGCCACGTACACTGCCACCCCTCGCTCGGCCGGCCGGGCCCTGCACCGTCTGTCGTCCTGCCCGTGACCCCTGCCCCGCCCCCTGACCTGTCGGCCCACACGCCGATGATGGCGCAGTACCTGCGCATCAAGGCCGAGTTTCCCGAGACGCTCGTCTTCTACCGGATGGGCGACTTCTACGAGCTGTTCTACGACGATGCGCGCAAGGCCAACCGCCTGCTGGACATCACGCTGACCACGCGCGGCCAGAGTGCCGGCGAGCCGGTGGTGATGGCCGGCGTGCCGGTGCATTCGGTGGAGAACTACCTGGCGCGGCTGATCAAGCTGGGCGAGGCGGTGGCCATTGCCGAGCAGGTGGGCGATGTGGCCACGGCCAAGGGTCCGGTGGAGCGCAAGGTGGTGCGGGTGGTGACGCCCGGCACCGTGACCGACAGCGAGTTGCTGGAAGATCGGTTTGAAACCCTGTTGCTCGCCGCCACCCGCAGCCGGTCTACCTGGGGCCTGGCCTGGCTGGGCCTGTCCAGCGGCCAGCTGGCGGTGAGCGAATGCGGCGAGCGTGAACTGGCCGGCTGGCTGGCGCGGCTGGACCCGGCCGAGCTGCTGCTGCCCCAGGCCCTGGCGGCGCGGCCCGAGGCCCTGCCCGCCGCGCTGACCCAGCACCGCTGCGCGCGCACCGCGCGGCCCGACTGGCAGTTCGATGCGGCACTCGGTCAGCGCAAGCTGCAGACCCTGCTGGGCGTGGCCTCGCTGCAGGGCTACAACGCCCAGGATCTGCCGGTGGCCCAGGCCGCCGCCGCCGCGCTGCTGGGCTTTGCCGAGCACACCCAGGGCCAGGCGCTGCGCCATGTCAGCACGCTGAGCGTGGAACGTGCCGGCGAGCTGATCGACCTGCCGCCGGCCACCCACCGCAACCTGGAGCTGACCCAGACCCTGCGCGGCGAGGACGCGCCCACCCTGCTGTCGCTGCTGGACAGCTGCCGCAGCGGCATGGGCAGCCGGCTGCTGCGCCACTGGCTGACGCATCCGCTGCGCGAGCGCAGCGCCGCCAGCGCCCGCCACGAGGCGATCGCGGTGCTGATCGCCCAGGGCCTGGACCGCGACGATGGCCCGCTGCGCCAGGCGCTGCGCCAGGTCAGCGATGTCGAGCGCATCACCGCCCGGCTGGCGCTGCGCCAGGTGCGCCCGCGCGAGCTGTCGGGCCTGCGCGCCACCCTGCTGGGCCTGCCGGCGCTGCGCGAGCTGGCGCCCCAGCCCGGCTGCGGCGCCCTGCTGCTGGATGCGCTGCACCAGGGCCTGACGCCGCCGCCTGCGCTGGCCACGCTGCTGGCCACGGCCATCGCCGAGGAGCCGGCGGTGCTGCTGCGCGATGGCGGCGTGATCGCCCCCGGCTTCGATGCCGAGCTGGACGAGCTGCGCGCCATCGGCCAGAACTGCGACGACTTCCTGCTGGCGCTGGAGCAGCGCGAGCGCAGCCGCACCGGCATCAACAACCTGCGCGTGCAGTTCAACCGCGTGCACGGCTTCTACATCGAGGTCACCAGCAGCGGACTGGACAAGGTGCCCACCGACTACCAGCGCCGGCAGACGATGAAAAACGCCGAGCGCTTCATCACGCCGGAGCTGAAGGCCTTCGAGGACAAGGCGCTGAGTGCGCAGGACCGTGCGCTGGCGCGCGAGAAATGGCTGTTCGAGCAGCTGCTGGATGCGCTGCAGCAGCACCTGCCGACACTGGGCGCCCTGGCCCGCGCGCTGGCCAGCCTGGATGCGCTGAGCACGCTGGCCGAGCGCGCCAGCACGCTGGACTGGTGCCGGCCGCAGTTCGTCAACCAGCCCTGCCTGGACATCGAGGCCGGCCGCCATCCGGTGGTGCAGGCGCGGCTGGCCGAGACCGGCGGGCCGGACTTCATCGCCAACGACTGCCGGCTCGACGCGCGCACGCGCATGCTGGTCATCACCGGCCCCAACATGGGCGGCAAGAGCACCTTCATGCGCCAGGTGGCGCTGATCGCCCTGCTGGCCAGCATGGGCAGCTATGTGCCGGCGCGGGCCTGCCGGCTGGGGCCCATCGACGCCATCCACACCCGCATCGGCGCCGCCGACGACCTGGCCAATGCGCAGTCGACCTTCATGCTGGAGATGACCGAGGCCGCGGCCATCCTGCATGCGGCCACCGAGCACAGCCTGGTGCTGATGGACGAGATCGGCCGCGGCACCAGCACCTTCGACGGCCTGGCCCTGGCCGGTGCCATCGCCAGCCATCTGCACGACAGGAACCGCGCCTTCACGCTGTTTGCCACCCACTACTTCGAGCTGACCGAGTTTCCGGCCCGCCATGCGCAGGCCGCCAACATGCATGTGTCGGCGGTGGAGAGCGGCCACGACATCGTGTTCCTGCATGCCATCGAGCCCGGCCCGGCCAGCCGCAGCTACGGCGTGCAGGTGGCGCGCCTGGCCGGCATGCCGGCCTCGCTGCTGCGCCAGGCGCGTGGCACGCTGGAAGCGCTGGAAGCCCAGGCCCGCGCCGGCGATGCCCAGGTGGACCTGTTTGCCGCGCCCGCCGACGCAGCGGCCGAGGCCACCCCGCACGAACCCAGCCGGGTGGAGGCCGCCCTGGCCGCCATCGACCCCGACCAGCTCAGCCCGCGCGAGGCGCTGGACGCGCTGTACCGCCTCAAATCCCTTTCATCCTGACGCCCCTGCCATGACCTACTGCATCGGCATCCGCCTGAACGCCGGCCTGGTGTTCCTCAGCGACAGCCGCACCAATGCCGGCATCGACCAGATCAGCACCTTCCGCAAGATGATGGTCTACGAGAAGCCGGGCGACCGCTTCATGGTGCTGCTGTCGGCCGGCAACCTGAGCATCAGCCAGAGCGTGCGCGAGATCCTGCAGCTGGAGAAGCTGGACCGCGGCCCGGATCAGGAGCCGCTGACGATCTGGAATGCGCAGAGCATGTTCGACGCCACGCGCGTGCTGGGCGCGGCCGTGCGCCGGGTCTACGAGCAGGATGGCCCGTCGCTGCGCAACGCCGGCATCGACTTCAATGCCAGCTTCATCTTCGGCGGCCAGATCGCCGGCGAGGCGATGCGATTGTTCCTGGTGTATTCGGCCGGCAACTTCATCGAGGCCACGCGCGAGACCTGTTATTTCCAGGTCGGCGAAAGCAAGTACGGCAAGCCCATCCTCGACCGCATCCTGACGCCCGACACGCCGCTGGACGAAGCCGCCAAATGCGCCCTGGTGTCGATGGATTCGACGCTGAAGTCCAACCTCGGCGTGGGCCTGCCGCTGGACCTGCTGGTCTACGAGGAAGGCAGCTTCCAGAGCGCGCGCCATGTCTGCATCGACGAGCACAACGCCTATTTCCGCATGATCCGCAGCACCTGGGGCCAGCGCCTGCACGAGGTGTTTGCCGGCATCGACGACCCGCGCTGGGACGGCGGCGATGCCGAGCATCCGCTGCTGTGCGACAGCCCGCGCTACGAGCCCATGCGCAAGATCACGCGGCCCGAGGACCGCATCGTCTGAACAGGCCCAGGCCCACCAGGCCCAGCAGGCCGGCCAGGGCCATGGTCCAGGCCGCGGGCTCGGGCACGGCGCTGACGCCGGCCCAGGCCACCGCGGGCAGCGGCTCGTTGACGCCGCCGATGCGCAGCAGGGTCACGCCGGGGCTCACCGTCAGCGACAGCCGGGCGCCGAAGTCCAGGTCCATCGGCGCGCCGGGCTGAAAACCGATCTCGCCGCTGGCCAGCGAGCGGCCGCGCAGGTCCAGCGCCGCATACACATGGACGAAGCCGCTGCACAGGCCGCTGACCGCGTTGCAGCTGCGGTTGTCCAGCTCGCCGCCGTAGCCCAGCAGCGCACCGGCCACGCCGTGCTCGCTGCGCCACACCGCATCCAGCATGGCATGCGATTCGCCGGTGTCCACACCCGCCAGCTGCAGATAGGCCTGCACGCCGCCGATCTGGCCGTTGTCACCCGCGCCGCCCTCGAGGCGGCCGTCTATGCGCAGGTCCAGCGCCACCTGCACCGGCGCCAGGCGATCGATGGGCATCACCAGCTCAAAGGTCTCGAACAGCTCGGCATAGGCATAGGCCGCGATGTAGCCCTGGCGCAGCGCACCGGAGGCCGTGCCGTAGGCAGCCCGCGAGCTGTCGAAAGCCAGGTTCAGCGTGCCGGCCAGCAGGTCGCTGGCCACGTCGGTGCCGCCGGCAAAGCCCAGCAGCGCGGGCGTGCCGGGCTGGCGCAGGCCGGCGCTGCCCTGCAGCCGCACCCGCGCCTGCGCATTGCTGGCCACGCCGTCCACCTGCAGGCCGGCCGAGGCCGCATCGTTGAAGGGCGTGGCCGCGGCGGCCACCGTCTGCAGCAGCAGGCCGTCGCGCCAGCTGCTGCCGCCGACCTGGGCCTCGGCCAGATCCCAGTCGGCCCAGGTGCCCAGCGTGGCGCCGGCCTGGGCGCGGCCGGCCTGGGCGGTGGCCGCCATGCCCAGGGCCAAGCCGGCGGCCAGCAGGCCGCGCCGCCGAGGCCGGCTGCGCACGACCGGCAGCAACAGCAGCGCGCCGGCCAGCAGCAGCATCCAGCGGCCGGGCTCGGGCACGGCGCTGACGGCAAAGTCATGGCCGCTGGCGCTAAGGGTATTGAGGCCCGGCACCGATGGCACCAGCACATAGCCGGCCGAGTGGTAGAAGTCGACCTCGGCACTGCGCGCCACCAGCGCCCCCGCGGCCACATAGGTGCCGGCATAGAGCATGCCGCTGATGGCCAGCGTATGGCCGACGACGGTGTCCAGGCGCAGTTCGTACACGCCGGTGGACTGGCGACGGGCATCCCAGCTCAGGCTGGCTTGGGCGCCGCTGCTCAGGTCGCGCAGGCCGGCCTCGGCCAGCGCATCGGCGCTGTAGCGGCCGCCGATCTCGAAGCCGGGCTGGCTCAGCGTGCCGCTCAAGTGCAGCTCCAGGCGGTAGCTCACCGGCGTGCCATCGGCCAGGCCGGCGCCCTGCACGCGCAGCTCGTCGTAGAAGCGGGCCTGCACGGTGGCATCGGCATAACCGTACTGCAGGGTGAAGCCGCCGCTGCAGCAATAGGCATAGTCCGATGCGGCATAGGCCTTCAGCAGGCCGATGCGGCCCAGAAACCGGGCCGTGGCGCTGCCATGGACGGTGCTGGCAAAGCTGTCCAGGCGCTGCAGCTGCGTGGCGCTGGGCTGGTTCAGCAGGTCCACATCGTGGTGGTCGGTGCCGCCCAGGCCGGGCACCGGCTGGGTGGTGTCGGCATGTGCGCGGGCATAGGCGCTGAGCTGGTAGGTGCCCTGGGCCGACAGCGGCGCGGCCAGGCCGCACAGGGCCGCGGCGATGGCCAGGCCGGGCAGATGTTGGAACAGGTGCTGGAGGGCGCGCATCGAAGGTCTCTCCTGAAAAATCGGTCGGTGCACAAGCCAACGCGGGGGTGGCAGGCAGCCGGACAAAGCGCCCTCCATTCATGGGGGGACGGGCCCATGCGAAGATGCCCCGCATGCCGACCGCTCCCCCGGCCGAGCCGCCTCCGGCCTGGGCCGCCGCCTATCCCGAGCTGAAGAAGATCGCCCGCGCACGCCTGCATGCGGCAGGACCGGCCGGCGCGCCGCGCGCCGGGCTGGACACCACGGCCCTGGTGCACGAAAGCTTTCTGCGCCTGGCCGAGCGCCTGCCGGCGCTGCAGTTCGCCAGCCACGGCCACTTCTATGCCTATGCCTCGCAGGTGATGCGCTCGGTGATCGTCGACCTGGTGCGTGCGCAGCAGGCCCAGCGCCGCGGCGGTGGCCTGGCCGCGGTGACGCTGGACAGCGCCCTGGCCGCCGCCCTGTCCACGCCCGCCGCCGCCGATGCCGAGGCCGAGGCGCTGCGCGTGGATGCCGCGCTGACCGCGCTGGCCGACGTGGAGCCGCGCCTGGCCCAGGTGGTGGAGATGCGCTACTTCGCCGGCATGAATGACCTCGAGATCGCCCAGGCCCTGGGCCTGACCGACCGCACCGTGCGGCGCGACTGGGACAAGGCCCGGGCGCTGCTGCGGGTGATGCTGGCGCCATGACGGCGAGCCCCGGGGCCGCCACGATGAAGCCGCCGGCCCTGCCCTGCCCGCCGCAGCGCTGGCCGGTGTTCAGCGCCCGGCTGGATCGGCTGCTGGCCTTGCCGGACGCCAGCGCACGCGCCCAGGCCCTGGCCGATCTGCCCGCCGACGAGGCCGACCTGGCCACGGCCCTGGCCCGCGTGCTGGCGGCGGCCGAGGCCGCTGAGCAGGCCGACACCCTCCAGATCCAAGCCGGCGACGGCCTGCAGGCCGGCCTGCACATCGGCCCCTATGCGCTGCTGCAGGAGCTGGGCCGCGGCGGCATGGGCGTGGTCTGGCTGGCCGAGCGTGCCGACGGCGCCTACCGGCGCCAGGTGGCGCTGAAGCTGCCGCACCGCCACCTGCTGGAAAACCTGAACGCCGCCGCGGTGCGCGAGCGCTTTGCGCGCGAGCGCGACATCCTGGCCGCGCTGACCCATGCCCACATCGCCGCGTTCTACGATGCCGGCGTCACCGCCGACGGCCGGCCCTGGCTGGCGCTGGAGGCGGTGCAGGGCCAGCCCATCACCGACTGGTGCCGCAGCCAGCGGCTGACGCTGCACGCCCGGCTGCAGCTGTTCCAGCAGGTGCTGATGGCGGTGGAGCATGCCCATGCCCGCTTCGTGGCGCACCGCGACATCAAGCCGGCCAATGTGCTGGTCACCGCGGCCGGCCAGGTCAAGCTGCTGGACTTCGGCATCGCCCGGCTGCTCGACGAGGGCGCGGTCGACCCGTCTGCCACCGGCGCGCTGACCCGTGCCGGCGGCGTGCTGGCCACGCCACGTTATGCCGCGCCAGAGCAGCTCAACGGCGGCCTGGTCACGGCGGCCACCGATGTGCATGCGCTGGGCCAGATGCTGCACGAGCTGCTCACCGGCCAGGTGGCACCGGCCGCCGTGCCCGGCGCCGAAGACCGGCGCCCGCCGGCCTCGCGCTGCCTGGCCCACGGCCATGCCGCCAGCCTAGGCCTGGGCGAGGCCGCGCTGCGCCGCCAGCTGCGCGGCGATCTGGACGCCATCCTGGCCCAGGCCCTGCACCCCGATCCGACCCAGCGCTACGACAGCGTGGAGGCGCTGGCCGCCGATCTGGCGCGCTGGCAGCGCCATCTGCCGGTGCGCGCACGCCGCCTGGGCGCGGCGCAGCGCGCCTGGCGCTTTGCCCGCCGCCACTGGCTGGGCCTGTCGCTGGGCCTGGCCCTGGCCCTGGCCCTGCTGGGTGGCGCGGTGGGCATGGCCTGGCAGGCCCGCGCGGCCGCCCGCGAGGCCCAGCGTGCCGATGCCATCCGAGGTTATCTTCTGGGCCTGCTGGTGGGCGCCGACCCGCGCCAAGCCGGCACCGGCGCCACCGGTGCGGCGCGTGATCTCACCGTCAAGCAGGTGCTGGACAGCCGCATCGAGCAGATCCTGGCCGAGCTGCCCGGCGATCCGCGCACCGCCGAAGAACTGCTGGAGATGGCCGGACGAATCTACGTCTACCTCGGCGAGGGCGGTCGCAGCACGCGCATCGAGCGCCGCCGCATCGAGCTGCTGCAGGCCCGGCTGGGCGCCGGCGCCCAGCCGGTGCTGGATGCGCGGCTGTCCCTGGTGTGGTCGCTGCAATCGGCCGGCGAGGTGGCCCAGAGCGCGCAGCAGATCGAGCAGCTGGCGCGGCTGCTGGCCCCGCCGCGGCCGCCCGACCGCCTGCTGGCCGAGTTGGCCCTGGCCCGCCATGACCAGCTGGTGCTGAGCCAGGCCCCGGCGGCGCAGCGGCTGCAGGCGCTGCAGCAGGCGCTGGCGCTGTACCAGCGCCTGGCACCGCAGGACGCCGGCCATCCGGCAGCGCTGCAGCACCTGGCCCTGCTGCAGCTGGAAGCCGGCCAGGCCGCCGCCGCACGCGCCAGCATCGACCAGGCGCTGGCGCTCGATGCCCGGGTGCAGCCGCCCATCGTGCCGCAGCGTGCGCGCCTGTTCGGCGCCCGCGCCCGCGTGGCCGCGGCCCAGGGCGACCTGGCCGCGGCGCTGGCCGACAGCGCCCAGGCCGTGGACCTGGCCCGGCGCAGCCTGGGCCTGGTCAGTCCAGGCGCCTGGGCCCTGGTGGCCCAGCGCATGCGGCTGCTGTGCGCCCAGCCCGGCAGCGCGCCCCGCGCCCAGGCCCAGCGCCTGCTGGCCGAACTGGGCGAGCCGGTGCCCGGGGCGCGGGCGCTGCGCGAGGCCGCCGCGGCCTGCGGCCTGGACCTGCAGTCCAGCCCGGCACCGCCCCCGGCCGCAGCGGCGCGCTGAGCCGTCCAGCCCAGGCGGGCCGGACGGCAGCCGGCAGAATCACGGCCCATGTCCGAACGCCGTGCCTCCCCGCCCCTGCCCGCCAAGCCGACCCTGGTGTTTGCCCATGCCAACGGCTTTCCGGCCGGTTGCTACCGCCAGCTGTTCGAGCGCTGGGCGGCCGCCGGCTGGCATGTGCTGGCGCCGCCGATGCTGGGCCACGACCCGGCCTATCCGGTGGCCAGCAACTGGGCCCGGCTGCGCGACCAGCTGGTCGACTTCATCGCCCGCGAGGCGCCGGGCGGCGCCCACCTGGTCGGCCATTCGCTGGGCGGCCTGCTCAGCCTGATGGCCGCCTGCAAGCGGCCCGAGCTGGCGCGTGGCGTGGTGATGCTGGATTCGCCGGTGATCACCGGCTGGCGTGCCCACAGCGTGCAGGTGCTCAAGGGCAGCGGCCTGATGAAGCGGGTGTCGCCGGGCAAGATCTCGCGCAGCCGGCGCCATGTCTGGCCCTCGCGCGACGCAGCCCGCGAGCACTTTGCGGCCAAGGGCAAGTTCGCGCGCTGGGCGCCGGGCGTGCTGGACGACTACCTGGCCTGCGGCCTGGTCGAGCCCGACGGCCACAGCGGCGACGAGGTGGTGCTGGCCTTCGACCGCCTGGTCGAGACACGCATCTACAACACCCTGCCCCACCACCTGGGCACCATGCTGCGCCGTCACCCGCTGCGCTGCCCGCTGGGCTTCGTGGCCGGCACGCGCTCGCGCGAGATCCGCCAAGGCGGGCTGGACAGCGCGCGCCGCCTGGCCGGCGAGCGCTTTGTGTGGATCGAGGGCACGCACCTGTACCCGATGGAAAAGCCGGCCGAGACCGCGCAGCAGGTGCTGGAGCTGCTGGCGGCGATGCAACCCGTCTGAACTGCGGGGACTACGGACGCGGCGGCCGCGTGGCAGGCGCATCATGCGCGCCTCTCATGGAAAACCCTATGTCCGCACCGCAAGCCCCTGTTCCGTCCGGCGCTGCCGCCGCCCGTCCGCCGCTGTACCGCTCGCTCTATGTGCAGGTGCTGGCGGCGATCGCCATCGGCGTGCTGCTGGGCCATTTCGCGCCGGCCACCGGCGAGGCCATGAAGCCGCTGGGCGACGGCTTCATCAAGCTGATCAAGATGATCATCGCGCCGATCATCTTCTGCACCGTGGTGGTGGGCATCGCCGGCATGGAGGACATGAAGAAGGTCGGCAAGACCGGCGGCCTGGCCCTGCTGTATTTCGAGGTCGTCAGCACCCTGGCCCTGGTCATCGGCCTGGTCATCGTCAACCTGGTGCAGCCGGGCAGCGGCATGCACGTGGACCCGCAGGCGCTGGATGCCAAGGCGATTGCCGCCTACACCGGCCCGGGCAAGATGGCCGGCACCACCGAGTTCCTGCTCAACATCATCCCCAGCAGCGTGGTCGATGCCTTCGCCAAGGGCGACATCCTGCAGGTGCTGCTGTTTTCGGTGATGTTCGGCTTTGCCCTGCATGCCTTCGGCGGCCGCGGCACCCTGGTGTTCGACCTGATCGAGAAGACCAGCCATGTGCTGTTCCGCATCGTCGGCTTCATCATGAAGGTGGCGCCCATCGGTGCCTTCGGCGCGATGGCCTTCACCATCGGCAAGTACGGCGTGGGCTCGCTGCTCAGCCTGGGCCAGCTGATGGCCACCTTCTATGCCACCTGCCTGATCTTCGTCTTTGCCGTGCTCGGCAGCATCGCGCGGCTGCACGGCTTCTCGATCTGGCGCTTCATCAAGTACATCAAGGAAGAGCTGCTGATCGTGCTGGGCACCAGCAGCAGCGAGAGCGTGCTGCCGCGCATGATGGCCAAGCTGGAGAACCTGGGCGCCAGCAAGCCGGTGGTCGGCCTGGTCGTGCCCACCGGCTACAGCTTCAACCTCGACGGCACCAGCATCTACCTGACCATGGCCGCGGTGTTCATCGCCCAGGCCACCGACACGCCGATGACGCTGACCCAGCAGCTCACCCTGCTGGCCGTGCTGCTGCTGACCAGCAAGGGCGCGGCCGGCGTCACCGGCTCGGGCTTCATCGTGCTGGCGGCCACGCTCAGCGCGGTGGGCAATGTGCCGGTGGCCGGGCTGGCGCTGATCCTGGGCATCGACCGCTTCATGAGCGAGGCGCGCGCGCTGACCAACCTGGTCGGCAACGGCGTCGCCACCCTGGTGGTGGCCAAGTGGTGCGGCGAGCTGGACACGCAGCGCCTCGCCGAGCACCTGGCGCACGAGACGCCGGTGGAGGCCGAGGCGCCCGAGGCCGTGCTCGACGCCAAGGACGAGCGCATGGCCGCCTGAGTACAGCGTACAGCGGCCAGGGTCAGCCCAGGCTGGCCTGCCAGGCCTGGGACGCGATGCGCAGCCGCGTCGCCAGGTGGCGCGCGATGTTGCGGTACAGCCGCGCTGCCAGCGCCGGGTCGTCGACCTCCAGGCGCTCCAGCGCCGCGCGGTCCAGCCAGGCCAGCACGGTGGCCGCATCGGCCACGGCATCGCTGCTGCGGCCGCCACCGTCCAGCACCGCCAGCTCGCCGAACAGCATGCCCGGCGACAGGCTGGCAAAGCGATGGCCGCCGGCCTGCGGCGACACCAGGCTGACCGATCCGGCCAGCACCACGCACAGGCCGTCGGCGGCCTCGCCGCGGCGGAACAGGCATTCACCGGCCACCAGCGTGCGGCGCTGCAGCAGCGCCTGCAGGCGCCGGCATTCCGCGGCCTCCAGGCCGGCGGCCAGCACGGTCTGCGCCAGCGGCAGCTCGGCACCGGCCGCCGGTGCGCGACGGGCCTCGGCCAGCAGGGCCCATTCGGCCGCCTCGACCGCATGGTCGATGTCCACCGCCGGGCCCGGCTCCTGCAGCAGCTCGGCCGCGCCAAAGCTGTGCAGCGCCCGGCCCACCGGACCGTCGGCCGCAAAGCCGGCCAGCCGCAGGTCCACGCCACGCTCGGCCAGGCGGTGGCGCAGCTGGGCCAGCGACACCGCGCCCGAGGCATCGACCACGCTGATGCGGCGCAGGCACAGCACCAGCGTGTGGGTATCGGCCGGCAGCATGGCCGTGGCGTCCACCAGGTGCTCGGTGCTGCCGAAGAACAGCGCGCCCTGCAGCTCCCACACCGCGATGCGCTGGCGCTGGCCGGCCAGCCAGGCCTCGTCGCCGGGCGCATGGTGGCGCCGCGACGGCTGCTGCTGCGCCGTCTGCCGCTGGCGGATCAGCGACTGGCGCATACCGCGGATGAACACCCCCATCGCCAGCACCACGCCCAGCAGCACGCCGACGGTGAAGCCGAAGGCCACGGTGGCCACGCACACCGACAGCACCACCGCCAGGTTCAGCCCGGTCTGCAGGTCGCGCTCACCGCGCCACCAGCGTGCCAGCAGCTGCAGGCTCCAGCCGTCGAACAGGCCCAGCGCATTGCCCACCATGGCACCGGCAAACACCGCCAGCGGCAGCGGCGCCAGCAGCCCGCCGCCCGACACCGCCAGCACCAGCATCAGCGTCCAGCCCCACAGCGGCGCGCGCGGGCTGTGGGCCCCGCCACGCAGCGAGGCCAGCGCCCGCAGCCGCAGCATCACCAGCGGCAGGCCGCCGCACAGGCCCGACAGCAGGTTGGCCCAGCCCACCGCCCGCAGCAGCTGGCCGGGATCGGAGCGGCTGCGCGCCACCTGGTCCACCGCCAGCGCATTCAGCACCGTCTCCAGCGAGCCGATCATCGCCAGCACCACCATCGTCGACAGCAGGCCCGGCAGCAGCGGACGCCAGGCCGCATCGCCCAGCACCTGGGCCCACAGCGCCGGCGTCGGCAGGTGCATCCACACCGGCGGCAGCGCACCCAGCTGCGGACCGGCCTCCAGGGCCGGCCACAGCGCGCCCAGACCCAGGCCCAGGCCGGCCCCGGCCGCCAGGCCCAGCAGCGCGCCGGGCCAGGCCGGCCGCCAGCGACGCAGCAGCAGTGCCACGGCCAGGGTCACGACGCCGGCCAGCAGCGCGCCCGGCCGGGTCTGGGCCCAGCTGGCGGCCTCGGTCCAGGCCGCCGCGCCGGCCCCGCCGGACAACGGCCAGCCCAGCAGCGGCGCCAGCTGCGACACCAGGATCAGCAGCGCCACGCCATTCAGAAAGCCCGCCAGCACCGGCTGCGGCACATCACGCGCCAGCCGGGCCAGGCCCAGCCGGGCCATCAGCAGCTGCAGCAGGCCCATGCCCGCCACCGGCAGGCCGGCCAGCAGCACCAGCGTGGCCACATCGCCAGGGCCGGCACCCTGGGCACCCGGCCAGGCCTGCACCAGCTGGGCAATCCAGGCCGACAGGATCAGCGTGGTGGCCGAGCTGGGCGAGACCTCGGCCTGGGCCATGCGCCACAGCAGCATGAACACCGGACTGCCGACGAGCACGGCCACGAAGGCCGCCGGCAGGCCCACGGCCGCGCCGGCCGGCCCCAGCGCGGCATAGGCCAGCAGGCCCTGCACGATGATCACCGGCAGGGCCACCAACACGCCCGACACGCCGCCCGCCAGGTCGCCCAGCCATGACCGCGGCACGGCGCCGGGACTCGGCAGGCGGGACGGAACAGGGGTCGACGGGATCATGGCGGGGCCGGCAGCGACGTCGCCGCAGTGTAGGCACCGAAGCCGGCAACCCCGGGCGCGGGCGACCCCACCCGTATAATCGCGGTTTACCACCAGAGCATTCGTGGGCCATCCGCCGGGCGGTGGCTGCGCGGGTGCGGCTCGACATGACCAAGTACGTCTTCGTCACCGGCGGTGTGGTGTCCTCCCTCGGCAAGGGCATCGCGTCGGCCTCGCTGGCCGCGATCCTGGAATCGCGCGGCCTCAAGGTCACCCTCATCAAGCTGGACCCCTATCTCAACGTCGATCCGGGCACGATGAGCCCGTTCCAGCACGGCGAGGTCTTCGTCACCGACGACGGCGCCGAGACCGACCTGGACCTCGGCCACTACGAGCGTTTCATCACCACGCGGATGAAGCGCAGCAACAACTTCACCGCCGGCCAGGTCTACAAGAGCGTGCTCGAGAAGGAGCGCCGCGGCGACTATCTCGGCAAGACGGTGCAGGTGATCCCGCACGTCACCAACGAGATCCAGGATTTCGTCAAGCGTGGCGCCGAGGGCGTGGACGTGGCCATCGTCGAGATCGGCGGCACGGTGGGCGACATCGAGAGCCTGCCCTTCCTGGAGGCCGTGCGCCAGCTCAGCCTGAAGGCCGGCCCCAATGCCACGGCCTTTGTGCACCTGACCTATGTGCCCTACATCGCCGCCGCCGGCGAGCTGAAGACCAAGCCCACCCAGCACACGGTGCAGAAGCTGCGCGAGATCGGCATCCAGCCCGATGTGCTGCTGTGCCGCGCCGACCGTGAGGTGCCGGCCGACGAGCGCGAGAAGATCAGCCTGTTCACCAATGTGGCGGCGCATGGCGTGATCAGCATGTGGGACGTGGACACCATCTACAAGGTGCCGCGCCTGCTGCACGAGCAGGGCCTGGACGAGCAGATCTGCATGAAGCTGCAGCTGCTGACCCGCCCGGCCAACCTGCAGCGCTGGGACCACCTGGTGCACGAGGTGCTGCATCCGCAGCGCGAGGTGACGATTGCCATGTGCGGCAAGTACACCGACCTGTCGGACAGCTACAAGTCGCTGAACGAGGCGCTGCGCCATGCCGGCATCCACCACCATGCGCGCGTCAAGATCGAGTACGTGGACGCCGAGTCGCTGACGCCCGACACCGTGGACAGCCTGGCCCAGTTCGACGCCATCCTGGTGCCCGGCGGCTTTGGCAAGCGCGGCATCGAGGGCAAGATCCTGGCCGCGCAATACGCCCGCGAGCACAAGCTGCCCTACCTGGGCATCTGCCTGGGCATGCAGGTTGCCACCATCGAGTTCGCGCGCCATGTGGCCGGCCTGGCCGGCGCCAATTCCACCGAGTTCGAGCCGGCCACGCCGCATCCGGTGATCGCGCTGATCGACGAATGGCAGGACCGCGACGGCACGATCCAGAAGCGCGATGCCAGCTCCGACCTGGGCGGCACCATGCGCCTGGGCGCGCAGAGCTCCGACGTCAAGCCCGGCACGCTGGCCCACCAGATCTATGGCCCGGTGGTCACCGAGCGCCACCGCCACCGCTACGAGGCCAACGAGAAGTACCTTGAGCAGCTGCAGCAGGCCGGCCTGGTGATCAGCGCCATCACCCAGCGCGAGAAGCTGACCGAGATGGTCGAGCTGCCGCAGAGCCAGCACCCCTGGTTCGTCGGCGTGCAGTTCCACCCCGAGTTCAAGAGCACGCCCTGGGACGGCCATCCGCTGTTCATCGGCTACATCGGCGCGGCCCTGGGCCATGCCCAGGCCAAGGCCAAGGCCATGACCCAGGCGGCCTGAGGAGCGCCCCATGCAACTGTGCGGATTCGACGTCGGCCTGGACCGGCCCTTCTTCCTGATCGCCGGCCCCTGCGTGGTCGAGTCGCTGCAGCTGCAGATCGACGTGGCCGGCCGGCTGCAGGAGATCACCGGCAAGCTCGGCATTCCCTTCATCTTCAAGAGCAGCTACGACAAGGCCAACCGCAGCAGCGGCAAGAGCTTTCGCGGCCCCGGCATGGACGCCGGCCTGGAGATCCTGGCCCAGGTGAAGAAGCAGCTGGGCCTGCCCGTGCTCACCGACGTGCACAGCGAGGCCGAGATCCCGGCCGTGGCCAGCGTGGTGGACGTGCTGCAGACGCCGGCCTTTCTGTGCCGGCAGACCGACTTCATCCATGCCGTGGCCAAAAGCGGCAAGCCGGTGAACATCAAGAAGGGCCAGTTCCTGGCGCCGCACGACATGAAGAACGTGATCGACAAGGCGCGGGCGGCAGCCGCCGAGGCCGGCCTGTCGAGCGACCGCTTCATGGCCTGCGAGCGCGGCGCCAGCTTCGGCTACAACAACCTGGTGTCGGACATGCGCAGCCTGGCGATCATGCGCGAGACGCAGGCGCCGGTGGTGTTCGACGTCACCCACAGCGTGCAGCTGCCGGGCGGCCAGGGCACCAGCAGCGGCGGCCAGCGCGAGTTCGTGCCGGTGCTGGCGCGCGCCGGCGTGGGCGTGGGCGTGGCCGGGCTGTTCATGGAGACGCATCCCGATCCGGCCAATGCCTTGAGCGACGGACCGAATGCCGTGCCGCTCAAGCACATGGCGGCGCTGCTGGAGCAGTTGCAGGCGCTGGACCGCGTGGTCAAGAGCCAGCCGCTGCTGGAAAACGACTTCTCCTGCTGAGGCCCCGTCATGCCCTGCGCCTACGTCATCGTCGACATGAAGATCACCGATCCGCAGCGCTACCAGGGCTACATGGCCGCGGCGCCGGCGGCGGTGAAGGCCTTCGGCGGCGAGTACCTGGTGCGCGGCGGCCGGCATGAGGTGCTGGAAGGCGGCTGGCAGCCGGCGCGCATCGCGATGCTGCGCTTCCCGTCGCTGCAGCAGGCCCAGGCCTTTTATGCCGATGCCCAGTACCGCGCCGCGCGCGAGCTGCGCCTGGGCGCCACCGAGTACTTCAACATGGTCGTCGTCGAAGGCGTGGACGCGCCGGTCTGAGACCTGATCCGGACCGGCGGCGGTCACCGCCCCCTCCCCACCCGAATTCACACCCTCTGGAGCAACACCACATGAGCGCCATCGTCGACATCGTCGGCCGCGAAATCCTCGACAGCCGTGGCAACCCCACGGTCGAATGCGACGTGCTGCTGGAAAGCGGCACCATGGGCCGCGCCGCCGTGCCCTCGGGCGCGTCCACCGGCAGCCGCGAGGCCATCGAGCTGCGCGATGGCGACAAGAGCCGCTACCTGGGCAAGGGCGTGCTGAAGGCCGTCAACCACATCAACACCGAGATCTCGGAAGCCGTGCTGGGCCTGGACGCCGCCGAGCAGGCCTTTCTGGACAAGACCCTGATCGACCTGGACGGCACCGACAACAAGAGCCGCCTGGGCGCCAATGCCATGCTGGCCGTCAGCATGGCCGTGGCCCGCGCCGCGGCCGAGGAGTCGGGCCTGCCGCTGTACCGCTACTTCGGCGGCATGGGCGGCCTGCAGCTGCCGGTGCCGATGATGAACGTCATCAACGGCGGCGCCCATGCCAACAACAGCCTGGATCTGCAGGAGCTGATGATCATCCCGGTGGGTGCGCCCAGCTTCCGCGAGGCCGTGCGCTGGGGTGCCGAGACCTTCCATGCGCTGAAGAAGATCCTGCACGACCAGGGCATCAGCACCGCGGTGGGCGACGAAGGCGGCTTCGCGCCCAGCGTGGCCAGCCACGAGGCGGCGATCCAGATGATCCTGCAGGCCATCGACAAGGCCGGCTACACCGCCGGCGAGCAGATCGCCATCGGCCTGGACTGCGCGGCCAGCGAGTTCTACAAGGACGGCCAGTACGTGCTGGAAGGCGAAGGCGGCCTGAAGCTCAGCGCCGAGGCCTGGACCGACATGCTGGCGACCTGGGTCGACAAGTACCCCATCATCAGCATCGAAGACGGCATGCACGAAGGCGACTGGGCCGGCTGGAAGCACCTGACCGAACGCCTGGGCAAGAAGGTGCAGCTGGTCGGCGACGACCTGTTCGTGACCAACACCAAGATCCTGAAGGAAGGCATCGACAAGGGCATCGCCAACTCGATCCTGATCAAGATCAACCAGATCGGCACGCTCAGCGAGACCTTCGCCGCCATCGAGATGGCCAAGCGCGCCGGCTACACGGCCGTCATCAGCCACCGCTCGGGCGAGACCGAAGACTCGACCATCGCCGACATCGCCGTGGGCCTGAACGCCGGCCAGATCAAGACCGGCTCGATGAGCCGCAGCGACCGCATGGCCAAGTACAACCAGCTGCTGCGCATCGAGGAAGACCTGGGCGACGTGGCCGTGTACCCGGGCCGCTCGGCCTTCTACAACCTGCGCTGATCGGTCACGCCCGGCCATGCGTCTTGTCACCGCCGCGCTGCTGGTCCTGCTGGCCCTGGTGCACTACAGCCTGTGGCTGGGCGATGCCGGGGTGCGCCATGTGGCGGTGAAGCAGCGCGAGCTGGCCGCCAAGCGCGAGGCCAACGAGCAGCGCCAGCGCGCCAACGAGCGCTTGGTGGCCGAGGTCGACGACCTGCGCCAGGGCCTGGAGATGGTGGAAGAGCGCGCGCGCGGCGAGCTGGGCATGGTCAAGCCCGACGAGATCTTCGTGCAGTACGCGTCGCGCGCGGCCAGCTCGGCCCCGGCCCGCTGACCGCGCCGGGCCATGTCTGCGTCGCCGGCCGAGGCGCCGGCCCTGCTCGCGCCGCTGTTCACGCTGTGGGGCAGCCCGGTCAGCGGCCTGGAGGCCCTGGCCGCGCTGCTGGGCGTGGTGATGGTGGTGTGCAATGTGCGCGTCAACCCGCTGGCCTGGCCGCTGGCCATGGCCAGCTCGGCGCTGTACGGCTGGCTGTTCTGGCACAGCCGGCTGTATGGCGAGGCCGGCCTGCAGGCGGTGTTCATCGCCGCCGCCGGCTGGGGCTGGTGGCAGTGGCTGCGTGGCACCGGTGACGACGGCGCGCCGCTGGTGGTGCGCCGGCTCGGCACCGCCGGCCGCTGGCGCATGCTGGCGCTGACCCTGGCCGCCTGGCCCCTGCTGGCCCTGCTGCTGGACCATGGCACCGACAGCGACCTGCCCTGGCTGGACGCCCTGCCCACCGTGGGCAGCCTGGCCGGCACCTGGCTGCTGGCGCGCAAGTGGCTGGAGAACTGGCCCGCCTGGGTGGCCGTCAACCTGGTCAGCATCGGCCTGTTCGCGGCCAAGGGCCTGTGGCTGACGGTGGCGCTGTATGCGCTGTTCGCCGCGATGGCGCTGTGGGGCTGGCGCGCCTGGGCGCGGCTGGCCCGGACCTCATGAACCCCGATACGCTGCGCATCGCCATCGTCGGCGCCGAGAGCACCGGCAAGTCCACGCTGGCCAGCGCGCTGGCGCGGCAGCTGGCCCAGACCACCGGCCTGCGCTGCACCGCGGTGGGCGAATGGCTGCGCGACTGGTGCGAGCTGCACGGCCGCACGCCGCAGCGCCATGAGCAGCAGGCCGTTGCCGAGGCCCAGACCCGGCGCATCGAGGCCGCCGCCGCCGAGCACGACATCGTCATCGCCGACACCACGGCGCTGATGACCGCGGTCTACAGCGACATCGTGTTCGGCGACCGCAGCCTGGACGCTGCGGCCCTGGCCGACCATGGCCGCTGCCAGCTGACGCTGCTGACGGCGCTGGACATCGCCTGGGTGGCCGACGCGCTGCGCGACGGCCCGCAGGTGCGCCAGCCGGTGGATGCGCGCATCCGCACGCTGCTGGGCCAGGGCGGCATCGCCTGGCACCTGGTGCAGGGCCAGGGCGAGGCGCGGCTGGAGTCGGCGCTGGACGCGCTGCGGCCGGTCTTGCCCGGTCATGCGTTGATGCGCTAGCATCAACGCATCAACCGTCACCGGAGCGCGGCATGCGCACGACGCTGGACATCGACGAGGACGTGCTGGTGGCCGCCAAGGCCATGGCCCAGCGCGAGGGCCTGTCGGCCGGCCATGTGCTGTCGCGGCTGGCCCGCCAGGCCCTGGTCGGCGCTGCAGCGCCTGCCGACCGGGCGGCGCCGGCAGCGCCCGCGGTGGCCGGCTTCCGCCCGTTTGCCTCGCGTGGCCAGCCGGTCAGCAATCAGCAGATCGACCGCCTGCGCGATTCCGAGGGGCTTTGATGCCCGCGGCGCGCGAACCGCGCGTTAAATACCAGCCCAGGCCCGCATCCTTGGCGGCACAGCCCAGGCGCGCCCTGCTCGATGTGAACGTGCTGATTGCGCTGCTGGATGCGGCCCATGTGCACCACGCGCCGGCCATGCGCTGGCTGCAGCGAGAAATCTCCGCCGGCTGGGCCTCGTGCCCGCTGACCCAGGCCGGCTGCATCCGCGTGATGTCGCAGCCGGCTTATCCGGGTGCGCTGCCGGCGGCCCAGGTGGCGGCGCGGCTGGCCGAGGCGGCGGCCGGTCCGGACCACATGTTCTGGCCCGATGACCTGGACCTGCTGGCGCCGGGCGCGCTGGACTGGTCGTTTGTGCTCGGCCATCGCCAGGTGACCGACAGCCACCTGCTGGCCCTGGCCGTGCGCCATGGCGGGCGCCTGGTCAGCTTTGACCGGCGCATCGTGCCGGCGGCCGTGCCCGGCGCAACGGCCGAGCACCTGGTGCTGATCGACTGAGGCCTTACCAGGTGCGCAGCCGCGCCCTCAGGCGCGCGATGCTCTGGCTGTGCAGCTGGCAGACGCGGCTTTCGGTGACCTTGAGCACCGCCGCGATTTCCTTCAGGTTCATGTCGTGCTCGTAGTACATGCTCATCACGTACTGCTCGCGCTCGGGCAGGTTCTTGATGGCCTCGACCAAGGCCTCGCGCATGCGCCGGTCTTCCAGCATGGCCAGCGGATTGGCCTCGGCCTCGGCGGCCACATGGCGGTCCAGATAGTCGTCGTCGCCATCGTCGCCGGTCATGTCCTCCAGGTACACCAGCTGGGTGCCCCGCACCTTGCCCAGCAGCTCCTGGTACTCGGTGAGGCTGAGGTCCATTTCCTTGGCGATCTCGCTCTCGCTGGGCGCCCGTCCCAGGCGCTGCTCGAGCTTGTGCACCGCGGCCTCGATGCTGCGCTGCTGGCGCCGCTCGCCGCGGCTCATCCAGTCGTTGCCACGCAGCTCGTCGAGCATGGCGCCGCGGATGCGCTGGGTGGCGAAGGTCTCGAACTGCACGCCCATGCCGGCGTCGAAACGGGTCAGCGCATCGGACAGGCCGATCATGCCGACCTGGATCAGGTCGTCCAGTTCGACGTTGGCCGGCAGTTTGGCGATCATCTGGTGCGCCAGCCGCCGGACCAGCGGGCTGTACTGCTTGAGCAGCGCATTCGCGTCGAGTCGGCCCTTTTCGGTGTACATGGCTTGGCTCCGGGGGACGGTGGAGTGCATCAGTTCAGGCGGCCACGCGAGGCGGCACGCAGTTCGTGGACGGACAGGCCGGCGGCAGCCGGTCCGTGCGAGGCATTGGCTTCGTCGTCGGCATCGTCATCGACGCTGCCGTGGCGCACCTGGGCGGCGGCCAGGCGGCGCAGGTCGCTGCCCACCTGGGCGCTGGGCGGCGCGGCCGGATCGACCACGGCCCAGTGGCCCAGGGCAGCGCCCAGGAAATGGTCGGCGCAGGCGGCCAGGCGCTCGGCCGTGGCGCGGGCGCGGCGGGCCGACATGTCGCCGACGACGATGGCGTCGAAGCTCAGCGGGCCCAGGCGCTGGCTCAGCAGCTTCATCGCGGCATAGGCGGCGGTCAGGCTTTCGGGGCGCAGGCCGACCATCAGCACCGGGCGCGGCCGGCGGCGCACGAACATGCGCCGCAGGTCGGCGGCACCGCCGTGCACCAGCACCGTGTCGGCGCGTGGCGCGGCGCGGCCCACGGCCTGCAGAAAGCCGGCCATGGTGGCCCGCGCGTCGAGGTACTGCGCCGGCAGGCCGCGTGCGGCCAGGTACTGCACCTGGGACGACAGGGTCTCGACACAGGAGGCCAGGTCGACCTGGGCCAGCTCGTGCGGCGGGCTGGCGCTGTCGGCGGCGTCGACCACCAGGGTCTGGCGCTGCTCGGCGCCCAGCGCCGTGCACAGCCGCTCCATGACCACGCCGCCAAAGCCGATCTGCGCGTTGTGCACCAGCGGCAGCCAGCAGGGGCTGCGGCGACCGAACAGCTGGCGCAGGCCATGGGCCTGGTCGACGGGCTGCTGGCGCGTGCGGAGGGCGGTGGACACGGACATCGACGGGCTGGGACAGGAGGTGGGGAAGATCAGGCGTGCAGACCGGCGGCGGCGCTGGCCACGGCCTGGCGGCCGCTGGCATGGGTGGCGACCATCAGCAGGTTCACGTCGTCGGCATCCAGGCGCCAAGTGGCGCTGCCGCCGCCGCGCAGGGCGCGCTGCACCAGGGCCTGGGCGCTGAGGCGGTGCCAGTCCTCGGGCACGCGCTGGCCATTGGCCACGCCGACGATGCGCGCGCGGTGGCGGATCAGCGCATCCAGGGCCGGGCCCAGCTTGACGGCCTCGTCCAGCTTGGACAGCACCACGCCGTGGCTGCGCGAGACCTCGTAGTTGGCCATCACGTCCTCCACCGTCTCGCCCTGGGCGGCGGCATTGACCACCAGCAGCTTGCGGATGGCGGGGTGCGACAGCATGTCCAGCAGCTCGCGGGTGCGGGCATCGCGCTGGGCCATGCCGGCGGTGTCGATCAGCACCAGCTTCTTGCCCTGCAGCAGCTCCAGCAGGTCTTCCAGCGAGGCGCGGTCGTGGGCCGTGTGCACCGGCACGCCGAGGATGCGGCCATAGGCGCGCAGCTGCTCATGGGCGCCGACGCGGTAGGCATCCAGCGTGATCAGGCCCAGCTGCGAGGCGCCGTACTTGGTGGCAAAGGCGGCGGCGATCTTGGCGCAGCTGGTGGTCTTGCCCACGCCGGTGGGGCCGATCAGCGCAAACACGCCGGCATGGTCCTCGATCGGCGCCTCGCCTTCGTCGGTGATGACATTGCGCTCCAGCACCTGGGTGGCCCAGGCCAGGTCGTCCGGGCAGCCCACAGGCACCTGCTGCACCAGCTTGCGCACCAGGCCCGGCGACAGGCCGGTGTCGAACAGCTGCTGGGCCAGCGCCACCTGCTTGGGATTGCGCTGCAGCTTCTCCATGAAGGCCAGCATGCCGAAGCGCTCCTCGATCAGCGAGCGCACCGAGCGCAGCTCGCCGAGCATGGCGTCGGAATCGGCGGCACCGTCGTGCAGCGCCGCGGCGGCACGGCGCGACGCGGCCGGCAGCGGCCGGGGCGCGGCTTCGGCGGGCAGGTCGTCGAGCAGGATCTCCTCGCGCAGCACCGGCAGCGCCGGCAGGCTGCGCGGCGGCTGGCGGCGGCCGGCCGGAGCGACGGCGGCGGCGGCCGTGCGCGGGCTGATCTGGGCCTCGCGCGCCTCCTGGGCATCCAGCGCATGGCTGGCGGCCATGGCGCGCAGCACGGCCTGGCCGCCGCGGACGGCCGGCGGCGGCTCGGCGGCCTGGCGCTGGGCGGCCTGGGCCTGGAGTTGAGGCGCGCGGCGCGCAGCCTCGGTGGCCGCCAGGCCGGCGGCCAGGGCCTGGCCGCTGTGGCCGGCCTGGCGCTCCAGCTCGCTCTGGCGGCGGCGCAGCATGCGCTCGCGCACATAGTCCTGGAACGACAGCGTGCTCATGCCCAGGGTGCCGACGTCGTCGTCGATGTCGGCCTCGGCCGCCTCGGCGCGCGGCTCCAGGCGCGGTTCCAGCCGGGGCTCGACCCGGGCCTGCGGCCGCTGCGGCTCGCCACGGGCGGCGATGCGCTCGGCCAGCGTGCCGCGGCGCGGTGCGCTGGCCGGCACGGCGGCCGACGGCGCCTGCGTCGCCGGCAGGCGGGCGGCGGCCTGCTCGATCTGCTGCAGGCCCTCGGGGGCCATGGCCAGCACCTCCACGCCTTCGGGCGCCGGGCGGGTGGACAGCACCACGGCGTCGTCGCCGAGGGCCTCGCGCACCAGCGCCAGGGCCTCGCGGGACGTGCGTGCGGTGAAGCGCTTGATGTTGCTGGCTTGCGTCATGCCGTGCCTCCGATGATCGAGCCGATCCGGATCGTGTGGGTCTCAGGAATCTCGCTGTGCGACAGCACCTTCAGCCGGGGCGCGGCGCGCTTGAGCAGGCGCGACATCGGCACGCGCAGCACATCGGGCACCAGCAGGCAGGCCGGCTGGCCCTGGTCTTCCTGCTTCTGGGCGCTGTTGGCGGCTTCGCGGGCCAGGGTGTCGGCGACGCCCGGGTCCAGCGCCGCGCCATGCGGCGAGGTCAGGGCCTGGGTCACCAGGCGCTCCAGCTCGGGCTCCAGCGCGATCACGTCCAGTTCCTTCTGCGGCCCGTAGATCTGCTGCACGATCAGCGGAGCGAGGTGCACGCGGATGCGGCGGGCCAGCTCGGCCGGGTCGGTGATCTGGGCGCCAAATTCGGCGATGCATTCGATGATCGAGCGCATGTCGCGGATGTGCACGCCCTCCTCCAGCAACAGCTGGAGCACTTTCTGCAGTGTGGCGATGCCGATCATCTTGGGAATCACGTCTTCGATCAGTTTGGGGGCCAGCTTGGTCACATGCTCGACCAGTTGCTGGGTTTCCACGCGGCCCAACAGACGTGCCGCGTTCACCTGCATCAAGTGTGAAAGATGGGTCGCCACGACGGTCGGGCAATCAACCACCGTAAATCCATTCATCTGTGCCATCTCCCGATGGCGTTCCTCGATCCAGGTGGCGGGCAGTCCGAAGGCCGGATCGGTGGTCTGCGAGCCGGGCAGCTTGACCTGGGCACCGCCCGGGTTGATGGCCAGGTACATGCCCGGATAGGCCTCGCCCTCGCCCACCACGGCGCCACGCAGCAGCACGCGGTACATGGCCGGGCGCAGCTCCAGGTTGTCGCGGATGTGCACCGCCGGCGGCAGGAAACCCATGTCCTGCGCAAACTTCTTGCGCACGCCCTTGATGCGGCTGAGCAGATCGCCACCCGGCGTGACGCGGGCCTTGTCGACCAGGGCGATGAGCCGGTAGCCGACCTCCAGGCCGAGCGAGTCGATGGGCTGCAGGTCGTCCCAGCTGGCCTCGCCATTGGAGGGCTGGGCCTCCACCGGCGGCGGTGGCGGCGCGGCTTTGCGCAGCTTGGCCTGCTTGTCCAGCCACCAGGCCAGGGCCACCAGGCCGCCGCCGATGAGCAGGAACACCAGGTTGGGCATGCCCGGGATCAGGCCCAGCGCGGTGATGATGCCGCCGGCAATGCCCAGCGGCTTGGGCGCGGCGAACACCTGGCTGCCGATCTGGCTGCCGATGTCGGCCTCCTTGCCCACCCGCGACACCACCATCGCCGCGGCCACCGAGATCAGCAGGCCGGGGATCTGCGCCACCAGCGCATCGCCCACCGCCAGCAGCACATAGCGGTCGGCGGCCTCGCCGGCGCTCAGGCTGTGGCTGACCACGCCGATGATGAAGCCGCCGACGATGTTGATGACCAGGATCATCAGGCCGGCGATGGCATCGCCGCGCACGAACTTGCTGGCACCGTCCATGGAGCCGAAGAACTCGGCTTCGTTGGCCACCTCGGCGCGGCGGCGCTTGGCTTCCTTTTCGTCGATCAGGCCGGCCGACAGGTCGGCGTCGATGGCCATCTGCTTGCCGGGCATCGCATCCAGGGTGAAGCGCGCGCCGACCTCGGCGATGCGCTCGGCGCCCTTGGTGACGACGATGAAGTTGATGACCACCAGGATCGCGAACACGATCAGGCCGACGGCGAAATTGCCGCCGATCAGGAAGTGGCCGAAGCTCTCGATCACCTGGCCGGCGGCGGCCGTGCCGGTGTGGCCTTCCAGCAGCACCACGCGGGTGGAGGCCACGTTCAGGCTCAGGCGCAGCAGCGTGGTGATCAGCAGCACGGTGGGAAAGGCCGCGAAGTCCAGCGGCCGCACCATGTGCGCGGCGACCATCATCACCAGCAGGGCCATGGCGATGTTGAAGGTGAACAGCAGGTCCAGCGCAAACGGCGGCAGCGGCAGCACCATCATCGCCAGCACCATGACGATGAAGATCGGCGCGCCCAGGGCCTTGAGCATGCCGACGTCGAAGCCGCCCAGGCGCTGGCCGACGGCGCCGCGGGCCGGGCCCAGCAGGGCATTGAGCTTGGCGATCATTGGATTCATGGCTTAGGCACCTGCAGCGGCGGCGGGATTCAGGGGGTCCAGATCGGCCGGCACCTCGATGGCGCCCAGATCGGCCGGCCAGGGGCCGCGGCCGGCCAGCGCCGCGCGCAGCCGGTAGACATAGGCCAGCACCTGGGCCACGGCGGTGAACAGTCGGGCCGGCACTTCCTGGTCGATCTCGCAATGCGCATACAGCGCCCGCGCCAGCGGCGGCGCCTGCAGCACCGGCACCTTGTGCTCGGTGGCGATTTCCTTGATCTTGAAGGCCAGCAGGTCGGCGCCCTTGGCCACCACCATCGGTGCGGCGGACTTGCCTTCCTCGTACTTCAGCGCCACCGCGAAGTGGGTCGGGTTCATCACCACCAGGTCGGCGCCGGGCACGGCCTGCAGCATGCGGCGCTTGCTCATCTCGCGCATGCGCTGGCGGATGCGGCCCTTGACCTCGGGCGAGCCTTCGCTTTCCTTGTGCTCCTGCTTGGCTTCCTGGTGGCTCATGCGCAGCCGGCGCATCAGCATGAAGCGCTGCAGCGGCACGTCGATGGCCGCCGACACCGCCAGCACCAGCAGCAGCAGGGCCAGGCCCGAGACCAGGGCACCGGCGGTGTGGCGCAGCGCCACCGGCAGGGCCATCGCCAGCGCCGAATGGAACTGGCCGATCTGCAGCCACAGCCAGACGCCGCCGACCACGCCGATCAGCAGCGCCAGCAAGCAGGCCTTGGCCAGGTCGCCCAGGCGCTGGCCGGAGAACATATTGGAGAAGCCCTTGATCGGGTTGAGCTTGCCGAAGTTGGGCTGCAGCGGCTTCCAGGTGAAGTTCCAGCCGCCGCAGGCCAGGCTGGCGCCCAGCGCCAGCAGCAGGCCCAGGCCGCCCAGCGGCAGCAGCACCAGCATCCAGCCCCAGGTCAGCTGGCCCAGGCGCTGCTGCAGCACATCGGGCTGGGCCAGCAGCTGGGCGTCGAACTGCAGGCCGGTGTGCAGGATGTTCAGCAGCCAGTCGCCCAGGCGCGGCGCAAAAGCCACCAGCACCGCGCCGCCGCCGCCGACCGTGAGCAGATGCGCCAGATCGCGCGAACGCGCCACCTGGCCGTCTTCACGCGCCTTGCGGATCTTTTTCTCTGACGCGGGTAAGTGGCGGTCCTGGGCGTCGTCGGCCATGGGATTGCTGCGGTGGCTGGGGGCGGTGTGATGGCAGTCACGATGGTGCCGCTCAAGTTCGGCGCCGTCCTGCCGATCAGCGGGGTCGGTCACCGGCTTTTCGCCGCCGTGGCCCCGCCGGTGCAGGCCTCAAGGGGCCGATCTGGCGCTGTTTTCCAGCCGGGCGTTTTTGCGTGCTCCGGCGGCCCTTTTGCGGTGGCTAGCACGCCGGCCGCGGGCCGGAAAAGGAAATAGCACCGCTATTGGCCGCCAGTTCAGTGCGCCAAGGCCCGCAAAAGGGGCTTTGGTGGCCCGGCCAAGAAATGCACGGTGAATGGGCCGCTCCTCGCGGCTCAAGTGTTGGGCCAGATGCCCGATAAACCGACGAAGCGTGAATTGGGCGTGTTCCGTCCATCCACGAACGTCGTCCCGCACACACCGATCACCACATGCCCTGCGTCAGCCGCCCGCCTCACCTGAGCACCGCTTCCCGCGGCGCGCAGGCCGCGTCCGTGGCTTGCCTCCAACCGGCCCCGGCCGCGGTGGCGCAGCAGCTGAATTGACCCTCTATTAGGGATTAGTCGACATGGCCTCCTATATCGCCGACCTGACCGCCGCCGAAATTGCCGCGCTGGGCACGGGTGACATCGCAGCCCTCACCACCGGTGATTGGGCAGCCTTCGACGCCGAGAAGATCGCCGCGCTCACACCGGACCAGATTGCCGCCATCACCACCGGCGGCCTGCGGTCCATCAGCACCGCGATGATCGCGGCGCTGGAGACCACCGACCTGGCCGCGCTCAGCGCCGCCCAGGTGGCGGCGCTGGGCACCAGCCAGATGCGCGCGCTGACCAGCAGCCAGGCCCAGTCCATCAGCACCGGCCAGATCTCGGCGCTGACCACGACCCAGCTGCGGGCCATGGAGACCGGCGACTTCGCGGTCATCAGCACCACCTCGATCAGCGCGCTGACCACCGGCCAGATCGCCGCGCTGAACACCAGCCAGCTGAACGCGCTGACGGCCAGCCAGGTGGCGGCACTCGGCACCAGCCAGCTGGCGGCGATGACCACCGGCCAGGTGGCGATGCTGGGCTCGGCCGACCTGGCCGCGCTGGGCTCGACGCAGATCAGCTCCTTCTCCAGCGCCCAGTTCCGTGCCCTCGGCACCACCGCGCTGGCGGCCATGGACACGGCCGACGTGGCCATGCTGTCCACCGGCCACATCGCGGCGCTGAGCACCTCGCAGGTGGCCTCGCTGAGCGCGGCCCAGGTGACGGCGCTGCAGACCGGCCACATCAGCGTGCTGAGCACGGCCCAGGTCGGCGCCATGAACTCGCGCCAGGTTTCCGGCCTGGAGGCCGAGGACATCGGTGCGCTGAGCACGACCCAGGTGCGCATGATCGCCACCGCCGCCATCTCGGCGCTGGAGACCGCCGCCGTGGCCGCGCTGAGCACGTCCCAGGCCGCCGCATTGAGCAGCAGCCAGGTGCGGGGCCTGGGCACGGCCGAGATCGCCGCGCTGGAAACCGCCGACCTGGCCGCGCTGGGCACGGCCCAGGTGCGCGCGCTGGCCACCGGCCAGGTGGCCGCGCTGGACGCCGAGCAGGCCGCCGCGCTGGGCACCAACCAGCTGGTGACGCTGGGCTCGGCCCAGCTGCGTGCGCTGGACACCGCCGATGTCGCCGCGCTGACCACCGGCCAGGTGGCCGCGCTGAGCACCGGCCAGGTGGCCGCCCTGGGCACGGCCCAGATCCAGGCCCTGGAAACCACCGACCTGGCGGCCATCGGCACCGGCCAGATCACCGCGCTGGGCTCGCAGGCCCTGGGCGCTCTGACCACCAGCGCCAGCGTGGCGCTGAGCACGGCCCAGCTGGCCGCGCTGACCACCGGCCAGGTGGCCGCGCTGAGCACCACCAACCTGGTGGAGATCTCCACCAGCCAGCTGGCGGCGCTGAGCACGCGCCAGCTGGTGGCACTGAGCACCGGCCAGATCGACGCGCTGTCGACGACCCAGCTGAACGGCCTGAGCACCGGCCAGATCGCCGCACTGAGCACGCGCCAGCTGGTCAACCTGTCGGCCGCCGACCTGGCCGACCTGGGCAGCACCCAGCTGCGCGCGCTGACCACCGGCCAGATCAATGTGCTGACCACGGCCCAGATCGCCGCGCTGGACACCACCGACCTGGAGGCGCTGCGCACGGTGCAGATCGCCGCCATCGACACCGCCGGCATCGCCGCGCTGACCACCGGCCAGATCGTGGCCCTGGGCAGCGCCCAGTTCGCCGCGATGGGCACCAGCCAGCTGCGCGCCATCGAGACCGGTGACCTGGTGGCCATCGAGACCACCGACCTGCGCGCGCTGAGCACGCAGCAGATCGCCGCCCTGAGCACGGTGCAGCTGGATGCGCTGACCAGCAGCCAGCTGGTGGCCCTGTCCAGCGCCCAGATCGCCGCGCTGACCACCAGCCAGCTGGTGTCGCTGGGCAGCACCGACCTGAACACGCTGACCACCGGCCAGATCGCCGCGCTGAGCACCGGCCAGGTGGCCGCGCTGACCAGCGGCCAGGCCGCGTCGCTGGAAACCGCCGACGTCGCCGCCTTCTCCAGCCGCCAGCTGCGTGCGCTGGACAGCTCGGCCATCGCCGCGCTGGGCAGCAGCCAGCTGGATGCGCTGGACAGCGCCCAGTGGCAGGCGCTGAGCAGCGGCCAGCTGCGCGCCATCGAGACCGGCGACCTGGCCGCGCTCTCGACCACCGACCTGGTGGCGCTGAGCAGCGGCCAGATCCGCGCCCTCAGCACCACCCAGCTCGAGGCCCTGGGCACGACCCAGTGGTCCAGCCTGAGCACCGGCCAGATCGCCGCGCTGTCGACGACCCAGGTCGCCGGCATGAGCGCCGAGGACTTCGGAGCCCTGACCACGGCCCAGATGGCGGCGATGAATGCTGACCACCAGGGCGCGATGACCTCGTCGCAGGCCGCCACGCTGGGCGCCGACGACATCGCCGCGCTGGATTCCAAGCAGCTGCGCGCCATGGACTCGGCGTCCATCGCCGCGCTGAGCACGGCCGCCTTGGCGGCCCTGTCCACGGCCCAGATCGCCCTGCTGTCCACGGGACAGGTGCGCGCGCTGGAGACCGGCGACATCGCGGTGATGGAGACCGCCGACCTGCTGGCCCTGTCCACCGGCCAGTGGAAGGCCTTCAGCACCACCCAGCTCGACGGCCTGACCAGCAGCCAGTGGGTGGCGCTGGACAGCCAGGCGGTGACCGCGCTGAGCTCGGCCCAGATCGCCAGCATCGCCACCAGCGACCTGGTGGAGCTGAGCACCGGCCAGTTCGCGGCCCTGACCACCGGCCAGATCAATGCCCTGACCGCCAACCAGGTGGCCAGCCTGGAGACCGGCGACCTGGCCATCCTCAGCACGACGCAGATGCGGGCCCTGTCCACCGCGGCCCTGGCCGCGCTGGGCACGACCTCGTTCGACGCGCTGACCTCGGTGCAGATCGCCTCGCTGAGCTCGTCGCAGATGCGCGCGCTGAGCACCACCCAGCTGCAGGCCATGACCGGCGAGGACATCGCCGCGCTGTCCACCGGCCAGCTGGCGGCCCTGACCACCACCCAGCTGGACACCTGGGGCACGACCCAGCTGTCGGCGCTGAGCTCGCGCCAGGTCGGCGCACTGAGCACGGCCCAGCTGGACACGATGGACGCCATCACCACCAGCCAGTACGCCGGCCTGAGCACCAGCCAGCTGGCCAGCTACAGCACCAGCGCGGTGGCCGCCATCGAGACCGCCGACCTGGCGGCGATGACCACGCGCCAGATCCGCTCGCTGGACACCGAATCCATTGCCGCGCTGGGCAGCACCCAGCTGGCGGCGATGACCACGGCGCAGTTCGCCGCGCTGGGCACCGCCCAGATCCGCGCCATCGAGACCGGTGACATCGCCGGCCTGGAGACCGCCGACATCGCCGCCCTGGGCAGCGCCCAGGTGGCCGCCTTCACCACCGCGCAGATCGCCGAGCTGGGCAGCTCGCAGCTGGCCGCGCTGTCGTCCAATGCGGTGGCCGCGCTCAGCACCACCCAGCTGTCCTTCATCGCCGGCGCCGACCTGGCGGCGCTGGGCAGCAGCCAGTTCTCCGCGCTCAGCGAGCGCCAGCTGGCCTCGCTGTCGACCTCGCAGATCGCCGAGATCGAGACCACCGACCTGGCCGCGCTGTCCACCGGCCAGATCAATGCGCTGGGCACCGCGCAGATCGCCGCCATGGGCAGCAGCCAGCTGGCCGCGCTGACCACGGCGCAGGCCGCGGCCCTGACCACCAGCCAGCTGCGGGCCATCGAGACCGGCGACATCGCCGGCCTGGACACCACCGACCTCGCCGCGCTGTCCGCGGCCCAGGTGCGCGGCCTGTCGGCCGAGCAGCTGGATGCGCTGACCACCGGCCAGCTGGCCGCCTTCAGCACCGTGCAGCTGGCGGCGCTGGGCTCGTCGCAGATCCTCAACCTGGGCACCTCGGACCTGGCTGCGCTGACCACCACGCAGCTGGCCTCGCTGGGCACCAGCACCATCGCCGGCCTGAGCAGCAGCCAGCTGATCGGCCTGGGCACGACCCAGATCGCCGCGCTGACCACCTCGCAGGTGCGCGCCATCGAAGGCGCCGACCTGGCGGCCATGGAGACCGGCCAGCTGGCCGTCTGGGGCACGGCGCAGATCGCCGCGCTGGGCACGGCCCAGCTGGACGCGCTGGGCACCACGCAATGGGCCAACCTGGCCACCGGCCAGCTGGCCGGCCTGACCACCGGCCAGTTCGCCGCGCTGGACGTGGTCGACCTGAATGCGCTGACCACCGGCCAGTTCGCTGCGCTGGGCAGCCGCCAGCTGGGCGCGCTGACCACGGTGCAAGCCGCCGCGCTGGAAACCGCCGACCTGGCCGCACTCGACACGGTGCAGCTGGGCTGGCTGGGCACGGCCGCCGTCGCCGCGCTGGGCACGACCCAGCTCGACGCGCTGACCACCGGCCAGTGGGCCGTGCTGCGCAGCTCGCAGCTGGCGGCCATCGACACCACCGACCTGGCCGCCATCGGCACCACCGACCTGTCCTCGCTGACCACGCTGCAGATCGGCCAGTTCACGCCGACGCAGATCGACAGCCTGGGCACGACCCAGCTGGCCAATCTGACGGCCGACCAGGTCGCCGCGCTGACCACGGCCCAGTTCGCCGCCATCGACCCGGACAAGCTGGCCGCGCTGACCACCGGCCAGTTCGCCGCGCTGGCCACCCGTGAGCTGACCGCGATGACCACCGCCCAGGTGGCCGCCATCGAGACCGCCGACCTGGTGGTGCTGGGCACCAGCCAGCTGCGCGCGCTCGACACCGCCAGCATCGCCGCGCTGGGCAGCACCCAGCTCAATGCGCTGTCCACCGGCCAGATCGCCGGCCTGGCCACCTCGCAGCTGCGGGCGCTGGAAAGCTCGGACCTGGCCGACCTGTCGACCACCAACCTGGCCGCGCTGGGCACCGCCCAGCTGGCCTCGTTCACCACGCGCCAGCTGGATGTGCTGACCACCGGCCAGCTGGCCGCGCTGACCACCGGCCAGCTGGCCTCGCTGTCGAACGCGCAGATCGACAGCATGGCCGGCGAAGACCTGGCCGCGCTCGGCACCACGCAATGGTCCTCGCTGAGCACCGGCCAGGTGCTGGGCCTGTCGACCACCCAGCTGCAGGCCATGGAGACCGCCGATGTGGCGGCCCTGACCACCGACCAGCTGGTGACGCTGTCCAGCAGCCAGTTCGGCGCCTTCGGCACCAGCCAGCTGGTGGCCCTGGGCACGACCCAGGCCGCCGCGCTGACCGCCACCCAGGTGCGTGGCATCAGCGCCGAGAACATCGCCGAGCTGGAGACCGCCGACCTGGCGGCCTTCAGCAGCGCCGCCATCGCCGCCATCGGCACCACCGCGCTGGATGCGCTGGGCACCACCCAGCTGGCCAGCCTGGGCAGCAGCCAGATCGCCTCGCTGGGCACCACCCAGCTGGCCAGCCTGGAGGCCAGCGACCTGGCCGCGCTGACCACCGGCCAGTTCGCCGCGCTGACCACCACCCAGGTGGCGTCCATCACCACCACCCAGGTGCTGAGCCTGGAAACGGCCGACCTGGCCGCCCTCGACACCAATCAGATCCGCGGCCTGGACAGCGCCGCCATGGCCACGCTCAGCGCCACCCAGCTGGCCGCGCTCGGCTCCAGCCAGGTGGCCGCGCTGAGCACCGGCCAGCTGCGTGCCATCACCGTCGACGCGCTGTCGGGCCTGGAAACCACCGACCTGGTGGCCCTGAGCACGGCGCAGATCGCCGCACTGTCCACCAGCCAGGTCGATGCGCTGTCGCAGACCCAGCTGGCCGCGCTGACCACCACCCAGGTGGTGGCCCTGACCACCGCCCAGACCGCCAGCCTGGAGGCCAGCGACCTGGCCGCGCTGGGCACGACGCAGTTCGCCGCGCTGTCCAGCAAGCAGGCCGACGCCTTCACCACCACGCAGATCGCCGCGCTGGAAACCGCCGACCTGGCGGTGCTGGGCACCTCGGCCCTGGCCACGCTGACCAGCAGCCAGTTCGCCGCGCTGGACGGCACGCAGCTGGTGGCGCTGACCACCACCCAGTCCGCCGCGCTGAGCACGGCCCAGGTGCGCGCCATCAACCCCGATGAGCTGGCCGGCATGGACGCCGCCGATGTGGGCGCCTTCTCCACCGCCGCCATCGCCAGCCTGACCACGGCGCAGATCGACGCCATGACCACCAGCCAGTTTGCCGGTCTGTCGACCGCGCAGGTGGTGGCCCTGACCTCGGCCCAGCGCGCGGTGCTCGATTTCGACGACATCGCCGCCTTCAACACCGCCCAGCTGGCGGCCATGGGCACGGCCCTGTTCGGCACCCTGACCACGGCCCAGGCCGCGGCCCTGGGCTCCACCGAGCTGGCCTCGCTGACCACGCAGCAGATCGCCACGCTGTCGACCAGCGCCATCGTCGCCATCAGCGGCGAGGCCCTGACCGGCCTGACCACCTCGCAGGCCGCGGCGCTGAACACCGCCCAGGTCGCCGCCATCGAGGCCGCCGACCTGGCCCTGCTGTCGACCACCCAGCTGGTGGTGCTGGACAGCGCCCAGGTGCGTGCGCTGAGCACGGCCCAGCTCGATGCGCTGGGCACCACCCAGCTGGCCACGCTGAGCAGCGGCCAGGTGGCCGCCTTCAGCACCGGCCAGATCGCCGCCATCAGCGCCGACGACCTGGCCGCGATGGGCAGCAACCAGTTTGCCGCGCTGTCCTCGGCCCAGCTGGCCGCGCTGGGCACGACCCAGGCCGCCGCGCTGGAAACCGTCGACCTGGCTGCCATCTCCACCG
Organism: Burkholderiaceae bacterium; assembly: GCA_017992055.1. Lineage (GTDB taxonomy): Bacteria > Pseudomonadota > Gammaproteobacteria > Burkholderiales > Burkholderiaceae_C > Pseudaquabacterium. Next base: position 511,350 of record JAGOPK010000002.1, read on the forward strand.
CCGCCCTGGCCGGCCTCAGCAGCGCCGCCGTGGCCGCGATGAGCGGCACCCAGCTGGCCGGCCTGACTTCCGCCCAGGCGGCCGCGCTCAGCTCGGCCCAGGCGGCCGCGATCAGCGCCGAGGACATGGCCTCGCTGGAGACCACCGACCTGGCCGCGCTGGCCACCGGTGCCGTCGCCGCCCTGACCACCGCCCAGCTGGCCGGCCTGGAAACCAGCCAGCTGGCCGCGCTGACCACCACCCAGACCGCTGCGCTGACCACGGCCCAGCTGGCCAGCCTGGACGCCGCCGACCTGGCCGCGCTGGGCACCAGCCAGTTCGCCGCGCTGGGCACGGCCCAGCTGGCCGCGCTGACCACCACCCAGGTCAACCAGTTCGAGACCGCCGACTTCGCCGCGCTGTCCACCAGCCAGTTGCGCGCCCTGGGCACGACCCAGTTCGCGTCGCTGGAAACCAATGCCATCGCCGCGCTGACCTCGGCACAGACCGCCAGCCTACTGACCAGCCAGGTGGCCGCGCTCGGCACCACCCTGGTGGCCGCGCTGGAGACCGCCGACCTGGTGGCCCTGGGCAGCAGCCAGCTGGCCGCGCTCGGCACCGGCGCCATCGAGGTGCTCGGCAGCAGCCAGCTGGCCGCGCTGACCACCGGCCAGGTGGCCGCGCTGTCGACCAACCAGGTGGTGGCCATCGAGGCCGCCGACCTGGCGGCCATGGGCAGCAGCCAGATCGCCGCCTTCGGCACCACCCAGGTCACGGCCCTGACCACCGGCCAGCTGTATGCGCTGGACGGCGCCGACTCGGCCGCGCTGCGTACCAGCCAGCTGGCCGCGCTGTCGAGCACCCAGCTCAATGCGCTGGACACCGCCGCCTTCGCCGGTCTGAGCACCGGCCAGTTCGCCGCGCTGTCCACGGCCCAGCTGGCCTCGCTGGGCACCACCGCGCTGTCGGTGCTGGAGACCACCGACCTGGCCTCGCTGCGCAGCAACCAGATCCAGGCCCTGACCACCGGCCAGCTCGACGCCCTGGGCACCACCCAGCTGGCCAACCTGGGCTCGGCCCAGGTGGCCGCGCTGCACACCGGCCAGCTGGCCAGCCTGGAGGCCAGCGACCTGAATGCGCTGACCACCGGCCAGTTCGCCGCGCTGCGCACCAGCCAGGTCGCCGCCCTGACCACCACCCAGCTGAACACGCTGGAAACCGCCGACATCGCCGCCCTCAGCACGGCCCAGCTGCGCGCGCTCGGCAGCAGCCAGCTGGTGGCGCTGGAAACCAATGCCCTGGCCGCCATCGGCACCAGCGGCCTGGTGGCGCTGTCCAGCGGCCAGATCGCCGCCATCGAGGGCAGCGACCTGGCCCTGCTGGGCACCACCGCCATCGCCTCGCTGTCCACCGGCCAGATCGCCGCGCTGGGCACGACCCAGCTCGACGCCCTGGGCACCAGCCAGCTGGCCAGCCTGACCACGGCCCAGCTGCGCGCGCTGTCGTCCAGCCAGTTCGCCTCGCTGTCGGCCGATGACCTGCCGGCGCTGGGCACGACCCAGTACGCCGCGCTCGGCACCACCCAGACCGTCGGCCTGGGCACGACCCAGGCCGTGGCCCTGGCCACCGCCGACCTGGCGGCGCTCAGCAGCGCGGCCATCATGGCCGTGTCCACCAGCGCCATCGCCGCGATGAGCGGCACCCAGCTGGCCGGCCTGACCACCAGCCAGGCCGCCGCGCTGAGCAGCGCCCAGGTGACGGCGATCTCGGCCAACGAGATCACCGGCATCGAGACCGCCGACCTGGCGGCGATGAGCACCACCGTCATCGCCAACCTGACCACCGGCCAGATCGACGTGCTGACCACCAGCCAGCTGGCCGGCCTGACCACCACGCAAGTGCTGGCCCTGACCTCGGCCCAGCGCGCGGTGCTGGACTTCGACGACATCTCGGCCTTCACCGCCACCCAGCTGGCGGCCATGGGCACGGCCCTGTACGGCACGCTGACCACGGCCCAGGCCGCGGCGCTGGATTCGTCGGACATCGCCGCCATGAGCACGCTGGCGATCTCGATGCTGTCGACCAGCTCCATCGTCGCGCTCAGCGCCGACGCCCTGGTCGGCCTGCGCAGCTCGCAGGCCCAGGCCCTGACCACGGCCCAGGTGGCGGCCATCGAGGCCAGCGACCTGGCCACGCTGTCCACCAGCAACCTGGTCGTGCTGTCCTCGTCGCAGCTGCGTGCGCTGACCACCGGCCAGCTCGACGCACTCGGCACCACCGAGCTGACCAGCCTGGGCACCAGCCAGATCGCCGCCTTCAGCACCGGCCAGATCGCCGCGCTGACCGCCGACGACCTGGCCGCGCTGACCAGCACCCAGTTCGCCGCCCTCACCGCCGCCCAGGCCGGCGCCATCACCGCCGAGCAGGCCGCGGCCCTGGCCACGGTGGACCTGGCGGCCCTGGGCACCAGCGCCATCGCCGCACTGGGCACCAGCGCCATCGCCGCGCTCAGCGCCAGCCAGCTGGCCGGCCTGGGCACCAGCCAGGCCGCCGCGCTGACCACGACCCAGGCCCGCGCCATCACCGTCGATGCCATCGCCGGCATGGACACGGCCGACCTGGCCGCGCTGGGCACCAGCGCCATCGCCGCGCTGCGCACCAGCCAGCTCGACGCGCTGGGCACCACCCAGCTGGCCAACCTGGGCTCGCAACAGGTTGCCGCCCTGCTGACCAGCCAGCTGGCCAGCCTGGAGGCCAGCGACCTGAATGCGCTGACCACCGGCCAGTTCGCCGCCTTCACCACCGGCCAGATCGCCGGCCTGTCGACCACCCAGCTGAGCCAGATCGAGACCACCGACCTGGCCTCGCTGACCACCACCCAGCTGCGCGCGCTGAGCGGCAGCCAGTTCGCCGCGCTGGAAACCAATGCCATCGCCGGCCTGACCACCACCCAGGCCGCCGCCCTGAGCAGCGCCCAGGTGGCGGCACTGGACGCCGAGGCCGCCGCGGCCCTGGAGACCAATGACCTGGTGGTGTTCGGCACCACCCAGCTGTCCGCGCTCGGCACCACGGCCATCGCCAGCCTGTCCAGCAGCCAGCTGGCCGCGCTGACCACCGGCCAGATCGCCGCGCTGTCCAGCGCCCAGACCGTGGCCATCGAGGCCGCCGACCTGGCCGCCCTCGGCACCAGCGCCATCGCCGCGCTGAGCACCGGCCAGGTCGCCGTGCTGGGCACCACCCAGCTCGCCGCCCTCGACGGCGCCGACTCGGCCGCCCTGCGCACCAGCCAGATCGCCGCACTCGGCACGACCCAGTTCAATGCGCTGGAGACCGCCGCCTTCGCCGGCCTGAGCACCGGCCAGGTGTTTGCCCTGGCCACCGGCCACCTGGCCGCGCTCGGCACCACGCAGATGAGCGTGTTCGAGACCAGCGACCTGGCCGCGCTGCGCACCAGCCAGATCGCCGTGCTGACCACCGGCCAGCTCGACGCCCTGGGCACCACCCAGCTCGCCAACCTGGGCACGGCCCAGGTGGCCGCGCTCAGCACCGGCCAGCTGGCCAGCCTGGAGGCCGCCGACCTCAACGCCTTCACCACCGGCCAGTTCGCGGTGCTGACCACCGGCCAGGTCGCCAAGCTGACCACCACCCAGATCGGCGCCCTGGAGACCGCCGACGTGGCCGCCCTGTCCACGGCCCAGCTGCGCGCCCTGGGCAGCAGCCAGATCGTGGCGCTGGAGAGCAATGCCTTCGCGGCCATGGGCACCACCGGCCTGACCGCCCTGTCCAGCGGCCAGATCGCCGCCATCGAGGCCCATGACCTGGCCTCGCTGGGCACCACCACGCTGGCCTCGCTGAGCACCGGCCAGATCGCCGCCCTGGGCACGACCCAGCTCGACGCGCTGGGCACGACCCAGCTGTCCAGCCTGGGCACCAGCCAGATCGCCGCCCTCAGCTCGCGCCAGTTCGCCTCGCTGTCGGCCGACGACCTGCCGTCGCTGACCAGCACGCAGTTCGCCGCGCTGTCGACGACCCAGACCACCGGCCTGACCGCCGCCCAGGCGGCGGTGCTGGAGACGGTGGACCTGGCGGCGCTGAGCGCCAGCGCCGTCGGCGCCTTCTCCACCGCGGCCATCGCCGCGCTCAGCGGCACCCAGCTGGCCGGCCTGACCACGGCCCAGGCCGCGGCCCTGGGCACGGCCCAGCTGCGCGCCATCAGCGTCGACGCCATCGCCTCGATGGAGACGTCCGACCTGGCCGCGCTGGGCACCGGCGCCATCGCCGCGCTGGCCACCAGCCAGCTCGATGCCCTGGGCACCACCCAGCTGGCCAACCTGGGCTCGCAGCAGATCGCCGCCCTGGGCACGACCCAGCTGACCAGCCTGGAGCCCACCGACCTGGCGGCGCTGACCACCGGCCAGTTCGCCGCCTTCACCACCGGCCAGCTGGCCGCGCTGCGCACGGCCCAGATCAATGTGCTGGACACGGCCGACCTGGCCGCGCTGAGCACCACCCAGCTGCGCGCCTTCGGCACCACGCAGTTCGCCGCGCTGGAGACCAATGCGCTGGCCGCGCTGACCACCAGCCAGGCCGCCAGCCTGAGCAGCGCCCAGGTGGCGACGATGGGCAGCTCCGCCATCGGCGCGCTGGAAACCAGCGACCTGGTGGTGTTCGGCACCACCCAGCTGTCCGCACTCGGCACCACGGCCATCGCCAGCCTGTCCAGCAGCCAGCTGGCCGCGCTGACCACCGGACAGGTGGCCGCGCTGTCCAGCGCCCAGATCGTGGCCATCGAGGCCACCGACCTGGCCGCCATGGGCACCAGCCAGCTGGCCGCGCTGAGCACCGGCCAGGTCGCCGTGCTGGGCACCACCCAGCTCGCCGCCCTCGACGGCGCCGACTCGGCCGCCCTGCGCACCAGCCAGATCGCCGCACTCGGCACGACCCAGTTCAATGCGCTGGAGACCGCCGCCTTCGCCGGCCTGAGCACCGGCCAGGTCTTCGCCCTGGCCACCGGCCACCTGGCCGCGCTCGGCACCACGCAGATGAGCGTGTTCGAGACCAGCGACCTGGCCGCGCTGCGCACCAGCCAGATCGTCGTGCTGACCTCCGGCCAGCTTGACGCCCTGGGCACCACCCAGCTGGCCAGCCTGGGCACGGCCCAGGTGGCCGCGCTCAGCACCGGCCAGCTCGCCAGCCTGGAGGCCAGCGACCTCAACGCCTTCACCACCGGCCAGTTCGCGGTGCTGACCACCGGCCAGGTCGCCAAGCTCACCACCACCCAGCTGAGCACGCTGGAAACCGCCGACATCGCGGCCCTGTCCACGGCCCAGCTGCGCGCCCTGGGCGCCGACCAGCTGGTGGCGCTGGAGGCGAATGCCTTCACCGCCATGGGCACCACCGGCCTGACCGCGCTGAGCACCGGCCAGATCGCCGCCATCGAGGCCGGCGACTTCGCCTCGCTGGGCACCACGGCCCTGGCCTCGATGACCACCGGCCAGATGGCGGGCCTGACCACCAGCCAGCTGGATGCGCTGTCGACCAGCCAGATCGCCGCCTGGGTCAGCACCCAGCTGGCGGCGCTGAGCACCAGCCAGCTGGCCGCGCTGGATGCCGCCGACCTGGCGGCCCAGGGCACCAGCGCCTATGCCGCGATGAGCACGGCCCAGGTGGCCGCGCTGACGACCACGCAGATCGAGGCCCTGCAGACCGCCGACCTGGTGGTCTTCAGCAGCGCGCAGATCCGCGCGCTGGGCGCCGACGCGCTGGGCACGCTGAGCCAGTCGCAGATCGCCGCGCTGACCACCGGCCAGGTGGCCGCGTTCAGCACCGGCCAGCTGCATGCCTTCAGCACCACCCAGGTGCCGTACTTCGAGACCACCGACCTGGCGGCGCTGACCACCGGCCAGGTGGTGGCGCTCAGCGGTGACCAGATCGGCGCGTTCGGCACCAGCCAGCTCGCCGGCCTGGGCACCAGCCAGGTGGCCGCGCTGGCCACCGGCCAGATCGCCTCCATCGCCGCCGAGTCGCTGGCGGCCATGGGCACGACCCAGTTCGCCGCCTTCGGCACCACGCAGATCGCCAACTTCGGCACCTCGCAGATCGAGGCCCTGCAGGGCGCCGATGCCGCGGTGCTGGGCACGGCCCAGGTGCGTGCGCTGACGGCCGAGCAGCTGGGGGTGATCTCGAGTGCCGCCATCACCGGCTTCACCACCGGCCAGTGGGCGGCGCTGTCCACCGGCCAGCTCAATGCCCTGGGCACCACCAGCCTGTCGCTGATGGAGACCACCGACCTGGCCGCGCTGACCACCGGTCAAGTCGTGGTGTTCAACGTCGACCAGATCGCCGCCTTCGGCACCACCCAGCTGGCCGCACTCGGCACCAGCCAGGTGGCGGCGCTGGCCAGCGGCCAGCTGGCGGCCATCGAGGCCGCCGACCTGGCGGCCCTGGGCACCACCCAGTACACGGCGCTGAGCACCGGCCAGCTGGCCAACCTGTCCACCAGCCAGGTGGCGGGCCTGGAGGTGGCCGACCTGGCCGTGCTGAGCACCCGCCAGCTGCGCGCCCTGGGCGCCGAGCTGGTGGCCTCCATCGCCACCAGCGGCATCGGCGCGCTGACCACCGGCCAGTGGGTCGGCCTGTCGACCGGCCAGCTGGAGGCGCTGAACGCCGACCAGATGGCCGCCATCGGCACCGGCGCCCTGGCCTCGCTGACCACCGGCCAGATCATCGCCTTCAGCAGCGGCCAGTTCGACGCCATGGCCACCGGCCAGATCGCCGCGCTGACCGCCGGCCAGGCCGCCGCGCTGACCGCCAACCAGCTCACCGGCCTGGCGGCCGAGGACCTGAATGCGCTGGGCACGGCACAGTTCGCCGCGCTGACCACCGGCCAGGTGCTGGCGCTGACCACCACCCAGGTCAACAGCCTGGAGACCGGTGACCTGGTGGTGCTGAGCACCCAGCAGCTGCGTGCGCTGGACGAGAACCAGATCCTGGCCCTGTCCACGGCCGGCGTGGTGGCCCTGACCACCGGCCAGATCGTCGGCCTGTCCAGCGGCCAGATCGTGGCCCTGGAAGCCGAGGACCTGGCGGCCCTGCAGACCACCGACCTGGCGGCCCTGACCACCGGCCAGACCGCCGCCTTCACCACCGGCCAGATCGCCGCCTTCGGCAGCACCCAGCTGGCCGGCCTGACGACGACCCAGGTCGCCGCCCTGGCCACCGGCCAGATCACCGCCATCGCGCCGGACAACCTGGCGGGCCTGGGCACGACCCAGTTCGCCGCGCTGACCACCAGCCAGGCTGCGGCCCTGACCGTCGAGCAGTGGACGGCCATGCAGTACGCCGACCTGGCGGTGCTGGGCTCGGCCCAGATCGCCGCCATCGGCGCCACCGGCATCGCCGCGCTGGCCAGCGGCCAGTTCAACGCGCTGACCACCGGCCAGATCGCCGCGCTGACCAGCGGACAGGTGGCGGCCATCGAGGCCAGCGACCTGGCCGACTGGGGCACGACCAACCTGGCCGCGCTGCGCACCTCGGCCCTGGTGGCCCTGAGCGTGGAGCAGCTGCAGGCCCTGACCACCGGCCAGGTGACCATGCTGGCGGCCAGCCAGGTGGCGGCCTTCAGCAGCGGCCAGATCGCCGCGCTGGAAGCCACCGACATCGCCGCACTGGGCACCACCCAGGCCGCGGCCCTGACCACCGGCCAGATCGCCGCGATGTCCGCCGAGCAGGTGGCCGCGCTGGAGACCGCCGAGCTGGTGGTGCTGGGCAGCAGCCAGCTGCGCGCCCTGGGCGCCGATGCGCTGGCGGCCATGACCAGCGGCCAGCTGGCGGTGCTGAGCACCGGCCAGGTGGTGGCCTTCAGCACCGGCCAGATCGCGGCCATCGAGGCCACCGACCTGGCGGCCCTGGGCAGCACCCAGATCGCCGCGCTGACCACCGGCCAGGTGGCGGTGCTGAGCGCAGACCAGATCGCCGCGCTGGACACCTCCGACGTGGCCGGCCTGGGCAGCAGCGCGCTGCGCGCCCTGAACGCCGACCAGCTGGCGGCGCTGACCAGCTCGTCCATCGTGGCCATGACCACCGGCCAGTTCGCGGCCCTGAGCAGCGGCCAGATCGCTGCGCTGGAAGCCGCCGACGTGGCGGCCATGGAGACGGTGGACCTGGACGGCCTGAGCACCGGCCAGATCCGCTCGCTGACGGCCGACCAGCTGACGGTGATGGGCACCAGCCAGTTCGCCGCGCTCGGCACCGGCGCCATCGCCGCCCTGGGCACGGTCCAGCTGGCGGTGCTGTCGGCGGCCTCGCTGGACGCGCTGGGCACCACCCAGTGGGCGGCCATGACCACCGGCCAGGTGCGCGCCCTGTCGGGTGACCAGCTGGCATCGCTGGGCACCTCCGACCTGACCGCGCTGACCGAAGCCCAGATCGCCGCGCTGTCGGCCGACCAGCTGGCCGCACTGACCACCGGCCAGACGGCCGCGCTGCGCACCACCCAGCTGCAGGCCCTGACCAGCGGCCAGATCGTGGCGCTGGAAGCCGGCGACCTGGCGGCCCTGGGCACGACCCAGTTCGCCGCGCTGACCACGGGCCAGATCCGCGCCATCAGCGACAGCCAGGCGCTGGCGCTGGAGACCGCCGACCTGGCCGCGCTCAGCTCCTCGCAGTTCGCCGCGCTGCACACCGCCGCGGTGGCCGCGCTGGGCACCAGCCAGTTCGCCGCGCTGGGCACCACCCAGCTGGCCGCGCTGACGGTGACCCAGCTGGGCTCGGTGGACGTGGCCGACATCGCCGCGCTGACCACCGGCCAGTTCGCCGGCCTGACCACCGGCCAGATCGCCGCACTGTCGGCCGAGCAGGTGGCCAACATCGAGACCACCGACCTGGCCTCGCTGTCCACCACCATGCTGGTGGCCCTGGGCACCACCGCCATCGGCGCCCTGACCACCGGCCAGGTGGCGGAAATCGGCACCACCCAGCTGGTGGCGCTGTCCAGCGGCCAGATCGCCGCGCTGGAGGTGGCCGACTTCGTGGCCATGGGCACGACGCAGTTCAATGCGCTGAGCACCGGCCAGGTGGCCGCCTTCCAGGCCGGCCAGATGGCCGAGATCCAGACCGCCGACCTGGCGGCGCTGGGCACCACTGCCTTCGTGGCCCTGGGCAGCACGGCCATCGCCGCGCTGAACAGCGTGCAGATCGCGGCGCTGAGCACGGCGCAGATGGATGCCATCAGCACCGGCCAGCTGCGCGCCATCGAGGCCGGCGACCTGCCGGGCCTGGCCACCGCCGGCCTGGTGGTGCTGGACGCCACCCAGGTGGCGGCACTCGGCACCGGCCAGACCGCGGCCCTGACCACCACCCAGCTGGCCAGCCTGGGCAGCACCCAGCTGACCGCGCTGACCACGGCCCAGCTGCGCACCATCGACGGTGCCAGCCTGGCCGCCATGGGCAGCAGCCAGTGGGTGGAGCTGACCAGCGGCCAGATGGCCGGCCTGTCCAGCTCGCAGATCGGCGCCATGGAAGTGGCCGACCTGTCCGAGCTGACCACCGGCCAGATCAACGCCATCGCCGCCAGCGGCTTGGCCGCCTTGGGCACCACCCAGCTGGCCGCGCTGGGCACCACCCAGTTCGCTGCGCTGAGCACGGCCCAGGTGCGCGCCATCGAGGCCGCCGACATCGACAACCTCGACGTCGAGGACCTGGTGGCCCTGTCCGCGGCCCAGGCCGCGGCCCTGTCCACCGAGCAGATCGCGGCACTGAGCACCACCCAGCTGGCCGGCCTGTCGACCACGCAGCTGGTGGCCTTCAACACCACCCAGCTGTCGGCCATCAGCGGTGCCGACCTGGCCAAGCTGGGCACGACCGAGTTCGCCACGCTGTCCAGCGGCCAGATCGCCGGCCTGACCACCAGCCACATCGTGGCCCTGGAGACGGCCGACCTGGCGGCGCTGACCACCGGCCAGGTGGCGGCGCTGAGCACCACGGCCATGCAGGCCCTGTCGGCGGCCCAGCTGCAGGCGCTGACCACCGGCCAGCTGACGGTGCTGCGCACCAGCCAGATCGCGGCCATCGACACCGCCGACCTGGCGGCGCTGGGCACCACCGCGCTGAACGGCCTCACGGCCACCCAGCTCAACGCGCTGTCGGCCGAGCAGATGGGCGGCCTGACCACCGGCCAGCTGGATGCACTGTCGACGACGCTGTTCTCCGCGCTGTCCACCCGTGAGCTGAACTACATCGACGCGGCCGACCTGGCGGCGCTGGGCACCACCACCTGGGCCTCGCTGACCGGCACCCAGCTGGCCGGCCTGTCGACCAGCCAGATCGCGGCGATGGAGACCACCGACCTGGTGGAGCTGAGCGGCACCCAGGTGCGCGCCATCGCCACCGCCGGCATCGTGGCCATGGGCACCACCCAGCTGGCCGCGCTGACCACCACCCAGGTGGCCTCGCTGGGCACCAGCCAGCTGCGCGCCATCGAGGCCGCCGACATGATCGGCCTGGAGACCGGCGACATCGAGGTGCTGAGCAATGCCCAGCTGCAGTCGCTGAGCACCGGCCAGCTGGCCGCGCTGAGCACCACGCAGATCGCCAGCCTGTCGCTGGCCCATGTGGCGGCGCTGACCACCAGCCAGCTGTCCAGCCTGGACAGCGGCCGCCTGAACGCCCTGACCACGGGCCAGATGGTGGCGCTGGGCACCAGCCAGATCGCCGGCCTGAGCGCCAGCCAGGTGGCGGCGATGGAGACCGCCGACCTGGCGGCCTTCACCACCGGCCAGATCCGCGGCTTCACCAGCACCGGCATCGCCGCGCTGGACGACAGCCAGCTGAACGCGCTGACCACCGGCCAGCTGGTGGCGCTGAGCACCACGCAGATCGTCGCCATCGAGACCGGCGACATGGCCCTGCTGTCCACCGGCTCGCTGGCCGCGCTGACCACGGCGCAGATCCGCGCGCTGCAGGCCAGCCAGCTGCTGGCCCTGGACGACAGCCAGCGCGTGGTGCTGGACGCCAGCCAGATGGCGGCCATCGGCACCACCCAGCTGGTGGCCCTGGGCAGCAGCGCGCTGAACGCGCTGACCACCGGCCAGTTCGCAGCCATGGGCACGACCCAGATCGCGGCCCTGCAGAGTGGTCAGGTGACGGCGCTGGAGACCACCGACCTGGCGGCCTTCAGCACCGCCCAGCTGCGGGCCCTGGCCTCGGGCGCCATCGCCGCGCTGACCAGCTCGCAGGTCGAGGCCCTGACCGAGACCCAGGTCGCGGCCCTCAGCTCGGGCCAGATCCGCGCGCTGGAGGCGGCCGACATCGGCGCGCTGCGCACCGGCGGCATGCAGGCCCTGAGCACCGGCCAGCTGTCGGCGCTGACCACCAGCCAGCTCGATGCGCTGAGCACCGGCCAGTTCGCGGCGCTGACCACCGGCCAGGTGGTGGCGCTGACGGCGGCACAGATCGGTGCCCTGGGCACGGCCGACACCAATGCGCTGGACACCGCGGACTTCCGCGCGCTCAGCAGCGGCCAGGTGGCGGCCCTGAGCAGCGGCCAGGTGGCGGCGCTGGAGACCGGTGACCTGGAGGTGCTGAGCACCGGCCAGATCCGCGCCTTCGGCACCACCGGCATCGCCGCCCTCAGCGACGACCAGCTCAACGCGCTGACCAGCGGCCAGTGGCTGGGCCTGTCGACCAGCCAGGTGCGTGCCATCGAGACCGGCGACCTGGCCCTGATCGAGACCGGCGACCTGGTGGCCCTGACGGCCACCCAGGTGGCGGCCCTGACCACCAGCCAGCTGGACGCGATGAGCACCACCCAGCTGTCGGCGCTGACCGGCAGCCAGGGTGCGGCGCTGACCACGTCGCAGATCGCCAGCCTGGTGGCCGGCGACCTGGCGGCGCTGGGCACGGCGGCCTGGAGCTCGCTGACCACCGGCCAGATCGTCGCCATCTCGGCCACCCAGTGGGCCGGCGTGCAGACGGCGGACATCGCCGCGCTGACCACCGGCCAGCTGGTGGCGCTGCAAAGCGGGGCCATCGCCGCGCTGGAGACCAGCGACATCGCGGCCCTGACCACCGGCCAGATCGTCGCCTTCAGCTCGGGCCAGCTGCGTGCGATGGAAGCCACCGACCTGGCGGCGATCCAGACCACCGACCTGGCGGCCATGACCACCGGCCAGATCCATGCGCTGACCGACACCCAGATCGACAGCTTCGGCACCACCCAGCTGGCCAACCTGACCACGTCGCAGATCCGCACCCTGGACCTGACCGACCTGGCCACGCTGAGCCAGGCCGACATCGGCGCGCTGACCACCGGCCAGATCGCGGCCATGACCACCGGCCAGATCGCCGCCTTCAGCGGCACGCAGATGGGCGGCTTCGCGGTCGAGGACATCGCGGCCCTGACCACGGCACAGGCACGCGCCCTGACCACCGGCCAGATCGACGCGCTGACGGTGAGCCAGATCCAGGCCTTCGAGACCGCCGACCTGGCTGCGATGACGATGACGCAGTACAACGCCTTCGACTCCGGCGACATGGCGGCGCTGAACACGGCCCAGCAGGCGGCGCTGAACAGCGTCACCCCGATCGTGCTGGACCTGGACGGCAACGGCATCCAGACCCTGGCCGCCAGCCAGGGCGTGAACTTCAACCTGGATGCGCTGGGCGGCACCGAGAAGGTGGGCTGGGTGGCGGGCAACGACGGCCTGCTGGTGCGTGACCTCAACGGCGACGGCCTCATCAACGACGGCACCGAGCTGTTCGGCTCGGCCACCAAGCTGGCCGATGGCAGCAGCGCCGGCAACGGCTATGCCGCGATGGCCGCGCTCGACAGCAATGCCGACGGCAAGCTGACCGCCGCCGACACCAACTTCAGCGAGCTGAAGATCTGGGTCGACGCCGACAGCGACGGTGTCACCGACGAGGGCGAGCTGCGCGGCCTGGTGGACTACGGCGTGATCGAGCTGAACCTCGACTATGCCAAGGGCACCGAGGTCGACAACGGCAACCTGCTGGGCATGACCAGCAGCTACACCACCGCCGACGGCGCCACCCATGCGATGGCCGACGTGTGGTTTGCCAAGGACCAGGCCGCCACCGGCACGGCGCCCGACCTGGGCGACCTGCTGGCCGGCCCCGGCACCGACCTGCTGGCCGGGCTGGGCGTCAACGAGGCCGGTGAGACGGTGGCGGCCCCGGCCGCGCCGGCCACCGCCCCGGCGGCCCCGGCCGCGACCGACGAGGCCCTGGTCGGCCACAGCGCCCTGGCCCGTCCGAGCACCGAGGAAGAACTGCTGCGCCTGCAGCAGAACAACCTGCTCTGAGCCTGAGCGCCGGCGGCAAGCGCCGCCCCTGCGAACAGCGCCGCCCCCGCGGCGCTGTTCGCGCTTTTGCGCCCGGCCCTGCTGCCTAGACTGTGGCGATGTCCCAGTCCAGCCACGAATCCCGCGACGGCCAGCCGGCGGTGCACCTGCACCTGATCGCCTACAACGCGGCCACGCGCGACGCCATCGCCGCCCAGCCGGGCTGGCTGCTGCTGGACAACCAGGACAATCTGCGCCCCGACTGGTTCGAGCTGTGGCCGCTGCGGCGCTGGTTTGCCGAGCAGGCCCAGGCCGGCACGCTGGACGAGGCCGCCTTCTACGGCTTCTTCTCGCCCAAGTTCCCGGCCAAGACCCAGCTCTCGCACGACGACGTGCAGGCCTTTGTGCGCCAGCAGGCCGCGGCCGGCGCCGACGTGGTGCTGTTCTCGCCGCAGCCCGACATGGGCGCGTTTTTCCTCAATGTGTTCGAGCAGGGCGAGACCTTCGACGCCGGCCTGATCGAGGCCTACGAGGGCCTGCTGGCCCACATCGGCCGGACCACGCCGCTGCGCAGCCTGGTGATGGACTCGCGCCAGGTGGTGTTCTCCAACTACTTTGTTGCCCGCCCGGCCTTCTGGCGCGAATGGCTGCAGCTCAACGAGGCGCTGTTCCAGGTCTGCGAGGGCCTGGACGCCAGCGCGCCGGCCGGCCTGCGCGAGGCCCTGTGCCGGCCCACCAGCTACCACGGCCCGGCCGGCCCGGCCGAGCGCAAGGTGTTCCTGCAGGAGCGGGTGGCCTCGCTGCTGCTGGCCACCCAGCCGCAGTGGAAGAGCGTGGCCTACAACCCCTATGGCTTTGGCTGGAGCGTGTCGCGGCTGCGCGAGCATCCCACCGAGGCCTACATCAGCGATGCGCTGAAGATGGCCTGGCGCGACCAGCGCTATCCGCAGTACCTGCAGGCCTTCATGACGGTGCGCGAGCGCTTCCGCAGCGGCGCGCTGCCGCGCTGAGCCGGCCTGCCGCCGCTACAGCAGGATGCGGTAGCGCAGCCCCGGCGTGCCGCCATGGGCCGCCGGCTTGATGAAGTGCTCGACCAGCTGGCCGCCATTGGCCAGGATCACGCCCTGCGAGGCCAGGTTGTCGGGATCGGTGGTCAGCTCCACCCAGGCCAGGCCCAGGGCCCGCGCCTCGGGCAGCAGCGCGGCCAGCGCACGGCGTGCCAGGCCCTGGCGCCGGTACCAGGGCATCACCGCATAGCCGATGTGGCCCAGCACATGCGGTGGCAGCGCGGTGGTGCCGGGCGCCCAGCGCAGGTTGATCAGGCCGGCCACCCGGCCGTCGTCGGCCAGGATCCAGCGCCGCGTGCCCGGCAGGCGCTGCACCCGGCTGCCATCGGGCAGCGTGACCTCGCCGCCGCCCCGGGGGTTGTGCTGGCGCGCCAGATAGGCCGCGGCATCGGCCTCGATCTCGGCCAGCTCGTCCTGGCTGGCCTGGGCCGCCCGCGCGGTATCGGCCGACCAGCCGCGGCGCAGCGCCGCCACATAATCCGGCAGGTGGAGGGCCGAGGGCAGGACCAGCAGCATGGTTCCAGTGTAGCCAGGGCTCCGGGCCGGGGCCTGTTCACGCTACGGAGATGACCGCGTCACCTCCGTAGCGTGAACAGGCCCTAGACTGCGCCGACTCAGGAGGACGCCCCTTGAAACCTGCATCCCTGCCGCTGTGGCGGCTGGCCGCCGCCACCCTGGCCGCCCTGGCCCTGCATGGCCCCGCGCGGGCCGCCGACGAACCCTATGAGCTGACGGTCTGGGCCGATGCCCGCTTCGACACCGACGGCAAGCTGGCCAAGCTGGCCTTCCTCGATGCCGAGGGCTATCCGCCGCTGTTCCTGGAGCGGCTGCGCCAGCGTGTGGCGGCGGCACGCATCCAGCCGCCGCAGGACAACGGCGCCCCGGCCACGCTGCAGACCGGCCTGGGCGTGCAGGTGACGATCACGCCGGGCCGCGACGGCCAGCCCGGTCAGGTGGCGCTGCGCGGCCTGCGCATCGAGCCGCTGGCGATCAAGCGCTACGCCGCCAGCTATCCCGACGAGGTGGCGCGCACCGGCGGCTGGAAGGGCAGCGTCAGCGCGCTGTGCACGGTGGGCGCCTCGGGCCAGTGCGAGCAGATCGACGTCAGCGCCCTGCCCGGCATGCCCGAGTCGGTGCGCCGCTTTGCCCGCGTATCGATGGAGGGCTGGCGCTTCATCCCGGTGCACATCAACGGCAAGCCGGTGGCCAGCCAGATCCAGATGACCTTCAACCTGAACACCGACGACAGCATGCCCGAGGACTTCCGCGTGCCCAAGTTCGACCGCCTCAGCCGCGTGCGCTGAAGCCGGCGCGGCGATCAGCCCGGGTTCAGCGCATCGCCCAGGGCCAGCTCGGCATCGTTGAGCACATCGCAGCGCAGGCCGCCGCGGTGCAGCCACCAGGCCACCACGTCGGCCGGCCGGCGCTGGTCGTCGGCCAGGGCCTGGCCCAGGCCCAGGCAGGGATGGCAGGGCTCGACGCCGCGCAGGCGCACGGCGCCCAGCTGGAACTCGCGGCCGACCAGGGCATTGAGGTCGCCACCGCGCACGATGACATTGCGCCGCGTCACGCCCCAGTCCACCGGCCGGCCCTGCAGCGCGGCATAGGCTTCCAGGGCCTCGGCCTGCACCAGGGTCAGGTTCTGGCCCGGTTCGTCCCGGGCGCCGTGGTAGCGGTCACCGACGATGCCGGCGCCGGCCTGCAGCTGCAGGCGTTCGGCATTGCGCTGGGCGGCGCCGGGCGGCGCGAAGAACAGTTGCTCGACGATCATGCGGCACAGCATAACCGCGGACACGTGCGGACGCGCCCATCCGGACGCGTCCTTTGTGTGTCAGGGATGGCCTTTTCCCACCGTGATGTAACCGCCGCGGCCTTCGTGGTCCAGCCGGTCGTTGGCGATGAAGCGTGCGCCCGGGCCCAGGTCGCCGTCGGTCCAGCCGGTGGGCGTGGCCGCCTCGTCGCTGCTGGGGCCGGTGAAGGCGTAGCGGCCCGGCGCCTGCAGCTGCCAGTGGCGCGGGTTGCGCGCGCGGTCGATCAGGAAGTCCAGGCCGCTGCCGTCCAGGCCCAGCCAGTCGCAGAACAGCTGGCGGTGGCGGGCCGGCTGCTGCTCGTGGCGGCGCACCAGGGCCAGGCCCTGCTCGCGCGTCAGCCGGCCGTGGCGGATCTCGCGGCAGGCATGGTCGGTGACCTTGCCATAACCGGCCTTGGCCAGCTTCAGCGTGTCGTGCAGGTCCATGTAGGTCCAGCAGTCCACATGGTCGTAGGTGTCGAAGGTGCGCTCGAAGGCCGCCGTGCCATAGGCCTTGGCGGCGATCATCTGCTCGTGCTGGGCCTTGGGGTCCCAGCGCACATAGTTGCCCAGGTAGATGCCGCGCACGCCCACGGCCTGCAGCTGCTGGTCGTCGGGATAGCGGTACTGCCAGATGTGCTCTTCGCGCAGCGTATCGAAGGCGCCCAGCAGGTCGTCGGCCTCGTGGCCCATCAGGTCATGGTCCTTGCGGTAGCGCCGGGTCATCTCGACCTCGTGCTCGTGCGAGAACATGCCCACCTGCTCCAGGCCCTGGTGCGCCCCCCAGATGATCAGCGGCACCTGGTAGCGCACGGCGGTCTGCACCGGAAACACGCTCTGCCCGGCCAGGCAATGCCAGTAGACGCTGCCCAGCTCGCGCAGCGTGGTGCGGGTGATGGCCTTGACCGACTGCGGGTTGACGTTCTGCACCAGGATGTCGCAGTCGAAGCGGATGCGCAGATTGGCCAGGTTGCGGATGCCGAGTGCGGTGTTGTAGTACTTGTTGTAGGTCACCAGCAGCGGGTTCAGGCCCAGCCGCTCTTTCACCAGGTGCACGATCCAGTAGCTGTCGTTGGCCCCGGTCACCGGCACGATGCAGTCATAGGCCTGGCCGCTCTTGCTGCGGTACGGGGCCACCAGGCGCTGCAGCCGGCTCCAGCGCTCGGCCCAGTCGAGCCGGTCCTTCTCCTCGTGGATGCGGCAGCCCGAGCAGATGCCCTCGTCGTCGAGCACCAGGCCCAGCGGATGGTCGCTGGTGTAGAGGCAGCGCTTGCAGGCCTGGCGGGTGCCGGCCAGGGCCTGGCCGAGGTAGGTGCCGGGGTTGTGGCTGTGGCTCATGGTCTCAGCTCCAGGCCTGCTCGACCGCATAGCGCGGGCCGCGCAGCGGCAGGTCGCGCAGCTGGGCTTTCAAGTCTTGCACCGCATGCTCGCGCCAGGCCAGGAAGTTGCCGATGCCGGCGGCCACCACCTCGGGCCGCGCCAGCACACGGCGCAGCTGGGCCGCGCTCGACAGGCCGCCAAAGGCGATCAGCGGCAGCTGCGGCATGTGTGCTTGATCGCGCCAGGCGTCGAGCAGGCCTTCGTCGAAGGCCTCGGGCCGGCCCTCGCCCTGCCAGTCGACCACCAGCAACTCGCTGATGGCGCCGGACTTCAGCACCGCGGCCACTTCGGCCGGAACGGGCGTGGCGCGCCGGCTGCGTGCGTCCAGCCATTGCAGCTGGCCCTGCACCCGGGCCAGCGGCAGCACGCCGATCAGGGCCTGGGCACCCAGCGGCTCGGCCAGGGCCGCGGCCTCGCGTGGATCGTCGCGCAGCAGGCTGTCCATGGCGATGCGCTCGGCACCGGCCTGCACCGCGGCCACGCCGTCGGCCACGCTGCGGATGCCGCCCTGGTAGGTCAGCGGCGTGGACAGGCCGCGCCGCGTGAGGCGTTGCAGCAGGGCCAGATCCGGGCCCTGGCCCTGGCGGTCGATGCACTGCAGCAGGATCTCGTCCACGCCCCAGCGGTCCAGGTTCTCGGCCACCACCTCGGGCCGGCCCATCGGCAGGTGCTGCTTGTAGCCGATGCTCTGCACCGCCCAGCCCTGCTTGACGGTGATCACGCCCACCAGGCGTTTGCGGATCATGCGACCAGTCCTTCGATGACGTTGCGCAGCAGGTCGCGGCCGGCGAGCTGGCTTTTTTCGGGATGGAACTGCAGGCCCACGATGTTGCCGCGGCGCACGGCCACGGTGAAGGCATCGCCGGCACCGGGGGCCGCATCGTCGGCAATGCGCGACACCGCCACCTGGTACTCGGCCGGCGCGTGGAACACATAGGAGTGGTTGAAGTACAGCGCCTGGCCGTCGCTGGGCCGCAGCAGGCCGTCGTCGGCCGTCACTTCCACGCTGTTCCAGCCGATGTGCCAGCGGGCGCTGGTCAGCGGCTGCACCTGGCCGGGAATCAGGCCCAGGCCGGTGGTGTAGCGGTGCTCGCTGCTGCTGTGGGCCAGCAGCTGCATGCCCAGGCAGATGCCCACCAGCGGCTGGCCGCGGCGGGCCTGGCCCTGGATGAAGTCCACCAGATGGTGGCGGTGCAGCGCTTCCATCGCCGCCGGAAAGGCGCCCACGCCGGGCAGCAGCAGCAGGTCGGCCGCGCCCAGGGTCTCGGGGTCGCGGCTGGTGCGGCAGCGAAAGCCCAGGCCGGTGAGCGCACGCGCCACGCTGGCCAGGTTGCCGGCGCCGTAGTCGACCAGGCCGACCGTGATGCGCTTGGCGGCGCTCATGCGGCCACCTGCAGCTCGGGCAGGCCCACGCCGACCTCGAACTTGCGCACGATGCTGCCATCGGCGCGGATGTCGAACAGCCCGCGGTTGGTGGCCGCCCTCACCTGCTGCCAGAAGCCCTCGACCGTGATGCCCAGGTAGTCGCAGTAGGCGGCGATGTAGTCCGGCGAGCAGGCCTGGTCGTACTGGCTGACCAGGGCAATGCCCTGCTCGCGTGTCATGCGGCCCAGGCGGATCTCTTCGTTGCAGTAGTCGGTGGTGCGACCAAAGCCGAACTTGTAGTACTTGATCATCTGGTTGATCGGCGTGAAGTCCTCGTCCAGCGCGGTCACGCCGAACAGGTCGCCGGTGGCCTCCACCCGGTCGGTGCGCGTCTCCAGTCCGTAGGTCGTGGAGTAAGCGGCGTTGTTGACCAGGCTCCAGTCGCCCATGAACCAGCCCAGGTAGACGATCTGCAGGCCGGCGGACGTGAACTCCTCGGGCTGCGGATACACATAGGGCAGCAGCTGCTGCGGCGTATAGCCGGCGTCCAGCATCCACTGCATGCCCGAGGACAGCGTATTCATGTGGCGCAGGTTGTTGCCGTCGTAGCCGGTCTTGCCCAGGGTCTTCATGTCGCCCAGTTGCAGCGCCGGGTTCTCGCCCCACAGGATCAGGTCGATGCCATAGCGCAGCGCAATCTGCGGCACGGCCGAGAACAGCGCCAGCTCGGTGGAGCGGAAGGAGTTGGTGAACTTGGCGAAGCCGTCGCGCTTCAGGCTCTTCCAGGTGGCCGGCGCCGGTGCCGACACCACCACGTCGAAGCCCAGCTCGATCAGGTTGGACAGGTTGTCCATGCCGCGGTGCGTGGCCTGCTCGGGCGGATAGCTCAGGCACACCAGCAGCGGGTTGATGCCGAACTTCTCGCGCACCCACATGGCCTGGCGGGTCGAGTCCTTGCCACCCGAGACGCCGATGATGCAGTCGTGGAACTGGCCGGGCTTGCGCTGGGCGCGGCGGCGGGCAAACAGATCGGCCAGGATGTCGATGCGCTCCTGCCAGTCCACGCCCTGGATGGCGTCGAAGTAGTCGCAGGCCGGGCACACGCCGGCCTCGCTGAACCGGGTATTGGGCCGGGTGTCGGGCTGCAGGCAGCGGCAGCAGTATTTCATCGCGCGGCTCCGGCCTTCAGTCCAGCAGGGCCCAGGCCAGCGGCGTGCCGGCCGGCACCGTGCGGTTGATGCGCTTGCCCATCACCGTTTCCAGGTACTTGGGCGGCAGGCCGTAGCCGGGGCGGATGGTGCGCACATTGTGCGGGCCCAGGCGGTCACCGGGCTGCAGCGGCTGGGTGATGTACAGCGAGCGGCGGAAGATCATCGACTTCTTCTCCGGCGCGCTGGCGCCGAAGCGCACGCTGCCCATGGCCTGCCAGGCGCGCTCGGTTTCCACGCGCAGCATGGCCAGCTCGGCCGGCTCCAGGCTGAAGGCCGAGTCCACGCCGCCATCGGCACGCGCCAGCGTGAAGTGCTTTTCCACCACCGTGGCGCCCAGCGCCACCGCGGCCACCGCAGCGCCGCAGCCCATGGTGTGGTCGGACAGGCCGACCTGCACGCCGTACTGGGCAAAGGCATCGCGCAGCGCCGGGATGCTGCGCAGATTGGTGTTCTCGGGGCTGCTGGGATAGGTGCTGGTGCACTTGAGCAGCACCAGGTCGCGGCAGCCGGACTCGATGGCGGTGCGCACGGTCTCGTCGATCTCGGCCAGCGTGGCCATGCCGGTGGACACGATCATCGGCTTGCCGGTGGCCGCCACCTTGCGGATCAGCGGCAGATCGGTGCACTCGAAGGACGCGATCTTGTAGGCCGGCGCGCCCAGCGATTCGAGGAAGTCGACCGCGCTTTCGTCAAAGGGCGTGGAGAAGCAGGCCATGCCATGGCTGCGCGCCCGCTCCATGATCGGGCCATGCCATTCCCAGGGCGTGTGCGCCTCGTCGTACAGATCGTAGAGCTGGCGGCCGGCCCACAGGCTGCCGGCGTCCTCGATCACGAAGCCTGGCGCATCGGTGTCCAGGGTCATCGTCGCCGCGGTGTAGGTCTGCAGCTTGATGGCGTCGGCGCCCGAGGCCGCTGCAGCATCGACGATGGCCAGCGCGCGCTCCAGCGACTGGTTGTGGTTGCCGCTCATCTCGGCGATCACATAGGGCCGGTGACCGGGCCCGATGCGGCGATCTGCGATGACGATGCTGCCGGTGACGGCGTTGTGCTGCTCCATGCCGGGGCCTCCTGGGATTTCGACCGATGATGGGCCGCAGCACAGGGGGCGAAAGCGCCGATAAGCGGCGCCAAACGGCGGCTAAAGCGGCGTCAGACCTTGTCGATGCGCAGCCGGTAGCGCTGGCCGCGGTAGTCGAAGAAGGCCGGATAGCGCTCGGGATCGCAGATGCGCAGCAGGTCGAAGGCCTCGGCCAGCGGGCGCTCGGGGTCGATGCGGCTGTCTTCGGGCGTGCGCTTCCTGAAGTAGCTGGCCTCGCCCTGCTGCTTGCGCGGCGTGCTGCTGTCGATGTGGGCCACGGCCCAGCTCATCAGCGCGCATTCGGTGTCGAACAGCTTGGCATGGATCTCATCGTGCAGTTCGGTGCCGGCCAAGACCATGGTCTGCTGGTGCCAGATGTCGCCCTGGTCCAGTTCGTCCACCGCGTCCAGCAGCGTGACCGTGATCTCGCGCGCATCGGCCAGGATCTGCCAGACCTGGGGCGACATGCCGCGGCCGAACGGCAGGGCCGCCGCATGCACCACCAGGGTGTGGCGGAACTGGCTGCGCACCGGCTCGCGGATCATCTGGTGGCAGCTGACCAGGAACAGCAGGTCACCGCCACCGTCCAGCGCCCGCCAGTCGCGGAACACCGCCACGTCGTGGCCGGCCTCGCGCTGCGCGGACACCCAGCGGTCCAGCCAGGCATTCACCGGATGGGCCGGGTCGGTGCAGAGGATGCGCAGCTTCATCGCGGGGCTCCGGTGTTCACAGTCTCAGCAGTTGTTCGGCCACCCGGGCCGCGCCCTGGCCGTCGACCAGGGTCTGGGCCTGGCGGCTCAGGGCCCGGCGCAGTCCGGCATGGTCCAGCAGTTCGCGCAGCGGCGGCAGCAGCGCGTCCACCGTGGGCGCGGCGGCCGTGAGCAGCACGCCCAGGTCGGCCAACGGGTCCAGCACGGCGCGCTGGTTGTCGGCGATGACCACGGCCAGTGTCGGCGCGGCCATGCAGCAGCGCTCCCAGGTGGCACCGCCGCCGGCGCCGATCTGCAGGCCGTGGCGGGCATAAAAGCCGGCCAGGTGCGGCAGGTCGCAGAGCACGCGGGTGCCGGGCCGGGCGGCCGCGGCGGCCAGGATGGCCTGGCGGTGCGGGCAGGCCGAGGTGATGACGATCTCCACCTCGCCGGCAAAACCGGCGGCCTGCAGCGCGGCCAGCGCCACCAGGCTGTGGCCATCGGCATCGACGCCACCGAAGGAAATGCCCACGCT
The DNA here is from genome assembly GCA_017992055.1 of Burkholderiaceae bacterium. GTDB lineage: Bacteria > Pseudomonadota > Gammaproteobacteria > Burkholderiales > Burkholderiaceae_C > Pseudaquabacterium. Next base: position 533,741 of record JAGOPK010000002.1, read on the forward strand.
GGCCACCGTGGCCTGCGGCACATGGCGCGGCGCCTCGGCATACACCGGCGCCAGCAGCGCATGGCGCGGCCCGCCCAGCAGCGGCACGTCGGCCGCCAGGTGGGCGCCGTATTTGGCGCGGTGGTCGGCGGCGTGGTTGTGGTCGATCAGCAGGTCCACCGCCAGATCGCGGTCGGCCAGGTCGTCGATGGCGGCGATGCGCAGGGCCGGGCTGCTGGCACCCAGCATCTCGCGCAGCGCCCGGTGCCAGCCGGCATCGAAGGCATAGTGGTCGACCACCAGGGCCTGCACGGCCTGGCCGCCGGCGCACAGCGCCGCCGCGGTCTCGGCCGCGTCCTGGGCCGCGGCCACGCCGGCCCAGGCGGCATGGGCCGGCGCACCGGGCTGCGGCTGGAAGCCGGGCGCCGGCGCCGGCAGGCGCAGCCACTCAACGCCACTGCCGGCCAGCAAAGGCGCCAGGTCCAGGCCCAGGTCGCGCGCCACCAGCACGCACTGCGCGCCCCGCGCGCGCAGCGCCGCGGCCAGCGCCAGGCAGCGCCGCACATGGCCCGAGCCGATGCGGGCCGAAGCGTCGGCACGCAATGCAACCAGACTCATTCCAGGGTTCGCAAGGCCAGCGCCAGCGCCTCGGCGCGGCGCCAGTCGTCGGGCGTGTCGATGTCGACCACGCGCCATTCGGGCAGCACCAGGGTGTGGGCATGGGCATGGATGCCCAGGCCGGCGGCCCAGGTGCTGGCATGGGCCCAGTAGAACTGGCCGGCGTCGAAATAGGCCGGTTCCAGGTCTTGCGTGCGGGTCTGGGTGAATTGCGGCTGCATGGCCCGGCTGGCGCCGTCGGCGTCGCGCAGCAGCGCCCGCTGCACCGGCGACGGATAGGCTGCCACCGGGAACACATAACCCGCATGGCCGGCCGGCAGGCCTTGCAGCAGGTGCAGCGCCTGGCGCAGATCGTCGGGCTGCAGCAGCGGCACGCCGGGGTAGATGCAGCAGGCGGTGGTCACCGCCGATCCTTGCGCCTGCAGCGCGGCAATTGCCTGGGCGATCACCGGCACCGTGGGCGTGTGGTCATCGGCCAGGCCGGGCGGGCGCATGAACGGCGTCTCGGCGCCCTGCTCGCGCGCCACGGCCGCGATCTCGGCGTCGTCGGTGGAGACGACGATGCGCTCGAACAGGCCGCTGTCGCGGGCCGCGGCAATGGCATAGCCGATCATCGGCCGGCCCAGGAAGGGCTTGACGTTCTTGCGCGGGATGCGCTTGCTGCCGCCCCGCGCGGGAATGATCGCGACACGCATGCCGTCGCCGGCCCTTGTTCCGTGTGGTTGGCCGCTCAGCCGTGGATGGGCCGCAGCGCCAGCCACTTCTGGTCGGGATCGCGGCCTTCGCTGCACACCAGCCAGTGGTCGGTGTCGTCCAGGTCGCGCAGTTCGGCGTAATGGTAGGGGTTGCGGCCGGCCTTGCGGATTTCTTCGGTGCGGAACCAGCGTGCCGCGCGCTGGCGCAGCGCCGCATACTGGGCCGGGCCCTGCTCGCTGTGGTCGTGGATCTCGATGAACACATGGGCGCCGGCCAGGCTGGCCAGCACGGCGTCGCTGAGGATGTCGAACTCGGCGCCTTCCACGTCGCACAGCACCACCAGGTGGCGGCGGTCCAGGCCGGTCAGGGCCTCGGCCAGGCTGGCCTCGCTGCAGGCGCCCAGGATCTCGATCTTCTCGTCCACGCCCAGGGCCTGGGCGGTGTCGGCGATCACCGCGCGGCCGGCCTCGGTCAGCTCGAAGGCGATGGTGCGGTGGGCCAGGCCGGCCTTCAGCGCGCCCACGGCATAAAAACCGTCGGCCGCGCCGATGTCGACGAACACGGTCTCGGGGCCCATGGCCGGCACCATGGCCGCCATCAGCTCCTGCTCATAGAAGCCCAGCAGCTTGGCGCATTTGTCATTGCCCCAGGACGAGGCCTCGATCAGGCGCATGCCGGCCAGCGGGCCGTAGCGCACCACGCCGCCCAGTCGCTGGTAGACCAGGGTGTTGAGTTGCAGCCGGCGCGCGGCAATGGCGCGCTGCACGAGGTTGGCGACGTCCTGGGTCATGGTGCGGGATGGAGGTAGGTCTGGCGGAAGGCGGCGATGGCCGCAAATTCGTAGCGTCCCAGCGCGGCGCGGTTGGCGGCGCGGCGCTGTGCCGGCCCGTCGCCGGCGATGGCCAGCTGCTCGGGTGGCGTGAAGGCCAGGCCGATGTCGTCGCGGCAGGCAAATTCGTTGGGCGTGTTCGGGAACAGCGAGATCAGGTCCAGGCCGTAGCGCACCGCGTCGCGGATGGTCGACAGGCCGCCCCGCGGCACGATCACCAGGCCATGGGCGGCGGCGACGATGCGGTGGTACATGGCCTCTTCGATCGGGTACGGATGGCAGCGCAGCCACACCGTGCCGCCCTGCCCGGCATCGACGGCGCTGAGCGTGGGCATGTCGTTGCGGAAGCTGACGATCTCCAGCGCCTGGCCGCTGGCCGCGGCGGCGCGGGCCAGGCTCTGGGCCGCGGCCATGAAGTGCTCGCGCGCCACCGAGGGCTTGGGAAACAGCACCACGCGGTAGACCCGCTCGCCACGCTGCACTTGGTCGATGCCCGGGATGCGGTTCAGGATGGGCGGCACATGCGGGATCAGCGTGATCGGCGCCTTGCGGCCGGTGCGCAGCATGGCCTCCCAGGGCGCGCGGCCGATGAACCAGCGCTGCATGCCCTCGAAGGCCTGTTCCACCTCGGGCGGATACAAAAAGGCGGCACGCAGCTCGGCATCGCGCGCGGCCGTGCGCTCCGGCTCGGCCGCCGCATGGCGCTGGTAGTTCCAGTGGCGCTCGATCTCGTCGTCGGAGCAGATGATGGACAGCTGCTCCTGCGGCCAGTGCGCCACCAGGTGGTTGATCAGGCCGGCATTCCAGGGGTTGACCGAGTAGACGGCGATCTGGGCATAACCATCGAGCAACGCGTCCAGAGAACTGACGCCGGTGTGGCCGCCCGGGCTCACCGCTTGATCCAGCCCGTCGCAGGCGTATTCGCGCACGCCGGGCGGCCAGTGCTGCATGGCCACCTGGTCGGTGAAGGCCTGGGGCGAGGCATCGTCGCGCGCCGGTCCCCAGCGCAGCACGTCCACCGCCAGCGGTTCGTGGCCGTCCAGCGCCACGCTGGCCAGCAGCTTGGGCATGAAGAAGTCGGCGCGATCGGTGACGATCAGCGTGCGGCTGGAGCGGTCCATGGCGCAGGGTTCAGACGGCCAGCGCGGCGGCCTGCGGCGCCTCGGCGCCCTGCGTCTCCAGGCCCAGGGCCTGGCGCAGCACGGCCACCACCTGGTCCTGCTGCTGCTCGGTCATGGCCGGGAACAGCGGCAGCGAGATGGCCTGGGCGTAATAGGCCTCGGCCTTGGGAAAGTCGCCGCGGCGGAAACCCAGGCGCTGGTAATGCGGCTGCGTGTGGATGGGGATGTAGTGCACGTTGACGCCGATGCCGGCGCCGCGCAGCGCATCGAACACCTGGCGCCGGCTGGCGCCGGTGCGCGCCACATCCAGCTCGATGGCATACAGATGCCAGGCGCTGACCCGGTCGGCCAGGCGCGCCGGCAGCTTGACCGGCAGCTCGGCCAGCAGCCGGTCGTAGCGGTCGGCCAGGGCCTGGCGGCGGGCCGCCATCTCGGGCAGGCGCTTCAACTGGCTGCGTCCCAACGCCGCCTGCAGTTCGGTCATGCGGCAGTTGTGGCCCAGGCTGACCTGCTCGTAGTACCAGGGGCCTTCGCTGGGCCGTTCCAGCTGCTGCGGCTCGCGCGTCATGCCGTGGCTGCGCAGCAGGCGCAGTTGCTCGGCCAGGGCCGCGTCCTGGGTGGTGATCAGGCCGCCCTCGGCGGTGGTGACGATCTTCACCGCGTGGAAGCTGAACACGCTGGCATGGGCGAAGCGGCTGCCCACCGCATGGCCGCGGTAGCGCGCGCCGGTGGCATGCGAGGCGTCTTCGAGGATCTTGAAGCCGTAGCGGTCGGCCAGCGCACGCATCTCGGCCAGGTCGCAAGGCAGACCGGCAAAGTCCACCGGGATCACCACCTTGGGCAGGTGGCCCACCTGGGCCGCGGCATCGAGCTTGGCGGCCAGGCCGGCCAGGCTCATGTTGCGCGTGGCCGGATCGATGTCCACGAAGTCGATGGCCGCGCCGCAGTACAGCGCGCAGTTGGCCGAGGCCAGAAAGCTGTTGGGCGTGGTCCAGACCCGCGTGCCGGGGCCCACGCCCAGCGCCAGGCAGGCCAGGTGCAGGGCGGCGGTGGCATTGGTCACGGCCACCGCATGGTCCACGCCGTGCAGGCGGGCGAAGTCGGCCTCGAAGGCCGGCACCTCGGTGCCCTGGGTCAGGAAGTCCGAACGCAGCACCGCGGTGACCGCGGCGATGTCGTCCTCGGTGATGTCCTGGCGGCTGTAGGGGATGAAGGCCATGGTCGCGGGGGCTGCCGTGTCAGTGCTGGGCCAGCGGGCTGACCTGCTCGCCGATCATGTCGCGCAGCTGGCCGACGCTGAGGAAGTCGTCGTTGTTGCCGCTGGTGTAGGCGAAGCCCGGCTCCACGCGCTGGGCGCTGTTGCGGTGGCAGTAGTCCTCGATCGAGTACTCGGCGCCGCTGGGCAGGATGGCGTAATACGGGCCCAGGTCCACGGTGTTGAAGCTGTCGCTGGGCGTGATCATCTCTTCGTGCAGCTTCTCGCCGGGACGGATGCCCACCACACGCTGCTTGGCCTCGGGCGCCACGGCCTCGGCCACGTCGGTGATGCGGTACGACGGGATCTTCGGCACGAAGATCTCGCCGCCCCAGGCCTTTTCCAGCGCCCACAGCACCATCTCCACGCCTTCTTGCAGCGAGATGTTGAAGCGCGTCATGCGCGGGTCGGTGATCGGCAGCTCGCCGGACGAGCGCTTGTCGACGAAGAACGGGATCACCGAACCGCGGCTGCCCATCACATTGCCGTAGCGCACCACCGAGAAGCGCAGGTCGCGCGAACCCTTGATGTTGTTGCCGGCGACGAACAGCTTGTCCGAGCACAGCTTGGTGGCGCCGTAGAGGTTGACCGGCGCCGCCGCCTTGTCGGTGGACAGGGCCACGACGCGCTTGACGTTGGTGTCCAGGCAGGCCTCGATCAGGTTCTGCGCCCCCAGCACATTGGTCTTGATGCACTCGAAGGGGTTGTACTCGGCCGCCGGCACCTGCTTCAGCGCCGCGGCATGCACGACGATGTCGATGCCTTCCAGCGCCCGGGTCAGGCGGGCCTGGTCGCGGATGTCGCCGATGAAGAAGCGCAGCTGCGGGTACTTGCTGGCGGGCAGCATCTGCTGCATTTCGAACTGCTTGAGTTCGTCACGCGAGTAGATCACCAGGCGCTTGACCTGGGGCCAGCGCTGCAGCACGGTGTGCACAAAGGCCTTGCCGAAACTGCCGGTGCCGCCGGTAACAAGAATCGATTGGTTGTCAAGCATGGTGATCAGCTCCTTGACGACAACTGTCGCGCGAAGCTGAGCCCGGCAATCAATCGAACAACGTGGCGAAAGCCCCCGCAGTTCGCGCCGCATAGGCCTGCGACTGGCGCTGTTGGCGGGCCTGGTACAGGGCAGCATCGGCCAGCAGGCGGTGCACCTCGGCCAGCGCCGCGTCGCCGTGCAGCGAGGGCAGCAGGCCGTCGCGCATATAAGGCGGCGTGATCAGGGTATCGGCCGGCCAGTCCTGCTCGCTGACGTGCAGCACCAGGCTGTCTGCGTCCAGGAAGCTGGCGATGCCGCTGGTCGGCTCGCCATAGGCAATCGCCAGGTCGGCCTCGTCGGCGGCCTGGGCAATGGGCTTGGCAAAGGCCTGCTGGAACCAGGCCGCCGGCTGGCCAAAGGCCGCGGCCACCACGGTGAGCGCCGGCGTGCTGGGTTTCAGCCGCACCTGCAGCTCGGCGCCATGGGCCGTGCACAGCACGGCCAGGCGCTTGTAGAAGGCCACCAGCGGAAAGAAGTCCACATGGCTGATGCCCTCGCTGAGCATGGTGTTCAGCAGCAGGCACACGCGCCGCGCCGCCGGCCGTGCGGGCGGCGCCGGCGGCACCGCGCGGTAGCGCACCGGCCGCACCGTGATGGGCTGGCCCAGCACGCTGCGCACGGCGGCGCCGAAGCCCACGCTCTCCACCGCCGTGACCTGGCGCGCATGCGGCAGCATCGAGGTGGCATAGCCCGAATGCGGCAGCACGGTGATGGGCGAGCCCAGCCGCGCCGCGGCGCTGTAGATCGGCCCGTTCTGGCCGGTGTCGTGGTCGGCGACGATGAAGCGCGGCGTCTGGCCTTCCAGCGCACGCACCAGGCCCAGGTGATTCAGCGCCTGCTGGTGGCTGCGCTCGGCCCACAGTTGGGCCTGCTGCTCCAGCGCCGCGCGGCTGGGCATCCAGCCGGCCAGGTGCTCGCGGTAGACCGCCAGCGCGCGCTCGCGGTAGCGCAGCGGACTGCCTTCGAAGGTATTGGCCGGCGTATCGGCCACGCGCATGAACTGCGGCCGGCGCGGCGACAGCGCAATGTCGCAATAGGTGCCCGGCAGGTCCAGCAGGCGCGGATGGGCGGCGCGGATCTGCTCGGCAAACGTGCGCGCGTCGTAGAAGCAGGTCGGGATGTGGGCCACGCCGTCCACCCCGCCCTGCTCCAGCACGCACTGGCGCAGGCCCTCGGTGTGCCAGGCCAGGCGCGTCATCTGCGCATCGTGGAAGCGCACGGCCTCGTAGCGGCCGACGAAGACGAAGCGCTGCGGGTCCACCGCCGCCATCTCGGCCGACAGCATGCCGTCGAAGTTCATCAGCTGGGCCGGATCGGGCCGCAGCAGGCCCAGCCGGCCTTCCGGAAACTGCGCCGCCACGCATTCGCCCAGCGCGCGGGCCATGAAGGCCCGCTGCAGCGACATGTACAGCAGCATCTGGTCCCAGCCGCTGTAGGGCGTGTGATCGCCGGGGCCGGTGCTCCACAGCGCGCGGCGCTCGCGCGTCAGCGCCTGGTCCAGCGCGCTGGCGCGGGTCAGGGCCTCGCTGTAGACCCGCGCCGGCAGGTCGCGGTCCAGCTGCAGGCGGCGCAGCGCATAGTGGCCGAAGCCGGCCTGGATGGCCGCGTCCATGGTGCCCGGATCGATGAACAGCAGCGGCACGCCGGCCCAGCGCTCGGGCTCGGTGGCCAGGTGGTTGACGTCGCTGCGCTGCAGCACCAGCAGTGCATCGATGCCCAGGGCGGTGGTGTTCACTTCAGCCATTCGAGCAGGCCCTTGCCGAGGGATTGCAGCGTGGCATTCATCTGCTGGCCGTCGTGCAGCGCGTTGACGTAGGCCACGCGCAGGTTGTAGTGGTCGCTTTCCGAGCCGATCACGTCGAACAGCGAGCGCCGGCCCAGCTGCTGCCACTGCTGCAGCGTGAAGTTGCGCACCTTGTCGCTGTCGCGCAGCACCAGGCCGGTGCGGCGCACGCGGTCCATCGCCGACTGCGCCTGCTCGTGCGTCTCGGCGATGCGCGCGCGGCGCGTCTCCAGCGCATCGGCGGCCTGCAGGGCTGCGGCCTCGGCGCGCTTGCGCGCGGCCTGGATCGAATGGTCCACGCCCGGCGCGATCAGCGGGATGCTGACGGTGATGCCGGCGCTGAGGTTGGCGCTGTGGGTGCTGGCCGGGCCGCCCGAGCCACCGGCCGCAGCCAGGTTGGCGCCGGCGCCGACGTTCCAGCTGACCTGGGGCTTGGTGCTGGCCTCGGCCATGCGCGCCAGCGCGCGCAGTGCGCCGGCATTGGCATCGAGCTGGGCGATGTCGCTGGCGCGCTCGGCCGAGGTCAGCACGTCGGGCAGCTCGGGCACGGTCAGCAGCAGGGCCGCCATGCCCTGGGTGGTCGGCAGGCCGTCGCCGACCAGGCGGCGCAGCTTGACCTCGACCTGGCGCGCCTGCGAGGCCGCGGTGACCTGCTGCAGCTCGGCCTGCTGCAGCTGCTTCTTCACCTGCACCAGCTCGCTGGTGCGGCCGCGGTCGGCATTGACGATGGTCTCCAGCGCCTCCACCAGGCAGGACATCTTGCGCACGTACTGGCCGTAGACCTGGGTCTGCATGCGGTAGCGGCTGCGCTCGAAGGCCAGCGACACCGTGGACAGCGCAATCTGCTCCTCGGTGCTGAGCTGGCCGAAGCGCGCGGCATCGGCCTGCTGGCTGCGCCAGTCGATCATGCGGTCGGAGCGGCCGCCGTCGAACAGGGTCTGGCTCAGCGTGATGCCGGCGCGGCCCTGGATCTGGCTGTCGGTGCTGCCGCCCCCGCCGGTGACGCTGGGCGTCAGCGAGCCGGTCACCGAGGCGATGGGCTTCTTGTTGGCGCGGGCCTCGTCGGCGTCGGAGATCGCCGCCTCGGCCAGCAGGCGCGCCGCGCCCACGCCATGGTTGCGCGCCAGCGCATCGCGCACCAGGCTGCGCATCTGCTCCAGCGGCGTCAGCTCGGGCATGCCGCTGGCGCGCGCACCGGCCTTGGCCTCGGGGCTGGCCCCGGCGGCCACGCTGGACTCGTACTTCTCCTCGTCGACGCAGGCGGCGCGGCACGGCAAGGCCAGGGCCAGCAGCAGGCTGGCCGCAGCGGCGGTCGCGACGGGCGATGGGACACGGTGGATCACGGCGGTCTTCCTCGTTCCAGGCCGGGCGGCGCGCGATGCACGCAGGACCGGCCTGTACCGGGCATTGGGCCGCAGCGGGCCCGGGTGCGCTCGGTGGAGAGCACGGCAGAACACCCGGCAATTCGCCGTGCCAAGGCAGCGCGGGCTGCTTGACGGCCTGGTCATCTGATCCTAAAGTGATATCACTTTGGTTTCTGACGGGAGACGATCATGAATGCAGCCAGTCCGGCCCGGCGCGAACAGCCGGCCAGCACCGCCAACGGCTATGCCGCGGCCCTGCTGGGCCTGGCCGCACTGGGCGTGGTGGTGCTGATGCTGCTGACCCGCGCCGTGGCCTCGCCCGGTGGCGCGATGCTGGTGGCGCTGGCGGTGCTGACCGCCCTGGTGGCCGCCACCGGCCTGTACATGCTGCAGCCCAACGAGGCGGCGATCCTGACGCTGTTCGGCCGCTATGTCGGCACCGACCGGCAGGAAGGCCTGCGCTGGGCCAATCCCTTCTGCCGGCGCCGCCGCATCTCGCTGCGCGCGCGCAATCTGAATGCCTCGACGCTGAAGGTCAACGACCAGCGCGGTAACCCGATCGAGATCAGCGCGGTGGTGGTCTGGCGCGTCGCCGACACCGCCCAGGCGGTGTTCGACGTCGACGACGTGGAGCGCTATGTCACGGTGCAGGCCGAGGCCGCGGTGCGCCACGTGGCCAGCCGCTATACCTATGACGAGGGCGAAAACCCCGACGCGGGCGAGCCCACGCTGCGCGGCAGCGGCGACGAGGTGGCGGCGACGCTGGCCGCCGAGCTGCAGACGCGCTTTGCCGCCGCCGGCGTGCAGGTGCAGGACGCGCGGCTCAGCCACCTGGCCTACGCCCCCGAGATCGCCCAGGTGATGCTGCGCCGCCAGCAGGCCGAGGCCATCATCAGCGCGCGGCAGAAGATCGTGCATGGCGCCGTCAGCATGGTCGAGGCGGCGCTGAAGGGCCTGTCCGAGCGCGAGATCGTGACCCTGGACGACGAGCGCAAGGCGGCCATGGTCAGCAACCTGCTGGTGGTGCTGTGCTCGGACAAGGACACCCAGCCCATCGTCAACGCCGGCACGCTGTACAACTGAGGCCCAGCCCCGGTCGACATGGCCAGTCCTGGCAAGAAGCAGTTCCCGCTGCGCATCGATCCGGCCCTGTGGTCGGAGATCGAGCGCCTGGCCGCCCAGGAGTTGCGCAGCACCAATGCCCAGGTGGAATACCTGCTGCGCGAGGCCCTGGCCCGGCGCGGCCGCCTGCCGGTGGCCCCGGCAGCGCCACCGATGGCCCCCGACCCCGAACAGGAGCGTCCATGAACCGTCGCCACTGCATGCTGGCCCTGGCCGGCAGCGGCCTCCCGCTGGCCGGCGCTGCGCAGCAGCCCGGCACCGACATCGCCGCCCTGCTGCAGCAGCGCCTGCAGGCCGAGGGCGTGGCCCTGGCCGCGGCGCGCGTCGGCCCCGACGGCCTGCAGCTGGCCAGCGCTGCGCGTGCAGGTCAGGCCGCGCCGCCGGCCCAGGCGCGCTTCGAATACGGCTCGATCACCAAGACCTTTGTCGGCCTGCTGCTGGCCGAGATGGTGCTGCGCGGCGAGCTGGCGCTGGACGAGCCGGTCGAGAAGGCCCTGCCCAGCGACCTGCGCCTGCGCGACAGCCAGGGCGCGCCGCTGACCTGGGCCGATCTGGCCACCCACCGCAGCGGCCTGCCGCGCCTGCCGGCCAACCTGAGGCCGGCCCAGCCGGCCGACCCCTATGCCGACTATGGCGAGGGCGAGCTGTTCGCCTTCATCGACGGCTGGCGCGCCAGCCGGCCGCGCGACAGCCAGTGGGAATACAGCAACCTGGGCTACGGCCTGCTGGGCCATGCGCTGGGCCTGCGCGCCGAGCGGCCGTTCGGCCAGCTGCTGCAGGAGCGTGTGCTGCGCCCGCTGGGCCTGCAGGCCGAGATGCAGCTGTCGGCGCCGGGCCAGCGCATCGTCGACCTGCTGCCCGGCCACGATGCCGACGGCCGGCCGGTGCCGCCCTGGCGCTTCGATGCGCTGGCCGGCGCCGGCGCCCTGGTCGGCACGGCCGCGGCCCTGGCACGCTATGCCCAGGCGGCGCTGGGCGGCGTGGATTCGCCGCTGGCGCCGGCCTTTGCGCTGGCGCTGCAGCCCCGCGCCGAGGCCGGCGGCCCGGGCCGGCGCATCGGCCTGGCCTGGCTGATCGGCCGCGGCCCGGCCGGCCCGTCCCAGCTCCTGGCCAACCACGACGGCGGCACCTTCGGCTTCTCGTCCTCGCTGTGGCTGGACCTGCAGCGCCGCCACGCGGCCCTGGTGCTGGCGAATGCCTTCGTGCCGGTCAACGACCTGGCCGGCCACCTGCTGGAGCCGCGCCTGCCGCTGCGCGACGTCGCCGCCGAGCGCCGCGCCACCCAGGCACCGGCGGCCACGGTGACGGCGGCGCAGCTGGCGCCGCTGGCCGGGCGCTATGCGCTGAATGCGCAGTTTGCGCTGGAGGTGCGCGCCCGCGACGGCCGGCTGTTCGCCCAGGCCAGCGGCCAGGGCGAGTTCGAGCTGTTCGCGCGCGCCACCAGCGGTCCGCGGCTGTTTTTTGCCCGCGTCACCGCGCTGGAGATCCAGTTCGACGGCGACCTGGCCGACACCACGGCCGCGCCGGCGCTGACGCTGCGCCAGGCCGGACAGACGCTGCGCTTCGTGCGCTGAACGCCGCGCCGGGCTGTTGCCGCAGGCCGGCGCAGCGCGCGGCGGCAGTGCCTACACTGCGCCCGCCATGTCGTCACCTCCGCCCCCGCCCAATCCCGCCGCCGCCTCGGCCGCCGCCCCAGCCGCCAGCTCCGAGCGCAGCGCCGCCGCCACGCCCCGCTCGCTGTCGGGCCTGGCGCCGTTTCTGCGGCCCTACCGCGGCCGCATCGCGCTGGCCGGGCTGTTCCTGGTCGGCGCGGCGCTGTCCACGCTGCTGTTCCCGGTGGCGCTGAAGTCGCTGATCGACCAGGGCCTGGTGGCCGCCGATCCGGCCCAGCGCGTGATGGCGCTGCGTGGCCACTTCGGCGCGCTGTTCGCGGTGGGCGCGGCGCTGGGCCTGTTCTCGGCGGCACGCTTCTACATGGTCAGCTGGCTGGGCGAGCGCATCACCGCCGACCTGCGCAGCGCGGTCTATGCCCATGTGGTGCGGCAAAGCCCCGAGTTCTTCGAGACCACCGCCTCGGGCGAGGTGCTGAGCCGGCTGACCACCGACACCACCCTGGTGCAGACCGTGGTCGGCTCCAGCCTCAGCATGGGCCTGCGCAATGCGGTGATGGGCCTGGGCGCGCTGGTGGCCCTGGTGGTGACCAATCCCAAGGTCATGGCCTCGGTGCTGGGCATCCTGCTGCTGGTGGTGCTGCCCAGCCTGGCTTTCGGCCGGCGCGTGCGCAAGCTCAGCCGCGCCAGCCAGGACCGCGTGGCCGATTCCAGCGCCATCGCCGCCGAGGTGCTGAACGCCATTCCCGTGGTGCAGGGCCATGGCCAGGAGGCGCGCGAGGCGGCGCGCTTCGCCGAGGCCACCGAGCGCGCCTTCGACACCGCGCGCCGCCGCACCCGGGTGCGTGCGCTGCTGGTGGCCTTCATCATCACCGCCACCTTCGGCGCCCTGCTGTGGGGCCTGTACCAGGGCACGCAGGCGGTGATCGCCGGCGAGATCTCGGCCGGCCACCTGGGCCAGACCGTGGTCTTCGTGATCATCCTGGTGTCCAGCGTGGCCGTGCTGTCCGAGGTCTATGGCGACCTGCTGCGCGCCGCCGGCGCCACCGAGCGCCTGATGGAACTGCTGGCCGCGCGCTCGCCGGTGGCCGAGGCGCCGGCGCCGCAGCGCCAGCCGCTGCCGCCGGTGCATGGCGGCTCGGCGCTGCGCCTGGACCGGGTCGGCTTCCACTACCCGTCGCGGCCCGGCACGGCGGCGCTGGCCGACTTCAGCCTGGACGTGCGGCCCGGCGAGACCATCGCCCTGGTCGGCCCCAGCGGCGCCGGCAAGAGCACGGTGCTGCAACTGCTGCTGCGCTTCTACGACGTGCAGGCCGGCGCCATCACGCTGGACGGCGTGGACCTGCGCCGGCTGGCGCTGGCCGATCTGCGCGGCCGCATCGGCATCGTGCCGCAGGACTCGACCATCTTCTCGGGCACGGCGGCCGACAACATCCGCTACGGCTGCCCGGCGGCCAGCGACGACGAGGTCATGGCCGCCGCCCGCGCCGCCTATGCCGACGACTTCATCCGCGCCCTGCCCGAGGGCTACCAGAGCTTTCTGGGCGAGCGTGGCGTGCGCCTGTCGGGCGGCCAGCGCCAGCGCATCGCGATTGCCCGCGCGATGCTGAAGAACCCGCCGCTGCTGTTGCTGGACGAGGCCACCAGCGCGCTGGACGCCGAGAGCGAGCGCATGGTGCAGGCGGCGCTGGAGCGGGCCATGGCCGGCCGCACCACCCTGGTCGTGGCCCACCGCCTGGCCACGGTGCTGAAGGCCGATCGCATCGTGGTGATGGAGGCCGGCCGCATCGTCGACATCGGCCGCCACGACGAGCTGGTGGCCCGCGACGGCCTGTATGCCCGGCTGGCGGCGATGCAATTCGGCCTGGATGCGGGAGGCCCCGATAATTCGGTTCCCGACGCCCCTGCCCTGCCCCGATGACCCGCCCCGTCCGCTCCCAGTACGAAGACTTCATGCGCCTGGTGTTCGAGCAGGGCCTGGCCAAGGGCGACCGCACCGGCACCGGCACGCGCAGTGTGTTCGGCCACCAGATGCGCTTCGACCTGAACGAGGGCTTTCCGCTGGTCACCACCAAGAAGGTGTTCCTGAAGGCGGTGATCCTGGAGCTGCTGTGGTTTCTGCGCGGCGACAGCAATGTCAAGTGGCTGCAGGAGCGCGGCTGCACCATCTGGGACGAATGGGCGCGCGAAGACGGCGACCTGGGCCCGGTCTACGGCGTGCAATGGCGCAACTGGCCGCGGCCCGACGGCGGCCATGTCGACCAGATCGCCCAGGTGGTGCAGCAGCTGAAGGCCAACCCCGACAGCCGGCGCATCATCGTCAGCGCCTGGAACGTGGCCGAGCTGGACCAGATGGCGCTGATGCCCTGCCATGCCTTCTTCCAGTTCTATGTCTCGCCCGAACTGGGCGCGACCGGCAAGCGCAAGCTCAGCTGCCAGCTCTACCAGCGCAGCGCCGACATCTTCCTGGGCGTGCCCTTCAACATCGCCAGCTATGCGCTGCTGACCCACATGCTGGCCCAGCAATGCGAGCTGGACGTCGGCGACTTCGTCTGGACCGGTGGCGATTGCCACATCTACGACAACCACGTCGAGCAGGTGCAGACCCAGCTGGCGCGCCAGCCCTATGCCTATCCGGTGCTGAACATCCGGCGCCGGCCGGCGTCGATCTTCGACTACCAGCTCGAGGACTTCGAGGTGCTGGACTACCAGTGCCATCCGCTGATCAAGGCCCCGGTGGCGGTGTGAGCGGCGCCGCCTCCACGCCGCCGCTGGCGCTGATCGCCTCGGTGGCGCGCAACGGCAGCATCGGCGCGGGCAACCAGCTGGTCTGGGACGAGCCGGCCGACAAGCGCTGGTTCCGCCAGCAGACCCAGGGCTGCCCGGTGATCATGGGCCGCAAGACCTGGGACTCGCTGCCGCCGCGCTTCCGGCCGCTGCCGGGGCGGCTGAACCTGGTGGTCACGCGCCAGCCCGACTGGCAGGCCGAGGGCGCCCTGGTGGCGCCCGGCCTGCCCCAGGCCCTGGCCCTGGCGCGTGCACAGCAGGCCGACGCCCGGCGCATCTTCGTCATCGGCGGCGGCGAGCTGTATGCCCAGGCCCTGCCGCTGGCCGACGAGCTGGTGCTGACCGAGATCGATGCCGAGCTGCCCGGCGATACACGCTTTCCGGCCTGGGACCGCGCAGCCTTCGACGAGCTGCAGCGCCTGCCGCAGCCGGCCACGGCCCAGGGCGCTTATGCCTTCGTGACCTACGGCCGCCGGCGCTGACCCCTCTTTCGATCCTCTTGCCGCAGGAGACACCCGCGATGTCAGGCCATGGCTTTCATGTGCACGGTCCGCACGACCACGAGCTGGAGCATGCCGCCCAGCGCGACCCCGAGGGCATGGCCGGCCAGCTGGCGGTGATCACCGCGGTGCTGGCCACGGTGGGCGCGCTGTTCTCGTACATGGGCGGCGCCACCCAGGCCCATGCCGGCCTGTACAAGAACAACGCGGCGATCAAGAAGACCGAGGCCGCCAACCAGTGGAACCACTACCAGGCCAAGAGCGGCAAGCAGAACCTGGCCGAGCTGGCCCTGGCGCTGGTGGCCGAGGAGCGCAAGGCCGGCTATCAGCAGGAGATCGAGCGCTACAAGCAGGAAAAGGCGCAGATCAAGGCCGGCGCCGAGAAGCTGGAGGCCGAGGCCCTGGACTGGGACCGCCAGAGCGACCAGCAGCTGCACCAGCACCACCGCTGGGCCCAGGCGACGACGGCACTGCAGATCTCGATCGCCATGGCGGCAATCGCGCTGCTGACCCGGCGCCGCTGGCTGGAATGGGCCACGCTGGGCGTGGGCCTGGCCGGCATGGGCGTCGGCGTGGCGGCCTGGCTGCACCTCTAGACGCCGCTGCCGCGGCCGGTGCTCAGCCTTCGGCCAGGCTCAGCGGCGCGCGCGCCAGCCGCACCTGGCCGCGGCCGCTGCGCTTGGCCTCGTAGCAGGCGGCGTCGGCCTCGGCCAGCCAGTGCTCGGCATCCCTCAGCCGCGGCGTCAGCTCGGCCACGCCCAGGCTGGCCCCCACCTGCAGCGGGCGGCCCTGCCAGTCCAGGCGCAGGGCCATCACCGCATCGCGCACCTTGTCGGCCACGCGCAGCGCATAGGCGTGGTCGCAATGCGGCAGCAGCAGCGCAAACTCGTCGCCGCCCAGGCGGGCCACGGTGTCGGTGGCGCGCACGCGCGAGACGATGGCCTGGGCCACGGCCTTGAGCATGGCATCGCCCGCGGCATGGCCGGCGCTGTCGTTGATGGGCTTGAAATGGTCCAGGTCCAGCATCACCACCGCCGCCGGCCGGGTGCCGGGCTGGCCACTGAACTCGGCCGCCAGCGCACGCTCGAAGCCCTTGCGGTTGATCACGCCGGTCAGCGCATCGTGCAGCGCCGCATATTCCAGCAGCTGGCGCGAGGCCACCTGCTCGCTGATGTCGTTGATGCTCCAGATGGTGCCGGCCTGCGGGTCCTGCGCATCCACCGCCCGCGCGCGCAGGCTGGCCCAGAACAGCCAGCCCTCGCCGTGGCGCAGCTGCACCTCGCCCGCATAGGCCTCGCCGCGGGCGAAGGCCAGGCCCAGCTGCACGCCCAGCGCCGCATAGTCGGCCTCGCTGGCGAAGACCGGCTGCGCGGGCTGGCCCAGCAGCTGCTCCTCGCTGCGGCCCAGCAGCCGGCAGAACTCGGCGCTGACCAGCTCGAAGCGGCGGTTGCGCGTGAAGGCAATGCCCACCGGCGCCGCCGCCATCACCGAGCCCAGCTTGCGCAGCACCTGGGCATTGAAGTCGGCCATCTGCCGGTGCTCGGCCCAGACATGGCGCAGCGTCTGCGCCAGCCGGCCGACCTCGCCATCGGCCTGCGGCCAGTCGCCGTCGGCATCGCCCTGCAGCAGGCGCACGGCGCGGCGCTCCAGCTGGGCCAGCGGCCGCAGCTGCAGGTGCAGCCAGGTCAGCAGCAGCGCGCTCAAGCCCAGCGCCAGCGCCGCCGCCACCAGCAGCGTGCGCTGGCGCGCCGCATGCAGCGGCGCCAGCAGCTCGGCGCGCGGCTGCAGGCGCCAGATGCGCCAGCCGCTGAGCGGATCGCTGGCGGTGACGATCAGCTCGGCCGGCTCGTCGTCGCCGGCGTCCAGGCCCTGCGCATCGGCCCAGTCGGACGGCCGGCCGGCGGCCTGCCAGCGTGCATGGGCCTGGCGCAGTGCGGGCTCGTCGGCCACCGCGGCCAGCAGGCGCTCGCGCCGGTCGTGCGTGAGCATGCGGCCCGGGCCGTCGCTGACCACCTGGCGCACCGAGGCCGCGCCCGACGGCAGGTTGAACTCGGCCAGCAGGTCGCGGCTGGCCAGGCGCAGCGCGCCGCCCAGCGCACCGATCACCCGGTCGCCCTGCAGCAGCGGCTGCACGAACACCACCACCGGCTCGCCGGACACCCGGCCCGGCACCGGATCGGACAGCACCGCGCGGCGCTCGCGCAGCGCACGCTGGAAATAGTCCCGGTCGCCCAGCCCGGTGTCCGGATGGCGCAGGCCGGCCTGGTCCACATAGGCCAGCATGCGCCCATCGGGCGCGGCAATGAACAGGTTGGCAAACAGGCCGCGCAGCACCGCCTGCTGCTCCAGGAAGCGGCCGGCCCGGGCCGGCTCGTGCAGCCACTCGGCGTCCACCCCCAGCGCCGCGGCGGCCAGCGCGCCATGCATGGTCTCGATGCGCCGGCCCAGGGCTTCGGCGCTGCGCCGCGCATCCTGCAGTTCGCGGCGCTGGGCCTGCGCCAGGGTGTCGTGCTCGGCCATGCCGACCATCAGCCAGACGGTCAGGGCCATGCCGCCCAGCAGGGTCAGCAGGCCGCCGATGGCCAGCCGCGCCTGCAGCGTGCCGCGCAGCTGGCGCCACCGCTGCCAGGGTCGGCGCATGGCGCCGGCAGAGGCCGGCGGGACAGCGCTGGGCGAAACAAACAGTCCGTCGTCCATGGGTGCTGGTGGACTGCGGCGGCCGGCGGGTGGATGCGCGTGCGTGCGTGCGGACGGGCAGGCGGGCGCGGGACCGCAGCGCGCGGCCTCAGGCCACCGCGTCGGCGCTGGACACGCGGGCCTGGCGGCGCAGCGCCACGGCATCGGCCAGCGGCTCGTCGCCGCCCAGGCGGAACAGCCGCACCGCGGCGACCACGCTGTCGGCCTGGCCGCGCAGCGAGGCGGCGGTGGCCGCCAGCTGCTCGACCATGGCCGCGTTCTGCTGGGTGATGCCGTCCATCTGCGTCACCGCGCCGTTGACCTGGGCAATGCCCTGCTGCTGTTCGCAGGCGCCACGGGCGATCTCGCCGGCCAGCTGGCCCACCTGGCGCACCACGTCCAGCGCCTGGTCCATGCTGCCGCGGGCCTTGTCGGTGGCGGCGATGCCGGCCTGCACCCGGTCGGCGGCGGTGCCGATCAGGCCCTGGATCTCGCGCGCCGCATGGGCCGAGCGCTGGGCCAGCGCCCGCACCTCGCCGGCCACCACGGCAAAGCCGCGGCCCTGCTCGCCGGCGCGCGCGGCCTCCACCGCCGCATTCAGCGCCAGCAGATTGGTCTGGAAGGCGATGCCCTCGATGACGCCGACGATGTCGACCACGCGCTGCGAGGCCTGGCCGATCTGGTCCATGGTCGCCACCACCTGGCCCACCGAGGAATGGCTGAGCTGGGTGGCCTGGGCCGCGGCCTCGGCGCGCCGCGCCGCCTGGTCGGCATGCTCGGCGCTGGAGCGCACGGTGCCGGTGATCTCTTCCATCGAGCTGGCCGTCTGCTGCAGGCTGCCGGCCTGGGCCTCGGTGCGCTGCGACAAATCCTGGTTGCCATGGGCGATCTCGGCCACCGAGCTGCGCATGGACTCGATCTCGCGGCGCGTATCGCGCATCACCGAGCGCAGGTTCACCGCCAGCTGGTCCATGCCACGCTGCAGCGCGCGGGTCAGCGCCGCGTCACCGCTGCCGGCCGTGGCCTGCTGGGACTGCAGGCTCAGGTCGCAGCCGGCCAGCTGCAGCACGCGCGACTGCAGGCGCTGCAGCGGCGCATGCACCAGCTGCCGGCGCTGCAGCGACAGGCCGCCGGCCAGTGCGCCCACCACGGCCGCCACGCCGGCCCAGGCCCAGCCACCGCTGCCGGCCAGCGCCAGGCCGGCCAGGGCCGACAGCGACAAGGCCAGCAGGTTGGCGCCGTCCAGCTGGCCGGCGGCGCCCAGGCGCAGGCGGCGGCGCAGCCGGCCGGCCGGCGTGTCGCGCCAGAGCCGGCCGCCGGACAGGCGCAGCAGCGGCTGCGCACGCTGGGCGTCCTCGCGCATCGCCGCATACAAGGCTTCGGCGGCCTGGATCTCGTCGCGCGAGGGCTCGGTGCGCACCGACAGATAGCCGCTGATCTGGCCACCCGACCACAGCGGCGTGACATTGGCACGCACCCAGTAGTGGTCGCCATCGGCGCGGCGGTTCTTCACCACGCCGGTCCAGGGCCGGCCGGCCTGCACCGTGGCCCACAGGTCGCGAAAGGCCTCGGCCGGCATGTCCGGATGGCGGATCAGGTTGTGCGGCTGGCCCAGCAGCTGCTCGCGCGCATAGCCCGACAGGTCGACGAAGGCCTGGTTGCAATGCAGGATGCGGCCCTTGTCGTCGGTGGTCGAGACCAGGCTCTCACCGGCCGGAAACAGGTGCTCGTGCTGGGTGACGGGGAGGTTCAGTCGCATCAAGGGTTCGCGGCAGGCGCGCCATCAGGGTTTGCGGGCCAACGTCAGCCACCTGCGGTATTGACCCACATCAGTTCGCCCGTCATTGGCGCGAGAAGCGGGCCGCAGGCGGCGCAGTTCTGCCGCTGTCCCGATAATCCAGGCCTGCCGCCCGCCGCCCCGACCCCGCCATGAAACTCGCCACCTGGAACGTCAACTCACTGGCCGTGCGCCTGCCCCAGCTGCTGGACTGGCTGCAGGCCCAGCAGCCCGATGTGCTGGTGCTGCAGGAAACCAAGCTCACCGACGACAAGTTCCCGCAGGCCCAGATCGAGGCCGCGGGCTATGCGGTGCAGTTCCACGGCCAGAAGACCTACAACGGCGTGGCCCTGCTCAGCCGCAGCGGCGCGGCCGCGGTGGTCAAGAACATCCCGGGCTTTGCCGACGAGCAGGCGCGCGTGATCGCCGGCACCGTGGACGGGGTGCGCTGCATCGGCGGCTACTTTCCCAACGGCCAGGCGCCCGACAGCGACAAGTTCGCCTACAAGATGCGCTGGCTGGATGCGCTGCACGACTGGCTGGCCGCCGAGCTGGCCGCGCATCCGCGGCTGGTGCTGATGGGCGACTTCAACATCGCCCCCGAGGACCGCGACGTCTACGACCCGGTGGCCTGGGCCGGCCAGATCCATTGCACGCCCGAGGAGCGCGCCCAGTTCCAGCGCCTGCTGGGCCTGGGCCTGGTCGATGCGTTCCGGCTGTTCGAGCAGCCGCCCAAGAGCTGGAGCTGGTGGGACTACCGCAACCTGGCCTTCCGCAAGAACCAGGGCCTGCGCATCGACCATGTGCTGGTCAGCCAGGCGCTGCAGGGCCGCGTGCGCGCCTGCCAGATCGACAAGGCGCCACGCCGCAACGAGCGGCCCAGCGACCACGCCCCGGTGCTGGTGGAGTTGGAGCCCTGAGCATGGCCTGGCACGCGCTGCGCCGCCTGGCCCCCTGGCTGCAGCCGCGCCGGGCCGTGGCGCAGCCGCCGGCGGCAGCCGATGCCCAGGCCACCAGCCGCGGCCGTGCACTGCGCGCGGCCTGGCGCATGCTGCGCCAGCGCCTGGACCAGCGCCCGGCCACGCGCGAGGTGCTGCGCCATCTGGCGCTGATCGAGCGGGCGCTGCGCAAGCATGGCTCGCGGGCGCTGCAGCGCCTGCCGGTGTCGGTGCTGCAGCGTGGGCTGGAGCAGCTGACCCTGCTGCAGGGCGATGACGACAGCCCGGCCGAGGCGGCCCAGCTGCGCGTGCTGCGGCTGCGCCTGATCGAGGTCATCGCGGCGCGCACGGCCCAGGCCGGGCCGGCTGCGATGGGCGCGGCGGCCGGGCTGGAGGTGCGCGAGGTGGATGCCGAGCAGTTCGACGCGGCGTTCAGGCCGGGGCCGGAAAACAGCCGACACTGAGGCCGGCCCTGAGCCTGGCCCTCAGTCGTCCAGGCCCAGCTCCTGGATCTTGCGCGTGATGGTGTTGCGGCCGATGCCCAGCTTGTGCGCGGCCTCGATGCGGCGGCCGCGCGTGATCTCCAGCGCGGTGTGGATCAGCTGGCCCTCGAACTGCCGGGTCAGCGTGTCCCAGACCTCGGCCTCGCCCGATTCCAGCAGGCGGCGCGCCTCGCGCTGCAGGTCCAGCAGCCAGCCGCCGCCGACCAGGGCGCTGGCCGCCGGAGCCGCCGCCGCCGGCACCGCACCGGCCACACCGGCCGGCGCCGAACCGGCCGCGGCCACCGCGGGCCCCAGCGGCAGGGCCGCGGCGCTGCCGACCAGCAGCGTCGGCGCGGCCGCCGCCTCGCTGGCCTGGACCAGGGCCCCGG
Organism: Burkholderiaceae bacterium; assembly: GCA_017992055.1. GTDB lineage: Bacteria > Pseudomonadota > Gammaproteobacteria > Burkholderiales > Burkholderiaceae_C > Pseudaquabacterium. The sequence continues at coordinate 554,703 of JAGOPK010000002.1, forward strand.
CCGCCGGCAGCGCACCGCCCAGCAACTCGGGCGGCAGGTCCTTGGGCTCGATCACCTGGGCCGGCGCCATCACCGTCAGCCAGTGGCAGACGTTTTCCAGCTGGCGCACGTTGCCGGGAAAGTCGAAGGCCGTCAGCTGCTCGAGCGCGGCCTCGGTGATGCGCTTGGCCTCCACGCCCAGTTCCTTGGCGCTCTTGGCCAGGAAGAAGCGCGTCAGCGTCGGGATGTCCTCGCGGCGCTCGCGCAGCGGCGGCAGGCGCAGGCGGATGACATTGAGGCGGTGGAACAAGTCCTCGCGGAAAGCGCCGTCGCGAACGCGCTGCTCCAGGTTCTGGTGCGTGGCGGCGATGACCCGCACATTGGCCTTCAGCGGCTGGTGGCCGCCGACGCGGTAGAACTGGCCGTCGCTGAGCACACGCAGCAGCCGCGTCTGCAGGTCGAACGGCATGTCGCCGATTTCATCGAGGAACAGCGTGCCGCCGTCGGCCTGCTCGAAACGCCCGCGGCGCGTGGTCTGGGCGCCGGTGAAGGCGCCACGTTCGTGGCCGAACAGCTCGCTCTCCAGCAGGTCCTTGGGGATGGCCGCGGTGTTGATGGCGATGAAGGGGCCGTTGCCACGCGGGCTGTGCTTGTGCAGCGCACGCGCCACCAGTTCCTTGCCCGAGCCCGATTCGCCGGTGATCAGCACCGTGACATTGCTCTGGCTGAGCCGGCCGATGGCGCGGAACACGTCCTGCATCGCCGGCGCCTGGCCCAGCATCTCGGGCATCTCGGCCTGGGCCGACTCGCCCACCTGCTCGCGCAGGCTTTCGTCGACCGCGCGGCGGATCAGCTCCACCGCCCGCGGCAAGTCAAAGGGCTTGGGCAGGTATTCGAAGGCCCCTCCCTGGAAGGCGCTGACCGCGCTGTCCAGGTCGGAGTAGGCGGTCATGATGATCACCGGCAGGCCCGGCAGGCGCTGCTTGACCTTGGCCAGCAGGTCGATGCCCGAGCCGCCCGGCATGCGGATGTCGCTCACCAGCACCTGGGGCTCGTCGTCGTCCAGCGCGGCGAGCACGTCGCGCGGGTTCGAGAAGCTGCGCGTGGTGAACTGCTCGCGCGCCAGTGCCTTCTCGAGCACGAAGCGGATGGATTGGTCGTCGTCAGCGATCCAGATGGGTTTCATGCGGCGGCGGCCTGTGTCGTCCTGGGAAGATGCTGCCCAGGCTTGTGGCCATCAGGGCAGCGGAATCACGATGCGGAACTCGGTTCGACCCGGCACGCTGTCGCATTCGATCATCCCCATGTGCTGCTGGACGAAGGTCTGCGCCAGCGTCAGCCCGAGGCCCGAACCGCCCTCCCGTCCCGATACCAGCGGATAGAAGATGCGATCGCGGATGTCCTCGGGCACGCCCGGTCCGTTGTCCTCGATATGCAATTCCAGTGCCAGTCGGAAGCGCTGCTTGCCGATGGTCACCTGGCGCGAGACGCGGGTGCGCAGCACGATGCGCGCATCGCCGGCGGCACGGCGCTCGGCCAGGGCCTGGGCGGCGTTGTGGGCGATGTTCAGCACCGCCTGGATCAGCTGCTCGCGGTCGCCGCGGAACTCGGGGATCGAGGTGTCGTAGTCGCGCTGCACGGCCAGGCCGCGCGGAAACTCGGCCAGGATCAGCGAGCGCACGCGCTCGCAGACCTCGTGGATGTTGACGTCGCTGACCACATGCGGCTTGCGGTGCGGCGCCAGCAGCCGGTCGACCAGGGCCTGCAGCCGGTCGGCCTCGTGGATGATGACCTGGGTGTACTCGCTGAGCGTGCGGTCGGGCAGCTCCATCTCCAGCAGCTGGGCCGCGCCGCGGATGCCACCCAGCGGGTTCTTGATCTCATGCGCCAGGTTGCGGATCAGCTCCTTGTTGGCCTGCACCTGGCCCAGCGCCCGCTCCTCGCGGTCCTGCCGGGTCTGCTGCTCGATCTCCAGCAGTTCGACCAGCACGCGCTCGCCGCCGTGCGGGTCGAGCTGGGTGACGATGACATGCACCGGCAGCAGCTCGCTGGCGGCCACCGGCGCGCGCCGCACCGTGGCATCGAAGCGGCCGGTGGTGATGTCGTTGCGCGCCACCGCCTGCACCGTCTCGCGCAGCTGGCGCGCATCGACCAGCCAGTCGTAGACGCTGCCGCGCATCAGCGTGCGCCGCGACAGGCCGGCGACGTTCTCGAACATGGCATTGACGAACAGCATCGAGCCGTCGGCCCGCACCACGGCCACCATGGTGGCCAGCAGATCGAGGGCGTCGAAGCGCGGCGGGGGATCGTTGCGGGCGTTCATCAGTTCAGCTTGGCCAGTTCTCGCTTGATCGCGGCCACATCGGCCTCGGCGCGCAGCATCGCGGCCTTCATCTCGGCCACGCGCTCCTGGTACTTGGCGTAGTTGCGTTCGTCGCCGCGGCGCTCGGGCTCGCCGCCGTTGTAGTCGCGCTTCAGCTGGGCCAGGCGCTCTTCCTCGCGCTTGAGTTCAGCTTCGAGGATGCGCCGGGCATCGCTGTCGCGCTGGCGCTGGGCCGCCGGGTCGACCTTGGCCTCGCCGCTGCGCGCCGCGCCACTGGCGGCGGCCGATGCCGCGCCATTGGCCGCCGGCCGCGGCCGCGGCCCCTGGATCACCGTGATCGGCGCGCCGTCGATGGTGCGGCAGCCACGGTTGCGCGCCTCCTCCGGGCTCAGCGCGTCGGTGTAGAGCACCGGCGGGCCGGGGCAGCGGTAGACGGTGGCGCCCTGGGCCTGGGCCGGGGCCGCGTTCAGCAGCAGCGCGGCCAGGGCGGTCATCGTCGGAAGAAGGAGGCGCGTCATCGGCTGGCTGGGCTGGTGCCTGTCACGGTCGGCAGCGTGCATTGTGGACCAGGGCCTGCATGAAAAAAGGGTGGCACCGGGCCACCCTTGCTGCTGCGTCGCGGCGCCGGCCGGGCGGCCGGCCCGGCGATCACAGGCTGTAGTACATGTCGAATTCGACCGGATGCGTGGCCATGCGGAAACGCGTCACTTCCTGCATCTTCAGGTCGATGTAGGCGTCGATGTAGGCATCGGTGAACACGCCACCCTTGGTCAGGAAGGCACGGTCCTTGTCCAGGTACTCCAGCGCCTGGTCCAGGCTGTGGCAGACGGTCGGGATCTTCGCGTCTTCTTCCGGCGGCAGGTGGTACAGGTCCTTGGTGGCGGCTTCGCCCGGATGGATCTTGTTTTCCACGCCGTCCAGGCCGGCCATCAGCAGCGCGCTGAAGGCCAGGTAGGGGTTGGCGCTGGGATCCGGGAAGCGCGCCTCGATGCGGCGGCCCTTGGGGTTGGCAACGAACGGGATGCGGATCGAGGCCGAGCGGTTCTTGGCCGAGTAGGCCAGCTTCACCGGGGCTTCGAAGCCGGGCACCAGGCGCTTGTAGCTGTTGGTGCCAGGGTTGGTGATGGCGTTCAGCGCACGGGCGTGCTTGATGATGCCGCCGATGTAGTACAGCGCGAACTCGCTCAGGCCGGCATAGCCTTCGCCGGCGAACAGGTTCTTGCCGTCCTTCCAGACCGACTGGTGCACGTGCATGCCGCTGCCGTTGTCGCCGACGATGGGCTTGGGCATGAACGTGGCCGTCTTGCCATAGGCATTGGCGACGTTGACGATGACGTACTTCTGCAGCTGGGTCCAGTCGGCGCGCTGCACCAGCGAGCTGAACTTGGTGCCGATCTCCATCTGGCCGGCGTTGGCCACCTCGTGGTGGTGCACCTCGACCGGGATGCCCAGCTGCTCGAGCAGCAGGCACATTTCCGAGCGCAGGTCCTGGCCGCTGTCGACAGGGGGCACCGGGAAGTAGCCGCCCTTGACGGTGGGACGGTAGCCGGAGTTGCCGCCTTCGTATTCCTTGCTGGTGTTCCAGGCGGCTTCGTCGGACTCGATCTTGAAGAACGAGCCGGACATGTCGTTGCCCCAGCGGATACCGTCGAACACGAAGAACTCGGGTTCCGGGCCGAAGAAGGCGGTGTCGCCCAGGCCGCTGCTCTTCAGGTAGGCCTCGGCACGCTTGGCCAGCGAGCGCGGGTCGCGCTCATAGGGCTTGCCGTCGGCGGGATCGACCACGTCGCAGGTCAGGATCAGCGTCGGCTCTTCGAAGAACGGGTCGATGTTGGCCGTGGCCGGGTCCGGCATCAGCAGCATGTCCGAGGCTTCGATGCCCTTCCAGCCGGCGATCGACGAGCCGTCGAAGGCATGGCCCGACGTGAACTTGTCTTCATCGAAATGGGACAGCGGCACGGACACATGCTGTTCCTTGCCGCGGGTGTCGGTGAAACGGAAGTCGACGAACTTGACTTCGTTCTCCTTCACCATCGACATCACGTCGGCGACGGTCTTGGCCATCAAGAATCTCCTAGCGGGGGCTTTGCGAACGAGTGGGGGTGTGATGGGGCTGGCCTGGTCACGGGAAAACCCTGGACACGAGGCGCACTGCAATGTAGCAGAAAGCATGCCTGGCACCGGGCTGGCGCATCGCCCCGCCACCCAGGGTCGGCCCCGCTGGGCCGGCCCGCCCAGAGGCCGGCCGTCCAAATTGGTGCGCCGCAAGGCACCAATTTAATGCATCAAGGACGCACCAACTCGGGGCCCAGTTCGGCAGCAAAGGCCTGCAGGCCGGCATGCAGTTCGGCAAAGGCCGCGGGCACCGCTTCGGCCCGGCCCTTGACGCCCAGCTCGATGTGGCGGCCGTACTGCGGGTGGTCGACGCTGGGCAGGCTGAACACCTTGACCGCCGGATGGGCGGCCTCGACGCGCTCCATCAGCGGCGTCAGCGCCGCCTCCAGCCCGCCCATGACGATGATCGAGCGCTCGACCTCGCGCATCGCGCCGTGCAGGCCGGCATAGCGCGTGTCCAGCAGCCATTCGATCATCGGATGGGCCATGACCGGAAAGCCGGGCACGAAGTGCACATCGCCGATCGAGAAGCCGGCGATCTTGTTGTAGGGGTTGGGAATGATCTGCGCGCCGGCCGGGAACACGCCCATGTTCAGCCGGTGCAGGTTGTCGGGCCGATCGGGCTCGTAGGGCAGGCCCTGCTCGGCGGCCACATCGCGCATGCGCTCGCGGATCAGCTCGGCGGCCTGCGGATGCAGCACCAACTCGCGGCCCAGCGCCGCGGCCGCGCACTGGCGCGTGTGGTCGTCGGGCGTGGCGCCGATGCCACCGCAGCTGAACACGATGTCGCCCGAGGCAAAGGCCTCGCGCAGCGCGGCGGTGATGCGCTCGCGGTGGTCGCCCACATAGCGCGCCCAGCCCAGCTGCAGGCCGCGTGCGGCCAGCAGCTCGATGAGCTTGGGCAGGTGCTTGTCCTGGCGCTTGCCGGACAGGATTTCGTCGCCGACGATGATGAGGCCGAAGCTGGGCATGGCGGAGCGAATTTATAGAGGAGGCGGCAGGGAGGGCGCGGCCGGCGGCGCCACGGGAGCGGCGGGCTGCAGCTCGATGACCTCGCCGACCGGCCGCGCGGCCTGGGCCCGCGCCAGATCGGCTTCGGCCTCTGCATCGCGCACATGGCGCATGCGCGCCAGCGCGGCCAGCGCGTAATGGGCGAACCACAGCGCCGAGAACGCGAACACCAGCGTGTACAGCCACACCGAGAGCGCGATCAGCAGCGGCGCGAACACCAGGGTCATGGCGCCAAAGGCCCACAGCAGCGACGGTGCCGCGCCCAGATAGCCCGAGACCACGCCGATGCCCAGCAGCGGCAGGCGGTGCTCGCGCAGGATCTGGCGGCGCTCGTCGCGCGTGGCATGCTCGGCCAGCACGTCGAAGGTCATCACGCGGTAGGTCAGCCAGCCCCAGATCAGCGGCGGCAGCACCAGCACCAGCGGCGGCACCAGCCAGAACGGCAGGCTGATGGCCAGCGCCAGCAGGGCCAGCAGGGTGCAGCCCAGCGACCAGGCCACGCTGGCCAGCAGGCCGGCGCCGCGCAGGCGCTGCAGATCGGGAAAGCGCCGCGCCGCCACCAGCGACACCAGGGCCGGCACCATCAGCAGGGCCACCAGCAGCACCGACAGCACGACGATCACCGGCGCCGCCAGCAGCACCACGATCAGCGGCGCCAGCACCGAGCGGAACGAGGCGCCGGCCATGGTCTCCACCCATTTCAGCGCGGCGTCGACCAGCAGCCAGTTCTCCAGCGCGGCACGCACGCCGGCCACCGCCGACTCCCAGTACAGCCAGCCCAGGCCCAGGGCCAGGGCCACGCCGACGATCAGCGGCGCCAGCGACAGGCCGATGACCTTGGGATGCAGGCAGTAGGCGACGGCGCGCCAGAACGAGTTGAACAGCAGGTTCATGCGGTGGGCGAGCATACACGCCGGCTTCAGCGCGGCGCCGGCCCGACCTGTTCGCCGCCCAGCTGGCAGCGCTGCTGCACGCAGCGCGCGCCCGGGTCCATCTGCACCATGCAGTTGCTGACCAGGCCCGACTGGGCCTGGCGCTTGCGCTGCAGCGCGGCCAGTTCGTCGGCCCAGGCCTGCAGCCGGTCGCCGCGGCTGACCGCTGCCGACCAGGGCACAAAGCGCAGCGGCCCGCCGCAGGCCTTGTGGCCCAGCGCCAGCGTGCGGCACTGGGCGTCGCCGTCGCAGCGGGCCGTGCCGATCTCGGCCTGGATGCGCGCCAGCAGCGCCGCCTCGGGGTCGGGCTGGGGCTCGGGCGCGCGGGCAGGACGGCCCATGCCGTCGGCCCAGGCCAGGGCCGAGGCGCCGGCCAGCGCCAGCGCCAGCAGGCTGCGGCGGACTTGATGTGAGGACATGCACGACTCCATGGCGCCGGACATCCGGAGCCCCTGCAAGGGATCTTGCCGCAGCCGCCACGGTTCCCCGGCGGCTGCGGCATCATCACCGGCATGATCCCCTTGTCCGTGCTCGACCTTGCCCCGATTGCCGAAGGCCGCGATGCCGCCGCCGCCCTGGCCCACAGCCTGGAGCTGGCACAGCAGGCCGAAGCCAGCGGCTACAAGCGCTTCTGGCTGGCCGAGCACCACAACATGGACGGCGTGGCCTGCTCGGCCACCGCGGTGCTGATCGGCCATGTGGCCGGCGGCACCAAGACCATCCGCGTCGGCGCCGGCGGCGTGATGCTGCCCAACCATGCGCCGCTGGTGATTGCCGAGCAGTTCGGCACCCTGGCCACGCTGTACCCGGGCCGCATCGACCTGGGCCTGGGCCGTGCGCCTGGCACCGACATGGCCACCGCGCGTGCGCTGCGCCGCCACCTGGCCACGGCCGGCGAGGACGACTTCGCCCAGGACGTGCAGGAGCTGCAGCAGTACCTGGAGCCGGCCGCCCCCGGAGCACCGGCCGCGGTGCGCGCCATCCCGGGCATCGGCACGCGGGTGCCGATCTGGATCCTCGGCTCCAGCCTCTACGGCGCCCAGCTGGCGGCCTGGCTGGGCCTGCCTTATGCGTTTGCCTCGCACTTTGCGCCCGAGCTGCTGGTGCAGGCGGTGGACACCTACAAGCGCCTGTACCGGCCCTCGCCACGCTGGCCCGAGCCGCATGCGATGGTCGGCGTCAACGTCATCGCCGCGCCCAGCGACGACGAGGCGGCGTATCTGGCCACCTCGTTCCAGCAGCGCTTTCTGGCCATGCAGCGCGGCGTGCGCGGCCCGCTGCCCCGGCCGATGGACCCGGCCGAGTTTGCCCAGCTGGGCACGCCCGCCGAGCGCGCAGGCGCCGCGCGCATGTGGGCCTGCAGCGCCATCGGCGCGGCCGACACGGTGCGCGCCCAGCTGGCGCGCATCGTCGAGGCCAGCGGCGCCGACGAGCTGATCGTCACCGCCGGCATCCACGACCACGGCGCCCGGGTGCGCAGCTACAGGCTGCTGGCCGACTGGCTGGCCACGCCGCTGCCGCGCAGCTGATCAGGCCGCCAGCGCCACCTCGGCCTCGTCGCGCCACCAGGCCACGGCCTCGAACCAGCCCTCCCAGACGCAGCCGCTGCAGCCGCGGCCGCAGCAGCCGAAGGGCTCGGGCGGCGGCTCGCGCAGCGCCACGCCAGCGCGGCCGGCGCGCTGCTGCAAATGGGCGATCACCGCCAGGCCGGTGTCGCGGTCGGTGATGGCAAAACTCATCCGGCAAAACTCATCCGACCCAGCGCCGCGCGTTGCGGAACATGCGCAGCCAGGGGCTGTACTGCGAGCGATCGCCCGAGGTCCAGCTCATCTGCACATTGCGGAACACACGCTCCGGGTGGGGCATCAGCACGGTGAAGCGGCCGTCGGCCGTGGTCACCGAGGTCAGGCCCTCGGGGCTGCCATTGGGATTGGCCGGATAGCGCTCGGTGGCCTGGCCGGCCGAGTCGACGAAGCGCATCGCGCGCTGCACACGCTGGGCATTGCCACGCTGGCTGAAATCGGCATAACCCTCGCCATGGGCGACGGCGATCGGCAGCCGGCTGCCGGCCATGCCGGCGAAGAAGATCGACGGGCTGTCCAGCACCTCCACCAGGCTCAGCCGGGCCTCGAACTGCTCGCTCTTGTTGCGCGTGAACTTGGGCCAGTCCTGGGCGCCGGGGATGATGGGCGACAGCGCGGCCATCATCTGGCAGCCATTGCACACGCCCAGCGCAAAGCTGTCGCTGCGCTGGAAGAAGGCCTGGAACTGCTCGGCCAGCTGCGGGTTGAACAGGATGGAGCGCGCCCAGCCCTCGCCGGCGCCCAGCGTATCGCCGTAGCTGAAGCCGCCGCAGGCCACCAGGCCCTGGAACTGGGCCAGTGCCACGCCGCCACGCTGCAGGTCGCTCATGTGCACATCGAAGGTGTCGAAGCCGGCCAGGTGCATGGCATGGCTCATCTCCAGATGCGAGTTGACGCCCTGCTCGCGCAGGATGGCCACCTTGGGCCGGGCTGAGGCCTTGGCGATATAGGGCGCTGCCACGTCCTCGGCCGGGTCGAAGCCGAGCTTCACATGCAGGCCGGTGTCGGCCTCGTCGCCCACGGCCGCATGCTCGGCGGCGGCGCAGTCCGGGTGGTCGCGCAGCGCGGTGATGCGCGCCGAGACCTGGTCCCAGGCCTGCTGCAGCTCGCGCAGCGGCGCACTGAACTGGGCCTTGGCATCGCGCCAGACCTCGATGGTCGGGCGCTGATGGGTGGCGCCCACCACATGGCTCCAGCGCGACAGGCCGTGGCGGCGCAGCACGGCGATGGCCGCATCGCGCTGGGCACGCGGCACCTGCAGCACCACGCCCAGTTCCTCGTTGAACAAGGCCTTCAGCATCAGCTCATTGCGGCGCTCGCTGACCTGGCCGGCCCAGTTCTTGGAATCGCCATGCTCGGCGCGGCTGTCGCTGATGCCATCGCCCTCGGTACACAGCAGGTCGACATTCAGGCTCACGCCCTGCTGGCCGGCAAAGGCCATCTCGCAGACCGTGGCCCACAGGCCGCCGTCGCTGCGGTCGTGGTAGGCCAGCAGGCTGCCATCGGCACGCAGCTCGTTGACGGCAGCCACCAGGGCCTTGAGCAGGGTCGGATCGTCGACATCGGGAACGCCGTCGGCCTGGGCGCAGCCGAACTGGCCCAGCACCTGGGCCAGCATGCTGCCGGCCATGCGTTGGCGGCCGGCGCCCAGGTCAACCAGGATCAGGCTGGTCTCGCCGGGCTGCAGCTGCGGCGTCAGCGTGCCGCGCACATCGTCCAGCGAGGCGAAGGCGGTGACGATCAGGCTCACCGGCGCGGTGACCTGCTTGCTGCCGCCGGCATCGCTCCAGCGCGTGCGCATCGACAGGCTGTCCTTGCCCACCGGGATGCCGATGCCCAGCGCCGGACACAGCTCCATGCCCACGGCACGCACGGTGTCGTACAGCGCTGCGTCTTCGCCGGGCTCGCCGCAGGCGGCCATCCAGTTGGCGCTGAGCTTGATGCGCGACAGCTCGATCGGCGCGGCCAGCAGATTGGTGATGGCCTCGCCCACGGCCATGCGGCCCGAGGCGGCGGCGGTGGCCGAGGCCAGGGCGGCCAGCGGCGTGCGCTCGCCCATGCTCATGGCCTCGCCACGAAAGCCCGTGTAGTCGGCCAGGGTCACGGCGCAGTCGGCCACCGGCACCTGCCAGGGGCCGACCATCTGGTCGCGGTGGCTCAGGCCCCCCACGGTGCGGTCGCCGATGGTGATCAGAAAGCGCTTGCTGGCCACCGTGGGATGGCGCAGCACGTCAAAAGCCACCTGGGCCAGCGCCACGCCGGTGAGGTCCAGCCTGGGCGACTGCAGCGCCACGCGCTGCACGTCGCGGTGCATCTTGGGCGGCTTGCCCAGCAGCACGTCCATCGGCATGTCGATGGCGCGATCACCGCCCGGGCCGTCTTCCAGCACCAGGGCACGGTCGGAAGTGGCCACGCCAACCACTGCAAACGGGCAGCGCTCGCGCCCGGCCATGCGCTCGAACACCGGCAGCAGATCGGGATCGAGCGCCAGCACATAGCGCTCCTGGCTCTCGTTGCACCAGATTTCCTTGGGTGCCAGGCCGGTTTCTTCCAGCGGCACCTTGCGCAGATCGAAGGTGGCACCCTGGCCGGCGCCATCCACCAGCTCGGGGAAGGCATTGCTGATGCCGCCTGCGCCCACGTCGTGGATGGCCAGGATGGGATTGCCCTCGCCCAGCGCCCAGCAGTGGTTGATGACCTCCTGGGCGCGGCGCTGGATCTCGGGGTTGCCACGCTGCACGCTGTCGAAGTCGAGCGCCGCGGTGTTGCTGCCGGCGGCCATCGAGCTGGCGGCGCCGCCGCCCATGCCGATGCGCATGCCCGGCCCGCCCAGTTGCACCAGCAGGGTGCCGGCGCCAAACGGCAGCTTGTGCGTCTGGCCGGCGCTGATGCTGCCCAGGCCGCCGGCGATCATGATGGGCTTGTGGTAGCCACGCACCTGGCCGGCCACAGCCTGCTCGTAGACGCGGAAATAGCCGCCCAGGTTGGGCCGGCCGAACTCGTTGTTGAAGGCCGCGCCGCCCAGCGGGCCCTCGATCATGATCTGCAGCGGGCTGGCGATGTGCTCGGGCTTGCCCACCGGCTTGGCTTCCCAGGGCTCGGCCAGGCCCGGCAGGTGCAGGTTGGAGACCGAGAAGCCGGTCAGCCCGGCCTTGGGGCGGGCGCCGCGGCCGGTGGCGCCCTCGTCGCGGATCTCGCCGCCGGCACCGGTGGACGCGCCCGGGAACGGGCTGATGGCGGTGGGATGGTTGTGCGTCTCCACCTTCATCAGCACATGCACGGTCTCGTCGCGCGGGCCGTAGAGCGGCGCGTCGCTGCAACCCTGCGGCAGCCAGCGCTGCGCCGGGCCGCCTTCCATCACCGCGGCGTTGTCGCTGTAAGCCACCACGCTGTGCTGGGGCGACAGCTTCTCGGTGTTGCGGATCATGCCGAACAGGCTCAGGTCCTGGCGCTGGCCGTCGATGGTGAAGTCGGCATTGAAGATCTTGTGCCGGCAATGCTCGCTGTTGGCCTGGGCGAACATCATCAGCTCCACGTCGCTGGGGTTGCGGCCCAGCTGGCGGAAGTTGCTCACCAGGTAGTCGATCTCGTCGTCCGACAGCGCCAGGCCCCAGTCGGCATTGGCCTGCTGCAGCGCGGCGCGGCCGGCGCCCAGCACGTCCACATGGGCCAGCGGCTCGGCCTGGCGGGCGTCGAACAGGTGGCGCGCGGCCTCGCGCTCGAAGGCCACGCTCTCGGTCATGCGGTCGTGCAGCAAATCGGCGCAGGCGGCCAGGGCCGCCTCGGTCAAGGGCTTGGCCGAGCCGAACAGCGGCGCCTTCAGCTGCAGCCGGTATTCGGTGACGCGCTCGACGCGGTGCACGGCCAGGCCGCAGTTGTGGGCGATGTCGGTGGCCTTGCTGGCCCAGGGCGAGACCGTGCCCAGGCGCGGCATCACCAGCACCAGGCTGCCGCCGTCGCCATCGCCGGCATAGGCATCGCCATAGTCCAGCAGCGCGGCCACGCGCTCGCGGGTGACACTGTCCAGCGCCGCATCGGCCCAGACCCAGTGCACATGGCGCGCCACCAGGCCGCTGATGCGCGGCTCCAGCGCCTGCAGCCGCGGCAGCAGGGCCTGGGCGCGGAAGGCCGACAGCGCATTGCCGCCCTCGACGAAGAACACGTTGGCGGAGGAAGGCTTGGTGGTGGTCGACATGGGCACCCGTTGCAGCGGGAAGAAGGACTTCCACGGGCGCTGGCCATGCCCATGAAAACCCTTGATTCTACTTTGAGGTGGGATAATTCCCGCCCATGGCCATCACCCTGAAGACCGCCGCCGACATCGAAGGCATGCGCATCGCCGGCCGCCTCGCCAGCGAGGTGCTCGACATGCTGACCCCGCACGTCAAGCCCGGCATCACCACCGAACAGCTGGACAAGCTGGCGCACGACCACATCGTCGAGGTGCAAAAAGCCATTCCCGCGCCGCTGAACTACCAGCCGCCGGGCTATGTGCCCTACCCCAAGTCGATCTGCACCTCGATCAACCACCAGGTCTGCCACGGCATCCCCAACGACAAGCCGCTGAAGAACGGCGACATCGTCAACATCGACGTCACCGTCATCAAGGACGGCTGGCATGGCGACACCAGCCGCATGTTCGTGGTCGGTGACGGCGGCATCGCCGCCAAGCGGCTGTGCAGCATCACCTACGAGGCGATGTGGAAGGGCATTGCCAAGGTGCGGCCCGGCGCGCGCCTGGGCGACATCGGCCACGCCATCCAGACCTTTGCCGAGAACCAGGGCTTTTCCATCGTGCGCGAGTTCTGCGGCCATGGCATCGGCCAGAAGTTCCACGAGGAGCCGCAGGTGCTGCACTACGGCCGCCCCGGCACGCTGGAAGAGCTGGTGCCGGGCATGGTGTTCACCATCGAGCCGATGATCAACGCCGGCCGGCGCGAGATCCGCGAGCTGGGCGACGGCTGGACCATCGTCACCAAGGACCGCTCGCTGTCGGCGCAGTGGGAGCACACGGTGGTGGTCACCGAGACCGGCTACGAGATCATGACGCTGTCGGCCGGCAGCCCGCCGCCGCCGGCCTTCATCACCGGCGCCTGAGCTGCCGATGCGCGTGGACACCGCGGAACAGCTGGCCGCCGACGCCGCGGCGCCGGCACCGGCGCCACTGGACCTGCCCGCGCTGCGCAGCCAGTTCCGCGACGGCAAGAAGGCGCTGATCGACCACTTCCTGCAGTCGCGCGCCAGTGCGCCGGCGGCCACGCGCCTGATCCGCGGCCTGACGCGCCATGTCGATGCCACGCTGGCCGCGCTGTGGCGCCATGCCGGCCTGCCGGCCAATGCCACGCTGATGGCCGTGGGCGGCTATGGCCGGGGCGAGCTGCTGCCCTACAGCGACATCGACGTGCTGCTGCTGCTGCCCGAGGCCAGCCCCACCGAGGACGGCAGCCCGCTGAAGGCGGCCATCGAGGGCTTCATCACCGCCTGCTGGGACATCGGCCTGGAGATCGGCTCGTCGGTGCGCACGGTGTCGGACTGCGTCGCCGAGGCCCTGCGCGACGTGACGGTGCAGACCGCGCTGCTGGAAGCCCGCTGGCTGGCCGGCAACCGCCGCCTGGGCCAGCGCCTGCAGCGCGAGACCACGGCGGCCATGGACCCGGTGGCCTTTCTGCGCGCCAAGACGCTGGAGATGCGCCAGCGCCACACCAAGTACGAGGACACGCCCTACGCGCTGGAGCCCAACTGCAAGGAAAGCCCGGGCGGCCTGCGCGACCTGCAGCTGCTGCTGTGGGTGGCACGCGCCGCCGGCCTGGGCCGCAACTGGGCCGAGCTGGCGGCCAGCGGCCTGATCACGCCGTTCGAGGTCAAGCAGCTGCAGCGCCACCAGGGCACGCTGACCCTGATCCGCGCCCGCCTGCATGCGGTGGCCGGCCGTCGCGAGGACCGGCTGGTGTTCGACCAGCAGACCGCGGTGGCCGAGAGCTTTGGCTACCACAGCAGCCGCGAGCAGCGCGCCAGCGAGGTGCTGATGCACCGCTACTACTGGGCCGCCAAGGCCGTGGCCCAGCTCAACCAGATCCTGCTGCTGAACATCGCCGAGCGCATCGAAGACCGCACCGAGGTGCCGATGCGGCCGATCAATGCCATCTTCCTGGATCGCTCGGGCATGCTGGAGGTGGTGCGCGACGACCTCTACCTGGACAACCCGCACGCCATCCTCGAGACCTTTCTGGTGTTCGAGCAGACGCCGGGCATCAAGGGCCTGTCGGCGCGCACGCTGCGTGCGCTGTACAACGCGCGCAATGTGATGGACGGCGCCTTCCGCCGCGACCCCATCAACCGCGAGCTGTTCCTCGACATCCTGCGCCAGCCCCAGGGCATCACCCATGCCTTCCGGCTGATGAACCAGACCTCGGTGCTGGGCCGCTACCTGTGGGTGTTCCGGCGCATCGTCGGCCGCATGCAGCACGATCTGTTCCACGTCTACACCGTGGACCAGCACATCCTGATGGTGCTGCGCAATGTGCGCCGCTTCTTCATCGCCGAGCATGCGCACGAGTACCCGTTCTGCAGCCGCCTGGCCTCGCAGTGGGACCGGCCCGAGCTGCTCTACATCGCCGCGCTGTTCCACGACGTGGCCAAGGGCCGCGGTGGCGACCACAGCGAGCTGGGCGCCACCGAGGTGCGGCGCTTCTGCCGCGACCACGGCCTGCCCAGGGCCGATGCCGAGCTGTGCGAGTTCCTGGTGCGCCACCACCTGACCATGAGCACGGTGGCGCAGAAGGAAGACCTGTCCGACCCCGACGTGATCCGCGCCTTCGCCCACACCGTCGGCGACCAGCGCCACCTGACCGCGCTGTACCTGCTGACGGTGGCCGACATCCGCGGCACCAGCCCCAAGGTCTGGAACGCCTGGAAGGCCAAGCTGCTGGAAGACCTGTACCGCATCACGCTGCGCGCCCTGGGTGGCGCCCAGCCGAATGCCGATGCCGAGATCGAGGCGCGCCAGCTGGAGGCACGCCAGATCCTGGCCCTGCACAGCGCCCTGCCCGGCACCGAAGAGCCGCTGTGGAAGACGCTGGAGCTGAGCTACTTCGCCCGCCACGACGCCAGCGAGATCGCCTGGCATGCGCGGGCGCTGTGGCGCTTTCTGCAGACCACCGATCCGGTGGTGCGCGCCCGTCCCTCGCCGGTGGGCGACGGCCTGCAGGTGCTGGTGTATTCGCCCGACCGGCCCGACCTGTTCGTGCGCATCTGCGGCTACTTCGACCGCGCCGGCTTCTCCATCCAGGACGCCAAGGTGCACACCAGCCGCAACGGCTATGCGCTCGACACCTTCCAGGTCGTGCACCCGAACTGCGAGCCCGGCGACGCCGGCGCCTACCGCGACCTGATCGCCCTGGTCGAGCACCAGCTGGTGGCCGCGCTGGCCAGCCGCGACGAGCTGAACCCGCCCTCGCGCGGGCGGCTGTCGCGGCGGGTGCGCTCGTTCCCGGTCACGCCCTGGGTCTCGCTGCGGCCCGACGAGCGCGCCCAGCGCTGGCTGCTGTCGGTCAGCACCAGCGACCGCTCGGGCCTGCTCTATGCCATCGCCCTGGTGCTGGCCCGCCACCAGATCAACCTGCAGCTGGCCAAGGTGACGACGCTGGGTGAGCGGGTGGAAGACACCTTCCTGGTCGACGGCCCGGCGCTGCAGCAGACGCGGCGCCAGCTGCAGATCGAGAGCGAGCTGCTGGACGCCATCGCGCCCGAGCGGCCGCTGGCCTGAGGTCGGCCCGATGTCGCTGCTGAGCCTGGATGCCGCCGAGGCCTCGCGCCGGCTGCACGAGTACGACGCGGTGCTCGACGCCCGCTCACCGTCGGAGTTTGCGCTGGACCACCTGCCCGGCGCGCAGAACTGGCCGGTGCTCAGCGACGACGAGCGCCGCATCGTCGGCACGCTCTACGTGCAGCAGGGCCCGCTGCCGGCGCGCAAGATCGGCGCGGCCATGGTCGCGCGCAACATCGCCGACCACCTGGACCGCTGGATCGCCGACAAGCCGCGCGACTGGAAACCCCTGGTCTATTGCTGGCGCGGCGGTCAGCGCTCGGGCACGCTGGCCTGGTTCCTCGACCAGATCGGCTTTCGCACCACGCGCGTGGCCGGCGGCTACAAGGGCTTTCGCGCCCAGGTGCGGCAGGACCTGGCCGACTGGCCGGCGCGCTTCGACTTCCGTGTGCTGGTGGGCCGCACCGGCAGCGGCAAGACGCGGCTGCTGCAGGCGCTGCGCGAGGCCGGCGCCCAGGTGCTGGACCTGGAAGGCCTGGCCTGCCACCGCGGCAGCATCCTCGGCGCCCTGCCCGACCGGCCGCAGCCGGCGCAAAAGCGCTTCGACACCCTGCTGTGGTCGGCGCTGCAGTCGCTGGACGCGCAGCGGCCGGTGTTCATCGAGAGCGAGAGCAAGAAGATCGGCCAGCTGCAGCTGCCCGATGCCCTGGTGCGCCAGATGCAGGCCCGCGGCCGGGTGCAGCGCCTGGAACTGGCCGATGCCGCCCGGGTGCAGCTGCTGTTGCAGGACTATGCGGCGCTGAGCGCCGCGCCCGAGCGCTTCTGCAGCCTGATCGAGGCCCTGGTCGAGCTGCGTGGCCGCGAGACCGTCAAGCGCTGGCAGGCCCAGGCCCGCGCCGGCGACTGGGCCGGCGTGTTTGCCGCGCTGATGACCGAGCACTACGACCCGCTGTACCAGCGCTCCACCGACCGCCATTACGCCGGCCTGGCCCAGGCCGCCGAGCTGCGGCTGGCCGATGCCGCGCCGGCCACGCTGGCCCGGGCCGCCCAGGCCCTGCTGGCGGCGGCCGACGCGACAGCTGTCCAAGATCAAGCCCTGCCTCCCGCTGCGGCGGCATGATGCGAGGCCGTGCCGCCCATGCGTGAAAGTCCCGCCCTGATCGAATCGCGCCAGTTCGGCGTGCGCTCCATCCCGATGCTGCGCCCGCTGGGCTGGCTGGCGCGTGGCTGGCGCGACCTGATGCGCTGCCCGCTGCCCGGCCTGCTGCATGGCCTGGCGCTGGCGCTGTTCGGCGCGCTGCTGATCGTGCTGGCGCGCGACCAGTTCTGGCTGCTGTCGGGCGCCTTCACCGGCTTTCTGCTGGTGGCGCCGCTGCCGGCCACCGGCCTGTATGCGATCAGCCGTGCGCTGGAGCGCGGCGAGCGTGCCGACCTGGCCGTGGCCCTGCGCGCCTGGAAGCCCGACCGCCAGCGCGGCGGCCGGCTGATCATCTTCGGCCTGCTGCTGGCCTTTGCCGGCACCGGCTGGGTCATGACCTCGGCCTCGCTGATCACCGGCTTTGCCAGTGCGCCGGTGAACAACCCGATCGACTTCCTGCGCGTGGTGGTGCTGGCCGAACACTCGATGCTGTTCGAGGTCTGGCTGGGCCTGGGCGCCTTCCTGGCCGCGCCGGTGTTCGCCAGCAGCGTGGTGGCGATGCCGATGCTGCTGGACCGCGATGTCAGCGTGCTCGGCGCGGTGCTCACCAGCTGGCGCGTGGTGCAGGCCCATCCGGCGGCCATGGCCCTGTGGGCCGCGCTGCTGCTGGCGCTGACGGCGCTGGGCATGGCCACCGCCCTGCTGGGCCTGGTGGTGGTGGCGCCCTGGCTGGCCCATGCCAGCTGGCATGCCTACCGCGACCTGGTCGGTCCGGCCGGCGACGCCTGAGCCCGCGCAGGACCCGCAGCATGTTCGGCTATACCGAGGAGCAGATCGCCTGGTTCGGGCTCACCTTCGGCGTGGGCGCGTTCATGCTGTACATGGTGTTCATCATCTTCCAGCTGGCGCGCGAGTCCAAGGCGGGCAAGTTCGGCGCCTTCGTGCTGTTCCTGGCGCTGGGCTTCGGCCTGCTGGGCTTCGTCGCCAAGGGCGTGATCAAGTTCTTCCTCGCCGGGGTCGGCGAGTGAGCGCCGCCACCAACGCCGAAGCCCCGCCCCACAGCCTGTTCGACGACCTGCAGGCCCTGGCCACCGGCACGCTGTTCGTGGCCCTGGGCCTGGCCCTGTTCCGCCAGGCCGGGCTGATGACCGGCGGCACCGTGGGCCTGGCACTGATCGCCCACTATGCGCTGGCCTGGCCCTTCGGCCTGCTGCTGTTTGCCATCAACCTGCCGTTCTACGCGCTGGCCTGGGCGCGCATGGGGCCACGCTTCACGCTCAAGACCATGGCCGCGGTGGCCCTGCTGGCCCTGCTCAGCGAGACGCTGCCGCGCTGGCTGAGCATCGCCTGGGTGGCACCGCCGTTTGCGGCCCTGGCCGGTGGCCTGCTGGTCGGCGCCGGCTTCATCATCCTGTTCCGCCACCGCGCCAGCCTGGGCGGCTTCGGCGTGCTGGTGCTGTGGCTGCAGCAGCGCTTCGGCTGGCGCGCCGGCCTGGTGCAGGCCCTGATCGACTGCGCCATCCTGCTGGCCGCCACGCCCTGGCTGGACTGGCGCCGCCTGGCGCTCAGCGTGCTGGCCGCCCTGGCGATGAACTTCGCGCTGGCCATCAACCACCGCCCCGGCCGCTACATGGCGTTCTGAATGAAAAAGGGCCGGCAAGGCCGGCCCTGGAGGACGAGCGCTGCGCGCTCAACCCATGTGCAGACCGCCATTGCAGCTGAAATCGGCGCCGGTGGTGAAGCCCGAGTCCGGGCCGGCCAGCCAGGCCACGACCGAGCCGATCTCTTCCGGCGTGCCCAGGCGCTTGACCGGGATGGTGGCGACGATCTTTTCCAGCACCTCGGGCTTGATGGCGCGGACCATGTCGGTGCCGATGTAGCCGGGGCTGACGGTGTTGACCGTCACGCCCTTGGCCGCCAGTTCCTGGGCCAGGGCCATGGTGAAGCCGTGCATGCCGGCCTTGGCCGCCGAGTAGTTGGTCTGGCCGGCCTGGCCCTTCTCGCCGTTGACCGAGCTGATCTGGATGATGCGGCCCCAGCCCTTTTCGACCATGCCCGGCACCACCTGCTTGGTGACGTTGAACATGCTGTTGAGGTTGGTGTCGATCACCGCGCGCCAGTCTTCCGGCGACATCTTCAGGAACATGCGGTCGCGGGTGATGCCGGCGTTGTTGACCAGCACGTCGATGTGGCCGTGCTCGGCCGTGGCCTTGGTGAAGGCCTCGACCGTCGAGTCCCAGTCGGCGACGTTGCCCACCGAGGCGTAGAAGCTGTAGCCCAGGGCCTTCTGCTCGTCGAGCCACTTGTTGAAGTCGCGGCTGGGACCGCAGCCGGCGATGACCTTGAAGCCGTCCTTGGCCAGGCGCTGGCAGATGGCGGTGCCAATGCCGCCCATGCCGCCGGTGACGTACGCAACTTTCTGACTCATCTCACTCTCCTTGGGTGTTTGCTGGGACTCGAAACGGGGTGGCGCGCTGCCAGGGTCGCCGCTTGCCACGCCGCGGTCAACCGGGTTCGCCCTGCACGCGCTCTGTGGTGTTGCGGGTGCCGGAGGTTCAGCGCTCGACGGTCAGGGCCACGCCCATGCCGCCGCCGATGCACAGGCTGGCGATGCCGCGCTTGGCATCGCGCTTCTGCATCTCGTGCAGCAGGGTCACCAGGATGCGGCAGCCGGAGGCGCCGATGGGGTGGCCGATGGCGATGGCGCCGCCGTTGACGTTGACCTTGCTGGTGTCCCAGCCCATCTCCTGGTGCACGGCGCAGGCCTGGGCGGCGAAGGCCTCGTTGATCTCCAGCAGGTCCAGGTCGGTGGCCTTCCAGCCGGCGCGCTGCAGCGCCTTCTTGGCCGCCGGCACCGGGCCCATGCCCATGATCTTGGGGTCCAGGCCGGCGCTGGCATAGCTGGCGATGCGCGCCAGCGGCGTCAGGCCCAGGGCCGCGGCCTTGGCCGCGCTCATCACCATCACCGCGGCGGCGCCGTCGTTGATGCCGCTGGCATTGCCGGCGGTCACCGAGCCGGCCTTGTCGAAGGCCGGACGCAGGCCGGCCAGGGCCTCGGCGCTGGTCTTCTTGTTGATGAACTCGTCCTGGTCGAAGACGATGGGGTCACCCTTCTTCTGCGGAATGCTCACCGGCACGATCTCGTCGGCAAAGCGCCCGGCGGCCTGGGCCGCGGCGGCCTTCTGCTGGCTGGCCAGGGCCAGCGCGTCCTGGGCCTCGCGCGTGATGCCGTACTGCTTGGCCACGTTCTCGGCGGTGATGCCCATGTGGTACTGGTTGTACACATCCCACAGGCCGTCGACGATCATGCTGTCGATCAGCTTCCAGTCGCCCATGCGCTGGCCGTCGCGGCTGGCCGGCAGCACATGCGGGGCCAGGCTCATGTTCTCCTGGCCGCCGGCGATGACGATCTCGCTGTCGCCGTCGCGGATGGCCTGGGCCGCCAGCATCACCGCCTTCAGGCCCGAGCCGCAGACCTTGTTGATGGTCATGGCCGGCACGGCCGAGGGCAGGCCGGCGGCGATCACCGCCTGGCGCGCCGGGTTCTGGCCCGAGCCGGCGGCCAGCACCTGGCCGAGGATGACCTCGCCGATCTGCTCGCCAGACAGGCCGCTGCGCTGCAGCAGGGCCTGGATCACGGTGGCGCCCAGCGCCGGGGCGGCGGTCTTGGCCAGCGTGCCGCCGAACTTGCCGACGGCGGTGCGGGCCGCGGCGACGATGACGATGTCGGTGCTCATGAACAGTCTCCAGGGGTTTGCGGGAACGGGGTGGAAGCGGGCGCTCGGGCTTGCTGCGTCAGGCCTTCTGTTTGACGTAGCGGCCCGGTGCCGGCTCGATGGCCGGGTACTGCCGGCTGCCATAGGCCTTGGGGGCAGCAATCATCTTGCCACCGTGGCCGGACAGCCAGTCCGACCACACCGGCCACCAGCTGCCGGGCTTTTCGGCCGCGGCGTCGAACCAGGCCTGGGGCTGATCGGCCAGCTTGGCATTGACCCAGTGGCTGCGCTTGTTCTTGCTCGCCGGGTTGATGACGCCGGCGATGTGGCCCGAGGCGCCGAGCACGAAGGTCTTGTCCTTCACGCCCTTGAGCACGCCGGTGGAGGCATAGGCCGCCTTCCAGGGCACGATGTGGTCCTCGCGCGAGGCATAGATGAAGGTCGGCGTGCTGATCTTGCCCAGGTCCAGCGGCGCGCCGCAGACCGTCAGCGCGCCGGGCTGCTTCAACTCGTTGTTCAGGTAGGTGTGGCGCAGGTACCAGCAGTACATGGGCCCGGGCAGGTTGGTGGAGTCGCCGTTCCAGTACAGCAGGTCGAACGGCGGCGGCGCCTCGCCCTTCAGGTAGTTGCCCTGCACATAGTTCCACACCAGGTCGTTGGGGCGCAGAAAGCTGAAGGTGGTGGCCAGTTCCTGGCCCTTGAGCATGCCCGGGCCGGTGGGCGCGTTCGGGCCGATGGTCATCTCGCGCAGCCGCACCGAGGCCTCGTCGACAAACACGTCCAGCACGCCGGTGTCGGCAAAGTCCAGCAGCGTGGTCAGCAGGGTCATCGAGCTGGCCGGGAACTGGCCGCGCCCGGCCAGCACGGCCAGGGCCGTGGCCAGGATGGTGCCGCCGACGCAGAAGCCCAGGGTATTGATCTGCGGCGAGCCGCCGATGGCCTGCACCACCTCGATGGCCTTCAGCGGCCCCTGCTCGATGTAGTCGTCCCAGCCCAGGCCGACCATGCCCGGATCCGGGTTGCGCCAACTGACCACGAACACGCGGTGGCCCTGCTCCACCGTGTAGCGGATGACCGAGTTCTCGGGCTGCAGGTCCAGGATGTAGTACTTGTTGATGCAAGGCGGCACGAACAGCATCGGCCGCTCGTAGACCTTGGCGGTGAGCGGCTTGTATTCGATCAGCTGGAACAGCTCGTTCTCGAACACCACCGCACCTTCGCTGACCGCCACATTGCGGCCGACCTCGAAGGCGCTTTCGTCGGTCTGCGAGATGTGGCCCTGCTGCACGTCCTTCAGCAGCTGCTGCAGGCCCTGCTGCAGGCTCTCGCCGCGGGTCTCGACGGCCTTGGCCAGGGCCTCGGCATTCAGCGCCAGGGTGTTGGCCGGGCTGGCCGCATCCACCCACTGCTGCACCGCGAAGCGGATGCGGGCCTTGGTCTTGGCATCGGCCTGCACCGCCTCGGCCATCTGCATCAGCGTGCGCGCATTCAGCAGATAGGTCTGGGCGGCCATCGCCGCCACCGGGTTCTCGCCCCAGGCGGCGGCGGCGAAACGCTTGTCGCCGCTGGGCGCGGCCGGCTTGCCCTCTTTCTGGAAGCGTGTCAGCGACTCGTTCCACAGCGCCGCGGCCTGGGCCATGTAGTCGGCCTGCAGCCGGCTCAGCGCATCGGCCGGCAGGCTCAGCGCCGACATCGACTTGAAGGCCTCGCCCAAGGCGCTCTGCATGCCGTTCATCGCGCCCATGGCCGGCGCCGTATCGGCGGCGGCGCCAAAGCCCGGCAGGGCACCGGACCAGGCCTTGCCGGCCTGCTCGCCGAAGGACTGGGCCATCTGCGACATCTGGGCCATCGCGTCGTTGACCGCGCTGATGGCCTCGTGGGCCGGGCTCTTCTGCGTCATGCACGTCTCCTGGTGGTGTCGGCGAGGCCGTCGCCGCTGTGCGATGCTCGGCGGGCGCTGCGTGCGCCACGATGCCGGCAGACTGGGTTTGTACGGCCTCTAGCTTACCCGATGATGACTAATTTTTTCAAGAAGCGGTAAACAACTCCGCATAGTGAAATGCACATCGTTGCCATTGCCTGGATCTTCGTGGCCGTGCTGATGGCCGCGGCCGAAGCCACGTCCACCCAGGGCACGCTGCTGGGCGCGTTCTTCACGCTGCTGCTGTATGGGGTGATGCCGCTGGCCATCGTGCTCTATGTGCTGGGCACGCCGGGGCGCAAGCGGCTGCGCCGGGCGCGCGAACTGGCCGAAGCCGAGGCGGAAGCTGCGGCCGCCGCCGGTTCAGCCGATGCGGGCGATGGCGGCGGCCAGGCGGCCGCTGACCGGCTGGCGCCGGAACGAAAAGAAGCGTGAGGCCTCGCCCACCGTGCACCAGCCGGCGCTGCCGTCGTTGCCAGCGATGGCCTCGGCCGCCAGGCCGCTGGCCTGCAGGCGCAGGCGGGCCAGGCCGGCCAGGTCGGCACGCCAGCGTGGGCTGCCATCGGGCCGCGGCGTGTAGCGGAAGAAGCGACCGTCGGCGCCCGTCGGCACCACGCCGAAGGCCTGCAGCACCTCGGGCCCGACCTCGAAGGCCTGCGGGCCGATGCAGGGGCCCAGCCAGGCCTGCAGCTCGGCCGGCCTGACGCCGGCGGCCTCGGTCATCGCGGCCAGCGTGGCCTCGAGCACGCCGCCGGACAGGCCGCGCCAGCCGGCATGGGCCGCGCCGACCACCCGGCCGCAGCGGCTGGCCAGCAGCACCGGCAGGCAGTCGGCGACCATCACCGTGCAGGCGATGCCGGGCTCGGTGCTGATCGCCGCATCGGCCACCGGCAGTTCGGCCCCGGGGCATGCCAGGCCAGCATCCAGGCGCACCACGCCGCGGCCATGCACCTGGCGCAGCCACACCGGCCGGGCGCCCAGCGCAGCGGCAAAGCGGCGCTGGTTCTCGGCCACGGCCCCGGCATCGTCGGTCGACTCGCCGCCCAGCGCCGCCGGCCGCAGGTTCAGGCTGTCGAACGGCGGCCGGCTGACACCGCCCTGGCGCGTGCTCATCAGCGCGCCCACGCCCTGCGGCAGCGCCGGCGTCCACTGCGGCCGGATGGCCTCGGGCAGGGCCTCAGGCTGCATCCGGGCAGGCCGAGGGCTGGGTCTTGGCAAAGGCCTCCAGCGCCATGCAGGCCTCGAACACGCGCATCACCTGGGGCACATGGTCGGTGCGGCAGTCCAGGCGCTGGGCATTGAAGATCTGCGGCACCAGCACGCAGTCGGCCAGCGTCGGCGCATCGCCGTGGCAGTAGCGCGAAGGCTGGGCCGCCAGCTGGCGCTCCACCGCCACCAGGCCGCTTTCCACCCAGTGCCGGTACCAGCGGTTCTTGTCGTCCTCGCTGAGCTTGAGGTCGTGCACCAGGTAGCGCAGCACACGCAGGTTGTTCAGCGGATGGATCTCGCAGGCGATGTCTTGCGCGATGGCGCGCACGCGGGCGCGGCCCAGCGCGTCGGCCGGCAGCAGCGGCGGCTCGGGCCGGGTCTCGTCCAGGTATTCGATGATGGCCATCGACTGCGTGACCACGGCCTCGCCGTCACGCAGCAGCGGCACCAGGCCCGAGGCCGAGACCGCCGCATAGTCGGCGCCGCGCTGCTCGCCCTTGACCAGGTGCACCGGCAGGTAGTCGTAGTCCAGGCCCTTCAGCGCCAGCGCGATGCGCACGCGGTACGAGGCCGACGAGCGGAAGTAGTTGTAGAGCTGCAGTGCCATGGTCGGGCCCTCCCCGCTCAGCGCACGGCCACGCGCAGCGTGCCCAGGCCGGCGATGCTGGCTTCCATCACATCGCCGGCCTGGACCGCGCTGACGCCGGCCGGCGTGCCGGTGAAGATCAGGTCGCCGGGCTGCAGGGTCCAGGCCTGGCTGAGCGTGGCGATGGTCTCGGCCACGCTCCAGATCAGCTCGGACAGGTCGCCCTGCTGGCGCAGCTGGCCGTTGACGGCCAGCGTGATGGCGCCGCGCTCCAGCGTGCCGGTGCTGGCCAGCGGCACGATGGAGCCGATCGGCGCCGAGGCGTCGAAGGCCTTGCCGATGCACCAGGGCCGGCCCTGCTTCTTCATCTCGTTCTGCAGGTCGCGGCGGGTCATGTCCAGGCCCACGGCGTAGCCATAGATGTGCTGCAGCGCGTCGGCCACCGCGATGTCGCGCCCCCCCTGGCCAATGGCCACCACCAGCTCCACCTCGTGGTGCAGGTTCTGCGTCAGCGGCGGGTACGGCATCTCGCCGGTGCTGCCCTCGGCCACGTGTACGAGGGCATCGGCCGGCTTCATGAAGAAGAACGGCGGCTCGCGGCCGGTGAAGCCCATCTCCTGGGCATGCTCGGCATAGTTGCGGCCCACGCAGTAGATGCGGTGCACCGGAAACAGGCCGCCGCCCTGCACCGGGATGGCGGTCTGGGCGGGCGGGTTGACGACATACGCAGCACTCATGATCGGGGGCCTCGGACAGCGGGAAAGGGCAGATCCGATGATGATGCCATGGCCCTCAGGCTAGACTGGCTGCCATGCTGGAGACACGCCTGATCAAGCACTGCCGCCACTGCGGCACCGGGGTCGCCTACCGCGTGCCCGACGACGACAACCGCGAGCGCGCCATCTGCGGCGCCTGCGGCACCATCCACTACGAGAACCCGCTCAACGTGGTGGGCACGGTGCCGGTGTGGGGCGAGCAGGTGCTGCTGTGCAAGCGCGCCATCGAGCCGCGCTACGGCTTCTGGACGCTGCCGGCCGGCTTCATGGAACTGGGCGAGACGGTGGCCGATGGCGCGCGGCGCGAGACCACCGAAGAGGCCGGCGCCCGCATCGAGCTGCAGGAGCTGCTGACGCTGATGAACGTGGTGCGCGTCGGCCAGGTGCACCTGTTCTACCGTGCGCGCATGCTCGACACCACGCTGGACCCCGGCCCCGAGACGCTGGAGGCGCGGCTGTTCCACGAGCACGAGATCCCCTGGGATCAGATCGCCTTTCGCACCGTGCGCGAGACGCTGCAGCACTTCTTTGCCTGCCGGCGCGCCGGCCAGGGCTATCCGCTGCACACCGGCGACATCGGCTAGGCCGGCAGCCGGGCCTGCACCGCCGGCCCGGTGGCCGCATCGAAGCCCAGCGACCACAGCACCTCCAGATCGGCCGGCGCGCGCACGCCCTCGGCGGTCAGGCCCAGGCCCATGCCCTGCACCAGGCGCACCAGGCCCTGCAGATGGCGGCGCGCGTCGCCGGCCTCGGGCGCGGCGATGCCGTTGACGAAGCGCGCATCGATGCGCACGCAGTCCAGGCCCAGGTCCATCAGGCCCTGCAGCCGGGCCAGGCCCTCGCCGGCATGTTCCAGGCCCAGCATCACGCCCAGCGGCCGCCAGCGCCGCGACAGCGCGCGCACGCGCTCGGGGCAGTCCAGCGCCAGGCTTTCCGGCAGGTCCACCCACAGCCGGCCGGCGGCCTCGGGGGCCGCGGCCAGGCGCAGCGTGGCCGACTCGACAAAGCCGGCCGACATCAGGGCCGCGCGGCCCAGGTTGATGCAGCGCGCCTGGCCGTCGGCGGCGATCGCCGCCAGCGCCAGCATCAGCGCCCGCTCGTCGACCACCGCGCCCAGCCGGTTGCGCGCCACCTGCGGCAGCCAGCGCGCCGCCGGCTCGAACTCGCCGCCGGGCGCCAGCTGCACGCGCAGCGGGCAGTCCAGCAGCAGCACCCGCTCGTCGGCGGTGATGACCGGAAACTCGCCCAGCCGCACCCGTCCCTGGGCCAGGGCGCGCATCACGCGCCGGTGCCAGGGATTGCGGTCAGGGTCGGGCGCGGGGTCGTCCGGGTCCTCGGCCAGCACCGGCTCGGCCTCGGACAGCGGCGGGCCGGCTTCCAGTGCCGACGCGGCCTGCACCAGGGCCACGTCGGCCGGACACGGCGGTCGCAGCTCCAGCGCCGCCACCGACACCCGGGCCAGCGGATCGACCGTGGCCAGCGACTGGCCCAGGGCCTGGCGCAGGGCCTGGGCCGTGTCCTCGGCCACGCCGCCGGCGGGCAGCAGCAGCGCAAAGTCGCCACCGTCCAGCCGGCCCAGCAGGCAATCGGCCACGTGCTGCGGATAGGACTGCAGGCTCAGCGCCAGCGCACGCAGCAAACGGTCGGCGGCCTCGCGGCCGATGCGTTGGTTGAGGCCGGCCAGGTCGTGCAGGCGCACCAGCAGCAGCGTGGCCTGGGCCGGCGCCTCGTCGGATTCCAGCACCGCGGCCAGGCTGGCCAGCAGGTGGCGGCGGTTGCTCAGGCCGGTGACGGCATCCTGGTGCACCTGGCGGCGCAGCGCCTCCACCTGGCCGGCCTGCAGCTCGGCCATGCGGCGCAGGCGCTGGTGCAGGCCACCCAGGGCCTGGGCCAGCGGCTGCAGTTCCGGCGGCACGGGCGTCGCGGCCACATCGCCGCCGTCCTGGGCCGGGTCTTCGCCGCAGCACTGCACGCGACGCTGCAACTCGGCCACGGCCTGCTGCCAGCGCCGCTGGCGGCGCTGCAGCCAGGCCAGCCAGGCCAGCGCCAGCGCCCCCGGCGCGGCCAGGCCCAGTGCCAGCCAGGCCGGCCCGGCACGCGGGCCCCAGGCCAGCGCCAGCAGCAGGCCGGCGGCCAGCGCCGCCCAGCCGGCCGCTGCCGCCCAGGGGTGGATCTGGGCAGGCGCTGGGCGTTCGCTGATTGGGGTTGGGGACGGCGGCATGGCGGCCGGCGCCGGCCCTTGATGACCGGCGTCGACACCCGGGTTGTCGTCCTTGCGGACGACAACTTGAGCGCCTGGCCGCTCGCCTGCCGCGTCAGCGCCGCTGCGGCGGCAGGTCGGTGCAGCTGCCGTGGGCCACTTCGGCGGCCATGCCGATGCTCTCGCCCAGCGTCGGGTGCGGGTGGATGGTCTTGCCGATGTCCACCGCGTCGGCGCCCATCTCGATGGCCAGCGCGATCTCGCCGATCATGTCGCCGGCATGGGTGCCGACAATGCCGCCGCCCAGGATGCGGCCATGGCCGTGCGCCTCCGGACTGTCGTCGAACAGCAGCTTGGTGACGCCCTCGTCGCGGCCGTTGGCAATGGCGCGGCCCGAGGCCGTCCACGGGAACAGGCCCTTCTTCACCGGGATGCCCTTGGCCTTGGCCTCGTCCTCGGTCAGGCCCACCCAGGCCACTTCCGGATCGGTGTAGGCCACGCTCGGGATCACCCGGGCATCAAACTGCGACTTGGCCAGCTGGGCATCACCCTGGATCGCACCGGCCGCCACCTCGGCCGCCACATGGCCTTCGTGCACCGCCTTGTGCGCCAGCATGGGCTGGCCGACGATGTCGCCGATGGCGAAGATGTTCGGCACATTGGTGCGCATCTGCACGTCCACCGGGATGAAGCCACGCTCGCCGACGATCACGCCGGCCTTGTCGGCGGCAATCTTCTTGCCGTTGGGCGTGCGGCCCACGGCCTGCAGCACCAGGTCGTAGACACCTTCGCTCTTCGTGCCGTCCAGGCCCTCGAACTGCACCTTGATGCCTTCGGCCGTGGCTTCGGCGCCCACGGTCTTGGTCTTCAGCAGGATGCGGTCGAAGCGGTGGGCATTCATCTTCTGCCACACCTTGACCAGGTCACGGTCGGCGCCCTGCATCAGGCCGTCGAGCATCTCCACCACGTCGAGCCGGGCGCCCAGCGTCGAATACACCGTGCCCATCTCCAGGCCGATGATGCCGCCGCCGATGACCAGCATCTTCTTCGGCGCCTGGCGCAGCTCCAGCGCGCCGGTGGAGTCGATGATGCGCGGATCGTCGGGCAGGAAGGGCAGGCGCACGGCCTGCGAGCCGGCGGCGATGATGGCCTGCTTGAACCTCACCACCGAGTTCTTGCCGGTCTTGTCCTGGCCGCTGCCGCTGGTTTCTTCCACGGCCAGGTGGTGGGCATCGGCAAAGCTGCCATAGCCGCGCACGACGCTCACCTTGCGCATCTTGGCCATCGCCGCCAGGCCGCCGCTGAGCTTGCCGGTGACCTTGTTCTTGTGCGTCAGCAGCTTGCCCAGGTCGACCTTGGGCTCGCCGAAGTCCACGCCCAGGTCGGCGAAGTGCTTGACCTCGTCCATCACCGCGGCCACGTGCAGCAAGGCCTTGCTGGGGATGCAGCCCACGTTCAGGCACACGCCGCCCAGCGTGGCATAACGCTCGACCAGCACGACCTTGAGGCCCAGGTCGGCGGCGCGGAAGGCCGCCGAATAGCCGCCCGGGCCACCGCCCAGCACCAGCAGGTCGCAGTCATGGTCCACCGCGCCAGCATAACTTCCGGCCTGCGGGGCCACGGCCGCCGGCGCAGCCGCCGGTGCCGCTGCGGGAGCTGGCGCTGGCGCAGCGGCAGCCGCAGCCGGCGCCGCGGCACCGGCCTCGGCCACCTCCAGCGACAGCAGCACCGTGCCCTGGTTGACCTTGTCGCCCAGCGCCACCTTCAGCGCCTTGACCACGCCGGCATGGCTGGACGGGATTTCCATCGAGGCCTTGTCGCTCTCGACGGTGACCAGGCTCTGCTCGGCCTTGATGCTGTCGCCGGGCTGGACCAGCAGCTCGATGATGGCAACGTCCTTGAAGTCGCCGATGTCGGGAACCTGGATGTCGATGATGGCCATCTCGGTGCCCCCGCTCACAGCATGACCCGGCGGAAGTCCGCCAGGATGGCCGCGAAATACGCGTTGAAGCGCGCCGCCGCCGCGCCGTCGATGACGCGGTGGTCCCAGCTCAGGCTCAGCGGCAGGATCAGGCGCGGCTGGAAGGCCTTGCCGTCCCAGCGTGGCTCCATCGTGCTCTTGCACACGCCCATGATCGCCACCTCGGGCGCATTGATGATGGGCGTGAAGTACTTGCCGCCGATGCCGCCCAGCGACGAGATGCTGAAGCAGCCGCCGCTCATGTCGGCCGGGCCCAGCTTGCCGTCGCGCGCCTTCTTGGCCAGTTCGCCCATCTCGGTGCCGATCTGGAAGATACCCTTCTTGTCGGCATCCTTGATCACCGGCACCACCAGGCCGTTGGGCGTATCGGCGGCAAAGCCGATGTGGAAGTAGTTCTTGTAGACCAGGGCGTCGCCGTCCAGGCTGGCATTGAACTCGGGGAACTTCTTCAGCGCCGCCACCGCGGCCTTGATCATGAAGGCCAGCATCGTGACCTTGATGCCGCTCTTCTCGTTCTCCTTGTTCAGCTGGACACGGAAGGCCTCCAGCTCGGTGATGTCGGCATCGTCGTGGTTGGTGACGTGCGGGATCATCACCCAGTTGCGGTGCAGGTTGGCGCCGCTGATCTTCTTGATGCGGCTCAGGTCCTTGCGCTCGATGGGGCCGAACTTGGCGAAGTCCACCTGCGGCCAGGGCAGCAGGCCGGGCAGGCTGCCACCCGCAGCAGCCGGCGCGGCGGCCGGGGCCTTGGCCTTCTGCGCCGCGGTCTGGGTGTCACCGGCCATCACGCGCTTGACGAAGCCCTGCACGTCGTCCTGGGTGATGCGGCCCTTGGGACCGCTGCCGGCCACCTCGGCCAGCGGCACACCCAGCTCACGCGCCAGCTTGCGGATGGTGGGCGAGGCATGGGGCAGCTTGGCGCTGGGCGTGCCGGGCTGGTGCGCCGGCAGAACGGCCGCAGCGGCCGCCGGGGCGGCGACAGCCGGCGCCGCTGCGGGAGCGGCCGCGGGGACGGCTGCAGAGGCGGCCACCGGAGCCGATGCCGCAGCAGCCGGTGCCGCCATCGCGGCACCACCGGCCACCGCCACGCGGGCGATCAGCGAGCCCTGGTTGACCTTGTCGCCGATGGCCACGGTCAGCGACTGCAGCACGCCGGCCACGCTGGACGGGATCTCCATCGAGGCCTTGTCCGACTCCACCGTCAGCAGGCTCTGCTCGGCCTGGATCGTGTCGCCGGGCTTGACCAGCAGCTCGATCACCGCCACGTCCTTGAAGTCGCCGATGTCGGGCACCAGCACGTCGACCACACCGCCGGCGGCGGCCGGCGCCGCGGCAACGGGTGCCGGCGCTGCGGCTGTGGCCGCTGCCGCGACCGGTGCGGGAGCGGGCGCCGCCGCGGCAGCGGGGGCCGGTGCCGCGGCAGCGCCGCCGGCCGCCTCCAGCACCAGCAGCAGCGAGCCTTCGGCCACGCGGTCGCCCAGCGCCACCTTCAGCTCCTTGACCACGCCGGCGTGGCTGGACGGGATCTCCATCGAGGCCTTGTCCGATTCCACCGTGATCAGGCTCTGCTCGACACGCACCGTGTCGCCGGGCTTGACCAGCAGCTCGATCACCGCCACGTCCTTGAAGTCGCCGATGTCCGGGACCTTCACTTCCACCAATGTTCCTGCCATGGTTGTCGTCTCCAGTGAGGCCGCGTATTTCAGGCGTACAGCGGGTTGATCTTGTTCACGTCCAGGCCGTACTTGGCGATGGCCTCGGCCACGCGTGCGGCCGGCACCGCGCCTTCATCGGCCAGGCTCTTCAGCGCGGCCACGACGATGTAGTGGCGGTTGATCTCGAAGTGCTCGCGCAGCTTGCTGCGGAAGTCGCTGCGGCCGAAGCCGTCGGTGCCCAGCACCTTGTAGCCGCGGCCGCGCGGCATGAAGGCGCGGATCTGCTCGGCGTAGTTCTTGATGTAGTCGGTGGAAGCCACCACCGGGCCGGCCTGGTCGGCCAGCTGCTGGGTGACGAAGGGCACGCGCGGCGCCTCGGTGGGATGCAGCAGGTTCCAGCGCTCGCAGTCCTGGCCGTCGCGGGCCAGCTCGTTGAAGCTGGGGCAGCTCCACACCCGGGCGGCCACGCCCCAGTCGGCGGCCAGCAGGGTGCGCGCGGCCATGCTCTCGCGCAGGATCGAACCCGAGCCCAGCAGGTTGACCTGGGGCTGGCCGGCCACCGCGGTGGAGGCCTCTTCCAGCAGGTACATGCCCTTGATGATCTGTTCCTCGGTGCCGGCGCGCAGGCCGGGCATCGGGTAGTTCTCGTTCAGCAGGGTCAGGTAGAAGAACACGTTCTCCTGGCGCTCGACCATGCGCTTCAGGCCGTGGTGGATGATCACGCCGACCTCGTGCGCGAAGCTGGGGTCGTAGCTGACGCAGTTCGGGATGGTGCCGGCCAGGATGTGGCTGTGGCCGTCCTCGTGCTGCAGGCCTTCGCCGTTCAGCGTGGTGCGGCCGCTGGTGCCGCCGAGCAGGAAGCCACGCGCCTGCATGTCGCCGGCGGCCCAGGCCAGGTCGCCGATGCGCTGGAAGCCGAACATCGAGTAGTAGATGTAGAACGGCACCATGATGCGGTTGTTGGTGCTGTACGACGTCGCCGCGGCGATCCAGCTGGCCATGCCGCCGGCCTCGTTGATGCCTTCCTGCAGGATCTGGCCGTTCTGCGCCTCGCGGTAGTACATCACCTGGTCCTTGTCGACCGGCGTGTACTTCTGGCCCTCGGGGTTGTAGATGCCGATCTGGCGGAACAGGCCTTCCATGCCGAAGGTGCGCGCCTCGTCCACCAGGATGGGCACGACGCGCGGGCCCATGGCCTGGTCGCGCAGCAGCTGGGTCAGGAAGCGCACATAGGCCTGGGTGGTGCTGATCTCGCGGCCCTCGGCGGTGGGCTCGAGCACGGCCTTGAAGGTGTCGAGCGCCGGCACGGTGAAGTGCTCGTCGGCCTTGGCACGGCGCTTGGGCAGGTAGCCGCCCAGGGCCTTGCGGCGCTCGTGCAGGTACTTCATCTCCGGCGTGTCGTCGGCCGGCTTGTAGAACGGGATCTTCGGCAGCTCGCTGTCGGGGATGGGGATGTTGAAGCGGTCGCGCATGTAGCGGATGTCGTCGTCCGACAGCTTCTTGGTCTGGTGGGCGGTGTTCTTGCCCTCGCCGGCCTTGCCCATGCCATAACCCTTGACCGTCTTCACCAGCAGCACGGTGGGCTGGCCCTGGTGGGTGTTGGCGGCATGGAAGGCCGCATACACCTTGGCCGCATCATGGCCGCCGCGGCGCAGGTTCCAGACGTCGGCGTCGCTCATCTTGGCCACCATCTCCAGCGCGCGCGGATCGCGGCCGAAGAACTGCTTGCGCACGAAGGCGCCGTCGTTGGCCTTCATCGCCTGGTAGTCGCCGTCCAGCGTCTCCATCATGATGCGGCGCAGCACGCCTTCCTTGTCGCGGGCCAGCAGCGGGTCCCAGTTGCTGCCCCACAGCAGCTTCAGCACGTTCCAGCCGGCGCCGCGGAACTCGCCCTCCAGTTCCTGGATGATCTTGCCGTTGCCACGCACCGGGCCGTCCAGGCGCTGCAGGTTGCAGTTGACGACAAACACCAGGTTGTCGAGGTTCTCGCGCGCGGCCAGGCCGATGGCGCCCAGGCTCTCGGGCTCGTCCATCTCGCCGTCGCCGCAGAACACCCAGACCTTGCGCTGGCTGGTATCGGCCAGGCCACGCGCATGCAGGTACTTCAGGAAGCGCGCCTGGTAGATGGCCATCAAGGGCCCCAGGCCCATGGACACGGTGGGGAACTGCCAGAAGCCCGGCATCAGCTTGGGATGCGGATAGCTGGAGATGCCCTTGCCGTCGACCTCCTGGCGGAAGTTGAGCAGCTGCTCCTCGGTCAGCCGGCCTTCCATGTAGGCGCGGGCATAGACGCCGGGCGCGCTGTGGCCCTGGATGTAGAGCAGGTCGCCGCCATGCTTGCCGCCGGCATCGGTGTCATCGGCATGCCAGAAGTGGTTGAAGCCGGCCGCGAACATGTGGGCCAGGCTC
This sequence comes from Burkholderiaceae bacterium, assembly GCA_017992055.1. GTDB lineage: Bacteria > Pseudomonadota > Gammaproteobacteria > Burkholderiales > Burkholderiaceae_C > Pseudaquabacterium. The sequence continues at coordinate 588,002 of JAGOPK010000002.1, forward strand.
TGGAACGAGCTGATGTGGCCGCCCAGGTCACCGCCATCGGCCGGGTCCAGCCGATTGGCCTTGACGACCATGGCCATGGCATTCCAGCGCATGTAGGCACGCAGCCGGCCTTCCAGCTCCAGGTTGCCCGGGCTGCGCTCTTCCTGTTCGGGCTCGATGGTGTTGACGTAGCCGGTGTTGGCCGAGAACGGCATGTCCACGCCGTGCTCGCGGGCCTCTTCCAGCAGCTGCTCCAGCAGGAAATGCGCGCGCTCCGCGCCCTCGCTGTCGATGACGGCCTGCAGGGCCTGCAGCCATTCACGGGTTTCCTGCGCGTCGGTGTCCAGGGCGGAACCGGGCAGCGCGGAGGGCGATGCGGACATGGGTTGTCTCCTCTTGGCAGAGTCTGGGTCTGGGACGTGGCGATCGGGCCGATCCGGCGATCGGCGCGAAGTGTCGCACAAGGGTTGGCAAATTCCAAATCACAGGAACTGTTTTCGTATTATGAATTTTTAGAGAGAATGAGGCGTTGTATGCCGCCCTGCGGAATCCAATCCAGGCCGCCTGCGCAGCCGCCCCGCCCGGGATAATCCGCGCCATGGCAACCCCTTCCCAAGGCTCCGGCGCCGGGCTCGGCGAACGTGCACGCCGGCCGCTGGGCCGCTGGTGGCGCCGCCAGTCGCCAGCGCGCCAGGACCGACTGGCCACCCTGGCCCCGCTGGCCTCGGTGCTGCTGTTCCTGGCGGCCATCATTGCGGCCTTCTGGTACCTGCGCAACGAGGAAATCGAGCGCGAGACCGAGGCCGTCAAGCGCGATGCCGAGATCGCCCAGCAGCAGATCCGCCTGCGCCTGATCGAGACCCAGGAGCAGCTGGTGCGGCTGGCGCGCGAGTTCGCCTCGCGCGAGCTCGAGCCCGGCGAGTTTGCGCAGCAGGCCCATGGCCTGGCCGGCGACCGCCCGGAGATCCAGCGCCTGGTGTGGCTGGGCGCCGACGAGCGTGTGCGCGCCCGCCACGAGGTGGCCGGCGAGCGCGAGGACGGGGGCAGCACCGCGCCCGGCAGCGCCCTGCCCGCACGCGGCGGCGCATCGGCGGCCAGCGGCCGCGGTCCGCTGCGCCCCGAGGTCCGCAGCGAATCTCGCGGCGAGTCGCGCGGCGAATCCCGCAGCGAGGCCGACTGGGCCTTCATCGCCGCCCGCGACCTGCGCCAGCCGATCTACTCGCGCCCGTTCAAGGACCGCCACGGTACCCTGGTGTTCCAGGTGCAGGTGCCGATGCTGTCGCGTGGCCAGTTCACCGGCGCCCTGGTGGCCGACTATGCGGTGGACGTGCTGATGCGCCACCAGGTGCCGTCCGAGGTGACGCGCCGCCATGCGGTGGCCATCCTCGACGACCGCCACAACGAGCTGGTCAACACCGGCTCGGCGGTGCCCGGCCCGGCCGGCCGCCAGGCCTCGCGCTCGGCCATCGTGCACGACATCCCGCTGGCCCCGGCGGCCAACGGCCTGCTGGTGCGCGCCACCGGCTACCGCACCTCGGCCGGCCTGGTCGGCAACACCTTGTTCTGGATGGTGGTGGCGCTGTCGGTGCTGACGGTGTGGATGCTGCTGGGCACCTGGCGCCATGTGCGCCGGCGTGGCCAGATCCAGGGCGCCTTGGTGCAGGAGACCAATTTCCGCCGCGCGATGGAAAACTCCATGCTCACCGGCATGCGCGCGATCGACATGGAAGGCCGCGTGACCTATGTCAACCCGGCCTTCTGCGCGATGACCGGCTTCACCGAGCACGAGCTGATCGGCCGCCTGCCGCCCTATCCCTACTGGCCGCACGACCGGGTGGACGAGAACCACCGCCTGCTGCAGCAGCAGCTGCAGGGCCGCAGCCCGGCCGGCGGCATCGAGGTCAAGGTGATGCGCAAGAACGGCACGCTGTTCGATGCGCGCATGTATGTGTCGCCGCTGGTCGATGCCAAGGGCCAGCAGACCGGCTGGATGACCAGCATGACCAACATCACCGAGGCCAAGCGCATCCGCGACCAGCTCTCGGCCAGCCACGAGCGCTTCACCACCGTGCTCGAAGGCCTGGAGGCCGCGGTGTCGGTGCTGTCGGTGCAGCAGGGCGAGCTGCTGTTCACCAACCGCTCCTACCGGCTGTGGTTCGGCGCCGATCCACGCGGCCATGCGCTGCTGGCCAGCGGTTCGGCCCCGGGCACCGACGACGAAACCCATGGCGACGGCGATGTCGACGACTACACCGGCCTGCCGGCGCAGGAGCTGGCCGGCCTGGGCGCCAACCCGCGCGAGGTGTATGCGCCGGCGCTGGACAAATGGTTCGACGTGCGCGCCCGCTACCTGCAATGGACCGACGGCCGGCTGGCGCAGATGCTGATTGCCACCGACGTGACCGCGCGCCGCCGTGCCGAGGAGCTGTCGGCCCAGCAGGCCGAGAAGGCCCAGGTGTCGAGCCGGTTGATCACCATGGGCGAGATGGCCAGCAGCGTGGCGCACGAGCTGAACCAGCCGCTGACGGCCATCAACAACTACTGCAACGGCATGGTGTCGCGGGTCAAGGCCGGCTCGATCGACAACGACGGCCTGATCGCCGCGCTGCAAAAGACCGCCAAGCAGGCCGAGCGCGCCGGCCAGATCATCCACCGCATCCGCGCCTTCGTGAAAAAGAGCGAGCCGCAGCGCGTGCCGGCCCATGCCAAGGACATCGTCGAGGACGCGGTCGAGCTGGCGTCCATCGAGATGCGGCGGCGCAATGTGCAGATCCACCATTACGTGGCTCAGCGCCTGCCGCAGCTCAAGTGCGACCCGATCCTGATCGAGCAGGTGCTGCTGAACCTGCTGAAAAACGCCGCCGAGGCCATCGACAGCGGCAAGATGCCGCCGTCGCGCCGCCACATCGAGCTGCGCGTGGTGCCGCGCCACACGCCCGACGAGGGCGGCGTGATCGAGTTCAACGTCACCGACATGGGCCCGGGCCTGCCCGACGAGGTGATCGCCCGGCTGTACGAGGCATTCTTCTCCACCAAGGCCGAGGGCCTGGGCATCGGCCTGTCGCTGTGCCGCTCGATCATCGAGTCGCACCGCGGCCGGATCCGGGCGGAGAACCTCTACAATGGAACGCTTGTGTCGGGGTGCCGGTTCGCCTTCACCCTGCCCGTCGAAACCAGCGTTCGGCCCGAGGAGACACCACTGCTGCCGTCGCCCGACGATGCAGTGCCCGGCACCGGCCCACGCACCGCCGTCTGACTGGCCACTGAGCCGCCAACGAGGAGCCCACCGCCCCATGAGCCTGATCCCGAAAAAAGGCACGGTCTATGTCGTCGACGATGACGAGGCTGTTCGCGATTCGCTGCAATGGCTGCTGGAGGGCAAGGACTACCGCGTCAAGTGCTTTGATTCGGCCGAGGGCTTTCTGTCGCGCTTCGACCCGCGCGAGGTGGCCTGCCTGATCGCCGACATCCGCATGGACGGCATGAGCGGCCTCGAACTGCAAGACCGCCTGCTCGAGCGCAAGAGCCCGCTGCCCATCGTCTTCATCACCGGCCATGGCGACGTGCCGATGGCGGTGACGACGATGAAGAAGGGCGCGATGGACTTCATCGAGAAGCCCTTCAAGGAAGACGAGCTGATCGGCCTGGTCGAGCGCATGCTGGACCAGGCGCGCTCGGCCTTTGCCCAACATCAAGAGCAGGCCAGCCGCGACGCCCTGCTGTCGCGCCTGACCACGCGCGAGGCCCAGGTGCTGGAGCGCATCGTCGCCGGCCGGCTGAACAAGCAGATCGCCGACGACCTGGGCATCAGCATCAAGACGGTGGAGGCGCACCGCGCCAACATCATGGAAAAGCTCAATGCCAACACCGTGGCCGATCTGCTGAAGATCGCACTCGGTGCCAATGCCCCGGTCAAGGCCTGAGTCCGCGCCGGCCTGACCCGTCCTCCTTCCACCAAGGCCGCTGCTGAAGCGGCCTTGTCGCTTTCTGGAGTCCAGCCCATGACCGCCCACAGCATCAGCGGCACCGCCCTGTCGGCACAGATCCGCACCGAGGTGGCGCAGCGCGCCGCCGCCCTCAGCGCCCTCGGCCAGCGGCCCGGCCTGGCCGTGATCCTGGTCGGCGACGACCCGGCCTCGGCCGTCTATGTGCGCAACAAGGTCAAGGCCTGCGCCGAGGCCGGCTTCCATTCGGTGCTCGAGAAGTACGAGGCCGACCTGTCCGAAGAGGCCCTGCTGGCGCGCATCCGCGCGCTGAACGACGATGCGGCCATCCACGGCATCCTGGTGCAGATGCCGCTGCCCCGGCACATCAACCCCCAGCGGGTGATCGAGACCATCGCCGATGCCAAGGACGTGGACGGTTTCTCCATCCACTCCGCCGGCAGCCTGGCCAGCGGCCTGCCGGGCTTTCGCGCCTGCACGCCCTATGGCTGCATGAAGCTGATCGAGAGCACCGGCATCGACCTGCGCGGCAAGCATGCGGTGGTCATCGGCCGCAGCAACACCGTGGGCAAGCCCATGGCCCTGCTGCTGCTGCAGGCCAATGCCACGGTCACCGTCTGCCACAGCGCCACGCCCGACCTGGGCCTGCACACGCGCCAGGCCGATGTGGTGGTGGCCGCGGTGGGCCGGCGCAACACCGTCACCGCCGACATGGTCAAGCCCGGTGCCGTGGTCATCGACGTGGGCATGAACCGCAACGACGAGGGCAAGCTCTGCGGCGACGTGGACTTTGCCGGCGTCAGCCAGGTGGCCGGCTGGATCACGCCGGTGCCCGGCGGCGTGGGCCCGATGACCATCACCATGCTGCTGGTGAACACGCTGGAATCGGCCGAGCGCGCCGCCGCCGCGCAATGACCGGCCGCGAGCCGGCGCTGTTCCCGGCTTGAAGCCCGGCCCGCCGCCCCCATCATTGGCGTTTTGAACCGTCTCCCGCCTGCCGCCATGACCGCTCCCAATCCGCTGCTGTCCACCGCCGACCTGCCGTCGTACACCGACTTCCGGCCCGATCAGGTGACGCCGGCGCTGGACCAGCTGCTGGCCCAGGCCCAGGCCGCGCTCGACCTGGCCGTGGGCGACGGCGTGCCGGCCGACTTCGATGCCATGTCGGCCGCGCTGGACGTGCCGCTGGAGCGGCTGTCGCGCGCCTGGGGCCTGGTCGGCCACCTCAATGCCGTGGCCAATACGCCCGAGCTGCGCGAGGCCTACAACGCCAACCTCGGCCGGGTGACCGAGTTCCACACCCGGCTGGGCGCCGACGAGCGCCTGTATGCCAAGTACAAGGCCATCCACGCCAGCTCGGCCGGCCGGCTGAGCCCGGCGCGGCGTGCCGCGCTCGATCATGCGCTGCGCGACTTCAGGCTGTCGGGCGCCGAGCTGCAGGGCGAGGCCAAGGCGCGCTTCCAGGCCATCCAGGAGCGCATGGCCGAGATCGGCCAGGCCTACAGCGAGCATGTGCTGGACGCCACCGACGGCTTCACGCTGGACGTGGCCGCCGAGCGCCTGGCCGGCGTGCCGGCCGATGTGCTGGACGCCACCCGGCAAGAGGACGGCAGCCACCGCCTGAGCCTGCACCAGCCGGTGTACCTGCCGCTGATGATGTATGCCGACGAGCGTGCGCTGCGCGAGCAGCTCTACCGCGCCTACACCACGCGGGCCAGCGAGTTTGGCCCGGCCGAGCGCGACAACGGCCCGCTGATGGCCGAGCTGCTGCGGCTGCGCGCCGAGGAAGCCCAGCTGCTGGGCCAGCCGACCTATGGCGCGCTGTCCCTGGTGCCCAAGATGGCCGAGTCGCCGGCCCAGGTGACGGGCTTTCTGCGCGACCTGGCGGCCAAGGCCCGGCCGCATGCCGAGCGCGACCTGGCCGAGCTGCGCGAGTTCGCCGCCACCCAGCTGGGCCTCACCGACCTGCAGCCCTGGGACGTGCCCTATGCCAGCGAGAAGCTGAAGCAGGCGCGTTATGCCTTCAGCGAGCAGGAGGTCAAGCAGTACTTCACCGAGCCCAAGGTGCTGGAAGGCCTGTTCCACATCATCGAGACGCTGTTCGAGGTCAGCATCCGCGCCGACGAGGCGCCGGTGTGGGCCGAGGGCGTGCGCTTCTTCCGCATCGAGCGGCGGGGCGCGGCCGCGGGCGATGCCGCACCGCAGCTGGTGGGCCGCTTCTACCTCGACCCCTATGCGCGCACCGGCAAGCGGCCCGGCGCCTGGATGGACGGCGAGCGTGGCCGCTGGACGCGGCCCGACGGCGCCGGCCTGCAGACGCCGGTGGCCCATCTGGTGTGCAACTTCGCCAGCCCGCTGGGCGACCGGCCGGCGCTGCTGACGCACGACGACGTGATCACGCTGTTCCACGAGTTCGGCCATGGCCTGCACCACCTGCTGACGCGTGTGGACGAGCTGGCCGTGGCCGGCATCTCGGGCGTCGAATGGGATGCGGTGGAGCTGCCCAGCCAGTTCATGGAGAACTTCTGCTGGGAATGGGAGGTGCTGTCGCGCATGACCGCCCATGTGGACAGCGGCCAGCCGCTGCCGCGCGAGCTGTATCAGCGCATGCTGGCGGCGAAGAACTTCCAGAGCGGCCTGCAGACGCTGCGCCAGATCGAGTTCGGCCTGTTCGACATGCGCATCCACACCGAGGCCGACGCGCCCGGCCGCATCCAGGCCATCATGGACGAGGTGCGGCAGGAGGTGGCGGTGCTGCTGCCGCCGGACTTCAACCGCTTCCAGAACTCGTTCTCGCACATCTTTGCCGGCGGCTACTCGGCCGGCTACTACAGCTACAAATGGGCCGAGGTGCTGTCGGCCGACGCCTTTGCCGCCTTCGAGGAAGAAGGTGTGTTCAGCCCCGCGGTGGGCAGCCGCTTCCTCCGCGAGATCCTCGAAGCCGGCGGCGCCCGCCCGGCGATGGACAGCTTCAAGGCCTTCCGCGGCCGCGAGCCCAGCATCGAGGCCCTGCTGCGCCACCAGGGCATGTCATGAACCTGCACCGCCCTGCCGCCGCGGCGGGCCTGCTGGCCCTGCTGCTGGCCGCCATGCCGGCGGCCCAGGCCCAGTACAAGGTCATCGGCCCCGATGGCCGCGTGACCTACACCGACCGGCCGCCCACCCAGGCAGGCCACAAGGTGCAGGCCATCCGCCGCGACGGCCTGGTCACCGGCGAGGCCGATGCGGCGGCGGCCCTGCCGCTGGCGCTGCGCCAACCGGTGGCACGCTTTCCGGTGCTGCTGATCAGCGGCGCCGACTGCAGCCCCTGCGACCGCGGCCGCCAGCTGCTGCAGGCCCGCGGCATCCCGTACACCGAGCGCAGCGTGTCCAGCGACGAGGACGCCCAGGCCCTGCAGCGCCTGAGCGGCGCGCTGACCCTGCCCTCGCTGCAGGTCGGCGGCCAGTGGCTGCGCGGCCTGCTGGACAGCGACTGGCAGTCCACGCTGGACCTGGCCGGCTATCCCAAGGAATCGGCGCTGCCGCGCACCTGGCGGCCGGCCGCCGTGGCGCCGCTGGCACCGCGGCCCACGGCCGCCAACGCACCGGCCACGCCGGCGGCCGACAGCGCCCGGCCGGCCACGCCGGCCGAGCCCGGTGCCGGCAGCGGCCCGGCGATCCGCTTCTAGGCCGGCCAGCGCCGTGGCCCGGCCTGCCAGGCCGTGATCGCCGGCAGCAGGGCCTGGCGCCGGCGCAGGCTGGCGGCCGGCCACAGCCGCTCACGCTCGTAGAACTCGGCCACCGCCGGTGTGTCCGGCGACAGGCTCACCCAGGGCTGCTTGCTGGCGGTGAAGATGTGCACATCGGGCGGCAGCCGGTCGGGCTGGTCCAGCGTGCCCACGCGCACAAAGGCCACGGCCGGGCCCGAGCCGGCATAGTGGCTCCACAGCGCGATGCGGCACTGCGGGCAGCGTGCGATCCACTGGCCGGCGCCGCTGTCGGACGGCGTGACCACGCGCTCGGGCGCTCCGGCCAGCAGTTGCAACCGGTCGGCCTCGATCATCGCGTTCAGCGCAAACGAGGCACCGCTCTCACGCTGGCACCAGCGGCAATGGCAGCAGTGGGTGAACAGCGGCCGGCTCAGCAACCGGTAGCGCAGCGCGCGGCAGTCGCAGCCGCCCTCGGCCTCGAACACCTGGGGGCCGCCGTGCCAGTCCAGGCGCAGATCGCCCGAGGCCAGCGGCGGCTGGGCCGGGTCGTGCTGCCAGCCGCGGCGCAGGTAGAAGCCCAGCGCCTGCGTGCCCGCCCCGGTGCCCAGCCAGGGCCGCGGCGTGCCGGGCTGGGCCAGCAGCCAGTCCAGCATCAGCTGGTGCAGGCGGTGGCCCAGGCCCTGGCCCTGCGCGTCGGGATGCACGAACAGCGCCCAGATGTTGCTGTCCTGGGCATTGGCGATGGCAAAGCCCAGGATGCGGCCGTCGCGCTCGGCCACCCAGCCGCGGCCGGTGTCCTGCAGCGCGCGGCGCAGGTCTTCGTCGCTGATCCGGCCGGGGGCCAGCGTGTTCTCCTGCACCGCATAGCGCACGGCCCAGATGCCCGGGGCATCGGCCATCCCGGCCTGGCGCAGAACGACGTCAGCGTGCATGGTGAGTCCCTCCGGTGTCCGGGTCCGGTGCCGGCAGCACCAGGCGCTTGAGCGTGCCAAAGCTGGTCAGCAGCAGGGCCGCCATCAGCCACATCGGCGCCGCCGCGGTGGTGACGCCGGCCAGCAGGCCGAAGCCGCCGGGCATGGCCACGGTGGCGGCATTGGTGGCCAGCATGCGCACGCCCAGGGCTTCGCCATGGCGTTCGGGCGGCGTGACCTGGTGCAGCAGGGCCAGCACCATGGGCTGCACCGCGCCCAGGGCCAGGCCCAGCAGGGCCGAGCCGGCCACCATGCCGGCGCTGCCCGGCAGCCAGTGGTAGCCGCCCAGCGCCAGCGTGGCCACGACCATGGCCACGCGCAGGGCCTGGCGCTCGTCCACGCGCGCGCTGAAGGCGCTGATGCCCAGGCGAACGACGCTGGCGGCGATGGCAAAGCTGCCCAGCACCAGGCCGATCTGGCTGGCCGTCAGGCCGCGCGCATGGCCGATCACCGGCACCGCAAACATGTGGGCATCCCAGCAGGCGGCCAGCACCACGTTCAGGCGCAGCAGGCGGCGCATGGCCGGCTGGCGCAGCAGGCTCCAGGCACTGTGCCGACCATGCCGGCCCGAGCTGGCGTCGGCCACCGCCGGCCGCGGCAGCATGCGCGGCACGCGCAGGGTCAGCACCCAGCACAGCAGCGGCATGGCCAGCGCAAAGGCGAAGGCGCTGCGAAAGCCCACATGGTCGATCAGCAGGCCGGCAACCACCGGCGACAGCGCGTTGCTCAGCGCCGGCCCCAGCGCCACCCAGGAGAACACGCGCTTGAGCTGGGCCGGATCGTCGGCCATGCGGCCGGCCTCGCGCTGGATGGCCACCGCGCCCACGCTGAGCGCGCCGCCGGTGAGCAGGCTGCCCAGGGCCAGCGCCCACAGCTGCTGGCTGGCCACCATCACGCCGGCGCCGGCCAGGGCCATCCACACCGCCGCGCCCATGGGCCGGTGCAGGCCGTGGCGGTCGGCCAGGCGGCCAGCCCACAGCGCCAGCGCCATCGGCGCCACCGCATACAGGCTCAGCAGCAGGCCCACCATCCACTCGGGCCGGCCGGCCTGCAGCAGAGCCAGGCTGGCCGCCACGCGGGCGCAGGCCATGCAGGCATGCAGGGCGATCAGCGCACCGATCAGGGCCACAAAGCCGGACGGCGGCCGTGTGCTGCCCTGGCCGGCCGATCGGTTCATGCAGCGCCGTCCTCGCTGCCCTCGTCACCGGCCTCCGCCGGCCCCAGCAGGCGCAGCGTCTCGGGTTCGGGCAGGGCCTCCACCGCCTTCAGCCGGCGTGTCATGGCCCGCGTGCGCACGGCCGCCTGGTCGATGGTGTTGCTGGCTTCTTCCAGCTTCTTCTTGGTCTTGGCCAGCACCTCGCCGAACTTGCCGAACTCGGTCTTCACCGCGCCCAGCACCTCCCAGACCTCGGCGCTGCGCTTTTCAAGTGCCAGCGTGCGAAAGCCCATCTGCAGGCTGGTCAGCGTGGCCAGCAGCGTGGTCGGTCCGGCCAGCGTGATGTGGTGCTCGCGCTGCAGCGATTCGACCAGGCCGGGCCGGCGCAGCGCCTCGGCATACAGGCTCTCGGTGGGCACGAACAGGATGCCGAAGTCGGTGGTGTGCGGCGCGGCGATGTACTTCTCGCGGATCGTTCGCGCCTCCAGCCGCAGGCGCTGCTCGATGGCGCGGGCCGCGGCCTCGACCGCCGGCGCATCGGCGCGCTCCTGGGCATCGAGCAGACGCTCGTAGTCCTCGCGCGGGAACTTGGCGTCGATGGGCAGCCACAGCGGGGGCCCGTCGCTGCCCGGCCCGCCGCGCCCCGGCAGGCGGATCGCAAATTCGACGCGCTCGCCGCTGCCCGGCACGGTCTCGACATTGGCCGCGTACTGCTCGGGCGTGAACACCTGCTCCAGCAGGCCGGCCAGTTGGGCCTCGCCGTAGATGCCGCGGGTCTTGACGTTGGTGAGCACGCGGTTCAGCGAGCCCACGTCGCGGGCCAGGTTCTTCATCTCGCCCAGGCCCTGGTGCACCTGCTCCAGCCGCTCGCTGACCTGCTTGAAGCTTTCGCCCAGGCGCTGCTCCAGCGTGGCATGCAGCTTCTCGTCCACCGTGGCGCGCATCTGCTCGAGCTTTTTCTCGTTGCCCTCCTGCAGCGCGGCCAGCCGGCCTTCGACGGCCTGGCGCAGCTCGGCCTGGCGGCGCTCGTTGCCCTCGGCCAGGGCCTTGAGCTGCTCGGCAATGGCCTCGGCCTGGCGGCGCAGCGCCGCATCCAGCGCATCACGCGCCACCTGGCCCTGCTGGGCCTGCTGGCTGGCGGACTGGGCCAGGGCGGTGGTCACCGCCTGCTGCATGGCCGCCAGCTGGGTGCGGAAGGAATCGATCTGCTCGTTCTGCGTGCGCGCCACGTCACCGCTCTGCGCCAGCAGGGTCTGCTGGAACAGGCTCAGCGTGCCGGACAGCTCCTGGCGCGTGGCGCGTGCGCCATCGGCCAGCTCGGCGCGCTGGGCCTGCTCGCGCAGCGGCTGCTGGGCCAGCCAGTCGGACAGCTGCTGCAGGGCCGGGTCCGGCGCCGCCGGCTGTTCGGCCGCGGCCGGCCGCAGCCCACGCAACAGCACGACCAGCAGCAGCCCGAGATTCACCGCCAGCAGCGCCGGCACCATCCAATCACTCATCCGGGCGATTGTGTCAGCGCGGCCCGGCGCGCCGCGGGCGAGGGTTCAGGCCTGCTTCAAATACTCCGGCGTGAACGGCGTGCGCCGCGCGCGCTTGCCGGTGGCGGCGAAGATGGCATTGGCCAGGGCCGGGGCGATCAGCGCGGTGGCCGGCTCGCCGATGCCGCCGGGCTTCTCGCGGCTTTCGATCAGGGCGATGTCGATCTGCGGTGCCTCGTGGTTGCGCATCACGCGGTAGTCGCCGAAGTTGCCCTGCTGCACGCGGCCGTTCTCCAGCGTGATCTCGCCCCACAGCGCCGCCGACAGGCCGAAGATCACGCTGCTCTGGATCTGCGCCTGCACGGTGTCGGGGTTGACCATGCTGCCCAGGTCGGCGCACACGCTGACCTTGTGCACCACCGGCTCGCCGCCCTGCATGCTGATCTCCACCACCTCGGCGATGTAGGTGTCGTAGCCCTCCATCAGCGCCACGCCGCGGAAGCGCCCGGCCGGCGCCGGCTGGCCCCAGCCGGCGCGCTGGGCCACGGTCTTCAGCACCTGGGCCATGCGCGGCTGGCCCTGCAGCAGGGCCAGGCGGTAGGCCACCGGGTCCTGGCCGGCGGCAGCGGCCAGCTCGTCGATGAAGCTCTCGTTGGCGAAGGCGTTCATGTTGTGGCTGACCGCGCGCCAATAGCCCACGCGCACGCCGGCATCGTGCTTGACCACGTCGTGCCGCGTGGCCGGGATCTGATACAGCGCCACCGCAGCCTCGGTCATCAGCGCATCCGGCGCCTCGGCCGGCAGGCCGAAGACACGCCCGGTGATGGACTGCGAGGCCACGCGCCAGGTCATCGCCTGCGGCTTGCCGTCCGGCCCCAGCGCCGCCTCCAGCCGGTGCACGGCCAGCGGGCGGTAGAAGTCGTGCTGCATGTCGTCTTCGCGGGTCCAGATCAGCTTGACCGGCCGCGCCACGGCCTTGCTGATCTGCGCCGCCTGGATGATGAAGTCGATGTCGATGCGCCGGCCGAAGCCGCCGCCCAGGAAGGTGTTCTCCACCGCCACGTTCTCGGGTGCGATGCCCAGCAGCTTGGCGATGGTGCCCTGGGCCGCATCGGGCCATTGCGTGGGCCCGATCAGGCGCATGCGCTCGCCCTGGGCGTCCTTCTGGTAGTGGGCCGTGTAGTTCATCGGCTCCATCGGCGCATGGGCCAGCATCTGCGTCATGTACTCGGCGCGGTGCACCTTGGCGGCCGAGGCAATCGCCGCATCGGCATCGCCGACCTTCTTGATCTCCAGCGGCTTGGCCGTGGTCAGCGCGGCGCGCGTGCCGGCAAACATCGCCGCCGTGCTGAGGTTGGCGTTCGGGCCGGCGTCCCATTCGACCTTCAGCGCCTGGCGCGCCTTGACGGCCTGCCAGTAGCTCTGCGCGACCACGGCCACGCCGTCGGGGATCTGCACCACGTCGATCACGCCCGGCATGCCGCGGGCCTGGCTGGCGTCGAAGCCCTTGAGCTTGCCGCCCTGCACCGGCGACTGCTCCAGCGACGCGTAGACCATGCCCGGCAGCTTGACGTCGATGCCGAAGCGCGCCGTGCCATTGACCTTGGCCGGCGTGTCCAGCCGCGTGGCCTTCTTGCCGACGATGCGGAACTGGCTGGGGTCCTTCAGCGCCACCTTCTCGGGCACCGGCAGGCGCGACGCGGCCTCGGCCAGCTGGCCGTAGCTGGCGCGCTGGCCCGGCTTGGGCCCCAGCACCATGCCGTTGTGGGCCTTCAGCGTGGAGGCGTCCACGCCCCACTTCTGCGCCGCCGCGGCGATCAGCATCTCGCGCACCTGGGCGCCGGCCAGGCGCAGCTTCTCCCAGCCCTCGCGCACCGAGGTGCTGCCGCCGGTGAGCTGCAGACCGAAGATCATCGCGTTGCCATACACCTTGCCGGGCGGCGCGAAGGCCACGCCGACCTTCTGGATGTCGACGTTCAGCTCCTCGGCAATCAGCATCGGCATCGAGGTGTAGACGCCCTGGCCCATCTCGGCGCGCGCCGAGATGATGGTGATGCGGTTGTCGTCGGCGATGTGCACCCAGGCATTGGGCGTGTGCACCAGGCCGGCGGCCTGGGCCGGGCCGCCGGCCGGCAGGGCCACGCCGACCAGCAGGCCGCCCTGGATGCTGGCCGCGGCGGCCGCACTGCCCTGCAGCAGGCTGCGACGCGACAAGGTGGGGGTGGAGGTCTTGCTCATGCTCATCTCCCCGTTCAGGCCTTGGCCGGCGTCTGGGCGCCACGCATCTCGGCGGCGGCGGTCTTGATGGCCGCCCGCACGCGCACATAGGTGCCGCAGCGGCAGATGTTGCCGGACATGGCCTGGTCGATCTGGCTCTCGCTGGGGTTCTTGTTGCCGGCCAGCAGGGCCGCCGCGCTCATCAGCTGGCCCGACTGGCAGTAGCCGCACTGCGGCACGTCGTGCGCGATCCAGGCCTTTTGCAGCGGATGGCTGTTGTTCTTGGACAGGCCCTCGACCGTGGCCACCGAGCGCCCGGCCGCGGCCTGCAGCGGCGTGGAGCACGAGCGCACCGGCTTGCCATCCAGCAGCACGGTGCAGGCACCGCAGAGCTGGGCGCCGCAGCCGAACTTGGTGCCGGTGAGGCCGATTTCGTCGCGGACCACCCACAGCAGCGGGGTCTCGGGATCGGATTGCACGGTCACGGCGCGACCGTTGACCTTGAGGGTGGTGCTCATGCGGTGTCTCCTCCAACGCTGGACGCCGCGCATGGTCGCGCGCCGGCCCGGCGGCCTGCGCCGGGACAAACCCGGCTGGCCCGGCGCGCAACGTCGCCGGTTGCGACAACCGGCGCTCAGGCGCCAGTGCTGCGACGCCGCGGCGTGCGCGCGCGGCGCTGGCCCAGGTCGGGCAGCAGGTCCATCAGCGCCGCCAGCGCCGGCGACGGCGTGCCCTGCCACACCAGATGGGTGCGGTTGCGCGCGATGGCCGGCGGCAGCGCATGGCGCTGCACATGGGCCGCGGCGGTCAGGCCGTCCAGCACCGCCGCTGGCACGATGGCGCAGCCGGTGCCGGCGGCCACGCAGGCGATGATGGCGGTGTAGCTGGACATCTCCAGCGCCCGGGCGGGCAGCACCTGGCCGCCGCCCAGCCACTGCAGCAGGCGCTGGCGGTAGGAGCAGCCCTGGGCAAAGGCGATCAGCGTGGCGTCGGCCAGGTCGGCCGGCCGCTGCACCGGCGCCTGGCCGGCCGGCGTGATCAGCACCAGCTCCTCGTCGAACACCGGCCGCGACTGCAGGGCCTGCAGTCCCGGCCCCGGCGTGAACGGCTCGGACACCAGGGCCGCCTCCAGCTGCCAGGCCGCCAGGCGCTGCAGCAGGGCGCCGGTGGTGCCGGTCTGCAGCTCCACACGCAGCTGCGGCCGCTGCGCATGCAGCCGGGCCAGCAGCGGCGGCAGGCGCGTGGCCGCCGCGGCCTCCAGCGAGCCCAGGCGCAGCGGGCCCTGCAGCGACGCATCGCGCAGCTCGCCCTCGGCCGCATCGGCCAGGGCCAGCAGGCGCTCGGCATGGCCCAGCAGGCGCTGGCCGTCGGCGGTGAGCGCCAGGCCACGGCCCTGGCGACGGAACAGCGCCAGGCCCAGCCGCTGCTCCAGCTGCTTGAGCCGGGTGGTGACGTTGGACGGCACGCGGTGCAGGGCCTCGGCCGCACGCACCACGCCGCCCTGGCGCGCCACGCTGCGGAAGATCTCCAGCGAGTCCAGATCCAGGTTTCTCATTCGGAGAATGATAGTTCTCGACAATTCATTTGTGCAATGTGCGGGGATGCGCTGAAATCGGTCCCGATGAAAGCCTCTTCCTCCCCGGCCGCGGTGGCCTGGGCCGGCCTGCTGGCCCTGGCCCTGGCCATGGGCATCGGCCGCTTCGCCTTCACGCCGCTGCTGCCGCTGATGCAGCGCGACGGCCTGATCGACGCGGCCCTGGGCGCCGAGCTGGCAGCGGCCAACTACGGCGGCTACCTGCTGGGCGCGCTCAGCGCCGCGGCCGTGGCCGCACGCCTGGGCGCCTCCGGCGACAGCGCACGGCGCTCGCTGCGCCTGGCCGGGCTGGCCCTGCTGGCCGTGGTGCTGCTGACCGCGGCCATGGCGCTGAGCCACGGCGCCTGGACCTGGCGGCTGCTGCGCGCCGGCGCCGGCGTGGCCAGCGCCTGGGCCCTGGTGGGCACCAGCGGCTGGGCCCTGGGCCGGCTGGCCCAGACCGGCCAGGCCGCGCTGGGTGGCCGGGTGTTTGCCGGCGTGGGCAGCGGCATCGCGCTGGCCGGCCTGGCGGCCTGGATGGCCGCGGAATGGGCCTCGCCCGGCCTGTGGGCCCTGCTGGCCGCGCTGGGCGCCGGCCTGGCCCTGGCCATGGCCCTGCTGGTGCAGCGCGCCGGTGCCGCGCCAGCGGCCGTCGCAGCCGCCATGCCCGGCCCGGCCGCCCACCGCCAGCGGCCCGGCCTGCCCGCTGGCAGCGCCGCCCTGCTGTTCTGCTATGGCGCCTTCGGCTTCGGCTACATCGTGCCGGCCACCTATCTGCCGCTGATGGCCCGGCAGCTGGTGGACGATCCGCGCTGGTTCGGCCTGGCCTGGCCGCTGTTCGGCCTGGCGGCGGCCCTGTCCACGCTGGCCTCGGCGCGCTGGGCCGCGCACTGGCCGCGCACGCGGCTGTGGGCGCTGTGCCAGGCGGCGATGGCCCTGGGCGTGGCCCTGCCGCTGGCCAGCCGCTCGGGCCTGGCCATTGCCGCAGCGGCGGTGCTGGTGGGCGGCAGCTTCATGGTCGCCACCATGGCCGGGCTGCAGCTGGCCCGGGCCTGGCTGCCGGCCGATCCCACGCCGCTGCTGGCGCGGCTGACCGCGGCCTTTGCGCTGGGCCAGATCGCCGGCCCGCTGGCCGTGCGTGGCCTGGCCGCCCTGCCCGCCCCGCCAACCCTGCCAACCCTGCCGATTGGCCTGGATGCCATTGCACTGACCAGCGCCGCCGCGGCCCTGCTGCTGGCCGCCACCGCCGCCTGGCTGTGGCTGGGCCTGAACGATCATCCCCCGGAGACACACCATGCCCCATGACCCCCAGCAACTGATCCAGGGCTTCAACCCCAGCAGCCATCAGGAGCGGCTGCCGCTGCCGCCCGAGGCCGGCTGGAGCGCCGAGCAGCGCCGCGTGGCCCAGGCGCTGATCGACGGCCCGCGGCGTGGCGTGTTCGGCCCCTTCGTGCCGCTGCTGCAGGCGCCGGCCCTGCTGGAGCGTGTGGGCGCGCTGGGTGAGCAGCTGCGCTTTGGCGGCAGCCTGCCCGACCGGCTGCGCGAGCTGCTGATCTGCGCCGTGGCCCGCCACACCGGCAACCAGTTCGAATGGCAGCTGCATGCGGCACTCGCCCGCCAGGCCGGCGTGGCCGATGCGGTGATTGCCGCGCTGCGCGATGGCGCTCGCCCCGATGCGGCGCGCGACGGACTGGCCGACGACGAGGCACTGGCGCTGGATGCGGCGCAAGAGCTGATGCACCAGCATGGCCTGGCCGATGCCACCTGGGCGCGCCTGCAGCAGGCCCTGGGCGCACCGGCGGCGGTGGAACTGGCCACGCTGGTGGGTTATTTCACGATGGTCTGCTGGGTCATGAACCTGGCGCGCACGCCGGCCCGGCCATCCGACGAAGCGGCATTGCCGGGCCTGCCCGGCTGACCACTCCCCGGTTCACCAGCCGGCCAGCACCTCTTCGGCCAGCGCAAAGCCGGTGCTGGCACCGGTGCCGCTGGTGACCAGCACCACGCGCAGCGCATCGCCGGGTTGCAGCACCAGCGCATCCTCGCTGTGGCCCACCGGATAGTGGCCGATCCAGCGCTCGACCACGGTGGTGGCCGCCGGCTCGCCCAGGTCGAGCAGGGCCCGCAGCTCGCGCAGGATCAGGCCATCCACCGCCTCGCTGGCCGGCGCGGCATCGGCGGCGAACAGGCCACGCTCTTCAAATGCGCCGAAGGGCGCGGCCGCGTCGTCGGCGTGGTGGGAATCGCCGACCACCCAGCTGCCATCGGCGCTTTGCACCACGATCACATGCACGCCATGGGCCAGGCAGTCGCCGGCCTCCCGCTCCAGCGCCTGGCGCAGCGCCGCGGCGGCCGGCTGGGCGGCAAAGCCGCCATAGCGCACCAGGCTCAGATCGCCCAGCACCGGCGCCGGCAGCACGGCGCCGGCCGGCGGGCGCAGGCGCAGCATCTGCAGCCGCGTCAGGCCCAGGCCATGGGCATCGAGCCAGGGCGCGGCCACGCCACCCAGCGCGGCCCCGGTACACAGCACCACCCGCTCGGCCTGCAGCCATCGGCGGGCGGTGCGCACGGCGGGCGGCTCGACGGCCAGCACCTCCTCGCCCCAGAAGAAGGCCACGCCATGGGCCTGCTGCAGCCAGGCGGCCAGGCGCGGCAGCGCGCTGCGCGACTCGACGCGCAGCTCGTGTGGCGAGCACAGCACGGCCTGGGTATCGGCGGCCAGCACCGGCGCCTGCCGGCGTGCGTCGGCGCCGGACAGCAGCGTGCAGCCCTGGCCCTGGGCACTGGCGGCAAACTGCTCCAGCACCGCCACCGCGGCCGGCCGCCGCGCGCTGATCCAGGCGCCCTGCTGCAGCACGGCGATGCCGGCGGCCGGCGCCAGCTCGGCCCAGACCTCGCGCGAGCGCCGTGCCCGCGGCCAGGCCTGGGCGCCCTGGCCGCTGACGGTGACAAAGCCGAAGTTGCGCACCGAGGCGCCGACGCAGCGCGCATCGCGCTCGACCACCGCCACGCGCCAGCCGCGGCGCACGCCGGCCAGCGCATGGGCCAGGCCGACGATGCCGGCGCCAACCACCAGCAGGTCGAACGGGCCCTCGGCGCTCACGCCCCGGCCCCATGCAGGCCCAGCACCGGCCAGGCACGGGCCTGGGCCTCGGCGTGCAATCGGGCGTCGGGATCAACCACCACCGGCAGGCCCACGGCACACAGCAGCGGCAGGTCGTTGATCGAGTCGCTGTAGAAGCTGGCGCCGGCCAGGGCGGCTTCCACCGCCGCCTCGTCCAGGCCCCAACCCGAGCCGAGCGCAGCATCGGCCTGCGCCAGCCAGGCGCGCAGGCGCAGCGGCTTGCCGTCGCGCATGTTCGGCAGGCCGGCATTGCGGCCGGTGTAGCAGCCGTCCACGCACTCCAGCTCGGTGGCGATCAGGTCGGCAAAGCCCAGGGCCTGGGCCGTGGGCTCGGTGATCAGGCGGTGGGTGGCGGTGGTCATCACCAGGCGGTGGCCGGCGCGGCGGTGGCGCTCGACCAGGGCGCGCGCGGACTCGGGGATGCGCGGCAGCACCTCCTCGACCAGGAAGCGCTGGCGCCAGGGCTGCCAGTGCGCCGGGCCATGGCCGGCCAGCAGGCCGGCATAGAAGCCGCAGAACTCGGCCACGCCGACCGCGCCGCTGCGGTAGCCGGCATCCATTTGCGCATTGCGCTGGCGCTGGCTCTCGGGCAGCAGGCCGTGGCGGATCAGGAACTCGCACCACAGCACATCGCTGTCGCCGGCCAGCAGCGTGTGGTCGAGGTCGAACAGGGCCAGCGGTGCAGGGCTCATCGCGCCAGCAGCTCCGTCTCGCTGTCGTCCTTCAGTGCGATGCCGGTGACGCGGCGGCGCAGCGCCTCGCGCAGCAGCCAGGCCAGGCGGCGCGCGGCCAGGTCGTAGGCCAGACCGCCGGGGCGGATGTTGCTGATGCAGTTGCGCTCGGCATCGCTGCGGCCCACGCAAGGGCTGAAGGTCAGGTAGGCGCCCAGGCTGTCGGGCGAGCTCAGGCCCGGGCGCTCGCCGATCAGCATCAGCGCGGCGCGTGCGCCCAGCAGCGCCCCCACCTCGTCGGCCAGGGCCACGCGGGCCTGGGTGGCGATGACCAGCGGCGCCAGCGTCGGTGCCGGGCCCGGGCTGCCGTCGAACACCGCACGCAGCGCCTGCAGCAGCGGCCGCACATGGCGCTGCACGGCCACGGCCGACAGGCCATCGCCGGCCACCACCACCAGATCGGGCGGCGGTGAGGACGGCACAGGCGCCGCGGCCTGCAGCATGGCCACGCTGTCATCGTCCAGGCGGCGGCCCCAGTCGGGCCGGCGCAGATAGGCGTCGCGCGTGGTCGCGCGGCTGGCCACGGCCAGCGTGGCCCAGCCGTCCTGTTGCAGTTCGGCGGCCAGGGCGTCGCCATCCAGCGGCACATGCACCGCATCGCGGGCCTGGGCATGGGCGGCGGCAAAGCGCAGCAGCTCGTGCGTGGGCAGGCTGGTGCCGGCGCGGCCGAGCGCGATGCGCGCCGGCGTGTGGCGGCGCAGTTCGGCCCAGGGGTCGGGCGGCGGATCGACGCCCACCAGATCGTTGCTCATGCACCCGCTCCATCGGCGGCGGCGGACAGGGCCAGCGCCAGCGGCGGCCGCGCCGCGGCCGGCAGCAGCCCGCCCTGCGCATCCGTCAGGCCCTGGCGCTGCAGCCAGGCCTCGAACTCGGGAGCGCGCTTCAGGCCCAGCAGCTGGCGCACGAACAGCGCGTCGTGGAACGAGGTGCTCTGGTAGTTCAGCATCACATCATCCGCGCCCGGCACGCCCATCATGAAGTTCAGCCCGCTGGCGGCCAGCAGCACCAGCAGGTTGTCCATGTCGTCGGAATCGGCCTCCGCATGGTTGGTGTAGCAGATGTCGCAGCCCATCGGCAGGCCCAGCAGCTTGCCGCAGAAATGGTCTTCCAGGCCGGCGCGCAGGATCTGCTTGCCGTCGTACAGGTACTCGGGGCCGATGAAGCCGACCACGGTGTTGACCAGCAGCGGCCGGTAGCGCCGCGCCGCGCCATACACCCGCGCCTCGATCGTCTGCTGGTCCACGCCATGGTGGGCATGGGCCGACAGCGCACTGCCCTGGCCGGTCTCGAAATACATCAGGTTGTCGCCCAACGTGCCGCGCTTCAGCGCCAGCGCCGCGGCATGGGCTTCATCCAGCAGGGCCAGGCTGACACCGAAGCTCTTGTTCGCCGCTTCGGTGCCGGCAATCGATTGGAACACCAGGTCCACCGGCGCGCCCTGCTCGATGGCCTGCAGCGTATTGGTCACATGGGTCAGCACGCAGCTTTGCGTGGGCACCTGGTGGGTCTGGATCAGACCGTCGAGCTGCTTGAGCAGGCCCACCAAGGCCGGCACCGAATCCGCCGCCGGGTTGATGCCGATCACCGCATCGCCGGCGCCGTACATCAGGCCGTCCAGGATGCTGGCCAGGATGCCGGCCGGGCTGTCGGACGGGTGGTTGGGCTGCAGGCGCACGGCCAGGTGGCCGGGCAGGCCCAGGGTGTTGCGAAAGCGCGTGATCACGCGGCAGCGGCTGGCCACCAGCATCAGGTCCTGGTTGCGCATCAGCTTGCTGACGGCGGCCACCATCTCGGGCATCAGGCCCGGCGCCAGCGCGGCCAGGGTCTCGGGCGTGGCGGCGTCGGACAGCAGCCAGTCGCGGAAAGCGCCCACCGTCAGGTGGGCCACCGGTTGAAAGGCCGCGGCATCGTGGCCGTCGATGATCAGGCGTGTGACCTCGTCGGCCTCGTAGGGCACGACCGCCTCGTTCAGAAAGCGCTGCAGCGGCACATCGGCCAGGGCCATGCGCGCGGCCACGCGCTGCTGGGCGCTGTGGGCCGCCACGCCGGCCAGTTCGTCGCCCGAGCGCGCCGGCGTGGCCTTGGCCAGCAGGTCGCGCAGGTCGGCGAAGGCGAAGGTTTCGCTGCCCAGCGTGGCGCGGTAGGCCATGGCCCGGCTTTCAGCGCGGCTGGGTGGGAATGCCCATCTCGCGCAGCGTCTCGGCCACGGCGTGGACGGCTTGCTCCATCTCCAGCCGCGAGATCGCGCCGATGCAACCGACGCGGAAGGTCTCCACCGTGGTCAGCTTGCCGGGATAGAGCATGAAGCCGCGCTGCTTGGCCGCGGCATAGAAGCGCTTGAAGTCGTAGGCCGGGTGCTCGGGCGCATGGAAGGTGACGATGATCGGCGCCTGGTGCTCGGGCTTCAGGAAGGGCTTCAGGCCGATGGCCTGCATGCCGTCGATCAGCGTGCGGCAGTTGTCCTCGTAGCGCGCCAGGCGGGCGGCCTGGCCGCCTTCCTCGACGAACTGCGTGATGGCCTCGGCCAGCGCCACCACCACATGCGTGGGTGGGGTGAAGCGCCACTGGCCGGTCTTCTCCATGTAGCTGTGCTGGTCGTGCAGGTCCATCGCCAGGCTCTGGCTGTTTCCGGCGCAGCCGTCCAGGATGGCCTTGCGGATGAAGACGAAGCCCATGCCCGGCACGCCCTCCAGGCACTTGCCGCTGGCGGCGATCAGCGCATCGAAGCGCAGCTCGCGCGCATCGATGGGCAGGGCCCCCAGGCTGGACATGGCATCGACGATCAGGCCCTTGCCATGGCGCTCGCACACCGCGCCCACGGCATTCAGCGGGTTCAGCACGCCGGCACCGGTCTCGCAATGGATCATCACCACATGGGTGATGCCGGGGTCCGCGCGCAGTTGTGCGTCCACGGCCTCGGCACACACCGGCGCATCCTCGGCAAAGCCCAGCACGCTGCAGCGCCGGCCCATCATCTGCGTGAGCCTGGCGGCACGCTTGCAGTAGGCGCCGTTGTCCAGCACCAGCACATGGCCGTCGCGCGGCACCACGGTGGCCACGGCCGCCTCGACGCTGAAGGTGCCGCTGCCCTGCAGCGGCACCACCACATGGCTGTGCTGGCCATGCACGATGTCCAGCAAACGGCTGCGCACGCCGGCGGTGACAGCATTGAAGTCGGCGTCCCACGAGCCCCAGTCGTGCAGCATGGCCAGCTTGGTGCGCAGCGTGGTGGTCAGCGGTCCGGGGGTCAGCAGGATGCGGTCGCGGTCCATCGCGGTCTCCTTGGGGTTCAGGCCTTCCAGCCTTGGGTGCGGCGGTCCACCCACCAGGCCAGCAGGCCGAACAGCGCCATCGCCAGCGCCGAGGCGGCGGTGATCAGCACCGCCATCGCGGCGGCGGGGCCGATCTCGCCGGCTTCGTCGAGGTTCAGGATGGCGATGGCCGCGACCTTGGTTTCGGGCGTGTAGAGGAACACCACGGCCGAGATCGTGGTCATGGCGTTGATGAAAAAATAGCGCGCGATGTCCACCAGGGCCGGCGTGCAGATCGGCAGCGTGACACGCCGGAAGGTGACCCAGAACGGCACCTTCAGCGAAGCCGACACGGCCTCGAACTCGGCGTCCAGTGCCTTCAGGGCGGTCACCGCCGTCAGGTGGCCGGTGGTGTAGAAATGGGCGATGGTGCACAGCGTCAGCAGCGCCATCGTGTGGTACAGCCCGTTCAGCGGATTGCCCGGCGCATTGAAGAAGAAGATGTAGCCCAGGCCCAGCACCAGGCCGGGCACGGCCATCGGCAGCATGGCCAGCAGGCGCACGGCGCTGCGCAGCGGGCCCGCGCCATCGGTCTTTTCCAGCAGGTAGGCGCCTGCAAACACCGCGGCCGTGCCGAACACGGCCGTGCCGGCGGCCATGCTCAGGCTGTTGACGAAGGCCGCGCCCACCTCGGCATCCACCAGGCCCATCGCATAGTGGTTCAGCGTGGGCGCCAGGTTGTAGGGCCAGAAGCTGGCGAAGGATGCAAACACGGCCATGCCCATCATCGCCAGCACCAGGGCCGCGATCAGCGCGCAGTACAGCGTGGCCAGCGCATCGCGCCAGGGCTTGCGCGCCGGGCGGTAAGGCACGGCGCGGGCGGTGAGCAAGGCCGTCTGGCGGCCGGCCACCCAGCGGTCGACCGCAAAGGTCAGCACCGCCGGCGCCAGCAGCAGCAGGGCCACCACCGCGCCGCGCTGGAAGTCCTGCTGGCCGATGACCAGCTTGAAGACATCGGTGGCCAGCATGTTGAAGTTGCCGCCGATGACCTTGGGGATGCCGAAGTCGGTGACCACCAGGGTGAAGCTGACCAGGGCGGCCGAGATCAGGCCGTACTTGGCGCCCGGCAATGTGATGGTGAAGAAGCGCCGCCAGGTGCTGGTGCCCATGGCCGCGGCGGCCTCGTACAGCCGGCCGTCGGCGGTGTTCAGCGCGGTGACCAGGATCATCAGCGCATGCGGAAACACCGCAAAGCACTCGGCCACCACGATGCCCGGCGCGCCGTAGATGGACGCTATGCCCAGGCCCTGCATCCAGGCCTTGAGCACGCCCTGGTTGCCAAACCAGTAGATCAGCGAGATCGCCGACAGCAGCGACGGCGCCAGCAGCGGCAGCAGGGTGATGCCGCGCCACAGCGGCTTGGCCGGCAGGCGCGTGCGCCGCAGCGCATAGGCAAAGCCGAAGGCCAGCGGCACGGTGATGACGGTGACCAGGGCCGACACCCAGACGCTGTTGGCCAGCGAATCCAGCAGCGCCGGCGTTTGCGCATAGGCAATGAAGTTGGCCAGGCCGACCCAGTGGCCCTGGGCGTCCTGCAGGGCCTGGCCCAGGATGGCCAGCAACGGCGCCGCCAGGAACACCAGCAGGGCCAGCAGCACCGCGGCCAGGGCCGCATGGGCGGCGTACTGGGTGGGATCGGTGCGCAGGCGCAGATCGGGCGCCACCCGCAGTCCGATGCTCATGTCGGCCCCTCGTCCGCCGGGTACGACGGCCGATCCCCCAAGGGGATGGCGGTCCGGCTTGGGAGCGGCCCGGCGCTCGTCCCGCCCCTCATGCAAACACCCTCAGCCGCTCGGGCAGCAGCTTCAGCGGCAGGCGCGAGCCGATCTGCAGCCGCTGCTCGGCCAGGAAGTTCAGCGACAGCACCACGTCCAGCCGCTGGTCGGCCAGGGCCTCGCCGCCCACGGTGACCAGGCAGTACGAGCCCAGGAACTCGATGCGCTCGATGGCGGCCTCGAAGACATTGGCGTCGCCCTCGGCGATGGGCCGGGCCAGCACGTCCTCGGGGCGCAGGTAGACGGTGACCTGCTCGCCGGCCGCGCCATGGCCGGCCAGACCGTTGCCAACGAAGGGCGTGGCGCCGATGCGCAGCCGGCCATCGGCCTGGCGCTGGGCCTGCACCGCATTGATGCGGCCGACGAAGTCGGCCACGAAGGGCGTGGCCGGCTCGCGGTAGACCTGCATCGGCGTGCCCACCTGCTCGATCGCGCCCTGGTTCATCACCACGATGCGGTCGGCCACCGACAGCGCCTCTTCCTGGTCGTGCGTGACCATGATGGTGGTCACGCCCAGCTGGCGCTGCAGGGCCTTGATCTCCTGGCGCAGGTGCACGCGCACGATGGCGTCCAGCGCCGACAGCGGCTCGTCCAGCAGCAGCAGGCCCGGCGAGGTGGCCAGTGCCCGCGCCAGGGCCACGCGCTGCTGCTGGCCGCCCGACATCTGGGCCGGGAACTTGGCCGCGCTGCCGGGCAGGCCCACCAGGGCCAGCAACTGCTCGACGCGCTGGCGCACCTGCTCGCGCGGCTGGCGCCGATTCACCAGGCCATAGGCCACGTTGTCGGCCACGCTGAGGTTGGGGAACAGCGCATACGACTGGAACACGATGCCGTAGTCGCGTCGCGCCGGCGGCAGCGTGCTGATCTCGCGCCCGTCCTGCCACAGCCGGCCGGCGCTCTGCGCCTCCAGCCCGGCGATCACCCGCAGCAGCGTGGTCTTGCCGCAGCCCGAGGGACCGAGGAAGCAGACGAACTCGCCCTTGGCGATGCTGAGATCAATGCCCTTCAGCGCCTCGAAGCTGCCGTAGTGCTTGCGCACCCCGTCCAGCCTCAGGTAGGCCGCAGGCGGCGGCACCGGCAGGTTCACCGCTTTTCCGACTTGGCGCTGTAGCGCTTGTTCCACTCGGCCAGCACGCGCTCGCGGTTCTCGGCGGCGACGTTGAAGTCCAGCTTCACCAGGCGCGCCTCATAGTCCTTGGGCACGTTGGCCAGCGGCGCGGCCACGCCGGGCTGGGCGGTGATGGCGAAGTTCTTGCCGTACAGCAGCATCGCGTCCTTGCTGCTGGCCCAGTCGGCCAGCTTCTTGGCCGCGTCCAGCTTCTTCGTGCCCTTGTGGATGGCAAAGGCCTCCAGGTCCCAGCCCAGGCCTTCCTTCGGGAACACCAGGTCGATGGGCGCGCCCTTGGCCTTGTTGCTGTTGGCGCGGTACTCGAAGCTGATGCCGACCACGTACTCGCCGCTGGCGGCCATGTTGCAGGGCTTGCTGCCGCTGTGCGTGTACTGGGCGATGTTCTCGTGCAGGCCGTCCATGTACTTCCAGCCGCCGCCCTTGCCGTTGTCGTCGCCCCACAGCGCCAGCCAGGCCGTGACGTCGAAGTAGCCGGTGCCCGAACTGGCCGGGTTGGGCATCACGATCTGGCCCTTGTAGGCGGGCTTGAGCAGGTCCTTCCAGGTCTCGGGCTTGGGGATGCCCTTCTTCTGCGCCTCCACGGTGTTGAAGCACAGGGTGGCGCCCCACACGTCCATGCCGAACCAGGCCGGCGGATTTTTCTTGTCGCGGTACTGCGACATGATGGCATCGATGTTCAGCGGCTTGTACGGCTCGAGCATGCCGTTCTTGTCCAGCAGGGCCAGGCTGGACGCGGCCACGCCCATCACCGCATCGGCCTGCGGATTGGCCTTCTCGGCCAGCAGCTTGGCGGTGATGACGCCGGTGGAATCACGCACCCACTTGATTTCGATGTCGGGGTGGACCTTGTTGAAGCCTTCCTGATAGGCCTTGAGCTGGTCGGTCTCGAGTGCGGTGTAGACCAGCAGCTGGGCCTTTTGCGCGGCGGCCGGGCCGGCGGCCAGGGCCAGCAGCGCCGCAGCGCAGACAAGGGTGGAAACGGTGAACGGGCGGCGCGGCAGCGTCATGGTTTTCTCCTGGCTGGTTCCCGCTTTTGGGTGGGGGAACGGACGTTGGGACACAAACCGCTGAGCATGGGCCGCCGATCGTGACGGCACGATGACCGGCTGCGGGCTGGGCTTCATCTTCTGCGGCTCCGTATCAGTTTGTCAACGGTTTTTGGCAGATTGTTGACAATCTACGATCTGGCGCGTCCAATCGATCTCCATGAAGACCCTGAACCCGCCGTCTCGGCCGCCTGCCAATGCAGCGGCGAGTCAGCCCCTAGCGAACAGCGTGCCAGAGTCCGCCGCCTCGCAGGCCACCATCGCCCTGCTGCAGGCGCATTCGCTGACCTCGGTGGTGCACACCGAGATCGAGCGCCTGATCCTGGCCGGCGAGCTGGCCCCCGGCGATAAGCTCACCGAGGCCCTGCTGGCCGAGCGCCTGGGCGTGTCGCGCGGGCCGGTGCGCGAGGCCTTCCGCATCCTCGAGGAAGCCGGTCTGGTGCGCCAGGAGAAGAACCGCGGCGTGTTCGTGCGCAGCATCCCCGCCGACGAGGCGGCCGAGATCTACGACCTGCGCGCCATGCTCGAAGAATCGGCCGGTCGCCACCTGGCCGAGCACATCGCGCCCGAGCAGCTGCGCGGGCTGCGCACCATGGTCGAGCAGATGGAGCGCCTGGTGCGCGAAGGGCACGACAGCGGTGCAGGCGACCAGTACCACCTGCTGAACCTGGGCTTCCACGAGGCGCTGATCGACTGCGTGGGCAACCGCAGGCTGGCCACGCTGTACCGCCGCGTGGTCAAGGAGCTGTCGCTGCTGCGCCGCGTCAACCTGGCCGGCGGCCGCCAGATCCCGACCTCGGCCTCCGAGCACCGCGCCATCCTGAAGGCCATCGCCAGCGGCGACGGCGACGCCGCCGCCCGCGCGCTGCGCAGCCATGTGCTGCAGAGCAAGGAGCGCACGCTGGCCCATCTGCATCCCGGCGCGGGCCTGCCGGCCGGCGCGCCGGCGCCTGCCCCCACCCCGCCCACTTCACCGCGAAAGGCCCGCCATGCCTGAGGTCAACGGCCGCTCGTACCGGCTGCCATCCCAACCCACGGTCGTCGTCTGCGTCGACGGCTGCGAGCCCGACTACCTGGCCCAGGCCGTGGCCGGCGGCCACATGCCCTGGATGAAGCGCACGCTGGACCAGGGCACGGCCCTGGTCGCCGACTGCGTGGTGCCGACCTTCACCAACCCCAACAACCTGAGCATCGTCACCGGTGCGCCGCCCTCGGTGCACGGCATCTGCGGCAATTTCCTCTACGACCCGGTCACCGACACCGAGGTCATGATGAACGACCCGAAGTGGTTGCGCGCACCCACCATCCTGGCCGCCCTGGCCGATGCCGGCCAGCGCTGCGCCGTGGTCACGGCCAAGGACAAGCTGCGCCGGCTGCTGGGCCACAAGATGAGCGGCATCTGCTTCTCGTCGGAGAAGGCCGATGTGGCCAACGAGGCCGACAACGGCATTGCCGGCGTGCTGGAGCTGGTGGGCCTGCCGCTGCCCGATGTCTACAGCGCCGCGCTGTCGGAGTTCGTGTTCGCCGCCGGCGTGCAGCTGCTGAAGACACGCCGGCCGGATGTGATGTACCTCAGCACCACCGACTACATCCAGCACAAGCATGCGCCGGGCACCGAGGGCGCCAATGCCTTCTACGCGATGATGGACCGCTACCTGGCGGCGATGGAGGCCGAGGGCGCGGTGATCGCCCTGACCGCCGACCATGGCATGAATGCCAAGACGCGCATGGACGCCCGGCCCGACGTGATCTACCTGCAGGACCTGTGCGACCAGTGGCTGACGCCCGGCGCCACGCGCGTGATCCTGCCCATCACCGACCCCTATGTGGTGCACCACGGCGCACTCGGCTCCTATGCCACGCTGTACCTGCCGGCCGGCGCCAACCGCAACGCGCTGGCGGCGCAGCTGGCCGCGCGCCGCGGCATCGAGCGTGTGCTGACGCGCGAGCAGGCGGCCGAGGCCTACGAGCTGCCGGCCGACCGCATCGGCGACCTGGTGGTGGTCAGCGAGCGCAGCACCGTGCTGGGCACCAGCGCCGCGCGCCACGACCTGAGCGGCCTGGATGCGCCGCTGCGCTCGCATGGCGGCGTGTCCGAGCAGCGCGTGCCGCTGATCCTGAACCGCCGCATCGCCGGCCTGGACCCGCAGCGCCGCTGGCGCAACTTCGACGCCTTCGACCTGGCGCTGAACCACGCGCAATGAGCGGAGGCTGACGATGGAACCCCGCCATGAGGGCCTGCGCATCGCCGGCGAGACCGTGGGCGCCGGCCGGCCCGAGCACATCGCCGTGCGCCATCCCTACAGCGGCCAGCTCGTGGGCACGGTGCCCAAGGCCACGCTGGCCGAGGTGCGGCGTGCCTACGACATCGCGCGCGGCTACAAGGCCAGGCTGTCGCGCTTCGAGCGCAGCGCCATCCTCAACCGCGCCGCCGACGCGGTGCGCACGCGGCACGACGAGATCGCCACGCTGATCACCGCCGAATCGGGCCTGTGCCTGAAGGACAGCCTGTACGAGACCGGCCGCGTGGCCGACGTGCTGATGTTCGGCGCCATCGAGGTGCTGAAGGACGACGGCCAGACCTTCAGCTGCGACATCACGCCGCATGGCCGCAAGCGCCGCGTCTACACCCAGCGCGACCCGCTGCTGGGCGTGATCACCGCCATCACGCCGTTCAACCACCCGATGAACCAGGTGGCGCACAAGGTCGTGCCCAGCATCGCCACCAACAACCGCATGGTGCTCAAGCCCAGCGAGAAGGTGCCGCTATCGGCCCTGCTGTTTGCCGACCTCCTGTATGCCGCCGGCCTGCCACCCGAGATGCTGAGCGTGCTCACCGGCGACCCGCGCGAGATTGCCGACGAGCTGCTGACCCACCCGGCGGTGGACCTGATCACCTTCACCGGCGGCGTGGCCATCGGCAAGCACATCGCGGCCCGCGCCGGCTACCGGCGCATGGTGCTGGAGCTGGGCGGCAACGACCCCATCATCGTGATGGACGATGCCGACCTCGACGAAGCCAGCACGCTGGCGGTCAGCGGCAGCTACAAGAACTCGGGCCAGCGCTGCACCGCGGTCAAGCGCATGCTGGTGCATGAGAAGGTGGCGGCGGCCTTCACCGATGCGGTGGTCGAGAAGACCCGGGCCTGGAAATACGGCGATCCCTTCGATGCCGGCAATGACATGGGCACGGTCATCGACGAGGCTGCGGCGCGGCTGTTCGAGCAGCGCGTGGACCAGGCCATCGCCCAGGGCGCGCGCCTGCTCACCGGCCACCGGCGCGAAGGCGCGCTGTACGCGCCCACGGTGATCGACCGCGTGCGCCCCGAGATGACCTTGGTGCACGAAGAGACCTTCGGCCCGGTGTCGCCGATCATCACTTTCAGCTCGGTGGACGATGCCATCGCCATCGTCAACGGCACGGCCTACGGCCTGTCGTCGTCGCTGTGCACGCAGCGGCTGGATGTCATCACCCGCTTCGTCGACGAGTTGCACGTGGGCACGGTGAACGTGCGCGAGGTGCCCGGCTACCGCCTGGAGCTGACACCCTTTGGCGGTATCAAGGATTCCGGCCTGGGCTACAAGGAGGGCGTGCAGGAAGCGATGAAGAGCTTCTGCAACACCAAGACCTACTCTCTGCCGTGGAACTGACGCTGTCCGGCCACCGAGGCCCGCCTTGATCCACCTGCTCAACCTGCTCGCGGCGATTGCGCTGCTGGTCTGGGGCACCTACCAGGTGCGCACCGGCGTGCTGCGCGTGGCCGGCGAGAACCTGCGCCATGTGCTGGCGCGCAGCATGGGCCACCGCGGCTCGGCTCTGCTGGCCGGCCTGGGCGTGACCAGCCTGGTGCAGAGCAGCACCGCCACCGGCCTGATCGTCGCCAGCTTCGTCGGCCAGCGCCTGGTGCCCACGGCCGCGGCGCTGGCGGTGATGCTGGGTGCCGATGTTGGCTCGGCGCTGATGGCGGTGGTGTTCTCGTTCGACCTGTCCTGGCTGTCGCCGCTGCTGATCGTGGTCGGCGTGGCGCTGTTCATCGCCGGCCAGAGCGGGCCTGGCCTGGGCGGACGCATCGGCCGCGTGCTGATCGGCCTGGGGTTGATCACGCTGGCGCTGCAGCTGATCGTCGCCGCCACCCGGCCGCTGACCGAAAGCCCGGCCGTGCGCGCCCTGCTGGTGGCCCTGCCCAACGAGGTGCTGCTGGACATCGTGGTCGGCGCCGCGCTGACCGTGGCCGCCTATTCCAGCCTGGCCATCGTGCTGCTGACGGCCGCGCTGGCCTCGCAGGGCCTGCTGCCGGCCGGCGTGGCCCTGGGCCTGGTGCTGGGCGCCAACCTGGGCAGCGGCCTGCTGGCCATCATCGCCACCAGCCGCGACAGCCCGGCCACGCGGCGGCTGCCGCTGGGCAATCTGCTGTTCAAGCTGATCGGCATTGCCGCGGCCATGCCGCTGCTGGGCTCGGCCCATGTGCTGCTGCAGGACCAGGCCTGGCTGCCGACGGTGCACGAGCAGGTGGTGGCCTTCCACCTCGGCTTCAACCTGGTGCTGGCGGCGGTGTTCATCGGCTTCACCGCACCCATCGCCCGCCTGGTGGAGCGCTGGCTGCCCGAGGCCAAGGCCGATGCCGCCCAGCAGCGCACCAGCCACCTGGACCCGGTGGCCCTGGCCACGCCCAGCCTGGCCATCAGCTGCGCCGCCCGCGAGGCCCTGCACCAGGCCGACATCGTCGAGGCCATGCTGCGCGGCATGCTTTCGGTGCTGCGCGACAACGACCTGGAGCTGTCCGAGCGCCTGCGCCAGCGCGACGACGAGGTGGACCGGCTGTACAGCGCGATCAAGTTCTACCTGACGCAGATCTCGCGCGAGGCGCTGAGCGAGCGCGAGGGCCGGCGCTGGACCGACATCGTCAGCTTCACCATCAACATGGAGCAGATCGGCGACGGCATCGAGCGTGTACTGATCGACATCGAGGACAAGAAGATCCGGCCGCAGCGGCGCTTCTCGGATGCCGGCATGGCCGAGATCTGCCATCTGCACGAGCGCCTGTTGGCCAATCTGCGCCTGGGCATGAGCGTCTTCCTCGACGGCCATGCCCGCGACGCGCGGCGGCTGCTGGAGGAGAAGGCGCGCTTTCGCGACCTGGAGCATGCCTATGCCGCCAACCACATCGCCCGCCTGCAGGACAACACCGCGCAGAGCATCGAGACCAGCTCGCTGCACCTGGACCTGCTGAGCGAGCTCAAGCGCATCAACTCGCACATCTGCTCCATCGCCTACCCCATCCTCGAAAGCCGCGGCGCCCTGGCCGCGACGCGGCTGCAGGCCGGCAGCAACGAACCCACCGACTGGGCCGAGCTGGCCGAGCCGGCCCCTCCCTCGCCCCCCCGCAAGCCCCGATGATCACCGTCGACGAGATCGAGATCCTGTTCCTCACCCGCGGCCACGAGCAGTACGCCGGCGAGCCCGTGACCCAGCTGCAGCATGCGCTGCAGTCGGCGCAGCGGGCCGAGCAGGAGGGCGCCGACGACGAGCTGGTCACCGCCGCCCTGCTGCACGACCTGGGCCATCTGGTGCAGGACCTGGGCGAATCGCCCACCACCCGCGGCATCGACGACCTGCACCAGTACATCGCCCTGCCCTTTCTGCGCGGCCGCTTTTCCGACCGCGTGCTGGGTGCCATCCAGGGCCATGTGGATGCCAAGCGCTACCTCTGCGCCACGCGGCCCGGCTACCACGCCGCGCTGTCGGCCGATTCGCAGCGCAGCCTGCTGCTGCAGGGCGGTGTGTTCGACGCCGACCAGGCCGCCGCCTTCATCGCCCGGCCCGGTGCCGAAGAAGCCGTGCGCCTGCGCCTGTGGGACGACCTGGCCAAGGCGGCCGACGCCCACACGCCGCCGCTGGCGCATTACCTGGACCGCGCGCGACGCTGCGCGCGGTGAGCGGCCTGAGCTGGCCCATCGTCGCCGCCGTGCTCTGCGGCGCGCTGCTGCATGCCGGCTGGAACGCCCTGGTCAAGTCCGGCGGCGACAAGGCGCTGGACACGGCCCTGGTGCACTTTCTCGGCGCCGTCGTGGCCCTGCCGCTGCTGCTGTGGGCCGGCCTGCCGCAGGCCGGCAGCCTGCCCTTCATCGCCGCCTCGCTGGCCATCCACATCGGCTATTACGTGGCCCTGGCCGGCGCCTACCAGCATGGCGAGCTGGGCCTGACCTATCCCATCATGCGCGGCTTCGCGCCGCTGCTGGTGGCGCTGGGCAGCGCCAGCCTGATCGGCGAGTCGCCCAGCGCCGCGGCCTGGCTGGGCATCGTCGGCATCACGCTGGGCGTGGCCCTGGTCGGCCTGGCCCATCCGGGCGAGGCCCTGCACCATGGCAAGGCCCTGGCCTATGCCTTCAGCAACGCGGCGATCATCGCCGTCTACACCGTGGTCGACGGCCTGGGCGTGCGCCACGAGGTGGCCGCGGGCGGCAGCGCGCTGCGCTATGTGCTGCTGCTGTTCGTGCTCGACGGCCTGCCCTATCCGCTGCTGCTGTTGTGGCACCGCGGCCTGCTGCGCACCCAGGGCCGGCCGCAGCTGTGGGCCTATGCGCGCCAGCGCTGGAAGCTGGCGGCGCTGGGCGGCAGCGCCTCCATCGGCTCGTATGCCATCGCGCTGTGGGCCATGACGCGCGCGCCGGTGGCCAGCGTGGCCGCGCTGCGCGAGACCTCGGTGCTGTTCGCCACGCTGCTGGGCACCTGGCTGCTGAAAGAGGCCTTCGGCTGGCAGCGTGCCATCGGCACCGTGGTCATCGTGGCCGGCGTGATGGCGCTGCGCCTGGGCTGAAGCGGCTGGCCCAGCCGGCCGCCACCCGCGCCACCGGCCAGGCCTGCAGCCGGCACAGCAGGCCATGGTCGATGTCGGCCAGCGAATCGCTGCCCAGGCGCTGGCTCAGCTCCTGCTGCAGCAGCGCTAGCAGATGGGCGGTGGTGGTGGCATCGGCCAGCGCGCGGTGGGCGCGGCCGGCATCGGGCAGGCCATGCCAGGCCGCCAGCGTGCCCAGGCGGTGGTTGGGCGCCTGCGGAAACAGCCGTCGAGACAGCCTCACGGTGCAGGCAAACGGCGCGCCCACGGCCTCGTCGCCGCGCCCGCAGCGCTGCGCCTCGTCCAGCCAGAAGGCGCGGTCGAAGGCCGCGTTGTGGGCCACCAGCGGGCAGCCGGCGGTGAAGTCCAGCACCTCGCGCATCACCCGATCGGACGGCGGCGCCGTGGCCAGCATCTGGTTGCTGATGCCGGTCAGCTGCTCGATGAAGGGCGGCACCCAGGCGCCGCTGCGCATCAGGCTCTGGTACTGGCCGACGATGCGGCCATCGGCCACCAGCACCGCGGCGATCTCGGTGGCCCGCGCGCCCTGGCCGGGCGAACTGCCGGTGGTCTCGAAGTCGATCACGGCAATCGGAGCGGACGGCGGCAGGGACGGCATGGGCCGGATTGTCGGGCCGCCATCCGGCCCTTTCCGGCCCTTTCCGGCGCGTTCCCACCCTTTCCTATGATGACTGGCGCCCTCCCCCCATCGCCATGCCCACCCAGACCTCCCGACCTCCTGAAGCCGCAGCCCCCGCCACGCCGGCCTGGCATGCCCTGAGCGCGGACCAGGTGCTGCACTCGCTGCAGGCCGATGGCCACCAGGGCCTGTCGCGCGCCGAGGCCACGCGCCGCCTGCGCGAGCTGGGCGCCAACCGCCTGGCCGCGGCGCGGCGCCGGCCGGCCTGGCTGCGCCTGCTGCTGCAGTTCCACAACCCGCTGATCCATGTGCTGGTCGCCGCCGGCCTGGTCACGCTGCTGCTCCAGGACTGGGTGGATGCGGCGGTGATCTTCGGCGTGGTGCTGATCAATGCGCTGATCGGCCACGTCCAGGAAGGCAAGGCCGAGCATGCGCTGGAGGCCGTGCACGGCATGCTGGCCTCGCGCGCCACGCTGCTGCGCGACGGCGAGCGCCAGCAGGTCGATGCCGCCGAGCTGGTGCCCGGCGACATCGTCTGCATCGAGTCCGGCGACAAGCTGCCGGCCGACCTGCGGCTGCTGCAGGCCAAGAACCTGCACACCATGGAAGCCGCGCTGACCGGCGAGTCGGCCCCGGTGGCCAAGGATGCGGCGCCGGTGGCCGCGGCCGCCGGCATCGCCGACCGGCTGTGCATGGCCTACAGCGGCACCCTGGTCAGCGCCGGCCGCGGCCTGGGCGTGGTGGTGGCCACCGGCGCACACACCGAGATCGGCCGCATCGGCAGCCTGGTGTCCGAGCTGGCCTCGCTGGCCACGCCGCTGACGCGCCGGCTCGACCGGTTTGCGCGGCAGATCACCGGCGCCATCCTGCTGCTGTCGCTGCTGGCCCTGGGCTGGGGCCATTTCGCCGGCGGCATGCCGCTGCTGGAGCTGTTTCTGGCCGTGGTCGGCCTGGCGGTGGCGGCCATCCCCGAGGGCCTGCCGGCGGTGGTGACCATCGTGCTGGCCATGGGCACGCGCCGGCTGGCGCAGCAGCGCGCCATCGTGCGCCGCCTGCCGGCGGTGGAAAGCCTGGGCTCGGTGAGCGTGATCTGCTCCGACAAGACCGGCACGCTGACGCGCAATCAGATGAGCGCCGTGCGCCTGGTGCTGGCCGGACGCATGCTGCAGGTCAGCGGCAGCGGTTATGCGCCCGAGGGTGGCCTGCACCGCCTGGACGACGACGGCCGGCCCGCCGAGGCAGTGGATGACGCCGGCGACGACGGCCTGGCCGCGCTGCTGCACTGCGCGGTGCTGTGCAACGACGCGCGGCTGCTGCAGCAGGCCGACGGCAGCTGGCAGATGCTGGGCGATCCGACCGAGGGCGCATTGCTGACGCTGGGCCGCAAGGCCGGCCTGGATGCCGGGCCGCTGCTGGCCGACTGGCCGCGGCTGGATGCGGTGCCCTTCGAGTCCGAGCGCCAGTACATGGCCACCCTGCACCACGACCACCGCGGCCACCATCGCGTGTACCTGAAGGGTGCGCCCGAGCGTGTGCTGGCGCTGTGCAACCGCCAGGCCGGCGGTGCGCCGCTGCAGGCCGGGCACTGGCAGGCGCGGCTGCAGCAGGCCGGCGCCGCCGGCGAGCGGGTGCTGGCCCTGGCACGCTGTGACTGGGAAGCCGGCCGCACCGAGATCGACGTTGCCGACCTGCAGCCACGCTTCGAGCTGCTGGGCCTGGTCGGCATCATCGACCCGCCGCGGCCCGAGGCCGTGGCCGCGGTGGCCGACTGCCAGCGCGCCGGCATCCGCGTGAAGATGATCACCGGCGACCATGCGCTCACCGCCGCGGCCATCGCCGGACAGCTGGGCCTGCGCTGCGACCGGGCGCTGGCCGGCGAGCAGCTGGACCGGCTGGACGATGCCGGGCTGCGCGAGGCCGTGGCCGGCTGCGACGTGTTTGCCCGCGCCACGCCCGAGCACAAGCTGCGCCTGATCGCCGCGCTGCAGCAGCAGGGCCATCTGGTGGCCATGACCGGCGACGGCGTCAACGACGCGCCGGCGCTGAAGGCCGCCGACATCGGCGTGGCCATGGGCGCCAAGGGCACGGACGCGGCGCGCGAGGCCTCGGACCTGGTGCTCACCGACGACAACTTCGCCACCATCGCGCGGGCCGTGCGCGAGGGCCGCGTGGTCTACGACAACATCCAGAAGGCGCTGCTGCACATGCTGCCGACCAATGGCGGCGAGGCCGGCGTGATCCTGCTGGCCATCTTTGCCGGCCTGCCGCTGCCGGTGACGGCCGGCCAGATCCTGTGGGTCAACACCGTGACCGCGGTGACGCTGGCGCTGTCGCTGGCCTTCGAGCGCGCCGAGCCCGGCGTGATGCAGCGCCCGCCGCGGCCCGCCGGCGAGGCCATCGTCGGCCGCGCCCTGGGCCTGCGCATCGCCCTGGTGGTGGCACTGATGGTGGCGGCCACCTTCATGGTCTTCCACTGGGAACTGGCGCGCGGCAGCGGCCTGGAGACGGCGCGCACCGCGGCGGTCAACACCATCGTCGTGTGCGAGATCTTCTACCTGTTCAATGTGCGCCAGTTCAGCGCCCCGGCCTGGCGGCCTGGCCTGCTCAGCGGCAACCCGGTGGCGCTGGGCGTGGTGGCCCTGCTGGCCGGGCTGCAGCTGCTGTTCACCTATGCGCCGGCGCTGCAGTCGCTGTTTGGCAGCCGTGCGCTCGATGCCACCTCCTGGGCCGTGATCGGCGCCACCGGGGCGCTGCTGTTTGCGGTGGTCGAGGCCGAAAAGGCCTGGCTGCGACGGCGCCGCGCCGGACTCAGCGCCCGGCCAGCACCTCGGGGTTGAGCGCCGTCGGCGGCCGGCCGACTTCGGACCCAAAGCCGAACACCGCGCACAGATTGCGCGCCGCCAGCTCGGCCATGGCGCGCCGGGTCTTCAGGCTGGCGCTGGCGATGTGCGGCGTCAGCACCACATTGGGCACGGCCAGCAGATCGGGATGCACGGCCGGCTCGCCCTCGAACACATCCAGCCCGGCCGCGGCAATGCGGCGCTCGCGCAGCGCGGCGGCCAGCGCCGCATCGTCGACCACGCCGCCGCGGGCGATGTTGGTCAGCGTGGCCGTGGGCTTCATCAGCGCCAGCTCGGCCGCGGCGATGGCATGGTGCGAGCTGGCGCTGTAGGGCACGACGATCACCAGGTGGTCGGCCTCGCGCAGCAGCGTGGCCTTGTCCACCCAGCGTGCGCCCAGCGGCGCCTCCAGCGCAGGGTCCAGGCGGCTGCGGTTGTGATAGATCACCGGCATGCCGAAGCCCAGCGCACCACGCCGCGCCACCGCCTGGCCGATGCGGCCCATGCCCAGGATGCCCAGCGTGGCGCCATGCACATCGGCGCCGGCAAACAGGTCGTAGCGCCACTGCGTCCACTGGCCGGCGCGCAGGAAATGCTCGCTCTCGGCGATGCGCCGGGCGGTGGCCATCATCAGCGCAAAGCCGAAGTCGGCGGTGGTCTCGGTCAGCACGTCGGGCGCATTGCTGACCAGCACGCCACGCGCGGTGCAGGCCGCCAGGTCGATGTTGTTGTGGCCCACGGCCATGCTGCAGACGGCGCGGATCGACGGGCAGGCGTCCAGCAGCGCGGCATCGATGGCCGGCGTGCCGGCCACCAGCAGCGCATCGGCACCCCGGGCACGCGCCGCCAGCGCGGCGGCATCGGCGGGCGGGGCCTCGCCCACGGCATCGACCTCGAAGTGCCGGGCCAGCTCGGCCAGCACCTCGGGAAACATCGGAATGGCAACCAGCAGACGGGGCTTGGACGAGGCCATCAGCGCATCCAGACGAAGGTGACGACGACAAACAGCGGCACCAGGATGCCGAAGCTCCAGGCCATGTAGCCGAAGAAGCTGGGCATCTTCAGGCCGCGGTCCTCGACGATGGCCTTGACCATGAAGTTGGGCGCATTGCCGATGTAGCTGTTGGCGCCCATGAACACCGAGCCGGCCGATACCGCGGCCAGCGTGGTGGCCAGCGGGCCCATCAGCTGCTGCACGTCGCCACCGGCCAGGTTGAAGAACACCAGGTAGGTCGGCGCATTGTCGAGAAACGACGACAGCAGGCCGGTGGCCCAGAAGTAGGCCCAGGGCAGCGGCTGGCCGTCGGGCCCGGTGACCGCACGCACCACCGCGGCAAAGGCGCCGTCGTGGCCGGCTCGCAGCATCGCCAGCACCGGCAGCATGGTGACGAAGATGCCGATGAACAGCTTGGCCACCTCGGCCATCGGCGCCCAGCCGAACTGGTTGGACTGGCGCACCAGTCGCGGCGTCAGCCACAGCGACAGGCCGGTGACGGCCAGCAGGCCGGCATCGCGCAGCAGGTTCTGCAACTCCACCGCGGCCCCCGGCAGCTGCAGCACGATGCCGGGCTTCCAGGCGCCGCTCATCAGCACCAGGCCCACCACCGCGGCCAGCAGTGCAAAGTTGACCCGGCCCTCGATGCCGAAGCGGTGGTTGTCGGGCGTGGGATCGCGGGTCAGCTCACCCTCCTTGGCATACCAGTGGCGGTCGATGGCGTAGAACAGCGCCAGCAGCACGGCCACGCAGAACAGCGTCTCGGGCAGCAGGGTCTTCAGTGTCCAGAAGAAGCTCACGCCCTGCAAAAAGCCCAGAAACAGCGGCGGATCGCCCAGCGGCGTCAGCGAGCCACCGATGTTGCTGACGATGAAGATGAAGAACACCCACACATGCACCGTGTGCTTGCGGTTGTCGTTGGCGCGGATCAGCGGCCGGATCAGCAGCATCGACGCGCCGGTGGTGCCCATCAGACTGGCCAGCACGGCGCCCAGCGCCAGAAAGCCGGTGTTCAGCGCCGGGCTGCCATGCAGGTTGCCCCGCACATAGATGCCGCCCGACACCGTGAACAGCGCCGTCAGCAGCACGATGAACGGGATGTATTCGGCCCACAGCATGTGCAGCAGGGCGCCACCGGCCGCGCCCGGGCCATGCAACGCGGCATAGGGCAGCGCAAAGGCCAGGGCCCAGCCGGCCGCCACCTTGCCGAAGTGGTGGTGCCAGAAATGCGGCGCCAGCAGCGGCAGCAGCGCGATCGACAGCAGCATGCCGGCAAACGGCAGGCCCCACCAGGCGCCGCCCTGGGCGCTGAGCAAACGGCCGTCCATGTCGGCGGCCAGCACGCTGCCGGCCGAGCTGAACAGCAGCCAGGCGGCGAGCCAACGGGAAATGCGCATGCCTGGGGTCTCCTGGGCTGGGTTCGGGGCAACGGCGGCGGATTCTAGGAGCCGCCCCCAGGAGGCTCAGACGCGCAGCGGTGCCAGCACGTCCAGCAGGGCCTGCGGCAACTTCACAGGCCGGCGCGTGGCGCGATCGACATAGACGTGCACGAAGTGGCCCTGGGCGGCGGCCAGGTCCTGGCCCGGTGCGAACAGGCCGATCTCGTAGCGCACGCTGGAGCTGCCGACATGGGCCACGCGCAGCGCCGCTTCCACATCGTCGGGAAAGGCCAGCGGCGCAAAGTAGTTGCAATGCGTCTCGACCACCAGGCCGATGGTGGTGCCGTCGTGGATGTCCAGCGCGCCCTCGCGGATCAGGTGGCGGTTGACCACGGTGTCGAAGAAGCTGTAGTACTGGACGTTGTTGACATGGCCGTAGACATCGTTGTCCATCCAGCGCGTGGTGATCACGGACAGGTGGCGATAGTCCTCGCGGCGGCCGGGCAGGGGTTTGGCATTCATGGCGCACATTCTGTCGCCGTGCCGCCCTGCCAGTCCCGCCAGTCCCGCCAGTCCCGCCAGGCCTGGCTGGCCAGCTGCACCGTGCGCAGCTGCACCGCCACCGTGGTGGCGATGTCGCGGCCGTAGCCGCCGGCCATGGTCACCGCCACCGGCACGCGGTGCCGGCGCAGCCGCTCGAAGACGCGCCGGTCGCGCTCGGCCAGGCCGGCGTCGCTGAGCTTGAGCCGGCCCAGCCGGTCGCCCTCGTGCGGATCGGCACCGGCCAGGTAGAAGGCCAGGCCCGGCGCGCCCTGCGGCTGCTGGCGCGCCCAGGCCTGGTCCAGCGCAGCATCCAGCGCCGCCAGGTAGTCGTCGTCGCCGCAGCCATCGGGCAGGTCCACGTCCAGGTCGCCCGGCTGCTTGCGGAACGGAAAGTTCTTGGCCCCGTGCAGCGACAGCGTGAACACGCTGGCATCGTTGGCGAAGATCGCCGCCGTGCCATTGCCCTGGTGCACGTCCAGGTCGATGACCCAGACGCGCAGCGCCAGGCGCCGCAGCCGCCAGGCCTCGGCCTGCATCAGCCGGGCGGCCACCGCCACGTCGTTGAACACGCAGTAGCCCGAGCCCTTGTCGGCCTGGGCATGGTGGGTGCCGCCGGCCAGGTGCAGGGCCACGCCGCCGCCGGGCGCGCCCTGCAGGGCCAGCGCGGCCCGCGCCGCGGCAATCGTCGCGCCCACCGAGCGCCGGCTGCGCTCGACCATGCGCTCGCTCCATGGAAAGCCGATCTCGCGCTGCGCGGCCGCGCTCAGGCGGCCCTGCACCACCGCGGTGACGTAGTCCGGCGTGTGCACCAGGGCCAGCTCGCCATCGCTGGCCGGCCCGGCCTCGACCACCTGCAGCTCCGGGCAGTGCAGCGCCACCGCGTCGCGCAGCAGCTCGTACTTGGGGCTGGGAAAGCGGTGGCCCGGCGGCAGGCCGATGGCGAAGCGGTGGTTGCTGAAGACCGGCAGGGGCATGGCGGCCTGCATTGTCGGGTGACGGGCCGATCTGGCCGGCCATCCCTAGCTTTTTGCTGCACCGCAACAATTTCTCTTGAAATCTCGCCGCGGACCTCTATACTTCGAGTCATGTTGCAGTGCAGCAAATGCGCCGCAGGACACCCGGGCTGCAGTCAGGGCCCATCACTTCCTCACCTCACTACCCACCGGAGTCCTCCATGAGCTATCTGACCCCCGAGCAAGTCGCCGCCGCCAGCAAGGCCAACCTCGAAACCCTGTTCGGCCTGACCAACAAGGCCTTCGAAGGCGTGGAAAAGCTGGTCGAGCTGAACCTCCAAGTGGCCCGCGCCACGCTGGCCGAGTCGCAGGAAAACGCCAAGGCCGTGCTGGCCGCCAAGGACGCGCAAGAGCTGCTGACCCTGCAGGCCAGCCTGCTGCAGCCCAGCGCCGAGAAGGCCGCCGCCTACAGCCGTCACCTGTACGACATCGCCGCCGCCACCGGCGCCGAAGTCAGCAAGACCGCCGAAGCCCAATTCGCCGAGCTGCAGAAGAGCTTTGCCTCGGCCGTGGACGGCGCGCTGAAGAACGCCCCCGCCGGCACCGAAAACGCCGCCACGCTGGTGAAGTCGGCCCTGACCGCCGCCAACAACGCCTACGAAAGCGTGCACAAGGCCGCCAAGCAGGCCGCCGACATCGTCGAAGCCAACTTCACCGCCGTGACCAACAGCGCCGTCAAGGCCTCGCAAGTCGCCGCCAAGACCGCGACCAAGCGCGCCGCCTGACCCACCCGTCATCGGGGCCGGCCGCGGCGGGGAACTTCCCCGCCAGGCCCGCCTCACACCGGAGCCGCGACGGTGCTGCCGCCGCGGCCTCCCGTGGAAGGTTGTCTCCTC
The DNA here is from genome assembly GCA_017992055.1 of Burkholderiaceae bacterium. Taxonomy (GTDB): domain Bacteria; phylum Pseudomonadota; class Gammaproteobacteria; order Burkholderiales; family Burkholderiaceae_C; genus Pseudaquabacterium. The sequence continues at coordinate 629,203 of JAGOPK010000002.1, forward strand.
GGTACCCTTGAAAACTGGTTTCCAGGTACCTTTTGGCCCGATGGCTTGCCATCGGGCCTTTTTCATGGCCGCGTGCCGCGCCCTCGCAGGAAGCCCCCCCGGGATGCGGGCTGCTTCACGATTCTTTGCCTTGGCGGCGGCCGGAACACCCGGTTCGCGGGGACGGTGCCGGCAGCGCGCCGGATGACAATTGCTGCACTGCAGTAGACCGACCCCACACCAAGGATCACCATGTCGTTGAAGTCCCGCCTCGCCCTGACCGCCGCCGCCCTGGCGCTGAGCCTGCCGGCCCTGGCCGCCGACCAATCGCTGGCCTTCGCCGGCGACAAGGCCGAGTTCGACGACCTGGCCGGCATCCTGGCCGGTGGCGACGATGTCATCACCTTCACCGGCCTGGCCGCCGGCACCTACGACTTCACGCTGAACTTCAGCGGCCAGTACATCAACCTGTCGTCGGTGACGCTGAGCGGCACGCCGGTGCTGTACGGCAGCTTCTTCAACATCACCGCCGGCGGCCTGGAAGGCCAGTTCACGGTGAGCGATGCCACGCCCTTCCAGCTGACCCTGGTGGGCACCGCCACCAATGCCAGCCGCGCCAGCTACGAAGGCACGCTGACCGTCAGCGCCGTGCCCGAGCCGCAGACCTACGCCATGCTGCTGGCCGGCCTGCTGGGCCTGGGCGCCATCGCGCGCCGCCGCCAGGCCTGACCGGCCCCGCCGCCCGGCATGCCAGGCCGCCCACCGGGCGGCCTTTGTCGTTTCAGAGGTACTTGCGCCACAGCTCGTTGCCGAAGCGGCCGTCCGGATCGACGCGGCGCTTCAGCGCGCGCAGCGCCTGGGCCTCGGGATAGGCGCGGTCGAACTGGGCCCGCGTGGCATGGGGCTGGTAGGGCAGATACCAGCGGCCGCCATGCTCCAGCACCAGGTCGATCAGCTCGCGCGTCCAGCGGCCGACCTCGGCCTGGGCCTGCGGGCTGGTGCGCTGCTTGTGGTACAGCACGAACGAGAACACCGCCTCGCGCGCCCAGGGCAGCAAGGCCACGCGGTCGGCCGGCGAATGCCGCACCGAGATGTTCAGCACCTGGGCGCGGCGCTGCTGCAGGATGCGCGACAGGCCGCGGGCAAAGGCGGCCACGGCCGGCCCGGGCACGAAGTACTCCTGCAGCGCAAAGGTCGACTGGCTGCGCGAGCGCGGCTCCAGCGAAGCCACGTCCAGGCTGGCCTCGTGGTTCAGCCAGGCCACCTCGCGGCCACGCTTGAGCAGCGGATGCAGCACGCGGCTGCCAAGTGCCGTGCCGCCGGGCAGCTCGGTGACGGCCCAGATCGCCTGGCGCTCCAGCGCATAGCGCTGCCCACGCGGCACCAGGCGCGCGGCCTCGGTCAGCGGCTCGTCGTCGGCGACGCGGCGCCAGGTGATGGCCACCGGCGCGTCGAAGCGTGGCGGCAGCAGGTCGGCGTTGTGCAGCACCGCCGTCGGATCGGCCAGCACCTGCTGCTCCACATGGGCCACATAGTCGTCCAGCGCCACCTCCTGCACCTGGCTGGCGATGCGGCAGTTGTCGGCCAGCTCCAGCTCGACCTCGCTGATCACGCCCACCGCGCCATAACCCCCGATGGCGGCGCGGAACAGCTCGGCCCGGCGCTGCGGCGAGGCCTCGACCACCGTGCCATCGGCCAGCACCAGCTGCAGCGCGCGCACCGTGTGGCCGATGGGCCCGTGGCCGACATAGCGCCCGTGCACATTCACCGACACCGAGCCGCCGACGGTGAAGTTGGCATAGCTCTGCATGGTCTTGACCGCCAGGCCCAGCGGGTCGAGCAGGTCCTGCAGGTCGCGCCAGACCATGCCGGCCTGCACCCGCACGCGCTTGGCCGCGGCGTCCAGCCAGACCAGGCGGTTCAGGCCGCGCAGATCGAGGTGCAGGCCGCCGACGCAGGCGATCTGGCCGCCCATGCTGTAGCGGCCGCCGCCCACGGCCACGGTGCCGGGCCAGGCCCGCACCTGGGCCGCCACCGCCTCGGTGCTGCGCGGCTGCTCGATGCGCGCCACCGGCACCGTGTACAGGCCGGTGATGTTGGCCACCAGCGGCGTGCGCTCGCCGTCGCTGGTCAGCTTGGCCGGTGCGGCCAGCAGCGGCGCCGGCAGGGTGGCCAGCAGGCCGGCCTCGGCCAGCGCGGCGGCCAGCAGGCTGCGGCGGCCGGGGTTGAAAGAGTGCTTGTCCATGGCCGGCCGATTCTGCGGGCAGGCCGGCCCGGCCCCCAATCCCCAGGCCCCCAGGCGCGCCGGGGACGCAAGCTGGGGACGCAAATCAGCGCGTCAACGCGGCGATCTTCTGCCGCAGCGCCGGCAGCATGGCCTGGGCCGCGGCGCGGCCGGCATCGATGGCGCGGCGGCGCGCGGTGAAGTCGGCGCTGCCGACGCCGTTGAGCGCCGGCCGCAGCACCACATCGGCCTCGCGCAGCTCCCACTGGTTGATGCTGCGGCCCATGATGGCAAAGGTCTGCAGCAGCATCTTGAAGGCATCGCCGGTGGCCGCGCCATCGGGCGGGCTGGAGATGTCCACCGCCAGCACCAGCTGCGCGCCCATCTCGCGCGCGAAGCGCACCGGCACCGGCGACACCAGGCCGCCGTCCACATATTCGCGCGCACCGATCTTCACCGGCTGGAACACCGCCGGCACGGCGCTGGACGCACGCACCGCCGCACCCACGTCGCCGCGGCGGAACAGCACGGCCTCGCCGGAATCCAGGTCGGTGGCGACGATGCCCAGCGGCAGCGGCAGCTGCTCGATCAGCCGGCCGCCGGTCTGCTCGCGCACATAGCGGGCCAGGGCCTCGCCGCGGATCAGGCCGCGGCCCGGAAACGACCAGTCGGTGATCGCCGATTCGTCCATGGCCAGGGCCAGCCGTGCCAACTCGGGCCCGGGCTTGCCGGCCGCATACATCGCCGCCACCAGGCTGCCGGCCGAGGTGCCGGCCACCAGGTCGGGGCGGATGCCGGCTTCTTCGAGCACCTGGATCACGCCGATGTGGGCAAAGCCACGCGCCGCACCACCGCCCAGGGCCAGGCCGATGCGCGGCGGCTTGGGCGGGCTGGGCGGCAGCACCGGCGTGGACGGCGGCAGGGACGGCGGCGGCGCCGGGGTCTGGCAGGCGGAAAGCACGGCGCCCAGTGCGGCGCCCAGGCCGCAGCGGGCCAACAATCGACGGTCCATGCAGCGATTCTAGGGATCACCCGGGCCTGCGCCCTCGCCTCATATTCTCATGCGGAATGAGCAGCTAACGAATATGTAGTTCTGATCTATATAGAGCTTGATTACAGTCCGCCCCCTGGCTGGGCATGTTGCCCTGCAGCATTTCTGGATGGCTGGACCTCTGATGGGCTTGGACTGGATCGCGGTGGCAAGTGGCTTCGGCATCGGCGCCATCGTCGGCATGACCGGCGTGGGCGGCGGCTCGCTGATGACGCCGCTGCTGATCAGCGTGTTCAAGCTCAACCCGGCCATCGCCATCGGCACTGACCTGTGGTTTGCCGGACTCACCAAGGTGGGCGGCTCCATCGCCCACCACCGCCATGGCCATGTGGACTACCGCATCACCGGCCTGATGCTGGCCGGCAGCATCCCGGCCTCGCTGGCCACGGTGGCGCTGATGCACACCACCGGCATCACCAAGGGCTGGGCCAGTGCGCTGACCTTCTCGCTGGGCATCGCCCTGCTGCTGACGGCCGTGGTGGTGGCCTACCGCCAGGCCTGGCATGCGCTGGGCATCAAGCTCGAGCGCTGGCTGCCGGCGCGCCGCAAGGCCGCGCTGACCGTGGCCTCGGGCGTGCTGCTGGGCGTGCTGGTGAGCCTGAGTTCCATCGGCGCCGGGGCCATTGGCGCCACGCTGATCCTGCTGCTGTACCCTCGCCTGCCGGCGCAGCGCCTGGTGGGCACCGACATCGCCCATGCCGTGCCGCTGACGCTGGTGGCCGGCGTCGGCCATGCCACGCTGGGCCATGTCAACTGGGGCTTGCTGGTGGCGCTGCTGATCGGCTCGCTGCCGGGCATCTGGCTGGGCGCCCACCTGACCAAGTCCATGCCCGAGCGCCTGGTGCGCGGCCTGCTGTGCGTTTCGCTGGTCGCCGCCGGCCTGAAGGTCATCCATTGACGGTCCTCCACTGACGGTTTCTACGCTTCCAATCCGACGATGTACGCCTACACCGATTTCGACCGCCAGTTCGTGCACGCCCGCGCCGCGCAGTTCCGCGACCAGCTGCAGCGCCACCTGGCCGGCAAGCTGCCCGACGACGACTTCCGCGCACTGCGCCTGCAGAACGGCTGGTATGTGCAGCGCCATGCGCCGATGCTGCGCGTGGCCGTGCCCTATGGCGTGCTGTCGGCACGCCAGCTGCGCCAGCTGGCCGCCATCGCCCGAGAGCACGACCGCGGCTTCGGCCACTTCACCACCCGGCAGAACCTGCAGTACAACTGGATTCCGCTGACCCAGGCCGCCGACGTGATGGACAAGCTGGCCGACGTGGACATGCACGGCATCCAGACCAGCGGCAACTGCATCCGCAACATCACCGCCGATGCGCTGGCCGGCGTGGCCGCCGACGAGCTGATCGATCCGCGGCCCTACTGCGAGCTGCTGCGCCAGTGGAGCACGCTGCACCCCGAGTTCGCCTTCCTGCCGCGCAAGTTCAAGATTGCCGTCTGCGGTGCGGTCGAGGACCGGGCCGCCATCGCCTGGCACGACGTGGGCCTGCAGCTGCTGAAGAACGCCGCCGGCGAGGTGGGTTTCCGCGTGCTGGTGGGTGGCGGCATGGGCCGCACGCCGATCACCGCCACCGAGATCAGCGCCTTCGTGCCCTGGCAGCAGATCCTGTGCTACCTCGAAGCCGTGGTGCGCGTCTACAACCGCTACGGCCGCCGCGACAACGCCTACAAGGCGCGCATCAAGATCCTGGTCAAGGCCGAGGGGCAGAAGTACTTCGACGCGGTGGAAGCCGAGTTCCAGCGCATCCTGGCCGAGGACGTGGGCGGTGCGCTGCAGCTGATCCCGCAGGCCGAGCTGGAGCGGGTGGCGGCCTCGTTCGCCCGCCCGGCCGCGGTGCAGCCGCTGCCGGCGGTGCCGCTGGCCGCCGATGCGCCGCAGGCCCGCCAGCGCTGGCAGCAGCGCAATGTGCATGCCCACCAGGTGCCGGGCTGGAGCGCGGTGACGCTGTCGCTGAAGCGCGCCGGCCAGGCCCCGGGCGATGCCACCGATGCGCAGATGGAGGCCGCGGCCGAACTGTCCGAGCGCTTCAGCCTGGGCGAGCTGCGTGTCAGCCACGACCAGAACCTGGTGCTGCCCTGGGTGCGCCAGAGCGACCTGGACGCGCTGTACGAAGCCGCCCGTGCCCACGGTTTTGCCACGCCCAACATCGGCCTGGTCACCGACATGATCAACTGCCCCGGCGGCGACTTCTGCGCGCTGGCCAATGCACGCAGCATCCCGGTGGCGGCGGCCATCAGCGAGCGCTTCGAGGACTTGGACCGGGTGTTCGACATCGGCGACATCGACCTGCACATCAGCGGCTGCATCAACAGCTGCGGCCACCACCACAGCGGCCACATCGGCATCCTCGGCGTCGACAAGGACGGCAAGGAGTGGTACCAGGTGTCGCTGGGCGGCTCGGATGGCAGCACGCTCAGCGGCCTGGCCGTGCCAGGCAAGGTGATCGGTCCGTCGTTCGCCGCCGACGAGGTGCCCGATGTCATCGAGGCCATCGTCGAGACCTATCTGAGCCAGCGCGAGAGCGCGGCCGAGCGTTTCATCACCACCGTGCGCCGCCTGGGGCTGGCGCCGTTCAAGACCGCCGCCGACGCACAGCGCCAGGCCACGGCAGCCGCCGCCTGAAGCCGGGCCGCGACGAGGAATCCGCCATGAAGTTCATCGACCTGCACAACGACCCCTGGCACACCGCCGTTGGCGAAGATGGCCCGCAGCCGCATCCGCCGGCCCGCGAGCACAGCCTGCTGACGCTGGAGCAATGGCATGCGGTGCGCGACACCTGGCCGGCTGGCCTGCCGGTGGGCGTGAGCCTGCCCAACACCGTGGACGTCGAGACCCTGGTGCCCGACCTGCCGCGCATCGCCCTGGTGGTGCTGCAGTTCCCCAAGTGGGTGGACGGCCGCGCCTACACCCAGGCGCGGCTGCTGCGCGCGCGCTGGCGCTTTGCCGGCGAGGTGCGCGCCACCGGCGACGTGCTGGTGGACATGCTGCCGCTGCTGCAGCGCACCGGCGTCGACGCCGTGCTGCTGCGCAACGACCAGAGCCTCGAAGCCGCCGAGCGTGCGCTGGGCTTTTTTGCCGGCCACTACCAGGGCGACGTGCAGCAGCCGCAGCCGGCCTTTGCCCGCGACCTGGGCCGCGAGCTGGCGCAGCGCCGCGCCGCGCTGGCCGAGCAGCATGCCGGCGAAGGCATCTGAAGGAGCATCCGCCATGAGCGCCATCGCCCTGTATGCCCGTGCCACCGCGGGCTTCGACGCCCGCGTCGCCCATGCGCTGGCCGTGCTGCAGTCGGCCGCCACCGACCATGCCGGCAGCGTGCTGCAATCCACCAGCCTGGGCGTCGAGGACATGGTGGTCACCGACCTGATCGCCCGCCATGGCCTGGCCATCCCGCTGGCCACGCTGGAGACCGGCGCCCTGCATGCCGAGACCGTGGCCTTGATCGGCCGCATCACCGAGCACTACGGCCTGCCGGTGGAGCAGTTCAAGCCGCGCGAAGAGGCGGTGCTGCACTTCGTGCGCAGCAATGGCGCCGACGCCATGTACAAGAGCCTGGAACTGCGCAAGGCCTGCTGCGGCGTGCGCAAGATGGAGCCGCTGTCGCGCATGCTGGCCGGCCGCTCGGCCTGGATCACCGGCCTGCGCCGCGAGCAGAGCAATGCGCGTGGCGAGGTGCCGTTCAGCGAGATCGAGACCCTGGACAACGGCCAGCAGCGCACCAAGTTCAATCCGCTGGCCGACTGGAGCTGGGCCGATGTCTGGCACTACGTGCAGCTGCACGGCGTGCCCTACAACCCGCTGCACGACCAGTTCATGCCCAGCATCGGCTGCGCGCCCTGCACCCGGGCCATCGCGGTGGGCGAGGACTTCCGCGCCGGCCGCTGGTGGTGGGAGCAGGATGGCGCCAAGGAATGCGGCCTGCATGTGAAACACGACGACGCCGAAGCCCTGCCGGTGTCCAGCCTCAGCCCGATCGGAGAGCGCGCATGAATGCCGCCGTCAACCTCGACACCCTGCTGCCCGAACTCGACCACCGCCACCTCGACTGGCTGGAGGAAGAGGCCATCTTCATCCTGCGCGAGGTGGCTGCCTCGTTCGAGCGGCCGGGCCTGCTGTTCTCCAGCGGCAAGGACAGCTGCGTGGTGCTGCACCTGGCCGAGAAGGCCTTCAAGCGCAAGCTCAGCGGCCCCGGCGAGCGGCCGCGCTTTGCCGGCCAGCTGCCGTTTCCGCTGGTGCATGTGGACACCGGCCACAACTTCCCCGAGGTGATCGAGTTCCGCGACCAGCGCGTGGCCGAGATGGGCGAGCGCCTGGTGGTCGGCCACCTGGAAGACAGCATCAAGAAGGGCACGGTGCGCCTGGCGCATCCGCTGGAGTCGCGCAACGGCCACCAGACCGTGACCCTGCTGGAGACGATTGAAGAGCACCGCTTCGACTGCATGATCGGCGGCGCGCGGCGCGACGAGGAAAAGGCCCGCGCCAAGGAGCGCATCTTCAGCCACCGCGACAGCTTCGGCCAGTGGCAGCCCAAGGAGCAGCGCCCCGAGCTGTGGACGCTGTTCAACACCCGCCACCGGCCGGGCGAGCATTTCCGCAGCTTCCCGATCAGCAACTGGACCGAGCTGGACGTGTGGCTGTACATCGCCCGCGAGAACATCCCGCTGCCCAGCCTGTACTACGCCCACCAGCGCCCGGTGATCCCGCGCCGCGGCCTGCTGGTGCCGCTGACCGACGTGACGCCGCCGGAAGCCGGAGAAGCCGTCGAGACCGCCACCGTGCGCTTTCGCACCGTGGGCGACATGACCTGCACCTGCCCGGTGGAGAGCGGCGCGCTGACCGCCGCCGACATCGTGGCCGAGACGCTGACCGTCACCGTCAGCGAGCGCGGCGCCACGCGCATGGACGACCGCACCAGCGATGCCTCGATGGAGCGCCGCAAGAAGGAAGGCTATTTCTGATCATGAGCGCCACCGCACTGAAGAACGACGACCACCGGGCCCTGCGCTTCCTCACCGCCGGCAGCGTGGACGATGGCAAGAGCACGCTGATCGGCCGCCTGCTCTACGACAGCCGCGCCATCCTGGCCGACCAGCTGGACACGCTGGAGAAGCGTGCCGCCGGCGCGCCGGTGGACCTGAGCCTGCTGACCGACGGCCTGGAGGCCGAGCGCGAGCAGGGCATCACCATCGACGTGGCCTACCGCTACTTCGCCACCAAGTCGCGCAAGTTCATCATCGCCGACGCGCCCGGCCATGAGCAGTACACGCGCAACATGGTCACCGCCGCCGCCGGCAGCGATGCCGCGGTGGTGCTGGTCGACATCACCAAGATCGACTGGAAGGCCAGCCCGGTGCCGCTGCTGCCGCAGACGCGCCGCCATGCGCTGCTGGCCAACCTGCTGCGGGTGCCCAGCATCGTGTTCGCGGTGAACAAGCTCGACGCCGTGGGCGACGACGCGGCGGCCGCCTTTGCCGCGGTCAAGGGCTCGCTCGAGGCCTTTGCGGCCGAGGCCGGCATCACGCCGGCCGGCATCATCCCGGTCAGCGCGCTGCGGGGCGACAACGTCACCCAGCCGCTGGACGCGCCCTGGTACGACGGCCCCAGCCTGCTGCAACTGCTGGAAAGCCTGCCGACCACGCAAGAGACAACCCAGGGCGCACTGCTGCAGCCGGTGCAGTACGTGGCCCGCGACGAGGCTGGCGAGGCCGACAGCGCCAAGGGCACGGGCCACCAGAGCCGCGTGTTCTGGGGCCGCATCGCCCATGGCAGCGTGAAGGCCGGCGATGCGGTGCAGGTCTTTCCCAGCGGCCAGGGCGCCCTGGTCGCCGAGGTGCGCCGCGCCGGCAGCAGCGTGGCCCAGGCCCAGGCCGGCGAGTCGGCCGGCATCGTGCTCGACCGCCAGCTCGACATCTCGCGCGGCGACTGGATCGCCAGCCCGGCCACGCTGCATGCGGTGCAGCGCTTCACCGCCACGCTGTGCTGGCTGGACACCGAGCCCGCCGTGCCCGGCCGCAAGTACTGGGTGCGCCATGGCAACCGCTGGGTGCAGGCGCGCATCACCGCCATCGAGCACCGGCTGGACATCCACACGCTGGCGCCCACCGACGCCCATGAGCTGGCGGTCAACGACATCGGCGAGGTCACGGTCGAGCTGCAGCAGCCGCTGCCGCTGGAGGCCTATGCCAGCAACCGCGTCGGCGGCGCGCTGATCGTCGTCGATCCCAGCAGCAACCGCACCAGCGGCGCCCTGCTGGTCAAGGCGGCGGCGCACTGAGCGCAGACGGCCCGGCGATGTCCGACAGCCCGCCCCCCGACCTGCCGCAGGTGGTGTTCATCGGCGCCGGACCGGGCGCCGCCGACCTGATCACCGTGCGTGGCGCCGAGCGCCTGCGGGCGGCCCGCGTGGTGCTGTTCGACGCGCTCACCGATCCGGCGCTGCGCGAACTGGCGCCGCAGGCCCAGTGGCTGGACGTGGGCAAGCGCGGCTTCGACTATGCCGAGCTGCAAAGCCGCATCAACGCCCTGCTGGTCGAGCATGCGCCGGCCGGTGGCGTGGTGCGGCTCAAGGGCGGCGACCCCAGCGTGTTCGGCCGGCTCGAAGAAGAGATGCAGGCCCTGCAGGCCGCCGGCTACCGCTACGAGGTGGTGCCCGGCGTGACCTCGGCCCTGGCCGCCGCGGCGCAGAGCGGACGGCCGCTCACCCGCCGCGGCATCGGCCGCAGCGTCAGCCTGACCACGGCCATGACCCACCTGGGCCTGCTGCAGGCCACGCGCACCGCCGACACCGAGGTCTTCTACATGGCCGGACGGCAGCTGGCCGAGCTGGCCCGCCACCTGGCCGAAGCCGGCTGGCCCGGCGATGCGCCGGTGGCCGTGCTGTCGCGCGCCGGCTGGCCCGATGCCCGGCTCACCGAGCACAGCGTGGCCACGCTGGCCGAAGCCGCCGCCCACCATGCCGGCCGGCCGGCGGTGGTCACCGTTGGCGCCGGTGCAGCCCCGGTGCGGCCGGCCAAGACCCCTGAACTTGAGCGGCATCAATCCGGCAGCCCGGGCGCCGACGCCTAAAATCCGAGCTTTCCCGTCGGGTGCTGCCGCCCGCCGGCGCCAGCCCATTCCCCCCACAGCCTCAGCCAAGCCCATCATGACCCACGTCGTCACCGAAGCGTGCATCCGTTGCAAGTACACCGACTGCGTCGATGTCTGCCCGGTGGACTGCTTCCGCGAAGGCCCGAACTTCCTGGCCATCGACCCGGACGAGTGCATCGACTGCGCCGTGTGCATCCCCGAGTGCCCGGTCAACGCCATCCTGCCCGAGGAAGACGTGCCCGGCGACCAGCAGGCCTACATCGCGCTGAATGCCGAGCTGGCCAAGGGCTGGCCCAGCATCACCAAGCGCAAGGCCGCCCTGCCCGATGCCGACGACTGGAAAGACCGCAAGGGCAAGCTCGGCGAGCTGATCCGCTGATCCCCGGCACACCATGATCCGCACCGACGCCCTGGTCATCGGTGCCGGGCCGGTCGGCCTGTTTGCGGTGTTCGAGCTGGGCCTGCTGGAGCTGGGCGCGCAGGTCGTCGATGCCCTGCCCCATGCCGGCGGCCAGTGCACCGAGCTGTACGCCGACAAGCCCATCTACGACATCCCCGGCCTGCCGGCCAGCACCGGCGCCGATCTGGTGCAGCGCCTGCAGCAGCAGATCACCCCATTCCGGCCGGGCTGGCACCTGGGCCAGCAGGTGGCCTCGCTGGCCCCCCAGGCCGACGGACGCTTCCAGGTCAGCACCGACCAGGGCACGCAGTTCGATGCCGGCGTGGTGCTGATCGCCGCCGGTGCCGGCGCCTTCGTGCCGCGCAGCCTCAAGCTGGAGGGACTGGAGCAGCAACTGGGCCGCCAGGTGCATCACCGGATGCCAGCGCCGGCCGGGCTGGCCGGACGGCAGGTGGTGGTCTCCGGCGACGAGGACCTGGCGCTGGGCCAGGCCGCCGATCTGGCCGAAGCCCTGCAGCGCGGCGACGCCAACGCCCCGGCGCGCGTGAGCCTGCTGCACCGGCGCGACCAGTTCCGCGCCAGCCCGGCCACGCTGGCCCGGGTGCAGGCGCTGCGCGAGGCCGGCGCGCTGCACTTCGTCGCCGGCCAGCCGCAGCAGCTGGTGCAGGACCCGCAGGGCCGGCTGCAGGCGCTGCGCCTGATCGGCAGCGACGAGCAGCTCAGCGACCTGCCCTGCGAGCAGTGGCTGCTGCTGCTGGGCCTGAGCCCGCGCCTGGGGCCGCTGGCCGACTGGGGCCTGGCCCTGCAGCGCAAGCAGCTGGTGGTGGACACGGCGCAGTTCCAGACCTCCCAACCCGGCGTGTACGCGGCCGGCGACATCGTGCACTACCCGGGCAAGCGCAAGCTGCTGCTGTGCGGCTTCCACGAGGCCACGCTGGCCGCCTTTGCCGCCGCCGAGCGCCTGCGCGGCGGCCATGTGCACCTGCAGTACACCACCACCAGCCCGCGGCTGCACCAGCTGCTGGGCCTGGAACCGCCGGCTGACGCCGGCTGACACCGCATCCGGGCGCGTATCATCGCGCCCGTCGCCGGCCCAGGCCGGCGACATCCGCTGGGGGTGCTGCCCCGGTCCACGGACCGGGCGGCTGAGAGAGTCCCCTTGAACCTGATTGAGGTAATCCTCGCGCAGGGAAGCAGCCTGACCCCGTCCATGGGTTCTCCATGGTGCGTTCCAGTGTCTGTGCACCTGCCATCGCCTTTGAAAGCAAACGATGGCATCGATCCACGCCAACCCTCCCCTTGTTCCTGCCACCCGCTTGCGGCGCACCGCCCTGGCTGCCACGCTGGCGCTGTGCGCGTCGGCCATCCAGGCCCAATCGAATGACCCGGCCGCCGCCAGCCAGACCGTCACCATCAGCGGCCGCCAGGCCACGGCCAACAGCGCCAGCGTGGCCGGCTTCGGTGACCTGCCGCTGTGGCGTGCGCCGTTTTCGGCCACGGTGATCCGCACCGACCAGCTGGCCGACGCCGGCATCGCCGGCCTGGGCGATCTGACGCGGCTGGATGCCGGCGTCACCGACGACTACAACGCGCCCGGCTACTGGAGCCGCATGGCGGTGCGCGGCTTCACGCTGGACAACCGCTTCAACTACCGCCGCGACGGCCTGCCGATCAATGCCGAGAGCGTGATCGCGCTGGGCAACAAGGCCGGGCTGGAGCTGCTCAAGGGCACCAGCGGCCTGCAGGCCGGCACCAGCGCGCCGGGCGGCCTGGTCAACCTGGTGGTCAAGCGCCCGCAGTCCGGCCTGCGCCTGGCCAGCCTGGGCTGGCAGGAGGACGGCACACGCAGCCTGGCGGTGGACATCGGCGACCGCAGCGGCGCGGCCACCCAGGCCGGCAGCTGGGGCTGGCGTGTCAACGCCGGTGCCGACCAGCTCAATCCGACCACCGAGCATGCCCGCGGCCACCGCTGGCTGTGGGCCGCCGCCGGCGACCTGCGCCTGGCCGGCGGCCTGCTGGTCGAGGCCGAGCTGGAATGGAGCCGCCAGAGCCAGCCCAGCACGCCAGGCTTCAGCCTGCTGGGCAACCGCCTGCCCGACGCCGCCACGGTCGATCCGCGGCGCAACCTCAATCACCAGGCCTGGACCCTGCCGGTGGTGATGGACGGCCGCACCGCCTCGCTGCGCATCACCCAGCCGCTGGCCGAGCAGGTGGACCTGGTGGTGCATGCGATGCGCCAGCGCCTGGACAGCGACGACCGCGTCGCCTTCCCGTTCGGCTGCAGCGCGGCCGACGACTACACCCGCTACTGCGCCGACGGCAGCTTCGACCTCTACGACTTCCGCAGCGAGAACGAGCGCCGCAGCAGCGACGCGCTGGACGCCTCGCTGCGTGGCCAGGCGCGCTGGGCCGGCCTGCAGCACCGCTTCAATGCGGGCATTCTGTTCACGCGTTATGCCACCGGCTTCGGCCGCCAGGCCTACAACTGGGTGGGCTATGGCAGCGTCGACCAGGACGTGACGCTGCCGGCCGACCCGTCGCTCACCGACGACAGCACCAACCGCCGCGAGCGCAGCAGCGAGCTGCACCTGCAGGACGCGGTGGAGCTGGGTCCGCGCCACACGCTGTGGCTGGGCCTGCGCCACAGCCGGCTGCAGCGCGACAGCCGCTACACCGCGCCCGGCGATCCGCGGGCCACGTCCTACGAGCAGTCGCTGTCCACCCCCTGGCTGGCGCTGAGCATGGCCCTGCAGCCCACGCTGACCGCCTATGCCAGCTGGGGCCAGGGCGTGGAAAGCGAGGTCGCTCCCAACCGCGCGCGCTATGCCAATGCCGGCCAGGCCCTGCCGGCACTGAAGAGCGAGCAGCTGGAGCTGGGCCTGAAGCAGCGCGAGCAGGATCTGGACTGGCGCCTGGCCGTGTTCGACATCCAGCGCCCGGTGTGGAGCGACATCGGCGTGGCCAGCGGCCTGCCGGCGGCCAGCTGCAGCAATGCCGCGCCCTGCCTGCGCCGCGCCGACGGCGAGGCCCGGCACCGCGGCCTGGAGGCCGAGGCCGAATGGCGCGCCGGTGCCTGGGCGCTGCGTGGCAGCGCGCTGTGGCTGCAGGCGCGCCGACGCGGCTCGGCCGATGCCGCGGTCAATGGCCGCGAACCCACCAATGTGCCGGCCATGAGCCTGAAGGCCCAGGCCGCCTACAACGTCGCGGCCCTGCCCGGCCTGGCCCTGCTGGCCTTCGTCAGCCACGAGGACGGCCGCCAGGTGCTGCCCGACAACAGCCTCCAGACACCCGGCTGGACCCGGCTGGACCTGGGCGCGCGCTATGTGCAACGGCTGGATGGCACGGTCGTCCGCAGCATCACCTGGCGCGCCGGCATCGACAACGCCACCGACCGGCGCGCCTGGAAGGAAGCCCCGTTCCAGTACGGCCATGCCTACCTCTACCCGCTGGCACCGCGCACGATTCACGCATCGGCCCAGCTCGCTTTTTGACAGAGTCCAAAAAATGAGGCTATACTGCTAGCTTCTGTTCCCCGATAGCTCAGTCGGTAGAGCGCCGGACTGTTAATCCGTAGGTCCCTGGTTCGAGCCCAGGTCGGGGAGCCATAAAAATCAAGAGGTTAGCAACGCAAGTTGCTAACCTCTTCGTCTTTCCAGACCCACCGTGTCCGAAATTTCGGGCCCGAGCGGCTCTATGTCCTCGAAGCAACAGGCGCCAGTCTCGCGTGGTCCAGTGACGTCCCACGGAGATCACCAATTCGCTTTGGCCCGTCCCTCGCCGCATCCCCGCCCATGCGCGCAGTGCGAACATGAAGGTCATGCAAGCAGCAAGACCACTTCCAGCCTGGGCCGACCCAGAGTTGAGCAGCGAACTGCCAAGTCTGTGCGCCAAGGGCGAAGGCCAGGCGATAGAGTTCAAGCTCGGCCTCCCGCCGCAGCCCCATGACATTGCGAAATCAATCGCCGCCTTCGCTTCCTCAAACGAGGGGCTGCTGATCTATGGCGTCAACGACGATGGTCGCATCGTCGGCCTTTCAGAGGCAGATGACTGTTGGCGCCGACCGAAAATTGACCAGCAAAGCCGCGTAGTGCCGATTGAAAACTGACCAGGGTGAGAGACCTACCCTGCTGCAATTTGTGGCAGGGGTTCTGGACGGTGATCACCATGGCCTTGAA
>JAGOPK010000012.1:0-110856 GCA_017992055.1 Burkholderiaceae bacterium
AGGAGGGCCTCAACCCGACCAGCGAATAGACTTATCCACAGATGGCTGTCTCCAAGACAGCCTCCCGCCCCTGGTCAAATTTCAATCGGCGCGGGTGGTCAAATTTCGGTCGGCGCCAACACCTGGGGTAAGGGCAGCGGTCAGGCGGCCGACCTGCTCGCGTCCTGCACGAGCTGGCGGGAGATGCCGGAGTACGTCGCTCAATGCCTCTACGGCATATTCCAGGTGATCGAGCCTCCGCCTCCGCCAGCGCCGCCCGCGCCTCCCGTCGAACCGGTTGCGGCCTGAAGTCAATGGCCTGGAGTCCGCAGAAGCTCGCCTTTCTGGCTTGCCCCGGACACACGCTGGCCCTCGCGGGCCCGGGCGCCGGCAAGACCCATGTGGCGCTCGTCAAAGCCCAGCAGCAGGTCGCCAGCGGAACGCTGAAGCCGGGCCAGAAGGTGCTGTTCCTGAGCTTTGCGAGGCCGACGGTCGCGCGCATCGTTGAGAAAGCGGCGGAGCTTATCTCGCAGGAGGAGCTCAAGCACCTCGAGATCAACACATACCACGGGTTCGCGTGGAGCATCCTGCGCAGCCACGGCTACCTGTTGAACACCGCGCGGGCAATCACCCTCCTGCCGCCTCCGGAGGCCGCGGCCCACTTCGCCGACGTGGACGCTGGCGCCCGCGAGCAGGAGATGCTTCGCTTGTTCGAAGAGGAGGGGCGGCTGCACTTCGACCTGTTCGCCCGGTTGGTCGCCCAGATCTTCCAGCGCAGTGCTCGGTTAGCGAACATCTACTGCGACGCATATCCCATGGTGATCCTCGATGAGTTCCAGGACACCAATGCCGACGAATGGGCGCTGATCCGCCAACTGGGTCGGCACAGCCGGCTGATCGCGCTCGGCGACCCCGAGCAACGCATCTACGAGTTCCGGGGAGCTGATCCCCGTCGGCTGGGTGAATTCGTCGAGGCCTTCCAGCCTGGGAGCTTCGATTTCTCGGGCGAAAACCACCGAAGCAACGGGACGGACATCACCGTCTTCGGCAACGATCTGTTGACTGATCGGAACCGCGGCAAGGACTACACGCACGTGAAGATCGCGCGCTACGGCTTCCGCAGGAACCAGAGCCCCCACTTTCGAGCGAAGGCCGAGGTGCTTGCCGCTCTCCGGCGTCTGCGCAACGAGTCAAACACCTCAGTGGCGGTCCTCGTGCCGTCAAAGGCGTTCATGCTTCAGTTCTTCCAGTACCTGTCCTCTGACCTGGATGGCCTGCCGGCGCTTCGGCACGATGTGGCGATGGATGCGGAATCGCCGTCTCTGGCTGCCAACGTCATCTCAGTGCTGCTGGGAGGAGGCCCGGTCGCCGCGCTGGCGTCGCGCTTGGTGGCCACGCTGCACACGCACATTCGTGGCCGCGGTGGCAACAAGGTGCCGGCGCAAGCGGAGATGGACCTCGCTGGCGCAATCGGCACCTACATGTCGACGGGAAAGATCCGCGGCAAGAACAGGGAGCTCGTCATCAACGAGTGCCAGCGGCTCGCGGCCGAGCGCGCGAATCTCAGGCTCTCAGGAAACCCCGAGGAAGACTGGGTTGCCATGCAAGAGCTGTTCGCCGCGTCCACCGCACCCCAAGTCGCCCGTGTGGCCGAGGACGCACGGTTCCTCCGCCTGTTGCACAGGGGCTCCGCGCTGCGCACGGCGCTCAGCGAGATGTGGAGGACGCAGGGCGACTATGCCGGTGCCGACGCGGCGCTTGGCGACGCCCTGCTTCAGGAGCATTTCGTGGCCGCGCAGAAGGAGTGGCGCGGCCTGCACGTGATGACCTTCCACAGGGCCAAGGGGAAGGAGTTCGACGAGGTCGTGATCTATGAGGGCACGTTCTCCGGGCGCATCGTGGCGGCGAACGCCGACGCCAAGCGCATCGCGCAGTCGCGGCTGGCGTTGCGCGTCGCGGTCACGCGGGCCATTCGCCGCACGACGATCGTGACGCCCCAGCGGGACGGCTGTCAGTTTGTCTAACAACATGTTCCGGAGGTCCGCTATGCAGCTGGAGCGTGCGCTCGGCCGCGCCAGCCCCGAAAGTCAAGTTTCGAGCAGCCTGGCTGGAACCTCAAGCGAATGCTGTAGGTCGGGTGCGCCCGTCGACGAGAGGCTGCTCCCAGGTTGCCGAACTGGGAGGACTGCTCGGCGGCAGTCAGCTTGCCAGCGTGTCGGTCATGTGCCGACCCCAAGCTGACACTGAAAAGCCGAAAAGGCAGTCGTTCGTCGGCTCGGTTCATCCGCGGCCTTGATCGGCCGCGTTCACCACATGCGCGTCAGAGCCGGCGCCAGCGCGACAAGGACATTCACCGTCACGAACGACGCCACGGTTGCCGCGAGCAAGGCCCCGGCGCAGAAGCTCTCGTGGTGGTGCCGCTGCCCGAGCACGGGATAGATGCTCATCATTGGCATGGCCGCGTACAGCAGCGCTGCCACACCCATGGCCCGTACCGGCGGCTGCCACAGCATGAGCATCAGCGCCACACACAGCGGATGAAGCAGGAGCTTGGCACCCGCCACCAGGCCGAGGTCGAGCTTCATGCCGCCCAGCTTCAGGCCAGCCAGCGAGACACCGATGACGATGAGCGCCGTCGGCGGCGCGGCTGCCGCCATCAGGCCCAGCACCGTGTCGATCGGTGCCGGCACCTGCACGCTGCCGGCCGACAGCACCAGCCCGACGGCCACGGCCATGATCAATGGGTTGCGTGCCACGGAGACCAGCGTCGCCCGGGCGGCCACGGCCAGGTTGCGGCCGCTGCGCGACTCGGCGAGCGTCAGGCCGAGCGGGATCATCAGCGCGTTCTCCACGATCTGGACCAGCGCGAGCGCGACGGCCGCAGGCGCGCCGATGAGCTGGTGAAGCACCGGATAGCCGATGAACACGCTGTTCGACGACGAAGCGCCCAGCGACTGGATCGCAGCCAGCGACATCGGCCGCCCCAGGGCCAGGGTCGAGACGGCCAGGACGATGCCCATCGCCAGCAACGAACCGAAGGCATACGGCGCCAGGAAGTCGGCCTGCAAGATCTGCTCGGGCGTCAGGTGGGCCAGCGTGCGCAGCACGAGCGCGGGCACGCAGAACTGGGCGACGAAGCGCCCGAGCACCCGGCCGTGGTCGCTGCTGATCCAGCCCCGGCGAGCGGCCGCATAGCCAAGTCCGATCAACAGGTAGATCGGCCCGGTGACCTGCAGCAGGTCGGCGTTCATCGACGGCAGGTGCTCAACACGACGCCACGGCGGCGCGCAGCGCCAGCAGATAGCTCTGGACGCCGAAGCCGCAGATCTGCCCCTTGACGATGTCGGCGAACACCGAGTGGTGGCGGAAGGGTTCGCGCGCGTGGATGTTCGACATGTGCAGCTCGACGACCGGACAGGTCAGGATGGCCAGCGCATCGCGCAGGCCATAGCTGTAGTGCGTCCACGCGCCGGCATTGATGAGCACCGCGTCCTGGCCCTCCTCGAAGGCCTGGTGGATGCGTTCGCACATCGCGGCCTCGCTGTTGGTCTGGAAGCTTTCGACCTGCACGCCGAGCTCGGTGGCCAGCGTCTGCAGTGCCTGGTCGATGTCGGCCAGCGTCACGGTGCCGTACTGGACCGGGTCGCGCTTGCCGAACATGTTGTGGTTGATGCCATGCAGCATCAGGATCTTCTTCATGGCGTTCCTCAAGGCCGAGCTCAAGCCAGCGGCACGGTGAGCCGGTCGATCACCGCGTCGGTCGCCGGGCGCACGCCACGCCACCACGCGAAGGCTTCCGCGGCCTGCTCCACCAGCATGCCGACCCCGTCGGCGACGCCGCGCACCCCGGCATTGCGTGCCAGCCGCAGGAAGGGCGTGAGGCCCTTGCCGTAGGCCAGCTCGTAGGCCGTGCCTTGCGGATCGAACACCGAGGGCGGTACCGGCGGCAGCTCGCCCTTCAGGCTGGCGGAGGTGGCGTTCACCACCAGGTCGAAGCGCCCGCTGCCCTCCAGCGCGGCGTAGCCGCAGGCGCGCACGCGGCCCTTCGGGCCCACCTGGCCGGCCAGCGCGGCGGCCTTGTCGAGATCACGGTTCGCCAGCACCAGTTCGGCCGGCCCGGCGGCCAGGAAGGGCAGCAGCGCACCGCGCGCGGCGCCGCCGGCGCCGAGCATCAGCACCCGCCGCCCCGCCAGCGGCAGGCCCAGGTTCACCTCGATGTCGCGCAGCAGGCCGACGCCGTCGAAGTTCTCCGCCAGGATGCGGCCATCGCTGAACATCAGCGCATTCGCCGCACCCGCCAGCGCCGCGCGCTCGCTGCGCTCGTCGGCCATCTCGAAGGCACGCAGCTTGAACGGGGCGGTGACGTTCATGCCGCGGCCACCGCCGTCGCGGAATTCCAGCACCGCGGCTTCGAAGTCCCGCGCCGGCGTGAGCGGCCCTTCGATGGCCGTGTAGTCCATGTCCTGCCCTGTCGCCTGGGCGAACAGCCCGTGGATCAGCGGCGACTTGGTGTGCCCGATGGGGTTGCCGATCACGGCATAGCGGTCTGTCATCTCGGTGCCTCAGCGGTTGTTCAGCGCGCGTACAGCACGCCATCGGCCTGCATCGCCGAGATCTCTGCGGCGTCGAAGCCCAGCTCTGCGGCGACTTCGGCGTTGTGCTGGCCCATGTCGGGTGCGACCTCGCTAATCGTTGTGTCGCAGTCCGAGAAGCGGAACGGCAGGTTGGGAAGTCGCAACTTGCCCAGGCGCGGATGCTGTTGCTCGACGACCATGCCGCGCGCCTGGATCTGTGGGTCGTCCAGCACCTCGTCGATGCGCTGCACCTTGGCGCAGGGCACGTCGATGCCGTCGAGCAGCGCGAGCACCTGCGCCACCGGGCGCTGCGCCACCCAAGGCCGCACCACCGCCAGAATCTGCTCGCGGTGGGCATTGCGGCCGGTGCCGTCGTGCAGCCGGGCGTCGCTGCCGAAGCCGGCGGGGCCGCCGTGGGCCTCGACCAGCGCCGCGAAGCGCTTCCAGGCCTCGTCCACCTGCGCGGCGATCACCAGGTCGCCGTCGGCGGCGCGGAACACGCCATACAGCGTCGACGTGGGCATGTCATGGCCGGTCTGCTGCGGCAGCACGCCGCCGAGCGTGTAGCACTGCACCGCGTACTCGTGCATCGACACCAGCGTGTCGTACAGCGCCATGTCGATGTGCTGGCCGCGGCCGCTCGACACGCGGCCCAGCAGCGCGGCGTTGATCGCCGCCACCGCATGGATGCCGGTGTACATGTCGCCGAGCGACACACGCAGCAGCGGCGGCGGCTCGCCCGGCGTGCCCACCATCTGCATGATGCCGCTCTTGGCTTCGGCGATGAGGCCGAAGCCGGCGCGGTGTGCGTCGGGCCCGGTGTGGCCGTAGGCCGAGATGCTGCAGTACACGAGGCGCGGGTTGCGCGCCGACAGGGCGGCATAGCCCAGGCCCAGCTTGTCCAGCGCACCGGGGCGGTAGTTCTCGATGAACACGTCGGCCGAGTCGCACAGGCGCTGCATGAAGGCCTTGCCGCGCGGGTCCTTCATGTCGACGCTGACGCCGCGCTTGCCCATGTTGAGCTGCAGGAAGTAGCCGCTCTGCTGGTCGTCGAGCACGGTGGCGTGCTGGCGTCCGGCGTCGCCGCTGCCCGGGCGCTCGACCTTGATGACCTCGGCGCCCAGCGCCGCGAGGCAGCGCCCGACATAGGGCCCGGCGAGGAAGTGGCTGTAGTCGACGACGCGCATGCCGTGCAGGGGAAGGGCCTGCATCACACGGCTCCCGCACGCCGCGGCACCATCAGCCGGTGCTCGCCGCGCTGCACCACCTCGCCGCGCTGGTTGATCAGCTCGGACGGCAGCACCACGATGCCCCAGCCGGGCCGGCTCTTGCTGGCGCGCATGGCGCCGACGCGGAACTTCACGTGCAGCACGTCGCCCACCTTGATGGGTAGCAGGAAGTCCCAGGTCCAGCCCAGCGACATGCCGGGCAGGAAACGGTAGTCGCTCTGCGTCTTGAGCCCGTCGGCGATCGACAGGCCGAACAGGCCGTGCGCGACCAGGTCGCCAAAGTGGCTGGCCTTGGCGTAGGTCTCGTCCACGTGCACCGGCGTGTGGTCGCCGGTCAGGTCGGCGTAGGCCAGGATGCGTTCCTTGGTGACGGTGTAGCTGGGGCTCAGGCACTCGTCGCCTTCGCGGGCGTCGTCCCAGGTCTTCTCGGCAATGGTCATGGTGTGTTCCGTGTTCACGCTTGCGCGCGCGGGTCGATGGCCAGGGCCTGCGCCACGCAGGCAGCCGGCTTGGCCTGGATGAGTTCGACCGCCAGCCCGTCGGGCAGGCGCAGCCAGTTGCGGCCCTGGGGCATCTCGGTCACGCCGAAGGCCTGCGCCGCGGCCAGCGCGGCTTCGAGGTCGGCGCACATCACGCCCAGGTGGGCCAGGCGGCCTTCGGGGCCGGCGAAGCCGGGCTGGTGGATGAACTGCAGCCCGCCCAGCGTCCAGTACTGCCGAGGAGCGTCAACGGGACCGTCCACCTCGCGCATCGTCATGCCGAGCACCTGCCCGAAGAAGCGGATGTGCCAGTGGATGTCCTGCACCCAGATGGCGACGTGTTCGACGTAGGCCGTGGTGCTCATGCGGTGGTCTCCTCGCGCTGGCGGTCGGCCATGGCGCGCTCGATGCCCTTGATGCAGGCCACCAGCGTCGCATTGACCGGAGTGGGCACGCCGTGCCGCTGGCCCCAGCGCACGACGGCCCCGTTGATGAAGTCGATCTCGGTGATGGAGCCCTTTTCCAGGCTTTGCAGCATCGAGGTCTTGAACGATGGGGCGAGCCCGGCGGCGGCCAGCGTCCAGGCCTGTTCGGGCTCGGTCAGCGAGAGCACGACACCCGCGGCGCGGGCCACCGCGATGGCTTCGGCCACCGCGGCGCGGGCGGTGGTGGCGAGCAGCGGCTCGTCGTAGAGCTGTCCGTAGCTCAGGCGCGTGATGCCGGTCAGCGCGCCGGTGGCGACGTTGACCAGCAGCTTGTCCCACATCGTGCCGAGGATGTTGTCGCTGACGGTCGTCTGCAGGCCCGCGGCCGTGAAGGCCTCGGCGACGGCGCACACGCGCGGTGTGACGCGCCCGTCGAGTTCGCCCACGAAGGTCGCCTTACCGGCGACGCCGGACAGGATGTGGCCCGGGCCGCGCAGCACGCCGCCGACGTAGGTCTTGCCCGCCAGCACGCGTTCGCGGCCGACGATGCCGGCCAGGATGTCTTCGTGGCCGAGGCCGTTCTGCAGCGACAGCACCCGTGTGTCGGGTCCGACAAGGGCGAGTGCGCCGCGCATCGCCGGCTCGGTGTGGAAGGACTTGACGAGCACGACGACGAGATCGGCCACGCCGACTTCTTCGGGGCGGGTGCTCGCCCGCACCGGCACCACGCGGGTGCCGGCTGCATCGTCGACCCGCAGCCCGTCGCGCTGCAGAGCCTCGACATGACCCGCAGACCGGTTGAGCAGCCAGGTCTCATGCCCGGCCTGCGTGAGGGCGGCGCCGATGGCGCAGCCGAGTGCGCCGGCACCGAGGATGGCGATCTTCAACGTGGGCTCCTTGACATGGAGCGAACGATAGAAGTCGCCTCACATTCTCGCAATGCAATGCCTACAATGAGTGCATTGACCGGATCAATACACGGATGTCGACTGACGAACTGCTCGATGCGAAGCTGCTGAAGCTGTTCGACATCCTGTACGAGACCCGCAGCGTCACGCGCACGGCCGAACGGCTGGGCCAGAGCCAGCCGACGGTCAGCATCGCCCTGGGCCGGCTGCGCGATCAGCTGGGCGACCCGCTCTTCATCCGCACGCCCCTCGGCATGGCGCCCACGCCGCGCGCCGATGCGCTGATCGGCCCGTGCCGGCAGATCATCGAATCCATGCGGCGCTTCGCCACGTCAGAACCCGGCTTCGACCCGGCCACGGCGCGACGGCGCTTCCGCATCTGCATGACAGACGCCAGCCACATCACGCTGCTGCCGCGCCTGCTGGCCCATATGCGTGCGCAGGCGCCCGGCGTGCGTCTGGAGGCGGCGCGCATCGACGGCCACACGGAGCAGGCGCTCGAGTCCGGCGAGGCCGACCTGGCGATCGGCCACCTGCCGTGGCTCGGCAGCGGCATCTACCAGCAGCAGCTCTACGAGCAGGACTGGGTGTGCCTGGCCAATGCGCACCATCCACGCCTGCGCGTGCGCCTGAGCGCCAAGCAGTACCGCGACGAAGGGCATGTGCTGATCGCGGCCGGCACCGGCGCCCAGCTGCTGGACCAGGCGCTGGCCCGGGAAGGCATCGAGCGGCAGGTCGTCCTGGAACTGCCCGGCTTTCTGGGGCTCGGGCCGATCATCCAGACGACCGATCTGCTGGCCACGCTGCCACGCCACATTGGCACGACGCTGGCGCAGGCCAACCAGCTGGCGCTGCACGCCTGCCCGTTCCCGGTGGAGGGCTTCGCCGTGCGCCAGCACTGGCACGCCCGCTACCACCAGGACGCCGGAAGCCGCTGGCTGCGGGAGGTGGTCTCGCAACTGTTCGGGCACAGCGAAGGAACACGATCAGGGCGGTCCGGCGCGGCGCTATCGAATGGGTGAGTCGGACCTGTCTCGGCAACAGGCCCGCAGCTGGAATGGGCGCCGTCGAGTGCAGCCGGTGCGGACCGAGTCGACGCGGTGCTGCTGCAGCGAGCCGCATTCAATCAAGCCGGCTTGCCCTGCCGTGATGGCGATGTTTGGCGTCGAGGAGCCGCACGACCATTGATCTTTATGGTGGGACCACGTCAGTTCAGGTGAGTCGGCCCAATGTGCCGCCAGCACGACCGCCACAGGCCGCTCTCTGCTTCAACAGCATGTGTCCGCTTGTGGCCGAGTCCCGGTGGCCACGAGCGTCAGCTTCCGGGGCCTGGAAAGATGAGCATCAGTCGGGGTCGTCGGACAGCTTCCGGCAACGTCGAACGGCAGCAGTGGGACGGAACCCGAAGTCCACGTCGCGCAGCCGGGGGATTATCTAGCCTCGGCTGCGCTTCCTTTCGATGCTGTCGAGTCGACCCACAAGATCTTCGGCGCGAAGGTGGGTGTACCGCTTCAACATCTGCATGCTCTTGTGACCGCTGATGGCCGAGACCTCCTGGTCGCTTAGCCCGGCCTCTACCAGCCTACTGACGCCCTCGTGCCGAAGGTCGTGAAATCGCAAGTCCTTCAGGCCAGCCTTGGCCTTGATCTCCAACCAGGCCTTGTTGAATGCGTATGGCCGCCGAACTTCGTCGCGTCCCGGCTCACCGAAGAAGACGAGGTCGCAATCCTTTGGCCGGAGCGGGTTGGCCAGTGCCTCGCGGAAAAGCTCTGTCGCCACTTTGGTTAGCGGCACGGTCCGCGGCATCGTGTTCTTGGTCTCCAGCAGCCTGACCACGCGCTTGCCAAGCTCCACCTGCCCTTTGCGAAGCCCGGTGATCTCGGACGAGCGCATGCTCGTCTCGATCGCGATGCGAACGATCCACCTCATCATCGGGTTGGTGTACTCGTCGACCAGCGCCATGAGGCGCACCTCTTCGGCTTCCGTAAGCCTACGGTTGCGCCCGGCGCCAGGCGAAGGCCGTCGGATGTTGAGCACAGGGTTGACGGCCAGACCCAAACCCCATTCCTTGATGGCGATGGTGAACAGGTGGCCGATGAGCGCCAGTTCCAGGCGTACGGTGTTGCCTGCGCGTGGCCTGGGCTTGCCGTCGCGAGCACGGTCCTCCCCAGCCAATCGCTTGTCTCGGTACTCGGCAACCAACTCGGGCGTGATGCCGGCCAACGAGTATTTGCCAAAGAACCCAGTCAGCGGGACGGCCCGTCGCTTCTCGCCGATCTGCGTGAACGGGCGCTTGGTTGGCGTTACCTCCGCCAAGTACCGGTTGATTGCTTTGTCGAACGTCATGCGCTCGGACGGCCCGCGCTGCAGAAACAGCCCACGCACCATCTCATCCTCGGTGCGTCGGGCCCAGTCCTCGGCGTCCCGCTTCAAGCGGAACGTCTTCACCGTGGTCGGGAAACCGGTCTTGCGGATGACGGCCTTCCAGGTGCCGGAAGGCGTCTTGACGATGGTCGGCATGGTGGTGCTCACCCCTTCTAAGCTGAGCACTGTACCGAAACTGTACCGAAAGCCAACTTTCGGTACGTCGGCGATCGGTCAGATCGCCCGCAAACCCGCATGAATACTGGTAGGCCGTGTTGGACTTGAACCAACGACCAAAGGATTATGAGTCCTCTGCTCTGACCAACTGAGCTAACGGCCCCCTGTCGACAGCGCGCGATTCTAGGCGGCTGTCCGGGCGGCCCGCGGCGCCGGCACACAATGCGTCATCCAGGGCATCCATCGGAGTGCTTGCATGCCGTTCCGCCTTTCTGGCATCGCCGCGACCGCGGCCGTGCTGCTGCTGGCCGTTGCCGCGGCCTTTGTCGGCCGGGCGCGGGCCGAGACCATCGGCGAGGTCGATACCGCCTTCAAGCTGATCGGCCCCGACCACAAGGTGGTGGTCGAGGCCTATGACGATCCCGCCGTGCCCGGCGTGACCTGCTATGTCTCGCGCGCCAAGACCGGCGGCGTCAAGGGCGCGCTGGGCCTGGCCGAGGACAAGGCCGAGGCCTCGATCGCCTGCCGCCAGGTGGGGCCGATCTCGTTTCCCAAGCCGCTGCGCCAGCAGGAGGAGATGTTCAACGAGCGCATCAGCCTGGTGTTCAAGCGGCTGCGCGTGGTGCGCATGGTGGATGCCAAGCGCAATGCCCTGGTCTATCTGACCTATTCAGACCGGCTGATCGACGGCTCGCCGCAGAACTCGGTGACCGCGGTGCCGGTGGACCGGGCGACGCCGATCCCGCTGCGCTGAGCGGCTGTCGCCCGTCGCTCGAGCCCGACCGACCCTGGAGCCAGACCGTGGCTGCGGAAGCCGGTCGGTACCTTGAGCGAGGGGGTGGATGTCACCGGAACGCGCCCCGTTCGGGCGGATCAGCCCAGGTCTCCGGCGCTGTGCGCCAGGACGGATCTGGTTCGCGCTCCAGGATGGCACACACAGCCGCACCCAGGTCGATGCCCAGGTGCTCCGAAGCAGATGCGTGTCCCGCGTCGGACAGATCGGCCTTCAGGGCGAACTCTCGGAATGGCTCCCAGTCGGTCGCGAACTCGGACACCAGGATTCGGGCCAGATCGTACGAGAGCATGTTGCCGTCGTCGGTACGCAGCCACGACTTGCCCGACCAGAATTCCTGCACCTTGCCTGCATCCCAGAAGGCCTTGTGCTTGGCATGCATCTGACGCGGTGTCAGCACATCCGGCGCTGATGGGGGCGACAGACGCTGCTCCGTATTGACCGCCAGTCCTTCATTGAGCCAGGCAGGTATTGGCAGGTGACTCAGGCACGAATGGGTCATCTCGTGGACGATGGTGGGCTCCACGACCCGCAGATCCGACTTCATCGTCACGAAGTGGCTGCATCCGTCGTTGATGAACATCCCGCCGCTCGCGGCGAACTCACCTGCCTCGCCGTAGAAATGCGAGACGTATCGGTAGTAGGTTTGATCGTCGTCGAACACGATGAGGATGTCGTGTCCCCACTCCGGCGATGCCGCGACTCCATCCAGGACGGTGCAGACCCTTCGATGCGTCTTGGTCATGAACTCGAGGGTGGAACTCGCCACATTCGAGTCCAGGGATGAAAGAAGGATCGCACTGCCCGATACGTCGACCCGGTAGTGGCCGTCCAGGCTGTCGCGCACCCGCAGCAGCCAGGCAATCTCGGCCTGAACCCAGGCGCCTGCCTGCAGTTGCGGCTCAAGGCCTTCAACCCAGGCCTGCACGAGGGTCCAGTCCAGGCGGGGAAAGCCGCCCTCGTCCACCTGCACGTGAGGCTGGACCGCAAGGAGCGCTCCACCCGCTTCCAGGGTCTCCGGCGCCTTGGTCTGAGCAGCGGACGGAGTCGATGCCTTGTCCTGCGAGACCAGGGACCGGAGAAACTTGAGGACCACAGCGCTGCGATGGCTTGTGCGGGATGCCTAACGCTGGCTCAGCGCATTGCCCACCAACCGCGCCGTGATGTCGACGATCTGGATCATGCGGTCGTAGGCCATGCGCGTGGGCCCGATCACGCCCAGCGTGCCGACGATGCGGCCGTCGATCTCATACGGCGCCGAGACCACGCTCAGCGACTCATACGGCACCACGCCCGACTCGCCGCCGATGTAGATCTGCACGCCCTCGGCGCGGCTGCTGGTCTCCAGCAGGCGCAGCAGATCGGCTTTCTGCTCGAACAGGTCGAACATCTTGCGCAGCGAGCCCAGGTCGTTGCCGAAGTCCTGCACGCCCAGCAGGTTGCGCTCGCCCGACACCACCACCTGGTCGGCGCCCTGGGCCAAGGCGTCGCTGCCCACCTGCACGGCGGCCTGCATCAGCAGCGCGATGTCGCCGCGCAGGGCCTCGATCTCGGTGCGCAGGCGCTCGCGTACCTCGTCCAGGCCCAGGCCGGCATAGTGGGCGTTGAGGAAGTTGGTGGCCTCCACCAGCTCGCTTTCGCTGTGGTCGCGGGCGGTGAAGATCACCCGGTTCTGCACGTCGCCCTCGGGCGTGACCAGGATCACCAGCACGCGCCGCTCGCCCAGGCGCAAGAACTCGATGTGGCGGAACACGCCGGCCTGCTTGGGTGCGGTGACCACGCCGACAAAGTGGCTCAGGCTGGACAGCAACTGGGCCGCCTGGGCAATCACGCGCTGCGGCTGGTCGGGCTGCAGTTGCTCGCGCGCGCTGGCCACCTCGGGCGTGCTGCTGTCCAGCGTCACCGGCCGCGCCGTCATCATGGTGTCGACGAACATGCGGTAGCCGCGCGCCGTGGGGATGCGGCCGGCGCTGGTGTGCGGGCTGGCGATCAGGCCCAGCTCCTCCAGATCGGCCATCACGTTGCGGATGGTGGCCGGCGACAGCTCCAGCCCCGAGGCCCGCGACAGCGTGCGTGAACCCACGGGCTGGCCGTCGGCGATGTAGCGCTCGACCAGGATCTTCAGCAGCGTTCGGGAGCGGTCGTCCATGACGGTTTTCATTCTACGGACATGGCTGCCGGACCCCGCTGCGCAAGCCCTGCCACGCAGGGGCCCTGTGGTGTAATCCGCCGCATGTCGCGCCGCTTCCAACATGCCGCGCTGGTGGGCAAATACCAGGCCGATGGCATCCGGCCCCTGCTCGGCGACATTGCGCAGTTCCTGCTGCGCCAGGGCCTCGAGGTCTCGCTCGAGCGCCAGACCGCCATCTCCACCGGCATGACCGAGTTCGACGCGCTGACGCCCGAGCAAATCGGCGAGCGCTGCGACGTGGCCATCGTCGTCGGCGGCGACGGCACCATGCTGGGCATCGCCCGCGAGCTGGCGCGCCACAAGCTGCCGCTGGTGGGCATCAACCAGGGCCGGCTGGGCTTCATCACCGACATCCCGGTGGGCCAGTTCCGCGACGCGCTGGCGCCCATGCTGGCCGGCGACTATGAAGAAGACCCGCGCGCCATGCTCGAAGCCGAGGTCTGGCGCGACGACGAGCGCATCTTTGAAGGCCTGTCGCTGAACGACGTGGTGGTCAGCCGCGGCGCCACCGCCGGCATGGTCGAGCTGCGCGTGGACATCGGCGACGAGTTCGTCGCCAACATCCGTGCCGACGGCCTGATCGTGGCCTCGCCCACCGGCTCCACCGCCTATTCGCTGTCGGCCGGCGGGCCCATCCTGCACCCCGGCATCGCCGGCTGGGTGCTGGTGCCCATCGCCTCGCATGCGCTGAGCAACCGGCCCATCGTGCTGCCTGATTCGGACGTGGTGCGCATCACCGTGGTGGCCGGCCGCGATGCCTCGGCCAACTTCGACATGCAAGGCCTGGCCAGCATGCTGCACGGCGACCAGGTGCGCGTGCGGCGCTCGGCGCACCGGGTGCGCTTCCTGCATCCGCGCGGCTGGAGCTACTACGCCACGCTGCGCCGCAAGCTGCGCTGGTACGAAGGGGTGGTCTGAGGTGCTGCGCCGTCTCGCCCTGCGCGACTTCGTCATCGTGCCGTCGCTGGAACTCGACTTCCATGCCGGCTTCTCGGTGCTCACCGGCGAGACCGGGGCCGGCAAGTCCATCCTGGTCGACGCGCTGCAGCTGGCGCTCGGCACACGTGCCGATGCCGGCGTGGTGCGCGAGGGCGCGGCGCGTGCCGAGGTCAGTGCCGAGTTCGACCGTCCGCCGGCGCTGGCCGACTGGCTGGAGCAGGCCGGCTTCGAGGCCGGCGACGAGATGCTGCTGCTGCGCCGCAGCGTCGACGCCCAGGGCAAGAGCCGCGCCTGGATCAACGGCAGCCCGGCCACCGTGGCCCAGCTGCGCGAGGTGGCCGAGCAGCTGGTCGACATCCACGGCCAGCATGCCTGGCAAAGCCTCACCCGCCCGGCGGCCACGCGCGAGCTGCTCGATACCCATGCCGGCCTCGACACGGCGCCGCTGGCGGCGCTGTTCAACCGCCGCAAGGCCGCCGAGCAGGCCCTGGCCCGCGCCCGCGAGCAGCAGCACCAGATCGAGACCGAACGCGAGCGCCTGGCCTGGCAGATCGGCGAGCTGGACAAGCTGGCGCCGGCCGAGGGCGAATGGGCCGAGCTGTCGGCCGAGCACCAGCGCCTGGCCCATGCGCAGTCGCTGATGGCGGCCACGCGCCTGGCGCTGGACCTGCTGGCCGAGGGCGACGAAGCCAATGCCGAGGGCCTGGCCAGCCGCGCGCTGGAGACGCTGGCCGATGTCAGCGAGCACGATGCCCGCTTGGGCCCGGTGCTCGACAGCCTCAACGGCGCGCTGGCCCAGCTGCAGGACGCGGCCCATGGCCTGAATGCCTACCTGGGCCGCGCCGAGCTGGACCCGGAGCGCCTGGCCGAGCTGGACAGCCGCATGTCGGCCTGGATGGGCCTGGCGCGGCGCTGGCGCCGGCCGCCCGACGAACTGCCGGCCCTGCTGGCGCAGTGGCGCGGCGAGCTGGCGGCGCTGGACGCGGCCAGCGACAGCGCCGCGCTGGAAGCCGCCTTCCAGGCCGCCGACCGCGCCTACCGCGACGAGGCCCGCCGCATCGGCCAGGCCCGCCGCCGCGCCGCCGCGCCGCTGGCCGAAGCCGTCACCCAGGCCATGCAGCAGCTGGGCATGGCCGGCGGGCGTTTTGCCATCGACCTGACGGCCCTGCCGCAGCCCTCGGCCCAGGGCCTGGAGGCGGTGGAGTTCCTGGTCGCCGGCCATGCCGGCAGCACGCCGCGGCCGATCGCCAAGGTGGCCTCGGGCGGCGAGCTGTCGCGGCTGGCGCTGGCGATTGCCGTGACCACGGTGCAGGCCTCATCGGGAAACAGTGGCTCTGGCGCGGCCACGCTGATCTTCGACGAGATCGACGCCGGCATCGGCGGCGCGGTCGGCGACACGGTGGGCGCGCTGATGAAGCAGCTGGGCCAGCGTGTGCAGGTGCTGGCCGTCACCCACCTGGCCCAGGTGGCGGCCTGCGCCGACCAGCACTACGTCGTCGCCAAGTCGGCCCAGGCCGATGGCCGCACCGCCAGCACGGTGGCACCGGTGGCCGGCGAGGCCCGCGTGGCCGAGGTGGCGCGCATGCTGGGCGGCGAGCGCATGGCCGGCACGAGCCTGGCCCATGCCCATGCGATGCTGCAGCAGCCCCCGGCCGCTGCGCCCGAGTCCCGTCCGGCGCGCAAGCGCAGCAGCAAGGCATGAGCCACAGCCCGTCCACTGGACCGTCGACCGGACCGTCCACCGGCCGTGAGCTGGTGCTGATCAGCGGCATTTCCGGCTCGGGCAAGTCGGTGGCCCTGCATGCGCTGGAGGACGCCGGCTACTTCTGCGTGGACAACCTGCCGCCCGAGCTGCTGCGGCCCTGCATGTCGCTGGACAACCCGCGCTACAGCCGCCGCGTCGCGGTGGCGGTGGACGTGCGCGCCGGCAGCTCGCTGCAGACCCTGGTGCCGGTGGTCGGCGAGCTGCGTGCCGAGGGCGTGGTCATCCGCGCCATCTTCCTCGACGCCAGCACCGACACCCTGGTGCGGCGCTTCTCCGAGACACGCCGCCCGCATCCGCTGTCGCATCCCGAGGTCGACGGCAACGGCCAGCATGCGCTGACCGAGGCCATCGAGCTGGAGCGGCTGATGCTGGCCGAGCTGCGCGAGCTGTCCACCGTGGTCGATACCAGCACGCTGCGCCCGGCCGGCCTGCGCGCCCACATGCGCCGCCTGCTGGACACGCCCACCGACCGCCTGACCCTGGTGTTCGAAAGCTTTGCCTTCAAGTACGGCGTGCCGCTGGATGCGGACTATGTGTTCGACGTGCGCATGCTGCCCAACCCCTACTACATCCGCGAGCTGCGTCCGCTGACCGGCTGCGATGCGCCGGTGGTGCAGTTCCTCGACCAGCAGCCCGAGGCGCACGAGATGCTGGCCCAGATCGAGGCCTTTGTGCGCCGCTGGCTGCCGGCCCTGGCCACCGACCAGCGTGGCTACGTCACCGTGGCCATAGGCTGCACCGGCGGCCAGCACCGCTCGGTCTACATCGTCGAGCAGCTGGGCCGGCGCTTTGCCGACCATGGCGCCACGCTGGTGCGACACCGCGAGATCGACGCCAACGCCCAGTGAGGCCGGGCCCACCGATGGAACGCCCGCTGCCCGATCCGCTGCCGCTGTTTCCGCTGCAGACCGTGCTGTTTCCCGGCGGCCTGCTGCGGCTGCGTGTGTTCGAGGCGCGCTATCTCGATCTGGTCGGCCACTGCCTGCGCAGCGGCGAACCCTTCGGCGTGGTCGCCATCCGCGACGGCCACGAGGTGCGCCGGGCCGGCGAGCCGCTGCTGATCGAGCGTGTGGGCGTGCTGGCCTGGGTCGACGAGGTCGATGCCGACCAGCCCGGCCTGCTGCAGCTGCGCTGCCATGGCAGCGGGCGCATCACGCTGGGCGCGGCCAGCCAGCGCGCCGACGGCCTGTGGCTGGCGCCGGCCACGCCGCGTGCCGACGATGTGCCGACGCCGGTGCCGGCCACGCTGCAGCCCTGTGCCGACGCACTGGGCCGGGCCATCGCCGCACTGGCCAGCCAGGACCAGCAGCCGTTTCTGGCGCCGCATGCGCTGCACGATGCCGGCTGGGTGGCCAACCGCTGGTGCGAGTTGCTGCCTCTGCCCCAGGCCGCACGCCAGCGGCTGATGGAGCTGGACGACCCGCTGGCGCGGCTGCAGCAGGTGGACGACTTTCTGCGCCGCGAGCAGGTGATCGGCGACTGATCAGCCGCCGGCCAGCAGCTTGCGCACCGGCGCCGGCAGGCCCAGGGCCAGGGCCTCGTCCAGCGCAAACCAGCGCCCAGCCGGCAGCCGGCCCTCGATGGCCTGGCGCTGCGGCGCGGTCAGGCTGGTCGGCAGCTGCCAGCGCAGCGGCTGCAGCGTCCAGTCGCGGTGCGTCAGCACATGGGTGAAGGCCGGCAGCCAGCCGCCCTGGCCGGGCCAGCCAGCACGCAGCGCCTCCAGCGCCGCCTGGTCCTCGTATTCGGCCAGGGTCCACAGCCCGGCCCAGACGCCGCTGTCGGGCCGCTGCACCAGCCAGACCGCATCGCCCTGCTGCAACCACAGCAGCGCATTGCTGCGCGCATGGCGCTTGGTCTTGCGCGTCTTCACCGGATAGGCCTCGGGCCGGCCCTGGGCGCGGGCCACGCAGGGCGTGGCCCAGGGGCACACCAGGCAAGTCGGCTTGCGCGGCGTGCACACGGTGGCGCCCAGGTCCATCAGGCCCTGGGTGTGGCGGGCCATGTCATCGGCCTGGCGCGCCGGGTCGGCCTCGGGGGCGGGCAGCAGCTCCTGGGCGATCTGCCACAGCCGCTTCTCATGGCGGACCTCGGCCAGGTCGTCGGCAAAGCCCAGCACCCGGCTCAGCACGCGCTTGACATTGCCGTCGAGGATGGCCACCCGCTCGCCGAAGCAAAAGGCAGCGATCGCCGCCGCGGTGGAGCGGCCGATGCCAGGCAGCTCGGCCAGCTGGGCGGCGCTGGACGGGAAGCGCCCGCCATGCAGCGCCACCACCTGCTGGGCGCAGCGGTGCAGATTGCGTGCGCGGCTGTAGTAGCCCAGGCCGCTCCACAGCGCCAGCACCTCGTCGGCCGGCGCGGCGGCCAGCGCCGCCACATCGGCAAAGCGCTGCAAGAAGCGCTCGTAGTAGGCCAGCACGGTGCTGACCTGGGTCTGCTGCAGCATGATCTCGGACAGCCAGACGCGGTAGGGGTCGCGGGTCTGCTGCCAGGGCAGGGCATGGCGGCCATGCTGGCGCTGCCAGGCGATCAGCGTGGGCGCCAGTGCTGTTGCTGGAACTGCCGAAAACGCCGCCGGCACCTCGGCGGCGGTCAGCACGGGTGCGCTCACGCGGCGCCGCGGGCGGCCTGATCGGCGGCCACCAGCTGCAATCGCGGCTGGGCGCTGCCGGCCTGGGGCGGCAGCGCCGCCTGCTGGCGCAGGCCGTCGACCTCGCCGGCAATGCGCTCGACCAGGCGCTGCATCTGCGTCTCCTGGGCCTGCAGGTCCTCGATGCTGCGCTCCAGCCCGCTTTCGGCGGCGCGGATGCGCGCATGGGCATCGCGCCGCTGCTGCAGCGCGGCGCGGTGCTCGCGCAGCTGGTCGTCCATCTGGCTGCCGGCCGCCCGCACCCAGGCCTCGACCTCGTGGGCCGCGTTCTCGAACACCACGCGCAGCCGCGACATCAGCAGCCGCGTGAACTGCTCCAGAAAGCCCGGCTGGGCCAGGCGCCAGACCTGCACCACCGATACATGGCGGGCATAGCCGGCCTCGATGCGCTGCAGGTCCTTGACGAAGTCGGCCAGCTGCGGCCGCGGCGCGGCGGCCAGGGTCAGGCCGAACTCGGTGTTCAGCTGGGTCAGGTTGCCGGCCAGCAGGGTCTCCAGCTCGGCCAGGCGGCGGTCGGCCTGCTGCACCTGGTCGCGCAGGCGTTCGCCCAGCTGGGCAAAGGCCCGGCCGGCGCCCATGCGCAGCAGGCTGGACTCGCTGTCGCTGCGCATGCGCTGCACGGCGTCGCGCACCGGCGCGCTGCCCAGGCTGTCCAGCACCGCATGGGCCTCGCGCGACAGCACCATGCGCAGCGCCGACAGCTTGGGCGCACAGCGCTCGAACTCCTGGGCCTCGGCATCCAGGCGCTGGCTCATCATCTGCAGCCGCGCCGCGCTCTTGCCACGCAGGCTGTTCAGCTCGAACAGCTGCTCGGCGGTCTGGCGCTGGCGCTCGGCCAGGCGGCGCAGCGCGCCCTGCTGCAGGGCCAGCACGCCGTCTTCGAGCATGCGGCCGATGACGCGGCTGCGCTGCGGCAGCAGCTGGGCCAGCAAGGCCTCTTCCAGCGCCGGCAGGCGGCTGTGCGCCAGCGCCGTGGCATCGCCGTGCACGCGCGCGGCCAGCGCATCACGCGCCGACAGCGGGAATACGCGGTCCTGCGGAATGGCCAGCGTGTGCGCCACCTGGGCCACCTGGCGCTGCAGCAGGCCTTCGGTCTCTTCGGCGCTGCGCAGCGGGTCGACCAGCGAATCGATCTTGTTGAGCACGACAAAGCGCTCGAAGGCACGGTCGCCCAGGTGGTCGCGCCAGACGGCCAGATCGGCCTTGGTCACGCCGGTGTCGGCGGCCAGCACGAACACCGTGGCATGGGCCGAGGGCAGCAGGCCCAGGGTCAGCTCGGGCTCGGCGCCGATGGCATTCAGTCCCGGTGTATCGACCACCACCAGTCCGCGCCGCAGCAGCGGATGCGGCACATTGAGCAGCGCATGGCGCCAGGCCGGGACCTCGACCAGGTCGTCGTCGCCACGCGGCGGGTTGTCCTCGGGATGCTCGTCGTTCCAGAAGCCCAGGGCCCGCGCCTGCTCCACCGGCACGCGCTCGGTGTGCGTGACCTCCTGCAGCACCGCGGCCATGGCGTCGGCATCGCCCACCGGCAGCGGCAGGCTGCGCCACAGCTCGGGCTGCTCGCGCAGCGATGACACCGGCTGGCCGCCGACGCGGGTGGCAATCGGCAGCAGCTGCAGCGACGGCGGCTGGTCGGCATCCCAGCCCAGCTCCACCGGGCACATGGTGGTGCGGCCCGGGGTGGCCGGCATCACGCGCCGGCCGGAGTCGGCGAAGAACAGCGCATTGATCAGCTCGGACTTGCCACGCGAGAACTCGGCCACGAAGGCCACCACCAGGCGGTCGGTGGACAGGCGCTGGCGCACGGCCTGGGCCATGGACTTGGCCTCGCCATCGAGCAGGCCATGGTCGGTGAGCAGGCCGGACAGGCGCTCGACGCCGCGGTCCAGGCTGCGCCGCCACTGGGCCAGCGCATCGATGCTCGTCAGCAGGGTGTTGGACATGGGAGCGCGCAGGCCGTTGGGCCGCATCGTTCGGGGGGATCGGCCCATGCTAGCGCAGCCCCCCGGCCGCGGCCGCGCCATCAACCGTAACCAGGCGTCAGCGTCGCTGACACTGTGGACAAAAGTACGTTGAGCGCTGGGCCTGCACGATGCGCCGCACCATGCCGCCGCAGCGGCCGCAGGCCAGGCCCTCGCGGTCATAGACCTGGGCCTGGTGCTGGAAGGCACCGCTCATGCCATGGGCGTCGCGAAAATCGCGCAGCGTCGAGCCGCCCAGCGCAATCGCCCGCGCCAGCGTCTCGCGCACCGCTGCCAGCAGGCGCTCGGCCCTTGGCCGGCTGATGCTGTTGGCACGCGCCCGCGGATCGATGCCGGCGGCAAACAGTGCCTCGCAGGCGTAGATGTTGCCGGCGCCGACCACGATGTCGCCGGCCAGCAGGGCCTGCTTGATGGCCACGCGCCGCGCCGCCAGCGCGGCATGGAAGCGCGCCGGCGTCAGCGTGGCATCGAAGGGCTCGGCACCCAGGCGCGACAGCAGGCCACGCGCCGGCTCATGGTCCAGGCCGTCGGACCAGACCACCGCGCCAAAGCGCCGCGGATCGGTCAGGCGCAGCAGGCCGGCGCTGGTGTGCAGGTCGGCATGGTCGTGCGGACCCGGGGTCGCGCCCGGGCCGGCCCCGGCCGCCAGGTTCAGCGATCCCGACATGCCCAGGTGCCACAGCAGGCCGCCGTCGTGCAGTGCAGGCTGGCCGGGAGGCGCGGCCGGCGCCGCCAGCGGCATCCACAGGTACTTGCCACGGCGCTGCAGCACGCCGATCACGCGGCCCGCCGCCATCGCCGGGTCCACGCCCAGCGGCCAGCGCAGCGGTTTACCCAGGCGCAACGAATGCACCACAGCGCCTTGCAGGCGATCCGCCAGACTGGCGCGTGTGACTTCGACCTCGGGCAACTCGGGCATGGCGGAATTATCGGCAGCCCACGCAATCCTAGAATCGACCGTGATTCAAGGAGTCTGCATGAACGGCTTTGCCGTGTTCCGCCGCACCCTGGCGCTGGCCCTGCTGCTGGCCGGTGCGGCCCAGGCCCAGACCCAGGCGGCCCCCCCGGCCGCGGCCAGCGATGCCCAGGTGCCGCAGCGCTCGGCCCTGGATGCGCCGCTGTTCTACCAGTTGCTGATCGGCGAGATGGAGCTGTCGGCCGGCCGCGCCGGCTCGGCCTACGAGATCGTGCTCGATGCCGCGCGCCGCCAGGGCGACGAGGCGCTGTACCAGCGCGCGGTCGAGATCGCGCTGCAGGCCCGCGCCGGTGACCAGGCCCTGGCCGCCGCCCGCGCCTGGAGCCTGGCCAAGCCGGCCAGCGTGGCGCCGCTGCGCTTCCAGGTGCAGATCCTGTTTGCGCTGAACCGCCCGGCCGAGACCGCCGAGCCGCTGGCCCTGTGGCTGGCGCGGGTGCCGGCCAGCGAGCGCCCGGGCCTGATCGCCGCCCTGCCCCGTTTGGTGCAGCGCCAGCCCGACCGCGCCCAGGCCCTGGCCCTGGTGGAAAAGCTGGTCGCGCCCTACCGCGACCAGGCCGCCACCAAGCTGCCCTCGCTGCTGGCCCTGGGTCGGGTGCACCTGGCCGGCGGCGACAGCACGCGGGCCCTGGCCATGGCCCAGGCGGCCCAGGCCGACGACCCGGCCGCGCCCGGTGCCGTGCTGCTGGCGCTGGAGATGCTGCCCGGCACCACCGCGGCCGAGCCCATCGTCACCAGCTACCTGGCCCGCGCCGATGCCGAGCCGGCCGTGCGCCTGGCCTGGGTGCGGGTGCTGACCCAGGCCCAGCGCTATGCCGATGCCGCCGTGCAGCTCGAGCAGCTCACCCGCGACCGGCCGTCGATGGCCGAGCCCTGGCTGACCCTGGGCGCGCTGAAGCTCGACCTGCGCCAGCCGCGCGAGGCCGAGGCCGCCTTGCAGCGCTACCTGGTGCTGGTCCAGGCCCAGCCACCGGCCCTGCCCGGCATCGGCATGCCGTCGGCGGCGGCCGACGACGACGAGGACGATGGCGCCGAGGCCGGCGGCGGCCCCGGCAGCCAGAGCGCCGGCCTGTCCCAGGCCTGGCTGCTGCTGGCCCAGGCGGCCGAGCAGCGCGGCGACCTGAAGGCCGCCGAGCAATGGCTGGCCAAGGTCGAGAACCCGCAGCGCCTGCTGGAAGTGCAGACCCGCCGCGCCACCCTGCTGGCGCGCCAGGGCAAGCTCAAGGAGGCCCGCGCCCTGGTGCAGGCCGTGTCCGAGCGCACCGGCGACGATGCCCGCGCCAAGCTGCTGGCCGAGGCCGGCATGCTGCGCGAGGTCAAGCGCTGGAAGGAGGCGGCCGAGGTGCTGTCCACCGGCGTCGCCCGCTTCCCCGACGACACCGAGCTGATCTACGAGCAGTCGATGGTCGAGGAGAAGCTGGGCCGCTTCGAGCAGATGGAACAGCTGCTGCGCCGCGTCATCGAGCTCAAGCCCGAGCATTCGCATGCCCACAATGCGCTGGGTTATTCGCTGGCCGACCGCGGCCTGCGCCTGGACGAGGCCGAGGTGCTGGTGCGGCGTGCGCTGGAGCTGTCGCCGGGCGACCCCTTCATCACCGACAGCCTGGGCTGGGTGGCCTTCCGCCAGGGCCAGAAGGCCGAAGCCCTGCGCCTGCTGCGCCAGGCCTGGAGCTCACGGCCCGACACCGAGATCGGCGCCCACCTGGGCGAGGTGCTGTGGGCCCTGGGCCAGCACGACGAGGCCCGGCGCATCTGGCGCGAGGCCCAGGGCCGCGACGGCGGCAACGAGGTGCTGCGCGAAACCCTGGCGCGGCTCAAGGTCGGCGGACTTTGACCGGCCTGCGCGCCACGCTGGCCGCGGCGGCGAGCCTCGCCAGCCTGCTGGCCGGCTGCGCCAGCCTGCCGGCGCCCGATGCCGCGCCGGCACTGGAAGGCCGGCTGGCGGTGCAGATCGAGGGCCAGCCCGAGCGTGGTTTCAGCGCTGGCTTCGAGCTGCGCGGCCATGCCGACGCCGGCCGGCTGGACCTGAACGGCCCGCTGGGCGCGCGCGCCGCCCAGGCCCGCTGGGACCGCGACGGCGTGGTGCTGGACAGCGGCGGCCAGACGCGGCGCTTTGCCGACCTGGACGACCTGGCCCGCGAGGCCCTGGGCGAAAGCCTGCCGCTGGCAGCGCTGTTCGACTGGCTGCGTGGCCAGCCCTGGCCGGCCCGGCCCCATGCGGCGCGCAGCGACGGCGGCGCCGGCTTCGAGCAGCTGGGCTGGCGCATCGACACCTCGGGCCAGGGCGAAGGCCGGCTGGTCGCGCAGCGCCTGGCGCCGCCGACGGTGACCGTGCGCGTGCGCCTGGAGGCGCCGGGCTGAGCCCCGACAATGCGCCCACCATGCCCCTGCAAGCGCTGTACGACCTGCCGGCCCCGGCCAAGCTGAACCTGTTCCTGCACATCGTCGGGCGGCGCACGGACGGCTACCACCTGCTGCAGTCGGTGTTCGCCCTGGTCGACTGGGCCGACACCCTGCACCTGGAATGCCGGGCCGATGGCGCCCTGGCCCGCCACGACCTGGGCCCGGCCCTGCCACCCGACGATCTGTGCCTGCGCGCCGCGCGCGCGCTGCAGCAAGCCAGCGGCACGTCGCTGGGCGTGGACATCTCCATCGACAAGCAAGTGCCCTGGGGCGCCGGCCTGGGTGGCGGCAGCTCGGACGCGGCCACCGTGCTGCTGGGCCTGAACCGGCTGTGGGGCCTGCACTGGCCGCGCGAGCGCCTGGCTGCGCTGGCGCTGACGCTGGGCGCCGACGTGCCGTTTTTCATCGGCGGCACCCATGCCTTCGTCGAAGGCATCGGCGAGCGCCTGACGCCGCTGCCCGCCGGCGCCCTGCCCGACCAGTGGTTCGCCATCGTCAAGCCGGCGCCGGCGATTGCCACCGCGGCGATTTTTGGCAGCCCCCACTTGGCACGCGACACAAAGCCTGCTATAGTCATGGACTTTCTTGCAGACGCCAGCCGGCTGCTAGACATCGCGACGGACTACGGGCACAACGACCTGCAGAAACCGGCCGAGATGGCTTGCAGCGAGGTGACGAAAGTCGCCCGGTGGCTCGAAGCCCGCTTCGGCAACAGCCGCATGACGGGTTCCGGGAGCGCGGTGTTTGCAAGAGCCGGTGCAGGCGATCAGCCCACGGCGACATGGTCGGCGGATGTTCTTCCGCCAGACTGGGTCGGTCGCATGTGCCGCAGTCGGTCCCGCCATCCGCTTGCGGACTGGGTCGACTGAAACGGTTTCAAGGGTCCGGTGCGAACCGGGTCCTGTGTAGGGGAGTCGCCAAGTTGGTCAAGGCATCGGATTTTGATTCCGACATGCGAGGGTTCGAGTCCTTCCTCCCCTGCCAAACATCTTCACATCACCTCCCCCAGCAGTCCTGAGCCTGACGCGGAGCCTGCCGTGCTGTTCAACACCGTGCTGTTCACCGGCAAATCCAATCCCGTCCTGGCCCAGGAGATGGCCAAGCACCTCGGGGTCGAACTGGGCAAGGCCCATGTCGACCGCTTCTCCGATGGTGAGGTGACGGTCGAGATCCAGCAGAACGTCCGCGCCCGCGACGTGTTCGTCGTGCAGAGCACCTGCGCGCCGACGAACGAGAACCTGATGGAACTGCTGATCATGGTCGATGCGCTGAAGCGCGCCAGCGCGCGCCGCATCACCGCCGTGATCCCCTACTTCGGCTATGCCCGCCAAGACCGCCGCCCGCGCTCGATGCGCGTGCCGATCTCGGCCAAGGTGGTGGCCAACCTGCTGGAAACCGTCGGCGTCGAGCGCGTGCTGACGATGGACCTGCATGCCGACCAGATCCAGGGCTTCTTCGACATCCCGGTCGACAACATCTACGCCAGCCCGGTGCTGCTGTCCGACCTGAAGAGCAAGGCCTATCCCGACCTGGTGGTGGTCAGCCCCGACGTCGGCGGCGTGGTGCGCGCCCGGGCGCTGGCCAAGCAGCTGGGCACCGACCTGGCCATCATCGACAAGCGCCGGCCCAAGGCCAATGTCTCCGAGGTCATGCACGTGATCGGCGAGATCGAAGGCCGCAACTGCGTGATCATGGACGACATGATCGACACCGCCGGCACCCTGGTGAAGGCCGCCGAGGTGCTGAAGGACCGCGGCGCCAAGCGCGTGTTCGCCTACTGCACCCATCCCATCCTGTCCGGCCCGGCGGTCGAGCGCATCGGCAACAGCCAGCTCGACGAGGTGGTGATCACCAACACCATTCCGCTGTCCGACGCCGCCCGCGCCTGCAAGAAGATCCGCCAGCTGTCGGTGGCCTTCCTGTTTGCCGAGACCATCCGCCGCATCTCGGATGGCGAGTCGGTGACGTCCCTGTTTGCCGAGCAGAACAGCAACTTCTGATCGGCCACACCGCGTCCGCCGGCATGGGGCTGGCGG
Organism: Burkholderiaceae bacterium; assembly: GCA_017992055.1. GTDB lineage: Bacteria > Pseudomonadota > Gammaproteobacteria > Burkholderiales > Burkholderiaceae_C > Pseudaquabacterium. The sequence continues at coordinate 25,868 of JAGOPK010000012.1, forward strand.
CGCAGCAACCTGGCACCTGGTCGCGGGTGCCAACCATGGAGCAAACCATGCAATTCGTCGCCTTCGCGCGCACTCTGCAGGGGACCGGAGCGAGCCGCCGCCTGCGCAATTCCGGCAAGGTGCCGGGCATCGTCTTCGGGGCCGGCGAGCCCGCGATGATCGAGCTGGATCACAACGCGCTGTACTTCGCGCTGAAGAAGGAAGCCTTCCACAGCTCCATCCTCGAGATGGAACTGGGCGACAGCAAGCAGAAGGTGCTGCTGCGCGACTTCCAGATGCACCCCTGGAAGCAGCAGGTGCTGCACGTGGACTTCCAGCGCGTGGACGACACCACCCGCCTGCACAAGAAGGTGCCGCTGCACTTCACTGGCGAAGAGAACTCGGTGGCGGTGAAGACCGACAAGTGCCTGGTCAGCCATGTGGCCACCGAAATCGAGATCGAGTGCCTGGCCGTCAAGCTGCCCGAGTTCATCTCGGTGGACCTGTCGGGCCTGGTCAAGGGTCAGTCGCTGCACGCCACCGACATCCAGCTGCCCGAGGGCACCAAGCTGGTCCGCCACGGTTCGCTGAACCCGGTGATCGTGGTCGTCAACCCGCCCAAGGTCGAAGAAGAGATCGTGGCCCCGGTGGCCGCCGCTCCGGCCAAGGGCAAGGACGCCAAGAAGAAGAAGTGATGCGCCGCGGGCCGTTCCAGACGGCCCGCAGTTCAGCACCGGCAAAGCCCCGCTCGCGGGGCTTTGCGCTTTCTGGCGTCTGGCTTTCCGGCGTCTAGAGATCCAGCAGCGCCTCGGCCGCCGTCACCGGCAGGCCATGGGCCGCGCCCACCGGCGCGCAGCTCAGCCGGCCCAGCGCCACGTTCAGCCCGGCGCGCAGGTGCGGATCGTCGCGCAGCGCCGCGCGCCAGCCGCGGCCGGCCAGGGCCAGCGCATGGCGCAGCGTGGCATGGTTCAGCGCAAAGGTCGAGGTGCGCGCCACCGCGCCGGGCATGTTGGCCACGCAGTAGTGCACCACGCCGTCGACGACGAAGGTCGGCTGGTCGTGGGTGGTGGGATGCGAGGTCTCGAAGCAGCCGCCCTGGTCGATGGCCACGTCGACCACCACCGCGCCACGCTTCATGCGCGAGACCATCTCGCGCGTCACCAGCTTGGGCGCGGACGCGCCCGGCACCAGCACGCCGCCGATCACCAGATCGGCCGCCAGCACGGCTTCTTCCAGCGCCGCCGCGGTGGAGTACTGGGTGCGGATGCGGTTGCCGAACACCAGGTCCAGCGCGCGCAGCCGGTCGAGGTTCTTGTCCAGCACCGTGACCTGGGCGCCCAGGCCCACGGCCATCTGCAGCGCATGCGTGCCGACCACGCCGGCGCCGAGGATGGCCACCTGGGCCGCCGGCACGCCGGGCACGCCGCCCAGCAGCACGCCCATGCCGCCCTTGCTCTTTTCCAGGTGGGCGGCGCCGGCCTGCACCGCCATGCGGCCGGCCACCTCGCTCATCGGCGCCAGCAGCGGCAGGCCGCCGCCGGGGCCGGTGACGGTCTCGTAGGCAATGGCCACGGCGCCGCTGCGCAGCAGGCCCTCGGTCTGGGCCCGGTCGGGCGCCAGGTGCAGGTAGGTGTAGAGGATCTGGCCCTCGCGCAAGCGCGCGATCTCGGCCGGCTGCGGCTCCTTGACCTTGACGATCATCTCGGCGCGCTCGAAGCACTCGGCGCCGTCGGCGGCCAGGCGCGCGCCGCTGTCCTGGTATTGCGCATCGTCCAGGCCGATGGCGGCACCGGCGCCGGTCTGCACCCAGACCTCGTGGCCCTGGGCCACCAGCTCGCGCACCGAGGCCGGCGTCAGCCCGACCCGGTATTCGTGGTTCTTGATCTCCTGGGGCACGGCAATGCGCATCGTTGTCTCCTCGGGTGGTGGGGCGCATCTTGCGAGCCCGGCGCGGCGATCAGAAGCAACATTCACCGAACTCCGCGCTCAGAAGCGGCGCTGATAGAGTGGGCAGCATGAACGCCTTTGACCCCGCTGCGCTGGAATGCCTGGCCGCGCTGGCCGATGCCGGCAGCTTCGAGCGTGCGGCCCAGGCCTTGTCGATCACGCAGTCGGCGGTATCGCAGCGCCTGCGCGCGCTGGAAACCCAGCTCGGCCGCCTGCTGGTGGTGCGCAGCCGGCCGCTGCGCCTGACCGAGCCGGGCAAGGTGCTGCTGCGCTATGCGCGCCAGATGCAGGCCATGCGCGCCGACATCTCGCGCGAGCTGGGCGCGGCGCTGTCGCAGGACGAGCGCCTGCCGATCGCGGTCAATGCCGACAGCCTGGCCACCTGGGTGCTGCCGGCACTCGACCCGGTGGTGCAGGCCGGCCAGCGCGAGGGCTATGGCGTGGAGCTGATCGTCGACGACCAGGACTTCACCCACGACTGGCTGCGCGAAGGCGCGGTGCTGGGCTGTGTCACCGCGGTGCGCCAGCCGCTGCGTGGCTGCAGCGTGCTGCCGCTGGGCCGCATGCGCTACATCGCCGTGGCCAGCCCCGGCCTGATCGCCGACCAGCTGCCCCAGGGCCTGCACCCGGGCAACTTCGCCAAGCTGCCCTGGCTGGTGTTCAACCGCAAGGACGACAACCACACGGTCTGGGTGGCCCAGGCCTTTGGCGTGCAGGGCCCGCGGCTGAAGGAGCGCCATGTGCCCAGCACCGAGGCCCATGTGCGCGCAGCGGTGATGGGCTGGGGCATCGGCGTGATGCCGGAGCAGATGGCCGCGCCCTGGCTGGCCAGCGGCGAGCTGCTGCCGCTGCATGAGCAGGTGCATGTGGACGTGGACCTGCACTGGCACCAGTGGAAGCTGTCGGCCGACGAGACCGCCAGCGCCCAGGCCTCGCCGCGGGCCGGCGCGCTGGACCGCATCGGCCGCGCGCTGGCCGAAGGCGCCCGGAGCGCGCTGCGCTCGCCGGGATAATCGGCCCATGATTCGATTGATCGTCGGCCTGGGCAACCCCGGGCCCGAGTACGAGCACACCCGCCACAACGCCGGCTTCTGGTGGGTGGACGGCGCGGCGCGGGCATTGGGCGCCAGCCTGGCCTTCGACCGCAGCTACCACGGCCAGGTGGCGCGGGTGAATCTGGCCCAGGGCCCGGTGTGGCTGCTGCAGCCCATGACCTTCATGAACCTGTCGGGCAAGGCGGTGGCACCGCTGGCGCGCTTCTTCAAGATCACGCCCGAGCAGATCCTGGTGGTGCACGACGAGCTGGACCTGCCACCGGGCCAGATGAAGCTCAAGCAGGGTGGCAGCGCCGCCGGCCACAACGGCCTGAAGGACATCCAGGCCCAGCTGGGTGCGCCGGACTTCTGGCGCCTGCGCCTGGGCATCGGCCACCCCGGCCACCGCGCCGAGGTGGCCAACTACGTGCTGCGCAAGCCGCCGCTGGACGAACGCCTGGCGATCGACAAGTGTGTGGACGATTCGCTGGCCGCGCTGCCGCTGCTGCTGGACGGCAAGCTGCAGGACGCGATGATGAAGATCCATGCCAAGCCGCCGCGGCCCAAGCCGCCGCGGCCCGCACCGCCCACACCGCCCACAACGTCCACGCAGGAGTGAGGCCATGTCGCAGCGCCCTCGGCACATCGCGGTCTGTTCGACCCTGGTCGGCTGGGGGCTGCTGCTGCCGGCGGGGCTGATGGCCCAGGCCCCGGCGGCCCAGGTCTACCGCTGCGGCCCCGGCCAGTACTCGGCCACGCCCTGCCCCGGCGGCACGCCCATCGCCGGCGATGCCCGCACGGCCGAGCAGCAGGACCAGGCCCGCGACATTGCGCGGCGCCAGCAGCAGCTGGCCGATGGCCTGCGCCAGGAACGGCTGCAACGGGAACAGGCGGCCGTCGGCCAGCGCGCGGCGGCCATCAAGCCCGCCCCACGCGCCTCGGCCGGCCCGGGCCATCAGCACAGGGACAAGGCCGACCCGCGGCCGCGGCCGCCAAAGCGCAAACCGGTGCACAAGCCGACGCCCGTCCAGTCCGCCGCCCAGTCCGCCGCCTCGGCCCCGCTGGCGGCCCCGGCCGCCAGCCGCTAGCTCAGGCGGCCTTGGCGCTGCCGGCGATCAGCAGCCGGTACTTGGCCCACAGCTGGTCCTGCGACTCCACCCGCTCGGGGTTGACCGGGATGCACTCCACCGGACAGACCTGCACGCACTGCGGCTGGTCGAAATGGCCCACGCACTCGGTGCACTTGTCCGGGTGGATGACGTAAAACTCCGCGCCCATCGAGATCGCCTCGTTGGGGCATTCGGGTTCACAGACGTCGCAGTTGATGCACTCGTCGGTGATCATCAAGGCCATGGGGCGCCTTCTTCCTTCAATCGCTAGCCCTGCTCGGGCGGTTGGGCCACGCGCTCTTTCAGCCGCGCAAGCACCGAGGGTGCCACGAACTTGGAGACATCGCCGCCGAGCATGGCAATCTCGCGCACAAAAGTGCCGCTGACGAACTGGTACTGGTCGCTGGGCGTCAGGAACAGCGTCTCCACCTCGGGCATCAGCTGGCGGTTCATGCCGGCCATCTGGAACTCGTACTCGAAGTCGCTGACCGCACGCAGGCCACGCACCACCACATTGCCGCCGTTGCCGACGACGAAGTCGCGCAGCAGGCCGCGGAAGGCCACCACCTCGACATTCGGATAGGGCCGTGCGATCTCCTGCGCGATGTCCAGCCGCTCGGCGATGGTGAACATGGTGCGCTTGTGGTGGCCGGCGGCCACCGCCAGGATCAGCTTGTCGAACAGCCGCGAGGCGCGGCGCATCAGGTCTTCGTGGCCCAGCGTCATCGGGTCGAAGGTGCCCGGGTACACGGCCGTCATGAACTTCGCCTGGGTCATCGCGGGTCTCCTCCGGTCCGGGCTCAGGTGTTGCGGTGCAGCAAATGATAAAACACCGCGCCGGCACGACCCTGACGCCAGGGTGTCAGCCCGGCGGGCAGTGCGGCTTCCGACAGCTCGGTCGGCGATTCGGCATACAGCCAGCCGCCGGGCGCCAGCAGCGTCGCGGCAGCGGCCAGGGCCTGGGGCAGCAGGCCGGCGTCGAAGGGCGGGTCCAGCAGCACCAGCTCGAAGCCGGCGGGGGGTGCCCGGCGCATCCAGGCCAGGGCGTCGGCGGTCTGCACGCGCAGCTGGTCGGTGCCCAGCTTCAGCCGCTCGCGGCTGGCCTCCAGGCTGCGCGCCAGCAGCGGGTCGCGCTCCAGCAGCAGCACCGGCGCGGCGCCGCGCGAGGCCGCCTCGAAGCCCAGCGCACCACTGCCGGCAAAGGCATCCAATACGCGCCAGCCGGACAGGTCGCCGCCCAGCCAGTTGAACAGGGTTTCGCGCACGCGGTCGGGCGTGGGCCGCAGGCCGGGCCGGTCGGCCACCGGCAGCTTGCTGCGGCGCAGCGTGCCGCCGACGATGCGCACCTCGCGGGCCGGCTTGGGTGGTGCCGTCACTGGCGCACCGGGATGCCGTGCCGCGCCAGCTCGGCCTTGGCCTGGCCGACGGTGAACTCGCCGTAGTGGAAGATGCTGGCCGCCAGCACCGCGTCGGCACCGCCGATCTGGATGCCCTCGGCCAGGTGCTGCAGCGCGCCCACGCCACCCGAGGCGATCACCGGCACCGGCACGGCGTCGCTGACCGCGCGCGTCAGCTCCAGGTCGAAGCCGATCTTGGTGCCGTCGCGGTCCATGCTGGTCAGCAGGATCTCGCCGGCGCCCATCTCGGCCATCTGCCGCGCCCAGGCCACGGCGTCCAGGTGCATGTTCTTGCGTCCGCCATGGCTGTAGACATCCCAGCCCGGGCCCTTGGCCGCCAGGTCCTCGCCGACGCGCTTCTTGGCATCGATGGCGACCACGATGCATTGCGCGCCGTACTTGTCGCTGGCCTCGCGGATCACCGGCGGGTTGGCGATGGCCGCGGAATTGAAGCTGACCTTGTCGGCCCCGGCATTGAGCAGCCGCCGCACATCGGCCACGGTGCGCACGCCGCCGCCCACGGTCAGCGGGATGAAGACCTGCGAGGCCACGGCCTCGATGACGTGCAGGATCACGTCGCGCTGGTCGCTGGTGGCGGTGATGTCCAGGAAGGTCAGTTCGTCGGCTCCCTGCTCGTTGTAGCGGGCGGCGATCTCCACCGGATCACCGGCATCGCGCAGTTCGACGAAGTTGACGCCCTTGACGACACGGCCGCCGGTGACGTCGAGGCAGGGAATGATGCGTTTGGCGAGCATGGGCCGATTATCGGGTTGACCCGATCCCTTGTTTGCAGTGCGTTGGCAAGCCGTCGGCCGTGAATCCACAGGGGCCCTGGTGCGTATGCGGAGGTCGGTGGGCGGTGGGCCCGCCACAACCCGAACCAGGAGAAAGTCCATGCTGTCCAAGCTTGTTCCCGCCGCCGCCTTGGCCGCGGCCGCCCTGCTGTCCATGCCGGCACTGGCCCACGAGGTGGTGTACGTCGGCACGCTGTCCGGCGCCGCCGAGGCGCCGCCGAATGCCTCGCCCGGCACCGGCCCGGTGCGCCTGACCTTCGACGACCACCTCAACACCATGCGGCTGGAGTTCAGCTTCTCGGGCCTGCTGGGCACGCTGACCGCGGCCCACATCCACGGCCCCACGGTCGACCCCATGGCCGGCACGGCCGGCGTGATGACGCGCACGCCCACCTTCACCGGCACGCCGCTGGGCGTGAGCGCGGGCAGCTTCGACCAGACCATCGACATGACCCAGGCCGCCAGCTGGAACGCCAGCTTCCTGAATGCCGCGCCCCGCAATGGCGACACGGCCCTGGCGTTTGCGACGCTGATGACCGCGGTGGCCGATGGCAAGGCCTATCTGAACCTGCACAGCAGCGTGATCGGCAGCGGCGAGGTGCGCACGTTCTTCACGCTGGCCCCGGTGCCCGAGCCCTCCAGCTATGCGCTGATGGCCGCCGGCCTGGGCCTGCTGGCCGCCGTGGCCCGGCAGCGCCGCCGCGTCTGAGCGGCGGCCTGGCGGGCAGGACGCTGTCTCAGCCCGCCAGCGTATCGGCGCGCTGCTGTGCGGCGGCGAAGTCCAGCGCACCGGTGTAGATGCTGCGGCCGCAGATCACGCCGCTGACGCCTTCGGACTCGACCGCGCACAGCCGCTCGATGTCGGCGATGTCGGACAGGCCGCCCGAGGCGATGACCGGGATGCTCAGCGCCTGGGCCAGCTTGACCGTGGCCTCGATGTTGATGCCGGTGAGCATGCCGTCGCGGCCGATGTCGGTGTAGATCACGCCCTCGACGCCGTAGTCCTCGAACTTCTTGGCCAGGTCCACCACCTCGTGGCCGGTGAGCTTGCTCCAGCCGTCGGTGGCCACCTTGCCGTCCTTGGCGTCGAGGCCGACGATGATGTGGCCGCCGAAGGCGCTGCAGGCATCCTTGAGGAAGCCGGGGTTCTTGACCGCGGCCGTGCCGATGATGACGTAGCCGATGCCGTCGTCGAGGTAGCGCTCGATGGTGTCGAGGTCGCGGATGCCACCGCCCAGCTGCACCGGGATGTCGTCGCCCACGGCTTTCAGGATGGCCTTGATCGCCGGCTCGTTGACCGGCTTGCCGGCGAAGGCGCCGTTCAGATCCACCAGGTGCAGGCGCCGCGCGCCGGCATCGACCCAGCGCCGGGCCATCGCGGCCGGGTCGTCGCCGAAGCTGGTGGAAGCGTTCATGTCGCCCTGTTGCAGGCGAACGCAGTGGCCGTCCTTGAGGTCGATGGCAGGGATCAGCAGCATGGCTGGTGCAGCGCGGTGCGTGGAAGAAGGTGGTTGGAAGGAACGCAGAACGGGATGGGGAACCCGGGCCGGTGTTCAGGGCTGCCAGTGCAGGAAGTTGCGGTACAGCGCGAGACCGTGCGCGGCGCTCTTCTCGGGATGGAACTGCGTGGCAAAAATGTTATCCCGCGCCACCGCACTGGTAAAGCGCTGGCCGTAGTCGGTGAGGCCGGCGCTGTGGCGCGGGTCCGACGGCTGGGCCCAGAAGCTGTGCACGAAGTAGAAGTAGGCGCCATCGGGCACGCCGGCCCACACCGGGTGGCGCTGTCCGTCGGGCGACTGCTGCAGCACCTGGTTCCAGCCCATCTGCGGCACTTTGTAGCGGCTGCCATCGGCCTGGATCTGGCCTTCGAGCCGGAAGCGCCGCACCTGGCCGGCGATCAGTCCCAGGCCCGGCGTGTCCTGCTCCTCGCTGTGGTCCAGCAGCATCTGCATGCCCACGCACACGCCCATCAGCGGCTTGGAGCGGGCGGCTTCCAGCACCGCGTCCTTCAGGCCGGAGTCGTGCAGCTCGCGCATGCAGTCGCGCATCGCGCCCTGGCCGGGCAGCACCACGCGCTCGGCGGCACGCACGTCCTCGGGGCGCTGGGTCACCACCACGCTGTAGCCCGAGTCGGCGGCCACATGCATCACGGCCTGCGACACCGAGCGCAGATTGCCCATGCCGTAGTCGACGACGGCGACGGTCTTGGTGCTCATGGGTTTACAGCGAACCTTTGGTGGACGGGATCACGCCGGCCGAGCGCGGATCGGGCGTCAGCGCCATGCGCAGCGCGCGGCCAAAGGCCTTGAACACCGTCTCGCACTGGTGGTGGGCATTGACGCCCTTGAGGTTGTCGATGTGCAGCGACACCAGGGCATGGTTGACGAAGCCCTGGAAAAACTCGTAGACCAGCTGGGTGTCGAGCTGGCCGATCATGCCGCTGGTGAACGGGATGTGCTGGTGCAGGCCCGGCCGGCCCGAGAAATCGACCACCACGCGCGACAGCGCTTCATCCAGCGGCACATAGCTGTGGCCGTAGCGCGTGATGCCCTTCTTGTCGCCCACGGCCTGGGCCACGGCCTGGCCCAGGGTGATGCCCACGTCCTCCACCGTGTGGTGGCCGTCGATGTGCAGGTCGCCCTCGCACTGCACGTCCAGGTCGATCAGGCCGTGGCGGGCGATCTGGTCCAGCATGTGGTCGAAGAAGCCGATGCCGGTGGCCAGGCTGCTCTTGCCCGTGCCATCGAGGTTGATGCGCACGCGGATCTTGGTCTCGTTGGTGCTGCGGCTGACGTCGGCGATGCGGTCCATGGCGGGGCTCGATAAAGTGTTCAGAGGCTGCGCTGCAGCGCGGCAATCAGTTGCCCGGTCTCGTCGGGCGTGCCCACGGTCAGGCGCAGGCAGTTGGCCAGCAGCGGATGCAGGCCGCTGACGTTCTTGATCAGGATGCCCTGGGCCTTGAGCGCGGCAAAGCTGCGCGCCGCATCCGGAAAGCGCGCCAGCAGCATGTTCGCCTGGCTGGGCCAGACCTGCACGCCGGGCAGTTGCTGCAAGGCCTCGAACAGCCGGTGGCGCTGGGCGCGGATGCTCTCGGCCTGGCGCGCGTACTCGTCCACATGCTCCAGCGCAAACAGGCCAGCCTCGGCATTGAGCACGCTGATGTTGAACGGCGGGCGCAGCTTGTCGATCTCGGCGATCAGCTCGCTGCGGCCCATCAGGTAGCCGATGCGCACGCCGGCCAGGCCGAACTTGCTCATGGTGCGCATCACCAGCACATGCGGATGGCGGCGCAGGCGCGCCATCGAGTCGCGCTCGGCAAAGGGCTGGTAGGCCTCGTCCATCACCACCAGGCCCTGCACCTCGGCCATGGCTTCGATGCAGCGCTCGATGGCCGCGTCGTGCCACAGGTTGGCGGTGGGGTTGTTGGGATAGGCCAGGTACAGCAGGGCCGGCCGGTGCTGGCGGATGGCGGCCAGCATGGCCGCCTCGTCCAGTTCGAAGTCGGCCGTCAGCGGCACGCCGACAAAGCCCAGGCCCTGCAGCTGGGCCGACAGGCCGTACATCACAAAGCTGGGCAGCGGCGACATGAACACCGCGCCGGGCTTGGCGCAGGCCATGCTGAGCAGGGTGATGATCTCGTCCGAGCCATTGCCCAGCATCAGCGCGCAGCCCTCGGGCAGGCCGGCATGGGCGGCCAGCGCGGTCTTCAGCTCGTCGCCACGCTCGGCCGGATAGCGGTTGATGGCCACGCGGCCCAGGCGCTCGCCCAGGGCCTGTTGCAGCGCCGGCGGCAGGCGGTGCGGGTTCTCCATCGTGTCCAGCTTGACGAAGCCGGCGCTGGGCTGCACCGCATAGGCATGCAGGCCCTGGATGTCCTGGCGGATCACACGTTGCATCACGGAGGTCAGGGCTTGGCTCATGGTCAGGGTGCGGGGGCGTCCAGCAGTTCGGGGCCGATCAGGAAGGGGTTGACGATGCGCAGCGAGTCGATGGTCTGGTCGTGCTGCAGGTCTTCGGTCAGCAGCAGGGTGCAGCCCTGCTGCTGGGCCGCGGCGACCATCAGCGCATCCCAGTAGTGCAGGCCGTAGCGGCTTTCCACGGCCCAGGCCGCCTCCACCGTGGCATGGTCCACCAGCCAGGGCTGCCAGCCCTGGTAACGCCGCACCTCGGCACGGGCATCGCCCGCCGGCATGGGCGGGGTGAGCTTGCGCGTGGCGTGGACATAGAACTCGCTGAGCACCTGGGTGCTCAGGCGCCCGCAGCGGCGCAGCCACAGCACGCGCAGCCAGTCGCGCGCACGCCGGTGCTTTTCGGCGTGGGCGCGGTCCTCGGCATACAGCAGGACGTTGGTGTCAACGAAGACGGTCGAGTCGCTCGGCATAGGTCTCGTCTCGCTTCGGGTACGCACGGCCGTCGGAGGCAAAGCTGACGTCGCGCGCCAGCCAGTCCTGCATCGCGCGCTCGTAGGCGTCGTCGCGGCGCATCTTCTCGGCCAGCATCTCGCCGATCAGCCGCGACACGCTGGTGTTGCGGCGTGCCGCTTCCATGCGCGCCCAGTCGGCGACGCTGTCTTCCATCGTGACGGTGACGTTTTTCATGACGGCTCACTGATTTCGTGCAACACGATTTTCGTGTCACACGAACTTCGTGTCAACGCTTCAGCCGAAATTCCGCGGCCTGGGCATGGGCCTGCAGGCCCTCGCCATAGGCCAGTTCGGCGGCGATGGGCCCCAGCAGCTGGGCGCCGGCCTCGCTGACCTCGATCAGGCTGCTGCGCTTCTGGAAGTCGTAGACGCCCAGCGGCGACGAGAAGCGCGCCGTGCCGCTGGTGGGCAGCACATGGTTGGGGCCGGCGCAGTAGTCGCCCAGGCTCTCGCTGGTATAGGCGCCCAGGAAGATGGCACCGGCATGGCGCAGCAGCGGCTCCCAGCGGTGGGGATCACTGCTGCTCACCTCCAGGTGCTCGGGCGCGATGCGGTTGCTGATGGCGCAGGCTTCTTCCATGTCGCGGGTCAGGATCAGCGCGCCGCGGCCCTCCAGGCTGGCGCGGATCACCTCGCGGCGCGGCATGGCGGCGATCAGGCGGTCGATCTCGGCCTGCACGCGGGCGATGTAGCCGGCATCGGGGCACAGCAGGATGCTCTGCGCCAGCTCGTCGTGCTCGGCCTGGCTGAACAGGTCCATCGCCACCCAGTCGGGCGGCGTGCTGCCATCGGCCAGCACCAGGATCTCGCTGGGCCCGGCGATCATGTCGATGCCGACCTGGCCGAAGACGCGGCGCTTGGCGGCGGCCACATAGGCATTGCCGGGGCCGGTGACCTTGTCCACCCGCGGGATGGTGGCCGTGCCGTAGGCCAGCGCGGCCACGGCCTGGGCGCCGCCGACGGTGAAGGCGCGGTGCACGCCGGCCACATAGGCCGCGGCCAACACCAGCGGGTTCTTCTCGCCGCGCGGCGTGGGCACGACCATGATGATCTCGGCCACGCCGGCCACCTGGGCCGGGATGGCGTTCATCAGCACGCTGCTGGGATAGGCCGCCTTGCCGCCGGGCACGTAGATGCCCACGCGGTCCAGCGGCGTGACCTTCTGGCCCAGCAGCGTGCCGTCCTCATCGCGGTACTGCCAGCTCAGGCCGCAGGCCTGCTTCTGGCGCTCGTGGTAGGTCCGCACCCGGTCGGCCGCCGCCTGCAGCGCGCTGCGCTGGGCCGGCGTGATGGCGTCGAAGGCCGCCTTCAGCTCGTCGCGGCTCAGCTCCAGCGCGGCCACGCTGGCGGCCGGCAGATGGTCGAAGCGCGCGGTGGTCTCCAGCACCGCGGCGTCGCCGCGGGCCTGCACATCGGCCAGGATCTCGGCCACGCGCTGCTCGATGGCCGCATCGGTGTCGGCCGACCAGTGCAGCACCTGCTGGAAGGCGGCCTCGAAGTCGGGCTGGGCGGTGCTGAGGTGGCGGATGGCGACAGGGCTCATGGCGAGGGCTCAGCGGTTGGCGAGGTTCGGGGCAATGGCCTGGGCAAACGCGTCGATCAGCCGGCGGATCGGCTCGCGCTGCAGCTTCAGCGCCGCCTGGTTGACCACCAGGCGCGAGCTGACATCGAGGATGCGCTCGACCTCGACCAGGTGGTTGGCCTTCAAGGTGGAGCCGGTGGACACCAGGTCGACGATGGCATCGGCCAGGCCGGTCAGCGGCGCCAGCTCCATCGAGCCGTAGAGCTTGATCAGGTCCACGTGCACGCCCTTGTCGGCGAAGTGCTGGCGCGCGATCTGCGTGTACTTGGTGGCCACGCGGATGCGCGAGCCCTGCTTCACCGCGCTGGCGTAGTCGAAGTCGTCGCGCACGGCCACGCTCATGCGGCAGCGCGCGATCTGCAGGTCCAGCGGCTGGTACAGGCCGGCGCCGCCATGCTCGAGCAGCACGTCCAGGCCGGCCACGCCCAGGTCGGCGCCGCCATGCTCCACATAGGTGGGCACGTCGGTGGCGCGCACCAGCACCACGCGCACGCCGTCGGCGCTGGTGGGCAGGATCAGCTTGCGGCTCTTCTCGGGGTCTTCGAGCACGCGGATGCCGGCGGCGGCCAGCAGCGGCAGCGTCTCCTCGAAGATGCGGCCCTTGGACAGGGCGAGGGTGAGCTGGGTCATCGGATTTCCAGGTGCAGGGTGGCGGTCCGGCCCCGTGCACGCTGGGAGATCCTCAGGCCCCGCGGGCGCCCGAGAGCCCCCCGCGGCATGGCGCCGCAGGGCTCAGTGGGGGTGGTGCGAGGCGGGTGCCGCCGGGGCGGTCTGGGCCCACTCGGCGGGGGTCAGCGTCTTCATCGACAGCGCGTGGATCTGCTCGCGCATTCTATCGCCCAGGGCCTGGTACACCCGCTGGTGGCGGCGCACGCGGTTCAGGCCCTGGAACTCGTCGGAGACGATGGTGGCAAAGAAGTGGCGGCCGTCGCCGTCGACGTCCAGATGGGTGCAGTTCAAGCCGGCGGCGATGAAGTCGCGCACCTCGGCGGCGGTGGGATCGGACATGGCGCGATTATCGGCGACAGCGGCAAGACCGGGCGTCAGGGCCGGATCTTGTAGCCGCGGCGCAGCAGTTCCAGCGTCAGCGCGGCCACGGCGACGAAGGCCCCACCGACCACGGCCAGGCTGAGCCAGGGCGAGACATCGCTGGTGCCGAAGAAGCCGCGGCGGAAGCCGTCGATCATGTAGAAGAACGGATTCAGATGGCTGGCCACCTGCCAGAAGCCGGGCAGCGAATGCACCGAATAGAACACGCCCGACAGAAAGGTCATGGGCATGATGATGAAGTTCTGGAACGCCGCCATCTGGTCGAACTTCTCGGCCCACAGCCCGGCGATCAGGCCCAGCGAGCCCAGCAGCCCGGCGCCCAGCACCGCAAACACCAGGATCCACCAGGGCTCGGCAAAGGCCGGCGGCGCAAACCACACGGTGACCAGGAACACGCCGCAGCCCACCGCCAGGCCACGCACCATGCTCGCGCCCACATAGGCCGCATACCAGGCCCAGTGCGACAGCGGCGACAGCAGCAGGAACACCAGGTTGCCGGTGATCTTGCTCTGGATCAGGCTGGACGAGCTGTTGGCAAAGGCGTTCTGCAGCACGCTCATCATCACCAGGCCCGGGATCAGAAAGCTGGTGTAGCCGACGTTGCCGAACACCTGCACCCGGTCCTCCAGCACATGGCCGAACACCAGCAGGTACAGCACCGCGGTGAGCACCGGCGCGCCCACGGTCTGGAAGGCCACCTTCCAGAAGCGCAGCACCTCCTTGTAGAACAGCGTGCCGGCACCGGCAAAGCGGGCGCCGCTCATGCCAGCACCCCTTGTGCCGGCGCAGCCACCGGCGAGCGGCCCTGCATGATCTGCACGAACACGTCCTCCAGATCGGCGCGGCCGATCTCCAGGTCTTCGATGCCCACGCCGGCACCGCGCAGCTGGGCCAGGAAGCGCTCGACCTCGGCCGCGTCCTGGGCGCGCAGCTGCACGATGCGGCCGGTGACCCGCGCCTGCACCGCCAGCTCGGGCGGCAGGGCCTGGTCGGTCTTGAAGCGCAGCATCGCGCTGTGCGTGGCCGCCAGCAGGCGCGCCGTGGTGTCGAGTGCCACCAGCCGGCCCTGCTTGAGCATGCCGATGCGCTGGCACAAGGCCTCGGCCTCTTCCAGGTAGTGCGTGGTCAGCAGCACGGTGTGGCCCTGCTTGTTGAGCCGGCCGATGAAGGCCCACAGCGTCTGGCGCAGCTCCACGTCCACGCCGGCCGTGGGCTCGTCGAGCACGATCACCGGCGGCTTGTGCACCAGGGCCTGGGCCACCAGCACACGGCGCTTCATGCCACCCGACAGCTGGCGCATATTGGCATGGGCCTTGTCGGCCAGGCCCAGTTCGGTGAGCAGCTCGTCGATCCAGGCCTCGTTGCCACGCACGCCGAAGTAGCCGCTCTGGATGCGCAGCGTCTCGCGCACCGAGAAGAAGGGGTCGAACACCAGCTCCTGCGGCACCACGCCCAGGGCCTTGCGCGCGGCCGCGGCATCGGCCTGCACGTCGTGGCCCATCACGGTGACGCGGCCTTCGCTGGCCCGGGTCAGGCCGGCCAGCACCGAGATCAGCGTGGTCTTGCCGGCGCCGTTGGGGCCCAGCAGGCCGAAGAACTCGCCCTCGGCAATGTCGAAGCTGACGCCGTCGAGCGCACGGAAGGTGCCGCGCGCACCCTGGTAGGTCTTGCCGACGGCCTGGAAGCGGACGGCGTGGGAGGGGGCTGGCATAGGGCGCGGATTGTAGGGAGAGCCATCAGTCCCCCGCTGGCGCCTTGGTGCCAGAATGGTCTGCAGGCCCGCCGGCCAACCCAGCACCCATGCAAGCCGCACCCAAGAAGCCGCGCCGCACCGCCGAACGCATCCTCGATGTCACGCTCGAGCTGTTCAACCGCTTTGGCGAGCCCAATGTCAGCACCACGCTGATCTCGGCCGAGCTGAACATCAGCCCCGGCAATCTGTACTACCACTACCCGGCCAAGGACGAGCTGATCAATGCGCTGTTCGACCGCTACGAACGTGCGCTGAACGACCTGCTGGCCGCCGCCGACAATGTGCGCAATGTCGAGGACGCCTGGCTGTTCTTCCACATGCTGTTCGAGCTGATCTGGCAGTACCGCTTTCTCTACCGCGACCTCAACGACCTGCTCAGCAAGAACCGCCGGCTGGAGACGCATTTCCAGTTTGTGCTGAAGAACAAGTCGCGCGCCGTGCAGGCGGTGCTGGACGGCCTGTCGCGCGGCCAGAGCCTGCGCATGGACCACCGCGAGGCCGAGCCCGCGGCCACGCGCATGGTGGTGCTGCTGACCTACTGGCTGAGCTACGAATACGTGCGCGATCCGCGCAAGGCGCTGGAGCCCGACAGCGCCGCCGCGGCCCTGTCGCGGGGCGCCTTCCATGTGCTGAGCCTGCTGATGCCCTATCTGGAAGCCTCGGCGCGCGAGCACCTGTTCCAGATCGCCGGCGCCTACCAGTCGCGGGACTGAAGGCGCAACCGAGATGCCACGCTGGGCCGCCTTCCCCCACGACGCCAGCGCCTTCCGGCGCACGCTGCCGGCGCTGAAGAAGGCCTGGCCGCGCCTGCACCGCGGCGACGCCGAGCCCTGGCCGCTGTCCAAGGACGTGCAGCAGGCCTGGGCGCTGTTCCATGCCGGCGAGTTCCAGGCCGCCTTCGATGCCGGCCTGGCCGAAGGCTCGGCGGCCGGCCTCACGGTGGCCAACAAGGCCCAGGCCATCCATGCCACCTATCTGCAGCGCAGCGAGGCCCAGCGCCTGGCCGGCTTGCAGGCCGTAGCCCAGCGCGCGCGGGCCCTGGCCGCCAGCCAGCCCGGCTGCGCCAATGCCCACTACTGGCTGGCCTATGCGCTGGGCCGCTACAGCCAGGGCATCAGCATCACCCAGGCCCTGGCCCAGGGACTGGGCCACCAGGTCAAGGCGGCGCTGGAAACCACCATCGAGCTGGCGCCGCGCCATGCCGATGCCCACACCGCACTGGGCATGTTCCATGCCGAGGTCATCGACAAGGTCGGCCCGCTGCTGGGTGCGGTGCAAGGCGCCGATGCGGCCACCGGCCTGGCGATGCTGGAGCGAGGCCTGGCGCTGAACCCCGATTCGGCCATCGCCATGATCGAATGTGCCAACGGCCTGGTGATGCTGCAGGGCCACGACGGCCTGCCGCGGGCCGAGGCCTTGTATGCCCGGGCCGCGGCGCTGACACCGGCCGATGCCATGGAGTGCCTGGACATCGAACTGGCCAAGGCCGAGCTGGCCGACGACTAGGCGCCGGCCACTGGGCTCAGCTCAGACCAGCACCAGGTTGTCGCGGTGGATCAGCTCGGCTTCGTTGACGAAGCCCAGCAGGCCGACGATCTGCGATGAGGGCTTGCGCATGATCAGCCGCGCCTCGGTGCTGGCGTAGTTGGCCAGGCCGCGCGCGATCACCGTGCCATCGGGCGTGCGCACGGCGATCACGTCGCCACGCTGGAAGTCGCCGTCGACCGCGGTGACGCCGATCGGCAGCAGGCTCTTGCCCTCGTCGCGCAGCTTGGCCACCGCGCCATCGTCCACGCTGACGCTGCCACGCAGCTGCAGGTGGTCGGCCATCCACTGCTTGCGCGCCGCCAGCTTGGCCGTACCGGCCACCAGCAGGGTGCCGATGGCCTCGCCGGCGGCCAGGCGCAGCAGCACATCGGCCTCGCGGCCCCAGGCGATGACGGTGCTGGCGCCGGAGCCGGCCGCGCGCTTGGCGGCCAGGATCTTGGTGATCATGCCGCCGGTGCCGATGCCCGAGCCGGCGCCGCCGGCCATGCGTTCCAGCTCGGCATCGCCGGCGCGGGCCTCGTCGATGAAGCGGGCGTCGGGGTGCTTGCGCGGATCGGCCGAGTACAGGCCACGCTGGTCGGTCAGGATCACCAGCGCATCGGCTTCCACCAGGTTGGCCACCAGGGCGCCGAGCGTGTCGTTGTCGCCGAACTTGATCTCGTCGGTGACCACGGTGTCGTTTTCGTTGATCACCGGGATCACCTGCAGCTGCAGCAGGGTCAGCAGGGTCGAGCGGGCGTTCAGGTAGCGCTCGCGGTCGGCCAGGTCGGCATGGGTCAGCAGCACCTGGGCACTGCCCATGCCGTGCTGCGACAGCTGGGTCTCGTACATCTGGGCCAGGCCCATCTGGCCCACGGCGGCCGCGGCCTGCAACTCGTGCAGCTCGGTGGGCCGGGTCTTCCAGCCCAGGCGCTTCATGCCCTCGGCGATGGCGCCGGAGGACACCATCACCACCTCGCGGCCCTCACGCGCCAGCGCCGCCAGCTGGCGGCACCAGTTGCCCACGGCCTCGGCGTCGATGCCGCGGCCCTCGTTGGTGACCAGGCTGGAGCCGACCTTGACGACGATGCGCCGCGCGCCCTTCAGCAGCCCGGCCATCTCAGCGATCCCCGTCCAGCGGGCGGAAACGTGGGTCGTCCAGCGGCGCCGGCTCGGCCGCGGCCGGCGCGGCCTCCTTGGCCTCCCTGGCCTCCTTGGCGGCTGGCGGCTGGGCGGGCGCGATCTCGTCGAAGCGCGGATCATGGTCCGCCACCTCGTGCTGGAAGCTGGCCACATGCTCCCAGATGGCATGGATCAGCGGCTCCAGTCCCTCGCGCGCCAGCGCCGAGACCTCGAACACCGGACCCTTCCAGCGCATGCGCTTGACGAAGTCCTTGACCCGCGCCGCGCGCTGTTCCTCGGGCACCATGTCCAGCTTGTTCAGCACCAGCCAGCGCGGCTTGGCATGCAGGCCCTCGTCGTACTTCTTCAGCTCCTTGACGATGGCCTTGGCCTGGGCCACCGGGTCCACCGCCTCGTCGAACGGCGCCAGGTCGACGATGTGCAGCAGCAGCCGCGTGCGCTGCAGATGGCGCAGGAACAGATGGCCCAGGCCGGCGCCCTCGGCCGCGCCCTCGATCAGGCCGGGCAGGTCGGCGACGACAAAGCTCTTCTCGGCCGCCACCCGCACCACGCCCAGATTGGGATGCAGGGTCGTGAACGGATAGTCGGCGATCTTCGGCCGGGCATTGGAGATGGCCGCGATCAGCGTGCTCTTGCCGGCATTGGGCATGCCCAGCAGGCCCACGTCGGCCAGCACGCGCAGTTCCAGCTTCAGCTTCTTGGCCTCGCCGGGCCAGCCCGGCGTCTTCTGCCGCGGCGCGCGGTTGGTGCTGCTCTTGAAGTGCAGGTTGCCGAAGCCGCCATCGCCGCCCTTGGCCAGCAGCACCGGCTCGCCGGGCACCAGCAGCTCGGCGATCACCGAGCCGCTGTCCAGGTCGGTGATGATGGTGCCCATGGGCATGCGCAGCACGATGTCGTCGGCGGCGGCGCCGAACTGGTCGGAGCCGCGCCCGGCCTCGCCGTTGCGCGCCTCGTGGCGGCGCGCATAGCGGTAGTCGATCAGCGTGTTCAGGTTGCGATCGCCCACCGCCCAGACGCTGCCGCCGCGGCCGCCATCACCGCCGTTGGGACCGCCGAACGGGATGAACTTCTCGCGGCGGAAGCTCATGCAGCCGGCGCCGCCATTGCCGGCGGCCACATCGATGGTCGCTTCGTCGACGAATTTCATGGCTTGCTTTCTTCTGCCTGCGCATGCGCAGGCAGGGTCTGCCGGCAGCGCTCAATGCAAAAAGCCCCGGCAGGCCGGGGCTTCGCGTGGCCTGGGGTGAGCCAGGTCAGACCGGGGTGACTTCCACCGTCGAGCGGTTCAGCGCACCCTTGGTGGTGAAGGACACCGTGCCGTCGACCAGCGCAAACAGCGTGTGGTCGCGGCCCATGCCGACATTGGTGCCGGCGTGGAACTTGGTGCCGCGCTGGCGCACGATGATCGAGCCGGCCGGAACGGTCTGGCCGCCGAACACCTTGACGCCCAGCATCTTGGGCTGCGAGTCACGGCCGTTCCGTGTGGAACCGCCGCCTTTTTTCTGTGCCATGGTTCAATGACTCCTTGGATCCGACCGATCAGGCGCCGATGGCGCCGATCTCCAGCTCGGTGAACTGCTGGCGGTGGCCGCCGTGCTTCTGGTAGTGCTTGCGGCGACGCATCTTGAAGATGCGCACCTTGTCGTGCTTGCCGTGCGACACCACCGTGGCTTTCACGCTGGCGCCTGCCACCAAGGGAGTCCCGACCGTCAGGCTGTCACCGTTGCCGATGGCCAGAACCTGGTCGATCACGATCTCTTGGCCCACGTCCGCAGCAATCTGTTCTACCTTGATCTTCTCGCCGGCAGCAACCTTGTATTGCTTGCCACCGGTTTTTATGACCGCGTACATATGTGCCTCTTTGGAGAAACGCTTCGAAATGCTCCTGCGACCGACCCGTCACCCGCGCAAAGCGCAGAGCCAGCAGCCGAAGGAACCCGCGATCATAGCACAAACCCCGATGAGAAGCACCAGACCCGGCCCGTCAGCCGCCAGTCAGGAGCAGACTGGGTGGCCCTCCCTATAATTTGGGGTTCTGCTGAATGTGCCCAACGTGACCGCCACCGCCCCTGCCCGCATGGCCCCCGACTCTCCCCAGGAGGATGGCGTCGCCGATCCGATGGCCGCCGAGATGGCCCAGGTCGATGCGGTGATCCACCGGCGCCTGGCCTCCGAGGTGGCGATGATCAACCAGATCTCGCACTACATCGTCTCGGCCGGCGGCAAGCGCATCCGCCCACGCCTGGTGCTGCTGTTTGCGCAGGCGCTGGGCTTTGCCGGCCCCGAGCGCTACGAGCTGGCGGCCACGGTGGAGCTGATTCACACCTCGACCCTGCTGCACGACGACGTCGTCGACGAGTCCTCGCTGCGCCGCGGCCGGGCCACGGCGAACGCGATGTTCGGCAATGCCGCCAGCGTGCTGGTCGGCGACTTCCTGTACTCGCGCTCGTTCCAGATGATGGTCTCGGTGAAGAACATGCGCGTGCTGGAGGTGCTGGCCGACGCCACCAATGTCATCGCCGAGGGCGAGGTGCTGCAGCTGATGAACATGCACGACGCCGACCTGTCGGTGGACGACTACCTGCGCGTGATCCGCTACAAGACGGCCAAGCTGTTCGAGGCCAGCGCCCGCCTGGGCGCGGTGCTGGGCGGCGCCGACAGCGCGCTCGAGGAGCATTGCGCCGACTACGGCCGCTCGCTGGGCACGGCCTTCCAGCTGGTCGACGACCTGCTGGACTACGAGGGCGAGACCCAGGCCCTGGGCAAGAACGTCGGCGACGATCTGCGCGAGGGCAAGCCCACGCTGCCGCTGCTGGTGGCCATGAGCCGTAGCAGCGAAAGTGAGCGGCAGATGATCCGCCATGCCATCGAGCATGGCGAGGTGGCGCGGCTGGACGAGATCATTGCGCTGGTGCGCCGCACCGGCGCCCTGGAAGCCACGCGGCTGGCCGCCCGTGAACAGGCCGAACAGGCGGCCCAGGCACTTTCTGCGCTGCCGGATTCCCAAGCCCGAAAAGCTCTGCTAGAATTATCGGCTCGGTCGGTGGAGAGATCTTCCTGAGATTTCTGCCGATCAACAAGCCCTCGCAGCACGGCATGTGCTGCGGCTCAGGGCCCATCGGGGTGTAGCTTAGCCTGGTAGAGCGCTACGTTCGGGACGTAGAGGCCGGAGGTTCGAATCCTCTCACCCCGACCAGGAATTCCAGGTCACAAGCCGTCAGCGAGCCAGCGCTTGCTGACGGCTTGTTCGTTTTGGCCGCGGGTCTTGGTCTTGGGAAGCGCCGGGAGAAGCGCGGGGAAGTGCCCGGATCTTCGGTATACAGTGCAACCCGACATCGGCGAACATCCGCGGGTCGCCTGCGCTCCTTGCAGGCAGGCCGTGGGCAGCATTCACGGTTGCAGACTTGGACAACACCACCCTGCTTGAAAACCCGACGGCGGCCCTCTCCGGTGTGGCGAGGGTGCTGGTGCATGCCGGCAAGCTTGGCAGCAAGGCCGCCGAGGACCTGGCCAAGTCGGCGCGCGAGCGCAAGATCAGCTTCATCGCCGGCGTCATCGCCTCGGGCTCGGTGTCGCCGGCCGACCTGGCGCACACGCTGTCCTCGTCGCTGGCCCTGCCGCTGCTGGACCTGCAGGCGGTGGATGCCGAGCGCCTGCCCAAGGGCCTGGTCGACAACAAGCTGACCCAGCAGTACCAGGTGGTGGTGCTGGGCCGGCGCGGCAACCGGCTGTTCATCGGCGGCGCCGACCCCACCGACCAGGAGGTGGTCGAGCGCATCAAGTTCGCCACCCAGTTGCAGCCCGAATGGGTGGTGGTCGAGTACGACAAGCTGGCACGCCTGCTGGAGTCGCAGGGCGGCAGCGCCAACGAGGCCCTGGAGGCGCTGACCTCGGAGGACTTCGAGTTCGACGTCACCGACGACGCCTCGGCGCCCGAGACCGCCGAAGTACAGACCGATGTCGAGGACGCGCCGGTGGTGCGCTTCCTGCAGAAGATGCTGATCGACGCCATCAACATGCGCGCGTCCGACCTGCACTTCGAGCCCTACGAGCTGCACTACCGCGTGCGCTTCCGCGTCGATGGCGAATTGCGCGAGATCACCCAGCCGCCGCTGGCCATCAAGGAGAAGCTGGCCTCGCGCATCAAGGTCATCAGCCGCCTGGACATCGCCGAGAAGCGCGTGCCGCAGGATGGCCGCATGAAGATGAAGTTCGGCAACAAGGCCATCGACTTCCGCGTCTCGACCCTGCCCACGCTGTTCGGCGAGAAGATCGTGATCCGGATCCTCGATCCGTCCAGCGCCAAGCTGGGCATCGAGGCCCTGGGCTACGAGAAGATCGAGAAGGACCGCCTGATGTCCGCCATCGTGCGGCCCTACGGCATGATCCTGGTCACCGGCCCCACCGGCTCGGGCAAGACGGTGTCGCTCTACACCTGCCTGAACATCCTCAACCAACCCGGTGTGAACATCTCCACCGTCGAGGACCCGGCCGAAATCAACCTGCCCGGCATCAACCAGGTCAATGTCAACGACCGCGCCGGCCTCAACTTCTCGGCGGCGCTGAAGAGCTTTCTGCGCCAGGATCCGGACATCATCATGGTCGGCGAAATCCGCGACCTGGAGACCGCCGACATCGCCATCAAGGCCGCCCAGACCGGCCACATGGTGATGAGCACGCTGCACACCAACGACGCGCCGACCACGCTGACGCGGCTGTTGAACATGGGCGTGGCGCCGTTCAACATCGCCTCCAGCGTGATCCTGATCACCGCCCAGCGCCTGGCGCGCCGGCTGTGCGAGAACTGCAAGCAGCCGGCCGACTACCCGCGCGAGGCCATGCTGCGCGCCGGCTTCCAGCCCGAGGAACTGGACGGCTCCTGGAAGCCCTACCGGGCCATCGGCTGCCCGGCCTGCAACAGCGGTTACAAGGGCCGCGTCGGTCTTTACCAGGTGATGCCGATCAGCGAGGAGATCCAGCGCATCATCCTGTCCGAGGGCACGGCGATGGACATTGCCGACCAGGCCCGCAAGGAAGGCGTGCGCGATCTGCGCCAGTCCGGCCTGGTCAAGGTGCGTGCCGGCCTGACCACGCTGGAAGAAGTCATCGCGGTGACCAACCAATGAACCGCGCCACCCGCCGCCACATGGCGCGACCGCGCTGAAACCCGCGCTCCGGAGAATCGATGGCGACTGCAGCAGCCGCAAAGACCATCAAGGAGATGGTCTTCGAATGGGAAGGCAAGGACAAGAACGGCAAGGTCGTGCGCGGCGAGATCCGCGCCGGCGGCGAGGCGGCGGTCAGCGCCAGCCTGCGCCGCCAGGGCATCCTGCTGACCAAGCTGAAGAAGCGCCGCAGCTCGGGCGGCCGCGCCGTCAAGCAGAAGGACATCGCCATCTTCACGCGCCAGCTGGCAACGATGATGCGCGCCGGCGTGCCGCTGCTGCAGGCCTTCGACATCGTCGGCCGAGGCGCCGCCAATCCGCGCCTGGGCAAGCTGCTGGGCGAGATCCGCTCCGATGTCGAGACCGGCACCAGCCTGTCGGCGGCCTTCCGCAAGCACCCGCAGCACTTTGATGCGCTGTACTGCAACCTGGTGGAGGCCGGCGAGACCGGCGGCATCCTGGAGCAGCTGCTCGACCGCCTGGCCATCTACCAGGAAAAGACGCTGGCGCTGAAGGGCAAGATCAAGAGCGCGCTGATGTACCCGATCGCGGTGCTGATCGTGGCCTTCATCGTGCTGGTGGTGATCATGATCAAGGTCATCCCGGCCTTCAAGGAGGTGTTCACCTCCTTCGGCGCCGACCTGCCCGGCCCCACCTTGCTGGTGATGGCCATGAGCGAGTTCTTCGTGCAGTGGTACCTGGTGATCTTTGGCGCGCTGGGCCTGGGCGGCTACATGTTCATGCAGACCTGGAAGCGCAGCGAGAAGATGCAGATGGTGATGGACCGGCTGCTGCTGCGCATCCCGATCTTCGGCGACCTGATCCACAAATCGGTGATCGCACGCTGGACGCGCACGCTGGCCACGATGTTTGCCGCCGGCGTGCCCCTGGTCGAGGCGCTGGATTCGGTGGGCGGTGCCTCGGGCAATGCCGTCTATGCCGAGGCCACCGAGAAGATCCAGCGCGACGTGTCCACCGGCAGCTCGCTGACCACCTCGATGATGGGCACCGGCGCCTTTCCGAACATGGTGCTGCAGATGGCCTCGATCGGCGAGGAATCCGGCTCGCTGGACCACATGCTGGGCAAGGCGGCCGAGTTCTACGAAGAAGAGGTCGACGAGATGGTCAAGGGCCTGTCCAGCCTGATGGAGCCGCTGATCATCGTCATCCTGGGCACGCTGATCGGCGGCATCGTGGTGGCGATGTACCTGCCCATCTTCAAGATCGGCGCCGTCGTCTGATGGACTGGAGCTGGCTGACCACGCCCTGGGCGCTGGGCATTCTGGGCCTGGCCATCGGCAGCTTTCTGAATGTCGTGATCCACCGCCAGCCGCGCATGCTGGAGCGCGCCTGGCTGGCCGATGCCGCCGGCTGGCTGCAGGACGAGCAGGCCATGGGCCGGGTGCTGGCCGGCGCCAAGCCGGCTCGGCTGAGCGAGCTGGTGCGCCAGGGCCAGGCCCTGCAGGCCGAGCTGGAAGCGCTGCCGGCGCTGACCCTGTCCAAGCCCCGCTCGCGCTGCCCGGCCTGCGGCCATGCCATCGCCTGGCACGAGAACATCCCGCTGCTGGGCTGGCTGCGCCTGGGCGGCAAGTGCTCGGCCTGCGGCACGCGCATCCCGGCGCGCTATCCGCTGATCGAGCTGCTCACCGGCGCGCTGTTTGCCACCGCCGCTGGGGCAGCCGCCAGCGGCGCCACCGCCCTGGTGCACTGCCTGGCGATTGCGCTGCTGATCGCCGCCGCCTTCATCGACCTGGACACCACCTTGCTGCCCGACGAGCTGACCCTGCCGCTGGCCGGCCTGGGCCTGGTGGCCGCCTGGCAGGGCTGGATTCCGGTGTCGCTGGCCGATGCCACGCTGGGCCTGGTGTTCGGCTACCTGTCGCTGTGGTCGGTGGCCACGCTGTACCGGCTGCTGCGCGGCCGCCAGGGCATGGCCGAGGGCGATTTCCGCCTGCTCGCCGGCCTGGGCGCGCTGCTGGGCTGGCAGGCGCTGCCGGCCATCATCCTGCTGTCGTCGGCGGTGGGCGCGGTGGTGGGTGTGTTCATGATCGTCGCGCGTGGCCATGGCCGCGAGGTGCCGATCCCCTTCGGCCCCTACCTGGCCGGCGGCGGATTGGCAGCGCTGTTCTTCGGCAGCCAGGCGGGTGGGCTGCTGGGCAGCCTGCTGGGCGGGCTGTGAGCGCGCCAGGCCCCGCCGGCGGTGCGCGCCGCGCGCTGGCCATCGGCCTGACCGGCGGCATCGGCAGCGGCAAGAGCACGGTGGCCGCGGCCTGGCAGCGCCACGGCGCGGCCATCATCGACACCGATGCCATCGCCCATGCGCTGACCGCCCCCGGCGGCGCGGCCATGCCGGCGCTGCGCGCGGCCTTTGGCGAGTCCATTGCCGGCGCCGACGGCGCGCTGGACCGCGCCGCCATGCGCGCCCGGGTGTTTTCTGACCCCGACGCCAAACGCCGGCTCGAAGCCATCCTGCATCCGATGATCGGCGATGAAACCCGCCGCCAGGCCGAGGCCGCCAGCGCCGCCGGCCATCCGGTGCTGGTGTTCGACGTGCCGCTGCTGGCCGAATCGGTCAAGCCCGACGGCCGCTCGCACTGGCGCGAGCGCTGCGACCGCATCCTGGTCGTCGACTGCCCCGAGGACACCCAGGTGCAGCGCGTGATGGCCCGCTCGGGCTGGCCCGAGGACCAGGTGCGCCGCGTCATCGCCCAGCAGGCCAGCCGCGCGCGGCGCCGCGCCATCGCCGATGCGGTGATCGTCAACCACGGCCTGGACCGCGAGGCGCTGGACGCCGAGGTCGGCGCGCTGTGGCAGGCCTGGGTCCAGCCCCAGGCAGTCGCGCCCGGCTGAGGCCGGCCCTCGCTGTGGAACAATGACCGCGAGCGGCGTGCCTGCGGCGCCGCGCGCGAGGAAGCCCGACCTTGGTCCTGTACGAGTACCCGTTCAACGAGAGCATGCGCACGCTGCTGCGGCTCGAGCACCTGTTCGACCGCCTGGGTCAGCTGATCGTGCGCGAGGCTGCGGTCGACCACCACTTCGCGCTGGTCACGATGTTCGAGATCATCGAGGTCGCCGCCCGCTCCGATCTGAAGAGCGAGCTGCTCAAGGAGCTGGAGCGCCACAAGGCCCAGCTGCTGCCGCTGCGCGACAACCCGCAGATCGACGGCCAGGCGCTGGACCGCATGATCGGCCGCCTGGATGCGGCCTTTGAAAAGCTCAATGCCCAGTCGGGCAAGGCCGGCCAGTCGCTGTCGGCCAATGAGTGGCTGATGAGCGTGAAAAGCCGCATTAGCATTCCCGGCGGCACCTGCGAATTCGACCTGCCGGCCTATTACGCCTGGCAGCAGCTGGATGCCAACCGCCGCCGCCAAGACCTGATGGGCTGGATCCACACGCTGGCGCCGCTGGCCGAGGCGCTGCAACTGCTGATGCAGCTGGTGCGCGAGACCGGCATGCCGCACAAGGTGGCCACCTCCAACGGCCAGTACCAGCAGAGCCTGCCCCAGGGCCGCAGCTACCAGCTGCTGCGCCTGCGCATCGATGCCGACGAGCACCCGGGCCTGGTGCCCGAGATCACCGGCCACCGCCTGATGGTGGCCGTGCGGCTGATGCGCGTGGACGGCGATGGCCGGCTGCGCCCGGCCGGCTGCGACAGCCATTTCGAGCTGGCGCTGTGCAGCTGAGGCCGGGCCGATGAGCGACGCCCGCGCCGCGCCGACAGCGCGCCAGGTGCCCTGCCCGACCTGCGGCCGGCCGGCGGCTTTTTCGGCCGACAACCGCTGGCGCCCGTTCTGCAGCGAGCGCTGCCGCGGCGTGGACCTGGGCGCCTGGGCCGCAGAGCGCTACCGCGTGGCCGCCCCGCCCAGCACCGTCGACGACGAGGATGGACCCGGCAGCGCCGGCTGATCCGCCCCGCCGCCGCTGGCCACGCCGCCTGGCCGCGGCCGCCGCGCTGCTGGCCGCCCTGGCCGCGGCCCTCCTGTGGGGCCTGCCGCCGCTGCTGTCGGCCTGGCTGCAGCGCGAGCTGCCGGCCCAGCTCGGCCAGCGCCTGGGCCGCACGGTCAGCGTGGACGCGGTGCGCGTGGTGCCCTGGCGGCTGGCGCTGGAGATCGACGGGCTGAGCATCGCCGCGGCCACGCCGGACCGTCCCCCCACGTTGCAGCTGCAGCGGCTGGTGCTGGACCTGGCGTGGCAGTCGCTGCACCGGCGTGCGCCGGTGGTCGAAGCGCTGGCACTGCAGGCGCCGCGCCTGCAGCTGCGCCGCGAGGCCGACGGCCGGCTGGACATCGCCGATGTGCTGCAGCGGCTGACGGCCGGGCCGGCAACGGCGGCGACGGATGCCGAGCCGGCGCGCTTCGCGCTCTACAACCTGCGGCTCAGCGACGGCGAGCTGCGGCTGGACGACCGTGTCAGCGGCCAGGTGCAGCACATCAGCGCCCTGCAGCTGGCCCTGCCCTTTCTGTCCAACTTTCCGGCCGACGTGGAGGTGCACACCGAGCCGCAGCTGAGCCTGCGGCTCAATGGCACGGCCCTCAGCGGCCAGGCCCGGGCCCTGCCCTTTTCCCGCAGCCGCCAGGGCGAGCTGACGCTGCAGCTGCAGCGCCTGGACCTCGCGCCCTGGCTGGCCTACCAGCCGGCGACGCTGCCGCTGCGCCTGCAGCGCGGCCAGCTGTCCGGCCAGCTGGCGCTGCGCTTCAGCCAGCCCTCCGAGCCAGCCGACGGCGCGCCGCAGCTGACCCTGCGCGGCGAGCTGGCGCTGGAGGATGGGGCGCTGGGCGCCGGCCATGCGCCGCTGCTGAGCTGGCAGCGCCTGCAGCTGGGCCTGGCCGATGTGCAGCCGCTGGCGCGGCGCATCCAGCTGGGCATGCTGCGCCTGGACGGCCTGCAGCTGGACCTGCTGCGCGAGCGCGACGGCCGCCTGCAGCTGCAGCGTCTGTTGGCCGGGGCCGGGGCCGAGGCCGGGCCGGCCACGCCGGCGCCGCAGCCACAGCCCGCGCCGGCCGCCGCCTGGCAGCTCGGGTTGCAGGCGCTGCAGATCGCCGACGCCCAGATCGCCTGGCGCGATGCCAGCCTGCCCGGCCAGCCGGCCTGGCAGGCGCGATCGCTGGCGCTGCAGGCCGGCCCGCTGGGCTGGCCGCTGGCCGCGCCGGTGCCGCTCAGGCTGTCGGCCGCGCTGTGGCACCAGGGCCAGGACATCGGCGGTGTGCAGCTGCAGGGCCAGGCCGATCCGCGCAGCGCGGCGCTGGAGCTGGAGCTGCAGGGCCTGGCCCTGGCCGCGGCCCGCCCCTGGCTGGCGCCCTGGCTGAAGGCACGGCTGGACGGCCGGCTGTCGGCGCGCGCCAGCCTGCAGGCCCGGCTGGGCGACAGCGCGCCCCAGCTGAGCCTGGACCTGCAGCAGGCCCGGCTGGACCGGCTCAGCCTGCGGCCGTCCGATGGCGGCACGCCGCTGCGCCTGGCGCAGTTGGCGCTGGGCGCGTCGCGGCTGGACCTGGCGACGCGCCAGATCCAACTGGGCCGCCTGGCCCTGTCGCAACCGCAACTGCAGCTGCACCGCGATGCCCAGGACCGCTGGAACTGGCAGGACTGGCTGGTCCCGCCCGCCAACACCCCCCAGCCCGCGGCCGGCGACCGCGACCGCGGGCCGGACTGGCGGCTGAGCCTGGCCGAGCTGGCGGTGGACGGCGGCCGCCTGCGGTTCAGCGACGCCAGCGTCGCCGCCAGTGCCACCCTGGCCGAGGACGAGGCCCCGGCTGCGGCCGGCGCAGTGGCCACGCTGGCGCTGGACAGCCTGCGCCTGCGGCTGCGCCAGGCCGCATGGCCGCCGCTGCCCGGCCGCGACTGGCCGCTGGAGCTGTCGCTGCGCACCGCGCCGGCCGGCCAGCTGCGCTGGAGCGGCCGGCTGGGCCTACAGGGCCTGCAGCCCGGATCGCCTCCGACGCTGGCCCGCGTCGACGGCCGCCTGCAGCTGCAGCGCCTGCCGCTGCAGCGCGCCGAGCCCTGGCTGGCCGAGGCCCTGGGCCCGCTGACCCTGCTGCGCGCCGAGGCCGGGCTGGACGCCCGGCTCAGCGCCCGCCAGGGCGCCCAGGGCTGGCAGCTGCAGGCGCGCTCGGACCTGCAGCTCAACGAGCTGCAGCTGCACACCCGGCCCGAGGCCGGCGGCCGGCTGGACGCCGGCAGCGAGCTGCTGAGCTGGGAGTCGCTGCGCCTGGACGGCCTGCAGCTGACGCTGGCGCCGCCGGCACGGCCACGGCTGGACCTGGCGGCGGCCGAGCTGCGCGCCTTCTACAGCCGACTGGTGATCACCGAGGACGGCCGCTTCAATCTGCGCGACGTGGCGGGCGAGCCGCAGGCCGCGGCCCGCACCGAGGCCGAGACGTCGGCCGCCGCACCACCCGCCGCCGCGGCCAGCGGCCCGGCCCTGCCGCTGGACCTGGCCGTCGGCGGCATCCGCCTGGTCGATGGCCGCGTTGATTTCACCGACCGCTTCATCCGCCCCAACTACAGCGCGCGGCTCAGTGCGCTGAACGGCACGATCGGCGCCTTCCGCAGTGACAGCCCCGAGATGGCCACGCTGGCCCTGTCCGGCCGCGCCGCCGACACCGCCGCGCTGGAGATCAGCGGCCAGATCAACCCCAGCACCCAGCCACCGGCGCTGGACCTGCGCGCCAGGGCCAGCGGGCTGGAGCTGGCGCCGCTGTCGCCCTATGCCGGCAAATACGCCGGCTATGGCATCGAGCGTGGCAAGCTGAGCCTGGACCTGGCCTACAAGATCGAGCCCGACGGCCGGCTGCAGGCCGACCACCGCCTGGTGCTGGACCAGCTGACCTTCGGCCAGCGCGTGGACTCGCCCGATGCCACCTCGCTGCCGGTGCGCCTGGCCGTGGCCCTGCTGGCCGACCGCCATGGCGTGATCGACCTGAACCTGCCGGTGGGCGGCAGCCTCAGCGATCCGCAGTTCAGCATCGGCGGCATCGTGCTCAAGCTGATCGTCAACCTGATCGGCAAGGCCCTGACCGCGCCGTTTGCCCTGCTGTCCGGCGGCGGCGGGCCCGACCTGAGCCAGGTCGGCTTCGTGGCCGGCACCAACCGCCCCACGGCCGAAGGTGAAGCCAGCCTGGACCGCGTGGCCCAGGCCCTGCTGGACCGGCCGGCGCTGACCATGACCGTGGCAGGCGCCGCCGACCCGGTCGGCGAGCGCGAGGCCTGGCAGCAGGCGGCGCTGGAGCAGCGCCTGCAGGCCGAGCGGCGGCGCCAGCGGCTGCGCGCCGGCCAGGCCGTCGACGACATGGCCGCAGCGGCCATCACCGGCGACGAACGCCAGCGCCTGCTGCGCGAGCTGTACCGCCAGACGCCACTGCCCGACCGGCCGCGCAACCTGATCGGCCAGCTCAAGGAACTGCCGGCGCCGGAGATGGAGGCGCGGCTGAAGGCGGCGCTGCTGGTCAGCACCGAGGTCGCGCGCGAGCTGGCCCTGCAGCGCGGCCTGGCCGTGCGCGACGCGCTGGTGGCGCGTGGCCTGCCGCCGTCGCGGCTGTTCCTGGGCGCGCCGCGGCTGCGCGCCGCTACCGAGGACGAGGCCACCTGGCAACCGCGGGTCGAGCTGAGCCTGGCCCTGCCGTGATGCCTGCCCTCTTGAAAGCCCGGGGCCGATCCCTATAATTGCCTTGCTAGCACTCGCATGGCTTGAGTGCTAACAACCAATTCCCCGATCCCCCAAGGAGATACGATGAAACTGCGTCCGTTGCACGATCGAGTGATCGTCAAGCGCCTGGAAAACGAAACCAAGACCGCCTCGGGCATCGTCATCCCCGACAACGCCGCCGAGAAGCCGGATCAAGGCGAAGTGCTGGCCGTCGGCCCGGGCAAGCGCAACGACAAGGGTGACTTCATTGCCCTGAACGTGGCCGTTGGTGACCGCGTGCTGTTCGGCAAGTACAGCGGCCAGACCGTCAAGGTCGATGGCGACGAACTGCTGGTGATGCGCGAAGAAGACCTCTTCGCCGTGGTTTCCAAGTAAGCCACCGTTCCCCCTACCCCAGATTTCAGAGAGATACACATGGCAGCCAAAGACGTCATCTTCGGTTCCGACGCCCGCCACCGCATGGTGGAAGGCGTGAACATCCTGGCCAACGCGGTCAAGGTCACGCTGGGCCCCAAGGGCCGCAACGTGGTGCTCGAGCGCTCCTTCGGCGCCCCCACCGTCACCAAGGACGGTGTCTCGGTGGCCAAGGAAATCGAGCTGAAGGACAAGCTCCAGAACATGGGCGCCCAGATGGTCAAGGAAGTCGCTTCCAAGACCAGCGACAACGCCGGTGACGGCACCACCACCGCCACCGTGCTGGCCCAGGCCATCGTGCGCGAAGGCATGAAGTACGTGGCCGCCGGCATGAACCCGATGGACCTGAAGCGCGGCATCGACAAGGCGGTCACCGCCCTGGTCGCCGAGCTGAAGAAGGCCTCGAAGGCCACCACCACGTCGAAGGAAATCGCGCAAGTCGGCTCGATCTCGGCCAACTCCGACGAGTCGATCGGCAAGATCATCGCCGACGCGATGGACAAGGTCGGCAAGGAAGGCGTGATCACCGTCGAAGACGGCAAGAGCCTGGACAGCGAGCTGGATGTCGTCGAAGGCATGCAGTTCGACCGCGGCTACCTGTCGCCCTACTTCATCAACAACCCCGAGAAGCAGGCCGCCCTGCTGGACAACCCGTTTGTCCTGCTGTTCGACAAGAAGATCTCGAACATCCGTGACCTGCTGCCGACGCTGGAACAGGTCGCCAAGGCCGGCCGTCCGCTGCTGATCATCGCCGAGGAAGTCGAAGGCGAAGCGCTGGCCACCCTGGTGGTCAACACCATCCGCGGCATCCTGAAGGTCGTCGCCGTCAAGGCCCCGGGCTTCGGCGACCGTCGCAAGGCCATGCTGGAAGACATCGCCATCCTGACCGGCGGCAAGGTCATCGCCGAAGAAGTCGGCCTGACGCTGGAGAAGGTCACGCTGGCCGACCTGGGCCAGGCCAAGCGCGTCGAAGTGGGCAAGGAAAACACCACCATCATCGATGGCGCCGGTGCTGCCGCCGACATCGAAGCCCGCGTCAAGCAGATCCGCATCCAGATCGAAGAAGCCACCAGCGACTACGACCGCGAGAAGCTGCAAGAGCGCGTGGCCAAGCTGGCCGGCGGCGTGGCCGTCATCAAGGTCGGTGCCGCCACCGAAGTCGAGATGAAGGAAAAGAAGGCCCGCGTCGAAGACGCCCTGCACGCCACGCGCGCTGCGGTGGAAGAAGGCATCGTCGCCGGTGGTGGCGTGGCCCTGCTGCGTGCCCGCCAGGCCGCCGGTGTCATCAAGGGTGACAACGCCGACCAGGACGCCGGCATCAAGCTGGTGCTGAAGGCCATCGAAGCGCCGCTGCGCGAGATCGTCGCCAACGCCGGTGGCGAGCCCAGCGTGGTCGTCAATGCCGTGCTGGCCGCCTCGGGCAACCAGGGCTTCAATGCCGCCAACGACACCTACGGCGACATGATCGAGATGGGCATCCTGGACCCGACCAAGGTGACCCGCACCGCGCTGCAGAACGCCGCTTCGGTGTCCAGCCTGATGCTGACCACCGAGTGCATGGTCGCCGAGGCGCCCAAGGACGAGGCCCCGGCCGGCGGCATGCCCGGCGGCATGGGCGGCATGGGCGGCATGGGCATGGACATGTGAGCCCGGACGTAGGCCCCTGCCCGCGCAGGGGCCTACGCTGGCGAGCACCCGAGGGCCTGCAAGCCCGAGGGGTAAGTCCTGCGCATCCGGCTACAAAGCCTTGCGTGTGAAAACGGGCCACCTTCGGGTGGCCCGTTTTTCTTGGTGCCGCCGCCGTGATAATCGCGCCGCCCATGTCGCACCAACCCACCCTGCAGGAATTCATCGACGACGAGCTGATGCGCGCGCCGATGACCCTGGACCGTGCCATCGACGCCGTGCACGAGCGCTGGCGCCTGCTCAGCCCCGGCGGCAGCGGCCGCCAGGACCACCGCGGCGACCGCGTGCTGCAGCAGCACCGCGGCGAGGTCGTGGCCACGGCGCTGAAGCGCCTGCGCCAGGCCGGCGACGACGAGCTGCGCCTGCAGCGCCAGGGCGACCGCGTCGGCGCACCGGCGCCGGGCCGGCGCGAGCTGTCGCTGATCGAGGACGACGACGTCGCGGTGGACATCGAGATCGCCCGCGCCATCGAGCTGGCCAAGACCCAGGCCGAGGCCGAGCTGCGCGAGCTGCAGACCTACACCTCGGCCCTGGTCGGCGACCACAACGTGGCGCGCGACACCAACCCGTTCCGCCCCGAGGTGATGGTGCGCGCGCTGTGGCATGGCGTGCAGCAGCTGCCGCTGTCGCGCGCTGCCCAGGCGGCGTTCCTGCGCGACGCCGCCCAGCCGCTGGCCGAGGCCCTGCGCCTGGCCTATGGCGGCGCGGTGGCGCGGCTGCAGGACCAGGGCGTGGAGCCGGCCGCCCACCGCACCATCGTCTTCCATGGCACGGGCACGGCCTGGGGCGCACGCCTGCCACGCCACCTGCCGCCCGACGAGCTGGGCGCGCTGCACCAGACCGTGGACACGCGGCCGCCCCAGCCGCTGTCCCCGCTGACGCCGCTGCCGCTGCCGCTGCAGCCGCTGCCGGGCCAGACCGAGCCGCCCCAGGCGCCGCAACCCCCGGCGGGCACGCCGGCGGCGGGCGATCTGCTGCCGCGGCTGTTCGAAGCCATGGTGCGCGACGATGCCCTGCCGCTGGAGCTGCTGCCCCTGGTGCGCCGGCTGCAGCCGGTGGCCAGCGCGCTGGCGCTGCGCGACCCCACCCTGCTGGTGATCTATGTGCACCCGCTGTGGCGCTTTCTCGACCGCCTGGCGCACCAGGTGCTCACCGCCTCGGCCGCCGAGCAGGCGCGGGTGCTGGGCCTGGCGCGCAACCTGGTCGACCACCTGGCGGCCGAGCCGGCGGTGGACGGCTCGCGCTTCGAATGGGCCAGCGAGCGCCTGAAGGCGGCGCGCCGCCATGCCTTCGACCAGGCCCTGGCCAACGCCGCGGCGATGATCGACAAGCTGCAGCGCATCGCCCGCGCCGACGCGGCGCCGACCACCAGCACCATGCCGCTGGACCTGGGCTCGCTGGACACCGTGCCGGCCGACCTGCTGCCGGCGCCGCCGGCACCCAGCGCGGCACCGGCCGCGCCCCACCTGGAGCTGGACCAGGCCGAGCCGGGCAGCCACTGGCGCGCCTGGCTGCAGGGCGACTGGCGCCGCCTGCAGCTGCTGTGGCACGACGAACCGCTGGGCCTGTGGCTGCTGCGCGAGCCGGCCACCGAGCGCCACTGGGCGCTGCGCCAGGCAGCGCTGGACCAGCTGGCGGCCGAGCGCCTGCTGCAGCCGCTGCGCCGGCGCTCGCTGGTCAAGCGCGCCGCCAGCCGGCTGCAGGCCGCCGGCTCGCCCGCCAGGCCCGGCTGATGCCGGCCGCGGCCGCCCTGCTGCTGGTGCTGGCCGCCTGGCTGGGCCTGCTGGCCGCGCCGTCGGCCCAGGCCCAGACTCAAGCCCGGACGCCCACCGCGGCGGCCGCGCCGCCGGCACCGGCGGCCAGTGCCGCGGCCCGGCCGCGCATCGGCCTGGTGCTGTCGGGCGGTGGCGCACGCGGCCTGGCCCATGTGGGCGTGCTCAAGCTGCTGGAGCAGCTGCAGGTGCCGGTGGACGTGATCGCCGGCACCTCGATGGGCGCCATCGTCGGCGGCCTGTATGCCAGCGGCATGAGTGCGGCCGAGATCGAACACGAGCTGGGCCGCGTGCGCTGGGGCGAGCTGTTCGCCAGCCGCATCGAGCGCCAGCAGCTGGCGCAGCGGCGCAAGGAAGAAGACTTCGAGATCAGCGCGCTGATCGAGCTGGGCTGGAAGGACGGTGCGCTGCGCACGCCCAGCGGCGCGGTGTCCAGCCGCGGCCTGGAGACGCTGCTGCGCCGCTACACGCTGCCGGTGCGCGAGCTGCGCGACTTCGACGCGCTGCCGATCCCGTTCCGCGCCGTGGCCACCGACATGGAGACCGGCGCCGCGGTGATCCTGGAGCGCGGCGACCTGGCGCTGGCGCTGCGCTCGTCGATGAGCGTGCCCGGCGTGTTTCCGCCGATCGAGGTCGACGGCCGCGTGCTCGGCGACGGCGGCCTGGTCAACAACCTGCCGGTGGACGTGGCCCGGGCCATGGGCGCCGAGCGGGTCATCGTCGTCAACATCGGCACGCCGCTGGCCGGCCGCGACACGCTGGGTTCGGTGGTCGGGCAGACGGCGCAGATGATCAACATCCTGACCGAGCAGAACGTGCAGCGCAGCCTGGCCTCGCTGGGCCCGCAGGACCTGCTGATCGCGCCGGCGCTGGGCACGCTGAGCTCAGGCGATTTCGACCAGGCCGCCCGCTTCATCGCGCTGGGCGAGGCCGGCGCGCGTGGCCGCAGCGATGCGCTGGCCGGCCTGTCGCTGAATGCCGCGCAATGGGCGCAGTACCGGCTGCAGCGCCCGCTGCCGCCGCCGGTGCGCACGCGCATCGCCGAGGTGCGCGTCGAAGGCACGGGGGTCGGCAATACCGAGCGCCTGGCGCGGCTGCTGGAATCGCGGCCGGGCCAGGCCTTCGACACCGCCCGCGCCGAGCGCGACGCCCGCCGCCTGGCCGCCGGCGGCGACTACATCCGCGCCGACTACCAGCTGCTGCCGGCGCCGGCCCAGGCCGGCACGGCCGCCACCAGCGGCGGCGACGCCCTGGTGTTCGAGCTGGAGGACAAGCCCTGGGGCCCGAACTACCTGCGCCTGGGCCTGGACATGAGCACCGACTTCCGCGGTCGCAGTGCCTTCAACCTCAAGCTCAGCCACAACCGCCACTGGCTCACACCCAGCGGCACCGAGTGGCGCAACCGCGTGCAGATCGGCGAGGTGCCGCGCCTGCACAGCGAGCTGTACCACCCGCTGACCTGGACCGATTCGCCGGCCAACGACTGGTTCGTCTCGGGCTATGGCGGCCTGGAGCGCATGCGGCTGCGCCGCTACGACGCCGACTCCGGCGTCGAGCTGGACAGCCTGCAGCGCACCACCGGCCAGCTGGGCCTGGACCTGGGCCAGCCCTGGGGCGAGTTCGGCGAGCTGCGCCTGGGCCTGTCGCGCGTGGACCTGCATGCCCGCGCCGCCGCGCTGACCAGCGACAACCGCATCGGCAGCGCCACGGTGCGCTGGCACGAGGAAGGCCTGCGCGCCCGCGTGGTCATCGACCAGCTGGACTTCGCGCTGTTCCCGCAGCGCGGCTACCGCGGCCAGCTGGAGATCTGGCGCGGCCGCCGCGGCGGCGACCTGGACGGCTACTTCTGGCGCGCCGAGGCCGAAGGCACGGCGGTGCGCAGCTTCGGCCGGCACACGCTGGAGGCCCATGTCACGCTGCAGACCGCCGAGCAGCGTGGCGGGCCGGTGGTGCAGCGCTATTCGCTGGGCGGCTTCCACCGCCTGTCGGGCTATGAGTCGGGCCAGCTCAGCGGCAACCATGCGCTGTTGCTGCGCCTGGGCTGGTACCGCCGGCTGCAGGAGACACCGGCGCTGACCCGCGGCTTCTTCGTCGGCGCCACCGCCGAGCTGGGCAATACCTGGCAGACCGGCGAATCGCCGCGCCTGTCCGGCCTGCGCTCGGGCTACAGCGTGTTTCTCGGCGCCGACACCGGCATCGGCCCGCTGTACCTGGGCATCACGCATGCGCCACGCGGCGAGACCGGGCTGGCGCTGTTCATCGGCCGGCCCTAGCCGAGCAAGGCCTGGCGCAGCCGCGCGACCACCCAGTCGGGCTGCTCGTGCACGATCCAGTGGCTGGCCTGCGCATGCCGGTGCACGGTGAGATCGGGCACCCAGCGCTGCAGGCCGTCGAGCAGGCCCGGCAGCAGCGCATGGTCGGCCTCGCCCCACAGCAGCGTGGTGGGCACCGTCACCCGGGTCACCGAGTCGGGCAGCTGCAGCGCCGCCAGCGCGCCATCGCCGGGGCCGGCGGGCGGACGCAGCGGCGAGGCGCGATACCAGTTCAGCGCGCCGTCCAGGCCCTGGCGCCAGACGCTGCGGTAGGCGTCGCGCAGCCCGTCGCTCAGCCAGTCGGCGCCGCCAAAGCGCTGCAGCATCGCAAACAGCGCGGCAAAGTCGTGCTCGGCCAGCCGCTGGGCGGCCCCGGGCTGCACCAGGTCCAGCATGTAGGCGCTGGCCTCGCGCTGGGCGGCGCTGTGCAGCAGCTCACGCTGGAAGGTCGCCGGATGCGGCGAGTTGAGGATCACCAGCCGGCGGATCAGGTCGGGCCGCAGCGCCGCCAGGTTCCAGGCCACGCCGCCACCCCAGTCGTGGGCCACCAGCAGGTCCAGCGGCCGCTCGGGCGTGGCGCCCAGGTGCTGCAGCAGGGCCAGCGCATCGGCCACCAGGTGCTTGGCGCGGTAGTCGGCCACCTCGGCCGGCGCCTGCGAGCCGGCATAGCCCCGCTGGTCGGGCGCCAGGCAGCGGGCCTCGGGCGCCAGCGCGGCCAGCACGCCGTCCCAGGCGAAAGCGGCCTCGGGAAAGCCGTGCAGGAACAGCACGCGGCGTGGCGCATCCGGCGCGCCGCTGGCGCGGCAGGCCAGGCGCAGGCCATGCGGCAGGTCCAGGTCGAAGGTCTGGATCCCCGGCGGGGCGGCGACGATGGGGCTCATCGCCGCAGTGTGGCCGGCGCCGCCGGTCGCCAGCGTCAAGCCGGAGACATCACAAGGTGTGAACGAACCTGCTGCGCGGGCACATCTCGGGCCTGCGCTGCTCGCCGTACGGATGTACGGCTGCGCTGCTCAACCCAAGCTGAGCCCGCTCGCGACGGTTCTTTCACACCTTGTCGGCCGCGTCCGTGAGCCAGCCGTGCAGCAGCCGCGCCGCATCGCCCACGCCCTGCTTGTTCAGCGCCGAGAACAGGGCCACGCCGATGTCGGCCTCTTCGGTGGCGATCTCGCCCAGCACGGCCTGGGCCGCGGCCAGCGACTCGGCGGCCTCCTTGCGGCTGAGCTTGTCGGCCTTGGTCAGCAGCACCAGCAACCGCACCTCGCCCGAGCCGACGCGCGCGCCGACAAAGTCCAGCAGCTGGCGGTCCAGCGGCGTGAAGCCGTGGCGGCTGTCGACCATCATCACGATGCCGGTCAGGCCCCGGCGCTGGTCCAGGTAGTCGGCCATCACCTGCTGCCAGCGCTGCTTGTCGCTGCGCGACACCGCGGCATGGCCGTAGCCCGGCAGGTCGGCCCACAGCATGTCGGGCGCCTCCTTGGGCCCCAGCTCGAACAGGTTGATGTGCTGGGTGCGGCCCGGCGTCTTGGACGCAAACGCCAGGCGCTTGTGCTGGGCCAGCGTATTGATGGCGGTGGACTTGCCGGCATTGCTGCGGCCGACGAAGGCCACCTCCGGCAGGATGGCCTCGGGCAGCTGGTTGAGCTGGCTGGCGGTGGTCAAAAAGCGGGCGCTGCGGGCCCAGATCAGGGCGTCGCGTGAGGCATCAGATGCGTCGGCACCACGGTGGTCGGCGGTCGAGGTCATGGAGCATTGTAAAATCCGCCGGTTTGACGCCCTTGCCAAGGTTCTCCGACATGAAGTCGCTGCTCGCCTCCGCCGTCCTGGTGTTCACTGCCACCATCGCCGCCCCGTCGTTTGCCGCCGATGCAGCCAAGGCATCGGCCAAGCCCGACCTCGCCAAGGGCCAGGAGAAGGCCACCCAGGTCTGCGCGGCCTGCCACACCGCCGACGGCAGCCGCGGCAGCCCGGCCAACCCCATCCTGGCCGGCCAGCATGCCGACTACCTGGTCAAGCAGCTGCACGAGTTCAAGTCCGGCAAGCGCGCCAATGCGGTGATGAGCGGCATGGCCGCGCCGCTGAGCGAAGAGGACATCCGCAACGTCGCCGCCTTCTACGCCAGCAAGCAGGCCAAGCCCGGCTTCGCCAAGAACAAGGACCTGGTGAGCCTGGGCGAGAAGATCTACCGCGGCGGCATCGCCGCCAAGCAGGTGCCGGCCTGCGCCGGCTGCCACAGCCCCACCGGCGCCGGCATCCCGGCCCAGTACCCGCGCCTGGGCAGCCAGCACAGCGACTACACCGAGGCCCAGCTGAACGGCTTCCGCGCCGGCACGCGTGGCAACTCGGCGCAGATGGTGGCCATCGCCGCGAAGATGAGCGACAAGGAAATCAAGGCCGTCGCCGACTACATCGCCGGCCTGCGCTGAATCAAGCCCGCTTGTCTTAACCATGCCTGAAGGGCCGGTCGCTGACCGGCCCTTCGCACTTTCCGGGGCTTGACCCGGGATAATCCGCGACCATGTCCACGCCCGCCCAAGTCCCAGTGGCGCCGCCCGCGTCCCGGGCCTGGCGCGAAGTGTTCGAGCTGCTGGCCTCGATGCGCTTCGCCATCGCGCTGCTGACCATCATCTGCATCGCCTCGGTGATCGGCACGGTGGTCAAGCAGCACGAGCCCTTCAACAACTACGTCAACCAGTTCGGCCCGTTCTGGGCCAGCGTGTTCGACCAGGCCGGGCTGTATGCGGTCTACAGCGCCGGCTGGTTCCTGCTGATCCTGGGCTTTCTGGTGCTGTCCACCA
Source organism: Burkholderiaceae bacterium (assembly GCA_017992055.1). Lineage (GTDB taxonomy): Bacteria > Pseudomonadota > Gammaproteobacteria > Burkholderiales > Burkholderiaceae_C > Pseudaquabacterium. The sequence goes on from JAGOPK010000012.1 coordinate 65,393, forward strand.
GCCTGTGCATCGCGCGCAACACGCCCAAGATCCTGGCCGACCTGAAGTCGTACAAGGAAGGCCTGCGCGAGCCGGCGCTGCGCGCCTTCCACCACAAGGCCGAGGGCCGGCTGAATGCCGAGGGCCCGGCCGCGCTGGAGCACGTCAGCCGGCTGCTGGCCGCCGGTGGCTGGCAGGCCCGCGCCCAGCTGCGCGACAACGGCACCATGGTCGCCGCGCGCAAGGGCATGGCCAACAAGATCGGCTACCTGGCCGCGCATTCGGCCATCGTGCTGATCTGCCTGGGCGGGCTGTTCGACGGCGACCTGATCGTGCGCGCGCAGATGGCGCTGCTGGGCAAGACGCCCTATGGCGGCGGCGGCCTGATCAGCGAGGTCAAGCCCGAGCACCGGCTGGCCGCCAGCAACCCCACCTTCCGCGGCAACCTGCTGGTGCCCGAGGGCGCGCGCGCCGGCGTGGCGGTGCTGAACATGTCCGACGGCGTGGTGCTGCAGGACCTGCCGTTCGACGTGGAACTGAAGAAGTTCATCGTCGAGTACTACGACACCGGCATGCCCAAGCTGTTTGCCAGCGAGGTGGTGATCCACGACCGCGAGGACGGCAGCGCCCGGCAGGCCACCATCAAGGTCAACGAGCCGGCCTTCCACCGCGGCATCGCCATCTACCAGAGCAGCTTCGACGACGGCGGCAGCTCGCTGACGCTGCGCGGCCTGCCGCTGGGTCCGGGCGGCGAAGCCTTCCAGCTGCAGGGCACGGTGGGCGGCAGCACGCGGCTGACGCGCGGCCAGGCCCGCGACGACAAGAACCCGGCCGAGGCGCTGACGCTCGAGTTCACCGGCCTGCGCGTGATCAACGTCGAGAACCTCGGCGGCGATCCGGCCGAGGCCAGCGGCACCGATGTGCGCCGCGTCGACCTGGCCGATTCGCTGTCCAAGCACCTGGGCTCGGGCGCCAAGGGCGACAAGGGCAAGCAGCTGCGCAACGTCGGCCCGTCGATCAGCTACAAGCTGCGCGATGCCAGCGGCCAGGCGCGCGAGTTCAACAACTACATGCTGCCGATGGAGCTGGACGGCCAGAGCGTGTTCCTGGCCGGCATGCGCGACTCGCCCGACCAGGCCTTCCGCTACCTGCGCATCCCGGCCGACGAGCAGGGTGCGATCGACGGCTGGTGGCGCCTGGCCCAGGCGCTGCGCGACCCGGCGCTGCGCGACAAGGCCATCCGCCGCTACGTGGCCAAGTCCACGCCGGCCGACCGGCCGCAGATGGCCGAGCAGCTGCAGCTGACCGCCACGCGTGCGCTGAGCCTGTTCTCGGGCGCCGAGCGCGTCACCGCCGGCCCCGCCGGGGCGGCGGCCGAGGCGGCGCCGGGCGGCCTGCCGGCGCTGGCCCAGTTTGTCGACAGCACCGTGCCGGAGGCCGAACGCGCGCGCATCTCCGAGGTGCTGCTGCGCATCGTCAACGGCTGCCTGTTCGAGCTGGCCAACTTGAGCCGCGAGCAGGTGCAGCTCAAGCCGCTGACCACCGAAGGCCAGGACGGCGAGGCCACGCAGCGCTTCATGACCCAGGCCGTGCTGTCGCTGTCGGACTCGCTGTACTACCCGGCGCCGCTGCTGCTGCAGCTGGCCGATTTCAAGCAGCTGCAGGCCAGCGTGTTCCAGGTCGCACGGGCCCCGGGCAAGAACCTGGTCTACCTGGGCGCGGTGCTGCTGATCGTCGGCGTGTTCGCCATGCTCTACATCCGCGAGCGCCGGCTGTGGGTCTGGCTGACGCCGGCCGAGGGCGGTGGAACCAAACTGCAGGCAGCGCTGTCCACCACGCGACGCACGCTGGACGCCGACGCCGAATTCGAGGCCCTGAAGACGGCCCTGCTGAAGGAGACCCCCACATGAACACCACCACAGCTGCGGCCGCGGCCAACAAGACCCTGGTGCTGGGCGCCTCGCGGCGCAGCGGATTCAGCGGCCGCAGCGCCTACGACTGGGTGTTTGCGCTGCTGGTGCTGCTGGGCGCGGGCTATGCCTTCCAGCGCTATGCGCCGGCCATGGACGGCTACGAGAAGGCCATCCTCGTCGGTGCCGTGCCGGCCCTGGTGGCGCTGGGCTGGTTCTGGGGCCCGCTGCGCGGCCTGACGCTGGGCGTGGGGGCGGTCACGCTGCTGGCGATCGGGCTGTACAACCGCAGCACCGATGGCTTCGGCGCCGACCTGGCCCAGGCCGACTCGGTGTTCCTGCTCAAGTACTTTCTGTCCAGCCAGAGCGCCATCCTGTGGATGAGCATGCTGTGCTTCATGAGCACGGTGCTGTACTGGATCGGCCTGGTGTCGCGGCGCAGCGTGGGCGGAACAACCGGCGACAACACCGCCCTGCTGCTGGGCAGCCGCCTGGCCTGGGCCTCGGTGTTCATGGCCCTGGTCGGCACCCTGGTGCGCTGGTTCGAGAGCCACCAGATCGGCCCCGACATCGGCCACATCCCGGTCAGCAACCTGTACGAAGTGTTCGTCATGTTCTGCTGGATGACGACGCTGTTCTGGCTGTACTACGAGCAGCACTACAAGAACCGGGCGCTGGGCGGCTTCGTGATGCTGATCGTCAGCGCCGCGGTCGGCTTCCTGCTCTGGTACACGGTGGAGCGCGAGGCGCAGCAGATCCAGCCCCTGGTGCCGGCGCTGCAGAGCTGGTGGATGAAGCTGCATGTGCCGGCCAACTTCATCGGCTACGGCACCTTTGCGCTGGCGGCGATGGTGGCCTTTGCCTACCTGATCCAGCGCCAGGCCGAAGAAACCCGCTGGTGGAAGCTGGCGCCGCTGGCCGCGCTCGGCCTGGTGCTGTGCTTCGAGCCCATCGTCTTCCGCGCCAGCAAGCTGTCGAGTTCGGCCAGCTGGTGGGCGGTGTACGCCGGCATCAGCCTGCTGATCGTGTTCGGCATCCTGGCCGCGCGCCGGCGCATCGCCGCGGCCCTGCCGGCGCCCGAGCTGCTGGACGACCTGATGTACAAGTCCATCGCGGTGGGCTTTGCCTTCTTCACCATCGCCACCATCCTGGGCGCCTTCTGGGCCGCCGAGGCGTGGGGCGGCTACTGGAGCTGGGACCCCAAGGAAACCTGGGCGCTGATCGTCTGGCTCAACTACGCCGCCTGGCTGCACATGCGGCTGATGAAGGGCCTGCGTGGCACGGTCTCGGCCTGGTGGGCGCTGACCGGCCTGGTGGTCACCACCTTCGCCTTCCTGGGCGTGAACATGTTCCTGTCGGGCCTGCATTCCTACGGCGAGCTGTGAATCCGGCCGCGGTCCCGGTCTAGGCTTGCCGTCCGCCCCGCCCCTCCCGATCGCACGCCCCGCCATGCCCTACGTCCAGCGTGATGCCCAGCACCGCATCGTCCGCCTCAGCCGCGAGGCCGAGGACGGCGCCGCCGAGTTCCTGCCCGGCGACGATGCCGAGGTGCAGGCCTTTCTGGGCGATGGCCCGGCGGCCGGCCCGCAGCGCGACTTCCGTGCGCTGGACGCCGACTTCGTGCGCGTGCTCGAAGACGTGGTCGATGTGCTGATCGGCCGCCACATCATCGCCATCACCGACCTGCCACCCGAGGCCCGGGCCAAGCTGATGTCGCGCAAGAGCTACCGCGAAAGCCTGTTTCCCGGCGGCGCGGCCCTGGTGTCGGGCGGCGAGCTGGATGCGGCCATCGGCCGGGGCCAGTTCGGCCTGCAGGCCGACGACGGCGCGGGCTGAAAGGCCCTGGCCAGCAAGGAATCGGGCCGGCGCGTAAGGTTTTGGCCTCGCCGGTCGACCGCTGCGGTCGACCCTGTTTCCTGGAGATCCGCGATGACCCCTCGCCCGCTGCGCGGCGCCCCCCAGCCCCTGCCGTCTGAAATCACGCCACGCGCCCTGGCCGAGGGCCGGCGCGACTGGCTGCGCCGCGTCGCCGCCGGCGCCCTGGGCCCGTCGCTGGCCGCCTGGGCCGGCCGCGAGGCCCTGGCCCAGGGCACGGCCAAGGCCGCAGCGCTGCCCGGCATCAAGAGCGCGGTGGCCGGCGCCGTGACCATGGACAAGCCGACCTCGCGCCAGGACGCCACCAGCTACAACAACTTCTACGAGTTCGGCACCGACAAGGCCGACCCGGCACGCAGCGCCCACACGCTGAAGACCCGGCCCTGGACGGTGGCCGTCGAAGGCGCGGTCAAGAAGCCGCGCAGCTTCGGCATCGACGATCTGCTGAAGCTGGCGCCGATGGAAGAGCGCATCTACCGCCTGCGCTGCGTCGAAGGCTGGAGCATGGTCATCCCCTGGGTCGGCTATTCGCTGGCCGAGCTGATCCGCCAGGTCGAGCCCACCGGCAATGCCAAGTTCGTCGAGTTCACGACGCTGGCCGACAAGGCGCAGATGCCCGGCCTGCGCTCGGGCGTGCTGGACTGGCCCTATGTCGAGGGCCTGCGCCTGGACGAGGCCATGCACCCGCTGACGCTGCTGGCCTTTGGCATGTACGGCGAGGTGCTGCCCAACCAGAACGGCGCGCCGCTGCGCCTGGTCGTGCCCTGGAAGTACGGCTTCAAGAGCGCCAAGTCCATCGTCAAGATCCGCTTCGTCGAGCAGCAGCCGACCTCGTCGTGGACCCGCGCCGCGCAGCAGGAATACGGCTTCTATTCCAACGTCAATCCGAAGGTCGACCATCCGCGCTGGAGCCAGGCCAGCGAGCGCCGCATCGGCGAGGACGGCATCTTTGCCAAGAAGCGGCCGACGCTGATGTTCAACGGCTACGAGGCCCAAGTCGGCCAGCTCTACGCCGGCATGGACCTGGCCAAGCACTACTGATGCCGATGCAGGCCGGCTGGCGCGTCCTGCTGAACCGTGCCCTGCTGCACCCTGCAGCCAAGCCGCTGGGCTGGCTGCTGGCGCTGGCGCCGCTGGCCTGGCTGCTGTACGGCGCCGTCCAGGGCCGGCTGGGCGCCAACCCGGCCGAGGCCCTGATCCGCGGCAGCGGCGACTGGGCGCTGCGCCTGCTGTGCCTGGCGCTGGCGGTGACGCCGCTGCGCGAGGCCCTGGGCCTGACCGCCCTGGCGCGCTGGCGGCGCCTGGCCGGGCTGTTTGCGGCCTTCTATGCCGGCCTGCACTTCCTGGCCTATGCCTGGCTGGACCAGGGCCTGCTGCTGGCCGACATCCTGCGCGACATCGCCAAGCGGCCCTTCATCCTGGTCGGCAGCGCGGCGCTGCTGATCCTGCTGCCGCTGGTGGCCACCTCCACCCACCGCGCGCAGCGGGCCCTGGGCGCCAGGCGCTGGCAGGCCCTGCACCGCAGCGTCTACGCCGTGGCCCTGCTGGCCCTGCTGCACTTCTTCTGGATGCGCGCCGGCAAGAACGACTTTGCCGAGTGGAGCCTCTATGCCGCGCTGCTGGCGGCTTTGCTGGGCTGGCGGCTGATGCGCCGGCTGCGGGCGCGGCGCGTGCGCAGTTCACGCGCGGCAGCGCCGGCCGCCACCGGCCCCCACGCCTGAGGGGCCCGGCGCGGACCGGCGGCCTCTAGCATGGCCCCATGCCCGCCGCACCCAGCCCCATCGCCCAACAACCCGACCAGCGCGCCGCGCTGGACCAGGCCATGCGCCAGCTGGACGCGGCCGAGTTGCAGGCCCAGCCGGCGGCCATGTGCCATGCGCTGGCCGGCGTGGCCACGGCCCTGCTGGCGCTGCGCGACCCGCTCAGCGCCCAGGCCTTTCTGAACCGCGCGCTGCGCTGGTCGGCCGCCGTCGCCGCGCCGGACCTGGGTGCCGACCTGCTGTGCGCGCTGGCCGAGGCCGCCTGCCTGGCGGCCGAGCAGATCGAGGCCGAGCAGGCCGAGGGCTGCGCTCGCGCCGAACGCGACCGCGCGCGCGACCATGCCTTCGAGGCGGCCACGCTGGCCGGCCGTGCCGCCGACCCGTTCTTCGAGGTGCGCCTGCTGCTGCGCGTCAGCGATGTGCTGGAGCGCTGCGGCGACCATGGCGATGCGGTGCAGATGCAGACCCGGGCCATGGCGCGCATGGGCCTGCAAGCCTCCGAAGCCGGCACCGAAGGCCTGCGCCTGGCCGCGCCTGCCGGACTGATGTAGGCCAAGCGGCCCGGCCGCCGCACCGCGACAATCGTCCGGTGCAAACCACCATCTTCACCACCCCCGGCGTCAACAGCCTGTTGCGCGCGCTGTCGGTGGCCTTTCTGCGCGCCCGCGGCTGGACCCTGTCCGGCCAGATGCCGGCCGGCCACCACAAGTGCGTGCTGATCGCCGCGCCCCACACCAGCAACTGGGACCTGCCGTACACGCTGATGGTGGCCTTTGCGCTGCGCATCAACATCCACTGGCTGGGCAAGGCGCAGATCTTCCGCTGGCCCTTTGGCGGCCTGATGCGCTGGCTGGGCGGCATCGCGGTCGACCGCAGCCAGAACACCAACCTGGTCGCCGCCTCGGCCCAGGCGCTGCGCGACGCGCCGGGCTCGGTGGCCCTGGTGGTGCCGCCCGAGGGCACACGCAGCAAGACCCGGCACTGGAAGACCGGCTTCTACTGGATCGCCCATGGCGCCGGCGTGCCCATCGTGATGGCCTACATGGACTATCCGCGCAAGCTCAGCGGCCTGGGCCCGGTGCTGCAGCCCAGCGGCGACATCGAGGCCGACATGGCCACGGTCAAGGCCTATTACGCGCAGTACAAGGGCAAGAACTGGCGCCAGTTCGACACCGGCGGCTGAAGCCGCCGGCACGGCGCTGGCTCAACGCGCGCGGCGCGGCAGCACCGGCTCGCTGACGCCGTTCAGCCCCACCAGGCCCAGCACCGTGAGCAGGGCGTTCTGCGAGCCCTTCCAGGCGTCGCTGACGTCGATCCACTCGCTGGCGGCATGGAAGCCGCCGGTCTTGCCGCCGCCGCCGATGACGATGGCCGGAATGCCCAGCGACATCGGCACATTGGCGTCGGTGCTGGCGCCGCTGAGCAGGGTGCGCTGGCCGAAGGCGGTGTTGGCGCGCGTGGCGGCCTGCACGATCAGCGAGTCGCTGGCCGTGCGACCGCCGGGCCGGTCGCCGATCAGCTTGCTGCTGACCGTCAGCGTATTGACGTTCCAGCGTGCGTTCTCCTCGGCCACGGCCTGCTCCACCGCCTGCATCACCAGGCGCTCGGTGGCCAGCAGCGGCTCCTGGCCGTCGGAGCGGATGTCCACCGCCATGCGCGCCTCGGGCGCGATGGTGTTCACCGAGGTGCCGCCGGCGATGGTGCCGACGGTGAACGTGGTCTTGGGGAAGCTGGGCGTGCGGATCTCGCCGATCTTGGCAATGGCCCGGCCCAGGCCGTGGATGGCGCTGGGCACCTGGCCGAAGGCGGCATAGCTGTGGCCGCCCGGGCCCTTGAAGGTGATCTCGTGGCGGCGGCTGCCGGTGCCCAGCACGATCACCGTGCCCTCGGGCGCCGGCTCCAGGCCGACCATGCCGTCGATGTCGGTGTGCTCGGCAAAGATGCGCTTGATGCCACGCAGATTGCCCAGCTCCTCCTCGCCCACATTGGCCACGAACAGCAGGTCACCACGGGTCTGCACCTGCAGCTGCTGCAGCAGCCGCGCCCAGCCGAGCATCACCGCCACGCCGCGCACATTGTCGGAAATGCCCGGCGCATGCAGCCTGCCGTCGCGCTCCTTGACCTTGACGTCGGTGCCGGCCGGGAACACCGTGTCGATGTGGGCCGAGACCAGCAGCTTGGGCCCGCCGCCGCTGCCGCGGCGCAGCGCCACCACATTGCCCTCGGCATCGATCTTCGCGTCGGCATAGCCCAGGGCCTGCAGCCGCGCCAGCACGGCCTGGGCGCGGGCCTGCTCCTTGAACGGCGGCGCCTCGATCTCGACCAGCTCGCGCATCTCGGCCACCGTGCGCCCGTGGTCGGCCTGCACCGCGTCCAGCAGCTGGCGCACCTGCGGCGCGGCCAGCAGGCGCACATAGGCCTGGTCGACCGCCGCATCCACCTGGGTGGGCGTGGGCGCCACGGTGGGCATGCCCTGGGCCTGGACAGGGGCCTGGGCGGCCATCCAGGCCAGGGCCAGGGGCATGGCCAGGGTCAGGGCGGAACGGCGCAGTGGTGGCAGGGTCATGGTGGGCGACCTGTGGAGGTGGACGATGAGCGGCGATTGTTCCGCCGCCGGCAGGCGACACTTGCAGTTCCGCTGACAGCCCGTGAGCCCCGCTAACCGACCATGCGCCAACTGCCCACGCTGCGCGCCCTGCAGGTCTTCGACGCGGTCGCGCGCCACCGCGGCATGGCCCGCGCCGCCGAGGCCCTGGGCCTGACCCATGGCGCGGTCAGCCAGCAGCTGCGCCAGCTGGAAGACCTGCTGGGCGTGCGCCTGCTGCACCGCAGCCCGCGTGGCGCCGAGCTCACCGAGGTGGGCCGCCGCTACCACGCCCAGGTCAGCGCAGACCTGCTGCGGCTGGAGAACCACACGCTGGAGGCGATGTCGCAGCGGCCCGATGGTCAGCGCCTGATCGTCGGCGCGGTGCCGGTGCTGGCCGACCGCTGGCTGCTGCCACGGCTGCCACGCTTCACTAACCGCCAACCGGGCTGCAGCCTGCACCTGCAGGTGTTTCCCACGCAGCTGCTGCTGCAGGAGCCGCCCTATGACGTGGGCCTGCAGTACGACGATGCGCCCTGGCCCGGCGCGGCCTCGCGGCCGCTGATGGCCGAGCGCTGCATCGTGGTCTGCACACCCGATCATGCGCAGCGCCAGGCGCTGGTGCGCGGCGATTTCCGCCAGGCGCCGCTGCTGCAGCTGAGCTCGCGCCTGGCCGCCTGGGACGAGTGGTTCGACCAGGCCGGCATCGCCTGGCGCCCGCCGCGTGGCACCGACGGCCACCGCTTCGACCTATTTTCGATGCTGGTCGAGGCGGTGCTGGCCGGCCTGGGCGTGGGCCTGGTGCCCGACTATGCGGTGGCGCGTGAGCTGCAATCGGGCCAGCTGGTGCAGGCCCATGCCACGCACAGCCATGGCCACCGCGGCTACAGCCTGTTTGCCGCGCCACAGCGCGCCGTCACGCCGCTGGCCCAGGCCTTCATGGCCTGGCTGGACGAAGAAGCCGCGGCCTAGCTGGATCAGGCCCGAGCCAGCACCGGCGCCAGCGCGCGGCCGGTGTGCGTGCCCAGCGCCACCAGCTGCTCGGGCGGGCAGGCCGCCACCACCTGGCCACCGGCCGTGCCACCCTCGGGCCCCAGGTCGATGACCCAGTCGGCCTCGGCAATCAGGTCCAGGTCGTGCTCGATCACCACCACGCTGTGGCCGCCGGCCACCAGGCGGTGCAGCACCTGGATCAGGCGCTGCACATCGGCCATGTGCAGGCCCACCGTGGGCTCGTCCAGCACGTACAGCGTGTGCGGCGGCTTCTGGCCGCGCCGCGTGACGTCGTCGCGCACCTTGCTCAGCTCGGTGACCAGCTTGATGCGCTGGGCCTCGCCGCCGCTCAAGGTGGGCGAAGGCTGGCCCAGCGTCAGATAGCCCAGGCCCACGTCCTGCAGCAGCTGCAGCGGATGGGCGATGGACGGCATGCTGGCGAAAAACTCCACCGCCTCGTCCACGTTCATCTGCAGCACGTCGCCGATGCTCTTGCCGCGCCAGCTGACGGCCAGCGTCTCGGGGTTGAAGCGCTGGCCATGGCAGCCGTCGCAGGGCACTTTCACATCGGGCAGAAAGCTCATCTCGATGGTGCGCACGCCCTGGCCTTCGCAGCTGGGACAGCGGCCCTCGCCGGTGTTGAAGCTGAAGCGGCCCGGCGCATAGCCCCGTGCCTTGGCCTCCAGCGTCTCGGCGAACAGCTTGCGGATGGCATCCCAGAAGCCGATGTAGGTGGCCGGGCAGCTGCGTGGCGTCTTGCCGATCGGCGTCTGGTCGACTTCCAGCACCCGGTCGATGGGCTCGAAGCCCGACAGGGCCGTGCAGCCGTTCCAGCCGCCGCCGGGCGCCTGGCCGGCGGCCAGCGCGTCGCGGCCGGCCTTGCTGCCCTTCATCGCCACCGCGGCCTGCACATTGGCCAGCAGCACGTCGCGGGCCAGCGTGCTCTTGCCCGAGCCCGAGACGCCGGTCACCGCCACCAGGCGCTGCAGCGGCACGGCGATGTCCACCTGCTGCAGGTTGTGGCGGCTGGCGCCCGTGAGCATCAGCTGATAGGTGGCGCGGTTGACCACGCGCCGCGGCTGCAGCGGATGCTTCAGCGGCTGGGCCAGGTAGCGGCCAGTCAGCGAGTCGGGCGCCGCCGCCAGATCGGCCGCCGTGCCCTGGGCGATCAGCCGGCCGCCGCGCTTGCCGGCGCCCGGCCCGATGTCGATCAAATGGTCGGCGCGGCGGATGGTGTCCTCGTCGTGCTCGACCACGACCAGGGTATTGCCCTGCTCGCTGAGCCGCCCCAGGGCCTTGAGCAGGATGCCGTTGTCGCGCGGATGCAGGCCGATGGTCGGCTCGTCCAGCACATAACACACGCCCTGCAGATTGCTGCCCAGCTGGGCGGCCAGGCGGATGCGCTGGGCCTCGCCGCCACTGAGCGTGGGCGCGGCGCGGTCCAGCGTCAGATAGCCCAGGCCCACCTCCTCCAGGAACTGCAACCGGCTGCGGATCTCGCTCACCACGTCGCGGGCGATGGCCGCGTCGCGGCCCTGCAGCTGCAGGCCCTCGATCCAGGCGCGGGCCTGGCCCACCGACCACTGCGCCACCGTGGTGATGGCCTGGTCGTCGAAGCGGATCGCGCGCGCCGTGGGGTTGAGCCGCGTGCCCTCGCAGTCGGGGCAGGGCTCGCCGGACAGGCCCTCGATCTCGGGCTCGTCGCTGGGAAAGCTCTGCTCGCGGCCCTTGTCATCGGCATCGCGCACGCTGTCGTCCAGCGCCTTGCGCTGCTCGCGGCTCAGCGTCAGGCCGGTGCCCACGCAGCTGCTGCACCAGCCATGCTTGCTGTTGTAGCTGAACAGCCGCGGGTCCAGCTCGGGATAGCTGGTGCCGCAGACCGGGCAGGCGCGCTTGGTGGAAAACACCTTCAGCAGACCGATGCCGGTGGTGGATGCGCCGGCCTCCAGCGCCGCGGCCAGGCCGTCCAGCGGCGCCAGCAGGTGCAGCACGCCCTTGCCATGGTCCAGGGCCTTGGCCAGGGCCTGGCGCAACGCGGCCTCGTCGGCCACATCGACCACGAAGTCGGCCACCGGCAGCTCCAGCGTGTGCTCCTTGAAGCGGTCCAGCCGCGGCCAAGGATCGGTCTTGATGAACTCGCCGTCCACGCGCAGGTGGCTGTGGCCCCGCGCCTTGGCCCATTTGGCCAGATCGGTGTAGACGCCCTTGCGGTTGACCACCAGCGGCGCCAGCAGGCCCACATGCTGGCCCTTGTGATCCCTGAGGATCTGCGCGGCGATGCTTTCCACGCTCTGCGGCCGCACCTCGGCGCCGTCGTGCACGCAGCGCTGCAGGCCCAGCTTGACCCACAGCAGGCGCAGAAAGTGCCAGACCTCGGTGGTGGTGGCCACCGTGCTCTTGCGGCCGCCGCGGCTCAGCCGCTGCTCGATGGCCACCGTGGGCGGGATGCCGTAGACCGCATCCACCTCGGGCCGGCCGGCCGGCTGCACGATGCTGCGCGCATAGGCGTTCAGGCTTTCGAGGTAGCGGCGCTGGCCCTCGTTGAACAGGATGTCGAAGGCCAGCGTGCTCTTGCCCGAGCCCGACACGCCGGTGATGACGCTGAACTTGCCACGCGGGATGTCCACGTTCAGCGACTTCAGGTTGTGCTCGCGGGCATTGACGATGCGGATGGATTCATCGGCCGCGTTCGCGGCACGCCGGGCGCGCACGGCCCATTGCAGCGGCCGGCCTTCCTCGGCCTGCAGCGGCGCGGCGCCCAGGGCCCGGTCGTAGTCGCGCAGCGCCGCACCGGTGTGCGAGCTGGCATGGGCGCGCAGGTCTTCCGGCGTGCCCTCGGCCACCAGGGCGCCGCCGCCCTCGCCGCCTTCGGGCCCCAGGTCGATGATCCAGTCGGCCGAGCGGATGACGTCCAGGTTGTGCTCGATGACGATCAGCGAATGGCCGGCATCCAGCAGCTTGCGCAGGCTGCGCATCAGCTTGGCGATGTCGTCGAAGTGCAGGCCGGTGGTCGGCTCGTCGAACAGGAACAGCGTGCCCTTCTTGGCCGCCGGCTGGCGCGGATTGCTGGCCGCCTCGGCCAGAAAGCCGGCCAGCTTCAGCCGCTGGGCCTCGCCGCCGCTGAGCGTGGGCACCGGCTGGCCCAGGCGCACATAGTCCAGACCCACGTCGACGATGGGCTGCAGCCGCGCCACCACCGCCGGGTCGCCGCTGAAGACCACGGTGGCCTCGGCCACGGTCAGCTCCAGCACCTCGGCCACGTTCAGGCTGTAGGGGCCGCGCGTGAGCTTGACCTCCAGCAGCTCGGCGCGGAAGCGCTTGCCGTCGCAGTCGGGGCAGCGCAGGTACACATCCGACAGGAACTGCATCTCCACATGCTCGAAGCCCGAGCCGCCGCAGGTGGCGCAGCGGCCGTCGCCGGCATTGAAGCTGAACATGCCGGCGCCATAGCTGCGCTCCAGCGCCAGCGGCGCCTGGGCGAACAGCTTGCGCACCTCGTCCCAGGCGCCGACATAGCTGACCGGATTGCTGCGCGCGGTCTTGCCGATCGGGCTCTGGTCCACGAACACCGCATCGGCCAGCCAGTCGGCGCCCAGCAGGCGGTCGTGGGCGCCGGGCGACTCGGTGGCACGGCCGAAGTGGCGCAGCAGGGCCGGCACCAGCACGTCCTGCACCAGGCTGCTCTTGCCCGAGCCCGACACGCCGGTGACCACGCTCAGCCGCTGCAGCGGAAAGGCCACGGTGAGGTTGCGCAGGTTGTGCTCGCGTGCGCCTTCGACGATCAGCTTGGGCGTGGCTTCGCCGACAAAGCGGCGCAGGCCCATGCCCACCTGCTTGCGCCCGCCGAGGTAGGCGCCGGTCAGCGTGTCGGCCGTGCGTGCGGCATCGGGCGTGCCGTCGAAGACGATGCGCCCGCCCCGCTCGCCGGGGCCCGGGCCCATGTCGATCAGGCGGTCGGCGGCCAGCATCACGGCCGGGTCGTGCTCCACCACCACCAGGGTGTTGCCGGCGTCGCGCAGCCGGTGCATGGCCTCGACGATGCGGTTCATGTCGCGCGGATGCAGGCCGATGCTGGGCTCGTCCAGCACGAACAGCGTATTGACCAGGCTGGTGCCCAGGGCCGTGGTCAGGTTGATGCGCTGCACCTCGCCGCCGCTGAGCGTGCGGCTCTGGCGGTCCAGCGTCAGATAGCCCAGGCCCACGTCGCACAGGTACTTGAGCCGCGTGCGCACCTCGTCCAGCAGCAGCTTCAGCGCCTCGTCGAGCATCGTCGATGGCAGCGTCAGCCCGTCGAAGAAGCGCTTCAGCCTCTCGATCGGCAGCAGCATCAGGTCGTGCAGGGCCAGGCCGGGCAGGGCCTGCAGCTGCTCGGGCGACCAGGCCACGCCCACCGGCATGAAGCGCTGATAACGCCCGCCGTCCATGACCGCCTGCGCATCGGCAGCCGAGCCCAGGCGCCACAGCAGGGCCTCGGTCTTCAACCGCGCGCCGCCGCAGGCATGGCAGGGCGTGTAGCTGCGGTACTTGGACAGCAAGACGCGGATGTGCATCTTGTAGGCCTTGCTCTCCAGGTACTCGAAGAAGCGGTGCACGCCGTACCACTGCTTGTTCCACTGGCCGTTCCACTGCGGGCTGCCGTGGATGACCCAGTGCTGCTGGGCCGGCGACAGCTGGTTCCAGGCGGTGTCGCGCGGGATGCCGGCCTCGCCGGCGTACTTCATCAAATCGTCCTGGCATTCGGCCCAGGCCGGCGTCTGCAGCGGCTTGATGGCGCCGTTGCGCAGCGTCTTGCGGTGGTCGGGGATGACCAGGCCCAGGTCCACGCCGATGACGCGGCCGAAGCCGCGGCAGGTTTCGCAGGCGCCAAAGGCCGAGTTGAAGCTGAACAGCGCCGGCTGCGGCTCGGCATAGCGCAGATCGCTGTCGGGGCAGTGCAGGCCGGTGCTGTAGCGCCACAGCGCCGGCGCCGCGCCCTCCTCGGCGGCCAGCACATGCACGCTGAGCCGGCCGCTGCCGCGCTTGAGCGCCAGCTCGATGGCCTCCATCACCCGCACTTTCTCGGCACCGGCCAGGCGCAGCCTATCGGCCACCACGTCCAGGATCTTGCGGCTGCCCTCGATGCGCTGGCCCTGCACGCGCGTGAAGCCGGCGGCCGCCAGCCACTGCTCCTGCTGGGCGTCCGAGGTATCGGCCGGCAGCTCCACCGGGAAGGTGAACACCAGGCGTGGATCACCGGCGGCGGCCGCACGCTGCTGCAGGTCGGCGTAGATGGTCTCGGGCGTGTCGTGGCGCACACGCTGGGCGGTCTGGCGGTCGTAGAGCTCGGCGGCGCGGGCGAACAGCAGCTTCAGGTGGTCGTTCAGCTCGGTCATCGTGCCCACCGTCGAGCGGCTGGTGCGCACCGGGTTGGTCTGGTCGATGGCAATCGCCGGCGGCACGCCGTCCACCTTGTCCACCGCCGGCCGGTCCATGCGGTCGAGGAACTGGCGCGCATAGGCGCTGAAGGTCTCGACATAACGCCGCTGGCCCTCGGCATACAAGGTGTCGAACACCAGGCTGCTCTTGCCCGAGCCGCTGGGCCCGGTGACCACGGTCAGCTCGCCGGTGCGGATGTCCAGGTCCAGCTGTTTCAGATTGTGCTGACGGGCGCCGCGGATGCGGATCAGGCCGGAGGACATGGTGTCAGGAGGCGACGGGCGCAGGGGTGGGGGCGAAGCATTCTAGGCAGCGGGCAAATCCGGTGCCGGCGCGTGGGTGGGGCGCACACAATGCGGGCTCCGTCAACTTCGCCCGGTGTTTGCTATGCGTGTGATGCTGCGATTGCTGCTGGCCCTGCTGGCGCCGCTGAGCCTGGCCCAGGCCCAGATCCTGGTGGGCCAGACCGCCGGCCACAGCGGCGCGGTGGCGGCCACGGTCAAGGAAGCCACCACCGGCGCGCAGTGGGTGTTTGCCGCGGTCAATGCCCGCGGCGGCATCGGTGGCCAGAAGATCGAGCTGAAGTCGCTGGACGACCGCTTCGAGCCGGCCCTGGCCGCCGAGAATGCCAAGACGCTGATCCAGCAGGGCGTGATCGCGCTGTTCCTGACCCGCGGCACGCCGCACAACCAGGGCATCCTGCCCCTGCTGACCGAGCAGGGCGTGCCCCTGGTCGGCCCCAGCACCGGCGCCATGGTGCTGCACCAGCCGGTGCATCCCTGGCTGTTCAATGTGCGCGCCACCTACCAGCGCGAGGCCGAGCGCGCGGTCAAGCACCTGGTGCAGACCGGCGTCACCCGCGTCGTGCTGGTGCAGGTGGACGACAGCTTCGGCGCCGATGGTGCGGCCGGCGCGCTGCGTGGCTTCGGCAACGCGACCAAGCCGGCGGCCCACCTCAAGTACGACCGCAGCAAGCCCGACTTCGCGCCCATCGTCAAGGCCGTGCTGGCCGCCGATGCCCAGGCCGTGCTGTTCATCGGCTCGGGCACGGCCGTGGTCGACGGCATGAAGGCCGTGCGCGCCGGCGGCAGCGGCGCGCAGTTCGTGACCCTGTCCAACAATGCCTCGGCCGGCTTCATCAAGGCCCTGGGACCGCTGGCCCATGGCGTGATCGTCAGCCAGGTGCTGCCGCCCGAGCGCGCGCTGCAGATCCCGCTGGTCAAGGAGGCGCACGAGCTGGCGCGTGCCCAGGGCAATCCACCGCCCGAGGTGACGCCGGCGCTGCTGGAGGGCATGGCCGCGGCCAAGGTGCTGGTCGAGGGCCTGCGCCGCGCCGCGGCGGCGCGCAACCTCACGCGCGCCGGTCTGCGCCAGGCGCTGGACGGCATGGGCCGCTACGACCTGGGCGGCATCGAGCTCAGCTACAGCCCCACCGACCACACCGGCCTGGACTACGCCGACCTGTCCATCATCGGGCCCGATGGCCGTTTCAAGCGCTGAACGTTCGGGCCCGTCGCCGGCCGATGGTAGAGTCCGGCGCGTCCAGGGAGAGAACGTCCACACCAAGACCCGACATGGGCCGTGGACCCGCCCCAGCCACCCGTCGGGATGAGCAGTACCGAGCTCTGGCCACCTCTGCTGCGCTGCCAGCGTGCGCTGGCGGCGTCGCATGACGGCTTCTGGGAACGTGACCTGCAGCAGGGCACGGTCTGGTACTCGCCCAGCTTCCGCGCCATGTTCGGCTTTGGTCCGGACGAACCGGGGCCCGCGCGTGGCAAGGTGCGCGAGCGGGTGCATCCCGACGACCGCGACGGCTTTGTCGCCGCCTACGAGCAGGCGCTGCGGACCCTGGGCGAGTTCGCCTACGAGGTGCGCTTTCTCGACGCCCACCAGCGCTGGCGCTGGGTGCGGGGCCGTGGCCGGGTGTGGGGCGACGACCAGGGCCGGCCGCAGTTCGTCGGCGGTGCGGTCACCGACATCGACGAGCAGAAGACCACCCAGCTGGCCCTGGCCGAGCAACAGCGGGCGCTGGAAGCCCTGGTCGCCGAGCGCACCGCCAACCTGGAGGCCGCGCTGGCCCTGGCCGAGCGCCGCCGCCAGGAGGCCGAGCAGGCCAATGCCGCCAAGAGCCGCTTCCTGGCCCACATGAGCCACGAGATCCGCACGCCGCTGAACGGCGTGCTGGGCCTCACCGAGCTGGCGCTGCGCAATGCCCAGGGCGGCGAGCAGCGGCGCTTTCTGCACACCGCCCACCAGTCGGCCCAGGCCGTGCTGCAGACCATCAGCGATGTGCTGGACCTGTCGCGCATCGAGTCCGGCCGCACCGAGCTGCAGCCCCGGCCCTTCGACCCGACCCAGGTGCTGGCCGACACCTTGCGCGCGGCCATGCCGCTGGCGCGCCGCCGCGAGCTGCTGCTGATGTTCGACTGGCAGGGCGAAGAAGGCGGCGTGTTCGGCGACGCTGGCGCGCTGCGCCAGATCGTCACCAACCTGCTGGGCAATGCGATCAAGTTCACCGACGTGGGCACGGTGTCCCTGCTAGGCCAGGCCCAGCGCCTAGACGACGGCCTGGTGGCGCTGCAGATCACCGTCGCCGACTCCGGGCCCGGCATCCCCGAGCACCGCCGCGCCCAGGTGTTCGAGCCCTTTGTGCAGGGCGATCCGGGCCTGTCGCGCGGCCATGGCGGCGCCGGCCTGGGCCTGGCCATCGCCACGCGCCTGGCCGAGGCCATGGACGGCCGCCTGCAGCTGCACTGCCCCGAGGGTGGCGGCTCGGTGTTCACGCTGGCGCTGCAGCTGCCGATGGCCCCGCTGCCGGCGGCCAGCCCGGCGGCGGCCCGCCCGGGCCAGCCGCCGCTGCCCGAGCTGCCGCCGCCGGGCCTGGCCTGGCTGGTCTATCCGCGGCCCGAAGGCGGCGCCTGGCTGGCGCGCCGGCTGCAGCGGCTGGGCTGGCGCACCGAGCTGCAGGACGGCGTGGCCCAGGCGCTGGCGCAGGCCCGGGGCCTGGCACCGGCCCAGCAGCCCGACCTGGTGCTGGTGGCCGAGCCGGCGCTGGACCCCGAGGCCTCGCTGGGCCTGCTGCGCGAGTGCCTGCCCGGCGCGCGGCTGCGCCTGCTGGTGCGGCCCGACTGGCACGATCCGCGGGTCGAGGCCCAGGCCAGCGCGCTGCAGATCACGCCGATGATCGCGCCGCTGCTGCCGGCCCAGCTGCGCCGCATCCATGCCGCCGACCACGAGGTGGCCGAGGCCGAGGCCGACCTGCGCCATGGCGACGAGGTGGTGCTGCCGGCCGGCGCCGAGGTGCTGCTGGTCGAGGACAACGAGGTCAACCAGCTGGTAGGCCAGGAGCTGCTGCGTGCGCTGGGCCTGCAGCCGCGCCTGGCCGCCGATGGCGAGGCCGCGCTGGCGGCCTGCCTGCAGCGGCCGCCGGCCCTGGTGCTGATGGACCTGCAGATGCCGGGCATGGACGGCCTGGAGACCACGCGCCAGCTGCGCCGGCTGCAGCAGGCCGGGCGCTGGCCCGGTGCGCCCATCGTCGCGCTGACCGCCCATGCCAGCCCCGAGGACCATGCCGCCTGCCGCCTGGCCGGCATGGACGGCGTGCTGACCAAGCCGCTGCAGCTGTCCACGCTGCGCCGCCGGCTGGCGCGCTGGCTGCTGCCGCCGGCGGCACCGACGGAGCCGATCGACCCAATCGACCCGGTCGGGCCGGCC
The DNA here is from genome assembly GCA_017992055.1 of Burkholderiaceae bacterium. Classification (GTDB taxonomy): domain Bacteria; phylum Pseudomonadota; class Gammaproteobacteria; order Burkholderiales; family Burkholderiaceae_C; genus Pseudaquabacterium. The sequence goes on from JAGOPK010000012.1 coordinate 83,623, forward strand.
GACCCCGCGTCGGGCCGGCTGGGCGCCGTCCGGCCCGGCGACCGGCCACCGGCCCCGCCCGGCGCCACGGGCTTTGTTGCCGCGCCGTGAAGCGCCGGTAAACAGCGGCGGCGCGGGCCGCCTGATCGTCTGCTGGCGTGCGCAACGCGCCGCTAGCGTGGCGGGGTGTGCTGTAACCCCTTCGCCGCCATGCCCTGCCCTGCCGACCTGCACCATCCCGACCGCCCCGCCCAGGTGCTGCTGATCGAGCCCGATGCGGCCCGCTGCGGCTGGCTGGCCCAGGGCCTGCGCGCCGCCGGCCACCAGGTGCACACCTCGACCAGCGACAGCGCGCTGCAGCGCGCCGCGGCCCTGGGCGTGGAGCTGCTGCTGCTCAACCCCGGCGCCGCCGCGCCCGCCACGCCCGGCCGTCCTGGCGGCGTGTGGCAGCGGCTGGCGGCGCTGCAGGGCAGCGGCCCGCGCCTGCCGGTGATCGCGCTGTGGCCCGGTGCCGACGCCATCGACCGCACGCTGGCGCTGGAGCTGGGCGCCGACGCCGTGCTGCACGAGCCCAGCACCGACCACCGCGAACTGCTGGCGCGCGCCGCCGGCCTGCTGCGCCGCCACCGCGAAAGCCGCGCCGGCAGCGCCGGCCTGGCGGTGGCCGGCTGGACCCTGCTGCCGGCGCAGCGCGCACTGCGCCGGCCCGATGGCCGCTGCATCGTGCTGCCGCCCACGGCCTGGCGCCTGCTGGCCCTGCTGATGGCCCAGGCCGGCCGGCCGGTGCCGCGGGCCGTGCTGCTGGCGCGGGTGCTGGGGCCGGGCATCGCCATGCACGACCGCAACATCGACCTGCAGGTGTCGCGGCTGCGCCGGTTGATCGGCGATGGCGGCGGCAGCGACGCCAGCGGCCCGGCGCGCGTGATCCACACCGTGCGCGGCGTCGGCTACCGCTTTGCACCGCCGGGCTGCGGTGGCGCCAATGTGTCAAACGCCGAACATGAGCGACATGCCGGAGTGACGGTGCGAGCCGACAGTGGCGATACCGGCCAGACCGATCCGGGTCGACCGGCGGCTGCACCCGGCCTCGGCGCCTGAGAAGCGCACAACCGGCCGGGGCCATGACCCCCACCCCTCGGAAAGGATCCCCCCATGCAAGTCTCGTTCAACAGCTCGGGCAGCAGCAGCGCCTGGGCCCTGGCCGGCGCCATGCGCCAGGCCCGGGCCAGTGGCAGCAGCGGTTCCGACAGCGCCGGCAGCGGCGGCTTTGCCGTCTCGGGCGGCGACCGGCCGCCGCCACCGCCGCGACCTGACGACGCCAGCGGCAGCGGCAGCGGCAGCGGCGATGCGCTGTCCGGCCTGTCGACGACGCAGTTCGCCGGCCTGGGCCAGGCCCGCGGCGCGGGCGGCACGCCGCCCGAAGACCCGATCGCCTCGCTGGATGCCGACGACGACGGCAGCGTCAGCGCCGAGGAGTTCGGCCTGGACGGCGCCAGCGAAGAGGTGCAGAACCTGTTCAAGGCCATCGATGCCGATGGCAGCGGCGAGCTGAGCACCGACGAGATCGATGCCATGCGCGAGAAGATCATGGCCGCCGACGGTGGTGGCCAGGGTGGGCCGGGTGGACCGCAAGGCGCCCACCGCGGCCCGCCGCCGGGGCCGCCGCCCTCGTCCACCGACGAGGACGACACCGAGGACGGCACGACCAGCTCGACGACCTCGGCCAGCAGCAGCCAGACGATGGACGTGGGCGCGATGATCCAGAAGATCGCCGAGCGCTATGCCGCGCTGTCGGCCAGCGGCGCGCTGGCCAGCAGCAGCCTCAGCGCCGAAGCCTGACATCGGGCACCCGGCCCCGGGTTACCGGGGCCACCCGCCGGGCGGGTGCTCGTCCGGCTTGGGGCGGCCCGGCGCTCGTCCGAGCCGGCTTCTAGCGCCGGCCGCTGAGGAACTCCAGCGTCGCCGCCCAGGTCTGCGGCGAGTTGAAGATGCCGATGTGGCCGGTGCGCAGGATGGGGTCGTAGGCGCCCTGGCCGCTGAGGCCGATCTCGCGGGCGCCACGCAGGCTGGCGCTGCGCGAGAAGTCGGTGGCCTGGCCGTAGCTGTCCATCGCCGGCACCGGCGGGATGATGCCGTCCTGCACCGGCATGTAGACGAAGCTGGCATCGGTGTTGCGGATCACCAGCACCCGCGTCGGGCCCTCGGCCTCGCGCTGGCCGTGGTGGCCGTTCAGCCGCTTCAGGAACGGCGTGTCCGGCGAGCCCAGCTCCTGGCAGACCTCGCTGCTGGGCGTGAAGCCGCCCTGGCCGGGCAGCTGGAAGTAGTTGGCCGGCGACGGGCTGCAGTTGATGATGCCGTGGTTGGGGCCGTCCACTGCCACCAGGCGGCGCACCTGGTCGTGGGCATCGTCCTGGCGCATCCATTCGCGGGCCAGGGTCACGCCCAGGCTGTGGGCCACGATGTCCACCTTCCTGGCGCCGGTGTAGGCCAGCACCGCGGCGACGAAGCGGCGCAGGTCCGGCACATTGGCCTGGTTGGTGTGGGCGATGCGCGAGCGGTTGGTCTGGTCGGCCGCCAGGTTGCACTGGTCGCCCTGGTAGCCCAGGCCCCACAGCTCGCTGGTGCTGTAGCCGTTGTCGGCCAGGTACTGGGCAAAGGCCCGCGCATTGCCGTAGTTGCTGCAGGCGGTGGGGAACGGCGTGTCGTTGTTGCCATGCAGGAAGATCACCGGCGTGCGCGTCACCGTGCCGGCGGCGCCGAAGCCGATCACCGGCTTGGCCAGCGAGGCGTCCTCGATCACCGGAAAGTCCGCCGGCAGCGTGGTGCCCACGGTGCCGGCGGCCTGGGCGCCCTGCAGGCCCAGGGCCAGCAGGGCCAGCTGCGCGGCCCGCGCCAGCGCCTTGAACGGGGTCTTGGTCATCCTTGTCTCTCCTGGGGTGCCGGCCGGAGCGGATGGGGCGCCGCGGCGCGGCCCCGGTCGGTGCGTTCTCAGGCCGCGGCGAAGAAGCGTTCGACCAGGGCGTACTGCTCGGGCGTGTTCAGCGCCGGCGCATGGCCGCAGTCGGGCATGGTCACGACCACGGCGCGCGGGCCGCGGCTGCGCATGGCCTCGGCCACGTCGGGCAGCAGCAGGTCCGAGTCCTGGCCACGCAGCACCAGCACCGGGATCTGCAGCCGGTCCCAGGCGGCCCACTGGTCGTAGTCCTGCGGATGGGCGATGAACTGGCGCACCATGGCCGGGTCGTAGTGCGGCGTCACGCGGCCGTCGGGCAGGCGGCGTGTGCTGGTCTCGGTGAGCCGGCGCCACTGCGCGTCGCTGAGCCAGCCATAGGGCTTGTAGACGGTGCGGAAGTACTGCTCCAGCTCGCTGACCGTGGCAAAGGCCGCCGGGCTGCCGGCATAACTGCGGATGCGCTCGACCGCCGGCTTCGCCAGCTCGGGGCCGATGTCGTTCATCACCAGGCGGCGGATGCGCCCGGCCAGGCCGCCGGCGGCGGCATGCAGGCCGATGGCGCCGCCCATGCTGGTGCCCAGCCACAGGCACTGGTGGATGCCCAGCTGGTCCAGCAGCGACACCGCCAGCTGCTCGTAGAAGGCCAGGCAGTATTCGTCGTCGGGCGCCGGGCTCCACTGGCTCAGGCCGCGGCCCAGGGTGTCGGGGCAGATCACGCGCCAGCGCTTGCTCAGGTGCGCGGCGATGTCGTCCATGTCGCGCCCGGTGCGGGCCAGGCCATGCCAGGCCACCACCGTCTCGGCATGCTGGGCACCCCATTCGGTGTAGTGGATCTCGCGGCCCGCGCAGACCCGGTAGTTCGAGGTGAAGTCCGTGGACATGGTCTGTCAGGCTCCGCAGTCAGGCCTTGAGGCGCAGCGCAGCAGCACGCAGCTTGCCGACCACGCCGGTGGGGAAGTGGTAGACGCTGAGCACGAACAGCACGCCCAGCCACAGCAGCCAGCGGTCGGGCGAGACCAGCTGCGACAGCACCGGCACGCCCTCCAGCACGCCGGCACCCAGCTTCAGCAGGTCCTGCAGGTAGTTCTGCGCCAGCACGAACAGCACGCTGCCGATGACCGCGCCATACATCGTGCCCATGCCGCCGATGACCACGATCAGCAGGATGTCGAGCATGATCTCGAAGCTCAGCGTGGTGTCGGGTCCGGTGTAGCGCAGCCAGATCGCCAGCAGCGCGCCGGCCACGGTGGCAAACAGCGCCGACAGCACATTGCTCAGCGTGCGGAACACCACCGTGCGGTAGCCGATGGCCTCGGCGCGGAAGTCGTTCTCGCGGATGGCCTGCAGCACGCGGCCGAAGGGCGAGTTGACGATGCGCAGCAGCAGCAGGAACAGCAGGGCCACCACCACCAGGATGGCGTAGTAGGCGAAGATCTTGCCGTCCACCGCCAGGCCCAGCACCGGGTTCTCGAAGGGCTCGAACGAGGGGCTCAGGAACTCCGGGTTGCGGAACGTCAGGCCGTCCTCGCCGCCGGTCAGCTCGCTGAGCTGCGAGGCCAGGGTCATGAAGGCCGAGGCCACGGCCAGCGTGATCATGGCGTAGAAGATGGCCTTGACGCGCAGCGAGAACAGGCCGATCACCAGCGACAGCGCCAGCGACAGCAGCAGCGCGCCGGCCAGGCCCAGGCCCACCGCGGCCCAGCCCTCGCCCAGGCGCGTGCTGGCAATCGCCACGCCATAGGCGCCGATGCCGAAGAACATGGTGTGGGCGAAGCTGACGATGCCGGTGTAGCCCAGCAGCAGGTCGTAGCTGGCCACCAGCAGGATGAAGACCAGCATCTTGGCCGCCACGCCCAGGGCCTTGCTGCCCGGGAAGGCGAAGGGCGCGATCACCAGCGCCACCACCACCAGGGCCAGCAGCAGGCCCAGCCAGCGGCTGCGCGGCAGGTCGTGCGAGAGGACTCGGTTCAGCATGGTCCGGTCCTCAGCGGTTCGTGACCGGGTACAGGCCCTGTGGCCGCCACAGCAGGATGGCGACCATCAGGCCGATGTTGGAGAACAGCGCCACCTTGGGCGCCAGGAAGCCGGTGTAGTTGGCCATCAGGCCCACCAGCAGCGCGCCGACGAAGCAGCCCAGGGTCGAGCCCAGGCCGCCGATGATGATGACGATGAAGATCAGCACGTTCACCTGGGCGCCGATCTGCGGCACCACGTTCTGCTGGTACAGGCCCCACATCACGCCGCCCAGGCCGGCCAGGCCCGAGCCGACAACGAACACGCCGATGAACAGGCGCTGGATGCGGTAGCCCAGGCTCTCCACCATCTCGCGGTCCTGCACGCCGGCGCGGATCAGCAGGCCGACCTTGGTGCGGTTCAGCGTCCAGGCCATGGCCAGGAACACCAGCGCGCCGATGGCCGAGGCCAGCACGCGGTACTTCTCCACCGCCGCCTCGCCGCCGGGCACCGGCGCATACCAGGCGCCGCGCAGCACCTCGGGCAGCGGCAGCGCGATCTGCAGCGGACCCCAGATGACCTTGATGATCTCCTCGCCGACGATCATGCCGCCCATGGTGATGAGGATCTGCTTCAGGTGCAGGCCGTAGACCGGGCGCACGATCACGCGCTCGAAGGCCCAGCCCAGGGCGCCGGCCACCGCCATCGCCACCAGCATCGCGGCAAAGATGCTCAGCAGCTGGGCGCCGCCCGAGTCGCCGGCCCAGCCGGCCATGCCGCCGACCACGCTGGTGGCGACAAAGGCGCCCAGCGCGATGAACACGCCGTGGCCGAAGTTCAGCACGTCCATCAGGCCGAACACCAGGGTCAGGCCCGAGGCGATGACGAAGATGATCAGGCCCATGGCCAGGCCGGCCACGGTCAGCGTGATCCAGGTGGGCAGGCTGCCCACCGCCGGCAGGCCGAGGGCGACCAGGGCCAGCAGCAGGATCAGCGGCTTCCAGTCGAAGTTCGCCTTCGGGATGGCGGCGGCGGGCGCCGGGGCGGCCGCCACGGAGGTGGCACTCATTGGTGGGCTCCCAGTGACAGGCCCAGCAGTCGCTGCTGCAGCTCGTCGTTTTCGGCCAGCTCGCGCATCGCGCCGCGGTGCACGACGCGGCCGTCGTCCATCACCGCCACCGTGTCGCCCAGGGCCTTGGCCATCATGAAGTTCTGCTCCACCAGCAGGATCGTGGTCTGCTGGCGCTTGAGTTCGTTGAAGGCCGCAACAAGGTTCTGGATGATCGAGGGCGCCAGGCCCTTGCTGGGCTCGTCGATCAGGATCAGCGCGCGCGGCTCGCAGATGGCGCGGGCCACGGCCAGCATCTGCTTCTGGCCGCCGCTCAGCTTGCCGGCTGGGTAGAGCCAGAATTTCTTGAGCGCCGGGAACAGGCCGAAGATCCATTCCAGGCGCTGCGTGTCCAGCTCGCCGGCGTGGCGGGCGCTACGCGCGGCCAGCACCATGTTGTCCTTCACCGTCAGGTCGCTGAAGATGCCCATGTTCTCGGGCACGTAGGCGATGCCGCGGCCGGCGATGTCGGGCGTCTTCTGCCCGTTCAGCGCCTGGCCCTGGAAGTGGATCTGGCCGGCGCTGGCCTGCCACAGGCCCATGATGGTGCGCAGCGTGGTGCTCTTGCCGGCGCCGTTGCGGCCCAGCAGCATGGTCACCTGGCCGGCCGGCACCTCGAAGTCCACGCCATGCAGGATGTGGTACGCGCCGATGTGGGTGTGCACGCCTTGCAGCGTCAGCAGCGGGCGGCTCATGCGGGCTCCTCGGCGGCCATGCCCAGGTAGGCCTGCTGCACCACCGGCGAGGCGATCACCGTGGCCGGCTCGCCGTCGGCCACCAGCTGGCCGTTGTGCAGCACGATGATGCGGTCGCTCAGCTCGCGCACCACGTCCATCTTGTGCTCGACCAGCAAAATGGTGCAGTCGCGCCGGGCCTTCAGCGCGCGGATCAGGTCCAGGATCACCGGCACCTCGTCCACGCTCATGCCGGCCGTGGGTTCGTCGAACATGAAGACCTTGGGGTCCAGCGCGATCAGCATCGCCACCTCCAGCTTGCGCTGGTCGCCATGCGGCAGGGCGCTGGCATGGACGTCGTGCTTGTCGGCCAGGCGCACCTGCTCCAGGATGCTCTGCGCCTCGGCTATCCAGGCCTGGCGGTCCAGCCACACGCGCAGCAGGTCGATGCCGCCCAGGCCGCCGCCCTCGCCGCGGCCGGCCTGGCGCGCCTGGATGGCCAGGCGCACGTTCTCGCGCACGCTGAGGTTGGGGAACAGCTGGGTCAGCTGGAAGGCCCGGCCCAGGCCGCGCCGCGTGCGCAGCGGCGCCGGCAGCGCGGTGATGTCCTGGCCGTCCAGCAGCACCTGGCCCTCGCTGGCCGGCAGCTGGCCCGAGATCAGGTTGAAGTAGGTGGTCTTGCCGGCGCCGTTGGGACCGACGATGGCCGTCAGCGTGCCCGGCGCAAAGGCGCAGGACACGTGGTCCACCGCCACATGGCCACCGAATCTGATCGTTAGGTTCTTGGTTTCGAGCATGGCTGCGCCCAGCCCGGCCCCTGGCGGGACCGGGTTGATGCCTGGTTCAGGAGGTCAGGAAATCAGCAAAGGCTCAGCGCTTGTTCCGGATCGGAACCTGCATCTCGCTGGCTTTGATTTCACGTACCAGCTCGGGCACGCCCCAGGGGAAGGCCGGATCGACCTTGATCTTGAAGTGGTACATGTCCTGCATCGCCTGGTGGTCTTCCTTGCGGAAGGTCATCGTGCCCTTGGGCGTGGCGAAGCTCATGCCTTCCATCGTCGCGATCAGCTTGTTGGTGTTGGTGTCGCCATTGGTCTTCTTCAGCGCCTCGACCACGGCGATGGCCGAGCTCATGCCGCCGGCGGTGAAGAAGTCCGGCGGGGCCTTGTACTTGGTGTAGTGGTTGGCCACCAGCCATTCATTGACCGGGTTCTTCGGGATGCCGAAGTAGTAGTACAGGCCGCCTTCCATGCCCGGGAACTGCTTGTAGGCGGTCATCGCCGGCAGGATGTTGCCGCCGGTGGCGATCTCGATGCCATGGCGCTTCAGGTCCAGGTCGGCGATCTTGAACGGATTGCCGCCGGCCCAGATGATCCAGACGATCTTGCGGCCGGGCTCGCCCTTGAGCTTGTCGATGATGCGCTGGGCCGCGGCGGTGAAGTCGCTGGTGGCCGCCGGCAGGTATTCCTCATGCGCCAGCTTGGCCTTCTTCAGCGCCTCCTTGAAGGCCTTGACGCCGTCCTTGCCGAAGGCATTGTCCTGGGCCAGCGTGACGATGGCCGTGCCCTGCTTGTCCAGCGCCGCGGCATTGGCGATGGCGTCCTGGCTGCTGTTGCGGCCGGTGCGGAAGATGTACTTGTTCCACTTGTCGCCGGTGATCGAGTCGGCCACGGCCGGCTCCACCAGCAGGATCTTCTTGTACTCCTCGGCCACCGGCAGCATGGCCAGGGCCACGGGCGAGGCCGTGGGTCCGACGGCGATGTCCACCTTGTCGTCGGCATAGGCCTGGGCCAGCAGGGTCTTGCCCACGTCGGGCTTGCCCTGGTCGTCCTTCTCGATGACCACGAGCTTCTTGCCGGCCACCATCATCGTGCCCTGGGTGGCGTATTCCAGGCCCAGGTTGAAGCCGACGATGGTCTGCTTGGCAAAGGCCTCCAGCGGGCCGGTCTTGCTGGCGATCAGCGCGATCTTGACCTCGCCCTTGCCCTGGGCCAGCGTGGCGGTGGAAGCGGCCAGCGCGGCAGCCGCGGCCAGGGTGGACAGGAGCAGGCGTCGTTGCATCGTCACGGAAAGGTCTCCTTCGAGCGTTCTGGATCGTTGGGGTGTGGCCAATCCCAGTGCAACCGCCGTGCCGTCGCGCACGATCTAGGTGCAAACCCTGGTTTTGGACGGTAAAAAGCCCGCCGAAGCGGGCCTGGCATCGCGCTCAGCCGGTGGATTGATCGAATTCCAGACAATGCGGCGGCAGCCGGACTGTCTGGATATCGATCACTTGGCAGCGACTGTCTGGCTTTCAGGCAATGGCGCCACCGCCTGCAGGGCCCGGGCCAGCGCCGCCACGGCGCGCTCGGGCGCATGCAGCTTGTCCAGGCCGAACAGACCCAGGCGGAAGGTCTTGAAGTCCGGGCCTTCGTCGCATTGCAGCGGCACGCCGGCAGCCGTCTGCAGGCCCTGGGCGGCAAAGGCCGCGCCGCTGTGCACCGCGGCATCGGCGGTGTGGCTGACGACCACGCCGGGCGCCTCGAAGCCCGGCGCGGCCACGCTGGCAAAGCCGTGCTGGCGCAGCAGGGCGCGCACGCGCCGGCCGAGCTCCCATTGCTCGTCGCGCAGGCGCTCGAAGCCATAGGCCGCGCTCTCGGCCATCACGTCGCGGTTGCGCGCCAGCGTATCGGTGGGCAGGGTGGCGTGGTAGGCATGGCCGCCCTTCTCGTAGGTCTCCATGATCTGCAGCCACTTCTTCAGGTCGCAGGCGAAGCTGGTGCTGGTGGTGGCGTCGATGGCCGCGCGGGCGCGCTCGGACAGCATCACGAAGGCGCAGCCGGGCGAGCCGCTCCAGCCCTTTTGCGGCGCGCTGACCAGCACGTCGATGCCCAGCGCCACCATGTCCACCCACAGGCAGCCCGAGGCGATGCAGTCCAGCACGAACAGGCCGCCGGCCGCATGGGTGGCGGCGGCCACGCGCTGCAGGTAGTCGTCGGGCAGCAGCATGCCGCTGGCGGTTTCCACATGCGGGGCGCAGACCACGGCCGGCTTCAGCCGCGCAATCGCCGCCTCGACCTCGGCAATCGGCGCCGGCGTCCAGGCCGCCTGAGCACCGGGCGCCAGCGGCCGCGCCTTCAGCACCTCGTGCTGCGACGGGATCGCGCCCATGTCGAAGATCTGGCTCCAGCGGTAGCTGAACCAGCCGTTGCGGATCACCAGGGCCGGCCGGCCGGTGGCGAACTGGCGCGCCACCGCCTCCATGCCGAAGCTGCCACTGCCGGGCACGACCACTGCCGAGGCCGCGTGATAAACCTGTTTCAGCGTGGCCGAGATGTCGCGCATCACGCCCTGGAAGCGCTTGGACATGTGGTTCAGCGCCCGGTCGGTGTAGACCACCGAGTACTCGAGCAGGCCATCGGGATCGACGTCGGGATGCAGGCCGGGCATGGGGGGTCTCCTCTGGTGCTCTGGGTCGGGGCGGGCCAGCTTAGCATCGCGCCATGACCCCGCACGAGCCGCTGGACATCGCCGACGCCCTGCTGCGCGGCATGCTGCTGGCCTTGCTGGGCCTGCTGGCCTGGCAGCTGGGCCGGGCCGGCGCACGCCGGGTCAACCCGGCCAACCGGGCCAAGCAGTCCGTCGGCCGCTGCGGCGCCGCCCTGTGCCTGGGCCTGATGCTGCAGGTGCTGTCGGACATGCCCCTGCTCAACGCCCGCCTGCCGCGCACGGCGCTGGCGCCGCTGGTGGCGGTGGCGGTGGGCAATGCCGTGCTGTTCTGGCTGTTCGTGCGCGCGGTGTTCGACGACGGCTTCCGCCTGCGGCCGCGCCATGGCCTGCTGTGGGCCGCGGCGGCGGCGCTGGGTGGGCTGAACTGCGGCTTCGTGGCCGGCAGCCAGACCGTGCTGGCGCCGCTGGCCCTGGGCCTGCAGCGCGCCGTGCCGCTGGCTGCGGCCGTGGCCAGCACCGCGGTGATGGCCCTGCACTGGCAGGCCGATCTGGTGGAGCCGCGACGCCGCCTGCGCGCCTGGCTGGTGCTGGGCGGCATCGCCTATGCGCTGCTGATGCTGCTGGTGCGCATGCAGGGTGGCGGCGGCCAGCTGCCGCCGCTGGCCGCGCTGGGCGACGGCCTGGCCCTGCTGGCGCTGACCGGCCTGGCCGCCAGCCAGCTGCTGCGCCTGGAGCCGGGGGCGCTGGGCGCCGACCCGCCATTGCAGACGGCGCTGCCGGGGCCAGCGCTGCCGCGGCCGACGCCCGACATCGCACCCCCGGTGCTCGACGCCGCGGCCGACGCTGAACCCGCCACCGATCCCGACGATCCTGCCGACCTGGCCCTGGCCACGGCGCTGCAGCAGGCCATGGCCGATGGCCAGGTCTACCGCCGCGAGGACCTCAGCGTGGCCACGCTGGCCGCCCACCTGGGCGTGCCGGCCTACCGGCTGCGCCGGGTGATCCACCAGCGCCTGGGCCATCGCAACTTCAATGCCTTCGTCAACGCCTGGCGGCTGGACCAGGCCCGGGCCGCGCTGGCCGATCCGCAGCGCCGCGACGAAGCGGTGCTGAGCATTGCGCTGGACGCCGGCTTCCAGTCCATCGGCCCGTTCAACCGCGCCTTCAAGGCCGCGACCGGGCTGACGCCCAGCGAGTTCCGCCGCCGCGCCGATTTCCACAATCGGCCAGCCGAAATCATTGCGCCGATTCGCGCGCGATAGGCACTTGCAGTTTGCGGCGAGACAGACCGGGCGTCGCGCTGAGACGCTGCGGCTCCCTCATCCATCCGCAAGGAGACCGCCATGAACCGCTTGCGACCGCGCTGCGTCGCCCTGCTCGCCGGCCTGGCCGCCACGCTGGCCGGCCCGGCCCCGGCCGGCGCCGCCACGCTGGGCCTGATGTCCCTGCCCCAGCCCGGCGGCGCCGGTCCGGTGACCGTGTTCTATGCCACCGAGGCCGCGCCGCAGACGCTGAGGCGCGGCCCGTTCACGCTGCTGGCGGCGCCCGATGCCCCGCCCGCGGCCGGCAACGGCCGCCTGGTGGTGATGTCGCATGGCTCGGGCGGCGGGCCCTGGGTGCACACCGACCTGGCCCGGCAGCTGGTGGACGCCGGCTTCGTGGTGGCCATGCCGGTGCATGTCGGCGACCATGCCGGCGACGATGGCGCGCCCGGCCCCGACAGCTGGGACCGGCGGCCGGCCGAGGTGTCGGCGACCATCGACCGCGTGGCCTCAGAGCCGCGGCTGGCCGCGCGGCTGGATCTGTCGCGGGTGGGCCTGGTCGGCCAGTCGGCCGGCGGCCACACCGGCCTGGTGCTGGCCGGCGGCCGCTGGAGCCCGGCGCGTTTTGCCGAGCACTGCCTGGCCCACCTGGAGCAGGACTTCAATGCCTGCGTGGGCCTGTTCACCTCGCTGGACGGCGGCTGGCTGGACGGGCCCAAGCGCTGGCTGGCGCGCGCGGTGATCTCGGCGCGCTTCGCCGGCGACCGCAGCGAGCGCCAGTACCAGGATGCCCGCATCGCCGCGGTGGTGGCCGGCGTGCCGGCGGCCGCGCACTTCGATGCCACCTCGCTGGCCCGGCCACGCGTGCCGCTGGCGCTGATCACCGCCGCCCAGGATGTGTGGCTGCATCCGCAGTTCCACAGCGACCGCATCCTGGCCGCCTGCGCCCCCTGCGAGCGCCTGGCCGAGCGGCCCGATGCCGGGCACAACCTGATGCTGTCGCCGCTGCCGCCCGGGCTGGACGGCCTGGTCGGCCGCCTGCTGGCCGATCCGCCCGGCTACGACCGGCCGGCGGCCACGCGCGAGCTGAACCAGCGCATCAGCGGCTTCTTGCTGCGCACGCTGCAGCCGCGCTGATGCGGGCCGCCGATGGACGCGCCGATCAGACCCGCCAGTACCAGCCGCGCCGGTCCAGCCAGGCCGCCAGGGCCCAGTACAGCGCCAGCAGGGCCAGCGCCTGCAGCAGCGAGCCCAGGCGGGCGTCGGCGGCCAGCGGCTCGAAGACCTCGCGCCAGGCCCAGGCCCAGGGGCTGATCCAGCGCGGCGCGCCGGCCGCATCCAGGCCGTCGGGCCAGCGCAGCAGGCCCTGCAGCCGCGGCAGCAGGCCGCTGAGCACGAAGATGCCCAGCGCATTGCGGCCAAACGGCAGCAGCAGGGCCCGCAGCGCGCGGCCGGCGGGCCCGGGCACAGCACTGCGCAGATCGCTGACCCAGGCCAGGCAGGCCCAGCCGGCGATGGCCAGGGCCGTGCTCAGCAGCACATAGGACGGCGTCCACAGCTTCTTGTTGATCGGCAGCACCAGCTGCCACAGCCAGGCCAGGGCGCCCAGCGCGCAGGCGGCGATCAACAGCCGGGCCAGCATGCGCTCGCGCGGCGCCGGCGCGGCCCGCCACTGCGTGCCCACCCACCAGCCCAGCAGCACCTGGGCCACGGCCGGCACGGTGCTGGCCAGGCCCTCGGGATCGAAGGCCACGCCCTCGCCCTGGTACAGATGGCCGGCGCCGAGCAGGGCGCGGTCCAGCCGGGTGCCGAAGAAGCCTTCCAGGCTGTACGGCTCGGCGCTGTCGCCCAGCGCCAGGCACAGGCCCCAGTAGCCCAGCAGCAGCGCCGCGGTGGCCGCCAGCGCCACACGGGCCCGGCCGCGGCAGGCCATCAGCAGCAGGGCGGCACCGGCCCAGGCCAGCGCAATGCGCTGCAGCACGCCCAGCCAGCGCAGCGTGTCCCAGTCGCGCAGCACCAGCTGGCCCGCGGCGTCCCAGCGCACAAAGGGCGCGGCATTCAGCGCCAGGCCGAGGGCAAAGATCAGCGTGGTGCGCGCGAGCCACTTGCGCCAGAAGCGCGACGCTGGCGCGGCCAGCCAGCCCGGCAAGGCCAGCGCCAGGGCCTGGCCCACGGCGAACAGGAAGAACGGGAACACCAGGTCGGTGGGCGTCAGCCCATGCCAGGCGGCATGGGCCAGCGGTGGGTACAGATGGCCCCAGCTGCCGGGGTTGTTGACCACCACCATCAGCGCCACCGCGGCGCCGCGGAACAGGTCCAGCGACTCGATGCGGGCCGGCCGATTCAAGGCGCCTCGCCCAGCGCCGCCCGCACATCGCCGCCCACCGCCTCCAGCGCGGCGCGGGCGGCGTTGGCGTCCAGGCCGCGGCGCACCATCACGATGGCCAGCTTGACACGCCAGCCGCCGTCGCGCAGCGCGGCCTCGGCCTGGGCCTGGCCGCAGCCGGTGGCCAGCATGGTCAGGCGCACGGCGCGGCGCACCAGCTTCACATTGGTGGCGCGCATGTCCACCATCAGGTTGCCGTAGACCTTGTGCAGCCGCACCATCACCGCGCTGGAAAAGCTGTTCAGCGCGATCTTCTGCGCCGTGCCGGCCTTCAGCCGCGTGCTGCCGGAGATGACCTCGGGCCCGGTGTCGAGCACGATGCCGATCTCGGCCTCGGTGACCAGCGGCGTGCCGGGGTTGTTGGCCATGCCGATGGTCAGCGCGCCGGCCGCGCGCGCCGCCGACAGCACGCCCAGCGCAAACGGCGTGGTGCCGCTGGCGGCGATGGCGAACACCACGTCATCGGCACCGGGGCCCAGGCGGTGCAGGTCCTCGGCGCCCTGGGCGCCATCGTCCTCGGCGCCCTCGACGGCCAGGAACATCGCGCCCGGCCCACCGGCCAGCAGGGCCGGGGCCTGGTCGGCCGACCAGCTGAAGGTGGGGTTCAGTTCCACCGCATCCAGCACGCCCAGGCGGCCGCTGGTGCCGGCGCCGGCATAGATCAGCCGGCCGCCACGCGCCAGGCGCAGCGCCGCGGCGTCCACGGCCCGCGCCAGCGCCGGCCCGGCGGCCTGCACCGCGGTGACCGCGCCCAGCTGGTCGTCGACCAGGGCCGCCACCAGCTGCGGCGTGGCATAGCGGTCCAGCCCGGCATGGGCCGGGTGCGGGGTTTCGGTGTGGGAGGTCTTCATCGTCGGTGGGACTGTGGCCGCTTCAGCCCTGGCGCAGCCAGGCGCGGCGCGGGCCTTCCTGGCCCAGGCGGTTGATGGCCGAGAGCACCAGCAGCCCGGCATCGGCGGCGGCGTCGGGCAACTGCGGCTCGGTGCCGGGCAGCACGGCAAACTGCCAGTCGCTGCCGCGGCGCTGCCACAGCGCCCATTGCCACGCCGGCGACGCAGCGACCTGCAGCCGCAGCCGGCCATCGGCCTGGCGCTGCAACTGCACGGCGCCGGGCAGCGGCACGCCGCCGCGCCAGGGCATGGCCGGCACCAGGGCCGGCGTGGCATAGGCCTCGCGCTGCAGCCGCGTGGCGATGCCGTCGCGGTCCTGCATCAGCGCCACCATGCTGAAGTGGAGGTGGCCGCCGGCCGCCTGGTGCTGGGCATGGCGCTGGCGCTGCAGCGCGACCTGGGCCAGCACCTCGTCGGCCGGCCAGGGCGGCTTGGCGCCACCGATGGAGCTGGTGAACAGCCCCGGCCAGACATGACGGCCCGCATGCACGCTGGTCGCGACATTGCGGCCCAGCCAGTAGTCCAGCAGCACCTCGAAGGCCTGGGCGCGGCGCTCGCGCGGCCAGTACAGCTGCGGCGCCAGGTAGTCGAACCAGCCCTGCTCGCACCAGCGCTCGACGTCGGCATACAGCTTGTCGTACTGGCTGAAGCCGGCGATGCCCGGCGGCCGCAGATCGGGCCGCGGCAGGCCGAAGGGGCTGATGCCAAAGCGCACCCAGGGCTTGACCGCGCCGATCTCGTGCCACAGCTCGGCCACCAGGCCATCGACCTGGGCGCGGCGCCAGTCGGCGCGCGAGGCCAGGCCGCCGCCGTCGCGGTAGCGCTGCCAGGGCGCGTCGTCCGGAAACGGCTGCTCCACGCCGCCTTCGCTGACCGGATAGGGATAGAAGTAGTCGTCGATGTGCACCGCATCGATGTCGTAGCGGCGCACCACGTCCAGCAGCACCTGGCGCGTCAGCGCCGCGGCCTCGGGCTCGGCCGGGTCCAGCCACAGCTGGTCGCCATAACGCCGCACCAGATCGGGCCGGCGCCGCGCCACATGGCGGGCATCGAGCTCGCTGCGCGCCGACGGGTGGCGCGCGCGATAGGGGTTGAACCAGGCATGCAGCTCCAGGCCGCGGCGGTGCGCCTCGTCGACCCAGAAGGCCAATGGGTCGGCCTGCCCGGCACCATCCGGCGCCTGGCCCGAGGCGCCGCCGAGGTACTCACTCCAGGGCTCCAGCGGCGAGGCATACAGCGCATCGGCCATGGGCCGGACCTGCAGCACCAGCGCATTCAGGCCGATGGCGGCGGCGCGGTCCAGCATCGCCAGCGCCTCGGCCCGCCACTGCGCGGCCGGCAGGCCGGGACGGCTGGGCCAGTCGATGTTGGCGACGCTGGCGATCCAGGCGGCACGCAGCTCGCGCGGCGCCGGCGGCGGCTGCTCGTCGTCGGGCAGGGCCACCTCGCGCCAGCCGCGGGCCGGCCCGTCTCCGGCCGGCGTGGTGCAGCCGGCCAGCAGCCCGGCCAGCAGGCCCAGGTGCTGGCGCCGGCCAGGGTCGGCGCTCATGGCGGCTCCAGCCCGGTCAGCACCTGCAGCAGGGCCGCGGTCTCGGCATCGGGCTGGCCGTCGTGGCGCGCCGGGCGGTACTTCAGCTGGAAGGCGGCGATGACGCGGCGGGTGGCCTCCCGTGCGGCTTCATCGGCCTGGCCGGACTCGGGCAGCTTGTAGCCGTGCCTGGCCAGTGCCCGCTGGAACCAGGCCAGGTCCGGCAGCCGCGCCTCGAAGCCGGGGCGGGCCGCGGCCACGCGCGCCGCATCGGGCCAGGGGATCAGGCCGGCCTCGGCCAGGCGCTGCCAGGGGAACAGCGCGCCGGGATCGATCTTGCGCTGCGGTGCGATGTCGCTGTGGCCGAGGATGCGATCGGGCCGGATCTGGTGGCGCGCGACGATGTCTTTCACCAGGGCCAGCAGCGCATCGATCTGCTCGGGCGGATACGGCGCAAAGCGGTGCTGGCCGTCGGCCAGGCGCTCGATGGCACCGGGGTTGACGATCTCGATGCCGATGGAGCTGCTGTTGAGGTTGGCATGGCCGGCCCAGTAGCTCTCGCCGGCATGCCAGGCGCGGCGGTCCTCGTCGACCAGGCGGTAGATGCGCGGCGGTTTTTCGTCGCTGAGCAGGTAGTGCGCCGACACCTGCTGGCGCGTCAGGATGCGCAGCGAGTCTTCCAGGTTCTCGTCGGTGTAGTGCAGGATCAGGAACAGCACCCGGCTGTCCTGGCCCTGGGCGCGATGGCTGGAATCGATGGTCGGGCCGCTGGCGCAGCCGGCCAGGCCCAGCAGCATCGGCAGCGCCAGCAGCAGCAGGTGGTGCAGGGATCTCATGCCTTCAGCATAGCCGCGGCGCGCTGCGCGGCCGCCTGCTCGGCGCTCTGCCCGGGCCGGACCAGGTCGATGCCGGACGGCAGGGCCGCCCGCAGCGCCGCGGCGATGCGCGGGCTCAGGCCGAAGGCACGCCCGGCCAGCGCCACCGGCCGTGGGCCGAAGCGCTGGATCAGCGCCAGCGCCAGCCGCGCCAGCTCGGTGCCGGCGGCGTCCATCAGCGGCGCCACCTCGGCATCGTCGTGCGCGGTGTCGGCCACGGCCCGCGCCAGCAGGCCGATGTCGCCGCGGCTGGCCGAGGCCAGCCAGGCGCGGTTGCGCGGCCAGTCGTCGCCGCCGATCAGCGGCAGCACGCGCCGCGCCAGCGCCGAGCGTTGCCAGGCGCCGGGCTCGGCATCCTCGGCGCGCCAAAGGCCCCGCAGCGCCTGCACCGCGATCCAGTGCGCGCTGCCGGCGTCGTCGATCAGCACGCCGCGGCCGCCGGCGCGGTGCAGTTGTCCCTGGGCATCGAGAAAGCCGGCGATGGAGCCGGTGCCGGCATAGACCAGATAGCCGCCACCGGGGGCGAACGCGGTGCGGCTGGCCATCTCGATGTCGCTGCCGAGCTCCACCCGCGCCGCGTCCAGGCCCAGGCGCTGGGCCAGGCCCTGCTGCAGGCGCTGGCCCGATGTGCGGTCGGTGCCGGTGACGCCGGCGCACAGCGCGGCCAGCCGGCCACCGGCCGGGCCCAGGGCCGCCAGCAGCTCGTCCAGCGCCGCCGCGGCCACGCCGGCCTGGTCCGACAGCAGACGGGCGCCGCTGAGGCCCGGGCACTCGCCCTGGGCCAGCGGCCGGCCATCGCCGCCGGCCAGGGCCCAGCGGGTGGCGGTGCCGCCCACGTCCAGGCCCAGGGCCAGCGGCAGCGTTGCTGCAGACTGCGACGGAAGATTCACAACCCACCTCTCACGCCGGCATTGTGCAAGCCGCCCGGCGGCGGCGGCGTGGTGCGCGACCCCCGCGGCGATGACAGGATCGTGGCCGGGCATCACCTGGGGCAATGGCCGCTGGTCCAGAATCGGCCGATGGACACCCCGCCCACCCCACGTCCGACCCTGGCCCTGGACGGCGTGGACGCCGTGGTCGCCGAGCCGCTGCGCTTCAAGGCCCGGCTGGCCATCGGCGAGAACGCCTATGCCTCGCTGCGCGTGGTCAACCGCATGCGCGAGCTGTGGGACGTGCTGGGCGCGGCCGGCGCCGGCGCGGCGCTGGCCAAGTCGGGCCTGCTGGCCGGCGGTGCCGCCACGCCCATCGGCTGGGTGGCGCTGGCGGCGCTGGCCTCGGGCGGCGCCTGTTATGGCCTGTACCGCCTGCTCGGGCACACCAAGGGCGAGCGGGTGATCGAGATCCCCAAGTACCTGAACACGCCGCTGGACACGCTGGGCCTGGCCCTGTTCGACCTGCTGGCGCCGCTGGCGCTGCGCCTGGCCGCGGTGGACGGCCAGGTGCCGGCCGCCGCTCGCCAGCGCCTGCAGGCCCATCTGGTCGACGACTGGGGGCTGTCGGCCGGCTTTGTCGAGCAGGCCGTGGCCCTGGTCGAGGCCGACGCGCTGCGCGGCTCGCCCGAGGACATGGCGCTGGAGCTGTCGCAGTTCCTGCATGCCAGCCCGGACTGCAACCATGCGGCCATCGCCGCCGACACCACCGCCTTTCTGCGCCAGCTGCTGGAAAGCGACGGCGCGCTGGATGACGGCCAGGCGGCGGCCCTGGCCCGCGTCAGCGAGCTGCTGAGCCTGCCGCCCGGCAGCGAGTGGACGCAGCGCTGGCAGCTGGTGCGCGAGCAGGCCCGGGACCTGGGAAGCCAGGCCTGGCAAGGTGCGGCGGTGGCCGCCGACCGGGCGCAGCAGGCCTGGGCCCAGGCCCAGGCCCGGCTGCCCGACAAGGCCGTGGTCGAGGCCAGTGTGGGCCAGGGCGTGGCCCAGGCCGGCCGGCTGCTCAAGCAGGGTGCGGGCCTGGCCGCCGAGGCGGCCGATGCGGCCGGCGAGCTGGCCCAGGGCCTGGCCCATGAACTGTCGGACAAGGCCGGCCAGGCCAGCCAATGGCTGCGGCAGCAGGCCGCCAGGCGCCGCCGCACGCCGCGCTGAGCCCCGCCGCCAGGCCATCGCCCAGAATCGCGCCATGCCCTGCCGTGACCCTGCCCGCCGCCTCCTGACCCGTCCCGCCCTCCCCGCCCTGTTCAGCGCGCTGGCCCTGCTCGCCGGCTGTGCCAGCGCGCCGTCGCTGCAATCGCCCGACGAGGCCCTGCCCGCGCCGGTGCGCGCGGCGCTGCAGCAGGCCGGCCTGCCGGCCAGCTCGCTGGCCGTGCTGGTGCTGCCGGCCGATGGGCCCGGCCAGTCGCCGCGCCTGGCCCTGCAGCCCGACCGCGCCATGCAGCCCGGCTCGGCCATGAAGCTGGTCACCAGCGTGGTGGCGCTGGACCATCCGGGCGTCGGCCCCACGGCGCGTGGCTTCACCCAGCTGCGCAGCCGCGCCGCCCAGGTGGGCGAGGTGCTGCAGGGCGATCTGCTGATCGAGGGCGGTGCCGATGCCGAGCTGGGCCTGCCCCAGCTGTGGGCCCTGCTGCTGGAGCTGCGCCACCAGGGCCTGCGCGAGATCAACGGCGACATCGTGCTCGACCGCAGCCTGTTCACGCCGGCGCGGCCCGAGCTGGGCGTGCCGCCTTTCGACAGCTCGCCCGAGTTCCCCTACAACGTCATCCCCGATGCGCTGAACCTGGGCCTGTCGCTGCACAGCCTGCAGCTCAGCGCCGACGGCCACCAGGTGCAGGCGCGGCCGCTGCCGCCGCTGCCCGGCGTGCTGATCGACAACCGGCTCAGCCTCAACGACGCGCCCTGCCGCGAATGGGACGGGCACGGCTGGCAGCCGCCGCGCACCGAGCCCGGGCCTGGGCCCGATGGGCAGCCGCGGCTGGTGTTGCAGGGCGGCTTTCCGCGCGGCTGCACGGTGCGGCCGCAGCTGCAGCTGCTGGAGCGCAATCTGCAGGCCCAGGCCCAGCTGCGCTGGCTGTGGCAGGGCCTGGGCGGGCAATGGAGCGGCCGCGTGCGCGATGCCCAGCCCGGCGAGGCCCAGGCCGGCGACAGCCGCGTGCTGGCGCGCCGCGATGCCCGGCCCTGGGGCGAGCTGCTGCGGCCGCTGAACAAGCAGAGCGACAACGCCATGACCCGCCTGCTCTACCTGCAGCTGGGCGTGGCCGAGGCCCAACGCACATCTGCAGCGTCCGGCGACGCCGCGCCGCGCGAGCGCCGCACCGCCGACTGGGCCGATGCCGCGGTGCGCCGCTGGTTTGCCGCGCACGGCATCGCCAGCGACGGCCTGGTGCTGGACAACGGCTCGGGCCTGAGCCGCAGCGAGCGCATCACGCCGCGGCAGATGGCGGCGATGCTGCGCGTGGCCGTCAACGGCCGGCGCGCACCCGACCTGCTGATGAGCCTGCCGGTGGTCGGCGAGGACGGCACCATGCGCCGGCGCCTGACCAGCGGCCCGGCCAGCGGCCTGGCGCGGCTGAAGACCGGCACGCTGCGCAATGTGGTGGCCCTGGCCGGCCTGGTGCCCGACCGCCAGGGCCGGCGCTGGGTGTTCGTGGCCATCATCAACGACGAGGCCGCCCACCGCGGCCGGCCGGTGCTGGATGCGCTGGTGGACTGGGTGGCCGCTCAGGACTGAGCAACCGCCGCGGCAGAGGCCATCACTGCCTCAGCCGGCAGGGTGGCCCGGATCATGGCCTGAAGCTCCTGCACCGCCCATGCGGGATCCCGGGGATCCCAGGCGATGATCGGTTGGTGGTTGGCATCGAAGTGCGGGCGGTCGGGATGGAGCGGGTCGTCCCGCACATCCTTGCGACACAGGTAGAACACCGGGCGCCCCAGGGCTTCGGCAAACCCGGCCTCCCAATACGCACCGCGGTTGCCATGGCTGAGGTCGACCACCGCGAAACGGCTGGTGCGCAGCTCCACCCGCATCCGGTTGTCGATCAGTCCGGGGGTCTTGTCGGCATGGGCGGTGGTCCGCAGCTGAAAGCCCGTCTGCTGCACACCGGGCTGCAGCCAGTCCAGGTAGAAGCTGTCCAGTTCCGGCTGGCCGAAAGCCATTGCCATGAAGGCATGGCGACTGCCCGCGGCCTCGCGCTGCAACAGCTGCCAGCGCTGCCATCCCGCAGCGGTGAGCACATGGCCGACCGGAGGGAGAGGCTGCAGCAGGCCCATGGCCATGGCTTGGTCAACAACCCAGTCGGCGCCACGCACGCTGGCACAGCCCAGGCGCGCACGCAGCACCCGGGCCGACAGGTGGACAGGTTCACCGGGCTCTGGCTGCGAGGCCAGCCATTGGATCAACCGGTCGATGCGGTCCAGTGCTGGCGGTAGCTGGACAAACTCGCGCAGCCGGCGCAGCCGGGCCAGGTCGATGACATCGTCCGGACCGATCTGGAACACACCGTGGGCGATGCATGCACGGCTGGCATCGTCCAGCAAATCATCGGCTAGGCGGTCGAGCGCCTCGGGATCGAAGCGGTGATCGCCGCAATTGTGGCAGTCCAGCCGGTAACTGGGCTGCGGCGAGGCATCAAACGCCTGCCGCAGCGGCCCGTGGCAAAGGGGGCACAGGGTGACTCCATGAGGGATCATCGTGGTGCCGCGCCGTGGATCAGGCGAAGTCGTAGGGCCCGCCCTGGGCCAGCGCGGCCTGCCAGGCCGGCCGCGCATGGATGCGCTGCAGAAAGCCCTGCAGCCGCGGCCGCGGCCGCGAGGCATCGAGCCCGGCACGCTTGGCGGCGGCCTCGAGCGGAAAGCTCATCATGATGTCGGCGCCTGTGAACTGGTCGCCGGCGAACCAGTCGCGCTGGGCCAGCTCGGCTTCCATGAAATCCAGCTGGCGCGTCAGATTGGGCCAGACGAAGCTGGCCAGCACCTGCTTGGCGATGCCACGTGCGATCGGCTTGATGAAAAACGGCATCGGTGCCGTGGCCACGCGGTCGAACACCAGCTTCAGCAGCAGCGGCGGCATGGCCGAGCCCTCGGCAAAGTGCAGCCAGTAGCGGTAGCGCAGGGCCTCGGGCGTGCCGGGTGCCGGCAGCAGCCGGCCCTGGCCATGGCGCTCCAGCAGGTACTCGACGATGGCGCCGGTCTCGGCGACGGTGACGCCGTCGTCGACGATCACCGGCGACTTGCCCAGCGGATGCACGGCCAGCAGCGCCGGTGGCGCCAGCATGGTCTTGGCATCGCGCTGGTGGTGCACGATGCGATAGGGCAGGCCCAGTTCCTCAAGCAGCCAGAGCACGCGCTGCGAGCGCGAGTTGTTCAGGTGGTGGACGGTGATCATCGGCCGATGCTATGGCAGGCACGATGCCCCGTCCGCACCACCGGTCACTGCGTCAGCTGCAGCACATAGCTTCCCGTGCCCCCCGAGACGCGGCGCACGCCGATCACATAGCTGGCGCTGGCCGTGCCGTTGTTGCTGTAGACCACGGTGTCGACCACGCCGTTGCCGCTGGCCGTGCTGCTGGCCAGGGTGGTGCCGCTGGTGTTGTAGAGGTAGAGGTTGTAGTTGGCGCCCGAATTGGGCGTCAGGCGGGCGGTCAGGGTCTTGCCCACCGGCACGCTGACGCGGAAATGGTCCAGGTCACTGCTGCTGGACAGGCTGCCCGACACCGTGGCCAGGGCCGGGCTCACCACCTGGGCCGTGGCCACGGTGTTGTTGCTTTCCACCTCGGCCACCGCGGTGACGCTGGGCACGCTGGCCGAGGCTGCGGCGGCCACCGCCAGCGACGCATCCAGCAGGCCGGTGCCGCAGCCGCTGCAGGCCACCGGGAAGGCGCGCACGCTGCTGCGCAGCAGCGACTCCACCTGCTCCACCGTCAGCGCCGGGTTGCGCGCCATCATCAGCGCGGCCACGCCGGCCACATGCGGCGTGGCCATCGAGGTGCCCTGGTAGTAGGCATAGCTGTCGGCGCCAGGTGCGCTGCTGCCGCTGTTCAGCGTCGACAGGATGCCGTTGGCCGCGCCGCTGCGCATGTCGCCGCCGGGCGCGGCCACGTCGACATTGGCGCCGTAGTTGGAGTAGTAGGCGCGCGCGCCGCTGCGGCCGACCGCGGCCACCGTGGTCACGCCATGGCAGTTGGCCGGCGTGGCGCCGCTGGCATTGGTGTTGGAGTTGCCGGCGGCCACCACCACCACCGCGCCACGGCTGCGCGCGCTGTTGATGGCGCTTTGCATGGTGGTGCCGCAGCTGCCGCTGCCGCCCAGCGACAGGTTGATGACACGCGCCGGGCTGGCATTGGCGGTGGTGCCGCTGACCGTGCCGCCCGCGGCCCAGATCACCGCGTCGGCGATGTCCGAGGTGTAGCCACCGCACTTGCCCAGCGCGCGCACCGGCAGCAGCTTGGCGCCGAAGGCCACGCCGGCCACGCCGACGCCGTTGTTGCTGAGCGCGGCAATGCTGCCGGCCACATGCGTGCCATGCCAGCTGCTGGCCGATGCCGGGCTGCCGCTGTAGCACTCGTTGGCCACGGTGGCATCGCCGGTGTCGAGCGCGCTGCTGTCGCGGCCGCCGCCGTCGTTGGCCACGGTGGCGGTGGCGATCATGTCGTAGCCGCCGACGATGTTGGCCGCCAGGTCGGCATGCGGCCGGTAGCCGGTGTCGACCACGGCCACCACCACGCCGGTGCCGGTGCTGCTGTTCCAGGCCGTGGGCAGGTTCAGGCCGGCGGTGGCCTCGTGGTACTGCCACTGGCTCAGGTAGGACGGGTCGTTGGGCACGAATTGCGCGGTCAGGCGCAGGTCGGGCTCGGCATATTCGACATTGGCATCGCCGCGCACGATCTCGTCGGCCAGGGTGCGCAGCGTGCTGGCCGGCAGCGGCCGGTCCAGCGCCATCACATGGGCATTGAAGGCATTGGCGCGCAGCCGCGTCATCTGCGCGCCGCGGCGGTTGACGGCCTCGTGCGCGCTGCCCATCGAGACGATGTCGCCCAGCTGGGCGGCGCGGCTGCCGGCGCGGTACTTGATGATCAGGCGGTCGCTGCTGGGCTCGTCGGCGCTCACCGGGCCGGCCACCGGCTGGCCCGCCCCGGCCAGCGGCGGCAGCATCGCGATCAGGCTGGCCAGCAGCAGCGGGTGGCGGAGGCGGCGGAGGGTCATCGAAGGTCCTGGTTCGTGGTCATGGAACGGCATGGGCCGGGGTGGCACCGCCCGCTGGGGCGCGGCGGATTCTGTGCGCAACATCGGCACAGGCCCCGGCAAACTGCAGCGGATTTACCTTTACAGGGCGGGCGCTTACACCGCTTCACAGGCCGGGCCCCGGCCGGAGTCAGCCGCAGACCCGGTTGCGCCCGCCGTGCTTGGCCTGGTACAGGCGCTGGTCGGCGCGCTGCAGCAGGGCCGCCGGCGCATCGCCGGCCGCCAGCTCGGCCAGGCCGATGCTCACCGTGACCGGCCCCAGCCCGGCCTGCAGCGCCGCCCAGTCGTGCCCGGCGATGCGCTGGCGCAGCTGCTCGGCGCGCTGCAGGGCCTGGGCGGCGCTGGTCTCCACCAGGATCAGCAGGAACTCCTCGCCGCCATAGCGGCCGACGCCGTCGCTGGCGCGGCAGCCCTCGCGCAGCAGCCGCGCCACGCGGCACAGCACGGCATCGCCGACGGCATGGCTGTGGCCGTCGTTGATGCGCTTGAAGTGGTCGATGTCGACCATGGCCAGGGTCAGCGGATGGCCGAAGCGCTGGGCGCGCTCGATCTCGTGGCGGCACTGCAGGTCCAGCCAGCGGCGGTTGGCCAGGCCGGTGAGGCCGTCCTCGCGCGCCAGCTGCTGCAGCAGCTCGGCCTGGGCCTGCAGCTCGGCCAGCAGCTGCTCGCGGCCTTGCGCGCTGTGGCGGGCCTCGGCCAGGCCGCTGGCCACCGCCCGCCCGGCGATGACGGCTCGCAGCCGCCGCTGCGCCTGCGCGCCCTGCAGCCGCGCCATGCAGGCCTGGTGCTCGCGGCTGTGGCGCAGCGCGCCGGCCAGGTCGCCGTCGCGCTCGGCCTGGTGCGACAGCCGGTCGTGCACATGGGCCATCAGCGGCAGCGACTGCGCGGCCCCGGCATGGGCCAGGGCGGCACGCAGGCGCGACATCGGGTCGCTGGCGTCGGCTGGGCTGTCATGGCCGTCATGGCCGTCATGGCCCGCAGCGGCCAGCGCCAGCAGCGCCCGTGCGGCCAGGTCCTGGTCGCCGCGCTGCAGGGCCAGGGCCAGGGCCTCGTCGAGCAGCGGCCGCGCGGCGCCCGGCTGCTGCAGCGCCAGCTGCACCTCACCCAGCGCCAGCAGGGCCTGGGCCTGGTCGCCCTGGTTGCCGGTGGCCAGACTCAGGTCGAAGGCCTCGCGCAGCAGCGGCAGGGCCGGGCCGGGCTCGGCCGCCTCCAGGTGCAGCCGCGCCAGCGACAGCAGCAGCGTGCTTTCCAGCGCGCGGTCCTCGGTCTGGCGCACCAGGGCCAGGGCCTCGTTGAGCCGCAGCTCGCCGTCGGCGCCTTCGCCCAGCTCGGCCAGCAGCTTGCCCAGGTTGCTCAGCACATAGGCCAGCGCATGGGCATCGCGGCCCTGGCGGGCCAGGTCCTCGGCGCGGTACAGCACCTGCAGCGCATCGGCCAGGTCGCCGCAGCGGCGGTGCACCAGGGCGATGTTGTTGAGGCTGGCGGCCTGGGCATCGGCATCGCCCAGGGCCTCGCGCAGCGCCAGCGAGGCCTGGTAGAAGCCCAGGGCCGCGGCATGCTCGTGGCGGTCCAGCCGCTGGTTGCCGGCATGGTTCAGGGCCTCGGCCTCGCCGGCGCGGTCGCCCAGGCTGCGCATCAGGCCCAGCGACTGCTCCAGCAGGCTTTGCACCTGAGGCCCGTCTCCGCCCAGGATGGACTGGCACAGGCTGGCACGCAGCAGCGCATAGGCCAGGCCGCGCTGGTCGTCCAGGCGCAGGGCCATGGCCCGCGCCTGCTGGCTCAGCGCCAGCGCTGCGCGGGCATCACGGTGGCGCAGCGCATGGGCGCGGCGGTTCAGGCTCTCGACCTGCTGGCGGCTGTCGGCTTCGACGGGCGGAACGACGGACATCGACGGAACGCAAACCCCGGGGCCAAGGAGGCGGCCAGTTTAGGCTGGCGCCTGGGGACCGATGCGCCGGCTCAGATGGCCACGCGCTGGCGCACGCCGTCGGCCTCCATGTCGGCGCCGCGGCCGCGGGCGATGATCTCGCCGCGCTCCATCACGATGTACTGGTCGGCCAGCTCGGCGGCGAAGTCGTAGTACTGCTCGACCAGCACGATGGCCATGGTCTTGCGGTCGGCCAGCATGCGGATGACGCGGCCGATGTCCTTGATGATGCTGGGCTGGATGCCTTCGGTGGGCTCGTCCAGCATCAGCAGCTTGGGACCGAAGGCCAGGGCCCGACCGATGGCCAGCTGCTGCTGCTGGCCGCCCGACAGATCGCCGCCACGGCGGCCGATCATCTGCTTGAGCACCGGGAACAGCTCGAAGATCTCGGCCGGGATGGCCGTGCCGCCGGGCTTGGAAGCCAGGCCCATGCGCAGGTTCTCCTCCACCGTCAGGCGGCCGAAGATCTCGCGGCCCTGGGGCACGTAGCCGATGCCCGAGCGCACGCGCTGGTAGGGCGTGGCCTTGGTGATGTCCTGGCCATCGAGCGTGACCGAGCCGGTCTTCACCGGCACCACGCCCATCAGGCTTTTCAGCAGCGTGGTCTTGCCCACGCCGTTGCGGCCCAGCACCACCGTCACCTCGCCCAGCTTGGCCTCGAAGCCCAGGTTGCGCAGGATGTGGGAGCCGCCGTAATACTGATTCAATCCTTGGACGCTGAGCATCTGCCCACCTTGTTGTTCATGCTGGAGCCCCCTCGCGGAGGGGGCCGGGGGGAGCCGCATGGGCCACCGAAGGTGGATCTGGGTCAGCGACCCAGATACACCTCGACCACCTTCTCGTTGGCCTGCACATCGGCCAGCAGGCCCTCGGCCAGCACCGAGCCCTCATGCAGCACGGTCACCTTCTTGCGGCCCTGGGTCAACTGGTCGACGAACTTCATGTCGTGCTCCACCACCACCAGCGAGTGCTTGCCTTCCAGCGTCAGGAACAGCTCGGCCGTGCGCTCGGTCTCCTCGTCGGTCATGCCGGCCACCGGCTCGTCCAGCAGCAGCAGCGCCGGGTCCTGCATCAGCAGCATGCCGATCTCCAGCCACTGCTTCT
>JAGOPK010000012.1:110956-165141 GCA_017992055.1 Burkholderiaceae bacterium
TCCAGCGTCAGGAACAGCTCGGCCGTGCGCTCGGTCTCCTCGTCGGTCATGCCGGCCACCGGCTCGTCCAGCAGCAGCAGCGCCGGGTCCTGCATCAGCAGCATGCCGATCTCCAGCCACTGCTTCTGGCCATGGCTCAGCAGGCCGGCCGTGCGCTGGGCCTGGTCCTTCAGGTGGATGGTGCCCAGCACCTCGCCGATGCGGTCCAGCTGCTGGCCCGACAAGCGGCTGAACAGCGCCGCACGCACGCGGCGGTCGCCGGCCAGGGCCAGCTCCAGGTTCTCGAACACCGACAGCTCTTCGTAGACCGTGGGCTTCTGGAACTTGCGGCCGATGCCGATCTGCGCGATCTCGGCCTCGGACAGGCGCAGCAGGTCGATGGTGCTGCCGAAGGACGCCGTGCCGCTGTCGGGCCGGGTCTTGCCGGTGATGCAGTC
The DNA here is from genome assembly GCA_017992055.1 of Burkholderiaceae bacterium. Lineage (GTDB taxonomy): Bacteria > Pseudomonadota > Gammaproteobacteria > Burkholderiales > Burkholderiaceae_C > Pseudaquabacterium. The sequence goes on from JAGOPK010000012.1 coordinate 111,394, forward strand.
CATCATCGTCGTCTTGCCGGCGCCGTTGGGGCCGATGATGCAGCGCAGCTCGCCAACGTTGACGGTCAGGCTGAGCTTGTTCAGCGCGCGAAAGCCGTCGAAGCTGACCGTGATGTCGTCCAGGTACAGGGCCACGCCCTGGGTGAAGTCGGGCACGCCGGCGCGGGCGATGCGGCCATAGCTGGCGCTGCGGCCGCCGCTCTCGGTCTGCGCCTCGGCCGCGGCCTTGCGCGCCTCGTACGCGGCCTTGCGGGCCGCGCCTTCGGCCATCAGATCGGGCGTCATTGCTTCTTCTCCGTGGCCTTCTTGAACAGGCCCACGATGCCGTTGGGCAGGAACAGCGTCACCGCGATGAACAGCGCGCCCAGGAAGTAGAGCCAGAACTCGGGGAACGCGACGGTGAACCAGCTCTTGGCGCCATTGACGAAAAACGCGCCGACGATGGGGCCGATCAGCGTGGCCCGGCCGCCCACCGCGGCCCAGATGGCGATCTCGATCGAGGCCGCGGCGCTCATCTCGCCGGGGTTGATGATGCCCACCTGGGGCACGTACAGCGCGCCGGCCACCGCGCACATCACCGCGCTCAGCGTCCAGATCGTCAGCTTGTAGACCAGCGGGTTGTAGCCGGTGAACATGACGCGGCTCTCGGCATCGCGGATGGCCTGCAGTACGCGGCCGAACTTGCTGTTGACGATGGCCCGCGCCAGCAGATAGCAGCCCAGCAGGGTGCAGCCGGTCAGCGCGAACAGCCCCACACGCATCTCGGCGGTGGCGATGGGCACACCCAGGATGCGCTTGAAGTCGGTGAAGCCGTTGTTGCCGCCGAAGCCGGTCTCGTTGCGGAAGAACAGCAGCATGGCCGCGAAGGTCAGGGCCTGGGTGATGATCGAGAAGTACACGCCCTTGATGCGCGAGCGGAAGGCGAACCAGCCGAACACAAAGGCCAGCAGGCCGGGCACGGCCACCACCAGCAGCATCTGCAGCACGAAGCTGTCGCTCCAGGCCCAGTGCCAGGGCAGTTCCTTCCAGTTCAGGAACACCATGAAGTCGGGCAGGTCGCTCTTGTACTGGCCGTCGCGGCCGATCTGGCGCATCAGGTACATGCCCATGCCGTAGCCGCCCAGCGCGAAGAACAGGCCGTGGCCCAGGCTCAGGATGCCGGTGTAGCCCCAGATCAGGTCCATGGCCAGCGCGCAGATGGCATAGCACAGGATCTTGCCGGCCAGGCTGACCGTGTAGTCGCTGACATGCAGCCAGCTGCCCTCGGGCACCATCAGGTTCAACACCGGCACGACCACGGTGAACAGCAGCAGCGCCGCCAGCACCACGGTCCAGCCACGCAGGCCCAGCAACAGGCCACGCTTCTGCTCAAGGACGACGGAAGAACTCATCACCGCGCTCATGCTTCGGCACTCCGGCCCTTCATCGCAAACAGGCCCTGGGGTCGCTTCTGGATGAAGGCGACGATGAACACCAGCACCATGATCTTGGCCAGCACCGCGCCCTGCCAGCCTTCCAGCAGCTTGGCCAGCACACCCAGGCCCAGGCCGGCGATCACCGTGCCGGCCAGCTGGCCCACGCCGCCCAGCACCACCACCATGAACGAGTCGACGATGTAGGCCTGGCCCAGATCGGGCCCCACATTGCCCACCTGGCTGAGTGCGCAGCCGGCCAGGCCGGCGATGCCAGCGCCCAGTGCAAAGGCCAGGGTGTCGACCCGGGCGGTATCCACGCCCACGCAGGAGGCCATGCGCCGGTTCTGCGTGACGCCGCGCACGAACAGGCCCAGCCGCGTCTTGCCGATCAGCAGGGCCATGCCCAGCAGCACCAGGGCGGCGAAGGCCAGGATGGCCAGGCGGTTGTAGGGCAGCACCAGGTTGGGCAGCACCTGCAGGCCGCCGGACAGCCAGCCGGGGTTTTCCACCGCCACGTTCTGCGCGCCAAACAGCGAGCGCACGGCCTGCATCAGCATCAGGCTGATGCCCCAGGTGGCCAGCAGGGTTTCCAGCGGCCGGCCATAGAGCCAGCGGATCACGCCACGCTCCAGCACCGCGCCCACCAGGCCGGCGGCCAGGAACGAGGCCGGGATGGCGGCGACGATGTACCAGTCGAAGGCGCCGGGCAGGTGCTGGCGGAACAGGTTCTGCACCACATAGGTGGCATAGGCGCCGATCATCATCAGCTCGCCATGGGCCATGTTGATCACGCCCATCAGGCCGTAGGTGATGGCCAGGCCCAGCGCCACCAGCAGCAGGATGGAGCCCAGGCTGATGCCGGTGAACAGCACGCCCAGGCGCTCGCCCCAGGCCAGCGTGCCCTGCACCTTGTCCAGCGCCGCGCTCAGCGCGGCCTTGACCGCCGGATCGCTCTCGGCATTGCTCTGCTCCAGCAGCAGGCTGCGTGTGCTGGGGTCGGGGCTGGCGGCCAGGGCCTGGGCCGCGGCGATGCGCTTGGCCGGATCGGCGGCGCCGATCAGCACCTTGGCGCGCAGCAGCGTCAGCTTGGCCTTGACGCCGGCATCGGTCTCGGCGGCCAGCGCCTTTTCGATCAGCGGCAGCTTGGCCTCGTCGGCCGTGTCCTGCAGGTCGGTGACGGCCTTGGCGCGCAGCGCGGCATCCGGCGCAAACAGACCCAGCGCGGCCACCGCGCCTTCCAGCTCACGGCGCATGCGGTTGTTGTTGACCACGTCCTCGGCATCGGCCGGCAGCGTGGCGGCGGCGCCGGTGGCGGCCTCGACGGCCTTGCCGTCGCGCACGATGAAGGCCTTGCCGCCGGCGGTCTTGACCGCGTCGTCCAGCATGGCCTGCACAAAGGGCAGCAGCGCCGCATCGCCGGCGGCCACCCGCTCGGCCAGCGCCGCCACCCGGTCATCGGAATCGCCGGCGGCGATCTTGCCGGCCTGCTCGGGCGTGAGGGCAAAGGCCGACGGCAGCACCAGCACCCAGGCCAGCACCACCCGCCACAACATCTTTGGCAATTGCATGAACAAGCCCAAACAAAGGAAGGCCCGCACCCCACCCATCCCCGGCAGGGGACAGGCCGCAACGCGGCCAGGGGAGCGGGCTCTTGTCGGAAGGGCCAGACCGGATCCGGGTTTCCCGGTCCGGTCTGGCAACCCCTAGGGGGTGGCCGCCCGGCGGCCGGGGCTCACTTCTTGGCGGGCACGTTCTTCTTGCCCTTGTTCTCGGCGATGTAGTCGCTCCAGGGGTCGGCCACCACCGGGCCCTTGGTCTTCCACACCACGTTGAACTGGCCGTCGGCCTTGATCTCGCCGATGAACACCGGCTTGTGCAGGTGGTGGTTTTCCTTGTCCATCGTCGACACGAAGCCGCCCGGCGCCTGGAAGGTCTGGCCGGCCATCGCGGCGATGACCTTGTCGGTGTCCACGCTCTTGGCCTTCTCGACCGCCTGCTTCCACATCATGATGCCGATGTAGGTGGCCTCCATCGGGTCATTGGTCAGCGGCTTGTCCTTGTGGCCGGCAATGCCCTTGGCCTTGGCATAGTCGCCCCACTTCTTGACGAACTCGGTGTTGGCCGGGCTCTTGATGCTCATGAAGTAGTTCCAGGCCGCCAGGTGGCCGACCAGGGGCTTGACGTCCACGCCGCGCAGCTCTTCTTCACCCACCGAGAAGGCGACCACCGGCACATCGGTGGCCTTCAGGCCCTGGTTGCCCAGTTCCTTGTAGAAGGGCACGTTGGAGTCGCCGTTGATGGTCGACACCACGGCGGTCTTCTTGCCTTCGGACGCGAACTTCTTGATCTTGGCGATGATGCTCTGGTAGTCGGAGTGGCCGAACGGCGTGTACTCCTCCAGGATGTCGGCGTCCTTGATGCCCTTGGCATTCAGGAAGGCGCGCAGGATCTTGTTGGTGGTGCGCGGGTACACATAGTCGGTGCCCAACAGCACGAAGCGCTTGGCGCCGCCGCCGTCCTTGCTCATCAGGTATTCCACCGCCGGAATGGCCTGCTGGTTGGGCGCGGCACCGGTGTAGAAGACGTTCTTGCTCAGCTCTTCGCCTTCGTACTGCACCGGGTAGAACAGCAGCGAGTTCAGCTCTTCATAGACCGGCAGCACCGACTTGCGGCTGACCGAGGTCCAGCAGCCGAAGGTCACGGCGACCTTGTCCTTGCTGATCAGCTGGCGCGCCTTCTCGGCGAACAGCGGCCAGTTGGAGGCCGGGTCCACGACCACCGGCTCCAGCTTCTTGCCCAGCACGCCGCCCTTGGCATTGATCTCGTCGATGGCCATCAGGGCCACGTCCTTGAGCACGGTCTCGGAAATGGCCATCGTGCCCGACAGCGAGTGCAGCACGCCGACCTTGATGGTCTCCTGCGCGGCGGCGGGCAGGCTCACCAGGCCGGCGGACAGGGCGACCGCGCCCAGGGTGGCGGTGAACGTGCGACGGGTGGCTTGGGTCATCTCGGAACTCCTCCAGGTGCGGCTTGCACCGTGTTGATCGACGGATCGGAGTCTCGAGAATCGGCCCGCATCGGGCCATACGACACCCTGCGTATGCCGTACGCAGGGCCGGGCTCAGGCCGGGCTCAGGCCACGCGGCCAAACCACCACAGGCTCAGCCCCGCCGAGCCCAGCACCAGCAAGGCGCCCAGGGCCGCGAACAGGCCGCTGATCTCGGTTTCTTTGGTCTCCACCACCAGGCGGCTGGACAGGCCGGTGTAGACCTGCTTCAGGTCCTCGGCCGTGCCGGCATAGAAGTAGTTGGCGCGGGTCATGCCGGCAATCGTCTTCAGCGTGTCCTCGTCCAGGCGCACGCGCATGCTCCAGCCCTCGAAGCCGATCACCTCGCCGGCCTTGGTGCCGATGCCCACGGTGTAGACCTTGACGCCGCGCTCGGCGGCCATGGTCGCGGCCTCCACCGGATCGGGCCCGGTGGTGCGCTGGCCGTCGGTGAGCAGGATCACCGCGGCCGAGGCATAACTTCCCGGCTCCACCGGCGTGAAGGGCTTCTTCTCGGCCTTCTTCTCGCCCGGCATGGCGCGTGCGCCGGTGATCTGGCTCAGGTCGATGCCATGCTCGGGAAACAGTGTGGCCAGCGACAGGATCAGGCCCGAGCCGATGGCCGTGGCGCGCTGCATCTGGAAGCGGTCGATCGCCGCCACCACATCGTCGCGGCTCAGCGTGGGCGCCTGCACCACGGCGGCGGTGCCGGCAAAGGACACGATGCCCACGCGCACATTGCGCGGCAGGCCGGCGATGAAGGCCTTGGCCGCCTCCTGCGCCGCCACCAGGCGGTTCGGCTTGACGTCGGTGGCGCGCATGCTGCCCGATACGTCCATGGCCAGGATGATGGTCTGCTGCGACGAGGGCAGGCGCAGCTTGGCCATCGGCCGGGCCATGGCCAGCAGCAGCACGGCCACGGCCAGCAGCAGCAGGGCCGGCGGCACATGGCGGCGCCAGCCCGGGCCCGGGCCCAGGGCCTGCCGCACCAGGGCGATGCTGGGCAGGGTGAGCGCCACGCGGCGGCGCCGGCGCAGCAGCCACAGGTACAGCAGCAGCAGCAGCGGCAGCAGGATCAGGCTCCACAGGGCCTCGGGCCACTGGAAGACCAGCGGTGCGTTGTCGATCATGGCCTGGCGTCCCCTATCCCCTGGTCTTCGGTTCAGGCCGCCGCGACCGCGGCGTCCAGGCGGCGCAGTTCGGCCGGCGCGCGGCGCGGCAGCGGCTGGCGCTGACGCTGGCGGCGCAGCAGGGTGCAGCGCAGCAGGGCCTGCAGCAGGTCGTCGTCGGTGGCCAGCTCCAGCACATCCACGCCGGCCTGGGCCAGCGCGGCCTGCAGCGCGTCTTCGTGGGCCGCCACCGCGGCCTCGAAGCGCTGGCGGAAGCCCGGGTCCTGGGCATCGACCAGCAGCTGCTCGCCGGTCTCGGCATCCTGCACGGTGATCAGGCCGGCCTCGGCCGGCAGCTCCATCTCCATGGCATCGAATACACGCACCGCCATCAGGTCGTGGCGCCGCGCCAGCCGGCCCAGCGCCGCCTCCCAGCCCGGGGCGCTGACAAAGTCGGACAGCACGAAGACCATGGACCGCCGGCGCATCAGCGATTCGGCCCGGGCCAGCGGCAGGGCCAGCCGGGTCTCGGCACCGGCCCGCGGCGGCGCCGGCGGCTGGCGCAACCGGGTCAGCAGCTGCAGCACCTGCAGCCGGCCGGCGCCCGGCGGCAGCAACTCCAGCTGCTCGCCGCCACGGTAGATCAGCGCGCCGACGCGGTTGCCATGGCGGGTGAGCAGGCGCGCCAGCGTGGCGGTGAAGCCCTCGATCACCGCGCGCTTGGTGCTGCCGACGGCAGAGCCGAAATCCACGCTGCCGGTCAGGTCCAGCACGAACCAGGCGCTGAGGTCGCGGTCCTCGATGAACTGGCGCACATGGGGCGCGTCCAGCCGGGCAGTGACGTTCCAGTCGATGTGGCGCACATCGTCGCCGCCCTGGTATTCGCGCAGGTCGGCCAGATCGAGGCCGGTGCCCCGCGCCAGCGTGCGGTGGTCGCCCTGCAGCAGGCCGTCCAGGCGCTTGAGCACCGTCCACTCCAGGCGCAGCAGCAGCGCCTGCGGGGTTTCCGGGGGCTGGGCGGTCTCAGGCATCGCCGGCGGCATGCTGCATGGGCTTGTCGGGCACCGGCACCGCGGCCATCACCTTGGCGATCAGCGCATCGGGCGTCAGGCCCTCGGCCAGGGCCTCGTAGCTGGGCACCAGGCGGTGGCGCAGGCAATCGGCGGCCAGGTCGGTGAGGTCTTCGGGCAGCACATAGGCACGGCCGCGCAGAAAGGCCAGGGCCCGCGCCGCCTCGACCAGCGAGATGCTGGCGCGCGGGCTGGCGCCGTACTGCAGGTACTTGGCCAGCGCCGCCAGGCCGTGCTGGGCGGGCCGCCGCGTGGCACCGACCAGCTTGACCGCGTACTGGATCAGGCTCGGGTCCACATAGACCTGGCGGCACTGCGCCTGCAACTCGGCCAGCTGGCCGGTGCTGGCCACGGCCTGCACCGCCACCGGCGCGCCGATGACGCGCTGCACGATGACAAATTCTTCATCGTCGCTGGGATAGTCGACCAGCACCTTCATCATGAAGCGGTCGACCTGGGCCTCGGGCAGCGGGTAGGTGCCCTCGGTCTCGATCGGGTTCTGCGTGGCCATCACCACAAAGGGCTGGGGCACCTTGTGGCTTTCGCCGGCGATGGTGACCTGGCGCTCCTGCATCACCTCCAGCAGCGCGCTCTGCACCTTGGCCGGCGCGCGGTTGATCTCGTCGGCCAGCAGCAGGTTGGCAAACACCGGGCCCAGCGTGGTGCCGAACTCGCCGGTCTTCTGGTTCCAGATGCGCGTGCCCACCAGGTCGGCCGGCAGCAGGTCGGGCGTGAACTGGATGCGCTTGAAGCTGCCGCGCACCGTGGCCGCCAGCGTGCGCACGGTCAGGGTCTTGGCCAGGCCCGGCACGCCCTCCACCAGCAGATGGCCCTGGGCCAGCAGCGCGATCATCACGCGTTCGAGAAAGCGGTCCTGGCCGACGACGACGCGCTTGACCTCGTAGAGGATGCGCTCCATCAGCTGGGCGGCGTCGCTGGCAATGGGGTCCGTTTGGCTCATGGTGGATGGGGGCTGGGTTTGGCTGGGCGGATGTCAGAACGGTGGCAGGCCGGCGCCGGAGGCGGCGTTTTCGATCGGCACGGCAAAGCCGATGCCGATGAAGGTGCGCGCCGGTGTCGGGTTCATGATGGCGGTGACGATGCCGATCACATGGCCGTCCATCGTGACCAGCGGGCCGCCGGAATTGCCCGGGTTGGCCGCGGCGTCGAACTGGATCAGGTTGGACAGCAGGCGCTTGCCCTCGGGCGAGCGGAACTCGCGCTTCAGGCCGGAGACGATGCCGGCCGAGGCCGACGGCCCGATGCCGAACGGAAAGCCCACCGCCAGCACTTCGTCGCCGGGCGCCAGGCCCTGGGTGCTGCGCAGCGTGGCCGCATGCAGGTCGTCGGGAATGGTCTTGGCCTGCAGCACGGCCAGGTCGTGCTCGGGCTGGTGGCTCACCACCACGGCCTCGCTCTGGCTGCCGTCGGCAAAGGTCACGGTGACGCGGTCGGCGCCGGCCACCACATGCAGATTGGTCAGGATCAGGCCGGTGTTGACGATGACCACGCCGGTGCCGACGCTGCGGCCCTCATCCTCGTCGTCGTCGCCCTCGGCCGCCCGGCCGCCCGGCGGCGTCGAAGGACGGGCCGCGCGGCGCCCGGGGGCCGAGGCGGCGCGTGGCGCCGAGGCCGCATGGGCCGATGCCGCGGGCGGCCGGGCCATCTGGCCGACCACCCGCACCACCGACGGCAGCACCGCCGCATAGGCCGCGGCGGCGGCCGAGGCCAGCGGCTCCTTGGCAATGGATTCGCGCATTGCCGCGTCGATCTGCTCGAAGCTGGCCGGCGGCTGCAGCCGCAAGGTCCAGGCCGGCCAGCCGGCCAGCAGGGCCAGCGCCAGCATGGCCGTGGCCCACAGCCAGCGCTCGCGCCGCTGCAGCGCGGCGGCCCAGCGCCGGCGGCGCGGCAGCGGGGCCTCGGGCGGGGCTTGTGCCCCCGCCGCTGCCGGCGGCGCAGCGGGCACCGCCGCCGGCACGGCCAGGGGCCTGCCGGTGCGGCGCTGCGGAGAACGACTGGTGAGCGGCGTGCGGGCCATCGTCGGCGGCGGCCGGAACCGGTGCGCAGGCTCCGGGCGCGCGGCCACGGTAACACGGACCGCCGGGCATTGCAGACCTGCGGAGACTGCGCCGGCGCCCACGGCATGATCGCGCCATGGCCCATGGCAACCCATCCGCGCCGTCGAACTGGATCGACACCCACTGCCACCTGGACGCGCCGGAGTTCGACACCGACCGCGAGGCCGTGGTGGCCCGTGCACGCCAGGCCGGCGTGGGCCTGCAGGTGCTGCCGGCGGTGCTGGCCGCGCACTTCGACACCGTGCGCCAGCTGGCCCATCACCACGGCCTGGCCTATGCGCTGGGCATCCATCCGCTGTATGTGGAGCGCAGCACCGAAGCCGACCTCGACCGCCTGGCCCAGGCCCTGCGCCAGCACCGCGACGATCCGCGCCTGGTGGCGGTGGGCGAGATCGGGCTGGACTTCTTCGTGCAGGGCCTGGATGCGCAGCGCCAGCAGCACTTCTACCTGGCCCAGCTGAAGCTGGCGCGCGCGGCCGGCCTGCCGGTGATCCTGCATGTGCGACGCTCGGCCGACCAGCTGCTGGCCGGGCTGAACCGCGTGGCCGTGGCCGGTGGCATCGCCCATGCGTTCAACGGCAGCGCGGCGCAGGCGGCACGCTTCGTCGCGCAGGGCTTCAGGCTGGGCTTCGGCGGGGCGATGACGCACGAGCGGGCGCTGCAGATCCGCCGCCTGGCCACCGAGCTGCCGGCCACCGCCCTGGTGCTGGAGACCGATGCGCCCGACATCCCGCCGGCCTGGCTGTACCGACGGGCCGCCGAGCGTGCCGAGGGCGCCGTGCAGCAGCGCAACCAGCCGGCCGAGCTGCCACGCATTGCGCAGACCCTGGCCGGGCTGCGCGGCTGGACGCTGCAGCAGACGGCCGACATCACCTCGGCCAATGCCCGGGCCGCGCTGCCGCGGCTGCAGGCCCTGGCCGGCGGGGCCGACCCGACCTGAACCGGCCTGACCGGGCTTATCGCGACGCCGCCGGCGCCGGTTCAACCGCCGGCGTGGGCGGCACACGCTCGGCCGTCACCGGGGCTGGCGCCGCGGACGCAGCGGCGGGGGCCGACGGCGCGACGGGCAGGGTGGCAGGCACGGTGGCGGGCAACACCGCCGCAGCGGGCTCGCGCACCGGCTCCGGCGCGGCCGGCGCCACCAAGGCGGGCGGCGGGGCCAGCGGGGTGGCCGGGGCCTGCGGCGCGACGGCCGCGGCCTCGGCCGGCGGGGCGGCGCGACCCCGTTCGGTCGGCGGTGAGACCGTCGGCGGCGCCGGCCTGGCCGCGGCCTGCACCGCCTGGGTGGGCAGGGCCGCCTGGTCGGACGGCGGCGGCTCGGCCACGGGTGCCGAGGTCACCGTGCCGGTGGCGCGTGGGCCGGTGCCCTCGGCAGCGGTCAGCGTGGCAGCCGAGGCCGCAGCGGCCGCCGCTTGCTCGGTCACGGAGCGTTGGGCCTGGTGGTTCAGCAAGGCGACCAGGGCCAGCGCTGCCGCGCCGATGCCCAGCACCGGCCAGCCGGGCCAGCGCTGCGGCCCGCGGTTCCACTGGCTGGACTGCCAGGTCGAGATCGACGGCGCATCGGGTGCACGACCGGCCTCGCTGGCGGCGCGGCGCGGCGCGGAAGCCTCGGCCGTCTTCGCACCACGGGCCGGGGCGGGCGGCGACTGGGGGGCTTGGGGCGCGCGGGGCGCCTGGGACGCCTGGGGAGGGGTGAGGACCTGGTTCATGGCCGGCAGCTTGCGCCGGCAGCCCCGCGGCCCGCGTCGGAGGGCCCTGTGTTTGCATGTCGGCGGCGTCCTACCCCGGCACGCCGGCCCACTCAGCGCGTGCGCGGCGCCAGCGGCGTCTCGGGCACCGGATAACCGGCCGCGCCGAAGGTGGCGACGATGGCCCGGTGGGTGTCGAAGTACACCTGCCAGTAGTGGTCGGTGTGGGTATAGGGCCGCACCGCCAGCAGCGGGCCTTCGGGCGTGAACTGCAGCAGGTCCACGTCGGGCGCCGGCTCGGCCTTGACGTTGGGGATGGCCGCCAGCGCGGTCTTGAGCTTGGCAATCGCCTCCACCGGATCGACGCCATTGGCCACCTTGGCCGTGCAGTCGACGCGGCGGTGCGGCAGGGCCGAGTAGTTCTGGATGCTGTCGCCGAAGACCTTGTTGTTGCCGACGATGGTCAGCACGTTGTCGGGCGTGATGATGGTGGTGCCGAACAGGCCCAGCTCGTGCACCGTGCCGGTGACGCCGCCGGCCTGCACGAAGTCGCCCACCTTGAACGGCCGCAGCACCTGCATGAACACGCCGGCGGCAAAGTGCGTCAGCAGGCCGCCCCAGGCCGTGCCGATGGCCAGGCCGGCGCCGGCCAGCAGGGCCGCGAACGAGGTGGTCTGCACGCCGAAGATGTCCAGGATGGCCAGCACCAGCACCACGTTGAGCACCACGCCCAGGATGCTCTTCAGGTACTGCGTCAGCGTGGCATCGACCTTGCGGCCGGCCGACAGCGCGGCGCCGAAGGCCTTGACCACCAGGCCGATCAGCCAGCGGCCGACGATCCAGGCCGCCAGCGCGCCCAGCGCCTTGAGGCCGAAGTCCACGCCCTGGGTGGCGAGAAAAGTGCCTATGGCTTCGATGTTCATCGCAGTTCCTCCTGGCCGCTGCAGGCCGCTGTTGTGGATCGGACCATCATCGCCGATGCCGGCGCGGGCAGGATCACAATCCCGGCCGCATGACTCACCCATCCCCCCTGGCCGACCCCGACGCCGATGCCGATGCCGACCCGGCGCTCAGCGGCCTGGCCCCGGTGGCCGACGGCCGCGCGCGCCTGCTGCTGCTGGGCAGCTTTCCGGGCCAGGCCTCGCTGGCCGCGCAGCAGTACTACGGCCACCCGCGCAACCAGTTCTGGCCGCTGCTGTCGGCGATCTGGGGCCAGGACCTGGTGGCCCTGCCCTATGCGCAGCGGCTGCAGGCGCTGCACTTGCACGGCCTGGCGCTGTGGGACGTGCATGCCAGCTGCCGGCGCCAGGGCAGCCTGGACAGCGCGATACGCGACGCCCGGCCCAACGACCTGGCCGGCCTGGTGGCGCGGCTGCCGGCGCTGGCGGCCATCGCCCACAATGGCGGCGAATCGGCGCGCAGCCGCCGCATCACCGAGGCCTTCGGCCTGCCGGTGCACCGCCTGCCCTCGTCCAGCCCGGCCAATGCCAGCTGGTCGTTCGAGCGCAAGCTGGCGGCCTGGCGCGAGGTGTTCGCCGCCCACGGAGTGACATGAGTTCCAAGCCTTCCCCGCGGCGCCGCGCCGCCGCCCGCGCCCAGACCGAGCTGGCCGGCGCCACCATCAGCGAGTTCGACGGCGTGCGCTACCTGCACCTGGGCACCGACTGGGTGCAGGGCGCGATGCGCATCCGCAAGCCACGCGCGCTGGAGCTGGAATACATCCAGCGCATGATGGCCTGGATGCTGTGGCGTCCCACCGAGCAGCTGACGCAGGGCCGCGCGCTGCAACTGGGCCTGGGCGCCGGCGCCATCACCCGCTTCACGCACCAGGAACTGCACATGCCGACCACGGTGGTGGAGATCAATGCCACGGTGATCGCCGCCAACAAGCTGTGGTTCCAGCTGCCGCACGAGACCTTTGGCGAGGACGGCCAGATCCTGGTCGTCGAGGGCGATGCGGCGGCCTGGGTGCAGGACCCGGCCCATCTGCAATGCGCCGAGGTGCTGTGCGTGGACCTCTACGACCACGAGGCCGCGGCGCCGGTGCTCGACGATGCCGACTTCTACCGCGCCTGCCGCGGCCTGCTCAGCGACGGCGGGCTGATGACGGTCAACCTGTTCGGCCGCGACGCCAGCTTCGAGGCCAGCGCGGCGCGCATCGCCGAGGCCTTCGGCAGCGACCAGGTCTGGCAGCTGGCGCCGACCAAGGAGGGCAATACCATCGTCGTCGCCGGCCGCGGCGTGGTGGTGCCCGACCGCGAAACCCTGACCTCCCGCGCCGAGGCCATCGAGGCCCGCTGCGGCCTGCCGGCGCGCAAATGGCTGCGCCTGGTCAAGCCCTGGCGGCCTACTCCGCCTTTGCGCCCGAATCCTTGACCACCTTGGCCCACTTGGTGATCTCGGCGGCCTGGAATCTGGCCAGCTCCTCGGGGCTGGAGATCCAGGGCTCCAGGCCCAGGGTTTTGAGCTTGTCCAGCACCTCCGGCAGCGCGAACACGCGCCTGAACTCGGCATTCAGCCGCGCCACCGCCGCCGGCGGCGTGCCGGCCGGCGCAAACACCGCAAACCAGGTGGTGGCCTCGAAGCCGGGCACGGTCTCGGCCACGGTGGGGATGTCGGGCGCGGCCGCCGAGCGCTTGGCCGTGGTCTGGGCCAGCGCGCGGATCTTGCCCTCCTTGGCCATCGGCAGGGCCGAGGGCATGTTGTCGAACATCAGCTGGATCTGTCCGCCCACCAGGTCGGGGATGGCGAACTGCCGGCCCTTGTAGGGCACATGGTCCATCTGCGTGCCGGTCAGCGACTTGAACAGCTCGCCCGACACATGCACCGACGAGCCTATGCCCGGCGAGCCGAAGCTGGCCTTGCCGGGGTTGGCCTTGAGCCAGGTGATCAGCTCGGCCACGCTGCGCACCGGCAGATCGTTGGTGACCACCAGCAGGTTGGGCGCCGAGGCGATGTGGGCCACCGGCACGAAGTCGCGCACCATGTCGTAGGGCATCTTGCTGTACATGGCGCCGTTGATGGCATGCGTGCCCACCGTGCCCATCACCAGCGTATGGCCGTCGGCGGCGGCCTTGGCCACGCGGTCGGCGCCGATGTTGCCGCCGGCACCGGGCACGTTGTCCACCACCACGCCCTGGCCCAGGCCGGCGGCGGCCTTGTCGGCAAACAGCCGCGCCAGGATGTCGGGCGCACCACCGGGCGGGAAGGTCACCACCAGGCGCAGCGGCTTGGATGGAAAGGCCTGGGCCTGGGCCAGGCCCGGCAGGGCGCTGGCGGCCAGTGCGGCGGCAAGTGCGGTGGCGGCCTGGATCAGCGAGCGGCGTTGCATCGTGCGTGTCTCCTGCTGGGCTGGGGTGGCACCAGCATAGGCAAGGCCGTTGCCGGCGCGCACCGGGGCAGACCCGCGGCAGGCCCGGCGCAGCACCGCAGGCCGGAATAAGCCTCCGGACCGACCGGAAGCGGATTCCGCCCGCGCGCCGGCCCGGGCGCTAGCATCGCGCCCCAGACCGCCCGCCGTGCCACAACAAGGAGACCCGCCGCCATGACCGTCATCACCTGCATCGAAGACCTGCGCGTGCTGGCCGAAAAGCGCGTGCCGCGCATGTTCTACGACTATGCCGATTCGGGCAGCTGGACCGAAGGCACCTACCGCGCCAACGAGGCCGACTTCCAGAGCATCAAGCTGCGCCAGCGCGTGGCCGTGAACATGGAAGGCCGCAGCACCGCCACCACCATGGCCGGCGTGCCGGTGGCCATGCCGGTGGCGATCGCGCCCACCGGCTCGGCGGGCATGCAGCATGCCGATGGCGAGATCCTGGCCGCGCGCGCGGCCGAGAAGTTCGGCATCCCGTACACGCTGAGCACGATGAGCATCTGCTCCATCGAGGACATCGCCGCGCACACGAAGGCGCCGTTCTGGTTCCAGCTGTATGTGATGCGCGACCGCGACTTCAGCCAGCGACTGATCGAGCGCGCCAAGGCCGCGAAATGCGGCGCCCTGGTGCTGACGCTGGACCTGCAGATCCTGGGCCAGCGCCACAAGGACCTGAAAAACGGCCTGTCGGTGCCGCCCAAGCCCACGCTGGCCTCGATGCTGAACCTGGTGACCAAGCCACGCTGGGTGATGGCCATGGCCGGCACCCGGCGCCGCCAGTTCGGCAACATCTTCGGCCATGTCAAGGGCGTGGAGGACATGGGCAGCCTGTCGAACTGGACCGCCCAGCAGTTCGATCCCACGCTGAGCTGGGACGACGTGGCCTGGATCAAGAAGCAATGGGGCGGCAAGCTGATCCTCAAGGGCATCCAGGACGTCGAGGACGCCAGGCTGGCGGTGGACTCGGGCGCCGACGCGGTCATCGTCAGCAACCACGGCGGCCGCCAGCTGGATGGCGCCGAGTCCAGCATCCGCGCCCTGGTGCCCATCGTCGATGCGGTGGGCTCGAAGATCGAGGTGCACATGGACGGCGGCATCCGCTCGGGCCAGGATGTGCTGAAGGCCTGGGCCCTGGGCGCGCGTGGCACCTACATCGGCCGTGCCCACCTCTACGGCCTGGGCGCCATGGGCGAGGCCGGCGTGAGCAAGGCGCTGGAGATCATCCACAAGGAGCTGGACCTGACCATGGCCTTCTGCGGCCGCACGCAGATCGGCCAGGTCGACCAGAGCGTGCTGCTGCCGGGCACCTATCCCAAGGTCTGAGCGGCCGGCGCGCGGCGCCCGCCTGCCAGGCTAGCGCTCGATGATCTCGCGGTACATCGGCGCCAGCCGCGCCAGCAGGCGGTTCTGCGCGGCAAAGGGCACGCCCAGCTGGTCCATCACGTCCTGCAGCAGCTCCACCTGGGCCAGGCTGTCGGCGCGGCGGATGCCCATGTCGGCATGGGCCTCGCGCATGCCCGCGCCCTGGTAGACGCAGGGGCCGGCCAGCAGCTGGCAGAGCTGGTCGCCCAGCTGCTTCTTCAGCTCGGCCAGGTTGGTCCTCTCGAAGTAGTGGCCGATGCGCGCATCGGCGCGCATGCGCTCGACCAGCAGGTCGGCCAGGCGGCGCACACCGGCCTCGCCGCCAAAGGCGGCCAGCAGGGCGGCGTCGGGCGGGGACTGCGGCGGCGCGGACGGCTGGGCCGACGCGGGCTGGGCGCAGGCCAGCAGGGCGCACAGCATCAGGGTCAGGGTCTGCAGCGTTTTCATCGCCAGCGCCATCGCCATCACCTCCAGCCTCAGAACGCCGCCTGCAGCGACAGGTAGGCGCCACGCTGGCGCCGCGCATCCACCGCCGGCACGATGCGGCCCAGATCCACCCAGGCGGCGGTGAGCGACAGCTGGGCATGTGGCGCCCAGGCGATGAAGACATCGGCCCAGTCATCCTCGGCCAGGCCGGCGCCCAGGGCCGACGGGTTCAGGTGGTCGGGCTTGAAGCGGTATTCGGCGCCCAGCGCCAGGTTGCGGCGCAGCAGCCAGGCGGCCGAGAACTCGGGCTGCAGCGTGTGCCGGTGCCGCGCCGCACTTCCAAAGCCCAGCAGGCCGCCCTGGTTGGCCCGGGTGGCGCGCAGCGTGGCATTCAGCAGCAGGCCCGGCTCCAGCAGCAGCTTGGTGGCGCTGACATACAGGTCGGTGCCGCTGCGGCGCGCGCCCAGGACGGCCAGGGTCGGCGCCAGGCCGCCGGCATCCAGGCGCTTGGCCAGCAGGCCCACGGCCACGGCCGGCATCCAGCGGTCGCTGTCCAAGATGGCATCGCCGGCGATCTGCCATTTGGCGCCGACGATGTGCTGGCTCAGCACCAGGCCGGGCAGGCCCAGCGCCGCGCCGGTGTCGCCGGTATCGAAGCGCTGCTGCGCGAGGCTGATCTCCAGCCGCTCGTTCCAGCCCAGCGCCAGGCCACCCGCCTGCAGCCGGTGGCCCTGGGTGGACAGTGCGGTGGCAAAGGCCGACAGCCCCCATTGCCCGGCCGTGGCCTGGGTGCCGGCCATGGCCCAGGGCGTGAGGCCGCCGCCGGCCGCGCCGTCAATGCTGCTGACGCCGCCGGTCAGCGGCAGCTTGCCGATCTCGGCCTGGGCCGGCAGCGCCAGGGCCCCGGCCAGCAGGACGGACACAGGGGCGAGACAGCAGGTGCGCATGGCAGGCTCCTACGCAGGCCGGGCCGCACTGGATGCGCGGAAGTCTAGGGCCTGTTCGCGCTGCAGGCCGTCGACTGGCCACCCGGGTCGGTGCCCCAGCTGCGGTGGCCGGCGGTGTCGACATGGATGCGGCCCGACCGGTAGCGGCCCAGCCCCATGTCCCAGGCCGGCCCCCGCTCGCGCCAGAAGCTGCACAGCCGGTCCGTGGGATCGTCGCCCTCCAGCGGCGTGAAGTCGATGGCATAGGCGCGCAGATGGGCACTGCGCTCGGCGCCGCCGGCGCAGGCATTGAGCCGCGGATTGCGGTAGGTCGAATGCACCTCGATGCGGCCCAGCACGCCCGCCGCGCGCAGCTCCTTCAGCAGCTGCAGCACCCGGACCGCGGCCGGCCAGTGCTCGGGCGGCGGCAAGGCATAGGGCTGGTCATCGCAGACCTGCCAGTCGCTGGCCGAGCGCAGCAGCTCGTGCAGTTCGACCAGCTGGCCGACGCCGGCCTCCTCCAGGAACTTCTGGAACGCGTCGACCGGCGCCGGATGGGCCTCGCGCCAGGCGGCAAAGCCGGCGGCGTCGCGGGTCTCCTGGGCCCATGACGGGGCGGCGGCCAGCGCCAGCGTCAGCGCGAGCACGGCGGCGCGGGTCCAGCGCCGTTCAGAGCACACGCGCAAACTCCCGCCGCACCCGCTCGCGGTCGCCATGGTCGAAATGCCACCACTCGGTGGCGATGCCGCGAAAGCCGCCGCGGGCCATGGCCGCATACAGCCAGCCGCGGTGCACCAGCTGCTCGGCGCTGAGCACGCCGAGTGCCAGGTGCTGGGCCTCCAGCGCCGGATGCGAGCGCTCGTGCATCTCGTCGAAGCCCGAGCCCATGTCCAGCTCGCGGCCCGCCGCGTCCAGCAGGGTCACGTCCACCGCCATGCCGAAGGAGTGGATGGAGCCGCGCTGGGGCTCGGCGAAGTAGTGCGCCATCTCGGTCTCGGCGACCTCGGCCCAGATCGCCTCCTGCACACGCTGCGGTCGCAGCGCATCCAGCACCAGCAGGCGCCAGCCGGGGCGCTGCTGGGCCAGCCAGGCGGCGGCCTGCTCCAGGCCCTCGGCGGCCTCGCGGCGCAGCCAGGCGCAGTCCAGGCCGCGGTACAGCATGCGGCCGGCAAAGTTGTCGCTGCCGGCATAACGCAGATCGTGGGCGACTCCACGCAGGCTGTCCAGGCGGCGGAAGCCCGGATGCGCGGCCATCTCCTCGCAGCGGATGGCGGCCGGGTTCATGCCTGCCCCTGGCCGCCGCGCTGCAGGCAGGCCTCGGCGGCCTCGCCCAGGTAGCGCACCATGCGCCGCGCCGCCTGCGACAGCGGCTGGGCACTGGGCGTCAGCAGGTACAGCGTGACCGGGATCTCCGGCGCCAGCGGCCGCACGGCCACGCGCTGGACATCGGCCTGGGCGGCGGTGAAGGGATCGACGATGGCCGCGCCCAGGCCGGCCTCGGCCAGCGAGCGTGCCAGCTGGTAGGTCTGCACCGTGATGCGCTGCGCCAGCGTCACGCCGCGGGCCTCGCATTCGCTGTGCACGCGCAGGCCCAGCGGATCGTCGCCGGCCAGGCCGATGGTGGTGGGCGGCAGGGACTCGATGGCCAGCGGCCCCTTGCCACGCGCCGCCGCGCCCCGGCCCGGGATCAGCACCGCCATCGGCGCGCTGGCCAGGGCCTCGGCCAGGATGCCCGGGTGCTTGGGATCGTGCAGGGCCAGGCCCAGCTCGGCCTCGCCCAGCAGCAGCGCATTGACCAGCTCGCGCGTGTGGTGGGTGGACAGCTCGCAGCGCCCGTCCGGCACCGCCTGGGCCCAGCGCTGCATGGCCGCCGGCACCACCGCCGCGCCCAGCGCCGGCGTCACCGCCAGGCGCAGGTGCTGGGCCTCGCCGCTCTTCAGGCTGGCCGCCAGGCGACGGATGGCCACCAGGTCGGCATGCAGCTTGTCGACCTCGGTGAACAAACGCAGCGCCTCGGGCGTGGGATAGAACTTGCCCCGCACGCGCTCGAACAGCGCCAGGCCCAGCTGGGCCTCGGCATGCTGCAGCACCTTGGTCACCGCCGGCTGCGAGATGTGCAGCAGATGCGCGGCACCGCTGACGGTGCCGGCGCGCATCACCGCATGAAAGACCTCGATGTGGCGCAGCCTCACGCGGTGATCGACCTCAGAAGAACTTGTAGGTCATGTTGACGAAGAACGAGCGGCCGCGCGGGTCGCCGACGCGCGGGTCCCAGCTGGTGCCGCTGACCTCGTCGGAATGGTGCACCGAGAACGGCGGATCGGTGTTCAGCAGGTTGCGGATGCCGGCGTTGATGCTGAGATTCTTGATGCCGCTGTACGAGCCGCTGAGGTTGTAGCGGGTGTAGCTGTCGACCTCGCCGCCCGGCTGGGTCACGCCGGTGGGCCAGACATAGGCCTTGTAGCCGGTGACGAAGCTCTGCGACAGCGTGCCCGACCAGTCGCCCAGGCTGTAGCTGAAGGCCAGGTTGTGCTTCCAGCGCAGGCGCAGGTCCTGGCTGCTCCACTGGCCCACGCGCTCGACCCAGGGCTGGTTGTCGAGCAGGCGGTCCTTGTGCGTGTCGAGGTACGAGCCGTTCAGCGAGGCCGTCCACTTGCCGCCGGCCAGCGTGCCGCGCGTGGTGATGCCGATGTCGGTGCCGCCGGTGATGGTGCCCGAGGCATTGATGCGGCCGGCGCGCAGGTACTCGATCTTGCCGTCGGCGCCACGCACCACGTACTGGCTGAGCACGGCGTAGTTGTTGAGGATCTGCTCGGGCGACAGGAAGCCGATGACATTGGTGCGCTTGACGCGCCAGGTGTCGGCGCTCAGCGTCAGCCAGTCGAAGGGCTCGGCGACGAAGCCCAGCGACCACTGCTCGGATTCCTCGGGCTTGAGGTTGGGGTTGCCGCCGGTCAGGTATTCGAAGCGCACGCCGCACACGCCGTCGCGGGCCGCGCCCACCAGGGCACCGGTGCCGGTGCAGATGGCGGCGGGGTCGTCGCGGGCGCTGGTGATCACCGGCAGCGTGCCGCTGGGATCGGTGGCCGCGGTGTAGAGCTGGCCGAAGCTGGGCGCGCGGAAACCCGTGCTGGCCGAGCCGCGCAGCAGCAGGTTGGGCAGGGGCTGGAAGCGCAGCGAGACCTTGGGGTTGGTGGTGCGGCCGAAGTCCGAGTACTCGTCGCTGCGCACGGCCAGCGTCAGGTCGAGGTTCTTGACGATGGGGATCAGCAGCTCGCCGAACACCGCCGTGATGTCGCGCTTGCGCGAGACGAAGTCGGTATCGGGCAGGGCCGAATAGAGCACGGCCTCGTCGTAGTTGAGCTTGTAGCCCTCCTGGCGGAAGTCGATGCCGGCGGCAAACAGCATGGCCCCGGCCGGCAGCTTGAACAGCTCGCCCGACACGGTGGCATCGGCGGCATAGATGTGGGTGCTGCCGCGCAGGCGCTCCAGGCCGTCGGCGCGGGCCGCGTCCAGCTGGGCCATGCCGGCGGCGGTCTGGCTCTGGCCCGGGGCCAGCCAGGGATTGATCAGGCCGCTGTCCAGCGCGGCATCCAGCTTGTCGTCGTAGAAGTAGCCGCGCGTCAGCACCGAGCGGCTGGTGGCGCGGCCGGCCAGCAGGCCCAGCTTGTAGTCGTAGCCGGCGACCACGCCCTCCAGGCCGGCCACCACGCGGTGGTTGGTGGAGGTGGTGTCGATGATGCGCGGCCCGCACTCCAGACAGCGCCAGCGCATCGCGATGGGCTTGGTCGGGTCGAAGGTCATGCCGGTCTGTGCCGTCAGGTTCGGGTACAGCGCCAGCAGGTTCTGGTAGTAGGGGCCGTTGACCGGATACGAATAGCGGTCGCTGGCCGTGGCCGAGGTGATCTGCATCGCCTCGTATTCCTTGCGCGCCTTGGTCTGCGAGCCGATCACCTCGACATAGGCCAGGTGCTCGGGCGTGATCTGGAAGTTGGCGCGCGACACCAGGCTGAGCACGTCGAAGGGCTGCTGCAGCATGGCCCGGCCGGCATAGTCGTAGGAGCAGCCGTAGCGCCGCGTGGTCACGCCGGTGACGCTGTCGGCATAGGCGAACATGTCGGGCACGCTCTCGCAGTTGCCGTTCAGCGCCAGCAGGTTGGCCGAGTTGAAGCGGATCGGCGCGCTGGTGCCGGGCCGCTGCAGCGCGGCCCAGGTCTGGAAGGTCTGCGTGGCATAGGGCGTGCCCACCGTCTCCTGGGCCACGCCCAGCGCCGGCTCGTGGCCGTCGCGGGCGAAGTCGCGCTGGCGTGAGCTCAGCATCTCGTTGCGCGAGCCCGACAGCGCCACCATCACATTGAAGCGGTCCTTGTCCAGCGAGCCCATGCCCCACACGCCCGAGACCTTGTGGATGGCGCCGCCGCCCTCCTGCGTGATGTCGGTGCCGGCGGTGACCTCCAGGCCGTTGTAGTCGCGGCGCAGGATGAAGTTCATCACGCCGCCGATGGCATCGGTGCCGTAGATGGCCGAGGCGCCGTCGCGCAGGATCTCGATGCGGTCGATGGCCGCCAGCGGGATCGAGCCCAGGTCCACCGTCGCGCCCTTCAGGCCGTGGCTGGACTGGCGGCGGCCGTTGAGCAGGATCAGCGTGTTCTGCGGCCCCAGGCCACGCAGATTGGCCGACGAGTTGCCGAGGTTGTTGTTGCCGTCGGGATTGGCGGTCGAGCCCTGCGAGGCATTGCCGCCCAGCGAGGCCAGGTTGTCGGTGCCGTTGCCGGCGATGGACAGCGTGGCCACCAGCTGCTCGACGGTGCTGATGCCCATCTTCTCGATGTCGGTGCGGCGTATCACCTCCACCGGCAGAGCGCCCTCGCTCTGGATGCGCTTGATGCTGGAGCCGGTGATCTCCACGCGTTGCTGGGCCACGGCCGGGATGGCGATGCCCAGCAGGGCAATGGCGCGGACGACGGACTTGAGCTGCATGTTCCCTCCGGTGGTGTTTGGCTGGATGCCGCCACGACCTCGGTCACTCACCCGACATCCGGCAGCAACAATGATCGCAGACGACTTTAGCGCAGGGGTCATGCACGAGGCGCGCCAAGCGGTACGCCGGAAGCCTGGGCGCCCATAACCCCAGGGAATGCGCAGGGCGGTTTCCCCGGGCAGCGCCAGCCTGCGGCGGCGCTACAGTGGCTGCGCGACCCCGCGTCACGTTGCGCTTTACCCACGCCCCGGAAGTCCCGCATTGACCCCCGCCCCCAAGCCCGTCTCACCCTGGCGCTGGATCCCCACGCTCTACCTCGCCCAGGGTCTGCCCTATGTGGCGGTGATGACGCTGGCGGTGGTGATGTACAAGAACCTGGGCCTGTCCAACACCGACATCGCCCTGCTCACCGGCTGGCTGTACCTGCCCTGGGTCATCAAGCCGCTGTGGAGCCCGCTGGTCGAGCTGCTGGCGGCGCCGCGGCGCTGGATCGTGGCGCTGCAATTCGTGGCCGGCGCGGCCTTCGGCGGCATCGCCCTGGTGCTGCCCGGCCCCGAGCCGGTGCGCTGGAGCCTGCTGCTGCTGTGGCTGCTGGCCTTTGCCTCGGCCACCCACGACATCGCCGCCGACGGCTTCTACCTGCAGGCCCTGCCGCAGCGCACGCGCACGGCCTTCGTCGGCGTGCGCAGCACCTGCTACCGGCTGGCCATGGTGGGCGGCCAGGGCGGGCTGGTGATGCTGGCCGGCTGGCTGATCGCGCGCGGCGGCGGCGCGGCCCAGGCCTGGGCCGGCGTGTTCGGCCTGCTGGCCCTGGCCTTTGTGCTGGTGGCGGGCTTTCATGCCTGGGCCCTGCCGCGGCCCGCGGCGGCGGCCGCACCAACGACCGCAGCGCCCTCGCTGCCGGCCCTGCTGCGCGAGTCGGTCGCGGTGTTCGCCGCCTTCTTCCGCCGGCCCGGCATCGGCCGCGTGCTGGCCTTTCTGCTGCTGTACCGCTTTGCCGAGAGCCAGTTGCTGAAGCTGGTCGTGCCCTTCATGCTGGACCCGCCCTCGGCCGGCGGCCTGGGCCTGGACAACCAGGCCGTGGGCCTGGCCTATGGCACGCTGGGCGTGGTGGCGCTGACCGCCGGCGGCCTGCTCGGCGGCTGGGCCATCAGCCGGCGCGGCCTGGACCGGCTGATCTGGCCGCTGGCGCTGTGCCTGAACCTGCCCAATGCGCTGTACCTGGGCCTGGCCCTGCTGCCCGCACCGCCGGGCCTGGCCTGGGTCAGCGCGGCCATCGTGGTCGAGCAGTTCGGCTACGGCTTCGGCTTTGCCGCCTACATGGTCTTCATGATGATGGTCGCCGAGGGCGAGCATGCCACCGCGCACTACGCCCTGTGCACCGGCTTCATGGCCCTGGGCATGATGCTGCCGGGCATGGCCGCCGGCTGGCTGCAAAGCCTGCTGGGCTACCCCGGCTTCTTCGGCTGGGTGATGCTGGCCACCCTGCCCTCGTTTGCCGTGGTCGCCCTGGTGCGCATCCGCCCGGGCTACGGCCGTCAGGACGAGGCCGGCACCTGAGCCAGGGCCAGCATCTGCACGCAGGCGCGCGCCGCCTCGGTGCCCTTCTTCACCATGTGCTCGGCAAAGAAGCGGCGATGGTCCTCGTGCTCATGGAACTGGTGCGGCGTCAGCACGCACGAGAGCACCGGCAGGTCGTGGTCCAGCGACACGCGCATCAGGCCGTCGATGACGGCGCTGGCGACGAACTCGTGGCGGTAGATGCCGCCGTCGACGACCAGGGCGCAACCGATCACCGCCGCATGGCGGCCACCACGCGCCAGGCGCTGGGCCACCAGCGGGATCTCGAAGGCGCCGGGCACCGGCACGCGGTCGATGCGGTCGGGGCCCACGCCATGGCGCGCCAGCTCGGCGATCATGGCATTGCAGGCGCGGTCGACCAGGTCGACATGCCAGAGCGCGCTGACGATGGCGATGCGGCCCTCGCCGGGGGACGCGGCCACCGACTCGGCGGCCTGGCGCAGGGAGCTGTGAACGGGGGAATCGGTCTGATTCATGCTTGCCTCGTGACAAAGAAGGAAGGGGCTGCAGAATCAGGGCGCACGGCGGCATGCCCCATGCCGCGGCGGCACAGGGCCGGCAGCGCCGGGCCATGGCATCCGCGGTGCGGGACGCACCACACGCGCTCTCTTTCATCCGGACTGTGACCGTCGGCCCTGGCATCGCACCAGGTCTGCTGACCCTGCCCACCATGGCGGTGGGCAGGCGCTCGCGGGCTCCCAGAGGCGATGGCCTCGCCCCTGGATACCGCCGGTGGGGAATTCCACCCCGCCCTGAGAACGCTGCCGACACCACGGAACTTCCGCGGCATCGACAGGCGCGAGTCTAGGCGCTGGCCAGTGGCCCGGTTGTCTCTGGGGCGACCGGGCCTGGATCTGCGTCAACCGCGCAGCGTCAGCCCGTCGGTCGGGATGCTGGTCGGCGCGCCGGCCATCTGCTGGGCCAGCAGCTGCGCCGTGCCGCAGGCGAAGGTGAAGCCCAGCGCGCCATGGCCCAGGTTCAGCCACAGGCCGGCCTGGCCGCTGGCGCCAACGATGGGCGTGCCGCCCGGCGTGGCCGGGCGCAGGCCGGCCCAGGGCTCGGCGCGGTCGTAGTCGCCGGCCACCGGCAGGTCGGCGCGGGCCACGCGCAGCAGGCTGGCCAGGCGGGCGGGATCGATGGACTGATCTTCGCCGACCAGGTCGACCATCGCCGCGATGCGCAGCCGCTCGCCGATGCGCGCATACAAGACCTTGCGCTCGAAGTCGGTGATGCTGGCGCGTGGCGGCGTGTGCGCCGGGCCGATCGGCGCGTCCAGGCTGTAGCCCTTCAGCGGGTACAGCGGCAGGTCCACGCCGGCGGTGGCCGCCAGGCGCCGGCTGGCGATGCCGGCGGCCAGCACAAAGGCATCGGCGCCGATCAGCGGCTGCGGGCCGCCGTCGCAGCGCAGCTGCAGGCGGCCGCTGGCGGCATCGCGCTCGAAGGCCTGGGCGCGGCCCAGCACCAGGCCGGCAAAGCCCGGGTGGTCGCGCAGGCGCTGCATCAGCGCAAAGCAGAAGGCATGGCAGTCGGCCACCGCCTCGTCACGGCTGAAGATGCCGCCAGCTAGGCGCCCGGCCAGGCCCTGCAGCACCGGCTCGTGGGCCACGCACTGCGCCACGTCCCAGCGCTGCTGGGCCTGGGCATCCAGGCCGCGCGCGGCGCGCTGCAGCAGGCCGGGGCTGCGGTAGACCACCAGCTTGCCCGGCTGCTGCCAGTCGAACGGTGGCAGCGACTGCTCGCGCAGCATCCGGTCCATGCAGTCTCGGCTGAGAGCGCCCAGCCGCGCCAGCCTGTCGGTGGCCAGGCGGTTGACGCCGCCGCGGCAGCGGGCGACAAACTGCGCCAGCCAGCGCCACTGCTGGGCATCGGCCTGGGGCTTCCAGCGCAGCGGCCCATCGGGCTGGACCAGCCATTTCAGCGCCTTCAGCGGCACGCCGGTATCGGCCAGCGGCGACACATAGCGGTAGCTCAGCTGGCCGCCGTTGCGCAGGCTGGTGCCCTGGGCCACGCCCGCACGATCCAGCAGCGTCACGCGCCAGCCGGACTCGACCAGGAACCAGGCCGTGGTGATGCCCACCACGCCGGCGCCGATGACGGTGACCTCTCCCCTCATGCGGCGAGCCTAGCCCAGGCCCGGGGCCGCGGCCGATGACGGCGCGGCGGCCGGCCATAACCGCGCGGCATGCCAGGCCACGCGACAATCGCCGCCATGAGCACCCCCACCGCCCTGCATCCCTTCAAGTCCGTCAGCTACAGCGGCCGCGCGCCGGGCACGCGGTTGATCGTCACCGGCGCGGTGCACGGCAACGAGGTCTGCGGCACGCTGGCCATCCGCCGCCTGATCGATCAGATCGACCGCGGCGAGCTGGCCATCGCCCGTGGCCAGCTGACGCTGGTGCCGGTGACCAACCCGCTGGCCCATGCCAAGGGCGTGCGCGCCGGCGACCGCAACCTGAACCGGGCGCTGGGGCCGGCGGCGATCCCGCGCGAGTTCGAGGACCATGTGGCCAACTGGCTGTGCCCGCTGCTGGCGGCGCACCAGGTGCTGCTGGACCTGCATTCCTTCCAGTCCAACGGCCGGCCGTTCGTGATGGTCGGCCCGCTGGACAACCGCGGCCCGGTCGAGCCCTTCGAGCAGGCCGCGCGCGAAGAAGCCTGGGTGCGCGTGCTGGGCGTGGACCGTGCGGTCGACGGCTGGCTGGGCACCTATGCCCATGGTGTGGCGCGGCGCCAGGCCGAGGCTGCCGCGGCCGGCCTGTCGGGCACGCTGGACCTGAACCCGAACTACGGCGTCGGCACCACCGAATACATGCGCGCCCAGGGCGGCTGCGCGCTGACGCTGGAATGCGGCCAGCACCAGGACCCGGCGGCCCCCGAGGTGGCATACCGCGCGATCCGCCATACGCTGGCCCACTTCGGCCTGACCGACGAGCCGGCACCGGCGCCGGTGCCGCAGATCGAGGCGCTGTCGCTGCACGAGGTCATCGACAAGCGCCATGCCAACGACCGCTTCGCCCGGCCCTGGCAGAGCTTCGATGCCCTGGCCGAGGGCGAGCTGATCGGCACCCGCGCCGATGGCACCGAGGTGCGCGCGCCACGCGCCGGCCGCATCGTGTTTCCGAATGCGGTGGCCCAGGCGCGCAACGAGTGGTTCTACCTGGCCCAGCCCTCGGGCCGGTTCTGAGCGCCCTCAGCCCGCCTTGGGCGCAAAGCCCAGCACCGCCTGGGTCTCCAGGAACTCGCCGAAGGCATGGTCGCCCCATTCGCGGCCATTGCCCGACTGCTTGAAGCCGCCAAACGGCGCCATCAGGTCCGGCGCGGCGCTGTTCAGGTTGACCTGGCCGGCACGCAGCCGGCGGGCCACCGCCCGCACCTGCTCGGCATCGCTGCCCGAGACATAGGCCGCCAGGCCATAGGGCGTGTCGTTGGCGATGGCCACGGCCTCGTCCACCGTGTCGTAGCCGATGATGACCAGCACCGGGCCGAAGATCTCTTCGCGCGCCACGATGGACTGGTTGCTCACCGGGCCCAGCACCGTGGGCCGCACGTAGTAGCCACGCTCCAGCCCGGCCGGCCGGCCCGGGCCGCCGGCCACCACCGGCGCGCCTTCGGCAATGCCCTGCTCGATCAGGGTCTGGATCTTGTCCCACTGCGTGGCCGAGACCACCGGGCCCAGCGTGGCGCCGCTGGCCGGATCGCCGACGGTGATGGCCTCGGCGGTGGCCTTGGCCACCGCCAGCGCCTCGGCCATGCGGGCATTGGGCACCAGCATGCGCGTGGGCGCATTGCAGCTCTGGCCGGAGTTGGCCATCACGCCCTTGACGCCGGCGGCCACGGCCTTGGCGAAGTCGGCATCGGGCAGCATGATGTTGGGCGACTTGCCGCCCAGCTCCTGGTGCACGCGCTTGACCGTGGGCGCCGCGGCGCGCGCCACCTCGATGCCGGCGCGCGTGCTGCCGGTGAAGGACACCAGGTCCACGCCCGGATGGCTGCTGATGGCCGCGCCCACCGTGGGCCCGTCGCCATGCACCAGGTTGAAGACACCGGCCGGCACGCCGGCGGCATGCAGGATCTCGGTCCAGATCTGGGCCGAGAACGGCGCGATCTCGCTGGGCTTCAACACCATGGTGCAGCCGGTGGCCAGGGCCGGCGCCACCTTGCACGAGATCTGGTTCACCGGCCAGTTCCAGGGCGTGATGAAGCCGCACACGCCGATCGGCTCCTTGCGGATCAGCGTGCTGCCCCGCTGCTCCTCGAAGCGGTAGTCCTTCAGCACCGCCAGCGCCGTCTGCAGATGGGCCAGGCCCATCGCCGCCTGGGCCTTGTTGGCCAGCACGGCCGGTGCGCCCATCTCCTCGGTGATGGCCGCGGCCATGTCGGCATAGCGGTTCTTGTATTCGGCGATCACACGTTCCAGCAGGGCCGTGCGTTCGGCCACCGAGGTCTGTGAATAGCTCTCGAAGGCGCGGCGCGCGGCCTGCACCGCACGATCCACGTCCACCGCCGAGCCCAGCGCGATGCGGCCGGCCAGGCCCTCGGTGGCGGGATTGATCACGTCCAGCCGCCGCGCCGCCGGATCGGCCGGGTCCACCCAACGGCCATCGATGTAGAACTGCAGGGATTCGCGCATGGGGGTCTCCGGTGTGTCGTCAAGCTGCGGAGCCGGCACTCTAGCGCGCCGGCGCCGGCCCCCGGGTCGCCTGGGTTGCAGGCGCGGCGGGCGTGGCTGCAGTGCGGACGGCGTTCCGCACAGCGAAGCATCGGTCGCCCTGGGGAAGACCAGGAACACGGCTTGTCGCAGCAGGGACAAATGGAAATCGAACGACCGTGCTAAAAACTCGTGTCGCGGTCTGCGTCCGCTCACCGCCTGCCCAGGAGACACACGCACCATGGACCTGAACTTCACTCCGGAAGAACTGGCCTTCCGCGCCGAGATCCGGCAATGGGTGGCCGAGAGCCTGCCCAAGGACCTGAGCCACAAGGTCTTCAACTCGCTGCGCCTGTCGCGCGACGACCTGCAGCGCTGGGCCAAGATCCTGGGCGCCAAGGGCTGGCTGGGCTATGGCTGGCCCAAGCAGTTCGGCGGCCCGGGCTGGACCGCGGTGCAGAAGCACCTGTTCGAGGAAGAATGCGCGCTGGCCGGTGCGCCGCGCATCATCCCCTTCGGCCCGGTGATGGTGGCGCCGGTGATCATGGCCTTCGGCTCGCCCGAGCAGCAGCAGCGCTTCCTGCCCGGCATCGCCTCGGGCGAGGTGTGGTGGAGCCAGGGCTACAGCGAGCCGGGTGCCGGCTCCGACCTGGCCGGACTGAAGACGCGTGCGGAACGCGTGGGCGACAAGTACATCGTCAACGGCCAGAAGACCTGGACCACGCTGGGCCAGTACGGCGAGTGGATCTTCTGCCTGGTGCGCACCGACCCCGAGGCCAAGAAGCAGCAGGGCATCAGCTTCCTGCTGATCGACATGAAGAGCCCCGGCATCACCGTGCGCCCCATCATCACGCTGGACGGCGAGCACGAGGTCAACGAGGTGTTCTTCGACAACGTCGAGGTGCCGGCCGAGAACCTGATCGGCGAGGAGAACAAGGGCTGGACCTATGCCAAGCACCTGCTGGCCCACGAGCGAACCAACATCGCCGACGTGAACCGCGCCAAGCGCGAGCTGGAGCGCGTCAAGCGCATCGCCAAGGCCGAAGGCCTGTACGACGAGCCGCGCTTCCGCGACCAGATCGCGCTGCTGGAGGTGGACATCGTGGCGCTGGAGATGCTGGTGCTGCGCGTGCTGTCGGCCGAGAAGAGCGGCAAGAACAGCCTGGACATCGCCGGCCTGCTGAAGATCAAGGGCAGCGAGATCCAGCAGCGTTACAGCGAGCTGATGATGCTGGCCGCCGGGCCCATGACCCTGCCCTACCAGCACGAGGCCATGGAGGCCGGCTGGCAGGGTGACTTCGCCGGCGCCGCCGTCTGCGCGCCGCTGGCCGGCACCTACTTCAACATGCGCAAGACCACCATCTACGGCGGCAGCAACGAGGTCCAGCGCAACATCATTGCGCAGACCGTGCTCGGCTGACAGGAGACAACCCATGGACTTCGAATTCACCGACGACCAGAACTCGCTGCGCGACGCCGTCGCCAAGTGGGTCGAGAAGGGCTTCGACTTCAGCCGCCGCCATGCGCTGGCCAAGGCCGGCGGCAAGACCCGCGAGGTCTACAACGAGCTGGCCGAGCTGGGCCTGACCGGCCTCTTGGTGCCCGAGGCCGAAGGCGGCATGGGCCAGGGCCCGGTCGAGGCCATGGTGGTGATGGAAGAGCTGGGCCGCGGCCTGGTCAACGCCCCCTATGCCGCCGCGGCCCTGGTGGCGCCCACGCTGCTGGACGCCGGCCCGCAGGACCTGCAGGCCGCCTGGCTGCCGCGCATCGCCACCGGCGAGGCCCTGGTGGTGCCGGCGCTGCAGGAGCGCGGCGCGCGCTACAAGACCCAGCGCGTGACCACCCGCGCCACGCCGGCCGGCGAGCTGTTCACCCTCAGCGGCCACAAGAGCGTGGTGCCGGCGGCCGACGAGGCCGACGAGTTCATCGTGCCGGCGCGTCTGTCCGGCGCCGACGACGACACCGCCGGCATCGGCCTGTTCCTGGTCAATGCCAAGGCCGCCGGCGTCACCGTCAAGGCCTATCCCACGCAGGACGGCGGCCGCGCCGGCGAGCTGCTGCTCGACGGCGTCACCGCCACGCCCATCACCACCGACGGCTGGGCCGCGCTGGAGCGGGCCATCGACATGGGCATCGCCGCCAGCTGCGCCGAAGGCGTGGGCGCGATGGACAAGCTGGTGGCCCTGACCTTCGAGTACCTGAACACGCGCAAGCAGTTCGGCGTGGCCCTGTCCAGCTTCCAGGCCCTGCGCCACCGCGCCGCCGACGTGAAGATGCAGCAGGAGCTGGGCCGCTCGATGAGCTACTACGCCACGCTGAAGCTGGGCGAGCCGGCGCCGCAGCGCCGCCGCGCCATCAGCCAAGCCAAGGTGCAGCTGGGCAACAGCATGCGCTTCGTGGGCCAGCAGTGCACGCAGATGCACGGCGGCATCGGCGTCACCGACGAGTACATCGGCAGCCACTACTTCAAGCGCCTGACGATGCTGGAGATGGCCTACGGCGACACCATGCACCACCTGGGCGAGGTGTCCGACCGCATGCAGGACACGGCCGGCGTGTTTGCATAGTCAGAAGCTGGCGTGCAGCTTGGCGAAGTACGAGGCGCCGCTCAGGCCGAACTGCACGCTGTCGTACTTGAAGCCGTTGTCGGTCTCGTCGGGGTTCTGCTTGGACGGCTTGACGTTGAAGATGTTGTTGCCGCCCACGGTGATCCTCACATTCTTGGCCAGCTGGGTGCTGATGGCCAGGTCGGCCGAGGTGCGCGGCGCATAGACCAGGTTGGGCACGCCGTTGGCCGTGCCCGACCACGAGCCCAGGGTCTGGCTGCCGAAGTGCACGATCTTGAAGTCGGTGCTCCAGGCGCCGCGCTGGTACTCGAAGCCCAGCGTGGCCTTCATCTTCGGCGCGCCCTGCTCGATGTACAGGCGCTCGCGCTCGGACAGCAGCACGTCCTCGTGGCCCACCAGCGAGGCCGGCGCATGCACGCCGGTGACCTTGGTGCTGCCGCGGTTCAGCGCCAGCCGGGTGTCGAGCTGGCCGCCGGCCAGCTTCATGCTGTGGGCGGCGGTGATGTCGATGCCCTGGGTGCGCGTATCGACCGAGTTGACGAAGAACTGCGCCTGGCCCACGCCCAGTGCCGCCAGCGTGCTGGCCAGGGCCGGGTAGTTGCTGTCGTCGAAGCGGCCCGACAGCACGATGCGGTCGCGGATCTCGATGCGGTACAGGTCGGCCGTCATGGTCCAGGCGCGGCTGGGCTTGAAGGTCGCGCCCAGCGTCAGGTGGCGGCTCTTCTCCTCCTTCAGCCTCGGGATGCCGGCGGCATTGGCCACCGCGCCGCCATTCGGCGCCAGCACCACGTCCATGGGCTGGCCGGCGACGAAGTCGGTGAAGGTCGACGAGAAAAACACCTGCTGCAGGCTGGGCGCGCGAAAGCCCGTGCTGGCCGAGCCACGCAGCAGGGTCTGCGGCGACAGCCTCAGCGCGCCGGCCAGCTTGCCGGTGGTGGTGGCGCCGAAGTCGCTGTAGCGCTCATAGCGCAGGGCGGCCTGGGTCGTCAGCGCCGCGGTCGGCGTGCTCTCGATCTCCAGATACAGCGCCCGGCTGCGGCGTGACTGGTTGGTGGCGTCGCCGGGCATGAAGCCCGGGAAGCCCTGGCTGCCGGCATTGCCGCCGTTGCCCACGCCATCGGCATCGATGTAGGAGCCCGGCTCGCCGGCCGTGATGCTGTAGCGCTCGCGGCGCAGCTCGGCGCCGAAGGCCACATTGGTGCCGCCCCACAGGCTGTCGAAGAAGCGCGACAGGTCCAGGTTGCTCGTGTCCTGGCGGAAGGCAAAGCCGCCGGCGTCGAAGCGCGTGGCGCTGAGGCCGGCGCCGCCGTTCAGCAGGTCCTGGTTGGCGATGGACGCGTTCAGCGTGTTCGTCACGTCGTAGCGCATGGTGTTGCGGCCCAGGGTCTGCGACAGGTCCAGCGTCCAGCCACCCAGGAAGCCCGGCTGGCCCTTCCAGCCGGCCGTGCCCCAGCGGTCGCTGATGTCGGCATTGATGAAGGGCACGAAGCCGTCCGGGTACATGGCTGCCGAGTTGCGCGACGGGATGTCGTCCGAGCCCAGGCCGTCGCGGGCCCAGGCGCCCGACGAGGCGCGGCGCTGCTGGCCGCCGCCGCTGACATAGAACTTGCCGCTGCCGGCGCCCCATTCGCCGTTCAGGTACAGGGTTTCATTGCGCACCGCGCTGTCGCCGATGGTGCGCGGGTTGCCGGGCTCGGCGCGGTTGCTGCGGCCGCGGTCCTGCCATTCGCCGGTGATGGCCAGCGTGCCATCGCCCAGGGCCAGGCCGCAGTAGGCCGACAGCAGGCTGTTCTCGCCATCGCCCACGCTGTACTGGCCCCAGCTGGCCACGGCCTCGCAGCCGCGCTTCTTCTTCAGCGTGATGTTCATGACGCCGGCGATGGCGTCCGAGCCGTACTGCGCCGCCGCGCCGTCGCGCAGCACCTGGATGTTGTCCACCGCCAGCAGCGGCATGGCATTCATGTCGGTGCCGGTGTTGCCGCGGTTGCGCGCGCCGAACAGGTTGACCAGGGCCACGGTGTGGCGGCGCTTGCCATTCACCAGCACCAGGGTCTGGTCCGAGCCCAGGCCACGCAGCGCGGCCGAGTCGATCAGGTCGGCGCCGTCCGAGCCGGTCTGGCGCGTGGACGTGAACGAGGGCACCAGGTACTGCAGGGTCTGGGCCAGGTCGAACTGGCCGCCGCTCTCCACCGCCTTGCCCAGGCCGTAGATGTCCACCGGCACCACGGTGTCGACGGCGCTGCTGGCCGGCGTGGCGCGGCGCGTGCCGACGATGGTCACGCGCTCATCGGCAGCAGCGGCGGCGGCCGGCGCGGGCTGGGTCTGGGTCTGGGTCTGGGTCTGGGTCTGGGCCTGGGCCTGGGCCTGGGCCAGCAGCGGCAGCAGGCCCAGCACGGTGCAGCGCGCGGCCTGGGCCACGCAGCGGGGAAGGCAGGGGACGGGCGAGGACAGCGGCTTCATCGAGGGCTCCGGGTGTTTGTGATGTCAACGCACCGGATTCTGCGGACCCGCCCCGCCGCTGTCGTCAGGCCGTGGTCAGACTTGATGCGGCCGCGCCACGCCCGCCGCCTGACCGGGATCTGACCGATCAGGGCATGGCCACCGGCAGGATCGCCGCCGAGGCGCCCGGGCCCAGGGCCAGTTCCACCGCCGCCGCGTCGCCGGCCGGCACCTGATCGGCATCGACCGCATCGGCGGCCGCGCCCAGCGCCGCGCGCAGATCGCTGCGCATGCCGTTGAAGATCGGCCCGCGCTGGTCGCCGCGGGCCGCCACCAGGCGGTCGGACCAGGCCTGCAGCCGCGCCGCATCGCCGGGCCGGCCGTCGTGCCAGGCGGCCCAGGGCAGGGCATCGGACACCCACCACACCATGCCGTCGCTGGCCAGCAGGCGCAGCGCCTCCAGCGCCCGCGCGCGGCTGTCCGCATCCAGCCGGCGGCGCAGCGCCAGCGCCGCGCCCATGGCCACCAGTTGCACCTGGGTGCGCAGCCAGCCGGCGGCGCGCACGCTGTCCACCGCCTGCGCATAGTGCTCGCAGGCCTCGTCGCGCCGGCCCAGCAGCAGCAGGGCCTGGCCGATGATCTGGTCGGCCAGCCAGGCCTCGACCTGGGCACCCACCGACAAGGCCAGGCTGCGAAAGCGCTGGCCGTGCGCCAGGTAGCCGGCCATGTCGCCGTCGTCGCGGCACTGCACGGCCTGCAGCGTGAAGGCAAAGCGCGCCGCCAGCGGCGGCCAGGCGGGATCGACCGCGGCCACCGCCGCCTCCACCACCGGCCGGCGCGACTGGCCGGGCTCGCAGCGCAGCATCAGCTGGAACTCGGCATGCAGCGAGGCATACAGGCGTGGCCGGTCGCCCTGCCCGGCCAGCAGCGGCCGGGCCGCGCGCAGGTCGGCCAGGGCCTGCACCGGATCGCCCACCTGGGCATAGCAGACGAACAGGCCATGGGCATGGTCCAGCCAGGCCCGCTGCAGCGCCGTCAGCGGCAGGGCCTGGCTGGCGGCCCGCTGGCGCGCCTGCTGCAGCCAGCGCGAGCCCTCGGCGCGGCGCCCGCTGCGGTGCCAGAACGGCACGCTGTGCGCCGCCAGCAGCACAGCGCAGGCGGCGGTGGCCGGCGCGGCCTGGCCGTCCAGGCCGTGGCGCAGCGCCGCGCGCAGGCTGTCCACATCGGCCTGGCAGGC
Organism: Burkholderiaceae bacterium; assembly: GCA_017992055.1. Lineage (GTDB taxonomy): Bacteria > Pseudomonadota > Gammaproteobacteria > Burkholderiales > Burkholderiaceae_C > Pseudaquabacterium. Next base: position 145,343 of record JAGOPK010000012.1, read on the forward strand.
GGGCAGCCAGTGGGCCAGCGGCTGCTGCAGATCGATCAGGTGCAGCGATTCGTAGCGCCGGCCCAGCCAGTCGACCAGACGATGGCGCGCATCGGCCTCGCGCCCGGACGGCGCCAGCCCGGCCAGCGCATGGCGGCGCACGCTGTCGTACAGGCGCAGCCGCGGCGAGGACGCGCCGGCGCCGGCGACCTCGTCGGCGCTGGCCAGCAGCGAGCGGGCATGCAGCTCGTCGACCACGTCCAGCGCCGCCTGGTCCCACAGCCCGTCCAGCACGCCCTCGGCATCGGCCAGCGTGAAGCTGCCGGCAAACACCGCCAGGCGCTGCAGGGCCTCGCGCTCGTGCGGCTGCAGCAGCGAGAAGGTCCAGTCCAGCGCCGCGGCCAGGGTGCGGTGGCGGCTGGCGGCATCGCGCGCGCCGCGGGTCAGCAGCGTGAAGCGCTCGTCCAGCCGGGCGCGCACGCCGGCCAGGCCCAGCAGCGGCACGCGCGCGGCGGCCAGTTCCAGCGCCAGCGGCACGCCGTCCAGCGCACGGCAGATGGCGGCGATGTCGGCCGAGTCGGCCGCGGCGGGCTGCCAGCCGCCACGCTGCTGGGCAATGCGCGCGCACAGCAGCCGCGCCGCCGCATAGCCCTCGGGCGACGGCGCGCTGTCGCCCCAGTCGGCCGGCAGGGACAGCGGCGCCAGCGCCAGCACACGCTCGGGGCCCAGGCGCAGCGGCAGCTGGCTGGTGACCAGCAGCTGCACGCCGGGCGCCGCGGCCAGCAGGGCCGCCGCCAGCTCGGCCACCGCGCCGACCAGGTGCTCGGCGTTGTCCAGCACCAGGCGCAGGCGCAGGCCGGCGACGGCCCGGGCCAGCTCGTCGGCACCGGCTGCGGCCCGGGGCCCCAGCTGCAGCAGGCTGGCCAGCGTGGGCCACAGCAGGGCCGGATCGTCCAGATCGTCCAGGCGCTGCAGCCACACGCCGTCGGCCGGCGCCTCGGCCGCACCGGCGGCGGCCAGCGCCAGCCGGGTCTTGCCCACGCCGCCCAGGCCGGTGAGCGTGACCAGGCGGTGGCCCTGCATCAGCGCCAGCACCTGCTGCAGCTCGTCGCCACGGCCGATCAGCGCGTCCATCTGCGCCGGCAGATTGCCCGGGCGGAGGGCGGCAGCGGCCGGCGCCGGTGGCGCCGCTGGTACTGGCGCCTCGGGTGCCGCGGGTGCCGCGGGTGCCGCAGCCACCGCGGCCACCTCGGCCACCTGGGCCACCTGGGCCACGAAGCGGTAGCCACGGCGCGGCACGGTCTCGACATAACGCGGCGCCCGCGCGTCGTCGCCCAGGGCCTCGCGCAGCAGGTTCACCGCGCCCTTGAGCACCGACTCGGTGACATGGCGATGGCCCCACACCGCGTCCAGCACCTCGTCCTTGCTGAGCAAGCGTCCGGGGTGAGCGGCCAGCAGCGCCAGCACCTGCAGCGGCCGGCCGTTCAGGCCCAGCGGCGCGGTCCCCCGCAGCAGGCGCGCCTGCGCCATATCGAGCACGAAGTCGCCAAAGGCCACCGGCCCGGGCGGCGCAACAAGCTGGGAAGAAGGTGGGACGCTCACGGCGCGCGATTGTCGGGGCAGCAGGCCGCCGCCACGCCGCCATCCCCCTCATCGCGGGACCGGGCGGGGCCTGACCCGGTCCGGACCACGGCCGGACGCCGGCCTGACGACTTGCGCGACGGGGCGCCAGACACTGCCGGCCATGGTTCAGCGCACCGCCGGACCCGCCCCAAAACCCATCCCAAACCCACGGAGAACATCCCATGCCCCGCTTCTGCTCCCACCCGCTGCGCCTGGCCGCCCTGTCCACCCTGTCGGCCCTGGCCCTGACCCTGGCGGGCACCGGCTCCGCCCAGGCCCAGGCCACCATCGACCAGGCCAAGGCCCTGGCCGGCAACATGACCCCGGGCGACGGCGCCGGCTTTCCGGTCACCCTCAGCCAGCCCGGCAGCTACAAGCTGACCAGCAATCTGTATGTGCCGGCCGGCCAGTTCGGCTTCCACATCACCGCCAGCAACGTCACGCTGGACCTGAACGGGTTTTCCGTCATCGGCCCGGGCACCTGCAGCCGCGATGCCAGTACGTTCGTGGTCGTCTGCAGCCAGCCGCACATGGGGATCTATGGCATCTACGCCGAAGCTGCGACCGATGGCGTCGTGGTGCGCAACGGCGGCGTCAGCGGCTTTGCCAGCATCGGCGTCTATCTTGCGGGCACCAACGACGCGGCGCAGGACCTGCGGGTCAGCCACAACGGCGGCTACGGTCTTTCTGCGGCCAGCATGGCCAGCGGCGTGATGGCCTCGATGAACGCGTCCAGCGGCATCATCGGAAGCTCGATGGTGACCCACAGCGTGGCACGCATGAACGGCGGCACCGGCATCAATGCCGGCGTCATTCAGCAAAGCATGTCCGAGCAGAACCTCGTGGGCATCTCAGGCACGGCAGTGCGCGACAGCGCGGCCCGGTACAACAAGAATGGCGATATCCCGCCGGCGACCAAATCCCTGGGCGGCAACCTGAGCGGCAACGCCCTGTACTGAGCCAGGCCATGGCCCAGCCTTTCTGCGCAGCCAGCGCGGCACTGGCCGTGTCGCTGCTGACCGCCGCCGCACCGGCGCTGGCCGATCCCGGCGTGCAGCGCCGGGGCACGGGCTGGCTGATCCAGCCCCAGGGCCGCAGCCTGGCCGAGCTGGCCCAGGCCCTGGCCGCGGCCTCGGGCAGCCGGCTGGCCGGGCCGCTGGAGGCGCTGAACCAGTCCGTGCGCTGGCCCGGCCAGGGCCGCTGGCAGGTGGCCAGCCTGGACCAGGGCTGGGCCCTGCTGCTCGATGGCCGCGTCAACCACGCCCGCCAGTGCCTGGGCCAGGGCCGGAGCGAGCGCTGCACGCTGTGGCTGGTCTCGGCCAGGCCTGGCGGCGCGACACCGGCACCGGCGCCTCCGCCGATGCCCCCCGCACCCGCCGCGCCCCGGCCCACCGCCGATCCGCCAGGACTGTTTCCGTCCGAGGCCGGCTCCTGATGGCGGCCGCCCCGCCTTGTGACCGAAGTCTGACCACCCCCTGACGACGCCGACGCCGGTCGCGCCCACACTGCCTTCACCCACTTCCACCCGATCCGAGGACCCCCATGACCCCCGCCGACATCCAGCTGATCCAGTCGAACTTTGCCCTGGTGGCGCCGGTGGCGCCGCAGGCCGCCGCGATGTTCTACGACCGCGTGTTCGAGCGCGAGCCGGGCGCGGTGGCGATGTTCCGCGGCGACATGGTGGTGCAGGGCCAGCGCCTGATGGCGATGATCGGCGCGGCCGTCAACGGCCTGCACGACCTGCCCGCGCTGGACCGCACGCTGGCCGAGCTGGGCCGGCGCCATGTCGGCTATGGCGTGCAGGCACCGCATTACGACCTGGTCGGCGGCGCCCTGCTGGACACGCTGGCCGCGGCCCTGGGCAGCGAGTTCACGCCGGCCCATCGGGCCGCCTGGGCCGCGTTCTACGGCCACATCGCGCGCACCATGCTGGCCGCCTCGGCAACGCAGGCCGCTCCGGCCGCGGCAGCCTGAGCATGGCACGCCGGTTGCGCCGGGCCGGCCTGCTGGCGCTGGCGGCCCTGGTCGGCTGCGCCGGTGGCGCCGGCCAGGTGGGCGATGCGCTGGACGCCGGCCCGCTGCGCCTGCAGCAGCTGGAGCAGCGCAGCGGGCTGCAGATCAGCGTCAACCACAGCGGCCGCGTCACCTACTACACGCTGCAGCTGCAGCACCGCGGCCGGCCGGTGCCGCTGCCCGATGCCGGCAGCGGCCGGCTGCGCCAGACAAATGATGCGCGCCAGGGCTGGCTGCTGGCCGATGCGCCGCAGCCCGCGGCCCTGCTGGCCACCGACCGCTGGCTGCTGGTGACCGAGCAGGACGGCCAGCCGCGGGTGCAGGAGATCGCGCCCGGCGGCAGGCAGTGGCGCTGGCTGCCGCTCGACCCGGGCGGCACGGCAGGTCCGGCCCGCGCCGAGACCGCGGCGGCCAACGGCAGCGGCGGCCGCGTTCTCACCGAGCCGCAGCCGCGGCTGTCGCTGTCCGGCGGGCGCCGCCTGCTGCTGGAAGACAGCGTGCTGCTGGACCTGGCCACGCTGCGCGTGCAGCCGCTGAACGCCAGCGTGCCGGCCGGCTACAGCAGCGCCGAAGCCGGCATCGTGTCCGCGGCACCGGACGGCAGCGCCATCGCCCGCCTGTACCTGGGCCCCTCGCGCCAGCCGCGCGATGCCCTGCTGCTGGTGCGCGCCACCGACCGCGACCAGCAGGCCCTGCTGCCGCTGGACCTGGCGGCCTACACCGATGACCAGGGCCGCGCGCTGACCGCCGGCGAGCTGCTGCAGCGCCACGGCCGCTGGCAGCCGGCGCGCGACGGCGGCCCGGCCGTGCTGCAGCTCGATGCGCCGCCGCAGCACGGCCCCTGGCGCAGCCGCTACGAGCTGGGCCTGCGCGCGCCGCGCATCGCTGGCCGGCCCTGGCCACGCTTCACGCTGGAGCCGGTGCGGCCCTCGGCCCTGGCCGCCGCGGTGGCCGCGGCGCTGGCGCCCGATTTCCAGCCGCGGCCGCCGCTTCCGGGCGATCCGCCGCCCGAGCGCCAGGTGCGGCTGTGGCTGGACAAGCTGGACGTGGAGGTGCTGCTGCGCCTGGACGGTGAGCGGCTGGTGATCGAGAGCGACGCCAGCCACAACCCGGACTGGTCGCAGTCGCTGGTGCGGCGCCTGGGCGAACGCCTGGAAGAGCGGCTGCGCGCCGGCGGCTGGCGCGAGCACCTGGCCGCGCGCTGAGCACGTTGCCGGGCACGGCCCCGGACGGCACCGCGCCAGGGCTTAGCATGCACGGCTGTCCGTCGCCGCCGCCGCGCCCTGCCCCATGTTCCCTGGTGCCATCACCGACATCCCCGGCCTGAAGCTCGGCCACTTCACCGATGCGCGCCGTCCCACCGGCTGCAGCGTGCTGCTGTGCGAGGCCGGCGCGGTGGCCGGCGTGGATGTGCGCGGCGCCGCCCCCGGCACGCGCGAGACCGATCTGCTGCACCCGCTGGCCACGCTGGAAACGGTGCATGCCCTGCTGCTGACCGGCGGCAGCGCCTTCGGCCTGGATGCCGCCGGCGGCGTGATGCGCTGGCTGGACGAGCGCGGCCATGGCGTGCCGGTGGGCCCGGCGCGGGTGCCCATCGTGCCGGCGGCGGTGCTGTTCGACCTGTGGGTCGGCGATGCCTCGATCCGCCCCGATGCGGCGGCCGGTTATGCCGCCTGCGAGGCGGCCAGCACGGCCCATCCGGCCCAGGGCAGCGTCGGCGCCGGCGCCGGCGCCACCGTGGGCAAGCTGTTCGGCATCCAGCATGCGATGAAGGGCGGCATCGGCACGGCCGCCATCCGCGTCGGCGCGGTCACGGTGGCGGCGCTGATCGCCGTGAATGCCATCGGCGACGTGGTCGACCCGGCCGGCGGCCGCGTCATCGCCGGCGCGCGCGACGACAGCGGCCAGCGGCCGCTGGACATCGTGGCCGCGCTGTGCGACGGCCAGCTGCCGGCCTCGCTGATGGACGGCATGGCCACCACCATCGGCATCGTCGCCACCGACGCCCGGCTCAGCAAGGCCCAGGCCAACAAGCTGGCCAGCATGGCCCACGACGGCCTGGCGCGCAGCATCAACCCGGTGCACACCGCCACCGATGGCGATGCGCTGTTTGCGCTGGCCACCGGCGGCTCGGGCCGCACGCCGCACCTGAGCGTGCTGGGCGCACTGGCCGCCGAGGTCACGGCGCGTGCGGTGCTGAATGCGGTGCGCGCGGCCAGCGGCCTGCCCGGCATCCCGTCGGCCCGCGAGCTGGGCCTGGCCTGAACACACGAACAACCGAGGAGACGATGATGAACCTGCTGCACCGCCGCACCTGGCTGGCGCTGGCCGCCGCGGCCCTGCTGGCCGGCTGCGCCAGCACGCCGCCCCCGGCCCCCGCCCCAGTCGCCTCCGGCGAGGCGCAACCGCCGATCGTCTTCGTGCACGGCAACGGCGACTCGGCCGCGCTGTGGCACACCACGATGTGGCGCTGGGAAAGCAATGGCTGGCCACGCGAGCGCCTGCATGCGGTGAACTTCCCTTATCCGCTGGCCCGCGACGACAACAGCCAGGCCCAGGCCGGCCGCAGCGGCAGCGACGAGCAGCGCGCCCACCTGGCGGCCGAGGTCGACCGCGTGCTGGCCGCCACCGGTGCCAGGCAGCTGGTGCTGATGGCCAATTCGCGCGGCGGCAATGCGGTGCGCGACTGCATCGCCACGCCGGCCGAGCAGGGCGGCTGCGCCGGCAAGGTCTCGCATGCCATCCTGGGCGGCACGCCCAACCACGGCGTGTGGGCCAATGCCGGCTTCCGGCCGAACAACGAGTTCAACGGCGCCGGCCCGTTTCTGACGCGGCTGAATGCGCCCAAGGGGCCGAACGGCGACGAGGTCACGCCGGGCCTGAAGTGGCTGACGATCCGCTCGGACAACAACGACAAGTTCGCCCAGCCCGACGGCGTGTGGATCGGCGCCAAGGGCACGCCGACGAACGTGAGCTTCGACGGCCCGGCGCTGAAGGGCGCCGAGAACGTGGTGCTGCCCGGCCGCGACCACCGCGAGGTCAGCTACCACGCCGATGCCTTTGCCCAGGCCTACCGCTTTGTCACCGGCCGCGCGCCGGCCAGCCTGGCGATCACGCCGCAGCCGCGCATCACGCTGGACGGCCTGGCCACCGGCGCCAGCGCCGCCGGCCCGAGCAATCTGCCGCTGGCCGGTGCCCGCGTCACGGTGTATGCGGTGGATGCGCAGACCGGCGAGCGCCGCGGCGCGGCCCTGCTGGACAAGACCACCGGCGCCGACGGCCGCTGGGGCCCGCTGGAGACCGACTCGCGCACCGCGCTGGAGTTCGTGCTGGCCTCGCCGGTTGCCGGCCAGGCCACGGTGCACATCTACCGCGCGCCCTTTCTGCGCTCGTCGTCGCTGGTGCACCTGCGGCCCGAGCGCCTGGCGCCGGCCGATGCCCAGGCCGGCGCGGTCGTGCAGTTCACCCGGCCGCGCGGCTACTTCGGCCTGCCACGCGACCAGATCCTGCTCGACGGCCAGGCCGCGCCCGGCATCCCGCCCGGCGTGGCCGGCGTGGCCAGCAGCAAGCTGCTGCTGCCGGCCGAGGCCGTGGGCCGGGCGGTGGTCGGCGACTACCGCTCGGGCAGCGTGGCCGAGCGCATCGTCGGCCGCAGCTGGCCGGCCAAGGACGGGCACCTGACGGTGCTCGAACTGCACGAGTGAGCGCCAAGGCCAAGACCGCGGCCCAGCGGCCGCAGCGCCTGGAAGACCTGCTGTTCGCCCAGGGCCTGGGCACGCGCCGGGTCTGCGCCGGCCTGGTCGAGCAGGGCCTGGTGCGTGTGGCCGGCGAGCTGCAGCGCGATCCCGGCGCCTTGTTCTCGCCCGCCGGCCTGGTGCTCAATGTCGAGGGCCGCGACTGGCCGGTGCAGGCCACGGCCCTGGTGCTGCTGCACAAGCCCGCCGGCTACGAGTGCTCGCAGAAGCCCGGCGCCTGGCCCAGCGTGATGCTGCTGCTGCCGCCGCCGCTGCGCCAGCGTGGCGTGCAGCCGGTGGGCCGGCTGGACCAGGACACCACCGGCGTGCTGCTGCTCACCGACGACGGCGCGCTGATCCACCGCCTGACCTCGCCCAAGCACCATGTGCCCAAGGTCTACGAGGTGACGACCGCGCGGCCGCTGGACGAGCGCCAGCTGCAGCGCCTGCGCGACGGCGTGGTGCTCAACGACGACCCGGCGCCGGTGCGCGCCGAGGGCGCCGAGCAGGTCGGCCCGCAACAGCTGCGCCTGACCCTGGTGCAGGGCAAGTACCACCAGGTCAAGCGCATGGTGGCGGCGGTGGGCAACCACTGCGAGGCACTGTCGCGCAGCGCCTTCGGTGCGCTGCGCATCGATGGCGCCGACGGCGCGCCGGTGCTGGCGCCAGGACAGTGGCGTTTTGTCGGCGACGCCGAACGCGCGGCGCTGGTGTCCGGCCCGGCCGCGGCGGCGCCGGCGGTGGCGTCGCGATAATCGGCCGATGCGCATCTTCCGAGGCCTCCCAGCGGCGGCGCCCCCCGGCGGCTGTGCCGTCACCATCGGCAACTTCGACGGCGTGCACCGTGGCCACCAGGCCATGCTGGCGCTGCTGGACAACGAGGCCCGCCACCGCGGCGTGCCGTCCTGCGTGCTGACCTTCGAGCCGCATCCACGCGACTACTTCGCCCGCATGGCCGGCCGGCCCGAGCTGGCGCCGGCGCGCATCGCCACGCTGCGCGACAAGCTGGGCGAGCTGCAGCGCTGCGGCGTGCAGCAGGTGGTGGTGCTGCGCTTCGACCAGCGCTTCGCCGCGCAAAGCCCGCAGGCCTTCATCGACGACGTGCTGCTGCATGGCCTGGGTGCGCGCTATGTGCTGGTCGGCGACGACTTCCGCTTCGGCAGCAAGCGGGCCGGCGACTACGCCATGCTCGACGCCGCCGGCACGGCCAGCGGCTTCGACGTGGCGCGCATGCTGAGCTACGAGGTGCATGGGCTGCGCGTGTCCAGTTCGGCCGTGCGCGAGGCCCTGGCGGCCGGCGACATGGACCGTGCCGCGGCCTTGCTGGGCCGGCCCTATGCGATCAGCGGCCATGTGATCCACGGCCGCAAGCTGGGCCGCGAGCTGGGTTTCCGCACCCTCAACCTGCGCTTTGCCCACCCGCGGCCGGCGGCCATGGGCATCTTCGCGGTGCGCGTTCACGGCCTGGGCGATGGCCCGCTGGCCGGCGTGGCCAGCCTGGGCGTGCGGCCCACGGTCGAGGACCAGGGCCGCGTGCTGCTGGAGGTGCACTGCCTGGACTGGCCCGAGGCCCTGGGGGCCGACGGCGCCTATGGCCGGCTGCTGCGCGTGGACCTGCTGCACAAGCTGCACGACGAGCGCAAGTACGCCTCGCTGGAGGCGCTGCGCGAGGGCATTGCGCAGGACGTGGTGGACGCCCGCGCCTGGCTGGCCGGGCCTCCGTCGCGCGGCTGAGCGCCGCGGCGACGCCTCACTCCAGCGGCAGCCCCAGCACCGGCAGCAGGCTGCCGGTCAGCACCAGCTGGCGCAGCTGGGCCCCCAGCAGGCGGTGCGCCTGCTCGTTGCGCCGCTGCTGGGCGGCAAAGCGGCTGTCGTGCAGCTGCACCAGCTGCGGCAGCGTGCGCCGGCCGGCCTCGAACTGCAGCTCGCCGGCCTTGACCAGGGCCGTGTACTGCTCGATCTGGCGGTCCAGCTGGGCCACGGCGCGTGTGGCCTGGGCGATGCGCGCCGGCAGCGCCGCCAGCTCGGCGGCGGCCTGGCGCTGCACACGCTCGGCCTCGGCCGCGGCGGCCTCGGCGCGGCGCTCGACCTCGGCGCGGCGCGCCTGGGCCTCGCCCAGCAGCGGCATGTCCCAGCGCGCGCTGACGGTCCAGCCGTACTGGGTCTCGGTGGTGGCCACCGGCAGCGTGCGGTCGTGCAGGCGGTGGCGGTATTCGGCATCGATGCGCGGCGTCAGCAGCGAGGGCAGCGGCCGCACCCGCTCGCGCGCCGCCTCGGCGCGCTGGCGCGCCCCGGCCACCAGGCCGCTGGCCGGCTCGCGCGGCTCGGCCATCGGCGGCGGCAGCAGCACCGGCACCACGCCGGGCACGGTGCCACCGGCCTCCACCGCCACCAGCCGCTGCAGGCTGTCGCGCGCACTCTGCAGATCGGCCAGCAGCTGCTCGTGGGCCACCTCGGCATCCAGCAGCGTGGCCTGGGCCTGCTGGGCATCGGCGTCCGAGATCTTGCCGGCCTCGTTCTGCTGCAGCGTCTGCTGCACCAGGCGGCGCACCGTGGCCAGGCGCTGCTCGGACCAGGGCAGCAGCGTCTGCCAGCGCAGCAGCTCGGCATAGGCGGTGGCGATGCGCTCGGCGGCCTCTTCCCGGGCGCGGCGCAGGTCTTCGGCCACGGCGTCCAGCTCGCGCGCCTGCGACTGCACTTCGGCCCAGTCGTTGCCCTGGTTGTAGAGGTTCCAGCGCAGCGTGGCCTCGGCGCGGTCGGTGCGGCGGTCGATCAGCGCGCCGAATTCGCGCTCGCTGGCCCCGCCCCGCGTCACCTGCAGGCCGGCGCTGGGCCCCAGGCGCGAGCGGGCCTGGGCGGCGCGTTCCTCGCCGGCCTCGCGCAGCGAGCGCGCCACGCGCACCGCCGGGTCGTGGCCCAGCACACGCGCCAGCAGGGCCTGCAGGGTCTCGGGCGAGCCCGGTGGCGGCGCGGCCGGCGGCTGGGCCGGGCGTGGCGGCTGGCCCAGCTCGGCGCCCCAGCCGGCCGACTGCTCCTGGGCACCGGCCGGCAGGGCCAGCCAGGCCACCAGCAGCGCGGCGGCGACGCTGCGCGAAACGGCATAGTCCATGGTCTCAGCGCTCCTGCAAGGCGCCCTGCACGCCGCGCAGCACCGGCTTGAACAGGTACTGCAGCACGCTGCGCCGGCCGGTCAGGATGCCCACGTCCACCGGCATGCCCGGCGTGATCTCCAGCGCCTGGCCATGCTGCTTGAGCTGGCCACGCGCGGCGGTGAGCTGGACCTCGAAATACGACTCGCCCTTGTCGTCGACCACCGCATCGGCGCCAACACGCGACACCTTGGCCTGCAGCGAGCCGTAGGTGGAGGCGTCGTAGGGCAGCACGCGCACATGGGCCTGCTGGCCGACGCGGATGAAGCCGATGTCGCCGGGCTTGACGCGCACCGTCATCTCCAGATCGCTTTCCAGCGGCACGATCTCCAGCACCGGCTTGGCCGGCGGCGCCACGCCGCCGATGGTGTTGACCAGCACGCGGTTGACCGTGCCGTCCATCGGCGACAGCAGGTCGCGGCGCTCGGCGCGGTCGCGCTTGCCCAGCAGGGCCGCGTCCAGCATGCCGGCCTTGGCCTCGAACTCGCTGCGCTGCGCACCCCATTGCGCACGCGCCTTGGCCGCCGCCTCGGCAGCCTGGGCCTGGGCCTCGGCCAGGCCGGCGCGCAGCCGCGGCAGCGACTGCTGCAGGCTGTCCAACTCGGTGCGCTGCTGCAGCAGTCGCTGCTGGGCGCTGAGGTGGTCGGCACGGGCACCGGCGCCCTGCTTGAACAGCTTGTCCTCGATGGCAAAGCTCTCCTCGGCCACCTTCACCGAGGCCTGCAGCGAGCGGATGCGCGCCTCGGCCTCGGCCAGCTCGCCCTGGCGACGCTGCACGCCCTCGCGGGCCACGGCCTGGTTGGCCTGCTGCTCGCGCAGCGCATCGCGCCAGAGCTGGATCTCCTTGTCCACCAGCTCCGGCGCCTCGCGGCGCCAGGCTTCATCGATGCGCGGCGGCTGGCCCGACAGCAGGCCCTCGACGCGGGCGCGGCCGATCAGCGCGGCCAGCTGCTGCTGGCGGCTCTCGCCGACGTCGGCGCTGGCCTGGGCCGTGTCCAGCCGCGCCAGCACCTGGCCCTTGCTGACGCGCTGGCCGGGCTGCACCAGCATCTCGCGCACGATGCCGCCTTCCAGGCTTTGCACCTCCTGCAGCCGGCTGGGCGGCACCACCGCGCCCCGCGCCTGGGCGGCCACGTCCAGCTCGCCGAATGCGGCCCAGGCCAGCAGGGACAGCACCGCCACCAGCAGCACCCCCAGCAGGCCCAGCACCAGGCGGCGCGGACCCTGGTCGGGGTCCAGCGGCGGCGCGCTGATGGCGCGCTGCTCGGTCGGCGCGCTCATCGCGTGGCCCCCGGCGCGACGCTGGCCGTGCGCGTGACGGTGGCCGGGCGCGATGCTGCGCCATCGTCGGCCTGGCGCTGCTGGGCCAGGGCCGCCAGCACCTGGTCGCGCGGACCGTCGGCGATGATGCGGCCTCGGTCCATCACCACCAGGCGGTCGACCAGGGCCAGCATGGCCATGCGGTGGGTGACGAGCACGATGCTGATGTCCTTCAGCGCGCGCAGGCGCTCGATCAGCTTCTGCTCGGTGGCCGGGTCGACCATGCTGCTGGGCTCGTCCAGCAGCAGCAGCCGCGGCTGGGCCAGCAGGGCGCGGGCGATGGCCACGGCCTGGCGCTGGCCGCCCGACAGGCGCTCGCCGCGCTCGCCGACCTCGGTGCCCACGCCGGCCGGCAGCTGGGCGATGATGTCGTCCAGGCAGGCCGTGCGGATGGCCTGCAGCAGCGCGTTGTCGTCGGCCTGCACGCGGCCCAGCTCGATGTTCTCGCGCAGCGTGCCGTGGAACAGGGTCACGTCCTGCGGCACATAGCCGATCTGGCGGCGCATCGACAGCGGCTCGAGCTGGGTGTTGACCAGGTTGTCCAGCAGCACGCTGCCGGCCGTGGGCTCGTACTGGTTGAGCAGCAGCTTGAGCAGCGTGCTCTTGCCCGAGCCCAGCTTGCCGATGATGCCCACGCGCTCGCCGGGGCGGATGCGCAGGTTGATGCGCTCCACCACCGCCGGCTGCTCGGGATAGGCAAAGCTGACATCGCGGAACTCGACCATGCCGCTGAGCGGCGGCGCCTGCAGCGTGGCGCCGGCGCCGTCGGTGGGCGCGGCCATGATCTTGTCCAGCGCCTGGAAGCTCAGCTTGGTCTGCTGCCAGCGCACGATCAGGCCCGAGATCTGGCCGATCGGCCCCAGCGCACGGCCGGTGAGCATGCCCACGGCGATGATCTGGCCCAGCGTCACCGCCTGCTCGGCGGCCAGCCAGGCGCCCACCGCCACCACCGCGGCGCTGGACGCACCCAGCACCGCGCCGTTGAGGTAGTTGACGCGCGAGCTGATCTCGCGCGTGTGCAGGTTGTTCTGCGCAATGGCCTGGGTCAGGCCCTCCCACTTGCGGCGGCTCCAGGCCTCGGCACCGATGGCCTTGAGCGTGTCGATGCCGTTCATGGTCTCGAACAGGTGGGCGGTGCGCTGCGAGCTTTCGCGCATGCCCTCGTTGACCTGGCGCTCCAGCGGCCGGCGTGCGGCAAAGCCGATCAGCAGCAGCAGCGGCATGCAGGCCACGGTGACCCAGCCCAGCGGCCCGCCGACGGCGAAGATCACCACCAGGTACAGCAGCACAAAGGGCAGGTCGCCCAGCACGGTGAGCGTGGCGGTGGCGAAGAACTCGCGCACCGCCTCGAAGTCGCGCACGGTGTTGGCCAGCACGCCGCCCGAGGCCGGCCGGCTGCTGGCGCGCAGCTTCAGGCACTGCGCAAACACCCGCGCCGACAGCGCCACGTCGATGCGCCGCGCGGCGTTTTCCAGCAGGTGGCTGCGCATCAGGCGCATCGCCAGCTCGAACACGATCAGCAGGCCGACGCCGGTGGTGAGCACGCCCAGGCTGCCCAGCGCGTTGTTCGGGATCACGCGGTCATAGACCGCCATCGAATAGAACGGCACCAGGGCGCCGAAGATGTTCAGCGCCACCGTGCCCAGCAGGGCCCACTGGAAGATCCACAGGTTGCGGCGGAACACGCCCCAGAACCAGCTGGACGGCTCGGGCAGCGCATACAGCAGGCTGCGCTGGTCGAAGAACAGCTGCGGCCGCACCGCCCACCACTGTGCGGCCGGCACCTCGTCGGCCAGGGCCTCGGGCGTCAGCCAGCTGACGCCGGCAATGCCCGGCAGCTGGCATTCGTAGCGGCCGTCCTGCAGCGAGACCACGGCCACGCTGCGTCCGCCCTCGCCGATCAGCAGCGCCGGCAGCTCGCTGGCGCGGCGCGTGCGCCCCGGCGGCAGCGGCGAGCCGGCCAGGCCGGCATTGGCCAGCAGCTGGCCCAGCAGCTCGGCCGACAGCGGCGGCGCCTCGGCCGACTGCTGGCCGGCCAGCGTGTCCTGCAGCGGCGCCAGCTGCACCGGCGTGCCCAGGAAGCGCGCCAGGAACAGCACGCTCTCGTGCAGCGGCACCGGCCGCACCTGGCCCGCCAGGCCGGGCTGGGCCGCAGGCTGCAGGGGCTCGGCGCTGTCGGACGGCAGCGGCACCGAAGGGCGGTTGGCGGTCATGGACGGCGCGGGTCGGGGTTCAGGGGCATCGCCGGCTTTTCGGCCGCCGGTGGCGGCGGCTGCAGGGGCGGCGGGCGGTGAGCGGGCGCTGGCCGGGCGATTTCGGCAATCCTGCGCGCTGCGCGGCGGCGCCGGCCCCAAAGACATCGCGCCACGGCCCCCTTGCGGGGCGCCGTGGCGCGCGGTTCGGGATCGGCGCCGCTGCGGTCAGTGGGCGCTGGCGTGGCTTTCCTGCGTGCTCAGCGCGGCCAGGCGGCGCAGCGCCTCGGTGGCATCGCCACAGCCGGCCCAGGCCTCGCCGTCACCGCCCAGCAGGCCGGCATGGGCGGCACAGCCGGTGCCGGCGGCGGCCGGGCTGCTGCCCAGCACCGCATCCAGCGAGCGGTCGTCGCCCATCAGCTCGGCCAGGGTCGGCAGGGCCACGCCCGCGGCGGCGGCATCGGCGGCATCGACGTTGAAGTACACGTCGGTCATGTCCACCGAGGAGCCATCGGCCAGGGTCGCGCTGCTGCGCTCCAGGTGCAGGTTGCCCTGGGCGTCCAGGAACGGCAGCTCGGTGTAGCCGACGGTCAGCGCGGCCACGCCGGCCTGGGCCAGGGTCAGCAGCTCGCCGTCGTCGGTCTGGTGGTTGCCGTTGCCGTCCACCCACACGCGCAGCTGGTCGAACTGGGCGTCGGCGGCATTGACCTGGCCATCGCCGTTGCTGTCGTAGCTGGCCAGCTGGGCGAAGCCCGCGCCCTTGGCCGTGCCGCCGAACAGCTCGGAGATGTCGTCGATCTTGCCGTTGCCGTCTTTGTCCACCGCCAGGAAGCCGTCGCCACCCGAGATCCAGCCCGACTTGACGCCGCTGCCGTTGCCGAACAGGTCGAAGGTGGCGTCCGAGGCGTCGCGAGCCAGGGTCTGGATGCCGTTGCCGTCCAGGTCGATGACGATGGGCGTGATGCCGGCGTCCTTGGTCATGTCGGCCATGCCCGAGGTCAGCGTGAACACCGAGGTGGTGGTGACGTTGGCCGTGGACACGGCGTCGCCGTTGACGTCGGAGTCGATGGCGTCGTTGCTGCCCTGGTCCTTCTTGGCCCACTTCCAGTTCGACATGTTGTTCCACTGGTTGTAGTTCCAGTGGTAGACGTTGGTCTTGTCGAACTGCAGGAAGTAGCTGCCCGGATCGAGGTTGCTGAACAGGTAGTTGCCGTTGCTGTTGGTGGTGGTGGTGCCGATCAGCGTGCCGGTGGACGAGTACAGCTTGACGGTGATGCCGGCGATGCCGAGTTCACCGGCGTCCTGCACGTTGTCGTGGTCCTGGTCGTCCCACACCTTGTCGCCGACGCTGGCCTTGCGGTAGACGCCGGCATCCACCGTCAGGTTGTGCTCGCCGGCGGCCAGCGTGATGGTGCCGGTGCTCAGGTTGCTGCCGACGTCCGAATCCACCGCGTCGTTGCCGCCCTGGTTCTGCTTGGTGGCGTAGTAGCCGGTGAAGCTGCCGTCGCCGAACACCACCTGGTACTTGCCGGCCGCGAGGTTGGTGAACTCGTAGTTGCCGCTGCTGTTGGTGGTGGTGGTGGCGGTGATGTCGTCACCGGTGCCGAAGCTGCCGTCGACGCCCGCGCCCTTGAGCGTGACCTTGACGCCGGCAATGCCCTTCTCGCCGGCATCCTGGATGCCGTCGAAGTCGGCGTCTTCCCACAGCCGGTCGCCGATCGAGCCCTTGGTCGTGGTGTTGTTGCCCTGGCCGGTGTAGTAGGCGTCGTCGGCGTCGGTGACCTTGGCCGTGCCGCCCACGGCATCGGTGGCGGTGACGGTGCCGGTGTTCTTGATCGTGCCCGACGAGGCCACCTCGGTGGCCTTGTAGACCCAGCTTTCGTTGGTGTCGAGCAGGCCGTCGTTGTCGGTGTCGCCGCTGACGTAGCTGACGGTGGCGATGCGGTCATCGGTGACGACCACGTTCTTCAGCGCCGTGTCGCCGGTGTTGCGCACGATGTAGGTGAAGGTGACCGTGCTGCCGGTGACCACTTCCAGCCCCGGGGGCGCGTCGGAGTCGTACAGCGTGGTGTCGGTGACGCTGCTCCAGGTGGTCTGGCCGGTGCTCCAGTTGCAGCCCAGGCTGTTCTCCTGCGCGAAGCAGTTGGTGTAGTGGCTGTAGTTGCCGCTGGACACCGCATGCTTGACGTCGGCGCAGACCTGGTCCTTGGTGAAGGCATAGCTGACGCTGGTGTGGCAGGCGTTCAGGTAGGCCGCCACGGCCTCGCGCATCATCACCGACAAGGTGTCGGTCTTGGTGCTGTTGAGCACGGTGTACAGGTTCTGCGTGCCGCCGCTGCAGTTGACGCCGAACACCGAGTTGAAGCTCAGCGAGTACTTGACGCCGGTGTTGGCCCAGCCGTAGTCGCCCAGGCTGGACTGCCAGCTGCAGTTGGACTTCCAGTAGCTGACATTGGCGCCTTCGCCACCGCAGTTGTTGTTGCTGGTGGTGCGCACGCCGGAGACGTACTTCTCGATGTCCACGCCCACCTTGTAGACGCCGGCATCCCAGCTCAGGTCGTTCTCGCCGGCGCTCAGCGTGGTCAGCGCCATCTTGCCGCTGGCATCGGCGTCGCTGTCCACGTTGTTGTTGCTGCCGATGTCGCGGCGGGTGAAGGCGAAGCCGTCCTGGGCCACCACCTGCACCGAGTAGTCGGCCGGGTTCAGGTTGCTGAACAGGTACTGGCCGTTGGCGTCGGTGGTGGTGCTGGCCAGCACGGTGCCGGCGCTGTTGAGCAGGTTCACGGTGACACCGGCGATGCCGGCCTCGCCGCTGTCCTGGATGCCGTCGGCATCCTTGTCATACCAGACGAAGTTGCCGATGCTGGCCTTGGCCACCGGGTTGCAGTAGTCGGGCGCGCAGACGCTGACGTTCTGCAGCTTGAAGTAGTCGTCCGGCGTGCCGTCGGTGGTGTCGGCGGCGATGATCAGGATGTTGCCGCGCACACCGCCGTCGTTGACATCGACGCTGCGGGCGCCGGTCAGCGTGGTGGTGTCGACCTCGGTGAAGGCCATGCCGGCCAGCACCGAGTTGTTCAGGCTGGTGAGGGTGGTGGCCGAGTTGCCGACCCAGACCTGCACGTCGCTGTCGCCGACCACATAGCCCAGGAACAGTTCGTCCACGCGCACCGCCTGCGAGAACTGCAGCACGATGTAGTTGTTGCGGCCGACGTTGTCGACGGTGTGGCTGTTGCCGCTGCCCGTGCCTTCGCTGGAGTCGGTGACGCCCAGGCCGCCGCCGTAGGCGCCGACGAAGGCCGTCTGCCAGGTGTTGGTGCCCTTGTCCTGGCTGAAGGCGCGCGCGGTGACCGACACGCCGGTCAGCGCGTCGGTGTAGGTGCGCACATTGCCGTCGGTGCCGTCGGTGGCGGTGTTGCCGCTGAAGTCGAAGGTGACCGGGCGGCACACCGGCGTCAGGCCGGCGTCGACCGTGGTATTGCTCTGGCCCGAGACCAGGGTGTACAGGCCGGTCTTGCCGGTGGCTGCGTCGGCATCCGAATCGGCCGCATCGTTGGCGCCGGCGTTGGCCACCGTCAGGTCATAGCCCGACAGCGGCACGAACTGCACCGCATAGGCGCCCGGCATCAGGTTGCTGAACAGGTAGTTGCCGTTGGCATCGGTGGTCTGCGTGGCCAGCACGCTGCCGGTGCTGTCCAGCAGCCTGACCGTGACACCGGCCACGCCCTGCTCGCCGCTGTCCTGGATGCCGTTGCTGTTGCAGTCCAGCCAGACCTTGTCGCCCAGCGAGGCCAGCTGCACCAGGCCGGCGTCGACCGACAGGTTCTGCTGGCCGGCGCCGACGCTGACCAGGCCGGTGGTCAGCGTGCTGCGGTCGATGTCGCTGTCGCTCAGGTCGTTGCCGCCGGCATCGCGCACGGTGGCCACGTAGCCGGCCGGCGTGATGAAGCTGACCAGGTAGTTGGTGTTGGCCGCGACGTCGAACAGGTAGTTGCCGTTGGCATCGGTGGTGGTGGTCTTCAGCACCGTGCCGGCGGCGTTCTTCAGCTGCACGGTGACGCCGGCCACGCCGGCCTCGCCGGCGTCCTGCACGCCATTGGCATTGGTGTCCAGCCAGACGCGGTCGCCCAGGGTCTGGCCCAGGCTGCTGGTGGTGTAGTGCGCCAGGTCGCTGTCGGTGGCGCTGCGGCCCGAGACGGCATCGGTGCCGACCACGGTGCCGGTGTTGACGTATTGCACGCCGGTCTGCACGGCCTCGCTGGCGGTGTAGGTCCAGGTCTCGTTGGTGTCCAGCTTGCCGTCGCCATCGGTGTCGCCACCGACGAACTGCAGGTTGGCGATGCGGTCGTCGGTGACCTTGACGTCGCTCAGCGCCACGCTGCCGGTGTTCTTCACCACGTAGGTGAAGATGGCCTGGCCGCCGACCGGGATGTAGGGGCCGGTGGGGCTGTCGGCGTCCTGGTCGGCGGTCTCGACCCAGTAGCCGCCGGTGGCGGCCGGCGTCGACAGGTCGGCGCCCAGCTCGTTCTGGGCCGCGAACAGGTTCTTCGTGGCCTCGTAGTTGCCGCTGGCGAAGGCGGCCTGCGTCATGGCGATGACCTCGGCCACCGTGTACTCGTAGTCGACGCTGGGATTGGCCGCGTTCAGCAGCGCCGCGGCCGAGTGGCGCAGCAGCGCGTCCATGCCGCCGCCGCTGGTGCCCAGGGCCTGCAGCAGGGTCGGCTCGCTGCCGGTGATGCTGACGCCGAAGATGGCTTCATAGCCCTGGTCGGGGTTGTAGCCGGTCTCCGGCCAGCCCGACAGCGGCGCCGGGCCGTAGCTGGAATGGGTCTTCCAGAAGCCCGGCGTCAGGCCCTCGGTGCCATCGCCGGAATCCTGCACGAAGTAGCGGCCGCGCACGTACTTCTCGATGTCCACGCCCAGCGTGGCATGGATGCCCATGTCCCAGCTGCGGTCGACCTCGCCGGAGCTCAGCGTGGTCAGCACGGTCTGGCCGGTGACGGCATCGGCATCGCTGTCGGTGGCATCGGTGGCCGCGGCGGCGTCGCGCGTGGTCACGCTGTAGCCGGCCGGCAGGGTGCTGAGGTCGAAGGCCACGCGGTAGTCCCCCGGCAGCAGGCCTTCGAACAGGTACTCGCCGCTGGCATCGGTGGTGTCGGTGGCAACCACGCTGCCCGCGGCATTCAGCAGGTTGACCTTGACGCCGGCCACGCCGGCCTCGCCGGCGTCCTGCACGCCATCGGCGTCCAGGTCCAGCCAGACCTTGTCGCCCAGCGCCGCGCGCTTGAAGATGCCGGCATCCCAGCTGCGGTCCACCTCGCCGGCGTCCAGCGTGGTGTTGGCCATCACGCCCCAGTTCAGCGGGATCGAGGCCGTGCTGTAGACGTCCGAATCCTTGGCGTCGTCGGCGCCGGCATTCGGCGTGGTGAACTCGTAGCCCGCCGGCAGCGTGCTCTCGACCACGTCGATGTGGTAGGCCCCGGGGGTCAGGTTGTCGAACAGGTAGTCACCGTTGGCATCGGTGACGCGGGTCTGCAGCACCGTGCCGCCGGCACCGCCGGCCACATTGGTGCGCAGCTCGACGGTGACACCGGCGACACCGGCCTCGCCGGCGTCCTGCACGCCGTTGGCGTTGTTGTCGTACCAGATGCGGTCGCCGATGGCGGCCAGCTTCACCAGGCCCGCGTCCCAGCTCAGGTCGTTCTCGCCCGACTCCAGCGTCGTCACCACCGTCAGGCCGGTGGCCGTGTCCGCATCCGAGTCGCTGCCGTCCGCGCCCTGGTCCTGGCTGC
>JAGOPK010000024.1 GCA_017992055.1 Burkholderiaceae bacterium
GCGAAAAAAAGGGCCCCACGGGGCCCTGGCTGACGCAGCGGACGCGGCCGTGATCAGGCGAGCGCGGCGTCCTTCAGCTTCTTCATCGCGCGGACCTTGACCTTGGTCGTCGCCGGCTTGGCCGCGAACTTGCGCTCCTGCTTGGTGAACGGGTCGATGCCGGTGCGGGCCTTCTTGGCCGGCACGTGTTCGGCGCTGATCTTCAGCAGACCGGGCAGGGTGAACGAGCCCAGGCCCTTCTTGGCGATGGACGCCGCGATCGTCGCCTCGAGCGCCACCACCACCGCCTTCACCGCCTTGGCGTCAACCGCCGCCGTCGTCGCCAGGTGGGCGATCAGGCCGGTCTTGCTGAAGGCCGCCTTGATCGGCTTCAGCGCGCCGGTGATGACCGGCTTCAGCGGTGCCGGCGCGGCGGTCTTGGCCGCCACCTTGGTCGCCACCTTCGATGCGACCTTGGCCGCGACGGCCACGGCCTTCTTGGCCACCACCTTCTGAGCGACCGCCTTCTTGGCCGCCACCTTCTTGGCCGCCGGCTTGGCGACGACGGTCTTCTGGGCGACGGCGGCCTTGGCGCCGGTCTTCTTTGCAGTTGCCATGGTTCTTCGATTCCTGTGGGTGGTTGGATTGGATCGTGCACCGGCACAGCCCATGTGGCTGTGCCTGGGTGGCCAACCGCGGATTCTAGGCGCCACGACATCGACGCCCCGGGCACGGGCCGCGGCCATCGCCATCCGGCGGGGCTGGCTGTTACGCTGCGCCCGATGCAGATCGCCGTCATCGGCGGGGGCATCGCGGGGCTGGCTGCCGCCTGGTGGCTGTCGCGCGACGGCCATCGCGTCAGCTTGTTCGAGCGCCAGGCCCGGCCCGGCTTCGTGGCCCACGGCGTCAGCGTGGACGGCGTGGTGGTGGACATGCCACTGCGGGTGTTCTACCCGGGCTATTACCCGACGCTGATGCGGCTCTACCGCGAATTGGGCGTGGCCACGCAGCCGGTGAGCTATGCCACCAGCTTCGTCGACGACGACGGCCGGCTGTTCTTCCGCTGGCGCAACCTGCGCCTGGGCAGCTTCTCGCTGCCCTGCGTGCTGCCGCAGGATCTGGCCGACCGCCGCGCCCGCCGCATCGCCGCCGGCGCGCTGCAGTTCAGGCTCGCGGCGCGGCGCGCGCTGGCGCGTGGTGAGCTGCACGGCCAGAGCCTGGCGGCCTTCGTCGACCGCCAGCGGCTGCCGCCCGAGTTCGTCGACGGCCTGCTGCTGCCTGCCCTGGCCACCATCGCCACCTGCACGCTTGCCGACGCGCGCCAGTACCCGGCCGACGTGGTGGCCGCCTATCTGCAGGCCGGCCTGGCGCGGCAAAGCGTGCGCCGCGCCCGCGATGGCGCCGAAGACGCGGCCACGCGCATGCTGGCCGGCATCCCGCGCGTGGTGTGCCAGGCCAGGGTCGAGCACTTGCGCGTGGCCGCCGACGGCGTGCAACTGCGGCAGGGCGACGGCGGGGTCGAGCGCTTCGACCACCTGGTGCTGGCCACCCAGGCCAACCAGGCGCTGCGGCTGTGGCCCGACGCGCCGCCGCGTCTGGCACAGGCGCTGGCAGGCTTTGGCTACAGCGCCCTGGAGGTGGTGATGCACCGCGACGAGCGGCTGATGCCGCCGCGGCGCGCCGACTGGTCGCCGGTCAATGCGCGCGTGTGCAGCGACCTGCAGCGGCCCGAGAACCAGCGACCCGAGAGCACGATCTGGGTCAATGCCGTGCAGCCGGCGCTGCGCCATGCGGCGCCGGTGTTCCAGACGGTGCAGCCGCAGCGCCAACCGCGCGAGGCCCTGGTGCTGGCCCGGGCCCGCTTCGAGCGGCCGCTGGTGGACGCGGCCAGCCAGCGCGCGCTGGCCGAGCTGCAGGCCTGGCAGGACGAACAGCGCGGACCGGGCGGCCACGGCGCGGCCAGCCTGCCGGTGTCCTTCTGCGGCTCGTACGCCGAGAGCGGTGTGCCGCTGCTGGAAAGCGCCGTGCGCTCGGCCGCGGCCGTGGTGCAGCGGCTGGGCGGCCGGCAGCCGCGGATCTGACCCCCTGCTGCCGCCCATTTCCCGCGCCGGGCGTGGCCCGGGCCGCGGAACAATGCAGGGCACGCGGCCAGGGCTTGACCTGGCCGCGCCTCCACAGGTGAACGCCTTCCTCCTTGCCCCACGCCGGTGGCTTGCCACCCTCAAGTTCAGGATCGTCCTGCTGGCGGTGCTGACGGGCATCCTGTCTGCGTTCGGCGCCGCCATGGTGATCCTGCACAGCGCACAGCAGAGCATCGAACGGGTGGTGCTCGCCGCGTCGCTGGAGGACCGCGAGCGCAGCGCCAGCCTGCTCGGCGGCAAGGCCGCAGTGCTGCGCGACACGCTGGCCGCCGTGGCCGGCCAGGTGCCGGCACAGGCCTGGCAGGACCCGGCCGCGATGGGCCGCTACCTGCTCGACAAGCCGGCCCTGGGCGTGCTGTTCGGCTCGACCTTTGCCGCCGCGGCGGACGGCCGCATCCTGGCCCGCGTGGAAGCCGGCAAGCTGTCGCCCACCGCGTTGAACATCGCCGACCGCGACTACTTCCGCCAGGCCATGCGCTCCGACCAGCCGGTGGTCTCGGAAGCGATGGTGGCCCGTCAGCGCAAGCTGCCGGTCATCGTCTTGGCCATCCCCGTGCTCGACCCCGAGGGCCGCCATCTGGGCATGGTCGGCGGCGTGCTGTCGATGCAGTCCACGGCCCTGTTCGACGAGGTGCGCAGCACGGCCCACAACGCGGCCATCCACGACCTGGTGATCGACCGCTCGGGCCGCATCCTGGCGCACGAGGACCCGGCGCTGCTGATGCACCCGGCCGAGCAGCAACCCGGCCTGCGCGAGGTGATCCGCGAATGGATCGCCTCCGGCAGCCCGGTCGACACCCGCGGCCAGGCCACGATCCGGCAGGACCATGTGGTGTCGCTGGCAGGCATACCGCTGACCGACTGGATCAATGTGCGGGTGGTGAAGACCGAGCTGGCCATGGCGCCGGTGGCCGAGGCCCGCCGTGCCGCCCTGCCGGCCGCCGCCGTGGCCGGGCTGCTGGCGGGTCTGCTGGCGGGCCTGCTGGCCTATCTGATGACCCGCCCGATCTCGCGCCTGCGCGCCCGCGCCGAGTCGCTGCTGGACGGCGACCAGGACATCGCGGACTGGCCCCAGGCCGACGGCGAGGTGGGTGAGCTGTCGCGGGCCATGCGCCATGTGCTGGAGCAGACGCAGCGCCGCCAGTCCGAGGTGCAGGGCCTGCTGCGCCAGCTGGAGGCGGTGCTGGACCACACCGAGGTCGGCATCGCATTGACGCGCAGCGGCCGCTTCGAGCTGGTCAGCCGCCACTTCTGCCAGATCTTCCGCTGCGACAAGCTCGACGCCGTGGGCCGCTCCACGCGCATCATCTATCCCAGCGACCAGGCCTTCGAGGCCCTGGTCGTGGCGGCCCGGCCGGCGCTGTCGCAACGCGGTCTGTTCGACTTCGAACTGGAGCTGCTGCGCCACACCGGGCAGACCTTCTGGGCGCGCATGCGCGGCCGCGCCGTGGTCGCCGGCGATGTGACCCAAGGCACGATCTGGACCATCGAGGACATCACCACCTCGCGCGAGCAGCGCGAGCAGCTGGCCTACAGCGCCAGCCACGATGCGCTGACCGGCCTGATCAACCGCGCCGCCTTCGAGCGCCTGCTGGAGACGGCCACCGAGACGGCGGCGCAGGAGCCGTTCTGCGCGCTGTTCATCGACCTGGACCGTTTCAAGCAGGTCAACGACAGCGGCGGCCATGCGGCCGGCGATGCCTTGCTGCGCGACATTGCGCAGCGGCTGGGCCAGCAGGTGCGCAAGACCGACACCGTGGCCCGGCTGGGTGGCGACGAGTTCGCCGTGCTGCTGCCGCGCTGCCCGGCCGAACAGGCGCGGCTGATCGCCGACAAGCTCTGCGCCGCGGTGCTGGGCTACGAGCTGGCCTGGGAAGGACGGCGCTTCTCGGTCGGTGCCAGCATCGGCCTGGTGCGGGTGGCTGCGGACCCGGGGCTGCCGTTCGCGTCGGCCGCCGACGTGCTGCGCGCCGCCGATTCGGCCTGTTATGAGGCCAAGCGGCGTGGCCGCAGTCGGGTCGAGCTGTTCGAGCCGGCGGCGCCGGCCGAACTCGCCGAGCAGGTTGCCGCCTGAGCGCCCCCTGAGCGCTCCCTGAGCACGGCCGCCCCCCGGCAGCACCGACTCACTTCAGCACGAAGCGCACGCTGGCCGCCGGCCTGCCGGCCATGCTGACCACGGCCACCGCCTTGGTGGTCGGGCCCAGTTTGAAGCTGCCGCTGGCTTCCAGCCTGTCGCCCGCCGGCCTGAGTTCGACCTCCTGCTTCTCGCTGCCGGTCAGCAGCGTGAGCCTGGCGCTGGCCTTGGCAATCTCGGCCGGTTTGCCGTGGTCACGCAGGTAGAGCTGGATGGTGGTGGGCCGGGCCACCAGCTCGTAGTCCATGTCCTTGACCTCGACCACAACGCCGCCGTGCAACGGCTTGTGCTCGTGGGCATGGTCGTGCTTGGTGCCGGTGGCCTGGGCAGCCACCTGGGCGCCACCGGCCAGGGTGAGGGTGATCGCAGCGATCAGGGCGTGCAGCTTCATCGGGCTTCCTTTCAAGGTCTGGGTCTGGGTCAGGGGAGGGATCGGTTGTCAAAGCGCCTCGGCGTCCCGGTCGCTCATCAGCCGCTCGGCCGGTCTGCGGCCAAACAGCCAGAACATCGCCGGCGTCAGAAAGGTGTCGAGCAGGGTCGAGCTGATCAGGCCGGAGAAGATCACCACCGCCACCGGATGCAGCACCTCGGTGCCGGGGCGCTCGGCCTCGAACAGCAGCGGGGCCAGCGCAAAGGCCGTCACCAGGGCCGTCATCAGCACCGGGCTCAGCCGTTCCAGCGAGCCGCGCAGGATCATCCGCGTGTCGAAGGCCTCGCCCTCGAAGCGCATCAGGTTGATGTAGTGGCTGACCTTGAGGATGCCGTTGCGCACCGAGATGCCGGCCAGCGTGACGAAGCCCACCAGCGCCGCCACCGACAGCGGCTGGCCCGACAGCCACAGGCCGATCACCGCGCCCACCAGGGCCAGCGGGATGTTGACCATGATCAGCGCCGACAGCGCTGCCGACCTGTAGCGGCTGTACAGCACCACGAACATCAGCGCCAGCGAGACGATGGACAGCAGGCCGATCAGGCGCGAGGCCTCCTCCTGGGCCTGGAACTGCCCGCCCAGGGTGATGAAGCTGCCCTCGGGCAGGCGCGTGCGCGCCACCACGCCGCGGATGTCGGCGACGACCTCGGACAGCGCCCGCCCCGAGGCATTGGCCGACAGCACGATGCGGCGCTTGCCGTCGTCGCGGCTGATCTGGTTGGGGCCGTCGCCGTCCTCGATGCGGGCCAGCCTGGACAGCGGAACGCGCCCGGTGGGCGTCTCGATCAGCATGCGGCCCAGACCGTCCATGGAGCGGGCCGATTCGGGCAGCCTGACAACCAGCGCAAAGCGCCGCCCGCCCTCGGCGATCTGGGTCAGCTTCTCGCCCTCGACCAGGCTCTGCAGCGTGGCCAGCACCTGGGGTGCGGGCACGCCGTACTGGGCGGCGGCAGCGGGGTCCACGTGCACCCGGATCTGCGGCGCCAGCACCTGCTTCTCGACCGTCAGGTCCGTGAGGCCCGGGATCGTGGCCAGCCGCTGGCGCAGCGCCTCGGCCTGGGCGCGCAGCAGGTCCAGGTCCTCGCCATAGATCTTGATGGCGATCTGGGAGCGCACGCCCGAGAGCATGTGGTCGATGCGGTGCGAGATCGGCTGGCCGATCTCGATGGCCGCCGGCAGAGGGGCCAGCCGGGCGCGGATGTCGGCCTTGACCGCGTCCATCGAACGTTGGAGTTGGTCCGCCGGCACGATGCCCACATCCAGCTCGCTGACATGCACCCCCTCGGCATGCTCGTCCAGCTCGGCGCGGCCGCTGCGCCGGCCGACGTGGGTGACCTCGGGCACCTGGCCGACCAGGGTCTCGGCCTGGCGCGCCAGGGCCGAGCTTTCGGTCAGCGTCACGCCGGGGTTCAGGCGCAGGCCGATCAGCAGCGTGCCTTCGTTGAACGGCGGCAGGAACGTGGTCGGGAAGAAGGGCACGGCCGACGCGGCCGCCAGCACCGCCAGGCCGGCCGCGGCCAATGCCGCCCGGGGCCGCTGCAGAACCACCTGCAGGCCATTGCGGTAGCGCAGCTTCAGCCAGGCCAGCAGCCGGGTGTCGCCATGGTCCAGGTTCTTCATGCGCGGCAGCAGGTAGCAGCTGAGCACGGGTGTCACCGTCACCGACACCAGCAGCGAGGCCAGGGTCGAGGCGATGAAGGCAACGCCCAGCGGCACGAACAGCCGCCCCTCCAGCCCGGGCAGCGCAAACAGCGGGATGAACACCAGCACGATGACCGCCGTGGCATACAGGATGCCCGAGCGCACCTCCATCGAGGCCTTGGCCACCACCTGCAGCGGATGCAGCCGGTGCTGCGGATGACGGGCGCGGTCTTGCTTCAGCCGGCGCAGGATGTTCTCCACGTCCACCACCGCATCGTCGACCAGGCCGCCGATGGCGATGGCCAGACCGCCCAGCGTCATGGTGTTGATCGACATGCCGAAGTAGCGGAACACCAGGGCGGTGACGAAGATGGAGACGGGAATCGCCGTCAGCGCGATCACCGTCGGCCGCAGCGTGCCGAGAAAGAAGAACAGGATGGCGGCGACGAACACCGAGGCGCCGATCAGCTTGCCCTGCAGCGTGGTGATGGAGGCCTCGATGAAGCTGGCCTGGCGGAAGGTGACGCGCGGCGCAGCCATGCCGGCGGGCAGCGAGGACTGCAGGCCGGACAGGGCCTGCTCGATGGCGGTGGTCAGGGCGATGGTGTCGGCGGTGGGCTGCTTCTGGATGCCCAGGATCACCGCGGGTCGGCCCTCGAAGCCGGCGTCGCCGCGTCGCGGCGCGGCTGCGAAACCGACCTCGGCCACCTGGCGCAGCAGGATGGGCTGTCCCTTGTGGGCGGTGAGCGCCAGCTGCTTGAGGTCGTCCAGGCGCGAGGTCCGGCCCAGGCCCAGGTGACGGATCAGGTACTCGCGCCCGTTCAGCTCCAGGAAGCCGCCCGAGGTGTTGGCCGAGAAGCCCTTCAGCGCCGCCTCCAGCTGCTCATGCGTGATGCCCAGCTCGGCCATGCGCGCCGTGTCGGGCTGCACCTGGAACTGGCGCACCTCGCCGCCGATCGGGATCACCTGGGCCACGCCGGGCACCGACAGCAGGCGTGGGCGCAGCACCCAGTCGGCGTACTCCCGCACGGCCATCGGGCTGATCTTCTGCACATCCACCGGAATGGCGATCTGCATGATCTCGCCCATGATGGAACTGACCGGACCCATGCGCGGCACCACGCCCTGGGCCAGCCCTTCCTCCATCGAGGCCAGACGCTCCGCCACCAGCTGGCGGGCGCGAAAGATCTCGGTGTTCCAGTGGAAGGTGACATACAGGAAGGACAGCCCGGCCGACGAGGTGGAGCGCACGCTCTCCACGCCGGGCAGGCCGTTCATCGCCGTCTCCAGCGGCACGCTGATCAGCTGTTCCACCTCCTCGGCCGCCATGCCGCCGGCCTCGGTCATCAGGGTGACGGTGGGCTTGTTGAGATCGGGAAAGACGTCCACCGGTGTGCGCGACAGGGTGAATGCGCCATAGGCCATCAGCACGGCGCTGGCGATCAGCACCAGCAGCCGGTTGGCCAGGCTGTGGTCGAGCAGCCACTTGAACATGTCAGCGCACCTGGTTGATGAGGCCGGCGCCGTGGGTGACCACGCGCTCACCCGGCCTCAGGCCCGTGGTCACGGCCACGCTCACGCCGTCCAGCGGCTCCACCAGCACCGTGCGCGGCTCGAAGCGCTCGGGTGCGGCTTTGACCCAGACGATGGTCTGGTTGGCCGGGTTCTTCATCAGCGACGCCACCGGCACGGCCAGGCCCTTGACCCGGTCGCGGGACTGCACGAACACCCGCACCGGCTGGCCGACCGCCAGGCTCAGCAGCGCCCGCCCCTCGGCGCGGAAGAGCAGCGGCAGCGCCTGCTCGCGCAGGCTGCGCGCGGCGCCCACAAAGGCCAGCGGCACGCGCTGCTGGCCCACGGCCAGGCTGGCGCTGCCGATGCCCGTGGCCAGGGCGGCATCGAAGGCCAGTGCCTCGATGCGCAGCCGCTGCGGATCGACGATCTCGAACACCAGCTCGCGCGCATCGACCACCTGACCGGCAACGGCCTGCGCCGAGGCGATCACGCCGGACACCGGCGCCACCAGGGCTTCTCGCGACGACAGGCCGGCGGCCACGGCGGCCATGCGCGCGGCCAGGCTCTGGGCCTCGCTCTCGGCGGCTTCGATGTCCTTGCGCGGCACCGTGTCGGCCAGCTCCTTCAACCGCGCCACGCGCCGGTCGGCCAGCGACCGGGCCGCCTGCAGTTCGGCCAGTTGCGCGGCCTGGTTCGAGCGCTCGATCGGTGCCGCCGACGGCTGCACATAGGCCAGGACCTCGCCCTTGCGCACCGCCTGTCCCAGGTTGGGCAGGCCCCGTGGACCGGCTTCGATGCGGCCCGCGTTCAGCGGCTGCACCTTGCCGCCGGCATTCGGGTCCATCACCACCTTGCCGTTCAGCTCGAACGAGCGCGGCAGTTCAGCGTCCTCGGCCACCCGCGTGCGCACGCCGAGCTGGCGCTGGGCGGGCTTGGGCAGGAACACGCTGCCATCGGGCAGTCGCTGCGGTCCATTGGCGGCGGGCAGGGCCGGGCCGCCACCGTGGTCATGGCCTTCGCCGGCCAGGCTGGACGCCGGCGCGACCAGGCACGCGGCCCAGGCCAGGGTCAGGGCCGCGCTCAGGGCCGCTGTCAGCGCCGCAGACACAGGCATGGCGCGCTCGCGCCGGCGCACGCTCGCGCGCCGCCAAAGGACCACGACCAGGACCAGCAGGCCCAGGGCCACCGCCGCTGCTGCGGCGACGGTCCGGGAGCCGACCCAGCCCGAGACCGACTGCCCGGCCCACCCGACCTGCGGCTTGGCCGCCGCGTCACCCTCAGCGGGGCCATGCAGGTCCAGTTCGCCGGCCAGCAGGTCGGTCTCCTGACCTGCGGTGACCGTGGCGGTGATGGGCAGCAGGCCAGGGCCGGGCACGGCGGCGAGCACCACCTTGTAGGCGCCCTCATCGACGCCTGCATGGGCATCGGCCTTCGTGGCCTGGAGCCGGGCGCCGGCGATGTCGAGCTCGATCCGGGCATCGGTGACCGGCACGTTGTCGTCGGCGCGGTCCAGGTACAGCGTAATCTGCCGCCCCTGCAGCACGCCGACCAGCTCGAAGGTCTCGGAGATGGCCGCAAAGCGCGGCAGCGCGGGGCCGGCGGCGGCGGGCGCCGCCTCGCCGTGGTCGTGGCCTTCGCCCGCGGGCGCCGGCGCCGGCAGCAATGCCGCCACCACCATGCCCGAGGCGGCCAGGATGGAAGAAAGTCTCATGGTCAGGATCCGTGAAGGGGTTCTTGGACGCCGGCAGCTCACTGCGGCAGCAGTCCCAGCGCCTGGCGCCAGGCGGAGATCGCGGCGGCCAGCTCGACGCGGCTGCGTGCGGCCTGGCGCTCGGCCTCGGCGGCATCGTTCTCGACGCGCAGCCGCGTCGGCAGGTCGGTCTCGCCGAGGCGGAAGGATTTCTCGAAGAAGCCGCGCGTCTCGCGTGCCAGGTCGGCCCGGCGCAGGGCGGCGGCCAGCTGGCTGCGCAATGCCGCGACGCGCGCGAGGCTGGCCTCGCGCTCCGCGCGCAGGCGTGCACGGTCCAGCGCCAGCTGGGCCTGGGCCTCGGCCGCATCGGCGCGTGCGGCGGCCAGGCGGCCCTCGTGGCGCGGGCCGGCACCCAAGGGAATGCGCAGCGCCAAGGTCACCGACTGCCCGTAGCGCTCGCCGGCGGCCGCCCGATCCCGCGTGGTGGCCAGCATCAGCTCGGGGTTGGCACGCGATTGCAGGGCGGCCAGCGCCGCGGCACGTTCGGCCAGCACGGATCGGTCCTGCCCCTCGACGAGTGCCGGATGCGCGGCAGCTGGATCGGTGAGCTGTGCGGCCGAGGGCTCGGGTTCCGGCTCGGCCAGAGCTGGCGCGGCCGGTGCCGGGCCGGCCCTGGCGGCCCCGTCAGCCGCCATCGCCCCGAGCTGCAGCCAGGCCACCGTCAGGCCCGCTTCGGCCTGTGCCAGGCCCGCCTCGGCCGTGGCCACCGCGCCGTCGGCCTGATGCCGGTCGGCACGCGCCAGCTCGCCGGCCTGCACGCGGCGCGACACATCGGCGGCCAGGCGACGCGCGCCGTCGAGCTGGCTGCGCGCGATCTCGACCTCGACGGCCCGAAGCTGCCAGGCCCACCAGGCCTCGCGCACGGCGGCGGCGAGCCGCAGCCGGGCTGCGGCGGCACGGCTCTCCACGGCCGCGGCCTCGGCCTGCGCCAGCGCATGGCTGCCCAGGCGCTCGCCAGGCAGCCACAACGGCAGGGCAATGCCGATCTCGACCTCGCGCACGCCGTCGTTGCCATGGAGGCGATCCGTCTTGTGGCTGGCCTCCAGCGACGGCGGCTCCGGCGTCCAGGCGTCTGCGGCCCGACGCTGGGCCTGCGCGGCCTCGCGCCTGGCCTGCAGCGTCTGTGCCTCGGGCTGGCGCGCCCAGGCCGCATCGAAGAGCTGTCTCAGGCCATTGCTGCCCTGCGCCGCCACGCCGGCAGGGGCGGTGGCCAGGATGGCCGCCATCGCGACCGCCGGCAAAGCCTGCAGCAGGCAGGCTGCTGTTCGTGTTCTCGGATGCATCCGATGCTCCAGTGTTGAGGGCGGGGCATGGAAGACCGGCGAACAGCGCGCAGGCTGTCGCATGGCCCTGGGCGTGTGCCGCCGGACAGGCCGGGGCAGCGCGCTCAGGCGCGGGCGGGATTCAGCAGAGGGAAGGAATCCGCCTCGCCAGTCAGGCGAGGCGCGCCCACTGAGGGCGCTCGGGCTGGGCGGGCATCGGCGCCGCGCCAGGCGCGGCTGCGGCCGGCTCGGGCGAGGCGGCCGCCGGACCGCCGGGTGCGCTCAGCGGCGCCACCAGCATGCCGGCGCAATGCCCGTGGCAGTGGTCGCAGTCGACACCGGCATCGGGCGGCGAGCCCGCAGCGTCCAGGCCGCCGGCATCGCCTGCAGCCTCGGCCATCGCGCCATGGCCATGCGCTGCGTGGTCATGGTGCCCGACATGATCCGCCGCCGCACCCGACGGATGGGCGCAGTAGTCGGCCAGCACCGCCCAGGACATCTGGGTGGGCAGCAGCACGAGCAGCAGGATGACGAGCCAGCGGCGCATAGAGGCGCCAGTGTAGCGGCTGCCTGGCCGGCACCGCGGTGCAGATCGTGACGGGTCGGGCCGCGGCGCATGGCGCATATCGGTCCTCGGTTTCCGGATTTGCCAGTGCCCGCCCCCCCCGCTTACGCTGGACGTTGGCAACGCTTGTTCACTCCACAGACTCCCATGACCGCTCCCCAAATCACCGTCGTCATCGGCAACCCCGGATCGGTGTCGCGCACCAAGGTCCTGGCGCTGGCCCTGGCCGAGGCCGTGGCCGCCGCACTGCCCCGCAACCAGGCTCCGGCCACCACCGTGCTCGAACTGGGCGCACTGGCACCGCACATCGTCGGCGGGGCCGGGTCGCAAGGCGTCACGGCCGAAGGCCAGGCGGCGCTGCGCAGCATTGCCGAGGCCGACCTGCTGATCGCCGCAACCCCGGTCTACAAGGGTTCGTACACCGGCCTGTTCAAGCACCTGTTCGACCTGGTGGATCCGCAGGCCCTGGTGGACCGGCCGGTGCTGCTGGCCGCCAACGGCGGCAGCGACCGCCATGCCTTGGTGGTCGACCACCAGCTGCGGCCGCTGTTCGCGTTCTTCCGTGCGCTGACCGTGCCCTCGGCGGTGTATGCGGCCGAGTCCGACTTTGACGGCCACACGCTGCGCAGCCCGGCGCTCCAGCAGCGCATCGCCGAGGCCGCCGACCAGGCCGCCCGGCTGCTGCAGGCCCGCATGGCCCTGACCCTGGCCGGGAACCGTCAGGACGAACCGCGCCTGCGCGCCGCCGCCTGAGGCCCGGGCCGGCGGCGTCGGTCGCGCCGCCGCTTCCTCACTGGCTCATTGGTCGAAGCCAGGATTCACGCGCTCGACCTTGCGTCGTATGGCCTGCCAGATCAGATCGTCGTGGCGCTGGCGCGAAGCCTCGCTGCGCGCAAAGCCACTGGCCAGCTGGCGAGCCACCTCGTCCTGCGCCGCCTGCGGCGCGATCAGCACGCCATCGAGGCCGGCACCCAGGGCCCGCACCTGGGCCGACGCAGCCTTTTCCAAGGTGTAGATGCGCGACCAGACCTCCGACACATTGCGACCGATGGACAGCGTGCCATGGCTGCGCAGCAGCAACTGGTTGTGCTGCCCCAGATCGGCGACCAGACGCTCGCGCTCGTCCAGGTTCAGCGCCACGCCTTCGTAGTCGTGGTACGCGAGATCGGGGATCACCGCCAGGGAACGCTGGTTCAGCGGCAGCAGGCCATGCTTCTGAGACGACGCGGCGACACCATCGTCGGTGTGGAAGTGGGCGATGAAGTGAGCGTCCTCTCGGGCACCGTGGATGGCCGAGTGGATCACGTAGCCGGCGTGGTTGATGCCCCATCCCTCGCCAAGCAGGTGGCCGTCGATGATGTTGCCGTCCAGGTCCACCTTGACCAGGTTGGAGGCCGTCACCTCCTCGAACCACAGGCCCAGCGGGTTGAGCAGGAAGTGGCGCTCGGGACCGGGCACGCGCGCCGAGATGTGGGTGTAGAGGAAGTCGTCCCAGCCATAGATCGCGGCCAGGCGGTACAGCGCGGCCAGCTCGACGCGTGTGCGCCATTCGGCCTCGCTGACGCGGTTTCGGAGGGTCTTGATTTCGGCATTCATGGCTGGGCTCCTGCGGTGATCGGCCCATGGTAGGCGGCGGCCTGCAAGCCGGGTTCGCAGGTCTTCGCAGATGCTTATGCGGCCAGCGCGCCGGGGTTGCGCAGGATCAAGCAAAGCCCTCGTTCGGCCACCCGCCGTGAAGCCTGTCACGCAGCCGCCGGTACAGGGCCGGCGACATCGGCCGAAAGACCTGCCATTGGGCGGGCTCCGCCCCGCCGCCCCCTTTGCGCTGACCGCCACCCCACCATGAGCTTTCTCGACGGCATTCCCATCTCCCGCAAGCTGTGGGCCGCCACGCTGCTGATCATCGGCGCGCTGGTGAGCATCTTCGTCGCCACTTCGCTGCACAACGCCCGGGTGCTCAAGGAGGCCCAGGCCGAGGTGGATCGGCGCGAGCAGCTGATCGCCGACGTGATCGCCTGGCGCGGCAAGACCGATGCCAATGTGCAGCGCGTGCTGGCCTCCACGCTGAGCAGCGAGCCCAGCGTTCAGCAGCACTTCGACGCCGCCTCCAAGCAGGCCATCGCCGAGATCTCCGGCATCTTCAAGAGCATCAGCGAGCGCGCCACCGACGCGCAGTCCAAGGCCGCCCTGGAGCAGGTGGCCCAGCACCGCGCCAAGGTGCTGTCCCTGACCCGGCAGGCCGGCGAGCTGAAGCAGGCCGAAGGCCAATCCGGTTCCCAGCGCTTCGTCGACCAGGAGTTTCTGCCGGCGATCGCGCGCTACCTGGACTCGCTGCAGGCCATGGTCACGGTCCAGCAGCAACGCCGCGACGCCGCGGCGGCCGAGGCCGCCGACACGCGCAGCCGGGCCAGCTGGCTGGCCCTGGCGGCCATCGGGTCGGTGGTCGCCGTCGCGCTGGTGTTCATCGGTGTGCTGGTGCGTTCCATCTGCCGGCCGCTGGCCGAGGTGGTGGCGCTGTCGCAGGCCATCGCCGGTGGCGACCTGAGCCATGCGCCGCGCACCCCGCGCCGCGACGAGATCGGGCAGCTGACCAATGCCATGGGTGACATGGTGAAGCGCCTGGGCGTGCTGGTGTCCGAGGTGCGCTCGGGCGTCGAGTCGGTCGGCACCGCCTCGTCGCAGATCGCCACCGGCAATGCCGACCTCAGCCAGCGCACCGAGGAGCAGGCTTCCAACCTGCAGCAGACCGCGGCCTCGATGGAACAGCTGGGCGCCACGGTCCACCGCAATGCCGACAATGCCCAGGCCGCATCCGAACTGGTTCAACAGGCCTGCAGCGTGGCCGACCGCGGCGGCGAGGTGGTGGGCCGCGTGGTGGCGACCATGGGCCAGATCAGCGACAGCTCACGCCGTATCGCCGACATCATCGGCGTCATCGACGGCATTGCCTTCCAGACCAACATCCTGGCGCTGAACGCAGCCGTGGAAGCCGCCCGCGCAGGCGAGCAGGGACGCGGCTTTGCCGTGGTGGCCAGCGAGGTGCGCAACCTGGCGCAGCGCTCGGCCACCGCGGCGCGCGAGATCAAGCAGCTGATCCAGACCAGCGTCGAAAAGGTCGGTGACGGCGCCGCCCAGGTGGGCGAGGCCGGCCAGACCATGACCGAGATCCTGTCGCAGGTGCAGCGCGCGAACCAGCTGGTGCAGGAGATCAGCTCGGCCAGCCGCGAGCAATCCGGCGGCATCGCCCAGGTCGGCCATGCGGTGTCGCAGCTCGACCAGGTGACGCAGCAGAACGCCGCCCTGGTGGAAGAGGCGGCCGCGGCGGCCGAAAGCATGAAGCACCAGGCCCGGCGGCTGAACGACGCGGTGGCGGTGTTCCGGCTCTGAGCCGGCAGGCACTTCTTCAGTAGCCGCGCTGCAGCTGCACCAGGTCTTCGGGGTCCAGGACCTGGGCGCGACGGTCCAGGCTGCGCAGCAGCTTGGCCACCAGCGTCTGCTGCACCTGGGGGCTGATGGCGCAGGTGTGCGGCGTCAGCCAGACCCTGGGGTGCCGGTAGAGCCAGTGGCCCTCGGGCAAGGGCTCGGGGTCGGTCACGTCCAGCGAAGCCCAGCCGACGCGGCCGCTGTCCAGGGCCTGGCGCAGCGCGTCCTGGTCGACCAGGCTGCCGCGGGCCACGTTGACCAGATGCAATCCGGGTCGGGCCTGCGCCAGGCTGGCGGCGTTGATCAGGTGGCGGGTCTGCGGCGTGGCTGGCGCGGCCAGCACGACATGGTCGCTGGACCCCAACAGCGCAGCCAGATCGGCGGCCCGGGCCACGCCCGGCAGCTCGATCGGGGCATCTCCACGCCGCAGCACCTGCACCTGCAGGCCCAGCGCCAGCGCGCGGCGTGCCAAGGCCTGACCGATGCCCCCGAAGCCGACGATGCCCAGCGTGCTGCCGGCCAGGGCCGGGGCCTCGCTGAGCCGCCAGTCGGCGGGGCCCTGGGCGCGGCGCTCCTGCAGGCGCAACTGCACACGCAGCACGCTGGCCAGCACGAAGTCGGC
The DNA here is from genome assembly GCA_017992055.1 of Burkholderiaceae bacterium. GTDB lineage: Bacteria > Pseudomonadota > Gammaproteobacteria > Burkholderiales > Burkholderiaceae_C > Pseudaquabacterium. The sequence continues at coordinate 15,463 of JAGOPK010000024.1, forward strand.
AATCGTCTCCGACGAGCTGCCGTGGGCCGTGCTGACCTGCAGGCCGGGCGTGCTCAGCAGCCAGGGCGGATAGGCGTCCAGACCCACCGAGATCAGCTGCACCCAGCGCAGGCCCCAGGGCCAGCCCGCCGGAGGCGGCGCACTGCGCTGCGCCGGTGGGAACGGCCGCGCCAGCAGGACGCTCACATCGTCGGGCAGGGGTTCTTCGGGCACGCCAGCGGGAATGGGCAGCAGATCCAGGTCAGGACGTTGCGCCAACAGGCGCTGGTCCAGCGCCTCGCCCCATTGCGTGGCAATGCGCGGGGCAAGCCGGCTCGCGACGCGCGTCATGCCGCGGCCGGCTGCAGCACACGAAAGCCGTGCGTGCCGTCGCGTCCCAGTTGCTCGACCAGGCCGAACTCCCAGTCCAGGTAGGCCTGCATGGCCTCACGCGGCGCATCCGTGCCCTCGTAGGGCCGGCGATAGCGGTCGATGCGCGGGCTGGCCAGGCGCTGCTCGCCGCGGTCCAGCGGCCGGCCCTCTGCAGCCCAGGCCGCATTGCCGCCCTGCAGCACGGCCAGCGGCGCATCGGTCAGGCGCGCCAGGTCTGCGGCGACAAAGCGCGCCAGCGCGCTGCTGCCACAGGTCAGCACGATGCGGTCGGCCGCCGGCAGGGCCTTCAGCGCCTGGGGCAGCTGGGCGCGCAGCAACCACCAGGCGCCGGGGATGTGTCCCTTGACATGGTTGGCGCTGGTGGTGAAGTTCAGCACCAGGGTGCGCTGCGTGGCATCGGCCAGCCATTCGGCCAGCGTGGCCGTGCTCAGCGACGGCACCTCGGGCAGGGCCGGGTGCGGAGCGGCCCAGGCACCGGTCTCGCTGAAGTCGGCCGGCGCGGTATCGCTCAGCCAGGCCACCTCCCAGCCCAGCTGGGCCAGCCAGTGCGCGGTCATCGGTGCACGCACGCCTTCGCTGTCGACCAGCACGATGCGCGCGCCACGCACGGCGGCAAACACGTCGGTCTCCTGCACCAGCTGGCCACCCGGCGCGCTGCCAAAGCCCGGCAGGTGGCCGGCGGCAAATTCTTCGGGCGTGCGCACGTCCCAGCGGTACAGCGTGCGAGTGGCATCGGCCTGCCAGGCTGCCAGCTCGCTGCGGCTCAACCGGCGCGCGCCGGCGCGCTCGGCCAGCCGCTGGGCGCTGGCCTGGGCCTGGCCCAGGTGATCGGCGCTGGCCGGGCCGAAGCGGCGGCCCGCGCCATGGTCCAGCTCGAAGCCGGCCAGGGTCCAGCCGATGGTGCCGTTGCGCAAGGCCGCCACCGGATTGGGCAGGCCGGCATTGACCAGGCTTTGCGTGCCGATGATGCTGCGCGTGCGGCCGGCGCAGTTGACGATGACCTGGGTGCGAGGATCGGGCGCCAGTTCACGCACGCGCAGCACCAGCTCAGCCCCCGGCACGCTGGTGCCGGTGGGGATGCTCATGGTCTGGTACTCGTCGAAGCGGCGTGCATCGACCACCACCACATCGGCCCGCGCATCCAGCAAGGCCTTGACCTGCTCGGCCGGCAGCGAGGGCGTGTGCACCTCGTGCTCGACCAGCTCGCCAAAGGCCTTGCTGGGCACGTTGACGTCGCGGAACAGCTCGTAGCCGGCGTCCTTCCAGGCCTGCAGGCCGTTGCGCTGCACCGCCTGGCCGGCGGCATCGCGGCCCACCAGCAGGTGCACGCCGCTGTAGCCCAGCGACTGCAGCCGGCGCGCCACCGGCTCGGCCAGTCCTTCGCCGTCGTCGTAGACGGCGATGTCCACATCGCGCCGCGGCAAACGCCAGCAGGCATCCAGCTCCACGCGGCTGGGCGACAGCTGCACCGCGAACAGCGGATGCGCCTGCGCGAACGGGTCTTCCTCGCGCACGTCGATCAGCGCGATCTCACGACGGGCCAGCAGTTGGGCACGGACCTCGGCCGGGCTCAGCTCGGGCAGGGGCAAGGGCTTGGATTCAGGCATCAGGCGGCTTCCTTGGAACGGTCCCACAGATTGGGCACCCAGGCATTCGAATAGCCGGAGACAAAGGGCTTGCGGGCGCCGGCGGCGGCGTCTTGCGGATAGACCCAGCGGTGCACGGCGCCGATGTTGGCGCCATAGACATGGATGCTGATCGAGGTGCGGTCGTCGAAGGCATTGCTGACCTGGTGCACATCGCCCAGCGTCGGCGACACGGCCTCGACATCACCGGGGCGCAGGCGCTGGGGCTCGCCCTGCGGCAGCCAGCGGCCATCGGCGGCGTCGCGGGCATAGGCCTGGGCGATCTCCTCGCCGCGCAGCATGCCGATCAGGCCCCAGACCGTGTGGTCGTGCACCGGCGTGCGCTGGCCCGGCCCCCAGACGAAGCTGACCACCGAGAAGCGCTCCAGCGGATCGGCATGCAGCAGGTACTGGCGGTAGAACTGCGCGTCGGGCCGCGCCAGTTCCTCGGGCAGCCAGTCGTCGCGCGCGACCAGGGCCGCCAGTCGCGGCCTCACGCGGTCCAGCAGGCGGGTCTCGTCCAGCGGTTGCGACACCAGCTCGGTGACGGCGGTGACGAAATCGCGCAGCGGGGCTAGGCTCATGGCATGGGGCTCGTGTTCAGGGCCGCGACCAGGGCAGCTCGGCCGGCGGCGGTCAGCGCGCTGTCCTCCTGCGGCGTGTGCACGCGGCCGCACAGCACATCGCGGTGGTAGCGCTGCAGCGGATTGTGGCGCGACAGGCCGTGGTTGCCCGATTGGCGCAGCGCCAGCTCGGTCACCGCGATGGCGTTGCGCGTCACCGCCACCTTCAGCAGGCCGCTGTCGGCCAGCGACCAAGGCGCCCCGGCGTCACTGGCAGCGGTGGCCGCATCCAGCTGCAGGCGGCTGGACAACAGCAGGGCCTCGATCTCGCCCACCGCCTCCTGCACCCGTGCCAAGGTGGCCAGTGGCGCGCCCAGGCTGCCCGGCACGCGCTGGTTGAGGAACTGCAGCAGCCAGTCGCGGGCATTGCGCGCCACGGCGTCGTACAGCGTGCCCAGCAGCACGTTCATCCAGGCCTGCTGTTCGAGGTCGGGGCGCTGTGCCCACTCTGCCGGCGGCCGGATGTCCACCGCATGGTCGGCCGGGAGGGCCACGTCATCGAGCAGCAGCTCGTCGCTGACGGTGGCGCGCATGCCCAGGTGGTCCCAGCTGCGCTGGATGCGCAGGCCCGGAGCATCGGCCGGCACGAGGAACTGGCCGACCCGTGGCGGCTGCTCATCGGTGCGGCCCCAGACCACCAGCCAGCGCAGGCCGTCGATGCCGGTGGTGTAGAGCTTGTGGCCCGACAGCCGCCAGCCATCGCCGGTGCGCCGTGCCACCGTGGCCGGCAGGCCGCCTCGCGCCGGCGAGCCGAGCTCGGGCTCAACACGCAGGTGGTTGCCCAGCGCGCCCTCGTTGACCGCGCTGCGCAGCACCCGCTCGCGCAGCGCCGCGGGCCAGCGGCAGTCGGCATGGCCCAGGGCCCGGGTCAGCATCAGCTGCATCACCAGGATCAGCGCGGTCGCCGGCTCGCCACGTGCCACCGCAGCCACCAGGCGGCGGGCATCGGCCAGGCGTCCACCGGGTCCGCCCCAGGCCGGCAGCACGGCCAGGCCGAGCAGGCCTTGTGCCCGCAGCAGCGCAAAGTTGGCGTGTGGAAAGCCGCCGCCCGCATCCTGCTCGGCCGCCCCGGCGGCCAGGCTGCGGGTCAGCGCTGCCAGCTGGACGTCGTCGGGCAGGCCCGCGGCGGGCCTCGACCGGCCCTCGGGTGGCAGGGAGGCGGGAGGTTTCGCGCGCTGCGCTGGTGCCAGGGTGATCTCGCTCATGGCCCGCAGGCTAGCGGCCGCCGCCACGCCGGGTCAAACATGGGCTGCGCAGATGTTTATCTGATTTGGTTCTTTGTTGGCGCAGCTCCCGGGACCTAGCGTGACGGCATTGCAAACCCCGCCCGACCCCGCTGAAGGAGCACCCATCATGAGCGTCCAGATCATCGGCATGATCACCCCGCAGAAGCAGTCCGAGACCTTCGCCGCCAGCGGCCCGGTGATCGACCGGGACTATGTGCGCCAGTTCGCCCAGGCCCATGAGGCCGCAGGCTTCGACCGCATCCTGGTGCCCCAGCATTCGACCGGGCCCGATGCCAGCCAGGTCATCGCCTACGCGTCGGCGGTGACCGAGAAGGTGCACTTCCTGCTGGCCCACCGGCCCGGCTTCATCGCCCCGGCCTTTGCGGCGCGGCAGATCGCCACACTGGAGAACTTCAGTGGCGGCCGGCTGGCGGTGCACATCATCTCCGGCGGCTCCGACGAGGAGCAGCGCCGCGATGGCGACTTTCTCGACCACGACCAGCGCTATGCGCGCACCGACGAGTACCTGGAGGTGCTGCGCAAGACCTGGACCGCCGACCAGCCCTTCAACCACCAGGGCGCGCTGTACCGCTATGAAAACGCCTACTCCGAGGTCAAGCCTCTGCAGCGCCCGCATGTGCCGATCTACTTCGGCGGCGCCAGCGAAGCCGCGCTGCGCGTGGCGGGCAAACATGCCGACGCCTATGCGCTGTGGGGAGAGCCGCTGGACCAGGCCCGCCAGCTGATCCGCCGCGTGCGTGCCGAGGCCGCCCGGCACGACCGCAGCATCCAGTTCTCGGTGTCGTTCCGCCCGATCCTGGCGGCCACCGAGGGGCAGGCCTGGGACCGTGCCGAGCGCATCCTCGCCGAGACCCGGCGGCTGCGTCAGGTGGCCGGCTATGCGCGCGGTGGCCCCCAGCAGAGCGAAGGTGCACGCCGCCTGCTCAGCGCCGCCGAGCGCGGCGACGTGGTCGACGAGCGGCTGTGGACGGCAATCGCCCGCGAGAGCGGTGCGCGCAGCAATTCCACCGCCCTGGTGGGCACGCCCGAGCAGGTGGCCCAGGCCCTGGCCAAATACGTGGACCTGGGTGTGGGCACGCTGCTGATCCGTGGCTTCGATCCGCTGGAAGATGCCACCGACTATGGCCGCGAGCTGATCCCGCGCCTGCGCGCCCTGGTGGCCGAGCGCGAGGCGCGCGGCCAGAACGTGCACGAAGAGGCGCCCGAAGCGCTGGCGGCCTGATCCCATGGCTGCCCGACCGACTCTGACCGCGCTGGTCCGCTGGGCCGGCCTGGCGGCCCTGGCGATGGCCGCCGCCCTGCCGGCGCAGGCCACCGAGCCCTGGCCCAGCCGGCCGCTGAAGCTGATCGTGCCCTTCCCGCCCGGCGGTGCCGCCGATGCTGTGGGCCGCCTCTATGCCGAGCGCCTGGGCCGGCTGCTGAAGCAGCCGGTGCTGATCGACAACAAGCCCGGTGCCGGCTCGGCCATCGGCGGCGACATCGCGGCCAAGGCCGCGCCCGACGGCCACACCTTGTCGCTGGCGCCGGCGGGCCAGCTGACGGTGGTGCCGCACATCCAGAAGCCGCTGGGCTACGACCCGCTGAAGGACTTTGCACCGGTCAGCACGCTGGCCCAGGTCAGCTATGTCATCGCTGCCCAGCCGTCGCTGCCGGTCAGCGGCCTGGCCGACCTGGTGCGCCAGGCCAAGGCCCGTCCGGGGCAGTGGACGTATTCGTCCTGCGGCAACGGCACGCTGTGCAACCTGACCGGTGAACTGCTCAAGCTGCATGCCGGCATCGACCTGCTGCATGTGCCCTACAAAGGCAGCGCCCCGGCGGTGACGGCCCTGCTGGGCGGCGAGGTGAACCTGGCCTCGGACACGCTGACCGTGCTGGCGCCCCAGGTCAAGGCCGGCAAGCTCAAGGGCCTGGCCATCACCAGCCGCGAGCGCTCGCCGCTGCTGCCCGATGTGCCGACCACGGCCGAGGCCGGCCTGCCGCAGGTGGAATCGACCTCCTGGTTCGGCCTGGTGGTGCCGGCGGCCACGCCCCAGCCCATCGTGGCCCGGCTGTCGGCCCTGCTGGCCGAGATCTCGCGCGAGCCCGAGCTGCGCCAGCGCCTGGCCCAGCAGGGTCTGGAAACGCTGAACAGCAGCCCGGAGCAGTTTGCCGCGCTGATCCGCGCCGACCATGCCAAGTGGGGCCAGATCGTGCTGCGCGCCGGCATCCGCGGCGACTGAAGCCCTCTTTCCCTTTCCTCATCCTCCCCCTGTTGTCCCGCCTCCCCATGAAGTTCCTGCCCCTGCTGCGATCGCACACACGCCGCCAGCTGCTGCGCCTGGCCCTGCTGGCCGCTGCCGCGCCGGCCCTGCCACTGCCCGCCGTGGCCCAGTCCACGGCCGCCGCGACCCCGGTTCGCGGCGGTCTGCTGCAGGTGGCGGTGTCGCCCGAGCCGACCACGCTGACCTCGGCCTTCATCACCACCATGAACATCGGCATGGTTTCCAGCAAGCTGCTGGAAGGCCTGGTGGCCTATGACCTGGACCTGAACCCGGTGCCGGCCCTGGCCACCTCGTGGGCCGTGGCGCCCGATGGCAAGACCGTGACCTTCAAGCTGCGCCCCGGTGTGAAGTGGCATGACGGCAAGGACTTCACGGCCGCCGACGTCAAGTTCACGCTGGAGAAGGTGTGGAAGGAGCTGCACCCCTTCGGCCGCGCCGCCTATGCCAATGTGCAGCGTGTGGACACGCCGGACCCGCTGACCGTGGTCATCCGGCTGTCGGCGCCTTCGCCCTACATCCTGAACTACGTCAACACCTATGGCTCGCAGATCCTGCCGCGGCATCTGTACGAAGGCACGGACATCCTGACCAACCCGCACAACAACGCGCCGGTGGGCACCGGTCCGTTCGTGTTCAAGGAGTGGGTCAAGGGCAGCCACATCCGGCTGGAGCGCAACCCGCACTACTGGGGCAAGGGTCCGGGTGGCGAGGCCCAGCCCTATCTGGACGGCGTGGTGTTCAAGTTCATCCCCGATGCCGCGGCGCGCACGGTGGCGCTGGAGGCCGGCGAGGTGGACGTGGCCCTGGGCTCCATCGTGCCGCTGACCAGCCTGAGCCGCTTTGCCGACAAGAGCAAGTGGACGCTCAACAACGACGATGGGCGCTTCCTGGCCTCGATCTTCCTGGCGCAGTTCAATGTGCGCCGGCCGGCCCTGGCCGACAAGCGCGTGCGCCAGGCCTTCCAGCATGCGATCGACCGCGAGGCGCTGCTGAAGATCGTCTTCCTGGGCCATGGCAAGGTGGCCACCGGGCCGGTGCCCTCGTCGGTGGTCAACTACTACAGCGACGAGGTGCGCAAGTACCCGTACGACCCCAAGCGCGCTGAAGGCCTGCTCGACGAGGCCGGGCTGAAGAAGGGCGCCGACGGCAAGCGGCTGAAGCTGACGCTGGACTACGGCAACGGCAGCATCACCGAGCAGCGCGCGGCCGAGCTGTTCCGCCAGCAGCTGGCCAAGGTGGGCGTGGAGCTGGAGCTGCGCAGCTCGGACACCGCCACCTACCTGCGCCGCATCTTCACCGACCAGGACTACGACCTGATGGTCTCCAGCCTGCACCGCCTGCCCGACCCGACGCTGGGCGTGCAGCGCCTGCACTGGACCAAGAACATCAAGAAGGGCGCGCCCTGGACCAATGGCTCGGGCTATTCCAACCCCGAGCTGGACAAGATCATGGAGGCCGCGGCCGACGAGCCCGACCTGGCCAAGCGCCGCGCGCTGATCAAGCAGTGGCAGCAGATCGTGCAGGAGGACCTGCCCATCCTGGAGCTGATCGAGCCGACCTGGATCACCGTGCAGACCGCGCGCTTCCAGAAGAGCCTGCGCCAGGGTGACGGCCTGTTCGCCAGCTATGGCGACGCCTGGCTGCTGCCCAAGCGCTGAGCGGCTGCGGGTCCGTGTCTTCCGCAAGCCGCCATCCGCTGCTGGCCGTGCTGCACCGGCGCCTGCCCCAGGTGCTGCCGGTGGTGCTGGGCATCGCGCTGCTGAACTTCCTGATCCTGCAGCTGGCGCCCGGCGACGTGGTCGACGTGCTGGCCGGCGAGGCCGGCGCGGCCACGCCCGAGACCATGGCCGCGCTGCGTGCGCGCTATGGGCTGGACCAGCCGCTGCAGGCCCAGCTGCTGGCCTATCTGCAGCAGGTGCTGACGCTGGACCTGGGCTTCTCGTACCGGCAGAACATGCCGGTGGCCCAGCTGATCGCCGGCCGCCTGCCGCCGACCCTGCTGCTGATGGGCCTGGCGCTGAGCCTGGCCCTGGCCCTGGGCACGCTGCTGGGCGTGCTGGGCGCTCGCTGGGTGGGGCGCTGGCCGGACCTGCTGATCTCGCTGGGCTTGCTGTTCAGCTATGCCATGCCCACGTTCTGGATCGGCCTGATGGCGGCCATGCTGTTTGCCGCCAAGCTGGGCTGGTTGCCCTCGGGTGGCATGCAAAGCGTCAGCGATCCGCAGCAGGGCCTGGCCTGGCTGCTGGACCTGGCGCGCCATGCCCTGCTGCCGTCGCTGACCCTGGCCAGCTTCTACCTGGCCGTGTATGCCAAGCTGGTGCGCACGGCCATGCTGGAGCTGCACAACGCCGAGTTCGTGCGCACGGCGCGGGCCAAGGGCGCCTCGCCCTGGCGCGTCACCGTGCACCATGCGCTGCGCAATGCGCTGCTGCCCCTGGTCACCATGGTCGGCCTGCAGCTGGCCTCGCTGCTGTCGGGCGCGGTGCTGGTGGAGACGGTGTTCGCCTGGCCCGGCCTGGGCCGGCTGGCCTACGAGGCGGTGCTGGCGCGCGACTACAACCTGCTGCTGGGCATTCTGCTGGCCAGCTCGCTGCTGGTGGCCCTGATCAACATCGCCGTCGACCTGGTGTATGCGCTGCTCGATCCGCGCGTCGAGCTGGCCGGCGCGCCATCGACCTGACATCCCGAACCACATGACAAGCCTGCAACAACATGCCAGCGCCTGGCTGGGCGCGCTGCTGCTGGCCGGCGTGCTGCTGGCGGCCCTGCTCGGCCCCTGGCTGGTGCCCGGCGACCCCTGGGACCTGGCCGCCTCGCCGCTGCTGTGGCCCGGCAGCGACCCGGCCTTTGTGCTGGGCACCGATGCCATGGGCCGCGACCTGGCCGCCGGCCTGGTGTCGGGCGCACGCGTGTCGCTGATGATCGGCGCCGTCAGCACCCTGATCGCCACGCTGCTGGGCCTGCTGGTGGGCGCCTGCGGCGGCTACTGCGGCGGCTGGGTCGATAACCTGCTGATGCGCCTGACCGAGCTGTTCCAGACCGTGCCCAAGTTCGTGCTGGCGGTGGTGCTGGTGGCGGTGTTCACGCCCTCGGTGGCCACCGTGGTGGGCGCCATCGCCATCGTCTCCTGGCCGCCCACGGCGCGGCTGGCGCGGGCCGAGTTCATGGCCCTGCGCGGCCGCGAGTTCGTGCTGGCCGCACGCACCCTGGGCATGGGGCCGCTGCGCATCATGGCCACGCAGATCCTGCCCAATGCGCTGCCGCCGGTGGTGGCGGTGGCCGCGCTGAGCGTGGCCACCGCCATCCAGACCGAGGCCGCGCTGGCCTTTCTGGGCCTGGGCGATCCCAATGTGATGAGCTGGGGCACCATCATCGGCGCCGGCCGCGAGCAGGTGGTCGATGCCTGGTACATCTGCGTGCTGCCCGGCGCGGCCATCGTGATCACCGTGCTGGGCTTCACCTTGCTGGGCGAAGGCCTGAACGATGCGTTCAACCCGCACCTGAAGGCACGCCACCGATGAGCGCCCCACTGCTGCAGGTGCGGGACCTGCGTGTCGAGTTCCCCACCGTCCAGGGCCCGGCACGGGCCGTGGACGGCGTGTCCTTCACGCTGGACCGCGGCCGCACGCTGGCCCTGGTGGGCGAGAGCGGCAGCGGCAAGTCGGTCACCGCCAGCGCCCTGCTGCGCCTGGTGTCGGCACCGGGCCGCATTGCCGGCGGCAGCGTGCGGCTGGATGGACAGGAACTGCTGAGCCTGGCCGAGCCCGAGCTGCGCGCGGTGCGCGGCGGCCGCATCGCGATGGTGTTCCAGGACGCACTGGCGGCGCTGAATCCGGTGCAGACCATCGGCGCGCAGATCCTCGAGGCGCTGCGCCTGCACCATCCACCGGGGCAGCGCTTCGACCGACGCGCCGCCTGGCAGCGTGTGATCGAGCTGCTGGAGCTGGTGCAGATCCCGGCCGCCGCCCAGCGGGCCCACGAATACCCGCACCGGCTCTCGGGTGGCATGCGCCAGCGCGCGGTGATCGCGATGGCCCTGGCCGGCAACCCCGAGCTGCTGATCGCCGACGAGCCGACCACGGCGCTGGATGTCACCACCCAGGCGCAGATCCTGGCCCTGCTGCACGGGCTCAAGCAGCGCCTGGGCCTGGCCCTGCTGCTGATCACCCACGACCTGGGCGTGGTCGCCCAGGTGGCCGACGAGGTGGCGGTGATGTATGCCGGCCGCCTGGTGGAGCAAGCGCCGGCGCGGCTGCTGTTCGACCGACCGGCCCATCCCTACAGCGCGGCCCTGCTGGACACGCTGCACATCGCCAGTCTGGCGCCCGGCAGCCGCCTGCCCGAGATCCCCGGCCAGGTCCCGCTGCTGTCGGCCATGCCGGCCGGCTGCGCCTTCGCGGCGCGCTGCAGCCAGGCCGATGCCGGCTGCCGGCGCCAAGCCCCGGCGCTGCAGGCCCTGGACGCTGCACGCAGCCTGGCCTGCTGGCGGCCGCTGGCGCCGCCGCAGCGGCGGGCCGAGCCGGTGCTGGAGATTGCGGCATGAGCCTGCTCAGCATCGAATCCGCCACCAAACGCTACGCCACGCCGGCCGGCGACCTGCAGGCCCTGGACGGTGTGGACCTGCGGCTGGAGCGTGGCCAGACCCTGGGCCTGGTCGGCGAAAGCGGCTGCGGCAAATCGACGCTGGCGCGGGCGGTGATGGGCCTGCTGCCCCTGTCCTCGGGCCGCATCCGCTTCGACGGCGAGGACATCGCCGCGCTGCCGCGGCCACGCCAGCTGGCCTGGCGCGCGCGCCAGCAGATGGTGTTCCAGGACCCGTTTGCGTCGCTGAACCCGCGCTCGCGCATCGGCCGCATCCTGGAGGAGCCGCTGCTGCTGCATGGTCGCGGCAAGGCCACCGAGCGGCGCGCGCGCGTCGCCGCCGCACTGCAGCGCGTGGGCCTGGCGCCGCAGATGGCCGCACGCCATCCGCACGAGTTTTCCGGCGGCCAGCGCCAGCGCATCGCCATCGCCCGTGCACTGATGCTGGAACCCGAGCTGCTGGTCTGTGACGAGGCGGTGTCGGCGCTGGACGTGTCGGTGCGCGCCCAGGTGCTGAACCTGCTGCTGGAGCTGCGTGCCGAGCGCGGCCTGGCCCTGCTGTTCATCTCGCACGACCTGTCGGTGGTGCAGCACCTGGCCGACCGCGTGGCCGTGATGTACCTGGGCCGGCTGGTCGAGGAAGCGCCCCGTGCGGCGCTGTGGGCTCGGCCCCAGCATCCCTACACCCAGGCGCTGATCGCCGCGGTCCCGTCGACGCGGCCGGGCGCCGCGGCCACGGCCCTGCCCGCGCTGCTGAAAGGCGAGCTGCCCAGCCCGCTGCAGAGGCCCGGCGGCTGTGCCTTCCATCCCCGCTGCCCACGCGCGATCGCGCGCTGCAGTACCGAACGGCCCGAACTGCGGCCGTTGGACGGCGGCCACCGGGTGGCCTGCCATCTCGCCTGAGCGCGGGACCCCCTCCATTCCATTTCCGCAGGCATCCCATGTCCCAGACCTCCACGCGCCGGCCCATCCGCCTGGGCGCCTACCTCAGCGGCTCCGGTGTCCAGGGCGACAGCTGGCGCCATCCCGACGCCGATGTCGACGCCTTCCGCGACTTCTCGCGCTACCAGGCCTATGCGCAGACGCTGGAACGCGGCTGCTTCGACGCGCTGTTCCTGTTCGACAACGTGGTCGCGCCGGCCGATGCCGACAGCGTGGCCCGCGGCACGCACACCGCGCGCTGGGACCCGCTGGTGCTGCTGTCGGCGCTGGCCGTGGTGACCCAGCACATCGGCCTGATCGCCTCGGTCAGCACCACCTACAACGAACCCTTCAACGTGGCGCGGCGCTTTGCCTCGCTGGACCAGCTGTCGGGTGGCCGCGCCGGCTGGAACGTGGTCACCTCCACCGGCGGCGGCGAGAACTTCAACCTCGATGGCCATGTGGACCATGCACAGCGCTACCGCCGCGCCCACGAGTTTGTGGACGTGGTCACCGGCCTGTGGGACAGCTGGGCCGACGATGCCTTCGTGCTCGACAAGGACAGCGGCCGCTTTGCCGATCCAGCCAAGCTGCGCACGCTCGACCACCGCGGCGAGTTCTTCCGCGTCAAAGGGCCGCTGAACCATGCGCGCCCACCGCAGGGCTGGCCGGTGCTGGCCCAGGCCGGCTCGTCGGAGGACGGCAAGGACCTGGCCGCGCGCATCGGCGAGTTCCTCTACACCGCCGAGCCCGACCTGGCCCATGCCCGGGCCTTCTATGCCGACGTCAAGGGCCGTGCCGCGCGCCTGGGCCGCGACCCGGCGCATCTGCACATCCTGCCCGGCGTGATGCCGGTGATCGGCCGCAGCCGCGCCGAGGCCGAGGACAAGTACGGCCAATTGCTGGCCAGCCGCGATGCCGACGTGACGCTGAAGGCCCTGAGCAGCTATGCCAGCCTGGGCCTGGACCTGGGCGGCCTGGCCATGGACGCCAGGGTGCCACTGCCCGCCGTGGTGCCGGCCACCAACAGCCACAAGAGCCGACAGCAGATCCTGGTCGACTGGATCCGCACGCACCAACCGACGCTGCAGCAGCTCTACACGCACTTCAGCGCCGGCGGGCACCGCATGCTGGTGGGCACGGCGGCCGACATCGCCGACGACTTCGAGCAGTGGGTGGACGGCCGCGCGGCCGACGGCTTCAACATCATGTTCAGCAGCGCACCGGGCGGGCTCAATGACTTCGTGGAATGGGTTGTGCCCGAACTGCAGCGCCGCGGCCGGCTGCGCCAGCGCTACGAGCACCGCACGCTGCGCCAGAACCTGGGGCTGCCGGCCCGGCCCAACCGCCATTTCGGCTCGCCGGCTCAGACCGGGCCGCTCGCGATGGCATGATCCGGCAAGCGCGGCCCTGCCATGCCCGCCGTCTCAGCCACCGAAGCTCCGAAAGGAAGGCGTCATGCGTCGATTGCCCGCAATCCTGGCCCTGACCGCGGTGTGGTGCCTGCCAGGGGCAGCACAGGCCACGACGGCCACGGTGCCGGAACCGGAAACCTGGGCGCTGGTGGCCGTGGGACTGGTGGCAGCGGTGGTGATCAAGATCCGCAACCGCCGCAAGTGAACACGGCGCGATGGCAGCCTGGCTCATCGCGCACTCGCAACTGCTCTACACCGCCGCGATTGTCGGCGGCTTCGCGGCGGTGGCGGTCTGGGAGACCGTGGCGCCGCTGCGCCAGCCACAGGCGGCACTGGGCCCGCGCTGGGGCACGAACATCGCACTGCTGGCGATCAACAGCGTCGTGGTGCATGCCGTCCTGCCGCTGACAGCCGTCGCCGCAGCAGCCTGGGCCCAGGGCCGCGGCTGGGGCCTGCTGAACGGGCTGGCCTGGCCATCGCCAATGGCCGGGCTGCTGGCCGGCCTGATGGGGCTGTTGGGACTGCTGGGGCTGGATCTGGCGCGCTGGCTGCTGCACCATGCCATGCACCGCGTGGGCTGGCTGTGGCGCCTGCACCGGGTGCACCACAGCGACACCGACTACGACTGCACCATCGGCCTGCGCTTCCACCCGCTGGAGGCGGTCATCGGCGCCGCGGCGATGGTGGGCGTGGTGCTGCTGCTGGGCGTGCCGCCGGCCGTCGTCGTGCTGTCGGACGTGCTGACCATCGCGCTGGGCTATGTGGCGCATGGCAATGTGAGCCTGCCGCCGCGCTGGGATCGGGGGCTGCGCCGCGTCTTTGTCACCCCCGACATGCACCGGGTGCACCATTCGTGCGTGCGCCGCGAGTCGATGTCGAACTTCGGCGCCGTCTTCTCGTTCTGGGACCGCGGCTTCGGCAGCTACCTGGCCGCCCCGTCGGCCGGGCATCGGGGCATGACCATCGGCCTGGAGGACCTGCGCGAGCCAGGCCAGCTGACACTGCTGCAACTGCTGAAGCTGCCGCTGCGGGTACGCTTGCGGGCCTGACCCGCCCCGGCGCGGGTCGATCTGCATCCCTTGCCACCCCGACCACCTGCCAACCCCTGTCTGCGAGCTCCAAGATGAATCACGCCTACCCCCCTGTCCAGCTGCTGATCGCCAATGAGTGGGTCGATGCCGCCGATGGCAAGACCCTGGACGTGCGCAACCCCGCCACCGGCCAGGTCATCGGCACCGTGGCCCACGCCGGCATTGCCGACCTGGACCGTGCGCTGGCCGCCGCCCAGGCCGGTTTCGAGGTCTGGCGCTTCACGTCCGTGTATGAGCGCGCGGCGGTGATGCGCCGCGCCGCGGCCCTGCTGCGCGAGCGCGCCGAGTCCATCGCCCGCCTGCTGACGCAGGAGAACGGCAAGCCGCTGGCCGAGGCGCGCGTGGAGGTCAACGCCGGCGCCGACATCATCGAGTGGTTCGCCGACGAAGGCCGCCGCACCTACGGCCGCCTGGTGCCGGGCCGCAATGTGGCCGCGCAGCAGATGGTCATCAAGGAGCCGGTGGGCCCGGTGGCGGCCTTCACGCCCTGGAACTTCCCGGTCAACCAGATCGTGCGCAAGATCGGCGCCGCCCTGGCCACCGGCTGCTCGTTCCTGTGCAAGGCGCCCGAGGAGACGCCGGCGGCACCGGCCGCGCTGCTGCGCTGCTTCGTCGATGCCGGCATCCCGCCCGGCGTGGTGGGCCTGGTGTTCGGCAACCCGGCCGAGATCTCCAACTACCTGATCCCGCACCCGGTGATCCGCAAGGTCACCTTCACCGGCTCCACCGCCGTGGGCAAGCAGCTGGCGGCGCTGGCCGGCCAGCACATGAAGCGCGTGACCATGGAGCTGGGCGGCCATGCGCCGGTGATCGTGGCCGAGGACGCCGACGTAGCGCTGGCCGTCAAGGCCGCCGGCGCCGCCAAGTTCCGCAATGCCGGCCAGGTGTGCATCTCCCCCACCCGCTTCCTGGTGCACAGCAGCGTGCTGCGCGAGTTCACCGAGGCCTTTGCCAAGCAGGCCCAGGGCCTGAAGCTGGGCGATGGTCTGGCCGAAGGCACCACCCTGGGCCCGCTGGCCAACCCGCGCCGTGTGACGGCGATGGAGCAGATCGTCGCCGACGCGCGCCAGCGTGGCGCCGAGATCCTCACCGGCGGCGAGCGCGTGGGCAGCACGGGCAACTTCTTTGCGCCGACCATCATCGGCCGGCTGACGACCGAGGCCGACCTGTTCAACCTCGAACCCTTCGGCCCGGTGGCCGGCGTGATCGGCTTCGACCGGCTGGAAGAGGCCATCGCCGAGGCCAACCGCCTGCCCTATGGCCTGGCGGCCTATGCCTTCACCCGCTCGTTCAAGAACGTGCAGTTGCTGAGCCAGCGCGTCGAGGCCGGCATGCTGTGGATCAACCAGCCCGCCACGCCCTCGGCCGAGCTGCCTTTCGGCGGCATCAAGGACTCGGGCTACGGCACCGAAGGCGGCCCGGAGGCGCTGGAGGCCTACCTCAACACCAAGGCGGTGTCGGTGGTCGGCGTCTGAGGCTGCGGGTGGGCTCGCGAGGCGGCCGCCGTCCGGCCGCTTCAGTCGGCCGGGCAGCGGCCGATAAGCCGAGCATCCTTGAATGAAACCACCCGCATGCCGACCTCTGTGACGAGCGGCGCTCCCGCCGCGCCGTGCAGTGCCACCGCCGCGCTGAGTGCGTTCCGCGCCAACCGGCTGGACGATGCCCGGCTGCATGCCCAGGCGCTGGTCGATGCCGGCCCCGCAGCGCAGCGGGCCGACGCTGCCACGCTGCTGGCGCGCATCGCGCGGCGGCGCGGCAAGCTGGACCAGGCCCTGGCCGAGAGCGGCCGCGCGATCGAGGCCGCGCAGGCCGCGGCCGACCCGGCGCGCGAATGCCGTGCCCGCGTTCAGCACGCCCACGCCCTGAACGCGCTGGGCATGGTGGAGCCAGCGCTGGAGCAGAGCTGGCAGGCCCGCCGTCTGGCCGAAGACAGCGGCGAGCCCGCCGCCGAGGCCGCGGCCGCCGAGGCGCTGGCTGGCGTGCAATGGGCGATGTCGCGCTGGCCCGAGGCGCTGGAGAACTTTCAGCGCATGCTGGAGCTGTCGGCGGTGGCCGGTGACATCGAGCTGCAGGCCGTGGCACGCGGCGGGCTGGCCGGCGTGGAAGGCCAGCTCGCGCAGCTGCCCGAATGCACCCATGCACGCGCCGGCTTCGAGCGCGCCCACGCACACGTCTGCGAATACCTGCGCCTGGCCACCCTGCTGGGCGATGTGCACGCCATGCGCTCGGCACGCCACAACCTGGCGGTGGCCAAGATCGCTCTCGGCGACCACGCCGCGGCGCGGCGCCTGCTGGAGGCCGTGCTGGCCGAATCGGACGAGGGCGAAGCGCGAGCCCTGTCGCTGCTGAATCTGGCCGACCTGGACATGGAACAGGGCCACGCCGCCGCCGCGCTGCCGCGCCTGCAGACCGCCCATGCACTGCTGGAGGCCAGCGCCGACGCCGGCTACCTGCAGAGCTGCTGCCGCATGCTCTGCGACGCACACGAGGCGCTGGGCGATGCCCGTGCCGCGCTGGACTGGCACCGCCGCTATCACGCCCACCATGTGCGCCTGACCTCCGAGCGGGCCCAGATGCATGCACGCGCGCTGGAGGTGCAGTACGAGACCGGCCGGGCCCAGGCCTCGGCCGAGTTCGAACGGCTGCGCGCCGAGCGCTACGAGCGTGCGGCGCTGGAAGATGGGCTCACCGGCATCGCCAACCGGCGCGGCTTCGACCAGGCTCTGGCCAAGGCTCGGCAGCGGCTGGGCGACGGCCGGCCCTTTGCGCTGGCGCTGCTGGACCTGGACCACTTCAAGGACATCAACGACCAGCATTCGCATCAGGTGGGCGACGAGGTGCTGCGCCGCGTCGGACGCCTGCTGACCGCCAGCTGCCGCCGCGACGACGTGGCCGCACGCTACGGTGGCGAGGAGTTCGCGCTGGTGCTGGCCGATGTGGATGGCCAGACCGCGCGCGACATCTGCGAACGTGTGCGCACGGCGGTGGAGCGCGAGCCCTGGGACCGGATCTCACCGGGGCTGCAGGTGCGTGTCAGCATCGGCTGCCTGAGCCTGGGCCCGGATCGCCCCACCCACGACCGCCGCTGCGACGCGGCCGGCGGCGAGGCCGGCGACGCCCAGGACCTGCTGGCGCGGGTCGACCGGCGGCTGTATGCCGCCAAGACCGGCGGACGCAACAGGGTGGTGAGCGAAGACGCCTCGGGCTGATCCTGGCGCGCGGCCCGGGCCGCATGCAGCGGCACGATCGTCCGCTTCCTGGGCTCAGCGCAGCGCCTTGTCGAAGCTGCGGTCCCACAGCGGTGCCACGTCGGCCCGCCCGTCCAGCACGCCGATCTTGGTGAACAGGTCGGCCACCTCCTGGTGGCCGGCCACCACCTTGTCGTCCACCGGCCGCAGGTCGAAGTCGGTGCTGCGGTTGTTCCACAGCTCGATGATGTCGCCCACCGGCACGCGGGTCTCGGCCGACTGGGCGCGCGCGTATTCGAGGAAGTTGCCGTTGACCCACAGATAGGCCTGACGCAGGCGCTGCAGATAGTCGCTGACGGCGGCACGGCGCAGCGGGTCGGCAAGGGTGCGCGGATTGGCGTAGATCGGGAAGTTGCCGGACAGGTAGCCCTTGCCGGTCTTCAGCGTGCGCGCACCGTACTTGATGCGCGCCAGCTGGCCGTTGTAGCCGTAGATGGCCCAGGCATCGAGGTCGCCGCGGTCAAAGGCCGACAGGCCATCGGCCGGGCTCAGGTTGACCGGCGTGATGTCGGCAAAGCTCAGGCCGGCCTCGGCCAGCTGCTTGCTCAGGAAGTAGTGGGCGGTGGTGGCGCGCACATAGCCCACGCGCTTGCCCTTGAGGTCGGCGATGCTCCTGATCGGCGCGTCCTTGCGAGCCAGCGTGACCTGGTTGTTCAGGTCCTCGCGCACCACGGCGATGAAACGCACATGGGCCTTCTGCCGCGCCGCAAACAGTGCCGGTATCTCGCTGCCCGAGCCCAGGTCCAGCGCATCGCCGTTCAATGCCTCGATGTGCAGCACGCCGTTGTTCAGCTCGCGCCAGTCGATCTTGTAGGGCGTCTCGGTCAGCTTGGCCGCGGCCAGCAGCGCGCGCCAGTTGCCCTTGTAGGTGCCGATGCGCAGCGTCACCTGGGACAGATCGGCCGGGCGGGCCTGGGCCAGCGCGCCACCGGCCAGGCCCAGGCCGGCCAGTCCACCCATCACCAGGCCACGCCGCCGCGCCTGCCATGCATCCAATGTCATCGATGTTCTCCAGAAATCAGCTTGATGACCGGCAGCGTAGGCGCCACCCCGGGGGCGCCACAAATGATCGTTTCGCCTATGCTTATCCAGGGTTGGGTGGGCCTGAACACCTGGCCGAACGGATCGGGTACTTGGTCAGTGCAGCCTGCCGCCTCGCACCGGCCGCAGCGGCTCGGCATCCAGGCGCGCCAGCAAACGGTCCAGCGGGTCGGCGCCGGGGGCCGACATGGCCGCCGGCGCGGCAGCCGCGGTCGGACTGCGGCACACCAGCATGGCCTCGCTCCAGGGTGGATCGCCGGCACGGCGGCGCGCACGAAGCCAGCCATCGCGGTCGATCAGGAACTCGGTGCCGGCCAGGGCCTCGGGCGCCACGCCGGCCACCAGGGCATAGGCCTGCCAGGCGGCGGCCGACTCGGCGTGGCAGCCATCGTCGGCCCTTGCGTTGGACGCGCCATTCATCGAATAGGCACGCAGCGTCACGGTCTGGAAGCGCGGATCCTCCGGCAGCGGCGGCTGGCCCGGCGCCAAGGCCACCAGGCGCAGGCGCTGGCCACGCAGGGCCGACAGCGGCCGTGGCACGGCCTGGTCGCACTGCACCTGCACGTCCGGGGCAGCCACCGGCAGCTGCCATTCGCCGCCCCGCGCCAGCTGCTGGCCGGCGGCATGCCACTGCAGCCAGGTGACCAGCTGCCACACGGCTGCATCGGGCACGTCGGCGGGAAGCGCCGGCATGCGCGGCCGGCCGTCCGGGTCACGGATGCCGTGGCGGAGGTGCCAGAACAGCTCGCCATCGCTGCGCTGCCACAGCAGTGCACGGTTCAGCGTTGGCGGCCAGCGCTCGCCGGTGGCCGCCGCGGCCCGGGCCTGCGGGCCGTCGCCATCGCCGCGCTCGCCATGGCAGGCCAGGCAGTGCTGCTGGTACAGGCGGCGGCCCTGCAGGGCTGCGCCCGCCTCCTGCCCGGCCGGCAGCTGGTGCCAGCTGGTCGGCGTGGCCGGCGCCCACAGCAGGGCCGGCGCCGGCCAGGCCCAGGCGGCCGCGGCGGCGCTGGCCAGGGCCAGACCGGTGGCGGTCCCGGCCGCGCGTGGCCGCCGCCAGGCCCATCGCAGCAGCAGCGCCAGCAGCAGGGCCAGCCCGGCCAGGGCCAGCAGGGCCAGCACCAGCACCACCTGGCGCGCATGGCCGGCATCGATGCTGAGCATCGCCGCCGAGATCCTCCCGTCGAAGGGCCAGGCCGGCTGGCCGTGTACCAGCGGCGCCAGGCCCAGCGCGTGCAGAAGGCCCAGCAGGCCGCGCTGCAGCGTGTTCAGCGTGGCCAGCAGGCCGTCGAGCCAGGACATGCCGAGCCGCCGCTCACCAGCTGGCGTCCAGGCCCAGATGGTGCAGCGCCTCCCGGCGCAGATCGGCCAGCACCGGGTCGCCCCGGTGGCGCGGATAGTGCCGGTCCACCTGCAGCTCGGCCAGCACACGCGCAGGGCGCGGGCCCATCACCAGCACGCGCTGGGCCATGAACAGCGCCTCCTCCACGTCGTGGGTGACCATCAGCACGCTGATGCCGCTGCGCTGCCACAGCGCCACCAGCTCGGCCTGCATGGCCAGCCGGGTCAGCGAATCCAGCTTGCCCAGCGGCTCGTCCAGGATCAGCAGGCCGGGGTCGTTGACCAGGGCCCGCGCCAGCGCTGCGCGCTGGGCCATGCCACCGGACAGCTGGTGCGGGTAGCTGTGTGCAAACTCGCTCAGGCCCACGCGAGCCAGGGCCTCGTCGACCCGGCCGCGCTTGGCGGCCAGCTCGCCGCGCGCCTGCAGGCCCAGGGCCACGTTCTGCCACACGGTGCGCCAGGGGTAGAGCGTGGGGTCCTGGAACACCACCACACGCGACGGATGCGGCTGCAGGATGGCCTGACCGTCGTGGCTGATGCGGCCCTGGTCGGCCGCCTCCAGCCCGGCCACCAGGCGCAGCAGCGTGCTCTTGCCGCAGCCGCTGGGGCCCAACAGGGCCACGAACTCGCCGGGCTGGATGGCGATGCTGACATCGTCCAGCACCGGCAGCGGGCCGCCCTGGGGCCGTGCGAAGGCATGGCTGATGCGCTCGATGGCGATGCGGGCGCCGGCCGGGGTGATGTCGGAGCGGGCCGGCCGCTCCAGCGTGCTGCTCACCATTTCAGCGTGCCCTTCTGCCAGGCCAGCGCACGATCGCGCACCGCAAACAGCGCGGTGATCACGCCGGAGAACAGCGCCGCCATCACGAACAAGGCCGCAAACATGTTGGTATAGGCCGCCCAGCCCTGGGCCCAGGTCAGGTACCAGCCCAGGCCGGCCTTGACGCCCATCATCTCGGCCGCCACCAGCACCGAGAAGCTGGCACCCAGGCCCATGAACAGGCCGACGAAAACCTGGGGCAGCGCCGCCGGCACGGCCACGCGCCAGACCAGGAACCAGGCGCTGGCGCCCAGCGTGCGCGCCACGTCGTAGTACTGCCGGTTGACCGCGGCCACGCCCGACCAGGTGAGCACGGTGACCGGAAAGCCGGTGGCCAGCGCGATCAGAAAGGCCGCGGCCGACCAGCTGGATGGGGCCAGGAAAAAGGCCATCGGCAGCAGCGCGGTCGACGGAATGGGACCGAGGAAGCGCAGCACCGGATGGATCCAGTAGCCGGCGCTGCGCGACCAACCTATCCACACCCCGGTCAGAAAGCCCAGCACCGCGCCCACGGCCACGCCAGTGGACAGCAGCAGCAGCGAATGGCCGGCGCATTCCAGCAGGCGTTGCCAGTCTGTGCCATAGACCTCGATCAGCGACTGCGGCGGCGCGAAGAACGGCGCCGGCAGCCAGGCCGACTTGGCGGTCAGCAGCTCCCAGACCAGCATCAGCAGCGGCAGCGCCACCAGCCAGGGGCCGGCTTCGACCAGCCGAGCGTGCAGCCGGCCCAGCCATGCATCGGCGTCGACCAGCGAGGCCAGCGCCGGCAGCGTGCCGGCCAGCAGCAGCTGCAGGGCCGCCAGCAGCAGCGCGGCCACGCCCAGCTCGGTGGTGAAGGTCCATTCGGCAAAGCCCAGCTCCACATTGGGCAGGCGCCAGGTCAGCGTGCCGAACAGGGCCCAGGCCAGGGCCGCCAGCACCCCGGTCCACCACAGCGGCACGCGCAGGCCGCGCGCCTGCAGGCCGGGCGCGGCGACCGGCAATCCGGAAGACAGCGTGCTCATCGCGGCGCTCCGTCAGGCCAGCACGTCGGCCACCACATGGGCGGCAAACCTGGCGGGGTCGGTGTTGGGCCGGAACACGCCGATGGTCTTGAAGTCGCGCGCATAGAACTCGACCTGCTGGCGCAACGTCACACCCGATGGATGGTGGTTGTGCGTCAGCGTGCCCAGCACCGCGCGCAGGTCGGCCTCGGGCACCGGCGAATACTTGGTGAAGATGCGCGCGCTCTCGTTGGGGTTGTTGGCCACCCAGTCGCTGGCCTCGACGATGGCGCGAGTCAGCGCCGCGGCCGTGCCCTTGTCGCTGCGCACCAGCGCGCCGCGCACGCCCAGCACGCAGCAGGTCTTGTCGGCGTATTCGCCGCTGAGGTTGGTGGCCAGCTCGACCAGGTCCTTGTTGCGCTTCTGCAGCAGGTAGAGGTTGGGATCGCCGTCGGCGATGGCCTGGATCTCGCCCTTCTCCACCGCCAGGCCCAGCAGGTCGGCCGGGTACTGGCGCCACTGCACGTCCTTGATCGGGTCGATGCCATGCTTGGTCAGCAGGATGGCGAAGAAGTGCTTGCCCGGGCTGCCCAGGTCGCTGACGCCGATGGTCTTGCCTTTGAGCTTCTGCAGGTCGGTCACGCCCGCGGTCTTGGACCCGGCCAGACGCGTGCAGCCGCCGTGCGAGGCGCCGGTGATCTTGACGTCGAAGCCCTGCTCCAGCGCCTTCAGCCAGCGGTGCACCATGCCCACGCCAGCATCGGCCTTGCCGGTGGCGATGGCCTCCAGCAGCGCATCGGTGGAGCCGCTGAAATTGACCAGGTCGACTTTCAGCCCATGTTTCTTGAAGAAGCCCAGCTGCTCGGCCACCGGCACCGGCACCAGGCAGATGGCATTGGCATTCCAGGTCAGCGTGATCGGCTTGGGTTCGGCGGCCCAGACGCGGCGCGTGCCCAGGCCGGCGGCCAGGCCTCCCACCACCAGGCCGCGTCGGCGCAGCTGCCATGCATCCAATGTCATCGGTGTTCTCCAGGAATGAGCGTGATGGCCGGCATTGCACGCCAGCCAGCGCCAACTCACAAATGCCGTTATCGAGTTTTCATATGCGGGCCGACGGGACAGCGCACACAATGGCGGCATGAGCCAAGACGCTGTCTATCTGTCGCCGCTGGAAGCGCCGTCGCGAGCCGAGGTCGATGCCCTGGCCGGACCGGTGCTGCTGGAGTTCGGCACCGACTGGTGCGGCCACTGCCGCGCCGCCCGGCCGCTGCTGGCCGAAGTCCTGGCCGGCCATGCCGGCGTTCAGCACCTGCGCGTGGAAGACGGCCCCGGCCGCGCCCTGGGCCGGTCCTTCGGCGTCACGCTGTGGCCGACCCTGGTGTTCCTGGCCGACGGCCAGGAGCAGGCGCGCCTGGTGCGGCCCAAGGCCGTGGCGCCCATCACCGAGGCGCTGCAGCGCATCCTGCCGGCGGGCTGAGCGGCTGCGGCCAGCGGCGTTGTTCTTCGTCGACGGGCCCAGCACCACCAACACCGGCAGGCCCCGGAAGAGGGTCCGGTCGCTGAGCCGGGGCTCGGTGGCGGGCAGGGAGGACAGATGCGCATCCATGCCCGGCGGCACGGTCATGCCGGATGGCCAGGT
>JAGOPK010000036.1 GCA_017992055.1 Burkholderiaceae bacterium
CCGCTGTCGGTGGGGCGCAGCACGGTGGTGCCGGACTTGAGGTAGTGCACGTTGAGAGAACGGGTCACGCCGTCGGCGGTGCCGGCGTTGATGAAGGCCACGTCCACCTGGCTGCCGGCGCCGAGTGCGGGGGCCGGATAGCTGAAGTCGGCGGGCGTGGTCGAGCTGACCGTGCTGGTGCCGAGCACGGTGCCGTTGACGCGCACGATCATGGTGGCGCCGGAGCCGCCGGCGGCCTGGGCACTGGCGCGCACGGTGAGGCTGCTGGTGAGGTTGGGCTCGGGCCAGACCAGGCGCAGCGCGGCATTCCAGTACAGGCCCGAATCGCCGGCCACGACGTTCTGGCCGTCGAAGGCGGCGGTGCCCAGGCCCTTGTCGATGCTGCTGTTGTCGGCCTTGGGCACGACCGCGGTGCTGCCGTGGTTCAGCTGCAGCACATACAGGCTGCGGTCGCCGCCGGCCAGAGCCACCGAGTCGTTGCTGTAGACCACATCGACCTTGGCGCCCGGCTTGAGCGCGGATGTCACGAAGCTGTAGTCCTGCGGCGTGGTGGCCCGGACTTCGGTGCTGCCGACCTCCACACCGTCGACGAGCACCGTCATCAAGGGTCCGAGGTTCCCTGCCAACGTCGCATAGGCGCGGACAACCAAGGTGTTGGAGGCCTGGTCAGAGTAGCCGGCCACCGACTGGATGACCTTGTGCCCGACGTTGCCCGCTTCTTCCGAACCGATGGTGGCGCTCGGTGACGAGCCACCGCCGCAGGCCGAGAGCACGGCAGCTGTTGCGAGCAGAAGCGTGCGTGCGCGTCGCATGACGGCAGACAGGGGGGCGTGCATGACTTGGAAACCGGGGCGAGAGACATGAAGGCCTGCGGCTGGCACGGGGTGGCGCCGCGGGCAACGAGTCCGCTCCGCACTCCGTGCCTCGCCCGGTTGGCGGACAAGACAGGGGCTGGAGCAATGTCCCCAGTGTCGGTCCTCAGCCGACCCCGGACTCGCCGAGAGAGCGGGTCATTGGCTGCGCTGATTACGGTCGGTTGCCAAACGACGTTGGCAAAGCGCAACGCCTGGGCGTTGGCTCGCAGTTCAGGTCAATGCCGGTCCCGCACCGAAGCTGCCGAGATTCGGCAGCACCGATTGCAACTCCGTGTTCGACAAGCCCATCCAGCCGCCCAGGCTGGCAGCCAGCTGGCTGACGCTGGTGCTGGGCAGCAGGCGGCCGGAGCCCAGGTCATCGACCGTGTTCAGCGCCGAGACCGGGAAGCTGCCCAGAATCTCGCGGCCCTTGACCGTGCCGCCCGCCACAAAGTGGTGGCTGCCCCAGCCGTGGTCGCAGCCATCGCCGTTGCTCACCAGCGTGCGCCCGAACTCGCTGGCGCTGAACAGCATCACGTTGTTCAGCATGCCTTGCGCCTGCATTGCATTCAGGAACCAACTCACCGATTGAGCGACTCTGGCCATCAGCAGCGGCTGGTCGCGCATCTGGTTCGAATGGCTGTCGAAGCCGCCCAGGCTGACCATGAACACCTGGCGGCGCATGCCCAGGCCAGGGCCGGCGGCAATCATCTGCGCCACCACGCGCAGCTGCTTGGCCAGGCTGTCGGTGCTGAGGTTCAGCGTGCTGCCGCTGGGCAGGGTGATGGCCGCGGTGGGCAGGGCGGCGACGCTGGTGGCGGCCAGGGCCGTCTGCAGCGTGGTGCCGGTGCTCAGCGAGCGCTGCACCACCTTCAGGTACTCCGCCTCGAACTCGTTGGCGCCACTGCCCGCCAGCAGGTTGCGCAGGGCCGTTGGCGTCACCGACGAGCCGGCGCGCCAGCCGGCCTGGGCGCCGCTGATCAGCACCGGCCCGGTGTCGCTGACCTGGTACTGGTTGACCGACTGGCCGCTGAGAAACACCGAGTTGCCGGTGGCCGACACGGCGGTGAACACCGGGTACTGGTTGGCCGACATCAGCAAATCGCCCATGCGGCCGCCCCAGCCGCTGGGGGCGCCCTCGGGCTGCAGGCTCTGCCAGGTGGCGGACTGGTCGTTGTGCGAGAACAGCTTCGACGGCAGGCTCACGCCCGCCTGGTACTCGGCCTTGGTGACGGGGCGCACCAGGGTGCCGACATTGGCCACGATGGCGGCCTTGCCGGCCTCGTACCAGTCGCGCAGCGGGCCCAGTTCCTGCGGCATGCCGAAGCTGCGGCCGCTGCCCTGGCTGCTGCTGGTGATGGGCAGCAGCTTGGCCTGCGACCAGGCCAGTTCGCCGCGCGCGGCGGCATAGCTGGCGGCATTGGTGGCATCGGTGGGCACCACCCAGTTGTGGCTGTCGCTGCCGCCGTTCATGAACAGGCACACCAGGGCCTTGTAGCCGTCGCTGGTGTTGGCGGCGCGGGCCTTGTGGGCGGCCAGTGCACCCAGACCGGCCAGGCCGGTGGCCAGCGGCACGCTGAAACGCTGTCCGAAAGGTGTGGCGGCTGCGGCAGCCAGGCCGGCGGTGGCACGCAGAAAGGCGCGGCGGGAGGCGGTCATGATCGGCTCGGCACTCAGGGTTGGGTCACGAACTCGGGCGAGGCCAGGGTCAGGAAGACCGCGGCCCGCGCCCGGTTGGCCAGGATGACGCTGGCATCGGTGCTGCTGCCGCTGGCCGCGCCCGCAGCATCCAGGATGGCCTGGCGCAGATTGGCCGACATGCGGCCGCCCAGCAGCATCAGGTCCAGGTGGTCGACCAGGGCGCCGAGGTTGCCGGACTGGGTCAGCGCGCCCAAGGTGGCATGGTTGACGCTGACGTCCATGGACTTGGTCGCGTCGTTCCAGCCCATGCCGGTGCCCGCCATCATCTCGGCCAGGTTGATCCAGGCCGCCACCGTGCTTTCGTTGACGATCTGGAACTCGGGCGCCGTGGCGCTGCGGCCGGCAAAGCTGGTGTTGGGCGGCACATAGCCCGGGCGGTAGTGGTTGAACACCGAAGGCGAGCCGAACTGGCGTTGCGACGGCTTGTCCAGATCCCAGACGATGGTGTACTGGCCGCTGGCCGAGCTGGCACCCAGGGCCCGCAGCCAGTGCGCCAGCCGCAGCGCCGGCTCGCGCAGCTTGATCGCGGCGCTGCTGGTGCTGCCGGCCCGCGCCTCGCTGTCCAGCAGGATGGCCTTGACCACCGCGCCCAGATCGCCGCGCACGCCCTTGCCGTTGTTGTTGAACACCGCCGCCACCCGGGCCACATAGGCCGGGCTGGGGTTGCTGCTGACCAGGCGCTGGATCAGCTGCCGGCCGATGAACGGGCCGACATTGGGATGGTTGAACAGCGTGTCCAGCGCGATCTTCAGGTCGCTTTGCGCCGTGCCACCGGCCGGGATGGTCACGGCCCAGCTCTTGCCGGTGAACAGCTTCTTCTCCGCGGTCGAATGCTGGCCCGGATAGGCCTTCATCGGCAGGGTGTCGAGCTTGGTGTCGCCGGCCGCCGTGGTCACCGGGTTGCTCCAGCGGAACTTGCTGTCGGTCAGCTCGGCATCCGGGAAGGCCCAGCTCCAGCCGGTGAAGACCTTGGCCAGCGCCATCACGTCGGCATTGCTGTAGGTCTCGATGGCATTGCCGTTGCCGTCCTTCTTCAACGTGCCGTCGCTGTTCAGCTCGTGCAGGCCGATGGTGAACAGCTGCATCAGCTCGCGGGCGAAGTTCTCGTCGGGCACGCGGCCGGTGGCCGCATCTTCCTTGCGGTTGCGCATGTGCGACAGGTAGATGCCCATCGCCGGGCTCAGCGCAATGTCTTCCATCAGCGTGCGGAAGTTGCCGAAGGCATTGCGGTTCAGCGAGTCCACATAGGTGGCATAGGCACGGGCCTGCCACCACAGGTTGGAGTCGATCTGCGACACCACCATGATCTGCTGCAGCGCATGGGCCACGCGCTTGCGCAGCTGGTCGGGCGCATTGGCGGCCGTGGCCCAGAACTTCTGGCCGATCCAGTAGGGGGTGTAGTTCGCGCCTTGCGGGCGATAGGCGTCGCCCAGGTCGTACTTGGCCTGGACGTGGTTGAGATAGTCCGGCGCATGGGCCAGGGCCAGCTGGGCATCGATCCAGCCCGCATAGCCCTTGGCGATGACGCTGTCGATCTCGGCCGCGGTCGGGCCGAAGCTGGCCTGCGTCAGAAAGCGCGCCGCCTCCTTGCGCCTGGCCAGGTCGGTGGCCGAGATGCTGGTCGCGGCGGGCCAGCTCAGGCGCAGCGCACCGTTCCACCAGAGATCGCTCTGGCCGGCCAGGGTGTCCAGGCCGTCGAAGGCCTTGTCGGCGGCACCCCTGTCGATCAGCGCGCCCGTTGCCGTGGGCAGGATCACCTGCTGGCCATCGCTGACATAGGCGATGTGCAGGTTGCGGTCGCCACCGGCGAGCGCCACCGAGTCGTTGCTGTAGACCACCTCCACCTTGGCGCCGGCCTTCAGGCTGCTGCTGAGCGTGAAGCTGTGGTCTGCAAAGGCCGTGTTGCGCACCTCCACGCTGCCCACGACGGTGCCGTCGACGCGCACGCTCATCATCGCGCCCACGTCGCCGGCCAGCGTGGCCCGGGCGCGCACGGTGATGCGCGGCGTGGCATCCGGCACCGTGCTGCCGCCCTGCACCTGCGAGGTCGACACGGTGTTGTCGGTGGCGCTGGCCCCGGCCGCTGCCGTGGCCGCCGCCGCCTCGGCCGCCACCTGGGCAGCCGCTGCCGCGGCCATGGCCGCCGCGGTGGCTTCGGCCTGGGCGGCGGCCTCGGCCTCTGTGGGTGCGCTGGCGGCTGCGGCGGCGGTCTCGGGCGTGCTGCTGCCGGTGGCGGCCGAGGCCGCCGGCGCGGTGGCCGCAGCGCTGCTGCTGCCGTCGCCCCCGCCGCCGCCACCGCCGCAGGCACTCAGGGTGCTCAGGGCGGCGGCCAACAGGGCGGCCAACAGGCTGGCTTGGGGGCGGGTGGACTGGGTGGACATGGCGCGATCGAGGCGATCCGGGCGGGCCCGGCGTGAAATGCTTCCGGTGCGCGGACGGCTGGCGCCTGCGCTCTGGCTGGATTTCGGCGGATCGCGCCCTGCGTTGAGGGGCGTTTGAGGGTCTTTACCTGTTGGATGCGATGTCACCGCAGGTAACGGCCGCGGGGCGCGGCACTGAACTTCCTCCGTCGCCCGAAGTCCACCGACCCCATGAACGACCTCGACCCACTGGATCCACCCTGGCCGCGCCGCCAGCTGCTGCGCTGCGCCGGCGGCCTCGCCCTGGGCGGGGGCTGGCTGGCTCAGCCGGCCCTGGCTGCACCGCCGATGCCGCTGTCACCCACCCCGTCGCAGACCGAAGGGCCGTTCTATCCGGTCGCGCTGCCCGTGGATCGCGATGGCGATCTGCTGCAAAACGGTGCGCTGGGCTACCGGCGCGGCCAGGCGGTGCAGCTCAGCGGCCGCGTGCTCGACACCGCCGGCCGGCCGCTGCGCGGGGCGGAGGTGGAGATCTGGCAGTGCGACGAGGATGGCCACTACCACCATCCCGGCGACGGCGGCCGGGCCGATCCGGCCTTCCAGGGCTTTGGCCGCGTGGCGGTCGATGAACTGGGGCGTTATCGCTTCCGCACGCTGCGGCCGGCGGCCTACAGCGGGCGCACGCCGCACATCCATGTGAAGGTCAAGCAGGGCGGCCGCATCCTGCTGACCACCCAGCTGTACGTGGAAGGGGATGCGGGCAATGCCCGTGATCCGCTGTGGCGCTCGCTCGACGCCGCCGCGCGCCAGGCGCTGACCGTGCCGTTCAGGCCGCCGAGTCCGATCAGCGCCGAGCTTCAGGCCGAGTTCGGCATCGTCGTGCGCGTCTGAGCGGTCGAGCGCCGCACCACGGCCACCAGCACGCTGCCGGCCACGCCCAGCAGCAGCACGGCCAGGCCGCCCAGCGCCCACACCAGCCACAGCAGCGGCACCAGCCAGCCCACCAGGGACGGCAGCTGCGCCAGGGCCGACTCGATCCACGGTCCCAGCGTGGTCAGCCAGGCCTTCAGCTCGGTGATGGCGTCCAGCGGCAGCCAGGCCGCCAGCCACAGCGGAATCTGCCACTGCTCCAGCCAGGTCAGCCAGGCGGCGGGCTGGCCGGCGTTCCAGTCGGGGCCGGTCAGCAGCGCCTGTGCACCCCAGCACAGCAGGCTCCAGACGGCCAGCAGCAAGGTGGTCGGAATCCAGACGAGGGCATGCCACATGGTGGGGCGGGGCGCGGAGCGCGTTGGTGGAAAGACGCCGCTTGGAGCGGCGCCCGGCCCGGCAGTTCCCTGGTATTGCCGGTCGTGGACCTCAGGCGGTGCGGCGCCGCGCCAGCAGCACCAGCGCCACGCCGCCCAGGATCACGCCGGCCGCCGCCCATTCGGTGCCGGTCACCACCTCGCCGGCCAGGCCCACGCCCAGCAGCAGCGCGATCAGCGGGTTGACGAAGGCATAGCTGGAGGCCAGCGCCGCCGAGGTGCGCGCCAGCAGCACCATGTAGGCATTGAAGGCCAGCAGCGAGCCGGCCAGCACCAGGTACACCCAGGCGGCCCAGGCCGCCGCCGGCACCTGGGCCAGCTGCGACAGCGGCATGCGCTCGCCGCTGGACGCCGACACCGCCATCAGCAGCAGCCCGCCGCACAGCATCTCGCTGGCAAAGCCCATCGCGCCCGGCGCCAGCGGCAGCCGGCGCTGGCTGAGCACGCTGCCCAGGGCCCAGCCGGCGCAGGCGATGCTCTGCGCCAGCAGGCCGGCCGGCGAGGCCTGGAAGCCCGCGCCCTGCACCAGCAGCAGCACGCCGGCCAGGCCCAGGCCGATGCCGGCCCATTCCAGCCGCGCCGGGCGCTGGCCGAAGGCGCGGTCCAGCAGCGTGATCAGCAGCGGCGTCACCGCGATGAAGGCGACCACCAGGCCCGAGGCCACGCTCTGCTCGGCCACCGCGGTGCCGCCCATGCCGCAGCCCAGCATCAGCGTGCCCACCACCGTGGCATGGCCCCACTGGCGCGGCGTCGGCCAGGGCGCGCCGCGCCAGCGCATCCAGACCAGCAGCAGGGCCCCGGCCACCAGGAAGCGGCTGCCCATCTGCCAGAACGGCGGCAGGCCGGTCAGCGCCACCTTGATCGCCAGGTAGGTGGAGCCCCAGACCAGCCAGGTGGCGGCCAGGCAGGCCAGCACCAGCGGCGTCAGCACGGTGGCGGGCCTTGAAGCAGGGGCGCCGGCCGCGGCCGGGGGCAGGGTGGTGCTGGACATGGTCCGATGTTAAGAAACCGTGGCGCGGCCATCCATTGGCTTGTCATGGTCGATTGGCGGACTGGCCGTTGATCTGAAGGTCTTGTTGCGGTTAGGCTTTGAAAATGCCGCCAGTCCTCGCCTTCGACGCCTACGACCGCCGCATCCTGGCCGAACTGCAGGCCGATGCGCGCCTGACCATGGCCGAGCTGGGCCGGCGCGTGCATTTGTCGCAGCCGGCGGTCAGCGAGCGTGTGCGCAAGCTGGAGTCGGCCGGCGTCATCACCGGCTACCGGGCCCAGGTCAATGCCGCGGCCCTGGGCTATGGCATCCGCGCCGTGGTGCGCGTGGGCCGCTGCGACTATGCGGCCATGCTGCGCCTGCTGCAGGACACGCCGGCCGTGCTGCAGGCCCACAACGTCACCGGCGAGCACAGCTGGGAGCTGGAAATCGCCGTCACCGATGTGGCCCACCTCGACGCCGTGGTGTCGCGCTTCTGCGCCATCAGCGAAACCGCCACCTCCATCATCTTGAAGTCGCCGCTGGCGCCGCGACCTATCATGCCGGCGACTGTGTTGACGGAGTCCGACGATGGCCCTGGTGCCCACCTGTGATCTGTGCGATGCCCTGAAGGGCGCGGTCGGCGACGCCGCCGGCACGCTGCGCGTGCTGCCGCCGGTGTTCCAGGCCTTTGGCGCGCGCCAGGCCTTTGCCGGGCCGGTGCGCACGGTCAAGTGCTTCGAGGACAACAGCTCGGTCAAGGCCTTGCTCGAAGGCCCGGGCGATGGCGCGGTGCTGGTGGTCGACGGCGGCGGCTCGCTGCGCCGGGCCCTGGTGGGCGGCAACATCGCCGCCGCCGCGGCGAAAAACGGCTGGGCCGGCGTGGTGGTCGATGGCTGCGTGCGCGACGTGGCCGAGCTGAACGCCTGCGACATCGGCATCCGCGCGCTGGCCCTGATCCCGCTGCCCACCGAGCGCCGCCATCCCGGCCTGGTCGATCAGCCGGTACTGGTGCAGGGCGTGCCGGTGCGTCCCGGCGACTGGCTGGTGGCCGATGCCGACGGCATCGTGGTGCTGGATCACGAGCCGGCGGCCTGAGCCCAGCCTGCCATGGCCATCCCCGCCAGCGCCGACGCCATCGCCCGCACCGCCGAGCAGTGCCGGCGCCGCGTGCGCCAGCGTGCACTGCTGGCCGCCGGCGTGGCCATGGTGCCGGTGCCGGGCGTGGACTGGGTCACCGACGTCGGCGTGCTGGTCAAGCTGCTGCCGGAGATCAGCGCCAGCTTCGGCCTGTCGGCCGAGCAGGTCGAGCGCCTGTCGCCTGAGCGGCGCCTGGTGGTCTACAAGGCGCTCAGCGCCGCCGGCAGCCTGGTGGCCGGCAAGCTGATCACGCGCGAACTGGTGCTGATGCTGCTGCGCACCGTGGGTGTGCGCCTGACCACCCAGCAGGCCAGCAAGTACGTGCCGGTGGCCGGCCAGCTGCTGTCGGCCGCGCTGACCTTCTCGGCCCTGCGCTACGTGTGTGAGCAGCACATCCGCCAGTGCGAGGCGGTGGCGCGCCAGCTGATGCTGCCGGCGCCTTTGGCTGCAGGCGCCTAGGC
>JAGOPK010000003.1 GCA_017992055.1 Burkholderiaceae bacterium
CCAATCTCGTGATCGCCAAGCGGTCGCTGATGGACCTCGAAGCCCGAGGTGCGTCTTGAGCGAAGAGATGGGCCCGCAGACAGCCCGAGCGGTGCCATCCGGGACGCGCATGGGCCTCGATTCCGCCCCGATCCGCCATCGCCCGAGCGCCAGACACTGGCCGGCCGCTCAACCTGGCCATTGATCAGCGCGTCCTTAGGCCTCACTCGTGCGCGACACGACATAGTAGGCATTTGAGTCTGGCGCGCTTGACTTGATGACCTTGAACAGTCCTCGGTCGATTCGGCAGGCGAGAAGCGGAGGAGGGTTGACCTCGTCTTGATCTGAGCTCAGTTCTGCCGGAAAGGCCGTGCCGTTCGGGTTGGGCGTGTGGATGTACACAGCGTCATTCTCAGAAGCCTTCAGATCAATGTAGGCAAAGAGCTGGTATGGCGTGACGTGACCCTGCAGCTCAATTCGAGCCTTCCGCAAGGCCCGAAGGTGCGCGTTGATGTGGCGCACCCGATGAACGCGACCCTCATTGCCTTTTCCGTCCCAGTCAAAGTGCTGGTGATACAGGTCACACCACTTCTTCGACGCCAGGTCGACGACAAACGAGCGGCTCTTCTTTTGGAGTTTCCAGTAGTAGCCGAGCTCGCTGAGCATTTGGTGAGGCCTAACGTTGGAGTTGAGGCGACCGTGGAGGCAGACGACGACTGGCCGCGCAAGGACGATGAACACTTTGGCCTGGAGCGGCCAGGCGTTGGCTGCCGTAACGGGTCGCCTCGAACGACTTGTTAGGCCGCACTGCATTTGGACCGTTGACTGCCGAAACGCCTTCGTTTAATAACCGTTGGGACTGCCTATGCTTTGGCATTAGGTACGAAGAACCTGATTGAGAGGATGGCAACGAAAGAACCAACAAGAAAAGCCAAGCCAAGAGTAGAAACTGAGTCGGTTGCCACGAAAGCACAGCTTGCCGGCAGGAGAGCGAGTTCCGCGATCAGCCAACTGCGAAATAGCCTTGGATGGAACGGCTTGCCGCATTGCTTGCACCTTGCAGGAAAAGCTGGGCCCGAGATCGCCACCTTCATCCAGTGAACCCCGTGCTTCTGACCGCAGTGTGGACACATATTGAACCTCGGTAGAGAGACAATTAGCGGCGTGCGGGATGTGCGGCCTAACGTTCGAGCTAACCGGGAGACAACGGCAGGACGCCAGGCCCGGACTGGCGAAAATGTGCCGCGTACCGCCAGGCCGGGCCTGGTGGCCTGCCGTTGGCTCTCCGGTTGAGCGAGGGGTTAGGCCGCTCTCCGCTCATAGGTGATGAATTTTTGCTTGGGGTAATTGCGCTTGGCAAGCGCCAGCAGTTGCTGTTGCATTTCGGGGATTGACTGGACGGTGGCGGAGATGTGCTCGTATGCAATGTTGGTTCCGTTGATTACTCCACCAAAGATCCGCTCGCCGAGAAGCGCCTTCGCTTCTTCCGCCGATGTGATGCGACCATTAAGCCCCACCTCAGCAAGCTTCGGCTGGAACTCATTGACGTAAAACTCATTCCTCGTCCGGACGCTTTCTATGACTTGGTGAAACCGTTCCTGCTCGACGGTCAATCTGAGAAGAATGTCGGCTTCGCCGCTCTCGAGTAAGAACTCGAGGTCCACAAAGTTGTGTATCAAATCAGAGTAGCTGGGTGGCTTGAGCGCAGGGAGATTGAAGGCGCGAGGAATCACTTGGCCAAACTGATCGTAGTCACGCTTGAGTTGGTCCACCGCATTCGCTTGTCGCGCCAGAACAAACAGAGCTCGGTTGAGCGCCTCCTTGCGGGCCGCTTGTAACTTTCTCTCTTCTTTGTCTTGATTCAATCTAAAAGCGAATGTCGCGCCAAGGAATGTACCAAGGAGGGCCAGCACTGCAGTGGAGAGCTCCTTGATTCCGATTGCGTCCTGTATGAACGCCGCTGCGACAGCAGCACCTGCCCCGATGGCAGCCAGAGCGTAGGTGATACGTGCTATCAGGGAGCGGTGGCTCGGTGGCATTTGAGCGGCCTAACGTTCGAGCTAACCGGCCCGCGGAGGCAGGCGGCGTAAGCCTGGCGCGCGACAGTGGCGAAGCCGCTGCGCGCTAGGCTTACGCCGCCTGCCGTAGCGGGTCCGGTTGAGCGAGGGGTTAGCCTTCACTGCGCTACCAAGGTGCTTTGCCGGTTATGAGCTTCACTTTGAAGCTGACCGTTGTGGTGAGCTTTGCGGCGAGCAGCTCGACATACTGCTTGTATGAAACGACCTGGGCCTTGGTTATCGCCAGTTGCTTACCGTGGGCAATCTTGTTGCGTATTTCGATGTAGTCGGTCAGCCGCTTCTTGACGGTCGCGTTGGTGCATTTGTTCCAACTGATTGCACCCATGACCTCGTAGCAGCCTAGACCGGCGAACATCCTCTCAATGATGTCAACGTGAGGATTTGCGTTGCGAGGTTTAATCATCTTGACGGTGTCGTCGATGCTTGTCACCTTACCCGCAAGCGCATGATCAGCGGCCTCACGGTGCAACTCGTCGACAAACCCTTGAAAGTGAGCGGTGAGCAAGACGAAGGCTGCGCGGTTGAGCGCCGCAACCTCCGAAGGTCTTCCCTTTCCGGGCTGCTGCACGAGTGCGTTCACAACATCGACGATCTGCTGAAGTCCTCCGCCAATCGCTGCTGCTTCGGCCTTCTTGAACTTTGTGAGGGCTGTATGCGCGGCAATCAGTTGATCAATGTCAGCGAGCCGATTCTTGAGGTTTGCGTGGGCGGTCGACGGCAAGGGATACCTTGAAGAGTGGGTTGTGAAGGCTAACGTGTTTTGTACCGCAGCGTTACAAAGCTGTCATGACCGATTCTTGCGCAATGCGCGCTGAGTCGGTGTTCGTTGCGACGCGGGAAAGTCATGAATCCGTTGTCGGTGCCTGGGTGGACCATTAGTGGAAACCTCGGGGGCCCTGCAAAACGTGGGATTGGCTTGTCGACAGATGCAATCGCACTGGCCGTCGACCGACCGCCACTGGCCTCCCGTCCTGCCGTGCCAGGGCCCCATCCCGGCCACCGAGACAAGACAAGGCAGACAACACCTCAGCCCGAAACCTGCGCCCGATAGAGCGTGGCCACCAGGTCTGCGCGCGTCATCATGCCGACCAGCCGGCGCTCGGCGTCGACCACCGGCACATGGTGCAGGCCCTGGTCCGACAGCCGTGGCACCAGCGAGACCACCGCCTCGTCGGCTTCGGCCGTGTGCACCGGGCTGCTCATGATCTGGCCCACGGCCTCGGGCTTGTCGCTGTGCATGCCGGGCGTTGGCGCCAGCAGGCGCCGCAGGCGCTGGCCGAGGCCGCGGTGGTCCCGTGGATCCAGTTCGGCGTGCCTGAGGAAGTCGGCCAGGGTGACGATGCCGATGACCCGCCGCGCCCTGTCGATCACCGGCAGCGCCTGGATGTGGTGCTGGTGCAGCAGCGTCCAGGCCTCGTCCAGCGGCGTCGCGTAGTCCACCGTCACCACGTCGCGCGACATCACGTCGGCGCAGCGCACGCGGCCGAAGTGGCGTTGCCAGGCCTGCACCTGGGCCTGGCGCAGCAGCTGCTCCAGGGCATCGCGGTCGATGTCCACCAGCTGGTTGAAGTCGCGCAGCGCCGCATCCAGGTCGGCCAGCGTCAGCCCCACGCGGTCCTGCGGCGCCGCATCGGCCGTGCGGTGGCGGTTGCCGTGCAGCACCGGTGCGCGGGCTGGTGCGGGCCGGGTCAGCCGTCGCCAGGCCAGGGCCACGGCCAGCAGCAGGGCCGAGTTCAGCGCCACCGGCACCAGCGCGAAGCCGAAGCCCAGGTGATGCACGGCGGGCGAGCCCAGCACGGCCGTGATGGCCACGGCACCGCCAGGCGGATGCACGCAGCGCAGCGGGAACATCAGCGCCAGCGCCGCCGCGGCAGCCAGCGCGGCAGACAGCGGCGTGGCCCCCAGTGCCTGGTAGACCGCCACGCCGACCAGGGCCGACATCAGATTGCCCACCAGCATCGGCCAGGGCTGGGCCAGCGGGCTGCTGGGCACCGCAAACAGCAGCACGGCCGAGGCCCCCAGCGGCGCCATCAGCCAGGGCTCGGCGGCGCCGGTGGCCAGCCAGGTCAGGCCGCCGGCCAGCCACAGTCCGAACAGTGCGCCCAGGCCATCGCGCAGGCGCTCGCGGGCATCGACGGTCTGCCGCTGCAGCCCCAGCCACAGCAGCCAGGGGCGGCCCTCCAACGGGTTGTGCATCATCGGCCGCATTG
Organism: Burkholderiaceae bacterium; assembly: GCA_017992055.1. Classification (GTDB taxonomy): domain Bacteria; phylum Pseudomonadota; class Gammaproteobacteria; order Burkholderiales; family Burkholderiaceae_C; genus Pseudaquabacterium. The sequence continues at coordinate 4,268 of JAGOPK010000003.1, forward strand.
TCCTGCCAACCGCAGCCCGGCAGGCCGGCAGCGCGGGGCGCAGCGCGCCACGCCGCGATGTGGCCGCCCTCAGCCGCCGTGGCGTGCCGGCAGCGCCTGCAGCGCCTGCAGCGCAGGCAGCCGCGAGCCGCTGACCAGCAGCGCCTGCGCGACAAACAGCGCCAGCGCCAGCCACAGGCCCGTGGCCTCGCCCCAGGCCGAGCCGATGGCGCCGCCCAGCAGGGCGCCCAGTGGCCGCGCGCCGGTGTTGGCGGTGAGGAAGATGGCCGAGACGCGCGACAGCATGCCCGGCGGCGTCAGTGTCTGCCGCAGCGTGGTGGAGCTGACGGTCCAGACGATGGGGCCGGCGCCGAACAGCAGGAAGGCGCCGCCGGCCAGCAGGCCGCTGGGCCACACCAGGGTCGCCACCATCACCGCCATCGCCAGCACCGACACCCAGGGGCCGAGCAGGATCACGTGGCCGAAGGCCCAGCCGTTGACCAGGCGCGCGGCCACCAGCGAGCCGCAGACCATGCCGATGCCATAGGCCGCCAGCGTGAAGCCCACGCCGGCCGCATCCAAGCCGAGGGCGCGCAGCGCATACGGCACATAGGCCGCCTGCAGCACGCACCAGGCCAGGTTCCAGACCACCGCCGTCAGCAGCACCGGGCGCAGCAGCGGCTGGGCCCAGACCAGGGCCGCGCCCTCGTGCAGTTCGGCCAGTGGCCGGCGCCGGCCCGCCGGCCGGTTCTGGGGTAGATCGGCCGGCAGCCGGGCCAGCAGGGCCAGTGCCACCAGCGAGCCCAGCGTGGCCAGCGTGAAGGCGGCCCCGGCACCGGCCCAGCCGACCAGGGCGCCGCCCAGGGCCGGCCCGGCCGCGAAGGCCGCGCTGCGCGCCAGTTCCAGCCGCGCATTGGCATGCGCCAGGCCGGCGGGCGCCACCAGGGCCGGCACGATGGCCGGCGCCGCCACGCTGATGGCCACCGTGCCCGTCGCGCCCAGGAAGCCCAGCAGCCACAGCAGCGGCATGCCCATCCGGTCGAGCAGCAGGGCGCCCAGCAGGGCGAGCAGGGCCGCCACCCGCAGGGCCTCGCCGGCCAGCATCACCTGGCGGCGCGAGCGCCGGTCGGCCAGCAGCCCCAGCGGCACGGCCAGCAGCAGGAATGGCAGGCTCTGGGCGGCGGCCAGCGCGCCCACCTCGGCCGGACCGGCCCGCAGCTGCAGCACGGCGACGATGGGCAGGGCGGCCATCGCCAGCTGCTCGGCGCCCTGGGCCAGCAGGTTGGCCTGGGCCAGCCGGGTGAAGGCCTGTGGCAGCAAGGGCGTGGTCATCGCCGCATCATCGCCGCCCGCCCGGCCCTCGTCCGGCCGGATCCGGACCTGCAATTCGGCCGGTGCCGGGCCCCGGCCGCTCTGGCAACATGCCGCTGCCCGACCGCAGCCCGAGGACCCCGGATGACCCGCGATGCCGACAGCCACGCCCATGCCGCAGCCCGCCTGCTCTGGTCATGCCGCCAGTCGGGCAGCGTCATCGACGGCCTGCCCGGCGAGCTGCGCCCCGCCCTGGTCCAGGCCGGCCATGCGATCCAGGCCGCCTTGCCCGAGGTCGCCGGCCAGGCCGTCGTCGGCTGGAAGATCGCCGCCACCAGTGCCGCCGGCCAGGCCCACATCCAGGTCGACGGCCCGCTGGCCGGGCGCATCCTGCACGGCTTCGTGCATCCGCTCGGCGCCAGGCTGTCGCTGGCCGGCAACCGCATGCGCGTGGTCGAGCCCGAGTTCGCGTTCCGCATGGCGGCCGATCTGCCGTGCCGCGAGCGGCCCTATGCGCAGGACGAGGTGCTGGAGGCGGTGGCCTCGCTGCATCCTGCATTCGAGCTGCCCGACTCGCGCTATGCCGATTTCGCCCGCGCCGGCAAGGCCCAGCTGATCGCCGACGATGCCTGCTGCGGCCGCTTCGTCTTCGGGCCGGCCGCGCCGCCGGACTGGCGGGTGGAGGACCTGGCCGCGCACCGCGTGCAGGCCAGCGTGCGTGGCGCGGACGGGCGCGAGCGCTACACGCGCAGCGGCGAGGGCCGGGCCCTGCTCGGTGATCCACGCAGCGCGCTGACCTGGCTGGCCAACGAGCTGCGCGCGCTGGGCCTGGGCCTGCGCGCCGGCGACTGGGCGTCGTGCGGCACCTGCATGGTGCCGCTGGAGATCCAGCCGGGCGACAGCGTGGTCGCCGATTACGGCCACCATGGCCGCATCGAGCTGGGCCTCTGCACAATGCCGGCATGAACCCGGCCCCTCCCGAGCGTCCGCTCATGCCCCACCACTCTGAACCGGCCCAGGCCGCCCGCCCGCTGCCCGAGGCGGCCTACCGCGTGCTGACCCCGCTCACGGTCGAGGCCGGCGAGCTGACCCGCGGCCCCTGGGACCCGCGCCACCAGCATGCCGGTCCGCCGATCGCCATGGTCTGCCGGGCCATCGAGGCGGCGGCCCGCAGCCAGGGGCTGGAGCACATCGGCCGGCTCACCGCCAACCTGCTGCGGCCACTGCCCATCGGCCCGCTGGAGATCGAGGTCACGACCGACTATGCCGGCCGCAATGCGGCGCACTTTGCCGCGCGGGTCAGCGCCGAGGGCAAGGAGCTGGCGCGCTTCACGGCCCTGGCCCAGCGCGAGGGCGAGCTGGCGCTGCCCGAGTCGCTGGACGGCCATCCGCTGCCGATGGCGCCCCGGTCGCCGGCCGACAGCCTGCCCACGCGCATGCCCTTTGGCAACGTGCAGATCGGCTATGCCGACCTGATCGAGAACCGCCTGGCCAGCGGGCGCATGTTCCAGGGCCGCTCGGCGGTGTGGTTCCGGCTGCAGCGGCCGCTGGTCGCCGGCGAGCAGCCCAGCGGCTACCAGCGTGTGGCGGTGGCCGCCGATTCCGGCAACGGCATCTCGGCGGTGCTGGACATCCGCCGCTATGTGTTCGTCAATGCCGACCTCACGATCAACCTGCTGCGCCAGCCGCGTGGCGAGTGGATCTGCATCGACGCGCGCACCCTGCTGCATGCCAACGGCTGCGGCCTGGCCGAGTCGCAGATCTTCGACGAGGCCGGCCTGATCGGCCGGGCCACGCAAAGCCTGGCCGTGCGCGCACGCGATTGACGATTGAGCGATGGAGGGTCGAGCGGTCGCGGCGGCCCGGCCCTCAGCCGGCGGCCCGCGCGGCCAGGCCGGCCTGCAGCGCCGGCAGCACCTCGAACAGGTCGGCCACCAGGCCGTAGTCGGCGAACTGGAAGATCGGCGCGTCGGCATCCCGGTTCACCGCGACGATGACCTTGGAGTCCTTCATGCCGGCCCAGTGCTGCACCGCGCCCGAGATGCCCAGCGCCAGGTACAGCTCCGGCGCCACCGACTTGCCGGTCTGCCCCACCTGGCGGTCGGACGGCGCAAAGCCCGCATCGACCGCGGCGCGCGAGGCGCCCAGTGCCGCCCCCAGCGCCTGCGCCAGCGGCTGCAGCCGCGCATAGCCCTCGGCCGAGCCGGTGCCGCGGCCGCCGGAGACGACGACGCGGGCGCCGATCAGCTGCACCTCGCCGTCGGATGCCGGGCGGCTGCGCGCCTCCAGGCGCGCCGTGGCCCGGTCGTCCCCGGCCGGCATCTGCACCGGCTGCAGCCGGGCCGACGGCGTGGCGCCGGGCGGCGGCAGCGCCGGCGCGGCAAAGGCGCTGCCGCGCACGCTGAAGACCTTGACCGCATCCAGCAGGCGCAGCCTGAACAGCGCCGAGCCGGCATGCACCGGCCGCAGCACGCAGTGCTCGTCGACCAGGGCCACCACGTCGGACACGGCCATCACGTCCAGCAGCGCCGCGGTGCGTGGCAGCAGCGCGCGCGCCCAGGCGCCGGCGGTGGCCAGCAGATGGCTGTGGCCGGCCTCGCGCACGCGCTGGGCCAGCCAGGGCGCCAGCCGCTCGGGCCGCACATCGGCGGCCAGCACCAGCACCAGCGCCACGCCGGGCAGGGCGGCCAGCGCCGGGGCGGCCTCGGCGGCGCTGGCGCCGCAGGCCAGCAGCGTTGCGCTGCCACCCGGGTCCAGGCCCTGCAGCGCGGCCAGCGCGGCCAGTGCCGCCGGGGCCGGGCGGCCGTCCTCGCAGGCGATCACGATCAGCGGGTTCATGCGGATCTCCTTCACAGCACCCGTGCCTCGTCGCGCAGCGCGGCGAGCAGGGCCTCGACATCGGGCAGCAGGCGGCCCGCGGCGCGCCGCGACGGTGCGCTGGCGGCCTGCAGCTGCAGGCGCGCCGCCTCGGTGGCCAGGCCCAGGTCGGCGGCGGCCACGATGTCCAGCGGCTTCTTCTTCGCCTTCATCACCGCCGGCAGCGAGGCATAACGCGGCTCGTTGAGCCGCAGGTCGGCCGACACCAGGGCCGGCAGCGGCAGCCACAGCGTCTCGCTGCCCAGGTCCAGCTCGCAGGCCACGCGCAGCGCGCCGTCCAGCACCTCGATCTTCGAGGCCTGCAGGGCCTGCGGCCAGTCCAGCAGGGCGGCGAGCATGGCCGGCGTCTGGCCCAGGTCGTGGTCGGTGGACTGCTTGCCCATCAGCACCAGGTCCGGCGCCTCGCGGCGCACCACGGCGGCCAGCAGCCGGGCCGCGGCCAGGGGTTCGGCGTCCGCCGCCAGCTCGACCAGCAGGCCGCGGTCGGCCCCCATGGCCAGGGCCGAGCGCAGCACGTCGCGTGCCGCCGCCGGACCGATGCTGACGGCCACCACCTCGCCGGCATGGCCGGCCTCGCGCAGCCGCACGGCCTCTTCCACGGCCACCTCGTCAAAGGGGTTCAGCGCCGTCTTCAGCCCGTCGAGCTGCATGCCCAGGCCGTCGGCGCGCACCTGGACGTTGACGTTGGGGTCGATCACGCGCTTGGCGCAGACCAGGATCTTCAGGGGCACGGTCAATCTCCGGCTTCAGGATTCGCAGCCAGGGTCGCGGTACAGCACCTCGCCCTGGAACAGTCGGCGCGTGGTGCGCCACACGCTGGCATGGCGCACCTGGGCCGTGGCGGGATCGGGCTCGGCATCGACGACGACCACGCCCGAGGCATGGCCGATGCGGATCGGTCCGGTCCGGCTGCCGGCCAGGGCCGCCGGCAGGCTGCCGGCGGTGCGGCAGGCCACGGCGGCGCACAGCGCCGCGGTGATGGGCACGGCGCGGTGGGCATTGCCGCTGGACAGCATGCGCAGCGCGATGTCGGCATCGGCCGCCCCCAGGGCCTGGCCGCTGCGGCTGCGCCAGGGCCGCACCGGCGCCACCATGCCGATCAGCGGCACGGCGCGGCTGGCGGCGGCCGCTGCCTCGTCGGCCGCCAGGCCCATGGCCAGCGCGGCCTGGCGGCGCAGCTGCTCCAGCCGGGCCATCAGCGCGGCATCGGATTCGATGCGCTCGGCCGTCTCGCTGCCGTCCAGGCCCAGCGCCTCGGCCGCCACGAACACGCAGGGATTGCCGGCATCCACCAGGCTGGCCGCCACCCGGCTGCCGTCGTGCAGGCGCAGCTCGGTGAGGGCCGCGCCCGCCGGCAGCAGGCGGCCGGTGCGCCCGCCGGCCAGGTCGCGGAACTCCAGCCGCACCGGCGCGCCCTGGCCGGCCACGCCGTCGATGGCCAGGTCGCCGTCGACCACCGAGCGGCCGTCCTGCACCGCGAAGCGGGCATGGATCAGCCGGCCGGTGTTGGTGTTGTGGATGCGCACCGTGACCTCGCCGTCGCGCGGCGCCGCCACGATGCCCTCGTCGACCGCAAACGGGCCGATGGCCGCCGACATATTGCCGCAGTTGCCGCCGTAGTCGACGCTGGCGGTGTCGATGCCGATCTGCGCGAAGGTGTAGTCCACATCGGCCTCGGCATGGGTCGGCGGGCCGATCACGCACACCTTGGACAGCGACGAGGTGCCGCCGCCCATGCCGTCGAGCTGGCGGCCGTTGGCATCGGGGCTGCCCATCGCGGCCAGGAACAGCGGCGCCCAGTCCTCGCGCGCGGCCGGCAGATGCCAGCGGTGGAACAGCAGGGCCTTGGAGGTCCCGCCGCGCGCGAACACGGCATGCAGCTTGCGCAGCGGCATGGCGGCGCCTTCAGGCCGCGGTGCCGCGGGCGAAGCCGGCCGCGCTGGCGCCGGCCTGGCGGCCGAACACCGAGCCCGACATCAGCCCGGCGCCGCCCAGGTAGTTGCCATAGAAGATGCCGCCCACCAGCTCGCCGGCCGCATACAGGCCGGGGATGCGCTCGCCCGCCGTGTCCAGCACCGCGGTGCCGGTGTCGATGCGCAGGCCGCCGAAGGTGAAGGTGATGCCGCAGGTGACGACGAAGCCGGTGTACGGCGCCTGGTCGATGGGCAGGGCCCAGTTCGACTTGGGCGGCGTGATGCCCTCGGTGCGCACGCCGTCGAGCACCGAGGGGTTGTACTTGCCGTCCTGGCAGGCGGCGTTGAAGTCGCTCACCGTGCGTGCCAGGCCCTGCGGATCGATGTCCAGGCCGGCGGCCAGCTCCTCCAGCGTGTCGGCGCTGAACTTGGTGACCTGCTTGATGCGGTATTCGTCGCGCACCATGGCGATGGTCTTGGCATCGAAGATCTGCACCGCGGTGCGGCGCGGCTGCTTCATCACCTCGCGGCCGTACTTGGCATAGGTGTGGTTGCGGTAGTCGGCGCCTTCGTCGATGAAGCGCTCGCCCCGCAGGTTGACGACGATGCCGATCGGATAGGAGTGCTTCTGGAAGTTGTCCAGCACCACGCGGTCGCCGAAGGGCGGGGCGCTGATGTCCCATTGCACGGCATGGCAGGTGCTCCAGCCGCCGAAGGGCTGGGCGCCGATGTCCAGCGCCGCGCGGATGCCGCCGCCGGTGTTGTGGCGTGTGCCGCGCACCCGGCACAGCTCCCAGCCCGGGCCCAGGTAGCGCGTGCGCATCTCGGGGTTGGCCTCGAAGCCGCCGCAGGCCAGCACCACGGCGCGGCCGCACAGCTCGGCATAGCCATCCGGTCCCTTGACGCGCACGCCGGTGACGGCGCCGCTGCGGTCCTGCAGCAGCTCGCGCATCTCGGTGCCATAGCGGATCTCGATGTCCAGCTTCTCGGCGCGCTGGATCAGCGACTCCACCAGGCCGAAGCCGCCGCCGACGGCCTCGATGTTGACGCCGCCGTAGAAGTGGTGCTTGCCGTCGACCTTGTACGACTGGCGGCCGAACATCGGGATGAAGCGCACGCCGTGCGAGCGCATCCAGACCACGGTCTCGCGCGAGCGGCCGACCAGCATCTCGGCCAGGTCCTCGTCGCTCTCGCCCTCGGTGACCCGCATCAGGTCGTCCAGGTACTGCTGGCGGGCCAGCTTGGGGATGACGATCTGCTCGACCTCGGCCGGCGACAGATCGGTCAGCACGTCACGGCGCAGGTCGTCGATGCCGTCGTGCACGAAGCGGAAGCCGCCGGCGGTGAACAGCGAGTTGCCGCCGCGCTCCGCCTGCGGCGCCTTCTCCAGCACCAGCACCCGCGCGCCGTTCTCGCGCGCCGAGATCGCCGCGCACAGCGCGGCATTGCCGGCGCCCACCACGATCACGTCGTATTCCTTGCTGCATTCCTTGCCATTGGCCATTCGCTCTGCTCCAGGGTTGTCCAAGCCTGGAAGGCAGTGTTGGCGCAATGGCCCGCCGCAACAATTGCGTTGTGGGCATGCAGTTATTGGCCGGCCCGATGAACGCGGCCGCGCCGGCTCAGCGGGCTGCGGCCAGCAGCTTCTGCATGCGCACCTTCTGCGCGTTGCGGATGTGCGCGCGCAGCGCCCGCTCGGCGCCGTCGGCGTCGCGCTGGCGTATGGCCTCGACCACCTCGCGGTGCTCGCGCAGCGTCTCGGCGCCGCGCCGCGGATCGCCCAGCGTCGAGCTGCTGCCCAGCAGCGACAGCGCATCGTGCAGCACGGTCACCATGTTCAGCAGGTAGCGGTTGTGGCTGCAGTGGTAGAGCGTCTCGTGGAAGCGCCGGTTGCAGGCCGTCAGCGCCGCCTCGTCGCCCACCGCGGCGGCGTACTGCTGGCACAGGTCGTCGAGGATGGACAGCTCGACCTCGGAGGCATGCTGGGCCGCCAGCCGCGCCGCCGTGCCCTCCAGCACCTCGCGCATGTAGTACAGCTCGGTGACCATGTTGTAGTCCAGCTCGGCCACCGCCACGCCACGCACCGGGTCGTTGACCACCAGGCCTTCGGCGCTGAGCCGGCCCAGGGCCTCGCGGATCGGCGTGCGGCTCAGGCCGATCTGCTCGGCCAGCTCCACCTCGCGCAGGCGGTCGCCGGGCTTCAACCGGCCGTCGGTGATGGCGGCGCGGATGTGCCGGTAGGCGACCTCGCCGCGGGGCAGGTCGGCATCGGCATCGGCCGCGGGTTCGGCTGCACTGGCCTTGCTGGCATTGCGTGAGGTCGCCATGCGCCGATTATCGAGCACGGCCCTGGCCCGTCCGCGGCCTCAGAGCCGGTAGACCCGGCTGGCCGTGCCGTGGAACAGCAGCGCCCGCTCGTGCTCGCTGGCCGCGGCGGCCAGGCGCTTGAAGGCATTCCAGACCACGCCGTAGCCGGCCGCGCCGCGGTCGACCGGGAAGTTGCTCTCGAACAGGCAGCGCTCGGCGCCGAAGGTCTCGATCACCGGCTCGATCAGCGGCCGCCAGGCCTGCGCCAGCTGCTGCGACGACGGCGGCCGGGGCTGCGCCGCGAAGTCGTAGCCGAACACCGCGGTGCCCAGGCCGCCGAGCTTGACCACCACGTTCGGGCAGCGCGCCAGGCGCTGCATCTGCGGCCACCACTCGGCCAGCGCCGCGTCGCGCCGCCCGCGGTAGGGGCCGACGCCGAGCACGCCGGCCACATGGTCGAGCACCAGCACGGTGTCCGGAAAGGCCTGGGCCAGCGCGATCACCTCGTCGAGCTGCGGGTGGTAGATCCAGGCGTCGAAGCTCAGGCCGTGGCGGCGCAGGCAGGCATAGCCGCGCCGGAACGCCGCATCGCCATACAGGCCCGGCATCGGCCGCGCCAGCACGCCATGGCGGAACTGCGCATGCCAGGCGCCGCTGTTGCGGATGCCGCGCAGCCGGCCGCGCCCGGCCTGCACCTGGGCCGCCAGCACCGCGTCCACCGCCTCGCCCAGGCGCAGGTCGGCATGGCCGACGATGGCCGCGGCCACGCGCGGCGCGCCGGGCCGCGCTGCCGCGGCTTCGGCCAGCGCGACCACGGCCTCGGTCTCGCTCAGCGCGCGCAGCTCGGGCGGGCCGGTGTCGCGCTGCCGCCAGCCGCACTGCACATACACCGTGGCCTGCACCGCATGGCCGCTGGCCGTGTCCTGCAGCAGGTCGTCCAGGCCGTAGCCGCCCCAGTGCTCGGAGAAGTGGTGGTGGGCATCGACGATGGGCAGCTGCGGCAGCAGCGCCGGCTCCACGCTGGCCGCCAGCCAGGCCGGGTCGGGCTGCACATGGGCGACGACGGGCAGCTCGGCATCGCCGTGCGGAGGGTGTGGCATCAGATCCCCAGATAGGCCTTGCGCACGAAGGGATGGTCCAGCAGCTCGGCGCCGCGGCCCTGCACGACGATCTGGCCGCGCTCCAGCGCATAGGCGCGGTGGGCCAGGCGCAGCGCAAGGCGGGCGTTCTGCTCCACCAGCAGCACCGACATGCCACGCTGGTGCAGGCGCAGCACGGCCTCGGCGATCTCGGCCACCACCTTGGGCGCGATGCCCAGCGAGGGCTCGTCGAGCATCAGCAGCTGCGGCTGGGCCATCAGCGCGCGGCCGATGGCCACCATCTGCTGCTCGCCGCCGGACAGCGATCCGGCCAGCTGCTCGCGGCGCTCGTGCACGCGCGGGAACAGCGCATAGATCTCGTCCAGCGTGCGCTGGCGCGCCGTGGCATCGCCGACGGTGTGGGCGCCGGTCAGCAGGTTGTCGCGCACGCTCATGCGCGCAAACAGCCGCCGGCCTTCGGGCGACAGCGCGATGCCGCGGCGCACGCGCTGGTCGGCCGGCAGGGCCTGCACCGCCTGGCCGCGCCAGCGGATGCTGCCCTCGGCCGGCAGCGTTCCGGCCAGGGCCTTCAGCGTGGTGCTCTTGCCGGCGCCGTTGGAGCCGATCAGGGCCACGATCTCGCGCTCGCCGATCTCGAAGCTGGCGCCATGCACGGCCTGCAGCGCACCGTAGCGCACGTGCAGGTCCTCGACTTCAAGCATGGGCATGGTCGGGGGCCCCCAGGTAGGCTTCGATCACCGCGGCATCGTCGCGCACCTGCTGCGGCGTGCCCTCGGCGATCTTCTCGCCATGCACCAGCACCACGATGCGGTCGCAGACCTCCATCACCACCGCCATGTGGTGCTCCACCAGCAGCAGGGTCAGGCCCTGCTCGTCGCGCAGCCGGCGCAGCAGCCGCGTCAGCGCATGGCATTCCTCGTGGTTCAGGCCGGCGGCGGGCTCGTCCAGCAGCAGCATGGCCGGCCGCGTGGCCAGCGCGATGGCGATGCCCAGCTTCTTCTGCAGGCCATAGGCCAGGGCGCCGGCCGGCGTGTCGCGCCAGTCCTGCAGGCCGACGATGTCCAGCACGCGGTCGACCTCGGCCCGGGCCTGGTCGGCCTGCAGCAGGCGCTGGCGCCGGCCCATCAGGCGCTGCGTGGCGCTGCCCGCCAGCCGCGCCAGCAGCGCATGCTCGATGTTGCGCGCCACGCTGTCGCCGGCAAAGGTGGTGGTGGACTGGAAGGTGCGCGTCAGGCCCGCGGCGACCACCGCGCTGGGCGCGGCGCCGGTGAGGTCCCGTCCGGCAAACAGCACCCGTCCTTCGCTGGGCGGCAGGGCGCCGCTGATCAGGTTGAAGGCGGTGGTCTTGCCGGCGCCGTTGGGGCCGATCAGGCCGACGATCTGGCCGGCCGCGACCTCGAAGTCCAGGCCCCTGACCGCGGCCAGGCCGCCGAAGCGCTTGCCCAGTCCGCGGACCGTCAGCAAGGCCGTCATCGCGGGCTCCTCAGCTGGCGCAGCCGTGCCGGCAGGCTGGCGATGCCGCCGGGCAGAAAGCGCAGGATCAGGATCAGCGCCGCGCCGTAGAACAGGTGCTGGGTCTGCACCGCGCCACGGAACAGCTCGGGCAGCGGCGTCAGCACGATGGCCCCGGCCAGCGGCCCGTACAGCGAGCCGCGGCCGCCGATCACCAGCATGGTGATGAAGGCCACCGAGGCCGCGGTGGCAAAGGACTCGGGCGAGACGAAGCCGATGTAGCGCACCGTCAGCACGCCGCCCAGCGCCGCCAGGCTGCAACCCAGCACATAGGCCACCAGCTGCACGCGCAGCACCGACAGGCCCACCGATTCGGCCAGCGCCGGATTGGCCGCCACCGCGGCCATGGCGCGGCCCAGCGGGCGCTGGTGGATGACGGCCAGCAGGGCCACCGACAGCGCCGCCACCACCAGGGCCAGCGCATAGAAGCGCTCGCGGCTGTCGAAGGAGAAGCCGGCCACCGCCAGCGGCGCGATGCCGGCGATGCCGCTGGCGCCGCCGGTGAGGCCACCGAAGTCCAGCAGCAGCAGCCGCACCAGCTCGGCGAAGGCAAAGGTCACCAGCACGAAGTACACGCCGCGCAGGCGCAGGATCACCCAGCCCAGCAGCAGCGACACCACCGCCACCAGCACCAGGGCCAGCAGCGTGGCGCCCAGGCTGCCCAGGCCCAGGTGCTGGCCGGCCAGCACCGCGGCATAGGCGCCGATGGCCACCGGCGCCGAATGTCCGAAGGACAGCTGGCCGGCACGGTCGATCAGCGCCAGGCCGCCGACGATGAGCACGTTCAGGCAGGTCAGGATGGCCAGGTGCAGCACGAAGGCGCCACCGAACCAGGGCGCGATGGCCAGCGCCAGCAGGCCCAGGGCGGCGGCGGCGCGCCAGCCGCTGGCCGATGGCAGGGAACGGCGGCGCGAGGCGCCGGCGCCCAGGGTCAGTCCGGCATCCATTCAGGCCTCCCCGCGGCCGATCAGCCCGCGCGGGAACGCGAGCATGCCGACGATGACCAGCACGAACAGCAGCATGTCGGCGGTGCTGGTGCTGAGGAACAGCGCCGAGTAGCTCTCCAGCAGGCCCAGCACCAGGGCCGCCACCGCCGCCCCGGGCACGCTGCCCAGGCCGCCGAGGATCACCACCATGAAGGCCTTGAGCAGCGGTGCCGAGCCGATGAAGGGCGACACCGAGAACAGCGGCGCCATCAGCGCTCCGGCCACCGCGGCCAGCGCCACGCCCAGGCCGAAGCCCAGCGGATACACCAGGCCGGCGCGTATGCCCTGCAGCGCGGCCGTCTCGCCGTCCTCCACCGCCGCGCGCAGCGCCCGGCCGCCGCGGCTGTGGCGCAGGAACAGGTACAGCGCCAGCAGCACCAGCGCGGCAAAGCCGACCACCAGGATGCGCGCATTGGGCACGGCAATGCCCAGCAGCGTGGTCGCGCCCTCGGCGATGCCGGGCATGGCCTGCGGGTCGGGGCCGAACAGCATCAGCGCGCCGTTCTGCAGCATCAGCGCCAGGCCGATGGTGGTGATCATGCCGTTCAGCTCGTCCTTGCGGAACGGCCTGAGCACGGCCCATTCGAGCAGGGCGCCCAGCAGCAGCGCGGCCAGCGCCGCCACCGCCACCGCGGCCAGGAAGGGCAGGCCCAGCCGCGTGATGCACAACCAGGCCGCAAACGCGCCCAGCATGTAGAACTCGCCGTGCGCGAAGTTGACCATGCGCATCACGCCGAACACCAGCGTGAAGCCCACGGCCATCAGCAGGTACAGCAGGCCGATGATCAGGCCATTCACCGTGGCCTGGCCGATGACGAAGCTCCAGTCCACCGCCGGTGCCCTGCTCAGCGGCAGCCTTCGGCGGGCGTGCAGCGTGCGCGTATGACCTCGCCGCCGTCCTTGATCTCGGCCAGGTAGAACGGCGAGGCCATCTGGTGGTCTATGCCGTAGGTGGACTTGCCGGTCCAGCTGACCTTGCCGAGTGCGCCGGCATGGTCGCGGATCTTCTCCAGCTCCAGCCGCACCTTGTTGGCATCGTCCACGCTGCCGGCGCGGCGGATGGCCTCCAGCAGCATCGTGGTGTAGTCGTAGAAGGCCGGGCTGAAGCCGTTGGGCGCGGCCTTGTACCTGGCCTGGTAGGCGTCGATGTAGGCCTTGGTCGAGGGCAGGGCGGGGTCGATGGGTGCGTAGACGATCATGCCCTCGACCGCGGCCTTGCCGGCCACGCCCACCAGCTCGGCCGTGGCCGGCCCGCCGGTGCGCACGAAGCGGCCCTTGAAGCCCATCTCGCGCGCCTGCTTGACGATCAGGCCGGCGGTGGCCGGCGAGTTGCCGTTCAGCTCGATGGTGTCGACGCCACGCGCCAGCATGCGCGTGATCAGCGGCACGAAGTCCACGCGCTCGCGCTCGAAGAACTCCTTCACCGACAGCTCGCCGCCGGCCTTGGCATAGGCCGTCTCCAGGTCGCGGCCGATGACCTGGCCCGACTCGTCGTTGGGCAGCAGCACGCCGGCCTTCTTCACCCCATGCACCTTGACCAGCCAGGCCACCTGCGGCTCGGCGAACTCGTAGGTGGTGGTCACCGGGCGGAAGGTGAAGGGCTTGTCGGCGGCCAGCGCCTTGTTGGTGAAGCCCAGCGTGGCCACGATGACCTGGTTCTTCTCGGTCACCGGCTGCACCGCCAGCACCGGTGCCGAGCCGGTGGGGCCGATGATGTACTTGACCTTGTCTTCGAACACCAGGCGGTTGGCGATGGTCACGGCCTCGCCGGCCTGGTACTTGTCGTCGTAGGCGATCAGCTGCACGCGCAGCTTGCGGCCGCCCACCTCCAGGCCGCCGGCGGCGTTGACCCGCTCGATGGCCAGCTCGGCGGCGTTTTTCATCGCCTGGCCCCAGGCCGCGCCCGGCCCCGACAGCGTGACATGGGCGCCGATCTTCAGCACCTCCTGGGCATGGGCGGGCAGCGTGGTGGCGGCCAGCAGGGCGGCTCCGGTGGCCAGGCGCAGCGGGTTCATGGTGTCTCCGGTTGAGGGCGTCTCCGCTCGGATCTGGCGGTGATCGATGCGCTGGATCTTGCCCGGCGCCCCGCTGCGCGCCCAATGGGAAATGTGGATGCATTCATTGCGGCCGCGCATAGACCGGTGCCGCGCAGTGGACGCGTCCGCATCGCGTCAGGCCGCGGCCATCAGCGCCGCGAACTCGCGGTGCAGGTGCTCGCGAAAGCTCTGCACCGCGGCCGTGGGCATGCTGCGCCGGGCGACGATGCTGCCGTAGCTGCGGTGGGCGCTGAAGTCGGCCGGCTCCAGCTCGACACGCGACGCGCGCGCATTGCTGCGCGCCATCGAGCGTGGCAGGAAGGTGATGCAGCTGCCGGTGTCGATCATGCCCAGCAGCGTCGGCAGCGTGGCCACCGTGCCCATCTCCAGCACCGCGCCCTGCTGCGCGAACTCGGCCGCCAGGCGCTCGCGCAGCTGGGTGTAGCGGTCGAGGAAGATCATGCGGTAGGGCAGCATGCTGGCCAGGCTGACGCGCGGCTGCGCGGCCAGCGGATGGCGTGCCGGCGCCACCACCACCAGGTCCTCGCGCGCCAGCGGCCGGAACAGCAGGTGGTCGGGCGCGCCGTCGATGGCGGCCACGCCGATGTCGGCGCTGCCCTCGCCGATGGCCTTGAGCAGCGGCTCGTAGGGCATGTCGCGCAGCAGCACCTGCACGTCGCGGAAGCGCTCGCAGAAGCCGTGGATGATGCGCGGCAGAAAGGTTGCCGAGATCACCGGCGTGGCGGCGATGACGACGCGGTTGCGTGCCTGCTCCGAACGGTCGCGCAGCTGGGCCAGGGTCTCGAACAGGCCGCTCAGCGCCTCGGTGGCGGCGGCACTGAGCAGCCGGCCGTCCTCGGTGGCCTCGACCAGGCGCGTGGTGCGGTGCAGCAGCTTGACGCGCAGCACCTCCTCCAGCTTCTTCACGCGGTTGGACACGGTGGGCTGCGAGATGCACAGCCGCTCGGCCGCGCGGCTGAAGCTGCCCTCCTCGGCCACCACCATGAAGGTCTCCAGCTCGGACAGGTGGAATCTCAGCTGCGGTGCGTTCACGGGTGATGCTTCTGGCTCAGTCGGCGACGATGCCGGCGTCCTTGACCACGGCGCGGAAGCGCTCGGTGTCGCGCTTCATCAGGGCCAGCAGGGCCTCGGGCGTGCCGCCCAGGGCCTCGAAGGACATGGCCTCCAGCCGCGCCTTGACGGCCGGCGCCTGCAGGCTGGCGCGCAGCTCGGCATGCACGCGCTGCACGATCTCGGCCGGCAGCCCGGCCGGCCCCCACAGCCCGTACCAGGAGGGCAGGTCGAAGTCGGCCAGGCCGCTCTCGGCGATGGTGGGCACCTGGGGCAGGGCCGCGGCGCGCTTGGGGCTGGTCACGGCCAGCACGCGCAGCCGGCCGGCCAGCACATGCGGCAGCGCCGACGGGATGGGCTCGACCATCGCCGCGGTGTGGCCGGCGATGGTGTCGGTGAGGGCCGGGCCGCCGCCGCGGTAGGGGATCACCGGCATCTTCAGCTGGCCGCGCTGGTTGATCAGCTCCTCGGCCAGGTGGCCGGCCGTGCCCATGCCCGAGGTGGCCCAGCTGTAGCGGCCGGGCTGGGCGCGCACCTGGGCCAGGAACTCGGTCAGGTTGGCGGCCGGAAAGGCGTTGTGCACCACCAGCAGCTGCGGCACATAGCCGATGTAGCTGATGGCGGTGAAGTCGGCCAGCGCGTCATAGGGCACGGTGCGCAGGATCAGCGGGTTGATGATCTGGTTGGACGCCGTCAGCAGCAGCGACAGGCCGTCGGCGCGGGCCTGGGCCACATGCTTGCTGCCCAGCGTGCCATTGGCGCCGCCGCGGTTGTCCACCAGCACCTGCTGGCCCAGCTGGGCGGCCAGCGCCGGCGCCAGCAGGCGCGTCAGCGTGTCCACCGTGCCGCCGGGCGGGAAGGGCACGACCAGGCGCACCGGCGCGGCGGGCCAGGCGGTGGCGCGGGCGGCGCCGGGCAGCAGGCCGGCGCCGGCCAGGCCCAGGGTCAGGCGGCGGCGCCGTGCGCCTTGCTTGGAAAGTGGCATGCTGTGTCTCCTGTCGCTGTTTTTTGGTGCCCGTCGGGGCGGGTCAGCGCCGGCTCGCGAACAGCGCGTCCAGCCTGGCTTCGTAGGCGTGGTAGCCCAGGCGCTGGTACAGCTCCTCGCGTGTCTGCATCGTCGCCACCACCTCGCGCTGGTGGCCGTCGCGGCGCAGCGCCTGGTACACCGCTTCGGCGGCGCGGCTGGCAGCGCGGAAGGCCGACAGCGGGTACAGCGCCAGCGCCACGCCGGCCGCGGCCAGCTCGGCCGTGCCGAACAGCGGCGTGCGGCCGAACTCGGTCAGGTTGGCCAGCACCGGCACCGGCACCGCGGCGCAGAAGGCGCGGTACTGCTCCAGCGTGCCCACGGCCTCGGGGAACAGCATGTCCGCTCCGGCGTCCACATAGGCCCGGGCCCGGTCGATGGCCGCCTCCAGGCCCTCGCTGGCCAGGGCGTCGGTGCGCGCCATGACGACGAAGCCGGCATCGCTGCGTGCATCGACGGCGGCGCGGATGCGGTCCACCATCTCGTCGCAGGCGACGATCTCCTTGCCGGGGCGGTGGCCGCAGCGCTTGGCGCCGACCTGGTCTTCCAGGTGCAGTCCGGCGGCGCCGGCGCGCTCCAGCGAGCGCAGCGTGCGCGCGACGTTGAAGGCCGACGGCCCGAAGCCGGTGTCGGCATCCACCAGCAGCGGCAGCGCGCTGGCGGCGGTGATGCGGCGCACGTCGACCAGCACGTCCTCCAGCGTCGAGATGCCCAGGTCGGGCAGGCCCAGCGAGCCGGCGGCCACGCCGCCGCCGGACAGGTACAGCGCCTGGAAGCCGGCGCGCTCGGCCAGCAGTGCGTGGTAGGCGCTGCCCACGCCCGGCAGCTGCAGCGGGCGTTCGGCGGCGATGGCGGCGCGCAGGCGTGCGCCGGGGGTGTTGCATGCCATGGCCGGGCCCTCAGGTGCGCATCGCGAACGGGTCGCGCTTGTCGTCGGAGAAGTCGATGCTGATGTTCTTGATCTGCAGGTACTCGTCCAGCGCGGCCTCGCCCTTCTCGCGGCCGAAGCCGCTGTCCTTGAAGCCGCCGAACGGCGTCTGCACCGCCAGCGCGCGGTAGGTGTTGACCCAGACCTGGCCGGCCTGCAGCGCGCGCACCATGCGCATCGCGCGCGGCAGGCTCTGCGTCCACACGCCGGCGGCCAGGCCATAGCGCGTGTCGTTGGCAATGCGCACGGCCTCGTCCTCGTCGTCGAAGGGGATCACCGCCAGCACCGGGCCGAACACCTCGTGCTGGGCGATCTGCATCTGGTTGTGCACGTCGGCAAAGATCGTCGGCTCGACGAAGAAGCCATGCTCCAGCCCCGGGCCGCGCGCCGGCCCGCCGCCGCTGACCAGGCGCGCGCCTTCGCTGCGTGCGCGGGCGATGCAGTCGAGGATGCGGCGGAACTGCGGCTCGTTGGCGGCCGTGCCCATGTCGGTGGCCGCATCCAGCGGATCGCCCAGGCGGATGCCGCGGGCGCGCTCGGCCAGCGCCTGCAGCAGGCGCTCGTGCACGCCGCGCTGCACCAGCAGGCGCGAGCCGGCCACGCAGGTCTGGCCCGAGGCGCCGAAGATGCCGGCCAGCGCCCCCACGGTGGCGCGTTCGAGGTCGGCATCGTCGAACACGATGTTCGGCGACTTGCCGCCCAGCTCCAGCGTCACCGGGATCAGGCGCCGTCCGGCGGCGGCGGCGATCTCGCGGCCCACCTCCGGGCTGCCGGTGAAGCTGACCTTGGCCACGCCACCGTCGACCAGGGCCCGGCCCACGTCGCCGTCGCCGCAGACCACGTTGACCACGCCCGGCGGAAAGCCCGCGGCCTCGACCAGGCGGGCGAACTCCAGCGTCGTCACCGAGGCATGCTCGGAGGGCTTGATGACCACGCAGTTGCCGGTGGCCAGGGCCGGTGCCAGCTTGTTGGCGAGCAGGCCCATCGGCGAGTTCCAGGCGGTGATCAGGCCCACCACGCCCAGCGGCTGGCGCACGGTGCAGTCGAATACGTCGCGCGGGTCCAGCGGGATCTGCTGGCCCCACAGCTTGTCGGCATAGCCCGCGAAGAAGCGGTACTGGCGCGCCGCGAACACCATCTGCGCCTGGGTCTCGCGGATGATCTTGCCGTTGTCGGTGCTCTCCAGCCGGCCCATGCGCTGGGCATCGGCCTGCAGCAGGTCGGCCAGCTTCAGCATCAGGCGCGCGCGCTCGTAGCCATTGGTGCGGCTCCACACGCGATCGAAGGCCTGCTGCGCGGCGGCGATGGCCTGGGCCACGTCGGCCGGCTCGGCCCGGGCCAGGCTGGCCCAGGCCTGGCCGGTGTAGGGGTTGAGGGCCTCGAAGCGCCGCCCGGCCGCGCCTTCGGTCCATTCGCCGCCGATGTACAGGCGGTGGTGGGGCAGGCCGGCGTTCATGCCGGCTGCCCCTTCTGCCAGTCCATCAGGCGGCGCATGCCGTCCTCGATGGCGATGCGCGGCTCCCAGCCGATGGTGCGCGCCGCCTGTTCGCGGCTGAAGCCAAGGCGCGTGCCGGCGGCCGAGCGCACGGCGCGCCGGTCCTCGCGGTAGTCGATGGCCAGGTCGCTGCGGCCGCACAGCTTCAGTGCCAGCTCGGCCACGCGGGTGTGGGTGGTGTCCACGCCGGTGGCGATGTTCAGCGCATGGCCATGGGCCTCGGCGCTCATCGCCAGCACACAGGCGCGGGCCACGTCGGTGACGTAGACGTAGTCGTGCACCTCGCTGCCATCGCCCTCGATCACCGGCGCCTGGCCGCGGCGCACCTGGTCGCAGATCTGGGCCACGAACACCGCATTCACCGCCCGCGCATGCTGGCGCTCGCCGTACACGCTGGCAAAGCGCAGCGCATTGAACTGGATGCCATGGGCCTTGGCATAGCGCGCGCACAAGGCCTCGCCCATCAGCTTGCTGGAGCCGTACAGCAGCGACGGCGGCTGCAGGCCCTGGCTGACATAGGCCGTGTCCTCGCCGATCGGATGGCTGCTGGCATTGCCATACACCGCCACCGAGGACGAGAACACCAGGCGCCTCACGCCGTTGAAGCGGCAGGCCTCCAGGGTGTTGACCATGCCCAGCGTGTTCACCGACACGCCGGTCAGCGGGTCCTGGGCCATCGGCAGCGTCAGGTAGCCGGCCAGCGCAAACACGCCGTCGGCGCCGGCGGTGGCCTCCAGCAGGTCGGGCAGGCGCATCACATCGCCACGCAGGCGCTTGACGCGGCTGTCGCCGTCCAGGTGCGCGATCGTCGCCGGCGTGCCCAGCGAGTAGTTGTCGAGCAGGCGCACCTCGCGTGCGCCGCCGGCCAGCAGCTGGTCGGCGATGTGCGAGCCGATCAGGCTGGCGCCGCCGGTGATGACATAGATGCCCTGGGTCACGAAGCTCTCCTTTGGCCCGGCAGAACGCGCCGGTTGCGATGAGGTGGACAAATGTATACAGTGGAATACTAAGGAGTACAAACAACGCGGTCAAGCCGCATCAACCCCATGAGCACCTCTTCCCTTGGGCCGGGCCGCACGCTGGCCCAGCAGCTGGCCGGGTTCGCCGCCGGCACCTCCTGGGCCGGCCTGCCGCAGCGCGTGCAGCAGCGCGCCCGCCTGCATGCGCTGGACACGCTGGGCCTGGCACTGGCCTCGCACAGCCAGGACTTCGCAGCGCCGGCGCTGGCCGGCATCGCCGCCGCCGGTGCCCCGGGCCAGGCCTCGGTGATCGGCGACCGGCGCCGCCTGGCGCCACGCGACGCGGCCTGCGCCAACGGCCTGCTGATGCATGGCCTGGACTACGACGACACCCACCTGGCCAGCATCGTCCACCCCAGCGTGGTCGGCCTGCCGGCGGCGCTGGCCCTGGGCGAGGTGCTGGACCGTCCCTGGACCGAGGTGCTGGCGGCCTATGCCGTGGGTGTCGAGGCGGCCATCCGCATCGGCCTGGCGGTGAAGGGCGGCTTCCACCATGCCGGCTTCCATGCCACCGGCGTGGTGGCGCATTTCGGTGCCGCGCTGGTCGCCGGCCGCCTGCTGGGCCTGGATGCCGAGGGCCTGACCGCGGCCCAGGGCATTGCCGCCAGCACCGCGGCCGGCGTGCAGGTGTTCCTGGAGGAGGGCGCCTGGTCCAAGCGCCTGCATCCGGGCTGGGGCGCGCTGGCCGGCATCACCGCGGCCCACCTGGCCCAGGCCGGCTTCAAGGCGCCGACGCGGCCCTATGAAGGCCGCTTCGGCCTGTTTGAATCGCATCTGCATGGCGAGGCGGCCACGCTGGGCGCCATCGGCGATGGCCTGGGCCGGCACTGGCATCTGCCGGATACCGCCATCAAGCCCTATCCGGTGTGCCACTTCATCCACGGCTGCCTGGATGCGGCGCTGGCGCTGCATGGCCAGTGCGAGCCGGCGCAGATCGAGCGTGTGACGGCCTGGCTGGCGCCCGACACCCTGCCCATCGTGGCCGAGCCGGCCGAGGCCAAGCGCCGCGCCAGCAGCGACTACGAGGCCAAGTTCAGCGCCCACCACTGCGTGGCCGCGATGCTGCTGCGCGGCCGCTTCGGCCTGCCCGAGCTGGGCGCCGAGGCCCTGGCCGATCCGGCGACGCGGGCGCTGGCGCTGCGGGTCGATTGCCGTGCCGACCCCGAGACGCGCTTTCCCGAATACTTCTCGGGCGGCGTGACTGTGCAGCTGCGTGACGGCCGCAGGCTGCACCAGCATGTGCCGGTGAACAAGGGCGCCGGCGCACGCGCGCTGGAGGCGGCCGACATCGAGGCCAAGTTCCTGGCCAATGCCGGCATGCGGCTGGAGCCGGCGCAGGCCCGGCGTGTGCGCGACGCGGTGCTGACCGACGAGCCGGTGTCCACGCGCATGCTGATGGCCTGGCTGAGCGGCGCCTAGGACGGGTGGCGCTGGGGCTGGCTCAGTCGACCTTGGCGCCCGAGAACCTGACCACCTCGCCCCACTTGACGATGTCGTCGCGCAGCGCCTGGGCAAAGCGCTCGGGCCTGCCGCCCAGCGGCGTGTAGCCCATGGCTTCGAGCCGGCTGCGGAAGGCCGGGTTGGCCAGCGCCGCATTCAGCGCCTCGTTGATGCGGCCCACCACCTCGGCCGGCGTGCCCTTGGGTGCCAGCAGGCCGAACCAGGTTTCCGACACCAGGGCCGGCTGGCCCAGCTCGCGCGCCGTGGGCACCTGGGGCAGGGCCGCGGCGCGCTGCTCGGACATCACCGCCAGCGCCCGCAGCTTGCCGTCGCGCACCCAGGGCACGACCGCGGCCATGCCCGGAAAGGCCAGCTGCAGCCGCTCGGCCAGCAGGTCGGTGAACACCGCGCCCGGCGAGGTGTAGGGCACGTGCACCATGAACACGCCCTGGGTCTTCTTGTACAGCTCGCCCGACAGGTGGTAAGAGCTGCCGCTGCCGGTGGAGCCGAAGTTCAGCCGCGCCGGGTGCTTTCTGGCGTGCTCGGTCAGCTCGGCCAGCGTGTGCACCGGCAGCGATGGGTGCACGACGATGATGTTGGGCACCGAGCCGACCAGCACGATGGGCTCGAAGTCGCGCTGCGGATGGAAGGGCTTGGCGTCGTACAGCGTCACCGCCGACACCAGGGTGCCGGGCCAGCCCAGCAGCAGGGTGTGGCCATCGGGCGCGGCCTTGGCCACCGCCGCGGCGCCGATGTTGCCGTTGGCGCCGGGCCGGTTCTCCACCACCACGGCCTGGCCCAGGGCCTTGCCCAGGTCCTCGGCGATCAGCCGGGCCATCGGGTCGGCGCTGCCGCCGGGTGCGGCCGGCACCACCAGCTTCAGCGGCCGGGCCGGCCAGGCCGCGGTCTGGGCCAGGGCGGCGGGCGCCAATGCTGCCGCCAGCAGCAGGGCCGTCAGGATCTTCAGGGCAGGGCGGCGCATGCGTGTCTCCGGCTAGTAGGACTTGGGCAGGCCCAGCACCCGCTCGGCGATGTGGCTGAGGATCAGCTCGCGGCTCACCGGCGCGATGCGCGGGATCATGATCTCGCGCAGGTAGCGCTCGACATGGAACTCCTTGGAGTAGCCCATGCCGCCGTGGGTGAGCACGGCGCGCTCGCAGGCGCGAAAGCCGGCCTCGGCGGCCAGGTACTTGGCGGCATTGGCCTCGGCGCCGCAGTCGCGGCCCTGGTCGCACAGCCAGGCGGCCTTGCAGGTCAGCAGCTCGGCGGCCTGCAGCTCGACCCAGCTCTCGGCCAGCGGATGCTGGATGGCCTGGTTCTGGCCGATGGGCCGGTCGAACACCACGCGCTCGCGGGCATAGGCCGTGGCCTTGGCCAGGGCCGCGCGGCCCACGCCCACGGCCTCGGCGGCGAGCAGGATGCGCTCGGGGTTCATGCCGTGCAGGATGTAGCGGAAGCCCTGGCCTTCTTCGCCGATGCGGTCCTGCAGCGGAATCTCCAGGCCGTCGATGAACAGCTCGTTGGAGTCCACGCACTTGCGGCCCATCTTGTCGATCGCGCGCACGTCCACGTGGCGGCGGTCCAGGTCGGTGTAGAACAGCGACAGGCCGCCGGTCTTGTTGCCGGGCGCCAGGTCTTCCAGCGCGGTGGTGCGCGCCAGCAGCAGCATCTTGTCGGCCACCTGGGCGGTGGAGATCCACAACTTCTGGCCATGCACCACATAGCGGTCGCCGTGGCGCACCGCGCGGGTCTTCAGCCGCGTGGTGTTGAGGCCGGCATCGGGCTCGGTGACGGCAAAGCAGGACTTGACCTCGCCACGCGCCATCGGCGGCAGCATGCGTTGGCGCTGCTCGTCGCTGCCGAACACCACCACCGGCAGGAGGCCGAAGATGTTGATGTGGATGCTGGAGCAGCCACTCAGGCAGGCGCCCGACTCGGCCACCGTCTGCATCATCAGCGCCGCCTCGCTGACGCCCAGGCCCGAGCCGCCATGGGCCTCGGGGATGGCGATGCCCAGCCAGCCGGCCTGGCCCATGGCGTCGTAGAACTCGAACGGGAAGCGGCCGTCGTCGTCGCGGGCGCGCCAGTAGGCATCGGGAAAGCGGCGGCAGACGTCCTGCACCGCCTCGCGGATGGCGCGCTGCTCGGGAGTGGGTTCGAAGTGCATGCTCGTCAGCGTCAGCGTCCGCTCCAGCGGGGAGGGCGTTTCTCGGCAAAGGCGCGCGGGCCCTCCTGGGCGTCGTCGCTGAGGTAGACCGGCCGGAACAGCTGGCGCGCGGCGCGCAGGCCGGCCGAGCGGCCCATCTCGGCGCTGAGGTAGACCAGCTCGCGCGCGGCGGCCACCGTCAGCGGCGCATTGGCGGCGATCTGGCGCGCCATCTGCAGCGCCCGCGGCAGCAGCTGCGGCAGCGGCACCATGTCGTTGACGAAGCCCAGGGCCAGCGCGCGCTGGGCGCTCATCGGGGCGCCGGTCAGCAGCAGCTCCATGGCCACGCGCTGCGGCAGCATGCGCATCAGCGGCGCGGCCCAGGGCATGCCGCGGCCGACGCGGGCCTCGGTGATGGCGAACTGGGCATGCTCGGCGGCAATGCACAGGTCGCACATCTGCGCGAACAGAAAGCCGCCAGCACAGGCCAGGCCGTTGACCGCGGCGATCACCGGCTTGGACAGCGACTCGTTGTCGCCCAGCACCGGCAGCAGGTCGGGTGGCGGCACCTGCAAGCCCAGCGCGGCCGCCCATTTCAGGTCCATGCCGGCGCAGAAGGCCTGGTCGCCGGCGCCGGTGAGCACGGCCACGCGCACCTGCGGATCGGCGTCGATGCGCCGCCAGGCCTGGCGCAGGCCCTCGCCCATGCCCTGGTTGATGGCATTGCGCTGGGCCGGGCGGTCCAGAGTGACCAGGGCCACGCCGCCGTCCAGCAGCTGGTAGCGCACCTCGTCGCTGAGCTGGAGGTCGCTCATTTTGTCTGCTCCTGATCGGGTGCCGTTGCCGGTGCCGGCCAGTCCGCAGCCTGCCGTGCGGCGCCGCTGTCCAGCAGGCGCTGGATGCGCTCCGGCGCCAGGCCGGCCTCGGCCAGCACCTCGCGCGTGTGCTCGCCCAGTCGCGGCGCCGGCCGCGTGGCGGCGGGCTGCAGATGCTGCCAGCGCAGCGGGCTGCGCATGGCGCGCAGCGGCCCTTCGCTGGGGTGCTGTTCGTCGACAAAAAAGCCGGTGGCCTGCAGATGGGGATCGTGCAGCACGCTGTGCAGGTCGTGCAGGGGCATGCAGGGCACGTCGGCCTGCTCCAGCAGCTGCAGCCAGTCGGCGGTGTCGCGCTCCAGAAAGATGCGCGACAGCTCGGCATACACGGCATCGACATGCCGGGTGCGGGCGGCAAAGCCGGCGAAGCGCTCGTCGTCCAGCAGCGACTCGCGCTGGATGGCGCCGAGGAAGCTGCGCCACTGCTTGTCGCTGTAGACCATGGCGCACAGATGGCCGTCGCGCGTGCGGTAGGGCCGGCGCTCGGCCGACAGCTGGCGCGCATAACCGCCGCCGTCCAGCGGCGGCTCGAAGCTCAGGCCGCCCAGGTGGTCGCCCAGCGTGAAGCCGACCATGGTCTCGAACATCGGGATGTCGACGCGGTCGCCGCGGCCGCTGCGCTCGCGTGCCATCAGCGTGGCCAGGATGGCGCTGACCGCGGTCAGGCCGACGATGCGGTCGGCCATGGCCGTGGGCACATAACGCGGCGGCCCGCCGCTGGCGCGCGCCATCAGGTGCGACAGCGTGCAGGCGCCCTGGATCAGGTCGTCGTAGGCCGGGCGGCCGGCATAGGGGCCGTCGTTGCCAAAGCCCAGCAGGCCGGCATAGACGATGCGCGGGTTCAGCTCGGCCACCGCCTCGTAGCCCAGGCCCAGGCGCTGCATGGCCTGCGGGCGCAGGTTGTACATCAGCACATCGGCGTCGCGCAGCAGCAGGTGCAGGGCCTGCAGGCCCTCGGCCTGCTTCAGGTCCAGCACCACGCTGCGCTTGTGGCGGTTGGCGTTGAGGAACACCGGCCCCATGCCCGCATGCCGGGCCGGTCCGATCTGGCGCACCAGGTCGCCCTGCGGCGGCTCGATCTTCACCACGTCGGCGCCCAGCTCGGCCAGGCTCTGGGCGGCAAACGGGCCCATCAGCACCGAGCTCATGTCGACGATGCGGATGCCGTGCAGCGGGCTGCTCATGCCGGCCCTTGTTTGTTCCTGTACATGAACAAAAATGTACGAATTCATGAATTCAACCGCAACCCGGGTTCCCCCGCAGCGGCGGCACGACGGGTCGGTCCGCTTGCCGGAGACACAATTGGCCGGGCCTCGCCACCCCCCCCCAATCGCCCCAACCGCCCCGCTGCCCGTGTCCGTCAAGCAAGCCACCCAGGTCCTCGATCTGCTGGACTTCTTTGCCCAGCGGCAGGGCCCGGCCACGCTGACGGACATCGCGCGCCATTTCGGCTGGCCACGCTCCAGCACCTTCAACCTGCTGGCGGCGCTGACCGCGCGAGGCATGCTCTACGAGCCCCAGGCCCGCGGCGGCTACTACCCGGCGCCGGCCCTGGCCACGCTGGTGCAGCGCATCGAGCAGGCCCAGCCGCTGCCACAGGCGCTGCAGCAGCTGCTGCGCACGCTGGCCGACGAGACCGGCGAGACCGTGGTGCTGGCCGCGCCGGCCGGCGGCCAGGTGCTGTTCATCGCGGCGCTGGAATCGGCCCAGGCCGTGCGCTACAGCGCCGCGCCGGGCAAGCGCATCCCGCTGCATGCCACCGCCACCGGCCGCGCCCTGCTGGCGCAGATGACGGCCGGCGAGCGGGCCTCGCTGCTGCGCAAGGCGCCGTTCCAGCGCCACACGCCGTCCACGCTGATGAGCGCCGACGAGGTCGAGCAGGAGATCCGGCGCTCGCTGGAGCGTGGCTGGTTCGAGGGCCGCGGCGAATACTCGGCCGACCTGGGGGGCGTGGCCCTGGCGCTGGCCCTGCCGCAGCGCCAGCTGGCCCTGCTGGTGGCGGGCCCGGTGTCGCGTGTCGGTGGCCGGCTCGACGCCCTGGCGCAGCTGATGCAGCAGCAGGTGGCCCGGCACCTGGGGCCAGCGCAGGCGCCCGGCTGAGTCAGACCACGCCGCGTTCGCGCAGCGCGGCAATGGCGCCCTCGTCCAGGCCCAGCCAGTCGCGCAGCACCTCGTCGCTGTGCTGGCCCAGCACCGGCGGCGCCATCGGCTCGCGGTCGGCCAGGCCGACAAAGCGGATCGGGCTGCCGAAGAAGCGCGTGGGCCCGGCCTGCGCATGCTCGGCGCTCAGCGTCAGGCCGCGGTGCTGCACCTGCGGATCGGCAAACACCTCGGCATAGGCATTCACCGGTCCGCTGGGAATGCCGGCGGCCTGCAGCGCCGCCAGCAGCTCGGCCGAGGTCCATTGCGCGGTCAGCTCGCCAAAGGTCTGGGCCAGCTCGCGCCGGTGCTGCAGGCGCTGCGCATTGCTGGCAAAGCGCGGGTCGTCGGCCAGGTCGGGGCGGCGCAGCACCTGGCAAAGGCCGCGGTACTGGTCCTCGCTGCCGCAGATGACGATGATGCTGCGGTCGGCGCAGGCAAAGGCCTGCGAGGGCAGGCCGCCATTGCCCTCGGTGCCACGCCGCGGCGGCACGGTGTGCGTGGCCAGGTAGGTGGCGATGTAGTGCGTCTGCGCGGCGATGGTGCTGTCCAGCAGCGCGATGTCGATGTGCGCGCCTTCGCCGGAATGGGTGTCGCGCTCGTACAGCGCCGCCAGCACGCCGGCGGTGGCGAACTGCCCGGCCATGAAGTCGGCCAGGCTGGGTCCGGTCTTCATCGGGCCGCCGCCGGGCACGCCGTCGGGCAGGCCGGTCACGCTCATCAGCCCGGACATGGCCTGGAACACCGTGTCGTAGCCCGGCATCGTGGCATAGGGCCCGCTCTGGCCGAAGCCGGTGACCGAGCAGTACACCAGGCGCGGGTTGACGCTGCGCAGCGAACCAAAGTCCAGCCCGTAGCGCTGCAGGTCGCCGACCTTGTAGTTCTCGATCAGCACGTCGCTGCGCGCGGCCAGGCGGCGCACCAGGTCCTGGCCTTCGGGCCGGGCCAGGTCGATGGTCAGCGAGCGCTTGTTGCGGTTGGCGCTGAGGTACATCGGCGACTCGCGCGTCTCGCGGCCCTGGCGGTCCTTCAGGAACGGCGGGCCCCAGCGCCGGGCCTCGTCGCCGCGGCCCGGGCGCTCGATCTTCACCACCTCGGCGCCCAGGTCGCCCAGGGATTGGGCGGCCAGCGGCGCGGCCAGGATGCGGCTCAGGTCCAGCACCTTGATGCCGGTCAGGGGCAGGCGTTTCACGCGGGGGTCCTCGATGGCTGGGCCGGCCAGGTGGCCCGGGCGGCGGCGATGAACTGGCGGCCGGCGCCGCCCAGCTCGGATTGCAGGCGCTTGGCGCGGTAGCTGAAGCGGTGCAGCGGGTGCTCCAGCGTCAGCCCCATCGCGCCCATGAACTGGTGCAGGTCATAACACACGGGACGCACGGCCTGCTGGGCCTGGGCCGCGGCCAGGGCCGCCGGCAGCTGGCCCGCGGCGGCGGCCAGCACCAGCCAGCGCAGGCCTTCCAGCGTGGTGGCGCACTGGGCCAGCCGGTGCTGCACGGCCTGGAAGGCGCCCAGCGGCCGGCCGAACTGGCGCCGCTGGCCCACATGCCCGACCACGCTGTCCAGGGCCGCGGCCAGGTTGCCGGCAATCTCGGCGGCCAGGGCCAGGCGCCACAGGTCCAGGGCCTCGCCAGCCTCCATCCCGGCACGCTGCCAGGCCAGCGGCCGGGCCGCGGCCAGCCGGCCCATCGGATAGGCGAACAGGCTGTCCACCGGCTGCACATCGCCCGGCTGCAGCAGGGCCTGCTGCACGCCGGAGTCGGCGATCCAAAGCACGCAGCGCGCCTGCGGCAGAAAGCGCACCGGCGCCTGCACATCGTTGCCGGTGATCACGGCACAGGGCCGGGGCAGGCCCAGGCGTGGTGCCAGCAGGGCCGATGCGCCGATCTCCAGCGCCGCCGGCACGCCGGCCAGCGCCATCAGCATCGCGGCCGCCGGCACCGGGCCCAGGCCGTCGGTGACCAGGGTCTCGAAGTAGCCGCCCTGTTCCAGCGCGGCTTCCAGTGCCGGGGCCGCGGCATGGCGCTGGCCGCCGTCCAGCACTGCGTTGCGGTGCGGGGCGATCACCGCCTCCACCGCATCGAGCAGGGCGCGTGCGTCGTCGTGCCAGGCCAGCTTCATGCGCGGGCCTCGCGCGGCAGCTTCAGCCAGTCGCTGGCCACCAGGTTGAGCTGGATCTCGGCGGCGCCGGCGGCAATGCCGGCGGCAATGGCGCGCTCGTGGTGCTGCAGGTGCATCGGGAAGTCGCTGCCGCAGTAGCTGTCGCCCAGGTGGGCCAGGCCGAAGTCGGACACCGCATGGTCGGCCGCGACCACGGCCACGCGGGCCAGGTTGGCATCGGCGCTGGGCGGCAGGCCGCGGGCGCGCTGGTCGACCACGCGATACACCAGCAGGCGAGCGGCCTCGCAGGCGGCCAGGGCCTGGCCGGCGCGGGCCTGCACCAGCGGATCGTCGAAGCGGCCCTGTCGCTGCAGCTGCCGCACCATGCCGTCGAGCACGCGGCGCGAGAAGGCATAACGCGCAATGCCCACGCGCTCGTGCGACAGCGCCCAGCCGATGATGGGCCAGGCCTGGCCTTCTTCGCCCAGCCGGCAGTCGGCGCGGACTTGCACGCCGTCGAAGAACACCTCGTGGATGTCGCCGTCGCCGATCAGCGACGGGATGGGCCGCACCGTGATGCCCGGCAGGTCCATGTCGACCAGGAAGATGCAGATGCCCTGGCGGCCGCTGCCGCCGGTGCGGGCGAGCAGAAAGCAGTGCTGGGCCAGGCCGGCATACGAGGTCCAGACCTTGGCGCCGCTGATGACGTAGTGCTGGCCATCGCGCTCGGCCCGGGTGCGCAGCGCCGCCAGGTCCGAGCCGGCCGAGGGCTCGGAAAAGCCCTGGCACCACAGCGCCCGGCCGGCGGCCATGGCCGGCAGCAGGCGCTGCTGCTGGGCCGGCGTGCCAAAGCGCATCAGCGTCTGGCCGATGAAGTTGACGTTCATGTACTGCGGCCCGCGCGGCTCGCCGGCGGCCCACAGCTCCTCGCCGAGGATGAAGTGGTGCCAGGCCGGCGCATCGCTGCCGCCAAAGGCCGCGGGCCAATGCGGCACCAGCAGGCCGGCCGCCGCCAGCCTGGGGCAGAACTGCAGCGAGAACAGCGTCTGCTCGCGGCTGCCCGGGCCGTGGCGGCTGAGCTGCTCCCAGTCGGGCGGCAGCTCGCGCGCCAGCAGCTCGCGCACGCGCTGGCGCAGCGCCTGCTGCTCGTCGGTCCAGCTGAAGTCCACGGACTGTGTTCTCCCGACCCGTCAATCGCTGCGCCGCACGCGGTGCAGCCAGCTCAGATAGCCCATGGGCACGAAACTGCCGCCGTTGACGCCGATCAGCGCGCCGCTGGTCCAGGCGGCCGCGTCGCTGACGAGGTAGGCGCACAGCGGGCCGATGTCCTCGGGCCGGCCCAGGCGCTGCAGCGGCACGGTGTCGACCTGGCGGCGGATGCGCTCGGGCGTGTTCAGCGTCCTGGCCAGCTCGTCGGTCATCACCACACCCGGCGCCACCGCATTGACGCGGATGCCGTGGTGGCCCCATTCGGCGGCCATGGTGCGTGTCAAGTTCTCCAGCGCCGCCTTGGCCGCGCCATAGTGGCCGGTGCCCGGGTTGGGATGCGAGGCGCTGCGCGAGCTGATGTTGACGATGGCGCCGCCGTCGACCATGGCGCGTGCCGCGGCCTGGGCGGCAAAAAACGCGGCCTTCAGGTTGAGGTCGAGCACACGCTGCCACTGCGCCTCGTCGATGCCGTCCAGCGGGCCCACGTCCGAGGGGCTGGCGCTGCCGGCGTTGTTGACCCAGCCGTCCAGCCGGCCGTAGCGCTGCAGCGTGGCCGCCACCAGGGCCTGGCGGTCTGCGGCGACGGTGATGTCGCCGGCCACGGCCAGCACCTGGGCGCCGGTCTGGCGCAGCGCGGTGGCCGTCTGTTCCAGTGCCGCTGCGTCGCGGCCCGCGATCACCAGGTCGGCGCCGCACTGCGCCATGGCCTGGGCGATGCCACGGCCGATGCCCTTGCCGCCGCCGGTGACCACCACGGCCTTGCCGGCCAGCGAGAACAGCGGTGCCACGGTGTCCGTCATGCCGCCCACCGTCATTCGGGCTTGTAGCCGATCTGCCGCGCCGCCTGGGCCCACATCTGCTGCTCGGCGGCAACGATGCGGCCGTGCACGGCCGGCTCGCCGCCCACCGGCACCACGCCGGCCTGGGCCAGGCGCTGGCGGATGTCGGCATCCTTGAGCACCTCGTTGAAGGCGGCATTGAGCTGGGCCACCACTGCATCGGGCGTCGCCGCCGGCGCCCAGATGCCGTAGGAGAAGGCGAACTGCAGGTCGGGCACGCCCAGTTCGGCCAGCGTGGGCACCTCGGGCAGCGAGGGCGAGCGCTCCTGGCCGCCATGGGCGATGGCCTTGATGCGGCCGTCGCGGATCATGCCGAGGTAGAACACCGGCACGTCGATGCCCATCTGGATCTCGCCGGCCACCAGGGCCGTGGCCACCTGGGTCGAGCCCTTGTACGGGATGGCCGTGGCCTCGAAGCCGGCGCGCGACTTGAGCATCTCGCTGGCCAGCAGGATGCTGCCGGCGGTGTGCGAGTAGTTCAGCTGGCCCGGGTTGCGCTTGGCGTACTGCACGAACTCGGCAAAGTTGTTGACCGGCAGCTTGGCCGGCACCATCAGCGTCATGCCGCCGCGCGCAATGCTGATCACCGGCCGCAGCGACTTGAACAGGTCGAACTTCAGGTCCTTGATCAGCACCGGCGTCAGGCTGCCGCCGCCCAGCCACAGCACGGTGTGGCCATCGGGCGGCGACTGGGCCACATGGTCGGAGCCGATGATGGCCGCGCCGCCCGGCTTGTTCTCGACGATCACCTGCTGCTTGAGCACCGCGCCCAGCTTCTCGGCAAAGGCACGCGCCATCACGTCCGAGCCGCCGGCGGCAAAGGGCACCACCAGGCGCAGCGGCTTGCCTGGCGACCCCACCTGGGCCTGCGCTGCCGGGGCCAGCGCGGCCGCCGCCAGGCCGAGGCTGCCGATGGTGGCCAGCAGACGGCGCCGCAGCCCGCGCTGCACCGGGGTGTGCAGCCCATGCGCATCAGTTGGCGAGTTCATCGTGAGTCTCCGTCCGTATCGTGGAATCATTCGGCCGGCTCGATGCCGCCACGGCATCGCCATGATGGCACTGTAGAAACTCGCAACTGGATGAGCAATCGACAATGGCCGCACGCAGGGAAATCACTCCGGAAGCGTTCCACATGTCGGACAAGGCGGCTGACGCCGACCTTGTCCCGCCAGCCGACGGCACGCAGGCCATCCGCCGCGCCGCGGCGCTGCTGCGGGCGCTGGCGCAGTCGGGCGCCGGCGGCGAGGGCACCAGCCTGGCGGCGCTGGCGCGGTCCCAGGGCCTGCCGCGTTCCACCGCCCACCGCATGCTGGGCGCCCTGGTCGACGAGGGCTTCATCGAGCGCATGCCGCAGGGGCCCGGCTACCGCATGGGCCCGCTGATCCACGAGCTGGGCCTGACCTCGGCCTCCAGCCTGGACGACGTGGCGCGCTGGCATCCGGTGGTCGAGGCGGTGGCGCGCCAGACCGGCGTGACCACCTATCTGATGCGGCGCAGCGGTGTCGAGGCCGTGTGCCTGATCAAGGCCGACGGCCATGCGGTGATGCGCTTCGTGCCGGTGGAGGTGGGCCAGCGGCGGCTGCTGGGCGTGGGCGCCGGCGCCACGGCCCTGCTGGCCGCGCTGGCGCCTGCGCAGCTGGAGCGTGTGCTGGCCAGCATCGCCCCGGGGCTGGCGCCTTATCCGCGGCTCAGCCCCCAGGCCTTGCGCGAGGCCGTGGTGCTGACCCGGCGCAGCGGCTTTGCCATCAGCCAGGGCACGGTGGTCGACGACGGCTTCGGCATGGGCATCACCATCCCGGATGGCACGGCCCCGCCGCGGCTGGCGCTGAGCATCGCGGCCCACGCCACCATGGTCACCGAGTCGCGCATCAAGGCTTGGAAGGCGGTGCTGGCGGCGGCGGTGGGTTCGCCCCCCGCCTGAGAGCGACGCCGGCGCCGGCCGGCTACGCGGCTGGCGAGGAGGCGGACGGCAGGGTGGCCGGCCCCGGCACCGCCTGGCGCTGGTCGGCGCGCCGGCGCAGCCACAGATACAGGCCGCTGCCCAGCACCACCAGGGTGGCGATGTCCAGCAGCGCCCACAGGACCTTCATCGGCAGGCCGCCGTAGTCGCCGAAGTGCAGCGGCTGCGACAGCAGCAGCGTGCTCAGGTACCAGGGCAGCTCGGGCGAGGCGGTGACCTGGGCCGTGCGCGCGTCGACCAGCACCGGCCGCAGCAGCTTGGAGGTGAGCGGCGTATCGCCACGCATGAAGAAGGTCACATGGTGCGGGCTCGAATAGGCCGTGCCCGGGAAGGCCGCGAACGACAGGCGCATGCCCGGCGTGTGGGCCAGCGCGGCGTT
Organism: Burkholderiaceae bacterium; assembly: GCA_017992055.1. Taxonomy (GTDB): domain Bacteria; phylum Pseudomonadota; class Gammaproteobacteria; order Burkholderiales; family Burkholderiaceae_C; genus Pseudaquabacterium. Next base: position 36,904 of record JAGOPK010000003.1, read on the forward strand.
CAGCGTGGCCTGCATCGGCGCGCGCTCGGCCTCGGGCACCAGGGCCAGGCCCTGGTAGGGCGCCAGCAGGGTGCTGACCTCGGTGTTCTGCCAGTACTTCACCAGCAGGTCGGTCCAGGTGTTGATGACGCCGGTGAAGCCGACCACGAAGGCCCAGACCAGGGTCACGATGCCCAGCAGGTTGTGCAGGTCCAGCCACTTCAGCCGCGCCGAGCGGCCGCGGCGCACCTCGCCGAAGTCCAGCCGGCGCATGAAGGGCGCATACAGCACCACGCCGGAGACGATGGCCAGCACCAGCAGCAGGCCCATGAAGCCCAGGAACAGCATGCCCGGCAGGCCGGCGAACAGGTCCACATGCAGCCGGAACATCCAGTACATGAAGCCCTGGCTGGTGGGCGTGTCGCGCAGCAGCTGGGCCGTGCGGCCGTCGACGGCCAGCGACTTGTAGTCGTCGGTGGGCGCCGGCGTGGGCGTCAGCGTCACATGCCACAGCAGCGGCTGGTCTTCCTCGGGGAAGGCGTACTGCACGATGCGCTGCGGATACTGGGCCCGCGCGGCCTGCAGCACGGCATCGAAGCTGGCCAGCGGTGCGCTGGCGCTGCCGGCGCCGCTGCCGTGGCCAGCCAGCGCCGGCAGCTCCAGCTCGTCGCCGCTCAGGTGCTCGATCTCGTGGTGAAAGATCAGCGGCAGGCCGGTCAGGCACAGCAGCAGCATGAACAGCGTGCACACCAGGCTGGTCCAGGTGTGCAGCCAGCTCCACACGCGCAGGGATCGGGACGACAGCATGTGCTTCAGCCCCGGCGCAGCGAGAAGTGCGACATCACCGCCACCGGCAGGCCCAGCGCCAGCCACGACCAGGCGTCGCCCCAGTGATCGGACACCAGGGCGCTGAGCAGGCCCGAGGCGGTGAGCGCGCCCAGCGCAAGGGGCCAGGTCCAGACCCGGCGGAATTCATCGGACATGCCAGCTTCCTGCGGTCGGCCCCGGGGGGGCCGGTGTTGTGAATTAGATGATTATCAATGAGAACGGTTCGCGTTTCCATTAGCATTTGCGAACGGATGCCTGGCTGCCCCGCAGCGACAGGCCTGACACCTTCTCCTTCCCACCGGACCCGAGCTCATGAAACACCCCTTGACGATGGGCGCCTGCGCCCTCGCGGCCAGCCTGGCCATGGCCGACGCCCATGCCCAGGCGCAGGCGCCAGCCCAGACCCAGACCCCGGCCTCGGCCTCGGCCCAGGCCCCGGCAGCGGCCAGCGAAACCGTGGTCGTCACCGGCAAGCGCGTGCAGCGTGTGTCCAAGGGCGCCACCGGCCTGCCGCTGGAGATCAAGGACACGCCGCAGAGCATCAGCACCATCGACAAGGAAGCCATCGGCAACTTCGACCTGAGCGGTGCCAACGATGCGCTGATCCTGGCCACCGGCATCAATGTCGAGCAGTACGAGACCAACCGCGCCACCTACAACTCGCGCGGCTTCGAGATCCAGTCCACCCAGGTCGACGGCCTGGGCATGACCAATTCCTGGGGCACGGTGGTGGGCCAGCAGGAGACCTATCTGTTCGAGCGCATCGAGCTGATCCGCGGCGCCAACGGCCTGCTCACCGGCGTGGGCAATGCCTCGGGCACGATCAACTATGTGCGCAAGCGGCCGACCAATGCCGATGGCGGCGAAGTCGGCCTGACGCTGGGCTCGCATGGCCGCCAGCGCGTCACGCTGGACTACAACAAGGTGCTCAGCGACGACGGCCGCTGGGCCGGCCGCCTGGTCGTGGCCCACGAGGACAAGGACTCGCACCTGCGCGCGCTGCACGACAAGCAGACCACGGTGTATGCGGTGGTCGACGGCCAGATCGGCCGCGACGGCGTGCTGACCCTCGGCTTCATGCACCAGGATGCCAAGCAGAAGTCGCCGATGTGGGGCTCGCTGACGCTGAACTACACCGACGGCCGCCAGGCCGAGTTCGACGTCTCGTCGTCGACCTCGCAGGACTGGACCTACTGGAATACGCGCAGCAGCAGCGCCTTCGTCGAGTACACGCACAGCCTGGGCAGCGACTGGGAGCTGAAGGCCAGCTACAACACGCGCCGTTCCGACGAGGCCACGCGGCTGATGTACGCCTACACCAACGGCGGCGGCCTGAATGCCGACAACACCGGCCTGGTGGGCTGGGTCTACGGCTCGACCACGCCCAGCGAGAGCCAGATCCTGGACCTCAACCTGAGCGGCCAGTTCAAGGCCTTCGGCCGCAAGCACCACCTGATCGCCGGCCTCAGCCATGCCACCGACGAATACAGCACCGACATCACGCCGGTGCTGGCCAGCAACTGCCACTTCCAGGCGCTGCCGGCGTTCCCGTACGCCGGCAATGCCTGCAGCCAGCCCACCTGGGGACCGGCCGAGCCCAGTTCGGCCGGCAAGCAGGCGCTGACGCGGCTGTACCTGGCCTCGCGCCTGGAACTGGCCCAGGGCCTGCACGGCATCCTGGGCGTGAATGCCGTGCGCCTGCAGCGCGAGGGCAGCTCGCGCTACGGCAGCGTGCCGCCGACGATCTACCCCGATACCAAGGAAGTCAGTCCCTATGTGGGCCTGACCTATGCGTTCACGCCCAACCTGCTGGGCTATGCCTCGTACTCCGACATCTTCCAGAACCAGGAGCAGGTCGACATCAACGGCCACTACCTGGCGCCGACGCAGGGCAAGAACCACGAGGTCGGCCTCAAGGCCGAATGGCTGGACAAGCAGCTGCTGACCACGCTGGCGGTGTTTGGCGCACGCCAGAACGGCCTGGCCCACTATGCCGGCACGGTGCCGGTGGACAACGACCCCAACACCACGCGCGACGGCACCTACTACTACGCGCCCGACGACGTGAAGTCCAAGGGCTGGGAGTTCGAGGCCAACGGCCGCATCGGCCGCGACAGCCAGCTGGGCGCCGGCATCGCCCGCGTCACCGTGCGCGACCCGGCCGGCCAGAACGCCCATCCGCACATCCCGAAGACCACGCTGTTCCTGCGTGCCGAGACCCGGCTGCCGCAGCTGGCCGGCCTGAGCACCGGCGCCATGCTGCGCTGGCAGGACGATACGAGCAGCACCTCCGGCGTGCGCCAGCCGGCCTATGCGCTGGCCAATGCCTATGTGCGCTACGAGCTGAATGCGCGCACCAGCCTGCGGCTGAACGTCAACAACCTGTTCGACAAGAAGTACATCCGCGGCCTGGCCTATGGCGCGATCTACGGCGCGCCGCGCAATGTCGGCCTGAGCCTGAACTACAAGCTCTGACAGCGGGCGCCGGCCATGGGCCAGCGCCGTGGCGGCGATGGCCCGTTTGGTCGATGCCGGCGCGGGCCGGGCTGGGCACATTGGCGGTATTCCATCCCGTCCTGCCCAGAAAGGTCCGTCCATGTCCACAGCAGCTGCCTCCAGGCCGGTGATCGCCGTCTTCGGCGCCACCGGCACCCAGGGTGGTGGCCTGGTGCGCGCGCTGCTGCGCGACCCGCATCGCCGCTTTGCCGTCCGTGCCATCACCCGCCAGCCCGGCAGCGCCGCGGCCCAGGCCCTGGCCGCCCAGGGCGCCCGGCTGGTGGCCGCCGACCTGGACGATGCCGCCAGCCTGGCCCCGGCCCTGGACGGCGTGCACGGCGTGTTCGGTGTCACCAACTTCTGGGAACACTTCAATGCCGAGCGCGACCTGCGCCAGGCCGCCCAGCTGGCGCGCGCCGCCGCCACGGCCGGCGTGGCCCACATCGTCTGGTCGACGCTGGAGGACACGCGCCGCCACATGGCGCTGGACGACGCGCGCATGCCCACGCTGATGGGCCGCTACAAGGTGCCGCACATGGACCTCAAGGCCGAGGCCGACGCCTGCTTCGCCGGCCTGCCGGTGACCTATGTGCTGACCTCGTTCTACTGGGAGAACCTGATCCGCGCCGGCCTGCATCCGCAGCGTGATGCCCAAGGCCGGCTGAACTGGGTGCTGCCGATCGGCCAGGCGCGCCTGCCCGGCATCGCCGGCGAGGACATCGGCGCCTGCGTGGCCCAGGTGTTTGCACGCGGCCCGGCCCTGCTGGGCCAGCGCATCGGCCTGGCCGGCGAGCACCTGAGCGGCGCCGACATGGCCGCCGCCATGGCCCGCGTGCTGGGGGCGCCGGTGCAGCATGTGGCCCTGCCGCCGGACGAGTTTGCCCGGCTGCCGTTTCCCGGCGCGGCCGAGCTGGCCAATATGTTCCAGTTCAAGCGCGATTTCGAATCCGCCTACCGCGGCGCCCGCGACTGCGACACCGCCCGCGCGCTGTACCCGGGCCTGCGCCGCTTCGAGCAGTGGCTGGCCGGCGAGGCCGAGGCGCTGCGCGCGGTGGTCGGCCTGGCGGTCTGCGACTGAACCCCAGGCCTGGCCCCGGCCCCGCCCGCACGGCCTCCTAGAATTTTCGCCATGCAGTCCACCAAGTTCCGCACGCCACGCCTGCGCCGCGACACCGTCGAGCGCGCCGCGCTGCTGGCGCGGGCGGCGGCCGGTGCCCAGGACTGCCAGGTGCTGCTGGTGCAGGCACCGGCCGGCTTTGGCAAGACCACCTTGCTGGCCCAGCTGGCCGGCCTGCTGGGCCAGCGGCCCGACTGCCACCTGGCCTGGCTGACGCTGGACAGCGACGACAGCGACGCCAACCGGCTGATGGCGGCCCTGCTCAGCGCGCTGCGCCAGCTGCCGCTGGAGTGGACGGTGGATGCCGACAGCCTGCTGGGCCAGGTGCACGACGACGGACCGGCTGCGCGCTCGGCCCTGGTGCCGGTGCACAACGCGCTGGCCAGCTATGGCGGCGAGCGCGCCTGGCTGGTCATCGACGACCTGCACCGCGTGACCGATGCGGCGGCGCTGCGCCTGCTGGACCTGCTGCTGGACCGGCTGCCGCCCGAGGTGGGCGTGCTGCTGGGCTCGCGCACCGAGCCGGCGCTGTCGCTGGCACGCTGGCGCGTGCGCGGCCAGCTGGCCGAGGTGATGGCCCAGGACCTGCAGTTCGGCCTGGCCGATGCCCAGGCCCTGCTCAGCGCCCGCGGCCTGGACAACTGCCCGGTCGACTGGCTGAACACCGCGCTGGCCCGCACCAATGGCTGGGCCGCCGGGCTGCAGCTGCTGGCCGGGGCGCGGGCCGGGCGCGACAGCCTGGGCCCGATGCCACCGGGCGCCCAGGCCATCGGCACCACCGCCCACCGCCACCTGTTCGAGTTCTTCGCCAGCGAGGTGCTGGCCGAGCTGCCGCTGGACCTGCGCCAGTTCGTGCTGCAGTGCTCAGTGCTGGCCGAGCTGAGCCCGGCCCTGTGCGAGGCCGTCACCGGCCGCAGCGACAGCCGCCGCGTGCTGGAGGCGCTGTACCGCCGCCACCTGTTCCTCAGCGCGCTCGACGACGCGCTGCCGGTGCTGCGCTTCCACGACCTGTTCCTGGACTTTCTGCGCAGCGAGCTGCAGCGCCAGGCGCCCGAGCAGCTGGCCCTGCTGCATGCGCGCGCCGCCCAGGCCGAGCCGCAGGCCCAGCGTGCCGTCGGCCACTGGCTGCAGGCCGGCGCCTGGGACCCGGCCCTGGCGGCCATGCTGGTCAGCGCGGGCGAGCTGCTGCCCAGCGGCGGCACCGCGCGCATCGAGCGCTGGCTGGCCCAGCTGCCGCCCTCGGTGCGCGGCTCGCGGCCGGCGGTGGCCTATCTGCGCGGCCTGTGCGCCTGGTCGGCCTGGAACTGGCCGCTGGCGCGCGACAGCTTCCGCCAGGCCTGCGACGGCTGGCGTGATGCCGGCGAGCACGAGGCCGCGGTCGATGCGCTGGCCATGCTCGGCGCCTGCCACAACGGCATGGGCGAGCTGGCCAGCGCGCGCGCCGTGCTCGACCAGGTGGCGCAGCGCAGCCAGCCGCTGTCGGCGGCGCAGCAGGTGCCGTTCGACTCGCTGCGGGCCTGGTCGTCACTGGCCAATGGCGAGCTGGCGCAGGTCGGCCCGGCGCTGGCGCGCATGGCCGTGCACGTGGCCCAGGCGCCCGCCACGCGCTATCCCAGCGTGGTCGACATGGGCTACGGCCACCTGGTCGGCCTGCCCGGCACGCGGCAGGCCATCGAACAGCTGCTCCAGCTGTGCCGGCCGCAGCCCGACGATGCGCGCGAGCTGGCGCTGCCGGCGCTGGACGCCTGGCTGGCCTTCTGGCATGGCGAGCGGGCGACGGTGGAGCCGGTGCTGCGCCACCTGCAGCACCAGCAGTCGCAGATGCCGGCGGTGCTGATGCTGGCCATCAGCTGCCAGCAGCTGACCGCCCTGCACCGGGCCGTGCTGGGCGAGCACGAGCAGGCCCTGGCCGCCTGGACGCTGGGCCAGCAGGCGCTGCAGTCGCCGCAGGCCGCCGGCCTGCGCCCGGGCTGGCAGCGCATCTACCTGCATGTGCGCGCCCGCCTGCACTGGATGGCCCAGGACGGCGCGGCCCTGTCGGCCCTGCTGCCCCGGCTGGGCGCGCCGCGCAACGAGCAGGAATGGCCGATGCTGGACATGGCCGCCGCCCAGGCCCTGGGCCAGGGCGCGCTGCTGCGTGGCGAGCGCGCGCTGGCCCGCGCCCAGCTGGAGCAGGCCGTGCAACTGCACCAGCGCCTGCGCCTGCCGGTGTTCTTCGGCGATCCGCGGCTGTCGCTGGCGATGGCGCTGCAGGAAGCCGGCGACGAGCCCGCGGCCCTGGCCTGGTTTGCCCAGGTGCTGGACGAGGCCGCCGAGGCCGACCAGCTGGGGCCGCTGCTGGTCGAGCCGGCGCCGCGCCTGGAGCGGCTGTGGCAGCGCTGGCTGGGCCTGCCACGCTCGCCGGCCACGGCCCGTGCCGAGGCCTTGCATGGCCGCTGGCAGGCCTGGCGCAGCGCGCCCGCCGGCGCGGCCGCGGACGACGGCCTGGCCGAGCTGCTGTCCGAGCGCGAGCGCGAGGTGCTGCAGCTGCTGGCCGGCGGCCAGAGCAACAAGCAGATCGCGCGCGACCTGGACATCAGCCCGCACACCGTCAAGCGCCATGTGGCCAACATCCTTGCCAAGCTGGTGGTCGATACGCGCACCCAGGCGGCCGCCCGCTGGCTGCTGCGCTGACCGGCCGGCAGAAACCCGAGACGAAGGTCCAGCCACCCTGCGGGCCGTGAAAATCACAATGAACCGCTGTTTCATAAATCCGCAGGTTCGCGGCACAATCCGTCCGCGCAGGGGCTGAGTCCCTGCTTGCGCCGCCCCGTCCCGTCTTCCGCCCTCAGCACCAAGGTCACCGCCATGAAGATCGCCCTCATCATCGAGAACAGCCAGGCTGCCAAGTCCGACATCGTCTACAACGCGCTGAAGAGCGTGGCCGAGCCGCTGGGCAACAGCGTGCACCACTACGGCATGTACACGCCCGAGGACAAGGCCTCGCTGACCTATGTGATGAACGGCCTGCTGGCCGGCATCCTGCTCAACTCCAAGGCCGCCGACTTCGTGGTCACCGGCTGCGGCACCGGCATGGGCTCGATGCTGGCCTGCAACAGCATGCCCGGCGTGTTCTGCGGCCTGGTCATCGACCCCACCGACGCCTTCTTGTTCGGCCAGATCAACGACGGCAACTGCCTGTCCATGCCCTATGCCAAGGGCTTTGGCTGGGCCGCCGAGCTGAACCTGCAGGACTGCTACCGCAAGCTGTTCGAGGTCGAGCGCGGCGTCGGCTATCCCAAGGAGCGGGCCGCCATCATGGCCAAGAACCGCGGCATCCTGAAGGACCTGAAGGCCGCTTCCTGCCGCGACATGCTGAGCGTGCTGAAGTCGGTGGACCAGGATCTGCTGAAGGCCGCCGTGTCGGGCGAGAAGTTCCAGCAGCAGTTCTTCCCCAACTGCCAGGACGACGCCATCGGCTCCTACATCCGCGGCGTGCTGGGCGCCTGAGCGCCAGACCGATGACGCCGCGCCGCGTCGGCCTGATCGGCTGGGGCTCCATCGGCCAGACCCTGCTGCAGGCCTGGGCGCGCCAGCCGGTGCCCGGCCACCAGGCGGCGGCGCTGCTGCTGCGGCCGGCCCAGCTGCAGGCCGCACGCGAGGCGCAGGCCCGCAACGAGCTGCCGCCCGGACTGCTGCCGATGGACGACGCGGCCGCCTTCCTGGCCGCGCCGCTGGACCTGGTGGTCGAGGCCGCCGGCCAGGGCGCGGTGCGCGAGCTGGGCGAGGCCGTGCTGCGCAGCGGCCGCGACCTGATGCTGCTGTCGGTGGGCGCGCTGACCGACGATGCGCTGCGCGAGCGCCTGCAGGCGGCGGCCGTCCAGGCCGGCGTGCGCCTGCTGCTGCCGGTGGGCGCCATCGCCGGGCTGGACGGCCTGCTGGCCCTGCGCCAGGCCGGCTTGCGGCAGCTGACCTACACCTCCACCAAGCCGCCGCTGGCCTGGAAGGGCACGCCGGCCGAGCAGGCCGTGGACCTGGATGCGCTGAGCGTGCCGACCTGCTTTTTCAGCGGCACGGCGCGCGAGGCCGCGGCGCGCTTTCCCAAGAACGCCAACCTGGCCGCCACCGTGGCCCTGGCCGGCCTGGGCCTGGACCGGACGCGGGTGGAACTGATCGCCGACCCGGGCGCCACCGGCAACCGCGGCCAGATCGAGGCCCTGGGCGACGACTCGCGGCTGAGCATCACCGTGGCCGGCCTGGGCTCGGCCAGCAACCCGAAAAGCTCGCGCATCACCGGCCTGAGCGTGCTGTCGGCGCTGGCCAATGGGGCCTCGCCGCTGGGCTACGTCTGAGCCTCAGCCACCTGCTGCCGGCCCCACCGGCCACAGCGGACCCAGGGCATCGAGCGAGTTCTTCAGCAGCAGGCCCAGCTCGGTATCGCCTTCCATCATCAGCACGCGGTCGAAGAACAGCCGGTCGGGATCGTCCAGGCCGCGGGCCAGGCGCCACCAGCCCGAGGCCCGGGCCGCGATGCGCAGATCCACCGCTTTGCGGTCGCCGGCGGCTGCAAAGCCCCGGGCGTCGGCGCTCAGGCGCAGGCGCCAGCCCAGGTCGCTGACCTCCAGCGCGATCACGCGGCCGGCCAGGCCCTGGCGCAGCTCGGCCGGAAAGCGCGGCCACAGACCGCGGTTCAGGGCCAGCGCGGCCAGCGCTGACGGCGGCGCGCTGGGCAGGCGTGCCAGGCGGCTGGCCAGCAGGGCCTGGGCGCGGGCCAGCGGCGGCGGCAGCGTGCGCGGGCTCACCGCGGCTCCCCCGCCAGGCCGGCCGGCGCCGGGTGCATGCCCGGCTCGCCGAAGGCATAGCCCGCCACCAGGGGCTGGGGCACGCCGGCCCGGGCCCATTGCGCCAGGCGCGGCGCGGCCGGCTGGTCGTGGTTGAGCACCGCGTCGAAGTCCTCGATCACCTGCACGAAGCCGGACGACTGGGGCGACAGCCGCAGCCGCGTGGCGCCGCTGGCATCCAGCGCGGCGCGGTGTTCGAGCAGGCAGTGCACGCCGGCCGACTGGGTCTGCGTGCCGTTGAGCACCAGGAAGGGCTGGCCTTCGGTGCTGCTCAGCAGGCGGCCGTCGGGATCGTCCAGGCAGGGATAGCCGCAGCGGTCCTTGGGCGCGCCGACATGGCGGGCGGTGAAGCAGCGGGCCGAGAACGACAGCGGCAGGCGGCCAAAGGCCCACAGCTCGGTGGCGATGGCCTGGCCGTCGGGGCGGCACACCGGCTGGGCCGGCGGGTTGATGGCGGCCACCGCCGCCAGCGGCAGCTCCACCGGCGGCACCCAGCGCAGCACGCCCAGGTCGGCATGCTCGCGCAGCGCGGCCTGGCTGTAGATGTTGATGTGCGGGCCCAGCACCAGGGGCACGCGGCCCTGCAGCAGGGCCAGGGCCGAGGCGTCGCCGGCCTCCACCGCATGGCAGGCCTGCTCGCCATGGCGCTCGATCAGGCGCAGGTCGGCCTCGGTCTCCACCAGGGCCTGGGTGGCCAGCAGCACCTGCTTGCCGGCCTGGGTCAGCTCGCGGCCCAGGGCCAGCCAGTCGTCCAGGCGCAGCTCGCGGCGGCGGGCGCAGACCACCTCGCCCAGCACCACGCAGTCGGCCGGCGAATCGGCGATGTCGGCATAAAAGGCCAGCAGGCGCTCACGCGGCCAGAAGTAGAGCAGCGGGCCGACGCTGAGGCCGTAGCGCAAGGGGCTTGGGTTCATGGGCATGCCTGGGTCAGCGCCAGGGCCGCTCATAGGCGCCCAGCGTGGTCTGCGCCCCTTCCGCATGGCGCGACAGCGTCTGCTGCCACGGCGGCTGGGGCTGGAAGTCGCGGCCTTGCTCGGCGGCCAGGCAGGCGGCGTCGATGGCCGCGCGCCAGGTGCGCGTGACCTCGCCCACATAGGCCGCGCTGCGCTGGCGGCCCTCGATCTTGAAGGCGCGCACGCCCATGGCGATGAGCTGGGGCAGGATGGCCAGGGTGTTCAGGCTGGTCGGCTCCTCCAGCACATGCGAGCGCTGTCCGGCCACGTCGAAGCGGCCCTTGCACAGCGTGGGATAGCCGCGTGGCTCGTCAGGCGCGTAGTGGTCGATCAGCACCCCGCCCAGCCGGGCGCGCACGCCGTCGGCCGACTCCTGCCAGCGCACGGCCGCGGCCGGCGAGCACACGCCGGCGTTGTTGGGCGACTGGCCGGTGGCATAGGACGACAGCGCACAGCGGCCCTCGACCATCACGCACAGGCTGCCGAAGGCGAAGACCTCGATCTCCACCGATGTGCCTTCGATGATGCGGGCGATCTGCTCGGCCGCCACCACGCGCGGCAGCACCGCGCGCTGCACGCCGTAGCGCTGGCGGTAGAACTCGATGGCCGCATGGCTGGTGGCCGAGGCCTGCACCGACAGGTGCAGGCGCAGCTGCGGCAGGTGGCGCGCGCAATGGCCCATCACCGCGGCATCGGCCACGATCAGCGCATCGGCGCCGAGTGCAGCGGCGCGCTCGGCGGCGGCAAACCAGGGGCCGGGCGCGCGGGCATCGGCAAAGGTGTTCAGCGCCATCAGCACCTGCACGCCACGCTGGTGGGCGAAGGCAATGCCTTCGCGGATCTGCGCCTCGTCGAAGTTCAGGCCGGCGAAGTTGCGGGCATTGGTGGCGTCCTTCAGGCCCAGGTAGACGGCGTCGGCGCCGGCCTCCACGGCCACGGTGAGGGCGCGCAGGCTGCCGGCCGGGCAGACCAGGTGCGGGCGCGGGATCGGGGCAGGGCGGGCGGCAGACATGCGGTGAGGCGGGCAGGAGGGGCGGTATCGACGATCGGTATTGACGGTCGGATCAGAGGTGGCGGTGCGGCGCCTGGCGCTGCAGGCCCTCGGGCAGGGCCAGGCGCAGCGCCTCGGCGCGCACCGGCGTGCCACCGGCCTCGGCGATGAAGGCGGCGGCCGCGCCGGCATCGGCAAAGGCCGGCAGGTCCTCGGTGCGCATCGGCCCCAGCGCACGCGAGCCCTGCACGAACACCGCCTGCTGCAGCGGCAGCCAGCCGCCGCCGCGGTGGTCGGACGCAAACAGCGCGCGCAGTTGCTGCAGGCTGCGTCCACGCTGGTAGCGCGGCACGGCCTGCAGGTACAGGAACAGATGGGCCGGCGTGTCGAAGAACTGCGCCGCACCATCGTCGAAGACGGCCATCGCGGCCCACAGCGGGTGGCGCGCGGCAAACATGCCGCAGACCGGGCAGCGGGCCTCGGCCGGCACCGGCCGCGCGGCCAGCGGCGACAGGCCCGAGGCCGGATCGAAGGGCGTGGGCGGGGCCAGGATGCAGACCTCGTCGGGCAGGGCCGGCACGGCGCGCCGCGAGGCCGCGGCCACGCCGGCGCGGGCCAGCAGGCCGCCGGCCAGCACCGTGCCCAGGCCGGCCGCGGTGCCCAGCAGCAGGCGCCGGCGCAGGCGCGGGCAGGGGGGCGATGCCGTGCCCATCACATGCGCGTGTCGTGCAGCGCGCCGCCCGACAGGTCGACCATCTCGGGCTTGAGCTCGGCAAAGGCCAGCACGCGCCCGCCGTGCTGTTGGGCAAAGGCCCGGGCGGCCGCGGCATCGGCAAAGCTGGCGGCGGTGGCGCCCATCGAGCCCTTGCGCCGGCTGCCCAGCACATAGTGGGCGCTGCTCGCGGCGATCCAGTGGCCACGCGGCTGCTCCCAGTTGGCGCGGGCCATGTCCTGCACCCAGGCGCCACGCAGCTTGCGCAGCTGCTCGGGCCGCAGCATCACGTTCAGCAGCTCGATGGTGTCGCAGTACCACTCGGGCTGGGCCTGGCCGCTGACCAGGATCTGGCCCTTGGGGCCGGGGTAGTCGGCCAGCAGCATGCCGTCCAGCGCGCAGCTGGCGGCGTTGTCGAAGTTGGCGGCGGCCGCGGGGCCGCTGGCATCGTCCTGGCGGCCGCAGCCGGCCAGGGCCAGGCCGCCGAGCGCGGCCAGGCCGGCGCCGCAGCGGCACAGCAGGCGCCGCCGGCTGATCGTGGCGGTGGCGGTGGCGGTGGTGGTGTGGGAGGGGGAGGTCATGGCTTGAATCTCCAGCAGGCCAGGGACAGCGGCAGTGCGATCCAGGCGGCCATGGCCGAGCCCATCAGCCAGGGATTGCCCAGCGCCGCGGGCACCAGGCTGGCCAGGCCGTAGGTGCGGCGCACGTCGTCCAGCGAAAACACGTTGAGGATGCGGAACACGTCGGCCGGGTTGAGCAGCAGCAGCCAGGCGGCGCGATCGCCGTCCAGCCAGCCACCCAGGTCGCCGCCGGTGGCCACCAGCAGGCCCAGCAGCACCAGGTCGAACACCAGCACCAGCACGAACCAGGCGGCAATCGCCAGGCCCGAGGCATGGGCGCGGTCGCGTGCCAGCGTCGACAGCAGCATGGCCAGGCTCAGAAAGGCCAGGCCCAGCAGCACCGAGCTGGCCATGAAGCCACCGTAGTGGTAAAGACCCGCCGGGCCGAAGCGGGTGAACAGCAGCACGGCCACGCCGGCCAGGCCCAGCAGCGTGGCCACGGCCAGTGCCAGCGCCAGGCCCAGGTACTTGCCCAGCAGCAGCTCGATGCGCGTGACCGGCAGGGCCAGCAGCAGGTCCAGCGAGCCGCGCTCGCGCTCGCCGACGATGCTGTCGAAGCCCAGCAGCAGCGCGATCAGCGGGATCAGGTAGATCACCAGGCTGACCAGGCTGGCGATGGTCAGCTCCAGCGAGCTGGGACCGATCTGGCCCTGGCCGGCGCCGCCGAACCAGGTGATGGCCAGCGAGAAGGCGGCAAACACCAGGCCCACTGCCAGCACCCAGCGGTTGCGCAGGCGGTCGCGGAACTCCTTGTGCGCCACCGCCAGCAGCGGGCGCCATTGCAGGCCGGCCGTGGCGGCCGTCACGTCCTGGGGGACGGGCACGGGGGATCTCATGCGGCGCTCCGCAGGTCGAAGTAGACGTCTTCCAGCGTCGGCTCGTGCAGCTGCAGGTCGTCGACGCCGGCCTGGGTCAGCAGGCCCAGCACGGCCATCTTGTGCGCGCGTGGCAGCTGCAGCTGCAGGCGGTCGGGGGCCTGGCGCTGCAGCTGCAGGCCCGGCCCGGCGGCCAGGCCAGCCAGCGCCGCCGGCAGCGCATCGAGCCGCGGCGCCGCGGCGCTGACCACCAGGCGCAGCGGCAGGGCCGAGCGCTCGCGCAGCTGCTGCACCGTGCCCTGCGCGGCCAGGCGGCCACCGGCCAGCATGGCCAGCGCATCGACGCGGCCCTGCAGCTCGGCCAGCACATGCGAGCTGATGACCAGGGTCACGCCGGCATCGCGCAGGCGCTGCAGCTGGTCGAAGAAGTCGCGCGTGCCGGCCGGGTCCAGGCCGGTGGTGGGTTCGTCCAGCAGCAGCAGTTCGGGCTGGCCCAGCAGCGCCTGCGCAAAACCCAGGCGCTGGCGCATGCCCTTGGAATAGCCGCGCACCGGCTTGCGGCCCACGCCGCCCAGGCCCACGCGCTCCAGCAGTGCGGGGCAGCTGGCCAGCGGCGCGCCCTTCATGCGGGCGAAGAACTGCAGCGTCTCCAGGCCGTCGAGGTTGTCGTAGAGCACCAGGTTCTCGGGCAGGTAGCCGACGCGGCGGCGGGTGTCGCGGCTGGACCGGCCCTGCACCTCGCGCCCGGCGATCCACAGCCGGCCGGCGCTGGGCGTGATCAGGTTCAGCAGCAGCTTGAACAGCGTGCTCTTGCCGGCACCGTTGTGGCCGATCAGGCCGAACAGCTGGCCGCGCGGCACGGCCAGGCTGACGCCGTCCAGCGCGGTGTGCTCGCCATAGCGCTTGACGACGCCGTCCAGCCTGAGCGCCCAGTCGGCGCCATCAGTGAAAGCGGTGGCCAATCCAGTCGCTCCAGTTCTTGTGGGTGGGATGCATGCGCGGCGCGGCATCGACCACGCTGGGTGCGCGCAGCACCGGAAACTGCTGGCCGATCAGGCGCAGCGCCTGCACCGCCGGGCTGCCCAGCAGCAGGCCCATGGCCGGGTGGCGGTACTGCAGCCGGTCGATCAGGTCGTTGGCCTCGTAGGGCACGTCGCCGCGGCCATCGGCATTGCGGTCCCAGCCGCGGTAGTTGGACCAGTGGTTGCCGCCGTCGGTGGCGCCGCTGCGCGCGCCCCAGGCCTCGTCGCGGCTGCCCACGTAGCGCAGCTGCTCGCGGTTGGCGATGAAGTCGTTGCCCTGCACCACATTGCGCGTGGACAGCGCGGCCAGGTGCACGCCCACGGCGTTGTCGACCACCAGGTTGCCGCGCAGCGTGGCGTATTCGACGTCGTAGATGAAGAAGCCGCGGGCATTGCCGGCCACCACATTGCCTTCGATCACCGAGTCCTGCAGCGTGCGCAGCATGATGCCGTGGTCGGAATTGCCCCAGGTGCGGTTGTTGCGCACGGTGTTCTCGCGCACCTCCATCAGCGCCAGGCCGCCGCGGTTGAGGTAGCTGTCGTTGTCCTCCCACAGGTTGCGGTAGGAGTTCATGTAGTGCGTGCCGTAGCGGCTGTGGTGCAGGCGGTTGCCGCGGAACACCGCGTCGTGCGACACGTCCACGTACAGCGCATCGCGCACGAAGCTGATGTGGTTGGCCAGGATCTGCGCGCCGCGGGTGTTGTAGAGCTGGATGCCGTTGCCGCGCTGCGGCGAGTTGAGGTCGCGCAGGCCGGTGATGACATTGCGCTCGATGCGCACCTGGTCGGCCTTCTCGATCCACAGGCCGAACAGGTTGTAGGTCAGGTCGCAGCGCTGCACCACGGCGCGGTGGCTGCCCGGCTGCACATAGATGCCGGCATGCTGGGCCAGCAGGTCGTGGCCGGAGTCGCGCACGATCAGGCCCTCGATGGTGACGTCGGTGGCGGCGACGCGGATGGTGTCGCCGCGCTGGCCGCCGCTGAGCGTGGGCCGGTCGATGCCACGCAAGGTGAGCGGCCGCTGGATGCGCAGGTTCTCGTCGTAGAAGCCGCGCTCGATCTCGACCACGTCGCCGGCGGCGGCGCGGTCGATCACCGGCTGGATGGCCTGGCCCGGCCGCACGCGCCAGGTGCCGGCATGGGCGGCCTGCACGGTGACGGCCGCCACGACGCACAGCAGCAGCTGCAGCAGGGCCCGGGGCCTCATGTCGCCAGCCCTCCCATGGCCTTCAGCGCCAGGAACAGCACCGCGCCGATCAGCAGGTTCTTGAAGCCCACGTAGCTGAGCATGTCCATCCAGTTGGCGGCGCGGTAGCGGGCCTGCCACCAGGGGCCGTCCTTGACGTAGCGGCGGCCCGACATGCGGATCAGCACCTCGTAGACGCTCCAGCCGAACCACCAGGCGATGATGGCCACGGCCGACAGCCGGCCTTGCGCGGCCAGGCCCCAGGCCAGCGTGGCCGCCACCGCCAGCGACAGGCCGGCCACCTGCAGCGCGCGGCGGCTGCGCCAGCCGTCCACGCTCCAGGGCCAGAGGTGGTCGCGTAGCTCCAGCAGCAGTCGCTGCCACGGGCTGCGCGGCAGCTCGCCATAGGGCTGCACGCGGTCGGTGGGCATGCGTGGATCGGGGCCTTGCGCGGCGCGCGGGCCGACCGCCGGCACGGCGTCGATGGGGATGTAGTAGCCATCGCGGCCGATCGGCGTGATCAGCAGGCCGTCGCGCTCGCGGCGCTTGCGCTCACGCGCCAGCGGCGGGCAGCCCTTGGCATCGGTGTACAGCACCATGCAGTCCAGGCAGTGCAGGCATTCGCGGTGGTCGATGCGGCCGGCGGCGTCGATGGCCTGGGCACCGCAGCCCACGGCGCAGGCCTTGCAGCTGTTGCAGTCCTGCTTGCGCTTCAGGCCGAACCAGCGGAAGGTGCTGGGCATGGCCAGCGAGGCGCCCAGCGGGCACAGGTACTTGCAATACGGCCGCTCGATGAAGATCGACAGCCCCAGCAGCACCGCCACGAACAGGCCATAGGGCCAGGGCCGGTGCGTGATGCCGACCAGGAAGGTGGTCTTGAACGGCTCCACCTCGGCCAGCACCTCGGCCAGGCCCATGTCCAGCAGCGACACCGCCAGCAGGCCGAAGAAGATGGCGTACTTCAGCCACTTCAGCCGGTCGTGCCAGCGCTGCGGCACCGGCTTCTGCCAGCGCTTCAGGCCCAGCTTGCCCGACAGCTTGAAGATGGCCTCGGACAGCGATCCAAATGGGCACAGCCAGCCGCAGAACAGGCCGCGGCCGAACAGGAACACGGTGACGATGATGAAGATCCAGAACACGAACACATAGGGATCGGTCAGGAACAGCGACCAGGTCCACTGGAACAGCAGGCTGTGGAACCAGGTCAGCACCTGGGTCACCGAGGGCTGGGCCATCACGCCGAAGCCGACGAAGCCGATGGACAGCGCCCAGGCGCTGTACTTGAAGGCATTCACCGGCCACTTGTTCTTGTGCGTGGACAGCCGCGTCAGCCGCTCGCGCATTGCATACACCACGCCCACCGCCACCAGCAGGACCACGAAGGCGGCGATGCCCAGGGCCTGGGTCTTCCAGATGCGCACCCAGGGCGCGTCGGGCTCCTTGACCTCGGGCCGGCCACCGTCCAGCAGCGCGGCCGGCAGCCAGTATTTGCTTTCAAACACCGCAAAGCTGCGCTGGCCGGTGGCGCGGTCGACGCGATTGCCCAGGAAGGCCAGCTTCCAGGGCCAGGCGGCCGAGAAGCTGGCCGAGCGGATGACGAAGATGGCCGACTCGCTGAAGGCCGGCGCTCCGTCGGCCTCCAGGCCGTAGAGGTTGAGGTAGTCCAGGTCGCGGAAGGTGAACGAGTCCGCCCCCTGCTTGACCTGCACCCGGTCGTAGATGCCGCCGCGCACGAAGCCCGAGCCCTTGAACGACTCCTCGCCGGCGGTGCGCACGATGAAGAAGGCGCTCTCGCCGGGCTTCAGGCGCTGGCGCAGGTTGTCGTGGCCACGCTCGCCGAGCAGGCTGCGGCCCAGGTCGGGATGGTTCAGGTCGCCGAACCACAGCTCGATGAAGGGCGTGTCGGCCCGGGGCAGGCCCACCTGCTCGGGCCGCACGCGCAGCGGCTGCACCGCGCCCATTTCCACCAGTTGCTGCCAGCTGTAGCGCTTGCCGCCGGCCAGCCAGCGCGCAGCGTCGCGCCGCGTCGGCTCGATGATGCCGACCTGGCGCGCCACCGCGCTGCCGGACAGCTGCATCACCTGGTTCTGCGCCACCACGGTGACGGTGGCGCCGGAGATGGCATCCAGGCCCAGCACGTTCTCGTCGGGCCGCGAGGGGCCGACCTCGATCTGGTCCTTGACCGACTTGCCCAGGTACTGGTCGTTGAAGCGGACCAGGGCCGATTCGGGAATGCCCAGCAGCAGGATGGGCTCGGAATGCTTGAGCACCTTGATGCCGACATAGCGGCCCTGGCGGTCCATGCCGATCAGCGTGACCACCGGCTTGCCCGAATAGGCGGGCGTGTCGGTGATGTCGGTGGACAGCATCACATAGCCCAGCAGCGTGGGCTTGCCGGAGGCGTCGGCCGGGCCCAGCGCCTCCACATAGGGCGGCTGGCCCTTGCGCAGCGAGAAGCCGCTGGCGCCGGGAAACACGTCCTTGCACGGCACCAGGGCGCACAGGTTGGGCGCGCTGTCCAGATCCGCCGGCAGCTGGGCCTCGTAGGCCTGGTGGCCTGACGCCGCCTGCACCTGCAGGGCGAACAGAAAAGAAAAAGCGGCCAGGACCCGGAGGCAGGCCGCAAAAAGTCGATCAACTACCGGCATTGCTGTTCTCGCTGACAGCCGGCCGCGCCACCCGGCTCGAGTGGCTGGCGCGGCGGCATCGGGCGTGCCTCAGGCGGAGGGCTTCAGGCCTCCACGATCATGCGTGTGCGCATTTCCAGGTGCAGCGCATGGCAGAAGTGCGTGCAGTAGCACCAGTACACGCCGGGGTCGCCGGCGATGAAGGTCACCGACGCCGTCTCCTGCGGATTGACGATGAAGTTGACGTTGTGGTTGGGGATGGCGAAGCCGTGGGTCAGGTCCTCGACCTTGTCCAGGTTGGTCAGCACCAGCGTGACCTCGTCGCCCTTCTTGACCTTGAACTCGCGCAGCGAGAAGGCCGGCGCCTGCGAGGTCATCTTCACCAGCACCTTCTTGCCGTTGCGGGTGACGCCCGACTCCTTGGGGTCCTTGACGGCATTCGGGAAGTCGTCCAGCGCATACACCTGCTTGGGCTTGACCAGGTCGCGCTTGAAGATGATGAAGTCGTGCGGCTCGCCACGCACCGGGTGGTCGGCCAGCAGCACCATCTTGTCGCCCGACATGTCGATGATCTGCTCGTTCTCGGGGTGCAGCGGGCCCACCGGCAGGAAGCGGTCCTTGGAGAACTTGCAGCCCACCGCCAGGTACTTGCCGTCGGCGGCGATGGTCTCGGACTGCGAGCCGTTGATGTGGCCGGGCTGGAAGTGCACGTCCAGGCGGTCGACCACGTACTTGGCGGTCTTGTCGCCCTTGTGGAAGGCGATCGCCTTGTCGAGGTTCCACTTCACCACCTGGCTGTCCAGGAACAGCGTGGTGTAGGCATTGCCGCGGCCGTCGAAGGCGGTGTGCAGCGGGCCCAGGCCGATCTCGACCTCGGCCACGATGGCGGCATCGGTCTTCTCCAGCTTGCCGTCGAACCACTCCAGCACCTTGGCCAGCTCGATCACCGTGGCCGTGGGCGACAGCTTGCCGGCGCAGATGAAGTACTTCTGGTCCGGGCTGGCATTCACGCCGTGCGGGTTCTTGGGGATGGAGACGTAGGCGGTGAGCGCGGTCTTGGCGTCCTTGTTGGCCTCGCGCGTGCCGTCCACCACCGGCACCTTGGAGCTGCCGATGGTCTTGAACTTGCCGGCCTTGACCGCTTCCTCGATGCGCGCCACGTTGAAGAACAGGCAGGCGTCGCGTTCGGCGGACATCATGTCCTCGTACTTGGCGCCCATCTCCACGTTGTACTGGTTGGTGGCGGCCAGCTTGCCGTCGTAGGAGGTGGCCACCAGGTCGCAGTTGCCGTCGATCAGCACCTGCCAGCGCACTTCCATGGTCTCGGCGTCCACGCAGCTGAACAGCGAGCGGTACTTGCTGGCGTCCTCGATGCCGGCATTGGGCAGCGGCGTGGCGAACTCACCGCCGCAGAACACGCGCGTGGTGTAGTTGATCTTCGCATCCACCGGGTCGCGCTTGTCCGGGAAGATGCCGTGGAAGCCCTGCACATTGGGCAGCTGGGTGATCTTGTCGCAGACGAAGTAGTCGAGCCGGATGCGCGCGATGCGGCTGTTGATCTTGTCGTTGATCCAGGCGTAGCGGCCGTCGTAGTTGCCGTCCTTGTACGAGGCATGCGTGTGGTGGGTGTCGCCCACCGTGTAGCGCAGCGAGCCATCGGCCTTCTGGCCCATGATCTTCTTGCTCTCGTTGGTGTGGCCCCAGCCCACCAGCGCATCGGGCACGAAGCAGGGGATGCGCAGGATCTCGCGGCCCGAGGGCAGGCCGAGCACGCGCATGTCGCCGGTATGGCCGCCGCTCCACAGGCCGTAGTAGGTGTCCAGCTCGCCCGGCTTCAGGTGCGTGGCCGAGGCCGCGCCGCCATGGGCGGCCGGGGCCGGCGACTGCGATGCGGCGGCGGCGGCCGGCGCGGCTTCGGGCTTCTGGTTGCAGGCGGCCAGGCCCAGGCCCAGGCTGGTCAGCGCCGCGGTGTTGATGAAGCGCCTGCGCGGCAGGGATTCGGCGGCCGTCTCGGCTGGGTTCTTCTGGTCGGTCATGGCAGGTCCCTCGCTGTGGATGGGTGTTGGCGTGGAGAAAGACAGTGCGGCAGAGCCTACCGACGGCCTCGTTGCGCGGCCTTGAACCAGTTCAAGGTTGCGGCGAGAAGCCCGGGCCACACTGCCGACGCTGCGTTCACCGAGGTTTCTTCATGTCCGTTCGATTGCTGCATCTGGCCACGCTGGCCGCTGCCACCCTGGTTCTCGCCGCCTGCGGCAAGCAGGAGGCGCCGGCGGCTGGCGCCACCCCCCCGTCCACCGCCGCGCCTGTCGTGGCGGCCGCGCCGGCGGCCCCCGCCGCGTCGGCCGCGCCCGCCGGCGCACAGACCGCCGACCTCGATCTCGGCAAGTCGGTCTATGGCAAGACCTGCGCGATGTGCCATGCCGCCGGTGTCGGCGGCGCACCCAAGCCCGGCGACAAGGCCGACTGGGACGCCCGCGTGGCCCAGGGCCAGGAGCTGCTGCACAAGCATGCCATCGAGGGCTTCACCGGCCAGAAGGGCATGATGCCGGCCAAGGGCGGCAATGCCGCGCTGGCCGATGCCGAGGTCAAGGCCGCGGTGGCCTACATGACCTCGCGCTGAGCGGCCGGCCGTGATGCACCGCCGCCACTTCTCGCTGGGGCTGCTGGTCACGCTGGGCCTGCAGGTGCCGGCCCGGGCCGCCGATGCACGGGTGCAGCATGAGCTGCAAGCGGCACTCGGCACGCGCGTGGGCATCACGGTCGTGCATGCCTCGCCGGCCTTGCGCCGCCAGGCGCTGGACGAGGCCTGGCAGCTGCTGCGCGAGCGCGAGGCGCAGATGAGCCGCTACCGCCAGGGCAATGCGCTGCAGGCGCTGGCCGAGCATGCCGGGCAGCCGGGCTGGCAGCCGGTGCCGGCGCCGCTGCTGCAGGTGCTGCAGGCCGCCCAGGCCGTCTCGGCCTTCACCGATGGCGCCTTCGATGCCACCGTGGGCGCCTACCGCGACTGGCAGTTTGGCGACGCGGCGTCCGCGCCGCAGGTGGTCAGCGAGGCGCGGCTGCGTCAGCAGCGCCCGGCCGTGGGCTGGCGCGCGCTGCAGCTGGACGCGCCCAACGGCCGCGCCCGGCTGGCGCGTCCGGGCATGGCGCTGGACCTGGGCGGCATCGCCAAGCTGGCCATCCTGGACGAGGCCTTGCAGCGCATGGCCGCGCTGGGCATCGCCCAGGCCATGATCGATGGCGGCGGCGATGTGCTGTGCCGCGGCGGCCTGCTCGACCGTGCCTGGCGCGTGGGCGTGCGCGATCCGCTGGCGCCGCAGCGCCTGCTCGGCGTGGTGGGCCTGCACGATGGCATCGTGGCCTCGTCGGGCGACTACGAGCGCGGCTTCGACGATGCCGCCGGCCGCCGCTGGCACCATGTGCTGGAGCCGGCCAGCGGCTGGCCCACGCGCGGCGTGCACGGCGTGGCCCTGCTGGCCGGGCATGCGGCCGAGGTCAATGGCCTGGGCACGGCCATCATGGTCGGCGGCCCCGGTGCGGCCCGGCGCTGGTTGGCCCAGCGCCCGGGCGTGCAGGCCCTGCTGGCCACGCCCCAGGGCCATGCGATGACGCCGGGCTTTGCCGCGCGGCTGCAGGCCGCGGCGGGCTGAACCGGGCCCGGCCCTGCGGCCCCGCAGGGCCGGCAGCGATCCAGCGGATGTATAGCCGCTGCAGCAATTCTGTAGTTTGCAGCGCGGCCGGCGCTTCCTAGGATGCGATCCATTCCAGATCCGCTTCCGCCAGGACACGCCCATGGCCCTGCAGTTCCCGTCGCTGTTCCAACCCATACGCATCGGCGCGCTGACGCTGAACAACCGCATCGCGATGGCGCCGATGGGTTTTCCGGCGCTCAGCGATGCCGATGGCCTGCCCACGCAGCGCTACGTCGACTACTTCACCGAGCGCGCCCGTGGCGGCGCCGGCCTGCTGATCACCGGCATGCTGAAGGTGGAAGACGAGATCGAGCACCTGCTGTCGCGCCGCGGCCCGGTGCGCAAGGCCTTTGTGCGGCCCTTCGCCGACCTGGCCGAGGCCGTGCATGCGCTGGGCACGCGGCTGTTCGTGCAGCTGTCGCCGGGCCTGGGCTGCCAGGTGCGGCCGGCCAACATCCGCGGCACGCCGGTGGCGCCGTCGGCCGTGCCCAATGTCTTTGATCCTGGCCTGCTGTGCCGCGAGCTGTCGGTCGATGAAATCCAGCGCCTGGTGCGCGCCTATGGCGACGCGGCCGAGATCCTGGTCGGCGCCGGGGTCGACGGCATCGAGCTGCACGGCCATGCCGGCTTTCTGCTGGACCAGTTCTCGACCGCACTGTGGAACCGGCGCAGCGACCGCTACGGCGGCGATTTGCGTGGCCGCCTGAGCTTCGCCTTCGAGATCCTGGCCGAGGTCAAGCGCCGCGTCGGCCCCGGCGTGCCGGTGCAGTACCGCTACGGCCTCAAGCACTACATGAAGTCCACCCAGCAGGCTGGCCTGCCGGGCGAGAGCTTCACCGAGATCGGCCGCGACATCGACGAAGGCCTGGCCATGGCCGAGCTGCTGCAGGCCGAGGGCTTCGACTCGCTGGCGGTGGATGCCGGTTCGATCACCGGCCACTACTGGGCCCATCCGCCGATCTACCAGCAGCATGGCTGCATGCTGGACCTGGCGGCCATGGTCAAGCGCATCGTGCGTGTGCCGGTGATCGCCGTGGGCCGGCTGGACCTGCCGGAACTGGCCGAGCGCGTGGTGGCCGAAGGCCAGGCCGACATCGTCTCGCTGGCCAAGGGCCTGCTGGCCGACCCGCAGTGGCCGAACAAGGTGCGAGCCGGCCGCAGCGACGAGATCCGGCCCTGCATCGGCTGCCACCAGGCCTGCTCCGAGGCCTTCCACGGCCGGGCGCTGAACAGCTGCACCGTCAACCCGGCCTGCGGCCGCGAGCGCACGCACGCCCTGCAGCCGGCGCTGCAGCGCCGCCGCGTGCTGGTGGCCGGTGGCGGCGTGGCCGGCATGGAGGCCGCGCGTGTCGCCGCCGAGCGGGGCCACCAGGTCACGCTGTGCGAGGCCGGTCCCGGCCTGGGCGGCCACCTGATCGATGCCGGCGTGCCCGAGGACAAGAAGGACCTGCAGCGCCTGAACGCCTGGTACGGCCGCCAGCTGGCCCGGCTGGGCGTGGACGTGCGCCTGGACACGCCGGTCCTGGCCGACGACCTGGCCGGCCAGGGGGATGGCGAGCGGCCGGACGTGGTCATCGTCGCCACCGGCTCGCAGGACCTGGTGCCACCCATCCCCGGCGTGGACCGTACCGAGGTGCTGACCACCACCGAGGCGTTGCGCGGGCTCAAGCCCCTGGGCCGGCGCGTGCTGGTGGTGGGCGCCGGCGAGAACGGCTGCGAGACCGCGCTCTGGCTGGCGCGGCGTGGCCACCAGGTGCAGATCGTCGAGCGCCAGGACCGGCCGATCGCGCTGCCGGTGGCGCGGGCCAACCGCAACATGCTGCTGGACCTGCTGGCCGCGCAGCAGGTGCCCATCCACACCCGCACCCGGCTGTGCGAGGTCTTGCCGGGTGCGGCCCGGGTGGCCGATGCCGACGGGCAGGAGCGTGAGCTGGCCTGCGACTCGGTGGTGCTGGCCGTGGGCATGCAGGCCGACAACCGGCTCTACCGCAGCCTGCAGACGCAGTTTGCCGGGCCGCTGTACCAGATCGGCGACGGCCTGGAGGCGCGCAACGTGATGCAGGCCGTGTGGGAGGCCTACGAGGTGGCGCGCAGCCTCTGAATGCGACAACAAGCAGGAGACACCATGAACACCATGCGCGTGCGCCGCTGCCTGGCGCTGTGCCTGGCCGGCAGCCCGGTGCTGCTGGCCGCTCTGGCCACTCCGGGTCGGGCCCAGGCCCAGGACTTTCCCAGCCGGCCCATCACCATCACCGTGGGCTACGGCCCCGGCGACAACATGGACCTGATGATGCGCCTCTTGGCCAGCAAGGCCGAGAAGGCGCTGGGCCAGAGCATCCAGATCGTCAACCGCCCCGGCGCCGCCGGTGGCGTGGCGCTGACCGCGCTGGCCAAGGACCGGCCCGACGGCCACCAGCTGGCCGCGGTGCTGGACACGGCCCTGGTGCGCCTGCCCCAGCTGCGCCGCATGGCCTACAAGGCCGAGGACTTTGCGCCGGTGCTGCAGTTTGCCGTGGGCGTGACCGGCGTGGTGGTCAAGGCCGATGCGCCGTGGAAGAGCCTGCCCGAGATGATCGACTGGGCGCGTGCCCATCCGGGCCAGCTGACCTACACCACCACCGGGCCGGGCACCACCATGCACATCGGCTTCCAGTACATCGAGCAGCAGGCGCGCATCCAGTGGACCCATGTGCCCTATCCGGCGGCCAAGCAGGGCCTGGCGGCGGTGCAGGGCGGCCATGTGCTGGCGGCCGTGGGCTCGACGCAATGGGTGCCCGATGTGCGCGATGGCCGCATGCGCCTGCTGGCCGTGCTCAGCGAGCAGCGCATGAAGGCCTTTCCCGAGGTGCCCACGCTGCGCGACCTGGGCATCGACTATGCGGCCAGCTCGGGCGCCATCGTGGTGGCGCCGCGCGACACGCCGGCGCCGGTGCTGGCGCGGCTGAATGCCGCCTTTGCCAAGGCCATGGCCGATCCCGACTACCTGCAGCTGCTGCAGAACCTGCACCACGAGCCGGCCTACCGCCCTGCCGAGGAGCTGCGGCGCCAGCTGGAGGCCACGGCCAAGGACTTTGCGCGGCTGATCGTGGCGCTGAAGATCCCGACCGAATTCGACGCCAGGTGAGCGTGGGCGGGCCGGCAGCGGCTATCGTCAGCCCCCACGATGGATGCCCGACAACTGCGTTATTTCGTCCAGATCGTCGAGAGCGGCAGTCTGGCCAAGGCCTCGCGCCAGCTGTTCATTGCCCAGCCGGCGCTCAGCCACCATGTCACCCGGCTGGAGGACGAGGTGGGCAAGCCGCTGCTGCTGCGCAGCTCGCGCGGCGTCACGCCCACCGACCACGGCGCGGCCCTGTACCAGCATGCCAAGTTCGTGCTGCGCCAGCTGGAGGACTCGGTGGCCGTGGCGCGGCAGGAGCCGGGCGCGCTGACCGGCCGCGTCACGCTGGGCCTGGGGCCGACCACGGCCTGCATGCTGGGCCTGCCGCTGATGCAGCACCTGGAGCGCCAGCTGCCCGGCGTGGCCCTGCAGGTCATCGAAGGCTCCAGCGGCCAGCTGGAGAGCATGTCGCGCGGCGGCCAGCTCGACCTGGCCATCCTGTTCTCGCCCGCCGCCGCCAGCGAGCTGGTGGTCGAGCCGCTGCTGGACGAGGAGCTGTTCGTGCTGCTGCCGGCCGACAGCGGCCTGCTGCCGCCGGGCCAGACCTCGCTCAGCCTGGCCGAGGTGGCGCGCCTGCCGCTGGCCCTGCCCAGCCTGCGCCATGCGCTGCGCCAGCGGCGCATCGAGCTGGAGTTCAAGCGCGCCGGCCTGAGCCTGCAGCCGGTGGCCGAGATCGACTCGCTGCCCCTGCTGCTGCGCTGGGTGCGCCACCGCGGCTGCGCCACCATCCAGCCACATGCGGCGGTGGACGCGCTGGGCGACGGCCCGCAGGCCTGGCGCTGCCTGTCCATTGCCGACGTGCGCGTGCTGCGGCCCAACTACCTGTATGCGCTGCCGCCGGGCAAGCTGTCGCGTGCCGCCGCGGCGGTGCGCGACGAGCTGCGCGTGGTGATCCGGCAGCTGCAGGCCCAGGGGCGCTGGCTGGGGCTGCAGCTGGCGGGGCAGGGCGCGCCGGATTGAGCCCTCACAGCCACAGGATCTTCTTGCGCAGGTCCAGGTCGTTGAGCAGCGGCTCGGCCGGCCCCTGGTGGAAGACGCTGCCCCGCTCCAGCGCGAACACCCGGTCGGCCAGGGCCAGCACCAGGTCGAGGTTGTGCTCGACGATCAGGATCGGCACCTCGCGGCGCAGGCGGTCGAACACCGTGAACAGCTCCTGCACCACGGCCGGCGCCAGGCCCTCGAAGGGCTCGTCCAGCAGCAGCAGGCGCACATTGCCCGACAGCGCGCGGGCCACGGCCGCCATCTGCTGCTCGCCCCCCGACAGGTAGTCGGCGGCCACGTGCCGGCGTTCCTTCAGCCGCGGGAAGTACTCGAAGATCTTGTCCTCGCTCCACACCACGCCGCCGTCGCCGCCGTCGGTGCGGCGGGCCAGCCGGCCCAGCGCCAGGTTCTCGGCCACGGTCATGCCGGCAAACAGGCCACGGCCCTGCGGCACATAGCCGATGCCCAGGCGGGCGATGTCCGGCGCGGCCAGGCCGGCCAGGTCGCGGCCATGGAACTCGATGCGGCCCGAGGCCGGCGCCAGCAGGCCGCTGAGCGTCTTCAGCAGCGTGCTCTTGCCGGCGCCGTTGCGGCCCAGCAGGGCCACGATCTCGCCCGCGCGCACGTCCAGCGTGGCGTCGTTGAGGATGTGGCTCTTGCCGTAGAAGGCGTTCACGCGCTCGAAGCGCAGCACCGTGGGCCGTTCCCCTTCGGCCTGGCTGCTGCGGCCGGTCACCGGCGGCGTGCCGTTGCCGGTGTAGACCTCCTGCACGCGGCGGTCGGCACGCACCTGGTCCGGCGTGCCGCACATCAGCACCTGGCCCTGGTTCATCACCGTCACGCGCTGGCTGAAGCCCAGCACGCGGTCGATGTCGTGCTCGACGATCAGCACCGGGATGTGGTGCGCGATGGTGCTCACCAGGCGCGAGATGCGTTCGCGCTCGGCCGCGGCCAGGCCGGCCAGCGGCTCGTCCATCAGCAGCACCGTGGGCTTGCTGCCCAGCGCGATCCCCAGGTCCACCAGGCGCTGGCCGCCGTAGCTGAGGTCGCCGCCCAGTGTGTCCTCGATGCCCTCCAGGCCCAGGAAGCGGATCAACTCGGCGGTCTCGGCATCGATGTCGGCGAAGTGGGCGATGTCGTGCCAGGCGTCGTAGCGCGCCGCGTGCCGGCCCTGCACCGACAGGCGCAGGTTCTCGCGGATGGTCAGGCCCTTGAACAGGTTGGTGATCTGGAACGAGCGTGCCAGGCCGCGGTGGCAGATGCGCGAAGGCGGCAGGCCCTGCACCGGCGCGCCATGCAGCAGCACCTGGCCTGCGCTGGGCGGAAACAGGCCCGAGATCAGGTTGAAGGTGGTGGTCTTGCCGGCGCCGTTGGGGCCGATCAGCGCATGCACCTGGCCGGCCTCGACCGTCAGCGACACGCCGACCACGGCCTGGATGCCGCCGAAGCTGCGGTCCACGGCGCTGACCTCCAGCACCGCGCCGGGCCGCGGCGGCGGCCGCAGAAAGGCCGGCAGCGGCAGGCCCTCGTGGATGCGGCGCCGGCTCATGGCGGCGTCTTCCTCGGCGGGGGGGCGCAGCCGGCGGCGCAGCGTTTCCCAGATGCCGACCAGGCCGGTGGGCGAGAAGATCACGAAGCCCACGAAAACCAGGCCGAACCACAGCAGCCAGTTGCTGCTGAGCATCGAGAACTGCTCGCGGAACAGCAGGTAGAACACCGCGCCCAGCGCCGGGCCGAGAAAGCTGCGCATGCCGCCGATCACCACCATCGCCAGCAGCTCGCCGCTGAAGGCCACGGTGGTGGACTCGGCCGCCGCCAGCCGGTGCAGAAACACCAGCAGCGCACCGGCCAGGCCGGTGAGCGTGGTCGACAACACAAAGGCCAGCAGCTTGTAGCGCGCCGTGTCGTAGCCCTGGAAGCCGGCGCGCTGCTCGTTCTCGCGGATGGCCACCAGCACATGGCCGAAGGGGCTGCGCAGCACGCGGTGCAGCAGCACGACGCCGGCGAAGGCGATCAGCGCGACGAAGGCGTAGTAGCCGAGGTGGCTGTCCAGCTGCAGCGGCCCGATGGACCGGCGCTCGATGCCGCCCAGGCCGCCCTCGCCGCCGGTCAGTGCCGTCCAGCGAAAGGCGATGGCATAGGTCAGCGCGCACAGCGCCAGCGTCAGCAGCGAGAAGTACACGCCCTTGCGGCGCAGGACCAGAAAGCCCACCGCCAGCGACAGCAGCGCGCAGAAGGCGATGCAGAACAGCAGCGGCAGCACGATGCCGTCGGGCCACCAGTGCTTGTGCGCCAGCGCCGCGGCATAGCCGCCGATGCCGAACCAGGCCGCATGGCCGAAGGACACCAGGCCGGTGAAGCCCACCAGCAGGTTCAGGGCCATCGCCGCCAGCGCCAGGATCACCACCACGGTGGCGTTGTCCCAGGTCAGGCCGATGGCCTGCAGCGCGGCCGGCAGCAGCAGCAGGCCGAGGGCGGCGATCCAGAGATTGCGGTGCGGGGCAGGTTTCATTCGAAGCGCTCTATGCGTTCGCCGAGCAGGCCGCGTGGCCGCAGCATCAGCACCAGGAACATCAGGATGTACATCGAGGCCTCGCCGGCCGCCGGCAGGAAGTGGATGGTCACGCCGCGCACCACGCCCACCAGCAGCGCGGCCAGCACCACGCCCCAGAAGCTGCCCAGGCCGCCGATGACCACCACCACGAAGGCCACGGTCATGATCTCGGTGCCCATGGCCGGGTGCACGATGGTGATGGGCCCGAACAGCGCGCCGCCCAGGGCCGCGCTGGCCACGCCCAGCACGACGATGGCGGTCATGTAGGGCTGCAGGCGTATGCCCAGCGCGGCCACCATGTCGGGCCGCTGCACGCCGGCGCGCACCACGCGGCCGAAGGCGGTCTTG
Organism: Burkholderiaceae bacterium; assembly: GCA_017992055.1. Taxonomy (GTDB): domain Bacteria; phylum Pseudomonadota; class Gammaproteobacteria; order Burkholderiales; family Burkholderiaceae_C; genus Pseudaquabacterium. The sequence continues at coordinate 65,802 of JAGOPK010000003.1, forward strand.
TGCAGCAGCAGCCACAGCGCCGTCATCAGCACGAACACCACGCCCAGCAGGAACAGCCGGTAGCGCGAGAACAGGAACTCGCCGGCCGTGACATTGCCCTTGAAGGCCGCCGGCATGGACGAGGCCAGCGGCGCCGCGCCCCAGGCCATGCGCAGCGCCTGCTCGGCCACCATCGCCAGGCCGAAGGTGACCAGCAGGCTGAGGATGGGATCGGCGGTGTAGAAGCGGCGCAGCAGCCAGCGCTCGAAGGCGATGCCCAGCAGGCCCACCAGCACCGGCGACAGCAGCACGCCGGCGCCCCAGCCCAGGCGCTGGCCCAGTTCCAGCGACAGGTAGGCGCCCAGCGCATAGAAGGCCCCATGCGCCAGGTTGACGATGCCGCCGACGCTGAAGATCAGCGACAGGCCCAGAGCGAGCAGCAGGTAGTAGCCGCCCAGGACCAGGCCGTTGACGACCTGTTCCAGCAGGAAGACGAATTGCATGGGGGAGGGGGCGGCCGCACGGGCGGGCCGCCGCGGTCAGGTCACATCTTGCAGGCGTTGTCGGCCTTGGTGGGGGCCAGCAGCTCCAGCGGCTCGTTGGGCCCGGGCACGGCTTCGCCGAAGGCCAGGAAGTCCTGCTTGTTCTTGGCCTGGCCCTTGGGCTTGACGGTGAACGGATAGGCCTCCTGCATCAGCTGGTGGTCCCAGCTGCGGAAGTAGCCCTTGCGCGACTTCAGCAGGTCGAACTGGGCCTCGCTCTCGAAGTAGGCGATCAGCTTGTCGGTGTCGGTGCCCTTGGTCTCGCGCAGGGCCTGGGCCAGGATCTTCAGCGACACATACTCGATCCAGGCATGGTTCTCGGGCAGGCGGTTGTACTTCTTCTGGAAGGCGGCGACGAAGGCCTGGGTGCCCGGGGTCTTCAGCTCGTGGTGCCACACCGTGGGCCAGATGCCGCCCAGGTTGCCCTCGCCGGCGGCCCAGGCGTCGGCGGTGTTGAGGTTGAAGCCCACCACCGGATAGGGCAGGCCGAACTCGGCGTACTGCTTGACGAAGTTGGTGACCTGGTTGCCGCCCAGGTTGGTGGACACCACGTCGGGCCGGGCCTGGCGGATCTTCAGCAGGAAGGGGCTGAAGTCGGTGAGGTCGGTGGCCACCAGCTCGTCACCGACGCTGGACGCGCCATTTGCGGCATAGAAGGCCTTGGCCACGCGCGCCAGGTCGTGGCCGAACAGGTAGTCCGAGGTCAGGCTGAAGATCTTCTTGCCCTGCACCAGCTTGTCGCGTAGCAGGGCCTGGCCCACGGCCTTGACCATCACCGTGACCGGGATGTCCACATGGAAGGTGTAGCGGTTGCAGTCCTTGCCGCGCAGGCTGTCCGAGCGCGCGCCGATGCTGAGGAACAGCTTCTTGTTGCGTGCCGCCACCTGGGCGATGGTCAGTGCCGAGGCCGAGCTGATCTCACCGCACAGCAGGGCCACGCCGTCGCGCTCGATCATGCGCTGGGCCTTGCTGCTGGCCACCTGCGGGTTGACCGAGTCCTCGCTGACCAGCTCCAGCGGCCGGCCGTGGATGCCACCGGCGGCATTGACCTCGTCCACCGCCATCTTGATGCCCTGCACCGCGTACTCGCCCAGGGCGCCCAGAAAGCCGGTCAGCGGCGTCAGGTGGCCGATCTTGATGGGCCCGGTCTGGGCCAGCAGCAGGGCCGGCGCGCCCAGGGCCGAGGCGCCGGCCAGCGCGGTGCCGGCCTGCAGCAGCTGGCGGCGGGTGTTGTCGGTCGGATGGCTCATGGCGGTCTCCTCGTCGTGTTGTGGGTCATTCCGCTTGAATCTGCGCCGCGCGGATCACGCGGCCCCAGCGCTCGGCCTCGGCGGCATTGCGCCGCGCGGCTTCTTCGGGCGTGCCGCCCAGCGGCAGCACGCCCAGGCTTTCCCAGCGCTGGGCCAGGTCGGGCGACTTCAGCGCGGTGTTCAGGTCGGCGTTCAGCCGGCGCAGCAGCTCTGGCGCCAGGCCACGTGGTGCCGACACCGTGTACCAGGGCTCGGCCGCATAGCCCTTGACGCCGGCCTCGGCGATGGTGGGCACCTCGGGCAGGCTGGGGTTGCGCGCACGGCCGGTGACGCCCAGGGCCCGCACCTTGCCGGCCCTGATCTGCGGATGGGCGGTCATGATGTTCTCGAACATCAGCTGCACCTGGCCCGACAGCAGATCGGCCATGGCCGGCGTGCTGCCCTTGTAGGGCACGTGCATCAGCTCGGTGCCGGTCTGGTACTTGAACAGCTCGGTGGCCATGTGGATGGCCGAGCCGTTGCCGGCCGAGGCATAGGCCAGCCTGCCCGGCTGGGCCTTGGCCAGCGCGATGAACTCGGCCACCGTGCGCGCCGGCACCGAGGGGTGGACGATCAGCACGCCGGCGCTCTCGGCCACCAGCAGCAGCGGCTGCAGGTCGGTGGCCGGGTCGTACTTCAGCCCCTTGTACATGCTGGCCGCGCCGTTGTGGGCGATGGTGGCCAGCACCAGGGTGTGGCCATCGGGTGCGCTGCGCGCCACCAGCTCGCCGCCCACATGGCCGCCGGCGCCGGGGCGGTTTTCCACCACCACCGGCTGCTTCCACAGCGGGCCCAGCTTCTCGGCCACCAGGCGGCCCAGCAGGTCGGCGATGCCGCCGGGCGCATAGGGCACGACCAGGCGCACCGGGCGGCTGGGGAACTCGGCCTGGGCGGTCTGGGCCCCGGCCAGCAGCGGCGCCCCGCACAGGGCGGCGACAAGGTTTCGGCGTTGCATCACATCAGTCCAGTTGCAGCTTGGCCGCGGCGATCACGCGCGACCACTTCTGGGTCTCGCTGGCGAAGAAGGCCGCGGCCTCGGCCGGGCTGTTGAGAACGGCGCGCACGCCCGAGGCCTCGAACCTGGCGCGCTGCTCGGGCGTGGCCAGCACGCGCCGCAGGTCCTGCGCGATGCGCTGGGCCAGGGCATCGGGCAGGCTGCGCGGCGCGGCCACGGTCCACCACGAGGTGGCGGCATAACCGGCCACGCCGGCCTCGGCCAGCGTGGGCAGATCGGGCAGCGTGGGCTCGCGCACCGGGCCGGTGACCGCCAGCGCACGCAGCTTGCCGCTGCGGATGTGGGTCATGCCCGAGCCGATGTTCTCGAACATCACATCGATCTGGCCGCCGATCAGGTCCACCAGGGCCGGGCCGCTGCCCTTGTAGGGGATGTGGGCCAGGCGCGCACCGCTGGCCAGCTCGAACAGCGCGGTGACCATGTGCACCGACGAGCCCGGACCGGCGCTGCCATAACGCAGCTTGCCCGGGTTGGCCTTGGCATCGGCCAGCAGCTCGGCAAAGCTGCGGTAGGGCGACGCCGCCGGCACCACCACCACGTTGGCGGCCTCGGCCAGCACGGTGATGGGCCGCAGCTCCTCGGCCGGCTTGTAGCTCAGCTTGGTGTAGCTGGCATGGGCGGCATGGATGCCGATGGTGCCCACCATCAGCGTGTGGCCGTCGCCGGGCGCACGCGCCACCTCGGCCGCGCCGATGTGGCCGCTGGCACCGGCGCGGTTGTCGATCACCAGCGGCTGGCCCCACAGCGCGGCCAGCGGCTCGGCGATCTGCCGGCCCAGGATGTCGGCGATGCCGGCCGGCGCAAAGGGCACGACCAGGCGCACCGGGCGCGACGGGAAGGTCTGGGCCTGGGCCTGGGCCAAACCCAGGCGTGGCAGGGCCAGGGCCGTGCCGGCGGCCAGCAACAGGCGGCGCTTCATGTCGGGATCTCCTGCAGCGTGGCCAGCGGCCGCTGCTCATAGGGCCGGTCCCACAGATGGGCATTGCCGCGGTCGACGATGGCCACCGGCAGCGCTATCTCGGCCGGCACGGCCTCGCCCCGCAGGTGGCGGATCGCGCACTCGGTGGCCAGCGCCGCCATCTGCATGGCATTGAAGTCGGCCGTGGCCAGCATGCGGCCGTCGCGTATCGCGGCAATGGCCTCTGGGATGGCATTGACACCGACGACGGCCGCCGTCTGCCCGGCCGCAGCCAGTGCGTCCAGCACGCCGACGGCCATGATGTCGTTGGCCGCCAGCACCGCATCGGCCTGGCCGCCGGCCGCCAGCCAGCCGGCCACCGCCTGCCGCGCCGGCTCGCGCAGATAGGCGCCGGACAGGCGGCCCACGGTCTGCAGACCGGGGTGGCGCTCCAGCACGGCCTGGAAGGCGGCCATGCGCTCGCGGCTGGTCGGCGACTCGGCCGGGCCTTCGACCAGCAGCACACGGCCGTGGCCCTCCAGATGCCGGACCAGATATTCGGCAATGTCCGCGGCCAGGCGTGCGTCGGACGCGCCCACATGGCTGATGGCCCGGCCCGTGCCCAGCCGGCTGACGAAGCTGAACACCGGGATGCCACGCGCCAGCACCGCGGCCGTGGCCTCGTTCAGCCGCGTCGGGTGCACCGGCGTGAACACCAGCGCATCGGGCTGCCAGTCCAGGGCCTCGGCCACCAGGGCGATCTGCTGATCGGCATCGTCGGGCCGCTCGGGCACATAGTGGCGGAGCTCGGCGCCAAAGGGTTGCGCCGCGCGCTCCGCACCCAGCCGGGCCGCAGCGTAGGCCGGGTTGGAACGGTTCTTGGTGAAGACGGCAAGCCTCATGACGCGGCGCATGCTACGGGCCGCCTCCGGGGGCGAAAACTACGGTTTTCTTTCCCCTGCTATAAGCCGCCGCGATGGCTGGCCGGCGGTGCCGTCGCCGCTATAAGCCGGCGTGATAGGCCCCCTCGGAAATCTGTAGTTCCGTTGCCGGGTCGGCATTCATAGACTGCGTCGCGTCCGCTCTTCACTCCCCCACCCGATGACGCCTTCCACCTCCGCGGCAGCGCCGCCGCCATCGCGCCAGGCCTTCGTCAGCGCCATGGCGATGATTCCCTGGCAGGAGTTCCCCGGCCACTTCGGCGGCGCGCTGTCCAAGGCCCTGGTGCGGCCCGAGACCTGCGGCGCCCAGCGCATGGACTTCCGCATCTCCTGCTACCAGCCCATGGCCCATGTGCAGGAGCATGTGCACCAGGTGCAGGAGCAGGCCTACTACGTGCTGCAGGGCGAGGGCCTGCTGACGCTGGACGGACAGCCGGTGCTGATGCGCCGCGACGACTATGTGTTCGTGCCGCCCGGCGTGCGCCATGCCATCGCCAACCAGGGCACGGGGCCGCTGGTGTTCTTCGTCGTCACGACCCCGGTCGAGGACGGCGAGGCGCCGGTCTGAGGGCGGAGAGGCTCAACATGCCCCTGTTGCCTGACGCCCGTTTGCTGATCGCCGGCCAGTGGTGCGATGGCGTGGCCCGGCGCAGCGCGCTGGACAAGTTCCGCCTCGAACCCTGCACCACCATCCACCTGCCCTCGGCCGAGCAGGTGCACCAGGCCGTGCTGGCGGCCGATGCCGCCTTTCGCGCCAGCCGGCTGACGCCGCATGAACGCGGCGCCATCCTGGACCGCGCGGCCACGCTGCTGGAATCGCGCAGCGCCGACCTGGTGCGCGCGCTGCAGCTGGAGGCCGGCTTTCCGGCCAGCGACGGTGCCAACGAGCTGCGGCGTGCGGTCATCACCTTCCGACTGTCGGCCGAGGAGGCGCGCAACTTCAGCGGCGAGATGGTGCCCATCGAAGGCGCGCCCGGCCAGGCCGGCCGCCTGGGCTTCACGCTGCGCGTGCCGCTGGGCGTGGTGGTGGCGATCACGCCGTTCAATGCGCCGCTGAACACGGTGGCCCACAAGGTGGCGCCGGCGCTGGCCGCCGGCAATGCGGTGCTGCTCAAGCCGTCCACGCACACGCCCACCGCGGCCAATGTGATGGCCGAATGCCTGATCGCCGCGGGCCTGCCGGCCGGCCTGATCGGCGTGCTGCACGGCGGCGCCGACACCGCCCAGGCCCTGCTGGACGAGCCGCTGGTGCGCTTTTTCGCCTTCACCGGCAGCACCGAGGTGGGTGAGCAGATCCAGCGCCGGGCCGGGCTGCGGCGCACGCAGATGGAGCTGGGCTCGATCGCTTTCACCATCGTCGCCGACGATGCCGACCTGGACCGCGCCCTGCCCAAGATCGTCAATGCCGCCTACCGCAAGGCCGGCCAGGTGTGCACCTCGATCCAGCTGCTGCTGGTGCAGCGCGGCGTGTTCGATGCCGTGCAGCAGCGCCTGACCGGCATGGTGCAGGCCCTGGCCTGCGGCGACCCGGCCGACCCGCAGACCGTGGTCGGCCCGGTGATCAGCGAGGCCGAGGCCCAGCGCATCGAGTCCTGGATCGAGGCCGCGCTGGCCGGTGGCGCGCGCCGCCTGGCCGGCGGGCCGCGGCGTGGCGCGGTGGTGCCGCCCACGCTGCTGGTGGACGTGCACGAGGGCATGGCCATGGGCTGCCAGGAGGTGTTCGGCCCGGTGATGGCCCTGCTGCCCTACGACACGCTGGATGAGGCCATCGACCGCGTCAATGCCACGCCCTTCGGCCTGGCCACCGGCCTGTTCACCAACCGGCTGGCCGATGCGCTGGCCGCCGCGCGCCGGCTGCAGGTGGGCGGCGTGCACATCAACGAGACCTCCAGCTCGCGCGTGGACCTGATGCCCTATGGCGGCAGCAAGCACAGCGGCTTTGGCCGCGAAGGACCGCACCATGCGGTGCGCGAGATGAGCGAAGAACGCATGGTCACGCTGCTGGCCTGAGATTGGAAAGAAGGCGATTGCGATGGCAATGATGAAGGGCGGTCGGCTGATCGTCGATACGCTGGTGCAGGAAGAGGTGCCCTATGTGTTCGGCATCTGCGGCCATGGCAATGTGGGCATCCTGGATGCGCTGTACGAGCGGCGCGATGCGATCCGCCTGATCAGCCCGCGCCACGAGCAATGCGCCGGCCACATGGCCGATGCCTATTTCCGCGTCAGGCACCGGCCGGTGGCCACGCTGACCAGCACCGGCCCCGGCAGCGCCAACCTGGTGATGTCGCTGGCCACGGCGCTGAGCGACTCGTCGGCCTTCATGGCCATCACCTCCAATGTGCCGACCAGCCAGCACAACCGCGCGCCGTTCCAGGAGCTGTACAAGCACAACCAGGCCGACTTTGCCCAGGTGCTGCGGCCGGTGGTCAAGCGCGCCTTCCAGCCCACGCGGGTGCAGATGCTGCCGCTGGCGCTGCGCCAGGCCATGGACACCATGGTCACCGGCCGGCCCGGGCCGGTGAACCTGGACATCCCCTACGACGTGTACCAGGAAGAGGCCGAGGTGGCGCTGCCGCCGCGCTCGCACATCGGCCAGATGGGCTGCCGGCACCGTCCCGGCGCCAGCGACGAGGACATCGCCGCCGCGGTGGAACTGCTGGCCGCGGCGCGCCAGCCGGTGCTGTTCATCGGCCACGGCGCCACGCTGGCCGAGGCCGGCCCCGAGATCACCGAGCTGGCCGAGCGCCACGGCCTGCCGGTGATCACCTCGCCCAATGGCATGGGCTGCATCCGCGGCGACCATCCGCTGGCGCTGGGCTTCATCGGCCGCAACGGCGCCTACCCGGCCAACCAGGCCGGCCGCCATGCCGACCTGGTGATCACGCTGGGCACCCGCTTCGACGACCGCAGCAGCTCCAGCTGGCAGCCCGGCTACTCGTGGAACTTTCCCAGCACCCGGCTGCTGCATGTGGACATCGATCCGCAGGAGCTGGGCCGCAACTATCCGCCCACGCTGGGCGTGATCGCCGACGTCAAGACCTTTGCCCGCCAGCTGCTGCGGGCGCTGGCCGACCGCAGCGATCTGCAGGCGCTGCGCCTGGCGCCCTGGCAGGCCCAGGTGCAGGCCTGGGCCGCCGAGTGGGAGGCCTTTGTGCGCCCGCACTTCGGCGACAGCAGCAGCCCGCTGCGGCCCGAGTTCGTGGTCGGCACGCTGCAGAAGACCCTGCCCGAGGACGTGATCCTGTCGCTGGACTCGGGCGTGCACCACAACTGGTTCATGCAGTTCTGGCAGGCGCGGCGGCCACAGAGCATGCTCAACAGCTGGGGCTACAGCAGCATGGGCTTCGGCGTCTGCGGCGCACTGGGCGCGCAGCTGGCGGCGCCGGACCGTCCAGTGGTGGCGGTGTGCGGCGACGGCGGCTTCACGATGGCGCCCTATGTGCTGTGCACCGCGGTGGAGTACGAGCTGCCGGTGGTGTGGATCGTCTGGAACAACTTCGCCTGGGGCGCGATCCGCGACCTGCAGTACGGCCTGTTCGACGGCCGCGAGATCGGCACCGCCTTCTATAAGGGCCAGACCGGCGAGCGCTACAACCCCGACTTCGCCGCCTGGGCGCGGGCCTGTGGCGCCGAAGGCTTCACCGTCACCCGGCCGCAGGAGCTGGGGCCGGCGGTGGAGCAGGCGCTGAAGCTGCGCCGGCCCTGCGTGATCGACGTGCATGTGGACGCCGATGTGCGCCCGCCGTCCACCGGAACCTGGCAGCTGCCGCCGATTCCGTACAAGGAACCGGCCTATGGCCGGCCTTTCATCAAATGAACCCCGACTTCCCGAAAGCAAGCGATGAGTGACAAACCCCTGGCCATCGTCTTCGGCGGCTCGCGTGGCATCGGCGCGGCCTGCGTGGCCCAGTTGCGGGCCGACGGCTTCGACGTGGCAGCGACCTATGTGAGCAGGGCTCCTACCGAGGGCCGCGCCTATGCCTGCGATGTGCGCGACGCGGCCCAGGTGGCACGGGTGTTCGAGCAGGTGCAGGCCGACCACGGCCGCGCGCCCACGGCGGTGCTGGCCAATGCCGGCATCAATGTGCCGCTGGCGCCGCTGGCGCAGTTTGCCGACGAGGCGTTTCGCCAGCTGGTCGAGGTCAACATCGTCGGCGCCTTCCATGTGCTGCGCGAGGCCGCACGCCAGGTGGCCGATGGCGGCGCCATCGTCGCGCTGACCACCTCGATGGTGCGCCATGCCGTGCCTGGCGGCGGCCCCTACACCGCCAGCAAGGCGGCGGTGGAGGGCCTGCTGCGCTCGCTGGCCAGGGAGCTGTCGGGGCGTGGCGTGCGCGTCAACGGCGTGGCGCCGGGGCCGGTGGACACGGACCTGTTCCGCGCCGGCAAGAGCGACGAGGCCAAGGCGCGCTCGGCGGCGATGAGCCCGTTCAACCGCGTCGGCCAGGCCGCCGAGGTGGCCCAGGTGGTGGCCTTTCTGCTGTCTCCCAAGGCCTCGTGGGTGCAGGGCCAGATCGTGCAGCCCAACGGCGGCATGGTGTGAGCGATGGCGGCGACGATGCCGACCTGATCGTCATCGGCTCGGGCGCGGCCGGCCTGACCGCGGCCACGGTGGCCGCTCTGCAGGGCTGCAAGGTCGTGCTGCTGGAGGCCAGCGAGCTGCTGGGTGGCACCACGGCCCTCTCCGGCGGCATGGTCTGGCTGCCGGCCAACCCGAAGATGGCCGCCGCTGGCGTGGCCGACTCACTCGACCGGGCGCGCCTCTACCTCGATGCCACGGCGCCGGCCGCCGACCGGCCGCAGCTGCTGGTGCTGCGCGAGGCCTTCTTGCAGCAGGGCGCCGCGGCGCTGCAGGACCTGGAGGCACGCACCGCGCTGCGCCTGCGGCCGGTGCTGCCCTATCCCGACTACTACCCCGATCGCGCCGGCGCCACGCTGGGTGGCCGTGTGCTTGAAGCCCTGCCGTTCGACGGCCGCGAGCTGGGTGCGCACTTCGCGCGGCTGCGCCCGCCGCTGCCCGAGTTCATGCTGTTCGGCGGCATGATGATCGCGCGACCCGACATCCCGCACCTGCGGCGTGTGGGTCGCAGCTGGCGCTCGACCTGGCATGTGGCCGGGCTGCTGGCCCGCCATGCGCTGCAGCGCCTGCAGGCCGCGCGCGGCACCAGCCTGGTACTGGGCAATGCACTGGCCGGCCGGCTGCTGCTGTCGGCCCTGCAGGCCGGCGTGGACCTGCGCACCGGCGCGGCCGTGGCCCGGCTGCTGCCAGGCCCTCGCCGTGTGGCCGGTGTGGAGCTGGTGGACGGCCGGCAACTGCAGGCCCGGCGCGGCGTGGTGCTGGCCAGCGGCGGCCTTTCGCACGATGCCGGGCTGCGCGCCCGTGTGGTGCCCGGCGCGGTGGGCGGCCTGTCGGCCACCGTGGCCCCGGCCCGGCCGGGCCAGGCCTGCGGCGCCCGGCTGGCGCTGGACATCGGCGCCGCGCTGGACGAGCACGCCAGCCAGCAGGGCTTCTGGGTGCCGGTGTCCCGCTTCAGCCGCGAGGACGGCAGCCCCGGCCTGTACCCGCACACCGTGGCCGACCGCGCCAAGCCGGGCCTGATCGCGGTGGACCGCCTGGGCCGGCGCTTCGTCAACGAAGCCCTGTCGTACCACGAGTTCGTGCTCGGCCAGCTGCGCAGCCAGGCCCAGCCGGCCTGGCTGGTCTGCGACCGCGACTTCCTGTGGCGCTACGGCCTGGGCCGCATCAAGCCCTTCAGCCGGCGGCTGCGGCGCGAGCTGGACCAGGGCTATCTGCTGCGCGGCGACACAGTGCAGGACCTGGCCCGTGCCGCCGGCATCGATGCCGACGGCCTGGCGCGCACCATGAGCGACTTCAACGCCGCGGCCCGTCGCGGCGAGGACCCAGCCTTCGGCCGCGGCGGCGATGCCTACCAGCGCCACCTGGGCGATGCCGGGCACCGGCCCAACCCCTGCGTGGCACCGCTGCAGCGACCGCCGTTCTATGCCGTGCAAGTGCAGCCGGCCGACCTGGGCATGGCGGCTGGTCTGGTGACCGACGCGCACACCCGGGTGCTGGACACGGATGGCCGACCCATCCTGGGGCTGTGGGCCTGCGGCAACGACATGCAGTCGGTGATGAACGGCGCCTATCCCGGCCCTGGCATCACGCTGGGGCCGGCCCTGGTGTTCGGCTGGATCGCGGGGCGGGAGGCGGCGGCCTGTCGCTAGGGTTCAGGCGATCACCGGCTCGCCGGTCTTGTCCGTCAGCCCCTGCTCGGCCACCAGCCGCACACCCTGCCACTGCCCCGACTGCACCATTTCGCGCACCACGCGGCGCAGTTCGTCGCGCACCACCACGGCGCCGGGCGAAAGCTTCTGCGGCGGCAGCGCGTAAAGATAGTTCTGCCGCGACATGCTGGCGCCGCCGATGGCCAGCGCGCGCCAGCGCCCCGGGTTGTCGTCCAGCGCGTGCACGGCCGCCATCGGCTTGATGGTCGCGCCCATGCCCTGGGCCAGGCAGTGCATCAGCAGCGGCAGCGAATCGATCTCGGCCACCGCATCCAGCGGCAGGTTGCAGCGCTCGAACTCCAGCGAGATGCGCCGGCGCAGGCCATGGCCGGGGCTGGGCAGGATCAGCGGCAGCGCGGCCACCTCGTCCAGCGTCAGCGTGCTGCGCTCGGCCGGCACCAGGGGGCTGTCGGCCGGCAGGATCACGAACAGGTCTTCGTCGAGCAGGGTCTCGCAGGTCAGCTCGGCCGCGGCCTGGCGCGTGAACAGCACGGCCAGATCGAGCTGGCCGACGCGGCACATGTGCTCCAGATGGCCCGACAGGCCCTCGACGATGTTCAGCAGCACGCCGGGATAGCTGCGGCGCAGCTGCTGCATCAGCGGCAGGCCCAGCTGGCACAACGTGGTGGGCGCCAGGCCCAGCGTGACGCGGCCGCTGACCGCGGCCGTCTCCTGCCGTGCCACCGACACCGCCTGGTCCAGCTGGCGCAGCATGAACTTGGCATGGTGGTACAGGGCCTCGCCGTTCTCGGTGGGCGATACGCCCCGCGAGCTGCGCAGCAGCAGCGCCTTGCCCACCTCGTCCTCCAGCCGCGCCATCTGCTGGCTCAGCGCCGGCTGGGCGATGAACAGCTGGCGCGAGGCCTTGGCCAGGCTGCCACTCTCGACGATCTGCACGAAATAACGGAGCTGGCGCATGTCCATGGCGGGCCTCGGTACGGCGGTGGGCTATACCTTGAACTTATACGCAAGCGGTGCAGCCATCGCCATGCGTGATTGCCCCTGAGCTGCGCCGGACCGGGGTGGCACGGCGGCGGCGGCCGTGCTCAGCCGCCGGGCCGGGGCGCCACCACCCTGCAGGTGGCCACGGCGCTGGCCACCACCTGGTGGCCCTGGCGCAGCTCGGCCGACACATGGCAGACCTCGCGGCCACGGCGCTGCAGCCAGGCCTGGCCGGCCAGCGGTCCGATGCTCGCGGCGCGCAGGAACGAGAGGTTGAGGTTGAGCGTGGCGACGATCTCGCCCGGGCGCAGTGTCGAATCGACGAGTGCGGCGCACAGGTCGTCGAGCATCGCGCCGAGCATGCCGCCCTGGACCGTGCCCGCGGGGTTGGCGAAGCTGGGCTGGGCCACGTAGTCGACGGCCAGCGTGCCGGCGGCTGCGTCACTGGCGCGGACCGTGCCGCCCAGCAACGTGGTCACCGGCGCGGGCGGCACCAGGCCGGCGCGCATGCGCTCGAACCAGTTGAGATCGGCGGGATTCGGGGCGGGCGGGGTCATGGCAGGGCCGGCGGTGCCGGTGGCAGGCGGGGGCCCGGCGGCGCCGGCGTGCGCGAGGCGTTCATCACCATCGCGAGCAGCGTGTAGTAGCCGACCAGGGCCATCAGGTCGACCACGCCGGTCTCGCCGAGGGCCCGCAGTGCGCGCTGCCAGGTGGCGTCGCCGACCGCGCGCTGGCGCTGCAGCTCGTCGCAGAAGGCCAGCACGGCGGCCTCGTCGTCGGGCAGGTCTTCGGGCGCACGGCCCGCGGCCAGCGCGGCCACCGTGGCCGCCGCCACGCCCTGGGCCAGCGCGATCGGTGCATGGATCGCCCATTCCACCGGCTGCGACCAGCGGCGCGCGACGTCGAGGATGGCCAGCTCCGACAGGCGCAGCGGCAGCGCGCTGCGGTAGCGCAGGTACTCCCCCATGCGCTGGGCATGGCCCATCAGCTCGGGGCTGCGCAGCAGGGGCACAAAGGGCGCGATCAGCGCGCCGCGCGGGCCGTCGATGATGGCCTGGGCCTCGCGGCGCTGGGCCTCGGTCCATTGCGCCGGCGGCAACGGCGGCAGGCGATCTGGCCGGTCGGTGTCGCCGCTCATGCCGGGGCTGCCGTGGTCAGCGGCAGGCCGATCAGTGCCGACAGCGCCTCGGGCGTGAGGCCGGGCACGGTGTCGATCAGCACCAGGCCCGCGGGCGTGCAGGCCAGCGTCGCCAGGTCGGTGTAGATGCGCTTCACGCAGGCCAGCCCGGTGAGCGGGTAGCTGCAGCGCGCCACCACCTTGCTCTGGCCGGTCTTGGTGAGCAGGTCCATCATCACCCAGGTCTGCCTGGCGCCGATGGCCAGGTCCATCGCGCCGCCCACCGCGGGGATGGCACCGGGCTCGCCGGTGCTCCAGTTGGCCAGATCGCCGGTGGCCGAGACCTGGAAGGCGCCGAGCACGCAGATGTCGAGGTGGCCGCCACGCATCATCGCGAAGCTGTCGGCATGGTGGAAATACGCGCCGCCGGGGCGCAGCGTCACCGGCTGCTTGCCGGCGTTGATGAGGTCGTAGTCCTCTTCGCCCGCGGCGGGCGCAGGGCCCATGCCGAGGATGCCGTTCTCGCTGTGCAGCACCACCTCGCGCCCGTCGGGGATGTGGTTGGCCACCAGCGTGGGCATACCGATGCCCAGGTTCACGATCGCGCCGTCGTGGATGTCCTGCGCGACGCGGCGGGCGAGTTCGTCCTTGCCGCGGCGTTGTAGCTGGGTCATGGGGGTCTCCGTCAGCGCCATCAGGCCGCGGCCCTGAAGCCGCCGGCGCGCGTGGCCACATGGTCCACGCGCACGATCCTCGACACATGGATGCCGGGGGTGACGATGGCCTCGGGGTCGAGCCCGCCCAGCTCGACGATGCGGTGCACGGTGGCCACCGTGTGCCGGGCGGCGGTGGCCATCACCGGGCCGAAGTTGCGTGCCGCCTTGCGGTAGACGAGGTTGCCCCAGCGGTCGCCGGCCTCGGCCTTGATCAGGGCCACGTCGCCGTGGATCGGGTACTCCAGCACGTAGGGGCGGCCATTGATGAGGCGCGTCTCCTTGTCCGACCCGTCGGCCTGCCGGGCCAGCTCGGTGCCGTAGCCCGTGGGCGTGAAGAAGGCGCCGATGCCCGCGCCCGCGGCGCGCAGCCGCTCGGCCAGGTTGCCCTGCGGCACCAGCTCCAGTTCGAGCTTGCCGGCGCGGTACAGCGCATCGAAGACATGGGAGTCGGCCTGGCGCGGAAAGCTGCAGATGATCTTGCGCACGCGCCCGGTGCCGAGCAGCGCGGCCAGCCCGGTGTCGCCGTTGCCGGCGTTGTTGTTGACGACCGTCAGCTCGCGTGCGCCGTGGGCGATCAGGCCGTCGATCAGCTCGTCCGGAATGCCCGCGGTGCCAAAGCCGCCGATCAGCACGGTGTCGCCGTCTTTCACCGGTGCCAGCGCTTCGGCCACGCTGGCGGCGATCTTGTCGATCATCAGGGCTCCTTGGTGGACTGGAACATCAGCAGGCGCCACGCACCGTCGGCGCCTTCGCGCCACAGCGCGGTGACCCAGGAGCGGGCCTGCACCGGTGGCTCGTCGCCGCGCTGCAGGCGCATCTGCAGCCGGCCGGCGACGGCCACGCCACCGGGCCAGGACCACATCTGCTGCGGCGTGAACTCGACGGACTCGAAGCGCGGGCCGTCTGCCACGAAGCCTAGCAGCGCCGCCTTGTCGTGGCAGGCGCCGGGGGCATGCACGTAGCGCAGCTCGTCGTCGAGCAGCGCGGCCAGCGCGTCAACGTCGCGCGCCACCAGGGCGGCGGCACGGCGCCGTTCGGCGGCGAGCGCCGGGTGGTCGGCCAGCACGGGGTCCGGGCTGCTGCGCTGCATCTCAGTCGTCGGCGATGCTGTTGCGCAGCACGCCCACCGCGTCGACCTCGATCTCCACCACGTCACCCGGCTTCATGAACACCGGCGGCGTGCGCTTGTTGCCGATGCCGCCCGGCGTGCCGGTGACGATGACGTCGCCGGGCTTCAGCGGGATGAAGGCCGAGATGTAGGCGATCTGCCGCGGGATGCTGTGGATCATCTGCTCGGTGGTGGCGCGCTGCATCTCCTGGCCGTTGAGCCGGGTGGTCAGCGTCATCACCTGGCCGGGCGCGATCTGGTCGGCCGTCACCATCCAGGGGCCGAAGGCGCCGGTGCGGAAGAAGTTCTTGCCCGGCGTCCACTGCGAGGTGGCCAGCTGCCAGTCGCGCACGCTGCCGTCGTTGTAGCAGCTGTAGCCGGCGATGTGCTGCCAGGCGTCGTCCTCGCGGATGCGGCGCCCGCCGCGGCCGATGACCACCGCGATCTCGCCTTCGTAGTCCAGCCGCTCGGACTCGCGCGGGCGCAGCATGGGCTGGCCATGCGCAACCTGCGAGTCGGGCATGCGCAGGAACAGCGCCGGGCTTTCGGTGACGGTGCGGCCGGTCTCGCGCACATGCTCGCCGTAGTTCAGGCCGATGCAGACGATCTTGTCGGGGTCGGGGATGACCGGCAGCAGGGTCACGGCCGACAGCGCGCAGTCGGCCGCGCGCCCCTGCAGCGCCGCCGCGGCCTCGCCCAGCGCGTCGGCCTCCAGCAGGGCGCGCAGGCTGGCGTGGCGGCCGCCGAGCGCGGCCTTCAGGTCGATCAGGCCCAGGCCGGTGCCGGTCTCGACGATGGCGCCAAAGCTGGCACGGCCGTCACGTTCGTAGCTCACGAGTTTCATGGAGGGTTTCCTTGGTCTTCAATCGAGTTTGATGCCGGCCTTGCTGATGGCCGCGCCCCACAGCGCATGGTCTTCCTTGAGGAAGTTGCCGAAGGCCTCGGGCGTCATCGCGCGCAGGTCGCCGCCGTAGCTCTGCCACTTCTCGATCAGCGCCGGGTTCTGCGCCGCGGCCTTCTGCATCGCGTCGGCCAGCTTGTCGACGATGGGCTTGGGCGTGCCGGCCGGGGCGAACAGGCCGATCCATGCCGTCGGGCTGTAGGTGCCGAGGCCGGCCTCGGCGAAGGTGGGCACGTCGGGGAACTTCGGATGCCGCGTCTTGCCGGTGAGCGCCAGCACCTTGAGCTTGCCGGCCTTGACGTTGCCGATGGCGGCGGGCAGCGCGTCGAAGATCGCCTGCACCTGCTGGCCGGCGAGCACGTCGGTGTAGGGACTGGTGGTGGCATACGGGATGAAGCGCATCTTCACGCCCGCGCCCGAGGCGAACCATTCGCCAGCCAGGTGCGAATAGCTGCCCACGCCCGAGGTGGCGGCGACGATCGACTCCGGCTCGCTCTTCAGCCGCGCGATCAGCTCCTTGGCGGTGCTCTCCTTGACGTTGGCATTGGCCGTCAGCGCGGTGTTGAGCAGGCCGACGATGCTGATCGGCGCAAAGTCCTTGTCGTGCCTGTAGGGCACCTTGCGGTAGAGGTGCGGCACGACCGACATCGACGTGGTCGAGCCCATCACCAGCGTGTAGCCATCGGGCGCGGCGGTGGCCCCGGCGGCCATGCCGATCATGGTCGATGCGCCGGGCTTGTTCTCCACCAGCACGCTCTGGCCCAGCACCTTGCTGAGCTCGGTGGCGATCTCGCGCGTGTTGGCGTCCGGGCCGGTGCCGGTGGGGAAGGGGGCAATGATGCGGATCGGCTTGTTCGGGTAGTCCTGGGCGGAGGCGGGGGCGGCCGCGAGGGCGCCCAGGGTGGCCAGCACGGCCAGCAGGGTGAGGCGACGGTCCGGGGCATGGAAGTGAGGCATGGGCTTGTCTCCGTGGGGTGTTGGCACGCCCGGGCAGCAGGCTGTGCCGGACGACGGGTCGGATTGTGAAAATTCCATTCAATTATCAAAATACGAGAAAACGATGATGAAAATCAAATCATCGTCTGACAGCATGGCCGTCATTTATCAACCAAGGACGGGTCATGACCAATCCTCTGCCCCGGCTGGACGCGCTGCAGTTCAGCCACATGGGCTTCTATGTGCGCGACATCGAGCGCATGGCGCGCTTCTATGGCGATACGCTGGGCTTCTACGTCACCGACCGCGGCCTGCTGGGCACGGTGCAGCTGGTGTTCTTCAGCCGCAACCCCGACGAGCACCACCAGGTGGTGCTGGCCTCGGGACGGCCCGAGGGTCCGGGCTTCAATGTCATCAACCAGCTGTCGATGCGCGTGAGCGACCTCGCCACGCTGCGCCTCGTGCGCGACAGGGTGGTGGCCGATGCGGACGTCACCGAGCTGGTGTGCGCCACGCATGGCAACGCCATCTCCATCTACTTCCGCGACCCGGAAGGCAACCGCCTCGAGGTTTTTCTCGACACGCCCTGGTACTGCGAGCAGCCGCTGCGCGAGCCGATCGACCTGGACCGCCCCGACCATGAGGTGATGGCCCAGGCCGAGGCGCTGGCGCGCAGCCGGCCGCGCTTTCGCCCGCGGGCGCAGTGGCGTGCGGAGATGGTGGCGCTGATGGGGGGTGGCGCATGACGCCCAGTCCGGTGGACGTCGCCATCATCGGTGCCGGCCCGGCCGGCGTGACGCTGGGCAACCTGCTGGGCGCGCGTGGGCTGCGCACCGCGATCTACGAGCGCGACGCCGACATCTTCCCGCTGCCCCGCGCCATCCACTTCGACGGCGAGGTGATGCGCGTGTTCGAGACGCTGGGCCTGCGTGCCCAGGTCGAGGCGATCTCGCGGCCCGGGCTCAAGGGCATGCACTTCGTCAATGCCGCGGGCGAGACGCTGATGATCCGCGCCGGCTCCAGCGCGAGCGGCGAGCGGGGTCCGCAGGGCTGTGCCAACAACCACTATTTCCACCAGCCCGAGCTGGAGGCGGTGCTGCGCGCGGGGCTGCAGCGTTTCCCGTCGGTGAGCCTGCACCTGCGCCACGAGGTGAGCGAGGTGCAGCCGCTGCCGGACGGATTCGGCGGCGGCGCCGAGCTGGCGGTCAGCAATCTGGCGTGCGGCATCACGACCCGGGTGCGTGCACGCTTCGTCGTCGGCTGCGACGGCGCCCGGTCGCTGGTCCGCCGGCTGCTTGCCACGCCGATGACCGACCTGGGCCTGCACCAGCCCTGGCTGGTGTTCGACGTGCTGCTGCGCGAGGACGTGCCCGGCCTGCCCGACCACACCGTGCAGCACTGCGACCCGGCGCGGCCGATGACCTACTGCAATGTGAACGGCCGCCGCCGGCGCTGGGAGATCATGCTGATGCCCGGCGACGACCCGGCGGAGATGGTCAGGCCCGAGCGCATCTGGGCCCTGGTGGCACGCTGGGTGACGCCGGCGCAGGCCACGATCGAGCGCGCGGCGATCTACACCTTCCATTCGCTGATCGCGCAGCAGTGGCGGCGCGGTCCGCTGCTGCTGGCCGGCGACGCGGCGCACCAGACGCCGCCCTTCCTCGGCCAGGGCATGTGCGCGGCGATCCGCGACGTGGCCAACCTGGCCTGGAAGCTGGCCGCCGTGTGCCGCGGCCGGGCCGAGGACGCGCTGCTCGACAGCTATGGCGCCGAGCGTGGGCCGCATGTGCATGCCTTCATCGAGCTGGCGGTGCGCCTGGGCGCGGTGATCCAGACCACCGACCCCGAGGCCGCGCGGGCGCGCGACGCGCGCCTGCTGGCCGGCTCGCCGGAGATCTTCGAGTTCCCGGCGCCGGGCCTGGGGCCGGGCGTGTGGCTGGGCGCGGCCGGGCCGGCGGGCCAGGTGGCCCCGCAGCCCCTGCTGGACGACGGCCGCGGACTGGACGCTGCCATCGGCGACCGCTGGGCCGTGATCGCCACGCCGGCGCTGCTGGACGCGGTGGGAGAATCCATGCGCGCCTGGTGGCAGTGGCACGATGTGGCCGTGCTGCCGGCCACCGACCGGGCCGTGGCGTCCTGGCTGCAGCAGCAGGGCACGCAGGCCGTGCTGCTGCGGCCCGACCGCTATGTCGCCGGCCTGGCCGGCGATGCCGAGACACTCGCCGGCCTGACCCGGTCGCTGCCCTGGATGAAGACCCCGCCTGACGGAGCCGGATGACCGACAAGCCCGATTCCAGCCTCACCCGCCTGCTGGCGGTGCTGGACCTGTTCGACGACGAGCGCCTGACGCTGACGCCCGAGGCCATCGAGGCCGCCTTGCAGGTCTCGCAACCCACCGCCTACCGCTATGTCAAGGTGCTGACCGAGGCCGGCCTGCTGCAGCGCCAGGGCGCGGCCACCTATGGCCTGGGGCCGCGCATCATCATGCTCGACCGCCTGATCCGGCATTCCGACCCGGTGCTCCAGCATGCCGTGCCCTACATGCAGGAGCTGGTCGCGCTGACCGGCCTGGACTGCGTGAGCACCGGCCTCTATGGCGACCGCATGCTCGACACCCACCGCGAGGTGAGCGGCCAGCCCGCCAACCTGAGCTATGGGCGCGGCCGCCCGCGGCCGCTGTTCCTGGGCGCGGCGCCCAAGGTCATGCTGTCGGTGTTTGCGGCGGCGGCGCAGCGGCGCGTGCTGGAGCAGCATGCCGACGAGGCCCGGGCCGCCGGCCTGCCCACCGCCTGGCCGGCCTTTCGCCAGCACTTCGCGCGCATCCGCAAGGCCGGCCACTATGTGTCGCGGGGCGAGCTGGAACCGGCGCTGGGCGCCATCGCCGTGCCGCTGGTGCTGGCCGATGGCCAGGTGCTGGGGGCGATCTCGCTGGTGACCAAGGTCGAGCGCCTGGCCCTGGTCGACGTGGCCAAGCTGGCCCAGCTGCTGCAGCGCGCCGCCGGCGAGATCATCGCCCGCATCGAGCCGCCGGCCTGAAGTCGGCCTGAGCCCGGCTCACTCGGCCGTGATCTTGCGCTCGGCGATCACCCGCGCCCAGGTGCGCGACTCGCTGGCGATGGTGCGCGCCAGTTCCTCGCGCGTGCCCGGCGCCGGCAGCAGGCCGGCGCGGTTCAGCTCGTCGGCCACCTCGGGCGACTTCAGGGCCTTCACCAGCTCCTGGTTCCAGCGTTCCTGCAGCGCCGAGGCCATGCGCGCCGGGGCCACGAAGGCATACCAGTTGGTGGCGGTGAAGCCCTTCAGCCCGGCCTCGCTGACCGTGGGCAGATCGGGCAGGAAGGGCGCACGCGCCAGGCCGGTGGTGGCCAGCGGGATCAGCTTGCCGGCGGCGATGTGCGGCCCGGCGGTGGACATGGTGGCGAAGTAGGCCGACAGGCGCCCGGCCAGCAGCTCGTTCATGGCCGGCGCGCCGCCCTTGAACGGGATGTGCACGATGTCCACGCCGCCGATGGCATTGAACAGCTCGCCGGCCAAGTGCGAGGCCGAGGCCACGCCGGTGGAGCCATAGTTCAGCTGGCCCGGCCGGGCCTTGGCCAGGGCCATGAACTCGGCAAAGTTCTTCACGCCCAGCGACGGCGGCACCACCAGCACATTGGGAAAGTTCATGCCCATGGTCAGCGGCGCCAGGTCCTTCTGCGGGTCGTAGGGCAGCTTGGTCAGGTGCGGGGCGATGGCCAGCGGGCCCACCGAGCCGAGCAGGATCACCGAGCCATCGGGCGTGGCCTTGGCCACCAGGTCGTGGGCGATGTTGCCGCCGGCGCCGGCCTTGTTGTCGATGACCACCGTGATGCCCAGGTTCTCGGACAGCTTTTTCGCCACCACCCGCGCCGCATGGTCGGCCGCGCCGCCGGCGGCAAAGCCCACCACCAGGGTGATGGGCTTCTTCGGGATCTCCTGGGCCTGCACGGCCCAGCCCGGCAAGGCGAGCAGCACGGGGGTCAACAAGCGGGTCAGCAGCAGGCGGCGACGGGTCATGGCGGGCTCTCCTGGTGGGTGCGGGACCGGGTTCAGAACTGGGCCTGGTACTGGGCCGGATCGATGCGCGCGCCGATCACCAGCGGCCGGTCGGCCGCGCGGGGCGCGGCCAGCGCCGCCTCCAGTGTGGCGACGCTGTCCACCGTGATGCCGTCGCAGCCCATCGACGCGGCCAGTGGCTCGATCAGCGTTTCATCGATGCGCGTGCCCCAGGACGGGTAGCCGCGTGCGGCCTGCTTCAGCTCGATGCGGTTCAGGCTGTTGTCGCAGAACACCACCACCACGAGGCCCAGGCCCAGGCTGGCGGCCACGCGCAGCTCGGCCTGCACCATGGCCAGGCCGCCGTCGCCGGTGAAGCACACCACCGGTCGCTGCGGTTGCAGCAGCTTGGCGACCATCGCCGCCGGCAGGCCGAAGCCCATCGACGACAGGCCGTTGCTGGTGAGCAGGCTGCGCGGCGCATGGGTGGTCCAGCCCTGGCCGACCAGCAGCTTGTGGCTGCCCACATCGGTGCTGACCAGGGTGTGTGCCGGCATGGCCGCGCGCACGGTGTCGACCACGTCGCTGGGATTCAGGCGCCTGGCCACGCGGCCGGCCAGGTAGCGCTGGCGCAGCGCGGCGCGATGGTCGGCGATCTCGACCTCGGTCCAACGCTCAGGCTGCGCGGCCACAGACTCGGCCAGTGCCTGGCACCAGGCGCCGATGTCGCCGATGCACTCGATCTCGGCCGGCACGATCTGGTCGGTGTTGGCGACGCTGTCGATGTGCAGGGCCGGCGCCGTCAGCGACCAGGGCTTGATCAGCTCCACCGCGTCGAAGCCCACGGTCAGCAGCAGGTCGGCGCCGCGCAGAAACTCCCACATGAAGCCGTTGCAGGCCATGTCCAGCGTGCCGGCGTACAGCGCATGGGTTTCGGGCAGCAGGCCCTTGGCCATCGGCGCCAGCACCACCGGGCAGCCCAGGGCCTCGGCCAGCTGGCGCAGGGCCTCGCCGGCCTCGGACCACACGGCCGACAGCCCGGCCACGATGATGGGCCGCCGGGCCTGGCGCAGGCGCTTGACCGGATCGGCCCCGGCCGCCAGCGCAAACACCTGGGGCGCGCGCAGCGCCTTCAGCGGCGGCAGGGCGATGCGGTCGTCGCTGGCGGTGGCGCCCACCACGTCGGCGGCGGTGCTCAGGTGCACCGGGCCGGGCCGGTCGGCCATGGCCGTGCGCAAGGCCCGGCGCAGGATGCCAGCCACGGTGTGCGGCTGCACGGCCGTGGCCCATTTGCTGATCGGGCTGAACAGCAGCTGGTGATCGACCACCTGGTGCGTGAACACCGGCTCGCGCCGGGTCTCGATCTGGCCCGAGATGGCCAGCATGGGCGTGCGGTCCAGCCAGGCGCTGGCCACCGCATTGACCAGGTTGGTGGCGCCCGGCCCCAGCGTGGACAGGGCCACGCCGGGCCGGCCGGTGAGCTGGCCGTAGGCGCAGGCCATCAGGCCGGCCGTGCCTTCGCGCGAGCCCAGCACGAACTGCAGGCCGGCGCGGCGCGCGGCCTCCAGGAACTCCACCGACGGATCGCCCGGGTAGCCGAAGACGTGGGCGATGCCGGCGGCCTGCAGATGGCCGCAGATGACTTCGCTGACGTTCATGCCTGGCCCGGGTTCATTCGGCGGTGGCTCCGGATTCGCGCACGATCACGCGCCACTTCTCGTATTCGCGCTGCACGAACTGCGCAAACTGCTCGGCGCTGCCGCCCACCGGATCGGCGCCTTCCTTGATCAGCTGGGCCTGCATGGCCGGCACGGCGACGATCTCGTTGACCGCACGGTTCAGCGTGGCCACCACCTCGGCCGGCGTGCCCTTGGGGCCGAAGAAGCCGAACCACGAGCCGGCCTCGAAGCCTGGGTGGCCGCGCTCGGCCACCGTCGGCACCTCGGGCAGCGAGCGCGAGCGTTTCAGGCTGGTGACGGCAATCGCCCGCAGCGAACCGGCGTCGATGTGCTGCTTGACCGAGGGGATGGTGGCGAACATGAACTGCACCCGCCCGGCCAGCAGGTCGCGCAGCGCATCCGCGCCCTTGTAGGGCACGTGCGTGGCCTCGATGCCGGCGCGCTTGCCCAGCACATAGCCCGACAGGTGCGACGAGGTGCCGATGCCGGTGGACGAGTAGTTCAGCTTGCCCGGATTGGCCTTGGCATGGGCCACGAACTCGTCGAAGTTCTTCGCCGGCAGCGAGGGATGGACCACCAGAACATTGGGCACGTCGGCGATCTGCACGATGGGCACCAGGTCGCTCAGCGGGTTGTAGGACAGCTTGGGGTACAGCGTCGGGTTGACGGCGATCGGGCCGACGCTGTTGACGATCAGCGTGTGGCCGTCGGCCGGCGCGCGCACCACCATCTCGGTGCCGGTGTTGCCGCCGGCGCCGGGCTTGTTCTCGATCACGAAGGGCTGCTTCAGCTTCTCGGCCAGCTGCTGGCCGACGCCGCGCGCCAGGATGTCGGTGGTGCCGCCGGCGGTGAAGGCCACCACCACCTTCACTGGGCGTGAAGGCCAGGACTGGGCTTGGGCCGGGGTCTGGACAAGCGCCAGCCCGGGCGGGGCCAGGGCGGACAGGGCCAGCAGCTGCCGGCGCGAAAGCCTTGTCATCGGTGTCTCCTCGCGGTGGATGGGCGGCTCTGCGGCCGCTCAGGTCTTGTAGCCCGGGTCCAGCCGATCCAGCTTGCGCAGCAGGGCCGGCCATTCCATCAGGCCGTAGGGCCGGCGAGTGCCGCGTTGGTAGTTGGCCCAGGTGGCCTCCAGCACCGGCGGGGGCACGGCATGCAGGGCCGCGCCGGTGGCCATGGCCGCCAGCTGCGACTGGCAGGCCAGCTCCAGCCGGTGCATCCAGTTGAAGGCCTCGCCGACGCTGCGGCCCACGGTCAGCGCGCCGTGGTTGCGCAGCAGCAGGGCCTCGCCATCGCCCAGGTCGGCGATCAGGCTGGCCTGCTCGGCCTCGTCCAGCACCACGCCCTGGTACTCGTGCACGCCGATCTTCAGAAAGCGCATCGCCGTCTGCGTGATCGGCAGCAGGCCGCATTCCAGCGCGCTGACCGCCATCGAGGCCCAGCTGTGGGTGTGGATCACGCAGGCCAGCTCGGGCCGCGCGCCGTGGATGGCGCTGTGGATCACGTAGCCGGCGCGGTTGATGCCGTAGTCCTGGCCCAGCGCGCCGAAGTCGGGCTTGGCCAGGATCTCGCCGGCCAGGTTGACCTTGATCAGGCTGGAGGCGGTGATCTCCTCGTACATCATGCCGTAGGGGTTGATCAGAAAGGCCCCCGGCTCGCCTGGCACATGCGAGCTGATGTGGTTGGCCATCATGTCGCTCATGCCGTAGAGGTCCACCAGGCGGTAGCAGGCCGCCAGGTCGACGCGGGCGCGCCACTCGTCGGCGCTGCAATGCGGCTGCATCGAGGGGATGCTCATCGTGCTCACTCCGAGCCCAGCTTCAGCGCCAGCGGCTGGCGGCGCTCGATGGACCACTTCAGCAGCGCGGCGCAGCGGTACACGGCATGGGCGAACTTGCCGTAGGGCAGGGTCAGGAACAGCGCCATCACGCAGCCCAGGTGCAGGGCCAGCAGCATGGCCATGGCGCTGCTGGCGCGCAGCGCGGTCAGCGCCAGGCCGGTGGCCGCGCACAGGAACAGCAGGGCGATGAAGCCCAGGTCCATCGGCGCCTGTTCGGGCGCACCCTGCAGCGCATGGCGGCGCCGGTGCAGCCGCCACAGGCCCAGCGTGCCGGCGCACAGCATCAGCCCGCCGGCGATGCCCAGCAGCTTGGGCGCAGCCGTGTAGGCATAGGGCGCCACCCAGCCGAAGGCGTAGTGGTACAGCGTGGCCAGGCCGGTGGCGGCAAAGCACAGCAGGAAGCCGTAGAACGTCAGGTGGTGGGCGCGGCGCCGCGCCAGCGTGCAGCGGTCGTCCTCGTTGTTGCAGCCCTCGCCATGGCCGCCGTCCAGGTACTTCAGCGTCAGCGCGTTGTGGGCCGCTTCGGCCATGGCCTCGGCACTGGTCGCAACACCGGCCGGCCCCGGGGACTGGGCGCGCCAGAAGCGCCAGGCCCCCACGCCCAGGGCCAGCATGGCGAAGCCGAACACCGGCAGGAACAGGCCGACCATCAGCCCGTGCGGGAAGACGCGGTAGAAGTTGCCGTCGGCCCTGGGCGCAGGCCACAGGCTGCCACCCGACCACACCGCCAGCACCAGGAACAGCGCCAGCGCGCCGGCCAGGGCCAGCGCCAGCACCAGGCCGTTGCGCCGGTAGGCGGCGGCAAAGGCCTGCGGCCAGGCATAGCCGGCATAGGTGCGCTGGCGCACGCGGGCCATGGCCTGCGGCACGTTGACCGCAAACTCGTGCGGCGGCGCGTACTGGCAGGCATGCAGGCAGGCGCCGCAGTTGTGGCACAGATTGGCCAGGTAGTGCACGTCGGCGGCCGGGAAGGCCAGGCGCCGTGTCATCGCCGGGAACACCGCGCAGAAGCCCTCGCAGTAGCGGCAGGCATTGCAGATCTGCAGCACGCGGTCGACCTCGGCCTCGGCGCGCAGCGGCTGCTCCAGGGCGCCGGCGCCCAGGGCCGTGGCCTCGCGCACCAGGTCGTCAAGCGGTCGCATGCTGGGGCTCCTGCTGCCGGGCCGCGGCGGCGGCCTGGGTGCCGGCGATGCGGCCGAAGGCCGTGCCGATGCTCATGCCCACGCCGGCGGTGTAGCCCTTGCCCAGCACATTGCCGGCCATCATCTCGCCGGCGACGAACAGGTTGGGGCTGGGCCGGCCGCCGAAGTGCACGGCCGCGGTCGCATCGGTCTTCAGGCCCAGGTAGGTGAAGGTGATGCCGGGGCGCACCGGGTAGGCGAAGAAGGGCGCGCTGGTGATCGGCCGCGCCCAGTGCGTCTTGGCCGGCGCCAGGCCTTCGGTGCGGCAGTCGTCCAGCACCGTGTGATCGAAGCGGCCGGGCCGGCAGGCGGCGTTGTACTGGTCGAGGGTCTGCATGAACACGCCCTCGTCCACGCCGATGGCGCGCGCCAGCTCGGGCAGGCTGCGGGCCATGGTGCCGGCAAACACCGGCGGCATGAAGCGGCCCACGGCCTGGGCATCGATCACCGACCAGGCGATCTGGCCCGGCTGCTGGGCCACCAGCCGGCCCCAGATCGCATAGCGCTTGGGCCAGAAGTCCTCGCCCTCGTCGTAGAAGCGCCGGCCTTCGCGGTTGACCACCACGCCCAGGCTGACGCAGTCGATGCGCGTGCAGATGCCACCGTCGTACAGCGGTGCGCGCGCATCGATGGCCACCATGTGGGCCTGGGTGGCGTCGCCGATGGCGTCGGCGCCGGCATCGAGCATGAAGCGCAGCAGGGTGCCGGTGTTGTAGCGCGTGCCACGGATCAGGAAGTTGTCGGCTGGCCATTCGCCGCGCTCGTTGCGGCCCCAGGCCTGGCGCAGCCAGTCGCGGTTGCTCTCGAAGCCGCCGGCCGCCAGCACGCAGGCGCGGGCGGCATGGCGCTGGCCATCGGCCAGCGCGGCGACGAAGCCCCCGTCCTGCAGTTCCAGCGCCTGCACCGGGCTGTCGTAGCGGATGTCCACGCCCAGGCGCTCGGCGCTGCGGTAGTAGGCATTGACCAGGGCCTTGCCGCCGCCCATGAAAAACGCATTCGTGCGCGCCGTGTGCAGCGCACCCGACAGCGAGGGCTGGAAGCGCACGCCATGGCGCACCATCCAGGGCCGGCAGGTGGCCGAGGCGCGGATCACCAGGCGTGCCAGCGCCTCGTCGGTGAGCCCGCCGGTGACCTTGAGCAGGTCCTGCCAGTACTCCTCTTCCGGATAGGCCTCGACCAGCACGTCCTGCGGTGCATCGTGCATGCAGCGCAGGTTGCGCACATGCATGGAGTTGCCGCCGCGCCATTCACGCGGCGCGGCCTCCAGCAGGCGCACGCTGGCGCCGGCCTCGCGCGCCATCAGCGCCGCACACAACGCGGCATTGCCGCCCCCGATGACCAGCACATCGACCATCGCCGCACTGTAGGCGGCGGCCCCTCGCCCGGCGATGGGCTGCGGGGCAAGGCGTGTTCAGGATTCGTGAAGACTCGCGCCCGGCCAGCGCCCCTGGCGCACCAGCTCGGCCGCCACCTCGCGCAGCGTCACGCGCACCGCCAGCGCGGCCGGGCTCAGCTCGTCGTCGGACAGGCTGGCCAGCACGCTGCGGCGGCGCACGCCGGCATCGGCGATGCGCACGGCGCGCAGTTCGTCGCCCACGCGCGGCGCCACGGCGCCGGGCTGGATGGTGGCGGCCAGGCCTTCGCGCACCACGTCCATCAGCGTGGCCAGGCCGTCGACCTCCAGCACCACGCGCGGCTCGCAGCGGGCCCGCGCAAAGGCCGTGTTGACCACCGCGCGCAGCCCGTGCAGGCCGGTGGGCAGCACCAGCGGCAGCGCGGCCAGCGCGGCCAGGCGCACCGTGCGGCCGCCGGGCATGCCGGCCAGGTCGGCGCGGCCGAACACGTACAGCGCCTCGTCGAGCAGGGGCATCACGCTCCAGCGCCGCGACGACTCGGTCTCGAAGACCACGGCCAGGTCCAGCGTGCGGCCGTTGATCAGCGCGCCCAGGCTGCCCGACAGCGCCTCCACCAGGTGCAGGCGCACGCCGGGATGGCGCTCGGCCAGCGCACGCAGCAGCGGCAGGGCCAGCACGGCGGCGATGCTGGACGGCAGGCCCAGGCTGACCTGGCCGGTGAGCCGCGCCTCGCGTGCCGCGGCGGTGGCGCTGTCGGCATGGCGCAGCGCCAGCCGGGCCTGGCGCAAGAAGGCCAGGCCGGCATCGGTGGGGCGCACGCCGGTGGCCGTGCGTTGCAGCAAGCGCGTGGCCAGCTCGCCCTCCAGCCGGCTGATCTGCTGGCTCAGCGCCGAGGTGACGACGCCCAGTTCGGCCGCCGCGCGGCCCATGCTGCCGCTGTCGACCACGTGCACGAAATAGCGGAGCTGGCGCAGTTCCATCGCCACGCATTGTGGCCGCGCCGCGGGCCTGCCTCAGGGCCTGCGCAGGAAGTCCACCGCCAGCGCGGCCAGGCTGCGTGCCCCCACCGGCAGCTGGTCTTCGTCGATGTCGAACTGCGGCGAGTGGTTGGTGGGCGCCTTCAGGAAGTCCTTGCCCTTGGGCGGCGCGCCCAGGAAGTAGAAGAAGCCCGGCACCACCTTCTGGAACTCGGAGAAGTCCTCCGAGCCGCTGACCTTGGGGATCAGCATCACCTTGCCGCCCACGGCCAGCTTCAGCGCCGGCAGCGAAGCCTCGGTCAGCGCCGCCGGGTTGGTGGTCACCGGATAGGCCACCGGCCCGAAGCGCACCTTGGCCTTGGCGCCGCTGGCCGCGGCGATGGACTCGGCCGTGGTCGTGATGCGCTTGAGCGCCTCCTGGCGCATCTCCTCGTCGAAGGTGCGCAGCGTGCCCATCATCTCCACCTGGTCGGGAATGATGTTGTAGCGCGTACCGCCGGCGATCTGGCCGATGGTGATGACCGCCGGCTCCTTGGCGATGTTGAGCTGGCGGCTGACCACCGTCTGCAGGCCCAGCACCACCTGGCTGGCGGCGACGATGGGGTCCACCGCCGACCAGGGCGACGAGCCGTGGCCACCCTTGCCCTCGACATGGATGTGGATGTTGTCCGAGCCGGCCATCAGCGGGCCGCTGCGGTAGCCCACGGCGCCCGAGGGCAGGTTGGCCGAGATGTGCAGGCCGTAGATGGCCTGCACGTCCTTCAGCGCGCCGGCCTCGAC
Organism: Burkholderiaceae bacterium; assembly: GCA_017992055.1. Classification (GTDB taxonomy): domain Bacteria; phylum Pseudomonadota; class Gammaproteobacteria; order Burkholderiales; family Burkholderiaceae_C; genus Pseudaquabacterium. The sequence goes on from JAGOPK010000003.1 coordinate 94,297, forward strand.
CATGGCCTTGGCGCCGAAGCTGGGCACCCGGCCGTCGGCGTCGGGCTGCACCGGCGCGCCTTCCTCGGCGGGCTGGAAGATGAACTTGATGCTGCCCGGCAGCGAGGCCCGCATGCCGGCCAGCGCCTCGGCTGCGCCCATCAGCATGGCCACGTGAGCGTCATGGCCGCAGGAGTGGGTGACCGGCACCTCCTTGCCCAGGTAGGTGGACTTGAGCCTGGACGCGAAGGGCAGGCCGGTGGCCTCGGGCATCGGCAGCGCATCCATGTCGGCGCGCAGGGCCACCACCTTGCCCGGCTTGCCGCCGGTCAGCGTGCCTACCACGCCATGGCCGCCGACGCCGGTCTGCACCGTCAGCCCCAGGGCGCGCAGGTGCTCGGCCACCAGGGCGGCGGTGCGCACCTCCTGGCCCGACAGCTCGGGGTGCTGGTGGATGTCGCGCCGCCAGGCCACCATCTTGGGGGCCACGGCCTGGATGGCGGCATCCAGCGCCTGCAGGCCGCCGGCATCCAGGGCCTGGGCCTGGGCCGCGGGCAGCGCGAACGTGAGCAGCGCCAAGGGGAGCAGCGCCATCCGGCAGGTGGCGGCGATTGGCTTGGGCAGGAAACACGGCGACGGCGGCATCTTGGCTCAGGGCGGGTTGCAACAGCCGCGCATGCTAGGAGCCGGCGCCGGCCGGGCAGCAGGCAAAATCGCCACACTGCGAGCCGAAACCGCCAATCCAGCATGTCCGCCCCACGCCCTTTCGGCATCGACTTCCCGGTGGTGCCCACCACCGCGATGGGCCATGTGCTGCAGGCCATGGAACTGATGCGTGCCGCCGGCCTGGTGGCCCGGCTGCGCCTGGGCCGGGGCGCGCCGCGGCTGGGCTGGCGTTTGTGCGATGCGAAGGGGCAGGCGCTGCCGGTCACGGCGGGGCCGGTCCAGGCCCTGCTGGACGAGGGCCGCTTCGACGGTCCGGCGCAGGCCCAGTGGGTGCTCAGCCAGCATGCGCCGGATGTGCCCACGCTGCGCCAGGCGGTGCAGCGCCAGCGTGCGCTGCTGCAGCACATGGCGGTGGTGCTGGACCAGGGGCAGCGGGTGCTGACCCTGGGCAATGGCGCCTGGCTGGCGGCGGGCTCGGGCCGCCTGGCCCAGCGCCGCGTGGCCCTGCCGTGGTACTGGGCCGCGGCCTTTCACCGCGATCATCCCGACATCCAGGTGGCCGATGGCACCGGTGTGTGCGTGGACGGTCCGTGGCTGAGCGCGGCCCTGCCGTGCGACATCGGCGAGCTGCTGCTGGCCCTGCTGGCGCAGCTCTGGGACCGGCCGCTGCACGATGCCATGGCCTCGGTGCTGCGGCCGGACGCCGCGCGCCAGAAGGCGGCGCTGGAGGCCCTGGACACGCAGCATGTGCCGACCACCCGCGACAGTGCGCTGGCCAAGGCCATCAAGTACCTGGAGCAGCATGTGGAGCAGCCGTATTCGCTGGACGCCGTGTCCCGCGCCGCCTCGGTCAGTGCCCGCACCCTGCTGCGCCACTTCCAGGAGGCGCTGGGCCACTCGCCGCTGGACCACCTGCACCGCCTGCGCTGCGACCGCGCGCGCCTGCTGCTGGAGATCACGCTGCAGAGCATCCCGGCGATCGCCCAATCCTGTGGTTATGCCGATCCGGCGGCGTTCCGGCGTGTGTTCAGCCGCCACGTCGGTCTGACGCCGCAGGACTACCGCGATGGCCACACGCTGCGCGCACCGCGCAAGCGCTGGCGCGTCGCGGTCTGATGGCGGGAGGGCTGCCGCTCGGTGGCTTCTTCGCTTCTATAACTTTACATAATGATTATCGTGGCGATTTAATGACCGATGCGGTCAGGCATCCTGGAAAGCCTGCCTCAATTTACGGCAGACCAGGAAATCTCGCATCGTGACAGCATCTTGTGGAGGCCCTGCCCCGCTCGACCACAGGCTTGTCCACAGAAACAGGGGACAGCAAGGCCGCAGGCACCCACCGCTGGCTCAGTGCCCTTGCTCGATGTTGAGCACCTTGCCCAGGCCGAGGAAGTAGTTCGCGAAGGCCAGCACGGCGGCGGTGACGGCGATGTAGACGACGGACAGCGCGGCGAGCGTGGGGTCGGCGAACTCGCGCACGTAGTTGTACATGGCGACCGGCAGCGTCTGTGTGTCCTGCGTGGTGACGAACAGCGACGCGGTGAACTCGCTGAACGACATGATGGCCGCGAACAGCCAGCCCCCGAACAGGCCCGGCGCGAGCAGCGGGATCGTCACCGTGAACAGCACCTTCAGCGGCGAGGCCCCCAGGCTCGTGGCGGCCTGCTCCAGCCGCAGGTCCAGGTTCTCCATCGAGACGTAGACACTGCGCAGCACGAAGGGCAGCACCAGCATCACGTGGCACAGGATCACCACGCCCCAGTTGCGGTGCACTTGCACCTGCGACACCAGGATCAGCAGGCCGAGGCCAAGCGTGAAGTGCGGCACCACCAGCGGCGAATGCAGGATGGTCAGCAGCGTCTGCTTGCCGCTGAACTCCATGCGCTTGACCGCGATGGACAGCGCCGTGCCGATGACCAGCGCAAGGAACGACGACCCGCCCGTGATCACCAGGCTGGCCTTGAAGCCCTCGCGGAAATCCGGGTAGGTGAATACGCGCTCGAACCACTTGAACGACCACGATTCGGGTGGGAAGGCGATGAGGGCCTTCTCATTGAAGGCCGAGATCGTCACCACCACCACCGGCAGCAGCACGAAGGCCATGAGCAGCACCACCAGCACCGGGCCGGCGATGCGAAGCGGGAGCGAGAGCGGGCTGCGGATCCGGGTCTTCATCTCAGTGGCCTCCCACGGTCTTGAGGCGCTTCGTCATCAGCCCCAGTGCGGACAGCGCGGTGGCGGTGAGCACCAGCCCCATCACGCTCAGGCTGGCGGCGAGCGGGAAGTTCATCGACGAGAAGCCCAATTGGTAGACCAGTGTGGACACCGTCGGTACGCGGCCGCCGCCGATCATCTGCGGTGTCGCGAAGGCGCTGAAGGTCCAGGCGAAGGCAGTGGTCACGCTGGCCAGGATGCCCGGCATGGACAGCGGCAGCGTGACCGTGCAGAAGGTGCGCACCGGGCCGGCGCCCAGGCTCTGCGCCGCCTTTTCGTAGTCACGGTCGATGTGCGAGATGGCGGTGGCCAGCATCAGCACGACGACGGGAATCGTCACATGCACCAGCGCGACCAGCACGCCGAAGTGGGTGAACATCAGCGACAGCGGCCACTCGATCAGCCCGAAGTGCTTGAGCATGCCGTTGATGAAGCCGTTGCTGCCGAGCACGGCGATCCATGAGTAGGTGCGCACGATCTCGCCCAGGAACAGCGGCGTGATCGAGACGACGAGGATCAGCGACTTCAAGGCCCGCCGCTTCACGCGCACCAGCGCGTAGGCCAGCGGGTAGGCCGCCAGCAGCGAAAAGACCGTGGTCTCCACGCTCAGCATCAAGGTGTTGGCAAAGGCGTCGAAATAGATCGACTTGCCCATGCCGCTGAAGTTGTCGAGCGTGAAGCCGCCGACGTCCAGCGAACCCGGCACGAAGGCGCGGAAGCTGTATTGCAGGACGGCCAGCAGCGACACGGCAATGCCGACCGCCACCAGCACGGCCGGCAACACCAGCCAGGGCCGCAGATTGGAGCGCATGCCTTCGTTCTTTCGGGTGCTCGGAAGTAAGGAGAGGCGGCCGCAGCCGCTCCCTGTGCATCAGGACCGGGCGGTCCTCAGTTCATGATGTTCTCGGTGAACCACTTGCGCCATTCGGCGGTCTTCTCGGCACGCAGCTTGTTGTCGATGACGATGGTCTGCTTGTCCCACTGCTCCTTGGTGGTGAACACACCGGGCAGCTTGGCGTCCTCGGCCGACACGGTGGCGTTGTCCACCACCGGGCTGGCCTTCTTGGCGGCGACGATCTTCGACTGCACCGGTGCCGACAGCGCGATGTCCATGAACTTGTAGGCCAGGTCCAGCTTGGTGCTGCCCTTCATGATGCCCATCGTGTCCACCCCGAGCACGGCGCCTTCCTTGGGCATCACCACCTTGATGGGCACGCCCTGGCTGGCCATGTGATACGCGTTCATCGACAGGATCACTTCCACCGGCGTCTCGCCCGTGGCGATGAGCTGCTGCGCGTTGGCGTCGTTGGTGTAGAAGGCCTTGAAGTTGGGCTTCAGCGCCTTGAGCTTGTCCTGGCCCTTCTCCCAGGTGGCGGCATCACCGCCCGACAGCATGGCCGACACGGCGATGATGTGGCTGGGGTCGAAGTCCGGTGCGCTGAGCTTGCCCTTCAGGGCCGGGTTCCACAGGTCGTTCCAGCTCTCGAGCTTGATGCTGGCGGGCACCAGGTCCGGCCGGTAGCCGATGGAGTACACATAGGCCCAGCTGCCGATGTGGAACGGGCTGATCTTCGCGCGCTCGACCAGGCGGGTCGAGTTCGGGATCTTGCGCATGTCCAGCTGTTCGAAGAGGTTGCCGCCGACATACAGCCAGCCCACGTGCGAGGTGGTGAAGGTGATGTCGCTTTCGGGCTTGCTGGCCAGCTTGGCCTTGTTCAGGCGGTCGATGGTGCCACCGGTGACGTACTTCACCGGCACGCCGGTCTGGCGCGTGAATTCCTTGCCGATGTACTCGTCGATCAGGTCCCGGAAGCTGCCGCCCCAGGTGCTCACCACCAGGGCGTTGTCCTGGGCCGCGGCGGGGGCGCCAATCAGCGCGGTCGCGATGGCAACGGCGCTCAGTGTCAGAAGCTTGCGAATCATGGGTTGACCTCGATCAGGAAAGGTGGGGGTAACGCTCTGGGACCGGATCATGAAAAACCTGCGCGGCGCGGCCAAGTCGCCTTTTTTGTACAGGTGCCTCAAGAAACCCGATGGGGGCCGGCGCGGCCGCCAAGGAAATTCCTAAACGGCGCGCCGGAAAAGACGAATGGCGCGGCGCGGGGCGGCCAACGAGGATGGCGGCGTCGTTGAGTCAACGTCCTGTCCATCTTCTGTCTGTCTGCCTGCCTGCACGCCGCCTCATGAAGCACACCCGCATCCGCCCTTTCAACACCAAGGCCACCTACCCCGAGCAGAAGCTCGACAACGACCTGTGCCAGGCCGTCGTCGCCCGTGGCCGCACGGTGTTCCTGCGCGGCCAGATCGGGCAGAACCTGGACACCTCGGAGAGCGTGTGCATCGGCGACGTGGCCGGACAGGCCGAGCAGGCGATGGCCAACATCGCGATGCTGCTGAAGGAAGCCGGCGGCGAGCTGCAGGACATCTGCAAGATCACGATCTACATCATCGACCCGCGCTACCGCGAGGCGGTGTACCTCGTCGTGGGCCGGTGGCTCAAGGGCGTGTTCCCGGTGTCCACCGGCATCGTCGTCTCGGCGCTGGCGCGGCCGGAATGGCTGGTGGAGATCGACGCCACGGCCGTGATCCCCGACTGACGAGGCACCGCGCATGACCTTCTCCATCGTCGCGCGCTGCCCGGCCAGCGGCCAGTTCGGTGCTGCCGTGGCGTCGTCGTCTCCCGCCGTGGCCTCGCGCTGCATACGCGGTCGCCAGGGCGTGGGCGCCGCCGCCAGCCAGAACATCACCGACCCCGACCTGGGCCCGGCGCTGCTCGACCTGTTGGCCACCGGCCGCACGCCGGCCGAGGCCGTGCAGGCGCTGCGCAGCCGGCCGTTCATCGAGTACCGCCAGCTGATGGCCATCGACGCGACCCACCCGCCGGTGGTCTTCACCGGTGCGCAGGCGCTGGGCACGCTGGCCGATGTCACCGGCACGCACGCCGCCTGCGCCGGCAACATGCTGGCCTCTCGTGACGTGCCCATGGCCATGCTCAGCGCCTTCGAGGCCGCCAAGGGCTCGCTGGCCGAACGGCTGATGCAGGCCATGGTCGCCGGCCAGGCCGCCGGCGGCGAGCAAGGCCCGGTGCATTCGGCCGGCCTGCTGGTGTATGGCGAGCAGCAGTGGCCCATCGTGGACCTGCGTCTGGACTGGGTGGAGAACGACCCCGTCGGCGCGCTGTACCAAACGTGGAAGCTCTACGAGCCGCAGCTGCCGGCCTACATCACGCGGGCGCTCGATCCGCGGGCCGCGCCGAGCTTCGGCGTACCGGGCAACCTGTGATGGCCTGAAGGCGCGGGCCGGTCGATAAACTGCCGGCGGTTTTTTCGCGCCGCGCGCGGCGCGCCTTTCGGTTCCCAACATGCTCAACCGCGTTTCCCTGCGCCAGATGGAGTATTTCGTCGCCACGGCCAAGCACGGCAGCATTGCCGCGGCCTCGGCGCAGATCCACATCTCGTCGCCGTCCATCTCCGCGGCCATCGCCCACATCGAGACGGAGCTGAACGTGCAGCTCTTCGTGCGCCACCCGTCCAAGGGTCTGGGGCTCACGGCCATCGGCACGCTGGTGCTCAAGCAGTGCGAGGACGTGCTCCAGCAGTCGTCGAGGCTCTACGAGATCGCCTCCGATTCGGGCAACGCGCTCAAGGGCTCGCTGCGCGTGGGCTGCTTCCAACCGCTGACGCCGATGATCGCGCCCGAGGTCATCTTCGGCTTCTCGCGCGCCTTCGCCATGGTGCAAATGCAGATGGTGGAAGGCGACCAGGAAGTGCTGATGAACAAGCTGCACGCCCTGGAGATCGACCTGGCGCTCACCTACGACCTGCACCTCGACAACGACATCGAATTCGAGACACTGGCCACGCTGCCGCCCTACGTGCTGGTGAGCGAGCTGCACCCGCTGGCGCAGCAGAGGGCGGTGACGCTGGAGGAGCTGGCACCGCAGCCTTATGTGCTGCTGGACCTGCCGATGAGCCGCGACTACTTCACCTCGCTGTTCACGCAGGCCGGCGTGGCGCCCAACATCGTCGCCCGCACCCGCTCCGAGGAGGTGGTGCGCTCGATGGTGGCCAACGGCATCGGCTATGCGCTGTTCAACGTGCGGCCCAAGTCCAACCTCTCGCTGGACGGCAAGCGCCTGGTGCGTGTGCGCCTCGCCGGCCAGAACCGGCCGATGCTGCTGGGCATGGCGCGCTACAAGCCGGCGAAGGAGTCGACGCTGACGCGCGTGTTCATGGCCCGCTGCCGCGCCTACATCTCCGACCAATACATCCCCGGCATGAGCGCGGCGAGCTTCTTTGACCCGCGCATGTCGTCGCCCGACGCCGAATGAATCCCTTGCCTTCGACCTCGTCCGAGCCTGTCCCCCGATCCGCCAGCATCGACCTGCTGGAACGGTTGATCGCCTTTGCGTCGGTCTCGCTGCAACCTAACGTCGGCCTCATCGAGCATGTGGAGCAGCTGCTGGCTGCGGCCGGCATCCGCTCGGTGCGTGCGCCCGACCCGGACGACGCCCGCCGCACCAACCTCTTCGCCAGCACCGGCCCCGAAGGCGTGCCCGGCGTGCTGCTGTCCGGCCACACCGACGTCGTTCCCGTGGAAGGGCAGCCCTGGACCTCGCCACCGTTCGAGGCCACGAACCGCGAGGGCCGCATCTACGGTCGCGGCACGGCCGACATGAAGGGCTTTGTCGCCTGCGCCGTCACGGCGATGCTGGCCGCAGCCGGCAGGCCGCTCAAGCGCCCGCTGCAACTGGCGCTGTCCTTCGACGAGGAAATCGGCTGCGTCGGTGTGCGCCACCTGCTGCGCAAGCTCGAAGGCGTGCTGCCGGCACCGCAGCTGTGCATCGTGGGCGAGCCCACGCTGATGCGCATCGGCACCGGCCACAAGGGCAAGGCGGCGTACCGCGCGCTGTGCTGCGGCCAGGCCGGCCATTCCGGGCTGGCGCCGCGGTTCGTCAACGCCGTGCACATGGCCGCCGACCTCGTGGCCGCGCTGCGCGACGTGCAGCGTGAGCTGGCCGAGACCGGCCCGCGCGAGGCAGGCTACGGCGTGCCCTACTCCACCGTGCACGTCGGCACGGTGCACGGCGGCCGCGCGCTGAACATCGTGCCGGACAGCGCGGAGCTGCGCTTCGAGATCCGCACCGTGTCCGAGGACCGGCCCGAGGCCATCCTCCAGCGGGTGCTGGAACGGCTGCGCAGCCGCGTGGCCGCCGAGGCCGTGCACGCCGATGCGCCGCTGCCGGACATCCAGCTCGCCAACAGCTACCCGAGCCTGAACACGTCCGAAGATGCGCCGGCCGTGGGCCTGCTGACCCGCCTGCTGCCCCCCGGCACGCCGTGCACGAAAGTGGACTACGGCTCCGAAGGTGGCCTGTTCCAGCGCAGCTGGCAGTCCACGCCGGTGCTGGTGTGCGGCCCGGGCAGCATCGAGGTTGCGCACAAGGCCGACGAGTACGTGGAGGTGTCGCAGCTCGACGCCTGCGACCGCATGCTCGCGGGGCTGGTCGACTTCCTCTGCGAGTGACGTCCGGGCCTGGGGGATGCCCAGGCTCGGTGTCCGGCTTCAGGCGGCGCGCATCTGCAGGATCTCGCGATCCACCGCCTCGATGTGCGTGCGGCCGCAGAAGGCCATCGTCAGGTCGAGCTCGTTGCGGATGATCTCCAGTGCCGTGGCCACGCCCTCGCGGCCCAGGGCACCGAGCCCGTACATCATCGCGCGGCCGATGTAGGTGCCGCGTGCGCCGAGCGCGATGGCCTTGAGCACGTCCTGGCCCGAGCGGATGCCCCCGTCCATGTGCACCTCCACGCGATCGCCCACCGCCTCGACGATGCGCGGCAGCGTCGAGATCGACGACGACGCGCCGTCGAGCTGCCGGCCGCCGTGGTTGGACACGATCACCGCGTCGGCCCCGCTGGCCACGGCCAGGCGGGCGTCCTCGGGGTGCTGGATGCCCTTGACGATCAGCGGCCCCCTCCAGCGTGACCGGATCCACTCGATGTCCTGCCATGACAGCCGCGGATCGAACTGGTCGCGCGTCCACTCCACCAGCGAGCCGATGCCGTCCACGCCCTTGGCGTGGCCGACGATGTTGCCGAAGTGGCGGTGCCGCGTGCCCAGCATGTGCCAGCACCAGCGCGGCTTGCTGGCGAGGTTGATCAGGTTCCTGAGCGTGGGCCTGGGCGGGGTGGACAGGCCGTTGATGCGGTCCTTGTGGCGCTGGCCGAAGACCTGCAGGTCCATGGTCACCACCAGCGCCGAGCAGTTGGCGGCCTGCGCCCGTTCGATCAGGCTGGCCACGAAGCCGCGGTCGCGCAGCACGTAGAGCTGGAACCAGAACGGATGCCGCCCGGTGGCCTCGGCCACGGCCTCGATCGGGCAGATGCTCATCGTCGACAGCGTGAACGGGATGCCGAAGTCCTTGGCCGCCAGCGCGGCGAGGATCTCGCCATCGGCGCGCTGCATGCCGGTCAGGCCGGTGGGCGCGATGGCCACCGGCATGCGCACGGCCTGTCCCACCATCGTGCTGGCGGTGCTGCGCTCGGCGATGTCCACCGCCACGCGCTGGCGGAACTCGATGCGGCGGAAGTCCTCCTCGTTGGCGCGGTACGAGTACTCCGTCCACGAGCCCGCATCCACGTAGTCGTAGAACATGCGCGGCACGCGCTTCTTCGCGAGCCGGCGCAGGTCTTCGACGCAGGTGATGACGGGCATGCCCGTCAGGCCTTCTCGTAGGTCCGGTAGCCTTCCTGCGTGACGATGTGGTCGGCGATGTACTTCGCGTCGTGCCACACGCCGTAGATGAACGACGACGCGCGGTTCACGAGGTTGGGCAGGCCGAGGAAGTAGATGCCGCTCTCGGCCGAGATGCCGCGCTTGTGGAACGGCAGGCCCTTGTCGTCGAAGGCGTTGGCGGTGGCGAGCCAGCGGAAGTCGAAGCTGAAGCCGGTGGCCCACAGGATGGTGGACACGCCGGCCGCGGCCAGGTCCAGGCTGAGGATGGGCTGCTTCAGGCACTCGGGGTCGGGCAGCAGTTCCCAGGCATCGGGCTCGGGCGGGAACGGCAGGCCGTGCTCCTCGATGTAGGCATCGGCTTCGCGCAGCACGTCGAAATAGGCCTTGTCGCCATCGGCCACGTTCTGCGCCAGTCCCGGCTCGAATTGCATCACGCCGTCGGTGTACGACATCGTCAGGCCGACCAATTGAATGCCGGCGTGCGCGAGGCGGCGGAAGTCCACCGTCTTGCCGCCTTCGTAGCCGCTCACCGCGAAGGCCACGTGCTGCTTCTTCGGCCGGATCTTGACTTCGTCCCACAGGCCGAGGGCACCCAGCCACCAGACGTAGTCACGGCCGCGGTACGAGCGCGGCGGGCGGTAGTGCTCGCCCACCGAGAGGTACACGCTGCGGCCGGCCTGCCGCAGTTCCTCGGCGATCTGCGAGCCCGAGGCGCCGGCGCCCACCACCAGCACCGCGCCCTCGCGCAGCTGGCCCGGGTTCTTGTAGGCCGAGGAGTGCAGCTGCTGGATCGCGGCCGTCTCGGGCACGATCTTCGGGTACGACGGCGTCTGGAACGGGCCGGTGGCCGCCACCACGTTCACCGCATCGATCACGCCGTCGGACGTGACGACATTGAAGCCCGAGCGCCCCGGGTGGCGCTCGACCTTGAGCACCTCGACGCCGGTGCGGATCGGCGCACCGAGCATGCGGGCATAGTCCTCGAAGTAGTCGGCCATGCGCTCTTTTGGCGGAAAGGCCTCGGGCGACAGGCCTTCGAACTTCAGGCCGGGGAAGCGGTCGTGCCAGGCGGGGCCGTTGGCCACCAGCGAGTCCCAGCGTTCCGACCGCCAGCGCTCGGCGATGCGGCTGCGCTCGAGCACGACGTGCGGCACGCCCATCGCCTTCAGGTGCTCGCTCATCGCGATGCCCGCCTGGCCGGCGCCCACCACGACGGTGTTGATCTTTTCCACGGTTTCCAAGGTCATTCTTCGGTTTCCTGAGCAGGGATGGCGGCCAGTCTGCGCAAGGCCATTCCCTTTGGAAATCACGTTTTTCGGACGCACGGCTTAGGAAAAAGCAAAGCGCGAGGCACGGCCCCCCGGCACACGGCGCGTTTCGCTTTTTCCGAGCCCGGGGCTCAGCATCCACAAAGCGCCGAACGCGTGCGCTTGCACTATCGTGATGGCCATGAATGCTGCCTCCCCTGCCGTCCAGACCGACGTTGCCGTCAGCCTGGAAGGCGTCGTCAAGAAGTACCGCGACCAGACCGTGCTGCACGAGGTGTCGCTGAAGATCCGGCGCGGTGAGTTCCTCACCCTGCTCGGCCCCTCGGGCTGCGGCAAGACGACGCTGCTGAACCTGATCGCCGGCTTTGCCGAGGCCGACAACGGCGAGATCTTCATCGACGGCAAGCCGGTGACCAGCGAGCCGCCGCACCTGCGGCAGATCGGCATCGTGTTCCAGAACTACGCCCTCTTCCCGCACATGACGGTGGAGCGCAACATCGGCTACGGCCTGCGCATGCGCGGCACGCCCAAGGACGAGCTCGACCGCCGCGTGAAGGAAGCGATGGCGATGGTCAAGCTCGACGGCCTGGGACACCGCAAGCCCAAGGAACTGTCGGGCGGCCAGCAGCAGCGTGTGGCGCTGGCGCGGGCGCTCGTCATCCAGCCGCGCGTGCTGCTGCTGGACGAGCCCTTCTCGGCGCTGGACAAGAGCCTGCGCGGCTCGATGCAGGTGGAGATCCGCGAGATCCAGCGCCGCCTCGGACTGACCACCGTGTTCGTCACGCACGACCAGGGCGAAGCGCTGGCGATGTCGGACCGCATCGCCGTGATGAGCGCCGGCGTGATCCGCCAGATCGCCGCGCCGGCCACGCTGTACCAGAGCCCGCAGGACCCGTTCGTGGCCTCCTTCCTCGGCGACGTGAACATCCTGCCGGCGCACCACCAGGGCATCAGCGGGCCGGACGTGCAGCTGCGCCTGGGGTCGGGCGTGATCGTGCTGCCGCAGGCGCGGCTGGTGGACCCGGCGCACGAAGGCCAGCGGCTCGACGTCTACGTGCGCCCCGAGCACCTGCGGCTGGAGCCGCTGCATGCGGGCTCGGTGCTCAGCGGCACGGTGGTGAACCATGTGTTCCAGGGCGACCACATCGACACCTCCATCGACGTCGACCTCGGCGCAACGACGCGCCAGGTGGTCACGGTGCGCAGCGCCGGCCTCGGCGCGATGCAGCAATGGCCTGTCGGCTCGGTGGCCGGCCTCGCATTCCCGGACGAAGGCGTGAGCGTCTTCAGAGCGAAGTCGTGACCATGGCGACCCGCATGACGATCCCCGAGACCATGCAGGCCGTGGTGGCCCGCGAGCCCGGCGATGCCGGCGTGCTGGTGATGGCCGAGCGGCCGGTGCCCGTGCCCGCCGCCGGCGAGGTGCTGCTGCGCGTGCGCGCCGGTGGCATCAACCGGCCGGACATCATGCAGCGCCAGGGCCTCGCCAAGCCCGGCCCCGGCGTCACCGATGTGCTGGGCCTCGAGGTGTGCGGCGATGTCGTGGCCTGCGGTGCCGGCGTCGATACCTCGCTGCTGGGGCAGCGCATGATGGCGCTGGTGGCCGGCGGTGGCTACGCGCCGTGGTGCACCGCGCCGGTGGCGCAGTGCTTCCCGGTGCCGGCTCGCCTGAGCGACGCGGAGGCCGCCGCCCTGCCCGAAGGCCTGTTCACCGTGTGGCACAACCTGTTCGAGCTGGGCCGGCTGGCGATGGGCGAGACGGTACTGATCCACGGCGCGGCCGGCGGCATCGGCACGCTGGCCGTGCAGATGGCGCATGCCGCCGGCGCCACCGTCATCGCCACCGCGAGCGATCAAGCCCGCTTCGACGCCTTGCGCGCGCTGGGGGCCGACCTTGTCATCCACTGGCCGAGCACCGACTTCACGCAGGCCTGCCTGGACCACACCGAGGGCCGCGGTGTCGACGTGGTGCTGGACGTCGTCGGCGGCGACTACGTGCGCCGCAACCTGCAGGCCATGGCCTTCGGCGGCCGGCACGTGAGCCTGTCGTTCATGCAAGGCTCAGCCGTGAGCGTGGAGATGCTGACGCTGATGCAGCGCCAGCTGAGCCTGCACGCGTCGACGATGCGCCCGCAGAGCCCGTTCGAGAAGGCGCGCATGGCGCGCAGCCTCGCGCGCCACGTGTTGCCGCTGGTGGCCAGCGGCCGCGTCGCGCCTCGGCTGCACGGCAGCTTCCCGCTCGCCGCAGCGGCCGATGCCCACCGGCAGCTGGAAAGCGGCCAGGTCTTCGGCAAGCTGGTGCTCGTGCCCTGATCCTTGGAGTCCCGACGATGAAACTCATCTTCGCCCCCACCTCGCCCTTCGTGCGCAAGGTCATGGTCTGCGCCCACCTCACGGGCCAGGCCGATCGCATCGACAAGCTCGACAGTGGCGCGCACCCGGTGAAGCGCGATCCGCGCATCGCCGCGCACAACCCGCTGGCCAAGGTGCCCACGCTGATCACCGACGACGGCCTGGTGCTGTACGACAGCCCGGTGATCTGCGAGTACCTGGCCTCGCTGTCGCCGGCGGGTGCGAGCCTCTTTCCGGCGGCTGGTCCGGCGCGCTGGCAGGCGCTGACCCAGCAGGCGCTGGGCGACGGCCTGCTGGATGCTGCGCTTCTGGCGCGTTATGAACACACGGCACGTCCGCCCGAAGTGCAGTGGCCCACCTGGCGCGCGGCGCTGCTGACCAAGGTGTCCGCGTGCCTGGAGGCCATCGACGCGCTGGCACCCACCCTCGCCGTCGAGCATCCCACCATCGGCGAGATCACGCTCGGCTGCGGCCTCGGCTACCTCGACTTCCGGTTCCCGGAGATCGACTGGCGCGCGCTGCATCCGGCGGCTGCGCGCTGGGACGCCGTCTTCCAGACCCTGCCGGCGATGCAGGCGACCCGCCCCTTTGACGCCTGAACCATGAGCGAAACCAACCCGAAGCCCCTCACCGTCTGGTTCCTCAACGGCCCCAACGCCAACCTCTACGGCCTGGACGCCAGCAAGACCTACGGCAGCGACAGCTTCCCGACGCTGCAGGCCCGTTGCGAGCAGAAGGCGGCGTCCATCGGCGTCACGCTGCGCTTCCTGCAGTCGAACTGGGAGGGCCAGCTGGTCGACTGGATCCAGGAGGCGCGCGGCGTGGCCGACGGCATCGTCATCAATGCCGCCGGACTCACCTACTCGTCGGTGCCGATCCTCGATGCTCTGCTGGCCTTCCCGGGCAAGATCATCGAGGCGCACATGAGCAACATCTGGAAGCGCGAGCCCTTCCGCCATCACTCGTACGTCTCGAAGGCGGCGCACGGCGTGATCGCCGGACTCGGCGGCGACGGCTACGAGTTCGCCATCGAGGCCGTGGCCCGGCTGGCCCGGCGCGACGCATGAGCGCGCCCGCCACGCTGGCCTTCTACAGCGACTTCGACAGCTTCGACACCTGGAAGGCCGCGCTGCAGGCGCAGCTGCCCGACCTGCGCGTGCTGCATGCGAGCGCGGTCGAGCGCCCCGAGGACATCCACTACGCGATGGTGTGGAAGCCGCCGCAGGGCTTCTTCGCACCGATGAAGAACCTGCGGCTGATCGTGAACCTCGGCGCCGGCGTGGACTCGCTGGTGGGGCGCGACGACCTGCCGCCGAACGTGCCGATCACGCGCATCACCGATCCGCAGATGGCTCGCATGATGGCCGGCTACGTGCTGTTCGCGGTGCTGCGCCATGCGCGCGAAATCCCGTTCTTCGAGCAGGCGCAGCGCCTGGGCACCTGGGCCTACCGCCACCCGCGCTCGCCCGAGGACATCACCGTGGCCGTGCTCGGCCTGGGCCAGCTCGGCGCGCGGGCCGCACACGAGGTGCAGCGCCAGGGATTTCGCACGCTGGGCTGGTCGCGCAGCGCAGCGGGCATCGACGGCGTCGAGTGCTTCGCCGGGCTGGACACGCTGGACGGCGTGCTCGGCCAGGCCGACATCGTCGTCGTGATGCTGCCGCTGACGCCGCAGACCCGCGGCCTGTTCACGCGCGAGCGGCTGGAGCAGATGCGCCCCGGTGCGGCCTTCGTCAACGTGGCGCGCGGTGCGCTCGTCGACCAGCCGGCGCTGGCCGAGCTGCTGCGCAGCGGTCACATCGGCGGCGCCACGCTCGACGTGTTCGAGCGCGAGCCCTTGCCGGCCGACGACCCGCTGTGGCACCTGCCCAACGTGCTGGTGACGCCGCACCTCGCGTCGGTGGCGCTGCCGTTGTCGTCGGCACGGCAGATCGCGGCCAACATCCTGCGCGTGAACGCCGGCGAGGCGCCGCAGCACGTGATCGATCCGTCGCGGGGTTACTGAAGCCCGGCACGTCCAAACGCCCGAGAGTTCAGGCGCCCAGCGGCCCGCACCCGCGGTTGCGAGCTTCCAGGCCAGCGTCAGGAGCCGGAGGTCGCTGCCTGCGAGGCCCGGTCCGCGCGTGGTGCGGACGCCCTGGTCGGCACCAGCCCGTGCCGGTGGGCGCAAGCCAGGGCCTGGGTGCGGCTGCTCACGCCCAGCTTGGCCAGGATGGACTTGACATGGGTCTTCACCGTGCCCAGGGCCATGTCCAGGCCTTGCGCGATGGACTTGTTGTCCAGTCCGTCGCACAGCAACTCGAAGACGACCTGCTCGCGCGGCGTCAGCGCCGCCCCGTCCAGGGTGTCGACGAGCCGGTCCGACATCGTGCGGCACAGGTAGGACTGGCCGCCGCGCAGGGCCTGCACCGCCTGCAGCAGCCCCGGCAGCGGACAGCCGATGTGCACGCAGCCGGCCACGCCCAGGTCCAGCGCCCGTCGCAGCTGGCGTGCCGACAGCGCCTCGTCCACCACCAGCAGCCGTCGGCTCCACAAGCCGCCGCCCTGGGCCAGCAGTTGCAGTGCCCGCGCATGGTCGGTGACAACCAGGCTGGCCCGGGCCTCGCGCAGCAGCGGCCAGGCAGCGTCGGCTGCCAGCACCGCCACCTGCAGCTGCGCGGCCAGCGCACTGCCCAGGCCGGCGGCCAGCAGCGGGTTGGCATGCAGCACCAGCACCTCGGCGGCGAGGACCTGGGACAGATGGGCGGGTTCGGCAGCGCGGGCCAGTTGCATAGCCGGCGCATGCTGCAGCAGCGCCGGCGGCCTGGGCAGCCCCGGACGGGTGGCGCAGGCCGACCCGAAAGAGTGCTTCGGCCGCGGTGTTCTGCGCGCACCTGGCGCCACCGGCGCCGAGTGCTTAACATTCGCCCGCCTTGACCCAAGTCAACCTGCATTCCATGCCCGCCGCCATCCGTCTGCTGATCGTCGATGACCACCCGCTGATGCGCGAAGGCATTGCGGCGGTGCTGCAGGGCCAGCCGGACATCAGCGTGGTCGGCGAGGCCGCCAATGGTGCCGAGGCGGTGGAGCGCTTTCGCAGCCTGCAGCCGGATGTCACGCTGATGGACCTGCAGATGCCGGGCATGGACGGACTGCAGGCGATCCAGGCCATCCGCAGTGGCTGGCGCCAGGCGCGCATCCTGGTGCTGACCACCTACCAGGGCGATGTGCAGGCCTGGCGCGCGCTGAAGGCGGGCGCCGCCGGCTACCTGGTCAAGAGCACGCTGCGCGGCGCGCTGCTGGAGGCGGTGCGCAGCGTGCATGCCGGTGGCCGCTGGGTGCCGGCCGAGGTGGCGCTGGAGCTGGCCCGCCATGCCGGCGACGAGATGCTCACCGAGCGCGAGGTCGACGTGCTGCGCCACATCGCCCGGGGCCACTCCAACCGCGAGGTCGGCGCCATGCTGTCGGTCGCCGAAGACACCATCAAGGCGCGCATGAAGTCCATACTCGCCAAGCTGAATGCGCGCGACCGCACCCATGCGGTGACCATCGCGGTGCAGCGCGGCCTGATCCAGCTCTGACGGGCTGAGCCGGCCGACACCGGTCGGGAGCATCTCTACCCCCAATGGCCGAGGCCGTCCGACCCCAACGGGTCTGGGCGCTCCAGGGGACCTTGCCTAGCATCCGTTGCATCCACTTCTAACGCGGAGCAACGGCGACATGGACCCTGCACCCAACGAACCCGCCGACCCCGGACGACGCCAGGCCCTGGCCGTCGGCGCCGGCCTGACGGCGACCCTGGCCCTGCCCACGGCCATCGCCTGGGCGCCGGCCCGGGCGGCCACCCCCCTGCCCTCCCACTCTTCCACAGGACCCACGATGAGCACCCTCACCACACAAGACGGCACCACCATCTTCTACAAGGACTGGGGCCCGAAGACGGCCCAGCCCATCATGTTCCACCACGGCTGGCCGCTCAGTTCGGACGATTGGGATGCGCAGCTGCTGTTCTTCGTGCAGCGCGGCTATCGCGTCGTGGCCCACGACCGCCGTGGCCACGGCCGCTCGGCCCAGGTCAGCGAGGGCCATGACATGGACCACTACGCCGCCGACGCCTTTGCCGTGGCCGAGCACCTGAACCTGCGCAATGCCGTGCACGTCGGCCACTCCACCGGCGGCGGCGAGGTGGCGCGCTACGTGGCCAAGCATGGCCAGCCGGCCGGCCGTGTGGCCAAGGCCGTGCTGGTGGCCGCGGTCCCGCCCATCATGGCCAAGACCGCTGCCTACCCCGACCACTTGCCGCTGGAGGTGTTCGACGGCTTCCGCAAGGGCGTGGCCGACAACCGCGCCCAGATGTTCATGGACGTGCCGGCCGGCCCGTTCTACGGCTTCAACCGGCCCGGCGCCAAGCCGCTGCCCGGCGTGATCAACAACTGGTGGCGCCAGGGCATGATGGGCAGCGCCAAGGCCCACTACGAGGGCATCAAGGCCTTCTCCGAGACCGACCAGACCGAGGACCTGAAGGCCATCACCGTGCCCACGCTGCTGATGCACGGCGACGACGACCAGATCGTGCCGATCGCCAACTCGGCGCTCAAGGCCGTGAAGCTGCTCAAGAACGGCACGCTCAAGGTCTACAAGGGCTATGGCCACGGCATGCTGACGGTCAATGCCGACGTGCTGAACGCCGACCTGCTGGCCTTCATCAAGGGCTGAGGTCATGAGCACGCAGCGCCTGACCCATGCCAACGGCGCGCCGGTGGCCGACAACCTGAACATCCAGACCGCCGGGCCGCGCGGTCCGGCGCTGCTGCAGGACATCTGGCTGCTGGAGAAGCTGGCCCACTTCGACCGCGAGGTCATCCCCGAGCGGCGCATGCATGCCAAGGGCTCGGGCGCCCATGGCAGCTTCACGGTCACCCAGGACATCAGCCGCTACAGCCAGGCCCAGCTGTTTGGCGCGGTGGGCCGGCGCTGCGAGGTGTTCGTGCGCTTCTCCACCGTGGCCGGCGAGCGCGGGGCGGCCGATGCCGAGCGCGACATCCGCGGCTTCGCGGTCAAGTTCTACACCGAGGAAGGCAACTGGGACCTGGTGGGCAACAACACGCCGGTGTTCTTCATGCGCGACCCGCTGCGCTTTCCTGACCTGAACCACGCGGTCAAGCGCGACCCACGCAGCAACCTGCGCAACGCCCAGAGCAACTGGGACTTCTGGACCCTGATGCCCGAGGCGCTGCACCAGGTGACCCTCCTGATGGGCGACCGCGGCCTGCCCGATGGCTACCGCTTCATGCACGGCTTCGGCAGCCACAGCTTCAGCTTCATCAATGCCCAAGGCCAGCGGCACTGGGTCAAGTTCCACCTGCGCAGCCAGCAAGGCATCCGCTGGCTCAGCGATGCCCAGGCCGAGGCCTTGATCGGCCGCGACCGCGAGAGTGCGCAGCGCGACCTGTTCGAGGCCATCGAGCGCGGCGAATTCCCGCGCTGGACGCTGTGCGTGCAGCTGATGACCGAGGCCCAGGCCGAGGCCTGCCCGTTCAACCCCTTCGACCTGACCAAGGTCTGGCCGCATGCCGAGTACCCGCTGCACGAGGTGGGCGTGCTGGAGCTGAACCGCAACCCGCAGAACTACTTTGCCGAGGTCGAGCAGGCCGGCTTCTCGCCGGCCCATGTGGTGCCGGGCATCGGCTTCTCGCCCGACAAGATGCTGCAGGCGCGGCTGTTCAGCTATGGCGATGCGCTGCGCTACCGCCTGGGCGTCAACTTCCAGCAGATCCCGGTGAATGCGCCGCGCTGCCCGGTGCACAGCTTCCACCGCGACGGCGCGATGCGCGTGGACGGCAACCACGGCGCCACCCTCGGCTACGTGCCCAACAGCCAGGGCGAGTGGGCCGACCGCCAGCGCCCGGCCGAGCCGCCACTGCCGCTGCAGGACACGGCCACGCACTGGGACCACCGCCGCGACGACGACTGCTTCGCCCAGGCCGGCGCCCTGTTCCGGCTGATGCGGGCCGACGAGCGCCAGCGCCTGTTCGACAACACGGCGCGGGCCATGCGCGGCGTCAGCTCCGAGGTGCAGCGCCGCCATGTCCTCAACTGCTGCGAGGCCGATCCCGCCTACGGGGCCGGCGTGGCCGTGGCCCTGGGCCTGATCTGAGCCCGACCTGAACCCTGTCCCCACCCGTTTCCACACCCCACACAAGGAATGACCATGACCCCCACCGCCAAGCCCGCCGCCGGCGCCAAGCTGCTGACCCCGGGCGACCACACGCTGATCCTGATCGACTTCCAGTCGCAGATGGCCTTTGCCACGCACTCCATCCCGGCGGTCGAGCTGCGCAGCAATGCCGCGCTGGTGGCCCATGCCGCCGCCGGCTTCCAGGTCAGCACCATCCTCACCACGGTGGCCGAGAAGAGCTTCTCCGGCCCGATGTTCGACGAGATCACCGCCGCCTTCCCGGGCAAGGCCATGCTGGACCGCACCTCGATGAACACCTGGGAGGACGCCCCGGTGATCGCCGAGGTCAACCGCCTCGGCAAGCCGC
Organism: Burkholderiaceae bacterium; assembly: GCA_017992055.1. Classification (GTDB taxonomy): domain Bacteria; phylum Pseudomonadota; class Gammaproteobacteria; order Burkholderiales; family Burkholderiaceae_C; genus Pseudaquabacterium. The sequence goes on from JAGOPK010000003.1 coordinate 114,035, forward strand.
GCATCGTGCTGGCCGGCCTGTGGACCAGCGTGTGCATCGTCGGCCCGGCGCTGTCGGCGCTGGACCAGGGCTTCGAGGTCTATGTGATCACCGACGCCTGCGGCGACGTGTCGGCCGAGGCCCACACCCGCGCCGTCGAGCGCATGGTGCAGGCCGGCGCCCAGCCCATGACCAGCCTGCAGTACCTGCTGGAGCTGCAGCGCGACTGGGCGCGTGGCGAGACCTACGAGCTCACCACCGGCATCGCCCGCCAGTTCGGCGGCGCCTACGGCCTGGGCATCATCTACGCCAAGACCATGTTCGGCGCGCACGAAGGCTGAGGCGGATCACTGGCAGGCCCCCCATGAAGCCCTACCTCGTCTCCGCCGCGGTCGGCCTGCTGGTCGGCGTGATCTACGCGTTGTTCAATGTGCGCTCGCCGGCGCCGCCGGTGATCGCGCTGGTCGGCCTGCTGGGCATCCTGGTCGGCGAGCAGCTGCCGCCGCTGGTGCGGCAGTGGGTCGGCCAGGCCAGCCACAGCTCGTGGCTGCAGCACCAGGTCAAGCCGCACATGTTCGGCGAGCTGCCGCGCTGTGCCGACCCACGCGCGGTGGCTGCGGCCACCGCGCCCTCCACTGCCACCGCTCCCCAGGTGCCCCATGGCTGAAAACACCTCTCCACCGGACTGGGTGCTGCACCACGGCCGCTTCACCACGCTGAACCGCGCCCAGCCCAGCGCCAGCGCCGTGGCCATCCGCGACGGGCGCTTCTGCGCCGTCGGCAGCGATGCCGAGGTGCTGGCCCTGGCCGGCCCCGCCACGCGCCGCGTCGACCTGCAGGGCCGCGGCGTGCTGCCGGGCCTGATCGACAACCACCTGCACCTGATCCGCGGCGGCCTGAACTTCAACCTCGAGCTGCGCTGGGACGGCGTGCCCAGCCTGGCCGATGCCATGGCCATGCTCAAGGCCCAGGTGGCGATCACGCCGCCGCCGCAGTGGGTGCGCGTGGTGGGCGGCTTCAGCGAGCACCAGTTCGCCGAGAAGCGCCTGCCCACGCTGGATGAGCTGAATGCCGTGGCGCCCGACACGCCGGTGTTCATCCTGCACCTGTACGACCGGGCCCTGCTCAATGGCGCCGCGCTGCGCGCCGTGGGCTACACCAAGGACACGCCGGCACCACCCGGCAGCGAGATCGCGCGCGATGCGCACGGCAACCCCACCGGCCTGCTGCTGGCCAAGCCCAATGCCGCCATCCTGTATGCCACGCTGGCGCGCGGGCCCAGGCTGCCGCCGGAGTACCAGCTCAACAGCACGCGCCACTTCATGCGCGAGCTCAACCGCCTGGGCGTCACCGGCGCCATCGACGCCGGCGGCGGCTTCCAGAACTATCCCGAGGACTACGCCATCGTCCAGCAGCTGGCCGATGCCGGCCAGCTGACCGTGCGCCTGGCCTACAACCTGTTCACGCAGAAGGCCAAGCAGGAGAAGGAGGACTTCCTGCGCTGGACCGCCGGCGTCACCTACAAGCAGGGCGACGAGTTCTTCCGCCACAACGGCGCCGGCGAGATGCTGGTGTTCTCGGCCGCCGACTTCGAGGACTTCCGCGAACCCCGGCCGGAGCTGTCGCCCGACATGGAGCCCGAGCTGGAAGAAGTGGTGCGCATCCTGGCCCAGAACCGCTGGCCCTGGCGCCTGCATGCCACCTACGACGAGACCATCGCCCGCGCGCTCGACGTGTTCGAGAAGGTGCACCGCGACACGCCCATCGACGGCCTGCACTGGTTCTTCGACCATGCCGAGACCATTTCCGAGCGCTCGATGGACCGCATCGCCGCGCTGGGCGGCGGCGTGGCGGTGCAGCACCGCATGGCCTACCAGGGCGAGGACTTCGTGGCCCGCTACGGCGCGCGGGCGGCCGAGGCCACGCCGCCGGTGGCGCGCATGCTGGAAAAAGGCGTGCACACCTCGGCCGGCACCGATGCCACCCGCGTGGCGTCCTACAACCCCTGGGTGTCGCTGGCCTGGCTGATCACCGGCCAGACCGTGGGCGGGCTGCAGCTCACGCCACAGCGCAACTGCCTGAGCCGCGAAGCGGCGCTGCGCATGTGGACCGAGAACGTGACCTGGTTCTCCAACGAAGAAGGTCTCAAGGGCCGCATCGAGGTCGGCCAGCTGGCCGACCTGGTGGTGCCCGACCGCGACTTCTTCGCCTGCCCCGAGTCCGACATCGCCGCCGCCAGCTCGCTGCTCACCGTGGTGGGCGGCCGGGTGGTGTGGGGCGCCGGGCCGTTCCGGGCGCTGGACGATTCGGCCCCGCCACCGGCCATGCCCGACTGGTCGCCGGTGCGGCGCTACGGCGGCTTCGGTGCCTGGGGCGCCTACCGCGACAGCGACGCGTCCGCCGCCGCGCCGCTGAACCGCGCCGCGCTGGCCGCCGCCTGCGCCTGCGCCACGGCCTGCCAGGTGCACGGTCACGCCCACGAACGGGCCTGGGGCGCCAACGCCCCGGTGTCGGATTTCAAGGCCTTCTGGGGCGCCATGGGCTGTGCCTGCTGGGCGGTGTGAGCATGCCGCAGCCCCTGACGCGGTCGGCCCATGGCTGAGGCCGACGACCGCCCCTTCGCCCCGCTGCGCGAGCGCGTGTTCGCCGTGCTGTGGGCGGCCACGGTGCTGGGCAACATCGGCAGCTTCATGCGCGACGTGGCCAGCGGCTGGCTGGCCACCGAGCTCAGCCAGCACCCGGCCGCGGTGGCCGCCGTCCAGGCGGCGGCGGCCCTGCCGGTGTTCCTGCTGGCCATCCCGGCGGGCGTGCTGTCGGACATCCTCGACCGCCGCCGCTTCCTGATCGCCGTGCAGCTGCTGCTGGCCGCGGCCAGCGCTGGCCTGATGCTGCTGTCGCACTTCGGCGGGCTGGACCTGGCCAGCCTGCTGGCCCTCACCTTCCTGGGCGGCGTAGGCGCGGCGCTGATGGCGCCCACCTGGCAGTCCATCGTGCCCAGCCTGGTGCCGCGTGCCCAGCTGCGCCCGGCCGTGGCGCTCAATTCGCTGGGCGTCAACATCGCGCGGTCCATCGGCCCGGCCGCCGGCGGCCTGCTGCTGGCCAGCTGGGGCGCGGCGGTCACCTATGGCCTGGACCTGCTGAGCTATGCGCTGGTGATCGCCGCGCTGCTGTGGTGGCAGCCGCCCGCCGCCGCCGAAGACCCGCTGGCCGAGCAGTTCGGCGGCGCGCTGCGCGCCGGCCTGCGCTACACCCGCGCCAACGCCGAACTGCACCGCGTGCTGCTGCGTGCCGGCGTGTTTTTTGCCGCGGCCAGCGCGCCCTGGGCGCTGCTGCCGCTGGTGGCGCGCCAGCTGCTGGGCGGATCGGCCGGCTTCTACGGCCTGATGCTGGGGGCCGTGGGCCTGGGGGCCATCGTCGGCGCCCTGGCCCTGCCCCGCCTGCGCCGGCGCCTGGGCGCCGACGGCCTGCTGACGCTGGCCGCACTGGGCTGCGCCGGCGTGATGGCGGGGCTGGCCGCCGCGCCGCCGCGCCCGCTGGCCCTGGGCCTGCTGCTGGGGCTGGGCGCGGCCTGGATCATCGCGCTGACCACGCTCAGCGCGGTCACCCAGGCCATCCTGCCCAACTGGGTGCGCGGCCGCGGGCTGGCGGTGTACCTCACCGTCTTCAACGGCGCGCTGGCCGGCGGCAGCCTGGGCTGGGGCGCGCTGGCCCAGCCGCTGGGCCTGGTGACCGCGCTGTGGCTGGCCGCCGGCACCACGGTGGTTGCGGCGCTGGTGGCGCGGCGCTGGCCGCTGCCGGCCGGCGAGGCCAGCCTGGAGCCGGCCCATGCCTGGCCCGAACCCGAGTTTGCCTTGGCGGACCCGGCCACCCGCGGCCGCGGTCCGGTGCTGGTGAGCGTGGAGTACCGCGTGGCCGCGGCCGACCGGCCGGCCTTCCTGGCCCTGGCGCAGCGGCTGGCGCTGCAGCGCCGCGGCGACGGGGCCAGCGCCTGGGGCCTGTGCGAGGACACGGCCGATGCCGAGTCCCTGGTCGAGTGGTTCTGCGTGCCCTCGTGGGACGAGCACCTGCGCCAGCACCGCCGCCTGTCGCGCGCGGCGGCCGATCTGCAGCAGCAGCTGGCCGCTCTGCACCGCGGGCCGCAGCGGCCGCAGGTGCGCCACCTGCTGGCCCTGCCCAGCCCCTGATTCCCTTCGTCCACCGGAGTTCTGCGATGAAAGACCCCACCACCGCGCGCCGCCACCGCCGCGCCCCCCTGGCCACGCCGGGCAGCCTGGGCGAGCCCGCGCGGCACGACCTGTGCGCCGCGCTCAACCAGCTGCTGGCCGACGTCTGGGCCCTGTACCTGAAGACCAAGAACTTCCACTGGCACATGTGGGGGCCGTCGTTTCCCAGCTACCACGCGCTGCTGGACGGGCAATCGGCCCAGCTGCTGGCCATGACCGATGTGATCGCCGAGCGGGTGCGCAAGCTCGGCGGCGGCACGCTGCGCTCGATCGGCCACATCGCACGCCTGCAGCGGCTGGCCGACAACGACGCCGAGCTGGTGCAGCCCGGCGGCATGCTGGCCGAGCTGTGCGAGGACAACCGCCGCCTCACCGACTGGCTGCGCGCCGTGCACGCGCTGTGCGACGGCCATGGCGACGTGGCCAGCGCCAGCCTGGTCGAGAACTGGGTGGAGGAGGCCGAGCAGCGGGTGTGGTTCCTCTTTGAGTCCGGGCGGGTCTGAACGAGACTCCGGGCCATGAACCCCACCCACCACCCCCTGGCCGAGTTGTTTGACCAGCTCGGCCTGGCCTCGACGCCCGAGGCCATCGACGCCTTCATTGCACAGCACCGGCCCGCGGCCCAGGGCTGCGCGCTGCCCGAAGCCCCGGTGTGGACGCCGGCGCAGGCGAGCTTTCTGCGCGAGGCCATCGCCGCCGATGCCGACTGGGCCCTGCCCGCCGAGTGGCTGAGCGACGCGCTGTGCCGGCCCCTGTCCGACGCCGGCTGAACCCGGCGCGGGCCCTCGCCGCCCTGACCACCGCGCTGGCCGCCCTGCTGGCGGGTTGCGCGCTGGCGCCGCCCCAGGGCCCGCTGAACCGGCCGCTGCCGCCCGGCGGCGCCGCGCCGCTGCAGCCCGGCAACGACCTGGCCACGCGCTCGGTGGTGCGCGGCGACCGGCTGCTGATGCTGTCGTTCTCCGGCGGCGGCCTGCGTGCGGCGGCATTTGCCGCCGGCGTGCTGCAGGGCCTGCAGGCGCTGCCGCAGCGCGATGGCCGGCCGCTGCTCGACCAGGTGGGCTTCATCAGCAGCGTCTCGGGCGGCTCGCTCACCGCCGCCTGGTTCCGCCTGCATGGCCCGCAGCGGCTGCCGCGCATCCGCGACGAACTGCTGCTGCGCGACGGCGAGCACGGCCTGCGCCTGAGCCTGCTGAACCCGGCCAACCTGGTGCGCCTGGCCGCCGGCGCGCTCAACGACCACGGCACGCTGCGGCACTGGCTGGACGACGAGGTGTTCGAGCGCGCCAGCTTCGCCGACCTGCTCACGCGCGACGGGCCGGTGGTCTGGATCAATGCCACCAACCTGCGCCAGGGCACGGCCTTCCCGTTCCATGAGCGCAGCTTCGATGCGCTGTGCAGCGACCTGGCCAGCCTGTCGGTGGCCGACGCGGTGGCCGCGTCGATGGCCGTGCCGCTGGTGTTCGAGGCGGTGCAGCTGCGCAGCTTCCCCGACGACTGCCGCGCGCCGCTGCCCGCCTGGGCCGATGCCTATGGCCTGGCCTTCGGCGACACGCTGCTGCGGCGCCGGCTGCTGGAGGCGCTGCAGGACTACCGCAACCCGGCCGGTGCGCGCCGCGTGACCCTGGTCGACGGCGGCGTGGGCGACAACATCGGCCTCACGGCCATCGTGCAGTCGCGCTGGCTGCTGGACACGCCGGCCGCGCCGCTGTCCGAGGCCGACGCGCGCAGGCTGCGGCGCCTGCTGGTGCTGGTGGTCGACGCCGGCCAGCGCAGCCCGGGTGACGACGGCGCGCCGCCGGCGCGTTCGGCCAGCGACATCGCGCTGGCCGCGCTGAACACCGGCATCGACGCCAATGCGCGGCTGAGCTTCGATGCCTTCGTGCCCTTCATGGCCGAGTGGCGCGACAGCATCGTGCGCTGGCGTTGCGCGGTGGCGGCCAGCCAGGCCGGCTGCGACGCGCTGCAGTTCGACCTGACCCGCGTGGCCTTCGACGACCTGCCCGCGGCCGATGCGGCGCGGCTGCGCCGCATCCCCACCTCGCTGCGCCTGTCCGCCGGCGAGGTGGACGCCCTGCTCGCCGCCGGCCAGCGCGCGGTGCGCCAGAACCCGGCGGTGCAGCGGCTGCTGGCCGCGCCCTGAGCCGGCAGGCGGCGCCCGTATCATGCGGCGCCGCGCCGCTGGAGCCGCGCCCCGCCCACACCGGACGATGCCGTCAATCCGCCCCCTGCTTGGCCTGTCCGGGCCCCTGATCTCGCTGCTGCTGGCCCTGGGGCCGGCCGCCGCGCCCGCGGCCTCGCTGCCGGTGCCGCTGCTGGAGTTCAAGCACGATGCCTGGACCATCGAGCGCGGCGCGCCCAGCCGCATCAACTCCATCACCCAGTCCGCCGACGGCTTTCTGTGGATTGGCAGCGTCGAAGGACTGTTCCGCTTCGACGGCGTCGGCTTCGAGCCGGTGCGGCTGGATGGCGCAGCGTCGCCACGCCTGGTGGTGTCCAGCCTGCTGTCGGCGCGCTCCGGCGAGCTGTGGGTGGGGCTGGCGCGCGGCCGCGGCGTGGCAGTGTGGCGCGACGGCCGCCTGGTCGATGCGCAGATGCCCCATCCCTCGCGCGAGGTCAACGACATCCAGGAAGACGGCCAGGGCGGCATCTGGGTGGCCCGCGGCGGGCGCAGCGAGCGCACGCTGGCCCGCTTTCATGCCGGGGCCTGGCAGGAACTGGGGCCCGACAGCGGCCTGCCTGCCCAGCAGGTGTGGAAGCTGCACTTCGCCCGCGACGGCAGCCTGTGGGTGCTGCTGTCCGACACCCTGGTGCACCGCCCGCCGGGCGAGTCGCGCTTCAGGCCCACCGGCCTGGTGACCACGCCACGCGCCAGCCTGTCGGAAGACGCCCAGGGACGGCTGTGGATTTCGGACGCCAGGGGAACGCGGGCCTTGCATCTGCCGGGCGGCGCCGACAGCCAATTCGCCCATCCCAACCCGATCGGCGGCACCCGCGGCCTGTTCGACCGCAGCGGCCACCTCTGGACCACCACCTGGAACAGCGGCGTGCTGCGCATCCGCGAGCCGGGCCAGGCCCTGGCCGTGCCGGCCGGGCAGCGCGTGGCCTCGCTCGATGCCACGGCCGGCCTCAGCTCGGACCAGACGCGTGCGCTGTTCCAGGACCGCGAAGGCAATGTCTGGGTCGGCACCGAGCTGGGGCTGGACCAGTTGCGGCCGGCCAGCGTGGTCGTCGAGCCCGGCCTGCCGCGCAACTCGCCGACCAGCTACCGCATGGCCGTCACCCGCGACGGCACGGTCTACATCGCCGACGCCAGCGCGCTGTATGCGATTGCGCCCGGGCAGAGCCCGCGGCGGGTGCTGGCCCACGACAGCCCGGCCGAGGCCTTGTGCGCGGCCGGTGCGCGTGGCGTGTGGCTGTTCCTGGCCGACCGGGTGCTGCGCATCGAGGCCGGCACGGTGCAGCGCCATGCCAAGCCGGCGGCGGCCACCGCCTACGGCTGCGTGGAAGACGAGGCCGGCCGGCTGTGGATGCCGGGGCTGGAGCGCGGCCTGCACTGGCGTGCGCCCGGCCGGGGCGGGGCCTGGCAGCGCTGGCCCGAACCCCAGCCGTCGCCATCGCTGCCGGCCAATGCGGCGCTGGACCGCGACGGCCGGGCCATCGTGCTGTTCCGCGCCGCCGTGCCGGCCGGCGTGCTGCCGTTTCGCGCCCTCGATGCCCGGCAGTCGCTGGCCGGTGGCATCGAGGGCCTGCTGCCCAGCGAGGCCGGCCTGCTGGTCAGCGGCAGCCTGGGCCTGGCCGCGGCCGACCGGCGCGACGGCGCGCTGCTGCCGGCCGCCCAGCAGCCCTGGGCGGCCTCGCTGAACGGGTTGGCGCAGACGCGCGACGGCGACACCTGGGCGATCGGCGATGCCGGCATCGTGCGCCTGCGCTCGGCCGATCTGGCGCGTGCCCTGCAGCAGCCCGGCCTGGCGCCGGCGCACCGCGTCTACGACTTCCAGGACGGCCTGAACAGCTTTGTGCAGAAGGCGCCGGGGCCGCAGGTGGTGGTCGGCGGCGACGGCCGGATCTGGTTTCTGACGCGGCGCAATGTGCTGCGCATCAACCCCGCAGCGCTGGCCCGCAACCCTCTGCCGCCGCCGGTGGTGCTGCGCTCGGTGACGGCCGGTGACCAGGTCCATCCTGTCCAGGGCCGGCAGCCGCACCTCAGCCTGCCCGCCGGCACGACCACGCTGCGCATCGCCTTCACCGCGCTGAGCCTGAGCGTGCCCGGGCGGGTGCAGTTCCGCCACCGGCTGCTGGCGGCCGATGGCGCCGACGGCGGCCAGGCCTGGAGCGCGCCCAGCGGCCAGCGCAGCGCCCTGCTCACCGACCTGCGTCCGGGCAGCTACCGCTTCGAGCTGCATGCCAGCAACAACGACGGCCTGTGGAGCGAGCAGGCCGCCGGCATGACCCTGGTCATCCCGGCCACCTTCACCCAGTCCACCGGCTTCAAGATCGGCGCCGGCCTGGCCGCGCTGCTGCTGCTGTACGGGCTGTACCAGCTGCGGCTGCGGCAGATCCTGGCCGGCATCCGCGAGCGCGCCGAGGAGCGCAGCCGCGAGCGCGAGCGCATTGCCCGCGACATGCACGACACCCTGCTGCAAAGCGTCCAGGGGCTGATCCTGCGCTTCCAGTCGGTGGCCGACCGCATGCCGGTGGATGTCCAGGCGCGGCAGCTGATGAACCAGGCGCTGGACCGGGCCGAGGCCGTGCTGGTCGAAGGCCGCGACCGGCTGCAGGGCCTGCGCCGCGTGGATGCCGGCGACCTGGAGCACGAGCTGCGCCGGCTGATCCCGGAGCTGCCGTTTGCGCCCGCCACCCAGGTGGGCGTGTCCAGCCAGGGCCAGCGGCAGAACCTGCGGCCCGATGTGTTCGACGAGATCCTGTGCATCGCCGGCGAGGCCTTGTTCAACGCCGCCCGCCATGCCGGCGCCAGCCGGGTGACGGTGCACATCGACTATGCGCGCCAGTGGCTGGAGATCGTGGTCGGCGACGATGGCGTGGGCCTGGGCGACGAGAAGGCGGCGCAGGCCGGACAGTCCGGCCACTTCGGCCTGCTGGGCATGCGCGAGCGGGCGCGGCGCATCGGCGGGCAGCTGCGCATCAGCGGCCGTGCCGGCGCCGGCACGCAGGTGTCGCTGCGCATCAAGGCCAGCATCGCCTACCGCCGCGAACCGGGCTGAGGGGCGGGCCTCAGGCCAGGTCGGCCAGCGCCGCGGCCAGCGCCTGCACGCCCTGGAGGATCTGCTCCGGCGTCAGGCCGGCATAGCCGAGCATCAGGCCGGCCTGGCGTGGCCGCCCGCGCGAGGCCGGGTCGTGGAACAGCGGCGACAGCGCATGCACGCCCACGCCGCGGGCCCGCGCCGCCGCCACCAGGGCCGGCTCGTCGCGCGGCTTCAGCCACGGCAGCCACAGCACCACGTGCAGGCCGGCGGCGGTGCCGGCCACCCGGGCCGCGGCCGGCAGCTGCGCGGCGATGGCCTGCAGCAGCGCGCTGCGGCGGCGCTCGTGCTCGCGCCGCATGCGCCGCACATGGCGCTCGTAGGCGCCGCTGGCGATCAGCGTGGCCAGCGTGCGCTGCTCCAGCACCGGCGCATGGCGGTCGTTCAGTCGCTTGGCCTTGCGGAACACCGGCACCAGCTCGGGGGGCAGCACCAGATAGCCCAGGCGCAGCTGCGGCGACAGCGCCTTGGAGAAGGTGCCGACATAGATCACGCGGCCCTCGACATCGATGGACTGCAGCGCGTCGATCGGGCGCTGGCCATAGCGGAACTCGCCGTCGTAGTCGTCCTCGATGATCCAGGCGCGCTGCCGCGCGGCCCAGCGCAGCAGCTCCTGGCGCCGGGCCATGCTCAGCATGCCACCCAGCGGGAACTGGTGCGACGGCGTCACATAGACCAGGCGCGTGGCCGGGTCCTCGGGCAGGTGGGCGGTGTCCAGGCCCTGGGCATCCACCGGCACCGCCAGCGGGTGCGCGCCGGTGGCCTCGAAACAGCGCCGCGCCATCAGATAGCCCGGCTCCTCGAAGGCAAAGCGGTCGCCGGCGTCCAGCAGCAGCCGGGCACACAGGTCGATGGCCTGCTGCGAGCCGTGCACGACGAGGATCTGCGCGGCCTCGCAGTGCAGGCCGCGCGCACGCCGCAGATAGCCCTGCAGGGCCTGGCGCAGCGTGGCCTCGCCCTCGGGCGGCGCGTAGTACAGGCTGGGCTGGTGCTGCAGCAGGGCGGCCTGGTGGGCGCGGCGCCACAGCCGCGCCGGGAAGTCGCGCCAGGCCAGGGCGCCATACAGGAAGTCGACGCGGCAGGGTTCGCCGTCGGGCAGGGCCGACAGGCCCATGTGCTGCAGGCGCTGGCCGAAGGCGGACAGCGGCGGCGCGGGGCGCGGCGCCCGCGCCGTCCTGCGGCCCGCAGCGGCCGGCTGCAGCTGGCTGGCGACGCGCGCGGCGCGGCCGGCGGCGGTGACGATGAAGCCCTCGGCCGACAGCTGCTCGAAGACCGCCGTGACCGTGGTGCGCGACACGCCCAGGTCCGCCGCCAGGGCCCGCGTCGAGGGCAGCCGGGCGCCGGGCGCCAGCGTGCCGTCGGCGATCTGGCCGCGCAGCAGCTGGTCGATGCGGCGCCCCACGCTGCCGGCGTCCCCGGCGCTCCCGCCGACGCTGTCTTTGCCCAACTGGCCCACCAAGATTGTCGAAAACTGGATCTTGTGATTGTGCCGGTTGGCGGCCACAGTGGCGGCCATGTACACCCCATCGCACTTCGCCCAGACCCACGCCGAGTCACTGCACCGCCTGATGCGCGAGCACCCGCTGGGCATGCTGGTCACGGCCGGCCCCGACGGCCTGGACGCCGACCACCTGCCGTTCGAGTTCGACCCCGGGCCGGCGCCGCTGGGCCGGCTGCAGGCCCATGTGGCACGGGCCAATCCGCTGTGGCAGCGCTGCCCCAGCGGCACGCCGGTGATGGTGGTGTTCCGCGGTGCCCAGGCCTATGTCTCGCCCAGCTGGTATCCCAGCAAGCACGAGGCGCACCGCCAGGTGCCGACCTGGAACTACGAGGTGGTGCATGTGCACGGCCGGCTGGTGCTGCGCGACGACGAGCGCTTTCTGCGCGGCCTGCTGGCGCGGCTGACCCGGCAGCACGAGGCGGCCGAAGCCAGGCCCTGGAAGATGGGCGACTCGGCGCCCGAGTTCATTGCCGAGATGCTGGCCAGGATCGTCGGCATCGAGGTCGAGATCACGGCCATCACCGGCAAGTCCAAGCTGAGCCAGAACAAGGAGCCACGCGACCGCCTGCAGGCCGCCGAGGTGCTGGCGGCGCGTGGCCAGGGCGAGCTGGCCCAGGCCATGCGTGATGCCGGCGCCGCGGGCGCCTGAAGTCGGGGCCTGTCACCCCCACCACCACCACTGGCGCCACCGCTACGTCCGCTTCTCGCGTGCGCGCTGGTGGCCGGCCTTGCCGATCGCCTTCCACTTGCTGCGCTGGGCGATGCGCTCCAGCGCCGTCAGCTCGCCGCGCTGGGCATCGCGCAGCAGCTTCTGGTAGTTGGCGAGCCGGTCCGCATCGACCTGGGCCAGCACCGCGCAGCCCGGCTCGTTGTGGTGGCGGCAGTTGCGGAAGCGGCATTGCTGCGCCAGCGCCTGCACGTCGTCGAAGGTCGCGGCCAGCGCCGCGGCGTCGGCATCGGGCCGGAAGGTGCGCAGTCCCGGCGTGTCGATGATGCAGGCCCCTTGCGGGCAGCGGTGCAGGGAGCGCGCCGTGGTGGTGTGGCGGCCGCGGCCGTCCCCGCTGCGCACGGCCCCGGTGGCCTGGTCCGCGCCGGCCAGGGTGTTGATCAGCGTCGACTTGCCGGCGCCCGAGGAGCCCAGCAGCACCAGGGTCTGGCCCGCATGCAGCCAGGGGCCGATCGCGCTGCAGGCCTGGCGCGACAAGGCGTTGACCGGCAGCACCGGCACCGTCGCCGGCAGGCGCGCATACATCTCGGCGATGCGCTGCTGCGCGTCGGCCACGATGTCGAGCTTGGTCAGCACGACCACTGGCGCCACCTCGCAGGCGCGCACCATGGCCAGGTAGCGCTCCATGCGGCGTGCGTTGAAGTCGGCGTCCAGGCCCATCACCAGCAAGGCCGCGTCCACATTGCTGGCCAGCGGCTGGCGGCGCCCGTCGTTGGCACGGCGTGCGATCTGCGTCACCGGTTCGACCCGGGCCACGACCCAGGCCTGGCCGAAGTCGTCGGCGCGTGCCCCGACCCAGTCGCCGGTGGTCAGCGGCCGGGCCTCGGCCTGCAGCTGCTGGGCCAGCCTGGGCAGCAGGCGCGCGTTGCATTCGGCGCGGCCGTCGTGCAGCGTGACGCAGTCGCGCTGCAGCTCGACCACGCGGGCCAGGAACACGCCCGGCCCGGCCTGGCCCAGACCCGGGTCCGGGTCCAGAAGCCGTGGCAGTTGTGCGGCGCGGCTGGCGATGGCGGGCGTCAGGCCCAGGCTGCGCAGCAGCTCTACATCGATGTCGATCATGGGAGTCCATTGAAGTCTGGCTTTGTCCACGCGCACGTGGACCCGCTCGCAGGCCGCTGGCCAGCGAGGGCGAGGTTCGGAAAGCCGGCCGCGGCGGGCGCCGCGATCAATGGAGGCTCTGGGGGAGGCGGGATTCAGCGCAGCTTCAGAGGCGCTGCATGTCCGCTTGAGAGACGCTCAACCTGGCAGTCAGTCTGAGCGCTTGCACGCAGCCGGCTTGGAGAAGGCGACACGATCTGCTTGTTCCATGACCATCTCCTTTGCGGCTGGGTTGAAGAGGAGCGCGAGTCTGCCAGCGACGCAAGCTGCGCGTCAAGGGTGGCCGACCCGGCGCGGGCTCACTTGGCGAACAGGCTGTTGATGTCGGCGAAGGCCTTGATCTCCAGCGCATTGCCCGACGGGTCGAGGAAGAACATCGTGGCCTGCTCGCCCGGCTCGCCCTTGAAGCGGATGTAGGGCTCGATCACGAATGCGATGCCGTGGCCACGCAGGCGCTGGGCCATGGCCTCCCAGTCGGCCATCGGCAGCACGATGCCGAAGTGGCGCACCGGCACGCCGTGGCCGTCCACCGCATTGCGCTGGGCCAGGCCGGTTTCGGCCGGCGCCAGGTGGGCGACGATCTGGTGGCCGTAGAAGTTGAAGTCGATCCAGTCCGGCGAGCTGCGGCCTTCGGGGCAGCCCAGCAGCGTGCCGTAGAAGTTGCGCGCCTGCTCCAGGTCGTGCACCGGGAAGGCCAGGTGGAAGGGCGACATCGGGCCGGGGTTGGTGGTGATGGCTTTGTGCATCGGGGGCCTTGAAGAGCTTGAGAAAAAAATGAGGTTCAGCAGGATGCTAAAGCGGCGGACAGGACAGGAAAAACAATGCCTTGTTGTCGTCGGCATCAAGGCCGTTGATGCTCGATCTCGGCCAGCAGCTGGCCTTCCTCGACCAGCTCGCCCTCGCCGACCAGCAGCCGGGCCAGCCGGCCGCCGGCGGGCGCCTGGCAGGAGATTTCCATCTTCATGGATTCGAGCACCAGCAGCTCGTCGTCCGGCTGCAGCAGGGCGCCCAGGGGGGCCGTGAGACGGGCAACGGTGCCGCTGACCTCGGCATGGACGGGGATCGGGCTCATGCGGTGTTCTCCAAACTCTGGACGGTGGGGGCGGCGAGTTCGACGCCCAGGGTGTTGAGGGTGGCGCGCAAGGCCTTGGCAAACACCAGGGCGCCGGGTTGATCGCCATGCAGGCACAGCGTGTGGGCCTCGATGCGCACGGTCTCGCCGGTGACCGCACGCACCGTGCCGTCGCGCAGCATGCCCAGCACCTGGGCCACGGCCGCCTCCACGTCGGTGATCATGGCGCCGGGGCGGCCGCGGGGCGTGAGCGTGCCGTCGGCCTGGTAGCTGCGATCGGCAAACACCTCGCAGGCCACGGGCAGGCCGAGCTGGCGCGCGGCGCCGACCATGGCGCTGCCCGACAGCGCGTACAGCATCAGGTCCGGGCCGGCGGCCTGCACGGCCCGCGCGATGGCCAGGGCCAGCTCGGGGTCCTTGGCGGCCATGTTGTACAGCGCGCCATGGGCCTTGACGTGGGCCAGCCGCGTGCCCGCCGCCCGCGCCACGGCCTGCATGGCACCGACCTGGTAGACGACCAGGTCGAAGGCCTCGGCCGGCGAGATCTTCATCTCGCGCCGGCCAAAGCCCTGCAGGTCGGGCAGGCCCGGATGCGCGCCCAGCGCCCTGCCCTGCCGCACTGCCGCACGCGCCACGCGGGCCATGGTGGCCGGGTCGCCTGCATGGAAGCCGCAGGCCACGTTGGCCGAGGTCACCTCGGCCAGCAGGGCCTCGTCGTCCACCGGCTGGTAGACGCCAAAGCCTTCGCCGAGGTCGCAGTTGAGGTCCAGGGTCAGCTTCATGCGGGGCTCCGGGCACAGGACGCCAGGGCGTCATAGAGGCGCTGGCGTTCGGCATCCAGGGCCTGGGCCGCGTCGGTGGAGATCATGGCAAAGCGCAGGGCATCGCCGGGGGCGGCCTGGGCCAGGCGCGGCAGGTCGGCCGAGGCCACCTGGGCGATGCGCGCATAGCCGCCCGAGGTCTGTCGCTCGGCCATCAGCACGATGGGCTGGCCGTCGGGCGGCACCTGCACGGTGCCGAAGGTCACCGACTCGGACAGCATGTCGCGCGGCGCGTGGCGCTGCAGCGGATGCAGCGCGTCCAGCCGGTAGCCCATGCGGTCGGACTGCGGCGAGATGCGCCAGGCATCGGCCAGCCAGGCCTGCTGCGAGGCCGGCAGGAATTCGTCCCACTCGCGGCCCGGCGTCACGCGCAGCGGCGCATCGTCGTGCCAGACGGCCTGGGCCGCGGCGATCCAGGCCGGGTCCAGCGCAGCCGGGGCGGCAGACGCCAGCGCCGGTGGCAGGATGGGCACGGCATCGCCCTTGCGCAGCGGCCGGCCTTGGAAGCCGCCGAAGCCGCCGCGGGCATAGGTGCTGCGGCTGCCCATCACCGCATCGACCTGGATGCCGCCGGCCACGGCCAGCACCGCGCGCAGGCCGTGCACACGGCGGCCGAACTGCAGCACGCCGCCGGGCGGCACCCAGGCCGCCACGTCGTTGGGCGTGGGCCTGCCGTCTATGCTCAGCGACAGCTCGGCACCGCAGCAGGCGACCCAGGCGCCCTGCACGAAGCGCAGCGTCGGGCCCAGCAGCGTCACCTCCAGCGTGGCGTCTTCGGGGCGGTTGCCCACCAGCGCATTGGCCAGGCGGTGCGCCAGCTCGTCGACCACGCCGCTCACCGGCACGCCCAGGTGCTGCAGGCCGTGGCGGCCCAGGTCCTGGACGCTGGTGATGGCGCCGGGCTTTTGCACCTCGAAGCAGGCAGCGCCGTCAGCCACGCTGGCCTCCGTCTGCGCTGAGGGCGTCGAAGTCGCCGGCCGTGATGGGCACGAAGCGCACGCCGTCGCCGGGTTCGAGCAGGCAGGGAGGCGAGCGCTCGGGCACGAACAGCGCCAGCGGCGTGCGGCCGATCAGGTTCCAGCCACCGGGCAGGGCATAGGGGTAGATCACGGTCTGGCCGTTGGCCACGGCCACCGAGCCGGCGGCGACCTGGGTTCTGGGCGTGGACCGGCGCGGCAGGCGGAAGGCCTGGCCCCACTCGCCCAGGTACGGGTGGCCGGGCGCGAAGCCCAGCATCAGCACCTGGCCGGTCTGGGCGCTGTGCTGGCGCACGATCTCGTCTTCGTCCAGGCCGGCGCGCTGCGCCACCTCGGCCAGGTCCGGGCCATGTTCGCCGCCGTAGCACACCGGAATCTCCACCAGCCGCGTCTGGGCCTGCGGCGTGTAGGTCCAGCCCTCATGCACCTGCTGCAGCCGGGCCATCACCGCGGCCAGCGGGCTTTCGGCGGGTGCATGTTCGACAAGGCCGGGCGCGTAGTGCACGCCCACGCCCAGCACCGTGGGCACGATGTCGGTGACGAAGGGCAGGGCCAGCGAGCGCAGGTGGCGGGCAAAGCCGTTGGCGCGGCGGTTGACCTCCAGGCTGGCCGAGACGCCGAAGTTGACCGTGATGCAGCGGTCGCCGATGGGATGGAGCTGGGGTGGCATGTCGGCGCTCAGGCGGAGACCGCCGCATTGCTCAGCAGCGCGGCCTCGGCCACCAGCCGGACCCGCTCGCGGTCGACGAAGCCGGTGTCCAGCCGGCCGTCGCGGAAGTCGGGGTGCTGCAGCACGGCGCGCAGAAAGCCGAGGTTGTGGTGTATGCCCTGCAGCCGCGATTGGCGCAGGGCGCTGTCCAGCGTGGCCACAGCGTAGTCGCGCTGCTCGCCATGTGCAATCAGCTTGGCCACCATCGGGTCGTAGTAGGGCGTGATGGCGTCGCCCGAGCGCACGCCGCAGTCCACGCGCAGCGTCGGGCCGGGCGTGGGGAAGCTGCACTCGCTGAGCCGGCCCGGCGCGGGCATGAACTGGCGCGACGGGTTCTCGGCATAGACACGCACCTCGATGGCCGCGCCGCGGCGCACGATGTCCTGCTGGCGGGCGCCGCTGAACTCGCCGGCGGCAAAGCGGATCTGGGCCTGCACCAGGTCCCAGCCGGTGACCATCTCGGTGACGGCATGCTCGACCTGGATGCGCGTGTTCATCTCCAGGAAGAAGAACTCGTGGCTCAGCGCGTCCAGCACGAACTCCACCGTGCCTGCGCCGCTGTAGTGCTGGCTGCGCGCCAGCGCCACCGCGGCCTCGGCCATGCGGGCCACGACCTCGGGCGGCACGCCGGGCGCCGGGCTCTCCTCCACCACCTTCTGGAAGCGGCGCTGCACCGAGCACTCGCGCTCGAACAGGTGCACCGCCTGGCCGTCGCCGAAGCCGAACACCTGGATCTCGATGTGGCGGGCGCGCTCGATGAAGCGCTCCAGGTAGACCTCGGACTGGCCGAAGGCCTTCAGCGCCAGGGCCTGGGCCGAGGCCACCGTCGCGGCCAGGTCCTCGGGCCGGTCGACGCGGCGCATGCCGATGCCGCCGCCGCCATTGGCGGCCTTGACCAGCAGCGGGTAGCCCACCTGCGCGGCCGCGGCCAGCCAGGCCTGGCCGTCGTCGGCGCCCAGCTTGGCGCTGCCGGGCAGCACCGGCACGCCGCACTGCGCGGCGATGTCGCGGGCGCGCTGCTTGTCGCCCATGGCC
Source organism: Burkholderiaceae bacterium (assembly GCA_017992055.1). Taxonomy (GTDB): domain Bacteria; phylum Pseudomonadota; class Gammaproteobacteria; order Burkholderiales; family Burkholderiaceae_C; genus Pseudaquabacterium. Next base: position 131,438 of record JAGOPK010000003.1, read on the forward strand.
TCGATGGTCTCGGGCCGCGGGCCGATCCACACCAGGCCGGCCGCGCTGACGCGGCGCGCGAACTCGGCGCTTTCGGACAGGAAGCCATAGCCCGGGTGCACCGCGCCGACCTTGGCCTCCAGCGCTGCCTCGATCACGCGGTCGATGCGCAGATAGCTCTGTGCCGCCGGGGCCGGGCCCACCGGCAGCGACTCGTCGGCCAGCGTGGTGTGCAAGGCGCCGATGTCGGCTTCGGAGTAGATGGCCACGCTGCGCAGGCCCAGGGCGCGGCAGGCGCGGATCACGCGGCAGGCGATCTCGCCGCGGTTGGCAATCAGGACGGAGGAGAACATGGGGTCTGGGCTCACATTCTGGAAGGCAGCCAGGTGACGATGCCGGGGAACCAGTACAGCAGGGCCACGGCGAACACCATCAGCAGGAAGAACGGCGCGGAGGCCGCGGCGATGGGGGCGATCTCGCGCTTGGTCATGCCCTGGATCACGAACAGGTTGAAGCCCACCGGCGGCGTGACCTGGGCCATCTCCACCACCAGCACGATGAAGATGCCGAACCACAGCAGGTCGATGCCCGCGGCCTGCAGCGTGGGCTGCAGCACGCCGATGGTCAGCACGATCATCGAGATGCCGTCGAGGAAGCAGCCCAGCACCACGTAGAACACCAGCAGCAGCAACAGCAGCGCGGCGGGCGACAGGTGCAGGTCGGCGATCAGCGCGGCCAGCTCGCGGGGCAGGCCCAGAAAGCCCATGGTCAGCGTCAGAAAGGCCGAGGCCGCCAGGATCAGCGCGATCATGCAGTACAGCCGGGTGGCCGAGACCAGCGATGCCAGGAAGGTGTCCCAGCTCAGCGAGCGCTGCAGCAGCGCCAGCGCCAGCGAGCCCAGCACGCCGACCGAGGCGGCCTCGGTGGCGGTGGCCACGCCGGTGTAGATCGAGCCCATGACGACGGCGATCAGCGCCACCACCGGCAGCAGGTGCCGCCCTTCGAGCAGCTTCTGCTTCAGCGTGGTGCCGGCGCCGCGAGGCGGCACCTTGCTGGGGTTCAGCAGGGCCCAGCCGGCGATGTAGAGCATGAACAGGCCGGCCAGCATCAGCCCCGGCAGCACGCCGGCGACGAACAGCTTGCCGATCGACACATCGGTGCTCACGCCGTAGACGATCATCATGATCGACGGCGGGATCAGCAGGCCCAGCGTGCCGGCGCCGGCCAGCGAGCCCAGCGTGATCGACTCCGGGTAGCCGCGCTTGAGCAGCTCGGGCAGGGTCATCTTGCCCACGGTGGCGCAGGTGGCGGCGCTCGATCCCGACACCGCGGCAAAGATGGTGCAGCCGATGACGTTGGTGTGCAGCAGGCGGCCCGGCAGCCGGTCCAGCCAGGGCGCCAGGCCGCGGAACAGGCCTTCGCTGAGGCGCGTCTTCATCAGGATCTCGCCCATCCAGATGAACAGCGGCAGCGCGGTCAGCGTCCACGAGCTCATCGAGCCCCAGACGGTCAGGGCCATGGCATCCCCGGCCGGCCGGGGCGAGAACAGGGCCATCGTGATGTAGGCCACCCCGAGCACCGAGATGCCCACCCACACGCCGGCGCCCAGCAGCACCAGCAGGGCCAGGATCACCAGCAAGGCGACAAGTGCAGTCATGTCGTGACTCCGCTCATTCCAGCGCCACGCTGGCGTCCGCATCGGACTCCAGCAGGCGGCCGCCGCGCAGCGTGCGCAGCAGCTGGTCGATGAAGGCCGCGCTCAGGCCCAGCAGGCCCAGCACCATGCTGATCTGCGGAATCCACAGCGGCGTGGCGTCCACGTTGGGCGACAGGTCGTCATAGGCCCACGAGCCCCAGGCCAGCTTGGCGGCATACCAGGCGACGTAGCCGCTGAGCAGGGTGCCCAGGGCCAGGCAGCCCAGCTCCAGCATCCAGCGCGGGCGCGGGCCCATGCGCTGGATCAGCAGGGTCACGCGGATGTGGTCGCCCTGGTACAGCGCCGAGCCCAGGGCCAGGAACGAGGCCCCGGCCAGGAAGTAGCCCGCATAGGCGTCGGCGGCCGGGAAGTTGAAGCCCAGGACCCGGGCCACGATGCTGGCCACCTGGGTGACCAGGATGGCCACCACCAGGAAGGCGGCGCCCAGGGCCAGCCCCCGGGACAGCGCTCGGCTGACGGCGTGCATGCTCAGCTCACTTGGCGTAGGCGCCGAGGATGGCCTGGCCTTCGGGGCCGGCGCGCTTGGCCCAGTCGGTCTTCAGTTCCTCGGACACCTGGCGCAGGCCGTTGACCACCTCGGCATTGGGCTTCTGCACCTTCATGCCGTTGCTGCCCAGGGTCTGCAGCGACACCTGGGTGTAGGCGACCATGCGCTCCCAGCCCTTTTGCTCGGCCGCGGCGGCGGCCTTGAGCACCTGCTCGCGCACGGCGGGCTCCAGTTCCGCGAAGGCGCGCTCGTTGACGAACACCATGTTCTTCGGGAACCAGGCGTCGACCGAGTAGAAGTGGTTCAGCGTCTCCCACACCTTGGTGTCCACGCCGGTGGCGCCCGAGCTGAGGAAGCTGTCGACCACGCCGGTGGCCAGGGCCTGGGCCAGCTCGGCCGCCTGCACATTGACCGATTGCGCGCCCACGCCCTGGGCGATGCGCGAGGTGGCGACGTTGTTGGTGCGCATCTTCAGGCCCTTCAGGTCGGCCATGGTGGCGATCGGCTTCTTGGCAAACAGCCCTTGCGGCGGCCAGGCCACGGCGTACAGCAGGCGCATGCCCTGGCGCGCCAGCGTCTGCTCGACGGCCGCGCGCTGGGCCTTCCAGAGCTTTCTGGCGGCGTCGAAGTTGGTGGCCACGAAGGGCACGGCATCCAGGCCGTACAGCGGGTTCTCGTTTTCCAGCGAGCTCATGAAGACCTCGCCGGCCTGGACCTGGTTGGTCTGCACGGCGCGCTTGATCTCGTTGCCCTTGAACAGCGAGCCGTTCGGGTGCAGCGCGATCTTCAGCTTGTCGCCGGTGGCCTGCGACACCGCGGTGGCGAACTCCTGCAGGTTCAGCGTGTGCGGGTTGCTGATGGGATAGGGCGTGGCCAGGTCCCACTTGGTCTGCGCCTGGACGGCGCTGACATGGGTGGCAAACACGGCGGCGGCAAGACAGATCCAGGAGCGGCGAGTGGTCATGGCGGATGGCTGGGTCGGTGGCTGTGGGGCGGGTGGACCGGGCGGTCGGGAGGGACTGGAAGCCATGCTAGGGCGCGGCCCTCTACAGCAAAATCAATATCTCTTTGTGACCAGCATCAACATCCGTTGTTGTCGTGCGCACGGCCTGTGCGCCTGGATGCACCGCCCTGGCGCATGGCCCGATGCCGGGTCGGGCCGCAGGGCTGAAAAGCGCTGTCGATCTAAACTCCCGCCCCACACAAAGACGGGTGATGAATGATCCGAGAGCTGAAGACCCTGCTGGCCATCTCGCGCGAAGGCACGTTCTCGGCGGCGGGTGAGAAGGTGGGGCTAACACAGGCCGCCGTCAGCGCCCAGATGCAGCGCCTGGAGACCGAGCTGGGATTTGCCCTGTTCGAGCGCTCGGGCCGCTCGGCCCGCCTGAACGCGCTGGGGCACCAGACGGTGCAGCAGGCGCAGGACATCATCAAGCTGTACAACGGTCTGGGCTCGCGGCTGATCGGGCCGCCCACCACCATTCCGCTGAGCATCGGCGCCATCGCATCGGCCCAGCGCAACCTGCTGACCGACATCCTGTCGCGCTTCCACAAGCAGCACGGCGAATGCCGCATCCGCGTGGTGCCGGGGCTGTCGATGGACCTGGTCAACCATGTGGATGCGGGCGACCTGGACATGGCGGTGGTGATCCGGCCCACCTTCGCGCTGCCGGCCGATCTGCGCTGGGCGACCCTGGTGCACGAGCCGTTCCGGCTGCTGGTGCCACGCGACGTGGCCGGCGATGACTGGGCCGAGATCCTCAGCACCCAGCCGTTCATCCGCTACGACCGCATCTCGTTCGGCGGCCGGCAGGTGGACCGCTTCCTGCAGCGGGTGCACATCACGGTGCAGCAGGTCTTCGAGCTGGACGAGCTGGAAGCCATCGTGCGCCTGGTGGCCAATGGCGTGGGCGTGGCCCTGGTGCCGCAGACGGCGCTGCACCGCTCATGGCCGGCCGCGGTGCGCGCCATCCACCTGGGCAATCAGACCTTCCACCGCGACATCGGCCTGGTGCACCGCTCCAGCAAGACCCTGGGCGAGCAGGCGCGCCAGCTGGCCTCGATGATCACCACCACCTATCAGGCATTGCCGGTGGCCGACGACTGACGGCCCCGCGCCGCCTCGTACCGGGCCTTGTTCTCGGCGTTGGGCGGGTACAGGCCCGGCAGCACCGCGCCCGCCATCACCTCGTCCATCAGCCAGGCCTCGAAGCGCTCCTGCTCGACCGCCTCGTCGAGCAGGCCGTCGATCAGCGCGGCGGGGATGACCACGGCGCCGTCCTGGTCGGCGACGATCCAGTCGTCGGGAAACACCGCCACGCCGCCGCAGCCCACCGGCTGCTGCCAGTCGACGAAGGTCAGGCCGGCCACCGAGGGCGGCGCGGCCGTGCCGGCGGCCCAGACCTTCAGGCCGGTGCCCAGAACGCCGTGCAGGTCGCGCACCACGCCGTCGGTCAGCAGGGCGGCCACGCCGCGCCGGGCCATGCGTGCGCACAGGATGTCGCCCCAGACGCCGGCGTCCCGGATGCCCATCGCATCGACGACGGCGATGCAGCCGGCGGGCATGGCCTCGATGGCGGCGCGGCTGGACTTGGGACTGGCCCAGGCCGCCGGCGTGGCCAGGTCCTCGCGTGCCGGGATGAGGCGCACGGTGAAGGCCCGCCCGACCACGCGGCCCTGGCCCGGGGCGATGGGAAAGGCGCCGCGGATCCACACATTGCGCAGCCCCTTCTTCAGCAGCAGGGTGGTGAGCGTGGCCGTCGTGACCGCGGAGAGCTTGTCGATGATGGTGGCGTCGGGGGTCATGGCTGGGTTCTTCCAGTTGGGTCAGGGGGTCGGAGGTTCGTGGCCGGTGGCTACAGGCTGGCGATCAGGCCGCCGTCGATGCGCACGGTGCTGCCGGTCAGGTAGGCGGCGCGCTCGCTGGCCAGAAAGCTCACCAGGTCGGCAAACTCCTCGGCCCGGCCGTAGCGGCCCAGCGGGATGGAGGCCGCGCTCTCGGCCTCGATGGCCGCCGCATCGCGCCCTTCGCGCTGTGCCCTTGCGGCGTCCAGAAACCGGGTGCGCGCGGTGGCGATGCGGCCCGGCACCACCACGTTCGCCGTGATGCCATCGGCCGCCACCTCCCGGGCCAGGGTCTTGGACCAGCCCAGCAGCGACAGCCGCGCCGTGTTCGACAGGCCCAGGTTGGCAATCGGCGCCACCACGCCCGACGAGGTGCTGGTGATCACGCGGCCCCAGCCGCGCTGGCGCATCCCCGGCAGCAGCAGGTCGGTGATGGCGATGACCGAGACCACCATGGACTCGAAGGTCGACCGCCAGACCTCCGGCGCCTGTCCGCAGGCCGGTCCCGGCGGCGGCCCGCCGGTGTTGTTCACCAGGATGTCGATGCCACCCACCCGGTCCAGCAGCTGCGCCACGCCGCGGGCCCGTTGCGCCGGGTCGGCGAGGTCCCAGACGAAGGCCTGGCAGGTTCCGCCGGCGGCCTGCACCCGCTGCGCCGTGGCCTGCACGGCCGCCTCATCGCGGTCGGCCACGCACACGGCAACGCCCTCGTCCGCCAGTGCCAGCGCCACCGCGCTGCCGAGGCCGCCTCCCGCGCTCATGACCAGCGCGCGCCGGCCCTTGATGCCCAGATCCATGGTGCTCTCCCGATCAGACCAGTTCGGCGCAGGCGGCGCGGATGCGCTGGCAGGCCGTCTCCAGGCGCTCGGTGGCGGTGGCGAACGAGATGCGGAAGTGGCCGGGCGCGCCGAAGGCGCTGCCCGGCACCACCGCGACCCGGGCCCGCTCCAGCAGGTAGCGCGTGACCTCCAGGTCGTTGCGCAGCGGCCTGCCGGTGTGGGGATCGGCGCGTCCGATCAGGTCCTCGCAGCGGGGGAACAGGTAGAACGCTCCCTCCGGCCGCCGGCAGCCCAGGCCGGGCGTGCTGCGCAAGGCGGCCAGGCACAGGTCGAGCCGCGCCTGGAAGACCTGGTTGCGCGCGGCCAGGAAGTCGTGCGGTCCGTCCAGCGCGGCAACGGCGGCGGCCTGCGCGATCGAGCAGGGATTGCTGGTGCTCTGCGACTGCAGCGTGGCCATGGCCTGGATCAGCTCGCGCGGGCCGGCCGCGTAGCCGATGCGCCAGCCCGTCATCGCATAGGCCTTGGAGACGCCGTTGACGGTCAGCGTGCGGGCATGGAGTTCGGGCACCTCGGCCGCCAGGCTGGCAAAGCGCCAGCCGTCGTAGCGCAGGTGCTCGTAGATGTCGTCGCTGAGCACATGGACCTGCGGATGCCGCAACAGCTCCTGCCCGAGGGCGCGCAGCTCGGGCGCGCTGTAGCCGGCGCCCGTGGGGTTGCCCGGCGAGTTCAGCACCAGCCACTTGGTGCGCCCGGTGATGGCCTCGCGCAGCTGCTGCGGCGTGATCTTGAAGCCCTGCGCCTCGCTGCACGCCACCTCCACCGGACGGCCGCCGGCGATGCGCACCATGTCGGGATAAGAGACCCAGTACGGCGCCGGCAGGACGACCTCGTCGCCCGGATCCAGCGTGGCCAGCAGCGCGTTGAACAGCACCTGCTTGCCGCCGGTGCCCACGCTGATCTGGTCGGTGGCATAGGTCAGGCCGTTGTCGCGCGCGAACTTGCGGGCAATGGCGGCCTTCAGCTCGGGCGTGCCGTCCACGTCGGTGTACCGGGTCCGCCCCTGGTCGATGGCCGCCTTGGCCGCGGCGTTGATGTGGTCCGGCGTGGCGAAGTCGGGTTCGCCTTGGGCCAGGCCGATCACGTCCACGCCATCGCGGCGCATCTGTGCGGCCTGCCTGGCGATGGCCAGGGTCGGCGAAGGCTTCACGGCATGCAGCAGATTGCCCAGCAGGGACATGTGCGGTCTCTCCAGTTGTGCGGTCTGGAGGGATGCTAGGCAGCCGGCTACAAAAACAAAATCAATTTGTCGTTTAGATTCTGATCGGAATAATTTATGAATTGGCCGGCGCCAGCTTCCAGCCCCCGCGCGAGAACAGCCACAGCGTGAACAGGCCCACCGCTGTCTCCGAGACGAACACGCCCCAGAACACGCCGGAATGGCCCCAGCCCAGCGGCCGGGCCAGCAGCCAGGCCAGCGGAATCTGGATCAGCCAGAAGAAGACCAGGTTGATCCAGGTCGGTGTCAGCGTATCGCCGGCGCCGTTGAAGGCCTGCACCGCCACCATCCACCAGCCGTAGACGAAGTACGACCAGGCCAGGATGGACAGCCACTCGCCACCGATGGCGATCACCGCCGCCTCGTCGGTGAACAGGCCGATGATGGCGTCGTGCCGGAGGAAGAACAGCACCGACACCACCAGCGTGAAGCCCATGTTCATCCAGCCGATGCGCCACACCGCGGCCTCGGAGCGCTCGGGCTGGCCGGCGCCCAGGTTCTGGCCGACCAGGGTGGCCGCGGCATTGGACATGCCCCAGGCCGGCATCAGCGTGAACATCATCACGCGCATGGCGATGGTCGCGCCGGCCACGGCCTCGGTGGACAGGCTGGCCAGGATGCGCATCAGAAAGATCCAGGCCGTCATGGCGATGATCATCTGGCCGATGCCGCCCAGCGAGGTGCGTGCGATGTGCAGCAGGGTCGCGCCATGCCAGCGCAGGCTGGCGCCGACCAGGTGCAGGTGCTGGCTGCCGCGGGCCAGGATGCACAGCTGCATCAGCACGCCGGCGCCGCGGCCGATGTTGGTGGCGATGGCCGCACCCTCCACGCCCATGGCCGGGATCGGACCCCAGCCGAAGATCAGGATCGGGTCGAGCGCGATGTTCAGCGCATTGGCCACCCACAGCACATGCATGGCTGCGGCCGCGTCACCGGCGCCGCGGAAGATGGCGTTGATGACGAACAGCAGCAGGATCACCACATTGCCGCCCAGCATCCACTGGGTGTAGCGGTAGCCGTGTTCGATGGACCAGGCGTCGGCGCCCATCAGGCGCAGCAGGTCCTGGGCCCAGAAGATGCCGGCCAGGGCCACCGGCACCGAGGCCAGCACGGCCAGCAGCATGGCCTGCACCGCCGACAGCGCGGCCTCGTCGCCACGCTGCTCGCCGACGCGCCGGGCCACCACCGCGGTGACCGCCATCGCCAGGCCCATGGCCACCGAATAGAGCAGGAACAGATAGGTTTCGGTCAGGCCGACCGTGGCCACGGCCGAGGCGCCGAGCTTGGCGACGAAGAAGATGTCGACCACCGCGAAGGTGGATTCGAGCACCAGCTCCAGCATCATCGGGATGGCCAGCAGGAACACCGCGCGCTTGAGCGGGATGCGCGTGTAGTCGGCGCCGGTGCCGCGCAAGGCCGCGCGCAGGTCGGCCCACAGCGTCGGGGTCGGCGCCGCGTCGGTCATCGGCGGTGCGTGCGGCCGCTCAGCCACGGCGTGCCGCCTCGATGGCGGCGACGTCGATCTTCTGCATGCCCATCATGGCCTCGAAGGCCCGGCGGGCCTCGGCGCCCCCGGCGGCCAGGGCCTCGGTCAGCACACGCGGCGTGATCTGCCAGGACAGGCCCCAGCGGTCCTTGCACCAGCCGCAGGCGCTGGCCGTGCCGCCGTTGCCGACGATGGCGTTCCACAGGCGGTCGGTCTCGTCCTGGTCGTCGGTGGCGATCTGGAACGAGAAGGCTTCGGAATGCCGGAAGGCCGGGCCGCCGTTCAGGCCCAGGCAGGGGATGCCGGCGACGGTGAACTCCACCGTCAGCACCTCGCCGGCCTTGCCGGACGGGTAGTCGGCGGGGGCCCGGTGTACCGCCGTCACCCGGCTGTCGGGCAAGGTGGCGGCATAAAAGCGCGCCGCCTCTTCGGCGTCCTTGTCGAACCACAGGCAGATCAGGTTCTTGGGCATCGTCGGTCCTGGTGGGGGGGGGGCGAGACTGCGGGGCGAAAAGGCGGGCCGCAACAGCGCCCGCCTGCAACGACGAACGGCACCGGCGCATTTCGACACGCTCGGATGCGCCGGCCCGCGACGACGATGTTCGCCGCCACCGCCAGGCCGTGCAAGCGCGCGGCGGGCGGCAGCGGGGGCACAGCCTGTCAGGCGGCCACCAGGCCCGGCACCGGGGCCTGGCCCAGGGCCCGGCTGAGCTTGGCCCAGGCCGTGTCATCCAGCCGCGCCCGGGCCAGTTCCAGCACCGGCGCGCGCGCCTCCTGAGGCATGCCGGCGATCATCTGCGCCCGTTCGGCCGGGCTGAGGGCGGGGATCATCCAGCGCAGCCACAGGCCCATCTCGTCGGGGCCGATGCTGGCCAGGATGCGGCCTTCGATGGCCTGCAGCTCGCCGTCGGCGTGGGTCTCCCACAGGGCCTGGTTGTGGCGGGTCTCCTCCACATCCATGTGTTCGAGGTTCTCGGCGACGAAGGCCGCCAGCTGGCGGTACAGCCGGTGCGCGGCCCGGGCCTCGGGCGCGGCGCGCAGCGCGGCGCTGCCTGCCTGCAGCCCGGCGATCGCCTCCAGGTGGTCCTGGTGCTCGCCGGCGATGCGCTCGCTGAGGCCGCGGCAGGCGGCCTCGATGGCCGGGTGGATGAACTCGTTCTCGTGCTGCAGGTGGCAGCGTGCGGCCTGCAGCAGCGAGTCCAGCTGGTCCAGCGCGGCGCCGAGTTCCTGCGCGTCGTCGACGTCGACCCGGCCCATGCGCTGCAGGGTGTCGGTCATGAAGTGGCGGATGGCCTTGTGGATGGGGGCGTAGATGTCGAAGCGGTGCGGGGTGTGCATGGCAGTGCCTGGCGAGACGGGGTGGTGAAGACGCCAGTGTTGCGGCGCCGGCGGCCGCCGGCATCGCTCCAATGGGCCATCGCCGGGCTGCGCCGGCATGGCTCTTTGGTCTCTGCGCGCCCCGCGCCCGGCGCTCAGGCCCAGTCCGGGCGGCCCGCGGGTGCCAGGTCGCAGCGCACCAGCGCCGCGCCGCTGGCCTTGGCGCGGCGCTTGGCATGGGCCGCGGCATCGGCCACGGCCTCGGCGCGCAGCTGGGTCTGCGCGCCCGCCACGCGCACCGCACCGATGCTCATCGTCGTCAGCGGATGGAAGCGCGGCACGCCGTGGCGGTCCTCGGCCTGCACGCCGCCGGCCGCGCGCGCCTCGTCGTCGTAGAGCTCGCACGCCGCGGCATTGAACTCGGCCACCGCGGCCTCGCAGCGCTGGGCCCAGTCCTCGCTCTGGAACAGCACCACGAAGTCGTCGCCGCCGACGTGGCCGACGAAGTCGCGCCGCGCATCGGCATGGGCCGACAGGCTGCGCGCGGCGCGCAGGATCATCTCGTCGCCGCGCCAGTAGCCGTAGATGTCGTTGAAGGGCTTGAACTGGTTCAGGTCGCTGTAGCAGGCCACGAAGTCGCGGCCGGCGGCCAGCAGGCGCTCGATGTGCTGGGTCAGCGGGATGTTGCCGGGCAGCAGGGTCAGCGGGTTGGCATGGCGCGCGGCCTCGATGCGCGACTCGGTGACGATGCGCACCAGGTCCGCGCCGCTGCCCAGGCCGCGGTAGCGTCCGCCTTCGGTGACGATCACGCCATCGGCCAGGTAGCGCTGGTCGTCGCTGGTCAGCACCGCCACCAGCTCGTCGATGTCGGCATGGATGTCGACCAGGCGCGGCGCCAGGTTGGCGAACTGGGTGCAGGCCTGGCGGCCGTACAGCTCGCGCGCAAAGGTCTTGGCATAGCGGTCCAGGAAGCGCTGGCGGCTGATCAGGCCCACCGGCCGGCTGCCGTCGACCAGGGCCAGCGCCACCAGCGACTCGTCGGCGCCGAAGCGCTCGAACAGCGCCTGGTTGCTGGTGTCGCAGGGCACCGGCGGCACCTCGCGCAGTAGGGTGCGTGCGCTGGCGCGCTGCTGGGTGGTGCGCCGGCGCTCGGGAAACACCGCCACGTCGCGGCTGCGCAGCACGGCCAGCGCGGCCTCGGGCACGCTGCTGGCCGGGCTTGGCTCCGGCCGTCCCAGCAGCCAGCCCTGGCCCAGCGGCAGGCCCAGGTCGCGCACCAGGTGCAGTTCGTCGGCGGTCTCGATGCCCTCGGCCACCAGCAGGCTGCCGAAGGTCTGCGAGATCTGCTGCAGCGCGCGCAGGGTCTGCAGCTTCTCGGGGTGGCGCGGCAGCTCGTGGGTGAAGTACTTGTCGATCTTGACGATCTCGGGCTTGAGCTGGGACCACAGGCGCAGGCTGGAGCGGCCGTCGCCGAAGTCGTCCAGCGCCAGCTGCACGCGGTGGCGGCGCAGCCGCGCCACGGCCGCGGCCAGCGCATCGACGTCGCGCACCTGCTCGTGCTCGGTCAGCTCGATGACCAGGCCGCCGGGCACGACCTCGCGGCGCTCGGACAGGGTCATCAGCGCCTCCAGGTCGCGCTGGGCCAGCGCGGCCATCAGCGCCCGCGCGCTGAGGTTGACGAACAGCCGGCCGCACAGCTGCGCATCGTCGGCATGGCGCAGCGCCAGGCGCAGGCACTCGATCTCCAGCGCCGTGCTCAGGCCGCCGCTGGCATCGGCCTCGCGGGCGGCGCCGAACAGCGCATCGGGCGTGGACCAGCGGCAGCCCGGCGGCATGCGGATCAGGGCCTCGTGGCCCAGCACCTCGCCACGCGCCAGCTCCACGATGGGCTGGAAGTGCGGGCGCAGCTGCTGCTGGCCCAGCAGCGCGAGCAGCGCCTGGCGGGGGTTCGGATCGGTGGCGGAAACGGTCATGCTGGGCGCGCATGCTGCCGCCGGCAGATGCCAGCTTCATGACCCAGGCATGACAGCTGGCCGCCAACCCCGCGCTTTCTGGCCGCCGGGGCCCCCTCAAGCGGGCGTCGGCGCAGGCCGCGGCATTCACTGTGTCGTCATGGCCGGTTGAGACAGTGGCGCCTGTCCATCGGCCGCTATGGCCGCAGCCGTCCCAGCCCCCCACCCGCCAGGAGCCGCCCATGAAGGGTCACAGCCATCCGAAGAACGACCAGTCGCTGAACCGGTCGGGCAACGAGTCCATCCTCGATGTCGTCGCCCGCATCGATCTGAGCCGCCGCCGCTTTGTGCGCGGTGGTGCCAGCGCCACCGCGCTGACCGCCATCGGCGGCCTGTCGCTGGGCGGCCTGGTGCAGACCGTCGAAGCCGCGCCGGTGCCGGCCGGCCTGGGCTTCCCCGGCATCGGCTTCGACAGCGTGCCGGCCAACACCCGCGCGCTGAATGTCTCGCTGGGCGGCAGCGCCACGGCCGTGGTCGACCGCATCACCGTGCCCGCCGGCTACACCGCCAACCTGCTGGTGGCCTGGGGCGACCCCATCATGCCCGGCGGCCCGGCCTTCGTCGGCGATGCCAGCCAGGATGCCGCGGCCCAGGCCAGGCAGTACGGCATGCACACCGACGGCATGCACTTCTTCCCGCTGCAAGGCACGGGCGGCGGGCCGCTCAGCGACCGCGGCATCCTCTGCGCCAACAACGAGTACACCCACGAGGAGCTGCTGTTCACCGACGGCCAGTCGGGCAACGGCTACACCCTGGCCAAGACGCGCAAGTCGCAGGCCGCGCACGGCGTGTCGGTGGTCGAGCTGCGCCGCATCGCCGGCAAGTGGAGCGTGGTGAAGAACTCGCCCTACGGCCGGCGCATCACCGCCAATACGCTGTGCAAGATCAGCGGCCCGGCCGCCGGCCATGCGCTGATGAAGACCAAGAAGTTCGTCATCACCGACAGCGCCAGCGTCGACACCGGCACCCTGACCGACGGCACGGTGGCCTACGGCACCATCAACAATTGCGCCAACGGCGTCACGCCCTGGGGCACCTACCTGACCTGCGAAGAGAACTGGAACGGCAACTTCGGCGCCCGCTCGGCCCTGCCCGGCGTGGCCACCGAGGCCGGCAAGCTCTACAACCGCTACGGCGTGGTGGCGGCGGGCTTCGGCTACCGCTGGCATGAGACCGACGACCGCTTCGACCTGGCGCAGAACCCCAACGAGGCCAACCTGTTCGGCTGGGTGGTCGAGATCGACCCGATGAACCCTGGCGCCGCGCCGGTCAAGCGCACCGCGCTCGGCCGCTTCAAGCACGAGAGCGCGCAGTACGTGGTTGATGCGCAGAACAACATCGCCTTCTACATGGGCGATGACGAGCGCAACGAGTACATTTACAAGTTCGTCTGCGCCGGCAAGTACAACCCGACCAACAAGGCCGCCAACCGCAACCTGCTCGACAGCGGCACGCTGTACGTGGCCAAGTTCAACGCCGATGGCTCGGGCAGCTGGCTGCCGCTGACGCCGGCCGCCGTGGGCGTCAACGGCCAGGCGCTGCGCGACAACCCGAACTTTGCCGGCGCCAACGATGCCGAGGTGCAGGCCAAGATCCTGATCAAGACGCGCATGGCCGCCGACGCCCTGGGCGCGACCATGATGGACCGCCCCGAGTGGACCGGCGCGCGCCCGCGCATCGGCGGCTACTCGGAGATCGAGGTCTACTGCACGCTGACCAACAACAACCGCCGCGGCAGCAGCGCCACGCCGTCGTCGAATGCCATCGACGGCTCGACCACCGCGGCCAGCGCCCGCCCGGCCGTCGATGCGGCCAACCCGTTTGCCGACAACGTCTACGGCCACATCATCCGCTGGCGCGAGGCCGGCAAGACCGTCACCGCCACCGGCTTCGCCTGGGACATCTTCGCCCAGGCCGGCGACACCGCCACCGCCAAGACCGCCAAGCCCAGCAACGACTACAAGGGCAACATCGTCGACGATCCCAACGGCAGCGCCGACTACGGTGCGCCGGACGGCCTGTGGTTCGATCCGTTCGGCCGCCTGTGGGTGCAGACCGACCAGATCGGCGACGGCAGCGGCGACTTCGTCAACATCGGCGGCAACATGATGGTCTGCGCCGATCCCAACACCGGTGTGACGCGGCGCTTCCTGACCGGCCCGAACAAGTGCGAGGTCACCGGCGTGACCATGACGCCGGACGGCAAGGCCATGTTCGTCGGCGTGCAGCATCCCGGCGAAGACGCCACCGCCGCCAATCCGACGCAGTTCTCCAACTGGCCGCAGAACCAGTGGGCCACCGCCTCCGACGGCGTCACGCCGCTGCCGGCCGGCCGGCCGCGCTCGGCGGTGGTGGTGATCACCAAGAACGACGGCGGAATCATCGGCAGCTGATGCCGACGGCCCGCACCACTTGATCCAAGGACATCCCATGAAACTGCATCTGATCGCCGCGGCCGCCCTGGCCGCCGCCGCCGCCCTGCCCGCCCAGGCCCTGCTGGTCACCGACGCGGCGGCCATCGCCGGCCCGCAGCTGCTGGTCGACTTCGAGAACTTCGACGGCCTGCTCAGCAGCGGCCCGGTCGAGGTCAGCCCCGGCATCGTCTTCACCGGCGACAGCCAGGCCGAGCTGGGCGCCAGCAACCGCGTGCTGTACGACAACGGCCTGTGGGGCGTCGGCAACCTCTTTGCCGCCGGCGGCACCGCTGGCGAGCTGCGCTTCACCTTCAGCGGCGGCCTGTCGGCGGGCGCCGGCGCCTTCGTCAACCATGCGGCCTTCGATGCCCTGGTCGATCTGTACGGCGCTGCGCCGATCAGCATCGAGGTCTCGGTCTACGGCGAGAACAACCAGATCATCGAGACCCATGCCTACACCGTCGACACCGACGCCTACGGCTACAACGAAGGCCAGTTCCTGGGCATCACGCGGGCCCAGGCCGACATCCGCTCGATCTCGTTCAAGGGCGTCGGCGTGGTGGTCGACAACCTGACCGTGACCACCCCGGTGCCGGAACCCGAGAGCTATGCGCTGATGGCCGCCGGCCTGGGCGTGCTGGGCTTCCTGGCCCGCCGCCGCCGTCCGGACTGAGGCGGCGCTGGCGCCGGCACGGCGCCGCACGCCTTAGCATGCGGCCCGTGTTTCCGACCCGCCACCGCTCTTCCGGCCACCGCGGCCACCGCGGCCCGCCGGCCCATGGCTGAGCTGCGCTGCCTGGTGCTGGTGCTGGGCGACCAGCTCGACCTGCAGGCCAGCGCCTTTGACGGCTTCGATGCGCAGCAGGACGCGGTGTGGATGGCCGAGGTGGCCGAAGAGTCCACCCATGTCTGGTCCAGCCAGGTGCGCACGGCGCTGTTCCTGGCGGCGATGCGCCACTTTGCCCAGGCGCTGCGCCAGGCCGGCCGGCCGCTGCACTACACCCGGCTGGACGACGGGCACAACCGCGGCAGCCTGGCGGCCCAGCTGGGCGCCGACCTGCAGCGCCTGCGGCCGCAGCGCCTGTGCCTGACTGCCCCGGGCGACTGGCGGGTGCTGCAGGCCCTGCGCGGCGTGGCCCGCGCCGCCGGCCTGCCGCTGGAGCTGCGCGACGACCGGCACTTCTTTGGCACGGTGCGCGACTTTGCCGCCCATGCGCGGGGCCGGCGCTCGCTGCGCCTGGAGGTCTTCTACCGCGAGCAGCGGCGGCGCCACCGCGTGCTGATGGACGACGGCGGCGAGCAGCCGCTGGGCGGCCGCTGGAACTTCGATGCCGACAACCGCGAGGCCTTCGGCGCCGGCGGACCGGGCGAGCTGCCGCTGCCGCGCTGGTTCGAGCCCGATGCCATCACCCGCGAGGTGCTGGCCCTGGTGGGCCAGCGCTTTGCCAGCCATCCCGGCCGGCTCGACCACTTCGGCTGGCCGGTCACGCGCGAGCAGGCGCTGCAGGCCCTGGCGGCCTTCATTGCCGAGCGCCTGCCGCACTTTGGCCGCTGGCAGGATGCGCTGTGGCCGGGCCAGCCCTGGCTGTACCACTCGCAGCTGTCGGCGGCGCTGAACCTGAAGCTGCTGAGCGCCCGCGAGGTGGTGGCCGCGGCCGAGCAGGCCTATCACCAGGGCCTGGCGCCGCTGGCCAGCGTGGAAGGCTTCATCCGCCAGATCCTGGGCTGGCGCGAGTATGTGCGCGGCATCTACTGGACGCGCATGCCCGACTATGCCCAGCTCAATGCGCTGCAGGCCGGCGAGGACCTGCCCGCCTGGTACTGGACCGGCGAGACCGACATGGCCTGCCTGCGCGATGCGCTGCAGCAGACCCTGCAGCACGGCTATGCCCACCACATCCAGCGGCTGATGATCACCGGCCTGTATGCGCTGCTGCTGGGCGTGCAGCCGCAGCAGCTGCACCGCTGGTACCTGGCCGTGTACGTGGATGCGGTGGAGTGGGTGGAGCTGCCCAACACCCTGGGCATGAGCCAGTTTGCCGACGGCGGCCTGATGGCCAGCAAGCCCTATGCGGCCAGCGGCCGCTATCTGCAGCGCATGGGCCCGCAGTGCAGCGGCTGCCGCTACGACCCCGGCCAGCGCGAGGGCGAGCGGGCCTGCCCGTTCACCACGCTGTACTGGGACTTTCTGCTGCACCATGCCGAGCGCCTGGCCGCCCACTCGCGCATGGCGCCGCAGGTGAAGAACCTGGCCCGGCTGGATGCCGGCCAGCGCCAGGCCGTGCGCCAGCGGGCGGCGGCGATCAGGCGGGGCGAGGTCGGGGGGCGTTGACGCTGCCCGCGCTGCCGCTTCCTGCGCGCGGGGTCAGGCCACGCTGCAGGCGGTGCGGTAGCGGGGTTCGTTCTCCAGCACATGCTGGCTCAGCAGCCGGGTGGCCAGCGCCGCATCGCGCTGCTGCACCGCATCCACCAGCACCTGGTGGCTGCTCAAGGCATTGGTGATCGGCGAGCGGTAGCGCAGCGCCAGCAGCTGCGAGCGGATGACCTCGTAGCCGGCCGCCAGGTAGCGGTTGCGGCAGTGCTGGAAGAACAGGCCGTGGAACTCCATGTCCAGCTGCGCCAGCGCCAGCACGTCGCCATCCCGCTCGGCCTGGGCCATGCGGGCGACGTAGCCCGCCATGTCGTCGGCCAGCGCCCCGGCATCGGCCTCGATGGCCTCGCGCAGGGCCGCCGTCTCCATCATCTCGCGGTAGTGGCACAGGTGGCTCACCTGGCCCGGATCGAGCCGAAACACGAAGGTGCCGCGCTGCGGATGGATTTCCACCAGCCCGTCGCGCTTGAGGCGCAGCAGGGCCTCGCGCACCGGCGTCTTGCTCACCTCCATGCGCGCCGCCAGCTGGCTCTCGGACACCTGCTCGCCCAGCTTCAGCTGGCCCCTGACGATGGCCTCGCGAATGCGCTCGCAGACCCGTTCGGTCAGCAGCTGGGGGCGTTCAAGTGTCAGCGGGGCGGTCATCGCGGCCTCTGGAGGGGGGTGCAGACAGTGTAATGGGGTCAACCCGGATATTGATATCTAAGATATCAGATACGATTGCCCGGCAACTGAACGATGGGAGTGCGTGTTGAACAAGGGATCGGTGGAAGGCGCTGCGCGTCGCGGCCCGGCGGCATCGCTGCTGGCACGCCTGGATGCGGCGCTGTGCTGGTGCAACCGCTGGGTGCTGGTGCT
The DNA here is from genome assembly GCA_017992055.1 of Burkholderiaceae bacterium. Classification (GTDB taxonomy): domain Bacteria; phylum Pseudomonadota; class Gammaproteobacteria; order Burkholderiales; family Burkholderiaceae_C; genus Pseudaquabacterium. The sequence goes on from JAGOPK010000003.1 coordinate 148,978, forward strand.
GCTGCTGGCGGTGATGGCCGCGCTGGTGGCCTTGAACGTGTTCTCCCGCTATGCGCTGAACCATTCGTTTCCCTGGGTCGAGGAAGCGACGCGCTACATGATGGTCTGGCTCACCTTCCTGGGCGCCGGCCCGGCGCTGCGCGTGGGCGGCCACATCGCGGTCGAAAGCCTGCCGGCGGCCCTGCCCCGGGCGCTGGCCCAGGGCCTGCGCGGGCTGATCGTCGTGCTGCTGGCGGGCTCGCTGGCCAGCATGGTCTGGCTGGGCTGGCAATACGCCGAGTTCGCCTGGGACCAGGAGTCGCCGGTGCTGAACTGGTCGCTGGGCCGCATCTACCTGGCCCTGCCGGTGGGCGCCTTGCTGACCCTGCTGCACCTGGCGGCCGTGGCGCCACGCTGGGTGCGCCGGGGCGAATGGGAGCGGCAGGCGGGCTTCGACCCGCAGGCCGCCTGAAGGAGAGCGACCCATGAGTGCCTTGCTGGGATTGTCGTTCGTCGGACTGATGGTGCTGGGCGCACCGATCGCCTTTGCGATGTTCATCGCCGGCCTGATCGCGGTGTGGATGCAGCCCGGCCTGCCCGCCATCGTCGTGATGCAGAACATGTTCAGCGGCCTGGACAGCTTTCCGCTGCTGGCCATTCCGTTCTTCGTGCTGGCCTCGGAGATCATGACCGGCGGCTCGCTGACCGATGTGATGCTCAGGTTCGCCGCCCGCCTGGTGGGCGGCTGGCGCGGCGGCCTGGGCCATGCCAACGTGCTGACGCTGACGGCCTTTGCCGGCATCAGCGGCTCGGCCCTGGCCGGCGCCGCCGGGCCAGGCGCGATGGCCATCAGCATGATGCGCCAGGGCGGCTATCCCGCGTCCTACGCGGCCGCGCTGACCGCCTCCACCGCCATCCTCGGGCCGATCATCCCGCCGTCGATCATCATGATCGTCTATGCGATGACCGATAACAGCGTCACCGTCTCGGGCCTGTTCCTGGCCGGCGTGGTGCCCGGCCTGCTGCTGGCCGCGGCGCTGATGCTGACCAACCACCTGATCAGCCTGCGGCGCGGCTACCGGCTGCCCGCTCAGGCGCTGGACACCGCGCCGGTCGGCCGGCTGTTCCTGCGCGCCCTGCCGGCGCTGCTGCTGCCGGTGGTCATCCTCGGCGGCATCCAGTTCGGCCTCTTCACGCCCACCGAGGCCTCGGCCGTGGCCGTGGTCTATGCCCTGGTCATCGGCCGCTTCGTCTATCGCACGCTCAGGCTGGCCATGCTGCCCGAGCTGCTGATGCGCACGGCGCTGCTGACCTCGTCGATCCTGTTCATCGTCGCCACCTCGGCGGTGTTCGCCTGGGTGCTGACGGTGGGCCAGATCCCGCAGACGGTGGCGGCCTGGATCGCCAGCCTGAACCTGTCCAGGACCGAGCTGCTGCTGGCCGTCAACCTGCTGCTGCTGCTGGTGGGCATCCCGATCGAGCCGCTGCCCGGCGTGATGATCATGGTGCCCATCCTGGCGCCGCTGGCCGACGCCGCCGGCATCGACCCGATGCACTTTGCCATCGTGGTCTGCGTCAACCTCACGCTGGGCATGGTCACGCCGCCGGTCGGTGGCGTGCTGTTCGTCACCTCCATCGTCTCGGGCGTGAAGATGGGGGCGATGTGCCGCGAGGCCGTGCCGTTCCTGATCACCTCGGTCATCGTGCTGCTGCTGCTGACCTTCGTGCCCGCGCTCAGCACCTGGCTGCCCCATCTGATGGGCTACACGCACTGACGGCGCCACCCCGCTGACCCTGCCGCGCCGTCGCGCCCGACGGCGCCCTGCTTCCCCCCACCCGGCCCGTTCCAGCCGTCGCCGCCGACGGCAGGGACGGCTGTTGCCGGAAAACCCCAGGAGACCTGCCATGACCCTGACCCGCCGCCCCCTGCTTGCCGCCCTGGCTGCCGCCAGCGCACTGTCCGCGCTGCCGGTGATGTCCCAGACCGCCAAGCTCATCAAGTACGCGCACTACCAGCCCGGTCGCGCCGACCAGCCCAAGCATGCCGCGGCGCTGGCCTTCAAGGAGCATGTCGAGAAGGTCACCGCCGGTGCGCTGAAGGTCGAGATCTACCCGGCCGGCCAGCTCGGACCGGCCCAGCAGGTGATGGAGGGGCTGCGCCTGGGCACGGTGGAGCTGGCGGTGATCCACGACGGCGGCGTGGCCGGCTCCTACAAGCCGTTCAACATCTTCGGCATGCCCTTCGTGTTCGACAACCATGCGCACTCGTATGCGGTGCTGGACGGTGCCTTCGGCAAGGCCTTTGCCGACGAGATGCGCAAGCGCACCGGCATCCGCCTGCTGGGCTTTGGCGACAACGGCGTGCGCCACTTCACCAACAGCAAGCGCGCCATCCGCACGCTCGAGGACATGAAGGGCCTGAAGATGCGTGTGCAGCCCGGCCCGGTGTTCATCAAGATGGTCGAGGCCCTGGGGGCCAGCCCCACGGCCATCGACTGGGGCGAGCTGCCGGCCGCGCTGGCCCAGGGCACGGCCGACGGCCAGGAGAACGGCGTCACCAACATCCTGGCGGCCAGCCTGTACCAGCACCAGAAGTTCGCCACGCTGGACGGCCACATCTACAGCCAGCATGCCTATGCGATGAGCGACCGCTTCTTCAATGGCCTGACGCCCGCGCAGAAGATGGCGGTCGAAGAAGGCTTCGTGAAGGCGCAGAAGATCCACCGCGACATGACGCGCGAGCAGGACCTGGCGGCCAAGAAGGTGCTGGGCGAGAAGGGCATGACCGTCACCGAGCTGACCCCGGCCGAGGTCGAGCGCTTCCGCAGGCAGGCCCAGCCGCCGGTCAAGGCCTGGCTGGAGGCCGAGGTCAGCCGCGACTGGACCGATCGCCTGCTGGCCGCGGCCAGCGCGGCACGCAAGTGAGGGCCCGATGACGCTGGCAGCAACGGCCCCGGGCCTGCGGCGCGTGGTGGCGCTGGACGATGGTTATGCCGCCTACGACCAGGAGCAGGCCCTGCTGGCCGAGGTGGGCGCGAGCTTCGAGCTGCACCCCTGTCGTGGCGATCCCGACGCCGCCACCGAGGCCGTGCGCGAGGCCGAGGTGGTGCTGGTGCGCGAGTCGCCGGTGCCACGTCGGCTGATCGAGTCCATGCAGCGCTGCAAGGCCATCATCCGCTACGGCATCGGCGTGGACAACATCGACCAGCAGGCCGCGGGCGAGCGCCGCATCATGGTCGCCAACGTGCCCGACTACGGCATCGACGAGGTCAGCTCGCAGGCCGTGGCGCTGGCGCTGGCCGTGGCCCGGCGCCTCCTGCCGCACGACCGCGCGGTGCGCGCCGGCCGCTGGCCCGGCGTGGTGGCGCCCATGTACCGCTTCCGCGGCCGCACGCTGGGCCTGATCGGCTACGGCCGCATCGCGCGCATGACGCACGACAAGCTGGCCGGCTTCGGCTTCGGCCAGGTGCTGGTGCACGACCCGGTGGCCGAGCTGCCGGCGGGCGTGCAGGCGGCCAGCGTCGATCGCCTGTGTGCCGAGGCCGACCTGATCTCGCTGCATGCGCCGCTGACCGAGCACACCCGCCACCTGATCGATGCCCGTCGCCTGGCGCTGATGCGGCCCACCGCCATCCTCGTCAACACCGCGCGCGGCGGCCTGGTGGATCTGGACGCGCTGCAGCAGGCGCTGCAGGCCGGCCGGCTGCTGGGGGCCGGCCTGGACGTGTACGAGACCGAGCCGCCCGATGCCCGGCAGGCGCTGTTCGGCCTGGACAACGTGGTCGTCACCAACCACATCGGCTGGTACAGCGAGGAGGCCATGCGCGAGCTGCAGCGCAAGGCCGCCGAGGAGGTGCAGCGCGTGCTGCGCGGCCAGGCGCCGCGGCACTGGCTGAACCGCTGGTGAGCCGCCGCGCCCCCGTTTCCCCATCCCCCCCACTCTCCATCACCCGACAAGGAACCCGCACCATGAACGAATTGATCGAAGCCTTCGGCAAGGTGGCCGTGGCCTCCGTGGCCGACGCCGTGGACAAGGTCTGCGGCCGCCGCGGCTACCTGGACCACCAGATCAAGCCACGCATCAACGAGCAGCGCATCTGCGGCCCGGCCGCCACCGTGCTGGAGGCGGCCACCGACGAGTTCGTGCCGCCGCAGCATGCGCTGGACCTGATCGACGAGGTCGAGGCCGGCAGCGTGATCGTCATCTCCATCGAGGGCGGCGTCGGCGACGTGGCCGTGTGGGGCGGCCTGATGACCGCCGGTGCCGTGGCCAACGGCCATGTGGGCGCGGTGCTGGACGGCGGCGTGCGCGACCTCACCGAGATCCGCCGCGACTACGGCTTCCCGGTCTATGCACGCGCCGTCAGCCCCGGCACCACGCTGGGCCGCCACCGCACCGTGGCCTCGCAGGTGCCGGTGAACGTGGGCGGCGTGATCGTGCACCCGGGCGACATCGTCGTCGGCGATGTCGACGGCGTGGTGGTCGTGCCGCGCGGCCAGGCCGAGGCCGTGCTGGCCATGGCCCAGGAGATCGACGCGCGCGAGCTGGAGCAGGCGCGCCTGATCATCGCCGAGCGCTCGCTGCGCAAGGGCCTGGCCAAGTACGGGCGCATCTGAGCATGGGCCAGCGTGTGGACATCGTGGCGCTGGGCGAGGCCATGGTCGAGTTCAACCAGACCGGCGAGGCGCAAGGCCAGGGCCAGGGCCGGCTCTACCTGCAGGGCTTTGGCGGCGACAGCTCCAACTTCGCCATCGCCGCGGCGCGCCAGGGCGCGCGCGTGGCCTATGCCAGCGCGCTGGGCGACGATGCCTACGGCCGCATGCTGCGCGCGCTGTGGGACGAGGAAGGCGTGTGCCATGCCGGCGTGAAGACCGACGCCACGGCCTACACCGCGATCTACTTCGTCAGCCACGACGCCGGCGGCCACCAGTTCAGCTTCTTCCGCAGCGGCTCGGCGGCGGCGCGCATGACGCCGGCCGACCTGCCGGCCGAGCGCATCCGCGCGGCCCGGGTGCTGCACCTGTCGGGCATCTCGCTGGCCATCTCGGCGCAGGCCTGCGACACCGGCTATGCGGCCATGGCCCTGGCCCGCGAGGCCGGCGTGAAGATCAGCTTCGACACCAATCTGCGGCTTCGGCTGTGGTCGGTGGACCGGGCGCGGGCGGTGATGAACGATGTGCTGTCGCGCTGCGACATCGCACTGCCCAGCTACGACGACGTGGTGGCCATCACCGGCCTGCACGATCCCGATGCCCTGGTGGACCACTGCCTGGGCCTGGGTGCCAAGGTGGTGGCGCTGAAGCTGGGCGACCGGGGCTGCCTGGTGGCCAGTGCGGACGAGCGCCACCACCTGCCGGCCCATCCCTGCCGGCCGGTGGATGCCACCGGCGCCGGCGATGCCTTCGGCGGCGCCTTCGTGGCTCGCCTGGTGGCCGGCGACAGCCTGCTGCAGGCCGGGCGCTATGCGGCGGTGGCAGCGGCGCTGTCCACCGAAGGCTTTGGCGCGGTGGCGCCCATCCCCAGGGCCGGGCAGGTGCGCCAGGCCCTGGCCCCATGACCGAGACGAGGAGACTTCGATGAGCAAGCTGAACCCTTGGCGGGCGCTGGGCGCCGGCCTGATGAGCATGCTGGGCCTGGCGGCCCTGACGGCCCTGACGCCAGCCCGGGCCCAGGCCGTCCAGCCCACGCTGGAGGTGGTGGCGCAGTGGAACCGCCTGAGCTTCGACCTCGGCGATGCCGCGGCCGAGCAGGCCTACGAGGCCCAACAGGTCTACAAGAAGGTGCTGATGCAGGGCGCCAAGCTGGACAGCCGCGGAAACATCTACGTCAGCACCGCGCGCTGGGGCGGCAAGGAGGTGCCGGCCACGCTGTCGCGCCTGGTGCAGAAGAACGGGCAGTGGAAGCTGCAGCCCTTTCCCAGCAAGGAGCTCAACGACGTCAACAACCCGCGCGGGCTGAAGGCCGTGCTGGGCTTCGAGATCGACCGCAACGACGTGATGTGGATCCTGGACCAGGGCCACATCGCCGGCGCGCCGTCGGCCCCCGGCGACGAGAAGCTGATCGCCTGGGACCTGAAGACCGGACGGGAGCTGGTGCGCTACGAGTTCAGCCTGGCCGACACCGACCGCAAGTGCTCCTTCCTCAACGACGTGGCCGTGGACATCGATGCCGGCTTCGTCTACATCGCCGACTCGGGCATCTTCTGCAATCCGCTCAAGGGCGGCATCCTGGTCTACGACATCCGGGCCCAGCGTGCCAAGCGTGTGCTGTCGGCGCCCGGGTTCGTCAACGACGAGGCGTTCAGCTTCCAGATCCATGGCCGCGACGTGCTCAAGCCCAAGGACGGCAAGCCCAATGGCATGCGCACCGGGGCCGACGGCATCACGCTGTCGGGCGACAAGAAGACGCTGTACTGGACCAACCTCACCGGCAACCGCCTGCTGTCGGTGCCCACGGCGGTGATCCGCGACTTCGGCAAGCTGGAAGAGGAGGTGGAGCGTGCGGTCGAGGTGGTGGCCACCCTGCCCTCCAACACCGACGGCCTGAGCGCCGACCGCGACGGCAACCTGTACCTGACCGCCCTGATGCTCAACGGCGTGATGAAGCGCGACGTGCGCACCGGCCAGATCGCGCCGCTGGTCACCAGCGAGCAGATCTCCTGGCCCGATACGCTGGCCTGGGGACCAGACGGCCACATGTACCTGGTGAGCAACCACCTGCACCTGTGGGTGGACGGCGACATGGACTTCGACACGCCGGTCGACAGCCCGACCAAGGTGCCAAACTTCCGCATCTACCGCTTCAAGCTGCCGGGCCGGCCCTATCTCGCACCATGAACCCAGCCTCCTCTTCCTCCTCAGCTGCGCCTGCCGTCGCCGCCCGGCGCGTGCTGGTCACCGGTGGCACCAGCGGCATCGGCCTGGGCATTGCGCTGGCCTTTGCCGGCCGTGGCGACCAGGTCTGGGCCACCGGTGCCACGCCGGCCGAGGTGGAGGCAGCGCAGGCCCGGACCCAGGCCGTCACCTTCAGCACGCTGGACGTGCGCGACGACGCCGCGGTGCAGGCCCATGTCGGCGGCCTGGGCGAGCTGGACGTGGTGGTCAACTGCGCCGGCGTGATCCGCCGCGGCGCCGAGCACGAGGCGGCGGTGTTCGCCGACACCGTGGACATCAACCTCAACGGCAGCATGCGGGTCTGCGCCGCGGCCCGCGCCGGCCTGGGCGCGCGCCGCGGCTGCATCGTCAACACCGCGTCGATGCTCAGCTTCTTCGGCGGCGGCCTGGTGCCTGGCTACAGCGCCAGCAAGGGCGGCGTGGCCCAGCTGACCAAGAGCCTGGCCATCGCCTATGCCGCCGACGGCATCCGCGTCAATGCGGTGGCGCCGGGCTGGATCGCCACGCCGCTGACCCAGGCGCTGCAGGACGACCCGGCGCGCGCCGGCCCCATCCTGGCGCGCACGCCGATGGGCCGCTGGGGCACGCCCGAGGACGTGGCCGGGCCGGCGCTGTTCCTGGCCAGCCCGGCCGCCGCCTTCGTCACCGGCGTGGTACTGCCGGTGGATGGCGGCTACCTGATCGCCTGACCTGATCGCTTGAACCGAGGAGCCCCGATGACCCAGCCCGTGCCGCCCGATTCGGACAAGTGGCAACCCTACCGCCATGCCCAGCCCCGCGAGTCGCCCCCTGAGCTGGTGGTGCCCAACGTCATCCCCGACGACGAGCGCATCTGGGTGCCGGTGGACGACAACGTCTGGTTCCGGCCGCTGTGCCTGAGCGCCACGCGCGGCTACTGGATGAACCTGCTGCGCGTGCGCCGTGCCGGCGTGCTGTCGCGCCACCGCCATCCGCAGCCGGTGCACGGCTATGTGCTCAAGGGCCAGTGGCGCTATCTGGAGCACGACTGGGTGGCCACCGAAGGCAGCTATGTCTACGAGGCGCCGGGCGAGACCCACACCCTGGTGGTGGACCCGCAGGTCGACGAGATGATCACGATGTTCCAGGTCAATGGCGCGATGATCTACTGCGATCCGGATGGCCGCTGCACCGGCTACGACGACGTGTTCACGCGCATCACCAAGTGCCGCGACCACTACCGCGCCAACGGCCTGGGCGAGGGCTACATCGACCAGTTCATCCGCTGACCGTCGGGCGCCGCAGCGCCCGCAGCACCCACACTGCCAACGCCAGCCCGGCCAGCCAGCCCAGGCCCAGCGCGCCGCCGCCACCACCCCCGCCCGTCGACGGCGTGGTCGGATTGGTGGGATTGGTGGGGTTGGTCGGCGTCACCACCGCCGGCTGGCAGCTGCCGGCCACGGCCGCCGGCAGCGGGTCGGGCAGGCTGCGGCCCAGCACGGTGGCGCAGGCGGCATGGCGGTCATCGACCAGCACGGTTGCGCTGCAGGTCGGCGCCTGCCAGGTGGCCGGGGCCTGGGCAAAGGCCAGGGCCTGGTCGGCATCCAGCAGGCCGGCGCCGCAGGTGGCGGTGGTGCAGCTGCAGCGGCCCACATTGCTGCCCAGCGCACAGTCGCCCAGCAGCGGCGACTGCACATGCGGCCGGGCGCTGCGCTTCAGGCCGTCCTCGATCTGCTCCACCGTCAGGCTGGGGTTCAGCCCCAGCATCAGCGAGGCCACGGCCGCGGCCTGCGGTGCGGCAAAGCTGGTGCCGCTGGCTGCCACATAGCCGGCCTGGCCCGGCAGGGTCTGGCCCAGGTTGCCGGTGGTGACGATGCCGCTGTCGGCCAGCTGGGCATCGCAGCTGGCGCCGATGGCGGCGTCGCCGCCGGTGGCCAGCAGCGCGACCTTGGCGCCGAAGTTGGAGTAGCTGCTCTTGATGCCTTCGCGGTTGGCCGCGGCGACCGCAAAGGCGCCGCTGCAGGAGGCCGGCCGGCCGACCTCGCGGCGCTGGTTGCCGGCGGCCACGAACACCACCGAGCCCCGCGCCCGCACGGCGGCCAGCGTGTCCACATACAGCTGGGCGGTGTCGCGCACCGCGGCGTCGCTGCTGTTGACATCGCAGGCGTCGATGCTGCCGTAGCTCAGCACGATCAGCCGCGCCGGGTTGGGATTGGCCGGCACGCCAGCCACGGCCAGGCCGGCGGCCCAGCGCAGGCCGTCGATGATGTCGGCCACCGCAGCACCGCATTTGCCGGCCACGCGCACCGGCAGCACCGTGCCCTGCCAGTTGGCCGCGGCCACGCCCTCGGTGTTGTTGCTCACCGCGGCCAGCTGGCCGGCGATGCTGGTGCCGTGCCAGCTGGAGGCCGGCGTCTCGGGGCAGCCGCTGAAGGCCGCCGGATGGGCCGCGCGGTCGCTGGCGCTGATGGCGTCGCCCGGGTCCTGGTAGTCGGCGTCGCGGCCGTTGCCGTCGCCCGAGTAGACGGCGTCGGCGACGAAGTCATAGCCCGGCAGCACCCGTGCATTGAGCTCGATGTGCGAGGTCAGGCCCGAGTCCAGCACCGCCACCGGCGCCGCATTGGCCACGCCGGTGGAGCGGTCCCAGGCCTTGGCAAAGCCGGCCGCGCCGCTGTTGCCGGCGGCCACGGCCTTCAGCCACCACTGCTCGGCAAAGCGGGCATCTGACGGCGTCACATCCAGCCGCTGCTCGCGCACATTGGGCACCACGCGGGCCACGCGCGGGTCGGCGCGCAGCCGCGCCTCCATCGCGCGGGCGGCGGTGGTGTCCAGCGCGGTGGTGGGGGCCAGCGCATGCCAGCGCTGGCCCAGCTCGCGGTCCAGCGTCAGCGGCAGGCGCTGCTCGCTGAGCACGGCCTGCACCGACTGGGCACGCCTGAGCCCGTCGCCGCTGTCCTCGCGCAGTTGAACGATGAAGCCGGTGACCGTCGGAGCGGTAGAGACGGCCGGGGCGGCCGGGGCGGCCAGGGTGGTGACGGCCAGGCCCAGGCCGGCCAGGAGACGGGGAAGCAGCAAGTCCATGACGGCAATCTAGGTCGCCCGCCCGAAACGCCGATGACGCGAACGGACCATGATGATCCGTTCGGATCATGGTCGGTGACAGGCGCTGCGCGACGCTTCATGGCGGAGTCACAGCCGGCCCGTAGGCTCTCCGGACCATGCCGTACCGCCCGCACCGTCCATCGCCAGCCCCTGCCGCGCTCCGTGGCCCGCGCGGCTTCACCCTGCTGGAGCTGCTGGTGGTGATGGTCATCATCGGCCTGCTGGCCGGCTATGTCGGCCCCAAGCTGTTCGCGCAGATCGGCAAGAGCGAGGCCAAGGTGGCGCGCGCGCAGATCGAGGCCTTCGGCAAGGCGCTGGACCAGTACCGCATCGACACCGGGCGCTACCCCAGCAGCGAGCAGGGCCTGGCGGCGCTGCAGCAGCGCCCCGGCGACGAGCCGCGCTGGTCCGGCCCCTACCTGGCCAAGGCCGTGCCGGCCGACCCCTGGGGCCAGCCCTATGTCTACCGCGCACCGGGCCAGCACGGCGACTACGACCTGCTGTCGCTGGGCCGCGACCGCCGCCCCGGCGGCGACGGCGATGACGCCGACCTGACCAGCTGGTGAGCGCCATGCCCGAGTTCCTGGCGCAGCTGTTCGAGCCGCCGCGCGGCGTGCGCCATGTGCGCGTGCAGGCCGCCGATGCCCAGGCCGTGGCCCAGGCCCTGGGCGTGGCGCCGCAGCGGGTGCTGGGCGTGCGCGCGCTGGATGCCGCGGCGCCGGCCGGCGGGCGGCGCCGCGCCGGAGCGCGCCTGGACCTGCGCCTGTTCAGCCAGGAGCTGGCGGTGCTGCTGGAGGCCGGCATTGCCCTGCCCGAGGCCTTGCAGACCCTGCGCGAGCGCGACCTGGCCGCCGACCGCTCGGGCCAGTCCGGCGCGGCGCTGGAGACGGTGCTGGCCGCGCTGCACCAGGGCCGCAGCATCTCGCAGGCCCTGGGCGCCGCGCCGCAGGCCTTCGATGCGCTGTTCATCGCCCTGGTCGCGGCCAGCGAGCGCAGCGGCCAGCTGGCGGCCACGCTGCGCGACCATGCGGCCTACCTGGCCTGGAGCGGCGCGCTGGCGGCGCGGCTGCGCGCGGCTCTGGTCTACCCGGCCCTGCTGCTGGGCGCCGGCCTGCTGGTGGTGCTGTTCCTGCTGCTGTACGTGCTGCCACGTTTTGCCGGCGTGTTCGACAGCCTGGGCCGCGACATTCCCACCGCCTCGCGCTGGCTGATCGAGCTGGGCGTGGCCGCCGCCGCCCATCCGGACCGTGTCGCGGCCGGGCTGCTGGCGCCGCCGCTGCTGGCCCTGCTGGCCTGGCGCTGGCCTGCGCTGCGCCAGGCCCTGGCCACCGGGCTGGCGCGTGCGCTGTGGGCCAGCCCCGGCCTGGGTCCGCGGCTGCGCCTGGTGGCCCTGGCCCGGCTGTACCGCAGCCTGGCCCTGCTGCTGGGCGCCGGCGTGCCGGTGCCCCAGGCCCTGGCGCTGACCGCGGCCGTGCTGCCGGCGCCACTGCGCGCGGCGGCCGCGACCACCCAGGCCGCGGTGCGCGAAGGCCAGCGCCTGTCGCAGGCCATGGACGGCGCCGGCCTGGCCACGCCGGTGGCCCGGCGCATGCTGCGCGTGGGCGAGTCCAGCGGCCAGCTGGGCGCCATGCTGGGTCGCGCCGCGGCTTTCCACGACGACGAGATCGCGCGCAGCGCCGAGCTGCTGACGCGCACCGTCAACCCGCTGCTGATGCTGGTGCTGGGCACGCTGATCGGCGGCATCGTGGTGCTGATGTACCTGCCGATCTTCACGCTGATGGAGCAGGTGCAGTGACCGGCCCGGCCCTGCCGCTGCAGCCCGACCGCCAGCGCTGGCCGCAGACCCTGGCGATGCGCCATCGCACCCTGCTGGCGCAGGACGCTGCGGGCCGCCACGGCCTGGTGGCCGACCGGGCGCCGGACACCGCCCTGCTGCAGGCCGCCGAGGCGCGGCTGCAGCAGCCGCTGCTGTGGTGGCAGTGCAGCGCCGAGCAGCTGCAGCAGTGGCTGGACCAGGGCGAGCGCGAGGGCCGTGCGCTGGATGCCGTGGCCACGCCGGATGCCGCGGCCAACGATGCCAGCGCCGTGCAGGAGCTGAGCCTGGGCACGCTGGAGCGCGAGACCAGTCCGGCGGTGCGCCTGCTGGATGCGGTGCTGCTGGATGCGCTGGCCGATGGCGCCAGCGACATCCACCTGGAGAACGGCCCGCAGGGCGCGCGGCTGCGCCTGCGCATCGACGGCGTGCTGCAGCCGCTGCGCCAGATCGACGGCACGGCGCTGGCCGAGCAGCTGGTGTCGCGGCTGAAGGTGCTGGCCGAGCTGGACATCGGCGAGCGCCGGCTGCCGCAGGACGGCCGCTTCAAGCTGCGTGCGCTCGGCCGCGAGGTCGACTTCCGGCTGTCGGTGATGCCCAGCGTCTGGGGCGAGGATGCGGTGGTGCGTGTGCTCGACCGCCAGGCGCTCACCGGCCAGGGCGGCGGTGGCGCACCGCTGAGACTGGCCACGCTGGGCTTCGAGCCGGCGATGTGCGAGGCCATCATCCGCCTGGCGCGTGCACCGCACGGCCTGCTGCTGGTCACCGGCCCCACCGGCAGCGGCAAGACCACCACGCTGTATGCGGCCATCGCCGAGCTCGACGGCGTGGCCGAGAAGATCATCACCATCGAGGACCCGGTCGAATACCAGCTGCCCGGCGTGGTGCAGATCCCGGTCAACGAGAAGAAGGGCCTGGGCTTTGCGCGTGGCCTGCGCTCCATCCTGCGCCACGACCCCGACCGCGTGATGGTCGGCGAGATCCGCGATGCCGAGACCGCACAGATCGCCGTGCAGGCCGCGCTGACCGGCCACCTGGTGTTCAGCAGCGTGCATGCCAACAGCGCCTTCGATGTCATCGCGCGCTTCATGCACATGGGCCTGGACCTGTACAACCTGGTGTCGGCGCTGAACGCGGTGCTGGCCCAGCGCCTGCTGCGCCAGGTGTGCCCGCATTGCGCCGAGGCCATCGAGCCCGATGCCGCCGCCCTGGCCCGCCTGGGCCACGACCGGCCGCTGCAGCTGCGCCGCGGGCGCGGCTGCGCCCGCTGCCACCACAGCGGCCTGCGCGGCCGCCTGGCCGTGGCCGAGCTGCTGCGCCTGGACGACCGCCTGCGCGACCTGATCGTGGCCCGCGCGCCCCTCGCCGAAATGCGCCGTGCCGCCCGGGACAGCGGCCTGCGCAGCCTGGCCGAGGCTGCGCTCGACGCCGTGCGCGCCGGCCGCACCACCCTGGCCGAGGTCGACCGTGTCATCGAACTCTGACCGCCTGCAGCAGGCCTGGCGCCTGTGGGCCACGCGCTGGCAGGCGCCGCATGCGCTGTGGTGGGGGCCGGACGGTCTGTGGGATGCCGGTGCCCAGCGCGGCGGCCGCCCGGCGCAGCGCCACGACGACATCGCCGCCTGGTGCGCCGCCCATCCCGGCAGCAGCGCCCGGCTGTGGCTGTCGGCCTGGTGGGTGGTCGAGCTGCTGGTCGATGCCGCCCTGCCGCTGGCCGACGACACCGCCCTGATCGACTATGTGCGGCCGCTGCTGCGCCACTACCACGGCGAGGTCGCGGCGGCCTGGTCGCTGGCGGCCTGGCACAGCGGCGAGCAGCGCGGCGTCAGCGCCCTGCATGGCCAGCGCCTGGACGAGCTGCGCGACAGTGCCCGCATCCATGGCGTGCGCCTGCTGCAGGTGCAGCCCTGGTGGGCCCGGGCGCTGGCCCTGGCCGCCAGCCAGCCCGCGCTGCGCGGCGCCAGCGGGCCGCAGCGCCTGCTGCTGGCCGAGGGCCGGCTGCTGACCGTGATCGACCTGGACCAGGGCCGGCTCACCGGCCTGCAGCAGCGCCGCCTGGCCGAGCCCAGCCCGGCGGCGCTGGCCGACTGGCTGGACCGCGAGGGCGGGCCGGGCCCGGCACGCTGCTGGCTGCTGGGCTGGGGGCTGGAGTCCGCCACGCCGGCCGCGGGTCCGTCGCCGCGGCTGCCGCAGTGGCTGGACCGGCCCGAGGTGCTGGGCAGCGGCCATCCCGATCCACGCTGGTGGCACGGCGGCAGCGCGGCGCATAGCGGGGTCGCATCATGAGCCGGTTGCCGCAGGCGCCACGGCCGGACTTTCTGCAGCCGGTGCGCCCCACACCCGGCTGGGCCTGGCTGTGGCTGCTGACCGCCACCACCGTGCTGGCCCTGGGCCTGGCCGAGGCCCGCCAGGCCTGGCAGGACCGCGAGCTGGCGCGATCGGCGCTGCTTCGCCTGCGCGACGGGCCGGGACCGGTGGCCGGCGCCGCGACGGCGTCGCCCAGGGCCGTCCTGCCCGCGCCCGTCCTGACGGCGCAGGCCGCCGAGGCCGGCCGCTGGCTGCAGCGCTTGCAACACCCCTGGCCGGCGGTGTTCGCGGCGTCCGAGCAGGCCACGGTCGAGGGCATCGCCTGGCTGGGCCTGGCCCAGGACGACAGCGGGCGGCTGCAGCTCGATGGCCTGGCGGCCTCGGCCGAGCAGGCCCTGGTGGCCGCCGAGCGCCTGCGCCGGGCCCTGCCCGCCGGCGCGGCGGGGCCGCTGGAACCGGGCTGGCAGGACGTGCTGCTGGCCCGGCTGGAGCCGGTGGCCGAGGGTCAGCGCTTCGTGCTGCAGGCGCGCTGGGCGCCGGCCCAGCCCGCGGCGGCTGGCGCTCCCTGACGTCGACGATGAGCGTGCTGCTGTCCATGCGCGGCCAGCCGCGGCGCGTCAGGGCGCTGCTGCTCGGCGGCCTGCTGGCGCTGCTGGCCAGCGCGCTGCTGGCCACCGCCACCGTGCAGTGGCGGCAGGAGCACCAGGCGCTGGAGCAGCAGTGGCGCAGCGAGCGCGATGCGCGCCTGGCGACCGCGGCGCGGCCCGGCCCGACGCCGTCCGCCGGGCCGGACGATGCCGCCGCCCGGCTGCAGGCCGCCTTGCCGCCGCCCGGCCAGGCGCCGCAGCGGGTGGCCGAGCTGCTGGCCCTGGCCCGGCGCCAGGGGCTGACCCTGCGTGGCGCGCAGCAGCGCCTGCCCGACGCGCAGCGCCGCGCCGACCAGGCCGCGCCCGGCCGGCTGGAGCTGGCCCTGCTGGCCGAGGCCGACTATGGGCAGCTGCGGCGCTTCGTTGCCGAGGCGCTGGCCCAGGATGCCGGCCTGGTGCTGGGCTCGCTGCGCCTGCAACGGGCCGATGCCCGGACCGCGCGCCTGCAGGCCGAGCTGCAATGGGTACTGCTGTCGCGGCCGCGGCCATGACGGGTCGGCCATGACGCCCCTGCTGCGCCATCTGCTGCTGGCCACGTTGCTGGCCAGCGCCGGCCTGGCCTTGTGGCCTGAGCCGGCTGCCGAGCCTGTCGTTGAGCCTGCCGTTGGGCTTGCCGTTGGGCCTGCCGTTGGGCTTGCCGAACAGGCCGTGTCCCGGCCGGTGGCCGCCGCGTCCCGCGTCCCGCCCGGGCCGGGCCTGCCGCCGCGCCCGGCCGACTGGCCCGATGCCGATGCGCAGGCCTTGCAGGCCTGGCAGGCGACTGCAGGGGCTGCCGCTGGCCCCGCTGCTGCGGCGCTGCGCGCCAGCGCCCCGGAGCGCCCCGCCGTGCCGTCCCTGCCCTACCAATGGATCGGCGTGCTCGACGATGGCCAGGGGCCCCAGGCCCTGCTGGCCGGGCCCCATCGCAGCCTGGCCCTGCGCGTGGGCCAGACGCTGGACCGCGACTGGCGCCTGGACGCCGTGAGCCCGGACCAGCTGACGCTGACCTGGCTGCCCGGCAACCAGCGCCTGGGCCTGAGCTTCAAGCCGCGCGCCGCGCTGCAGCCGCTGAACCCCGCCTCCGATCCCCCATGAGCGCGCCGCGCCCGAATCCGATGCCGTTGCCGAGCCTGCCATCGAGCCTGTTGCCGAGCCTGTTGTCGTGCCTGTTGCTGGCCGCCTGCGCCAGTGCGCCGCCGCCGGCCCAGAGTTCGGCCGCGGCCCTGCTGCTGGAGCGCGCGCGCCTGCAGCAGGCCGAGCGGCTGCGCGAGCTGCAGGCGCAGGCGGCCCGGGCCGCGCCGCCACCGGCCGTTGCGCCGGCCGTTGCGCCAGCCCTTCCGCAGGCCATGGCCGCGGCCTACCAGAAGCCGGTAGCGCTGGAGTTCCGCGACGCGCCGCTGCGCCAGGTGTTCGAGCTGCTGTCGCGCACCAGCGGCGTCAACTTCGTGTTCGACAAGGACGTGCGGGGCGATGCCAAGGTCACGGTGTTTCTGCGCAATGTGTCGCTGGACGAGGCGCTGCGCGTGATCCTGGCCACCCAGGCGCTGGAGCGCAAGCTGCTCAACGACAGCACGCTGCTGGTCTATCCCAACACCGCGGCCAAGCAGCGCGAGCACCAGGAGCTGGTGACGCGCAGCCTGTACCTGCGCAATGCCGAGGCCAAGCTGCTGCTGCCCCTGGTGCGCACCATGGCCAAGACACGCGACCTGCATGCCGACGAGCGGCTGAACGCGCTGGTGCTGCGCGACACGCCCGAGGTGGTGCGCCAGGTCGAGCAGCTGGTGGCCACGCTGGACCTGCCCGAGCCCGAGGTCATGCTGGCGGTGGAGATCCTGGAGGTGGCCTCCAACCGCATGGACGAGCTGGGCCTGTCCTGGCCCAGCTCGGTGCAGTACGGCCTGCCCGGCGTCAGCGGCCAGATCTCGCTGTCGGATCGCGCCGCCTTCCGCGGCAGCATCGCCAACCCGGCGCTGGTGGCCACGCTCAAGGGCGAGGCCGGCAACACCAACCTGCTGGCCAACCCGACCATACGCGCGCGCAACCGCGAGAAGGCCAAGGTGCAGATCGGCGAGAAGCTGCCGGTGTTCTCCACCACCTCGGTGGTCAATGCCGGCGTCTCGACCTCGGTCAGCTACCTCGATGTGGGCCTGAAGCTGGAGGTCGAGCCGACCATCTCCCTGGACGACGAGGTGGTCATCAAGGTCGGCCTGGAGGTCAGCAACCTGGTGCGCGAGGTGAGCGGCCCGCAGGGCTCCATCGCCTACCTGGTCGGCTCGCGCACCACCAGCACCGCGCTGCGCCTGCGCGACGGCGAGACCCAGGTGCTGGCCGGCCTGATCAACGACGAGGACCGCAAGACCGCGGTGGGCGTGCCCGGCCTGAGCACGCTGCCGCTGCTGGGCAAGCTGTTCGGCGTGCAGGGCGATACGCGCAACAAGACCGAGATCGTGATGCTGATCACCCCGTCCATCGTGCGCCGCCTGCCCCTGCCCGCGCCCGCCCAGGCCACGCTGGCCTCGGGCACCGACGCCAACCCCGGCGCGGCGCCGCTGCGCCTGCGGCCGGCCGCGCGGGCGGCGGTCGGCCCGGCCCGCGCGGGCGGCACCGCCGGCGCGGCATCGCGGCCGGCGGCCAACGAGGGGCTGGGCGAGGTTGCGGCGGCGGAGGCTGGCGCTGTGGCCGCCGGCCCGCGCCTGCAGCTCGGCGCCACGCGCCAGGGCCGGGTCGGCGAGACCGTGTCGGTGACGCTGGCCAACCGCAGCGCCGTGGCCCTGAGCGGCGAACTGGTGTTCGATGCGCAGGCGCTGCAGCCGGCGGCAGCGGCGCCGGCGGGCACGGCGCCCACGGCCGCAGCGGGCCGCAGCCCGTTCCAGCTGGCCCCCGGGGCCGAGACGGTGCTGGTGCTGCGCGTGCTGCCGGCCGCTGCCGGCCAGCGCCTGGAGGTGATGGTGGCCGGCCTGACCGCCGCCGACGGCGCCGCCGAGCCGCAGATCGAGGGCCAGGCGCAGATCGAGGTGGCCGGGCCATGAGGCCGCGCCGCGCCGGCTTCACGCTGATCGAGCTGCTGGTGGTGCTGGCCATCGTCGGCGTGCTGGCCGCCGCCGCCGTGCCCTTGCAGCAGCTGGTGGCACGGCGCGCCCAGGAGCAGGCGCTGCGCCAGGGCCTGCGCCAGATCCGCCAGGCGCTGGACGAGCACCGCGCCGCCGCCGAGGCCGGACGCATCGCCAGCGTCGCCCCAGCCGATGCGCCGGCCGCCAGCCGCTGGCCGCGGCGCCTGGACGACCTGGTGAGCGGCCTGCCCACGCCCGACGAGCAGGGCCGGCCGCGCGACGACGGGCCACGCCTGTACCTGCTGCGCCGGCTGCCGCGCGATCCTTTTGCCGATGCCACGCTGCCGGCGGCGGCCACCTGGCGCGTGCGCTCCAGCCAGACGCCGCCGGGCGGCCCCTGGCAGCGCGACGGCGAGACCGCCGACGTGTTCGACATCGCCCCCAGCGCCCAGGGCCAGGCGCTGGACGGCAGCCGCTACGAGGACTGGTGATGGTCCGGCGCCCGTGCCGACGCGGCTTCACGCTGATCGAGCTGATCGTGGTCATGGCCATCGTCGCGCTGCTGGTGAGCATTGCCGCGCCGCGCTACCTGGCCAGCGTGGACGTGGCGCGCGAGACCGCGCTGCGCAGCAGCCTGGCGACGATGCGCCAGGCCATCGACCAGTTTGCCGCCGACCGGGGCCGCTGGCCCGACAGCCTGGAGGAGCTGGTGCAGGCCCGCTACCTGCGCCAGCTGCCCGAAGACCCGCTGACCGGCCGGCGCGATGGCTGGCAGCTGCTGGCGCCGCCGCCCGACAGCCTGGTCAGCGGCCAGGTGCAGGACGTGCGCTCCGGCGCCGCCGGCCGCTCGCGCAACGGGGACCTCTATGCCGACTGGTGAGCGTCCGGGCAGAGCCGGTGGATGCGGCGGACCGCGCCGCGGCTTCACCTATCTGGCGCTGCTGTTCGCGATCGCCGTGGCCGGCGCCGCGCTGGCCGCGCTGGCGCCACGCTGGCAGCGCGCGGCCGAGCGGGAGCGCGAGGCCGAGTGGCTGTTCCGTGGCCGCCAGATCGCCGATGCGCTGGCACGTTATGCCAGCCACAGCCCGGCCGGCAGTGCACGCCGGCCGCAGCGGCTGGAGCAGCTGCTGCTGGACCGCCGGCACGACCCGCCGCTGCAGCATCTGCGGCGCCTGTATGCCGACCCCTTCACCGGCGCCGACGACTGGGTGCTGCTGCGCGATGCCGACGGCGGCATCCGCGGCCTGCACAGCCGCAGCCCCCAGCCGCTGCTGCGCGCGCCAGCGCCCGGCGTGTCGCTGCGGCCGCTGGCCTTGGACGCGGCCCAGGCTTCCCAGGCCGTGCTGGCCCGCGACGGCTGGTTCATTCCCGATTCAGGCGCGCTGCAAGCCGGCGCGCGCAGCATGCCCAGGAGCAGTACCCGATGAGCACCCCGTCCGACAGCCCCAGCGGCTTTCCCAGCCCCGCGGCCCTGCTGTCCGGCCTGTCCGGCGCCGACAGCCTGGCCGGCCCGGTGTTCGACGGCGAGCAGGCCCTGGCCATCGTGCGCCTGATCGAGGCCGCGCCGGCCGTGCGCCGGCGCTACCAGTTCTTCGTCTGGACGCAGAGCCAGATGCAGACCCTGGTGCCGCACAGCGTGCTGGTCTGCGGCGCCTACCAGCGCCACCGGCGCAGCGTGGTCTTCGACACCTTCCACAACGTGGTGCTGGGGCCCGAGGTGCTGCAGGCGCTGAGCGACGGCGCCAGCCCGCTGGCCCAGGCGCTGAGCCTGGCCTGGATCGAGGGCCAGGGCCGCGCGCTGGCCGTGCCGCTGGGCCGCATCGTCGGCCCGGCCCGCGACGCCGCGCAGCTGATCATCCAGGCCCTGGGCTGCGACACGCTGCTGGTGCATGGCGTGGCCCGGCCGCAGCGTCCCAGCGAGATCGAGAGCCTGTTCGTCCTGGCCAGCCCGCCACCGCAACCGGCCCTGCAGGACGGCGGCCAGCTGGCACAGCGCCTGCTGTGCCTGGACCTGCTGCTGCCGCAGCTGCACCGCACCTGGCAGCGCGTGGTGGCCACCGAGCACGAGCTGCTGCGTGCCCCGCTGCGCGCGCCGCCACCGGCCGAAGCCCGGCCGGTGGCGCCACCCGGCACCCGCACGGCGCTGGCCATCACCGCACGCGAGCGGCAGATCCTGTCCTGGGTGCGCAACGGGCGCAGCAACCAGCAGATCGCCGAGGCCCTGGGCATCAGCCCGCTGACGGTGAAGAACCATGTGCAGAAGATCCTGAGAAAACTCGGCGCCAGCAACCGTGCCCAGGCCGTGGCCCAGGCCCTGGCCCAGGGCCTGATCGCCCAGGGTGGCCTCGGTGGCCCGGGCGACGCCGACGGCGTCCCCCCCTGAACACAGGGGAATCACCATGATCCGAAGGGTCCAGACCATGATCCCAACGGCTCATTGCTGCGGCATGTCGCGGCTGCAAACAATTCACGGACGCCGGCCAACATCCCTGTCTGTGTGCCAAGCCCGGCCAGCTCTTTGAACCGCGGGTCCCGAGCCCCGCTCCGGCCCGCCCTCTCGGTCAGCGCCGCCGCACCGCCCTCCAACGCAGGAAGGCGGCGCCCGCAGCGCCCGCCGCGGCAGACGTTCCGGCCAGCCGGAACCGCTTGTGCACCTGTCCTCTGACCGTTCGATTCAAGGAGCTTCCTACATGTTCAAGTTCAAGTCTCTGGCCGCCGCGGCGGCCCTGGTGCTGGCTGCGCCCGCGTTTGCGGCCATCGCGCCCGGGTCCACCAACAACGGCGAGCTGTTCCTGGTGGTCCAGGATTCGGTGGCCAAGGTGTCGTTCACCTACGACCTGGGCATCACCATGGATGCCTTCATCGCCAATGCCACCGGCGCCGCGCCGATGAGCTACTCGTTCGATCTGTCGGGCAATGCGCTGTGGAACCAGTTCAAGGCCGACTATGACGAGGGTGCCAGCACCTGGGCCGTGCTGGCCATCGACTCCAGCGGCAATCTGGCGGCCAACGGCTACCGCCTGCTGACCACGCTGCGCAACACGCAGACCATCACCAACATCAAGAACACCTCGAACAAGCAGCTGTCGGACGGCATCGGCTCGACCCAGGGCGGCACCTTCTTCAACACCGTCAACAACAGCGGCACCCACCTGCCGCAGGCCGACTACAGCGTCAACGGCGCCAGCATCAATGCCGACACCGATTCCGGCAACGGCTACTTCGGCGCCTCCGGCGGCCTGACCCCGACGCTGAACGGCAATGCCCAGTTCACCAGCACCAACCTGTACGGCGAAAGCTCGTCGTTCTTCTACGTCTCGCGCAGCAGCACCGGCAACCTGACTTCGAACAAGGTGCTGGCCACGCAGTACCTGCAGCCCGATGGCGACGCGGTGTCGGTGAGCTTCGCCGGTGACAACCTGGTGATGGCCGTGCCCGAGCCCGGCACCTACGCGCTGATGTTCGCCGGCCTGCTGGCCGTCGGCGCCATCGCCCGCCGCCGCCGCGGCTGAGCCCCGCCCCTCCCCGAGTCCGATCCCCTCGCCCACCCGACCGCGCCGTGGCGGTCGGGTCGGGCGCAGCCATGCCCTTTTCGCCCTGAGGAGTACCCCATGAAGATCCGTTCCATCGCCTTTGCCGCGCTGGCCGCCCTGTCGGGCCAGGCCTTCGCGCTGACCCCGGCCCAGGTGGCCGATGCCGCCACCGTCAAGGTCTACATGTCCGGCGCCAGCGCGCTGCGCAATGTGATCGGTGGCCTGTTCACCCAGCATTGCGAATCCGACCTGGACGTCTACTACAGCGGCGTCGGCACCTTCGGCGGCACCGCCTTCAGCGCCAACGGTGATGCCCACCGCGTCTACACCTGCACGATGAAGGCGGCCTCGCCCATCCTCGCCGGCAAGAAGGTGGCGCTGTTCAAGAGCGACATCGGCGGTTCGGGCCAGGGCGTGTTCCCGGTCTACTTCGGCGGCGCCGAAGGCGCCATGCGCAGCTTCCTGAGCGTCAGCACCTGCGGCAGCCGCAGTGCCAGCGTGCCCAACTATGTGTGCTCCGGCGAGCAGCAGCAGGTGCCGATGGCCGGCGTGTCCGATGTGGAGCCGGGCATGTTCAAGGGCATCAACACGCCCACCGACGATCCCAACTACCCGCAGGACGGCCTGAGCGACTCGCAGCTGGCCGAGCTGACGATCTCGCCGCTGTTCCAGACCGTGTTCGGCGTGGCCGTCAACAAGTCGCTGCGTGACGCGCTGCAGACCAAGCAGGGCCTGACCGCCGGCAGCGACGCCGACGCCGACCGTCCCTCGCTGTCGATGATCGAGGCGGCCTCGTACTTCGGCGGCCTGCTGGGCGACCCCAGCACCGGCATGGGCTGGCAGGCCGTGGTCTCGGCTGCCGACGCCAAGAAGGCCACGCGTGTCAACGTGTGCCGACGGGTCCAGGGCTCCGGCACCCAGGCGGCCGCCAACGCCCAGCTCAGCGGCTTCCCGTGCAAC
Organism: Burkholderiaceae bacterium; assembly: GCA_017992055.1. Classification (GTDB taxonomy): domain Bacteria; phylum Pseudomonadota; class Gammaproteobacteria; order Burkholderiales; family Burkholderiaceae_C; genus Pseudaquabacterium. The sequence goes on from JAGOPK010000003.1 coordinate 171,200, forward strand.
GCCTCGGGCGGCTCGGTGGCCGACAAGAGCTTCTCCGATGCCGGCCTGGCCAACGCCGTCGGCAGCGTCGGCGCCTCGGGCAAGCTGTTCGTGTTCGAGGGTTCGTCGACCGGCAACGTGATCTCCTGCCTGGGCGCGGCCGAGGACAACGCCGCCTACGCCATCGGCCATGTCTCCAAGGAGAACGACGAGGCCGGCAGCAAGTGGCGCCATGTCAAGCTCGACGGCATCGCCCCGAACCGTGACAACGTGAAGGCCGGCAAGTACGCCTACTTCTACGAGTCGACGATGCAGTGGCACAACGGCCATGTCGCCACGCTGAGCACCGACCAGCAGGACTTCATCGCCCAGTTCGCCGCCGAGGCCGGCAAGCCCGAATCGCTGAACAAGCTGTCCACCGCGACCAAGAACGGCGTGGCCGCGCTGCCGGATTCCTACGCCGGCGCCTATGGCACGGGCACGGCCGACGAGATCGCCTTCGGCTCGCGCGTCACCCGCGGCGGCAACAGCTGCGCGGTGCCGTTCATCGCCAAGTAAGTCGCTGACGCTGCCGCCGGGTCCGACCACCGGGCCCGGCGTGCTGCACCACGGCCCGCCGTCGCGGGCCGTTGCCTCTTCATCCCGGGCGGGCTGCCAGCGCAGCCCGCCCCTTGTTTCGCCGCCGACCCCAAGGTGAGTCCGACCATGCGCCGAGTTGCCGCGATCCTCAGCTCCAGTCTCCTGATGTCCACGGCCCAGGCGGCCATCGCTCCGGGCAATACCAACAACGGCGAGTTGTTCCTGAACGTCGTCGACGCCGCCGCCAAGATCTCCTATGTGCTCGACCTGGGCATCGAGATGGACAGCTTCTTCGTCGTCGCCCAGCAGGAGATCGGCTACCAGCGCTTCTGGACCGTGGAATCGGCCACCTGGACCGCGTTCCTGGGCTCGGGCGTGAGCGTGAGCAATCTGCGCTGGTCGGTGCTGGCGCTGGACTCGTCGGGCAGCCTGGCCGCGGGCCAGTATCGATTGTTCACCACGGCCCAGCAGGGCACGGAGGACAAGGTCGCCACGCTGGCCAACAAGCAGCTGTCCGATGGCATCGGGTCCACCCAGGGGGCCACCTTCTTCAACACGGTCAACGGCATGGCCAACCACCTGCCGCAGAGCGACTACGCCATCAACGGTGACAGCTACAGCCTGGACACCGACAGCGGCAACGGCTACTACGGTGCATCGGGCGGCCTGACGCCCACGCTCAACGGCAATGCACCGTTCAATGCCACCAACGAGGTGGGCAAGTCGTCCTGGTTCTACTACCTGACGCGATCGGGCACCGGCAACCTGAACAGCAACAAGGTGCTGGTCGACGAATTCGACAACCTCGGCGCCGACGGCTACTGGGGCCTGGTCAAGGTTCAGGACAGCGACCCCAATGCCGCGGGCTACGACCCCACATCGCCCTACCTCGGCAAGTACCTGCTGAGCTTCACGATGCCGGTGTACACGCCGGTGGTGACCAGCGCCTTCCGCGAGTTCGCCCAGTCGATCGGCCGCACCGAATACGGCGGCGGCTTCAGCTTCACCGCGCTGGGTGCGGTGGCAGCCGGCGCGCCGGCCGAGCAGGCCGCGGCCAGCTGGGTGCGCCAGCTGGGTGCGGCCGGCAGCACGGTCGACGGCCTGCCGCTGCTGGAGCTGCCGGCGCAGCCGGTGCCCGAGCCCGCCAGCTGGGCCCTGCTGTTGGGCGGCGCCGGGCTGCTGGCGCTGCGCCGCCGCCGGGTGTCGCGCGCCGCGCGCTGAGCGTTGCCCCGCCCGTCCCCCGATCTGCGCGGGGCGTCGCCATGGTCCGTTCGGACCATGGCCTTCATGCCCCGATCACGCCCCTTCCAGACACTGCCCAGATGTACCCGGCGCCCGTTTTCCTGGCCTGCGGGCTGGTGATCGCCACGGCGTCGCCGGCCGCTTTGGCCCAGTCCCGTCCCGCTCCTGCCGCTCCTGCCGCTCCTGCCGCTGCGGCCGCCCCGGCCGCGGCCGAGCCGCGCTTCGACATCCTGGAGTACGAGGTCGAGGGCAATACCCGGCTGCCGCTGCTGGAGGTGGAGCGCGTGCTGCTGCCGCACATGGGCGAGGGCCGCACGCTGGCCACGGTGGAAGCCGCACGGGCCGCGCTGGAGCGCGCCTACCAGGCCGGCGGCTGGCTGTCGGTGCTGGTGGACATTCCCGAGCAGCGCGTGGCCGACGGCCTGGTGCGGCTGCGCATCACCGAAGGCGCGGTCGACCGCGTGCGCATCACCGGCGCGCTGTGGTTCGACCAGGATCACATCCTGCGCCGCCTGCCGGCGGTGCAGCCCGGCCAGGTGCCCGACTTCAATGCGCTGCAGGCCCAGCTGGCCGAGCTGAACCGCAATGCCGACCGCCAGGTGCAGCCGGTGCTGCGCCCGGGCCTGCTGCCGGGCACGGTGGAGGTCGAGTTCAAGGTGCGCGATGCCATGCCGGTGTCCGGCAGCGTGGAGCTGCACAACCGCCATGCCGAGCACACCGAGCCGCTGCGCCTGGCCGCCACGCTGCGCCACGACAACCTGTTCCAGCGCGAGCACAGCCTGAGCCTGAGCTTCAGCACCGCGCCGCGCCAGCCCGCGCAGACGCAGACCGCCACGCTGAGCTATGGCCTGCCGCTGGCACCCGATCAAAGCCTGCAGATCAGCTACACCTACAGCGACAGCCTGAACACGCCGCTGGGCAACACCGTGATCGGCCGCGGCGATACGCTGGCGCTGCGCTGGTCGCTGGCCCGCTACGAGGGCCGCGACAGCCACAGCCTGAGCCTGGGCGCCGAATGGCGCGACCTGCAGCAGCGCGTGCGCGCCGGCAGCAGCGCGGCCAGCGACGGCAGCGATGCGGAACTGTCCACGCCGCTGCGCTACCTGCCGCTGTCGCTGGGCTGGAACGGCCAGTTCCAGCACGGCGCCGGTGCCCAGGCCAGCAGCACCCAGCTCGGCGCCACGCTGACCCTGGGCCTGCGGCCGCTGAATCAGCGCCGCATCGCCTGCCCCGGCACCATCGGTGCGCAGGACCAGTTCCACTGCAACCGCGAGGGCGCCGACGGCGGCTTCGGCGTGCTGCGGCTCGATGCCCGCCACAGCCGGCCCCTGCCCGGTGGCTGGCCCGGCAGCCTGGCACTGCGCCTGAGCGGCCAGCTGGCGGCCCAGCCCCTGGTCAGCGGCGAGCAGATGGTGGCCGGCGGTGCCGACAGCGTGCGCGGCTTTCTCGAATCCACGGCCAGCGGCGACCTGGGCCTGATCGCCGGCGTCGAGGCGCGCAGCGCCGAGCTGTCACCGGCCCTGCGCCGGGCGCTGGGCCTGGCCGACGAGGCCGCGTCGGCGCTGGCCTCGCTGCAGCTGCTGGGCTTTGTCGATGCCGCCCAGCTGCAGGTGCACGACGCACAGCCCGGCCAGGCCGCACGCCGGCGCCTGGGCGGTGCGGGCTTCGGCCTGCGGCTGCGTGCCGCCGGCGGTGCCCAGGCCGACCTGGACCTGGCCTGGCCGCTGAACCGCGATGCCCGGCAGCGCCTCGATGGCCCGCGCCTGCATGCGCGCATGGCCCTGCCGTTCTGACACCGAATCCCGCCGACCCGTGAGCCGCCACCCCCGCCAGCCCTCCCTCCGTTCACGCCACCGCCGGCGCCTGACGCCGCTGATGGCCGCGCTGGTGGCGGTGTGGCCGCTGCAGCAGGTCCAGGCCCAGCGCGCGGCCCGGCCGGTGCCGCCGGCGCGCGATGCCGTGCCGGTGCCGGCAGCGCAATGGCGGCTGCAGGGCACGGGGCCGACCACGGCGCCGGTGGTCACCGGCAATGCCAACGGCGGACGCAATCTGCTGGTTCAGCAAAGCTCGCAGCGCGGCATCTACCAGTGGTCCAGCTTCGACATCGGCGCGGCCAGCGCGGTGCGCTTCGAGCTGCCCGATGCCAACTCCAGCGCGCTCAACCGCATCGACCGCGGCGCCTCGCCCAGCGCCATCTTCGGCTCGCTGTCCAGCAATGGCAGCGTGTTCCTGATCAATGGCGCCGGCATCCTGTTCGGGCCTTCGGCCCAGGTGGATGTGCGCTCGCTGGTGGCCAGCACGCTGAACCTGGGCAACGACGACTTCAACGTCGGCCTGACCAACAGCCTGTACAGCCAGTCGCCCAGCTTCTGGCGTGATGCCGATGGCCTGGGCGTGCCCCTGCTGGGACCGGGCTTCGTGGAAGTGCAGGCCGGCGCGCAGATCAAGGCCTCGGAAGGGGGCCGCGTGTTCCTGTTCGCCGAGCAGGTGGACAACGCCGGCAGTCTCAGCGCGCCGGGTGGCCAGGTGGTGCTGGCCGGCGGCGAGCGCGTGCACCTGCAGGACCCGACGCGCGAGAAGTACTTTGCCTCCGAGGTCAATGCCGAGATCCCGGCGCTGCGCGGCCTGCTGGTCGAGGTGGACGGCAACGGCAGCGTGATCAACCGCGCCGGTGGCCAGATCAACACCGCACGCGGCAACACCACGCTGGTGGCGCAAACGGTGCAGCATGCGGGCAGCATCACGGCCAGCACCAGCGTGGCCGAAAACGGCTCGGTGCTGCTGCTGGCGCGCAGCAATGTGGCCACCGGCTTCGATGCCACCGGCAATCTGTACAAGCGCGCCGGCACCGGCGGCGAGCTGACCCTGGGCGAAGGCTCCAGCATCGCCATCGGCGCCGAGGATGTGGTCAACGGCGCGGCGCTGAAGTCGTCGGATTCGGCCAGCTTCACCAGCTCGCGCATCGAGCTGGCCGGCCAGAGCATCGCCCTGCAGCGCAATGCGTCCATCGTCGCGCCGGGCGCCATCGTGCGCGCCCGCGCCGGCACGCCGGACTATGGCGACGACGCCCTGACCAATCGCCCGGCCGGCAGCAGCGAGGCCACGGCGCGCATCACGCTGGACGCGGGTGCGGTGATCGATGTGTCGGGCACCACCGGCACCGAGATCTCGGTGGCGCGCCACTTCGTCACCACCGAGCCGCTGGGCAGCAACGACCTGAAGGACGCGCCGCTGCAGAAGGACGGCCCGCTGTACGGCGCCCGCGTCAGCTTCGACCTGCGCCGCGGCGTGCCCATCCTGGGCGACACCTCGGCCTATCTCAACGCCATCGAGCGCAGCGCCAGCGAGCGCCTGTCGGCGGGCGGACAGGTGCGGCTGGAGTCGCGCGGCACGGTGCTGGCGCATGAAAGCTCGCGCATCGATGTTTCGGGCGGCAGCGTGCGCTACACCGCCGCCGAGGTGCAGCCCAGCCTGCTGCTGGCCGAGGATGGCTCGCGCGTCAGCCTCAACGACGCCAGCGCCAGCCAGCGCTATCTGGCGCTGGCCGGCGTCGACCAGTGGCTGAGCACGCTGACCGATGGCACGCGCGTGGCCCGGCAGGACCGCTGGGGGGCGCAGACGCGCTACTCGGCCGCGCTGGGCAGCCGGCTGGAGGCCGGCTACACCGAGGGCCGGGCCGGCGGCCAGCTGCTGGTGACGGCGGCGCAGGCCGTGCTGGACGGCGCGCTGCAGGGCCGCACCACGCTGGGCGAACGCCAGCTGGCCGGCGGCGATGCGCGGGCCACGGCGGCGCTGTTCCAGCTCGGCCGGCTCGGCAATGGCGCCAGCTTCGGCAGCAGCGGCTTTGCCGGCACCGGTGTCGAGACCGCGCTGCGCTTGGTGGCCAGCGCAGGCTCGCTGGGCCAGTCCTTCTGGGACGGAGGGGATGCGTCGCTGCCCGCTGATTCGCGTGTGGCCGCCAGCACGCTCAACAGCGGCGGCTTCGGCCGCATCACGCTGGCCACCGATGGCGATCTGCTCAGCGAGGCCGGTGCCGATCTGCTGCTGGCGCCCCGCAGCAGCCTGAGCCTGGCCGCCCGCGGCGCGGGCGGCATCCGCCTGGGCGGCGACATCGTCAGCGCCGGTGGCAGCGTGAGCCTGCAGACCAGCGAGCGCAGCCTGACCGGCGGCGCCGCCAACCTGGCGGGCGACATCGTCGTCGATGCCGGCGTCAGGCTGGACGTGGCCGGCCGCCTGCTCAACCTGCAGCGCGATGGCGCGGCGGTGGGCAGCGGCAGCGTGGCCACCAGCGGCGGCAGCCTGTCGCTGCGCTCGGGCGCCGGCCTGCGGCTGGGTTCGGATTCGGTGCTGGATGTGTCCGGTGGCGCCAGCATCGCCGCCTCGGGCGCCATCAGCGGCGGCGCCGCCGGCAGCCTGGTGCTGAGCAGCAGCGCGCTGGCCGACGGCACGCAGCTGCACCCCAATGCCTTTGCGCTGGACGGTGTGCTGCAGGGCTGGGCCCTGGCCGGTGCCGCCGGCGGCAGCCTGAGCCTGCGCGCCGCCGAGATCACGCTGACCGGCGATGCCCTGGCCGCCGCTGCGGCCACCGATGCCACGCTGGGCCGTCTGGGCCTGACGGCGGACGACCTGACGGCCGGCGGCTTTGCCAGCCTCAGCCTGGACGGCCAGCGCCAGCTCGGCGTCGCCGCCGGCAGCCAGATCGCGCCGCGGGCGCAAAGCCGTCTGGCCGACGCGGCGCTGCGCCAGCGCGCCAGCGGCAGCCACCTCGACGGCCTGGCCACCGGCGCCGCACCCGACGGCCAGCGCCGCGCGCTGAACCTGACGCTGCAGTCCAGCGGCGCGGCCGGCAGCACCGATGGCGGCCTGCTGCAGGTGGATGAGGATGCGTCCATCGCGCTGGAGGCCGGTGCCAGCCTCAGGCTTGCGGCCGCACGCACGCTGCGCATGGACGGCCACCTGAGCGTGCCCGGCGGCAATGTCACGCTGGACAAGACCGGCTTTGCCACCGAGTCCCTGCCCGATGCCTGGGGCGTGCTGTCGCTGGGCGAAGCCAGCCGCATCGACGTGTCCGGCACGGCCCTGTTGCTGCCCGGCACCGACGGCCGGCGCCGCGGCAGCGTGCTGGGCGGCGGCACGGTGACGCTGAGCACGACCCTGCTGCTGTGGGCGCCGGGATCGCAGATCCTGGCCGCCGGCGCGGCCGCCGTGCTCGACGGCACGGCCAGCGCGCTGTTTGCCGGCGGGGCCCAGGCCGTGCACGCCAGCGCCGGCACGCTGGACATCACGCTGAAGACCGAGGTGCTGTCCGGCGGCGTGGCGCAATACGGCGGTGGCCTGCTCGGCGGCAGCTTCAGCGCGCAGGCGGCCGCGGCCCCGGGTGCCGCGGCCGGCAGCTTCAGGCTCACGCTGCAGGGCGACAACGTGGCGCCGGGCAGCCCGGCCCGGGTGCTGAGCCTGCACGATGGCCGCGGGGCGGTGGGCGCCGATGACCTGCCGGCCTGGGGCGATGCGTCGGCCCTGGCGGCCTTGCGCGGCCGCGCCGGCGTGGATGCCACGATGCTGCAACAGGCAGGGCTGGCCGAGGTGCAGCTGCGCGGCAGCGATACGCTGCGCCTGGCCGGCGATGTGTCGCTGCAGCTGTCGCGCCGGCTGGTGCTGGATGCGCCGCGCTTTGTTGCCGATGCAGGGGCCGAGGAGGCCAGCCGGATCCAGCTGCAGGCGGCGTCCGTCCAGCTCGGCAGCAGCGCGGCCTTTGCTCCGCAGCAGGCGCTGCCGGACGCGGCGGCCACGGCCCGTGGCACGGCCAGTCTGCAGGTCCAGGCCGGCACGCTGGACCTGATCGGCCGCTCGGCCTGGGCCGGCTTCGACAGCCTGTCGCTGGCCGCCGATGGCGATGTGCGTGCCCTGGGCGTGGTGCTGGGCCATGCCGCACCCAGCGGCGGCCTGCACACCCAGGCCGATCTGAGCCTGCGCGCGACCCAGGTCTATCCCAGCACCGACAGCCGCTTCACGCTGGAGGCGGCGGGTGCACAGCTCAGCGTGCTGGGCCAGGCCGCCAGCGCCAGCGCCGCGACGCCGCTGAGCGCCGGCGGCCAGCTGACGCTGAAGGCCGCCGACATCCTGCAGGCCGGCACCCTGCGCGCGCCGCAGGGCAGCCTGTCGCTGCAGGCCAGCGGCACGCTGACGCTGGCGCCGGGCAGCCTGAGCTCGGTGGCCGCTGCGGCCACCATTCCCTGGGGCAGCACCACCGGCGGCGGCGCCGACTGGGTGCTGCAGGGCGGCGAGGATGTGCGCCAGGCCGCGCCTGAAAAGCGCATCGACCTGGCCGCGCCCACGGTGCAGCTGGCCGAATCGGCGCGGGTCGACCTGTCGGGTGGCGGTGCGCTGCAGGCCCACGAGTTCATCGCCGGCCCGGGTGGCTCGGTGGACGTGTTTGCCGGTGCCGCCGGCGGCGCCTTTGCCATCGTGCCCACGCAGACCGGCGTGGCCGCGGTGGATGCGGCCATCCTGGCCGAGACCGATGCCGCCGGCAACCGCGCCAACCTGGCGTTCGGCCGCACGGTGACGCTGGGCGCCGGCGCTGCCGACGGTCTGCCGGCGGGCACCTATGCCGTGCTGCCGGCGCGTTATGCACTGCTGCCCGGGGCCTATCTGCTGCGTCCGGCCAGCACGGCCCAGGCCGCCGTCGTGGCCTCGGTGGGGCGCGCCGGCCTGGCCGTGCAGCAGTCCGACGGCAGCCGGCTGGTGGCGGCCGTGTTTGGCACCGCCGGCACGAGCGAGCAGGAGTCGCGGCCGCAGGCGCTGCTGGTGATGAGCGGCGCCCAGGCGCGCAAGTCGTCCGAGATCCTGCTGTCCCGGGACCAGGAGTTCTTTGCCCAGCAGGCCGCTGCCGCCGGGCTGAGCACGCCGCGCAGCACGGCCGATGCCGGCGCGCTGAATGTCTCGGCCCAGCAGCTGACGCTGGCCGGCACGCTGCGCTTTGACGTGGCCACGGCGGCGGCGGCGGCCACGCCCCCGCGCGGCGGCGAGCTGAACATCGCCGCACCGGCCATCACGCTGACCAGCGATGCCGCCGGGCCGTTCGAGGCCGAGGCCGGTCGGCTGACGCTCAGCGTCGAGCAGCTGCGCCAGACCGGCGCCGCCAGCGTGCTGCTGGGCGGCACACGCTCGGCCGCCGGCGACGGCAGCGGCGAGCGCCTGGTCAGCGTGGTCGCCCGCGACCTGCAGGTGCGCGCCGGCACCCAGTTGACGGCCGACCCGGCGCTGAGCCTGGGCGACCTGAGCCTGGTGGCCAGCGAGCAGTTGAGCCTGGGCGCCGGCGTGCAGCTGGCCGTGGGCGGCAGCGGCAGTGCCGAGCGGCTGCACCTGGTGGGCGACGGGGCCGCGCTGCGGCTGAACAACGGCGACGGTGCGCTGCGGCGCAGCGCTGTGCAGGGCCAGGGCGGCCGGCTGCTGCTAGGCGACCAGGGCGACCAGGGCGGGCCTGGCGCGGTGCTGAGCGCGAAGACGCTGAACCTCGATGCCACGGCCGGTCTGAGCCTGGCCGCCAACACCCGGCTGGACGCCACCACGCTGGCCCTGTCGGGCAGCCAGGTGGTGGTGGGCGATGTGGTGGGCAATGCGGCGGCGGTGCCCGCCAGCGCCCTGCATCTGCAAGGCGCCCTGCTGGACGCGGTGAATGCCGCCCACGCCCTGACCCTGCGCAGCTGGGGCAGCCTGCAGCTGGCCGCCGGCAGCACGCTGGGCCATGCCGACCTGGCTGCGCTGACGCTGGACAGCGCGCGCATCGAGCTGCTGCCCGCCGGCAGCGGCGCGGCCGGCGACACCCGGGTGCTGGCCCGGTCACTGACCCTGGAGAACAGCGCCGCGCCGTCCGCGGCGGCGTCCACGGCCGCGACGCCGGCAGCGGATGCGCCCGCCGGCCGGCTGAGCCTGCAGGCCACCCAGGGCCAGCTGACGCTGGGGCCGGGCCAGGTGCAGGTGCAAGGTGCCAGCCAGCTGGCGCTGCAGGCCGCCGGCGAACTGCGCCTGGCGGGCCAGGGCGGCCTGGTCAGCGATGGCGCGCTGGAGCTGTCGGCCACCCGCATCAGCGGCGAGGCCGGCCACGACAGCCGGCTGCAGGCTGCTGGCGCGCTGCACTACACGGCCGCGGGCGCCGCTCCCACGGAAGACACCAGCACCGGATTGGGCGGCCGCCTGGCGCTGTCGGGCAGCAGCCTGCACCTGGCCGGCACCGTGCGCCTGCCGTCGGGCCAGCTGACGCTGCAGGCCCGCGACGGCGATCTGGTGCTGGCCGACGGTGCCCAGCTGCTGCTGGGCGGCCAGCTGCGCGAGTTTGACGGCCGCCCGCTGGCCACGCCCGGCGGCACGCTGATCGCCAGCGCCCAGCGTGCCGCCACTGCGGCAGCCGATGCCACGGCCGATGTCCGGCTGCAGGCCGGCGCGCGCATCGATGTCTCGGCGCCCACGCTGGCCGCCACGGCCGGCTCGGCACAGGCCGACGGCGGCAGCGTGCAGCTCAGCGCGGCCCGCGGCCGGCTGACGCTGGACGGCAGCCTGGTCGGCCCGCGCGCCAGCCTGGTGCTGGACAGCCGCGAGCGCATCGACCTGGATGCGCTGGCGCAGCAGCTGGCGGCGGCGGGTGCGGACAGTTTCAGCCGCGAGATCAGCCTGCGCCAGCGCCAGGGCGACCAGTGGCTGAGCACCGGTCAGACGCTGTCGGCCCAGCAGTTGGCGATCGCGGTGGACCAGGGCCGGCTGGACATCGCGGGCACGCTGCGGGCCGACGGTGCGCAGCAGGCCACGATCACGCTGGCCGCTGGCGGCGACCTGCGCCTGGCGGCGGGGGGGCGGTTGCAGGCCCGCACCAGCGGCAGTGGCAGCGAGGGCGGCCGCATCGCGCTGGGCACCCGCGACGGCCAGCTGTCGCTGGAGGCCGGCGCGGTGGTCGATGCCCGCGGCGTGGCCGGCGACGGCGAGCTGCGGCTGAGCGCGGCCGTGACCCCTGGCAGCGGCAGCGATGCCGCGGCGCTGGATGTGCGCATCGCCACCCTGCGCGCGGCCTTCGAGTCGGTGCGCGCGATCCGCGTCGAGGCGGTGCAGGTGATCGGCGGCATCGACACCGTCAGCGCGACCCATGCGCCAACCGCGGCGCCCACGGCGGCACCGACGGCGTCGCCCACCGCGGGCCCCACCGCTGCCCCGACGGCCGCGCCGACCGCCGCTCCGACCACGTCGCCGACCGCCGCACCCACGGCAGCCCCGACGACGCAACCCACGCCGGCGCCCACGGCCTCGCCAACCGCCTCGCCGGGCGATGGCAGCACCACGGTCGGCCAGAAGCCGCCGGCTCCACCCACCGGCCCGGGCGCCACGCCGACGGCCGCCCCCACGGCGGCGCCGACCGCGGCGCCTACCAGTGCACCGACGAGCGCGCCGACGAGTGCGCCCACCGCAGAGCCCACGGCGGCGCCGACCGCTGCACCCACAGCCGCTCCTACAGCGGCTCCAACCTCTGCTCCCACTGCCGCACCGACGGTAGCCCCCACGCCGGCGCCGACGGCGGCACCGACGAGCGCCCCCACCAGCGCACCGACCGAAGCGCCGACAGCAGCGCCGACCAGTACGCCCACGGCGTCGCCGACCGCAGCCCCGACGGCCTCACCCGGCAATGGCGGCACCACGGTCGGCAACCTGCCGCCCGGACCCCCGACCCAGCCCTCGGTGGCGCCGACCGCTGCACCGACCGCCGCGCCGACGACAGCACCGACGCCGGCGCCCACTGCGGCACCCACCGCGGCGCCGACAGCGGCTCCGACAGCGGCTCCGACAGCGGCACCCACGGCCGCGCCGACGGCTGCGCCGACCGCTGCCCCGACATCGGCACCCACGGCAGCCCCGACGGCTTCGCCGGGCAACGGCGGCACGACGGTCGGAACCCTGCCGCCCGCACCGCCCACCCAGCCCAGCGCGGCGCCGACGCCAGCCCCCACCGCTGCGCCGACCAGTGCGCCCACGGCGGCACCAACGGCTGCGCCAACCGCCGCGCCGACGGCTGCGCCCACAGTCGCTCCGACCCCTGCGCCAACACCGGCGCCGACCGAAGCTCCGACCGCGGCGCCCACCAGCGCACCGACAGCCGCGCCCACGGCAGCGCCTACCGCCGCACCGACGGCGGCCCCCACTGCGGCGCCGACGGTCGCGCCGACGGCCGCACCCACGGCTGCCCCGACACCGGCTCCGACCGAAGCTCCGACCGCGGCGCCCACCAGCGCGCCGACTGCCGCGCCCACGGCAGCGCCTACCGCCGCACCGACGGCAGCGCCTACCGCCGCACCGACGGCGGCCCCCACTGCGGCGCCGACACCGGCGCCGACCGAAGCTCCAACCGCGGCGCCTACCAGCGCCCCGACGGCCGCGCCGACCGCCGCACCCACGGCTGCGCCAACGCCGGCTCCGACCGAAGCTCCGACCGCGGCGCCCACCAGCGCACCGACTGCCGCACCCACAGCAGCGCCCACCGCTGCACCGACGGCCGCACCGACCGCTGCGCCCACAGCCGCCCCGACGGCCGCTCCGACCGCCTCGCCTGGCAATGGCGGCACCACCATCGGCGGCCTGCCGCCGTCGCCGCCCACCCAGCCCTCGGTGGCGCCGACGCCGGCGCCCACGGCCGCGCCCACCGCCGCGCCCACGCCCGCCCCTACCGAGGCACCGACGGCTGCCCCCACCGAGGCTCCCACCGCGGCACCCACGGCCGCCCCGACACCAGCTCCGACACCAGCCCCCACGGCCTCGCCCACCGCTTCGCCCGGCAATGGCGGCACCACGGTGGGCACCTTGCCTCCCGCGCCGCCCACGGGCAGCAGCAGTGCGGCGGGCCGGGCCTCGGCGGCGTCGGTGGAGGCCCCGAGCACCAGCACCAGCTCCAGCACGCCATCGCCCACCGCTTCGCCCGGCAATGGCAGCACCACGGTGGGCACCAAGGCGCCGGCGCCGGCCACCTCGCCGTCTGCAGCGCCGACGACCGCACCCACGGCCGCTCCGACCGCTGCACCGACTTCCGAGCCGACCGTTGCGCCCACCAGTGCACCTACCAGTGCACCGACGAGCGCCCCCACCAGCGCGCCCACACCGGCTCCCACGCCGGCCCCCACCGCCAATCCGACCGAGATGCTGCACGCCCGTCTGCTGGCCATGCAGGCCGAGGTCGGAGCGCAGTCCGGGGCCATGGCCCAGCGCCTGGCTGGCGGCGATGCGACCCTGCTGTCGAAGCTGCGTGTCGGTGCCGGCATCGAGCTGCAGTCCAGCGGCAACCTGGCCCTGCTCGGCGACTTCCAGCTCGGCTTCACGCCCCAGGGCAGCCACCACGATGCGACGACGCTGACGCTGCGCGCCGCCGGCCATCTGACGATGGGCTACAGCCTGTCGTCGGGCTTCTCGTCGCTGGCCACCTCGGCCGGCATCAGCGGTCAGGGTGCCAGCTGGCGCCTGGTGGCCGGTGCCGACCTGGGCGCGGCCGATGTGCTGGCCGTGCGCAGCGATGCGCCGTCCAGCACCTTGAGCCTGGGCCGTGCCGCCGGCACGCCCACCGGCGTCGCGCCCACGGTGCTGCTGCGCACGAGCACCGGCGACATCAGCCTGGCCTCGGCCGGCGACATCCGGCTGCTGAACAATGCGCTGCGCGTCTACACCACCGGCCTGGCGCTGGACAGCGCCGGCCTGGACGGTTGGGCGCGCGTGAACCTGGCCAACAACCAGCTGCTGCAGGCCGATGGCCGGGCCATGGGCCCGTTCTACGACGGCGCCGGCGACATCTCGCTGGCCGCCCGCGGCAGCATCGTCGGCAGCGCCACGCGCCAGTACGCCACCGACTGGTGGTGGCGCCAGACCAGCCTGGCCGCGGCCGGCACGCCGGCGGCCTGGTGGAGCCGCTACGACCTGTTCCAGCAGGGCGTGGCCTCGTTCGGCGGCGGCGCCATCAGCGCCACGGCCGGTGCCGACATCGTCGACCTGGAGCTGTCCACGCCGGCGTCCGGCTATTCGGTGCAGGCAGTGGCCGCCAGCGGCGATGCCCCCGCGCTGCCGCAGCAGGGCCTGAGCCTGGCCGGCGGCACGCTGGCGGTGCGCGCCGGTGGCGACATCGTCAGCGGCCTGTTCAATGCCGGCGGTGCGCTGGCCTCGCTGCAGGCCGGCGGCAGCATCCGCGCCGCGTCCGACACCGGCCTGGGCAAGTCGCATCCGGGCGTGCAGCTGTTCTATGGCGACACCGCCTGGACGCTGCAGGCCGCCGGCGGGCTGGCGATAGGCCAGATCACCAATCCGGCCCTGCTGTCCGGCGTGGTGCAGGTCACCGGCGGCGCGCGTTCCGATGTCATCACCGGTTTGGACAGCCAGGCCTCGCTGCAGGCGCTGAGCCTGGCCGGCGACCTGCACCTGGCCGGCACGCGCAGCGCGCTGTCGCCGTCGTCCGACCCGCGCAACACCGCCAGCGATGCGGCGCGCCAGGTGCCGGGCCGGCTGCTGCTGGCCGCGGCTTCGGGCGATGTGCGCGTCGACGCGCCGCTGCTGCAGCGGCCGGTGGGCGATGGCAGCCTGGCCCTGCTGGCCGAGGGAGAGGTGTCGGCGCAGCGCATCGTGGTGGCTGCGGCTTCGCCGCCGTCGGCGCCGCTGCCGCTGGCGCGCAGCACCGCCAACCTGCAGATCGGCCGCGACTGGAGCCGCAGCACCGAGGCCCAGCCCGGCCTGGATGCGAGCCAGCGCGAAGCCGTGCAGCTGACCGCCCTGCTGGGCGATGTGACGCTGGCCGCCGATCTGCTGAGCGCACGGCCGCTGCGCATCAGCGCCGGGGCCGACATCCGCAGCACCGGCAGCGCAGCCATCGTGCTGCAGCACCAGGGTGGCGGCGAGCTGAGCCTGCTGCAGGCCGGGCGCGACCTGGTGCTGGCCGACAACAGCGCGGCCCGGCTGCGCCTGGCCGGCCCGGGCGACCTGCTGATCCTGGCCGGCCGCCATGTGGACCTGCAGGGCTCGGCCGGCATCACCACCATCGGCAACCAGGACAACCCGCGCCTGCTGCCCGAGGGCGGCGCCAACGTGACCATCGTCGCCGGGGTCGACTGGGGCGGCGCCGACTACAGCCAGGCCCTGGCCCAGGGCCTGCAGCTGCGTGCCGGCGGCATTGCGCTGGCGCCGTTTGGCGACCGGCTGTATGCGCTGGCAGCCCAGCGCCGCGCCAGTGCGCTGCAATCGGCCGGCGTGGCCGCGCTGGATGCGGCGGCCTATGCGGCATTGGACGCGTCCCTGCAGCTCGACGAGGCCCTGGCGCTGGCCGATCCGCTGGGCTGGCGCCAGGCCGTCGCGGCGCGGCTGCCGGATGCCGCCGATCCGGTGGCCGCCTGGCGCGCGCTGCCGGCCGCGCAGCGCAGCGCCGCCGCCGCTGGGATCGCCGCCTCGCTGCCGGCCTGGCAGCAGGCCAGTGCCGAGCTGGCGCGGCGCCTGACCGGCCAGCCCGATGTCGATGCCGCCAGTGCGGCCGCAGCCTGGGCGGGCTTTGACGCCGTGCGCCAGGAATCGCTGGCCCTGCCGCTGGCGCTGCGCCTGCTGGGAACCCAGGTCGACGCCAGCAGCCTGCAGACCGCCAGCCAGGCCTGGATGGCCTCGCTGAGCGCCGAGCGCCGGGCGCTGCTGCTGCACGACGCGTTGTTCGACGAGTTGCGCGCCGCCGGCCGTGCCGCGGCCCGCCTGCCCAAGGGTGCCGAGCGCGATGCCGCCTATCAACCAGCCTACGCGGCGCTGTCCCTGCTGTACCCGGGCAGTACCGGCACTTCGGGCGGCCGGCCGGCCGGCAACATCAGCCTGGCGGCCAGCCAGATCAAGACCCAGCAGGGCGGCGACATCCGCCTGCTGGCGCCGGGCGGCGGCGTGGATGCCGGCGCGCTGACCGGCAGCACCGGCAAGAAGGCCAGCGAGCTGGGCCTGCTGACGGTGGCCGGCGGCAACATCGAGGCCGCGGTGCGCGATGACTTTGCGGTCAACCAGTCGCGCGTCTTCACGCTGGCCCGCGGCGACCTGCTGCTGTGGAGCAGCGCGGGTTCGATCGACGCCGGCCGCGGCGCGCGCACCGTCACCGGCGCGCCGCCACCGGTCACCAAGATCGATGCCAACGGCAATGTGGTGGTCGACACCTCGGGCTCGTTCTCGGGCAGCGGCATTGCCGTGCTCGATGCCAACAGCATCCTCGACCTGTATGCGCCCAAGGGCGAGATCAGCGCCGGCGAGGCCGGCATCAAGCCGCGAGGCCTGGCCTTCGTCGCGGCCGACAGCTTCCGCGGCCAGCTCGAAGGCAGTGGCCGCGCAGTGGGCGCGCCGCCGCCGCCGCCGGCCGGTGGCGAAACCGCGGCGCTGGCCGCCGCCACCCAGTCCGCCGCCACTGCCAGCGCGGGGCGCAGCGACGACAAGGGCGACGACGACGAGCGTCGCAAGCGCAAGCCGCGGCGCCAGCTGCTGCTCGAGTTCCTGGGCTTTGGCGAAGCCGAATGAACACCGAATCCATCCGATGCCATCCCCGATGAAACCGACCTCCCTGACCCTGCACGCCCGACGCTCGCTGGCCTGGCTGACGCTGTTGGCGCCGCTGCTGTTTTCCAACCCGGCCCAGGCTTGGTGGAACGAGGACTTCGGCCAGCGCACGCGGCTGGTCCTGGACACCACGGCCCAGGGCCAGGCCACGACCGAGGCGGCCAGCGGCCTGCCGCTGGCGATCCGCCTGCACAGCGGCAACTTCGATTTTCTGGCCGCCAAGCCCGACGGCAGCGACCTGCGCGTGCTGGCCGCCGACGACAAGACCGTGCTGCCGCACCGCATCGAGCGTTATGACGCCGGCAACGAGCTGGCCGTGCTGTGGGTGATGCTGCCGACGGTGGCGCCGGGCAGCGACAAGAACCTGGTCCATGTCTACGCCGGCAGCGAGAAGGCCGCCGCCGTGGCCGCGGCCCCGGCTTCGCTGGGCGATGCGGCGCTGCGTTTTGCCGTGCGCTTTGACGACAAGGACAATGCCGCCGTCGATGCCGTGGCCGGCCACAAGAGCAATGGCGTGGTGACGCCCGAGACCCATGCGCTGCTGGCCGGTGGCGCCCGGCTGGCCGGCACGCCGCTGGTCTGGCCGGCGGCGCCGGGCCTGAAGATCGCCGCCGCAGCGCCAGCCACGCTGTCGCTGTGGTGGCGCGCCGATGCGCTGGCCGCAGGCCGCATCGCCAACCTGGGGCCGCTGGCGCTGACGCTGGCCGCCGATGGCAAGCTGGGCGCCCAGGTCGGCTCCACCCTGCTGTCCGGCGGCCAGCTGGCCACCGGCGCCTGGACCCATCTGGCCCTGGTGCTGGAGGGCGCCACGGCCCGGCTGCATGTCAACGGCGTCGAGGTCGCGCGCGCCGCGGTGGCCACGCCGGCGGTGGAGGCCGAGCTGCGTGTGGGCGAAGGCCTGACCGGCGCGGTCGACGAGGTGCAGCTGGCCGCCACCGCGCGCAGCGCCACCTGGCTGAGCCTGGTGGCGGCCGCGCAGGGCAGCGACGGCAAGCTGGTCAAGTCGCAGCGTGAATCGGCGGGCGAGGCCGAGGGCGGCGGCGAGCACGGCTACATGGGCATTCTGGTGAAGAACCTCACCGTCGATGCCTGGGTGGTGATCATCATCCTCGGCTTCATGTTCGTGCTGGCGGCCTGGGTGATGGTGGTCAAGCTGCGCTACATCGCACTGGCCGATGCCGACAACCGTCGCTTCCTGTCGCGCTTTCGCGAGGCCCGCGACAACCTGCTGCAGCTGGACCAGGGTGCTCAACATCCGCAATCCTCGCTGTACCGGCTGTACCTGGCCGGCCAGCGCGAGCTGGCCAAGCGCCGCACCGGCCAGGTCGGCGCACCGGCGCTGTCGGGGGCCTCGCTGGATGCGGTGAAAGCCTCGGTCGATGCCGACCTGGTGCGCGAGTCGCACAAGCTCAATGCGCAGATGGTGTGGCTGACCATCGCCATCTCGGGCGGCCCCTTCCTGGGCCTGCTGGGCACGGTGGTGGGCGTGATGATCACCTTTGCCGCCATCGCCGCGGCCGGCGATGTCAACGTCAATGCCATCGCCCCGGGCATTGCCGCGGCCCTGCTGGCCACGGTGGCCGGCCTGGCCGTGGCCATCCCGGCGCTGTTTGGCTACAACTACCTGGCCTCGCGCATCAAGAACCTGTCGGCCGACATGCAGATCTTCGTCGACGAGTTCATCACCCGCGTCGCCGAAGAGTACGGAGCCCGCTGACCATGGCCGGCGACATCAAGGCCGACAACCAGCCCTACGACGACATCAACGTCACGCCGATGCTGGACCTGGCCTATGTGCTGCTGGTGGTGTTCATCATCCTCACCACGGCCAGCGTGCAGGGCGTGAAGGTGAACTCGCCCGAGACCCAGGCCGCCAACAACCTGGCCCGGCCGCAGACCCGGGCCGTGACCATCACCGCCGACGGCCAGCTGTTCCTCGATGCCTACCCGGTATCGGCCGAGCAGCTGCAGGCGCGGCTGGCCGAGTACCGCGCCGCCAACCCGGCCCTGCCGGTGGTGCTGAAGGGCGATGCCGCCGCGCCCTATGAGGTGGTGATGCAGGTGCTGGACATTGCCAAGCGCCTGGACATCACCGAGCTGGGCCTGGTGACGCGCCGGGCACCCGGCTGAGGCAGGAGTCGCGATGCAGCTGCAGACCGAAGCCAAGCCCTACGACAGCATCAATGTCACGCCGATGCTGGACCTGGCCTATGTGCTGCTGGTGGTGTTCATCCTGATGACCACGGCCAGCGTGCAGGGCCTGAACATCAGCCTGCCCAAGCCCAGCAACAAGCCGCCCACCCAGCAGCACGAACTGAAGATCGTGCAGGTGACGGCCGGCGGCGGCCTGCTGCTCAATGGCGTGCCGGTGACCCTGGCCCAGCTGGAGCAGCAGCTGCTGGCGGCCAAGGCCCGCGATCCGAAGATGAGCGTGGCCATCAAGGGCGACGCGCGCACCCAGTACGCCGCGGTGGTGGCGGTGATCGACCTGTGCAACCGCCTGGCGGTGGACATGGGCCTGGTCACTGGCCGCATCGGCAGCTGACGGAGCCGGACCATGGCTGGACTGGCCGAAGACTCTCTCGATCTGGACGTGCGGCGCCGCCAGCGCCTGTGGCTGGCTGGTGGCGTGGTGCTGGCGCTGGCCGTGGTGCTGGCCCTGGGCTGGGCCCTGCAGTCGCTGCTGGGCGCACCCAAGCCGGCGGCGCGCCAGGTGGCGCGCATCGCGGTGCTGCCCGATACGCCGCCCCCACCCCCCCCACCGCCGCCCAAGGACCAGCCCAAGCCCGAGGCCAAGCCCGACGAGCGCCCGCCCCCGCCCACGCCGGCCAACCCGCCGCCGCAGGCACCGCCGGCCGATGCGCCGCTGAAGATGGAAGGCCCGGCCGGCGACGGCCCCAGCGCCTTTGCCGCCGGCAGCGTGACACGCGACTACCAGGGCGGCGCGCCGACCATAGGCGCCAGCGGACCGGCCGGCGGCAGCGTTGCCGACCGCAGCCAGGATCGCCTCTATGCCCAGGCGTCGCGCCAGGCCCTTCAGGCCGAGATCGAGCGCCTGCTGCGCAGCGATGCCGAGCAGCTGCAGGCCACGTTTTCGCTGTGGGTGGACCGCCAGGGCGCCATCGCCCGCGTGGCCCTGCAGCCCAGCGGCGACGGCCCGCGCGATGCCGAGCTGAACGCGGCGCTGGACGAGGCCCGCCGCAGCCTGCGCCTGCCGCCCCCACCGCCATCGCTGGCCCAGCCGATGCGCTTTCGTTTGACGCTCAGGCCGCAGGGCTGAGCCCGTTGACTGTCTTCACGCCACCATGCACCTGCCCACTTTTCCCCGCAAGCTGCTGGCCAGCGCCGTCCTGCTGCTGGCCGGCGCCGCCCAGGCCCAGGCACCGGCACCGGCACCGGCACCGGCACCGGCGACGCCGGCCGACGAGGCTGCCGCGCTGCTCAAGCTGCGCGACACCACGCTGGCCCTGATCGAAGCCCTGGTGCAGCAGGGCCTGCTGACCCGCGAGCGCGCCGACGCCCTGCTGCGCCATCCGCCGGCCAGCACGGCCGTACCGGCCGGCACCTGGGGCGCGCCGCGCACGGCCGAACCTGGGCGTCCGGTGCAGCGTGTGGTGCACCTGCCCGAGACGATGAAGGCCGAGCTGCGCGAGTCCATCAAGCTCGACGTGCTGGCCCAGGCGCGCGAGGAGGGCTGGGCCGATGCGCGCCAGATCCCCGAGTGGTCGCGGCGCATCCGCCTCTCGGGCGATCTGCGCGTGCGCGCCCAGTCCGAGCTGTTCGACCGCGACAACCTGGCCGCCGACGAGTACCAGCTGCAGAACCTGCTGGCCTCGACCCCGGCCTGGGCGCCGGACCTGGTCAACACCACCCACGACCGCCACCGCCTGACGCTGCGCGCCCGCCTGGCGGCCGACATCCGCCTGGGCAGCGACACCACGGCCGGCCTGCGCCTGTCCACCGGCAGCAGCAGCGGGCCGACCTCGTCGAGCCAGACCCTGGGCAGCGGCTTCAACAAGGCCAGCCTGGTGCTGGACCGCGCCTGGCTGCGCTGGGAGCCGCGCCACGATGTGCGCCTGCATGCCGGCCGCATGGCCAACCCGTTTTTCGGCACCGATCTGCTCTGGCCCGACGACCTGTCGCTGGACGGCCTGGCCGGCAGCGCCGAGCTGACCCTGGCCAGCGGCCTGTATGCCTACGGCCATGCCGGCGCCTTTGCGCTGGAGGAGAGCGGGCTGTCCTCGCGCGACAAGTGGCTGCTGGGCCTGCAGGCCGGCCTGGACTGGACGCTGAACCACCGCCACCAGCTGCGCATCGGCCTGGCGGTCTACGACTTCCACGGCGTGGCCGGCGTGCGCGAATCGGCGCCGGCGCCCAGTGGCGCGGCGGCCTCGACCACGCCCTACCGCATCACCGAATACGCGCGCAGCCTGCGCCTGAAGGGCAATACGCTGATCAACCTCAACGACCCCAGCAACACCGGCACGCCGGTGTGGGGCCTGGCCTCGAAGTTCAGGCCGGTCAACCTCAGCCTGGCCCATGCCTGGAAGCCGTTCGACGACGACAGCTCGCTGCAGGCCCTGACCACGCTGGACTGGGTCAAGAACATCGGCTTCGACCTGGCCGACATCGAGCGCCGCGCCAACGATGTGCGCGTGCGCGATGTGCTGGAAAAGACCAGCGGCCTGCAGCTGCGCCTGCAGCTGGGCCATTTGCGCCTGGCCGAGCGTGGCCAGTGGCAGCTGCATGCGGCGCTGCGCCGCTTTGAGCGCGATGCCTGGCTGGACGGCCTGACCGACACCAGCTGGCATGGCGGCGGCGGCACCAACTACCAGGGCTGGTCGCTGGGTGGGCAGTACGCCTTCGATGGCGCCACCACGCTGGGCCTGCGCTGGCTGTCCACGCGCAACCTGGACGACCGCGTGACCACCACCACCTTCCCGCTGGGCACGCTCAGCGGCGCGCCGCTGAAGGTCGACCAGTTGCAGATCGACCTGGCCACCCGCTTCTGACGACCATGACCCCGAACCTGCCAGCCGCCGCGACGGCGATCCTCAGCGCCGTGGCTTTGTCGGTGTTGTGCGCCGCCATGCCGGCGGCGGCCCAGAGCAATGGCAACAACAGCGGCAACAGCCGCGAGCGCGAGGCCCTGCGCCGCGTGCAGCAGGCGCTGCAGCAGGCCCAGGGCCAGCGCGATGCGGCCCAGGCCGAGCTGGCCGCGGCCAAGGCGGCGCAGCAGTCGGCCGAAACCGGCCGGCAACGCGAGGCCTGGGCGCTGGCCGGCGTGCGTGCCGAATTGCGCCGGCTGCAGGACGAGCAGGCCCGCCTGCAGGCCGAACTGGCCCAGACCCGCAGCCAGGCGACGAGCCAGCAGGCCCAGGCCAGCGATCAGATCGCGGGCCTCCAGCAGCAACTGCAGCAACGCCAGCGTGAACTCCAGGCGGCGCTGGCCGAGCGCGACGAGCGCACCAAGGCCAACCAGGCCCTGGTGGAGCGGCTGCAGGCGCTGACCACCGCCCAGGCCGGCCTGCTGCGTCAGCAGCAGGCGCTGTATGAGCTGGGCAGCGAGGCGGCCGAGCGCCTGAAGGGCCGCAGCGCGCTGCGCGAGGCGCTGATCGGCGATCCGCTGCTGGGCGTGGCCGCGGTGCGCGCCCGCGACGAGGCCGAGCGCCTGCAGCAGCGGCTGGATGCGCTGCGGCCGGGCAGTCCGGCGCCGGAGCCCGGCTCTGACGGTGGCAAGGCTATATCGGGCGCGCAGGGCGGCTGACATCGGCCAGGCCGGCCCGAACGCCCTGAGCACGTGCGTGAGCAAGGGCCGTACAATGCTTAGCTAGACCAGACCAGATACGGAATCAAGCCCATCATGTCGCCCGTCAACATGCTGCAAGCCAAGACCACACTGTCCCGTTTGGTCGAGTCCATCGAACTGGGGCAGGAGCGGGAGATCGTCATTGCGCGCAACGGGCGGCCGGTAGCCAAGCTGGTGCCCATCGATGTTCAGCCTGCTGGCAAGCGCATCGGCGTGGCCAAAGGCAAGTTCGTGGTGCCGGACGACATCGATGCGCACAACGAAGAAGTGGCACGCCTGTTCATTGGCGGCGCATGAACCTGTTGCTGGATACGCATGTGGCGCTGTGGGCCATCAGCGACAGTCCCAGATTGCCTCCCAAGGCGCGCGAGTTGCTGGTCTCTGCCAAGACGACGGTCTGGGTCAGCGCCGCCTCGGTTTGGGAGATCGCCATCAAGCATGGGCTTGGACGCGGTGACATGCCGGTTTCTGCCCAGGATGCCTTGCGCTACTTCCAGGACTCCGGCTATCGCATCTTGGCCATCGAAGCGGAGCACGCCGCGGCGGTCGAGCAACTGCCGTCGCATCACAGTGACCCGTTTGACCGAATCCTGATCGCCCAGGCATTGGTTGAGCCCATGCGCCTGATGACGCACGACACGCTCGTGGCGCGTTACAGCGACACGATCATCGAGATCTGAAGCAAGGGTTTCAGAACCACAGCCAGATGCGGCGCAGCCATTGCGGCGTGCGGTCGGGCTGGGTCGGGTAGACGTGGCGGCCGATGTGTTGGCTGACATGCATCACGGGCTTCTCCTGCTGGGTGCTTGAGGTGACTGTATTTGCATACAGTACTTTCTGCAAGCCCCGGAGCCCGCCGGACTCAGATGCGTCGTTCCAGCCCCTGCCAGTAGGGCTCGCGCAGCAATCGCTTCTGCAGCTTGCCGGTTTCGGTGCGTGGCATCTCGCTGCGGAACTCGATCGACCGCGGCAGCTTGTAGCCGGCCAGCTCGGACCGGCAGAGCGCGACCAGGGCCTCGCGCAGCGCCTCGTCGGGCGCCTGGCCGGGCACTGGCTGCACGATGGCCTTGACCTCCTCGCCGAACTCGGCATTCGGCACGCCGATCACGGCCACATCCTGCACCCGCGGATGAGCGGCCAGCAGCTGTTCGATCTCGGCGGGGTAGATGTTCACGCCGCCGGAGATGATCATGTCGATCTTGCGGTCGGTCAGGTACAGATAGCCCTGGTCGTCCAGCCAGCCCACGTCGCCGGTGGTGAACAGGCCGTCGCCGTGGTGGGCCGCCGCGGTCTTGGCCGCATCGTTGTGGTAGCTCAGCGCCGCGCCGCCGCGGTTGCGCAGGTAGATCGTGCCCGGCTCGCCCGCCGCCGACGGGCTGCCGTCGTCGCGCAGGATCTGCACCTCGGTCTGGAACGTGGCGCGGCCCACCGAGGCCGGCCGCGCCAGCCATTCTTCGGCGCCGATGCCGCTGATGACCCCGCCTTCGGTGGAGCCGTAGTACTCGTGGATGCACGGTCCCCACCAGTCGATCATCTCGCGCTTGATCTGGGGCGAGCACGGCGCCGCGCCATGCCACACGCGCCGCAGCGAGCGGCCGTTGAAGGCGGCCTTGGTGGCCTCGTCCAGGCGCAGCAGGCGGATGAACTGCGTGGGCACCAGGTGCACCTGGGTGATGCCGTGCTGATCGATCAACTGCAGCGTGTGGGCCGCGTCGAAGCGCTGGCACATCACCAGGCTCAGGCCGGCCAGCAGCGGCTGGAAGGACCAGGCGTACTGGGCCGAGTGGTAGTAGGGCCCGCACAGCAGCGTGATGCCCTGCGGCGGCAGTTGCAGGCTGGCCACCAGGTTGTCGGCCGCCGCTTCCAGCGCCGCGATGGGCTGCAGCGCGCCGTTGTTCTTCAGCACGCCCTTGGGCCGGCCGGTGGTGCCCGAGGTGTAGAACATCGGGCCGCCGGCCTGCTGATCGGCGGGCTCGGAGGCATCGTGCTCGGTGGCCAGCAAGGCCTCGAAGTCGCTGAAGCCGGCGCAGTCCTGTGCACTGGTGCCGGGCTCCAGCGCGATGCAGGCGCGCAGCCTGGCGCCGGCCGCCGGCACCTGCTGCAGCGCGGCTGCGGCGGTGGCTGCGAACTGGCTGTCGGTGAGCAGGCCGACGGCGCCGGAGTCCTGCAGCACATGGGCCAGCTCGGCAACGCTGAAGTGCCAGTTGACCGGCACGTAGAACAGGCCGCAGTGCACGGCGGCGGCCATCAGCTCGAACACCTCGCGGCGGTTGCCGGCAAACAGCGCGATGCGCTCGCCCGGCTGCAGCCCGGCCGCGCGCAGCACGCGGATCAGGCGGTTGACGCGGGCATCGAGCTCGGCCCAGCTGCACTGGCCACGTTCGTCGATCAGCGCGGGGGCGTCGGCCTGGCGGCGGGCGGCGCGGGCGGTGAGGTGGGCCATGGCGGTGCCTTTCTGCAGGTCTGCGGGGCTCAGCGCGCCATCGGCTCGCCGAAGGGCACCCAGGACTTGCCGTCGAAGCGCTGCAGGCGCATGGCGCCGTAGATCTCGTAGTCGTCGGCCGCGGTGGTGATGCTGACGCCGGGCAGCATCACCGGCGTGGCGTAGTCCTTCAGGCTGAGGAACTGGCGCATCACGTTCTCGCGCGTCAGCGTGCTGCCGCAGCGGCGCAGCACCTCGACCAGGGTGATGGCCATCGAATAGGCGGTGACGTTCAGCGAGTCCTCCGGGTCCAGGCCGCTGGCCCAGCGCTTCATGAACTCGTAATAGGCCTTGATGCCGGCGTCCTCGCGCCACTGCGGGTCCAGCGGGTTCTTCATGCTGGCCACGGTGACCGCGCCGATGGATCGCTCGACGCCGGCCGGCTTCAGCACCGAGGCGATGGAGGTCGAACCCACCGGCAGATAGACCTGGGGCGTCCAGCCCAGGTCGCCCAGCCGGCGCTGCGATTGCACGGTGAACTTGCCGTTGGAGAAGTTGAAGAACACATTGGCGCCCGAGGACTTGAGCATGACCATCTGCGAGTCGACGGTCGGGTCGGTGACCTCGTAGGTGGCCTCGGCGACGATCAGCGCCTTGGCGCGCTCGCCCAGCTGAGCCTTCAGGCCGGCCACGAAGTCGCGGCCGAAGTCGTCGTTCTGGCTCAGCACCGCGATCTTCGGCTCCTTCACCGTGGCCAGCATGTGGCGGGCATACATGCGCGCCTCGGCCTGGTAGGACAGCATGCCGCTGAGCGTGAACGGGAAGTTGCGCGGATCGTTCCAGCGGTTGGCGCCGGACAGGATCAGCAGCTGCGGCACCTTGCGCGTATTCAGGTAGCGGTGGATGGCCAGGTTGGTGGCCGTGCCCACGTTGCCGAAGATCAGCAGCACCTCTTCCTCTTCCACCAGGCGGCGCGTGCCCTCCACCGTCTTGCTGGGCGAGTAGCCGTCGTCCACCGACAGCAGCTTGAGCTTGCGGCCGTTGACGCCGCCCTCGGCATTGAGCTTCTCGAAGTAGGCCGCCGAAGTCTTGCCGATGGTGCCCAGCATGGACACCGGGCCCGAGTAGGGCATGGTCTGGCCGATGCGGATCTCGCTGTCGCTGGCGCCGGGGTCGTAGCGCTTCTGCGCCAGGGCCGGCGAGGCCGCCGTGGCGGCCGCAGCCAGCAGCAGGTGGCGCCGTGTCGCGTCGAACCGGGTCGGGTTGTGCATGGGCTTGTCTCCTGGTCTTTGTTGTTGTGGTGCCGGCCGGTCTACGCCGCCTTGCGCAGCAGCTCGGCGCAGGCCTGGCGGTACTCGGCCGCAAAGCGCTCCACCAGCTCGCCGGCGCCGGGCACGTCCTCGATCACGCCGATGCCCTGGCCGCAGCCCCAGATGTCCTTCCAGGCCTTGGGCTTCTGGCGCTCGCTGCCGAAGTCCATCTTCGACGGATCGCTGGTCGGCAGCTGCTCCGGGTCCAGCCCGGCGGCCACCAGCGAGGGCTTCAGGTAGTTGCCATGCACGCCGGTGATCAGGTTGGTGTGCACGATGTCGCGTGCCGAGCACTCGGTGATCATCTGCTTGTAGCCGTCCACCGCATTGGCTTCGCGGGTGGCGATGAAGGCCGAGCCGATGTAGGCCAGGTCGGCGCCCATGGCCTGGGCCGACAGGATGGAGCGGCCCGAGGCGATGGAGCCCGACAGCAGCAGCGGGCCGTCGAACCAGCGCCGGATTTCCTGCATCAGCGCAAACGGCGACTGGAAGCCGGCATGGCCACCGGCGCCGGCGGCCACCGCGATCAGGCCGTCCGCGCCCTTGTCGATGGCCTTGCGCGCGAAGTCGTTGTCGATGACGTCGTGCAGCACGATGCCGCCATAGGAATGCACCGCATCGTTGATCTCGCGGCGCGCGCCCAGCGAGGTGATGACGATGGGCACCTGGTGGCGCACGACGGCCTCCATGTCGGCCTCCAGCCGGTCGTTGGAGCGGTGCACGATCTGGTTCACCGCAAACGGCGCCGACAGCCGGTCCGGATGCTGGCGGTCGTGCTCGGCCAGCTCGGCGCTGATGCGTGTCAGCCACTCGTCCAGCGCCGCCGCCGGGCGCGCGTTCAGCGCCGGAAAGGAGCCGACGATGCCGGCCTTGCACTGCGCGATCACCAGATCGGGGTTGGAAATGATGAACAGCGGCGAGGCCACGACCGGCAGGCGCAGGCGTTGCGACAGGATGGGGGGCAGGCTCATGAAGTCTCCTCTTTCAGCCGGGTCGGGCCAGGACAATTGAAACTGGTTGCATTCAAAGTGTAGTACGCTGCACCCAGCCATGCAACTGATTGCAATTGGCCTGGATTCCGCCTGCCATGTCCCTGCCCCACGCCCTGCTCACCGCCCTGGTCGAGCGCCCCTGCACCGGTGCCGAACTGGTGCGCCGCTTCGACCGCTCGATCGGTTATTTCTGGCAGGCCACGCACCAGCAGATCTACCGCGAGCTGGGCCGGCTGGAAGAAGCCGGCTGGGTGGAATCCATGCCGGTGCCCGAGGGCCCGGGCCGGCAGCGTGCCTACCAGGTGCTGCCGGCCGGACGCAAGGAGCTGAAGCGCTGGATCGCCGAGCCGGAAGCCCCGGTGGCAGTGCGCGATGCGCTGATGGTGCGGTTGCGCGCCGAGGCCGCGCTGGGGCCCAGCGGCCTGGACCGCGAGGTGCAGCGCCACATCGACGCCGAGCAGCGCAAGCTGCAGCGCTATCTGGAGATCGAGCAGCGCAACTTCGGCGATGCGGTCGACAGCCGCGAGAAGAAGCTGCAGCACCTGGTGCTGAAGTGGGGCATACGCAAGCAGCAGATGCGCATCGCGATGGCGCAGGAGGCACTGGCCCTGCTGGCCCTGCCGCCCGAGCCCTGAAACCGGGCTTCAGCCCGCGCCGGCCTCACAGCCCGTAGCGGGCCTTGCGCGCATTGCCGCCGATGCGGCGGGCCGCGTAGTCGATGCCGCTGAAGGCGGCAAACTCCTCCAGCGTGCGCTGCCGGCCCAGGCCGTAGACGCCCAGGTCCCGGCCCTGCCACACCAGCTCGGCCAGCCGGCGGTTGGCCGCTTCGGTCAGCGCGGCCGAGCGCAGGCTGCGCTGCGCGTCGTGCTCCGGCGTCCAGTGCAGCGGCCGCGTCGCCTCGCCGGGCCGGTGGTACAGGTGGTAGACCGGCATGCCGGGCACGTGGAAGATGTCCCAGCCCTGGCTGAAGGCGCGCAGCGCCAGCGCCTGCTCCTCACCATGGAAGTACAGGAACGGGTCGTAGGGCAGCTCCTGCACGAAGCGCCCGGGCGCGAACAGGCAGCCGGCACCGACGTGGAAGCCGGGCACCGGCCGGTCGCTGGCCACCGGCACGCCCTCGAACAGCAGCATCGGATGCCGGGCATCGAATTGCTGGCTGTCGCTGACCACATGGGCCAGCACCTTGTCGCCGACCACCTGCGCAAACGGCTGGCCGTCGCGCAACGTGAACGGGTTGGGATAGCAGCTGAGGATGTGGCGCGGGTTCAGCGCCGCGCAGCGATGGCCCCAGTCGATCAGCCGCTGGTCCCAGCCGGGCTCGAACCAGGTGTGCGAGTCGATCTGGAAGTACCAGTCCTCGCCCTGGTACAGCGTCATCGCCAGGGCCCGCGCCCAGCAGGGGCCACGCGCCTCCAGCGCATGCACGCGCAGCCAGCTCACGCTGTGCTCGGCCCAGGTCGCCGGCAGCGACAGCCGGGCCTCGGGCCATTGCTGCTCGACGACGCCCAGCCGCAGCCGCGAAGGATCGCTGGCCTGGCTGAAGGCGCTCTTGATCGTGAACGCCAGCAGCGGATCGCAGTAGGACGCGATGCTGATGAAGATGCGCTCGGCGCCGCTCATGGCAGGCGGTAGTCGACCTCGCGCGGCTGCTGCACCAGGCGCAGGCGCGCCGGGCGCACGTCGGCCTGGCCGTCGAAGTGGCGCAGCGGGATCTGGCCGGCATTGACCTCGGCCACCCATTGCGCCAACGTCAGGTTCGGCGAGGCCTGGTAGCCGCGCAGCACCAGCAGCGTCATCGCGCGGCAGTTGTCCCAGGCCCACAGGTCGTGCCAGTGCAGGTCGCGCTCGCTCCACACCGACTGGTGGGCCTCGCTGGCCACGCCGTCCACCGCCTGCTGCACGATGAACTCGGGCGCGACCACCACGATCCAGGCGCAGCGGTAGACCAGGGCGTTGAGCAGGTCGATGCCGGCGCTCTTGGGCAGGTGCTCCAGGCTGTCGCCGAGCACGGCCAGGTCGAAGCACTCGTCGGGGTGCTGGCGCCACCACTGCGCGGCATCGGCCAGGTCCACGCGCTGGTAGCACTGGTCCAGGCCGAAGCGCTGCACATAGGCTGGCTCGATCTCCACCGCCACGCGCTGGCCCGCGGGCACGGCCGCGGCCAGCATGCGGCCGTACTTGCCGGCGCCGGCGCCGATGTCCAGCGCCCGCGGCGGCGCCAGCCGCTGCAGCAGATGCTCCACCACCGCGTCGAAGACCGGAAACGACCCCGGCATGCCCAGTTCTCCCGCTCGGCGGCCCGCCGGTTGCGGGCCGAATCGACGATCAGACCATGGCCGCGTGTCGTGGCCGTGTCAGCTCGGCCTCAGGGCCAGGCCCGCCAGACCAGCCAGGCCAGCAGCAGCCACAGCGCCAGCACCATGGCCAGGCCCAGGCCGCGCATCCACGGGCTGCGCGGCCGGCTGCTGCGCTGCGCCAGCCATTGTTCGGCCTGCAGCCGGCAGCTGTCCAGCACCGGCGGCGGCAGCAGGCGCACGGCCAGCCAGATCAGGCCCGGCAGCAGCAGCAGGTCGTCGAGCAGGCCCAGCACGGGCACGAAGTCGGGGATCAGGTCGATGGGACTGAACGCATAGGCCACGACCAGGGCGGCCAGGGCCTTGGCCTGCCAGGGCGTGCCCGCATGGCGCGCGGCAAACCACAGCGTCAGCACATCGCGCTTGAGGCGGCGAGCCCAATGGCGCAATGTGTTGAGCAGGGTCAACGATGGTGGTCCGGATGCGGGGGGCGGCATGCCGGCAGCTTAAAGGCTTCAGCTTCGCTTCAGGCGCGCCGGGTTCACTGCCCCGGCACCCACCCGCCGAGGAGATC
The DNA here is from genome assembly GCA_017992055.1 of Burkholderiaceae bacterium. Lineage (GTDB taxonomy): Bacteria > Pseudomonadota > Gammaproteobacteria > Burkholderiales > Burkholderiaceae_C > Pseudaquabacterium. Next base: position 200,981 of record JAGOPK010000003.1, read on the forward strand.
CGCATGCAACGCTTCAAGACCCGTCGCCCGCGCCATGCCGCGGTGGCCGCCATGAGTGCGCTGGCCGCGCTGAGCCAGGGCGCCGCGGCCAGCGTCTTCGGCAGCCTGGCCAACTTCGACGTGGTCAACGACACCGGCCGGCCGGCCTATGGCTTCGAGATCGAGATCGAGGACGCCGCCTACGACCATGCCGGCACGATCTCCAGCGTGTTCGGCTACGACCGGGTGTTCTCCTTCATTTCGCCCGACCCGGGCGCGGTGGTGCGCTTCGGCAGGCCGACCATCGAGTACATCGCCGGCTTTGGCGCACGCATCACCTATGGCGGCCAGATCGGCAGCGTGTTCACGCCGTCGGCGCCCTTCGTCACCGGGGGCGAGAGCTGCTGGCCCGGCGCCAACCCGGCCTGGACCAGCACCTCCTGCGACCACTTCGGCGTCAGCACCTATGGTGCGCCGGCCATCACCCGCTACAGCTGGCTGGTCGACGATGGCTCGGGCAGCCTGGTCAAGCGCAACACCGCGGTGCCGGCGGTGAACATCGTCTACACGCCGCCCCCGCCGCCGCCGGTGGGCCAGCCGCCGGCACCGGCCCCGGCGCCGGTGCTGCGCCTGGACGCGCCGGACCTGGGCGGCGATCCGCGCGCCAATGCCTTCTGGGTCAAGATCACCAAGACCACGCTGGAGGCCAATGTGGATCTGGGGGATCTGCTGGCCGGCGACCATCCCGGGGCGCGCCCCGAGATCGCCGCGCTGGAGACCGAGACCGAGATCGAGTGGCAGGTGCTGCAGCTGGGCTTCGTCGACGAGGTCAGCAAGGTGCTGGACGCGCCGACGCCGTCCACGGTCTACAAGTTCGCGTTCTACAAGTACCTGGGCCGCTTCGACGACGAGGGCCTGGTCGATCCGCAGAAGGACCAGTTTCCGGTGGGGGACCAGCTGGGCGACCATGTGGGCGACTTTGTCGGCCAGCAGATCGCCGGCTACAACGCGCTGGAGGTGGCGGCCGTTCCCGAGCCGGGCCGCTGGGCGCTGATGCTGGGCGGGCTGGGCCTGCTGGCCGGCTGGGCCCGGCGCCGCGCCCGCGGTCTGGCCCCGGCCCCGGCCCGGCCGTAGCGGCTCAGCGCATCACTCGCCTTCGTCCACCGGCAGGCTGCCCAGCAGGCCGATCAGTTCGTCCAGCGAGGCATAGAAGCGGTCGATGAAGGCGGCGCCGATGTGGGCCTCGATGCCGGCATAGGCGGCCTCGATCTCCGGCGCCATGGCCGCGGCCAGCGCGCGGCTGCGGTCGGTGAGCATGACCATCACGCGCCGCTGGTCCTGGGCCAGGCGCTCGCGCTGCACCAGGCCCAGATCGTCCATGCGCGCCAGCACGCCGGCCAGGCTGGGGCTGGAGATGCGGCAGACCTGGCCGATCTGGCGTGGCTCCATGTCGCCGCGCTCGAGCAGCGCGCGCAGGATGCGCCACTGCTGCTCGGTCACGCCATGGGCATTGAGGATGGGGCGAAAGCGCGCCATCACGCCTTCGCGCGCCTGCAGCAGCAGCAGGGCCAGGTTGCGGTGGCGCAGGCCAGTCGGCGCCCCGGCGGCCGGTTCGCGGGCGGGGGATGAGGGGCTGCTGGGGCTGGGACTGGACATGCTCATATCTTAGCGACTGGCCTGCCCTGCCCGCCGCCATCCAGGCCGATCCCAGTTGACACACTCACATCTTAGTGATTACATTGCTAAGACGTTAGTGAATAAAGCCATGTCCGGTCGCCCCTCCCCTTTCCATGCGCCGCCGCTGCCGGCCCTCAGCGGCGTGGTCTACAGCGCCCTGCTCAACGATCCGCGGCAACTCGCCCAGCTGGGCGAGGCGGTGCACCAGCCGCCGTACAAGGCGCCGCCGCAGCATCCGGTGCTGGCCGTGCGCCCGCGCAACACCCTGGTGGGCGACGGCCAGGCCATCGCCGTGCCGGCCGAGGGCGTGCGCACCGGCGCCAGCCTGGGCCTGGTGATCGGCCGCACGGCCTGCCGCGTGCCGGCGCAGCGCGCGCTGGAGCATGTGGCCGGCTACCTGGTGGCCAATGACCTGTGCCTGCCGCTGGCGGGTGGCTCGGCCCACTACCGCCCGGCCGTGCGCCAGATGGCGCGCGACGGCTTCTGCCCGCTGGGCCGGCCGGTGCCGGCCGCGTCCGTGGCCGATCCTGACGCGCTGGCTCTCACGCTGGCCCTGGACGGCCGTACCGTGTGGCAGGGCAGCACGGCCGGCCGCGTGCGTGGCGTGGCGCAACTGCTCAGCGACGTCAGCGATTTCATGACGCTGCAGCCCGGTGATGTGCTGCTGCTGGGCATTGCCGCCGAAGCGCCGCTGGCCCAGGCCGGCCAGACCATGAGCGTGTCCGTGGCGGGCATCGGCACGCTGAGCAACCCGCTGGTGACGGAGGCCGCATGAAGACCGCCCGCACCGCACGCGTCGCCTACCGCGGCGCCATCCACAGCGCCACGCCGGTGGACGGCGATGACACCGCACGCATCCGCCTGGCCGATGGCCGCATCGTCGGCGAAGACCAGGTGGTGTGGCTGCCGCCGTTCGAGGTCGGCACCGTCATCGCGCTGGGCCTGAACTATGCCGACCATGTGAAGGAGCTGGCCAAGGAGCTGACGGTCAGTGCCAAGGACGAGCCGCTGGTGTTCCTGAAAGGCCCGGGCAGCCTGCTGGGCCACCAGGGCGCCACGCGCCGGCCGGCCGGCGTGGGCTTCATGCACTACGAGTGCGAGCTGGCGGTGGTCATCGGCCGCACGGCCAGGAAGGTCAAGGCGGCGCAGGCGCTGGACCATGTGGCCGGCTACACCGTGTGCAACGACTATGCGGTCCGCGACTACCTGGAAAACTGGTACCGGCCCAATCTGCGCGTGAAGAACCGCGACGGCGGAACGGTGCTGGGCCCGTGGTTCGTGCCGGCGGCCGAGGTGCCCGATCCGCAGGCACTGGCGCTGCGCACCCGGGTCAACGGCCGCATCACCCAGCAGGGCCACACCGGCCAGATGATCCATGGCGTGGCGGCGCTGATCGAGTACCTCAGCAGTTTCATGACCCTGCAGGCCGGCGACGTGATCCTCACCGGCACGCCCGACGGCGTGGTCAATGTCAACGAGGGCGACGAGGTGGTGTGCGAGATCGACGGCATCGGCCGCCTGGTCAACCACATCGTCGGCGACGCCGAATTCGGACGTTAGGAATCCAAGACATGCGCATCCAGCACCTGATCAACGGCCAGTCGGTGGACAGCCGCGAGACGCTAGAGACCGTCAACCCCGCCAACCAGCAGGTGCTGGCCGAGGTGGCGGCCGGTGGCGAGCACGAGGTGAATGCCGCGGTGGCCGCGGCCAAGGCGGCGTTTCCGGCCTGGGCCGCACGGCCGGCCACCGAGCGCGCGGCGCTGATGCGCAAGCTGGGCGAGCTGATCACCCGCCATGTGCCCGAGCTGTCGCGCACCGAGACCCAGGACACCGGCCAGACCATCAGCCAGACCGGCAAGCAGCTGGTGCCGCGGGCGGCCGACAACTTCCACTACTTTGCCGAGATGTGCACGCGGGTGGACGGCCACACCTATCCCACGCCCACGCACCTGAACTACACGCTGTTCCACCCGGTGGGCGTGTGCGCGCTGATCAGCCCCTGGAACGTGCCCTTCATGACCGCCACCTGGAAAGTGGCGCCCTGCCTGGCCTTCGGCAACACCGCGGTGCTGAAGATGAGCGAACTGAGCCCGCTGACCGCCGACCGCCTGGGCCAGCTGGCGCTGGAGGCCGGCATCCCGGCCGGCGTGCTGAACATCGTGCACGGCACCGGCCGCGACACCGGCGAGCCGCTGTGCCGCCACCCCGATGTGCGCGCCATCAGCTTCACCGGATCGACCGCCACCGGCAACCGCATCGTGAGCATGTCCACGCAGGGCCCCGGCGCCGGCCTGAAGAAGTTCAGCATGGAGCTGGGCGGCAAGAGCCCGTTCGTGGTCTTCGCCGATGCCGACCTGGACCGTGCGCTGGATGCGGCGCTGTTCATGATCTTCAGCAACAACGGCGAGCGCTGCACCGCCGGCAGCCGCATCCTGGTGCAGAAGAGCATCTATGCCGACTTCGCCGCGAGGTTTGCCGAGCGCGCGAAGCGGATCACGGTCGGCGATCCGCTGGACGAGAAGACCCTGATCGGCCCGATGATCAGCCCGGCCCACCTGGCCAAGGTGCGCAGCTACATCGAGCTGGGCCCCAAGGAAGGCGCCACCCTGCTGTGCGGCGGCCTGGACCGGCCCAGCTATGCGCCGGCGCTGGCCGGTGAGCTGCAGCGCGGCAACTTCATCTGGCCGACGGTGTTTGCCGACGTGGACAACCGCATGCGCATCGCCCAGGAGGAGATCTTCGGCCCGGTGGCCTGCCTGATCCCCTTCGACGACGAGGCCGATGCGATCCGCCAGGCCAATGACATCCAATACGGCCTGTCCAGCTATGTCTGGACCGAGAACCTGGGCCGCGCCCACCGCGTGGCCGCGGCCATCGAAGCCGGCATGTGCTTCGTCAACAGCCAGAACGTGCGCGACCTGCGCCAGCCCTTCGGCGGCACCAAGGCCAGCGGCACCGGCCGCGAAGGCGGCACCTGGAGCTACGAGGTGTTCCTGGAGCCCAAGAACATCGCGGTGTCCATGGGCAGCCACCACATCCCGCACTGGGGCATTTGAGGGAGTCTGAGCATGGGATCCACACGCCGCCACTTCCTGCTGTCGTCCGGCGCTGGCCTGGCCACCGCGCCCTGGGCCCTGGGCAGCCAGGCCCAGGCCCCGGCCTGGCCGTCCAAGCCCATCCGCCTGATCGTGCCCTTCCCGCCCGGCGGCACCACCGACCTGGTCAGCCGCCTGGTGGCCACCGAACTGGCCAAGGCCCTGGGCCAGCCGGTGGTGGTGGACAACAAGCCCGGTGCCGGCACGGTGATTGGCGTGGATGCCGCGGCCAAGTCGCCCGGCGATGGCCACACCCTGGTGACCGTGGCCAACAGCTTCTGCGCCAACCAGACGTTGCACAAGAAGCTGCCCTATGACGCGGCACGCGACCTGCGCCCGGTGGCGCTGATGGGCCTGAGCGAGCATGTGCTGGCCTGCCATCCGGCGGCGGGCTTCAAGACCCTGGCCGAACTGATCGCGGCGGCGAAGAAGGCGCCCGGCAAATACGCCTATGCCTCGTTCGGCAACGGCACCTCGGCCCATTTGTCGGGCGCCATGCTGGCGGCCCAGGCCGGCATCGAGCTGATCCATGTGCCCTACAAGGGCCAGGCCCCGGCCCTGCAGGACCTGCTGGCCGGCCAGGTGGCGCTGATGTTCGGCAACTGGCCCGAGTTCCGCGGTCATGTGCGCAGCGGCAAGCTGCTGGCGCTGGGCATGGCCACGGCGCGGCGCTCGGCCTATGCGCCCGACATCGCCACGCTGGCCGAGCAGGGACTGGCGCTGGAATCCAACTCCTGGAACGGCGTGCTGGCCCCGGCCGCCACGCCCGACGAGGTGGTGGCGCGCTTGAACGCCGAGATCCAGAAGGCCTTGCAGGCTACAGCGGTGCAGCAGGCCTTCCGCGACGGCAGCATCGCGGCCATGGGCGGCAGCGCGGCCAGCTTCCAGGGTTTCATCGCCAGCGAGACCGACAAGTACGCCCAGGTCATCCGCAAGGCCGGCATCACGCTGGACAGCTGAGCGCCACCGTCCGACCTCCACCACACCACGCCACCGGAGACCCCCATGGGCAGTGTTGCACTCGCCGCCAAGATCACCCACGTGCCGTCGATGTACCTGAGCGAGCTGCCCGGCCCGCGCCTGGGCACGCGCGCCGATGCCATCGAAGGCCACCGCGAGATCGCCCGCCGCTGCAAGGCCCTGGGCGTGGACACGCTGGTGGTGTTTGACACGCACTGGCTGGTCAACGCCAGTTACCACATCAACTGCGCGCCACATTTCAAGGGCAGCTACACCAGCAACGAGCTGCCGCACTTCATCGCCAACATGGATTTCGAGTCGCCGGGCAATCCGCGCCTGGGCCAGCTGCTGGCCAAGGTGGCCAATGCCCAGGGCGTGGAGACCCTGGCCCATGACGCGACCACGCTGAACCCCGAGTACGGCACCCTGGTGCCGCTGCGCTACATGAATGCCGACCAGCACTTCAAGGTGGTCAGCGTGTCGGCGCTGTGCACCAGCCACTACCTCAACGACAGCGCCCGCCTGGGCTGGGCGCTGCGCCGCGCGGTGGAGGACGAGTACGAGGGCACGGTGGCCTTCCTGGCCAGCGGGTCCTTGAGCCACCGCTTTGCGCAGAACGGCCTGGCGCCGGAATACGCCTTCAAGATCTGGAGCCCCTTCCTCGAACGCCTGGACCACGACGTGGTGCGCCTGTGGCAAAGCGGCCGGCAGCAGGACTGGGCGCAGTTCTGCGCCATGCTGCCCGAGTACGCGGCCAAGGGCCATGGCGAGGGCTTCATGCACGACACGGCCATGCTGCTGGGCGCGCTGGGCTGGAGCGCCTACGACGCGCCGGTGGAGGTGCTGACGCCCTACTTCGCCGCCTCGGGCACCGGCCAGATCAATGCGCTGTTCCCGGTGACGCCGCAGGACGGGCAGGCCGTGCCGCCGCCCCAGGCCTCGACGGCCCAGGGCTACCGCAGCGAGTCTCGGCTGTGAAGCCGGCTGTGACCCAGGAGCGGCCATGCCCCATCTGGTGATCCTCTACACCGGCAACCTGGACGCGCACGCCGACATGTCCACGCTGTGCCGCAGCCTGGCCGATGCCATGCTGGCCCAGCGCGACGAGGCCGGCAGCCGCGTGTTCCCGCCCGGCGGCGTGCGGGTGCTGGCCTATCCGGCCGCGCACTGGGCGGTGGCCGATGGCGGCGCGGCCGGCCGGGCGGCCGGTGGCAGCGGTGACTACGGTTTCGTCTACCTGAACCTGCGCATGGGCCGTGGCCGCAGCGCGGGCGTGCACCAGGCCGTGGGCCAGGCGCTGACCGAGGCCGCGCGCGCCCACTTCAAGGCCCTGCTGGCCAGCCAGCATGTGGGCATCACGCTGCAGATCGACGAAGGCCCCGAGGTCTTCGACGCCAAGACCAGCTCGCTGCATCCGCTGTTCAACAAGAACTGAGCCCCATGCTGAATCCCGACACCATCCAGGCCCTGGCCCGCGAGCTGTACCAGGCGCGCAAGAACCGCACGGCGCTGCGCCACTTCTCGGCCCGCCATCCCGGCATGACCATCGAGGACGGCTATGCCATCCAGCGCGCCTGGGTGGCGCTGGAACTGGCCGACGGCCGCACGATCAAGGGGCGCAAGATCGGCCTGACCTCGCGCGCCATGCAGCTGTCCAGCCAGATCGACGAGCCCGACTATGCGCCGCTGATGGACGACATGTTCTTCGAGGCCGGCGGCGACATCCCGGTGCAGCGCTTCATCGCGCCGCGGGTCGAGGTCGAGCTGGCCTTCATCCTGGGCCAGCCGCTGCAGGGACCGGGCGTGACCCTTTTCGACGTGCTGCGCGCCACCGACTATGTGGTGCCGGCCATCGAGATCATCGATGCGCGCATCGAGCAGTTCGACCGCGAGACCAAGGCGCCGCGCAAGGTCTTCGACACCATCTCCGACTTTGCCGCCAATGCCGGCATCGTGCTCGGCGGCCGGCCGGTGCGGCCGGATGCGCTGGATCTGCGCTGGGTGGGCGCGATGCTGCACAAGAACGGCGTGATCGAGGAGACCGGCCTGGCCGCCGGCGTGCTGGGTCATCCGGCCAACGGCGTGGCCTGGCTGGCCAACAAGATCGCGCCGCATGGCGAGCGGCTGAATGCCGGCGATGTGGTGCTGGCCGGCTCGTTCACCCGGCCCACGCCGGCCGTGGCCGGCGACAGCTTCCACGTCGACTACGGGCCGCTGGGCACCGTGGGTTTCCGTTTCGTCTGAGCGTCCCGCCCCTGGAGGTGTGCCATGGCAGCCCATGCCTTTCTGCGTCCCGCCCGATTTGAAGAAGCCGAATGGCAGGCCCGCGTGCAGCTGGCCGCGGCCTATCGCATGTTCGACCTGCTCGGCTGGACCGAGCTGATCTACAACCATTTGTCGCTGCGCGTGCCCGGCGAGCCCCAGCACTACCTGATCAACCCCTTCGGCCTGCACTACAGCGAGGTCACCGCATCCAACCTGGTCAAGGTCGATCTGCAGGGCCGCATCGTCGGCCACAGCGACTGGCCGGTGAACCCGGCCGGCATCACCTTCCACAGCGCCATCCATGCCACCGCGGGTGATGCGCACTGCGTGATGCATGTGCACACCACGCCCACGCTGGCCGTGTGCTGCACCGAGGCCGGCCTGAGCTTCACCAACTTCTATGCCGCCCAGCTCTGGGGTCAGGTGGCGTACCACGACTTCGAAGGCATCACCGTGCGCGCCGACGAGGGGGCCCGCATCCTGGACAGCGCGGCCGGCAAGCCGGTGCTGCTGCTGCGCAACCATGGCCCGGTGGTCATCGGTCGCACGCTGGCCCATGCACTGAACCTGATGTGGCTGGTGCAGCGCGCCTGCGAGGTGCAGGTGGCCTCGCAGGCCCTGGGCGCGCTGCGGCCCATTCCGCAGACGGTGCTGGAGGGCTGCGTGCGCGACTCGCTGAACTTCAACCCCGCCCATGGCGCCGGCGAGGACGTGTTTGCCGCGCTGCAGCGGCGCATCGACCGGCTGGACCCGGGCTACCGCGCCTGATCGGACCTGGCAGGCGAACATGAAGATTCCCCGCAACCAGTTCCGCGACGCGCTGTGCGAAGGCCGCACGCTGATCGGCCTGTGGGTCGGCCTGGCCGATGCCAATGCCGCCGAGGCCCTGGCCCTGACCGGCTACGACTGGCTGCTGCTCGACGGCGAGCATGCGCCCAACGACCCGCGCACGGTGCTGGACCAGCTGCGCGCGGTGGCTCCCTACCCGGTGCATGCGGTGGTGCGGCCGGTGCAGGCCGATGTGGCCCTGGTCAAGCAGTACCTGGACGTGGGCGCCCAGACCCTGCTGGTGCCGATGGTCGACACGCCCGAGCAGGCGGCGCTGATGGTGCGTGCCATGCGTTACGCCCCCGAGGGCCTGCGTGGCATGGGCGCGGCGCTGGCCCGGGCCTCGCGCTGGAACCAGGTCGACGACTACCTGGAACAGGCCAATGGCCAGATGTGCCTGCTGGTGCAGGCCGAGACGGTGACGGCCATCGCCCACCTGCCGGCCATTGCCGCCACCGAGGGCGTGGACGGCGTGTTCTTCGGCCCGGCCGATCTGTCGGCATCGATGGGCTTTCGCGGCCAGCCCAACCATCCCGAGGTGCAGGCCGCCATCCTGGCCGGCATCCGCACGGTGCGGGCGGCCGGCAAGGCCGCCGGCGTGCTGAGTGCCGATCTGGCCGCGGCCCGGCTGTACCGCGAGGCCGGCGCGCAGTTCGTGGCCATCGGCGTGGACACCAGCCTGCTGGTGCGCGCGGCCAGGCAGCTGCGCCAGCAGTTTGAGGCGCGGCCCGACGTGCGCGCCACCGTCACCGCCACGGCCAGCAGCCCCTACTGATTCCCCTCAACGGCGTCGCGCCCGATCCGCTGTGGGTCGGGTGGCGCCGCCGCATGTCCAGACCTCAACCCACGAGATTGCCATGAACACCTCTTCATCCCGCCGCCGCTGGCTTGGTGCCACCGCCCTGCTGCTGACGCTGGCCGCAACAGCCCGTGCCGACGAGCGGCCCATCGAATGGGTGGTGGGCATGGCCGCCGGCGGCGGCTCGGACGTGGTGGCGCGCACCGTGGCCGAGGCCATGGCCAAGCAGCTGGGCCAGACTATCGTCGTCACCAACAAGCCCGGCGCGGCCACCAACATCGCCGCCGACTACGTGGCCAAGACCCGCGCCGCCGACGTGGACCGCGTGCTGCTGACCGGCGACTTCGCCACGCTGGCCAGCAATCCCTTCCTCTACGGCAAGCTCAGCTACAACGCCGACCGCGACCTGGCCAGCGTGGGCATGCTGGTGCGCTTTCCGCTGATCGTGGTGGTGGCCAACAACCACCCGGCCAAGAGCTTCAAGGAACTGGTGGCCTGGATCAAGGCCCAGCCCCAGGCGGTGAACTACGCCTCGCCGGGCGCCGGCACGCCGCACCACCTGGCCACCGAGCTGCTGCTGCGCCAGCTGGGCCTGAAGGCCGGCCACGTGCCCTACCGCGGCGCCGCGCCGGCGCTGCAGGACGTGGCTGGCGGCCAGCTGCCCTTCATGCTGGTGGAATCGGCCGGCGGCATGCCGCTGATCACCGGTGGCCGGCTGCGTGCGCTGGCCGTGGGCACGGCCCAGCGCATGAAGACCCTGCCCGAGGTGCCCACGCTGCAGGAGCAGGGCGTCAAGGGCTTCGAGGCCTTTGCCTGGCAGGGCCTGTCGGTGCCGGCCTCGGCTTCGGCCGCCCATGTGGCACGTTTGAACCAGGCGCTGCGTGCGGCCCAGGACAGCACCTATGTCAAGGCACGCTTCCAGGCCCTGGGCGTGGAGCTGGTGTCGGGCACGCCGCAGCAGATGCAGCAGTTTGCCCAGGCCGAGCGCCAGCGCTGGGGCGGCCTGATCAAGGACCTGAACCTGAAGCTGGACTGAATGCGCATGACCGCTCTTGCCCTGAACGACGGCGCCCTGCTGCGCCAGCAGATGCTGGTGGACGGCCGCTGGTGCGATGCCGACGACGGCGCCACGCTGGCCGTGCACGATCCGGCCAGCGGCGAGCTGCTGGCCCGGGTGCCCGATGCCGGCGAGGCCGAGACCGAACGCGCCATCGCCGCGGCCGCCGCCGCCTTCGAGCCTTGGCGCTCGCGCACGGCCGAGGACCGCGGCCGCATCCTGCGTCGCTGGTTCGAGCTGCTGCTGGCCCACCAGCAGGACCTGGCCCTGCTGATGACCCGCGAGCAGGGCAAGCCGCTGGCCGAGGCCCGTGCCGAGATCGCCTATGCCGCGTCCTACATCGAATGGTTTGCCGAGGAGGCGCGGCGCGTCTATGGCGAGCTCATCCCCAGCCCCTGGCCCGACAAGCGCCTGATCGTCAGCCGCGAGCCGGTGGGCGTGTGCGCGGCCATCACGCCCTGGAACTTTCCGGCGGCGATGATCACGCGCAAGGTGGCGCCGGCCCTGGCCGCTGGCTGCACCATCCTCGTCAAGCCAGCCGAGCAGACGCCGCTGTCGGCCCTGGCCCTGGCCGAGCTGGCCCAGCGCGCCGGCGTACCGGCCGGCGTGTTCAGCGTGCTCACCGGCGAGGCCCGGGCCATCGGCGGCGCGCTGACCGCCAGCCCGGTGGTGCGCAAGCTCAGCTTCACCGGATCGACCGAGGTCGGCCGCCTGCTGGCCGCGCAGTGCGCGCCGACGCTGAAGAAGATGTCGCTGGAGCTGGGCGGCAATGCGCCCTTCATCGTCTTCGACGATGCCGACCTGGAGGCCGCGGTGCAGGGCGCGCTGGCCAGCAAGTACCGCAACAGCGGCCAGACCTGCGTCTGCGCCAACCGGCTGCTGGTGCAGGCCGGCGTCTACGACGAGTTTGCCGCCCGGCTGGCCGCGGCGGTGGCTGGGCTGCGCGTGGGCAACGGCCTGGAACCCGGCGTGGCCCAGGGCCCGCTGATCGATGCGCCGGCCCTGGCCAAGGTGGAGGAACTGGTGGCCGATGCCGTGGCCCAGGGCGCCAGGGTGCTGCTGGGCGGCGAGCGCCATGCGCTGGGCGGCCGCTTCTACCAGCCCACCGTGCTGACCGGCGTGACGCCGGACATGCGCCTGGCCCGCGAGGAGATCTTCGGCCCGGTGGCGCCGCTGCTGCGCTTCGACACCGAGCAGGAGGCCATCGCCCTGGCCAATGCCAGCGAGTTCGGCCTGGCGGCCTATTTCTATGCCGGCAACGTGCAGCGGGTCTGGCGCGTGGCCGGCGCGCTGCAGGCCGGCATGGTGGGCATCAACACCGGCGTCATCTCCACCGCGGTGGCGCCGTTCGGCGGCGTCAAGCAGTCGGGCATGGGCCGCGAGGGCTCGGCGCTGGGCATCCACGAGTACCTGGACACCAAGTACCTGTGCATGGCCTGAGCTGTGGCGGTTGTCAGATTCGATCTATACGGTATAAATCGTTTTCCACAAACCGCGGCACTGTCCGCTGAAGGAAACACGATGCCCAAACCGACGCAGGAACCGGGCGACGCCGCGGCCGCAGAGCCGGTGGCCAAGTTTGCCAACCGGGCGGTGCGCAAGAAGGTGGCAGCCGTCTCGCAGGCCAAGCCGGCCGAGCCAGAGAACGCGGTGAAGACAGCGAAGCCGGTGAAGGCGGCCAAACCCGCCGTGCCTGCCAAACCCCCGGCCGCTGCGCCCAAGGCCGAGCGTGGCAAGGAGAAGCTGGTGCGCGACAGCTTCACGATGCCGCGGGCGGACTTTGCGCTGATCGAGCAGTTGAAGGCCCGCGCCCTGGCCTTCCAGCGGCCGGCCAAGAAGAGCGAGCTGCTGCGTGCCGGCCTGCAGGCGCTGGCGGCGCTGTCGGACAAGGCGCTGAAGTCCCGGCTGGACGCTTTGCCGCAGCTCAAGACCGGCCGGCCGCGCAAGCTGGGCTGAGGCGCGCCGGGGCCGCATCGCGGCCCTGGCGGGCCGCTGGCCGGGCTCAAGTTCGGCCCGGCCCGGCCGGGCCGATTCCAGAGCATGTCTGCACGGCGTCGGGTATTGCTGCTGGTCTGCATGCTGGCCCAGGCCGGCGGCCCTTCCCATGCTCAGGCGCCCAGTGCCGAGGCCTTCGAGGCGGCCGTGCAGCAGGCCAGGCCGCTGGCGCGCAGCCTGGGGCTGAGCCTGCATGCCGATGCGCTGTGGCTGGCCGCCCTGCGCGCACGTGCGCCCATGCTGGCCCTGCGGGTGGGCTCGGCCTGCCATCTGGCTTACGCGGCCTACACCCCGGGCCAGGACCATGGCTGGCTGTTTCCGGTCTTGCCGGCGGCGCAGCGCCAGGCCTGGCTGCAGGGCTTTGTGCAGCACGAGCTGGCCCATTGCGCGCTGCAGTCCGTGCCGGCCGGGCCGCACGCGGCGGCGCTGTCGGGTGCATCGGCCGACGCTGCCGACGCTCTGGCCGGTGTGCGACATGCCGAGCGGCTGGCCGACCTGGCCTTTGCCCGTCACCTGGACACGGCGCTGCCCATCGAGCAGGCCGACGCACTGATCGACCGCCTGGCAGGCCTGCGGGCCGGCCGGCGTGCGCTGGACCCGGGGCATGACACGGCCGCTGCGCTGGACTGCCATCGGCGCCACCCGTTGCGGTGGCGCCATGACCTGCCGTGGCGGGTCCATCTCCAAGTTCTGGGCGAGGCCTGTGCCGGCAGCGCCATGTCGCCCTGAGTCCCGCCATGTCGCCCTCGTCCCTGCCGTCGTCCCTGCCCTCCTCCCTGTCGCCTACCATGCCGGCTTCCGGCCACCGCGTCGGCCGTGGCCGCCTGCGGCTGTGGTGGCGCCGCAGCCTGGGCCGCAGTGCCGGACGTGGCCGCGCGCTGCACCTGGGCCTGGCCAGCTGGATGGCGCTGATCGCGGCGCTGGCGATGGCACCGCTGGTGGCCTTCAGCACCTACGGCGTGTGGACCCTGATCGAGGCCAAGCAGGTGGAGGGCCGGGAGCGCATGCAACGCCGTGCCCACACCGCGGCCCAGGCCGTGGGCCGCGAACTGCAGCAGGCGATTGCCACGCTGGAGGCGCTGGCGCTGTCGGATCCGGCACTGAACCGGGACACCGCGGGGCTGGCGGCCTATGCCTCGCGCGTGGCCGGCGCCAATGCGGCGGTGCATGCGCTGAGCATGCTCGACCGGGAGGGCCGCACGGTCTTCAGGTCGGACGCGGCGGCGGGCCCGGCGGCCCCGGCTGCGTCAGGCCTGCGCGGCGACCGCCGCCCGCTCAGCACCGACGAGGCCATGGTCTTCAGCTACGGCGCGACCGCGGTGTCGGAGCTGCGCTACGCCGGCGCCGAGCGCCAGCCGGTGGTGGAGGTGTCGGTGCCGGTCTGGGGCAGCAATGGCGTCGAGCACATGCTGAGCCTGTCGTTGAAAGCCTCGGTCATTGCCCAGGTGCTCGACGCCCAGCTGTGGCCTCCGGGCTGGGTCACGGCGGTGGTCGACCAGAACCAGGTGCTGCTGGCGCGCAATGTCGATCCGACCCAGCATGTGGGCCGGCCGGCCAGCGTGGGCCTGCAGCAAGCGATGGCATCGCGCCAGGCGGGCGTGTTCGAGTCGCGCACGCGCAGCGGCCAGAACGTGCTGGCCACGCTGCAACGCGTGCCCGAGAGCGCCTGGTATGTGGCCGTCGGCGTGCCCAGCGACGAGTTGCGGCTGGAATGGCGCAATGCCGTCGGCGGCATGCTGGCCGGTGGCGCGACGCTGGCCTTGCTGGGCATGGCGGGGGCCTTCGTCGTGTCGCGCAGGATCGCCGAGCAGGCGCGCGCCGCGGCGGCCGGCCATGACGCGGCGGGCGCTCCGGCGCGGCCGGGCTGGAGCCGCGTGCGCGAGTTCAGCGCCATGGCCCAGGCCCAGGCCCAGACCCGGGCCAAGGCGGCCATCCAGCGCGGCGGCAGCGAACTGGACCGTGCCAGGCGCGACGACCTGACCGGCCTGCCGCGGCGCGAGCTGTTCAGGCAGCAGGCCGAGGCGGCGCTGGAGCATGCGGCTCAGGACGATTCGCGGGCCCTGGCCATGCTCTACCTGGACCTCGACGGCTTCAAGAGCGCCAACGACCAGCATGGGCATGCCGAGGGCGACCGCATCCTGCGTGGCGTGGCCCAGGCGCTGACGGCCACGATCCGTCCGGACGACATGGCCGGGCGCCTGGGCGGCGACGAGTTTGCGGTGCTGCTGTGCGCGCCGGCGGGTCAGGTCGACAGCGTGGCCGCCGAGGTGGGCAAGCGGCTGCTGCTGGCGATCGGCCAGGTGCGCGAGGGCGTGGGCTGCACCGTCGGCATCTGCGTCGGCGATGGGAGCAGCTCGGTCGATGCGCTGCTGGCCGCAGCCGACCAAGCCATGCTGGACGGCAAGAAGCGTTGCAAGAACCGGCTGTACTTCGCACATAAAGCGAACTAACAGCATGAAGTTGCCCCTCACAGCCAAACACCGCACAACGCCACGAACCGCATAGACCTAAAGAAGCCGTTAGTTCGTTTATTCTGCAGTCACCTCCCCATCCATGCGCGCCACAGCCCGGCGCAGCAGGCCTCGCAGCCACAGCAGGCCGGGGTCCTGGGTGCGGTACTTGTGCCATTGCACGCCCTGCTCCATGGCCGTGATCGGCAGCGGCGGCGTGCGCAGCGCAATCGGCCAGGCCGGCTGCAGCAACCGGGCCAGCCGGCTGTGCACGGTGGCGATCAGTTCGGTGCCCACCACCATCGCCGGCAACGCCGAAAAACCATAGCTGGTGACGGCCACACGCCGCGTCACGCCATAGCGCTTGACGAACCAGGCTTCGAACGAGTCGCCGGTGCCGCCCGGCGGCTGCATCAGCACATGGCCGGCCGCCAGGTAACGCTCGAAGCTCAGCTCGCCCCGGGCCAGGGCGCTGTCGCTCCAGACCACGCAGACGAAGTCCTCGCTGTACAGCGTCTCCTGCGGATGGTCGGGTGACAGAAAGCCGCGCGGAATGATCAGCAGATCGGCATCGCCCCGCTCCAGGCTGCGCTGCGGATTGGTGACCTGGGGCAGGAACTCGAAGCGCGCTGTGCAGCGCGCCTCATGCGCCAGCGCCAGCAGGTGCGGCGCAAACACCAGCTGGGTGTAGTCCGAGACGAAGATGCGGAACACCCGGTCCGAGCGGGTGGGGTCGAACTCGGGCTGGATGGCGATGGTGCTGTCCACGCGCAGCAGCACGTCGCGCACCGCCTCCTGCAGGCTTTGCGCGCGCGGCGTGGGTTCCATGCGCCGGCCCACCTGCACCAGCAGTTCGTCGTCGAAGTACTCGCGCAGCCGCGCCAGCGCATTGCTGGTCGCCGAAGGGCTGAGGTTCAGGCGCTCGGCGGCCCGGGTGATGCTCAGTTCGCCCAACAGGGCATCGAGGGCGACCAGCAGGTTCAGATCCAGGCGGTTGAAGCGCATCGGGCAGGCGGCAGAACGTCAAGGGTTAACCCGAAAACTGTTCACACCGTCGAATCGTTGAGTGGAAAGAACCCATTTTTCATGATGCGTCGTTCTCCGTAACCTCTGGGCAACCCGGTGGCAAAGCACGGCCCGCCGGTGACCCCCAACACCCAGGAGACGACGAATGGCCTTGCGCCAGGCGGCGGGTGCGCTTGCGCCCATGTTTTTCACAGCCCTGCCGGCCGACAGGGCCGCCGGCAGCGCCTGAGCGCCATGGCCCGCGTGCGCCACATCGCCATCGTCGGCGCCGGCCTGGCCGGCCTGGCCGCGGCCGTGGCGGCCACGGCGGCCGGCCTGCGGGTGGAGGTGCATGAGGCCGCCGCCGCACCGGTCGAGCCACAGGCCCATCTGGACGTGGTGCCCAATCTGCTGCGCGACCTGGTGGGCCTGGGCCTGGGCCCGGCCTGCGTGCGCCATGGCTTTCCCTATCAGGGCATGGCCATGGTCGATGGCCAGGGCCGCGCGCTGTTCGAGATCGCCATGCCGGGCCTGGCCGGCCCGGGCTGGCCGTCGTCGCTGGGCATGGTCTATGGCGACCTGCTGCGCCTGCTGCGCCAGACCGCGCAGGACCAGGGCGCGCAGCTGCTGTGGGGCCGGCCGGTGGCGCGGCCCGGCGCCCTGCCTGCCAGCGACCTGACCCTGATCGCCTGCGGCGCGCCGGGCCTGGCCCGGGCCGGCCTGTCCCTCACCCCGCTGCCGCAGCAATGGTGTCATGCGCTGCTGCCGCGACCGCGCGCGCTGGAGCGCAGCACCTGGGTCGTCGGACAGCGTGGCGCCAAGGCCTTGCTGGTGCCGGTGAGCCTGCAGCAGGCCGGCATTGCGCTGATGCAGCCGGTGCAGGCTCCGTCCACGCCGGCCGCGCTGCGTGCGGTGCTCGAAGGCCAGGGACCGCTGCTGCAATCGCTGGCCGCGCACTGGCACGACGATGTCCCCACGCTGGCCCGGCCGGTGCGCAGCGGCCTGTTGCAAGGCGACTGGCACGAGGGCGCCACGCTGCGCATCGGCCACAGCGCCCATGTGCTGCCGCCGCACTTCGGCCAGGCCGCGGCCCAGGTGGTGGAAGACGCGGTCGTGCTCGGCGATCTGCTGCGCCAGCGGCCCGAACGCGAGGCCCTGCTGCAGGCCTTCAACCAGCGCCGTGGCCCGCGTGCGCGCCAGCTGCATGCCCTCACCAACCAGGCCGCGCTGTGGGACCTGCAGCCCGAGGCCGCCACCGATCTGCCAGCCCTGGCCGAGCGCCTGGCGCCGCTGGTGGCGCAGCCGGCCTGAGCCGATCTGAACCCCCGAACAACCCACAGGAGACGACACCCATGACCCGACAACTTCCACCGCCCTCGGCACTGGCCGCGGCCACGCTGCTGGCCCTGCTGCAGGCCGGCACGGCCCAGGCCTTCCAGCTCGACACCGGCGATGCCGACCTGAAGCTGCGCTGGGACACCACGGTCAAGTACAGCGCCGCCATGCGCCTGAAGCAGCGCTCGCCGGGCCTGTCGAGCACGGTGATCGGGCCCACCGGCGTGGTCGGCGCCAACAACCTGAACCAGGACGACGGCGACAACAACTTTGGCCGCGGCCTGGTGTCCAACCGGCTGGACCTGCTGAGCGAGCTGGATGCCTCGTTCGGCAACTTCGGCGCGCGCCTGTCCGGCGCGGCCTGGTACGACGCGGTCTACAACGGCGGCACCGACAACACCAGCAGCTCGGCCAACCACAGCCCGGCCAGCGAGTTCACCGCGGCCACACGCCAGCTGATGGGCCGCAAGGCCGAGCTGCTGGACGCCTTTGTCTACGGCCGCTTCACGCTGGGCGACCTGCCGGCCACGCTGCGCCTGGGCCGCCACAGCCTGCTGTGGGGCGAGAGCCTGTTCTTCGGCGCCAACGGCATTGCCGGCGGCATGGCGCCGCTGGACCTGCCCAAGCTGCTGTCGGTGCCCAACTCGCAGTTCAAGGAGATCGCCCGCCCCACCGGCAAGCTGTCGGGCCAGCTGCAGCTGTCGGCCGATCTGACCCTGGGCGCCTACATCGCCTATGAGTGGGAAAAGACGCGGCTGATGCCGGTCGGCGCCTATCTGTCGACCAGCGACTCGATGGGCCCCGGCGCCGAGCGCATCAATGCCGGGCCCACCGGCGTGTTCCGTTATGCCGGCGACCTGGACGCACGCGACAGCGGCCAGGGCGGCGTGCAGCTGCGCTGGCGCGTGGAGTCGCTGGACACCGACTTCGGCTTCTACGCCATCCGCTACCACGCCACCGGCCCCAGCAACATCTGGACGACGCTGTCCGGCGCGCCGCCGGCGCTGAGCGCCAGCAGCTTCCGCTGGGCCTACCACGAGGGCATCCGCGCCTATGGCATCAGCTTTGCCAAGGCGGTGGGCGAGTGGAGCCTGGCCGGCGAGGCCTCGATCCGCCAGAACACGCCGCTGGCCAGCTCGGGCCAATCCATCATCCCGGCCATCGGCGTGGGCACGGCCTTCGACAACCGCGACAACCCAGGTTATGCGGTGGGCGAGACCGCGCATGTGCAGTTTTCCTGGCTGGCCAGCCTGGGGCCCAGCTGGATCTCGCGCGAGGCCAGCTTCCTGGGCGAGGTGGCCTGGAATACGCGCAGCAAGGTCAGCAAGAACGAGCGCATGCTGAACCCGAATGCCGACCGCAGCGCCACGGCCTTGCGCATGGTCTATGCGCCCAGCTACCGCCAGGTGCTGCCAGGCCTGGACCTGACGCCCAGCCTGGGCCTGGGCTATGGCTGGGGCCGCTCGTCGGCCGTCGGCCCGGGCTTCGCGGTCGACCGGGGCGGCGACCTGAACCTGGGCCTGGGCGCGGTCTACCTGGGCAGCTGGAACGCCAACCTGAGCCTGGTGCGCTACCTGGGCAAGGAAGCGCCGACGCTGGACAACAGCAACAACGCCCAGTTCCAGCAGGCGCTCAAGGACCGCCACTTCGTCAGCCTGTCGCTGCGCACCACCTTCTGATTCTTCCGGAGACATTCCCCATGCGAGCCCTGAACTTCATTGCGCCGCTGCTCCTGAGCGCGCTGGCCGGCGCCGCCCAGGCCGCGGTGACGGCCGACGAAGCCGCCAAGCTGAAGACCACGCTGACGCCGTTTGGCGCCGAGAAGGCCGGCAATGCCGACGGCAGCATCCCGGCCTGGACCGGCGGCATGAGCACGCCGGTGGCCGGCTTCAAGAACGGCGGCCGCCGCGGCGACCCCTTTGCCGCCGACAAGCCGCTGTACAGCATCACCGCCGACAACCTGGCCCAGCATGCGGCCAAGCTCAGCGAGGGCACGCAGGCGCTGATCAAGAAGTACCCCAAGAGCTTCCGCGTCGATGTCTACAAGACCCAGCGCACGGCCGCCGCGCCGCAATGGGTCTACGACAACACCTTCAAGAACGCCACCAGCGCCAGGCTGGAGGGCGAGGTGGTCAAGGGCGCGTTCGGCGGCATCCCCTTCCCCATCCCCAAGACGGCCAAGGAGATCGTCGCCAACAACGAGCTGCACTGGCGCGGCGAGGCCTGGCAGAACGACTTCCGCGGCTACCTGGGCACGGCCAGCGGCCAGCGCGTGCTGTCGGTGGAAGGCACGGGCGACTGGCAGATGCCGTACTACGCCCAGGGCCAGCAGGACAAGTTCAACGGCGACTACTGGCTGATCCGCCTGGTCAACAGCGGCCCGCCGGTGCGCGCCGGCGAGGCCATCACCGGCCGCCAGAACCTGGACCAGGACAAGACCAGCGTCTGGGTCTACCTGACCGGCCAGCGCCGCGTGCGCAAGCTGCCCAATGCCTGCTGCGACACGCCCACGCCGGCCTCGGGCGGCGTGGCCAGCTTCGACGAGGTGGACGTGCTGTCGGGCCGTGTGGACCGCTTCGACTGGAAGATCGTCGGCAAGCAGGAGCTGCTGATCCCCTACAACAGCAACCGCCTGCACACGCCCGGCAAGGACAGCGATGTGATGCTGGCCAACCACCTGAACCCCGACCATGTGCGCTGGGAGCTGCACCGGGTGTGGGTCATCGAGTCGGCGCTGAAGCCCGGCCAGCGCCACCAGGCGCCCAAGGGCCGCTACTACATCGACGAGGACACCTGGGTGGCCGTGCTGGGCGACCGCTGGGATGCCAACGGCCAGCTGTGGAAGACGCTGTGGGCGCATCCGGTGGTGATGCCCGACCTGCCGGCCACCACGCCGCAGCAGCAATGGGGCTTCAACGACCTGATCTCGGGCGCCTGGTATGCCAGCGGCGTGGTCAACGAAAGCAAGCGCCACTACCAGATCGTGCCGCGCCGCGCCGACAGCTTCTTCACCGGCGACGCCATGGCCGGCGAAGGCGTGCGATGAGCCTGCCTGCCCTGCGCCGCCAGGCCATGGCATCGGCACTGGCCTGTGCCCTGCCGCTGCTGGCCGCGGCCGCAAGCCCGGTCGGCGACGCGCTGCAGCGCCCGGCGCTGCAGATCCAGGCGCCGCAGCGCGCGGTGCTGCTGTCGGCGGCCCTGGCCGGCGAGCGCATCGTCGCCGTCGGCGAACGTGGCCTGATCGCCACCAGCGACGACGGTGGCCGCCAGTGGCGGCAAGCGCCCAGCCCGGTCAGCGTCACGCTGACCATGCTGCGCTTTGCCGATGCCCGCCACGGCGTGGCCATCGGCCATGGCGGCACGGTGCTGGTGAGCACGGATGCCGGCGCCAGCTGGTCGCTGCGCCTGGACGGCCGGCGCATTGCCCAACTGGCCATGGACGCGGCCAAGGATCCGGCCGCACCACCCGAAGCCCGCCGCGATGCCGAGCGCCTGCTGGCCGACGGCCCCGACAAGCCGCTGCTGGACCTGCTGCTGTGGGATGCCCGGCGCATGCTGGTGGTCGGTGCCTACGGCCTGGCCCTGCACAGCGCCGATGGCGGCCAGAGCTGGACGCCGTGGATGGCCCGCCTGCCCAATCCACGCGGCCTGCACTGGTATGTGGCGCGGCGCGCCGGCGACAGCCTGGTGCTGGCCGGCGAGCAGGGCCTGCTGGTGCGCTCCGACGATGGCGGCGCCAGCTTCCGGCCGCTGGCCTCGCCCTACAAGGGCAGCTGGTTCACCGGCGAGCTGGCAGCCGACGGCAGCCTGCTGCTGGCCGGCCTGCGTGGCAATGTCTGGCGCTCGGCCGACGGCGGCCTGGGCCGCGAACCCTGGCAGGCCCTGGCCTCGCCGCAGCCGGCCAGCATCACCAGCTCGCTGCGCCTGGCCGATGGCCGGCTGCTGCTGGCCAACCAGGCCGGCCAGGTGCTGGCGCTGCACGGTGAGTCGCTGGCACCGCTGAACCCGGCGCCCATCCCCATGCCAGCAGCCCTATTGGCGCTGCGCGATGGCCGCCTGCTGAGCTTCGGCATGGCTGGCGTGGTGCCGGTTTCCGATCGACCCAACGCGCAAGGAGCGCGTCCGTGATGTCCCCTACCCCGCCTGTGCCCGCCGCGCAGGACTTCGATACCCGTTCCGGCTCGCTGATCGAGCGCGCGCTGTTCAACCACCGCGGCTGGGTGCTGCTGCTGTGCGCGCTGATCACGGCCCTGCTGGGCTGGCAGGCCACGCGGCTGCAGCTGAATGCCAGCTTCGAGAAGACCATCCCGGCCGGCCACCCCTACATCGCCAACTACCTGCGCCACCAGGCCGAGCTGAGCGGCCTGGGCAATGCGGTGCGCATCGCCGTGGCCCGGCCCGAGGGTGCCCAGGCCACGATCTACGACGCACGCTACCTGGACACGCTGCGCCGCCTGTCTGACGAAGTCTTCTTGCTGCCCGGCGTGGACCGTGCGCGCATGAAGTCGCTGTGGACGCCCAGCACACGCTGGGTCGGCGTCACCGAGGACGGGCTGGAAGGCGGGCCGGTGATCCCGGACGGCTACGACGGCTCGCCGCGCAGCCTGCAGCAGCTGGCGGCCAATGTGGCGCGCTCCGGCGAGGTGGGCCAGCTGGTGGCCCGCGACGCACGCTCGACGGTGATCGTGCTGCCGCTGCTGGCCCGCGATGCCCAGGGCCAGGCGCTGGACTACGGCCGGCTGTCGCAGCAGCTGGAAGCCCTGCGCCACAAGTACGAGGCCGAGGGTGTGCAGCTGCACATCACCGGCTTTGCCAAGATCGTCGGCGACCTGATGGACGGCGTGCGTGCGGTGCTGCTGTTCTTTGCGCTGGCCGTGGCCATCGCCACCGCGATGGTGTTCTGGTACACGCGCTGCGTGCGCTCCACCGCCCTGGTGGTGCTGGCCTCGCTGGTGGCCGTGGTCTGGCAGCTGGGCCTGCTGCCGACGCTGGGCTTTGCGCTGGACCCGTATTCGATCCTCGTGCCCTTTCTGGTGTTCGCCATCGGCATGAGCCATGGCGCGCAGAAGATGAACGGCATCATGCAGGACATCGGCCGCGGCCTGCCGCGCCTGGTGGCCGCGCGCTACACCTTCCGCCGCCTGTTCCTGGCCGGGCTGACCGCGCTGCTGGCCGATGCCGTGGGCTTTGCCGTGCTGCTGGTGATCGACATCCAGGTCATCCGCGAGCTGGCGATTGCCGCGTCCATCGGCGTGGCGGTGCTGATCTTCACCAACCTGATCCTGCTGCCCATCGGCCTGAGCTACACCGGCGTCAGCCCGCGCGCCGCGCAGCGTAGCCTGCGCGCCGAGCAGGCCGATGCGGCCGGCGCCGCCAAGCACCCGCTGTGGGCACTGCTGGACCGCTTCACCCAGCGCCGCTGGGCCGCCAGCACGGTGGCCGTGGCCGTGCTGCTGGGCGTGGCCGGCTTTGCGGTCAGCACCCAGCTGAAGATCGGCGACCTGGACCCGGGTGCCCCCGAGCTGCGTGCCGACAGCCGCTACAACCGCGACGTGGCGTTCATGAACCGGGCCTACGGCGCCAGCAGCGATGTGCTGGCGGTGATGGTGAAGACGCCCGACGGCCAGTGCTCGCAGTACGCCACGCTGAACAAGGTGGACGCGCTGGAATGGCAGCTGCGCCAGATCCCCGGTGTGGAGTCCACCAACACCCTGGCCCTGCTGAACCGGCGCGTGCTGTCGGGGCTGAACGAGGGCCATCCACGCTGGTACGAGTTCCTGCCCAACCAGGACATGCTCAACACCGTCACCGCCGGCGCGCCGCGTGGCCTGTACAACGATGCCTGCAACCTGCTGACGGTGTATGTCTACCTCAGCGACCACAAGGCCGATACGCTGGCCCGGGTGGTGGCCCATGTCGAGGCCTTTGCCCAGGCCAACAACACGGCCGACACGCAGTTCCTGCTGGCCGCCGGCTCGGCCGGCATCGAGGCCGCCACCAACATCGTCGTCAAGAACGCCTGGCGGCTGATGCTGCTGCTGGTCTATGGCGCGGTGGTGCTGCTGTGCTTCGCCACCTTCCGCAGCTGGCGCGCGGTGCTGGTGGCGGTGCTGCCGCTGGTGCTGACGTCCTTCCTGGCCGAGGCGCTGATGGTGGCCCTGGGCATGGGCGTGAAGGTGGCCACGCTGCCGGTGATTGCGCTGGGCGTGGGCATCGGCGTGGACTATGCGCTGTACATCCTGTCCATCGTGCTGGCCCAGCTGCGCGAGGGGCGCAGCCTGTCGGAGAGCTACTACCGCGCCCTGCTGTTCACCGGCAAGGTGGTGATGCTGACCGGCGTGACCCTGGCCGTGGGCGTGATCACCTGGGTCGCCAGCCCCATCAAGTTCCAGGCCGACATGGGCCTGCTGCTGGCCTTCATGTTCCTGTGGAACATGCTCGGCGCCCTGGTGCTGCTGCCGGCGCTCGCGCACTTCCTGCTGAAGCGGCAGGTGCGGGGTGCCGAGGACTCGGCCGCCTTCTTCGGCCGTTTGAATGCGGAGCATCGCGCATGAGCCTGCACCCCTTTCGCCCTGCATGCGCCGGGCTGGCACTGGGCCTGATCGGCCTGCTCGGGCTGCGGCCCGGCCTGGCCCAGGCCCAGGCCCAGCCCACACCGGCCCAGGTCTTCGAGCGCTACACGGCCGCCGTGCATGCCGGCGACCTGGCCGCGGTGCGGGCCTTGATCGCGCCGGACGTCGAACGCTCGGACTTCGTCGGCTGCCGCCCCGAGATGGACAACCCGGCCTGCCTGGCCCACTACATCCAGCAGACGGTGCTGGCGCCTCAGGCCCGCTTCACCGAGCTGGGCCGCGAGCAGCGCGGCGACTGGCTGGACGTGCGGCTGGAAGTGCGCAGCGAGCTGTACCGGCGCGCCGGTGCCGAGCGCATCGTCGGCCGCGATGTGCTGCAGGTGCGCGACGGCCTGATCCGCAGCTTCCGCTTCATCCCGGACTTCAGCGACACCGCCACCGTGCGCTTCTTCGCCACGCTGGGCATCGGACCGGGCGCCGCCCGGCCGCGCCCGGCGGCCTCACAACCCTGAACCGCTGTCACCCCCACCCCATGTTCAAGTACTTTCCCACCAACTACGTCTGGAACCTCTCGGTCGACCTGGCCATCGAGATGGGCGCGCGCATCGGCGAGATCGAGGCCATGTGCGCGCCGCTGCAGGAGGCCGCCAAGGCCCCCGATGCGGCCGGCACCCAGGCCTTCCGCGACACCTGGGTGAGCATGGCCGACAAGCTGTGCACGCTGGCCGATGAAGACCAGGCCGCCGGCCGCCTGATCTCGGCCGGCGAGAAGCTGCGCCGCGCCAGCAGCTACCTGATCACCGCCGAGCGGCTGCAGGCGCACAACGCGCCGGGCCGGCGCGCGCTGTACGAGCGTGAGCTGGCGCTGTTTCTCCAGGGCAGCCGCCTGCTGGGCGACCGGGTCGAGCGCGTGGAGATCCCCTATGAAGGCCAGCATCTGTCGGCGCTGTACCTGCCCGCCCAGGGCCTGCAGCCCGGCCAGCGCGCGCCGCTGCTGGTGCAGGTCAACGGCCTGGACTCGACCAAGGAGATGAAGTACCTGGTCGGCCTGCCCGCCTGGCTGGCCCAGCGTGGCGTGTCCTCGCTGATCGTCGACCAGCCCGGCACCGGCGAGGCCCTGCGCCTGCACGGCCTGACGGCGCGCCACGACAGCGAGCACTGGGCCAGCCGCGTCATCGACTGGCTGGAGACGCGCGGCGATGTGGACCCCCGGCGCATCGGCCTGGAGGGCGTGTCGCTGGGCGGCTACTACTGCCCGCGCGCCGTGGCCTACGAGCCGCGTTTTGCCGCCGGCGTGTGCTGGGGCGCCAACCACGACTGGCGGGACGTGCAGAAGCGCCGGCTGGAGAAGGAGGGCAACTTCCCGGTGCCGCACTACTGGGCCCATGTGATGTGGGTCTGGGGCGCCAAGGACATGGACGACTTCATGCGCATCGCCGAGAACGTGCACCTGGACGGCGTGGTGGAGAAGATCCGCGTTCCCTTCCTGGTGACGCATGGCGAGAAGGACAGCCAGATCCCGCTGAAGTGGGCGCAGCGCACCTACGAGCAGCTGGTCAACAGCCCGAAGCGCGAGCTGAAGATCTTCACCGACCGCGAGGGCGGCGTGCAGCACAGCAGCTTCGACAACAGCATCAACGCCGGCCACTACATCGCCGACTGGGTGGCCGAGGTCCTGGGCGGCAAGACCGCCGCCTGAACATCGACAAGGAACACAGAGCATGAACATCATCGGACCCGACGCCCTGGTCTTTGGCGTCGACGACCTCGCCGCCTGCCGCCAGTACCTGATCGACTACGGCCTGAAGGACGCCGGCGACGGCCGCTTCGAGGCGCTGGACGGCACGGCCGTGCTCATCCGCGACAAGGACGATGCCTCGCTGCCGGCCTCGCTCGGCACGGCCTCGATGCTGCGCGAGACGGTCTACGGCGTGGCCGACCTGGCCACGCTGGACGCGATCCAGGCCGAGCTGCAGCGCGACCGCAGCGTCACGCGCCAGGACGGCGTGCTGCGCTGCACCGACGACATGGGCTTTGCGCTGGCCTTCCAGCTCACGGTGCGCCGGCCCATCACGCTGGCGGCCGAAAGCGTCAACGCCCCCGGCGCGCCAGCCCAGCGCGGGCCCAACCAGCTGGCCTTCAGCGACGACATGCCGGCGCTGCCGCGCTCGCTGTCGCACGTGGTCTATTTCGTCCCGGACGCGGCCAGGGCCGAGGCCTTCTACACCCGGCTGGGCTTTGTCTGCACCGACCGCTTCAGCGGCGTGGGCCCGTTCCTGCGGCCGGCCGGCACGGCCGACCACCACACGCTGTTCATGATCCAGACGCCGCCGTTCATGAAGGGCTGCGAGCACTTCACCTTCCACCTGGGCGGCCCCACCGAGGTGATGCTGGCCGGCACGCGCTTCGTCAACAAGGGCTACCAGAGCTTCTGGGGCCCGGGCCGCCACCGTTTCGGCAGCAACTGGTTCTGGTACTTCAACTCGCCGCTGGGCTGCCACGTCGAATACGACGCCGACATGGACCTGCACGACGACCAGTGGACCGCCCGCGAGGCGGCCATGGGCGCCGATGCCTCGCAGCTGTTCCTGTTCCAGCATCGCGACAAGTGGGCGCCGTCCGGCCCGCCACCGGGCGCTGCCGGCGGCAAGCCCCCGGCGCACTGAAGGCGCCTGCGATGCGCCTGTGCCACCTCGACGAGCTGCCCGATGGCGGCGCACGCGGCTTCGACCCGCAGCGCAGCGGCCAGGACAGCGTGCTGCTGCTGCGCCGCGGCCGCGAACTGCGCGCCTTCGTCGACGCCTGCCCGCACCTCGGCACGCCGCTGGCCTGGCGCAAGAACGCCTACCTCAATGCCGCGCGCGACCGCATCGTCTGCGCCGCGCACGGCGCGCTGTTCGACACACACACCGGCCTGTGCACGCTGGGGCCATGCCTGGGCCAGTCGCTGACGCCGCTGGCCGTGCACCTGGACGCGCACGACCAGGTGCACCTGAGCCTGCCCTGCCAAGACCCGAACGATTCCCAGGAGACATCCGCATGACACTCTCTGCCCAACGCATCCTCATCATCGGCGGCGGCTTTTCCGGCATGTCCGCCGCCATCCAGCTGCAGCGCCTGGGCGCCGCGGTGGACCTGGTCGAGATCGATCCCGGCTGGCGCAGCTATGGCGCCGGCATCAGCCTGGGCGGGGCCACGCTGCGCGCCTTCCGCACACTGGGCATCCTCGACGCCTTCCTGGCCCAGGGCGCGGCCAGCGACGGCGTGCGCATCTGCGCGCCGCACGGCCCCCAGGTGGCCGAGCTGCCGACGCCGCGCATCGCCGGGCCGGACGTGCCCGGCGGCGGCGCCATCCTGCGGCCGGTGCTGGCGCGCATCCTGGCCGAGGCCACGCGCGCGGCCGGCACCACGGTGCACCTGGGCTGCACCTTCACCCGCATCGCCCAGGACGCCGAGGGCGTGGACGTGGACTTCAGCGACGGCCAGCGCCGCCGCTATGACCTGGTGATCGGCGCCGACGGCCTGTATTCCAAGGTGCGCGAAGCGGTGTTCCCCGATGCGCCCAAGCCGCGCTACAGCGGCCAGGCCGTGTGGCGCGCGGTGCTGCCGCGGCCGGCCGAGATCCAGGCGGCGACGATGTGGATGGGCCCGCGCATCAAGCCCGGCGTCAACCCGGTGTCGGCCAGCCAGATGTACTTGTTCGTCACCGAGCCCCGGCCCGGCAACGGCCATGTGGACCCGGCCACGTTCGCCGATCAGCTGCGCGGCCTGCTGGCCGACTTTCCGGCACCGGCGCTGCAGGCCATCCGCGAGCAGATCGGCGCCGACTCGCAGATCGTCTATCGCCCGCTGGAAGGCCTGCTGATGCCCCAGCCCTGGTTCAACGGCCGTGTGGTGCTGATCGGCGACACCGTGCATGCGACCACGCCCCACCTGGCCTCGGGCGCCTGCATCGGCATCGAGGATGCGCTGGTGCTGGCCGAGGAACTGGGGCGCAGCGGCAGCAGCCTCGCCGGCGCGCTGGCGGCCTTCCAGTCGCGGCGCTGGGAGCGTTGCCGCATGGTGGTGGAGAACTCGGCCCGGCTGGGCGAGATCGAGATCGCCGGCGGCGACAAGGACGAGCACGCGCGCATCATGCGCGAGTCGCTGATGGCGCTGGCCCAGCCCATCTGAGCCGGAGGCGGCCATGACACGCACCGACTCCCTGCCCGGCCGGCTGGCCCTGATGGTGGCGCACTGCGCCGGCATGGTCGACCTGGTGGCCCTGCCGGTCTGGGTGGGCGCGCTGATCGCCCACTACCGCTTCGATGCCCAGCAGGCCGGCCTGCTGGCCACGCTGTTCCTGGGCGCCGCGGTGCTGGCCAGCGCCGGGCTGGCCCCCCGTGTGCACCACCTGCCTGGGCGCCTGGTGGCGACGCTGGGCTTTGGCGGTGCCACGGCCGGCTTCGCCGCCGCGGCCACCACCAGCGACTTCGGCACGCTGGCCGCCCTGCACGGTCTGTCGGGCCTGGCCGCCGGCGCCGCGCTGTCGGTGACCCACGGCACCATCGCCCGCAGCGCGCGGCCGCACCGGCTGTTTGCCATCGTCGGCATGGCGCTGGGCGTGTTCGGCATCCTCTTCATGGCCGCCACGCCACCGCTGGTGGCACGCCTGGGCGGACCGCTGCTGTTCCAGGTGTTCGCCGGCATCATGGCCGTGGCCACCCTGGTGTCGATGCTGGCCTTTCCGGTGCCCGATGCACCAGCCGCTGCCGGGGCGGCGCCGGCCGCAGCGGCCATCCAGGCCGCGGCGCTGCCGCCGGCCGTGTGGTTCGGCATCGCCGGCATCGCCTGCATGGCCCTGGTGCAGGCCATGACCTTCAGCTTTCTGGAGCGCGTGGGCCACGAGCGCGGCTTCGGCCTGGCGGCGATCACCGGCGTGCTGGTGGCGCTGGGCGTGGTCAACCTGTTCCCGGCGGCGCTGGCGGCCCTGCTGGAGCGGCGCTGGAGCGCACGCCGCGTGCTGCTGGCCGGTCCGGTGCTGCAGGCCGGCCTGGTGCTGGTGATCATGAACGCCGCGTCCTTTGCAGCCTATGCCGCGGCGGCCTCGGTGTTTGCCGCGGTGATGATCTTCACCCACACCTTCGCCTTCGGCCTGCTGGCCGGGCTGGACCGCAGCGGCCGCGCCATGGCCGCCACGCCGGCCATGCTGATGGTGGGCGCGGCCATCGGCCCCATCCTGGGCGGCAGCCTGGTCAAGGGCCTGGGCTACGCCAGCCTGGGCTGGGCCGCCGTGGCCATCGCCGTGCTGGCCGTGGCCTGCTTCTCACGACTCCCTTCCCAACCCGGCGCCACCGCGCCGCAGGAGGCCCTGGCATGAACCTCGCCAACCCGCGCAAGACCCGCCGCTTCGTCGACCTGAGCATCTACCTGGAAAACGACGTGCTCAGCGACCCGCCGCCGCTGGCGCCCAAGATCACCTACCAGAAGCATGCCGACACCCTGCCCGAGTTCATGGCCATGATCCCGGGCACGCGGCCCGAGGACTATCCGGACGGCGAGGCCGCGGCCGCCGAATGGGTGACGCTGACCACCCACAACGGCACGCACCTGGATGCGCCCTGGCACTTCCATTCGACGCAGGATGCGAAGAACGGCGGCGCCCGGCCCAGCATCACCATCGACCAGGTGCCGCTGGAGTGGTGCTTCCAGAACGGCGTGAAGCTGGACTTCCGCCACCTTGCCGACGGCTACGTGGCCAGCGCCGCCGACGTGGCCGCCGAGCTGGAGCGCATCGGCCACCAGCTGCAGCCGCTGGACATCGTGGTCGTCAACACCCGCGCCGGCAGCCGCTACGGCCACAACGACTACCTGGGTGCCGGCTGCGGCATGGGCTACGAGGCCACCATGTACCTGCTGGAGCGCGGCGTGCGCCTGACCGGCACCGACGCCTGGAGCTGGGATGCGCCGTTCTCCTACACCGCCAAGAAGGTGGCGGAGACCGGCAACAAGGCGCTGATCTGGGAAGGCCACAAGGCCGGCCGCGACATCGGCTACTGCCACCTGGAAAAGCTGCACAACCTGGAGGCCCTGCCGGCCACCGGCTTCACCATCAGCTGCTTCCCGCACAAGATCCGCGGCGCCAGTGCCGGCTGGACGCGGGCCGTGGCGATCTTCGAAGAATGACCCACGACATGAGCGACAGCCTTCCCCCCATCCACCGCGTGGTCACCGGCCATGACAGCGACGGCCGCGCCATCGTCGCCAGCGACGGACCCCTGCCCACGGTGGTGGAGATCGCCGCCATCCCCGGCACGGTGTTCCACGAGGTCTGGAGCACGACCGGCAGCCCGGCGCCGGTGGACAACGGGCCCGATCCCACGCTGGCCGCGCTGATGCTGCCGCCGCCACGCCAGGGCACGCGCATCCGCTTCGTCGACATCCCGCCCGACACGCCCGAGCTGCTGGCCCGCGGCGCTGAGCGCATGCACGACGCCTTCACGCAGATCGGCGATGCCGCGGCCTCGACGGTGCAGGCCGATTCGCCGCATCCGCTGATGCACCGCACCGAAAGCGTCGACTACGGTGTCGTCATCTCTGGCGAGCTGACCCTGGTGCTCGACGACAGCGAAGTGCTGCTCAAGCCCGGCAGCGTGGTGGTGCAGCGCGGCACCAACCATGCCTGGGCCAACCGCTCCAACCGCCCGTGCCGCATGCTGTTCGTGCTGGTCGACGGCGCCTACGATCCCTCCATTGCCAAGATCCTGAAATGACCCATCCCCACCTGTCGCGCCGGCATCTGCTGGCCGCCACCGCCGCCGGCCTGAGTCTGCCCTGCGCCTGGGCCCAACCCGGCTTTCCCGTCCGCCCGCTGACCTGGGTCGTGCCCTATCCCACCGGCGGCTTTGGCGACTCGATGTCGCGCCTGCTGACGCAGAAGCTGGGCGAGCGGCTGAAGCAGACCGTGATCGTCGAGAACCGTCCCGGCGGCGCGGCGCAGATCGCCGCCAATGCGGTGAAGCTGCAGCCGGCCGATGGCCACACCCTGCTGTACGGCGACATCGGCCCGTTTGCGATGTATCCCTCGCTGTACCCCAAGCTGTCGTTCGAGCCGCTGAAGGACTTTGTGCCGCTGACGCGGCTGTTCAAGTCGCCCACGCTGCTGGTGGTGCCGGCGTCCAGCCCGCTGCGCAGCTTTGCCGACCTGCAGCGCGCCGCGTCGCGTGATCCGGGCCTGCAATATGGCTCCTACGGCATCGGCAGCCAGCCCCATGTGTGGTGCGAGATGCTGCGCCTGCGCAGCGGTCTGCGCATCAGCCACGTGCCCTACCAGGGCGCCGGCCCGGCGCTGCAGGACCTGATCGGCGGCCGGCTGGACTTCATGGTCGACGTCATCGCCTCCAGCCTGCCGCTGGTGCGCGACGGCAAGCTGCGTGCGCTGGCCCTGATCGGCGCCGAGCGCCGTGCCAGCGCCCTGCCCGAGGTGCCGACGATCAGCGAGCTGGGCCTGGCCGCACTCGACATCCCCGGCTGGAACGGCGTGATGCTGCGCGCCGGCACGCCGCCGGCGGCGGTGGAGGCCCTGCATGCGGCCACCGTGGCCGCGCTGCAATCGCCCGAGGTGCTGCAGCGCTACACCGCGCTGGGCCTGGAGCCGGCGCCGCTGGCCCCGGCCGCCTTTGGCGACTTCATCCGCAGCGAGACCAGCCGCTGGGGCGCGGCCATCCGCGAGGCCGGCATCAAGGTCGAGTGATGGCCGCCTCCGATCTGTTCGACCTGACCGGCAAGCGCGCCCTGGTCACCGGCGCCACCCAGGGCCTGGGCCTGGCCATCGCCCAGGCCTTGGCGGCCCAGGGCGCGCAGGTGCTGGTGTCCGACCGCGACGCACGCGCCTGCGAGCGCGTGGCCGCGGCACTGGGCTCGACCCGGGAAGCCCAGGCCCAGGTCTGCGCCGCCGACCTGGCCGATGCGGCGCAGATCGAGCACCTGTGCCAGGCCGCCGGCGCGCTGGACGTGCTGGTCTGCAATGCCGGCATCCAGGGCCCGGCCGGCCCCATCGCCGACGCCAGCGAGGCCGACTGGGACCAGGTGCTGCAAGTCAATCTGCGCGCCGCGGCGCGGCTGTGCACGCGCCTGATCCCGGCCATGGCCGAGCGCGGCGGCGGCAGCGTGGTGCTGATGTCCAGCATCGCCGGCCTGCGCGGCAACCGCAGCATCGGCCTGTACGGCCTGTCCAAGGCCGTGCTGGCCCAGCTGGCGCGCAACCTGGCGGTGGAATGGGGGCCGCAGGGCGTGCGCGTCAATGCCGTCTCGCCGGGCCTGATCCGCACGCCGCTGGCCACAGCGCTGCTGGACAACGCCGACTTCATGGCGCGGCGCCTGCAGGCCACGCCGCTGCGCCGCGTCGGCGAGCCGCACGAGGTGGCCGGCGTGGTGGCGATGCTGGCCGGCCGCGCCGGCGGCTTCATCACCGGGCAGAACCTGGTGGTCGACGGCGGCACGCTGATCAGCGACGGCAGCTGAGCCAGACTTCTCTTCTGAACTTCGGACTCGACGATGAAATTCGCCACCCTTCGCGACGGAAGCCTGGACGGCCGCCTGGTGCTGGTCTCGCACGGTGGGCGCCTGGCCCTGCCGGTGCCCGACATCGCGCCCAGCCTGATCCATGCGCTGCAGCACTGGGACACGCTGAGCCCGGACCTGCAGGCGCGCGACCAGGCGCTGAACGCCGGCGAGGCGCACGGCGCCCTGCCCTTCGATGCCGCCGCCTGCGCCGCGCCGCTGCCACGCAGCCCGCAGTGGCTGGACGGCTCGGCCTTTCTCAACCATGGCCGGCTGATGGAGCAGGCCTTCAATACGCCGCCCATCCCCGACTTCGACACCGTGCCGGTGATGTACCAGGGCGCCAGCGACGACTTCCTGGGCCCGCACGACGAGGTGCCACTGCCCGACGAAGCCCAGGGCATCGACTTCGAGGGCGA
The DNA here is from genome assembly GCA_017992055.1 of Burkholderiaceae bacterium. GTDB lineage: Bacteria > Pseudomonadota > Gammaproteobacteria > Burkholderiales > Burkholderiaceae_C > Pseudaquabacterium. Next base: position 233,961 of record JAGOPK010000003.1, read on the forward strand.
GTTCGGCGTGGTCACCGGCGCCGTGCCCATGGGCGTCACGCCCGAGGCCGCGCTGGGCTGCGTGCGCCTGCTGCTGCAGATCAACGACTGGAGCCTGCGCGCGCTGGGCCCGCACGAGATGAAGACCGGCTTCGGCTTTCTGCAGGCCAAGCCGTCCACCGCTTTCGCGCCGATTGCCGTGACGCCCGACGAACTGGGGCCGGCCTGGCGCGACGGCCGCGTGCAGATGCAGCTGCAGGTGGCCTGGAACGGCCAGCGCTTCGGCGAGCCGCATGGCGGCGAGATGAACTTCGGCTTCGGCCAGCTGATCGCCCATGCGGCGCGCACGCGCCGGCTCACGGCCGGCAGCATCGTCGGCTCGGGCACGGTGTCCAACCGCTCGCGCAGCGCCGGCTCGGCCTGCATCGCCGAGCGCCGCGTGATCGAGAAGATCGACCAGGGCGAGATCCGCACCGGCTTCATGCACTTCGGCGACCGGGTGCGGATGCAGGCGCGTTTCGAGGACGGGCGCGAGGGGCCGTTCGGCGTGATCGACCAGCGCGTGGTGCGCGCCGCTTCGGTGTGAGTTCGGGCATGCGCATCCTGATCACCGGGGCCAATGGCTTCGTCGGCCGCGCGCTGGCCAGGCGGCTGGCCGACGCGGCCGTGCTGGATGGCCGGCCCATCGAGGCCTTGCACCTGCTGGACCTGGGCTTCGAGACCCCGCCCGCGGCCCCCGCCCAGACCTGGGCCGTGGACCTGGGCGACGCCGCCGCACTGCAGCCGGCACTGGATCGCATCCGCGCGGCCGGCCCGCTGAGCCATGTGTTCCACCTGGCCAGCATCCCCGGCGGCCTGGCCGAACAGCAGCCCGACCTGGCCCAGCGCGTGAACATCGCCGCCACGCTGGCCCTGCTGGAGCACGGACGCGCCCAGGCCGAGGCCGGCCATGCGCCGCCGGTGTTCGTGTTCGCCAGCTCGATCGCGGTGCTGGGCGAGCTGACCGGCCCGGTCGACGACCACACGCCGCCGCAGCCGGTGATGGGCTATGGCGCGCACAAGTGGGTGGGCGAGATCCTGGTGGCCGCGCACAGCCGCCGCGGCTGGGTGGACGGCCGCTCGCTGCGCCTGCCCGGTGTGCTGGCGCGGCCGCCGGCACGCACCGGCCAGCTGTCGGCCTTTCTCAGCGACATGCTGCGCGAGCTGGCGGCCGGCCGGCCCTTTGTCTGCCCGATGTCGGCGCAGGCCAGCACCTGGGCCAGTTCGCTGCCCTGCGTGATCGACCAGCTGCTGCATGCGGCGACGCTGGATGCCCGGGCGCTGGCCGTGCTGGGCACGTCGCGCTGCGTCACGCTGCCGACGCTGCGCTTTGCCATGGCCGAGCTGGTGGACGCGGTGGCCGCGGTGCACGGCGTGGCAGCGCGCGACCTGGTCCGCCATGCGCCCGAGCCTCGCATCGAGGCCTGGTTCGGCCGCTTTCCGCCGCTGCACACGCCGGCAGCCGAGGACGCGGGCTTTGGCCGCGACGCCGACCTGCAGGCGCTGGTGCGCGCCGCGCTCTGAGCGCGCCGCCCCTCAGGCCGCTGCGGCCTGCTGCTCCAGCAGCCGCGCCACGATGCGACGCGCGCGCAGGGCCCCGGCATCCACATGGATGTCGGTCCAGCTGGCCTGGGCACCGAAATCCTTCATGTTGCGGTACTGCGCCTCGATGACCACCCGGTCCTCGTCGAAGGTGTAGGCCGTCTGCTGCACCACGGTGGCTATGGTCTCCGGCATGTCCGGGTGCTTGTTGCTGGCCATGCTCCAGAAGTAGTGGCAGGTCTCGGCGGTCTCGGGCGTGATGCCGTGGAAGCCGCGCATGTGGAAGCCGCCGCGCTGCGGGTCGTCGAGGGCATCGGTGCCCGGCTCCACCGCGCCGGTCCAGATGCGCAGATGGCTGAGGTCGAACTCGATCTCCTGCCAGCGGTCGCAGGTGTCGCCAAACGGCCAGGCGGCCCGGTAGGTGGGCGGTGGCGTCGAGCCGGGCATCTGGCGCACGACCCTGACACGGTCGCCATCGGAGCTGACCTTCATCTCGGCATTCATGTGCAGCCGCGCATTGCCGCCGATGGTCTTCAGGTGCACATAGCCCAGGTGGCTCAGGTCCAGCAGGTTGTCGTGGATCAGCTGCCACGGCGCCTGGTAGTGATAGCGGCCGCTGCCGAACTTGTAGCGCGGGTCATCGTGGAACGGGTAGTCGGGCGCCGGCGTGGTGGGCGCGCCGCCTTCGCTGCGCGGCATCCAGATCCACAGGATCTGGTTCTTCTCGACCACCTGGTAGCTGCGCACCCGGGCCTTGGCCGGGATGCGGGCCTGGCCCGGGATCTCGATGCACTGGCCGTCGGCGGCATACAGCATGCCGTGGTAGCCGCAGCGCAGGCCCGTGGCTTCCAGCGTGCCGCAGGACAGCGGCAGCGAGCGGTGGCAGCAGCGGTCCTCCAGCGCAGCGACACCGCCGTCGCCGCTGCGAAACAGCACCAGCTTCTGGTTCAACAGGGTGCGCGCCAGCGGCCGGGCATCGGGCCCCTGCTGCAGCTCGGAGGCGAAGCCGGCCACATACCACTGGTCCAGCGGAAAGCGGCCGGACCGGTCGGCGGCATCGGCGGTCTGGATGGGAATGCAGGTGGCGTTCATGAGATGGCTCCAATAACGGGTTAGCTACAGATCCAAAAGAAGCCGCGGCGACAGGGCACGCGAGCAGCAGGGGGTGAACTGGTCGTTGGCCGCTCGTTCGGCCTCGGTGAGAAAGCTGTCGCGGTGCTCGGGCACGCCGTCCAGCACCCGGGTCAGGCAGGTGCCGCAGACCCCGGCCTCGCAGGACACCGGGATCTGCACGCCCTGTGCGGCCAGCACATCGATGACACGCTCGCCGGCACCGACGCCCAGCACCCGGCCGCTGCGTGCCAGGGTGATCTCGAAGGCCCGGTCCTCGCCGGCCGCCGTGCTGGCCGGCGCCGGTGCTGCGGCAAAGTATTCGCGGTGCAGGCAGGCCTCGGGCCAGCCCAGCTCGCGCGCCGTGCCCAGCACATGGTCCATGAAGCCGGCCGGGCCGCAGACATAGAGCTGCGTGCCCTCGGGCTGGGCCGCCAGCAGCGGCGCAGCCTGCAGGCGCTGTGGCTCGGGGCCGTCGTCCAGGTGCAGCTGCAGCGCGGCAGCCCAGGGGCTGGCCAGCATCTCGTCGACGAAGGCCAGGCGCGAGCGGCTGCGGCCGCAGTAGTGCAGGCCGAAGCTGCGGCCCTCGCGGTGCAGCTGCTGCGCCATCGCCAGCAGCGGCGTGATGCCGATGCCGCCGGCCAGCAGCAGGCTGTGCGGCTGCGCCTGCCCCGGCGCCAGCGCAAACAGGTTGCGCGGCAGGCCCACGCGCAGCCGCTGCCCCACGCGCAGCTGCTCGTGCATGGCCGCCGAGCCGCCACGCGAGCGCGGCTCGCGCAGCACGGCAATGCGGTAGCGGTGGCGCTCGGCGGGGTCGTTGCACAGCGAGTACTGGCGCACCAGGCCGCCGGGCAGGTGCACGTCGATGTGGGCACCGGCGGTGAATGCCGGCAGGGCCTCGCCGGCGGGTGCGACCAGCTCGTAGCTGCACACGCCTTCGGCCTCCAGCCGGCAGGCGCGCAGCTGCAGTTCCAGAACGCTCATCCGGCGGCTCCGTCGTCATCGGCCGCGGGCCGGGCGGCACCGGGAAAGTGGCGGCCCAGGTAGGCCTCGGTGGCGGCTTCCACCGCCGGCAGGTTCTCGTGCAGCCGCCGCAGCATGCCGAGCAGCAGCTCGACCTCGGCCACGCTCAGCACCGACAGGAAGGCGCGCTCGCGCTCCAGCGCCACGCCGATGATCTGGTCGTGCAAGGCCCGGCCGGCTTCGGTGAGCACGGCGATGCGCAGCCGGCCGTCGCTGGCATCGAGCTCGGTGCGGATCAGGCCACGCTCCTGCATGCTCTTGAAGCAGCGGCTGACCGAGCCCTTGTCCATGCCGATGATGCGCGAGACCTGCTGCGCCGAGATCGAGCCCTCGATGGCCAGCAGCACCAGGCAGCGCCAGGTCTCGATGCCGACGTCGAAGGTGGCCAGATAGCTCTGCGAGGCACCACGCGACAGCTTGTTGGCGATCCAGGTCAGGTAGGCCGGGACATAGTGCTCCAGGTCCACGGTGCGGGGCCGCGTCGTGCGCGTCTTGCGCGCCGGGGCGGCCGAAGGGTCGGGGAGAGGTTTGCGACGGGTCATGGGAGATGCGCTGCGAAAGAGGGTCGGGGTCAATGGACGGCCATGCCCAGCCAGCGCTCCAACGTTGCGGCGTCGTTGATCAGCTGCTCGGCCGGGGCCTGGTGCACCACGCTGCCGTGGTCCAGGATGACGGCGCGCTGCGCATAGCGCAGGGCTTCGTCGACCTGTTGCTCGACGATGATGACAGCGATGCCGGTCTCCCGGCCCATCAACGCAAAGGCGCGCAGCAATTCGGCGCGGATCAGCGGCGCCAGGCCCTCCAGCGGCTCGTCCAGCAGCAGCACCGCCGGGCGGCCCAGCAGGGCACGGGCCACCGACAGCATCTGCTGCTCGCCGCCCGACAGCTGGCCGCCACCGTTGCGGCGGCGCTCGGCCAGGCGCGGGAACAGCGCATAGGCCTCGTCCAGCGCCTGGCGGGGCCGGCGCTTGAGCCCGGCCAGCAGGTTCTCCTCCACCGACAGCGAGGGAAAGATGTCGCGGGTCTGCGGCACATGGCCCAGGCCGCGCTGGGCACGCTGGTGGGCGGCCAGGCCGGTGATGTCCTCGCCCTGCCACAGCACGCGCCCCTGGCGCAGCGGCACCAGGCCCATCAAGGCCCGCAGCGCCGTGGTCTTGCCCACGCCGTTGCGGCCCAGCAAGGCCAGGCGCTCGCCGGCGTCCAGGCTCAGCGACAGCTGCTGCAGCACCGTGGTCGGTCCGTAGCCGGCCACCGCCTGTTCGAGTTTCAGCAATGCGCCACTCATGCGGCATTCCCCAGGTAGGCGGCACGCACCCGGCTGTCGCCGCGGATCGCCTGCGGCGCGCCGTCGGCCAGCACCGCGCCGTCGGCCAGCACCAGGATGCGCGAGGCCAGCCGGAACACCAGGTCCATGTCGTGCTCGATGATCAGCACCGCCAGATCGGCGGGCAGCGACTGCAGCGCACCCAGCAGGCGCGCACCGTCGCCCTTGGGCACGCCGGCCATGGGCTCGTCCAGCAGCAGCACGCGCGGCCGCAGGGCCAGGGCCAGGGCCATCTCCACCAGGCGCTGCTCGCCGTAGGCCAGGTCCTGCGTGGCCATGGCCGACTGCTGCTGCAGGCCGAAGCGATCCAGGATCTGCCTGGCCTCCGCGCGCAGCGTCGGATAGGCGTCGATGCTGCGCCACAGGCCCGTGGCCAGGCCCTCGCGCTCGAACAGCGCCAGCTCGATCTGGCGCTGCACCGGCAGCTGCGGCGCCAGCGTGGTGATCTGGAAGGTGCGGGCCAGGCCGGCGCGCACACGCTGCGCCTGGTCCAGCGCCGTGACCTCGCGGCCCAGCAGGCGGATGCTGCCGCTGTCAGGCCGCAGCACGCCGCTGATCTGGTGCACCAGCGTGGTCTTGCCGGCGCCGTTGGGGCCGATCAGGGCCAGTCGCTCGCCGGCGGCCAGTGCAAAGCCGACCTGGCGCGTGACGTGCAAGCCGCCGAAGCGCTTGTCCAGGCCCTGGACTTCGAGCAGGCATTCGCTCACTTGCGCACTCCCCAACGCCGTTGTGCAGCGGCCCACAGCCGTCCGGGCGGCAGCAGCACCACCGCCATCAGCAGCGCGCCGACGACAAACAGCCAGTGGTATGGATTGATCGAGGCCGCCGTGTGGTGCAGCAGCGTGAACACGGTGGCGCCGACCAGGGCGCCGACCAGGCGGCCAGCGCCGCCCAGGATCAGCATCACCAGGGCTTCGGCCGACAGCGCGAAGGACAGGCTGTCCATGCCCACCACGGCATGGATCTGCGCCGACAGCGCACCGGCCGCACCGGCCAGGGCGCCGGCCAGCGTGTACATCAGCCACAGCCGCGGCCGCACCGGCGTGCCCAGCGCAGCCATGCGCGCGCGGTTCTCGTGGATGCCACGCACCGCCAGGCCAAACGGCGAGTCGACCAGGCGCCGGGCCAGGTACAGGCACAGCACCAGCACCAGCAGGCTGTAGACGGCCGCCACGCGGCCCTGCAGATCGAAGGCCAGGGCGTCCAGGCCCAGCAGCGGCGCGATGCTGAAGCCGGCCAGGCCGTCGTCGCCCCCGCTCCAGCTGCGGCCCTTCTGCACCAGGTTGAGCACGATCTGCGACACCGCCACCGTCAGCATCAGAAAGGTGAAGCCCTGGTAGCGCAGCAGCAAGGCGCCCGAGGCCGCGGCCAGCAGCGCACCGGCGGCCATGCCCACGGCCAGGCCGGCCAGCGGATCGGCCAGCGCATGCAGCGCAAACAGGCCGGCGGCATAGGCCCCGGCGCCAAACAGCGCCGCATGGCCCAGCGTGGCCAGACCGGCCACGCCGACCACCAGGTCCAGCGACAGCACGAACAGCGCGGTGATGAACAGCCGCGCCAGCAGGCCCAGCTGGTCGGGCAGCGCGGCGCAGGCCAGCAGGCCCAGCAGCAGGGTCAGCAGCGGCGCACGCCAGGCGGGGGCGCAACGGGGGCCGTCGTCCCGGCCGGCCGCGGCCAGCCGACGGCGTTTCACAAGAGCCAGACTCAGGGTGTTCATGCTCGGAAGAAGGTTCAACGGGGCCGCAGCAGGCCCTGCGGACGCCAGGCCAGCAGGCCGGCCATGGCGACGAAGAAGAACACGCTGCCCCAGTCCGAGGCCAGGTACTTGCTGGCGGTTTCGACCAGGCCCAGCAGCACCGCAGCCGCCAGCGATCCGGCGATGCTGCCCATGCCGCCGACGGCCACCACCACCAGCACCAGCACCAGGTACTTCAGCGCGTAGTACGGCTCCAGCGGCATCAGCTCGGCGCCCAGGATGCCACCCAGGCCGGCCAGCGCCGCGCCGGCGGCAAAGCTGGCGCACTGCACGCGGCGGATCGGAATGCCCAGCGCCGCGGCAGCGCCGGCATGATCGACCGCCGCACGCAGCCAGATGCCGAAGCGGGTGCAGGCCAGCGTCCAGGCCGCCAGCGCCGCCACCACCAGGCCGACGCCGATGACCAGCAGGCGCTGCGTGGGCAGGGTGCGGAAGCCCAGGTCCACCGAGCCGGCCAGGGCCGGCGGCAGCGCAATCAGCTGCACCTGCGGCCCGGCCAGTGCATTGGTGGCGGCGATCAGCACAAAGCTCAGGCCGATGGTGAACAACACCTGGTCCAGTTCGCGGCGCTGGTAGAGGTGGCGCAGCACCAGGGCTTCCAGCGCCGCGCCCAGCGCCGCCGTGGCCGCCACGGCTGCAGGCACGGCCCACCAGAACGACCAGCCGGCGCGGCCGATCAGCAACGCCGCCGCATAGCCACCGACCATGGCCAGCGCGCCATGGCTCAGGTTGACGAAGCGCATCAGGCCCAGCGTCAGCGACAGGCCCACGGCGATGACGAACAGCACCATGCCGTAGGCTAGGCCGTCGATGCCGATGTTGAGCACGGTGCTCACTTGTCCAGCCCGTGGTCGGGCTGCGGGCCAAAGCTCTGCAGCTCCTTGTTGACCAGCTGGCCGCCGGCCTTGTCGACCTTGCGCAGATAGACGTTCTGCACGATGTGGCGGGTCTTGGGGTCCAGGCGCACCGGGCCGCGTGGACTCTCCCACTGCAGACCACGCGCCGCGGCGATCGCCTTGGCTCCGTCGCGACGGCCCTGGGTGGCCGCGATCATGCGGTGGATCACCAGCATGCCGTCCCAGGCGCCGACCGAGGCATAGTTGGCCACGGCCGCCGGATCGCGCTTCTTCAGCGCCTCGACGAAGCGGCGGTTCTCGGCCGAATCGTGCGCGCCCGAGTAGTGGAAGGCGGTGGTCAGGCCGAGGGCTGCGTCGCCCAGCTTCTGCAGGTCGAACTCGTCGGTCTCGGCCGTGCCCAGGAACTGCACGCCGGCCTTGGCCAGGCCGTTGTCGTTGTAGGCCTTGACGAAGCCCAGATTGGGCGGCCCCCCGGGCAGGAAGGTGTAGACCGCCTGCGCCCCGCTGGCCTTGATGCGCTGCACGAAGGGGCCGAAGTCGGTGGTGGACATCGGCATGCGGATGCTCTCCACCACCGTGCCGCCCTGCTTGCCGAACTCGGTCTTGAAGGCCGTTTCGGCGTCGATGCCCGGACCGTAGTCGCTGACCGCGGTGACCACCTTCTTCAGGTTCTGGCCGGCCGCCCACTGCGCCATCGGCACCGTCACCTGCCACAGCGTGTAGCTGGTGCGCAGGAAGTACTCGGACTTGTCGGTGATGGCCGAGGTGGCGGCATTGAAGATCACCGTCGGCGTCTGCGACTGCTGGATCAGCGGCGCCACGGCCAGCGCATTGGGCGTGAACACGAAGCCGCCCAGGTAGTCGACCTTGTCCTTGACGATCAGCTCCTGCACCAGGGTCTTGGTCTGGCCAGGGTTGGGGCCGCCGGTGTCGCGGTAGATGAAGGCGATGTCGCGGCCGGCCAGCTTGCCGCCCTGGCTGGACACATAGGCCTCGGCCGCGGCCCGGAACAGGCTGCCGTAATGCGCGAACGGCCCCGAGAACGGACCGACGATGCCGACCTTGACGGCCTCCGTCTGCGCTTGCACGGCGCTGTGGCCCAGGCCGATGCAGGCGGCAGCAAGCCCGATGCGGCCCAGGGCGCGGCGTTGGATGGTCATGGCGGTTCTCCTATCGGCTGTGGGCCATCGGGCAGGGGTTGGGGGGCCGGGGCGTCTTGACGCAGGGCAAATTGTGGTTGCAACACCAACTAGTTGCAATACCAACTTTATCGGGAAAACCCTGGAGCCTTGCCAACAGATCCCTGGGTGCGCGCCGCCCGGGCCTCAGGCCCGGAACCGATAGCCGATCCCTGCTTCCGTCAGCAGGTGGCGCGGCATGGACGGATCGGCCTCGACCTTCTTGCGCAGATTGGCCATGTGCACGCGCACGTAGTGGGTGTCTTGCGCGTGGCCCGGCCCCCACACGGCCTTCAGCAGCTGCTGGTGCGTGATCACCCGGTCGGGCTGTGCTGCCAGGTGCGTCAGCAGCCGGTACTCGATCGGCGTCAGGTGCAGCGGCGCGCCATCGCGTTCGACCACGCGCCGCGCCAGGTCCACGGTCGTGCGTCCGAAGCGCAGGACGGCATCCGCCGGCGCCGGCACAAACGCCTGCCGTCGCAGCTGCGCGCGCACCCGGGCCAGCAACTCGGCCGCCCCGAAGGGCTTGACCAGGTAGTCGTCGGCACCGGCATCGAGTGCGGCCACCTTGTCGGCTTCGCCACTGCGGGCGGACAGCACGATCACCGGCGCCGTCGACCAGCCGCGCAGGTCGCGGATCAGCGCGACGCCGTCACCATCGGGCAGTCCGAGGTCGACGATGGCCAGTTCCGGCCGGCGGCTGCCGGCCTCGATCAGCCCACGCTGCAGCGTCGGCGCCTCGAACACCTCATGCCCCTCGGAACCCAGCGCCAGTCGCACGAAGCGGCGGATGTCGGGCTCGTCTTCCACCACGAGGATGCGGGCGCGCAGTTCCATCGGGGCATCCTAGACGGTCTCGACGGCGGTCGAGCTGCCGTCATCCGATGGCGGTGTGCCGCGGGGCAGCTCGATCGAGAAACGCGCACCCTCGATGCCCGACGGCCCCGCGCGGTTCTCGCCGCGTATCGTGCCGCCGTGCGCCTGCACGATGGCGCGCGAGATCGCCAGACCCAGGCCGACGCCCGGTGTCGCGCCCTCCTTGGCGCCGCGCTCGAACTTGTCGAACAGCGCCTCCTCGCGGCCCGGCGGCAGGCCGGGGCCGTGGTCGTCGACGACGATCAGCACCGACGTGGACGACGCGGTGGCCGCAAGCGTCACCACGCTGCCGGCCGGCGTGTACTTCGCGGCGTTCTCCAGCAGGTTGACGATCACGCGCTCGAACAGCACCGCATCCAGGCACAGCAGCGGCAGCCCCTCGGCCAGGCTCACCCGCACCGGACGCCCCTGCAGCGCCGGCGCGCAGGCGGCCAGGGCGCTGCCGACCACCTCCTCCAGCGGCTGCCACTCGCGGCGCATCGGCACCGCGCCGGCCTCGAGCCGGGCCATGTCCAGCAGGTTGCCGACCATCGCGTTCATCCGCATCGCCGACTCGCGAATGGCGGCCGTGACCTCGGCCTGTGCCGCGGGCAGCGGCGGCGCGGTCATGGCCAGGGTGTCGGCCAGGCCGACCATCGCCGCCAGCGGCGTGCGCAGGTCGTGGGAGATCGCCGACAACAGCGAGTTGCGCAGCCGCTCCGACTCGATCTGCACCGTGCTCTTGCGCGCCACCTCGACGTAGTGGATGCGTTCCAGCGAGATCGCCAGCAACGAGGCGCAGGTGTCGAGCAGGCGGCGCTGGTCGGGCCCGAGCGTGGCGCGGTCGGCCGGTTGCACGGCCAGCACGCCGCGCAGCCGCATCGGCGCCTTGAGCGGCAGGACCAGGCAGGCGCTGGCGGCCAAGGTGTTGGTGCCGAACCCGGCGGCCTCCCCGCGATCGAAGGCCCATTGCGCCACCGCGTCGTCGACGGCCGCACTCGCGCCGGGCAGCGCGGCGAGGCGGTCGTGCTCGTCGGCCGCCATCAGGGTGGAGCGAGCGCCGAACTCCGCCGCCAGGAAGCGCGCGCCGATCTCGGCCACCTGCTCGGGCAGCAGCGCGGCCGACAGGTCGCGGGACATCTCGTACAGGCCGCGCATGCGGTGCTCGCGCTGCGTTGCGGCTTCGGCCTGCACCTTGAGCACGGCGGTCAGCTGGCCGACGGCCAGGGCCACCACCAGCATCACCCCGAACGTCACCAGGTACTGCACATCGCTGACCGCGAACGAAAAGCGTGGCGCCACGAAGAAGAAGTCGAACAGGCCCACGCCGACGAAGGCCGCCACCACCGCCGGTCCGCGACCGTGGACCCAGCCCACACCGACCACGGTGAGCAGGAAGATCATCACGATGTTGGTCAGCTCCAGGCGCCCCAGCAACGGCGTGGCGAGCAGCGCCGTGAGCCCGCAGGCCGCGACGGCGGCGGCATGGCCGCGCCAGGGCCAGGCCACGGCGGCCCCCCCGCCGGCCGCGGCCACGGAGGACGCAACGGCCCGCCCGCGCGAGGCGGCGGGCAGCGCCAGCTGCACGACATCGAGGTCGTCGGCAAGCTCGGCAATGCGGTCGGCGGCCGAGCGCTGCCAGGGCCAGCGACGGCCTGTGCGCCCGATGACCAGCCGCGCCAGGTTGTGCTCGCGGGCATAGCGCACCAGGGTCGCCGCGGCGTCGGCGGCCGACGGCGTGGCCACCGTGGCGCCCAGTTCCTGCGCCAGCTTCAGCACCCGCAGGGCCTGCTCGCGCCGCTGCGCCGACTGGCGGTGCACGGCGGACGTGTCCACATGCACCGCATGCCAGGACACATCGAGCTGCGCCGCCAGCCGGGCGCAGGCCCGCACCACCTTGTCGCCACCGTCGCCCGCGCCGACGCAGGCCAGCAGCGCCTCGCGGTTGGGCCACACCCGCTGCACCGAGCTGCGCCGGCGCCAGGCCTGCATCTCGTCGTCCACGCGGTCGGCGGTGCGGCGCAATGCCAGCTCGCGCAGCGCGAGCAGATTGCCCTTGCGGAAGAAGTTGGCCGCCGCCTTTTCGGCGTGCGCCGGCAGGTAGACCTTGCCGGCCTTGAGCCGCTCCAGCAGCTCGTCGGGCGGCAGGTCGACCACCACCACCTCGTCGGCCTCGTCGAAGAGCCGGTCCGGCACCGTCTCCCAGACGCGGATGCCGGTGATGCCGCTGACGATGTCGTTCAGGCTCTCCAGGTGCTGGACGTTCATGGTCGACCAGACGTCGATGCCGGCGGCGAGCAGCTCCTCCATGTCCTGCCAGCGCTTGGGGTGGCGCGAGCCGGGGGCATTGCTGTGCGCCAGCTCGTCCAGCAGCACCAGCGGGTCGGCCTGCCCACGCGCCCAGGCCAGCGCGGCGTCGAGGTCGAACTCCTGCAGCGTGCGGTCGCGGTAGGGCACGCTCTTCAGCGGCAGATGCGGCAGATCGCGCGCCATCGCCTGGGTCTCGCTGCGGCCATGGGTCTCGACCAGCCCCACCACCAGCGCCGTGCCCTGGGCCCGGGCCGCCTGGGCGGCCGCGAGCATGGCGCAGGTCTTGCCGACGCCGGCGGACGCGCCGAAGAAGATCTTGAGCCGGCCACGGCGCGCGCGCGCCTCGTCCTGCTGCACCTGCTGCAGCAGACGGTCGGGGTCGGGCCTCGTGTGTGCGTGCATCGTCTGATCCAGGGTCATCTTCCCATGCGCCTCAGGACGCGACGCCGCGTGCCAGGACTCAGCGCAGGGCGTCCAGCGCCAGGTTCAGGCGCAGCACATGAACCCGCGGCTCGCCGATGAAGCCCAGCAGCGGCTGCTCGGTGTGCCGGTCGACCAGGGCACGCAGCCGCTCGACCGGCAGGCCGCGCGCCCGGGCCACCCGGGCCAACTGGTGGTCGGCCGCGGCGCGGCTGATGTGCGGGTCCAGCCCGCTGGCCGATGCGGTCACCAGATCCACCGGCACCGGCAGGGCATTGTGCGGATCGGCGGCGCGCAGCGCCTCGATGCGGGTCTTCACGGCGTCGGCCAGCGCCGGGTGGCTCGGCCCCTGGTTGGCGCCTGCCGAGTTGGCGGCGTTGTAGGGCAGCGGCGAGGTCGCCGACGGTCGGCTCCAGAAGTGCTTCGGATCGCTGAACGGCTGGCCGATCAGCTCGGAGCCGACGACCCTGCCGTCGCGCACGATCAGGCTGCCGTTGGCCGCGTCGGGGAAGGCGAGCTGCGCGATGCCGGTGACGGCCAGCGGATAGGCCAGGCCGGTGATGATCGACAGTGCCACGAAGAGCGTCAGCGCCGGGCGAAGTTGCAGGTTCATGGTGTCCTCGTGCAGGGAGCGCTCAGGCCAGGCCCAGGGCCACCAGCCCCAGGTCGATGAGCTTGATGCCGATGAAGGGCACGATCACGCCGCCCAGGCCGTAGAGCAGCAGGTTGCGGCGCAGCAGCGCGGCGGCGCCGACGGCGCGATAGGCCACGCCCCTCAGCGCCAGCGGGATGAGCACGACGATGATCAGCGCATTGAAGATCACCGCCGACAGGATGGCCGAGGCCGGGCTGGCCAATGCCATCACGTTCAGCGCAGCCAGCTGCGGGTAGGTGGCGACAAAGGCCGCCGGCACGATGGCGAAGTACTTCGCCACGTCGTTGGCGATGCTGAAGGTGGTGAGCGAGCCACGCGTCATCAGCATCTGCTTGCCGGTCTCGACGATCTCGATCAGCTTGGTCGGGTTGCTGTCCAGGTCGACCATGTTGCCGGCCTCCTTGGCCGCCTGCGTGCCGGTGTTCATGGCCACCGCCACATCGGCCTGGGCCAGGGCCGGCGCATCGTTGGTGCCGTCGCCGGTCATCGCCACCAGCCGGCCGGCCGCCTGGTGCTCGCGGATCAGCTGCAGCTTGGCCTCGGGCGTGGCCTCGGCCAGGAAGTCGTCGACCCCCGCCTCGGCCGCGATGGCGGCGGCGGTGAGGCGGTTGTCGCCGGTGACCATCACCGTCTTGATGCCCATGCGGCGCAGCTCGGCGAAGCGCTCCTTGATGCCGCCCTTCACGATGTCCTTCAGCTCGACCACGCCGAGCACCCGCGTGCCGTCGGCTACCACCAGCGGCGTGCTGCCGCGGCGCGCCACATCGTCCACCGTGGCCTGCAGCGCCGCCGGGAAGCTGCCGCCGAGCGCCCCGACGTGGCGGCGGATCGCCTCGGCCGCACCCTTGCGCAGTTGGCGCCCCTGGGGCAGATCGACACCGCTCATGCGCGTCTGCGCCGTGAAGTGCACGAAGCTGGCACCCAGCGCCGCGATGTCGCGCTCGCGAAGCCGGAACCTCTGCTTGGCCAGCACCACGATGCTGCGGCCCTCGGGGGTCTCGTCGGCGAGCGAGGCGAGCTGCGCCGCGTCGGCGAGTTCGGAGTCCTTCACGCCGGCAGCGGGGATGAAGGCGCTGGCCTGGCGGTTGCCGAGCGTGATGGTGCCGGTCTTGTCGAGCAGCAGCACGTCGACGTCGCCGGCCGCCTCCACCGCGCGACCCGAGGTGGCGATGACATTGGCCTGCATCATCCGGCTCATGCCGGCAACGCCGATGGCGCTCAGCAGCCCGGCAATCGTGGTCGGGATCAGGCACACCAGCAAGGCGACCAGGATGACCAGGCTCACCGGCTGGCCCGCACCGGCCGCCTGCACGCCGAAGGCCGAGAACGGCAGCAGCGTGACGACCACGCCGAGAAAGACGATGGTCAGCGCCACCAGCAGGATGGTCAGCGCGATCTCGTTGGGCGTCTTCTGCCGCTTGGCGTTCTCGACCATCGCGATCATGCGGTCGACGAAGGTCTCGCCGGGGTTCACCGCCACGCACACGACGATCCAGTCCGACAGCACGCGCGTGCCGCCGGTGACGGCCGAGAAGTCGCCGCCGGATTCGCGGATCACCGGTGCCGACTCCCCGGTGATGGCGCTCTCGTCGACCGAGGCCACGCCGTCGATCACCTCGCCATCGGCCGGGATGGTGTCGCCGGCCTCGATCAGCACGATGTCGCCCTTGCGCAGGCTGTCGGCCTCCAGCGGGTGCCATTTCATCGCCGTCCGCGGCTCGCCCCGGCGGTACTCGCCCTCCAGCTTCTTGGCCCAGGTCTGCTTCTTCAGGCCGCGCAGCGACGCCGCCTGCGCCTTGCTGCGCCCTTCGGCCAGCGCCTCGGCGAAGTTGGCGAACAGCACGGTGAACCACAGCCAAACGGCCACGCCGATGGTGAATCCGTCGGGCCTTGCGAGGGCCAGCGCGGTGGTGAAGGCGCTGCCGACGTAGACCACGAACATCACCGGGTTGCGCCACTGCACGCGCGGGTCGAGCTTGCGGAAGGCGTCGGTGATCGCCGGCTTCACCAGCACCGGGTCGAACAGGGTCAGGGTCTGTCGTGTCATGTTGCAGGGCTCACTTCGCGAAGAGCATCAGGTGCTCGACCACCGGGCCGAGCGCCAGGGCTGGCACATAGTTCAGCAGGCCGACCAGCAGTACGGTGCCGATCAGCAGCACGACGAACAGCGGGCCGTGGGTGGGCAGCGTGCCGCCGGTGACCTCCAGCCGCTTCTTCGCGGCCAGCGCGCCGGCGATGGCCAGCACCGGCACGATGACGCCGAAGCGGCCGAACCACATGGCCAGCGCCAGCAGCACGTTGTAGAAGGGCGTGTTGGCGGACAGCCCTGCGAACGCACTGCCGTTGTTGTTGGCCGCCGAGGAAAGGGCGTACAGGATCTCGGTGAAGCCGTGGGGACCGGGATTGGCAATGCCGGCGCGGCCGGCATCGGCCAGCACGGCGAGCGCCGTGCCCAGCAGCACCAGCAGCGGCGTCACGAGGATGGCGATCGACACCATCTTCATCTCATGCGCCTCGATCTTCTTGCCGAGGTACTCGGGCGTGCGGCCGATCATCAGCCCGGCGATGAACACCGCCAGCATGGCGAACACCAGCATGCCGTACAGACCGGACCCGACACCGCCGAAGATCACCTCGCCCAGCTGCATCAGCACCAGCGGCACCGCGCCGCCCAGCGGCGTGAAGCTGTCGTGCATCGCATTGACGGCGCCACAGCTGGCCGCCGTGGTGATGGTCGCGAACAGGGCACTCGCCTGGATGCCGAAGCGCACCTCCTTGCCCTCCATGTTGCCGCCGGCCTGGCCGGCACCGGCCTGCTGGTCCACGCCCAGCGCCGCCAGTGCCGGGTTGCCCTGCTGTTCGGCCGCGGTGGTGGCCACCACGGCGACCACGAACACCAGCGCCATCGCCGCCAGCACCGCCCAGCCCTGGCGCGGATCACCGACCATGCGGCCGAACACGAAGCACAGCGCCGTCGGGATCAGCAGGATCGACAGCATCTGCAGGAAGTTGCTGACCGCGGTCGGGTTCTCATAGGGGTGGGCGGAGTTGGCATTGAAGAAGCCGCCACCATTGGTGCCGATCATCTTGATGGCCAGCTGCGACGCGACCGGGCCCATCGCGAGGGTCTGGGTCGCCGGCGGGCCCTCCGCCGCGGGTCGGGGCTGCGTCCCGGTCAGGGCTTCCACCGTCTGCAGCGCCTGGTAGGGCCTCAGGTTCTGGATCACGCCCTGGCCGGCCAGCACCAGCGCCACCACCAGGGACAGCGGCAGCAGGATCCACAGCGTCGCCCGCACCAGGTCCACCCAGACATTGCCCAAGGCCTGCGCCGAGGAGCGGGCAAAACCGCGGATCAGTGCCACCGCGACGACGATGCCGGTCGCCGCCGACAGGAAGTTCTGCACCGTCAGCGCCAGCATCTGGGTGAGGTAGCTCATCGTCGACTCGCCACCATAGCCCTGCCAGTTGGTGTTGGTGACGAAGCTGATGGCGGTGTTGAAGGCGGAGTCGGCCGCAACCGCCGCCATGCCCTGGGGATTGAGGGGCATGGCGCCCTGCAGCCGCTGCAGCGCATAGACCGCCACAACACCCAGCCCGTTGAACACCAGCAGTCCGACCGCGTACGACAGCCAGTGCTGCTCGCTGCCGGCATCGACCTTGGCCAGGCGCAGCAGTGGCGCCTCGGCACGCCGGCCCAGCGCAAAGCGGCCCTGCATCACGGCTTCCATGGCGCGCGCCAGCGGCCACGCCAGCAGCAGCAGCACCGCCAGGTAGGCCAGCAGCTGCATCCAGGCGGGGGCACTCATGAGAAGTCCTCCGGCCGCAGCAGCACGGCGACCAGGTAGACCAGCAGCCCGAGGGCAAGCAGTGCGCCGGCGATGTGCCAGCCCGTCATGGCGACACCTTGTGGTGTTGCAGGCGCTCGCAGCCGATGGCCAGCGCGACGCCGGCAGCCCAGCAGGCCGCTGCGGCGATGAGAAAGACGATGTCCATGCATCCTCCGATGGGTACGGCAGGATGCTCGGACAGGTCGCCTCAAGAGCTTGCCAAGATTCGGCGTGCCGGCATCAAGATCTCATCAAGACGGCCCCTCGACCGACCGGCAGGCCGGGCCGTTCGGATCGACAAGATCCCGACAGCCCGGTGCGGGTTTCGGAGCGACGGCCTTGACCTTGCCACGATGGAAGCCTCGACAGTCGCTCATCCCCCACAGCAGACGGAGCACACCGTGATTGCATTCGACGTCAAGGACATGACCTGCGGCCACTGCGCCAGCACCATCACCCGGGCGCTGAACGGCCTGGACCCGAACGCCAGGGTGAGCATCGACCTGTCGCGGCACCGGGTGACGGTCGATGCCAGCGATGCGACTGCGGCCGAGCTGCAGCAGGCCATCGCCGAGGCCGGCTACACCCCCGAGCCCGCCGAGACCACCGCCCTACCTCCGGCTGCGGCGGGGCGTTCGTGCTGTGGGCACTGCCACTGAGCCGCGCCGGGTGCCGGCCCTCACCACTTCATCTCGCCCTTGCTGACCTTGGCGCCGATGTCCAGGGCCATGCCGAGGCCGGCATCCGGATAGGCCTTGCGCATCGCCGCGATCAGCTCGGCCGCGTTGGCGGCCCGGGCGGTCTCGGCTTCGTAGCGCTTCAGGTAGTCGCGGGTGTAGGCAATGGCCGTGGCCTGGGGGGCCGTGCCGGCCGCCATGTGCCCCGGCACCACCAGCGCCGGCCGCAGCGCCTGCATCTCGTCGAGCTGCGCCAGCCAGGCCTGACGCTCGCTGGGCGTTTGCGTGTCGGCGGTCCACACATGCAGGTTGCCGAACACGCCGATGTTGCCGACGATGGCCTGGATGGCCGGGATCCACACATAGGGGCGGTGGGCCAGCTCACCGGTGGTGCCACGCAGCTCCAGCGTCTGGCCGTCCACGCTGAGCGCATTGCCGCTGATCGCCTCGGGCACGATCGGCTGCCGGGGCGCGTTGGTGCCCATCTTCGGGCCCCAGAACGCCAGCTTGCCGGCCAGCTTGGCCTGGATCTTCTCGCGCACCGCCGGCGTCGTCAGCACCGGGACCTGCGGGAACAGGCTCTTCAGCGTTTCGGCACCGAAGTAGAAGTCGGGGTCGGCATTGCTGATGAAGATGGCCTTCAGCGTCTTGCCGGTGTCCAGCACATGGGCGGCCACACGCAGCGCGTCGGCGCGGGTGAAACCGGCGTCGATGACCAGGGCCTCGCTGGGCCCGCTGACCACCACGGCATTGACGTGGAAGCTGGCGGCATCGGCGTTGTGGATCTTGACGCTGAGCGGCGCCACGGTCTGCGCTGCAGCGGGGGCGGCGGCCACCACGCCCAGGGCCAGCAGCGGCAGCAGGGCGTGGATGAACTTGGATCGGATCGGCATGGGGGTCTTCGGGAAGGGCTGGAACAGGCCGGACTGTATTGAGGCCAGTTCAATTGAAAAACCGTGCGCCGATAGAATGTTTATTGCATCAATCGTCGCAATTTTCCGGGTCGCCGTTGCCCGCTCGCCATGGACCGCCTGACCGCTGCCCGGGTCTTTGTCACCGTCGCCGAGCATGGCGGCCTCACCCAGGCCGCCCGGCGCCTGGACATGTCCACCGCCATGGTCAGCCGCTACCTGGTGGCGGTCGAAAGCTGGCTGGGGGCCAGGCTGCTGCACCGCACGACGCGGCGCATCGGCCTGACCGAGGCGGGGCAGTCCGCCCTGCCGGCCTGCCGCCAGTTGCTGGACCTGGCCGAGGATGTGGTGCACCAGACCGGCGAGATCACCCGCGTGCCTTCGGGCCGATTGCGCATCACCAGTTCGGCCTCGTTCGCCGAGGCGCAGCTGGCTCCGGCCCTGGTGGCCTTCCAGCACCAGCATCCGCAGGTGGCCGTCTCGTTGATCGTGGCCGAGCGCAGCGTGGACCTGGCCGCCGAGGGCATCGACCTGGCGGTGCGCATCACCAACTCGCTGGAGCCGACGATGATCGCCCGCCCACTGGCCGTCTGCCGGTCGGTGCTGTGCGCGGCGCCCGCCTACCTGCGCCAGCACGGCCAGCCGGCGACGGCCGAGGCGCTGACACAGCATGTCTGCCTGACGCACAGCAGCGTCGGCGCGGCGCAGTTCCGCTTCCGCCGCCGCCGGCAGTGGATCGAGCTGCCGGTGGCCGACAGACTGTCGATCAACGACACCTCGGTGCTGCGCCGCGCGGTGATCGAAGGCGGCGGCATCGGCATCCTGCCCACCTATCTGGTCGGCGACGACCTGAAGCAGGGGCGGCTGCTGCGGGTGCTGCCGGCCCTGGAGCCGGAAACCCTGGGCATCCACGCGATCTTCTTGTCGCGCCAGCACCAGCCGCTGGCACTGCGCCTGCTGGTCGACCACCTGGCCGAGCGCTTTGGCGGTGACCCGCCGCCCTGGGACCGCTGAGGCTCAGCGCTGGGCGGCAGACTGTTCGAACAGCTCCAGCAGCCTGCGCGCCGCCGGCGACAGGAAGCTGTTGGCCCGGTAGGTCACCACCAGCCGCCGCCGCATCGCCGCGGCCTTGACGGGCACCTCCTTGAGGCCGGGGATCCTGGTCTTGCCCTGGAGGTGGTGGCGCGAGATGAAGCTCAGCAGGCCGGTCTGCACGATCAGCGTGGGCAGCATCAGCAGCATCGTCGTCTCCACCTGCACGCGCGGCCGCGGCAGGCCCTCGCGGTCGAAGGTGTGGTCCAGCCAGTCCCGCGTCGGCGCGCCGGGGGGCTGCAAGGCCCAGGCATGGGAAGCCAGGTCCTTCAGCGTCGGCCGCGACTCGAACACCGGATGGCTCTCGCTGGCCGCCACGACGATCACGTCTTCGGCCAGGGCCTTGGAAGCCCAGCCCGGCTCGGCAGCGCTTTCGGTGCCCACCATCAGGTCCAGGTCGCCCGCGCGCAGCTGCGGCCTCAGCGTATCGATCAGGCCCACCACGGTGCGCAGCGTCACGTCGGGCGCCTCCTGCAGCAGTTGCCGGGCCACGGCCGGCAGCAGGAACTGGGCCGCCGTCGGCACGATGCCGATGCGCACATGCCCGCTCAGGCCGGCGCCGATGGACTGCAGCTCGCGCTTGGCATCCTCGACGTCGAAGCGCATGCGCTGGGCCCACTTCAGCAGCAGCCTGCCGGCCTCGGTGAGCCGGATGCCACGCCCCGACTTCTCGAACAGCGCCGCGCCGCAATCGGCCTCCAGCCGGCGGATGCTGCTGGTCAGCGCCGGCTGGGTGCGGTGCAGGCGGGCCGAGGCACGCCCGAGGTGCTGCAGCTCGGCAATGGTCTCGAAGTAACGCAGATCGCGCAGATCCATTGCAAAAGTCTCAGTGATGGATCGCAAGAAAGTATCGATTGGACCATAGGCCGCGACGCGCCAATACTGGCGCAACAGAGCCCAAGAGCCCCACGGAGACAGCATGCACCCGACCCGACGCCTCGTCCTCGCGCTGGCCGCCGCCAGCCTCAGCGGCGCCAGCCTGGCCCAGGCCTGGCCGGCCAAGGCCATCCGCATCGTCGTGCCCTTCCCGCCCGGCGGCGGCACCGACATCATTGCCCGCGAGACCAGCCAGCGCGTGGCCAAGGCCACAGGCTGGACCTTCGTGATCGACAACAGGCCCGGCGCCGGCGGCAACCTGGGCGTCGACTCGGTCGCCAAGTCGCCGGCGGACGGCTACACCCTGGTGATCGGCCAGTCGAGCAACCTGGCGATCAATCCGACGCTGTACGCCAGACTGCCCTACGACCCGCAGAAGGACCTCGCGCCCATCGTGCTGCTGGCCAATGCGCCGCTGGTCATGGTCACGGGCATGGCCACGCCCTACAAGACGCTGGCCGACGCGGTCAGCGTGGCCAGGGCCAAGCCGGGCCAGGTGAACTTCGCGTCGCCGGGCAATGGCACGGTCGCGCACCTGACCAGCGAAATGTTCCAGAAGGCCGCCGGCGTGAAGACCCAGCATGTGCCGTACAAGGGGGCGTCGCAGGCCCTGACCGACGTGGTCGGCGGCACCGTCGACCTGTACATGGCCTCGGTGCCCACGCTGCTGGGGCAGATCAAGCAGGGCAAGCTGCGTGCGCTGGCCGTGACCTCGGCCAAGCGCGTGGACGACCTGCCCGAGGTGCCGACGATCAACGAGTCCGGCTACAAGGGCTTCGACGCCGTCACCTGGTTCGGCCTGCTGGCCCCGGCCGGCACGCCCAAGGACGTGATCACGAAGATCAACGCCGAGTTCAACAAGGCGCTGAAGCAGCCCGAGCTGAGCCGGCGGCTCGGTGACGAAGGTGCCGATCCCGTCGGCGGCACGGCCGAGCAGTTTGCCGCGCTGATCAAGGACGAGATCCCCCGCTGGGGCAAGGTCGTCAGGGACTCCGGCGCCAAGGTCGACTGAGCGCCGCCCAACCGCCTCCCGGCGCCATCGCTGCGGGCCGCCGCGCGGCCCAAGCCCCAGGTTTTCAAAGGAGATTCGCATGAGTCAAGCCGCTGCATTGCCCGACGTGATCCGCGACTTCGAGCGCGTTGACGCGAGCGTGGTCGAACAGGCCGCCCGCTTCCCGTCTTCCATCCTCGCCGACGTGGCCGGCCGGCGCGGCGCGCTGCACGGCCGCATTGCACCGCTGGCGCCGACGATGCGCTTTGCCGGCCCGGCGCTGACGGTGGAGGTGCGCCCGGGCGACAACCTGATGATCCATGCCGCACTGGCCGTCGCCCGGCCCGGCGACGTGATCCTCGTCGACGGCAAGGGCGACCTGAGCAGCGCGCTGATGGGCGAGATCATGAGCCAGCAGGCCGTGGCGCTGGGTGTGGCGGCGGTGGTCATCGACGGTGCGGTGCGCGACGCGCAGGCGATCCGCGAACTCAGCTTCCCGATGTACACCGCCGGGCTCAACCCCAACGGACCGACGAAGAGCGTGGCCGGGCGCCTGAACCATCCGATCTCGATCGGCGGTGTCACGGTGCGGCCCGGTGACCTGGTGGTGGGCGACGGCGACGGCGTGACCGTGATCGAGCGCGAGAAGGCCGCGGCAATGCTGCCGCTGGCCGCCGAGAAGCTGGCCGCCGAGAGCCAGCGCATCGCCGACATCCAGAGCCGCAAGGCCTTGCGTCCCGGCTGGCTGGACGCTGCGCTGCGCAGCGCCGGCGTGATCCGGCAGGGCGAGACGCTGTGAGCTCGAAGCCGCCCGTCTTCCTCGTCACCGGCAACGACCTCGCCGCCCCGGCGCTGGCGCTGCTCAAGGACTATCAGATCGTCTATGCCGGCAAGGCGCCGAGCGACGACGACATCGTCGCGCTGTGCCGGCAGCATGATCCGGTGGCCATCATCGTGCGCTACGGCAAGGTGGGCGCTGCGGCCATGGCGGCGGCGCCCAGCCTCAAGGTGATCTCCAAGCACGGCAGCGGCACCGACACCATCGACAAGATCGCCGCTGCCGCACGTGGCATCCAGGTGGTCGCCGCGGCAGGCGCCAATGCGGCGGCGGTGGCCGAGCATGCGCTGGCGCTGCTGCTGGCCTGTGCCAAGTCGGTGGTGCAGCTCGATCAGCGCATGCATGCCGGCCACTGGGACAAGGCCACGCACAAGAGCGTCGAGCTGGAAGGCCGCAGCATCGGCCTCGTCGGCCTTGGCGCCATCGGCCTGCGCTTCGCCCGCATGGCCGATGCGATGGGCATGCGCGTGCTGGGCTTCGATCCCTACGCCAGGAACCTGCCGCCCTTCATCCATGGCGTGGACCTGGCGACGCTCTGGCGCGAGTCCGATGCCATCTCGCTGCATTGCCCGCTCACCGCCGACAACGCCGGGCTGGTCAACGCGCAGACGCTGGCCGCGTGCAAGCGCGGCGTGATCATCGTCAACACCGCGCGCGGCGGACTGATCGACGAGGCGGCGCTGCTGGCCGCCATCCGCAGCGGCCAGGTGGCCAGCGCCGGGCTGGACAGCTTCGCGGTCGAGCCCATGCGTGCGCCCCACCCCTTCCATGGCGAGCCGCGCATCACGCTCAGTCCGCACATCGGCGGCGTGACGGCCGACGCCTACCTGAAGATGGGCGTGGGCGCGGCCAGCAACGCGCTGGCCGTGCTCAACGGCTGAGGCCGCCGTGGCACAGCGCTGGTTGCAGTCTCCCGCGGGCAGCCACTGGGGCGAGTTCGGCCCGGACGACCAGCGGGGCCGCATGAACCTCGTGACCCCCGCGAAGGTTCTGCAGGGCATCGCCGAGGTCAGGCATGGCCGCAGCTTCTGCCTGAGCCTGCCGCTGGACGTGCCGGGCGGCCAGGCCCTCAATCCGCGGCGCATCGCGCCGCGCCGCTATGCCGTGACACGCGACGGCAAGAGCGCCGGCCAGCAAGGCTTCTGCTGGTCGTATGCCAGCGAAGATCCCGAGCTGAGCGACGTGGTCAACGACGACCTCGTGCTGATGAGCCTGCAGTACTCCACGCAGTGGGACAGCCTGGCGCATGTCGGCAGCCACTTCGACGCCGATGGCGACGGCGTGGCCGAGGCCGTGTTCTACAACGGCTTTCGCGCCGGCGACGAGATCCGTCCGGCCGCCGAGGACGCCGATGCCTGCGAGCCGCAGGCCCGCTATCCGTCACCGCAGGCCGGGGCGCTGGGCATCGAGCGTCTGGCCGAGCACGGCGTGCAGGGCCGGGCCGTGCTGATCGACCTGGCCCACCACCTGGGACGTCGCCGCCAGGCCGTCGGCTACGACGCGCTGATGCGCATCCTGGACGCCGACGCCATCGAGGTCGAGCCCGGCGACATGGTGTGCCTGCACACCGGCTTCGCCGACACCCTGCTGGCCATGAACCGCCAGCCCGACCTGGAGTGCCTGCACCGGACCGGCAGCGGCCTCGATGGCTGGGACGAGCGGCTGCTGGCCTGGATCGTCGACACACGGCTGGCCTGCCTGATCGCCGACAACCCGGCGGTCGAGCTCGTCGCGCCCAAGCTCCAGCGCCCGCAGCCGATGCGCCAGCCGCGACTGCCGCTGCACGAGCACTGCCTGTTCAAGAACGGCATCCACCTGGGCGAACTCTGGTACCTGACCGAGCTGGCCGCCTGGCTGCGCAGCGAAGGCCGGTCGCGCTTCCTGCTGACCGCACCCCCGCTGCGCCTGCCCGGCGCCGTGGGCTCGCCGGTGACGCCGATTGCTACCGTATGACCCGACCCCGCCAACAACCTGGAGACAAGCGATGAAGACCCGAACCCCATGGCTGCCGATCCGGCTGGCCGCGCTGCTGGCCTTGGCCGCATCCTGCCTGGGCCACGTGCAGGCACAGGCCCAGGCGCCGGCCTGGCCGGCCAGGCCGGTGAAGATCGTCGTGCCCTACGCGCCGGGCGGCGCCGTCGACGTGGTCACGCGCAAGATCGCCGCCAAGCTGCAGGAGCAGACCGGCCAGACCTTCTTCGTCGAGAACAAGGCCGGCGCCACCGGGACCATCGGCCTGGCGTCGGTGGTGCAGGCGCCGGCCGACGGCTATACGCTGGCGGCCAACGACACCACCTATGCGCTGCTGCCTCACATCTTCAAGAAGCTGCCCTTCGACCATGAGAAGGACCTGCTGCCCGTCGGCGCCTATGTGTTTGCGCCGATGAGCGTGGTGGTCAAGGCCGACTCCAGGTACAAGACCCTGGCCGACCTGCTGGCCGCTGCGAAGTCCCAGGCCGACAAGGTCAGCTATGGCACGGGCGGGGCCGGCACGACGCCGCATTTCGTCAGCGAGGCACTCGGCATCGCGGCCGGGGTGAACTTCCTGCACGTGCCCTACAAGGGCGCCGGCGAGGCGACGATGGCGATGCTGTCGGGCACCATCGACTTCCAGATTGCCTCGACCCCGGGCGTGATGGGCAACGTCAAGGGTGGCAAGGCACGCATCCTGGCCGTCAGCGGCAGCCGGCGCCTGGCCGCGCTGCCCGATGTGCCCACCTTTGCCGAGGCCGGCGTCAAGACCTCGGGCCTGATCAACTTCACCGGCCTGTGGGCACCCAGGGGCACGCCGCAGCCCGTGATCGACCGGCTGCAGAAGGAACTGGCCATCGCCATGGCCTCGGCCGACATGAAGGCCTTCTCCGAGGGCATCGCCTCGGAGCCAGGTTTCTGGGATGCAGCCGCCTTCGCCAGGGACCTGCACGAACGCACGGCGTACTGGGGCAAGGTCGCGGCCAACACGGCCTTCGAGCGCCAATGATCACGCTGCTGCAGGCACCGCAGCTGCGTGAGACCGAGGTCTTCACGCGACTGCCCGAGCGTTTTCGACGCACCGGCGCACGGTCGAGCTGGGCCGATGCCAACCGCGGCGGCCTGCCCACCGATTCCTTCCTCGAAGGGCCGGTGTTCGATGCCGACGGCGGGCTCTATGTCACCGACATCCCGTTCGGCCGCATCTTCCGCATCGATGCGCAAGGCGACTGGGAGCAGATCGCCGAGTGGGATGGCGAGCCCAACGGCGCGAAGTTCCTGAACGAGCGCGAGCTGGTGGTCACCGACTACCGCAACGGGCTGATGGTGGTGGATGTGCGCAGCGGCTCGGTGCGCCCTCTGCTGGACCGCCGCAACAGCGAGCGGTTCAAGGGCGTCAATGACCTGGTGTTCGACAGCCGCGGCAACCTGTTCTTCACCGACCAGGGCCAGACCGGGCTGCACGACCCCAGCGGAAGGCTCTACCGGCTGGGGCCCGACGGTCGCCTGGACCTGCTGCTGGCCAATGTGCCCAGCCCCAACGGCGTGGCGCTGTCGCCCGACGAGCGCGTGCTGTACCTGGCCGTGACACGTGGCAACCAGGTCTGGCGCGTGCCGCTGCAAGGCGACGGCAGCGTGAGCAAGGTCAGCGCCTTCTTCACGTCCTACGGGCCGAGCGGGCCGGACGGCCTGGCGGTCGACCAGAGCGGCCGCCTGATCGTCGCCAACCCGGGCCTGGGCTGCGTCTGGGTGCTGAACCACCGCGCCGAGCCGGAAGTCGTGCTGCGCAGCTGCGCCGGAAGCTCGCTCACCAATGTGGCGTTCGGCGGCCCCGGGCGCCAGACGCTGTACTGCACCGAGTCCGTCACCGGCAGTGTGCTGCGGGCCACGCTGGACCAGCCGGGCCTGCCACTGCATCGCCCCACGCCTGCCAAAAAGGACAGCCCATGAGACACGCCCTGCATGCCCTGGCCTGGGTGGCCGCCTCCGCCGCGGCGCAGCCCGGCGCCTATCCGGCCCAGCCGGTCAAGCTGGTGGTCGGCTTCGCCGCTGGCGGCCCCTCGGACATCGTCGCGCGGGCCTTCGCCGACCATGCCGCAAAACCGCTGGGCCAGCCCATCGTCGTCGAGAACAAGCCCGGAGCGAACGCAGTCCTCGCCACCGAGGCGGTAGCTGCGGCCCGGGCCGACGGACTGACCCTGCTCGCCGCGGCGACCAACCACACGATGATTCCGGCGCTGTACGCCAACCGCATCAAGTTCGACGCGGCGAAGTCCTTCGCCCCGGTCTGTGCGCTGGCCACCAGCGCCACCGTGCTGGTGGTGGGTCCGGCGCTGCCGGTCAGGAGCGTCGCGGAGTTCCTGGCCCGCGCCAGGGCCAGGCCCGACACGCTGAGCTATGCGACACCGGGTCAGGGCAGTTCGCCCCACCTGGCCACCGAGCAGTTCAGCAGGCTGGGCGGCATCCGCATGGTCCATGTGCCGTACAAGGGCGCCGCACCGGCGGTGACCGACCTGCTGGGCGGACAGGTGGACCTGTCCTTCGCCACCGTCGGGTCGGTGCTGCCGCACCTGAGGTCGGGCAAGCTGCAGGCGCTGGCCGTGGCTTCCAGGCAGCGGTCGGCGCTGCTGCCCGAGGTGCCGACCTTCGAAGAGGCCGGCGTCAAGGGTTTTGTCGTCGACACCTGGTACGGCCTGCTGGCACCGGCCGGCACCCCAGCCGACGCCCTGCGCCTGCTGAGCCGCGAGGCGCAGGAGTTCTCGCGCTCGCCCACCGTTCGTGAACGCCTGGCCGGAGCCGGGCTGGAACCGGGCGGCCAGTGCGGCGAGCCCTTTGCGGCCCAGATCTCACGCGAGATCGAAGCGAATACGCGCATCGCGCGCGAGTTGAACCTCAAGGCCGAGTGAGACCGATCATGTGCAAGATCCCCCGTCGCCTGCTCATCGCGGCGCTGATCGCGCTGCCGCTGTCGATCCATGCCCAGGCGCCTGGCGCCGCCAAGCCCATCCGGCTGATCGTGCCGTTCCCGCCCGGCGGCAATGTGGACCTCAGTGCCCGCATCCTGGCGCCGGAACTGGCCCGCGAACTGGGCCAGCCGGTGGTGGTCGAGAACAAGGCCGGCGCCGGCGGCACGCTGGGCCTGGACAGCGTCGCCAAGTCGGCCCCAGATGGCAGCACCCTGGGCATCGCGTCCCCGGTCAACCACCTGGCTGCACCCTCGATGTACCCGAAGCTGCCCTATGACTCGATCAAGGACTTCACGCCCGTGGGCCTGATCGCCAGCGTGCCGATGGTGCTGGTCGTGGGGTCGTCGTCCCCGGTGAAGTCGGTCGCCGATCTGCTGGCCCAAGCACGCAAGCGCAAGGGCGACGGCAAGGGCGAGATGACCATGGCCTCTGCCGGCAGCGGCAGTGGCAACCACATCGTCGGCGAGCTGTTCCAGGACGCCACCGGCACGCAGTTCATGCATGTGCCCTACAAGGGCAGCGCGCCGGCCAATACCGACCTGGCCGGCGGCCATGTCGACATCCACTTCGACCAGCTGTCCTCGGTGCTGCCTCTGGTGCAGGGGGGCCGATTGCGCGCGCTGGCCGTGACCACCTCCAGACGCTCGCCGCTGCTGCCCGAGGTGCCCACGCTGGCCGAAGCTGGCGTGGCCGGGTTTGACGCGTCGACCACGCTCGGCCTGGTGCTGCCCGGCAAGGCGGCGCCCGAGCTGGTCATGCGGCTGAACCAGGCCCTCGACAGAGTGCTGTTGCGACCCGCGGTGAAAGAGCAGTTCGCCCGCCTCGGAGGCGAGGTCAGGCCCGGCACGCCAACCGAGTATGCCGAGTTCATCCGCAACGAGATGGCGCGCACGGCGCGCATCGTGAAGGAAGCGAAGATCACGCTCGACTGACGCACATGGGCATCGTCGACTGCCACTTCCATGTCATCGCGCCGCTGGCCCAGGCGCCGATGGTGCCGACGCGCAGCTACACGCCAATGCCCGCATCGCTGCCAGAGTGGCGGGCCACGCTGGCCACGCGGGGCGTGACGCACGGCGTGGTGGTGCAACCCAGCGTCTACGGCACCGACAACCGCGTGCTGCTGGCGGCGCTGGCGCAAGGGGGTGGGAAGCTCGTGGGCGTGGCCGCTGTCCCGCCCGAGGTGCAGGACGACGAGCTGGACCGCCTGGCTGCCGCGGGCGTGCGCGGCGTGCGCATGGCGCATTTCGAGGCCGACGATCCGCTGGCCATGGGCGGGTTCGTGCCGTTCGCGGCCTTCGATGCGCTGGAGCGCCGGCTGGCCGACCGCGGCCTGCATCTGCAGTTGCTCACCGACAGCCGTCTGCTGCCGTCGATCGCGGACCGGCTGCTGCGGTCCCGCGTGGCCATCGTCATCGACCACATGGGGCGCGCCCCCGCCCGGCTGGGCACCGCCCATCCAGGCATCGCCGCGCTGTCGCGGCTGATGCGTGACGGCCCGGTCTGGGTCAAGCTGTCCGGCATCGCCAACATCTCGGACGCTGCTCCAGCCCATGAGGACGCGCGGGCCGTGCACGAGGCCCTGATGGCGGCGGCGCCGGACCGGCTGATGTGGGGCTCCGACTGGCCTCACACCCGACCCCGCGGGCCACGACCCACAACTTCGCACCTGATGGACCTGTTCCAGGCCTGGACGCCCATGCCGCTGCGGGATCGGCTGCTGAGTCAGAACGCCACCGCCTTCTACAGGCTTTGACTGCGCCGGCGTGCGCGCCAAATCGTCCACCAGGACGACGCGCGCCACAGGCCGGCTTCCTAGCATGCGGCCCATTTGCATGGAGCCGCAATGATCATCGACAAGCACCGCCCACGCTGGCACACGGCGGAGATCGAGGCCCTGGGCGATCTGGCCCGGCGCTTCACCGCAGAAGAGGTGACGCCGAACCAGCAGCGCTGGTGCGAGCAGGGCGCCACCGACCGCGCGCTGTGGCGCAAGGCCGGCGCGCTCGGCATCCTGCTGCCGGACATCGGCGCCGAGTTTGGCGGCAGCGGTGGCAACTTCGCGCACGAGGCCATCATCGCCCACGAGCTGTGCCTGGCCGGCGACACGGCCTGGCGTGCCGGCAAGCAGATCCATGTGATCGCGTCCCACTACATCGAGCGTTATGGCACCGAGCAGCAGAAGCGCCGCTACCTGCCCGGCCTGGCCAGCGGCGAGCTGATCGCCGGCATGGGCATGACCGAGCCGGGCGGCGGCACCGATCTGCAGAACCTGCGCACGCGGGCCGTGCGCCAGGGCGGGCACCCGGGCGGGCACTACGTCGTTGACGGATCCAAGACCTTCATCACCAACGGCTCCATCGCCGACCTGCTGGTGCTGGCGGTCAAGACCGACAGCGCGCTGAAGGCCAAGGGCGTCTCGCTGCTGCTGTTCGAGACCACCACGGCGGGCTTTCGCATCGGCAAGCGCCTGAACAAGGTGGGCCTGCACGGCTCGGACACCTGCGAGCTGTACTTCGATGGCTGCGAGGTGCCGCAGGAGGCCGTACTCGGCGGCATCGAAGGCCAGGGCTTCTACCAGATGATGCAGGACCTGAGCTACGAGCGGGCCCTGGTCGGCGTCAACTGCGCGGCGGTGATGGAACATGCCTTGCGCGTGACGCTGGAGCATGCCCGGGACAGGCCGATGTTCGACAAGCGCCTGATCGATCTGCAGCACACCCGCTTCGAACTGGCGGAGCTGAAGACGGTGGCCACCATCGCCAGGCTGTTCGCCGACTTCTGCATCGAGCGCATGGTGGACGGCAGCATGACGCCCGAACTGGCCGCCATGGCCAAGTGGTGGACCAGCGACCGCCAGTGCGATCTGGTCAGCCGCTGCCTGCAGATCTTCGGCGGCCATGGCTACATGCTGGAATCCCCGATCGGCCGCATGTTCGTCGACTCCCGCATCGAGCCCATCTACGGTGGCGCCAACGAGCTGATGAAGGACCTGATCGGGCGCGGGCTCTGAACCACCGCTTCACACCGGGTGGTATCGCTGGTTGCGCGATGCCATCTCGCGCAGCTGGTCCGGCACCCGGTAACGCTCGCCATGCCTGGCGGCCAGGCCGTCGCAAAGGGCCACGAAGGCAGCGCTGCCGATGCTGTCGATCTGGCCGATGGCCCCGCCCAGCGCGGCCGGAAAGCCCCAGCCCAGCAGCGATCCGACATCGGCGTCGCGCACGCTGCAGATGCCCTCGGCCACGCAGCGGGCCGCCTCGACGGATTGCGAGATCATCAGGCGCTGCCGCACCTCCTCGAACGAGGGCTGCACCTCGGCCAGCGGAAAGTGCTCGGCCAGGCCGGCCCAGGGCTTGCGCCCGCCGCCTTCGGCAAAGTCATGGAAGCCCTTGCCGGCCTTGCGGCCGATGCGTCCCAGCGTCTCGACCATCAGCGTCAGCACCGCGTCCTGCGGCTGGGCCCGGTAGGCCTCCCCCTGGTCCCGGCGCGCCTGCAGCATCACCTTGTAGAACAGCTCGGCCGAGATGTCGTCGATCAGGGCCAGCGGTGGCATGGGCATGCCACTGGCGCGGCCGGCGTTCTCGATCAGCGCCGGGTTCACACCCTCGCCGACCATGCTCAGCGCCTCGTAGATGAACTGCGCAAACGCCCGGTTGCAGTAGAACGAGGGGCAGTCGTTGACGACGATGGGCGTCTTCTGGATGCGCCGGGCGAAGTCCAGCGCCTGGGCCAGCGCCACATCGCCGGTCTGCCGGCCGCGGATGACTTCCAGCAGCGGCATCCTGTCCACCGGCGAGAAGAAGTGCAGGCCGATGAAACGCTCGCGCCGCTGCACCGCCTCGGCCAGGCCGCTGATCGACAAGGTGCTGGTGTTGGAGGCCAGCAGCGCATCGGGCGCCATCACCGCCTCGACTTGGGCCAGCAGCTCGGCCTTCACCGCGCGGTCTTCAAACACCGCCTCGATGACCAGCTCGCAGGGCCGCAGCGCCGCAACATCGGTGCCGGGCTGCACCCGCGCCAGCGTGGCATCGCGCTGGTCCGGCGTCAGCCGGCCCTTGGCCACCAGGCCGTCCATCAGCTTGCGGCCGTAGTCCTTGCCACGTTCCGCGCCTTGCTGCGTGGTGTCCAGCAACAGCACCTGCAGGCCGGCCTGGGCGCAGACATAGGCCAGGGCCGCGCCCATCATGCCCGCCCCCAGGATGCCGACCTGGCTGAACTGGCGCCGCGGCACGCCCTGGGGCCGGTCGGCCAGGCGGTTGGCATCGCCCATCGCATAGAACAGCGAGCGGATCATGTTCTTGGTCGGCACCGAGGTGGCCAGGCTGGCAAAGCGGCGCTGCTCGATCTTCAGCCCGGTGTCCAGGTCGACCTGGCAACCGTCGTAGACGCAGGCCAGGATCTGCTCGGGCGCCGGATACAGCCCCTGGGTCTTGCCCAGCAGTCCGCCGGCCATGCCGAAGAACAGCATCGTCGGGCCGGGCGACTGCGGCAGGCCGCCGGGCAGCTTGAAGCCCTTGGCGTCCCAGGGCTGCACCGCGGCATCGGCCCCGGCCGCCAGCAGCCAGGCCCTGGCGCGGGGCAGCAGATCGGTGGCCGGCACCAGCTCGTCGACGATGCCAGCTTCGAGCGCCGCCGCCGGTGCCAGCTTCCTGCCCTCCAGCAGATACGGCAAGGCCTTGGCAATGCCGATCAGGCGCGGCAGGCGCTGCGTGCCGCCGGCCGCCGGCAGCAGGCCCAGGCCCACCTCGGGCAGGCCGAGCTGGATCTTGGGGTCGTCGGCCACGATGCGCCGGTGGCAGGCCAGGCAGATCTCCAACCCGCCGCCCAGGGCCGTGCCGTTGATGGCGGCGACAAAGGGCTTGCCGGACGTTTCCAGCCTGCGCAGGCTGCGGCTGATGGGGCCGGAGGCGGCCATGGCCTGCTCGGCCGTGCGGATGCCGCGGATCAGGTCCAGGTCACCGCCGGCGACAAAGTCCTTGCGCGACGAGGTGACGATGACGCCCCGCACGCCCGGATCGGCCAGCGCTCGCTGCACGGCCGCATCGAAGGCCGCGATCGAGACCGCGTTCAGCACATTCATCGGCCGGTCGGCCACGTTCCAGCTCAGCGTGCAGATACCGTCCGCATCCACCTGATAGTCGATCATGGCTGTGTTCCTTCAAACCCGTTCGATGAGCATCACCGTGCCCATGCCGCCGCCCACGCACAGCGTGACCAGGCCGGTGGCCAGGTTGCGGCGCTCCAGCTCGTCCAGCACCGTGCCCAGCAGCATCGCGCCGGTGGCGCCCAGCGGATGGCCCATGGCGATGGCCCCGCCGTTGACATTGACCTTGTCGTGCGGCACGCCCAGGTCGTCCATGAAGCGCAGCACCACCGCGGCGAAGGCCTCGTTGCACTCGAACAGATCGACGTCCGACACCGCCATGCGGGCGCGTTGCAGCGCCTTGCGCGCGGCCTGGGCCGGCGCGGTGAGCATGATCGTGGGCTCACTGCCCACGGTGCCGAAGGAGAGCACGCGGGCGCGCGGCTTCAGGCCCAGCCGCAGGCCGGCGTCGGCATTGCCGATCAGCACCGCCGCGGCGCCATCGACGATGCCCGACGAGTTGCCCGCGTGGTGCACATGCTCGATGGCCGCCAGCTGGGGATAGCGCTGCAGCGCCACCGCATCGAAGCCCAGCTTCTGGCCCTGCAGCGTGAACGAGGGCTCCAGCCGGGCCAGCGAGGCCAGCGTGGTATCGCCACGCACATGCTCGTCGCGGTCCAGGATAGTCAGGCCGTTGTCGTCCGTCACCGGCACGACGGAGCGTGCAAAGCGGCCCTCGGCCCAGGCCGCCGCGGCACGTTGCTGGCTGGCGACGGCATAGCCGTCCAGGTCGTCCCGGCCGTAGCCGTGCAGCGTGGCAATCAGGTCGGCCGAGACGCCCTGCGGCACGATACGGTTGGGAATGGTGATCTGCGGGTCGGTGACCCAGGCACCGCCGCCGGCGAACATCGGCACGCGCGACATGCTTTCGACACCGCCGCCGACCAGCAGATCCGCCTGCCCGGCCATCACCATGGCCGAGGCGAAGTTGCAGGCCTCCAGGCCCGAGCCGCAGAAGCGGTTGAGCTGCACGCCGGGCACCTCGTGGTAGCCGGCGGCAAATGCCGCGGCCTTGGCGATGTTGGAGGCCTGCTCCAGCGAAGGCTCGCCGCAGCCGAGGATCACGTCGTTGATTTCGGCCAGCGGCAGCGCATGCCGCTCGCGCAGGGCGCGCAGCGGGGCGGCGGCCAGCCGCGCCGGGCCCACCTCGTGCAGGCTGCCGCTGGCGCGGCCACGGCCGCGCGGCGTGCGCACGGCGTCGAAGATGAAGGCATGGCTCATGGGCGTCGGAACTCCGTGGCCGCGCGACGGCCGGGTTGGCTGGGTTCAGAGCCTGATGCTCGCGGCGGCGGCCCGCGGCCACATCGTCCGATGCGACAGTTCGGGCCGCTCCGGCCCTCAGGCCCGTCAGGCCCCTCAGGCCATCAGCCTGGCGCGGCGCGCGATGGCGATGGCCTCCATGCGATTGCGCGCATCGAGCTTGACGTTGATGTTGCGCAGATGCGAGCGCACAGTGGTCTCGGCGACGAACAGACGCTCGGCCAGCTCGGCGTTGGACAGGCCCTCGGCGGCCAGGCTCAGCACCTGCAGCTCCTTGCGCGTGAGCAGGTCGTGCGGCGGCGGCACGGCCCCGCCAGGGCGCGGCTCCAGTCCCGGTCCTGTCCTGGCCTGGCCGTCCGGCTCCGGCAGCAGGCGGGCCATGAAGCCCGAGAAGGCCGGACCCCCGGCCGCACCCCCGCCCTGCGCCAGCAGATCGGGCTGCGCCCGCAGCTCGCGCAGCATGGCCAGCACCGGCTCACCTTCGTCGATGAAGGCCCGCACAAAGCCCTCGGCGCAGGCGAAACGCACGCCCTCGGCCAGCAGCCGCATCGCGCGCCTGCGGTCGCCTTCGCGCCACGTGGCCTGGGCCAGCAGCAGACGCAGCGTCAGCGCGCGGCGCAGCCGGCCTGCGCGCTCGGCAGCGTCCAGCTCGCGCCGCAGGGCGGGCAGCACCTCGCCGGCCCGGCCGCTGCGGAGGGCCCAGCGGGCCTCGGCCACGTCGTGGGTCTCGACCTCGTTGGCGCGCATGGCCAGCCGGGCCACGCGCGCCCACAGCCCGGGGTCGGCGCAGCGGTCCAGCTCGGCACGGGCGGCGCCCAGGCGGCCGGCCAGCGTCAGCTGCCGCGCCCGCTCGATGCGCGCGCTGGCGATCACGCGGGGCAGGCCACTGCCGTGGCCGATGTGCTCCAGCGCGGCCAGCAGCTGCTCGGCATGGTCGGCATCGCCACGCTCGTGCACGATGCGCGCCATGGTCACGTGGGCGGTGATGAGCTGATCGGGAATGCCCACGCGGCGGATCAGGGGGATGTAGACCACCAGCAGCCGCTCGGCCTGGGCGCATTGGCCGCTTTCATACAAGGCCTCGGCCAGCGGCACGCCGATCAGCGCATTGCCGCTGGTGGCGCGGGCCATGTCCAGGGCCCAGCTGTTGGCCGCGGCACCCGGCACGCCGGCGCTGGCGGCCTGGCGCAGGCCGGCAATGGCCTGGCGCAAGCGCCCCTGCACCAGCGAGACCGCGGCTTCCGTGGCCTCGGACATGGCGAAGTTGAACGGGCCGACTTCCTCGCCGGCGCCCGGGGCAGCCCCCTTGACAGCGGCCGGGCGCCGCGCCGCATCGGCGAATCGCAGCGCGTCCTGGTGACGCCCGGTGTTCAGCGCCAGATTGGCCAGGGTCACATCGACGAAACCGCTGACGAAGCTCAGCCCGGGCGGCACGGCGCACGCCAGCTCGGCGGCCCGGGGCAAGGCCTCCTCGATGCGATCCGACAGCACCAGCAGCAGCAGGCGCAGGGCCTGGCAGTGGGCGCGCACCACCGGATCGGCGATCTCTGCAGCCTCCAGCCGCTCCAGCCACGGTGCGGCCTCGCGCGCGCCCCGCGCCAGGCACACCGACCAGGCATGCATGACCTGCAGCAAGGGATGCGATGTCAGGCCACCTCTTTCCATCAGGGGATCGAGCCAGCGTGCCAGCAGCCTGACCCGCCCCTGCTCCAGCAATGCGGGCGCATGGCAGGCCAGCAAGGCGATGGCCCGGGCCGAGTCGCCCGACTGCAGTGCGTGGTCGATCGCCGGCACCGGCCGGCCGCGGTCCGCGTACCAGGCGCAGGCGGCCAGGTGCATGGCAGGCACTTCGCTGCCCAGCTGGCGCGCGGCCTGCCCGCGCAGGAACTGGCCGAACATGCCGTGGTAGCGGTAGAGGCTGCGGTCGTCCTGCAGTGCGATCAGGAACAGGTGCGCCCGGTCCAGCCGGTCCAGCATCTGCTGGCTGTCATGGCGGGCGCACACGGCATCGCACAGCGATGCGTCGAACTCGTCCAGCAGGCTGGTGCGCAGCAGAAAGTCGCGCACCTCGGCCGGCTGGCGGGCCAGCACGTCGTCGGACAGGTAGTCGACCACCGCGGCATTCGAGCCCGAGAAGCCGGCAATGAAACGATGGGCATCGCTGCGCTCCAGCAGCGACACCGAGGCCAGCCACAGGGCCACGGCCCAGCCCTCGGTGCTGCGGTGCAGGCGCTGCAGGTCGTCCGCAGCCAGTGCCAGGCCCCGGCGCCGGCGCAGGAACTCCTCGGTCTCGCGCTCGCTGAAGCGCAGCTGCGCGGGATCGATGTCGAGCAGCCGGCCGCGCGCGCGCAAACGGCCCAGGCCCAGTTCGGGCGCACAGCGGGCGCCCACGATCAGCTGCACGCCGCGCGGCAGCTGATCGATCAGCTCTCGCACCAGGGCCAGCACCTCGGGGTTCTGCAGCGCCTCGAAGTCGTCCAGGAAGATCGCCAGCGGCTGCTCGCGTGCCGCCAGGCCGGCGATCAGCTGCAGCGCCAGCGCCTCGGTGCCCGTCGCATCGGTGCACGGGTCCGGGCTCTGCAGCCCCGGCACCCCGGGCGCGGGCGCCGTCGCCAGGGCCATGGCCAGCGCCGCCAGCAGGCGCCCCGCATCGTTGTCGGCGCCATCCAGCGTCAGCCAGACCGTGGGCACGCCGGTCTCGGCCAGCCGTTCGCGCAGCTGCAGCATGACCGTGGTCTTGCCGAAGCCCGCCGGAGCGCGCAGCAGCACCAGGCGGGCCGAACCGGCATGGAAGAGGCGCTCGACCAGCTCGGTGCGCGGCAGGTCGTGCGCACCGGCCTGGGGGATGCGCAGCTTGCGCGGCCGCGCGAGCGGCTCAGGCGCGGCCGTAGAGGGTGACCACACAGGCCCCACCCAAGCCCAGGTTGTGCTGCAGCGCCAGTGCGGCATCCTGCACCTGGCGGGCGCCGGCACTGCCGCGCAGCTGCCAGACCAGCTCGGCGCACTGGGCAAGCCCGGTGGCGCCCAGCGGATGGCCCTTGGACAGCAGGCCGCCGGACGGGTTGGTGACCACCCGACCGCCATAGGTGTTGGCATCGGAGCAGACGAAGGCCTCGGCCTCGCCCTCGGCCACCAGGCCCAGCGCCTCGTAGCTGAGCAGCTCGTTGGCGGTGAAGCAGTCGTGCAGCTCGACCACCGGAATGTCCTCGGGCCCGATGCCGGCGGCTTCGTACACCGCGCGGGCGGCGCGCCGGGTCATGTCGAAGCCGACCAGGCGGCGCATGTCGCGCTCGTCGAAGCTGCTGTTGCGGTCGGTGGTCATGGCCTGGGCCAGGATGCGCACGGCCGGACGCAGCCCCGAGCGCCTTGCGAACTCGGGCGAGCAGAGCACGGCCGCGGCGCCGCCGCAGGTGGGCGGGCAGCACTGCAGGCGCGTCAGCGGATCGAACACAGTTGGCGAGGCCAGCACCTCGTCCACGGTCAGCGGCTGGCGGAACACGGCCAGCGGGTTGTTCGCCGCATGGCGCCGGGCCTTGACCGCGATGCGCGCAAAGGTCTCGGGCCGGGTGCCATAGAGCCGGGCATGCAGCCGGCCCGCGCCACCAAACAGCTGGGCCGCCACCGGCGCCTGCGCATCGCATCCCTGCACCTCGGCCATGGTGTCGAGCAGGCGCTGCGAAGGATCGGGGCGGTCCTTGAAGTGCACGCCCAGCGCACCCGGCTGCATCTGCTCGAAGCCCAGCGCCAGCACGCATTCGGCCGCGCCGCTGGCCACGGCCTGGCGCGCCAGGTACAGCGCGGTGGAGCCGGTGGCGCAGTTGTTGTTGACGTTGACGATGGGAATGCCGCTGAGCCCGACCTGGTACAGCGCCGCCTGGCCGCTGCACGAATCGCCGTAGACGAAGCCCACGAAGGCCTGATCGACCTGGGCGTAGTCGATGCCGGCATCGGCCAGCGCCGCCTTGGCCGCGCCCGCGCCCAGCAGCGGGTAGGCCTGTGTCGCCGAGGGCTTGACGAAGGGCAGCATGCCCACGCCGGCCACCAGCACGTCCCGTGTGTGCAGGCTGCTCACCGCGTCGGCTCCTTCAGCGCATTTCGGCATAGTCGAGCACGATCTTCCAACGCCCGTCCTGCAGCTGCGACAAGCGCGCCTCGCTCGATCCCAGGTGCTTGGTCGGCGAGAAGCTCAGTGCGGGCATGCCGAAGATGTCGGACGGCATCGTCATGCCCTCCAGCGTGCTGGCCAGGCTCTCGGTGCTGAGCTTGGGGCCGGTGCGCTGCAGCGCACTGATCAGGCGGTCGATGATGATGTAGCCGTAGGCCGAGAAGATGTTCGGCGCCTCGCCGGTGGCGGTCTTGTACTTGGTGGCCCAGAAGCGCACCGGCTGGGTGGCGTCGTCTTCGTACGGGAAGGCGGCGGTCATGGTCGAGTACACGCCGTCCATGGCCTTGCCGCCCAGCTTGGGGATCAGGTCGGTGTAGGCCGCCACCGAGGTCAGAAAGGTCGGGTTGAAGCCGATCTTGCGTGCCTCGGCGATGCTGCCCACGGTCTCGCGGATCACCGTGCCGAGCACGACGAAGTCGCAGCCGGCCTGCTTCAGCCGCGCCATCTGCGACGAGAACTCGGTGGCCCCGCGCTTGTAGGTGGTGCGCTCGGCAAACTCCACGCCGATGCTCTTGAGGCCCAGCTCGGCGCCGCGCATCACCTCCAGGCCGAACTCGTCGTCCTGGTACAGCGTGCAGGCCTTGCCGGACTTCTTCTCCTTGTAGAGCCGCGGCACGGCACGCGACATCTGCTCGACATAGGACGAGACGAAGGCGAACTTCAGCTTGTTCACCGGCTCGTACATCTCGCGCGCCAGCGTCATCGGAAAGAAGTTCATCACATTGGCCTGGGTCAGCACCGGCAGCGCCGCATTTGTCGGCGCGGTGCCCAGCAGACCGGCCATGACGAAGATCTTGTCCTGCGTGACCAGCTTCTGCGCCGCCAGCACGGCGCGCTTGGGGTCATAGCCCGAGTCCTCGATCAGCAGGCGGATCTTGCGGCCATGCACGCCACCCTGCTCGTTGACCTCGGCGATGCGCAGGTTGGCGCCGTTGCGCAGGCCCTTGCCATAGGGCGCCAGCGGGCCCGACAGATCGGTGATCGAGCCGACCAGGATCTCGGACTTGCTGACCCCCTGGGTCTGCGCGGCGGCCGGCAGACAGAGCAGGCTCATCATCAGCCCGGCCGCTGCACCGATGGCGATGTGGATTCGGTTCATGCTTGTGTCTCCTCTCGGCAC
This sequence comes from Burkholderiaceae bacterium, assembly GCA_017992055.1. Lineage (GTDB taxonomy): Bacteria > Pseudomonadota > Gammaproteobacteria > Burkholderiales > Burkholderiaceae_C > Pseudaquabacterium. The sequence continues at coordinate 272,849 of JAGOPK010000003.1, forward strand.
TTTCGGCACTTTCGGGTGGGAACACCATCGTGTTCCGCCGGCCTGCCCGCCCTCATCGTCCGATGCGATGAATCGCCCCCGGGTTTACCTGCGGCCGGCGCCGCCGTGGAAGTCGGGCCTGCGCTTGCCCAGGAAGGCCTGCACGCCTTCGGCGAAGCAGAGGCCGGCGGCCAGCGCCACCTGACGGTCTCTTTCGTAATCCAGCTGGCCGGCCAGGTCGTTGTTCCTAACCTGGATCAGCAGCGCCCTCAGCTCCTGCAGCGCGTGGGCCGGCAAGGCCGCCAGCCGAGCGGCCAGCGCGGCGGCTTCGGCATCGAGCGCCGCGTCGTCCACGCAGGACCAGATCAGGCCCCATTGCGCCGCCCGCTCGGCCTCCAGCCTGTCCCCCAGCAGGGCCAGCCCGGCCGTGCGGGCCTCGCCCAGCGCGCGCAGCATCGCACCCGCGGCACCCATGTCGGGCACCAGGCCCAGGGCCGGCACAAACGGCAGCATGAACCCGGCCGAACGCCCGGCGATCACCACATCGGCCGCCAGCGCCAGGCCCACGCCGCCGCCCGCCGCAATGCCGTGCAGGACCGTGAGCACCGGCACCGGCATGGCGCGCAGCGCCAGCACCAGCGGATTGCCACCGTCGCGCATCAGCGCGTCGATGCGGGCCGGCGCGGCCTGCGCATCGGCCAGGCTCGCCAGGTCGGCACCGGCGCAGAAGGCCCGGCCCGCGCCGCGCAGCACCAGCACGCGCAGGTCGGGGTCGTGCTGCACCTGGTGCAGCGCGGCCAGCGCCGCCTGCAGCATGTCCTGGCTCAGCGCATTCAGCCGCTCGGGATCGTTCAGCGTCAGCGTGGCGACGCCGGCCTGCAGTTCCAGCCGCACCAGGGCACTTGCATCGGGCCGCATGCTCACATCCGCTTGGCGACTTCTTCGAGCATCACCTCGGTGGCTCCGCCGCCGATGGTGAGGATGCGTGCATCGCGTGCCATGCGCTCGACCGGGTTGCCGATGATGTAGCCATTGCCGCCGTTCAGCTGCAGGCAGCCGTGCACCACCTCCTGCAGGGTCTCGCAGCCCCAGGCCTTGATCATCGAGACTTCGCGCACCACGTCCTGGCCTTCGTCGACCATCTGCGCGGCCTGGTAGACCATGGCCCGCAGCGCAAAGGTCTTGGCCGCCATCATCGCCAGCTTGTTGCGCACCACCGGCTGGTCCCACAGCGGCTTGCCGAAGGCCTGGCGCTGGCGTGCGTAGTCGGTGGTGTATTCCACCGCCCTCAGCATCTGGCCGACCGACATGGCGCCGGCCACCAGGCGCTCGTTCTGGAAGGTGCTCATGATGTAGTAGAAGCCCTTACCCTCTTCGCCCAGCAGGCGGTCCGGGCCGACCTGCACGTCGTCGAAGAACAGTTCGGCGGTGTCGGAGGCGCGCCAGCCGTGCTTGTCGAACTTGCGGCCGATGCGAAAGCCCGGCAAGCCCTTTTCCAGCACGAACAGCGAGATGCCGCGGCTGCCGCGGGCCTCGGGGTCGGTGCGAGCGGCGACGATGTAGAGATCGCCGTAGACACCGTTGGTGATGAAGGTCTTGGTGCCGTTGATCGTCCAGCCCTCGGGCCTGCGCGTGGCGCGGGTCTTCAGTCCGGCCACGTCGGAACCTGCATGGGGCTCGGTGACGCAGACCGCGCCGACCTTCTCGCCCGCGCAGGCCGCCGGCAGCCAGCGCTGCTTCTGCTCATGCGTGCCGCGGTGGGCGATGTGGGCGATGGACATGTCGCTGTGCACCGTCAGCGCACTGGCCACGCCGCCATAGCTGGAGCGGCCCAGCTCTTCACCCAGGATGACCGAGGCCATGGCGCCCAGGCCACCGCCGCCGTACTCCACCGGATGGCGCATGCCCAGAAAGCCCAGCGCCCCCAGGTCGCGGAACAGCTGGCGCGGGATCTCGCCGCTGGCCTCCCACTGGTCGGCCTCGGGCACGATGCGCTCATCGACAAAACGACGCACCTGGGCGCGGATCATCTTCAGGTCGTCATCCAGGATGGCCGGTTCGTTCAGCTCGAAGACACTCATGCGGGGCTCGCCAGTGGACAGGGTTGCGACAAGACTATCATAGTCCGACGTGTCGGTTTATTAGTGATGCATTCTCAGTGACCAGGTCCTTCAGCGGCAGGGACTCGTCAACCAGCCGCGCGCCATCCACCGCACAGCGCGCGGCCACCAGTCGCTTGGCCTGCATGAACTCCGCCGGACGGTTGATCGCCTCGGCGGCGATGACCTGGTCGCCACGCAGGTAGAAGGCGACAAAACCCTGCTCGCCGAGCGGGCCACGCACCAGCACGCGCTCGTGTCCGGCCGACAGGCCCACCATCTGCAGCTTCAGCCCGTACTGGTCCGACCAGAACCAGGGCACGCTGCGGTTGGGCCGGGGCTGGCCGGTCAGCCATGAGGCGGCGGCGCGCGCCTGTTCCAGCGCATTGGGCACGGATTCCAGCCTCAGCCGCCGGCCGCCACCGAGGTCGCGCACGCAGCAATCGCCGGCCGCCACGATGTCGGGATCGCTGGTGCGCGACAACTCGTCGACCAGCACGCCGCCATCGACGGCCAGGCCGGCCGCCGCGGCCAGTTCGGCATTCGGCAGCATGCCGATGCCCACCAGCACCTGGTCGCAGGGCACCTGTTCGACCCCGGCCTCGCCATGGCCGCCAATGCACAGCGCCGTGATGGCCGCGTCGGGCCCGTCACCTGCGCGCTCGACCCGCTGCACGGTGGTGGCGGTGCGCAGATCGACGCCATGGCCGCGGTGCAGATCGGCATAGAAGCCGGAAACCGCTGCGCCGGTGGACCGGGCCAGCACGCGCGGCTGGGCCTCGACCACCATCACGCTGGCGCCCCGCTTGCGGGCCGTGGCCGCGACCTCCAGGCCGACATAGCCCGCTCCCACCACCACCAGTCGCGCGCCCGGCACCAGCACCGGCCGCAGGCGCTCGGCGTCGGCCAGCGAGCGCAGCACGTGCAGATTGGCGGGCCGGTCGCCGGCTGCCAGCCCAGGGGCCGCCCAGGGCCGCGGCCGGCCGCCGGTGCACAGGGCCAGCCGAGCATAGGCCATCACCTCGCCATCGGCCAGGTGCAGCTGCTTGCGCGGGCGATCGATGGCCGCGACGCTGCGACCGGTGATGCAGGCGATGCCGGCCTTGTCGTACGCGGCCTGCGGGCGCACCAGCAGGGACGCCAGGTCGGGGGCCGCGTCCAGCCAGGTCTTGGACAGCGGCGGACGGTTGTAGGGCAGCACCGGCTCGTCGCCGATCAGCGTGATGTCACCGGTCCAGCCGCCCTGCCGGCACTGCAGCGCCAGCTCGGAGGCCGCCACACCGGCTCCGACGATGAGCAACGAGGGCTTGGCTTCCATGGCTTCTCCAAATCCGGACCAGCCGGAAAAATATATAGTCCGTCCCGTCGGACTACTATTACTATAGGCATCCCGCGTTTACCGTGCAAGGCAGGCGGACCGGGGATACCACGGGAGGCCCGCAGACCATGACACGCCCGCAAGCCAGCGACTACGATCACAAGAAGCAGCTGATCCTGGACAAGGCGGCCGAGCTGTTTGGCGTGCACGGCTTCGAGACGACGACGATGCACGACGTGGCGCTGGCCTGCGGCGCCTCGAAGTCCCACGTCTACCACTACTTCGGCCGCAAGGAAGACCTGCTGTTCGCAATCGTCAGCGAGCACATCCGCAGCCTGGCCGCCGAGCTGGCGGCCATCGCCGACCTGCCGCTGGCCGCCGACCAGCGCTTTGCCCGCATGGTGCAGGCCTTTGTCGAATGCGCATCGGCCTCGCGCAACCAGCACCTGGTGCTGATGCACGACCTGAAGTTTCTGCCGGCCGAGCAGCGCGCCGAGGTCAGCGCTCTGCAGTCGCAGCTGCTGGACATGATGGTGGCGGTGCTGCGCGAGCTGAACGGTGCGCTGCTCAGCGGCAGCGAGACCTCCAGGCCCTATGCGCTGATGGTCTACGGCACGATGATCTGGACCTTCACCTGGTACAGGCCGGACGGCCCGATCAAACCGGCCGAGCTGGCGGCGCGCATGGCCGAGGTGTTTCTGGATGGCCTGCGCGCGGCGCAGGGGCCAGTCATCAACGCACGGGCTGCCGAGCCGGCAAACGAATCAGGTTCAGCAGGTTGCCGGCCAGGATCAGTGCGACGCCCAGGGCCGTGAAAAGATCCAGCCGTTCCGAATACGCCAGCCAACCCACCAGCGCGGTCAGCGGTACGCGCAGAAAGTCCATCGGCACCACCACCGTGGCATCCGCATGCTGCATCGCCCTGGCGAAGCAGTAGTGCGAGTAGGTGCCGCAGAAGGCCACCACGACCACCCAGCCCCAGACCGCCGCCGACGGCCAGCGCCAGACCGCCAGCGCCGGAACGAGCCCGATCACGCTCTGCACCACCAGCATCCAGAAGCTGATCGCCACCGCCGCGTCGGTTCGGGTGAGCGACTTCACCAGCACCACCGAGACCGCGAACCCCAGGGCGGAGGCCAGCGCGATCAGCTGCCCGGCATCGAGCGCGCCGGTGCGGGGGCGCACGATCACCGCCACGCCCACCAGCCCCAGCAACACGGCCAGCCACTTCCAACCGTTCATGCGCTCGCCCAGAAAGGCCACCGCCAGGGCGGCCGACCAGATCGGCATCGTGAATTCGATGGCCACCACCTGCGCCAGCGGGATCAGCGTCAGGGCCAAGAACCAGCCGTACTGCGCGGCATAGTGCACCGCATTGCGCAGCATGTGCTGGGGCAGCCGCCCGGTCCTGACCGCGGCCAGGCCGCCGGCTGCGCGCACCAGGGGCCACAGCATCGCCATGCCCAGCGTGGAGCGCATCAGCATGACCTGGAACACCGACAGCTCGCGCGCGGCCTCGCGCCCGGCCACGGCAATCACGACCATCAGCGTCAGCCAGCCCAGCATCCAGCCGGCGGCACGTGCGATCGATGAGTTCGGGGTGATTTGCATCACCCGCAGCCTAGCCCATTGCCGGCTCGGGGCCTTGTTGATGCCAGCGCGCAGCGCGCTGGCCTCCGTGACCGCTGCTTCAGGTCGTGGCCGGCTGCGCCAGCCAGGCCAGCGCACGTTGCGCCGCCGTGCGGCCGGTATCGGCACAGGCCTGGGTGCCGCCATCGCCATAGTCCTTGACCGCGTCGCCCACCATCCACAGATTGGGCCAGGGCGTGTCCTGCGGCAGGTCGTAGCCGCTGCAGGAGCGCTGCGCCGGCCAGCCGTCGCGCATCACGCGCACCGAGAGCATCTTGGCGGCGGCAAAGCCCGGAAACTCGTCGCGCAGATCCTGCAGCGAGGCCTCGATCTCGCTGGCCTCGTCGAAGGCGCCGAGGGCCGGACGCGGCACCGCATAGGCCACGTACTGGTGCCAGCCGGCAGGGGCGATCTCGGGGCAGGTGGCCGTCAGCTCGCCCAGGTTGCACAGCCGTCGCGTGCGGCCGAAGGTGACCAGGCCGGGCGCATCGACCAGGCGCTCGCGCGTGGCGAAGTTGATGACGATGTTGGCCGCCGGCCTGGGGGCGGTGCGCGCCAGGGCCAGGTACTCGGCGCCCAGGTCCTGCGCACCGGGCAGGTTCACGGTCGCCGTGGGACCGATGTTGCTGATCACCACCGCGGCATCGATGCGCTGGCCGACACCACCGCGCTGCACCGTGACGCCGGTGGCCCGCCCGTTCTCGGCATGCACGGCGGTCACCGGCGCTTCGAGCCAGACCTCGCTGCCCCGCGCGCGGATGGCCTCGGTCAGGTCGTTCCACAGGCCCACGGTGCCGCGCGGGCAGAAGCCGAAGCGCTTGAACGCCCCCTTTTGCGCGAAATAGACCAGGAAGGCGCGCGCCGGCAGCTCGTCGGCATTGGCGGCAAAGATCGCGGCGCACAGGTTGCGGAAGATGGCGTGCACCGTCTCGTTCTTGGTATAGCCCGACAGCCATTCGGCGGTGCTCAGCTTGGCCTCGGGCAGGTCGCCGCCGCGGGCATCGGCAAACTTGGCGCCGATCTTGGCGGCCTGCTTGGTGAAGGTGCCCAGCAGCATGCCCCAGCCGCCGCCCTTGGACACATTGATCAGCTTGCCATCGATGCGGAACACCGTGGCGGGGCTGGGCTCCCGCAGGTCCAGGGGCACGCCGAGCAGGCCGAAGGTCTCTTCGAACAGGCCACCAATTTCGATGGCGATGGCGCCGATGTTGACGATGTGGCCATCGATGATCTCGCTGGAGGCGCGGCCGCCGACACGGTTCTGCGACTCGACCACCAGCACCTTCTTGCCGGCGGCCACCAAGCGGGCTGCGGCACACAATCCGCCGGCGCCGGCGCCGATGACCACCGCGTCATAGCGCGGATGCTGAGCGTTCATGCTGTCTCCTGTTTATGGTGGGGCGCCAGGTGGCGCCGGAGGAATTGGCCGATGCGCTGGCGTGCGGCGCGGGCCGAGGCCAGTTCCGCAGGGAATTGCTGGAAGACATGGACCATGCCGGGCCAGACCTCGGCGGTGGCATCGACGCCGCAGGCCTGGGCGCGGGCGGCGAAGGCGGTGGTATCGCTGAGCACGGTCTCGCGTTCGCCCACCTGCATCAGCAGCGGCGGCAGGCCGTGCAGATCGGCAAACAGCGGCGAATGCCGGGGATCGCGCGGATCGCCCTCGGCTCCGAGGAGGGTTCGGCCTATGGCCTGGATCATCGGCCGCTGGTGGATGGGGTCGGCCGCGGCACGGCTCTGGTAGCTCTCGCCGCTGGCGCTGAGGTCGGTCAGCGCCGACAGCGTGACCACCGCCGCAGGCAGCGGCCCACCCCCGTCACGCAGCTGCAGCAGCAGGTCCAGCGCCAGCCAGGCTCCGGCAGAGTCGCCGCCCAGCGCGATGCGCGCAGGCGCCTCGCCCTGATCGAGCAGCCGGCGCCAGGCCGCCAGCGCGTCCTGCTGGGGCGCCGGCAGCCGATGCTCGGGGGCCAGCCGGTAGTCCAGGCCCAGCACCCGGCAGCCGGCCGCGGCCGAGAGCCCGGCCATCAGCTCGCGGTGCGAGCGGCAGGAGCCCAGGCGGAAGCCGCCGCCGTGGAAGTAGAGCAGCACGCCACCGGCCTCGGCGCCGGGGGCGATGACCCATTCGGCCGGGCAGCCGGCGATCTGCAGTGGCTGTATCGCCGCATCGACCTCCGCGGGGAACAGCGCATCCCAGTCGTCGCGCATGGCCTGCGGCGGGCTGTCCCGGCGCCAGCGTGCGTAGGTGGAGCGCACGCGGACGATCACGGCTTCCACGGCCTGCGGGTCGTCGGCAGGCTCGATGTCCAGGCTCATGCACCGCACCCCATGCCACCCGAGACGCCCAGCACCTCGCCGGTGATGAAGCCCGCTTCCGGCGAGGCCAGAAAGGCCACGGCGGCGGCCACCTCGTCGGGCGTGCCCAGCCGCCCCACCAGGGTGGCGTCGGTCATCGCCTGCATCAGCCGGTCGCCGCCGCGCGCCACCGCCTGGCGCAGCATCGGCGTATCGACCGGGCCTGGTGCCACCACGTTGGCGGTGATGCCGTAGCGGCCGTTCTCGCGGGCGATGGACCGGGTGAAGGCCATCACCGCGCCCTTGGTGGCGGCGTACACCGAGCCCCCGCGCGAGCCCAGCCGGCCGGCTTCGGAGCCGATGTTGACGATGCGGCCGTAACACGCCTGCTGCATCGCCGGCAGCACCGCGTGCGTCACGGCCAGCACCGTCTGAAGGTTGACCGACAGCAGATGCGACCAGTCCTCGGGCGTGGTGGCGGTGAAAAAGCTGTGCTGGTCGGCACCGACGTTGTTGACCACGATGGCAAACGGTCCGGTCTCGCGGACCAGGGCCTGGACCTGGCCGGTATCGCTGACATCCAGGCAGCGCCAGGCCAGCCCCAGCTCATGCGCCAGCGACCCGGTGGCGTCACGGTCCAGGTCGGCCACCACCACCTGCGCGCCTTCGGCCTGCAGCCGGCGCACGATGGCCTGGCCTATGCCCTTGGCGCCGCCGGTCACCAGCGCGCGCTGTCCCGCCAGCCGGCCAGTGCCGCCATCGATGGCCCCATGTTGATCGGCCTCGCTGCCGGCCATCTCACTTCCCCGTGAAGCGCGGCTGGCGCTTCTCGATCACCGCGGCTAGCCCTTCGCGCGCATCGGCCATGCCGCTGAGCACGCCCTGCAGGCGGTTCTCCTCGGGCATCGCGGCATCGACCGTGCGGCCCACGCCGTTCCACAGCAGGCGCTTGGTGGCCGCCAGCGCGGCCGGCGCGCCGGCGGCCAGCTGTCGGGCCAGCGCCCAGGCATCGGCCTGCAGCTGCCCGTCGGGCACGACGCGGGTGATCAGGCCCATCGCCAGGGCCTCGGGCGCCGTGATGGTCGGGTTCAGCAGCGCAATCTCCATGGCCTTGCGCAGACCGACCAGCTGGGTCAGCGTGACCGTGACGCCGGCATCGGGCACCATCGCCACCCGGGTGGCGCCACCGATGAAGCGGGCCGACTCGGCGGCGATCACGAAGTCGGACGAGCACACCAGCCCCATGCCGCCGCCGCCGGCGGCATGGCCATGCACCGCCGCCACCACCGGCGGGTTCATGCGCATCAGCAGGGCGACCACGTTCTCCAGCAGGGCCGTGGCCTGGCGGATGTAGCCCGGCAGCGCCTCGCCCTTGGACAGGAAGGCATGGACATCGCCACCGGCACAGAAGTTCTTGCCGGCGCCGGTCAGCAGCAGCACGCGCACGCGCTGATCGCCATGCACCTGCATCAGCACCTGGTGCAGGGCCTGCAGCATCTGCAGGTTCATGCCGTTGGCCGCATCGGGCCGGTTCAGCTGCACATGGGCGATGCCCTGTTCATGCAGCGTCAGCAAGGCACAGCCCTCGCTGACCAGGACCTCGCCGCTGACATCGGCTGCGCTCATTCGCTTCTCCTGCATCGCCTCGGCGGCCTTGTCGCTCAGATCAGGAAGGCCATCGACCACAGCGCGGTCTGGTTGTTGACCAGCACCACCTTCTTGCGCGCCATGCGCCAGACGTCACCCTCGCGGCGCAGCCTGTAGCTCGCGCGCGTGGCCCACAGCGTGTCGCCCCGCACATGCGACTCGAACACCAGCGCGTTGCACTCGACCGTGACCTCGTCGCCGGCCTCGTCCGTGACCTCGTCCGTGAGCTCGATGTTGGAGATCACGCGCCGCAGGCGCGACTGCGGCAACTGGCTGTGACGCTTGCCGGTGCCGAACTGGCGGATGCGCAGGGCGATGCGCGATCGGTTGTCGTAGACGATGGACATCTCCTGCTCGGGATCGCCGCCCTCGCCATTGGCGGGAATCCAGTACACGCCGTCATCGGTCCACAGCGCCTCCCACTCGGCATAGCGGTGCTCGTCCTGCAGCCTGGCCTCGTGATAGATCCACTGCGTCAGCTCGATCAGCAGCAGCTGCCGCGCTTCGGGCTGGCTCACGACGGGGCTCATCACGCCGCCTCCATCAATGCACGGTAGTGGCGCCAGATGCCACGGCTGGGCGTCTCATCGGTGGCATCCCCGATCAGATGGCCCTGCTCATCGCGTCGCTCACGGTGCAAGCCGCGACCCAGGTACAACCACTCCGGATTGCTGGCCGCCACGCCGAGCTGGGTGCGCTCGTACATCTCGGCATCGTCGGCAAGCAGGAAGCCGGCGGGGCCGACCGAGCCCATGGTCTGCTGGCGCAGGCGTCGGTTGAAGTCCGGCGCGCCCTTGAACTGCAGGGCGGTGACATGCTGGACCGTGAGGTCGACCGCAAGGGGCTGGATGACGAAGATCTGGATTTCGGCAATGAACAGGTTGGGCCAGATCATGATGTGGGGCGTGCCGTCGACCATGATGCGGCGCGCCTCCTGCGGGCCGTAGGCGGCCTGCATGCGCTGGGTGTAGTCGGGCAGCTTGTCGGCGGTGGTGCCAAACCAGCTCATCGGCACATCGCGCTTGCGGAACTCCGGCCGCAGGTCGTTTTCGGTGTGGCCCATGCCGAAGGCGCGCGACACCGCGGTCGACTCGCTGCTGTACAGCGTGCCGATCTTGCTGTCAGCCACCTCGAAGATCGAGGCATGCACGAAGGACGGGTGGTAGCCGTCGGTCTCGTTCTCGACCAGGAACTTCCAGTTGGCCCGCACCTTGTGCTGCAGAAAGCCGGCCGTCACCTCCACCTCGCCCTCGGGCGAGTTCAGGCACAGCGCGTCGATGGCGGCCATGGCCGGGCCCAGATGCTGCTCCAGCGTGATGCCCTCGGCCGCCAGCGAGCCAAACACAAAGCCCTTGTAGATGGCCACGCGCGCGACCCGGCCCAGGCCCAGCTCCTTGCGATCCACCCCCTCGTAGCCCGACGGGAATGGATAGCCCTTCAGGCTGCCATCGTTGCCGAAGGTCCAACCGTGGTACGGACAGGTGAACGAACGGGCCTGGCCCTTGTCGCTCATGCAGACGCGGTTGCCACGGTGCGGGCAGCGGTTGTGCAGCAGATGGATCTGGCCGCTGCGATCGCGCGTCATGATGATGGGCTCGGGTCCGATGGACTTCATCACGAAGTGATTTGGCGCCGGCACCTCGCTGACGTGGCCGACATAGACCCAGCCACGGCGCCAGATCAGATCCAGCTCGCGCTGGAAGATCGCCGGATCGGCATACAGCCGGCCGTGGACCCGGTCGGTCCTGACCAGGTCCGCGATGCGCGGGACCAGGCTCACCGGGCTCTCGCTGGATGCTTGATGGACGGTGCAGCTCACCGGAAACCTCCTGTGCCTGGCCTGACGAGCCCGGCGCTGTTGTGCAATCGCTGCGATGGATCAATAATAGTCCGACGCGACGGACTATGTCAAAGCTTTCCTGGGATGGCTTGCAGCCCGTCGGCACGCCGCCTGGAGACAACACCCATGTTCACCGTGACTTTCATCGAGCACGACGGCACTTCGCACACCGTGCAGGCCGCTGCCGAGCGCTCGCTGATGCAGATCGCCGTCGACAACGCCGTGCCCGGCATCCTGGGCGACTGCGGAGGCGCCTGCAGCTGCGCCACCTGCCACGCCCATGTGGATGCACGCTGGTCGCATGCGCTGCCGGCCATGACCGAGACCGAGGACTTCATGCTCGACGGCCTGGCCGAGCGCAGCCCTGCAAGCCGGCTGTGCTGTCAGGTCCGCCTGACGCCGGCGCTGGACGGGGTGATCGTGCGGCTGCCGGCCGAGCAGTATTGACCCAGCGGGCGGATCACCGGGTCACGGCCCCGCCCGCCGCTGCGCCACGGTCAGCGGCTGCAGGCCGGGCTTCAGCCGCCAGTCGGGGCCGAAGTCGCTCTGCGGATGGAAGGCCAGCGGCTGCAGGCCCTCGATGCCGGCGAGGTGGGCCGCATAGTCGTCGAGATAGTCCGCGCGGCGCTCCGGCGTGGTGTATTGCAGACCCCAGCCCACCCAGGGCGGCAGCACAGTCAGGCCGGTGTAGGTGAAGACACCGAAGTGCAAGGGCCACAGCACCACGTTCAGGTCGCCCAGCAGGCCGTCGGGCGCCATCATGTCCTCGTAGCAGCCGGTGGTCATGGCGATCATGGCTTTCCTGCCACGCAGCCCGCCGGCCTCGATGCGGCGACCGGCTCCATAGGCGATGCCATTCACCAGCACCCGGTCCAGCCAGCCCTTCATGATGGCCGGCACCGAGAACCACCACAGCGGAAACTGCAGGATCAGCAGGTCCGACCACAGCAGCTTGTCCAGCTCGGCCTGGATCTGCGGCACGAACAGGCCGTGGGCCGACGCATGCTTTTGCTCGCGGTCGTACTGCAGCTGCAGCGGAAAGCGGCGCTCAGTGAAGTCGTGCTCCCGCGCCACGGGATCGAAGCCCATCGCATAGAGGTCGGACACCTGCACTTGATGGCCCTGGGCCTGCAGGGCCTGCACGCCGCGGTCGCGCAGCGCCGCGCCGAAAGACCGGGGTTCGGGATGGGCATAGACCATCAGCACGTTCACGGGAGTTCTCCATCCAAGTTTGAAGGCCGGCCGGACCGGCCGCGCACCTCGGCACCGCCTGTAACATGCTCTGCTCTACGGATCAGTGCCGACCATGCCACGCATACGCGCCGACGACTACGACGCCAAGGCCCAGAACATCCTCGACAGCGCCGCGGCGCTGTTTGCCAAGGTGGGCTACCCGAACGCCAAGATGCAGGACATCGCCAAGGCCTGCGGCGCGACCAAGTCGATGCTGTACCACTACTTCCCGACCAAGGACGATCTGCTGGCGGCGATGCTGCAGGAACACCTGCAGCAGGTGATCGATGCCATCGAGGAAGTCTCCGGGGGCACGGCACCGGCCAAGGCCCGGCTGGCGGCCTTTGTGCAGGTCTATGCGCAGAAGTCCAACCAGACGCGGCGCCGCAACGTGACGGCGATGAACGACGTCAAGTTCCTGCCCAAGGCGATGCAGACCCCGCTGCTGGAGCTGGAGCGCAAGGTCACCGAGCTGGCCACCAACCTGCTGCGCGAACTGAATGCCAACCTGCCCGACGAGGTCTACAAGCCCTATGCGATGCTGCTGCTGGGCATGCTGAACTGGACCGACTACTGGTTCAAGCCCACGGGGCCGGTGAAGCCGCAGGAACTGAGCGAGCGCATCTCGCGCCTGTTCCTGCACGGCTTCCTGGCCGAGAAGGCCTGAGCCCGCCGCGGCGCAGCCCTGCCCGCCTCAGGGCCCGGTCTTCACCGGCATCGGCTTGAACGACTGCGTCTCGACATTGGCCTTCAGCAGTGCCAGCCGCTGCAGCGAGATGTGCGAGGTCGGCGAGAAGCTCACGCCGGACGCCAGCACGCCGGGATCGAAGTCCTTCAGCGAGTCGAGCTGGGTGATGGTGCAGGCCCAGGTCAGGGCCTTGCCGCAGCGACTGAAGGCCTCGAACATGGTCTTTGCACCGGCGTAGCCGGTGAAGGTGAAGCGGTTGACCTTGCCGAAGTCCTCGGCACTGAGCAGCGCCTTGGCCTTGTCGAGGAAAGCCTTGCCGCGCGGGCTGTCCTCGGCCACCACATAGTCGGCCACGTGCACGTTCTCGCCGGCCGGCCCCATCAGCTTCAAGGCCACCGGCACACGCGAGACAAAGGAGATGCCGACCGGGATCTTCAGGCCCAGCCGGTCCAGTTCCTTGACCATGGCCACGTTCTCGCCCACCACGCCACCGGCAAACAACACCTCGGCACCGGCCTCCTTGGCACGCAGCATCTCCGACGAGAAGTCGACCTGGCCCTTCTTGTAGACGGCCTTGAACACGACGTTGAGCTTCAGCGCCTTGGCGGCCGCATCGAAGCCTTCGCGGGTGAGCTCGCCATACTCGTCGTCCTGGCTCACCAGCGCCCACTTCTTGCCCGGGTTGCGCTCGGCCAGCGCCCTGACCAGCTGCTCGGAGACGAGCGGATGCTTGGTGCCGAAGGCGAACACATTGCGCGTGGGCGGCGTGTGGATGTCGTCGGAGAAGCTGATGGTGCTGATGGCCGGCACGCCCAGTTCCTTGAGCAGGGGCAGCGCGGCCTGGCCCTGCGCGGCGCCGGAGATCGAGGTCAGCGCAAACACCTTGTCGACGGTCACCAGCTTGCGCACGCCCTGCAGCGTGCGCGAGACCACATAGCCATCGTCTTCGGAGATCAGCCGCAGCTTGCGGCCGTGGATGCCGCCGGCCGCATTGACCTCGGCCACCGCCAGCTTGACACCGATGTTGTGGGCCACCCCCAGCAGCGCGGGTGGACCGGTCAGCGGCAGGATGTCACCGATCACGATCTCGGTATCGGTCACGCCCTGCTGCTGGGCCAGGGCCGGCATGGCAAGCGCCGCACCGATGGCAAGCGCCGCCGCGGTGGCGCAGTGCATGAATCTCATCTTTCGCTCCTTCGTTGTCCAGAAGCTGCGCCACACACCCTCAGTAGCGCAGCGGCCAATGCACCCACAGGCGCCGAACGTCGTGCCAGATGCCCAGCAACCCGCGCGGGTCGAAGCGCAGGAAGGCGATGATCACCAGGCCGTACAACATGCTCTTGATCTCGTGCGCGCTGGTCGTCAGCAGCTCCGCATAACGCCCGCCGAGCAGGCCGAAGGCGGCGGACACCACCTCGGGCAGCGTGACGATGAAGACCGTGCCCAGCACCGCGCCCAGCACCGAGCCGAAGCCGCCCACCACCAGGATGGCCAGCGCCTCGATGCTGAGCAGGAAGGGAAAGCCTTCCACGGTGACGAAGCTGACGTAGAGGGCCATCAGCGCACCGCTCAACCCCGTGATGAAGGCGCTGATCACGAAGGCCAGCAGCTTGTAGTGCCACAGGTGGATGCCCATGGTGCGTGCGGCGATGTCGTTGTCGCGGATGGCGACAAAGGCACGGCCCAGCCGAGTGCGGCGGATGTTCAGCGAGACCAGCACGGTCAGCACCGCAAACAGCAGGCACAGGCCGTAGAGGGCCTGATCGCTGCCGAAGCTGAAGCCGGCAATCGACGGCCGCTGCACCATGATGCCCCGTGACGCCCCGGTGAACTTGCCGCCGGCCAGCACCACGGCGCTGACGATGAAGGAGAAGGCCAGCGTGGTGATCGCCAGGTACAGGCCCTTCAGCCGCAGCGACGGCACACCGACGATCAGCCCGGCGATGGCCGGCACCGCGCCCGCCAACCCGAAGGCCAGCAGCGGATGCAGTTCCAGACGCGAGACGCCGATGGCATAGCCATAGGCGCCCAGCATCAGAAAGGCCACATGGCCCAGCGAGATCAGGCCGGTGAAGCCGGTCAGGACATTCAGCCCCAGCACGCCGACCAGGGTGAACAGGATCACGGTCATGTGCGACAGCACATAGGCGCTGGCCAGCCACGGCAGGGCCAGCAGGGCCAGCAGCAGCGCCGCCACCCAGGCCCGCACCACGCGCGAGTCGGTCAGCGCGACCAGCTCGCGGTAGTCTTGCTTGAAGAAGCCGCTGCGCATCAGACCCTCTCGATCTCACGTTCGCCGAACAGGCCGAAGGGCCGCACCATCAGCACCACCAGGATCAGCAGGAAGCCGGCCACCTCCTTCAGCGTGGACGACAGGTAGCCGCCCACCAGGTTCTCGGCCACGCCGATCACCAGGCCGCTGAAGGCCGAGCCGATGACCGCATCCAGCCCGCCCAGCACGGTGGCCGGAAAGGCCTTCAGGCCCAGCGCGAAGATGGTTGGCGACAGGTTGTAGATGACGGCAAAGAAGACCCCGGCCAACCCGGCCAGCACCGAGGACGCAGCCCAGGCCACGGCCTGCACCCGTGCGGTGGACACCCCCATCAGGCGGGCCGTCTTCTCGTCGGCTGCCACCGCCCGCATCGCCACGCCGAAGCGGCTGCGCTGGAAGAACAGCCAGGTTCCGCCAATGGCCACCAGCAACACCGCCAGCACGCCGATCTGGCTGGCACGGATGCCGATGTCGCCCAGGCGCAGCACGCCATCGGCGGCGCCCACGTCCAGCTTCTGCGGCGAGGCGCCCCAGATCAGCAGCACCAGCGAGCGCAGCACCACCGCCAGGCCGATGGTCACCAGCACGGCCGAGAACACCGGCTCGCCCAGCATCGGCCGCATCACCAGGCGCTCGATCAGCAGGCCCAGCACGATGCCAGAGAGGATGGCCACGCCCATCACCCCGAAGCCGCCGAGACCGAAGGTGGTGCTGACCCACCAGGACAGATAGGCGATCAGCATGCCGACCTCGCCCTGCGCGAAGTTGACCAGGCCGGTGGCCTTGTAGATGACCGCGAAGGCCATGGCGATCAGGCCGTAGATGGCGCCGATCACCAGGCCGGAGACGACCAGTTCGATCAGATAGCGCATCAGGACGCCCCTCCGTAGATCTGTTCCAGCTCGCGCGCGAACTTCTTGTTGATCAGGCCCCGCCGCACCTTCTGGGTGGCCGTCAGCTCGCCATCGTCGTGGTCCAGCTCCTTCTCCAGGATCACGAAGCGGCGCACGTTCTCGACCCGGGCAAACCGCGCGTTGACCTCGTTGACCACGCCCTGGACCAGCTCCTGCACCTGCGGCAGCTGGGTCAGTGACCTGTAGGTGGTGTAGGCCAGTTCGCGCTCGGCGGCCCAGCGGCCGACGGTGTCGAAGTCGATCTGGATCAGGCCGCCGAGGAACTTGCGCCCCTCGCCGACCACGATGGCCTCGCGCACATAGGGGCTGTCCTTCAGCGCGTTCTCGATCTCCGACGGGGCGATGTTCTTGCCGCCGCTGGTGATGATGATGGCCTTCTTGCGGTCGATCACCGACACCTCGGGTTCGCCGCCATGGCCCTCGCGCACTTCGACGATGTCGCCGGTGGCCAGCCAGCCCTCGGCATCCAGCACATCGCGCGTGCCCTTCTCGTCGAACAGATAGCCCGCAAACACCCCGGGACTGCGCACGAAGACCTCGTGGTCCTCGCCCAGCCGCCACTCGGTGCCGGGCAGGGCCGGCCCGGAGCTGCCGGCCACGTTGGGCCGGCCGGGGCGCTGCACGAAGCTCAGGCCGCCGGCCTCGGTGAGCCCGTAGCCCTGGCCCACCGGCAGGCCGATGATGTCGAAGAAGCGCAGCGTTTCGGGTGACACCGAGGCACCACCGCACATGCGGGTGTGCGTGCGGTTCAACCCCATGTGGCGCTGCATGTTGCGGAACATCAGCAGGTACCAGAAGCCGAACTCCAGGCGGTCGAGCAGGCCGATGCCGGCGCCCCGCTGCGCGCGCCGGTCGGACAGCACGCGACCGCGGCGCATGGCCCGGGCGTGCAGCGCGCGCTGCAGGCGCCCGCTGTCCTTGAGACGGAACTCGAAGCCCTGCTGCAGCTTCTCCCAGATGCGCGGCACACCGAGAAAGAAGGTCGGCGCGATCTCGCGGATGTTCGAGGCCACGGTGTCGATGGATTCGGCAAAGTTGACGCAGCCCCCGGTCAGCAGGTGCAGCACGGTGGAGTAGCTGCGCTCGGCGACATGGCACAGCGGCAGGTAGCAGACCGACTCGAAGGGCTTGTCCAGCATCTCGCGCGCCGTGCCATAGGCATAGGCGCCGTAGATGAAGTTGCGGTGCGTCAGCATCGCGCCCTTGGGCGGCCCGGTGGTGCCGGAGGTGTAGACCAGGATGGCCACGTCGTCGGGCCGCAGCGCATCGATGGCGTCGTCCAGCCGCTTCGATGCCAAGGGATC
This sequence comes from Burkholderiaceae bacterium, assembly GCA_017992055.1. Lineage (GTDB taxonomy): Bacteria > Pseudomonadota > Gammaproteobacteria > Burkholderiales > Burkholderiaceae_C > Pseudaquabacterium. Next base: position 290,064 of record JAGOPK010000003.1, read on the forward strand.
GGCCGCTTCCAGCGCACGGCCCATCTCCAGCAGGGCCTCGAAGGCATGCGGCTGGCCCGGCGCATAACGGCGCAGGCCCTTCATGTCCACGCAGAACAGCTGCTGCAGATGCGGCAGCCCTTCACCCTGGCGCTGGGCTTCGAGCACCTTGTCGGTCTGCTCCTGGTCGCCGGTGATCGCCACCTTGGCCTGGCAGTGGCGGGCGATGTACTGCACCTCCACCCAGGGGTTGGTGGGATAGATGCCCACCACCTGCACGCCCAGCATCTGCGCGCCCAGGTCGGCGTAGAACCAGGCCGGCACGTCCTCGCTGGCGATGATGATGCGGTCGCCGCGCTGCAGCCCCAGCTGCATCAGGCCCAGCGCCACATGGCGCGCGGCCTGCCAGTACTGGCCCCAGCTGCACCCTTGCCAGATGCCGTGCACCTTCTCGCGCAGCGCGATCTGCCCGGGGCGCCGCAGGGCATGCGCCCTCAGCAGAGCGGGCAGCGTGGCTTCGCCGCAGATCAGCTGTTGCGCATCAGGCATGGCCCGCCTCCTCGCCCAGATAGGCGCCGAGCACGCGCGGGTTGGCCGCTATCTCGGCCGGCGTCCCCTCGGCGATCAGGCTGCCGAAGTCCAGCACGTAGATGCGGTCCGACAGGTCCATCACCACCTGCATGTCGTGTTCGATCATCAGGATGGCGATGCCGAACTCATCGCGGATGTCGAGCGTGAAGCGCGAGATGTCTTCCTTCTCCTCGCGGTTCATGCCGGCCACGATCTCGTCCAGCAGCAGCAGGCTGGGCTCGCAGGCCAGCGCGCGGCCCAGTTCCACCCGCTTCTGCTGCCCGTAGGCCAGTTGCGAGACCGGTTTGTCGCGCAACTCCTCGATCTCGAGGAACTCGATGATCTGCTCCACCTTGGCCCGTGCGGCGATCTCCTCGCGCCGCGGCCGGCCCCAGAACATCAGCGACTCCAGCACGCTGTAGCGGAAGTGCACATGCCGGCCGATCAGCAGGTTCTCGACCACGCTGCCGTGCCTGAACAGCGCCAGGTTCTGGAAGGTGCGGCCGATGCCGGCGGCCGCATAGTCAGCGCTGGCCAGCCCGGCCATGTCCCGGCCCTGGAACAGGATCTGCCCGGACGACAGCGGCAACACGCCGCTGATCAGGTTGAAGGTGGTGGTCTTGCCGGCCCCGTTGGGACCGATCAGGCTGACGATCTGGCCCGGCATCACCTGCAGGCTGACGCCGTTGACGGCCTTGATGCCGCCGAAGTGCTTGGCGGCCTGCCTGACCTCGAGGACGGGGGTCATCGCAGCGCTCATGACAGCCACCTCTTGCGACGCTTGTAGTGCTTGATGTCGCGCATGCTGGTGCGGCCGCTGCCCGCGCCCAGGCCGAGGTAGAACTCGCGCACATCGGCGTTGCGGCGCAGCGAGTCGGCCGCGCCGTCGAGCACGACACGGCCGTTTTCCATGATGTAGGCGTAGTCGGCGATGGCCAGCGCACGGCTGGCGTTCTGCTCGACCAGCAGGATCGTCAGCCCGCCACGGTCGCGCAGCGTGTGGATGGCGTGGAAGATCTCCGACACCACCAGCGGTGCCAGTCCCAGCGAAGGCTCGTCCAGCGCCAGCAGCCGTGGCTTGCTCATCAGCGCACGACCGATGGCCACCATCTGCTGCTCACCGCCGGACAGGTAGCCGGCGGTCTGATGGCGCCGGTCGGCCAGGCGGGGGAACAGGCTGAAGACCTGGTCCCGGGCCTCGCCGAGCGCGCGCCGGTCCTGCAGATGGGCGCCGACCACCAGGTTCTCCTCCACCGTCAGCGTGCCGAACAGCCGGCGGCCTTCGGGCACCTGCACCAGGCCGCGCGCCACGATGTGATGCGCCTGCGCCCGCTCGATCGCCGCCCCGGCGAATTGGATCGAGCCCTTCTCGATCAGACCGTCCTCGGCATCGAGCACGGCAGAGATGGCCTTCAGCACCGTCGACTTGCCGGCGCCGTTGGAGCCCAGCAGGGCCACGATCTGGCCTTCGGGCACGGCCAGCGAGACATCGCGAACGGCCTCGATGGCCCCGCCGTAGATCACCTGGATGTTCTGCAGCGCCAGCAGCGGTGACGACGGACCCGGCGGGTTGGCTGGAGGACTGGATGCAGGTGGTGTCATCGCGGTCAGAGAGCTGATCTGGGGCCCGATTGCCGATTTGTCTTAATAGTCCGTCTCGTCGGACTTTCAATAGCGCGATTCTGTATGCCGGCGTCTGGAACCCGCCTAGGGCTTACCCGATGTCAATTCGCGTCGGCTCCGGGGCGGGTGATGGCAGGATGATCCACTGCGTCGGAGGCCGTGATACCGCGCCGATCTCCCGGCGGGCCCGTGGCCTCAGCCGCGGCACGCAACGCGCGCTCGCGCTGGCCGCCTCACACCCAACCGCCGTCCACCACGAAGGTCTGCGCCGTGCACATGGCACTGTCGTCGGCGGCCAGGAACAGCGCCATCTGTGCAATGTGCTCGGGCAGCACCGGGTCGCCCAGGCACTGGTTGCGCCGGATCTCCTGCTCGGTGTCGGCGGTGACCCACAGCCGGCGCTGCTTGTCGGTCATGGTCCAGCCCGGCACCAGGGTGTTGACGCGGATGCGCTGCGGGCCCAGGTCGCGTGCCAGCGTCCGGCTCAGGCCCTGCATCGCCGCCTTGGACGAGGCATAGGCCGCCAGATCGCCCTGGCGCAACATCCAGCTCACCGAGCCGAAGTTGACGATGCTGCCGCCACCGGCCGCGGCCATGTCCGGCACCACCGCCTGGGCGGCAAAAAACGCGTGGCGCATGTTCACGGCCACGGCCTGGTCCCAGAACTCGGGCGTGACCTCGGCGATCTTGTGGCGACGGTCGTTGGCGGCATTGTTCAGCAGCACGGTGATCGGCCCCAGGCGCTGGCGCACCTGGGCAATGGCCTCGCGCAGCGCCCTCACGTCGGTGATGTCGCAGGGCAGGAACAGCGGCGGCGTGGCCAGGCGGGCGGCCAGCCGCGCCGCCAGGGCCTGGCCAGCCTCGACCGCGATGTCGACGAAACCCACCCGCGCGCCCTGGGCCGCGAACTGCTCCACCAGGCATTCGCCGATGCCCGTGGCGCCGCCGCTGATGAACACCACGCGCTGCTGCAGGCTGGGGTAACAGGCATAGCGCCGAGCGGCGCCGATGGACTGGGTTGGGCTCATGGGGCGATCCGGGTCGGGAACTGGAATAATAGTCATACTTTAATCCCCACTCCAGGCTCCACCACCCGCCATGTCCCACACGCCCAAGAAAGCCTTGCGCTCGGCCGCCTGGTTCGGCACCGCCGACAAGAACGGCTTCATGTACCGCAGCTGGATGAAGAACCAGGGCATCCCCGACCATGTGTTCCAGGGCAAGCCCATCATCGGCATCTGCAACACCTGGAGCGAGCTGACGCCCTGCAATGCCCACTTCCGCGAACTGGCCGAGCGGGTCAAGCGCGGCGTCATCGAGGCCGGCGGCTTTCCGGTGGAGTTTCCGGTGTTCAGCAATGGCGAGAGCAATCTGCGACCGACGGCGATGTTCACCCGCAACCTGGCCAGCATGGACGTCGAGGAGGCGATGCGCGGCAACCCCATCGACGCCGTGGTGCTGATGGTCGGCTGCGACAAGACCACGCCGGCGCTGCTGATGGGCGCGGCCAGCTGCAATCTGCCGGCCATCGTCGTCACCGGCGGGCCCATGCTCAACGGCAAGCACCAGGGCAAGAACATCGGCTCGGGCACGGTGGTGTGGCAGCTGCACGAGCAGGTCAAGGCCGGCACCATCAGCATGAACGACTTCCTGGCCGCCGAGGCCGGCATGTCGCGCTCGGCCGGCACCTGCAACACCATGGGCACGGCCAGCACCATGGCCTGCATGGCCGAGGCCCTGGGCACCTCGCTGCCGCACAACGCGGCCATCCCGGCGGTGGACTCGCGGCGTCAGGTGCTGGCCCACCTGAGCGGCATGCGCATCGTCGAGATGGTGGCCGAGGACCTGACGCTGGACAAGCTGCTGACGCGCCAGGCCTTCGAGAACGCCATCCGCGTCAACGCCGCCATCGGCGGCAGCACCAATGCGGTGATCCATCTGAAAGCCATCGCCGGACGCATCGGCGTGGCGCTGGAACTGGACGACTGGAGCGCGCTGGGCCGCGGCACGCCGACCCTGGTCGACCTGCAGCCCTCGGGCCGCTTCCTGATGGAGGAGTTCTACTACGCCGGCGGCCTGCCGGGCGTGCTGCGCCGACTGGGCGAGGCCGGCCTGCTGCCCCACCCCGAGGCGCTGACGGCCAATGGCAAGAGCCTGTGGGACAACGTCAGGAATGCGGCCATTCACGACGACCAGGTCATCCGCCCGCTGGAGCGGCCGCTGCTGGCCGACGGCGGCATCCGCGTGCTGCGCGGCAACCTGGCGCCGCGCGGCGCGGTGCTCAAGCCCTCGGCGGCCAGTGCCCATCTGCTCAGGCACCGCGGCCAGGCGGTGGTGTTCGAGGACTTCGACCACTACAAGTCGCGTATCGCCGACCCCGATCTGGCGGTCACCCCCGACAGCGTGCTGGTGCTGAAGAACTGCGGACCCAAGGGCTATCCCGGCATGGCCGAGGTCGGCAACATGGGCCTGCCGCCGAAGATCCTGGCCCAGGGCGTGACCGACATGGTGCGCATCAGCGATGCACGCATGAGCGGCACGGCCTACGGCACGGTGGTGCTGCACGTGGCGCCCGAGGCCCGTGCCGGCGGCCCGCTGGCGGTGGTGCGCGACGGCGACTGGATCGAGCTGGACTGCGACAGCGGCCGCCTGCACCTGGACATCGCCGACGAGGAACTGCAGCGCCGCCTGGCCGACTGGACGACACGGCAGCAGGCCGACCCGGCCGACGCCAGCGGCTATCGCCAGCTCTATGTGGACCATGTGCTGCAGGCCGACCAGGGCTGCGACTTCGACTTCCTGGTGGGCTGCCGTGGCGCACCGGTGCCGCGCCATTCGCATTGATCGCACCGACCCGATGAACCCGTCAACGAGGAAGCCATGAGCCCCCACCCTGCCCTGCCCCGCTACCGCGGCGTGTTCCCGGTCGTGCCCACGCCGTTCCACGACGACGGCACGCTCGACCTGGACGGCCAGAAGCGCGTGCTCGACTTCATGATCGACGCCGGTGCCAACGGCCTGGCCATCCTGGCCAACTTCAGCGAGCAGTTCCTGCTGTCCGACGACGAGCGCGAGCAGCTGGCCGGCGTCATCCTCGGCCATGTGGCGCAACGCGTGCCGGTGATCGTCACCACCTCGCACTTCTGCACCGACATCTGCATCCAGCGCAGCCGCCGCGCCCAGGCGCTGGGTGCGGCGATGGTGATGGCCATGCCGCCCTACCACGGCGCCACGCTGCGCGCCGGCGAAGCCGCGGTGGGCGAGTTCTACCGCCGCTTGTCCGATGCCCTGGACATTCCGGTGATGGTGCAGGACGCACCGATGGCCGGCACGCCGATGTCGGCCACCTTCCTGGCCCGGCTGGCCCAGGACACCGCCAACGTGCGCTACTTCAAGATCGAGGTGCCCGGTGCAGCGACCAAGCTGCGCGAGCTGATCGCGCTCGGCGGCGCGGCCATCGAAGGCCCCTGGGACGGCGAAGAGGGCATCACCCTGCTGCCCGACCTGCAGGCCGGCGCCACCGGCGCGATGACCGGCGGCGGCTTCCCCGATGCCTTCCGGCCCCTGCTCGATGCCTGGGCCGACGGCCGGCGCGACGAAGCCGCGGCGCTGTATGCACGCTGGTTGCCGCTGATCAACTACGAGAACCGGCAGGGCGGCATCCTCACCGCCAAAGCGCTGATGAAGGCTGGCGGCGTGATCGCCAGCGACGCCACGCGCCACCCGTTCCCGGCCATGCACCCGGCCGTGCGCGAAGGCCTGCTGGCCACCGCGACTCCGCTGGATCCGCTGGTGCTGCGTTGGGCGCGCTGAGCCCGTCTGCGGCTCAGCCGCGACGGCGACGGCGCGAGGCCGCGATCAGGCCGGTCAGCGCCAGGCCGGCCAGCGCCAGGCTGCCCGGCTCGGGCACGGCCCCCGGCGAAAACGCCGTCAGGACGCGGATGTAGTCGCCGGGGCTGCTCGCGGTCAGGTTCACGGTGATCTGGTTGCCGCTGAAGCCCACCGAGTCCACGGCTTCCAGGCCGCGCAGTGTCGGGTTCAGGTAGGTGACGCCGGTGTTGGCCAGGTAGTCGGTGGCCAGCAGTGTCGCGGTACTGCTCAGCACAGCCAGCACATTGGCATCGAAGGTCACGGTGCCGGTCAGCGCGCCCGACGTGGGATCGAAAAAGATGTAGTGGCTGGCGACCGTGGTCCCGGCGGCCAGCGCAGCCCCCTGGTCGGGCACCAGGGCTGCCGTCAGCGTGGTGTTCTGGCTTTCGTCAAAGCCATACAGGTTGGGCTGGTTGAAGTTGTTGTTGCCGACGGTGTTGGCCGGTGTGGAACCGGTCAACGGCACCGACAGCTTGACAAAGCTGCCGGTGGCCGAGGTGACCGTGCCGCTGACGATGGTGGCGCCGGCCATGCCGGTGCCCACCAGGCCCAGCATCAGGGCAGTGACGGTGGCCCGGACCGGGCTGTGGCGGGATCGGTCTGCGCTCATGGTGCTCCTCGGCCGCGTTCGCTGGGGGTCTGGCGTGGCGGCAGGCAGGCCGCCGACGGCATCAGGCGCGCGGCCGGACGGCGCCACAAGACCCTGAACATGGGAGCCAGGCCCAGCCGGTGCGGCAGGGCCGTCGATGTTGCGGCGCAGCATCGACGGCCTTGATCGAAGATCAAGCGCCTGCATTGCCTAACTTTTATTACACGCGGCAACATCCATGGTCCGGATCTCGTGTCCCCAGGGCACAGGACAGGACGCGGGTTAGGGGCTTCCCTTTGCCGCACACGCGGCTGAATACTCGTTCCGTCCCTGCGACAAGCCACCTCTTCCGCTTCTTTCCGATGGAGGCCACCCATGCCGGTTGCCCTGACCTATCCTGGCGTCTACGTCGAAGAAGTACCCAGCGGCGTGCGCACCATTGCCGGCGTCCCCACGTCGACGACGGCCTTCCTGGGCCGCGCGCGCCGAGGGCCGACCAACCGGCCCATCGTGCTCAACAGCTTCGGCGACTTCGAGCGGCGCTTCGGCCGGCTGTGGAACGACAGCACGCTGAGCTTCGCGGTGCGTGACTACTTCCTCAATGGCGGCGGCCAGGCCATCGTCGTGCGGCTGTTCCATCCCAGCTTCGACACCGAGGCCGCCAGACTGGCCGCGCTGGCAGCGGCCACGGCCCAGGCCCAGACGGCGGCCGACGCGGTGGAGGCTGCGGCCCTGGCCGCGGTGCCGGGTGCCGCCGATGCCCAGGATGTCGCCGATGCGGCCACTGCGGCGGTCGCCGCTGCAGGTGTGCCCGGCGCGGTGGCACTGGCCGCGGCACAGGCCGCTGCCGCCGCCGGCGTCGCGGCGGTGGCCGGCGCTGCCGCGCCCGCCGACGTGGCCGCGGCGATCACCGCGGCCGAGGCCGGCGTGGTGGCGGCTGCCGCAGCCCCGGCAGCGCCGGTGACGCGGGCCCGGCTCGCGGTCGACACGCTGAACCTGGAGGCCGCTTACGAGGGCAGCTGGGGCAATGCGCTGCGTGCCCGCGTGGATCACAACGTGGCCGGCGCCGGTCTGTTCAATCTGAGCGTGCGCGACGACGGCACCGGCGACATCGAGACCCACCGCAACCTGTCGGTCGATCCAGCCCATGCCCGCTATGCGGTCAATGTGCTGGCGGCCGAGTCGCGGCTGCTGCGGACCTTCGGTGCACTGCCGGTCGCGCGGCCGGCAGCCAGCACCGCGCCCTTGGCAGGAGCCGACCCGTTCGGCCCGGCCAGCAGCAGCGGCGTCACGGTGTCGGCATCGGACGGCGTGGCCCTGACCAGCAACGACTACCTCGGCAACGAAGCGGCCAAGACCGGCGTCTACGCGCTGGAACAGGCCGACATCTTCAACCTGCTGTGCATCCCGCCGTATGCCGCGGGCAGCGATGTGCAGGCCAACGTCTGGTCGGCCGCCGCCGCCTATTGCGAGCGCCGGCGTGCCATGCTCATCGTCGATCCGCCCAGTGCCTGGACCACCAAGGATCTGGCGGTCGCCGGCGTTGCGGCCATCGGCACGACCAGCGCCAACGCCGCGCTGTACTTTCCGCGCGTGCGCATGGCCAACACCGAGCGCGACAACCAGATCGAGACCTTCGCGCCGTGCGGCGTGATCGCCGGCGTGATCGCGCGCACCGATGCGCAGCGCGGCCTGTGGAAGGCCCCGGCCGGCCAGGAAGCCGCGCTGGTCGGCGTGCCCGAGCTGGCGCTCGGACTGACCGATGCCGAGAACGGCGAGTTGAACCCCCTGGGCGTCAACTGCCTGCGTGCCATGCAGCCTGCCGGCCGCGTGGTGTGGGGTGCGCGCACACGCCAGGGCGCCGACGCGCTGGCCTCGCAATGGAAGTATCTGCCGGTGCGACGCACTGCGCTGTACATCGAGGAGTCGCTGTACCGCGGCACGCAGTGGGTGGTGTTCGAGCCCAACGACGAGCCGCTGTGGGCCCAGATCCGGCTGAACATCGGCGCCTTCATGCAGGGCCTGTTCCGCCAGGGCGCCTTCCAGGGCAACAAGCCGTCGGAGGCCTACCTCGTCAAGTGCGACCGCGAGACCACCACGCAGGACGACATCAACCGCGGCATCGTCAACATCGTCGTCGGTTTCGCGCCGCTGAAGCCGGCCGAGTTCGTGGTCATCAAGCTGCAGCAACTGGCCGGTCAGGTCCAGGCCTGAAGGCAGGAGGTTCCCCATGGCCCAGTTCAGCGTCAACGCCTCGCGATTCGACCCCTACAAGAACTTCAAGTTCAGGGTCAAGTGGGATGGTCGCTATGTCGCCGGCGTCAGCAAGGTCGGTGGCCTGAAGCGCACCACCGAGGTCGTCAAGCACCGCGAGGGCGGCGACCCGAGCACCAGCCGCAAGAGCCCCGGCCGCACCGAGTACGAGGCGATCACGCTGGAACGTGGCGTGACCCACGACACCGACTTCGAGCGCTGGGCCAACAAGGTCTGGAACTACGGCGCCGGCCTGGGCGCCGAGACCTCGCTGAAAGACTTCCGCAAGGACATCACCATCGAGGTCTACAACGAGGCCGGCCAGCTGGTGCTGGCCTACAACCTGTTCCGCTGCTGGCCATCGGAGTACCAGCCGCTGCCCGACCTGGATGCCAATGCCAATGCGGTGGCGATCCAGACGCTGAAGCTCGAAAACGAGGGCTGGGAACGCGACTACGCCGTCGCCGAACCCAGCGAAGAAAGCTTCGACGAGCCGGCCTGATGCCGTGGCCCCATGACACCCCTGAGCGACATCGACCTGGTGGCGCTGGCGACGGGTTGCGAGGCTGGCCCGCCGGTGGACGCTGCGCTGCGCGCGCTGGCCCTGGCCTGGCCCGACGTGCCGCCGGCGCGCTGGCCTGCCCTGGATGCCGGCCGCCGCGACGCGCTGCTGCTGCAGCTGCGCCGCCGCCATTTCGGCGACTGGCTGCATGCCGAGTCGGTGTGCCCGGCCTGCGGCGAACGGCTGGAGTTCGAGCTGTCGGCCACGGCGCTGATCGGCGCGCAGCCGGCGGTCGATCCGGCGCACGACGGACCCCCGCTGGCCGTGCGGCTGCAGGGCCAGTCGCGGCAGCTGCGTCGTCCCTCGACCGCTGACCTGCTGGCCGCCCGCGACGCCACCGACCTGGCCCGCCGCTGCGCGCTCGAGGCGCCGGCCGGCGATCTGGCCTGGTGCTCCGACCCGGCCTGGCTGCAGGCCTTCGGCGAGGCCCTGGCCGCCGACGCACCGCTGGCCGACGCCCAGCTGGCCCTGGTCTGCCCAGCCTGCTCCAGCAGCTGGGAGGAGACCCTGGACGCAGCGGTCTTCCTGGTCCAGGACCTGCAGGCCGCCGGCCGGCGCCTGCTTGACGAGGTGCATGTGCTCGCCCTGGCCTACCACTGGTCGGAGCGGGACATTCTTGCGCTGCCCGCCGAACGCCGGCGCCACTATCTGGGACGGCTGACCTCATGAGCGCGCAGGCCGGCACCGCCACGGGCGTGCTCGACAGGCTGCTGGCGCGCACCGCCGGCCACGGCGTGCTGGTGCAGCGCCGTCGCGGCCAGCCCTTCGAGGACGGACTCGACCTGCTGCCCGCCGCCGCGACCCCGGGCGCCGATGCCACACCGTCTGCGCCCATGGCGCAGCCCGCGCCGTCCATGCCCGCATCCGGTCTGTCGTCCGCGGCGCCGCCGTCCGCACCGGGAGCGGACATGCCGCCTCGCCCGGCCGAGCCGCCACCTCGGGCCGAGCCCGCGGCCGCCGCCCGGCCCGCCCCGGCCCAGGCCGGACCGCAGCCCGCACCGGTGCCGGCCATGCTGCACACCGGTCAGGTCCCGCCGCCCCTGCCGGAACCGGTACGCGACCCCTTGGGGCGGCCACTGTGGCCACCGGCGGCGACGCAGCCCGGCCCGTCCGCGGCCAGGCCCACCGGATCGCAGGATGGCTCGCGGCGGCCGGCGCCCGGCCTGCCATCCACGCCTCCGACCGATCCACGGCCAATGCCGTCCGCAGCGCAATCCGCCTGGCCGCAGCCGGCGCCGGGCCTACGCATGGCCGAAGCGACCACGCCGCCCGCCCCGGCTCGCCATGCGGTGGCGGCCGCGGCCACGTCCTGGACGAGCGCCGCCCCAGCCCAGCCACAGGCGGCACCCATCCGCCCGGCCGCGATGGCTGCGGAGCGGGCCAGCCCTCCGAGCCTGCTGCGCCCGGCGTTGCCCCCGCGCATTGCCAGGCCCCTGGCCCCGGCGGCGGCCACCCACGCCGAAGCCAGGGCGCCGGCAGCGGTGCAGGTCACCATTGGCACGGTGGAGATCCGCGCCATGCCGGCCACCGTGCCGCGTGCGCAGCCCCTGCCGGCCGCGGCGCGGCGCGAGGGCGCCCAGCCGTTGGCGCTGGACGACTACCTGGCGCGGAGGCGCCCATGAGCACCAGCCTGGCGATCGGCGCCGTCAGCGCGGTGCTGCAGGAGCTGCTGCAGTCGCGCCTGGCCGGCGATCCGGTGGCCGCCACCATGGGCACGGTCACCGTCAGCGTGCTACCGCCGGACCGTGTCAGCCTGACCGGCGCCAACGACCCGAACCAGGTCAACCTGTTCCTGCACCAGGTCTCGCGCAATGGCGGCTGGTCCAATGTCGACCTGCCGTCGCGGGCCGGTGACGGCCGCAGCGCCGCCGCGCCACCGCTGGTGCTGGACCTGCACTACCTGATGACGGTGTTCGGCGCGACCCCGCTGTACAGCGAGATCCTGCTCGGCGAATGCATGCTGGCCCTGCACGAACAGCCGGTGCCCACGCGCGCGGTGATCGAGCGTGCGCTGTCGCCGGCCGCGCCGCCGGCCGGCTTTCCCGCGGCACTGGCGCAGAGCGGCCTGGCCGAGCAGATCGAGCGCATCCGCATCGCACCGTCGACGATCTCGGCCGAGGACGTGTCGCGCCTGTGGTCGGCCATGCAGGCGCGCTACCGCGCCACCGTGGCCTACCAGGTGACGACGGTGATCATCGACAGCCGCCTGCCGGCGCGCCGGGCCCTGCCGGTGGCCCGCCGCCTGGGCAGCGCCAGCGCCGCCGGAGCGCCCCAGCTGCTGGCGGTGGAGCATGCCGACGGACCGGCGGTGCCGGTGGTGGCCGGCTCGGCGCTGCGCCTGCGCGGCCGCGGCCTCGCCGCCGACGATCTGCATGTCGAGATCGGCGGCGTGGACGTCACGACCCTGCTCACCGGCATCGGCGCCGAGGCCCTGGAGCTGGCCTTGCCGCAGCCGCTGCCGGCCGGCCTGCGGCCCGGCGTGGTGGCCGTGCGCGTGCTGCATCGCCGGCCGCTGGGCGATCCGCCGCTGGCCCACGCGGCGGCCGAGTCCAATGTGCTGCCGCTGCTGCTGCGCCCGACCGTGAGCGGCAGCTTCGCCGCCACGGCCACCGAAGTCATCGACGGCATCACGCTGCGCAGTGGCGAGCTGACGCTGAGCTTCAGCTCGCCGGTGGCCCGCCACCAGCGCGTGCGCCTGCTGCTCAACCTGCGCGACGCGCCGCCCGGCGGCGACATCGCGCGTGACCTGGCCGCGCCGGATGGCCTGGGCCTGGCGGCCAACGTGGCCGACACGCTCAGCGTCGTGCTGCCGCTGCGACGGCTGCCCGTCGGGGCCTACCTGGTCCGGGCCTCGGTCGACGGTGTGGAAAGCCTGCTGCAAACCGATGCCGTGACCGGCCGCTATGCCGCACCCGAGGTGGCGATATGAGCGCAACGCACGGCCCCGAGGGCACGCCGGTCGGCGCCACCGGGCACCGCGGCGCGCTGGCCCAGGCCATGGCCGCCCTGGTGTCCGGCCTGCGCGACCACGAATGGCCGGTGACGCCGCCACCGGAGCCGCCGCGCCTGGCCGCACTGGGCCCGCTGCTCGGCCTGAGCACCTTCGAGCGCGCGCTGCTGCTGCTGTGCGCCACCGCGGCACTGGAGCCGGCGCTGACCCAGGCCCTGACGCGCCAGGGCGCCAGTCACCCGAGCTGGGCACTGGCGCTGCGTGCCCTGGCCGACGGCCACTGGGACGCGCTGACGCCGGAGGCACCGCTGCGCCGCTGGCGCCTGGTCGAGCCCGCCGGCGATGGCGACTGGCTGCAGCAGCGGCTGCGCCTGGACGAGCGCCTGCTGCACCATCTGCTCGGCATCGACCCGCTGGACGAACGCCTGCAGCCCCAGGTGCGGGCTCTGCTCGCACCGGCCATGCTGCCGGCCAGCCGCCGCGATGCTGCGCAGCGCCTGGCACCGGCGCTGCGCGACGCGGCCACCGCACCCTGCGTGCACCTGGCCGGCTCCGATGCCGAGGACGCCCTGGACCTGGCGGCGGCGGCCTGTGCGGCCGCCGGCCTGCGCCTGTATGCCTGCGATGCCGCCGACCTGCCCGAGGCGCTGGAGGCACGGCGCGAGTTCGCGCGGCGCTGGAGCCGCGAGGCGCTGCTGGCCGGTCGCGCCCTGGCCATCACCGGCCTGGACGCCGAGCATCCACGCCGCGCCGCCGCGGTGGCCCTCGCCGGCGATACGCTGGGGGCGGTGTTCCTGCCCGGTGACGACGCGGTGGTCAGCGGGCTGCCAGCGCTGCGGCCGCTGCAGCGCCTGCCCTGCCCGCCGCTGAGCCCCCAGGAGCGCCGCACCGTGTGGCGCGAGAGCCTGGCGGCCGCGGCCCCGGACGACAGCTCGCTGCAGGCCGTGGCGCGCCAGTTCCAGCTCGGCGCGGCCGGCGTGAGGCGTGCCGCCGCCGAGGTGCTGCGCACCGCCGATGCCGGCACGTCGGCCACGCGGCTGTGGGACGCGGCGCGCCAGGCCACGCGGCCGCGGCTGGGCATGCTGGCCCAGGTCATCGAACCCCAGGCCGGCTGGGACGATCTGGTGCTGCCGCCGCGCGAGACCGCCGCGCTGCGCGCCATCGCCGCCTTCGTGCGCCAGCGCCACCGCGTCTACGACGACTGGGGCTTTGCCGACCGGCAGTCGCGTGGCCTGGGCATTGCCGCGCTGTTCGCCGGCGTCAGCGGCACCGGCAAGACCCTGGCCGCCGAGGTGCTGGCCGCCGCGCTGCGGCTGGACCTGTACCGCATCGACCTCAGCGCCGTGGTCAGCAAGTACATCGGCGAGACCGAGAAGCACCTGCGCGTGATCTTCGATGCTGCCGACCAGGGCGGCGCGGTGCTGCTGTTCGACGAGGCCGATGCACTGTTCGGCAAGCGCAGCGAGGTGCGCGACAGCCACGATCGCTACGCCAACATCGAGGTCAGCTACCTGCTGCAGCGCATGGAGGCCTACCGTGGCCTGGCCATCCTCACCACCAACCAGCGCAGCGCGCTGGACGAGGCCTTCGCCCGCCGGCTGCGCTTCGTCGTCGAGTTCCCGTTCCCCGGCGCCGAGGAGCGCGCGCGCATCTGGCAGCGCACGCTGCCGGCGCGGCTGCCGCTGCGTGGCGTCGATGTCGGCCGGCTGGCGCGGCTGAACCTGGCCGGTGGCCACATCCGCAACATCGCGCTGGGCGCCGCGGCGCTGGCCGCCGATGGCGACGAGCCGCTGGGCATGCAGCATCTGCTGGCGGCCACGCGCACCGAATACAGCAAGCTCGAGCGCCCGCTCAGCGCCACCGAGACACAGGGCTGGACATGAGCACGGCCGCCTCGCAGCTGCACATCCAGCGCCTGGTGCTGCAAGGCTTCAGTCCGCTGGATGCCCAGCGCGTGCGCGATGCCTTTGCCCAGGCACTGGCGGAGCCCGCGTCCGACGCCCTGGCCCCGGCGACCGGCCAGGGCCGACTGCACCTGGCCATCGCCCGACCTGCCAGCCCCGAAGCCCTGGGCCGCGCCGCCGCCCAGGCACTGCGCCAGGCGCTGCAGGCCGACCCGCCGGCAGGTCCACCGGCCGTTCCGCGAGACGCGCCGCGATGAGCCGCAACGCCGTCAGCATCGCCCGTGTCCAGGCTGCGCCGGCGCCGGCCGCCTCCCTGGCCGCGGTGCCGGTGGTGGCGCCGACGACGCGCACTGCCGACGCCACGCCCCAGCTCGCACCGTTGCTGGCCCTGCTGGCGCGTGACCACGAGCTCGGTGTCCGGGACATGCCGCTGGTCGTGGATGCGGCACCGTTCCGCCAGCGGCCTGCCGCGGCCGCCGCCGCGGCGAACGGGCAGGTCTGGCTGCATCCGCGCCTGTTCGACCGCCAAGGCCGGGCGGCGCCCCAGGCGCGCCGGCTGCTGATCCACGAACTGGTGCACCTGCGCCAGCAGCAAGGGCCGGCCACGGCCCGGGCTGGCCGGGCAGCGGCCGAGCTGGAGGCCGAACGCATCGCCCAGCGCGTGGCCCAGGGCCGGCGCGCACCGCGTGTGCGCCTGGCGCTGCCGGCGGCGGCGCTGGCCTTCGACGAAGACTTCGATGCCACGGTGCGCCTGCGCTATGGCACCGAGATCGCGCGCATCAAGCGCCTGCTGCGCGGCGTCTGGGGGTTCCTGTGGGTCACCGACGGCATGGTCGAGGAGATCCTGGTCATCCTGCAGTCGCTGGACTACGTCAGCGCCGTTTCGCTGCTGGCCGGTGCCTCGACCACCGGCGACGAAAACGACGCCATCACCCGCCGCGAGCGCGAGAAGCTGCTGGGCGAGCTGTCCGACACCCACCGCCGCCGCTACCGCCTGCAGGTGCTGGCGCTGTATGCAGCGCTGGACGACGACACGCTGCGCCAGGCCGATGCCGAACTGTTCAACGGCATGGACCTCAGCCATCTGCGGCCCGAGGAGCATGCCTCGCTGCAGCGCCTGCTGGGCCTGCTGCCCGAGGCCGTGGTGCAGGCCCTGCGCGACGACGAGCAGCGCGGGGATGCGGTGCGCCAGATCCTGGGCCACGCGGCCGGCTTCGATGCCGAGGCCGCCCGCGAGCGCATCGCCGAGCGCCTGGAAACCGAGCGCGCCGCGCGCCTGGCCGCCGGCCGCCCGGCCGAGACCGATGCCGAGCTGGCCGCGGTGTTTGGCGGCGACGAGCGCCTGGCCGCGGTCTTCGTGCAGATCCAGCAGGCCCTGACCCACCGCATCAACGACCGCGAACGCCTGGTGGCGCTGGATCAGCTGGCGCCGTGGATGGGCGAGCCCGACCAGCTGCAGACCGTGGTGCTGCGCCTGCAGGCCAACCCCGGCCCGGGCCGGGCCGCAGGCGAGGACCTGTTCGAGCGCTGGCTGGACGGCTTTCCGGTCGAGAGCCTGTATCAGCCACCGGAAGACGCCGCCGATGCGCCGGCCGACGGCCAGCGCCGCCTGGGCGTGCTGCTGCGCCTGCTGCAGTTCCGCGACCCCTGGCGCAATGCCCAGCTGGCGCGCGAACTGGCCACGCAGAGCTGGTTCCTGGACATCATCAACGACGAGGAGGCCTGGCTGGCGCTGCAGCTGATCGGCGTGCTGCCCCAGGCCATGCAGGACCGGCTGCTGGAGGACCTGGGGCCGACGATCTGGTCCAACCTCAGCGCCAGCCAACGCGAATCGGCCGGCGCCAACTTCTACCGCGGCGGCGCCGGCGGGCGCGACCTGGCCTCGATCCAGACCCAGCTGCTCGATCCGCAGCTGTGGACCGCGCCCCAGGCCGGGCGGCTGAGCGGCCTGATCCGCATGGCCATCGCGGCACGCCAGCACGAATGGGTGTTCGGCCTGTCGCAGCAGCGCCATGAGCAGCAGCCCGACGACTACCGCGATGCCGACTTCATCGCCCGCGTGGTCGAGCCCTTCCAGCTCTACAACCCCGAGGCCGTGGGCGCCGACGGCCTGCCGGCGCCGCGCGAGCGCTACCGCCCCGAGTACCTGGAAAGCGTCTCGGCCGGCGCCGAGGTGGGCGAGTTCTTCAGCCATGTGCCCATCGTCGGCGGCCTGATCCACGGCCTGGGCGTGCTGGGTGAGGGCATTGCGCTGGCCGCCGGCTCGCGCAGCATCAGCCTGTCCGACGGCATCGGCGCCGAAGGCGTCAACGTGGCCCAGCTGCAGGGCATGGAGCACCTGCTGCGCTTCCTGGAGGTCAGCTTCTACGGCGTGCGCTTTGCCGACCAGGCCAGCCTGGGCGCCGAGGGTGCAGCGGCCAGCGAAAGCCGCCGCGGCGTGAACTTCGTCGATCGCGTGCGCTACCGCGACGGCATCTTCGAGATGCGCGCCAACAACCTGGCCATCGCCGCCATCCACTCGCCGTTCGGCTCGCTGGTGATCCAGGGCGGACCGGGCCGGCTGAGCGGCGTGGACCTGCGCGTGGCCAGCGGCGTGGCCGCGCCACAGCTGGGCGTGACCGCCACGTCCATCGTGCTGGACAACCTGCTGATCGTGCGGCCCGGCGACATGCTGTCGGTGAACCGCATCGAGATCGACGACCTGGACATCCGCGTCGGCGAAGAGGCGGCGGGCAGCTGGCTCATCGCGCCGCTGTTCCAGGCCGCGGCCCTGGCCCAGGGCCAGGAGAGCGCAGGCTCCAGCCTGGCAGCGCCCGACGCGCCCACGCCGCTGGAGCTGCGCTTCGGCGCGGTGCGCCTGCACGGCCTGACCACCAGCGGCGGGCGCTATGTCGACAGCATCGACCTGAGCCGCGTCTCCATCGGCATAGGCGGCGACCGTGCCACCTACATGGAACGGCTGTGGACCAGCTTCCGCGACCTGACGCACGAGCGCGTGACGCTGCAGCGCCGCATCGAGCGCAGCGAGGACCCGGCCGAGCGCGCCGAGCTGCAGCCACGGCTGGACCGGCTGACGGCGCTGCGCGAATCCGTGCACCAGCTCTACGGCTCCATCGCCCAGGCCGAAGTGCGGGTCAACGAGCTGCAGCAGCGCCGCGAGCGTGGCGACGCCCTGTCACCCGAGGATGAACAGCAGCTGCGCGACGACCAGGCCTTCCTGGCCCGCTTCGACCGCGGCGGCGCGGTGCTGGACATCGGCGAGCTGCACATCCGCGGCGTGGCCGGCGATGCCTCGCTGGAGGCGCTGGACCTGACGGACGTGCATGGCATGGGCACCTCGGCCACCGCGCTGCTGGGCCTGCTCAGCCCGTCGGACGTGCTGCCGCGCATCCTGCAAGGCGAAAGCTTCCGCCCCGAGGTGCTGGAGGGGCGCGACGCGCGGCGCAGCGACTTTGCGCTGGACCTGGGCACGCTGGACCTGCGTGGCCTCACGCTGCGCAGCGCCGTGCCCACGGTGGAAGAGGCGCGCCAGGAGCTGGCCCAGGCCAGCGAGCGCCGCACGCGCCGACCCTGGGACCGCCAGGCGCGACTGGCCGAGGAACTGGCCCAGGCCCGGCTGGACGACACCGAGGCCTATGCCCGGCTGGCGGCCATCGGCGTCAGCCACCTGAGCGCCGAAGACCGCGAGCTGATCCGTGCGCTGCACGAGCGGCTCAGTTCGCGCGAGGCCTTCTACGCCGCCCATCTGCGCAGCGAGGGCACGCGGCTGACGCTGGGCGACAGCGGCCGCGGCATCGGCCTGCATGCCGACCGGCTGGACGCCTTTCGCGCCGAGGACGGCAGCGCCGGCCTGCGCGCCGGCGGCTACGAGATCGGCGAGCTGCATGGCCGGCAGATCGATGTCAGCACCGACATCGAAGGCGGCCTGCTGGGCGTGCCGGAAGACGCCGCCAGCCTGCGCGAGCGGCTGCGCCGGCTGGGCATGTCGGGCGAGTCGCTGGAGATCCTGGACTTCCGCGACACCGGCAGCGACTTTGCCTTCGACCGCGCGGTGCTGGAAGGCTTTGACCTGCGCGCCGACCGCGAGGCCGGCAGCCGCGTGGGCAGCGGCGAGGATGCACGCACGCTGGCCGGCACCGTGGATGCCCAGGCCACGCTGGCGCGCATCGAAGGCCTGCGCAGCGACGTCACCGAAGAAGGCCTGCTGGCGCAGATCGCCAGCCTGGAAGAAAAGCCCGAGGCCTTGCGCACCGATGCCGAGAACACCCGGCTGGAGGCCGTGCGGCTGACGCTGGACACCTTCCGCGGCTTCGTCGACCTGATCGCCGAGCTGGAGCACAGGCGCAGCGAAGGCGGCACGCCGGCGCAGCATGCCGAGGCCGAGACCCTGCTGGCCGCGACGCTGGACCAGTTTGCGCTGTGGCGGCGCAGCCTGGGCATGCGCACCGGCGAGGTCCACGACCTGTCGCTGCGCGTCTCCGGCCTGGGCGACGTGGCCAGCAGCCGCTTCGACCTCGACCGCGCGCTGGCCAGCGGCCTGCTGATCGAGGGCACCGGCAGCCGCGCCGACGGCTCGCGCAGCGACCGCCTGTTCAGCAGCGCCGAGCTGACCGACGCACGCTTCGGCGTGCATTCCGCCGGCCGGGTCAGCGCGGGCGAGACCGCCGGCCGCATCTACGCCAGCCGCGACGAGGTGCGCATCGAGAACCTGGCCATCGCCCGGCTGGAGCTGGGCGACTTCTACCTGGAGGCCGGCGGCAACCAGGTCTGGAATGCCAACAGCTCGGTGGCCACCGGCATCACCGTCACCGGCTCGCTGCATTTCGCCGACAGCGCCGAGCACCCGGGCGACCGCTACCTGTCGCGGGTGCAGATCGCCGAGTTCGGCATCGCCACGCTGGAAGGCAATGGCCTGTCGGCCTGGATCGCGTCCAAGCAGGCCATGGTGCAGGTCGAGTCCGGCGTCATCGGCCAGATCTGGGCGCGTGCGCTGGACGTGCAGCTGCCCGAGCAGGGCGAGATGTCCATCCACGGCGAGGCCGGTATCCGCAGCCTCACCGATGTGCGCGTCAACGGCATGGTCGAAGGCGCGCTGGAGTTCGGCCGCGCACGGCTGAACGGCAGCGAGCTGTCCATCGGCTTCCTGGAGAGCGGCGGCGAGCGCATCAACATCGGCGACCTGTCGCTGGACGAGGGCCAGTTCCGCACCGCCGACGGCCACATCCGCGCCAGCGCCCGCCATGTCTCCGGCGTCATCGAGCACCACGGCAGCGTGTGGACCTTGCGCGATGTGCGCGTGCCGCAGATCGAGCTGCAGCAGCTGCACTGGCGCTCGGGCACGCGCACGTTCACGGTCGAGCAGCCGGCCGTGCTGAGCGGCCTGCGCGTCACGGCCACCGTCGACACCGCGGTCGAGGGCGACCTGGCCCTGCACATCACCCACCTGCATGCCGACGGCCTGGTGGGCCAGCACTTCCGCTACGACGACCCGCCGCTGACCGTGGAAGTGCGCCAGCTGACGCCCTGGACCGGCGCCACCTCCAATGCCGCCGAGTTCTCGCGCCCGGCCATCGAGGTCGGCGCCATCGACGTGCACGACCTGGACTGGAGCCAGCGCGGCAGCTTCACCGCCGGCACGGTGGACGTGGCCTCGGTGCATGCGGCGGTGAACGTGCTGAAGGACCAGCTGGACATGGGCGCCCTGGTCGACACCGGCGCCATCCACGTGGGCTTCCGCCGCGACGGCCTGGATGTCTCGGCCGAGGACATCGCCATCGAGACCGATGGCACGCTGTCCGGCCGCGACTCGCCGCTGACCGGGCGCAACACCCTGCATGCCGGCGCCACCGGCGGGCGCACCGGCCTCGTGCGCTTCTACGACGACCGCATCGAGGCGCCGGAGCTGTACTTCGAGCGCCTGGTGCTGCACGAGCTGGACTTCGAGAGTGCCGACTACCGCGTCAGCGTGCCCGAGTTCGGCGGCGAGATCCTGCTGGAACAGGTCGCGGCCGCGGTCACCGTGGAGCTCGATCCCGAGGCCGAGGCCATGACGCCCACGCGCATCGTCATCCACAGCCTGGACGTGCCCACGGTCACCGCCACCGGCATCAGCTTGGTGCTGAAGGCGGTGGACGTGGGTGGCACGCCGCGCGATGTGACGATACGCCTGCCCAACTCGCCACCGGCCACGGCCACCAACCTGCACGTGGGCGCCGCCAACCCGCTGGGCGAGGGCTTTGTGCTGACACCGCGCTTCAATGCCGTGACCGGCCAGACCGAGTGGCTGCGCGACGGTGCCGTGGGCCTGGGCACGCTGGACGCCAATGCGCTGGGCGTCGAGATCCAGGGCCTGATGAGCCTGCGCACCGATGCCCATGTGGAGACGCTGAGCCTGGGCCTGCTGTCCAGCGGCGACTGGTCGCTGGACGTGCTGCACACCGAGCTGAGCCAGCTCACCGCCGACATCGGCGCGAACCATGTGGAGATCACCGGCATCCCGCCGCACCTGAGCGATCAGATGAGCGGCGGCTCGCCCAACGTCACGATCGGCGGGCTGCACCGCGGCACCGGCGGCGAATGGAGCGCCGACGAGGTGGGCGTGTCGGGGCTGGCCTATCGCAATACGGGTCAGGGTGTGGCGGTGGAGATCGCCAGCGCCCGCCTGCCCAGTGGCTTCGAGCGACCGGCCAGCGGACCGCTGACCCTGCCCTCGCTGGCCATCGACGACGCCTGGTTCCGCATCAACGACCTCACGGCGCTGATGGGCCCGTCCAGCGGCGAGCCCACGCCGATCGAGAACCTGCGCTTCCTGGATGCGCTGCATGGCACGGTGACGCTGAACGTCTCGATCACCAACATCCCCGACATCGACGTCACGCTGCACATCCAGCCCGGCGGCATCGTCGAGCTGTCCGAGATCGAGGGCGAGACCGCCGGCTACGACCCGCTGGTCGACTTCGACTACGACGAGGACTCGCGTCAGCTGGTGTTGAACCTGGACTGGGGCAATGCCATCGGCGTGATCCCGGCCATGATTCCCCAGGCCAACAAGGCCCTGACCACCTGGAGCGGCCTGGACGAAGAGGAAGACGAGCTGGCGCGCGCCGGCAAGTCCCGTTTGTCCACCCTGGTCGGCCGCCGCGAGCCCGGGGCCGAAGACGACGACGGCGAGCCCGACACCTTCCGCGTCGACCAGATCTACGGCATCGACGCCCAACTGACCATGGATGCCACGCCGCTGCCGCTGGGCGACTACGGCACGCTGCAGCTGGGCACCGATGACGCCCCGGCGGCCGAGGGCATCCACGTCACCGGCAGCGTGGGCGAGATGTCCACCCAGCTGCAGATCGCCATCGAGCGCCTGAGCGCCCACACCGATCCCGCCGCGCCGCTGCAATTTGGCAGCAGCCTGGTGGGCATCGGCAACCTGACGGTGGAGAACATCCACGACACCACGCTGGACTTCCGCGACTTCAAGCCCCATGCGTTCGAGGGCCGCATCGGCTCGGCCAGCGCCGAGAACATCACGGTGGAGTAGATGATGGCATCCGGCATCCGTCCCCCACCCGTCGACCGGCGCGCAGACATGCAGCGCACCCAGCAGCTGGAGGCCGAGGCCCGGCGCTTTGCTGCGCAGCCGACGACGGCCGCGACCCGGGCCAGCATGGCGGCCCATGCCGGCAGCGCCGAAACCTTGGCCGTGCCGGGCCTGGGCCGGCCCTTGTCGCCGGCCTGGCGCGCCGCGCTGGAGCCGCGCCTGGGCGTGGACCTGTCCCGCCTGCGCGTGCATGACGACGAGGCCGCCGCCCAGCAGGCCGAAGCGGCCGGCGCCAAGGCCTTCACCCAGGGTCGTGACATCGTGCTGGGCCGCGGCCAGGGCCGGGGCGCGGACGCCGGCACTCTGCTGGCGCACGAGGCCGCCCATGCCGCCCAGCAGGCCCGCCCCGGTGCCCAGGCCGGCGTGCAGCGCGACCCGCAGCCGGGCGAGGGCCTGGGCCGCCATCCACCGTCCGAGGACTTCGTGCCGATGGACGCCGGCGACTCCGGTGTCGAGGACGATCACCTGCTGTTCGCGCGCAACGACGCCGTGCTCGACGCCGGCGACTGCGAGAGGCTGGACACGCTGGCCGCCGCCGCCGGCCCGGGCGCCGCGGTGCACGTGCACGGCTATGCCAGCCAGGAGGGCGATGCCGAGTACAACCTCAACCTCTCGGCGCACCGGGCAGTGGCCGTCAAGCAGTACCTGCGCAGCGTGATGCCCGAGGACACACGCATCACCGCCTATGCCTATGGCGCCAGCACCGCCTTCGGCAGCAGCACCGACCGCCAGGGCCTGAACCGGCGCGTGGGCGTCGACATCATCGAGGCCGGTGGCCTGTTCAATCCCGGTCTGGCCTCGCGCTTCGCCGGCACGCTGCTGCCACCCGGCGGGCTGAGCCTGGGCGGGCCTGCGGTGCCGCCGCCCCGGCTGCCGGCCGGCCTGCCCAGCCTGGACGACGCGGATCTGGTCGGCCCGCGGCCGCTGGCCCCCTACCGGCCGGTGCTGCCCGGCGGCAGCCCGGCGCTGCTGCCGGCGGCGCCGGGCTTCGATCTCGGCTCGGTGGCGCCGGACTTCGCGTTCCGCGGCATTCCGTACACCGAGCGCGACGCCGCCTCGCTGCAGGCCCACTACAGCTTCTGGTTCGGCAACTTCACCCGCTGGGGCATGGACCCGGCGCTGGCCGACTGGCTGGTGCAGAAGGGCACGGCCTTTGCGGCCCGCACCGACCTGTCGCTGCAGGCACCCACCGACCAGGAGCTGCTGGACCGCGCCCAGGGCACAACGCCGACCATCGTGCCGGTGTTCAACGACACCATGATGCGCTGGCTGTTCGACCGCTTCAGCCGCGACCACTAGGAGGCGAGCCACGATGACCGGATTCACCCGCTCGCCGCGCCTGGTCAAGGGCGGTCTGGTGATGCTGGACGCAAGCAGCGGCGCCTTGCTGCGCGTGATCGCGCTGCAGTACAACCCCGATGCGCTGACCCGCTCGCTGCAGCTGCAGGGCGCCGGCGAGGGTGGCGACCGGCTGGAGGCGCTGCGCCTGAAGGGCCCGCCGGTGGAGACGCTGCGCATCGAGGCCGAGCTGGACGCAGCCGACCAGCTGGAGTTTCCGCAGCAGAACGCCACCACGGTCGAGGTCGGCGTCGCGGCCCAGCTGGCGGCCATCGAGCAGGCGCTGTACCCCAGCCTGGACCAGCTGCTGGCCAACGACGCGCTGGCCGCGCGCGGCAGCATCGAGATCCTGCCGGCGGCGGCGCCGCTGCTGCTGTTCGTCTGGGGCAGCGCGCGCGTGGTGCCGGTGCGGCTGACCGAGTTCAGCATCACCGAGGAGGCCTTCGACCCGCTGCTGAACCCGATCCGCGCCAAGGTCTCGCTGGGCCTGCGCGTGCTCAGCATCAACGACCTGCCGTTCGCCTCGCGCGGCGGCAGCCTCTACCTCGCGCACCAGCGCCAGGTCGAAGCCCTGGCGCAGCGCGCCGGCTCGGCGGCGCTGGCGGCACTCGGCCTGCAAGGATTGCCATGAGCGAAGCCCGCATCACCGCCAGCAGCCGCTATGCCGGCATAGCGCAGGCCACGCACACCGCGGCCGACGGCACGCCCCAGCCCTATCTGAAACGGCGCTTCCTGCCGCGCGAGGCGCCCACGGTGATCGCCCGCGTCACCGTGGTCCAGGGCGACCGGCCCGATCTGCTGGCGGCGCGCCAGCTGGGCGATGCCGAGTCCTGGTGGCGACTGGCCGATGCCAACACCGTGCTGCATCCGGACGAGCTCTGCGCCCAGCCGGGCAGCACCGTGGTCGTGGCCCTGCCGAGTTCTGGATCTGGAGCAGGAGGCGGCTGATGGTCTCGGGCCTGCAACTGCGGCTGTACATGGGCGCCATCGCCGCGTCGGCCGTGCCGCGCGAGCTGATCGACGCCCTGGTGTCGGTTCAGGTCAACGAAGGCGCCGGCGCCCAGGCCGGCTTCCAGCTCGCCTTCACCGCCGCCAACCAGGGCCTGATCCAGCGCGAGCTGCTGCCCGGCGGCTTTTTCGATGCGCCGCGGCGCGTCATCGTCGCGGTGGTGGTCGACGGCCGCGAGGAGGTGCTGATCGACGGCGTGATCACCCGCCAGGAGCTGACCGTGTCGTCCGAGCCCGGCAAGACCCAGCTCACCATCACCGGCCTGGACCTGAGCCAGATGATGGACCTGATCGACTTCAGCGGCTTCCCCTATCCGGCGCTGACGGTGGAAGGCCGCGTCGCCATCATGCTGGCCAAGTACGCGATGTACGGCGTGGTGCCGATGATCGTGCCCAGCATCCTGGTGGCCGTGCCCAACCCGCTGCAGCGCATCAACAGCCAGCGCGGCACCGACCTCTCGTACATCAAGCGCCTGGCCAGCGAGGTGGGCTACACCTTCTATGTGCAGCCGGGGCCGGCGGTGGGCATGTCGCTGGCCTACTGGGGGCCGGAGATCAAGGTCGGCGAGGTGCAGCCGGCGCTGACCTGCAACATGGGCCCGCACGACAACGTCGATGCGCTGACCCTGGGCCTGGACGGCATCCAGAAGACGCTGTTCATCTTCTTCGTGCAGCAGCCCGACACCCGCGTGCCGATCCCGGTGCCGGTGCCCGACATCGGCCCGCTGAACCCGCCGCTGGGGCCGCGGCCGCTGGTGCCGCTGTCGTACACCAAGCTCGACCTGGTCTCGCCCGAGGGCGAGGACGACTCCACCGCCAAGCACGAGCTGATGACCGCGGTGATGCGCGGCCTGGCCCGCGCCTCGCAGCGCGCCGACGTGATCAGCGGCTCGGGCACGCTGCGCGTCTCGCGCTACGGCCAGCTGCTGCGCCCGCGCAAGCTGGTGGGCGTGCGCGGCGCCGGCATCAGCTACGACGGCCTGTACTACGTCAAGAGCGTCACCCACAGCATCAAGCCCGGCGAGTACACGCAGAACTTCCGGCTCACGCGCAATGCGCTGATGTCGTATACGCAGGAGGTGCCGGTATGAGCGATCCCGCACGGCCGCTCCGAAGGGAGCGCTCTCCTTCCCCGGGGAGGTGGTCACGCAGTGACCGGAGGGTCAACACATGAGCGCTGGCGAGACGCGCCGCTACTTCGGCAAGTACCGCGGCCTGGTGATGAACAACATCGACCCGATGCAGCAGGCCCGGCTGCAGGTGCAGGTGCCCGACGTGCTGGGCCTGAACAGCCTGAACTGGGCCATGCCCTGCCTGCCCTTCACCGGCCGCCAGATGGGCATGTGGTGCCTGCCGCAGATCGGTGCCGGCGTGTGGGTGGAGTTCGAGCAGGGCGATCCCGACTTTCCGATCTGGACCGGCGGCTGGTACGGCAATGCCTCGGAGGTGCCGGTGCTGGCCCTGGGCGGCCTGCCGGCCTCGCCCAGCGTGCTGCTGCAGACCCAGGCCCAGCAGACGCTGATGCTGTCCGACCTGCCCGGCCCCACCGGAGGCATCCTGCTGAAGACCGCCACCGGCGCGCTGATCTCGATCAACGAGACCGGCATCACCATCAGCAACGGCCAGGGCGCGACCATCATGATGAACGGACCCACCGTCACCGTGAACGGCGGCGCCCTGGTCGTGACCTGAGGGGACACACATGCCAGGCCCGCTCTACCACGTCGGCGCCAGCGGCATCTGCCCGCATGGCGGCCAGGCCAGCACGATCTCGGCCAACACCCGCGTGCTGGTCCTGGGCCAGCCGGTGGCCGTGCTCAGCGACACCACCACCATCGCCGGCTGCCCGTTCAGCATCCCGCCGGCGCCCAAGCCCCAGCCGTGCGTCACCGTGCGCTGGCTGGTGCCGGCCACGCGCGTGCTGGTCCACGGCCAGCCGGCCCTGCTGCAGACCAGCACCGGCCTGTGCCTGAGCGCCGAGCAGATCCCGCAGGGCCCGCCCACCATCACGGTCAACCAGACCCGGGTGATCGCCACATGAACGCCGCCCATCCCCTGCGCTTCGATGCGCGCGGCCGCACCGCCACGGCCGACGACGCCGCCCACCTGCGCGGCCTGATCGAGCAGCTGCTGTTCACCGCACCGGGCGAGCGCGTGATGCGGCCCACGCTGGGCAGCGGCCTGCACCAGCTGGTGTTTGCGCCGGCCAGCACCGCGGTCGCGGCCACGCTGCGCGCCACCACGCAGGCGGCGCTGCAGCAGTGGCTGGGCGACCGCATCGCGGTGGATGCCGTCGAAGCCGAGGCCGACGACGCCAGCCTGCGCGTGGAGGTGCGCTACCGCGTGCTGCTGACCGGCGAGTCGCGCGCCGAGTCCTTCCGCCGGGAGCTGTGAGATGAGCACCGACCTGCTGCAGGACCGCGACGAGCGCATCAAGGCCGTGCGCGCGGCCGGTGGGCTGAACGGCATCGTGCACCTGGAGGTGGCCAGCAACGACCAGCTGCGGCTGGAGCTGGAGTTCGTCCAGCCCCTGCCCGGGCAGGCCGGCGGCGTGCCGGCGGCGCCGGCGCTGGGCCTGGGCCAGGTGCTGATCGAAGGCGGCGTGCGCGTGGCCGCGCCGCGCGTGCTGGCGGTGCAGGCCAATGGCCGCGTGCTGCGCGTGGACGTGGAGGCCGCCGGCGACTTCAGCCCCTACCGGCTGCGACTGGTGGCCTCGCCCGGCAGCCTGCTGCCGCCGGCCGGCTTCGACCCCGCGCTGTCCAGCATCGCCTTTTCGTTCAAGGTGCGCTGCCCCAATCCCTTCGACTGCAAGCCGGTGGACGGCGAGACGCCGCCGCCGCAGAGCCTGGCGGCCATCGACTACCTGGCACGCGACTGGCGCGGCCTGCGCGGCCTGATGCTGGACCGGCTGCGCCTGCTGGCGCCCGACTGGACCGAGCACAGCCCGGTCGACCAGCAGGTGATGCTGGTGGAGCTGCTGGCGGCGGCCGCCGACCAGCTCAGCTACTACCAGGATGCGGTGGCCACCGAGGCCTATCTGGGCACGGCGCGCCGCCGGCCCTCGCTGCGCCGCCATGCACGCCAGCTCGACTACCGCGTGCACGAGGGCAACAACGCCCGCACCTGGGTGCACATCGCACCGCGGCCCGGCAGCGACCTGGATGGCCTGCAGCCGCTGCCCGCGGGCACGCCCGTGCTCACCGGCGATGCGCCGGCGCGGCTGTCGGCCGAGCAGGCGGCACAGGCCGTGTCGGCCGGCGCCACCGCCTTCGAGACCCTGCATGCGGCCCGCCTGCATGCGGCGCAGAACGAAATCCGCTTCCACACCTGGAGCCATGCCCTGGTGTGCCTGCCGGCCGGCTGCACCGCGGCCACGCTGCGTGCGCCGTCGCCGCTGGGCCTGCAGGTCGGCGATGCGCTTCTGCTGGAGCAGATCCTCGATCCGGCCACCGGTGCAGCGCTGCACGATGCCGCGCGCCGCCATGTGGTGCGCCTGGTCGAGCTGCGCACGCGCAGCGATCCGCTGGACGGCACGCCGCTGGTCGACGTGCTGTGGCACGACGCCGACGCGCTGCCGTTTGCGCTGCCTCTGGAAGCGCGCATCGTCGGCCCGGGCGGCCCGACGTTGCAGACCACCGCCGTGGCCCGCGGCAACCTGGTGCTGGCCGACCACGGCTATACGCGGCACGAGCCCGATGCGCTGCGTCCGGCCGAGGTGCCGCCCACCGAGCTGGCCACGCGCTACCGGCCGCAGCTGCGCCGCAGCGGCCTGAGCTTTGCCGTGCCCTATGTGGATGCACGGGCCCGCGCCGCGCCGGCCTCGGACGCGCTGCGCCAGGCCGCGCGCGAGGCCCTGCCCGCGGTGCGCCTGCACGACGGTGACAGCGCCTGGCAGGCGCGCCACGACCTGCTGGCCTCGGACCGCCTGGCGCCGGACTTCGTGGTCGAGGTCGAGCACGATGGCCGCGCCGCGCTGCGCTTCGGCGATGGCGTGCGTGGCCGGCGGCCGTCCACCGGCCTGCGCTTTGCGGCCACGGTGCGCACCGGCAACGGCCTGGCCGGCCAGGTGGGCGCCGATGTGCTGCGCCAGCTGGCCAGCGATCTGGGCGACATCGTCGAGCTGCGCAACCCGCTGCCGGCGGTCGGCGCGGCCGAGCCCGAGACCGCCGAGACGGTGCGCCGCTTTGCGCCCCAGGCCTTCCGCGTGCAGCAGCGCGCGGTCACCGAGGCCGACTATGCCGCCGCCGCCCAGCGCCATCCCGACGTGCAGCGCGCCCGTGCCGACTTCCGCTGGACCGGCAGCTGGTACACCGCCGTGGTCACCGTCGACCGACGGGGTGGCGCGCCGGTGCTGGCCGATGCCCGCTTCCGCACCGAGCTGACGGCGCTGCTGGACGGCCTGCGCACCATGGGCGGCGATGTGGCGCTGCGCGACCCGCGCTACATACCGCTGCGCCTGGTGCTGCAGGTCTGCCTGCTGCCCGGCTTTTTTGCCGCCGACGTGCACCAGCGCCTGCGCGAGGCCTTCGGCACCGGCTGGCGGCGCGATGGCCAGCGCGCCTTCTTCCATCCCGACAACTTCAGCTTCGGCACACCGCTGTGGCTGAGCGCCGTGTACCGCACGGCGCTGGCCGTGCCTGGCGTGCGCTCGGCCCAGGCGCTGGCCTTCGAGCGCTGGGGACGCCAGGCCACCGGCGAGCTGGCCGCGGGCCTGCTGGCCGTGGCCGAGGCCGAGATCCTGCGCTGCGACACCGACCCCAACCGGCCGGAGAACGGCGCCATCGAGTTCCAGTTCCCGGGAGCCGCACGATGAGCTGCTTCGATCCCGAGGCTTGCGGCACGGCCGCGCCGAGCACACCGCTGGCGGTGGACAACCCGCCGGGCCTGCCCTCCCTGGTGCGGCGCGTGGGCACGCATGCCTCGTTCCGCCAGGCCATGCTGGATGGCCTGGCCACCACGCCGGCGTTGCAGGGGCTGGCGGCGCGTGACGGCGCCGATCCCGGCATCGGCCTGCTCGATGCCTGGGCGGCAGCGCTGGACGTGCTGACCTTCTACCAGGAGCGCATCGCCGACGAAGGCTACCTGGGCACGGCCAAGGAGCGCCGCTCGGTGCTGGAGCTGGCGCGCGGCATCGGCTACGAACTGGGCGCCGGCGTCGCCGCCAGCGCCTGGCTGGCCGCCACCGTCGAAGCCGCGCCGGGGCTGCAGGAACCGGTGCGGCTGGGCGAGGGCCTGCAGGTGCAGAGCACGCCCGGCCCGGACGAGCTGCCACAGACCTTCGAGACCGTGCAGGCGCTGGACGCGCGCATCGAGTGGAATGCAATGCCGGCACGGCGCACGCGGCCGCAGCGGCTGACGCGGCGCAGCAGCGCGGCCTGGCTGGCCGGCGTGGCGACGAACCTGAAGGCCGGCGACGTGCTGCTGTTCGTCGGTCCGCGTCGAGAGCAGTTCCCGGCCAGCGAGTCCTGGGACGCGCGCGTGCTGCTGGAGGTGCTGCCCGATGCTGCCCTGGGCCGCACCCTGGTGCGCTGGGCCGAGGCCCTGGGCCATGCCGCACCCGACCAGGACCCGGCGGCCCAGCCGGCCGTGCATGCGCTGCGCAAGCGCTATGCCCTGTTCGGCGCCAACGCCCCCGACATCCGCGCCCTGCCCGACAGCGTGCTGGAGGGCTACAGCATCCCGATCCGGCCGCGGCCCGCCGAATGGCCGGACTTCGAGATCACCACCACCGCCGAGCGGCGCATCGACATCGACGGCGCCTGGCCCGAGCTGGTGGAAGGCGGCTGGGTCCGGCTGGAAAAGTCCAGCTACGAAGAGCTGTACCGCATCACGCGCGTGCGCGCCGGTGCCCGCACCGACTTCACGCTCAGCGGCAAGACCACGCAGCTGTTTGTCGATGCCCGCGAGCACCTGAGCTGGTTCCCGCTGCGCGAGACCGTGGTGCACGGTGCCAGCGAGGCCCTGGCCCTGGCCGACGAGCCGGTGGCCGACGCGGTGTTCGGCGACCGCATCGAGCTGGACACGGCGATCACGCCGCCGGAGCCGGGCCGGCGGCTGATCCTGCGCGGCCGGCCCTTGCTGGCGGTGACGGTGGCGCCGCGCCAGTGGACGCGCCGGCGTGGCCGCGACGAGGTGGTCGAGGCGCTGCCGCCACTGCGGCTGACGGCCGACGACGGGCGCACGCGCCAGCTCGACGCGGGCCAGCGGCTGGAGGTGGTGGCGGCGCCGCAGGCCTTGCCCGCCGACCCGCTGCGCGCGCGCTGGCGGCTGCGCGATGCCAGCGACGGCTTCGAGGGCCGGGTCGACGTCGGCGCCGCCGAGCTGCTGGCGGTGGAGGATGAGCCCCCGGCCGGCTTCGCGCCGCCGGACCCGCTGGCACTGGCCGCCGAGGCCGCCGAGCTGCTGCGCGTGGAGACCGGCGCCGATGGCGTCAGCGTGCTGGTGCTGAGCGCGCCGCTGGCCGGCGTCTACCAGCGCCGCGACTGCACCGTGCAGGCCAATGTGCTGCGGGCCACGCATGGCGCCCGCGTCAGCGTGCCGGGTACGGTGTCGCGCCTGGAACCGCTGGGCAGCGGCGATCCGGCCCAGGCGATGCAGGCTTTTGTGCTGAGGCAGCGGCCATTGACCTATGTGGCCGATGCACAGTCGCCGACCGGGGCATCGCCGACGCTGGAGGTCTATGTCGGCGGGCTGCGCTGGCAGCGTGTGCCCACGCTGTACGGCCAGGCGCCCGATGCGCGCGCCTACAGCCTGCGCCATGCCGACGACGGCACGGCCGTGCTGCAGTTCGGCGATGGCGAACAGGGCGCGCGCCTGCCGGCCGGCAGCGACAACGTCAGCGCCAGCTACCGCATCGGCACCGGCCTGGCCGGCCAGGTGCGCGCCGGCCAGCTGTCGCTGCTGATGAGCCGGCCGCTGGGGCTGAAGGCCTTGTTCAACCCGCTGCCGGCCACCGGCGCCGAAGACCCGGAGACGCTGGACGATGCGCGCCTGAACGCGCCGCTGACCGTGCTGACGCTGGACCGCCTGGTCTCGGTGCAGGACGCCGCCGACTACGCCCGCGCCTTTGCCGGCATCGGCAAGGCCCGCGCCGACGTGCTCTGGAACGGCGAGCGGCGCATGATCTTCCTCAGCCTCGCGGCCGCCGACACCCGGCCGCTGGATGCCGCCGGCGAGCTGGCCGCCACGCTGCGCACGGCCATCGCCGGCGTGCGGCCGGCCGACCAGTCCATCGCCGTCGGCGGCTACGAGGCGCGCCGCTTCGGCCTGGCGGCGCGGGTGAGGGTGCGCCCCGATGCGCTGGCCGAGCCGGTGCTGGAGGCCTGCCGGGCCCGGCTGCTGGCCGCCTTCGGCTTTGCCGCGCGCGACTTCGCCCAGGGCACGCATGTGTCCGAACTGGCTGCGCTGCTGCAGGCGGTGGACGGTGTCGACGGTGTGGTCATCGACCGCCTGGATGGCCGCCTGCCGGCCACGACGCCGCGGCTGGACGCTCAACCTGCGCGCTGGAACGCCGCCGGCAGCACGGTGCTGCCGGCCCAGCTGCTGACGCTGGACGACCAGGCGCTGGACCTCAGGGAGATGCTGTGATGGGCATGACCGGCCAGACCCTCGAATCGCTGCTGCCGGCCATCCACCGGCTGCGCGACGACGCCCAGGGCCGGCCGCTGGCCGCGCTGCTGGGCCTGATGGCCACGCAGGGCCGGCTGGTCGAGGAGGACATCGCCCAGCTGCTCGAAGACTGGTTCATCGAGACCTGCGACGAATGGGTCGTGCCCTACATCGGCGAGCTGCTGGGCGTGAAGGGCCTGCGCGACCTGGGGCCCGACGCGCCCTACAGCCGCCGGGCGCTGGTGGCCAATGTGATCTCGCACCGCCGCCGCAAGGGCACGGTGCCGGTGATCGAGCAGCTGGTGCGCGACAGCGCCGGCTGGCCGGCCTCGGCCTCCGAGGCCTTTGTGCAGCTGGGCTGGAGCCAGCACCTGAACCATGTGCGGCCGGCCGTCGCCGGCCAGCCCGCCGGCGGCCTGGCCGACCTGCGCGATCCGGTGCCGCTGCAGGCGGTGGGCGGCGCCTTCGATACGCTGGCCCACAGCGTGGACCTGCGCAGCATCGCCGCCGGCCGCGGGCGCTGGAACCTGCCGCACCTGGCGGTGTTTGCCTGGCGGCTGCAGAGCTACCGCATGCTGCGCGCCGCGCCGCGCCCCGGTCCGCTGGCGGCCCGCTTCTGGCTGGACCCGGCCGGGCGCGACCTGCCGCTGTTCAACCCGCCGCTGACCGCCAGCCTGGCCAGTGCCCGCGCCACCGAGCGCCACCTGCCCGCGCCGCTGCGCCGCCTGCCGCTGTACGTGGAGCAGCAGGCGCGCCGGCTGGCCGAGGTCAATGGCCGCGTCGCCCCGGCCGGCTGGCTGGACGACAGCGCCGATGCCGACGGCGAGCCGGCGCTGCGCCTGTGGCTGGACGGCGTGGCCGTGCCTTCGTCGCAGCTGATGGTCTGCGACCTGGACGACTGGCACCAGCCGCCCGATGTGCTGGACGTGCCGCGCACCCAGCCGGATGGCAGCACCACGCTGGTGGCCGTGCCCATCGCCGCGGCCATCGATCCCGAGCGTGGCCGGCTGACGCTGGCCCCGGCGCGTGCCGCCAGCCGCGTGCAGGTCGACTGGAACTACGGCTTCCCCGGCGACCTGGGCGGCGGCGCCTACGACCGCAGCCGCTCGCTGGCTGCGGCGCTGGACCGGCCGGTGAGCTGGCAGCTGGGCGTGTCGCGCGAGCAGACGGCACTGGCCGGCGAGATCGTCGCCACCCTGGGCGAGGCGCTCGACGCCTGGGCCCTGCAGCCGCCCGGCAGCGTGGGCCTGATCACGCTGATGGACAACGCCAGCTGGCTGGAAAGCCTGAGCGGCGCACGCACCGTGCGCCTGCCCTCGGGCAGCCGCCTGGTCATCGCCGCCGCCGACTGGCCCGCGCTGCAGGTGGCCGGCGGCCTGCCGGGCCAGCGCGAACGGCGGCCCGGCCGCATCGACAGCGCGCTGCGCCGCGTCCACCTGCAAGGCGACATCGACGTCGAAGGCACGGCCCCGGCCGGCGACGAGGCGGCCGGCGAGCTGCTGCTCGACGGCCTGCTGATCGAAGGCCGGCTGCGCGTGCTGCCGGGCAATCTGGCGCGGCTGCGCCTGGCGCACTGCACCCTGCTGCCCGATGGCGGCAACACCGTGCTGACGGTGCAGGCCGGCAACGACAACCTGGTGCTGGAGCTGGAGCGCAGCATCGCCGGCGCGGTGTCGGTGGCGGCCGCGGCCGAGCGCGTGAGCCTGCGCGACAGCATCCTGCAGTCCAGCGCCAATGCCCTGGTGGCCGACGCGGCACCGGTGGAGATCGCCACCAGCACCCTGGTCGGCCGCAGCCGCGTGGACCGGCTGTGCGCCGAGAACAGCGTCTTCGCCGGCCGCGTCAGCGTGGCCCGGCTGCAGGAGGGCTGCGTGCGCTACAGCGTGCTGACGGCCAACTCCAGCGTGCCGCGGCCCTACCGCTGCCAGCCGCAGCTGGCGCTGGAGTCGGCACCGGCCGCGCAGGCCGCTGCGGTGCGCGCACGCCTGGTGCCCACGTTCAGCAGCCTGGCCCTGCCGCAGCCGGCCTATGCCCAGCTGTCGGGCGGCTGTGCGGCCGAGATCCTGGGCGGGGCCGACGACGGCAATGAGATGGGCGCCTGGCATTTCCTGCTGCAGGCGCACCGCGAGGCCAATGCACGCGGGCAGATCGAGGCCTACCTGCGCTTCGGCATGCAGGCCGGCCTGAGCCACGCGACATGAACACCGGAAGGACCAGATCATGAAGGGCGACTTCACCCGCTTCAGCTTCGACCGCCGCGCCCACTACAGCGGCGTGCGCCTGCAGCAAGGCCGTGTGACCCTGGATGCCGACTGGAACGAGCAGCTCGACATCGCCAGCCACCGCACCGAGACCGAATGCCTGGACACCATCGGCGCCAGCGGCATGCCGATCGGCCACGACGGCTTCCGCGCCGTGGCCAGTGCCGCCGCACTGACCGCCGCCGAGGCCGCCCGCCCCGGCAACCAGGGCGCGCCGGCACCGGCTGGCGTGGGCGACTTCCTGATCACCGCCGGCCGCGGCTACGTGGCTGGCTGGCTGGTGGAGAACGAGCGCATCCTGCGCTACCTGGCCCAGCCCGACTTCCCCGGTGCGCCCGCCCCGGCCGATGCCGGCATCTACATCGCCTACCTCGATGTCTGGCAGCGCCACATCGGCCCGCTGGAGCTGCCCGCGCTGCAGGCCCAGGAACCCGGCCTGCCCGACATCCGCGAGGTGGCGCTGGGCGGCCCCGACACCGCCAGCCGCCAGCGCACGGTCTGGCAGCTGCGCCTGCTGCGCGCCGGCGACAGCGGCGAGGACCTGGACTGCAGCAGCCAGCCCGCCGCCTGGACGGCCCTGATCACGCCGCCCAGCGGCCGCCTGGCCGCGCGCGCCCAGCCGGCGGTGGCACCCGCCGACCCCTGCGTGCTGCCGGCCGACGCCGGCTACCGCCGGCTGGAGAACCAGCTCTACCGCATCGAGGTGCATGTGGGCGGGCCGCGCGGCACCGCCAGCTTCAAGTGGTCGCGCGACAACGCCACCGTGGTGGCGCGCTGGCTGACGCAGAACGGCGCAGACATCACCGTCTCCAGCGCCGGCCGCGACAAGCAGCTGTCGTTTGCGCCGGGCCAGTGGGTGGAGCTGATCGACGACCCGCGCGAGCTGCGCGGCGAGCACGGCACGCTGGTGATGATCGCCGCGGTCGACGGCGAGCGACTGACGCTGGACCTGGGCTCGGCCGGAGCCGACCCCACGGCCATGGCCAGCTTCGGCGCCAACCCGCGCGTGCGCCGCTGGGACTCGACCGGCACGCTGCGTCCCAACAGCGACGCCTGGCTGGACCTGGAGGACGGCCTGCAGTTCCGCATCACCGCGGGCGGCTACCGCAGCGGCGACCACTGGCTGGTGCCGGCGCGCACCGCCACCACCGACATCGAGTGGCCGCGTCCCGGCGGCGTGCCGCAGACGCTGGCGCCACGTGGCATCGAGCACCGCTACGCCCGCGTGGCGATGATGCACTTCGACGGCGCGGCCTGGACGCAGATCGACGACTGCCGATCGCTGTTCCCGCCGCTGACCGCGCTGATCACGCTGGACTACATCGGCGGCGACGGCCAGGAGGCGGCGCCGGCCGACCCCTCGCTGGCCAACGCCCTGGTGCCGCTGCCGCAGCTGCTGCGCGCCGGCGTGTCCAACGGCGGCCTGCCCTGGGCCGGCGCCCGGGTGCGCTTTCGCGTGCTGTCCGGAGCCGGCCAGCTGGGCGGGGCCGGCAGCGAGGTCATCGTGGCCACCGGCGGCGACGGCATCGCGGCCACGACCTGGTCGCTGGGCTGGAACCGTGCCGCGCCGGTGGCCAGCCAGCAGGTCGAGGCCCAACTGCTCGACGCCGGCGACCAGCCCATGCACCTGCCGCTGGTGTTCAGCGCCAACCTGAGCCTGGCGGCCGGCGTGGCCTATGTGCCCGGCGGCTGCGACCACCTGCTGCAGGCCGTCAATGTGCAGCAGGCGCTGGACGCGCTGTGTGCACTGCGCAGCTTCTTCTACCTGTCGGGCGACGGCCAGGAAGCCATGCCCGATCTGGCCCAGCCTGCCGCACCGGTGCCCCTGCCCCAGCCGCTGCGCGTGGGCGTGGCGCGTGGCCCCACGCCGGTGGCCGCGGCCCGGGTGCGCTTTGCCATCATCGCCGGCGGCGGCAGCCTCGACGGCGGCCCCGGCCCGGTGACGGTGGCCACCGCCGCCGACGGCACGGCCGCGGTGGCCTGGTCGCTGGCGCCCGGTGCCACCGAGCATGTGGTCGAGGCCCGGCTGCTGGACGACGCCGCCAACCCGGTGCAGCTGCCGGTGCGCTTCAACGCCAATCTCTCGGTCGCCCGCGCCGTGGCCTACGACCCCGGCAACTGCGCCGCGCTGGCGCAGGAGTTCACGGTGCAGGATGCGATCCGCCGCCTGTGCCAGCTGGTCGGCACCTCGGGCCGCGCCGGCATCCCGGTGCGCCGCGTGGCCCTGCTGGGTGGCGCGCCGTTCCAGAACGATGTGGTGATCCTGCCGGCCGACCTGGGCCGCGGCCTGGTCTTCGACTGTGGTCAGGCCCTGGCCGCCGTCTCGGTGAACGACAAGCCGGTGGTCGAGCTGCTGCTGCACCTGCCGCAGCCGATGGCCGTGGGCACGGCGGTTCCGCCCGGGCCGGTGAGCGTGCCGCTGGCGCTGGAAGGGCGCGCACAGCTGCAGGGCGGCAGCCGTGTGATCTGGATCCCCGACGGCGGACTGCCGGCCTGGCTGCAACGGCAGGTGGTGGTGATGGGCGAGTTCAACCGCGAGCGCCTGCTGGTGCGGCTGCGCCTGCTCGGCCGCTACCTCTGGGCCGCCGAGGACCCGAGCCTGCATGTGGACGGCCAGCTGTTCGGCCGGCCCGACAACGGCGTGCCGCGCCCGCGCAGCTTTGCCGACCTGCCCAGCGGCGGCGGCGCGCTGGGCAGCGATCTGGAGATGTGGTTCTGGATCGGCCGCACGCGCGAGGGCACGGTGATCGCGCCGCCGCGGCCCGGCGATGGCGTGGTGGTGGGCCCGGTGGTCGACGAGCTGGTGCTGCCCGTGCCGGAGGCCGCACCGGAGGCCGCATCGGGAGCGGCCCCCGAAGCAGCGGCGGCCAAACCGACCCGCCGGACCACCAGCCCCAAACGCGGCGGTGGCGTCGGCTGACCTTGTCGTCTGACTTTTTCCGCCAAGGCCGCCGCCCGGCCTTGATGCAAACTGCGGCCTGAGCTTGTTCCCTGCCCCCGCCCGGGCCGCCGCCTCCCATGGATCATGCCCTGCGCGCCGAACGATCGGCCTATGGCCGCAAGCCCGACGGCAAGAGCCTGCATGGCCGCATCGTGCGCGAGCTGGGGCTGGCCATCGTCAGCGGCGAACTGCTCCCGGGCGAGCGCCTGCCGGCCGAAGCCGAGCTGATGGTGGCCTACGAGGTCAGCCGGCCGGTGTTGCGCGAGGCCGTGCGCGTGCTGGTCGCCAAGGGCCTGGTGGTGTCGCGCCAGCGCGCCGGGGCGATCGTGCGGCCGCGCAACGAATGGCATCTGCTGGACCCCGACGTGCTGTACTGGCTGATCCAGTCGCAGCCGCAGGCCGATTTCGTGGCCACGCTGCTGACGGTGCGCCGCATCTTCGAGCCCGCCGCCGCAGCGCTGGCGGCACAGACCGCCAGTGCCGACCAGCTGCAGGGCATTGCCCAGGCCTATGAGGGCATGGCCGCGGCCAGCACGTCCGACGAGCTGCTGGAACCCGACCTGGCCTTCCACCGCCGCATCGCAGCGGCCACCAACAACGACCTGCTGGCCTACATCGGCAACATGCTGTCGCTGGCGCTGCGCGAGTCGATCAAGCTCAGCAGCCTGCATCCCGACACCCACCGGCTGTCGCTGCCGCGGCACCAGGCCATCCTCACCGCGCTGCAGCGCCACGACCCGCTGGCCGCCCACCAGGCGGCCCTGGTGCAGCTGGATCAGACCCGCGAGGACCTGGCTGCGGTGGTGGCCGAGGGCCGCCTGACCAGGCCGCGCCGGCGTTCCTCCAAACCGACCTGATCCCCGCATGATCCAGCCCGAAGTCGCCTGCGCCGTCGGCGCCCAACTGGGCGAAGGCCCGGTCTGGCATGGCCCCAGCGCCAGCCTGTGGTTCACCGACATCCAGCGCTGCCAGCTGCTGTGCTTTCATCCGGCCAGCGGCAAGCTGCGCCGCCTGGACGCGCCGGCCCAGGCCGGCTGGGTCTGGCCGGTGGACGATGGCAGCCTGCTGGCCGGTCTGCAGACCGGCCTGCACCGCGTCGATCCGGCCAGCGGCCGCTTCACGCTGCTGCTGGCACCCGAGCCCGACCTGCCCGGCAACCGCCTCAACGACGCCACCGTCGATCGCTTCGGCCGGCTGTGGTTTGGCAGCATGGACGATGGCGAGCGCCAGGCCAGCGGCCGCTTCTGGCGACTGCAGGACGGACGCCTGCACGATTGCGGCCTGCCGCCGGTGGTCATCAGCAACGGGCCGGCGGTGTCGCCCGACGGCCGCACGCTGTATGTCACCGACACCGTCAACCGCTGCATGCAGGCCGTGGCCATTGGCGACGATGGCCGGCTCGGCCCGGCACGTGCGTTCGTGCAGCTGGCCGATGGCGAAGGCTGGCCCGACGGCCCCACGGTGGACAGCCAGGGCGCGGTGTGGATCGGCGTCTGGGGCGGCAGCGAGCTGCGCCGCTACAGCCCGCAGGGCGAGCTGCTGCAGCGCCTGGCGCTGCCGGTGGCCCATGTCACCAAGCTGGCCTTTGGCGACGACGATCTGCGCACGGCCTATGTGACCACCGCGCGCAAGGGCCTGGATGCGCAGGCGCTGGCCGCCCAGCCCCTGGCCGGCCATCTGTTCCGGCTGCGCCTGCCGGTGGCGGGCCTGCCGGCCACACCGCTGCGCGCGGCCGATCTGCCAGGCGGCTGAGGCCGCCGAGGCGGGTCAATGCGACGCCAGGCCGGCCTGCGCCAGCCGCAGGCGGGGCAGGCGCAGCGCGCTGGCCGCGCCCAGCAGCAGCAAGGCCGCCAGCGGCCACAACGCCTGGCTGCCCATGCCGATGCCGGCGCCCAGCACCAGGCCGACCGCCACCACGGCCAGGGCGCCAGCCACCTGCTGCACCGCACTGGCCACGCCGGCGGCGCTGCCGGCGTCGGGCAGGGGCACGTCCTGCAGGGTCAGCGCGGTCAGCGGCGGACCCACCAGGCCCAGCCCCAGGCCCAGCAGGCCATGGGCCAGCAGCATGCCGGGCCACAGCGGCGCGCCACCCGGCAGCACCCAGGCCGTGACGGCCAGCGACAAGGCCTGCAAGCCCACGCCCCACAGCAGGGTGCGCGAGCCGTGGCGCTGCATCACCCGCTGGCCCAGCCAGCCCACGCTGACCATCGCGCCCAGCGCGATCGGCAGGCACAGCAGCGACATCTGCCAGGCCGCCAGGCCGCGGCCCTGCTGCAGCGCGAAGGTGGCGACAAACAGGTAGCCGGGCACGATGCCGTTGAGCAGCAGGCTGCTGAGCAGGCCGCGCCGCAGCGCCAGCAACTGCAGCAGGCCCGGCCGCAGCAGGGCCGCGCCGTCGTGTCGGTCGCGCCAGCGCCAGTAGGCCCAGGTCAGCGCGGCCAGCGGCGCGCTGGCGGCCAGCAGGCCCAGGCACCAGGCCGGCCAGTGCCATTCGGGCCCCTGGATCAGCGGCAGCATCAGCGCGCCCAGCACCGCCACCGACAGCGCCATGCCCGGCAGGTCCAGCCGCTGCGCGCCGCCGGCCAGCGCCACGTCGCGCGGCAGCAGCCAGGCCCCGGCGGCCAGGCTGAACAGGCCCACCGGCAGGTTGATCAGAAAGCACAAGCGCCAGCCCAGGTCGGGCGGCGCGGCGGCGATCAGCGCGCCGCCGATCACCGGGCCCAGCGCCGCCGACAGCCCGCCCAGCACGCCGAAGATGGCAAACACCCGCACCCGTTCCTCGGGCGGGTACAGGCGCTGCATCAGCGCCATCACCTGCGGCACCATCAGCGCCGCGCAGGCGCCCTGCAGCAGGCGGGCGACAACCAGGCCGCCGGCATCGGACACCAGGCCGCAGGCCAGCGAGGCCAGCGTGAACGCAGCCACGCCGACCAGGAACAGCCGGCGGTGGCCGTAGAGGTCGCCCAGGCGGCCACCGGTGATCAGCACCACGGCAAAGCTCAGCACATAACCCGCCACCAGCCACTGCACGGCCGCGGTGCCGGCGCCCAGGCCCTGCTGGATGGCCGGGATGGCGACGTTGACGATGGTCACGTCCAGCAGGTCCATCACAAAGGCCAGGGCCACCACGGCCATGGCCAGCGTGCGCCGGCGGCCCTGCAGCGCGCCGGCGCTGTCCTGGACGCTCACGTCGCCGGTTGGGCCGGCGCCGGATGCGCGGCCAGGATGCGCCGCGCCAGCGCCTGGTGCTTGCGCACCATCTCGAAGGCATCGGCCTTGCTGTACAGATGGCCTTCCCACTCGCTGGACATGTAGCCCGAGTAGCCGCCGCGCTGGAACACCGGCAGCAGCTGCTCGTAGGGGATCGAGGTCTCGTTGCCCTCGTCGTCGAAGTCGTAGAACTTGCCGTGCACGTGGATCACCTGCGGCATGATCGCGGCCCAGGCCTCGGGGTCGCCGGGGCTGAGGATGTTGAACATCACCGACAGCGCGCTGACCACGGTGGGATCGGCGCCCAGCGGCTCGACGCGGCGGGCGAATTCGGCGCGCTTCCAGCCGGCATCGCGCGGCAGGTACCAGACCTCCAGCGCCAGCTGCAGCAGGTGCTCGGGCAGGCCCTGCTCGCGCAGATTGGCCACATAGCTGGCCGGCAGCGTGCGCGCCGAGCAGCCGAAGTCGGGAATGAAGCCCAGCAGCGGCGAGTTGGCCCGGGCATAGGCCTCGCGGTAGGCCAGCACCGGCGGCGAATCGGGGTTCAGCGGCGCATGGATCTCCGGCCCCATCTTGATGCCATGCTTCTCGGCCAGCGGCAGCAGGCGCACCAGCACCTCGGCCGGCGCGGCGAACTGGCAGCGCACCACCGGAAAGCCCAGCTTGGCCGCGGCCTCGATCTGCGGCGCGTGGTAGGCCACGGCCTCGTCCACGCCCATCATCGTGCCGCGGCGCAGCGCCATGTCGGCATTGATGGCCAGGCTGGACGGCTGCAGGCCATGGCGGGCCAGCAGGTCCTTGAACCAGGCGGCGAAGTCATCGCTGATCTGCGGAAAGCCACGAAAGCTCTGGAAGCCGATGACCTCCAGGCCCGGGCCGAAGCCGCTTTCGGCCACCTTGGCGACCAGCTGCTCCAGCGTGTACTGGCGGCCATGCCACTCGTTGGTGAAGGCATAGAGCGTGGCGCCCAGCTTCATGCCGGGGGTGTTGTGGGTGTTCATCACAGTTCCTCGTCAGGCCGCCAGCAGGGCCTGGCCGCGCGTGACCCAGGTCAGCATCGGGATGTAGGGCGGGTAGAGCTTGAACAGCAGCGAGGCCTGCACGGCCTGCTTC
Organism: Burkholderiaceae bacterium; assembly: GCA_017992055.1. Classification (GTDB taxonomy): domain Bacteria; phylum Pseudomonadota; class Gammaproteobacteria; order Burkholderiales; family Burkholderiaceae_C; genus Pseudaquabacterium. Next base: position 331,440 of record JAGOPK010000003.1, read on the forward strand.
GGCCGTGCCGGCAGCGGCACGTGCAGCAGGGCCGAGTCGAGCACGAACCAGGACTCGCCGGTCAGCCCGGCCAGGGCCTGCAGCGGCCAGCGCTGGCCGTTCAGCTCCAGCTCGGCCGCGTCCAGCGGCACGGCCTGGCCGTCCAGCGTCAGCTCGGCAAACTCGACCACCGACAGCGGCATCGAGCGGTACCAGGGCAGGCGCACGTCCAGCACCAGTTGATCGCCGTCCAGGCGCGTGCCGGCGTTGTTGATCAGCGCATCGCTGAAGGTGTTTTTCATCAGGTTTCCTTGGGCAACTTGACCCAGCGACCGCCGCGCCGCGCCGAGGCCTGCACGGCCTCGATGAACTGCACGCCGCGCAGGCCGTCGGCCAGGCTGGGATGGTGGGCCGCGCGCTCGGCTCGCGCGCCACCGGGGCGGGCCGCGCGCAGCTGCTGGGCGACCTCGGCATAGAGGTTGGCAAAGGCCTCCAGATAGCCTTCCGGATGGCCGGACGGCAGGCGCGACAGCCGTGCCGCGGCGCTGCCGGCGGCGGCCGTGCCACGCTCGATCACCCGCGTGGGCTGGCCCAGCGGCGTGTGCAGCAGGCGGTCGGGCTGGCGCTGGCTCCAATCCAGGCCGCCGCGGCTGCCGAAGACACGGATGCGCAGGTCGTTCAGATGGCCCGGTGCCACCTGGCTGGCCCACAGCAGGCCACGCGCGCCGCTGGCATAACGCAGCATGACCTGGGCGTTGTCATCGACCAGGCGGCCGGGCACAAAGCTGCCCAGCTCGGCCAGCACCTCGGCCACCGGCTGGCCGGTGATGTAGTCGGCCAGCTGCCAGGCATGGGAGCCCACGTCGCCGATGCAGCCGCCGCCCGACTGCGCCGGGTCGGTGCGCCAGGCGGCCTGCTTCTGACCGCCGCGCTCGATGGGTTCGGCCAGCCAGTCCTGCGGGTACTCGACCTGCACCACGCGCAGCTCGCCCAGCTGGCCCTCGGCCACCATCTGGCGCGCCGCACGCACCATTGCATAGCCGCTGTAGTTGTGCGTCAGCGCAAACACCCGGCCCTGGCGCCGCGCCAGCGCCAGCAGCTTCTTGGCATCGGCGCTGCTGGTGCTGAGCGGCTTGTCGCACAGCACATGGATGCCGGCCTTCAGAAAGGCCGTGGCCACCGGCGCATGCAGGTGGTTGGGCGTGACGATGGCCACCGCCTCGATGCCATCGGGCCGCTGCGCCTCGGCCGCCGCCATGGCGGCGTAGTCGTCGTAGATGCGCTCCGGCGCCAGGCCCAAGACCAGGCCCGAGCGCTGGGCCTTGGCCGGCGTGGCCGACAGCGCGCCGGCCAGCAGCTCGTAGTGGCCGTCCAGGCGCGCGGCCAGGCGGTGCACGGCGCCGATGAAGGCGCCCTCGCCGCCGCCCACCATGCCCAGGCGGATGCGTGCCGGCGGTCTGCGTGCTCCGGCCATCACAGGGCTCCGGCCTTCAGCCGTGCCGCCGCATGCTCGACGGCGCGTGCGGTCAGGGCCATGAAGGTCAGCGAGGGGTTGACCGCACCGGCCGAGGCCATGGCCGCGCCATCGGTGACATAGAGGTTGGGCAGGCCGTGCACGCGGTTGTGGGCGTCCAGCACCGATTCGGCCGGATCGTGGCCCATGCGCGCCCCACCCTGCACATGCACGGTGATGCCGGGCGTTTGCCCCACGCGCATGCTGCGCACGTTCAGCGCGCCGGCGGCCTGCAGCATGGCCGTGCATTCGCGCATTGCGTCCTGCACCATCCTGTCTTCGTTGTCGCTGCGGCGGATGTCGAAGCGCAGCTGCGGCAGGCCCCAGGCGTCCTTGGCCTGGGCGTCCAGCGTGATGCGGTTGCCCTTGCGTGGCAGCACCTCGCAGGCCCCGCCCATGTAGACCACCCAAGGCCCCAGGCCGGCCAGGCGCTTCTTGTAGGCGGCACCGAAGTCCTCGCCCTCGCCGGCCTGGTCGGTCCAGCCCATGCGCGTGCTGCCGCCCTGGATCACATAGCCGCGGTCGAAGTCCACGCCGGCATCGCGGCCCTTCAGGTTGCGGAAGCGCGGCATGTACAGGCCGTTGGGCCGGCGGCCGTAGAAGTAGCGGTCCGCCAGGCCGGGCAGGATGCCGAAGGCGCTGCCGCTGTCGTGGTCGCAGATGTAGCGGCCCAGCGCATCGCCCTGGTTGCCCAGGCCGTTGGCATGGCGGGCCTGGGCCGACTGCAGCAGGATCTTCACGCTGGCCTCGGTGCCGGCGTTGAGGAACACCAGGCGCGCCGTGTGCGTGCTGCGCGCGCCGGTCTTGGCATCGATGACCTGCACGCCGCTGGCGCGGCTGCCGGCCTCGTCGAGCAGCACACGCTCGACGATGGCATCGGTCTTCACCGTCAGCAGGCCGGTCTTCTGCGCATCGGGCAGGCTGGCGCTGAGGCTGCTGAAATAGGCGCCGAAGCTGCAGCCGCGCTGGCAGATGTTGCGGTAGTTGCAGGGGCCGCGGCCGTTGTGCTCGCGCGTGACATTGGCGCTGCGGCCGATGGTCAGGTGGCGGTCGGGCCAGCGTTCCCTGACCTTCTGCCGGACCAGCTTCTCGGCCGCGGTCAGCTCCATCGGCGGCAGCAGCTTCATGTCGGGGAAGTGCTCCAGGCCCAGGTTCTCTCCACTGATGCCCATGTAGGCCTCGACGCGCTCGTACCAGGGCGCCAGGTCGGCATAGCGGATCGGCCAGTCGTTGCCATGGCCGTCCTGCTTGTTGGCCTCGAAGTCCAGCGGGCTCCAGCGATAGCACTGGCGGCCCCACAGCAGCGAGCGCCCGCCCAGCACGCTGGAGCGGATCCAGCTGTAGGGCTGGGCCTGCACATAGGGCTGCTCGGGGTCTTTCACCCAGTGGTGCTTGTTGTCCCACTTGAACTGGCCGAAGGGCTGGCGGCTCTGGATCGGATAGTCACGCGCGATCTCGTCGCGCTGGAACTGGCCGCGGTGCTGCGCATCCCAGGGCGCGGTGAACTCGGTCTGGTACTGCTGGTGCTGCAGCGGCCGGCTGCGCTCCAGCACCAGCACCTTCAGGCCGCGCTCGGTCAGCTCCTTGGCCGCGTAACCTCCGGTCATGCCGGAGCCGACGACGATGGCGTCGAAATCGTAGGAACTCATGGCGGGCTCTCAGAGTTGCATCTGGCGCTGCCAGGTCTTGACGTCCACATCACCCTCGAAGCGCCCGGGCACGGCCACATAGGCCAGCTCGGCCTGGATGCCCACGCGCGAGGTGAAGTAGCCGACCGTGACCAGGTCACGCGCCTTGTGGAAGAACGGCGCCGCCGGGTCGGCCAGGCGGGCGGCCAGGCCACCCGCCTTGTAGTCCTTGATCCCTTCGCGCAGCGCGCCGAAGACCTCGGCCTGGCGGGCCGGCGTGGCCGCGGCAAAGCCCTGGCCGAAGCGGCGCTGCGCGTCCTCGTCCAGCGCCTTCAGCCCAGCGACGAAGCGGCTGCGCTCGCTGCCGTTCATCCAGTGGCGGAACATGTCGGCGACGAAGGCCGGCACCTCGGCCTCGGTGGCCCCGGGCGTGTCGGTGGCCGGGATGACCAGCTCGGCCAGCGCGGTCAGCGTGGGCAACAGCGCAGCTGGCAGATCCTCGGCGGCCGCGGCCTCGGGCTCCTGCGCGCGGCCGGCCGCGGCCTTGGCCAGCTCCACGGCCAGCGAGTCGCCCATCCACAGCGTGGCGCCGGCGGCGGCGGCAATGCGCTCCAGCAGCGCGCGGCGGTTGATCGTGCCTGTCATGGCCATCGTCTCCTTCACAGGCCCAGCATGCGGCGGATCTGCGCGGCATCGTGGGTGCCGCCGGCAAAGTCGTCGAAGGCCTTGTCGGTGACGCGGATGATGTGGTCGCGGATGAAGGGCGCGCCCTCGGCCGCGCCCTGCTCGGGATGCTTGAGGCAGCACTCCCACTCCAGCACCGCCCAGCCGGCAAAGCCGTACTGCGCCATCTTGGAGAACACCGCGCGAAAGTCGACCTGGCCATCGCCCAGCGAGCGGAAGCGCCCGGCGCGCTGGGTCCAGGGCTGGTAGCCCGAGTACACGCCCTGGCGGCCGCTGGGGCGGAACTCGGCGTCCTTGACGTGGAACACCTTGATGCGCTCGTGGTACAGGTCGATGAACTCCAGATAGTCCAGCTGCTGCAGCACGAAGTGCGAGGGGTCGTAGGCAATGGCCAGGCGCGGATGCCGGTCCACACGCTCGAGCAGCATCTCGAAGCTGGCGCCGTCGAACAGGTCTTCGCCCGGGTGCAGCTCGAAGGCCACGTCGCAGCCCGCCTCGTCGTAGGCATCGAGGATGGGCCGCCAGCGCCGCGCCAGCTCGTCGAAGGCGGTCTCGATCAGGCCCGCCGGCCGCTGCGGCCAGGGGTAGACGAAGGGCCAGGCCAGCGCGCCGGGAAAGCTGATGCTGGCCTTGAGGCCCAGGTTCTGCGAGGCCTTGGCGGCCAGCAGCATCTGCTGCACGGCCCAGCGCTGGCGCTCGGCCGGCTTGCCGCGCAGGGCTGCGGGCGCAAACACATCGAAGGCCTCGTCATAGGCCGGGTGCACGGCCACCAGCTGGCCCTGCAGGTGCGTGGACAGCTCGGTGATCTCCACGCCGTTGGCACGGGCGATGCCGGCGATCTGATCGCAATAGGTCTTGCTCTGGGCGGCCAGCTCCAGATCGAACAGCCGCGCATCGCCCGAGGGCAGCTGCACACCGCGGTAGCCCAGCGAGGCGGCCCAGCGCGTGATGCCGTCCCAGCTGTTGAACGGGGCCTGGTCGGAAGCGAACTGGGCCAGGAAGATGGCCGGGCCCTGGAGGGTGGTTGGCATGGAGGTCGGGAGTCTTCAGGCGAGGGTCATGCGCTGCGTGCAGCTGGTGGTGGGCACCCAGGGCAGGTAGGAGATGCGCAGCTGCTCGGCCACCACCAGCTCGTGCTCGCCGGCGGCCAGGCCGCCCGGCTGCAGCACGCTGACCGTGGCCACCTCGCCGAACTCCCAGCGCTGGTCGGTGGCGGCTTCCATCTGGTCCAGCGTCCAGGCGCGGCCACGCAGCGTGAAGCGCACGGCCTCGCGCGGCGCCTTCACGCCGTCGGCACTGACCGCGATGTCCTCGACGATGGACAGCCACTGGCCGCGGTAGTACGGCAGGCGGATGCCCAGCTCGTAGCCGGTGATGGCCTCGCCGTCGGCGGTATTGCGCAGCGTGCCGGGCACGATGATGTGTTGGTCGTACATGCTGTGTGCTCCTTCCCGGGGCCTGCGCTCAGGCCTCGCCCAGCAGGCGCTGGAACATGGCGTGCTGGCGCCGCACCTGCTCGCGCGCATCCACCGGATGGGCGTCCTCGATGTGGCGCTGGCCTTCGTATTCGCTGCTCAGGTGGCCGCGGTAGCCGCCTTCGATCAGCACCGGGATGATTTCTTCGTAGGGGATGGCCGGCTCGTGGCCGCTGTCGTCGATCTCGTAGAACTTGGCGTGGATGTGGAAGATCCAGGGCATGAACTCCAGCATGCGCCGCGGATGGCTCCAGATGTTGTGGCGCGTGGTCTCGGCCATCGCCAGGTCGGCCGGCGTGGCGCCCATCTTGCGGATGTCCATCAGCAGGTAGTCGGTCAGCACCCGCTGCTCATGGGCCTGCAGGATGAACTCGACGATCTTGGGCGTGGCGCCCATGCGCAGAAAGCGCTCGCGCATCACCGGCGGAAAGCGCTTGGTGTACATGCCCATGTCGGGGATGTAGCCCACGTGGTCGGAGCCGGTGGCGCGGGTGATCTCGGTGTAGCGCAGGATCCAGGGGTGGTCGAAGTGGAAGGGCGAATGCACCTCGATGCCCATGCGGATGTCCAGCTGTTCGGCCAGCGGCACGCAGGCCACCACCACCTCGGGCGGCGTGTTGACGATGATGCGCACCACCTTGCAACCCAGGCGGTGGGCCACGCGCAGGTCGCGCTGCAGGCTGGCCACCATCTCGTCGAAGCTCAGCTTGCGGTGCTTGTGCAGCTTGGTGTCCAGGAACATGTCATGGCACACCGGGTAGGCGCCATGGCGCTCCAGGCTGGCGAACCAGGCATCGACCTGGTCCTGTGGGATGTCGGGAAAGCCGGTGAAGCTTTGCTCGGGCAGCACCTCGATGCCCTTGGCGCCCAGGCTGGACGCATGGGCGATGCAGTCGTCCAGCGTCATCTGGCGCAGAAAGACCTCGACCTGGTAGCTGTAGAGGCTGACGCCCCGCTGGATCTGGTGGTTCATGATGGTCGGCAAAGTAAGAAGCAAAGGCCGCCGGCTCAGGCCCGGGCGGCCTGGGGAGCGGCAGAGCCAGGACGGCGGCGCAGCCCCAGCGTGCCCAGCAGGGCCACGGCCAGCGACAGCACGCCAAAGGCCACGAAGCCGGCCTTCAGCCCGCCCACCTGGGCCGCCACCAGCGAGACGATGGCCGGCGAGACAAACTGCCCGGCGAAGAACGACGAGGCCCAGAAGCCCATGCCGCGGCCACGGTGCTCGAAGGCCAGCTTGCTCTGCGCCCAGGCGATCAGCGCCGAGATCACCAGGCCCGATCCCATCTGCTGCACGAAGGCAAAGCCCATGGCCTGCTGCACATTGGCCGCCAGGCCGATGCCGCCCAGGCCGATGCCATAGAGCACAAAGGTCAGCAGCAGCTGGGCCGACGAGCCGAAGCGGCCGGTGGCATAGAACAGCAGGCCGCCCAGCGGCACGCCAAAGCTGGGCACGGCGCTGATCAGGCCGATGGACCTGGGGTTGTCCACGCCCATCTCCTTGAGCACCAGCGAGAAGTTGATGACCTGCACGAAGTACACATTGGCCAGCAGCAGGGTCACGGCGCAGACCATCAGCATGGTGGCGGTCGGGAAGGCGCCGGCCACTGCGGTGGGGGTCGCGGGCGCCGCCGCCGCAACCGGCGGAGCATCGTGGGCCGACTCGCGCCTTTGCGGCTCGTACAGCCAGAACCAGCTGGCCGCGAACAGCGGCAGCGCCACCGCATACACGGCAAACGGCCACTGCCAGCCCAGCGAGGCCAGCCAGCCCGACAGCACCAGCAGGCCCGAGCCCAGCAGCGAGCCCACCACCGCCTGCACGGTGAGCCAGCGGCGCCGCGCCTGCTCGTCAAAGTAGTCGGCCAGCAGCGTATTGGTGACGGTCAGGATGCCGGCCTCGGCAATGCCGATCAGCACGCGGCCGGCCACCACCATGCCGAAGCTGTCGACGAAAAACGGCACCAGGCCGCCCAGCGCGTACAGCAGCATCGAGGCCAGCATCAGCCGGCGCCGGCCCAGCTTGTCGGTGATGACGCCGGCCACCGGGGCCAGCAGCGCGATGCAGGCGCTGGGCGCGGTGATCAGCAACGGCACCCAGAAGCGCGGATTGTCGATGTCGCCGCGGAAGTGGGCGATCAGCGTCGGCAGGGCCGGGGTCAGCGCGATGATCGCCACCACCGGCAGAAAGCCGGTGAGCACGAGGATCCAGCCCTGGCGCCAGTCGGCCTGGCGGGCCGGGTGAGCCTGGTGGGCCTGGCCTGCCCGGCTTGCAGCGGTGGCAGCATTCATCGACGGTCTCCTGGGGTCGTTGTCGTGGGGCGATGCGCCGCAGCCCGTCAGAACGAGCTGGTCAGGCGCACGCCGAAGGTGCGCGGCGCGCTGGTGTTGACCGCGCCCTGCAGGATGTTCACCACCTGCAGCTTGTTCTCGATGTTCTTCACGTACAGCTGGGCGTAATAGTCACCAACCGCCGGCGTATAGGTCAGGGTCAGGTCGGTCTTGGTGGCCGCCTTCTCCGGATAGCGGAACACCGAGTTGGCCGAGTACGCCGAGCTGAAGTAGGCGCTGGTGTACTTGGTGTTCAGCTGGGCCTTGACGCTGGCGCCGCTGCCGAACACGAAGTCGTGGCCATAGCCCAGCGCCAGCGTGGTCTTGGGCGCGCGGTCCAGCACCTGGCCCGAGATGTCCCAGGTCTGCACGCCGCTGGCGTTGTAGGACTTGAAGGTGGTGAACTTGGCGTCGTTGTAGCCGGCGGCCAGCGTGAACACATCGGCCTGCGTCAGGCGCAGCCGGCCTTCCAGCTCCAGGCCCTTGACCTTGGAGCCTTCGCCGTTGAGCGTGATGGTCGCGCCGCAGTTCTGCGGCACGATGCAGTACACGCCCTTGACCTGCATGTCCTGGTAGTCGTAGTGGTAGACGCCGGCGCTGAGCTGCAGCCGGTCACCGAAGAAGCGGCCCTTGATGCCGGCCTCGGCGGCCGTCAGGTTCTCGGGGCGGATGGTCGGGCTGGTGGAGCCGGCATCGTTCATGCCGCCGGCCTTGTAGCCGGTGGAGTAGCTGGCATAGAGCATGGTGCTGCGGTCCAGGTCGTGCTCGGCGCCCAGGCGGTAGGTGCTCTTGCTGAACGATTCGGCGCGCGTGCCGGTCACCGCATTGGTGGTCCAGTTGAAGGTGGTGTAGGTCTTCTCGTCGCGGCTGTGGCGGGCGCCAACCACCAGGCGCGTGCTGGGCAGCAGGCTGTAGGTGAGCTGGCCGAACAGCGCCTCGGACTGGTTGGTGGTGCGGTTGGCCATCCACAGCGGGCCCGGACCCTGCGACACCGCCAGGCCGTCGATCAGGTACTTGCGGCGCAGGTCGATCTCTTCATCCATCAGGTAGGCGCCGGCCACCCAGCGCAGCGGGCCGCTGGCGGCCGAAGCCAGGCGCAGCTCGTGCGAGGTCTGCTCCACCGGCATGCGCGCCAGGCCCAGGATGCCGTTGGCCGGGTTGGCGCCCGAGTTGGCCGGGCCGGTGAGGCCGAAGTCCAGATCGGTCTTCAGATAGCCCAGCTGATAGGTCAGCGTGGACCAGCCCAGCTCGGTGTTCAGCTCGGCACGCAGCATGTCGTGCCGGTTGTTCTTGTCGGTGTTCTTGATGAAGCCGTCGGGACCGGGGAAGGTCAGTGCGGCGCTGGTGCCGATGTCCACGCGCACCGGGTTGGCGATGTTCTCCGGCAGGTCGGCCGAGCCGCCCACGCCGGTGCCGGCGTAGAAGTTGCGCATCGGCAGCGTCGTATAGCCGGTGCCGCCCTGGCGGCTGTGCTCGCCGGTGACCAGCAGCGTGGTGCCGGCCAGCGGCTTCCACAGCAGCGACAGGCGTGCCGCGGCATCGTCCTGGTCTTCCAGCGGCTGGCTCTGGCCGCCCGACTTCAGGTAGCTGCCACGCTTGTTGCTGGAGAAGGCCGCGCGCAGCGCCAGCGTCTCGGACAGCTTCTCGTTGAACACGCCCTCGGTGCGCAGCGTGCGGTAGTTGCCCAGCTCCAGCGTCAGCTTGCCTTCGCGGCGGAACACCGGCCGGTTGCTGATCAGGTTGATGGCGCCGCCGGTGGCGTTCTTGCCGTACAGCGTGCCCTGCGGGCCACGCAGCACTTCCACGCGGTCGATGTCCATGAAGGCGCCCAGCTGGGCCTCGGGCCGGCCGATGTAGACGCCGTCGATGTGGAAGGCATTCGACGGATCACCGCGCTCGGTGGTGTCCACCGCCATCACGCCGCGGATGTTGATCAGGTTGCGGCCCGACTCCTGCGAGATCTGCACATTGGGCACCAGCTCGGTGAGGCCGCGCACGTCGGTGATGCCGGCGTCCTTCAGGCCGTCGCCGGTGACCACGGTCAGCGCCAGCGGCGTCTTCGAGGCCGGCTGGGCGATCTTCTGCGCCGTCACCACCACCTCCTGCGAGCCGTCGTCCTTGACCTTGGCCGCCGGAGCGGCGGCCGGCGGCGTCTGCGCCAGCACCGGCAGTCCGGCGATCAGCAGGCCGGCAGCCAGCAGCTGCAGGGCCAGGGGATTGAGCTTGGTGTTCGGCAATTGCGGCTTGTTCAAGGCTTGTCTCCAGGGAATCGCTTCGAGGTGGCCGGCATGGGCGGCAGGCCCATGCCGGACGGTGTCTTCATGCACGCAGACGCCGTGCTTGGCGGCGCGGGAACGAAAGGTAAGCGCTTTCCCGTTTTTCCTCTTCGGTGTTTACCCCAGGTCAAGCCGCGCTGACCTGCGATGGCGATTTCTTCAGTGAGTGGATTCGAGACGGGCTGCTGGCAATCCCAGGTAAAAGATCAGGAAAGTATTTTCCTACAACACCCGCCGGTGCCACAATGGCCGGACAACGACTGTTGTGCAAAGGGAACCCGCCGCCATGAAGGAACTGCCGTCGATCAATGCCGTGGCCGAGCTGGCCGGGGTGTCGATCGCCACCGTCTCGCGCGTGCTGAACAACAGCAAGCCGGTCAACGAGTCCACCCGCCTGCGCGTCGAGGCCGCGGTGCTGAAGCTGGGCTACCGCGCCAATCCCTTCGGCCGCAGCCTGGCCAAGGCGCAAAGCCATCTGCTGCTGGTGCTGGTGCCCGACTTCTCCAACCCCTTCTATGCGCAGATCCTGAAGGGCGTGGAGTCGGTGACGCGCAGGCGCGGCTACAAGATCCTGCTGGCCGACGACTCGCTGGCCTGGACCGAGCGGGGCGAGCCCATGGACATGTCGTACTTCCAGCTGGTCGACGGCGTGATCAGCCTGACCCATGTGGACGAGCGGCCCGAGCTGCTGGCCGAGCTGGATGCCCACCCCTGGGTGGCCTGCTCGGAGTTTCCGCCGCGCGTGGCCGTGCCGCATGTCAGCATCGACCACCGCCAGGCGGCCATCGACGCCGTGCAGTACCTGCTGAACCGCGGCCATCGGCGCATTGCGCTGATCGCCGCCGAAGAAGGTTATCTGTGGGCCCAGCAGCGCCGCGAGGGCTACGAGCTGGCGCTGCAGCGCGCCGGCATCGCCATCGAGCCCGAGCTGGTGCGCGTGGCCGTGGACACCGACTACGAATCCGGTGGCCAGGCCGCCGGCAGCCTGCTGGCGCTGACCGCGCTGCCCACCGCGGTGTTCGCGATGTCGGACACGCTGGCCATCGGCGCGATCAAGGCCTTCCGCCGCGCCGGCCGGCGGGTGCCGGAAGACATCGCCGTGGTCGGCTTCGACAACCTGCCGCTGGCCGCGGTGTTCGAGCCGGCGCTGACCACCATCGCCCAGCCCATGCGCGAGCTGGGCGAGGCCGCGGCCGAGCTGCTGCTGGAGCGCCTGGCCGGCGCCCAGCCCGCCTCACGCACGCTCAAGCATGCGCTGGTGCTGCGCGAGTCGGCCTAGGCTAGAACATCGGGTGCTTGCTGACCGGGTTCTCCGGCACCACCTGCAGCACATCCCAGTGCTCGACGATCTTGCCGTCGCGCAGGCGGAACATGTCGACCACCGCCGCGCCACGCGGGTCACGCGCCGAGCGCACCTTCAGGTGCACCACGGCCAGTTCGCCGTCGACGATGATGCGCAGCGGCTGCACCTCGAAGCTCGGTGACTGGAACATCGGCGTCAGCGCCACGATGGCCGCCTCGCGGCCATCGGGCAGGCCGGGGTTGTGCTGGATGTACTGGCTGGCCGAGACATGGGTCTCGAAGGCCCGGCGCACATCGCGCTCGGCATAGAAGAGGCGCACGAAGTCTTCGACGATGGCTCGGTTGGCCGCCGTCAGGCTCGCGCCGGCGCTGCAGTCGGCGGCCGGCGCAGCTTTGGCCTGCACCGGCGCCATGGCGGCCAGCGGCGCCGCCAGCGCCAGCAGCAGCTGCAGCAGGCCGGGCCAGCGTGGCAGGCCGGGGTGGAAGGTGTCGGGTCTCATGCAAGTCTCCTGCAGGGTCGTGGGCGGTCAGCCCGGTTCTTGTCCGGCCAGGCTCCAGTGCTCGACGATGCGGCCATCGGCCACACGGAACACCTCGACCCGCGATTGCGGCGCTGCCGCGCCGGGCGCGCAGGCGCGCAGATGCAGCATGCCGGTGTCGCCGCTCACCGCCAGATGCAGCAGCTGCACCTGCATCTGCGCGCTGCCCAGCTTGGGCGCCAGCAGCGTCATGGCCCGGGCCCGGCTGCAGCGGCCGGCCAGGCCATGGTCGCGGTAGCCACGCGCCACCACGCAGGACTCGAAGGCCGCACGCACCTGGCGGCGGCGGTAGAGCAGGTCGACGAAGCGCTCGATGACCTCGCGCGGGCTGTCGCTGCACAGCGGGGTTGGCGGACCGGGCCAGACGCTGCGCAGCGTGGCCTTCGCAGCCATGGCACAGCCTGGCAGCGGCGACGGTTGGACGCCATCCTCGGGCCAGCGCAGCCGGCCGCGCAGCGAGCGGCTGCGCGGCACGGCCGCGGGCACCGCGATGGAAGGTGGGAGCGGGTCGGGCATGGGGGCAGAGCCTAGGGGCGACCGGAGCATCCCGGAAGTTCAGCTTGTGAATGGCTGGCATTCACCGGATCAACAGGTGGCCGACCGGGCTTGACAAAAAATATGATGAACATAATATGATGGCCATCATGGCAACCACACCCGGCCGCAAGGAACTGAGCCACGAGCGCATCCTCGACGTGGCGGCGCGAGCGATACGCCGCGCCGGCTATCACGGCGTGGGCGTGGCCGACATCATGAAGGAGGCGGGCCTGACGCATGGCGGCTTCTATGCCCACTTCGCGTCGCGCAATGCCCTGCTGGCCGAGGCCTTGCAGCATGCCGGGCGCGACAACGCGGCGGTGCTCGCGGAGCATCTGCGCCAGGCGCAAGACCAGGGCGCCAGCCCGTTCCGCGCCCTGGTCCGGGCCTATCTGCACGACTCGCAGCTGGACAATGCCGAGCATGGCTGCTGCGTCGCCGCGCTGGCCTCCGAAATGCCGCGCCAGACCGATGATCTGGCCGATGCCGGGCGCGGCCGGGTGCTGGCCCTGGCCGATCTGGTGCGCCGTCACCTGCCCGCTGGCGTGGATGCCACACAGGCCCAGGTCATCCTGGCGACCCTGGTCGGCTCGCTGCAGCTGGCGCGCACGCTGGGCGGCAAGCCCGGCAAGGCCTGGCTGGCCAATGCACGCCAATCCCTGATCAACCAGTACGACGCCGACGGCGTCGGTTGAAGCCCGCACCGGTCGGGCTTTGGCTCGCCGGTAAATATGATGATCATCATTTGAGAGACCCTCATGAAACTCGACAACGCAAGCGTTCTGATCACCGGCGCCAACCGTGGCATCGGCCTGGCGTTCGCCAGGGCCGCCCTGGCCCGCGGCGCGCGCAAGGTCTATGCCGCGGCGCGCGACCCGGCCACGGTGACGCTGCCCGGCGTCACGCCGATCCGGCTGGATGTGACCTCGGCCGAGGACGTGGCCGCCGCGGCCCAGGTGGCCGGGGACGTGAGCCTGGTCATCAACAACGCCGGCATCGCGCAGTTCGGCGGCTTTCTGGCCGCCGATGCCGAGGCCCAGCTGCGCCGCCACTTCGAGACCAATGTGCTGGGCCTGCTGCGCGTGAGCCAGGCCTTTGCGCCGGTGCTGGCGCGCAACGGCGGCGGCGCGCTGCTGAACGTGGCCTCGATCGCCAGCTGGATCACCGGCCCGCAGCTGGCCAGCTATGCGGTGTCGAAGTCGGCGGTGTGGAGCCTCAGCAACGGGCTGCGCAACGATCTGCGCGCACAGAACACGCAGGTGCTGACCCTGCACATGGGCTTCGTCGACACCGATCTGACCCATGGCATCGACGCGCCCAAGTCCTCGCCCGAGGACATCGTGGCGCGCGCTCTGGACGGGCTGGAGGCCGGCGCCGACGAGGTGCTGGCCGACGAGCTGACCCAGCAGGTCAAGCAGGGCCTGGCGGCCGGCGTGTACCTGCAGGCACGCGGCTGATGCTCGGTTGAGACCGGGTGGGTGCGCCGGCGGCTGCGGCCGCAGGCCACAATCTGCGCGCCATCCACCCACATCGCGCAGGAGACACCCCACCCATGTTCTCGCACATCATGATCGGCACCAACGATCTGCCACGCGCCAAGGCCTTCTACGACGCCGTGCTGGCCACGCTGGGCGTGCCGGCCGGCTTCGTCGACCGCCACCGCGTGTTCTGGCGCACGCCGACCGGCGTGTTCTCGGTCAGCCTGCCGATCAACGGCCAGCCGGCCACGGTGGGCAATGGCAGCACCTTCGGCTTTGCCTGCCAGTCCGCCGAGCAGGTCGATGCCTGGCATGCCGCGGGCCTGGCCCAGGGCGGCGTCAGCTGCGAAGACCCGCCCGGCGTGCGCGAAGGCAGCACCGGCAAGCTGTACCTGGCCTATCTGCGCGATCCCGACGGCAACAAGATCTGCGCCATGCACCGCCTGCCCAAGGCCTGAGCATGGACCCGCTGCACATCGGCGTGATCGGCCTGGGCGTGATGGGCCAGCGCATGCTGGCGCGCCTGGCCGACCACCCGCGCCTGCGCGCCACGCATGTGTGGGATGCCGACGCCAGCGCCATGGCCCGCACGCTGCAGGCCCATCCTGGCCTGGGCCTGCAGGCCGCCGACAGCGCCCAGGCGCTGATCGCCGCGCCCGGCCTGCACTCGCTGTACATCGCCACGCCGCCGGCGCCGCACATGGCCTTGTCCAACCTGGCGTTCGACGCCGGCCTGGCCGTGCTGTGCGAGAAGCCGCTGACGGTGGACTTCGACGCCGCGCGCCAGACCATCGCCCGCATCCAGGCCCAGGGTCTGCGCGCGGCGGTGAACTTCTCGCTGGCCTCGTCGCCCGGCCTGGCCGTGCTGCAGCAGGCCTGGCAGCAGCAGCCCGGTGGCCTGCTGGGCCGGGCGCTGTCGGCACAGGTCGAGCTGGCCTTTGCCGCCTGGCCGCGGCCCTGGCAGGCGGCCGCCGGCGCCTGGCTGGCCCAGCGCGCCGAGGGCGGCTTCACCCGCGAGGTGCTGTCGCACTTCATCTTCGTGCTGCAGCGTGTGCTGGGACCGGCCCGGGTGCTGCAGGCGCAGCCGGTTTATCCGGCTGACGGGCTGGGCGCAGAGACCGCGCTGCAGGCGCGGCTGGAGGCCGGTGGCATCCCCATCGAGATTGCCGCGCGCATCGGCGGCGAGGTCGACGACCACAACCGCCTGCTGCTGCGCGGCAGCCAGGGCGAGATCGAACTGCGCGAATGGTTTGGCGTGCAGCAGCGCCGCCATGGCGATGCGGCGGCAACCACGCCGGACGACGCCGCCACGCTGCGCAGCCGCGGCCAGGCCGACCAGCTGACGCAATGGGTGGCGCTGATCGAAGGCCGGCCGCATGGCCTGCCCGGCTTTGCCGAGGCCCTGGCCGTGCAGCAGACCATCGAGGCCCTGCTGGCCGGCGCCTGAGTGCCGCGGCGTCAGACGCGCTCGAGCACCACCGCGATGCCCTGGCCGACGCCGATGCACATGGTGCACAGCGCATAGCGCCCGCCGCTGCGCTGCAGCTGGTTGACCGCGGTGATGGCCAGGCGGGCGCCCGAGGCGCCCAGCGGATGGCCCAGCGCGATCGCGCCACCGTTCGGGTTGACGCGTGCATCGTCATCGGCCAGGCCCAGCTCGCGCAGCACGGCCAGACCCTGGGCGGCAAAGGCCTCGTTGAGCTCGATGACGTCGATCTGCGCCAGCGCCAGCCCGGCCAGCTGCAACACCCGGCGCGTGGCCGGCGCCGGCCCGATGCCCATGATGCGTGGCGGCACGCCGGCGCAGGCCATGGCCACGACACGGGCCCGCGGCGTCAAGCCCTGGCGGGCGGCTGCGGCCTCGCTGGCCAGCAGCAGGGCGCAGGCCCCGTCGTTGACGCCGCTGGAGTTGCCGGCCGTCACCGTGCCATCGGGCCGCACCACGCCCTTCAGCTTTGACAAGGCCTCCAGGCTGGTCTCGCGCGGATGCTCGTCCTGCGCCACCACCCGCGCCTCGCCCTTCGGCTGGGCCAGCGTCACCGGCGTGATCTCGGCCTCGAACAGCCCGGCGCGCTGCGCCTGCAATGCCTTGCGCTGGCTGGCCAGGGCCATGCGGTCCTGGTCCTCGCGGGAGATGCCGAACTCGCTGGCCACGTTCTCGGCCGTCTCGGGCATCGAGTGCACGCCGTGGCGCTCCTGCATCAGCCGGTTGACGAAGCGCCAGCCGATGGTGGTGTCGTGGAGCGCACTGCCGCGCGAGAACGCGGTCTCGGCCTTGGGCATCACGAACGGCGCGCGGCTCATGCTCTCCACGCCGCCGGCGATCATCAGCTGGGCCTCGCCGCTCTTGATGGCCCGCGCCGCCGTGCCCAGCGCATCCAGGCCCGAACCGCACAGGCGGTTGACGGTGCTGCCCGGCACGCCCAGCGGCAGGCCGGCCAGCAGCGTGGCCATGCGCGCGACGTTGCGGTTGTCCTCGCCGGCCTGGTTGGCACAGCCGTAGATGGCGTCGTCGACGGCCTCCCAGTCGACCTGCGGGTTGCGCGCCATCAAGGCCTTCAGCGGCAGCGCCGCCAGGTCATCGGCACGCACCGAGCTGAGGGCCCCACCGTAGCGGCCGAAAGGGGTGCGCATGGCGTCGCAGATGTAGGCATGGGTCATGGGGGTCTTGCGCTCGGATCGGGCTGCGGCGCAGTGTAGGAACGGGCCCGGCCGGCAGCCACGCAGGCGCCGGCACAGCAGGCTTGCACCGCGCGGCATGGCAGCCATGGCTGCCGCGGCCTAGGACGGGCGGCCGCAAGTGCCTAGAGTCGCCGCCATCGTCCACGGACTCGAAGCAGCAACGGAGCGCCCCCATGCAAGACCTGACCCAACTGCGGGTGTCGATCCGCGAGCACGTGGCCACGCTGACGCTGGATGCACCGCCGGTGAATGCGCTGACGCGCACGCTCAACGACGAGTTGACGCTGGCACTGGACCGCATCAGCGAGCTGGACGAGGTGCGCGCCGTGGTGCTCACCGGTGCCGGCAAGGTGTTCTGCGCGGGCGCCGACCTGAAGGGCCGCGCCGAAGTGATCAAGGGGCCGGGCGACCTGCCCGCCCACTCGCGCCGCACCCGCGAATGCTTCCATGCCATCCGCGAGTGCAGCAAGCCGGTGGTGGTGGCGCTGAACGGCGCGGCACTGGGCTCGGGCCTGGCGATGGCGGCGTCGGCCGACATCCTGGTGGCCAGCGACAAGGCCAGCCTGGGCATGCCCGAGGTCGATGTGGGCCTGCTGGGCGGCGGCCGCCATGCGATGCGCCTGTTCAGCCATTCGCGGCTGCGTCGCATGGCTCTGACCGGCCTGCGCGTGGACGCCGCCGAGCTGTACCGGCTGGGCATCGTCGAGGCCTGCACGCCGCCCGAGGAGCTGATGCCGCTGGCGCTGCAGATCGCCGCCACCATCGCCGCCAAGAGCCCGGTGGCCACGCGGATGTTCAAGCACACGCTCAACACCATCGAGGACATGAGCCTGCGCGACGGCTACCGCTACGAGCAGGACATGACGGCGCAGATCGCCCGCACCGACGACGCCAAGGAAGCCCAGGCCGCCTTCCGCGAGAAGCGCGCGCCGGTGTTCCGCGGCTGCTGAGGGACAGGCCCATGGCCACCCGCCTCGCGCTCAGCCGCCGCGCCTGCCTGGGTGCAGGCGCCGCCGGTGCCGCCAGCGCCGCCTGCGCGCTGGCCCTGCCCGCGGCCGCCGCCACCGCCACAGGAGCATCCCCGGTGTGGACGCCGGTGGAGCTGCCGCACCAGGCCCCGGCCAGCGAAGGCTGGCTGGATGTGGGCGGCGCCCGCCTCTGGTACTGGGACACCGGCGGCAGCGGCCAGGCGGTGATCCTGCTGCACGCCGGCTCGCAGAGCGGCGCCGGCTGGGGCTACCAGCAGCCGGTGTTCGCGGCGGCGGGCTACCGCACCATCGCCTACTCGCGCCGCGGCCACTTCCGCTCCGAGCACGGACCGCTGGACGACCCGGGCCTGGCCTGCGACGACCTGCTGAAGCTGGTCGACCACCTGGGCCTGGACCGCGTGCACCTGGTGGCGCTGGCGCTGGGTGCCTTCTATGCGCTGGACTTCGCGCTGGTCCATCCGCGGCGCCTGCGCACGCTCAGCATCACCTCGTCCTTCCTGGGCATTGCCGACTCGGAGACCGAGTACCTGGAGGCCAACAACCGCCTGCGTCCCAAGGAGTTCAATGCGCTGCCGGTGGAGGTGAAGGAGCTGCACCCCTCGTACCGGGCCGGCAATGCCCAGGGCACGGCGGCCTGGGTGCGCCTGGCCCGCGAGGCGGCCCCGGCCCCGCGCGTGATGCAGAAGCGGCCGCATGCGCTGACCTGGGCGCGGCTGGAGAGCATCCGCCATCCCACGCTGCTGATGACCGGCGACGGCGACCTGTACACGCCGCCGGCCCTGCTGCGCATGCAGGCCCTGCACATGCCCCATGCCGAGGTGCATGTGATCACCGAGGCCGGCCATGCCGCCAACTGGGAGCAGCCGGTGGCCTACAACCAGCGCGTGCTGGACTTTCTGCGCCGCCACCCCGGCTGACCCGCCCGGGGCCACCGGGACCGCTAACCCGCCAGGGACTGGGCCAGCATCTGCTGCAGGTCGTCGTCGTCGCCGAAGGCGCCGGAGCGCGAATGGCATTCCAGGCCATCCCAGGCGCCGCCCACCAGCAGCGCATGGCCCCAACCCGGTCGCAGCGCCGCCAGCGTGCGCAGCGAGCGGGCGCCGCTGGCCCGGCAGCAGGCCAGCAGGCTGTCGCCACCCACCACCAGCAGCAGCCCCGGCCGGCGCATGCACGCCAGCAGCTGCGCCAGCTGCTGCTGCAGCAGCAGCGCGGCCTGCTGCGCATCGAGCGGCTGCAGCGGCGACAGCTCCAGCGCCGCCACGTCAAACGGCTGCCGCAGCGCCTCACAGGCCGCCGCAAACTGCCGGGCATCACCGGCCTCGACCTGCAGCGCCTGCGGCCAGGCCTGGCGCAGCCGCGCCCATTGCCTGCGCACCACCGGATGGTGGCTGGCGCCCAGCATCAGCGCGCCGGCGGGCCGGCCCCGCGCGGGCGGCGGTGGCACCGGCTGCGGCGGCGTTGCGGCCGGGTGGCTGTTGGCTGCCACGCGCAACCGGGCCGCGGCCAGCGCCTGGGCCAGTCCGGCGCTGCCACACCACAGCCAGCGCCCGGGCAGGGCCTGCGCTCCCGGCAGGGTGCGCAGCGCCAGCTGCAGCAGGTCGGCATCGCCCAGCACATCCGGCACCCAGACCACCGGGCCCGCGCCAGCGGCGCCGGGCGGCGGTGGCTCGGCCCCGCGGCAGACCGCCAGGCCCAGGGCCGCGAAGGCCTGGTCGATGGCCGGGCCGACGGGGGTGCGCTGCGCCTCGCCCGGTGCGGCCGCCGCGGCCGCCGCGGGCCGCAGCAGGTACTGCTGTGCCGCCTGCGTCAGCCGGCCCTGCGCCGGAAACGCCGGCGCAAACACCAGGCCGTCGAAGCCCCCGGACCGCGCCAGCCAGGCGCACTCGGCAAAGGTGTTGCCACGCAGCAGGCTGTCCACCTTCTTGAAGGCCAGGCCGGCACCGGCCAACCAGTCGAGCACGCCGGCCAGCCGCTGCGGCAGGGCCGCGACGGCAACGTCTCGCGTGGCCGTGGCAACGGCCTGCACGCCTTCATCGGCACCGCGCTCCGGCGCCTGGTCCAGGTGCACGTGGACGCTGCCGGCAAAGGCGGCAGCACTGTCCAGCGCGCCGGTCAGGTCGTCGGCCAGCAGCCGGATCTGCGGCACAGCCGCTGCAGGGCTCACACCGCCACCCGGGTCAGCTTCAGGCCCAGGGTGCGCACCTGCTCGGCCACCTCGGCCGGCACGGCCTGGTCGGTGAGCAACTCGTGGAAGTCGCTCAGCGGCGCCACGCGCATGAAGGCGGCCTGGCGGAACTTCGACGCATCGACCAGCAGCCGGCGCACGCGCGCAGCGCGCACGAAGGCACGCTTGACGGCGGCCACATCGGCCGAGGTCTCGGTCAGCACGCCGTTGCTGACGGTGTGGGCGCCGCACAGCAGCACGTCGGCATGGATGGCCGCCGCGGCCTCGACCACCGCCGGCCCGAGCAGGGTGGTGAAGCCGGCGCGCAGCTGGCCGCCCAGCACATGCACCTGCACGCCCGCAGCGGCGCCCAGCACCTGGGCAATGGCCAGGTCGTTGGTCACCGCGGTCAGCGGGATGCCACGCGCGACCACCGCCTGTGCCGCCTCCAGCACGGTGGTGCCGCTGTCGAAGATCACGCTCTGCTGCGGCTCCAGCGCGGCCGCGGCGGCGATGCCGATGGCGCGCTTCTCGGCCGGCGACAGCTCGGTGGCCGAGCGCAGGTCAGGCTCGAAGGTGCTGTAGCCCTGCTGGCGCAGCAGCGCGCCGCCATGGGTGCGCTCGACCACCCCTTCGGCCGCCAGGCCGTCGAGGTCGCGCCGCAGCGTGGACTGCGAGACGGCCAGCGCCTGCTCCAGCTGGGGCAGCGTCACCGCGCCATGGGTCTTCAGGAATTCGACGATGCGCTGGCGCCGCTGCGCCGGCAGCAGCCCGCCCTGCAGGGCTTCGAGGTGGCGTGGTGTGGCGGTCATCGTGGGTGATTTTGGAATGTTGTGGCGCTTTCTCAGCCCAGGGTTTGCACTTATCTGAATGATCTTGAAAGATTGTGGAGGATTTTGAATAATTCTGCTCATCGCTGGTGGCAGTCCGCCCAGCCTACGACATCCATCAGCCACTCCAGAAAGCCCCCGCATGAGCACAGCGCAGACCCCGGCCCGCATCGCCATCACGATGGGCGATCCGGCCGGCATCGGGCCCGAGATCATCGTCAAGGCGGCCCATGCGCTGCGCGACCGCATTGCCGCCGGCCGGCTGGCGCTGCAGGTCGTCGGCAGCCAGGCCGCGTTGCAGCAGGCGCAGGACCAGCTGGCGCTGCCGGCCGGCCCACTGCCGCTGTACCAGGCCATCGATGTCGGTCCGGTCGACGCCCCGGTGCCCACCGGCCGGGTTTCGGCGGCCGGCGGCGAATGGGCCTACCGCGCCGTCGAGCGTGCGGTGCGCCTGGCCCAGGCCGGCCAGGCCGATGCCATCGTCACCGCGCCGCTGTCCAAGGAGGCGCTGCACCTGGCCGGCCATGCCTTCGAGGGCCACACCGAGCTGCTGGCGCACCTGACCGGCCAGCGCGACGCGGTGATGATGCTGGCGCACGATGCCATGCGCGTCTCGCACGTGACCACGCACTGTCCGCTGTCGGACGTGCCGCGCCGCATCACGCCGCAGCGGCTGCAGCGGGTGTTCGAGGTGACGCTGGAGGCGCTGCGCTCGCTGGGCATCGCGCAGCCGCGCATCGCCGTGGCCGGCCTCAATCCGCATGCCGGCGAAGGCGGCATCCTGGGCCGAGAAGACGACGAGATCGTGCGCCCGGCCATCGAGCGCTTCGCGGCCGAGACCGGCGTGGCCATCAGCGGCCCGGTGCCCGGCGACACGGTGTTCATCAAGCTGCGCGCCGGCCAGTACGACGCGGTGGTGGCCATGTTCCACGACCAGGGCCACATCCCGGTCAAGCTGCTGGGCTTCAATGTCGACCCGGCCACCGGCAAGTGGCAGGCCATCAGCGGCGTCAACATCACGCTGGGCCTGCCCATCCTGCGCACCTCGGTGGACCACGGCACGGCCTTCGACATCGCCGGCCAGGGCATCGCCAACGCCGACAGCCTGGTGGACGCGGTGAACTACGCGCTGCGCCTGATCGAGGGGAGGACCGCGCGATGAGCCCGGCCCCCGACACCCCCGACATGGCCGCGGGCCGGCTGCAGCCGCGTGCCGGCGAGCCGCGCGTGACCGAGGCCGACCTGCCCGCGCCCTGCGTGCAAAGCCATGCCGCCAACCTGATGACGCTGGGCGACGGCGCGCTGGGCTGCGTGTGGTTCAGCGGCTCGCAGGAAGGCGTGGCCGACATCTCGGTGTGGTTCTCGCGCCTGGCCCCGGGCAGCAGCACCTGGAGCGCACCGGTGCAGCTGTCCGACGATGCCACGCGCTCCGAGCAGAACCCGATCCTGTTTGCCGCACCCGACGGCCGGCTGTGGCTGCTGCACACGGCGCAGCGCGCCGGCAACCAGGACACGGCGGTGGTGCGCTGCCGCGTCTCCAGCGACCACGGCGCCAGCTGGGGGCCCAGCCGCGAGCTGTTTGCGCAGGCCGGCATCTTCGTGCGCCAGCCCGTGGTGGTGCTGGACGACGGCGCCTGGCTGCTGCCGATCTTCCACTGCCCGACGCGGCCCGGCGAGAAGTGGGCCGGCCACGAGGACCACAGCGCGGTGATGGTCTCGCGCGACCAGGGCAACAGCTGGACCGAGGTGGCCGTGCCCGGCAGCACCGGCTGCGTGCACATGAACATTGTCAAGGGCCGGCGCCCGGGCGAGCTGCTGGCCTTCTTCCGCAGCCGCTGGGCCGACCATGTGCACCGCAGCGTATCGGCCGACAACGGCCGGACCTGGTCGGTGCCCAGCCCCACGGTCGTGCCC
Source organism: Burkholderiaceae bacterium (assembly GCA_017992055.1). Lineage (GTDB taxonomy): Bacteria > Pseudomonadota > Gammaproteobacteria > Burkholderiales > Burkholderiaceae_C > Pseudaquabacterium. The sequence continues at coordinate 353,755 of JAGOPK010000003.1, forward strand.
AACAACAACTCGTCGATCCAGGTCACGCGCCTGGCCAGCGGCGCGCTGGCCATGGTCTGCAATCCCAGCAGCGCGGCCGACGCCACCGAACGCCGCGCCTCGCTGTACGACGAGATCGACGACGGCGATGGCCGCGTCGAGGCCCGACCACGGGGCCGCAGCGCCTTCTGGGGTGCGCCGCGCGCGCCGATGAGCGTGCTGCTGTCGCACGACGACGGCCTGAGCTGGCCGCAGCGCCGCGACCTGGAAACCGGCGACGGCTACTGCATGACCAACGACTCCCGGCAGCGCCTGAACCGCGAGTACTCCTATCCCTCGATCCACCAGGGCACCGACGGCGCGATCCATGTCGCCTACACGGTGTTCCGCCAGAAGATCCGCCACCTGCGCTTTGACGAAGCCTGGGTGCGCGAGGCCGACGTGTCCCGTTGAACCCGACCCCCAGGAGACAAAGCATGAACCGCCAGTCCTTTCTTGCCGCCATCGGTGCGCTGCTGTGCGCCGCCAGCTTCGGCAGCGCCGCCCAGCCCTACCCGAGCAAGCCGATCACGATGATCATCCCGTTCCCGCCGGGCGGCACGCTGGACACGGTGGGCCGCGCGCTGGCGACGAAGATCGGCGCCCAGCTGGGCCAGACCATCGTCGTCGACAACCGGCCCGGCGGCGCCGGCACCATCGGCGCCATCGCCGTCAAGCAAGCCAAGGCCGATGGCTACATGCTGCTGTTCGCGCCGTCGACCCACACCACGACGCCGATGACCATGAAGACGGCGCCCTACGACGTGACCAAGGACTTCAGCCCGGTGGCCCTGGTGGCCAAGGCGCCGCTGGCGATTGCGGTCAACAAGTCGCTGCCGGTCAGCGATGTGAAGTCGCTGCTGGCGCATGCCAAGGCCAATCCGGGCAAGCTGAGCTTTGCCATCGGCTCCACCGGTTCGGCCGGCCATTTGTCCACCGAGCTGCTGCGCCGCGCCGGCGGTGCCGATCTGCTGATCGTGCCCTACAAGGGCTCGGCCCCGGCCTACCAGGACCTGGTGGGCGGGCAGATCGACGGCTTCATCGATCCCGTCCTGGGCTCGGCCTCGTTCGCCAAGGCCGGCCAGCTGCGGGTGATCGCCGTCACCTCCAAGAGCCGCGTGCCGGCCCAGCCCGACATGCCCACCGTCGGCGAAACCATCCCGGGCTACGAGTTCTACAGCTGGTATGGCCTGTGGGCCCCGGCAGGCCTGCCGGCCGACATCGCCGAGCGCCTGAATGCCGAGGTCAACAAGGCCCTGGCCACCGACATGCGCGAGCGCCTGGAACAGCAGGGCCTGCTGCTGACGCCGGGCTCGATCGCCGACTTCGTGCGCTTCCAGAAGGACGACATGGGGCGCTCGGCCAAGATCATCACCGAAGGCCGCATCCGCGCCGAGTGAACCCACACAGCAAGGACGCACGATGAACCCGCTTGCCGCCCGCATCCCCCTGGTGCTGCCCCCGGTCGAGTTCGGCAGCGGGGCGCTGGACGCCGTGGCCGCCTTTGCCCGCCAACAGGGCGCGCAGCGCCCGCTGGTGGTGGCCGACGCCTTCAATGCGCAGCGTGTGCAGCTGCTGGCCCTGCCCGGCCAGGTGGCGCTGTTCGGCGAGGTGGTGCCCGAGCCCGATGTGCCCAACCTGGAGCGCGCACTGGCCCTGGCCCGCGAGGTGCAGCCCGACCTGGTGATCGGCTTCGGCGGCGGCAGTGCCATGGACCTGGCCAAGCTGGTGGCCGTGCTGGCGCGCGGCACGCAGACCGTGCACGAGGTGGTGGGCCCGGACAAGGTGGCCGGCCCGCGCATCCCGCTGGTGCAGGTGCCCACCACCGCCGGCACCGGCAGCGAGATCGGCACGCGCGCCCTGGTCAGCGACCCGGTCAGCCGCAACAAGCTGGCGGTGCAGAGCCGGCTGATGCTGGCCGACCTGGCCGTCATCGACCCGGCCCTGACCATGAGCGTGCCGCCCTCGCCCACGGCCGCGGCCGGCATCGATGCGATGACGCACTGCGTGGAGGCGCTGACCAACCGCAAGGCCCATCCGCTGATCGACCACTATGCGCTCGAAGGCATCCGCCTGGTGGGCCGCCACCTGCCCGTGGCGGTGCGCGACGGCGCCGATGCCGATGCACGCGCCGGCCTGGCGCTGGCCGCGCTGTACGGCGGCATCTGCCTGGGCCCGGTGAACACCACCGCCGGCCATGCCGTGGCCTATCCGCTGGGCACGCGCCACCACATCGCGCATGGCCTGTCGTGCGCGGTGATCTTCCCGCACGCCCTGGCCTTCAATGCCGGCGTGGCCGCCGAGCGCACAAGCGCCGTGCTGCAGGCCATGGGCCTGCCGGACGACCTGCGCGAGACCGCCATCGTCGAGCATGCCACCCGCTGGTGCGCCGACCTGGGCGTGGAGATGCGCATGTCGCGGCTGGGCATTCCCGAGCACGACCTGGATGCCATGGCCGGCGAAGCCTTTGCCATCCGCCGCCTGCTCGACAACAACCCGCGCGAGATCAGCCGCGAGCAGATCCGCAGCATCTACCAGGCCGCCTACTGAGCCGCTGCCGCCATGACCCTCAGCCCCGATCTGCATCCCCGCGGCGTCTACTGCGCCGCCCTGACCCCGCTGGACGCCGAACTGCGGCCCGACCACGAGCGCTTCGTCGCCCACTGCCGCAGCCTGGTGGCCGACGGCTGCCGCGGCGTGGCCCTGCTGGGCACCACCGGCGAGGCCAACTCGTTTTCCACCGGCGAGCGCAAGGCCTTGCTGGAGGCCGCCGTGGAAGGCGGCCTGCGGCCCGACCAGCTGCTGCCCGGCACCGGTGTCAGCGCCCTCACCGAGACGGTGGAGCTGACGCGCCATGCGCTGTCGCTGGGCGTCAGCAGCGTGGTCATGCTGCCGCCCTTTTACTACAAGGACGTCAGCGAAGACGGCCTGTTCGCCGCCTATGCCGAGACCATCGAGCGCGTCGGCGACCCGCGGCTGCGCGTGGTGCTGTACCACATCCCCCAGGTATCGGCCCTGCCCATCCCGTTCGGCCTGATCGAGCGGCTGCGCGCGCGCTATCCGCAGGTCGTCGTCGGCATCAAGGACTCGGCCGGCAAGCTGGAGCACATGACGGCCCTGGTGCAGAGCTTTCCGGGCTTTGCGGTGCTGTCCGGAGCCGACCCGCTGATGCTGCCGCTGCTGCGCGCGGGTGGCGCCGGCGCCATCACCGCCACCACCAACCTGGTGGCCGCCGACCTGGCCTTCGTCCATGCCCACCATGCGGATGCATCGCGGGCCGCCGAGGTCGAGGCCGCGCAGCAGCGCGTGGTGGCCATGCGCAGCCTGGCCTCGACCCATGCGCAGATGGCCTCGCTGAAGGTGCTGCTGGCCGCACGCACCGGCCACGACGGCTGGCGCCGCCTGCGCCCGCCGCTGCTGGCACTGGGCGAGGCGCAGCGCCAGGAACTGCTGGCCGGCCTGGCCCGGCTGCAGGCGGGCTGAGCATGCAGCCGCCTCGCGTGGCCGTGGTCAGCGGCGCCAGCTCGGGCATCGGCCTGGCCATCGCGCAGCGCCTGCTGGCCCAGGGCTGGCGCGTGATCGGCCTGAGCCGGCGCGCCGCCGACATCGCCCATCCGCAGTTCGAGGCCCGGCCGGTGGACCTGTGCGACCGCCAGGCCCTGCTGCAGGCCGTGGACGGCGTGGTCGCCGACGCCCTGGTGCATGCGGCCGGCGTGCTGAAGGTGGCACCACTGGGCCAGTTGCAGGCCGAGGACGGCGCGGCCATGTGGCAGCTGCATGTGGCCGCCGCCGAGACGCTGGCCCAGGCCCTGGCGCCGGCCATGCCGACGGGCGGTCGCATCGTGCTGATCGGCAGCCGCACCGCCAGCGGCGCGCCGGGACGCAGCCAGTATGCGGCGAGCAAGGCCGCGCTGACTGCGCTGGCCCGCTCCTGGGCCGCCGAGCTGGCACCGCGTGCCATCACCGTCAACGTGGTGGCGCCGGCAGCCACGCAGACGCCGATGCTGGCCGATCCCGGCCGCGCCGGCCTGGCGCCGCGGCTGCCGCCGATCGGCCGCTTCATCCAGCCCGAGGAGGTGGCGGGCACCGTGGCCTTTCTGCTGTCCGACGATGCCGGCGCCATCACCGGCCAGCAGCTGGTGGTCTGCGGCGGCAGCTCGCTGTAACCGCCGGCCGCGGCCTCAGCCCGCCGGCCGGACCCGGGGCTCGACGATGTTGAACATCGGATCGAACTCGTCCAGCGCCTCGACCAGGGCCTGCAGCAGGTCCACGCGGCCCTGCAGGCGCAGGCGGCCGTCGCCCAGGGCCGCCGCCAGCGCACTGCGCCCGGCCGACAGCGCCACCAGCTCGCTGCGTGTGGTGCGCAGCGTCAGCTCGGCCGCCGCACCATGGCGGCCCGGCTGGTGGTTCAGCGCACCGTGGGACAGGGTGATGCGCTCGGCCTCGACCATGCCGCCGGCCTCGTCGTCCAGCAGCCAGTCGATCCTGGCCTGCAGGTGCTGGGCCTTGGGGCCGTTGACGCGGATCGCCAGGTAGTCGAGAAAGCTGCCCAGCGGCAGGATGGCCACCACGTCCGGGCTGATGGCCACGTTGCGCGGCGCCGCGGCGCGGCCGGTCTGGCGCAGCTCACGCGCCGCCAGCAGGTAGGCATTGCGCCAGGTGGCCGACTCGGCCTGGTAGCCCAGCTGCTCCATCGCTGCCGCGCCCAGCTCGCGGGCCTCGCGGTGGCCGGGCTGGGCGAACACCAGCTGGTTCATCACCTCGGCCACCCAGCGGAACTCGCCGCGCTCGAAGTCGGCGCGGGCGCGCTGCAGCACCGCATCGGCGCCGCCCATGTACTCGATCTGCTTGTGTGCGGCCGGCACCGGCGGCAGGCGGTCCAGCTGGGCCGGATTGCCTTCGTAGGGCCCCAGGTAGTGGGCGTAGATGGCGTGCACGTTGTGCGCCACCGCGCCGTAATAGCCGCGCGCAAACCACTGGCGCGACAGCGCATTGGGCAGCATCAGCTCGGCGGCGATCTCGGTGGGCACCAGGCCGTGGCTCATCAGCCTCAGCGTCTGGTCGTGCAGATAGCGGTAGAGGTCGCGCTGGCCGGCCACATAGTCGGCAATGCGCGTGGGCTGGGCCTGGCTGTTCCACACCGGCCAGTGGTGCTGCAGCACCAGCACGTCGGCGCCGGGCACGAAGCGCTCCAGCGCCTGGTCCAGGTACTTGGCCCAGGCCAGCGCGTCGCGGGTCTTGGCGCCGCGCAGCGGACACAGGTTGTGCATGGTGTGGCAGGCGTTCTCGGCCAGGTTCAGCACCCGCAGGCCGGGAAAGTGCAGGTTCATGTCGGCCGGCGCCTCGGTGCCCGGCGTCAGCTGGAACATGATCTCCACGCCGTCGATCACATGGCGCTCGCTGGGCTCGCGGATCAGCAGGTTGGGCGCGATGAAGCCGTCGCCACCACCACCCACGGCCTTGCCCAGGCCGCTGTCCACCTGGGCCGTCGGTCCCGGCTCCAGGCCCCAGCCGAACTGGAACATCGCGCGCCGGCGCATCGGCACGCCGGCCAGCATGGATTCGGAAAACGACTCTTCGGTGAAGCCGAAGGGCGCGATCACCGGCAGGCCGTGCCGGGCATCGTCGGGCGTGATCACACCGCGCACGCCGCCGTAGTGGTCGCGGTGGCTGTGGGTGTAGATCACGGCTGTCACCGGGCGCTCGCCCCGGTGTTCCCGGTACAGCGCAATGGCCGCCCGCGCATGCTCGGTGAACTGCAGCGGATCGATGACGATCACGCCGCGCTCGCCCTCGATGAAGGTGACATTGGCCAGCGAGAAGCCGCGCACCTGGTAGACGCGTTCGGCGGCCTGGAACAGCCCGTGCTCGGTGTTCAGCTGGGCCATGCGCCACAGGCTGGGGTTGACCGTGTCCGGCGCCTCGCCGCGCAGAAAGCCATAGGGCCGCATGCTCCAGGCCACGCCGCCGGCATCACTTTCGATGTGGGCATCGGGCAGCGTGGCGATGAAGCCGCGGCGTGCGTCGTCGAAGTCCTGGCGGTCGGAGAAGTCGAGCTCCTCACGCACCCGGGCGTGGGCGGCCAACGTGGTGGCGTGGACAGGCTGCATGCGGGCCACCCTCGCTCACTCGGCCTTCAGGTTGATGGCCTTGGCCAGGGCCTGCCAGCGCTGCAGGTCACCCTTGACCGTGGCCGCAAACTGCTGGGCGTTCTTGCCGGCCGGCACCAGCATGTTCTGGTCGGCGAAGCGCTGGCGCATCTCGGGCAGGGCCAGGGCCTTGTTGATCTCGTCGTTCATGCGCTGCACGATGGCAGGCGGCGTGCCCCCCGGTGCAAACACGCCGAACCAGCCCTCGGCCTCGAACTTGTAGCCCTGCTCGGCCAGCGTGGGCAGATCCGGCAGGGCCGGGCCGCGGGCCGAGCCGGTGGCGCCCAGGGCCACCAGCTTGCCCGAGCGGATGTGCGGCAGCGGCGAGGCGATGTCGGTGAAGGCCAGTCGCAGGTTGTCGGACAGCAGGTCCATCACCTCGGCCGCCGTGCTCTTGTAGGGCACATGGGGGATGTCCAGGCCATAGGCCTCCTTGATGCCCTCCATCACCAGGTGGCCGGTGGAGCCATTGCCCCAGCTGCCGTAGCTGAGCTTGCCGGGGTTGGCCTTGGCGTACTTCACCAGGTCCTGCAGGTTCTTCAGGCCGCTGGCCGGGTTGCTCATCAGCAGGATGCCGCCGGCGCCCAGCTGGGCCACCGGCACCAGGTCGCGCTCGGTGTCGTAGGGCATCTTGGCCACCACCAGCGGGTTGATGGCGATCGACGACGAGGCGGTGAACAGGAAGGTGTGCCCATCCTTGGGCGACTTGGCCACCGCGTCGTTGCCGATCAGGCCGTTGGCGCCGGGCTTGTTCTCCACCACCACGGTCTGCTTCAGGCTGGTCTGCACCTGGGCGGCGACCATGCGCGTGAAGATGTCGTTGCCGCCACCCGGGGGGCCGGCGACGATGAAGCGGATGGGCCGCTCGGGCCATGTGCTGGCGGTCTGGGCGCTGGTCGGGGTGGAAACGGCACCGGCCAGTCCGGACAGGGTCAGCCCCAGCAGGGCGCGGCGCGACAGCTTGGCATGGCTCATCGATGTCTCCTGGAATTTGATGATCAGAGTACCGCCGGCGTGGCGCCGCCGTCCACCAGCAGCGACTCGCCGGTGATCCAGCTGCTCTCGTCGCTGGCCAGGAACAGCGCGGCCGAGGCCACGTCGTCGACCTCGCCCAGCCGGCCCAGCGGCGTGCGCGCCAGGCGCTTGGCGGCCATCGCCGGATCGACGTTGATGCGCACGCCCTCGGTCTGTATCGAGCCCGGGCAGATGGCATTGACGCGCACACGCTGCGGTCCCAGCTCCACCGCGGCGGCGCGGGTCAGGCCCAGCACGCCGGCCTTGACGCCGGCATAGATCATCGCGTTGGGCATGCCCAGAAAGGCCGCCGCCGAGGCGATGTTGACGATGGAACCGCCACCGTTGCGCGCCATCAGCGGCGCTGCGCACTGGATGCCCCAGACCACCGAGTCGAAGCCGGTGCCGGTCATGCGCTGCAGCATCTCGGGCGTGATCGCGTCCAGCGGGCCGTAGCGCACCCAGATGGCATTGCTGACCAGCACGTCCAGGCGGCCAAAGCGTGCGTCGAGCGCAGCCACGGCGCCGGCCAGCGTGGCGCGGTCGGCCACGTTGCCGGCACGGGCCTCGACCTGGGCGCCAGGAAACTTCTCGCGCAGCTCGGCGGCGGCGGCCTGGGCGCGCTCGGGCTTCAGGTCCAGCAGGCCCAGGGCCGCGCCCTCGGCCACGAAGCGCTCGGCAATGGCGCGGCCTATGCCCTGCGCCGCACCGGTGACCAGGGCCACCTTGCCCTGCAAACGTGCTGTCGTTGGATTGCTCATGCTCGTATTCCTAACTTGCAAAAGGCACGACTGTCCATAGACTGTGCGCCGACCATTCCGTGTTTCATCAGAAGTCCATGACCTCCGACACCGATCTGCAGACCCTGCTCGACCGCGAAGCCATCCGCGAGTGCGTGTTCCTCTACTGCCGCGGCATCGACCGTGCCGACGAGGCCGCGCTGCGCGCCAGCTACTGGCCCGATGCCACCGACAACCATGGGGCCTACAAGGGCAGCGCCAGCGGCTTCATCGCGCTGGCCCTGCCCAAGCTGCGCGAAAGCGGCCGCATGATCCACCACGTGGGCAATCTGTCCATCACGCTGCGCGGCACGCAGGCGGCGGTGGAGACCTATTTCCTGGCCTGGCAGCGTGATCGCGCGGCCGACGGCAGCGAGCAGGAGAGCTTTCTGGCCGGGCGCTATGTCGACCGCTTCGAGAAGCGCGGCAGCGAGTGGCGCGTGGCCGCGCGTGTGGTGGTCTACGACTGGGTGCAGCCGCTGGGCGCGGCGCCCACGGCCTCGGAAGCCGAGCGCTTCGGCCTGCGCACGCCGATCGGCGCGCGCAAGCCCGACGATCCCTGGTACACGCTGCTGGCCGAGCTGGACAAGCCGTGAAGATACCGTCGCGAGCGGGCTCAGGGTGGTTCGAGCAACGCAGGCGTACACCCGTACGCCGAGTAGCGCAGGGCCGCCATGTGCCCGCGCAGCAGGTTTATTCATGGCTTGTCCCCCAGGCGGCCTGCGTCAGCGACGGCATCAGCGTCTGCAGCAGGCCGCCGTCCACCACCAGCTCGTGGCCGTGGATGTAGGCGGCGTCGGGGCCCACCAGCAGCGACAGCGCCGCGGCCATGTCCTCGGGTCGGGCCACGCGGCGCAGCGGGATGCGCGCCTCGCGCCGGGCCAGCGCCTGCGGCTGCTCGTAGGCCGCAGCCGTGCCCGGCGTGAGCGTCAGGCCCGGCGACAGCGCATTGACGCGGATGCCGTCCGGCCCCCACTCCACGGCCATCTGCTTCATCAGCATGATCTGCGCGGCCTTGCTGGCGCTGTAGGCGGCCAGCGGCGGCGAGGCCTGGCTGCCCGAGACGCTGGTGGTCAGCACCAGACAGCCGCGCGCACGCGCCAGCAGGCCATGGCAGGCCCGGCCCAGCAGCCAGGCGGCGCGCACATGCACGGCAAACACCCGGTCCCAGTCGTCGACAGCGGCTTCGAGCAGCGGCGCCGGCCGGGCGAAGCCGGCATTGCTGGCCACGCAGTCCAGCCCGTCCATGGCCGCGGAGGCCAGGGCAGCAATGCGCGCCGGCTCGTCGGCATCGGCCAGGTCGCCGGCACGGATCCAGACGCGGGCGCCGCCGGCCTGCAGTGCGTCGCGCAGCCGGGCCAGCTCATCGCCATGCTGGTCGGCCAGCACCAGCAGCGCCGGCTGCCCGAACCGCGCCAGCGAGTCGGCCGCCAGCCGCTCGGCCATGGCCCGGCCGATGCCACGCGCGGCGCCGGTGACGATGGCGCGCAGACCCGGCCGGTCGCTGACAGCGCCGCTCATGTGGCCAGGAAGCCGCCGTCCACCGGCAGCGTGGCGGCATTGACATAGCTGGCCAGCGGCGAGGCCAGGAACAGGATGGCCGCGGCCACCTCGGCCGGCTGGCCGATGCGGCCGGCCGGCGTGCGCTGCACAAAGCCGGCCAGGCGCGTGGCATCGGCGCGTGTGGCCTCGGTCATCGCGGTCTCGATCACCCCCGGCGCCACCGCATTGACGCGCACGCCGTCGGCGCCCAGGTCCACCGCCAGGGTCTGGGTCAGCATGTGCAGCGCGGCCTTGGACGCCGAATAGCCGGCACAGCGCGCCTGGGCCGTGAAGGCCGCACCCGAGGCCACGTTGACGATGCAGCCGCGCCGGCGCCGCAGTGCCGGCAGAAAGGCCTTGACCATGGCAAAGGCGCCATGCAGGTTGACCTCCATGACCTGGTGCACGATGGCCTCGGCATCGGGATCGTCGATGCCGCGGCGCACCAGCAGGCCGGCGTTGTTGACCAGGATGTCCAGGTCACCCTGTTCTGCAGCCACCCGCTGGGCCAGGGCGTGCACCGCCGCGGGCTCGGTGACATCCAGTGCCGCCGCCCAGGCGGCGTGGCCCTGCTCGCGCAGCGCCCGGGCCACGGCTTCGCAGCGCGCGGCATCGCGGTCGGCCAGCCACACACGGGCGCCGGCGCCGGCCAGGGCCTGGGCGGTGGCGGCACCGATGCCGCCCGCCGCGCCGGTGACCAGGGCCAGCCGGCCGTCGAGTCTGATGGCCGTCATGCGCTGACCTGCGCCTTGCCGCCACGCGCCGCGCGGCGCTGGCGCCAGGCCTGCCATTCACCCACCACGCCGCGGCGGAACAGCAGCACGACGACGATGAACACCAGGCCTTGCAGCATCAGCACCAGCTCGGCGAACGAGGCCAGGTAGTTCTGCATCGTCACCACCACCAGGGCGCCGACCAGCGGGCCGGCCAGGGTCTGCACGCCACCGACGATGACCATCAGCAGGGCCTCGCCCGAGGTGGTCCAGCTGACGTCGGTGAGCGTGGCGATCTGGAACACCAGGGCCTTCAGCGAGCCGGCCAGGCCGGCCAGCGCCGCCGACAGCACATAGGCCGCCAGCTTGTAGCGCGCGACCCGGTAGCCCAGCGACACGGCCCGCGCCTCGCTGTCGCGGATGGCCGCCAGCACATGGCCGAACGGCGAGTGCACGGTGCGGTAGATCAGCCAGAAGCCGAAGGCCACCAGGGCCAGCACCAGGTAGTACAGCGCATGGTTGTCGGCCAGTGGCAGCAGGCCCAGCAGCAGGCCGCGCGGCACGTCCTGGATGCCGTCCTCGCCGCCGGTGAAGGGCGCGCGCAAGGCGATGAAGTACACCAGCTGGGCGATGGCCAGCGTGATCATCGAAAACGCCGTGCCCAGGCGGCGGATCGCCAGCAGGCCGCCGGCCAGGCCGATGAAGGCCGCGCAGGCGGTGCCGGCCAGCACGCCCAGCAGCGGCTCGAAGGACCAGACCTTCACCGCATGGGCGGTGATGTAGGCGGCCGAGCCGAAGAACATCGCATGGCCGAAGGACAGCAGGCCGACGTGGCCGACCAGCAGGTTCAGCGAAGCCGCCAGCAGCGCCCAGCACAGCAGCTTCATCAGGAACACCGGATAGGCCACGAAGGGCGCGGCCAGCGCCAGCAGCGCCGCCGCCGCCCACACCCAGTGCGGCACACGTCCCACACCCTGCATCACAGATCTCCCCGGCCGAACAGGCCCGCCGGCTTGAAGGCCAGCACCCCCAGCATCACGATGAAGACGACGATGCCGGCGTAGTCGGGTGCCAGCAGCCGCGTCATGCCCTCGACCACGCCCAGGCCGAAGCCGGCGGCGATGGCGCCGATGATCGAGCCCATGCCGCCGATCACCACCACCGCGAACACCACCACGATCAGGTTGCTGCCCATCAGCGGGTTGACCTGGTAGATGGGCGCGGCCATCACCCCGCCCAGGCCGGCCAGGCCCACGCCCAGGCCGTAGGTCAGCGTCAGCAGCAGCGGCACGCGGATGCCGAAGCTGCGCACCAGCTGCGGGTTCTCATGCGCGGCGCGCAGGTAGGCGCCGAAGCGCGTGCGCTCGACAAACCACCAGGTGGCCAGGCAGACCACCAGCGAGGCCACGATGACCCACACCCGGTAGGCCGGCAGAAAGGCGAACGGCAGCTTGATGCCGCCCGACAGCGGGCTGGCGTAAGGCTGGCCGGTGGCGCCGAACTTGAGCCGGAACGCACCTTCCAGCAGCAGGGCCAGGCCGAAGGTCAGCAGCAGCGCATACACCGGGTCCAGGCCATGCAGGCGGCGCAGCATGGTGCGCTCGACCAGCATGCCCAGGCCGGCGGTGACCAGGGGCACGATCAGCAGCGCCCACCAGTAGCCCAGGCCCAGGTATTCCAGCATCGCCCAGGCGATGAAGGCGCCCAGCATGTACTGCGCGCCGTGGGCGAAGTTCACGATGTGCAGCAGGCCGAAGATGATGGCCAGGCCCAGGCTCATCAGCGCATAGAACGAGCCGTTGATCAGGCCGACCAGCAACTGGCCGACGATGGCGGCGGGGGGAATGTCCAGCAGGTTCATCGGTGTCAGACCCCCAGCAGGGCCTCGATTCGGGCGGTGTCTCGGACCAGCGTGTCCTGGTCGAACTGCTCGATCACGCGGCCTTCCTCGATGACGTAGAAGCGGTCGGCCAGGCGCGAGGCGAAGCGGAAGTTCTGCTCGACCATCAGGATGGTGAAGCCGCGCTCGCGCAGCCGGTTGATGGTCTGGCCGATGCCGTGCACGATCACCGGCGCCAGGCCCTCGGTGGGCTCGTCCAGCAGCAGCAGCTTGGCGCCGGTGCGCAGGATGCGGGCAATCGCCAGCATCTGCTGCTCGCCGCCCGACAGCTTGGCGCCGCCGCTGGCGCGCCGTGCCTTCAGGTTGGGGAACAGCTCGTAGATCTCGGCAATCGTCAGGCCGCCCGGTGCCAGCACCGGCGGCAGCAGCAGGTTCTCTTCCACCGACAGGCTGGCGAAGATGCCGCGTTCCTCGGGGCAGTAGGCCACGCCCAGGCGGGCCACCTTCTCGGGCACCAGGCCCAGGGCCGGCTGGCCGGCCAGCGTGACGCGGCCGCGGCAGCGCGACAGCAGGCCCATGATGGCGCGCAGCGTGGTGGTCTTGCCGGCGCCGTTGCGGCCCAGCAGGCACACCACCTCGCCGGCATGCACTTCGAGGTCGATGCGCTCCAGCGCCTGGGTCTCGCCGTACCAGGCGGCCAGGCCCTCGACCTGGAGCAGCGGCATGCGGTTCTCAGACAACGGCGCCTCCCACATAGGCTTCGAGCACGCGCGGATCGCGCGAGACCTGTTCGTACGGGCCTTCGGCCAGCACCTCGCCGGACTGCAGCACCGTGATGCGGTCGCACAGGTCGGCGACCACCTTCATGTTGTGTTCCACCATCAGCACGGTGCAGCGCTTGGCCACGTCGGCGATCAGCTGGGTCACCGGGGCGATGTCCTCGTGGCCCAGGCCGGCCATGGGCTCGTCCAGCAACACCAGGCTGGGCTCCAGCGCCAGCGTGGTGGCCAGTTCCAGTGCACGCTTGCGGCCATAGGGCAGGTCGGCGGCGGTGTGCTCGCGCCAGCGCCCCAGGTCCACCGCGGCCAGCAGCTCGTCGGCGCGGGCGGTGTAGCGGTCCAGCGCACGCCGCGAACGCCAGAAGGCGTAGCTGCCACCGTCGTGGGCCAGCAGGGCCACGCGCAGGTTGTCCAGCACGCTGAGCTGGCGGAACACCGCCGAGATCTGGAACGAGCGCACCAGGCCCAGCCGGGCAACGCTGGCCGCATCCAGCGGCGTGATGTCGCGGCCGTCGAAGACGATGCGCCCGCTGCTCACCGGCAGAAAGCGCGTCAGCAGGTTGAAGCAGGTGGTCTTGCCGGCACCATTGGGGCCGATCAGCGCATGCACGGTGCCGCGCCTGACCTTCAGGTTCACGCCCTTCACGGCGTCGAAGCCGCGGAAGGACTTGCCCAGGTTGCTGGCTTCGAGGATGTAGTCGTTGTCGCTGCTCATGGTGCAGGCTGCTCGGAACGGTAGGGCACCTCGGCCAGGCCGCGCACGCCCAGGCCGCTGATCTCCACCAGCGCGCCGGCGGCGGGATCGTCGCTGCGCAGCACATTGCCGCTGTCGCGGATGCTGGTGACATAAAGCCGGTCCAGCGCCGGCCCGCCGAAGGCCGGACAGCTGGGATAGGGCACCGGCAGGTCCAGCAGGCGCAGCAGCCGGCCATCCGGTGCATAACAGGCCAGTCGGGCGGCCATCACCAGGGCCACCCACAGGCAGCCATCGGCATCGACGGTGGCGCCGTCGGGGCCGCTGCCCTGGCTGCGGGTGTCGGCGAACACCTGTTCGTTGGACAGGCTGCCGTCCACCGCATAGTCCCAGCGGCGGATCAGGCCCGACAGGCTGTCGGCAAAGTACAGCCGGCGCCCGTCGGGGCTGAAGCAGATGGCGTTGGACACGGCGATGCCGCCGGCGATCAGCGTGCTGACGCGCCCGTCGTGCTCCAGCCGGTACAGCGAGCCCTCGGCATCGCGCCGGTGCAGCACCATCGAGCCGCAGACGAAGCGGCCCTCGCGGTCGCAGCGGCCGTCGTTCAGGCGCATCGGCGGCTTCGGGTGCTGCACCGCGGCGCGTGGCGTGACGGCGCCGCTGGCCAGGTCCAGCAGCGCAAAGCCGTCGGCCAGCGCCAGCAGCAGGCGGTTGGCATCGGTGGTCAGCGCGATGGAGCCCAGGTCCTGCGGCGCATCCCAGTGCTGCAGCACCCCGCCCTGCTGCGGGCACCAGCGCTGCACGCGACGGCCGCGCGCATCCACCCAGTACAGGGCCTGCGCCGACGCATCCCACAGCGGGCTTTCGCCGAGCAGGTCGCGCCGGAGCAGCGGCAGCTGCAGGCTGGGCGTCATCGCGCAGGCCGTCGGATGCAGGAGCGCTGGCTCACTTCTTGGCGACGAAGTCGCAGCCGCCTTCGGCCAGCGGACGGAACACCTGGTCGGCCGGCAGCTCGCCCAGCACCTCGTAGTGGTCGGACTTGCCCTTCATCTGCGCCGGCGCCTTGACGCGCACCGCATACACCGGGCGCAGCGCCTGGCCGTCCTCGCGGATGCTGACGTTCTTGGCCGTCATGTCGTTGATCGGCGTGGACTTCATCTTGGCCATCACCGCCGGGCCGGCGTCGCTGCCGGCGGCCTGCACGGCCTTCAGGTAGTGCGTGACCGCGCTGTAGGTGCCGGCGTGGATGTAGGTCGGCGGCTGGTTGTTCAGCCGCGGCATGAAGCGCCGCGCCCACTGGCGCGATTCTTCGGTGCGGTCCCAGTACCAGGGGTCGGTGAAGGTCAGGCCCTTGGCCACGTCCTGGCCCATCGCGGCCACGCTGTTGATGGTCATGCCGAACACCGACACGGCCTGGCCGCCATCGGCGATCTTGAACTCGGCCGCCTGCTTCAGCGCATTCGACAGGTCCAGGCCGGCGTTCAGGATCACGATGGCCTTGGCGCCGCTGCTCTGCGCCTGCAGCAGATAGGACGAGAAGTCGGTGGCGCCCAGCGGGTGCTTGACCGAGCCGACGACCTTGCCGCCGCCCTCCTCGATGAACTTGGTGGCCGCGTTCTGGAAGGCGGCACCGAAGGCGTAGTCGACGGTGATGAAGAAGAAGCTCTTGATGCCCTGGTTCAGCAGGGTCTTCACGCCGGCCTTGGGCAGCGAGTAGGTGTCGACCAGGAACTGCACCGACATCGGCGAGCAGTTCTTGCCGGTCAGCAGGTCGGTCACGGTGCCGGCGATCAGGTAGGGCTTCTGCTTTTCCTTCAGCAGGCTTTGCACGCCCAGCGCGATCGACGAGGCCGAGCCGCCGACGATGGCATCGACCTTGTCCACGTCCAGCCACTTGCGCGCGGCATTCAGGCCCACGTCGGGCTTGTTCTGGTCGTCGACCACCAGCAGCTCGACGGTCTTGCCGTTGACCTTGCCGCCGAAGTCCTCGATGGCCATGCGCGCGGCCAGCACCGAGCCGGGGCCACCGTTGCCGGAATAGGGGCCGGCCATGTCGCTCATGATGCCGATGCGCACCACGTCGTCGGACACCTGGGCCAGTGTGGGCATGGCCAGCGTGGCGGCCAGGGTGAGGGTCAGTGCCTGCTTCATCGTCTTGTCTCCTGGGTCGGGGGTCGGTGGTGGCGGGTCAGGGGTGGCGGGCCGGGCTCAACCCGGGTCGGTGGGCAATCGGTGGCCCTGGAACTGTTCGCGCAGCGCGCGCTTCTGCAGCTTGCCGGTGGCGGTGTGGGGCAGGCTGTCGACCAGCTGCACGTCGTCGGGCTTCCACCAGCTGGCCACCTTGCCGTCGAACCAGTCCAGCAGTTCCTGGCGGCCGGCCTGGGCGCCGGGCTTGAGCTGCACCAGCAGCAGCGGGCGCTCCTGCCAGCGGCGGTGGGCGACGCCGATCACCGCCGCCTCCTGCACCGCAGGATGGCCGACGGCGACGTTTTCCAGCTCGATCGACGAGATCCACTCGCCGCCGGACTTGATCACGTCCTTGGCGCGGTCGGTGATCTGGATGTAGCCGTCGCCGTCGATGGTGGCCACGTCGCCGGTGGCAAACCAGCCCTGGGCGTCGACCGCCGGCTGGTCCAGGCCGAAGTAGCCGGCCGCCACCCAGGGGCCACGCGCCTTCAGCTCGCCGAAGGCCAGGCCGTCGTGCGGCAGCGGCCGGCCTTCGTCGTCGAAGATCTCGATCTCGACGCCGAAGATGGCGCGGCCGGCCTTGCACTGCACATCGTGGCGGGCCGCGCCCTGCAGGCCCTCGTGCTTGGCCAGCAGCCGGCCGATGGTGCCCAGCGGGCTGGTCTCGCTCATGCCCCAGGCATGGATGGCGAAGGCGCCGAACATCGCATCGAACTTCTCGATCAGCGCGCGCGGCGCGGCCGAGCCGCCGATGACCACCCGCTCCAGGCGGATCTGCGACAGGTCCAGCTGGGCGCGGTGGCGCTCGATGTGGTCGAACAGGCCCAGCCACACGGTGGGCACGCCCAACGTGAAGTTGCAGCGTTCTTCGGCCAGCAGGCGGTAGATGGCCTCGCCACCGAGGTTGGCGCCGGGCAGCACCAGCTTGGCCCCGGCCATGGCGCCGGCATAGGGCACGCCCCAGGCATTGACGTGGAACAGCGGCACCACCAGCAGCACGCTGTCGCGCGCCGCCAGGCCCAGGCCGTCGGCGGCGCAGGCGGCAAAGCAGTGCAGCACCGTGGAGCGGTGGCTGTAGAGCACGCCCTTGGGGTTGCCGGTGGTGCCCGAGGTGTAGCACAGCGACGAGGCCTGGCGCTCGTCCAGCGCCGGCCAGTCGTACTGCGGCGCGGCCTGGTCGAGCAGGCTTTCGTAGGCCAGCACCTGATCGGCGGCCAGGCCGGCGATCTGCGGCTTGCCCGCCGCATCGCACAGCGCCACCCAGTGCCGCACCTTGGGGCAGCGCGGCACCAGGGCCGCCACCAGGTCGGCAAAGCCGACATCGAAGCACAGCACCTCGTCGCCGGCGTGGTCGATGATGTAGGCGATCTGGTCCAGGTGCAGGCGCGGGTTCACCGTGTGCAGCACGGCCCCCATGCCCGGCACGCCGAAGTACAGCTCCAGGTGGCGGTGGGTGTTCCAGGCCAGGGTGCCCACGCGTGTCGCGTCTGCCACGCCCAGGCCGGCCATGGCGTTGGCCAGGCGCTGGGCGCGCTCGCCGATCTCGCGCCAGCAACTGCGGTGCTGGCGGCCATCGGCCAGCTGCGAGACGATCTCGCGCTCGCCATGGAAACGCTGCGCATGCGTGAGCAGGCTGGAGATCAGCAGCGGGCGGTCTTGCATCAGGCCGTGCATGGCGGTGCTTCCAGACTCAGTCGGGTTTGATGTTCTTGGAGCGGATCACCGGGCCCCAGGTTTCGATCTGGCGCTTCAGATGATCGGCAAAGGCGGCGCGGCTGACCAGGCGCGGCTCGACACCGGTCTTCATGATCTCCTCGGGCATGCCCTTGGCGGCCAGCGCGGCATTCAGGTCGGCATGCAGACGCGTCTGCAGCGCGGCGCTGGCGCCGGCCGGCACGAACACGCCGAACCAGCTGCCGGCATCGAACCTGGCCAGGCCGGGCTCGCCCGATTCGGCCAGCGTGGGTAGCTCGGGCGCCAGCATCGAGCGCTGGGCCGTGCTCACGGCCAGGGCCTTCAGCCGGCCGGTCTTGACATGCGACAGCGCGGCGGTGGAGTCGAACATGGCCTGCACCTGGCCGCCGATCAGATCGGCCAGCGCCGGTGCATTGCCGCGGTAGGGCACGTGGATGATGGGCACGCCGATGGCGGCGCCGAACATCTCCGACATCACATGCACGCTGGAGCCGTTGCCGCTGCTGGCAAAGGCCGCCGGCGCGGCACCCGAAGCCGCGCGCGACTTGAGCCAGCGCACGAACTCGCCCACATTGCTGGCCGGCACCGACGGGTGCACCAGCAGCACGCCGGTCGATTCGCCGATCAGCGCCAGCGGCGCCAGCGACGACGGCGCATAGGGCAGGTTGGGCAGCATCAGCTGGTTGCCGACGAACCCGAAGCTGGTGACCAGCAGGGTCGAGCCGTCGGCCGGCGCACGCGCCGCGGCGGCGGTGCCGATGACCGTGCCGCCGCCGGGCTTGTTGTCCACCAGCACGGTATTGCCCCAGGCCTCGGCCAGGCGCTTGGCCAGCGAGCGCGCCAGGCTGTCGGTCACGCCGCCGGCGGCATAGGGCACCAGCAGGGTCACGGTGCGCGGCAGCGCCACCGGCTCCTGGGCCTGGCTGTGCAGGGCCCAGCCGAGCGCGGCGGCGGTCGCGAGCTGCAGCCAGCGGCGGCGTTGCGGCGATGCGGGGCGGTGGATGCTCATGGTGCTGAAGTCATTAACCGATCGGTAAGTGACGGCATGCTAATCCGCGTTCCAACCCGCTGACAACCCAGAATGGCAGAGGGTTTTCCTGTAGTCGGGTCAGTCGCCAGGCCCCGGAGGTCCTCCCATTGAAATGCCCATGCGGCGGGCACGGAAACATCCCTAGGGACCAACCCTAGTTGGCTACTTACCGGTCGTTTAGTAGATTTGCGGCATGACCTCCGGATCCGCCCTTCCCGATGCCGCCGAGATCGACTACGACGCCTTCCGGCGCGAGGTCGATGCCTTCGCCCTGAGCCAGTGCCCTGGCGAACTGCGCGAGCGTGTGCGCAGCAATGCCAAGCTGGGCCGCGAAGACTACGCCGCCTGGCAGCGCATCCTGCATGCGCGCGGCTGGGCCGCGCCAGGCTGGCCGCAGGCCTTTGGCGGCACCGGCTGGGACATGCGCCAGCGCTACCTGTTCGAGTCGGTGATGGCCGAGCGCGACTGCCCGCCGCAATACCACCATGGCCTGGGCCACATCGGCCCGGTGCTGCTGCACTTCGGCACGCCCGAGCAGCACCGGCGCTTCATCCCCGGCATCCTGGACGGCAGCGACTGGTGGTGCCAGGGCTATTCGGAACCCGGCGCGGGCTCGGACCTGGCCTCGCTGAAGACCCGGGCCGTGCGCGAAGGTGACGACTATGTGGTCAGCGGCCAGAAGATCTGGACCTCGCATGCCCACGAGGCCGACTGGATGTACACCCTGGTGCGCACCAGCAGCGAAGGCCGCAAGCAGGAGGGCATCACCCTGCTGCTGATCCCGCTGTCCACGCCGGGCATCCGCATCCAGCCGATCCGCACCATCGACGCCTGGCACCATGTCAACGAGGTCTTCCTCGACGAGGTGCGCGTGCCGGTGGCCAACCGCCTGGGCGAAGAAGGCGGCGGCTGGAAGTGCGCCAAGTTCCTGCTCGACCGCGAGCGCCTGGCGCCGGCCATCGTGCTGCGCCTGGAGCGGCTGCTGCAGCAGGTGGCGGCCCAGGTGCAGGGCCAGGCCGCCTTTGCCGAGCGCCTGCTGCTGGCCGAGGCCGAGGTGCGCGCGGCGCGCGAGCTGCTGCTGTCGGCCATCGACGACGAGATGAACGGCCGGCTGCGTGCGGCCAAGTCCTCGGCGCTGAAGCTGCATTGCTCCGAGCTGGCGCAGCGCATCATCGGCATCGCCTTCGACGCGCTGGGCCCGCGCCGCGCCGCGCGCTTCGTGCCGCTGGCCGGCGACGGCAGCCTGCAGGTGGCCGAGGACGAGCAGAGCAACATGGTCCACAACTACCTGTTCTACCGCTCGCGCACCATCGCCGGCGGCACCAGCGAAGTGCAGAAGAACGTGATCGCGCGCGAACTGTTCGGCGCTTGAAGGAATCCCGATGCAGTTTTCTGCCGACACCATGTTCCCCGGCGACCTGTTCGAGGCCGCCTCGCGTTTTGCCAGCGATGCCGTGGCCCGCGGCGACCGCCACGATGCCTGGCGCCAGGCCGCGGCCATGGGCTGGCCGGCTCTGCTGGTCGACGAGGCCCACGGCGGCGCCGGTGGCACGCTGGCCGACCTGGGCGCGGTGATCGAGGGCTGCTCGCGCCAGGCCCTGGGCCTGCCCCTGGTGCGCCGCTGCGCCCAGGCGCCGGCGCTGCTGATGGCCGCCAGTGCCCAGACCCGCAGCGAGACTGCCGACGAGGCGCTGCGCGCGCTGTGCGCCGGCGAGATCGACCTCGACGTGGTGGACGGCACTTCGCTGAGTGCCACGCCGCTGGCCGGCGGCGGGCTGCGCCTGGCCGGCACGCTGGAGGCGGTGGACGCCGAGCTGCCCTTCACCCATGTGCTGGTGGCCACCGGCGAGCACCTGCTGCTGCTGCCCCAGGCCACGCTGCAGGCCGCCTCGCGCACCGCCTATGCCGGCATCGACGGCGCCCGCATCGCCGATCACACGGTCACCGGGCTGGAGCTGCCGGCCAGCGCGGTGCTGCAAAGCGGCCCGGCCGCGCGCCAGGCCGCCGCCACGGCGCAGGACCTGGCCATGCTGGCCACCACGCTGGACATGGCGGCCACGCTGGGCGCGTCCATCGAGCACTGCATCGCCTACCTCAGCGCCCGCGTGCAGTTCGGCGTGGCGCTGGCCAGCTTCCAGGTGCTGCGCCACAAGGTGGTGGAGCTGTATGTGGACTACGAAAGCGCCAGCGTGCTGCTGGCCCGTTTGGTGGCCGACACCGTGGCCAGCGGCCGGCTGGCCAGCCGCGACGCCATGCTGTGCAAGCTCTACCTGAACGAGCTGGCACGGCGTGGCGCCGAGGCCTCGATCCAGCTGCATGGCGGCATGGGCATGACGGCCGAGCTGCCGGCCGCCCGCCTGGCGCGCCGCCTGCTGTGCGCCGAGTTCGAGCAGGGCGACCGCTTCACCCAGCTGTCGCGGCTGCAGTCCCTGCCCACCGCGGCCCTGGCCTGAGGACCCTGGCATGCATGCGCTGCACCCCTTCTTCCACCCGCGCTCCATCGCCATCATCGGCGCCTCGTCCGACCCCGAGCGCATCGGCGGCCGGCCGCTGCGCTTTCTGATCGAGGCCGGCTTTGCCGGCGCCATCTACCCGGTCAATACCAGCGGCCATGCCGAGCTGCAGGGACGGCGTGCCTGGCGCAGCGTGCTGGACATCGGCGAGCCCATCGACCATGCCATCGTCGCCGTGCCGCTGCCCGCGGTGGAGCAGGCGGTGGCCGACTGCGCGCGCCAGGGCGTGAAGGCGGTGCAGGTGTTCACCGCCGGCTTTGCCGAGGCCGGGCCCGAGGGCGCGGCGCTGCAGCGCCGCCTGGTCGAGATCGCCCGCGGCGCCGGCATGCGCCTGATCGGCCCCAATGCGCTGGGCCTGATCCACCCGGCCAGCGGCCTGTTCGCCACCTTCTCCACCCTGCTCAACGGCCTCAAGCCCGGCGCCGGCTGCATCGGCCTGGCCACGCAGAGCGGCGCCTTCGGCAGCGCCAGCTATGGCGCCGCGGCCCTGCGCGGCCTGGGCCTGTCGGTGGCCGTGGCCACCGGCAACGAGGCCGACGTGGACGTGGCCGAATGCATCGCCTACCTGGCGCAGGACCCGGACACGCGGGTGATCTGCACCGCGCTCGAGGCCTGCCGCGACGGCACGGCGCTGCGCGCCGCGCTGCTGGCCGCGGCCGACGCCGGCAAGCCGGTGGTGGTGATGAAGATCGGCCGCTCGGCCCTGGGCGCGGCGGCCGCCGCCACCCACACCGGCGGCCTGGCCGGCAACGATGCGGTGTTCGATGCCGTGATCGAGGAATGCGGCGCGGTGCGCGCCTCCAGCATCGACGAGATGCTGGACATCGCCCAGTTCTTCAGCACCGGACAGGCTGCCGCCACCCTGCCCAACTTCCTGCCCACGGGCCCGCGCATCGGCGTGGTCACCGGCTCGGGCGGCATCGGCGTGCTGATCGCCGACGAGGCCGAGCCGCTGGGCCTGAGCCTGCCGCCGCTGCCGGAGGCGGCCCAGCGCAGCCTGCGCGAGGTCCTGCCCTTCGTCACGCCGGCCAACCCCTACGACACCACGGCCCAGGTGACCTCGGTGCCGCAGGGCATAGAACGCACGGTCGAGGCCATGCTGGCCCACGGCGGCTGCGACACGGTGATCGCCTACCTGGCCCATGCCGGCCTGTCGCCGCAGCGTTTTGCTGGCACCGAGACCGCGCTGGCCGACCTGGCCCGGCAGTACCCGCAGCAGCGGCTGATGGTGGTGATGCTGGCCACGCCCGAGGTGCAGCAGCGGCTGGCCGAGGCCGGCGTGGTGGTGTTTGCCGATGCCAGCCGCGCCGTGCGGGCCCTGGGTGCGGCCTGGGCGCTGCGCCAGCGGCGTGCGGCCCTGCACCGCGTGGCGCCGCCGCAGGCCGCGCGCGAGCCGCTGCCCGAGGTCGCCACCGAGGCCAGCGCCAAGGCCTGCCTGGCCGCGGCCGGCCTGCCGGTGCCGGCCGAGCACGCCTGCGCCACGCGCGAGGCCGCGGTGCGCGCCGCCGACACCCTCGGCTACCCGGTGGTGGCCAAGATCCTGTCGGCACACATCCCGCACAAGACCGAGGTCGGCGGCGTGATGCTGAACCTGGCCGATGCCGCCGCGGTGGCCTCGGCCTTTGACGAGCTGCTCAGACGCGCCGCCCGGCACCGGCCCGACGCCCGCATCGACGGCGTGCTGATCGCGCCGATGCTGAGCGGCGGCGTCGAGACCATTGCCGGCGTGATCGTCGACCCGGCCTTCGGGCCGATGCTGATGTTCGGCCTGGGCGGCATCGCCACCGAGCTGTTCCGCGACGTGGCCTTCGCCTCGGCACCGCTGACGCAGGCCCGCGCCCAGGCGCTGATCAGCGCCACGCGCGCCGGCCAGCTGCTGGCCGGCTGGCGTGGC
The DNA here is from genome assembly GCA_017992055.1 of Burkholderiaceae bacterium. Classification (GTDB taxonomy): domain Bacteria; phylum Pseudomonadota; class Gammaproteobacteria; order Burkholderiales; family Burkholderiaceae_C; genus Pseudaquabacterium. The sequence goes on from JAGOPK010000003.1 coordinate 376,602, forward strand.
GCCCCGCCGGCCGACCGCGATGCGCTGGCCGATGCGCTGGTGAAGCTGTCCGAGTTTGCCGCTGCCCATGCCCACGAGCTGGCCGCGGTGGACATCAACCCCCTGGTGGTGCGCGAACGTGGCTGCGCCTGCCTGGATGCCGTGATCGAACGTCGCCCCGCCCAATGACTGCTGGAGAAACTGCATGAGTGACTGGAAGACCCTGATCGTCGACGTGGCCGACAAGGTGGCCACCGTGACGCTGAACCGCCCGCCGGTGAACGCGCAGAACGCCGAGATGCGTGACGAGCTGACCGCGCTGTTCGACGAGCTGAGCGACCGCGACGACGTGATGGCCGTGGTGCTGACCGGCAACGGCAAGGTCTTCTCGGCCGGCGCCGACATCCGCGAGCGGCCCAACCTGGGTGCCACGCCCGGCGCCTACGGCCGCCACAACCGCCGCGTGCGCGAGACGCACAACGCCATCGCCGAATGCAGCAAGCCGGTGATCGCCGCCGTCAACGGGGCGGCCCTGGGCGCCGGTTTCGGCCTGGTGATGGCCTCGGACATCTGGGTGGCCAGCGAAAGCGCCTACTTCTCGATGCCCGAGATCAATGTCGGCCTGGCGGGCGGCGTGTCCTTTCTGCAGCGCATCTTCGGCCAGTCGCGCGCCCGCCGCATGTTCTTCACCGGCTACCAGATCACGGCGCAGGAGATGTACCGCCTGGGCCTGGTCGAGGCCTGCCTGCCGCCCGACGAGCTGCTGCCCTATGCCCAGGGCATCGCCCACGAGATCGCCAGCAAGTCGCCGGTGGCCGTGCGCCTGGCCAAGGAGGCCGCGCGCATGACCGAGGTCATGCCGCTGCGCGACGCCTACCGCTACGAACAGAGCAATACCGTGGCCCTGTCCAAGACCGAGGACGCGCGCGAGGCGCAGATGGCCTTCCTGGAAAAGCGCAAGCCGGTCTACAAGGGCCGCTGAATGCCGCGAGCCGACCGGCACAGGGCCTGAGCGAAGATCGTGGACATGAACACCCCCTCCGTCCCCGACCTGTCCGACGGCCGCGAGGCCCAGCTGCTGGCCATCGCCCGGCGCCTGTTTGCGCAAAAGGGCTTTGACGCCACCTCGCTACGCGACATCGCCGAGGCCGCGCAGATCACCAAGGCCGCGCTGTACTACTACTTCCCGAACAAGGATGCGTTGTACGAGCGTGTCGTCATCGAGTCGATGGACTCGCTGCTGGCCGAGGTGCAGGCGGCCGTGGCCCGCGCGCCCACGCCGACGCAGAAGGTGCGCGCCTTCCTGCAGGCTTCGGCCGAGGAGATGGAGCAGCGCCGCGACCAGTGGGTGGCCGGCTCCAATGCCTTCTGGCAGGCCGGCGCCAACGGCCGCCGCGACCTGGCGCTGACCCAGCGCGACGAGTACGAGAAGCTGCTGCGCCAGTGCATCGAGGCCGGCATCGCCTGCGGCGAGCTGCGCCCGGTGAACCCGGCCGTGGCCGGCCGGCTGCTGCTTTCGGGACTGAACCAGATGTCGCGCTGGCACCGCTCCGGCGGTCCGCTGAAGGCCGGCGAGGTGATCGACCAGTACCTGGACATCGTGCTGCTGGGCCTGCTCAACCGCGCCGCCCCCACTGCCACGGCGGCGCCGCCCTGACCCCACAACCCCGAGAGGAGATACCGACCATGCCCGCATCCCAACCCGCCCAGGCCGCCCGTCAAGAAGACCGCCCGCCGCTCGACGTCATCGTCGTCGGCGCCGGCTTCGGCGGCCTGTGCGCCGTGCACAAGTTCCGCGAGATGGGCCTGTCCATCCAGGGCTTCGAGGCCGGCGGCGACGTGGGCGGCGTCTGGTACTGGAACCGCTATCCCGGCGCGCGGGTGGACCTGCCCAGCATCGACTACAGCTTCGGTTTCTCCAAGGAGATCGAGCAGGAGTGGACCTGGTCGGAGTACTTCGCCGCCCAGCCCGAGCTGATGCGCTACTTCGACTTCGTGGCCACGCGGCTGGACCTGCGCAAGCACTACCGCTTCAACACCCGGGTGCAGCGCGCCGCCTGGGACGCCGATCGCCAGCTCTGGGTGGTGAGCACCCAGGCCGGCGAGGTCTTCGAGGCACGCTACTGCGTGATGGCCACCGGCCCGCTGTCGGTGCCGCGCGACCCGGACATCCCGGGCCTGGACCGCTTCCAGGGTGAGCTGTACCGCGCCGCCAAGTGGCCGCACAAGCCGGTCAGCTATGCCGGCAAGCGCGTGGCAGTGCTGGGCACCGGCTCCACCGGCATCCAGATCGTGCAGGAGGTCGGCCCCCAGGCCGGCGAGCTGTTCGTGCTGCAGCGCACGCCCAGCTTCACGATGCCGATGCGCAACTTCGACCTGACGCCCGAGTACGTGGCCGAGGTCAAGCGCCACTACCCCGGCCTGCGCGAGGCCGCGCGCAACAGCCCCGCCGGCGGCCTGCGACCGGCCAGCACGCGGGCCTTCTTCAGCGTGCGGCCCGAGGAGCGGCAGAGCCTGCTGGAGGACGCCTGGCGGCGCGGCGGCCTGGCCATGCTGGGCACCTTCTCGGACCTGCTGTTCAACGAAGAAGCCAACGAGCAGGTGGCCGAGTTCATCCGCGGCAAGATAGCCGAGGTGGTCAAGGACCCGGCCACGGCCGAGGCGCTGAAGCCGCGCGGCTACCCGGTGTTCGCCCGCCGGCCCTGCCTGGACTCCAGCTACTACGAGACCTACAACCTGCCCAGCGTGCACCTGGTGGACCTGAACCAGGAACCCATCGTCGAGATCACCGAACGCGGCGTGCGCACGGCCAGCCGCGAGATCGAGCTGGACATGCTGATCCTGGCCACCGGCTACGACGGCCTGACCGGCGCGCTGACCGCGTTCGACGTGGTCGGCAAGCGCGGCCAGACGGTGAACCAGAAATGGCAGGACGGCGCGCATTCGTACATGGGCCTGATGCTGGAGGGCTTTCCCAACCTGTTCATGACCACCGGCCCCAATGGGCCGGCGGCGCTGGCCAACATCGTGCGCATCAGCGAGAACGACGTGGACTGGATCGCCGCGCTGATCACGCACATGGACGCCCAGGGCCTGGCCACGGTCGAGCCGACGCGGCAGGCCGAGGACGAATGGATGCAGACCGTGGCCCAGCTGGCCCAGCGCACGCTGCTGTCCAAGGCCAAGACCTGGTACGTGGGCGCCAACGTGGCCGGCAAGGCCCAGGGGCTGACGCTGTACACCGGCGGCTTCCCGCGCTACCGCGAGCACTGCCAGCGCGTCATCGCCAACGGCTGGCGCGAGCTGAGCTTCACGCCGGTGCACGAGCCGGCCGAGGCCTGAGGCTTGACGGGCTGCCCCATGGCCGACGACGGCGCGCTGCAGGCCCTGGTCGAGCAGGCGGTCGAGTACGCCCTGCCCCTGCAGGTGATCGCCGCCACGCGCTGGCGCGCGGTGGCCGATGCCGCCAACCCCGAGCGCCATGCGCCCAATACGCTGAAGCATCTGCGCCGGCTGGCCGACCACCGCAGCCGCTGGATCACCGCGCCCAACAACGACACGCTGTACTCCAACGCCTGGCTGGACCTGTCGGCCGGGCCGCTGCGGCTGCGCGTGGCCACGCAGCCGGCGGGGCGCTACTGGTCCATCGCGCTGATGGACGCCTTCAGCAACCACTTCGCGATGCTGGGCCAGCGCCTGGACGGCTGCGGACCGGTGGACGTGCTGATCGCCGGGCCCCGCGACCACGATGTGGACACGGCCGGCCCGGCCACACGGGTGATCCGCGCGCCGGGCGACGATGCCTGGCTGTTCGCGCGCTGCCTGGTCGACGGCCCCGAGGACCTGCCGCAGGCCCATGCGATGCAGGATCGCATCACGCTGCATCCCACCGTCGACGCGCTGCTGCCCTTGCCCGGCGCGCCGGGGGCCCTGGACGACCCACCGGCCTTTCTGGCCACGGTCAATGCGCTGCTGGCCCGCAACCCGGCGCCGGCGGCCGATGCGCCGCTGCTGCAGCGCTGCGCGCGCATCGGCCTGTGCCCGGGGCAGACCGATGTCTGGAGCCGGCTGGACGAGCCGGTGCGCGCCGCCTGGACGGCCCACATGGACGGTGCCATGGCCCGCGTGCGCCTGCAGGGCGCACAGGGTCGCCGGAACTTCCAGGGCTGGATCGCCGCGGCCGCGGACATCGGCAACTTCGGCTGCAACTACGCGCTGCGCGCGTCGGTGGCTCTCGGCGGCCTGGGCGCGCTGGAGCCCGACGAGGCCATGTACTTCGTGTGCTATGCCGACGCCGACGGCGCCGCGCTGGATGGACGCCATCGCTACCGCCTGGAGCTGCCGGCGCAGGGCATCCCCACCGATTCGTTCTGGTCGTTCACGATGTACCAGGCCACGCCCGATGGGCGCCGCTTCTTCGTCGACAACCCGATCGGACGCTATGCCATCGGCAACCGCACGCCGGGCCTGCACTGGGCCGACGACGGCTCGCTGGCACTGCTGCTGCAGCAGGCGGCACCGGACGGGCCGGCGGCGCTGGCCAACTGGCTGCCCGCACCGGCGTCGGGCTTCCAGATCGCGCTGCGCTGCTATTTGCCGCGGGCCGAGCTGCGCCAGGGCCTGGCGGCCATGCCGCGCATCGTCAGGCTGTAGGCCGCCACCGCAGGCTCAGCCGCGCAGCCTGAACACCGACACCGCCTGCACCAGCTGCCGGGCCTGTCCGTTCAGGCTTTCCGCTGCCGCCGCGCTCTCTTCCACCAGCGCCGCATTCTGCTGCGTCACCTGGTCCATCTGACCGACGGCGTCGCCGACCTGCTGAATGCCTGCGCTCTGCTCGACGCTGGCCGAGCTGATCTCGGCAACGATGCTGCTGACGCGCTGGATCGAGCCGACGATCTCGCCCATGGTGCGGCCCGCCTGGTCCACCAACCGCGTGCCCTGCTCCACCTGGCCGACACTGCGCTCGATCAGCGACTTGATCTCCTTGGCCGCTGCGGCGCTGCGCTGGGCCAGGCTGCGCACCTCGCTGGCCACCACGGCAAAGCCGCGGCCCTGCTCACCGGCCCGGGCGGCCTCCACGGCCGCATTCAGCGCCAGGATGTTGGTCTGGAAGGCGATGCCGTCGATCACGCCGATGATGTCGCCGATGCGCCGGCTGCTGTCGCTGATGCCCTGCATGGTGCTGACCACCTGACCCACCACCTCGCCGCCCTGCACGGCCACGCGCGAGGCCGTGCGCGCCAGCTGGTCGGCCTGACGGGCGCTGTCGGCGTTGTGGCGCACCGTGGTGCCCAGCTGTTCCATGGTGGCGGCGGTCTGCTGCAGGGCGCTGGCCTGCTCCTCGGTGCGCTGGCTCAGGTCCTGGTTGCCATGGGCGATCTGGTGGCTGGCCGTGGCCACGCTCTCGGAATTGCTGCGCACCTTGGCCACCACCTGCGACAGCCGCGTCTGCATGGCCAGCAGCTGGGCCATCAGGCTCGTGGTGTCGCCGGGCCGCAGGCGGACCTGGCCGGTCAGGTCGCCTTCGGCCACGGCATTGGCCAGGGCCGCGGCATCGCCCGGCTCGGCACCGAGCTGCCGCGTCAGGCTGCGCACGATCCACACCGCCGCCGCCAGCGCCAGCAACACCGCGGCCGCGCTCAGCGAGGCCACCCACAGCTTGGCGCTGTGCGCCGCCGCGGAGGCCTGGTCCGAGGCCGTCTTCACCAGCGTGCCCTGGAAGGCGATCAGCTCGTCGACCGCGGCAAAGTACGACAGCTGCAGCGGCCGCGCCGTGCCGAGCAGATAGGCCCTGGCCTCGTCGGCCTTGCCACTGCCCACCAGTTCGAGGAAACGCAGCTGGGCCGGCACGTAGCGGGTCCGGGCCTCGAAGATCCTGGCCAGCAGAGTCTGTCCCTGGTCGGTGTTGATCTCGGTCTTCAGCTGGTCGAGCAGCCTGCCGATGGCATCGCGCTCGGCGACGATCTGCTGCTGGCGCGCCTGGATGTCGGCGGCCTGGCTCATCAGGGCCGTGTCGCGCATGGCCAGGCCGATCTGGTTGAGCCGGAACTTGACCTCGTTGAGCCGGGCGATGCGCGGCAGGCGCTGCTCGACCAACGAGGCCATGTTGGCCTCGATGCCCGCCAGCTTGAACAGCGCGGTGGCGGCCACCAGCGCCGTCAACAGCACCAAGGCGCCAAAGGCCAGGGCCAGGCGGGTGGAAACCTTCAGATCTCGGGACATGACTGCATCCTCGGTTCGAGCCGCAGCCACCGGCCGCCCTGTCGGGACCGGTGGATGCTGGCGTAGGGAAACCTAGATGCTTATCGGCGAGACTGCCGCGGGGCAAAGCACCAATTTGGGTACTTTCACCGCATTGGCGCCCTATTCTGGTGCTCAGCCCGGCATGGCAACGCGTCGGCGCCAGCCCAGCAGGCCCAGGCCGGCCAGGGCCAGCAACCAGGAGCCCGGCTCGGGCACAGGCTGCAGCTGGTAGTTGGCGATGCTGGCGATCTGCGCCTCGCTCAGGCCTTGCAGGCGCGGCGCCGTCAGCAGCAGCAGACCGGTGTCGCGGGCCAGCAGCTGGTCTTGAGCGGTCGGCCCGCCCAGCTCGCTGGCCAGGAAGGCGAAGTTCAGCAGGGCCAGGCTCTGGCCCGGCGCCAGGCTGACGCTGAAGCTGGCGTTGTAGAAGTTGGGGCTGATGCCCGCCACGCCCAGGCCGTTGTTGCCCGACACCAGGGCCAGCACCGGCTGGTCGGCACACTGGCCGTCACCGCCGTCCATGCAGCTGACGATCAGGCCGTCGGCATCATGGCTGAGCAGTTCGTCGCCGTCCGAGCCCAGGTTGCCGAAGAAGTTGAGCGTGGTGCTGACGCTGGTGCTGCCGGTGTTGGTGAAGCTGTCGAAGAAGCGGAACACATTGCCGCTGAGCAGTTCCACCTGGCGCGTGTGCTGCAGCGCACCGACGCCGCTGTTGTAGAAGCCGAAGGCGTCGAAGGCGCCGTTGCCGCCGCCGACCACCGCGCCCAGCCATTCGTTGCTGGGCTCGATGGCACCGCCGGCGCCGCTGTAGCTGGCGCCGTAGGCACTGCCATCGAAGATGCTCTCGGCCGAGGCCTGGAACTGGGCCGCCTGGGCCGTCACCGGCGCGGCCAGGCCCAGGGTCAGAGCGGCCATGGCCGCGCAGAGGATGTGTTTGGACATGTGAAAAGACTCCGGGTTCTGGGCGATCACGAGCGGCGGGCGGTCAGCCACTGGCTGGCCGGCAGCGGCTTGCCGACCAGGCGAACCTCGCCGATCCAGCCGTAGTAGCCGTCGTCGAGCACGCCGTTCCACCAGCCGGCGCCCAGGATCCAGGGCCGCGGCGGGTTCTGCGAGCGGGTGCCGGTCTCGGCGCTGGCCACATTGCGCAGCACCGGCGCGCCCTCCACATACAGCGTGGTGGTGCGGGTGGCGGGGTCGTTGACCACGGCGATGTGGTACCAGGTGTCGCGGATCAGCTCGCCCGACCAGTTGGTCTGCGCATAGTGCGAGTTGCTGGCCGGCACCACCTCCCACTGCACCTCGCGCAGGTTGGAGATGGCAAACAGCACGCTGGAGGCCTCGGGGTCGCCGCCCCAGTAGCCGCCGGGCACGTTGCCGCGGTTGCCCATGCGGCCGAGGATGTTGCCCCAGCGGTGCTTGCTGGCGTCCCAGTCGGCCGGGATCTTGACGAAGGCCTCGAAGGTGTAGCCGGCCCAGAAGCTGCGGCCGTTGACGCCGTCGGCATTGGCCGCGGTGGCAAAGGCACTGAGGCGGTTGAGGGTCTTGTCGGAGTTCAGGAAGCGCACGCTGCCCGGGGCCGACGACAAACGATGCTTGTCGGTGGACCAGACCACGTCGCCGGCCTGGGCGGCGCCGATCAGGCCGGTGCGCGCCATGTGGAAGCCGTTGACGATGTCGGGCAGGCTGTCGCCGACCTGCACCACCTGACCGTTGGCGATGGCCGCCGGCGCGCGCCAGTGGGCATAGGTCTCGCTGACGCTGGGGAAGTCGTTGGCATCGGCCGGGGCGCGCACCACCGGCGGCGTCGGCTCCACATAACCCGCAATGTGCTCGGACCGCACCCGCGGCAGGATGGCCGCGCCATTGACCGACAGCGTGGGCTTGAAGCGCTGGAACCCGGCAAAGCGCTTCTTGAAGTTGATGGCGATCGAGAAGCGCTGGTTGGCCTGGCTCAGCTCGGCAAAGTCGAAGGGGTTCAGCGTGGCCTTGGGCTTGGCCAGCACCCAGGGCGAAAACGACATCACGTCGATGCGGTTGTTGACCAGGTCGAATTCGTACAGCCGCATCATGGCGTTGCCGCCCTGGTAGTCCATCTGATAGTCGACGACCATCTGATGCACCTCGTTGCCGAAGTTGTTGACCTTGCGCAGGTAGGCGGCCCCGTGGTGGTGGCCGTTCAGCGTCATGAAGATCTGGTCGTTGTCGCGGATCAGCCGCTCCCACAGCATGCGGCCGTAGTCGGTCTCCTGCGGCTTGACGCCGTCGTTGGCGATGTTCAGCAGCTGGTGGTTGGACAGGATCACCGGCAGCGTGGGGTTGGCCGCGATGACGCGCCGCGCCCAGGCGATGCCGGCGTCCGAGATGCGCCAGGACAGCGACAGCACCATGAAGCTCACGCCATGGGCCTGGAACACATGGGCCTCATGAAAGCCCGAGCTGTCGCGCTCGCGGAAGCTGGCCTGGCGCGCCGCCCGGCTGGTGGGGAACCAGCGCAGATAGGGCTCGGCCGACAGGTTGCGCTGGGCATCGGTGCCCGAGTTCTGGTCCGAGGGCTGGTGGTAGTCGAGGTCGCTGATGACGTCGTGGTTGCCGGCCAGGATGGAGTACGGCACGCCGGCCGCCTCCAGCTTCTTCATCGCCGCATCGGCCACCGCCCACTGGTTGGGCTTGCCCTGCTGGTCGACCACATCGCCCAGGTGCACGACAAACGGGATGTTGTAGGCCTGGGCATGGGCGGCGATCCAGCCGGTCTGCGCGTCAAACGGCGTGGAGCCGTAGCGCAGCTGGAACTGCTGGCCCTCGTCGGTGGTGGCGTAGCGCGAATAGAACTGCGTATCGGGCAGCACCGCGAGGGCAAAGCTGGTCACGGCGCCCGCCGCCTGGGCGGTGCCAGGGCCGGCCACCAGGCCGCCCGCGGCCATCGCGGTCAGGCCGGCCGCGCCACGCAGCAGGCTGCGGCGGTCGGTGGGGATCGGCAGGTCATCGCAGGCGGCACGGCTGGCGTCCGCGTCCTGGATCGGGTCGGTCACGTTCAATCCTTGTTGATCATCTGGATCAACAAGTCTGACGATTGGACAAGGCTTGGCTGTGAAGCCCGGATGATCCGTCCGGATCAGCCGCGATGGGAGAGCGCGGCCGCGGCACGGCGCCGCGGCCAGATCGGGCGCGCACCGACCAGGCCGATGCCCAGCAGCACCATCAGGCTGCCGGCCACAAAGGCCGGCTCCAACACTTCGCCCAGCAGCTGCACGCCCAGCACCACGCCGAACAGCGGCGTGAGAAAACAGAACACCCCCAGCCTCGACGCCAGATAGCGGCGCAGCAGCCAGCACCAGGCCAGAAAGCTGCCCAGCGAGACGACCAGGCTCTGGAAGCCCAGGTGGGCCCAGACCACGGCCGAGGGCTGGAACTGCCACTGGCCACTGAGCCAGGCGGCCGGCAGCAGCAGCACCAAGGCGCCCAGCAACTGGTACAGCAGGGTCTCGGTGGCGGGAGCCGAGGCCAGGCTGGAGCAGCGCAGCGTGACCGTGGTGGCGCCCCAGGCCGCGCCGGCCAGCAGTGCCAGGCCATCCCCCAGCAGCGCGTCGGCCTCCGATCCAGCGCCCGCGCCACCGCCGCCGAGAAAGGCGCAGGCGATGCCGCCGAAGGCCATGGCGATGCCGGCCATCTGCTGCCCGCCCAGGCGCTCGGCCGGCAACCGCAGGTGCAGGCCCAGGGCCGAGAAGATCGGCGCGGTGTAGAGAAACACCACCACATGCGAGGCACCGGTCAGGCGCAGCGCCTGGGCCACCAGCAGGTACTCCAGGCCGAACAGCGCAGCCACGGCCAGGCCCGCCTTCCAGCGTGCCGGCGCCGGCAGCTCGCCACGGCGGCGCATCAGCAGCGCCAGCAGCAATGCGGCGATGGCCGAGCGCAGCGCAATCATCAGCATCGGACTGACCTGTGCGGCCACGGCCTTCAGCGAGATCTGCTGCAGGCTCCAGATCAGGCACAGCAGCGTCATCGCGGCAGCCGCCGGGGCATCGACCGGGCCGGGCGTCGCGGGCTGCTGGGCCATGGCAGAGGGGGATCGGGTCAGCGCGTTCATGGAGGGCCGCACTCTGAGACATTCCGAGGCTGGTGGGTAGCGGATAATTCAACAGGTAGCCATTCGAAAATCGAAATCATGGCCGACCTGCAGATCGACTGGTTGAAGAGCTTTGTCGCGGCCATCGACGCGGGTTCGCTGTCCAGCGCCGCCCCCGAGGTCCATCGCTCCCAGTCGGCGGTGAGCATGCAGCTGAAGAAGCTGGAAGCGGCTGTCGGTCGCCCCCTGCTGCTGCGCGGACCGCGCCAGCTCAGGCTCACGCACGAGGGGCAGACGCTGCTGAGCTATGCGCGGCGCATGCTGGACCTGCATGCCGAGGCGCTGTCGGCCCTGCAGGGCGAGGCGGTCTCCGGCCTGGTGCGGCTGGGCGTGCCCGACGACTACGCGGGCAAGTACCTGACGCCGGTGCTCAAGCGCTTTGCGCCGCGGCACGGCGGCGTCGAGATCCAGCTGGACTGCGAACAATCGACCTCGCTGATCCCGCGCGTGGCACGCGGCGAGCTGGACATCGCGCTGGTCTCGCGCGATCACGCCCGGCGCGGCACGCTGCTGTTCCACGAGCCCATGGTCTGGGTCGGCTCGGCGCAGTTCGATGTGTGGAGCCGCGACCCGCTGCCGATCGCCGTGTACGAGCAGGCCAGCCTGGGCCGACGCAGCGCCATCCAGTCGCTGGCCCAGCAGGGCCGGGCCTACAAGGTGGTCTACAACAGCTCCAGCCTGGCGGGACAGATCGCCGCCGTGGAGAGCGGCCTGGCCATCGCGGCGCTGACCCAGTGCAGCGCGCCGGAACACCTGCAGGTGCTGGGCCGCGCCCAGGGCCTGGGGCCGCTGGAGCCGATGCAGGTGGCCGTCTACCGCAGCGCCGCCTCGCGCAGCTCCAAGGCCGTGGACAGCCTGCACCACATGCTGCTGCAGACGCTGCGCCACGCCCGGTCCTGAGCTGCGCGGACCGGCCCCTATACTGGTCCGCAAGCCCGCCAGCGCCTGCGGCTCCGCCCCCCTGCAGGCCGGAACCGGGCCTGGCGCGGCGTCACCGTCCCGATGTCTTCACGATGATCACCTCCGCCGCACAGACGCGCAGCAGCCGGCTGATGGTCTGGCTGTCGGCGCTGCTGCTGCTGCTGGTGGCCGCCGGTGCCGGCCTGCTGTGGCTGCAGAGCGAACGGGCCCAGCAGGCCCTGCAGCGCGAGGCGTTGCAACGGGCCGAGCAACGCGCCCAGCAGCTCGCCGATGTGGTTGCGGCCCAGGCCCAGGCGCTGCTGGGCAGCATCGACCTGGCCTTGCTGCAGCTGCGGCGCGATTGGCGCGGGTCGCCGGCCGAGTTCGACGGGCGCGCCCGCGACGCGATGGCCGCCCTGCCGGAGGGCTCGGTCAGCCATGTCACGGTGGCCGATGCACAGGGCCGGGTGGTCTACAACAGCCTCGGCTCGACCGAACTGGTCAGCGTTGCCGACCGCGCGCACTTCCGCGCCCACCTGCAGGGCGGTGATCGGCTGGTGGTCGGCCAGACGCTGCAGTCGCGGCTGGCCCACAAGACCTGGACCTTCGTCATCAACCGTCCGCTGCTGCGCGACGGTCGCTTTGCCGGCACGGTGAACATCGTGGTGCCGAATGCCTTCTTCGCGCAGCGCTTTGCCGCGCTGGCCCTGGGCGAGCGCGATACGGTGACCTTGCTGCATGCCGACGGTTCGTTCGTCGCCCGCAGCCGCGACCATGACCAGGCCATGGGCCGCCGGCTGCCGGCCGAGCGGCCGTTCCTGCGCGATGGCAGCGGCCCGGGCGGCCTGTACCGTGTGCCAGGCGAGGTCGATGGCGTGGCGCGCATCTATGCCTGGAAGCGGCTGCCCGCCACCGGCCTGGTGCTGGCCGTGGGCCTGGCCGAGGCCGATGCGCTGGTACCGCTGGCCGCAGGTCGCGAGCGTGAGCGCCTGCTGTTCAGCGTGCTGCTGGCCGTGGTGCTGGCGGCCAGCGCGGCGGTGGCCGCCCTGCTGTGGCAGGGCAGCCGCCGCCAGCGTGCGCTGGAGCGCAACGAGCGCCGCTACCGGGCACTGATCGACACCTCGCCCGACGCCATCTTCCTGGTGCGCGAGGGACGCTTCGCCTACGTCAATCCGGCCACGCTGGCGCTGTTCGGCGCCGATGATGCCGGGCAGTTGGTGGGCATGCCGGTCAAGGACCGCATCCATCCCGACCTGCACGACCAGGTCGATGCCCGCCGCGAGACGCTGCACCGCCAGCGGCAGAGCGTGCCGGCCCTGGAGGAGCGCTACCTGCGCCTGGACGGCAGCGAGGTCGAGGTCGAGGTCATGGCCGCGCCCTTCGTCGACGAGCAGGGCGTGGCCAGCCAGGTCATCGTGCGCGACATCACCGAACGCCGCCGCACCGCACGCGCCTTGCAGCAGCTGGCCGCCGACCTGGAACAGCGGGTGCAGGACCGCACCGCCGAGCTGGAACGGGCCCGCGACACGGCCGAACGCGCCAACCGTGCCAAGAGCGAGTTCCTGTCGCGCATGAGCCACGAGCTGCGCACGCCGCTGAATGCCATCCTCGGCTTCGGCCAGCTGCTGGAGATGCAGTTGCAGCAGCCCGGCCCGCGCAGCCAGGTGCGGCAGATCCTGGACGCCGGCCAGCACCTGCTGACGCTGATCAACGACGTGCTCGACCTGGCCCGCATCGAGGCCGGCCACATGGCCGTGAGCAGCGAGGTGGTGGGCCTGCAGCCGCTGGTGGCCGACTGCCTGGCCCTGCTGCGGCCACAGGCGCAGGCGCGCCGGCTGCTGCTGTCGGCACCGGCTGCGGGCGATCCGCGCCAGGTGCTGGCCGACCGCACCCGGCTCAAGCAGGTGCTGCTGAACCTGCTGTCCAATGCCGTCAAGTACACGCCGCCGGGCGGCAGCGTGCTGGTGCGCATCGAGGACCGCCAGGACTGCTGGCGCCTGTGCGTGGACGACACCGGTCCCGGGCTGGACGAGCAGCAGCAGCAGCGGCTGTTCGTGCCCTTCGAGCGCCTGGGGGCGGCCACCACCGCGGTCGAGGGCACGGGCATCGGCCTGGCGATCTCGCGCCGCCTGGTGGAGCTGATGCACGGCCGCATCGGCGTGAACAGCGAGCGCGGCCGCGGCAGCAGCTTCTGGGTCGATCTGCCCAAGGCCGCCGATCTGGCGCCGCCCGAGGTGCTGGCGCTGCCGCCGGCGCTGCCCGGCGATGCAGGCGCCGTGGCCTCTGCCGTCCGGCGCGAGCTGCTCTACATCGAGGACAACCCGGTCAACCTGCTGCTGGTCCAGCATGTGCTGGCGCTGCGGCCGCAATGGCAGCTGCTGGCCGCCAGCACGCCATCGCAGGGCCTGGAACTGGCGCGAACCCGCCGGCCGCGGCTGGTGCTGCTGGACATCCACCTGCCCGAGATGGACGGCTGGGCGGTGATGCGCGTGCTGCGCGAAGACCCGGCCACGCGCCACATCCCGGTGGTGGCGGTCAGCGCCCAGGCCATGCCGTCGGACCTGGAGCGTGGCCGCGCCGCCGGCTTTGCCGACTATCTGACCAAGCCACTGGACCTGAAGCGCATGCTGGCGCTGCTGGACGCCCAGCCCGACTGACATCCTGCCCGCCGCCGACTGCGGCTGGTCCCTGCGATGCTGCAGTTCATCGCGAGACGCGACGCGGCAGCCCCGCGCAGACGCTACATTGCGCAGCCCGACGGAGCGGTGGCAGGGAGCGGCATGGGGACAACACCACACAAGAGCGGCCGGTTGCGGCAGCGCTGGCAGCGCCACACCCGGCTGCGCTGGCTGCCGATTGGGCTGCTGCTGGCCGCGGCCTATGGCGGCTGGCACTGGCTGAAACCACCGCCGCCGCCGGCGCCGCCGCCCAACGCCAAGGTGGCCAGGGCCGACATCACCCAGCTGGTGCAGGCCGCCGGCGTGCTGCAGGCCAAGACGCGGGTGGATGTCGGGGCCCAGGTCAGCGGCCAGATCCAGACCCTGCATGTGCAGCTGGGCCAGCAGGTGAAGAAGGGCGAGCTGCTGGTCAGTCTGGACCCGGAGCTGGCACGCAACGACGTGGCCCGTGCCGAGGCCGCGCTGCTGCAGCAGCGCGCGCTGCTGGAGTCACGCCAGATCGACCTGGCCAGCGCCCGCCGCGAGGCCGACCGCCAGCGCCGCCTGCTGGCCGGCGATGCCACCGCGGCGCTGGAAGCCGAGCGCGCCGACAGCGAGCTGGCCAAGCTGGAGGCCGATGTGCGTGGCCAGAGCGCGGTGATGAGCCGTCTGCAGGCCGACCTGGCGCAGGCCCAGGTGCGGCTGGGCTACACCCGCATCACCGCACCGATGGACGGCACCGTGGTCAGCCTGCCGGTGCAGGTGGGCCAGACCGTGATCGCCGTGCAGATCACGCCGGTGATGCTGACGCTGGCCGACCTGGACACCATCACCGTGCGCACCAAGGTGCCCGAGGCCGACATCCAGAGCATCCAGGTCGGCCAGCTGGCGCGCTTTGCCACGCTGTCCGGCGAGGGCCGGCGCTACGAGGGCCGGCTGCGCGTGATCCAGCCCATTCCCGAGCGGGTCGGCAACGCCGTCTTCTACAACGTGCTGTTCGAGGTCGACAACCGGGCCCGCCAGCTGTACTCGGACATGACCGTGCAGGTCGACGTGGCCACCGGCAGCGCCAGCCAGGTGCTGGCCATGCCCATGGTGGCGCTGGGCGAGCGCGACAAGGACGGGCGCTACCGCGTCACCGTGCTGGACGCCGGCGGCAAGCAGAGTGCGCGCCAGGTGCGCGCCGGCCTGCAGGACGGCAGCCGGGTGCAGATCCTGGAGGGGCTGAAGGAAGGCGAGTCTGTGCTGCTGGCCCCGCCCTCGGCGGCCGATGCCGCCGCGGCCGCGGCCTCGGCCGCCTCTGCCGCCTCTGCCGGCGGCAGCCGCTGATGGCGCTGATCGAGCTGCGCGGCGTCTCGCGCCGCTACACGCTGGGCGAGATCGAGGTGCGCGCCCTCGATGGCATCAGCCTGGCCATCGAGGCTGGCGAGTTCGTGGCCATCATGGGCCAGTCGGGCTCGGGCAAGAGCACGCTGATGAATGTGCTGGGCTGTCTGGACAGCCCCACCGAAGGTCAGTTCCTGATCGACGGCCAGGACGCAGGCCAGCTCGGCCCGGATGCGCTGGCCGCGCTGCGCCGCGAGCGCTTCGGCTTCATCTTCCAGCGCTACCACCTGCTGCCGCACCTGGATGCACGCGGCAATGCGGCGCTGCCGGCGGTGTATGCCGGCATCTCCCATGGCCAGCGCAGCGCACGCGCCCAGGCCCTGCTGCAGCGCCTGGGACTGGGAGAGCGCCTGCACCACCGGCCCAACGAGCTGTCGGGCGGCCAGCAGCAGCGGGTGTCGATCGCCCGGGCGCTGATGAACGGCGGCCAGATCATCCTCGCCGACGAGCCCACCGGCGCGCTGGATTCGGCCAGCGGTGCCGAGATGCTGGGTCTGCTCAAGGAGCTTCACGCGGCCGGCCACACCATCATCCTGGTGACCCACGATCCTGGCGTGGCCGCCCATGCCCGGCGCGTGATCGAGCTGCGCGACGGCCATGTGGTCAGGGACGACGGCACGCCCGCCCAGGCCGCGGCACCGGCACCCCGGCCGGCGGCCGGCGAGGCGCCGCCGCCGGCCGCCACCGGCGGCTGGCTGCACCGTCTGCAGGTGCAGTGGCGCGAGGCCCTGGCCACGGCCTGGCTGTCGCTGCAAGGCAACCGGCTGCGCAGCTTTCTGTCGATGCTGGGCATCAGCATCGGCATCGCCTCGGTGGTCAGCATCGTCGCGCTGACCAGCGCGGCGCGCAGCACCTTCGAGGGCGAGTTCATGAGCGTGATGAGCGGCAAGATCTGGATCTGGCGCGGCAACAACGACCTGCCGCCCGGCGCCGAGGCGCCATCGTTCCGGCTCACCGAGCTGGATGCGCTGCGTGGACTGCCAGGCGTGTCCGGGGTGCAGGGTGAGCGGCAGCAGCAGATGCTGCTGCGCCAGCGCGCGCGCGACGCCAGCCTGCAGGTCCGCGGCGCCGACCGCGGCACCCTGATCGAGCGCAAGCTCAAGCTCGACCAGGGCCGCTTCTTCAGCGCCTACGAGCTGGACCAGGGCGCGCAGGTGCTGGTGCTCGACGAGCAGTCGAGGAAGGCCTTGTTCAAGGACAGCGAATCGCCGCTGGGCAAGACCGTGCTGCTCAGCGGCCTGGGCGGCGGCGCGCCGGGCGAGGCGGTGAATGCGCCGCTGCCCTTTGTCGTCATCGGCACCGTCAAGGCCGACTCGCAGCTGGGCTTCAACTTCGGCAACGGCAACGCCTATGTGCCCGAGCGCACCTACATCCACAAGATCGACTCGCGGCCCAGCGTCGATGCCTTCAGCGTGCAGATGGACTTCAGCCTGCCGCCCGACGAGGTGCTGCGCCACCTCAAGCACCGGCTGCGCGCGCTGCGCGGTCTGGAGAACTTCTCCAGCTGGAGCGGCGACTCCGAGTTCCGCAAGATGCAGAGCTTCACCGCCGGCTTTGCCGCGCTGTTTGCCGGGGTCGGCGCGATTGCGCTGCTGGTCGGCGGCGTGGGCGTGATGAACATCATGCTGGTGTCGGTGAGCGAGCGCACGCGCGAGATCGGCATCCGCATGGCCGTGGGCGCACGCCAGGCCGATGTGCGGCTGCAATTCCTGATCGAGGCGGTGCTGCTGTGCTGCCTGGGCGGCCTGGTCGGCGTGGCCTTCAGCTGGGCCGGCGCGCAGGTGCTCAACGCCGCGCAGGACACGCTGCAGGTGCGCATCAGCTGGGCCGCGCTGGGCGTGGCCTTCGCCGTGTCCAGCGGCGTGGGCCTGGTCTTCGGCACCGTGCCGGCGCGGCGGGCTGCAGCCATGAGCCCGGTGGACGCACTGGCCCGCGAATGAGGCAGACACGAGCATGCTGGTGATGAGCCCCTCCCGTCCCCTGCGCCAGGTGCTGGCGCCGATGCTGGGCGCAAGCCTGCTGCTGGGCGGCTGCGCCGTGCCCGGCCCGCCGCGGCCGCCGCCGGACCCGGTGCCCACGCACTGGCAGGCCGAGCCCGACAGCGGCCCGCAGGCCGACTGGGCCTTGCTCGCCGATGCCGAGCTGGCGGCCCTGCTGCAGCGCGCCGAAGAGGTCAACCGCGACCTGGTTCAGGCCGCGCTGCGCCTGCAGCAGGCAGGCACCCAGGCCGGCCTGGGCGAGCTGCGGCTGACGCCCTCGGCCAGTGGCAGCGCCAGCCTGAGCCGGCCGCTGGACCCGCCCGGCGCCCTGCCGGCACGCAGCAGTCGCAGCCACGGCGCCAGCCTGGGCCTGGGCTATGAGGCCGACCTGTGGGGCCGGCTGGCGGCCTTGCGCACCGCCGACGCGGCCCAGCTGCAGGCGGCACGCGCCGACCTGCACGCCGCGCGGCTGCTGTTGCGCCAGCGCGTGGCCGAAAGCTACTGGCAGCTGGCCTCGGCCCGGGTGCAGGCCGAGCTGGCCGGGCAACAGCAGGCCCTGAACCGCGAGCTGCTGGCGGCCACCCGGCTGCGCGTGCGCGAGGGCAAGCTGCTGCCGATCGAGATCGACCGCGCTGCGGCCACGCTGCAGCAGGCCGAGCTGCGCATCGCCGACCTGCAGGCCGACATGGTGCAGCAGCGGCTGCAGCTGGCGCTGTTGCTGGACCTGCCGCCGCCCGGCCCGGCGCTGCCGCGGGCGCGGCTGCCGGGCGAGCTGCCACCCCGCTGGCGCGTCGGCGCCGATCCGGCCGCGGTGCTCGAGCGCCGGCCCGATGTGCAGCGCGCCCGCGCCCAGGTGGACGCGGCCCTGGCCCGTGCCCAGGCCACCGCAGCCCAGCGCTATCCGGCGCTGAGCTTCAGCGCCAGCCTGGGCAGCGGCGGCGAAACGCCTGCCGACTGGCTGGCCAATCCGGTGGCCGCGCTGGCCGGCAACCTGGTGGTGCCGTTGATCGACTGGCGCCGGCTGGATCTGCAGCGCGACGCCGCCCGCAGCGAACTGGAGCTGGCTGCACTGGCCCTGCGCGACACCCTGGCCCGGGCGCTGGTGGAGATCGAGACCGTGCTGATCGAGGGCCAGAGGCTGCAGCAGCAGCTCGATGCCAATGCCACGCGGCTGCACGAAGCCCGGGCCGCCGAGCGCCTGGCCGCGCTGCGGCTCGAAGTGGGCGCCATCGCCCGTGCCGACCACCTGCAGGCGGTCAACGCACGACTGGAAGCCGAGCAGGGGCGGCTGCAGCTGCAGCTGCGCGCCTGGCTCAACCGCGGGCTGCTGGCCAGGGCGCTGGCCCTGGGTTGACGGAACAAGGGATGACCGGGCCGTGCGGCGGCCGACACAATGCGATCCTCGGACCGCGGGGGATCCCATCATGCGTCTGGCCGTCTACAACGTGGAGAACCTGTTCGACCGGCCGAAGGCCATGAACCTCGGGACCTGGAGCGAGGGCAAGGCCATCCTCCAGGACTTTGCGGCGCTGAGCGAGCTGCTCGGCGAGCTGCACTACAGCGCGGCGCGCAAGAAGCGCATGGCCGAGTTGATGGTCCGCCTCGGGCTGGACAGGCGCGATGACGCGCCGTTCGTCATCCTGCGACGCAACCGCGGCCAGTTGCTGCGACGCCCGAAGATCGGCGGCATCGAGATCATCGCCGAGGGTCGCGCCGACTGGGCCGGATCGCTGGAGCTGCGGGACGCGCCGGTCGACGAAGTCGCGATGCGCCACACCGCGCGCGTGATCCACGACCTGAAGGCCGACGTGCTGGCGGTGGTCGAGGTCGAGAGCCGGCCGGTCCTGCAGCAGTTCAACCAGCAGCTGCTCAAGGCCGTCGGCGGGCGAGCGTTCCGGCACGTCATGGTCGTCGACGGCAACGACAGCCGCGGCATCGACGTCGGGCTGATGACCAGCAAGGACCACCCGATCGGCCTGATGCGCAGCCACGTCGACGACCGCGACGGCCAGGGCCAGTCCATCTTTTCGCGCGACTGCCCGGAGTACGCCGTCCGGTTGCCGAGCGGCGGCACGCTCTGGGTGCTCGTCAACCACCTGAAGAGCAAGGGCTATGGCAGCAAGCCCGCCTCGGACCGCAAGCGCAAGGCCCAGGCCATGCGCATCAAGGCCATCTACGAAGCCAGGGTGGCGGCCGGGGACGGACTGGTCGCCATCGCCGGCGACCTCAACGACACGCCCGGCAGCGATCCGCTGGCCCCGCTGCTGCAGCACACCGACCTGAAGGACGTGTTCGGGCATCCGGCCTTCGACAACGGCGGCCACCCCGGCACTTACGGCCCGTGCAAGGCCGGCGACAAGATCGACTACATCCTGCTGTCACCGCAGCTCTACCAGCGCGTGCAGGCAGGTGGGGTGATGCGCCAGGGCATGTGGCCTGGCGTCCAACCCAGGCGCTGGGCGACCTACGAGGAGCTGGACGATCCCAAGAACGCCGCGTCCGACCACGCCGCGCTGTGGGTCGACCTCGACCTCTGAACGGCCCGCGTCCCGGGCTTCACGGGCGACGAAGATCGGGACGCCAGTCGGCGAAGCCCAGGCCCTGGCCAGCCAGCTGCAGCAGCAGCGGCGCCGGTTCCCACCAGTCGCCCAGCTCGGCATGCAGGGCCTGCACGCGTGCGGCAATGTGCCTCAGGCCGATGCGGTCGGCCATGTGCATCGGCCCACCCTGGGCCGCCGGGAAGCCGTAGCCGGTGAGGTAGACCAAATCGATGTCGCCCGGCCGCAGCGCAATGCCCAGTTGCAGCAGGCGCGCGCCTTCGTTGACCATGCCATACAGGCAGCGCTCCAGGATCTCCTCGTCGGAGATGTCGCGGCGCCGGATGCCCCGCTGCTGCGCATAGTCGACGATGAAGGCCTCCAGTTCCGGGTCACGGTGGGGCTTGCGATCACCGGCCTCGTAGCGGTACCAGCCGCGCCCGCTCTTCTGACCCAGGCGCCCGGCATCGACCAGGGCCATGATCAGATCGTTCCAGCGCCGCTTTGGATCGCGGGTGGCCATCTGCGCCTTGCGCGTGGGATGGCCGACGTCGTTGCCGGCCATGTCGTGCACGGCGAAGATGCCCATGGCATAGCCGAAGCGCGTCAGCGCCGCATCCACCTGGTGCGGCAGCGCGCCGTCCTCGACCAGGAAATGCGCCTCGCGGTTGTATTGGCGGAACAGCGCATTGCCGATGAAGCCCGGATAGACCCGGGCCAGCACCGCCACCTTGCCCAGGCGCGGGCCCAGGGCCATCAGCGTGGCGATCACCTCGTCGGCCGTGACCTCGGTGCGCACCACCTCCAGCAGCCGCATCACCTGGGCCGGGCTGAAGAAATGCGCACCCACCACATCCTGCGGCCGGCGGGTGACGGCGGCGATGGCCGCGATGTCCAGGCCCGAGGTGTTGGTGGCCAGGATGGCGCCGGGTCGCGCCACCGCGTCCAGCTCACGGAACAGGCGCTGCTTGAGCGCCAGGTCCTCGAACACCGCCTCGATGAACAGGTCGGCGTCGGCGGCATCGGCCAGCGCCAGCGTGCCACGGATCAAGGCCAGGCGCTGGGCCATCTCGGCCTCGCCCAGCCGGCCTCGCTGCACGCTCTGGCGGTAGTTGTCGCGGATGCGTGCCAGGCCGCGCTCCAGGCCGGCGGCGTCGGCATCGATCAGCCACACCGGCAGACCGGCATTGGCAAAGGCCATGGCAATGCCGCCGCCCATGGTGCCGGCACCGATCACCGCCGCGCAGCGCACCGGCCGCTGCGGCGTGTCGGCCGGCAGACCGGTGCGGGAGGCCTCGGCCGTGGCCCGCGCCACATGCTCGGCCGAAGCCGCACGATCGGCATCGCTCAGGTCGAACACCGACATCACCGGCCCTCCCCGTCGGCACCTTCGCCACGCAGTGGCTTGGCACGGCCCTCGACAAATTCGCGCAGCCGCTGCTCAACCTCGGGCGGCCGGGCCATGGCCGAATTGAGCTGCTCCATGAACAGGCCGTCGTCGTGCGACAGGTCCATCACCCGCGGCAATACGTTGACGATCTTCCAGTTGGTCTCGAGGGTGTTCTGCGCAATGCGCGCGGCCAGCGCACGCGCCTTGTCCAGCGCCTGACCTTCGGGCTCGACATAGCGCACCAGATGCTCAGCCAGGGCCTCGTCGGGGTTGAGCAGCCGGCCGGTGAGCATCATGTCGGTCATCACCGTGGTGCCGACCACGCGCTGGATGCGCACCGTGCCACCGCCGCCGACGAAGATGCCACGCTGGCCTTCGGGCAGGCCGAAGAAGGCGCTGCGGTCGCACACGCGCACATGGGCGGCCATGGCCAGCTCCAGGCCGCCGCCGACCACCGCACCCTGCAACGCCGCGACAAAGGGGATGGGGCCACGCTCGATCTCATCGAACACCACATGCCAGTTGTGGCGCTTGCGCTTGCGCGCTGCCATGATCTTGCCGGTGGCCCGCGCCAGGGCCTCGGCCAGGTCCAGGCCGGCGCAGAAGTTGGCGCCATGGCCATGCAGCACGGCCACCTGGGCCTCGTCGTGGGCACGTTGCACGGCGGCCTGCAGGGCCTGGATCACCGCATCGTTGATGGCATTGCGCTTGTCGGGGCGGTTCAGGCCGATCAGCGCCACGGCGCCATCGAGTTGGTAGCTGACCAGGTTGTCGTCGCTCATCAAAGGTCCAGTTCGATCATCGGGGTCTTGGCGCCGGAGCAGCAGATCATCATCCGCCGGCCCTCGGCCTTCTCGGCGTCGCTGAGCACCAGGTCGCGGTGCTCGGGCACGCCGCACAGCACCTGCGTCTCGCAGGTGCCGCACACGCCTTCGCGGCAGGAATGGGGCGGCTCGATGCCGATGGCCAGCAGCGCATCCAGGATGCTCTGGCCAGCGGCCACCTGCAGGCTGCGGCCGCTGCGCGCCAGCCGCAGCTCGAAGCCGCCCTGCGGCGCGGCATCGCGCACGCCGGCAAAGCGCTCCAGGTGCACGCGCTCGCGCGGCAATGCCGCGGTGGCGGCCTCGAAGGCATCCAGCAATCCAGCCGGGCCGCAGGCATAGACATGGGCACCCGCGGGCAGTGCCGCGACGATGGCATCCAGGTCCAGCGGCGCATCGGCAGCGCCGGGCTCCTGGTCGCAGCGCAGGTCCAGGCGGGCCCCGGCCTGCTCGGCCAGGCTGCGCAGCTCGGCCACGAAGGCCATCTGCGCACGCCGTCGCGCCGCATAGTGCAGGGTCCAGGGGCGACCCAGGGCCGTGAGCCGGCGCGCCATGGCCAGCAGCGGCGTGATGCCGATGCCGCCAGCGATCAGCACCGAGTGCGTGGCATCCTCGCGCAGCATGAAGTGGTTGCGCGGCCCGTCGGCCTGCAGCACGGCGCCGGGGCGCAGCGACTCGTGCAGCCAGCGCGAGCCGCCGCGGCTGGCGGCGTCCAGGTTGACCGCGATGCACCAGCGCTCGTGCTCGCCCGGCCGGATCAGCGAATAGCTGCGCACCAGGCCGTTGCCCAGGTGCAGGTCCACATGGGCTCCGGCCTCGGCCACGGGCAACCGCCCGGCCGGGTCCAGCGGACGCAGCTCGATGCCCAGGATGCCCTCGGCCTCCCAGGTCAGCGCATGCACGCGCAGCAGTCGCAAGGCGGTGCTCACAGGTCGATCACCGTGATCTCGCGCTGCGGCACGCCCAGCGCCGCCTCGCTGGCCCGGCGCACCGCATCGGGCTGGCCGGCATGGAAGATGAAGCCCTGCAGCAGCGTGCGCCACTTCGGGTGGCGCAGATAGTCCTCGCGCGGCAGGCCGTGCAGGAAGAACTCGCGGTGGTCGCTGGGCAGGCGCAGCGGGTGGTTGGCTGCCGCATCGCGCAGCACGCCCTTGGGGTCGTGGCCGGCGGCCACCGCCTCGATGTCGTTGAACAGCTGGCGCCGCAGCATGGCGATGCCACGGTCGCTGGCACCCAGCAGCTCGCGGCCGCGGTCGGTGACCGTGCCCTGGCCGACCCAGGCCACGATGTCCTGGTTGATGACGTGGCTGGTGATCCAGCGGCCGCTGCCGGCATCGCGGATCGGGCTGCTCCAGGTCGGGATCTCGCCCTGCACATAGGGCTCGCTTTCACGCGGCACGCGGATGAAGCTCCAGGTCACCGACAGCGTATTGCCGTCGTCGATGGGCACGCGCCATTCGAAGTGGTCGCCCAGGAAAAATCCGTTGGGCCACAGGCAGACGCGGCCGATGGTCCACAGCGGGTTGTGCTCGTCGGTGTCCTCGCTGATGCGCTTGTAGACGAAACCGTGCTCGAACTCCTCGAAGGCCAGCTTCAGGTGGCGCGGCGCATAGGGCGCGCCGCGGCCGGCCAGGCGGCGACTCCAGTTGGCGTGCATCCACTCGAAGTGCACCGGGTCGATGGAGTTCTCCTGCGTCTGCAGCCAGTTGCAGGGCACCTCGGAGAACACCGCCTGAACAAAGCCGTTGCGCCAGTGGAAGGGCTCCCAGTCCGGCAGCTCGGGCGCCGGCAGCGGGCCGATGTAAGCCCACAGCAGGCCAGCCCGGGCGCGCACCAAACCGGCCTGCAAACAGGCCTTGGCACGCAGGCGCTGCTGCGCATCGACCACGTCCTCGAAGGGCTGTTCGATGCAGCGGCCGTCGACCGCGTACTGCCAGCCGTGGTAGCTGCAGCGTATGCCCTGCTGCTCGACGATGCCATAGGCCAGGTCGGCATTGCGATGGCGGCAGCGCCGCTCCACCAGGCCATAGTCGCCCGACAGGCTGCGAAAGACCACGAAGTCCTCGCCCATCAGGCGCAGCGGCTTGATCGGGCTGCGCTCCAACTCGTCCACGCCGGCCACCGGGTGCCATTGGCGGCGCAACACCTCGCCCATGGGCGTGCCGGGGCCCACCTCGGTGAGCTGCCGGTTCTTGTCAGCGCTGAGCATGGCGGCGCCCCCGCTCAGCTGGGCTTGAAGCCCGAGGCCTGGATGATCGGCCCCCAGTAGGCCAGCTCGGCGCGCAGCAGCGCATCGGTCTCGCGGGCATTGCGGAACAGCGGCTGGGCCCAGAGCTTGGTGGTCAGCACCTGCTGCACCTCGGGCTCGGCCAGGATCTTGCGCACCGCCTCCTGCATGCGCTGCAGCGCCGCCGCCGGCGTGCCCGCCTTGGCCCACATGCCGGTCCAGCCCTCGCCCGAGGTGACGGCAATGCCCTGCTCGGCCAGCGTGGGGATGTCCGGCATCAGCGGCGAACGCTGCCGGCTGAAGATGCCCACCACGCGGATCTTGCCGGCCTTGTGCTGGGCCAGCATGCCGTCGAGCAGGCTGATGGCCGCCGGCACCTGGCCGCCGACCAGATCGGACACCATCGGCGGCGATCCCTTGTACGGGATGACCTGCAGATCCAGGCCGGCGGCCTTGGAGAAGGCAATGCCCAGAAAGTGGTTCTGCCCACCCAGGCCGGGCGTGCCAAAGGCCGCCAGCGCGGGATTGGCCTTGGCCCAGGCGACGAAGGACTGGGCATTGCTGGCGCCGGTGTTCAGCGCCACGCCCATGCCCAGCGGATAGGTGACGAAGGCGCCGACCGCGGCGAAGTCGCGCAGCATGTCCCAGCGCAGCTGGTCCTTGTAGACCAGGGTCTGGAAGGTCGGCGTGGCATTCGGCGCGATCATGTAGGTCAGGCCGTCGGCCGGTGCGGCCAGCACCGCATCGGCCGCCAGCCGGCCGCCGATGCCGGGTTTGTTGTCGACGATCACCGGCTGGCCCAGCAGCGCGGGCAGGCGGTCGGTGATGACGCGGGCGATGGCATCGGTGGCGCCGCCGGGCGGAAAGCCCACCAGCACACGGATCGGCGCCTTGTCGGCATGGGGCGCCTGGGCGCGCAACGCACCGGGCAGGGCCAGGGCGGCGCCGGCGGCGGCCACCCACTGTCGGCGCGACGGGTTCATGCCGCCACCTCGGTGAGCACGCGCCAGTCGCTGCCGCTGGGCAGCACGCCACCAATGGAGCGGATCTGACGGTAGTCCAGCTCGGGGTTGTCGGCCAGCGTCGGCGTCTTGCCGGCCTGGAACTCGCGCACCGACTTCAGCAGCGCCTGGCGCACGCGCAGCACCGCGCCATCGGCCGAGCACAGCTGCTCCTGGCTGCGGTCGTAGATCGGCCCCTGGCTGAGGAACATCGCGAAGTCCTCGGTGCCCAGGTGCTGCGGAAAGCCGGTGGCATGGCCGCGTCGCATCAGATCGCGGTTCTGGCCCCAGTTGTCGTCGGGGCCACCGGGCGGCAGCGGCGGGAAGTTCCACACATCGGGCGAGGCCGACATATTGGTCATGCCCAGCGGCTTGGCCGGATTGAAGTGCACGAACCAGGCGCGGTGCGTGACGTCGTCGACCGGCGTGCTGAAGAACACCGTGCTGGGCCCGCCTTCGTTGGGCGGGCAGATGATGCCGTACCAGGGCATCACGAAGTTGTTGACGCGCGCATAGATCCGGTCGTCACCAACGGCGCGCACGGCCGCGTATCGGTAGCCATAGGGTCGGTCCTCGAACTCCAGCTTGGGCGCGATGGCCTGGTTCATCAGCAGGCGCTGATTGCCACCGCCGGCGCTCATCTGCGTGGACGATTCGTGCAGCACGCTGACATGCGAGCTGTCCATCGAGGCCTCGACGCCCTGCACCCAGTTGGTGGGCACCTCGGTGCTGGTCACCGAGCGCTGCGCCTCGGGCAGGTCGACGAAGGGCAGGTCGGGAAAGCGCGGCGGCACATCGCCGCGGCCCAGCCAGGCCCAGACGATGCCGCCACGGTCCACCGCGCGGTAGCGGTTGACGCGCACATGCTTGCAGAACTGCGCCTGGTCGCCCGTGTGGTTGGGCGCGTCGATGACGGCGCCATCGGGCGCCACCTTCCAGCCGTGGTAGATGCAGCGCAGGCCCTCGGGCTCGTTGCGCGCCAGCGCCATCGAGGCGCGGCGGTGCGGGCAGCGCTCGTCGATCACACCCACCGTGCCATCGGGGCTGCGCAGGGCCACGTAGTCGGTGCCCAGCAGGCGGATGCGGTACGGGCGGCCGCCGGCCTCCAGCTTGCTGGACGGGATGGCCGGGATCCAGTAGTGCTGGCGGATCATCTCGCCCATGGGCGCGCCGTTCTCGACGCGGCACAGCAGCTCGTTGTCTTCGCGGGTCATGGCCATGGTGGCGGCTCCTTCAGTCCTTCTTGAACGCGCGGCTGTACAGGCGGCGGCAGTTGCATTCGAAGATGTCGGCACGGTCGGCGGCGCTGAGCCAGCCGATGTTCTCGATCACCGGCTTCATGTCGTCGTAGTCGCGGCCGGTCTCGGGATCGCGGGCACTGCCGGTGCCCGGCTTCTCGGTGCCGAAGACCACGTTCTTCACGCCGGCCACCTTGAGCAGCAGCTCGATCGAGTCCTGGCTGTAGTTGCAGGTGTCGAAGTGCAGCTGCCGCAGTTGCGCGTCGAACGGGATCTTGTCGCCACGGCGCACGCTCCAGCTGCGAAAGCGCCCCATCTGGTAGGGAATGGCGCCGCCGCCGTGGGCGACGATGATCTTCAGCTGCGGGAACTTCTGGAACACATCCGAGGACAGCAGCGAGATCACCGCGATGCTTTCCTCGTTGATGAACTTCAGCGTATAGCTCTCGCGTGGGCTGCAGCTGCCGGCCGAATGGATCAGCGCGGGCACGTCCAGGCGCACCATGGCCGCGTACAACGGATGCCAGAATGCATCGCCCAGGCCCGGCGGCGGCAGTTCCGAGCCCTCTGTCGGGTCCGGGTTGAGCAGACAGCCGACGAAGCCCAGCTGCTCGACACAGCGCTCCAGCTCGGCCACGCAGCGCTCGGCCGGCGACTCGTGCAGGTACTGCGGCAGACCGGCCACGCCGCGGAAGCGGTCGGGAAAGCAGTCGACCACGCGGGCGATGATGTTGTTGCAGTGGCGGGTCCAGATCTCGGTCACGCGCGCCGGCTTCACCGAGTGCATCTGCAGATAGGGCCGTGGCGAGATGAACTGCAGGTCGGTGCCGACGCTGTCGTTGATGGCCACCAGCTCCTGGGCCACCTTGCGCACCGCCTCGTCGGGGATCTTCGGCGGCACCGACGGGTTGCCGCGGCCACCCACCAGCTCGGCCATGAAGCGAAAGCTCTGCGGCGGCATCACCACATGGGCGTGGGAATCGATGATCAAGTCGTGTCTCCTGGGAAGTGAAAGCGTCAGGCGATCCAGGCCAGCACCTCGAGCTGCACCTGCTGGCCATGGCCCAGCGGCTGCACCGCGATGTGGCGCGCGGGGCG
Source organism: Burkholderiaceae bacterium (assembly GCA_017992055.1). GTDB lineage: Bacteria > Pseudomonadota > Gammaproteobacteria > Burkholderiales > Burkholderiaceae_C > Pseudaquabacterium. The sequence goes on from JAGOPK010000003.1 coordinate 404,184, forward strand.
CTGGTCGGCATCGGGATAACAGGCCAGCCACTGCGCATTGACCACGTTGCGCAGGCCGTCGTCGGCCAGCGTCACCGCCAGCTTGACCACATGCTCCGGCCCGCCGCCGCCGGCGGCCAGCAAGGCGCGCAGATTGGCAAAGGCATGGGCCACCTGCGTGGCGCCATCGGCCGGCAGCGAACCGTCCGACGGGTCCTTGCCAGCGATGGCCGACGAGCACAGCAGCGGCCCGACGCGTGCGCCCAGCGGGATGGGAGCGCGGTGACCGACCTGGGGCAGGTGCAGGCTGCGGGCCATCAGGCTTCGGCCTCGGTGTCGAAGAAACTGGCCGGCACCTTGGCCAGGAACTCCGAGAAGCCGGTGTTGCCGGCCGGCACATGCAGCGACATGGCCTGCCAGGCCGCGGCCTCGTCGCCGCTCTGGATGGCGCGGGCGATGCGCAGATGGTCCTGCAGCGACTGCGCGATGTGGGCCTTGTTCTGGAAGTCGCGCACGCGGTAGCGCTGGCTCATGCGCCGCGCATGGCGGATCTGCTCGGCCAGATAGGGGTTGCGGCTGCCGGCGTAGATGGCCTCGTGGAACAGCGCATTGGCCAGCGTGTACTCGGCCACGCCACCGGCCACGGCCGCCTCCTGGCAGCGTGCCAGCGTGGCATCCAGGCGCTGCGACAGCTCGTCGTCGACGCGCCGCGCGGCGAACTTGGCCGCCAGTGCCTCCAGCTCGGCGATGTACTCCAGCATCGCGCGCAACTTGGCGATGGACAGCCGCGCCACGGTGACGCCCTGGCGCGGCGCAATGCGCACCAGGTCCAGCGCCGCCAGCTGCTGCAAGGCCTCGCGCACCGGCGTGCGGCTGACGCCGAAGCGCGCCGCCAGCGCACGCTCGTCCAGCGGCGCACCCGGCGGCAGGGCGCCGGACTCGATCTCGTCCTGCAGCACTGTCCGCACGTCGGCGGCTCGGCCGCCACCGCCCCCACCACGTGGGCGCAGGTCGTCGGCATTCGGCTCTTCGGGTCTGAGGGTCTCGTCGGTCATCGTGGGCACCTGCCTGGGTTGGGTCGAAAGAATGCCAAAACAAGTCTGTGGCATACATAATGGTAAATCATGAGTGCCAGCAGACCGCCTCCACCAGGCTCTCCATAGACAGGAATAAGCGATTGATTTACATGATATTTTTTGACTGGTGGGGTTTTCGTGTTGCGCATCGACCTGGTGAATACCCCGACTTTGGCATCCACATAGACCACGTCTGGCATATTGAACAGCATTGTCTGGCATGCCAGACTGGCGGCATGAATGCTCACCCGCCCTTCCCCGACCAGGCCCGTGCGCTGCAAGCCCTGCTGCGCCCGTCGTCCATCGCCCTGGTCGGCGCCTCATCGGATGCACGCAGCTTTGGCGGCTTTGTGCTCGGCAATCTGCTGCGCTTCGGCTATGCCGGTGCCCTGCACCTGGTCAGCCGCAGCAGCACCGAGATCCAGGGCCTGGCCTGCGTGGACAGCATCCAGGCGCTGCCGGACACACTGGACCTGGCGGTGCTGGCCATTCCCGAGGCCGGCGTGCTGGAGGCGCTGCACACGCTGGCGGCCAAGGGCTGCCGCGCGGCCGTGTTGTTTGCCTCCGGCTATGCCGAGGCCGGCGAGGCCGGTCGACTCAAGCAGAACGCCCTGGCCGAGCTGGCCCGCGACAGCGGCATGCTGCTGCTGGGCCCCAATTGCATGGGCTTCACCAACTACCGGGATGCGGTGCCGCTGACCTTCGAGGCGCTGGCACCCCAGCCGCAGTGCGCCAGCGGCCAGCCCGGCATCGGCGTGCTGGCGCAAAGCGGCGCCATGGCCGCCAACCTGCGCGACGCCTTCCTCGGCCGCGGCCTGGTCGTGCCCTGCGTCTGCTCCACGGGCAACGAGGCCTCGGTGACGGTGGAGGACGTGCTGGCGCATTACCTGGCCGATGCGCAGATCCGCGTCATCGCCTTGTATGCCGAGCAGATCCGCCGGCCGGCGCTGTTCCTGCAGCTGGCGCGCCAGGCACGGCTGGCCGGCAAGCCCATCGTGCTGTTGATGCCCGGACGCAGTGCCCGCGCCCGCGAGGCCGCGGCCTCGCACACCGGCGCGCTGGCCGGCGACCATGCCAGCGCCACCGCCCTGCTGCGGCGCGAGGCGGTGGTCATCGTCGAGTCGGTCGACGAGCTGTACGACACCACCGCCGTGCTGCTGCGCCACCCGCAACCGCCGGCCGGTGGCACGGCCTTCGTCACCGGCTCGGGGGCGATGAAGAACCTGGCGCTGGACTTCGCCGACGACATCGGCCTGGAGCTGCCGGCGCTGGCGGCCAGCACCACGGCGGCGCTGGCCGCGCTGCTGCCGGACTATGCGGTGGCCGAGAACCCGCTGGACTACACCACCATCGGCGTGCGCCAGCCGGGCCTGATCGGCGAGCTGATCCACACCATGCTGGCCGATGGGGCGATCGGCAATGCGGTGCTGGCCATTCCCGTGGGCCCCGAGGTGGCGCAGCGCGACAAGGCCGAGCACATCGTGCCGGCGCTGGCCCGTGCCACCAAGCCGGCGGTGCTGGTGCTGACCGGCGATGCCGGCCCGATCCAGCCCTTCTTCACCGAGGCCATCCAGGCCAGCGGCCTGCCGCTGTTTCGCTCGCCCGACCGGGCACTGCGCGCGCTGCGCCGCGTGGCTCAGTACGGCGAGGCGCTGCAGCGGGCACAGCGCGCCGATGCGGTGGCCGCCACCGACGCCGCGCCAGCCAGGGCGCTGCCGCTGCCCGGCCCGGTGCCCGCCGACGGCGTGCTGGCCGAGTACCAGGGCAAGGCCTGGCTGCGCGCCATGGGCCTGGCCACACCGGCCGGTGCGCTGGCCCAGGACGTGGACCAGGCCCTGGACATCGCCGACGATATCGGCTGGCCGGTGGTGCTCAAGGCCCAGGCCGGGGCCTTGCCGCACAAGAGCGACGCCGGCGGCGTGATCGTCGGCCTGGGCGACGCGGCGGCGCTGCGTGCCGGCTGGGCCACGCTGCGGGCCAACCTGGCCCGGCACCGGCCGGGCCTGCTGCTCGATGGCGTGCTGGTCGAGGCCATGGGGCCGCGTGGCATCGAGCTGATCGTCGGCGCACGCCGCGATCCCGACTGGGGTCCGGTGCTGATGGTCGGCCTGGGCGGGGTGTGGATCGAGGCGCTGAAGGACGTGCGCCTGCTGCCCGCCAATCTGGCCGAGGCGGACATCGTGGTCGAGCTGCAGCGGCTGAAGGCGGCACCGGTGCTGCGCGGCCTGCGCGGCCAGGCCGGCGCCGACCTGCAGGCGGTGGCGCGGGTGGTGGCGGCGCTGGGCGCGCAGATGCGCGCCCAGCCGCGCATCGCCGAGGTCGACATCAATCCGCTGCTGGCCTATCCCGACCGCGTGCTGGCGCTGGATGCGCTGCTGTGCCTGAGGACCGACTGATGCGCCTGCATTTCAGCGCCGACGAAGAGGCTTTCCGCCTGCAGGTGCGCGAGTTCGTGCGCACCCAGTTGCCGGCGGACATCCGTCGCAAGGTCGAACTGGGCCTGCGCCTGGAGCATGCGGACTACGTGACCTGGTTCAACCGGCTGGAAGCGCGCGGCTGGCTCACGCCGAACTGGCCGGTCGAGCACGGCGGCCCCGGCTGGAGCCCCATCCAGCGCTACCTGTTCGACGAAGAAACCCTGCTCGGCAGTGCGCCGCGCATCATCGCCAGCGGCATCCAGATGCTGGGGCCGGTGCTGATCGCGCACGGCACGCCCGAGCAGAAGGCCCGCTACCTGCCCGACATCCGCGCCAGCCGCACCTGGTGGGCGCAGGGCTTCAGCGAACCCGGCTCGGGCTCGGACCTGGCCTCGCTGCGCACCAGCGCCGTGCTGGACGGCGACCACTTCATCGTCAGCGGCCACAAGATCTGGACCAGCTATGCCAGCTGGTGCTCGATGATGTTTGCGCTGGTGCGCACCGACGCTCAGGCGGCCAAGCCGCAGCAGGGCATCAGCTTCCTGCTGCTGGACATGGCCAGCCCCGGCGTGACCGTGCGGCCGATCCGCATGCTGGAGGGCGGCAGCGACCTGAACGAGGTCTTCCTCGACGAGGTGCGGGTGCCGCGCGAGAACCTGGTCGGCGAGCTGCACCAGGGCTGGGCCCTGGGCAAGTTCCTGCTGGGCCATGAGCGCACCGGCATCGCCGGCATCGGCTCGTGCAAGCAGCAGCTGGCGCGCGCGCGCCGGCTTGCGGCCCGCCAAGGGCTGGACGGCGACGCCGAATGGCAGGCCCGGCTGGCGCAGTTCGAGATCGAGCTGATCGCGCTGGAGACCACCGCACTGCGCCTGCTCAGCCCGGGCCAGCGCAGTGCCATCCCGCAAGTCGAGGCCTCGATGCTCAAGCTGCGCGGCACCGAGCTGCGCCAGGCCATCCACGAGGCCTTGTTCGAGATCGCGGGACCGCTGGCCCTGCCCTTCGACGCAGACGCCCTGTTCCTCGACACCCTGGGCGACATGCCCACCGACCCCGAGCTGGGCACGCTGGCGGCCAACCTGCTGGACAGCCGCAAGCTGTCGATCTACGGCGGCAGCAACGAGGTCCAGCGCAATGTCATCGCCCAGGCCCTGCTGAAGGTCTGAGCCAACGCCGATCCGACCATGGACTTGACCCTCAACGACGACCATCTGGCACTGCGCGAGGCCGTGCGCCGCTGCTGCGATGGCGAATACCCGGCGCCGCAGCGCGGAGTGCCCGAAGACGAGGCGCTGTCCGCGCAGCGCCAGGCCGCTCTGGCCGGACTGGGCCTGTTCGGCCTGCAACTGCCCGAGAGCCATGGCGGCAGCGGCCTGGGGCCGGTGGAGGCCATGCTGGCCGGCCATGAGCTGGGCCGTGCCCTGGCCGGCCCGGCCTGGCTGGCCGGCACGGCCCTGGTGGCGCCGCTGCTGCAGGCCCTGGGCAGTGAGCAGCAGCAGCAACGCTGGCTGCCCGCGCTGGCCAGCGGACAGCTGCGCGCCGCGCTGGCCTGCGAGGAAGCCCATGCGCGCTGGGATGCGCTGGACCTGCGCACCCAGGCCGGCCAGGACACCGAGGGCTGGCGGCTCGATGGCGCCAAGACCGGCGTGCTGGGCGGCGATGCCGCCGATCTGCTGCTGGTGCTGGCGCTGGCGCCCGCCGGGCCGACGCTGTTCGCCGTGGCCGCCGACGCCGCTGGCCTGCAGCGCCGCAGCCACCGGCTGATCGATGGCCGCGGCGCCGCCCATCTGCAGCTGCAATCGGTGCGGGCCGAGGTGGTCGGCCCACCCGGCGGCGCCGCGGCGGCCTTGGGGCAGGCGCTGGACCAGGCCGGCGCGGCCCTGGTGGCCGATACCGCCGGCGCCGCCGAGGCCCTGCTGGAGCTGACGCTGGAGCACTTGCGCACGCGCCGGCAGTTCGGCAAACCGCTGGCCGCCTTCCAGGCTCTGCAGCACCGCGTGGCCGACCAGGCCGTGGCGCTGGAGCAGCTCAAGTCCATGGCCTGCGTGGCCGCGCTGTCCCTGCTGGCAGCCGATGACGCCGAGCGCGTGCGGGGCGTTGCCGCTGCACGCACGCTGGCCGCCCAGCTGGGCCGCCGTGCCGCGCTGGATGCGATCCAGCTGCATGGCGCCATGGGCATGACCGAGGAGTGTGCGGCCGCCCGCTATGCCAAGCGGCTGCTGGCCAACGGCGCGTTGTTCGGCGACGCCGCATTCCACCGGCAGCGCTTCGCCGCGCTGCAGGTTCAACCAGACGCACAAGGAGACAGGACATGAGCCCCACCATCAACCGCCGCAAGTCGCTGGCCGCGCTGGCCGCGCTGGCCGCAGGCGGCAGCGCCCTGGCCCAGGGCGACAAGCCCATCCGCATCCTGGTCGGCTTTCCGCCGGGCGGCGCGGCCGACACCATCGCCCGCGTGCTGGCCGACAAGCTGCCGCCGCTGCTCAAGCAGCCGGTGATCGTCGAGAGCCGGCCCGGCGTGGGCGGGCGCCTGGCGGCCCAGGCGGTCAAGGCCGCGGCACCCGACGGGCTGACCTACATGGTCGCGCCCAACGCCACCTTCGTGTTCCAGCACCTGACCTATCCGGTCAGCACCCTGGGCTATGACATGACGCGCGACTTCACCTCGGTGGCGCGCATCAACAGCTATCCGATGGCCATGGTCGTCAACGCCGGCACCGGCGCGCGCAACGTCAAGGACTATCTGGCCTGGCGCAGGACCGCCGCCGCCCAGCCCACCTTCGGCACCGCCGGCCTGGGCGGCGATACGCACTTCAACGGCCTGGTGCTGGGCAAGGTGGCCAAGGTCGAGATGTCGGTCGTGCCCTACCGCGGCAACGGCCCGCTGGTCACCGATCTGCTCGGCGGCCAGATCATGGCCGGCAACATGGTCGCCGGCGATGCGCTGCAGCATGTGCGCGCCGGCAAGCTCCACTACCTGGGCGTGTACGCGAAGAAGCGCTCGCCGCTGCTGCCCGATGTGCCGACCATGGCCGAGCAGGGCTTCGACACCGGGGGCGACGAGGGCTGGATGGGCATGTGGGCGCCGGCCGGCCTGGGCCGCGAGCCTCTGGAGCGCATGCAGAGCGCACTGCAGTTCGTGCTGGGCCTGCCCGAGGTCAAGGAGCTGATGGCCTCGCGCTACCTGCAGCTGGCCGACTACCGGCCCGGCAGCGACGTCGACAAGACCCTGGCCGCCGAGCTCGCCCACTGGGGGCCGGTCATCAAGGCCTCGGGCTTCACGCCGCAGCAGTGAGCCACGCCATGAGCCTGAACGGAGCCGCCGCCATCGTCGGTGCCTGGGAGCATCCCACGCGCCTGGCCGAGAACCTGTCGGTGCTGCGCCTGCATGCCGACTGCGCGCTGGGCGCGCTGGCCGATGCCGGCCTGCACAAGTCCGAGGTCGACGCGGTGTTCTGCGCCGGCGACCTGCCCGGCCTGGGCGCCGCCACCCTGGTCGAGTACCTGGGGCTGAACCCCCGCCACATCGACAGCACCGAGTGCGGTGGCTCGGCGCCCATCCTGCATGTGGCCCATGCGGCAGCGGCCATTGCCGCCGGCCGTTGCCGCGTGGCCCTGATCACGCTGGCCGGCCGGCCGCGTGCGGCCATGGCCGAAGCCAAGGCCCGGGCCGAAGCGGCCGGCAAGACCGGCAGTGGCCGCGCCCCGCTGGCGCTGCGCCCGCCCGATCCCGACTGCCCGGAGCTGGCCTTCGAGCTGCCCTATGGCCCGGCGACGCAGAACCTGTATGCGCTGGTGGCGCGCCGCCACATGCACGAGTTCGGCACCACCCCCGAGCAGCTGGCCTGGATCAAGGTCGCCGCCTCGCAGCATGCCCAGCACAACCCCCACGCCATGCTGCGCAAGCCGGTGACGGTGGACGAGGTGCTGGACTCGCCAATGGTGTCCGACCCGCTGCACCGCCTGGACTGCTGCGTGATGAGCGACGGCGGCGGCGCGGTCATCGTCGCCCACCCCGAGATCGCGCGGCGCCTGCAGCGGCCGCTGGTCCTGGTGCGCGGCACCGGCGAAGCGCAGAAGAACGCCGCCGGCGGCCGCATCGACCTGAGCTGCAGCGCCGCCGCTGCCTCGGGCCCACGGGCCTTTGCCGAGGCCGGCATCACACCCGCACAGATCCAGTACGCATCGCTGTACGACAGCTTCACCATCACCGTGCTGATGCAGCTGGAGGACCTGGGCTTCTGCGCCAAGGGCGAAGGCGGGCGCTTCGTGATGGACGGCAACCTGATCTCCGGCCGCGGCCGGCTGCCGTTCAACACCGACGGCGGCGGCCTGTGCAGCAACCACCCGGCCAACCGCGGTGGCATCACCAAGATCATCGAGGCCGTGCGCCAGCTGCGCGGCGAGGCCCATCCCGCCGTGCAGGTGCCGGGCTGTACCTGGGCCCTGGCCAATGGCATCGGCGGTGCACTGGCCTCGCGCCACACCGCCGCCACCCTGATCCTGGAGCGTGTGGCATGAGGAAGATCCCCCGCCCGATGGTGCAGCCCGAGACCGCCGCCTACTGGCAGGCCGCCGACGAAGGCCGGCTGCTGCTCAAGCACTGCACGGCCTGCGGCGAGCACCACCACTACCCGCGCGACATCTGCCCCTTCTGCGGCAGCCTGGCCACCGACTGGCGCCAGGCCGCCGGCACCGGCACGGTCTACAGCCACAGCACCATGGGCCAGGGCGAGGCCGCCTACACCCTGGCCCATGTGACGCTGGACGAAGGCCCGACGCTGCTGACCAATCTGGTCGGTGACGGTCCGTTCGCCACCGGCCAGCGCGTCCAGGTGGTCTTCGTGCCCAGCGACGGCGGCCCCGCCGTGCCCATGTTCGCGCCCCTCCAAACCTCCGATGGAGCCTGAACCGATGCGACCCGGCGCCCTCGCCCGCTACACCATCCTGGATGCCACGCGCGTGCGCGCCGGACCCACCGCCGTGCGCACCTTCGCCGACCTGGGCGCACGCGTCATCAAGCTGGAGATTCCGCCCGGCGCGCCCGGCGGCGACGACATGATCGGCGGCCGCGACCACAACCGTGCCGACTACGAGAACCTGCATCGCAACAAGGAAAGCCTGACGCTGAACATGAAGTCGGCCGAAGGCCGCAAGATCCTGATGGAGCTGGTGGCCCGCGCCGACGTGTTCATCGAGAACTACCGACCCGACGTCAAGCACCGGCTGGGCATCGATGCCGAGGCTCTGCGTGCGGTCAACCCGCGCCTGGTCTATGCCAGCATCTCCGGCTTCGGCCAGGACGGTCCCTATGCCGGCTGGCCCGGCTTCGACAGCATCGCCCAGGGCATGGGCGGACTGATGAGCGTGACCGGCGAGCCCGGCCGCGGCCCGATGCGCGTGGGCATCCCGATCGCAGACCTGTGCGCCGGGCACTTCTGCGCCATGGGCATCCTGGCCGCGCTGCTGGAGCGCGAAACCACCGGCCGCGGCCAGTGGGTGCAGACCTCGCTGCTGGAAAGCCAGATCGCGATGCTGGACTTCCAGGCCGCGCAATGGCTGATCGACGGCAAGCTGCCAGGACAAAACGGCAACGAGCATCCGCTGACCGTGCCCACCGGCGTGTTCAAGACGGCCGACGGCTACCTCAACGTGGCCGCCATCGGCCAGACCATGTGGCGCCGGCTGTGCGAGGCGCTGGAGGTGCCACAGCTGGTCGACGAGCCCGACTTTGCCGACGATCCGGCGCGTGTACGCCACCGCGAGCGCGTCAACGCCGCGGTGGGCGCGGCCTTTGCCCGCCGCAGCACCGCCGAGTGGACCGACCGCCTGCTCGCCGCCGGCGTGCCCTGCGGGCCCATCCACCGCATCGACCAGGTGTTCGACGATCCGCAGGTGCGCCACCTGGGCATGGCCTGGCCGGTGCAGCTGGATGGCCGCGGCCCGGCGGCCCTGGTACGTTCGCCCTTCCGGCTGTCGGAGCACGCCGGCGACGAGCCCCCCCGCCCCGCGCCACACCAGGGCGACCACACCGACGCCATCCTCAACGAACTGGGCTACGACGCCACGCGCATCGCCGGGCTGCGCCAGCGCCTCGTGGTCTGAACCCGGAGTCTCGACATGGCCCGACTGGTTGCTGCCTTCGGCAGCTCGCACAGCATCATGCTGGTGGCGCAACGCGAGGACTGGATGCATGGCTTTCGCGCCATCGATCCCAAGAACCCGCACTACTTCGACAAGGCCGGCCGCAAGACCGACTATGCGGCCCTGCTGGCCCAGGCCCGGGACCGGCCGGACGCGGAGGCGCTGCAGACGCCCGAGCTGCTGAGCCGGCGCTACGACCAGGCCCAGGCAGCCATGGACCGGGTGCGCGCGGCGATCGCCGCGGCGCGGCTGGATGTGCTGGTCATCGTCGGCGACGACCAGACCGAGCTGTTTCGCACCAGCAACAACCCGGCCATCGCCATCTTCCACGGGCCCAGCATCCGCAACACCGCCCGCGAGCCGGCACGGCCCGGCGACGGCTGGGTCAAGTCGGCGCGCATGTGGCGCCACGAGCCCGAGGCCGACCGCGACTACCCGGTCAAGGCCAACCTCGCGGCCTGGCTGATCCGCCGTCTGTGCGACCGCGACTTCGACATCACCGCGATGGACGGCCTGGAGCGCGGCCAGTTCGAGGGCCATGCCTTCCAGTTCGTGCACCGCCGGCTGATGGACGAGCCGCAGCGCAGCGGCCTGCCGGTGATCCCGGTGATCCTCAACACCTTCGACCCGCCCAACCAGCCCACGCCGCGCCGTTGCGTGGCCCTGGGCCAGGCCCTGCGCGAGCTGATCGCCGAATGGCCCGAGGACCTGCGCGTGGGCGTCATCGCCAGCGGCGGACTCAGCCACTTTGTCGTCGACGAGGACCTCGACGGCCAGGTGCTGGACGCCATACGGCGCAAGGACAGCGCGGCCCTGGCCGCGCTGGACCCGGCCCTGCTGCAGGCCGGCAGCTCGGAGATCCGCAACTGGATCGTCGTCGGCGCCATGGCCCGCGACCTGGAGCTGGGCCAGGTCGACTACATCCCCGGCTACCGCAGCCCGGCGCTCACCGGCACCGGTCTGGCCTTCGCCACCTGGAACACCCTGGACTGACCCACGACATGAGCGACAACTTCGTGCAACGCCTGCGCAAGCTGGATGCCTGCGCCGTGTCCGACGCGCTGGACAAGCTGGGCCTGACCGGCGCCGTCACCGGCCTCGCGCAGCGCAGCGGCGCCGAGGCCGGCGGCGGCCGCGTCGCCGGCCGCGCGGTGACGATGAAAGTCGGCCCCGGCCAGCCGCCGCCCGGCCCGCCGCGCCACCTGGGCTGCACGGCCATCGAACTGGCCGGCGCCGACGATGTGATCGTGGTCGAGCAGCGCAGCGGCATCGAGGCCGGCTGCTGGGGCGGCCTGCTGACCCTGGGCGCCAGGCAGCGCCGCGTCGCTGGCGTCGTCGCCGACGGCCCGCTGCGCGACGTGGACGAGGCCATCGCGCTGGGCTATCCGGTGTGGTCGCGCAGCCTCACCTCGCTCACCGCCCGCGGTCGCGTGGTCGAGCTGGGCACCCAGGTGCCGGTGCAGCTGGGACAGGGCCGCGTGAATGTGGCGGTCCACCCTGGCGACTACGTGCTGGCCGACCGCAGCGCGGTGATCGTCATCGCCGCGGCCGACATCGGTCGCGTGCTGGACGCTGCCGAGCAGATCGTGGCCCGCGAGGCGGCGATGGCCCGGGCCATCCTGGCCGGCACGCCGATCTCGCAGGTCATGGGTGGAGCTTACGAACACATGTTGCAGAACTGAGGCTGGAGAACCGATGACCCCCGAACAAGACGCCAACGTCGCGCGCGCCGCGCGGCTGGACACGGCCACGCTCAGCGATGCGCTGGACAAGCTGGGCATCGCCGGCCAGTGCCAGCGCATCAAGCCGCGCAGCAGCGGCTTTCGCATGGCCGGCCGGGCCTGGACCCTGCTCTACGGCCCGGCCGGCCAGCCCGCCGGCACCGTGGGCGACTACATCGACGACGTGCCGCCGGGCAGCGTGGTGGTGCTGGACAACGGCGGCCGCGACAACGCCACCGTGTGGGGCGACATCCTGACCGAGATCGCCCACCGCCGCGGCATCGCCGGCACGCTGATCGACGGCATCTGCCGCGACACCGCGCTGTGCCTGGAACTGGGCTATCCAGTGTTCAGCCGTGACCACTGGATGCGCACCGGCAAGGACCGCGTGCAGGTCGAGGCCACCGGCGTGCCGGTGAACATCGGCGATGCCCGTGTCGCGCCCGGCGACCTGGTCAAGGGCGATGCCGACGGCGTGCTGGTGATCCCGCGCGAACACGAGGACCGCGTGCTCGACACCGCCGAGGCCATCGAGCGTGCCGAGGACGCCATCCGCCAGGCCGTGCGTGGCGGCATGCGCCTGGACGAGGCGCGGCGCCAGCACCGCTACCACCAGCTGCAGACGCGGAGCCCGCAATGAGCACGCCCCGCTTCGACTGGAACAGCACCACGCGGCGCGAGCCCGCCGGGGTCGACGCCGACAGCGTGGCCGCGGCGCGCCGCCTGCCCACGGCCACGCTGCATGAGGCCGCCGGCAAGCTGGGCGCCCTGCCCTCGGCCATCAAGCCGGTGGCCGCGGGCATGGCCCTGGCCGGCCCGGCGCTGACCGTGCATTCGCCGCCCGGTGACAACCTGTGGCTGCACCGCGCACTCGACATCGCCCGCCCCGGCGAGGTGCTGGTGGTGCATTGCAGCGGCGCCCACGAGCACGGCTACTGGGGCGAGATCATGGCCACCATGGCGCTGGCCCGAGGCCTGGCCGGCCTGGTCATCGACGGCTGCGTGCGCGACGGCGCGCTGCTGGCACAGCTGGGCTTTCCGGTGTTTGCACGCGGCCTGTGCATGCGCGGCACCGGCAAGGATTTCGGCGCCGTCGGCTGGCTCAACCATCCGGTGTGGATGGGCGAGGTGGCGGTGCAGGCCGGTGACCTGATCGTCGGCGACGGCGACGGCGTGCTGGCCTTGCCCCAGGCGCGCGCGGCCGAGATCGTGGCCCGCGGACGGCAGCGAGAAACCGACGAAGCCGACATCCTGCGCCGCCTGCAGGCCGGCGCCTCGACGCTGGACGTGTATGGCTGGCGCTGAACCGACGCTGCAAATCGCCGGCGCAGTGGCCACCGTCACGCTGCGCCGCCCGGTGGTGGCCAACCGGCTGGAGCTGGAGGACCTGGCGCGCCTGCAGCAGTTCCTGCAGCAGGTGGATGACGATGCCTCGCTGCGCGTGCTGCTGCTGCGCGGCGAGGGCCGGCATTTCTGCAGCGGCTTCAATGTCGAGCGTGTCGGCGCCGACGGCGCCGCCGCCGGCCCGCGCTTCGAGGCCCTGGCCGATGCGCTGGAACAGGCCCGGCCGGTGACCGTGCTGCAGCTGCAGGGTGGGGCCTATGGCGGTGCGGTGGATCTGGCGCTGGCCGCCGACTTCCGCATCGGCGGGCCGGCGTCCGAGCTGCGCGTGCCGGCGGCCCGGTTGGGCCTGCACTTCTACCGCGGCGGCCTGGAGCGGGCCGTGGCACGCATCGGCCTGCCCTGGGCCCGACGGCTGTTCGTGGCCGCGGACACGCTGGATGCCACCACGCTGCATGGCGCCGGCCTGCTCGACCGCTTGGCCGACAGCAGCGAGGCGGTCGAGGCCACCGCGACCGGCTTCTGCGAGCAACTGGCTGGCCTGGCGCCGCTGGCCCTGCTGGGCATGAAAAAGCACCTCAACCGCATCGCCCGCGGCCGGCTCGACGCGCAGGATCTGGCACGCGACATCGCCGCAGCCGATGCCTCGGCCGACCTGCAGGAAGGCGCACGCGCCTGGCGCGAGAAGCGACCGCCGCGCTTCGAAGGCCGCTGAGCTCAACCGCATGGACATGGAATTCGATTACGTCATCGTCGGCGCCGGCACCGCCGGCTGCGTGCTGGCCAACCGCCTGAGCGCCGATGGCCGCCACCGCGTGCTGCTGCTGGAGGCCGGTGGCGGCGACAGCCATCCGTGGATCCGCATGCCGCTGGGCTTTCTGCGCGCGTTGCAGCAGCCGCGCTTCACCTGGGGTTACCACAGCGAGCCCGAGCCGGCCCTGGGCGGGCGGGTGCTGCCGGTGCCGCGCGGCCGGCTGCTGGGCGGCTCGTCGTCGATCAACGGCATGTTCCATATCCGCGGCGACCGGCGCGACTTCGACGACTGGGCCGCCGCCGGCTGCAGCGGCTGGTCCTACGACGAGCTGCTGCCCTACTTCAAGCGCAGCGAGTCCAGCTGGCGCGGCGACGGTCCCTGGCACGGCGGCAGCGGCCCGCTGCAGGTCAACCGCATCGATGACCGCCACCTGCTGCCCGGCCCGCTGCGCGAGGCCGCAAAGGCCGCCGGCCACCGCCTCAACGACGACTACGACGGCGAGCACCACGACGGACTGGCCGCCGGCGAAGTGGCCATCGACCGGCGCGGACGGCGCCACAGCAGCGCCCGGGCCTACCTGCACCCGGTGCGCGCTCGTGCCAACCTGCAGGTCTGGACCCAGGCGCGCAGCGAGCGCCTGCTGTTCGAGGCCGGTCGCGCCAGCGGCGTGCAGCTGCAGCGTGGCGGGCAGCGCATCACGGTGCGGGCGCGGCGGGAGGTGCTGCTTGCCGGAGGCGCCTACGGCAGTCCGCAGCTGCTGATGCTGTCGGGCATCGGACCTGGCGAGCCGCTGCAGCGCCTGGGCATCCCGGTGCTGCGAGACCTGCCCGGCGTGGGTGCCAACCTGATCGAGCATCCGCGCATGCCGCTGCAGTTCACGCTGAAGCGGCCGCTGAGCTTTCTCAACCAGCTGCGGCTGGACCGCGCCGTGCTGTCGGTGCTGCGCTGGGCCTTCACCGGCCGTGGCGCCTTCGCCACCCAGGTCTGCCATGGCACGCTGCTGCTGAAGACCGATGCCGGGCTGGACCGGCCCGACTTCCAGCTGCTGTGCAACCCGGTGCGGCTGGATGCGCGGCTGTGGTTCCCAGGCATCGCGCCAGCCCAGCCGCATGCCTTCTACGTCACCGTCTGCCAGCTCTATGCCAAGAGCCGTGGCCAGGTGACGCTGCGCTCGCCCGATGCCGCCGAGGCGCCGCGCATCGCGCTGAACCTGTTCAGCCATGACGACGATCGGCGCAGCATGCGCGAGGCCCTGCGCGCCGCGCGGCGGCTGTATGCCACGCCGCCATTGACGGACCTGATCGACATCGAGACCCTGCCCGGCGCCGCGCTGCGCAGCGACGCCGAACTGGACCAGGCCATCCGCGAGCTGGGTGGCATCACCCACCACCCGGTGGGCACCTGCGCCATGGGCACCGGGCCGCAGGCGGTGGTCGACCCGCGGCTGCGCGTGCACGGCCTGGCCGGCCTGCGCGTGGCCGACGCCTCGGTGATGCCTGGCATCGTCGGTGGCAACACCAATGCGGCCACGCTGATGATTGCCGAGAAGGCCGCCGACATGATCCTGGAGGACGCACTGTGACCCCTGACGCCGGCCCCGCGCCTGCCAGCTTCCCCACCCGGCTGCTGATCGATGGCCGCTGGTGCGACGCCATCGACGGCGCCACGCTGCCGGTGACCGACCCCTGCAGCGGCGCCGTGTTCGCCCAGGTCGCCGCCGGTGGCGCGGCCGACATCGACGCCGCGGTGGCCGCGGCACGGCGTGCCTTCGACGGCCCGTGGTCGGCCACCAGGCCGGCGCAGCGTGCGCGTCTGCTGTGGCGCCTGGCCGAGCTGATCGACGCCCATGCCGACGAGCTGGCTGCGCTGGAGGTGCGCAATACCGGCAAGCCGCTGGCCATGGCGCAGCGCTTCGACGTGGCCATGGCCGCCGAATGCCTGCGTTATCACGCCGGCTGGTGCACCAAGCTGGAAGGATCCACGCGAACCCTGTCCCTGCCCGGCGAATGGCATGCCTACACCCGGCGCGAGCCACTGGGCGTGGCCGGCCTGATCGTGCCCTGGAACGTGCCGCTGCCGATGGCCGTGGGCAAGATTGCGCCCGCCCTGGCGGCCGGCTGCACGGCGGTGCTCAAGCCGGCCGAGCTGACGCCGCTGACCGCCTTGCGCCTGGGCGAGCTGGCGCTGCAGGCCGGCCTGCCGCCGGGCGTGCTGAACATCGTCAGCGGCCTCGGCGCCACGGCCGGCCAGGCCCTGGTCGAGCATGCGGGCGTGGACAAGCTGTCGTTCACCGGCAGCACCGCGGTGGGCCAGCGCATCCTGGCCGCCGCCGCCGGCAACCTGAAGCGCGTGTCGCTGGAGCTGGGCGGCAAGAGCCCGGTGTTCATCTTCCCGGATGCCGACCTGGAGCGGGCCATCCCGGCCGCCGCGGCCGGCATCTTTGCCAATGCCGGCCAGGTCTGCGCCGCCGGCTCGCGGCTGTACCTGCACCGGCGCATCGCCGAGCGGGTGCTGGAGGGCGTGGCCGAACGAGCCCGCAGCCTGCGCGTGGCACCGGGCCTGCAAGCCGATGCCGAGATGGGCCCCCTGATCAGCGAGCGCCAACGCGAGCGTGTGCTCGACTATGTGGACAGCGGACGCCGCGAAGGTGCATCGGTGCTGACCGGTGGCAGCGCCCTGCCCGGCCCGGGCTTCTTCGTGCAGCCCACGGTGATGGTGGACACGCGCCCGGACATGGCCATGGTGCGCGATGAAATCTTCGGCCCGGTGCTGGCCACCTTCGTCTTCGACGACGAGGACCTGCCGGCCCTGGCTGCCCTCGGCAACGACACGGCCTACGGACTGTCGGCCTCGATCTGGACCCGCGACCTGGGTCGCGCCCACCGCCTGGCGGCGCGGCTGAAGGCCGGCAATGTGCGGGTCAACGCGGCGGTGGCACCGGATTTCGCCATGCCCTTCGGCGGCATGAAGCTGTCGGGCTGGG
The DNA here is from genome assembly GCA_017992055.1 of Burkholderiaceae bacterium. Classification (GTDB taxonomy): domain Bacteria; phylum Pseudomonadota; class Gammaproteobacteria; order Burkholderiales; family Burkholderiaceae_C; genus Pseudaquabacterium. Next base: position 420,596 of record JAGOPK010000003.1, read on the forward strand.
GCCGCGAGAACGGTCGCGAAGGCATCGAGGGCTTCACCGAGCTGAAGTCGGTGGCCATGCAGCTGGACTGACAGGAGAGCGGACCATGGATCTGGGCATCACCGGACGCAAGGCCCTGGTCTGCGCCTCCTCGCAGGGGCTGGGCCTGGCCTGCGCCACCGCGCTGGCCGAGGCCGGCTGCGAGGTCTGGCTCAATGGCCGCGACGCCGGGCGGCTGCAGGCCGCGGCCGCGTCGCTGCGCGGCCTGGGCGCGGCCGGCGTGCACGAGGCAGCCGCCGACCTCAACACCGAAGCCGGTCGCCAGCAGCTGCTGGCCGCCTGCCCGGCGCCGGACATCCTGGTCAACAACAACGCCGGCCCCCCGCCAGGCGAGCTGGCCGACTGGGACCATGCGGCCTGGACCGCGGCGCTGGAGGCCAATCTGATCGCCGGCGTGCTGCTGATCCGCGCCGTGCTGCCCGGCATGCGCGCGCGGCGCTTCGGCCGCATCGTCAACATCACCAGCGCGATGGTCAAGACGCCGCATGCGGCGATGGGCCTGTCCACCGCGGCACGCGCCGGGCTGACCGCCGTCAGCAAGGCGCTGGCGCGCGAGGCAGTGGTGGACAACGTGACGATCAACCAGCTGCTGCCCGAACGCTTTGACACCGCGCGCCAGGCCTTCATGGCGCGGCGGCTGATGGCCGCAGAGCCGGAACTGACGCTGCAGCAGGCGCGCCAGCGCATTGCCGACACGGTGCCGGCACGGCGCTTCGGCCGGCCCGAGGAGTTTGGCGCGGCCTGTGCCTTCTTCTGCAGCGCCCAGGCCGGCTTCATCACCGGCCAGAACCTGCAGCTGGATGGGGGGGCCTACGCCGGCCTGGTCTGAGTCGGACACGTCGCCGCCGGTGATACTGGTGGCCCTGCCACTGCACGGAATCGGTCGATGAACCAAGCCCTTGATTTCAGCGGCCAGCGCGTGCTGGTGGTCGGCGGCTCCAGCGGCATCGGCAACGGCGTGGCCCAGGCCTTCCGCGGCCAGGGTGCCGAGGTCCATGTCTGGGGCACGCGCGCCAGCGCCGCCGACTATGCGGGCGTGGCCGGCAGCGATCTGCAGGGCCTGCACTATGCCGGCGTCGACGTGGCCGATGCCGGTCAGGTGGACGCTGCGCCCCAGCCCGGAGGCGACGGCGCGCGGCTGGATGTGCTGGTGCTGTGCCAGGGCACGGTGGTCTACCAGCGTGGCGAGTTCGAGCGCGAGGGCTGGCAGCGCGTGATGGCCGTCAACCTGGACAGCCTGATGCACTGCTGCCGGCGCCTGCGGCCGGCGCTGCAGGGCGGCGGCCGCATCGTCATCGTCAGCTCCATTGCCGGCCTGGGCGCCAACATCGGCAACCCGGCTTACGCGGCGTCCAAGGCCGGTGCCATCAGCCTGACGCGCACCCTGGGCGTGGCCTGGGCGCCCGAGGGCATACGCGTCAACGGCCTGGCGCCAGGCCTGGTGGACACCAAGCTGACCGAGGTCACGACGCGCCACCCCAAGCGCCTGCAGGGCGCGCTGGCGGCCATTCCAGCGGGCCGGCTGGGCACGCCCGAGGACATGGCCGGCGTGGTGCTGTTCCTGGCCTCGCCGCTGGCCGCCTACCTGGCCGGCCAGACCATCGCCTGCGACGGCGGGCTGTCGCTGGCGCGCTGAACTCAGCGGCCCGGGTCCAACTGGACCCGCGTGGTGGCGGCGCTGCCGTCGTCGGCGCGGGCCGTGACCACCAGGTCCACCACCGCCGGGGCGCCTGCCGGAGGCTGGCCGCTGAGCACGCCGGTGACCGGGTCCAGCTTCAGCCAGGCCGGCAGTGGCCGGCCATCGGCCAGGCGGGCGCTGTAGTTGACGCTGGCCTGCGCCGGGCGCTCGAAGCTGACGCTGGTGTCCAGACGCAGACTGAGCCCTGGCGTCAGCGCGATCCGGGTCAGCGGCATGACGCTGGCCAGGCGCGCGGCGGACTCGGGCCGGCTGCTGTCACCGCCCACGCCCGCACCGGCACCTGTGGCACCTGTGCTGGTGACCGGCACGGCCGGTGCAGCAGGCACCGCCGACGGGGTGGGATCGGCACCGGCCGGCAGGGCCATGCCGCCACCCAGCACGGCCAGGGTGCCCGGTTGGCCTGGCGTGACGCCGCCGCCTGCGGTGGTCGGCGCGGGCAACTGGGGCGTGGCCGGGGCGATGCCGACCTGGGTGCTCAGGTTCTCGGCCTTGACACCGGCCGAGGGCTTGACCACCAGCCGGCCCTGCACGTATTGCAGCTCGTAGTTGGCCGCCACGCCGCTGCCCGGCACGATGCTGTAGTCGCCCGGCGGCAGACCGGCGCCACCCGGGGCGCTGAGGATCAGGCCCGAGATCACGTCGCGGGTGTCGGCATGGCGCAGCTGGGTGCCGTCGACACGCCAGGTCAGCAGCGGATCGCTCTCGCCAGCCGTCTTGCTCTGGTCATCGGCCGTCACCGTCAGCGCCGCCTTGGCCACGCTCAGGCTGCCATCGGCCAGCACGATGCGGTAGTTGGCAGCGATGCCACCCGCAGCGCTGATGGCATGCACGCCGGCCGTGGCCGCCGCGCCGGTGGCGGTGGCCAGCTGCACGCCGCTGACCACGGCCGCGGTGTCGGCGTACTTCAGCTGCGCGGCATTGACCGTGTAGCTCAGCGCCGGATCGGCATCGCCATAGGTCTTGCTCTTGGCATCGGCCGTCACGCCCAGCGTGGCCTTGTCCACCGTCAGCGTGCCGGCGGTGTGGCCCAGCTCGTAGTTGGCCGCCATGCCGCCTGAAGCGCTGATGGCATGCGTGCCCGCCGTGGCCGCTGCGCCAGTGACGGTGCTGAGCTGCACGCCGCTGACCACGGCCGCCGTGTCCGCATACTTCAGCTGCGCCGTGTTGACGGTGTAGCTCAGCGCCGGATCGGCATCGCCATAGGTCTTGCCCTTGGCATCGGCTGTCACGCCCAGCGTGGCCTTGGCCACGGTCAGCGTGCCGTTGCCGAGGCTCAGCTCGTAGTTGGCCGCCATGCCACCGCTGGCGCTGATGGCATGCGTGCCCGCCGTGGCCGCTGCGCCAGTGACGGTGCTGAGCTGCACGCCGCTGACCACGGCCGCCGTGTCCGCATACTTCAGCTGCGCCACATTGACGCTGTAGCTCAGCGCCGGATCGGCATCGCCATAGGTCTTGCCCTTGGCATCGGCCGTCAAGCCCAGCTGGGCCTTGGCCACCGTCAGCGTGCCGTTGCCGAGGCTCAGCTCGTAGTTGGTCGCCATGCCACCGCTGGCGCTGATGGCATGCGTGCCCGCCGCGGCCGCTGCGCCAGTGACGGTGCTGAGCTGCACGCCGCTGACCACCGCGGCTGTGTCGGCGTACTTCAGCTGCGCCGTGTTGACGGTGTAGCTCAGCGTCGGGTCGGCATCGCCGTAAGTCTTGCTCTTGGCGTCTGCCGTCACGCCCAGCGTGGCCTTGGCCACCGCCAGCGTGCCGGCGGTATAGCCCAGCTCGTAGTTGGCCGCCGTGCCGCCACTGGCAAAGATGGCATGCGTGCCCGCCGTGGCCGCCGCCCCGCTGGCAGTGGCCAGCTGCACGCCGCTGACCACGGCCGCCGTGTCCGCATACTTCAGCTGCGCCGTGTTGACGGTGTAGCTCAGCGTCGGGTCGGCATCGCCGTAAGTCTTGCTCTTGGCGTCCGCCGTCACGCCCAGCGTGGCCTTGGCCACGGTCAGCGTGCCGGCGGTGTGGCCCAGCTCGTAGTTGGCCGCCGTGCCGCCACTGGCATTGATCGCATGCGTGCCCGCCGTGGCCGCCGCGCCGCTGGCGGTGGCCAGCTGCACGCCGCTGACCACGGCTGCGGTATCCGCATACTTCAGCTGCGCGGCATTGACGCTGTAGCTCAGCGTCGGGTCGGCATCGCCATAGGTCTTGCTCTTGGCATCGGCACTCACGCCCAGCTGGGCCTTGGCCACGCTGAGGTTGCTGCCAGCCAGCACCAGATCGTAGTTGGCCGAGGTGCCGCCGCTGGCGCTGATGGCATGGCTGCCGGCCGTGGCCGCCGCGCCAGTGGCGGTGGCCAGCTGCACGCCGCTGACCACGGCCGCCGTGTCGGCGTACTTCAGCTGCGCGGTGTTGACGGTGTAGCTCAGCGTCGGATCGGCATCGCCGTAGGTCTTGCTCTTGGCATCCGCCGTCACCTCCAGGCTGGCCCTGGCCACCGTCAGCGTCCCGGCGGTGTAGCCCAGCTCGTAGTTGGCCGCCGTGCCACCGCTGGCGCTGATGGCATGCGCGCCCGCCGTGGCTGCCGCGCCGGTGGCGGTGGCCAGCTGCACGCCGCTGACCACCGAGGCCGTGTCGGCGTACTTCAGCTGCGCGGTGTTGACGGTGTAGCTCAGCGTCGGATCGGCATCGCCATAGGTCTTGCTCTTGGCGTCGGCGCTCACGCCCAGCATGGCCTTGGCCACCGTCAGCGTGCCGGCGGTGTAGCCCAGCTCGTAGTTGGCGGCCAGGCCGCCGCTGGCGCTGATGGCATGCGTGCCGGCCGTGGCTGCCGCGCCGGTGGCAGTGGCCAGCTGCACGCCGCTGACCACCGAGGCCGTGTCGGCGTACTTCAGCTGCGCGGTATTGACGCTGTAGCTCAGCGTCGGGTCGGCATCGCCATAGGTCTTGCTCTGGGCATCGGCGCTCACGCCCAGCGTGGCCTTGGCCACCGTCAGCGTACTGCCAGCCAGCACCAGGTCGTAGTTGGCGGCGGCGCCACCGCTGGCGCCGATGACATGGCTGCCCGCGGTCGCCGCCGCGCCGGTGGCGGTGGACAACTGCACGCCGCTGACCACGGCCGCGGTGTCCGCATACTTCAGCTGCGCCGTGTTGACGGTGTAGCTCAGCGTCGGGTCGGCATCGCCGTAGGTCTTGCTCTGGGCGTCCGCCGTCACGCCCAGCGTGGCCTTGGCCACCGTCAGCGTGCCGGCGGTGTAGCCCAGCTCGTAGTTGGCGGCCAGGCCGCCGCTGGCGCTGATGGCATGCGTGCCGGCCGTGGCTGCCGCGCCGGTGGCAGTGGCCAGCTGCACGCCGCTGACCACCGAAGCCGTGTCCGCATACTTCAGCTGCGCGGTGTTGACGGTGTAGCTCAGCGTCGGGTCGGCATCGCCGTAAGTCTTGCTCTTGGCGTCCGCCGTCACGCCCAGGGTGGCCTTGGCCACCGTCAGCGTGCCGGCGGTGTAGCCCAGCTCGTAGTTGGCCGCCGTGCCGCCACTGGCATTGATCGCATGCGTGCCCGCCGTGGCCGCCGCGCCGCTGGCGGTGGCCAGCTGCACGCCGCTGACCACGGCCGCGGTGTCGGCGTACTTCAGCTGCGCGGCATTGACCGTGTAGCTCAGCGTCGGATCGGCATCGCCATAGGTCTTGCCCTTGGCATCGGCGCTCACGCCCAGCGTGGCCTTGGCCACCGTCAGCGTGCCAGCCGTGTAGCTGCCCAGCTGGTAGTTCGCATTGCCCAGGCTCAGCGAGCCTTGCTGGATGGCATGGCTGCCGGCCGTGGCCGCGGCACCGGTGGCCGTGCTCAGCGCGCCGCTGAACACCGTGGCCGCGGTGTCCGCACCCACCAGGCCCAGGCCGCCGATGCCAAAGCCCAGTGTCGGCTCCGGGTCGCCATAGGTCTTGGCGGCATTGTTGGCGGTGACGTCGATGCTGCGCCGCTGGATCTCGGCCTGTGCCGTCAGGGCAGACAGGCTGTAGTTGCCGGCCGCGGCGCCGCTCAGGCCCAGGCCGCTGGTGCTGATGCTCTTGGCCGAGCCGGCATTGGCATCGGCAAACTGCGCCGCCAGGGTGCCGGTCAGGGTCACGCTGTCGCTGCCGACCACACCGGCCAGGCCGGCCGTGCCGCTGAACTGGGCCGTGCTCGTGCCGTCGTAGACCTTGTCCTGCGCCGTCAGCCCGCTGACGCTCAGCGCTTTGGGGGTGATGGTCGCCACCTGGCTGCCCTGGCTGAGCGTGTAGTTGCCGGCCTGGGCACCGCCCAGGCTGAGGCCGCCGAAGCTCACGCTGCTGGCGCCGGCCACGGTGGCCGCGTCATAGCTGCCAGTGGCCGTGCCGCCGAGCGTGACGGTGTCGCCGCTGTAGGGCTTGCCGTCGCTGCTGCTGCCGCTGCCCACGGCCTGGGCCGTCAGCAGGCTGGCCGTGCCCAGCACGCTGGCCGAGGTGTTGCCGTCGTAGACCTTGCTGGCCGCCACGCTCAGGCCGTTCAGCGTCAAGGCCTTGGGCGTGATGTCGGCGGTGACCGAACCGGCGCTGATGCTGTAGTTGGCGCCGTCGGGGCCGCCGACGGTCAGGCCCGACAGCGTCACGCTCTTGCCGGTGCCGGCGTGGCGGTCGGCAAAGGCGCCGCTGGCCACGCCGGCCAGCGTCACCGAGTCGGCATCGAAGACCTTGCCGTCGCTGCCATTGGCACCGCCGCCCTGCAGGCTGGCCGTGCCGGTGACGGTGGTGCTGGTGCTGCCGTCGTAGACCTTGCTGCTGGCGCTCAGGCCGCTGAGGTTGACCGGCTTGGGTTGCACCGTCAGGGTGCTGGACCCCGTCACGACGCTGATGCTGTAGCCCAGGTTGCTGGCCAGCGTGCCCTGGCCGTTGAGCGTGAGCGTGTAGCTGCCCGCCGGGATGAAGCCGGCGCTGCTGGGCGTGTAGGCGCTCAGCGAGCTGTTGACGCTGCCGGTGGTGGCATTGGCCAGGGTGTCGCCGTCCAGGAAGCCGGTCACGCCCACGGTGGGCGTCGAGCTGCTGGCGCCATAGGTGATGGTGCTGCCGCCGCCCACGCTGACCGTCAGCGTGGGCGCCACGCTGTACAGGAACCAGTTGCCGCTGCCGGCATAGGCCGGCGTGCTGCCGGCGCTGTAGGCCTGGGCATAGTGCCGGTTGTAGCCGCTCATGGCCTCGGTGCTGTCGGCCGGGTTGGTCGAATACACCAGGTAGCGGCCATTGCCGGCCACCAGGCCGGTGTCGCCGGGGTTGTTGTTGATGAAGTGGCGGCCGGCGGCCAGCACCAGGTTGCCGTTGCTGCTGGAGACCACGCCGTCCAGGGTCAGGTCGGCGCTGGCACCGCTGGCCTGCAGCACCAGCTGGTTGTCGGCCGACAGGCCGTCGCTGCCGATGACGGTGCTGCCGCTGGTCTTCAGGTCCAGGCTGCCGAAGTTGCCGGCCAGGCTGGCGATGCTGTTGCTGCCGGCCGTGAGCGTGGCGCTGCCATTGCCACCAAAAAACACCCGGCTGGCATTGAGCACACTGCCGCTGGACTGCGAGACGGCGCCGTCAAAGCTGCTGAAGCGCAGATTGCCGGTGCTGGCCGTGACCACCGAGGACGCACCCAGCGCGATCGTGCCGTCGTAGGTGAACAGCTCCAGCTGGCGATCGGCGGCGGCGCCTGACTTCAACACACCGGTGATGCTGATGCCGCCGCCACCGCCCGCGATGCGCAGATCGGCATCCAGCGTGGCGGCACCGCGCAGCATGGCGGCCTGGCTGAAGTCCAGCGCGCTCAGCACGGTGGCGCCGGCCTGGTCGGTGCGGCCGAACTGCAGCGTGGCCGTGCCCGAGCTTTGCTGGATCACCGCGCCGATCTCGGCGCTGCTGAGCACCAGGCCGGTGCCGGACGAGGCGCCCAGGCGCAGCGCATCGCCGGTGTTCGCCGGCGCGACGCTCAGCGTATCGGCGGCGCGCAGCTGTGTGTCCGAGGCCAGCACCAGGCCGCCGCCGGCGGCGCTGTTGCCACCCAGCTGCAGCTCCAGGCGCTGGGTGCCGCTGCCGCCCAGCACCGCGCCGTCGTTGAAGCGCATGCCGCGGCCCTCGCCGCTGCCGTCCAGGCCGGCATTGGTCAGGTAGATGTTGCCGCCGTCCACGCTGGCCAGGCGCAGGGTGCCGGCGGCATTGCTGGTCTTGTCGCTGCTGTCCAGCAGGCTCAGCGTCACGCTGGCGCTGCCGGCGTTGATGCTGGTGCCGGCGGCCTGGCTGATCAGGGACACGCAGCTGCTGCAGTCACCGTCGACCACGCCATTGGCCACGCTCTGGTTGGCGATGGCGGTGAAGGCGCCGTTGTCGGTGGTGATGTTGGCGCGCAGATGCACCGAGCGCCCGGCCTCCAGCGTCAGGTTGCCGCCCTGGCCGCCGGCCGAGACCAGGATGTCGCGCAGCACGGTGATGTCATTGCTGGCCTGCAGCGTCACCGAGGTGCCGGCATTGAGCAGGGCCGTCAGCGCGGTGGGGGTGATGACCAGGTCGCTGCCGCTGTTGGCACTGAAGCCCAGCAGGCCGGTGCCGGCATTGCCACCCACGGCATTGAGGCCGCTGCTGTCGTTGACATACTGGCTGCCGCTCCAGTTGGCATTGCCGCCGCTGCCATTGATCTGGTCGCTGCTGGTGGGCGTGACGGCATTGTCGGCCAGCACGGTGAGTGCCAGCGCCCGGCTGGCATTGGCGCCGTTGTTCGGCGCCACCCACACCAGCGGCCGCCAGGCCACCTGCTCGGCAGCGGTCACCGCCGTGGGCAGCACGGTGGCGCGCAGATCGGTGCTGTAGAACGCGCCGTCGAAGCCGCTGGTGCTGAGGCCGTCGGCGGCGCTGGCCAGGCCGGTGAGGCTGTTGCGCCAGCCGACCAGGCCGGCCGCGCCATGGCTGCCCGACAGCAGGGTCACGGCGCCGGCATTGGGCACTTCGCAATAGGCCAGGCTGCTCAGGAACAGCAGGTCGCCGGTGGCCTGCTGCTGGCCGTTCACCTCACGGGTCAGGGTGATGGACTGGCCACCCACGCCGTCGCCGCTGGCACTGCCGACCAGGCTGTTGGCCACCGACACCACCGCGCCGGTGCCGGACTCGCCATGGGCGCGGCCGGTGCTGCCGTCGACCCAGGTCACCGCCCCGGCGCCGACGCCGGGGTTGCCGTCGCCCGTGCCGTAAGGATTGGTCCAGTTCACCGAGCGCACCACGTAGTTCGTGCCGGTGGCCGAGTCCACGGCCATCACGCCGCGGTCGATCTTGGCCGCCCAGGTATAGGGGTCGTAGCTGCTGAGGCTCTGGCCCACATGGTCGCCGGCCGTGCCGCCGACCAGGCTGTTGCTGCTGCTGACCACGCCGGCCAGGCCCCCGGCGCTGGCAAAGCTCACCGCGCCGACGTTGGCCACGGCGCCGTTGCTCCACCAGGGGCTGGCCACGGCATAACGTCCGCCGGCCAGCGCCGTCACGCCCGAGGCCACATAGTGCTGGCCCGAATACGGATCGATCCACGGCGAGTAGCCCACGGCATCGCCGGCCTGGCCGCCGACCAGGCTGTTGGCGGCGCCGACCGTGCCGCCGGCCGCGCCGTTGATCAGCTGGCCGTTGCTGCCGTTGATCCAGGTCACCGCGCCCAGCGAGCTGGGGGCCGCGGTCTGGGTCCAGGCCGTGCTCTGGCTCCACAGTGGCGAGCCGACCACCGCATGGCCGTCGGCCAGCGCGGTGACACCGCCATAACCGACACGGTCGCCGGCCAGATCGGACTTGCGGTCGATCCAGTCGCCGTTGAGGACGGCGGCGCCGCCGACGATGCGGTACAGCTCGTTGGGCGTGCTCAGCGAAAGCGAGGCCGGGTCCGAGCCGGTGCTGCCCACCAGGCTGTTGGCCGCCGACACCGTGCCGGCCATGCCGGCCGTGCCGCTGCCCCAGGTGACGGCGCCGCGCTCCTCATGCCACTGCGGGTTGATCAGCAGGAAGTTGCCATTGCTCAGTTCGGCCACGCCGTCCACTGGCAGGCGAAAGCCCAGCAGGTCGCCGCTGTGGCTGCCCACCAGGCTGTTGGCGGCCGACACCGTGCCGCCCAGGCCACCCCCCACCAGCGCACCGGTGCTGCCGTTGATCCAGGTGATGGCGCCGGCCAGCGTGGCGCTGCCGTCGTTCCAGCCCGGGCTGGCCAGCAGCACATGGCCGTTGCCCAGTTCCTTGACGATGGGATAGCCGTTGAACTGGAAGCCGGTGCTCAGATAGCCCCAGTCCTCCACCAGGCTGGCATTGCGCGGCGGCGTGACCGAATAGGACTTGCCCAGCACCACGCTGCCGCCTCCGCTGTACCAGGACAGGGTCGTGATGTTGCCGGAGCTGCCGAAGGAATACGGCGCCGACGGCCGGAACGCGGACGTGGTGTAGTTCAGGCCGCCCACCGTGGCCTCGCTGATCACCGGCACCACCCAGCTGGTGCTGGGCAGGGTGCCCAGCCGGTCACCGGTGGCGGTGATGGCGCTGTGGTTGGCATCGGCATAGGTGTCGGGCGTGCTGCCGACCAGGCTGTTGGCGCTGCTCACCGTGCCCGTGCGGTTGCCGCTGCCCACCCAGGTGACGGCGCCGCGGCCGCCATTCCAGTAGGGGCTGATGGCCAGGTAGTTGCCGTTGGACAGGGCCTGGCCCAGCAGGCCCAGATGGTCGCCGGTGGTGGTCAGGTGGTAGGTCGTGTCGGTGAAGCTCATGCCGGCGCGGCTGGCGCCGACGGTGCTGGTGCTGATCACGTCGGCCGTGCTGCCGACCAGGCTGTTGGACGAGGACACCGCACCGCTCAGGCCGGCATTTCCGTCGCCCCAGGTGATGGCGCCGCGGCCCGCGTTCCAGCCCGGGCTGCGCACCACATAGTCGCCATTGGCCAGCACCTCCACGCTGCTGCTGAGCGAGGCATTCCAGCCGCTCAGGATCTGCTGCAGCTCGCTGCCGTCGCTCTTGGGCGTGGTGCTGCGGTGGTCGCCATAGTGGATGCTGCCCACGTAGTCGCCGGCATGGCTGCCCACCAGGCTGTTGGACGAGGACAGCAGGCCGCCGGTGGCGCTCTGGCCACTGGCGTGGCCATTGCTGCCGTCGATCCAGGTCACCGCGCCATAGGCCACATTGCTGACCGAGCTGCTGCGGTTGCCCCATTGCGGGCTGAGCACGATGGCATGGGCCCGCAGGCCCTGGCCGTCGAGGCTGCCCACCGGCAGTGCGCCGCCCGAGCCCAGCTTGTCGCTGGCATGGTTGCCGTAGAGGCTGTTGCCGGTGCTGAGCGCGCCCTGCACGCCCAGGCTGCCCGAGCCCCAGCTGGCGGCGCCGCCATCCACCGCGCCCAGATCGGCCAGCGGCGACAGCACCAGGTAGTTGCTGCCCGACAGCTCGACCACGGCCGTGCCCACCGCATCGGCGGCGGTGGTGCCCACCAGGCTGTTGCTGGCGCTCACCGTGCCGGCCAGGCCGAGCCCGCCATCAGCGAAGCTGACCGCACCGCGCCCGCCGGTCCAGGCCTGGTTGACCACCAGGTAGTTGCCGTTGCGCAGCACGGTGACGCCACCGCCGCCGCTGGCCAGCAGCCGCGTGCTGCTGGCATAGCTGGTGACGCCGGGCCAGCTGACATCGTTGCGCGAGGTTTCCGGGCTGCTGGTGGACGTGTCGCGGGCCCCGGTCATGGCCCCGGCGGGGCCGATCAGGCTGTTGCTGCCATCGACCGTGGCGCCCAGGCCACCACCAAACACCTGGCCGCTGCCGCCGTCGACCCAGGTCACCGCGCCATTGGGATTGTTCTGGAGATACAGACCCACGGCCGCATTGCCCAGGTCGCTCCAGTAGGGGCTGGCGATCACGTAGTGGCCGCCGCTGCTGCCCACGGTGAACACGCCACCACTGCCGACAAAGTCATAGGCCGAGCCACCGACCACGCTGTTGCCGGTGGCGACGCTGCCGGCCCGGCCCCCGGACGGCGCATGGGTCACGGCGCCGGCATAGCTTTGGCCGCCATTGCTCCACAAGGGGCTGACCACCGCATAGCCCCCGTCGGGCAGCAGGGTCAGCGATTGGCCCACCGAGTCACCCGCCGCCCCGGGCGGTGCCTGGCGCCGGTTGCTGCCGTTGTCCTGGTAGGTGTAGCGCAGCGCCTGATCCAGACCGATGACATAGACCTTCTTGCCATTGCTGTCGGTGTCCACCGGCGCCTGGCTGCGGATGCCGGTGCTGCCGACCAGGGCCGTACTGGCCGACACCTCGCCGCCCGCCGCCGCATTGACCAGCGCACCGGTGCTGCCGTTGATCCAGGCCACGGCACCACGGCCGTTGAACCAGTTGGGCGCCGCGACGGCCACATTGCCATCGGCCAGCACATGGATCGTCGTCGTGCCCTGGGTCGCCACCCCGCCCCAGGCGTCGTAGCTGGTGACATTGCCCAGGCGGTCGTTGGCCGCGATGCTCACGCTGCCCAGGTTGTTGATGGTGTTGCCGCTGTATGAGTAGCGCGTCACCGAGTCGGTGTTGGCCGTGCTGCCCAGCAGGCTGTTGCCGCTGGCGATGCTCAGCGCACCGCTGCCGCTGCCGCTCTGCCAGGTGATGGCGCCGGCCGAGGCGCTGGTGTTCAGCTGGATGGCATAGGCGCTGGCGCTGGCCACCGTGTACGCATCGTTGGTGCCGAGGCTGAAGGTGTTGACGCCGCTGACCGTGCCATAGCTCGGGCTCAGCACCAGGTAGTTGTTGTTGGCGAGCACCTGCACGCCGGCGCTGCCGGCATGGTCGCCGGCCTGGCTGCCACGCAGATCGCTGAGCAGGGCCCCGGTCTGGCTGTTGAACAGATAGACCGCGCCGGTGCCGGCCTGGCCTCCGGTGCTGGCATCGGGCGCGGTGATGATCACGTTGCCATTGGGCAGCACCTTCAGCGTGCTGCCGAAGCCGTTAGACGCCGACGGCGTGGGATCGGCCAGGTTCAGGCTGGCCAGCGAGTTGCCGGCGTTGTCGATCAGGATGTTGCGCGGGTCCAGCAGCAGGCTGCCGGCCCGGCCCTGGGGCGCGGCCAGGTCGGCCGTGCCGGCAAACACCAGGTCGATCTTGCCCGACACCTCGGCCAGGCCGCCGTTGCCGCCCAGCACGCCGCCGCGGGCGCTGAGCTGGCCGCCATACACCGTGCTGCCATCGGACCACAGCACCACCTGGCCGCCGTCACCGGCGCGTGTGGCATCGGCGCGCAGCACCGTGTGGCCGTTGACGCCCAGCTCGCGCGCATGGGCCAGGTCGCTGTCGCCGCCCTGGAAGCCGCCGCCCACGCGGATGCGACCGCCACCACTGGCGCCGCTGGCGTCCAGCGTGGCCGCCCGCAGCTGCAGGCTGTCGGCGGTGACGGCGATGTCGCCGCCCTGCCCTTGCGCGCCCTGGGCGCTGAGCGTGGCCGAGCTGTAGAGGCGCTGGCCGGCCTCGATGCGGATGCTGCCGCCGCTGTGGCCATCGGCCAGCAGCCGGGCCTGGGCGGTCTGCACCACGGAATCGGCGGCCAGCAGGATCTGCCCGGCCGTCGCGGCGGTTTGGCCGACATCGAGCGTGCCGCCCTGGCCGATGTGGTCGGCCTGCACGGCGATGCGCCCGGCGCGGGTGCTGCCGCCCAGGTTGACCGTGCTGCCGTCCACGGCCACGGCACCGCCGGTGGCCTGGATCTGGCCGGTCTGCGCCACCAGGCGCAGCACGCCGCCATCGTCCACCAGGGCATTGGCGCCGGCCTGGCCGGCCACGGCCTGCTCACGCAGGCGCTGCGCGGCCCCGGCGCTCAGGATCACCTGGCCGCCCTCGGCCTGCACCAGCTGGCGGTTCTCGACCAGGGCGCGCATCGTCGCCGGATCGACCTTCACGCCCAGCAGGCTGCTGCCGGCCACTTCCAGCGTGACGGCGTCGCCGGCGGCCAGCGCCACCGTGCCCAGCTGGGCGCTGACCACGCCCTCGTTGATGACCTCGGGCGCCAGCAGGGCCACATAACCGCCATCGGCAGCGTGCAGGCTGCCCTGGTTGAGGATGGAGCCCTTGGCCGAGCCACGCTTGAAGTCCAGCCGGCCGGCCATGAAGTCGGTCTCGGCCAGGTCCAGCGTGCTGGCCACCAGGCCGCCCACATCAACCCGCGAGCCCTGCCCGAAGACGATGCCATTGGGGTTGACCAGCAGCACCTGGCCGTTGGCCTGCAGCTTGCCGAAGATCGCCGACGGATCGGCGCCCAGCACGCGGTTGAGCAGCACCGATTGGGCATTGGGCTGCTGGATGTGGACCTGGGCCGCGCTGCCGATGTTGAAGCTCTGCCACTGGATGGCCGCCCTGGCGCTGGCCTGCTGGATGTCCATGCGGTTGCCCGACTGCTGCAGCTGGGCCTGGCCGGCCACCACGCTGCCGCCGCTGGGCAGGGCGCCGGCCGCAGGCGGATCGGCCGCCCAGGCGCTGCCTGTGGCCGCGCCGATCAACAGGCCCGAAGCCAGCAGCACGCGCGCCATGCCGGTGCCCCCTGCCGCCGCGGGATGGCCGCCACCCCGGGCCGACTCGGCCACCGGCACCATGGCCCCGGTGCGGGCATTGCGGACAAGGCGATAGACGCGGTTCAGCGAACCAGGGCCGGTGTTCTTCAAGGCAGGGACTCCCAGGGCATTTGGAGAATGGGGATCGGGCGGGGCAGGGGCCCATCGCGGTACGGCCTGGTCGCAATGGCTCGGGCGGGCGCGAGATCACGCGCCGCCTCTCCCGCATCGGCAAAGATCAGAAGATCTTGAGCAAGGACAGATAGGTGCGCGGATTGCGGCGGGTGCCGTCGCTGTCGGCGCCGGTGGCCGGATTGCGCACCGGGTTGTCGCCATGGCGCCAGGCCACGGCTGCGCGCAGCAGCAGCTGGTCGGCACGGCCCCAGCTCAGGCCCAGGCCGCTGCCGGTCAGGCTGAAGCGGTTGGGCTGCAGCGAGCCTGCGTTTTCGCTGTGGTCGCGCTGCAGCCTTGCACGCTCGTGATAGGCCGACAGCATCAGGCGGTCATTGAGCTCGTGGCGCCATTCGGCGCTGAGCATCTGGCCGTGGTCACCACTGGGCTCCGAGCTGCTGTAGGCGCGCACGCCGGCCTGGCCGGTGGCGCCAAACTTCTCGGCCGAGTCGAGGTTGCGGCTGGCCCGCTGGCCGGTGTAGTTGAGGGCCAGCGTATCGGCCCGGCTGATGCGCTGCAGCCGCAGCAGGGACCAGCCGATCTTGTGGAACGAGCCCTGGCGGCGCGGCCCGGCCTGGTCGGCGGCCAGATCGGAGGCCAGGGCCGACAGGTCCAGCCGGCCCTGGCTCAGCGTCAGGCTGAACTGGGTCAGGCCGCCGCCGTAGAAGCTGTCGCTGACATCGCCGCTGAAGGCCAGCGCCGTGACCTGCAAGCGCTTGTCGTTCAGCGCCACACCGGCCACGGCATTGTCGAAGTCCTTGCGCTCGTGGCCGAGCTGGACATTGAGGTTCAGGCCCGGGCTGCGCAGCACCGGATAGGCCAGGCTCAGGCCCAGCACCGCGGCCGAGCCGCTGTACTCGCTGGCCGCCAGCGTATAGCCATAGTCCAGCTGCGAGGCATTGACCGTGGCGCGCAGGCCGTCGTGGCCCAGCGGCAGGCCGTAGCTGGCGCTCGCATATTCATTGCCGCGGCTCTTGTTGGCAAACAGCTGCACCTGGTCGCCGCGCCCGGTGGGGCTGTTGAAGGACACGCCGGCCGAGGCCCGCCACTCTCCGCTGGCCTTGGCGCCGGCGTTGTCCAGCTGCACCTGGCCGCTGATGGCCGCCTGGTCGCGCACCGAGACCACCAGGCGCGAGTCGCCGGGCCGCTCGCCGGGCTCCAGCAGCGAGCTGGCGCTCAGGCCCGGCAGCGCATTCAGCAGGGTGATGGCGCGCTGGATGTCGTCGGCGCGTACCGGCTCGCCCAGCTGCTGGCGCGCGGTCATCATCGCCCGCACCTGCTCAACACCGATGTGGCGGCCCGGCGGCGCCTGCTCGACGCGCACGCCGGACAACCGCCCTTCGAGCACGGCGATCAGCACCACGCCGTGCTGCAGCTGCTGTTCGGGCAGGTAGGCGCGCACCAGGTAGCCGCGCTGGCGGTACAGCTCGGCCACGGCATCGGCGGCGCGCTGCAGGTCGGCCATGGCCGCCGGCTTGCCGACAAATTCGGCCAGGCGCTGCTGCACCTCGGTCTCGCCGACCAGGGTCAGGCCGCTCAGTTTGAAAGCTTGCACCTGCACGCGCGGACCGGCAGCCGTCTCAACCGTCTTGGGCTTGGCGGATTCGGGCGGGCGCGCTGGCGGTGCCCTGGACGGCTCGCGCTGGTTGTCGCGCAGCAACTGGCCGGCATCGGGCGTGTTCTGGCTGGCCTGGGCATGCAGCGTGGCCGGGGCCAGCAGCAGCAGCGACGCCGCGGCGGCGGCGGTCTGCATCGTAGAGATCGGCATGGACGGTAGAGGGGCTTCGGGCAGGATCTCCCGGACCGAAGACGGCACGGCCCGTGCGGCGGCGCGCACGGTTTCCGGGGGCGTCAGCGAGCATAGGCAGGCCGGGCCGGCCGGCATCCGCCGATCTGCACCTCAAAGCCCGGCCTGCTCGGCCCATGCGCGCCAGCGCAGCTTGATCCGGCCAGCTCGGACTTGGCCGCTCAGCTCGAGCGTTTGAGCGCAAACTCCAGCAGCGCGGTGTCGGTCACCGGCTCCGGCCACAGCACGCCAGCCAGCCAACGGAAGAAGCTGCCACTGGCAATGCGGCTGTTGACCTGGGCCCGCTGCCAGGCCTTGGCCACCGGCGGCGGCAGCTCGTCCAGGCGCTCGGCCTCGAAGCGCGCCATGTGCTGGCGCTGCTGCGGCTCGGCCATCGCGGCGAAGGCGCTGCGCGCCTGCTGGCTGCGCTCATGGTCCCACTCGTCGCGCAGGCGGCGCAGCTTCTCCTGCAGCGTGGGCTCGGCGGCGGCCGCTTCGACACCGGCCCCGCTCTGGCCGCCCTGCCCTGCATAACCCTTGCGCAGCGCGTCGCGCAGATAGGCCGGCGGCGACTCCAGCGCCGGCAGCGCGGTGCTTTTCATGCGGGCCTCCACCGCATCCACTGCGGCACGCAGGGCGCCCTCGTCGGTGGCGGCATACAGGTCCTGGGCATCGGGGCGCTTGAAGCCCAGCGCCACCAGGCGCTCGACCAGCTGCAGGTCGAAGACATTGCGCCCACCCGCCTCCAGCCCCTGCAGCGCAGGCTGGACCTTGGGGATGACGCGGAACTGCAGTTCCTCGACCTTGCGTCCGCGCTTGTGCTCGACCACCTCCATGCGAAAGCCGTCGTTCAGCGTGTCCAGCTCGACCAGGGCCTTCTTGATGGTGTCGCGGTGCAGGATGCGGTAGTCCACCGTCTCGATGTCGCTGCGGCCGGTGAGCACCGAGGCCCACCAGATCAGGTCCTCGCGCATGGTCAGCCGGCCTGGCGAGGTGAGGTAGCGCGCGCCCAGCTCATAAAGCACGGCTGCGGCATAGGTGCGCATCTGCGAGCTGATCTCGAGAAACACCTTGGTGTAGTGCGCCGGCTTGACCAGGCGCTCGCGGATCGGCTCCGGGTAGCCCCAGGTGATGCTGCAGGGGCTGCCGCGGCCACGCTCCTGGATGTGCACCGTGCCCAGCAGCTGGGTGGAGGTCCAGCGGCGCTGCTCGCCGATGCTGGTGTGCCACTCGATGGTGGTGGCCTGCATGTCGCGGATGTGGGTCTTCAGCAGCTCGGTGTTGTTGGAGTTGAAGCGCGCGTCGTCGATCAGCTCGGACAGCAGGATGGTGTAGCTGGGCTGGTCGACGCCGGCGCGTTGCGCGTGGTACAGCAAGGCGTTGTAGATGCGCCGGGACAGCAGGGTGAGCTTGCCGCGCTTGGGCCGGATGGCGATGCTCTCGTTGGCCTTGGCCACCGCTTGATCGTCGCGCCGACCCTCGGCCGCTGCGTCGGCAAGGGTGCGCGATTCGGGTGCGGCGGCGTTGGATGGGTCAAGGCTCACGTTGCGCATTCTAGGGGCCGGCCACCGGACGCACAGCTTTGCCATCTACGGTGAAACCTGCATTTCACAGTTGCATCCACAAGCCGATGTCCAGGCCTTGAGTCTTTGAACTCAAACACTTGAATACATTGAAGAGTTGGACGCGCTCAAATCTTTTGCCTGACAAGCACTTGGCGGTGTTTGGCGGAGTGGATATGGGCAGCTGGCGGAGAGAATTTGGGAAACTGGCGCAGTGAACTTGGGCTTCTGGGCCGTTGGCTGGAGGTGGTTTGGGGTTTTCGGTGAGTGGATTTGGGAAACTGCAGCTGGTTTGGCGTCGGATCGGGCTGTCGGCGACGGCGATGCGGCCGCTGCGGGCGGCTTGGCCGGCATCAGGCCGAGGATCAGGGCGCACCGCGGGGCCGTCGGCCAGTCGGCATCGGAGCGGTTCCCCAAACTCTCTCCACTTCGTCATGATCAATTTCCGGTTGATTAGACGATTGGCGGTAGACTCTTTGAGAACCATCTAATCGCCATTCCTTCAGTGGTGTGACCATGCCCGACTCCCTGCCCTCCCCCGCTGGCAACCCGGTTGCCACCGACAGCGCCAGCCCGGCGCTGCCTCCGCGCACACTGATCGACATGGCCCGCATCCAGGCCCTGGCCGCCAAGGCCGGTGGCATGGTCGAGCAGATCCGTGGCCGCCTGCTGGCGCCCGAGGCGCGCAAGTTGCCGCCGTTCTATTCCACCGCCCAGGTGGCCGCGCTGTGCGGCGTGGACAAGGCCCATGTCAACTACCGCGTGACCAAGGGCGACCTGCCCTCGGGTCAGCTCACGCCCAGCGGCGGCAAGCGTGAGTTCAGCCTCGCCGAGACGCGCCAGTGGAGCCGCACCTACCGCCACGAGAAGATGCGTCCGGCAGGCCAGCGCGCGGTGTGCGTGGCGGTGGCCAACTTCAAGGGAGGTGTGTCCAAGACCACCAGCGCCATGGTGCTGGCCCAGGGACTGAGTCTGCGCGGCCACCGCGTGCTGGCCATCGACATCGATCCCCAGGGGTCGCTGACCACGCTGCACGGCATCCTGCCGGAGGCTGAGGTCAGCGAGGACATGACCATCTCGCCGCTGTGCCAGGGCAGCAGCGACGACATCACGCCGGCGATCCGCTCGACCTACTGGGACGGCCTGGATCTGGTGGCGGCGGCGCCCTTTCTGTTTGGCGCCGAGTTCGCCTTGCCGGCGCGGCAGATGAGCGATCCCCAGGCGCGCTTCTGGGACGTGCTGAATGCCGGCCTGGAGCCGGTGCGCGGGCTCTACGACGTGATCATCATCGACACGCCGCCGGCCCTGTCCTATGTCACCATCAACGGCCTGTGGGCCGCCGATGGCCTGGTGGTGCCGGTGCCGCCTTCGGGCCTGGACTTCGCCAGCTCGGCGCAGTTCTGGTCGCTGCTGGCCGACCTGGGCAGCAACCTTGACCGCCAGGAGCCCGATGCCCGGTTGCGCAAGGCCTTCGACTTTCTGCACATCCTGCTCAGCCGCGTCGACCATGCCGATGCCGCATCGCCAGCGGTGCGGCAGTGGATCCAGGCCACCTATGGCGAGTTTGTGCTGCCGGTGGAGATTCCCAAGACCACCGTCACCAGCAACAAGGCCGCCGAGTTCGCCACCATCTACGACGTGCAGAAGTACGACGGCTCGGCCAAGACCTACAAGCGCGCGGCCGACGCCTATGATCGTTTCGTCGATCTGGTGGAGGAATCCATCGTCGAGGCCTGGCGTGCCCGCCTGCGCGCAACGGCTGCATGAGAGCCGGCACCCACCCAGACGGCAATCGAACAGCGCACACTGGCAACCCGGTTGCCAGGCGCCGGGCGGATCGAGCAGGAGTGACCTCCCCATGAGCATCAAGGACAAGCTGCTGGCCAAGACCGGCGATCTCACGCTGCCGGCGGCAGCGCCCTCCCCGTCCGCGCCGGATCCGGCGGCGCTGCCTCCGGCCGCCACGCCCGAGGCCTCGCGCTTTCCGCCGGCCCTGCCCGCGGCCGGCGCGACTGCCGTTGCCACCACGGCCGCGCCGACGCTGGCGCCGCGCACGGGCCCGGGCCAGATGCTGCAGTTCCGGGGCCAGCTGCTGGCGGTCGAGGGCGAGATGGGCAAGCTGCGTGAGCGCCTGAAGGAGCACGAAGGCGCCCTGCCCACGCGCAAGCTGGACGCGGCCCTGGTGCTGCCCAGTCGCTGGGCCAACCGCCACGCGGACGCCTTTGCCAGCGCCGACTTCATGAGCCTGAAGCGCGACATCGAGCTCGCCGGCGGCAATGTCCAGCCCATCCTGGTGCGGCCGCTGGTCGAGCCGGGGGCGCCCGCTGGCGCCGGCGGGCGCTATGAACTGGTCTTCGGTCATCGGCGCCACCGCGCCTGTGCCGACCTGGGCCTGCCCGTGCTGGCGGTGATCGACAACGGGGCCATGAGCGATCTGGACCTGTTCGCGGCAATGGACCGCGAGAACCGTGAGCGCGCCGACCTCTCGCCCTACGAGCAGGGCCTGATGTACCGGCGTGCACTCGACGAGAAGCTGTATCCCTCCAATCGCCGGCTGGCCGAGGCGCTTGGCGTGTCGCACACCTGGGTGGCCAACGTGCTGGCCGTGGCCGATCTGCCGCAGCCGCTGCTGGACTGCTTTCGCTCGCCGCTGGATGTGCAGCACCGCCATGCCAAGCAGCTGATGGCGGCGCTGGAGCAGGATCGCAAGGGTGTGCTCAAGCGTGCCGAGAAGCTGAGGCAGCAGGGCAGGGGGCTGGCGCCGGCGGCGGTGGTCGAGGCCTTGCTGGGCGTTGAGCGCGGCGAACGTCAGGCCAAGGCCGGTGACGCCGGCGTGCTGCGGCTGGATGGGCGCATCGTCGGGCGCTGGAGCTTCGATGGCGCCGGCGCGCTGCAGCTCCAGCTCGATGCGGGCGTGGTGGCGCCGTCCGACGCCGGCCGCATCGCCCAGGTGATCGCGCAGACGCTGGCTGCCGAGCGGACCGCGGGGCGTTCCTGAGTCGCCGCCCGGCACTGGCAACCGGGTTGCCAGTGCCGGATCAGCCCGCCGCCTCGCGCAGGTAGACGGCGGTGGAGGCCAGGCTGCGGTGACCGAGGCGGTTGCGCAGCACCTCGGCGGGCAGGCCGCGCGCCGCTTCGTGCCGACCATGGCTGTGGCGCAGCCAATGCATGCTCATGCGGCGGATGGCCTGGGCGGCCTCGGGATCGCTGGACCAGAGCTGCCGGGCACAGGCCACGGCAGCGGCCCGCACGATGTCATGCAGCCGCGCCGTCCCCAGCGCCAGCTCGCAACCCAGATGGGCGATCAGAGGCGTCTGCGCAGGGACGGCCAGTGGCTCCCCGCCCAGGCCGCGCGCGCGCAGCTGTTCCCGAAAACTCTCCACCAGCCGCGGCGACAGCGCCAGTTCACGCGGCGCACGCCGGCCCTGGCCGGGCACGCACAGCCACAGCGGCGATGCCGCGTCGCCCTGCCGCTGCTGCAGCCAGCCGGCCCGGGCCGCAGCCAGTTCGGACAAGCGCAGGCCGGTGCCCGCGGCGAACTCCAGGATGAAACCCAGGCGCAGCCGGGCGGGCGAGGGCGGTTGCGCCTGCAGCCAGGCCTGCACCTGCTGCCATTGGTGTGCGCTCAGTGCCCGCAGTTCGGGCCCTGCCAACGCCGGCGCGGCCAAGGCACGCGCCTGGGCAGGCTGCACGTCATCCCAGGGATTGCTGGCCAGGTAGTGCTGGCGCCGAAGCCAGGCAAACAGGCTGCGCAGAATGCCCTGGGCGACCTGACGCGAGCGCGCCGACAACGGCCCCTCGAACGGCCGCCAGGCCTCGCTGAAACGCGGGCTGTTGCGCGGGCCGCACCAGCCCGGGCCAGGCGCAGCCAGGAACAGCAGATAGTCGGCGCAGTCGGCGGCGTCCAGCGAAGACAGTGCCTTGCGCCGTTGCAGCGTGGCCCACAGCAGCAGGCGCTCGGCCTCCCGGCGATAGGCGCGCCAGGTGTGCGAGCCGGCCTCGTGCGAACCCAGCCAGGCCTGCAGCGCCTGCAGGTCGTTGTGCGCCGCCAGCCGGCAGTGCTGGGCTGTGGCGCGGTTGCTGCCCTGGCGGCCGTCCAGCGTCGGCGGCGCGACAAAGCGCTCCAGCGGCGCCAGCGCGCTGCGCGGCGGCGGGGTCAGCGCCAGCCGGTCCAGCCGCGAGGCCGGCGTCAACGCCGAGGCCGGCAGCCGCCCCAGGCTGGCCTCGTTCTGGCGCAGCCACCAGACGATGCGCGCCGCACCCACCGCGCCCAGGCGCGGGATCGGCCGTTGCCAGTGGAAGCCCTTGCTGCCGATCCAGAACATCAGCTCGCCCAGCGTGTGGATGCCGGCCACGGCCAGGCGCGCGGCAACGCGCCGGTCCAGCCAGGCCTGGGTGGCATCGTCCGGCGACGGCGCGCGCAGCACCTGGCGCTCCAGCCATTGCAGGGCCAGCACCAGCCGCTCGCGCAGCCGTTGGCGGCGGCGCGCCGCGCTGCGTGCATCCACGTCGCCATGCTCGGCGCGATAGAGCTGCAGCAGCTCGTCCTCGCTGTAGAAGTCTGCCGGTTGCTGATCGCGGAACTTGTCCAGCGTGGGCGCCTTGGGCCCTGCATCGCGCATGGCCTCGGGATCGCGGTACAGCAGGGCCACGATGTCGTTGCGCCCATGGGCCCGCGCCAACGCGCGCAGTTGATCCAGCAGGCGCTGCAGCTCACTGCGTGCGCGGCGTGCATCGACCATGGCCGTGCCGGCCGGCATGAACCGGTGCCAGGCCACGGCCAGATCCAGTCCCTCCGCCCAGCAGCGCACAAAGGCCAGCTGCTGCGGGCCCAGGCGAGGCTGCGATGGCGTTGACGATGGCGAGCTGGCCGTGGTGTTCATAAGTGCTTGTCAGTGCAGATCAATTTCCGGATCCTGAGCAGATGGACAGGCATTGTCGGACTAAAATATATGTCTTGATAAATAAAAATATCAAGGTGTCTGATTTCAGCCCGGCGCCAGCCCACCCCCGGGGCGACAATCGCGCATGGCCCAAGACACCTCCCAGCAGCTGCCCGCCGGCAAGGCGTCGGACTTCAAGATCGACCTGGCGGCCGATCTGCACCGCTGGCGCACTTTCGTGGCCATCGGCGAGCTGGGCAGCCTGACGCGGGCGGCGCTGTTCCTGGACAGCAACCAGTCGCTGCTGAGCCGTCAGCTCAACGCGCTGGAGCGCGACTGTGGCGCCCGGCTGTTCAACCGCACCGGCCGTGGGGTGGAGCTGTCCGAGACCGGCGCGCGCATCTTTGCCCAGGTCAAGGCGCTGCTGGCCGATGCCGAGCGGCTGGAAGCCGACTTGCGCGGCGGCGCGCGGGCGCCCAGCGGCCGCGTCACGCTGGGGTCGCTGCCGTCCATCGGCATGCCCCTGGTCGGACGCTTGTTCAGCCTGCTGCGCGCCGAATACCCGGGCATCAGCCTGAAGGTGCTCGAGGGGTCCAGCGGCCAGGTCGAGGAGTGGTTGGCCGACTCGCGGGTGGACATCGCCATCCTCTACCGCTACGCGGCCTCGCTGCCCGACACCGAGCAGTCGCTGGCGGTGGTCGACAGCTACCTGATCGGCGCGGCCGGCGACCGGCTGACCCGGCAGGGCACGGTGGATTTCGACGCGCTGGACGATCTGCCCTTCATCCTGCCGAGCGCGCCCAATGGCCTGCGCACCGCGCTGGACGCCATCGCCAGGCAGCGCCGCATGCGCCTGGCGCCGGTGATCGAGGCCGATTCGCTGCCGCTGCAGAAGTCCCTGGTGGCTGCCGAGCGCCTGTACACGGTGCTGCCGCTGCATGCGGTGTGGTCGGAGGTGAAGGAGTCGCGGCTGCAGGCCGCGCGCATCGTGGCGCCGCCGCTGCAGCGCACCATCGCGCTGGCCATGGCCAAGACCAAGGGGCCGCCGCGGGCCGTGCTGGCGGTGGCCTCGCTGATCGCGCGCATCGTCGGCGACATGGCGGGCGACGGCATGTGGGCCCCGGCCGTGCTGCCGCAGACCACATAGCAGGCATGCTGCCGCCGGCGTGGTAGCCGCGCGGACCGGCCGATAAGCTTGGCCCAACCTGCGGAACCTCGCCATGCCACGCATCTCCCTGCCCAGCCCCGACCAGATGGACGCCGACCAGCGGCGCGTGTACGACAAGATCGTGTCCGGCCGGCGCGGCAAGATCCAGGGGCCGTTGCGCGCGGCGCTGCACAACGCCGAGCTGGCCGATCGCTGGCAGGCGCTGGGCGAGCTGCTGCGCTACCGCAGCTCGCTGAGCCCGCGCCTGTCCGAGCTGGCGATCCTGGTCACCGGCCGCGCCTGCAACTCGCCGTTCGAGTGGTATGCCCACCGTCTGGAGGCCGAGAAGCTGGGCATCGAACCCGAGCTGATCGACGCGCTGCTGCAGCGCCGCTGGCCCGAGGGCGTGGACGGCGACGATGCCCTGGTGCTGCGCTTCGCGCTGGAGCTGAACCAGCACCGCTCGGTCTCCGACGCCACCTATGCCCGGGCGCTGGCGCGCTTTGGCGAGCGCACGCTGGTCGAGCTGACGGCCCTGGTGGGCTACTACACCATGGTGGCGATGACGCTGAATGCGCACGAGATCCCGCTGCCCGAGGGCCAGGCGCCGGCCTTTGCCTTGCCGCAGGAGTCGATGTGACGGCCGACGCGGCGGACGTTTCGGCGCACGGCTGGGACTGCCACGCCCACCTGTTTGGCCCCTACGACCGCTTTCCGCTGGCGGCGCAGCGCAGCTACACGCCGCCCGAGGCCGCGGACCACCAGTACCTGGCCTTGCTGGCCCGGCTGGGTCTGGCCCATGGCGTGCTCGTGCACCCCAGCGCCTACGGCGACGATTTCTCGCTGCTGTTCGACGCGCTGGAGCGCCACGCGCGGCTGCGCGGCGTGATCGTGCTGCGGCCCGACATGGCCCTGGCCAGCGCCGCCGGCCTGGCCGGACTGCGTGCGCGCGGCGTGCGTGCTGCGCGCTTCAGCCACCGCAGCGGCGCCGGCGGCAACTTTGCCGGCAGCGCTTCACTGGACGACCTGCTGGTGCTGGCCCCGCGCCTGGCCGACGCCGGCCTGCATGCCGAGCTGTGGACCGACACCCAGGCCCTGCCGGACATCGCCGAGCGCCTGCGCGGGCTGCCGGTGCCGGTGGTCATCGACCACATGGGCGGCTTCGATGCCGCCGCCGGTGTGCAGGCGCCGGGCTTCCAGCAGCTGTGCGCGCTGCTGGCCGAGGGCCGGGTGTGGGTCAAGCTGTGTGCTTACCGCAACCTGCTGGGCGGCGCCGATGCGCAGGCCGGGCGGCCGTTCCACCAGGCGCTGCTGGGCGCCAATCCCGAGGCCCTGGTGTGGGGCAGCGACTGGCCGCATCTGCGGGTGGCGCCGGCGCCGGATGCTGTCGCGCTGCTGGACCTGTGCCGGCGCTGGACGGCCGACGAGCGGCTGTTCGCCCAGCTGATGCAGACCAATCCCGCCCGGCTCTACGGCTGACCCGCAGGGGAGGGAAGTAGGCCGGGTCAGCCGTCCACCGGTTGCGTCAGCCGCAGCGACGGTCGCTGCGATGCCTCGGCCAGCCAGGCGGCCAGGCGCGGAGCCCGATCCCGCCAGCCCAGGGCATCGAAGCGGTAGTCGAGGTAGCCCAGCGCGCAGGCCAGGCCGACATGACCGATGCCGAACGGGGCCTCGGCCAGGGCCTCGGCCTCCGGGTCCAGCCGGGCCAGCGACTGCTCCAGCTTCAGCTCGAAGGCGGCGATCAGCGTGGCCAGCGGCTGCTCGCGCTCGCGCTCGTTGCGCCACAGGATCAGCGCGTCCAGCAGGCCGTCGCCAAAGGCCTGCCAGCGCAGGGCCTGCCATCTGCGCGGCCCGCTGGCGGGAAACAGCGGGCCCTGCGCCAGGTCGTTCAGGTACTCGCAGATCACCGGCGAGTCGAACAGCACCGTGCCGTCGTCCAGCACCAGCGTCGGGATCTTGGACAGCGGGTTGTGCGCCATCAGTGCGGCATTCGGCCTGAGCATGGCCGCCACCGAGCGCAGCAGCTCCAGCCGCTGCACCAGGCCCAACTCGTGGGCACAGACCATGACCTTGCGCACATAGGGCGACTTGGGGGACCAGTGCAGCTTCATCGTCGGGGACCTCAGAGCACGCCGGCGCTGCGCAGCGCTGCGACCTGGGTGCCAGAGTAGCCCAGCTCGGCCAGGATCTCGTCGCTGTGCTGGCCCAGCAGCGGCGGCGCCGTGCGCAGCGCCAGGGGCTGGCCGCCGAAGCGCATCGGGCTGGCCACCTGGGGCAGGTCCACGCCGCTGGGGTGGGGCAGGTGCTGCAGCATGCCGCGGGCCTGCACCTGCGGGTCCTGGAACACCTCGGCCACGTTGTTGATGGCGCCGCAGGGCACGCCGGCGGCGTCCAGCGCGGCGATCAGCCCGGCGCGGCCACGCGCGGCAAAGCGCTCGCGCAGCAGGGCCGACAGCTCGCCGCTGTGGCGCACGCGCTGGGCATTGGTGGCATAGCGCGCATCGCTGGCCCAGCCCGCCTCGCCCAGCACCTCGCACAGCTTGGCGAACTGGCCGTCGTTGCCGACCACCAGGATGATGTCGCCGTCGGCGCAGGCATAGACGTCCTGCGGCTGGATGTTGGGATGGGCATTGCCGTTGCGGCGCGGCACCTGGCCCGACACCAGGTGGTTCATGGCCTGGTTGGCCAGCGCGGCCACCTGCACGTCGAGCATGCCGATGTCGATGCTGTCGCCCACGCCGGTCTGCTCGCGCCGCGCCAGCGCGGCCAGCACCGACACCGCCGCATACATGCCGGTCATCAGGTCGACGATGGGCACGCCCACCTTCTGCGGGCCGGCGCCGGGGCGGCCGTCGCGCTCGCCGGTCACGCTCATCAGCCCGCCCATGGCCTGGATCAGGAAGTCGTAGGCCGGCTGGTCGCGGCGCGGCCCGGTCTGGCCGAAACCGGTGACCGAGCAGTAGATCAGGCGCGGGTTCAGCGCGCGCAGGCTGGCCTCGTCCAGGCCATAGCGGGCCAGTGTGCCGGCCTTGTAGTTCTCCAGCACGATGTCGGCCTGCAGCGCCAGCTCGCGCACGATGCGCTGGCCCTCGGGCTTGTCCAGGCTCACGGTGATCGAGCGCTTGCCGCGGTTGACCGCCAGGTAGTAGCCGGCCTCGCGGGTGTCGCGGCCCTCGGCGTCCTTCAGGAAGGGCGGGCCCCAGCTGCGCGTATCGTCGCCGGCCCCGGGACGCTCGACCTTGATGACCTCGGCGCCCAGATCGGCCAGCACCTGGCCGGCCCAGGGTGCGGCCAGGATGCGGCTCAGGTCGAGCACCTTGATGTGGGACAGCGGTCCGGGACGGGAACTCATGGCGTGCAGCCTTCGATGTGCAATGGCTGGCACTCTAGGCAGCCGGTCCCGGGCCTGGCTAGCGGCCCGGCCGCATACCTGCCTTGCCGCTGGCCGGCTTGTGTGCAGGCGGGCAGGGCGCCGAGACTGGGCTGCCGACCCCGACCACGAGAACCCACCATGCTGAAGAGATTGCTCAAGGCCGCCGCGCTGTGCGTGGCCCTGCTGCCGCTGGCCGCGCCGACCTTGGGCCAGGCCCAAGCCCAGGCTTGGCCGGCCAAGCCGATCCGGCTGATCGTGCCCTATGCCGCCGGCGGCCCCACCGACGTCATCGCACGCCTGGTGGCCACGCGGGCCGAGGCGACGCTGGGTCGGGCCGTCATCGTCGACAACCGCGCGGGCGCTGGCGGCACCATCGGCGTCGATGCGGCGCTCAAGGCGCCGCCCGATGGCTACACCTTCGCGCTGGTGGCGCCGGGGCCGCTGGCCGGCATGCCCAATCTGATGAAGCTGGGCTACGGCCTGGGCGACATCCAGTACCTGAGCCTGGTGGCGCGCATTCCCTCGGTGATCGTGGTGCGCAGCGACGCGGGCTTCAACAGCCTGGGCGATCTGGTGAAGGCGGCCAAGGCCAGCCCCGGCAAGCTCAACTACGGCTCGGCCGGGCCCGGCACCACGCCGCACATCGGCGCCGAACTGCTGAAGATGGAGGCCGGCATCGACCTGACGCATGTGCCCTACCGCGGCGCGGCCCCGGCCATCACGGCGCTGCTGGGCGGCGAGGTGCAGCTGGCGATGGTCGACCTGCTGCCGGTGCTGCAACATGTGGCCGCCGGCAAGCTGCGCGTGCTGGCCGTGGCCGGACCGCAGCGTGCGCCGCAGCTGCCGGCCGTGCCGACCACCGCCGAGGCCGGCCTGCCCGGTGTGGTGATGGACACCGACTATGGCGTGATCGCCGCCAAGGGCCTGCCGGCCGATGCGCTGCAGAAGTTCCGCGAGGCCATCACCGCCGCGGTGCAGGCGCCCGAGTTCCGGGAGCAGCTGCTCAAGCAGGGGGCCATTGCCGTCAGCTCCACGCCCGACGACTATCGCCGCCAGATGCAGGCCGAGAGCGACAAGTGGCGCGCGGTCATCGCCAAGGGCAGGATCACGCTGGACTGACGGTGAAGATCGCCCGCGCCACGCTCCAGCCCTGCCGCCAGCGCCTGCTGGACCCGGACTGGAAGTTCGCCCGTGCGACCGTGCCCGAGCTGCAGGGCTGGTTGCTGCGGCTGGAGTCGGACGACGGCGTGCATGGCCTGGGCTATGCCCATGCCATACCGGCCATCACCACGCATGGGGCCGGCGCCGAGGCCGCACTGGCCTGGCTGGCGCCGCAGCTGGTCGGCCGCGAGGTGGCCGACCTGGCCGGCATCGTCGAGGACATCGATGTGCTGCTGGCCGGCCAGCCCAGCGTCAAGGCGGCCATCGACATGGCCTTGCACGACCTGCTGGCGCGCAGCCTGGGCATGCCGCTGCAGCTGCTGCTGGGCGGGCGGCGCCGCGAACGCATCGCGCAGTCGCGCATCCTGGCCATCAAGGCGCCGCTGGAGATGGCCGCCAAGGCCGCCGAGCTGGCGGCCCAGGGCTATCGCACGCTCAAGCTCAAGCTGTCCGGCGACACGGCACTGGACCTGGCGCGCATCGCCGCCGTGCGCGATGCCGCCGGGCCGCAGCTGCGGCTGACGCTGGACCCGAACCAGTCCTACAGCGCCAAGCAGATGATGCAGGCCTTTGCCCGCTTCGAGCGCCATGACATCGCGCTGATCGAACAGCCGGTGCCGGCGACGGACTGGGCCGGCCTGGCGCTGCTGACACGCAGCCTGCCGGTGGCGGTGGAGGCCGACGAGAGCGCCCAGACCGTGCACGACGTCTTCCGCCTGGTGTCCGAGCGGGCCTGCGACGTGATCAACCTGAAGATCACCAAGCTCGGCGGCCTGCGCCGCTTCCTGCAGGCGGTGCGGGTGTGCGAGGCGGGCCAGGTGGGGGTGCGTGTGGGCGCCGCCTTCGGCCCGGCCCTGCTGCAGGCCTGCGGCGTGCATGCCGCCAGCGTGGTGAATGCGCTGCCCTTCGACTGCGAGCTGTCCGAGCACCAGCACCTGCGCGACGACCTGTTCACGCCGCTGTCGGTGGTCGATGGCCAGATCGAGGTGCCGGCCACGCCGGGCTGCGGCGTGGCCCTGGCGGCGGCCTGAAGGCCGGCCGGCCGCGCCGGCTGCGCCAGTCAGCGCTCCAGCAGGTTCAGGCTGGCCAGCAGCCGGCTCATGGCCGCCTTGTCGGCCTGCACGAAGGCGCTGGTCTCGCGCGGCGACAGGTCCAGGCGCTCGGCGCCCTGGGCGGCCAGGAACTGCAGCCAGGCCGGGTCCTGCTGCACCTGGCTCAGTGCGGCGTGCAGGCGCTCCACCACCTCGGGCGGCGTGCCCTTGGGTGCGGCCAGCGTGTACCAGGTGGACAGCTCGGCGCCGCCCATGCCGGCTTCGGCCAGCGTCGGCGTGTTGGGCAGCAGCGGCGAGCGCTGGCGTCCGCCATAGGCCAGGGCCTTGAGCCGGCCCTGGTCGATGTGCGGCTTGGTCGCGGCCAGGTTCAGCATGCCCATCTGCACCTGGCCGCCCAGCAGATCCTTCAACGCCGGTGCCGCGCCGCTGTAGGGCACATGGGTGATGCGGATCTGCGCCTTCTGCGCAAAGGCCTCGGCGCCCAGGTGGGTGGCGCCGCCGGCGCCGGCCGAGGCGTAGTTCAGCGCTCCCGGCTCCTTGCGTGCCCGCGCCAGCAGGGCGGCCACGCTGTCCAGGCCCAGGTCGGCATGCACCACCAGCACATTGGGCTGGCTGGCCACCACGCCGATGAAGGCGAAGTCGGCCACGCCGTCGTAGGGCACGCGCTGCATCAGCGGCGTCACCACATGGCCGGCCGAGGTGCCCAGCAGCAAGGTGTGGCCATCGGGCCGTGCGCGGGCGACGAAGCCGGTGCCGATGGTGGCCGCCCCGCCTGCCTTGCTGTCGACGATGACGGTCTGCTTCAGCCGGGTGGACAGCTGCTGCGCCAGCGCACGTGCCAGCGCATCGGCCGGACCGCCGGCCGCATAGGGGTTGATCAGGGTGATGGGACGGCCCGCAGGGGCCTCGGTCTGGGCCCAGGCCGGGGCACTGGCGGCCAGGGCCAGGCCGGCCAGCAGCCGCCGGCGGGGCAGGGCGCTTGAGCGGACGATCATGGTGTCTCCTCGGGGGGTGCAGATGCGGGACCGGTCGGCCCCGGGTCCCAGCCTTCGCCGCCGGGCGGGCGCTGCAGCATCGGGCGGTGGAACACCGGGCCCAGGCCGGCATAGAGCGGCCCGCCCAGGCGGGCGATGGGGCGCAGCCGCACCGAGTCCACCCGCTGGCCGTCGTACACCGCGGGGTCCAGGTGGAAGGCCAGCACCTCGCCGATGTACAGGGTGTTGATGCCGCGGCCCAGGCGCACCACCTGGTCCAGCCGGCACTCCATCTGCACCGGCGACAGCGCGATGCGCGGCGGTCGCACATGGCGGCTGGGCAGCACCGGGATGCCCAGCTGCTCGATCTCGCTGATCTCGGGCGGGTACTCCTGGGCGCTGCGGTGCAGCGTCTCCATGTTCAGCTCGGTGGCCACGTTGACCACGAACTCGCGCTGCCGCTCGATGTTGCGCGCCGTGTCCTTGATCTCGCCGCGGCCGGCGCGCAGCGCGATGTTGACGGCCAGCATCGGCGGGCTGGTGGCCACGTAGTTGTAGGAGCTGAAGGGCGCGGCATTGACGCGGCCCTGCCCGTCCACCGTGGTGATCCAGGCCACCGGCCGCGGCACCACGCAGCCCACCAGCAGGCGGTAGGCGGTGTCGGTGTCCAGCGCGGCGCCGTCCACGCAGGCAAAGCCATCGTGCTCGCTCATGGGGCGGTCTCCTGTTGTTCTGGGCCGTCGCCCGGCCTGCCTTGCGGCAGGCCGGCGGCGGTCCGGACCACTGTAGGAGGCCGGCGCCACGGCCACCAGCCGGCCGGCGGCCAAGGCTGCTATGCCCGCAGGCGCAACTCGGCGCCCGCGCGGGCGCGGCGGCGCTCAGCTCATTCCGCGACGGTGTCGGCCTGCACCGCGCTGACCGGCCGCTGCCGGTCGGCGGCGGCGCGCACGTTCAGCCAGGCGCTGGCGGCGCCACAAACGCCGATGATGGCCATGCCCAGCCAGCTCCAACCGTCCGGCGCCAGGCCGAACGCCAGATAGCCGGCCAGCGCCGCCATCGCGAGCTGGGCGTACTGGAAGGGCATCAGCGTCGAGGCCGGCGCCTTGCCCAGCGCCAGGATCAGCAGCAGGTGGCCGGTGGTGCCCAGCACCGCAATCGCCACCAGCGCACCGACCTGCAGGCCCGGCGCGGCCAGCAGCACGTCGATGGGGTCGGCCACGCTGGCCAGCAGCAGCGGCGTGGCAATGGTCATGCCGGTCAGGCCGGTGTAGAAGTTGGTGGTGAACGGGTCCTCGTGCGGCGCGAAGCGGCTGGTCATGATCTGGAAGGCGGCATTGGAGAAGGCGCCGGCCAGCGGCAGCAGCGCGGCCCAGCCGATCAGGCCGCTGCCCGGCCGGATCACGATCAGCGCGCCGACGAAGCCGCCCACCACCAGCACCCAGCGCAGCCGCGAGACGGCTTCACCCAGCCAGAGCCGGGCGATCAGCGTGGCGATCACCGGCGTCAGCATGACGATGGCGGTGAACTCGGCCACCGGCATGCGACGCAATGCGGCAAAGGCCATCGCCGACGAAAACGCCAGCAGCGCGCCGCGCGCGATCTGGAACATCGGGTTGGCGCTGCGGAACGAGCGCTGCGGCGACAGCGCGATCCACAGCGTCATGATCGCCGCATGCAGGCCGTAGCGGGCCCACAGCACCAGCGACACCGAGAAGTAGGCGCCGATGTAGCGGATGGTCGTGTCCATGGTGGCGAAGCAGCTGGCCGCGCCGATGACGAAGGCAATGCCGAGCAGCGTGTGCTGTTTTCCTGAGGAGGACATGGCGTGCCGGCGCTCAGCCTGCTCCCAAGCCGTGCTCGATGAACTTGCGGTAGGTCTTCAGGATGGTCATCGGGATGTCGCGGCCCGGTGCATGGGCGGTGAGGTGGCTGCGGTACATGTAGTCGCGTGCCGCCACCAGGAACTGGGCAATGGTCGGCAGCTCGGCGGCACTGTAGTCGCGCAGGCCGCCTTCGGCCTTCACCCGCTGCAGGTAGCGGATGTAGCGCCGGGTGACCTCCTCATGGTGGCGCGCCCAGGCGGCCGGCGCCTCGACCTCGGCCTCGTTGAGCACGCGCCAGAACCAGGGATGGTCGGACAGGTACTCGAACACCGCCTTCAGGCCCACCACCTCCATGTCGAGGAAGTCCCGGCCCTGGGCCATGCGCTCGCGCACATGTTCGAGCATCTGCAGGCCGAAGTGCGGCAGCAGTTCGTCGAACAAGGCCTGCCGGCTGGCGAAGTACAGATAGAACGTGCCCTGGGCCACGCCGGCCGCCGCAGTGATGCGCTGCACCGACGCGTCGCGGTAGCCGCATTCGCCCACCACCTGGGCCGCCGAGGCCAGCAGGTCGTCGCGCAGCCTGGCCGCACGCTGCGCACGCGCCTGCAGCGAGGCCTCGGACAGCTGGCGCGGGCGTCGCCGGCGCGGCTGCACCACCGGGTCGTCCGGGCCGTCCAGGGCTGCGGCGGGCCGGGGCTGGGCGTCGGCGGAGGTCTTGCGGGTCATGAGGGGGTTCCCTGGGCCTGGGGGCGGGTGCTCGGCGAGTGTCTGGCAGGCGCTTGGCGGGCAGTCTATGCGCGGGCTGGTCCTCGGGTTTGTCCCAGCGCGCGACGGTCGTCCGGCATAAATAATGATCAATGAACCATCAGTCAGTTTATAACCGGATCCTGCACACACCACCATGGGCCATCCCGCAACGCCACCGCTGGACGCAGCGGCCGCCGATCCCGATCCCGACGGCGAGCGCCTGCGCGCCCAGGTGCGGGCCTTCTGCGAGCACGAGCTGCCGGCCCGCGTGCGCACCAAGGTGCAGGCCAACCTGTTCCTGGAGAAGCAGGACTACCTGGACTTCCTGCATGCGCTGCTGCCGCGCGGCTGGGTCGCCGGCCATTGGCCGCGCGAGCACGGCGGCTGCGGCTGGACGCCGCTGCAGCGCTTCGTGTTCGAGGAGGAGTCCACCGCCTGCGGCGCGCCCTGGCTGATCCCGTTCGGCGTCAACTATGTCGGCCCGGTGATCTACACCTATGGCTCGGAGTGGCAGAAGCAGCGCTTTCTGCCGCCCATCCTGGCCAGCACCGAATGGTGGGCCCAGGGCTACAGCGAGCCGCAGGCCGGCTCGGACCTGGCCTCGCTGCGCACGCGGGCGGTGCGCGACGGCGATCACTATGTGGTCAACGGCCAGAAGATCTGGACCAGCTATGTGCAATGGGCCGACTGGATCTTCGTGCTGGTGCGCACCGGCGAGTCCAGCAAGCGCCAGCAGGGCATCAGCTTCCTGCTGATCGACATGCGCACGCCGGGCATCACCGTGCGGCCCATCCGCACCATGGACGGTTGCCACCATGTCAACGAGGTGTTCTTCGACAACGTGCGCGTGCCGGTGGCGCAGCGCGTGGGCGAAGAGGGCGACGGCTGGAGCTATGGCAAGTTCCTGCTGTCCAACGAACGCATCATCGCCGCCGAGACCGGCCGCTCGCTGCGCCAGCTGGCCCATCTGCGCGAGCTGGTCGAGGCCGCGCCGCAGCGCGCCGACCAGGCCGCCTTCCGCCTGCGCGTGGACGAGCTGGCGCTGCGCCTGCACACGCTGCGGGCCTTCTGCCTGGAGGTGGCGCGCCACATGAGCGCCGACCTGCCGCCCGGTGCCGAGGCCTCGCTGATGAAGATCCGCGGCTCCGAGCTGCAGCAGGCCATTGCCGAGACCACGCTGGACTGGCTGGGGGCCGCCGGCCGCAGCTACGACCCGGCCCTGGTGCATGGCGACACGGCCCGCGCCGACATCGGCCCGGCGCTGGCACCGGGCCTGGTGCGCGAGTACCTGCATGGCCGCGCCTGCACCATCTACGGTGGGTCCAACGAGATCCAGCGCAACATCATCGCCAAGGCGGAGCTGGGCCTGTGAAGATCGACCTGCACCTGGACGCTACCGATGCCGCGGTGGCCGAGCTGGCCGCCCGCTATGGCCGCGACTACGCCAGCGACGAGCGCCGCCGTCGTCCCTGGCCCCAACGCCGCTTCGACGCCCAGGCCTGGCGCGCCATCGCCGACATGGGCTGGCTGGCCGTGGCCACGCCGGAAGAGCAGGGCGGCCTGGGCGGCCATGCCGGCGCCATCGCGGCGCTGGCGCGCCAGGCCGGCGCCTCGGGCATCACCGAGCCCTGGGCGTCCGGCGTGCTGGCGGCGCTGCTGCTGCAGG
Organism: Burkholderiaceae bacterium; assembly: GCA_017992055.1. GTDB lineage: Bacteria > Pseudomonadota > Gammaproteobacteria > Burkholderiales > Burkholderiaceae_C > Pseudaquabacterium. Next base: position 455,224 of record JAGOPK010000003.1, read on the forward strand.
CCGCCGGGTCGCCGCCGGCCGACGCGCTGGCCTCGCTGGCCGAAGGACGCTCATGCTGGGCGTTGTCGTTTGCCGGCCGTGGCGATGCACCGCTGGCCTGGGTGGACGGCCGCTTGCACGGCCGGCGCGAGGCCGTGGCCGATGCCGACCTGGCCAGCCAGCTGCTGATCGAACGCGACGACGGCCAGGGCTGGTGGCTGCTGGAGGCATCGACGTCGGCATCCGCGCCGGGGCTGACGCGCCGGCCCCTGCCGCTGCTGGACGGGCGTGGCGCGGCCACGCTGGACCTGGCCGGCGCAGCGGCCATGCCGCTGGTCGGCGTGGTGCCGGTGCTGGCCGCCTGCGCCGCGCTGATCGCCGCCGCCGATGCGCTGGGCGCGATGGAGACGGCCTTTGCGCTGACGCTGGAGCATGTGAAGACCCGCCAGCAGTTTGGCACCGCCATCGGCCACAACCAGGTGGTGGCGCACCGCACCGTGGACATGTACCTGCGCGTGCAGGAGGCGCGCGCCGTGCTGGCCCGCGCCGTGCGGGCACTCGGCCCCGCGCCCGGCCTCGGCGTCGGCGTCGGCGTCGGGCCCGACGGCGGCCGGCCCGCGCGCTGGGCCGAGGTGCATGCCGCCGCCGCCTTCACCGGTCGCCATGCGCGCGGCGTGGTGCAGGAGGCGGTGCAGCTGCACGGCGGCATCGGCATCACCGAGGAATACGGCGTCAGCCACTGCCTGCGCCGCGTATTGGTGGACGAGCACTGGGCCGGCGCGCCGGACGCGCAGCTGCAGGCCTTTGCCCACCCCGCGCACTGACCCTCTCCGCCACGCCACCCGGACACCGCCCCCATGGACTTCGACCACTACCAGCACATCCGCTTCAGCCGCGCCGGCCGCGTGATCACCGCCACGCTGAACCGGCCCGAGGCGCGCAATGCGGTGAATGCGCGCCTGCACACCGAGCTGTCGCGGCTGTTCGTCGACCTGCAGCGCGACCCGGACTCCGACGTGGTGGTGCTCACCGGTGCCGGCGCCTGCTTTTGCGCCGGCGGCGACATCGACTGGATGCAGTCGCATGTGGACGACCCGGCGGCCTTCGAGCGCATGGCGCGCGAGGGCAAGGACATCGCCTTCGGCCAGCTCGACCTGGAAAAGCCGCTGATCTGCAAGCTCAACGGCCATGCCACCGGCCTGGGCGCCAGCCTGGCCCTGCTGTCGGACATCGTCGTCGCCTCCAGCGAGGCGCGCATCGGCGATCCCCATGTCAGCGTGGGCCTGGTGGCCGGCGACGGCGGCGCACTGATCTGGCCGCAGATCGTCGGCTATGCCAAGGCGCGCAAGTACCTGTTCACCGGCGAGCTGATCGGCGCCACCGAGGCCGAGCGCCTGGGCCTGATCACCGAGGTGGTGGCGCCCGAGGCGCTGGATGCCCAGGTCGACGCGCTGGCCCAGCGCCTGGCCGCCGGCGCCACGCTGGCGCTGCGCTACACCAAGATCACCACCAACCTGCCGCTGCGGGCGCTGTTCCATGCCCACTTCGACGCCGGCCTGGCCTATGAGTGCCTGTCCAACCGCAGTGCCGACCATGCCGAGGCCGTGGCCGCCTTCCGCGAGCGGCGCAAGCCGGTGTTCACCGGCCAGTGAGCCGCGCTCTTCCGACCCACACCCCCGAAGCCCAACGCAGGAGACAGACCATGCATTCCATTCCCCGTCGCCACGTCCTCCAATGGGGCGCCGCCAGCGCGGGCGGCCTGGCCCTGCCGTCGCTGGGCCTGGCCCAAGGCGGCCCGCTGCGCATCGGCCTGATCACGCCGCTGTCGGGGCCGCAGGAGTTCATCGGCACCTATGTGAAAAACGGCGCCGAGATTGCGGTGGAGCAGATCAACAAGGCCGGCGGCATCCTCGGCCGCCAGGTGGCGCTGGAGATCCGCGACGACAAGGCCAATCCCGCGGCGGCGCTGGCCGCGGCGCGTGAGCTGCTGGGCGCCGGCATCAACCTGCACGTGGGCGGCATTTCGAGTGCCGTGGTGCTGGCGCTGGCGCCGGTGATGGCGCAGGAGAAGGGCGTGCACCTGACCTGCGGCGCCGGCACCGAAAAGCTCAACCACGAGGCCTACAACGAGCACATGTTCCGCCCCGGCGACAGCCCCGACGCCCGCGGCCGCGCCCAGGCCCGGCTGATGGCCGAGCGCTATCCCAACGTCACGCGCTGGACCGGACTGATCCCCGACCACGAGTACGGCCGCACCATGTGGAGCATCTTCGTCGACGGCCTGCTGGAGTTCTACCCGGCCATCGCGAAGAAGAAGCCCGAGATCGTCGACCCGATCCTGATGCCCTACGGCGTGTCCGACTACCGCAACGGCATCACCGCCGCGCTGCGCGTGCAGGCCGACGGATGCTTCAACGCCACCTATGGCGGCGACGCCATCACCATGTTCCAGCAGGCGCGCGGCTTCGGCCTGATGCAGCGCTTCAAGGTGGTGTGCGACGCGGCCAACGAGTTCCTGGTGGCGCGTGGCCTGAAGCAGCAGCTGCCGCCGCAGTGGACCGGCATGCACTACTACGCCGCGGCCAACAAGGGCAATCCGATGAGCGAGCGCTTCGTCGCCGACTACCTGGCCAAGACCCGCGACGCCGAGCCGCTGGGCTGGGCCGCCGAGGCGCATTCGGCCATCCTGGCGCTGCAGCGCGCCATCGAGAAGGGCAAGAGCACCGAGACGCGCTCGGTCATTGCCCAGCTCAAGGGCCTGACCTGGGACACGGTGACCGGACCGCGCACGCTGCGCGCCGAGGACAACCAGGCCGTCAAGGACGTGGAGCTGGTGTTCATCGAGCCGGCGCCCGGCGACAAGGGCTACCAGGTGGCGCAGTACGTCAAGGTCGATGGCCGCTCGGCCATCCTGCCGCCCGCGCCGGGCCAGAAGCTCAAGCTGCGCACCGCATGAGGCCGGCGCACGGCCCGCATCGCAACGCCTGCACACGCTGACATGAAACCCCCAAGCTCACGTCGCTCGCTGCCCCCCGAGGGGGGGCGTCAGGCCCTTCGGGCGGCCGGGCGGGCCTGACATGGCCGATGTCCTGACCCTGCTGGTCAACAGCCTGACCTGGGCCATGGCCACCTTCCTGGTGGCCGCCGGCCTGACCCTGGTGTTCGGCACCCTGCACATCCTGAACTTCTCGCACGGCGGCTTCTTCATGATCGGCGCCTATGCCGCGTACTCGCTGATCCAGGCCTTCGGCGCCGGGCAGTCGGCGGCCTTCTACCTGGCGGCCTCGCTGGTGGCCGGCATGGTGGTGGCGCTGCTGGGCCTGGTGGTCGACCGGCTGGTGCTGCGGCGGCTGTCGGGCGTGGAGGATGCCTATGTGCTGATCGCCACCTATGCGCTGCTGCTGGTGTGCGAGGGCGCGACCAAGCTGGTGTGGGGGCTGAAGTACCACAGCGCCATGCCGCCGGCCGCGCTGGACGGCGCCTGGGTGCTGGGCCAGGCCGTGGTGCCGCGGCTGTCGCTGTTCATCATCGCCGCCGGCGTGCTGGTGTTCATCGCGCTGGAGGTGTTCCTCAACCGCACGGCCCAGGGCCGGCTGGTCAAGGCCATCGCCGCCGATCCCTGGATGGCGCGGCTGCTGGGCATCCGCGTGCGGCGGGTCTACACGGTCACGGTGGCGCTGGGCTTCGGCCTGGCCGGCCTGGCCGGCGGCCTGCTGCTGTCCAACCAGGCGCTGTCGCCGTCGCTGGCCAGCGCCTTCGTGATCTATGCCTTCGGCGTGATCATCGTCGGCGGCATGGGCAGCATCGCCGGGGCCTTTGTCGGCTCGGTGCTGCTGGGCCTGATCGACGCCGCCGGCCAGTGGCTGCTGCCCGGCCTGCCGGGGCTGCCGTTTTTCACCGCCATGACCCTGATCCTGCTGCTGCGGCCCCAGGGATTGATGGGACGCCGCACATGAGCCGATTGCCTTCTCCCTCCGCCGCCGCCCTTCGCCCGCCCGGCTTTGCCGGCGCCGGCCTGCGGCGCGACCTGTGGCTGCTGGCCGGCCTGATGCTGCTGGGCTGCCTGCTGCCGCTGGTGCTCAACCGCGGCCTGGTGTTCATCGCCGGCATGGTCTGGATCAATGCCGTGTTCGGCCTGAGCTTCAACCTGCTGTTCGGCCTGTCGGGCGTGCTCAGCTTCGGTCAGGCCATGTTTTTTGCCGCCGGGGCCTATGGCGCGGCCGTGCTCACGCAGACGGCCGGCTGGCCGCTGTGGCTGGCCGTGCCGGCCGCCGGCGTGGTGGGCGCGGCCATCGCGGCGGTGGTTGGCGGCGTGGCGCTGCGCCGCAGCGAAGGCGTGTACTTCGCGATCCTGACGCTGTCGTTTGCCGAGCTGTTGCACCTGCTGATCTCCAACACCGCGCTGCTGGGCCGCAACGATGGCCTGGCCGGCCTGCCGCGGCCGGTGATCACGCTGGGCGACTGGCGCCTGGACCTGGCCCAGGGCGATGGCTTCTACGTGCTGATCGTGCTGACCTGCGCGCTGCTGATCGCCCTGCTGCGCTGCGTGGTGGCCAGCCCGTTCGGACGTGCGCTGCAGGCGCTCAAGCAGGACCCGGAGCGCGCCGAGTTCCTGGGCATCCCGGTGCGCCGGCACCGCTGGGCGGTGTTCGTGCTGGCCGGCTTCACCACCGCCTGTGCCGGCGCCCTGGTGGCGCCCTGGGCGCAGATCGTCACGCCCGAGCTGGCCCACTGGTCCAATTCCACCAACCCCATTCTCTACACCCTGCTGGGCGGCAGCGCCTACTTCTGGGGGCCGGCCCTCGGCGCGGTGCTGCTGTCGGCGGTGTTCTACGTCACGCGCACCCTGGTGGGCATCTCCGACCTGGTGACCGGGCTGATGCTGCTGTCGGTGGTGCTGGCCCTGCCCGGCGGCGTGCTGGGCCTGATCGACCGGCTGCTGCGGCGCCGGCCGGCCGCGGCAGGGGCGGACCAGGCCAAGCGCAGCGACAGCGGGGTCGCCGCATGATGCCGCCGCTGCTGGAGGCCACGGACCTGCACAAGTCCTACGGCCGCATCGCCGTGCTGCGCCAGGTGTCGCTGCACATCGCGGCCGGCGAGGGCCATGTGGTGATCGGTCCCAACGGCGCCGGCAAGACCACGCTGTTCAAGGTGCTCACCGGCGAGGTGCTGGCCAACCAGGGCCGCATCCGCTTCCAGGGCCAGGACATCACGCACGAGCCGGCGCACCGGCGCGTGCACCGCGGCTTTGGCCGCACCTTCCAGGTGGCGCGGGTGTTCACGCAGCTGACGGTGCGCGACAACCTGCGTCTGGCGGTCGAGGCCCATCGCCGTCGCGGTCGCATCCTGGGTGGCCTGCTGCGCGACTTCAGCGCCGCCGAGGCGGCGGCCATCGAGGCCGAGGTCGAGACCCTGCTGGCCGAGGCAGGCCTGCAGCGCCAGGCCGGGCAGGGCGCCGGCACCCAGGCCTATGGCGACCGCAAGCGCCTGGAGCTGGCCATGGTGCTGGCCCAGCAGCCCAGCCTGCTGTTCCTGGACGAGCCCACGGCCGGCATGTCGGCGGCCGAACGCCAGGCCACGGTGCAGCTGCTGCGCCGCGTGCGCGAGCAGCGCCGGCTGGCCATGCTGCTGACCGAGCACGACATGGCCGTGGTCTTCGGCCTGGCCGACCGCATCTCGGTGCTGCACCATGGCGAGCTGATCGCCAGCGGCACGCCCGAAGCCATCCGCGAGCATGCGCGGGTGCGCGAGGTCTACCTGGGCGAGGAGGCGGCCGATGTCCATGCTTGAGCTGCGTGGGCTGAATGCCCGCTATGGCGACAGCCAGGCCCTGTTCGACGTCAGCCTGAGCGTGCCCGCCGGTGCCGGCGTGGCCTTGCTGGGGCGCAATGGCGCGGGCAAGTCCACGCTGATGAAGGCGGTGCTGGACGCCGGCCCGCAGTGCAGCGGCGAGCTGCTGTTCGAGCAGGCCAGCCTGGCTGGCCTGGATGTGGAACAGCGCGCCCGCCGCGGCCTGACCCTGGTGCCCGAGGACCGGCGCGTCTTCGCCAACCTCAGCGTGCGCCAGAACCTGGAGCTGGCGCGCCATGCGCTGCCGCCGGGCCGGCGGGGTCCGGGCCTGGACGAGGTGTGCCGTTTGTTCCCGGTGCTGCAGGGCCTGCTGCAGCGCATGGGCGACCAGCTCTCGGGCGGCCAGCAGCAGCTGGTGGCCGTGGTGCGTGGCCTGATGGCCGCGCCGCGCCTGCTGCTGCTGGACGAGCCGGCCGAAGGCCTGGCGCCCAAGCTGGCCATAGACCTGGCCCACGAGGTGCGCCGCGCGCGCGAGCAGCTGGGCTTCACCCTGCTGGTGGCCGAGCAGAACATCGCCTATGCGCGCCAGTGCACCGAATACGTCTACCTGCTCGACAGCGGCAGCCTGGTGTTCCAGGGCGACTGGGCCGCCTTCGACGCCCGGCCCGAGCTGAAGACGCGCTATCTGGCGGTCTGAGGCCGGGCCGGACCTCCATTCCTGATGCCACGGAAGATGCCACCATGAGCGCGAGCCTGCGCACCGATGTCAGCGGCCTGCGCCACCGCTGGGACGAGGATCTGGCCGCTCACTACCGGCGCCAGGGATGGTGGGACGGCCTGACGCTGGCCGACCGTGCCCGGGCCCTGGCCGAGGCAGATCCGCAGCGCGTGACCCATGTCGACGGCCAGACCCAGCTGACCGCCGGCCAGGCCTGGCAGCAATCGGGCTGGCTGGCCGCGGCGCTGGCCGCGCGTGGCTTCGGCCCCGGCGACGTGCTGGCCTTCCAGACGCCCAACTGGCACGAGGCGGTGCTGATCGACCTGGCGGCCTGCCGCCTGGGCCTGGTGGTCTGCCCCATCGTGACCATCTACCGCGACCGGGAGGTCGAGCTGATCCTGGACGACTGCCGGGCGCGCGGCATCTTCGTGGCGCAGCAGTTCCGCGGCTTCGATCACCAGGCGATGCTGCAGCGGCTGCGCCCGCGCCTGCCGCGCCTGCAGCAGCTGTGGACGGTGCGTGGCGACGTCGGCGCCGCTGACGACCTGAGCACGCTGCTGGCCGAGGGCCGCGAGGCCTTCGCGGGCTGGAGCGCGCCGCGCGTCGACCCCGATGCGCTGAAGCTGCTGCTCTACACCTCGGGCACCACCGGCCGGCCCAAGGCCGTGCTGCACAGTCACAACACGCTGGCGCGCTCGATGCGGCGCGCCGCCGCCCACTGGGGCCTGGTGGCCGGAGACACCACGCTGATGCCCTCGCCGGTGACCCATGTCACCGGCTTCACCTACGGCCTGGAGCTGCCGTTCTGCGAGCGCGTGCGCACCGTGCTGATGGCGCAGTGGGATGCCGCTCAGGCGGCCGCGCTGATCGAGCGCGAGGCCATTGCCTTCACGCTGTGCGCCACGCCCTTCCTGCAGGAGCTGCTGGACCTGTGCGAGCGCGAACGGCGCAGCCTGCCCAGCCTGCGCAGCTTTCCCTGCGGTGGCGCGGCCGTGCCACCGGAGCTGATCCGCCGCGTCTCGCGGGTGTTTGCGCACTGCCGCGCCTTTCGCGTCTACGGCTCCAGCGAGGCGCCGGTGATCACGCTGGGCTATCCGCAGGCCGACCAGGCCGAGCTGGCGGCCACCACCGACGGCCAGGTCATCGACTACGAGGTGCGCCTGCTGGGCGCCGACGGCCGGCCCTGCGCCGTCGGCGAGGAGGGCGAGATCTGCGCACGCGGGCCCGGTCTGTTCCTGGGTTATGCCGCCGAGGCTGACAACGCCGAGTGCTTCGACGACGACGGCTTCTTCCACACCGGCGATGTGGGCCAGCGCACGGCCGAAGGGGCCATCGTCTTCACCGGCCGCATCAAGGACCTGATCAACCGCGGTGGCGAGAAGATCAGCGCCAAGGAAGTGGAGGACCTGCTGCACACCCACCCGGGCGTGCTGGAGGCGGCGGTGGTGGCCATGCCGCATGCGCGCCTGGGCGAGACGGTCTGCGCCTACCTGATCACCGAGCCGGGCGTCGAGGTGACGCTGCCGGCCCTGGTCGCCACGCTGCAGGCGGCCCAGGTGGCGCGGCAAAAGCATCCCGAGGCGGTGGTGCTGGTCGAGCAGTTTCCACGCACCGCCTCGGGCAAGGTGAAGAAGGATCTGTTGCGCGCCGACCTGCGCGCGCGGGGCCTGGGCGTCTGAGCCTGGATCTGCGCCTGCGCTAGGGCGAGCGCATGCTCTGCACCACGCTGACGGCCGGGGCCTGGTTGCCCCAGGCCTGGCGGATGTAGGTCGCCACGTCGGCCAGCTGCTGCGGCCCCAGGCTGGCCGGCGGCATGCCGAAGGGCCGCGGCTGCGAGCGCGTGGGCGCCGCGAAGCCACCGTGGCGCAGCAGCTGCAGCACATTGTCCGGCTGGGCCAGGTTGACGCTGGCATTGCCGGCCAGCGCCGGGTAGATGCCCGGCGCGCCCTGGCCTTGCGCGCCATGGCACCGGGCGCAGTGCTCGGCATACAGCGTGCGCCCGCGGCCCGCCTGGGCGGCCAGCGCGGCCTCCAGGCTGGCGGTCGGCCGCGACGGCGGTGGGGCCGGCTGGCGTGGTGGCAGGCTGGTCAGGTAGACCGCCGCCGCCTCCAGATCGGCATCGGTCCAGTGCTGGGTGCTGTTGCTCACCACCTCGGCCATCGGTCCGCTGGCCGTGCCGTACCGAGAGCTGCCGTGGCGCAGCAGGTCCACCAGTGCCTGCCGCTGCTGGGCGACGGGCATGTCGGCCGGCGGCGCCAGGTCGGGCGCGAACCAGGCCTGCATCGGCAGGGCGCCGCCGCCCAGGCGTTCGGCCTGCTGCGTGGCGCCCAGGGCATTGCGCGGCGCATGGCAGGCGGCGCAGTGGCCCAGCCCGCGCACCAGGTAGGCGCCACGCTGCCATTGCGGCGAGGGCTGGCCGGGCGGCGTCGGGTCGGCCTCGGCCGCGCTGCCTCCGGGGCGGAAGAACAGCGCCCGCCACACCCACATCGCCGCCTGGGTGTTGAACGGGAAGCGCAGGCCGCTGGCCGGCGCGCTTTGCACCACCGGCGGCAGGCTGCGCAGATAGGCATACAGCGCGTCGCTGTCCTCGCGGCGCACGCGGCTGAACTCGGTGAACGGGAAGGCCGGCGTCAGCAGTCGGCCATCACGCGAGCGGCCCTGGTGCAAGGCCTGCCAGAAGTCGTCGGCCGTCCAGCGCCCCAGTCCGGTGGCCGGGTCGGGGGTCAGGTTGCCGGCATAGACCGTGCCGAAGGGCGTGGCCAGGCCGCGGCCGCCGGCATAGGCCTGGCCGCCGCGTGCGGTGTGGCAGCCGGCGCAGTTGCCCAGGCGCGCCAGATAGGCGCCGCGGGCCACGCTGCTGGCCTGGGGCGGCAGCGCGGCATCGGCCATCTTGGGGGCTTCGGCCGCCGTCGTGTCCGCCACCGGCGGTGTCGCGATGCCGGGCTCGGTGCTGCCGCAGGGCAGGGCAGGGGCCTGGGCGGCCAGCGCCGGTGTCGGCGTGGCGGTCGGCAGCGGCCGCTGCTGCGCTGGCAGCGGCTGGGCGGCCGCCAGTCGGCCACGGCCGCGATCTCGTCCGGTTGCAGCCGCCCGGCCAGCTGCGCCATGCAGTCGGGCGCCCGGGCGCGGCGCACCTGGGTGCGCCAGGCGCCCAGCTGGGCCACCAGGTAGTCGCGCGGCAGGCCCAGCAGGCCGGGCACGGCCGGTTCCACGCCGCCGAGCGCCTGGCCATGGCAGGCGATGCAGGCCGGCAGGCCGCGGCCGGCATCGCCGTGCAGCACCAGCCGCTGGCCCAGCGCGCGCGAGGCCACCGTGCCGCGGGCCGGGGCGGGTGGGTCGGGCAGCGGCTGCTGTGCAGCAAAGTACCGTGCCAGCTCGGCCAGGTGCTCGTCGCTCAGGTGCACCAGCAGGCGGGCCATGGCGTCCTGCTGGCGCTGGCCGTCGCGAAAGGCACGCAGCTGGGCGGCCAGGTAGGCGGCGGGCTTGCCGGCGATGCGCGGCACATAGCCCAGCGTCGTGGAGCGGCCTTGCGGGCCATGGCAGCCGGTGCAGGCCTGGGCGCGCTGCGCCGGGCTGTCGGTGATCGGCAGGCTGTTGGCGGTGGCGCCGGCCGCGCCGCCGGCCAGGCCCAGCAGCAGAAGTGGCAGCAGTGGCAGCAGTGGCAGCAGCACCCGGGCCAGCAGAGCCAGCAGGGCGGGCGGGATCGTGGGCATGGCGCGATCATGGCCGGGGTCGGTCTGCTCTGTAAGATCCAGTTGGCTACAACTTCGACCGGATCAGATGCCGGCAGCAGATGCCCGATCCAGGCACCACCCGCTATGAGCAGCTGGCCGACGAGATGGCCCAGGCCATGCGCGACGGCCTGTTGCGCGCTGGCGAGCGCCTGCCGTCGGTGCGCCAGACCTGCCAGCGCCGCGGCATCAGTCCGTCCACCGTGTTCCAGGCCTATGGTCTGCTGGAGACGCATGGGCTGATCGAGGCGCGGCCCCGCTCGGGCTATTACGTGCGGGCGCAGAAGCGGCCGGCGCGGGCCCTGCCCGAGCCGGCGCCGCCGCGCAGCGAGGCCACGGCGGTGGCGGTCAGCGCTCTGGCCTTCGAGCTGCTGGAGTCCAGCCGCGACGCGGCCGTCGTGCCGCTGGGCTCGGCCTTTCCGGCGCCGCATCTGTTTCCGTTCGAGGCCCTGGCCCGCAGCGGTGCCCGGGCCATGCGGCGGCTCAAGCCGGCGCAGATCACCAGTGCCCTCACCGCCGGTGACCCCGGCCTGCGCCAGGCGCTGCGCCGCCGCTATGCGCTGCAGGGCGTGCCGCTGGCCGAGGACGAACTGGTCATCACCAACGGCGCCATGGAGGCGCTGAACCTGTGCCTGCAGGCGGTGACCCGCCCCGGCGACGTGGTGGTGGTGGAGAGCCCGACCTTCTATGCCGCGTTGCAGGCGCTGGAGCGCCTGGACCTGAAGGCGGTGGAGGTGGCCACCGATCCACGCGACGGCGTGGACCTGGCCGCGCTGGCCGAGCTGCTGGCGCGCCAGCCGGTGGCGGCCTGCTGGTTCATGCCCAGCCTGCAGAACCCGCTGGGCGCGATGATGCCGCCGTCGCGCAGGCAGGCCCTGGTGGCCTTGCTGGCCCGGCATGCCGTGCCGCTGATCGAGGACGATGTCTACGGCGAGCTGTATGCCGGCGTGCAGCGGCCGTTGCCGGCCAAGGCCTTCGATCCGGCCGGCGGCGTGCTGCACTGTGCTTCGTTCAGCAAGTGCCTGGCGCCCGGCTACCGGGTGGGCTGGGCCGCGGCCGGCCGCTACGCGCCGGCGGTGCAGCGGCTGAAGATGATGAGTTCGCTGGCCACCTCGCTGCCGCCGCAGCTGGCCATTGCCGACTACCTGGCGCAGGGCGGCTACGACCGCCACCTGCGCCAGCTGCGCGCGGCGCTGGCCGCCGAGCAGCAGCGTGCGCGGCGGCTGATCGAGCGGCACTTTCCCGCCGGCACCCGGGTCACGCGGCCGGCCGGCGGCTACTTCCTGTGGCTGGAGCTGCCGGTGCGTGTGGACGCGCTGGCGCTGCACCACCGTGCCATGGCCCTGGGCATCAGCACGGCGCCCGGCGTGCTGTTCTCGGCTGACCGGCGCTTTGTGCACCACCTGCGGCTGAATGTGGGCCATCCGGGCGACGCCCGTGTCGACGAGGCCTTGCGTCGGCTGGGCGAGCTGGCTAGCCGGGCATGAAACTGGCCGCGGTCCGCGCCTGCGTGCCAGCGCCATCGTCGATCACAAAGCGGATGGGCAGGGCCTGGCCTCGCGGGTGCTGGTGGACCTGCTCGGCCGGCATGCGCACCGTCACCACCCACAGGCTGGCGCCGGCGGCCTCCACCTGCAGCCGGCCGCGGTGCAACACCTGCAGCGGCCGGGCGTCGGCGCCGTCGCCGATCAGGGCCTGCAGGCGCAGTTCGCGGGGCCGCTGGCTGGCATTCATCAGTTGCAGGCGGTAGACGTTCTCCACCGCACCGTCGTCCACCAGGCGCGCCATCAGGCCGCGGTCGCGCATGGCATTCAGCCTCAGCTCGGGACGCTGGGCCCAGCCCCAGGCCATGGCCCAGGCCAGCAGCAGCAGGCCGCCGCCATAGGCCAGCACACGCGGTCGCTGCAGCGCCTGCCGCCAGCCGCCGGCTGCAGAGTCGCTCGCATTGCCTGATGGGTTCTGCAGGGCTGCAAAGCGCACCAGGCCGCGGGCGGACCCCAGCTTGTCCATCACCGGGTCGCAGGCGTCGATGCACAGGCCGCAGCTGATGCAGGCGGCCTGCAGGCCCTGGCGGATGTCGATGCCCACCGGGCAGACCTGCACGCACAGCGTGCAGTCCACGCAGTCGCCCTGGCCTTTGGCACGGGCCGCGGTGCCGCGTGCGCGTGCGCCCCGCGGCTCGCCCCGGGCCGTGTCATAGGCCACCACCAGGCTGTGCCCGTCCAGCATCGAGCCCTGGAAGCGGCCATAAGGACAGGCGTGCTGGCAGACCTTCTCGCGCAGCAGGCCGGCATGCAGATAGGTGGCCGCGGCGTAGAACAGCATCCAGAACGCCTCCCAGGGGCCGAAGGCCAGCGTGGGCAGGGCCTGGGCCAGGCTGCGTGCCGGCGTGAACCAGGCCACCAGGCTGAAGCCGGTGAGCAGGCTCAGGCCCAGCCAGGCCGCATGCTTGCCGCCGCGCCGCAGCAGCTTGCGCGCCGACCAGGGCGCGGCGTCCAGGCGCAGCCGCGCCAGGCGGTCGCCCTCGCTGCGCTGTTCGAGCCACACGAACAGTTCGGTGTAGACCGTCTGCGGGCAGGCGAAGCCGCACCACACCCGGCCCGCCACGGCGGTGGCCGCGAACAGCAGCAGGGCGCAGAACACCAGCAGCCCGCAGAGGTAGACCAGGTCCTGCGGAAACAGCACCGCGTCGAAGATGAAGAAGCGCCGGGCCTGCAGGTCGAACAGCACCGCCTGCCGGCCATGCCAGTCCAGCCAGGGCAGGCCGTAGAACAGGGCCTGGGTCAGTCCCACCAGGGCCCAGCGCCAGCGGGCATGGCGGCCGCTGACATGGCGGGCCTGGATCTTCGACGCGGCTTCGATGCCGGGATTGCCGGCGCCGCCGGGGACGGGGACCAGCGGGATGACCCGATGGGGGGCGGACATGGCGTGCTCCTGCAGGGACGGTCGACGGCATCGTCCCAGAGCGCGCGCTGAGCGCCAAGATTCAGAAATAGTTCAAATCGACCGTATCAGTTGGCTCTCAGCCGGCATGGCGCCGGATGGCCGCCAGCGATCCGGCCGAGCTGTGGCGGATCTGGCTGGCCTCGTAGCGGTGCTCGGCACCGACCGGACAGGCCTGCCGGGCCAGGCAGGCGTAGGCGCAGGCCGAGTCCGGCGCCAGTCGCTGGCGCTGGCAGGCGGCCGGGTCCATGGTCCCCGAATCCAGTGCCCCGGCCGGGCAGGCCGTGATGCAGGGTTTGGCGGCGCAGCCCGGGCAGGGATGGCCGGCGTCGATCACGGCCGAGGGCGGCAGATCGGTGTCGGCCAGCATCACCACCCGGTAGGCGAACCAGCTGCCCCAGGTGGCATCCACGCCGATCATGAACGGCGACGCATGGTGCCAGCCAGCCAGCAGGCCCAGCCGCTGCAGTCCGACATGGCGGCCCTCGGGCAATCCGCCGGGCTGGCCCCTGGGATAGACCACGCGGCAGCGCGCGTCAGGGGCCACCTGGGCCAGCCATTGCCAGGCCGTGTGCACGCTGTAGTCGTCGATCGGATGGGCTGAGCGCGTCGGTTCGGCCTGTACCCGTTGCCACAGGCGCCGGCCGGCATGGCCCAGCAGGATCAGCTGGGTCTCGTGGGCCTGGACCGCCAGCGGCTCCAGCAGATCGGCAGGCAGGTCGTGCAGCCGGAACACATGCTGCCGGTTCAGGCCGGCATCGTCCAGCATCGGCTTCAGGGGCAGCTCGGCCATGGGGGTGGTGCGGTGGCGGTCGCGCTGGCGCTTCAGATCGACTTCAGCCGCTTCAAATAGGAGTTGCGCGTGCCGGTGACGTGCTGCTGCATCAGCTCGCGAAAGCCCGCAAAGTCGCCGGCCTCGAACAGCGCCAGCAGCTGGCTGTGCTGCTCGAAGCCCCGCGCATGCAGCACGTCGCCGGGTGCCGACAAATGGGTGCGCAGCGTGGCGATCTTCAGCGCCGCCGTGGCATAGGCGGCCTGCATGTACGGATTGCCGCAGTGCTCGAAGAAGGCCTCGTGCAGCCGCGTATCGGCGCGGCCGTAACGCACCGCGTCGCGGCCGCTGCGTGCGGCCTCCATCTCGGCAATCGCTGCACGCAGCGCGGCGGCCGTGCCCTGGCGGTCGTGCTGCCAGGCCAGTTCGGCGGCACTGGGCTCGACCACGCAGCGGAACTGGCAGATGGCCTCGATGTCGGCCTCGCTGGGCTCGAACACATAACTGCCACGCTGTGGCTTGACCACCACCAGGCCCTGCAGCTGCAGCTGGTTCAGCGCCTCGCGCACCGGCGTGCGGCTGACGCCGAACTGGGCCGCCAGCTGCTCCTCCGGAATCATCGCGCCGAGCCCGAACTCGCCGTCGATGATGGCCTCGCGCAATCGCTCCGCCACGCGGCTGGCCAGGGACTTCGGCGCATCGAGCTTGAAGCGGGGAGAGGCGGTTTCCATCGGCACAGAGTCTGTCAGATCCGCGGCCTGCCGGTCCGGCAGAGCGACCCCCGGGATACTACCAGTGCTCTAGTACCTTACATACAAGATAAGCTGGCGGCCACCGTAGCCCTGCGACCGCCTGCCCATCCATGTCCGCCACCGCTTCTTCCTTGCCGACGCCCACCGCTCTGGAACTGCTGCAGGCCCTGCGCCGCCAGCTGGGCGACAGCGCCGTGCTGATCGGTGACGACGTGCCCGAGCGCAACCGCAACGACTGGAGCAGCCAGCCGCCGACGCGCCCGCTGGCCGTGGTGCGGCCGCTGGATGCGGCCGGCGTCTCGGCGGCCCTGCGCTGCTGTGCCCAGGCGGGCCTGAAGGCCGTGCCCCAGGGCGGCCTGACCGGCCTGTGCGGCGGCGCCCGGCCCGAGGACGGCTGGGTGGCCATCAGCCTGGAGCGCATGGTCGGCGTCGAGGAGATCGACGCCGCCAGCAGCACCATGACCGTGCGTGCCGGCACGCCGCTGGAGGCGGTGCAGCGCGCCGCCGACGAGGCCGGCCTGTACTTTGCGCTCGACCTGGGCGCGCGCGGCTCTTGTGCCATCGGCGGCAATCTGGGCACCAATGCCGGCGGCAACCGCGTCATCCGCTACGGCATGGCGCGTGAGCTGGTGCTGGGCCTGGAGGTGGTGCTGCCCGATGGCACGGTGATCACCAGCCTGAACAAGATGCTGAAGAACAACGCCGGCTACGACCTCAAGCATTTGTTCATCGGCAGCGAGGGCACGCTGGGCATCATCACCCGCATCGTGCTGCGCCTGCACGCCAAGCCGCGCTGCACGCTGGCTGCGCTGTGCGCGGTCAGCGACTTCGGCCAGGTGGTCGGGCTGCTGCGTGCCGCACGCTCGGGCCTGGGCCCGCTGCTGTCGGCCTTCGAGGTGATGTGGCCCGACTACTGGCAGGTGGTGACCGAGCGCGCCAAGGTGCCGGCGGCCGTGGGATCGGGCCATGCGCAGTACGTGCTGAT
The DNA here is from genome assembly GCA_017992055.1 of Burkholderiaceae bacterium. GTDB lineage: Bacteria > Pseudomonadota > Gammaproteobacteria > Burkholderiales > Burkholderiaceae_C > Pseudaquabacterium. Next base: position 470,891 of record JAGOPK010000003.1, read on the forward strand.
CGAGGCCCAGGGCACCGACGAGGCGGTGGACGCGCCGCGCTTCCAGGCCTGGCTGGAAAGCCTGATGGAGCAGGGCCTGCTGGCCGATGCGGCGGTGGCGCAGAGCCTGGCCGACGTGCAGGGCTTCTGGGCGCTGCGCGACGCCTGCGCCGAGTTCTTCCAGGTCATCGGCCCGCACATCTCCTTCGATGTCTCGCTGCCGGTGGGCCGCATGGCCGAGTTCGCGGCGCGCTGCAAGCAGGCCCTGAAGGACCAGGCCGGCTGCGAAAGCATCTACTACGGCCACATCGGCGACGGCAACCTGCACCTGGTGGCCTGGGCCGACGGCAAGAGCCTGGACCAGCAGCCCAAGGCGGCGATGGACGAGGCCATCTACGGCCTGGTGCAGGAGTTTGCCGGCAGCGTCTCGGCCGAGCACGGCATCGGCACGCAGAAGCGCAAATGGCTGGGCCATTCGCGCAGCGAGGCCGAGATCGCGCTGATGCGCACGCTGAAGGCCGCGCTGGACCCGCAGGGCGTGCTGAACCCCGGCAAGGTGATCTGATGTCGGCCATCGCCACCTGCGTGGACCGCGGCTTCAAGGCGCTGGAGGCGCTGCTGGCCGCACTGCTGCTGGCCATGGTGCTGATGGTCTTTGGCAACGTGGTGCTGCGCTATGCCTTCAACAGCGGCATCACGGTCAGCGAGGAGCTGTCGCGCATCTGCTTCGTCTGGCTGGTGTTCATCGGCGCCGTGGTGGCCATGCGCGAGGGCAGCCATCTGGGCATGGACACGCTGGTGATGCGCCTGGGCCAGCGCGGCAAGCTGGCCTGCCTGGTGGCCGGCGAGGCCATCGTGCTGGCCTGCTGCGCGATGTTCTTCTGGGGCACCTGGCGCCAGCACGAGGTGAATGCCACGAATGCCGCGCCGGTCACCGGCCTGTCGATGATCTGGGTCTTCGGCGTCGGCTACGTCACCAGCGGGGGCATTGGCCTGCTGGCCCTGCACAAGCTGTGGCGCGCCGCCACCGGACGGCTGCGTGACGACGAGCTGGTGATGGTCAGCGACAGCGAAGAAGCCCTGCCGGCCAAGGAGCAGCGCGCATGACCCTGGCCATCTTCACGTTCTCGCTGCTCGGCGCCATGGCGCTGGGCGTTCCCATCGCCTTTGCGCTGCTGGTCTGCGCCGTGGCGCTGATGTTCGCGTCGGGCCAGGTCGACATGACCATCCTGTCGCAGAAGGCCATCGAGGGCGCCGACAGCTTTCCGCTGCTGGCCATCCCGTTCTTCATGCTCGCCGGCGAGCTGATGAATGCCGGCGGCATCAGCAAGCGCATCGTCAACTTTGCGCTGGCCTGGGTGGGCCACATCCGCGGCGGCCTGGGCCTGGTGGCGATCTTTGCCGCGGTGGTGATGGCCGCCATCTCGGGCAGCGCCGCGGCCGACGCGGCGGCGCTCGGCACGCTGCTGATCCCGATGATGCGCCGTGCCGGCTACGACGTGCCGCGCTCGGCCGGCCTGATCGCCGCCGGCGGCGTGATCGCGCCGGTGATCCCGCCGTCCATCGGCCTGATCGTGTTCGGTGTCATCGCCAACGTGTCCATCGGCAAGCTGTTCCTGGCCGGCATCGTGCCGGGCCTGCTGATGGGCCTGTCGCTGGTGCTGACCTGGATGTGGGTGGCGCGCCGCGACAAGGTGGGCGTGCTGCCGCGCCAGGGCGCGGGCGAGCGGCTGCGCGCCGGCATCGATGGCATCTGGGCCCTGCTGATGCCGGTGGGCATCATCGGCGGGCTGAAGTTCGGCATCTTCACGCCCACCGAGGCCGGCGTGGCGGCCTGCGTCTATGCCTTCGTGGTCGGTGCCCTGGTCTACCGCGAGCTGCCGCTGCGCCAGCTGTATGCGCTGCTGGTGGCGGCGGCCAAGAGCACGGCGGTGGTGGTGTTCCTGATCGCCACGGCCCTGGTCAGCGCCTGGCTGATCACGATGTCCGAGGTGCCGCAGCAGGTGGGGGCGCTGCTCGAGCCCTTCACCGGCCATCCCATCCTGCTGATGGCCGTGATCATGGTCATCGTCGTCATCGTCGGCACGGCGCTGGACTTCGCCCCGACGCTGATGATCCTGACGCCGGTGCTGATGCCGGTGGTCAAGCAGGCCGGCATCGACCCGGTGTACTTCGGCGTGCTGTTCATCATGAACAACGCCATCGGCCTGATCACGCCGCCGGTGGGCATCGTGCTCAACGTGATGTGCGGCGTGGCCAGGATCCCGCTGGGCGAGCTGATGAAGGGGCTGTGGCCCTTTCTGTGGGCCGAGCTGTTGGTGCTGTTCCTGCTGGTGCTGTTCCCGCAGCTGGTGATGGTGCCGCTGAAGTGGCTGATGTGAATCCCCGATCCCCAAGAACCCAAGGAGACCCCGATGATCAAGACCCCGTTGCGTGTGGCCGCGCTGACACTGGCCGCCCTGTGCGCCACCGGCGCCGCCCAGGCGCAGTTCCAGGAGCGCAACCTGCGCCTGTCCAGCGGTTCCGGCAAGGACCATCCCACCGGTGCCGGCGTGGCCAAGATGGCCGCCTGCGTGCAGGCCAAGTCGGGCGGCAAGATGAAGATCACGCCCTACTGGGACAACCAGCTGGGCAATGACAACACGGCCACGCAGAGCGTGCGCAGCGGCACCATCGACATGGTGCTGCCGTCCACCGCGCCGCTGGTGCCCATGCTGCCCGAGCTGGGCGTGCTGGACCTGCCCTTCCTGTTCAACAGCGAGGCCGAGGCCGACGCGGTGCTCGACGGCAAGGCCGGCGACTGGTTCAACGCCAAGCTGCCCGCGGTCGGCCTGGTCAACCTGGCCTACTGGGAAAACGGCTTTCGCAATGCCACCAACAACAAGCGGCCGATCTCGCGCATCGAGGACTTCGGCGGCCTGAAGATGCGCGTGATGCAGAACCCGGTCTACATCGACACCTTCAAGGAGCTGGGTGCGAATGCGGTGCCGATGGCCTTCTCCGAGGTCTATTCGGGCCTGGAGACCAAGACCGTCGACGGCCAGGAGAACCCGCTGGCGCTGATCGACAACATGAAGTTCTACGAGGTGCAGAAGTACCTGAGCCTGACGCGTCACTCCTATGCGGCGCTGATGATGCTGATGTCCAAGAAGGTCTGGGACGGTCTCAGCCCGCAGGAGCAGGGCGCGCTGAAGGCCTGCGCGATCGAGGGTCGCGACGAGGAGCGCAAGGTCAGCCGCGCCAAGGCCGGCGCGCTGCTGGACGGGCTCAAGTCCAAGGGCATGCAGGTCAACGACATCCCGCCGGCCGAGATGCAGCGCATCCGCGACAAGGTCAAGGTGGTCTGGGACCGCCAGGCCAAGACCATCGGCGCCGAGGCCATGGAACTGGTGATGGGCGAACTCAAGCGTGTCCGTGGCAAATAATCTCAGCCTGCCCACCGGCCTGGTGGTGCTGATCACCGGTGCCGCCCAGGGCATAGGCCTGGGCCTGGCCCGGGCCTTTGCCGATCAAGGTGCGCGTCTGGTGCTGGGCGACGTGGACGAGGCCGGCGTGCTGGCCGCGCGCGACGCACTGCGCGCTGCCGGCCATGCCGCCGAGGCCTGCCGCACCGACATCACCCGCGAGGCCGACAACGCCGCCCTGGTGGCGCTGGCGGTGCAGGCCTATGGTCGGCTGGACGTGGCGCTGTGCAATGCCGGCATCAGCCAGGTCAAGCCCCTGATGGAGCTGGACCGCGGTGACTGGGACCGCATGCTGGGCATCAACGTCACCGGCAGCTTTCTGACGCTGCAGGCGGCGGCGCGGCAGATGCGCCAGCAGCCGCCGCTGCAGCCGGGCCGGCCGCGCGGCAAGATCCTGACCATGGCCAGCATCGCCGGCCGGCCGGGCGCCGGGCCGATTGCCAGCGTCATCGCGCCCTACCGGGCGAGCAAGGCCGCGGTGATCAGCCTGACGCACAGTGCCGCCTACACGCTGGCGCCCGATGTCACCGTCAATGCCCTGTGCCCCGGCATCGTGGCCACCGAGATGTGGACGCGCATGGACCGCGACTGGACCCGGCTGAACGGCCAGGTCGAAGGCGAGGCCTTTGCCAGCCGCGTGGCCGCCATCCCGATGGGCCGCGCCCAACAGCCAGAGGACGTGGCCAACCTGGCGCTGTTCCTGGCCTCACCGGCCTCCGACTACCTGACCGGCCAGGCCATCCATGTCGATGGCGGCCTGATGATGAGCTGAGCATGCACGCTGCCGAGACCCTGAAGAACCTGCTGGCCAGCGGCCGCATCGTGCAGGCCCCAGGCGCCTACGACGCGCTGTCGGCGCGCATCGCCGAGCAGGCCGGCTTTCCGGCGGTCTACATGACCGGCTTCGGCGCCACCGCGACGCGCCTGGGCCAGCCCGACATCGGCCTGCTGACGCAGACCGAGATGTGCACCCATGCACGCGACATGGTGCGCGCCGTGGGCGTGCCGGTGATCGCCGATGCCGACACCGGCTATGGCGGTCCCAGCAACATCGCGCGCACGGTCGACGAGTACCTGCAGGCCGGCGTGGCCGCCATCCACCTGGAGGACCAGGTGGCGCCCAAGCGCTGCGGCCAGATGGCCGGCATCCGCCTGATGGCCGCGCCGGAGAACGAGCGCCGGCTGCGCTGCGCGCTGGCCGCACGTGGCCAGCGGCCCTTGCTGGTGATTGCGCGCACCGATGCGCTGCCGGCCGTGGGCATGGCCGAGGCGCTGGACCGTGCGCGCCGCTACCAGGGCTGCGGCGCCGACCTGGTGTTCGTCGACGGCATCAAGAAGATCGCCGAGGTCGAGGCCGTGGCACGCGCCCTGCCGGGGCCCAAGGTGGTGTCCATCGTCGACGGCAACGAGACCACGGCGCTCAGCGCCGACCAGCTGCAGCAGATGGGCTTCTCGGTGGTGTTCTATGCCGTCACCGCACTGTTTGCCGCGACCAGGGCCGTGCAGCAGGCCATGGCCACGCTGGCGGCCCAGGGCACGCCCAGGGACGTGCCGACCACGAGTTATGCCGACTTCAGCCGCATCGTCGACCTGGCCGCCCATCAGCGGCTGGACGAGCAGTTCGGCGCCTGATCCATCTTTGAAAGAACCCGTGAACACCACCGATCCCGTTGCCTACGCCGGCCTGTGGCCGGCCCTGCTGACCCCGCTGGATGCGGCGCTGGCCATCGACATCCCGCGCTTCGCGGCCCATGCCTGCCAGCTGCTGGCGCAGGGCTGCACCGGCGTCACGCCCTTCGGCACCACCGGCGAAGGCCCGTCGTTCAGCGTCGCCGAGCGCCAGGCCGGCCTGGAAGGCCTGGTCGCCGGCGGCGTGCCGGCCGGCCGCATCCTGGCCTCGACCAGCTGCGCTGCCCTGCCCGACACCGTGGCGCTGACGCGCCATGCGGTGGCGCTGGGCGCGCGTGCCTGCCTGGTGCTGCCGCCGTTCTTCCTGAAGGGCGTGCCCGAGGCCGGCATCATCGACTACTACGCCCAGCTGGTGGAGGCGGTGGACGACAGCCGGCTGCGCCTGGTGCCGTACCACATCCCCCAGGTCTCGGGCGTGGCACTGACGCATGGCGTGATCGAGGCCCTGTTGCACCGCTTTCCGGGCCTGGTCATCGGTCTGAAGGACAGCGGCTGCCAGCGCGAGCCTTCGCTGGCCTTTGCTGCGGCCTTCATGTCGCGGCTGCAGGTCTGGGTGGGCAACGAGCCCGACCTGCAGACCCTGGCCGCCCAGGGCGCGCGTGGCGCCGTCAGCGGGGTTGGCAACATCGCGCCGCGCCTGGTGCAGCGGCTGATCCAGGGCGCGGCCTCGCCCAGCGCCGAGCGTGATGCGCAGGACGTGCAGCAGCTGCTGGCCATCCTCGGTGGCTACGGCCTCACCGCGGCCTTCAAGAGCACGATGGCCTTGCTCAGCGGCCACGACGGCTGGCGCCGCGTGCGCGCTCCGCTGGTGGCGCTGGACGATGCGGCCCATGCGCGCCTGAGCGCGCAATGGCAGGCCTTCGGCCTGGAGCGGCTGCGTGCCTGACAGCGCAGCAGCGGCCGAGCTGGTCTGCGTCGCCAGCTGGAATGCCGATCTGGTGGTGCGCGTGCCGCAACCCGCGGCACGTGGCCAGACCCAGCTGGCCAGCGGCTTTGACATCAGCCCCGGCGGCAAGGGCAGCAATGCCGCGGTGGCCGCAGCGCGCCAGGGCGCGCGCGTGGCCCTGGTGGCGCGCATCGGCGCCGATGAGTTCGGCCGCATGGGCCTGGCGCTGTGGCAGGCCGAGGGCATCGACGCCCGGCAGGTGGCGATCGCGCCGGGCGAGCGCAGCGGCGTGGCGCAGATCCAGGTGTTCGACGATGGCGACAACAGCATCGCCGTCTACCCGGGGGCCGGCGCCGGCCTGGGGCCACAGCATGCCGAGGCCGCTGCCGACCTGATCCGCGGTTCGCGCCTGGTGATGGCGTCCAACGAGGTGCCGCTGGCCTGCACCCTGCGGGCCTTTGCCATCGCCCGCGCCGCAGGCGTCACCACGCTGCTGAACCCGGCCCCCGCCGCGCCCTTGCCCGACGAGCTGCTGGCCCTGGTCGACGTGCTGACGCCCAACGAAGGCGAACTGCGCGCGCTGGCCGGCGCGCTGTGCCAGGCGTCGGACGAGGCCGGCTGCGCCGCCGCCCTGCTGGCCCGTGGCGTGGGCCAGGTGGTGGTCACGCTGGGTGCCGCGGGCTGCCGGGTCTATGGCGGCGACCAGGCTCTGTCGCTGGCCGTCGCCGGCCACCGCGTTCGGGTGGTTGACACCATCGGTGCCGGCGACACCTTCACCGGTGCCCTGGCGGCGGCGCTGGCCCGTGGCGAGGCCATGGCCCAGGCCGTGCACCTGGCCAACGGCGCCGCCGCGATGGCGGTGCAGGGCCGGGGGGCCATCAGCGGCATGCCGACACGGCAGGCCGTGCTGGACTGGCTGGCCGCGCGGCCGTCGCACTGTCCCTAAGCTGGGTGAGCGCAGGGCTGCGGCAAGTGCCGGCCCTGGGTTAAAAACGCGCCACGTGGGGAACGGGCGCGTCCGCCCGGCTGGGAGAAACACAGGTGAACGATGGGTCGCAGCGCATGCGCGGTTGCGGGCGGGCTGGGCCTGCCCATGGCGTCCCCTTCCGGGCGGTGGTCCGGGCGGTGGCCCGGACGCTGGTGCAGGCCTGTGCGCCGGCCCTGGTCCTGGCCGTGCCCGCCGTGGCCCAGCCGGCCGCGCCGCCGGCGCCTGTAGCGGCCCCGGCGTCCGCGCCCGGGGGGCCCCCCGCCGCCGGCTCTGCCGTGGTGCGCGGCTTCGAGGTGGTCGGCAATACGCTGCTGCCCCAGGCCGAGATCGACCAGGCGCTGGCGGCCTATCTGGGCCCGGCCACGCTGGCCCGGCTGCGCGAGGCCGCTGCGGCGGTGCAGGACCTGTACCGCCGTGCCGGCTATGGTGGCGTGGTGGCCTTCCTGCCCGAGCAGGAGGCCAGCGATGGCCTGCTGCGCATCCGTGTCGTCGAAGGCCGGCTGACCCGCGTCGACATCAGCGGCCAGCAGCAGTTCAGCGCCGCCAACATCCGCGCCAGCCTGCCGGCGCTGCGCGAGGGCAGCACGCCCGAGGTGCGGCGCATCGATGCGCAGATCCAGATGGCCAACGAAAGCCCGGCCAAGACCGTGCAGGTGCTGCTGCGCCCGGGCGCCGAGCCCGGCGAGGTGGCGGCGCAGATCAGCGTGGCCGAGCAGCCGCTGCAGCAGTGGACGCTGCGCGCCGACAACACCGGCAGCGGTCACACCGGTCGGCTGCGTGCCGCCATCGGCTGGCAGCATGGCAACCTGTTCGGCGACGATCAGGTGGCCAGCCTCGACCTGCAGACCTCGCCGGCGTATCCGTCCTCGGTGGCGGTGCTCAGCGGCGCCTACCGTGCGCCGCTGTATGCGCGGGCGCTGGCGGTCGATGCCTATGGTGCCTGGTCGGACGTGGATGGCGGCAAGACCGGCACCGCCGCCGGCGACCTGCAGTTCAGCGGCCGAGGTTCCGTGCTCGGCGCGCGCCTGTCGGCCTATCTGCCGCGCCAGGGCAATATCGACCAGCGCCTGGCCGTTGGCCTGGAGCTGCGCGACTACCGCAATGCCTGCAGCATCGCCGGCCTGCCCGAGGATGCCTGCGGCTCGGCCGGAGCCAGCGTCAGGCTGCTGCCGCTGAGCCTGGGCTACACCGCCCAGGCGGCCGGCGACATCGCCTGGAACGGCAGTGCCACGCTGCAGGCCAACCTGGGCAGCGGCGGCCGGCAGGGCGGTGCGGCGGCCTTCGAGGCGGTGCGGCCCGGCAGCCGGGTGCACTACGCCGTGCTGCGGCTCAACGGCATCGTCACCTTGCGGCCGATCGAGACCGCCGTGCTGCAGCTGCGTGCCAGCGCGCAGTACAGCGACACGCCGCTGGTGCCGGGCGAGCAGTTCGGCATCGGTGGCTCGCTCAGCGTGCGTGGCTACGAGGAACGCGAGCTGAACGGCGACTGGGGCACGCAGTTCAGCCTGGAACTCAGCAGTGCCAACGTGGCCGAGAGCTGGTTCGGTCTGGCACGCACCGAGCTGCGCGGCCTGCTGTTTGCCGACGCCGGCTGGACCGGCTATGGCGATGGCAGCGCCTGCCTGGCCGGGCGCAGTGCCTGCCGCATCGGCGGCCTCGGGGCCGGCCTGCGCCTGGCCATGCGCCAGGCCCAGTTCAGGCTGGACCTGGCCCAGGCCATGGCCGGCGGCCAGCGCACACAGCGCGGCGCCCACCGTCTGCATGCCTCGTTCAGCGCCTCGTTCTAGGCCCAAGGTTCCGGAGATCCCGCGATGGTTCACGCCAACCCCCTGTCCAGCCCGCGTCGCCGGGGCGACGTGCCGCGGCTCACGCCGCTGGCCCGAGGCCTGCTGGCCGCCTGTCTGCTGAGCCCGGCGCTGACCAGCCTGCCGGTACAGGCCGCCGGACCCGCGGCGCCAGCCTTGCCAACCGGTCCCCAGGTCGTGCATGGCCAGGCCACCGTGGCCACGCAGGGCAGCCAGATGACCGTGCGCAACACGCCCGGCGCCATCCTCAACTGGCAGAGCTTCTCCATCGCCGCCGGCCATGGCGTCTATTTCGACCAGGCCAGTGCCAGCAGCAAGGTGCTCAACCGCGTGCTCGGCAAGGACCCGTCGCAGATCTTCGGCTCGCTGGCCAGCAATGGCCAGGTCTGGCTGCTCAACCCCAACGGCGTGCTGTTCGGCCGCGGCGCGCGTGTCGACGTGGCCTCGCTGGTGGCCAGCACGCTGCGCCTGGGCGACAGCGACTTCCTGGCCGGGCGCTACCGCTTTGGCGGTGGCGACGTCCAGGGCCAGGCCGCCGGCGTGCGCAACGAAGGCAGCCTGCAGACCAGCTTCGGCGGCCAGGTCGTGCTGCTGGGCGACCGTGTCGAGAACGCCGGCGACATCCAGGCCCCCGGTGGCCAGGTGGCGCTGGCTGCGGCGCGCAGCCTGACCCTGGTCGACACCGGCCTGCCGCATCTGGCGGTGCAGATGGACCTGCCGGCCGGCGAGGTGCTGAACCTGGGTCGGCTGGCGGCGGCCGGTGGCCGTGTCGACGTCTACGGTGCCATCGTCAACCAGCAGGGCCTGGTGTCGGCGCAGACGCTGAGCCTGGGCGCGCAGGGGCAGATCGTGCTGCGCGCCTCCGAGACCCTGACGCTGGGCGAGGCCAGCCGCACCGAGGCCGGCGGCACGGCCTCGGGCCAGCGGGGCGGTGACATCACGCTGTCGGGCCGCGACATTGCCATCGCCGGCGCCGCCGTGGTCGATGCCTCGGGCGAGGCCGGCGGTGGCCGCATCCGACTGGGGGGTGGCCTGCAGGGACGCGATGGCGGCGTGCCGAATGCCGCCACGGTGCGGGTCGATGCGGCCGCGCGCTTGGCGGCCGATGCCGGCAGCCTGGGCGACGGCGGCCAGATCATCGTCTGGTCCGACCACAGCACGCAGTTCCTGGGCCAGCTCAGCGCCCGCGGTGGTGCGCTGGGCGGCGATGGCGGCTTTGCCGAGGTGTCCAGCCGCCGCGTGCTGGGCTTTGCCGGCATGGCCGACCTGGGCGCCGGCCTGGGTGCGACCGGCACCCTTCTGCTGGACCCGAGCTTCCTGGTCATCCAGGCCAGCGCACCCAACCTGACCGGCAGCGGCAGCCTCGACCTGAGCACGCCCAACCTGCTGTTCGGCGACCACGGCAGCATCACCAGCATCATCACCGCGGCGGCGGTGAACTCGCAGCTGAACTCCGCCAACGTGGTGCTGCAGGCCAGCGTGGACATCAGCGTCAACGCGGCCATCAGCGGCAGCCGCAGCCTGACGCTGCAGGCCGGCCGCGACATCATCGTCAACAGTGCCATCAGCGCTGGCGGTGGCATCGTGCTGTCGGCCAACGACCCCGGTGGCACGGCCGGCGGCACCGGTGCCGTGCAAGTGGCGGCGGCGCTGAATGCCGGTGGCGGTGCGCTGAGCCTGAGCAACAACGGCGGCAGCGGCGAGCACCAGATCGGCGCCAGCCTCAGCGCGGCCAGCCTGTCCATCAGCGGCAATGCCCAGCTCACCCAGGCCAGCACCTGGACCCTGTCGGGCAACTCGACGCTGGCGGGCCAGATCGGCGGCAGCGGCGTGCTCACCAAGGCCGGCGCGGGCACGCTGACCCTGACCGGCAGCGGCAGCTTCGCGCCGATGGCCGTGGCCGCGGGCACGCTGAACTTCAACAACGCCAGTGCCGTCACCCTGCCCAGCCTGACGCTGACCGGCGGCACCTTCGGCGGCAGCGGTGAGGTCGTCGTCAGCGGCGCCTTCGATGTCATCGGCAGCTATGCCAACCTGACCGGCAGCGGCAGCCTGACGACACTGGGCACGAGCACGGTCAACCTGGCCAATGTCAGCGGCGGCTACCTGGGCATGAACCGCCCCTGGACCAACAACGGCACGCTGAACATCGCCGGCGACGACTTCATCTACCTGGGCCTGCCCGGCGGGGGGGCGACGACGCTGACCAATGCCCTGGGCGCGACGCTGAACCTGAACAGCACGCACAGCCAGCCGCTGACGCACTACACCGGCACCAGCACCGTCCACAACGCCGGCACGCTGAACCAGAACACCAGTGGCACGCATGCCATCGGCGCCAGCAGCTTCAGCAATGTCGGCACCGTCAACGTCAACGCCGGCACATTGACGCTGTCCGGCGGTGGCAGCGACACCGGCATCTACAACCTGGCCGCGGGCACCACGCTGGCGCTGAGCGGCGGCACGCGCTCGATGGCGGCCAGCGTCGATGTGTCGGGACCGGGCACGGTGCGCGTGGACGGGGGCACGCTGAACATCAGCGATGCGGTGGGCACCGCCGACACGCCGGTGGTCATCAGCGGCGGCACGCTCAACTTCAATGGCAGCACCACGGTGACGCTGCCGTCGCTGACCCTGCTGTCGGGCACCCTGGGAGGCAGTGGCAACGTCATCGTCGCCGGCGCCTTCGATGTCACCGGCAGCTATGCCAACCTGACCGGCAGCGGCAGCCTGACGACCTTGGGCACGAGCACGGTCAACCTGGCCAATGTCGGCGGCGGCTACCTGGGCATGAACCGGCCCTGGATCAACCAGGGCACGCTGAACATCGCCGGCGACGACTTCGTCTACCTGGGCCTGCCCAGCGGCGGCACCAGCACGCTGACCAATGCGGCCAATGCCACGCTGAACATCAGCTCGACCAGTGGCAATGCCCTGATCCACTACACCGGCACCACGGTGATCGACAACGCCGGCACGCTGAACCTGAACGCCAGCGGCTCGCACACGCTGAGCGCGACCAGCCTGCACAACAGTGGCTTGGTCAACGTGAATGCGGGCACGCTGGTGCTCAGCGCCAACGGCAGCGACAGTGGCAGCTATGCGGTGGCCAGCGGCGCCACGCTGGACTTCTCGGGCGGCACGCGCACGCTGGACACGGCCTCGTCGGTCTCGGGCGCCGGCACGCTGCGCGTCAGCGGTGCCACGGTGCATGGCAACGGCACGCTGGGCCTGGTCAACACCGGCGCGGCCATCGTCGTTGGCAGCGGCACGCTGAACCTGGGCGGCGCGGTCTCGGGCACGCTGGCGCCCACCAGCGTCAGCGGCGGCACGCTGAACTTCAACAACAGCAGCGCCGTGACCCTGCCCAGCCTGACGCTGACCGGCGGCACCATCGGTGGCAGCGGCGACGTCATCGTCAGCGGCGCCTTCAATGTCACCGGCAGCTATGCCAACCTGACCGGCAGCGGCAGCCTGACGACCTTGGGCACGAGCACGGTCAACCTGGCCAGTGTCAGTGGCGGCTACCTGGGCATGAACCGGCCCTGGATCAACCAGGGAACGTTGAACATCGCCGGCGACGACTTCGTCTACCTGGGCCTGCCCAGCGGCGGCACCAGCACGCTGACCAATGCGGACGGCGCGACGCTGAACATCAGCTCGACCAGCGGCAATGCCCTGATCCATTACACCGGCACCACGGTGATCGACAACGCCGGCACGCTGAACCTGAACGCCAGCGGCTCGCACACGCTGAGCGCGACCAGCCTGCACAACAGCGGCTTGGTCAACGTGAATGCGGGCACGCTGGTGCTCAGCGCCAACGGCAGCGACAGCGGCAGCTATGCGGTGGCCAGCGGCGCCACGCTGGACTTCTCGGGCGGCACGCGCACGCTGGACACGGCCTCGTCGGTCTCGGGCGCCGGCACGCTGCGCGTCAGCGGTGCCACGGTGCATGGCAACGGCACGCTGGGCCTGGTCAACACCGGCGCGGCCATCGTCGTTGGCAGCGGCACGCTGAACCTGGGCGGCGCGGTCTCGGGCACGCTGGCGCCCACCAGCGTCAGCGGCGGCACGCTGAACTTCAACAACAGCAGCGCCGTGACCCTGCCCAGCCTGACGCTGACCGGCGGCACCATCGGCGGCAGCGGCGACTTCGTCGTCAGCGGCGCCTTCGATGTCATCGGCAGCTATGCCTACCTCACCGGCAGCGGCTCGCTGAGCACCCAGGGCACGAGCACAGTCAACCTGGCCAGCGTCAACGGTGGCTACCTGGGTCTGAACCGCCACTGGATCAACAACGGCACGCTGAACATCGCCGGCGACGACTTCGTCTACCTGGGCCTGCCCAGCGGTGGCACGACCACGCTGACCAATGCGGCCAATGCCACGCTGAACCTCAGTTCCACCAACGCCAGCGCCCTGGTGCACTACACCGGCACCACCACCGTCCACAACGCTGGCACGCTGAACCAGAACGTCAGCGGCAGCCACACGCTGAGCGCCAGCAGCTTCCACAACAGCGGCGTGGTCAACGTGCCCGTGGGCACGCTGCTGCTCAGCGCCAACGGCAGCGACAGCGGCAGCTATGCGGTGGCCGCGGGTGCGACGCTGGACTTCTCGGGCGGCACGCGCACGCTGGAGACGGCCTCGTCGGTCTCGGGCGCCGGCACGCTGAAGGTCAGCGGCGCCTCGGTCCAGGGCCTGGGTGCGCTGAGCCTGGCCAACACCGGTGCGGCGATCGTCGTCAGCAATGGCACGCTGAGCCTGGGCGGTGCGGTCTCGGGCACGCTGGCGCCCACCAGCGTCAGCGGCGGCACGCTGAACTTCGACAACAGCAGCGCCGTGACCCTGCCCAGCCTGACGCTGACCGGCGGCACCCTGGGCGGCAGTGGCGACTTCAGCATCAGCGGCGCCTTCGACATCACCGGCAGCTATGCCTACATCACGGGCAGCGGCTCGCTGACCACCCAGGGCACGAGCACGCTGAACCTGGCCAATGTCAGCAACGGCTACCTGGGCCTGAACCGCAACTGGATCAACAACGGCACGCTGAACATCGCCGGCGACGACTTCGTCTACCTGGGCCTGCCCAACGGCGGCACGACCACGCTGACCAATGCGGCCGGCGCGACGCTGAACCTGGCCAGCTCGTACAGCCATCCGCTGGTGCAGTACACCGGCAGCACCAGCATCCACAACGCCGGCACGCTGAACCAGAGCGCCAGCGGCTCGCACACCCTCAATCCCAGCAGCTTCCACAACAGCGGCACGGTCAACGTGCTCGCCGGCAGCCTGGTGCTGAGCGCCAACGGCAGCGACTCCGGCAGCTATGCGCTGGCGGCCGGCAGCACGCTGAACCTGTCCGGCGGCACGCGCACGCTCACGGCCGGCGCCAGCCTGTCGGGCCCCGGCAGCCTGACGGTCAGCGGCGCCACGCTGAATGTCGACACCGCCATCGATTTCAGCGACACGGCGGTGCGTGTCAGCGCCGGCACGCTGAACTTCAACAACGGCAGTGCGGTGACCCTGCCCAACCTGGCGCTGAGCGGCGGCACGGTCGGCGGCAGCGGCGATGTCATCGTCAGCGGCGCCTTCGATGTCACCGGCAGCTATGCCAGCCTGACCGGCAGCGGCAGCCTGACCACCCAGGGCACGAGCACCGTCAACCTGGCCAATGTCACGGGCGGCTATCTGGGCCTGAGCCGCAACTGGAACAACAGCGGCACGCTGAACATCGGCGGCGATGACTTCATCTACTTCGGACTGCCCAGCGGCGGCAACAGCACGCTGACCAACCTGGCCGGCGGCACGCTGACGCTGAGCAGCACCCAGGCCACACCGCTGGTGCTCTACACCGGCACGCAGAACATCGTCAACGCCGGCACGCTGAACCAGACCGCCAGCGGCAGCCACGGCATCGGCCTGCCGTTCAGCAACAGCGGCACGGTCAATGTCTCGGCCGGCACGCTGGTGCTCAGCGGCAATGGCAGCGACACCGGCGGCTATGCGCTGGCGGCGGGCAGCACGCTGCACATCGCCGGCGGCACACGCACGCTGGCCAGCGGCGCCAGCCTGTCCGGCGGCAACCTGGTGGTCAGCAACGGCACCCTGCAGGTCAACGGCCAGGTCGACTTCGGCAGCACGCCGGTGAGCATCAGCGGCGGCGCGCTGAACTTCAACCAGGCTGCTGCAGTCACCGTGCCCAGCCTGAGCCTGAGCAGCGGCACGCTGGGTGGCAGCGGCGACGTGGTGGTCAGCGGCGCCTTCGACGCCACCGGCAGCTATGCCTTCCTGACCGGCAGCGGCAGCCTGACCACCGAGGGCACGAGCACGGTCAACCTGGCGGCCGTCAACGGCGGCTACCTGGGCATGAACCGCCGCTGGATCAACCGCGGCCATCTGACCGTCGGTGGCGACGACCTGCTGTACTTCGGCCTGCCCAATGGCGACAGCGGCGGCACCAGCACGCTGAGCAACCAGGCCGGCGCCACGCTGACGCTGGCCAGCAGCTATGTCTCGCCGCTGCTCACCTACACCGGCACCAGCCTGCTGGCCAATGCCGGCACGCTGGAGCTTGCGGCCAGCGGCACGCACAACCTCAGCCTGGGCGGTGTGCAGAACACCGGCAGCCTGCAGGTGGCGCAAGGGGCGTGGACGGTGAACGGCACGCTCAGCCAGAGCGGGCTGATCCAGACCGACGCCGGCACCAGCCTTCGCGTCTTGGGCAACCTCAGCAACCAGGCCGGCGGCACGCTGGCCGGCACCGGCACCCTGATCGTCGGTGGCACGCTGACCAACCTGGGCACCATCAGTCCGGCGGGGGCCGGCAGCGCCGGCACGCTGAGCATCAGCGGCCATCTGGCCCTGTCCGGTGGCACGCTGGCCATCGACCTGGGCGGCAGCGGCGCCTCCGATCTGCTGGCCGTCAGCGGCAATGTCACGCTGGGCGGCAACCTCAGCGCCAACCTGCTGGCCGGCTACACGCCCGGCGTGGCCGAGCATGTGGCCATCGTCAGTGCCGGCGGCACGTCCAGTGGCGCCTTCAGCGGCACCGCACTGCCCGCCGGCTTCACCGCCGGCTACCAGCTGGCGGCCAACGAGGCGGCGCGCCTGATCTATTCCGGCAGCAGCGGTGCCAAGGTGTTCACCAATGCCGCCAACGACCTGAACTGGGCCACGCCGGCCAACTGGAGCGGAGCACTGCCCGGCAGCACCGACAGCGCCATCCTCAGCGCCGGCTACGACGTGCTCTATGCCTCGGGCAACCACACCATCGCGGCCCTGATCATCGCCGGCGGCAACTCGCTCACCGTGTCGGGCGGCGCCCTGACGGTCACCGGCAGCACCACGCTGGGCGGCAGCCTGACGGTGTCAGGCAGCGGTGCGGCCACCCTGAACGGCGATCTGAGCGGCGCTGGCCAGGTGGCCGTGCAGGGGGGCAGCCTGCTGCTCCATGGGGCCTCCAGCATGGCCCGGCTGAGCCTTGGCGCCGGTGCCCTGGGCGGCGGCGGCAGCCTGCAGGTGAGCGAGGCCTTCAGCCGCAGCGCCGCCGCCAGCGTCGCGGCCGACTTCAGCAGCATCGGCATCACCCAGGTCAGCGGCGACCTGAGCCCGGGCGCCCTGTCGGCCGGCACGCTGACGCTGAACGCCCAAGATCCCAATGGCCGGCTGGTGATCGACGGCCGCGTCGCCAGCGCTGGCGCGCTGACGATCCAGGCCGCCGGCCCGCTGCAGCTGGCCGGCAGCAATGCCGCGCTGGTTGCTGGCGGTGACCTGAGCGTCAGCGCGCACAGCCTGGACCTGGCCGCGCCGATCAGCGGCCAACGTCTGGTGGTCGTCGGCACGCATGGCGTGCAGCTGCGGGATGCCGCCCAGCTGAGCGCCAGCGCCACCAGCGGCGACGCCATCGTGCTCGACGCCGCCGGCACCGGGCCGTTCATCAACCAGGTCGGTGCCGGCGTGCTGAGCACCGCCGGCGGCCGCTGGCTGGTGTACTCGGCCGATCCGATGGCAGACACCGTGGGGGGGCTGGCGGCCAGCTTCCGCCAGTACAACGCGCCCTATGGCGCGAGCACGCCGCTGGGCAGCGGCAACGGTCTGCTCTACAGCCTGGCGCCCACGCTGAGCATCGGCCTGCAGGGCACGGTGGCCAAGGTCTACGACGGCCATGCCGGCGCCAGCCTGCTGCCGGCCAACTACAGCCTGTCCGGGGCGCTGGCCATCGACAGCATTTCGCTCAACCCACCGGCCAGCGGCCTGTACGTCGACGGGGGCAGCGCCTCCAGGAGCGCCGGCAGCGGCAAGACCGTGCAGGTGTCCGGCCTGACGCTGACCGCCAGCGACAGTGCTGCCGGCTACCCGGTCTATGGCCTGCAGTTCAACACCACGGCCAGTGCGCCCGTCGGCAGCATCACGCCAGCGCCGCTGGCCGTCGGCGGCCTGGTGGCGCTGGCCAAGGTCTACGACGGCGGCACCGCCGCCAGCCTGGCCGGCGCGGCCACGGTGGCGCCGCTGGCCGGTGACCAGGTGCAGCTGGCGGGCAGCGCCAGCGCCAGCTTTGCCGACAAGAACGTGGGCACGGCCAAGCCGGTCATGCTGTCCGGCCTGGTGCTCAGCGGTGCCGATGCGGGCAACTACACGCTGCAGGCGCCTGCGGGCCTGCAGGCCGACATCACGCCGGCGCCGCTGGCCGTCGGCGGCCTGGTGGCGCTGGCCAAGGTCTACGACGGCGGCACCGCTGCCAGCCTGGCCGGCGCGGCCACGGTGGCGCCGCTGGCCGGTGACCAAGTGCAGCTGGCGGGCAGCGCCAGCGCCAGCTTTGCCGACAAGAACGTGGGCATGGCCAAGGCCGTGACCGTGGCCGGCCTCACGCTGAGCGGTGCCGATGCCGGCAACTACACGCTGCAGGCGCCTGCGGGCCTGCAGGCCGACATCACGCCGCGGCTGCTCAGCGTGATCGGCCTGGCCGTGGCCGACAAGGTCTACGACGGCAGCACCACGGCCAGCGCCAGCGCCAGCCTGGGCGGCGCGGTGGCCGGCGACGCCCTGGGCCTGGCGCTCAGCGCCCAGTTCGCCGACCGCCATGCCGGCAATGCCAAGACGGTGGGCGTGCAGCTGCAGCTGAGTGGCGCCGATGCCGGCAACTACCTGCTGCCGGCGGCCAGCACCACGGCCCAGGCCAGCATCGGCCAGGCCACGCTGACCTATCTGGCCACGCCGGCCAGCGCACCGGCCGGAACGCTGCCCGAGCAGATCCTGCTGACGGGCACGGTCAGCGGCTTTGTCGGCAGCGACAACCAGGCCAACAGCACCAGCGGCAGCCTGGCCTGGACCACCCCGGCCACGGCGGCCAGCCCGTCCGGCAGCTATGCCATCAGCGGCGGCGGGCTGGCCGCCGCCAACTACCGTTTTGTGCAGGCCGCCGGCAATGCGACGGCGCTGACGCTGGGCCCGCCCATCGTTGCCGAGGTGATCGCCGTGGCCGCCAGCACCCAGAGCAGCACGCAGACCGCCATCACCCAGGCGCTGGCCGTGGTTGCGCCGCCGGTCGAGATGTCCACGCCGACCAGCGGTCGCGTGCTCGATGTGCTGCAGTCCTTGAGCGTGGTCGAGGCCGGTGGCAACACCCCCACCTACGACAGCGTCAACCTGTCGCAGATGCAGCGCGACGAGATCCAGAGCCTGCTGGCCGCGCGGGCCAACTTCAAGCGCAAGGTGTTCGACGGCGGCATCGGCAAGCTGCAGATCGATCCGGCGCTGGCCGATGTGCGCGGCTGCCGCAGCGTGGCCGAGCTGAGCGGCGGGGCCTGCCTGCTGACCGCCGCGCTGAAGCAGGAGATCGCTGCCGAGCGTGCCCGCGCTGCCGCCGCGGCTGCGGCGGCCGAGGCCGCCGCGCGCAAGCCGGCCGGCCGCCGCGTGGTGCGCGCCGTGCTGCCGACCATCCAGCGCAAGCTGGCGCTGCTGATCGGCGTCAATGCCTACCAGGACAAGCGCATCCCGCAGCTCAAGGGCGCCGTGCCCGACGCACGCGGCGTGCGCGACGTGCTGGAGAACCACCTGGGTTACGAGACCACGGTGGTCGAGGACCCCGGCCGCGAGGCCATGGTGCGCGCGCTGAACAAGCTGGCGCTGGAGGCCGGTCCCGAGGATTCGGTGGTCATCTATTACGCCGGCCACGGCGTGGTCGTGCCCGTCACGGGCAAGGACGGCAAGGACAGCAAGGAGGAGCTGGGCTACTGGGTGCCGGGCGACGGCGACGTCGACAAGCCCGAGACCTGGCTGGCCAACTCCGACATCGCCAAGCTGGTGGCCCTGGTGAATGCGCGCCAGGTGCTGCTGGTGTCGGACAGCTGCTATTCCGGCACGCTGGCCGGCAGCGAGCGGGTGCAGCTCGACACCCGCACCGATGCGGCCGACCTGCTCAAGCGCAAGGCCGCCGTGGTGATGAGTTCGGGGGGCAACGAGCCGGTGGCCGACGTCGGCCGCAACGGGCATTCGGTGTTTGCCTGGTATCTGATGGAGACGCTGAAGAAGCTGTCCGACTGGAGCGTGGGTGTCAGCGTGTTCGACAGCGTGCGCGCGGCCGTGGCCAAGAGCCTGCCGCAGACGCCGCAGTACGGCGCCTCGCGCAGCGCGGGGCACCAGGGCAACACCGACTACCTGTTCGAGCAGCGGGAGATCGAGCGCTCGCCGACGCCGTGACGGCCGCCGGCCGCGGCTTCAGCGTTCCAGTTCGCGGCTGATCCGGGACACGAGCTCGTCCAGCTCGTCCAGCAGCGTCCGGGCCAGGGGGATGGCCGTGTCGCTGCCGGCGGCCAGTTCGCGCTCGTAGGCCTGCAGGCCGGCTTCGAGGTGGGTCGCGCCGATGTAGGCGCAGGCGCCGCGCAGCGAATGCGCGGCCCGCGCGTCCAGCTGCGCCAGCCCCTGGCCGTAGGCCACGACGAAGGCCTGCAGCGCGCGGCGCAGCAGGGCCGGTTGCCCGGCCACGATGCGCAGCGCACGCTGCATGTCCAGCCCCGGCACGTCGGCCAGCCGGTCCTGCAAGGGCAGCTCGGCCAGCCGGGCGGGGGCGGGCATGGAGGGTCGCTGGGCCGGCTGCAGGGCCGGTGCCGTGGCCGCTGCCGCCGTGGCCGATGCCGCGGCCTCGTCCACCGACGTCGCCCGCACCGGCAGCCAGCGCGCCAGCGTTGCATACAGGCGCTCCGGGTCCACCGGCTTGGCCACATGGTCGTTCATGCCGGCCTCCATGCAGGCGCGGCGGTCTTCGCCGAAGGCATTGGCGGTCATGGCGATGATGGCCAGCTCGCCGCGCCCGCCGGCGCGGATGCGCCGCGTCGCCTCCAGGCCGTCGACGCCCGGCATCTGCATGTCCATCAGCACCAGGTCGAAGTCGCCCGACAGGGCCCGGTCCGCGGCCTGCTGGCCGTCGGCTGCCACCTCCACCTCCAGCCCCACCGCATGCAGCAGCTCGCTGGCGACTTCCTGGTTGATGGGGTTGTCCTCGGCCAGCAGCACGCGCTGGCCGCGGTGCAGGGCCCGCACCCTGAGCTCCATCGCGCCCTGGTCAGGCGCCTGGTTGCGCCGGGGCTGGTGCTGGGCCAGCAGCAGGCCCGACAGGCTGTCATGCAGCTGCGACGGCGTGATCGGCTTGAGCAGCACCTCGGCAAAGCCGGCCGCGCGGGCCTGGTCGTGCAGGTCGCCGGCGTCGACCAGGGTGGCCAGCACCGCCTTCGGCGTGGCCGGGCCCAGCGCCTCGCGCAGCTGCTGCAGCAGGGCAATGCCGTCCAGCGGCTGCTGGTGCAGGTCGAGCAGCAGCAGGTCGTAGGCGGAG
The DNA here is from genome assembly GCA_017992055.1 of Burkholderiaceae bacterium. Taxonomy (GTDB): domain Bacteria; phylum Pseudomonadota; class Gammaproteobacteria; order Burkholderiales; family Burkholderiaceae_C; genus Pseudaquabacterium. Next base: position 491,535 of record JAGOPK010000003.1, read on the forward strand.
CCGGCCACCTGGCGGGTGGCGATGCGTTCGACCACGGCCTGGGTATCGTCCAGCTCGTCGACCTGCAGGCCCATGGCCAGCAGGCGGTCGCGCAAGGCCTCGCGCGAGGGGGCCAGGCCGTCGACCAGCAGCACGCTGCGGCTGGTCAGCTGGGGACGGCCCAGCGTCTCGGCACGGCCGGAGCGGAAGCGGGCGCTGAACCAGAAGCAGCTGCCCTGGCCGGGCTCGCTGCTCAGGCCGATCTCGCCGCCCATCATGGCCGCCAGGTGCCGGGTCAGCGCCAGTCCCAGGCCGGTGCCGCCATGCTGGCGCGAGATCGACGAGTCGGCCTGCTCGAAGGCGGCGAACAGGTGCTGCTGGTCCTTCTGCGCGATGCCGATGCCGGTGTCGCGCACCTCGAAGCGCAACAGGGCGCCGGTGGCGTCGCGGCCCAGCGTCTCGATGCGCAGGCGCACCCAGCCGCTGTCGGTGAACTTGATGGCATTGGACAGCAGGTTGATCAGCGACTGCGCCAGCCGGGTCGGGTCGCCGCGCAGCGTGGTCGGCGCGGCGTCGCTGTCCAGCAGCAGCTCCAGGCCCTTGTCGCGGGCGCGGCCGCCGACCATCTCGATGACCCGCGACAGCAGATCGTCGAGCGAGAACTCGACCTCTTCCAGCACCATCTTGCCGGCCTCGATCTTGGACAGATCCAGGATGTCGTTGATGACCTGCAGCAGGTGCTTGGCGGCGCCGTCGATCTTGGCCAAGCGGTTGCTCTGCAGCGCATCGCGGGTGTCGCGCGCCATCAGGTGGGCCAGGCCGATGATGGCGTTCATCGGCGTGCGGATCTCGTGGCTCATGTTGGCCAGGAAGGCGCTCTTGGCCCGCGTCGCGGCTTCGGCGCCTTCGGCCCGGCGCGCCAGCTCGGCCTGCATCAGCTCGATCTGCCGTTCGCGTGCCTTGCGCTCGCTGTTGTCGACCATGGTGGCGCGGTTGCCGATGTGGCGTCCCTGCGCGTCGCGCACGATCACCGCGCTGACCAGCACCGGCAGCAGGCTGCCGTCCTTGCGCACGGCGTCGTACTCCAGGTCGCGCACCACGCCCACGCGGATGAACTCGGCATAGCGCTCGCGGAACCGCTGCTGGCCCTCGGCGGAAAGAAAGCGGGCGATCGGCTGGCCGACGAACTCTTCGCGCTGGTAGCCCAGCATCTGCAGTTCGGTGGCGTTGACCGCGGTGATGGTGCCGTCGGCGGCCAGCGAGTGGTAGCCGCAGGGGGCGTTGTCGTAGAGGTCGGCAATGGCCGAGGCACGCTCTGCCAGCGTGGCATTGGCGGCCTCCAGCTGGGCCGTGCGACGGGCCACCAGGGCCTCCAGCTCGGCCTGCTGGCGCTCCAGGGCCAGCTGCGCGGAGCGCTGCTCGGTGACATCGGCGAGCATGGCCACGAAGTGCCGCCGGCCTGCGATGTCCACCGTGCAGGCCGAGAACGACACGGCGATGGCATGGCCGTCGCGGTGGCGGATGACGGCGTCGGTGGCCTCGACCGCCCCCCGTTCGCGCAGCGCGTGGTAGGTGCGCAGGCGGAAGTCGGCGTCGGGCCACAGGTCGAAATCGTTGCTGCTGCGCCCGATCACCGTGTCGGATGCATGGCCGCTCAGCGTCTCGAAGGCGGCGTTGACCTCGACGAAGCGGCCGGTGTCGATGCGCCCTACCACCATGGCCACCGGCGCGGTGTAGAACAGCGTGGAGAAGCGCTCATGGGCTTCGCGGGCCTGGGCCAGGGCCTGCTGCTGCTCGGTGATGTCGTCGGTGGAGATGATGACGCCGCCGACCTCGCCGGACAGGTCGATCCAGGGCTGCACCACCCAGCGCAGCCACTGCTCGCCGCCATCGGCGCGCAGCCAGCGCTCGCCGTCGCTGCGCTGGGTCTCGCCGGCCAGCGCACGCTGGTGCACGGCCTTCCAGGTCTCGGGCAGGTCGGGCAGCAGGCTGTAGTGGTTGTGGCCGGCCAGGCTGTCCTGGCCCTGGCCATAGTGCTGCACCCACAGGCGGCTGGTGGTGATGTAGTTCATGCCGCGGTCCAGCAGGGCGATGCTGTGCGGCGCCTGTTGCACGAAGGCCTCCAGCTGGGCCCGCGAGCGCTGCAGGGCCTCATGGGCCTGGCGGCGCTGGCTGACGTCGCGGTGCACGCCCATCAGGCCCAGCAGCTCGCCATCGGCGCCGGTGACGCGCAGGCCGATCGACTCGGCCCAGAACTCGCTGCCGTCGCGGCGGCGATAGCGCAGCTCGTAGTTGTCCTGGGCCTGGCCGAGGGTGCTGCCGCCGCCGTCGGGCATGAAGCGCTTGCGGCCGACCTCGCTGAAGTCGGCCGGGTCGGCATACAGGAAGGCGGTGTTGCGCCCCAGCACCTCGTCGGCCGCATAGCCGAACAGGCGCGTGAAGGCCGGGTTGACCATGGTGATGCGGCGCTGGGCATCGGCCAGCACCAGGGCGTCGGGCAGGCCCTCGAACACCGAGCGCAGCTTGGCCTCGCTGTGCATCAGCGCCGCCAGCGCGCCCTGGCGCTCCGCCGCCGAGGCCGCCAAGGTGTCCCTGGCGGCGTCGATCTCGGCGATGCGCGGGATCTCGGCGGTATCGACCACGCCGGCCGCACCGGCCGGCCCATCCACATGGGCCAGCGAGGCCACGGCGCGGCCGAGGCGGTTGCCGCCATAGCGCCCGGCCAGCACGCCGGCCAGCGTGGCCGCACCGATGGCCGACAGCAGCGCCAGCGCCGACCACAGCATCGGCCCCAGGCGGGCGGCCGGTGACAGGTCGACCACGGCATGCCATGGCGCCAGCTGGCTGGCCTGGGTGAAGCGGGCGCTGCCGGGGTCGTCGGGCGGCCCGGGCTGGCCGGCCACCGGCCGGCCGCTGGCATCCAGCAGCGCGGCCCGCCAGCCTTGCGGCATCCGGGCCTGGGCGACCATGGCCATGAACTGCTGCAACTCGACCGCCGTCAGCAGCACGCGCTGGGCCTGGCCCTGGCGCAGCACCGGCACGGCCACGGCGACCATGGGCTGCTTGTTGATCGGGCCGATGAACACGTCGCCGACGGCGGGCCGCAGCTTGGCCAGCGCCTCGGGGGCCGCAGCGCGGCCGGCCGGGCGGGGCAGGGCCGGCAGCGGCTCGCCGAACGGCCGGCCGGTGTGCAGCAGCATCTGGCCCTGGGCGTTGCCCAGCACCACGTCGGAGCCGTACTGGCTGCGGAAGTCCTGGGCCCGCTGGTGAAAGGCCGCCAGGTCGCGTCCATCCAGCAGCGGCGAGCCGGCCAGCAGCTGCAGGCCGTGGATGCGGTCGCGCAGCAGGCCATCGGCCAGGGCGGCCAGCTTCGCGGCCAGCTCCGTGGCCGCCAGGTCGTCGGCGTCATGCTGGCGACGCACATTGTCGGCCGCCAGCGCGATGGACAGCAGCAGCAGCGGCAGCATGGGCAGGGCGACCAGCCGGCGCAGAAAGCGCGCCAGCGAGGGCGATGTGCGGGCTGGCGTCGATGGCGGCGCCGCTGGATCTGGCTTCAGCTCGGTGCCTTGCATGAGGCGCCTGTATCTCTCCGGTCCCTGACAGTTGCAAACTTATTCAAGCCGCGCCGGCGGGCGGTTGATGCAGGTCAAGCCCCGGCCGGCTTCAGGCTGGCTTCAGTCTGCGCGCGGCAGCACCAGCGTGAGCAATGCACCGCCGCGGGGGTCGTTGCCGGCGCTGAGGCGGCCGCCGTGCTGCTCGACGATGCCATAGCTGATGGACAGGCCCAGGCCGGTGCCCGTGCCCACCGGCTTGGTGGTGAAGAAGGGGTCGAACACCCGGCCCAGGTGTTCGGCGGCGATGCCCGGGCCGTTGTCGCGCAGTGTCAGCGTCAGCGTCTTCAACTGGGCGGCCAGGGTGATCCACAGCGTGGGCTGGGGCGTGGTCTCGGCGGCGGCGTCGTAGGCGTTCTGGATCAGGTTCATCAGCACCTGCAGCAGCTGACCGGCGCTGCCCTGCACGTGCAGCGGCGGTCCGGGGGTCCAGTGCACGGTGAAGCTGGGCGCCGTGCCCTTGCACACCCAGTGGATGGCGCGTTCGATGACGCCGTTGAGATCGACCCGCTCGCGCTGCTCGCGGTCCACGGCCGAGAAGCGGCGCAGGCCTTGCACGATGTCGGCGGTGCGCTGCGCGCCTTCCAGCGTGCCCTCCATCAGCGAGGGCAGGTCGGCCAGCAGGGCATCGATGCGCAGCTGCCGGCGCAACTGGACCTGCTCGGGCGTCAGCTCGCCGGCGTGGACGGCGTCGAGGTAGCGGCGCAGCCGCTCGCTGTAGCGCTGCAGCGCATGCACATTGCCGAGCACGAAGCTGATCGGGTTGTTCAGCTCATGGGCCACGCCGGCCACCAGCCGGCCCAGCGAAGCCAGCTTCTCCGAATGCAGCAGCTGCTGCTGGGTGAGCTTGAGGGCCTCATGGGCCTCGCGCAGCGCGTGGTAGGCGCGCTTGAGCTCACCCATCGGCCGGCCCACCAGTACATGGCCGGCGCGGCGGCCATCGCCGTCGCGGCGCGGCGTGCAGTTCAGGTCCACCGGCACGCGCTGGCCCTGGGCATCGACCAGGTCGACCTCGACCGTGGCCAGGGCGCGCTCGGGCAGCAGCGCGTCCAGCACATGGCGCAGCCGGTCGCGGCTGTCGTCGTCGGCCAGCAGCGTGGCCAGCGGCGTGCCGCGCAGGGCCTCGTCGCTGCGGCCGACCAGCTCGCACAGCGCCGCATTGGTCTCGACGATGCGGCCCTGGCGGTCACAGGCCAGCAGCACGTCGCTCATCGACGACAGCAGGCTCATCAGGAACTGCTGGGTCTGCTCCAGCTCGGCGTTCTTGGCCTCCAGCGCCACCTCGTCGGCCACCAGCTGGGTGTAGACCTCGTCCATCTTGTGGATCACGTCCATCCACACCGACTCGTCCACGCCCTCGGGATGGGGCTGCGGCAGGCTGGGGCGGTGGCGCTCGCTCATCAGTGCACCGTGCAGACCATGCAGGGGTCGAAGCTGCGCACCACATGCTGCACGGCCACCGGCGTGCGTTCGCCTTGCTGCACCGGCGTGCCCACCAGGGCCGCTTCCAGCGGGCCGGGCTGGCCGGCGGCGTCGCGCGGGCTGAAGTTCCAGCTGGTCGGCGCGATGATCTGGTAGCTGGCGATGCGGCCGCGGTCGATGCGCAGCCAGTGGCCCAGTGCGCCACGGGCGGCCTCGGCCAGGCCCACGCCGCGGCCGGTCGGCGGCGCATCGGCCGGCGCGGCGCAGAACGGCTCCCGAGGCTGCAGCGCCATCAGCCAGCGCTCCATCTGCGGCACCACCTCGGCCAGCTCCAGCAGCCGCGCCAGCACCCGGGTGTGCACCGTGCCGCCGCAGCGGGCCACGGCGGCGCGCAGCAGCGGCTGGCCGGCCGCCAGGCGGCGCGCGATGGCACCGGTCTCGCAGGTCTGGCCCTGCAGCCGGGGTGCCTTGTTCCAGCTGTAGGCGCCGGGCTTGTCGGCGTCGGGCCGGGTCAGGCCGGTCGAGGGGTGGCGCGGCGGCTGGCCGTCGTCGGCCATCCAGGCATGGCTCAGGTCCTCGGCCACAGCGTCCAGGTCCAGCGGGGCCAGCCTTGCGCCGGCCTCGTGCCACAGGCCGGCCGGCGCGCTGGCATTGCCATGGCTGAGGTAGCGGCCCGGGCCGCGGCCCAGGCGGTCCAGGCCGGCGGCGGCCGACACGGTGAGAAACAGCCGCAGGTCGCCCCCCAGCGGGTCCTGGGCATGCCAGGCGGCCAGTGCGGCTTCGTCGGCCAGCGTGGCCACCTGCTCCAGCGGCGCAGCAAAGGTCTGGCCTTCGAGGAAGGCGCGGAACTCGCGCACCAGGCTCAGCAGGCGCAGGCGCTCGGACGCATCGATCGCGCGCGTGCTGCCGCCGGGCACCACGCTGTGCGTGTGCGGCCACTTGCCGCCCAGCGTGCCGACGATCTGGAACCAGCGCTGGCGTGCCGCGATGGCCGCACGCGAGCGCTCGCCGCGGCCGGCCTCGAAGCGGCGCTGCACCTCGCCGAACCAGGGCTGGCCGGCGTAGACCTCGCGCGCGAAGTCCGGCATGAAGAACAGGTAGAAGTGCGTCAGGTGGTCGGCCAGGTTTTCGGTGGCCAGCATCAGGTCGGTGGCCAGCAGGCCGTTGATCGGGGCGGCGATGCCGGCGGCATCGGCCAGCGCCCGCGCCGCAGCCACCGATTGCGACACCGAGCAGATGCCGCAGATGCGCGGCACGATCACCAGCGCATCGTGTGGCTCGCGGCCGACCAGCAGGTTCTCGAAGCCGCGGTACATGGGCGCGACCACGCGCGCCTCGGCCACCTGGCCATCGCGCAGGTCCAGCCGGACCTCGAGGTCACCCTCTACCCGGTTGAAGGGTCCGACGACCAGGCGCGTGGGGGCTTGTGGGGACATGGGTGCTGAGCATAGCGTCCGGGGACGGGGCCATCGTGGCGGGTGCGGCGGCCACGGCCGGCGGCTGCAGCCGGAACACGGCCACGGCCTGCATCAGGCGTTGCGAGCGCTGGGCCAAGGCCTGGGCGGCCTGGCCACTGGCGGCCAGCCGCACTGCGCCATCGCGGGTGCTGCCGTCCAGCGCCGCCATGGCCTGGCCCAGCGCGCCAAGTGCGCGGCCACGGGCCTGGCTTTCGCCCGCCAGGCCACCCAGGCGCTCGGCCACCTGGCCGCCGGCGGCGACGATGCGGCCCATGGCGGCGCCGGCCTGCTCGACCTGCTGGCGGCCGCCGCGGATCTGCGCCACCGCCGCGTCGATGCGCGTGCCCACCTCGCCGGCGGCCTCGGTGCAGCGCACGGCCAGCGCGCGCACCTCGCGGGCCACCACCGCAAACTCATGGCCGGCGCTGCCGGCCCGGCTGGCTGCGGCCGCGGCATTCAGCGCCAGCACGCCGGTCTGGTGGGCCAGGCGGTTGATCAGCTGGGCCGCCTCCTGGATGTGGGCAGCACCGGCATCGGCCTGCTGCATGCGCTGCACGGCCGCGGCGATGACCTGCTGGGCCTGGCCTGCCGTGAGGCGGGCGTCGCCAGCCTGTACCGCGGCCTGCTGGGTGGCGTCGGCACCGCGCTGCACGGCCAGGGCCTCGCGCTGCAGATCGGTGGCGGCCGCGGCCAGCGCCTGCGACTGCTGGCCGGCCTGGCGCTGCTGCCAGGCCGCAGCCTCGGCCAGCATGCCGCCCTGGTGGTGCACGGCCTCGGCTTCGGCGCGCACGGCACCGACCAGCTGCACCAGCTGGCCCTGCATGCGCGCCAGGTCGCCCATCACGCCGCGGGTGGCGTCGGGCAGCGGCCCGCCCAGGTCGCCCTCGGCCACGCGGTGGGCGCAGGCGCCCAGCACACGCGGCTCGGCGCCCAGCGCGGCGGCCAGGCCGCGCACGATCCACAGGCTGACCAGCACGCCGCCGGCCGAGGCCGCGGCGGCCAGCGCGCCGATGACCCAGGCCGCGTGACGGCTGGCGGCCAGGGCCTGCGGTGTGCCGGCGGCGGCGGCCAGGGCCTGCAGCTGCACGATGGCCAGGGCAGCGATGGCGCTGCACATCAGCATGGCACTGCCAAAGGCCAGCAGCAGGCGTTGCGTGACGGTGAGGCGGTCGGTCAGGGCGTTCAGCAGGGACGGCATGGGCGCTGTCGTCACAAGAACCGTGCCGTGCCGGGAAGGCGGACCTTGTTCACGCCGACCTGGCTGTCCCGGCCGATGTTGCGGTGCGGCGCTGTCCGCTTTGCCAGCCGGGCTGGCAGCGGCGCTGCCGGTGGCTGGGCTATGCTGGCGGCTCGGCCGGCGTCCGCCGGCTGCGCCGCGGAGCTTGAGCCATGTCCCATCGCCTGCCGTTTGCCGCGTTCAGTCCGGTGTCGCGCGTGCTGCTCGTGACCACGCTGCTGCTGATGCTGCCGCTGCTGGCCATGCAGTTCAGCAGCGAGGTGCGCTGGGGCCCGCTGGACTTTGCCGCGGCCGCGGCGCTGCTGAATGCGGCCGGCCTGGCCTGGTTGTGGAGCCGCCGCCGCTGGCATGCGGCCCGGCCGCGGCGGCTGGCGGCGCTGGCCATCCTGCTGCTGCTGGCCGGGGTGTGGGCCGAGCTGGCGGTGGGCATCTTCGACTGACGCCGCAGCCGGCGCTGTCGGGCGCTGCCCGGCTCAGCCCCGGCGTGTCTTCCTCGACACCGGCGCCATGACCACATGGTCGGCCGTGGCATTGGTCTTCACCCGCCTGGGCGTGGCGCTTTTGCTCAGCGAGGCCAGGGCCACGAACCAGGCCTTGGGCATGTCGGTGGGCAGGCCGATCGGGATGCCGGCCAGCTTGGGCGTCAGGTGGAAGGGGTGGCCGGGGTCCTGGAAGCCTGGCTCGGTGCAGCTGATGCAGGCATAGCCGCCGCGGGTGCAGGAGCCCTGGCCGTTCCACAGCCGCGTGTTGCAGTCGGCATGGGCCTGCGTGCCCTTGCAGCCCATGTGCTCCATCATGCAGCCCAGGTCGCTGGGCTTTTCGGCGCTGGCCTTGAACTCGTAGAACTCGTTGCGGGTGCAGCCGTGGTGCACCAGCTGGTCGGCATAAAAGCGCGGCCGCGCCAGGCTGTCCAGATCCTCGGTCTGCAGCTGGCCGGCGGCCAGCAGCATCAGCGTATCGACCACCCAGCCCGGGTGCGTGGGGCAGCCGGCGACATTGATCACCGGCCGGCCGCTGCCGGCACGAAAGCCGGCGCCCAGCAGGCCGCCGGGGCGGTCGTCCTCGTACTGCAGGCCGCAGGCCTCGGTGGCGTTGTCGCCGGCGGCGCTGATGCCGCCCCAGGCGGCGCAGCTGCCCACGGCCACCACGTCGCGCGCCACCGCCGCCAGGCGTGAGACCCATTGCGTCATCGGCAGGCCGGTGCCGGCCAGCAGGTGGAAGCGGCCCGTGCCGTTGGGGCCGCGCAGCAGCGCGCCTTCGATGCACAGCACATCCAGCCGCTCGCGGCCATCCAGGCAGGACTGCAGCAGCTCCACCAGCTCATGGCCGCTGGCCAGCGACAGCGACGGATGCCACAGCAGGTTCACGCCGGCGTCGCGCAGCAGGCCAGGGAAGTCGGCCGTATCGGCGCACAGCAGCGACATGCTGCAGCCGCCGCAGCCGCCGCTTTGCAGCCAGAGGATGTTGAGCATGGTCAGGCCTGGTGGTTTCTTTCAGCGGCGCGCGCGAGTGGGCGCCAGCAGTTCGCGGCGTTGCTGGCGCAGGTGGCTTCGGTCGATCGCCGACTCGAGTTGCTGCACCAGGCTGTCGGGCACGCCGCAGGCCAGGAAGTGCTCGCGCCAGCCCTCCACGACCCGGGCCACCAGCGTCGCCTGCTGCAGCGCCTGGTCAGGGCTGAGCCAGTACATGCGCGCTTGCGACAAGGCGTTCTCGACGCTGGATTCGGCACCGCGATCACCCACTTCCATGGCCTGATAGCCCAGGCTGTGGCCGATCGGCAGCACGTCGAAGGCGGGGGCGAGCACGTACTGTTGATCGGGTCGCACCAGCAGCACGTGGTTCTTCTCGTGATCGTCGGTGTTGTCGATCAGGATGTTGAAGATCAGGCGGCGGAACAGCTCGGCCATCTGCCGGCGATGGAGGTGGTCTTCGGTCGGGCCACGTCGGCGCAGCAGCTGGGCCAGCTCGGGATAACTGTTGGCCGAACCGGCCGCGCGCAGCGCAACATGGGCCGACAGAGCATGGACGCGAGCACCCGGCCTGCGGTCGAAGCGTTTGACGGCCACCGCCGCGCTGCCACGGCCCAGCGCGACGGGCCGCGTCAGCGCCACCTGGATGTCGGCCTTTGCCGCCAGCGTCATGGCTGCGTGTTCAGTCAGGGGTTCGGCCGAGGCGCCGTCGTCGGCGAACTTCAGCACCCAGGGCGCGCCGTCGATGTCGATCAGCGCCTTGGGTCGTGCGCCGCCCAAGGTGCCAGGGGCCAGCAGCCTGCGCTGCCCATCGTCGACCCGGTCGCCGTTGAGAACCCGCCGCACCAGATCGTGCAGCGCATCCACATCGGCCAGCCGTGGCAGGGGCCCCCGGTGCCGGGGAACATAGGCCTCGCGCGTCGTCGACACGCCGAGTGCGCCGAACCGGTCATCGCCGGCGAAGTACAGCATCTCCAGCGTGGACAGGCGAGGCGGACGATCCAGGTGCCGGATCACGCGCTCGCCCCAGCGGTCGGGTCGCGCATCGTCCACCGCGCCGGCGGCACTGTCCTTGTCTACCGGCAGATGCTCGACATCGACCAGCGGCAGGTCTTCGCTGAGCGGCCAGCCATGGCGCAGCCAGTCGATGGCGTAGCGCAGCGAAACGCCGCGCTGGCCCGTCATGACCCGGTTCAGCTCGGCCACGAACACCGGCTTGGCGGGGTCCAGCAACAGCCAAAGGTACAGCTGATCGCAGACCTTGTAGGCGGTGTCCATGGTCAGCCCGTGTTTTCACCGTGGTGCGCAGCGCGGCCCCGGCGTGATCGCAGGCGACGCTCGTTGGCTGCTGCGCGCACATCGGCTTCCAGGGCCCCCAGGTCGAATTGCGGGTTGGCCAGCTCGGTCAGAGCCTGGGTGCGTCCCATCAGCCACAGGGCCGTGGCATAGACGCCCATGCTGACGCCGGGCTCGCCGCGTTCCATGCTGGACAGGGTGGGCACCGATACGCCGATGCGCTGGGCCCAGGCGCGCTGTGACTGCTTGCGGCGCAGGCGCGCAAGAGCGAGCTGCTCACCCAGTGCAGCCAGGGCGCGAGCCACTTCCGGTGGCAGGCTGGACAGCGAAGGGGAGGCTTTTGACACAAAATTAAATTTATCACTGACGAAGTGGGGTGAGCAACTATATTTGCTGTCGTCCGTCAGTGCTTGTCCTCAATCTCGAAGCGGATCAGCTTCGCCCGCAAGCCCACCCGCGACAGCCCCAGTTCGGCCGCCGCACGGGTCTTGTTCCAGCGCTGGCGCAGCATCACCTCGCGCAGCAGCATGGCCTCGATGGCGTCCAGGCGCTCCTGCAGCGTGCCCTGGGCCGGCAGGGTCGGCTGGCCGCTGCCGGCGGCGGTGGTCTGGGCGCGGCCGGTCTGGCCCTGCAGCAGGCGCGGCGAGAAGTCGGCCGCACGCACCGCCGTGCCATCGCCCAGCGCCAGCGCACGCCGGATCTCGTTGCCCAGCTCGCGGATGTTGCCGGGCCAGGGATAGCCCATCAGCACCGCGCGGGCGTCGTCGTCAAACTCAAACCGGGCCGGGGCCAGGCCCAGCTCGGTGACGGCCTGGGCCAGCAATCGCTCGGCCAGCGGCACGATGTCGCCGGGCCGCTCGCGCAGCGGCGGCATCTGCAGCGTCACTCCAGCCAGGCGGTAGTACAGGTCTTCGCGGAAGCGGCCGGCGCGCACCTCGTCCTCCAGCTTGCGGTGCGTGGCGGCGATGACGCGCACATCGACCGGCACGGTGCGCGTCGAGCCCACCGGCCGCAGTTCGCCCTCCTGCAGCACACGCAGCAGCTTGACCTGGAACAGCGCCGAGGTCTCGCCGATCTCGTCGAGGAACAGCGTGCCGCCGTCGGCGCGCTGGATCAGGCCCACATGGTCGTCGCTGGCCCCGGTGAATGCGCCGCGCTTGTGGCCGAACAGCTCGCTCTCCAGCAGGGTGTCGGGGATGGCGGCGCAGTTCTCGACCACGAAGGGCCGCACATGGCGCGGGCTGGCGTAGTGGATGGCGCGCGCCATCAGCTCCTTGCCGGTGCCCGACTCGCCCAGCACCAGCACCGACAGGTCGTGGCGGGCCACGCGCTCGGCCATGTGGCATACGCTGTCCAGCGGGCTGCCCGGCGCGCGCACGATGCGCTCGAAGCCGTAGACGCTTTGCGCCTGGCGCAGCCGGTCGCCCAGGCGCGCGCGCAGCGCCGGCGCACCGGCGCGCAGGTCCAGGTCCAGGCGCTGCAGGCCGCGGCCCAGGCGGCTGGCCTCGACCGCGCCACGCACCGTGTCCAGCAGGTGCTGCGGCACCCAGGGCTTGAGCACGTACTGGTAGATGCCGGCCTCGTTGACGCCGGCGATGATGTCCTCGCTGTCGGCATAGCCCGAGATCACCACCCGCACCACCTCGGGCCATTCGGCGCGCACCTGCTTCAGGAACTCGACGCCGCTCTGTCCCGGCATGCGCTGGTCGCACAGGATCACCGCCACCTGCTGGCCGTGGCGCGACAGCAGCTCGCGCGCGCTGGCGGTGTCGCCGGTGGTCAGCACGCGGAAGTCGTCGTCCAGCGTGCGCCGCATCGCCTCCTGCGAGCGCCGCTCGTCGTCGACCACCAGCACCAGCGGGCGGTCGGCGTCCGACGCGTCATCGTCGTCGGGAGGCAGCGGGTCGGGGGCGTTCATCGTGGGTGGCGGCGGCTGCGGGGATGGTAGCCGCGCCGTCAAGCCGTCAACAAATGCGCGGCAGTGGCTCGCCGCTGAGCCAGTCGACCACGCGCTGGCCGCCGAAGCTGGTGGTCATCTGCACAAAGCCATGGGCATCGGCCACCACCTGGCCGATGGGTGCGGCCTCGCGGCCCAGCGGATGGGCGCGCAGTGCGGCCAGCGCTGCTTCGGCATGCTCGGGCGCCACGGCGGCCACCAGCTTGCCCTCGTTGGCCACGTACAGCGGGTCCAGGCCCAGCAGTTCGCAGGCGGCCTCGACCTCGGGTCGCACGGGGATGGCCGCCTCCTGCAGCCGCATGCCCACGCCGGACTGCTGGGCGATCTCGTTCAGCGTGGTCGCCAGGCCGCCGCGCGTGGGGTCGCGCAGCGTGTGCACCGCGCCCTCGGGCACGGCCGCCAGCAGGGCCGCCACCAGGCCGTGCAGGGCCGCGGTGTCGCTGCGCACGCTGGCTTCGAAGCCCAGCGACTCGCGCTGCGACAGCACGGCCACGCCATGGTCGCCGATGGGGCCCGACAGCAGCAGCACATCGCCGGCCTGCGCGCGGGCGCCACCGATGTGGCGTCCGGCCGGCAGCAGGCCCAGGCCGGTGGTGGTGATGAACACACCGTCGCCCTTGCCCTGCTCCACCACCTTGGTGTCGCCGGTGACGATGGGCACGCCGGCATCGCGCGCGGCCGCGGCCATCGACTCGACGATGCGCCTGAGCGTGGCCAGGGCCAGGCCTTCCTCCAGCACGAAGCTGGCCGACAGCGCCACCGGCACCGCGCCCATCATCGCCACGTCGTTGAGCGTGCCGTGCACGGCCAGGCAGCCGATGTCGCCGCCGGGAAACTCCAGCGGCGAGATCACATGGCCGTCGGTCGCCATCACCAGGCGCTGGCCGGGCGGGGGCGACAGATCGAGCACCGCGCCGTCGTCGCCGGCGCGCAGCGCCGGGTTGTCGAAGGCGCGCGCGAACAGCTCGCCGATCAGCTGGGCGCTGGCACGGCCGCCGGCACCATGGTTCATGTCGATGCGGCCCTGCTTGAAGTCCAGCGGGCGCTGGTAGTGCTTGTTGGGCGCGTTCATGCGGCTTCTCCGACGATGGCGATGTCGCGGAACCGCCCATAGGTCCAGTGCGCGGCGCAGGCGCCTTCGGACGAGACCATGCACGAGCCCATCGGGTTCTCCGGCGTGCACACCGTGCCGAACAGCTTGCAATCGCGTGGCTGCTTGACGCCGCGCAGGATGGCGCCGCATTCGCACTGCTTGTGGTCGGGCACCGCCTGGTAGGCGATGGCAAAGCGCTTCTCGGCATCGAAGGTCGACCACTCGGGCTTCAGCCGCAGCGCGCTGTGCGCCACCTCGCCCAGGCCGCGCCATTCGAAGTTCTCGCGCAGCTCGAACACCTCGGCCACGGCGCGCTGGGCTGCCAGGTTGCCCTGGCGCGTGACGGCGCGGGTGAACTGGTTTTCCACCTCGGCGCGGCCCTCGTTGACCTGGCGCACCAGCATCCAGATTGACTGCATCACGTCCAGCGGCTCGAAGCCCGAGATCACCACCGGCTTGTGGTGCCTGGCGGCAAAGGGTTCGTAGGGTTGGGAGCCGATCACGATGCTGACATGGGCCGGGCCGACGAAGCCCTGGATCGGCACGGCACCATAGGATCGGGCCTCTTCCGACTCCAGCATGTGGGCGATGGCGCTGGGCGTCAGCACATGGCAGGCCAGCACGCTGAAGTTCTTCAGCCCCTCGGCCGCGGCCTGCTTGACCACCAGGGCCGTGGGCGGCGTGGTGGTTTCGAAGCCGATGGCGAAGAACACCACCTCGCGGCCCGGGTTGGTGCGGGCCATGGCCAGCGCATCGGCGGCCGAATAGACCATGCGGATGTCGGCGCCACGGGCCTTGGCCTTCATCATGCTGAGGCTGCCCGAGGCCGGCACGCGCATCGTGTCGCCATAGGTGGCGACGATGGCGCCCTGGTCCAGCGCCAGTGAAATGGCCTGGTCGACGCGGCCGATCGGCAGCACGCACACCGGGCAGCCGGGGCCGTGGATCATGCGCACGGCCGGCGGCAGCAGCTCGGTGATGCCGTAGCGCGCGATCGCATGGGTGTGGCCGCCGCAGAACTCCATGAACGCATAGTCGCGCCCGGGCTGGCATTCGGCGGCGATGCGTGCGGCCAGCGCCTTGGCCACCTCGCCATCGCGGAACTCGCTGATGTATTTCACAGCACACCCTCCGGGTTGGCTTGTTGCAGCTGGGCCAGCAGGGCCAGCGTGTGCTCGGCCTCGGCCGGGTCGATGCGACCGATGGCATGGCCGACGTGCACGATCACATAGTCGCCGGGCTGGGCATCGGGCACCAGGGCGATGGACACGGTCTTCTTCACGCCGCCCAGCTCGACGATGGCATCGTCGCAACCGCAGCGCTCGACCAGACGGGCGGGCAGGGCAAGGCACATGCTTGGTTTCTCCGGTTCAAAGATCGTGGGCGATGTGGTGGGCGACCAGCCAGGCCTGGCCCAAGGCCAGGCCGGCGTCTCCGCAGTCCACCGTCTGAGGCCGCCAGCTGGCGATGCCATGCTCGCGGCAGCCCTGCTCCACCAGCCGCGACAGCAGCCGGTTGTGGAAGCAGCCACCCGCCAGCACCAGGCGCGTCAGGCCTTGCCGCTGCGCGGCATCGACCAGGGCCGCGGCCAGTGCGGCATGGAAACGCGCCGCGCCCCGTCCGGGCGGGCGCTCGTCGAACAGGGCGCCGACCAGGGCATGCAGGTCCAGGGTCGGCGAGGCCACGGCGGCCGGCAGCCCGGACGTGCCCTGCTCGGCCAGCCAGGCCGTGGCGGCCTGCTCCAGCGCGATGGCGGCCTCGGCCTCGGCCTGCTGCGTGGGCGCCAGGCCCAGGGCGGCGGCGGCGGCATCAAACCAGCGGCCGGCGCTGCTGCTGGCCGGGCAATGCAGGCCGCGCTGCAGCAGCAGGGCCACGCCCTGGGCCTTGCCGAGGCCGACCAGGGGGCCGAAGCGTGGCGCGATCTCGTCGCCGCGGCCCAGGCGGTGCAGCACGGCCGCGGCCACGCGCCAGGGCTCGCGGGCGGCGGCGTCGCCACCGGGCAGGGCCAGCGGCGCCAGATGGGCCAGGCGCTCAAAGCCCTGCGGCGTGCCGGCCAGCAGTTCGCCGCCCCAGGCCGTGCCGTCCTGACCCAGGCCCACGCCATCCAGCAGCCAGCCGCTCACCGGGCCCTGGCTCCAGCCCTGCTCGGCCATCACCACGCCCAGGTGGGCATGGTGGTGCTGCACGGCGCGGGCCGGCACGCGCAGGCGCTGCGCCCATTCCAGCGCGCTGCGCGTGCTGGGGAAGTCGGGATGCAGGTCGTGGGCAATGGCGGCGATGGGACGGCGCGCAGCGGTCACCAGGGCCGCCAGCGCGTCGTGCAGGGCCACGCAGGCGGCCGGATCGGACAGGTCGCCATGCGGTGCCGACCACAGCACCTCGCTGCCCTGCAGCAGGCAGGCCCGGTTCTTCAGAAAAGCGCCCGCGGCCAGCACCGTGGCCGGTGCCGGCACCGGCAGGCTCAGGCGCTGCACGACGGCACCGCGCCCGGCGGACGCGGCAGGGGTTCGGCCGCCGGCGCCTGGGCATCGGCCAGCAGCCAGTCCAGCCAGGCGTCCATGCCGACGCCGCTCTTGGCCGAGACCAGCAGCACCTCGATGCCCGGGTTCACGCGCTGGGCATGGGCAATGCAGCGCGCGACGTCGAAGTCCAGGTGCGGCAGCAGGTCGGTCTTGGTCAGCACCATCAGCCGCGCGGCGGCAAACATATCGGGGTACTTCAGCGGCTTGTCCTCGCCCTCGGTCACCGACAGGATGGCGATCTTGGCGCGCTCGCCCAGGTCCCACAGCGCTGGGCAGACCAGGTTGCCGACGTTCTCGATGAACAGCAGCGCCGGGGCGTGGTCGTGGGGGTGGTCGTGGCCGTGATGGTCATGCCCATGGCCATGCAGTGGCAGCCGCGCAAAGGCCTCGCCGACCATCTGCGCATCGAGGTGGCAGCCGCGGCCGGTGTTGACCTGGATGGCCGGCACGCCGGTGGCGCGGATGCGATCGGCGTCGTTCGTGGTCTGCTGGTCGCCCTCGATCACCGCGATGGCCTGCTGGGGCAGGCGCTGGCGCAGTGCGGCGATGCTGGCCGTCAGCAGCGTGGTCTTGCCCGAGCCGGGGCTGGACACCAGGTTCCAGGCGGCCACGCCATGGGCCGCGAAATGCGCGCGGTTGTCGCGCGCGAAGCGGTCGTTGGCACCCAGCACGTCGGCCTCGATCTGGATCGCCCGGCCCTCGTCCAGGCCCGGCACCGATACGCGGGCCCGTCCCAGGCCGTAGTGCAGGTCCTGACCCTGGCCATGGGGATGGGGATGGGGATGGCCGTGATCGTGAACCTCGCCGGCATCGCTGCAGCCGCACACCACACACATGTTGTTGTCTCCGGTTCTCTGTTGGTTTCAGGCGTCGTGCACGATCAGCTCGCGCACGCGCAACTCGGTGCCGCCGGTGGGTTGCAGGCGGGCGCTGCCGCAGGCCGGGCAGTCGTCCAGCCGGCTGCGCACCTGCACCTGGGCGCAGCAGCCGTGGCACCAGGCGGGTGCCGCCGGCTCGTCGATGTGAATCTCGGCGCCTTCCAGGCAGGTGCCGGGGGCCAGCGCCTCCAGCGCAAAGCGCAGTGCCCGCGTCTCCACGCCCGACAGTGCGCCGGCCTCCAGCAGCAGCCGGCGCACGCGCACAAAGCCCTCCCGGGCGGCGGCGCTCTCCACCAGCTGCAGCACGCCGCCGGCCAGGCTCAGCTCATGCATGGCCACTCTCCAGCACCGCCCCGGCGGCGACGATGCGCAGCGGCTCGCAGGGGTCGAAGGCGGTGGCCAGGCACCGGGCATCGGTGGCGGCATCGGCGCCTTGCAGGCCGGCCAGGGCCTGGGCCAGCAGGCCCCGGGGATGGAAGTTGCGGTCGGTGGGCGATTGCAGCCGCAGCGTGGCCACGCAATCGTCGCCATCCAGGCCGACGCGGTAGTGCAGCAGGCCGCGGCCGACCTCGACCCTGGCTTCGCCGATGCCGGGCGCGGCGGCCACGGCGCTGGCATGCAGCCAGTCCTGGCCATCGGGCAGCGCCAGGCGCAGCAGGTCGTGCAGGCGGGCGATCAGGCGCATGCCGGCATTGTCGGCCGGCCGGCGATGGGCGTCGTGCAGGCGGTTCCAGGGGCCGGTGTCGGCCAGCTCGGGCGGCGCGTGCGCGGTGCGCAGCGACAGCGCGCGGGGCAGCACCGAGGCCAGCAGCGCGGGCAGGGCACCGGACGCATGCCGTGCCCAGGCCAGGGCTGCACCGACCGGATCGTCGTCCAGCGCCTGCACCAGGGCCGAGGGCGGTTGTCCCAACCACTGCTGCTGCAGCCAGCCGGCCAGGGCCTGCATGCGCGCTTCGTCGGTGGCGGCGGCGGCGTCCTGCCACAGCGGGCAGGCCTGCAGACCGGGGGCGGTCGGCGGCGCCCCGGGCAGATGGCGTGGCCAGTCGTGGGCGATGCGCAGCAGCTGCTCGCGGGCCACCGCCAGGCGCAGGGCCTGGCGGGCGGCGCCGTCCACCGGGCTGCGATCACCGCGGGCCGCCTGCAGCGCCAGCCCGGCGGCCAGGCGGTGGCCGGCGGCGCACAGCGTGTGCAGCGTGGCCATGGCGGCAGGCAGGCTGGCGGCGGGCCGGCCCAGGGCCAGCAGCGCCGGCAGGTCGGGCCGGGGCGAGCGCAGGATGGCCGGTCGGCGGCCGGGCCGCAGTTCGATCATGAAGCCAAGCGCTGACATGGCACAGGCTCAGCCGGCGGCCGCACGACCGGCGCCGAACAGAAAGCCGCGCCGCGCCGGGCGCGGCCGCAGCCGCTCCAGCAGCGCGCGCGCGGTGGCCACGGCGGCGGGCTGGTCGGCGAACTCGCTCATCGGCGACACCAGCGAGGCCGCCGCAAAGCGGCCCAGGCCGGCCTCCTCGTGGCCCAGGAACTGGAAGCTCCAGCCATTGAAGCTGTGCTCGGCGGCCTGGCCCGGCGCCGGCAGTGCCGCGGCGGCTGTGGCCTGCAGCGGCAGGCGCACCAGGTTCATGAACCAGGGCGTGACCAGCACCCCGGTGGCGATGCGGCCCGGGGCCGCCGGGTGGCCGTCGCTGTCCGGCTCGATGCCGAAGTCCACCGCCTGCACCGCCAGCCGTGGATGCACCAGGGGCAGGCCGGCCATGCGCGTGGCAGCGATGTGCCGGAACGTCGCTTCCAGGGCTTGCACGCGGGGCGCCAGCATGCTCAGCCCTCGATCACCATGAACTGCTCGGCATCGCCGTCGCAGCGCGGGCAGCGCCAGTGGGCGGGCAGGGCGGCGAAGGCTGTGCCGGCGGGCACCTGCCACACGGCGTCGCCCTCGGCCGGGTCGTAGACCCACCAGCAGATCTTGCACTCCAGCCGCGCACCGTCGGGCAGGCGGTCGCGGTCGCCGAGGTAGCTGCCCTCGAAGCTGCCGGGCGTCATGCCTGGGCCACCCACTGCAGCACCTCGGTCAGGCGCTCGTGGCTGTCGGCCAGATCTTCGGGCGCAGCCTGGGCCACGGCCGGCAGCTCGCCGACTTCCACGGTGTTCAGGATCACATGGTCCTGCGAGTTGTAGTACACCACCCGCCAGGTGTGCGGCACGCGGGTGCTGGTGATGCGGCAGTTGCCATAGCCACGCGACAGGATCAGCACCCGGCCGGTGCCCAGCACATGGTCCATCCAGGCGATGTCGGCGGGCGACATCGGCAGCAGCGTCAGATTGATGACCTCGCTGGGCTGGCCGGGCCGCCAGGCCGCGCGGTGCTGGGCCAGCTCGGCCAGCACATGGGCGGCATTGAGCACGTCGCCCGGCGGCGTGGCCAACACCACCGGCGCCTGCAGGCCATCGGCCCGCGCCGCCTCGCTCAGCAGCGCGGGCACGGCGCCGACCTCGATGCGGTCCTGCGTGCCGCCGTCGGCGGCGGTCTCGATGACGCGCCAGACGCCGGCGAACACCGACTCCTGCACCTGGGCCGAGCGGCCGTCGGCGGCCGCGGGGTCGACCAGCCATTGCGCGCTGACCTCGCCCTCGCCCAGCACCTGGTTGATCAGCAGCCGTTCCTCGGGCTGCAGGCCCTGCAGCGGCACGCTGCGCTGTCCCTGGCCGGCCAGCGCCAGCAGCACCGACTGCAGCACCTGCAGGGCACCACGCTGGCCGGCCAGCTCCTCGGGCTCGGGCAGGCGCGGTGGCCGGTAGGTGTCCATGCCCTTGGGCATGTGCAGGTAGGCCAGGTCCGCGTCTTCGTCGTCGGTCTGGCTGCCCGGTCCGAGGGCGGCGACCACCGGGATGGGGATGGGTTTGCCACGGTTCATGGACGCTCCGTTTCAGTGGCAGGCCGACGCGCCGGACGACACCGGCTGCAGCAGCAGCGGGGGGCGCGTGGCCGGCTTGGCCAGGATCTGCTGCACGCGCTCCACATAGACCGCCCAGTCCAGCATGCCGTGCACGGTGTCGACCCAGCGGCCATCGCGCAGGAACACCAGCGACGGCCAGTGCACGACGGCAAAGCGCCGCGCCAGGGCGTCCTCGTCGTCGCGCGTCACCAGGCCGACCTGGAACCGGGGGCCGCCGCTGCGCTGGAAGTGGCGGCAGAGCTCGGGCAGCACCACGGCGATGTCCAGCACCTCGGGGAAGCGGATGGCGTCGCCCTGGAAGAACAGCACCTGCTCGCCGCCGTGGGCGAGGAAGGCGTCGATGCCGGCGGCATCCACCCACTGGCTGCCCTCGGCCTGGCCCAGGCGCTGCACCAGGGCTGGCAGCTTGGAAAGTTGTTCGCTTGAGATCATTGCAAGGCCTGCAGTTGTTCGGCGGTCATGGCCGAAGGGAGTTCAAACGGTGCGCTGGCCGCGGTCTCGGCATCGGCGGGCGCCGCCAGCGCCGCCTGCACCAGGTCCAGCGTGGCCGAGATCTCGGCGGCGCGTTCGGGCGAGAGCCGCTCGCGTGCATCGTCCAGGAACACCAGCAGCCAGTCGCCCGGCTGCACCGTGCCCACCAGGGCCGTGCGCACCTCGTGCTGCTGCGTGCCGCGGCGCACCGTGGCATGGCCGGCGCGCGTGGCCAGCACCTGCATCGGCCAGCCTATGCACATGCCGGATGCTCCAGCCCGGTGGCGGGCGGCAGGAAACGCTCGTCGCCAATGCGGCAGGCGGCCTCGGCCGGCGGCCGCCCGCTTTCGTAGGCGCCCATGGCCAGCACCGGCACCGTCAGGGCCGCAGAGCCGGCCGTGCTGCGCGGCAGTGGCTGCGGATCGGCACCCCAGTCGCGCAAGCGGGCCAGGGCGGCGGCCAGCGCGGGCTCCAGCGCGGCCTTGACCGCCGGCGTCAGGCTGCCGCCGAAGTCTTCCAGCTCGGCCGGCTGGCAGCCCACCAGCAGCACCTGCTGCGGCCAGTCGCCGGTCAGCCGGGCCAGGGCCAGCACCTCCTGGAAGCCGGTCTGGTGCAGGCTCATCTTCTTGGCACCCAGGAAGCGCGGCACCTCGTCGTCCTCGACCAGCTTCAGCGTGCCCGGCGGCAGGCCGTAGTCCACCGCATCGAGGATCAGCAGGTGCGTGGCCTGCTGCACATGCTGCAGCAGGTACAGGCCCTGGGTGCCGCCGTCGATCAGCTGCACCTGGGGGCCGAAGCGCCAGCCCGCGGCCAGCGCCTCGACGCAGCGCACGCCAAAGCCCTCGTCGGCCCACAGCAGGTTGCCGATGCCCAGCACCACGATGGACGGTGTGTCGCTCATCGTCACTCCTTGAAGGTGCGGTGGCCTGAGATCATCGTGCTGACGATGCTCTGGCGGCCCATGATGTCCTCGCGGATCGCGGCGTACACATGCAGGATCACGAAGGTGATCAGCGCCCACATGCCCAGGCGGTGGAAGGTGTGCACGTCCTGGCTCTGGCCCAGCAGCGGGATCACCCAGCCGAACAGCCGGTCGGCCCAGGAGCCGGCCTGCAGCCCCTCGCCGTACAGCGCGAAGCCGGTGGCCACCATGAACAGCGACAGGAAGAAGAAGCCGAAGAACATGGCCAGCCGGGCCAGCGGGTTGTGGCCCACGTACTGGCTGGGCTTGGGGATCAGGAACAGATACCACTTCAGCATGGTGAACACCTCGCGCCAGTAGGCGGGCGTCAGCACCGGCAGCGTGAACAGTTCGCGCGCATGGTGGTTGCCGACGAAGGCCCAGTAGAGCCGGCCCGCCAGGCCCACGGCGAACACATAGCCGGCGGCAAAGTGCACGAAGCGGATGTAGCCCATCAGGTACTGGCTGCTGGCCTCGCCTGGCGTGGTCGGCAGCGGCTGGCCGATGAAGTAGCCGGTGACGGCCAGCACCGTGATCGCCAGCGCGTTGATCCAGTGCCAGACGCGCACCGGCGCCTCGTAGACGTAGACCGAGCGCGTGCTCTGGCCGGCGGCCACGGCCGCCGCATCCACGCCGGTGGCGGCGGCCTCGTCATTGCTGCTCAGGGACGTGGAGCTCATGGCGCACCTCCCGAGGTTCAGACCCGGCTGGCCAGGGCCAGGCCGACCAGGCCCAGGCCACCGCCCAGTGCCGCCTGGCTGGCGCGCGCCAGCCGCTGCGGCAGGACCAGCAGCTGCCGGCCCAGGCCCAGGCCGGCCGCATGCAGCAGCACCGTGGTGGCCACGAAGCCGAAGGCATAGGCGGCGAAGCCGTTGCCCCAGCCGGTCGAGGCCGGCAGCTCGGCGCCATGGGCCAGACCGTGCAGCGCGCCGGCCACCGCCACCAGGGCCAGGCCGGCCGTGCCCGGCAGCAGGCGCGGCAGCGCGATCAGCAGGCCCAGCACGGCCACGCTGGCGGCGATGCCGGGCTCGACCAGGGCCGGCGCCCGCGTCCAGGTGCCCAGGGCTGCGCCGGCCAGCATGGCCAGCACAAACGCCGCCGGCCCGCGCAGGCGCTGGCTGGCCGGCAGCACGGCCGCCGACCACAGGCCCACGGCCACCATGGCCAGCAGATGGTCCAGGCCCAGCGGGTGGGCCAGGCCTGCCAGGGCACTGGCGCTGCCATGGCCCGGGTGGGCAAGGGCACCGCCGGCGGCCGTGGCCAGGGCCAGGCCCAGGGCCAGGCTGCGCGAAGGGGAAGGCTTGTTCATCGTCTTGTCTCCGGTGTGCAGTGGGGGCCGCGTCGTCAGCGCACGGTGACCCGGGCCATCTCCTGGCCATCGGGGCTCATCACATGGGTGCTGCAGGCCAGGCAGGGATCAAAGCTGTGCAGCGTGCGCAGGATCTCCAGCGGCTGCTCGGGGTTGGCCATCGGCGTGTTCATCAGGCTGGCCTCGAAGGCGCCGATCTGGCCCTTGGCGTCGCGCGGGCTGCCGTTCCAGGTGGTCGGCACCACGCACTGGTAGTTCTCGATGCGCCCGTCCTTGATGCGGATCCAGTGGCCCAGCATGCCGCGTGGCGCGGCCACCGTGCCCACGCCCTTGGCCTCCTTGGGCCAGGTCTTGGGGTCCCACTTCTCGACGTTGGCCGTGGCCCGGTCGCCGGCCTTGAGGTTGGCGATCAGCTCGTTGTAGTCGTCCATCATCATCTCGGCGCAGTACTGGCTTTCCAGCGCGCGGGCCAGCGTGCGGCCGATGGTGGTGGGCAGCAGCTGCTTGGCGCTGAACTGCGTTTCCGGCAGGCCGAGGGCCTTGGGGATGGCGCTGTTGATGGCCACGGCCGAGGACTCGATCTGCTGCTTGACGCGCTGGCAGTGCTGGTTGCCCTTGAGCGCATGGGCATAGCCCAGGATGTAGCGCGACAGCGGGCCGACCTCCACCGCATGGCCGCGCCAGCGCGGCGCCTTGATCCAGCTGTACTTGGCGCTCTCGTCGATCTGATCGATGGCGGTGCGCGTGCCCTTGGTCTTGGCGCCCAGCTCGTAGTTGGGCTCGGTCACGCCGTCCCAGGGGTGCAGGCCCTTGTTCTCGTCGGCGTACTTGTACCAGCTGTGGGTCACGAACTCCTGCACCTGCTCGGGGTCGCGCGGGTCGATGGGGTGGATCTCGTCCCACTTGCCGTTCAGGATCACGCCGCCGGGCAGTTGCTGCGTGCTGGCGTCGTAGGCCACCTTCTCGTAGGTGCCGTAGTCGGCCACATTGGTGGCGGCCAGCCCGCCGCCGTAAAGCCAACCGGCCTGCTTGTAGAGCGTGCCGATGGCCAGCAC
The DNA here is from genome assembly GCA_017992055.1 of Burkholderiaceae bacterium. Classification (GTDB taxonomy): domain Bacteria; phylum Pseudomonadota; class Gammaproteobacteria; order Burkholderiales; family Burkholderiaceae_C; genus Pseudaquabacterium. Next base: position 515,200 of record JAGOPK010000003.1, read on the forward strand.
GTCGGGGATGTAGACGTTGTTGTTGAACTCGATCATCTCCTGGATGCGGGCCTTGACGAAGTTCAGCCGCTCCATGTTGATCGGTGCGCCCGCGGCACCGTCGCCGTCGATGTTGATGGCGCAGGGCACGCCGCCCACCAGGTAGTTGGGGTGCGGGTTCTTGCCACCGAAGATGGTGTGCACCTTGACCCACTCCTTCTGCAGGTCCAGCGCCTCCAGGTAGTGGGTCACGGCCATCAGATTGGCCTCGGGAGGCAGCACATAGGCCTTGTTGCCCCAGTAGCCGTTCATGAAAGGACCGAGCTGTCCACTTTCCACGAACTTCTTCAGCCGGTTCTGGATGTCGCGGAAGTAACCGGCCGAACTGAGCGGGTGGCTCGGTGACACCAGTTGCTGCAGCTCGCTGGTCTTGCGGGGGTCGGCCTTGAGTGCCGACACCACGTCCACCCAGTCGAGCGCATGCAGGTGGTAGAAGTGCACCGCATGGTCGTGCACCTGCAGCGTCTTGGCCATCATCTCGCGGATCAGGTGCGCGTTCTTCGGGATGCGGATGCCCAGCGCATCCTCCACCGCGCGCACGCTGGTCAGCGCATGGCAGCCGGTGCACACGCCGCAGATGCGCTCCACAAAGGCCCAGGCATCGCGTGGATCGCGGCCCTTCAGGATGACCTCCAGCCCGCGCCACATGGTGCCGGTGGAGACGGCGTTGCGGATGACGTTGTTCGAGTCCACGTTCACCTCGCAGCGCATATGGCCTTCGATGCGGGTGACCGGGTCGACGACGATGCGCTTGCCGCTGTCGTCGAGCTTGAAGCCCTGGGTTTCGTAAGCGCCCATGTTCTGGTTCCTTCTCAGACCGTCTCGTTGCTGTCGTTCTTGGTGGCCACGCGCTTGAGCACGCTGACCGCGGCATGCGCGGCCACGGCCGCGCCCACCACGCCGGCGGCCGTGCCGCCCAGCTGGTCGGCATTGGCCTCGATGCCGAACTGGTGGATGTCGGTCAGGCGGTCGTAGAACGAGCCCTTGTCCCAGAAGCCGTCTTCCGAGCAGCCGATGCAGCCGTGGCCGGCCTTGATCGGGAAGCTGGTGCCCTCGTTCCACATCACCGTGGAGCAGGCGTTGTAGGTCGTCGGACCCTTGCAGCCCACCTTGTAGAGGCAGTAGCCGCGGCGTGCGCTCTCGTCGTCGAAGGCCTCGACGAACTGGCCGGCATCGAAGTGCGGCCGGCGGTAGCACTTGTCGTGGATGCGCTGGCTGTAGAACATCTTCGGCCGGCCCTGGCGGTCCAGCTCGGGCATGCGGTCGAAGGTCAGCATGTAGGTGATGACGCCGGTCATCACCTCGGCGATCGGCGGGCAGCCGGGCACCTTGATGATGGGCTTGTCGGTGATCACCTGGTGCACCGGCACCGCCCGCGTCGGATTGGGCTTGGCCGCCTGCACGCAGCCCCAGCTGGCGCAGCTGCCCCAGCTGATGATGGCCTTGGCGTCCTTGGCCACATGCTTCAACTGGTCCAGGAAGGGCCGGCCGCCGATGATGCAGCTCATGCCATCCTGGTTCAGCGGCGGGTTGCCTTCGACCGCCAGGATGTAGTTGCCCTTGTACTTGGTCATCACTTCTTCGAGGATGGCCTCGGCCTGGTGGCCGGCGCTGGCCATCAGCGTGTCGTCGTAGTCCAGGCTGATCATCGACAGCACCACGTCCTTGGCCAGCGGATGGGCGCTGCGGATGAAGCTCTCCGAGCAGCAGGTGCACTCCAAGCCGTGCAGCCACAGCACCGGCGTGCGCGGCTTGGTCTCCATCGCGTGGGCGATCTGCGGCACGAAGGCCGGGCCCAGGCCCAGCGATGTGGCGGTCAGCGAGCAGTACTTCAGAAAGCTGCGTCGCGAGATGCCCTGGCGGCGCATCACGTCGTAGAAGGTCTCCATGGGATCTCGTCTCCTCCGGGTGGGGTGGCGAGACCGGTCACAAGTTGCGTACCCGCTTTGACGCGCTCACGGGTAAATACCGAGCGGCATCGGCAAGTGATTGATGCGGCTCAACAAATCAGGGGATGGCCGGCGCGGCCGCGTGATCGGCGTGGCGCAGGTGGAAGTGCAGCTTGCAGCATGGATGGTGCAGCGGAAGCCGGGTTGCCGGCGTGCGGCACGAGACCACACCGCATGGTTTGAGGATGTAGTGCATGCGCACTACAATCCACCCATGAAGACCGCCGTCATCCCCCAAGTCCGCGTCGAGCCGGAGTTGCGTGCCGATCTTGACTCGGTGCTGCAGCCTGGCGAGACGCTCACCGAGTTTGTCGAGGCATCGGTGCGCCGCGCCATCGAGTTCCGTCGCGTGCAGGCGGACTTCGCCGCGCGCTGCGACGCTTCATTGGCAGCGTATGAGCGCACCGGGATCTCCATCCCTGCGGACCTTGTGCTGTCCAAGCTGGAGGCGAAGGTGGCAGCCAGGGTGAAGCAGCTCCGCAAATGACCTTCAAGGTCGAGTTCAGCCCCGAGGCCGACGCCGACCTGGATCGTCTGTTCGACTTTCTGCTGCAGCAGGCCCAGACCGTCGAAGACGCCATGCGGGCCTACGAGGCCGTCGAAGCCCTTCGAACCGCCGCTCACAGCCACCTTGCGACCACGCCCTACAGCTACCGCAAGGTCGGTCAACGCTCGACATTGCGTGAACTGATTGTCCCGTTTGGCGCCACCGGCTACGTGCTTCGCTTCGACATACGCACGCCGGAATTGGTGCTCATCATCGGCGCGCGCCACCAGCGCGAAGAGGACTATCACTGAGGGCCGGCCCTGGCTTGCGGCCTGTCCCCCTCCATCCTCTCTACAGCCAGTACCGTCAGACTGCTCATGACCGACGCTCAATACGCGACCTTGCCGCCGTGGCCCAGCGCTTATCCGGCCAGCGGCGCCAGCGCCACCCTGAAGCTCCTCAACGAGGACTTCATCGTGACCGAACTGCCGCTGCAGTTGCCCTGCGGTGAGGGCGAACACCTCTGGCTGGACATTGAAAAGAACGGTGCCAACACCGCCTTCGTCGCCCAGCAGCTGGCCGCGGCCGCCGGCGTGCAGGAACGGGACGTGGGCTATGCCGGCCTCAAGGACCGCTACGCCATCACCCGGCAGTGGTTCAGCATCTATCTGCCCTACGGGAAAGGCAAGGGCGAGACGCCTGACCTGACCCAGCTTCAGCATCCGGAATTCAAGGTGCTGAGTCAGAGCCGCCACGTGAAGAAGCTGCGCCCCGGGGATCTGCAGGGCAACCGGTTCCGCATCCTGCTGCGTGAGGTGACCGGTGACGCGGCTGCCATTCAGGCCGTCGAGGCCAACCTGCAGGCGATTGCGTCCGCTGGTGTGCCCAACTATTTCGGCGCCCAGCGCTTCGGCTTCGAGGGTGGCAATGTCGAGCAGGGCAGGGCCATGCTGGCGCGCGAGATCCGCGTGCGCAACCCGAAGAAGAAGGGCATCTATCTGTCGGCGGTGCGCTCCTTCGTCTTCAATGAAGTGCTGGCGCTGCGCATCCAGCAGGGACTCTGGGGCCAGACCCTGCCCGGTGACGTGCTGGACGGGTCGGGCCGGCCCACCGGACCCTTGTGGGGACGGGGCCGCGTGAGCACCAGCGACCAGGCGCAAGCCCTGGAAAACGGCGTGGCGCAGGCTCACGCGATCTTGTGCGATGGCATGGAGCACGCTGGTCTGGATCAGGAGCGCCGCTCGTTGGTGGCGAGCCCGATGGACCTGTCATGGCAATGGCCGCAGGCCGATCAACTGCTGCTGACCTTCTCTTTGCCTGCCGGCAACTACGCCACGTCCGTTCTGACCGAAATCCTGCGCACCACCGAGCCCGACCGACACACCGAGAACGAGCCTGCGGCGGTCGAATGAGGCCGTGCCCGCCGCTGGAGGCGGCGATGCGGGGCGTCCATCAGCCCGGCGGCGCTGCGGTCGGATGGCGCCGGCCGATCTCGGCCACCGATTCGGCGATCAGCGCCTCCAGCACGCCGGCATCCACGTCCGCCAGGCGCTTGAGGTAGAGGCAGGCCTTGCCCAGCTTGTGCTTGCCCAGGCGGGCCAGCAGGGCCGCCTGGCGGCCAGCGCCGTCCGAGTCGCTGCCCATCAGGTAGACCACCAGCTCGCGGCCACGCACGGCCAGGCCCACCAGGCAGGATTCGCCGGTGCGGCCGCTGGCATAGCGGTAGCTGTAGCTGCCGTAGCCGATGATGCTGGGGCCCCACATGCGCGGGGGCTGCCCGGTGACCCGCTCGCACAGGGCCATGATGGCCCGGCAGTCGGCCAGCTGCTCGGCACTGGCGCGCGAGGCCAGGTGGTCGTCGATGCTGGCCGGGGTCGGCCGGGTCTTGGCTTCAGCCATCGCTTGCTCCGGGCGTGCATGCCTCGTCGCGATGATAGGAAGCCTGGCAGTCCGCCGCCAGGCCCGCCGGTGCCTGCTGCCATTGCCAGGCGCCGAAGGCCAGCACCGCCAGCAGCAGCAGCGCGGCCAGCCAGCCGTGGTTGCGCCGGACCAGGTCGGGCCCCGGACCGTCGATGTGTCCGGTCAGCATGGCCTGCGCCTGGTTGCGCCGACGCAGCAGGCTGAGCCCGGCGATCAGCCCCAGATGGGCCAGCACCAGGGCCAGGAAGGCATTGCCAAAGAACTCGTGCAGTTCCTCCAGCCAGTCGCCGCCCAGGCCGGCACCCCAGTCGTTCAGGCTGGCGTAGCCGCTGAGCGTGAGCGGCAGGGTCAGCGCCAGCAGCGCCACCACGGCCAGGGCCATCAGCAGGTTCTGGCCCTGGCGCCAGGGCAGGCCTTGCAGCCCGCGCTGGCGTACCCCGTCGGCCATGGCGCTCAGCCAGGCCGGTGCCGCCTGCAGCTTGCGCAGCAGCAGGGACAGCCGCGCATGGCGCGGACCGACCAGGCCATAGACCAGCCGAAACACCAGCAGGCCGGCCAGCACATAGCCCAGCGTGACATGCAGGGCCCGCCAGCGCTCGCCGTCGGCGGTCAAGTAGGCGCCGGCAAAGCTCAGCGCAAACAACCAGTGGAACATGCGCGTGGGCGCATCGACGACGCGCCGACGGCGGGCGGCGGCCGGGCGGCTGCTGGGCATGGCCGCGGTGGCCGGGCCGTCCAGAGTGGATGGGGCTTGCATGCGGAGTCTCCGGTGGGGATCAGTCGTTCCAGGCCCGGCGCTGCCGCGCGTCCAGGCCTGCGGGCAGCGTGAGCTGGTGATCGTCGAACTGGCCGCGTTCGGCGCCGGTATGGCAGGCCGCGCATTGAGCCGGGCTCTTGACGCTGGGCAGCTTCCAGACCGCCGGGTCGATCTTGCGGTGCTTGCGCTCGAACCAGGCCGAGCGGGTGATGCGGTCCTGCGGCGGCTCCTCGGCCACGCGCTTGTAGGTGCCGGCATGGGCCTGCAGCCAGCCGCCAAGCTGCGCCAGCGTGGCCGCATCCAGCGAGGCATCGCTGCCATAGTGCCGGTCCAACCCGGACATCAGCCGCTGCCACGAGCGCGCCGGCAGCAGGCCGGGGGGATAGGCGGTGTGGCAGGACGCACATTCCTGGGCATAGGCGGCGGGCGCATTGGCCGGCATCAGCCGGCCGCCGTCGGCATGGCCCGGGGCATGGGCCAGCAGCGCCGATGCGGCCAGCAGGGCATGGAAGATCGGCGGTCTCATGGCTTCAACCCGATCAGATAGGCCAGCACGTCGGCCTTCTCGCCGGCGCTGCATTCGCGCTGCAGCACATCCTTGCAGTTGCGACGGAACCACTTGTCGACCTTGGCGCTGTCGGTGAAGGCCCGGGCATTGGCCGCCGGTGCCAGCGGCTGCAGCGTCTTGCCGGTGCTGGCATGTTTGCCGGCGCCGGTGGGCGGCTGGCCGTGGCAGGAGGCGCAGGACCATTCGCCGCCATGGCGGCTGGTGAAGAAGGCCTGGCCACGCCCGGCCTGGCCGGGCTCGCCGGCCTGGGCGCTCCAGCGTTGCAGCTGTTGCGCCGGGCTGGTGTCGGCGGCCCGGGCGCTGCCCAGGGTCAGCGCCAGACAGGGGGCCAGGCACAGCGCGGCGGCGCGGCGGGATTTGGGCAAGAGCTTGGTTTGCATAAGGGCTCCGGTGGCCGGGGCCGGTTGATCCAGGCCCCGATGACGGGCATTCTTCGATTCCGGTCTTGAACGGTGGCTGAAGCCGCCGTTCATCTGCGGTTCAGAAACCGGCGCCGACAATGGCCGCGTGACACGCCCTGCCCAATCCCGTGCCGACCTGCCGATGCGCGCCCTGCGTGGCTGGGCGCTGTCGGCGTGGCTGCTGGGTGCAGCGCTGGCGCCGGCCGGCGCCTGGGCCAGTGACCGGCAGGATCACGAGCGCGCCCGGGCCGCCGTGCAGGCCGGCGAGGTGCTGCCGCTGCCGGTGCTGCTGGAGCGCCTGCGCGCATCGCATCCGGGTCGGGTGCTGGAGCTGGAACTCGAGCGCGAGGATGGCCGCTGGATCTACGAGGTCAGGCTGCTGCAGGCCGGCGGCCAGCTGCTGAAGCTGGAGCTGGATGCCGCCACCGGCCAGCTGCTCAAGCTCAAGCGCAAGGACCCACACAAGGACGCGCGCAAGCCATGAGACTGCTGCTGGTCGAAGACGATCCCACGCTGCGCGCCCAGCTGTGCGCCGGGCTGCAAGAGGCCGGCCATGTGGTCGACGCCGCCGACAACGGCCGCGACGGCCTGCATCTGGGCGCCACCGGCAGCTACGACGCGGCCATCCTCGACCTGGGCCTGCCGCAGCTGGACGGCATCAGCGTGCTCAAGCGCTGGCGCGAGGCCGGCCGCACGCTGCCGGTGCTGATCCTCACCGCCCGCGACAGCTGGCACGAAAAGGTGGCCGGCATCGATGCCGGTGCCGACGACTACCTCGGCAAGCCCTTCCACATGGAGGAGCTGCTGGCCCGTGTGCGCGCGCTGATCCGCCGCGCCCAGGGTCTGGCCTCGCCCTTGCTGCACTGTGGTGCGCTGACGCTGGACACGCGCAGCAACCGGGTCACGCTGGACGGCCAGCCGGTGGCCCTGACCAGCCACGAATTCAGGCTGCTGGCCTATCTGATGCATCGCCCCGGCAGCGTGGTCTCGCGCGCCGAGCTGACCGAGCAGCTGTATGCGCAGGACTTCGACCGCGACTCCAACACCATCGAGGTCTTCATCGCCCGGCTGCGGCGCAAGCTGCCGCCCGAGAGCATAGAAACCGTGCGTGGCATGGGCTACCGGCTGGTGCCCGGGCGCTGAGGTGAAACGCCTACCGCACTCGCTGCGCTTTCGGCTGCTGGCGGCCACCGTGGTGGCGCTGGCGCTGGCGCTGGCCCTGGCCGGCGTGCTGCTGGCCGGCCTGTTCCGCGAGCATGTGCAGCAGCAGTTTGCGCAGGCGCTGACGGCCCAGCTGGACCAGATCACCGCACGGCTGGAGTTCGATGCCGACGGCCGGCCGCAGATCGATGCCGGCACGCTCAGCGACCCACGCTGGCTGCGGCCGTACTCGGGCCTGTATTGGCAGGTGGATGGCGCGCCGCCGGCCGCGGCCCGTGGCCTGCTGAGGTCGCGCTCGCTGTGGGATGCCACGCTGGTCCTGCCCGATGACGCCCTGGCCCGCGGCGCCCTGCATGTGCATGAGGTGGCGGGCCCCGACGCTGCCCGCCTGCTGGTGGTGGAGCGCACGGTGCTGCGCGACGATGCCCAGGCCAGGCCCTGGCGCCTGATCGTGGCCGGCGACCTGCGCGACACGGCGGCGGCCGTGCAGCGCTTCAACGGCGTGCTCGCGGCGTCGCTGGCCCTGCTGCTGGGCCTGCTGAGTGCTGCCGCGCTGGCCCAGGTGGCCATCGGCCTGGCGCCATTGCGCGCGCTGCAGCAGGCCCTGGCGGCGGTGCATGCGGGCAGCGCGCAGCGGCTGCAGGGACGCTTTCCGAGCGAGGTGCAGCCGCTGATCGACGACTTCAATGCGGTGCTGGAGCGCAATGCCGAGGTCGTGCGGCGTGCGCGCACCCAGGCCGGCAACCTGGCCCATGCGATCAAGACGCCGCTGGCCGCGATGTCGCAGGCCGCGGCCGCGGCGCTGCACCACGGCGGCCCGGCGCAGGAGCTGGCCAGCCTGGTCGACGAGCAGGTCGGCCTGGCGCGCCGCCATGTCGACTGGCATCTGGCCCGCGCCCGCGCCGCAGCGGCCCAGGGCCTGCCCGGTGCGCGTGTGCCGGTGCAGCCGGTGGCCGATGGCCTGCTGCGCGTGCTGCAGCGGGTGCACGCCGGGCGCGAGCTGTCGCTGCACTGCGCGCCCATGGCCTCGGACCTGGCGTTTTCTGGCGAGGTGCAGGACCTGCAGGAGATGCTGGGCAACCTGCTCGACAACGCCTGCAAGTGGGCGCGGCACGAGGTGCGCATGGCCGCCGAGCTCCGGCCCGGCGCTGCCGCGCGCCGGCTGCTGATCCGCATCGACGACGATGGCCCCGGCATTGCGGCCGAGCGCCGCCAGGCGGTGCTGGATCGTGGCACCCGCCTGGACGAGACCGTGCCCGGCAGCGGCCTGGGCCTGGCCATCGTGCACGAGCTGGTCGGCCTGTACGGCGGCGAGCTGCGGCTGCTGGACGCGCCAGCCGGCGGTCTGCGCGTCGAGCTGGAGTTGCCGGCCGCTTGAGGCCACCTGAGGCCACCTGAGGCCCGGGGCGCGGCGGCGCCACGCGCGCCGTGCACCGTCCGGACCATGGCCCTGTCACGCGCCGGCAAGACGGGCGCGACACAGTGGGCCCAGGCCGGAAAAACTCCCGAAACACAACACCCAGAAGGCACGGCGTGCGCAGGCATGGCCGCGGCGCGGTGCCGCTTCCGGCCACCACAAACCGACCTGGAGCCCTGCTATGACCCACGCTGCCCACTCCCTCAGCCGCCTGGCCGCCGCCTGCGCGCTGGCCGCGGCTGCTGCCGCGCCCGCCGCCGCCAACACCCTGACCGGCTGGGCCATGCTGCCTGCCGCCACCTTCAGCGATGGTCCCACCTCGGGCCAGTTCGCCTTCACCAACAACAACAGTCCGGCCAACAACCCGCCCTATGTCGGCCTGCAGCCGGTGCAGGGCTTCTCGGGCGTGCTGCGTGGCGCCAACGGCAGCTTCCAGATGCTGGTGGACAACGGTTTCGGCAACAAGGCCAACTCGCCCGACGCGCTGCTGCGCATGTATGCGGTGCAGGTGGATTGGGCCGGCAAGAGCGTCAGCGCGGCCGACTGGACCAGCGGCGCCGTTCAGGCCGGCTTCGGCGCTGCCTCGCGCATCACCCTCAGCGATCCCAACGGCTTGCTCACGGCCATGGGCATCAACACCGTCTACAGCGGCAGCACCTATCCGGGCAGCGCCATCGCGGTGGACAGCGCCATCACCAGCGGCAAGCTGCTGACCGGCGGCGACCTGGACGTGGAATCGGTGCGCCGTGACGGCAACGGCAATCTGTGGTTCGGCGAGGAGTTCGGCCCCTTCCTGGTCAAGACCGATGCCACCGGCGTGGTGCAGAAGGTCATCCGCACGCCCAATGTGCTGGGCCTGGGCAGCAACCCCTATGTGCAGTCGCCGTCCAACACCATTCCCACCGGCGCCAACAACCTGCCGGGATCGGGTGGCTTCGAGGGCATGGCGCTCAATGCCAGCGGCACGGCCTTGTACACGCTGCTGGAGCGTCCGCTGACCACCGATGCCGACCAGAAGCGCCTGCTGATCCAGGAGTTCAGCCTGACCAGCGAGAGCTACACCGGCCACTGGTTCGGCTACCAGCTCGATGCGGCGGGCACCAACATCGGCGACATGACGGCCATCGACGACCACCGCTTCCTGGTCATCGAGCGCAACGGCGGCACGGCCACCAGTGGCACGCCGTTCAAGAAGATCTTCCTGATCGACTCCAGCCAGCTGGATGCCCAGGGCTTTGCCAAGAAGACCGAACTGGTCGACCTGATGGCCATCGCCGACCCCGACGACCTCAACGGCGACGGCTCGACCACCTTCACCTTCCCCTACGTGACCATCGAGGACGTGCTGCTGCTCGACAGCCAGACCCTGCTGGTGGTCAACGACAACAACTTCCCCGGCGGTGGCGGCCGCGATCTGCTGTCGGACAACACCGAGTTCCTGCGCATCCAGCTGGCCGCGCCCATTCCCGAGCCGGGCAGCTGGGCGCTGATGCTGGCCGGCCTGGGCCTGGTGGGCGGCTTGGCGCGGCGCGGTCTGCGGCAGCGCTGAGCGCGGCGCCGCGGGCCGGTCAATACAGCCGGATCGCGGTGTCGAAGTGCCAGCTGCGGCGGATCTCCACCACGTCGTACTGGCGCGCCAGGGCCGGCGGAAAGGCGGGGTAGGGTGCCTGGCTGTGCACCACGCGCCGTATCGCCTCGTCGATCTCCGGCACGCCGCTGGAGATGACGAAGTTCACCGATTCCACCGAGCCATCGGCGCGCAGGGCCACGGTCACCAGCGGCTGGGTATGCGGACGTTTGACCACGTCCCGCACCAGGTCGAAGGTCGGGTTCAGATGGATCTTGCGCGCCCAGGCTTCACCGTACAGCAGCAGGTCCTGGTTGGGATCGGCGCGGCCGAACAGCCGGCCACGGCGCAGGCTGCTGATCGACGACGGCAGGCTGGCGGCGGCCCGTGCCGCCGCATCACGCTGGGCCCGCTCTTCATCCAGCTGGCGGCCGATGGCACGCAGCCGCGCCTCGCGCCGGGCCTCGGCCTCCTGGCGCTCGGCATCGGCCCTGGCGGTGGCTGCAGCGCTGGCGGCGCGGGCGGCTTCCTGACGCGCGGCTTCGAGTCGTGAGGCTTCGACTCGCGCCGCTTCCTGTTTCGCCGCTTCCTGTCTCGCTGCGTCTTGTCGTGCGGTCTCTTGTCGGGAAGCCTCCTGCCGCGCGGCTTCAGCGCGTGCCGTGGCTTGGCGCTCGGCCTCGACGCGTGCCGCGGCCAGTCGGGCGGCTTCCTGGCGCATTGCCTCGGCCTGCGCAGCCTGCTCGCGCGCCAGTTCCTGCTGTCGTGATGCGGCCGCGCGGGCTGCGGCCTGCCGCTCGGCCTCGGCCCGTGCGGTCTCGGCTGAGGCCGCCTGGCGGCGTGCGTCTTCAGCCTGCGCTGCCGCCAGGCGCTCGGCCTCGGCGCGCGCCGCGGCCCGGCGCGCCAGCTCGGCCAGGGCCGCTTCCTGGCGGGCCATTTCCAGCTGCCGTTCCGCGGCTGCGCGGGCGATGGCCCGGCGCTCGGCTTCCACCCGTGCGGCCTCGGCCGCCTGCAGGCGTGCCGCTTCTGCGCGTATGGCCTCAGCGCGCACGGCTTCTGCACGCACGGCTTCGGCCAGCGCGGCGGCCTGGCGTTCGGCCTGCCGGCTCTGCTGCTCCGCACGCAGCCTGGCTTCGTGGTCTGGCTGCGGCTGCGGCGCCAATGCGGAGGGGCTGGATGTTGCGGGCACTGCCACCGACGCGGCGGCCAGCGTGGGGGCTGGCGCCGGCATGGGCGCCGGCACTGGCACTGGCATGGTCATCGGCGCGGAGGCGAGTTCTTGCGCAGGCACCACCACCGGCGTGGCCGGCGCCGATGCGGCTGCGGGCACCGACCATTCGGCCTCGGCCGTGGCCCTGGTCGGGCTGGCGGTCAGCAGCTTGCGGGGCTGGACCGTGGCCGGGGCCGGCTGTGAGTGCGGTGCCGGCCAGGGTTGGAGTGGTTGGAGCGACTGGCTGGACAGGGCTTCGGAACGGTCAACCACTTCCGGCGGCGTCCAGGGCAGCAGCAGCAGCTCGGTCGGCAGGTCTGCGGCCTTGCCGTCGGGTCTTGCGCTCGCCGCCGCCACCGCTTCTTCGGTGGCGGCCGCCACGCCGTCCGCGGCCGGGGCCGGCGGACCCGGCTGCAGCGAGATGCGCAGCTCGGGCAGTTCGGCCCGGCGCTGCTGCCAGGGCAGGTTGAAGCCCGGCAGGCCCAGGCCGTCGCCATCAAAGCTCAAGCCCAGCAGCAAGGTGTGCAGGGCCAGCGAGATCAGCAGCGCCGGTGGCAGGCGGCGTGGCCCGGCCGGTGCGGCGCAGGCCGGCAGGTCCGGTGGCGGCGGCCAGGTTTCGGCGCGGTCCTCGGCGCTTTCTTCAGCGCCCTCGTCCGTGCAATGCACTGCGCCGCCATCGGCCGCGGGATCTGCGTGCGGTTCGCTCAAGCTGGCCCCGCCCCCGGGGTCCGCACCGCCGCGCCTGAGCCTGACATCCCGGGGACCGACATGAACCGCATGCGGCCCATTGTCACTGCCGCCGTGCCGGCCCGGCCGGCACGGCGCTGTCCACGGGTCAGTGCTGGCGCAGCCGCGGCGCCTGCCCCGCGCTGCCAAAGGCCTCGAAGCGCGCCTGGCAGATGCCGCGGGCGGCCTGCTTGGCTGCGGTCAGCGCCTTGCGCGGGTCGAACTCGGCGCGCTGCTCGGCCAGGCGCTGACGCATCGCGCCGGTCA
>JAGOPK010000013.1 GCA_017992055.1 Burkholderiaceae bacterium
GCCTGGTGATCGAGGAATACCTGTGGACCTTCAACATGCCCACCGACCACCCGCGCGTCAGCTTCAGCGGCGTGTGGGTGCCCGAGTCGGCCCTGCTGGGCCCGCTGGACGGCGGCCTGGCGCTGGCCCAGAGCTTTGTGCACCAGAACCGCATCCGCCAGGCCGCCAGCTCGCTGGGCGCGGCGACCTACTGCGTGGAGCAGGCCGTGGCCTATGCGCGTGAGCGCAAGCCCTTCGGCGAGGAACTGGCGCGCAACCAGGCGATCCAGTTTCCGCTGGTGGAACTGGCCACGCAGTGCGAGATGCTGCGCCTCTTGATCTACAAGACCGCCTGGCAGATGGACCGGCTGGACCACAAGCAGATCGAGCAGCAGCTGTCCGACAAGATCTCGATGTGCAACTACTGGGCCAATCGCCTGGTCTGCGAGGCCGCCGACCGGGCCATGCAGGTGCATGGCGGCATCGGCTACAGCCGGCACAAGCCCTTCGAGCACATCTACCGCCACCACCGCCGCTACCGCATCACCGAGGGCGCCGAAGAGATCCAGATGCGCAAGGTGGCCGGGCACCTGTTCGGCTACATGGGGCCGAACAAGCATTGAAATCCAGGAGTTCCCGATGAGCGAATCCGCGCCTGAATCTGCCCCTCTCAGCGAAGAACGCGACGGCCCCGTCGTCACCCTGGTGATGAACGACACGCGCCGCCTGAACCCGCTGACCAAGCCCTTGCAGCGCGCGATGCTGCAGCGCGTGCGCGAGCTGGGCGAAGACCGCAGCGTGCGCGCCCTGGTGCTCACCGGCGAGGGCCGGGGCTTCTGCGTCGGTGCCGACCTGAGCAGCATGGGCCCCTCGTCCGACGAGCCCGGCACGCTGGGCGAGCGCACCGCCAACTGGATGCAGGAGCTGACCAACCCGCTGGCACTGGCGCTGCGCGAGGCGCCGTTCCCGGTGGTCAATGCGCTGAACGGCGCCTGCGCCGGCGCCGGGGCCGGCCTGGCTCTGTGTGCCGACATCGTGATCGCCGCACGCTCGGCCTATCTGTACCTGCCGTTCCTGCCCAAGCTGGGCATCGCGCCCGACATGGGCAGCACCTGGTTCCTGGAGCGCCTGGCCGGCCGCAGCCGCGCCATGGGCCTGGCCCTGCTGGGCGACAAGCTCAGCGCCGAGCAGGCCCAGCAATGGGGCCTGGTCTGGCAGGTGGTGGACGACGCGGCGCTGCGTCCCGAAGCCCAGGCCATCGCCCAGCGTCTGGCGCGATTGCCGGCGCATGCGGTGGGCGAGGCCCGCCGCGCCTTTGCCGCGGCCGCCAGTAACGATCTGCGCAGCCAGCTGGCCTACGAGGCCGGGCGCCAGCGCGAGCTGATCGACGGCCCCGACTTCGCCGAAGGCGTGCGGGCGTTCCGCGAGAAGCGCGAGCCCAACTTCGGCAGCCGCTGAGCCGCTGAGCCGTCGGGCTCAGCGCCCGCGGTCCACGCGCACGGCCAGCACCACCGAGGTGGTGGTCTTGCGCACGCCATCGGTCTCGCCGATCTGATCGAGCAGGGCGTCCAGGCGCTCGGTGGTGGCCGCGCGCAGCACGGCGATCAGGTCCGATTCGCCGCTCACCGTGTACAGCTGGGTCAGCTCGGGCATGGCCTGCAGGCGCAGTTGCACCTCGCGTGATCGCTTGGGCTCGACCGCGATGCCCACATGGGCCATCACGCCCGGCTGCTGCTCGTCGCGCGCCAGGCGCAGGGTGTAGCCGACGATCACGCCCTCGCGCTCCAGCCGCTGCAGCCGCGCCACCACCGTGGTGCGGGCCACGCCCAGGCGCCGCGCCAGGTCGGCCGTGGATTGGCGCGCATCGGCCTGCAGTTGGGCGATCAGGGCCCGGTCCAGGTCATCCAGATTCATTTCGGCGATTGAGGCTGACGATTCGTCGGAAGTATCGCCGCAATCGACGCATTGAGCCTTTCTTCCGTCAGCAGTTCTGGCCAGACTGCCGGGCATCGTCCCCAGTCCTCGAACGGAGCCCTTCCCATGCGCATCGCCCTGCTCGGCGCCGGCCACATCGGCCAGACCATTGCCCGCCTGCTGGCCGCCAGCGGCGACTACCAGGTCACGGTGATCGACAAGAACCCGCAGTTCCTGGCCCTGCTGGCGGCCCAGGGCATCGCCACCGCGCAGGTCGACACCGAAGACCGTGCCGCGCTGGCGGCCCAGCTGCGTGGCCAGCAGGCGGTGGTCAATGCCCTGCCCTACCACCTGGCCATCACCGCCGCCACGCTGGCGCTGGAATGCGGCTGCCACTACTTCGACCTCACCGAGGACGTGGCCGCCACCCAGGCCATCAAGGGCCTGGCCCAGGGTGCGCGCACCGCCTTCATGCCGCAGTGCGGCCTGGCGCCGGGCTTCATCGGCATCGTCGCCCACCACCTGGCCCGCCAGTTCGACGAGGTGCGCGATGTGCAGATGCGCGTGGGCGCGCTGCCGGCCTTTCCGACCAACCAGCTCAAGTACAACCTGACCTGGAGCGTGGATGGCCTGATCAACGAGTACTGCCATCCCTGCGAGGCCATCCACGGCGGTCAGGCCATCGCCGCGCTGCCGCTGGAGGGGCTGGAGCACTTCAGCCTGGACGGCGTGGAATACGAGGCCTTCAACACCTCGGGCGGCCTGGGCACGCTGTGCGAAACCTGGTCGGGCAAGGTGCGCAACCTCGACTACAAGACCGTGCGCTACCCCGGCCACCGCGACCTGATGAAGTTCCTGCTCGACGACCTGGGCCTCGCGGCCGACCAGGAGCAGCTGAAGTCCATCCTGCGCAAGAGCATGCCGGCCACCATGCAGGACGTGGTGCTGGTCTTCGTCACCGTCTCGGGCATGAAGAACGGCACCCTGTTGCAGGAGGTGTTTGCGCGCAAGATCTTTGCCGAGCGCAACCCAGCCTCGCCGCTGAGCGCGATCCAGATCACCACCGCCGCCGGCATCTGCGCCGCGGTGGACCTGTTCCGCGAAGGCCGGCTGCCGCAGCAGGGCTTCATCCGGCAGGAGCAGGTAGAGTTGCCCGCCTTCCTGGCCAACCGCTTCGGCAGCGCCTACCAGCAGTCGCGCCAGGTCGAGTCCATCGCCTGAATTCCTGCGGAGCCGCCCATGCCCCACACCCTCACTCCCAAGCCCCCGGCCCAGGTGCTGTCCCTGCTGGCCTCGCTGGGCGTGGCCGAAGCCGCCGTCACCGGCGGCCGGCTGCGCGCCCGCTCTCCCATCGACGGCGGCTTCACCGGGGCCGTGGCCGCGGCCTCGCCGTCCGACATGACCCAGGCCATCGCCCAGGCCCAGGCCGCCTTTGTGCAGTGGCGGGCCGTGCCGGCGCCGCGCCGCGGCGAGCTGGTGCGCCTGTTCGGCCAGGTGCTGCGCGAGCGCAAGGCCGAGCTGGCCGCGCTGGTGACGCTGGAGGCCGGCAAGATCACCAGCGAAGGCCTGGGCGAGGTGCAGGAGATGATCGACATCTGCGACTTCGCCGTCGGCCTGTCGCGCCAGCTGCATGGCCTGACCATCGCCAGCGAGCGCCCCGGCCACCGCATGATGGAGCAGTGGCATCCGCTGGGCGTGGTCGGCGTCATCAGCGCCTTCAACTTCCCGGTGGCGGTGTGGGCCTGGAATGCGGCCCTGGCCCTGGTCTGCGGCGACAGCGTGGTGTGGAAGCCCAGCGAGAAGACGCCGCTCACCGCCCTGGCCACGCAGGCCTTGTTTGACGAGGCGGTGTCGCGCTTTGGGCCCGAGGCGCCGCAGCACCTGAGCCAGACGCTGAACGGCGGCGCCGAGGTCGGCGAAGCCCTGGTCGACGACGCGCGCGTGGCCCTGGTCTCGGCCACCGGCTCCACCCGCATGGGCCGGGCCGTGGGCCCGCGCGTGGCGGCGCGCTTCGGTCGCTGCCTGCTGGAGTTGGGGGGCAACAACGCCATCATCGTCGCGCCCACGGCCGACCTGGACCTGGCGGTGCGTGGCATCGTCTTCGGCGCCTATGGCACGGCCGGCCAGCGCTGCACCACCACGCGCCGAGTCATCGCCCATGCCAGCATCCACGACGAATTGCTGGCGCGGCTGGAACGCGCCCGCGCCAGCCTGAAGATCGGCGATCCGCGCGAGTCCGGCGTGCTGGTCGGCCCGCTGGTCGACGAGGCCGCCTTCAATGCCATGCAGGCGGCGCTGGCCCAGGCGCGGGCCGAAGGCGGCTCGGTCAGCGGCGGCCAGCGGGCCCATGTCGGCAATGAAAACGGCATGCACGACGATGCCTTTTATGCCGTGCCGGCCCTGGTGAGCATGCCGGCGCAGACGGCCGTGGTCTGCCACGAGACCTTTGCGCCCATCCTCTATGTGCTGAAGTACGACACGCTGGACCAGGCCATCGCGCTGCAGAACGGCGTGCCCCAGGGCCTGTCGTCGGCGATCTTCAGCAACGACGTGCGCGAGACCGAGGCCTTTTTGTCGGCCACCGGCAGCGATTGCGGCATCGCCAACGTCAACATCGGCACCTCGGGCGCCGAGATCGGCGGCGCCTTCGGCGGCGAGAAGGAAACCGGCGGTGGGCGCGAATCGGGCAGCGATGCCTGGAAGGCCTATATGCGCCGCGCCACCAACACGGTGAACTACTCGCGCGCGCTGCCGCTGGCCCAGGGCGTGGTGTTCGACGTCTGAAAAGAAAAAGGGCAGGCCTTGTGGGCCTGCCCTTGTTGCCGAAGCGGCGCCGGACTTACTTGGCGGCGACGTTCTGGCCGGTGGTGCGCTTGGCGGCCGGGGCCACGTTGTTGAAGCCGTAGGTCTCCGAGTTGATCAGGGCCGCTTCGCCGCTGGCGATGGCGCGGCGCGTCTCGGCCTTGACTTCGGCGCGGGCCACATGGGTGCGCAGCGGCTCGATGTAGCCGGCACGCCAGGCGTTGATGCTGCCGTCGGCGCGCGCCGCATACAGCTCGGCGGTGACCTGGGTGCGGGTCTTGGTGCTCTTGGCCTGGGTCATCCAGGTGTCGGGCGTGGCTTCCTGGGCCATGGCGGCGCCGGCACCCAGCAGGGCGATCGCGGCGGTGGCCAGGGTGATCAGGGTTTGGCGGGCATTGCGGCTCATGTCAGGCTCCTTCAGGGTCGGTTCTCAGCAGGTTCAATCAGGGCATGTCGTGGGGCCAGGCTTGCGGCCCACTCTGTCCAGCTTCGATGCCCTTCGCTGTGGGGTGACTGCGGCATCGATGGGATGAACTGTAGGTACTAACCCGATACGGAAAAACCAGCGCCCGCTGAATGCATCATTTCAATTTCACGAACAATGAACGGGGTTGAAAACAATCCTGCCGCCCTTTGCTGGGGGTGGTGCCATGGTTCCGACATGGCCATTGTCCATTTGTGAATAATGGTGTCATGGACCTGATACGCGCGATGAGAGTCTTCTGCCGCGTCGCCGACGAGGGCAGCTTTGCCGCCGCCAGCCGTTCGCTGGACCTGGCGCCGGCCGTCGTCACCCGCGTGGTGGCCGAGCTGGAGGAGCACCTGGGTGCGCGGCTGATGAACCGCACCACGCGCCGCCTGGCGCTGACCGAGGTGGGCGAGGACTACCTGGCCCGCTCGCGCCAGATCCTGGCCGATGTCGACGATGCCGAGGCCCTGGCGCAAAGCTCCACCGCCGAGCCGCGTGGCCACCTGCGCGTGCTGTGCCCGCCATCGCTGGCCGTGCACCAGCTGGCCAAGCACCTGCCCGAGTTCCATCGCCGCCACCCGCTGATCACCATCGAGCTGCACACGCCGGGGCCGGTGGAGGCGGTGGACGAGGGCTATGACCTGACGCTGATCTCCAACCGCGGCGTGCTGGACGGCGACTTCATCGCCCGGCGCCTGGCGCGCACCGAGGTCATCCTCTGCGCCTCGCCCGAGTACCTGGACCTGCGCGGTCGGCCCGCCCATCCGTCGGACCTGGTGCAGCACGACACCATGCTGCCGCCCAGCAGCGAGCTGGCGCGCGGCATCACCTTCGTCGCCGGCGTGCACGACGGCCGGCCTGGCGACGCCAACGGCCACGAGACCTACACCGTGGTGCCGCATCGGCCGCTGCTCAGCACCAGCCATGCCGACACCATGTACGCCGGCGCCCTGCATGGCCTGGGCATCGCCGGCCTGCCGTCGTTCATGATCGAGGACGCGCTGCTGGAGCATGCGCTGGAGCGTGTGCTGCCGGCCTGGCGTCTGTTCTCGCTGAGCATCTGGGCGGCCATGCCCTCGCGCAAGTTCCTGCCGGCGCGCACCCGCGTCTTCCTCGACTTCCTGGTCGAGATCTTCGGCGGCACCGAGCGCGACCCCTGGCTGGCCGCGGCCGGCTGCGAGACCCTGCCCTTCGACGGCTGCTGCGACGCCAGTGCGCGGCTGCCCAGCCGCGCGCTGGCCGGCTGATCAGGCGGTGGCCAGGCGCTGCGCCACGCGGTCGCCGACAAACTGCATGAAGGCGCGCACGCGCGCGGTCTGGCGCAGGTCCGGGTGGGTCAGCATCCACACCGGCACGGCCAGCTCGCTGATGGGCTCGCTGACCGCCACCAGCTCGGGATGGCGCGGCTCCATGAAGGTGGGCAGCAGGGCCACGCCCAGGCCGGTGTGCAGCACCGCGGCGGCGGCGTTGAAGATGTCCACGCGCAGCCGCACCTGCTCGGGCACCAGGTGCTTGCGCAGCCATTGGTCGTACAGCCGCGCCTGCTGGTCGCGCTCGAAGGCGATCCAGGGCGCGTCGCGCAGCAGCGTGGCCAGCGGCTGCACCGTCTGCGGCAGGCCCGGCGCGCCGCGGCGGGCATAGACCCGGCACTGGCTCAGGCCCAGCTGGCGGCCCACCAGGTGCTCGGCCACCTGGTGCGACAGACGGATGGCCACGTCGGCCTCGCGCCGTGCCCAGCCGGCCGACTCGTCGGCATGGCGCCGGCTCAGGTCGGCCAGGAAGGCGTTTTCGACCACCTCGACCTCGATGCCCGGATAGCTGCGCGAAAAGTCGGCCAGCGGCTGCGGCAGCAGATGCTCCATCACCACGAAGGCCGTGGTCACGCGCAGCACGCCGGTCAGCTCGCGGTCGCGGCCCGAGACGCGGCGCTCGATCTCCTCGGCCTGGTCGGCCATGCGCCGCGCCTGCTCCAGCAGCAGGGCGCCAGCCTCGGTGGGCAGGTAGCCGGTGCGCGCGCGCTCGAACAATCGCGCGCCCAGGCGCTCCTCCAGCGCATCCAGGCGCCGCAGCACCGTCGTGTGGTTGACCGCCAGCTGGCGCGCCGCGCCGGCCAGCGAGCCGGTCTGGCCCACCGCCAGCGCATAGCGCAGATCGCTCCAATCGAGTTCCGCCATCGTCTCCTGGCTTTCTTCAGTGACTGCAAAAATGCAATTGTGCGGTGCGGAGCAATTCCTTGTGTGCGCCCAAGGTCGGTGACTACATTGATTTGCTCTGCATCTGCCCATGATCGACGCCCTTGCCCATCCCGCGCCCGAAGGTGGCGGCCTGGCCCCGCCGCCGCTGCGCCTGCTGCTGCCGCGTCCGGCGCCGGCCGCGCCGGTGCGGCTGCGGCCCGGTGCCACGCCGGCCCGGCCCTGGTGGCGGCGCTGGTGGACGGCCGGCCCGCAGCCCGGTCGCTGAGCCCGCCCGCGGGAATAATCGGCCGCTTCCGGCCGTAGACCCGACGTGCACGCCCCTGCCAGCTTTCGCCAGCAACTGCTCGATGCGATGCCGCGGCTGCGGCGCTATGCACGCTCCCTGTGTTTCGACGCCGCCGGCGCCGACGATCTGGTGCAGACCGTGCTGGAACGTGCACTGACCCACTGGCAACAGTTCGACCCGCAGCGCGCCATGCTGGTCTGGCTGCTGTCCATCGCCCACAACGCCCACCTGGACCAGCGTCGGCGCGACGCCCGGCTGTCGGTGGTCGAGCCCGCCGAGGCCGATGCCCGGCAGGACGCGCTGCGTGCCGATCCCGGCGCCGACGTTGGCCTGCGCCTGGACCTGGTGGCCGCGCTGGCGCGGCTGCCGGCCGAGCAGCGCGAGCCGCTGCTGCTGGTCAGCATCGAGCGCTTCAGCTATGCCGAATGCGCCGAGGCCCTGGGCATCCCCATCGGCACGGTGATGTCGCGGGTCTCGCGCGGCCGCGTGGCCCTGCGGGCGCTGCTGGAGGGCCGCAACAGCCGCCCCGATCCTCAGCTGGCCTCGCCGTCGCTGCGGCGGGTGATCTGACATGAGCATCTCTTCCGTTCCCCAAGCCCCCGACGACCTGCAGCTGTCCGCCTGGCTGGACGGCGAACTCGACCCGGCCGCCGCGGCCGAGGTCCAGGCCTGGCTGAACGATCATCCGGATGACGCCGCCCGCGTGCGCCTGTGGGCTGCCGACCGCGACGCGCTGCGCGCCCGGCTCGACCCGATGGTCGACGAGCCCCTGCCCGAGGCCCTGCGCCAGCAGGTGCTGCACGGCCGGCCCGCCATGGCGTCCGCGCCGCGCCGCCTGCCGCTGGCCTGGGCCGCCGGCCTGCTGCTGGCCGGTGGCGTGCTGGGCGGGCTGATCGGGGCCGGCGTGGTCTGGCAGTGGCCGGCGGCCGAGCAGGTGCTGGCCCAGCGCGGCTGGGCGGCCGAGGCCATCCCGACCAGCGGCTGGACACGGCGCGCCGCCGTGGCCCATGCGGTGTATGTGCCCGAGCGCCGCCACCCTGTCGAGGTCAGCGTGGCCGAGGGCGATGCCGCGGCCCAGCGCGCCCAGGAGGAACACCTGGTGCGCTGGCTGTCGCGGCGCCTGGACATGCCGGTGATGCTGTACGACCTGAGCCGCTTCGGCTATGCCCTGGTCGGCGGCCGGCTGCTGCCCGATGCCAGCGGCCCCAGCGCCCAGCTGATGTACCAGGACGGCACCGGCCAGCGCATCACCATCTATCTGCGCAAGCCCGAGCCCGGCGCGAGCATGGCCTTCCGCTACCAGCGCGAAGGCGAGCTGGGCCTGTTCTACTGGATCGACGAGGGCTTTGGCTGCGCCCTGGTCGGCCGCCTGCCCAAGGACCGCCTGCTGGCCCTGGCCGAGGCCGTCTACCAGCAGGCCGAGGCGGCGCCGGCGCGGCCGCCGGCTTCGGCACCGGCACCGGCGGCCCGGGCCTCGGGACCGCTGTCCTAGGCTTCCTAGAATGGCTCGATGCCCGTTGCCCCCGACGCCGACATCGCCGCCAGCCCCGTCCACCCTGTC
The DNA here is from genome assembly GCA_017992055.1 of Burkholderiaceae bacterium. Lineage (GTDB taxonomy): Bacteria > Pseudomonadota > Gammaproteobacteria > Burkholderiales > Burkholderiaceae_C > Pseudaquabacterium. Next base: position 9,207 of record JAGOPK010000013.1, read on the forward strand.
TCGCGCCGCGCCACCTGGAGCCGCGGCCTGGTGGTGGCCGTGCTGGGCTTTGCCTCGGGCCTGCCGCTGGCGCTGACCGGCCAGGCCCTGCAGGCCTGGCTGACGCTGGACGGCCTGGACATCGCCACCATCGGCTTTCTCAGCCTGGTCGGCCTGCCCTACACCTTCAAGTTCCTGTGGGCGCCGCTGATGGACCGTTTCGAGCCGCTGGCGCCCTGGCTGGGCCGGCGCCGCGGCTGGCTGCTGATCACCCAGCTGGCCCTGGCCGGCGGCCTGCTGGCGATGGCCGCGGTGTCGCCCAAGGACGGGTTGCAGGTGTTTGCGCTGCTGGCGGTGGCGGTGGCCTTTGTCTCGGCCTCGCAGGACGTGGTCATCGACGCCTACCGCACCGACCTGCTGCCGCCCTCCGAGCGTGGCCTGGGCTCGTCGCTGAACGTGGCCGGCTACCGTGCGGCGATGGTGGTGTCCGGCGGCCTGGCGCTGATCTGGACCGATGCCCAGCAGGGCAGCGGCCTGAGCTGGCCCGAGCTGTACCGCTGGATGGCCGCGGCCATGGCCGGCGCGGCCGTGATTTCGGCGGTGCTGCTGCCGCGCCTGCCGCCGCTGCCGCGTGAGCTGCGGCCCGCTGCCGCGCCGGTGGCCGGCCTGCAGGACCTGCGCGGTTTTGGCGCCGTGCTGCTGGCTGCGGCCGCCGGCTATGTGGCCACGCAGCAGCTGTTCACGCCGCTGATGCAGGCCTTGCTGGGTCCCTGGCTGGCCGGCGGCAGCCTGCCGGCGCCGCTGCAGGCGCGCTGGATCGACCTGGCGGCCCTGCTCTGCGGCCTGGGCTTCACGCTGCCGCTGGGCGCCTGGGCGGCGCGGGCGGCGCGCTACGAGACCCTGCTGGGCGGCCTGCGCGCCTACTGGGCCCAGCCCGGCGCCGGCGCCTTCCTGGCCTTCATCGTGCTGTACAAGCTCTGCGATGCGTTTGCGGTGGCCCTGGTCACGCCCTTCCTGCTCAAGGCCATGGCCTTCGGCTCGGCCGAGGTCGGCGTGGTCAACAAGCTGCTGGGCCTGTGGCTGACCATCGGTGGCGCGCTGCTGGGCGGCCTGCTGATGCTGCGCCTGGGCCTGTGGCGCGCGCTGATGGCCTTTGGCGTGCTGCAGGCGGTGAGCAACCTGGGCTACTGGTGGCTGGCGTCCCAGGGCAAGGGCCAGCTGGGCCTGCTGCTGCTGCCGGCCTTCGACTGGGGCTTCGTGTCGCTGAAGGCGCCCACGCCGGTGGATGGCTCGCTGCTGGCGGTGATCGCCTTCGACAACATTGCCGGCGGCATGGGCACGGCGGCCTTTCTGGCCTTCTTGATGAGCCTGACCCAGCAGCGCTTCACGGCCACGCAGTTTGCGATGCTCAGCGCCTTTGCCTCGGTGGGCCGGGTCTGGGTCGGGCCACTGGCCGGCGTGCTGGCCGAATCCATCGGCTGGCCGGCGTTTTTCATCGTGTCCACCGTGGTGGCCCTGCCGGCGTTGCTGCTGTTGTGGTGGCTGCGCGCCACCGTGCACCGGCTGGACGTGCCGGCCGGCGGCGCGCCGCTGGATGATTGAACCTGGCCCTTGCACCCCGATCTGATGCCCTCATGAGCGATCCATTCCGCACCGATGTCCAGATCCCGCTGCCGCCGCTGGCCAGCCATGGCGATGATTGCCGCTGCGTGCTGCATGCACGGCGCCGCCTGGGCGGTGCGGTGTTGGGCGCCGGCCTGTTTGGCGGTCTGGGCCTGAGCGGCACGGCCCAGGCCCAGGCCGATGCCGAATGCAGCGTCTCGGCCTTTACCAAGGCGGTGTCGGCCGAGCAGGTGGAGCAGGCCGCCGGCCAGCAGTACCGCCAGATGCTGCAGCAGGCGGCGGCGCAAAAGGGCGTGGCGCCGATGGAGCATCCGCAGCTCAAGCGGCTGCGCTACATCGCCAACCGCATCGTGCCGCTGTCCTTCGACTGCAATCCACGCGCGCGCAACTGGCGCTGGGAGGTCAACCTGCTGGGCAGCGACGACCTCAATGCCTTCTGCATGCCCGGCGGCAAGATCGCCTTCTACTTCGGCATTCTGAAGAAGCTGCAGCTCGACGACGACGAGGTGGCGGTGATCATGGGCCACGAGGTGGCGCATGCGCTGCTGGAGCATGCGCGCGAGCGCATGGGCAAGACCATGGCCACGCGCGGGGCCATCGAGATCGGCGCCGCCCTGCTGGGCCTGGGCGACCTGGGCCGCACCGCGGCCAACATGGGCGGCCAGCTGCTGACGCTGCGCTTCTCGCGCTCCGACGAATCGCAGGCCGACGCGCTGGGCCTGGTGCTGTCGGCCAAGGCCGGCTACCGGCCCGATGCCGGCGCCTCGCTGTGGCGCAAGATGCTGTCGGCCAGCAAGGGCGCGCCGCCGGCCTGGCTGTCCACCCACCCCTCGGGCGAAGAGCGCATCCGCGAGATCGAGGCGCGTTATGCCCGCGTCGATCCGCTGTATGCGGCGGCGGCCAAGCCCGACCAGCGCTTCGCTCCGCCCAAGGCTTGATGGGTGCTGCACCCGGTGCCGGAGTGCCGGCCCCACCCGCCAGGCGGGTCGCCGGCCAGCTTCGGAGCGGCCGGGCGCTCGGCCGGCGCGCGCCCAACCACGACGGTGCCTACCAGCGCTGCGGCAGCGGCTTCAGCAGCCGGTAGCGCTGCTGGTCCAGCATCAGGTAGGCGCCGCGCTCCAGGTCCTTCATCAGCCGGCTGACCATCTCGCGCGAGCAGCCCAGGCGGTTGGCCATCTCCTGGTGCGTCAGGCGCTCGGCCATCCAGCGGCTGCCGTCGGCCTGCGCCAGCGACAGCTCGGCCAGCAGGCTGCGCAGCCGGCCGTAGACATCGTTCAGCGCCAGCTGGCGCGCATTCAGCGTGGCCGCGCGGGCCCGGCGGATGACCTTGGCCAGCAGCTCGAAGGCGAAGTCGGGCCGCTCGGCGACAAAGGCCTCCAGCGTGCGCCGGCCGACCACCGCGCAGGTGCTGGCCTCCAGCGTGATGACGCTGGCCGAGCGTGGGCCGCCGTCCAGGCTCATCTCGCCGATGTATTCGCCGGCGCCGTAGACGCCGTAGGTGATCTCGCGGTCGTTGTCGCCGCTGCTGAAGGCGCGCAGCCGACCGGCCAGGATGATGAACAGCGTCTCGCCGACATCGCCCTCCTGGATCAGCAGCGTGCCCTTGCGGTAGCGCCGCACCTCGCCGCGCTCGGCCAGGGCCTGCAGCGCATCGGACATGGCCAGCGTGGCCGAGGCCTCGGCGAGGACCGGGTTCTTGGAGCGCTCAGGGCGTGGCGAGGTGGTGGGCGGGGTCGGCATGGGCGGCGGCAGCCGCTGACAGCGCGGCCGGTGCGCATGCTAACCGCCGTGCCGGCCGGACGCTCAGGCCTCAGGCCTGCAGGGCGCTGACCAGCGGCGGCAGCACCGCCACCTGGCGCACCAGGGCGCGGATGCTGCCGGCGCCGGTCTTGGCGCGGATGCTGCCGATCTGCGTGCGCACCGTGGCCAGGCCCACGCCCTGGCGCTCGGCGATCTGCAGCGGCGTCAGGTCCTGGCACAGGCCCTTCATCACCGTGGTCTCGGCCATGGTCAGGTGGTGGGCGCGGGCGAACCAGTCCACCGTCAGCTCCTCGCAGACCTGGCGCCGACCCAGCAGCAGGGCCACGCCATGCTGGGCGTCGCCGCCCAGCGGCGCCAGCGGCACCACCGCCAGGCTGACGCGCTGGCGGCCCTCGCCCAGCATCAGCAGGCGGCGCAGGCTACGCTGGGCCGCGCCCTGCAGCGCGTCGCGCAGCGGCTGCTCGTCCAGCGCATGGCGGGTCTCCAGCCGGTCGCCGGCCAGTTGCAGCGGATGCTGCTCGTCCAGGTCGCGGCGCGCGGCCTTGTTCAGATGGCCGACGCGGCCCTCGCCGTCGACCACCAGCAGGCCATGGTCCAGCGTGTCCAGCACCTGGGCCATGCGGCGCTGGTGCTGCGAGGTGGCGGTGCGGCGCTCGGGGCCGGCATAGCTGCCGCGGTGCCGTGGCGCACCGGCGGCGATGGCGCCCAGGCCGGCAAAGCTGGCGCTGAACTCGGCCAGGTTGAGCGGGCGGGGGGAGGACAGTTCGAGCATGGCAACTCCTTGGTCGCGGCCCGCGCCGCCCGCAAAAACGGGGCGGCGTCCAGCCTGCGTGCCTTGGAGCATAGGCAGCCGGGTCGGCCGCGGGCGGTGATGCGCCTCGCCGCCAGGCTGTGACAAATTCACGCTCGCATCCCCTGCGCGGCGTAGGCGCCGCGCGGCGGGGCGCGCCTCAGGTGCCGCCGACGAAGGGGTTGTCGCGGCGCTCGTCGCCAAACGAGCTTTCCGGGCCGTGGCCGGGAATGAACACGGTGTCGTCGCCCATCGGCCACAGGCGCTGGGTGATGCTGCGGATCAGCGTGCCATGGTCGCCGCCGGGAAAGTCGGTGCGGCCGATGGAGCCGGCGAACAGCACGTCGCCGACGAAGGCGCGCTGCGTCTGCGGATCGTGGAACACCACATGGCCCGGCGTGTGGCCGGGGCAGTGGCGCACGTCGAGCGTGACCTCGCCGACCTGCACCTGGTCGCCGTCGGCCAGCCAGCGTGTGGGCGTGAACGGCTCGGCCGGCTTGAAGCCGAACATCTGCGCCTGCTGGGCCAGGCCGTCGATCCAGAACTGGTCGCCCGGGTGCGGGCCGACGATGGGCAGGCCCAGGCGCCGCGCCAGCGTGCCGGTGCCGCCGGCATGGTCGATGTGGGCATGGGTCAGCAGGATCTGCTTGAGCACCAGGCCATGGCGGGCCACCGCCGCCTCGATGCGCTCGAGATCACCCCCGGGGTCGACCACCGCCGCTTCCTTGGTGCGCTCGCACCACAGCAGCGAGCAGTTCTGCTCGAACGGCGTGACGGGGATGGTCTCGTAGCGCAGCATCGGGCGGTGGCGCGCGGGCTCAGGCCTGGGCGGCTTCGGCCGCGGCTTCGGCGCGGGACTTCTTGGCCAGGGTACTGGCCTGGGTCTTGGCGGCGCGGGCCTTCTTGGGCGCGGCCTTCTTGGCGGCGGCACGCGGCTTGGCTGCCGGTGCGGCGGCCTCGGCCTGGATCAGGAAGGCGCTGCGGTCGGCGACGCCGGCAATCCAGCCCGGCGGCTTGCCATGGCCGGTCCAGGTCTTGCCGGTGGCCGGATCGCGGTACTTGGGAGCGCCCGGCGCCTTGGCCTTGGATGCCGCCTTGGCCACGCGTTTGCTGCCCCGGCCGGACAGGCCCAGATCCTCGGCAGTGAGGCCAAAACGCTGGATCAGCTCACGCGCCTGGGCAATGGCCGATTTGGCTTCGGCCTGGCGCAGGCCATCGGCCTTTTTCTTCAACTCCGCGATTTGCTTCTCAATGGCAGCGAGGGTGGCCATGGGCGTTCTTCATCAAAGTTGGTGACGTGACGAGTCTAGGGCATGGCCGGGCGATTGACGGCTTCCGACTGTTTCTCGATGCGCAAATGGTCCGCCAATGGGCTGCAAATGGGCCGCAAATGCCATTCGCAATACGGGCAATGGGCCAATTTGGCCCATTGCGGCGGCCATGCCGATGACCGTCAGTCTTCCAGGGCGAAGCGCAGGCCGGCATGGGCCTGCAGGCGCCGGATCAGCGCCTCGCCCATCGCCGGGGCCGGGGTCCAGATGCCGCCGGGCAGGTCGACGGCATCGTGCAACAGGCACAGCGCGGCCTCGGCGATCATCTTGCTGGTCGAGCCATAGCCAGGGTCGCGGTCGCCGGTCACGCTGGCCTTCAATCGCTGGCCGGCGCCGTCTTCGCCGAGGAACAGCAGGTCGTAATAGCCGCTTTCGCGCTCTTCTTTCGACGGGCCCTCGCCGGGCTTGGGCCCGCCTTCTCCGCCCAGCGATTTGTCGGCCGCCACATGCTGGGCGATCTGCTCGCCGCGCGCACCGGGGCCGGTGACCAGCATTTCGTCATAGACGAAATCGGCGCCATAGCCCTGGCCGCGGCCGGCCAGCAAATGGTTGGAGCGGTGCACGTTCTTGGTATTGATCGCCGCCATCACAAAAGGCGCGACCCAGATGCCTTCGCCGCCGACCTGGCCCAGGGCCTCGTCGACCATGGGCTTGTTGCCCGAGGGCTGGCGCGGGCCTTCAAAGCCGGGCGTCAGCGCAAACGGGCTGCGCAGCCAGTCCAGCACCCGCGGGTCCTGGGCCGCGGCGGCCAGCGTGGCCTTCAGGCTGGCCGCGGTGCCGCCGGAGAACGTGCCCTTCATCTTGCGCACCCGGCCGCGCACACGCGAGGCCGCATGGCCGTGGCGGCGCTGGAACTCCTGCTGCAGGAAGTACACGCCCAGGTCGAACGGGATCGAATCGAAGCCGCAGGAGAACACGATGCGCGCGCCGCTGGCCTGGGCCTGGGCCTGGTGGGCGTCGATCATCAGCCGCATCCAGGCCGGCTCGCCGCACAGGTCCACATAGTGCACGCCGGCGGCGGCGCAGGCCGCCACCAGCTCGTTGCCGTAGAGCTGGTAGGGCCCGACGGTGCTGAGCACCAGGCGCGTGCGGGCCATCAGCGCGGCCAGCGAGGCCGGGTCGGCCACATCGGTGACCACCAGCGGCGTATCGGCCGGCGCGCCGATCTGGTCGCGCACCGCAGCCAGCCGGTCCAGGTTGCGCCCGCCCAGGGCCCAGCGCGGGCCGCCGGCCTGGCCGTTGGGATGGTGGCTGGCCATGTACTCGGCCACCAGGCGGCCGGTGAAGCCGCTGGCGCCGTGGATGACGATGTCGAACTCCTTGGAGTCCTGGGGCGTGGGCTGGGTCATGGCGATCTCCGGGTGAGGGGCAGGGCGCGGGGACTGGATTCTGGGCGCAGCGCGACGCCCGTGGCGTCGCCAGGGTGGCAGGCGGCGCTGCCACACAATCGGCGGCCCAGGTCGGGCTCTGCGAGCGGGAGGCGGAAGATGAGCGGAAAGACAAGTGCGCTGGCCAGCGTGGTGGCCCTGGTCGGCGATGCCGCGGTGCGCTGGCGGCGCCTGAGCGGCACGGTGTCCCAGCAGGCCGTGGGCACGCAGCCGCAGATCCCCGAGGCCCGGCCGCAGGGCAGCATCCCGACGCTGAAGATGCCCACCGCCCAGGGCTGGGCGCCGGGCCAGCTGCCGCTGGCCGCGCCGGGGCTGAAGGTGAATGCCTTTGCCAGCGGCCTCAAGCATCCGCGCTGGATCCACGTGCTGCCCAATGGCGACGTGACCATCGCCGAGGCCCTGCAAAAGGCTGGCAAGCCGCGCACGCTGTTCGAGCATGCGATGGTCAGCACCATGCAGCGCGCCGCGGCCATTGGCGACAGCCCCGACCGCATCATCCTGCTGCGCGATGCCGATGGCGACGGCGTGGCCGAGCAGCGCGAGGTGTTCCGCGACGGCCTGAACCAGCCCTTCGGCATGGCCCTGGTCGGCAACACCTTCTATGTGGGCAACACCGACGGCATCGTGGCCTTCGATCACCAGCCCGGCGCCACGCGGCTGCAAGGCGAGGGCCGGCGGCTGACGCGCTTCAAGCCCGGCGGCCACTGGACGCGCAGCCTGCTGGCCAGCCCGGATGGCCAGCGCCTGTATGCCGGCGTGGGCTCGCTGACCAACATCGCCGACGGCGGCATGGCGGTGGAAGAAGGCCGCGCCTGCATCGTCGAGCTCGACCTGGCCAGCGGCAGCAGCCGGACCTTTGCCAGCGGCCTGCGCAACCCGGTGGGCCTGGCCTGGGAGCCGCGCAGCGGCGCGCTGTGGACCGTGGTCAACGAGCGCGATGGCCTGGGCGACGAGACCCCGCCCGACTACCTGACGCGGGTGGAGGACGGCGGCTTCTACGGCTGGCCTTACTGCTACTGGGGCCGCACCGTCGACGAGCGCGTGCCGCAGGATGCGGACCGGGTGGCCCGTGCCATCACGCCCGACTATGCCCTGGGCGGACACACCGCATCGCTGGGCCTGTGCTGGCTGCCGGCCGGCATGCTGCCGGGCTTTGGCGAGGGCATGGTCATCGGCCAGCACGGCTCGTGGAACCGCAGCACGCTCAGCGGCTACCGTGTGGTCTTCGTGCCCTTCGCCGATGGCCGGCCGGCCGGGCCGCCGCGCGACATCCTCAGCGGCTTTCTGGCGCCCGACGAGAAGGTCTCCTACGGCCGGCCGGTGGGCGTGGCCCTGGCCGCCGACGGCGCGCTGCTGGTGGCCGACGACGTGGGCGACGTGATCTGGCGGGTCAGCGCAGCGTGAGCGGCGACGGCCGGCCCGCCGGCGCGCCGGCGCCGCGCGTGCGCAGCCGCAGCGGCGGTTATGCCAAGGGCGAGGCCTCGCGCCAGCGCCTGCTGGAGGTGGCGCTGGCCGAGTTCGGCCGCCAGGGCTTCCAGGCCACCACCACGCGCCAGATCGCCCAGGCCGCCGGCGTCACGCTGCCGGCCATCGCCTACCACTTCGGCCACAAGGAAGGCCTGTACCTGGCCTGCGCCGACGAGGTGGCGCGCCGCTACCGGCTGCGCCTGGGCGAGGTGGCCGACGCCACGGCGCGGGCGCTGCGCGCCAGGCCGGCGCCCGATGCCGAGCTGGCGCGCAGCCAGCTCAAGCGCCTGGTCGATGCGCTGGCGCAGATGCTGGTGGGCAGCAACGAGGCCGCGCTGTGGAGCGGCTTCGTGCAGGCCGAGCTGGGCCAGCCCGGCCCGGCCTTCGACGCGCTGTTCCAGCGCCTGTGGTCGCCGGGCATCGAGCTGGCGGCGGCGCTGATCGCGCGGGTGCAGGGCCGGGCCAGCGCCGCGGCCGACGACCGCCTGCGTGCGCTGATGCTGATCGCCGGCCTGGGCGCCTTCCACCACGGCCGGCCGGTGGCGCTGCGCACGCTGGGCTGGGCCGAGATCGGCGCCGCCCAGCTCGACCAGGTGCTGGCCCTGCTGCACCGCCAGATCGACGAGATCCCGGCGCCCGCGCCCCGCCGCCGCGCCAGCGGCCCGGCCTGACCTCGCCCGATCCTGCCGGCCGGCCCGCTGTCGCCGGTTGGACAGGTCTGCGTGGATAAAAAACTATCATGCGATAGCTTTCTATCCGCAAAGGCCTGCCATGACCGTTTCCATCGCCGCCCTGCAGCAGCAGGTGCAACGCCAGCGTGAACTGGCGCCGGCCCTGTATGCCGACATGGACTTCGACCAGCTGCCCGAGCGCTGGACCGAAACGCCCGGCGACGACAGCCACCTGGCGCCGGGCCTGACCGGCCGCCGCAACCAGCTGCTGGCCGACCCCGAGCGCGTGGCCCTGATGCGTGCCTACACCCTGCTGGGCGACGCGGTCTGCGATGCCTATGTGGCGCTGATGCCGCGGCTGGGCTTCAAGACCCTGGTGGCCCTGCTGGTGCAGGCCTGCGAGCGCGGCGTGGACCAGGTGGCCGAAGCCCCGCCCGAGCTGGTGGCCCTGCTGCGCGACATGGAGCGCGTGCCGGACTGGCTGGACATGGACCTGGTGGAGCGCGGCGCGCGCATCGAGCGCAACGGCGCCGCCCACCTGGGGCCGGTGATCATGCGCGGCGCCTTCCTGGCCACCTTCCTCAACAAGTACGCGGCCTTGCCGATGGTGCTGACCGGCCGCTTGTCCACCCAGCGCGCCGCGCACCGGGTCAAGGAGACGGCCAGCTTCTTCACCCTCAGCGTGATGCCTGGCGCGCTGCGCCGCGACGGCGCCGGCTTCAAGGCCGCGGCCATGGTGCGGCTGATGCACTCGATGGTGCGCTTCAATGCGCTGCGCAGCGGCGCCTGGGACCGCCGGGTCTACGGCATCCCGATCCCGCAGGTCGACCAGATGCCGGCCGGCCTGATCGCCATCTACCTGATGGCCAGCCGGGTGCTGAAGTCGGGCCGCAGCACGTTCACGCCCGACGAGCGTGCGCGGGTCGAGCTGGCGCGCTACCGCGCCTACCTGCTGGGCCTGCCCGAGGCCTTGCTGGCCGATACGCCGCGGGCCATCGTCGACCTGTGGCTGACGCGCGCGGCCACGCTGCGCAAGGGCTTCGACGACGCCACCTGCGGCGAGCTGATCCGCTCGACCATGGCCGCCTACCTGCCGGCCGACCGCCGCTGGACCAGCCGGCTGCGCCAGCGCCTGGAGCAGGGCTTCTCCAAGGCCTTCTTCGTGCGCGCCTTCCTCTACGGCGATCGCGAACGCGCCGCGCGCATCGGCGTGCAGGTCGGCGCGGCCGACCGGCTGTGTGCGCTGCTGGTGCTGGCCGGCGTGGCCTCGCGCATGCTGGCCTTCGGCCTGGCGGCACGAGTGCCGGGCCTGGCCGACTGGGCCGACCGCCGCCTGGTGGCCAAGCTCAGGCGCCGGCTGCAGGGCCTGGGCCAGGCCGAGTTCACCACCGATGCGCCGCCGCCCGGCCATGGCGGCGGGGCGGGGCGGCCGTCGGCCGCCTGAGCCGCCGCCGGCATGACAATGCCGGCATGCCCCTCCTCCTGCGTCTGCTGCACGGCCTGGTGCCGTGCCTGGTCCTGATGGCCTGCTCCGAGGTCAGCAATGGCACCGGCAGCATCAGCCAGCGCCTGGGCGAGCGGCTGCGCACGCCGGGCACGCAGGAGGTCGACCTGGGCCAGCTCACCAGCTTTGGCTGGGACCGCTTCTACGTGTTCCGGCCCGGCAGCACGCGCACCGAGGTGTGCCGGTTCATCGCCGCGCCGCGCACCGCCTGCGGCCGCATCATCCGCGTCGAGCAGGCCCCCGAAGGCCATGTGTTCATGATCTTCGGCCTGGGTCCGCAGCTGACCCATGTGGAGATGCATGCGCTGGCCAATGGCCGCTTCGACCTGGACTTTCCCGAGGCCGGCCTGCCGCGCCAGCGCGCGGTGTTCCGCGTGCGCCGCAGCGGCGAGGCCTGGCGGCTCGAACCGCGCTGACCCGGCCGACCTGGCTGCTCCCATCGCCGGCCCATGAACATCCACGCCCGCGCCCTCAAGTACTTCGACACCATCCGCCGCGCCGGCTCGATCCGCGAGGCGGCGCGGCGCCTGCATGTGGCCTCGTCGGCGGTCAACCGCCAGCTGCTGCAGCTGGAGGACGAGATCGGCGCGCCGCTGTTCGAGCGCATGTCCTCGGGCTTGAAGCTCACCGCCGCCGGCGAGGTGTTTTCGCGCCATGTCATCACCGTGCTGCAGGACGAGCACCGGCTGATCGGCGAGCTGGAGGCGCTCAAGGGCATACGCCGCGGCGAACTGAAGCTGATCTCGGTGGAGGGCCTGAACGCCGACCTGCTGCCCCAGGTGCTGGAGCGCATGCTGACGCGCTATCCCACCATCCGCATCAGCGCGCGCTCGGCCGGCTCGGCCCAGACCGCGCGGGCGCTGATCGATGGTGACGCCGACCTGGCCATCGGCTTCTCGCTGGAGCGCAGCGAGGCCCTGCGCCAGTGCGCGGTGGGCCGCTTCGGCCTGGGCGCCATCGTGCCGCCGGCGCATCCGCTGGCCGCGCTGGCCCAGGTGGGCCTGGCCGAGTGCGCGCGCTACCCGCTGATCCTGGCCGGGCCCGAGCTGTCCATCCATGCCTCGATGAAGCCGCTGATCGCCCACCTGAAGCGGCCGCTGACGGTGCTGCTGGAAACCGCCTCCATCGAGCTGGCCAAGACCCTGGCCATGCGCGGCCTGGGCGTGGCCTTCCAGACGCGCATCGGCATGGAGCGTGAGCTGGCCGAGGGCCGCCTGGTGCATGTGCCGCTGAAGGCCGGCAACGCCCAGCCGCGCGTGCTCAGCGAGCTGGGCGTGTATGTGCGCGCCGGCCGCACGCTGCCGCCGGTGCTGGACGCCTTCATCCGCCTGGTGGCCGAGGAGCTGGAGCGGCGCGAGGCCGAGGAGCCCGCGCCGTGATGCCGGGCTGAGCCTGCCGCTGATGCCGTTTCGGCAGCACCCCGCGCCAAAAACGGCGCTATCCGGATCGGGCCGCGGTTTCTAGACTGACTTCCGTCAAGTCCGAATCCGCCGCCATGACTGTTGCCTCCGCCCCGGTGTCCAGCCCCCCCAGCCTGCCGCTGATCGACTTCAGCGCCTGGCGCTCGGGCACGGCGCAGGGCCGGGCAGCGGTGGCGGCGGCGCTGCGCCAGGCCTGCGAGCAGCGCGGCTTCTTCTACCTCACCGGCCATGGCGTGCCGCAGCCGCTGATCGCCGCGGCCTTTGCGCAGTCCGAGCGCTTCTTCGACCTGCCGGAAGACAGCAAGTGCGCGCTGGACAAGGTGCACTCGCGCTGCAACCGCGGCTACGAGCCGCTGCGCGCCCAGCGCCTGGAGGCCGGCGCGCCGCCGGACCTGAAAGAGAGCTTCTACATCGGCCAGGAGGTGGCCGAAGACGATCCACGCGTGCTGGCCGGCCGCTTCAACACCGGGCCCAACCAGTGGCCGGCCGGCCTGGACGGCTTCCGCGAGGCCATGCAGGCCTATTTCGACGCCGCCCATGGTCTGGGCGCCGAGGTCGTGCGCGCCCTGGGCCAGTCGCTGGACCTGCCCGAGGGCACGTTCGAGCCCTATCTGCAGGACGCGGCCGCCACGCTGCGCCTGCTGCACTATCCGCCGCAGCCGCCGAACCCGCAGCCGGGCGAGAAGGGCTGCGGCGAGCACACCGACTTCGGCGGCGTGACCCTGCTGCTGCAGGACGACTGCGGCGGCCTGCAGGTCTGGGACGCGGCCAGCGCCGGCTGGATCGACGCGCCGCCGGTGGCCGGCGCCTATGTGGTGAACATCGGCGACCTGTTCGCGCGCTGGACCAATGGCCGCTACCGCTCCACGCTGCACCGGGTCATCAACCGCTCGGGCCGCGAGCGGCATTCGATCCCGTATTTCTTCACCGGCAACCCCACGCATGTGGTCAGCGGCCTGCCCACCTGCCTGGCACCGGGCGAGGCGCCGCGCCAGCCGCCGATCACGGTGGAGGCGCACCTGCAGGAGTGCTACCGCCGCACCTACGGCACGCCGTGATGCCCCAGGCCGCCAAGCACCTGGTGCTGATCCACGGCGCCTGGCAGGGCGCCTGGGCCTTCGACGCCTGGCGTCCGCTGCTGGCCCAGGCCGGCTGGACGGTGCACACGCCCGATCTGCCGGGCAACGGCTGGGGGCCGGATGCCGACGCGCCGGCCTCGCTGGCCACCTATGTGGACCAGGTGCTGGCCCTGCTGCGCGGTCTGGATGGCCCGGTGGTGCTGCTGGGCCACAGCGGCGGCGGCATCACCGCCACCGCGGTGGCCGAGGCCTGGCCCGAGCGCCTGGCGGCGGTGGTCTACCTGGCCGGCATCATGCTGCCCTCGGGCCGCAGCCATGGCGAGCTGCTGGGCGAGCTGCAGGCCCGGCAGCCGGGGCTGGACCTGGGCGGCATCGCGCCGCATCTGCAGTGGTCGGCCGACCGCCGCACCACGACAGTGCCCGAGGCCGCGGCGCTGCACATCTTTCTGCACGACTGCGAGCCGCAGGCCGCCCGCCGCGCCGCGGCCCTGCTGCGGCCCCAGCCTGAGAGCGGGCGTGCGCTGCGCCCGCTGTGGACGGCCCAGCGCGCCGGCCGCGTGCCACGCGTCTATGTGGAATGCGCGCAGGACCGCTCCATCGTCCCGGCCGTGCAGCAGCACTTCCAGGCCTTGAGCCCGGGCGCCCAGCGCCTGGTGCTGGACTGCGGCCATGTGCCCCAGCTGGCCTGCCCGGCCGGGCTGACAGCCGCCCTGCTGCCGCGGCTGGACACGCTTCTTGCATTGCCCCCATTGCCCACCTTGCCCGCCACCGCTTCTTCTTCCCCAACCGTCGCACAGGACCTGCCATGACCCGTCTTCGTTTCCCGCTGCTGCCGCGCACCGCGGTGCTGGCCCTGAGCCTGGCCGCCGGCCTGGCCCAGGCCGCCGACAAGCTCACGGTGCAGCTCGACTGGCTGCCCGGCGGCGACAAGAGCTTCGTCTATGCCGGCGTCAAGCAGGGCTTCTTCGCCGCCGAGGGCCTGGAGGTGACCATCACCCCGGGCCGCGGCTCGGCCGATGCCATCACCAAGGTGGGCTCGGGCGCGGCCGACGTGGGCTTTGGCGGCATCTCCGCGCTGATGATGGCCGCGGCCGAGGGCGGCGTGCCGGTCAAGGCCGTGGCCTCGCTGTATGCCAAGCAGCCCGATGCCATCTTCACCACCAAGGGCAGCGGCATCACCAGCCTGAAGGGCACCGAGGGCAAGACCGTGGCCACCTCCACCTTCTCGTCCAGCAATACGCTGTGGCCGGTGGTGCTGGAGGCCAATGGCATCGACGCCGGCAAGATCAAGCTGCTGAAGGTGGACCCGGCCACGCTGGCGCCGATGCTGGCCCAGGGCAAGGTGGATGCCACCATCAACTGGGTCACCGTGGGCCCGGCCTTCGACGCCGTGCTCAAGCAGGCCGGCAAGGAGCTGGTGGTGCTGCCCTGGTCGGCCGCCGGCCTGGACGGCTATGGCTGGTCGGTGATGGCCGGCGACAAGATCATCAAGGAGCGGCCCGAGGTGCTGCGCCGCTACCTGCGTGCGCTGATGAAGTCGCTGCAGTTCGCCATCGCCAACCCCGACAAGGCCGCGGCCGACCTGAAGGCCGCCGTGCCCGAGGCCGATGCCGCGGTGCTGGCGCGTGAATTCCGCGCCTCCATCCCGCTGATCGACAACGAGGTCAGCAAGAAGGACGGCATCGGCAAGTTCGAGCCCAAGCAGCTGGCCGCCACCTGGACCTGGGTGGCCAAGTCGATGAACTACGCGCCGACCAAGGTCGACCCCGAGAAGCTGGTCGACCGCAGCTTCCTGCCCAAGTGACGATGAAGCCCTCCGGCGCGGTGATCACGCTGCAAGGCGTGGGCATGCGCTTCGTGTCCAGCGATGGCAGCCCGGTGCAGGCCCTGCAGGGCGTGGACCTGGCCCTGCAGCGGCATGAGTTCGTGTCGCTGATCGGGCCCTCGGGCTGCGGCAAGAGCACCATCCTGAGGCTGATCGCCGGCCTGCTCAAGCCCAGCGAGGGCCAGCTGGCCATCTTCGACCTGCCGGTCACCGAGCCGCGCGACGAGATCGGCGTGGTGTTCCAGAAGCCCACGCTGCTGCCCTGGCTGAACGTGCTGGACAACGTGACCTTCCCGATGAAGCACAAGCACGGCCGTGTCGACGCGCGCGACCGCGCCCGTGCCCAGGAGCTGCTGGCGATGACCGGGCTGAGCGACTTTGCCGCCAAGCGCCCGGCCGAGCTGTCGGGCGGCATGCAGCAGCGCGTGGCCATCGCACGCTCGCTGCTGCACGACCCCGACATCCTGCTGATGGACGAGCCGTTTTCGGCGCTGGATGCGCTGACCCGCGATGAGATGAGCTTCGAGCTGCTGCGCATCTGGGGCGAGCGGCCCAAGACCGTGGTCTTCGTCACCCATTCCATCCAGGAGGCGCTGCTGCTGTCCGACCGCATCGTGGTGATGAGCGCACGCCCCGGCCGCGTGGCCGAGATCATCGACGTGCCGCTGCCACGCCCGCGCAGCCTGGCCACGCTGTCCGACCCGGTGTTCACGGCCCTGGCCAACGACATCCGCGTCAAGGTGTTCAGCCGCAAGCCGGTGTGAGGAGAGGCCCCGCGTGTCCGCATTTCTGAACCGCCACGCCTCGCTGCTGGCCTTTGTCGCCGTGCTGGCGCTGTGGGAGGCCGCGGCGCGCGGCCTGTCGCTGCCTGTCTACATCCTGCCGGCGCCCAGCGCCATTGCGCTGGCCGTGCAGGAGCTGGGTTATGCCCGCTGGGGCGAGCACCTGCTGGCCACGCTGTCGGTGGCGCTGATGGGCTATGGCCTGGCGATCGCCATTGCGCTGCCGCTGGCCGTGGGCATCACGCATTCGCCGCTGCTGGCGCGCACCCTGCTGCCCTGGCTGGTGGTGATCCAGTCCACGCCCATCGTGGCGATTGCGCCCATCATCGTGGTCACGCTGGGCGCGGGCAATCTGCCGCGGGTGGTGATCACCACGCTGATCGCGTTTTTCCCGCTGGTCATTTCCACCGCCACCGGCCTGGCCGCGGTGCCGGCCGAGTTGATCGAGCTGTCGCGCTCGCTGCGCGCCAGCCGCGGGCGCGAATATGCGCAGATCCGCCTGCCCTATGCCGTGCCCTACATCTTCTCGGCGCTGAAGGTGGCCATCACGCTGGCGGTGATCGGCGCCGTGGTGGCCGAGTTCGTGGCCGCTGAAAAGGGCCTGGGCTACCTGATCCTGTTCGCCACCTCGTCGTTCAAGGTGCCGGTGGCCTTTGCCTCGCTGACGCTCTTGGTCGGTTGCAGCCTGGCGCTGTACGGGGTGATCGTCTGGCTGCACCGCCGCCTGTTCCCGTGGAGCCTGTCCACGCCCTCGTCCTGAGCCCGCCATGAACCTGCCACCCCAGGGCCTGGAGCCCACGCCCGAACAGATCCTGCGCCACCTGCGCCGCGCCAATGCCGTGGCCCAGCGTGCCATCGCCCTGGGCCACCACCCGTTTGGCGCCATCCTGGTCGGGCCCGACCAGGAGAGCGTGCTGCTGGAGCAGTGCAACATCGACGCCGTCAACCATGCGGAGAGCACGCTGGCGCGCGTGGCCGCCAGCAACTACACGCCCGAGTTCCTGTGGGGCTGCACGCTCTACACCACGGCCGAGCCCTGCTGCATGTGCGCCGGCACCGCCTACTGGGCCCACATCGGCCGCATCGTCTACGGCATGACCGAGGCCCAGCTGCTGGCCGAAACCGGCAGCCACCCCGAGAACCCGACCATGGACCTGCCCTGCCGCCAGGTCTTTGCCGCCGGCCAGAAGCCGGTGCAGGTGATCGGCCCGGTCGAGGCCATCGTGCCCGAGGTGCTGGCCCTGCACCAGGGCTTCTGGACCGGGCGCTGACGCGCGATGGACGCGGCCATGCTGGACTGGACCCTGCCGCCGCCGGCCGAGGCCCCGGCGCTGTGCCAGCCGGCCAGCGCGGCCCAGGCCCTGGCCCTGCGCCAGCAGCCCGGCGCCGCCTACATTGCCGGCGGCACGGCGCTGCAGCTGGCCTGGGGCGTGGCCGAGGAAGAACGGCCCACGGCCGGCCTGCTGATCGACCTGCTGGCCGGCGCCGTGCCGGCCGGCGTGGCGCTGGCGGCCCTGCCCGATGGCCAGCCGGCGCTGCGCCTGGGCGCCGGCACACGGCTGGAGGCGCTGCGCCGCGAGCCTCGGGTGCGTGCGCAAGCGCCGCGCCTGGCCGAGGCGCTGGACAGCATCGCCGCACCCGGCGTGCGCCAGCTGGCCACGCTGGGCGGCAACATCGCCTGGCGCTGCGGCGATGCCGTGCCGGCCCTGCTGGCCGCCGGGGCCTGGGTGGAGTTGGCCGAGGGCGGGCCGCAGCCGCTGGAATCGCTGCTGCAGGCCGAGCCGCCGCTGATCGTCGCCGTGCTGTGGCCGCTGGCCTCGGCGCCCTGGACCGGCTGGTCGGTGTTCGAGAAGCTGGGCTGGCGCGCCGCGTTTTCGCCGTCGCGGCTGACGCTGGCCATCGAGGTGGCCTGCGTCGATGGCCGCTTCCACCGGCCGCAGCTGGCCGCCACCGCCGCCGGCTGGCCGGCGCGACGCCTGGCCCAGGCCGAGGCCTGGCTGGCCGGCCGATCAACTTCGGCACTGGCCGGCGCGTCGGCCGCGCTGCGCCAGGCCTGCCTGGCCGATCTGCAGGATGCATCACGCGCCCGCCTGGCCGCCAACCTGATCGCCGCCCACCTGATGCGTGAAGCGAGCGTGCATGGCTGACCACGATCCACTGCCCACCCAGGTGCTGGACTCCGGCACGCTGCTGGCGCGCAGCCGGCCACGCGCCGATGCCCAGGCCAAGCTGCGTGGCGAGGCCGGCTTCTTGAGCGACCGGCTGCAGCCTGGCCAGCTGCACGGCGCCATCCTCGGCAGCCCGCTGCCGCATGCGCGCTTGCTGGCCGTCGACACCACGGCCGCGGCGGCGATGCCCGGCGTGCAGGCGGTGGTCACCGCCGCCGACATCCCCGGCCCGGCGCTGTACGGCCTGCGCCATGTGGACCGGCCGGCGCTGTGCAGCGATCGCCTGCGCTGCGTCGGCGATCCCATCGCCGCGGTGGCCGCCGACACGCCCGAGATCGCCCGCGCCGCGCTGGCCGCAATCCGCCTGCAACTGCAGCCGCTGCCGGTGCTCGACGATGCCGAGGCCGCGCTGGCGCCCGGGGCCCTGCCGCTGCACGGCGCCAGCAACCTGCTGCACCGGGTGGAACACCGGCAGGGCGATGCCGAGGCGGCGGCCTGCGCCCATGTGGTCGAGGCGGTTTATCACAGCCCGCGCCAGATGCCGGTGCCGCTGGAGACCGAGGGCGGCGTGGCCGAGCCCGATGGCCAGGGCGGCCTGGTGCTGTGGTGGGGCTGCCAGAACCCCGAGCGCGACCGCCAGGTCATCGCCGCCATGCTGTGCCTGCCGCCCGAGCGCGTGCGCGTGGTTGGCTCGCCGCTGGGTGGCTCGTATGGCGCCAAGGACGAGCTGACGGTGCAGCCCATCGTCGCCCTGCTGGCCTGGAAGACGCAGCGCGCGGTGCGCCTGCAGCTGTCGCGGCCGGCCTCCACCGACCTGGGCGTCAAGCGCCATGCGATGACGATCCGCATGCGCAGCGGCTGCGATGCCCAGGGCCGGCTGTGCCTGCACCGCGTCGACATCCTGGCCGATACCGGCGCCTATGCCACGCATGGCCCCGAGGTGCTGGATGCTGCGGTCGAGCATGCGGTGGGCCCCTATGCCTGGCCAGCGCTGAGCATCCAAGCCCGCCTGGCCTACACCAACAACGGCATCGCCGGCGCCATGCGCGGCTTTGGCGCAGTGCAGGTGCAATGGGCGCTGGAGCAGCAGATGGATCGCCTGGCGCGGGCCTGCGGCGCCGATGCGCTGGACTTCCGCCGCCGCAACCTGGCGGCCATGGACGCGCCGGGCCCGCTGGGCCAGCAGGTCGCGCCGTTCGACGGCCCGCGCCTGGCGCTGGCGCAGATCGCCCGGCATCCGCTGTGGCTGGGCCGCGCCGAGCGTGCCGACGACAACGATGGGCGCTACTGCCATGGCACCGGCCTGGCCCTGGTGCAGCGCAGTGACGGCTTCGGCCGCGGCGGGCCCAATGGCGCCCGGCTGATGCTGGCCCTGGCCGCCGATGGCCGCATCGAGCTGCGCGTCAGCCTCACCGAGATGGGCCAGGGCCTGGATGCGGCCCTGCGTGCGCTGGCCGTGCGCCACTGGGGCTGCGCCGAGGACGATCTGCGCCCGCTCATCGGCGACACCGCGCTGGCGCCCGACACCGGCGCGGCGGCCGCCTCGCGCTCGACCACGCTGCTGCACCGGGCGTTGTCGGGGCCCGGGCGCGACTGGGTCGACGGCCTCACCCGCCTGGCCGCCGCGCGGCTGGGCCTGGCACCTGCGGCGCTGCGGCTGGGGCCCGGCGGCTGGAGCGATGGCCAGGGCCGGCCCCAGCTCAGCCTGGCGGCCCTGGCCCGGCAGCTGGCGGCCGATCTGCCGCAGCGGCTGATCGAGCTGGACGCCGAGGAGACGCCCAGCCCGGTGCCCGGCGCGCACTGGGTGTTTGGCGCCTGTGCGGCGCTGGCGCGGGTGCGCATCGACCGCTGGACCGGCGCGCTGCAGGTGCAGCGCCTGGTGGTGGCCGCGGCGCTGGGGCCGGTGGCCTCGCCGCTGGGCCTGCTGGGCCAGATCGAGGGCGGGGCGCTGATGGGCCAGGGCCTGGCCACCTGCGAGCGCCTGGACATGGCGGCGGGCCGCTATCTGGCGCGCAACCTCGATGCCTATCTGCTGCCGGTGCTGGCGGATGCGCCGCAGTGGGAGCTGCTGGCCATCGAGGACCTGCCACCCGGCGATGCCGTGGGCCCGCGGGGCGCCGGCGAGATCGCCGTCAACATCGCCGTGCCGGCGATTGCCAATGCGGTCACGGCGGCCATCGCCCTGCCGGTGGACCACTTGCCGATCACCCCCGACGCCATCCTGGACTGGCTGGAGCGCAAACCATGACGGCCGAGACCCTGATCGACCTGCACTGCCGCGTCAACGGCCAGCCGGTGGCGCTGCGCTGCCCGCCGACGCGGCGCCTGCTGGCGCTGCTGCGCGAGGACCTGGGCCTGGCCGGCGCCAAGCCCGGCTGCGGCGTCGGCCGCTGCGGCGCCTGCCTGGTCTGGCTGGACGGCGAGCCGGCCAATGCCTGCCTGGTGATGGCCTACCAGCTGCAGGGCCGCGAGGTGACGAGCATCGAGGCCGTCGGCGCCAGCGAGGCCAGCGCCCCGGTGCGCGAGGCCCTGGCCCGCTGCGGCGGCGTGCAATGCGGCTACTGCAGCCCCGGCCTGGTGATGATGCTGACCCATCTGCACCAGCAGCAGCCGCGCCCCGATGCGCAGCAGGCGGCCGGGCAGCTGAATGGCCAGCTGTGCCGCTGCACCGGCTATGGCGGCCTGCAGCGCACGCTGGCGGTGCTGTTCTGAGCGTGCCCAGGCGGCCATCGGGCCGCGCCCGGGTGGCACCCAGGTGCCACAGGGATGACGTGTTGCTGTGGCACAGTCGGCGCGACTTTTGCGTCTGCCGCTGTCCGTGAGTCCTTCGCCGCCCGTCCTGCTCAACCTGGCCATCCTGCACGATCCCCATGGCCTGGGCTTCGTGGCCTCGGATGGGCGCGGCGTCGGCGTGTTCGACCGCCTGCCGCATGGCCGCGGCTGCGCCCTGCCGCCGGCGGTGAGCGACTGGCTGGCGCGCCAGCCCGACGGCGCCCTGCTGCAGCTGCAGCTGTCCGATGCCGCCCAGGCCCTGGCCTGGGAGTCGCTGGGCGAGCCGGGCGCCACGCTGGACCAGCGCTTCATCGTCGCCCGACTCTGCCTGGCGGCCGCCGATGCCGAGGACCGGCGCCTGCCGCCGCTGAGCCTGCGTGGCCCGGGGCCGCGCCTGGACGTGCTGCACCTGGTGGATGGCGCCACCGCCGACGAGCCGGCGCAACTGTCGGCCACCCTGCCATCGCCGCTGCGCTGCCAGGCCCTGGCCTGGCCCAGCGATGCCGCGTCGCCTCCGGCCGACTTTGCCGCCGGCGCGCTGCAGTCGCTGCTGCTGTGCACGCCGGCCGCCGATGCCACGGTGGCTGCGCGGCGCCTGGCCCAGGTGCTGGCGGCGCTGCGGCAGCAGGCGGCCGGTGCCGGCCCCGACGAGCGCCTGCCGCGCCTGTGGCTGCTGCCGCTGGCCAGCGGCACGCCCGACCAGCTGCCGCTGCCGCTGCTGGCCGAGCTGCTGGGCGCCGGCCTGACCCTGCTGCCGGTGCCGCTGGGCGGCGAGCCGGCGGTGCTGGCGCTGGCGCCGTTCTGGCAGGCGCTGGCCGAGGGCGCCACGCTGGGCCTGGCCTTGCGCCGGCTGCGCCTGCAGGCGCGTGAACGGGGCGCCGCCGCCGCCGGCGCCTGGCTGCTGGGCGATGCCGCCGGCCTGCCGGCGCTGGCCGAGCCCGAGCCCGGCCTGGTGCGCGCCGCCGACGACGACGTGCGCCAGTGCACCATGCTCAAGTGCGACCTGGTCGAGTCCACCGCACTGATGCGTCGCCTGGGCGACGAGGCCTATGCCGAAGGCCTGGCGCGTTACCACGCCCGCGTCGCCGACATCGTGCAGCACCACGGCGGCCTGGCCGACGATCCGCAGGGCGACGACGGCTTCATGTGCTACTTCGGCTTTCCGGTGGCGCGCGAGGACGCCGCCCTGCAGGCCCTGCGCGCCGGCCTGGCCCTGGCCAGCGCGCTCGACGACCTGGGCCCGGGCTGGCGGCTGCGCATCGGCATCTCCACCGGCCGTGTGGTGGTGCGCGACGGCCAGCCGGTGGGCGCGGCCGTGCACCATGCGGCGCGGCTGCAGGCCCTGGCCCAGCCGGGCGAGGCCCTGGTGGCCGATGCCACGCGCCAGCTGGCCAGCGAGCGCTTCGAGTTCACGCTGCGCGAGGCCCAGGCCAGCCTGAAGGGCTTCGAGCAGGGCGGCGCCGTCTGGTGCCTGGGGCCCGAGCGGCCGCTGCTGGGCACCGAGCGCTTCGACCAGCGCAGCCAGCTCACCCGCTTTGTCGGCCGCGAGGCCGAGCTGGCCGCGGTGCAGCGTGTCTGGCGCCAGGCCTGCGCCGGCAAGCGCCAGGCGCTGCTGATCGTCGGCGAGGCCGGCATCGGCAAGTCGCGCCTGGTGCGCGAGTTCCGCCGCCGCCTGGTCGAGACCGGGGCCCAGGTGCTGGAATGCCGCTGCACGCCCGAGACCGCCGGCAGCGCCCTGCATCCGGTGATCGACCTGCTGCGGCGCCTACTGCAGGCCGCCGATGGCGAGGCGCCGGCGGCCCTGCTGGCGCGGCTGCAGGCCGGCGTGGTGCACGGCCTGGGGCAGGGCGCCGAAGCCGAGTCCGATGAGACCCAGTCCCAGGCGCTGGCCCTGATCGCGGCCCTGCTGTCGCTGCCGGCCACCGGCCTGCCGCCGCTGCCCGACGATGCCGCGCTGCGCCGCCGCCGCACCATGGATGCGCTGACTGGCTGGCTGGCGCGGCGCGTGGCCCAGGCGCCGCTGGCGCTGATCGTCGAGGACGTGCACTGGATCGACCCGTCCACCCGCGAGCTGCTGCAGCGCCTGGTCGACGGCGCCACCGCCGCCGCCGGCGACCGTTTGCTGCTGCTGCTGACCTGGCGCGCCAGTGGCAGCCAGGCCGCGGCCGCGCCGCCGTTTGAGGTGCCGCGCCTGCCGCTGGCCGGCCTGCCGCCCGAGGCCGCCTGCGCCCTGCTGCGCGATGCCTGCGGCGCCTCGCTGCTGGACGCCGAGATGGAGCGCTGGCTGGCGCTGCGCGGCGACGGCGTGCCGCTGTTCATCGAAGAATCGGCGCACATGGCCGCGGCCCTGGTGGCGCGCCGCGCCCAGGCCGCGCCGGCGCCGAGCGTGCCGTCACCGGCCGGCGCGCCGCCGGCCGATCTGTCGCTGCTGCTGCGCGAGGCCGTGCCCACCACGCTGGAGGCGCTGCTGATGGCGCGGCTGGACCAGCTGCCCTCGGCCCGGCGCGCGGCCCAGCTGGGCAGCGCCATCGGCCGCGCCTTTGCGCTGCCGCTGGCCGCGGCGGTGAATGCCGATGCCGACTCGCCGATCCGCCTGGCCGATCTGGAGCAGGAGCTGGCCCTGCTGGCCCAGGCCGGCCTGGTCAGCGAGCAGGGCCAGGGCGCGCAGCGGCTGTATGTGTTCAAGCATGCGCTGGTGCGCGACGCCGCCCACCAGTCGCTGCTGGAGCGTGATCGCAAGCGCCTGCATGCGGCCATCGCGCGTGTGCTGCAGGCCCAGTTCGGCGCCATGGTCGAGGCCCAGCCCGAGCTGCTGGCCCGCCATCTGGAACTGGCCGGCCAGACCGAGCAGGCCCTGGCCGGCTGGGAGCGCGCGGCCCGCCATGCCGCGGCGCGCTCGGCCCATGACGAGGCCATTGCCCATCTGCGCCATGCCCTGGCCCTGCTGGCCGAGCAAGGCCCCGGCACGGCGCGCGACCGTGCCGAGCTGCGTCTGCAGCTGCTGCTGGCCAGCCGGCTGATCGCCACCGCAGGCTATGGCGCCGATGCGGTGGAGGCGGTGTATGGGCGCGCGCTGGCGCTGTGCGAGGCGCTGGGCGATGCCGGCGCGCGCACCAAGGCCCGGCTGGGCCTGGAGGGCTGGCACTTCATGCGCGGCGACTTCGGCCGCGCGCTCGACATCGCGCGCGAGGTCGCAGCCGAGACGGCGGCCGAGGCGGCGTCGGCCGAGCCGGGCGGGCAGGGCGGACGCCTGGCGCGCATCCAGAGCGACTGGGCCCTGGCCAACATCCACTTCCACCAGGGCCAGGTGCCGCAGGCGGTGGCCATGATGGACGCCTGCCTGGCCGACTACCGCAGCCTGGGCCACCGCGCGCTGGCGGTGCAGGACCCCGGCGTGATGTGCCTGTGCTACAGCAGCTGGGGCCTGTGGGAGATGGGCCGCGCCGACGAGGCGCTGAGCCGCGCGCGCCAGGTGGTCGACCTGGCCACCGGCCTGAACCACCGCTTCAGCATGGGCGAGGCGCATGGCTTCCTGGCCGTGGCCCACTGGTTCCGCGGCGAGCTGGCACCGGGCCTGGAGGCGGCCGAGCGCGCCATCGAGATCTGCGAGTCCGGCGGCTTTGCGGTCTGGCTGGCCCATGCGCGCGTGGTGCATGGCCGGCTGCTGGCCGAGCTGGGCGATGTGGAGGCCGGCCTGAGCCAGATGCAGCAGGGCGATGCGATGTGGGCCGCCACCGGCGCCGTGGTCACGCGCGCCTTCTACCTGTCGCTGCGTGCCGAGGGCCTGGCCGAGGCCGGCCGCAGCGCCGAGGCCCTGGCCCTGCTGGAGCAGGCCTGGGCCCTGGTGCAGCGCTGCGGCGAGCGCTACTGGGCGCCCGAGGTGGCCCGCCTCACCGGCGAGCTGCTGCTGCGTGGCGACCCCTCGCCGGCCCAGGCCGCACGCGCCGACGACTGGCTGGCCCTGGCCCTGCGCGAGGCCCAGGCCAGCGGCCTGCAGGCCTTGGCCCTGCGCGCCGCGATGTCGCTGGGCCGGCGCCTGGCCGCGCAGCAGCGGCCGCGGCAGGCGGCGGCGCTGCTGGCGCCCTGCCTCGCCGCCTTGAGCGAAGGCCGCGGCACCCGCGACCTGCGCCGTGCGCGGGCGCTGCTGGTGCAGTGGCAGGACGCGGCCTGACCAGGCATCCGCAGAACATGGGATGCCGCAGGCCGGCCGCAGCGCGGTCCACGGCACCATCGCAGCTCCCGACCCCCTGACCGGCCCCGCCCATGACCGATCCCGACGCCCCGCCGCTGACGCCCTATCAAACCAACCAGCAGCTGCAGCGCACGCTGGCCGACGATGCCAGCCGCGATGCGCTGTACGAGCGCCTGCGCGCCAGTGGCGAGCTGATCCAGTTCCAGAGCCTGGCCGCCGCGCCGGTGGCCACGGGCGCGGTGCCGCAGTACCACCAGACGGTGGCCTTGCTGACCGCGCGCGAGCATGTGGAGCTGGCGCTGCGCGACGACCGCTTGTTCAGCAATGCGCCCTATCAGCCGCTGGGCAGCGGCACTTTCATGCTGGGCCTGGACGGCATGGCCCATGCGCTGCAGCGTGGCCTGGCCGCGCGCCTGCTGCGCTACAACGCGGCCGAGATCGGCGCCCTGGTCGAGATCGCCTGGCAAGCCGCCTCGGTGCTGCCGCTGAAGGGCCGGCGCTTCGACGCCGCCCAGCTGGGCGAGCAGGTCGGCCTGCGCTATGCGGCCCTGCTGTTCGGCTATCCGCTGGACCAGCATGGTGTGCTCGAAGCCTCGATGCGCGCCGGCTACCAGCAGCTGGTGCACCAGATCATCGGCCGGCATTTCACTTTCGACCCGGTGCCGCAGAAAACCGCCGAGGCCGCCGGCGCGGTGTTCCTGATGCGCACGCTGGCCCTGCTGTCGGACTATGCGGCCGGCGAGACGCCCGACGACGTGGTCGAGCTGAAGGCCCAGCTCCAGGCCCTCGGCGCGCAGCGCAAGCTGCTCGGCCTGGACCAGTTTGTGCCGGTGGCCGAGCGTCTGGTGGCCGAGCCCGGCGAGTTGTCGGGCCATGAGATGGCTTCGCTGCTGGGCGGGCTGATCGCCGGCACCATCGGCAATGTGCAGGCCAGCGTGGCCCTGGCGCTGGATGCGCTGCTGCTCGATCCGGCCGGCGCGCCGTACCACGCCGAGCTGGTGGCCCTGGCCCATGCCGCTTCGCCGGGCCGGCCCGAGCGCGCGCGGCTGCAGCGCCGCATCGTCGATGCGCTGGCCGCGCATCCGCCGGCGGCCTTTCTGCCGCGCCAGGTCATCGCCGACTGCACGCTGCAGCACCAGGGCCGGCCGGTGGCCCAGCTCAAGGCCGGCCAGCAGGTCATCCTGGCCATCGGCGCGGCCACGCGCGAGGCCCTGGCCACGCCCGGTGCCAGCGAGGCCTTTGGCGAGCGTGGCGATCCGCTGATCTTCGGCGCCTCGGGCCGGGCCGAGGCCGCCCATGGCCACGACTGCATCGGCGCCTACCTGGCCTTGCCACTGGTGGTGGAAACCGTGCGCCGCGTGCTGATGCTGCCCGGCATCGGCCCCAGCCTCGACCCCGCCACCGGCCAGCCCGAGCGGCTGCGCAAGACCTGGGGCTTTCGCTGCGACCAGCTGCGGCTGGAGTACGCCCGCGAGCAGGCCTGCGTGCAGAACCCGCTGGCGGTGATCATGCCGATCAAGGCGCCGGTGGCCGAAAACGCCGACAAGCTGCGCAAGACCATTGCCGCCGCCGCGCCGCGCATCGAGTTCAAGCTGGCGGCCGCCCGCCATGTGCACTTCGCCTGGTTTCTGCTGCTCGATGGCGACACCAAGCTGGGCCTGTTCACCACCTTCGACGGCGCCTTCGACGAGTACCTCAAGCACTTTGCCCGCACGGTCGGCCCGCTGTTCGACACGCTGTTCGCCTGCCTGGACGATGCGCCGCCGCTGCCGGTGGCCGACAACGCCGAGGCCTTTGTGGCCAAGGCGCGGCAGTACAACGCCGCGCCGGTGGGTGGTTATTTCTACAGCGCCTATCCGCAGGCGCCGGTGGTGGCGGTGCAGCAGGGCCTGGCGCGAGACGCAGCCCGGGGAGAGGCCGCATGACCGGATGGTCGTTCCAGGACCCGGATGCCGGCATCCAGCACCTGCCGGTCTACGGCCTGCCGGCGCACATGCTGCGGGTGCGCCACGGCCTGCTGCGCGTGGCCGATGCCGACCAGGCCCGGCTGTGGCTGTCGCTGCTGCTGGACGGCGGCGGCCATCTGCGCGAGGGCCGCGAGCAGGGCGGGCTGGAGACCGTGCCGGTCAAGCCCATGCGGGGCGGCCGGCGGCCGGCCGGCCAGCATGCGGTGAACCTGGGCCTGAGCTTTGCCGGCCTGCAGGCCCTGGGCCTGCCCGACGACTGGGCCGCGGCGCTGCGCCAGCGTGCGCCGGCCTTTGCCGCCGGTGCGGTGCAGCGCGCCGCGGCCCGCCTGGGCGACACCGGCGACAGCGCCGCCTGGCGCTGGGAGGCCAGCTTCCAGGCCGACCAGGCCCATCTGGCGCTGAGCCTGCATGCGCGCACTGCGGCGCAGATCGATGCCCAGTGGCAGGCGCTGCGCACGCTGCCCGGTGCCGGCGGCCTGCACGGCTGGGACGCGGTGCACGACGGCCGCCACCTGGTCGGCCCGCATGGCACGCGCCTGGTGCACTTCGGCTATGTGGACGGCATCGCCAACCCGCGCTTCGACGGCGTGCACCTGCGCTCCCAGGCCGACGGCAGCCCGGCCCTGCATGCGCCGGGCGAGCTGCTGCTGGGCCATGCCAACAACGATGGCGCCAATCCCTGGCAGTTCGGCGAGCTGCCGGCGGCGACCACCTTCTTCCGCGATGCCAGCTTCGGCGTGCTGCGCAAGATCGCCCAGGACGAGGCCGGCTTCCGCGCCTATGTGGATCAGGCCGCGGCCTCGCTGGGCCAGTCCGGCGACTGGGTGCTGGCCAAGCTCTGTGGCCGCTGGCCCGACGGACGGCTGATGCGGCCGGCCGAAGCCAAGGCCGATGCGCAGCGCGACGCCCCGGGCTTCGACGCCTTCAACTTCCAGGACGAGGACGCCCGCGGCAGCGGCTGCCCCTTCGGCGCCCACATCCGCCGCCTGAACCCGCGTGCCGATCCGCTGGTGCAGCCGCAGCGCCGGCCGCTGGTGCGTCGTGGCATGGCCTATGGCCCGCGGTATGCCGCGCGCACCGCGGCCGCCGAGCGTGGCCTGCTGGGCCTGTTCTTCTGTGCCAGCCTGGAAGACCAGTTCGAGCATCTGCTGGGCGCCTGGGCCGACCGCAACCCGATGGGCCCCGACCACCGCGGCACGTCCAAGGACCCGCTGATCGGCCAGCACGACGACCCGCAGGCCTGGTTCGAGATCCCCGGTGCGCCGGGCCAGCCCACGCGCCGGCTGCGCGCGCCGCCGCGGCCCTTCACCACCACGCGTGGCACGGCCTATCTGCTGTACCTCAGCGCGCCGGCGCTGCGCCGGCTGGCGGCCGGTCTGGGCTGAGCGCGGCGCGACAATCGCGCCGATGGAAGACAGCAACCGCAGCGCCAACCCCAGCATCCACCAGATCAGCGATCCCGCCCGCCGCCAGTGGCTGCAGGGCGGCCTGGGCCTGGCCTTTGCCAGCGCCTTTGCCCCGCTGGCCGCGCCGCTGGCGGGTTGTGCCACGGCGCCGGCCGGGCCCAAGCTGGGCTTTCGCAGCGTGCCGGCCTCGCTGGCCGACCAGGTGCAGGTGCCCGAGGGCTATGTGGCCCAGGTGCTGACGGCCTGGGGCGATCCGGTGGGCCTGGCCAGCGGCATGCCGGCCTTCAAGCCCGATGCCTCCAACAGCGCCGCCGAGCAGGCGCTGCAGCAGGGCATGCACCACGACGGCATGCAGTACTTTGCGCTGGCCGAGGGCCAGGCCGGCAGCCGCCGCGGCCTGCTGGCCACCAACCACGAGTACGTGGACAACGGCCTGCTGTTCCCCGATGGCCAGCGGACCTGGAGCGCCGAGAAGGTGGCCAAGGCCCAGGCCTCGCACGGCATCTCGGTGATCGAGGTGGCGCGCCAGGCCGATGGTGCCTGGCAGGTGCAGCGGCCCTCGGCCCAGGCGCGGCGCATCACCGGCCGCACGCCGTTTGAAGTGCGCGGCCCGGCCGCCGGCCATGCGCTGATGCGCACCGCCGCCGACGCGGCCGGCCGCACGGTGCTGGGCACCATCGCCAACTGCGCGGCCAGCGGCACGCCCTGGGGCACGCTGCTGTCGGGCGAGGAGAACTGGGCCGGCTACTTCGACGGCCCCGAGCGCGCCGATGCCGACCAGCAGCGCTGGGGCCTGCGCCGCAAGGGCTGGTCGGGCTGGGCCGAGCACGACGAGCGCTTCGATGCAGGGCGCCATCCCAACGAGTTCCACCGCTTCGGCTGGGTGGTCGAGATCGACCCCTACGATCCGCAGTCCGTGCCGGTCAAGCGCACGGCCCTGGGACGCGCCGCCCACGAGGGCGCGACCACCACGCTGACGCGCGACGGCCGGGCGGTGGTGTATTCGGGCGAGGACGCGCGCTTCGAGTACATCTACAAGTTCGTCAGCCGCGAGCGCATGCGCCAGCCCGCGCCGGGCCAGACCGCCGGCCAGGCCAACCGCGGCCTGCTCGACGAGGGCACGCTGTATGTGGCGCGCTTCGATGCCGACGGCCGCGGCCGCTGGCTGCCGCTGGTGCATGGCCAGGGCCCGCTGACGGCGGCCAACGGTTTTGCCGACCAGGGCGCGGTGGTGATCCGCGCGCGCCAGGCCAGCGACCTGCTGGGCGCGACCAAGATGGACCGGCCCGAATGGCTGGCGGTGGACCCGGCCACGCGCGACGTGTACTGCACCCTGACCAACAACCGCGACCGTGGCGCCGACGGCTTTGCCGGCCCGGATGCGGCCAATCCACGCGCACGCAATGTGATGGGCCAGATCATCCGCTGGCGCGAGGACGGCGACCACGACGGCGAGGCCTTCCGCTGGGACCATCTGCTGCTGGCCGGCGACCCGGCCAATCAGCGGCCCGAGGCTCGTGGCAATGTGCGCGGCGACCCCTTCGCCTGTCCCGACGGCCTGCTGATGGACGGCCGCGGCGTGCTGTGGATCTGCACCGACCATGCCAGCAGCGAGCGGGGCCAGGGCGAGTTTGCGCGCCTGGGCAACAACCAGATGCTGGCCTGCGATGTGGCCACGGGCGAGGTGCGGCGCTTCCTGGTCGGGCCGGCCAATGCCGAGATCACCGGGCCGACGATCACGCCCGATGGCCGCACGCTGTTCGTCAATGTGCAGCACCCGGGCGAGCCGGTGGGCGACCGCAGCGATCCGGCCCGGCCCGAGCGTTTTTCCAGCTGGCCCGGCGGGCCGGGCAGCGGCCGGCCGCGCTCGGCCACGCTGGCCATCCGCCGCCTGGACGGCGGCGTGGTCGGCGGCTGATCCCGGGGCTCAGACCGAGCCGTCGAAGCCCGAGGACGGCGTGCTGCCGTCGTACTCCTGCACGCGGTTGCGGCCGTCCTGCTTGGCGCGGTAGAGCGCGCGGTCGGCCTGCTCGAACAGCGCCGCGGCCTCGTGCGGCGGCGCATGGGCCAGGCCGATGCTCACCGTGACCTGCAGGCCACGCGCCAGCGCAGCCCAGGCATGGGCCTCGACCCGCTGGCGCAGGCGCTCGCAGATCTGGCGCGCCAGCTCGGGCGCGGTGTCGGGCAGCACGATCAGGAACTCCTCGCCGCCCAGGCGCGCCAGCAGGTCGCCGCCCGCGGCGCCGCCGCCCGGGCCGTCGCGTGTGCCCTCGCGCAGCAGCCGCGCCAGCGCCACCAGCACCTGGTCGCCGCGGCGGTGGCCGTGGCGGTCGTTGACGCGCTTGAAGTGGTCGGCATCGACCAGGGCCAGGGCCAGCGGCCGGCCGCTGCGCGCGGCCTGGGCCAGCAGGCCGGGCAGGCGCTCGTCGACCTGGCGGCGGTTGGCCAGGCCGGTCAGCGCATCCAGCCGCGCATGGCGGGCCTGCTCGTCGGCCTGGGCCTGGGCGCTGCGCGCCTGCTGGCGGGCGCGCTCGGCCTCGGCCCGCGTCACCAGCAGCTGCGACTGGGCGCGCAGCTGCAGCGTGGCGCGCTCGCGCTGCAGGCGGTCGCTGTGGTGCAGATGCCAGAAGGCGTCCTCGAAGCGGCCCAGCGCCTGGCAGGCGCGCCAGCGCGTCTGGTGCAGGCGCAGCCGCGTGGCCTGCGGCATGGCCGCGCCGGCTTCGGACTGCAGCGCCGTCAGCTGGGCCTCGGCCGCGGCGGCATCGCCCTGGGCGATGCGGCCCTCGGCCAGCGTGCAGCGGATGCGCCAGGACTGGGCCAGGTGCTTGTTGTCCAGCGCCAGCTGCAGCGCGCGCTGCAGCAGCGGCTCGGCGCTGGCCACATCGCCCAGGTGCAGCAGGGCCTCGCCGACATTGCCGTCGATGAAGACGTGGAAGAAGGTGTCGGTCACCGCCGCCGCGTCCTGCTGGGCGCGGCGCGCATAGCCCAGCGCACGCAGCAGGGCGCCGCGGGCCTCGGCCTCGTCGACGTCGCGGTGCAGGTGGTAGGCGCCGATGGTCACGGCGGCCAGGTTGTTCAGCGTCACCAGCTTGGGATGCAGCTGGTCCTGGCGCTCGGCATGGGCCAGGCCGTCGAGCATCAGGCGCTCGGCCTGCCAGGGGTCGCCCATGCGCTCGAAGCACACGGCCAGCGCATTCAGCGCCAGCGCCTGCAGCGCATCGTCGTCGCTGGCGTCGGCCAGCGCGCAGTGCTCGGTGGCGGCGGCCATGGCCTGCTCGAAGCGGCCGGTCTCGGCGCCGGCCAGGGTCAGCCAGCGCAGCAGTTCGGCGCGCTCGTTGCGCCGGCTGCTGGCCGGCAGATCGACCAGCACCCGCGGGCCCAGGTCCAGCAGCGCCGCGAGGTCGCCCAGCCGGTAGTGGCAGGCGCAGGCCAGCAGGCCGGCCTCGGCGCGCAGCACGGCGTCGCGGGCCACGGCCTGGGCGGCCAGGGCCGGGGCCAGGGCCGCGGCCAGCTCGCCCCGCTCGCGGCAGGCGCGGGCCGCGGCCAGCAGCAGCGCGGCATCGTCCGGCGGGGCGGTGACGGGGGGGCGGGTCATCGCCTGGGTGTCGGCCCTGCACGCCGCGGCTGTAGCGCCCCAGGGTTCATCACGGCTTGTGGGGTGAACTGCATCACGCCGTCAGCGGCCGCCGCAGCTGTCGCGCAGCACCAGGCTGGGCGCCGGCAGCGGCGGCAGCGCGCCGTGATCGGCCAGGCCCAGGGCCTGCCGCAGCCGCGCCACCGCATGCCGGCCTTGGGCCGCGGGGTCGCTGCGCACGCTGCTCAGCGGCGGCTCGGCAAAGGCCGCCAGCGGGATGTCGTCGTAGCCGATCAAGGCCATGTCCTGCGGCACGCGCAGCCCGGCCTCGCGCAGCGCGCGCAGCGCACCGAAGGCGATGGTGTCGTTGCCGGCAAACAGCGCCGTCAGCCCGCCGCCGCGGGCCAGCAGGGCCTGGGTGGCGCGCCAGCCGCTGTCGGCGCTGATGTCGGCATGCACCCGCCAGTCGTCGGGCGCGCTGATGCCGGCTTCCTGCAGCGCCTGGCGCCAGCCCTGCTCGCGCTGCGCCGCCTGGTGGAAGCTGGCCGGCGCATAGTTGACGAAGCCGATGCGGCGGTGGCCCAGCGCCAGCAGGTGGCGCACGGCCAGGCGCGCCGACGGCCCGCTGTCGTCGCCGATGGCCACCAGGCCGGCATCGGCGGCCAGGCCGCAGCCCAGCACCACCAGGGGCACGCCCGAGTCGCGCAGCTGCTGCAGATGGGCCAGCTCGGCGGTGCGCAGATGGGCCACGATCAGGCCGTCGATGCGCCGGCTGCGCACCAGGCGCACGAAGTCGCCGGGCGCATGGCCTTCGCTGGTCTCGATCAGCAGCTTCAGGCCGCTGGCCTGGCAGCTGGCGCTGACGCTGGCCAGCAGCTGGGCCAGAAAGGCATCCACCTGCAGGTGCTGCACGCTGGGCAGCACCAGGGCGATGCTGCCGCTGGCGCCACCGGCCAGCGCACGCGCCGCGGCATTGGGCTCGTAGCCCAGGCGCAGCGCGGCCTCCAGCACACGCTGGCGCGTGGCCTCGCTGATGCCGCGGTCGGTGACGCCGTTGAGCACGAAGGACACCGTGGTGCGCGACACCTGGGCCAGGCGCGCCACCTCGGCACTGGTGGGTCGGGCGCTGGGCCGGGGAGCGTCGGGGTCCGGGTTCATCGGGGGCGATTGTTGACTAACGCGGGTTAGCTGTCTCAGAATGCCGGAACACTAACGCGCGTTAGCTCCATGTCCGACCTGCCCGATCGGCCCCAGCCGCCCGAGTCTTCCGTCCCGTCCGCCGTGCCCGGCTTCGATCCGGCCGAGCATCCGCACCGCCGCCGCAATGCGCTGACCGGGCGCTGGGTGCTGGTGTCGCCGCACCGCGCCAAGCGCCCCTGGCAGGGCGCGCAGGAGGCGCTGGACGATGCGCCGCGCCCGGCCCACGACCCCGGCTGCTACCTGTGTGCCGGCAACCGCCGCATCAACGGCGAGCGCAATCCCGACTACCTGGGCACCCATGTCTTCGGCAACGACTTCGCGGCGCTGATGGCCGAGACCCCGGCGCCAGGCCCGGCCCAGGGCGGCGGCGCCGACGATGCGCTGTTTGCGCTGCAGCCGGCGCGTGGCGCCAGCCGGGTGATCTGCTTCTCGCCCGACCATTCGCGCAGCCTGCCCGAGCTGTCGCTGCCGGCGCTGCGCGGCGTGGTCGATGCCTGGGCCGGGCAGACGGCCGAGCTGGGCCAGCAGCAGGGCTGGCGCTGGGTGCAGGTGTTCGAGAACAAGGGCGCGCAGATGGGCTGCAGCAACCCGCATCCGCATGGCCAGGTCTGGGCCAGCGAGCATGTGCCCGACGAGCCGGCCATCGAGGACCTGCACCAGCGCGCGCACTTCCTGGCCACCGGCCGGCCGCTGCTGCTGGAGCTGGCCGAGCGTGAGCTGGCCCTGGGCCAGCGCGTGGTGGTGCACAACCACCACTGGCTGGCCATCGTGCCCTGGTGGGCCACCTGGCCGTTCGAGACCCTGCTGCTGCCGCGTTTTGCGGTGCAGCGCCTGCCGCAGCTGGACGACGGCCAGCGCGACAGCCTGGCGGTCATCGTCAAGGCGCTGACCACGCGCTACGACAACCTGTTCCGCTGCTCGTTCCCGTATTCGATGGGCTGGCATGGCGCGCCGTTCGAGCCGGACGCTTGCGTGTCGGCGCCCGAGCACTGGACCCTGCATGCGCACTTCTACCCGCCGTTGCTGCGCTCGGCCACGGTGCGCAAGTTCATGGTCGGCTACGAGATGCTGGCCGAGGCCCAGCGCGACCTGACGCCCGAGCAGGCCGCCCAGCGCCTGCGCGAGCTGCCCGAGATCCACTACCTCCACGAGCGCGAGGGCCTGTGATGTCCGATGCCATCGTCCCCGAGCTGCGCCAGCGTGCGCTGCAGGCCTTTGCCGCGGCCTTTGGCGGCGCGCCCACGCAATGGGTGCAGGCGCCCGGCCGCGTCAACCTGATCGGCGAGCACACCGACTACAACGGCGGCTTCGTGCTGCCCTGCGCGATCAATTTCCACACCCTGGTGGCGCTGCGCCCACGCGCCGACCGCCGCGTGCAGGTGCTGGCTGCCGATCAGGAGGGTGCCCTGGACGCCTTCGACCTGGACGCGCCCATCGTGCCCCGCGACGACGCGCCCTGGACCGCCTATGTGCGCGGCATGGTGCAGCAGCTGCAGGCCCACGGCCTGGCGCTGCAGGGCGTGGACCTGGCGGTGGCCGGCAATGTGCCGCAGGGCGCGGGCCTGTCCTCGTCGGCTTCGCTGGAAGTGGCCATCGGCCAGGTCTTCAAGCAGCTGGCCGGCGGCACCGAGCCCGAGGCCACCACGCTGGCCCTGCTGGCGCAGCGGGCCGAAAACGAGTTCGTCGGCTGCCGCTGCGGCATCATGGACCAGCTGATCTCGGCCCGCGGCCAGGCCGGCCATGCGCTGCTGATCGACTGCCGCTCGCTGCAGGCCCGGGCCGTGCCGCTGCCGGCCGATGCGGCGGTGATGATCGTGCACAGCCATGTGAAGCGTGGCCTGGTGGACAGCGAGTACAACACCCGCCGCGCGCAGTGCGAGGCCGCGGCCAGCCACTTCGGCGTGGCCGCGCTGCGCGAGGTGGACGGTGCGCGGCTGCAGGCCGGGCGCGAGGGTCTGGACCCGCTGGTTTGGCGCCGTGCGCGCCACATCGTCAGCGAAAACGCGCGCACCGAGGCCGCGGCGCTGGCGCTGGCCGCCGGCGACCTGGCGGCCATGGGCCGGCTGATGGCCGAGTCGCATGCGTCGATGCGCGACGACTTCCAGATCACCGTGCCGGCCATCGACCGCCTGGTCGAGATCCTGCAGCAGGCCATTGCCGGGCATGCGGCCGGCCAGGGCGGCGCGCGCATGACCGGCGGCGGCTTCGGCGGCTGCGCCGTGGCCCTGCTGCCGCGCGCGGCGGTGGCGCCGGTGCGCGACGCGGTGCTGCGGCACTACCGCTCGCCCGAGGGCGGGCCGGCCACGGTGTGGGTGTGCAGCGCCGCCGACGGCGCCGGCGCCCTGGCCTGAATCAGGGCATGGCGCAGCGGAAGCTGCCGGCCGCCTCGGGCGGGCCGCCGGCATAACGCGCCACGCGCGGCCAGGGGCACAGCGCGCGGCCACGCTGGCGGCTCCAGCCGGCCGGCAGCTCGGGATTGGCCGCATCCACCTGGGCCTCCAGCCGATCCGGCGCCCGGCCCTGCTCGACCCAGGCCATCAGCGCGCCCAGCGCGTCAAAGCGGTCGGTGGCCGGTCCGCCGCTGCAATGGCCCATGCCGGGCACGGCGAAGCTGCGCGCGCGCTGGTCGGCCTGGGCCAGGCCCAGCTGGGCCTGCAGGGCCTCGGTCCAGCGCAGCGTGGCCTGCAGCGACAGCACCGGATCGGCCGCGCCGTGGTAGACCAGCACGCGGCCGCCGCGCCGCGCCAGCGCGTCCAGCCGCGGCGCCAGCACGTCGGGCGGGTCGAACAACGCCAGCGCCGATTGCGGATGTCGCTCATCGGTGGCGGCCATGGCCTCGGCGGCCTGGTCCAGGTCCAGCTGCAGCAGCCAGTCGCGCAGCGCGGCCGGCGTGCCGTCCACCGCCACCGGCGGCGTGCTGAAGACGCGGCTCAGCGAGGCCGCGGCCAGCACTGTGCCGGTGGCCTCGCCGTCGAGGTCGGCGCCGCCGCCATCGAGCTTCCACTGGCGCCAGGCCGGCGTGGCGATGCCGGGGTCCAGCGGCCAATGCGCATACAGCGGCCGGCCCTGGCCGTCCTGGGCGCCGTCGAGCACGCCCTTCAGCGCCGCGGCGCGGCCACGGTCCAGGCAGGTGGCGGCGCTTGCGCCCGGGCTGCCGCAGACCAGCTCGGTCCAGCGCAGGCTGCGCTGGCAGCGCGCCACATCGGCCACCAGGCCATCGACCAGCAGGTCCTGGGCATCGCAGCGCGCCAGCACGGCCTGGGCCACGCGCTGCAGATCTTCGGCCGACAGCGCGCGCTGCGGCTCGGGGTCCACGGTGCGCCAGACCCGCGCCTCCCAGGCCGATTGCAGGGCCGCGCGAGGCAGGTGCAGGGCTGGCGCGCCGGCCAGCACGCCGTCGTACTGCTCGGGCGTGCGGCTGGCGGCCACCAGGGCGCGGCGCCCGCCCTCGCCACAGCCGGCGATGTAGCGCCAGCGTGGCGCCTGGCCGTAGTGGCGCTGGGTGATGGTCTGGGCCAGCGGCCACAGCGTGGCGTCTGCGGCATGGCCGAGGTCGGCGCGGGCCTGCGGATCGCGGCCGAAGGCCTGGCCGCGGGCGGCGCCGTCCTTCTGGAAGCCGCGCTCGCTGCTGTCGTGGCCGCCGTCGCTGGACAGCACGGCGATGCCACGCGACAGCGCATCGGCCGCGCCCAGCACGGCCAGGCCGCCGTAGGCCGGATCGACGCGGCCGGCTTGGGGCTGGTGCAGCAGGCGGCCGCTCCAGCCCACCGGCAGGCGCAGCTCGAAGCCGATGGCGTAACGCTGGCCATCGTCGCCGCGGCGCTCATGGAGCCGGCCGCTGATCCTGCAATGCGCCGGGTGGCCCTGGCCGTCGGCCGCGACGGTCTCGGCATCGACCATGCGCAGGCCGTCCAGGTCGCGCAGCGCCGACGGCATGCGGCCGCAGGCCACGGCCGGCTGGCCCTCACCCGAAGGCGGCGCCGTGCCGCAGGCGGCCAGCAGCAGCAGCGCCGCCAGCGGGGGCAGGGCGTTGCGCCGGATCGACGGGGGCAGGGGGGCGGACAGCATGGACGGTGGGCGTGCGCCCGCGATCATGCGCGCCGGGCCGCCACCATGATCGGCCGAACAGGCCGGCCGCAGCCGTCCATGTCGAGATCGGCCGCGGCCCTTCGTCGTGGGGATGGTGCGGCCCGGCCGCCGGGGGCACCGTTCATCGCCCCGACTTCGGTCACCCATCCTTGCAGGAGCCCGCCATGCCCCACAGCCCCGTCAAACCCATCCCCGACGGCTTCCATGCCGTTACGCCGCACCTGGTGTGCCAGGGCGCCGCCGCGGCGCTGGACTTCTATGCCCGTGCCTTTGGCGCCGAGGAGTTGTCGCGCCTGCCCGGCCCCGACGGCCGGCTGATGCATGCCTCGATGCGCATCGCCGACTCGGTGCTGATGCTCAACGACGAGTTTCCCGAGATGGGCTGCGTCGGCCCGCAGGCCCTGACCGCCAGCCCGGTGGTGCTGCACCTGTATGTGCGCGACGTCGATGCCGCCATCGCCCGGGCCGAGGCCGCCGGCGCCAAGGTCACGATGCCGGCCACCGACATGTTCTGGGGCGACCGCTATGGCCAGGTGCGCGATCCTTTCGGCCACCAGTGGTCGCTGGCCACGCACCTGCGCGATGTCACGCCCGAGCAGATGCGCGAGGCCATGGCGGCGATGGGGCCTGGCGACCCCTGCGCCACCTGAGCAGCCGGTCAGCTCACTTCGACACCGGGAAGCTGAACTCGGCGCCCTTGGCGATGCTTTCCGGCCAGCGCTGCATCACGCTCTTTTGCTTGGTGTAGAAGCGCACGCCCTCCTCGCCATAGGCGTGCATGTCGCCGAACAGGCTCTTCTTCCAGCCGCCAAAGCCGTGCCAGGCCATGGGCACCGGGATCGGCACGTTGACGCCGACCATGCCCACCTGCACGCGGCGGCTGAACTCGCGCGCGATGCCGCCGTCGCCGGTGTAGATCGACACGCCGTTGCCGAACTCGTGCTCGTTGATCAGCTTCAGTGCGCTGGCGAAATCGGGCACGCGCACGCAGGTCAGCACCGGGCCGAAGATCTCTTCCTTGTAGATGCGCATGTCCGGCGTGGCATGGTCGAACAGCGTGCCGCCGGTGAAGAAGCCGCCCTCCAGGCCCGCCACCTTCAGGCCGCGGCCATCGACCACCAGTTGTGCGCCCTCTTGCACGCCGGTGGCGATGTAGCCCTCGATGCGTTCCTTGGCCTGCTGGGTGACGATGGGGCCCATCTCGGCGTCCAGCGCCATCGGGTCCTTGACCTTCAGCGCACGCGCGCGCTCGGCCACCAGGGGCACGATCTTGTCGCCGGCATCGCCCACCAGCACCGCCACCGAGATCGCCATGCAGCGCTCGCCGGCCGAGCCATAGGCCGCGCCCACCAGGGCGTCCACCGCCTGCTCGACATTGGCGTCGGGCATCACCACCAGGTGGTTCTTGGCGCCGCCGAGTGCCTGCACGCGCTTGCCATGGCGCGCGCCGGTTTCGTAGATGTAGTTGGCGATGGGCGTCGAGCCGACGAAGCTGACCGCGCGCACGTCCGGATGCGTCAGCAGCGCATCCACCGCCAGCTTGTCGCCCTGCACCACGTTGAACACGCCGTCGGGCAGGCCGGCCTGCTTCAGCAGATCGGCCATGAACAGGCTGCAGCTGGGGTCGCGCTCGCTGGGCTTGAGGATGAAGGCATTGCCGGTGACCAGGGCCAGCGGAAACATCCACAGCGGCACCATGCACGGAAAGTTGAACGGCGTGATGCCGGCCACCACGCCCAGCGGCTGGCGCAGCGTGTGGTTGTCGATGCCGGTGGACACCTGGTCGGTGAAGTCGCCCTTCAGCAGCTGCGGTGCACCGCAGGCGAACTCGACGATGTCGATGCCACGCGCCACCTCGCCCTGGGCATCGGTGAACACCTTGCCATGCTCGGCGGTGATCATTGCCGCCAGCGTGTCCTTGTGCTGGTTCAGCAGCTCCAGGAACTTGAACATCACCCGCGCGCGGCGCAGCGGCGGCAGCTCACCCCAGGCCGGCTGGGCCGCGGCGGCGGCGGCCACCGCGGCGTTGACCTCGTCGGCCGAGGCCAGCGCCACCTGGCGCGCCACCTGGCCGCTGGCCGGGTGGTAGACGGCCTGCTGGCGGCCGCTGGCGCCCGGCACCAGGCGACCGGCAATGTAATGGCCGACGTCGGCCGTGGCGGTGAAGGCTTCGGGCGCACCCATGGCGGTCTCCTGAGATTGGGATCGAGGCCCGCAGTCTAGGCAGGCCGGGGCGCCGCCACCAGTCCATCCACGCTGGATTCATTGTTCACGATACTGAACAATAGGGTGGCAACCTCCGGAACAACAGCATGGACCCGCGCCGCATCGACACCCTCTGGAGCCATGTGCATGCGCTGTCGGTGCTGGGCATGCTGGGCAGCTACACCGCCGCGGCCCAGCGCCTGGGCCTGAGCAAGGCGGCGATGAGCCAGCGCATCGCCGAGCTGGAGCGTGCCGCCGGCGTGCCCCTGGTGCTGCGCACCACGCGCAGCGTGCGTCTGACCGAGGCTGGCCAGCGCCTGGCCGATGCCACGGCCGGCGCCTTCGACACCATTGCCACCGCGTTTTCGGGCGTGCGCGATCTGGCCGAGCAGCCGCGCGGCCGGCTGCGCATCACCGCGCCGGTGGCGCTGGCGCGCCAGCAGCTCGTGCCGCGGCTGCCGGACTTTCTGCGCGCCCATCCCGAGGTGCGCATCGAGCTGGACCTGGCCGACCGCCTGGTGCCGCTGGCCCAGGAAGGCTACGACCTGGCGATCCGCCACACCCATGCACCGCCCGACACCCATGTGGCCTGGACGCTGTGCGCCACGCGCTCGCTGCTGGTGGCCAGCCGCGCCTACCTGCGCCGCCGCGGCACGCCGGCCACGCCCGACGAGCTGCGCGGCCACGACTGCCTGCACTATCTGCGCCCCGGCGACGCGCCGGCCTGGACCCTGGTCGATGGCGACGGCCGCGAGACCACGGTGCCGGTGGCCGGCCCGTTTGCCGCCAACAACAGCGAGGCCTTGCGCGAGGCCTCGCTGCGTGGCCTGGGCATTGCGCTGCTGCCCGACTTCAGCGCCCAGGCGGCGCTGCGCGAGGACCGGCTGCAGCCGGTGCTGGCCGGCTGGCGGCCGGTGGGCAGCTTTGGCGAGCAGCTGTATGCGATCCGCCCCTACAGCCCCTATGTGCCCCGCGCCGTGCAGGCCCTGGTGGCCTGGCTGCGCCAGGAGCTGGCGCCGGGTTTTGCGGCCTGAGCCGGCAGCCGGGGCCAAAAAAAAGCCCGCCGAGTCTCGGCGGGCTTGGAAGTCCTCGGAAAGGACGTCGTTGGGACCTTGGCAACGCATCGCAGGATCTGGACTGCGCCGCACAACGCCGCGGACTGTGCCCAGCCGCGCCGCCCACGCCCATCCCTAGAAGTGATTCACTCGGGTTGACGGGCCGCCGGCCGTGGCATTCAGCCGACGGCGCAGCGCGCCGCGGCCAGGTCCCACAGCGCCGCGCCGCAGCTCTTGAACAGCACCGGGCCGCTGCGGGGCTCGGCCTCACCCAGGTCCTGCAGGGCCGGCAGCGCCGCCAGGTCCAGGCCGGCGGCGATCAGGTCGCCGGCCTCGTGGCGGGCCGCCGGGCTGTCGAGCACGATGCGGCCGCGGGCGGCGATGTCGCGGGTCAGGGCCGGGTCCAGCTCGATCATCTGCGGCGTGAAGGCGCCGATGGCGGCGACGAAGGCATCGTCGCGCACGCGGCCGCGCAGCAGCACGGCCTGGGCCGGCGTGGCCGTGACCACCAGCGGGCAGTCGGCCAGGGCGCGATCCAGGTCCGGAAGGGCGGCGGGCCGGGCATCCAGGCCGTCCTGCTCGCGCAGCAGGCTGCAGAACTCGGCGGCGCGCTGCGGCGTGCGGCCGATCACCTGCAGCCGGTCCACGCCCAGCCCCGCCGCCAGGGCCTGGGCATGGGCGCGGGCCTGCACGCCGGTGCCGACGATCAGCAGCGGCCCGGCGGGCTGCGGCGCCAGGCGCTGTGCCGCCAGCAGCGTGACCGCGGCGGTGCGGCGTGCGGTGACCGTGGGCCCGTCCAGCAGCGCCAGGCGCTGGCCGGTGGAGGCGCGCAGCACCAGCACATCGCCCAGGATGGCCGGCAGGCCCCGCGCCGGGTTGGCCGCGGCATAGGTGATCAGCTTGATCGCCGCCAGATCGCCGGCCTCGGGTGCCAGCCAGGCCGGCATCAGAAACCACGAGCTGCCGGGCGCCAGCGGCAGCACCCAGCGTTCGGGCGCCTGCACCTGGCCGGCGGCCTGGTCGGCCAGCGTGGCGGCGATGGCCCGGGTCAGCGCCGCCCAGGGCAGGGCGGCGGCGGTGGCGGCGGCGTCCAGCAGCTGCGGCG
Organism: Burkholderiaceae bacterium; assembly: GCA_017992055.1. Classification (GTDB taxonomy): domain Bacteria; phylum Pseudomonadota; class Gammaproteobacteria; order Burkholderiales; family Burkholderiaceae_C; genus Pseudaquabacterium. Next base: position 50,561 of record JAGOPK010000013.1, read on the forward strand.
GTCGGTCGGGTGGCATGGCGGTCATGCAGCCATCATAGGCAGGCCACAATCCGGCCATGACGCCGCCCCGCCCGCCTGCGAAGAAGTCGCCCCCCCGCTCCGTTGCCGCGGCGGCCGGCCGGCGGCCACCGCCGCGCCCGGTGCGGCCGCCGCAGGCCGCCCGGTCGCCGGCCGAGGCCCAGCCGCTGAAACCGCTGGACGAGGCCGAGATCGACGCGCTGCAGGCCCTGCTCGACCGCCTGCCCGAGAGTCACGACGCGCTGGACGTGATGTCGCTCGATGGCTACCTGGCCGGCGTGCTGCTGCAGCCCGAGCCGGTGGCCGAGCCGCGCTGGCTGGCCCACATCGTCGACGTGGACGGCAAGGCGCCGCCGCCGGGCTTTGATGCGGCGCGGCTGCAGTCGCTGGTGCGGCGCCGCCATGCCGAGCTGGCCCAGGCGATTGCCGAGCGCGACTGGTTCGATCCCTGGGTCTACGAGCTGGAGGACGATGCCGATCCGTCCGAGGTGGTGATGCCCTGGGTGGCCGGCTTTGCCACCGCGGTGGACCTGTTTCCGGCGCTGATGGACCGCTTCGAGGACCGGCTGACCGAGCCGCTGGCCCTGCTCTACCGCCACCTCGACCCCGACGACCTGGAGGACGCCGAGGCCCTGCTGGCCGAGATCGAGACGCTGGAGCCGCCCGAGACCCTGGACGAGGCGGTGGAAGACCTGGTGCGCGCCACGCTGCTGATCGCCGATGTGTCGCGGCCGCAGGCCGATGCGCCGCGGCCGGCCGCACGGCCGGGCCAGCGCCCCGGACCGGGCCGCCAGGGGTCTGGCCGCCCGGGGCCGGCGGGCGGCCGCCCGCCGCGGCGCTGAGGCTCAGGCCGGCGCGCCGAACACCCGGCGCTGCCTACCGAGACGCGCCAAACACCCGGCGCAGCTCACCCAGGCGCGCCAAACACCCGGCGCGCGTGCTGCCCCAGCCCGGCGGCGACGCTGGCGAAGGCATCGCCGCGCACCCGGCGCGCGGCCGGAAAGCGCGCCGCGATGCGCTCGGCCAGCGGCGTCAGCCCGGTCGAGCCGCCGGTGAAATACAGCGCGTCCACCTGCTCCGGCCGCAGCCCGGCCTGGGTCAGGGTGTCGCCGGCAGCATCGACGATGCGCTGCAGGTCGGCGTCCAGCGCCGCCACCGCCTCGGCCTCGCCCAGTGCCACCTCCAGGCCCGGCTCGCCCAGCAGCGACAGGTCGATGCGGGCCGCGCCACCGCTGCCGGCCAGGCCGGCCACGGCGATCTTGGCCGCTTCGGCGCGGGCGATCAGGCCGTGGCCCAGGTGCTCGCGCAGCACCGTCATCAGCCGCGCATGCTGGCCCAGGTCGGCGTAGAAGCTCTTCATGCGCGCCAGCTCGCCCACCCGCTGCGGCAGGTAGCAGGTGTTGATCAGATGCCAGGTGGCGAGGTCGAAGTACACCTTGCTCGGCACCTCGCGGCCGTTCGGGCCCAGGCCTTTGTAGCCGCACAGCGGCAGGATGGCGGCCAGCTCCAGGTGGCGGTCGAAGTCGGTGCCGGCGATGTGCACGCCGTGGTTGGCCAGGATGTCGTCGGCGCGGTCCACACGCTCGCGCCGGGCCGGGCCCACGCGCACCAGCGAGAAGTCCGAGGTGCCGCCGCCGATGTCGGCCACCAGCACGATCTGCTCGCGGTCCACGCCCATCTCGTAGTCCAGCGCCGCGGCAATCGGCTCGTACTGGAAGCTGACCTCGGCAAAGCCGACCTGGCGTGCCGCCGCCTCCAGCGCCGCCTGGGCTGCGGCATCGCGCTCGGCATCGTCGTCGACGAAGAACACCGGCCGACCCAGCACCACGCGCTGCAGCGGCCCGCCGGCGTCGCGCTCGGCCAGCGTCTTCAGGTGGCGCAGATAGCCGGCCACCACGTCGAGGTAGCGCACCGAGCGGCCGGCGCCCACGTCGGTGGCCTGGGTGGCCAGCGTCGAGCCCAGGATGCTCTTCATCGAGCGCATCAGCCGGCCTTCGATGCCTTCCACATAGGCCGCCACCGCGGCGCGGCCGTAGTGGCGCTGCGGCTCCTCGTGAGCGGCCAGGCCCTCGACCGCATAGAACACCGCGGTGGGCATGGTGCGCTGGCCGGGCTCGACCTCGACCAGGCGCACGCCGGCACCGGCGGGCAGGGCGATGCCCGAGTTGGAGGTGCCGAAGTCGATTGCGCAGACAGCTGCAGAGGTCATGGGCCGCTCGTTCCGGGGGGTGGCGATGGAGGGGGCGGGATTCTAGGCGCCCCGCGGCCACCGGACGTAAGGGCCGGACGCGGCAGAAAACTGTCAACCCGCGTGGGGGATGGGTGGCGGCGGCTGCGGCCGCTACCGTGCCGGCCGTCATCCTGGCTGGAGCCTGCCGTGTTTGCCCGTCGCCATCGCCCCGTTCTTCTTTCCGTCCTGATGCTGATGCTGCTGCCGACGCTGGCCGGCGCCGCGGCCATCCAGGTCAGCCAGGGCCCACGCAACAGCGGCGGCGCCTCGCTCAGCAGCGACGGCCAGCGCCTGGTGTTCTATTCGGCCAACAACCTGGACGGCAGCAATGCCGATGGCAGCTTCGACGTCTTTGCCTACCAGCGCAGCAGCGGCCAGACCCAGGCGCTGAGCAGCTTTGCCGGCGGTGCACTGGCCGGCGGCCACCAGACGCCGGTGATCAGCGGCGACGGCAGCACGGTGGTCTACCAGCGCTTCGAGAGCCAGCCCAATGGCACGGTGCTGTTCGGCAGCCTGGCCGGCAGCTTTGCCGGCGGCGCGGCCACGGCGCTGACCGGCCTGGGCGGTTTCCAGACCGGCGACATCTCCGACGATGGCCGGCAGGTGCTGCTGGACATCTCCAACGTCGGCCTGGTGCTGTTGGATCTGCAGGCCGGCACGCAGCAGCTGGTGGCCGGCGGCAACGGCCTGGCCTTCGGCCTCAGCGGCGACGGCAAGCGGCTGGTGCGCCAGTCCTTTGGCGGCGCCATCAGCGTCGTCGATGTGGACAGCGGCACGGTGCAGGCTATCAGCGCGGCGACGGCTGGCGGCGCATTCTTCGATACCGCCATCAGCGGCGATGGCCGCCATGTTGCCTTCACCACCAGCCTGAACCCGCTGGGCAGCAATGCCGACGGCAATGTCGAGGCCTTTGTGATCGACCTGGACAGCGGCCTGCTGCGCCAGATCACCCACAGCACCGACAGCCGCACGCTGCGTGGCCTGGCCCTCAGCGACGACGGCTCGCGCCTGGTCTTCAGCAGCCAGCGCGACCTGGCCGGCGGCAATGCCGACCATGGCGAGGAGGTGTTTCTGGCCGATCTGCTGGCCGGCAGCCTGGGCCAGATCACCAGCCATGCCGATGCGACGGTGCAAAGCCTGGAGGCCACCATCAGCGGCGACGGCCTGACGGCGGCCTGGACCACCTTCGGCCTGGGCGGCGGCTCGCAGATCTTTTTGTCCGACCTGGCGCCACGGGCGCAGGACGTGCCCGAGCCCGGCAGCCTGGCCCTGCTGCTGCTGGCCGCCGGTGCCGCCTGGCAGGCGCGGCGCCGGCCTGCGCCTCAGGCCTGACGCGGCGCCGGCGCGCCCAGGCCCACCATGGGCCGGGCCGGCGGCAGCGCGTCGCCACAGAAGCCGAAGCCGCTGCCGGCCAGGGCCGGGCGCTTGCCGCTGATCAGCTCGGCCAGGGCCTGGCCCGAGCCGGCGCCATGGGTCCAGCCCAGCGTGCCATGGCCGGCGTTGAGCCACAGATTGGCCAGCCGGCTGCGGCCGATGTAGGGGATGTTGGTCGGCGTGCTGGGGCGCAGGCCGGTCCAGTAGTTGGGCTCGGAGGTGTCGGCCACGCCGGGGAACAGCTCCTCGTAGCGCCGCACCAGGGCCGCGCAGCGGGCGCGGGCGGTGCTGCCGTCCAGCGAGCTGTCGTAGCCGGCCAGCTCGGCCGTGCCGGCGATGCGGATCTGGTCGCCCAGGCGGCTGATGGCGATCTTGCGCGTATCGTCGAGCAGGCTGACCACGCTGGCGTCGTCGGGGCGCTTGAGCTTCAGCGTCGCCGAGTAGCCCTTGGCCGGATAGATGTTCAGCCACAGGCCCACCTGGCGCAGCAGCGGCGCGGTGTACGGGCCCAGCGCCGCCACATAGGCGTCGGCGGTCAGCGTCTGGCGCGAGCCATGGCGCAGGTGGTGCACACGCACGCCGCCGATGGCATCGCCGCTGCGGTTCAGGCCGCTGATCGCGGTCTCGTGCAGAAAGCGCGCGCCACGTGCGCGGCACAGCTCCGCCAGCTTCTGCGTGAAGACGCGGGCATCGCCCGACTCGTCGCTGGGCGTGAAGGTGCCGCCATGGATGTTCGGGCCGAAGGCGGCCAGCGCCGGCTCGACCTTCAGCACCTCGTCGCGGCTGAGCACGCGGCGGTCCACGCCATGGCGGCGCATCAGCTCGGCCGCCGACGCGCCGGATTCAAAATCCGCCGCCGACGAGAAGAAGTGCAGGATGCCGCGCTCCAGCCGCTGGTACTCGATGCCGGTGGCCGCGACCACGCCCTTCAGCGACTCGTGGCTGTAGCGGCCCAGCGCCACCAGCTGGCGCACGTTGCGCTCGAAGGCGGCGTCGCTGCACTGGCCCAGGAAGCTCAGGCCCCAGCGCCACTGGTGCGGGTCCAGCCGCGGGCGGAACAGCAGCGGCGAATCGTCGCGCAGCAGCCACTTGGCCACCTTGAACGGGGCATCGGCGCTGGCCCAGGGCTCGCAGAAGCTGACCGAGATCTGCGCGCCGTTGGCAAAGCTGGTCTCCAGCGCCGCATCGGGCTGGCGGTCGACCACCGTGACCTCATGGCCTTCGTTCAGCAGATGCCAGGCGGTGGACACGCCGATGATGCCGGCGCCGAGAACAAGAACCTTCATGCGCAACTCCAGGGTCCGCGGGGCGATGCGCCGGATTCTCGGCAGCGCCCCGTCAAACCTGAAGCAGGATTCAGGTAATTCTCAATTCATTAGGCGCTCTGATAATTGACCGGGCTGCAGCCCAGCCGCGCGCCCAGCAGGTGCTCGCGCACCCGGTCCATGGGCTGGGGCAGCAGGGCCAGCGCGTCTTCGGCGCGCAGATGGCCGCCCGCCACCAGGCGCAGCGTGCTGCGCAGCTCGGGCGGCAGGCCGACCAGGCTGCTCTCCTGCAGCCGGCCACGCTCGCGGGCGGCCATCACCGCGGCGGCAAACAGCCAGTCGGCCGAAGCCACCGCACCGCGCAGCCGGTGCAGCGCCTGCGTGGCCTGCTGCACGGCGCGCCGGCGGGCCTGCTCCAGGCCGTGCTGCGGACCTGCAAGCGTGCCGTCGTCGCCGCGGCCCAACGCCCAGCGCAGCAGCCGCGGCCGGTAGGGGGCGAGCCAGTCGCGCAGGCTGGGCTCGGACGAGCGCCAGGCGGCGGGGGGAGGGCGGCGCAGCGCCGCGGCGGGCAGGACGGTGACCAGCATGATGGCCCACAGCCTAGGGGCGCGGGCCGATCCCGGGCTGTGCTGCGCTGCCGGCGCGGCCTGTGACGGCGGTCACAGCCGCCGCCGGCGGACTGCAGGCTTCAGCGTCGCTCGGTCTGGGCCGTCCGCGCCGCCGGGCTCAGCGGCGGGGCGGCTGGGCGCTCCAGCCCGGCCAGGGCCGCCGGTCCGGGCGCGGCCTTGGCCGGCACGGGGCTCAGGACCGGCTGCGGGGCCGGCGACCTGGCCTGCTGGGCCGGCACGCGGCGCGCATCCGGCAGGCGGCTGGACAGGAACAGTGTGGCGAGCACCACCGCGGCCACGATGGACCAGGCGATGGATTGCAGCAGCGAGGGTGGCATCGGTGGTCGAGGCTGGGCTTGGGGCAAGGGGCGGCCGGGAGGCGCTGGCGCGTGGCCGCCCGGCAACAGCCACCCGAACAAAGGGGCCTGGGCGGAGCCAGTCACCCCCCGTGACTGCAGGGCGCGTGATTATTGCCCACCCCATGTTGCGCTGCGGGATGTGAAATCGCCCGGGAGGCTGGGTTGTTGCTGCTTTGTTTCATCGATCGAGACGAGGCGGGCTGAGCGAAGCTCATGCCATCACGGGTCAGGGCCGCGCAGACGGCTCCGACACCTTCTCCAGGAGACCGCCATGAGCCCCCGGTTTGCGATTCCACTGCTGTCCCGCTTCGGTCGGCGCCGCCGTGCCGCCCGAGCCCCCGAGCCGGCCGACATGGGCACGGCCTTCGGCATGGAGCAATGGCTGGACGAGATCGAAGACGCTGCCATCGCGCCGGCCCCGGTGCGTGGCAGCGCCCGGCCCCGTGCCGGCTGGCCCACTTGGTGGCCGCGCTGGTGGCAGGGTTCGACGGCCCGTTGATGCGGCGTGGTGACTGACCGGTCACCGAATAACCTTTTCGGTTCAGTTTGCGAGGTCGGCGCCTAGAATGGCGCCGTGAACCTGCCGCCCAAGCTCAGCTTCCGCCAGAAAGTGCATCTGGCGCGCGAAGACGCCATCGTTGCCGCGGTCAAGCGACTGCTGGCCGAAAAGGGCTTCGACCTGATGACGGTGGACGAGGTGGCAGCCGAGGTTGGCATCGCCAAGGCCAGCCTGTACAAGCATTTCCCGTCCAAGGAGGCGCTGGCCGCCGCGGCCATGGTCGAAACCATGGACCAGGCCCTGGCCGTGGCCGAGGGCCTGGGCGCCGATGGCGCCCTGGATGCGATGGGCCGGCTCAAGGCCATGACGCGCTGGACGCTGCAGACCCAGCTGGCCGGCGCCATGCCCACGCTGCCGTCCGAAAATTCGTCGCTGCGCAGCGCGCTGATCGCCCACCGCGACTACATGGACCGGCTGATGCAGCTGAGTGATCGCCTCGGCGAGTGGATCACCGAGGCCCAGGCCAGCGGCCGGCTGAACCCGGCGCTGCCGCCCGAGGCCGTGCTGTACACGCTGTTTGCCCGCGCCTGCGATCCGGTGCTGGGCTTTCTGAAGGCCAGTGGCCAGCACGGCGACGAGCAGATCGTCGACTGGGTGCTGTCCACCTGCTTCGACGGGCTGTCAGCCCGGGCCTGAACGCTCAGCTTGCCGCGCCCGCCGGGCGCCCCATCCTCAGCGGATGATCAGCACCGGCACGCCGCAGCGGCTGATGACCTTGGTCGCCACCGAGCCCAGCACCAGGTTGCCCAGCACGCCATGGCCGTGCGAGCCCATCATCAGCAGGTCGTACTGGCCCTTCTCGGCCAGGTCGACGATGGCGTCGGCGGCATGGCCGACCTTGGCCACGAACTCGGCCTGGATCTTCTGCTTGGCAAAAAACGTGCGGATGGGCTTGAACACCTTCTCGGCCTCGTCGGTGTAGTAGCCCTTCAGCGTTTCCTTGTCGATCACCGCGGCGGCGCGCGCCGGCACCGCCGGCGACACATACATCAGCGTGTAGCGGTGCTGGGCGCCCAGCCATTCGTCGTGGGCGGCCAGGTAGGCCAGCATGCGCTTGGTGAACGGGCTGCCGTCGACGGGAACCAGGATCTTCATGGTGTGCTCCTCGGGTGGGTGTTGAGGGGGTTGGAATTCAGTGTCGCACCGGGCCGGGGGTCGGCCTTGTCCGATGTCAAGCCGGGCTGGTTCAGGGTCATGGGCCGGGCAGCTGCAGCAGCTTCAGCGGGTCGAAGCCGCTCTGCTCGCCCTTCTTGGCCAGGCCGGCGGCCTGACAGACCACGCGCGTCGCGCATTGTTCCGGACGTTCGATCGCATAGTCGTGCCGGCAGTGCAGGTGGCCGTGCAGCCACAGGTCGGCCAGCGAGATCAGGTCGTCGTCGGCATTGCAGAAGCTGGCCGTGCCGGGCTGGCGGCCGTAGCGTGGATCGGCACTCTTCAGGCTGGGCGCGAAGTGGGTGATGGCGATGGTGGCGTCCCAGCCGCCGTCGGCCGCGCCGGGGTTGGGCCGGGCCAGCTCGGCGGCCAGCCAGGCGCGGCAGGCCAGGGCCTCGTCGCGCAGCAGGGCGGCATCGATGGGCTGGCCGTCCAGCGTCGCCCCCATCACCTTCAGGTAGTAGCCGGCGGCACGCATGGCGCGCTCGCGGCCGGCCTCGCCGAAGACGTCGAAGTCGCACCAGCGCACCGTGCCCAGCAGGCGCACGCGCCGGCCGTCGCGGGCCTGGTGGATCAGCGATTCACGCTCCAGCAGGCGGATGCCCAGGCTGTCCAGGTGGGCGCGAAAGGCCGGCCAGGCCTGGCGCAGCTCGCGGCCGTCGAACTCGTGGTTGCCGGCCACCGCCACCACCGGCACCGGCCAGTCGGCAAACAGCGACCAACCCTCCCAGCCGGCGTCGATGTCGCCGGCCAGCACCAGCAGCTCGGCCCCGGGGGCCGGCTGCGGTGTGAAGCTCTCGGTTTCGAGGTGGAGGTCGGACAGCAGTTGCAGGATCACACCGGCATCATGCCGCGGATCCGGCCCCTGTCCGCGCGCTTCATCAGGCCGACAGCGCGGCCTCGATGCGCGCCTTGGTCGCCGGCAGCTCGGCCGGCAGGTGGTGGCTCAGGGTCTCGAACAGCTCGGCATGCAGCTTCAGCTCGGCCTGCCAGGCGGCCTTGTCGATGGAGATCACCGACTCGAACTGCTCGCGGCTGAACTCCAGGCCGTCGAAGTTGAGGTCTTCGTAGCGCGGGCTGACGCCGAACACGTTGTCGGCTCCACCGGCCTGGCCTTCGACCCGGTCCAGCATCCACTTCAGCACGCGCATGTTGTCGCCATAGCCGGGCCAGACGAACTTGCCATCGGCGCCCTTGCGGAACCAGTTGACGCAGTAGATCTTGGGCAGGCTCTGGCCGTTGGACTGGGCCAGCTTGCCGACCTGCTGGCCCAGGCCCAGCCAATGGGCGAAGTAGTCGCTCATGTGGTAGCCCATGAACGGCAGCATCGCAAACGGGTCGCGGCGCACCACGCCCTGCTGGCCGGCGGCGGCGGCGGTGGTCTCGCTGCCCATGGTGGCGGCCATGTAGACGCCTTCGGTCCAGTTGCGCGCCTCGGTGACCAGGGGCACGGTGGTGCTGCGGCGGCCGCCGAAGATGAAGGCGTCGATGGCCACGCCGTGGGCGTTGTCCCAGTCGGCGTCCAGCACCGGGTTGTTGGTGGCGCTGACGGTGAAGCGGGCGTTCGGGTGCGCGGCCTTGGCGCCGGTTTCCTTGGCGATCTGCGGCGTCCAGTCCTTGCCCTGCCAGTCGATGGCATGGGCCGGGGCCTCGCCGTCCATGCCTTCCCACCAGATGTCGCCGGCGTCGGTGAGGGCGACGTTGGTGTAGATCACGTCGCGCTTGAGCGAATCCATGCAGTTCGGATTCGTCTTGTAGTTGGTGCCCGGGGCCACGCCGAAGTAGCCGGCCTCGGGGTTGATGGCATACAGGCGGCCGTCGGCGCCCGGCTTGATCCAGGCGATGTCGTCGCCGATGGTGGTGACCTTCCAGCCGCCGAAGGCCTTGGGCGGCACCAGCATCGCGAAATTGGTCTTGCCGCAGGCGCTGGGGAAGGCGGCGGCGACGTGGTACTTCTTGCCGGCCGGGCTGGTGACGCCCAGGATCAGCATGTGCTCGGCCAGCCAGCCGTGGTCGCGGCCCATGGTGCTGGCGATGCGCAGCGCAAAGCACTTCTTGCCCAGCAGGGCGTTGCCGCCGTAGCCCGAGCCGTAGGACCAGATCTCGCGCGTCTCGGGGTAGTGCACGATGTACTTGGTCTTGTTGCAAGGCCAGGCCACATCCTTCTGGCCCGGCTGCAGCGGCGCGCCGACGGTGTGCACGCAGGGCACGAACTCGCCGTCCTCGCCCAGCACGTCGAACACGGCCTTGCCCATGCGCGTCATGTGGCGCATGTTGACGGCCACATAGGGGCTGTCGCTCAGCTCGATGCCGATGTGGGCGATGTGCGAGCCCAGCGGGCCCATCGAGAACGGCACCACATACAGCGTGCGGCCCTGCATGCAGCCCTTGAACAAAGCGGCATCGCCGGTCTGCAGCAGCGCGCGCATCTCCTCGGGCGCCATCCAGTTGTTGGTCGGGCCGGCGTCCTCAGGACGCTCGCTGCAGATGAAGGTGCGGTCTTCGACGCGGGCCACGTCGCTGGCGTCGCTGCGTGCCAGAAAGCTGTTGGGCCGCAGCTCGGGATTGAGCTTGGTGAAGGTGCCGGCGTCCACCAGCTGCTTGCACAGGCGGTCGTATTCCTCCTGGCTGCCGTCGCACCAGTACACGTCGCGGGCCTGGGTCAGGGCGGCGATTTCGCCGACCCAGGCGATCAGGCGCGGGTGCTTGACATGGGCGGGGACGTTCAGGCGCAGGCCTTCCATCACGGGTTGGTTCATCACGGCAGCTCCAAGGTTTGAATCGAAAGAGGCGGAATCGAACCAGCCTCGGCCGGACCGGGGTCCGGCGCCGGGGCTCGTTCCATGCCGCGTCGGGGGGACAGCAGGAACCGGCGGGTTACACCGCCGGCAGGCGTGGCCTGCCCATCGGGGCGGCGCCCAGCCAGTGTCAAATGAGTGTAATGGGCAGGTAACCTCCTTGGGTCCGGGGGTATGCAGATCCTGCATAGTTTGATGCCGGCATTGGCGTGCGTCTTTCACGACCCTGAACGCAGCGGCAGGCGAGCCTCGCCTGCCCGTACCATGCGGCGCCATGAAGATCCTCAGCGTCAACACGGCCCGCGTCGGCCGCCTGCACATCCAGGGCCGCAGCGTGGCCACCGCCATCGGCAAGCGGCCGGTGGATGGGCCGGTGGCGGTGCTGCCGCTGGGCCTGGACGGCGACGAGCAGGCCGATCCCACGGTGCATGGCGGCCGCAACAAGGCCGTCTATGCCTACGGCGCCCAGCACCGTGCGTTCTGGCAGACGGTGCGCGCGCAGGCGCGGGCGGCCGCGCCGGACGAGGTCCTGCCCCATGGCTTCATGGGCGAGAACCTCAGCATCGACCAGCTGGACGAGGCGCAGTGCTTTGTCGGCGACCGCTGGCGCCTGCCCGGCTGCACCCTGGTGGTGACCGAGCCGCGCCAGCCCTGCTACAAGTTCAATGCGGTGATGGGTTTCAACCAGGCCGGCAAGCTGATGGCCCAGTCGGGCTGGTGCGGCAGCTACCTGGCGGTGCTGGAGCCCGGCGTGGTGCAGGCCGGCGATGTGATCGAGGTCGTGCCCGGCGCGCGCGAAGTCAACATCCGCGAGCTGTTCCTGATGAAGATGAAGCGGCGCGCCGGCTGAGCTGCGGCAGGCTCAGGCGGTCACGGCGTCCAGCGTCGGATAGTCGGTGTAGCCGGCCGCGCCGCCGCCGTACAGCAGCTTGCTGTCCAGCTTGGCCCAGGGCGCGTCCAGGCGCAGGCGCGCGCCCAGGTCGGGGTTGGCGATGAACGGCCGGCCGAAGGCCACCAGGTCGGCCGCGCCCGAGGCCACGGCCTGCAGCGCCATGTCGCGGCTGTAGGCGTTGTTGACCATCCAGGCGCCGTCATAGTGGCGGCGCAGCGCCGCATAGTCGAAGGGCGCCACGCCCTGCTCGCGCAGGTCGCGGGCGCCGCCGGTCTGGCCTTCGATGACATGGATGTAGGCCGGCTTGAAACCGGCGATGGCCTGCACCGCGGCCTCGTAGGTGGCCTGGGCATCGCTGTCCTGGGCGGCATCGTTGACTGGCGTGATCGGCGACAGGCGCACGCCGCTGCGGCCACCGCCGATCTCGCGCGTGATGGCCTCCATCACCTCGACCAGCAGGCGGATGCGGCTGTCGCGGCTGCCGCCCCAGGCATCCGTGCGGTCGTTGATGCTGTCGCGGATGAACTGCTCGATCAGGTAGCCGTTGGCCGCATGCAGTTCCACGCCGTCGAAGCCGGCTTCCAGCGCGTTGCGCGCGGCGCGGCGGTAGTCGTCGACGATGGCCGGGATCTCGTCGCTGCGCAGCGCCCGCGGCGTGCTGGTGGCGACGAAGCCGTCGGTGGTGAAGGTCTTGCCGTTGGCCGCCCGCGCGGTGGACGACACCGGCGCCGCGCCACCCAGCAGGCTGGTGTGCGAGATGCGGCCCACATGCCAGAGCTGGATCACGATCCTGCCGCCCTCGGCATGCACGGCGTCGGTGACCTGGCGCCAGGCCGCCACCTGCTCGGCACTGTGGATGCCGGGGGTGTCGAGGTAGCCCTGGCCTTGCGGGCTGATCTGGCTGGCTTCGCTGACGATCAGGCCGGCGCCGGTGGCCGGGTTGGCGCGCTGGCGGTAGTAGGTGGCCATCAGCGCATTGGGCAGCTGATGCGGCGCGCGGTTGCGCGTCAGCGGGGCCATCACGATGCGGTTGGCAAGCTGGATGTCGCCGACGCGGATCGGGTCGAACAGGCTGGGGGTCGGGGTGGAGGTAGGCATGGGCGGGAGCGTAGCGGTGCCGGCGATGACCCCGCTGTCACCGCTGCGCCGCGTTTTGTGCCAGCACAATCGGTGCCGCGATGAACGATGCGACGCCACGACACGCCGGCCCGCTGGCCGGCCTCAAGGTGCTGGAGCTGGGCCAGCTGATCGCCGGCCCGTTTGCCGGCAAGACCCTGGCCGACTTCGGCGCCGAGGTCATCAAGGTCGAGCCGCCCGGCGATGGCGACCCGCTGCGCAAGTGGCGGCTGCTGCACAAGGGCACCAGCGTCTGGTGGCAGGTGCAAAGCCGCAACAAGAAGAGCGTGGTGCTGGACCTGCGCAGCGACGAGGGCCGCGCCGATGTGCGCCGCCTGGCCGCCGAGGCCGATGTGCTGATCGAGAACTTCAAGCCCGGCACGCTGGAGAAATGGGGCCTGGGCTACGAGCAGCTGTCGGCCGACAACCCGGGCCTGATCATGCTGCGCATCAGCGGCTACGGCCAGACCGGGCCCTACCGCGACCTGCCGGGCTTTGCCGTGGTGGCCGAGGCCTTTGGCGGCCTGCGCCACCTGATGGGCGAGCCGGGCCGCCCGCCAGTGCGTGCCGGCGTCAGCCTGGGCGATACGCTGGCCGCGCTGCATGGCGTGATCGGCGTGCTGCTGTCGCTGCAGGCGCGTGCGCAGTCCGTCAGCGCTGACGCGCCCAAGGGCCGCGGCCAGGTGGTCGACGTGGCGCTGTACGAGGCGGTGTTCAACTGCATGGAAAGCCTGCTGCCCGAATACAGCGCCTTTGGTGCCGTGCGCCAGCCGGCCGGCTCGGCCCTGCCGGGCATTGCGCCCAGCAATGCCTACCGCTGCGCCGACGGCCAGGTGGTCATCGGCGGTAACGGCGATTCCATCTTCAAGCGGCTGATGTCCAGCATCGGCCGCGACGACCTGGGCCAGGACCCCGGCCTGGCCGACAACGCGCTGCGCGCCGCGCGGGCCGACGAGCTGGATGCGGCCATCACCGCCTGGACCGTGCAGCGCCCGGTGGCCGAGGTGGTGCGGGTGCTGCAGGCGGCCAGCGTGCCGGTGGGGCCGATCAGCACCGTGGCCGACATCGCCGCCGACCCGCATTACCGGGCGCGCGGCATGATCGAGCGCATCACCACCGCCGACGGCCTGGCGCTGCAGGTGCCGGGCATCGTGCCCAAGCTCTCGGCCACGCCCGGCGCCCTGCGCAGCCCGGCCCCGGCGCTGGGCGAGCACCAGGACCAGGTGCTGGGCCAGGGCCCCGGCCGGTCGCAGCGCCGATGAGCCTGGCCTCACGCTTCGACCTGCGCGCGCTGGCGCCGCCGGCAGCGGCCACGCCCGAGGCCGAGGCGGCGCAGTTCACCCGCGATCCCGAGACCTGGCAGGCGCTGATGCACTGGTGCCGCCAGCCGGCGACGCAGGCCTTGCCGGCGGCACGGCTGCGCAGCGAGGGCGATGCCGCGGCGTTGCGCGCCTGGGCCGATGCGCTGGCACGCCAGCTCGATGGCGGCACGGCGCTGGATGCCCTGCCCGGCGGCTGGCCCAAGCTGGCGCTGCGGCTGCGCGTCAAATGGCAGGACCTGAGCGCCGCCGTGCCCACGGTCTGGGATGCCGGCTGGCTGCGCAGCGAGCCGCAGGCCCTGGACCACCTCGCCCGGCACTGGCGGCCGCGCCGGCCCACGCTGCTGCTGGCCGACGCGGCCGATGCCGCCCAGGCGCAGCGCCTGCGGCCGGTGCAGCTTGCGCTGGCCGAGCGACTGCAGCGCAGCCCGCCACCGCAAGCGTTGCGTCCGGTGCGCTGGCTGTGGCTGGGCGATCCGGGCGCCGACGGTCCACCCCCCTGGACGCAGGGCTGGACGCTGGCCGGGCACTGAACCGGCGCAAATTGCACGGCCGGCCACCCCCTAAGTCAGCCTGCTGTTACGCATTGACACGCATACTGCGCGGCGTCTCCGCTGTCATTGCCCTCCATGCCCGCGCTGTCCCCCGCCGCCCTGCGCCGCGTTGTCCCGTTTGTGCTGTTCATGGCCCTGCTGGCCCTGCGGGGCCTGGCGCCCGCCGATGGCAGCTGGGGCGTCGACGCCCGCTGGCTGTATGCGCTGAACCTGGTCGGCGTGGGCGGCCTGCTGCTGTGGTGGTGGCGCGACTATGGCGAGCTGGCCTCGCGCCAGACCTGGCCGACGCTGCGTGAGACCGCGTTGGCGGTGGCCGTGGGCCTGGCGGTGTTCGTGGCCTGGATCCACCTGGACGCGCCCTGGATGCAGATCGGCCAGCCCACCGCCGCCTTCGTGCCGCTGGATGCCGCGGGCCGGCTGGACTGGCCGCTGATCGTGGTGCGCTGGATCGGCGCAGCCCTGCTGGTGCCGGTGATGGAAGAGCTGTTCTGGCGCTCGTTCCTGATGCGCTGGCTGCAGCAGCCGCAGTTCGAGGGCCTGGACCCGCAGCGCACCGGGCTGAAGGCGGTGGCGCTGTCGACCTTCGTCTTCATGCTCGCCCACCCGCTGTGGCTGGCGGCCATCGTCGCCGGCCTGGCCTATGCGTGGCTGTACATCCGCAGCGGCCGGCTGTGGACCGCGGTCATCGCCCACGCGGTGACCAATGGCGCCCTCGGCATCTGGGTGGTGGCCAGCGGCCAGTGGCAGTTCTGGTAATGCCTTCAGGCCGCCGCCGCGCCTGACGGCAGCGGCAGCGCCGCCACCGCCAGCGCCACCGCCTCCAGCCAGGCCGTGAGCCGCGCCCCGGCCAGGAAGCCGCGGCCGCCGTCGTCGGCCGGACCGCGGGGCACCTCGGCGCGCTGGGCCAGCGTGTCGTACAGGCCTTCGTCCAGCGTGCCCTGGCCGATCAGCAGGCGCCAGGGCTGGCCGGCCTCGGCCGTTGCCCCGGCCGGCTGCAGCGCGCCGCGGCGCGGCCGCCAGGGCACGCCGACCTGCAGCACCAGGCCCGGCAGCACGGGCAGGGCCTCGCCCGGGGCCAGCAGCAGCACGCCGTCGCGTGCCGGCAGGCGCTGGGCCAGCTGCTCGCGGTCGGCGGCGCTGGCGCACAGCACCACGGCGGCCGGCGCGCTGCCGGCGGCCTGGCTGTCCAGCCAGTCGGCCAGCTGGGCTTCCAGCGCCTGCACCATGGCCTCGGCCAGCGGGCTGTCGGCGTCGGCCGGATCGGCGCGGTGGGCGGCCTGCTGGGCCGCGCGCAGCGCCAGGTTCAGCCGCCACTGGTCGCTGTCGGACAGGTAGCCGCTGGCCTGCCAGCCGGCCAGCAGGCGGCGCAGCTCGGCCAGCGCCTGCTCGTGCGCCTCGCGCTGCGGCGGCGCCAGCGGCACCAGGCGCTCGCCGATCACGCAGGGCGGCAGTTGCTCGGCCACCTCGCTGCGCTGGCGCTGCAGCACCACGCGCGACAGCGCATCGCCCAGGCGCTCCACCGCCGCGTCGGCCAGCGTCCGGCCGGCTTCGCGGGCGGCGGCGATCTCGCGCAGCGCCGCATGCGCGCCCTGGCGCTCGCGGTCCAGCCAGGCCACCCAGCGCGCCAGCAGCTCGGGACGGTCGTCCAGCGCGGCACCGCTGAGCAGCAGGGCCTGCGGCGCGCAGTCCAGCGCGGCCCAGGCGGCGGCATCCAGCGGCAGGCGCTGCGGTTCGTCGACGATCACCAGCTCGGGCGCCCAATGCACCAGGTGGGCGGCATCGCTGGCCAGCGCATCGGCGCCCAGCACACGCACCTCGCAGTCCTGGCTCCACAGCGCCTGGCGCTGGTGCAGGCCGCCGTCCATGACCTGGGCGGCCAGGCCGGCAAAGCGCCGCCAGGCGCGCTGCCAGGCCAGGCGCTCGGCACCGGCGCAGACCACGGCCACGCGGCGCAGGCCGAAGTGGCGCCGCCACAGCTGGGCCGCGGCGATGGCCTGCACGGTCTTGCCCAGCGCCGGCTCGTCGGCGATCAGGCCGCGGCCGGCCACCACCGCCCACAGCGCGCCTTCGGCCTGGTAGGGCGCCAGCGGCGCGGCCAGCAGCGTGGCCAGGGCCGGGCTGGCCGGGCCCTGGGCATAGGCGGCCTCGAGCACGGCGGCGCGGGTGCGCGCATCGCGGTCGGCGGCGACCAGGGCCCAGACGCGGGCATCGATGTCCAGCCGGTGGCGGTGGTCCTGCGCCAGGCGCAGCAGCAGCGGCAGGGCCTCGTCGTCGCCGGGCGACAACTTGTCGTCGTCGTCCAGGCGTGCCGCGACGGCGTCGCGCAGCGCCGCGGGGCAGGAATGGCCGGGCTGCCAGGCGATGCCGTGGCGGTCGCCGTCCAGCAGCACGATGGCGCTGTGCGCCGGGCCGGTGGGCGGCGGGGGCGGGGGCGGGGGCGGGGGCGGCGCTTCGACCGGGGCCGGCGCGACGGCGTCGAACGGCGCAGCCAGCACCTGCTGGACCTCGACGGCCAGCAGGGCCACCGGATCGGCGGGCGCCGTGGCCGGGGCGGGCGTGGTGGTCTTTCTTGCCGCGACCTTCTTGGCCGCCGCCTTCTTTGCGGCAGGCTTCTCGGCAGGCGCCTTCGTGGCGACCACCTTCTTGGCGACCACCTTCTTGGCAACTGCCTTCTTCGCCGCGACCTTCTCGGTGGCCACAGTCTTGGCGGCGACCTTTTTGGCGGCCGCGACTTTCTTCGCTGCCACCTTCTTGGCCGCCACCTTCTTCTGCGCCGGTTCGGCCGCCGGCATCTGTGCGGCTGCGGCCTCAACAACGGGCTCGGTTACCGTCGGGGTCTTCACAGCGCGCTTGGTGGCCGCTTTCACGGCGGGTTTGGCCGCAGGCTTGGCGGCCTTGGCGGCAACGCGCTTGGGTGCCGGGGCTGCAGGAGCGGCGGGAGCCGGCGCCTCCACCACCGGTGCGGCGGAGGGAGCGGCGGCGGTTTCGGCCGGCTTGGCGCGGCGGCGGGTCTTGGCTGCGGGGGGAGTCTGGGTCGCCATGGGGCGTTGGTGGGCTGCTGGGCCGGGCGGAGTTGGGGGGCTGCCGCTGCGGCCGGGTGTTGGGTGGAAGAAGCTGCGCTGCGGCTCAGACGCCGCGTGCGCGATCTTCGGCAAAGCGCCGGCGCCAGGCTTCGAACTGGCCCGCTCCGGCGTCGAGTGCGCTGCGCACCTCGCGCATCAGGTTCACGTAGTAATGCAGGTTGTGCAGGCTGGCGAGCATCGGAAAGAGCATCTCGCCGCAGCGGTCCAGGTGGTGCAGGTAGGCGCGGCTGAAAGCCCCGGCACAGGCCGGGCAGCCGCAGGTTTCGTCGAGCACACGCGCATCGGTCTTGTGCCGCGCATTGCGGATCTTCAGGTCGCCGAAGCGGGTGAACAGATGGCCGTTGCGCGCATTGCGCGTGGGCATCACGCAGTCGAACATGTCCACGCCGCAGGCCACGCCCTCGACCAGGTCTTCCGGCGTGCCCACGCCCATCAGGTAGCGCGGCTTGTGCGCCGGCAGGCGCTGCGGCGTGTGCGCCATGATGCGACGCATGTCCTCCTTGGGCTCGCCCACCGACACGCCGCCGATGGCATAGCCGGGCAGGTCCAGCTCGACCAGGGCGGCCAGCGACTCCTCGCGCAGGTGCTCGAACATGCCGCCCTGCACGATGCCGAACAGCGCATTCGGATTTTCCAGGCGGCCGAACTCGGCCACGCAGCGCCGCGCCCAGCGCAGGCTCAGCTCCATCGACGCACGCGCCTGGGCCTCGGTGGTCAGCTGGCCCTTGGTCTCGTAGGGCGTGCACTCGTCGAACTGCATGACGATGTCGCTGTTGAGCACGGTCTGGATCTGCATGCTGACCTCGGGCGTGAGGAACAGCCGGTCGCCGTTGACCGGCGAGGCGAACTTCACGCCCTCCTCGCTGATCTTGCGCATCTCGCCCAGGCTCCAGACCTGGAAGCCGCCCGAATCGGTGAGCATGGGCCGCGGCCAGCGCTCGAAGCCGTGCAGGCCGCCAAAGCTGCGCAGGATGTCCAGGCCCGGACGCATCCACAGGTGGAAGGTATTGCCGAGGATGATCTGCGCGCCCATCGCCTCCAGCGACTGCGGCATCACGCCCTTGACCGTGCCATAGGTGCCCACCGGCATGAACACCGGCGTCTCGACGACGCCATGGTTCAGGCGCAGGCGGCCGCGGCGGGCCAGGCCGTCGGTGGAGAGCACATCGAACTGGAGCATGGGGCGGGATTGTCGCCGAGGCGTGCGCTGTGCCACAGCCGGCGCGATGCGCCCGCCCTACAGCCGAGCCGCCGGTCGCCGAAGCCCCATGGATGAGCCGTCCTGCCGCCCGCCATCCCCTGTCGATCATGCCCTCGCGCCTTGCCCTGCCCGCCGCCACCCTGGCCCTGGCCCTGCTGGCCGCCGTCGCCCCGGCCCAGGCCGACAAGTGGCTCAGCCAGGACAAGGCCCGCGGCACCGGCGTCTACCTGTGGGACGACGGCTCGCGCTATGAAGGCGAGGTGGCACTGGGCAAGCGCCACGGCCGCGGCAGCATCGTCTGGCCCGACGGGCGCCGGCTGGAGGGCGTGTTCAGCAACAACGAGCCGGTGTCGGGCCGCCTCACCCAGCCCAATGGCGAGGTCTACGACGGCGCGCTGCGCGGCACCACCCGCCATGGCCGTGGCAGCCTGCAATGGCCCGATGGCCGGCGCTTCGACGGCGAGTTCATCGACGGCGAGCCGGCCCAGGGCAGCCTGCTGAAGGCCGATGGCCAGCGCCTGGAAGTGGATGTGCGCGCTGTGCGCCAGCGCCTGAGCGGCCGTGCCAGCGTGGTCACGCTGGACGGCGCACGCTACGAGGGCGAGCTGGTGCAGGGCCGCTACCAGGGCCAGGGCGTGCAGACCCATGCCAACGGCCACCGCTACGAAGGCGGCTTCGCCGCCGACCGGCGCGAGGGCCAGGGCGTCTACACCTGGCCCAACGGCCAGCGCTACGACGGCGGCTGGCGCGCCGGCAGCTACCACGGCCGCGGCGTGCTGGTGGAGGCCGGCGGCGGCCGTTACGAGGGCGAGTTTGCCGAGGGCCGTCGCCAGGGCGAAGGCCAGCGCAGCTGGCCCAGCGGCGAGCGCCATGAAGGCCGCTGGGCACAGGACCGGCTGGTGCAGGGCCGCATGCGCTTTGCCAGCGGCCAGGCCTACGAAGGCGGCTTCGATGCCGACGGCAAGCGCAGCGGTCGGGGGGTCTTCACCTGGCCCAGCGGCCACCGCTACGAAGGCGAGTTCGCGGCCGGGCTGCAGCATGGGCAAGGCGTCTACAGCTGGCCCGATGGCGACCGCTTCGAGGGCGTGTATGCCAACGACCGCATGTCGCTGGGCCGCTTCACCACCGCCGCCGGCCAGGTGCGCGAGGTCGACCTGCGCGCCGAGGCCGAGCGCCTGAGCGGCCGCCATGTCACGGTGGGCACCGGCGGCGTGCGCTACGAGGGCGAGTTCGTCGACGGCAAGCGCCACGGCGCCGGCCTGCTGGTCTGGCCCGACGGCCGCCGCGACGAGGGCCGGTTCGAGGCCGGCCAGCTGGTGCAGGGCAAGAACCTGTTCGCCGATGGCCAGAGCTACGAGGGCCGCTTCGACGCCCAGGGCCGGCGCAGCGGCCAGGGCGTCTACACCTGGCCCAGCGGCCAGCGCTACGAGGGCGAATGGCGCGACGGCGCCTACCACGGCCGCGGCCTGCTGAAGTACGCCGACGGCAGCCGCTACGACGGCGACTGGCAGGCCGGCAAGCGCAGCGGCCAGGGCGCGCAGACCCGGGCCGACGGCCAGGGCTACCAGGGCGGCTGGCTGGACGACCGCGCCAGCGGCCGCGGCCTGATGCGCTACAGCAACGGCCAGACCTACGACGGCGAGTGGCTGGAGGGCCAGCGTGCCGGCCGCGGCGTCTACACCTGGCCCGACGGCCAGCGCTACGAGGGCGAATGGCTGGCCGGCGAGCAGCATGGCCGTGGCACCCAGGTCTGGGCCGATGGCACGCGCTATGTCGGTGACTGGCGCAACGGCCGGCGCGAAGGCCAGGGTGAGATGAGCTGGCCCGACGGCGACCGCTATGCCGGCGCCTTTGTCGACGGCAAGCGCCAGGGGGCGACGCAGTTCGATGCCGCGCGCCAGCAGCGGCGCCAGGAGGAGCGGGCCTCATCGCGGGTGGAGACCGGCCAGGTGCTGGCCAGCCTGTTCGGCGCCGCGCTGATCGGCCGCGCGCCGGGCCTCAGCGGCGCCGAGAAGGCGCGCATGGTCACCGGCTTCGTCTCCGACGTGATGACCGACAGCGGCGGCAGCGGCATGCGCGCGGCCTCGGCCGACATCCAGGCCGGCCGCGCCCAGGCCCAGGCTCAGGCCCTGGCGCTGCAGCAGGCCCAGGCCGAGCAGGCGCGCAAGCTGGAGGAGGCGCGGCGCATCCAGGAGCGCCAGGCCCAGGAACGCCAGGCGCAGGAGCGCCAGACACTGGCCCAGGCGCAAACCCAGGCGCAGTCACAAGCCCAGGCGCAGGCGCAGGCTCAAGCACAAGTCCAGGCGCAAGCCGAGCGTGCCCGCCGCCAGGCCGAAGCCGAGGCCGAGGCGCAGCGCAAGCGCCAGGCGGCCGAGGCCGAAGCCGCGCAGCGCAAGGCCGAGCGTGAGGCTGAACGCCAGGCCGAGCTGGCGCGCAAGAAGGCCGAACAGGAAGCGCAGCGCTTGGCCGAGGCCCAGGCCAAGACCGACTACCTGCAGGCGCTGCGCAACCGCCTGGAGTTGCGCGCCCGCAAGTGCCCGGACGGCGAGGGCCACCACTATGTGGTCGGTCTGCTGCCCAAGCTGGGCATCGAGAAGAAGCCGGTGTCCTGCCTGGACGTGCACTACGAGGCCATCTGCCCCGGACACGCCAGCGGCAGCCGTGGCGTGATCAAGACCTTCATCGGCATCTCCACCGACTGCTTCATGGGCGACACCGGCAAGGTCGAGCCGCGGCCGGCCTGCCAGGTCGACGAGGTCCGGATCGTCACCCGCGACGTGCGCGCCTGCGGCGACTGAATCAGGACTTGACCGCCGGCAGCGACAGGATCCACTTCACCAGCCGCTTGGCGTCGGCTTCCTGGATGGCCACCGCATTGGGCGGCATGGCCAGGCCCGAGACCTTGCCCTTCCAGTGGCTGTCGTAGGGGTTGGAGCCGGCCATCACGGTCTGCGTCAGCTTGGCGTCGGCGCCCTTGTTGCCCTTGTACTTGCTGGCCACGTCCTGCCAGGCCGGGCCGATCGGCGGCAGGCCGTCCGGGCCCTTGCCGCCGGGGGCGATCTGGTGGCAGGTCATGCAGCCGCTGGCATTGGCCAGCTTCAGCATGGCTTCGCCCTGGGCGTCGGCATGGGCGCCGGCGCTGGCCAGCAGCAGCGTGGCCGCCAGGGTGGCGGCGGTGGGGATGGACTTGATCATGGGCTCTCCAGCAGCTGACGCCGCAGCGTCGATGGCGCCATGGTGCGGGCCTGCCAGGCCCCGGCTTTGACCGGCCTCAAGTCGGACGGCGCTTTTGCCAGGATGGAGCAGGCCTGTGGCGCGCTGGAGCAGCCCGGCGCGGGCCGCCGGGTCAGCGGCTCACTTGACCAGGGACGAGGTCATCGAGTCGATGGCTTCTTCGAGCTTGGCCTTGGCCAGGGCCTTGCAGCCGGCCTGGTCCAGGCCGGTCTTGGCGTCGAAGGTGGTTGCGCCCTTGGTGGGCACGAACTTCAGCACCTTGATGGCGCGCGGCACCATCGTCGCGCGGGCGGTCACCACGCAGGTCTTGTCGGCGGTGAAGCCACCCTCGACCTGGCTGATGAAGCCCCACTTCATCACCGGGTAGAGCTTCTTCAGCCGCAGCTCCAGCTTGTCGTCGAACTTGCTGTCCCACACCGCCATCGCGGTGGCCTTGTCCATCACCGCCTCGACCGAGTGGTCGACGATCAGGTAGGCCGGCTTGGCGGCGGGCTTGGCGGCGTCAGCGGCCAGGACGGGGGAGGCGATGGCCATTGCCAGGGTGGCGGCACACAGCAGGCGAAGACTCATGGTCGGCGTCTTTCCGGGTGGGGTGGTGACAGCGGCGCAGTGTAAGGACGGATCAGCCGAACGGATCAGCCGAACTCATCGCCCAGCTCGGCGGCACGGTGCTGCGCCGCCGCCAGCGCTTGCTGGAAGCTGGCCTTGACGCCGGCGGCCTCCAGCACCTGCAGCGCGGCATGGGTGGTGCCGCCCTTGCTGGTGACGCGCTCGCGCAGCAGGGCCGGCGGCTCGGCGCTGCGCGCGGCCAGCTCGGCGGCGCCGTCCATGGTGGCCAGGGCCAGGCGCTTGGCGGCCTCGGCCGGCAGGCCCATGGCCACGCCGGCCTCGACCATGGCCTCGACCACGTAGAACATATAGGCCGGGCCCGAGCCCGACAGCGCGGTCACCGCATCCAGGTCGGCCTCGCGCTCCACCCACAGCAGCTGGCCGGTGGGTGCCAGCACCGCCTCCACCGCGGCGCGGCCGGCGTCGTCCACCGCCGGCGTGGCATACAGGCCGGCGATGCCGCGGCCGATCAGCGCCGGCGTATTGGGCATGCTGCGCACGATGCGCGTGGCGCCGGTGGCCCGGGCCAGCGTGTCGCAGCGGATGCCGGCCATCACGCTGAGCTGCAGCGCGCCGGCCACATGGGCGGCGCAGGGCGCGGCAGCCGGCTTGAACAGCTGCGGCTTGACCGCCCACACCACCAGGCCGGCCTGGGCCAGCGAGGCATCGGCGCCGGCCAGGGTGTGCACGCCGAAGCCGGCCTGCAGCTGCTGGCGCTGGGCCTCGCCGGGATCGACGACGGTGATGGATTGCGGCGCGCGGCCGGCCTTGAGCAGGCCGCCGATCAGCGCGCTGGCCATGTTGCCGCCGCCGATGAAGGCGATGCGGTCGCTGGATGGGAGGTTCATGGCGGGCAGTTTAGCCAGCAGGCCGCCGAACAAGCCTCGGCTTGTGGCCGGCTTGGCCGAGGATCCTTCGGCGCCTGGCTGGAGCCGGCTTTGCTGCGCTGCGTCATACCGCGCCCTGCCCGCGTCATGCAATCGGCGCATGATGTTCGCCGCCGCGGCGGCGCCGGCCTACATTGCGCGCCCAGCGGCCTGCAGCCGCCGGCCCACGAGGCCCGTGGCCAGCGCCGCCCGTCCAACGTCCATCCACCGTCCAGCAGCCCGTCGCCGGCAACCCCGGCGCCCCACCATGAACCTGTCCTACGTCCAACCCACCTCCGAGAGCCCCTGGGGCACCTACCTGGCCCAGGTCGACCGCGTGATCCCCTACCTGGGGCCGTTGGCGCGCTGGGCCGAGACGCTCAAGCGCCCCAAGCGCGCGCTGATCGTCGACGTGCCCATCGAGCTGGACAACGGCGAGATCGCTCACTTCGAGGGCTTTCGCGTGCAGCACAGCCTGACGCGCGGCCCGGGCAAGGGCGGCGTGCGCTACCACCCGGACGTGACGCTGGAGGAGGTGATGGCGCTGTCGGCCTGGATGAGCATCAAGAACGCCGCCGTCAACCTGCCCTATGGCGGCGCCAAGGGCGGCATCCGCGTCGACCCGAAGAAGCTGTCGCTGAAGGAGCTGGAGAAGCTGACGCGGCGCTACACCAGCGAGATCGGCATCATCATCGGCCCGCACCAGGACATCCCGGCCCCCGACGTCAACACCAATGGCCAGATCATGGCCTGGATGATGGACACCTATTCGATGAACGTCGGCGCCACCGCCACCGGCGTGGTCACCGGCAAGCCCATCCACCTGGGCGGCAGCCTGGGCCGGGTCAAGGCCACCGGGCGCGGCGTGTTCGTCACCGGGCGCGAGGCGGCGCGGCGCATCCAGCTGCCGCTGGACGGCGCGCGCGTGGCCGTGCAGGGCTTTGGCAACGTCGGCTCGTCGGCGGCCGAGCTGTTCCAGCAGGCCGGCTCCAAGGTGGTGGCGATCCAGGACCACAGCGGCACCATCTACAACGAGCGTGGCTTCGACTTCGCCAAGCTGATGCCGCATGTGCGGGCCACCGGCGGCGTGGCCGGCTTCGTCGACGGCGAGGCCATGGACGACGAGGCCTTCTGGGACGTGGCCTGCGAGATCCTGATCCCGGCCGCGCTGGAAGGCCAGATCACCGTGGCCCGCGCCAACCGCATCCGCGCCAGGCTGGTGCTGGAAGGCGCCAACGGCCCCACCCATCCGGCCGCCGACGACGTGCTGTCCGACCGCGGCATCCTGGTCGTGCCCGACGTGATCTGCAATGCCGGCGGCGTGACCGTCAGCTACTTCGAGTGGGTGCAGGACTTCAGCTCCTTCTTCTGGACCGAGGACGAGATCAACGTCAAGCTCGACAAGATCATGGTCGGTGCGCTGAAGAACATCTGGGACACCGCCGACCGCCACCAGATCACGCTGCGCACCGCCACCTTCGCCGTGGCCTGCGAGCGCATCCTGATGGCGCGCCAGGAGCGTGGCCTCTATCCCTGAGAATGCGGCGCATCCACTCCAAGACAGACGAGACAACGATGCGCCGCCGCCTTGCCCTGACCCTTGCCGCCACCCTGGTCCTCGCCACCTCGGCCCAGGCCCAGGCTCCCGCCCAGCCCTGGCCCACGCAGCCGGTGAAGATCGTCGTGCCCACCGGCGCCGGCAGCTCGCTGGACCTGATCGTGCGCCTGATGAGCGACAAGCTGGCCGCCCGCTGGGGCCAGACTGTGGTGGTGGACAACAAGGCCGGCGCCGGCGGCATGCTGGGCATGGACCTGGTGGCCAAGGCGGTGGACGGCCACACCCTGGGCATCGGCTTCAACGGCCCGCTGGCCTATGCGCCCTACCTGTACGCCAAGACGCCCTACGACCCGGCCAAGGACCTCAAGCCGGTGGTCATGACCACCTCGCAGGCCAATGTGCTGGCGGTGAATGCCGAGAAGGTGCCAGCCAAGACCGCGGCCGAGTTCGTGGCCTGGGCCAAGGCCCAGGGCGGCAAGCTCAACTACAGCTCGCTGGGCCAGGGCAGCTCGGCGCACCTGACGATGGAGCTGTTCATGGCCGAGGCCGGCATCAGCGGCGTGCACGTGCCCTTCAACGGCAGCCCGCCGGCGGCCATGGCCGTGGCCCAGGGCACGGCCGATGCCACCTGGATGGTGGCGCCGGCCCTGCTGCCGCATGTGCAGTCGGGCAAGGTGCGGCTGCTGATGGTCAGCTCGCGCAGCAAGCCCGAAGGCCTGGGCCAGCTGCCCTCGGCCGCCGAGGCGGGCTATGCCAAGGTCGAGGCCCTGGCCTGGAACGGCCTGGTCGGCCCGGCCTCGCTGTCCGAGGCCGCGGTGACCCGCGTCAATGCCGACGTCAATGCGCTGCTGGCCGGCGATGCCCAGGTGCGCGAGGCCATGGCGCGCAACGGCCTGACCATCGTTGGCGGCACGCCGGCCGAGTTCCGCCGCTTCATCGAGGCCGACGTGGCGCGCTGGGGCCCGGTGATCACCAAGCTGGGCGTCAAGCTGCAGTGAGGCGGTGGTGGCCGGCAACGACCTCGACACCATCGACCTGCGCATCCTGCGCGTGCTGCAGTCCGATGGCCGCATCAGCAACCTGAAGCTGGCCGAGGCCGTGCACCTGTCGCCCACCGCGGTGCTGGAGCGCGTCAAGCGCCTCACCCGCGACGGCTACATCCTGGGCTACGAGGCGCGGCTGAACCCGGCCAAGCTGGGTGCGGGCATGCTGGTCTTCGTCGAGGTGCTGCTGGACCGCACGGTGCAGGACGTGATGGACAACTTCCGCGCCGCGGTGCAGGTGCGGCCCGAGATCCTGGAATGCCATCTGGTGGCCGGCGGCTTCGACTACCTGCTGAAGACCCGCGTGGCCGACATGGGCCATTACCGCGAGTTCATCGGCAGCGTGATCTGGACCCTGCCCGGCGTGCGCGAGACCCGCACCTATGCGGTGATGGAAGAGGTCAAGCACAGCGCGCAGATCCCGGTCTGAGCCGGCCTCAGCGCTCGCCTTTTCGATACGGCTTCATCAGCGCCTGCGGATAGCTGGCGCGGCGCGCCACCAGCACCAGGGCCACGATGGCCATGGCATAGGGCAGCATCAGGTACAGCTGGTAGGGCAGCTCCAGGCCCAGCGGCGCCGACTCGGCCTGCTGCAGGCGCAGTTGCAGCGCATCGAAAAACGCGAACAGCAGCGCGCCCAGCAGCGCCTTGGCCGGCCGCCAGCTGGCAAACACCACCAGGGCCACGCAGACCCAGCCGCGGCCGTTGACCATGTTGAAGTAGAAGGCGTTGAAGGCCGACAGCGTCAGGAACGCGCCGGCCAGGCCCATCAGGCCCGAGCCGGCGATGATGGCGCCGCTGCGCAGGCCCAGCACCGACAGGCCCTGGCCCTCGGCGGCCGCCGGGTTTTCGCCCACCATGCGCAGGGCCAGGCCCAGCGGCGTGCGGTTCAGTACCCAGGCCAGCAGCGGCACCCCGGCCAGGGCCAGCACGGTGAGCGCGGTCTGCTGGTCGAGCACCGGAATGCCCAGGCCGGCCAGCGGCGCAAAGGGCTGGATGGTCGGCGGGCTGTCGACCTTGGGAAAGCTCACCCGGTAGGCATAACTGGCCAGGCTGGTGGCCAGCAGCGTGAGTCCCAGGCCGGCCACATGCTGGCTCAGGCCCAGGCCCACGGTCAGCGCCGCATGCACGGCGCCCAGGGCCATGCCGGTGGCCACCGCCACGGCCACGCCGCCCCACAGCGGCAGGCCCTGGTACACGGCCAGCCAGCCGGTGAAGGCGCCGGCGACCATGATGCCCTCGATGCCCAGGTTCAGCACACCGGCCCGCTCGCACAGCAGCACGCCCAGCGTGCCCAGGATCAGCGGTGTGGCGATGCGCAGCACCGCCACCCAGAACGGCGCGGCGGTCAGCAGATCCAGGATCTCGCTCATGCCTTGCCCCGGATGATCAAGCGGTACTGCGTGAACAGCGTCGCCACCAGCATCGTGATCAGGCTGGTGGCGACGATGACATCGGCGATGTAGGTGGGCACGCCCACCGCGCGGCTCATGCTGTCGGCACCGACCAGGATGCCGGCCACGAACACCGCCGCCGCCACCACGCCCAGCGGGTTGAGCCCGGCCAGCATGGCGATGACGATGCCCGAGTAGCCATAGCCCGGCGACATGTCCAGCGTCACATAACCGGCGCGGCCGGCCACCTCGATGGCGCCGGCCAGGCCGGCCAGCGCGCCCGACAGCAGGGCCACCTTGACCGTGACCCAGGCCACCGGGATGCCGGCAAAGGCCGCCGCCTGGCGGCCACCGCCCACGGCGCGGATCTGGAAGCCCAGCACGCTGCGCTGCAGCAGGGCCCACAGCGCGGCAGCCAGCGCCAGCGCCCACAGCAGGCCGCTGTGCACGCGGCTGCGCTCGACCAGCTTGTCCAGCTGCAGCGCATCCTGGATGGCCACGCTCTGCGGCCAGCCCATGGCCAGCGTGTCCTTCATGGCCCCGTCCAGCAGGGCCGACACGCCCAGCAGCACGATGAAGTTCAGCAGCAGCGTGGTCACCACCTCGTCCACGCCCAGCCTGGCCTTCAGCAGCGCCGGGCCCAGCAGCAGCATGGCGCCGGCCAGGGCCGCGGCGGCCATCATCAGCGGGAACAGCAGCCACGCCGGCTGCTCGAAGCCGCTGCCGCCGTGCAGGCCGCCCACGGCCACCGCGGCCATCGCGCCGGCATACAGCTGGCCCTCGGCGCCGATGTTGTAGAGGTGGGCACGAAAGGCCACCGCCGCGGCCAGGCCGGTGAGGATCAGCGGCGTGGCCCGGGTCAGGGTCTCGGTCCAGGCGAAGCGGCTGCCGAAGCCGCCTTCCAGCAGCAGGCCATAGGCGCGGCCCACCGGCGCGCCGGCCCAGGCCACCAGCAGCGCGGCGATGGCCAGCGTGGCGGCCACGGCCAGCAGCGGCGCGGCCAGCTGGGCCGCGCGCGAGGGGGTGGCACGGCGTTCAAGGTGCATGCGTGTTCTCCGCAGCGGCGGGCGCGGCCGTGGCGCCGGCCATGGCCAGGCCGATGCTGGCCAGGCTCCAGTCGGCCGCGGGCCGGGCCTCGCTGAGGCGGCCGTGGTGCATCACCGCGATGCGGTCGGCCAGCGCGAACACCTCGTCCAGGTCTTCGCTGATCAGCAGCACGGCGCTGCCGGCGGCGGCCGCATCCAGCAGCTGGCGGTGCACATAGGCCACGGCGCCGATGTCCAGGCCCCAGGTGGGCTGGTTGGCAACGATCAGCCGCGGCGGTTTGGCCTCGGCAGGATCGCCACTCAGCGCCCGGCCCAGGATCAGCTTCTGCATGTTGCCGCCGGACAGGCCGCGCGTGGGCGTGTCCAGGCCGCCGGACTCGGTACCACGCACGTCGTAGCGCTCGATCAGGCGGCGCGCATGGGCGCGGGCGGCGCCGCGGCGTATCCAGCCCCAGCGGCTGAAGGCCGGGCTGGCGTGGCGTTCGAGGATGGCGTTCTCCCACAGCGACAGCGTGCCCACCACGCCTGCCGCATGGCGGTCCTCGGGGATGCGCGCCACGCCGGCCGCCACCCATTGCGCGGGCCGGGCCGGCAGGGCCTGGCCGTCCACCGTCAGCCGGCCGGCATCGGGCGCCACCAGGCCGTGCAGCAGGTCGGCCAGCACATGCTGGCCATTGCCGGCCACGCCGGCCACGGCCACCAGCTCGCCGGCGCGCAGGCTCAGGGTGATGCCGTCCAGCGCCGCATGGGCGCCATCACCGCGCACCGTCACGCCCTGCAGCACCGCCACCTCGGCGCCCGGCGCCGTGCCCGCCTGGCGCAGCGTGGGCGCCACCGCGCGGCCGACCATGGCCAGGGCCAGGTCGGCCTTGGACGGCGGCGTGAACGAAACATCGGCGGCCCCGCGCACCGCCATCTGCGCCACCAGCCGGCCGCCACGCAGCACGGCCACGCGGTGCGAGACGCGCAGCACCTCGTCGAGCTTGTGGCTGATGAAGATCACCGCCAGGCCCTGGGCCACCAGCTGGTTCAGGGTGTTGAACAGCGACTCGCTTTCCTGCGGCGTCAGCACCGCCGTGGGCTCGTCGAGGATCAGGATGCGCGCGCCACGCCGCTTGCCGAACGGCACCAGGGCCTTCAGGATCTCCACCCGCTGGCGCTCGCCCACCGACAGCGAGCCCACGCGCGCGTCGGCATCGACCTGCAGGCCGAAGCGCTGGGCGGTGTCGAGCAGGGCCGCGCGCGCGGCCTGGCGATGCGAGGCCGGCCGCCACAGCGGCTCGGTGCCCAGCATCACGTTGTCGAGCACGCTGAGGTTGTCGGCCAGCGTGAAGTGCTGGTGCACCATGCCGATGCCGGCGGCGATGGCCGCGGCGGGCTGGCCCGGCGGCAGCACCTGGCCATCCACCGCCACCGTGCCGGCATCGGCGCGGTAGTGGCCGAACAGGATGGACACCAGGGTGCTCTTGCCGGCGCCGTTTTCGCCCAGCAGGGCCAGCACCTCGCCGGTCTGCAGGTCCAGGCTGATGCCATCGTTGGCCACCAGGGCGCCAAAGCGCTTGCTGATGCCGTCCAGGCGCAGCAGCGGCGCCGCGGTCTTCATGCGGCCACCGCCATGACATCATTTCCGGCATGAGCGATGCCCCGTCCCGCACCCACTGCGCCAACTGCGGCCAGCCGCTGCCGCAGCCGCCGCTGCCCTTCTGCGGCCACTGCGGCCAGGAGACGCGGCTGCGCGCGCCCACGCTGGTGGAGTTTCTGCAGCAGTTTGGCGGTGCCTATTTGTCCACCGAGGGCGCGCTGTGGCGCTCGCTGAAGCTGCTGCTGCTGAAACCCGGCGCGCTGACGGTGGAATACCTGCGCGGCCGGCGCCGCCACTATGTGCTGCCGCTGCGCCTGTACCTGACCATCAGCGTGCTGGTGCTGCTGGCCATGCGCCTGATGGCCCATGTGGATCTGAACATCGACGACGTGCGCAGCAAGATCGACGGCAAGCCGCGCCAGATGCAGATGGACATGCTGGGCGGCAAGGCCGGGCTGCGCGACGGCCAGTTTTATTGCCACGACCTGCCGGCCTGGCTGTGCGCCCGGCTGAAGGCGCGGCTGGACGTCTCGCCCGAGACCCTGGTGCGCCAGGCCAGTGGCCTGGGCGAGCGCTTCGTCGGCAACCTGGGCACGGCCATGTTTGTGCTGCTGCCCAGCTTTGCGCTGTGGCTGAAGCTGGCCTACTGGAACCGCCGGCTGCGCTACACCGAACACCTGATCACGGCCCTGCACCTGCATGCGTTCTGGTTCCTGATGATGGGGCTGATGCTCAGTGGCCAGGCCTGGCTGCTGGTGCCGGCCCTGCTGGCGATCCCGGTCTATGGCTGGCTGGCGCTGGGCCGGGTCTACCAGGACCGGCGGCGCTGGCGCCTGCCGCGGGTGCTGCTGATCGGCACGGCCCAGGCCACGGCGCTGTCGCTGGCCATGGCCGGGCTGGGGCTCTACACCCTGCTGGCCTGAGACGGCTTCACTTGGCCTTGGGCTGGGCGTCGTCGACCTTGACCGTGAACTTGCCGCCCAGGATGGCCGCCTCCTTGGCCTTGACCTTGGCCTGCAGCTCGGCCGGCACCTTCTTCTCGAAGCTGCCCAGCGGGCTCAGGCTGCTGCCCTTGTGCTTCATCATCGAGTAGGGGCCGTAGTCCTCGGGCTTGAACTTGCCCTCCTTCACCGCCTTGATGGCCGCGTCGATGCTGGGCTCCATGTGCCACAGGGCCGAGGCCACCACGGTGTCGGGATAGTCCTTCTGCGTGTCGATGACGTTGCCGATGGCCAGCACCTTGCGTTCCTTGGCCGCGTCGCTGACGCCAAAGCGCTCGGCGTACATCAGGTCGGCGCCCTTGTCGATCATCGCGAAGGCGGCCTCCTTGGCCTTGGGCGGATCGAACCAGCTGTTGATGAAGCTGATGCTGAACTCGACCTTCGGATTGACCTCCTTGGCGCCGGCGATGAAGGCATTCATCAGCCGGTTGACCTCGGGGATGGGATAGCCGCCGACCATGCCGATCTTGTTGGACTTGGTCATGCCGCCGGCGATCATGCCGCTCAGGTAGGCCGGCTCCTGGATGTAGTTGTCGAACACCGCGAAGTTGGGCGCCTGCGGCTTGCCGCTGCTGCCCAGCAGGAAGCTGACCTTGGGATAGTCCTTGGCCACCTTGCGCGCGGCGGCCTCCACCGCGAAGGCCTCGCCGACGATCAGCTGGTTGCCCTTCTCGGCGTACTGGCGCATCACGCGCTCGTAGTCGGCATTGGCCACGTTCTCGCTGAACTGGTACTCGATCTCGCCCCGCGCCACCGCGGCCTTCAGCGCCTTGTCGATGCGGCTGACCCATTGCTGCTCCACCGGCACGGTGTAGATCGCGGCGACCTTGAGCTTGGCCTGGGCGGCGGCGGGGCCGGCGGCGGCCAGCAGGGCGGCTGCGGCGGCCACGGCGGGCAGGGCGATCAGGGCACGACGGACAGCAGACATCGGCAACTCCTAGTGTTTGGGCAGGGTGGTGCGAGTATCGCAACAAGCGTGCCATCGGCGGCGCGGCGCGGGCTGCGCTCAGCTGCGCTTAGACTGGCCCGGCGAAGCAGACGGCACCGGGACACCGGGCACGTGCTGCCGCGATCAAGGCTCACAGGGAGGAACCATGGACTTCACCGCATTGCGGTTCGGCGCGCTGTCGTCGGCGCCGCCCGCGGGCGCTGGCATCGGCACCGACGCGCCGCGCCGGCTGGACCTGCGCTTCACCGGCTCGGGCAGCGAGTACTGGCGCATCTGGCTGGTCAATCTGTTGCTGACCCTGGTGACGCTGACGCTGTATGCGCCGTTTGCCAAGGTGCGCCGCCTGCGCTGGCAGTACGCCAACACCCTGGTCGACGGCCAGGCGCTGGGCTTTCATGGCGACCCGTGGAAGATGCTGCGCGGCCATCTGCTGATCCTGGTGTTCGGGGCCTGCTATCTGGGCGCCGGGCAGTTCTCGGCGCTGGCCGGTCTGGTGGCCGCCGGGGCCCTGGCCGCGCTGTGGCCGGCGCTGTGGCAGGCCTCGCTGCGCTTTCGCCTGGCCAATACCAGCTGGCGCGGCGTCAGGCTGCATTTCAGCGGCACGGTGGGCGGCGCCTACCTGGCGCTGGCGCCGATGCTGCTGCCGGCCGCGCTGTTCCTGGCGGCCCTGGTCTGGCCGGCGGAGCCGGACGAGCCCGTGCCCTGGGTGCTGGGCTTGTCGCCGCTGCTGGTGGGCCTGCTGTTTCCGTGGGTGGCCTTTCGGGCTCGGCGCTACCAGCATGAGCATTACCACTGGGCCGGCCAGACCACGCGGCTGGAGACCACGCTGGGCGCGTTCTACGGCCTGTGGCTGCGCGCGGGCATGATCAGCGGGCTGCCGCTGTTCGTGGCGGGCCTGCTGGCGGCGGTGCTGTTGCCGGCCCTGGGGCAGCGCAGCGGCGGCATGGCCGCCGCCGGTGTGCTGCTGACCGGCCTGCTGGCGGTGCTGGCCTATCTGTTGGCGCTGATCGTCGGCCAGGCCTATCTGATCTCGCGCCAGCAGAACCTGGTGTGGGGCAGCACGCGGTCCGACGCGCTGCAGTTTCACAGCGCGCTGGCGATGCGCGAGCTGTGGCCGCTGCTGGGCCGCAACCTGCTGTTCACCGCGCTGACGCTGGGCCTGTACTGGCCCTTTGCCTGGGTGCAACTGCTCAGGATGCGCCTGCAAGCGGTGAGCGTGCAGGCCCAGGGCGATCCGGCGACCTGGGTGGCGACGCTGCGCGCATCCGAGGGCAGCGCGGCCGGTGAGGCCGCCGGCGACCTGCTGGATATTGACGTCGGCCTGTGAGGCCGTTGAGACCGCGCCGCCCATGCCCGCCCCGCACCCGCCGCTGCCGTTGAACGCCGACTATTTCGACGGCCTCAGCGCCCAGTCACGGCCGGTGCGGTTGTCGCGACAGGGCGGTGAGCTGGTCATCGACGGCGACGGCCTGCAGCGCCGCGTGGCCTGGCGCCGCGTGTCCTGGCCCGAGCGCAGCCGCCATGGCCGGCGCCAGGCCTATCTGCCCGACCATGGCCTGCTGGTGGCCGGCGATGCCGCCGCCTGGGACGACTGGCTGGCCGCGCATGGCGGCGGGCCGGGCTGGGTCAACCGCTGGATCCTCAGCTGGCGCGGCGTGCTGGCGGCCCTGGTGCTGGCCCTCGCGCTGGCGCCGCTGGCCTGGCTGTACGGCCTGCCGGCCCTGGCGCGTGGCGTGCTGGCTTTTGTGCCGGCCAGCGTGGACCTGCAGCTGGGCCAGGCCGCGCTGGCCCAGATCGAGCGCGAGATGCTGCGGCCCAGCGCCCTGCCCGAGGCCCAGCAGGCCCAGCTGCGCCAGCGCTTTGCCCAGGCCGTGCAGCGCGCCGATGCGCAGCGCCAGCGCCGCGGCCGGCCGCCGCTGCCGGCCTACCAGCTGCACTTCCGCGCCACACCCGAGCGCGGCATCGGCGCCAATGCCTTTGCGCTGCCGGGCGGGCAGATCGTCATCACCGATGCGCTGGTGCAACTGCTGGCCGACCGGCCCGAGGTCATCGACGGCGTGCTGGCCCATGAGCTGGGCCACATCCAGCACCGCCACGGCATGCGCCTGTTGGTGCAGGGCGCGGTGGTGTCCGGCGTCAGCGCCCTGGTGCTGGGCGATGTGTCCTCGCTGCTGGCGGCGCTGCCGGTGCTGCTGGGCCATGCGGCCTATTCGCGCGGCTTCGAGTTCGAGGCCGATGCCGAGGCCGCCCGGCTGCTGCGCGCCAACGGCCATGCGCCCGAGGTCATGGCCCTGCTGTTCGAGCGGCTGCGCGCCGGGCCGGCGTCCGAGGGCGGGCGCATCGAGCTGCCCATCGGCCTGGCCACGCATCCGCCCGATGCCGAACGGCTGCGCCGCATGCGGGCGGTGGCCGACTAAAATCCAGGGTTCTCCCTCACCCGCCCGCGCGGTCGGTGGCCCGCGACGGGCCGCCCCAGGCCGCGCGCACGCCTGCCAGCGCCCGCCCACCGGCCTGTCCGCACCACGCCATGACCTCACTCTCCGCCATCTCCGCCCTGTCGCCGCTGGACGGCCGCTATGCCAACCGACTGGCCACGCTGCGCCCGCTGATGAGCGAGTTCGGCCTGATGCACCGCCGCGTGCAGGTCGAGATCGAATGGTTCATCGCGCTGTCGGATGCCGGCCTGGCCGAGTTCAAGCCGCTGGCCGAGGCCACGCGCGGCTATCTGCGTGGCCTGGTGGCGCGCTTCTCCGAGGCCGATGCCCAGGCCATCAAGGACATCGAGCGCACCACCAACCACGACGTCAAGGCCGTCGAATACTGGCTGAAGGCGCGCTTCAAGGGCCATGCCGACCTGGAGGCGGCGGCCGAGTTCGTGCACTTCGCCTGCACCAGCGAGGACATCAACAACACCAGCCATGCGCTGATGCTGAAGGCCGCGCGCGAGCAGGTGCTGCTGCCGGCGCTCGACGGCGTGATCGCCACGCTGCGCGCCATGGCCCACCGCCTGGCCGAGCTGCCCATGCTCAGCCGCACCCATGGCCAGACCGCCAGCCCCACCACGGTGGGCAAGGAGGTGGCCAATGTGGTGGCGCGCCTGAGCGCGGCGCGCGAGCGCATCGCCGGCGTGCAGCTGCTGGCCAAGATGAACGGCGCGGTCGGCAACTACAACGCCCACCTGGCGGCCTATCCCGACTGCGACTGGCCGGCCTTCAGCCGCCTGGTGGTGGAGCAGCGCCTGGGCCTGGCCTTCAACCCCTACACCATCCAGATCGAGCCGCACGACTACATGGCCGAGCTGTTTGATGCGGTGACGCGCGCCGACACCATCCTGATCGACTGGTGCCGCGACGTCTGGGGCTACATCTCGCTGGGCTTCTTCAAGCAGAAGCTCAAGGACGGCGAGGTCGGCAGCAGCACCATGCCGCACAAGGTCAACCCGATCGACTTCGAGAATGCCGAGGGCAACTTCGGCCTGGCCAATGCGCTGCTGACGCACCTGAGCCAGAAGCTGCCGATCAGCCGCTGGCAGCGCGACCTGACCGACAGCACGGTGCTGCGCAACATGGGCGTGGCGCTGGGCTATGCGGTGCTGGGCCTGGACAGCCTGGCCAAGGGCCTGGGCAAGCTGCAGACCAACGAAGCCGCGCTGGCCGACGACCTGGACAACGCCTGGGAGGTGATGGCCGAGGCCATCCAGACCGTGATGCGCCGCCACGGCCTGCCCGAGCCCTACGAGCAGCTCAAGGCCTTCACCCGCGGCCAGCCGATGACGCGCGAGCTGATGCAGGGCTTTGTGGCCAAGCTGGACCTGCCGGCCGACGAGAAGACGCGCCTGCTGGCCATGACCCCGGCCAGCTACACCGGCCTGGCGGCGACGCTGGCCAAGGGCGTCTGAGCATGCGCTTCAACGACCGTCTGGCTGCGGCCCAGCAGCGCGCCGACTCGATGCTGTGCGTGGGCCTGGACCCCGAGCCGGGCAAGTTTCCCGGCGCCTGGAAGGGCGATGCCAGCCGCATCGCCGACTTCTGCTGCGCCATCGTCGATGCCACCAAGGACCTGGTCTGCGCCTTCAAGCCGCAGATTGCCTACTTCGCCGCCCACCGCGCCGAAGACCAGCTCGAACGCCTGATGGCCCATGTGCGCCGCGTCGCGCCCGAGGTGCCGGTGATCCTGGATGCCAAGCGTGGCGACATCGGCAGCACCGCCGAGCAGTACGCGCGCGAGGCCTTCGAGCGCTACCAGGCCGATGCGGTGACCCTGTCGCCCTACATGGGCTTCGATTCCATCGAGCCCTATCTGCGCTGGGACGGCCGTGGCCTGATCCTGCTGTGCCGCACCAGCAACCCCGGTGGCAGCGACCTGCAGGCCCAGACCCTGGCCTCGGGCGAGAAGGTCTACGAGATGGTGGCCCGCCTGGCCGCCGGCGACTGGAACCGCCATGGCCTGGACAACCGCCTGGGCCTGGTGGTCGGCGCCACCTTTCCGGCCGAAATCGCCCGCGTGCGCGAGCTGGCACCGACGCTGCCGCTGCTGATCCCCGGCGTCGGCGCCCAGGGCGGCGATGCCCAGGCCACGGTGCGTGCCGGCCTGGTGCGCGATGCCGCGGGCCGGACCACCGGGCCCATCGTCGTCAACTCCAGCCGCGCCGTGCTCTATGCCTCGGCCGGCGACGACTTTGCCAGTGCCGCCCGCGCCGCGGCCCAGGCCACGCGACAGGCCCTGAACGCGGCACGCTGAGCCTGCCGCGCCGGCCCTGGGGCAAGCCCGCAGCCTGGCCGGCGGTGCTTCGGCGACACTGAAGGCGCACACCCCCCGGCATGGACCTGCAGCCTCCGCCCTCCGGCCCGCTGTCGCCCCACGAGGCGCTGCAGCAGGCCATTGCGCGCACGGTGTTCGGCGTCTGCGCCATCACCTGCCTGGCCGGCGTGGCCACCGTGGGCCTGTTCGTGGCCGAGCGTCCGGCGCAGGTGCGCCATGCGATGGTCGGCCTGTACCTGCTGCTGGCCACGGCCTGCCTGATCGGGCTGCGCCTGCCGCCGCGGCGCATGGGCCTGGTGCTGCGTGGCCTGGTGCTGGGTGGCCTGCTGCTGGTGGCCGTCAACGCCCGGCTCACCGGCTGGGGGCCGGCCACGCCGGGCCTGGTGTTCTATCCGGTGCTGGTGGCGGTGGCCGGCATGCTGGGCTCGACGGGCTTTGCGCTGGCCGCGGCCCTGCTGGCCCTGGGCCTGTCGGCGCTGCAGGCGCTGTCCGTGCTGTCGGGCTGGATGCCCGGCCTGCCGGCCGCGGCGCCGCCGCCGCTGCTGCAGGCGGTGGCCCAGGGCCTGGCCATCGTCGTCGGTGCCGTGGTCGGCCGCGCGGTGGCGCGCTCGCTGAGCGCGCAGCTGGAGGCCCTGGGCACGCGCGAGCGGCGCTTCCAGTCCCTGCTGGGCATTGCCACGGCCGGCTACTGGGAGACCGACCAGCACCTGGTGCTGCAGCGCGTGGAGGTGCTGGACGAGCAGGGCCGCTTCGTGCCGCAGGACGGCGCCACCGGCCGCCGGCTGCAGGAGCTGCCGCGGCTGCAGATCGAGCCCGAGGTGGCGGCGCGCCTGGCCCAGGCCATGGCCGCGCAGCAGCCGCTGCGCGACCTGGCGGTGGCCTGGCACCGCATCAGCGACGGGCGCTGGCGCCATCTGCTGCTCAGCGGCGAGCCGCGGCGCGATGCGGCCGGGCGCTTTGCCGGCTACTGGGGCGTGGTGCGCGACGTCAGCGCCGAGCAGCAGGCACGCGCCGGGCTGGAGCGCAGCCAGGCCCTGCTGGCCAAGGTGGTCGAGACCAGCCCCGACGTGATGACGCTGACCGATGCCACCAGCGGCCACTACCTGCTGGCCAACCAGGCCTTCTGCCGCACGCTGGGCTATACGCTGGACCAGGTGCTGGGCCGCAGCTCGCTGGAGCTGGGCATCTGGCGCGACCCGGCCGACCGCGCGCGCCTGCTGCAGCGCCTGCACAACGAAGGCACGGCGCTGGACATCCCGGTGGAGTTTGTCGCCGCCAATGGCCAGACCGTGCCGCTGCAGGTGTCGGCGGCACGCTTCGAGCGTGATGGCGAGGCCTTCATCGTCATCACCAGCCGCGATGTGCGCGTCACCCAGCGCCTGCAGCTGGAGCGCGAGGCCATGCTGGCCAATGCCTCGATCGGCATCGCCTTCACCCGCGGCCAGCGCTTCGTGCTGGTCAATCCGTACTTCGAGCAGATGTTCCGCTGGCCGCCGGGCACGCTGACCGGCCAGCCCGGCCGCGCCGTCTGGCCCAGCGATGCCGACTATGCCGAGCTGGGCGCGCAGGTCGGGCCGCCGCTGTCGCGTGGCCAGGCGGTGAGCGTGGAACGGCGGGCGCAGCGCGCCGACGGCACGCAGTTCACCGTGCGCATGCGCGCCAAGGCCATCGACCCGCTGCGCCCGGCCGAAGGCGGCACGATCTGGATCGCCGAGGACGTGACCGCCGAGCGCGAGGCCGCGGCCCAGCTGGCCCGCGCCCGCGACGAGGCCGAGGCCGCCAGCCGCGCCAAGAGCGCCTTCCTGGCCAATACCAGCCACGAGATCCGCACGCCGCTGAACGGCCTGGTCGGCCTGGCCCTGCTGGCGCGCCGGCCCGATGTCGAGCCCGAGCGCCTGCGCACCTACCTGGACCAGATCGGCGAAAGCGCCCAGACCCTGTCGCTGATCATCAACGACATCCTGGACCTGTCCAAGATCGAGGCCGGCCAGCTCAGCATCGACCCCGCACCTTTCGACCTGGCCGCGCTGCTGC
The DNA here is from genome assembly GCA_017992055.1 of Burkholderiaceae bacterium. Taxonomy (GTDB): domain Bacteria; phylum Pseudomonadota; class Gammaproteobacteria; order Burkholderiales; family Burkholderiaceae_C; genus Pseudaquabacterium. The sequence goes on from JAGOPK010000013.1 coordinate 89,166, forward strand.
AGTCGCTGCACCAGTCCTACGGCGCCCTGGCCGCGGCGCGTGGCCTGACGTTTGCGATGCAGATCGAGGCCGTGCTGCCCGGCCAGGTGCGCGGCGATGCGCTGCGCGTGCGCCAGGTGCTGGCCAACCTGCTGCACAACGCGCTGAAGTTCACCGTCGGCGGCGGGCTCCGGCTGGTGCTGCGGCCGGTGAAGGACGTGGGCGGGGCCGAGGCCGAGGGCCAGGCCGGCTGGCTGCGCTTCGAGGTCCACGACACCGGGCCGGGCATTGCCGAGGCCGACCAGCAGCGCCTGTTCCAGCCCTTCACCCAGGCCGACGAGTCCATCACCCGGCGCTATGGCGGCACCGGCCTGGGCCTGTCGATCTGCCGCGAGCTGTGCCTGCTGATGGGCGGGCGCATCGGCGTGGCCAGCCGGCCCGGCGCCGGCAGCTGCTTCCATGTGGAGCTGCCGCTGCCGGCCAGCCAGCCGGCCGCCGGCGTCCCCGACGAGGCCGCCAGCGGCGAGGCCGATGCGCGCTTGGCCGGTGCGCGCGTGCTGCTGGTCGAGGACAACGCCGTCAACCTGATGATCGCCGAGGCCCTGCTGGGCCAGTGGGGCCTGCAGGTCGAGACCGCCGAGGACGGCCTGCAGGCGCTGGACGCGGTGGCCCGCGCGGCCCAGGCCGGCCGGCCCTACGACCTGGTGCTGATGGATGTGCAGATGCCCGGCATCAGCGGCTACGAGGCCACGCGCCGCCTGCGCGAGCGCTGGAGCGCCGAGCAGTTGCCGGTGATCGCGCTGACCGCGGCGGCCCTGGTGTCCGAGCGCGAGCGTGCGCTGGCCCATGGCATGAGCGATTTCCTGACCAAGCCCATCGACGCCGGCCGCTTGCGCCAGGCGCTGCACAAGGCCTTGCACAAGCGCGGTCAGCACCACGACAGCGCTGCATCCACGGCCCCGCTGTGACGGAATGCCCCGTGACCACCCCCTGTTTGAGGGGTCGGACCAACCCGGGGTCGAGCCCCGCCGCCTAGAGTGCGCCACCCGCCCCAGTTCGGAGGCGGGATCACATTCGAACAATCATGTCGTTGGTCCTTGCCGCAGCGCTGGCCGCTGCCACGCCGGCCGCTGCGTCGGCGGTTCTGCCTGCCTGCTCCTGGGACAGACCCGGCCACAACCCCTTCATGGGCGACGTGGTGGCCGCGGTGGACCGCTACCGGGACATCCCGGCGCCGGTGCGGGCGACGCTGAAGGCGCGCATGGCGGCGCGCCAGTACGACGAGATCGTCAGCATCCGCCGCGACCGCATCGAGGGCCGGGCGCGTTATGACGCGGCCATCCGCGACATGCATTTCGGCACCGGCCAGATCTGCGGCACGGTGACCCGCGCGCGCTGGAACGAGGCCGCCCAGGAGCGTGGCCTGGTGTACTGCGAATCCGGCCACTGCCTGCTGGTGCCCACGGTGTGCCGCAATGTCAGCCGCATCACGCGCCAGGGCCCGGCGGTGGCCGCGGCCGGCGGCGAGGCCGGTGCGGGTGGTGGCGGTGCGGCAGCGGGCGGTGGCGCGGCGGGCGGTGCGGCCGAGGCCGGCAGCGGCCCGGGGCTGGCCCAGACCACGGCCCAGACCCCAGCCCAGGCGCCGGCCTCGTTTGCCGACCTGTCAGCGGCGCTGCCGGCTGACCATGTGGCCGAGCTGAGCGCCCTGCCCGATGGCGCCGGCGCCACGCCGCGCACGGCCGGCCTGGGCGGTGGCGCCGTGGCCCAGGGTGGCAGCTTTGCCCAGGGCCTGGGGGGCGCGGCCAGCGTCGGCGGCGGGTTGGTGGTCGGCCAGGTGGCGGCCGGCCTGATCGGCGGCAGCGCGCCGCAGATGCAGATCAGCGCGCCCAGCCGCGGCGACGGCGGTGTGCCGGACGGTGGCGGCTCGCTGCTGCCGGCGCCGACGCCGCCGGTGCCCGAGCCGGCCTCGGTGCTGCTGCTGCTGGCCGGTCTGGCCAGTCTGGCGGCCGTGCGGCGCAGCTGGCGCTGAGCCTTCAGTCCAGCGTCACCTCGGTGCGCACGGCGCCGGCGCGGTCGGCCACCGCGGTCAGTGCCAGGCGCGTGCCACGCGGTGCCTTGACCACCCATTCGGCCACCGCACGGTCGGCGGTGACGGCGCGGGTGGGCAGAAAGGCCTGCAGCGAGTTCTTCGCCGCATGGCCTTCCAGCGGTCCGGCCATCACCCGCGCCTTGCCGGTGACCAGGCTGACGCTGCCGTCGGCCGGCAGATGCAGCTCCAGCACCGCGCCGCGCACCACCTTGCGCTCCTGCGCGCGCTGGGTGATGTAGCTGGGCAGGTAGCCGGCATTGGCCACCGCCATGCGGATGCGCCAGCTGTCGTCGCCCAGTGCCCGCACCTCGGTGCGCAGCAGCTCCAGCTTGGGCAGCGACAACGCGATCTGGTTCAGCCAGGCCGGGAAGCGCGCCACTTCCTTCTCGCGCAGCGCCGGCGGCGGGTTGCGCCAGAAGTTCAGCCGGTCCCAGCCGCCCAGCTCGACCATGCCCAGCTGCGGATGGCGGTACGGATACCAGTCCACATGGGCCTGGCCGCCGCAGGCGCTGTCGCTCCACTTCAGCAGCTTCAGGTCGTCCTCGGGCGGGTGGTCGCGGTACCAGTGGATCCAGTCGTAGCCGGTGATGCCGGCCTCGCGGTTGGGCGCCCACAGCTCCACGGTCCAGAACAGCGCGCCCAGGTGCTCGTAGACCCAGTCCTGGGTGCCGGTGATGACTTCCTTGGGGTGGTACTTGAACTCGTGGTAGATGCTGATCGCCGGGTAGCCGGTGAGCTTCTCGCCCGAGGCCGACAGGCGCTTGATCATCCACAGGTCCTCGGGCGTCATGTCGTCGTCCTTCTCGGTGCCCATGGGCCGCAGGATGACGCCGGAATGCGTGTGGAAGCTGACCGCCGCGCCGATGTTGGGATGGCCGCTGATGAACTCGACCATGGCCCGCACCTCGGGCTCGCTGGTCGGGTAGGGGCCGGCGCCGGGCTGCTTGTATTCCTGGCGCCACTGCGACGGGAAGTTGCGGTTCAGGTCCAGGCCCTCGCGGTCGGGATTGACCTTGATCTGCAGGCCGTCGAAATGCGTCAGCGAGCCCTCGGGCATGATGCGCCAGTAGGTGCCGCCGAAGTCGCCCGGCTCGCGCGGGATCATCAGCCGCGGCTCGTCGGGATGGGCCTTCCAGCTGCCGTGCGGATCGGGCATGCGCATGTGCAGGATGCGGCCGTCGCCGTCCATGTCCTGCACCGTGAGGCCCTCCACCGGCTCCTCGTCCCAGGGATAGGGCCGGGTCGAGCTGCGGATGTAGCGCGGCTTGTCGGCCAGGGCCAGCTCGGCGCCGTCGGGGTTGAGCCGCGGGCACAGGTAGACCACGCGCGTGTCCAGCAGCTCGGTGATCTGCGGGCCGGGGCCGGCATCGCTGCCGTAGTGCAGCAGCAGCTGGTGCAGCCAGTACAGGCAGGCGGTGGAGGCGGTCAGTTCGGCGGCGTGGATGTTGCCGTCGACCCAGAACGCCGGCTTGTCGGCATCGGCGCCCGTGGCCTGGTTGCCCAGCACCAGCAGCCAGATGTCGCGGCCCTCCCAGCTCTTGCCGATGCTGCGCAGCTGCACCAGGCCCGGACGCGCGGCGGCATAGTCGCGCAGCAGCTGGGTCAGCTCGGCGTGGCGGTAGAAGCTGTCGAAGCGGGGGGTGGGCAGGGCCGGCTGGGCTGCGGGGGTGGACATGCGGGCAGGCGGTGATGACAACGGTGGACCGAGTGTCGCAGAGGCCCTGCCGGCCGCCGAGCGGGGCATCCCGGTGGTGGCTGCCGTCCGATCAGGGGCCGGGCGTCTGCACCGCACCCATCAGCGTGGCCGCGGCGGCCAACGGCTGCATGCGGTGCGGATGCTGGTACTCGGCGCGGGGCTGCAGCTCGTCGCCGAGCCGGGCATCGGCCGGCAGGCCCAGGCGGGCGCGGCTGCTGCTGCGGATGCGGTAGTCCTCTCGCGAGGGCTGGGCCAGGTCGGACCAGTCGCCACGGGCGTTGTCGTCGACCTGGAAGGCGTCGTCGGCGCTGGCGATGTGGATGCGGCCCGGTCCGATCCACAGGTTGTGGCGCACCAGCACCTGCTGTGTGCCCGGCCACACGCGCACGAAGCTGCCGCCCAGCGCACGGTCATTGACCAGCGTGTTGTGCACCATGAACAGCGCGTTCACCGGGTTGGCCAGGCCCTCGGCGCCATAGGACAGCATCACCGAGTTCCGTGTCTCGGCGGTCTGCTGCAGGATGTTGCCAATGACCCGCGCCATGCCGCCGTTGGGAAACTCCAGCTCGTAGCTGGCACGGCCGCCGGCCTCGTCGCTGAGCCGGTTGTAGGCGATGTGGCTCTCCAGTGCCCGGCTCTTGATCAGGTGGCCGCCATTGGCATGGTGGAAGTGGCTGCCGCTGACGCTGAGGCTGCGGATGTGGCCGGCATACAGGCCATGGGTCAGGCCGTCGCCGGCGCCGTTGTAGCCGAACTCCGAGCCTTCGACGACCAGGCTGCTGCGTGCATCGCCGCTGGTCATGATGCCGTTCTGGTTGCCGTGGAACAGGCAGTTGCGCACCGTCAGCTGGCCGCTTTCCAGGCGGATGCCGGCGCCATTGCCATCGGGCACGCGGGCGCCGATGAAGTCGATGTTCTCGACCAGCACCTTGCCGCCGCGCACCACCCAGATGGCCTTGCCCTCGGCATGGGCGCCGGCGGCGAACAGGCGCACGCGCGGGCCGGTGCCGCGCAGGGTGAGGTTGTTGCGCGTCCACACCGCGACGTCGGCCACGTAGTCGCCGGGATCGATCTCGATGGTGTCGCCGTCGCGGGCCAGGCGCGCGGCCATGGCGATGCGCGTGAGGCTGCGGCCCGGGCCCACGCGCAACACGCCGGCGGGGTCGGCCGCCGGGCGGGTCTCGGCGACCGGCGGCGCAGGCGCGGCCAGCCGCATCGGCCCGCCGGGCGGCGGCGGCACCTGGAACGGCGGCTGCGGTGCGCGCGGATCCGGTTCGTCGAGCCAGTCCAGCGCGGTGGTCAGCACCGGCTCGGCCAGCATCTCCAGCGTCGGGTGGCCGATCAGGCGCTTGCGCAGATAGCCGACGATCTCGGCCGGCGTGCGGCCCAGCTGCTGGTAGGCGGCGGTCAGCACGGTGGCCGACACGGCCAGCAGCAGCAGACCCAGCACCGCCAGCAGGCGCCAGCGCGACCGCCCGCTGCGGCGTCCACCGCGCCTGGCGTGCCGGGCCTCGGGCCGCGGCTGTGGCGGTGCCGTCATGCGTCCGCCAGCCGGCAGGGCCGGCCTGCGCCGTCGGCAAACACCCGCATCTCCCCCGCCCCAAACGCCACCCAGGCCTCGCCGCGTGTCAGCGGCTGGGTGGCGACCACGGCGACGCGGTCGCTGGGCTGGGTCAGGGCGGCGAAGTCCACTGCCAGGTCCTCGTCGGCCAGGTGGGCGGCGCTGAAGGGATGGCGGCGCTCCAGCCAGTGCAGCTGGGTGCTGCAATGCGCCCACAGCGCCTGGCCGTTGCTGAGCAGGCAGTTGAACGTGCCATGCCGCGCCGGCTGCGGCAGCAGCTCGGCCAGGGTGTGCGTCAGCTCGGCCACCGTGGGCACGCTGGCATGGGCCTTGGCCAGCTCCTGCATCAGCCAGCAGAAGGCGCGTTCGCTGTCGGTGTCGCCCACCGGGCGGAACTGGCCGTGCAGCCGCGGCTGGTAGTCCTTCAGGTCGCCGTTGTGCGCAAACACCCAGTAGCGGCCCCACAGCTCGCGCACAAACGGGTGGGTGTTCTGCAGCAGCACCTGGCCCTGGGTGGCCTTGCGGATGTGGGCGATGACATTGCCGCTGCGGATGGGATAGCGCTTGACCAGCTCGGCCACCGGCGAGTTGCGCGCGCTCTCGGGGTCGACGAACAGGCGCAGGCCGCGGTCCTCGAAGAAGGCGATGCCGAAGCCGTCCTTGTGCTCGTCGGCGCGGGTGGCCAGGCCGGCGAACGAGAACATCACGTCGGTGGGCGTGTTGGCGTTCATGCCGAGCAGCTGGCACATGGCGCGCTGCTCAGCGGATCGGCAGGAACAGCCGCGTCAGTCCACGCAGGCTGACCAGGTTGCCGGGGTTGCTGGTTTCTTCCAGCACGCCTTCCATGCGGCGCAGGATGCGTGCGCTCCTGTTGGCGCGCCAGATCAGCAGGTCGGCCAGCCAGGGATGGCTGTTGACGCGGGTGGCTCGGTCGTAAAGATTGAAGCGCGGCTTCAGCGCCGCCAGGCTGGCCTCGTAACGCGCGCGTACCGCGGCCTCGTCGCTGCCGTCGGGATGGACGGGGCTGGCGGCGATGGCCTCGGCGGCCAGCAGGCCGGTCTCCAGCGCCTTGCCGATGCCCTCGCCGGTGAAGGCATAGGTGCTGCCGGCGGCCTCGCCCGTGACCAGCAGGCCCGGCGAGCTCCAGCGGGCACCGTCCAGCGAGCAGCGCAGCGGCGCGCCCTTCAGCTCGCCCTGCAGCCTGCCGCCGCGCATCAGCTCGGCCGCCGGCGCATAGACCTCGGTGAAGGCGGCAAACATCTCGCGCAGGTTCACGTCCTTCATCGAGCCCTTGCCGTCGGCATCGGCGGCATGGCTGTGGGCCAGGCCCACGCCGATGTTGAACACGCCGTCGCGGCAGGGAAAGATCCAGCCATAGCCCTTGCGCAGGCGCTTGTGCCAGACCACCTCCAGCGCGCGGATGCGGCCCGAACTGGCCAGGGCATCGTTCTTCACATAGCCGCGCAGCGCCACGCCGCTGGGGGTGTGGCGCTCGCACACGCCGGCGGCGATCAGCGCCCTGGGCACGGCGCCGGTGGCCAGCACCAGCCAACGGCAGCGCACTTCCAGCGTCGCGCCGCCGTCGCCGGGCTGGCGCAGGCGGGCGCCGATGACGCGCGAGTCCGCGCCGCCCTCGCGCAGCGGCGCCTCGAAGCGCCAGGGCGCGAAGAAGCGTGCGCCGGCGCGCTCGGCGGCGCGCTTGACGATGTCGTCGAGCAGGCGCCGCGGCAGCACCGCCAGCCGGCCCGGCACGTCGACGCGGCCGCCGCGCGGGCCGATGCAGCCCACATGGGCCACCGGCTGGGCCACGGCCATGACCTCGTCGTGCACGCCCAGGCGACGCAGCGCATGGTGGGCATCGGGGATAAGGCCGTCGCCGCAGACCTTGTCGCGCGGAAAGTCCTGCTGGTCGACCAGCACCACGTCCAGGCCCTGGCGCGCCAGCCACTGGGCGCAGGCGCTGCCGGCGGGCCCGGCGCCGACCACCAGCACGTCGCAGGAGGCGGGTGGGAGCGGGGCGTCGTGGGTCATGGCGGCGGCGATTGTAGGCAGGGCCACCGCCGCGGCCGCCCCGGTCGGCGCTACCGGCCGGGCTTGACGGCCGTCAACGCCGGCCCACCGGCGCGGTGCCACAGTGGTTGCAAGGAGATCCACCACCGATGAACACGCCCCTGAGCCCCGAGCAGCTGGCCCTGCTGCAAGCCGCGCTGCAGCAGCGCCGCGCCGCGCTGGATGCGCAACGCCTCAGCCACCTGGGCGGGGTCAGCCGCGCCGAGCATGCGCGCGAGCTGCTGCTGCAGGACGGCGACGATGCGCCGCAGCGCGATGCCGACCGCGAGGTCGACCTGGCCCGCACCGACCGCGAGCTGCAGGACCTGGCCGGCATCGATGCCGCGCTGGGCCGGCTGCAGCGCGGCGGCTACGGCCTGTGCCAGGACTGCGGCGAGGCCATCGCCCTGGCGCGGCTGCAGGCCGAGCCGCAGGCGCTGCGCTGCCTGGCCTGCGAGAGCCTGCGCGAGCGTGGCCAGCCCCGGCCCGCGTCGCTGTGATGGCGCGGCCACCGCAAGATTCAACCCACGGAGAGCAACCCATGTCCCTGTTCCACGCCGTCGTCTGGCTCGACCACCACAACGCCCAGGTGCTGCAGTTCGATGCCGAGCATGTCGAGGCCCAGAAGGTCAAGTCCAGCAGCCGCCACAGCCGCAGCCACGGCAGCGGCGTGCGCACCGAGCACGAGTTCTTCGCCCAGGTCTGCGACGCGCTGGCCGGCATTCCCGAGGTGCTGGTGACCGGCTCCAACACCGCGCTGGCCGACTTCCGCCACTACGTCGACAAGCACCGTGCGCCGCTGGCCGGCCACATCGTCGGCTACGAGCCGGTGGACCATCCCACCGACAACCAGCTGGTGGCCCATGCGCGCAAGGTGTTCGTCAAGGTCGACCGCATGAACGGCACGCCCACGCCGATGTGAGCGGCGGCCGCTGGCGCGGCCATCGGCCCCCATGAACAAGGCCGGGCCGCGCCATGAAAATGGTTTCATATCTTGACGGCAGCTTCGATGATCTCCGCTCGCTGGCGGACCTGGCCGCACCGGCCAGCCCGCACGGCCTGCGGACCCGGGCGCAGGTCGGATTTCCGGTGCAGACCAAGCACGATGGAGACCGAACGCCATGGCCCCTGCCCTCAAGAGCACCTCATGTGTCCTGCTGCTGTCGGCCGCAGGACTGGGCGCCAGCTCGGCGCTGGCGCAGAAGAGCGCGCCCGACTGGCCCAGTGCCGGTGCCGACCTCGACAACTCGCGCCACCAGAAGCACGAGCGGCGGATCTCGGTGCGCAGCGCGCCGCGGCTGACGCTCAAATGGGCGACCGACACCGACGGTGATGTCACCGCCAATCCGGCGGTCGAGGGCGAGCACCTGTACTTTCCCGATTCCACCGGCTCGCTGTACAAGCTCAACCGCTTCACCGGCGCGGTGGTCTGGAAACGGCCGGTCTCGGCCTACACCGGCAACCCGGGCGACTTCGCCCGTGCCACGCCGGCGATCAGCGGCAATGCGCTGATCCTGGGCAACCAGGCCGGGCGCCTGCTGGGCGCCAACTTCGGCCAGGCCGAGGCCGCGCCGGCCAAGGTGTTTGCGGTGGACAAGCGCGACGGCTCGCTGCTGTGGGCCACGCAGATCGATTCCACGCGCAACTCCTATGTCACGCACTCGGCCTTGGTGGTCGACGGCACGGCCTTCGTCGGCACCGCGTCCAACGAAGAGCTGCTGTCGGCCTTCGTGCCCAAGGCCTACTGGCAGTGGAGCTTCCGCGGCAGCGTGACCGCGCTGGACGTGGCCACCGGCGCCATCAAGTGGCGCAGCCACACCGTGCCGCCGGGCTACTACGGCGGCGCCGTCTGGGGCAGCACCGGCGCGGTGGACCGCAAGCGCCAGACCCTGTACCTGGCCACCGGCAACAACTACATGGTGCCGCAGTCGGTGCTGGACTGCCAGGCCGCCGGCGGCGCGGCCGCGCAGTGCATGAGCCCGGCCAACCATGTGGATTCGATCATCGCGCTGGACCTGCGCACCGGCCAGATCCGCTGGGGCGTGCGCGGCCTGCCCAGCGACACCTGGAGCGTGGCCTGCGGCCTCAACGTGCCGGGCGCGATCACCATCGACACCAGCTACGCCGGCGTCTACGACAACTGCCCCAACGGCGATCCGGGCACGGCCGGCCCCGACCACGACTTCGCCCAGGGCCCGATGCTGTTCAATGGCGAGGACGAGGAGGCCGCCCTGGTCGGCGCCGGCCAGAAGAGCGGCGTGTTCTGGGCCGTCAAGGCCAAGACCGGCCAGCTGGCCTGGGTGCGCCAGGTGGCACCGGGCGGCGTGACCGGTGGCATGCAATGGGGTTCGGCCACCGATGGCCAGACCGTCTTCGTGGCCCTGGCCAACAGCGGGCCGTCGACCAATGGCGGTGGCGCCGGCGCCATGCCCTGGCGGCTGATGGACGGCAGCGTGACCAGCGCCGGCGGCTGGGCGGCGCTGGACGCCGGCAACGGCAAGCCGCGCTGGACCGTGGCCGACCCCGCCGGCAGCCGCGCCGAGGGCGCGGTGAGCCTGGCCAATGGCGTGCTGTTCGGCTGCAACATGGTGCCCGGCCTGGGCACGATGCGGGCGCTGGATGCGCGCAGCGGCCAGCTGCTGTGGTCCTACGACAGCGGCGCGCCCTGCACGGCCGGACCGTCGGTGGTCGACGGCATGGTGTACTGGGGCAGCGGCACCTTCGGCCTGTTCGGCCCCACCGGCCCGCGCAAGCTGTTTGCGTTCGGGCTGGACTGAGGCCGCGGCCTGCGGCTTCAGCCGCCGGCCTTGACCTTCAGCCGCCAGGCGTGCAGCAGCGGCTCGGTGTAGCCGCTGGGCTGCTGCTTGCCCTGGAACACCAGGTCCAGCGCGGCCTGGAAGGCGGCGCCCTGCGGGTGCGCGGCCAGGCTCTTGTAGGCGGCATCGCCGGCGTTCTGCTTGTCCACCACCGTGGCCATGCGGGCAAAGGTCTCGCGCACCTGGGCCTCGCTGACCACGCCGTGGTGCAGCCAGTTGGCGATGTGCTGGCTGCTGATGCGCAGCGTGGCACGGTCTTCCATCAGGCCAACGTTGTGGATGTCGGGCACCTTGGAGCAGCCCACGCCCTGGTCGATCCAGCGCACCACATAGCCCAGGATGCCCTGCACGTTGTTGTCGATCTCCTGCTGGCGCTGCTCGGCGGTCCAGTCGGCGCGGGGCGCCACCGGCACGGTCAGCAGGGCGTCGAGGATGGCCTCGCGCTCGGCGTCCAGGTTGACCTTGGCCAGCTCGCGCTGCACGCCGAACACGTCCACCTGGTGGTAGTGCAGCGCATGCAGGGTGGCGGCGGTCGGGCTGGGCACCCAGGCGGTGTTGGCGCCGGCCTTGGGATGGCCGATCTTCTGCTTGAGCATCTCGGCCATCAGGTCGGGCATGGCCCACATGCCCTTGCCGATCTGCGCCCGGCCGCTCAGGCCGCAGGCCAGGCCGACCAGCACATTGCTGCGCTCGTAGGCCTGGATCCAGGCGCTGGTCTTCATGTCGCCCTTGCGCAGCATGGGCCCGGCCAGCATGCTGGTGTGCATCTCGTCGCCGGTGCGGTCGAGGAAGCCGGTGTTGATGAAGGCCACGCGGCTGGAGGCCGCGGCAATGCAGGCCTGCAGGTTGACCGAGGTGCGGCGCTCCTCGTCCATGATGCCCAGCTTGACCGTGCTGTCGGCCAGGCCCAGTAGGCGCTCGACGCGGCCGAACAGCTCGGCCGCAAAGGCCACCTCGGCCGGGCCGTGCATCTTGGGCTTGACGATGTAGACGCTGCCCGTGCGGCTGTTGCGGATGCCCGGCGTGCCCAGGCCCTGCAGATCGTGCAGCGCGATGGTGGTGGTGACCACCGCGTCCAGGATGCCCTCGGGGATCTCCTGGCCCTCGCCCTCGCCCCACAAGATGGCCGGGTTGCTCATCAGGTGGCCGACGTTGCGCACGAACAGCAGGCTGCGGCCGTGCAGGCGCACCGTCTCGCCATGCGGGCCGTGGTACATGCGGTCGGGGTTGAGGCCGCGGGTGAAGCTCTTGCCGCCCTTGCTGACCTCTTCGGTCAGCGTGCCGCGCAGGATGCCCAGCCAGTTGCGGTAGCCCAGCAGCTTGTCGTCGGCGTCCACCGCGGCCACCGAGTCCTCGAGGTCCAGGATGGTCGACAGCGCCGATTCCAGCACCAGGTCGCAGACGCCGGCGGCATCGTCGCGGCCGATGGGCGTGGCGCGGTCGATGCGCAGGTCCAGGTGCAGGCCGTGGTGCCGCAGCAGCACCGACGACGGCGCCGCGGCATCGCCCTGGAAGCCGACGAACTGCGCCGCGTCCTTCAGCCCGACCACATGGCCCGAGGCCAGCGTGACCTGCAGCGCACCGTCGTGCACCGTGTAGCGCGTGGCCTGGGCATGGCTGCCTTCGGCCAGCGGCGCATGGTCGTCCAGCACCTGGCGGGCATAGGCGATGACCTTGGCGCCGCGCACCGGGTTGTAGGCGCCGGCGCGGCCGGCTCCGCCGTCCTCGGCGATGGCGTCGGTGCCGTACAGCGCGTCGTACAGGCTGCCCCAGCGGGCATTGGCGGCGTTCAGCGCATAGCGGGCATTGAGGATGGGCACCACCAGCTGCGGGCCGGCCTGGGTGGCCAGCTCGGCATCGACATTCGCCGTGGTCACGGCCGCGCCGGCCGGCACCGGCTGCAGGTAGCCGATGCGCGTGAGAAAGGCGCGGTAGGCCGGCATGTCGGCGATGGGGCCGGGGTTGGCGCGGTGCCAGGCGTCGATCTCGGTCTGCAGCCGGTCGCGCTCGGCCAGCAGCGCGGCGTTTTTCGGCGCCAGCTCGTGCACGATGGCATCGAAGCCGGACCAGAAGGCGGCGCGGTCCACGCCGGTGCCGGGCAGCACCTCGTCGTCGATGAAACGGGCCAGTTGGGGCGCCACCCGCAGGCGGCCGATGTGCGTGCGCTCGGTCATGGGTTCACCTCGTGATCAGGGAATGACTCGGACTGTATTACGTGTTCAGGAAAGCATTAAGTCCCAAGATCGCGTTTTATTGATGACTTGGATGTATGTAATACGGGCGCCACGGCCGACCGGATCCTGGTTGATTCATGACCGTACAGTGGGTAATCTGCACGGGTGGATCGCTTAAAGCAGATCGAATCGTTTGTGTCCGTGGCCACCAAGGGCAGTCTGACCGCCGCCGCCCAGGCGGTGGACGTGGCGCCGGCGGTGATCGGCCGGCGCATCGATGCACTGGAGGAGCGACTGGGCGTGAAGCTGCTGGTGCGCACCACGCGGCGCATCACGCTGACGCACGAGGGCAGCGCCTTCCTGGAAGACTGCCAGCGCATCCTGGCCGACATGGCCAATGCCGAGGCCAGCGTCTCGGCCGGCGGCGTCAAGGCCAGCGGCCATCTGCGCATCACCGCGCCGGCCGGCTTCGGCCGCCGCCATGTGGCGCCGCAGGTGCCGGGCTTTCTGGCCCAGCATCCCGATGTGAGCCTGTCGCTGAACCTGTCGGACCGAGTGGTCGACATCGTCAACGAGGGCTTCGATGCCGCGGTGCGCGTGGGCGACATGCCCGACTCCAGCCTGGTGAGCCTGCGCCTGGCCGACAACCGCCGCCTGTGCGTGGCCGCGCCGGCCTATCTGCAGCGCGCCGGCACACCGCAGACGCCGGCCGACCTGGCCCGCCACCAGTGCCTGACGCTGAGCAGTGATGCCAGCCAGACCCGCGGCTGGGCCTTCACGGTGAACGGCGCGGTGAGCCACCTGCGGCCCAGCGGCCGGCTCGACTGCAGCGACGGCCAGGTGCTGCACGCCTGGTGCCTGCAGGGCCTGGGCCTGGCCTGGCGCAGCACCTGGGAGGTGGAAGCCGACCTGGCCAGCGGCGCCCTGGTGTCGGTGCTGGACGGCTTTGCCGCGCCGCCCAACGGCATCTATGCGGTGCTGCCGCAGCGCAAGCACCTGCCGCTGCGCGTGCGGCTGTGGATAGACCACCTGCGCCAGACCTACGGCCAGCCCGGCTACTGGACCGGCCGCGGCGCGGGCTGACGCGGCCTCCCAACCTCTCAGGTGTTGGCCGCGGGCATGTTGAACACCTGGCGCAGATAGGCCAGGAAGGTGTGGTCGTCGCACAGGGTCTTGCCCGGGTTGTCGCTGATCTTGGCCACCGTCTGGCCGTTGCACTGGGTCAGCTTCATCACGATGTGCAGCGTGTGCAGGCCCATGTCGTTGGTCAGGTAGGTGCCGATGCCAAAGCCCAGCTGGGTGCGGTCGGCAAAGTGCCGGTACAGCTCGAAGGCCCGCGGCAGCGTCAGCCCGTCGCTGAACACCAGGCGCTTGGTGTTGGCATCGATGCGCAGCTTGGCGTAGTGGGCCAGCGCCTTCTCGCCCCAGACGAAGGGGTCGCCCGAGTCGTGGCGCAGGCCGTCGAACAGCTTGGCGAAGTACAGGTCGAAGTCGGCCAGGAAGGCGTCCATGCCGACCACGTCGGTCAGCGCAATGCCCAGGTCGCCGCGGTACTCTTGCACCCAGCCTTCCAGCGCCGCCTTCTGGAAGTCGCGCAGGCGCACGCCCAGGGCCTGGTAGGTCTGCATGAACTCATGCGCCATGGTGCCGATGGGCACCAGGTTCAGGTCGCGCGCCAGCAGCACATTGCTGGTGCCGCGGAAGTACTCGGGCACCTCGCGCGCCAGCGTCTGCACCAGCTCGCGCTGCCACTCGCCCGAGAAGCGCCGGCGCACGCCGAAGTCGAAGAACTCGAACGGGTTGCGCCGCCGCGGCTCTTGTGCAAAGGCGCGCAGCAGGTCGATCTTCTCGCTCAGCCGGCGCCGGCCCTCGGCCAATGCGCTGGCCTGGTCGACGCGGCGGAAGTACAGCTCGTTGACGATGGCCAGCACATGGATCTCGAAGGCCATCACATGCACCTGCGGGCCGCGGGCCACGATCTCCAGCGTGCCGGCGTTGTTGCGCACCTGAATGAAGTCGCGCTGGAACTGGAAGATGCGCAGGAAGTCGACGAAGTCGCTCTTGATGAAGCGCAGCGAGGCCAGGTAGTCCAGCTCGTCGCGGCGAAAGCGCAGCGAGCACAAATGGTCCAGCTGCTCCTCGATCTCGGGGATCAGGTGCGTCAGCGGGTAGTCGCGTGCGTTGCGGCACACGAACACGTACTCGGCCTGGGTCTGCGGAAACCGATGCAGCATCGCCTGCCACATCGTGAACTTGTAGAGATCGGTTTCCAGCAGGCTGGTGATGACGGGTTGCATGGCAGGCGCCGCGGCCCGGTGCCGCGGCGATCAACAGGCGGACGGGCAGTATAGGAGCCGGCCTGTCACGGTCCGGTCATGCCGTCTGCAGCGCGCCGCGGCGGATCTGGTCGCGCTCCAGGCTCTCGAACAGCGCCTTGAAGTTGCCCTCGCCAAAGCCCTGGTCGGCGCGGCGCTCGATGAACTCGAAGAACACCGGGCCCAGCAGGGTCTGGCTGAAGATCTGCAGCAGCAGGCGCTTCTCGCCACCTTCGGTCGAGCCATCGACCAGGATGCCGCGCGTCTTCAGCTCGTCCACCGGCAGGCCGTGGCCGGGCAGGCGCTCGTCCAGCATCTCGTAGTACACATCGTTGGGTGCCGTCATCAGCGGCACGCCGGCCAGCTGCAGCGCATCCACGCTCTTTTGCAGGTCGTCGGTCTGCAGCGCGATGTGCTGGATGCCCTCGCCGTTGAACTGCATCAGGAACTCCTCGATCTGGCCGCTGCCCTTGCCGCCTTCTTCGTTCAGCGGGATGCGGATCAGGCCGTCGGGCGCGGTCATCGCGCGGCTGGTCAGGCCGGTGTATTCGCCCTGGATGTTGAAGTAGCGGATCTCGCGGAAGTTGAACAGCTTCTCGTAGAAGCCGCCCCAGAAGGCCATGCGGCCGCGGTAGACGTTGTGCGTCAGGTGGTCCACCGTCTTGAAGCCATGGCCCTGCGGATGGCGGCTGGCCGGGTCGGCAAACTCGGGCAGGAACTCGAAGTCGATGTCGTAGATGCTCTTGCCATCTTCAAATCGGTCGATCAGGTACAGCGGCGCGCCGCCGATGCCCTTGATCGCCGGCAGGCGCAACTCCATCGGGCCGGTGGGGATCTCCACCGGCTGGGCGCCGCGTTCCAGCGCCAGGGCATAGGCCTTGTGCGAATCCTTGACGCGGAAGGCCAGGCCGCAGGCGCTGGCACCGTGCTCGGCGGCAAAGTAGGCGGCCTGGCTCTTGGGCTCGCGGTTGACGATGAAGTTGCAGCCGCCCTGGCGGTACAGCAGCACATCCTTGCTGCGATGCCGTGCCACCAGGCTGAAGCCCATCTGCTCGAACAACGGCTCCAGCACGCCCGGCGTGGGCGACGCGAACTCCACGAACTCGAAGCCCATCAGCCCCATCGGGTTGTCATACAGATCCGGCATCGCAGCAGCTCCTGATGAATATCAATGCATGCACTGTAGGCAGCATGGGATGCAAAGAGTTCGCATCGAACGGCCATGGTCTCCGAGATCAGTGCGATAGTTTTGCATTGAACAGGCAATCAACGAGATGATTATGGAAGCCACGCCGCTCGACGCCATCGACCGCCGCCTGCTGGCGCATCTGCAGCAGGATGCGCGGGCCACGGCCCAGGCCCTGTCCGAGGCCGCCCATTTGTCGCCGGCGCAGAGCAACCGCCGCCACCGCCGGCTGGAGGAGGCCGGCGTGATCCACCGCTACGAGGCGCGGCTGTCGGCCGCGGCCCTGGGCCTGCATGTGGTGGCCTTTGTGCACGTGACCATGGAGCGCGGCCATGTGGCGCAGATCGCCGACTTCAAGGCCCTGATCGTCGACCTGCCCCAGGTGCAGGAGTGCTATGCCGTCACCGGCGATGCCGACTATGTGCTGAAGGTGGTGGCGCGCGACCTGAAGAGCCTGTCGGACTTTCTGATGGGCACGCTGATGCGTGCGCCGGGCGTTGGCGGCGTGCATTCCACGGTCTGCCTGGACGAGGTCAAGTGCAGCTCGGCCCTGCCGCTGGACTGAGTGCCGCTGGGGTTGGTCCCGGTGCGGGTGCCGGCGGCGCGTGCTACATCGCAACCATGGAAGAACTCGACAGCCTGCCCTGCGTCAAGCAGGGCCTGTGGTTCCACGGCGGGGTCACCACCTGCCATGTGCGCATCGTGCGCCACCACCTGCTGTATGGCAGCCACGATGCCGACGAGCCGCCCGAGCTGGCCGGCGACCGCGTCGTCGAGTGCTACTACGTGCGCTACGACCTGCCGCACGCCGCGCCGGCCTGGCGCGACGGCGGCGCCGCGCTGTCGCTGCGCGAGGCCATGTTCCTGGCCCGGCACCGCCTCGGGCCGGGCCTGAGCTGGAACGACTAGCCTCGCCGCCGGCTCAGCGCAGGTGGTGCACCTCGGCCTGGTCGTAGACCGGCGTCGGGATGCCGGCCAGCCGCGCCTTCAGCTGCAGCGACAGGAACTGCGAGTAGTGCCGGCTCTGGTGCAGGTTGCCGCCGTGGATCCACAGGTGCGGCACCTGGGTTGGCTTCCACATGTTGCGCAGTTCGCCCTCCCAGGGCCCGGGGTCCTTGGGCGTGTCGCTGCCCAGGCCCCAGACCTTGCCGACGCGGTCGGCCACCTCGGGCGAGATCAGGTCGGCCAGCCAGTGGTTCATCGAGCCGTAGCCGGTGGCATAGACCAGCAGGTCGGCCGGCAGCTCGCTGCCGTCGGTCAGGGTCACGCTGGTCGGGTTGATGCGCTCGATGTTGACGCGGCTCTTCAGCTTGATGCTGCCATTGGCCACCAGCTCGCTGGCGCCCACGTCGATGTAGTAGCCCGAGCCGCGGCGCAGGTACTTCATGAACAGGCCCGAGCCGTCGGCGCCGAAGTCCAGCAGGAAGCCGGCCTTCTCCAGCCGTCCGTACAGGTCGGCCTCGCGGCGCTGCATCTCCTCGTAGACCGGGATGTGGAAGCCGGCCATGATCTTGTACGGCACGCTGGCAAAGATCAGGTCGGCCTTGTGGTGGTCGATGCCGTTCTTCAGCGCCTGCTCGCTGTACAGGCCGCCCAGGGCCAGCTCCATCAGCGCCGCGCTGGGCGCGATGTGGGTGGAACTGCGCTGGATCATGGTCACGTCCACGCCGTTCTCCCACAGCGCGGCGCAGATGTCGTGGGCCGAGTTGTTGCTGCCCAGCACCACCGCCTTCTTGCCGCGGTAGGCCTCGGGGCCGGGGTGGCGGCTGCTGTGGTGCTGGTCGCCGGCAAAGCTCTCGGCGCCGGGGATCTTGGGCACATTGGCATAGCCCGACACGCCGAGCGCGATGACCAGCTCGCGCGGGCGCAGCGTCAGCGTGCGGCCGTCGCGCTCGACCTGCACCTCCCAGCGCTGGCTGGCCTCGTCGTAGCGGCACTTCCTGGCCAGGGTCGAGCCCCAGTAGTTCAGCTCCATGACCTTGACATAGGCCTCCAGCCAGTCGCCGATCTTGTCCTTGGCCGCAAACACCGGCCAGTCGTCGGGGAAGGGCAGGTAGGGCAGGTGGTCGTACCACACCGGGTCGTGCAGGTGCAGGCTCTTGTAGCGGTTGCGCCAGCTGTCGCCGGCGCGCGGGTTCTTCTCGACGATGATCGTCGGCACGCCCAGGCGGCGCAGCCGCGCGCCCAGCGCAATGCCGCCCTGGCCGCCGCCGATGATCAGCACCTCCGGGTCCACCGTGTGGCCCAGCGTGGCGGCCTCCTCGGCGCGCTGCTCGGCCCAGGTCTTGCGCCCGCGGTGCACGCCGTGCTCGCAGCCGGCGATGCGGCGCTCGCCCTTCTTCTCCTCGTGGCCCTTCAGCTCGACCATGCTGGTCAGCAGGGTCCAGGCCCTGGGCTGGCCGCCTTCGTCCTTCAGCCGCAGCAGGCCGCGGCCACGCGAGACCCGGGTGTCGAAGGTGAACCAGGCCTCGGTGACGCCGTCGGCGGTGGCCGCCTCGCCGTCCAGCTGCCAGTTCGACGGCGCCACGTCGTCCAGCCGCGCCGCCAGCAGCGCGCGGATCTGCTGCGGGCTTTCCTGCGTGCACAGGTTCCAGCTGAAGCTGACCAGGTCGCGCCAGTAGCACTCGCTGCCGAACAGGGCCACGGCCGCATCCAGGTCACGCGCCTGCAGCGCCGCATCGAAGGCCGCCAGCCAGGCGCGGGCCTGGGCGGTGCCGGGGGATTCATTCATCGCTTGTCTCCTTGTGGGTTTGCGCACGGCGCCGCGCGGCGTCGCACGACCTGATCCAGGGCAAGCGGCGTGCCGCAGCGCGGCCGGGCCGGCGGCTGTTGGTGTTGTTGCGGTGCAGCACAGTGCCCGGCGGCCTGCCGTGCGCGGTGACGCCGGCGGGATCGGGCGGTGCCGTGCTGCGCTGCAGCAGGAGGGCGGCGGCTGCTGCGCGCTGTCACGCTGTGACAGCTGTCACCGGCCGCCGGCGAGACAGCTGTCTCAGCCCGGGCTGTCGTCGGCGTTGGGCGAGCGCACGTTCCAGCGCGCCATGCGCCGGTACAGCGTCATGCGCGAGCAGCGCCATTGCCGCGCCAGGGCCGAGACGTTCCAGTGCACCGCGCGCAAGGCCTCGCGCAGCGCCTCGGCCTCGGGCGGCAGGGCCGGGTCGGGCGCCGCCGGCTCGGTGCGCGGGCCGGCGGGCGCCAGCGCCTGTGTGGCCTGCAGCGCCTCCGGCAGGTCGGCGGTGCCGATCACGCCGTCCTGGCAGACGCTGCGTGCATAGGCCAGGGCATTGGCCAGCTCGCGCAGATTGCCGGGCCAGCGGTGGGCCAGCAGCCGCGCACGGGCCTCGGCGGCCAGCTGCGGCGCCGCGTCGCCGGGCCGCGCCGCCAGCAGGCGCTCGATCATCGTGCCCAGGTCGCTGCGCTCGCGCAGCGGCGGCAGGTGGAAGTGCGCGCCGTTGAGCCGGTAGTACAGGTCGTCGCGGAAGCGGCCCTCGCGCACCAGCTGCTCCAGCGGGCAGTGGGTGGCGGCGATGACGCGGATGTCCACCGCCTGCGGCCGGCTGGCGCCCAGCGGCAGCACCTCGCGCTCGGCCAGCACGCGCAGCAGCCGCGCCTGCAGCGGGCGTGGCATGTCGCCGATCTCGTCGAGGAACAGCGTGCCGCCGTCGGCGGCCTGGATCAGGCCACGCTTGGCGCGTGGCCCGGCGCCGGTGAAGGCACCGGGCAGGTGGCCGAACAGCTCGCTCTCGATCAGGGTCTCGGGGATGGCCGCGCAGTTGACGGCGACGAAGGGCCGGCCGCGGCGCTGGCTGGCCGCATGCACGGCCTGGGCGAAATACTCCTTGCCGCTGCCGGTCTCGCCGGTGACCAGCAGGCTGACCGGGCTGTCGACCAGGCGCGCCGCGCGCTCCAGCTGGCGCTGCAGGCCGGCGTCACCGCCCGACAGCGCGGCCAGGGCCGGCGGCAGGCGCGGCGCGGCCACCGGCGCCGGGCTGGGCATGGCCGGCGCACGCGGCGGCGGCGAGGCCAGCAGGAACAGCAGCCGCCCGCCGCCGGCCAGGCGCACGGCGCGCTGGTCGGCCGGCAGCGCGGCCACATAGCGGCCCAGGTCCTCGGGCCGCAGGTCCATCAGCGCCGCCAGCGGCTGGCCGATCAGCGGCCGGCCCTGCAGGCCCGGCAGCTGCTGCAGCATCAGCTGGGCGCGGCGGTTGTGGCCGATCAGCCGGCCGGCCGCGTCCAGCGCCAGCAGGTGCTCGGGATCGACCTCCAGGAACTGTGGCGCCGGGCTCAGGCGCAGCACCCAGTCGCGGCGGAAGCGGTGCAGGAACTGCGCGTTCTCCACATGCTGGGCATAGACCTTGACCAGCTGCAGCGCCAGCTGCTGGCTGCCCTTGGGCTGGTCGCTGCTCAGCGCCGAGATGTCCAGCACCGCATTCAGCTCGCCGCTGGGGCCGTAGACCGGCGCGGCGGTGCAGGTCAGCGGGATGTGGGTGGCGTCGAAATGGTCGTCCAGGTGCACGGTCAGCGCCTGGCCGGTGCTGATGCAGGTGCCCACGCCGCAGGTGCCGGCGTTGTGCTCGCTCCAGTCGCTGCCCAGGTACAGGCCGGCGCGGCGCAGGCTGGGCTCCACCGCCAGGTCGCCGATGAAGTCGACCGTGACGCCGCGTGCATCGGTCAGCAGCACCACATAGCCCAGGCCGGCCACCTGCTGGTACAGCGCCTCCAGGCCATGGCGGGCGATCTGCAGAAAGGCCTCCATCTGGTCCTGGTGCTCGCGCAGCCGCGCCTGCGGCAGGATGATGGCCTCCTGCATGCGTGTCGGGTCCAGCCGGTGCTGCTGCACGCAGCGCAGCCAGGAATCGCGGATGACCTGCTCGTGGCGCGCCGCGGCCACGGCATGCACGCCGTCCTGGGCCACCTGCATCACGGTGGCGATGTGCTGCTGCGGGCTGGCATGCATGGTGGTCCCGGGGTGGCGATGGACGGGCGAGAGGCCGGCCACCTTCGGCGCCGGGCGCCGCACTGTCAAGCCGGGACAAGTCCGCGGCCGGGGCCGGGCGGGGGGAGGGCTCCGGGCCGCGCAAACGTGAATTTCTGCGCCTCAGGTGGATTTCATATTTGTCGATTTAATTGTTTTAGCTGATTTAAACGATCATCCCGCCGGAGATGCCTGCGCTGCCCGCGGGCCGTCCCCAGTCAACCCCGAGGAATGAAGGCATGGATGTCGTACAAGGCCCTGCGCAGCGGCTGAGGCTGAGCACCGAAGTCCATGGCGTCGGCGACAACGTCGCCACCAGCCATGTGGCGACCCTGCTGATCGGGCGCCAGCCGATGCGCATGGAAATGCCGCAATCCGTGATGGTGACCGAAGGTGATCGGTTGGCCGTTGCCGGCACGCCCGGGGGCGACGGCGTCTTCACCGTCTATGCCTATCGCAACCTGGAGACCGGTGCGGGTGGACGGGCCGTCGGTCCCGCCGCCCTGGTTTGCGGCCTGATCGGTGGAGCGATCGGCGTCGGTGCGGCCATCGTCGCGCTGGCCGGGCTGCTGGGCCTGTTCGGCGATGCGGCGCCGGTGCGGCTGGGCTCGGCCGCGTTCGCGGGCCTGTTCTGCTTCCTGTTCGGCCGTGGCGGTCTGCTGGGGCTGCAGCTGCATGCACGCACGCGGCAGGCCGTCGCCGCACTGGATCGCCAGGCCGCGCCCCGCCCGTCCCATTGAGCACCGCCGGCCCGTGGGTCCAACCTGCGGGACCGCTCCGCCAATCCCATTCACCCGCTGTAGAACCCGATGAAACAGAGTTCCCTGCTGTTCGGCGCCGCCCTCCTGGGCCTGCTCGGCGGCTGCGCCGCGCCGCCCGCCCGCCATCTCTACGACGGGCCCGAGCGGCCGCTGTCCGAGCTGGCGCAGATCGTCAAGTCGGACTCGTTCGACGCCACCGGAAACCGCCTCAGCTACGACTGGATCGCCCATGTCACCGCGGTGGACGGCAAGTCCACCGGCCAGCATGGGCGCAGCCTTGTGCTGCCGGGGCGGCACACCGTCAGCATGCTGTGCGAGGTCCATCCACGCCTGCAGCCGACCTGGCAGGGGCGCAAGCGCGAAATGACCGTCACCGTGAAGGCCGGCGAGGTCTACCACCCGTGGTGCGACACGGGCAGCAAGGGCCAGCAGATGCTCTGCCGGTCGGGCGTGCCCAATCCGCTGACGGGGCGCCCCGTGCCGTGCGAGGCGCTGCCCTACCTCAGCACGGAGCGCGCGCCCTGAGCCCGCCTCAGAGACTGAAGTCGTAGTCGATGCTCAGCGGCGCATGGTCGCTGAACTTCTGGTCCTTGTAGATCGCCGCCGCCCGGGCCTTCTCGGCCAGCGCCGGCGTGGCCAGGTGGTAGTCCAGCCGCCAGCCCACGTTGTTGGCATAAGCCTGGCCGCGGTTGCTCCACCATGTGTAGCAGGTCTCGGTGGTGTCCGGGTGCAGGCGGCGGTAGACGTCGACCAGGCCGGCTTCGCCGAGCAGCTTGCTCATCCAGGCTCGCTCCTCGGGCAGAAAGCCCGAGTTCTTCTGGTTGCTGCGCCAGTTTTTCAGGTCGGCCTGGGTGTGGGCGATGTTCACGTCGCCGACCAGGATGAACTCGCGCTGGCCTTTCAGCGCCAGCAGGTGCGGGTAGATGATGTCCAGGAAGCGGTACTTGGCCTGCTGCCGTTCCTCGCCCGATGAGCCGCTGGGAAAGTAGCAGCTGATGATGCTGAGCTTGCGCTTGGGCGTGTCGTAGCGCGCCTCGACATAGCGCCCCTCGGCGTCGAACTCGGCCTCGCCCAGGCCGATGATGACCTCGCTGGGCGTCTTGCGCGTGTACAGGCCGACGCCCGAGTAGCCCTTCTTCTGCGCATAGTGGAAGTGCCCGGGCAGGCCGGCCACGGTGTCGAAGCGGCCGCTCACGTCATCGGCCTGGGCCTTGACTTCCTGCACCCCCATACAATCCGCGCCCGATTGCGCCGCCCACTCGACAAAGCCCTTGTTGGCGGCCGAACGGATGCCGTTCAGGTTCAGCGTGATCAGTCGAAAGGCCAAGGGATCTCCATGTCGAATACCGCCCCCGTCAGCACTGGCTGCGATGCGCTGGCCCAGGACTTCGTGCAGTTCGCGGTCGAGTCCGGGGTGCTGCGCTTCGGCGAGTTCAAGACCAAGGCCGGCCGGCTGTCGCCGTATTTCTTCAATGCCGGCCTGTTCGACGATGGCGCCAAGCTCGGTCGGCTCGCGGCATTCTATGCACGCCGCCTGCTCGACTCGGGCCTGCAGTTCGACCTGCTGTTCGGTCCGGCCTACAAGGGCATCCCGCTGGCCGCGGCGGTGGCCATCGAGCTGGCGCGGCTGGGTCGCAACGTGCCCTTTGCCTACAACCGCAAGGAAGCCAAGGACCATGGCGAGGGCGGTACCCTGGTCGGCGCGCCGGTGCGCGGCCGCGTGCTGGTGATCGACGACGTGATCTCGGCCGGCACCTCGGTGCGCGAGTCCATCGCCATGATCTCGGCCGCCGGCGCCCAGCCGGTGGGCGTGGCCATCGCACTCGACCGCCAGGAAAAGGCCAGCGAAGGTGGCCAGGACATGGCCTGGTCGGCCGTGCAATGGGTGCGCCGCCAGTTGCAACTGGATGTGGTGACCGTTGCGACGCTGCAAGACCTGCTGCAGTATCTGCAGGCCACGCGCTCGCCCGAACTGGCCCAGCACCTGCCGCGCGTGGCCGCCTACCGCGACCAGTACGGGGTGCAGGAAGCCTGATGCCGATGTTGCCCTTGTTGATGTTGCTGCTGGTCGCCGCCGGTCCGGCGCTGGCGCAGAACGCGCCGCCGGCCGGTGGCATCTACACCTGCATCGACGCCCAGGGCCGGCGGCTGACCTCCGACCGGCCGATCCCGGCCTGCATCAACCGCGAGCAGCAGCTGCGCAACCGCGACGGCTCGGTGCGCCAGATCATCCCGCCGACGCCGACGCCGGAAGAGCGCGCCGAGCGCGAGGCCGCCGAGCGCCGCGCCGCGCTGGACCGGGCGGCCCAGGCCGATGCGGTGCGCCGCGACCGCAACCTGATGAGCCGCTATCCCGACGAGGCCGCGCACCAGAAGGCGCGCGAGGCCGCGCTCGACACGGTGCGCGTGGCGATGAAGGCCACCGAGCAGCGCGTCAAGGCCCTGGCCGCCGAGCGCAAGCCGCTGCAGGACGAGACCGAGTTCTACAAGGGCAAGCCGGTGCCGGCCAAGCTCAAGCAGCAGCTCGATGCCAACGATGCCGGCATCGAGGCCCAGCGCGCCGCGGCGCGCAACCAGGAGGCCGAGCTGGCGCGCATCAACGCCATCTACGACGCCGAGCTGGCGCGGCTGAAGCGGCTGTGGGGCGGTGCGGCGCCGGGCTCGCTGCCGCCCGCGCCGACGGCCCGCTGAGCAGCGCCGGCCTTCAACCGCCCAGCCGCGCCTTCAGCAGCGCATTCACCTGGGCCGGATTGGCCTTGCCCTGGCTGGCCTTCATGACCTGGCCGACCAGGGCATTGAAGGCCTTGTCCTTGCCGGCGCGGTATTCCTCGATGTTCTTGGGGTTGGCCGCCAGCACCTGGTCGATGATGGCTTCGAGCGCGCCGCTGTCGCTCATCTGCTTCAGGCCCTTGGCGGCGATCAGCGCATCCACGTCCTGCGCCTCGCCGGTCCACAGCGCGTCGAACACCTGGCGCGCGGCATTGTTCGAGATCGTGCCGTCCTGGATGCGCACGATCAGCGCGGCCAGCGTGGCCGCGGCCACCGGCGCCTGGGCGATGTCGCGGCCCTCGGCGTTCAGGCGCTTGCTGATCTCGCCCATCAGCCAGTTGGCCACCAGCTTCGGCGCCTGGCAGGCGTCGCGCGCCGCCTCGTAGTAAGCGGCGAAGGCCAGGCTCTGCGTCATCATCGCCGCGTCATAGGCCGGCAGGCCGTCGGCGCTCTGGAAGCGCTGGGCCATCGCCGCCGGCAGCTCGGGCATCTCGCCACGCACCCGCTCCACCCAGTCGGGCGCGATCACCAGCGGCGGCAGGTCGGGGTCGGGGAAGTAGCGGTAGTCGTGCGCGTCTTCCTTGCTGCGCATGGCCCGCGTCTCGCCGCGGTCGGGGTTGAACAGCACCGTGGCCTGCTCGATGGCCAGGCCGTCCTCGATCTGGTCGATCTGCCACTGGATCTCGTAGTCGATGGCCTGCTGCAGGAAGCGGAAGCTGTTCAGGTTCTTGATCTCGCGCCGCGTGCCGAAGGGCGCGCCGGGCTTGCGCACCGACACATTGGCATCGCAGCGGAAGCTGCCTTCCTGCATGTTGCCGTCGCAGATGCCCAGCCAGACCACCAGCGCATGCAGGGCCCGCGCATAGGCCACGGCCTCGGCGCTGCTGCGCATGTCGGGCTCGGAGACGATCTCCAGCAGCGGCGTGCCGGCGCGGTTCAGGTCGATGCCGCTCTGGCCGTGGAAGTCCTCGTGCAGGCTCTTGCCGGCGTCTTCTTCGAGGTGGGCGCGGGTCAGGTTGACGCGCTTCTCCAGCGCCTTGTCACCGTCGCCGACGCGGATCATCAGGTGGCCGCCCTGCACCACCGGGATCTCGTACTGGCTGATCTGGTAGCCCTTGGGCAGGTCGGGGTAGAAGTAGTTCTTGCGCGCAAAGATCGACTGCCGCGCCACCTTGGCGCCCACCGCCAGGCCGAAGCGGATGGCCCGCTCCACCGCGGCGCGGTTCATCACCGGCAGCGTGCCGGGCAGGGCCAGGTCGACCGCGCAGGCCTGGGTGTTGGGCGCGGCACCGAAGGCGGTGCTGGCGCCGGAGAAGATCTTGCTCTGCGTGGAGAGCTGGGCATGGGTTTCGAGGCCGATGACGACCTCGTAGCCGCGGATCAGGGCGGGAGTGCTCATGGGGACCATCAGATGCCGGCCGGCGTGCGCAGATGCCAGTCGGTGGCCTGCTGCAGCGCATGGGCGGCATGCAGCAGCCGGCCTTCGGCGAAGTAGTTGCCAATCAGCTGCAGGCCCACCGGCAGGCCCTGCGGGTCGAAGCCCGCGGGCAGGCTCATGCCGGGCAGGCCGGCCAGGCTGGCCGGCAGGGTGAAGATGTCGGCCAGGTAGTCCTGCAGCGGGTCGCGCTGCTGGCCCAGCGGCCAGGCCACGCTGGGCGCCACCGGGCCGGCGATCAGGTCGCACTGCTGGAAGCAGGCCTGGAAGTCGTCGGCGATCATGCGCCGCAGCTTCTGCGCCTGCAGGTAGTAGGCGTCGTAATAGCCATGGCTCAGCACATAGGTGCCGATCATGATGCGGCGCTTGACCTCGGGGCCGAAGCCCTGGGCCCGGCTTTTCTTGTACATGTCCAGCAGGTCGGCGTACTCGGCGGCGCGGTGGCCGAACTTGACGCCGTCGAAGCGGCTCAGGTTGGAGCTGGCCTCGGCCGGGGCGATGATGTAGTAGACGGGAATCGACAGCTGGGTGCGTGGCAGGCTCACGTCCACCAGCGTGGCGCCCAGCTTCTCCAGCTCGGCCAGTGCGCCGCGCACGGTGGCATCGACGGCGCCGTCCAGGCCCTCGGGGAAAAACTCCCTGGGCAGGCCGATGCGCAGGCCGGCCAGCGGCCGTGCGGCGCTGGCGCCTTCGCGCGGCTGCAGCATCTGCGCATGGAAGTCCTGCGGCGGGCGCTGGGCGCTGGTGGCGTCGCGCTCGTCGAAGCCGCTCATCGCCGACAGCAGCAGGGCGCAGTCTTCGGCGCTGCGCGCCAGCGGGCCGGCCTGGTCCAGGCTGGAGGCGAAGGCGATCATGCCGTAGCGCGAGCACACGCCATAGGTCGGCTTGATGCCGGTGATGCCGCAGAAGCTGGCCGGCTGGCGGATCGAGCCGCCGGTGTCGGTGCCGGTGGCCGCCGGCAGCAGGCGCGCGGCCACCGCCGCGGCCGAGCCGCCCGACGAGCCGCCGGGCACGCGGCTGCGGTCCCAGGGGTTGTGGGCCGGACCGTAGGCCGAGTTCTCGTTGGCCGAGCCCATCGCGAACTCGTCGCAGTTGAGCTTGCCCAGGCGCACCGTGCCGGCGGCGTCCAGCCGCGCCACCACGGTGGCGTCGAAGGGGCTGGCATAGCCGGCCAGCATCTTCGAGCCGGCGGTGGTCGGCTGGCCGCGGGTGACGAAGATGTCCTTGTGGGCGATGGGCACGCCCAGCAGCGGGCCGGCCTCGCCGGCGGCGCGGCGCGCATCGGCGGCGCGGGCGGCGGCCAGCGCGGCCTCGCCCTCCACCTGCAGAAAGGCGCCCAGCCCGGACTGGGCGTCGATGCGCGCCAGCAGGTGGCGGGTCAGCTCCTCGCTGGAGAGCTGCTTGTCGGCCAGCGCCCGGCCCAGCGGGGCCACGCCCAGATCGTGCAATGGCGTGCTCATTCGATGACCTTGGGCACCAGGAACAGGCCGTCCTCGACCGCCGGCGCGCTGGCCTGGTTGGCGGCGCGGTCCACGGTCTCGCTGACCACATCGTCGCGCAGCCGCAGCTCGACCTCGTGCACCGCCGACAGCGGCGTGTACAGCGGCTCGACGCCGCTGGTGTCGACGGCGCGCATCTGCTCGACGATGCCGAAGAAATCGTTCAGATGGCCCAGCATCACCGGCTCTTCGGCGGGGCTGAGTTCGAGGCGAGCCAGGTGGGCGATGCGGCTCACGTCCTGCAGGGTCAGGGGCATGGGGATCGGGTGCAACGGTGGGTTTCCGACGGCCCGGATGGCGGGGGAAACCGGGGGTGATGCGGTATTATCTTCGGTTATCCACAACCCTTTGTGCCCGTTGCCAGCCGCCGTCCCGGCCGCTGGTCAGCTGCCGCCAAGGGGTGGCCCCCACACCCCCCGTCCCGACTCCCAGCGCCCGCCTGCCGGCCGGCCCGTTCCTTCCGCTTTGCCGCCGGCCCCGCGTGCCTCGCACCAGATTGCCTGTCCCCATGTTCGGCTCCCTGCGCAGCTATTTCTCCACCGACCTGGCCATCGACCTCGGCACCGCCAACACGCTGATCTATGTGCGTGGCAAGGGCATCGTGCTCGACGAGCCTTCGGTGGTGTCCATCCGCCACGAAGGCGGCCCCAACGGCAAGAAGACCATCCAGGCCGTGGGCCACGAGGCCAAGGCCATGCTGGGCAAGGTGCCCGGCAACATCGAGGCCATCCGGCCCATGAAGGACGGCGTGATCGCCGACTTCACGGTCACCGAGCAGATGCTCAAGCAGTTCATCAAGATGGTCCATCCGCGCTCGGTGCTGCGGCCCAGCCCCAGGATCATCATCTGCGTGCCCTGCGGCTCCACCCAGGTCGAGCGCCGCGCCATCCGCGAGTCGGCACTCGGCGCCGGCGCGTCCGAGGTCTACCTGATCGAAGAACCGATGGCCGCGGCCATCGGCGCCGGCCTGCCGGTCAGTGAGGCCTCGGGCTCGATGGTGGTCGACATCGGCGGCGGCACCACCGAGGTTGGCGTGATCTCGCTGGGCGGCATGGTCTACAAGGGCTCGGTGCGGGTCGGCGGCGACAAGTTCGACGAGGCCATCATCAACTACATCCGCCGCAACTACGGCATGCTGATCGGCGAGCCCACGGCCGAGCTGATCAAGAAGCAGATCGGCAGCGCCTTCCCGGGCAGCGAGGTCAAGGAGATCGAGGTCAAGGGCCGCAACCTCAGCGAAGGCGTGCCGCGTAGCTTCACCATCAGCAGCAACGAGATCCTCGAAGCCCTGACCGACCCGCTGAACCAGATCGTCTCCAGCGTGCGCACCGCGCTCGAGCTGACGCCGCCCGAGCTGGGCGCTGACATCGCCGAGCGCGGCATGATGCTCACCGGCGGCGGCGCGCTGCTGCGCGACCTCGATCGCCTGCTGGCCGAAGAAACCGGCCTGCCGGTGTTGGTGGCCGAAGACCCGCTGACCTGCGTGGTGCGGGGCTGCGGCATGGCGCTGGAGCGCATGGAACGCCTGGGCTCGATCTTCACCTCCGAGTAAGCTCCGCCACCGCCATGCAGTGAGCCGGCATGCGGGTCCCGCTGCCGGCTCTTGTGTTTTCCACGCCGCCGTTTCGCCATGCCGCTGGGCACGCTCGATCGCTCACCGCCGCCGTTCTTCCGCCAGGGCCCGTCGGCGCTGACCAAGCTGGTGCTGTGCTCGGCGCTGGCGCTGTTCCTGATGGCCGCCGATACCCGCTTCGGCCTGACGCCGCCGCTGCGCTCGGCCCTGGCCACCGCGCTGCTGCCGCTGCAGCAGGCGCTGCGCTGGCCGGTGCGCCTGTTCGACGAGGCCGCGGCCTGGGGCGCCGGCCTGGACGCGGCGCGTGCCGATGCCAATGCCGCACGCGCCCAACTGGCGCGGCAGTCGGCGCGCTCGGCCCAGGTCGAGGCGCTGGCGGCCGAGAACACGCGGCTGCGTGCGCTGCTGGAGCTGAAGCCGGCGCTGGCCGTGCGCTCGCTCAGCGCCGAGGTGCTGTACGAGGCCGCCGATCCGTACTCGCGCAAGCTGTTCATCGACCGCGGCCAGCGCCATGGCGTCCAGCTGGGCGCGCCGGTGCTCAGCGAGGCCGGCGTGCTGGGCCAGGTCACCGCGGTCTATCCGCTGTCGGCCCTGGTCACGCTGCTGAGCGACCGTGACGCGGCCATCCCCGTGCTCAACCCGCGCACCCAGGCGCGCAGCGCGGCCTTTGGCGGTGCCGAGGGCGGTGGCGCGCTGGAGCTGCGCTTCGTCGCCGCCAATGCCGACGTGAAGACCGGCGATGCCCTGGTCACCAGCGGCCTGGACGGCGTCTACCCGCCCGGCCTGGCGGTGGGCCAGGTGACGCGCGTGGACCGCCGCGCCGACGCCGGCTTTGCGCGCATCCTGGTGCAGCCGGCGGCGGCCATCGACGGCGTGCGCCACCTGCTGGTGCTGGAGCCGGTGGGTGCCCAGCTGCCGCCGCGGCCCGATGGCGCGGCCACGCCGTCGCCGGTGATCTCGGCCACCGCGGCCAGCGCCGCCGCCGCGCGCGCCTCGGCCGCGGCCTCGGCGATGGAGAAGAAGCCATGATGCCGCGTGGCTCCGACCAGCTGCTGCTGCCGGCCAATCCGCTGTTCATCGGCTTTTCGCTGCTGATCGCGGCCCTGCTGGAGATGACGCCGGTGGGCCGGCACCCGGCCTCGCCCGACGTGGTGGCCCTGGTGCTGGTGTTCTGGAACGTGCACCAGCCGCGGCGCGTGGGCGTGGGCTGGGCCTTCTTGTTCGGCCTGGTGATCGACGTGCACGAGGGCGCGGTGCTGGGCCAGCATGCGCTGGCCTATACGCTGCTGTCGTACTTTGCGATCACCGTGCACCGGCGGCTGCTGTGGTTTTCGGTGCCGGCGCAGGCGCTGCAGATCCTGCCGCTGTTTGCCGCCGCCCACCTGGCCTCGCTGGTGGCGCGCATGATCGCCGGCGGCATGTTCCCGGGCTGGGGCGTGCTGCTGGCGCCGGTGGCCGAGGCGGCGCTGTGGCCGCTGGCCGTGTGGCTGCTGCTGGCGCCGCAGCGCCGGCCGCCCGATCCGGATCAGAACCGGCCGCTGTGATGACCGAGCTGAAGGACCTGGACCGCGAACTCAGCCGCTTCAAGTGGCGGCTGATCGCCGCGGCCCTGGTGGTGCTGGGCGGCTTCGGCCTGCTGGCCTCGCGCATGGTCTGGCTGCAGGTGGTGCGCCATGCCGAGCTGGCCGAGCAGGCCGAGAACAACCGCATCTCCGTGGTGCCCACGGTGCCCAACCGCGGCCTGATCGTCGATCGCCACGGCGTGGTGCTGGCCACCAACTACTCGGCCTATACGCTGGAGATCACGCCCAGCAAGCTGGGCGGCGAGCTGGAGGCCACCATCGACCGCCTGGCCGAGCTGGTGGAGATCGCGCCCAAGGACCGGCGCCGCTTCAAGCGGCTGATGGAAGAAAGCAAGCGCTTCGAGTCGCTGCCCATCCGCAACCGTCTGAGCGACGAGGAGGTGGCGCGCTTCACGGCGCAGAAGTTCCGCTTTCCGGGCGTGGAGGTGCGGGCGCGGCTGTTCCGCAACTACCCGCTGGGCGAGACCGCCTCGCACCTGGTGGGCTACATCGGCCGCATCAATGCCGCCGAGCAGAAGGCCATGGAAGAGTGGCCGGACGAGGACCAGGGCAACTACCGCGGCACCGAGGTCATCGGCAAGCTGGGCCTGGAGCAGCGCTACGAGCGCGAGCTGCACGGCATCACCGGCTTCGACCAGGTGGAAACCTCGGCCGGCGGCCGCGCCGTGCGCCGCCTGGGCAGCCATCCGGCCACGCCGGGCCAGACGCTGCAGCTGTCGGTGGACATCAAGTTGCAATACCTGGTGGAGCAGCTGTTCGGCGAGCGCCGCGGCGCCCTGGTGGCCATCGACCCGCGCAACGGCGAGGTGCTGGCCTTTGTCAGCAAGCCCACCTTCGACCCCAACCTGTTCGTCGACGGCATCGACGTGGAGAGCTGGAAGGCGCTGAACGAAAGCCTGGACAAGCCGCTGCTGAACCGCGCGCTGCGCGGCACCTATCCGCCGGGCAGCACCTTCAAGCCCTTCATGGCCATGGCCGCGCTGAGCAGCGGCAAGCGCGCCGCGTCCACCGTCATCAACGACGGCGGCACCTTCACCTTCGGCGGCCATGTGTTCCGCAGCCATGGCGACCATGGCCTGGGCGCGGTGGACATGCGCCGCTCCATCGTGCAGTCCAGCAACGTCTACTACTACTCGCTGGCCAACGAGATGGGCGTGGACCTGATGCACGAGCTGCTGTCGCCCTATGGCTTCGGCCAGCGCAGCGGCATCGACATGGACGGCGAGCTGACCGGCGTGCTGCCGTCCACCGACTGGAAGCGCCGCGCCTACAAGCGGCCCGAGCAGCAGAAGTGGTATGCCGGCGAGACCATCTCGCTGGGCATCGGCCAGGGCTACAACCACTTCACCATGCTGCAGCTGGCCCAGGCCACGGCCACCCTGGTGTCGGGCGGCCAGCGCTTCCAGCCGCGCCTGGTGCGCGAGATCCGCGACGTGGTGCACCAGACCGCCAGGCCGGCGCCCACCGAGGCCCGCGAGCCGCTGGCGCTGAAGCCCGAGCATGTGTCCCTGGTGATGAACGCCATGCACGGCGTGACGCAGGAAGGCACCTCCACGCGCATCTTTGCCGGCGCGCCCTACAAGAGCGGCGGCAAGACCGGCACGGCCCAGGCGGTGTCCATCCGCCAGGGCGAGAAGTACAACGCCGGCCGCCTGGCCGAGTACCAGCGCGACCATTCGCTGTACACCGCCTTTGCGCCGCTGGAGGCGCCGACGGTGGCGCTGGCGGTGATCGTCGAGAACGCCGGCTTCGGCGCCACCGCCGCCGCGCCCATCGCCCGGCGCGTGTTCGACTACCTGCTGCTGGGCCAGTGGCCCAGCGAAGAAGACATCGCCGCCACCCGCGCCGGCACCTCGGTGGCGCCCATGGGCACGCCGCGCCGCGCCGACCAGATCACGCTGCCGGGAGCCGCGCCATGACCTCACCCTCGGCCAGCCCGCGGCGCGCGGTGCGCGCCATTGCCGGCCCCAGCCTGTGGACGCGGCTGAAGCCGGTGTTCGCCGGCTTCGACTGGCCGCTGACCGCGGTGGTGCTGGCCCTGGCCACGCTGGGCCTGGTGACCATGTACTCGGTGGGTTTCGACCACGGCACGCGCTTTGCCGACCATGGCCGCAACATGCTGATCGGCGCGCTGCTGATGTTTGCCGTGGCCCAGGTGCCGCCGCAGCGCCTGCAGGCCCTGGCCGTGCCGGTGTATGTGCTGGGGCTGAGCCTGCTGCTGGCCACGGCGCTGTTCGGCATCACCAAGAAGGGCGCAACACGCTGGCTGAACATCGGCATCGTGATCCAGCCCAGCGAGATCATGAAGCTGGCCATGCCGCTGATGCTGGCCTGGTGGTTCCAGCGCCGCGAGGGCCAGTGGCGCTGGCCCGAGTTCGCCATCGCCGGCGCGCTGCTGCTGCTGCCCACGCTGATGGTGGCCAAGCAGCCCGACCTGGGCACGGCCATCCTGGTGTTTGCCGGCGGCTTCTATGTGCTGTTCTTCGCCGGCCTGAGCTGGCGGCTGATCCTGCCGGTGGCCCTGATCGGCGCCATCGGCGTGGCCACCATCGTGGTCTCCGGCGATGCGCTGTGCCAGCCCGAGGTCGACTGGCATGTGCTGCGCGACTACCAGAAGCAGCGCGTCTGCACCCTGCTCGACCCGACGCGCGACCCGCTGGGCAAGGGCTTCCACATCCTGCAGGGCATGATCGCCATCGGCTCCGGCGGCCTGGGCGGCAAGGGCTTCATGAGCGGCACGCAGACGCACCTGGAGTTCATTCCCGAGCGCACCACCGACTTCGTGTTCGCCGGCTTTGCCGAGGAGTTCGGCCTGGTTGGCGTGGGCCTGCTGCTGCTGTGCTACTCGGCGCTGATCCTGCGCGGCCTGGTCATCGCCGCCCAGGCGCCCACCGCCTTCTCGCGCCTGCTGGCCGGCGCCATCTCGCTGAGCTTCTTCACCTATGCCTTCGTCAACCTGGGCATGGTCAGCGGCGTGCTGCCGGTGGTGGGCGTGCCGCTGCCCTTCATCAGCTATGGCGGCACGGCCATGGTCACGCTGGGCCTGGCACTCGGCATGCTGATGTCGATTGCCCGCAGCCGCGGCCTGATGCAACGCTAGCCAGCAGCGCGTCAGCGCAGCGAGAAGCCGTCGCGGGTCAGCGACCCGGCCAGCTGCTCCAGCAGCGGCAGCAGCGGCGCCAGCTCGCGGTAGCGCACCACCACCCGCGTGGCATAGGCAAAGAAGCGCGGCAGGTCGGCGCTGTAGGCCGGCTTGCCGTCGCGGTGCTTGAGGCGGCAGAAGATGCCCAGCACCTTCAGGTGGCGCTGCAGGCCCATCCATTCGATGGCCCGCCAGCAGTCGCCGAAGTCGTCCTCGAAGCGGTGGCCGGCCAGCAGGCCGTCGGCGCGTGCGCCCTGCCACCAGCGCACGGCCCAGTCCAGCTCCTGCGGCTCGTCCCAGGAGATGAAGGCATCGCGCAGCAGCGAGGCGATGTCGTAGGTCACCGGGCCCAGCACCGCATCCTGGAAGTCGAGGATGCCGGGCTCGGGCGCGCCCGGCGCGCTGGCCACCATCAGGTTGCGCGGCATCCAGTCGCGGTGCACGGCCACGCGCGGCTGGTCGAGTGCGCTGGCCACCAGGCGCTCGCAGATGCCCTGCCACTTCGATTGCTGGGCTTCGGTCCAGACCACGCCATGCTCGCGCGCCACGCACCACTCGGGAAACAGCGCCAGCTCGCGCTGCAGCAGGGCTGCGTCATAGGCCGGCAGGCCCTGGGCATCGACCTGGCGCTGCCACTGGCGCAGCGCGGCCAGGGCATTGCGCATCAGGCGCTGGATGCCGGCCGCATCGGCGGCGGCCACCGCGGCCTGCAGCACCGGCAGGTAGGTGCTGGCGCCCAGGTCGGACAGCAGCAGAAAGCCCTGCTGCGCATCGGCGGCCAAGAGCTGCGGGCCGTGCAGGCCGGCGGCACCGATGCGCGCGGCGATGTCGACGAAGGGCCGCACATCTTCCAGCGGCGGCGGCGCGTCCATCACGATGGCGCTGGCCCAGGCGCCGCCGGGGCGGCCCTGCACGCGGAAATAGCGGCGGAAGCTGGCATCGGCCGAGGCCGGCGCCAGGGTCGTGGCATCGAGCTGCTGCTGCTCGGCCAGCGGCGTGAACCAGGCGTGGAAGGCGGCCTGGCGGGCCGGGTCGGCCCAGGAGATGGCGGGGGTGGGCTGCATCGTCGGAGGGCACCAGGCCCTCATGGATAATCGCCGGATTCTACGAAGCGCCTGCCGGCCGGCGGGGCCCTCCCACCCGCGTCCACCGCCGTGCCTGCCGTTCTCCGCGCCGAATCCCCCACCTGCCTGCCCCTGCTGCGGCCCATCGCCCTGGCCGCCGGCATGGCCAGCCTGGCCTTCTGGCCGCTGCCGGGCTGGAGCCAGGCGGCCGCCCCGCAGGCCGCCAGCCCCGCATCGGCCGCGGCCTCGGCCTCGGCCGCCGAGCCGCTGTCGCTGCGCAGCACGCCGCGCCTGCCCGATCGCGCCGCGGCCGGTGCCGCCGCGCCGGCCGGTCCGGTGTCGCTGCGTGCCGAGCGCCTGCTGGTGCGCCCCGACATCGATGCCCGCGCCGAGGGCCAGGTCGAGCTGCGCCGCGCGCCGACGGTGATCCGCGCCCAGCGCCTGCACTATGACCAGGCCAGCGACACCGCCAGCGCCAGCGGCCAGGTGGAGGTCGAGCACGGCGGCGTGCGCTACCGCGGCGCCGAGCTGCAGCTGCAGCTGCAGCGTTTCGAGGGCTGGTTCCTGGCGCCCGAGTTCGAGTTCCTGACGCTGGGCGCCGGTGGTCGCGCCGAGCGCATCGACCTGCTCGACAGCAGCCGCAGCCGCGCCCAGCGCGCCATCTACACCAGCTGCCCGCGCGACGATGGCGCCGAGCCCGACTGGCTGCTGCGCACCGAGCGCGTGCGCCTGGACCTGGCGGCCAACGAGGGCATTGCCGAGGGCGCGGTGCTGCAGTTCCTGGGCGTGCCCATCCTGGCGCTGCCGGTGGTCAGCTTCCCGCTCACCGACGACCGCAAGAGCGGCTGGCTGCCGCCGACCCTGGTGCCGGTGGACAGCCGCAACGGCTTCACGCTCAGCGTGCCCTACTACTGGAACATCGCGCCCAACCGCGATGCCACCTTCACGCCCACCGTCTACCTGCGGCGCGGCCTGTCGCTGACCAGCGAGTTCCGCTGGCTGGAGCCGCGCCACGGCGGCCGCATCAGCCTGCATGCGCTGCCGCATGACCGCGTGGCCGGCAGCAGCCGCCATGCCTGGGCCATCGAGCAGCAGACCGCGGCGCCCGGCGGCCTGCAGCTGTCGCTGCAGGCCCAGCGCGTGTCGGACGACAGCTACTGGAAGGACTTTCCCCAGCATGTGCCCGGCACCTCGCCGCGCCTGCTGTCGCAGGACCTGCGCGCCGAGCGCAGCTTCAGCACCCGCTTCGGCGAGCTCAATGCCTATGCCCGCGTGCAGCAGTGGCAGGTGCTGCAGACCGGCGAGGACGGCGACCTGATCGTCAGCCCCTACCAGCGCAGCCCGCAGCTGGGCCTGCGCCTGGCGCCGCAGCCGGGCCAGCTGCCGTTTGGCCTGCGCGCCGGGCTGGAGACCGAAGTCAACCGCTTCACGCTGCCCCATGTCAGCCGCCTGGCCGCCGAGGCCGCGGCCTTGCCCACCGGCTGGCGCTGGCATGGCCTGGGCCAGATCAGCCGGCCCATCGTGCGGCCGGCCTGGTGGCTGACGCCCAAGCTGGCCTTCAATGCCGCGGCTTACGACCTGGACCAGGCCGGCCTGCCGCGCCAGCGCGCCCAGCGCTTCATCCCCACGCTGTCGCTGGACGGCGGCCTGGTGGCCGAGCGGCGCAGCACCTGGTTCGGCCGGCCTCAGCGCCAGACGCTGGAGCCGCGCCTGCTGTACGTCAACACGCCCTACCGCGACCAGTCGCAGCTGCCGCTGTTCGACACCGCCGAGCGCGACTTCAACGCCGTGTCGATTTATGCCGAGAACGCCTTCTCCGGCATCGACCGCGTGCCCGATGCCCACCAGCTGACCGCCGGCGTGACCACGCGCATGGTCGATGCGCAGACCGGTG
This sequence comes from Burkholderiaceae bacterium, assembly GCA_017992055.1. Taxonomy (GTDB): domain Bacteria; phylum Pseudomonadota; class Gammaproteobacteria; order Burkholderiales; family Burkholderiaceae_C; genus Pseudaquabacterium. The sequence goes on from JAGOPK010000013.1 coordinate 125,723, forward strand.
TCGAGACCTTCCGCCTGGGCCTGGCGCAGCGCTTCCGCTTCCGCGACCAGCGTGTGGTGGTCGAGGGCGAGCCGCAGACGCAGCGGGTCTCGGACATGCTGATCGAGGGCTCGACCGCGGTCTTCAACCCCTGGCGGCTGGACGCGGCCCTGCAGTACAACCCCGACAGCTCGCGCGTGGTGCGCTCCATCCTCGGCGCACGCTGGACGCCGGGGCCGATGCGCACGCTGAGCCTGGGCTACCGCCTGGCGCGGGGCCTGTCCGAGCAGGCCGAGTTCGCCTGGCAGTGGCCGGTGTACCGCGGCACGGCGCAGCCGGTGGGCGCCTCGCGCGGCTGCGGCGGCACCGTGTATGCGGTGGGCCGCATGAACTACAGCATGCGCGACAGCCGGCTCACCGATGCCATCGTCGGCCTGGAGTACGACAGCGCCTGCTGGATCGCCCGCATCGTCGCCGAGCGCCTGTCCACCGGCCGCGCCGAGGCCCGCACCCAGCTGGCCCTGCAGCTGGAGCTGGTGGGCCTGTCGCGCCTGGGCTCCAACCCGCTGCAGGTGTTGAAGGACAATATTCCCGGTTACCAGCTGCTGCGCGAGCCGCGCGGCGCCACGTCTGCCCCCTTCGCTGCCCCATGACCCCACTCCACACCCGCGGCCCGCTCGTGGTCCAACTGCGCGTCGCGCTGCTCGCCCTGGCCGCGCTGGCCACCGCCGGCACGCAGGCCCAGACCGCCGGCCGCAGCGCCAACCGCAGCGGCGACCACATCGTCGCGGTGGTCAACAGCGAGTCGGTGACCTCGGTCGAGCTGGCCCAGCGCACCGCCGTCGAAGGCCGGCGCCTGGCCCAGCAGGGCGGCAGCAACCCCGGCGAGGCTGCGCTGCGCCAGCAGGCGCTGGACGCGCTGATCGACGACCGCCTGCAGATCACCTATGCGCGCGAGGCCGGCGTCAAGGTGGACGAGGCCGAGATCGACCGCGCCGTGGCCAACATCGCGGCGCAGAACCAGCTCACGCTGGTGCAGCTGCGCGAGCGGCTGAAGGCCGACGGCATGGACTGGCCGCGCTTTCGCAACAACCTGCGCGACCAGCTGATGGTCGAGCGCGTGCGCGAGCGCGAGGTCACGGGCCGCATCCGCGTCACCGACGGCGACGTCGACGCCTTCCTGGCCGAGCAGCGCAGCAAGCTGAGCCAGGCCGCGCAGCTGAACATCGCGCAGATCCTGATCACCGTGCCCGAGGGCGCGGCCGACAGCGTGGTGGCCGAGCGCCGCGCGCTGGCCGAGGCCGCGCTGAAGCGGGTGCAGGGCGGCGAAGACTTCTCCAAGGTCGCGCGTGAAGTCAGCCAGGACAGCAACCGCGAGGCCGGTGGCGAGATCGGCCTGCGCCCGGCCGACCGCCTGCCCGACCTGTTCGTCGACGGCGTGGCCCGGCTGCAGCCCGGCCAGCTGACGGCCCAGCCGCTGCGCAGCGCCGCCGGCTTCCATGTGCTGAAGCTGGTCGACCGCCAGCAGGCCGACCCCTACCGCGTCACCCAGACCCAGGCCCGCCACATCCTGCTGCGCGCCGCCGAGCGCGACCAGATCCCGGCCGTGGCGCGCCGGCTGGAGGACATCCGCCGCCAGATCGAGCGCAACGAGAAGGCCTTCGATGCGGTGGCGCGCGAGATCTCCGAGGACGGCAGCGCGCCCGAGGGCGGCAGCCTGGGCTGGGCCTCGCCGGGCCAGTTCGTGCCCGAGTTCGAGGAGGCCATGAACAAGCTGCCGGTGGGCGGCATCTCGGCGCCGGTGGTGTCGCGCTTCGGCGTGCACCTGATCCAGGTGGTCGAGCGCCGCGAGGTCAACATGGACCCCAAGGACGTGCGCGAGCAGGCGCGCAATGCGCTGCGCGAGCAGAAGTTCGACAGCGCCTACCTGGACTGGGTCAAGGAGCTGCGGCTGCGCGCCTACATCGAGATGCGCGAGTCGCCGCTGTGACCGGCCGCCGCTGATGTCGCACATCGCGCGCAAGCGCTTCGGCCAGCACTTCCTGGTCGACACGGCGCTGATCGATGCCATCGTGCGCGCCATCGCGCCGCGGCCCGGCGAGGCGCTGATCGAGATCGGCCCCGGCCTGGGCGCGCTGACCCAGCCGCTGCTGGAGCGCTGCGGCGCGCTGACCGTGATCGAGCTCGACCGCGACCTGGCCGCGCGCTGGCGCAAGCGCCAGGGCATCAGCGTGGTCGAGGCCGACGTGCTGACGGTGGACTTCGGCGCGCTGGCCGATGCCGCGGCCCAGCCGCTGCGCATCGTCGGCAACCTGCCCTACAACATCTCCTCGCCGATCCTGTTCCACCTGCTGCCGCTGGCCGCGCGCGTGCGCGACCAGGTGTTCATGCTGCAGAAGGAGGTGGTCGAGCGCATGGCCGCCGCGCCGGCCAGCAAGGACTATGGCCGGCTGTCGGTGATGCTGCAGTGGCGCTATCACATCGAGTCGGTGCTGGACGTGCCGCCCGAGGCCTTCGACCCGCCGCCGCGCGTGGATTCGGCGGTGGTGCGCATGCAGCCGCTGGTCGCGCCGCCGGTGCTGGACGAGGCCCGCCTGGGCGCGCTGGTGGCGCTGGCCTTCTCGCAGCGGCGCAAACTGCTGCGCCACACGCTGGGCCGCTGGCTGGACGAGCAGGGCTTTGCCGGCCAGTTCGACGTGCAGCGCCGCGCCGAGGAGGTGCCGGTGGCCGACTACGTGGCCCTGGCCCAGGCCCTGGCCAGCCTGCCGCCACGCTGAGCGCCGGCGCCCCCGGGCTGAGGGGGCCTGGGCCGCGGCCGGCGCGACGCGGCTTCGGGGTTTGCCCATGACAGTGCGGCCGCGGGCCGGGCCCACAATGGTCCGTCCCGGCTGCACCGTCCGATCCTTGATCGCACCCAGTTCCCCGCATCCCGCCGCCAGCGGCCGCCGGCCGCTGTGGCTGTGGCTGCTGGTCGTCGTGCTGGCCTGTGCCGCAGCGGCGCTGTGGCGCTGGCAGCACCACCAGCACGCGGCCGCCGCACGGGTGGCCTTCATGGCCGATCTGCGTGCCAGCCAGCTGCAGTCCTGGCGCGCCGAGCGCCTGTCCGAGGCGCGCTTCATCCGTTCCAGCACCTACATGGTCGAGCTGTACCGGCGCGGCCAGGCCGGCGACGCGGCCAGCCTGGCGCGGCTGACCGAGCGCCTGCTCGACTTCCGCCGCGACGGCGTGGCCGACCAGGTGGCGGTGTTCGACCACCAGGGCCGGCGCATCACCGGCCAGGGCGAGCTGGTGCTGGATGCGGCGCTGGGCGCGGCGCTGCAGCGTGCGCTGGCCAGCGGCGAACCGCAGTTCGCCCAGGCCGATGCCGGTGCGGCCCTGCAGCTGGTCGTGCCCTACCAGCTCAGCGGCACGCCGGCCGAGATCGCCGCCGTGCTGTCCATCAACGTGCAGCGCGCGCTGCTGCCGCGCCTGGCCGACTGGCCGGCCGATGTGCACAGCGGCCTGACCCGGCTGTGGCTGCGCCAGGGCGGCCAGCGCCGCCTGCTGGCGCCGCTGGCACCGGCGGCCGACGCCGCGGAGACCGCCGAGGCGGCCGCGCCGCCGTCCGCGACCGCGGCGCTGATCGTCGCCGAAAGCCCGGTGCGCGACAGCGACTGGCTGGTCAGCGCCCAGATGGCGCGCAGCGAGCTGCTGGCCGGCATGGCCGACGAGCTGGCCTGGATCGCCGCCACCGGCCTGCTGGCGGCCGCGGCCGGCGGCGTCTGGCAGCGCGCCAGGCGCCAGCGCCAGCTGCTGGCCGAGGCCGAGCGTGAACGCCAGGCCCAGGCCCAGGCGCTGCAGCAGCTGGCGCATTACGTGGCCATTGCCGAGGGCACGGACGACCTGGTGGTGGCCACCGACCTGGCCGGCCGCTTCGTGCTGTTCAACGATGTCGCCGGCCGGGTGCTGGGCGTGGATGCGGCGCAGATGCTGGGCCGCGATGCGCTGGCCCTGCCGCCGTCGGCGCGGGCCCTGCTCGGCCGCGCCACCGAGCCGGTCTGGCCCGGGGCCGGCAGCACGCTGCGCTTCGACACCGAATGGGCGCCCGATGGCCAGGCGCCCCGCTGGTGGCAGGTCACCACCGGGGCGCTGTACGCCCCGGGCCTGCCGGGCAGCGGCGAGCCGGCCGCGGTGCGCCAGGGCCTGTTCACGGTGATGCGTGACATCACCGAGTCGCGGCGCCTGCAGCGCGAGGTGCAGCAGGGCGCCGAGCTGCGCGCCATGCTGCTGCAGCATTCGCACGATGGCGTGGTCGTCACCGACGACCAGGGCGCCCTGGTCGAGGCCAACCCGGCCTTTGCCGCGCTGATCGGCCGCAGCCCCGAGCAGCTGGCCGGCCTGCAGCTGTGGGACTGGGACCCGGACTGGTCGCCGCAGCGCTACCGCGAGGCCATGGCCCGTGCCGAGGGCAGCGTGCGCCTGGAAACCCGCTTCAAGCGCCCCGACGGCAGCATCATCGACGTGGAGATCAGTTCCTCGCGCTTTCGCTTCAACGGCCGGCTGCTGGCCCTGGCCGCCTGCCGCGACATCAGCGAGCGCAAGCGCATCGCCGCCGAGCTGCAGGCGCACCGCGAGCACCTGGAGGAGCGCGTGACCGAGCGCACCGCCGAGCTGGAGCGGGCGCTGGCCGCCCAGCGCGCCACGCTGCGCTTCACCCAGTCCATCGCCGACGCCATCAGCAGCGTGGTCGGCTACTGGGCCGGCAGCGAAGGCGGGCTGCGCTGGCGCTTTGCCAACCGCGCCTGCAGCGAATGGTTCGGCCAGGCGCCCGGCGAGCTGCAGGACCAGCCGGTGGCCCAGGCCCTGGGCGAGGCCGCGCTGGCCCAGCTGCAGCCGGCGCTGGCCGCGGCCCTGGCCGGCGCCAGCCAGCAGGCCGGCCTGACCCTGGCGCTGGAGGGCCGGCCGCTGCGCCATGCGCTGGTGCAGTGCGTGCCCGACCTGGACCGCGACAGCGGCGCGGTGCGCGGCCTGTTCATGGTCTTCAGCGACATCACCGCGGTGCGCGAGGCCGAGCTGCGCCTGCAGCAGCTGAACCAGGCCCTGGCCCACGAGCGCGATCGCGCCGAGGCCGCCAGCGAGGCCAAGACCGCCTTCCTGGCCAACATGAGCCACGAGATCCGCACGCCGATGAATGCCATCGTCGGCCTGACCCATCTGCTGCGCCGCGAGGCCGGCGAGTCGCGCCAGGGCGAGCGCCTGGCCAAGATCGACGGCGCCGCCCAGCATTTGCTGGCCATCATCAACGACGTGCTGGACCTGTCCAAGATCGAGGCCGGCAAGCTGCAGCTGGACGAGGCCGACTTCGCGCTGGACGCGGTGATCTCGCGCGTGGTGGCCCTGGTCGCCGACCGCGTGCGCGCGCGCGGCGTCGAGCTGGTCATCGACACCGACCACCTGCCGCCGCGCCTGCACGGCGATGCCACGCGGCTGTCGCAGGCGCTGCTGAACCTGCTCAACAACGCCGCCAAGTTCACCGAGCGCGGCAGCATCGTGCTGCGCTGCGAGCTGCTGGCCCAGGACGGCGAGCAGCTGCGCGCCCGCTTCGAGGTGCGCGACAGCGGCGTGGGCATCGCGCCCGAGCAGCAGGCGCGGCTGTTCGAGGCCTTCGAGCAGGCCGACAGCTCGACCACCCGGCGCTACGGCGGCACCGGCCTGGGCCTGACCATCACGCGCCGCCTGGCCGAGCTGATGGGCGGCGAGGTCGGCGTGCGCAGCCAGCCCGGCGTGGGCAGCAGCTTCTGGTTCACCGCCCGGCTGGGCCGCGCCCAGACCCTGCCGGTGCTGGCCGAGCTGACCCAGCTGCGCGGCCGCCGCGTGCTGCTGGCCGACGATCTGCCGGCGGCGCGCTCGGCGCTGGGCGACATGCTGGAGCAGATGGGCCTGGTGGTCACCGCGGTGGCCGACGGCAGCGCGGCGCTGGAGGTCTGGCGCGCCGCCAGCGAGGCCGGCTCCGGCTTCGACCTGCTGCTGCTCGACGCCACCATGCCGGGCCTGGGCGGCATGGCGCTGCTGCAGCGCCTGCGCGAGCAGGCCCGCAGCGCGCTGCCGCCGGCGTTGCTGACCACGGTCGACGACGATGCCGGGCAGCAGGCCGCAGCGCGCCGCGCCGGCTTCGACGCCGTGCTGGCCAAGCCGCTCACCGCCTCGACCCTGCTCGACGCGCTGCTGCGCCTGCTGGCGCAGCGCCAGTGGGTGGTGGCGCCGCTGCCGGCCGCCCCGCCGGCCGTGCCGCTGACCCAGCTGGAGGCGCGGCTGCGCCAGCAGCATGGCGGCGCGCGCCTGCTGCTGGCCGAGGACAACCCGGTCAACCAGGAGGTGGCGCTGGCCCTGCTGCATGCCGCCGGCCTGCAGGTCGACGTGGTCGACGACGGCCTGGCCGCGCTGGACCGCGTGCGTGCCCAGGCCTACGACCTGCTGCTGCTGGACGTGCAGATGCCGGTGATGGACGGCCTGCAGGTGGCACGCGCGGTGCGCGCCCTGCCGCAGGGCCGCTCGCTGCCGATGCTGGCCATGACCGCCAACGCCTTTGCCGACGACCGCGAGGCCTGCCTGGCCGCCGGCATGAACGACCATGTGGCCAAGCCGGTGGACCCGGCGCGGCTGTACCAGGCCCTGCTGCAATGGCTGCCGGCGGCGGCCTGGCCGGCCGATCCGCCGGCGGCCGCGCCGGCATCGGCCGCGTCGGCCCGCTGGGCCCATGTGCCGGGCCTGGATGCCGAGTCCGGCCTGGCCCAGCTGGCCGGCCGCCACGACATCTATGGCCGTGCCGTGGCGCGTTTTGCCAGCCTGTATGCCGAGGGCGGCGCCGGCTGGCGCTCGCTGCACACCGAGGACCGGCTGGCCCTGGCGCGGGCCCTGCATTCGCTGCGCGGCGCCGCCGCGGCCATCGGCGCGCGCGAGCTGGTGGCCCTGGCACTGGGCGTGGAGGCGGCGGCGCTGGAAGGCCGCACGCCGGCCATGCAGCCGCTGCTGGATGCGCTGCAGGACCTGGCGCTCGCCGCGCTCCAGCCCCAGCCGGCCTGAGCCTGCCGCCGGCACAGAATGCGGCGATGCAAGACGACGACTTGAACCAGGTGGCGCAATGGCTGGCCCAGGCCCAGCGCATCGTCAGCTTCAGCGGCGCCGGCCTGTCCAAGGCCTCGGGCATCCCGACCTACCGCGACGCCGGCGGCCTGTGGACCCAGGGCGGCAATCTGCGCTTTTCCAGCGCCGAGGCACTGCGCGACGATCCTGAGGGCTTTGCCGAGTTCTGGCAGCGGCGCCAGGCCGAGCTGGCGCGCGCCGAGCCGAATGCCGGCCACCTGGCGCTGGCGCGGCTGGAGGCGCTGCGGCCCCAGGTCGACCACATCACGCAGAACGTCGACGGCCTGCTTGCCCGCGCCGGCTGCCGGCGCGTGCTGGAGCTGCACGGCAGCCTGCAGCGCTACCGCTGCGATGCCTGCGGCGCACGCGACCTGGCGCCGGCCCGGCTGTGCCCGCAGTGCGGCGCCGCGGCGCGGCCGGACGTGGTGATGTTCGGCGAGTTCCTGCCCGACGCCGTGCTCGCCGAGGCCGAATGGGCCGCCAAGCGCAGCGAGGTCTGCCTGGTGGTGGGCACCAGCGCCGTGGTGCATCCGGCGGCCGGCCTGGTGGAGAAGGCCGCGCTGCGCGGCGCGCGCGTGGTGGTCATCAATGTCGAGGCCAGCGCCGTCGATGGCCTGGCCGACCAGCTGCTGCGCGGACCGGCCGAGCAGCTGTTGCCGGAGCTGCTGTCGCGGCTGGAGTCGAGGGCCTGAAAGCACACAGCCCGCCGGCCTGGACGGCGCGGCGGGCTGCGGTGGTGGTCTGGTGCCGGCTCAGGCGATCAAGCGGCGTTGACCCACATCGCGGTGTCGAAGGCGCTGCACATCATCGGCATGTTCATGCCGAAGTTGGGGTTGCTGCCGTTCTTGGGCTGGGCCTTGGGTGGCGCCTTCTCGGCGGCCTGGGCGGCCTCGTTGACACGTTCCCAGGCGCTGGTCTCGGCGCTGCGTGCCACCGAGAACGAATAGAAGCAGCGGAAGGCGATGCGGCGCTCGCCCCAGAAGTCGGCGGCATCGCGGAACACGTCCAGCAGCTGCTCGCGCGCCTCGCGGTCGAAGCGCGGGTTGTCGGGCAGCTGCTCCAGCACGACCACGAAGCCCGGCTGGGCGCCGGCGCGGTGCACCAGGTCGGTCATGCAGTCGTACAGCGCATCCAGGTTCTTGCCGAAATGCGCCGGGAACAGAAAGGACTCGGCGATCTTCTCCAGCACTTCCTGCTTGTTCTGCGTGCCATCGAGGTTGGCGTACAGGAAGTGCTGGCCGGCGTTTTCGGCGGCCTGCATCAGGTCTTCGACACGGTAGGCGCGGATGGCCTGCACGATGTTGGGACGGACGGTCTGCAGCAGCATGGTCACGTTCCTCCAGGGAGTCGGGTAACGGTTCCGGTTCTTGGGCCCGATCACTTCGCAATGCGTTGGAAGCTTGCGTAGTGGTCGGCGGTGTAATAACAGGCTTCAGGTTGCGTGGGTTGACGCCCGCCGCACACGATGCGCCGGGCACCGCGGTCGCGTGAGCCTGGCGTTTTCACCGTGTACTCGCGGTAGAAGCCACGCTCCTGCCGCGGCAGCATCCGTTCGCGGTTGCCGAACACGGTGCCGTCCTTGGGATAGGGGAACGGACCGCCGGCGAGGATCAACCGCTGCGTCTGCTGGGCTTCGGGGGGGAGCGCCGACAGCGCCACCGTGCCCTGGCCATCGGGTGCCACCTGTGTCGGACCCTTGGCCCAAACCGCTGCCGGCATGCCGGCAAGCAGCGCCGCCAGAACCGCTGACACGAGCCCTGGCGCGGCTGGACGCCAGGAATTCATGAGCGATGACCGGACCGGCTGAAGCCTCGGGAATCCCACGGGTTAACCCTGAAATCTGAGCCCAGGATGGTACCGGAACCCCCCCAAAAACTCAAGCCATTGCCTCAAATTTGGGCAATGGCGCAAGGATATGAGTGGGTGCTCACAAAGACTTAAGTGCTTGACTTGGAACAGGTTTCAAACTGTCAAGCGGGGCGCCCCATGTCCTGGGGCAGCCTGTCTAGGCAGGCCGGGGCGGCCAGGCGTGCGCCGAGGGCGCCCCGGGTGCCTGGCCGCGGCGCTCAGCGGGCGGCGTTGGCGTCGGCGACCGTCAGCGCGGTGATGTTGACGATGCGGCGCACGGTGGCCGACGGCGTCAGGATGTGCACCGGCTTGGCCGCGCCCAGCAGCACCGGGCCGATGGCGATGCCGCCGCCGGCGGCCGTCTTCAGCAGGTTGTAGCTGATGTTGGCGGCGTCGATGTTGGGCAGCACCAGCAGGTTGGCTTCGCCGGTCAGGGCGCTGCGCGGCATCAGCTCGGCACGGTAGGCGGCGTCGAGCGCGGCGTCGCCGTGCATCTCGCCGTCGATCTCCAGCCAGGGCGCACGCTGCTGCACCAGGGCCAGGGTCTCACGCATCTTCACCGCCGACGGGTGGTTGCTGGAGCCGAAGTTGCTGTGCGACAGCAGGGCCGCCTTGGGCGCGATGCCGAAGCGGCGCAGTTCCTCGGCGGCCAGCACGGTGATCTCGGCCAGCTGCTCGGCGCTGGGGTCGTAGTTGACATGGGTGTCGACCAGGAACACCTGGCGGCCCGGCAGGATCAGGCCGTTCATGCAGGCATAGGTGTCGACGCCGGCGCGCCGGCCGATGATCTGGTCGATGTGGTGCAGGTGCTGGGAGGTCGAGCCCCAGGTGCCGCAGATCATGCCGTCGACCTCGCCCTTGTAGAGCAGCATGCTGGCAATCAGCGTCAGCCGGCGCCGCATCTCGATCTTGGCGAACTGCTCGGTGACGCCCTTGCGCTCGGTCAGCCGGTGGTAGGTCTGCCAGTAGTCCTTGTAGCGCGCGTCGTTGTCGATGTTGACGATCTCGCAGTCGACGCCGGCCTTCAGGCGCAGGCCGTATTTCTCGATGCGGCGCTCGATGATGCTCTGGCGGCCCACCAGCCAGGGCCGGGCCAGGCCTTCGTCGACGATGACCTGGGCGGCGCGCAGCACGCGCCGGTCCTCGCCCTCGGCAAAGGCCACGTTCTTGCGCTTGGCGCGCTTGGCCACGGTGAAGATGGGCTTCATCGTATTGCCCGAGGCATAGACGAAGCTCTGCAGCTTTTCTTCGTAGGCCTCGTAGTCGGTGATCGGCCGCGCCGCCACGCCCGAGGCCACGGCCGCGCGGGCCACGGCCGGCGCGATCTTCATCATCAGCCGCGGGTCAAACGGCTTGGGGATCAGGTACTCGGGGCCGAAGCTCAGCGTCGCGCCGGCATAGGCCGCGGCCACCACGTCGCTCTGCTCGGCCTGGGCCAGCTCGGCGATGGCATGCACCGCGGCGATCTCCATCGCGTCGGTGATGGTGGTGGCGCCGGAGTCCAGCGCGCCGCGGAAGATGTACGGGAAGCACAGGACGTTGTTGACCTGGTTCGGATAGTCGGTGCGGCCGGTGGCCATCAGCGCGTCGTCGCGCACCGCCTTGACCTCCTCGGGCATGATTTCCGGCGTCGGATTGGCCAGCGCGAAGATGATGGGATGGGCCGCCATCGTCGCCACCATGTCGGCCTTCAGCACGCCGCCGGCCGACAGGCCCAGGAACACGTCGGCGCCGGCAATCGCCTCGCGCAGCGTGCGCGCCGGCGTGTCCTGTGCGAACTCGGCCTTGTCCGGGTCCATCAGCTCGACGCGGCCGCTGTAGACCACGCCGGCCAGGTCGGTGACCAGGATGTTCTTCTTGGGCACGCCCAGCTTGACCAGCAGGCCCAGGCAGGCCAGGGCCGCGGCGCCGGCGCCCGAGGTGACCAGCTTGACCTCGTCGATCTTCTTGCCGACGACCTTGAGCGCATTCAGGAAGGCCGCACCCACCACGATGGCCGTGCCGTGCTGGTCGTCGTGGAAGACCGGGATCTTCATGCGCTCGCGCAGCTTGCGCTCGACGTAGAAGCAGTCCGGGGCCTTGATGTCCTCGAGGTTCACGCCGCCGAAGGTGGGCTCCAGCGCGGCGATGATGTCGACCAGCTTGTCGAGGTTGCGCTCGTTGATCTCCAGGTCGAACACGTCGATGCCGGCGAACTTCTTGAACAGCACGCCCTTGCCCTCCATCACCGGCTTGCTGGCCAGCGGGCCGATGTCGCCCAGGCCCAGCACGGCCGTGCCGTTGGAGACCACCGCCACCAGGTTGCCGCGGCTGGTGTAGCGCCAGGCATTGGCCGGGTCGGCGACGATCTCCTCGCAGGCCGCGGCCACGCCGGGGCTGTAGGCCAGGGCCAGGTCGCGCTGGTTGACCAGCTGCTTGGTGGCCGTCACCGCCACCTTGCCCGGCGTCGGAAACTCGTGGTACTCGAGTGCGGCACGGCGCAGTTCGGCGCGTTTTTCTTCGTAGCTGGACATGGCGGCTGGGGGGGGCTGGGAGGGGGTCGCGGATTCTAGGCAGCGGGGCCTGGACGGCGATGCCGTTTGGGGCATGGCCTCATGCGCCTTCGGCATCGTTGCCAGGCGGGCGCTGGCGCAGTGTCGACCGCGCTGCCGGCAAATCCCATGCGCGAAACTGCGTAGCGGTGCAGGCCCGCGGGCTTCGCATACTCGCGCCACCATGCAACCGCAACAGGCCGCCCCCGACTCCTTGCTGCTGCCCGAGCCCGCGCCCCGGCTGGCCCCGGCCGCAGCGCCGGCGCCGGCCTCGCGCCGGCGGCGGCCGCGCCGGCTGCTGCTGTGGGTGGCCCTGGTGCTGCTGCTGCTGGTGGCGCAGACGGCGCTGGTGATCCTGTCGCTGCGCTACGAGGAGGCGCGCGCCCAGGAGCGCAGCGACGACGTGGCCGCGGCGGTGCAGAGCGAGCTGCGCCGCCGCGTGCAGCAGGTGCTGCAGGGCCTGCAGGGCCTGCAGCCCTCGGGCGACGACGGCCAGGGCGGGCCGATCTGGCAGGCCAATGCGCGCGAGCTGCTGCGTGGCCAGCGCGAGATCGGCCGCATCGAGCGCCGCGGCCAGGACGGGCGCATCCTGGCTGCGGTCGATTCGGCCTGGCACGAGCCGCTGTTCGCACGCCTGCCGCGGGCCGGCGTGGAGTTCGAGACCCTGCTGGCCTGCACCGCGGCGCGGCGGCTGATGGCGCCCAGCTTCGCGCCCAGCCAGTTCGTGCCGCTGCCCGGGGGCACCGGGGTCGAGGTGGTCGACGTCTGCGTGCCGGTGCAGCAGGCCGGCCAGCTGGTGGGCTTTGCCGTGGCCAGCCTGCTGCTGGGCGAGCTGCTGGACGGCGTGCGCCTGCCCGACGACGCCCGCCGCCACGAGCTGAGCTTCGTCGAGGCCGACGGCACGCGGCTGGCGCGCAGCGGCGCGGTGCGTGGCGCCGGCGTGTTTGTCGCCGAGCGCCTGATCGACCTGCCCGGCGCCAAGCTGCAGGTGCGCGTGGATTCGGTGGAGCGCCGGCCGGGCCTGATCCCCAACCTGGCCACGGCCCTGGTGCTGGGCCTGTCGGCCGGCCTGTTCGTGGTGGTGCTGCTGCTGGTGCGCGACACCCGCCGCCGCGCCCGTGCCGAGGCCGCGCTGGCCGAGGCCCTGGCCTTTCGCAAGGCGATGGAGGATTCGCTGCTCACCGGCATGCGCGCGCGCGACCGCTCGGGCCGCATCGTCTATGTCAATCCGGCCTTCTGCACCATGACCGGCTACAGCGCCGACGAGCTGCAGCGCGCCGTGGTGCCACCCTACTGGCCGCCGGACCAGGTGGCCACCTACAGCCAGCGCCAGGCCGAGCGCCTGGCCGGCGATCCCAGCGCCGCGCCGCCACGCGAGGGCTACGAGACCGAGTTCATGCGCAAGGACGGCGAGCGCTTCCCGGTGATGGTCTACGAGGCGCCGCTGGTCGATGGCACCGGCGCGCACACCGGCTGGATGAGCGCCGTGCTGGACCTGAGCGCGCAGCGCAAGGTCGAGGATTTGTCGCGCCAGCAGCAGGAGCGGCTGCAGGCCACGGCGCGCCTGGCCAGCGTGGGCGAGATGGCCTCGCTGCTCAGCCACGAGCTGAACCAGCCGCTGTCGGCCATCGCCAGCTATGCCACCGGCTCGCTGAACCTGCTGGCCGAGCCCGACGGCCAGACCCTGGGCCTGGTGCAGCAGGCCATGCACCGCATCGCCGAGCAGGCCGAGCGCGCCGGCCGCGTGATCAAGAGCGTGCACGACTTCGTGCGCCGCCGCCACCAGGCGCACGAGGTCATCGCCGCCGACGTGCTGATCGAATCGGTGCTGCCGCTGGTGCGGCTGTCGGCGCGCAAGAGCGGCGTGCGCGTCGACCTGGACATCGTGCAGCCGGCGCCGCGGGTGCGCGTGGACCGCACCATGGTCGAGCAGGTGCTGCTGAACCTCACGCGCAACGGCATGCAGGCGATGGAGGCGCACACGCCGCTGGACCGGCGCGTGCTGACGCTGCGCGTGCGCCTGGCCGATGCGCCGGGAGGCCCGGGCGCCCCGGGCGGGCCGGCCGGTGGCGACGGGCGCAAGCGCTGGGTGGTGTTCTCGGTGCTGGACGCCGGCCCGGGCATCGCGCCCGAGGTGGCGCAGCGCCTGTTCACGCCGTTCTTCACCACCAAGGCCGAGGGCATGGGCCTGGGCCTGAGCCTGTGCCGCACCGTGGTCGAGCAGCATGGCGGGGCGATGGACTTCGTCAACCGCCCGGGCGCCGAGGACGGCAGCGTGGCCGGCACCGAGTTCCGCTTCACGCTGCCGGTGGCGCCGCTGCGCAGCGAGCGTGGCGCGGGCTGAGGCCGCCCAGACCGCTCAGGCCGGGTCCAGCGCCGCAGCCAGCGCCTGGGTCAGCCGCGCCAGCTGCTGCAGTGCCTGGTCATGGGCCTGTTCGAGCTGGGCATCGGCGCCGGCCGCGGACCTGAACCGCGCCTCCAGCGCCCGCAGCGTCTGTGCCAGGGACTGCGCGCCGATGGCCGCGCAGGCGCTGGCCAGCGAATGGCACTGCGCCTGCCGCGCCGCGGCATCGGCCGGCCCGGCGCTGCCGGACAGGCGCTCGGCGCCATAGGCCTCGACAAAGCTGCGCAGCGCCCGCTGGTAGGACGGCCAGCGCCCGCCGCACAGGGCCAGGCCCTGGGCCGGGTCCAGCCCGCCGACGCCGGCCAGCCGCTGCGACAGCGCCTGCGCCGGCACATCGGCGGCCGGTGGTGGCGGCGGCCGCAGCGGCAGCCAGCGCAGCAGCATCGCGTACAGCTCGGCCGGGCGCATGGGCTTGGCCAGGTGGTCGTTCATGCCGGCGGCGGCGCAGGCCGCACGCTCGTCGCTGAAGGCATTGGCGGTGATGGCCAGCACCGGCAGCGCATCGCCGAACTCGGCACGCAGGGCCCGCGTGGCCTGCAGGCCGTCCATCACCGGCATCTGCACATCCATCAGCACCAGGTCGTGCTGGCGCGTGCGCAGCAGCTCCAGCGCATGCAGGCCGTTCTGCGCCACGTCCACTTCCAGGCCGGCCAGCACCAGCAGCTCGCTGGCCACCTGCTGGTTGACCGGGTTGTCCTCGACCAGCAGCACGCGCTGGCCACGGTGGCGGCGGCGCAGCAGGGCTTCATGGGCCTCGTGGGCTGCCGGGCCGCCCTGGGCCGCGTGGTCCGGCCCGGCCTGCACGGCCAGGCCCGCCGCCTGGCTGCGGGCCGCGGCGCTGCCGGCCAGCACACGCAGCAGCGCCTCGTGCAGGGCCGAGCCGGTGATGGGCTTGACCAGCACCGCCTGCAGCCCGGCCTGCTGGGCGCGGGCCCAGACCGCCGGCTCGTCGAAGGCCGTCATCAGCAGCGCCGGCGGCAGGCCGTCGCCGGCCAGCTGGCGCATGCGCTCCAGGGTCTCGAAGCCGTCGATCGGCGCCATGCGCCAGTCGACCACCAGCACATCGTGGTGGCGGCCGGCGGCCAGCTCCCGCTGCAGCCGGGCCAGGGCCGACGGCCCGTCGCTGCAGGCATCGACCTGCAGGCCGAACTGCTGCAGCCGGTCGCTCACCGAAGCCAGCGACTCGGCCAGGTCGTCGACGACCAGGGCGCGCAGACCTTGCAGCGGCACCGGCAGGGCCTGGGGCCGTGCCTGGCGCGCCCGCGCCAGCCGCACCGTGAACCAGAAGCGGCTGCCCTGGCCGGGCTGGCTGTCCAGGCCGATCTGGCCGCCCATCAGCTCGGTCAGGCGCTTGGCCAGGGTCAGGCCCAGGCCGGTGCCGCCATGGCGGCGGGTGGTCGAGACATCGGCCTGCACAAAGGGCTGGAACAGCCGCGCCTGCTGCTCGGGTGCGATGCCCTCGCCGGTGTCCTGCACGCTGCAGCGGATCAGCAGCTGCTGGCCGTCGTCGTGCAGCAGCTCCATGCCCAGGCGCACCCAGCCGGCGGCGGTGAACTTGATGGCATTGCCCAGCAGGTTGACGAGGATCTGCGACAGCCGCGTCGGATCGCCGTGCAGGCGCGGCGGCACGCCGTCGGTGTCCAGCACCAGCTCGATCTGCTTGTCGCGCGCGCGCTCGGCCACCAGGTCGAAGGCATCGGCCACCAGCTTGTCCAGCGTGAAGTCCAGCGCCTCCAGCTGCACCTTGCCGGCCTCGATCTTCGACAGGTCGAGGATGTCGTTGATGATCTGCAGCAGGTGGCGGGCGGCGGCGTCGATCTTGTGCAGCCGCTCCTGCTGCAGCGTGTCCTGCAGGCCGCGGCGCACCAGATGGGTCAGGCCCAGGATGGCGTTCATCGGCGTGCGGATCTCGTGGCTCATGTTGGCCAGGAAGGCGCTCTTGGCCTCGCTGGCCGCACGCGCCAGGTCGCGCGCCTGGGCCAGGTCGGCGGCCAGGCGCTGCAGTTCGCGCTCGCTGTGCTTGCGCGCGCTGATGTCGAAGGCCAGCACGAAGACGCCGGCGATGCTGCCATCGGCCAGCCGGTCGGGCACATAGTGCACCTGGTGCACCTGCAGGCTGCCGTCGGGCAGGCGGCGCTCGCGTTCCAGCTCCCGCGATTCACCGGCCAGCGCGGCCTCGATCAGCACGCCGACGTCGCGGGCATAACCGGGCTCGAACAGCTCGTGGATCGACAGGCCCAGCATCTGCCCGGCCGACCGGCCGGCCCATTCCAGGTAGGCGCGGTTGGCAAAGCCCAGCCGCGCCTGGCGGTCCCAGTAGGCCATCACGCCGGGCACGGCATCGACCAGTCCGGCCAGCAGCCGGCCGTCGGGCGGCGCCGGCGCGGCGCTGCTGTCGCGGGACGGCGCATCCTGGCCCGGCCGGGCTTGCTCATCCATGCCTGCGCTCCTGACGTGCGTGTGCAGCGGCGCATGATGCCATGTGGTACTGCGCGGTCCGGGGCCGTCGTGGCACATGCTGGATACTCCGCCCACCCCGTCGCCGCGCGCCGCGCCATGTCGTCACTGTCGCCTGTACAGCCTCCGTTGGGATTGCCGATGGTCTACCTCGTCGACGACGAGGCCGTGGTGCGTGATGCGCTGGCCTGGCTGCTGCGCTCGCGGCGCCTGCTGTCCGAGGGCTTTCCGCAGGCCGAGGCCTTCGAGGCCTGGCTGGCGCCGCGGCTGCAGGCCGGCGACTGGCCCGAATCGCCGGCCTGCCTGCTGCTGGACGTGCGCATGCCGGGCACCAGCGGCCTGGTGCTGTTCGAGCACCTGGTCGAGCGCGGCCTGATCGAGGCCCTGCCGGTGATCTTTCTCACCGGCCATGGCGACGTGCCCACCGCGGTGGCGGCGGTCAAGCGCGGCGCCTTCGACTTCGTGGAGAAGCCGTTTTCCGACAATGCCCTGGTCGACCGCGTCGAGCAGGCCCTGGCCGCCAGCACCCAGGCCATCCTGCGCCGGCGTGCCCAGCGCGGTGTGGCGCGGGCCCTGGCCGAGCTGACCGAGCGCGAGCGCGAGGTCATGCAGCGCGTCGTCGCCGGCCTGGCCAACAAGCTGATCGCCGACGAGCTGGCCATCAGCGTGCGCACCGTCGAGGTGCACCGCGCGCGTGTGTTCGAGAAGATGGCGGTGAAGTCGGCGGTGGAGCTGGCCAACCTGCTGCGCGAACACCCGCACTGATGCCGGTCCTGATGCCGGTACCGATGCCGATGGCGCTGCGCCGGCTGCTGCTGTGGACGCTGGCCTGGGCGCTGCTGGCCGCGCCCTTGCTGGCGGTGGCGGCCGATCCGGCCTGGCGCTTCCGCCTGGCGCCCGGCGGCACGCCGGTGCAGCCGGCGCGCGACGGCCTGGACGCCGCCGAGCGCGGCTTCCTGGCCCAGCTGCCGCCGCTGCGCGTGGGCCTGAACCTGCCGGACAACCGGCCCTACGAGGTCATCGCCGCCGATGGCGAGATCTCGGGCATCCAGATCGAGATCCTCACCCACCTGGCCCAGGCCATGGGCCTGCGGCTGGAGCCGGTGGTGCTGCCGGACTTTCCCAGCGCGCTGGCGGCGCTGCGCGACCGCCGCGTCGACCTGATGGCCACGGTGGGCTACGAGCCCACGCGCGAGGCCTTCATGGCCTACACCCTGGGCACGGCGCCCAACCCCGGCGCCATCATCGGCCGCGCCAGCGATGGGCGCTATGCCGCCTCGGCCACGCTGGACGGCCACCGCGTGGCGCTGGAGCGCGGCTACATCGCCCAGCAGGTGGTGCGCCGGCTGTACCCGGGCGCGCAGATCCTGGACATGCCCGACACCGCCAGCGCCCTGGCCGCGGTGGCCGCGGGCCAGGCCGACTTCTACGTCGGCAGCCTGCTGATGGCCATGGACCGCATCCAGCGCGACGGCGTGGCCGGCCTGGAGGTCAAGCAGACCCTGCCGCATGGCGCCGGCTACGGCACCGGGCAGATGCACTTCGGCGTGCGCAGCGACTGGCCGCTGCTGGCCTCGGCGCTGAGCAAGGGCGTGGCCGCGCTGCGCGCCGCGCCGCTGCCGGGCCTGCAGCAGGCGGTGCGCCAGCTGGCCCTGCCGGCCGGCAGCGTGGCCGCGCCGCTGGCCCTGGGCCCGGCCGAGCAGCGTGCGCTGGCCCAGCGCAGCGTCTGGCGCGTCGGCGCGGTGCAGGGCCTGGCCCTGCTCAACGAGGCCACGCCCTCGGGCGGCCATGCCGGCATCGCCGCCGACTACACCCAGCAGGTGGCGGCGCGCCTGGGCGTGGCGGTGGAGATCGTGGCCTTCGACAGCGTGGCGCAGATGCTCGACGGCCTGCGCGCCGGCCGCATCGACGTGGTGCCCCTGCTCAACCGCACCGAGGGCCGGGCGCGCGAGTTCGGCTTCTCGCGGCCCTATCTGGAGATGCCGTACTACATCGTCGCGCGCAGCGACGCGCCGCTGTACTGGGACCTGGCCAGCCTGCACGGCAAGCGCCTGGCGCTGGCGCCCCAGCATCCGCTGCGCGAGCGCCTGGCGCGTGATCATCCGCAGATCCAGGTGGTGGAAGCGCCGCCCGGCACCGGCGCCATGGACCTGGTGGCCGCCGGCCAGGCCGATGCCGCGGTGGACGTGAAGCTGTTTGCCAACCTGCGCATCCACCGCGACAACGACGGCCTGCTGCGCACCGTGGCCCAGGTCGACGAGTTGCCGGCGCAGTTCCACTTCGCCACCTCGCAGGCGGCCCAGGGCCTGCTGCCGCTGATCGACCGCGCGCTGGCCGACATCGGCCCCGACGAGCGCAGCCGCTTGCTGCGGCGCTGGGTGGCGGTGGACCTGGAGCCGGCCTTTCCCTGGCAGCGCCACCGCGCCTGGCTGCTCACCGCCGGCCTGGCCCTGCTGCTGTTGGCCGCGGCCAGCGCCTGGTGGATGCGCCGACTGTCGCGCGAGGTGCAGGTGCGCCGCCAGGCCGAGCAGCGGCTCAAGGACGTCACCGACCACCTGCCCGGCGTGGTGTTCCAGGTCATCGCCGGTGCCGATGGCCGCAAGGAGCAGCGCTACCTGAGCGCCACCGCCGATGAATTTCTCGGCCCCGGCATCAGCAGCTCGCCCAGCGTGCTGGCGGCGCTGGCGGCCCGGCTGCCGGCCGACGAGGCCGCCGAGCTGCGCCGCGTGCGTGCCGAGGCGGTGGCGCAGCAGCGGCCGATCAAGTTGACCTGGCGCCAGCCCGATGCGCGCAGCGGCGTGGGCGAGCGCTGGCTGCATGCACAGATCGGCGTGCGCGCGCTGGACGACGGCCGCAGCGCCTGGACCGGCTACATCGTCGACGTGTCCAGCGAGCGCGCGCTGCAGGCCCGGCTGCTGGATGCGGTGCAGGCCAAGAACCTGTTCGTGGCCAGCGCCAGCCACGAGCTGCGCGGCCCGCTGCAGGCGGTCGTGCTGGCGCTGCAGCGCCTGGCCGACGGCCCGCTGGACGCTGGCCAGCGCCGCGCCTGCGGCATTGCCCAGGACTCGGCCGCGGCCCTGGTGCAGCTGGTCGACGACGTGCTGGACCTGGCGCGCGCCGAGGCCGGCCGGCTGCAGCTGCGCGCCCAGCCGGTGGACCTGCGCGCGCTGCTGGCGCAGATCGTCGACAACCACCGCCTGGCCGCCGACAGCCGCGGCCTGGCGCTGCGCCTGCAGGTCGATCCGGCGCTGCCGCCCGGTGTCAGCCTCGATCCGCTGCGCCTGCGCCAGCTGCTGGTCAACCTGGTCGGCAATGCCATCAAGTACACGCCGGCCGGCAGCGTCGAGGTCAGCGCGCAACGCCGCCAGCAGGCCGATGGCCAGCCGCGGCTGGAGCTGGCGGTGCGCGACACCGGCATCGGCATCGACCCGGCACGTGCCGGCGCGCTGTTCGAGCCCTTCGGCACCCTGCATGCGCCCGGCGACGCGCCGGCCGAGGGCAGCCATGGCTTGGGCCTGGCCATCTGCAAGCGCCTGGCCGAGGCCATGGGCGGCCGCATCGCGCTGGACAGCACGCCGGGACAGGGCACGACGCTGACGCTGGACCTGCCGCTGCAGGCGGTGGACCTGCCGGCGCCGGCCGCGCCGGCCGCCGCGGCCACGGTGCCGGTGGCGCAGCAGCATGGCCTGGTGCTGCTGGTCGACGACGACGAGATCACGCGCATGCTGATGGCCGAGCTGCTGCAGCGCGACGGCTGGCAGGTGCAGGAGCTGGGTGCGGCCGCACCGGCGCTGGCGCGCTGGCGCGAACTGGGGCCGGGCGGCGTGGCCGCGGTGGTCAGCGACCACCAGATGCCCGGTGGCGACGGCCTGGACCTGCTGCACGGCCTGGCCGCCGAGCAGGCCCAGCGGCCGGCCGCGCAGCGCAGCCGCCTGGTGCTGTGCAGCGGCAGCCTGCCGGTGGCCGATGCCGGCGCCCATGGCCTGGACGCGGTGCTGCACAAGCCGGTATCGGCCGAGGCCCTGCGTGCGGCGCTGCGCGGGCCGGGCTGAGCCCGGTTCCCACCGACAATGCCGTCCATGGCCCTGGGTGAATTTGATCTGATCGCCAAGTATTTCCAGCGTCCCACGCCGGGCGCGGTGCTGGGCGTGGGCGACGACTGCGCGCTGCTGCAGCCGCGTGCCGGCATGCAGTGGGCGGTGTCGTCGGACATGCTGGTCGAAGGCCGGCATTTCCTGTCCACCGTGCGGCCCGAGCGCCTGGGCCACAAGGCCCTGGCCGTCAACTTGAGCGATCTGGCGGCCTGCGGCGCCCGGCCGGTGGCCTTCACGCTGGCCCTGGCCCTGCCGCGTGCCGACGAGGCCTTCGTCGCCGGCCTGGCGCAAGGCCTGTTTGCGCTGGCCGACGAGCACGGCATCGAGCTGGTGGGCGGCGACACCACGGCCGGGCCGCTGAACCTGTGCATCACGGTGTTCGGCGAGCTGCCGCCGGGCCAGGCCCTGCGCCGCGACGGCGCGCGGCCCGGCGACGGCCTGTGGGTCAGCCACCCGCTGGGCGGCGGCATCGGCGA
>JAGOPK010000014.1:0-98699 GCA_017992055.1 Burkholderiaceae bacterium
TCGAACCAACGACCCCCACCATGTCAAGGTGGTGCTCTAACCAGCTGAGCTACGCGCCTACAGAGCCTCGCACTATAGCATGGGTTTTCAGGCGGTCCTGAACCCGGCGTGAAGAATCGCTGGTTCAGCGCCGCCGTGCATGGCGCACGCCGGGCACCTGGGCCACCTGGCGCAGCACGCCCTGCAGCCGCGTGGCATCACCGACCTCGACGGTGAAGGTCATGTAGGCCACCCGTCCCGACGGCCCGCGCACCGACTGCGTGTGCACGCCGGTGACATGGGTCTTCTCCTTGGCAAACACCTCGCTGATGTCGCGCAGCAGGCCGGTGCGGTCGCTGGCCTCGACCATCACGTCCACCGGGTAGACGGCGTCGGCACCGCTGCCGGAGCCACGCTCGCCCCAGGCCACGGCGATGACACGCTCGGGCGCCTGCTGGGCCATGTGGCGGAAGTTGGGGCAGTTGCTGCGGTGGATGGCCACGCCCTTGCCGCGGGTGACATAACCGCCGATGTCATCGGGCGGTGCCGGCCGGCAGCAGCGCGACAAGGCGGTGAGCAGCGACTCCACGCCGACCACCAGCACCCCGCCCTCGCCGGCGCCGGCGCTGGCGCGCTTGAGCGCGATGGTCTCGGCCGGCGGCTCGGCACCGGCCGGTGGCGCGGCCGGCGGCGGGCGCAGCAGGGTCTCGATGTTGCGCAGCGAGTACTCGTCCTTGCCGATGACCTCGAACAGCGCGTCGGCGCCACGAAAGCCCAGCTGCGCCGCCAGGTCCTCCAGCCGCACCGCGGTGCGGCCCTCGCGCTGCAGCAGCTTTTCCACCAGCTCGCGGCCGCGGGCAATGGTCGCCGCCTGGGCCTGGGCATTGAACCAGGCGCGCACCTTGGCGCGCGCGCGTGGGCTCTTCAGATAGCCCAGCTCGGCATTCAGCCAGTCCAGCGACGGCCCGCCCTCCTTGACCGACACCACCTCCACCGTCTGGCCGTTGGCCAGCGGCGTGTTCAGCGGCACCATCACGCCGTCGACCTTGGCACCGCGGCAGCGGTGGCCCAGGTCGGTGTGCAGGGCATAGGCGAAGTCCACCGGCGTGGCGGCGGCGGTCAGCTCGATCACCGTGGCCTGCGGCGTGAACACATAGATGCGGTCGTCGAAGGCCGGGCCATCGGTGGCTGCCGCGGCCGCGCCTGCGGCCGGCTCCTGGCCGCGACCCGCATAGTCGCGCTCCCAGGCCAGCAGCTGGCGCAGCACGGCCTTGCGCGCCTCGGCCACGCGCTCCTCGAAGTCTCCTGCCGCGCTGACGCCGGCATAGCCCTTGGTGCCGGCCTCCTTGTAGGCCCAGTGGGCGGCCACGCCATGCTCGGCATGCTCGTGCATGGCCTGGGTGCGGATCTGCACCTCCACCGGCCGGGCACCGGCCGCACTGCCGCCGGCGCCATCCATCAGCACCACGGTGTGCAGGCTCTGGTAGCCATTCGGCTTGGGACGGGCGATGTAGTCGTCGTATTCGTCGGCCACCGGCGCCCAGCGCTCGTGCACCCGCGACAGCGCCGCATAACAGGCCGGCACATCGGCCACCACCACGCGCAGCGCGCGCACGTCGAACACGCGCTCCAGGCCCAGGTTCTTGCCACGCATCTTCTTCCAGATGCTGTAGAGGTGCTTGGGCCGGCCCTGCACCAGGGCGGCGATGCCGGCCTCGGCCAGGGCCTGGGCCAGGGCCGCGCGGGCGGCCTCGATGCCGGCCTCGCGCTCCACGCGCTTCTCGGCCAGCAGAGCGGCCACGCGCTTGTATTCGTCGGGCTGCAGGAAGCGGAAGGCCAGGTCCTCCATCTCCCACTTGATCTGCCAGATGCCCAGGCGGTTGGCCAGGGGCGCAAACACCTGCTGCGATTCGAGCGCCAGCGCCTGCGGGCAGGCGGTGCGGCTGGCCGCATACCAGCGCAGCGTCTGCAGCCGCGAGGCCAGGCGCAGCAGCACCACGCGCAGGTCGCGGCTGAAGGCCAGCAGCATCTTGCGTACGCGCTCGGTCTGCTGGGCACGCTGGTTGTCGCCGACCTGGGCCTCGCGCGCGGCGCGCTGGATCTGCACCAGCTTGCGCGTCAGCGCCACCAGGCTGGCGTACTGCTCGCCAAAGGCCTTGGCCACCATCTCCTCGGGCCGCTGCAGGAAGTCGCCGGCATAGACCAGGTAGGCCGCGGCCTGCATGCTGGGCGCTGCGCCGATGGCGCGCAGGATGGCCGCCACGCCGTCGGCATGGCCCAGCGCGTCCTCGCCGGTGTCCAGCACCTGGCCGGCCAGCAGTTCGGCGGCAAACAGCCGCGCGCGCTGCAGGTCGCTGGCGCCGTCGTCGCCGGCCGGGCCGGGGCTGCGCGCACCGGCGCGGCCGTCGACCAGGCGCACGATGGGCGCCGCCTCCCCGGGCAGCGGGGCCGGCAGCACAGGATAGTTCTTCATGGCGCGAGCAGGAACTCCCGCAGCGCCGCCACCTGGTCGGCCGCCTGCAGCGTGGGCGCATGGCCGACGCCGTCGAACTCGACCAGGCGCGCGCGCGGGCCACGCTGCGTCATCTGCTGCGCGGTCTCGGCCGACAGCAGGTCGCTCTGCGCGCCGCGCAGCAGCAGCGTGGGGCAACTCAGGCGGTCGTAGGCGGCCCACAGCGCGGCCTGGCCGGCCGCGGCCACCTCGGGCGTGACCAGGCGGAAGGGCTGGGCGATGGCCGGGTCGTAGTGCGGCTTGAAGCCGCCGTCTTCGGTCGCCACCAGTTGCGGCCGCGTCAGCGCCAGCCACTGCTCGCGGCTGTGCGGGCCGAAGCCCTGGCTGATGGCCCACAGCGCGTCGGCGGCTTCGTCCAGGCTGGACCAGCGCGCCGGCAGGCCCAGGTAAGTGCCGATGCGCTGCAGCGCCGCGTATTCAATCACCGGACCTACGTCGTTGAGCACCAGGCGCGACACCGGGCTGCCCGGCAGCGCGGCCACGCCCAAGCCGATCAGGCCGCCCATCGAGGTGCCGACCCAGTGCACCGTCTGCGCATCCAGCCGCGCCAGCAGCGTGACCATGTCGGCCACGTACTGCGGCACGGCATAGCCCATGGGATCGGCCAGCCAGTCGCTGCGGCCGCGACCGGCGATGTCGGGACAGACCACGCGGTAGTCGGCGGCCAGCGCACGGGCCAGGGTGTCGAAGTCGCGGCCCTGGCGGCTCAGGCCGTGCACGCAGACCAGCACGCGCGGATTGGCCGGATCGCCCCATTCCCAGTAGGCCAGGCGGTGCAGGCCGCGGCTGTCCAGGCACTGCACCTGGTGCAGGCGGGGTTCGGTGGCAGCGGCTTGCACGGGATGTGGGTCAGTCACTTTTCAGGCTCCTTGCCCATAATGATCGCAGCAACCGCCCTCCTCCATCGCCCAGCCTCAGAAGGATCCCGTCCATGCTTCAAGGAAAAACCGCCCTCGTCACCGGCTCGACCAGCGGCATCGGACTGGGCATGGCCCTGGCCCTGGCACGCCAGGGCGCGCATGTGATGCTCAACGGCTTTGGCGATGCCGAGGCGGCCAAGGCCGAGGTGACCGCCGCTGCCGCTGCCGCCGGCCTGGGCGGCAAAGTCAGCTACCACGGCGCCGACATGAGCCAGCCGGCGCAGATCGAGGCCATGGTGCGCGCCTGCGAGGCCGAGTTCGGCGCCGTCGACATCCTGGTCAACAACGCCGGCATCCAGCATGTGGCAACGGTGGAGAACTTCCCGGTCGAGCGCTGGGACGCCATCATCGCCATCAACCTCAGCTCGGCCTTCCATGCCATGCGCGTGGCCCTGCCGGGCATGCAGGCGCGCAACTGGGGCCGCATCCTGAACATCGCCTCGGTGCACGGCCTGGTGGCCTCGGTGCAGAAGTCGGCCTATGTGGCGGCCAAGCACGGCATCGTCGGCCTGACCAAGGTGGCGGCACTCGAAAACGCCACCACCGGCATCACCGTCAACGCCATCTGCCCCGGCTGGGTGCTGACGCCGCTGGTGCAAAAGCAGGTGGATGCGCGCGCCGCCGCGGCCGGCATCAGCAACGACGAGGCCAAGAAGCAACTGCTGGCCGAGAAGCAGCCCTCGCTGCAGTTCACCACGCCCGAGCAACTGGCCGAGCTGGCGCTGTTCCTGTGCTCGGAGGCCGCCGCCAACATCCGCGGCGTGGCCTGGCAGATGGACGGCGGCTGGACCGCTCAGTAACTGGAGCACCCGGCGCCGCGAGTACGCGGCGCCACCCGCCGGGCGGGTGGTGCTTGCGAAGACAGCGGCCGGCCTGGGAGCGGCCCGGCGCTCGGCCGGCGTGCGCGGTGCACGCGGCACGGCCAGTCCTCGCCGGTCTTTGGCTGAGCCCGCTCAACCCTGCTTTGGCTCCATCAGCATCAGACCGGTGGCGGTGTTGGAAATGGGCAGGTGATAGTTGCGGTGCAGTTCGGTCACCTGCGGGCCCAGGGCGGCGCGGGTGGCCAGCCACATCAGCAGTTCCACGCCCTGGGTGCCGGCCTGCTCGACGATCTGGCGGGTGCTGAACTGGGTGGCCCAGTCGGGCTGGGGGCCGACCAGGCTGTCCATGAACTGCAGGTCGAAGGGCTTGTTGATGAAGCCGGCGCGCTGGCCGTCGAGCTGGTGGCTCAGGCCGCCGGTGCCCAGCACCAGCACGCGCTCGTCGCCGGGCCACGAGGCCACGGCGCGGCCCAGGGCCTGGCCCAGCTTCCAGCAGCGGGCAGCGCTGGGCAGCGGCGCCTGCACGGTGTTGATGCACACCGGTACCACCTTCACCGGCCAATGCTGATCCGGCCACAGCAGGGCCATCGGCAGCGTGAAGGCATGGTCGACCTTCATCGCCTGGCAGCTGACCGGGTCGAACTCCTCGTCGACCAGCGACTCCAGCAGATGCCAGCTCAGGGCCGGATGGCCGGCAAACGGCGCCACCTGCGGAATGCCCCAGCCCTCGTCGGCATTGCGGTACTCGGGCGCCGCGCCGATGGCGAAGGTGGGCATGGCATCGAGGAAGAAGTTCAGCCCGTGGTCGTTGTAGACCACCACCACGGTGTCGGGCCGGGTTTCGGCCAGCCAGCGGCGCAGCGGCACGAAGCCGTCGAAGAAGGGCTTCCAGTACGGGTCTTGCTGCAATCCCTTGGCGATGGCGCCGCCGATGGCGGGCACGTGCGAGGTGGTGATGCCACCGATGATTCGGGCCATGCGAGTCTCCTTGGCTGCCTGTTGTTTCAGCGGTGGGCCAGCAGCCTGGCCTTGAACTGTTCCTTGCTCAGCCCGGTCTGCTGGGCGCCGATGTCCTGCATGTCCAGGCCGAAGATGCCGGCGAACTTGGCCAGGTAGTAGGCATTGCCGCCGGCGGCGATCAGCGCCAGCACATTGCGGCCGCGGATGGCCTCGCGCTGCTCGGCATCCAGGCCGTAGCGGGCGCAGTAGCCGTCCTCGTCGGCGACGAAGGCGGCGCGGTTGGACGCGTCGTTGAAGGAATAGCACATCGCGTTCAGCGCATGGCCGCGCATGGCCTGCCGGCCATCGAAGATCACGGTGCCAGGGATGGGCGGGGTGTTGATGCAGGGCTTGGTCATGCGCGGGCTCCGGCCGGGTTTGAGCTGGGTCAAGCGCATGCTTGGCGTCAAGACCCTGGCGTCAGTGTGGCCTGCGGCATGATGTGGAACAAGCCTGGTTCATCGATGCCACCCATGAGCGATTTCGATCATTTGGATCTGGACGGCCGCCTGCTGCAGCTGCTGCTGGCGGTGGCCGAAGAGGGCTCGGTGACGCGCGCGGCGCAGCGCCTGGGGCTCACGCAATCGGCCGTCAGCCATGCGCTGGACAAGCTGCGCGCCATCGTCGGCGACCCGCTGTTCCTGCGCTCGGGCCGCGGCATCGTGGCCACCGCGCGCTGCGAGCTGCTGGTGCTGCAGGCGCGTGGCCTGCTGGAGCAGATGCGCGGCTTCGTCACCACCGGCGGCTTCGATCCGGCGCGCTTCGACGGCTGGGTCACGGTGGCGGCCAACGACCTGCAGCGCGACCTGCTGCTGCCCGGCCTGCTGCGCAGCCTGCGCCAGCAGGCGCCGGGCCTGAAGCTGCGTGTCATTCCGTCCGGCGTGCCCACGCCCGAGATGCTGCGCGACGGCCTGTGCCAGCTGCTGCTGACGCCACGCCCGCCCGAGGCCGGCGACCTGCGCCACAAGCGCCTGTTCGAGGATGCCTATGCGGTGTTCCACGATCCGGCGCAGCGCGCCGCGCCCGCCAGCCTGGCCGACTACCTGGACAGCGAGCATGTGACCGTGGTCTACGAGCCGCGGCGCGCCCTCGACCTGGACCAGGCGCTGGCCGAGCGCGGCCTGCGGCGCCGCTTCATCGCCACCGTGCCGGGCTTTGCCGGTGTGCCGGCCTTTGTGCGCGGCAGCCGGGCGCTGTGCACCGCCCCCAGCCTGCTGCGCCTGGGCCTGCTGCAGGGCCTGGCCTGCAGCCCGCCGCCGCTGCCCTGCCCGGGCCTGCCGATGTACCTGGTCTGGCATGGCCGCCACCATGACGACCCCTGGCATCTGTGGCTGCGCCAGGCAGTGGCGGACCAGGCCGCCGGGCTCAGCTGAGCTGGCGGTAGAACAGCGTGGTGCCGCACAGGCCGCCCTGCGGCCACAGCGCATAGCCGGGGATCTCGCCCACGCGCTGCCAGCCCAGGCGGGCATACAGGCGCTCGGCATCGCCGCCAGTCACCGTGTCCAGCACCAGCAGGCGCTTGCCGCGGCGCCGCGCCAGCGCCTCGGCCTCGGTCATCAGCCGCTCGGCCAGGCCCTGGCGGCGGGCGCGGCGGTGCACCAGCATCTTGGCCAGGTCGGCGCGGTGCGGCTGGTTGTCGGGCTGGGCCAGCACCAGCTGCACGGTGCCGACGATGGCGCCGCCGACCGCATCACGCGCCACCAGCAGCGCACGCCGGCCGGCCCGCACATCGGCCGCCACGTCCTGCCAGAAGGCCAGCGCCCGCTCAGGCGCCAGCGGCGACATGAAGCTGACCGAGGCACCGCCGTCCACGCAGTCCAGCAGCACCTGGGCCAGGCCCTGCAGATCGGCGGCGCTGGGATCGCTGAGTTCTTCGATCATCGCCGTCATTGTGGCGCGCCCCAGGCCCAGCGCAGCAGGGCCATCACCAGCGACAGGCTGAAGAAGGCGGCCACCGTGCTGCCCAGCATGCAGGCGGCATTCACCGCCTGCAGGCCGTAGCGCTGGCCCAGGATCGGGTAGATGCCCAGCATGGGCACGGCGGCCATCACCACGCCGCCCCACACCAGGGGCACGGCCACCGGCTGCGTGGCCCAGCCCACCAGCCCCAGCATCAAGGCCACGGCCAGCGGATGCAGCAGCAGCTTGCCCACGGCCACCGCCGCCACCTGGGTCTTGAGCCCGCCGATGTGCAGGCCGGCCAGGTTGCCGCCGATGAAAAACAGCGACACCGCCGTCGACGCAGCAGCCAGCAGGGCCACCGAGCGGTCGATGGCCGACGGCAGGGTCCAGCCGGTGCCGGCCTTCAGCGCCCCGGTGGCCACGCCGGCCAGCAGGCCCAGCACGATGGGATTGCGCCGCAGGCCCCACAGCGAGCGCAGCAGCACGCGGTGCAGCGGCTCGTGCTGGCCGGAGCGCATGTCGGCCAGCGCCAGGCACAGCGGCAGCATCAGGAAGTTCTCGACCAGCAGCACCAGGGCGAAGGCCACCGTGGCCTCGCCGGCGACCAACTGGCTGACCAGCGGAAAGCCGATGAAGGCGGTGTTGGAGCAGCTCATGCCCATGCCGGTCATCGCCGCCCGGTCGACCGACTGGCCACGCCCGCGCGCCCAGGCCCAGCCCAGGCCGAGGGCGATCAGCGAGCCCAGCGCATAGGCCAGCAGAAAGCCGCCGTGCAGCACCTCCAGCGGATTGCGCTGGGCCAGCGAGCGCCACAGCAGGGCCGGCACGCAGAAGGCGATGACGAAGCGGCCCAGCGCCGGCAGCAGCGCGCGGTCGAACCAGCCACGCTGCACCGACAGCCAGCCCAGGCCGATCAGCGCAAACAGCGGCCCGGTGATCTGCAGCAGCTCAGCCACCGGCTGACGCGGCGCCGGCGCTGAAATCCTCGGTGTCGACCTCGGTCTGGTTGGCCGTGTTGTAGCGGTGGCCGTGCACGGCCTGCGGCGCAAACAGCGCCTCCAGCCGCGCCACCAGGTCGGGCGCCAGCACCACGCCCGAGGCGCCCAGGTTCTCGTGCAGATGCTCGACCGAGGTGGTGCCGGGGATCGGGATCACCTGCTCGCCGCGCTGCAGCAGCCAGGCCAGTGCCAGCTGGGCCGGCGTGCAGCCGGCCTCGGCGGCCAGCGGCAGCATCGCATCCAGCAGTTGCAGGTTGGCCGCATAGTTGCCGGGCGTGAAGCGCGGCATGGCGCGGCGGATGTCCTTGGCATCGAAGCCGCTCACATCGCGCAGCGCATTGGTCAGAAAGGCCCGCGCCAGCGGGCTGAAGGCCACATAGGCGATGCCCAGTTCGGCGCAGGCCGCCAGCGTGCCCAGCTCGGCATTGCGGCTCCACAGCGAATATTCGCTCTGCAGCGCGGCGATCGGCGCCACCGCATGGGCGCGGCGCAGCGTGGCCGTGGAAACCTCGCTCAGGCCCAGCGCGCGGATCTTGCCCTCGGCCTGCAGCCGCGCCAGCTCGCCCACCGAGTCCTCGATGGGCACCTGCTTGTGCCAGCGGTGCAGGTAGTACAGGTCGATGACCTCGGTGCCCAGGCGCTGCAGGCTGGCCTCGACATCGCGCCGCAGGCTGGCCGGGCTGCCGTCGATGACCCGCTGCAGCGCGCCGTTGGGGCCGACCGGCTGGCCGGTCATGCCACCCTTGCTGCACAGCACGATGCGCTGGCGGTGCGGGCCGAGCACACGCCCGACCAGCTTCTCGTTGCCGCCGAAGCCGTACAGCGCGGCGGTGTCGATCAGCGTGACGCCGGCATCGAGTGCCGCCAGCAGCACCCGCTCGCCCTGCTCGGCCGACACCGGCGTGCCATAGGCATGGCTGAGGTTCATGCAGCCCAGGCCGATCTCGGCGACCTGGAAGCCCGCGATGCGGCGAGTCTTCATCGTGCGGCCGCTCAGGCGTTGAGCTGCTGTTCCAGCTGGTGCAGCACCTGGTAGCAGGGCAGCACCTGGGCGATGCTGGCATTGGGCTCGCGACCTTCGCGGATGGCGGCGAAGAACTCGCGGTCCTGCAGCTCGATGCCGTTCATCGACACATCGACCTTGGAGACATCGATCTTCTCCTCCTTGCCGTTGACCAGATCGTCGTAGCGGGCGATGTAGGTGCCGGTGTCGCCGATGTAGCGGAAGAAGGTGCCCAGCGGGCCGTCGTTGTTGAACGACAGGGACAGCGTGCAGATGGCGCCGTTGGCGGCCTTGAGCTGGATGCTCATGTCCATCGCGATGCCCAGCGTCGGGTGGATCGGGCCCTGCAGCGCATTGGCCTTCACGATCGGGCTGCCGGCCTGGTAGGCAAACAGGTCCACCGTGTGCGCGGCATGGTGCCACAGCAGGTGGTCGGTCCAGCTGCGCGGCTGGCCCAGCGCATTCATGTTGGTGCGGCGGAAGAAATAGGTCTGCACATCCATCTGCTGGATGTTGAACTCGCCGGCACGGATCTTCTTGTTCACCCACTGGTGGCTGGGGTTGAAGCGCCGCGTGTGGCCGCACATCGCCACCTTGCCGGTCTCGCGCTGCACCTGCAGCACCTCCTGGCCCTCGGCCAGCACGTCGCACAGCGGGATCTCCACCTGCACATGCTTGCCGGCCTTCAGGCAGGCCAGGGTCTGGCTGGCGTGCATCTGCGTGGGCGTGCACAGGATCACCGCATCCACCTCGGCAATGGCCAGGCTGTCGGCCAGCTCGGTGGTGACATGCCGGATGCCGTACTTGTCGGCCACTTCCTGGGTCTTGGCCAGGTCGCGGCTGACCAGCGAGACCACCTCCACATCGGCGATGTTCTTGATGCCGTCCAGGTGCTTGATGCCGAAGGCGCCGGCACCGGCGAGTGCAACTTTGATGGTCATGCTTGGTTCTCCAGGATCAGGTGGCCCACGGCCGTGTTCGACGCCGGCACATGGTAGAAGCGGTGCTTGACGGCGGGCTTGGCGCCGCCGGCCACATCGGCCATCGCGCCACGCGCGATCAGCCACATCACCAGCTCGATGCCCTCGCTGCCGGCCTCGCGCACATAGTCGATGTGCGGCGTGGCGGCGCAGGCCGCGGGGTCATTGATCAGCTGGTCCAGCCAGGCATTGTCCCAGTCGCGGTTGATCAGGCCGGCACGCGGGCCCTGCAGCTGGTGGCTCATGCCGCCGGTGCCCCAGATCTGCACCTTCAGGTCCTGGTCGTAGCTCTCCACCGCGCGGCGGATGGCCTGGCCCAGCTGGAAGCAGCGCCGGCCCGAGGGCACCGGGTACTGCACCACGTTGACGGCGAACGGGATCACCTGGAACGGCCAGGCCTCGGGCTGGCCGCACATCAGCGACAACGGCACGGTCAGGCCATGGTCCACATCCATCTTGTTGACGATGGTCAGGTCGAAGTCGTCCTGGATCACCGACTGCGCGATGTGCGAGGCCAGGTCCGGGTGGCCGACCACGGTGGGCACCGGGCGCGGCCCCCAGCCCTCGTCGGCCGGCTTGAACTGGGCCGCGCAGCCGATGGCAAAGGTGGGGATCAGCTCCAGGCTGAAGGCCGTGGCATGGTCGTTGTAGACCAGGAACACCACGTCGGGCTTGTTGTCCTGGATCCACTGCTTGCTGGGCTCGTAGCCGGCAAACAGCGGCTGCCAATAGGGCTCGCGGGTCTTGCCCAGATCGAGCGCCGCGCCGATGGCCGGCACATGCGAGGTGTAGACGGAGGCGGTGATGCGGGCCATGGGTTCAAGCCTTGTTCGTGGACGGGGCGCCATGCGCCTTGCCTTGCGGTTGGCGGTGCGGCTGGGCATCGCCGTCCTCGCCGAGGCGGCGGTTGCCCTCGGCGCTGCGGCCACCGCCCAGCATCATGGCCATGTACTCGTCCTGGCTCATGCCGGTCATGGTGGCGGCCATGTATTGGAAGCTCTTGCCGTCGGTGGCGCCGATCTTGGCCAGGAAGTAGATGTTGCCGCCGGCGGCGATGCAGCGGTTCAGGTCGCGCGTCAGCACGCCCTGCTTCTGCTCCTCGGTCATCGGCCATTCGTCGAGGTAGGCACGCTCGTCGGCCTTGAAGCGCTCGCGGTTCTCGGCCTTCATCAGGCTCATGCAGAACTGGTTGAGCCAGTAGCCCTTGCGCGACTGCTCGGCGTCGAAGATGGTGGTGCCCGGGATGTCCAGGTAGGGTTTGTTCAGGGCCATTGGATTTCCTCGCTCAGTGGGGCACGCATTCGAAGCTGGCGGCCGCATCGGCCGGGCCGCTGCCCTTGTACCGCGCATGGCCCGGCCATTCGCACAGCGGGCGGGCGCGCTGCTGCGGGAACGGCGCCGACAGCACGGTCTGCTCGACCAGGCGCAGCTCGCCCGGCGCCACACCCTGCTCCACCCAGGCCGCCAGCGGCTTGAGCATGTCGACCAGGGCCGGCGCGCCGGTGCCCACATGGTCGACGCCGGGCGCGGTGTACAGGCGCAGGAACTGGCGCGCACGGTCGGCGCCCAGCGTGCGCTGCACCGCCTGCACGTACTGGATGCCGGCATAGGGGCTTTGCGCGTAGTCGCTCAGGTACTCCAGCACGATCAGCTTGCCGCCGCGGGCATGGAAGGCCGACAGGTCGGGATTGGTCGAGTCCATCAGCGCCGACACCTCGCGCACGCGCTGCGCATGGGCCTCGGGCGTGATGCTGCGGGGATCGGCCTGCGGGTTGCGGGCATAGAAGTACTGCAGCGCGCCGCTGCCGTAGAACCAGGCGATGCCGTTGGCCGGCAGCGGCGGCACGGTGGGCGCGGCATTGCCGGTCCACCAGGCGCGCCAGCCACCGGTGGGGCCGACGGCCGGCGTGTCCTCGCCGCCCAGGCCCCAGGCCGGGTATTCGCTCAGGCCGTTGGCCAGCGGCAGGCTGAACTTGAACGGCGAGCGCAGCGTGCGCACCGCCTGCACCTGGGCCGGCAGCAGGCAGGCATCGTCGTTGCGGCCGGCCGGACATTGCAGCGTGGCCGGATCGAAGCGGCTGCGGCAGGCCTCGGTGGCGCCGATCACGCGGTCGGCCAAGCCATCCAGCGCATCGCAGGCGGCCAGCGTGGCCTCGTGCACCAGCTTGACCCGCGCCGGGTTCAGCCAGCCCTCGCCCATCAGCGCCAGGCCGTTGCGGGTGCCGGCGAACTGCAGGCCGGTCCAGTGGATCACCGGCACGCGGCTGAAGATGCCGTCGAAGGCCGCCGGATAGCGCTGGGCCATGGTCAGGCCCTCGCGCCCGCCTTCGCTGCTGCCGACGAAGTACAGCTTGTCGGGCGCACGGCCGTAGGCGCGCTTCATCAGCTCCACCGCGACATTGCGCACCTTGGGGTAGGACGCATGGGCGAAGTTGGCCAGCATCTCGTCGTTCAGCGCAAAGCTCTGCGGCGGCTGGCCGGCCTTGGTCAGGTGGCCCGAATCGGTGCCCACCGTGGCATAGCCCTGGGCCAGCGGGCCGGGCGTGTCATAGGGCGAGCCCGGCACCAGGGCCAGGCCGTTGATCAGCACGCCGTTGAAGCCGCCACCGCCGAACTGCACCGAGCGCCCGTTCCACTGCAGCGGCAGGTTGACCTGGAACTGGATGGGCTCGGCCGCCGGGTCCACCGGCGCGATCTTGCCCAGCACGCGGCAGTGCTGCGGCAGGGCCGGCGTGATGCGGCCGGCCGGCGTGGGCCCGCCCGGGGCCACCACCAGCGGCGTGGCCGCCACCAGGCTGGCGCTGTCCACGGTGGCGGCGCCGCTGCTCAGGCCGGGCCAGACGATGCGTTCGGCCGGAATGCTGGCGCCGGCCAGCGCGGCGCAGGCGGCCTGGGCATCGCCGGACAGGCGCGGGCCGGCGGGGATGTCGGGCGCGCTGGCGCAGGCGGCCAGCAGCAGCGGCACCGAGGCCGCGGCAAGGGTTCGGTTCATGGCCATCGTGTCTCCGTCGATGGGATGTGGAAGATCGGGCTCAGGCCTCTTCGGGCCAGTACAGGCGCATCGGGTTGTCGACCAGCAGCTTGCGCTGCAGCTCGGCCGTGGGCGCGATCTGCGAGATGAAGTCGACCAGCAGGCCGTCGTCGGGCATGTGGTCCTTCAGGTTGGGATGCGGCCAGTCGGTGCCCCAGAGCACACGATCGGGGAATTCTTCGACCACGCGGCGCGCGAACGGCACCACGTCCTGGTAAGCGGCTTGCTCGCCATTCAGCGCCTTGGGGCCGGTGACGCTCAGGCGCTCGGGGCAGCTGACCTTGCTCCAGACGTTGGGGTGCTGGCGCATGAACTTCAGGAACAGCGCGAACTCGGGCCCATCGACGGGCTTGCTGACGTCGGGGCGGCCCATGTGGTCGACCACCACGGTGGTGGGCAACGCGGTGAAGAAGTCCCACAGCTCGGGCAGGTCCACCGCCTCGAAGTAGATCACCACATGCCAGCCGAGCTTGGCGATGCGCGCGGCAATCTCCATCAGCTCGTCCTTGGGCGTGAAGTCGACCAGGCGCTTGACGAAGTTGAAGCGCACGCCGCGCACGCCGGCCGCATGCAGCTGCTGCAGCTCGTCGTCGCTGACGCTGCGCCGCACCGTGGCCACGCCACGCGCCTTGCCGCCGCTGGCGATGCAGGCGTCGACCATGGCGCGGTTGTCGGCGCCATGGCAGGTGGCCTGCACGACCACGTTGCGCGCAAAGCCCAGGTGGTCGCGCAGCGCAAACAGCTCGTGCTTGCTGGCGTCGCAGGGCGTGTACTTGCGCTCGGGCGCATAGGGAAACTCGGCGCCGGGGCCGAACACATGGCAGTGCGCGTCCACCGCGCCGGCCGGCAGCGCAAAGCGCGGCTTGGCCGGGCCGGTGTACCAGTCCAGCCAGCCCGGGGTCTTGGTGAAGTCGCCCGACGTGGGTTTGCTCATGGCAGCGGTCCTGTCTCAGTCCTTGTTGGCTTGCAGATGCACCAGGATGCGGTCGGCCTCGACACGCCAGTCGGCCGCCCGGGCAAAGCCCGGCGTGCCGCGCCGGCCGAACAGGCCGTCGTCGGCCAGGTCGGCCACCCAGGCTTGGCGCTCGGCGGTGCCGGCCGCGCTCCAGGGCGTGAGGCCGGCCTCGCGCACGGTCTCGGCCACCTCGCGCACCTCTTCGCTGCGGCGCCGGCCATGCTCGACCACACGCTGGAAGAAATAGGCGGCCTGCTTCTCCCAGTCGATGCCGGGGAAGGTTTCGTACAGGCTGGCCACCACCGCGTCTTCCACGCCGTAATGGCGGGCGGCGGTGAAGCTCTCGATGACCATGGCCTCCAGGCCCTTGATCATCACGCTGCGGCACATCTTGGTGGCGCTGGCCAGGCCCAGCGTGGCGCTGTGCACCTTGGGCGCAAAGCCCAGGGCCGCCAGCGCCGGCTGCAGCGCCTGCGCATCCGGCCCGCCCAGCAGCAGCGGCACGCGGATGCGGTAGGGCGGCACGCTGGTCATCACCGCGCCCTCGACATAACGCCCACCGGCCGCGTTCACCACCTGGGCGGCGCGGCCCTTGGCGCCGGGCGAGGCCGAGTTGAAGTCGAGGAAAAACGCGTCCGGCGGCAGCGCCGGCGCCACCGCCTCGGCCACCGCCACCGCCTGGCTGGCGGTGACGGCGCTGACCACCAGGTCGCAGTCGCGGGCCAGGGCCGCGGCATCGCTGTGCAGCTGCACGCCGTGGGCCTGGGCATGGGCCTGCAGCGGCGCGGCGCCCTCGCCGGCCAGCTTCAGGTCGTGGGCGGCGATGGCCAGGCCCTGGGCGCGCAGGTCCTCGGCCAGGATCTTGCCGACCTCGCCATAACCGACCAGGCCGATGCGCCAGGTCTTGGGATCTTGGGACAGGCTCATGGGATCACCGTGGACGGTTGGCCGCCATCTCAGTCCAGTGCCGCCTTGGCACGGCGCACCACGTCGGCATACAGGGCCGACTGCTGGGCGATCTGCTGGTTGAACTGCTCGCGCGTGGCCGGGAACAGCTCGTAGCCGAAGGTGGCATAGCGCTCCTTGATGTCGGGCTCGGCCAGCGCGTCGGCAATGTCCTTCTGGATCTTGTCGGCCACCGCCTTGGGCAGGCCCTTGGGCGCGGCGATGGTGGTCCAGCCGGTGACCTCATAGCCCTTGGGGCCGCCCGATTCGCTGACCGTGGGCACGTCCGGGAAGGCCGGGTGGCGCTTGGGGCCGGTGACGGCGATGAACTTGAGCTTGCCGCTGCGCTGCAGCGGGCCGGCCGTGGCCAGCGAGCCGAGGGCGAAGTTCAGCTCGCCATTGGCCACGCCGGTGTAGAGCATGGCCGTTTCCTTGTAGATCACATGCTGCATCTCGGTGCCGGTGCTGGCCTCCAGCAGGGCCGAGCCCAGGTGCACCGGATTGCCCACCGACCAGGAGCCGTAGTTCAGCGCGCCCGGATGGGCCTTGGCATCGGCCACGATGTCGCCCACCGTCTTGTACTTGCTGTTCGTCGGCACGGTGACGAAGAAGTAGGTGCGGAACAGCGGCAGCAGCGGATCGAAGTCCTTGGCCGCGTCATAGGGCAGCTTCTTGAACAGGTGCGGATAGGCCACCAGGTGCACGTTGTCCAGCTGGATCAGCTCGTGGCCATCGGGATTGGCACGCTTCCAGGCGTCGATGGCGATGAAGCCGTTGGCGCCGGGCTTGTTCTCGATGATCACCGGCTTGCCCCATTTGCGCTGCAGCTTCTCGGCCAGCACGCGCAGCACGGCCTCGGGGCCGGCGCCGGCCGGGAACGGCGTCGTGATGCGCACCGGCTTGGTCGGGAAGTCCTGGGCCTGGGCCAGGCCCGGCAGCAGCGAAACGGCGGTGGTGGCAAGCGCGGCGGCCGCGGCCAGCCAGTGTCGGCGAAGGGTCATGGAGCGGATCGGAAAAAAGCTTCAGTCGATGTAGCGCAGGCCGGCCTTGGCCAGCGGTTCGCGCATCTTGTACATGTCCAGGCCCAGCACGCCGGCGGCCAGCTGCTCGCGCTTGGCGCCTTCGTTGGCCTCGCGGGCGCGGGCGGCTTCCAGGGTCTTGGCGGCCAGCGCACGCGGCACGCAGACCACGCCGTCGTCGTCGGCCACGATCACGTCGCCGGGCGTCACCCACATGCCGGCGCAGACCACCGGGATGTTCACCGAGCCCACCGTGGCCTTGATCGTGCCCTTGCTGCTGATGGCCTTGCTCCACACCGGGAAGCCCATCTCGGTGAGCGTCTTCACGTCGCGCACGCCGGCGTCGATGACCAGGGCGCGCGCGCCGCGGGCCATGAAGCTGGTGGCCAGCAGGTCGCCGAAGTAGCCGTCCGTGCATTCGGCGGTGATGGCGGCGACGACGATGTCGCCGGGGCGGATCTGCTCGGCCACCACATGCATCATCCAGTTGTCGCCGGGGTGCAGCAGCACGGTGACGGCCGTGCCCGAGACCTGGGCACCGGCATAGATGGGCCGCATATAGGGCTTGAGCAGGCCGACGCGGCCCATGGCCTCGTGCACCGTGGCGCTGCCGAGTGCGGCCAGCCCATCGGCCACGGCGGCCTCGGTGCGTTCGATGTTGCGGTAGACGACGCCGAGTTCGTACATGGTGGGTGCTCCTTGAATCAAAGGCTCAAAACTCAAAGGCCCTTTGCCTTCAGCTGGGCATCGAGGCGGCCGAACACGCGGCGCGCATTGCCTTCGTAGACCTTGTGCTTGTCCTCGGCCGACAGGATGGTGCTGGCCTCGATGTAGCGCTTGGTGTCGTCGTAGTAGAAGCCGGTCTCGGGGTCGATGCCACGCACGGCGCCGATCATCTCGCTGGCGAACAGGATGTTGTCCACCGGGATCACCTTGGTCAGCAGGTCGATGCCCGGCTGGTGGTAGACGCAGGTGTCGAAGAAGATGTTGTTCAGCAGGTGGTCCTTCAGCAGCGGCTTCTTCAGCTCTTGTGCCAGGCCGCGGAAGCGCCCCCAGTGGTAGGGCACGGCGCCGCCGCCATGCGGGATCAGGAACTTCAGCGTCGGGAAGTCCTTGAACAGGTCGCTGGTCAGGCACTGCATGAAGGCCGTGGTGTCGGCATTCAGGTAGTGGGCGCCGGTGGTGTGGAAGCAGGCGTTGCAGCTGGTGCTGACATGGATCATCGCCGGGATGTCGTACTCGACCATCTTCTCGTAGATCGGGTACCAGCTGCGGTCGCTCAGCGGCGGGCTGGTCCAGTGGCCGCCGGAAGGATCGGGGTTCAGGTTGATGCCGACATTGCCGTACTGCTCCACGCACTTCACCAGCTCGGGGATGCAGGTGGCCGGGTCCACGCCCGGGCTCTGCGGCAGCATCGCCGCCGGCACGAAGTGCTCGGGGAACAGCTGGCTGACGCGGTAGCACAGCTCATTGCAGATCGCCGCCCAGGTGCTGCTGACCTGGAAGTCGCCGATGTGGTGGGCCATGAAGCTGGCGCGCGGGCTGAAGATGGTCAGGTCGCTGCCGCGCTCCTTCATCTTGGCCAGCTGGTTCTGCTCGATGGTCTCGCGCAGCTCGTCGTCGCTGATCTTCAGATCGCTGACCTTGGGCATGGCGGCCGGGTCCTTGATGCCGGCGATCTGCGCATTGCGCCAGGTCTCCAGCGCCTTGGGCGCGGTGGTGTAGTGGCCGTGCACGTCGATGATCATGGCGTTTGCCTCCTGCTCTGAGATGGATGCGTGGGATTCAGGCCGGGTCCATGCCCTGGCGGCGCTTGGCCTCGGTGGCCTCGGCGCCGGCCATGTAGGCCAGCAGCGCCCGGGCCGCTTCGGCATCGGCAGCCGTGCGGCAGACGGCGCCGGAAAACACGGTGTTGATCTGCGCCTCGGCCGGCAGCGTGGAGGCCAGGCGGATGCCCGGCTGGTGGATCAGCTCAGACAACTGCTGGAAACCCAGCGCCACCTCGCCACGCGCCACCAGGCTGCCCACCGGCACGCCGGCCGGGGCCTGCAGCAAACGGCCGGCCAGGGCCTCGGACAGGCCCCATTGCTCAAACAGCTTCAGCAGCTGGGTGCCGCTGGGACCGGTGGAATAACCGATGCTCGGTGCAGCCAGCAGGGCCGCGTGCAGCGCAGCCAGGCTGGACAGGTCGGGCAGCGGTGCGCCCTCGGGCACGGCCACGGCCACGCCGGAGCGGGTCAGCGGCAGCGTGCTGCCCGGCAGCAGATGGCCGGCGGCCTCCAGCTTGGCGATGGCGTCCGAGGCCAGCACCACCACGTCGAAGGCCTCGCCGGCGGCCACGCGCTTGGCGGCGTCGACGCCGCCCACCGACTCGAAGACCACCGCCCGGCCCCCGGCCGCCGCATGGGCCTGGGCCAGCTCGGCCAGCACCAGGCGCGTGGCCATCGACGAAATACCACGCAGCACCGGGGCCGGCGACTGCAGGTCGGAATCGGTATCGGGGCGGGTCATGCGGCATTCTTGTCCGCAGTCCACCAATCAAGAAGGCATGGCTCGGGATAGCTGCTATATCAACCTGGCATGGACTGTGCCGCCGCGCCCTGCGGCAGCGAACGGGTCAGCTCGGTCAGCAGGCGCATGGTCTGGCGCATCAGCGGCCCGGGGCGCTTGTGGGCGCTGGCGGCCAGGCACAGCACGGTGGACAGGCGTGGCTGCACCATGGCGCGCACCAGCAGCTGGTCGGCACGCCCGCTGGCGGCCACGGCGCTGGCATGCAGCACCGCATGGCCGTAGCCGGCGGCCACCAGCTCGATGATGGCGGCGATGCTGGACACCTCCCAGGCGATGTCCAGGCGCACGCCGGCCAGCGCGGCCTGGGTCTCCAGCAGGCGGCGGATGGCATGGCCGCGCTCGGGCGCGATCAGCGCATAGTCGGCCAGGCGGCGCAGCGGCACGGCCGTGGCCGCAGCCTCGGGCACCGGCGCCAGTGCGCCGACCATCGGCGACACCAGGCACAGCGGCTCCTCGTGCACCGGCGTGATCTCCAGCGCCGGCTGGGCCTCGGGGTTGTACATCAGGCCCAGGTCCACGCGGCCGGTGGTGATCCACTCGACGATGTGGGTGGACAGGCCCTCGACGATGGCCAGCCGCGCCTGCGGGCAGCGGCGGCCGAAGGCGTCGATCAAGGGCAGCGTGAGCTGGCGGCTCAGCGTGGGCGGCAGGCCCACGGTGATGCGGCCGGTGGGCAGGTCGCGCGAGGCGCCCATGTCGCTGCGCGCCGCGGCCACCGCCTCCAGGATGCTGCGGCCATGCTCGAACAGGCGCTGGCCGGCCTCGGTGAGGGTGACGCCGCGGCCGTTGCGCAGCAGCAGGGTCTCGCGCAGATCGGTTTCCAGCGCCCGCACCTGGCGGCTGAGCGCGGGCTGGGCGATGTCCAGCACCAGGGCGGCCTTGCTGAAACTGCCCAGCTCGGCCACATGCACGAAGTATTCGAGTTGCTTCAGGTTCACGGCAAGCGGCATTGTCGCCGCTGGCCGTGAACCCCGGCCCCGCTCAGCGCGGCGCGCGCGGCGGCGCGTACTTGGCCAGCTCCAGCTTGGCGATGGCGTTGCGGTGCACCTCGTCCGGACCATCGACGATGCGCACCGTGCGCTGGTGGGCATAGGCCTCGGCCAGCCAGGTGTCCTGGCTGACGCCGGCCGCGCCATGGGCCTGGATGGCCCAGTCCACCACCTTGCAGCTCATGTTGGGCGCCACCACCTTGATCATCGCGATCTCGGCCTTGGCCACCTTGTTGCCGACCACGTCCATGCGGTGCGCGGCATTCAGCGTCAGCAGGCGCGCCTGGTCGATCATGCAGCGGCTCTCGGCGATGCGCTCGGCCCACACGCTCTGCTCGGCCAGGGCCTTGCCGAAGGCGATGCGGCCCTGCAGGCGCTTGCACATCAGCTCCAGCGCGCGCTCGGCGGCGCCGATGGAGCGCATGCAGTGGTGGATGCGGCCCGGGCCCAGACGGCCCTGGGCGATCTCGAAGCCGCGGCCCTCGCCCAGCAGGATGCTGGACACCGGCACGCGCACGTTCTCCAGCACCACCTCCATGTGGCCATGCGGCGCATCGTCGTAGCCGAACACATGCAGCGGGCGCAGCACCGTCACCCCGGGGGTGTCGCGCGGCACCAGCACCATGCTCTGCTGGGCATGGCGCGGGCCGTCCGGATCGGTCTTGCCCATGACGATGAAGATGGCGCAGGTGTCGACGCCGGCGCCCGAGCTGAACCACTTGCGGCCGTTGATCACATAGTGGTCGCCGTCGCGGGTGATGCGCGTCTCGATGTTGGTGGCATCGCTGGACGCCACAGCCGGCTCGGTCATCAGGAAGGCCGAGCGGATCTTGCCCTGCAGCAGCGGCTCCAGCCAGCGGTCCTTCTGCGCCTCGCTGCCGTAGCGCTCGATGGTCTCCATGTTGCCGGTGTCGGGCGCCGAGCAGT
The DNA here is from genome assembly GCA_017992055.1 of Burkholderiaceae bacterium. Taxonomy (GTDB): domain Bacteria; phylum Pseudomonadota; class Gammaproteobacteria; order Burkholderiales; family Burkholderiaceae_C; genus Pseudaquabacterium. The sequence goes on from JAGOPK010000014.1 coordinate 20,552, forward strand.
TGAAGACCTCGGCCGACCAGCCGGCGCGGCCCATCACCTCGCACAGCGGCGCGTAGTCCAGGTTGGACAGGCCCTCGGGCGCACGCTCGCTGTGCGGCAGGAACAGGTTCCACAGCCCTTCCTTGCGGGCGATGGGCTTGAGCTCCTCGATCAGGTCCAGCGGCTGCCACTCGGTGCCGGCCTTGCGGCGACGGTGCAGCTCCTCGTGGTGGCGGGCCTCGTTGGGATAGATGTGGCGGTCGAAGAAATCCTTCAGACGGGCCAGCAGCTCATCGCTGCGTGCGGACGGTACGGCGGACATGGAGGTCTCCTGTGGGTTGCGCTCCCTGCGGTGCTGCTGCAGGCCAGGTGGGCATTGCATCACCGCCTGGGGGGGCGCGGCGGTCTCCTTGGCGACGACACCTGGGCGACAGCCACGGCCGGCGCTGGCGCAGTCAGCCCGCCGCAATGCGCCTGCGCTACGCTTGGACGACCCAACGCACCCGAGGAACTCCCCATGTCGCAGAAGCCCGAAGTTTTTGTCGTCGCCGCCGCCCGCACCGCCATCGGCACCTTTGGCGGCGCGCTGAAGGACACGCCGCCGGCCGATCTGGCCACGCTGGCGGTGAAGACCGCGCTGGAGCGCTCGGGCGCGCCGGCCGATGCCGTGGGCCACCTGGCCATGGGCACCGTCATCACCACCGAGCCGCGCGATGTGTACCTCAGCCGCGTGGCGGCGATGCAGGCTGGCCTGCCCAAGGAAATGCCGGCCTTCAACGTCAACCGCCTGTGCGGCTCGGGCCTGCAGGCCATCGTCTCGGCGGCACAGTCCATCCTGCTCGGCGACTGCGAGATCGCCATCGGCGCCGGCTGCGAGGTCATGTCGCGCGGCGCCTACCTGGTGCCGGCGGCGCGCTTCGGCGCGCGCATGGGCGATGCGCAGATGCTGGACCTGATGGTCGGCGCGCTGCACGATCCCTTCCACAAGATCCACATGGGCATCACCGCCGAGAACGTGGGCGAGCAGTTCGGCATCACGCGCGAGCAGATGGACGCGCTGGCGGTGCAAAGCCAGCAGCGCGCCGCCGCGGCGATTGCCGCCGGCCGCTTCAAGGACCAGATCGTCCCGGTGATGCTGAAGACGCGCAAGGGCGAGGTCGCCTTCGACACCGACGAGCATGTGAAGGCCGACACCACGCTGGACACCCTGGCCAAGATGCGCCCGGCCTTCAAGAAGGACGGCGCGGTGACCGCCGGCAATGCCTCGGGCATCAACGATGGCGCGGCGGCCGTGGTGCTGGCCTCGGCGGCCGCGGTGAAGGCGCAGAACCTGCGCCCGCTGGCCCGGCTGGTGGGCTATGCCCATGCCGGCGTCGAACCCACGATCATGGGCATCGGCCCGGTGCCGGCCACGCGCAAGCTGCTGGAGCGCTGCGGCCTGTCGGTGGCCGACCTGGACGTGATCGAAAGCAACGAGGCCTTTGCCGCCCAGGCCTGCGCGGTGGTCAAGGAGCTGGGCCTGGATCCGGCCAAGGTCAACCCCAACGGCTCGGGCATTTCGCTGGGCCACCCGATTGGCGCCACCGGCGCGGTGATCACCACCAAGGCGGTGTACGAGCTGCAGCGCACCGGCGGCCGCTATGCTCTGGTCACCATGTGCATCGGCGGCGGCCAGGGCATTGCCGCCATCTTCGAAAGGGTTTGATTCATGAGCATCACCAAGGTCGGCGTGATCGGCGCCGGCACCATGGGCAATGGCATTGCCCAGACCTGCGCGCTCAGCGGCATTGCCGTCGTGATGGTCGACATCGCCCAGGCGGCGGTCGACAAGGGCCTGGCCACCGTGGCCTCGAGCCTGGACCGGCTGATCAAGAAGGACAAGCTGAGCGAGGCGCAAAAGGCCGAGGCGCTGGCCCGCATCCAGGGCGGCACCGACTATGCGACGCTGGCCGACTGCGGCCTGGTGATCGAGGCCGCCACCGAAAACGAGGGCCTGAAGCGCAAGATCCTGGCCCAGCTCGATGGCCTGCTGCCGGCCGAGGCCATCGTCGCCACCAACACCAGCTCGATTTCCATCACCAAGCTGGCGGCGGCCACCTCGCGGCCCGATCGCTTCATCGGCATGCACTTCTTCAACCCGGTGCCGATGATGGCCCTGGTGGAGATCATCCGCGGCCTGGCCACCAGCGACGCCACCCATGATGCGGTGAAGGACCTGGCCACCCGCCTGGGCAAGACGCCGATCACGGTGAAAAACGCGCCAGGCTTCGTGGTCAACCGCATCCTGGTGCCGATGATCAACGAGGCCTTCTTCGTGCTGGCCGAGGGCCTGGCCACGCCCGAGGACATCGACGCCGGCATGAAGCTGGGCTGCAACCAGCCGATCGGCCCGCTGGCCCTGGCCGACATGATCGGCCTGGACGTGTGCCTGGCGGTGATGGAGGTCTACCTGGCCGAATACGGCGACAGCAAGTACCGCCCGGCGCCGCTGCTCAAGGAGATGGTGGCCGCCGGCTGGCTGGGCCGCAAGAGCGGCCGCGGCGTGTATCGCTACTGACCGGACGGCAGCCCGCCGCGCAGCTCGCGCAGCCGCCGCAGCGCCTGCTCGTAATCGTGCTGGCGCAGCGCCGCGGCCAGCGGCTGCACCGCGGCCGCACCATGGCGGGCGCGCAGCCGCGGCTCCAGCTCGCGGTGCAGCGCGCCAGCGCGGAAGTCGGCCACGCGCAGCAGCGTGTCCAGATCGTCCAGCGCGGTGTCCAGCTCGGAGCCCGTCCCGGCATCGGACAGCACCCGCGCCGCGGGTCCGGCCGGCGCGCCATTGGCGGCGCCGGCACCGCCGCCGGCCGCCTGGCGCCGTGCCTGGTCGGCAGTCAGCGCCGAGCGCATCGCGCTGATCAGCGACTGCAGCTCATGCTGCAGCCCGCGCAGCGCCTGGTCCAGCGCCAGCGCATCCTGCGGCGCCTGGCCGTCGGCGGCCGGCAGGGCCTGTTCCAGCGCGCGGCACTGCGCGCCCAGCGCGCTGGCGCCGATGGCACCGCAGGCACCGCGCAGCGAATGCAGGGCCAGGCCCAGCTCGGACCAGCGCCGCGACTGCAGCGCCGCCTCCTGCCCCGGCAGGCCCTGGCCATAGTGTTCGATGAACTGGCCCAGCACCCGCACGAACACCGCCGCCCGCCCGGGCAGGAACATCAGCGCCTGGCTGACCTGCAGCCCCGGGATGGCGGCAAACAGCGCGTCATCGTCGTTCTGGGCCGGAGCCTGGGCCTGGGCCTGGCCCGGCAGCAACTCGCCATGCGGCGGCGCCAGCGCATCGGCATTGGCGCGCGCCGGAAGCCAGCGCTCCAGCATCGCGTACAGCAGGCCGGGGTCCACCGGCTTGGCCAGGTGGTCGTCCATGCCGGCATCCAGGCAGGCCTGGCGGTCGTCGCCAAAGGCATTGGCGGTCATCGCCAGGATCGGCGTCTGGCCATGGCCGGGCAGCTGACGGATCTGGCGCGTGGCGCTGAGCCCGTCCAGCTCGGGCATCTGCATGTCCATCAGGATCAGGTCATAGGGCCGCTCGGCGGCCAGGGCCACGGCTTCGCGGCCGTTGACGGCCATGTCCACGCGCAGGCCGGCGGCGCGCAGCAGCTCGCCGGCCACCTCCTGGTTGATCAGGTTGTCCTCGGCCAGCAGCACCGACGCGCCGAGGTGGCGCTCGCGCACGCGATGCTCGTGGTGGGCGCGGGCTTCGGCCAGGTGTTCGCCCTGCAGCGCCGGCGTCTCGGCCAGCGGGCCGTCGGCCAGGCCGGCGCTGGCGGCGGCGAAGCGCGCGGTGAACCAGAAGCAGCTGCCCTGGCCCAGCTGGCTGTCGACGCCGACCTCGCCGCCCATCATCTCGGCCAGCCGGCGCGTGATGGCCAGGCCCAGGCCGGTGCCGCCAAAGCGCCGGGTGGTCGAGGCATCGGCCTGCTCGAAGGCCGAGAACAGCTGCGGCAGGCGCTCGGGCGGCACGCCCACGCCGCTGTCGCTGACCGAAAAGCGCAGCGTCATGCTGCCGTCGGCGACTGCGGCCAGGCCCTGCGGATCCACACGCTCGCAGCGCAGCACGATGCCGCCATGGTCGGTGAACTTGACGGCATTGCTCAGCAGGTTGAGCAGGGCCTGCGAGACCCGCGTCGGATCGCCGCGCAGCACCCGCGGCAGGCCCTCGGTCTGCACCACCAGCGACAGGCCCTTGCCACGTGCGCGGTCGGCGGTGAGCGAGACCACCCGCGACAGCAGGGCCGAGATGGCAAAGTCGCTGGCATCGATCTCCAGCTTGCCGGACTCGATCTTCGACAGGTCCAGCACGTCGTTGATGACGTCCAGCAGGTGGTGGGCGGCGGTCGAGACCTTGTCCAGCCGCGCCAGCGCCGCCTCGTCGCGCAGGTCGCGCTGCATCAGATGGGTCAGGCCGATGATGGCATTCATCGGCGTGCGGATCTCGTGGCTCATGTTCGCCAGAAAGGCGCTCTTGGCGCGGTTGGCCTGCTCGGCGCGGTCGCGCGCGGCCACCAGCTGCTCGTTCAGCGAGCGCAGCCGCAGTTCGGCCTGCTTGATCTCGGTGACATCGGTCATCAGCACGAACACGCCGACCACGCGGCCATCGGGATGGCGGTCGGGAAGGTAGTGGATCCACACATGCTGGGGCATGCGCCGACCGGCCTCGAAACTGTGCTGCAGCTGGCCGGCCTGCCCGGCCAGGGCCTGCTGGAACAGGCCCTCGGTCAGCGCCAGGTCCTCGGCCGGAATGACCTGCTCGCGGCGCAGGCCCACGCCGTCGCTGCCCGGAGGCATCACCTCCTGCACATAGGCGCGGTTGGCGAAGCGGCACACGCCCTGGGGATCCCAATAGGCCACGCGGTCGGGCAGCACATCGGTGACCGAGCGCAGAAAGCGCTCGCCCTCGGCACGCGCGCGCATTGCCACCTCCAGCGCGCGCGTGCGCTCAGCCACCTGCTGCTCCAGCTGGGCGCGCTGCTGGGCCAGCTCGGCCTCGACCGCCTTGCGCTCGCTGATGTCCTCGATCACCGACACCAGGTGCAGCGGCCGGCCCTGGCCATCGCGCACCAGCGAGCTGGTGCGCGCCACCCACACCGTGCTGCCATCGGCACGCAGATAGCGCTTCTCGATGCGCACCGATTCCTGCCAGCCCAGCACCAGGCGGTACAGCGCAATCTGGCTGGGCAGCACGTCGTCGGCATGGGTCAGCCGGCCCGGGCCCAGGCTCAGCAGTTGCTCGGCCGCATAGCCGGTGATGGCGCTCATGCGCGGATTGGCGCTGATCCAGCTGCCGTCCAGCCGATGCTCGGCAATGCCCACGGCGGAGTTGTCGAAGGTCACGCGAAAGCGCTGCTCGCTTTCGCGCAGCGCGTTCTCGATGTTCTTGCGCTGGGTGATCTCGGTGCTGATCAGCACCACGCCGCGCCGATTGCCGCGCAGCGGCAGCAGCGCCAGGCGGAACCAGCGGCCGGCCAGCGCGCCGCGGCCCGGGCAGTCGCGCTCGAACGGCGGGCCGTCGCCGGCCAGCAGGGCCTGCAGCGCCGCGGCGGCCTGGTGCCGGCAGTCGCTGGCAAAGGCCGGGTGGCCGGCCTCGGCCTGCCACAGCGCCAGCAGGTCGGTGCCCACCGGCGCGCCCAGGGCCGGCGCCGGCACATCGGCCAGGGCCAGGAACTCGCCCAGCCGGTGCCAGGCGGCATTGGCATGGGTGATGCGGCCCTGGGCATCCAGCGTCGCCAGCTGATCGGCCAGCGAGTCGGCGACGGCGGCCAGCAGGCCTTCGGGCGGCGGCGACTGCGCTGGGGCTGCCTGCGCCGGGGCCGACGGCGGCGGGGATGACTGCGGCAGCAGCCAGCGCAGCGGCCAGGGCCGGGCGCTGGGGCCGGCGTCGGTGTCCGGGTCGGGCAAGGGCATGCAGTCTTCGGCGGGACGGGGGCGGACGGGCGGAGGATGGCGCTGGCGGGTCAGACAGTATCGCCAAGTGAGCGGCCGGCGGCCACCTCGGCCAGCGCGCGGCGCAGCGCCACATGGGTGCGCACCCGCGCCAGCAGGCGTGGCGCGCGGATGGGCTTGTTCAGGTAGTCGTCGGCGCCCAGGCGGAAGGCCCGGGCCTCGCTGTCGGCATCGTCCAGCGCGGTCAGCAGGATCACCGGGATCTGCGCCGTGCTGGCCTGGGCGCGCAGCCTGCGCAGCACCTCGAAGCCGTCCATGCCCGGCATCATCAGGTCCAGCAGGATCAGGTCGGGCGGCGGCGCCATCGCCGCCAGCGCCAGCGCCCGCAGGCCGCTGTTGGCCGCACGCACCGCATAGTGCGGCTGCAGCAGCTCGCCGATGACGGTCAGGTTCTCGGGGTTGTCGTCGACGATCAGCACCAAGGCCGGCGCCGATGGCAGGGCCGACGGCTGCAGCACCGCGGTGCCGCCGTCGTCGCCCGGTTCGGCTGGCTCTGCTCGCTCGGTCCGGTACAAGGCCGCACCCTCCTCGCTGTCTGGCACCATGCGGCGCCGGCCCCGCACCGGCCGGGCCGGAGGTGGCTGGCCAGGGTCGGTGCCCGCTACGAATGGGAATTGTTTTGAACGCTTACGTTTTATCACATCCGTGTTTCCCGCCCGGCGCGGCCCGCCGATGAGCGCCACCGGACCGCAGCGCATCGTCTGCCTGACCGAGGAGCCCACCGAGCTGCTGTACCTGCTGGGCCAGCAGCAGCGCATCGTCGGCATCTCCGGCTTCACGGTGCGCCCGCCGCAGGCGCGGCAGGAAAAACCCCGCGTCAGCGCCTTCACCAGCGCCAAGATCGCGCGCATCCTGGAGCTGCAGCCCGACCTGGCGATCGGCTTCTCGGACATGCAGGCCGACATCGCCGCGGCCCTGGTCAAGGCCGGGGTCGAGGTGTGGATCGCCAACCACCGCTCGGTGGACGGCATCCTCGACTACTGCCGCCGCCTGGGCGCCCTGGTCGGCGAGGCCGCCGCCGCCCAGGCCCTGGCGCAGCGCCTGGCCGATCGCGTGCAGGCCGTGCGCGCGGCCGCCACCGCCCTGCCCCGCCGGCCGCGCGTGTACTTCGAAGAATGGGACGAGCCGCAGATCAGCGCCATCCGCTGGGTCAGCGAGCTGATCGCCGTGGCCGGCGGCGACGACATCTTTCCGCAGCGTGCCGCCGCGCCCCTGGGCCGCGAGCGCATCGTCGCCGACCCGGCCGAGGTGATTGCCGCGGCGCCCGACCTCATCATCGGCAGCTGGTGCGGCAAGAAGTTCCGCCCCGAGCAGGTGGCGGCGCGGCCCGGCTGGCAGCAGGTGCCGGCGGTGCGCGACGGCGAGCTGCACGAGATCAAGTCGCCGCTGATCCTGCAGCCCGGCCCGGCGGCGCTGACCGACGGCCTGGACCGGCTGCAGGCCATCATCGGCGGCTGGGCCCAGCGCCAGGCCGCACGATCAATGCGAACATGAAACCCAGTACCCGCTGACTCACCCGACCGAGGAGACGACGATGTTCAAGGCCATCCTGCTGAGCCAGACCGCCGACAAGAAGACCCATGCCGAGCTGGCGACGCTGGACGACGCCCGCCTGCCCGATGCCGCGCAGCGGCCGGTGACGATGGACGTCAGCCATTCGACGCTGAACTTCAAGGACGCGCTGGCCATCACCGGCCGCGGCGCGGTGGTGCGCAACTGGCCGCTGGTGCCGGGCATCGACCTGGCCGGCACGGTGCGCGACAGCCAGCATCCCGACTGGCGGCCCGGTGATGCCGTGGTGATCACCGGCTGGGGCCTGGGCGAAAACCACTGGGGCGGGCTGACGCAGCGCCAGCGCGTCGAGGCCGGCTGGCTGCTGAAGATCCCGGCGCCGTTCACGCCGCGCACGGCCATGGCCGTGGGCACGGCCGGCTTCACCGCCGCGCTGTGCGTGCAGGCCCTGCTCAAGCACGGCCTGCAGCCCGGTGGCGCCGAATCGGGCGAGGTGCTGGTCACCGGCGCCGCCGGTGGCGTGGGCTCGATCGCCGTGGCCCTGCTGGCGCACCTGGGCTTCAAGGTGGCGGCGGCCACCGGCCGGCCGCAGGAGGCCGACTACCTGCAGCGCCTGGGCGCCAGCCGCATCGTCGCCCGCGACGAGCTGGCCGCGCCGGGCAAGCCGCTGCAGAAGGAGGTGTGGGCCGGCGTGGTCGACACCGTGGGCAGCCACACCCTGGCCAATGCCTGCGCCCAGACGCGCTTCAACGGCGCCGTGGCCGCCTGCGGCCTGGCCCAGGGCGGCGACTTCCCGGCCACGGTGATGCCCTTCATCCTGCGTGGCGTCACGCTCTACGGCATCAACAGCGTGTTCGTGCCGAATGTGCTGCGTGAGCAGGCCTGGCAGCTGCTGGCCCGCCACCTGGACCTGGGCCTGCTGGAGGCGATGACGCAGGAGATCGGCCTCAGCGAGGCGATCGAGTTTGCGCCGCGGCTGCTGGCCGGCCAGGTGCGTGGCCGCACGGTGGTGGACTGCGCACGCTGAGCGGGCGTCAGCACCCCGCATCACGCCCCCGAATCGGGCCGCCAGGCACCACCCAGGGGCGCGCAGCGCACCGAGTTTGAGCTTGCTCAAACTCGCCGCCAGGCCCGGCCGAAAACGCCTCAAGCGCCGGGCCGCGGGGCCGACAACCCCGGTGAAAACCCGGGGCATCCAAGGCAGTGACGGACGTCCCACGGGTTCCACCGACCCTGGGGAGTGTTGAGCCATGTCCGTCCTGCGCCACCTGCGCATCACCCACAAGTTCCTGCTGCTGGCCGCGGCCTTCGGCCTGCTGTGCCTGCCGCTGATGCTGTTTCTGATGCGCGCCGAGTGGAACGACCTGCGCGCCACACGGGCCGAGCAGGCCGGCGTGCCCGCCGTCGGCGCCATGCTGCAGCTGATCCGCGACACCCAGGTGCACCGCGGCGTCAGCACCAACTGGCTGGCCGGCAACGAGGCCCTGGCGGCCCAGCGGGCCAGCCAGGCCGACAAGCTGGAGCAGGCGGTGAGCCGGGCGCTGGACGCCACCGCGGCCTATGCCCAAGGCCAGGGCGCCATTGCCGAGCGCCGCCAGGCCCTGCGCAGCCAGTGGGATGCGCTGAAGCAGCAGGTGGCCAACAAGGGCGTGGATGCGGCCCAGGGCTTTGCCCGCCACACCGCCCTGGTGGACCTGCAGCTGCGCCTGCTGGCCGACGTGGCCGACGACTCCACGCTGATGCTGGACCCGGCCGCCGGCAGCTACTTCCTGATCGCCTCGGTGGTCGACACCCTGCCCAAGATGAGCGAGGTGCTGGGCCAGAGCCGGGCCCTGGGCGCGATGTACCTGAAGCGCCAGGCCATCACGCCGGCCGAGCGCGCCGGCCTGCAGGTGGCGGCCGAGCGCATCGTGCAGCTGCAGACCGACTTCCAGCGCTACTTTGCCAACATCGAGCGCCATGCGCCCGAGACCTCGCGCAGCCTGGCCGCGCCGCGCCAGGCCGCGCTGGCCGGCGCCGAGCAGGCCCTGGCCCTGCTGCGCAGCCAGCTGCTGCAGGCCGAGGTGCCCAATGCGCCGTCAGCGGCCTATTTCGATGCCATGACCGGCCACATCGATGCGCTGTTCAAGCTGTCCGATGCCTCGTTCCAGGCACTGGACCAGAACCTGGCGCAGCGCGAGCGCCACATCCTCAGCACCACCGCGCTGTCGATGGGCCTGGTGGGCTGCATGGTGCTGGCCTGCGCGGTGCTGGTGACGGTGGTGGCGCGCCAGACGCGGCGCAATGTGGACCTGGCCCAGGGCGCGCTGGCCGCGCTGGCACGCGGCGAGCTGGACCACCGCGTGGACAGCGATGCGCGCGACGAGCTGGGCCAGATCGCCCGCGGCATCGGCGCGGCCATGGCCCAGCTGGCGGCGATGGTGGCCGAGATGAAGTCCAGCAGCGGCTCGCTCGGCACCGCCGCGGCGCAGATCGCCAGCGGCAATGCCGACCTGAGCCAGCGCACCGAGCAGGCGGCGGCCAATCTGCAGCAGGCGGCCTCGGCACTGGAGCAGCTGACCGGCACCGTGCGGCACAACGCCGAGCATGCGCGCCAGGCCACCCAGCTGGCCGGCCAGGCCAGCGCCACCGCCGGTGCCGGCGGCGAGCTGATGGGCCGGGTGGCGACGACCATGGACGCCATCAGCCACAGCGCCGGCCAGATCGCCGAGATCACCGGCGTCATCGACGGCATCGCCTTCCAGACCAACATCCTGGCGCTGAATGCGGCGGTGGAAGCCGCGCGGGCCGGTGAGTCGGGCCGCGGCTTTGCCGTGGTGGCCTCCGAGGTGCGGGCCCTGGCCCAGCGCTCGGCCGAAGCCGCGCGCCAGATCAAGAGCCTGATCGGCCAGAGCGTGGGCACGGTGGAAGAAGGCGCCCGCCTGGTGGGCGAGGCCCGCAGCACCATGCAGGGCATCGTCGAGCAGGCGCGCCATGTCAACACCCTGGTCGGCGAGATCGACCGCGCCACCAACGAGCAGGCCAGCGGCCTGGCTGCGGTCAGCGATTCGGTGACCCAGCTCGACCATGCGACGCAGCAGAACGCGGCCCTGGTCGAAGAATCGGCCGCCGCCGCGCAGAGCATGAGCGATCAGGCGCGGCGCATGCTGGACGCGGCCGGGCGCTTCCGCACCGGCGCCGCGGCCTGATCAGGCCGCGCCGGTCAGGCCTTGGGCCGCGGCGTGCCGGGCCACTGGAACAGCGCCGGCTGCTTGTCCAGAAAGCGCTGCACGGCCTGGCCGTGGTAGTCGCTCATGAAGCACAGCGCCTGGTGGTCGGCCTCGTGCTGCAGCGTGGTGTCCAGGCCGCTGGCCAGCGACATGCCGATCTCGCGCTTGATCAGGCCCACGGCCAGCGGTGAGGCGCCGGCAAAGCTGGCCGCCAGCGCCTGGGCGCGTGGCAGCAGCTGGTCGGCCGCCTGCAGCTCCAGCACCAGGCCCAGGCGCAGCGCCTCGTCGGCACCCACCTCGCGGGCCGACAACATCAGCTCCTTGGCGCGCTGCACGCCGACGATGCGCGGCAGCGTGTGCATGGCGGCAAAGTCGGGCACCAGGCCCACGCGCATGAAGCTCAGGCAGAAACGTGCCGCCGGCGTGGCGACCACGAAGTCGGCCATCAGCGCCAGGCTGAAGCCGGCGCCATAGGCAAAGCCGTCGACGGCGGCGACCAGCGGCTTTTCCAGCTCCAGCAGCTGGCGCATCCAGGGCTGCACGCCCTGCATGCGGGCGCGCCAGTCGCCCACCTTCATGCGGTCGCGCACGGCCATCATGCCGCGCAGGTCACCGCCGGCGCAGAAGTGGCCGCCGCCGCCGGTGAGCACCAGGGCGCGCACGTCCGGATCGGCGGCCAGCGCCGGCACGGCCTCGGCGAAGGCGGACTTCATCTCGTCGCCCAGCGCATTGCGCACCTCGGGGCGGTTCATCGTGAGCGTGGCCACGCCGTCGGCGATGGCTATGTCCAGGGCAGCGGGCATGGTGCGGTGCGGCAATCAAAAGCGGGCCGCCAGTGTGTCATGGCCACCCGGCGGGCGGCGTCGCCTGCAGGTCATGCAGGCGACAAGCGCGCGGCGCCGCACCGGCCTACAGTTGGCCGCACAACAACCACGTCAGGAGACCCACGATGAAGCCCTTCGTCCGCCCTCTGCTGTCTGGCGCCGTGTGCGCCATCGGCCTGCTGCTGGCCGGCTGTGCCGGCACCCCCAGCCGGCCGGCGGCCTGGCAGGCGCCCCAGGCCCTGGTGGCGCCCTCGTCCTTCACCGGCGTGCACGGCCTGGCCGTGGACAAGCAGGGCCGGCTGCTGGCCGGCAGCGTGGTCGGCAATGCCATCTGGCAGGTGGACCGGCAAAGCGGCGCGGCCAGGATCCTGATCGGCGGCCCGGACGGCCAGGCCGACGACATCGCCATCGGCCCCAACGGCGAGATGGCCTGGACCAACTACCTGATGGGCGCGGTGCGCGTGCGCGACAGCGACTCGGGCACCCAGCGTGTGGTGGCCCAGGGCCTGCCGGGCCTCAACTCGCTGGACTTCGACCGCCGCAACGGCAAGCTCTACGCCACCCAGGTGTTCCTCGGCGATGCGCTGTACGAGCTGGACCCCAAGGGCGTGCAGCCGCCGCGGCTGATCACCAAGGACCTGGGCGGCTTCAACGGCTTCGAGGTCGGGCCCGACGGCATGCTCTACGGGCCGCTGTGGTTCAAGCGCAGCGTGGCCAAGGTCGACCCGGCCAATGGCGCGGTGTCGGTGATCAATGCCGACTTCGAGATCCCGGCCGCCGCCAACCTGGACGGCAAGGGCAATCTGTGGGTGGTGGACACCGCCACCGGCGAGCTGAGCAAGGTGGCGCTGGACAGCGGCCGCAAGACCGTGGTGGCCAAGCTGCCCACGGCCCTGGACAACCTGGCGATTGCGCCCGACGACGGCACGATCTATGTGTCGAACATGGCCGACAACGCGGTGATCGCGGTCAACCCCGACACCGGCGCCACGCGCACGCTGACGCGCGGCGCGGTGGCCGTGCCGGCCGGCATCCGCGCCGATGCCGGTCAGCTGTGGCTGGCCGACATCTTTGCCTTCCGCCGCGTGGACGCGGCCAGCGGCGCCGTCACCGACCTGAAGCGCATGCAGTCGTCGGACATGGAGTACCCGTTCTCCATCGGCCTGTCGGCCAGGCATGTGGCCCTGGCCTCGTGGTTCACCGGCAGCGTGCAGGTGCTGGACCGGGCCACGCTGTCCACGCAGATGATGCTGCACGGCTGGCAGGCGCCTTATGACGCCCTGCCCCTGGCCGATGGCAGCGTGCTGGTGGCCGAGCTGGCCACCGGCAGCCTGGTGCGCGCCCATGGCGACAACTGGCAGACGCGCACGCCGCTGGCCACCGGCCTGGCCGGCCCGGTGCAGATGGCGCTGGCGCCCGATGCGGCCAGCGTCTATGTCAGCGAGGCCGCCGGCAACATCGTCAAGGTGGGCCTGGCCGATGGCGCCAAGACCCAGGTGGCCACCGGCCTGGCCCTGCCCGAAGGCCTGGCCTTCACGCCCTGGGGCACCCTGGTGGTGGCCGAAACCGCCGCCGGCCGGCTGACCGAGCTGGACCTGGCCAGCAACCAGCGCCGCACCGTGGCCGAGCGCTTGCCCATCGGCCTGTCGGGCGGCCCCGGCATGCCGCCGCCCTATGTGCCCACCGGCGTGGCGGTGGACGCAGCCGGCACCGTGTACTTCAGCGCCGACCGCAACAACGCGGTCTACGCCATCAAGCCGCAGCGCTGAGCGGGGCGCCGGCTGGGGCGCTGTCCAGCAGCCGATACCAGCGCACGCCGCTGGCATCGCGCTCGACCACCACCTCGCCCAGCGCGATCAGGTGGTTGAGGTGGGCCAGGCTCTCGCCGGTGGCCATGCCGAAGACCTCGCTGCGCGCATCGATGGGACGGGCGAACAGCGCGCCGAACACATCGATGGAACGCTTGGGCCCGCCAGCCAGCGCGCGCCGCAGCCGCTGCAGCCCGCTGTGGTGGCCGCCCGACAGCCGATCCAGCCGCGCATGCAAGCCCAGGAAGGGCTCGCCATGCGCCGGCAGCACCAGCAGATCATCGGGCAGCGTGGCGCGCAGGTGATCGAGCGAGCTGATCCAGTCGCCCAGCGGATCGGCATCGGGCTCGGTGGGGAACACGCTGACGTTGGACGAGATGCGCGGCAGCACCTGGTCGCCCGAGATCAGCACGCCCAGGCTGGGGCTCATCAGGCAGGCATGCTCGGGCGAGTGGCCGCGGCCCACCAGCACCTGCCAGTCGTGATCGCCGATGCGCAGCGTCTCGCCATCGTGGATGCGGCGATAGGCCTCGGGCAGCGGATGCAGGAACTTGCCAAAGCCGCCGAAGCGCGCGCGGTAGTCGTCCAGCGCCTCCTCGGGCCAGCCGCAATCGGCATAGAAGCGCAGCGCCTCGGGCGGCGCCTCGCGGCCGGTGTCGGCGGCCAGCACGCGGCAGGTCAGGTATTCCAGCCGCGTCATCCACAGCCGGCACTGGAACTTGCGCGTCAGCCAGCCGGCCATGCCCACATGGTCTGGGTGCATGTGGGTGCAGAAGATGCGCGTGATGCGCGCCGGCCGGCCCGCCGCGGCCAGCGCGCCATCGGGCGCGATCAGGCTGCGCCAGGCGGCCACCGCCTCGGGCGTCTTGGTGCCGGTATCGACGATGGCCCAGCCCGGCCCCTGCTCATCGGCATCGGCCAGCGCCCACAGATTGATGTGGTTCAGCGCAAACGGCAGCGGCACACGCAGCCACAGCACGCCGGGCGCGACCTCGCTGACCTGGCCGGGGACCGGCGGCTCGCCGCAGGGGTAGCGCAGGGCTGCGGTGGTGGACGACGACGGGGCCGGCTGGCCGGCGCCAGGCTGGGCCTCGTCCGGACGGCCATCGGGGGTGGGGGCTTGGGTCATGCCTGGATTGTCGGGGCTGGGCGGGGGTGTCGGCTTGGGGTGGGGATTGGCGTTGGAATGGACGGAGGCCCGAGAGGCGGCTTGTCACCTTGCAGATTGGACGAGACAACCCATGCAGATTCGGCGTTATGCTGGCGCTGTAACGGCCGACTGCACGCAGGCGCGCGAATACGGAGACGGCGGCGGAGACGGAGATGCAACAGCGGACATCACGATAGGCATCACGGCACCACCCAATGCGACAGTTTCTAGCTGGCATCGCCGTAGGCGCCTCGGTGGCCACCCTTGTCTGGTGGCCTGCCTCCGATCGCAGTTCAAGCGACGGCGCAGGCACTCAACAGTCGAGTCGGGTCACCACGGCCTCCAGGACCACGGAATCTGGTGCAAACGCGAGTCAGCCCAGCGTTGGCAGCCAAGCCACGAAACCAACGCTGCCAGCCGTTGCAAGTTCAGCAACAACAACCGGGCCACCTGCTTACCCTGCTGCCAACGTTCGCCCGCCACCAGCACCAGCACCAGCGCCAGCACCGGCACCTGCCCATGGTTTGTCTGCAGACCATGCAAAGGTCTTGGTCCCTGACAGTCCGGAAATAAGACCTCCATCTCTGGCTGAGCTTCATGCTCAGTTTTCCGCGGAGGCCAAGGACCCCAATTGGGCCTCAGAGATGGAGCAGTACATCCATCAATTGATTGACAAGAATAACTCGACAGCTGAGTTCGAAGTTTTGGCAGTTGAGTGCCGGACGACTTTGTGTGAAGTTCGTGCATTCGGAAACCTGCCGAATTCTGCTCAATCCTGGAACCGGATCGGAGACGAAATCGGCAAACAACCTTGGTGGTCAGGTTTCCAGGGCAACTTTACCTCGTCATTCAATCAGAACGGACGAATTACAATCGTCACCATCCTCCAAAGGGCAAGGCGGTAGGAAGTCACGATGGGCGTCGCAGGAGAGAATATGCTGGCCGCATTGGCGATCCTCTTGATCATCTCGATCACCGCCGTCCTTTTATCAGCCCCCATCATTTACCTGTTGAGGCGGCGAAAGACCGGCTCCGTTGTCGCAGCGTCCGACCTTTACCGTAGGGCGCTGAGCTTTGGGCACGTCGTACCTGGGCTGGTGCTTGTCATCCTGATGTACTTTCTGCTCGCGCACGACTCGGTCTTCTGGTGCGCCACCGTTCTGTTGGCGGCGGCTTTGGCACATCGGCGGCGGCGGAACCGGCCAGATTCTTGAAGGACACAGCGGTCGTGAACACAAAACTGGGTCAGTTTGCAACCGTGGTCATGGTGGCCGTCGCTCTTTCGGGGTGCGCGAGCCACAGCCAGGAGGCCGCCGACAGGGAGCAGAGATCGGCCGATGACCTGCGCCGTGCCGGCGCCGGATCAACGACCGCGGCACGCAATGCCCAGGAGCGTGCGGACCAGAACCGCATGGATGCCCAGTGCTCGGAGGCTGTTTCCTGCCTCGCCGATGTTGCGGGGCAGTTGATCCTCGGCATCCTCACCGGGGGAAGTTCGTCAAAGAAGTAGCCGAAGCCAGCGCTTCGATCCGGTGCTCCTCGGCCGCGTTGCGCGCGCGACTTGAGCCAGGTTTCGAGCGGTGGTCCAAAGCCACTTGCTGCTGCAGATTTGGACATCGCACCATGCCAGGAGGTCTTGTTGTCGCAGCGGCCATACTCGCCGTGGCTTGCACTGAGAGAGACGACATGTGGAAGACTGGAAGGGCCGCTATGGTCACCTGGGTCTTTACAGCCGAGAGGTCAGGGTCAAGTCGGTGATCTCTTGCCGAGTTGCAGACGACGAGATGAGGGGTCGATAGTCTTCAATGGTCAGCGGCTGCATGGTGCTGCGCAGACACTCACCGGAAGGATCCTGGGCAGGCCCATCCCATCCAGAGCATCGAACATCCGCACCGAACCATTGCTCGCGGGAGCGCCGTCGATACGCACCACCGCCACTTGCAGCAAGCTGTGGAGCCTCGTCACCCAGCGACCGCACCCGCCACAACCGTCACCGCCTTGACCCACCCCTCCCCCCACCTCTCCCGCGCCAACCAGATCCGGCGCCTTGAATCCCGGCTGCGCGGCCACAGCTTCCCGCGCCTGCAGATGCTGCTGCTCGTTGCCCTCACCGGCGGCTTTGGGCTGCTGTCCTCGTTCGGGCTGCTGCAGGCCGGCCTGGATTCGATGGCCATCCGCTATCCGTTGGCGCTGGCCTTGTCGTATGGGTTCTTTCTGTTCCTGCTCTGGCTTTGGCTGCGCACCAGCGCCGATGACTATCTGCAGGGCATGGACCCCGCCGCCTTCGTTCCCTCCAGCCGAGCACCCAACAGTCCGCCGGATTTCACCAGCGGCTGCGGCGGCGACTTTTCCGGCGGTGGCGCCTCGGCCTCTTTCGATGCCCCTGCCCTGGAGATCGGGGAGATGGTTTCTGCCCCTGTCAAGGCAGCCGGCGAAGCCGTCGGAACCGTGAGCGAGGCCGATGAACTGGCGGTGCCGCTGATCGCCATCGTTCTCGCGGTGGGCCTGGCCCTGGCGTCCTTGTACGTCGTCTACATCGCGCCGGTGCTGTTTGCCGAACTGCTGGTCGACGGCGCGCTGTCCTATGCGCTGTTCCGCCATCTGCGCGCTGAAGACCGTCGGCACTGGGTCACCAGCGCGCTGCGCCACACCCTGGTTCCATTCGTGGTGACGGCCCTCTTTCTGGCCCTCGTCGGTGGCACCATGTCCTGGTTCGCGCCGGGAGCAAAGTCCATCGGGCAGGTTGTGGAGCGCCTGGGCTCCAAGCCCAACGGCCAGTAGGGCCCAGCTTGGCGCACCCAAAGGCGAATCGAGGGGGGCCGCATCCGGCAACATTGGACGGGCAGCCAGTTCACGTCACCTGCAAATACAACGCGGCATTCCGATCAACTCGATCCATTCAGCCCATGCAACACCTTCTGCGACTTATTCTGGCGCTGGCAGCGGGTTTGACGATGCCAGGCGCAAGCCATGCGCAGGCGATCAACGTCGAGCAAGAGAACTTAGCCGTGCTGTCTCTGGTGGGCGATGCCATGACCATCGTCAGCTTTGTTCCGGCCACCGGCAGCCACGTCGACACCAATCACCATCAGACGCTGCCATTGCCCGATCGCAGCCTGGACAATGCCATTCTCCGTGCCACCGATCAGGCCTTGAAAAAGGCCGCGGCCAAAAGCTCGGCGGTTCTGCTTTCGTCATCGGACCCGACGCTTTTTTCCGATCAGCATCGGCTGTTTGACGGCGACCGGCTGTCGTTGCCGCCGGATCTGCAGAAGGTGATCACCGATCATGCGGCCACCCATCTGCTGCTGCTCACCAAGCACAGGGCGGATGCGGCGCTCAAGTTTCGCCACTCCACCGGCGGCAGTGGCAAGCTCGAAGGGCTGGGCTTTTATCTCGACACCACGGTCAAGGTGAGGACTTCCAACGGAAGGAAGGTGGGAACCGGCCTGATTGGGCCCTATGTGTATCTGGACCTCTGGCTGGTGAATGCCAAGACCTGGGCGGTGGTCAAGCGCAGAAGCATCAAGACCGCCGAGACGATTTCTTCTGCGCGTGGCTCGGACGACACCGATCCATGGAAGTCCTTCACCGATGCGCAGAAGACCGCCATGCTGCTGGGATCGGCCAGAAGGTCGATTGCCGAGGCGGTGCAGCAACTGCTGACCCCCGATTGACGATGGACGCAGGGCAGGTTCATGGCCACCGAACTGTCCCTGCTCCAAGCCTGGTCGCTGTGGCTGGACGGTCCGCTGCCGGCCGATGCCACCTACCTGGGCCTGAAGATGTTTGTCTGGGCGCGCGCAGGCAAGGTGCTGCAGTTCCTGGGCGGCGCCACCATCCTGGCCGAGATCATCGGCACGCAGCGGCTGCGGCAGTTTGGCGCCTCGCTGCACGCCCTCTTCTCGGCCCGCGCTGCGCTGGCCTTTCTGCGCGATGTCTGGACCTTCTACAAGTCCTGGATCGGCATCCTGCGGCACGACAAGAACTCCGAGGCCTACCAGCAGGCCGATGCCCAGCTCAACGCCACCTTGACCGGCAAGCTGTGGATAGCACTGTTGCTGCTGCTGCTGTTGGGCGGCCTGGCCCTGATCTGGAGCGAGCACGACCTGTGGGGCCTGCTGGTCATCGCCGTGGTCTGGTTCTTCGTGCTGGCCCTGATCACGCCCACCCTGGTGGCCGTGCTGGGCGTGGCCGCCTGCCTGGCCCTGATGCTGGTCGAGGCCGGCGTGGAGGCCACGGCCTGGCTGCTGGAGCGGCCGCAGCTGGATCTGTGGATCAAGCTGTTCGCCTTTCTGGCGCTGCTGGTCGGCTTCCACTTCGACTTTCTGGGCTCGTGATGCCGCTGCGTTGGCGGTCCAGAATGGCGCATGACGCCTGCTGACCGCGATCAACTGCTGCAGTTGCTGCAGACACGTTTCATCAACCACATGCACCGGCATGCGGGGCTGGACTGGCCCACCGTGCGGGCCCGCATCGACGCCCATCCAACGGCGCTGCCATCGCTGCTGGCCATGGAGTCCAGCGGCGGCGAGCCCGATGTGATCGGCCTTGACCAGGCCAGCGGGCAGTGCCTGTTCTGCGACTGCTCGGCCGAGAGCCCGGCCGGCCGCCGAAGCCTGTGCTACGACCGCCAGGCCCTTGACGCGCGCAAGGAGAACAAGCCGCCGGGCTGCGCCACCGATGTGGCGGCCGCCATGGGCATCGAGCTGCTGGACGAGGCCGGCTATCGCGCCCTGCAGATGCTGGGCGAGTTCGATGCCAAGACCTCCAGCTGGATTGCCACGCCGGACGGGCTGCGCGCGCTGGGCGGCGCGCTGTTCTGCGACCGGCGCTATGGCCGGGTGTTCGTCTATCACAATGGCGCGCAGTCTTACTACGCCGCCCGGGGCTGTCGCGGCCTGCTGCGCGTGTGAGCCGGCACCGCTCCATCAGCCAGCCTGCCAGGATAAAAACCATGTCCAACAAGTCGCTGCAATCGCTGTTCGCCCAGAAGTCCTGGGCCAACAACGAGCTGTTCAATGCGCTGGCCGCCATCGACGCGGCCCAGCACCCGGCGGCCGTGCACACGGCCATGCGCACGCTCAACCACATCCACGTGGTGGACCGCATCTTCCGCGCGCACCTGATCGGCGAGCCGCATGGCTACACGGCCACCAATACCGAGGCCACGCCCGAGCTGGGCGAGCTGCAGTTTGCGGCGGCCGAAACCGATGCCTGGTTCGAGGCCTATGTCGCCGGGGTGGGCCAGGCCGAGCTGGACCAGGTCATCGCCTTCGGCTTCACCGATGGTGATGCCGGCGCCATGAGCCGCGAGGAGATGCTGCTGCACGTCATCACGCATGGCGCCTACCACCGCGGCAATGTGGGCCAGGTGATGAAGTCGCTGTCCATCGCGCCGCCGCGCGACCTGCTGACCAAGTTTCTGCACCTGCGCGAGCCCGCGCGCCGCCAGGAGGGCTTTGCCCAGGCGCAGGGGTGAAACCGTAGCCATGCTCCACGACCCTTGGCTTGACCGCTGGCTTGACTTGCTGCGCACCAGTGCTGGCGCATCGCCGGTGCTGGAGATCGGCTGCGGCAGCGGCGCCGACACGGCCACGCTGGTGGCGGCCGGCCTGTCGGTGCTGGCCTTCGATCTGTCGGCCGCCGCGGTGGCCGAGGCCCAGCGCAGCGTGCCGCAGGCCCGGGTGCTGTGCCAGGATGTCCGCGATCCTTTTCCGCTGGGCGATGGCGAGGCCGGCGCGGTGCTGGCCAGCCTGAGCCTGCACTACTTTCCCTGGGACCAGACGCTGGACATCGTGCAGCGCATCCGGCGCACGCTGGCGCCGGGCGGGCTGCTGCTGTGCCGGCTCAACTCCACCGAAGACACGCACTTCGGCGCCACCGGCCATCCCGCCATCGAGCCGCACTACCATCTGGTCGATGGCCAGCCCAAACGCTTTTTCGACGCGGCCAGTGTCGACCGCCTGTTCGACAGCGGCTGGATCCTGCTGTCCAAGCAACACCACACCACCCGCAAGTATGTGCAGACCAAGTCGCTGTGGGAGGTGGTGGCGCGCCGTGACGGCTGACCGGTGGCCCCCGTGCGCCAGCGGCATCGCGACCGGTCGGTCGGCGGTGCGTGGCCTGGTGCTGGCCACCGTGCTGGGCGCACTGTGGGCTGGGGCACCACCGCTGCTCGCTCAGTCGGCCGCGCCGGCAGCCCCCGCCTCCTTCGAAACGACCCGCATCATCACCGTCTGGGCCAGCGTGTTGTTCGACGAAACCGGCGCCTGCCGATCGCTGCGCTTTTCAGACAAGTCCGATCCGCCGGATGAACTGCTGCAGCGCCTGCGTGCACCGCTGGAACGCATGCGCATCCCGCCGAAGCTGGATGGCGGCCAGCCCGCCACGTTCGAGACCGGGCTGCGGATCGAAGTCAACATCCTGTCGGATGGCAGCTCGTCGCGCTTCAAGCTCGATTCGCTGACCCTGCAGCCCTTGCCCGTCTCGACGGTGGCGCCCGACTACCCTGCCGTGATGGTCGACGGCGGCACAGGCCGGTTCGAGGTCGACGCCACCTGCGTGGTGAGCGAGTCGGGGCGGTGCACGGCCGTCACGCTGAAGCCCAAGGGCGTGGTGCCCGAGACTTTTCTGCGCGCCATGCGCGCCACCTACGCGCAATGGACCTTCGAGCCGCAAAAGCTCAACGGCCGGCCGGTGCCCGGTGAGGCCACGATGGGCTTTGCCCTGGTGGTGAACTGAGCAGCCTTCGCCCTTCCAGCGTCCTTTCGGCGTCCTTTCGGCGCCCACCCGCCGTTCAATCGCTCAGCGCATACAGCAGCCGGCGGTACACCCGGGCATGGCTCAGCAGTTCGAGGTGGTGCACATCGTCGGCCACCCAGCACTGGCTGGCCGGCAGGCCCAGGCCACGCGCCGCATCGGCATGGCGGCCCAGGGCACTGTCCAGCGGCACCAGGCCGTCGCCCTGCTGGCCGGGCAGCAGGCCGGCCAGGGCATGGCAGACCACGCCCGCGGGCAGCGGCAGGCGCTGCGGCGCGCGGGCCGGGGCACCGGCCAGCAGCCGGGCCTGGTGCAGATCCGCCATGCCGGCGCTGCGCCACTTGACCAGGCGCGCCAGCGGCGCCGAGGCCTGGCGCAGCCCCAGCACCCGGCGCAGCCAGGGATAGAGGCGCTGCGCGGGCAGGCCCAGGTGCGGCGTGCCCAGAAACACCAGCCGCCGCAGCGCGCCGCGCCAGGGCCGGCGCGCCGCCTCGGCCTGGGCGCAGGCGCTGCGCAGCACCAGGCCGCCCATGCCATGGCCCACGGCGTCCAGGGTCTGCAGCGGCAGTGGCCAGGCGGCCTGCAGCCGGTCCAGTTGCTCGGCCAGCAGGGCGGCGTTGTGGTGCACGGCCAGGCCGCTGTTGTAGCGCAGGGTCAGCACGGTGGCATCCAGCGTGCCGGCCAGCAGCGCGCCGTAGTCGTGGCCCTCGCGCTGCCAGCTGTGCTCGTCCAGGCACAGGTCGTGCACCAGCAGCAGCACGCGACGGCGGGCCTGCTCGCCCAGGGCCGCCGGCACGCCGGCGGGCGGCAGGGGCTGGCCCTGGTGGCGCAGTTGCAGCGGCGTGGCCAGCGGGTGCTCGGCCTGCTGCAGGTGGTCGCCCAGCAAGCCGTTGAGCACGGCCACCAGGGCGTCGCGCACCGGTCCGGGCTGGGCGGCCAGGCCATGGGCGCACAGGGCCAGCACCTGGCTCAGTTCGTCGGCGCCGGGCCGCAGCGGCGGCAGCGGGGCGATGTCGGTTGTCCACGGGGCCGCGCCCAGGGCGGCGGCAAATGGGGCTGGGTGCATGGCTCACCTCCGGTCGGTCCAGCGCGGCGCCCGTGCCGGCCGGAGGCAGGCCGCGCGCCACGCCGCCATTGGTGCGCAGCGCAGCACCACCGGTGCTGCGGCAGATCAAGCCGGCGCCGGGCGGAGGCAGGTGCTCTGCGGGCGGCTCTGCGGTGGCTCAAGCCGCGCCGGGCCGGGCCGCATCGCCCAGCGCGGCGGGAATGGCCTCGCGCAGCGCGGCCACAAAGGCCGTCAGGCGCGACGGCTGGTGGCGCGCATGCGGATACAGCAGGTACAGCGGCAGGGCCGCGGGCCGCCACTGCGGCGCCAGGTGCAGCAGCCGACCGGTGGCCAGGTCATCGGCCAGCAGCCAGGTGGATGCGGCGCAGGCGCCCAGGCCCAGCAGCGCGGCGCTGCGCAGCGCATACAGGCTGTCGGTGCTGATGCGCGGCTGCAGCGGCACCGTGGCCGGCTGGCCGCTGTCCACATGCTGCAGCGCCAGCTCGTGCCGGTAGTAGGTGCGCAAGGCCAGCCAGGGCAGCGCCGCCAGTTCGTCCGGCGCGGTGGGCAGCCGGCCCTGCGGCAGCAGCGACGGCGCCGCCACCACGATGCGCGGCACCTCGCCCAGGCGCAGAGCCACCACCGACGGGTCGCGTGGCTCGCCCACCTGGATGGCGCAGTCGATGCCGCTGCCGATGAAGTCGTGCACATCGTCGCGCAGCAGCCATTCGACACGCACGCGTGGATAGCGCTGCAGAAAGTCGGCCAGCGGCCGCACCAGCAACTGCTGGCCAAAGGCATGCGGCACGACCACGCGCAGGCAGCCCTCGGGCTCGTGGCGGGCGCCGCGCAGCTCGGCCTCCAGCGCCTCCCAGTCGGCCAGCAGGGCACGGGCCCGGACCAGGCAGCGCTCGCCGTCCACGGTCAGGCGCAGCGCATGGGTGGAGCGCTGCAGCAGGCGCAGGCCCAGCGACTGCTCCAGCGCCTGCAACCGCCGGCTGACCGTGGGCTGGGTGGCG
This sequence comes from Burkholderiaceae bacterium, assembly GCA_017992055.1. Lineage (GTDB taxonomy): Bacteria > Pseudomonadota > Gammaproteobacteria > Burkholderiales > Burkholderiaceae_C > Pseudaquabacterium. The sequence continues at coordinate 43,833 of JAGOPK010000014.1, forward strand.
CCCAGCTGGGCCGCCGCCGCCGACAGGCTGCCGGCCTCGACGATGCGCACAAAGGTCTGCATCAGCTGCAGCCGGTCGACCGGGACGGGGGTGCTGCGGGATCTGCTCATTCGCCCAGCGTATGACCATTCTGCGATCCTCGCCACTACCAGGCCATGCTGCGACGCAGCAAACTAGCATCCAACTGCTGCTTTTGCGCTTGCCACCCTGTCTTCTGTCATGCAAACAACGAATGATGCTCTGCCCGCACCGCTGGTGCTGCTGCTCGCCGGTGGCGCCGGCCTGGCGGTGGCCTCGCTGTACTACAGCCAGCCGATGCTGGGCGTGCTGGCCAGCGATCTGCAGGCACCGGCCCAGGCGGTGGGCTGGATTCCCACGCTCACCCAGCTGGGCTATGCGCTGGGCATTGCGCTGCTGGCGCCGCTGGGCGACCGGCACGACCGGCGCCGCATCATCGTGCTCAAGGCCCTGGGCTTGAGCCTGGCCCTGCTGGCCGCCGCCACCGCGCCCACGCTGGGCGTGCTGCTGGCGGCCAGCCTGGCGATTGGCATGGTGGCCACGCTGGCCCAGGACATCGTGCCCGCGGCGGCCACGCTGGCGCCCGAGGCCCAGCGCGGCCGGGTGGTGGGCCAGGTGATGACCGGGCTGCTGCTGGGCATTCTGCTGTCGCGGGTGGTCAGCGGCGGCCTGGCCCAGGCCTGGGGCTGGCGCTCGGTGTTCGTCATCGCCGCGGCCAGCCTGGCGCTGGTGGCGGTGGCGGCCTGGCGCGGCCTGCCGGCCTTTGCGCCCAGCACCCGCCTGCCCTATGGCGCGCTGCTGGCCTCGCTGCTGCAGCTGTGGCGCCGGCATGCGGCGTTGCGCCGCGCGGCCCTGGCCCAGGGCCTGCTGTCGGTGGGCTTCAGCGCCTTCTGGTCCACGCTGGCCCTGCTGCTGCACGGCGCGCCCTTCCACCTGGGCAGCGGCGCAGCCGGCGCCTTTGGCCTGGCCGGCGCCGCCGGTGCCCTGGCCGCACCGCTGGCCGGCCGCCTGGCCGATGGCCGTGGCCCGGCCTGGGTCACACGCGCCGGCGCCACGCTGGCCCTGGCCTCGTTTGCGGCCATGGGCCTGATGCCTTGGCTGCCGCTGCCGGCCCAGCTGGGCCTGCTGGCGCTGGCGGCCGTGGGTTTTGACCTGGGCGTGCAGGCCACCCTGGTGGCCCACCAGACCCTGGTCTACGGCCTGGACCCGGCAGCGCGCAGCCGGCTCAATGCCCTGCTCTTTGTGGGCATGTTCAGCGGCATGGCCAGCGGCGCGGCGCTGGGCAGTGCGCTGTTTGCGGCCCTGGGCTGGCCGGGCGTGGTGGGCCTGGCCACGCTGGCCTCGCTGGCCGCGCTGCAGGTGCTGAGACGGGCCTGAGGCGTCGCCGAAACGCCCTCAGGCCGCGGCCTTGCCGCTGTACATGTCCTCGATCAGCGGCGAGTACTTCTTGGCGATCAGCGCGCGCTTCAACTTCATGGTCGGCGTCAGCTCCTCGTCCTCGGCGGTCAGGCGCTGCTCGATCAGGCGGAACTGCTTGATCTGCTCGACGCGGGCGAACTGTTTGTTCACCTTCTCGATCTCCTCGCCGATCAGCGCAATCACCTCGGGCGCGCGGCACAGGCTCTTGAAGTCGCTGAACTGCACGTCGCGGTCCTGCGCCCACTGGGCCACGTTCTCCTCGTCGATCATCACCAGGCAGCTGAGGTAGGCGCGCTTGTCGCCGATGACCACCGCATCCGTCACATAGGGGCTGAACTTGAGCTGGTTCTCCCACTCGCTGGGCGTGATGTTCTTGCCGCCGGCGGTGATGATGATGTCCTTCATGCGGTCGGTGATGTAGAACCAGCCTTCATCGTCGACCCGGCCCACGTCGCCGGTGTGCAGCCAGCCCTCGGCATCGATGGCCTCGGCGGTCTTCTCCGGCAGGTTCAGGTAGCCGCCAAAGCGGTTGTCGCCACGCAGCAGGATCTCGTTGGTGACCGGCGCGATGCGCATCTCCACGCCCGGCCCGGGGATGCCGATGCTGCCGGGCCGCGTGCTGTCGCGCGGCGTGACCGTGCCGCCGCCGGCGGTCTCGGTCATGCCCCAGCCTTCGCGCAGCGGGATGCCCAGCGCCAGGAACCAGCGGATCAGCTCGGGCGAGATCGGCGCGGCGCCGGTCAGGCCCAGGTGCACGCGGTTCAGGCCCAGCATGCGGCGCACATTGTTCAGCACCAGCAGCTGCGCCAGCTTGAGCTGGCCGGCCAGGGCCGCGCCCACCGGCTGGCCCTGCTCCTTGAGCTTGGCCACCTTCAGGCCCACGCCGATGGCCCAGCCATAGGCCAGCTGCTGGCTCTTGCCGGCTTCCTTCAGCGCGATCATCACGCTGGAATACATCTTCTCCCACACCCGCGGCACGGCGAAGAACACATGCGGCTGCACCTCGCGCACGTTCTCGAACACGGTCTCGGGGTTCTCGACGAAGTTGATCACCGAGCGGCGGTAGATGGACACGTATTCACCGATCAGCCGCTCGGCGATGTGGCACAGCGGCAAAAAGGCGATGCGCTCCTCGGGCGCCGGCAGGCCCTCGAACAGGCCGGGGTTGACGCCCGACAGCACGGCGCACAGATTGCGGTGCAGCATCATCGCGCCCTTGGGCTTGCCGGTGGTGCCCGAGGTGTAGACCAGCACCGCCAGGTCCTCGGGCTTGCGCGAGGCCAGGCGCTCGTCCAGCAGCCTGGGATGGGCCTTCAGGTACTCGCGGCCACGCTCGCGCAGCGCGTCCAGGCTCATCACCTGCGGATCGCTGAAGTGCGTCAGGCCCTCCATGTCGAAGATGATGACGTGGCGCAGCCTGGGCAGCTGCTCGCGCACCTCCAGCCATTTGTCGAGCTGCTCGTCGTCCTCGACGAACAGGAACACCGAGCCCGAGTCCTCGCACAGATAGTGCACCTGGCCGGCCGAGTCGGTGGGGTAGATGCCGTTGACCACGCCACCCATGGACAGGCCGGCCAGATCGGTCCACACCCATTCGCGGCAGGTGTTGGCCAGCACCGAGATCACCTCGCCCGGCTGGTAGCCCAGGCTCACCAGTCCGGCGCCGATCTCGGTGACGATGCCGGCCACCTCGTTCCAGGTATAGGACTTCCAGATGCCCAGGTCCTTCTGGCGCATCATCACCTGGTCGCCCAGTTCCTTGACGCGCTGCCAGAACATCTTGGGCACGGTGTCGAAGGCCACGGCCTCGGGCGTCCAGTTCGGCCGCTGGCCGACGACGATGCGGTGGGGGTCTTTGCTGAGGGTGGTTGCGTTCATGGCTGCGGCTCCGCTCATCGCCAGGTCTTCTTCTTCTTCCAGCGCCGCTCGCCGCGCACGCCGGCTTCCTTCATGCCCAGGTAGAACTCGCGGATGTCTTCCTTGTCGCGCAGCACATCGCAGCGGTCTTCCATGACGATGCGGCCGTTCTCCAGCACATAGCCGTAGTCGGCGGCATTCAGCGCCATGTTGGCGTTCTGCTCGACCAGCAGGATGGTCGTGCCACGCTCGCGGTTGATGCGCACCACGATCTCGAAGATCTCCTTGGTGAGCTTGGGACTCAGGCCCAGGCTGGGCTCGTCCAGCAGCACCAGCTCGGGGTTGCTCATCAGCGCACGGCTGATGGCCAGCATCTGCTGCTGGCCGCCCGACAGCAGGCCGGCGTCCTGCTTCTCGCGCTCCTTCAGGATCGGGAAGTAGCGGTAGACCTGCTCGATGTCGCGCGCCACGCCGTCGCGGTCGCCGCGGGTGAAGGCGCCCATCAGCAGGTTGTCGTGCACGCTGAGCAGCGGAAACACCTCGCGGCCCTCGGGCACATGCACCAGGCCGCGGCGCACGATGTCGGCGGGGTCCAGGCCGGTGATGTCCTGGCCCTTGAACTGCACCGTGCCGCGCGTGGGGTCGAGCACGCCGGAGATGGTCTTCAGGATGGTGCTCTTGCCGGCGCCGTTGCTGCCCAGCACGGTGGCGATCTCCCCGCGCCGCACCTTCAGGCTGACGCCGCGGATGGCCTTGATCGGCCCGTAGGCGCTTTCGACATTGGCCAGCGAGAGCAGGATCTCGTCTGCGGCCACGGCTTGCAGCGGAACGGCGCTCATGCGGCTTGCCTCCTCAGGCTGGACACGTCGTCCACCGTGCCCAGATAGGCCTCGATCACGCCCGGATGGGCCTGCACCTCGGCCGGTGTGCCCAGGGCCAGCACCTCGCCCTGGTTCATCGCCAGCACGCGATCGCTGACGCGCGACACCAGGCTCATGTCGTGCTCGACCATCAGCACGGTGATGCCCAGCTCGGTCTTGATGTCCTGAATCCACCAGGCCATGTCCTCGGTCTCCTCGACGTTCAGGCCCGACGAGGGCTCGTCCAGCAGCAGCAGCTTCGGAGCGGTGCACAGCGCCCGCGCCAGCTCCACCACCTTGCGCTTGCCATAGGGCAGGCCGGCGACGAAGCTGTCGCGGTAGTGCTGCAGGTCCAGCAGGTCGATCACCTGCTCGGCGCGCAGCCGCGCCTCCTGCTCGGCACGCCGCGTGGCCGGCAGGAACAGCAGATTGCTCCAGAAGCCGGTGCCGCGGTGGATGTGGTGGCCGATCAGCAGGTTCTGCAGCACCGTGGCGTTTTCGAACAGCTCGATGTTCTGGAAGGTGCGTGCAATGCCCAGCGCCGCGATGTCGTGCGGCGCGCGCTCGTTGAGCGCCTGGCCCTCGAAGCTCAGCGTGCCGGTGGTCGGGTTGTAGATGCGGCTGATCAGGTTGAAGACGGTGGTCTTGCCCGCGCCATTGGGGCCGATCAGCGTGAACACCTCGCCGCGCCGCACGTCGAAGCTGACCTTGTTGACGGCCAGCACGCCGCCGAAGCGCACGCTCAGCTCACGGGCTTCCAACAGGTTGCTGCTCATCACTTCAGCCTCTCGGACTTGGTATAGGACTTCTGCCGTTTGAACATGCCGCGGCGGTAGAACGGGAACAGCTGCAGCCAGGTGCGCACCTTCAGCCAGCGGCCATACAGGCCCATGGGCTCGAACAGCACAAAGGCCATCAGCACCACGCCGTACACCACCGCCTGCAGGCCGGCGGCCTGGCCGATGGACGGCGGCAGGAAGTCCTTGCCCAGGGCAATCAGCTGCGGCATGGTGATCAGGAACACCGCGCCGAAGAACGCGCCGTGCACCGAGCCGATGCCGCCCACCACCACCAGCAGCAGCAGGTCGATGCTCTGCACGATGCCGAACTGGTCGGGCGAGATGAAGCGCAGCTTGTGCGCATACAGCGCGCCAGCCAGGCCGACGATGGCCGCCGACAGCGCAAAGGCCAGGGTCTTGTAGCCGGCCAGGTGGATGCCCATGCTCTGCGCCGAGATCTCGCTGTCGCGGATGGCGATGAAGGCGCGACCGGTGGCCGAGCGCAGCAGGTTCAGCACGCCCAGCGTGACCAGCACGCAGGTGCCCAGCGCCAGGTAGTAGAAGGACTCGCCCGAGCCCAGGTCGGCGCCGAAGAACTGCGGGCTGCTCACGCTCATGCCGGCATTGCCCTTGGTCAGGCTCTCCCAGCGCGCCAGCACCTCCTCGACGATGAAGCCGGCCGACAGCGTGGCGATGGCCAGGTAGATGCCCTTGACGCGCAGCGCCGGCAGGCCCACCACCGTGCCCACCGCCGCCGACAGCAGGGCCGCCATGACCATGCTCAGCGGGAACGGCCAGCCGCGCGCGGCCAGCACCGCCTCGGTGTAGGCGCCGACGCCCAGAAAGGCCGCATGGCCGATGGATGCCAGGCCGGTGAAGCCCGACAGCACCATCAGGCCCAGGCCGGCAATCGCATACACCAGCACAAAGCTGAACTGGCTGAGCCAGTAGTCGCCGGCCCAGAACGGTGCGCTCAGCGCGGCCAGCAGCAGCAGGCTGTACCAGAAGGCCTGGCCGCCGTGCTTGACGAGCTGGATGTCCTGCTCGTAGTGGGTCTTGAAGATGAAACGCATCGCGGACTCAGACCTTCTTGCGCATCGCGCCGCCAAACAGGCCGTGCGGCTTGACCGCCAGCATCACCAGCACCACCACATAGGCGGCGATGTCCTTGAAACCCTCGGGCAGGTAGAAGCCGGCGAAGGCCTCGACCAGGCCGATCACCAGGCCGCCGACGATGGCCCCGGGCAGGCTGCCGAAGCCGCCCACCACCGCCGCCGGAAAGGCCTTCAGGCCGATGAAGCCCATGTTGGCGTGCACGAAGGTGATGGGCGCCAGCAGCAGGCCGGCAATCGCCGCCACCGCCGCCGACAGGCCCCACACCAGGCCATTGAGCTGGCGCACCGGAATGCCCATGTAGTACGCGGCCAGCTGGTTCTGCGAGGCCGCCTGCATGGCGATGCCGATCTTGCTGTAGCGGAACATCAGGAACAGCGCCCCGCACAGCAGCGCCGTCATGCCGATCACCGCCAGCTGCTCCACGCTGATGACCGCGCCGCCGAGGTTGAGCACCTGGTCCTTGTAGGGCACGGGCAGCGCGCTGGTCTCGGTGCCGATCTCCGGCAGCATCGAGATCAGGCCACGCGCCGTGTAGCCCACGCCGATGGTCAGCATGACCACAGTGAACTGCGGCTGGCCCAGGATGGGCCGGATCACCAGCCGCTCCAGCGCGATGCCGAGTGCCAGCATGCCGGCCACGGCCACCGGCGCGGCGGCCCAGAAGCTCCAGCCGCCACTCTTGATCAGCAGCAGCGCACCAAAGGCACCCAGCATCATCAACTCGCCCTGGGCGAAGTTGACGGTCTCGGTGGCCTTGTAGATGAGCACGAAGCCCAGCGCTATCAGCGCATAGATGCATCCGAGCGAGATCCCGGACACCAGCAATTGCACGATCGCCAAACCGATTCTCCCGAGCGCGGCCCGCGCCGGAGGGCGCAGGCCATGGACTGCTGCAAACGGCGCGCAGAGTAGGTGGGCCCCTGCAGAGCGTCTTGTGTCCAGATGCTGCCTGGGCCGGACCGGGGCGCGAGCCGGGGAAAGCCACTAGGACCCGTGTTCGCGCGCCGGCCGTCACCTGTTTGACGCGGCCGCGCCGGCGCCGCGGTTAAGTTCGGCGCTCAACATCACGCCCCTGGAGAGCCTTCCCATGCATGTGGCCGACGCCCTCGCCGCCCGTCGCTCGATCCGCGACTTCCTGCCCCGGCCGGTGCCCGGTGAGCTGATCCGCCGCGTGCTGGCCCAGGCCGCGCGCTCGCCCTCGGGCGGCAATCTGCAGCCCTGGCACATCGATGTGCTGGCCGGCGAGCGGCTGGAAGCGCTGCGCGCGCTTATGCGCGAGCGCCTGGCGGCAGTGGCCGCCGGCGACACCAGCGAGCAGCCCGAATACGCCATCTATCCCAAGGAACTGGTCTCGCCCTACCGCGACCGGCGCTTCCAGGTCGGCGAGGACATGTACGCCACCATGGGCGTGGCGCGCGAGGACCGGCCGGCCCGGCTGCGCTGGTTTGCGCGCAACTACGAGGCCTTTGGCGCGCCGATGCTGCTGTTTTGCAGCGTCGACCGCCGCATGGGCCCGCCGCAGTGGAGCGACCTGGGCATGTTCCTGCAGAGCCTGATGCTGCTGCTGCAGGCCGAAGGCGTGGACAGCTGCGCCCAGGAGGCCTGGAGCGTCTACCCGCGCACGATTGGCGGCTTTCTCGGGCTGCCGGCCGAGCGCATGCTGTTCACCGGCATGGCCATCGGCTACCGCAACCCGGAGCACCCGGTCAATTCACTGGTCGCGCAGCGTGCGCCGCTGGAGGAGTTTGCGCGCTTTCACGGCTGCTGAGCCTGCGCCTGCTGCAAGCGCAGCCGGCGGTGCAGCCGGCGCGCATGCGGCACCCAGCCCAGGCGCAGCCAGCGCCGCCACATCAGCAGGCCGCGGATCCATTCGTCGGCGGCATAGGCGATCCACACGCCGACCAGGCCCCAGCCCATCCAGGCGCCCAGGAACCAGGTGCCACCGGCCATCACGAAGACAAAGGACACGGCACCGGCGGCCACCGGGTAACGCGCATCGCCGGCGGCGCGCAGCGCATTGACGATCACCAGGTTGAAGCTGCGGCCGGTTTCCAGCAGCGGCGTCAGCCACAGCAGCAGCACGCCGGCCGACAGGATGGCCGCATCGGCGGTGAAGGCGCGCAGCAGCCAGGGCCCGGCCAGGGCCGCCAGCAGCGACAGCCCGCCCGAGATCGCCAGGCCACGCGCCATCGAACGCCGCACCAGCTGGTGGGCCTCGTGCAGCCGGCCGGCGCCGATCAGGTGGCCGACCACGATCTCGGCCGACAGGCCGATGGCCAGGCTGGCCAGCAGCAGCACATGCAGCACCTGCATCACATAGGCATGGGTGGCCAGGGCCTGGGTGCCCATGCTGCCCACCACCGACACGCTGACCACATAGGCCAGGCGCCAGGCGATGTTCTCGGCTGCGCCGGGCAGTCCGATGTGCAGCACCGGGCCCAGGGCCGGACGGTCCAGGCGCCACAGGTCGCGGGCCTGCGGCCGCAGGCCCAGCCGGCGCCGCCACAGCTGCAGCAGCAGGGCCGCGCCCAGCGCGCGGCTGGCCAGCAGGGCCACGGCAAAGCCGGGCAGGCCCCAGCCGGCCGGGCCCATCAGCAGCCAGGCCAGCACCAGGTGCAGGCCGTTCATCACCAGGATCAGGCGCAGCGTGGGCCGCGCCAGCAGGTGCGAGCGGGCCACGCTGGCCAGCGTGGCCACCCAGGCGTCGAGCAGCATGGCCGGGGCCAGCGCGATCAGCATCGGCTGGGCCAGCGGCCGCAGCTCGGACGGCGCATTCATCAGCGCCAGCAGCGGGCCCGAGCCGGCGCCGGCGATCAGCGCGCCGGCGCAGCCGATCCAGCTGGCCGCGCCCAGCGTGGCGCGGGCCGTGCGGTCGGCCTGGTCGCGCCGGCCGCCGCCCAGCGCCTGCGACACCACCACGCCGACACCGGCGCCGACGATGCGGAAGAACACGAACAGCATCGCCAGCACCTGGTTGGCCAGCGCAAAGGCCGCGCCCGAGGCATCGCCCAGGCGCGCCGCCAGCGTGGTGCCGACCAGGCCCACCGAGATGCCCAGCAGCAGCTCGGCAAACAGCGGCCCGGCCAGCGGCAGCAGGCGCGGCCGCTCGCCGATGCGCGGCGCCGCGGCGGCGCTCAAGTGCCGCCGGCGGCGGCCGCGGCGCGGCGGCGCAGCACGGCCTCGCGCACCAGCGGCAGGCGGTCGTTGCCGAAGTACAGGTCGTCGCCGCCGACGAAGATCGTCGGCGAGCCGAAGGCGCCGCGGGCGATGGCCTCGTCGGTGTTGGCCTTCAGCGCGGCCTTGTAGACCGGGTCGGCCGCGGCGGCCAGCACGGCCGCGGGGTCCAGGCCGGCGGCGCGGGCGCAGTCGGCCAGCACCGTGTCCTGGCTGATGTCGCGGTCGTCGCTCCAGTAGGTGCGGAACACCTGGTCGCAAAACGGGTCCAGACCGCCCTGCTCGCCGGCCCAGATCGCCGCGCGCATGGCCTTGACGCTGTTGACCGGAAACACGCTGGGCGGAAAGCGGATGTCCAGGCCCACATGGCGGGCCCAGTCCTGCAGGTCCTTTTTCAGATAGGCCTGCTTGGCCGGCGGGCCGTTCTCGCGGAAGCTGTAGACGCTGGGGTTGACGGCATTGAAGATGCCGCCCACCAGCACCGGCCGCCATTGAACGTCCACGCCCAGCTCACGCGCCAGCGGGCGCAGCTGGTGGAAGCACAGCCAGGTCCAGGGGCTGGAGCAGTCGAAGAAGCATTCGATCATGGGGTGGTTCCGGAGGTGCCGGCGGCGGCCGTGCCGGCAAACAGGTGCTTGCGCGCCTCGGCATCGGGCACGGTCTGGGCGCTGCGCAGCTCGCGTCCCACGGCCAGGCCACGCTGCACGGCCTCGCGCGCGCGCAGCAGCGCATACCAGCGCTTGACGGCCGGCCAGTCGTCCAGCGTGAAGCCCTGGGCCTTGTGCGTCATGGCCCAGGGAAAGATGGCGATGTCGGCAATCGAATACTCGCCGCAGACGAAGTCGTGCCCGGCCGCCTGCTGGCGCGCCAGCTGGGCATCGAGCACGCCGTACAGCCGCCGCGCCTCGGCCGCATAACGCTCGATGGCATAGGGCAGCTGCTCGGTGGCATAAAGCTTGAAGTGGCCGTGCTGGCCCAGCATGGGCCCAAAGCCGCCCATCTGCCACATCAGCCAGGACAGCACGGCCTGGCGCTCGCGCGGCGCCTGCGGCAGCAGGCGGCCGGCCTTGTCGGCCAGGTAGATCAGCATCGCGCCGCTCTCGAAGCTGCTGATCGGCGCACCGCCGCCGGGTGGATCGTGGTCCACCAAGGCCGGGATGCGGTTGTTCGGGCTGATGGCCAGGAAGTCGGCGCCGAACTGCTCGCCGCGGGCGATGTTGACCGGCCGCAGGCGGTAGGCCAGGCCCAGTTCTTCGAGGGCGATGGACAGCTTCCAGCCATTCGGCGTGGGCCAGTAGTACAGGTCGATCACGGTGGTGGCGCGCCGGTGACAGCAGGGCTTGCGAGACTACCGCGAAACTGGGCCTGCAAAGTTACCGAGGAGACACAGCATGGACGGATCCCAGGATCTGCCGACCGCTGCCCACCTGGCACCGGCCAGCATGGTCGACAGCGAGCACCCGGCGGTGCGCGCCTTTGCGCAGCAGCATGCCGTGGGCGACAGCCCGCGCCAGCGCGCCGTGGCGCTGTACCTGGCGGTGCGCGACGGCTTTCGCTACGACCCCTACCAGGCCGACCTCAGCGCCCAGGGCATGTCCGCCAGCACGGTGCTGGCCAACGGCCATGGCTGGTGCGTGCCCAAGGCGGCCCTGCTGACGGCCGCCTGCCGCGCCGCCGGCATCCCGTCGCGGCTGGGCTTTGCCGACGTGAAGAACCACCTCAGCACCGAGCGCATGCGCGCGCAGATGGGCACCGACGTGTTCTTCTGGCACGGCTTCTCGGAGATCTGGCTGGACGGCGCCTGGCGCAAGGCCACGCCGGCCTTCAACCTGTCGCTGTGCCAGCGCTTCGGCCTGCTGCCGCTGGAGTTCGACGGCGTCAGCGACTCGATCTACCACCCGTTTGACCGCGAGGGCCGGCGCCACATGGAATACCTGGCCCAGCGCGGCCACTTCGACGATGTGCCGCTGGCGCAGATGCGCGCCGACTTTGCGCTGCACTATCCGAACTGGGCCTATCTCTCGGCCGACGAGGCCGACTTCGAGGCCGAGTCGGCAAAAGAAGCTGCCGCAACAGGACCGGCACGATGAGCGGTGCCAGCGATCTGCCGCCGGGCTTTGCCGAGCTGGTCATCCCCGAGGGCTTCTTCGGCGTCAACGGGCCGCTGTACCTGAAGCACGAGGGCGAGCTGGTGCAGCTGGGTTTTCGCGTCGAGCCGCGGCACTGCAACCCGATGCGCAACTGCCATGGCGGCATGCTGGCCAGCTTTGCCGACATGGTGCTGCCACTGTCGGTGCAGCGCAAGGCGCCCGAGGTCGGCTGGCGCTTTCTGCCGACCATCAACCTGACGCTGGACTACCTGGCGCCGGCGCCGCTGGGTTGCTGGGTGCAGGGCGAGGCGCAGGTGCTGCGCACCACGCGCAGCCTGGTGTTCGCCCAGGCCCTGATCACGGCCGACGGCGCACCCTGCGTGCGCGTCAGCGGCATCTTCAAGATCGGACCGCCGTTCCAGGTGCCCGGCGCACCGCCCGGCGTGGTGCCGGCCTGAGCGCAGCGGGCCCGAGCGCAGCGGGCCCGAGCGCAGCGGGCGCTCAGCGCGGCTGCGCCACCTTGGTCAGCAGCTCGATCAGCATCAGCCGCTCGGCGCGCGTCAGCCGGTCGTCCAGCTCGGCCTCCATCGGACCGGCGGCGGTGGCGCTGTCGGCGGCCATCTGGCGGCCGGCCTCGGTGAGCACGATGTTGTGGCTGCGGCGGTCGGCCTCGCTGCGCTCGCGGCGGATCAGGTCGCGCTGCTGCAGCCGGTCCAGCAGCAGGGTCAGATTGGGCGCCGACAGCGCCAGCGTCTGGCCCAGGCGCTTGGGCGACAGCGGGCCATTGGCCAGCAGCAGCAGCAGCAGCGAATACTCCACCTTGCGCAGGCCAAAGCGCTGGCCGATGTGGCGGTCGAAGGTGTCCATGGTCACCACCCGGGCCTGGGCCACGTGGTAGCCCAGCACCTCGCCCAGCACGCCCAGCGACACCGGTGGCTGCGACGGGCGCGGATTCATGCGGCCAGGAACGGCAGCGCCGCCCCGCGCTCGGCCACGCGTGCCCAGTGCACCCGCGCCTGCGGCAGCAGCCATTGCAGGCCGTACTGCGCCGCCTGCCACCAGGATTGGGCGCTGCGCCCGCCCGCCAGGCCCTGGCCGGGCTGCAGTTCCAGCGCGGCGCGCGCCAGCTTGGCCCAGGCCCAGGCCATCAGCGCATGGCCCACGCCGGCCAGCATGTCGTCGGCCACGCGCAGTGGGTATTCGGCATCGGCCCCACCATCGGCAGCCTGGCCGGCGAGCAGCGCATCCAGCGCCTCGCGCCAGGCCTGCAACTGGCCGGCCAGCGCATCGGCAAACGGCCGGGTCTCGGGCTGGTCCAGGCCGGCCTGGACCTCGGCCGACAGCGCCTCGATGAAGGCCCGCGCACGCCGGCCGCCATCGTCCAGCAGCTTGCGCTGCACCAGGTCGATGGCCTGGATCTCGTTGCTGCCCTCGTAGATCATCGCGATGCGGCTGTCGCGCACCACCTGCTCGATGCCGTATTCGGCGACGAAGCCATAACCGCCCCAGGCCTGCAGGGCCTCGTCGGCGCCGCGGTGGCCCAGCTCGGTGAAAAAGGCCTTGGCCACCGGCGTCAGGATGGCCACCTGGTCGGCCGCGGCCTGGCGCCGCGTGGCATCGCCGTCGTGCTCGGCGGCGTCCAGCAGCATGGCGCCGTGCAGCGCGATCACGCGCGCCGCATCGGCGCGGGCGCGCAGGCCCAGCAGCAGGCGGCGCATGGCCGGATGCCAGGCGATGGGATCGGCGCCGCCGGCGGTGGCGGCCGCGCCCTCGGGCCGGCCCGGTGCGCGCATCTGCTCGCGCTCGGCGGCATAGGCCCAGGCGTTCTGCGTGGCGATCTCCAGATGGCCCAGGCCCTGCATGGCCACATGCAGCCGGGCCGAGTTCATCATCCTGAACATCGCCGCCAGGCCGCGGTGCGGCTCGCCGATCAGCCAGCCTTCGGCCTGCTCGAAACGCATCTGGCAGGTGGCGCTGCCGTGGATGCCCATCTTGTGCTCGATGCCGTCGCAGAACACCGCATTGCGCGTGCCGTCCGGCAGCATCCTGGGCACCAGGGCCAGCGACAGGCCGCGGCTGCCCGGCGCCGCGTCCGGCAGCCGGGCCAGCACCAGGTGCACGATGTTGTCGGTGAGGTCGTGGTCGCCGCCGGAGATGAAGATCTTGCTGCCCGATACGCGCACCGGCGCGCCGTTGGCCGGCTGGGCATCACCGTCCACCCGCATCTGGCTGCGCACCCGGCCCAGGTCGCTGCCGGCCTGGGGCTCGGTCAGGCACATCGTGGCCAGCCATTCGCCGCTGACCAGCGGCGGCAGATAACGCTCACGCAGCGCGGGCACGGCATGGTGGCGCACCACCTCGCAGGCGCCGTGCAGCAGGCCCGGGTACATGGTCCAGCCGTGGTTGGCCGCGGCGATCATCTCGTTGAGCGGCAGGTTCAGCGCCTCGGGCAGGCCCTGGCCACCATCGTCCACCGGCGCGGCCAGGGCCGGCCAGCCGCCGGCCACATAGGCCTGCCAGGCGGCGGCAAAGCCGTCGGGCGTCTTCACGCCTTCGGGCGACCAGCGGCAGCCCTGGCGGTCGCCCGGGGCGTTCAGCGGCAGCAGCACCTCGGCGGCAAAGCGCCCGGCCTGGGCCAGCACCTCGGCCGCGGTCTCGGCATCGAGATCGGCAAAAGGCGCCAGCCGTGCCCATTGCGCCGGCGCGTCCAGCACGCGGGTCAGGATGTGCAGCTGGTCGGCCACCGGTGGGGTGTAGGTCCACATCGGCATCAAGCCTCTTGGTTGGCCTGTTGGTCGGCCGGCTTGCGGCCGGCGCCCAGATACGTCTCGATCACGCGCGGGTCCACCGCCAGATCGGCCGCCGGGCCCTGCAGCGCGATGGCGCCGGTCTCCAGCACATAGCCGTGGTCGGCCACTTCCAGCGCGGCACGCGCGTTCTGCTCGACCAGCAGGATGGACACGCCCTGTTCGCGCAGCGTGGAGATGATGCGGAAGATCTCGCGCACGATCAGCGGCGCCAGGCCCAGGCTGGGCTCGTCGAGCATCAAGAGCTTGGGCTCGCTCATCAGCGCGCGGCCCACGGCCAGCATCTGGCGCTCGCCGCCCGACAGCGTGCCGGCCAGCTGGGCGCGGCGCTCCTTGAGCCGCGGAAAGGTGGTGTAGACGCGCTCCAACGCGCGCTTCCAGTCGCGGCCCTGCTTCATCGCGCGCCAGGCGCCCAGCACCAGGTTGTCTTCCACCGGCATGGTGCCGAACAGCTCGCGCTTCTCGGGCACCAGGGCCAGGCCCATCATCACCCGCTCTTCCAGCGACACATCGGCCAGGTCCACGCCGTCGAAGACGATCTGGCCGCGTGCGGGCAGCACGGCCATCAGCGCATTCAGCGTGGTGCTCTTGCCGGCGCCGTTGGGGCCGATGATGGTGATGACCTGGCCCTTGGCCAGCGAGAAGTTCAGGCCCGTGAGCACCTCGGCGCGGCCGTAGCCGGCGTGCAGGTTCTGGACATTCAGCAATGCGTCTGCCATGGCGTTCTCAATGTTCCGTGCCCAGGTAGGCGGCGCGCACCACCGGGCTGGCCTGCACTTCGTCGGGCGTGCCCTCGATCAGCTTGGTGCCGAACTCCATCACCACGATGCGGTCGGTCAGGCCCATCACGAAGTCCATGTCGTGCTCGACCAGCAGGATGCTCATGCCCTCGCTCTTGAGCTGGCGCAGCACCGCGGCCAGTGCCTGCTTCTCCTTGTGGCGCAGGCCGGCGGCGGGCTCGTCCAGCAGCAGCAGGGCCGGGTCGGTGCACAGCGCGCGGGCGATCTCCATCAGCCGCTGCGGGCCCAGGGCCAGGTTGCCGGCCTGCTCGTGCATCAGCTCGGCCATGCCGATGCGCGCCAGCTGGGCCTCGGCCTCGGCGAACAGGCGGCGCTCCTCGGCGCGGTCCAGGCGCAGCATGGCGCGGATTTCGCCCGAGCTGCTGCGCAGATAGCCGCCGAGGGCCACGTTCTCCAGCACCGTCATCTCGGGGATCATCTTCACGTGCTGGAAGGTGCGCGACATGCCGCGCCGCGCGATCTGGCGCGACGGCAGGCCGCCGACCTGCTCGCCGCGGAAGCGCACCGCGCCGCGCGTCAGCGGCAGTACGCCGGTGACCAGGTTGAAGGTGGTGCTCTTGCCGGCGCCGTTGGGACCGATCAGGCCCATGATCTCGCCGGCACGCAGCGTGAACGACACGTCGTTGACCGCCACCAGGCCGCCGAACTCCTTGCGCACCGCGTCCACCTCCAGCAGCAGCTCGCCACGCGCCGGCTTCTCGCGCTGCGGCAGCTTCTGCGCGCCATGCCAGTCGGGCACGCGGCGGGCCGGCGGCAGCCAGCGGGTGACAAAGGTCCACAGGCCGTCGGGCGCGTACTTCAGCACCGCGATCAGCACCAGGCCGAAGACGATGATCTCGAAGTTGCCCGAGTGGCCGATCAGCGCCGGCAGCAGCACCTGCAGCTGGTCCTCGACGATCTTGACCACGGCCGCGCCCAGGAAGGCGCCCCAGACATGGCCCACGCCGCCGAGCACGGCCATGAACAGGTACTCGATGCCCTTGTGGATGCCGAAGGGCGACGGATTGACCGTGCGCTGGAAGTGCGCAAACAGCCAGCCCGAGACCGCCGCCAGGACGGCCGCCAGCACAAACACCACCAGCTTGTAGCGGAAGGTGGAGATGCCCATGGCCTCGGCCATGGTGGTGCCGTTCTTCAGCGCGCGGATGGCGCGGCCGGGCCGGCTGTCCAGCAGATGCGTCACCGCCAGCGCCGCCAGCAGGGCCACGGCCCAGATCAGCACGCAGATGCCACGGCCCGAGCCCAGGCTGGTGCCGGCGATCTCCAGCGGCGGAATGCCCAGCAGGCCGTCGTACTTGCCCAGGAACTCCATGTTGGCCATGGTGTAGTTCAGCGCCAGGCCCCAGGCGATGGTGGCCAGCGGCAGGTAGTGGCCCGACATGCGCAGCGTGATCGCACCCAGCGCCAGCGACACGGCCACGCTGAGCGCGACGCCGACGAACACCGTCAGCCAGGGGTTCCAGCCGGCCTTGGAGGCCAGGAAGGCCGCGGTGTAGGCGCCAACGCCGACAAAGGCGGCCTGGCCGAAGGAGGTGAGCCCGGCCACGCCGGTGAGCAGCACCAGGCCCAGCGAGACGATGGCATACAGGCCGATGTAGTTGAGCTGGGTGATCCAGAACTCGGGCACCGGCAGTGCCGGCAGCACCAGCATCAGCAGGGCAAACAGCGGAAAGGCAAAACGTTGCAGCGCGGCCATCTCAATGCTCCTCGGCATGGGGGTCACGCAGCGAGCGCCACAGCAGCACCGGGATGATGGCCGAGAACACGATCACTTCCTTGAAGGCACTGGCCCAGAACGAGCCAAAGGATTCCAGCAGGCCCACGCCCAGCGCACCGACCAGGGCCAGCGGATAACTGGCCAGTCCACCGAACACCGCGGCGACGAAGCCCTTCAGGCCGATCAGGAAGCCGGAGTCGTAGAACACCGTCGTCGTCGGCCCGATCAGCAGGCCCGACAGCGCGCCGAACAGCGCCGCCAGCGTGAAGGTCAGGCGGCCGGCGGATTCGCTGCTGATGCCCATCAGCCGCGCGCCGAGTCGGTTGACGGCGGTGGCGCGCAGCGCCTTGCCGTACAGGCTGCGCTCGAAGAACAGCCACAGCGCAACGATCAGCGCCAGCGACACCAGCATGATGATCAGCGTCTGCCCGGTCAGCGCCAGCGGGCCCAGCGTGAAGCGCTCGTCCCAGAAGCTGGGGTTGCGGAAGCCCTCGGCGCCGAAGAACAGCAGGCCCAGGCCGACCAGCGCAAAGTGCACGCCCACCGAGACGATCAGCAGCACCAGCACGCTGGCATCGGCCAGCGACTGGTAGGCCACGCGGTACAGCAGCGGGCCGAAGGCCGTCACCAGGGCCAGGGTCAGCGCGGCCTGGGCCAGCAGCGGCAGCTGCAGCGGCGCCAGCCAGATGGCCAGCAGCGACACCGCCACCGGAAAACCCACGCTGCCGGCCACGCGCCGGGCGATGCGCGGCGCCGCCTGGTGCAGCTTGAGGCCGTCGATGACATCGGCCACCGCGGCGCAGCCGGCCAGGATCAGCAGCAGCCACACCGTGCCCGGCACCTGGCCCTGCTGCAGCAGGGCCAGCGTCAGCGCGCCAAAGGCCACGAACTCGCCCTGCGGAATGAAGATGATGCGCGTGACGGCGAACACCAGCACGGTGGCCAGCGCCAGCAGCGCATAGACGGCTCCGTTGGTGACGCCGTCCAGCGCCAGGATGCTTGCAATCGATAAATCCATGGGGGGTCCCAGAGCGTCGGTACGGGCCGGCAGATCGGCCGCGCGCCAATCTTCAACCGACCAGTCGGTCGATGTTAAGAACGGCGCCGCGGCTGATGCAAGTCAATCCCCACCCGGGTCAATCCGGATGGCGGCAAGCGGCGGCATGGGGCCTGGAGCCCATGCCGCCGCGCTGGTCACTGGGCCAGCACCCAGTCGCCGTTTTTCACCTGCAGCATCACGCCGGTCTCCAGCGTGTAGCCCCAGTGGTCGGTCGGCGTCCAGTTCAGCACGCCGTGGGCCAGCACGGTGCGGCCCATGGTCTCCATCGACTCCTTCAGCGCGGCGCGGAACTCCGGCGTGCCGGGCTTGGCCTTCTTCAGTGCCATCGGCACGATCTTCTCGAGGATGATCTGCGCGTCGTAGCTGTGGCCGGCAAACTGGTTGGCCATGTTCTTGCCGTAGGCCTTCTCGTACTTCAGCAGGAAGTCCTGCGAGACCTTCTTGCTGGGATGGCTGTCGGGCAGGATGTCGCCGACGGTGGCCGGGCCGGACACCACGAAGGCGCCTTCCACGTCCTTGCCGCCCACGCGCATCAGGTCCATCGAGGCCGCGGCATGGGTCTGGTAGATCTTGCCCTTGTAGCCGCGCTCGACCACGGCCTTGTGCGGCATGGCCGCGCCCGAGCCCGAGGCCACGATCAGCATCGCATCGGGATTGGCCGAGCTCAGCTTCAGTGCCTGGGCGGTGACCGAGGTGTCGGTGCGCGCAAAGCGCTCGGTGGCGACGATCTGGATGCCGTTCTTGGCGGCCTCGGCGGTGGCGGCCTTCAGCCACAGCTCGCCATAGGCATCGGTGTAGCCCAGGAAGCCGATGGTCTTGACGCCCTGCTTCTTCATCAGCGCGAACACGGCGTGGGCCATCACGTCATTGCTCTGCGGCAGGCGGAACACCCAGCCGTCCTGGCCCGGCGGCAGGCCCACCGGCGAGGCCGCCAGCTGCACCGTCTTGGCCTCGGTGGCCACCGGCGACATGGCCGCAGCCACCGCGGTGATGCACGAGCCGATGATCATGTCCACCTTGTCCTCGCTGACGAAGCGGCGCGCATTGGTGGCGCCCTTGCCCGGATCGGTGGCGTCGTCCAGGATCACCAGCGTGACCTTCTCGCCGGCAATGGTCTGCGGAAACAGCTTGAACTGGTTCTGCATCGGGATGCCCAGGCCGGAGCCGGGGCCGGTCAGCGACAGGCTCACGCCGATCTTGATCTCGGCCCAGGCGGCCTGGGGCAGTGCGGCACCAAACGCGACGACGGCGGTCGCGGCGGCCAGCAGGGTCTTGGTCAGCTTCATCGGGTGTCTCCTCGGGTGGCTGGGGGTGGGGAACGCAAACATCGCAGAGCTCACAGGCACAGCGCCTTGAGGTCCTCGGGAACGGGGATGGCCTTGATGCGGTCGGGATCGGCGGGATCGCGCATGCAGAAGGCGCGCACCTCGGTGCCCTCGCACAGCACATCGTCGCCACGGCGCACCACATGGCGCTGGCGGAAGGTCTTGGCGGCCCAGGATTCGACCGAGGTGTGCACCTCCAGGGTCTCGCCATAGGTGGCCGGCTTCAGGAACCTGGTGTGGATCTCCAGCAGCGGCGTGCCGATGATGCCGCGGGTCTTGACCAGCTCGCGCCAGGGCGGGATGCCGCAGGCCATGAAAAACGCCAGCGAGGCCGTGTCCATCCACTTCGAGAAGTTGGGAAAGAACACGATGCCCGCGGGATCGCAGTCGCCGAAGCAGACCTCGACGCGGTGGATGTGCGTCTTGTTGTTCATGGAAGAAGGGCTCAGCGCGGCGCCATGCGCAGCGAGCCATCCAGGCGGATGACCTCGCCGTTGAGGTGCACGTTGGTTACCGCATGCAGGGCCAGCGAGGCAAATTCTTCCGGCTTGCCCAGGCGCTTCGGGAAGGGAATGCTGGCCGCCAGCGACTGCTGCACGGCCTCGGGCAGCTCCTGCATCAGCGGCGTGGCAAACAGGCCCGGCGCGATGGTGACCACGCGGATGCCCCACTGCGCCAGGTCGCGCGCCATCGGCAGGGTCATGCCGACGATGCCGCCCTTGCTGGCCGAATAGGCCTCCTGGCCGACCTGGCCGTCGAAGGCCGCCACCGAGGCGGTGTTCAGCACCAGGCCACGCTCGCCGTCATCGAGTGCCGGCAACTGGGCGATGCGCGCCGCCGCCAGCCGCGCCACGTTGTAGGCGCCGACCAGGTTGACCTTGACCACACGCTCGAAGTCTTCCAGCGGTGCCGGCGAGCCGTCCTTGGCGATGATGCGCTTGGCCGTGCCGATGCCGGCGATGTTCATCACGATGCGCGGCACGCCATGGGCTTCGGCCGCCTGGTCCAACGCCGAGGTGACCGAGGCGGTGTCGGTGATGTCGCAGCGCAGCGCGATGGCGCGGCCGCCGCCGGCGACGATGTCGCCGGCCACGCGCTCGGCGCCGGCGGCATTGACATCGAGCACGGCCACGCGGCAGCCGGCTGCGGCCAGCGCGCGGGCCACGGCCTCGCCCAGGCCCGAGCCCCCGCCGGTGACGATGGCGCTGTTGTCCTTGGCTTGCATGCGGTCAGTCCTTGCGGGTGTCGGGGTTCGGCAGGATCAGGAACGGATCGGCCTCGGTGCCGGCATACAGGGCTTCCACCAGGGCCGCGCGGTGCGCCAGCACCGCACGCTGGTTGATCGAGCCCTTGTCGGTGACCTCGCCATGGTCGATGGCCGGCGGCTCGGCCAGCACATGCACACGCGCCACGCGGCTGGCGCTGCCGGTGGCCTCGCGCCACAGCCGGTCGGCCAGGGCCTGGAAGAAGGCGCGCACCGCCGGGTGGTGCAACACCTCGGGCAGCGGCGCATCGGCGGCCAGGCCGGCCTGCACGGCCAGCGCCCGGCACTCGTCGGCGCGCGGGAACAGCAGCGCGCCGATGTCGTTGCGGTTCAGGCCGGTGATCACCGCGTCCTGCACACAGGGGTGGCCGGCGGCGATGATCTTGGCGCGCAGCGGGCCCACGCTGACGAAGGTGCCGGTGGACAGCTTGAAGTCCTCGGCCGTGCGGCCATCGAAATACAGCCCTTTGGAAGGATCGCTCTCGTCCACCCAGCGCACCGCGTCGCCGGTGCGGTAGAAGCCTTCGTCGTCAAAGGCCTCGGCGGTCTGCTCGGGCGCACGCCAGTAGCCGGGCATCACGTTGGGGCCGCGGAAGCGGATCTCGGTCTTGTCGCTTGTGCTGGCGTCCTTGACCAGCTTGACCTCGACGCCCGGCACCGGCAGGCCGATCCAGCCCGAGCGCTGCTCGGTGCCGACGGCAAAGGTGCAGGACGGCGCGGTCTCGGTCATGCCCAGGCCGGTCATGATGCGCACGCGCTCGCCGATGGCGGCCTCGCCATGGGCATCGAGCTTGTCCCACACCGCCTGGCTCAGGCCGGCGCCGGCGAACATGAAGGCCTTGACACGCTTGAACAGCGTGTCGCGCAGCTGAACATCCTGGTCCATCGCGCTGGCGATCTCTTCAAAGCCCTTGGGCACGTTGAAGTAGACCGTGGGCGAGATCTCGCGCAGGTTGCGCAGCGTCTCGGCCATGCCCTTGGGCGTGGGCTTGCCATCGTCGATGTACAGCGTGCCGCCGTTGTAGAGCGTGATGCCGACGTTGTGGTTGCCGCCGAAGGTGTGGTTCCAGGGCAGCCAGTCCACCAGCACCGGCGGCTCCTCGGCCAGAAAGGCCATGCTCTGGCGCAGCATCTGCTGGTTGGCGCAGAGCATGCGGTGGGTGTTGATCACGCCCTTGGGCGCCTTGGTGCTGCCCGAGGTGAACAGGAACTTGGCGATGCTGTCCGGCCCCACCGCGGCATGGGCCGCGTCCAGCGTGGCGCCGGGGCGGGCGAACAGCAGGCTGGCGAAGGCGCGCACGTCGCGGCCGGCCAGCAGGCCGGTGTCGGCCACACGGTCCAGGCCGTCGCTGAAGACCAGGGTCACGTCCTCGGGCAGCACCGCGGCCATGGCCTTGGCATAGGCCGGGCCGCTGGCGAACACCAGGCCCGGCGTCACCGTATTCAGGATGTGGCGCAGCTTGCCGTAGTCCTGCGAGATCAGCGAATAGGCCGAGGACACCGGCACATAGGGCACGCCGGCCCACATCGCGCCGAGTGCCAGCGTCAGGTACTCGATGTCGTTCTCGGACAGGATGGCCACCGGCCGGTCCACCGACAGGCCCAGGTCGACCAGCGACTGCGCCACCGCCTTGACCCGCTGCAGCATCTGCGCATAACCGACGCGGACCCAGTCGCCACCCCGGTCGCGGCGGGCAACGAAGCTGCGCTCGGGCGCCTCGGCGGCCCACTGCTCCAGGCTGTCGGTGAGTCGGTCGGGATACCAGCGCAGGGCCTCGGTAGAGCGCAGGATCACGCTGCCGTCGGCGCGCTGCTCGACCTCGGCCTGCAGGCAGCCGCCAACCGCTGCCTCACGGTAGCGCGGCCCGCTCATGACTTCACCACCTTGCCGGCACGGCCTTCCAGGAAGGCACGCAGCCGGTCCTGGGCCTCGGGCGTGTTGGTGGCGCAGGCGGCCATCAAGGCCTCGGCAAACAGACCCTCGGACGGGCTCATCTCGGCGATGCGCGGCAGCGCATGCATCACCGCAAAGGCCGTCATCGGCGCATTGCCGGCGATCTTGCGCGCCAGTGCGATGCCCTTGGCCAAGCCCTCGCCATCGGCGGCGCGGTAGTTGACGACGCCGTGGCGCTCGCCCTCGTCGGCATC
The DNA here is from genome assembly GCA_017992055.1 of Burkholderiaceae bacterium. Classification (GTDB taxonomy): domain Bacteria; phylum Pseudomonadota; class Gammaproteobacteria; order Burkholderiales; family Burkholderiaceae_C; genus Pseudaquabacterium. The sequence continues at coordinate 66,267 of JAGOPK010000014.1, forward strand.
GAAGACGCGGCCGGTGAGCATCATGTCGGTCATGCGCGCCGTGCCCATCAGCCGCGGCACACGCACCGAGCCGCCGCCGCCGACAAAGATGCCACGCTGGCCCTCGGGCAGGCCGAAGTAGGCCGAGTCCTCGGCCACGCGGATGTGGCAGGAGGCCGCCAACTCCAGCCCGCCGCCGACCACCGCGCCATGCAGCACCGCGATCACCGGCACCTTGCCGTACTGCACCGCGTCGAAGCAGGCATGCCAGCCGCGCGAATGCAGGATGGCCGCATGCACATCGCGCTCGACCAGCTCCGACAGGTCCAGGCCGGCGCAGAAATGGTCGCCCTCGCCGCTCAGCACCACCGCGCGCACATCGTCCGGCAGGTTCAGAAAGGCCGCATGCAGCTGGGCGATCAGGCCGTCGCTGATGGCATTGCGCTTGGCCGGGCGGTTGAGCCGCACCTGCAGCACGGCGCCGGACTGGGAGATCTGCAGCAGGTCCAGCGTGGCCAGCAGGCCGGTGGCGGGAGAGAACGAGTCCGACATGCGGATCAGCCTTTGCGAAAGATTCGGAACGGGCGCAAAGATAGTTCAAAGTCTGAAGTTCATGATCAGGGGAAACCCTTGACATCGACCCCAATGCCAGCAGCAGAATCATGCCAGGGCCTGCCCAGGCCACTTGATTCCGTTCCTGAACCATTGAAAGCCGAAAGCCGCGCCCATGAACACCGACGAGCTGATCGCCATCGACATCCACACCCATGCCGAGGTGTCGTGCTGGAACCCCTTCGACAACTACGGCGAGGAGTACGACCGCGCGGCCGACAAGTACTTCGGCAGCAACCGCCGGCCGACCATTGCCGAGACGGTGGCCTACTACCGCGAGAAGAAGATCGGCCTGGTGATGTTCACGGTGGACAGCGAAGCCCAGCTGGGCCGGCGCCGCATCCCGAATGAAGAGATCTGCGAGGCCGCCAAGGCCAACTCGGACATGATGGTGGCCTTTGCCTCCATCGACCCGCACAAGGGCAAGATGGGCGCCCGCGAGGCGCGCCGCCTGATCGAGGAGCACGGCGTCAAGGGCTTCAAGTTCCATCCCACGGTGCAGGGCTTCCTGCCCTACGACAAGATGGCCTGGCCGATCTACGAGGTCATCGCCGAGTACCAGCTGCCGGCCATCTTCCACAGCGGCCATTCGGGCATCGGCTCGGGCATGCGCTGCGGCGGCGGCCTGCGGGTGCAGAACAGCAACCCGATGCTGCTGGAGGACGTGGCCATCGACTTCCCCGACATCCAGATCGTCATCGCCCACCCCAGCTGGCCCTGGCAGGACGAGGCCCTGAGCCTGGCCCTGCACAAGCCCAATGTCTGGATCGACCTGTCGGGCTGGAGCCCCAAGTACTTTCCGGCCCAGCTGGTGCAGTACGGCAACACCCTGCTGAAGGACCGCATGCTGTTTGGCAGCGACTATCCGCTGATCACGCCCGAGCGCTGGATGAAGGACTTCGACGAGGCCGGCTACAAGGACAAGGTCAAGCCGCTGATCCTGAAGGACAACGCGATGCGGCTGCTGAAGATGGGGCCCTACGCGGTTCAGGCCGCGGCCTGAGCCCGGCATTCAGCCCTGAACTCGGCCCGAAAACGTGCCGGCGTCAGCGCCAGGTGCTGGTGGAACAGGCGCGTGAAATGCGCCTGGTCGGCAAAGCCGCAGCGGTAGCCGATCTCGGCCAGCGCATCGCCGCCCTGCACCAGCAGCGGCGCCGCGGCGTCCAGGCGCACCGCGGTCCACAGCCGGCCGAAGCCGCTGCCGGCATCGGCCAGTCGGCGCTGCAGCGTGCGCGGTGCCAGGCCCAGGCGCTGCGCCAGCCGCGGCAGCGTCCAACTGGCCGCGGGATCGGCCGCCAGCGCGGCCCGCGCGGCTTCCAGCGTGCCGGCCGGCGTGGCTGACGGCACGCCGCCGCCGGCCAGCGGCTGCGGGGCCCAGCGCAGTTCCAGCCGCTGCGGCGCGGCCAGGTCCAGGTGATGTTCGACCGGCGGCAGGCCCAGGCGCCGCGCCAGGCCGACGATCAGGCCCCAGACCAGGCGGTCCTCCACCGGCCAGGGCGGCGGATCGCCCGCCCGCCTGGCGTCGTGCACCAGCCGCAGCGAGCCGGGCTGCGCGTCCAGCACGCGCACGCGGTGGCGGGCGTGCACATAGCGCTCCAGCCGCTGCCAGCGGGCGATCAGGTCCGGCAGGTCCTGCGCCGGTTGCAGCGCATGCAGCAGCGGCTCGGCCGGCGCCTGCTGCACCGACAGGCCCAGGCGCCAGGGCAGCTCCACGTCGTCGGGCAGGCGGCGCAGCCAGTCGCGCTTGCGATCCACCGTCACATGGGCGCCGTCGGGCACCGGGCCGGGCACGGCCAGGCCCTCGCGCGCCAGGCCCTGGGCGATCAGGCGCAGCAGCGCGGCGGCCGCAAAGTCGGCCGTGGAGTCGGCGCTGTCCTCATCACCCATGGCCCATCATGCCTTGGCATGCCGGGCCGGATCGTCGTCGTCCAGCGGAAAGCGCCGCGGCCGCTGGCCGCTGGCCTGGCGCAGCGCATTGGCGATGGCCGCGGCCGCGGCGACGATGGCGGTCTCGCCGGCGCCACCCGGCGCCTCGTCGCCCTGCACCAGGCGCACCTCGATCTGCGGCAGCTGCGACAGCCGCGGCAGCCCGGCCTCGACCAGGCCCTGGGCCGCGATGCCACCGGCGCGCAGCGGCAGGGCCGCGCCGAACACCATGCCCAGGCCCCAGACCAGGTTGCCCTCGGTCTGGGCGCGCACCGCATCCGGATGCACCAGGCGGCCGGCGTCGATGGCGCAGACCAGGCGTGCCACGCGCCAGCGCCGTGGTGCGGCGGCGCCCTCGCCGGCCGGCACCGATTCGACCTCGGCCACCACCGCGGCAAAGCTGTGTTCCTTGTAGATGCCGCAGGCCAGGCCGCGGTGGCGGCCGGGCGCCGGCGGCGCCGACCAGCCGGCGGCGGCCGCCACCTCGCGCAGCACCCGCGCCAGCCGCGGCGGCGGTGCGTGATCGAGCCGGAACTGCAGCGCATCGGCACCGGCGGCGCGCGCGCAGTCGTCGATGGCCGACTCCACCGCCAGCGCATTCGGCCCCGCGCCCAGGCCGCGCCAGGGGCCGCAGTACAGCGGCAGGCGGCGCAGCGCGTATTCGATGCGCTGCGCCGGCACGGCATACGGCAAGGCGGCGCCACGCGCCGTGCCGCCGTCGCCGATGAGCCGCGTCACCGGGTTCAGCCAGGGTGGCAAGGCGGCATTGGTCAGCAGGATGGGCGTGCTGACGAAGGCATGCCACCAGGCGACGATGCGCCCGCCCTGCAGGCGCGCGCGCAGCCGGTGGCTGGACGGCGGGCGGTGAAAGCCCTGCTGCCACTCGTCGGCGCGGGTCCATTGCAGCTTGACCGGCCGGCCGGCGGCACGCGCCAGCAGCGCCGCCTCCAGCTCCACCGTGCACAGCGTGCATGCGCCAAAGGCGCCGCCGATGCGCTGGTTGTGCACGCGCACCGTGTCCGGATCCAGGCCCAGGCGCCGCGCCAGCACGGCGCGCACATAAAAGGGGTCCTGGCTACCGGTCCAGACGTCCAGGCCGCCCTGGGCATCGAAGGCCGCCAGCGCGCAGCGCGGCTCGATGCCGGCATGGGGCGCGGCGCCGATGTCCAGACGCAGGTCCACGTCCCAGCCGCCCGCCTGGGCGCTGGCATCGCCGGCATCGCCCTGCTGGCGGAGGCTGTGCGGCAAGGCCCCGCCGGCCAGGGCGGTGTCCACATCGAGGGCGGCGGCCAGATCGCCAGCCTCGAAACGGCCGTCCACCTGCCAGTCGGGCGCCAGCGCCTGGGCCGCCCGGTCCAGCGCGCCGGGTGTGGCCGCCAGCAGGCCCAGGCCCTGGGCCTGGCCATGCTGCAGCAGCGGCTGCTGCACCAGGCCGATGAAGCCGGGCACGGCGCGCGCGGCAGTCTCGTTCCAGGACCGTGCCTGCGATGGCAGGTCCGGGCTGGCCGGCGCGCGCAGCACGCGGCCATAAACCACGCCGGGCAGGCGCTGGTCGGCGGCAAATGTGGGACGCCCCGTCAACAGCGCCGGCAGCAGCGGGTGGCGCAGCGGGCGCCCGGCCCAGCGGCCATCACCGCGGGCCAGCGCGGCATAGGCGCGCAGCTCCTGCAGCGGCCTGGGCGCGGCCTGGCGCAGACCCGGCGGCTCGCCACGCTGCAAGGCCTCGCGCAGCTCGGCGCAGGCCTGGGCCAGCGGCGGGCCGAACAGCATCAGCGACTCGCTGCCGACGGTGGCGCGCAGCGGCGCCAGCTCGGCGGTGGACGGCCGCGCCCAGGCGATGGTCTCGGGCGCCACGCCCAGTTCCTCGGCCGCCAGCTGCAGCAGCGCGGTGTCGATGTGCTGGCCCATCTCGGCGCGCGGCAGCCACAGCCGGTAGCGGCCGTCCCGGTGGCTGATCCAGCCCAGCGCCGCGTCGGCATCGGGCAGCGGCCGGCCCGGAAACACCGGCAACGTGCGGCAGGCCGGCAGCAGCACGGTCAATGCGCCAGCCGCCGGCAGCGCGACGGCGGTCCTGAGCCAGCGGCGGCGGCTCCAGCCCGGGCCGGCGGTCATGGTGCCGCCCCGGCCGGGGAAGGGCCCGCCACTGCCGCGGCGCGCAGCACCGCCCGCACCACCCGAACCTGGCTGCCGCAGCGGCACAGATGGCCGTCCAGCGCCTGCACCACCTCGGCCGCCGCCGGCCGCGGCTGGCGGCGCAGCAGGGCCGCCGCGGCCATCAGCTGGCCCGACTGGCAATAGCCGCATTGCGCCACCGCCTCGTCCAGCCAGGCCTGGACCAGCGGATGCGCTTCGCCCAGGCCCTCGACGGTCTGCACCGCCCGGCCGACGGCGGCCTGCACCGGCAGCTGGCAGCTGCGCACCGGCGCGCCGTCCAGCAGCACGGTGCAGGCGCCGCACTGGCCCTGGCCGCAGCCCAGACGCGTGCCGACCAGGCCCAGGGCCTCGCGCAGCACCCACAGCAGGCTCTCGTCCTGCCAGCCCTCGGGCACGGCCCGCCTTTGTGTGTTGATCAGCAGTTCCATGGCCGGCAGTCTGGCCAGGGCCGCACCGCGAGTCTTGAAGATTCACGCCAGCGATGACCGGGACACGATAGCCGATTCAAATGACGGAGATTTGATCTATCAAATCAGACAATGCTGCGTCGCACATAAGATCCCACCTGTCGAATCCATTCCCCCTTCAACAAGGAGTTACCCCATGTCGCTGATCAACACCCAAGTCCAGCCGTTCAAGACCACGGCCTTCGTCAACCGCGCCGGCAAGGGTGAGTTCATCGAGGTGTCCGACGCCAGCCTGAAGGGCAAGTGGTCGGTGCTGATCTTCATGCCGGCCGCCTTCACCTTCAACTGCCCGACCGAGATCGAGGACGCCGCCGACAACTACGCCGCCTTCCAGGCCGCCGGCGCCGAGGTCTACATCGTCACCACCGACACGCACTTCTCGCACAAGGTCTGGCACGAGACCAGCGACGCGGTGAAGAAGGCCAAGTTCCCGCTGGTGGGCGACCCCACCCACACGCTGACCAATGCCTTCGGCGTGCACATCGCCGAAGAAGGCCTGGCCCTGCGCGGCACCTTCATCATCAACCCGGAAGGCCAGATCAAGACCGCCGAGGTGCACAGCAACGAGATCGCCCGCGACGTCTCGGAAACCCTGCGCAAGCTGAAGGCCGCCCAGTACACCGCCGCCAACCCCGGCCAGGTCTGCCCGGCCAAGTGGAAGGAAGGCGCCAAGACCCTGGCCCCGTCGATCGACCTGGTCGGCAAGATCTGATCACCGCACTGCGATGACGTTCCCAGGGGTGGGCCACCGGCCCGCCCCTTTCTCCCGGCCTGACACCCAGCTCAGGCCCCGCTGACAGCGTCCCGCGCGTTCCTGCGTCGGAGGCTGTCAACGGGGTCGGAACGACCACGCCCCAATCCTCACCGCCACAAAGGAACCGCCATGTTGGACGACAGCATCCAGGCCCAGCTCGCCAGCTACTTCGAGCGCATCAGCCAGCCGATCGAACTGATCGCCAGCCTGGACGATTCCGAGGCGGCGCAGCAGATCCGCGAACTGGTCGGCGAGATCGCCGCCATTGCGCCGGCCAAGATCTCGGCCCGCTTCGACGGCCAGTTCGAGCGCCGGCCGTCGTTCCAGATCACCCGCGTCGGCCACGACATGGGCGTGCACTTTGCCGCCGTGCCGATGGGCCACGAGTTCACCTCCCTGCTGCTCGCCCTGCTGTGGGCCGGCGGCCATCCGCCCAAGGTCGAGCCCGAGGTGCTGGAGCAGATCCGCTCGCTCGATGGCGACTACGCCTTCGACACCTACATGAGCCTGACCTGCCACAACTGCCCGGACGTGGTGCAGGCCACGCACCTGATGGCGGTGTTCAACCCGCGGGTGCGCGCCGTGGCCGTCGACGGCGGGCTGTTCCAGGCCGAGGTCGAGGCCAAGCAGATCATGGCCGTGCCCAGCCTGTTCCTGAACGGCGCGCCGTTTGGCAACGGCCGCATGGAAGTGGCCGAGATCCTGGCCAAGGTCGATACCGGCGCGGCCCAGCGCGAGGCCGCCAAGCTCAATGACAAGGCGCCCTACGAGGTGCTGATCATCGGCGGCGGCCCGGCCGGCGCGGCGGCCGCCGTGTATGCGGCGCGCAAGGGCATCCGCACCGGCATCGTCGCCGAGCGCTTTGGCGGCCAGACCATGGACACGCTGGGCATCGAGAACTTCATCTCGGTGCTGGAGACCGAAGGCCCGAAGTTCGCCGCCGCGCTGGAGGCCCATGTGCGCCACTACGGCGTGGACGTGATCACGCTGCAGCGCGTGGCCAAGCTCGATGCGGCACCGCAGCCCGGCGGCTACGCCAGCGTGACCCTGGACAACGGCGCCGTGCTCAAGGGCCGCACCGTGATCCTGGCCACCGGCGCACGCTGGCGCAACATGGGCGTGCCCGGCGAGCAGGAGTACCGCACCAAGGGCGTGGCCTACTGCCCGCACTGCGACGGCCCGCTGTTCAAGGGCAAGGACGTGGCGGTGATCGGCGGCGGCAACTCCGGCGTCGAAGCGGCCATCGACCTGGCCGGCGTGGTCAAGAGCGTCACGCTGCTGGAATTTGCCGACCAGCTGAAGGCCGATGCCGTGCTGGTGGACAAGCTCAAGAGCCTGCCCAATGTGACGATCCATGTGAACGCCCAGACCACCGAGGTCACGGGCGACGGCCAGAAGATGAACGGCCTGAAGTACAAGGACCGCGTCACCGGCACCGAGCAGCAGCTGGACCTGGCCGGCGTGTTCGTGCAGATCGGCCTGGTGCCCAACACCGAGTTCCTGAAGGGCACGCTGGAGCTGAGCCGCTTTGGCGAGATCATCGTTGACGCCAAGGGCCACACCAGCGTGCCGGGCATCTTTGCCGCCGGCGACGCCACCACCGTGCCCTACAAGCAGATCATCATCGCCGCCGGCGATGGCGCCAAGGCCGCGCTGAGCGCCTTCGACCATCTGATCCGCACGCCGGCCGCAGCCTGAACTTTGGGGACGGGTAGGATGGCGGGTTCCGCCTCCTGTCCGGTCCCGCCCCTGTGTTCAAGAACCTGCTGATCTACCGCATCGCGCCCGACTGGGCCGCCGAACTCTCCGACCTGGAAGCCGCGCTCGACAAGCGGCGCTTCGCCGAATGCGGCGCCACCCAGCCGCGCTCGGCCGGCTGGATCAGCCCGCGTGGCGACGCCCATGGCCTGCTGGTCGAAGCCGTGGCCGGCCACTGGCTGCTGACGCTGATGGTCGAGAGCAAGCTGGTGCCGGGCTCGGTGATCAAGCGCCAGGTGGATGCGCTGGCGGCCAAGATCGAGCAGGACACCGGCCGCAAGCCCGGACGCAAGCAACGCCAGGAGCTGAAGGACCAGGCCCTGCTGGACCTGCTGCCGATGGCCTTCACCAAGCGCGGCTCGGTGCGCGTGTGGATCGCGCCCGAGCAGCGCCTGCTGGCCATCGACGCCAGCAGCCAGGCCCGTGCCGACGAGGTGCTGACCGCCATCACCGAGGCCCTGCCCGGTTTTGCCGCACATCCGATCAACACCGCGCTGTCGCCGGCCACGGCCATGGCCGAATGGCTGGTGTCCGGCGAGGCGCCGGCCGGCTTCAGCATCGACCGCGACTGCGAGCTGAAGGCCGCCGACGGCGAGAAGCCGGCCGTGCGCTATGCCCGCCACACGCTGGACATTGCCGAGATCCGCGAGCACATCGCCGCCGGCAAGCAGCCGACGCGGCTGGCGCTGACCTGGAGCGGCCGCGTGTCCTTCGTGCTCACCGAAGGCCTGCAGATCAAGAAGCTGGGCTTCGAGGACGGCGTGTTCGAGAAGCAGCCAGGCGCCAGCCGCGACGACAACTTCGACGCCGACGCCGCCATCAGCACCGGCGAACTGCTGCCGCTGATCGGCGACCTGCTGGATGCGCTGGGCGGTGAGCAGGTGCTGGGCGCTGAAGCGGTTCCGGCACCGGCCCCGACAGCGGCGGCCGCAGTACCCGCCCAGGCCGGCGCGGACCTCCCGCCGTGGGAGGCCGCGGCGGCCTGAGCCTGAAGCCGCGGCCCGGCCGTCAACCGCGACGGCGCCGCGCCGACAGGCCCAGCAGGAGCAGCACACCCAGGCCCATGCTCAGCACCGTGGCCGGCTCAGGCACGGCGGCCAGCATCATGTTGCCCAGCACGCCGTGTGTGGCCGCGGTGGGATGGACCTTGTCCCAATAGACATGCCCGGCACCATCGAAGGCCGTCAGGCCGCAGTGCTCGCCGGCGATGCCAACATAGCCCGTGAAGCAGCCTTCGCTGGCATTGGTGAACGGGCTGCCAGGCTGGCCCACGGTATTGGTCAGCGCATGCTGGGCCAGGAAGGTGTCGAAGTAATAGAACTGGGCGCCTGGCAGCACCGACAGCAACTGGTCATAGGCATTGGCCAGCACCGAATTGAAGCTGACGCTGAGCGTGGTCGCCGCGACCACGGCCTCAGGAATGCCCAGGGACAGCACCTCGGGCGTCAATCCCAGGTCCGGCAGATTGGGCAGCAGGAACTGGCGCGCGCCCATGCCGTAGAGGTCGCCGACCACATCGACCAGGTTCAGCACGGTCTGGCCGATCACCGCCGAGGCGGTGGCCGGCGTGGCATCGCGCAGATCATTGGCCCCGCCCCACACCACATGCAGGGCGGTCGCATCGGCAACGCCGGAAACGACGTTGGCATACAGGCCGACCTGGGTCAGCAGGCCGGTGTTCGGCACCAGGCCGTCCAGGCCCGACTTGGCGCCACCAAAGGCGAAGTTGTAAAGCGGCACACCCAGGCCCTGGGCCAGCACTTCCACCGCCACCGGCCCGTTGGAGAAACGGCCCTGCCAATAGTCGTCGGCCTGGGGCAGGGCCACCGGGAAGAACTGCGGCAGGCTGCTGGTCAGCGCCAGCAGGTTGCCGGTGTCGGACAGGCTGTCGCCGAAGGCCACCACGCTGGAGAAGGCGGCGGCCGGTGTGGCGGTACCCATCAGGCACAGCAGTGAGGCGGCGCCGATGGACGAGCGAACCAGATGGGCGATGGTCATGGGGGTCTCCGGGCAATGCATGGCAAAACCCGAGCCTCGCCCAAGCGAGGCCGCCGCACCATCCCGATCAACGCAAAAGACCCCGCGAATGCGGGGGAGACAGGGCCCCGGCCTCAGGTGCCCTTGCTGACCGTGATGGTCGGGAACTTGCTGGAGAAGTCCTTGGACTTCTCGGCGATCTTCACCGCCACCTGGCGGGCCACGCTCTTGTACAGGCCGGCCAGCTCACCATCGGGATCGGCCACCACGGTGGGCCGGCCCGAGTCGGCCTGCTCGCGGATGCTGCGGTTCAGCGGCAGCGCGCCCAGGTAGTCCATCTTGTAGTCGGCGGCCATCTTCTTGCCGCCGTCGGCGCCGAAGATGTGCTCGACATGGCCGCAGTTGGGGCAGCAGTACACGGCCATGTTCTCGACCAGGCCGAGGATGGGCACGCCCACCTTCTCGAACATGGCCACGCCCTTCTTCGCATCCAGCAGGGCGATGTCCTGCGGCGTGGTCACGATCACCGCGCCGGTGATGGGCACACGCTGGCTCAGCGTCAGCTGGATGTCGCCGGTGCCGGGCGGCATGTCGACGATCAGGTAGTCCAGCTCGCGCCAGTTGGTCTGGCGCAGCAGCTGGTCCAGCGCCTGCGTGGCCATCGGGCCACGCCAGATCATGGCCTGGTCGGGCTCGACCAGGAAGCCGATCGACGCCACCTGCAGGCCATGGCCTTCCAGCGGCTCCATGGTCTGGCCGTCCACGCTCTCGGGCCGGCCGCTGATGCCCAGCATCGTCGGCTGGCTGGGGCCATAGATGTCGGCGTCCAGCACACCCACGGTCGCGCCCTCGGCGGCCAGGGCCAGGGCCAGGTTGACGGCGGTGGTGCTCTTGCCCACGCCGCCCTTGCCCGAGGCCACGGCAACGATGTTCTTGACGCCGGGCAGCAGCTGCACGCCACGCTGAACCGCATGGGCCACGACCTTGGTCGTGACGTTGACGCTGACGTTGCCGACGCCCGGCAGGCGGCGTGCCGCCTCGATGAACTGGCGGCGCAGCGCCGCATGCTGGCTGCGCGCCGGATAGCCCAGTTCCACATCGAAGGCGACGTCATCGCCATCGATGCGCAGGTTCTTCAACTGGCGCGACACCACGAAGTCGCGGCCGGTGTGCGGGTCGGTGACGGACTTCAGGGCGGCAAGCAGTTCGGCTTCTTGGACAGCGGGCATGGCGGCGGCGGGCTCGGTGAAATCGGGGCGTGAGAGTGGCGCGCAGTCTAGCGGAGGCCCACTCACCCGCCGCGGCTCAGGGCCACCCGCCTAGAATTCCGGGTTCCCCCTGAGGACGGCCCATGCCCCGCAAGCTCTTCGTCACCACCGCCCTGCCCTATGCCAACGGCCCTTTCCACATCGGCCACATCATGGAATACATCCAGGCCGACACCTGGGTGCGGGCGCAGCGCATGCGCGGTGCCGAGGTCGACTTCGTCTGCGCGGACGACGCCCATGGCGCGCCGATCATGATCGCCGCCGAGAAGGCCGGGCTCACGCCGCAGGCCTTCGTTGCCGGCATCGCCGCCGGCCGCGCCCAGTACCTCGACGGCTTTCACATCGCCTTCGACCACTGGCACTCCACCGACGCGCCCGAGAACCACCGCCTGGCCCAGGAGATCTACCTGGCGCTGCGCCGCAACGAGCTGATCGACGTGCGCAGCATCGAGCAGTTCTTCGACCCCGACAAGGGCATGTTCCTGCCCGACCGCTTCATCAAGGGCGAATGCCCGAAATGCGGCGCCAAGGACCAGTACGGCGACAACTGCGAGGTCTGCGGCGCGGTGTACCAGCCCACCGAGCTGAAGAACCCGTATTCGGCGCTGTCGGGCGCCACGCCGGTGCTCAGGACCAGCGAGCACTATTTCTTCCGCCTGTCCGACCCGCGTTGCGTGGAGTTTCTCGAAGCCTGGACCCAGGACGGCAAGCTGCAGCCCGAGGTGGCCAACAAGGTCAAGGAATGGTTCGGCCGCGACGAGGAAGGCCGGGTCAACCTGGGCGACTGGGACATCAGCCGCGATGCGCCCTATTTCGGCATCGAGATCCCCGATGCGCCGGGCAAGTACTTTTACGTCTGGCTGGATGCGCCGGTGGGCTATCTGGCCTCGCTGTGCGCCCACCTGGCCCAGCGTGGCATGGACCTCGACGCCTACCTGGCCGACCCTGAGCGCGAGCAGGTGCATTTCATCGGCAAAGACATCGTCACCTTCCACACGCTGTTCTGGCCGGCGATGCTGAAGTTCAGCGGCCGCAAGGTGCCCGACCATGTGTTCGTGCACGGCCACCTGACGGTGCACAACGAGAAGATGAGCAAGAGCCGCGGCACCGGCATCAGCCCGTTGAAATACCTGGAGCTGGGCCTGAATGCCGAGTGGCTGCGCTACTACATCTGCGCCAAGCTCAATGCGCGGGTGGAAGACCTGGACTTCAATCCGGAGGACTTCGTCGCCCGCGTCAATTCGGACCTGGTGGGCAAGTACATCAACATCGCCAGCCGCGCCGCGGGCTTCCTGAGCAAGCGCTTCGGCGGCCGGCTGTCGGCCGACCTGGGCGTGGAAGGCCGGGCCCTGCTGGACGGCCTGCGTGCCCATCGGGCCACCGTGGAAGAGCTGTACGAGACACGTGAATTTGGCAAGGCCGTGCGCGAGATCATGCTGCTGGCCGACCGCGTCAACGAATACGTGGACCAGAACAAGCCCTGGGAGCTGGCCAAGCGCGACGGCGCCGACGCGGTGCTGCACGATGTGTGCTCGGTGTGCATCGAGGCCTTCCGCCTGCTGACCATCTACCTGAAGCCTGTCATGCCGGCGCTGGCGACCCAGGTCGAGGCCTTCTTGCAGGTGGCGCCGCTGCAGTTTGCCGATGCCGGGCGCGCGCTGGGCGCGCATGCCATCGCGCCCTACAGCCATTTGATGCAGCGCGTGGACCCGGCCAAGGTCGAGGCCTTGCTGACGCCGCCGGAGCCCGCGGTCGCCGCCGCACCGGTGCCGGGTGGCGAGCCGGTGGCCGCCGAGATCGGCATCGAGGATTTCAGCAAGGTCGACCTGCGCGTGGCGAGGATCGTCAACGCCGAGTTCGTCGAGGGCAGCAGCAAGCTGCTGCGGCTGACGCTGGATGCCGGCGAAGGCCGCACGCGCAACGTCTTCAGCGGCATCCGCAGCGCCTATCCCGACCCGGCGCTGCTGGTCGGCAAGCTCACCGTGATGGTCGCCAACCTGGCGCCGCGCAAGATGAAGTTCGGCCTGAGCGAAGGCATGGTGCTGGCCGCTGGCCATGCCGACGACAAGGCCCATCCGGGCCTGTACATCCTGGAGCCGCATGCCGGCGCCCAGCCGGGCCTGCGCGTGCGCTGAACACGGCGCTGATCCATGCGCTGACTACTCCGGGATGCCGGCCAGCCGCGCCGCCGGCCGCCAGCGCTGCTCGGTGAGCTGGCGGAACTCGGCCTCGCGGCCCGGCCAGGGCGTCCAGTCGGCCATGCCCAGCCGGTAGTCGGGCTTGAGCTGCAGCAGGTGGCCCGCCGTGCGCCGCGCGCCATCGGCATCGCCCTTCAGCGCCAGCGCAATGGCCACGATGGCATGGTGGCCCGGCATCTGCGGATTGGCCACCAGGGCGCGGCGGCCCCAGTCCAGCGCCGCGTCGGCGTCGCCACTTTCCACCGCGCAGATGGCCAGGCCGTAATAGGCCTCGGCCAGCGGCTGGTAGACCGGCAGCTCCAGCGCCTGCAGCAGCAGCCGGCGGGCCTGGTCGATGTGGCCCAGGCCACGCTGCAGCACGCTCAGGCCGATGTAGGGCGCCGGGCTGCGCGGCGCCACCGCCAGCAGCCGCTCCAGATGGGCCTGGGCCGCCGGCCAGTCCTCGCGCCACTGGGCATCGGCGGCCAGGGTCTGCAGCGCGGCAACATTGTCCGGATCACGCTGCAGCACGGCACGTGCGCCCTGGGCGGCCTGGGCCAGCAGGGCCAGGGCACGGCCGTTGTCGGCGGTGAACTCGGTGGCCTGCAGCGCCAGGCTGACCGCCAGCTCTTCGATGGCCTTCAGATTGCCCGGCTCCAGCGCCAGCGCCTGGCGCGCCAGCGCCTCCACCTGCTGGTGGCGCTGCAGCGACTGCTGCTGCAGCGCCAGCGCGCGGGCACGCAGCAGCAGGTCGGCGGCCTGCGGCCGCTGCTGGCGCGTCTCGGCCTCGCGCGCGGCGGCCAGCACCATGCGCGGCGCCACGCTGATGCGCACGCGCGAGGTCACCTGGTCCTGCAGCGCAAACAGGTCGGTGGCCTTGCCTTCGAAGGTCTCGCTCCACAGCGTGCCGCCGGCGGCCGCATCCAGCAGCTGGGCGCTGACCCGCAGGCGCTCGCCACTGGCCATCAGCGCGCCCTGCAGCACGAAGCGCACCCGCGCCTGCCGGCCCAGCTGCTGCACCGTCAGGGCGGGCGGCGGCGCCGCAGACGTTGGCAACGACGGCGGTTGCGGCTGCCGCCAGGCCACGGCGCTGAGCGGCGGCACGATCACCGCCTCGGGGATGCGCGCCAGGTCGGCGGTCAGCGCCGCGGTCAGGCCATCGGCCACATAGTCGCGGGCCGCATCGCCGGAATGGTTGGCCAGCGGCAGCACCAGGATGGACACGGGATGCACCTGCACGGCCTCGGCCAGCGGCGCCGAGGCCGCTTCCGGCACCGCGCGCGACACCGTGCGGTAGAGCGTGACATAGCCGGCCAGGCCGCCCAGCACGGTGCCGATGCCCGCCACCACCACCAGCGGGCCACGCAGGCGCTGCACGGCCCGCAGCCCACGCGACACGCGCGGCCAGCGCGCCAGCGGCGCGTCCGAAGCCTCCATCGACGATCCTTCTGCCGAAGCGGTCTTGTGCGCCTGCAGCGCTGCCCACCCTGTGTGACCAAGCGTAACCCAGCGGGTCGGCCCGTCTTATCCCCAAGCCGGCGTGGCGATGCGTGGATCAGACACACAGCGGCAGGCGCAGCCGCACCACGCTGCCGCCGCCGGGCCGCGGCGCAATGGCGATGTCGCCGGCATGGGCGCGCACCACCTGCTGGCAGATGGCCAGGCCCAGGCCGGTGCCGGGATGCTCGCTGCGCCGGTGCAGGCGCTGGAAGGGCTTGAACAGCCGCGGCAGCGCGCTGTCGGCAATGCCGATGCCGCGGTCGGCCACCTCGACCACCAGGCTGTCGCCGACCCGGCCCAGCGCCAGGCTGACCTCGGGCGGTCGGCCGGCGGCGGTGAACTTCAGCGCGTTGTCCAGCAGGTGGCCGAACAGCAGCACCAGCAGCGGCGCATGGCCGGCCAGCGGCGGCAATGCCGGCAACACACCGGACTGCAGCTCAGGCGGCAGGCTGATGCAGCGCCGCTGCTGCGGCGTCAGCCGGGCCAGCACGCGCTCCAGCACCTCGGCCAGCGCCACCGGCTGCGGCGGCGGCAGCTCGGTGTGCTGCACCTGCGAATACTGCAGCACATCGTCCAGCACCTGGCGCATGCGGCGGGCCTCGCCGATGGCCAGATCCAGCCACTGCTGCAGCGCCGGCGGCAGGGCCGCGCCGCCCTGCTGCTGCGCCAGGCCGCCGAACTGCAGGATGCCGTTCAGCGGCTCGCGCAGATCGTGCGAGGCCGCATGCACAAACTGCTGCAGGCCCTCGTTGGCCCGCTGCAGCGCGGCGGTGCGTTCGGCCAGGCGCTGGTGCTCCTCGCGCAACGCCGCCACGGCGCTGCTCAGCAGCAGCGGCGGCACCAGCACCGCGGCCACCGCCAGGTAGACGAAGGCCAGCTGCCAGCGCTCGGTCATCGGCGGCGGCACCAGCACGCCGCTGCCCAGGGCCAGGGCCACGCTCAGCGACAGCAGCAGGGTCAGCAAGGCCACTGCCGCCGGCGCCAGCAGCAGGGCCGCGGCCATCATCGGCAGCAGCATGTAGACGAAGGGATAGGGCATGTGCGCCATGCACAGCAGCGACAGGCCGATGGCCAGCGGCGCCAGCACGGCCAGGCGGTGGTCGCTCAGCGCGGTGCGCGACTCGGCCCAGGGCGCGCCGATCAGCAGCAGGCCCAGCGGCAGGCCCGACACCGCGCCGATGGCCGCGCTCTCGAACCAGGCCAGCCAGACCAGGCCGCTGCCCGCATCGACCAGGCCCGAGGCCGGGCGCGGCGCCAGGCTCAGCGCCGCCAGCGTGGCCGCGGCCACCGCCGGCAGCAGGGCACCGCGCCACAGCAGGGCCAGCAGCAGGCGTGGCGACTGCATCGGCTGCTGCCGGCAGCGCTGGCCCTGCAGCAGCGCCGCGGCCAGCAGCACCTCCAGCAGATTGGGCGGCAGGTACTTCAGCGCCGCGGTCCAGTCGTCGCCGCCGGCCAGCACATTGGCCAGCAGATTGCCCGCCACCATCGCCAGCAACAGGCCGGGCCACTGGCGCGCGGGCCGCTGCACCAGGGCCAGCACCACCAGCGCATTGGGATACCAGATGCTGGCAATGGACCCGGGCTGGCGCGTCAGCCAGATCGACAGCGCCGCCACCAGGGCATAGGCCAGGGCCAGGCCGAGCACCAGGGCCGAGAAGCGGCGCAGGTCGCCGGGACGGGCGCCGGCGCCGGCAGCACCGACACCGGCACCGATGGGCGGCACGCCGTCCGCCGGCCTCACAAGGGCACCCGCCCGTCGGTCCGGCCGCGCCGCCACAGGCCCCAGCCGGCCAGGCCCAGGGCCAGGGCCAGCAGCAGCAGCGCCAACCGCGTGGCCCAGGGCGCATGGGCCGGTGTCTGCGCCCGCACCTCGGCGCCCAGCCAGTGGTCCAGCAGGGCCTGGCGCTCGTGCTGCGGCACAGCACGCAGGCCGCGGTCGACGATCTCCACCAGCTCGGGCCAGTCCGAGCGCACGGCAAAGCTCAGCGTGTAGTCAAAGCCCACCGGACCGTCGACGCGCAGCGCCGCCAGCGCCGGCCGGCTGCGGCGCAGATGGGTCGCGCTGGCCACGTCGGCCACCGCCGCCTGCACCTGGCCGCTGGCCAGCGCGGCCAGCACCTGGCCGTCGTCGGGCAGGGCCTGCCACAGCACGGCCGGATGGCGCTGGCGCAGCACGGCCTCGGCCGCATAGCCCTGGCCGATGGCCACCTTCTGGCCGGCCAGGGCCTGCAACGGCTGCGCCGCGTCGGACGGGCGGCGCAGCAGCACCGCCGGCACCGTGACATAGGGCTGGGAAAAGCGCAGATAGGCCGCCCGCTCCGGCGTCGGCCGCAGCGAGGACAGCAGGTCCACGCGCCGCTCGCGGGCCGCCTGCAGCAGCGGCGCCAGGGCCTGCGCCGGCTCCTCGCGCAGCACCAGGCCGGTGTGGCGCTGCACCGCCCGCAGCATCTGCAGCGACAGGCCGTCGAGCCGGCCGTCCGGATGGCGGAAGATGAAAGGGGGATAGTCGGACTCGGGGCCGAAGCGCACCGCCTGGCCGGCCAGCCAGCCGCGCTGGGCCGGCGTCAGCGGCTCGGCCGCGACGGCCGCGGCCGGCAGCACGCACAGCAGCAGCGCCAGCACAGGCCACAGCGCCAACGCGGGCAGCAGCCGGCCGCAGCGGCCTTCAGCCCTGGCGGCACAGGGCAAGGGCGCTGTCGGCATCGAGCGGCTTGGTCACATAGGCCTGCACGCAGGCATGGCGCTGGGCGCGCACGCGGTCGGCCGGGTCGGGCGACGAGGTCAGCATGGCCACCGGCGCCTGGCGGGCCTGCGTCTGGGCCCGGTTCCGGGCCTGCATCCGGGCCTCGTAGGCGTCGAGGAACTCGAAGCCGTCCATGCCCGGCATGTTGATGTCCAGCAGGATCAGGTCGACCGCCGCACCCTCGGGGCCGTCCAGGTACTGCAAGGCCTCGCGCGCCGAGCCGAAGGGCAGCAGGCGCTGCACCTGGCCGGTGCCTTCGAGCATGATGCGGGCGAACAGCAGGTCCAGTTCGCTGTCGTCAATGACCATCACCGTGTGCGGCATGCGGGAGGCGGGCATTGCGCCCGAGGCACGGGGCCGTACTGCTGGCCGAAGCACGTATTACAAGGCATGCACGGGCCTGACCACAACCGCTGCAGTCCCGCGCAGGCCTTTGCGCCCCCGGTGTTAGCATGATTTGGTGATGCCGATTCGCACCGTCGCCGATCCGCGCGTGACCCTGGTTTCGGCGCGGCGGCGCTATTTCATGCGCCTGCATCACAGCGGCCCACCGCCGGCAGCGAGCCTGCTCTCGCCCCGTCCTGCACTGCAAGCCGCCCCATGTCCACGCCCGCCCCACCCGTCCCGCCCGCCAAGCCTGCGCATGCCGGCCTCGCGCTGCAGCCCTTCCGCCCACGCCTGATCTCGGCCCTGGCGGGCTATCACCGCGGCCGCTTCGTGGCCGACCTGGGCGCCGGCATCACCGTCGGCATCGTCGCCCTGCCGCTGGCCATGGCCTTTGCCATCGCCGCCGGCGTCAAGCCCGAGGCCGGCCTGGTGACGGCCATCATCGCCGGCTTCCTGATCTCGGCGCTGGGCGGCTCGCAGGTGCAGATCGGCGGGCCGGCCGGCGCCTTCATCGTGGTGGTCTACGGCATCATCGAGCGCCATGGCCTGGCCAATCTGCTGATCGCCACCTCGCTGGCCGGCGTGCTGCTGTTCGTGATGGGCTGGCTCAGGCTGGGCGCCCTGGTGCGCTACATCCCGGTGTCCATCGTCATCGGCTTCACCAACGGCATCGCGGTGCTGATCGCGCTGAGCCAGGTCAAGGACCTGCTGGGCCTGGCGGTGGACAAGATGCCGGGCGACTTCTTCAGCCAGCTGGCGGTGATCGCCGCCAAGCTGCACACCATCAACCCCTGGGCGGTGGCCGTGGGCCTGGCCTGCCTGGGCCTGGTGGTGCTGTGGCCCAAGTCCTACACCATGCCCATGGCCAGCGAGCGCCCCGCGGGCTGGCTGGACCACGCGCGGCGCTGGGCCGCCCATGTGCCGGGCACCATCGTCGCGCTGGTGCTGGCCACGCTGGCCACGCTGGCCCTGGGCCTGCCGCTGGAGACCATCGGCAGCCGCTTCGGCGGCATTCCGCAGACGCTGCCGGCCTTTGCCCTGCCCGACTTCAGCTGGGCCTCGGCCAAGCTGCTGCTGATCCCGACGCTGACCATTGCCCTGCTCGGCGCCATCGAGTCGCTGCTGTGCGCCCGCGTGGCCGACAACCTGGCGCCGCAGCATCCGCGCCACGACCCCAACCAGGAGCTGATGGCCCAGGGCCTGGCCAACCTGGTGACGCCGTTTTTCGGCGGCATCCCGGCCACCGGCACCATCGCCCGCACGGTGACCAATGTGCGCGCCGGCGCGGCCACGCCGGTGGCCGGCATCGTGCATGCGGCCACGCTGCTGCTGATCATGCTGGTGGCCGCACCGCTGGCCCTGCATGTGCCGCTGGCGGCGCTGGCCGGCATCCTGATGTTCGTGGCCTGGAACATGGGCGAGTGGCGCGAGTTCGCGCGGCTCAGGCACTTTCTGCTGCCCTACCGCGCCACGCTGCTGGGCACTTTTGTGCTGACGGTGGTGTTCGACCTGACGGTGGCGGTGGAGGTCGGCCTGCTGATGGCCTGCGGCTTCTTCATCTGGCGCATGGGCACGCTGTTCTCGGTGCAGCCGCACGACCCTTCAGGCCCGCTGCCGCCCGGCGTGGCGGCCTTCGAGCTGTATGGCGCGCTGTTCTTCGGCGCGGTCGGCAAGATCGAGGCCTTGCCGGCGCAGATTCCCGAGGGCACGCGCGCCGTGGTGCTGGAGATGCACCGGCTGATCTCGATGGACACCTCGGGCCTGGATGCGCTGCGCCAGCTGCATGCGGCGCTGCAACGGCGCGGCATCGCCCTGGTGCTGGCCCATGTCAATGCCCAGCCGCTGGGGCTGATGCGGCGCTCGGGCTTCGAGGCCGAACTGGGCGCCGACCAGATCGTGCCCGGCGTGGTCGACGCGGCGGCGGCGCTGCACCGGCCCTGACCAGGCTCAGCCCAGGCTCAGCCCGATCAGACCCAGCCACAGCGACTGCGCCTCGGGCTCGCGCAGCATCTCGCCCACCGACGGCGCCGCGCCGGCCCCGCGGGCCGCGGCCAGCCGGCTGCGCAGCCGCTGCAGGGCCGCCAGCGGCTCGCCCTCGGGCAGCCGGGCATGCAGGCCGCGCAGGTCCCGGCGCAGCGCTTGCAGATGGGCCGTGGTCCAGGGGCCGTCGGCGATCTGGCTGGCATGGGCCAGCAGGGTCTGCACGGCCTGGGCCAGCGTGCGCCGACGGCCCGGCACCGGCTGAGCCGGCGGGCTGGCCGCCAGCACCGCCACCGGCTCGCGGCTGCCGCCGGCGATGGCCGCCGCGGCCAGGGCCAGGTGGTGGCCACGCTCGCTCTTGCTGCGGCTGTCCAGCAGCAGGTCGAAGCGCCGTGCCCAACGGCCGGCCAGGTCCAGCAGGGCCTGGGGCGGGCCCTGCAGCAGTTCGAGCTCGAGCTCGGCAATCGGCTGCTGCAGGCCGCCGGCACGCAGCCGGCCCAGGTCCAGCGCCAGCTCGATGCGCGCGCCCTGGTGGCGCACCACGCGCAGCGTGCGCTGCACCTCGGTGGCATAGCGCTCGACCAGCGGCGGCTGCCCGGCCTGCTCCAGCAGCCGCTGCAGCGCCTCGCCGGCCGGCGTGCCGCGGTGGCGGCCGGCATCGAGGACCGGGCTGCGCCGCCCGGGCAGCACCTGGTTGTGCTCCAGCCGGTGCAGGGCCGTGGCGCCCTGGGCCTTCAGCGTCTGCACCCACTGCTCGCCCTCGCGGCGCAGACGCAGCGCCATGCGGGCGGCCGCCAGCCGCTGGTCCGGCGTGTCGTAGTAGCGGGCGGCCAGCGCCAGGCGCCGCGCGCTGGACGTGGCCAGCGCACGCTGCAGGGCCGACAGGCGCTCGGCCGGGATGCGGAACTTCAGCTCGATTTCCTGGGACATCGGCGCATGCTGCCATGCCCTGCGGACCGGCCCGTCCGGCGGGCTAAAATTGCGGGTTGACCCGGGGACGAGCCCGGCTCGCTGCAGCCGTCTCCCCATCCGCCCCCAACCTCTGCCCCAAGCCGCCATGCCGCTCTTCTGGAAGCCCTACCAGTCCGAAGCCACGCAGTTCATCAACGAGCTGAAGGCCAAGAAGCCCACGCTGGAGGCCGAGCAGCGCGCCGGCCGCGCCCTGCTGTGGGACCGCGAGCAGGACCGCGAGGCCGGCGCCGAGTTCAAGGCCGCGCGCGTGCCCCAGGGCGCCTACGTCTACTTCGGCCGGCCCAAGACGCGCTGATCGCGCCGCGGCCGCCGGCCATGAGCGACACCCTGCCCGGCGACGCCGCGCGCGCGGCGACCGACAGCGATGCGCTGCCGGTCGATCATGTGGCCGTGGCACGGCTGTATGGCGAACCGCTGTTCGCCATGCCGCAGGACCTGTACATCCCGCCGGATGCGCTGGAGGTCTTTCTGGAGGCCTTCGAAGGCCCGCTGGACCTGCTGCTGTACCTGATCCGCAAGCAGAACTTCAACATCCTCGACATCCCGCTGGCCGATGTGACGCGCCAGTACCTGGCCTATGTCGACCAGATCCGCACGCACAACCTGGAGCTGGCCAGCGAATACCTGCTGATGGCGGCGATGCTGATCGAGATCAAGTCGCGCATGCTGCTGCCGGTGAAGAAGACCGAGGACGGCCAGGACGGCCCCGATCCCCGCGCCGAGCTGGTGCGGCGCCTGCTGGAATACGAGCAGATGAAGCTGGCCGCCGCCGGCCTGGACCGGCTGCCGGTGATCGGCCGCGACTTCCTGCGCGCCCAGGTGCACATCGAGCAGAGCCTGAAGCCGCGCTTTCCCGATGTGGAAGTGGCCGACCTCAGTGCCGCCTGGGCCGACATCCTCAAGCGCGCCCGGCTCAACCAGCACCACCGCATCAGCCGCGAGCAGCTGAGCGTGCGCGAGCACATGAGCCTGGTGCTGCGCACGCTGCAGGGCCAGCGTTTTGTCGAGTTCCAGGACCTGTTCGACGTGCAGCGCGGCACGGCGGTGATGGTGGTGACCTTCATCGCCATGCTGGAGCTGGCGCGCGAGCGCCTGCTGGAGATCACCCAGGCCGAGGCCTTTGCGCCGATCTACGTGCGCCTGGCCTACCAGCCCGCCGCCTGACGGGCCATCCGAGGTGGCTGCTGACGGGGCCGGCTACGGCGCCTCGCGCTGGTAGGCGGGCAGCGGCGCGCCGCAGTCGCGGCAGTAGCGGGCGCTGGGCAAATGGCCCTCGCTGAGGCAGGCCGGGCAGGTGCGCGTGGTGGTCTCGCGCGGCAGGCGCCGGGCGGTGAACTCGGCGCTGACGATGCCGGTGGGCACGGCCAGCGTGCCCCAGCCCAGCAGCATCATCACGCTGGCGATCAGCCGGCCCAGGTCGGTCCTGGGCGTGATGTCGCCGAAGCCCACCGTGGTCAGGGTGGTGATGGCCCAGTACACCGACACCGGCACGCTGGTGAAGCCGTTGGCCGGGCCTTCGACCACGTACATCAGCGTGCCCATCACCAGCACCACCAGCAGCACAAAGCCCAGGAACACGGCGATCTTGCGCCGCGTGGCCCACAGCGCCTGGCCCAGCGCGCCGTACTCGTGCACATAGGCGGTGAGCTTGAGCACGCGGAAGATGCGCAGCAGCCGCAGCACGCGCACATCGATCAGCGCATGCAGGCCCGGCAGCAGCAGGGCCAGGTAGGTGGGCGCAATGGCCAGCAGGTCGACCAGGCCGAAGAAGCTGCGCGCATAGCGCAGCGGATGGCGCACGCAGGCCAGGCGCAGCAGGTATTCCAGCGTGAACAGCGCGGTGAAGCCCCATTCCAGCGCGGTGAACAGCCGTCCGTAGCGCGCATGCAGGCTGGCCACGCTGTCGAGCATGACCACGGCCACGCTGACCAGGATCAGCCACACCAGGGCCAGGTCGAACAGCCGGCCGGCGCGGGTGTCGGCCTCGAAGATGATGGTGTAGGCGCGCAGCCGCCAGCCGAGCTGGGGCCGGCCGTAGCGCTGCGACGGATCCGGGGCGGTCGTGGGTGGGGTGCTCACAGCGGTCTCCAGCCGGCATGCTAGCCGCCTGTGGCACAGTCGCGCCTTTGCTTGCGTCCCCCTCCCGATGGCACTGAAGTCCACGATCTACAAGGCCACGCTGCAGCTGTCGGACATGGACCGCCATGTCTATGGCGAGCACAACCTGACCCTGGCCCTGCACCCGTCTGAAACCGAAGAGCGGCTGATGGTGCGTGTGCTGGCCTTTGCACTGAACCTGCCGGCCGACGATCAGCGCGGCACGCTGCAGTTTGCGCGCGGCCTGTCCGACACCGACGAGCCCGACCTGTGGCAGAAGGACCTGAGCGACCAGCTGGTGCAGTGGATCGAGGTCGGCCAGCCCGACGAGCGCCGCCTGGCCCGCGCCTGCGGCCGTGCCGACAGCGTGACCATCATCGCCTTCCAGTCCTCCACGCCGATCTGGTTTGCCGGCCTGGCCAACAAGATCACGCGGCTGTCCAACCTCAACATCTGGCAGCTGCCGCACGAGCAGAGCCAGGCCCTGGCGGCGCTGGCCTCGCGCGCGATGCGCCTGACCATCACCGTGCAGGACGGCCAGGTCTGGGTCGGCGACGACCAGTCGCGCCATGTCGAGCTGGCGCTGCAGCCGCTGTGGCGTGGGGGCGCCTGATGTCCATGCCCCGCCTGCTGCTTGCCGTTGCCACGGCCCTGATCACCACGCTCTGCTGCCCCATGACCTCCGCCGCCGAACAAAAGCCCAACGACGACCCCTGGCTGTGGCTGGAGGACGTGGGCGGCGACAAGGCCCTGGACTGGGTGCGTGGCCGCAATGCCCAGTCGCGCCAGGCGCTGCAGGCCTGGCCCAGGTTCAACGAGACCCGCGATGCGCTGCGTGCCATCCTCGACTCGCAGGACCGCATTCCCTATGTGTCGCGCCAGGGCGATCACCTGGTGAATTTCTGGCGCGATGCCAAGCAGCCGCGTGGCCTGTGGCGGCGCACCACGCTGGCCAGCTACCGCCAGGCCCAGCCCGAGTGGGAAGTGCTGCTGGACCTGGATGCGCTGGCCAAGGCCGAGGGCGAAAACTGGGTCTGGGGCGGGGCCAACTGCCTGGCGCCCGAGCGCCGGCGCTGCCTGATCAGCCTGTCGCGCGGCGGTGCCGATGCCAAGGTGGTGCGCGAGTACGACCTGGTCGAGAAGCGCTTCGTTCCCGGCGGCTTCACGCTGGCCGAGGCCAAGAGCAGCGTCGACTGGGTGGATGCCGACACGGTGCTGGTCGGCACGGATTTCGGCCCCGGCAGCTTCACCGACTCGGGCTATCCGCGCATCGTCAAGCGCTGGAAGCGCGGCCAGCCGCTGGACCAGGCCGTGACCCTGTTCGAGGGCGAAAAGACCGATGTCGGCGTGTGGGCCGGCGTGGACCTGAGCATCGGCCATGCACGCACGACCCTCACCCGCGCGCTCGACTTCTACCGCAGCATCACCCTGCTGCTGCAGCCTGACGGCCGCTGGAAGCCGGTGCCGGTGCCCGAGGACGTGCGCGTCAGCTTCTGGAACGACCTGGCCCTGCTGCGCCCGCGCAGCGACTGGACCCTGGCCGGCCAACGCTACCCCTCGGGCGCGCTGATCGCGGTGGATGCGCAGGCGCTGATGGCCGGCAAGCCGCTCACCGGCGCACTGGCGCCGCAGCTGCTGTTTGCGCCCACGGCCACGCGCTCGCTGTCGCGCGAGGGCTACACCACCACCAAGAGCCGGCTGCTGCTCAGCGTGATGGACAACGTGGTCGGCACGCTGGAGGAATGGCAGCGCCAGGATGGCCGCTGGCAGCACCGCGTGGTGGCCACGCCCGGCCCGGGCACGCTGTCGGCCCAGGCCCTGCACGATCCCGAGCGGCCCGAGCCCGCCGGCGGTGACCCGCTGGCCGAGCAGTACCTGCTCAACTATGTGGACTTTCTGACGCCCGACTCGCTGATGCTGGCCACCGCCGGCAGCAACCGGCGCGAGCCGCTGAAGGCCCGGCCGGCGTTTTTCGATGCCACCGGCATGAAGGTCGAGCAGCTGTTCGCCACCTCGAAGGACGGTACACGCATCCCGTACTTCGTGGTCTGGCCCAGGGGCGCCACGGCCGACGGCAACAACCCCACCCTGCTCTATGGCTACGGCGGCTACGAGGTCTCGCAGCGGCCCTGGTATTCGGCCGGCTTCGGCCGCGCCTGGTATGGCCAGGGCGGCGTGCTGGTGGTGGCCAACATCCGCGGCGGTGGCGAATTCGGCCCGGCCTGGCACCAGGCGGCCATCAAGGCCAACAAGCAGAAGAGCTACGACGACTTTGCCGCCGTGGCCGAGGACCTGATCGCACGCAAGATCACCCGCCCGCAGCGGCTGGGCATCCAGGGCGGCAGCAATGGCGGCCTGCTGGTGGGCGCGGTGGCGGTGCAGCGGCCCGAGCTCTTCAATGCCGTGGTCTGCCAGGTGCCGCTGCTGGACATGCGGCGCTTCCACCTGCTGCTGGCCGGCGCCAGCTGGATGGCCGAATACGGCAACCCCGACAAGCCCGAGGAATGGGCCTGGATCTCCCAGTACAGCCCCTACCAGAACCTGAAGCCGGCGAGCAGCGGCGCCAAGCTGCCGCGCATGCTGCTGACCACCAGCACCCGCGACGATCGGGTGCACCCGGGCCATGCGCGCAAGTTCGCCGCCCGCCTGGCCGAATACGGCCACGACGCGCTGTACTACGAGAACATCGAGGGCGGCCACGGCGGCGCGGCCGACAACGCCCAGGCCGCCGACATGCAGGCCCTGGCCTTCGCCTTCCTCTGGCAGCAGCTGGGGCGCTGAACCGGCGCGGCGGCGGCCCGAGATGGCGCTGATCTGGATCGCCGACGACGAGCCGCTGCCGCCCAGCCGCCTGGCGCTGGGCCCGGGCAGCGAGGCGCCGGGCCTGCTGTGCGCCGGCGCCAGCGTCACGCCGCAGCGGCTCGAAGAAGCCTACCGCCGCGGCATCTTTCCCTGGTACAGCGCCGGCCAGCCGCCGCTGTGGTGGGCGCCCGATCCGCGCATGGTGCTGCCGCTGGCCGAGTTCCGCCTGTCCGGCTCGCTGCAGAAGACGCTGCGCCGCTTTCTGCGCACGCCGGGCTGCGAGATCCGCATCGACCACGACTTCCGCACGGTGATGACGGCCTGCGCCGCCGCGCCACGTGCCGGCCAGTCGGGCACCTGGATCCTGCCCGAGATGGTCGAGGCCTATTGCGCCTGGCACCGCATGGGCCGTGCCCACAGCGTCGAGACCTGGATGGACGGCGAACTGGTCGGCGGCCTCTACGGTGCCGGCCTGGGCTGCATGGTCTATGGCGAGTCGATGTTCGCGCGGCGCAGCGATGCCTCGAAGATCGCGCTGGCCGCCCTGGTGGCGCTGTGCCGGGCCCAGGGCGTGACCCTGATCGACTGCCAGCAGCACACCCGCCACCTGGCCAGCTTCGGCGCCCGCGAGATCCCCCGCCCCCAGTTCGAGGGCCATGTGCTGCGCGCAGTGCAACAGCAGCCCGCCGTGGCCTGGGCCTATGATCCGGCGCATTGGCGGCTGCTGGGCCTTTGATCCCGCACCCGCCCCCAGCCGCCACCTTCGCCTGCCACCCTCGCCCGCAGCCCCGTGTGACCCGCCCCAAGGAGCTCCCGCTCGCGTCGTTGCAGTTCTACGCGACGGCGCCCTATCCCTGCAGCTACCTGCCGGACCGGCTGGCGCGCAGCCAGGTGGCCACGCCCAGCCACCTGATCCATGCCGACGCCTATTCGGGCCTGGTGGCCAATGGCTTCCGGCGCAGCGGCATGTTCACCTACCGGCCCTATTGCGACGGCTGCCGCGCCTGCGTGCCGCTGCGCATCCCGGTGGACCGCTTCGTCGCCACGCGCAGCCAGCGCCGTGCCTGGAAGGCCCACCACAGCCAGCTGGCCACGCGCGTGCTGCGCCTGGGCTTCGTACCCGAGCACTACCAGCTCTACCTGCGCTACCAGGCGGCGCGCCATGCCGGCGGCGGCATGGACCACGACAGCGTCGACCAGTACACCCAGTTCCTGCTGCAGAGCCGCGTCAACTCGCGCCTGGTCGAGTTCCGCGAGGCCAGCGCCGAGGGCCGGCCGCCGGGCGCACTGCGCATGGTGGCCATCGTCGACGTGCTCAATGACGGCATCTCGGCGGTCTACACCTTCTACGACCCCGAGGCCCGCGGCAGCCTGGGCACCTACAGCATCCTGTGGCAGATCGAGCAGGTGCGCCAGCTCAAGCTGCCCCACCTGTACCTGGGCTACTGGATCGCCGGCAGCGACAAGATGGGCTACAAGGCCCAGTTCCGCCCGCACGAGTTGCTGGACGAGCACGGCTGGCGCACCGCGCCGGACTGAGCCCGGCGCGCATGGCCCGACGCC
Source organism: Burkholderiaceae bacterium (assembly GCA_017992055.1). Taxonomy (GTDB): domain Bacteria; phylum Pseudomonadota; class Gammaproteobacteria; order Burkholderiales; family Burkholderiaceae_C; genus Pseudaquabacterium. The sequence continues at coordinate 93,383 of JAGOPK010000014.1, forward strand.
TACAATCGCGGCCATGCCCATCTCCCCTGTTCCCGAGCTGGTGGCCGAGCTGGCCGCCGGCCGCATGGTGATCCTGGTCGACGAGGAAGACCGCGAGAACGAAGGCGACCTCGTGCTCGCCGCCGACCATGTGACGCCCGAGGCCATCAACTTCATGGCCAAGTACGGCCGCGGCCTGATCTGCCTGACGCTGACACGCGAGCGCTGCGAGCGCCTGCGCCTGCCGCCGATGACCCAGCGCAACGGCACCGCCCACGGCACGGCCTTCACCGTCTCCATCGAGGCCCGCGACGGCGTCACCACCGGCATCTCGGCCGCCGACCGCGCGCGCACCGTGCAGGCCGCGGTGGCCCGCGACGCCCGGCCCGAAGACCTGGTGCAGCCCGGCCACATCTTCCCGCTGCAGGCCCAGGACGGCGGCGTGCTGATGCGCGCCGGCCACACCGAGGCCGGCTGCGACATGGCGGCCATGGCCGGGCTGACGCCGGCGGCGGTGATCTGCGAGATCATGAACGACGACGGCACCATGGCCCGGCTGCCGGACCTGGAGGTGTTCGCCCGCGAGCACGGCCTGAAGATCGGCACCATCGCCGACCTGATCGCCCACCGCAGCCACAACGAGACCCTGATCGAGCGCCTGGGCAGCCGCGAGCTGCGCACCGCCCAGGGCACGTTCGAATGCCTGAGCTTCCGCGACCGTTCGGGCGAGCTGCACCTGGCGCTGCGCCATGGCCAGTGGAACCCCGGCGACGAGGTGCTGGTGCGCGTGCACGAGCCCTTCACCGCCCTCGATCTGCTGGACAGCGGCCGCACCCTGCACTCCTGGCCGCTGCCGGCGGCGCTGGCCGAGCTGCAGGCGGCGCCGGCCGGCGTGGCCGTGCTGCTGAACTGCGGCCACGATGCCCAGACCCTGGTGCCGCAGCTGCTGGGCAGCACCGAGGTGCCGCAGCGCACCACCCAGCAGGCGCTGCGCACCTATGGCATCGGCGCGCAGATCCTGCGCGAGCTGGGCATCACGCGCATGAAGCTGCTGGGCAGCCCGCGGCGCATGCCCAGCATGGCCGGCTACGGGCTGGAGGTCACCGGCTTCCAGCCGGCCGGCCGCTGAGCCCCCTCTTCCGCTCTTTATCCCACCAGGATTCCCCATGCGACACGCCAACCAGGGCGAAGCACCCCGCCTCGACGGCAAGCACCTGACCATCGGCATCGTGCAGGCCCGCTTCAATGCCGACATCACGGCCAAGCTGGCCGAGGCCTGCCTGGCCGAGCTGGCCGCACTCGGCGTGGCCGACGGCCGCATCCGCCATGTCACCGTGCCCGGTGCGCTGGAAGTGCCGGTGGCCCTGCAGGCCATGGCCGAGAGCGACGAATACCATGCGCTGATCGCGCTCGGCTGCATCATCCGCGGCGAGACCTACCACTTCGAGCTGGTGGCCAATGAAAGTGGCAACGGCGTCAGCCGCGTCGCGCTGGACAACACCGTGCCGGTGGCCAATGCCATCCTGACCGTCGAGAACGAGGCCCAGGCCTGGGCCCGTGCCGAGGAAAAAGGCCGCGACGCCGCCCGCGTGGCGGTGGAGATGGCCAATCTGCTGGACGAGCTGACGTGAGCGACGCCGCCGACACCCCCAAGGCCAAGCCGGCGCGCAAGCCCCAGGCCAAGAGCACGCGCCGCCGCAGCCGCGAACTGGCCGTGCAGGGCCTGTACCAGTGGCTGCTGAGCGGCGCCGACGCGGGCGAGATCGACGCCCATCTGCGCGAGATGGATGAGCATGCCAAGGTCGACCGCGTGCACTTCGATGCCCTGCTGCACGGCTGCATCACCGAGGCCGCAGCGCTGGATGCGGTGATCGGCCGCCACACCGACCGGCCCACGCGCGATCTGTCGCCGGTCGAGCATGCGGTGCTGCTGATCGGCGCCTACGAGCTGACGCACTGCATCGACATCCCCTACCGCGTGGTCATCAACGAGGCGGTGGAACTGGCCAAGTCCTTTGGCGGCACCGACGGCCACAAGTACGTCAACGGCGTGCTCGACAAGGCCGCCGCCGACATCCGCCCGGTGGAAGTGGCGGCGCGCCGCGCCGAGCGGGCCGCACGCTGAGATGAAGCTCGCCCGGCGGCTCGACCACATCGAGCCCTTCTATGTGATGGAGTGCGCCAAGGCGGCGCAGGCCATCGCCGCCAGCCCGGCCTGCGACCCGGCGCTGGGCGGCGAGCCGATGATCTACCTGAACATCGGCGAGCCCGATTTCAGCGCGCCGCCGCTGGTGCAGGAGGCGGCCGAGCGCGCCATCCGTGCCGGCCGCACGCAGTACACCCAGGCCACCGGCCTGCCGGCGCTGCGCGAGGCCTTGTCGGCCTGGTATCGCCAGCGCTTCGGCCTGGACGTGGCGGCCGAGCGCATCGTCATCACCGCCGGCGCCTCGGCCGCGCTGCAGCTGGCCTGCCTGGCGCTGTTCGAGGCCGGCGACGAAGTGCTGATGCCCGACCCCAGCTACCCCTGCAACCGGCACTTCGTGGCCGCTGCCGAGGCCGTGGCGCGGCTGCTACCCACCGGGGCCGAGCAGCGCTTCCAGCTCGATGCCCAGGCCGTGGCCCAGGCCTGGGGGCCGGCCACGCGCGGCGTGCTGCTGGCCTCGCCGTCCAATCCCACCGGCACCTCGATCCACCCGGACGAGATGCGCCGCATCCACCAACTGGTGCGCAGCCACGACGGCGCGCTGATCGTCGACGAGATCTACCTGGGCCTGAGCTACGACGAGGCTTTCGGCCAGAGCGCGCTGCAGTTTGGCGACGACATCGTCAGCGTCAACAGCTTCAGCAAGTACTTCAACATGACCGGCTGGCGCCTGGGCTGGCTGGTGCTGCCGCCGGCCCTGGTGGCGCCGGTGGAGCGGCTGGCGCAGAACCTGTTCATCTGCGCCTCCACCGTGGCCCAGCAGGCGGCGCTGGCCTGCTTTCACCCGGAATCCATCGCCGAGTACGAGCGGCGCCGACTGGAGTTCCGCGCCCGCCGCGACCTGGTGGTGCCGGCGCTGCAGGCCCTGGGCCTGGCCGTGCCGGTGCAGCCCGATGGCGCCTTCTATGCCTGGGCCGACTGCCGCGCCCACCATGCCGACAGCTGGGACTTCGCCTTCGAGCTGATGCAGCGCGCCCATGTGGCGCTGACGCCGGGCCGCGACTTCGGCCGCCACGATCCCCAGCACTGGCTGCGCCTGAGCTTTGCCACCGCGCGGCCGCAGCTGGAAGAGGCGCTGCACCGCCTGCAGCGCGTGCTGGGCGGCTGAGTGCCGGCCACGATGGGCCTGCCCGATCCGGCGCTGTTCCGCCACCCGGTGCGCGTGTACTGGGAGGACACCGACGCCGGCGGCGTGGTGTTCTATGCCAACTACCTGAAGTTCTTCGAGCGCGCGCGCACCGAATGGCTGCGCGCCGCCGGCATCGCCCAGCAGGCGCTGCGCGAGGACACCGGCGCCATCTTCGTCGTCAGCGACACGACGCTGCGCTACCTGGCGCCGGCGCGGCTGGACGATGCGCTGTCCGTCACCGTGCAGCCCACCGAGGCCAGCCGCGCCAGCCTGGCCCTGGCCCAGCAGGCCTGGCGCGGCGACCAGCTGCTGTGCGAAGGCACGATACGCATTGCCTGCGTCGACGCCGGAACCTTCCGGCCGCGCCGGCTTCCCTTGGCCATCACCGAGCTGCTGGCCCGGTCCCAACCCCTGCCACGATGAACCAGGACTTCTCCATCATCACCCTCGTGCTGCACGCCAGCCTGGTCGTGCAGCTGGTCATGGCTGGCCTGCTGCTGACCTCGCTGGCCAGCTGGACGGTGATCTTCGCCAAGCTGATCGGCCTGCGCAGCGTGCGCCAGGGCAACGAGGACTTCGAGCGCGAGTTCTGGTCGGGCAAGAACCTGTCGGACCTGTACGGCGCGGTCGGCAACAAGCACGATGCCTCGCCGATGGAGCGGCTGTTCGCCAGCGGCATGCGCGAGTTCCTGAAGCTGCGCGAGCGCCGGCTCGACGCCCAGGCCCAGCTGGACGGCGCGCGCCGCGCCATGCGCGCCAGCCTGCAGCGCGAGCTGGACGTGATCGAGGGCAATGTCGGCTTCCTGGGCACGGTGGCCTCGGTCAGCCCCTATGTGGGCCTGTTCGGCACCGTGTGGGGCATCATGCATGCGTTTGTCGGCCTGTCGGCGGTGCAGCAGGTCACGCTGGCCACGGTGGCGCCGGGCATTGCCGAGGCCCTGGTGGCCACGGCCATCGGCCTGTTTGCGGCCATCCCGGCGGTGATCGCCTACAACCGCTTCGCCCGCGACATCGACCGCATCGCCATCCAGCTGGAAAGCTTCAGCGAGGAGTTCTCCAACATCCTGCAGCGCAACGCCGGCGCCCCCGCTCCGGCGGCCACGGGACGCTGACATGGCCGCGGTCAACGCTCGCTCGGGCGGCCGCCGCCGCCGCGCCATGGCCGAGATGAACATGGTGCCCTTCATCGACGTGATGCTGGTGCTGCTGATCATCTTCATGGTCAGCGCGCCGCTGATCACCACCGGCGTGGTCGACCTGCCCAGCGTCGGCCGCGCCAAGGTGCAGCCGGCCCATGTGATCGAGGTGGTGGTGGGCAGCGACGAGAAGCTGCGCCTGCGCCTGGACGGCGGCGAGCCCCAGCCCACGCGCCTGGGCCAGCTGGCCGCCGCGGTGAGCAAGGCCCAGGGCGGCGACGCCCAGGTGCCGGTGGTGATCTCGGCCGACAAGAGCGTCAAGTACGACGCCGTGGTGCGCGTGATGGACACGCTGCAGAAGGCCGGCGTGCAGCGCGTGGGCCTGGCCGTGCGCCAGGGTGGCTGAGCAAGGCCTGGCACGCCGATGAGCACCGCCGCGCTGGGTCCCCTGGGTCAGCACGCCGCCTTGCTGCCGCGTCCGCGCGACGGCCTGGGCCTGGGCGCGGCCCTGGCCCTGCTGGCCCATGCCGGCCTGGTCGGCGCGCTGGCCCTGGCCCTGCACTGGAAGCTGCCGACACCCGAGACCGTGGTCGCCGCCGAGCTGTGGGCCAGCGTGCCCCAGGCCGCGCCGCCGCCGGCGGCCGAGGCGCCACCGCCTCCGCCCGCCCCGGCGCCCACGCCGGCACCCACGCCAGCGCCCTCACCCACGCCCGCTCCGCCCCCTCCGCCGCCCGCGCCCACCGCCGCCGAGCGCGAGGCCGAGATCGCGCTGGAAAAGCAGAAGCAGCGCCGCGAGGCCGAGCGCCTGGCCGAGCAGAAGGCCGCTGAACAGCGGGCCGCGGACAAGAAGGCGGCCGAGAAGCTGGCGGC
>JAGOPK010000014.1:98799-139693 GCA_017992055.1 Burkholderiaceae bacterium
GGCGGCTGAAAAGCGTGCCGCCGAGCTGAAGGCCGAGGAAAAGCGCGCCGCCGACGAAAAGAAGGCGGCCGACAAGGCCCGCGCCGACAAGCTGGCCGCGGACAAGAAGTTGGCCGCCGACAAGAAGGCTGCCGAGGCCAAGGCGGCCGCGGCGAAAGAAGCAGCCAAGGAAGCCGCCGAAGCCAAGGCCGAGGAAGAGCGCCTGGCCAAGCTGCGCGAGGACAACCTCAAGCGCATGCTCAGCCAGGCCGGCGCGGCGGCCGGTGCCGGCGCCACCGCGGGCGCTGCCGGGGCGCGCGACGCCGCGCCGTCCGCGGCCTATGCCGGCCGCATCAAGGCCAGCATCCTGCCCAACATCGTGCAGCCCGACCGCGAGCGCGGCAACCCGGTCACCGAGGTCGAGGTGCGCTGCGCACCCGATGGCAGCATCATCAGCCGCCGCGTCAGCAAGCCCAGCGGCAATCCGGCCTGGGACGAGACCGTGCTGCGCGCCATCGACAAGACCCGCCAGCTGCCGCTGGACAACGGCCGCATTCCGGCGACGATGACGCTGGTGTTCTCGCAGAACGAGAGCCGCTGAGGCGGCGACGGCCATGACCCTGCCCATCCGGATCGCTGCGCTCCTGTCCATGTTGGTATGCCTGCCCCTGGTCCAGGCCGCAGGCGCCATCCACAAGTGCGTGATCAACGGCACCGTCACCTACCAGAGCAGCCCCTGCCCGTCGGACACGCCCTCGCGCCACCCGACGAAAGAGGAACTGAATGCCGAGCGCAAGAAGCGCCTGGCCGCGACGGCCGCGCAGCCCGCGCCTGCTTTGCCACCAGCCGGCGGGACGCAGAGACCGGCCGAGACCGGGCGTTCACCTGCGGCAGTGCAGGACCCTGGATTCCGTTGTGACGGTCGCCAACACTGCTCGCAGATGCGCTCCTGCAGCGAAGCCCGGTTCTTTCTGGCCAACTGCCCCGGCACCAAGATGGATGGCAACCGGGACGGCGTGCCCTGCGAGCAGCAGTGGTGCACCCATCCGCTGGCCCGGTAGGCCAGCCCCGGCTGGCGTCCGAGCGCAGCCTCAGTGGTTCTCGCGCGCGTGGTTGATGGTGTACTTGGGAATCTCGATCACCAGGTCCTGATCTGCCACGATGGCCTGGCAGGACAGGCGCGAGTCGGCTTCCAGGCCCCAGGCGCGGTCCAGCAGGTCTTCTTCGGCCTCGTCCATCTCGCCCAGGCTGCGCAGGCCCTGGCGCACGATCACATGGCAGGTGGTGCAGGCGCAGCTCATGTCGCAGGCGTGCTCGATGGCGATGCCGTTGTCGAGCAGGGCCTCGCAGACCGAGGTGCCGCGCGGCGCCGTGATCTGCTTGCCCTCGGGGCACAGCGTGGCATGGGGCAGGATCTTGATGACGGGCATGGCGGGTCGGCGGGCGTAAGGCTTGCGGTTCAGATCTGGTCGAGCGAGCGGCCGGTCAGCGCGGCCTGGATGCCGCGGTTCATGCGCGCAGCGGCAAAGGCCTCGGTGCCATCGGCCAGGGCCTTGACGGCGGCATCGATGGCCCCGGCATCCTCGCCCTGGGCGGTGTCGGCCAGGCGCTGCAGCAGGGCCTGGATCTCGCCCTGCTCGGCCTCGGTGATCAGGTCGCCGTCGGCGGCCAGGGCGGCGCGGGTGGCCAGGCCCATGCGCTCTGCCTCGACGCGGGCCTCGCGCAGCGCGCGGGCGGCCATGTCGGTCTCGGCGCTGGCAAAGCCGTCCTGCAGCATGCGGGCGATGTCGTCGTCGGCCAGGCCATAGCTGGGCTTGACCACCACCGCGGCCTCGACGCCCGAGCCCATCTCGCGTGCGCTGACGCTGAGCAGGCCATCGGCATCGACCTGGAAGGTGACGCGGATGCGCGCCGCGCCGGCCACCATGGCCGGGATGCCGCGCAGCTCGAAACGCGCCAGGCTGCGGCAGTCGGACACCAGTTCGCGCTCGCCCTGCAGCACATGGATGGCCATCGCCGTCTGGCCGTCCTTGAAGGTGGTGAACTCCTGGGCCTTGGCCACCGGGATGGTGGTGTTGCGCTCGATCACGCGCTCGACCAGGCCGCCCATGGTCTCCAGGCCCAGCGACAGCGGGATCACGTCCAGCAGCAGCAACCCGCCACCGGCGTCATTGCCGGAGGCATTTCCCGCAAGTGCATTGGCCTGGATCGCCGCGCCCACGGCCACCACCTCGTCGGGGTTCAGGTTGGTCAGCGGCGGCCGGCCGAACAGCTCGCCCACGGCCTGGCGCACGGCCGGCATGCGCGTGCTGCCACCGACCATCACCACGCCCTGCACCTCGTCCTTGTGCAGCTTGGCGTCGCGCAGCACCTTGCGCACCGCGGCCAGCGTGCGCTCGACCAGTGGCCGGGTGATGGCGTCGAACTGCTGGCGCGTCAGCGCCACATCCAGGGCCTGGCCGCCGATGCTGCAGCGCAGCGGCGTGGCCTCGGCATCGGTCAGCGCCTCCTTGGCCGCGCGGGCGGCCACCAGTACCGCGCGCTTGTCCTGGGCGCTCTGCGCCTTCAGCCCGGACTGTGCCAGGGCCCAGTCGGCCAGCGCGCGGTCGAAGTCGTCGCCGCCCAGCGCCGCATCGCCGCCGGTGGCCACCACCTCGAACACGCCGCGGTGCAGGCGCAGCAGGCTGATGTCGAAGGTGCCGCCGCCCAGGTCGTAGACGGCATAGAGGCCCTCGCTGCCGTTGTCCAGGCCATAGGCCACCGCGGCGGCCGTGGGCTCGTTGATCAGGCGCAGCACGTTCAGGCCGGCCAGCTGGGCCGCGTCCTTGGTGGCCTGGCGCTGCGCATCGTCAAAATACGCCGGCACCGTGATCACCGCGCCGAAGATGTCGTCGTTGAAGCTGTCCTCGGCACGAAAGCGCAGCGTGGCCAGGATCTCGGCCGACACCTCCACCGGGCTCTTGATGCCCTGGCGCGTGGCAATGCCCACCATGCCCGGCGCATCGACAAAGCGGTACGGCAGCCGCGACGCATCGGCAATGTCGGCCAGGCGCCGGCCCATGAAGCGCTTGACCGAAACGATGGTGTTCTCCGGGTCCTCGGCCTGCAGCGCCAGCGCATCAAAGCCGATCTGCCGGCCCTGGCCGCCCGGCGCATCGGTGTAGCGCACGGCCGACGGCAGGATCACCCGGCCCTGGGCATCGGGCAGGCATTCGGCCACGCCATGGCGCACCGCGGCCACCAGGCTGTGGGTGGTGCCCAGGTCGATGCCGACGGCGATGCGCCGCTCATGCGGGTTGGGCGTCTGCCCGGGTTCGGAAATCTGCAACAGGGCCATGGTGGGCGGATCGGGAGAGAAAGACTTCAGCCTTCCAGCGCCTCGAGCCGGCGGCCCAGGTCTTCGCGGAAGCGCTTGACGAACATCAGCGCGCGCACGGTCTGCGCGGCGGCCTGGGGCTGGGCTTCCTGATCGAGTTGGCGGGTCAGGGTCTGCAATTGCTGGCGCTCCTGGGCGGCCACCTCGTCGTCCAGCGCCTGCACGGCCGCGGCATCGGGGGCCTCGTCCAGGGCCTCGCGCCAGGCCATCTGCTGCATCAAAAACGCCGCCGGCATGGCGGTGTTGCGCTCGGCATCGATGGCCGCGCCGGCCAGCGTGCACAGGTAGGCGCCGCGGGCCAGTGGGTCCTTCAGGCGCTGGTAGGCCTCGTTGACACGCACCGACCACTGCATGGCCAGGCGCTGGGCGGCCGCTCCCTCGGCGGCAAAGCGGTCCGGATGCACCTCGGCCTGCAGGGCGCGCCAGCGTGCATCCAGCGCCGCCCGGTCCAGGCCATGGCGGCGCGGCAGGTCGAACAGCCTGAAGTCGTCGTCGTCGAGTCGGCGGGCCTGGCTCATCACAGCACCTTGCGCAAAAACACCGACAGGCCGTTGTCCGGGTAGCCGCCAAACGGCGCGGTGGTCGCATAGCCGCAGCGCTGGTACAGCCGCAGGGCCTCGTGCTGCTCGCCGCCGGTCTCCAGCAACGCCAGCGCCACGCCCTCGTCGCGCAGCGTGGCCTCCAGCCGGTCGATCAGACGCACGCCCAGGCGCTGGCCCCGCAGGCTTGGCGACACGTACATGCGCTTGACCTCGCCATAGGCCTGGCCACCGGTGGCCGGCTCGCCCGGCATCAGGCGCACCGCCGCGCACGCCACGGCCTGTCCCTCGTGGCGGGCCACGAAGAAACGCACGTCCTGTGCCAGCAGCGCCTGCACGTCCAGGATGTGGTTGTGCTCGGGCGCGTACAGCGAGGCCAGGTAGGCATCCAGCTCGGCCAGCAAGGCCTGCACCTCGGCCTGATCGGCACGCTCGCGTTGGATCGAGATCGCGACATTCATGACAAACGGCTGGACGGCTCTGGACGATTGGCAGCTGAAAAAGCGAAGGCGCGGCCGTGCCGCGCCTGACCTGGGAAAGCCCGGCTCAGACCCGGAACGACTCGCCGCAGCCGCAGCGGTCCTTCTCGCGCGGATTGTGGAACTTGAAGCCCTCGTTCAGGCCCTCGCGCACGAAGTCCAGCTCGGTGCCGTCGAGGTAGGGCAGGCTCTTGGGATCGATCAGCACCTTGACGCCATGGTCCTCGAACACATGGTCCTCGGGCGCCACCTCGTCGGCATATTCGAGCTTGTAGGCCAGGCCCGAGCAGCCGGTGGTCTTGACGCCCAGGCGCACGCCCACGCCCTTGCCTCGCTTGGCGATGTAGCGCGACACATGGCGTGCCGCGGCTTCGGACAGGGTGACGGCCATCGTGCTTCAGTTCGCCTGGGCGGTCGCGGCCGGGGCTGCAGCAGCGGTCGGGGCGGCCTCGTCCGCATGGCGGGCGCGGTAGTCGTCGACCGCGGCCTTGATCGCGTCCTCGGCCAGGATGCTGCAGTGGATCTTCACCGGCGGCAGGGCCAGCTCTTCGGCGATGTGGGTGTTCTTGATGGACAGCGCCTGGTCCAGGCTCTTGCCCTTGACCCATTCGGTGACCAGCGAGCTGGACGCAATCGCCGAGCCGCAGCCATAGGTCTTGAAGCGCGCGTCCTCGATCAGGCCGGTGGCCGGGTTGACCTTGATCTGCAGCTTCATCACGTCGCCGCAGGCCGGCGCGCCGACCATGCCGGTGCCGACATCGTCGTCGCCCTTGTCGAAGCTGCCGACGTTGCGCGGGTTTTCGTAGTGGTCGATGACCTTGTCGCTGTATGCCATGTCAGTTCTCCGGATTCAGTGAGCGGCCCACTTGATGGACGCGAGGTCGATGCCGTCGCGGTACATCTCCCACAGCGGCGACAGCTCGCGCAGCTTGGCCACGCGGTCCTGCAGCAGGGCCACGGCCTCGTTGATGTCGGCCTCGGTGGTGAAGCGGCCGATGGTGATGCGCAGGCTGCTGTGCGCCAGCTCGTCGCTGCGGCCGAGTGCGCGCAGCACATAGCTGGGCTCCAGGCTGGCCGAGGTGCAGGCCGAGCCGGAGCTGACGGCGATGCCCTTGACGCCCATGATCAGCGACTCGCCTTCCACGAAGTTGAAGCTGATGTTCAGGTTGTGCGGCACGCGGCGCTCCAGGTCGCCGTTGATGAACACCTGCTCGATCTGCGTCAGCCCGGCCACCAGCTTGTTGTGCAGCATGCGGATGCGCTCGCTCTCGGTGCCCATCTCCTCGCGGGCGATGCGGAAGGCCTCGCCCATGCCGACGATCTGGTGCGTGGGCAGGGTGCCCGAGCGCATGCCGCGCTCGTGGCCGCCGCCGTGCATCTGCGCCTCCAGGCGCACGCGCGGCTTGCGCCGCACATACAGCGCGCCGATGCCCTTGGGCCCGTAGGTCTTGTGCGAGGCCAGGCTCATCAGGTCGATCGGCAGCGTGGCCAGATCGATGGCCACCTTGCCGGTGGCCTGGGCGGCATCGACATGGAACACGATGCCACGCTCACGGCAGAGCTTGCCGATGGCGGTGACGTCCTGGATCACGCCGATCTCGTTGTTGACCAGCATCACCGAGACCAGGATGGTGTCGGGACGCAGCGCGGCCTTGAACTTGTCCAGGTCCAGCAGGCCGTCGGGCTCGACGTCCAGATAGGTGGCGTCGAAACCCTGGCGCTCCAGCTCGCGCACCGTGTCCAGCACCGCCTTGTGCTCGGTCTTGACGGTGATGATGTGCTTGCCGCGGCCCTTGTAGAACTGGGCCGCGCCCTTGATCGCCAGGTTGTTGCTCTCGGTGGCGCCCGAGGTCCAGACGATCTCGCGCGGGTCGGCGCCGATCAGCGCGGCCACCTGCTCGCGGGCGCGCTCGACGGCCTCCTCGGCCTCCCAGCCCCAGGCATGGCTGCGGCTGGCCGGGTTGCCGAAGTGCTCGCGCAGCCAGGGAATCATGGCGTCGACGACGCGCGGGTCCACCGGCGTCGTGGCGCCGTAGTCGAGGTAGATCGGAAGATGCGGGGTCATGTCGGAAAACGGGAAAGAATCACTTGGACATCGCCGAGCCGAGGGCGAACACCGAGTTCGGCGCCGTCACCTTGATCGGCTTGACCACCGGCACGGTGGAGATGGCGCGCTTGATCGGCGCCTCCTCGATGGACACACCCTTGGCCAGCTGGTCGTCGACCAGCTTGCGCAGCGAGATCGAATCGAGGTACTCGATCATCTTCTGGTTCAGGCTGGCCCACAGGTCGTGCGTCATGCAGCGGCCGGCCTCGTCGCCCATGCAGTTTTCCTTGCCGCCGCAGCCGGTGGCATCGATGGGCTCGTCGACGGCGACGATGATGTCGGCCACGGTGATCTCGTCGGCCTTGCGGCCCAGCGAATAGCCACCGCCGGGGCCGCGCGTGCTTTCCACCAGCTCATGGCGGCGCAGCTTGCCAAACAGCTGCTCCAGATAGGACAGCGAGATCTGCTGGCGCTGGCTGATCGCCGCCAGCGCCACCGGCCCGTTGTTCGAGCGCAAGGCGAGGTCGATCATCGCGGTGACGGCGAAGCGGCCTTTGGTGGTCAGACGCATGGGATTCTCCTGGGCGCCGGGGTGGCCGGCGGATGACCTGGGGCGCAGGCCGGAAGCCCTCGATCCTGGTGGATCCGGGTTCCCGACTGCGGCAGTCAAGTATAGCAGAATCCTACGGATTTGGTCGACATTGGTGACCGGGTGGTCACGATGCCCCTGTATGGATCAGGGTAGGCCATCCAGGCGCTGCCGGATCTGCCGCAGCAGGCCGTCGCAGGCCGGCTCGATCAGGTCCAGCGCATGGTCGAAGCCGGCCACGCTGCCGTAATACGGGTCGGGCACCTCGTCGCGGCCCAGCGCCGGCGCATGCGGCAGCAGCAGGCCCAGACGAGGCTGCAGCGGCTCGGGGCAGTGCTCGCGCAGCCAGTCCAGATTGTCGCGGTCCATCGCCAGCAGCCAGTCGAAGCGCCCGAAGTCGGCATCGACCACCGGCCGCGACTTCTGCCCGGCCAGCGACCAGCCGCGGCGCCGGGCCTGGGCCTGGGCGCGTGGATCGGGCGCCTCACCGCGGTGGGCCGACGAGGTGCCGGCCGAGTCCACCGACACCAGCTCCTGCAGACCGGCAGCCGCCAGCTTGCCGCGCAGCACGGCTTCGGCCATCGGCGAGCGGCAGATATTGCCCATGCAAACCATCAACACCTGCAACCGGGGCGGCGCCGCGCGCCTGCCCAACCACCGCTTGATCATGGGCGGCGAGCATAGCCCAGGCCCGGCCGGGCCTCGCCATGGCCTGCAAGTCACCCTGACAGCGGGCGTCAAGATCTCCTTACAGACCCTGCTTCATGCCGCAAGCGACGACGGCCGAAAAAGCCTTCACGCCCCTGGTGCTCCTGCTGGTTCCGGCATCGGTCGCGCGCTCCAGCCATCCGAAACCGACCAAACCGAGGATCCCCATGCGCAACAACGGCCCCGTGACCCAGCATGAGTACCCGCTTGCCGCGGGCTGCACGCTGGTGTCCTGCACCGACCTGAAGAGCCGCATCAGCTACTGCAATCCGGCTTTCATCGAGGTCAGCGGATTCACACGGGAAGAGTTGATCGGCCAGCCGCACAACATGATCCGCCACCCGGACATGCCGCAGGAGGCCTTCCGCGACATGTGGGACTCGCTGCAGGCCGGCGAGCCCTGGACCGCGCTGGTGAAAAACCGGCGCAAGAACGGCGACCACTACTGGGTGCGCGCCAATGTCACGCCGGTGCTGGAGGGCGGGTCCGTGACCGGCTACATGTCGGTGCGCACCGTGCCCGGCCGCGACGAAATCGAGTCCACCGAACGCCTGTATGCCCGCATGCGCAGCGCCGAGGGTGCGGCCCTGCGCCTGCACCGCGGCACGCTGACGGTGGCCGGCTGGCGCGGCCGGCTGCAAAGCCTCGGCCGGCCCAGCCTGGGCACCAAGCTGGCGCTGGTGGCCCTGGCCGGCACCGTGGGCGCGGCCGGCGCGGCCGAGGCCCTGGTGTCGGTGGGCACCACGGCCTCGATGATCGTCGCCACGGCCATCGGCGCCGCCGTGGCCTGGCTGCTGCGCGGCATGGCGCTGGCGCCGCTGCGCGATGCCATCACCGTGGCCCGGCGCATGTCGGCCGGCGACTTGTCGCAGGTGATGAGCAGCCGCCGCCAGGACGAGGTGGGCCAGCTGGCGCGGGCGCTGACCCAGCTCAACGTCAACCTGCAGGGCATCGTTGGCGATGTGCGGCGCGAGGTCGAGGGCATCACCCTGGCCTCGGGCGAGATTGCCAAGGGCAACCACGACCTGGGCACACGCACCGAGTCGCAGGCCAGCAATCTGCAGCAGACAGCGGCCTCGCTGGAGCAGATCACCGGCACCATCCGCCAGACCGCCGAAACCGCCCATGCTGCGGCCACGCTGGCCGGTGAGGCCACCCATGCCGCCACGCAGAGCGGCGAGGCGGCGCTGGACATGGCCGGGCGCATGGGCGAGATCCGCCACAGCTCGCAGCGCATCGGCGAGATCATCGGCACCATCGACGGCATCTCGTTCCAGACCAACATCCTGGCGCTGAATGCGGCGGTGGAAGCCGCCCGCGCCGGCGAGGCCGGCCGCGGCTTCGCGGTGGTCGCCGCCGAAGTGCGCGCCCTGGCCCAGCGCACCAGCACCGCGGCACGCGAGATCAAGCTGCTGATCGAGGAAGCCGGTGCCAAGGTCGAGGCCGGCACGCGCCTGGCCGATTCCACCGGCGAATCCACCCGCCGCACCCAGCAGGCGGTGGAACGGGTGCGCTCGCTGATCACCGAGATCAGCAATGCCAGCAGCGAGCAGAGCAAGGGCGTGGGCCAGGTCAACGGCGCGATGAGCGAGCTGGACCATCTGACGCAGCAGAACGCGGCCATGGTCGAGGAGCTGTCAGCCGCCGCCTCGTCGCTGAACAGCCAGGCCGATGTGGTGGCCCAGGCGGTGCGGATCTTCCGCGGCTGAACCGGGGCACCCGGCGCTGGCCGGGCCTCAGCCCGTCAGCCTGAAGGTGAAGCAGGCGCCGCGGCCCGGCGCGGCCTCGGCGACGATGCGGCCGCCGTGCCGGTCGACGATGCGCGCGACGATGGCCAGGCCGACGCCCGTGCCTTCAAATTCATCGGCCCGGTGCAGGCGCTGGAACACGCCGAACAGCTTGCCGGCATGGCGCATGTCGAAGCCGGCGCCGTTGTCGCGCACAAAATAGGCCGGCGCGCCATCGAGCTGGGTGGCGCCGATCTCGATGCGCGCTGCGCTCTGGCGGCGCGTGTACTTGACGGCATTGCTCAGCAGGTTGGCAAACACCTGGCGCAGCAGGTTGGCGTCGGCCTCGCAGGGCGGCAGCTCGCCGACGGCGATGGCGATGCCGCGCCGCTCGATCTCGTCGCGCAGCTCGTCCAGGCAGTTGCGCACCAGCGGCGCCGGGCGCACCGGCGCACGCTGCAGCGGCTCGCGCGCAGTGCGGGCAAAGCCCAGCAGGTCGATGATCAGCCGGTCCATGCGCCGGGCGCTGTCGCGCAGCATGTTCAGCAGGCGCTGGCCGTCGTCGTCCAGCGCCGCCAGATGGTCGCGCAGCAGCATCGCCGACAGGCCGTCGATGGCGCGCAGCGGCGCGCGCAGATCGTGCGACACCGAATACGAAAACGCCTCCAGCTCGCGGTTGGCGGCCTCCAGCGCCTTGGTGCGCCGGGCCACGCGCGCTTCCAGCTCGGCATTCAGCCGGCGCAGCGCCTCATGCTCGCGCGCCGCCTGCACCCGGTGCCAGGCATTCTCCAGCGCCAGCGGCAGGGCCTGCAGCCAGTGCGCATGCTTGACCAGATAGTCGGTGGCGCCCAGGCGCAGGGCCTCGGCGGCCACGTCCTCGCTGCCCTGGCCGGTGACGATGACCACCGGCAGATCGAGGCCGCGCATCTCGCGCAGCTCCTTCAGCAGGTCCAGGCCGCTGTCGCCGACCAGGCGGTAGTCGCACAGCACCAGGTCGATGTCGCCGCGCTCGCCGCCGTGCCGCGGCAGCCGCGCCAGCGCCTCGGCGGCGTCGCGCGCCACCGCCAGGCGCAGATGCGGCGCATGGCGTTCGAGGTGGCGGCGGGTCAGGTCGATGTCCAGCGTCTGCCGCTCCACGTAGAGCACACGCAGCACCTGGGCGCGGCGCTGGCGGTCGGCCGAAGCCCGCTGGCAGGCCGCCTGCAGCGTGGGCACCAGGTGATCGGCCAGGTCGTCGCGCTTGGCCAGGTAGTCGTCGGCGCCGGCGCGCAGCGCGGCAATGGCCACCGACTCGTCGCCCTGGCGGGTCAGCGCCACCACCGCCAGCGGCAAGGCACGCTCGCGCACCTCCAGCACCAGGTCCAGGCCATGGCCGTCGGGCAGGTGCAGGTCGGTCAGCAGCAGGTCGTAGCGCTCGGCATGCGCCAGCGCCGCGCGCGCTGCGGCCAGGCTGGCGACCCCCTCGATCACATGCGCCGCGTCGGCCGCATGCAGCGCGGCCAGCACCTGCTGGGCATCGGCGGCGTTGTCGTCGACATAGAGGATGCGCATGGCCCGTCGGCTCCCGCCCTGCCCCGCCGTCGGTCTAGACCGGCGGGTGGTTGACCAGGGTCCAGTAGACGTCCAACTGCTCGGTGACGTCCATGAACTTCTCGAACTCGACCGGCTTGACGATGTAGGAGTTGGCGCCGATCTGGTAGGCCGCATGCACGTCGGCATGCTCGGCCGAGGTGGTGAGCACGACCACCGGAATGGCGCGCAGCGTGGCATGGCCCTTGATGGCGCGCAGCACGTCCAGCCCGTCCACCCGCGGCAGCTTCAGGTCCAGCAGCACCACCACCGGCGTGGGCTCGCCAGCCTCCCAGCGCGGAATCCACTCCAGCGCCTCCTCGCCGTCGCGCGCCACCAGCACGGGGTTGGAGACCTTGCGGCGCTGGAAGGCGCGCAGCGTCAGGTCCACATCCATCGGGTTGTCCTCGACCAGCAGGATGGGCTTGTCTCGGCTCAGGCTCATGCTTGCACTCCGGGCAGGTCGATGAAGAAGCTGGCGCCCTCGCCGGGCCGGCTGTCGGCCCGCACGCGGCCGCCCATGCGTTCCAGCGCCCGGCGCACGATGGCCAGGCCGATGCCGGTGCCGGGATAGTCCTCGGCGCGGTGCAGGCGCTGGAAGATCTCGAAGATGCGGTCGTGGAACTTCATGTCGAAGCCCAGGCCATTGTCACGCACCCACAGGCGCACGCCGCCGCCGTCCAGGGCCTCGCCCCCCAGCTCGATGTCGGGCGCCACGCCGGGGCGGGCGAACTTCAGCGCGTTGTCCACCAGGTTGCGCAGGGCCATCGCCAGGCCCTGGGCATCGGCGCGGGCGCGCAGGCCCTCGGGCACCTGGCAGCGCAGGCGCGCACCCCGCTGGCGGGCGCTGTCCTCGACCTCGTCGCAGATCTGGCGCGCCAGCGGTGCCAGCGCCAGCGGTGCCAGCAGCACGCTGTGCCGCTCCAGCCTGGAGTAGGCCAGCAGGTCGTCGATCAGCTGGCCCATCTGCTGGGTGGCGCCGCGGATGTGGCCCAGGAACTGCCGGCCCTCGGCATCCAGCCGGCCGGCATGGTCGCGCAGCAGCAAACGGCTGTAGCCGTCGATGCCGCGCAGCGGCGCCTTCAGGTCGTGCGAGACCGAGTAGGTGAAGGTCTCCAGCTCGCGGTTGACGCGCTGCACCCGGGCCAGGGTCTGGTCCAGCTCGGCGTTCAGGCGGTCCAGCTCGGTGATGTCGACGAAGCAGACCACCGACACGCCGTCGCTGGCCTCGTCCAGCGAGGGCAGCGACATGCTCAGCAGAAGCTGCAGCCGGCCGCTGCCGTCCTGCGCCGGCTGGCTGCGCTTGCAGCTGTAGCGCCGCTGGCCATGCCACAGCGCCTCCAGCTCGCCGATGAACTCGGCCAGGTCCTCGGGCGTGCTGAACACCGCCTCCAGACCGCTGAGCTGCTGCTCGGGAATGTGCGCGCGCAGCAGCTGGCGCGACTGCGGGTTCATGCGCAGCACCCGCACCGCGCGCAGGCACTGGCGCACGAACTCGGGATGGCTGGCAAACCAGCCCGGGCCGTCCTCCACGCCCTGGGCCCGCAGGCCGTTGAGCAGGCGCCGCACCTCGGACCAGTCCTCCTCGTTGGCGGCCACCGGCATGGTCTCGAAGATGGCGCGGTAGCGGGCCTCGCTGGTCTCGGCGCGGCCGGCCAGCTCGGCATTCAGCCGGCGCACCTCGGCCTCGGCCTGGTGGCGCTCGCTGATGTCCAGGCAGGAGCCGACCAGGGTCGCGGGCTCGTCGGCGGCCGCGCCCTCGGCCGGCGGCAGCAGGCGCATCTCGTCACGCAGCCAGCGCCAGCGGCCGTCGGCATGGCGGATGCGGTACTCCATGACCTCGTGGCCGCTGTCGCCCAGCCGGGCCATCACCGCGTCGACCATGGCGCCATCGTCGGCATGCACCAGGGTGCGCCAGAACTCGGCCTGCTCGACGAAGGCGCGCGCCGGATGGCCCAGCATCTGCTCGACGTTCTCGGAGTAGAAGGTGCAGGCGTTGTCGCCGCCATAGCGCGCGCAGTAGATCACCGCCGGCGTGCCGTTGAGCAGCAGGGCCAGGCGCTGCTCGCTGGCGCGCAGCGCATCCTCCAGCCGGCGCCGCACCGTGACATCGCGGCTGATCACCAGCGCGCTGCTGACCTGCTGCGCGGCGTCGAACTCGGGCACGACCAGCGACTCCCAGGTCAGCACGCCCTCGGGACCGGCAAAGTCGAACTGCAGGCGCTGGGCCTGGCCCGTGGCGAAGACCTGCTCCAGCAGCGCCACCCATTGCGCCACCTGCTCGGCCGGCATGCCCAGCTCGGCATTGCTGCGGCCGATGAAGTCTTCCGGCGCCAGGCCGGTGGCGCGGCGCACCGCCGCATTGACATAGGTGTGGCGGTGCTGGCGGTCGAAGCGCACCACCACGTCGGGCAGGTTGTCGGCCAGCCGGCGCAGCTGGCCCAGGCGCAGCGCCAGCTGGGCATTGAGGTCCTGGGCGGCCGCGGCGGCCTGCCAGGCGCGCTGCAGGCGCAGCAGGCCCCAGGCGCCCAGCCCCAGCAGGCCCAGGGCCATGCCCAGGCGCAGCGCCGGCGGCACAAGCGGCGACGGCATGGCCAGCGCCAGCAGGGCCAGGGCGCCGGCCAGACCCGCCGCCAGCAGCGCGGCGCGGGACGGCGGCAGCGGAGGTGACGGCAGCGGTGGCGACGACAGCGGCGGGGATGCCGCGGCCTGACCGTCGCTCGGTCCGCTCGACAGCGCATGCTGCTTCACCGGTGCTGTGCCCCCGCTGGCTTGTTATGTAGTGCATGCTACGCGAACGGCCGCGAACCTCGTCGCCAGGCCGAGCTGGAGGTCCGATGACGCTGCCCCTGCCCCCGCGCTTTCGCCCATCCGCACCGGCCCGGAGCGCCGGCCTGGGTCTGCTGCTGTGCGGCGCGATGCTGCTGACCGTGCTGACCCCGCAGGCCCAGGCCCAGACCGCAGCGCCGGCCTTTCCCAGCAAGCCGGTGAAGATCCTGATCGGCTTTCCCGCCGGCGGGCCGCTGGACGCCCATGCGCGCCTGCTGGCCGAGCGGCTGTCGGCCCAGCTGGGCCAGCCGGTGGTGATCGACTACAAGGCCGGCGCCGGCGGCAGCGTCGGCGCCGAGGCGGTGGCCAAGAGCGAGGCCGACGGCCACACCCTGCTGATGGCCAATACCGGCACCCTGGTCATCAACCCGGCCATCTACAGCAAGCTGCCCTACCAGACGCTGCGCGACTTCCAGCCCATCGCGCGCACCGCCCAGCAGCCGCTGGCCCTGGTGGTGCATCCGGCGGTTCCGGCGCGCAATGTGGCCGAGCTGGTGGCGCTGGCCAAGTCGCGACCGGGGCAGCTGAACTATGGCTCGGCCGGCAACGGCGGCATCAGCCACCTGGTGCCCGAGATGTTCAAGCAGGCCACCGGCACCTTCATCGTGCACATCCCCTACCGCGGCAGCGCGCCAGCCTTCACCGACCTGATGGCCGGCCAGGTGCAGCTGATGGCCGAATCCATCCCGCAGGCCGCGCAGTATGTGCGCGCCGGCAAGCTGCGTGCGCTGGCCGTGACCAGCCGCGAGCGCAACCCGGCCCTGCCCGACACGCCCACGCTGATCGAGGCCGGCGTCAAGGGCTTCGAGGTGGTCGGCTTCTACGGCGTGCTGGCGCCGGCCGCCACGCCGCGGCCGGCGGTGGAAAGGCTGTCGGCGGCCTTCAAGGCGGTGCTGGAGTCGCCCGAGATCCGCAACCGCATGGTGCAGCAGGGCGCCGACCCGGCCTTTCTGGATGCCGATGCCTTTGCCCGCTTCCTGGCCGCCGAGATGCCACGCTGGGCCAAGGCGGTGCAGGATTCGGGCGCCAAGCTGGATTGACCCGCCAACCCCTGGGAGCATGGCATGAGCCTCCTGCACGCCACCTACACCGCCACCCTGGCCGATGGCACGGCCGTGAGCTGGCGCGACCGCAAGCGCGCCTGGTGGGCGCTGAGCGTGGTCTGGCCGCTGATCCCCTTTGTCGGCGTGGCCGCCCATGCGGCCAGCGGCCAGCCGCTGTGGCTGGGCCTGCCGCTGCTCATCAGCTACGGCCTGATGCCGCTGCTGGACGCGCTGATCGGCGAGGACCACAACAACCCGCCCGAGGCGGTGGTGCCCCAGCTGGACGCCGACCGCTGGTACCGCTGGCTGACCTGGGCCACGGTGCCGCTGCACTACGTCACGCTGATCGGCCTGGCCGCCTGGGTCGGCACCCAGGAGCTGCCGTGGTGGGCGGTGGCGATGCTGGCCTACATCGCCGGCAGCGCCTCGGGCCTGGGGCTGAACACCGCCCACGAGCTGGGCCACAAGCACAACCGGCTGGAGCAGTGGCTGGCGCGGCTGGCGCTGGCGGTGCCGGCCTATGGCCACTTCACGGTCGAGCATGGCCGCGGCCACCACCGCTGGGTGGCCACGCCGCAAGACCATGCCAGCGCGCGCATGGGCGAAAGCATCTACCGCTTTGCGCTGCGCGAGCTGCCCGGCGGTGTGCGCCGCGCCTGGGCGCTGGAGCGCGAGCGCCTGCGCGAGCAGGGCCGCAGCGCCTTCAGCCCGCACAACAGCATGCTGCAGTCCTATGCCATCACGGCGGTGCTGCAGCTGGGCCTGGTGGCGGCCTTCGGCTGGCTGATGCTGCCGTTTCTGGCCATCCACAATCTGGTGGCCTGGTGGCAGCTGACCTCGGCCAACTATGTGGAGCACTACGGCCTGCTGCGCCAGCGCGAAGCTGGCGAGGGCACGGGCTACGAATCGCCCAAGCCCCACCATTCGTGGAACACCAACCACCTGGTGACCAACCTGGTGCTGTTCCACCTGCAGCGCCATTCCGACCACCATGCCCATCCCTCGCGGCGTTACCAGAGCCTGCGCCACTTTGCCGACCTGCCGCAGCTGCCCAACGGCTATTTCGGCATGTTCGTGATGGCCTATGTGCCACGCTGGTGGTTTGCGGTGATGGACGAGCGGCTGATGGCCCTGCCCCAGGTGGATGGTGATCTGGCGCGTGTCAATGTCGCGCCCCATGCCCGCGCGCGGCTGCAGGCGCGCTGGCCGGCGCCCACCACGGCACCCAGCACGGCGCCGTTGCGCCTGGCCGCCTGACACACAGGCGGACACGCCGCGAAACCTTGCTTCACCTGCGGCAGGGTCGCAGTTCACCGACGGCGCCGATGCTGGCGCCATGGCCACTCCCTCGTTTTTCCCGGCCCCGTCGGCGCCCAGCGCCACGGGCCGAGCCACGCAGCCCGCCGCCGGCAGCCGCCCTCCCCGGGCCGTGCTGGCCGATCTGGCCGATCTGGCGATGGGCGGGCACGACCTGCTGCTGCTGCTCAGCCACATGCGCAGCTACTCGTCGCTGCTGGCCCATCTGCTGGGCAGCAGCGAGCAGATCGCCGGCAGCGGCGAGCAGCACCTGCGCTACCGCCATGCCGGCGACCTGTGGCGGCTGCGCCGCCGCGTGCTGGCCGAGCGCTCCCGCGGCGCCAGTGCGGCACGGCCACGCTGGCTGCTGGACAAGCAGCTGCACGACGCCAGCCGCCCGGCCGACCGGCTGCTGCCGGCCGAGCGCAGCCGGGCGCTGATCTTTCTGCGCGCGCCGGCGCCCACGCTGGCCAGCATCCTGGCGCTGGCCCAGCGCCGCCAGCAACGCAACGGCTGCGCCGACGCCCTGGCCGACCCGCAGCGTGCCTGCGACTACTACGTGGCCCGGCTGCACCATCTGCGCCAGGACGCCGAGCGCCTGGGCCGGCGTGCGCTGGGTTTCGACGCCGAGCTGCTGCCGGCGCGGCCCGAAGCCTTGCTGCAGGGCATTGCCGGCTGGCTGGGCCTGGACCGGGTGCCCTCCACCCGGTACCAGGCCACGGCGCGCACCGGCCAGGAGGGTTATGGCGACTGGGGCGACAACATCCATGCCGGCGTGGTGCTGGATGCCTCGCATGGCAGCGGCGCCGGCCGCGGCGGCCTGCTGCCGCCGGCGGTGCTGGCCGAGGCCGAGGCCGCCCACCGCCGCTGCCGCGAGGCGCTGAAGCGCCATTGCGCGACGCTGGGCATGGACTGATCAGCCCAACGGTCAGCCTAACAAGCGCCCCAGCCGCCCCAGCACCATGCCGGCGGCGGCGGTGCGCGTCTCCACGCCCAGCTTCTGCAGGATGTGCTCCATGTGCTTGGTGATGGTGCGGGGGCTGGCGCCGAGGATGTCGCCGATGTCGCGGTTGGTCTTGCCCTTGGCCACCCAGTACAGCACCTCGGCCTCGCGCGCGGTGACGCGAAAGGCCTGCACCATGGCCTCGATGACCGCGGCATCGTCGTGCTCGCTGGCCACCACCAGCCATTCGCCGGCCTCGTCGGCCTCGGCCTCCGGCGCCGTGGCCTCACCCTCCTCGGCCATCGGATGCAGGGCAAAGCTCAGCCGCCGGCCGCCACGCGCCCACACCAGGGGCGTGGCCGGCTGGCCGGCGCGCAGCTGGGCCGATTCGCGGCGCAGCCAGTCGATCAGCGGCACCGGCGCAAACGCGCCCTCGTGGCCGAAATGCTCGCGCAGCAGGCTGCGCGCCAGCGGCGTCTGCCAGACCAGGCGGCCATCACCGGCGCGCAGCACCAGCGAGGCATGGCCAAAGGCGTCCAGCGCCTGGCGCGCCTGGCGCTGCTCGCGCGCGGTGCGGGTGTGGGCGCGGATGCGCGCCAGCACCTCGCGCGGCTGGATCGGCTTGGTCACATAGTCCACGCCGCCGGCGCCGAAAGCCGCCACCACATGCTCGGTCTCGGTCAGCGCGGTCATGAAGACGATGGGAATGGCCGCGGTGGCCGGATTGGCCTTCAGCCGGCGCGCGACCTCGAAGCCGTCCATGCCGGGCATCAGCGCATCCAGCAGCACCACGTCGGGCCGGGCCTCGGTGGCGCGGGCGATGGCGCTGGCGCCGTCGGTGGCCACCAGCACGGTGCAGCCGGCCTCGTCCAGCGCATCGTGCAGCAAGGCCAGGTTGTCGGGCAGGTCATCGACGATCAGCACCAGCTCGCCGGCGCCGGGGTCCAGGGGCAGCGGCGTGGCGGACAACATCGGATCGGGGTTCATCGCGGTCATGGCCTGCGCATCATCGCTGCAAGGCGGCGTGGATCAGCTGCTGCACCGCATCCAGCTGGAAGCCCTTGGCCAGCGTGCGCAGGCGCTGCACGAAGGCCGCGCTGGCCGGGTGGCCGGCCTCGATGGCATCGAGCTGCTTCTGGATGCCGCGCAGATAGCCCAGGCGCACCAGGTCGTCGAGCGCGCGCAGGGCCTCGGCGGGGGGCGGCACGACCTCGGCTTCGGCGGCGACCGGTGGTTGGGCGGCGACCGCCGGCGCGGCCTCGTACACCCATTCCAGCCGCAGCTGGCGCTGCAGCCAGCCCAGCAGCTCGGGCATGCGCACCGGCTTGACCAGGAAGTCGGCCGCGGCAATGCCCAGGTCGTTGTCCAGGCCCTTGTCGAAGGCATTGGCCGAGACGATGGCCGCCGGCGCCTGGCTCAGGCCACGCTCGCGCAAGGCCCGCAGCGTGGCCCAGCCGTCCAGGCCGGGCATGGCCAGGTCCAGGAAGATCGCGTGCAGCTCGCAGCCGGCGGCCTGCTCGCCGGCCAGCAGGGCCAGCGCGGCCTCGCCCGACTCGGCCTGCAGCAGCGTGAAGCCCAGCGGCGCCAGCCGATCGGCCAGCAGGCGGCGGTCGGCCTCTTCGTTGTCGACCACCAGCAGGCGCTTGCGCGGGCCGCGGTAGCCCACCGGCCGCGGGCCGGCCATGGCCGCGGCGGCGCCCTGGGCATCGGCGCGCAGCTCGGGCAGGTACAGGCGGATCGTGAAGCGGCTGCCCTGGCCCGGCGTGCTGCTCACGGCCATCTCGCCGCCCATCAGATTGGTCAGCATGCGCGCGATGGTCAGGCCCAGGCCGGTGCCGCCGGTGGCATTTCCGCCGGCCGCGCTGCCGCGCTGGAAGGGCTCGAACACACGCTGCAGCTCGTCGGCGTCCATGCCCGGGCCGGTGTCGATGATCTCGAAGCGCGCCATCTCGCGCGACCAGTCGGCGCGGAAGCAGACCTCGCCCACGCGGGTGAACTTGACCGCATTGCCCAGCAGGTTGATGAGGATCTGGCGCAGCCGCTTTTCGTCCGCGCGCACCAGGGCCGGCAGGCCCGGGCTGCGCTGGTGCACGAAGCGCAGGCCCCGCGCCGTGGCCTGGGGTTCGATCAGGCGCACCAGCTCGTCCAGCACCTCGGGCAGGCGCATCGTCGCCGGCTCCAGGGCCAGGCGGCCGCTCTCGATGCGGGCAATGTCCAGCGTGCCTTCGATCAGGCCCAGCAGATGGTCGCCGCCGCGGCGGATGGTGGCCACGGCGTCGCGGCGGTGGGCGGGAATCGCCGGATCGTCCTCCAGCAGCTGGGCATAGCCCAGGATGCTGTTCAGCGGCGTGCGCAGCTCGTGGCTGATGGCCGTGACATAGCGGCTCTTGGCCTGGTTGGCGGCATCGGCCGTGGCCTTGGCCTGCTGCAGCTGGGCATCGGTGGCGCGGTGCGAGGCGATCTCGTCGCGCAGCGCCACCGCCTGGCGGTGCAGGGCCTGGGTCTGGCGGCGCGACTCGGCCTGCGCCGCCTGGCGGCTGCGGTGGGCCAGCACCAGCCACCAGCTGACCGTGCCGGCCACCAGCAGCAGCACCACGAAGGCCAGGCCGAAGCCACGCTCCAGCAGCGGCGCCAGCTGGGCCACGCTGGCGGCGTCGGACAGCCGCGCCAGCACACGCAGGCCCAGCCCATACAGGCCGCCGAACAGCAGGGCCAGGGCCGGCAGCACCAAGCACATCAGCAGCAGGTAGTCGGCCAGGCCACGCGACAGCAGCGGCGCCATGCGCCGCGGCATCAGCCACTGCAGCAGGCGCAGCCACTGCGAGGACAGCCGCGCCTGCGGCTTGCACAGGTCGTCGCAGCGCGCGTCCAGCGTGCAGCACAGGCTGCAGATGCGCCCGCCATAGGCCGGGCAGGCGGCCAGGTCCTCGGGCTCGTAGTCGCGCTCGCAGACCACGCAGCGGCGCAGCGCCGCCAGGCCCGCGGCCTGGCCCAGGTAGGCACCCGGTGGCGTCCGATCCTCCAGCGTGGCCTCCAACCGCCGCGCCGCGCGCGTGCGCCGCGCCAGGTAGTAGCGTCCGCCGGTGGCCCAGGCGATCAGCGGCGAGGCGACCATCGCCACCACCAGGGCCACCATGGCCGAAAACGCCTGCAGCAGCGGCCCGAAGGCGCCCAGGTGGGCGGCCACGCTGAGCAGCGAGGCAATGCCCATCGCGCCCACGCCCACCGGGTTGATGTCGTGCAGATGGGCGCGGCGGAACTCGATGCCCTGGGGCGACAGGCCCAGCGGCTTGTTGATCACCAGGTCGGCCACCACGGCCATGATCCAGGCGATGGCGATGTTGCTGAACAGGCCCAGCACATGGCCCAGGGCCTGGAACACGTCCAGCTCCATCAGCACCAGGGCGATGCCGGTGTTGAACACCACCCAGACCACGCGGCCCGGGTGGCTGTGCGTCAGCCGCGAGAAGAAATTGCTCCAGGCCAGGCTGCCGGCATAGGCATTGGTGACATTGATCTTCAGCTGCGACACCACCACGAACAGCGCCGTGGCCGCCACCGCCCAGCCGTACTGCGGGAACACGTATTCCCAGGCCGCCAGATACATCTGGTTGGGGTCGACCGCGCGCTCGGCCGGCACGCTGTGGCCCAGGGCCAGCCAGGCCAGCAGCACGCCGGCCAGCATCTTGAGCACGCCCACCACCACCCAGCCCGGCCCGCCCATCAGCGTGCCAGCCCACCAGCGCCAGCGCCCGGCCCGGCCCGGCCGCGGCTCGGGCATGAAGCGCAGGTAGTCGGCCTGCTCGCCCATCTGCGTGATCAGCGCAATGCCCACCGTCAGCGCCGCGCCAAAGCCCATCAGGCTGAAGCCCGAATTGCTCTCGGTGCCGCCATAGCCGACCAGGCCGATGAACTCGCCCGGCGCCTTGACCGCCAGCACCACGAAGGGCGTGACCAGCATCAGCAGCCACAGCGGCTGGGTCCACACCTGCAGCCGGCTGATGACGGTGACGCCATGGGTGACCAGCGGAATCACCACCAACGCGCAGATGCCATAGCCCCAGGCCGGCGGGATGTCGAAGGCCAGCTCCAGCGCATAGGCCATCACCGCGGCCTCCAGCGCAAAAAAGATGAAGGTGAAGCTGGCGTAGATCAGGCTGGTGATGGTGCTGCCCAGATAGCCGAAGCCGGCGCCGCGGGTCAGCAGGTCCATGTCCACGCCATGGCGGGCCGCATAGACGCTGATCGGCAGGCCGGCCAGGAAGATGATCAGGCCGGTGGCCAGGATGGCCAGCGCCGCATTGACGAAGCCATGCTGCACCAGCAGCGTGGCGCCCACCGCTTCGAGGATCAGGAACGAGGCCGCGCCGAAGGCGGTGTTGGCCACCCGCCATTCGCTCCATTTGCGAAAGGCCCGCGGCGTGAAGCGCAGCGCATAGTCCTCCAGCGTCTCGCTGGCCACCCAGCGGTTGTAGTCGCGGCGAAAGCGCACCACCTGCTGCGGTGGCGTGGCGGCGGCAGGCGCGGCGGCGGATGAGGGGGAGGCAGGCAGGGTTGGATTCATGGGCAGGCCGGCTGCTGCATCAAGAACCGCACCAGCCCGGGTCGCACCGGGTCGCACCGGTCCGCGCCGACCCGCGGCCGTGGCAGCATGGCACCCAAAATGCTCGGAGCCCCTGCATGGACTTGACGCCCCGCGAGAAAGACAAGCTGCTGATCTTCACCGCCGGCCTGCTGGCCGAGCGCCGCCGCAACCGCGGCCTGAAGCTCAACTACCCCGAGGCCGTGGCCTTGATCACCTGCGCCATCCTCGAAGGCGCCCGCGACGGCAAGACCGTGGCGGCGCTGATGAGCGAGGGCAAGACCGTGCTGACGCGCGACGAGGTGATGGACGGCGTGGCCGAGATGCTGCCCGAGATCCAGGTCGAGGCCAGCTTCCCGGATGGCACCAAGTTGGTGACCGTGCACCAACCCATTGCCTGATCGTCCGGCAACGCACCAAAACACAGCATGACCCAGCCTCTCATTCCCGGTGAGCTGATCACCGATGCCGGTGAACTGGACCTGAATCCCGGCCGCCGCACGCTCAGCCTGATCGTGCAGAACACCGGCGACCGGCCGATCCAGGTGGGCAGCCACTACCACTTTGCCGAGACCAATGCGGCGCTGGACTTCGACCGCGCCGCCGCCCGCGGCATGCGGCTGAACATCGCCAGCGGCACCGCGGTGCGCTTCGAGCCGGGCCAGCAGCGCACGGTGGAACTGGTGGACTATGCCGGCCTGCGCGCCGTGCACGGCTTCCGCGGCCTCGTTCAAGGATCGCTCTGACCATGGCCACCATCGCAAGACGCGCCTATGCCGAGATGTTCGGCCCCACCGTCGGCGACCGCCTGCGCCTGGCCGACACCAACCTGGTGCTGGAGGTCGAGGCCGACTACACGCTGCGTGCCGGAGGCTATGGCGAGGAGGTCAAGTTCGGCGGCGGCAAGACCATCCGCGACGGCATGGGCCAGGGCCAGCGGCGCAACGGCCCCGGCGCACACGAGGCCTGCGACCTGGTCATCACCAATGCGGTGATCATCGACCACTGGGGCATCGTCAAGGCCGACATCGGCATCAAGGGCCAGCGCATCGTGGCCATCGGCAAGGCCGGCAACCCCGATGTGCAGCCGGGCGTGGACATCGTCATCGGCCCGGGCACCGAGATCCTGTCGGCCGAGGGCCAGATCGTCACCGCCGGCGGCATCGACAGCCACATCCACTTCATCTGCCCGCAGCAGATCGACGAGGCCCTGGCCTCGGGCGTGACCACCATGCTGGGCGGCGGCACCGGGCCGGCCACCGGCACCTTTGCCACCACCTGCACGCCCGGGCCGGCCAACCTGCAGCGCATGCTGCAGGCGGCCGAGGCCTTTCCGATGAACCTGGGCTTTCTGGGCAAGGGCAATGCAAGCCGGCCCGAGGCGCTGGACCAGCAGATCGAGGGCGGCGCCATCGGCCTGAAGCTGCACGAGGACTGGGGCACCACGCCGAGCGCCATCGACCAGTGCCTGAGCGTGGCCGAGGCCCACGACGTGCAGGTGTCCATCCACAGCGATACGCTCAACGAGAGCGGCTTCGTCGAGGACACCATCGCCGCCACCCAAGGCCGCACGCTGTGCGCCTTCCACACCGAGGGCGCCGGCGGCGGCCATGCGCCGGACATCCTGCGGGTGGTGGGCGAGGCCAACTTCCTGCCCAGCAGCACCAATCCCACGATGCCCTACACGGTGAACACCGTGGACGAGCACCTGGACATGCTGATGGTCTGCCACCACCTGGACGCCAGCGTGGCCGAGGACCTGGCCTTTGCCGAAAGCCGCATCCGCCGCGAAACCATCGCCGCCGAGGACATCCTGCACGACCTGGGCGCCATCAGCATGATGAGCAGCGACAGCCAGGCCATGGGCCGGGTGGGCGAGGTCATCATCCGCACCTGGCAGACCGCGCACAAGATGAAGGCCCAGCGCGGCAGCCTGGCCGGCGACGGCAGCCGCCACGACAACGCTCGCATCAAGCGTTATGTAGCCAAGTACACCATCAACCCGGCGCTGGCCAACGGCGTGGCCCACGAGGTGGGCTCGCTGGAGGTGGGCAAATGGGCCGACCTGGTGCTGTGGCGGCCGGCCTTCTTCGGCACCAAGCCCAGCGTGGTGCTCAAGGGTGGCTTCATCGCGCTGGCGGCCATGGGAGACCCCAATGCCAGCATCCCGACGCCGCAGCCGGTGCATTACCGGCCGATGTTCGGCAGCTACGGCCGCGCCGTCAGCGCCGGCTCGATCAGCTTCGTCAGCCAGGCCAGCCTGGCCCAGGGCACGGTGCAGGGCTATGGCCTGGCCAAGCAGCTGTCGGCGGTGAAGGGCAACCGCAGCGTGAGCAAGCGCGACATGGTGCACAACAGCCTGATGCCGGTGATGGAGATCGACGCCCAGACCTACCAGGTGCGCGCCGACGGCCAGCTGCTGGTGTGCGAGCCGGCCACCTCGCTGCCGATGGCGCAGCGCTACTTCCTGTTCTGACCCGCCGGCCGGCGCCGCCGCGGGCGACAATCGCCCCATGCTCACCGTCAACAAGCTGATCCCCCAGGGCCGGGGCCTCGCCGGCGTGCTGCTCAAGCGCGCCACCACCGTCGAACTCGACTGGGACCTGCGGCAGAAAAGCCGCTTCGACGCCACCGATTCCGGCGGCCGTCACCTGGGCGTGTTCCTGCCGCGTGGCACGGTGGTGCGCGGTGGCGATGTGCTGGTGGTCGACGACGGCTCGCTGGTGCGCGTGATCGCCGCGCCGCAGCCGGTGCTGGAGGTGCGCCATTGCGCCGAACACGGCACGCCCTTCGACCTGCTGCGCGCCGCCTACCACCTGGGCAACCGCCATGTGCCGCTGGCCCTGGCGCCCGATGTGCTGCGCCTGGAGCCCGACCATGTGCTGGCCGACATGCTGCGCCAGCAGCACCTGATCGTGACCGAGGCCCAGGCCGCCTTCGAGCCCGAGAGCGGTGCCTACGGCCAGGGCGGGCATGGCCACGGCCACGGCCATGACCATGGGCATGACCACGGTCACGACCATGACCACGCACCGGCGCGTCCGCCCGCCTCGCCGGCCATTCCGGTGGTGGCCGCGCCGCATGTGCATGGCCCCGGCTGCGGCCACGATCATTCGCATGGTCACTCTCACGATCATTCGCACGGCCACGGCCACGATCACGATCACGGCCACTCCCACGACCACTGAGCCATGCCCCGTGTGCCGCGCCGCGGAACCCAGGCCGGCGGCCCCGCCTGCGCCGGCCTGTCGCCGTCCAGCCTGCTGCAGCTGATCTGGCTGGCCTCGCCGGCCCTGCCGGTGGGCGGCTTCAGCTATTCCGAGGTGCTGGAGCCGGCGGTCGAGTCCGGCCGCGTGCACGACGAGGCCAGCGCCCGCGGCTGGCTGCTGGACCAGCTGGCCCTGGTCTGGCAGCGCAGCGAGGCGCCGCTGCTGGCCTCGGCCTGGCGCGCCTGGCAGCGCCACGATGCAGCACGCATCGCCGAGCTCAACGCCTGGGTGCTGCAGACCCGCGAGACCAGCGAGCTGCGCCAGCAGGCCGAGCAGATGGGCCGCTCGCTGACCGACTGGCTGCGCCAGCGCCGGCCCGACGATGGCCGCGTGGCCACGCTGGCCGCGCTGCACGGCGGCCCGACCTGGCCGCTGGCCTTTGCGCTGGCCGCCCAGGCCGCCGCCCCGCGCGAGGCCCTGCTGGCCTTCGGCTTCGGCTGGGCCGAGAACCTGGTGGCCGCGGCCATCAAGGCCGTGCCGCTGGGCCAGAGCGCCGGCCAGCGCCTGCTGCAGGCCCTGGCCGATGCCCTGCCCGGCGCTGCCGATGCGGCCCTGGCCAGCTCGCGCCTGGGCGATGCCGGACGTTTTGCCTTCACGCCGATGCTGGCCATCCTGTCGGCCCAGCACGAGGCCCAGTATTCGCGGCTGTTCCGCAGCTGAACGGCTTGGCACACACGGCCGCAACAAAGCGGCAACGCCGGCTGCCGAACATGGGCTTGCGCGTCCCGGGACCGATCCCCCCTCCCGGTTGAGGCAACGGAAGTCAGGCGTTCTCCCTCCCCCTCCTGGTCCTGGCCACCGCTGTCTCGTCCGGGACGCGCAACTTCTTCCCGGCCGTGCACCGGCTCTGGGCGACGGGCATGTTTTGTGCACGATGATGGCGTGTCCTTCCTCTGCTGAAACCCGCCGTCCGCCATGAGTTCGCCGCTGCACGCCATTCCCCGCCGCACCAAGACCCTGCCGCCGCTGCGCGTGGGCGTGGGCGGCCCCGTCGGTTCGGGCAAGACCACCCTGGTCGAGATGCTGTGCAAGACCATGCGCGAGCGCTGGGACCTGGTGGTGGTCACCAACGACATCTACACCAAGGAAGACCAGCGCCTGCTCACCGTGGCCGGCGCGCTGGACCCCGAGCGCATCGTCGGCGTGGAAACCGGTGGCTGCCCGCACACCGCCATCCGCGAGGATGCGTCGATCAATCTGGAGGCGGTGGACCGGCTGCTGGTCAAGTTTCCCGAGGCCGACATCGTCTTCATCGAGTCGGGCGGCGACAACCTGGCCGCCACCTTCAGCCCCGAGCTGAGCGACCTGACGATCTACGTCATCGACGTGGCCGCCGGCGAGAAGATCCCGCGCAAGGGCGGCCCGGGCATCACCAAGAGCGACTTGTTCGTCATCAACAAGACCGACCTGGCGCCGCATGTGGGCGCCGACCTGGCGGTGATGGAGGCCGATACGCGCCGCATGCGCCCCGAGCATGCCGGCCGCCGCCCCTATGCGATGACCAACCTGAAGACCCGCGAGGGCCTGGACCAGGTGGTGCGCTTCATCGAGACGCGGGGCCTGCTGCAGCCGGCTTGAGCCAGCGCAATCCCTGCCGGTCTTATTGAGAATGGTTCGCGTTATGATGGAGGCTTCTTCGATCCTCCCCCGTCCGACGCCACCATGTCCGCACGCCGACTCGTCCTGCAGTCTCTTGCCGCCGCCTCGCTGATCAGCCTGCTGCCCACCGGCGCCCTGGCCCAGGAGAAGGTGCTCAACATCTACTCCGCCCGCCACTACCAGACCGACGAGGCGCTGTACGGCAACTTCACCAAGGCCACCGGCATCAAGATCAACCGGCTGGACGGCAAGGAAGAAGAGCTGGTCGAGCGCATCCGCAACGAAGGCGCGTCCAGCCCGGCCGACATCCTGATCACCGTGGATGCGGCGCGGCTGCAGATCGCCGACGGCCACGGCCTGTTCCAGCCCTACAACAGCGCCATCGTCAACGAGCGCGTGCCGGCGCATCTGCGCACCGCCAACTGGGCCTCGTTCTCGACCCGCGCCCGCGTCATCGTCTACAACAAGGCCGCGCTGAAGGCCGACCAGGTGCGCAGCTATGCCGACCTGGCGGCGCCGGCGCTGAAGAACCAGGTCTGCGTGCGCTCGGGCAACCATCCCTACAACCTGTCGCTGGGCGCGGCCATCATCGCCCACGACGGCGAGGCCAAGGCCGAGGCCTGGGCCAAGGGCCTGGTGGCCAACTTTGCGCGCGCGCCCAAGGGCGGCGACACCGACCAGATCAAGGCCGTGGCCGCCGGCGAATGCGGCGTGACCATCAGCAACACCTACTACCTGGCGCGCATGATGCGCAGCAGCAAGCCCGAGGACCAGCTGGCGATGAACCAGGTGGGCATCGTCTGGCCCAACCAGGCCAGCTGGGGCACGCACATCAATGTCTCGGGCGCCGGCGTGCTGAAGCATGCGCCGCACAAGGAGGCCGCGGTCAAGTTCCTGGAGTACCTGGCCAGCGACGAGGCCCAGGGCTACTTTGCCAATGGCAACAACGAATGGCCGGTGATCAAGGGCGGCGCCACCGACA
Organism: Burkholderiaceae bacterium; assembly: GCA_017992055.1. Lineage (GTDB taxonomy): Bacteria > Pseudomonadota > Gammaproteobacteria > Burkholderiales > Burkholderiaceae_C > Pseudaquabacterium. Next base: position 126,356 of record JAGOPK010000014.1, read on the forward strand.
ACCCGGCACTGAAGGCCATGGGCACATTCAAGGCCGACACCATGCCCATCGGCGACCTGGCCAAGAACACCGCGCTGGCGCAGAAGGTGTTCGACCGCGCCGGCTGGAAGTGATCAGCGGTCGGTGAAGCGCGGCGCGCGCTTCTCCAGAAAGGCCGCCACGCCCTCGGCATAGTCGCCGGCCCGGCTCAGCTCGCCCTGCAGCCGGGCTTCCAGGTCCAGCGCCTGCTCCAAACCCAGCGTGGGCGCGGCATCGATGGCCGCGCGTGTGGCCGCCAGCGCCCGCGACGGCAGGGCCGCCAGGCGCTGCGCCAGGGCCTGGGTGGCGGCCGGCAGCTCGGCATCGTCGAGGCTGCGCCAGATCAGGCCGATGCGCGCGGCCTCGTCGGCCGCCAGCTTGTCGCCGGTGAAGGCCAGGGCCAGGGCCTGGGCCCGGCCCACCAGGCGCGGCAGCAGCCAGGTGCCGCCGGCATCGGGCACCAGGCCGATCTTGCTGAAGGCCTGGATGAAGCTGGCCGAGCGCGCCGCCAGCACCATGTCGCAGTTCAGCGCGATGTTGGCGCCGGCACCGGCGGCCACGCCATTGACCATGGCGATCACCGGCACCGGCATGGCCCGCAGCTGCAGCGCCAGCGGCTTGTAGTGGCGCTCGACCACGCCCTGCACATCGTTGGCCTGGCCGCCGATGCCCATGCCCTCGTCGTTCAAGTCCTGGCCGGCACAGAAGCCGCGCCCGGCGCCGGTGAGCACCAGGCAGCGGACGCGCTCGTCGGCGGCGGCCGCGGCCAGCGCCTGGCGCAGCTGGCCGTGCATGGCGGCGGTGAAGCTGTTCAGCGCCTGCGGCCGGTTCAGCGTCAGCCAGCGCACCGCGCCCTCGTCGCGCTGCAGGATCAGGTCGTCGCTCATCTCCGGGTCTCCTGGATCGTGGTCTGCGGTCGATTGTCGCGGCGCCGCATGGCGGCCGGCCTCCGGGACGGCCCGGGTAACATGCCGGCCATGTCTGCCACCGAGTTCGCCCCCGGCCTGTTCATCCGCGGCCTGAAGCCGCCGCTGCGTCTGTCCGACTACAAGCTGGTGGCCTTCGACATGGACTCCACGCTGATCAACATCGAGTGCGTGGACGAGATCGCCGCCGTGGCCGGCCGCCGCGACGAAGTGGCCGAGATCACCGAGGCCGCGATGCGCGGCGAGATCAGCGACTACAAGGACAGCCTGCGCCGCCGCGTGGCCCTGCTGGCCGGCGTGCCCGAATCGGCGCTGCAGCGTGTCTACGACGAGCGCCTGCAGCTCAACCCCGGTGTCGAGGCCTTCGTCGCCGCCTGCCAGGCCGCGGGCTTGAAGACCTTGCTGGTCTCGGGGGGCTTCACCTTCTTCAGCGACCGCGTGCGCGCGCGTCTGAAGCTGGACTTCGCCCGTGCCAACGTGCTGGGCAGCTACCACGGCAAGCTCAGCGGCACGCTGCAGGACCGCCCCTGGGGCGACATCTGCGACGGCGCCGAGAAGCGCCGCGTGCTGCTGGAGGTGTGCGAGCTGATGGGCATCTCGCCCGCCCAGGCGATTGCCGTGGGCGACGGCGCCAACGACCTGCCGATGATGGCCGAGGCCGGCCTGTCCATCGCCTTCCACGGCAAGCCGGCGGTGCGCGAGCGCGCCACCGTGTCCATCGAAGAAGGCGGCATGGACCGGGCGCTGGCGCTGTTCGGCTGAGCTCGTCTAGCATGGGGTGCCGACCCCCAACGACGAGGAGACCCCCGATGCCGCAGACCAAGTTCCTGCTCGACGAGAGCCGGATGCCCACGCACTGGTACAACATCGCCGCCGACCTGCCGGTGGCGCCACCGCCGGTGCTGCACCCGGGCACGCTGCAGCCGGTGGGGCCGGATGACCTGGCGCCGCTGTTTCCGATGGCGCTGATCGCACAGGAGGTGTCCACCGAGCGCGAGATCGAGATCCCCGAGCCGGTGCGCGAGGTGTTCCGCCTGTGGCGGCCGGCGCCGCTGTACCGCGCCCACCGGCTGGAGCAGGCCCTGGGCACACCGGCCAAGATCTTCTACAAGTACGAAGGCGTGTCGCCGGCCGGCAGCCACAAGCCCAACACCGCCGTGCCCCAGGCCTGGTACAACGCCCAGGCCGGCATCAAGAAGCTGACCACCGAAACCGGCGCCGGCCAGTGGGGCACCAGCCTCAGCTTTGCCGGCAGCCTGTTCGGCCTGGAGGTCAAGGTCTTCCAGGTGCGCATCAGCTACGACCAGAAGCCCTATCGCCGCGCGGTGATGGAGACCTATGGCGCGCGCTGCATCGCCAGCCCCAGTGAAGAAACGGCCTACGGCCGCGCCGTGCTGGCGCAGCGGCCCGACCATCCCGGCTCGCTGGGCATTGCCATCAGCGAGGCGGTGGAGATCGCCGCCACCCACGACGACACCAAGTACGCACTGGGCTCGGTGCTCAACCATGTGCTGCTGCACCAGACCATCATCGGCCAGGAGGCCATGCTGCAGCTGGAGATGGCCGATGCCGACCCCGATGTGGTGGTGGGCTGCACCGGCGGCGGCAGCAACTTCGCCGGCATCGCCTTCCCGTTCATCGGCCAGCAGCTGCGCGGTGGCAGGCGCCGCCGCATCGTCGCGGTCGAGCCGGCGGCCTGCCCCAGCCTGACCCGCGGCAAGTACGCCTACGACTTTGGCGACACCGGCCACATGACGCCGCTGACCAAGATGCACACGTTGGGCAGCAGCTTCACGCCGCCGGGCTTTCATGCCGGCGGCCTGCGCTACCACGGCATGGCGCCGATGGTCAGCCATGTCAAGGAACTGGGCCTGATCGAGGCCGTGGCCTACCACCAGGTGGCCTGCTTCGAGGCCGGCGTGCTGTTCGCGCGGGCCGAGGGCATCGTGCCGGCGCCCGAGGCCAACCATGCGGTCAAGGGCGCCATCGAGGAGGCGCTGCGCTGCAAGCGCGAGGGCAAGGCCGAGACCATCCTGTTCAACCTCTGCGGCCACGGCCATTTCGACATGGCGGCCTACCAGAGCTATTTCGCCGGCGGCCTCACCGACCAGAGCTACAGCGAAGAAGAGCTGGCGATGGCACTGGCCGGCCTGCCTTCCGTGCCCGCCTGAGCCGGCCCGGCGTCGACATTCCTAACAGAGTGGCCGCGCGTGCGCGAGCCGCTGCGTGCAAGTGCTTGTCGGAAAACACATTGCGGCGTGCGGGCGCGTTTTGTGCTCGCCTGCACGCTCCAATCCAAAAGCAGGAGACACGCAGTGAAACAGGCCTCGATTTCCTGGTCGGCGCTGGCGCTGGCCAGCCTGCTGCCGCTGGGCGCCGACGCGGCACCGGTCTGGCAGCAGTACGACAACGTCAGCAGCTGGCTGGACAACAACTGGACCTACAGCTCGGACGCCGGCACGCGCACCGGCACGGTCAGCTTCACCAACCAGACCGCCACCAACACCGGCGCCACCACCGAGCGCCTGGGCATCTACATCGGCTGGGCCTGGAGCTATGTGCCCGGCACCGCCCCGGGCAGCTGGGCCGATACGCCGCTGCCCTGGGACAACACCACGCAGACCTTCACCAATGGCTCGGTGTCGATGTCGGTCAGCTACCTGAGCGCCAGCGCCGGCCTGCTGACCCTGGGTGATGTGGTGGGCGACACCTGGATCGGCAACCCCTGGGCTCCCGCGGGCGAGACCCCCATCGCCACCCAGGCCGGCTGGTCGGTGCCGTTCATCGACCTGGGCGTGCTGGCGCCCGGGGCCTCGACCAGCTACGACGTGACGATCACGATGAGCTTTGCCGACGACGCCAGCTTCAACGTCTGGAACCAGTCCGGCAGCTTCTACATCGGCGGCCAGGGTGTGCGCGACATTCCCGAGCCGTCGATGCTGTGGCTGGTCGCGCTGGCCTTGCTGAGCGCCGCCGCCGTGCGCACCGGGCACACCGGGCGCGCCGGGCCGCTCAGCTGGCGAGTTGCTGCCAGGCCTTGTCCAGCCGCTTGACCGACACCGGCTGCGGCGTGCGCAGCTCCTGGGCGAAGAAGCTGACACGCAGCTCTTCCAGCAGCCAGCGGTATTCGTCCAGCCGGGCGTCGGCCACGCCCTTGTTGTCGGCCAGGCGGCGGGTGTAGCGCTGCTCCAGCGGCCGCAGCTCGGCCAGGCGCTGGGCATCGCGCGCGGGATCGGCGCGCCACTTGTCCAGGCGCAGCACCACCGCCTTCAGGTAGCGCGGCACATGCTGCAGCGCGGCCCAGGGCGTGGCCAGCAGAAAGCGCTTGGGCATCAGCCGCTGCAGCTGGGCGGCGATGTCGTCGGCCACGTCCTTGGGCAGGCCGCGGCTGTCCTTGAGCTTGCGCTGAGCCGCCTGCAGCTCCAGCAGCACGATCCCGGTCAGACGGGCGACCTCCTGCGCGATCAGGTTCAGCCGCGCCCGGCCTTCGGCGATGCGTGCCTCGAAGCTGGCCGCGTCCTTGGGCAGGGGATCGGCCAGAAAGGCACGGTCCACCGCCAGGTCGATGATCTGGGCCTTCAGCTCGTCGGCCGTGCCGAGGGTCATGTAGGCCGCGGCCAGGCGGGTGAAGTCCGGGATGTTTTTCTCCAGGTACTTCAGCGGCTCCTTGATCTGCAGCGCCACCAGGCGGCGCAGGCCGGCCCGGTGGCGGCTGGCGGCGGCCTCGGGCTCGTCGAAGACCTCGATCTCCACCGCCGTGCCCTTGTCGATCAGGGCCGGAAAGCCGATCAGCGTCTGGCCCCCCTTGCTGGTCGGCTGGCGGATTTCCATCAGCTCGGGCAGCTCGCCAAAGGTCCAGGCCGTGTAGCTGGCCGCGGTCGCCGGTGCGGCTGCTGGTGCGACAGCTGGTGCGGCTACCGGTGCGGCTGCCGGCGCTTTCTCGACGCGTCGCAGCGCATGGGCCGGCAGCGCTGCGGGAGCCGTCGCCGGGCCGGCAGGCGCTGCCTGCAGCTTCAGCGCCGCCAGCGCCTGGAAGGCCGTGCGCGCCTGGCCGCCCAGCTCGGCCTTCAGCGTGGCCAGGTGGCGGCCCTGGCCCAGCTGGCGGCCGTGCTCGTCGACGATGCGGAAGTTCATGAACAGATGCGGCGGCAGCTGTTCCAGCTTGAAGTCGTTGCGCTGCACCGCCACCTGGCTGCGCTCGCGCACGGCCTTCAGCAACTGGTCCAGCAGCGCGCCCTGGGCCGCGCCGTCGCGGTGCAGTTCAACAAACTCCTCAACAAACTCGGCCAGCGGCTGCAGCCGGTTGCGCGGCTTCTGGTGCAGGCTCTTGCACAGCGCCGTGACCTTGGCCGCCAGCATGCCCGGCACCAGCCAGTCGCAGCGCTCCTCGCTGACCTGGTTCAGCGCATAGATGGGCACGGTGACGGTCAGGCCGTCGCGGGCATCGCCGGGCTCGTGCAGATAGCTGGCGGCGCAGTCCACACCGCCCAGGCGCACGGTCTTGGGAAAGGCATTGCCGGTGATGCCGGCCGCCTCGTGGCGCATCAGCTCGTCGCGGCTCAGGTGCAGCAGCTTGGGGTTGGCCTTGCTGGCCTCGCGCCACCAGCGCTCCAGGCCGTGGCCCGAGCACACGTCGGCCGGGATCTGCTGCTCGTAGAAGCTGTAGATCAGCTCGTCGTCGACCAGCACGTCCTGGCGGCGGCTCTTGTGCTCCAGCTCCTCCACCTGGGCCAGCAGGCGCTTGTTGTGGCCGATGAAGGGCAGCTTGGATTCCCAGTCGCCTTCGACCAGGGCCGCGCGGATGAAGATCTCGCGCGCCGCCGGCAGGTCGATGCGGCCGTAGTTCACCCGCTTGCCGCTGTAGATGACGATGCCGTACAGCGTGGCGCGCTCATAGGCCACCACTTCAGCGGCCTTCTTCTCCCAGTGCGGATCGAGCAGCTGGCGTTTCAGCAAATGGCCGGCGATGGTGGGGATCCACTGCGGCTCGATGGCCGCCAGGCCGCGGCCATAGAGCCGCGTGGTCTCCACCAGCTCGGCGGCAATCAGCCAGCGGCCGGGCTTCTTGCTGAGGTTGGCGCCCGGGTGGCGCCAGAACTTGATGCCGCGTGCGCCCAGGTACCAGTCGTCGTCATCCGACTTGCAGCCGACGTTGCCCAGCAGGCCGGCCAGCATCGACAGATGCAGCTGCTCATAGGTGGCCGGGCTGCCGTTCAGGCGCCAGCCCTGCTCGGCCACCACGGTGTGCAGCTGGGTCCAGGTGTCGCGCCATTCGCGCACGCGGCGCGGGTTGATGAACTGCTCGCGCAGCCGCTGTTCCTGCTGGCGGTTGCTGAGCTTGTGGCTGTCGGTGCGCTGCTGGGCACTGCCGGGGTGGCCATGGCTGCCGCGGCCGGCCTCGATCCACTGCCACAGCTTCAGCGTGCCGGCGAACTCGCTCTTCTCGTCGTCGAACAGCTTGTGCTTCTCGTCGGCCGCCTGCTGCTTGTCCAGCGGCCGGTCGCGCACGTCCTGCACGCTCAGGGCGGACGCGATCACCAGCACCTCGGCCAGGGCCTCGCGCTCCTTGGCCTCCAGGATCATGCGGCCCACGCGCGGGTCCAGCGGCAGGCGGCTCAAGGCCTGGCCGATGGGCGTGAGCTCGTTGTCGTCGTCCACCGCGCCCAGCTCGTTGAGCAGGGCATAGCCATCGGCGATGGCCTTGGCGCGCGGCGGTTCGAGGAACGGGAACTGGTCCACCGCGCCCAGGTGCAGGCTCTTCATGCGCAGGATCACGCCGGCCAGGCTGCTGCGCAGGATCTCGGGATCGGTGAAGCGCGGCCGCTCGTTGAAGCCCTTCTCGTCGTACAGCCGCACGCACACGCCATTGCTGACGCGGCCGCAGCGGCCCGCACGCTGGTTGGCCGCGGCCTGGCTGATGGGCTCGACCTGCAGCTGCTCGACCTTGTTGCGAAAGCTGTAGCGCTTGACCCGCGCCAGGCCGCTGTCGATGACATAGCGGATGCCCGGCACGGTCAGCGAGGTCTCGGCCACATTGGTGGCCAGCACGATGCGCCGGCCATTGCCGGGGTTGAACACGCGGTCCTGCTCGGCCTGGCTCAGCCGGGCGAACAGCGGCAGGATCTCCGCTTGCGGCCCGCCACGGTGCTGCTTGGCCAGGTGCTTGTGCAGATGGTCGGTGGCATCGCGGATCTCGCGCTCGCCGGGCAGGAACACCAGGATGTCGCCCGGACCGTCGCGCCACAGTTCGTCCACCGCGTCGGCAATGGCCTCGTCCAGACCGTACTCGCGGCTGTCTTCAAAGGGCCGCCAGCGCTGCTCCACCGGGAACAGCCGGCCGCTCACCTGGATCACCGGCGCCGGGCCGTGTCGGCTGGCGAAATGATTCGCAAAGCGCTCGGCATCGATGGTGGCCGAGGTGACGACGATCTTCAGGTCGGGCCGGCGCGGCAGCAGTTGGCGCAGGTAGCCTAGCAGGAAGTCGATGTTCAGGCTGCGCTCGTGGGCCTCGTCGATGATCAGCGTGTCGTAGGCACGCAGATCGGGGTCGCCTTGGGTCTCGGCCAGCAGGATGCCGTCGGTCATCAGCTTGACGCTGGCGCCGGGCTGCAGCCGGTCGTTGAAGCGCACCTTGAAGCCCACCACCTCGCCGAGTGGCGAGTTCAGCTCGTCGGCAATGCGCTTGGCCACGCTGGACGCGGCAATGCGCCGCGGCTGGGTGTGGCCGATCAGGCCGCTGCCGCCGGCGCCCCAGCCGCGCCCGAGTTCGAGCGCGATCTTCGGCAGCTGGGTGGTCTTGCCCGAGCCGGTCTCGCCGCAGACGATGACCACCTGGTGGTCCTGCAGCGCACGCGCGATCTCGTCGCGCCGGGCCGAGACCGGCAGCGCTTCGGGATAGGAGATGGGCGGCACCGGCGTCGCCTGGCGCGGTGCGCGCGGCGGCCTGGTTGTGCCGACGCGGGGACGGACGGGCGAATTCACAGGGGCGGGATTATCCCTGTTCGCTCACAGCACCTCGGCCAGCATCAGCTGGCCCAGGCCGGTGCGGCGGCGGAAGGCCTGGCTGCTCTCGTGCTCGCCCAGCAGCAGCAGGTCCACCAGCGGCTGCAGCAGCGTGCTGGCCGGCGCCACCAGCAGCACCCAGCGCGGATCGCCGGTCTCGTCCAGCCGGCCGCACCAGTCCAGCTGCTGCAGGGTTTCGAGCAGCGAAGCCACCTGCAGCGGATCGGTCTTCAGCTCGGCCGCCAGGGCCTCGGCGCTGGTGCCCGGCGCGCCTTGCGCCTGGCCCACGGCCAGCCGGCGCAGCAGGGTCAGCGCCAGTGCAAAGCGCTCGCCGGGCCGATCCGGCAGGCGCACCACGCGCGCCGCCAGGCTGGGCGCATAGGCGGCGATCACCGCGCCCAGCAGCACGATCACCCAGCCCAGGTAGATCCACAGCAGCAGGATGGGCACGGTGGCAAAGGCGCCATAGATGGTGGTGTAGAGCGGCACCGACTTCAGATACCAGGCCAGGCCGGCCTTGGCCAGTTCCAGCGCCACGGCCACAAACAGGCCGCCGGCCGCCGCATGCGCGCCACGCACGTGGGTGTTGGGCACGAAGCGGAACAGCCCGGCCATGCCCACCGCCATCAGCAGGAACTGCACACCGTCGAACAGCAGCTCCAGCCCGCCCGGCAGCGCGCTGACCATGCCCTTGGACACCGACACCGCATACGAGGTCAGCGACAGGCTGGCGCCCAGCAGCAGCGGGCCCAGGGTCAGGCCGGCCCAGTAGATCAGCACGCGCTGGGCCACCGGGCGCGGCTTGGGCACGCGCCAGATGCGGTTGAGCACGCGGTCGATGGTGAACATCAGCGCCAGCGCGGTGACCACAAACACGATCAGGCCCACCGAGCCCACCTGGCTGGCCTTGGCTGCAAACTGCGTCAGCGAGCGCAGCACCGGCCGGGCAATGCTGTCGGGCACCAGGGCCTGCAGAAAGTACTGCTGCAGCGCCGTCTGGAAGCGGCCGAACACCGGAAAGGCGGCAAACGCCGCCAGCATCACCGTGAACAGCGGCACCAGCGCGATCAGCGTGGTGAAGGTCAGGCTGCCGGCGGTGACGCCCAGCTGATCGTCGCGGAAACGCTGACGCAGCAGGCGCAGCGTATCGAACCAGGGCCAGTGGCGCAGCGCCTGCCAGCGCGGCGCCAGCGAGAAGGACAAACTCATCCATCTATGATGCCAGCCGTGACTGCCTCCCCCTCCCCTGCACCAACGCTGGTGCGTGCCGGCCGCGGCCTGGCCCTGGCCCTGCTGCTGGCGCTGATCGCGCTGGGCCTGGCCTGGGAGCTGTGGCTGGCGCCCACTGGCCGCGGCACCCTGGCCATCAAGGTGCTGCCCCTGGTGCTGTGCCTGGCCGGCGTGCTGCGCCACCGCATGTACACCTACCGCTGGCTGAGCCTGCTGCTGTGGCTGTATGTCACCGAAGGCCTGGTGCGCGGCTATGCCACCGACGCCACCACCCTGATCCTGGCCTGGACCCAGGTGGCCTTGTGCGTGGCACTGTTCGTGGTCTGCGGCGGCTACATCCGCACGCGGCTGAAATCGGCACCTCCGCCGCCTGCCCAGGCCTGACGGCCCGGCTTCTTTGCATCGCCCCATGACCTTGCTCGCCGAACTGCGCGCCACCCTCGGCGCCGCCCATGTGCTGACCGACGGTGACCTGAGCGCCTACGAGCTGGACTGGCGCAAGCGCTGGCGTGGCAAGGCCCTGGCCGTGCTGCGTCCGGGCAGCACGGCCGAGGTAGCCCAGGTGCTGCAGATCGCCGCCCGCCATGGTGCGTCGGTGGTGCCGCAGGGCGGCAATACCGGCCTGGTGGGCGGTGGCGTGCCCGATGCCAGCGGCAGCCAGCTGCTGCTGAGCCTGCAGCGGGTGAACCGCGTGCGCGCCATCGACGCAGCCAACCTGACCCTCACGGTGGAAGCCGGCTGCGTGCTGCAAAGCGTGCAGGCCGCCGCCGAAGGCGCGGGCCTGCTGTTCCCGCTGAGCCTGGCCGCCGAGGGCAGCTGCACCATCGGCGGCAACCTGGCCACCAATGCCGGCGGCACCGCCGTGCTGCGCTATGGCAATACCCGCGAGCTGTGCCTGGGGCTGGAAGTGGTCACGGCCGACGGCCAGGTGTGGGACGGCCTGACCGGCCTGCGCAAGGACAACACCGGCTACGACCTGCGCGACCTGTTCATCGGCAGCGAAGGCACGCTGGGCATCATCACCGCGGCCACGCTGAAGCTGTTTCCACAGCCGGCGGCCCGCCTCACCGCGCTGGCCGCCTGCGGCAGCCTGGACGACTGCGTGGCCCTGCTGAGCCTGGCCCAGGGCCGGCTGGGCGCCGCGCTGACCGGCTTCGAGGTCATGAACGCCTTTTCGCTGCAGTTGGTGGCGCGGCACTTCCCGCAGTTGGCCCAGCCGCTGGCCGGCGCCGAGCCGGCCTGGACCGTGCTGCTCGAAGCCAGCGATGCCGACGGCGAGGCCGCGGCCCGCGAGCGCTTTGAATCGCTGCTGGGCGATGCCATGGAGCAGGGCCGCGTGGCCGATGCCGTCATCGCCGAGAGCCTGGCCCAGTCGGCCACGCTGTGGCATCTGCGCGAGTCCATCCCGCTGGCCCAGGGCCAGGAGGGCCTGAACGTCAAGCACGACATCGCCCTGCCCGTCTCGGCCATCCCGGCCTACTGCCGGCAGATGGATGCGGCGCTGCGCCAGGCCTTCCCCGGCGTGCGCCTGGTCAACTTCGGCCACCTGGGCGACGGCAACCTGCACTACAACGTGCAGTGCCCGGAAGACGGCGATGCCGGCGATTTTCTGGCCCACCACGAGCATGCGATCAATGCGATGGTCTTCGACGGCCTGCGCGAGTTTGGCGGCAGTTTCTCGGCCGAGCACGGCATCGGCGCGCTGAAGCGCGACGAACTGGCCGAACGCAAATCGCCGGTGGCGCTGGGCATGATGCGGGCGATCAAGAAGGCGCTGGACCCGGACGGAAGGCTGAATCCGGGGCGGGTGGTGTGAGGTTGCAGGCCTGTTGACGTCGTCAGGATGGGCAACGGGAAGGCCTCAGGCTTACCGACGCCGGGTTTTCAACACGGCCGGATTGACGATCGGGCATTGGTGCAACACCCGGCCGCCGCCGCCATACATGGCTACGCTCAGTTGATGGTGTCCAGAGATGAATTGCGACATCCACAGGTGGACACTTGGACCTATAGGTGGTGACTGACGTATCGGTGGACACTTGGTCGATGAAATATCGTCAGGCTTCATAGCCACTGCCCAGGCATGCCCAGCTTTGTTTGGTCCCGTGATCCATCTGAGGCGTTCCGCGAACCGTACGAGTACGGGGGCCAGGAGCAGTTTGCTCGCGAGGCCGTAGCTGTCATCACACACCTCACGAAGCACTACGACACGGCAGATTCAAGATTCCCGATTTCCGACGCCTCCCGCCGACGAGCCGTCTGGATGCTTCAAGTTGACGCGCTGTCCGCGCTTTCTGACGCCGTTGAGCTTTTGGAGGAGAAGCGCTTTCGCGTTGTCTCGCGGCTCTTTCGAGACGTTGTCGAAACACTTGACGCCTCCTTCTACTCTGACCTCAGCAAATACGCCCACCGTACCTTTCGCGCGCTGAGCATGAGCTACTTGCTTGGCCGGGGCGAGACCGCGATCTACGACGGATTTAAGCCAAAAGCTAGTTTCCATGTACTCCCACACGTGATTTCTTTCGCTTACGCAATGCTCGCCGGGCTTATCAAGCGGTTCGTTCGCTTCGCTGTAGACACCGGACAACTGACTGCTGCGGCAGAAGCCGCACTTTGGGAAGCATGTCTGGAGCCTGAAACGGCACCTCGCCGCTTTGGCGTCGGTCCCGGCCAACTGATGTGCGGCCCAGAGATGCCGATCGATGAAGCCTGACCCCTCGCTCGACCTGACCCGCTTTCTGTAGCGGGCAGGTTAGCTCGAACGTTAGGCGTCCTACATGACCGTAGTCGAAGTTCTCATCCGTGTGGGTCTTGGTCTACTTGCTCTCGCTTTGACAGTCGTACTTACCGGCGTTCTCAGGGGACGCTCGGGCATCGCGGGCCGAATCGCGAGTCGTATGGATCGGATCGGGCTGATTGAGTCGACCCGCTTGGTTCAGGTTGGCTTGATCCTGGTCTACTTTCTTCTGATCTTTGTGCTCTTCGCTTGAATTGCATCATTTGTGGCAAGGATGCCGCCTGACCCGTTAGTTCAAGCAGTCCGCTACAACAGTCGCGGCCCGGTGGCTGCTGGCGATACCGTGGAGGTCCTCCCTGGCCCAGTCGGCAGTTGCCGGCACGATCGCCTTGGCTCAAACGTTGGAACTCACAGTTCTTATGCCCCGCTTGCCGTTGCTGCCAGAACGCCCGCACGTCGGGCCTATGAAGTCTGTGTCTACGGCGAAGACGAGTCAGTCGATACATTCTTCCGGGCAGTTGGAACTCACGATCGAGCACGACGTGATCCGCGGCGTGACGCCGAAGATGCTTCGCTGGTGGTTCGAGAACCTCGGTCGAACCATGTCCTACCAGGGAAAGGTCTACCCTCGCTACCTGCTGTGGCACCCACGCGATCACATCCACTGGGAGTTGGCCGCACCCGGGCCAGGTGGCGGTACGGGTCAGGGGGCGTCGTTCCGAATCGTGGAGGCCTTCGCTGCCAATCCAGACTACTACGTCGACTCCACCGAGTATGTGGAGAAACTGGATGACGATGGCATATCCCTGGTGCGCCGAGAACTGGGAAGCGAGATCTTCAGACTTGAACACCGCTTTGGCGCCGCTCCAGAAGGCGCTATCTATCGCTCACGCATGGTTGTGGGTGCGGCGGCCGGGCTTGTGCGCCCGCTTTTCAATGGCTTCATTCGTCCAAGGATCTTCTCCGACGCGATGGGCACGGCTTGGCTCACACACAACGTCGAGGAAGTCAGCATGTTTGAGCACATTCTTCCGCCCCTCTACGCCGCGCACTCAACGAGCGGCGCCTGACCCTTCTGCAGAGACATCCCTCTGCGTTGATGGATTGAAGATGTGGTCCGGTTCGATAGCGATTTCGGATGTGCGCTGAGGTCGCCGAGAAGGACCCGCCCAAGGAGTCGGAATTGCCAAAGCCCCTTATCAACCTCGATGACGTGGAATTCACTGACGTCGAAGAGAACGGCTACTACACGTCCAGGCGCGCACAGTTCAGCGCAGGAATCGGCGCGCGAGACCTGGGCTGTTGGTGCCGACCGAAAATTGACCAGCAAAGCCGCGTAGTGCCGATTGAAAACTGACCAGGGTGAGAGACCTACCCTGCTGCAATTTGTGGCAGGGGTTCTGGACGGTGATCACCATGGCCTTG
>JAGOPK010000015.1:0-23718 GCA_017992055.1 Burkholderiaceae bacterium
ATGCGGTGATCATGATCGGCGAGATCGGCGGGCCCGATGAAGCCGAGGCCGCGCGCTGGTGCAAGGCAAACATGAAGAAGCCGATCGTGGGCTTCATCGCCGGCGTGACCGCGCCCCCGGGCAAGCGTATGGGCCATGCCGGCGCGCTGATCTCCGGCGGTGCCGACACCGCCGATGCCAAGCTGGCGATCATGGAGGAGTGCGGCTTCACCATCACCCGCAACCCCAGCGAGATGGGCCGGCTGCTGAAGGGCCTGCTCTGATCTTCGCCGCCTGACGGCCGTGGGCGAAGCGGGCTTCGGCCCGCTTCGCGTTTCTGCGCCCGTGTGCCAAGCCAGCCCCATCGTCAGCACCGACCTGGGCTGTCGCGGGCAGCTGCGTAGTACTACGAACGACGCCGCTGGCCCCGGCTTCTAGACTGTCTCGCCGCCCCTGGGCGGCTGCCTACCCCCAACCGAGTCCTCGCCGGAGCACCCCATGGACATGATGTCGGCCGCCTTCTGGGGCGCCCTGGGTTCGATCATCCTCGCCAACATCCTGCTGTCCGGCGACAACGCCGTGGTCATTGCGCTGGCGGCGCGTTCGCTGCCGCCACAGCAGCAGAAGAAGGCCATCATGCTCGGCAGTGCCGCGGCCATCGTGATGCGTGTGCTGCTGACGCTGCTGGCCGCGCAACTGCTGCGCTGGCCCTTCTTGAAGATCATCGGCGGCTTGGCTCTGGGCTACATCGGCGTGGGCCTGCTGCACGACGGCGGCGACGACGGCGACATCGGCAAGGAGTCTCAAGGCCTGATGGCCGCAGTGCGCACCATCCTGGTCGCCGACCTGGTGATGAGCCTGGACAACGTGCTGGCCGTGGCCGCTGCCGCCCATGGCAACAACACCCTGTTGATCGCCGGCCTGGCCATCAGCATCCCGCTGATCATCTTTGGCAGCACCCTGCTGCTGAAGGTGATGCAGCGCTTCCCCATCATCATTACGCTGGGCGCGGGCCTTCTGGGCTACCTGGCTGGCGAAATGCTGATGACCGATCCGGCGTTGGAATCCCGCTTCGGCGCACTGCCCCATCTGGCGGTGTCCACCGTGGGGGCCGTCGGCGCGGTGCTGGTGGTGGCCACCGGCCTGTTTCTGCAGCGCCGTGCCGGCCGCAGCGCCGATCTCTGACCGGCGACGCTGTCCGCGCACCCCGACCTCACTGCCCAGTTCCGGAGCACACAAACCCAGCGCGATCTGTTCCAATCCTCCCGCCGAGGGGGAGTAGCTCGCTGCCGCCGTTGCACAACGCAATGCGCCAGGCAGTCCGGCGCATCGTCAGGACGAGGGACCCGCAAGATCCCTCCGGTGCGTCGCACGTCAGGGCCCGGCCCTGGCGTTGAGCGAGACCTTCGATCCAGCATCCCTGCGATAGGGCATGCTGCTCGAAGGTGCCTGCGTCTCTCGTGCGTGTCATCGTCGTGCAGCGCGCCCCGTCGCGTCCACGACCCGCCGACAACCCACGGAGCTTTTGCATGGACTTTCTTTTCGACCCCAACCTCTGGGTCGCCGTCGCCCAGATCATCATGATCGACATCTTGCTGGGGGGCGACAACGCGGTGGTCATCGCGCTCGCCTGCCGCAAGCTCTCGCCCCAGCAGCGTACCAAGGGCATCATCTGGGGCACGGTGGGCGCCATCGTGCTGCGCGTGGTGCTGATCTTCTTCGCGCTCCAGCTGCTGGCCATTCCCTACCTGAAGCTGGTGGGTGCCGCGCTGCTGGTGTGGATCGGCATCAAGCTGCTGGCCCCGGGCGACGAGGACGAGCACGGCAACATCGAAGGCTCTGACAAGCTGTGGGCCGCGGTGCGCACGGTGATCGTGGCCGACCTGGTGATGAGCGTCGACAACGTCATCGCCATCGCCGGCGCCGCCGAAGGCGCGGGTGGCGACCACAAGATGCCGCTGGTGGTCTTCGGCCTGTTGGTCAGCATCCCGATCATCGTCTGGGGCAGCCAGTTCGTGATCAAGCTGATGGACCGCTTCCCGGTGGTCATCACCATCGGCGGCATGCTGCTGGGCTGGATCGCCGGCACCATGGCCGTCGGCGACCCGGCGATCAAGCACATCGTGCCGCAGGCCGGTCCCGGCGAGGCCATCGCCAGCATCCGCTACAGCGCCGGCGTGGCCGGGGCCTTGCTCGTGCTGGCCATCGGCCTGTGGATGAAGCGCCGCCAGGCCTCACCGGCGGCCGGTGCCCACGGCGGCTGAGTGCCGCCCGGTCCGGCGCGAGCCGGACCGAATCCCCGCCTCCGACCACGGCCCGGCTTCTGCCGGGCCGTTTGTTTTGGGGGTCCCGGCCTGGGGATGACCCCGCCGCCGGCCTGTGCTAAGGTGCCCCGCCATCCCACCAGCTGGCACGTCATGGGAGGCGTTGTGGCCTGGTTTCCGTTCTGGCGCCGCGAAGCCGCGCCCCCTGCCGCCCATCCAGGCGCCGCATTGCTCGCTGGCCGCTATCGCGTGGGCGCACGCATCGGCGGCGGCGCCAGTGGCGAGGTGTTCGAGGGCATCGACCTGCGCACCGGCAACCCGGTGGCCATCAAGCGCATCCCCATCGCCGCCGAGATCCCCTCGGCCGTGCGTGCCGACTGGCTGGCGCGCCTGCACCGCGAGGCCGATGTCTCGCGCCGGCTCGACCATCCCGACATCCTGAAGATCCTCGAGGCCGGACTGACGCCGCACGAGGCCTGGCTGGCCATGGAGCGCGTGCACGGCACCGACCTCGCCCGCTACACGCTGCGCCATCGCCTGCTGCCCGAGGCCGTGGTGCTGGACATCGGCGCACGCATCGGCGCCGCGCTGGCCCATGCCCATGCCCGCGGCATCGTGCACCGCGATCTGAAGCCGGCCAATGTGCTGGTCGACCTGGGCCAGAGCACGCTGAAGCTGATCGACTTCGGCGTCGCCCGCACCGACGAGTCCACCGTCACCCGCACCGGCATGACGCTGGGCACGCCGGCCTACATGGCACCCGAGATGCTGGCCGGCGCCCCGGCCGGCCCGACCACCGACACCTATGCGCTGGGCGTGATGCTGTACGAGCTGCTCAGCGGCCGCCGGCCGCACCAGGCCGACACCCTGGGCGAACTGCTGCGCTCCACCCACCGCGAACCCGCGATGCCACTGTCCCGGCTGCGGCCCGACCTGCCGGCGCCGGTGGTGGCCGCGGTCGAGCAGCTGCTGGCGCGCGAGCCTGGCGACCGCCCGGCCGACCTGGCCGACTGGTCGCGCCAGCTGGCGGCACTGGCCGGCGTCATGTCGCGTGTGCTGTCTGCCGCAAACGGCCCCGGCAGCTAGGCTCCTAGGGGCGCGAGGCCGGCCTTGGCGCCCATGGTTCCGATGCACAATCGTCTGCCGTTCTGCACTTGCGCACCGCGCACAGCATGACCTTCGAGTTCTTCCACGCCGTCGACACCGGCCGCGCGCGCACCAACAACGAAGACTCCGTCGCGGTCGACGAGGCCAATGCGCTGGCGGTGCTGGCCGACGGCATGGGCGGCTACAACGCCGGCGAGGTGGCCAGCAGCATGGCCACCAGCTTCATCTGCACCGAGCTGGGCCGCTGGCTGGCCCAGGCCGCCCAGCGCGCCACCGACCTGGAAGTGCGGCGCGCGATGGACATCTGCGTGGACAACGCCAACCGCGCCATCTTCAATGCCGCCAACGCCAACCCGCAGTACGCCGGTATGGGCACCACCCTGGTGGTGGCGGTGTTCCGCGAGAACCAGCTGCGCCTGGGCCATGTGGGCGATTCGCGCGCCTACCGCTGGCGCGGTGGCCAGCTGAGCCAGGTCACGCGCGACCACTCGCTGCTGCAGGAGCAGATCGACGCCGGCCTGATCACGCCCGAGCAGGCGGCTTTCTCGGCCAACAAGAACCTGGTCACGCGCGCCGTCGGCGTCGAGGACACGGTGCTACTGGAAACCCATGTGCACGAAACCCAGCCGGGCGACGTGTACCTGATGTGCTCGGACGGCCTGTCCGACATGCTCGACGACGCGATGATCGCGCGGCTGCTGCAGACCCACGAGGCACTGCCCGCGGCCGGCAAGGCCCTGATCGAGGCGGCCAATGAGGCGGGTGGAAAGGATAATATTGCCCTGATACTCGCGAAGGTGGCCGTCGCGCCAACGGTGTCGGGCCGCCCGTGGTGGAAGTTCGGCCGCTGAAACAGACGACAAAAGGGCAAGCATGGGCAAGCTGGTGGTGTCCCTCGACGGCGTGGTGATCAAGGATGTGCAGATCACCAAGGACAAGACGACCCTCGGCCGGCGACCCTATAACGACATCGTCATCGACAACCTCGCCGTCAGCGGCGAGCACGCCGTGCTGCAGATGGTCGGTGGCGACGTCTTCATCGAAGACCTGAACTCCACCAACGGCACCTACATCAACGGCAAGGCCATCAAGAAGCAGCTGCTGGCGCACAACGACACGGTCGAGATCGGCAAGTACAAGATCAAGTACCTGGTCGAAGAAAGCGGCGACTACGAGAAGACCATGATCATGCGCCCGGGCAGCAGCTCGGGTGTGCCGCCCCATCCCTCGCAGCCCGGTCATCTGCAGGCCGCGGCCGGCTTCGGCGCCGCGCCCACCACAGCGTCGACCGCCTCGATCAAGGTGCTCACCGGCGCCGCCGCGGGCCGCGCCGTGACCCTGACCAAGGTCGTCACCACCGTCGGCAAGCCCGGCGTGCAGGTGGCCTCGATCACGCGTCGGCCCAACGGCTATGTGCTGGCCCATGTAGAAGGCACGCAGCGCCCCAGCATCAACGGCGTGCCGATTGCCGGTGACACCGCACCGCTGCACAACGGCGACCTGATCGAGCTGGCGGGCACGCAGATGCAGTTCTCCTACGCCTGAGTTCGCTCGGGCACGCCGCCGGCACGTGACCGACGTCACGGCCACCGAAACGGCGAGACACGGCGCATCACGGCAGGGGCAAAACTGCCAATAACGCGGCTTGCCGCCGGCCGCCGGGCTGGGCGACGATGCAGGCTCACCGCGCCAGTCGCGCGCGGGTTTCCCGCTTTCGCATGCAGATTCGTGTCCTCGGCTGTTCGGGTTCGATTGCCGCTGGCTGCCGCACCACGGCCTTCCTGCTCGATGACGACGTGCTGATCGACGCCGGCACCGGCGTCGGCGAGCTGACGCTCGATCAACTGGCGCGCATCGACCACATCCTGCTGAGCCATTCGCACCTGGACCATGTGCTGGGTGTGCCGCTGCTGGCCGACAGCGTGATGCGCCGGCGCGCCGGCCGGCCGCCGATCCAGGTGCATGCCCTGCCCGACACCCTGGATGCGCTGCGCAGCCATCTGTTCAACGGCACGCTGTGGCCCGACTTCACGCGCCTGCCTTCGTCGGCCGCGCCGGTGCTGAGCCTGCGACCGTTCCAGACCGGCGACCGGCTGCAGTTCGGCCAGCGCGCCATCGAGGTGCTGCCCGCGCTGCACACCGTGCCCGCCGTCGGCTTTGCCGTGCTGGCGCCGGCCGGGGCCTGGGTCTTCAGCGGCGACACGGCGCCGCATGCGCCGCTGTGGCAGCGGCTGCGCCAGCTGCCGGTGCGCCACCTGGTCATCGAGACGGCCTTCCGCAACGACGAACACCAGCTGGCCGAACTCAGCCGCCACATGCATCCGGCCGCGCTGGCCCGCGAGCTGGCCCAGCTGGCCGAAAGCGCCGAGGTCTGGATCACCCATGTCAAGCCGGGCGAGCTGGAGGCGGTGATGGGCGAGATCGGCGCACTGGCGCCGCGCCACCGCGTGCACGCCCTGGTCAGCGGCCAGCTGCTGGCGCTGGACTGACGCGGCCCGTCACTCCTTGCGGACCGGACTGACAAAAAACGTCACCCGCAACCGCCGGCAGGTGACACAACGCGGCAGGCCGGGCCGCCGTAGCGTGACAAATTGCCGCCCGGCGCCCGCTGGCGCCCCGTTTCGACGGCGATGCGCTCACTTGGCGGGTTGGCACGGCTCCTGCGATGAACTCAGCGTCGTACCCGCCACCCACGTCCCGCCCCACCACCGAATCTTTCAGGAGTGACATCCATGAAGCGCGTCCAACAAGGTTTCACCCTCATCGAACTGATGATCGTCATCGCGATCATCGGCATCCTGGCCGCCGTGGCCCTGCCGGCCTACCGTGACTACACGGTGCGCGCCAAGACCTCGGAAATGATCGCCGCCGCGTCCAACACCAAGGCCGCCGTCAGCGAGTTCGTCACCGTCAACGCGGCGCTGCCGTCGAGCACCCAGGTGGTCGTCGAAGCCTCGACCGCCGGCATCATCAGCGCGGTGGCCTGGGACGGCGCCAAGATCACCGTCACGGCCAAGAACGCCGATCCGGCCCCGACCGAAATCCGCAACATGAAGATCGAGCTGCGCGCGACGATGTCCGGCAGCCAGGTCGTCTGGGTCTGCGGCCCGGCTGCCACCGACGGCGTGCCGATCAAGTACCTGCCGTCGAGCTGCACGACCGCCGCTGCAGCCACGGGTACCTGATGTCCTGATTTCGCCGCAGATGAGCGACACAGAAGGGGGCTTAGGCCCCCTTTTTCACGTCCATCGCTGATGAGCCAAACCGCCCGCACGACGATCCGCCAGCGCTTCGCGCTGGCCTGGCTGCTGCTGCCGGTGCTGGCGCCGACGCTGCTGGTGCTGCGGCCGGTGCCGGGCACCGGCGTGATCGGCCTGGGCAACGATCCGGCCGAGATGCTGTTTGCGCTGGGCGCATCGACCGCCCTGGGGCTGGGCCTGCTGGCCGTGCTGGGTCGCCTGCGCGCGCTGCTGTGGCCGTGGGTGCTGGCGGCGGCGCTGGCACCGTTGGAAACCTTCTACCTGCTGGCCTATGGCCTGCCGTCCGGCCCGCATGTCTATGGCGTGATCTCCGAGACCCATGTCGAGGAACTGTGGAGCTGGGCCGGACCCTGGCTGTGGCCGGCCCTGGTCTTGTGGCTGCTGTGGCTGGCCTCGCTGCTGACCGCCGCACGCGTGCTGTGGCGTGGCGACTGGCGCTGGCAGCACCGCTCGCGCGGCTGGACCCTGGGCGGCCTGGTGCTGCTGAGCGGCGTGCTGGGCCTGATCCACTGGGCCGATGCGCGCCAGGACGCTTCGCTGGGTCTGGACCCGGACGCGCCCGCCGGCGCCGCGGCCACGCTGCTGCCTCAGCCCCCGGTGGGCCTGGGCGCCCGCATCGAGGCCAGTTATCCCTGGGGCCTGCCGACGCGGCTGTGGCGCTTTGCCCAGCTGCAACAGCGCCTGCAGCAGCAGTTGGCCGTGGCGCGTGCGCACGACTTCGGCGTGCAGTGGCCGGCGGCCGCGGCCTCCGCGCCGGCGCGGCGCCAGGTGCATGTGCTGATCGTCGGCGAAAGCTCGCGGCCCGATCGCTGGTCGCTGTATGGCGCGGCGCGCGACACCACGCCGCGGCTGCGCGCACGGGGCGATCTGCTGGTGTTCGGCGACGTGGTCAGCGCGGCCTCGGCCACGCGCGAGTCGGTGCCGCTGATGCTGACGCGTCGCAGCGCCGCGCTGGATCTGCGCTCCGAGGCCGCACCCTCGCTGCTGGGCGCCTTCCGCCAGGCCGGTTTCCACAGCCACTGGCTGAGCAACCAGGGCACGGCCAGCGAGCATGAGACGCCGGTGTCGGTGCTGGCCCAGCAGGCCGACGAGGTGCAGTTCATCAATGCCGCCGACTACCGCGGCCCGGGCAGCCTGGACGGTGACTTGCTGCCGCGACTGGCACAGGCGCTGGCGCGCCAGCAGCCGCGCCAGTTCATCGTGCTGCACATGCTGGGCAGCCATCTGCACTATGCGCACCGCCATCCGGCAGACGCGGCGCCGTTCCAGCCGGCGCTGACGCGCGACCAGGTGCCCGACATCTGGCGCGACGGTCAGCGCGAGCGGCTGCTGAATGCCTATGACAACAGCCTGCACTACATGGATGGCGTGCTGGATGCCGCGATACGTCAGCTGGCCGCCCTGCCCGATGTGGAGGCCACGCTGACCTATGCCGCCGACCATGGCGAGACCCTGTTCGATGGCCGCTGCGGCCGCGCCGGCCACGGCTTCGAGGCCGAGAGCAACTACCGCGTGCCGCTGTTCATCTGGACCTCGCCGGCCTGGCAGGCCCGCCACGCACCCCGCTGGCAGGCGCTGCAGCAGCGACGCCAGGCACCGGCCACGACGCTGCAGCTGTTTGCCACGGTGATCGGCCATGCCGGCTTCACCGTGCGCGAGCCGGGCCCCTACCCCGATCTCGCGGCCAGCGCCGGGGCGGTGCCGCGGCCGCTGACGCACTTCGGCGACTTCGACCAGCGCCTGCGCGGACGCAGCTGCTCGGGGCCGACTGCTAGCATGCCCGGCTGATCCCGACCTGCGCAGTGCGCTGCGCCAGCCCAGCCCGCCCTCCCGGATGCCCACCCCCTCCACCCCGCGCCTGGCCGCCCTGCCGCTGTGGCTGGCCGCGATGCTGGCCTGCTGCGCGCCCACGCTGCTGGCCTACAACGCACCGCCGTCGGCGACGCTGCTGAACCAGTGCGTGGCCGTGGCCGGCTGGGGCGTGTTCGTGATCGTGCTGGCACCCGAACGCCTGCGCCGCAGCGCCTGGCCGCTGCTGGCGGCGATGGCCGCGGTGGCGGCCGCGGCCGCGGCCTCGTGGCTGGCCGGCGACCTGCCGCGCTCGCTGTCGCTGTCGGCGATCGGGCTGCTCGCGGCCGCTGCGGTGCTGGCCGCCGCCGGCGCCGACGCGGCACGGCGCGTCGATGCACCCACGGTGTTCGCCGCCCTCAGCGGCGGCCTGCTGCTGGCGGCGCTGGGCGGTGTGGCGGTGGCCCTGGTGCAGGTGTTTGCTCCCGACTGGGCCGATGGCCAGTGGATCGCCGCCAGCGGCCTGCCCGGCCGCGCCGTCGGCAATCTGCGCCAGCCCAACCACTTGTGCAGCCTGCTGCTGTGGGGCGTGGTCGCGGCCGTGGCCCTGCACGAGCTGGGGCGGCTGCCACGCTGGGCCCTGGCCGCACTGGTCACGCTGCTGGTGGTGGGTGTGGAACTCACCGCCTCGCGCACCGGCGCCGTGGGCCTGCTGCTGCTGCTGGGCTGGGCCCTCATCGATCGCCGCCTGTCACCGGCCGCGCGCTGGACGCTGGCGGCCACACCGCTGCTCTACGGCCTGGCCTATGCGGCGATGGGCTGGTATGGCGAGTTCAGCCACCAGGCCCTGGGCGCCGGCGCACGCCTGGACAGCAGCGGCCTGGGCGATGGCGGCAGCCGCAACGGCCGGCTGAACATCTGGCGCAATGCCTGGGCCTTGGTGCTGGCCCATCCCTGGGGCGGCGTGGGCTTCGGCGAGTTCAACATCGCCTGGTCGCTGACACCGTTTGCCGGCCGGCCGACGGCCTTCTTCGACCACACCCACAACCTGCCGCTGCAGCTGGCGGCCGAGCTGGGCCTGCCGCTGGCCATCACCGTGCTGGCCCTGCTGGGCTGGGCTTTGTGGCGTGGCCTGCAGCGCGCCCGGCATGCCACCGGCGAGGCCGCCACCAGCGGCCGCGCGGCCCTGGTGCTGGTGCTGCTGACCGGCCTGCACAGCATGGTCGAGTACCCGCTGTGGTACGCCTACTTCCTGCTGCCGGCGGCGCTGGCCTGGGGCTGGGCCCTGGGCACGCCGGCCGGTGGCGCGCAGGCCGAGGCCACGACCAGCTGGGTGGCGCCGGCCTCGGCCGGCGGCGCCCTGGCCGGTGTGCTGGCCGGCGTGGTGCTGGCCGTGGGTGGCACGCTGGCGGTGGCCGACTACCGCCAGGTGGTGGTGATCTATGCGCCGCCCGAAGGCGGCGGCTCGCTGACCTCGCGCATCGCCCGCGGCCAGCGCAGCCTGCTGTTCGCCCACCATGCCGACTATGCCGCGGCCACCAACGACAGCCCGGCCGAAGCGCGTGCCCTGGCCTTTCGCCGGGCCACGCATTCGCTGCTCGACACCCGGCTGATGTCGGCCTGGGCCGAAGACCTGCAGGCCAGGGGCCAGCAGCGGCTGGCGCGTGGCCTGGCGGCGCGGCTGCGCGAATTTGACAGCGCCGATGCCGCGGCCTTCTTCGCCGCCTGCGGCACACCGGCCGGCCGCAGCGACTGGCGCTGCCAGCCGGCGCTGCCCGCGCCGGACTGGGACGAGTACGTGGCGGCGGCACGCTGAGCCCGCCGGGCGCCCGCGCAAAACCGCGGGCCTGACCGCCGTCTAGGCCCCCGCCACCCAATGCCCCGACTTGCCGCCCTGCTTCTCCAGCAGGCGGATGTCGGTCATGACCATGCCCTTGTCGGCGGCCTTGCACATGTCGTAGATGGTCAGCAGGCCGATCTGGGCCGCGGTCAGCGCCTCCATCTCCACGCCGGTGCGGCCCAGGGTCTCGGCGATGACCTCGATGTGCACGGCGCTCGCCGCCTCGTCGAGGCGGAAGTCCACCGCCACGCGGGTCAGCGGCAGCGGATGGCACAGCGGGATCAGCTCGGCCGTGCGCTTGGCGGCCTGGATCGCGGCAATGCGCGCGATGCCGATCACGTCGCCCTTCTTCGCGCTGCCCGAGGCGATCAGCGCCAGCGTCGCCGGCTGCATGCGGATGCTGCCGCCGGCCCGCGCCACGCGGTGCGTCTCGGCCTTGGCGGCCACGTCCACCATGTGGGCCTGGCCCTGGGCGTCGAAATGGGTGAGGGTGGAGGGCGATGACATCGGCAGACAAAGCGGCAATGAAGCGGTGGGATGATAGGCGAGCCGAACTTCCCCGCCGCGGTGTGGTCGCATCGGTCCATGGGCCGCACCGCCCCCTTGACGCGGCCCGGAAAGGCCTGCGCTTGAGTCTCCGTCGTCCCACCGTCCGCCCGCTGGCGCAACGCCTGTCCACGCTGTCGCTGGCGCTGTGCCTGGCCTGGACCGCCCTGCCCGCGGCGCAGGCTCAGGTGCGCCTGCCGGCGCTGGGCGAGTCGGCCTCGGACGAGTTCAACCTGGCCACCGAGAAGCGCATCGGCGAGCAGATCATGCGCGAGATCCGGCGCGATCCGGACTACCTCGACGATGCGCCGCTGCTGGCCTATGTGCAGCAGCTGTGGCAGCCGCTGGTGCAGGCGGCGCGGGCGCGCGGCGACATCGGCAGCGACACCGAGCGCCTGTTCCCCTACGAGGCCTTTCTGGTGCGCGACCGCAGCGTCAACGCCTTCGCCCTGCCCGGCGGCTACGTGGGCGTGCACCTGGGCCTGATCGCGCTGACGCAGTCGCCCGACGAGCTGGCCTCGGTGCTGGCGCACGAGCTGTCGCACATCACCCAGCGCCACATCGCGCGCAGCGTCTCGGCGCAGTCGCGCAGCAGCTCGCTGGGCCTGGCGGCCATGCTGCTGGGCCTGATCATCGCCAGCCGCGCCTCCAGCGTCGATGCGGCCCAGGCGGCCATCGCCGGCGGCCAGGCGGCGATGGCCCAGGCGCAGCTGAACTTCTCGCGCGACATGGAGCGCGAGGCCGACCGCAATGGCTTTGCGCTGATGGACAGCGCCGGCTTCGCGCCGGCCGGCATGGCCGCGATGTTCGACCGGCTCGACCAGAGCAGCCGGCTCAACGACTCCGGCGGCTTCCCCTATCTGCGCAGCCACCCGCTGACGGTGGACCGCATCGGCGAGGCGCGCCAGCGTGTGGAGTCGGCCGATGGCCGCCGCAGCGCGGTTCAGCCCAGCCTGCGGCACACGCTGATGCAGGCCCGTGCGCGCGTGCTGGGCGATGGCTCGGTGCAGGCGCTGCGCCGGCTGCAGGGCCTGGACGAGCGTGCCGCCGATGCCAGCCTGCCGCTGGACCAGCGCCTGGCCGCCTATGCCGGCGCGGCCCTGGCGTCGAGCCGGCTACGCGACTTTCCACGCGCGCTGCGCGACGCCCAGGCCCTGGCGCGCCTGCTGCCGCAGGTGCCGGCCAACGAAGCCGCCGGCCGCACCGAGCTGCTGCACCTGCTGGCCGAACTGGCGCTGGCGCGTGGCGACGCCACGGCAGCGCGCGAGCTGCTGACCGCCCTGCCTGCTGATGCCAGCCGCCAGGGCCTGCTGCTGGGCGCCCAGCTGGCGCTGGCCGACGGCAGCGAGGCCGAGCTGCGCAGCAGCAGCGACCGCATGCTGCTGTGGCTGGCCGACCACCGCCAGGATGCCGGCGTCTGGCATCTGCTGGGCCAGACCGCCACCCGCCAGGGCCAGCGTCTGCGTGCGGTGCGCGCCGAGGCCGAGGCCCAGGCGGCGCTGGGCAACCTGCCCGGTGCCATCGACCGCCTGCGCGCCGGCCAGCAGCTGGCCCGCGGCACGCTGGCCGGCACCGACTTCATCGAGGCCTCGGTGATCGACGCACGCCTTCGCGACCTGCAGGGCCAGCGCCGCGCGCTGATGGACGAGGCCCGCGCCGCGCGCGGCAACAGCCGCCCGGGCGAGAACGATCCCGACGCCGAAGACCGGCGCTGAGCCTCAGTCGTCGGAACGGCTGTTGAACAGCTGCTGAACCTCAGTCATCAGAGCGGCTGTTGAACAGCCGCTCCATGGCCACGTCGATGACCATGCCGCACAGGCTGTAGATCACCGAGCCGATCAGCGCCGCGCTGAAGCCGGTGACGTTGAAGCCGTCCAGCACGCCGGCGGCCGACCAGAACATCAGCGCGTTGATGACAAACAGGAACAGGCCCAGCGTGACCAGCGTCACTGGCAGGGTCAGCAACACCAGCAGCGGCCGCACCAGCGTGTTCAGCAGGCCCAGCACCAGAGCCGCGACCATGGCCGCGCCAAAGCTGGCCACGGTGACCCCCGGATACAAGTGGGCCACCAGCAGCAGTGCCGCGGCGAGCAGCATCCAACGCACGATCAGCTTCATCATGGTTCAAGCATAGCGCCGCACCGGGCTGGCACGGCATCGTGCGCAACTGGGGCCATGTCCCCCAAAATCCAGGGGTCATGGCCACATGCCTTAGCATCCGCGCCGTCGAGAGGGGAGTAGCACGCGGTGCCCCACCGCGGCGGACCCCCGTCATTACGGAACAGCCGGACACCGCAGCCGGCCGCTCCCGGGCCCGCAGGCCGCAGCGCAACCCCTGGGTGGTGCCGCCGGCAGCAAGACCTTTCGGCAGATCTCCCCTTTTTTTCACCAACCTCGGAGTCTGTCGAGATGGATAGTTTTGCCCCGACCTGGTTGTGGGTCTTCTTCGTCGTGTCGGTGCTGGTGGCACTGGCGGTCGACTTCCTCGTCATGCGCCAGCAGGGCGCGCATTCGGTCACCGTCAAGGAGGCCATCCGCTGGTCTCTGGTCTGGGTGGCGCTGAGCCTGGCCTTCAATGCCCTGATCTGGTGGGCGGTGTGGCGCGAATCGGGCGTGGACCCGGCCAACGAGAAGGCGCTGGAGTTCCTCACCGGCTACCTGATCGAGAAGTCGCTGGCCGTCGACAACATCTTCGTGTTCCTGATGATCTTCACCTACTTCGCGGTGCCGCCGGCATTCCAGAAGCGGGTGCTGATGATCGGCATCGTCGGGGCCATCGTGCTGCGCACGCTGATGATCCTGGTGGGTGCCTGGCTGATCGCGCAGTTCCACTGGATCCTCTATGTGTTCGGCGCCTTCCTGCTGATCACCGGCATCAAGATGTGGTGGGCCGCCGGCAAGGAGCCGGACCTCGAATCCAACCCCGCGCTGAAGCTGCTGCGCCGCGTGCTGCCGGTGTCGGCGCGCTTCGATGGCGAGCGCTTCTTCACGCTGAAAAACGGCAGGCGCATCGCCACGCCGCTGCTGCTGGTGGTGGCCCTGGTGGGCCTGACCGATGTGGTGTTCGCGGTCGACTCCATCCCGGCCATCTTCGCCATCACGCGCGACCCGTTCATCGTGCTCACGTCCAATGTGTTCGCCATCCTGGGCCTGCGCGCGATGTACTTCCTGCTGGCGGCGATGGCCGAGCGCTTCCACCTGCTGAGCTACGGCCTGGCCCTGGTGCTGGTGTTCATCGGCAGCAAGATGCTGCTGATCGATGTCATCAAGATACCAGTCACCGTATCGCTGGGGGTGGTCTTCACGATCCTCGCGGCGACCATGCTGATCAGCGTCAAGACCGCGCCGCGCCTGCCTGCCAAGGCCTCTGAATCACCGTCCTGAACGGGCCGGTCCTGCAGGGTGTGCAGCCAGGTGATGCCTGGGGGCGACAAAAGCGGCTTTCAGAGGGGACGAATGCGGTTTTCACGAGGGAAAACCGCTTCTCAGCCCCATGGGGTGGCAGTACCATTGCGGCCGCAGCGGCCTCTGAGAGAAACGTGGGTTCATACAGCCCACGGCCCGGGCCCCGGCACATCAACCCCTCATGATGGAGAGAATCAACATGGCAACTGCGAAGAAGGCCGCTCCGGCCAAAAAGGCGGCTCCGGCCAAGAAGGCCGCGCCCGCCAAGAAGGCCGCGGCGGTGAAGAAGGCGGCTGCTCCGGCGGCCCCGGCCAAGAAGGCCGCTGCGGCCCCCAAGGCCGCGGCTCCGGCGAAGAAGGCGGCGGCCAAGAAGGCCGCCGTCAAGCGCACGCCCAACGCCGCCTTCATGAAGGCCCTGACCCCCAGCGCCGCGCTGGCCGCGATCATCGGCGACAAGCCGCTGCCGCGCACCGAGGTCACCAAGAAGGTCTGGGAGTACATCAAGAAGAACGGTCTGCAGGACAAGGTCAAGAAGACCATGATCAATGCCGATGCCAAGCTGAAGGAGATCTTCAAGGCGGCCCAGGTGTCGATGTTCGAGATGACCAAGCTGATCAACTCGCATCTGAAGTGATGGGGCCGCGGGGCCTGGCCCCGCAGCACCTGCTCGCAAGGCCGGCTGCATGCCGGCCTTTTTCATGGTCGCGGATCGGCCAGTCCGAACAGGCCTGCGCCATTGCCCCAGGCAATGCGCTGGGCCGCGGCCGGCGGCAGATCGGCCAGCCAGCGCCGGGCCTCGGCCATCAAGGCCTCGTAGATGTTCCAGCGCTGGTTGACCCAGGTGTCCGAGCCGAGCAGAAAGCGCTCGGCATAGGCGACCAGCACCGCCCGCGCCTCGCCATCGAGCCGGCCGTCGGCCTGGGCCAGCTGCGGCCGGTACGACAGCTCGCCCAGCAGCGTTGGATGGCGGTCCAGCAGGGCGCGCACGCGCGGCCAGGGCACGCCGCCGATGCCGCTGTGGGCCCAGATCAGCCGCGCCCGCGGCGCATGGGCCATCAGGCGCTCGACCGCCTCGTCGTCGCAATGCGCCAGCACCGCCAGGCCGCGGGCCTCGGCCAGGCGCATCAGCTGGCGCGCCACCGGACCGTCGGCATTGCGGCTGTCGTAGAGGTGGAACTCGCCCAGGCCGCGATAGGGCCCGGCGGCGGTGCCGGCGGCCAGCTCGGCCTCGACCATGGCGGCGATGCTGGGGTCGGCGAACCAGCCGCTGTAGTCGGCGCGGTTGCGGTACAGACGGATGAAGGGCACGACCGTGACGCCGGCGCGGCGCGTGGCCTCGCCGGCAGCGGCCAGCGACTTGGTGCCGTCGTTGGGCCGGCTGTTGGCAACGATGGCGCGTACGCCGGCACGGCGCATCATCGCCAGCACCTCGTCCAGCGGATAGGGGCAGGCCGAGCCCAGCGCGCAGGCCTCGTCGTTGTAGTGCAGATGGGCGTCGAAGATCGGGCCGCGCCACAGCGCGCCGTCGGCCGGCTGGCTGCGCCCGGGCAGGGCCGCGGCCAGCGCCGCCGCGGCCAGCCAGTGGCGCCGGCGCAGCGCGGCAGGAGATGGGCAGGACACAGGCTGGCTCCTCGAAAAGTTCACGGCTTGGCGCGCCGGACGCCGGGCAAACCCTAAACCAGGCCGCGCGGCGGACGATGATGCGTGCAGCTTGTCATCCCGGCGGCATGGCCTTGCCACCGGCAGGTCCTGGGCAGTCCGCAACACGATCCCATGCAGTATCCCCATTCCCCGGAGCGCAGCACCGAACTGCTGCGGCAGGCCTTGCCGCTGATGTCGCGGCAGTCAGCGGCCCTGCATCCGATGAGCTATGCCCTGTGGTACGCCTATGTGGCGCAGCCACAGTCGGCGCTGCGCGACGATGTGGACCGCCATCTGACGCGCAGCGGCCGGCTGGACGAGGCCACCACGGCCCAGCTGTACCAGCGCCACCTGGCGCAGCAGGCCCAGCAGGCGCAGCAGGCCGACAACAGCGGCCTGGGCACGGTGCAGCAGCTGGCCGAGGGCCTGCAGCAACTGATCGGCGGCATCAGCAGCCAGGCCGCGCTGGCCAGCGACCAGACCACGCACTACGGCGATGCGCTGCAGCGCATGGCCGGCGAGCTGGCGCAGACCACGCCGGCCTCCGCCAGCGCTGCGGCCGGTGCGCCTCCAGCGGTGCTGGACGAGCTGCTGCAGCACACGCGGCAGATGCAGTCGCACATGGGCCAGCTGCAGCAGCGGCTGGTCGACAGCCAGCGCGAGATCGAGCAGCTGCGCAACGAGGTGGAGCGGGCGCGCGCCGAGTCGCTGGTCGACGCGCTGACCGGCCTGGCCAACCGCCGCGCCTTCGACAGCCGGCTGGCCCAGGCGCTGCACGAGGCCAGCAGCGGCGGCACGCCGCCCTGCCTGCTGGTGGCCGACCTGGACCACTTCAAGCGCATCAACGACCACTTCGGCCATGGCTTCGGCGACCAGGTGCTGCGCGCCACCGCCCAGGTGCTGCGCAGCCTGGTGCCGGCGCCGGCGCTGGCCGCCCGCGTGGGCGGCGAGGAGTTCGCGGTGCTGCTGCCCGCCGCCGCGCTGGACGAGGCCCTGGCCCTGGCCGAGCGCCTGCGCACCGCGGTGGCCGCGGCGCGCATCCGCCGCAAGGGCCATGACGAGCCGCTGGAGCGTGTGACCCTGTCGCTGGGCGCGGCGCTGTGGCGCAGCGGCGAATCGGCCGACAGCCTGGTCGACCGCGCCGACCGCGCGCTGTACAGCGCCAAGGCCTCGGGCCGCGATCGCGTGGCGCTGGCCGAGCACTGACACGGCGCGGCCCGCGGCCGCCGACCCAGCGCGCGAAGTCAGCGTCCCGGCTCAGCGGCCGGCCGTGGCCACGCGCCGCGGCCGCGGCGCCTGGGCTTCCAGCCACGGCGCCTCGGCCAGGCCGCCGGCCTCGAACCAGTCCAGCCAGGCCAGCGCCAGATCGCCGGCGCTGCCGGCCTGCAGCACACGCGCACGCAGCAGAGCCTCGGGCGCCGACGGACCCGGATCGGCGGCCTGCGATGCCAGCGCCCGGTCCAGCGCCTGCAGCTGCCGCTCGGCCTGGCGCGCCGCGGCATGCCGGGCGTGCAGCGCACCCAGGCGGCGCGCCAGCTCGGCGGTCTCGGTCGAGACGGTGACGCGCAGCGCCGGCGGCTCGGCCACCACATGTGGCAGGCGGCCCGGGTCCGGCGCGGCGGCCAGCTGCTGGTGCAGCCGGGCGCGGTCCATGCCGGCCAGCGTGGCCACGGCGTCCAGCGCCGCATCGCGCCGTGCCAGGCGCTCGGCCTGCTGGGCCTCGGCAGCCGCCAGGGCCTGGGCCAGCTGGGACAGCGCGGCCTCGCGTCCGTCGCTGCCGGGCGGGCTGTCCATCTGCTGCTGCTGCAGCTGGCGCAGGCCGTCCAGCCAGGCCTGCAGGGCCAGCGCATGGACCTGGAACACCCGCACCGCCACCCAGTGCCGGGCCAGCGCCAGGCGGCGCAAGGCCAGCGGCTGGGCGGCGGCATCGGCCGGATCGGACAGGCCCTCGACCAGGGCCGCCAGCACCGGATCGTCGAAGCGCTGCCACCAGGCCTCGGCCGTGGCCGGGATCAGGGCCGCCGCGCCGGCCGTGGCAGGCGCTGGCGCCACGGGCCTGCCGGCCGCGGCCGCCGGGGCCAAAGGCAGGGCGCCCAGCAGGCCCAGCAAGGCGGCGGCCAGCCGCTGGCGCAGGGCCTGCGGGATGGGGCTGGGTTCAGGGCATCGGCTCATGGTCGGGCTCCGGCGGACAAGGTCCAGGCCCGCCAGTCTGCGCAGCGCCCACCGCGGGCCGGATTGCGCCCAGGTGGCGGTTTGTAAAGCCCGGCGCTGACGGAGCCCTCAACCCGCCAGCAGCGGCTTCAGAAAACGCCCGGTGTGGCTGTCGGCACAGGCCGCCACGTCCTCGGGCGTGCCGGCCACCAGCACCCGCCCGCCGCCGGCCCCGCCCTCGGGGCCCATGTCGATGACCCAGTCGGCGGTCTTGATGACATCAAGGTTGTGCTCGATCACGACGATGGTGTTGCCGGCGTCGCGCAGCTGGTGCAGCACGCGCAGCAGCAGTTCGATGTCGGCAAAGTGCAGGCCGGTGGTGGGCTCGTCCAGGATGTAGAGCGTGCGGCCGGTGTCGCGCTTGCTCAGCTCCAGCGCCAGCTTCACGCGCTGGGCTTCGCCGCCCGACAGCGTGGTGGCACTCTGGCCCAGCGTGATGTAGCCCAGGCCCACGTCCAGCAGGGTCTGCAGCTTGCGCGCCAGCGTGGGCACGGCACTGAAGAAGGTGTGCGCGGCCTCCACCGTCAGGCCCAGCACCTCGTGGATGTTCTTGCCCTTGTACTGCACCTCCAGCGTCTCGCGGTTGTAGCGCCGGCCGGCGCAGGTGTCGCAGGGCACATAGACATCGGGCAGGAAGTGCATCTCCACCTTGATCACGCCGTCGCCTTGGCAGGCCTCGCAGCGGCCACCGGCGACGTTGAAGCTGAAGCGGCCGGCGCCATAGCCGCGCTCGCGCGCCATCGGCACCTCGGCAAACAGCTCGCGGATCGGCGTGAACAGGCCGGTGTAGGTGGCCGGGTTGCTGCGCGGCGTGCGGCCGATCGGGCTCTGGTCGACGTTGATGACCTTGTCGAAGGCGTCCAGGCCCTCGATCTCGTCGTGCGGCGCCGGCTCGGCATGGCTCTGGTAGAGCTTCTTGGCCACCGCGGTGTAGAGCGTGTCGTTGATCAGCGTGCTCTTGCCCGAGCCCGAGACGCCGGTGACGCAGGTCAGCAGGCCCACCGGCAGCTCGATGCTGACGTTCTTCAGGTTGTTGCCACGCGCATTGGCGATCTTCAGCACCCGCGGGTCGGTCATCGCCGCCAGGCTGTGGCGCTGCGCCGGCACCTCGATGCGCAGCGCATGGGCCAGGTAGCGGCCGGTCAGGCTGTCTTCGCTGGCCGCCACCTGCTCGGGCGTGCCCTGGGCGATGACCTGGCCGCCATGCACGCCGGCACCCGGGCCCATGTCGATCACATGGTCGGCAGCGCGGATCATGTCCTCGTCGTGCTCGACCACCAGCACGCTGTTGCCCAGGTCGCGCAGATGGCGCAGCGTGCCGATCAGGCGCTCGTTGTCGCGCTGGTGCAGGCCGATGCTGGGCTCGTCCAGCACGTACATCACGCCCGTCAGGCCTGAGCCGATCTGGCTGGCCAGGCGGATGCGCTGGGCCTCGCCGCCACTCAGCGTATCGGCGCTGCGGTCCAGGCTCAGGTAGTTGAGGCCCACGTCGTTCAAGAACTTCAGCCGCGCGCGGATTTCGCGCACCACCTTGTCGGCGATCTCGGCCTTGGCGCCGGCCAGCTGCAGGCGCTGGAAGTAGTCCAGCGCCTCGGCCAGCGTGGCATGCTCGATCTGGAAGATGGCCTGGCGCGGCACGGCCTGCTCGCCCGGGCCGGCGCCCACCAGGAACACATGGCGCGCCTCGCGCCGCAACCGCGTGCCGCCGCAATGGCTGCAGGGCTTGGCCGCCTGGTAGCGCGCCAGGTCCTCGCGCACCGCCACCGAGTCGGTCTCCTTGTAGCGGCGCTCGAAGTTGGGAATGATGCCTTCGAAGGAGTGCCAGCGCTTCACCGTGCGCGGCTTCCCTTTGGCCGATTCCGACTGGTAGACGAAGGCGATGTCCTCGCTGCCCGAGCCGTACAGCAGCACCTGCTGGTGCGGCTTGGCCAGCTCCTCGAACGGCCGCTCGATGTCGAAGCCATAGTGCGCGGCCACGCTCTCCAGCAGGCTGAAGGTGTAGCCGTTGCGCCGGTCCCAGCCCTTCACGGCACCGCCGGCCAGGCTCAGCGACGGAAAGGCCACCACGCGCTCGGGATCGAACACCGTCTGCTGGCCCAGGCCGTCGCAGGCCGGGCAGGCGCCCATGGGCGCGTTGAACGAGAACAGCCGCGGCTCCAGCTCGGCCAGCGCATAGCTGCACACCGGGCAGGCGAAGCGGTTGGAGAACAGGTGTTCCTTGCCGCCGTCCATCTCCAGCGCAATGGCCTTGCCGTCGGCGGCGCGCAGCGCGGCCTCGAAGCTCTCGGCCAGGCGTTGCTTGGCATCGGGCCGCGCCTTCAGCCGGTCGATGACCACGTCGATGTCGTGCTTCTGCTTCTTGTCCAGCACCGGCAGCTCGCTGGCCTCGACGATGGCGCCATCGACGCGAAAGCGCACATAGCCGCGCGCCTGCATGTCGGCAAACAGCTCGGCGAACTCGCCCTTGCGGTCGCGCACCACCGGCGCCAGCACCATCAGCCGCGTGTCCTCGGGCAGGGCCAGCACGGTGTCGACCATCTGGCCCACGCTCTGCGCCTGCAGCGGCAGGTCATGGTCGGGACAGAACGGCGTGCCGGCGCGCGCGAACAGCAGGCGCAGGTAGTCGTGGATCTCGGTGATGGTGCCGACGGTGGAGCGCGGGTTGTGGCTGGTGGCCTTTTGCTCGATGCTGATGGCCGGGGCCAGGCCCTCGATGACATCCACATCGGGCTTGTCCATCAGCTGCAGGAACTGCCGCGCATAGGCGCTGAGGCTTTCCACATAGCGCCGCTGGCCCTCGGCATACAAGGTGTCGAAGGCCAGGCTGCTCTTGCCCGATCCCGACAGGCCGGTGATCACCACCAGGCTGTGCTTGGGGATGTCGAGGTCGATGTTCTTCAGGTTGTGCGTGCGTGCGCCGCGGATCTGCAGCTGGGTGGCGACGGAGGCGGGGGCGACGGAACGGGACATGGGCGGGCAGCACAAGGGCAACCGGCCATGATAGCGGCCGGCCCGGCGCCGGCCGAGGGGGACCGGCAGCGCGATACTGGGGCGATGAGCCCCGCCCTTTCGCCGCAGCCCCTGCCCTGGCCCAGCGCGACGGCCGCCCAGGCCGGCCCCGAGGCCCCGGCGCGGGCGCCGTACAACCCGCAGGCCCGCATCTGCCTGGACTGCGGTGTGCGCCGCCAGGCGCTGTTTGGCGTGCTCGACGCACAGGCGCTGGAGCAGATGCACTACCGCGTGCTGGACCTGGCGCTGGAGCCCGGCCAGAGCCTGTATGCGTTGCATGCGCCGGCCCAGGCCGCCTACACCGTGCGCGAAGGCCTGGTGCGGCTGGAGCGCAGCAGCGAGCGGGGCCAGCGCCGCATCGTGCGCCTGGCCGGCCCGGGCGACCTGATCGGCCTGGAGGCCATGCTTGGCCAGACCCATGCCGCCGATGCCCTGGCCTGCACGCCGGTCAAGGTGTGCCGGCTGCCGCGCAGCCTGATCGACGAGCTGGGCACGGCCCGGCCGCAGCTGCTGCACGACCTGATGAAGCGCTGGCAGGCGGCGCTGGACGAGACCGAAGAATGGCTGACCGAGCTGACCCTGGGCAGCGCGCGCTGGCGCATGCTCAGGCTGATGCTCAAGCTCAGCGAATTTGGCGCCGCCGACGGCACGGTGTGGCTGCCCTCGCGCCAGCAGATGGGCGCGATGCTGGGCATGACGGTGGAGACCGCCAGCCGGCTGGTCTCGGCATTCAAGCGCGAAGGCGTGATCGCCGACACCCGCCCCGGCCAAAGCCATGCGCGGCTGGACATGGTGCGGCTGATGGCCGCGCTGCGCGACACCGCCGACGACTGAGCCCCGGCCCCGCGGTTCAGTCGTCGGGCCAGGCGCCGGCGAAATCCGCCTCGTCGGGCAGTGGTGGATCGTCGCCCGCCGGGCCGCCGGCCGTCGTCGCCATCGCCGTCGCCGTCGCCGTCACCGCCGCCGTCGTGCCGTCGCCCTGCAGCACGCGCAGGATCTCGCGGCCATAGGCCTCCAGCTTCTTGGCGCCGACGCCGCTGATGCCGGCCAGCGCATCCAGCGAATCGGGCGCCTCGCGGGCCATCTCGGCCAGCGTGGCATCGTGGAACACCACATAGGCCGGCAGGTTGTGGGCCTTGGCCACCTCGGCGCGCCAGGCCTTCAGCGCCGCATAACGCGCCAGGCCGTCGCCATCCAGCGGCAGCGGCGGCGCCTTGTCGGCCGTGCCACGCGCGCTGCCGCCGCGGCTGCGGTCGCGCACGCGCTTGGTGGGCTCGGCCGGCACGCGCAGCTGCACCGTGGCCTCGCCCTTGAGCAGCGCGCGCGCCGAGTCGGTCAACGACAGCGTGTTGTATTCGCCCTCGCTCTGCACATGGCCCAGCGAGATCAGCTGGCGCAGCACGCTGCGCCACTGCGTTTCGGCGATGTCGGCACCGATGCCGAAGGTGCTGAGCTGGTCGTGGCGGCGCTGCACCACCTTGTCGGTGCGCTTGCCGCGCAGCACGTCGATCAGGTGGCCGGCGCCGAAGCCGAAGCCCGAGGCCTGGTGGCAGCGGTAGATGCAGGACAGCAGCTTGCGCGCGGCCTCGGTGGCGTCCCACACCGCCGGCGGGCTGATGCAGTTGTCGCAGTTGCCGCAGGGCGTGCTGTCCTCGCCGAAGTAGGCCAGCAGGCGCACGCGCCGGCAGTCGTGGGCCTCGGCCAGGGCCAGCAGCGCATCCAGCTTGCCACGCTGCAATCGCTTGAAGTCCTCGCCGGCCTCGCCGTCGTCGATCATGCGGCGCTGGTTCACCACATCGGCCAGGCCATAGGCCATCCAGGCATCGGCGGCCAGGCCGTCGCGGCCGGCGCGGCCGGTCTCCTGGTAGTAGCCCTCGATGTTCTTGGGCAGGTCCAGGTGGGCGACGAAGCGCACGTCGGGCTTGTCGATGCCCATGCCGAAGGCCACGGTGGCCACCATCACGATGCCGTCTTCGCGCAGAAAACGGTCCTGGTGGCGCTTGCGCACCTCGCTGTCCAGGCCGGCGTGATAGGGCAGGGCCGTGAAGCCCTCGGCCTTCAGCCAGTCGGCCGTGTCCTCCACCTTCTTGCGGCTCTGGCAGTAGACGATGCCGGCATCGCCCTCGTGCTCGTCGCGCAGAAAGCGCAGCAGCTGCTTCTTGGCATCGTCCTTCTCGACGATGGTGTAGCGGATGTTGGGCCGGTCGAAGCTGGCGACAAACAGCCGCGCCTCGGCCAGCGCCAGGCGCTCGATGATGTCGGCGCGGGTGTGGTCGTCGGCGGTGGCCGTCAGCGCGATGCGCGGCACGTCCGGAAAGCGCTCGTGCAGCTCGCTCAGGCCCAGGTATTCCTCGCGGAAGTCGTGGCCCCACTGGCTGACGCAATGCGCCTCGTCGATGGCCAGCAGGCTGAGCAGGCCACGCTCGTGCAGCGAATCGAGCATGGCCAGGAAGCGCGGCGTCAGGATGCGCTCGGGCGCCGCATACAGCAGCACCAGGCGGCCGGCCAGCAGGTCGCGCTCGATGCGCCGGGCCTCGTCGCCTTCCAGCGTGCTGTTCAAGAAGGCCGCCGGCACGCCCAGCTCGTCGAGTGCGCCCACCTGGTCCTGCATCAGCGCGATCAGCGGGCTGACCACCAGGGTCACGCCCTGGCCGGCGCGGTGGCGGGC
>JAGOPK010000015.1:23818-135332 GCA_017992055.1 Burkholderiaceae bacterium
CTTCCAGCGTGCTGTTCAAGAAGGCCGCCGGCACGCCCAGCTCGTCGAGTGCGCCCACCTGGTCCTGCATCAGCGCGATCAGCGGGCTGACCACCAGGGTCACGCCCTGGCCGGCGCGGTGGCGGGCAATCGCCGGCACCTGGTAGCACAGGCTCTTGCCACCGCCGGTGGGCATCAGCACCAGGGCATCGCCGCCGGCCGCGGCATGGTCCACGATGGCCGCCTGCTGGCCGCGGAAGTTGGCATAGCCAAACACCTGCTGCAGGATCTGCAGCGGGTCGGTGGAACGGAGTTCGGAGTCGGTGCGGGTGGCGGGCATGAAGGCGCCGATGGTAACGACGGCGGCCGCCACCGCCCGGCAACTCAGGGATGCGCCGCGATCACCTGCGCCACCGCCGCGGTCAGCTTCTTGGCATAGGGCACGTGCAGGAACTCGTTGGGGCCGTGGGCATTGCTCTTGGGGCCCAGCACGCCGCAGACCATCATCTGCGCCGCCGGAAAGCCCTGCTGCAGCATGCTCATCAGCGGGATGGTGCCGCCCTGGCCGATGTAGGCCAGCGGCGCGCCGTAATGGGCCAGGCTGGCCTCGTTGAGCACCCGCTCCAGCCAGGGCGTCAGCTCGGGCGCGTTCCAGCCGGTGGCGCCCAGCTGGCCGGCGCGGCCGTCGGGGTGGAAGGTGACCTTGGCGTTGTAGGGCGCGTTGTCTTCCAGCAGGGCCTTCAGCTGCAGGCTGGCTTGGTGGCCGTCCACCAGCGGCGGCAGGCGCAGGCTGAGCTTGAACGCGGTGTAGGGCCGCAGCACATTGCCGGCGCTCTTCAGCTCCGGGAAGCCGTCGACGCCGGTGACGCTGAGCGTGGGCCGCCAGGTGCGGCGCAGCAGGCCTTCGGTGGGATCGGTGGTGGTCGGCAGCGTGGGGCCGCCGTCGGCACCGCAGGCCCAGGGCATGTTCTTCCACACCCGCTCGCCGAGGATCTGCGCCGC
This sequence comes from Burkholderiaceae bacterium, assembly GCA_017992055.1. Lineage (GTDB taxonomy): Bacteria > Pseudomonadota > Gammaproteobacteria > Burkholderiales > Burkholderiaceae_C > Pseudaquabacterium. The sequence continues at coordinate 24,800 of JAGOPK010000015.1, forward strand.
CGCCTGGGCCTGGGCCAGGCGCGAGGCCGGGATCTCGCAGTGGAAGCTCTCGGGCAGCAGCCGGCCGCTGTGGCTGTCTTCCAGCCGGTCCAGCACCTGGCGCAGGATGCGGAAGCTGCTGGGCACCAGGCCGCTGGCATCGCCCGAATGGATGCCCTCGGTGAGGATCTCGACCTTCAACACGCCCGAGACCATGCCGCGCAGGCTGGTGGTCAGCCACAGCTGGTCGTAGTTGCCGGCACCCGAGTCCAGGCACACCACCAGGCCGACCTGGCCCAGCCGCGGCTTCAGCAGGTCCAGATAGGGCGGCAGGTCGTGCGAGCCGCTCTCCTCGCAGGTCTCGATCAGGCCGACGATGCGCGGATGGGCCAGGTTCTGGCGCTTCAGCGCCTCCACCGCGGTGATGGCGGCATAGATGGCATAACCGTCATCGGCGCCGCCGCGGCCGTAGAGCAGGCCGTCCTGGTACTTGGGCGTCCACGGCCCCAGGTCGGAACGCCAGCCGCTGAACTCGGGCTGCTTGTCGAGGTGGCCGTACATCAGCACGGTGTCGGTGCTGCCGCTTCCGGCCGGGCGGGTGGCCGGGATCTCGAAGAAGATCACCGGCGTGCGGCCCGGCAGGCGCACCACCTCCAGCTGCAGGCCCGGAACCTTGCGCGACTCCACCCATTGCGCGGCGTCGCGCACCACCCGCTCGATCAGGCCGTTGGCCTGCCAGTCGGCATCGAACATCGGGCTCTTGGCCGGCACCGCGATGTAGTCGGTCAGCGCGGGCACGATGGCCTCGTCCCAGCGCGCAGCGCTGTAGTCGGCCAGGGCGCTGGCCTCGTCGCGGGTCAGGGGTTGCAGCGGGTCGCGGGCGTTCATGGCGGGGCCTCCGGCAAGTGATCGGGACTGGTCGGGAAGGATCGGCCAGTTTAGGCCGCAGCGGGAAAACGGGCCTCCAGCCAGGCCAGCAGATCGGCCAGCACCTGGGCGCGCTCGGGCTCGTTGTAGATCTCGTGGGCCAGGTCGGCATAGCGCCGCGACTGCAGCCACTGCGGCGGCGCGGCGGCGGCAAAGGCCGCGCTGCCGGCCGGCGCCACGCAGCGGTCGGCGCCGGCGTATTGCAGCAGCGTGGGCAGCCGCCACTGCGGCGCGCGCTGGCGCACCAGGGCGCCGGCCTCGACGATGAAGCGCACCAGCCGCGGCGCGATGCGGTCGTGCACCAGCGGATCGGCGACATAGGCGCGCACCACGGCCGCGTCGCGGCAGATCCAGTCGGGCTGGAGGCCGTTGTGCACCGCCAGGTTCGGCGCAAACCTGGACGACAAGGGGCCCAGCACCGCCAGCAGCAGCTTCTGCGCCGCATTCATGCCGGCGTCCAGCGCCGGCGACGACATCACCAGGCCGTCCACCGCCTGCCACCAGGCGGCGGGCTGCGCCGCCAGGCCCTCGGCCACATAGCGCCCGGCCACCAGGCCGCCCAGGCTGTGGCCCAGCAGCAGCAGCGGCCCCTGGGGCTGCTTGGGCTGCTGGGCGCGGCGGTGGGCGATCACCGCGCCCAGGTCGGCCAGCAGGCTGGACTCGGCCGGGATCACGCCGCGCGGCCCGTCGCTGCCGCCATGGCCGCGGTGGTCGTGCGCGGTCACCTGCCAGCCGCGGGCCGCCAGGTGGCGGGCCAGCGCGGTGTAGCGGCCGGCGTGCTCGCCCAGGCCGTGCACGATCAGGATCTGGCCGCGTGGCGGCGCGGTCGAGGGGGCGGCAAAGTCGGTCAGCAGCAGCCGGCAGCCGTCCGGCAGGCTGAGCATGGCGGGGGTTGACGGCATCGTGGCAGTCTACGGGCGGCGACGGGGCAGCGACGGCAGCCGGCATCGACGGCGCGCCTACACTGGCCCTCCTCCCAGCCGCAGCGCCCATGCCATGCATGGGCCGTGATCGCATGCCCTGCCGTACCGCCCCTGCCCTTGCCGCGCCGGCCCTACGCCACGCCGCTGCCCTGGTCGCCGGCGCGCTGCTGCTGGGCCTGGCCGGCTGCCCGGCCACCGCGCCCACCACGGTGGCCCCGCCCACGCCGGCGGCCAGCACCAGCGCGGGCCTGCCTGCGCCGCTGGCCCGGCTGCCGGCGGCGCCCGCGGCCAGCGGGCCGTCGGCGCGGCTGCTGCTGCGCGCGGCCGTGCCCACCGGCCACCATGCGGTGCTGGTGCAGCTGATGGAGCAGGAGCAGTGCAAGGCGCCGCACCGGCTGGGCAGCGCCGCCATCGGCCGCAATCCGCCGACGGCGCTGTCGCTGCCGGCCGGCCAGCCGGTGACGCTGGACTTCGTCTTCGCCGATGCCAACCGCGTGGTCTGCGGCCTGCGCTGGAGCTTCACGCCGCAGTCCGGCCGCCAGTACCTGGTGCAGGGCGGGCTGCTGGGCGCGATGTGCCCGTCCACGCTGACCGACGTGACCCAGGCCGACCGGCCGCGCACGCCCGAGGACCTGCGCTACCGCATGGAGCCCGGCAAGCCCTGTGTGCCCAGTGCCCAGGCCAAGCGCGTGCCGCCGGGCATGCTGGAAGGCGGCCAGATCGACGGCGAGGCCGTGCTGCGGCCGCTGGCCACCGACGAGGACCTGAAAGGACTGATCACGCCATGATGCGCGCCGCCCGATTGCACCGGTCCACGCTGGCCGGCCTGGCCCTGGCCCTGTCGGGTCTGGCCCCGGCGGCCCAGGCGCTGACGCCGGCCGAGGTGTTTGCCCAGGTCTCGCCCAGCGTCTGGCGGGTGCAGACCTTCGACGCCAGCGGCCTGCTGCTGGGCCAGGGCAGCGGCGTGGTCACCGCGGCCCAGCAGCTGGTGACCAACTGCCATGTGCTGGCGCGGGCCAAGCGCGTGCAGGTGCGGCGCGAGGCGCGGGATGCGCCGCTGCCGGCGACGCTGCTGCAATGGGACCCGCAGCGCGACCTGTGCCTGCTGGCGGTGCCGGCCCTGCAGGCGCCGGCGGTGCCGCTGGCCCGGCTGGCCGATGCCGGCATCGGCCAGCCGGCCTATGCCATCGGCCATCCGCAGAACCTGGACCTGACGATGAGCTCGGGCCTGGTGTCCTCGTTCCGGCGCAACGACGCCGGCCAGGTGTTCCTGATCCAGACCTCGGCGGCCATCTCCGGCGGCTCGTCGGGCGGCGGCCTGTTCAACGAGCGCGGCGAGCTGCTGGGCCTGACCACGCTGGCCTCGGTGCTCGGCTCGGTGCAGAACCTGAACTTCGCCGTGCCGGCCGACTGGATCGCCGAGCTGCCGCGCCGGCACCAGGCGGCGCTGGCCAAGGCGGCACCGGCACCTGGTCCGGCAGCATCGCGCTGATCAACCGCGCTCGAACTTGAACACCGCCACGCTGGCCAGCAGATTGGGGTGGCGGCGCACCACTTGGCCGGCGTGCAGGCCGAAGCTGTCCAGCACCTGCAGGCCGTTGCGCCGCGCCAGCACCTCGAAGTCGGCATGCGTGCCGACGCGGATGTTGGGCGTGTCGTACCACTCGTAGGGCAGGGCCCGCGTCACCGGCATGCGCCCGCGCAGCACGGCCAGGCGGTTGGGCCAGTGCGCAAAGTTGGGAAAGCTGACGATGCCGATGCGGCCCACGCGCGCGGTCTCGCGCAGCATCTTCTCGGTGTTGCGCAGGTGCTGCAGGGTCTGCAGCTGCAGCACCACGTCGAAGCTGCGGTCCTCGAACAGCGCCAGGCCTTCTTCGAGGTTCAGCTGGATGACGTTGACGCCGCGGCGCGCACAGGCCAGCACGTTGTCGTCGTTGATCTCCACGCCATAGCCGCTGCAGCCCTTGCTGGCCTGCAGATGGGCCAGCAGCTCGCCCGAGCCGCAGCCCAGGTCGAGCACGCGCGAGCCGGCGGGCACCAGGCTGGCGATGACGTCCAGTTCGTGGCTCATCCGGCGATCCCCCGCGCAATGCGCTCGAACGTGGCGCGCAGCACACCGTGGTAGCGCGGATCTTCGAGCAGAAAGGCGTCGTGGCCATGCGGCGCATCGATCTCGGCATAGCTGACGGCGATGCGCTGGTCGACCAGGGCCTTGACGATCTCGCGGCTGCGCGCCGGCGAAAACCGCCAGTCGGTGGTGAAGCTGACCACGGTGAAGCGGATGCCGGCGGCCGGCGCAAAGGCCGCGGCCAGGTCGCCGCCATGGGCGCGCGCGGGATCGAAGTAGTCCAGCGCCCGCGTGATCAGCAGGTAGGTGTTGGCGTCGAAGTACTCGCTGAACTTGTCGCCCTGGTGGCGCAGATAGCTCTCGATCTGGAACTCGATGTCCTGCGTGCTGTAGGCCAGCTCGGCCTCGCGCATGGCGCGGCCGAACTTGGCCTCCATCGAGTCGTCGCTGAGGTAGGTGATGTGGCCGATCATGCGCGCCACGCGCAGGCCGCGCCGCGGCAGCACGCCATGGGCATAGAAGTGGCCGCCGTGGAACTCGGGGTCGGTGACGATGGCGCGGCGCGCCACCTCGTTGAAGGCGATGTTCTGCGCGCTGAGGTTGGGCGCGGTGGCCACGGCCACGCATTCACCCACGCGCTCGGGGTGGCGCAGCGTCCAGCTCAGCGCCTGCATGCCGCCCAGGCTGCCGCCCAGCACGGCGGCCAGGCGGGTGATGCCCAGGCGGTCGAGCACACGGGCCTGGGCATCGACCCAGTCTTCCACCGTCACCACCGGAAAGCCGGCTCCCCAGGGCGCGCCGGTGGCCGGGTTGACGTGCATGGGCCCGGTGGAGCCGAAGCACGAGCCCAGGTTGTTGACGCCGATGACGAAGAAGCGGTTGGTGTCCAGCGGCTTGCCGGGCCCGACCAGGTTGTCCCACCAGCCCTCGCTGCGCTCCTGGCCTTCGTAGGTGCCGGCCACATGGTGGCTGGCATTCAGCGCATGGCACACCAGCACCGCATTGCTCTTGTCGGCGTTCAGGCGGCCATAGGTCTCGACCATCAGGTCGTAGGCCGGCATCACCGCGCCGCTGCGCAGCGGCAGCGGCTGGTCGAAGTGCAGGAGCTGGGGCGTGACATGCCCGATCGAGGCCATGGCTGGAAACCGTCCGTAAAAACAAAACCCGGTGCCGCAGCAAGGGCGGACACCGGGTCGGGCGTCCCTCTTTAGCGGCATTTGATAAAGCGCCCGCAATCCGGAACAAATCGGCGCTGGGGCGGAAGTATAGCCAGCGGACTGCCCCACTGTTCGGCGCATCAAGCCGGGCCGCGGCAGCGCCCAATGCAGGCCATCGCCGCACCGCGAGGAGACTTCGCATGCCGCATTGGCTGATGACCCTGGACCGTCTGTTTCCCGTGCGCTATCTGACGCTGGCCCTGGCCCTGGGCGGCGCGCTGGGCGGCCTGGCGCTGGCCGTTGCCGGCCAGCCGTCGGGCCCCTGGCTGGCGGCGCTGGGCCTGGGCGCCACCCTGCTGGGCCTGCGCGACCTGCGCCAGACCCGCCATGCCATCCTGCGCAACTACCCGGTGCTGGGCCATCTGCGCTTTCTGCTGGAGTGGGTGCGGCCCGAGATCCGCCAGTACTTCATCGACTCGGACCGCGATGCCGTGCCGTTTTCGCGCCAGCAGCGCAGCCTGGTCTACCAGCGTGCCAAGGGCGAGAGCGACAAGCGCCCGTTCGGCACCCAGCTGGACGTGCGCCACGACAGCCACGAGTGGATCAACCACTCGATCGCGCCGACGCAGATCGCCGGCCACGACTTCCGCGTCAGCATCGGCGATGCGAGCCGCTGCACCCAGCCCTATTCGGCCAGCCTGTTCAACATCTCGGCGATGAGCTTCGGCGCGCTCAGCGCCAACGCCATCCTGGCGCTGAACTCGGGCGCGCGCCAGGGCGGCTTCATGCACGACACCGGCGAGGGCTCGATCAGCGCCCACCACCGCGTGCATGGCGGCGACCTGGTATGGGAGATCGGCTCGGGCTACTTCGGCTGCCGCCACGACGACGGCACGTTCAGCGCCGAGAAGTTTGCCGCCACCGCCGCCGATGCCCAGGTCAAGCTGATCGAGCTGAAGCTCAGCCAGGGTGCCAAGCCCGGCCATGGCGGCGTGCTGCCCGGGCCCAAGGTCACGCCCGAGATCGCCGCCGCCCGCGGCGTGCCGGTGGGCGTGGACTGCGTCTCGCCGGCCGCGCACAGCGCCTTTGCCACGCCGGTGGAACTGCTGCGCTTTCTGGACCGGCTGCGCCTGCTGTCGGGCGGCAAGCCGGTGGGCTTCAAGTTCTGCGTCGGCCATCCCTGGGAATGGTTTGCCATCGCCAAGGCCATGCTGGAGACCGGATTGCTGCCCGACTTCATCGTGATCGATGGTGCCGAGGGCGGCACCGGCGCGGCGCCGCTGGAGTTCACCGACCATGTGGGCGCGCCGCTGCAGGAAGGCCTGCGCCTGGTGCACAACACCCTGGTCGGCCTGGGCCTGCGCGAGCGCATCAAGCTCGGCGCCTCGGGCAAGATCGTCAGCGCCTTCGACATCGCCCGCGCCCTGGCCCTGGGCGCCGACTGGTGCAATTCGGCGCGTGGCTTCATGTTTGCGCTGGGCTGCATCCAGGCCCAGCACTGCCACACCGGCGCCTGCCCCACCGGCGTGGCCACCCAGGACGCGCTGCGCCAGCGCGCCCTGGTGGTGCCCGACAAGGCCCAGCGCGTGGCGCGCTTCCATGGCCACACGCTGGAGGCGCTGCGCGAGCTGCTGCAGGCCGCCGGCCTGCAGCATCCGTCGCAGATCCGGCCGCAGCACATCATGCAGCGCCAGGCCGACCACGGCGTGCGCTCGCTGGAATCGGCCCTGCCCACCGTGGCCCCCGGCGCCCTGCTGGCCGCCGAGCAGGGCGCGGCCGACTGGCCCGGCCATGTGTTCGCCCGCCACTGGCCGCTGGCCACGGCGCACAGCTTCCAGCCGCTGGCCCGGCCACCGGCGCGCACGGCATCGCTGCAGGCCAGCCCGGCCTGAGCGCACGGGGCCACCCAGCCCCGCGACCCGGCCCCGCGACCGATGGGGCCACCCCCGGCTGCGGGGCTGGCGCCAGCCGGTCAATCGCTAAAAATGATTCCCAATAAAAGACCTTTGAGTCGTTGGGATCATGAGCGTATTGATGCTGGCCACGCGCGACCGCCACCGTGCCGAGCGCTGGACCGAAGAACTGCGTGCCGCCGGCCATGCCGAGCTGCTGCCGGCGGTGCATTCCAGCAGCGCCGCGCGCAGCCTGCTGGCGCGCCAGCAGCCGGTGCTGCTGATCACCGAACCGCAGCTGCAGGACGGCCCGGCCACCGAGCTGGTGCGCCTGCTGCAGCTGCGGCCGCGGGACCGCCGCATGCTGAGCTTGGTGGTGAGCCCATGCGCCGACGATCCGGCGCTGCTGGACCTGCTGCAGGCCGGTGCCGACAGCCTGGTCGAGCAGAGCGAGACCGGTGGCGCCCTGGTGCAGGCGGTGCGTGACACGCTGGCCGGCGGCGCCGACATCCTGCCCTGGGTGGCGCAGCGGCTGCTGGAGCACTTTGGCGTCAGCGGCCGCGAGGCCGGCTCGCGGGTGGAAGACCTGGTCAATCCGCTGGCGCTGAGCCCCGAGGACCGCCAGCTGCTGCGCCTGCTGGCGCTGGGCAGCCGGGTGCACGAGCTGGCGCCGGGCCTGGGCCTGGGCCCACGCGAGCTGACCGCCCGCGTGCGCGGCATCTATCACAAGATGCAGTGGGCGCTGCGCGCCGGTGACCTGAGCCTGGCCTGAGCCGGGCCCTCAGGCCGGCGGCGCGGTGTCGATGAAGCTCTGGCGCGTGGCCAGCTTGGCCGCCAGCTTGGCCAGGTTGGGATGCTCGCCGCGCCAGTCGATCTGCGCGAAGCGGAAGTCCAGATAGGCCAGCGACACGCCCACGGCCACATCGGCCAGCGTGAAGTGGTTGCCGCTGCACCAGGGCTTGTCGCCCAGGCCCAGGCTCATGGCCTTCAGCGAGCTGTGCACGCGGCTGAGCTGGCGCTCGATCCAGGCGGGGCTGCGCGCGCCCTCGCGCGGGCCCCAGGTGGCCTCCAGCCGGGCCAGGATGGCGGCGTCGTTGACGCCATCGGCCAGCGCCTCCCAGGTGCGCACCTCCACCCGCTCGCGGCCCGACGGCGGGATCAGCTTGCCCACCGGCGACAGCGTGTCCACGTACTCGACGATGACGCGGGAATCGAAGACGGCCTCGCCGCCTTCCATGATCAGGCAGGGCACCTTGCCCAGCGGATTGGACTTGAGGATCGTCTCCTGGGCCCACACGTCCTCGAGCACCAGCTCGTAATCGAGCTTCTTCTCGGCCATCACGATGCGCACCTTGCGCACGTAGGGGCTGGTCAGCGATCCGATCAGTTTCATCATGCGCGTTGTGGTTCTGGCGGCCCGGACGGGCGAGGACTTCCCTGGCGGCAGATTCTAGCCAGCGGTGTTTCAGAGCGTGTCGGCCGGCCGCGCCAGCGTGAAGTCGACGCTGGCCGGCCGGCCCGGCAGGGCCAGCGCCGCGCTGGCCGGCGCCATGCGCGACAGCACCTGGCCGCGCCGCAGCACCAGCAGGCGCGGCGGGCGCAGGCGCAGCGCCTCGACCGGGCTGCGTGCCTGCAGCAGCACGAAGCTGGCGTCGCAGCCGGGCTCCAGGCCATAGCGCTCCAGCCCCAGCACGCGTGCGGCATTCACCGTCACCGCGTCAAAACACTGGCGCATCGCCGCCTGGCCGGTCATCTGGGCCACATGCAATCCCATGGATGCGACCTCCAGCATGTCGCCCGACCCCAGGCTGTACCAGGGGTCCATCACGCAGTCGTGGCCGAAGGCCACGTTCACGCCCGCGGCCAGCAGCTCGGGCACGCGGGTCATGCCGCGACGCTTGGGGTAGCTGTCGTGGCGGCCCTGCAGCGTGATGTTGATCAGCGGGTTGGCCACCGCGTGCACGCCCGCCTCGGCGATCAGCGGCAGCAGCTTGCTGACGTAATAGTTGTCCATGGAATGCATGGACGTCAGGTGCGAGCCGGTGACGCGGCCCTGCAGGCCCAGGCGCTGGGTGTGGAAGGCCAGGGTCTCGATGTGGCGCGAGTGCGGGTCGTCGCTTTCGTCGCAGTGCATGTCCACGCGCAGGCCGCGCTCGGCCGCCAGCTCGCACAGGATCTTCACGCTCTCGGCGCCATCGGCCATGCTGCGCTCGAAGTGCGGGATGCCACCGACCACGTCCACGCCGCGGTCGAGGGCGCGCTTCAGGTTGTCCAGCGCGCCGGCGCAGCGCAGCACGCCATCCTGCGGAAAGGCCACCAACTGCAGATCGAGGTAGGGCGCCACGCGGCGCTTGACCTCCAGCAGCGCGTCCACCGCCAGCAGACGCGGGTCGCACACGTCCACGTGGCTGCGGATGGCCAGCAGGCCGCGGGCCACGGCCCAGTCGCAGTAGGCCAGCGCGCGCTCGATCAGGGCCTCGGGTGTCAGCAGCGGCTTGAGCTCGCCCCACAGCGCGATGCCCTCCAGCAGCGTGCCGCTGCCATTGACCCGCGGCAGGCCGTAGCTCAGTGTGGCGTCCATGTGGAAATGCGCGTCGACGAAGGGCGGGCTGAGCAGCCAGCCCTGGGCATCGATGACTTCACAACCGGCCGGCGGGCCCTCGGGGCATAGGCCGGGGCCCAGCTCGGCGATGCGGCCATCGCGCACCAGCACATCGATGCCGGTGCGCCCGTCGGGCAGGGTGGCGTTGCGGATCAGCATGGGCGGTCAGGTCTCCGGCGGGTGCAGCGCAGCGAGCATCGCACGCCGCGATGGCATCATCGTCCGATGCTCACCCCAGAACAGCAAGCCCGATACCAGGCCGACGGCTACCTGGTGCTGCCCGGCTTCCGCCCGGCCGACCGCATCGCCGCGCTGCGCCAGCGCGCGCTCGAGATCGTCGAGGCCTTCGACGCCGACCGCCATCGCACCATCTTCAGCACCCAGGACCAGGCGCGGCGCAGCGCCGACGCGGTGTTCATGGCCTCGGCCCAGGGCATCGAGTGCTTCTTCGAGGAAGAGGCCTTTGACGACCAGGGCCGGCTGAAGCAGGCCAAGGCCTTGTCGATCAACAAGATCGGCCATGCCATGCACGACCTGGACCCGGTGTTCGCCGAGTTCTCGCACGGTGCCGACCTGGATGCGCTGGCGCGCGACCTGGGGCTGCGCCAGCCGCAGCTGTGGCAGTCGATGTACATCTTCAAGCAGCCGGCCATCGGTGGCGAGGTCAAGTGGCACCAGGACTCGACCTTCCTGGACACCACGCCGTCCAGCGTGGTGGGCTTCTGGTTCGCGCTCGAGGATGCCAACCGCGACAACGGCTGCCTGTGGGTGCAGCCGGGCGGCCACCGCGGCCCGCTGCGCGAGCGCTTTGTGCGCCGGCCCGAGCTGGGGCCCGATGCCGCCGGCATGCAGGCGCTGGACGCCACGCCCTGGCCCACCACCGAACAGGCGCTGCCGGTGGAGGTGAGCGCCGGCACCCTGGTGGTGTTTGACGGCATGCTGCCCCACTACAGTGCACCGAACCGCTCGGCGGTGTCGCGCCACGCCTACACGCTGCACGCCACCGATGCGTCGGCTGCGTACTCCGGGCTGAACTGGCTGCAGCGTCCGACGCTGCCCTTGCGCGGCTTTGTGTGACCGCGCGGACTACAGCGACGTCACCCGCGCGCTGATCGTGAAGCTGGACGACAGCGCCGTGCCCCCCGTGTGCGTGCCCGGGTTCTGCACCAGGCCGTTGAACTCGGTGCCGCCGGCCGCCAGCGTGCCGCCCAGCACCGCCGTGTAGCTGCTGCCGGTGGCCAGCAGCGGACTGCCCAGCAGCACGGCCGTGGCCGCGCTGGGCAGCGTGAAGGCAAAAGCGGCGCGGCCGCTGCTGTCGCGCAGCACCAGCAGGCCGCTGGACACGCTGCGCAGCGTGACGCAGTTCTGCGTGGCCAGGCTGGCCGTGACCGAACTGTTGCGCCCGCCGATGCCGATGAAGGTGCCGCCGGTCACCGTGAAGGCATTGCTGTCGCAGTCCAGCCCACCCTCGGCGCCGCTGGCGCCATTGGCCACCACCACGCCGCCGGTGAGGCTGAGTGTGCCGTTGCTGTCGATTGCGTCATTCTTGCTGGCCCTGGCGTAGACGAAGCCGCCGTTGATGACCAACGCCTTGCCGGCGTTCAGCGCGTCGTCGGTGCTGTTGATGACCAGGGTGCCGCCATTGATGGTGAGCGTGGACTTGGCCTCGATGCCCTCGGGCGACAGCGAGCTGTCGCCATCGGCGGTATTGGTGTCCTCGTAGGGCGTGCCGGTGGTGGTGATGGTGATCGCCCCGCCGTTGATGGTGACGCGCGGGTCGGGATCGTCGGCGCTGGTGGTGGTGTCGCCGTCCTCGTCGCCTTCCCAAGAGGCGGTGATGGCCTTGTCGTGGCTGGTGATGGCCAGCGTGCCGGCATTGATGGCGATGAAGCCCACCGCTGCGGTCGTGCTCTCCTTGCCCTCGACCTTGATGCCCTTGCCGGCCGGCGTGGCGATGGTCAGCGCGCCGCCGTCCATCACGAAGGCGTTGTTGGCGCGCAGGCCGTCCTTCTTGGCGGCGCTCAGCGTCAGGCTGCCGGCACTCAGGCGCACATGGGCATCGCTGGCCAGCGCATGCTTGCTGGCCGCGCTGACCGCCAGGCTGCCGCTGCCCGACAGCAAGATGGGCCCCTCGGCAAAGCAGCAGGCCTTGAGGTCCATGCTGGCACCCGATGGCGTGCTGCGCGCGCTGTAGCTGCTGCTGTCGCTGAGGGTGTTGCTGCCCACCAGCAGCACGTGGGCGCGCTGCTCGGACTGCAGGTTCAGCGCCGGGCCGTCGGCGCTGGCGATGCTGACGCCTTCGAGCGACAGGCGGTAGTCGCGGTCGCTGTAGACGGTGACGGTCTTGTTGCCGCTGCCGGTGAGCGCCAGCTCAAGATTGCGTCCGCTGGGCAGGGTGGCGGTGACGGTCCAGCCCAGGCTGTCCTCCACCACCCGCACCACGGTGCTGCTGTCCAGCGTGACCGGGATGCCGCTGCCATCGGCCGCGCCCACCACCAGGCTGCTGCTGCCGCTGCTGAGCGTGCCGCTGTCCAGTGCCAGCACCAGGCGCAGCAGGCTCAGCGCGGCGCTGCTGGCGCTGTCGTCGGTGTTGGCACCGGTCTCCAGCCGCCAGGCCCCCACCGTGGTGGTGGTGGCTGGCGCCACGCCGAGGCCGTTGGTGTCGGTGGCCGTGCTGCCCGAGCTGCCGCTGCTGCCCGATCCGCTGCTGCTGTCGGTGCCGCTGCTGGACCCGGTGCTGGCGGCTGCCGCCTCCGATCCACCGCCGCCGCCACAGCCGGCCAGCGACGCGGCGGCCGCCAGGCCCAGCAGCAGGGCCTGGCGCCGGTGGGCGGTGGCAGTGGCGATGCCGGCGGCGGCGACCGGAACAACACAGCGCGGATCGGGCAGGACAGGCATGCAGCACCAGGGCGTGACACGGGCATGACGCCCGTGTGAAGCATGTGCTGCCGCTGTTTCCGCGCTGTTGCCTGGCGGTGTCCGGCTGTTGCACCGGCTGACCAGGCGACCGCTCAGACGCCCCCGTCAGGCAGCGGCCGGCGCCAGCCCCAGCATCGCACGCGCCTCGGCCGGCGTGGCCACGGCGCGGCCGGCGTGGTGCGCACACTGAGCCAGGGCCTCAATCAGCGCGCCATTGCCCGCGGCGCGTGCGCCACCCGGCAGGTAGAAGGTGTCCTCCAGGCCCGTGCGCAACATGCCGCCCAGCTCGGCGGTCTTCTGATGCACCGGCCAGATCTCGGCGCGGCCGATCAGCGTGGTCTGCCACACCGCGTTCTCGGGCAGCCAGCGCGGCAGCAGGGCCAGCAGGTCGGCATCGCAGGGCATGCCGCTGGCCACGCCCATCACGAAGTTCAGCTCGGGAATGTAGGGCGACCCCTGGGCCGCGGCGTTGCCGCGCCCGTCCCCCGAGGGGAGCGCGCCGGCTTGGGACGGCCCGGCGCCGGCGCTGACCATGCCGTTCTTCAGGTACATGGCCACGCTGCGCACGATGCCGACGTCGAAGCACTCGAACTCGGGGTGGATGCCCAGCTCGTTCATCACGGCCAGCATGGCCTGGATCTTCTCGACCGGGTTGTCGAACACCATCGGCGGCCAGGCCCACTGGCCGTCTTCCTTGAGCTTCAGGTAGTTCAGGCTGCCGGCGTTGCAGGCCGCGGCCTCGGGGCGCACGCGGCGCAGGCAGTCCAGCGGGCCGGACAGGTCCTTGCCGATGATGCCGGTGGTGAGGTTGATCACCACGCCCGGGCAGGCGGCACGGATGGCCTCGGTGACCTGCCAGGCCACCTCGGGGTCCCAACTGGGCAGGTGGCCCAGGCCCGGCTCCTGCCGTCGCAGGTGCACGTGCATGATACTGGCGCCGGCGTTGTAGGCGTCGCGCGCCTCGGCCGCCATCTGCGCGGGCGTGACCGGCACCGGGTGCTGGGCCGGGTTGGTGAGCACGCCGGTCAGCGCGCAGGTGATGATGGCCTTGTCGCTCATGGCCGCCCCTGGCCCGACGCCAGCGTCGGCCCGTCCCCCGCGGGGATGCGGGCCGGCTTGGGCGCGGCCCGGCGCTCGGCCCGCCGCACGGGCCACCTGTCCTGTGTCGTCATTCCACGGTCTCCTCGCTCGTCGTCTCGTCGGTATCCAGCTCCACCAGCAGCGCGCCGGCGGCCACGCTGTCCTTGGGCTGCACATGCACGGCCGTCACCCGGCCGGCGGCGCGGGCGTTCAGCCACATCTCCATCTTCATGGCCTCCACGCACACCAGCGGGGCGCCCGCGGCCACCCGGTCGCCCACCGCCACGGCCAGCGCGGCCACGGTGCCGGCCAGCGGGGCGCGCGTGCGGCGCGGGTCGGCCGCGTCGTCGCGTCGCGGCCAGGCCGACACCTCGGCGACGGTCCAGCCCAGGCCGGCGTCCACGGGCCTGGCCAGGTGCAGCTGGGGCTGACCGTCATCGCCCACGCCCGCGCAGGCCACGGCCTGCCGGCGCACGCCATCGACGTCGTAGCGCAGACCGTGGTCGTGCCAGCCCAGACACTGCAGCGTGAGCACGGCATCGCCCAGCGTCACGCTGACGCGGCCGGCGCCGGCCAGCGCCACGCGCAGCCGGCGCCGGGTGCCGCCCAGGCTCAGGTGCAGGTCGCGCGCGGCCACGGCCGCCGGGCGCAGCGGGCGCTCGGCGCCTGCGGCCGGCCCGTCCGCACCGGCCAGGCTGGCGCCCCAGACCCAGGCTGCCGCGGCCAGGGCCCACAGGGCCTCGTCGGGCTCGGGCGGCCGCAGCGGCGCCGGACGCTCGCCCGCCGGCAGCGCCGCCCAGTCGTCCAGCAGGCCGGTGTGCAGACGCGCGCTGCGGAACTCGTCCCGGTCCAGCAGCTGGTGCAGGAAACGCGCGTTGTGCGCCAGGCCCAGCAGCGGCGCGTCGGCCAGGGCCGCGCGCAGGCGGCGGATGGCGTCGTCGCGGTCGCGGCCATGGGCAATCAGCTTGGCCACCATCGCGTCGTAGTGCGGCGTGACCTGGCCGCCCTCGGCGATGCCGGCATCGATGCGCACGCCGTCGCGCAGCGCCGCCTGCGGACGCCAGTGCCGCACCGGCCCGGTCTGCGGGAGAAAGCCCAGGTACGGATCCTCGGCATACAGCCTCACCTCGATGGCATGGCCGTCCAGGCACAGCTGCTCCTGCGCGATCGGCAGCGGCTCGCCGGCGGCGATGCGCAGCTGCCAGGCCACCAGGTCCAGGCCGGTGACGGCCTCGGTGACTGGGTGCTCGACCTGGAGCCGCGTGTTCATTTCCAGGAACCAGTGGTTCATCGCCGCATCGACGATGAACTCCACCGTGCCGGCACCCACATAGCCCACGGCGCGGGCGGCGGCCACCGCATCGGCGCCCAGGCGCGCGCGCATCGCGGCATCGACCACCGGCGATGGCGCCTCCTCGATCACCTTCTGGCGCCGACGCTGGGCCGTGCAGTCGCGCTCGCCCAGGTGGATGCAGTGGCCGTGGCTGTCGGCGAACACCTGCACCTCGATGTGGCGGCCGCGCTCGATCAGGCGCTCGAGCATCAGCGTGGCGTCGCCAAAGGCGCCCAGGGCCTCGCGGCGCGCGCCGGCCAGGGCCGCCGGCAGATCGGCCAGGTCGTGCACCAGGCGCATGCCGCGGCCGCCGCCGCCGGCCACGGCCTTGACCAGCAGCGGCGCACCCAGCGCCCGGCCCTCGGCGACGAGGCGCTCATCGCTCTGGTCGTCGCCCAGGTAGCCGGGCGCGCAGGGCACGCCGGCCGCGTGCATGCGGCGCTTGGCCGCCGCCTTGTTGCCCATGGCGGTGATGGCCGCCGGCGGCGGGCCGATGAACACCAGGCCGGCATCGGCGCAGGCCTGGGCGAAGTCGGCGCGCTCGGACAGGAAGCCATAGCCCGGGTGCACCGCATCGGCACCGGTGGCGCGCGCCGCGGCCAGCAGGGCCGGGAT
Source organism: Burkholderiaceae bacterium (assembly GCA_017992055.1). GTDB lineage: Bacteria > Pseudomonadota > Gammaproteobacteria > Burkholderiales > Burkholderiaceae_C > Pseudaquabacterium. The sequence goes on from JAGOPK010000015.1 coordinate 40,295, forward strand.
GCTCAGGTAGCTGTCGGCCGCCGGCGCCGGGCCGATGGCCACGGCCTCGTCGGCCTGCGCCACGTGCGCGGCGTCGGCATCCGCCGCGCTGAACACCGCCACCGTGCGGTAACCCAGCGTGCGCGCGCTGCGCATCACGCGGCACGCGATCTCGCCGCGGTTGGCGATCAGGATCTTGTGGAAGCCCATGTCCGCCTCAGCCCTGCGGCATCCAGCGCGCCGGACGCTTCTGCAGAAAGGCCAGCGTGCCCTCGGCACCTTCGGGCCCCAGGGCGGCCTGCGAGAACAGCGCCGCGGCCTCGGGCACCAGGCCGGCCGCGGGCTCCCAGCGCGCGCGGGCCAGCAGGGCCTTGGTGGCGGCCACGGCCGCCGGCGCGGCTTGCAACAGGCCGCGCAGCACGCGGGCCAGCGTGGCCTCCAGCTGATCGGGCGCGCAGGCCTCGTGCACCAGGCGCAGCGCCAGCGCGGCGCGCGCATCCAGCCGCTCGCCGCCAAGGGCCAGGCGCTTGGCCTCGCTGTAGCCCAGGCGCTCGACCAGGAAGGGCGCGATCTGCGCCGGCACCAGGCCCAGCGAGGTTTCGGGCAGGCGGAACTGGGCGCCGTCCACCGCGATGGCCACGTCGGCCACGCAGGCCAGGCCGAAGCCGCCACCCATCACCGTGCCCTCGGCCACCACCACCACGGCCAGCCCGGTGCAGGCATAGGCCAGGCACAGCTCGCCAAACTCGGCATTGGTGCGGGCCAGCGCATCGGGCTCCGCGGCCAGCCGGGCACGGGCCGCGGCCATGTCGGCGATGTCGCCGCCGGCGCAGAAATGGCCGCCGGCGCCGCGCAGCACCACCACGCGCGTGGCCGCATCGTGCTCGGCCGCCTGCAGCGCCGCGCGCAGCTCGCGCACCATCTGCAGCGACATGGCATTGCGCTGCGCCGGACGGTTGAGTGTGAGGTGCAGCACCGGGCCGTCCTGATGCAGGACAACGACAGGGGCAGATGCGTTCATGCGAACAGTCCTCCGACTACCAAGCACGCGCCGCGGATCCGGCTCCGCCGGTCCGCAGGGCGCGGCCCCCTTGAGGGGGAGCGCCGAAGGCGCAACGGGGGTGGGCCATTCAATGCGCACCTTTTGGCAAGGTGCCTTCGAGCTTGGCGATGATGCCCAGCATCACCTCGTCGGCGCCGCCGCCGATCGAGACCAGGCGGCTGTCGCGGTAGGCGCGCGAGACCAGGTTGTCGATGGTGTAGCCCATGCCACCCCAGTACTGCAGGCAGGCGTCGGTGACTTCGCGCGACAGCCGGCCGCACTTGAGCTTGGCCATCGAGGCCAGCTTGGTGACGTCCTTGCCGCCCACATAGGCCTCGACCGCGCGGTAGGTCAGCGCGCGCAGCGCCTCGACCTCCGTGCGCAGCTCGGCCAGGCGGAAGTGGATGACCTGGTTGTCCAGCAGGGGTTTGCCGAAGACCTTGCGCTCGCGCGTGTAGGCGATGGTGATGTCGATCAGGTGGTCCAGGCTGCGCAGCGAGCCGGCCGCGCCCCACAGCCGCTCTTCCTGGAACTGCAGCATCTGGAACATGAAGCCCATGCCCTCCTGGCCGATCACGTGGCGCTGCGGCACGCGCACGTTGTCGAAGAACAGCTGGGCCGTGTCGGAGCTGTTCATGCCGATCTTGTGGATCTTCTGGCGGCTGATGCCGGCGGCATCCATCGGCACCATGATCAGGCTCTTGTTCTTGTGCGGCGCGCCCTCGCTGGTGTTGGCCAGCAGACAGCACCAGTCGGCCTTCAGGCCGTTGGTGATCCACATCTTGCTGCCGTTGATCACATAGTCGCCGCCTTCCTTGCGCGCGGTGGTCTTGACCGCGGCCACGTCGCTGCCGCCGCCGGGCTCGCTGACGCCGATGCAGCCCACCACGTCGCCGGCAATGGCCGGGGCCAGGAACTCGCGCCGCAGCTCGTCGGAGCCAAAGCGCGCCAGCGCCGGCGTGCACATGTCGGTGTGCACGCCGATGGCCATGGGCACGCCGCCGCAGTGGATGGCGCCCAGCGCCTCGGCCATCACCATCGAATAGCTGAAGTCCAGCCCGGCGCCGCCGTATTCCTCGGGGTACTTCAGGCCCAGCAGGCCCAGGTTGCCCAGCTTCTTGAACACCTCGTGGCTGGGAAACTCCTGCGCCCGCTCCCATTCGTCGACGAAGGGGTTGATCTCGTTGTTCACGAAGCGGGTGACGGTGTCGTCGAGCTGGCGGTGCTGGTCGGTGAACTGCATGGGTCGGTCTCCGGGTGGTGTGGTGTGTTGTGCCGTTGCGGAGGGCGCGGGCCTACAGCCGCGCCACGCCAAAGGTGTTGGGGCGCAGCACGCGGGCCTGCGCCTCGGCCGCCAGGGCCAGGCCCAGGGCCAGCACGCGGCGGGTGTCGCGCGGGTCGATCACGCCGTCGTCCCACAGCCGGGCCGTGCCGTAGAGCACATCGCTCTCGGCATCGAGCCGGCGCCTGAGCTGCTCGCTCATGGCCTTGAGGCCGGCACGCGCCTGCTCGTCCAGCGCCACGCCGCCACGGCCCAGCTTGGCCGCACTGACCAGCTCCATCACCATCGCGGCCTGGGCGCCGCCCATCACCGCGGTGCGGGCGCTGGGCCAGGCGAAGATGAAGCGCGGATCGAAGCCGCGCCCGCACATGCCGTAGTTGCCGGCGCCAAAGCTGCCGCCCAGCACGATGGTGAACTTCGGCACCCGGGCGTTGGCCACGGCCTGGATCATCTTGCTGCCGTGCTTGATGGCGCCGGCGCGCTCGGCCGCCGTGCCCACCATGTAGCCGGTGGTGTTCTGCAAGAACACCAGCGGCACGCCGGCCTGGTCGCAGAGCTGGATGAACTGCGCGGCCTTGGTCGAGCCGCTGGGCTGGATCGGCCCGTTGTTGCCGATGATGCCCACTGTGCGGCCCTCGATCAGCGCATGGCCGCAGACCGTGTCGGGGCTGTAGCCGGCCTTGAACTCCAGAAAGCGCGAGCCGTCGACGATGCGGGCGATGACCTCGCGCACGTCGTAGGGCGTGCGCTCGTCGGCCGGCACCACGCCCAGCAGCTCCTCGGCGTCGTAATGCGGTGCTTCAGCGTCCTGCGGCGGCGCGCCGGCCACGTCCCAGGGCAGGGCCTGCATCAGCGTGCGGGCGATGGCCAGGGCATGGGCATCGTCATCGGCCAGGTACTCGCCCAGGCCGGTGGTGTGGGCATGCAGCTCGGCGCCGCCCAGCGACTCTTCATCGGCGTCCTCGCCGATGGCGGCCTTGACCAGCGGTGGCCCGGCCAGGTAGATGCTGGATCGGCCCTTGACCAGCACCACATAGTCGGACAGACCGGGCAGATAGGCGCCGCCGGCGGTGGAGGCGCCGTGCACCACGGCGATCTGCGGAATGCCGGCGGCCGACAGGCGCGCCTGGTTGGCAAAGCTGCGGCCGCCGTCGACAAAAATCTCGGCCTGGTACATCAGGTTGGCGCCACCCGACTCCACCAAGGAGATCAGCGGCAGCTTGTTCTCCAGCGCCAGGGCCTGAGCACGCAGGCCCTTCTTCAGCCCCATCGGCGCCACCGTGCCGCCCTTGACCGCGCTGTCGCTGGCCGAGACCAGCACACGCTTGCCGGCCACGATGCCGATGCCGCAGATGGCGCCGCCGCCCTGCACGCTTTTGCGGCCATCGTCGTCGTGCATGCCCAGGCCGGCCAGCGCGCTGAGTTCGAGGAAGTCGCTGCCGGGATCGATCAGCCGCGCCACGCGCTCGCGCGGCAGCAGCTGGCGGCGCTGCTCGAAGCGCGCACGCTTGCTCTCGCTCTCGGCCACCACCTTGGCCTGCAGGGCCTGCACCTGGGCCAGGCGCTCGGCCATGCGCGCCGCATTGGCGCGGAAGGCCTCGCTGCGCACATCGAGCTGCGAGCGCAGCGGCGGCAGGTCCAGCCGGCTCACTTCAGCACCTCGGGCAGGGCGGCGCGGTGGAAGCCGTCGAAGGGGGCCGAGCGCGCCTCCTTGCCCGCCGGCCAGATGGCGCTGCCGATCGAGGCACCGCCGTCGATCTGCAGCGTGACACCGGTGACGAAGGCCGCCGCCGGGCTGAGCAGGAAGACGATGGCCGCGCTGATCTCGGCCTCGGCCGCCAGCCGGCGCAGCGGCACATGGGCCTTGAGCATCGGGATAATGCTGCGCGCCATGCCGCCATAGCTGTCCAGGCCCGACGAGGCCACCCAGCCCGGCGCCACGGCATTGACGCGCACGCCGGCCTGGGCCCATTCGAAGGCCGCGGTCATGGTCAGGTTGCTCATGCCGGCGCGCGCCGCGCCCGAATGCGCCATGCCCGGCATGCCGTTGCGGAAGTCGGCCGTCATGTTGACGATGGCGCCGCCGGTCTTCTCCATCGCCTGGGCATAGACCTCGCGCATCATCAGAAAGCCGCCGGTCAGGTTGTTGGCCACCACCGCCTCGAAGCCACGCTTGCTGATGGCCTGCAGCGGCGCCGGAAACTGGCCACCGGCGTTGTTGACCAGGCCGTCGATGCGGCCATGGCGCGCCAGCCCCTGGGCCACGGCGGCCTTGACCGCGTCTTCGTCGCGGATGTCGAAGGCCAGCGTGTCGCAGAGGCCACCGTCGGCGGCGATCTCGGCCGCGACCGCGTCCAGCTTGGCCTGGGTGCGGCCGCTGATCAGCACCTGGGCGCCCAGCGCCGCCAGCTCGTGCGCCACGCAGCGGCCGATGCCGCTGCCACCGCCGGTGATCCAGACCACCTGGCCGGCAAACAGGCCGGGACGGAACACGCTGCGGTAGCCCGGCGGTGCAGCAGATGAAGCATCGGTCATGCGGCTGGGCCGGCGATGGCCGCCGGCATGGATCGAAACGTGCCGCATTAGGCTGCAGGGTGACGTTAACGTCAACCAGATATCTGATAGGGAATTTCCCGGAACCGCACGGTACCAGATGGCCTTAGCATGCCGACCTCATCGCACACACGAGGATCAGCGCACCATGGATCTCCAGCAATGCACCGAGGCCCTGCGCGGCAAGGTCGGCGACAACAGCGGCCTGGGCGCCGTGCTCAAGTTCGACTGCGGCAGCGACGGCGTGGTGATCATCGACGGCCGCGCCACGCCCAACACCGTGGACAACAACGACCGCGAGGCCGACTGCACCGTGGCCATCACGCTGGACAACCTGAACAGGCTGCTCAGCGGCGAGCTGGAGCCGGTGACCGGCTTCATGAGCGGCAAGTTCAAGGTCAGCGGCGACATGAGCGTGGCGATGAAGCTGCAGCGGGTGGTCTGAGCATGGCCGAGGCCCGCGCGCCGCGGCGCGCCGCCGGCGGCCTGGCGGCCGGCGCGGCCGCGGCCACCACCGCCCAGGAGGCGGTGGCCGCCCACCGCGACGACGCCACCAGCGAGCTGTTCGGCATCACCGAGCTGTGCGCGCAGTTCGGCATCACGCCACGCGCCATCCGCTTCTACGAGGACAAGGACCTGCTGCAGCCGCGGCGCGTCAACGGCACGCGGGTCTACACCCGGCGCGACCGCGCGCGCCTGGCGCTGATCCTGCGCAGCAAGGCCATCGGCGCCTCGCTGGCCGAGATCAAGCAGTACCTGGACCTGTACGGCCAGCATGGCGAGGGCCGCGCCCAGCAGCTGAAGTGGGTGCTGCAGCGCACCGATGCGGCGATTGCCGAGCTGGAGCAGAAGAAGGCCCACATCGACGCCACGCTGGCCGAGCTGCGGCTGATCAACGGCACGGTGCGCCAGCAGCTGCCGGCGGGCAGGGGCTGAGGCTGGGGCTGAGAGCCCACTCCAGAACGCGCGCCGCCGCGGCCCCACACTGGTAGGCCAAGCCCACGGCCCAGCCCAGCACTGCACCGCCCGACCATGAACCCCAACGACCTGCCGCCCGCCCAGCAACAGCAGGCCGGCCTGCGCGCCGCACTGGCGCTGCAGCGCCAGGCCCACCAGGCGCATCCGCTGCCCTCGCTGGCCGAGCGCCGCGAACTGCTGCTGGCCCTGCAGGCCTTTGCGCGCGAGCACCGCGAGGCGCTGTGCCAGGCCATCAGCGCCGACTTCGGCCACCGCTCGCGCCACGAGACCCTGCTGTGCGAGGTGGCGCCGGTGGTCGACGGCGTCTCGCACACCCTCAAGCACCTGGCCGAGTGGATGAAGCCGCAGCGCCGCCATGTGGATGTGCGCGCCTTTCCCGGCGCCAGCAACCGCGTGCTGCCGCAGCCGCTGGGCGTGGTGGGCGTGATCGTGCCGTGGAACTTTCCGCTCAACCTGAGCCTGGTGCCGCTGATCTGCATCCTGGCCGCCGGCAACCGCGCCATGCTGAAGATGAGCGAGCATTCGCGCCGCCTGGCCGCGCTGATGATGGCCACGCTGCCGCGGTACCTGCCGGCCGAGCAGGTGCAGGTGTTCGACGAGACCGGCGGCGTGGGCCAGGCCTTCTCGCGCCTGCCCTTCGACCACCTGCTGTTCACCGGCTCGGGCGCCACCGGCCGCCGGGTGATGGCCGCCGCCGCCGCCAACCTGTGCCCGGTGACGCTGGAACTGGGCGGCCAGTCGCCGGCCATCGTGGCGGCGGACTTTCCGCTGCGCACGGCGGCCGAGCGCATCCTGTTCGCCAAGTGCCTGAACGCCGGCCAGATCTGCACCACGGTCGACCATGCCTGGCTGCCGCACGACCGGGTGGACGAGTTTGTGCGCCTGGCGCTGCAGATCGTGCCGGCGCGCTACCCGTCGCTGGAATCGCCGGACTACAGCTCGATCATCGATGCGCGCTCGTTCGAGCGCCTGCGCGCGGCGCTGGAAGAAGCCAGCGACCGTGGCGCCAGCGTGCTGCCGCTGCTGCCCGGGCCCAGCTTCGATGCGGCCACGCGCAAGATCGCGCCGCATCTGGTGATCGACGCGCCGGAAGACTGCGCGCTGATGCAGCGCGAGATCTTCGGCCCCATCCTGCCGCTGCGCCGCTACCACCGGCTGGAGCAGGTGATCCAGCACATCAACGCCGGTGAGCGGCCGCTGGCCGTCTACCCGTTCAGCCACGATGCGGACTTTGTCGACACGGTGATCGAGCGCGTGATGTCCGGTGGCGTCTCGGTCAACGACGCGCTGCTGCATGTGGGCCAGCACGACCTGCCGTTTGGCGGCGTGGGCGCCTCGGGCATGGGCCACTACCACGGGCGCGATGGCTTCCTGAACTTTTCCAAGCTGAGGCCGGTGTTCCACCAGGCCCGCTTCTCGGCCATGAAGCTGATCGGCCCGCCCTATGGCAAGCCGATCGAGCTGCTGCTGAAGCTGCTGATCAAGTGAGCCCTTTCATCAACCGGCCCGGAGACCGCCGATGAGCACCGCCTACCTGTACGACCATGTGCGCACGCCGCGCGGCAAGGGCAAAAAGGACGGTGGCCTGCACCAGGCCACGCCGGTGTGGCTGCTGCGCACGCTGCTGCAGGCGCTGCAGCAGCGCCTGGCGCTGGACACGGCCCTGGTCGACGACCTGGTGATCGGCTGCGTCACGCCGGTGGGCGAGCAGGGGGCCGACATCGCCCGCACCGCGGTGCTGGACGCCGGCTGGGCGCAGACGGTGGCCGGCGTCACGCAGAGCCGCTTCTGCGCCTCGGGCCTGGAATCCATCAACCTGGCCGCGGCCAAGGTGGCCTCGGGCTATGAAGACCTGGTGGCCGCCGGCGGCGTGGAAAGCATGAGCCGCTGGCCCATGGGCAGCGATGGCGGCGCCTGGTTCATGGACCCGCGGCTGAACCAGTCGCTGGGCTTTGTGCCCCAGGGCGTGGGCGCCGACCTGATCGCCACGCTGGAAGGCTTTGGCCGCCAGGATGTGGACGCCTTTGCGCTGCGCTCGCACCAGCGCGCGGCCGCGGCCCAGGCCGAGGCGCGCTTTGCCCGCTCCATCGTGCCGGTGCGCGATCTGAACGGCCTGCCGCTGCTGGACCGCGACGAGACCGTGCGCGCCAATGCCAGCCTGGAGGCCCTGGCCAGGCTGGACCCCAGCTTCGCGATGATGGGGGCGATGGGCTTCGACGCCACCGCGCTGCGCAAGTACACGACGGTGGAGCGCATCGCCCATGTGCACCATGCCGGCAACTCGTCGGGCATCGTCGACGGCGCGGCGCTGATGCTGGTGGGCTCCAGGGACGGCGGCGCCCGTGCCGGGCTCAAGCCACGCGCACGCATCCGCGCCGCGGCGGTGATCGGCAGCGAGCCGACCATCATGCTCACCGGCCCCACGCCGGCCTGCCGCAAGGCCCTGGCCAAGGCCGGCATGCAGGCCGCCGACATCGACCTGTGGGAGATCAACGAGGCCTTTGCCGTGGTGCCGATGAAGACCGCGCGCGACCTGGGCGTGGACCCCGAGCGTATCAACGTCAACGGCGGCGCCATCGCGCTGGGCCACCCACTGGGCGCCACCGGCTGCATGCTGCTGGGCACCCTGCTCGACGAGCTGGAACGCCGCGACCTGGCCACCGGCTGCGCCACGCTGTGCGTGGGCGCCGGCATGGGCATCGCCACCATCATCGAACGCGTCTGAACACCGGCCACGAGGACATCCACCATGAGCGACGCGATGCGTTTTGAACTCGACAGCGCCGGCATCCTGCTGGCCACGCTGGACCTGCCCGGCCGGTCGATGAACGTGCTCAATGCCAGCACCGGTGCGGCGATTGCGGCCATGGTCGAGCGGGTCGAATCCGACCCGGCGGTCAAGGGCCTGGTGCTGACATCGGGCAAGAAGGACTTCCTGGCCGGCGCCGACCTGGAGGGCATCCGCGACATCCAGCAGGCCGCCGATGCGGCGCTGCAGGCCTATGAGCTGTCGCTGGTGCTCAAGGGCCAGCTGCGCCGGCTGGAGCGCTGCGGCAAGCCGGCGGTGGCGGTGGTCCACGGCCAGTGCCTGGGCGGCGGGCTGGAACTGGCCCTGGCCTGCCACCACCGCATCGTGGTCGACGACGGCCGCGCCCGCCTGGGCCTGCCCGAGGTCAAGCTGGGCCTGCTGCCCGGCGGCGGCGGCACCCAGCGCCTGCCGCGCCTGGTGGGCATGCAGACCGCGCTGCAGATGATGGGCGAGGGCAACGACATCCGCGCCGACAAGGCCCTGGCCATCGGCCTGGTGGGCGAGAAGGCCGCCGACCGCGAGGCCGCCATCGCCCAGGCCCGCGCCTGGTGCCTGGCCCATCCCAAGGCCCAGCAGCCCTGGGACGCGCCCAAGTTCCGTTATCCCGGCGGCGACTCGCGCTCGCCGCAGGCGGTGCAGATGCTGTCCATCGCGCCCTCGATGGCCAGCGCCAAGAGCTATGGCAACTACCCGGCCGTGACCCACATCATGAGCTGCGTGTACGAGGGCGGCCTGGTCGACTTCGACAACGCGCTGCAGATCGAGAGCCGCTATTTCGCCGCCTGCGTGGCCAGCCCCGAGGCGCGCAACATGCTGGGCACGCTGTGGTTCCAGCTCAATGCCATCAAGAAGGGCGCGTCGCGGCCGGCCGGCGTGCCGCCGTCCAAGCTGCGTCGCCTGGGCATCCTGGGCGCCGGCATGATGGGCGCCGGCATCGCCCATGTGTCGGCCCAGGCCGGCATCGAGGTGGTGCTGCTGGACACCACGCAGGAGGCCGCCGAGCGTGGCAAGGCCTACGGCCAGGGCCTGCTGGACGCGGCGGTCAAGAAGGGCCGGCGCACGGCCGCCCAGCGCGACGAGCAGCTGGCGCGCATCACGGCCACCACCGACTACGCGGCGCTGGCCGGCTGCGAGCTGGTGATCGAGGCGGTGTTCGAGGACCGCGCGGTCAAGGCCGAGGTCACGGCCCGGGCCGAGGCGGTGCTGGGCGCCGACGCGGTGTTCGCCTCCAACACCAGCACGCTGCCGATCACCGGCCTGGCCCGCGCCAGCCAGCGGCCGGCCCAGTTCATCGGCCTGCACTTCTTCAGCCCGGTGGACAAGATGCCGCTGGTCGAGATCATCGTCGGCGCGCAGACCGACGAGGCCACGCTGGCCCGCGCCTTCGACTATGTGCTGCAGATCGGCAAGACGCCCATCGTCGTCAACGACCGCCGCGGCTTCTACACCAGCCGGGTGTTCGGCACCTATGTGATGGAAGGCATTGCCATGCTGGCCGAGGGCGTGCACCCGCGCCACATCGAGCAGGCCGGGCTGCAGGCCGGCATGCCGATGCCGCCGCTGGCGCTGCAGGACGAGGTGTCGCTGAGCCTGGCCGTGCACGTGGCCGACCAGACGCGCAAGGACCTGGCCGCCGAGGGCACGCCCTACTCCGAGCACCCCGGCATGGCCGTGGTGCGCGCACTGGCCGAGCAGGGCCGGCTGGGCAAGAAGGCCGGCGCCGGCTTCTACGACTACGGCGGCGACAAGCAGCTGTGGCCCGGCCTGGCGAAGCAGTTCCCGCCCGCCGCCAGCCAGCCGCCGCAGCAGGAGCTGATCGATCGGCTGATGATCGCCCAGGCCAACGAGGCCGCGCGCTGCCTGCACGAAGGCGTGCTGCGCTCGGTGGCCGACGGCAACATCGGCTCGATCTTCGGCTGGGGCTTTGCGCCCTTCCAGGGCGGCGCGCTGCAGTACATCAACGCCATGGGCGCGAAGCGCTTCGTTGATCGCGCGCGCGAATTGGCCGCCCGCCATGGCCCGCGCTTCGAGCCGGCGCCGAATGTGGTGGCGCTGGCGGAGAGCGGCGGGCGGTTCTGATCAGGCCGGCCCAGCCGGACCCGCCAGCTGGCGCAGCGCATCGCGCCAGTGGACCAGGCCCACGCCCTGCACTCGCTGGTTGCCCGGTGCCGCACTGATCAGCAGCGGCTCAGCCTGGGCCGCCGCCGCAGCGTGGCGCTGCCAGGTGTGCAGGGGCTTCAGCCATTCCGGCTGGAAGGTGGCGCCGGACTTGAACTCCACCGGCTGCAGCACGCCGGCGCGCTCGATCAGCAAGTCGACCTCGTTGCCGATGTTGTCGCGCCAGAAGTACGGCGTGCCGGCCGCGCCGCTGTGGCGCAGGTGCTTGATGAACTCGGTGATGCCCAGGTTCTCGAACAGCGCACCGCGCATCGGGTGGATGTTCAGCGTGGCGGCATCGCTGATGCCCAGCAGCCAGGCGGCCAGGCCGGTGTCGTGGAAGTACAGCTTGGGCGTCTTCACCAGGCGCTTGCCGAAGTTGACGTGATAAGGCGGCAGGCGGAAGGCCACGTAGGTGGCCTCCAGCACCGCCAGCCAGTCGCGCGCCGTGGTCTGGGCGATGCCCAGGTCGTTGGCCACGGCATTGAGGTTGAGCAGCTGGCCGCAGCGCGCGGCCATGATGCGCAGAAAGCGCTGGAACTGCAGCAGGTCGGTGATGCGGCTGACCTGGCGCACGTCACGCTCCAGGTAGCTGGCAACATAAGCGGCATGCCAGTCGGCGGGCTCGACCTCGCTGGCATGGATGGCAGGGTAGGCGCCGCGCAGCAGCAGCCGATCCAGGCTCAGGGCATCGAAGGCCGCTGCGCCCTCGGTGTAGGACAGCGGCAGCAGCTCCAGAAAGCCGGCGCGGCCGGCCAGGCTCTGCGTCACCGCCTGGGCCAGCAGCAGATTCTGCGAGCCGGTGACGATGTAGCGGCCGGGACGCCGGTCGGCATCCACGGCGGTCTGCAGATAGGACAGCAGCTCGGGCAGGCGCTGGGCTTCATCGAGCACCACGCCCTGCGCATGGGCGGCCAGAAAGCCGCGCGGATCGACCGCCACGCGCTGTCGCACATCGGGGTCTTCCAGCGAGACATAGGCATGCCCGGCAAAGGCCTGGCGCGCCAGCGTGGTCTTGCCCGACTGCCGCGGCCCGGTGATCACCAGCACCGGAAAGCCGCGCGCCAGGTGCAGCAGCCGGGCGTGGGCGGTGCGGGCGAACATGGATTTGCTGTTTCAGCTTGTGAGGCTGAAATTGTAAAACCTCTTGGCCGCTGCGGCCATGCCGCCCCATGCCAAGGCTTCAGCGGCTCGATCAGCCGTCGATCTGCCTCTGGAACACCAGCCCCGCATGCTCGCGCAGCGCGTGGAAGCGGATCTTCGGCCAGTTGGCCTCGATGGCGCGCAGCTCGGGCGCGTATTCCACCAGCAGCGTCGGCGCATTGACCGCATCGTGCGCCATGCGGTGGCTGTTGTTGTCGATGAAGCGCTGCAGCTCGCGCTCGTCGGCGGCCGGGCCTTCGCCGGTGTCGCAGGTGACCCAGCGCGCGATCTGGAAGCGGCAGGGGCTGATGCGCGCCTTGCAGCCGTATTCATGCTCCAGCCGGTGCGCCACCACCTCGAACTGCAGCTGGCCCACGGCGCCCAGCATCAGCACGCTGCCGGCCACCGGGCGGAAGACCTGGATCGCGCCCTCCTCGCCCAGCTGCTGCAGGCCGGCCTTGAGCTGCTTGGTGCGCAGCGGGTCGGCCACCTCGACCATGCGGAACATCTCGGGCGCAAAGAACGGCAGGCCGGTGTACTGCAGGGCCTCGCCTTCGGTGAGCGTATCGCCCAGCTGCAGCACGCCGTGGTTGGGGATGCCGATGATGTCGCCGGCAAAGGCTTCATCCAGCAGCTCGCGCTTCTGGCTCATGAAGGTGACCACGGTGTTGGGCCGCAGCGTCTTGCCCGAGCGCACCACCTTCAGGTTCATGCCACGTTCGAACTTGCCGCTGGCCACGCGCAGAAAGGCGATGCGGTCGCGGTGCGCCGGGTCCATGTTGGCCTGGATCTTGAACACCACGCCGGTGAACTTGGGCTCGTCGGGCTGCACGGTGCGCTGGATGGCCGTGCGCTCGCCCGGCGGCGGCGCCAGCTCCACCAGCGCGTCCAGCACCTCCTGCACGCCGAAGTTGTTGACCGCCGAGCCGAAGAACATCGGCGTCTGCCGTCCGGCCAGGAACTCGGCCGCGTCAAAGGCCGGCGCGGCCTCGCGCACCAGCTCGATCTCGCCGGCGGCCTGCTCGTAGACCGCGCCGAAGCGCTGGCCCAGGGCCGGGTTGGCGATGCCGTCGACGATCTCCTCGCTGCCGGCCACGCGGTCCTCGCCGGGCGTGAACACGCGCATCTGGTCGCGCCGCAGGTCCAGCACGCCGCCGAACAGCTTGCCCATGCCCACCGGCCAGGTGAAGGGCACGACCGTCATGCCCAGCTCGCGCTCGATCTCGTCCATCAGCGCCAGCGGCTCCTGCACCTCGCGGTCGAGCTTGTTGACGAAGGTCAGGATGGGCGTGTTTCTGGCCCTGCAGACTTGCAACAGGCGCCGGGTCTGGGGTTCTACCCCGTTCGCCGCGTCGATCACCATCAGCGCCGCGTCCACCGCGGTCAGCACGCGATAGGTGTCTTCCGAAAAGTCCTGGTGGCCCGGGGTATCGAGCAGGTTGATGACGCAGTCGCGGTACTCCATCTGCATCACCGAGCTGGCCACCGAGATGCCGCGCTGCTTCTCGATCTCCATCCAGTCGGACGTGGCATGGCGCGAGGCCTTGCGCGCCTTCACCGAGCCGGCGATCTGGATCGCGCCCGAGAACAGCAGCAGCTTCTCGGTCAGCGTGGTCTTGCCCGCATCGGGGTGGCTGATGATGGCAAAGGTGCGGCGGCGGCGCACCTGGGGAGCGAGGTCGGACATGGCGGGCGGGGGCTGGGGCGCCGGGCGGGCGCAATCCGCGATTATCCGGCCCGCCGCGCTGCCAGGTGCTAAGGTCCTGGCTGCCACGGCGGAGGGCCGCGGCAGCTGTACCCATTCCAACAGGAGGATGTCCCATGAAGGACTTGATGCGCCCGGCCTGGGCGCTGCTGGGCGTGGCCGCCCTCAGCGGCTGCGCGATGACCGCCCCCAACTACTCACCGTCGATCGACAACCTCGAGATCCTCAAGCGCTCGGCCGCACCGATGGCGCTGGGCGCATTCACGCTGCAGTCCGGCCTGGCCGGCGGCACCTCGATCGGCCTGCGTGGCAACTCGATGAACTCGTCGGTCGGTGGCGACTATGCCGCCTACCTGGCCGAGGCCCTGCGCCAGGAGCTGGCGCTGGCCGGCAAGCTGGACCCGAAGAGCCGCATCGTCATCAGCGGCCTGCTGCTGAAGAACGACATCGCCGCGGCCGGCATGGCCACCAACAGCGGCGAGATCGAGGCCCGCTTCAGCGTCAGCCGCGACGGCCAGCCGCGATATGCCAAGGCCCACCGCGTCGAGATGAGCTGGGAGTCGTCCTTCGCCGGCGCCGTGGCCATCCCCAAGGCCATGCAGCAATACCCGCTGATGGTGCAGAAGCTGATCGGCCAGCTGCTGGCCGACCCCGAGTTCATCGCCGCGCTGAAGTGACGCGCACCGCACAGGAGAGTCCATGTTTGCCAAACTGAATCGCTGGGCGGCCGGGCTGGCCGCCGTCGCCGTGGTGCTGGTGCTGGGCGGCTGCGCCCATCCAATCTCGCTGGCGCCCAATGTCGCCAACATCGCCGGCGCCGGCAGTGGCGGCGCCGGCAAGATCGACAAGCGCGTGGGCCTGGTCATCACCGATGCCGACAAGGCGCGCGAGGTCATCACGCCCGGCGGCGGCGGCGACAAGGTCAGCTACTTTCCCTACCGCGACCTGGAAGCTGGCCTGTACTTCGCGCTGGCCGAGTCCTTTGCCAGCGTCACCAAGGTCAGCGGCGTGGCCGATGCCAAGGTCAAGGGCGACCGGCTCAACCTGATCATCACGCCGGAGATCAGGACCACGTCCTATTCCGACAGCATCCTGACCTGGCCGCCGACGCTGTTCAACATCGAGCTGACCTGCAAGGTGGTCGACGACAGCGGCAAGGCGGTGACCGAGCTGCGCGTGGTCGGCGACGGCCGCGCCAGCTTCGACGAGTTCAGGAGCGACTTCTCGCTGTCGGCCAAGCGCGCCTCGGACGACCTGTTGAAGAAGCTGGTGAAGGCGCTGGGCGAGGCCAAGGAGCTGCGCTGAGGCGGCCACCAACGCCCACCCACGCCACCAGATGCAGCAAGGGGCCCATGCGGGCCCCTTTTTCATCGTCGCGCGCCGGCGCTCACTCCTCCAGCAGCGACCTCAGCATCCACGCCGTCTGCTCGTGCACCGTCAGGCGCTGGGTCAGCAGGTCGGCGGTGGGCTCGTCGTTGGCCGCGTCGGCCAGCGGGAAGATGCTGCGCGCGGTGCGGGCCACGGCCTCGTGGCCTTCGACCAGGATCTTCACCATCTCCAGCGCCTTGGGCGGCGTGGCCGGCGCATCGGGCAGTGACGACAGCTGCTTGAACTGGGCATACGAGCCCGGCGCCGCATGGCCCAGCGAGCGGATGCGCTCGGCCACCGGGTCCACCGCATTCCACAGCTCGGTGTACTGGGCCATGAACATGGTGTGCAGGGTGTTGAACATCGGCCCCGTCACGTTCCAGTGGAAGTTGTGCGTGGTCAGGTACAGCGTATAGGTGTCGGCCAGCAGCTTGGCCAGGCCGCCGGTGATGGCGCTGCGGTCCTTGTCGCTGATGCCGATGTTGATCGCCGTGCCGCCGGTGGCGGATGCGGCCGGTTTCTTGGCCTTGGCCATGGGGTTGCTCCTGCAGGATGGAAAGCGGGTTGCAGCAAGCTTAGCCGCTTCAGCGGCCACCCAGCCTGGCCTTGACGTCTTGTCCGACCTTCTTGTTGACGAACTGCAAGTTCGCCACCTGGGACAGGTCGACCTCGCCCGGCTTGTACAGCCCGGCCTTGACCATCTGGCCGTAGAAGTCGGCGATGCGTGCCGCGCTCATCGCACCGATGCCGTTGGCCAGGGCCTCGCCCGAGTCGACGATGCCCTGGCTCTTCATCAGCGCCACGCTGGCCTCGATCTCGGCCTCGCTCATCTCGGGGTTGTCCTTGATCATCAGCACATTGGCCGGCTTGCGGTTGCCGTACAGGTAGTTGACCCAGCCGAGGATGGACGCGTCCACAAAGCGCTGCACCAGCTCGGGCTTGTTCTTGACGGTGTCGGTGCGCGCCTCGATCACCGTGCTGTAGGTGGAGAAGCCGTGGTCGGCCAGCAGGTGCACCACCGGCTTGAACTTGCCCTGGTTCTCGGCATAGATGGGCTCGGCCACCGAATAGCCCTGCTGGATGGCCTTGGGGTTGGCCAGCCAGGGGCCGAGGTTGTAGTTGTAGGGCTTGAGCGCCTCGTCCTTGAAGCCGTGCACCGCCTTCAGCCACTGCCACCAGCTGAACTGGCCGTCCTTGGCCACCAGGGCCAGCGGCGCGTTCTTCAGCGTCTCCCACTTCTCGTAGCCCTGGCCGGGATGGGCCATCAGCGCCTGCGGGTCCTTCTGGAACATCGCGGCGACGACGACGGTCGGCACCTTGTTCTTGACGTTGTCAAAGCTGTGCAGCAGGTTGCCGGTCATCAGGAAGTCGATCTTGCCGGCCGGCAGCAGCGGCCGGTTGTTGACCTGCGGGCCGCCCTGCTGCAGCGTGACCTCCAGGCCGTACTTCTTGTAGGTGCCGTCGGCCACGGCCTGGTAGAAGCCACCGTGAGCGGCCTGGGCCTTCCAGTTGGTGGCGAAGATCACCTTGTCCGGCGTCGCGGACTGGGTCTGGGCCGAGGCCGGGGCCCAGGCGAGGACGGTGGCGGTACAGGCCGCGATCAGCGAAAGGCGCATGGCAGGGGCTCCGGGAGAGTCGCTCGTGATGCGCGGATTCTGTCGCCTCCGGCGCGGCCTGGCTCAGTGCAGGTCCATCGCCGCCGCCTGTTGAACCTCGGCGGCGCCGGCGGGCGGGCCGACGCGGTTCTTGCCGCCCAGCTTGCCGGCATACAGCGCCCGGTCGGCCAGGCGCAGCAGCTCGGCCGGGTCGCGCGTGTCCAGCGGCGCCAGCGCCAGGCCCACGGTCACGCCCACGTTCACGCTCACCGGCAGCGCGCCACGGCGCAGCACAAAGGCCGGCCGGCACACCTGCAGCAGCTGCTCGCCCAGCTGGCGCGCCTGGGCCGGGCCGGCCAGGTCGCCGGCGACCACCACGAACTCGTCGCCGCCCAGGCGGGCCACCAGGTCGCTGCTGCGCACCGCGGCGCGCAGGCGCAGCGCAAACTGCAGCAGCAGCTCGTCGCCGGCATCGTGGCCATGCTGGTCGTTGACCGCCTTGAAGCCGTCCAGGTCCAGCAGATAGGCGGCCAGCGGACGGTCGGGCGTGCTGCGCGCCACCCGCTCGCCCAGCTGGCGCTGCAGGCCGCGGCGGTTGCCCAGGCCGGTCAGCGCATCGGTGTGGGCCGCGTCGTCCAGCCGCTGGGCCTCGCGCCGCGTGGCCTTGGCCTGCTCGCTGTGCCGGCGCATCTGCAGCTGCAGCATCACCGCCCAGGCCAGCAGCTGGCCCATCGAGCCGATCTGCAGGCTGTGGTCGTTCCACCAGCTGGCCGGCAAGCGGCCCAGGTGCATCAGCGTGGTGGTGGCCGTGCCCCAGCCATAGACCAGCCAGCCGAGCAGCATCCAGGCGGCGCCGCCGTCGCCGTCGCGCAGCCGCAGCAGCGCGGCCGGCACCGCCACCAGGAGGGGCAGCAGCCCCAGCAGGGCGCCATGGCGTGCCACCGCGCCATAGCCCAGCCAGCCGGCCAGCTGGGCCAGCACCAGGCCCAGCCCGGCCAGGCTGGTGGCCCACAGCAGGTGGCTGGCCCAGGGCCAGCGCCGGTGGATCTGCAGCGCATGGTCGACGAAGCGGGCGCCGCTGGCGATGATCAGCACGCCCAGCATCGGCGTGCCGTTGGCGATCAGCCAGGGGTTGGCGGGCCACAGGTACTGGGCCGCCAGGCCATGGTAGGCGGCCAGGTAGAGCAGCGAAAACAGCCCGGCGACGGCGTACCACAGCGGCACGGCCTGGCCCGAGGCCAGGCCATGGATCAGCGCAAACACCAGCGTGGCCAGGCCGATGCCCATGCACAGGCCTTGCAGCGCCTGCTCGGCCGACTCGGCCTGGAACAGCGCATCGCTGCGCTTGAAGGCCAGCGGCACGGTCATCGGCCCGGCATTGCGGGCGCGCAGCACCAGCATGCAGTCCTGGCCGGGCGGCAGGGCCAGCGCCACCTGGTGGCTGCGTGGTGGACCGTGGCGCTCGGCCATCGGCCGCTGGTCGCCCAGCGTCGCCTGCTGCACCAGCCGGCCGCCGCAGAAGGCCCACAGCAGGGCCTCGTCCAGCGGCGGATAGTCCAGCTGCAGCCACCAGTCGCGCGCACCATCGTCGGCCAGGCGCAGCGGGATGCGCAGCCACAGCAGCTGGCCGGCCTGGCGGCCGAAGCTGGCCCGCGGGCCGGTGGGCGCGGCAAAGCCCTCGCCCTGCAGCGCCACCTGCAGCGGGTCCAGCGCCGCGGCCGTGGCCGGCTGCAGGCGCACCTGGGCGGCGCTCCAGGCGTCCAGCTGCGGCTGCGCTGCCTGCAGCTCCAGCACGGCCGGTGCCGCCATGGCCTGGGCCAGGCCGGCCCAGGCCAGCAGCCACAGCCCGGCCAGCCACGCGGCGGTGCGGGCAAGGGAAGACGCTCGACGCAACATCCCAGGGCTATCGGACGCCGCGCCGCCGGCTTGAGCGCCACGCGCCGCCGGTATCGCCCGGGGGCGATCAGCTGCTGCGGCCGGACTCGCTGGCGTGCCAGGAGCCGAGCACGGCGCGCGACAGCAGGTTCAGCCCGGCGAAGATCAGCACGCCGGTGGCCACCAGCAGGCTCAGCGCGGCAAACATCTTCGGCGTCTCGGTGCGGAAGCTGGCCTCCAGGATGCGCGAGGCCAGGCCGGTCTCGCGGCCGGCGGCGCCGGCCACCATCTCGGCGGTGACGGCGCCGATCAGCGCCAGCCCGCCCGAGACCTTGAGCCCGGCGATGAAGTACGGCAGTGCCGACGGCATGCGCAGCAGGGCCAGGCGCTGCCAGGGCGTGGCCCGGTACAGGCGGAACAGGTCCTGCAGATGCACATCGGCGGCGCGCAGGCCGATCACGGTGTTGGACAGGATCGGGAAGAAGGCCACGATCCAGGCGCACAACAGCAGGGCCGCGGTGGTGCTGTCCAGGTAGATCAGGATCAGCGGCGCCACCGCGACGATGGGCGTGACCTGCAGCACCACGGCCAGCGGGAACAGCGCCCGCTCCAGACTGGGCGACAGCGCAAATGCCGCGGCGATGGCCACGCCGCCGGCGCAGGCCAGGGCCAGCGCGCCGGCCGTGACCTTGAGCGTGAACCACCAGCTGCCCAGCAGCGACAGGCCGTGCTGCTGCAGGGCCTGGGCGATGCGGCTGGGCGCGGGCAGGGTGTAGTCGGGGATGCCGGCCCAGCGCACGCCCAGCTCCCACAGCAGCAGCAGGCCCAGCAGGGTGGCGGTGGGCAGCAGCGCGGCCGCGCGCCGGCCGGGCCTCAAGCCGCGTCCCCGGCGGTTGCAGCCGGCGTGGCCGCGGCCTGCAGCGCCTGCGACAGCCGCCGGCACAGCGCACCGAAGTCCGGCGCATGGCGCCAGTCGGCCGGGCGCGGATAAGGCGCCGGCACCGCCAGCTCGGCGACGATGCGGCCCGGCCGCGCCGCCATCACCAGCACGCGCTGGCTCAGGAACACCGCCTCGGCGACGCTGTGGGTGACGAACAGCACCGCCATGCGCTGGGCCTGCCACCACTGCAGCAGGTCATCGTTGAGGCGCTGGCGGGTGATGTCGTCCAGCGCCGCAAAGGGCTCGTCCATCAGCAGCACCCGCGGCTCGGTGGCCAGGGCGCGGGCGATGGAGGCGCGCATCTTCATGCCGCCGGACAGCGCCGCCGGCCGCGCCTGGGCAAAGTCGGCCAGGCCCACGCGCTGCAGCACGCCCTGCACATGGGCCAGGCGCCGCGCCCGCGGCCAGCCCTGCAGGCGCAGCGGCAGGGCCACGTTGTCGGCCACCGTGGCCCAGGGCATCAGCGTCGCCTCCTGGAACACGAAGGCCGTGTCCAGGCCCGGCCCGGCGGCCGGCGCGGGCCGGCAGGCCGGTGCGTCGACCGTGCCGGCGCTGGCCTGCTCCAGCCCGGCCACCAGGCGCAGCACCGTGCTCTTGCCGCAGCCCGACGGGCCGAGCAGCGTGACGAATTCGCCGGGCGCCAGCGCCAGGTCCAGGTCCACGCCGGCCAGCGCCAGCGCGCCACCGGGGTACTGCTTGTGCACGCCGCGCAGCCGGATCAGCGGCGGGGCGGATGAGGGTTCAGCGTCGGCCATCGGGCCGCAGTGTGCCCTGTCGCTGCAGGCCGCGCCGCGCAGGGCCCGGCCAGGGCGGCTCAGCCGTGGCTCAGCATCCAGCGCGCGGCGTCGCCCAGGCCCAGCAGGCTGCCGGCGGCAAACAGGGCCCAGCCGCCGAGCTGACGCAGCGAGACGGCGGAAGTGGACGAAGGTGCATCGCTCATGGTCGGTCTCCGTGGGGGTGGATGCGCGCGGATGGCAGGGCCCGATTCTGCGGATCGGCCTCCGCGCCGGCCAATTGAATGAGGCTGTGGCCGCCATAGCCTCGCCGGCATGGCCTGCTGCACACTCGCCGCATCGGCGACAGGCAGCGGGAGAGACGGCGATGGTGGTGCGGGTGGTGCAGCTGGGCAGCCAGCGCAGCGAGGGCGAGGGCCTGCGCATCGGCACGGTGCGGCGTCCGCCACGCGGCGTGCCCAAGAGCGAGTTCGCCAGCGGCAACTGGTACGACCTCTGGTATCCCAACCTGGCGCCCAGCGTCGAGACCATGAAGCTGGGCCAGGCCGCGCTGTCCGGCGACGACGCGGCCGGCTGGACCGCCTTCGTGCGCCGCTACCGCCAGGAGATGGCCCAGCCCGAGGCGGCGCGCAGCATCGCGCTGCTGGCTGCGCTGTCGCACAGCGCCGACTTCTCGGTGGGCTGCTACTGCGCCGACGAGGCCCGCTGCCACCGCGGCCTGCTGCGCGGCCTGCTGGCCGAGCAGGGCGCAGCCCTGGGCTGAGCGGGGCCAGCGATGCAGCCGCTGATCGACTTCATCTACGAGATCGACCGCCTGAAGGGCGTGGAGCGCAAAACCCGGCCGCTGGGCCTGGCGCGGGCCGAGAACTCGGCCGAGCACAGCTGGCAGATCGCGCTGGCGGCCCAGGCCCTGGCGCACCTGGCGGCCGAGCCGGTGGACATCGCCCGCGTGGTGCAGATGCTGCTGGTGCACGACCTGGGCGAGATCGACACCGGCGACACCCTGGTCTATGTCAGCGAGGGCTGGGCCGAGCGCAAGGCGGCCGAGCGCGCCGCCATCGAGCGCATGGCCGCCCGGCTGACGCCCGGGGCCGGCGCCGCGCTGCTGGGCGCCTGGCAGGAGTTCGAGGACGAGGCCACCGCCGAGGCGCGCTTTGCCCATGCCATCGACCGTGCGCTGCCGGCGCTGCTGAACCTGGCCAACCACGGCCAGAGCTGGCGCGAGCACGGCATCCGCCATGCCCAGGTGGTGGCGCGCATCGGCCCGCCGATCGCCGCCGGCTGCCCGGCGCTGTGGGACTACATGCGGCAGCGGCTGGACGCCGCCCAGGCCGAGGGCTGGTTCGGCCTGGAGGGCTGACTCAGGACAGCCGCTCGACCCCGTTCAGCTTGCAGGCGTAAACCGCATTGCGCAGCGCGGCAATGGCCTCGTAGCGCGGAAAGCTGCGCCGCCAGGCCAGCACCACGCGGCGCGTCGGCGCCGGCGGGATGAAGGGGATGTAGCGCACATGCTCCGAGGGCTCCTTGGGGATGCTCAGCACCGGCACCACGGTGATGCCCATGCCCGAGGCCACCATGTGCTTGATGGTCTCCAGCGAGCTGCCCTCGAAGCTCTTGCGGATGCCCTCGGTCTGGCTGGAGAAGCGGGCGAACTCGGGGCAGACCTCCAGCACCTGGTCGCGGAAGCAGTGGCCATTGCCCAGCAGCAGCATGGTCTCGGCCTTCAACTCCTCGGCGCTGATGGCCTGGCGCTGCGCCAGCGGGTGGTGCACCGGCACGGCCACCGCAAACGGCTCGTCGTACAGCGGCGCAATGGCCAGGCCGGTGTCCGGAAAGGGCTCGGCCATGATGGCGCAGTCCAGCTCGCCGGTGCGCAGCATCTCCAGCAGCTTGACGGTGAAGTTCTCCTGCAGCATCAGCGGCATCTGCGGCGTCTGCGCGATGGCGTGCTTGACCAGCTCGGGCAGCAGATAGGGGCCGATGGTGTAGATGATGCCCAGGCGCAGCGGCCCGGCCAGCGGGTTCTTGCCGCGCTTGGCGATCTCCTTGATGGCCTGGGCCTGCTCCAGCACCTGCTGGGCCTGGCGCACGATCTCGTCGCCCAGCGGCGTGACGCTGACCTCGGCCCCGCCACGCTCGAACAGCTTGACGTCCAGCTCCTCCTCCAGCTTCTTGATGGCCACGCTGAGCGTGGGCTGGCTGACGAAGCAGGCCTCGGCGGCACGGCCGAAGTGCTTCTCGCGGGCGACGGCGACGATGTAGCGCAGCTCGGTGAGGGTCATGCGACCGATTATGTGAGCGCCCGCCGAGCCGCTTGGGCCGCTTGAGCGGCGCTGCGGCATTGCACCGCGGCCGCCCATTCGGCAGCGGTCCAGTCCTCCAGCGAGCATTCGGCCACCGCCAGGCCCTGGCGCAGCTCCAGGCTGGAGTCGAACCAGCCGCAGGCGCCGCTGCGCTGGGCGTCGGCCGCGGCCTCGTCGTCGGCCAGCTCGGCGAACACCGTGTCCTCCCAGTCCGGGTGAAAGCGCCGCGGCGCGGCGGGCGCAGCGCAACGGGACAGGGCCTGGAACCAGCGGGCGGGCAGCATGCTCATGGCGGTCTCCTGGGGTCGTCGGTGGGCGGTGGACCGTCCTGGTGACGGCATGGCGCCATGGTCGGCCGCCGCCGCCGTCCGGCCCATCACCCCGCGGCGGGGGACGGGCAGGGGCCCGGGGTGGACGGTGGGGGAAGCCCCCCGTCCGGGGGACACCCCCCACCCGCGCTATGCTCGCCACCCCCCATGCGCCGCCGTCCCATTGCCACCGCCCTGCTTGCGCTGCTGCTGCTGATCACGCAGCAGCTGGCGCTGCTGCATGTGCATCCGGCGGCCGGCGGCCATGGGACCGGCGTCGCCGCCAGCGCTGCAGCGGACACCGGCGAGGCCGACGCCGCCGCCGATCTGCTGTGCGCGCCCTGCCTGGCGCTGAGCCAGCTGGCCACGCTGCTGCCCCCGGCCGACTGGCCGCCGCTGCCCGGCGACGCGGCCCAGGCCGCACCAGCCCAGCCGCGCGTGGCCGCGGCCGGCGGCCACGGCGGCGCGCCCTACCAGGCCCGTGCACCGCCCCGGCTTTCTGCCCTGAGCTGACCTGCCGCCTGCTGCTGCGGCCGCTGTTGTTCCAGCGGCGCGGCGCGGGCGTGTTCCCGTTCATTGCCAGAAAGCTGTTTCCGTGACCCAGTCTTCCCTGCCCCGTGGCCGGGTGCCGGCCGCCGTGCCGGCGCGCCCGCGCCCTGCCTGCCCGTCCCCGTTGTTCGTGGCCCTGAGCCTGTCGGCGCTGCCGCTGCTGCCGGCCCAAGCCCAGACCCAGACCCCAGCCCCGGCCGCCACCAGCGTGCTCATCACCGGCAGCCCGCTGCGTGGCGACAGCCTCAATCCGCCGGCCCAGGTGCTGGCCGGCGAAGGCCTGGCGCTGCGCCGCGCCGGCACACTGGGCGAAACCCTGGCCGGCCTGCCCGGCGTGGCCGCCAGCGGCTTTGGCCCGCAATCCAGCCGGCCGGTGATCCGTGGCCTGGACGGCGACCGCATCCGCCTGCTGGACAACGGCGCCGGCGCGCCCGATGCCTCCAACCTCAGCTTCGACCATGCGGTGGCCATCGATCCGCTGGTGATCGAGCGCCTGGAGGTGCTGCGCGGCCCGACCGCCCTGCTCTACGGCGGCAATGCCACCGGCGGCGTGGTCAATGCCATCGACAACCGCATCCCGCGCCGGCCGCTGGGCCCGCTGTCGGGCCGGCTGGAGCTGCGCGCCGGCGGCGCCGCGTCCGAGCGCGCCGGCGCCGCGGTGCTGGAGGCCGGCAGCCCCGGCAGCGGCCTGAGCTGGCATGTGGACCTGGCCGAGCGCCGCAGCCGCGACCTGCGCACGCCGGCGTTCACGCCGCCGGCCGAGGAGCATGACCACGAGCACGAAGACCATGCAGCGGAGGCCGACGCCGCCAGCCCCGTGCGCCGCGTGGCCAACAGCGCCGGCCGCAGCCGCGCCGGGGCGCTGGGCCTGTCCTGGGCCGACCACGACGGCTTCGTCGGCGTCTCGGTCGACCAGCTGCGCAACAACTACGGCGTGGTGGTCGACCCCGAGGTCAGCATCCGGCTGAAGCGCGAGCGCCTGGCGCTGGCCGGTGAGCGCCGCGGCCTGGCCGGTCCGCTGGCCAGCCTGTCCTTCCAGGCCAGCCACACCCGCTACCAGCACGAGGAGGTGGAAGGCACGGGCGAGGTCGGCACCACCTTCCGCAGCCGCGGCCAGGAGCTGCGCCTGCTGGCCCGCCAGGCCGCCACCACGCTGGGCGGCTGGCGGCTGGACGGCGCGGCCGGCCTGCAGGCCGAGCGGCTGGACTTCTCGGCCCTGGGCGAGGAGGCCTTCGTGCCCGGCACGCAGACGCGCAGCCAGGCGCTGTTCCTGCTGCAGGAGCTGAGCCGGCCCGGCAGCGAAGGCACCGGCGGCGACATCGGCTTCAGCGCCGGCCTGCGCAGCGAGCGTGTGCGCGTGGCCTCCGACGGCGATGCGCCCGAGGCCGACGAGGCCCGCTTCGGCGTCGACGCCAGCCGCCGCTTCACGCCCTTCAGCGCCATGCTCGGCGCGGCCCTGCCGCTGGGCCGCAGCGCCGGCGGCGCCTGGCGGCTGCGTGGCACGCTGGGCCACACCGAGCGCGCGCCGGCCTATTACGAGCTGTATGCCAACGGCCTGCATGTGGCCACCGGCGTGTTCGAGGTCGGCGATGCGCAGCAGGCGCTGGAGCGCAGCCGCCATGCCGAGCTGGGCCTGCAGTGGCAGCACGCCGCCAGCCGGACCCAGCTCCAGGCCAGCCTGTGGCACACCCGCTTTGCCAACTACATCGCGCTGGATGCCACCGGCCGGGACGTGACGGTCGAGGACCACCACACAGGCGGCAGCACCACCGTGCCCGAATACCGCTTCAACGGCGTGCCGGCGCGGCTGCAAGGCCTGGAGCTGGAGGCGCGCACCGCCGGCCGCGGCCTGCCCGGGCTGGCCGGACTGGCGGCCTGGGACTGGACCGCCAGCGCCAGCCTGGACTGGCTGCGCGGCGACAACCTGGCCAGCGGCGAGCCCTTGCCGCGGCTGGCGCCGTGGCGCCTGGCGCTGGCGCTGGAAGCCCGCCGCGGCGACTGGCAATGGGCGCTGGCGCTGCGCCACCAGGGCGAGCAGAACCGCGTGCCGGCCACCGACCGCGCCACGCCGGCGGCCACCGTGGCCGACCTGGCGCTGGGCTACCGCCAGGCCCTGGGGCGCAGCGGCGGCAGCGGCGAGCCCGCCGAGGCACTGTGGACGCTGAAGCTCAGCAACCTGGGCAATGCGCTGGCCTACAACGCCAGTGCGGTGCTGCCGGCCCGTGAGCGCTCACCCACCGGCGCGCGCGCGCTGACCGCCGGCCTGCGTCTGACGTTCTGATCGGCGCAAACGCCGGCCCGGCCGGCGCTTGATCCACGGATCGCGCGGCCGGCCGCTGGCTACGCTTGCGATCACCATGAACCTGCGCCGCTTCCGCCTGCCCAAGGACCCAGGCTGGGCCGACACCGTGGCCCAGCCGGGCGACTCGCAGCTGGGCCGGCCCAGCGAATGGTCCGAGAGCCGGCTGGACCCCAGGCGCTGCGGCGACTTCCGCGGCGACCTGGACGGCCTGGAAGTGCAGGAGCTGGACAGCGAAACCGTGTTCGACCGCCTGTTCGGCCCGGCACCGCAGCGGCCCTAGGGCCGTTCGACCTAGCCGAAGGGCCGCACGCCGAACAGCCAGGCGTGGCCGCCAAAGGCCAGCGCCGCCCAGGCCGCCAGGCCCAGCACCAGGGTCAGCGCCGTGCCCGCCGGCGTGCCGGCCGCATAGACCGTGCCGGCCTGGCGGTCACGCGCCCGCGCGGCGCGGAAGGCCAGCACCGCCCAGACCAGGAAGCCGCCGAACAGCAGCCCATCGGCCAGCGTGTTGTTGGCCAGCAGATGGGCCAGGGCCCAGACCTTGACCGCCAGCAGCATCGGGTGGTGCAGCCGCGCCTTCAGCGCATTGCGCGGCACATAGGCCGCCACCAGCAGCAGCATGGCCAGCAGCACCAGCAGGGCCGCCAGATGGCGGGTCCAGGTCGGCGAGGCCCACAGCACCAGCGGTTCCAGCCGCGCCTGGCCATAGCCCCAGACGATCAGCGCAAAGCCGGCCAGCGAGACCAGCGTATACAAGCCCTTGTAGGCGCCTTCGCCGCGCCGGGCGATGAAGCGCCCCCGCCAGCCCTCGGCCACGATGCGCAGCGAGTGCACGCCCAGAAACAGCAGCAGGCCCAGGATCAGCGCGGTCATGGCGGTCTCTCCAGCGTCAGTGGTGGCTTACTTGCGCGCCGGGCTCTTCAGGTACAGCAGCCACAGCCGGGCCACGTCGGCGCTGCCGTCCGTGCCCTTGACCGCGGCAAAGCTCTGCTGGGCCTCGTCGGCCTTGCCGGCACGCACCTGGGCCAGGCCCAGGCGCAGCTGGGCCTCGTCGGGCTGGCGCAGGCCGCCCTTGGCGATGCCGGCGGCCATCAGCGACAGCGCACGCTCGTGCTGGTCCATGCCCGACAGCGCAAAGCCCAGGCGCAGCGCGGCATTGCCGTCCTTGGCATTGCGCGCCGCGGTTTCGTCGGCAGCCAGCGTGCCGCGGTCGGCATTGGCGGCCTTGACGATGGCGTCGCGCAGCTTGCGCTCGTCGGCGGCATCGCCCAGGGCCTTGCTGGCAAAGGCCGCCTCGATGACCTTCTGCGCCTCGCCGGGCAGGCCGGCGCGCATCGCCCGCTCGGCCCAGTCGGCCTGCTCGCCGGCATTCAGCGGCACGCCCACGGCCTGGCGCAGGCGGTACAGGTCCAGCCGCCATTTGTCGGCGGCAAAACCTTCCTTCTGCAGCTGGCGCTGCACCAGCTCGCGCCAGTATTCGGGCTTGCCGGTCAGGCTGGCCAGCTGCGTCAGCGTGGCCAGATAGCCCGCGTCGTCCTTGCTCTCGGCCTGGCTGCCGGCCAGCAGGCGCAGCGTGGCCTCGGTGGCCGGGCGGCCGGCGGCCTGCTCGGCGGCGATCTGGGCCAGCATCTCGCGCGCCGCGCCGGCATGGTCGCCGGTGACGGCCAGCAGCTGCGGATACAGCCGGCGCAGCTCGGCGCTGGGGCCCTGGGCGTCCAGATAGGCCTTGACCCACTTCAGCGCACGCGGATAGTCCTTCAGCTGCAGCGCCAGCTTGACCGTGGTCTCGGTCAGCGACTGGCGGTCGTCGGCCGGCAGAAAGCTCGATGCGAGGGTCGACTCGAACAGCGACACCGAGCCGGCCACGTCGCCGGTGCTGAAGCGGGCCACGGCCTTCATGCGGGCGATCAGATAGGCCTCGTAGGGCGTGGTGCCGGCCACGGCCTCGGCTTCGGCCAGGCGGGCCAGCGCATCGGCATGCTGGCCGGCGCGCAGCGCTTCCTGCGCCGCCTGCAGCGGCTTGGCGGTTTCAGCGCGCACGGTGGGCGCAGCGGCCGCAGAAGCCGGCACGGCCGGCGCAGCGGCCTGGGCCGAGGCCAGCGCGGGCAGGGCCAGCAGGGTCGCCAGCGCCAGCGGGCGCAGCAGGCCGGAAGAGAGGGGGGAGAAACGGGTCACAGGCAGGCCTCGCTGAACTCGCTGGAGCGGCGGCGGGATGAAAAAAGGCGAAGCCGCGAGTGTAGTCAGCGCGGCTTCGCCTGTGGGTACGGCCGGGGTACGGCCTGGCAGGGGCGGCTGCCGTCAGTGCGTGGCGGCCTCCAGCGGCGTGATGCCGGCAATGGCCCAGTCGCCACCGGCGGCCGGGCGCACCAGGTGCCACAGCTCGTCGAAGGGCTGGGCGCCGGCCTCGGCCTGCTCGCGCACCAGGCCGCGGAAGCGCACGCTGACGATGTCCTGGCCAGCGTCGTGGGCCACGTCGGCGATCTCGGCATCGAGCTGCACCACATCGGTCTGCTGGGCCGCGGCGCCGCGGTCCTGCAGGTCCAGGCGCAGCGAGGCAAACAGCTCGGGCGTGGTGAACTTGCGCAGATCGTCGACATTGGCCGCGTCATTGGCCGCCTGCATGCGGATGAAGACCATCTTGGCCAGGCGCACGAAGTCGGCGCGGTCCATGCCACTCGGCAGGGCCGGAGCGGCGGGCTGGGCGCTGCCGCCCACCGGCGCGGCCGCCGACTGCGGCGTCTGCGGCGTCACCGGCGCCTGCGCGCTGCGCTGCAGCGGCTGCTGCTCCAGCGGACGCTGGCCGAACGGCGTGGCCGAGGCAGCGGCACCCGCGCCGGCACCAGCCATCGCCAGCTGGCCGTCGCGGCGCTGACCGCCGCCGGCAAAGCGCCGCATCACGAAGCGGATGGCCACCACCGCCAGCACGGCCAGCAGCGCAATCATCACGAAGTTGGCCAGGCCTTCACCCCAGCCCAGATGGCTGAACAGCGCCGCCAGGCCGATGCCGGCGGCCAGGCCGGCAATCGGCCCCAGCCACGAGCGCTTGCCGGCGGCGGCCGCGGCGGCCGGAGCGGCGGCGGCAGCGCCGGCCATGGCCGGGTTGGCCGCCGGCGCCTGGCCCGGCGTCTGTGCCGGGCTGGCGGGGGTGTTGGGCGTGGTGTCGGCGGGCTTGGCCGGCATCTGGCGCTGCATGCCGGCGGGCTTGCCTCCGCCCAGGCGCTTGGCATCGGCATCCGCCGGATGCAGGGCCAGGCCCAGCGCGGCAACCGACATCGACAGGGCGACCAGCAGGTGTTTCAAGGGATGTGCTCCGTGAATGGACAGGGAAAGGAACGCATTCTGAGTGCTGTCGGCCGGCCATGGTTCCCTGGGGTTCCCCCGGAGCGTGACGGGCGGCCGGCGCAGGCAGCATGACTGCATGACCTCCCGCCGCTGGACCCAACGCCCCGCCGGATCGACCTGGGGCGACTTCGGCGCCGACGACCAGCTGGGCCGCCTGAACCTGCTGACGCCCGAACGCCGCCGCGCCGCCGCCGCCGAGGTGCGCGAAGGCCTGGCCTTCTGCCTGAGCCTGCCGCTGGACTATCCGGGCGGCTCGGTGCTGAACCCTCGCCGCAAGCCGCCGCTGCTGCAGCCGACCACGCTGCGCGGCCAGCCGTTCATGAACCAGGCGCTGCGCCAGTTCGATGCCCGCAACACCGACATCATCTGCGACGACCAGGTGACGATGAGCCTGCAGTACAGCACGCAGTGGGACAGCTTTGCCCACGTTGGCAGCTGGTTCGACGCCGATGGCGACGGCGAGCCGGAGAAGGTGTATTACAACGGCTGGCGCGCCCACGAGCACATCCTGGGCCCCGGCGACCGCCTGCTGGCCGACTGCGGCTGCGCCGAGGGCGCGTCCAAGGCGCTGGCCCTGGGCATCGAGAACTTCGCCACCAGCGCACTGCAGGGCCGCGGCGTGCTGGTCGACCTGGCGGCGCACACCAACCACGACGGCCACCACCCGCGTGTGGCGGTCGACCATGCGCGGCTGATGCAGATCCTGCAGGCCGACGGCGTGGTGGTCGAGCCCGGCGACATCCTGCTGCTGCACACCGGCTTTGCCGAGGTGCTGCTGGCCATGCAGCGCGAGCCCGACGGGGAGCGCCTGCATGCCAGCGGCGCGGTGCTGGACGGCCGCGACCCGGCCCTGCTGCAGTGGATCAGCGACAGCGGCGTGGCCGCGATCTGCGCCGACAACTATGCGGTCGAGGCCTATCCGGCGCGCGACGTGCCCGGCGAGCGCGCGGCCCTGCCGCTGCACGAGCACTGCCTGTTCAAGCTGGGCGTGCCGCTGGGCGAGCTGTGGTGGCTGGGCGAGCTGGCGACCTGGCTGCGCGCGCACGGCCGCTCGCGCTGCCTGCTGACCGCGCCGCCGCTGCGCCTGCCCGGCGCCGTGGGCTCGCCGGTGACGCCGGTGGCCACGGTCTGAGCTTGTCAGTCCGGCGGCGGCAGCCGCTGCAGCGCCTGGTCCAGCACCGCCAGCGCCTCGCTGAAACTGAAGGCCTGCAGCTGCTGGCCCAGCTGGCGCGCCGCCTCGCCCAGCACACGCAGCAGCAGCGGCTGCACTCGCTCGAACTGCTCGCCGGCGGCGGTGTCGTGGCTGACCAGCAGCGGCCGCAGCCCGTCCAGCGCCAGCCGGGCCGCCGCCCGTTCGGCGGCCGAAGGCGGTGAGGCCGCGGCCTCGGCCTCGGCGGCGTCGCTGACCGGCGCAGGCGGCGGGGCCGGCTCCAGCGCCTGCTGCAGCCACTGCAGCAGCTCGGCCAGCGCCTGCTGCAGTGCGGCCACGGCCGCACGGCCGGCCGGGCCGGCGGCGGCCAGCTCGGCCTCGTGGGCCAGCCGGGTCAGCGGCTGGGCACCCAGCGTGGCCGCGGCGCCGGCCACCGAATGCGCGATGCCACGCCAGGGCCTGGCGGCCTCGCCGGCGCCCTCGCCGACGCCTTCACCGCTGCCATCGCTCCAGTCCTGCAGCATCGCCGCCAGCCGCGCCACATCGGGGCCGTGGTGGCTGACGAACAGGCGCAGCGCACGCAGGTACAGCGCCAGGTGGCCGTTGACACGCGTCAGGCCCAGCGCCAGGTCCAGCCCCGGCACCTGGCGCAGCCGCTGCTGCAGCGCGGCCTCGGGATCGGCGGCCGCCGCCGGGGCAGCGCGGTACAGCCAGGTGGCCAGGCAGCGGCCCAGCTGCTGCGGCTCCACCGGCTTGGCCAGGTAGTCGTTCATGCCGGCGGCCAGGCAGGCGGCGCGGTCCTCGTCGAAGGCGTTGGCGGTCATGGCCACGATGGGCAGGTCGGCGCCGCCGGGCAGGCGGCGGATGGCCGCGGTGGCGCGCAGGCCGTCCAGCACCGGCATCTGCACGTCCATCAGGATCAGGTCGTAGCGGCGCTCGCCGGCCAGGCGCACCGCGGTCTCGCCGTCGGCGGCCAGGTCGACCTGCAGGCCCAGCGCATGCAGCAGCGACGAGGCCACCTCCTGGTTGATGGCGTTGTCCTCGGCCAGCAGCACGCGCAGGCCCTGCAGCCGGCCGGCCAGGCCGGCCGCCGGCAGCGGCGCCGACGGCGGCAGCAGCGGTGCGGCCAGCGCCGGCCGCGGCGTGGCCAGCGCGCCGCGCAGCGGCAGCTCGATCCAGAACAGGCTGCCCTGGCCGAGCTGGCTCTGCACGCCGATGCGCCCGCCCATCAGCTCGGTCAGGCGCTTGCTGATGGCCAGGCCCAGGCCGGTGCCGCCGAAGCGCCGGGTGGTCGAGGCATCGGCCTGCTCGAAGGGCTCGAACAAATGCGGCACCTGCTCGGCGGCGATACCGATGCCGGTGTCGGCGACCTCGAAGCGCAGCCGGTGCGGCGCGCCCGCCGGTGCCAGGCCGGGCTGCAGCGGCACCGGGAACACACGCAGCTCGATGCGGCCGCGGTGGGTGAACTTGACCGCATTGCCGACCAGGTTCAGCAGCACCTGCTCCAGCCGCAGGCGGTCGCCGTGCAGATGGGCCGGGCAGTCGCGCAGCACCACCGTCAGCGCCACGTCCTTGGCCCGCGCCCGGTCGACCAGCATGGCGCTGACACGGTTGACGCTTTCGCGCAGCGCGAAGTCGGCCTCGTCCAGCGTGACCTTGTGGGCCTCGATCTTGGAGAAGTCGAGGATGTCGTTGATGACCTGCAGCAGGTGCTGGCTGGCGTCGGTGATCTTGGCCAGGTGGTCGACCTGGCGCGGCGTCAGCGGGTCGCGGCGCAGCAGGTGGGCAAAGCCGACGATGGCATTCATCGGCGTGCGGATCTCGTGGCTCATGTTGGCCAGGAAGGCGCTCTTGGCCTGGCTGGCGGCGTCGGCATCGCGCTTGGCCTGCTCCAGCGCGATCTCGATGCGCCGGCGGCGGATGACGCGCCACAGGTCGCCGCCGATCAGCGCCAGCTCGCGCGCGTCGGCCTCGTCATAGGCCTGCTCGCGGCCGGCCACGGCCAGCACCGCGCACAGCCGGGCGCCGTCGAACACCGGCACGGCCAGCGCCGCGGCGGGCTGGGCCGGGCCGGCCTCGACCAGTTCGGCCTGGCCCTGGGCGGCGCGGCGGCACAGCGCCTGCAGCCAGGCGGCGTCCACCAGCGTGGCGTCGGCGCCATGGCTGGCGGCCAGGCGCGGCCCGGCCATGGTCGCGTCGGCGTCCTCGGCCATCAGCTCCAGCCGGCCGGCGCCGCTGCCGCTGAGCGCGCAGGCCTCGCTGATGCCCAGCTGCAGCAGCTCCTGCTCGTCCCAGGCGCCGGCGCGCTGGTTCAGCGCCAGCATGGCGCGCAGGCGCCGGTCCTCGCGCGCCATGCGCGCATTGGCCTCGGCCAGGGCCGCGGTGCGCGAGGCCACCAGGTCTTCCAGCTGCTGGCGGTGGCGCGCCAGCTCCTGCTCGCTGCGCACGCGCTCGGAGATGTCGATGGCCGTGCCCACCACCAGCGGCTGCTCGGCACCGTCGAGCCGGCGCGCGACGAACAGGTGCGGCAGCCGCCGGCCGTCGCGGGTGATGACCGCGGCCTCGACCTGGGCCTCGCCGCTGGCGAAGGCGTATTCCAGGCGCTGCTGGATCAGCTGCGCATCGGTGGCGTCGAAGAACTCGGTCACGCGGCGCCGGCGCAGCTCGTCGGCGTCGTAGCCGGTGACCTCGAGCACGCGGTGGTTCCACTGCACGACGCGGCCGCGCTGGTCGATGGCGAAGAACAGCCCGGCCACCGACTCGACCAGCTGCTCGCGGAAATGCTGGGCCTGGCGCTGCGCGCGCTCGGCGGCGTCGAAGTCCAGCGCAAAGCCGACGTTGCCGGCCAGCCGCGTGAACAGCGCCAGCAGCTCGGCGTCGAAGTGGCCGATGGTGTGCGAATGCACCACCAGCGCATGGTGGACCTGGCCGCCGGTGGCGATCGGGAAGGCCGCCATCGCGCGCAGGCCGCGGGCCAGCGCCAGGTCGCGCAGCGGCATCGGCGGCGCCTCGCGCTCCACGTCGTTGAACACGCACACCTGCCCGGTGGCCACCGCCGTGGCCGCCGGCCCCGGCGCCACCTGGTTGCCCTGCTGCAGGGCCTGCAGATAGTCATCGCCCAGGCCGGCATGGGTCAGCGGCACCAGCACGCCGCTGTGCGGATGCAGGCCGCCCACCCAGGCCAGCGCAAAGCCGCCGATCTCCACGGTGATGCGGCAGACCTCGGCAAACAGCTGCGTCGGGCCGTCGCGGCCGCGCGCAATGGCCTCGTTGACCGCGCTGAGCACCGCATAGGTCTGGTTCAGCCGGCCGATGCGCAGCTCGCGCTGGCGCTCCTCGGTGATGTCGCGCCACACCGCCGACACCAGGCGACGGCCCTCGAAGGTGACGGCGCGCAGCGTCACGTCGGCCACCTGCTCGCCGCCGCCCTGGGCGTCGCCGCGGCGGTGGCGGGTGGTGAAGCGCAGCGTCTCGCCGGCGATCACCGCGCGCAGGTTGGCCTGCGTGGTCTGGGCATCGTGTTCGAGCTGGATGTCGCGCGGCGTCATGCCGGCGAAGACCTCGCGCTCGTAACCCAGGCCGATGCAGGCGGCGTCGTTGAAGGTGACGAAGCGCTGCGTCACCGGATCGATCAGCGCGATCGCGTCGGTGGTCTGGCCGAACATGGTGTCGATCAGGCGCTGGCGCTCGCCGATGGCCTGGGCGCCCTGGCGCAGCAGCGTGATGTCGCGCGCCACGCCCAGCACGCCCAGGGCCTGGCCGTCCTCGCCGAACAGCGGCGTGCGCACGATCTCGTACAGGCCGCGCTGGCCGTCGCGGGCATTGACCAGCCAGCGCTCCTCGGTCACCGCCTGGGCGCCGGCGACGATGCGCGCCTCGCGCTCGCCCAGCTCGGCGGCGGCCTCGGCACCGATGAAGTCGGCATCGCCGCGGCCCAGGATCTGCGACTCGTCGCGGTCGAGCAGGCGCTCGAAGGCGGCATTGCAGGCGCGGTAGATGCCTTGCGTGTCCTTCAGCCAGACCAGGTCGGGGATGGCACGCAGCAGGTTCTTCAGCCGGCCCTCGCTGGTGCGCAGCGCGCGCGTGGTCTGGGCATGGCCGATGGCCAGCGCCGCCAGCTGGGCCTCGAAGGACAGCTGCGCCAGCTCCTCGTCGCTGGCCGGCCCTGGCTGGCGGCGGTAGACGGCGAAGGTGCCGAGCACCCGGCCCTGGCCGCCGATGATGGGCTCGGACCAGCAGGCGCCCAGCTGGTACCGGCTGGCCAGGCCGACATAGGCGGCCATGTTGGGATGGCTGGCGATGTCGTCGACCAGCACGCGCTGGCCGCTGGCCGCCGCCGCGCCGCAGGCGCCATTGCCCTCGGCCACGGCCAGGCCGTCGATGGCCTGCAGGAACTCGGCCGGCAGGCTGGGCCCGGCGGCGCTGCGCAGGCGGCGCCGGCCGCCGGCGTCGTCGTCCTCGTCGACCAGCATCACCGAGCACAGGCTGCCGGCAAACAGCGCCTCGTGGCCACGCAGCAGCTGGTCCAGCAGGCTGGACAGCTCGTCGCCGCGGGCCAGGTTCTCCAGCAGCGCCAGGCGGCTGCGCTCGCGCTGCTGGGTGCGCAGCCGCAGCGAGATGTCGGTGACGAAGGCAAACAGGTAGTCGTCGTCGCCGGCGCGGAACTGGCTCAGCCGCAGCTCCACCGGGCGCAGGCGGCCGTCGCCGGTGATCAGCTCGCTGTCCAGCACCTCGACGCCGCGGCCCCGGCCCTGACCCTGAGCCTGACCAGCCAGGGCCTCGCGCGACCAGTCGCGGCAGACCTCCTCGCCGGGCAGGGCCAGCAGCGAGCGCCGTGGCAGGCCGACGAAGCGGCAGGCGGCGTCGTTGGCATAGGCGATGTAGCCGTCGCGGCGCAGCCAGAACACCATGTCGGCGGCCTGGTCCATCGCAAACTGCGTCAGGCGCAGGCGATCGCGCTCGTTGCGCAGCAGCGAGCGCTCGTGGGCCAGCGCGGCCTCGGCGGCCTTCAGCGCCGTGATGTCGGTCAGCACCACCAGGCGGCAGGGCTGGCCGTCGCGCAGGATGTCGTGGCCCTGCACCAGCATCTGCAGGGCCTGGCCGTCGCGGCGCACCAGGCGGCGCTCGCCGGTGCGCAGCATGCCGCTGGCCAGGCGCGCGCGCAGGCGCAGCGCCTCGCGCTCGTCCTCGGGATACAGGTCGTCGAAGTGCAGCTGCAGCACCTCGTCGGCGGGCACGCCGAAGCTCTGGCAGAAGGCCTGGTTGGCGGCCAGGATGGCCAGCGTGTCCTGGCGGTAGATCAGCGACGGCGCCGGATTGCGGTCGAACAGCTGGCGGTACTCGTCCTCGGCGCGGCGCAGCGCGGTGATGTCGCGGCCGATGCCCAGCACGCCCAGCAGCCGGCCCTGCTCGTCGCGCACCGGCGTCTTGATGGTCTGCGTCAGCTCCTGGTGGCCGTCGTCGGGAAAGGTCAGCAGCTCCTCGTTGACCGTGGGCGCATTGCGCGCCATCGCGCGGCGGTCGTTGGCGCGGAAGAACTCGGCCAGCTCGGCCGAGACGAAGTCGGCATCGGTGCGGCCCAGGATCTGCGCCTCGGTGGCGCCGAAGAACTGCTCGAAGCGGCGGTTGCAGGCCAGGTAGACGCCGTCGGGGTCCTTCAGCCACACCAGGTCGGGCAGGGCGGTGAACAGCGCCCGCTGGTGCGCCGCATGCTCGGCATCGGCGGCCGGCGGCGCAGGTGCCGGAGGCGGGGGCGGCAGCGACATCAGTCGCGCAGACGCTGCATGATGGCCTCGAACTCGCCGCGTATGCCCAGCAGCGCGCTGACCAGGGCCGGGTCGAACTGCAGGCCGGACTGGTGCTGCAGGTAGCGCATGGCGTCGTCGGCGCTCCAGGCGTCCTTGTAGATGCGGCGCGTGGTCAGCGCGTCCCAGACGTCGGCCAGGGCCATCAGCCGCGCCGGCAGCGGGATGTCGTGGCCGGCCAGGCCGTCGGGATAGCCCAGGCCGTCCCAGCGCTCGTGGTGGTGCATGGCGATGGTGCGCGCCACGCCCAGGAAGCGCAGGGCCTCGGCGCCGCCCTGGCCGTCGCCGTCGTCGGCCAGGCCGCCGGCCGGGTCCTGGCCGTGCATGGCCATGGCCTTCTTCATCGCCCGGGCGATGGCCTCGCCGCCGATGCGCGCATGGGTCTTCATGACCTCGAACTCGGCCTCGGTCAGCCGGCCCGGCTTGAGCAGGATGTGGTCGGGGATGCCGATCTTGCCGATGTCGTGCATGGGCGCGGCCTTGACGATGCGCGCCAGCTGGGCCGCGTCCAGCTCGGCGGCATGGGCCGGGTCGCGCTGCAGGCAGCGGCCCAGGGCCTCGACATAGCTCTGCGTGCGCAGGATGTGGTTGCCGGTGTCGCTGTCGCGGGTCTCGGCCAGCTCGGCCATCGCGCACAGCGTCAGGTCCTGGGCCAGCAGCGACTCGCGCACGCGGCGCGCCAGCTCGGCCTCCAGCCAGGCGTTCTGGTCGCTCAGCTGGGCCTGGGCCTGGGCCAGCGCCAGGTGGGTGCGCACCCGCGCCAGCACCACCGCCGGCTTGACCGGCTTGACGATGTAGTCCACCGCGCCCAGCGCCAGGCCCAGCTCCTCGTTCTCCTCGTCGCCAAGGGCGGTGACGAAGATCACCGGGATGTCGCGCGAGGCCGGGTCGGCGCGCAGCCGGCGCAGCACCTCGTGGCCGTCCAGCTCGGGCATCATCACGTCGAGCAGGATCAGGTCGGGCCGGTGGCCCTGGGCCAGCAGCGACAGCGCGGCCTGGCCCGAGCGTGCGCCGAGCACACGCCAGTGCGGATTGAGCAGACGCGACATGACCGCCAGGTTCAGCGGTTCGTCGTCGACGACCAGCACGGTCGACGGGGGCGTCATCCAGATCTCCTGCGCCACACAGCGGCGATGCGGGATCCCGAACGGAGGGTACGGCTGGACCGGCCGGGGACTAGACCTGCATGCTAGGACAAAGCGGGGCCATCCCTCCCGGTCTGCAGGCCGGCAACGCGGGCCGGGCGTGCAAAAACTCCGCGACCGCCCCGGGCCGGGCTCATTTGGCGGCCAGCCCCAGGCGCTCGATCAGCGCCCGGTCCTTGACGAAGGTGTCGCGCGCCCATTGCAGGTAGTCGGGGCCGCTCTTGTACCAGCCGGCCTGGTTCAGCTGGTCCAGCACCTTCTGGTGCTCGGGATCGTCCATGGCCTTCTTGAAGGCGTCGTGCAGGGTCTTCACCACCGCCGGGTCCATGCCCTTGGGGCCGACCAGGCCATAGGGCGAGTTGCCGACCACGTTGTAGCCCAGCTCCCGGGCCGTGGGCACCTGCGGCCAGCGCTTGGTGCGCTGCTCGCCAAAGGTGACCAGCAGGCGCATCTGGCCGCCGTCGACGAACTTGTCCCAGCCGCTGGCATCGCTGGCGGCCATCACATGGCCGCCCAGCAGGGCCTGCATCTGGTCGGCATTGCCCTTGAACGGGATGTGGTTGAGCTGCACCTTGGCGGCGTCGGCCAGCTCCTCCAGCAGCAGGTGCGGGCTGGTGCCGCTGCCGGTGGAGCCAAAGTCGATCTTGCCGGGCTGCTTGCGCGCGGCCTCGATGTAGTCGTTGAAGCTCTTGTACGGCGAGTCGGCGCGCACCACGAAGCCGAAGGTGTAGCCCGACACGCCGAGGATGAAGCTGAAGTCGTTGATCGGGTGCCAGGGCACCTTCTGCATGTGCGGCAGGCGCAGCATGCCCATCGGGTACTGGGCGATGGTGTAGCCGTCGGGCCGGGCGTTCAGCGCCATCGTTCCCGGGCCGTTGGTGCCGCCGCCGCCGGGCTGGTTCTGCACGATCACCGGCTGGCCCAGGTGCTTGGCGGCCAGCTCGGCCAGCGCCCGCAGGTGGCGGTCGGTGGAGCCGCCGGCCGGCCAGGGCACGATCAGCGTCACCGGCCGCGACGGATAGGCCGGCGCCTGGGCCGGGGCCGCCAGCGGGGCCAGCAGGCCGATGGCCAGGGCGGTGGACAGCAGGTGGCGGCGGTGCATGGACGGTCTCCTGGATCATGTTGCGCAGCAGCATTCCGCTGCCTGGAACGGATCAGTCTATGCAGGCCACGCCCGGCTTGACAACGCCATTGAGGGAAAACGACCAGCGCTTTTGTCGCTGCTGCGACAGGTTCCGGCCCGCCGGCCGGCGCACCATTTCTCAGCGCGGAATAACGGAACAACAAGCGGCGGAGGACGGCAGATGGGACGGCAACGCGACCAGGCGATGGACCATGGCAGCGAGGACGCCAGCAGCGACCGGCGCTTCGTCACCGCGCTGGCGCGCGGGCTGGAGCTGCTGCGCTGCTTCAAGCCCACCGACCGCTGGCTGCCGCACCAGGAGCTGGCGCGCCGCACCGGCCTGCCCCAGGCCACGGTGTCGCGGCTGAGCTTCACGCTCACCGCGCTGGGCTATCTGCGCCACCGCGGCCCGCGTGGCGAGTACGCGCTGGCGCCGGGCGTGCTGGCGCTGGGCTTTTCGATGCTCGGCAACTTCGACGTGGCGCGCATCGCCCGGCCGCACATGCAGGCCCTGGCCGACCTGGCGCAGGCCGCGGTGTCGCTGGGCGTGCGCCGCGAGCTGGGCATGGTCTATGTGGCGCACTGCCGCAGCAGCGCGCCGCTGACCCTGGGCCTGGACGTGGGCACCCAGCTGCCGCTGGCCACCACGGCCATGGGCCGGGCGCTGTACGTGGCCCTGCAGCCCGACGAGCAGGCGCGGCTGGATGCGCGCCTGCAGGCCCAGGCCCAGCAGCGTGGCGGCATTCCCTGGGCGGTGCAGCAGCAGGGCCTGGAGCGCGCCCGCGCCCAGCAGCGGCTGCAGGGCTTCGTCACCAGCGAGGCCGAGTGGGAAAGCGACATCAGCGCCGCCGGCGTGGCGGTGGACCTGAACGACGGCCGCGAGCCGCTGTCGCTGACCGTGGGCGGCCCGGCGGCGCGGCTGCAGGGCGCCTTTTTGCAGCAGACCGCCGGCCCGGCCCTGGTGCGCACCGCGGCGGCGATCCGCGATGCCATCCATGCCGGCGGCTGGGCCGACTAGGGCGGATTAGGGCCGATCAGGGCCGGTACAGCTCGATCAGCGCCGCCGTGTCCACATAGGGGCGGAAGCGGATGGCCAGGCCGCGGTCCACCGTCCAGTGGTGCAGCTCGGCACTGCTGATGCTGCGGCCGTTGCCGCGGTGGCGGGCCTCGAACTCGATCTCGGTGACCACCACCTCCTGGTCGGCCAGGAAGCGGCCGACCTCGAAGCGCAGGAACTCCAGCCGCGCCACGCCGGCAAAGTAGCGCTGCACGGCCTCGTGGCCCACGCCATGGCGCAGCATGGGCACCTGCTCGGCGCCGGGCGCGGCGACGCTGACACCCCAGTCGATCTGCGGATGCAGCTGGGCCAGCAGGCCGAGCAGATCGCCGCGGCCGAAGGCGGCGTAGATCGCCCGCACGGTATCGAGCGGCTGGCGCAGGGGGTTGTGCGTGTCCATGGCCGCACCATGCACGGCCGCCGGGCCAGCGTCATCGGCAACAGTCCCGATGGCAGGATCGCGGGCGCCTGGCGGGGGGGTGGGCGCGATGGGCTGCGGGGTTGATGCCAGTCAACTGCAGCGGCCGGATCTGCCGCTGCAATCGGGGTTTGGGTGGCCGGTGTGCGGCCGCCCTGACCCAGCCGCCAGCCGGCCAGGAGTTGTCCATGTCCCAGCGCATGAGGGCCGCCGTGTTCGTCGAACCCGGCCGCATCGAACTCACCGACAAGCCCATTCCCGACGTGGGCCCCAACGATGCGCTGCTGCGCATCACGCTGACCACCATCTGCGGCACCGATGTGCACATCCTGAAGGGCGAGTACCCGGTGGCGCCGGGCCTGACCGTGGGCCACGAGCCGGTGGGCGTGATCGAGAAGCTGGGCAGCGCGGTGAGCGGCTACCACGAGGGCCAGCGCGTCATCGCCGGCGCCATCTGCCCGAACTTCAACTCCTATGCCGCGCAAGATGGCGCGCCGTCGCAGGACGGCAGCTACCTGGTGGCCTCGGGCCGCTGCGGCTGCCATGGCTACAAGGCCACGGCCGGCTGGCGCTTCGGCAACCTGATCGACGGCACCCAGGCCGAATACGTGCTGGTGCCCGATGCCCAGGCCAATCTGGCGCCCATTCCCGACGGCCTGACCGACGAGCAGGTGCTGATGTGCCCCGACATCATGTCCACCGGCTTTGCCGGCGCCGAAAACGCCAACATCCGCATCGGCGACACGGTGGCGGTGTTCGCCCAGGGGCCGATCGGCCTGTGCGCCACCGCCGGCGCCAGGCTGCGCGGGGCCAGCACCCTCATCGCCATCGACGGCAACGACCACCGGCTGGAAATGGCGCGTCGGCTGGGCGCCGACGTGACGCTGAACTTCCGCAGCCAGGACGTGGTGGCCGAGGTGATGAAGCTCACCGGCGGCCGCGGCGTCGACGCCTCCATCGAGGCGCTGGGCCTGCAAAGCACCTTCGAGCAGGCGCTGCGTGTGCTCAAGCCCGGCGGCACGCTGTCCAGCCTGGGCGTCTACAGCAGCGACCTGAAGATCCCGCTGGATGCCTTTGCCGCCGGCCTGGGCGACCACCGCATCCACACCGCGCTGTGCCCCGGCGGCAAGGAGCGCATGCGCCGGCTGATGAACGTGCTGGCCAGCAGCCGGCTGGACCTGCGTCCGCTGGTGACGCACCACTACGCGCTGGACGACATCGTCAGCGCCTACGAGCTGTTTGCCCACCAGCGCGACGGCGTGCTGAAGGTGGCGATCCGGCCTTGAGGGCTCAGAGCGCCGCCGCCTGGGCCGGCAGCGCATCCAGCGCCAGCTCGAACACCGGCCCGCCGTCGTCCACCGTGATGTGGTGGCTGTAGCGAAAGCCCGCCTGCCACAGCAGTTCCAGCAGCACGCGCGCGCCCGGCGCCACCTGGGCGATGGCGGCCTGGGCCGGCGCCGGCAGAAAGGCGGTGTAGACCGGCTGGCGCGGCAGCAGGGCCGCCACATGGCTGCGCCAGGCCGGGCCGAAGCGCTCGGCCGCGGCCCGCGTATCGCCGCTGTAGAAGTGCCGGCCCAGGCCCTGCCAGAACGGGCTGGCGCCGTCGCCATCGCGCAGCCCGGGCAGCTCGACGATCAGCGTGGCCGCATGCTCGTCGCGCCGGGCCTGGATGCGCGCCAGCGCCGCCGCCAGCAGGGCCTGCAGGGCCGCGGCCTGCTCGGGCAGCGGCAGGGCCGGGTCCCAGGCGATGTCGGCCAGCTCGCTGGCGCCGCTGTGGTCGTGGCCCAGTTGCAGCCGCGTCAGCCGGTGGAACAGCGCCAGCGCCGGCGCCGCATGCACCACGCAGCCCACGTGATACCAGGGCCGCGGCAGCTGCAGGCCGATGCGCTGGCGCAGGCGCAGCGCGGCGCACAGGCCGGCATCGTCGCCCGGGCCCTGCACGCCCAGCCAGGCCTCGGGGTCGCCGGGCTGCGGCAGCTCGCGGGCCGCGCCGGGCGTCAGCCAGGGCAGCACGCGGTCCAGGTCGGCGGCGCGCAGCTCGCGCACGGTGTGGGGCGCGGTCATGGCCTTGCTCCATCCAGCAGCGCGCACCAGGCGCGGCCATCGGCAAAGGCCGGGCGGTCGGCGGCGGCCAGGGACAGGGCCGGCGAGCCGGCACCCGCGGCCGGCGCCGCGGCCAGCAGGGCCACGAAGCCGTCGCCGCCGCCGTTGTCCACCAGGGCCAGGCCGGATGGGCTGCGGGCCGGCGGCGCGCCGTCGGCGGCCAGTGCCACCGGGCGGCGCCGACGCACCGTCTTCAGCGCCGCGACGCGGCCTTCGGCGGTGGGCCCGCCATCGAACAGGTTGAGGTGGCTGTCGCCGTCCAGGCCCTCGTCGAGCAGGATGGAAAACGGCAGCTCGCCCACCGGATGCAGCTGGCCCAGCGCCCACTGCGCCTCGTCGGGCAGCAGCGGCACATAGATCGGGCTCTGCGGCATCAGCTCGGCGATCCAGGCCTTGGGATGGTGGCCGCCGCTGCTGCGCTCGGCCTCCGGATAGGCCATGCCGAAGAAGCGCTGGCCCACCGCCTCCCAGAACGGGCAGCGGCCGCTGTCGTCGGCCAGGCCCGGGTTCTCGGCGGCGATGCGCTCCGAGAAGCGCTCGGGATGGGCGGCGATGAAGGCCAGGCGGCCGCGCGACAGCAGCTGCGGCGCGGCGCTGTCGGCCAGCGCAGCATCGATGTGAAAGCCGGTGAGCAGGGTGGCGCCGGTCAGCTCATGGCACAGGTGCAGGGTGTGGATGCGGTTGCGCGCGCCCAGCTCGGCGCTGGCCTGCACGATGAACTCGTTGCGGTAGCTGTAGAAGCGGTCGTTGAAGCCGGCCGCCGCGGTGATGCCGGCGGTGCCGACCAGGGCGCCGCCCCGCGCCTGGTCCTGCAGCACGAACAAATAGACCTCCTCGCCGCTGGCATCGTCGCCGCTGGCCATGGCGGCAAAGGCGGCGCAGCTGCGCGCCAGGGCCTGGGCCAGCAGGGCGCGGTCCTCGGGCAGCGAGGTGATGCCGATGGCGCTGGCCTGGGCCAGCGCGTCCAGCGCATCCAGGTCGGTCTCGCGCGCCGGGCGCAGGCGCCAGCGGCTGCTGCCGTCGTGCAGAAAGGTCATGGGCTCTCCTGCGGATCGGGGCATGGATCGGTGGCCGCCTCGGCGGCCTCGCCGCTGCGCCAGGCGGCGGCGCGTGGGCTGCGCTCCTCGCGCGGCGTGCGGCCGAAGTGCGCGCGGTAGGCATTGCTGAAGTGCGGGCCCGAGGCGAAGCCGCAGCCGAGCGCGATCTGCAGCACCGACTGCGGCGTCTGGCGCAGCAGGCGCTGGGCGCGCGCCAGGCGCAGCGCGATGTACCAGCGCGAGGGCAGCGCATCGAGGTGCTGCTTGAACAAGCGTTCGAGCTGGCGCCGCGACACGCCGACCAGGCGCGCGATCTCCTCGGTGGGCAGGGGCTCGGCCAGGTTGGCCTCCATCAGCGCCACGGCCTCGGCCAGCTTGGCCG
The DNA here is from genome assembly GCA_017992055.1 of Burkholderiaceae bacterium. GTDB lineage: Bacteria > Pseudomonadota > Gammaproteobacteria > Burkholderiales > Burkholderiaceae_C > Pseudaquabacterium. The sequence goes on from JAGOPK010000015.1 coordinate 83,475, forward strand.
AGCCGCCGCCCTGCTGGGCCACCAGGCGCGCGCCCAGCGGCACGCTCTGGCGCTCGTCGGCGGCCGGCACATGGGCCAGGCCCAGCTGGGCCGCCAGCTCCTGGGCCAGGCGCTCGCCGTGGCGCCGGCCCAGCCAGGCCACGAACAGGTCGCGTCCGGCCTGGTGGCCGGCGGCGGTGAGGCGCTGGCGGTCGATCTCCCACTGGCGCTGCGACACCAGCACCTCGGGATGGCGCTCGGCCAGCGGGCCGATCTGCGGCCAGTGCACGGTGGCGCGGTGGCCACGCAGCAGGCCGGCCTCGGCCAGCCAGGCGGCGCCGCCGCCCACGCCGGCCAGCACATGGCCGGCGGCGGCGGCGCGCCGCAGCAGGGCCAGCAGGGCCGCGGCCGGGGCCTGCAGCGCGCCGGGCGGCGGCGCGCCCTCGGCCACCACCACCCACAGCGCGGCGGCACCGCCGGCATCGCCGACATCGGCCAGCACGGCCTGCAGCGGCTGGGCCTGCACCACCACGCCGCCGGCCGCGGCCACCGGGCCCGGCCCTTCGGCGGCCACCAGCTGCAGCGCATAGGCCGGCGCCGCGCCGGGCAGGGCCAGCAGCGCATTGGCGGCCTGCAAGGCCTCGACCACGCCGGCCAGGGCCGACAGCGCAAAGCCGGGCAGCAGCAGCAGCGCGCAGCGCTGCGGCGGCTGGGTCACTTCAATCCGCCCGACAGGAACTGGCGCAGCCGCTCGCTGCGCGGCGCGGCCAGCACCTCGCGCGGCACGCCCTGCTCCTCGACGCGGCCCTGGTGCAGGAACAGCAGCTGGCTGGCCACCTCGCGCGCAAAGCCCATCTCGTGCGTGACCACCAGCATGGTGCGGCCCTCGGCGGCCAGCTCGCGCATCACCGCCAGCACCTCGCCCACCAGCTCGGGGTCCAGCGCCGAGGTCGGCTCGTCGAACAGCATCACCTCGGGGTCCATGGCCAGCGCGCGGGCAATGGCCACGCGCTGCTGCTCGCCGCCCGACAGCTGGGCCGGGTGCACGTCGCGGCGGTGCATCAGGCCGACACGGGCCAGCAGCGCATCGGCGCGGGCCACGGCCTCGTCGCGCGAGCGGCCCAGCACATGGATGGGCGCCTCGGTGATGTTCTGCAGCACGGTGCGGTGGCTCCACAGGTTGAAGCCCTGGAACACCATCGACAGCCGCGTGCGCCAGCGGCGCAGCTGGGCAGCGTCGGCGGCGGTGAGGCTGCCGTCGCGGTCGGGCTTCAGCGCCAGCGTCTCGTCGCCCAGGCGCAGCGTGCCGGCATGGGGCTGCTCCAGCAGGTTCAGGCAGCGCAGAAAGGTGCTCTTGCCCGAGCCGCTGGAGCCGATGATGGCCACCACGTCGCCGGGGCGCGCGGTCAGCGACACGCCACGCAGCACCTCGCGCTGGCCGAAGCGCTTGTGCAGCTCGCTGACTTGGAGGACTTGTCCACTCATGGTCATGGCTGCGGATCGTCGCATGCCGGGACGGCGACGATCACGGAGACAGCAGGGCGCCGTCGCGCCGCGCCTCGTGGCCGGCGACCTTGCCGATGGACATGCCGGCGGTGGCAAAGCGCCGGTTCTCGCGGGCGAAGAACAGGCCGTCGACCGGTGCGGTGATGGGTGTGAGCGCGCCGGTGAACGGGTCGATCAGGTCGGCGATCGTGTCGCCGGCCTTCACCCGTTCGCCCGGCGCACGCACGAAAACAACCATGCCGCCCTGGGGCACGTGCAGCGGCATCGAGCCGGCCAGCGGCAGGCCGTCGCAGTCCAGCGGCGGCAGCGGTGGCGGCGGCTCGGCGGCCGGCGCGGCCACGCCACGCTCGACCAGGAAGCGTTCGATGGCCAGCGCATCGCCGGCGGCCAGGCCATGGTCCACGTCGGCCTCGCCGCGCAGCTCGATGGTCACCGCCAGGCAGGCCTGGGGCAGCGGCGTGGCCTGCAGGTCCAGCCGCGCCGCCAGCCGCGCCCAGGGCATGGAGCAGGCTTCGTCGAAGGGATCGCCGCCCGACTGCTCGGCCAGCAGGGCCAGGCGCGCGCCCATGGCCTGGGCCAGCGGCTGGAGGCCGGGCCAGCAGGCCGGCGTGGTGTAGAAGTGCAGCAGACCCTCGCCGTCGCAGTGCAGGTCCAGCACCAGGTCGGCGTCGATGGCCAGGCCGTAGAGGGTGTGGCGCAGGCTGTCCAGCGTGCCGGCCACCGGCAGCGCGGCCACCGCCTGGCGCAGCGCGGCGCGCACCAGGGCCACATTGGCCGCGGCATCGGCGCCCAGGCGGCCGGCCACGGCGGCCTGCACCGCATCGCTCAGATCCAGATAACCGCGGTTGAAGTTCTCGCCGCTGCCCTGGTGGAAGCGGCCCAGGTGGCTGCGCAGCAGCCACTGGCCCAGGCCGGGCGGATTGGCCGCCGGCACCAGCACCACCTCGCCGCGCAGCCGGCCGCCGGCCTCCAGCGCCGCCAGGCGGCCACGCAGGTGGTGGGCCACCAGCATGCCCGGCACCTCGTCGGCATGCAGCGAGCCCTGGATGTAGACCTTGCCGCCGGGGCCGGGGGCGCCGAAGTGCAGGCTGGTCAGCGTGTGGACGGTGCCGGGCGTGCTGGCGGCGAGGGAATGGTGGACGGTGCGCATGCAGGACGGGAAACGAGAAAGGCTCAGGTCTTGGCCGCGGACGGCGCGGTTGGCGACTGGCGGCCGGCGGCGGCCGTCAGCGGCGCCAGCCAGCGCCGCTCGGCGGCATGGAAGCCGGCCACCAGGACCACGGTGACCGCGATGTAGAACAGCGCCGCGGTGATGAAGGCCTCGAACGGCAGGTAGTGCACCGAGTTGACCTCGCGGGCCACGCCGGTCAGGTCGTGCAGGGTCACCACGCTGGCCAGGGCCGTGGCATGCAGCATCAGCACCACCTCGTTGCTGTAGGCCGGCAGCGCACGGCGCAGCGCCTGCGGCAGCACGATGTGGCGGAAGCTGGCCCAGCGCGAGAAGCCGTAGGCCCGCGCCGCCTCCACCTCGCCGGCCGGCACGGCCTTGATCGCGCCATGCAGGATCTCGCAGCTGTAGGCCGCGGTGTTGATGGCCAGCGCCGCCACCGCGCAGAACCAGGGCGAGCTGAGCGCGCCCCAGGCCACGCTGTCGCGCACGGCCTGGAACTGGGCCAGGCCGTAATACAGCAGGAACAGCTGCACCAGCAGCGGCGTGCCGCGGATCACATAGGTGAACAGCCACACCGGCCGCCACAGCCAGGGCGAGGGCAGGCTGCGCAGCACGGCCAGCGGCAGGGCCGCCGCGCCGCCGGCCAGCAGGGCCGCGGCCAGCAGCTGCAGCGTGGTGCCCAGGCCGCCCAGGTACAGCGGCAGGTTGTCGACGATGACCTGCAGGTTCACAGCACCGCCACCGTCATAACACCGCCACCTTCTGACCCACCGCCAGGCGCCGGCCCAGCCAGGCGAAAAACGCCTCGGACAGCGAGGTGAAGGCCAGATAGACCGCGGCCACCGCCAGGTAGAAGGTGAAGGGCTCGCGGGTGGCGCCGGCGGCCTGGGCGCCGCGCGCCATCAGGTCCGACAGGCCGATCACCGAGACGATGGCCGTGCTCTTGACCATCACCAGCCAGTTGTTCGACAGCCCCGGCAGCGCATGGCGCAGCATCTGCGGGCCGACGATGCGCGCCAGCACCTGGCCGCGGCTGAAGCCATAGGCCAGCGCCGCCTCGCGCTGGCCGGCCGGCACGGCCAGGAAGGCGCCGCGCAGCACCTCGGTGAAATAGGCGCCGAAGATGAAGCCGATGGTCAGCACGCCGGCGACGAAGGGGTCGATGTCCACATAGTCCCAGCCCAGGCGCTCGCCCAGCGCATTGACCGCCGTCTGGCCGCCGTAGAACACCAGCAGCATCAGCACCAGGTCGGGCACGGCGCGGATCAGCGTGGTGTAGGCCAGCGCCGGCCACTGCAGCAGGCGGTGCTGCGACAGCTTGGCCAGCGCGCCGGCCAGGCCCAGCACCAGCGCAATCGCCAGCGAGCCAAAGGCCACTGCCAGCGTCAGCAGCGCGCCTTGCAGCAGGCTCAGGCCGTAGCCGTGCAACAGGTCCATGGCCGTGGCTCGGACTTACTTCGTTTCCGGACCGTAGATGTCGAAGTCGAAGTACTTGTCCTGCAGCTTCTTGTACTGGCCGTTGGCACGCAGCGCTTTGATGGCGGCATTGAACTTCTGCGCCAGCGCCTCGTCGGCCTTGCGCACGGCGATGCTGGAGCCGGTGCCGAAGTACTTGGTGTCGTTGAACGCCGGGCCGAAGAACGCAAAACCCTTGCCCTGCGGCTTCTTCAGGAAGCCGCCGTCCAGCGCCACCGAATCGCCCATGGCCAGCTCGATGCGGCCGGAGGCCAGGTCCAGATACAGCTCGTCGGCCTTGGCATAACGCACGATTTCTGCGTCCTTGAACTGCTCGGTCAGGAAGCGGTCGTGGCTGGTGCTGCGCTGCACGCCGATCTTCTTGCCCTTGAGGCCGGCGGCCGTGGCCTGCAGCGTGGTACCGGCCTTGCCGAGGAAGCGCGCCGGCGTGCTGTAGTACTTGTCGCTGAAGTTGACGGCCTTGCGCCGCTCTTCGGTGGCGGCCATCGAAGCGATGATGGCGTCGAACTTGCGCGCGTTCAGCGCCGGGATCATGCCGTCCCATTCCTGGGCCACCAGGCTGCACTCGGCCTTCATCTCGGCGCACAGGGCCAGGGCCATGTCGATGTCGAAGCCCTTCAGCTTGCCATCGGGGCCGACCTCGCTGAACGGGGGGTAGGCGCCTTCGACGCCGATGCGGATCTTCTTCCAGTCGGGAGCCTGGGCCTGGGCGGGGGGCAGCGCGGCCAGCACGAGCAGGGCGGCGGCCAGGGTGGGGAACAGTCGGCGTTGCATGCGAATCATCTCCGGAGAACCAGCGGTGGGTGCGAGGTTAGCGCGTGGCTGGCTCAGCCGGGTAGGGGCCGCCAGGCCTGGTACAGCGGCTGGGCCAGGCGCACCGGGCGCACGTCCAGGCCCATGCGGTGGATGCTGTAGTCCTCGCCGCCGCCCTCGTCGCTGGTCCAGCCGCGGCAGCCCGGCGGCTTGTACAGCCGCCATTCGAAGCCCAGCGCGCCCAGCGCGGGGTCGTCGCCACCGCGGGGATCGAAGCTCAGGCCGCGCACCTCGGCAAAGCTGCCGTCGATCAGCTGGCCCATGCTGGCCGGCAGCACGCCATTGGCCAGCATGTCCACCTGGAAGGGCTGGGTGGTGTATTCGGGCTTGAAGTCCGGCGCCGCGGGGTCGTAGACCTGGCCGCGGGCGCGGTGGGCCACCGGCTGCAGCGTGCGCGTGGCCAGGTCCAGCCGGTCGCCCCGGCCCAGCAGCGAAATGCGCGCGCCCTGCAGGTTGAACACGCCCAGCGTGGCATCGCTGCGCGCCTCGCTGAGGTCGATGAACAGCGCCTGGCCGCCCAGCACCTCGGCCTGCAGGCCGCGCATGGCCACGCCGCCATCTTCTTCCACGCCCAGGCCCAGCTGGTGGCCGGTGCGCAGCATCAGCGGCAGCAGCCGGCCGATGCGGCCGCGGCGCAGGAAATGCTGGTCGACCAGCACCGAGCGGTCGACAAAGCCCAGGCCGGGGCCGAATTCCTGGCCGGGGCGCAGCCGGCCCTTCATCACCGCCATCAGGTCGGGCGCGTCGACGAACATGGTCTGGCTCATGATGGCCGCGCCGGCCGAGGTGCCGGCGACCACGCCGCCGCCGCGGTAGACCTCCCAGATCGCCTCCAGCAGCGGCGAGGCCACGCCGCCGGGCATCAGGCTGGAGACGATGCGCTCCTGGGCGCCACCGCCGAAGAACACGCCGCGCGCCGCCCGCACCTGGGCCACCAGGGCCGGATCGCGCACCGCCTGGTCCACCGGCCGGTCCTTGAGCAGGGGCGACACCGGCAGGGCCGTGGCGCGCACGCCGCGGCGCTGCAGCTGCCGCACGATGTTGGCGGCGCTGACCTCGGGCATGCCGCTGGCGGTGCCCAGCACCACCCAGGGCGAGGCGGCGCCACCCGCCAGATCGACGATGCCGCGCCAGACCGCATCGTTGCCGTCGCTCAGCGCGCCGCCGATGGGCACGGCCGTGCCGGCACTGCCTGTCGGCACGGCGGTGCCGGCAGCGCCGGCAGCGCCCGTGGCCGGCGCGGCCAGCGCGCCAAGGCTGGCGGGCAGCAGGGCCGCGGCCGAGAGCAGGCGGCGGCGGGACAGCAAGGGGGAGGTGGCTGACATGGGGCGCGATGTTGGCACCGGCGCCCCGCTGCCGGCCGCGGGCCTGGCGGCGGCCGCCTGTTTCACGACAGATCATGTCGCACCCAGGCAAGAAGCCCGGCGCCGGCTGTCGCCAGGCTGACGGCTGCGTGACCCTGCCGCGACAGCCGCTTGCCGCGATGCGACGGCGACTTGCGGCCAAGCGACCGGCGCATTTCGCCGGCGTTGCCGCCCGGTGAAGCCTTTCTAGACTGCAGCGAACCCGCGCCAGCCGTCCCCCCGACCGGAGAGTCCCGCATGCCCGCCAGCCGCCGCCACCGTTCCACCCTGTGCACCCTGCCGCTGAAGGCCGGCGTGCAGGCCCTTCTGCCGGCGGTGCTGCTGGCCCTGGCCGGCGGCGCGCTGGCGCAGACCGCGCCCGCCGAGCCGCAGCGGGTGGAGATCACCGGCTCGGCGATCAAGCGCATCGACGGCGAGACCGCGCTGCCGGTGCAGGTGATCACCCGCGAAGAGTTCGCCAAGACCGGCGTGACCACCGCCGCCGAGATCGTGGCCCGCATCGCCGCCAGCGCCAGCAACCTGACCGACGGCGGCAGCATCGGCACCGGCGGCTTCCGCGACCAGATGGGCTTCAACGGTGCCAACCTGCGCGGCCTGGGCGTCAGCTCGACCCTGGTGCTGCTCAACGGCCGGCGCATGGCCAACTTCGCCTCGCCGGGCGATGCCGCCGGCGTGGACCTGAACAGCATCCCGGCCGCGGCCATCGAGCGCGTGGAGGTGCTGCTGGACGGCGCCTCGTCGCTGTACGGCTCGGACGCCATCGGCGGCGTCATCAACTTCATCACGCGCAAGAACTTCAGCGGCCTGGACCTGTCGGCCAGCGCCAGCAACACCACCGAGGGCGGCGGCGCCAACAAGCGCGCGGCCACCATGGCCGGCGGCTGGGGCGACCTGGCGCGCGACGGCTTCAATGTCATCGGCGTGCTGGACCTGCAGAAGACCAGCCGGCTGAATGCGCTGGACCGCCAGTTCATCAACGACCTGAAGATCCCCGAGCGCCTGCCCGACCTGCTGAGCTCGGCCAGCTTCCCCGGCAACATCCGGCTGTCGCGCTACCAGTACAACGTGCTGGCCGGCGAGGGCTATTCGAGCAACGGCGTGTCGGTGATCGACAACCGCTCGGCCGTCAACCCGGCGGCGGCGCGCGGCTGCAACCCGCCGGCCAGCCTGTACCTGCCCGAAGGCATCGGCGGCATCGACGGCTGCACTTTCGACTACATGCGCAACATCGAGCTCTACCCGGAGTCGAACAAGGGCAGCCTGTTCACGCGCGGCGTGTTCAACCTGGGCGGCGGCCACCAGGCCTTTGCCGAGGTCTCGCTGGCCCGCGCCCGCACGCGCTACTCGGGCACGCCCAACCGCGTGGACGCCGACATGGACGTGTCGCGCGTGCCGGCCTTTGCCGGCAGCGCGCTGAACAACCTGGATGCCGACGACGAGGAGCGCATCATCACCGTGCGCACGCGCCTGGAGGAGGCCGGCCTGCGCACCAGCGAGATCGTCTCCACCGGCCAGCGCCTGGTGGCCGGCACCAACGGCGTGCTGGGCGGCTGGGACTATGAGTGGGCCATCAACCACAGCACCAGCAAGGTGTCGGACCGCGACCACCAGGGCTATCTGAACGAGACCATGGTGCTGAACGGCTTTGCCAACGGCGTGCTCAACCCCTTCGGCCCGTCCAGCGCCGCCGGCCTGGCGCTGTACGAGGCGGCGCAGATCCGCGGCGAGGTGCGCAGCGCCAAGGGCACGATGAGCAGCCTGGACTTCCGCCTCAGCCGGCCGCTGGCGCGCCTGGCCGGTGGCGACCTGGCCCTGGCCCTGGGCGGCGAGCTGCGCCGCGAGCGCCAGGACTACCACCAGTCGCAGGCCCTGGCCGACGACCTGATCCTGGGCGAGGCCTCGCAGGGGCCGGACGCCGACTTCGGCCATTCGCGCCGCGTCTCGGCGGTGTTTGCCGAGGTCTCGGCGCCGCTGTCCAAGCAGCTGGAGCTGCAGGCCGCGCTGCGCTACGAGCGCTACCAGGTCAGCGGCGGCGCCCTCAGCCCCAAGCTGGGCCTGCGCTACACGCCCACGCGCGAGCTGCTGCTGCGCGGCTCCATCGGTGCGGGCTTCCGCGCGCCCAGCATGTCCGACCTGTACCGGCCGCTGTCCACCGGCACCGCCGCCACCCTGGTCGACCCGGCCTGCCTGGCCGCCGACCCGGACGCCACGCCCACCGACTGCTCGGACACCTGGACCACCTACAACTACAGCAACCGCGCGCTCAAGCCCGAGAAGTCGCGCCAGTTCTCGCTGGGCCTGGTGTTCGAGCCGCAGCGTGACATGAGCCTGAGCCTGGACTACTGGAACGTCGAGAAGCGCGACCTGATCAGCACCCTGGGCGTGGACGTGATCCTGGGCGACCTGGCCAAGTACGGCAGCCTGGTGCACCGCGACGAGGACGACTGGATCGACCACATCGACCTGGTCAAGCAGAACCGCGGCCGGCAGAAGATCTCGGGCCTGGACCTGGGCCTGGCGCTGAACCGCATCAAGACGCCGCTGGGCGAGCTGGCGCTGCGCATGAACGGCACGCTGACGCTGCAGTCCAAGCAGCAGACCGGCGACGGCGACCCCTATGTCAGCAACCTGGGCCGCTTCATCAACGACGGCGTGGTGCAGCGCTGGCGCCACACGCTCGCCGCCGACTGGAACCGTGGCCCCTACAGCGCCACGCTGAGCAACAGCTACCTGTCGGGCCACCGCGACCAGACCATCCTGGGCAAGCCCGACCGCGATGTGTCCGCCTACTCGCTGTGGAACCTCAGCGCGGGCTGGAAAGTCAGCGACGCGCTGAGCGTGCGGGCGACGGTGCTGAACCTGTTCGACAAGGCGCCGCCGTTCTCGCAGCAGGCGTATTTCTTCCTGTCGGGCTATGACCCCAGCTACACCGATGTGCGTGGGCGCAGCGTGGGCCTGAGCGTCAGCTACACGATGAAGTGAGCGTCGCTCAGACGAACTTGCCCGCCTGGAAGTCCTCCACCGCCTGGATCAGCTGCTCGCGCGTGTTCATCACGAACGGGCCGTACTGGGCGATGGGCTCGCGCAGCGGCGCGCCGGCGATCAGCAGCGCCCGCGCGCCCTGGGCACCGGCGGCCAGCACCACGCCGTCGGCCCCCGGCAGCGCATTCATGCTGCCGCCGCGCAGGATGGCCATGCGCTGCTGCGGCACCTGCGTGCCCTCGATGGCCACATCGCCGCGGTACACATAGACAAAGGCGTTGTGGCCCTCGGGCAGCGGCTGCGCGAACACCGCGCCGGGCTGCAGGTGCAGGTCCAGGTACAGCGGCTCGGTCACCGGCCGCTGCACCGCGCCTTGCACGCCCTGGCTTGCACCGGCGATCACGCGCACGGTCACGCCGTCGCCCTGCCACTCCGGGATCTGCTCGCTGGGAATGTCGCGGTAGCCCGGTGTCTGCAACTTGTCGGCGCTGTGCAGGTTCAGCCACAGCTGGAAGCCTTCCATCACGCCCTCTTCCTGCTCGGGCAGCTCGCTGTGCACCAGGCCGCGGCCGGCGGTCATCCATTGCACGCCGCCATTGCTCAGCAGGCCTTCGTTGCCGGCCGAGTCGCGGTGGCGCATGCGCCCGGCGATCATGTAGGTGATGGTTTCGAAGCCGCGGTGCGGATGGTCGGGAAAGCCGGCGATGTAGTCGCCGGGCTGGTCGGAGCCGAAGGCGTCCAGCATCAGAAACGGGTCCAGCCGCTGCTGCAGCGGCTGGGTCAGCACGCGGGTGAGCTTGACGCCGGCGCCGTCCTGCGTGGGCTGGCCGGTGACCAGGCGTTCGACGGGACGGGGGCGGGTGACGGTGGGGGTGGTGTTCATGGTGAGCAGATGGTGACAGTCCGCGCCGCTGCCAAGGTGGCGGCGACTTGAATCCGGCATTCAGCGGCATTGACGGTGGCGCTACGCTCGCAGCCATGCCGCTTGCCCTCACCGCCGCCCACCGCCGCCGGCTCAAGGCCATGTGGCGCAGCGCCGGCTGGCCCTGCCGCGATCCGCTGGAAGCCGAGCTGCTGGCCGCTGGCCTGCTGGCGCAGCAGGTGGATGCGGCCGGCCGCGAGACCCTGCGCGTCACCGACGCCGGCATCGTGGTGATGGCCGAGACGCTGCAGCGCAACCGCGCCAGCCGCGATGCCCACGAGGCCCTGGTGGCGCGGGTGGCGCGCGAGATGCAGCAGGCCGGCCGCATCGTCTGGCGCGGCCTGGCGCTGCGCGCGCGCATCGGCGAGGACGCTGCCAGCCAGGCCAGCGGCACCGAGCCGGGCTGGGCCATCGCCATGCCCGACGTCTATTCGCTGCGCCACACCACGGTCGAGGCCTATCTGGCCCCGGTGGCGCATGAGATCAAGGTGCGGCGCGCCGACCTGCTGGCCGATCTGCGCCGGCCGGCCAAGGGCGAGGCCTACCGCTGGCTGGCCGGCGAATGCTGGTACGTGATCCGCGAGGGCATCGCCAGCGCCGACGAGATCCCGCCGGTCTACGGCGTGCTGGTGGCGCCCGATGCCGGCGGCCCGCTGCAGGTGGCGCGGCCGGCGCCGCAGCGCGCGATGACGCTGCCCTTCATGGTCTGGATGGCGCTGGCCCGGGCCACGCCCGAGCCGGTGGACGACGATGCCCAGCTGCAGCTCGGGGAACCGCGCCTGCCGCCACAATCGCCGCTCGATCCCCACGACCCCGAGGCCTGAAGCCATGCCCGCCATCGCCCCGCTGCTGTCCCGCCTGAGCCTGGCCGTCGCGCTGGGCAGCGCCCTGGCCTGTTGCGCGGTCGGCGGGGCCCAGGCCGCGCCGCTGCCCGGCCCCGGCGTGGCCTGGCGCCAGGCCGGCGTGGATGCCGACGTGGACCGCGCCTTCGCCCAGGCCCGCGCCGAGAAGAAGCCGCTGCTGCTGTACTGGGGCGCCACCTGGTGCCCGCCCTGCAACCAGCTCAAGGCCACGCTGTTCAACCGCCAGGACTTCATCCACCGCGCCCAGGGCTTTGTCGCCGTGCATGTGGATGGCGACCTGCCCGGCGCGCAAAAGCTGGGCGGCCGCTTCAAGGTGCGCGGCTATCCGACGCTGATCCTGTTTTCGCCCGACGGCCAGGAGATCACGCGCCTGCCCGGCGAGGTGGATGCGCCGCAGGTCATGGCCGTGCTGCAGCTGGGCCTGACCGGCGGCCGGCCGCTGAAGGCGGTGCTGGCCGATGCACGTGCCGGCAAGACCATCAGCGGGTCCGAGTGGCGCATGCTGGCCTGGTATGGCTGGGACATCGACGAGGCCCAGCTGGTGCCGGCGGCCGAGCGTGCCACGCTGCTGGGCCAGCTGTCGGCGGCCTGCCCGCCCGGCGAGCGCGACGCCGCCACGCGCCTGCTGCTCAAGGCCCTGGCCGAAAGTGACGACGGCAAGGGCCTGAAGCCCGATGCCGCGCTGCGCGAGCGTGTGCGCGGCCTGCTCGCCGATGCCCAGGCCAGCCGGGTGCAGATGGACTCGCTGGTCAATCTGTCGGCCGACATCACGCGGGCGCTGGCGCCCGAGCCCGGCGCGGACCGCCAGGCCCTGGTGCAGGCCTTCGATGCCGCGCTGCAGCGCCTGCAGGCCGATGCCACGCTGTCGCGTGGCGACCGGCTGTCGGCCCTGCTGTCGCGGGTGCAGCTGGCGCGCATCGACGCCGCCAAGACCGAGCGCCATCCGAAGCTGGCGCCGGCGCTACTGCAGCAGGTCAAGGCCCATGTGGCGCGCGACGACCAGGAGATCAGCGACGGCCACGAGCGCCAGGCGGTGATCACCGCCGCCGCCCATCTGCTGGGCGAGGCCGGGCTGTGGGACGACAGCGATGCGCTGCTGAAGGCCAATCTGGCCAAGAGCCATTCGCCGTACTACCTGATGAGCCAGCTGGGCGGCAATGCGCGCAAGCTGGGCCGCCACGACGAGGCCCTGCGCTGGTACGAGCAGGCCTTCAGCGGCAGCCAGGGCCCGGCGACGCGGCTGCAATGGGGCGCCGGCTACTTCAGCGCCCTGGTCGATCTGGCGCCCAAGGACGCGGCGCGCATCGAGCGCGTGGCGCGCCAGCTGTTCGACGAGGCGGCTCGTGATCCGGCCTCGTTCCACGAGCGCAGCGCGCGCTCGCTGCAGCGCGTGGGCGCCAAGCTGGCCGAGTGGAACAAGAGCGGCCAGCACGACGCCGTGCTGCAGCGCCTGCAGGCCGGCCTGAGCCCGGTGTGCGCCAGGGTCGAGGCCGCCGACGGCCAGCGCGCCACCTGCGAAGGCCTGCTGCGCGCCGGCCTGAAAAAAGGCTGATCAGCCCAGCAGGCCCTCGGCCTGCATCGCTGCCTGCACGCCGGCGCGTGCGGCCATGCGCTCACGCCAGGCCAGCAGGCGCGGATAGGGCGACAGGTCCACGCCGGTGGGCTTGGCCCAGTTGGTGACGGTGAACAGATAACCGTCGGCCACCGAGAAGGCCTCGCCCATCAGCCAGGTGCGGCCTTCCAGCTGCTCGTTGACCCAGGCCAGGCGGCCGGCCAGCTTGTCGCGCGCCGCGGCCTTGAATTCGTCATTCGCCGTCGGGTTGAAGAAGATGCCGAAGCCGCCCTTGTGCAGCTCGGTGGCGATCAGGTTCAGCCAGCCCATCAGCTGGTAGCGCGCCAGCGTGCCGGCGGCCGGGGCCAGGGCCTTGGCCGGTGCCTGGTCGGCCACGTACTGCATGATCGCCGGGCCTTCGGTCAGGCGCGTGCCGTCGTCCAGCTCCAGCAGCGGCACATAACCCAGCGGATTGATCAGGCGGTAGTCGCTGCCATCGGGCAGCTGCTTGGTCTTGGTCGGCGCCTTGATGGCGGTGAAGGGCAGGCCGGATTCGTGCAGTGCGATGTGCGAGGCCAGCGAGCAGGCGCCGGGGCTGTAATAGAGCTTCATGTCGAGTCTCCGGGGTCAATGAGAGGGATCGGGCGCCGAAGTATGCTGCGCGCCGTCCCAGCCTGCAGAAAGCCGCTGCCATGCCCCGCCCCATCCTTGCCGAAGACGCATTGCACCCGGCCATCCGCGAGCGCGTGGCGCGCCTGCATGCCGAGGTCATCGCCGAGGCCCAGCAGGCCATCGCCAGCCACCCGGTGGTGGTGCTGGGCATGGCCGGCAATCCCTTCGTCAAGAAGGCCCGGCGCGCGCTGGACGCCGCCGGCATCCACCACCACGACATCGACCACGGCAGCTACCTCAGCGAATGGCGGCGCCGCAATGCGCTGAAGATGTGGACCGGCTGGCCGACCTTTCCGATGGTCTTCGTAAGAGGCCAGCTGGTCGGTGGCGCGCAGGACCTGCAGAAGCTGATGGCCAGCGGCGAGCTGGCGCGGCTGCTGGCCGGCTGAACCACGGCCGGCGACCGTTGATGCGGCGCCGGCGTCGATTCGCCGCAGCAGGCCTGCCGGACGCGCCGATCAGGCCCTAGCATCGCGGCGCATGAAACCCACCCTCCTGGCCGCGGCAGCGCTGCTGGCGGCCACCGCCGCCCTGGCCCCTGCGGCATCGGCCGCCGACGCCCCCCCCTCGCTGAACTGGAGCGCCTGCCGCCTGCCGGGCCTGGCCCAGGCCGCGCGTTGCGCGGTGCTGCGCCGGCCACTGGACCCGGCGCGGCCGCAAGGCCCGCAGATCGACCTGCACATCGCCCTGCTGCCGGCCGTGGCCCGCGCCAAGGCGGCCGATCCGGTGGTCTTCCTGGCCGGCGGGCCGGGCCAGAGCGCCATCGACCTGGCGGCCACCCTGGTGGCCCGCCATGGCCGGCTGCAGCAGCGCCGCGACCTGGTGCTGGTCGACCAGCGTGGCACCGGCCGCAGCGCGCCGCTGCTGTGCCCCGACGACCGGCCACGCGCCGCGCTGATGCCCCTGGCCGAGGCCATGGCCATCGACGAGGACCAGCGCCGTCAGCGCCTGGCCGCCTGCCGCAGCGCCCTGCAGGCCCAGCCCCATGGCGATCTGCGCTTCTACACCACGCTGCTGGCCACGGTCGACCTGGAGGCCGTGCGGCTGGCCCTGGGCGCCGAGCAGCTCAACCTGATCGGCGCCAGCTACGGCACGCGCGCCGGCCTGGACTATCTGCGCCAGCATCCGCAGCGCGTGCGCCGCGCCGTGCTCGACGGCCTGGCGCCGCCGGACATGCGCCTGCACGACACGGCCGCGCGCGACAACCAGGCCGCGCTGGACGCGGTGCTGGCGGCCTGCGCCGCCGACAGCCAGGTGGTGGCCGGCCTGCCCGGCTGCGCCCAGCGCCATCCCGACCTGGCCCGGCGCCTGCAGGCCCTGCGCCAGCGCCTGCCCATCGCCACCCAGCTGCCGCATCCGATCAGCGGCCGGCCGGAGCGGGTGATGCTGCAGGCCGACCAGCTGTCGGCCTGGCTGCGCGCACCGCTGTATGCGCCGGCCCTGGCTGCCGGCCTGCCGGCGGCCATCGACGCCGCGGCCCAGCCGCCGGGGCGCGAGGACTTCGCGCCGCTGCTGGCCCTGGCCTCGTCGCTGATGGGCCCGGGCAGCCCGCCGCTGGCCACCGGCATGCACCTGTCGGTGCTCTGCGCCGAAGACCTGGGCCCCAATGCGCCGCCGGCCGACGCCGCCGACCGCGGCGCCCAGGCCGATGCGGCCAATGCCTTCGGCGGCAGCTTCAGCCGGCTGTACCAGCAGGCCTGTGCCGACTGGCCACGCGGCACGGTGCCGGCCGATTTCTACCGCCTGCCGGCGGCCACCGCCCCGGTGTGGCTGCTGTCCGGCAGCGACGACCCGGTGACGCCGCCGCGCCATGGCGAGCGTGTGGCCCAGGCGCTGGGCTCGCGCTCGCGCCACCTGGTGGTGCAGGGCGCCGGCCATGGCCTGCTGGCCCTGGGCTGCGTGCGCGATGCGGCGCAGCGCTTCATCACCGCCGCCGACGACACCGCGGCCCTGGCCGCCACCGAGGCCCAGGGGCTGAACAGCTGCGTGGCCCGCCACCAGCGGGCCACGGCCTACCGTCCGATCGGCACGGCCCCTCCCGCGGCCGCTGCCGCCTCCACCGCTTCCAACGCCTCCGCCGAAAGCCGCCGATGATCCGCGTTCAATCCGTGTCCAAGGCCTATGCCGCCGCCGACGCCGGCGGCCTGAAGCGGCTGCTGCAGTGGCGCCCCGGCGCAGGCGCTGCCGCCCGGCCCAGGGTGCAGGCGGTCAGCGACGTCAGCTTCCAGGCCGACGATGGCCGCATCACCGGCCTGCTGGGCCCGAATGGTGCCGGCAAGACCACCACGCTGCGCATGATCGCCGGCCTGACGGTGCCCGACGCCGGCCGCATCGAGGTCGCCGGCCTGGACGTGGCCGCCGCGCCCGAGGCCGTGCGCTCGCGCCTGGGCGTGCTGTCCGACAGCCGCGGCCTGTACCCGCGCCTGACCGCGCGCGAGAACATCGTCTACCACGGCCGGCTGCACGGCCTGCAGGCCGATGCCGCCCATGCCCGCGCCGAGGTGCTGGCCGAGCAGCTGGACCTGCGCAAGCTGCTGGAGCGGCGCACCGACGGCTTCAGCCAGGGCGAGCGCATGAAGACCGCGCTGGCCCGCGCCCTGGTGCACGACCCCAGCCACATCATCCTCGACGAGCCGACCAACGGCCTGGACGTGCTGGCCACGCGCAGCCTGCGCGAGGCGCTGCGCCGGCTGCGCGACGAGCAGGGCAAGTGCATCGTCTTCTGCACCCACATCATGCAGGAGGTGGAGCGGCTGTGCGACCGCGTGATCATCGTCGCCGGCGGCCGCACCGTGGCCGATGGCAGCGTCGCCCAGCTGCTGCAGCGCAGCGGCGAAAGCGACTTCGAGGCCGCCTTCGTGCGCCTGGGTTTTGGAGCCACCGCATGAGCGCCCTGTCGTCCCCCGCCCCCCATCTGCTGGCGCGCGCCTGGCCGGTGCTGGTCAAGGAATGGCTGGACGCGCTGCGCGACCGGCGCACGCTGCTGGTGGCGCTGCTGTCGTCGGTGGTCATCGGCCCGCTGCTGCTGTTTGCGCTGTCGATGCTGGTCGCCGACATCGAGGCCCAGGCCGAGCTGCGCGAGGTCCATGTGCAGGGCCTGGAGCAGGCGCCGACGCTGGCCAACTACCTGGCGCGCCAGGGCCGGCAGATCGTGGCGGCGCCGGCCGACCCGGCCCGCGCCCTGGCCAACCGCAGCCTGGGCCATGCGGTGCTGGTGGTGCCGCCCGACTTCGAGCGCGACCTCGCCGACGGCCTGCCGCCACGGGTGCAACTGCTGACCGCCAGCGGCAATGCCCGCGCCCAGACCAGCGCCAACCAGCTGCAGCAGCTGCTGGCCGGCTTCAACCAGGAGCAGGCCACGCTGCGCCTGACGCACCGCGGCGTGCCGCCGCCGGTGCTGCAGGCGGTGCGCGTGGACGAGCAGGACATGGCCGATGCGCGCCAGCGCTCGGCGCAGTTCATGAAGTCGCTGCCGGTGTTCGTGCTGATGGCCGTGGTCTATGGCGCGCTGGCCGCGGCCCTGGATGCCACCGCCGGCGAGCGCGAGCGCGGCACGCTCGAGCCGCTGCTGCTGACGCCGGCGCCGCGCGGCGCCCTGGTGCTGGGCAAATGGGCGGCGGTGGCCGCGCTGGCCATGGGCATTGCCGTGCTGTCCTGCCTGAGCTTCCTGCCCGGCCAGTGGCTGCTGCGCAGCGAGACGCTGGCGGCGATGTTCCAGTTCGGCCTGCGCGAGGCCGGCCTGTTCCTGGCCCTGCTGCTGCCGCTGGCCGCGGCACTGGCGGCGCTGCTGATGGCCGTGGCCCAGCGCTGCCGCACCGTCAAGGAAGCCCAGGCCAGCGCCACCGTGGTGGTGCTGGCGGTGTCGCTGGTGCCGATGGTGGCGCTGTTCAACCTGGGTGGTGAGCGGCCCTGGCAGCTGTGGGTGCCGGCCCTGGCCCAGGTGACGCTGATGCAGCGCGTGCTGGACGGCGAGGCCATCGCCGCGCTGGACCTGCTGGGCCCGCTGGCGGTGGCCGCCCTGCTCACCGCCGTCTGCCTGGCCGACCTGGCGCGGCAGCTGCGCCGCGCCGCCGCCGGCCACTGAGCGATCAGTGGGCCAGCGCCCGCTGCAGCGCGGCCTGGCGGCTGGGCGGTGGCGCAAGCGGCGACGCCGAGGGCGGCACCACGGTCGGCCGGCTGGCATCGCCGACCGCACGGCCGACCTCGTCCTGCCACGGCAGGCTGCGCAGCAGCACGTTCAGGTGCAGCGCGGCCTGGGCAGATGTGAGCATTTCGCCACTGCCATCGACCAGACGCAGATTGGTCACCACACCCATGGGGTCGGCCATGGCATAAACGCCATCCGACAGTTCCACCCAGTCCCAGGCCATCGCCGCTTCGCCATCGTCGCATTGCGCTGCCCACAGCGTCTGCCCGACCACCCGCGAAGCCGCCGAGATTCCAGGTTGGGTGATCTGTGTACACAAATGCTGCAACGGTAACGAAACCTGGCCGCCAACCTGCCACAATAACGGCGGCCAGGCACGCACGGTCCAGGGGGGGCAATGCGCTTGCGAGTAGTACACGATGGTCTCTCCGACAGTGTTCGAGGTGCCCCGCAGTGTTCGACAACGGGCATCGCATGAAAACATGTAAACCCTTGCAGGGGCTCTTCGCGGCAGACTGCTGAGGTTGTGTTCGTTCATGCTGCAAGGGGATTACGCCGCGGTATTGCAGACTGGAACTCGGGATGAGTTCCGGTCGGAAGTCGTGCGTTTTGCCCAGAGCCTGGGCTTCGACACGGTGTCGGCGATGTCGGTGGTCGACCATGGCGTGGGCCGCTCGGACTTCGTGCTGATCGACAACACGCCCCAGGGCTACACCGACGCCTTCCACGACACCGACAGCATGCGCCGCGATCCGGTGATGCAGCACTGCCGCCGGCATTCCATGCCCATCATCTGGAACCAGGCCACCTACACCGAGGCCGGCCTGGGCGAGCTGTGGGAGGAGCAGGCGCGCTTCGGCTACTGCACCGGCATCGCCATGGCCCTGCACCTGCCCGAGGGCCGGCACTTTGCGCTGGGCGTCGAGCGCTCGCAGCCCCTGCCCAGCGACCGCGTGGAGCTGATGCGCCTGGTGGCCGACCTGCAGCTGTTTGCGGTGATGGCCCAGGACGCCGCCGCCCGCGTGCTGGTGCCCGAGCCCAGCAGCGGCCCGTCCGACCGGCCGGTGCTGACGCCGCGTGAGCTGGAGGTGCTGCGCTGGACCATGGAAGGCAAGACCGCCTGGGAGGTGGGCACCATCTTGGGCATCAGCGAGCGCACGGCGGTGCTGCATGTCAACAATGCCATGCACAAGCTGCAGTGCAGCAGCAAGCACCAGGCGGTGCTGAAGGCCTTGCGCCTGGGCCTGATCCATTGAGCCTGCGGTCCGGCCGCCGGGGGACAAACCCCCTCACCTGTAAGACTTGACAGTTCCAGGATTTGCTCTGGATTGGTGAAATATGTCTCAAGCGCAAAGCAAAAAACGTTTGCGCGAATCACCAAACCCAGGAGTAGCTCATGCAAGCCGTCAAGACCGTCTCGACCCGTCCGGTTCAGCTGCCCCGCGCCGGCTGGTAAACCGAATCCGCGCAGGGTGCGGCAGGCGAATCCAGCCCAGCCGCGCCGGAATGCCAAAGGGGGTCCGACGGACCCCCTTTCGTTTTTGGGTCGGGGCTTTTCGCGGTGGTTTCAGCCCCGCTTGGCCGGGCAGGTGTTCAGGCCGATCAGCGGATACAGCGGGCAGAAACCCACCGCACCGGTGAGCAGGGGCACCACGCCGATCCAGCCCCAGGCGCCCACGGTGCCGGTGGCCGCCAGGCCGATCAGCACCAGGCCGGCGCCGATGCGCAACACGCGGTCGATGCCGCCGACGTTGAGTTTCATGCTCGTTGCTCCAGGTTGTTGACGGCCGACTGCCGTGCCCGGCATGTTGCGCCGCGCCCGTGCTGCGGTCTGTGACCGCGGTCACCAAGCGCGCCGAGGCGGCCGGCTCAGCCGCCGGCCAGCTGGCGCAGGGCAGCGGCGTCGGCGATCTCGATGCGCTCACGGCCCAGGCGCAGCCAGCCCGAGCGCTCGAAGCGGCGCAGCAGCCGGGTGACGATCTCGCGCACCGTGCCCAGCTCGTCGGCCAGCACCTGGTGGGTGGCGGCGATGACCGGGCCATGGCCCAGCAGGGCCGCGGCCAGGCGCTGGTCCAGGCGCTGGAAGGCCACGGCCTCGGCCAGAGCCATCAGATCGGCCAGGCGATCGGCAAACACGCCGAACACATGGCGCCGGAAGGCCGCCACCGCCACCCATTGCTCGAAGCCGGCCGGCGTCAGCAGCACCAGCCGCGTGGGCAGCACGGTCACGCCATGGGCCACCAGGGTGGACTGGCCGAACAGGCAGGAGGTGGAGGCCACGCACAGCTCGCCCGGCTGCACCCGGTACAGCTCCAGCGAGCGGCCCTGCGGACTGCCACGCGCCACGCGCACCTCGCCCTGCAGCAGCAGCGGAAAGCCGCGGCAGGGCGTGCCCTCCTCGAACAGGGTCTGGCCGGCCGGCACGTCCACCGCCTGGGCCTGGCTGGCCAGCACCGAGCGGCACAGCGCCGCCGGCAGCTCGGCCAGCACCGGGTACTGCGCCAGCAGCGGGGCCAGCAGCGGCTCGTCCGCGGTTGGATCGGGGATGGCGGACATGGCGGACATCGCAGACGGCTCCTGTGGCCAGCCAGTCTAGGGGAAGGCTATGGCCGCGATCTTCACTATCGATTTCCATTGATCAATAGAACTCTTCAGAATTCCCGGCATCGCAAGTCTTCTGGAGTCCTCCATGGCCAAGTCCGCCAGTTTCGGCGTCATGCACCTGGGCATCGCCTTCGGCGTGTCCTATGCGTTGACCGGCAGCGTGACGATTGCCGGCGCCATCACCGTGGTCGAGCCGATCTGCAACACGGTGGCCCACTTCTTCTTTGACCGCTGGTGGGATGGCCGGCGCCAGCGGGCCCAGCAGCGGTCGGCCGCGGCCCCGGCCCATCCGACGCTGCCGCCAGCGGTCAGCCTGGCCTCGGGCTGAGGGCTGAGGCCGGCCTGGTCTCGGCCTCAAGGCGCGCCAGCCAGCGCAGCGCATGCTGGCGGTCCGCGCCGCACATCTCGGCCGACGGCGCCAGCGAGCTGCACACCGCCGGCCGCCCGGGCTGACCGAACAAGCGGCAGCGCAGCTGCTCGTCCAGCTGCAGACACGGCACGCCGGCCGGCTTGCCCTGGGGCATGCCCGGGATGGCGGTGCTGATCGACGGCGCGATGCAGCAGGCGGCGCAGCCCGGGCGGCAATCGGGACGCGGGTCGGGGCGCCGCTCGGCACCCGGGCAGGAAGGCAGGCTCACGGCGCCGAATCATAGCCAGCACGACCGGGGCCGGCTTTTTACAATACGGCCCTTCCCTCCTTCCAGGCGGCGCCACCGGCACGCCTTCCCCACCGTGCTGCACCCTCAAACATTCGACGTCATCGTCGTCGGCGGCGGCCATGCCGGCACCGAGGCCGCGCTGGCCGCGGCGCGCATGGGCTGCGCCACGCTGCTGCTCACGCACAACATCGAGACGCTGGGCCAGATGAGCTGCAACCCCAGCATCGGCGGCATCGGCAAGGGCCATCTGGTCAAGGAGGTCGATGCGCTGGGCGGTGCCATGGCCGCGGCCACCGACGAGGCCGGCATCCAGTTCCGCATCCTCAACGGCAGCAAGGGCCCGGCGGTGCGCGCCACCCGCGCCCAGGCCGACCGCATCCTGTACAAGGCGGCGATCCGCCACCGGCTGGAGAACCAGGCCAACCTGTGGCTGTTCCAGCAGGCGGTGGACGATCTGCTGGTCGAGGGCGATGGCGACGGCGCGCGCGTGGTCGGCGCGGTGACGCAGACCGGCATCGCCTTCCGTGGCCGCACGGTGGTGCTGACGGCCGGCACCTTTCTCGACGGCCGGGTGCACATCGGCCTGCAGAACCATGCGGCCGGCCGCGCCGGCGACCCGCCGGCCCAGCGCCTGTCGGCTCGGCTGAAGGAGCTGAAGCTGCCGCAGGGTCGACTGAAGACCGGCACGCCGCCACGCATCGACGGCCGCTCCATCGACTTCAGCAAGCTGCAGGAGCAGCCCGGCGACCTGGACCCGGTGCCGGTGTTCAGCTTCCTGGGCTCGGCGGCCCAGCACCCGCGCCAGCTGCCCTGCTGGATCACGCACACCAATGCCCGCACGCACGACATCATCCGCTCGGGCTTTGACCGCAGCCCGATGTTCACCGGCGTGATCGAGGGCGTGGGACCGCGCTACTGCCCCAGCATCGAGGACAAGATCAACCGCTTCGCCGACAAGGACAGCCACCAGATCTTTCTGGAGCCCGAGGGCCTGACGACGCACGAGTTCTATCCCAACGGCATCTCGACCTCGCTGCCCTTCGACATCCAGATCGCCGCCGTGCAATCCATGCCCGGGCTGGAGCGGGCCCACATCTTGCGGCCCGGCTATGCCATCGAATACGACTACTTCGATCCGCGCGAGCTGAAGGCCAGCTTCGAGACCAAGGCCATCGCCGGCCTGTTTTTCGCCGGCCAGATCAATGGCACGACCGGCTACGAGGAGGCCGCCGCCCAGGGCCTGTTTGCCGGCGCGAATGCGGCGCTGCAGGCCCAGGGCCGCGAGCCGCTGCGCCTGGGCCGCGACCAGGCCTATCTGGGTGTGCTGGTCGACGACCTGATCACCAAGGGCATCAGCGAGCCCTACCGCATGTTCACCAGCCGCGCCGAGTTCCGCCTGCAGCTGCGCGAGGACAACGCCGACCTGCGACTGACGGCCCTGGGCCGCCAGGCGGGCCTGGTGGACGACCGTCGCTGGGCCGCCTTCGAGCGCAAGCGCGAGGCGCTGGAGCGCCAGCAGCAGCGGCTGCAGTCGGGCTGGGTGCACCCGGGCATCCTGCCGGCCGAGACCGCCGAGCGCCTGCTGGGCAAGGCCATCGAGCGCGAGTACACCCTGGCCGACCTGCTGCGCCGGCCCGGCATCGGCTATGACGCGGTGGTCGAGCTGGCACGGGCCGCCCGGCCCGATCTGGGTGCCGCTGTTTCACGTGAAACACTGCTGGCCGAGCTGGAGGGCGACAAGGAACTGGCCGGTGCGGTGATCGAGCAGGTGGAGATCGCCACCAAGTACGCCGGCTACATCGGCAAGCAGAGCGACGAGGTGGAGCGCGCCGCCCATTACGAGCACCTGGCCCTGCCAGCCGAGCTGGACTACAGCCAGGTCACGGCCCTGAGCCACGAGGTGCGGCAGAAGCTCAGCCGCCACCGGCCCGAGACCCTGGGCCAGGCCTCGCGCATCTCGGGCATCACGCCGGCCGCCGTGTCGCTGCTGCTGGTGCACCTGAAGAAGCGGCGCTTCAAGGGCTTTGCCGAAGCCCCGCAGGCGGCGGCCGCACCGGAGCGCCCCAGCGCTGGCAACGGCGAAACGCTCCCCGGCAGCGGCCGCATCGAGGACGCCGCATGACGGCGGTCCACGACAGCCTGCTCGCCGCCGCGGCCCGCCTGGGCCTGGATGCCGAACAAGACCTGACGGCGCGCAAGCTGGACCAGCTGCTGGCCTACCTGGCCCTGCTGCAGCGCTGGAACAAGGTCTACAACCTGACCGCGGTCCGCGACCCGGCCGAGATGCTCAGCCACCATCTGCTGGACTGCCTGGCCGTGGTGGCGCCGCTGCGTCGCCAGATCGACAGTCCGGCCGGCGCTGGCCGGCCCTGCCGCCTGCTGGATGTGGGCAGCGGCGGTGGCCTGCCTGGCGTGGTGCTGGCCATCATCGAGCCGGCCTTGACCGTGGACTGCGTGGACACCGTGGCCAAGAAGGCCAGCTTCATCCGCCAGGTGGCCGCCGAGCTGGGCCTGCCCAATCTGCAAGGCCTGCATGCGCGGGTCGAAACCCTGGCGCCGGCACGCCAGCCCTACCAGGTCATCACCTCGCGGGCCTTCGCCTCCTTGCCGGACTTCATCTCGCTGACCCGCAGCCTGCTGGCGCCGGGTGGCCAGTGGATGGCGATGAAGGGCCGGACGCCGGCTGAAGAACTGGCTGCCCTGCCCGGCGACATCGAGGTGTTTCACGTGGAACAACTGCAGGTGCCGGATCTGGACGCCCAGCGCTGCCTGGTCTGGATGCGCCCCAGGCCCGGCCCCGATCTGCCATCCGCGGCCACAGTTTCCGGCCCGGCCGCCGCCTGATCCGGCCCACCTCCCAGCCAAATCCCTGACCCCCAGCGGCGATACTCCTGCCATGGCCAAAGTGTTCTGCATTGCCAATCAGAAGGGCGGCGTCGGCAAGACGACCACCACCGTCAACCTGGCCGCCGGCCTGGCCCGGGTCAACCAGCGCGTGCTGGTGGTCGACCTCGACCCGCAGGGCAATGCCACGATGGGGTCGGGCATCGACAAGCGGGCCATGCCGCTGTCGGTGTACGACGTGCTGCTCGAATCGGCCAGCATCGCCGAAGCCCGCCAGCCGGCGCAGGACGGCGGCTACGACGTGCTGGGCGCCAACCGCGAGCTGGCCGGCGCCGAGGTCGAGCTGGTGCAGCTGGAACGCCGCAACCAGCGCCTGCGCACCGCGCTGGCGCCGGTGCTCGACCAGTACGACTTCGTGCTGATCGACTGCCCACCGTCCTTGAGCCTGCTGACGCTGAACGGCCTGTGCAGCGCCCATGGCGTGATCGTGCCGATGCAGTGCGAGTACTTTGCGCTCGAAGGCCTGTCGGACCTGGTCAACACCATCAAGCAGGTGCATGCCAACCTCAACCGCGAGCTGCAGATCATCGGCCTGCTGCGCGTGATGTACGACCCGCGCATCACGCTGCAGCAGCAGGTCAGCGAGCAGCTGCGCGAGCATTTCGGCGACAAGCTGTTCAACAGCGTCATCCCGCGCAATGTGCGCCTGGCCGAGGCCCCCAGCTACGGCCAGCCAGGCGTGGTGTTCGACCCGTCGGCCAAGGGCGCCCAGGCCTATGTGGAATTCGCCCGCGAGCTGGTGCAGCGCATCGGCAGCCTGGGCCGGGCGGCACCGGCCACGGCATGACGGACCCGGATCGGACGGAGGGCCTGGCCGCCGCCAGCGGCTTCGCGCTGCCGTTGCTGTCGCGGGTCGAGGACGCCGGCATCAATGCCAGCGCACCGCCCCAGCAGCGCTGGCTGGACGGCTGGCTGCTGCGCCTGTCGCCCGGCAAGGCCAAGCGCGCCCGCTGCGTGCAGGCCGTGGCCGATGGCCGGCTGCCGCTGCAGCAGCGGCTGGACCTGGCGCTGGCCGCCTTTGCCGAGGCCGGCCTGCCGCCCTTTGTGCGCATCACGCCATTCAGCCGTCCCGAGGGCCTGGATGCCGAGCTGGCCGGCCGCGGCTGGCCGCGCGTCGACGACACCCGGGTGATGGTGGCCAGCCCCTGCCCCAGACAGGCCGAGGCGCTGCCGCCGGGCTGCACGCTGCGGCGGCTGGAGCCGGCAGCCTTTGCCGAGGTGGTGGGCGCGCTGCGCGGCTCGCCGGCCGAGCAGCGCCAGGCCCATGCCCAGCGCCTGCTGGCCTCACCCGTGCCCTACCAGGGCTGGGTGCTGAGCCAGGGCGACGATGCAGCGGCGCCGGTGCTGGCCTGCGGCCAGATCGCCAGCGAGGCCGATCTGGTCGGCCTCTATGACGTGTTCACCGCGCCGGCCGCGCGTGGCCAGGGCCTGGCGCGCAGGCTGTGCAGCCAGCTGCTGGCGCGCGCCGCCGCCGACGGTGCGCGCACCGCCTATCTGCAGGTGGAGGCCGACAATGCGCCGGCGCGGGCCATCTACCGTCGCCTGGGCTTCCACGACGCCTACGCCTACCACTACCGCTCGCCCACAGCCGACAGCGCCTGAGCGGCTGGCGGATGCAGCGCAGGCCCTGGGCCGCGGCATTGATTGACACCTAAACTATTCGGGCCTAAATTGCCTGGCCGGCCCGCCCGCCATCCCGGGGTGCCGCTGCCACCATGCCCAGCCCCGCCCGTCGCATCGCCCTGCCTGCCACAGCCCCCACCGACTCGGCGGCGCCGGCCAGCCTGCGCCTGGCCGACGGCGGTGGCCATCCCGGCCACGAATCCCGCGCCCTGGACAGCGACCATGGCTCGCTGAAGCTGTGGCTGCGCCTGCTGGCCTGCAGCACGCAGATCGAGACCGAGATCCGCCGCCGCCTGCGCGCGCGCTTCGGCACCACGCTGTCACGCTTCGACTACCTGGCCCAGCTGCAGCGCCACCCCGAGGGCCTGCGCATGAATGCGCTGTCGCGCTGCCTGATGGTCACCGGCGGCAATGTCACCGGCCTGACCGACCAGCTGCAGGCCGAGGGCTGGGTGCAGCGCAGCCCGGCGCCCGGCGCCCGACGACCGCCGCGCCGCCGTGCTCACGCTCACGCCGCTGGGCCGCCAGCGGTTTGCGGCCATGGCCGCCGAACACGAGGCCTGGGTGGTCGAGCTGTTCGCCGGCCTGGGCGACGACGAGCGCCAGGCCCTGCACGGCCTGCTGGGCCGGCTGCGCGGCAGCGTGGCCCAGGCCGGTGCCGAACCAGCGTCCGCCGACCCCATCGATGCGACCCATGCGCCACGCCCGGAGTCCGCATGAGCCAGCCGTCCAACCGCCCTGCGCCCCGGATCGACCCGGCCATGCTCGCCGGTAACCGTCGGCCGCCGGCCGATCGGTCGGCGGAGCTGCAGGTCGCTCACTTTGACTGCCAGGTCGAGCGGGCCGCAGCCACACTGACGCCGAACCAGCCACCCAACATTCAACAGGAGCGACCATGACGCTGCCCACGGCCCATGCCGACAGCTTTGCGCGCGACCGATCGCCCCCGGCCGCGCAGTGGCCCGAACTGCTGTTCGAGCTGCCGGCGCTGCAGGCCCTGCCCGAGCGGTTGAACGCCGCGCAGTGGCTGCTGGTGGACGCGGTGCAGCGGCGCGGCTGGGGCCCGCGGCGCTGCATCGTCGCGGCCGACGGCACGGCCTGGACCTATGGCCAGCTGCTGGACCAAGCGCTGCGCATCGCCGCCGTGCTGCAGCGCGAGATGGGACTGGTCAGCGGCCAGCGCGTGCTGCTGCGCGCGCCCAATACGCCGATGCTGGCGGCGGCCTGGTTCGGCGTGCTGCTGGCCGGCGGCATCGCGGTGGGCACGATGCCGCTGCTGCGTGCGCGCGAGCTGGCCACACTGATCAACAAGGCCCAGGTCACGCATGCGCTGTGCGACGCGGCCCTGGCCGCCGAACTGGCCACGGCCGCCGCCGAGCAGCCGGTGCTGGCGCAGATCCGCCACTTCCACACCACGGCCGACGACGGCCTGGAGGCGGCCATGGCTCGCCAGCCGGCCGACCCGCCCACACACCCGACGGCCTTCGACAGCCTGGCCAGCGACACCGCGCTGATCGCCTTCACCTCCGGCACCACCGGCCAGCCCAAGGGCACGCTGCACAGCCACCGCGACCTGATCGCCGCCTGCCTGTGCTGGCCGGCCCGGGTGCTGCGCGCCCGGCCCGACGACTTGTTCACCGGCAGCCCGCCGCTGGCCTTCACCTTCGGCCTGGGCGGCCTGCTGCTGTTTCCGCTGGCCATCGGCGCGGCCACGCTGCTGCTGCCGCAGCCGGCGCCGGCCCTGCTGCTGGCGGCCATCGCCGAGCACCGCGCCACGGTGCTGTTCACCTCGCCCACCGCCTACCGGGCGATGGCCGCCGAGGCCGCGGCGCGGCGCATCGGCGCGCCCCAGGGCGGACCGCTGCGCCAGTGCGTCTCGGCCGGCGAGGTGCTGCCGGCGGCCACGCGCGCGCTGTGGAAGCAGGCCAGCGGCATCGAGCCCATCGACGGCATCGGCGCCACCGAGATGCTGCACATCTTCATCTCGCACGACGAGGCCCATGCCCGGCCCGGCGCCACCGGCACCGTGGTGCCGGGCTACCGCGCCTGCGTGCTGGGCGAGGACGGCCGGCCGCTGCCGCCGGGCCAGGTGGGCCGGCTGGCGGTGAAGGGACCGACCGGCTGCCGCTACCTGGACGACGAGCGCCAGACCCAGTACGTGCAGGGCGGCTGGAACCTCACCGGCGATGCCTACTGGCAGGACGAGGACGGCTACTTCCACCACCAGGCGCGCACCGACGACATGATCGTCAGCGCCGGCTACAACATCGCCGCGCCCGAGGTCGAGGAGGCGCTGCTGACGCATCCGGCGGTGGCCGAATGCGCGGTGATCGCGCGGCCCGACGACGAGCGCGGTCAGGTCGTCGCCGCCTTCGTGGTGCTGCGCGCCGGCGCCGCCGGCACGGCGGGCGACGACCCGGCCGGCCGCGACGCGCTGGCGCGCGAGCTGCAGGCCCATGCCAAGCAGGCCATCGCGCCCTACAAGTACCCGCGTGCGATCTGCTTCGTGCCCAGCCTGCCACGCACCGAGACCGGCAAGCTGCAGCGCTTCAAGCTCAGGTCGCTGGACCTGCCCGTGCACCCCCGACCCGGAGCCGCCGCATGACCCCGCCTTCCCACGCCGCCCAGCCCGCCAAGCAGCTGCTGCAGCCGCCGGCCTGGACGCGGCCCAAGGGCTATGCCAACGGCGTCAGCGTGGCCCTGCCGGCCGGTGGTCGCCAGGTCTTCGTGGCCGGCCAGATCGGCTGGGACGGCGAGCAGCGCTTCCACAGCGACCGCCTGGCCGACCAGGCGCGCCAGGCCCTGGCCAATGTGGTGGCGGTGCTGGCCGAGGCCGGCGCCACGCCGGCCCACATCACGCGCATGACCTGGTATGTGACCGACAAGCGCGCCTACCTGGAGCAGGCGCGCGAGATCGGCGGCCACTTCCGCAGCCTGATCGGCGACTTCGGCATCGCCATGACCGCGGTGCAGGTGCAGGCCCTGATCGAGGACCGCGCCCTGGTCGAGATCGAGGTCACGGCCGTGGTGCCGGGCTGAACCGCCAGACGCCTTCAGCCAAACAGCCCCGGCGCCACCGCGCCCGCGTCCTCGTCGGCATAAAAGCACTGCGGGCACACCGCCCGGTAGCGCTCGTTGCCGCCGATCTCCACCTGGGCGCCTTCTTTCACCCGCCGGCCATCGCTGCCCAGGCGCACATTCATCGTCGCCTTGCGCGCGCAGGCGCAGATGGTCTTCATCTCCTCCAGGTCGTCGGCCAGCGTCAGCAGCGCCGCGCTGCCGGGGAAGGCCTGGCCGCGGAAATCGCTGCGCAGGCCCCAGCAGATCACCGGCAGGTGCTCGACATGGGCCATGCGGTGCAGCTGCTGCACCTGCTCGGGCGACAGGAACTGGGCCTCGTCGATCAGCACGCAGGCCAGCTCGCCACCGGCCGCCGCGCGCAGCTGGCGGGCGTCGAACTGCGTGGCCGGGCCGAAGCCCAGGGCCTCGCGCGTCAGCCCCAGGCGCGAGCCGATGCGGCCGCGGCCGGCGCGGTCGTCATGGGCCGCGGTGAACAGCAGCACGCGCATGCCGCGTTCCTCGTAGTTGTGCGCCACCTGCAGCAGGGCGGTGGACTTGCCGGCGTTCATTGCCGCATAGCGGAAGTAGAGCTTGCTCACCGGGCCGATTGTCGGCGCGGCGCGGCCGCGGCATCAGCAGCGCAACGTGGTGCGCAGCGCGCCGGCCATCGGCGGCAGCTCGGCCACCAGGCGCGTCAGGTCGTCGATGCGGCGCACGCCGAACTTGGCGCGCAGCGTGGCGACCTGGGTGCGCACGGTGGACACCTTGACCTGGCGTTCACGCGCCAGCTGGCCGATGCGCCGACCCGACAGCAGGCCCTGCAGCACGGTCTTCTCGGCCAGCGTCAGCTCGTACAGCCCGCTCAGCATCTCCACCAGCAGCGCCGGTGCCAGCTGGCGCCGGCCCAGCAGCAGCACCACCCGCGACGGGCCGCCCGCCAGCACCGCCAGCGGCTGCACCGCAACGATCAGCAGGCACTCGCCGCGGCGCAGCGGCAGCAGCTGGCGCCGCCCGCCCAGGGCCGCCTGCTGCACCGCACTGCGCAGCAGCAGGGCACCGCCGCCCGGCAGATCCAACTGGCCCTCGGTCGACAGGCCCAGCACGCCGCCCTGGGCCAGCTCGCGCCGACCGGCGTCGTTGGCCAGCAGCAGACGGCCCAGGCCGTCGCAGACCAGCACGCCGAGGTCCAGCGTGTCCAGCACGGCGGTCAGGCAGCCGGCCGACAGCATGGCCTCGGCGGCGCCGCCATGCAGCAGGTCGTTCTGCGGCCGGGGCCGGCCACCGCCCGCCTGCGGCGGTTGATCCAGATCGCCGGGCCGGTCGGCCAGGCCGGCCAAGCCCTGGGGCACGTTGCTGTGGTCCTGGTCCATGCGATCGCTCCTGTGGCTGGGTGCCGGAGCCACTGTGGCCGCAGGCGGCCCTGGCTGTCCTTAGACGGTCCTAAGCCTTGCTAAGCGGTCCATCCACCCCACGATGGATGACGGCCGGTGCGCAGGCCCCTGCGATACAGTTGTTTCAAACAGGTCGGGCCACCGCAGGCCGGGCCGCAGGAGGGGTGGTCGGGGGTGGCGGCAGGCTGGTCGTTCTCGCGGTTCGAGCTCCGCCCGGCGCAGCGCCAGCTGCTGGAGGCGGGGGCGCCGGTGGCCCTGGGTGCGCGGGCCATGGACCTGCTGCTGACCCTGGTGCGCCATGCCGACCGCGTGCTCAGCAAGGCCGAACTGCTGGACGCCGCCTGGCCCGGCCTGGTGGTCGAGGAAAACAATCTGTCGGTGCAGATCTCGGCGCTGCGCAAGCTGCTGGGCGCCCAGGCCATCGCCACCGTGCCCGCGGTGGGCTACCAGTTCGCGCTGGAGCTGCGGCCGCTGGGCCAGCGGCCACTGGCGCCGGCCGTGGTCGGCGTGGCCGCGTCGCCCGACGCCGTGCAGCCGCCGCTGCGGCAGGCCCTGGCCGGCCAGCCGGTGCGGCTGTGCCTGCGCCGGCATCACGACGATGCGGCCCTGGCCGGCGATTGGGCCCGGCTGCTGTCGCGCCACGGTGGCCAGGCCAGCCTGCCGCCGGATGCGCGCACCTGGCTGGCCGAGCTGCCCGATGCCCGCCAGGCCGTGGCCCTGGCCCATGCGCTGCACGGTCGCGGCCTGGCCCTGGGCCTGCATGCCGAGGCCGACGGCGAGCGCGCCGCCGCCACCGCCCGTGCGCTGGCCGAGCGGGCCACGCCGGGCCAGGCCCTGGCCAGTGCGGCGGTGGTGGCCCAGCTCGTCCCCCCGTTGGATGGTGACGTGATCGACCAGGGTCCACAGCATCTGCCCATGCTGGGCACCACGCTGCCGACCTACGAGCTGACACCGGGCTACCTGCCGTTCGGCCTGGGCAGCGGCGTTGCGGCCGCCACCGCGCCGGCCGGCGGCCCGCGCCGGCTGCGGCCCACGCTGGCGGTGCTGCCCTTCGGCAGCTACAGCGCCGAGCCCGAGCCGGTGCGCTTCGGCGACCTGCTGGCCGACCAGCTGATCGCCGCACTGTCCACCAGCGGGGCGCTGAACGTCATCTCACGGCTGTCCACGCAGGGTCTGCGCGACCGCGAGCTGCCGCTGCCGCAGATCGGCCGCTGCCTGGGCGCCGACTACCTGGTGTCCGGCCGCTACTGGCGCACCGGCCAGGGCGAGCGCCAGGTGCGCGTGATGGTCGAGCTGGCCGACACCGCCGACGGCCACGTGCTGTGGTCGCAGACCCTGGCCGACCAGGAGCTGGCCGTGCTGCACAGCGACAGCGAGCTGCTGCAAGGCCTGGTCGGCGGCCTCAGCCAGGCCCTGTACCTGCACGAGGTGCGCCAGCTGCGCACCCAGCCCCTGCCCTCGCTGGCCAGCCACACCCTGCTGCTGGCCGGCGTCAACCTGCTGTACCGGCTGACGCCGGCCGACTTCCTGCTCGCCCACCAGGCGCTGAGCCTGCTGCACGAGCGCGCGCCCCGCCATGCCGCGCCGCTGGCCTGGCTGGCGCGCTGGCACCTGTTCCGCGTGGTGCAGGGCTGGAGCGACGACCGCGACGGCGATGGCCGGCTGGCGCTGGACTTTGCCCAGCGCGCGCTGGACCTGGACCCCGATTCGGCGCTGGCCCTGACCATGCTGGCGGCCATCGAGACCGGCTGGCGCCACGACCTGGTGCGCGCCGACGACCTGTGCCAGCAGGCCCTGCTGCTCAACCCCAGCGAGTCGCTGGCCTGGCTGCAAAAGGGCAATGCCGCCAGCTTTCGTGGCGATGGCCGGGCAGCGCTGGCCGACACCGAGCATGCGGTCGGCCTGTCGCCGCTGGACCCGGCGCGCCATGTCTACCTGGGCCTGCTGGCCGGCGCCGCGCTGACCGCCGGCGAGCACACGCGCGCCATCGAGGCCGCGCGGCAGTCGCTGCGGCTGAACGCCGGCCACCTGTCCTCGCACCGCGTGCTGGCCATTGCGCTGTCGCTGAGCGGCCGGCTGGACGAAGCACGCCAGAGCGTGCGCCAGATCCTGCGCATCGACCCGACGCTGACCGTGGCGCGCTATGTCGCGCGCTCGCCCGGCGCCCAGTCGGGCCTGGCGCGCAGCTTTGCCCAGGCGCTGCAGGCCGCCGGCCTGCCGGCGGGCGACACCTCGCCGCCTTGATCGCGCACCCCCTCCAACACCGGGAGCAAGACCGTGAGCACCTTCGAGAGCTGGGAAAGTTGGGAGAGCTGGGAGAGTTGGGAAAGCTGGGAAAGCTGGTCGGCCCGTGGCGGCCCGCGTGCCGGTCCGCTGGTGGCGCTGCGCACCCGCGAGGCCCTGGTCTGGGGCGCCGATCCCACGCCGGGCCTGCCCGCGCCATGGCCCAGCGGAACAGCCGACCAGGGCTTGCGCAACAGCTCCGAGTTCGCGCGCCGGCATGCGGCGATCTTCGACCTGCTGGTCGGCCTGGACCTGCAGGGCGGGGGCGAAGAGTTCACGGTCAGCGGCGCACGGCACCCCGGGGCGCCACTGCGGCTGAGCATCGCCGGCATCGACTGGAACGAGCAGACCCGACAGGTCATCGCCGGCGCCGACGAGCGTGCCGAGCGTGGCGCCGAGCTGCTGGCCCAGCGCAGCTTGGGCCCGGCGCTGTGGGGCCAGCTGCTGCCGCTGGGCCCGCAGCGCACGCCGGCCACGCTGGCGCTGATGAAGCTGGTGGTGATGCTGGGCGCGATCGTCGTGCACCGGGTCAAGCTGGCCTTTGCCGTGCCACGTCCGCACGAGCGCTCGGCGCGGGTGCAGCCGATGATCGAGACGCCGGCCTTCAGCGCCTACCCCAGCGGCCATGCCACCGAGGCGCATGCGGTGTCGCAGCTGCTGGGCCTGCTGGTCGAGCCGCAGCGGCTCGGCGGGAGCTGGGCCCAGGATCTGTGCGACCGGCCGAACGAGCCGCCCGGCATGCTCAGCGCGCTGGCGCAGCGCATTGCCGACAACCGCGTCATCGCCGGTGTGCACTATCCGGTCGATGGCCAGGCCGGCGAGGCGCTGGGCCGCTGGCTGGCCGATTGGGTGGCCTGCTGCGCCCAGGCCGAGGGCATTGCGGGCGCGCCGCTGCCCTGGCTGTGGCGCCAGGCGCGCGCCGAGTGGGGTCACGCAACGCCGGGCGCCCAGCCCGACGCACGGCCGGCGGCCTGAGCATGGCTGCGCCCCACCCGTCGCCGCTGCAATGGCGCTACGCGCCCTTGCCCGCCAGCGGCAGCACACCACCCGACCGCCTGGACGCCTATGCACTGTGGGACGCGCTGCGCGGCAATGCCCGCCACCGCACGCGCGATCCGGCGTCCGACCATGTGCCCGTGCTGCTGGAGCTGGCCCAGGGCCGCGGTGCCGATGGCGAGCCAAGGCCGTTCCTGCCGCGGCAGCCGCGCCTGCGGGCCGCACTGCGCCACAGCCTGGACCGCCTGCGCCGGCTGCCGGCCGCCGAGCCCGCCGGGGTGGACGGCGCCCGGCTGGTGGCGGCGCTGGCCGCATCGCTGCAGCGGGAGCCGGACAGCCCCTTCCACACCGCCATCCTGCCGCAGCAGGGCCTGCTGCCGCTGCTGATCGCGGCCAGCGCGACCGGCTGGCTGCGCCGCTGGCAGCTTGGCGCCGGCTGCCGCGCACCGCGGCCGCTGGCCGCCGGCCCGCTCGGCGAGCCGCAACGGCTGGACGGGCCGGTGCACACGCTGGGCGTCATCGACGACGGATTCGCCATCGCCCACCCGGACCTGCGCGACGGGCAGCAACGCAGCCGGCTGCTGTACCTGTGGGACCAGGATCCGGACGCCGGGCTGCACCTCCCCTGGCAGCGGTTTGCCGCCGCCCCGGCGGACGCGACGGCCGTTGCCCGACAGCCGCTGGTCGAGCATGGCGCCGAGCTGTCGCGCCGCGAGCTGTCGCAGCTGCTGCACGGCCTGCCCTCCGGCGAGGCCGCCGAGCGCGGCATCTACCAGGCGCTGGGCCGTGGCGACTGGGGCCGCCCCGACCGCTGCCATGGCGCCCGGGTCATGCATTTGCTGGCCGGTCCGCTGGACGGCGACACCGGCCCGCCACGCCCGGGCGCCGACCGCGTCACCGAGCTGCCGCTGATCGCCGTGCAGCTGCCGCTGGCGGTGCTCGACGACACCTCGGGCGACTCGCTGGCCATGCAGGTGCTGGACGGCGTGCGCTACATCGTCGCGCGCACCCGGGCCGCCACCGCGCCGGGTCAGCGCTGGCGCAGCACCATCGTCGTCAGCCTGGGCGGCGTGGCCGGGCCGCACGACGGCAGCTCGCTGGTCGAGTGTGCGCTGGACTGGCTGATCGACCACCACAACCACGGCCATCCCGAGCGCGTGCGCATCGTCGTGGCCGCCGGCAATGCCGCGGGCCAGTGCCTGCATGTGCGCCAGGAGCTGCTGGCCACGGCCGCCCGCCGGCCGCTGATCGTGGCCGCCGCGGCCGGCCACACACGCGACAGCTTTGTCGAGTTCTGGATCCCCGGGCCTGCACTGGATGCGCTGCGCGTGCAGGTGCAACCGCCGTTGGGCCCGGCGCTGCCCGAGCCGCTGCGCATCGGCCAGGTGGCCTGGCTGGGACGGGGGCCGGTCGCCGACGACGCGCGCCTGGGCGCCCAGGCCGCGCTGATCGCCGTGCCGCGCTCGGCCCAGGGCCTGAACGGCACGCTGCTGCTGCTGGCGCTGGCCCCCACCGCAGCGCCGCCCGGCGCGGTGCCGGCGCCCCGCGCCGACGCCGGCCAGTGGCGACTGGACTTCCGCCTGCAAGGCCCGCTGAGCGCCGCACTGCAGCAGGCCCGGCCGCTGCACGTGCGCGGCTGGGTCGAGCGCGACGACGACGTGACCGACCTGCGCCGGCCGCAGCACACACGCTTCGTCGATGCCTACCCGCCCGGCCATGCGCAGGCCCAGGTCAGCGACGAGGACACGCTGTCGACGCTGGCCCATGCGGCGCGGGTCGTCGTCGCCGGCGGCCACCAGCTGATGTCGCAGCGCCGCACGCGCCGCAGCTCGCTGGCCCCGGCCGACCGGGCCGGGCGCATGCCATCGGCGCCGGTGGACCGCAGCCCCAGCCTGCCCGGCGTGCCGGTGGCCGGCTTCCATGGCGGGCAGCGGCGCACGCTGGGCGGCACCAGCGCCGCGGCACCGCAGATCGCCCGCCTGCTGGTGCAGGGCAGCGACCTGTCGGCGCGGCGGCTGCAGGTCGATCCACCCTGGGCCGGGCGCTGGCGTCGGCGGCGTTGAGCACGCGGCCATGGGCCCGCGCTAAAGTGGCCCCCATGCCCACCCCGCTCGCCGCCCTGGAAACCCCCGCGCTGCTGCTCGATGCCACGCGCATGGACGCCAACATCGCCGCCATGTCGGCGCGTGCGCGGGCCCTGGGCGTGGCGCTGCGCCCGCATGTCAAGACCGCCAAGAGCGCCGCGGTGGCGCTGCGCATGTGTGGCGGCGCGCCGGGCCCGATCACCGTCAGCACGCTGCGCGAGGCCGACGAGTTCGCCGCCCAGGGCTACACCGACATCTGCTACGCGGTGGGCATCACGCCGAACAAGCTGGCGCATGTGGCGCGGCTGCTGGCCCAGGGCGTGAGGTTGAGCGTGATCCTGGACAGCCTGGCCGCGGCCCAGGCGCTGGCCGCCGCCGCGCCGGCACTGCCGGCCACGCTGGCGGTGCTGATCGAGATCGACACCGATGGCCACCGCGCCGGCCTGCGGCCCGACGACGGGCCCGGCCTGCGCGCCATCGCCGCCATGCTGGCCAGCGGTGGCCCGCGGCTGTGCCTCGCCGGCGTGCTCACCCACCATGGCGCCAGCTACGAGGCCCGCGGCGAAGCCGCGCTGGCCGCCGCCGCCGAGACCGAGCGCGCCGGCGCCGTGGCCGCCGCCCAGCTGCTGCGCGCCGCCGGCCATGCGGCGCCGGTGGTCAGCGTCGGCTCCACGCCCACCGCGCTGTTCGCCCGCCAGCTGTCCGGCGT
This sequence comes from Burkholderiaceae bacterium, assembly GCA_017992055.1. Classification (GTDB taxonomy): domain Bacteria; phylum Pseudomonadota; class Gammaproteobacteria; order Burkholderiales; family Burkholderiaceae_C; genus Pseudaquabacterium. The sequence goes on from JAGOPK010000015.1 coordinate 119,235, forward strand.
GACCGAGCTGCGCGCCGGCGTCTACGTGTTCCACGACCTGGTGATGGCCGGCCTGGGCGTGTGCCGCATCGACGACATCGCCAGCAGCGTGCTCACCGCCGTGGTCGGCCAGCGCGCCGACCGCGGCTGGACCCTGGTGGATGCCGGCTGGATGGCGCTGAGCCGCGACCGCGGCACCGCCGGCCAGGCGCAGGACCAGGGCTACGGCCTGGTCTGCGACGCCGCCGGCCGCGTGCTGCCGGACTGGATCGTGGTCGCCGCCAACCAGGAGCACGGCATCATCGCCCACCGCAGCGGCGACGCCTCGCGCCTGCTCGACGCGCCGGTGGGCACGCTGCTGCGCATCCTGCCCAACCATGCCTGCGCCACCTGCGCCCAGCATGCCGCCTATCAGGTGATCGACGCGTCCAACCAGGTGATCGACCAGTGGCCGCGCTTCGGCGGCTGGTGACCCTGAGAGCACGAGCCAGCCCGCCATGTCCAGCCAGCAACCCCTGCGCATCGGCATCTCCACCCGGCTGATGCACCAGGTGCCGGCCGAGCTGGGCTTTCGCGGCAAGACCCTGCAGTACCTGGAGCAGACCTTCGCCCACTGGATCATGGCCCATGGCGCGGTGGCGCTGATGGTGCCCACGCTCAGCCACGACGGCGAGGTGCCGCGGCGCAAGGTGGCGCTGCAGGGCTATGTGGACCTGCTGGACGGGCTGATGCTGCAGGGCGGCCTGGACGTCAGCCCCACCAGCTATGGCGAAGAACCGCTGCGACCCGAATGGGGCGGCGACATCGTGCGCGACCGCTACGAGATCGAGCTGATCGAGGGCTTTCTGGCCGCCGGCAAGCCGGTGCTGGGCATCTGCCGCGGCTGCCAGCTGATCAACGTGGCCTTCGGCGGCAGCCTGTACCAGGACATCAACCACCAGGAACCGGCGGCGCGCCGCCATGTGGACCGCGAGGCCTACGACCAGTGGCACCACGCGCTGGCGGTGCGGCCCGACACGCGGCTGGCAGCGATTTATGCCGAGGCACTGGCCTCGTCCAGCCCGCCGCTGGTCAACAGCATCCACCACCAGGCGGTGCGGCGGCTGGGCAAGGGCCTGGTGGCCGAGGCCCACTGCCCCGAGGACGGCATCGTCGAGGCCATCCGCGGCGCGGTCGGTGGCCCCTGGGTGGCCGGCGTGCAATGGCACCCCGAGTTCCACTGGCGGCGCAGCGACCGGCTGGACCCGGAGCCGCTGCTGGTGGACTTCTTGCATGCGGCCCGGGCATCGCGCAAGGCCGGCGCCTGAGCGCAGCCTGCGCGCCACACCCTGGTGATCGCCCGGGCGGCGCGCCCCGGCACGGCGCGCGATGATGGACCCCACCCGCCAACGCCACACCGCAGGACCCCAAGCCGATGAACGCCCCCCTTCCGCTGTCCGCGCTGCCCGCCCTGGACGAGATCCGCGCCCACGAGGCCGAGAACATCGCCACCCGCCAGGCCATCCATGCCAACCCGGAACTGGCCTATGAAGAATTCGCCACCGCCGACCTGGTGGCCGAGCGCCTGGCGCGCTGGGGTTACGAGGTGCACCGCGGCCTGGGCGGCACCGGCGTGGTGGGCACGCTGAGGGCCGGCAGCTCCAAGCGCAGCATCGGCCTGCGCGCCGACATGGACGCCCTGCCCATCGTCGAGACCAGCGGCAAGCCCTGGGCCAGCCGCGTGTTCGGCAAGATGCACGCCTGCGGCCACGACGGCCACACGGCCATGCTGCTGGCCGCCGCCCGCCACCTGGCGGCGGTGCGCGACCAGGGCGCCTTCGACGGCACGGTGCACCTGATCTTCCAGCCGGCCGAAGAAGGCAAGGCCGGCGCCAAGAAGATGCTGGACGACGGCTTTCTGAAGCTGTTTCCCTGCGATGCGGTGTATGCCATGCACAACATGCCGGGCCAGAAGGCCGGCACGCTGGGCTTTCGCGCCGGGCCCTTCATGGCCAGCTCCGACACCGCCACCATCACCGTGCGCGGCGTCGGCGGCCATGGCGCGATGCCGCACAAGTCCGTGGACGCGGTGGTGGTCGCGGCCAGCATCGTGATGGCGCTGCAGACCATCGTCTCGCGCAATGTCGCGCCGCTGGACATGGGCGTGGTCACGGTCGGCGCCATCCATGCCGGCGAGGCCTACAACGTGATCCCCGAGACCGCCGAGCTGCGCCTGTCGGTGCGCTCGCTGAACCCCGAGGTGCGCCTGCAGCTGCGCGACCGCATCATCGCCGTGGCCCAGGCCCAGGCGGCGGTGTACGGCGCCAGCGCCGAGGTCGACTACCAGTTCGTCTACCCGGTGCTGGTCAACCACGCCGCCAGCACCGCCTTTGCCCGCCAGGTGGCCGTGGACTGGCTGGGCGAAGACGCGCTGATGCCCGACATGCAGCCGCTGACCGGCAGCGAGGACTTCGCCTTCTTCCTGGAGCAGGTGCCCGGCTGCTACCTGGTCATCGGCAACGGCACCGAGGCCGGCGAAGGCGGCTGCATGGTGCACAACCCCGGCTACGACTTCAACGACAGCGTGCTGTCCACCGGCGCCAGCTACTGGGTGCGCCTGGTGCAGGCCGCACTCAACCCCGCCTGACCCGATCCCCTCTTGCAACCGGAGACACCCATGAAACACGTTTCGCTGATCGCCGCCCTGCTGCTGGCCGGCGCCAGCTCGCTGGCCCTGGCCAAGCCGGCGGCCGCCACCGGCCACAGCCGGCCCGCGGCCCATGCCAAGGCCGGCAAGGCCGCCCACCCGGCCGCGGTGGCCAACAAGAAGCTGGCCGCCAAGAAGACCGGCGCGAAGAAGGCCGCCGGCAAGAAGCAGCTGGCCAAGAAGAAGGGCGCCGCCGGCAAGGCCCGGGCATGAAGGCCATCTGGAACGGCGTGGTCATCGCCGAGAGCGACGACACGGTGCTGCTCGAAGGCAACCACTACTTTCCGGCCGACAGCCTGAAGCGAGAGTACGTCACCTTCAGCAACCACCGCAGCAGCTGCCCCTGGAAGGGCCAGGCCCACTACATGAGCCTGCTGGTCAAGGGCGAGATGAACCCGGACGCGGTGTGGACCTATCCGGAGCCCAGCGAGGCCGCGGCCGAGATCAAGGGCCGGGTGGCGTTCTGGAAGGGCGTGCAGATCGTCTGATCCGCGCTCACAGGCAACCCAGCTGCAGTTGCCGGTTGCGCACCGCGTGGCGCCGCTCGCGCAAAGCCTGCTGCGACTGGCTGGACTGGCCCTGCCGCGCCTGGGCGTCTATGTTCTCGATCTCTCGCGCCAGCGCCTCGCACGCCGGCGCGGTGACCACGGGCGATGGCGTGGCCACACGGGACAAGGCCACGGCGCCTCCGGGCGGTAGCGGTGGTGCCGCTGGCACCGCCCTGGTCTGCTGAGGCAGCGGAGCCATCAGGTTCGCGCCCATGTCGATGCGCAGGGCCTGCGCTCGACCACCGCACTGCGGGTCGTCGCTGTAGCTGACATGCCCATCGGCCACGCACTTGTGCACCGTGCGGAGGGCCGGCTTCGGGGCCTGCACCGTCGGTGCCGGAGGCTGGGGCGCAGCGACAGGCCCAGGTCGCTCGGGCAAACCCGGCAAGGATGTTGGCGGCGCGACCGGCACAGCCAGCCGACCGCGCCCCGAAGGGCCTGACCAGATCAGGGCCACGATCCCCGCGGTGGTGAGCAATCCCAGCAGAGCGGCGACACGCATGGCCGCAAGCTTAGCGCCTGGCGCCAGCGGCCGTGCCCATCACTCCGGCTCGATCTTCGCCGCGCGGATGACCTCGCCCCAGCGGCGGATCTCGCTGCCCAGCAGGGCCTGCATCTCGGCCGGCGTGCTAGCCGAAAGACGCATGCCCAGCGGCGCCAGGCGCTGCTGCACCGCGGTGGCGGCCACCGCCTCGCGCACCGCCCGGCCCAGCGTGGCCACCACCTCGGGCGGCGTGCCGGCCGGCGCGGCCAGCGCGTTCCAGCTGGCCACGTTGTAGTTGGCCACGCCGGCCTGCTGCATGGTGGGCACCTCGGGCAGGGCCGGGTTGCGCTGGTTGGACGACACGGCCAGCGCCTTGATCACGCCCGACTGCACCTGGGGCACCATCGGCCCGACGATCTCGAAGGCCAGGTCGATCTCGCCGGCGCGCAGCGCCGTCAGCACCGCCGGGCTGCCCTTGTAGGGCACGACCAGGGCATCGATGCCGGCCACCGTCTCGAACAGCTTGGCCGCCAGGTGCTGCGAGCTGCCTGGTGCGATGGTGCCGATGTTCAGCCTGCCCGGCGCCGCCCTGGCGGCGGCCACCACGTCCTTCATGCTGGCCAGCTTGGAGCCGGCCGCGACGAACACGCCGATGTCGAAGTAGCCCAGGGTGCTGATGGCGGCAAAGTCCTTCTGCACGTCGTAGGGCAGCTTCTTGAACAGGCCCACGCTGACCGCATGGCCGTTGCTGACCAGCAGCAGGGTGTGGCCGTCGGGCCGGGCCGTGGCCACGGCCTGGCTGGCGACGATGGCGCCGGCGCTGGGCCGGTTTTCCACCACCACCGGCTGGCCCAGCGTGCGCGCCATGTGCTCGGCCACGGCGCGCGCGGTCAGGTCGGCGATGCCGCCGGGCGCAAACGGCACCAGCAGGCTGATCGCCCGTTCGGGAAAACGGCCCTGGGCCAGCGCCGGCATGGGCAGGGCGGCCGGCAGCGCCAGGCCGGGCAGGGTGGCCAGCAGCGAGCGTCGGGAGAAGGTCATGTCGGCGGTCCGGTGCAGGAGAAGATTCAGAAGCGGTGGCGCAGGCCGAAGCCCAGGCCATTCTGCGTGCCCTTGGTGGCCATGAAGCTCGGGCGGGCGTAGCCGCCGACGACACGGTTGCGGTCCACCAGCACATAGGCGTCGGTGCGGCGCGAGAACTGGTAGTTGGCGGTGACCCAGCTGACCGTGCGCGAGCCCTTCAGCGCGGCGCTGCCGTCCTGGTCGTCCTGGTAGTGGGCCAGGCTCAGCGTCACCAGTGGCTGCAGCTGCAGGTTGGCGCCCAGCGTCCAGGCGCGGTTGGTCTGCGGGCTGACCTCGGCGCTGCGGCGCATCAGGCCGCCGTACAGCGTGACGCTCTGGCCGACCTTGTAGTTGCCGCCCAGGCCCAGCACACGCCGGGTCTCGGTGCCGGCCAGGTTGTCCAGCTGCTGCACATAGGCCGCCAGCGACAGTGCGCCGGCGGTGTAGCCCGCGCCCAGCGCCCAGGCGCTGTTGGCGCTGCTGCTGGCCGCCTGCTCGCCGAAGGTGTAGCTGGCCACCAGGTCCACGCCGCCCAGCTTGCCGTCCACGCGCAGCAGATTGTCCTGGCGCGCCACATGGTGGCTGCTGAACAGCGAGTGCGCCGTGCTGTTGGGATTGCCCAGCGGCTGGAAGCGCCCGGCCAGGCTGTGCGCCACCGTGTACTGCCGGCCCAGCGTCACCGTGCCCAGCGATCCACGCAGGCCCACATGCACCTCGCGGCCCCACATGCGCGAGGCGGCCGAGATCTGGCCGTAGTCGGCGGTGGGCGAGCCCTGCAGCGACGAGCCGGTGCTGGGGTCGAAGCCGCTTTCGATGGTCACCAGCGCGGCCATGCCGTCGCCCAGGTCCTCGCGCATGCGCAGGCCGAAGCGGCTGCCGGTGATCAGGCCGTCTTCCATCGACCAGGCACTGCCGCCGCCGGCCGAGTTGGTGGAGCGGCGCGTGGCCGCGTCGATCAGGCCATAGACGGTGACATTGCTGTTGCCGGCTGCCGAAGTGGCTGCGGGCGCCGCGGTCTGGGCCTGGGCGCTGCCGGCGAGCAGCAGGGCAAGCGGCAAGGCGCTGGGCAAGGCGGTGGTCAGCAGGCGATGGAATCCAGGGGTCATGGTTTGTCTCCGGTCAATGCTTGTCCTGGCCCGTGGCGGTGGGCCACGGGCTGGTTCTGGGGGAACAGGGGGAACGGGGGGCTAGAAGCGCAGCGCCTGGCCCGGCATGGCGACGATGGCGCGCACCGGGCCACCGCTGCCCAGGGCCTCGCTGAACTGCTGCGGCGTGCCGCGCGCCAGCGGGTTGGCGCCGTAGTGCATCGGGATCACCGCCTTGGGCCGGATCAGCGTGTTCACGGCCCAGGCGGCATCGGCCGGGTCCATCGTGAAGTTGCCGCCGATGGGCACCAGGGCCAGGTCGGGGCGGAAGCGCTCGCCGATCAGCTTCATGTCGCCGAACACCGCGGTATCGCCGGCGTGGTAGATGCGAAAGCCGTTCTCCAGCTCGATGATCCAGCCGATGGCCTCGCCGCCCGGGTGGGTCTCGTCCTTGCCGGTCAGCGGGTTGCGGAACACATAGATGCTGCTGTGCTCGGCACGCACGGCCGTGACCTTGATGCCGGGCACCGGCTCCACCGTGCCGCCCTTGTTGAGGCGCGGCAGCAGCTCGGCGGGCAGCACGCCCAGGGTCATCAGCGAGTTCAGCAGGTCGCCCGGGCCACGCAGCGGCACCTTGTACTGCTGGGCCAGGGCCGGCGCGTCGGCGATGTGGTCCAGGTGGCCATGGCTCACCAGCAGCACGTCGATGCGGCCGAAGTGCTCCAGCTGCTTGTAGGCCGGCGGCGTCAGCGGGTTGGCGCGCAGCCAGGGATCGATGACGATGACCTTGCCGCCGGGCGAGGTGATCTTGAACGCGGCCTGGCCCAGCCAGACCACTTCAACGGCGCCGGGCGCGGCGGTGGATGGGGCAGGCGCAGCGGCCTGGGGCGGCAGCGCGCAGCCACCGGCCAGCAGCGCCGCGGCCAGGCCGGCCGCCAGGACCCGGCGGCGCGCTGGCGCTTCGCAAGAGGGGCGTGCCATCGCTCAGTCCGCCTTCACGTTGCCGCTCTTCACCACCTCGGCCCAGCGCGGCAGCTCGCGGCGGATCAGCTCGGCAAAGGCCGCCGGCGTGCCGGGCATGGGCACGGCGCCCTCGGCGGCCAGCAGCTGCTGCACCTCGGCCAGGGCCAGGGCCTTGTTGACCTCGGCATTCAGCCGTACCAGCACCGGCGCCGGCGTGCCCACCGGCGCCACCAGGCCGTACCACTGGTCGGCCTCGAAGCCGGGATGGCCCAGCTCGGCCACCGTGGGCACCTCGGGCAGCGAGGGCAGGCGCTGGGCGCTGCTGACCGCCAGCGCACGCAGCCGGCCGCTGCGCACATGGGGCAGCACCGCCGGCGCGCCGGTGAAGGTGGCATCCACCTGGCCGGCGATCACGTCCGACACCGACGGCGCCGTGCCGCGGTAGGGGATGTGCAGCATGAACAGGCCGGTGCGCAGCTTCAGGTACTCGAAGGTGATGTGGGCCGCGCTGCCATTGCCGCCGGACGAATAGCTCATGCGCCCGGGGCTCTTGCGCGCCAGCTCGATGAACTCCTTGAAGCTGCGCGCCCTGGACGCCGCCGGCACCACCAGCACATTCGGCACCCGGGCCACATAGGCCACGGCGGCAAAGCTCTTCAGCGGGTCGTAGGCCAGCTTGGGATAGATGGCCGGGTTGACCGCCAGCGTGCCGATGTGGCCCATCAGCAGGGTCTGGCCGTCGGGCTCGGCACGGGCGACCTCGGCCGCACCCAGCGAGCCGCCGGCGCCGGGGCGGTTCTCGACGATGACGGTCTGGCCCAGCGCCTGGGCCAGGCGCGGCCCCAGCGCGCGGGCCAGGATGTCGGTGGTGCCACCGGGGGTGAAGGGCACGACCAGGCGGGTGGTGCGGCCTGCGGTCTGGGCCTGCGCCAGCGGCGCGGCCAGGGAGGCCAGGCCGGCCAGCAGCAGCTGGCGGCGGTCGGCGAGCGGTCTCATCGTGTCTCCGTGGGGGCCGCGGCTTGGCCGGCCGGCCCGGGTTCTCAAGGGAGCGCCAGCGTCGCATTGCGGCCGCCGGACCACCAGCGCGCATTGCCGGCCCAGTCCTGCGTTTCGCTTATGTCCGTAGAACCCGCAGCGGCGGGCCGGGCCAGGCGGCCCGTTCAGTCGACCTGCGCGGCCGCCGCCTGCAGCGCCGCGGCCAGCGCCGTCTGCGACGGCGAGGGCAGGCCGTCGCGGCGCTGCATCAGGCCGATGCTGCGCTCGGTGTCGTGCACCGCCACCGGCAGCTGGGCCAGCAGGCCGGCATCCAGCTCGGCGCGGATCTGCAGCAGCGACACCAGGGCCACGGCATTGCTGCTGCGCAGCAGCGAGCGCACCACCGCCGGGCTGTTGGCCTGCACCGCCACGGTCGGCGGCGCCAGGCCGGCGGCGGCGAAGGCGCGCACAAAGGCGGCCCGCGCCGGCGTGCCCGGCAGCGGACCGATCCAGGGCCAGCAGCGCAGATCGCCCAGCCGGCCCACGCCCGCCGCCAGCGCCGGATGGCCGCTGCGCACCACCGGCATCAGCCGGTCCTGCAGCAGCGGGGTCTCGGCCACGTCCGGCGGCGCCAGGCCACCACGCAGCGGACCGATCACCAGGTCCAGATCACCCTGGCGCAGCTGGTGCAGCAAGGCCTCGTAGGTGCCGTCGGCCACCGTGACCTGGATGCCCGGATGCGCGCCGAGCAGGCTGGACAGCGCCTGCGGCACCAGCACGTCGGCGGCCATCGGCAGGGCGCCCACCGCGACACGGCCCACCGCGCGGCCGCACAGCAGGGCCAGCTCGTCCTCGGCGGCGCGCAGCTCGGCCAGCGCCAGCTTGGCACGCAGCAGCAGGGCCTCGCCGGCCTCGGTGAGCCGCGTGCCCTGGCGCGAATGCTGGAACAGGCTGCACCGCGCCGCATGCTCCAGCTGGCGCAGGTTCTGGTGCACGGCCGACTGGCTCAGGCCCAGCTGGCGCGCGGCGGCCGACTCGCTGTGGCAATCGGCCACCGCCAGCAGCACCTGCAGCAGGGTCTCGCTGATGCGCGCGGCCAGCTGCGGGCCGGCGGCCTGCTGCAGCTGCTGCTGGGCCCGCACCACCCGGCGCACCAGCAGGGCCGCGGCCGGCGTGCCGGACATGCCGCGCGCACCGCGCTCGAACAGCGGGATGCCCAGCCGCGCCTCGGCCTGCTGCACCGCCCGCGACACCGCCGAGGCCGACACATGCAGCTCGGCCGCGGCCTGGGCCGCGCCGCCGCAGCGCAGCACGGCCTCGACCGCGCGCAGCTGGCGCCAGGGCAGGCTCGGTGCATCAGCGGCGGTGGCCGTCGTCATGGGCTGCGGGTCCGGGTTCACAGTGCGGCTACGGCCCCCGATGATGCCGTGGCCGGGCGCGCCCATCGTCGGACAGGCTTCGCGACTTTGAGGTAGAACCGGCGACGGAGCCGACAAGCACCATGCACCCCCTCGACCGCCCCGTCTGGGCCAGCCTCAACACCCACCGCGCCGCGCTGTCGCAGGGCACGGCGCTGGCGCGGCGCTTCCAGCCCGACGTCAACTTGTTTGCCTCGGCCGCCGACAACAGCGAGGCGGCCCTGGCCGCACTGGCGGCGCTGTTGCAACCTGGCGAGACGGTGTTTGTGCTGCAGGTGCCCGAGATCCGCCTGCCGCCGGGCCTGCAGCTGCAGAAGCAGGCACGTGGCGTGCAGATGGTGGCCAGCCGGCCGCTGCGTGGCGAGGCGGCAGCGGCCCCGCCGGCCCTGCCCTGGCAGACCCTGGGCGACGCCGATGCCGCCGACATGCTGCAGCTGGCGCGGCTGACCGAGCCCGGCCCGTTCCAGCCGCGCACGCACACCACCGGCATCTACCTGGGCCTGCGCGAGCAGGGCCGGCTGATGGCCATGGCCGGCGAGCGCCTGCGCCTGCCGGGCTGGTGCGAGATCAGCGGCGTGTGCACCCACCCCGAGGCGCGCGGCCGCGGCCTGGCACGCCAGCTGTCGATGGCCATGGCGGCGCTGATCGAGGCCCGGGGCGAGCAGCCCTTTCTGCATGCCTGGCGCAGCAATGCCGCGGCGATTGCGCTTTATGAATCGCTGGGCTTTCGCATCCGCTGCGAGGTCAACGTGGCGGTGCTCACAAGCGCATGTCCAGCGACAGATTGAACTGCGGCCCGGTGTAGCGCTCGGCGCGGGTGTAGTCGCCATTGGCCAGCACCGTGGCCACCGTGCCATTGGGCGGACCGAAGGGCTGCACGCCAACGGCCATGGCCAGGCGCATCGACAGGCCGGGCCGGAAGGTCCACTGGCCGAACAGGTCCAGGCCACGCGTGGCGCTGCGCTGCTGGGTCTGCACCAGGGTCAGCTGGGTGTCGTAGGCCGGGTTCAGGCTCAGGCTGCCGCCCACATTGAGCGGCAGGCCGGCAAAGCGGCGATCGAAGCCCAGCGTGGCCGACCAGGGCTGCTGGCCGTCCAGCCGGTTGTCCGGCCCGGGCAGGGCCGCCAGCCTGGAGCGGTACAGGTTCAGCGAGGCACGCAGGTTCAGCGTCTTGGCCTCGGGCAGCAGGCTGGGCAGCAGATCGGCGGCGCGGCCCTTGACCTCGAACTCCAGGCCGCTGGTGCTGGCCGCCGAGAAGTTGACCGGCTGCGCCACCCAGCGCGGCACGCTGGCCCAGCTCACCGTTTGCAGCGTGGTGACATTGCGCACCACGTCGGTCAGGCGGCGGTGGAACACGCCCACGCTCCACATGCCGCCATTGCCCAGGTACTTCTCGAAGGCGATGTCCAGGCCGGTGGCCAGCTCGGGCTTGAGCCCCGGGTTGCCGATGCGGTCGGGCGCCAGCTCGGTGTTGGGCTGGCTGGTGTCCAGGTAGCCGGCGTTGACCGACGGCCGTGCCAGCAGCGCGCCCAGGTTGGGCGCCTTGTAGCTGCGCGTCAGGCTGGCCCGCACCAGGTCGCGGCCCTTGGCATCGAGCTTGTAGCTCACATGCGCCAGCGGCGACAGCACGCTGCTGCTGTTGCTGACCGAGCTGCTGCTGCCGCGGCTCTCGACACGGATGCGCTCGTGGCGCAGGCCCAGGTAGAGCTGCCACTGCGGCGAGATCTCCCACTCGTCCTGCAGGTAGAAGGCATCGCGGCGCAGCCGCGCATCGAAGGGCTGGCCCTCGAAGTCGGGCAGCACGGCCTGGCCCTGGGCATCGGTGGTGCTGCGCTGCTCCTGCCGGCGCCGCGCCTCCAGATCCCAGCCGGCGGTCAGGCTGTGCTCCTCGCCCAGCAGCAGGTTGTACTTGCCGGCCTGGGTCAGGCCCTCGTCGGTGCCACCGCCCACGGTGCGCAGCTGCGGCTGGCCCTGGCGCAGCGTGCGCGCATCGAAGTCCCATTGCGAGCGCTGGGCACCGGCCTTCAGCTCGATGCGCTGGTCGGCGCGGAAGCGGTCGGCATACACGGTGTTCAACCGCTGGTTCTGCCAGCTGCCGTTCTGCGCCGCATCGTCGTCCAGCACCGGGCTGCCGGCCAGCACGCGGTTGTTGTAGTCGGTGCGGTTGTTCCAGTAGCCCTTTTGCGCATAGCCCTGCAGCGACAGCGAACGGTCGTCGCTGAACTTCCAGTTCAGCCGCGGGCCCAGGTTGTAGCCCCAGCCCCAGAAGCGCTGCCGGCCATCCTGCTCGGACTGCGAGGTCTGGCCATCGCTGCCGGGCGTGCGGCGCTCGATGTCCAGCCGGGCATCGCGGTTCCACTCGAACAGCGACACCGGCAGCGACATCGACAGCGGCCCCTTGGACTCGCCCAGCGTCAGATTGACATTGGCCATCGGCCGGTCCACGCCATCGGCCAGGCCCAGGCGCAGGTCGCGCTGCGACTTGCGCGGCGCCTCCTTGAGGATGATGTTGATGGTGCCGGCAATCGCCTGGGCGCTCTGCTCGGCGGTGGGTGCGCGCAGCACCTCGATGCGCTCGATCTGCGACGGGCTCAGCTGGTCCAGCGCAAAGCCGGGCGGTGCCGGATCGCCGTTGATCAGGATCTGCGTGTAGCCGGCGCCCAGGCCCCGCATGCGCGGCCCGTCGGAGCCGACGTTGACGCCGGGCAGGCGACGCAGCACGTCCAGCGCATTGGTGTCGCCGAAGCGGTCGATCTCCTCGCGGTCGTAGATCTGCTTGGCCACGCTGGCGGCGCGGCGCAGCTCGGTGGCGCCCTGGCGGCCGGCGATCTCCACCCGCTGCACGCTGCCGCCTTCGCGGCTGGTGGGCGTTTCGCTGCCGCTGTCGGGCCCGGCCTGCTGGGCCGCTGCCAGCAGCGGCGCGCCGATCAGGGCCAGGACGGCGGCCTGGGCCAGCGGGCGGCGGCGCCAGCCGATGCAGGGGGAGGGGCGAGCGGGCGAAAGGCGGGCTGGCAACACGTGCGACTCCAACGACGGGCAACAGGCTGGGCCCGCGTGAAGCGCAGGCGGCGGGCGCATGCTGCCAGAAGGCTCCCGTCTTGTGGCCGCCGTGGGACAGACGGCGGATGGGACGGGTGAGTGGCGGCTGCGGGCGACCAGACGCAAGGCCGCAGCGCGCCCCGTAGGGCGCCGAATTACTTGCTCTGGCGCGAACCGCACGACAGACCCTTAGCGGGGGCTGCGACACAGTGCCCCGCGGGGGAGTGCACGAGTTCTTGCGACTAGCCTTCGGTCGCGCCAGAGTTCCTTCTTTGGCACGCGATAGCGGAGAGACAGGAGGAGGCGCGACCCAGGCGCTGGTCCCGAGGTCCAACTGACCTGTTTCGGCATTGGCGGACGTTCGGCGATCCAAGGCGAACGTCAGCACCCCGTGTTTTCAGCCCTCCGGCCGCGCCTTCGCACGGCTGAGGCGCGTCACCTGATGCTCGTCTGGGCTTCACGACCTCCTGCGGCCGGCCACCACTCCGGCAGCGAAGACACCCAGGAAAGAACGGACCTTGACGACCTCTGCGTCCTTCAGGGCAGGCGGTCCCAAGCATCCAGCGTTTCAGCTCGGTCCGAAGTGGTCAGCCAGACGGCAGTGAGCAATCGTCGATATGACGTGTTTGCAGGCGAGCCCGACTTCAGGTAGACTTCGACACGTCGTCGATATGACGCGCACTCCATCGCTGGCATGAACACCAAAGACACCACCGCTCAAGCCGCAAGCCTCCCGCCTCCGTTTACAAAGGAGCAACTGCGCAAAGACATCGTCCACGTCTACGTGATGCTGGCGCGTAGCGCGACCCTTCTGCATCCCGACCACATCGCCTGGCCATTGGCTGGTCCTGAGTTGGTGAGCCGAGCAGGCCGGCTCTGGGAGGTCGACCTTGAGCCCGATGACCTCGACATCTCGTACGCCAACGTCAGGGACAGCCAGTTGGCGCTAGGGCTTGAACAGCAGTACGACTTTGGATTCCACGCCCTGGACACCGGGGCTTTGGAGCCCATGGAGTACGAGACCATGCACATGTGGCTGGCCGCGCTGCTGATGGATCTCAAGGGCGCACACATGATCGAGGAGTGGGAAAGCTACGGTGCGACCATCCGACCGTCGGTCAACCGCTGCCTCCATACGTGCGAACTTGCCAACGCGCGGCTAACGTTGGAAGGCAAGGAGCCGTTCTCATACTTCGCTGGTTTGGACGGTGCCGGCGCCAAAACAACAAGGATCAATGGCGGCGAGGCAACCTCCCTCGACGGCCTGACGATTCGGCAGATGGCTCTGCTGTCCGGCATGGAAGAGATGACGATTCGCACAGCCGCCAGCCGACCGGGCCCGAATCAGTTGCCGACCTTCAAGGACGAGCAGCGCAGAACGTTGGTCCGCCCGGAAGACGCACGGAAGTGGTTGACGGCGAAGGGCAGGTACATGCCCATCAAGTCCCAGCGCCGTCAGTTGGATCTCACAAAGGTTCGCACAGAAACGGTTGCCGCCTTCAACGCATTGGTCGCCGAGCGAATCTTCGAGTTGGCACCCACCAACGCCGCACGGGACCGGTTGCTGGCCTTGGCGCGGATCGAGGCGGCTAAGGGCGGTTATGAGATGACCGACACGCTGACCGGAACCATGCTGCTGGACGACTCCTTCATGCAGCGCCTGGCGGTCATCCTGGAACTCCCGCCCAGGCTTCTTGCAGCACGGGCACGACAAGCCGCACTGAGAGATGAGGTTGCGGCTATCGAACAACAAATCCAGGCCGCAGCCAAGGCGAGCTAAGCAACGGCTGCACCAGCAGCCCAACCCGACGTCACTTCACGTCGCGCCTAGAGGGCGGGGCTCAGGCCACGCTTTGCCCGAAATCCAACCAACTCACCGGAGGAGCTCATGAATGGCAACCAATCCATGACCCGACATGCCGCACGCCGCGCCCAGCAGCGCGCCATCCCCCCGATGGCGATCGATCTGCTGCTGAGGTTCGGGCGATCCGAAAAGGCCGGAGATGGGTGTACCAGGGTCTACCTCGACAAGACATCCCACCGGCGACTCAGGGCCTACGCCGGCCGTCTCGCGTCCCACCTTCACGACTACCTCGGCATCTACGCGGTCGTGGCCGGTGATCAACATGTGGTCACCGTTGCCCACCGCATCGAACGCATCCGTCGCAACTGACTGTCCGAACCGCTGATCAACACAGGCCCCCAAACTCCATGAGCCTCCTCACCGACATCGCGATCACGCACACCTACAAGGGGAAGAAGTCCCCCGATCCAGTCAGCTTTACCCTGCACCCCTTCCAAAACTCGACTGGCACGCACATCGGGCGGTACGAAGTTCTGCGGGATATCGAGATCGGTTCACGCACCAAGAAGCGCTCCGCTCATCTGACCAAAGCCGAACTCGCGGAACTCTACGCTCGCGGACTTCACGAAAAGTTCAGCATCCGATTGCGCCTTCGCCCGCAAGGCGCAACCTATCCGGACGCCCCTCCTGGAAAGAAGGTGCCGAGCCACTGCATTCTCCGTGGTTCAGACTTTGCACGGTTGGTTGCAGCAGTCGATCCCACTTCCACGATGTCTGGCGGTCTGCGTAACCAACTGGCGCGGATTGGCCTGAACTTCTGAAACATCACGCCCGCAATACTGATCAAACCAACAACCAATGCAATCATCAATCATCAGCCACCTTGCGCAGAGATTCGAGCCATATCTGACGCTGCACAGGCTGCACCCGTCAAAGGTCTATTCGTACGCCGCGCGAGAGTTCTTCAACCTCCCGGTCATCGACTACTCACGCCATGCACCCAAGTGCAAGGCCGGAGAGTCGTGGGTCTACATCGCAACCCCTGCCGAGGCCAATCTGAGCGCATTGCCCCCCGAGCAGCGGTTGTACGTCGGCGCACAAACACAAGACCGGATGTTCCGGGGTGACGGGCTCTCCGGAGACAACTTTCACCACGCCGAGATGCGCCGTGGCCGAGGTGATGACAACCTCGGGTCGTACCTTCAGCAGACGGGCGAGGTCAAAATTCATCGCATCGATGCAGCGTCGATCCTTCATGGTGCGAACTCCATTCCCGAACTTCAAAAGCTGACCCGCCTAATGCGCATGCCTCTGCCGGCGCGGGCTCATCAAGCGTGGTGGCTAGAGCAGTACGTCCTGCACCACGAGTTGCGGACCTGGCGTTGGAACAAGGACGGCGCGGCTGCACACGTCTCAAAGAGCCTGGCCGAAGGTGTGCACGCTGAGCCGCCTCAGAACGAATCGCAGCCCGACCAACTCGGAAGCTTCGAGTGACCAGCGAGGCGACTTCGAAGAAGCGGGCCGCAGTCCACGCCAAGACCAGTTGAAGAAACTGTCGGGTAGGACGGCTCCCTTCGTCAACATGACCGCACCAGCCGTTGATCGCAACTACGCTCACTGCATCTACCGCTCTATAAAGCCGTCCGCCGCAAGTGGGGTTCGGCCGGCCAGAGAGGCCTTCGTCGTCACAAAAAACTGCCACTTGCTACCTCCCGGCAGATCCCCGAGACGCCGCCGCCGGTCTCGAACGGCCGCCTCCTGGCCGAGCGCCGAACTCACGGACTCGGCCATCAAGAGTCGTTCACAACAGTCAGCTCACCGGCCGCCGCCGTCAACCCCATGTCGGGCCTAGCTTGCGTTCCTTCCGGAGTGCATCCCATTGGTGACTTCGCCGTTTAGCCTCCAATTTGAGTCAATCTTGCGGCAGCCTGTTGGCGCCGACCGAAATTTGACCACCCGCGCCGATTGAAATTTGACCAGGGGCGGGAGGCTGTCTTGGAGACAGCCATCTGTGGATAAGTCTATTCGCTGGTCGGGTTGAGGCCCTCCTGGTTG
>JAGOPK010000016.1 GCA_017992055.1 Burkholderiaceae bacterium
TCTGAAAATCTTCCAGGCTCTGGCCGCGCATCGCCGCATAGATGTGCAGGTTGGACACGCCGACCACCGCGCCCAGCTTCTCCAGCATGAAGAAGATCACGCCGTGGTGGATCAGGCCACGCCAGTCGCGCTCGCGCACCAGGCGGCACTCTTCGTCGGACAGGCCGGCTTCGCGCATGGCGCCGGCTTCGTCGGCCAGGAAGCGCTGGCGCTGCGCCGGCACCACCAGCTGGTGCAGAAAGTGGTTGAGCCGGTAGGCCTTGACGCTGCGCTGCAGGTCGAAGGGATAGGTGCCGGACAGCCCTTCGGCGCCGGCCAGCTGCAGCGCCATGTGCTGGCGGTGGCGCTGCAGCACCGCCGGCGGCAAGGCCTGCTGCACCGGCTCGTAGATGGCGGTGGCGATGCCGGTCATCGACGGCAGGTAATAGTCGCGGTGCAAGCAGGTTACCTGGGCGGCCAGGGCGCCACGCATCACCAGCCACATGATGACCTCGGCACCTTCCAGGCCGCCCAGCGCCGCGTACTCGGCATGGGTGATGCCGGTCAGCGCCTCGGGATCGCGCTCGAACAGGTCGAGGAACTGCGCGTCCCACTCGGGGTTGTTGAAGCCGGCGCGCTCGCCATGCACCTGGTGCGACAGGCCGCCGGTGGCGACGATGGCCACCTTCAGGTCTTCGGGATAACTCTCGATGGCGCGGCGCAGCGCCTGGCCCAGCTTCCAGCAGCGGCGCGCCGTGGGGATGGGGAACTGCAGCACGCCCATCTGCAGCGGCACCAGCTTCAGCGGCCAGCCGCCTTCATGCGGACACATCACCGACAGCGGCGAGAAGATGCCGTGGTCCAGGCCCTTGTGCTGGAACAGCGACAGGTCGAACTCGTCGCTCATCAGGCTTTGCGCGATGTGCGCGGCCAGCGCCGGATGGCCGTCCACCGGCGGCAGGTCGCGTGCGCCGCCGCCCTCGTCGGCCACCGCCCACTGCTCGCCCACGCCCAGCGCAAAGGCCGAGTAGTGGTCGAAGAAGAACGAGGTGACGTGGTCGTTGTAGACCATCAGCAGCACATCGGGCCGCTTGTCGGCGATCCACTGCTGGATGGGCCGGAAGGCCTTGAAGATCGGCGCCCAGACCGGATCGTCCTGCTTGTCGCGGTCGAAGG
The DNA here is from genome assembly GCA_017992055.1 of Burkholderiaceae bacterium. GTDB lineage: Bacteria > Pseudomonadota > Gammaproteobacteria > Burkholderiales > Burkholderiaceae_C > Pseudaquabacterium. The sequence continues at coordinate 1,156 of JAGOPK010000016.1, forward strand.
CGAAGCCGATGGTCGGCGTGTGCGAGGCGGCGATGCCGCCGATGATGCGGGCCACGGACAGCGCTCCTGTGCTTACTTGCCGGCGGCGTGCTTGGCGATCAGGGCCTTGGCATCGTCCAGCATCTTGCTGCCGGCCAGGCCCTTGCCGTTCATCTCGGCCACCCATTCGGCGGCCAGCTTGTCGCCCAGGGTCTTCCACTGCGCAAGCTCGGCCGCCGGGATCACGTTGGTGGTGTTCTTGCCGGTCAGCTTCTTGCCTTCGACATCGGCCTGCAGAAAGGCCTTGCCGATCTGGCCCGACAGGCCCACGCCGGAGTTGTTGTCGATGACCTTCTTCAGGTCGGCCGGCAGCGACTCGTACTTGGCCTTGTTCATCGCGAAGATGAAGGTGGAGGTGTAGAAGGCCGGCTGGGCCGGATCGGTCTCGGAATGGAACTTCACCAGTTCCTGGATCTTCACCGCCGGCACCACCTCATACGGCACCACGGCACCGTCGATCACGCCCTTGCTCAGCGCATCACCCACCTGCGGCACCGGCATGCCCACCGGCGTGGCACCCAGCATGGCGATGAATTTGTTGGTCATGCGCGTGGGCGCACGCAGCTTCAGGCCGCGCAGGTCGGCCAGGGCCTTGACCGGCTTGCTGGTCATGTGGAACACGCCGTCGCCGTGCACATGGAAGGCCAGCGGCTTGACGTCCGCGAACTCCTTGGCGCCGTGCAACTGCGCATAGTCCCACAGCGCCCTGGAGGTGGCCTCGGGGCTTTGCATCATGAACGGCAGCTCGAAGGCCTCGACCGACGGGAAGCGGCCGGCGGTATAGCCCGGCAGCGTCCACACCACGTCGGCCACGCCGTCCTTGACCTGCGAGATCAGCTGCGGCGGCGTGCCGCCCAGTTGCATCGACGGGTAGATCTGGCACTTCATCCGGTTGCCCGAGTCCTTGGCGATCTTGTCGCACCAGGGCTGGATGAACAGGGTCTGCGCAAACGAGCTGGGCGGCAGGAAGTGGTGCAGCTTCAGCACCACCTCGTCGGCCTGGGCACCGAGGCTGGCGCCGGCCAGCAGGGCCGCGGCGGCCAGGGTCGAGCGGATGTTCATGGTCTGTCTCCTTGTGGGTGGACCCGGGGTCTAGGTCAGTCGATGGACCAGCCACAGGGCCAGCCCGGGGAACAGGATCAGCGCCGCCAGGCGCAGCGCATCGGTGATCAGAAAGGGCACCACGCCCTTGTAGGTCTCGACCATGGCCACGTCGCGGGCCAGGCCGTTCATCACATAGACGTTCAGGCCCACCGGCGGGAAGATCATCCCGATCTCGCAGACGGTGAGGATCAGGATGCCGAACCACAGCGCCTTGTCGGCGGGGTTCAGGCCGAAGAAGTCCATGCCCATGATCACCGGGAACAGCGTGGGCACGGTGAGCAGGATCATGCTCATCTCGTCCATCACGCAGCCCAGCAGCACATAGAACAGCATCACGCCGGCCATCACCAGCAGCGGCGACAGCTGCAGATGGCCCACCAGGTCGGCCAGCTGGGCCGGCAGCTGCGACAGCGCCAGCGCGGCATTGATCATGTCCGCGCCGATGAAGATCAGGAAGATCATGCCGCTGGTCTGGGCCGTGGTGCGCACCGCCTCCACGAACTTGCCGCGGTTGATCTCGCCACGCAGCACGGTGATGGCAAAGGTCAGCACCACGCCGATGGCCGCACCCTCGGTGGCGGTGAACAGGCCGCCGTAGATGCCGCCGAACACGACCACGAAGATGGCCACGATGGGCCAGACCTTCAGCGCCGCCTGGGCCACCTCGGCCGCCGAGGCCGCCTGCGCCGCCGGGGCATGCTGGGGATGCAGGCGCACCACGCAGGCGATGGCCAGCAGGTAGCCGGCGGCGGCGATCAGCGCCGGCACATAGGCGGCCAGGAACATCTTGGTGATGTTCTGCTCGGTGAGGATGGCATAGACCATCAGCGTCACCGATGGCGGCAGCAGCACGCCCATGGTGCCGCCGGTGGCCAGGGCTGCCGTGGCCAGCCGGCCCGAGTAGCCGATGCGCCGCATCTGCGGATAGGCCACCTGGGCGATGGTGGCGGTGGTGGCCACGGTGGAGCCCGAGATCGAGCCGAAGGCCGCGCAGGCCAGCACGCCGGCCATGGCCATGCCGCCGCGAAGGCGCCCCAGCAGCGCATTGGCAAAGTCGAACAGCGCGCGCGCCAGCCCGCCCTGCACCGCCAGGCCGCCCATCAGCATGAACAGCGGGATCACCGACAGGTCGTAGACCGAGACGCGGCCATAGACCGCGCCCTTCAGGTGGGCCAGCAGCGGGTCCCAGCCCGACAGCGCCACATAGCCCAGGGCGCCGGGCACGAACATGGCGATGGCGATGGGCACACGCACCGCCATCAGCACCAGCATGCCGGCAAACAGGGTCAGACCGATGGACATCGTGCTCATGCGGCAAGCTCCGGAGCGGGGCCGCACAGGCGCAGCGACTGCACGCTGCCGATCAGCACGCACAGCGCCAGGCCGGGCAGCATCAGCAGGTAGGGAATCCACAGCGGCAGGGCCATCAGCATCGAGCGCTCGCCGTCGCGCCACATGCCCAGGCCGCCGGCGGCCACGCGCCACAGCACCAGGGCCAGCACCACCGTGTACAGCAGCGTGCCCAGCAGGTCCATGCGACGCTGCGCCGCGGCACTGGCACCGGTGGTGAAGAAGTCGACGATGATGTTGGCGCGCCGCACCTGGGTGTAGGGCAGGAACGAGGCCACCACCACCGCGCCGCCCAGCTGCACCAGCTCCACATCGCCCAGGATGGGATGGGCAAAGAAGGCGCGGCCGATGACGCTGACCGCGGTCATTGCGGCCATCGCCAGCAGCACCAGGGCGCCGATGGCGGCGCTGGCATCGCACAGGCGCTCCAGCCAGCCGGTGGCCGCGGGCGCTGATGGCGATGAGGGCAGATCGGAAGAATCGGACAAGTGCTTGTCTCCGGATGTTCTTGTGCTGTCTTGAAGGTCCGGCGGCAATGTAGAAAAGCAGGCCCGTCATGGGGAGATGGCGCAAATCGCGGGGCGATTACCGCTGGTTATCATCCCGGCGATGAAGCTCACCAGCCTGCGCGCCCTGGTCGCCGCCATCGAGGAAGGCAGCCTGCGCTCGGCCGCGCGCCGCCTGGGCGTGACCCAGCCGGCGCTGACCAAGCTGATCCGCGAGCTGGAGCGCGAGCTGGCCACCACCCTGCTGCTGCGCGCCAGCACCGGCGTGGTGGCCACGGCCCAGGGCATGGTGCTGTACGAGCGCGCACGCGCCGCCGAGCGTGAACTGGCCCAGGCGGTGGACCAGATCCAGCAGCTCGATGGCCGCATGACCGGCAGCCTGAGCATCGGCGCGGTGCCGCTGGCGGTGATGCTGCTGATCCCGGAGGTGGTGCGCACCTATGGCCGCGAGTTCCCGCAGATCCAGCTGCGCGTGATCGAGGAGCTGTACATCGCCCAGCTGACCCGGCTGCGCAACAGCGAGGTCGACATCGCGCTGGGCCCGCTGCCCGAGCAGCTGGTGCCGGGCGAGTTCGTGGTCGAGGAGCTGATGCCCATCGCCATGGTCATCGTCGTGCGCAAGGGCCATGAGCTGGCCCAGGCGCGGCGCCTGGCCGACCTGGCCAAGGCGCCCTGGGTCTACACCGGTGCCGCCACCGACACGGGTTATGCGCGCGTCTACTACGAGCGCCACGGCCTGGAGCCGCCGCCCACCGCGGCCCTGGTCAATTCCACGCTGGGCCTGCTGTCGCTGCTGGCCGCCGGCACCTGCGTGGGCCTGATGCCCTACCAGATCGCCGTGCACCCGATGGCCGCGGCCTACCTGGACGTGGTGCCGGTGGCCGAAGGCCCGCTGAAGCTGACGCTGGGCGCGATGGCCCGCTCGGACACCGTGCTCAAACCCAGCGTGCGCCACTTCCTGGCGCATCTGCACCGCGCCGCCCACCAGCTGAGCAGCGGCGCCACGCCCTGGCTGGCGGCCTGAGCCCCAGCCAGGCCAGCAGGGCCGCGGCACCGATCAGGCCCTGCAGCGGCAGCAGCGCCGCCGGCCCCCAGCCGGCCAGCAGGCCGCCGATCAGCAGGGCCAGCAGCGACTGGCGCGCGGCCGTCCAGCCGGCCGATCCGCTTGCCGGGGCGGCACCGGCCAGGCTCCAGGCCAGGCCATGGGCCAGGCCGACCCAGAGCATGGCCGAGACCGGATCGGCCGGCCGCACCAGCAGCGGCCACAGGGCCGAGGCCAGCAGCAGCGGCACCAGCACGGGCCGCAGCCAGCGGCCGGCCAAGCCGGACAGCAGCGCCGGCACGAACATCGCGGCCAGATGCCCGGCCAGCAGCCCAGTGGCCGAGCCGCCACCGGTCCGGCACTGCTGCAGCATCAGCGGCAGCGCACACATCATCGCCAGCATGGACAGTCGCGCCAGCATCGCAGGCACGCCGTCGATGGCCGAACCCAACAGGCAATCGAAGCGTCCTGCAACAGCCTGGACCCGTGCCACCGGCCGCAGCGCCAGCAGCCCGGCCGCCACCAGGGCCAGTGCGGCCAGGCGCTCGCCCAGGGCCTGGCTGTGGTTGACATCACCCAGCACCCACCCGGCCAGGGCCGCGCCCAGCACCGCATGCAAGCCCACGGGCCGGTCCGGCCCGGCCGGGGCGCGTTGCATCGCCGCCGCCGCCAGCCAGGCCCAGGCGGCCAGGCCCATCAGCAGCGCTGTCGGGCCGCCGCCTCGTGGCGCCGCCTGCAGGGCCAGGGCCGCCACGGCGCCGGCGGCCAGCAGCAGCGGGCGCTGCAGGGCCGGACCGCGGCGGCCCAGCACCTGCAGACCCCAGGCCGCCGCGGCCAGCACCAGCGGCCAGGCGGCGATCACCGCCTGGGCCTGGGCCACGCCGGGCGCCAGCACCAGGGCCAGCGCGCCGCCGCCCAGCCAGCCCGACAGCAGCAGGGCCCAGGCCAGCATGGGTGTCAGCCCTCGGCCAGGACCGGCCAGCGCAGCTCGTGGCCGGTGCGCTGGCTGAAGGCCGCCAGGTCCTCGGGCGTGTCGATGTCGATGCGGTAGCGCGGGTTGTCGCAGTCGAACCAGTGCACACGCTCGGGGTGGGCCAGGCGCCACTGGCGGCAGGCGGCATCGGCCTCGCCGGCCAGCCATTCATCCTTCAGCCCGGCCTCGAAGATCACCGGATTGCCCGGCTCGCCGGCCACGCGCGGCACCACCATCGCGGCCGGGCCACGCTGCTTGAAGGCGGCGATCAGGGCCGTGATGTCCTGGGCGTGGATCAGCGGCTGGTCGGCCAGCGCAACGATCACCGCATCCAGGCGCCCACCCAGCGCTGCCAGGCCGACACGGGCCGAGCTGGCCTGGCCCAGCTCGGGCGTGGCATTGCGCACCACGCTGACCGGAAAGTCGCACACCGCGGCCTCGATGGCCTCGGCATGGTGGCCCAGCACCACCACCAGCTCGTCGACCCCGGCGCCCGACAGCGCGATCAGCTGGCGGCGGATCAGCGGCACGCCGGCCAGCTCCAGCAGGCACTTGGGGCGGCCACCCAGGCGCGATCCGGCGCCGGCGGCCAGCAGCACCGCGCCCACGGTCAGCCGCGAATACAGGCCGCCGCCACCCTTCAGGATGCAGCCCATGTCAACGGCCTCCGCCGCAGCAGGACGGCACAAATGCCTTGGCCGCCAGAGGCTCAGGCAGGGCTTCCACCGCCACGGGGGACGGAGCCACGGCCGCCCCGCCCCGCCGCGCCGCCACCACCGCCGCCAGCACGCTGAGCGCGATCTCCTGCGGCGTGCTGGCGCTGATCGGGTAGCCGGCCGGGGCGACGATGGCGGCCACCGCCGCGGCATCGGCGCCGGCCGCGCACAGCGCGTCCTTCAGCACCTGGGCCTTGCGTGCGCTGGCCACCAGGCTGATCTGCCGCGCCTGCAGCGACAGCGCCAGGCGCAGGCCCTGCACGTCGCGCCGGCCCTGGGTGGCGACCACCACCCAGGCGCCAGGCCCTATGCCCTGGGCCTGCGCCGGCTCGTCGCTGGTGATGACCTGGCGCGCGCCGGCAAAGGCCGCGGCATCGGCGCCATGGGCCACCACCACCACCTCGAAGCCCAGGTGCGGCGCCAGCTGGGCCAGGCCAACGGCCACCGGCGAGGCACCGATGACCACCAGCCGCGCCCGCGGCACGATGGGGTCGACAAACAGCTCCAGCGTGCCGCCGGAATGGCAGGCCATGCCGAACTCCAGCACATCGCCCAGCTCGCGCAACTCGCCCTCGGCCGCCGGCGCGATGCGCATCAGCCGGCCGCGGCCGTCCTGCAGGCAGCGCTGCACGCTGCGCAGCACCGCCGGCTGGGCGCAGCCACCGCCGATCCAGCCCTGCAGCTGGCCATCGGCAGTGACCACGGCCTTGTCGCCGGGCTTGGCCGAGGTCGGCGCCTCGGCGCGCACCACGGTCACCAGCGCATGCGGCGTGCCGGCCTGCTGCAGGCGGCGCGAGGCATCGAACAGGTCCAGTGCATCCAGGCTCACGATGTTTCTCCGGTCAGTCGAGCAAATCAGTCCAGCAAATCAGTCCAGCAGGTGCTCCAGCCGCTGCAGGCTGGCCAGGTTGTGCAAGGGGGCGAAGGCATGCACCAGGGGGCGGGCCGCGCCCATCGCCGCCGAGGCCGGCACGCCCACCGTGGGATGCAGCCAGGCGATGCGCGCCCCCTGGCCACGCAGCGCCGCCAGCTGGGCGGCCAGCTGCTCGGGCGGATCGGCATCAAAGCCATCGGACAGCAGCCAGACCCGCGCGCCACGGCCCAGCTGGCCCTTGGCATGCGTGTGCTGGAAGTCGGCCAGGCTGCTGGCGATGCGCGTGCCGCCGCCAAAGCCGGCGGTGACGGCATTGATCTTTTCCTGCACCCGGCCGGAGTCGCGGCGCAGCAGCGGCGTGACCTCGGCCAGCCGGGTGTGGAAGACGAACACCCGCGCCTGCATCGCAGCGACGAAGGCGCGGGCGATGCGCAGGAACAGCTGGGCATGGGTTTCCATCGAGCGGCTCACGTCCACCAGCAGGTACAGGCGCGGGCGCTCGCGGCGCGGTGCGCGCCAGGCCGGGTGCAGCGGCAGGCCGCCGCTGGCCAGGCTGGCGCGCAGCGTGCGGCGCAGGTCCAGGCGGCGACGCTGGCTTTGCGCACCGGCCTGGGCCTGCTGGCGGCGCAGCAGGCGCTGGCGCAGGCGCCGGGCCAGCTGCTCGACCAGGCGCTGCAGCCGGGCCAGGTCCTGCGGCAGCCATTGCTCGCCCAGGCCGCGCTGCACCAGGGCCTCGGTGCGCGAGGCGCCGCCCTGGGCGCGTGGCGCCATGGCCGGGGCATCGTCGCCCGCGACGTCCTGCAGGGCCGTGTCACCGGGCGCCGGGCCTGGCGCAGCGCCCTGGTCCATCTGCTGGTGCATCTGCTGCACCAGCTGGCGCAGGTCGCGCCGCGGCCGGGTGCTGACCTGGCTGCGCAGCTGGCCCCGCCCCTGGGGCGGCAGCCAGTAGTCGTCGAACAGTGGGCCGAAGCGCCGCCAATCGGCCGCCCGGTGGCAGACCAGGGCGCGCCAGCCATGGCGCAGCCGGGCCATGGAGCCTGGTCCCAGGGCCAGGGCGGCGCGCAGCATGGCCTGCTGCTCGGCGATGCCCACGGCCAGGCCGGCCTCGCGCAGATGGGCGGCAAAGCCGGCGATGGCCTGCAGCGGCTGCGGGCTTGGCAGGGCCATGGACTGGCTCATGACCGCGGCACCGCCACGCCGCGCTGCGCCGGCTGCAGCAGCCGGTCCAGCGCCTGCGCATCGACCTGGAAGCGGTCTTCGCGGGTCTTCAGCAAACAGGCCAGCGTGTGCTGCAGGGCCTGGCCGGTATCGGGCAGGCTGCGCAGCCCGAGGCGGTGCAAGGCATGCACCCAGTCCAGGCTCTCGGCGATGCCGGGCGCCTTCTTCAGGTCCTCGCGGCGCAGCGCCTGCACCAGGGCCACGGCCTGCTGCACGAGCTGGGCCTCGGCCTGCGGCAGGCGGGCGCGCACGATGTCCACCTCGCGCTCCGGCGTCGGATAGTCCAGCCAGTGGTACAGGCAGCGGCGGCGCAGCGCATCGCTCAGCTCGCGCGTGCCATTGCTGGTCAGCAGCACCCAGGGCACATGGCGCGCGGCCACCGTGCCCAGCTCGGGGATGCTCAGCTGCCAGTCGGCCAGCAGCTCCAGCAGAAAGGCCTCGAAGGCCTCGTCGGCCCGGTCGATCTCGTCGATCAGCAGCACCGCCGGCTGCTCGCTGCTCAGCGCCGCCAGCAGCGGCCGCTCCAGCAGGTAGTCGCGGCCGAACAGCTGGGCCTCGGCCAGGCTGGCATCGACCCTGTTGGCGCCGGTCTCCTGCAGGCGGATGGCCAGCAGCTGGCGCGCATAGTTCCATTCGTACGCGGCCTGGTTCAGGTCCAGGCCCTCCACGCACTGCAGGCGGATCAGGCGCCGGCCGCAGGCCGTGGCCAGGGCCTGGGCCAGCGCGGTCTTGCCGACGCCGGCATCGCCCTCCAGCAGCAGCGGGCGCTGCAGTTCCAGCGCCAGCCACTGCGTGGTCAGCAAGGCCTCGTCGGCCAGGTAGCCGGCCTGGCGCAGGCCGGTGCGCAGCGCCGCCTCGTCCATGCTCAGCCCGCGCTGCGGCGGCCGAACAGGCCGGCCAGCCACTGCTTGAGCAGCTGCCAGACGATGGCGCCGGCATTCAGCGCCTGGGTGGGCGGCGGCGCCACCGGTGCTTCAGGCACCGGCGCTTCGGCAGCCTGGGCCGGCGCGGCAACAACGGCTTCGGCCACCGGCACGGCCTGGGCGGCAGCGCGGAAGTTGTCGGCAAACTGCGCCAGGATCATCTCCGACACCTGGCCCATCAGCCGGCCGCCGAACTGCGCAAACTTGCCGTTGACCTGCACCGTGGCCTCGCCCACCAGCACGCAGTCACCCGGCGCCTGGCCGGCCTCCACGCGGGCATCCAGGTCCATGGAGGCGGTGGAGCCGCTGCGGTCGGCGCCCTTGCCCAGCAGGCGCATGCGGCGCGCCGCCTCGTCGATGCCACCGACCGTGATGTCGCCGCCAAAGGCCGCGGTGGCCGGCCCGACCTTGACCTTGACCGTGCCCTTGTAATGCGCCGCGTCCAGTTGCTCGGTGATGGCCGCGCCGGGCATGCAGCCGGCCACCGCGCGCACGTCGCGCAGCACGGCCCAGGCCTGGTCCACCGTCACCGGAAGCGGATAACGCTTGTCGAGTTTGACTTCCAAGTGCCTTGCTCCGATGTCGTCTTCAAAGCGCCGCGCCGCTGCTTCGCAGCTGCTGCCAGACGCGGTAGGCGGTGTGCGGCATGGTCATGTGCGTCACGCCCAGGTGGGCGAAGGCATCGACCACCGCATTGGTGAAGCAGGGGATGGAGCCCACATGCGGCGATTCGGCCACGCCCTTGGCGCCGATGGGGTGGTGCGGGCTGGGCGTGACCGTGTGGTCGGTCTCCCAGCGCGGCGTTTCCACCGCGGTGGGCAGGTAGTAGTCCATCAGCGTATTGCCCAGCAGATTGCCCTGGGCATCAAACGGCATCTGCTGGCCCATGGCCACGGCAAAGCCCTCGGTCAGGCCGCCGTGGATCTGGCCCTCGATGATCATCGGGTTGATGCGCGTGCCGCAGTCGTCCAGCGCCAGGAAGCGCCGCACCTGGGTTTCGCCGGTGGCGCGGTCGATGTCCACAACCGCCAGGTAGATGCCGAACGGGAAGGTGAAGTTGGGTGGGTCGTAGTAGTGCACCGCCTCCAGCCCGGGCTCCAGCCCCGGCGGCGGGCTGTTGTACGAGGCCCAGGCGATGTCCTTCATGCTCTTGAAGCGCACGTCATCGCCCTTGACCTTGAAGCGGTCGATCTCCCAGTCCAGATCGCCCTCGCCCACCTCCAGCAGGTGGGCGGCGATCTTGCGCGCCTTGGCATGGATCTTCCGCGCGGCCAGCGCGATGGCCGCGCCGGCCACCGGCGTGGAGCGCGAGCCATAGGTGCCCAGGCCATAGGGCGCGGTGGAGGTGTCGCCCTCCTCGACCTGGATCACCTCGCTGGGGATGCCCAGCTCTGTTGCGATGATCTGCGCATAGGTGGTCTGGTGGCCCTGGCCTTGCGTGATGGTGCCCATGCGCGCGATGGCGCTGCCGGTGGGATGCACGCGGATCTCGCAGGAATCGAACATGCCCACGCCCAGGATGTCGCACATCTTGCTGGGGCCGGCGCCCACCACCTCGGTGAAGCTGCACAGGCCGATGCCCATCAGCGTGGGGCTGTGTGGGTCGGCACGCTTGGCGGCCTGCTCGGCGCGCAGGCCGGCATAGTCCACCCGCTCCAGCACCCGCTCCAGCGCGGTGGCGTAGTCGCCCGAGTCGTACTCGAAGCCGAAGGCGCTGCGGTACGGGAACTGGTCTTTCTGGATGAAGTTGCGGCGCCGGATCTCGGCCTTGTCCAGGCCCAGCTTCTGCGCCAGCACATCGACCAGGCGCTCGATCAGGTACACCGCTTCGGTGACGCGGAAGCTGCAGCGGTAGGCCACGCCGCCCGGCGCCTTGTTGGTGTACACGCCTTCGACCAGCGCATGGGCGGCCGGGATGTCGTAGGAGCCCGAGCAGATGTGGAACAGGCCGGCCGGGTACTTGCTGGGGTCGGCGCAGGCGTCGAAGGCGCCATGGTCGGCGATGACATGGGTGCGCAGGCCCAGGATGCGGCCCTCGGCCGTGGCCGCCAGCTCGCCGGTCATCCAGTAGTCGCGGGCAAAGGCCGTGGTCGAGATGTTCTCGATGCGGTCTTCCACCCACTTCACCGGCCGGCCCAGCACGATGGACGCGACGATGGCGCAGACATAACCCGGATAGACGCCGACCTTGTTGCCGAAGCCGCCGCCGATGTCCGGCGAGACGATGCGCACCTTGGACTCGGGAATGCCCGAGAGCATGCTGACCACGGTGCGCACCACATGCGGCGCCTGGCTGGTCATCCAGGTGGTCAGCTCGCCCTTGATCGGATCGAAGCTGGCCACGCAGCCGCAGGTCTCCAGCGGGCAGGGGTGGACGCGCGGATAGGGCAGCTCCTGCTTCACCGTCACCGCGGCGCTGGCAAAGGCGGCGTCGGCGGCGTCCTTGTCGCCGGCCTCCCAGCTGAAGATGTGGTTGGGGTGCTTGCGCGGGCCGTGGGCGCCATGGGTCTTGCCGGCCAGGTCTTCGCGCAGCACCGGCGCATCGGGCTTCAGCGCCTCGAAGGGATCGATCAGCACCGGCAGCTCTTCGTACTCCACCACCACCGCCTCCACCGCATCGGCGGCGATGTAGCGGTCGTCGGCGATGACGATGGCCACCTCCTGCATCTGGAAGTGCACTTTCTCGTCCGCCAGCACCGCGGCCACGTCGCCGGCCAGCGTGGGCATCCAGTGCAGCTTCAGCGGCTTGAAGTCGTCGGCCGTCAGCACCGCATGCACGCCGGGCATGGCCAGGGCCGCGCTCTTGTCGATGGACTTGATGCGCGCATGGGCCAGCGGGCTGCGCACGATGTCCATGTGCAGCATGCCGGGCAGCTGGATGTCGTCCACATAGTGGCCCTTGCCCTGGATGAAGCGCGCGTCTTCCTTGCGCAGGCGGCTGTCGCCCAGGCCCTGCAGCGCGGCCAGTCGGTCGGGCGCGTTCATGCGGCCACCTTGTTGGTTTCGCCGGCCTCGGCCTGCAGCTTGGCGGCCGCATACAGCACGGCCTTGACGATGTTCTGATAGCCGGTGCAGCGACACAGGTTGCCGCTCATGCCCTGGCGCACCTCGTCCTCGGTCGGATCGGGGTTCTCCTGCAGAAACCGGTAGGCGCGCATCAGCATGCCCGGCGTGCAGAAGCCGCATTGCAGGCCATGCTGGGTGTAGAAGCCTTCCTGCACCGCATGCAGCACGCCGCCCTGTGCAAGACCTTCGACGGTCTTCACCTCGCTGCCTTCGCATTGCACGGCCAGGTGGGTGCAGCTCTTGACGCTGCGGCCGTCGATGTCGACGGTGCAGGCGCCGCAGTGGCTGGTCTCGCAGCCGATGTGGGCGCCGGTGAGGCGGCAGTCCTCGCGCAGGAAGTGCACGAGCAGGGTGCGTGGCTCGACGGCTTTTTCCACCGTGCGGCCGTTGAGCGTCATCGTGACCAGTTTCTTGGGCATGCAGTGTCTCCGTCAGGCCTGGGCCGCGCGTGCGGCGGCTTTCTGAATCGCGCGGCGCAGCATCTGGCCGGCCATCGCGGTCTTGTAGTCGCGGTCGCCGCGCAGGTCTTCGGCGGGGTCGCAGATGGCCATGGCCCGCTGGGCCGCGGCGTCCAGCGTGGCCGGCGTCAGGGCCTGGCCCAGCAGCGCCGCCTCGGCGTCATGGGCGCGCAGCGCGGTGGCCGCCACATTGGTCAGCGCAATGCGCACAAAGCTGACCACGCCGCCGTCAAGGCGCAACACCACGGCCGCGCCGGCCGTGGCCCAGTCGCCGGTCTTGCGCTTGAGCTTCTCGTAGGCCCAGCCGGTGCGTGCTGCAAAGGCCGGCACGCGGATGCTCTCCAGGATCTCGTCCTCGGCCAGCGCCGTCATGTAGGTGCCGAGGAAGAAGTCGCCGGCCGCCACCTGGCGCCGGCCGCCGGGCCCGTGCAGCGTGAACACCGCATCCAGCGCCAGCGACAGCGCCGGATGGTCGTTGCCCGGGTCGCCGTGGGCGATGTCGCCGCCGATGGTGCCGCGGTTGCGCACCTGCGGATCGGCGATCAGCAGCGCCGCCTCGGGCAGCAGCGGAACGCGCGCCCGCAGCAGCGGGCTGGTGATCAGGTCGTTCTCGACCGTCATCGCGCCGATGACCACCCCATCGCCATCCTCGCGGATGCCGCGCAGCTCGGCGATGCGGTTCAGGTCGATCAGGTGCGCCGGCTGCGCAAAGCGCAGCTTCATCATCGGCAGCAGGCTGTGGCCGCCGGCCAGCAGCTTGGCCTCGGGGCCCAGCTCGCCCAGCAGCCTGATGGCGTCGGCCACGCTGTGGGGCGCGTGGTAGTCGAACTCCGGTGGAATCATGCGCTTGTCTCCGTGCGTCTGGCACCGCTTGCAGCAGCGGCGCGGGCGCAAAGCTAAGACAGCGCGGGGCGATCCGTGAATTGGGGGTTCACCAACGGCGGCCGTGGCGCACGAACGGCGCGCGCCGCTGCATGAACAGCAGGGCCGGGATCAGGCCCCGGCCGTGTCGCCCAGGCCCAGGCGGCCCAGCAGCACGGGAATCGAGGCCCGCGACACCGGCAGCGCCGCGTCCTCGTGGCGCAGCTTCAGGCTGACGCGGCCATCGTCGCGCAGGATCTGCTCGGCGAAGTCGAGGTTGGCCAGGTAGCTGCGGTGCACACGCAGGAACGAGGCCGCCGGCAGCCGCGCCTCCAGGTCGCCGATGCTGAGGTTGCAGAAGCTGGCGCCCTGGGCCGTGGTGACCCAGGTGTAATGGCCCTCGGCGCGCACATGCACCACGCTGGACGCATCGACCAGCACGATGCGGTTGGCCGACACCGTGGGGATCTTCTGGAACTGGCGCTTGGCATCGGGCCGCTGGCCGGCCGGCTCGTCACGGCTCACCGCCTCGGTGATGTCGTGGAAGATCAGCGTATAGCCGGTGGTGGTGCCGGCCAGGTCGGACATCTTGGCCAGCTTGATCATCAGCACCCGCTCGGGGATGTTGATGATCATGGTCATCGGCGGCGGATTGCTGACCGGGCACTCGGTCTGGTCGATCAGAAAGCGCACCTTGGACTGCGAGCGCTCGGGATGGAAGCTCAGCACCATCTTCTCGAACGGCTGCTTCTCCTCCACCGGCAGCACGCGGCGGGCAAAGCCGTTCATGGACACGACGGTGAGGGCCGCATCCAGCTGCACCACGCCGAACTCGGAGCGCTCCAGGTGGTACAGCGGACTGCCGGCAGGCGGGCGGTTGGCGGGCATGGGAGGCGATTGAATCACCTTCCGCCGGACCTGCGCGGCAGGGAAAGTCCGTGCTGCGGGTCAGCCGGAGCCAGGACCGTCCGTGCCCCCGCGCAGGCTTTGCAGTTGTCCCAGCATCTCTGGCAGGGCCCGCTGCACCGTGTCCCACACCAGATCAAGATTGATGTCGAAGTAGCCGTGGGCCATGCGGTTGCGCATGCCGCGCATGCTGCGCCAGGGCAGGTTGGCGTGGTCCTGCACGAAGCCTGGATGACCGTCCATCAACTTGGTCGCGGCCTCGCCGATGATGATCAGGCTCATGATCACGGCCTGCTGCGTGCGCTTGTCCTGGAGGAAGTCCTCCCTGGCCATGCCCTCGACGAAACCACAGGCATCGACCGCAGCCTGCTGCATGTGACCGAGGTAGTCAGCCGGCCGGCTTTCGCTCATATCGGCTGGGCCTCGGCCAGCACCTGGGCGCGGAAGCTTGCGGGCAGGTCCGCTGGCGTCAGCAGATCAACGCGGATACCGAGCAGTGCCTCGAGTTCGTCCTGCAGGCCGCCCAGGTCGAACAGCGTGGCGCCCGGCAAGGCGTCGACCAGCAGGTCCAGATCAGACCCTTCGCGGTCGGTGCCATGCAAGGCCGAACCGAAAACCCGCGGATGGCTCACCGGAAAGCGGCTGGCCAGCTCACGCACGGCGGTTCGCTGGATGGCAAGCACGGCGGACGGTCGCATGGGCAGAACTCTCTCAGGCATTCCGGTTCGGCCGGATGATATGAGATGCGGATCACCCTGCCTCGGCTTCAAAGCGATGGCGGCCGCCGACCACGGTCTGTGCCGGCTGGCCCGGCAGCTCGATGCGGGCCGGCAGGCCCGGCGGCAACCGCAGCTCGTGCCAGCAGCGGCCATCGTCGCCCACGCCCCAGGCGGCGTGCAGCCGGCCCTGCACCGTGTCGTGCCAGGCCTGGCCACTGCCCAGGCGGGCATCCATCAGCGGCCGGCAGCGCAGGCTGGCAAAGCCGGGCTCGGCGGCCTCCAGGCCGGCGATGCGGCGGTAGAGGAAGCCGGTCACCGCGCCCAGCGCATAGTGATTGAAGGAATTCATCGCCAGGTCACCGGTGTCGCCGTTCCAGCGCTCCCAGATGGTCGTGGCGCCGCGGCTGACCATGTAGCCCCAGCCGGGAAACTCGGTGCGCAGCAGCAGGTCCACCGCCAGGCCGGCATGGCCCTGCTCGGCCAGCACGTCCAGGCTGAACGGCGTGCCCAGGAAGCCGGTGGACAGCAGCGTGCCGCGCCTTCGGATGTCGGCCGCCAGCCGGTCGGCCGCGGCCTGCTGCAGCGCGGCCGGCACCAGGCCGAAGGCCAGGGCCAGGATGTGGCTGCTGTGGCTGCCGTTGCCGATGCGGCCATCGTCGGCCACGAACTCGGCCTGGAAGGCCTGCAGCACCCGCGCATGCCAGGCCTCGAAGTGAGCGGCCCGCTCGCCTCGGCCGCTGGCCCGCGCCAGCTCGGCCATCATCGCCAGCATGCGCGCCCAGCAGGCGCTGGCCGACAGCAGCTTGGGCGTGGTCTCGTCCATCAGGTTCACCGCGTCCAGCGACAGCCAGTCGCCGAAGTCGACCTGGCGCCGCTGCCGCCACAAGCCATCGCCGTTGGGCTCGGCGATCCAGGCCATCCAGCGCTCCATCGACGGCCAGTGCTCGTCCAGCACCGACAGGTCGCCATAGTGGCGCCACAGCGTGTGCGGCAGCACCACGCCGGCATCGCTCCAGCCCGGCGCGCCGGCCGCCGGCAGGGCCGGCGGATTGGTATCCATGTAGGCGCCGCCGGGCTGCTGGCTGGCGCGCAGATCGGCCAGGAAGCGGGCGGTGAAGCCGCGCACGTCCATGTTGTAGGCGGCGGTGGGCCAGAAGATCTGTGCATCGCCGGTCCAGCCCAGGCGCTCGTCGCGCTGCGGGCAGTCGGTGGGCAGGCCGACGAAGTTGCTGCGCTGGCTCCACAGCGTGTTGTGCCACAGGCCTTGCACGATGGGCTGGCTGCTGCTGAGCTGACCGGTGATGGCCAGGTCGCTGTGCAGCACCACGCCGGCGATCTGCTCGGGTGACAGCTCGCCGGGCCAGCCGCTGAGTTGCACGTAGCGGAAGCCGTGGTAGGTGAAGCGCGGCTGCCAGGTCTCGCCGTCCGCATCGCCACGCAGGATGTAGCGGTCGGTGCAGCGCGCTGCACGCAGATTGCGCATGTCCACGCTGCCGTCCTCGGCCAGCAGCTCGGCATGGCGCAGCGTGATCTGGCGGCCGGCCTCGCCGCGCACGCGGATGCGGCAGACGCCGGCGAAGTTCTGGCCGAAGTCAACCACCCAGTCGCCCGCATGTTCACCGCCGTCCAGCCGGGTGATGCGCTGCGGCCGCAGCGTCAGCGTCTCGCGGATCGGTGGGCTGTGCTGCAGGTGCAGCGCACAGGGGGGTCGGGGCGCGGCCCAGGCGGCCGGCCAGCCGCTGTCGTCGAAGCCCGGATCGCACCAGCCGGCGGGCTCCAGCCGCGCATCATGGGTTTCGCCGTGGTAGATCTCGGAGAACAGCACCGGCGCCGGCGCGCTGCACCAGCCGGCCTGGGCCGCGTCGCTGCCGATGCACAGGCGCTGGCCGCCGGCCAGTTCCACCGCCAGATGCAGCCACAGCCGGCGCGGTGCCTCGCCGAACGGATAACGTCCACGGCCGATGGCCTCGCTGGCGTAGAAGCCGTCGGCCACCATCACGCCCAGCGCATTGCCACCCTGGCTGAGCAGGGCCGTGACATCGTGGCGCTGCACCAGCAGGCGCTGCCGGGTGTCGCTGTTCTCCGGCGCCAGCTGCGCATCGCCGACCCGCCGGCCGTTGATCTGCGCCTCGTAGCCGCCCAGCGCGGTGATCCACAGCGTGGCCGAGCGCGGCGCCGCCGGCAGCGTGAAGCCGCGACGCAGCAGCCGCGCCGGCTGCGGCGCCGTGGGCCGCCAGGCCAGGTCACAGGCCGGCGTCTGCGCGGTCTGCCAATCACCTGGCGCCATGCGCTGCACGGCGCCGGCCGCGGTCCAGCCCTCGGGCGGGTCCAGCCGGGTGCACCAGTCGCTGGCCTGTGGCGACAGGAAGCGCCGGCCCGCGGCAGCGTCGCCGCCCGCCGACAGCCGCGCCGCCAGCCCACCTTCCAGCGGCTGCTTGATGAACGGATGAAACAGCCGCACCAGCACCGCCAGCCGGTGGCTGCCACGGGCCAGGCGGCCCAGGTCCAGGTCGCGGAGTTCACGGCCGCCCAGCACGTCGTCGCTGGCGTGCAGGGCCACGCCATTCAGCCACACGCCGGCCAGGCCTTTTTGCGCGGCGATCAGCAGGCGCGCCTGCGGCCAGTCCTCGTCGAGCTCGAAGCGCCAGACGAAGGCGCGCGGCCGCTCGTCCTGCGGTGCCTCGCCCCAGGCCCAATGCCAGCCGGCCTGGCGCTCGGCCAGTTCGGCCGCGTCTTCGGCAGCCAGCCAGGGCGTGCCGCCGGCGATGTGGTCCAGTTCGGCCTGGCCGGCCTGGTGCGGTGGGAGGGTTTCGGTCAACAGGGTCATGGTTGCAGGTCCAGGCGGACCTCGGTGAAGGCCGCCGGCACGCTGGCCGGCCGACCGCGGCCGCTGGCATACAGGCCCAGCATCACGCCGGTGAAGCCGCCGGCCACCTCGGCCGACAGCATCGCGCATTCGGTCGTGCCCAGCGGCTGCAGCGGGCCACCCGCCGGACCGGCCAAGTACCGGTGCTCGCGCGCATCGGCCACGATGCGCAGGGCCAGGTCACCCTCGGGCGCCGGGCCCAGATCGTCCTCGCGCCACAGCGAACCCAGCCGGCGGCGCAGCAGCAGCCGGCAGCCCGTGGCCTGGCGGCGCAGCAGGATCTGGTGGTGGAAGCGCTCGTTGGCATAGACCACCAGGCCGGCCTCCTCCCCATCGGCCTGGGGCTGGAACTGCAGCCGGGCGCTGAACACGCAGTCAAACTGCGTCTGCCAGCGGCCGACGAAGGCCGGCGTGGCGGCCTCGTCGTCCAGCGTGGCCGACTGGCCGTACAGCAGCAGCCAGCCCGGGCGCTGGCTCAGCGACCACAGCGGCTGCAGCGGCGTGCGCAGCACGCTCCAATCGGCCGAAAGCCGATCGGGCGCTTCGGCCGTGGCCATGCCGCTGGCGGCCAGCGCAGGCTGCGGCCAGGGCTGCAGCGGCGGCAAGGCCTCGGCCGGCAACTGCAGCGGCACGCGCCCCCAGCCGGTGCCGGCCAGGCCCAGCTGCGGCCAGCCCTTGGCATCCCATTGCAGCGGCAGCACGCAGGTCTCGCGGCCCAGGTGGTGGCGCTGCGGCGCAAACGGCACGGGCGCTGGCCGCGTGGCCAGCAGCACCGCCCACCAGCGACCGTCGCTGCCCTGCACCAGGTCGGCATGGCCGGTGCACTGCAGCGCATGGTCCAGGCTGCGATGGCTGAGCACCGGGTTGTGCGGACAGGGCTCGAAGGGGCCGAACGGATGATCGGAGCGGGCCACCGTGACCATGTGGCCGGCCTCGGTGCCGCCCTCGGCGATCAGCAGCAGCCAGGCCTGGCCGACGGCATACAGATGCGGGCCCTCGGGCGCCTTGGCGCCGCTGCCGGCCCAGATCAGGCGGCGCGGGCTCAGCAGGCGGCCGCTGTCCAGGTCGATCTGCGCCTGGTAGATGCCCTTGGGCTCGTCGCCATGGAAGCCGCCGTTGCCGGTGATCAGCACCCGGCCATCGGCCAGGAAGCACAGCGATGGATCGATGCCCGGCCAGTCCAGCGTCACCGGATCGGACCAGGGGCCCTCGGCGCGCTCGGCCCAGAGATGGACATTGCGCCGCTGGTGCACGACGGTGGTCACCAGGTGGAAGCGGCCGCCATGGTGGCGCAGCGTGGGCGCAAACAGGCCCAGGCCGCTGGGGCAGCCGCTCAGGTCCAGCTGCGACGGGCGCGTGAACACATGGCCGATGGGCCGCCAATGCGCCAGGTCGCGGCTGTGGAACAACGGGATGCCGGGCCAGGTGTGAAAGGAACTGGTGGCCAGGTAGAAATGTTCGCCGACCCGGCAGATGCTGGGGTCGGGATGGCAGCCCGGCAACACCGGGTTGTCGACCCGGCTCACTGCCGCGCCAGCCAGGCCAGGTAGCTGTCGAACCAGCCGTCGCTGGTGTTGCCGCGTGGCGCCATCAGGCCGAAGCCGTGGTTGCCCCGCTCGTACAAATGCAGTTCCACCCGCTGGCCGGCGCGGCGCCAGTCCTGCACGATGTCGAAGTGATCGGGCGGGAACAGCGCATCGTCGGCGGCCTGGGCCAGAAACAGCGGCGGCACCGGTGCACGCGGCCGTGTGCTGGCAAAGCCGCCGTAGATCAAGGCCAGGCTGTCGGGCATCTGCGCCGGTTCGGCGCGCTCGACCAGGGCCCGGCCGGTGCGCGCGCCGGCCGAGAAGCCGATCAGGGCGATGCGCGCGGCGCTGAAGCCCTGCTCGGCCGCATGGGCGCGCAGCCAGGCCATGGCCTGCAGCGCATCGTCGACCGCCGGGCCGTGGGCGGCCAGGTCGATCGGCGCCTTGGCCGCGCCGGGGGCAAAGCGCTGGGCGATCTCGGCATTCACCAGCTCGGCAAAGGCCGTGTCGTCCACCGGCGTGGGCATCACGCGGTAGACCAGCACATAGGCGGTGTAGCCCGCCGCAGCCAAGCGCTGGGCCACCGGCAGGCCCTCGTTCTCGATGGCCAGGAACTTGTAGCCGCCGCCGGGCAGCACCAGCACGGCCCGGCCCTTGCCCGGCCCGTCCGCCTGGCCGGCCGTCGGCCGCAGCGCATACAGCTGGGCCCGCGTGCTGTTGCGCAGCACACGCTCGCGGATCAGGCTGGTCCACTGGAAGGCCGGGCCCGAGCCCTGGCCCAGCTCGATGGGCACGGGCAGGGCCATCGGCGTGGCCGGCTGGGCGCGGAACATCGGCACCGACGGCGGGGCCGCGGGCGCCGGGGTCTGGGCCGCACTCTGGGCCGCAGCCATGGACAGCACGGCCCAGGCCAGGCCGGCCGACAGCCAGCGATCACGCGCCATCATGTCTTCTCCTTGCTCACCGCGGCCTGCAGCCGCAGCTTGGCCAGCAGGTCGGCGATCACCGCGCGGGCCTCGATGCGCTCGCACAGCAGCAGCTCGCGCGGCATGCCGGTCGCCGCGCCATCGGGCCGCGGCAGCAGGGCCTGCGCCGGCACCGGCCGCAGCGGGCCCTGGCGGTCCAGCACCGCCGCCTGCACCAGGGCGCTGTCGCCCAGGGTCACGGTCGGCCCCAGCTGGAGGAAGGGCGGCAGCTGCAGGTAGCGGCCATGCAGCCAGTCGCCCAGGGCCGAGATCGGCCGCAGATCGGCCTCCAGCTCGGCCACCGACAGCGTCAGCTGGCGATAGGCCTCGCGCGGCACCACGCGCACGGCCAGCCCCGGCTGCCACAGCACCTGGCGCGCGGCCTCGACATCGGTGGCCAGGTTGTATTCGGGCTCGCCGCGGCCATCCAGCGCGCCGCCGATCCACACCAGGGTCAGGCGCGGGGCGATCTGCGGCGCCAGGCGCAGCGCGGCGGCCACATTGGTCAGCGGTCCGCCACAGGTCAGCCACAGCGGCAGTGGGTCGTCGCGCAAGGCCTCGTCGACGATGGCCCGGGCGGCCGGGCTGACCTGGGCAGCTCCGACGCCAAAGCCCTCGGCCCCGGCCAGCACCGGACAGGGCAGGCCCAGCTTGCCGGCCCGGGCCAGCTGCAGCACCTGGTCGCGGCCCTTGGCGGCGGTGCGCCCGGCCGGCTCGCCGGCCAGCGCGGCCAGCCGCGCATCCAGCGCCGAACTCGTCACCAGCACCGTGCGCGCCGTGGGGCTGAGCCACTGGTGGGCCAAAGCGAACAGGCCGTCGGGATCGCCGGCAAAGTCGTTGTCGACGATGACCCGCACCGCGGCCTGCTGGCCGATGCGGCCGGCGGCGGCGCCGGGCGCTGCAACGGCTGGACCCAGGCCAGCCAGGCCGCCGATCCCGGCCCACCCGGCCAGGGCCTGGCCCAGCAGCCGGCGACGCTGCCAGCCGCCCTGCCTCACTGCGGCTCCTTGTGGAAGCGCCCGTCCTTCATGATGGCGCGCAGCCTGGCCTTGTTCTGCAGGATCGCCACGTCCTCGGTGGGATCACCCTCCACCAGCAGCAGGTCGGCCAGGAAGCCCTCGCGCAGCTGGCCCAGCTCGTCGGGCCGGCCCATGATCTGCCCACCCAGCGCGGTGGCCGCATGCAGGGCCTCGGCCGGCGTGTAGCCGAAGTGCTGCACCCACAGCTCCAGGTCGCGGGCATTGCGGCCGTTGGGGTTGAACGGAAAGCCGTAGTCGCCGCCCGGCAGCAGGCGCAGGCCGCGGCGGCGCAGCTCGGGCACCAGCTTCTTCTGGTGCTCCAGCACGGTGGCCGCGTCCTGCTTCATGTGCGTCATGTCGAAGTGCGGCGGCGGGTTGGCATCCAGCGTGGCCTGCACGATGCCGATGCTGGGGGCGATGAAGACCTGGTCCTTCACCGATTCCAGCAGGTCCAGCGCCTCCTCGTCCGCGTAGGTGCAGTGATAGAGCACACGGAAGCCGGCCTTGACGCCCAGCTTCACCGCTGCCGCGGCATGGGCATGGCCGGTCAGCCACAGGCCCAGCTCGCGCGCGGCCGCGCCGGCGGCCATCAGCTCTTCTTCGGTGTAGAGCAGCTGCTGCGAGGCGCCGGGCTTGAGCGCACTCTCGCCCGAGATCAGGAACTTCACGGCCTGGGCGCCGATGTCCTTGCAGCCCTGGACGAAGGCCGCCACATTGGCCGGCCCCACGCCATGCTCGTCGACCTTGCCGGGGTCCAGCAGCGAGCCGTCGCTGGGCGGCTCGCGCTCCACCGACGAGGCCACCAGGCGCGGCCCGGGCATGCCGCCGGAGTCGATCATCTCCTTCAGCGCCGGCTCGATGCGCTTGCCCAGGGCCCCGGCCGAATAGGCGCTGGTGAAGCCATGGTCCAGCAGGATGCGCGCATTGCGCGCTGCCGTCAGCGTCAGCTCCTCGGGCGGCAGGCTCATGCCGGGCACGAACTTCTCCACGCTGGTCGGCCAGGTCAGGTGGGCATGGGCCTCGGTCAGGCCGGGCATCAGCACGCCGCCGCGGCCGTCGATGAGGCGGGCGTTGTCGCGCGGCACCCGGGCACCCTCGCGGGCGATGGCGCTGATGCGCTGGCCGTCCACGCGCAGCTCGCCGGCAAAGGGCGCGCCGCCCGAGCCGTCGAAGATGCGCACGTTGGCGAAGACGATGCCGGGCTGGCTGGCCGGCGGGATGTAGACATGGTCCAGCGCCAGATCCTGGGCCGGCCCGGGCTGGGCCTGGGCCTGCAGCCCGTCGGGCAGGGCATTGGCCCGCGCCACCTCCCCCAGCCAGTGGCCGCTGGGCTTGATGCTGCGCTGCTGGGTGGCGCGGTCCACCGCGATCAGGCCAAAGCGCTTGGCATAGCCGAACATCCACTCGTAGTTGTCGAAGGCGCTCCAGCAGGTGTAGCCGATCACCGGCACGCCGTCGGCCATGGCCGCGCCCAGGCTGGCCAGGGCGCGCTGCAGGAAGACGACACGGCGCGGGTCGTCGTCGCCGCAGTAGCCGTTTTCGGCAATCAGCAGCGGCAGCTTCAGCTCGTGGGCCACCCGCCGCAGCACCGCACCCAGGGCCTCGGGCGCAAACTCGTAGCCCATGCCGGTGGCGGCCTCCGGACCGGCCACCTGGCCATGGGCGGCATAGATCTCGCGCGTGTAGTTGGAGAACGCGAAATAGTCGTCGCCGTCGATCACCGGCAGCCACTGGCGGAAGTTCAGCTGCCACTGGCGTGCGGCCAGCTGCTCGCCACCGGGCAGGAACTGGGGCTGCGACAGCGCCAGCGACAGGCCGACCTTCACCCCCGGGGCGACACGGCGTATGGCCGCACGCGCCGCACGGTGGGCCGCGGCCACGATGGCCTGGCCCTGGGTGTCACCGGCCATCAGAAACGAGCAGTAGGTGGCGGCATCGGTGCCGCAGGCGCGGGCCGCGGCCTCGCGCCAGGCCGGCGCACGCCACTGGCCGGGGTCCACGCCCACCGGGGGCACGATGTCCAGCTCGGAGAACAGGCCGTGCAGCAGCACGCCGATGTTGCATTCGTTCATCGTCAGCACATGGCCGACGCCGCTGCCCAGTGCGGTCATGACCTGCTCGACATAGCGCGCAAACAGGCCCGGGGTGCGCGCATCGCGCCAGCCGCCCAGGGCCATCAGCCACTGCGGCGAGGTGAAGTGGTGCAGCGTGACCAGGGGCTGCAGGCCATGGACCCGGCAGGCGTCGACCACGGCGCGGTAGTGCGCCAGCGCCGCGGCATCGAACTCGCCTTCGCGCGGCTCGACGCGGGCCCACTCCACCGAGAAGCGGTAGGACTTGAGCCCCAGCGAGGCCAGCAGCGCGATGTCGGCTTCAAAGCGCGTGTAGTGCTCGATGGCGGACGCGCTCTTGTCGGCATAGGGAGAGCCATCGGCCCATTCTTCGGCCCAGGTGTCGCAATTACTGTTGTGGCCTTCCACCTGGTGGGCGGCGGTGGCCGCGCCCCAGAGGAAGTCGGGCGGAAACTGGATGCTCATCGAGCGGACTCCGGCAAAGGGTGAACAGGGAAAACGGGATTCAGGCCGGCACGGCAGCCGCGCGGCGGGCCGCCAGCTCGTCGCGCAGCTGGGCCACCTCGGCCCGGCCCAGCGGATAGCCCCAGCCGATCAGCGCGGCAATGGCCAGGGCCACGGCGCCGCACACCGGTCCCATCAGCGCGGCAATGCCCCACAGCGCCTCGGCCGGCTGCTCCGGCCGGCCGGCCAGGTAGCCGGTGGCCGACAGCACGCCGCCGACCACGGCGCTGGCCGCGCCGGCGCCGATCTTCTGCGTGAAGTTGATGCTGGCGAACAGCGTGCCGACGACACGCCGGCCGCTGTCGCGCTCGATGGCGTCGGCGGTGTCCGACAGCAGCGACTGGGTGATCGGCGCGCCGATGCCCAGCGCCAGGTTGGTGGCCAGGGCCAGGGCCAGCACCGCCGGCACCGGGCCGGTCATCACCGCCAGGTAGCCCATCGAGACCAGGCCCATGGCGGCCGTGGCCGTGACCAGCACGCGCTTCTTGCAGTAGCGCCGCGTCAGCCGGTCGCTGATGACCACGCCCAGCATCAGGCCCAGGCCCGACAGGCCCATGAACGGCCCGATCAGCGCCGGCTGCTTGAGCACCGCGGCGAAGAAGTACACGCCGGCGGCCAGCGGCAGGCCGATCAGCAGGGCCAGCAGCGCAAAGGCCAGCAGGCACACGCGCCAGCCGCGGTTGCCCCACAGCGCGGCGAAGTCGGCGCGCAGGTCCGGCGCCCTGACCGCGCCGGCGCTGACCCGCTCGCGGGTGCCGAAGGCGCAGACCCAGGTCAGCAGCGTGCCCGCGCCGCCGAAGATCAGCGCCGCACGCCAGAAGCCCTGGGCCGGCTGGCCGTCGGCCAGCAGGTCCTTGACGATGGGAAAGCCGGCGCCGCAGCCGACCACGCAGACGAACATCAGAAAGGAGTTCACGCCCAGCAGGCGCAGGCGCTCGTCGGGATCGGGCGCCACCAGGGCCGGCATGGACTGGAACGGGATCATCACCGCGCTGTAGCACCACCACAGCGCGGTATAGGTCAGCACCACCCAGGCCAGGCGCGCCGTGGGATCGGCGAACGGCGGCACGGTGAAGGCGGCGACGAAGGCCAGGCCCATCAGCGGCGCGGCAAACATCAGGAACGGCCGGCACTGGCCCCAGCGGCTGCGCGTGCGGTCGACCCAGCGGCCCACGCAGATGTCCCACACCGCATCGGCCAGGCGCACCAGCAGCAGCAGGCTGCCGATCAGCGCGGCGCTGAGGCCCACCACGTCGGTGTAGAAGTACATCGCCATGCCGCCGGTGGCGGTGACGGCGGTGGGGAACAGGTTGCCGCAGCCATAGGCGAGCTTCTCGCCGAAGGACAGCTTGGGGGAGGGATTCATCATCTGACCTCAGGCAAGGCACCAGCGCGTGGCTGCTGCGGTGGCGGTGAACAGGCGCACCGGGCCCAGCAGGCCGGTGGGCAGGCGCTGCAGGCGGCGGCCGGGCAGCGGGATGCCGCCGGGGCGCTGCGGGTCGCGGCAGGCGTTTTCGGGCCGGTTGGCCACGCGGATGTGCAGCCGGTTGCGGCCGGGGCGCAGCGCGGCGGCGAGGTCGTAGACAAACGCGGCCTCGCAGCCGGTGACCGCCGGCGCGTCATTGAGCTGCACGCTGGCGGCATCGGCCACCTGGCCCAGGTCCAGCCACAGCGGCCCGGCCTGCAGCGCCGCGCCGTCCAGCTCGAAGTCCAGCCGGTAGTGCAGCTCGCCGGCGAAATCGGCCCACGGCGCCAGCGCCGGCTGCCGTGACAGGTCGTGCAGCTCGGTCCAGGTCTGCTCGAAGGCGATGCGCCGCCCGCCCAGGCCGCGGCCCTGGGCCTGCACCTGCCAGGGGCCGGCCAGGCGCTGCTCGAAGGCCGGAGCGGCGGTGGCGGGCCGGGCCGGTGACAGCGGCCGGCAGTCGTCCACCGCGGCCAGGCGCAGCAGCCGGGCGCCGCCGGCCGGCAGCATCACCGGCACCGCGCCCTGGCCATCGGCGGCCAGGCGCTCGATGCGGCCGGTCCAGCCATGCCACAGCTCGGCGCCCTGGCCCGGCTGCAGCGGCAGGGCCAGGCGCTGCGGCCGGGCCTGCGGGTTGTGCAGGAACAGCCAGCGCTGGCCGGCGTCCTCGCGCAGATGCCAGTTCAGCATGGCGCCCGGCTCGGCCGGCAGCTCCAGCACCGGCGCCAGGCCGGCGGCACGCAGGGCCGGGCCGATGCCGGCCGCGGCCACCACCCGCTGGCCGTCGCGCAGCGCCTGCTGCATGGCCTGCTGCACACGCTGGTCGCGCCGGGCGGCGTCCAGCCAGCCCTCCTCGCGGTCGGGCGCCCGGTCCAGGGCCCAGACCTGCAGGCCGGCCCCGGCGGCCGCGGCCAGGTGCTCGGCCAGCTCGGCACGCAGCGCCGGCAGGGCCGGCAGCAGCAGGGCCGGGTAGCGGTGGCCGCCGGGCATGACCAGGGCGCCCTGCTCGATGCGCGCCGACATCAGCGTGGCCGGCGAGATCCAGTCCCAGTCCAGCCCGGCCTGCTGCAGCGAGGCATGCCAGGCCGGCGCTTCCTCCTGGCCGGCCGCGCCGAGAAAGGCGAACAGGTCCAGCGGGGCCAGCACCGCCACCGGCACCACCGCACGGCCACGCTGCAGCACGGCCTGGCAGCGCGCCAGGTAGTCGGTCAGCGGGCGCAGCAGCGGCCACAGCGGGTTGTTGTGTGCATCCAGCGGCGTGCCGATCTCCATCGCCTCGAACGCATACCAGGGCGGATCGTCATCGCTGTCGTCATCGCTGCCGGCCAGCGGCGCGCTGGCACCATGGGCCACCAGCTGCTGCACGCCGGCGGCGAAAAACGCATCGGCGCGCTCGCGCAGCTGCTGCGGCGTGACCGCCAGGCCTTCGATCAGGAAGCAGAAGGCCTCGGCGCTGACCCGGGCCCGGCCCTGCTGGTGGGCGGCCGAGCGCGCCACGCGCAGAAAGTGCGGCGCAGCGCCACCGGCCAGGTCCTCGGTCTCGGGGATGCCGGCCAGGCCATAGGCCTGCAGCCAGTCCACCGGCGCGCCATGGGCCTGGATCTTGGCCTGCACGCCATGGCGACCGGCCCAGTCGGCAAACGGTGCGTACAGGCGCTCCAGCATCAGCTCGGACACGGTCAGCCGGTAGTCGGCACGCACCCGCGGCCCGGCCTCGGCGGCCTCGAACAGCGGCGGGCCGCTGCGCGCCTGGAAGCAGTTGCGCCAGCCCGGCTGCAGCAGCAGCGGCAGCCAGGGTCGCAGCGCATAACCCCGGCGCTGCGCGAACTGGTCTTCGAAGTCGTCGCACCAGGGCAGGTCGACCGGGATCTCCAGGCTGTCGACGAACACCGAGCGCCAGGCGCGGCCGGCCTGGGCCTGCCACTGCGGCCAGCCGGCATCGGCCACGCGCCAGGCATGGGCGTCGAAGGCCTGGCGGTTCAGCGGATCGGCCGCCAGCTGCGGGCCGCAGCCGGCGGCCTCGGCCAAGCGCTGGTCGCTGACGAAGCGGCGCAGCACGATGATCTGCCAGGTCCCCGGCGGCACCTGCCAGTCCAGGCTGCCATCGGCCTGCAGGCGATCGCCGAGGTCGATGCAGCTGGCCGGGTCCAGCTGGCCGGCGGCGCGCACGCGGCCCCAGCGATCGGCCAGGGTCAGCGGCGGCACGAAGCCGTCGAACGGCGCCAGCTCGGGCGCGCTGCCACGCAGGGCCAGCACGGCCACGGTCTGCTCGCGGGCGTCGATGCGCTGCGGCCAGCCGGGCGGCAGCTGCTGCCCGGGGTCGATGTGGCCATCCTGCTCCAGCCGCGTGCCGATGCGCTGCGGCCGCTGCGGCTGGGCCGGCCGGCCACGCCAGCGGCCCGGGCCCTGCACCGGGGTCCAGTCCAGGCTCAGCTCCTGGGCCGCCAGCTCGGGCGTGATGGCCTCGCCGCCGCCAAAGGGCCAGCAGGAGCCGAAGGTCAGGTCCACGCTCAGGCCCAGCCGGTCGGCCTGGTCCATGACCCGGGCCACGGTGTCGAACCAGTCGGGCGTGAACACCTGGTGCACGCGCCGGGCATCGACCCGCCCGGCCTCCAGCACGGCATCCAGCCCGCCGCGGAAGGCCTGGATCTCGACCCCGCCCCAGCCGGCCTCGGCAAAGCCGCGCAGCTGGGCGCACAGCGCGTCGGCATCAACGGCGCCGCCGGGCCACCACCAGCGCAGCGCCGGCCGTTGCGCCGGGCCGGGCTGCTGGAACCAGGCCGCAGGGGACGAGGCTGCCGTCATCAGAAGCGGTAGTCGGCCGTCATGCCCACGCTGCGGAACGAGTTGGCGCCCAGCGAATGCGCATAACCCGAGCCGCCGCCCTTGCCCGGCAGCGGGTAGAGGATGGCATTGGGCACACGCTCGTCGCCGAGGTTGCGCACGAACAGCGCCACGCCCCACTTGTCGTCGGGGCTGCGCAGCGCGGTGCGCAGGCCGGCGATGGCATGGGCCTTGAAGCCGCAGTGCTCGTCCAGCGTATTGCACAGGCGCACGCGGGTCTTGTAGGTGAGGTCGGCGCCGATGGTCCACTCGTGGTCGCCCAGCACCGACATCGCATACTGCGCGCCCAGCACCAGCTTGCCCTTGGGCGAATACAGCAGGCGCTGGCCGCCGACGTCGTTGCCGTCGAAGCTGAAGCCGGCCGGATAGCGCGTGCCCAGCACCGCGGCGGCGCCCAGGTTCAGCGTCAGCCCCGGCAGCGGGCGGGCGCGCAGGTCCAGCTCGGCGCCATAGGTGGTGACGTCGGGCACGTTCAGCGGGATGCAGCTCAGCGCGCCCACGGCGCTGAGCGTGCAGTTCTGCTCCTGGAAGTCCTTCACCGAGCTGCGGAACAGCGCGATGTCGGCATCGAGCTTGCGGTCGGCCGTGGCCAGCTTCAGGCCCAGCTCCAGCGAGGTGGAGATCTCGGGCTTGACGATGTTGCCCAGGCCGCTGCCGCTGGTGGCGAGGGCCGCGATGACCGTGCTGTTGTCGATCTGCGGGCCCTTGTAGCCGCGCGCCAGCGTGGCATAGAGGTTGGTGCCGCGGTCCAGCGCGTACTGCAGGCCCAGCTTGCCCGACAGATTGGTCTGCGTGCTCTGGTTCTGGCTGGTCTTGGTGGTGTTGGGCAGGGCAAAGCCGGCAAAGGCCACCGTCGTCACCTGCGACTGCTCGTCGGCCACGCGGTCCTTGGTGTAGCGCAGGCCGGCCAGCGCCGACAGCTTGTCGTCGAGCTTGTACGAGCCCTGGCCGAACAGCGCCCAGGAGCGCATCTCGGTGTCGTTGACATTGACGTTGAGGATGGAGCGCGGCACCGGCGGCGACGGCGCATACGGCGAGGGCAGGATCACCGTCTGGTCGTCCTTGCTGCCCTGGCTGTCGGAATAGAAGGCGCCGGCGGTCCACTCCAGCGCCGCCTTGGACGGCGAGGTCAGGCGCAGCTCCTGGGTGATCTGGCGGATGCGCACCACGCCCGGCCCGTTGCGCACCTTGTCGTAGCCCTTGGACATGTCGATGGTCACGGTGTCGGGGCCGGTCTCGCGCTCGCGCCAGGCGCTGATCGAGGTCAGCGTCAGGCCATTGCCCAGGGTCCAGTCGATCTGGCCCGACAGGCCCTGCACACGCACGCGGGTGTACTCGGGGCCGTCCGAGCAGACCTGGTTGTTCTCGGCG
The DNA here is from genome assembly GCA_017992055.1 of Burkholderiaceae bacterium. GTDB lineage: Bacteria > Pseudomonadota > Gammaproteobacteria > Burkholderiales > Burkholderiaceae_C > Pseudaquabacterium. The sequence goes on from JAGOPK010000016.1 coordinate 30,540, forward strand.
TTGACGGTCACGCCGCAGGCGGCGAACTCGGCCAGCGCGTTGTGGCCCATGGCGCTGGTGGTGTTGGCGACGAAGGGCGCGAAGAACACCGCATTGCGGCTGGTGGTGGTGTCGTGCTCGGCGATCAGGTTCACCACCAGGTCGGCCGAGGGCTTGTACAGCAGGCGCGCACGCAGGCCCTCGCCCTGGGTCACGCTGTCGGCATTGAGAAACACATTGCGGTAGACGCCGGACAGCCGGTCGCCATGGGCGGTGACGCGCAGCGCCGCGGTCTCGCCCAGCGGCAGGTTGACCGCGCCGCGCAGCGAGCGGTTGTGGGTCTCGCCACCGGCCAGCTCCAGCGTGCCAAAGCCCTCGAAGCGCTTGAGCACCGGCGCCTTGCTGACCATGTTGATGACGCCGGCCGAGGCGTTCTTGCCGAACAGCGTGCCCTGCGGGCCGCGCAGCACCTCCACCCGCTCCAGGTCGAACAGCGCGCCGCCGGCGGTATTGCCCAGGGCCACGCCGTCGACGACCACGCCCACCGAGCTTTCGGCCGAGGTGGTGAACACCGCCGTGCCGATGCCGCGGATCGAGGCGCTGCCGCCGGGACCGCCGGCCTTCTGGTCGCCGAATTCCAGGCCGGCCGTGGCCTTGGCCAGGTCGGCGATGTCGCGCAGGCCTTCCTTTTCCAGCTGGTCGGCGCCCAGCACGGTGATGGCCAGCGGCACCTCCTTGATGTTCTGCGCCCGCTTCTGCGCGGTGACGACCACGGTCTGCGGCTCGGCCTTGGTCTCGGCCTTGGCCTCGGCGGCGGGCTGGGTCTGGGCCAGGGCGGCGACGGCCTGCGACAGCAGGCCCGCCGCCAGCAGGGCACGCGACAGGGGATGTGGGGAAGGCTGGCGATGCATGGTGTCTCCGTTGTCTCTACAGGGTCCGCGCCGACCGCGGGTATTCGTTTACTGCTAGTTTTCCGAAAGCGTTTACATTGTGTTCGGCCCTGCGCTGCCTCAACCATCGGGGACAACCCGCGATGAACGGCCTTCAGACCGCGCTGCGGGGCCGGAAGGATGCGCTATCGTTGCGCGGCAACAACCCATGAAAACTCAACGTACCCCAGGCCCTGCAACCCCTGCAGCCCCTGCAGCCCCGGCCGCCAGCCCGGCGCCCACGCCGGCCCGGCGCAGCACCATCAAGGACGTGGCCAAGGCCGCCGGCGTGTCCATCGCCACCGTGTCGCGGGTGGTCAACGACGAGGGCCAGGTCAGCCAGGCCACGCGCGACCATGTGCTGGCGGTGATCGACGCGCTGAACTTCCAGCCCAACATGGCCGCCCGCCACATGGGCGGGGCCCGCTCCAAGTGGGTGGCCCTGGTCTATCACAACCCCGGCATCGGCTTCATGCACCTGGTGCAGGGTGGCGCGGTGGACCGCTGCCGCGCCGACGGCTACATGCTGTCGGTGCATGCCTGCCAGTACACCGGCGCGGCCCTGGGCCAGGAGCTGCTGGGCATCGTCGACCAGTTGCAGCCCAGCGGCCTGATCCTGCCGCCGCCGCTGAGCGTGTCGCCGCAGGCCGTGTCCACGCTGGCCGCACGGGGCGTGCCCTTTGTGCGCCTGTGCCCGGCCGAGGACGACCTGCCCTACCCCCGCGTCTGGTTCGACGAGCGGGCCGCGATGCGCGCGATGACCGAGCACCTGATCGGCCTGGGCCACCGCCAGCTGGCGATGATCTCGGGCCTGCCCGAAGGCAAGCTGGACGGCCGCCGCGACGGCTACCTGGATGCGGTGCGCGCCGCGCGCCTGCTGCCGGCCGAGGCCAACATCCACTTCGGCAGCTTCACCTTCGAGGCCGCGCTGCCGGTGGCGCTGAAGCTGCTGCAGCGCAAGCGCCGGCCCACGGCGCTGATCTGCGCCAGCGACGACATGGCCGCCGCGGCCCTGCATGCGGCCCACCAGCTGGGCCTGCGCGTGCCCGACGACCTGTCGGTGACCGGCTTCGACGACGGCTACATCGCCAGCGTGATGTCGCCGGCGCTGAGCACCGTGCACTCGCCGCTGCGCGAGTTGGGCCAGGCCGCGGCCGACCTGCTGATCAAGGGCCCGCCCGACATGCAGGCCGGCCTGGCCCTGGTGCGGCCCTGGAAGCTGTCCCTGCGCGCCTCCACCGCGGCGCCGCCGGCGGACTGATCCGCGCGGCCCGGCGCCGGGCTCAGGCATGGCGCGCCACGAAGTCCAGCACCGGGCCCGACAGGCTGCTGTCGCCGCTGCCGATGGCCTGGGTCTGCGAGAAATGGTTGTGCTCGGCCAGCCACAGCAGCTCAGGCGCAAAGCCGTGCTGCGACACCAGGCGCGCAAACAGCTCGCCGGCCTGCACCTGCATCTGCAGCAGGTCGCGCTGGGCGCTGGCGATCAGCAGCGGCAGCGGCGCGGCATCGATGCGCTCGACGATGCTGCAGTCGGCCAGGGCCTGGGCATCGTCGCTGCCGAAGTAGGCATCGTTGCGCGGATCGGGCGTGGCGACGCCGAAGGCGCCGCGCGCCAGCCGCTCCAATCGCGCGTTGTAAGGCCCGGACACCAGCACCGCGCCGCGCACGCCGGCCGCCGCATCCAGGCCGAAGCGGCGCAGCAGCACGGCCGCTGCCACATGGGCGGCACCGGCCGACTCGCCCATCAGCACGATGCGCTGGGCATCGCCGCCCAGGGCCCGGGCCTGCTGCCTTGCCCAGGCCACCACCGCAGCCACGTCCTCTGGGCCGCTGGGCCAGCGGTGCCCGGGCGCCAGGCGGTAGTTGGGCACCAGGGTCAGCAGGCCCTGGCGCGCGAAGTGCCAGCCGGCATTGGCGCGCTCGGCCTTGTCGCCGCGCACGAAGCCGCCGCCATGCACGCACACCAGCACCGGGCACAGGCCGGCCCGGCCGTGCTGCGGCACATAGGCGTCCAGCCGCTGGCGCGCATCGCCGCCATAGGCCAGGTCGGCCTGCAGCTGCACGCCGTCGCGCAGCTGGGCGGCCAGCAGCGGCGCATACAGCTCGCGCACCTGGGGCAGGTTGAAGCCGCTGCCCAGCTCGCGCAGGCGCTCGGCGATGGCGCGGTCCATGCTCATTCCGGCAGCACGCCGATCTCCTTGGCGATGCCGGCCCAGCGGCTGGCCTCGTCGCGCAGGAAGGCGCCAACCTGGGGCAGACTCTGACCCAGGCCGGCATCGACGATGGGGCCGATGGCGGCGATGCGCTCGGCCATCTCGCGCTCGGCCAGCAGGGCATTCACGTCGCGGTGGCAGCGCTCGATGGCCGCGGCCGGCGTGCCGGCGGGCGCGACGATGGCGAACCAGCCCACCATGTCGAAGCCGGGCAGCTTCTCGGACAGCGAGGGCACCTGCTCCCAGCCGGCGACGCGGCGCGCCGAGGTGGTGGCCAGCACACGCAGCCGGCCCTGGCGCACCAGGCCCGCGGTGGAGGCCAGGTCGGCCACCATCGCATCCACATGGCCGCCCAGCAGGTCCTGCGTGCCCACGCCCACGCTGGCATAGGGCACCAGATTGGCCGCGGCCTGGGTGCGGGCATTGAGCAGGCGCGCGATCATGCCGCTGAAGGTGCGCGGGCCCTCGTTGCCCAGGGCCAGCTTGCCCGGCGCAGCCTTGGAGCGGGCCACCAGGTCGTCCACGCCGGTGATCGCCGAATCGGCCTTGACCAGCAGCGCAAACGGGCTGCGCGCGATGAAGGCCACCGGCACGAAATCCTTGGCCGGCTCGTAGGGCAGGCTCTTGAACAGCAGCGGGTTGGTGACCAGGGCCGCGGTGGTGGCGAAGTAGAAGTGGTGGCCATCGGCCGGCGAGCGCGCCGCGGCCTGGGCGCCGATGGTGTTCTGGCCACCAGGCTTGTTGTCGATGACCACGGCCTGGCCCCAGGTCTTGGCCAGGCGCTCGCTGAGCAGCCGGGCCACGTTGTCGGGGCCCGAGCCGGGCGGCTGCGACAGGATCCACTTCACCGGCCGCTCGGGCCAGCTCTGCGCGCGGGCCGCGCCGGCGGCCCATGCGCCGGTCGCCACACCGGCCGCCAGGCCCTGGGTGAACAGTCGTCGTTGCATGTCTTGTCTCCTGGTTTCTGATGTTTCTGATGTGTTGGAGGGGCGCGCTTCAGCGGCTGCGCCACTGCGCCAGCAACGCCTCCAGCGCGCCGGCATCGGCGGCCGTGCCGTAGACGTAGTGGTCGGGGCGCACCAGGGCCGCATGCACGCCGTGGCGGGCCATCCAGGCCGCCACCACGCCTTCGGCCTCGGGCGTGCTGTCCAGGTCGATGCAGGCCAGGCCGCCCTGCGCGGGCAGGTCCAGGCGGCCATCGCCGACCAGGCGCCAGCCGCAGCCGAAGCGCTGGTCCATCAGCACGCCATCGGCCAGGCGCGGCTGCGGGAACAGCGTGCCGGCGCCGGGCGTGGCCGTGACCAGGCCGCAGCTCAGCGCCGGCAGGATGTCCTGGCGCGGCGTGTCGCGCACCTGGCCGCCGCACTCGGCCAGCAGGCGCTCATCGCGCTGGCGGGCCTTGGCCACGTCGCGCTCGCAGATCACCGCGCCCACGGCCTTGATGCGCGTGGTCAGCTCGCGCACATGGGCGCCACGTTCGGCGCCGTAGCTGTCCAGCAGGCGCTCGGCGGCCGCGCCGGCCACCTCGCCGCGCAGCACCGCGCCCAGCTTCCAGCTCAGGTTGGCCACGTCGCGCACGCCCTGGCACATGCCCTGGCCCAGGAAGGGCGGCTGCATGTGGGCGGCGTCGCCGGCCAGGAACACGCGGCCGGCACGCCAGCGGCTGGCCACCAGCGCATGGAAGCGGTAGCTGCTCTGGCGCCACAGCTCGCCGTCCTCGGGCGTGATCCAGCGCGACAGCAGGGCCCAGGTGCCCTCGGGCGTGGCCATCTGCTGCGGATCCTCGCCGGGCTTCAGGCTGATCTCCCAGCGCCGGTGGTTGCCGGGGCCGATGACCAGGGTGCTGGGCCGCTCGGGCTCGCAGTACTGCACGCTGGTGCGGGGCAGCTTGGCCAGGCCGCGTGGGTTGACGCGCACGTCCACCACCAGCCAGGGCTCGTCGAAGTCCAGGTCGTCCAGCGCGATGTCCAGCTGGCTGCGCAGGCCGCTGCTGCCGCCGTCGGCGGCGATGGCCCAGCGCGCGCGCACGGCCTGGCCGTCGACACTGAGTGTCACGCCCTGCCCGTCCTGCTGCAGCCCGGTGCATTCCACGCCCAGGGCCACCTGCACATTGGGCAGCGCCGCCACGCGCTCGCGCAGCGCCCGCTCCACCGGCGGCTGGGTGAAGACGATGGACGGCGTATAGCCCTGCGGATAGGGCGGCGCCACCATGGTCATGCGCCGGATCAGCTGGCCGTCGACGCCGAAGTACTCGGAGTTGGTGAACGGCTCGCAGTGCTGCTGCACGGCCTGCACCACGCCCAGCTGCTGGAACACACGCATGATCTCGTGGTCCAGCGCAATCGCGCGCGGGATCTCGTAGACGCCGGTCAGCCGGTCGCAGACATACACCGAAAAACCGGCCTGGCCCAGCAAGGCGGCCGCCACCGCGCCTGCCGGCCCGTAGCCGACGATGGCCACATCGAACATCTCAGGCCTCGGCAACGATGGGGTTGCGCAGCGTGCCGATGCGCTCGATCTCGATCTCGATCACATCGCCGGCCTTCATCCACACCGGCGGCGTGCGCGCCTGGCCCACGCCAGCCGGCGTGCCCATGATGATGGCGTCGCCGGCCTCCAGCGTCATGCACTCGGACAGCAGGGCGATGGTCTCGGCCACGCTGAAGATCATGTCGTCGGTGTTGGCGTCCTGCATCACCTGGCCATTGAGCCGGCTCTGAATGCGCAGGCCGGTGGCGCCGGGCGCCAGCTCGTCGGCCGTCACCAGCAGCGGACCGAAGCCACCGGTGCCGTCGAAGTTCTTGCCGATGGTCCATTGCGGCGTGCGCTTCTGGAAGTCGCGCACCGACATGTCGTTGAAGCAGCTGTAGCCGAACACGTACTGCAGCGCATCGGCCTGGGCCACATGGCGCGGCACGGTACTGGCGATGACCACGGCCAGCTCGGCCTCGTAGTCGAACTTGTCGCTGGCGCGCGGCTTCAGGCCCGGCTGGCCATGGCCGATCAGCGAGCTCTTGCCGCGGTAGAAGAACCACGGGTACTCGGGCTTGTCGCGGCCGCCCTCCTTGGCATGGTCGAAGTAGTTCAGGCCCAGGCAGATGGTCTTGCCGGGCTCGGGCACCAGCGGCGCGAACTGCAGGCCGGCCAGCGGCAGGCGCGGCGCGGCGCTGGCGATGGCGGCGCGGCCGGCGGCCAGCAGGTCGGTGCCGGCGGCCAGTTCGGCGCGCAGGTCGGCGGCCAGATCGATGGCGCTGTCGCCGTCGATCACGGCCAGGCGCGGCGCGCCGTTGTTCAGGTAGGTGGTGAAGCGCATGGAAGCTCTCGTTGCAGGGTTCAGAGGAAGGGGGAGAAGAAGACCGCGCGCTGCGCCGCCTTCAGCTCGGGCGTGGGCGGCTGGCCCAGGCCCCATTGGTCGATGCGGCCGGGCGGCCAGGTCCAGTCGCCGGGGCCGCCGGCCTGGTAGCTGTCGTCGATCTGCTCGACCTCGGCCGTGTACTCGATGACGATGCCGAAGGGGTCGATGAAGTAGTTGAAGGCGTTGTCGCCCGGCCCGTGGCGGCCCGGGCCCCAGTGGATGGCATGGCCGGCGTCCTTCATGCGACCGCCGCCGCGCATCACCGCGTCCAGCGTCGGCATCACGAAGGCGATGTGGTTCAGCGCATCGTTGTCGGTGTCGCCCAGCGCCAGCGTGTGGTGGTCGCTGTCGCAGTTCATGAAGGCCATGATGCGGGTGCGGTCGGCCAGCACAAAGCCCAGCGCCTGCTCCAGGAAGGCGCGCGTGGCCTCTACCGCATGGCTGTTCAGCACCGCATGGGCCAGGCGCTGCGGCTGGTCGGGTGGCGGCGGTGCATCGGCCTGGCGGCGCGCATCGCCGTGCACGATCTCGAAGCGGCGGCCGTCGGCATCGCGGATCAGCAGGCGCTGGCCGCCGGCCGGATCGCTGGCCGCGGCCAGGCCCTGCTCGACCACACCGCCGGCCGCCGGCGTGGCCTGGGCAATGGCCGACAGCGCGGCCAGGCTGCGCGCGCGCAGCGTGACCTTGTGGATCTGCGGCACGCCGGGGCGCTGCTGCAGGGCCAGCAGGTGGTGGTCGCGGCCACTGCCACGCAGATAGACCACGCCCGGCTCGCGCGCGGCCACCTCCAGCCGCCACACCTGGGTGTAGAAGGCCTCGGCGGCGGCCAGGTCGGGCACCGTGAGGGCCACGCTGCGCAGCGCCTCGATCCAGGGAGATTTCATGCCGGTTCCAGTTCCAGTTCAGGCAGGGTGAGCGGGCGGCCCAGAAAACGCAGGGCATTGCCGTAGGCCAGGGCCCGGGCGCCGGCGGCGTCCAGGCCGGCAGCGTCCAGCGCCTCCAGCCGGGCCAGCGGCGCGCGCTCATGGAAGTTGAAGGGATAGTCGGTGCCCAGCATCAGCTGGCGCAGGCCGAACACCTGCAGCAGGTGGCCCAGCGTGGGCCCATCGAACACCAGGGTGTCGAAGAACAGGCGCCGGGCCTGCTCCAGCGGCGACTCGGCGATGCTGTCGCGCAGGGCCGGAAACACGCCCCAGCCCTGCTGCAGCCGCGGCAGCAGCAGGGCCAGCGTGCCGCCGCCATGGCTGAAGCCCAGGCGCAGGCCCGGCAGGCGCTGCAGCAGGCCGCCGGTGATCACCGAGGCCGCGGCCAGGCCCACATCGGTGGGATAGGCCAGCACCTGCTGCAGCGGCGCCGGACCGACCAGGCGCTCCATGCCGGCAGGCCGCAGGGCATGCACGAACACCGGCACGTCCAGCGCCACGCAGGCAGCGAAGAAAGGCTCGAAGCGGGCATCGCCGATGGCCACGCCATTGATGTTGCTGCCGATCTCCACCCCCACCAGGCCCAGGGTCTGCACCGCATGGCGCAGTTCGTCGATGGCCGCGTCCATGTCCTGCAAGGGCACGGCGGCCAGGCCCAGCAGGCGGCCGCCGCCCTCGGCGCACAGCGCAGCCGTGTGCTCGTTGAGAAAGCGGATCAGCGGCCGGGCATCGGCCAGGTCCAGCCAGTAGCCGAGCAGCTCGGGCATCGGCGACAGCACCTGCGCGGCCAGGCCCATGGCGGGCAGGTCGGCCAGCCGGCGCGAGGGCGACCAGCTGCGCTCGTCCAGCGTGCGGTAGTGCTTTCCACCCACCAGCACATGGCGGTGGCACAGGCCCCCCACCGTCGGCGCCGGCGCGGTGCTGGGCCAGGCCGCCGGAGCACGGCTGCCCAGATGGGCCGGAAAGGCCTCGGGCACGACATGCGCGTGCAGGTCGATGCCGCAGGGGCAGTGCAGCAGGGCCATGGCTTGCGGTGTCTGATGCGGCGGACGGCTCGGGGTCGGCGGGGCTCGGCCCGGCCTCAGGCGTGCTGCAGCCCGGCGGCGGCAATGCCGGCGATGACGATCTGCTCGTCCTCGTCGCCGGTGCCGCCCGAGGCCCCGGCCGCGCCCAGCACCCGGCCATCGGCGGCGCAGATCAGCACCGCGCCGGTCTGCGGGATGAACTTCTGCGCCGACGCCGCCGACACCGCGCCGAAAAACGCCGGCAGCGCCTTGGCGCGCTCGGTGAGCACGCGGCTGTTGACGCCCATGCCCACCGCGGCCGCGGCCTTGCCCAGCGCGATGTCCAGGCGCAGCGCGCTGGCACCGTCTTCGCGCGCGCTGGCCACCACCTGGGCGGCGGCATCCACCACCACCACCCCCATGGGCTTGTAGCCGGCGGAACGGGCCGCCTGCAGGGCGGCGGTGATCAGGGTCTGGGCCTGGTCCAGGGTCAGGGAGCTCATCGTCTTGGGTGTGCAAAAACGGGATGATCGTAGTTTTATATACAAAACGTCTTCATGCAACCGTTAAGACATAAATTGACGGTGTCACGAAGTTGTGTACATTCCAGGCCCGATGTCCCGACTGCCTGCGCCCACCCCCGCCACCGCCGCCACCAGCGGCATGGCCACCCGCGCCACCAACCTCTACGACCAGCTGCGCTGCGACCTGCTGGACGGCACGCTGGAGCCGGGCAGCAAGCTGGCCATCGAGGCCCTGGCCGAGCGCTATGCCACCAGCGCCACGCCGCTGCGCGAGGCGCTGAACCGGCTGATCTCCGACGGCCTGGTGGAGCGGCGCGAGCAGCGTGGCTTTGTGGTGGCCGGCATCAGCGCCGAGGACCTGGCCGAGATCACCAAGACGCGCTGCTGGCTGGAGGAGATTGCGCTGCGCGAGTCCATCGCCGCGCACCGCACCGAGTGGGAAGAGGCCCTGGTGCTGGCCCACCACCGGCTGGCGCGCACGCCACGCTCGCTGTCGGACAGCCACTTCGAGAACAACCCCGAATGGGAGCCGCTGCACCGCGCCTTCCACCGCGCGCTGATCGGCGGCTGCGGCTCACGCTGGCTGCTGGGCTTTTGCGACCAGCTGGCCGACCAGCACCACCGCTACCGGCGGCTGTCGGCACCCCGCGCCTTTGCCAAGCGCGGCGTGAAGAGCGAGCACCAGCAGCTGATGGAAGCCGCCATCGAAGGCCGCGCCGACGAGGCCGTGGCCCTGCTGCGCCAGCACTTCGAACGCACGGCACGCATCATCCGCGAGGATCCGGGGCTGTTTGCGGGGGAGTGAGGCGCGGGGCTGGTGCGGGACCGGACGATGTCGCGGCTTGGATGGGTGCTGTCGCGGGCTGGTATCGGCCAGGAGCGGCCAACTGCCACCGTCTGCTCTGTGGCACCTGATGGGCAGACATCAATGTCCAGGGTTCGGGATCACGCCTTCCCAGAATCGGATGGCCTCGTCGATCCAGCCTTCGGCTGATGTCCCCGTGCCGGCTCCGAAGCCGTGCCCGACACCGGCGTACCGGCGGTACTCCACACGTGTCCCCGCCCGCCGAAGGGCGGCGACTCGACGCTCCATCACGTCCGCTGGCGCGACGCGGTCTTGGTCGCCCGCAATGACGAAGGCAGGGGGCTCTGTGCCAGCTTGCCCGGCGATCTCCGAGTGTCCGGTGTAAGCCATGACGACCGCTGCCGGCCGCGGCAATTCGTCGCCGCCGTACGCGGCCGTGCCATGCGTGCCGATGGCCGCCACCATCCGCGCACCGGCCGAGCTGCCCCAAAGCGACCAGTCTCGCGATGACACGGCCAGCTGGGCGGCATGGCGTACGACATGCGACAGCGCGACCGCGAGGTCGCGCCTAGCGGGTGTGCAACCTTGGCCCACGCGGTAGACAAGGACAAAGGCATTGTGGCCGCGACGGTTGATCTGCAGTGCGTACGGCAGACCTTCGTGAAGTGTGGCCACATAGGAGAACCCACCCCCCGGTGCAACCAGCGCGAACGGTGCCCCCGGCCTGCCGCGCAGGAAGAAAAGGCCCGTGGCTTGCAGCGACGGATCACGGCGCTTCTCGGCCGCCGTGTAGATGTCGTGGAAGACCACGTGGCCACTGCGCGCGTCGTCGATCAACCGGTTCAGTGCCCCCACCACCGAGGGCGAGTGCACGCGCGAGTGGTACGGCATCAGCGAGCCGACATCGCGTAGCCGCATGTCAGGGTCGACCGTGACGCTGCCGCCTGGCAGCAGCAAGCGGGCAAAGCCAGCAAAGGCCGGGTGCCGCAGCAGGTCCGAGATCCGGTCGTCGACGAGCAAGTGCCTGTTCATGGGTGGCCAGGTGGTGGCGCCTGCGGCGGTGCAGGTGGGCTGGATCCCGGCCGCCAGGGCTGCAGCACCCAACAGCGACCGCCGGCCGACGCCCCCGCTGACGCTGGAGGTCTTTCGCTTCAAGTCGGCCACCCTTTCAGGCGCCGTGCAGCGGCCCAGCGGTGAAACACCTGGTGGGCGAGGCTCGCGTACAGACCGACGACGGCAAGGTGGTGGACGAAGAAGGCCAAGGTCGATTCGACGAAGTCCCAGCCATCCAGGCTCATGCGCGAAACCAGCTTGCCGCCGATGCCGAGCTGGAACGAGCTGTAGATGCCAGCCGCCGCGAGCACGGCGATCACCAGGGCCCGCGCGGCCCGGGGCGGTTGCCATGGCAGCTGTAGCGCCTGCGCGCACTGGCGCATCGCACCGAGCAGCACGCGCCAGCGGCTGCCGATGTGCAGCGCCACGATGATCAAGGCCCAGTACGCCGCTGCCAGGTGCACACGCCGGGCGGCATGGGCGTCGGCCGGCGCGATCGCGGTGAAGACGGTCTGAGAGATCAGCACACTGGTGATCAGCAGGGTCGCCATCGCCGCGAGCAGCGCCGCCACGAGCAGCTTGTCGAGTGTCGGTCGGGGGGCCTGCCTGCGACGCAGACTCGTGTACCAGCGACGGTTGAGCACGTTGTGAACCACCAGCAGGCCGAACAGGCTCGTTCCAGCGACTTCGTGCGTGAAGTTGCCGAGCCACCAGTACGCCATGCACAGCAGCAGCAAGCCGCCGCTCGTGCAGTCCAGTGCCAGCCGGAGGGTCAGCTTGCGGTTCATCGGCGTCGCAGGTGGTCAAAGGTGTACAGGAAGCTCTCGCTGCCGCGAGACTGGTGGCACGACTGGCAGCGCGCAGGGTTCTCCGCCATGTTCACCGTGCGGTCGGGCTTGAAGGCCTGGAAGTGCCAGTCACCGGTGCGACGGCGCGCGTCGTAGTCCGCGCCCCAGCCTTCACCCTTCTCCATCACGAAGTAGCGGAACACCTCGCCGTCCCGGTAGTCGACGAGCACGACATGGGTGCCCGCGGGAATCTCGCGGCCTGCGCGCACCGCATTGATCGCCGCCTGCGTGGTCAGCATCTGCTCGGTGCTGTCGCCACGCTGGACCGTCGTGTAGTGGACGAGCTTGTCCAGATCCTTCGGGAAGCTCACCCGCGTGCGCTCGGCTGCGAATGCAACCGCAGCGATGGCCGCCAAGGACGACAGGAGGATGGCGAGCGACAGGCGACGGAGCCGGCGCGAATGCAGACGGGGTGACATATGAACTCCCGGCAAGGCCTGTCACCGCTTTGGCGCTGCCTCGACGCCGGTGGCCGACAGCACGGCCGGCGAGAGGCGCTCGCCCCGGATCGGGATGGCCGCCACGGCCGCGTTCAGCTCCTTCAACTCGGCGGTGCTGAAGCTGACCGAGGCGGCGGCAATGTTCTCCTCCAGATGCGCCACGTTGGTGGTGCCGGGAATCGGCACGACCCAAGGCTTCTGCGCGCTCAGCCAGGCCAGCGACAGCTGGGCTGAGGTGACGTTCTTGCGCGCCGCCCAGGTCTTGACCAGATCGGCGAGGGCCATGTTGGCCGGCAGTGCATCGGGCGCGAAGCGCGGAACGCTGGCGCGGAAGTCCTGCCTCTCGAAGCGGCTGGCGGCATTGACCGTGCCGGCCAGGAAGCCCATCCCGAGCGGGCTCCAGGGCACGAAGCCGATGCCCAGTTCCTCGCACAGAGGCAGCACCTGCGCCTCGGGGCCGCGCCAGAGCATCGAGTACTCGTTCTGGATGACGGCCACGGGATGCTCGCGGTGCGCGCGGCGGACGGTCTGCAAGCCCGGCTCCGAGAGGCCGTAGTGCCGCACCTTGCCCTGCCTGATCAGGTCCTTGATCGCGCCCACCACGTCCTCGATCGGCACGTTCGGATCGACGCGGTGCTGGTACAGCAGGTCGATGCGGTCGGTGCGCAGGCGCCGCAGCTGGGCCTCGACGACCTGCCGGATGTGCTCGGGGCGGCTGTTGGTGCTGCCGCGCCGCTGCCCCGTCGCTGGGTCGACATCGAAGCCGAACTTGGTCGAGATGACGGCGCGGTGGCGACGGCTGCCTTGCAGCGCCTCGCCCAGCAGTTCCTCCGACATGAAGGGGCCGTAGACCTCGGCCGTATCGAAGAGGTTGACGCCCAGGTCGGCCGCGCGCTGGATCAGCGCGATGCCAGCCTGGCGGGTGGTGCGGCTGGCATACAGGTCGGTCACCGACTGCGGGCCCTGGCCGGGGTGCCACTGCACCCCCAGGCCGATCGGGTACACGTCAAATGGGCCCAGGCGCCGGCGGGCAGAGGTGGAACGGCCTGTCTTGGCCCCGGGCGCGGCACCGGGAGCGCCGGCCGTTTGTGCGCAGGCGGACAGCAGCCAGGGAGCAACGCCCAGCGTGGTGGCGGTGGCCAGCAGGCGGCGCCGGCTGGAATCAGTGGGAAGGTGGGTCATGGCGAAAGTCGTTCGGTGGTCATCGATCCAGCTTCTTCTCGGCGAGGAAGACGGACACCAGGTCGGCGATCTGGACGTTGTTCAGGTCGGACATCGGGAAGTGCGTGTTGCCGCGGATGCCAAGCTCCGGCAGGTGCACCAGGCGGGCGTCGCCGCCGTGCCTGTTGACGGCATCCACCCACAGGCGGGCCATCGCCAGGCGCACGCGCCAGTTGTCCTGGCCTCGCTCCATGGTCGGCGTGACGGGGAAGTTGTCGCCGTAATAGACGACGATGGGCAGGCGGGTGAGCTTCAGGAAGTCCGGCAGCGGCACCGCCTCGGGCGACAGCGTGCCGGCCGCGCTCGGCATCGCCGGCGGCAGCTCGCCCTGCGGGAAGATGAATCCGCTGCCGGGCTCGAACGCGACGATCGCCTTGACGTTCGGGCTCTTGATGGCGGTCAGCCAACCGGGACCGCCGGCCTGCGAATGCGAGAACAGGACGGCGGGTCCGATCTTGTCGAACAGCGCCGCCATGGCGTCCGAGATCACGGCTGCGTCATAGGGCCCGGTGTTGGGCGTGACCGATCGGAAGAACTGATCCAGGGTCTGCGGCTGGCGATCGAACTGCACGTTGTCAAAGTAGTTCGGCCACTTGCCGAGGCGGAACTGGTCGAAGAAGAGCTGGTCGTTGGGCGTCGGCGCGACCGTGCTGGCCACCGTGCTGTTGCCCGCGCGTCCGCGACGCGGCTGGTCGACCAGGTAGACGGGGAAGCCCCGGCGCAGGAACAAGGTCTGGAAGCCTTCCCGGCCGTCCGGAGTGGTCTCCCAGCTGCGCGCCGACTGGAAGGCACCGTGCAGCATCACGACGGGCGTGGCCTTGGCGTTCTGCGGCACCTGGTAGAAGGCGTAGAGGTGGTCGCCGTGGAAGCTCTGGCCCGCGGCGGTCGGCTGGTTGTTGTCGTAGTCGCCCGGGGTGCGTCGCACGGTGCCTCCGATGGCGAAGCTGCCCTGGGCCTGGATCACCAGCGGGCCGGCGGCGTGTGCGGCATCGTTGCCGCGGGTCGCACAGCCACTGGCGAAAAGCGCCGTGGCGAGGGCAGAGGCCAGCAGGATGCGGGATGTCGTCATCTCATGGCCTCGATGCGGCGGCAATGGCCTGCGTGAGCGCTTCGTCGGCACGTCGGGCGGCATCGGGAACGCCTTCGTCTTCCAGCAACCGAGTCAGTTGGCGCAGCTGCGAGGCGGTCAGGCCGACGCGCAGGCTGGCCCGCATGTGCGAGCGCAACTGCGCCTCCACGCCGGGGGTGGCCGCCAGCGCACCGACGGTGGCGAGCTCGCGGCTCTGCCAGTCGAGGTTGTCGCGCTCGAAGATGGCGCCAAACAGATGCGCCTGCAGGAAGCGGTTGATGACGGGGGCGAAGTCGAAGACGGGACCCTGCACCGGTCCGCCGGAAATCTCCGTCTGGTTCGCCTTGCCGGCAGCGAGCAGTTCGGCCCCGGTGTCCACCGGCCTGCCGGGATCCTGGCCTGCTGCGTCCTCGATCCCGCGCTGCCTGCGCGCCTCCACGACCTTGAGCAACTCGCCGAGGGCGTTGAGGCTCTTGGGAAAGCCCGCGTAGGCATAGAGCTGCACCAGGACCTCCTTGGCTTCGCTCACGGTCAGGCCCGCATCCAGGCCGCGGCTCAACGCGGCGCTGAGCCGCGGCATGTCGCTGCTGGCCATGAAGGCGGCCATCAGCGGGATGGCCTGCTGTCTGGCGGACAGCGTTTCCGATGTGGGTCGTGCGCGCGGTACGAGAGACCGTGCCACGCGGCCGTCCAGGCCGAGACCGACACCCGCCAGCGCCGCCCGGTAGTCCTCTTCGCTGACCTTGTCGAGCCACGTCACCGAGATGCCGTCATGGCGCTCGGCGATGGCCACATGGGTCATCGCGTCGTCGGGGCCTGCGCCGTGCCAGTGCCGAACGTTGGGCGCAATGGTGACGACGTCGCCGGGGCGCATCACCCGCGCCGGCTGGCCTTGCTGCTGCACCAGACCCAGCCCGGCCGTGACGATCAGCGTCTGCCCGAGCGGATGGGTGTGCCAGGCCGTGCGGGCGCGCGCCTCGAAGCTCACGGTGGCGCCACCGGCGCGGCCTGGAGCCGGCATCTGGAACGGCGCCGTGATGCGCGCGACGCCGGTGAAGTTCTC
The DNA here is from genome assembly GCA_017992055.1 of Burkholderiaceae bacterium. Lineage (GTDB taxonomy): Bacteria > Pseudomonadota > Gammaproteobacteria > Burkholderiales > Burkholderiaceae_C > Pseudaquabacterium. Next base: position 45,966 of record JAGOPK010000016.1, read on the forward strand.
GTTCGAGCCGTTGACGGCGGGCGCGGCAGAGACCGGATGCACCTCGACGGCCGGCGCCGCAGGAGCGGCCAGAGACTGCGCTGCCGCGGTGATGGTGGTGGCGCTGAGGGCCATGCCCAGCAGTGTTTTCACGAGAGTGCCTCCTGTTGCCGCGCACGGGCGCGACGTTGCGGTGTGACGATGAGGAACCAGGACACGAGCATCGCCAGGCCGAGCAGCAGCGCCCCAACGTCCATCACCGCGGAGATGCGATGGGCGAGGGCTGCGCTGTCCTGGGCGGCAGCGGGCGCCGCGCTGGCGAAGACGAGCACCAGCAACCCCAGCCCCAGCGCGCCGCCCAGCTGGTGCGCGACATTGACCAGGCCCGATGCGGCACCGGCGTCCTCGCGGCCGACCCCCGCCACACCGGCTGCGGTCAGTGGTGCCAGCAGCAGGCCCTGGCCCAGGCCGATGAGCAGCATGGGCGGCGCAACGTCCAGCCAGTAGCGGGCATCGGCATCGGCCAGGCCCAGCCACAACAGGCCGAGCACACCGAGCATCAGTCCGGCGAGCAGCAGTCGCTCGCTGCCGTAGCGGCGCGCCAGCCTGGGCACTGCGATGGCGGAAGCGAAGTTGGGCAGCGTCACCGGAAGAAAGGCCAGGCCGGCCAGCAAGGGGCGAAGATGCAGCACTCCTTGCAGCAGCTGCGTGGAGAAGAACCAGAAGCCCACCGCGCCCCCGAGGAAGAGCATGCGCGCCAGGTACGCGCCAGCACGCTCGTGGCTGGCCAGCAGGCGCAACGGAAGGATGGGCTGGCGGACCTTGCGCTCGATCACGACGAAGGCGGCGATCAGCAGCAGGCCGCCGGCCAGCGCTGCGGACACGAGGCCGTCGTGCCAGCCGACATCGGCGGCACGCACCAGGCCGTAGACCAGCGCCGTCATGCCGAGCGTGGAGCTGAGCGCGCCACCCAGGTCAAAGTCGCCCGGTTGCGGCTGCGTCTCTGCGATGTGGCGCCTGGCCGCGACGATCAGCAGCGCGCCGATGGGCAGGTTGATGAAGAAGCCGGCGCGCCAGGACACCAGGTCGGCGAACAGCCCGCCCAGCACGAGACCCAGCGTGGCGCCCACGCCGGCCGCTGCGGCATACATGGACAGGGCCCGCGTGCGCGCCGGGCCCTCGGCGAAGTGGGTGGACAGCAGCGCCAGCGTGGACGGTGCCAGCACCGCCGCGCCGGCCCCCTGGACCGCGCGCGCCGCCAGCAGCCAGCCAGCAGACTGCGCCAGACCGATGGCCATCGACGCCAGAGTGAACAGCGACAAACCGGCAATGAACATGCGCCGCCGGCCCAGGATGTCGCCGAGGCGGGCACCCAGCAGCAGAAGGCCGCCGAAGGCGAGCGTGTAGGCATTGGTCACCCAGGACAGCTGCGCCGGGCTGAAGCCCAGGCTGGCCTGGATGCGCGGCAGGCCGGTGATGACGATGGAGATGTCCACCACGATCATCAGGTAGCTGGCCACGATGATCGCCAGCACGCTGCCGGTATGGCGGGTCGGCGCCTCGGTTGCGGAGATGCTCATGGCCCGGCCTCAGATGTCCAGCTTGCGTTCCGACATCCACTTGACGATGGCCGGATCGCGGTGCGAGAAGAAGCTGCTCGTACGGGTGTCGAGCGCCGCGATGCTGGCCATGTCGGCATCGGACAGCTCGAAGTCGAAGATGGCGATGTTCTCGGCCATGCGCTGCTTGCGCACCGACTTCGACAGGGCCACGATGCCGCGCTGCACCAGCCAGCGCAGCACCACCTGCCCGACCGACTTGCCGTGGCGGGTGGCGATGGCCACCAGCACGTCGTTCTGGAACAGGCCGTTGCGCCCTTCCGCAAAGGGCGCCCAGGCTTCGGGCTGCACGCCGAGCTCCTGCATGAAGGGCACGCTGTCCAACTGCTGCTGGAAGGGGTTCACCTCGACCTGGTTGACCGCCGGCGCGATCTCGTTGAACACCTTGATGTCCATCAGGCGGTCCGGATGGAAGTTGCTGACACCGATGGCGCGCAGCTTGCCGACGCGGTGGGCGTCCTCCATCGCGCGCCAGGAGCCGTGCACGTCGCCGAAAGGCTGATGGATCAGGTAGAGGTCCAGGTAGTCGAGCTGCAGGCGGCGCAGCGATTTGTCGATGGCCTGCTGTGTGCGCTCGTAGCCGGTCTCCTGGACCCACAGCTTGCTGGTGACGAAGAGCTGTTCGCGCGCGATGCCGCTGGCCCGCAGGCCTTTGCCGACGGCCTGCTCGTTCATGTAGGACGCAGCGGTGTCGATCAGCCGGTAGCCGACCTCAATGGCGTCGACCACGCTGCGCTGGCACTTGTCGGCGTCCGCAATCTGGAAGACGCCGAAGCCGAGCACGGGCATCCGAAGGCCGTTGTTCAGGGTGACGTGTTGCATGAGGTGCTGCCTTTCCTTGTCGATGGCACGCACTCTAGGCAGGCAACTCGCATCTGAATAGCTCACAGAAGGTTGATTGATTGTCATCGTTTCGATGACAATCGGCTGCCAGGAGAGAGCGCTGTGGCCATCAACGAGCTTCGTTCCGTCAGCACCTTCATCAAGGCGGCCGAGCTGGGCAGCCTGCGCAAGGCTGCGCTGGAGCTGGGCATCAGTCCGCAGGCGGCGAGCAAGGCGCTGGCGCAGCTGGAGGCGCACCTGAATGCGCGCCTGTTCCATCGCACGACGCGCATGATGTCGCTGACGGATGCTGGCCAGCGTCTGCTGGAGGACGTGCAGCCGTCCGTGCTCGGCCTGCAGCGCGCTTTGCAGAAAGCACGCACGGCGACGGATGACTTCGCCGGCCCACTTCGGATCGCGGGACCGCGCACGACGTTCCAGCCGATTCTCTGGCGACTGGTCGAGGAGTTCTGCGACCTGCACCCCGGGATCCAGCCCGACGTGCTGCTCGAGGACCGCGTCGGGAACTGGGTGGAAGATCGAGTCGACGTGGGTTTTCGTCTGGGGGCGTCGCCTCACGAAGGCGTCATCGCAAGGCGGCTCTTCCCCCTGCAGCTGGTGATCTGCGGCTCACCCGAATACCTGCAGCAACACGGCACTCCGGAGTCCCTTGCGGATCTGACGTCCCATCGCTGCAGCGCCTTCCGCAATCCGGGCACGGGCAAGGTGGTTCCCTGGCACGTGAAGAATGGCGACGAGGTTGTTGACCAGCCGGTCGTGCCTGCGATCTGCAGCAATGACGAGATCTTCGAGTTGCAGGCCGTGCTCGCCGGCAAGGTCCTGGGGCAACTCGCGGGCGTGACGGCAGCGCCCTTCGTGCGGGACGGGCGCTTGGTGCCGGTCTTGACCGAACACATGCCCGAGTACGCCGGCTACTTCGTCTACTTCGGCAGCAGGACCTCGCAGCCGGCCCGCGCGCGAGCATTCATCGACCTGGCGGTGCAACGCCTGACCGACAACCCCGAGTACCTGATCGGTGAAGAACACCTGAGGCGCAAACAGGGCCGGCGGCGCTGGCCTGCCGCTGGGCGAAAGACAGCCGGCCAATGACAGCACAAGGGTGTTGTCGGCCGTCGGACAGGGAGCGGGGTGCCACAGGACATCGGTGAAGAGTGGCCGCTTCGCAGGATGTCTTTCACCCTTGCCTGGGACCGCAATGGGCCGACAGCGGTCCCGCCCCTCCGCATTCACCCGCTCTCGCCATCGCGCCCCCAGCTCAAGGCCCCGCCACCTCCCCCCGCTGCAGTGCCGCCCGCCAGGCCTGCGGCGGCCAGCCGGCGCGGCGGGCGAAGAAACGGCTGAAGTAAGCCGGATCGTCGAAGCCCAGTTGCTGCGCCACCTCGGCCACGCTGGCCGGGGTGTAGGCCAGCAGGCGGCGCGCCTCCAGCAGCAGGCGCTCGTGCATCAGCGCCAGTGCCGGCTGGCCGGTGATGGAACGGCAGATGCGGCTCAGGTGATCAACCGACACGCCCAGTTCGCCGGCATAAAACTCCAGCGGCGGCTGGCGGCGCAGGTGCAGCTCCAGCAGCGCGCGAAAGCGCGCCACCAGGGTGTCGCGCAGCGCATGGCGGCGGTCCTGCGGCGTGGTCTCGGCCACCTGGCGCAGCACCCAGGTGGCCAGCAGCAGGGCCTGGGCCTGCAGCACCTGGGCGCGGCCCGGTGCGGCCTGGGCAAACTCGGCCGCCAGCGGCTCGAACAACTGGCGCGGCACATCGCCGGCCGGCAGCAGCGCTTCGGCCGCCAGCACCACCGGCTGGGCCAGCCGCGCCGCCAGCAGCGGCGCACCCTGCAGGGCCTGCTGCAGCATCGCGCTGGGCACGCTGACCTGCCAGCCGTCGCTGCCCGGATCGAAGTGCAGGCCATGCACGCAGCCCGGCGCCAGCATCAGCAGCGCCGGCGCCTGCAGCCGCTGCTCGGCATCGTCCAGCGACAGCCGCAGGCCCCCACGCTCCAGCCACAGAAACTGGTGCAGGCCCTCGTGGCGATGCGGCGGAATCGTCCAAGCGTGCAGCGCGCCGCGCACCGACAGCGGCTCGCAGTGCAGCGCATCGTCGGGCTGGAAATGCCGCACCTCACGGAAGGCGACGGCCAGCGGCGCGGGGGTGTTCATCGAGGCCGGGAATGTACCGAAGCGAGCGGGAAAGTCCATGGGCAGAAGCCCCGCACAGGCCCAGCATTGCAGACATCAGAACGACAGACCCCCGGAGACCGAGATGATCCACCGCCGCCGCCTGCTGGCGCTGCCCGCATGGCCTGCCCTGCTGGGCCTGGCCCCGGCCCAGGCTCCAGCGCAAAGCCTGCCGCCCGTCACCACCATCTGGTCGGGCTTTCCGCCCGGCGGCCTGGGCGACCAGGTCACGCGGCCGCTGCTGGACCGGCTGAAGACGCGCTGGCCGGGCACGCTGCTGCTGGACAGCAAACCCGGCGCCGGTGGCCGCATCGCCGCCGGCCATGTCAAGCTGGCCGCACCCGACGGTGCCACGCTGCTGCAGCTGCCCTCGTCGCCGCTGGCGCTGTATCCGCATCTGTATGGCAAGCGCCTGCCCTACGATCCGCTGGCCGACTTTGTGCCTGTCGCTCCGCTGGTGAGTTACTGCCTGTCGGTGACGGTGGGCCCGGCGGTGCCGGCCGAGGTGCGCACTGTGGCCGACTTCGTGCGCTGGGTGCGCGCCAATCCGGCCCAGGCGAACTACGGCGTGCCGGCGGCCGGCTCGGCGCCGCACTTCGCCGGCATGATGTTCGAGCGCGCCATGGGCCTGGACATGAAGAGCGTGCCCTACCGCGGCGGCGCGCCGCTGCTGCAGGACCTGATGGGCGGCCAGGTGCCCGTGGCCTTCAACGTCATCAGCGAGGTGCTGCCCCATCTGCGCTCGGGCAAGCTGCGCTCGCTGGCCGTCACCAGCGCCCAGCGCTGGCCGGCCCTGGCCGAGGTGCCGACCCTGGTCGAGCTGGGCCACAAGGATCTGGTGGTGGTCGAGTACCTGGGCTGGTACGCGCCGGCACGCACGCCGGCCGAGCTGGTGCGGCGGCTGAACGCGGCGGTGCAGGAGGCGCTGGCCACGCCCGAGATGGCCGAGGTGTTCCAGCGCAACGGCCTGCAGGCGCTGCGCGAGAGCCCCGAGGTGTTTGCCAGCCGGCTGAAGGCCGATCTGGCGCACTGGGGGCCCATCGTCAAGGCCACCGGCTTCACCCCGGAGGATTGATGAGCGCCACCCCCACCCTGCGCCTGAACGGCGCCCAGGTGCTGGTGCGCCTGCTGGAAGCCGAAGGCGTGCAGCAGGCCTTCGGTCTGGTGGGCGGCAAGCTGGCGCCGCTGCTGCAGGCGATCTCGCAATCGCGCCTGCAATGGACCGGTGTGCGCCACGAGGCCGCCGCGCCGATGATGGCCGCCGCCGTGCACGCCCGCAGCGGCGGCCTGGCCCTGGCCCTGGCCGAGATGGGCCCGGGCAGCCTGAACCTGGCCGCCGGCACCGGCCTGGCGCGCAACAACCACCTGGCGCTGCTGCTGGTCACCAGCAACCAGCACCGCGCGGCCGCCTATCCGCACCGCGGCATGTTCATGGACCTGGACACGCGCGCCGTGCTGGCGCCGCTGACCAAGTGGAATGCCGTGGTGCACGATCTGCGCCGCCTGCCCGAGCTGCTGCGCACGGCGCTGCGCCAGGCGCTCGGTGGCCGGCCCGGCCCGGTGCACCTGGACATTCCGCAAGACCTGCTGGCCGAGACGCTCGACTGGCCGCTGGCCCTGCTGGAGGTGCCGCCGTCGGCCTACCGCGCCCTGCACCGGCCGCGCCCGGCCGCCGCGGCGGTGCAGCAGGCCGCGGCCCTGCTGGCCGGCGCGCGGCGCCCCTTGCTGCTGGCCGGCGGCGGCGTGATCGCCGCCGGTGCCGAGGCTTCGCTGCAGGCCCTGGCCCGGCGCCTGCGGGCCCCGCTGCTGCCCACGCAGATGGCGCTGGGCCTGGTGGCCAGCAGCAGCCCGGACTTCATCGGCCAGGGCGGGCTGATCGCCGGCCCGGCGGTGCTGCAGGCGCTGCGCCAGGCCGATGTGGTGCTGGCCGTGGGCTGCCGCTTCTCGTCCTGGCTGTGGGACGAGCAGGGCCCGCTGGTGCGCTCGCCGCAGGCCCTGATCAACCTCAACATCGACGAGCAGGCCCTGGGCCAGCCGGCCCTGCATGCGCTGGCCCTGCACGGCGACGCACGCGAGGGCCTGCAGGATCTGCTGCAGGCGCTGGAGAACCGGTCCATGAGCGCCGATCCCGACTGGCTGCCCGGCCTGCGCCGGCTGCGCCAGGCCGACGAGCAGCAGCTGCAGCAGCTGGCCGATGCACCCAGCGCGCCGGGCCAGGCCATGCATCCGGCGGCGCTGGCCCATGCCATCGGCCAGGCCCTGCCGGACGACGCGCTGGTGGTCTACGACGGTGGCCACACCACGTTCTGGAGCAACGACCTGACGCCGGTGCACGAGCCGCGCAGCCGCTTCCACGACCCCGGCATGAGCCAGCTCGGCTTTGGCCTGCCCTATGCGCTGGCGCTGAAGCGCCTGCATCCCGAGCGGCCGGTGTTCAACCTCACCGGCGACGGCTCCTTCGGCTTCACGCTGCAGGAGCTGGACACCGCGCGCCGTGAAGGCCTGGCGGTGGTGACGGTGGTGCACAACAACGCCGCCTGGGGCGTGATCCGTGCCGGCCAGCACAAGGCCGGCTTCGAGTTCGGCAGTGGCCTGGCCGGCACCGACCATGCGGCCATCGCCCGCGGCTTTGGCTGCCATGGCGAGACCGTGAGCCGGCCCGAAGACCTGGCGCCGGCGCTGCAGCGCGCACTGGCCAGCGGCCTGCCGGCGGTGCTGGACTGCATCACCCGCTTCGAGCCCCATCCCTGCATGCCGGCCTTCGGCGCGATGAATCGCGCCGGCTTCGCGCTGTGAGCCGCCACCGCTGAAGCTTCAGGTCGCGGCCGGCCCCACGGCCTTCAGGATGGCGCTGGCGGTGATCAGCTCCTGGCCATCGGCCACCACCTGGCCCTGCATGAACACCAGGCTGGAGGTGGCGCGGGCCACGCGGCCGCGGGCTTCGAGGAACTGGCCTTCGCGCCCGGACGACAGGAACTGCGTGTCCAGCTGCACCGTCACGCAGGCGCGGCGGCCCAGGGCCTGCCAGGCGATGGCGCTCAGCGCATGGTCGATCAGCGTCGTCAGCACGCCGCCATGCACCAGGCCCAGCGGGTTGAGGTGGGCCGGCGCCACACGCAGGCCATAGGCCCAGCCAGCCTCTTCGCGGCACGTCCACAGCGGGCCGATCAGGCCGACGAAGCCGGGCAGCTCGCGCGGCTTCCAGCCGGCGTCGATCAGGGCGGGTTCGTCCATGCTCAGCTCCGCGCGGCCAGCAGCTGCGTCAAGGCCTGGGCCTCGGCCTGCAGATCCTTCACCAGGGCCTGGCTCTTGGCGCCCCCCAGCTGGTCGGCCACGCCGGCGGCGACCAGCGAATGCGTCAGGCGGCCGTGGGCGTCGAACACCGGCACGGCGATCACCGTCACGCCGCTGATGTAGTTGCCCCGGTCCATGCTGACGCCCTTGCGCCGCACCGCCTCCACCTCCTTGCGCCAGGCCGCCACATCGGGCGGCTGGTCCCAGCGCAGGGCCTTGAAGCGCTGCTCGACCTCAGCCTCGGGCAGCTGGGTGTAGGCCGCCACCAGGCGGCCGGTGGCGCTGATCAGCGCCGGAAAGCGGCTGCCCACGTCCACATGCAGGCGAAACGGCGAACGCGAGCTGGACAGAGCCAGCACCACCATGTGCTCCAGCCCGGTGACCTCGACACCGATGGCGGTGACGTTCCAGTCGGCGGCAATGCGGTCCAGCACCGGCTGGGCCAGGGCCGGGAAGGGGCTGCTGTCGATCACGCTGCGCGCCAGCGCCAGCATGCCCACGCCCAGTCCATAGCGCTTGGTTGCAGCGTCCACCTTGACCAGGCCCTCGTCCACCAGCACACGCAGGATGTGCAGGCAGGTGCTGGTGACCATGCCCAGCTCCTGCGAGATGGACTTCAGCGTCTGCGGCTGCGGGCTGCGGCCCAGCAGCCGCAGGATGGCAATGGCGCGGGTCACCGCGGGCACGGCGCGCACCACCGGCGCGGCGCGGCCGGTGCTGGCGGGGGGCTCGGTCGGGGGGGTATCGGCTGGGGGTCTGGGCATGTCGCGATTCTCGCGTGGGTGTCGACAGGCCCGCCGAGCATAAGCGGCGGCGGCCGGCACCACGCAAGGCGTCGTATCGGCGGCACGGCGCCTGGTTCATGATTGTCTATGTACAACTCATAAACGCTATTGACAATTCATGGCGCGGCGCGCAAAGTGCCAGACATCGGCCCGCTACGCCCCACCATGACCCTGCTCACCGACCACACCTCCTATGCCGACGCCCAGGCGCTGTGCACCCCCGAACGGCTCTGGCAGCTGTTCGACGGCAGCCGCCAGCGCATGAACATCGCCCACGAATGCCTGGACCGCCATGCGCTGGCCCCGGGCGGCGCCGAGCGCACGGCCATCGTGCTGGTGCGCGCCAATGGCCAGGACCAGTGCCTGAGCTTCGGCTCGCTGGCGGACGATTCGTCGCGCTTTGCGCACTGGCTTCAGCAGCGTGGCATCCAGCCCGGCGACCGCGTGGCGGTGATGCTGGAGCCCTCGCGCGAGTTCTACGTGGCCATGTTCGGCGCCATGAAGATGGGCGCCATCGCGGTGCCGCTGTTCACGCTGTTCGGCCCCGACGGCATCCGCCTGCGCGTCGGCGACTGCCGACCGCGCCTGCTGGTGACCAATGCCGAGAAGGCGCCGCTGGTGACCGCCAGCGACGACATGCAGCTGCTGGTGGCCGATGCCGGCTTCGTCGACAGCCTGCGCGATCTGCCCGACCACTACGACTGCCAGACCCGCGGCGACGACCTGGCGATCTTCCAGTACACCTCGGGCACCACGCGCGAGCTGCCCGATGCGGTGAAGCACACGCACCGCTCGCTGGTGACGCTGATGCTGGCCGCGCTGTACGGCACGGGCATCCGTCCGGGCGACCGCTTCATGTGCCCGTCGTCACCGGCCTGGGGCCATGGCCTGTGGCATGGCACGCTGGCGCCGCTGGCGCTCGGCGTGACCATCGGCGCCTATGCCGGCAAGTTCAATGCCGAGCGCCTGCTGCAGGCGCTGGAGCAGCATGGCTTCACCAACCTGTCGGCCGCCGCCACGCACTACCGCATGATGCGCAACTGCGGCGCCGCCGGTAGCCACCGCTACCAGCTGCGCAAGCTGTCCTTCACCGGCGAGCCCATCGACAGCGAGACCGCGCAGTTTGCCGAGGCCACCTTCGGCCGGCCGGTGTGCAGCATGTATGGCACCACCGAGATCGGCGTGTGCCTGGTCAACTACCCCGGTGCCGAGGACTTCGTGGTCAAGCCCGGCTCGCTGGGCAAGCCCATCCCCGGGCTGCGCGTCGAGGTGCAGGATGCCCAGGGTGCGCCCTGCCCGCCCGGCGTCACCGGCGAGCTCAAGCTGTGGCGCCGCGGCGAATGGCTGCCCACCAAGGACCTGGGCCGCGTCGACGAGGACGGCTACTTCTGGCACGGCGGCCGCGCCGACGACGTGATCATCTCGGCCGGCTGGACCATCGGCGCGGTGGAGGTCGAGGATGCCATCCTCAAGCACCCCGATGTGCGCGAGGCCGCGGTCATCGGCGTGCCCGATGCGCTGCGCGGCCAGGTGGTCAAGGCCTTCGTGGTCTCGACCCGCGCCGGCGACGAGGCCTTTGTGCAGGAGATCCAGGACGCCGTGCGCAGCCGCCTGGCCCAGCACGAGTACCCGCGCCAGGTGGCCTTCGTCGCCGAGTTGCCCAAGACCCCGGCCGGAAAGATCCACCGCCGCAAGCTGCGGGAAGCCGAACTGGCCGAACCGGCCTCCACCTGAACCCCGATCCCGCCCCCCATCCATCCCGAGGAGACAAGATGTCCCACACCGAACGCAGCTTTCCCAAGATCACCGAGGCCGGCCTGGACGACCTGCGCCGCCGCATCGGCGTGAAGATCGGCAAGACCGTCGAGCCCTGGTGCTACGAGGCCACGCGCGACAACATCCGCCACTATGCGCACGGCATCGGCGACGACAACCCGCTGTGGTGCGACCCGGAGTACGCGGCCAAGACGCGTTATGGCGGCATCGTCGCCCTGCCCAGCTTTCTGTTCGCCACCAGCCGCATCGTGTCGGGCTATGTGGGTGGCCTGTCGGGCGTGCATGCCATGTGGTCGGGTGCCGACTGGCAATGGCACAAGCCGATCCGCCGCAACGACGTGATCTCCACCGAGGCCACGCTGAAGGACCTGATCGAGCACCAGACGCGTTTTGCCGGCCGCGCCGTGCAGCAGATCTACAACGTCAAGTTCTACAACCAGGACGGCGACTTCATCGCCGAGGCCGACAGCTGGTGCTTCCGCACCGAGCGCGACCACGCGCGCGAGCAGGGCACCAAGTACAAGGAAGTGCGTGCGCGCGAGCCGCGCCGCTACAGCGACGAAGAGCTGGCCGCCGCCTACCAGCTGTACCGCGACGAGCAGGTGCGTGGCGCCGTGCCGCGCTACTGGCAGGACGTGAGCGAGGGCGAAGAGCTGCCGACCATGTTCAAGGGCCCGATGACGGTGACCGGCTTCATCGCCTATGCCCAGGGCTGGGGCGGCCTGTACATCCGCGCCAACAAGCTGGCCTGGAAGCTGCACGACGAACACCCCGGCACCGGCATCAAGAACCGCTTCGGCATCCCCGACTGCCCCGAGCGCGTGCACTGGGAGGAAGACTTCGCGCTGGAAGTCGGCGCCCCCGGCGCCTACGACTACGGCCCCGAGCGCACCTCGTGGCTGACCCATCACCTGACCAACTGGATGGGCGACGACGGCTTCCTGCGCAAGGCCAGCTGCAAGATCCGCCGCCACAACCCCGAGGGCGACATGCTGTTCATCAAGGGCAAGGTCAAGCGCAAGTACATCGAGGACGGCCGCCACCTGGTGGAGGTCGAGCAGGAGGCGCGCAACCAGGACAACGAGCTGTCGGTGCTGGGCTCGGGCGTGGTCGAGCTGCCGTCGCGGGCCTGATGAACCCCGGCCCCACCCCGCCGCAGGCCGGTGGTGCCCTGGCCGGCCTGCGCGTGATCGACCTGTCGCGCGTGCTGGCCGGGCCGCTGTGCACGCAGATGCTGGCCGACCATGGCGCCAACGTGATCAAGATCGAGCCGCCGGCCGGCGACGAGACGCGTGGCCTGGGGCCGCCGTTCAATGCCGATGGCGACGCGGCCTACTTCACCGCGGTCAACCGCGGCAAGCGTGGCCTGGCCCTGGACCTGTCACGGCCCGAGGGGCAGGCCGTGCTGCTGCGGCTGCTGGAAGGCGCCGACGTGCTGGTGGAGAACTTCCTGCCCGGCACGCTGGCCCGCTGGGGCCTGGACTATGAGCAGGTGCTGCGGCCGCGCTTTCCGCGCCTGATCCATTGCGCGATCTCGGGCTTCGGCAACGACGGTCCGCTGGGCGGCCTGCCGGGCTACGACGCCATCCTGCAGGCCATGTGCGGGCTGATGAGCGTCAACGGCGATCCGGCCTCGGGGCCCACGCGCGTGGGCATGCCCATCGTCGACCACCTGACCGGCTACACCGCCCTGGTGGGCGTGCTGCTGGCCCTGGTGGAGCGCGGCCGCAGCGGCCTGGGCCAGCGCGTCGAGGCCACGCTGTTCGACACCGCCTTGAGCCTGCTGCTGCCGCATGCCGCCAACTGGATGCACTCGGACCGCACGCCCGAACTGCTGGGCAGCGCCCACCCCAACATCGCGCCGTATGACCGCTTCGCCTGCGCCGACGGCCCGGTGTTCCTGGGCATCCTGAACGATCGACAGTTCGCGCGTTTCTGCCAGCACCTGGGGCTGCAGGCGCTGCTGGACGATCCGCGCTTTGCCAGCAATGCCCAGCGCCTGCAGCACCGCCAGGCGCTGCGCGAGCAGATCGAGGCCGCGCTGGCCGGCCGCCAGCGCGAGGACCTGTGCCAGGGCCTGATGCGCGAAGGCGTGCCGGTGGGCCCGGTGCACAGCGTGCCCCAGGCCTTCGAGCAGGCCCATGCACGGCACCGCGGCATGCGCGTGGACCAGGGCAGCTACCACGGCCTGGGCCTGCCCACGCGGCTGGAGCGCACGCCGGGCCGCCCCGGCGGCCGGCCACCGCGCTTTGGCGAGCATGGCGAGGCCGTGCTGCAGGAGGCCGGCCTGGACAGTCCGCAGATCGAGGCCCTGCGCCGCGCCGGCGTGCTGCCGGGCCAGGCAAGATCGGGCGTCGGCTAGCAGCCGGGGCCACCGTTCATTCGTCCGTACAACAAGCAGGAGACAGCGATGAAGAGACGAGTTCTGAACCTGGCCGCCGCGCTGGCGCTGGCCCTACCCGCCACGCTGGCCTGGGCCCAGGCCTGGCCGGCCAAGCCGGTGCGCATCATCGTGCCCTACCAGCCGGGCCAGGGCACCGACGTGGCCACGCGCTACCTGGCCGAGCACCTGGGCCGCGCCCTGGGCCAGGCCATCGTCATCGACAACAAGGCCGGCGCCGGCGGCAACATCGGCACGGCCGAGGCCGCCCGCGCCGCGCCCGATGGCCATACGCTGCTGATGGGCACCAATGGCACGCATGTGCTGAACCAGTTTCTCTACCCCAGCATGCCCTTCGATGCCGAGAAGGACTTCGAGCCGGTGATGCTGGTCAGCGCCTTCCCGATGGTGGTGCTGGCCGCGCCGGCCTCGCCGCTGAACAGCCTGGCCGACCTGCTGACCACGGCCAAGGCCAAGCCCGACAGCGTGGACGTGGCCCTGCCCAGCACCACCGCCCTGCTGGTGCTGGAGCTGCTGAAGCAGCAGACCGGCAGCGAGATCCGCGGCATCCGCTACAAGGGTTCGAGCACGGCCATGACCGAGCTGCTGGGCGGCCATGTGCCTCTGGCCATCGACACCGTCAGCGCCGCCCGCTCCTTCATCCAGAGCGGCAAGCTCAAGGCCCTGGCCGTGACCTCGCCCGGCGCCACCGCCCTGCTGCCCGGCATCAAGCCGGTGTCGGCGCAAAGCGGGCTGGACGGCTTCCAGGTGCTGGCCTGGAACGGCCTGTATGCGCCGCGTGGCACGCCGGCGGCGGTGGTGCAGAAGCTCAATGCCGAGCTGGCCAAGATCCTGGCCCAGGCCGAGGTGCGCGCCAAGCTGCTGGAACTGGGCCACGAGGCCATGGGCGGCACGCCGGCGCGGCTGGGCGAGTTTGCCCGGAGCGAGCGGCAGAAATGGGGACCGCTGATCCACAAGGCCGGCATCAAGGCGGACTGAAGCCGGCCCGGGCAGCGTCTTCGGCGGCGGTTCAGGCGGCGCTTCAGGCCGCCTTCCAGCCCCCGCCCAGGGCCTTGAACAGGCTCACCCGGTTGCCCTGCTCGGTCAGCCGCAGCGTGATCAGGCCCTGCTGGGCCGCGTACAGGGTGCGTTGGGCGTCCAGCACGTCCAGCGCGCTGCTGGCGCCGGCGGCCTGGCGGGCCTCGGCCAGTTGCAGGGCCTGGGCCGCCGCGTCCACCAGGGCCTGCTGGGCCGCCAGGCGGCGGTCCAGCGTGGCGCGCACGGCCAGCGCATCGGCCACCTCGCGGAAGGCGGTCTGCAGCGTCTGGTCATAGGCCGCCAGCTGGATGTCGCGCGCCACCTCCTTGGCGCTGACGTTGGCCCGGGCCGCGCCGCCGTCGAAGATCGGCAGGCTGATGCTGGGCACGAAGGACCAGGCGCCGCCCTTGAACAGATCGCCCAGGCTGGTGCTGGCCGTGCCCAGCGAGCTGGTCAGGCGGATGCTGGGGTACAGCGCGGCGCGCGCCGCGCCGATGTCCTGGGCCGCGGCACGCAGCGCATGCTCGGCGGCCAGCACATCGGGCCGCTGCTGCAGCACGCTGGACGGCAGGTCGGCGGGCACGGCCACCAGGCCGGTGACGGCGGCCGCGGTGCCGGCGGTGCCAGCGGCACCTGTCTCTGGCGGCAGCAGGCCGGCCGGGATCTCGGTGCCCACCAGGGCCTGCAGCGCATTGCGGTCCTGCTGCACCTGGGCCTCGTAGGCCGCCACGTCGCGGCGCGCGCCTTCCACGCCGGTCTGCAGCTGGGCCAGGCTCAGGCCGGAGCTGGCGCCCAGGGCATGGCGCTGCTGCTGCAGGTCCAGCGTGCGCTGCTGGCTGTCCAGCGTGCGCCGGGCCAGGGCCAGCTGGGCCTGGTCGGCGGCCAGCGCCAGCCAGGCCTGGCTGAGCTCGGCCACCAGGCTGATCTGGGCGCTGCGCCGCGCCTGCTCGGTGGCCAGAAAGCTCTCCAGCGCCGCATCCTTGAGGTTGGCGACGCGGCCGAACAGGTCGACCTCGTAGGCCGAGATGCCCACGCTGAGGCTGTTGCTGCGCGAGCGCTGCACCTGGCCGCTGGACGTGGCCTGGGCCGGCGTGCGCGAGTTGCTGACCGAGGCGCCGGCCTCCACCGTGGGCCATTGCGCTGCGTCGCTGATGCGGTAGCTGGCGCGGGCCTGCTCGATGGCCAGCACGGCCTGGCGCAGGCTGCGGTTGTTCTGCAGTGCCAGCGCGATGGTGTCGCGCAGCCGCGGCTCCTGCACAAAATCCTGCCAGGCGATCTGAGCGGCATCGACGGTGGTGCTGCTGGCGACACTGCCGGCCACGCTCTGGCCGAACTGGGTCGGGATGGCCGCGGCCGGCGTGCCCTGGCTGGGCGCCAGGCTGGCGCAGGCCGACAGCAGGGCGGCCAGCGCGACCACGGAAAGACGAGTCAGGGGACGGTTCATGCTTGCAGCTCCGGCTGCGAGGAAGTGACGACCGGCGCGCGCCGGCTGAACAGCCTGCGCACCAGCACGAAGAACAGCGGCACGAAGAACACGCCCAGCACGGTGGCGCTCAGCATGCCGCCCAGCACGCCGGTGCCGATGGCCTGGCGGCTGCCGGCGCCGGCGCCACTGGCCAGGGCCAGCGGCAGCACGCCGAAGATGAAGGCCAGCGAGGTCATCAGGATGGGCCGCAGCCGCAGCCGCAGCGCCTGCAGCGTGGCCTGCACCAGGGCCTCGCCTTCGGCCAGGCGCTGCATCGCAAACTCCACCACCAGGATGGCGTTCTTGGCTGCCAGGCCCACGGTGGTGAGCAGGCCGACCTGGAAGTACACGTCGTTGTGCAGGCCGGTGGCCCAGCTCAGGCCCAGCGCACCCACCACGCCCAGCGGCACCACCAGCATCACCGAGAACGGCACCGACCAGCTCTCGTACAGCGCGGCCATGCACAGGAAGACGAACAGGATCGACAGCGCATACAGCATCGGCGCCTGCGATCCCGACAGCCGCTCCTGGTAGGACTGGCCCGACCATTCGATGCCCACGCCGGCCGGCAGCTGGGCGACGATCTCTTCCACCGCCGCCATCGCCGCACCCGAGCTGGTGCCCGCCGCCGCCTCGCCGACGATCTCGATCGAGCCCATGCCGTTGTAGCGCTCCAGCTTGGGTGCGCCATAGGTCCAGCCAGTGCTGGCGAAGGACGAGTACGGCACCATGGCCCCGGCGCTGTTGCGCACAAACCATTGCAGGATGCTGTCGGGCGCCATGCGGAAGGCCGCATCGCCCTGCACATAGACCTTCTTCACCCGGCCGGCGTCGATGAAGTCGTTGACGTAGCTGCCGCCTAGCGCCACCGACAGGGTGTTGTTGATGTCGCCGGTGGCCAGGCCCAGGGCGCCGGCCTTGCGGTCGTCGATCTGGATGCCGTACTGCGGCGCGTCGTCCAGGCCGGAGAAGCGCACCTGGGCCAGCGCCGGATGCTTCTTCGCCAGCTCCAGGAACTGGTCACGCACCTTGGCCAGGCCGTCGTGGCCCAGGCCGCCGCGGTCCTGCAGCTGCACCGTCCAGCCGCTGGCCGAGCCCAGGCCGCGGATGGTGGGCGGCTGCATCAGAAACACCCGCGCATCGCGCAGGCTGGCCAGCTCGCGGTTGGCGCGGGCGGCGATCTCGGCCGCGCTCTGGCCCTTGCCTTGGCGCTCGCTCCAGTCCTTCAGGCGGATGAAGGCGCGGCCGGTGGCCTGGTCGCCGCCGGTGCCCGAGATCAGGGTGTAGCCGTCGATGTCGGCCTGCTGGCCCAGCCAGTTTTCCACCTGCTGCAGCGACTGCAGCAGGCGCTCGCTGGTGGCGCCCGAGGGCAGGCGCACCTCGCCCATCAGCACGCCCTGGTCCTCGTCGGGCAGGAAGGACGTGGGCAGGCGCTGGTACATGAAGGCCATGGCCGCGACGATCAGGCCGTACACCAGCATGCTGCGGCCCGGCCGGCCCAGCATGGCGCCGGCCACGCGCTGCACGCCGCCGTTGCCACGCTCGAAGCCGCGGTTGAAGCCGTTGAAGAAGCGGCCCAGCAGACCGCGGTGCGGCGCATGGGTCTGGCCGGCCGGCAAGGGCTTGAGCAGCGTGGCGCACAGCGCCGGCGCCAGCGTCAGCGCCACCAGCACGCTGAGCAGCATGGCCGAGACCACGGTGATCGAGAACTGGCGGTAGATCACGCCGGTGGAGCCGCCGAAAAACGCCATCGGGATGAACACGCCGGCCAGCACCAGGGCGATGCCGACCAGGGCGCCGGTGATCTGGCCCATCGACTCGCGCGTGGCCTCGCGTGGGCTCAGGCCCTTCTCGGCCATCAGGCGCTCGACGTTCTCGACCACCACGATGGCATCGTCAACCAAGAGGCCGATGGCCAGCACCATGCCGAACATGGTCAGGCTGTTGATCGAGTAGCCGGCGGCGGCCAGCACGCCAAAGGTGCCCAGCAGCACCACCGGCACGGTGATGGCCGGGATCAGCGTGGCGCGCCAGCTCTGCAGGAACAGGTACATGATCAGCACCACCAGCACGATGGCCTCGGCCAGGGTCTTGACCACTTCCTCGATCGACACCTTCACGAACGGCGTGGTGTCATAGGTCATCTCGGTCTGCAGCTGGTACGGGAAGCCCGGCTGCAGCTCGGCCAGCCGGGCCTTCACCGCATTGGCCACGCCGATGGCATTGGCGCCCGAGGCCAGGTACACGCCCATGGCCGCCGAGGGCCGGCCCTTGTAGCGGGTGGAGACGGTGTAGTTGTCGCCACCCAGCTCCACGCGGGCCACGTCGGACAACCGCACCAGGCTGCCGTCGCTGCCGGTCTTCAGCACGATGTCCTTGAACTGCGCCACCGTGCTGAGCTTGCTGCGCGCGGTGATGCTGACATTGAGCTGCTGGCCCGGCGCGGCCGGCAGGCCGCCCACCTGGCCGGCGGAGACCTGGGCGTTCTGCGCCGTGATGGCCGCGGTCACGTCCGACGGCATCAGCGCGCGCGAGGCCAGCTTGGCCGGGTCCAGCCAGATGCGCATGGCGTTCTGCGTGCCCAGGGTCTGCACGTCGCCCACGCCCTCGATGCGGCTGATGGTGTCGACCAGCTGCGAGCTGATGTAGTCGCCGATCTGGATGTTGCTGGCGCTGCCGTCGGCCGAGTAGAAGGCCACCACCATCAGGAAGTCGGTGCCGCTCTTGGTGACGGTCACGCCCTGGTTCTGCACCGCCTGGGGCAGCTGGGTCAGGGCCTGCTGCAGCTTGTTCTGCACCTGCATCTGGGCCACGTCGGGGTCGGTGCCGGCCACGAAGGACAGCGCGATGCTGGCGCTGCCCGAGGACGAGCTGGACGCCGACATCGACTGCAGGCCGTCCAGGCCCTTCATCTTCTGCTCGATGACCTGGGTCACCGAGTCCTCGATGGTCTTGGCCGAGGCGCCGGGATAGCTGGCGCTGATGCGCACCTGGGTGGGCGCGATGTCGGGGTACTTCTCCAGCGGCAGGCCGGTGATGGCCAGCGCGCCGGCCAGCATCACCACGATGGCCAGCACCCAGGCGAAGATGGGTCGATCGATGAAAAAACGTGCCATGGTCGGCTCCCGGGTTTCAGCGCGCGGCCACGGTGGTGGCCTGCACCTGCACCACATCGCCGGGCTTGACCTTCTGCCCGCCTTCGACCACCAGGCGCTCGCCGGCCTTCAGCCCAGCCGTGACCAGCCAGCGCGAGCCCACGGCACGCTCGGCGCTGATGCTGCGCTGGGCGACCTTGTTGTCCTCGCCCACCAGCAGCACGCTGGCCTGGCCCGCGGCATTGCGGCTGACCGCCTGCTGCGGCACCAGCAGGGCCTGGCCGACGGTGGCGGTGGGCAGCTGGGCACGCACATACATGCCCGGCAGCAGCAGGCCGTCGGGATTGGGAAACTCGGCGCGCAGCGTCACCGCACCGGTGGACGGGTTCACCGACACGCCCGACATGCGCAGCCGGCCGGACTGGGCATAGCGGCTGCCGTCCTCCAGCAACAGGCCCACCTGGGCGGCGTCGGCCGACGGGCTGCTGCCCTGGCCCAGCTGGCGCTTCAGCATCAGCCATTCGGCGCTGGACTGGGTGATGTCGACCTGGATGGTGTCGATGGCGCGCACCGTGGTCAGTGCCGTGGCCTGCTCGGCGCTGACCAGGGCGCCCGGGGTCACGGTCGACAGGTCGACGCGGCCGCGGATCGGGCTGGTGATGCTGGCCCGTTCCAGGTTGATGCGCGCGGTCTGCAGCGCGGCGCGGGCGCTGGCCAGCTCGGCCTGGGCCTGCTCCAGCGCGGCCTGGGCATCCTCGGCCTCCTGGCGGCTGGCGGCGTCGATCTTCTGCAGCGCGGCCTGGCGCTCGGCCGTCAGCCGGGCCGACTTCAGCGCGGCCTCGGCCTTGGCCACCGCGGCCTGGGCGCTGGCCTGGGTGGCCTGCAGGCTGGCGCTGTCCAGCTGGTACAGCACCTGGCCGGCCTGCACGATGCTGCCTTCGGTGAAGCGGCGCGCCTGCACGAT
Source organism: Burkholderiaceae bacterium (assembly GCA_017992055.1). Lineage (GTDB taxonomy): Bacteria > Pseudomonadota > Gammaproteobacteria > Burkholderiales > Burkholderiaceae_C > Pseudaquabacterium. The sequence continues at coordinate 65,371 of JAGOPK010000016.1, forward strand.
GCCGCCCACCTGCGGCCGGATCTCGGCCACCAGGGTGGCGGCGGTGCGGCCGGGCAGCTCGGTGGCCAGGGTCAGGCTTTCGGGCTGCAAGGTCAGCACGCCCACGGCGGCGGGCCGCGCAGCGCTGGCCGGCTTGGCGCTCTGGCCCGGGCTGCAGGCGGCCAGCAGGGCCAGCGAGGCCAGGGCGGCGGCGGCCAGCAGGGCTCTGGAAACGGGGATCTTGGGCATGGCAGGTCTTTCTCGGATGTCTTGCCCGCCATGCTGACCGCCGAATGTGGAGCCAATTTGGAGGCCCCGGACGGCGCATGTTGCTGTTCTGTTTCGGCGCCGGCCTGGCTTATCGTCGGCCCTGCATGACCTTCAGACCCAGCTTCAAGCTCAAGCGCCCGGGCATCACCGCTCAGCTGTTCCTCGCCGTGCTGGCCATCGCCGGCCTGGTGGCCCTGGCCATGGGTGCGGCGGCGCGGTTCAACTTCCAGCGCGGCTTCATCGACTTTCTCAACGCCCAGGCGGTGGCGCGCATGGAGGCGGCCCTGCCGCGGCTGCAGCAGGCCCATGCCCAGCATGGCAGCTGGGACTTTGTGCGCGACCGGCCCGAGGTCTGGTTCAACCTGATCGGCGCCGGCCTGCGCCCGCCACCGCCCGGCAGCCCGCCGCCGCAAGGCGCCGAGCGGGCGATGATCAGCTCCGACCTGCTGGGCGCCGGCCGCCGCCTGACCCTGCTGGATGCGCAGCGCCAGCGCATCATCGGCTTTCCGCTGATCCTGGCCGGCACGGTGCAGCGCGAGATCGTCGTCGACGGCCGCACCGTGGGCTGGCTGGCGATTGCGCCGCTGGACACGGTGACCGAAGAAGCCGAGCTGAGCTTCCAGACCAGCCAGCTGCGCGCCAGCCTGCTGATGGGCGGCGTGGCCCTGCTGGCGGCAGCGCTGATCGCCTGGTGGGTGGCGCGCAGCCTGCTGAAGCCAGTGCGCGAGGTGGCCGCCGCCACCCACCGCCTGGCCGCCGGCGCCCACGACACCCGCGTGCCGGTGCGCGGCCATGACGAGGTGGCCCAGCTGGCGCAGGACTTCAACCAGCTGGCGCTGACGCTGGAGCGCAACGAGCGCATGCGCCGCGACTTCATGGCCGATGTGTCGCACGAGCTGCGCACGCCGCTGGCCGTGCTGCGCGGCGAGCTGGAGGCGCTGGAAGACGGCGTGCACCAGCCCACGCCCGAGAACCTGCGCCTGCTGCAGGCCGAGGTGGCGGCGCTGACCCAGCTGGTCGGCGACCTGCACGAGCTGGCCCTGGCCGACGTGGGCGCGCTCAGCTACCACAAGACCGATCTGGACCTGGCCCAGCTGCTGCGCGGCGAGCTGGCCCAGCTGCGCCACCGCTGCGACGAGCATGGCCTGGCGCTGCAGGCCGAGCTGCCGGCCCAGCCGCTGCCGCTGCTGGCCGACGCGCCGCGGCTGCGCCAGCTGCTGCACAACCTGTTTGCCAACAGCCTGCGCTACACCGATGCCGGCGGCCAGCTGCAGCTGCGCCTGCACAGCGAAGGCGACGAGGCGGTGATCGACCTGCAGGACAGCGCGCCGGGCGTGGATGCGGCCCTGCTGCCGCGGCTGTTCGAGCGCTTCTTCCGCGCCGAGGGCTCGCGGGCCCGCGCCAGCGGCGGCAGCGGCCTGGGCCTGGCCATCTGCCGCAGCATCGCCACCGCCCATGGCGGCAGCATCAGCGCCCGGGCCTCGCCACTGGGCGGGCTGTGGATGCAGATCCGCCTGCCGCGGCTGCGGCGCGGGCCGGACGGAGCCCCACGATGAACACCGCCATGCGCCTGGCCAGCGAGCTGGAGACGGCCCACATCCTGGTGGTCGAGGACGAGCCGGCCCTGGCCCGCCTGGTCTGCGACTACCTGCGGGCTGCCGGCTGCACCACCACCCATGTGGACCATGGCCTGGCCGTGGCCGCGGCGCTGCAGGCCCGCCCCGCCGACCTGCTGGTGCTGGACCTGATGCTGCCCGGCAAGGACGGCCTGGCCATCTGCCGCGAGCTGCGCGAGGCCGGCAACGGCGTGCCGGTGATCATGGTCACCGCCCGCGTCGAAGAGATCGACCGCCTGCTGGGCCTGGAGGCCGGCGCCGACGACTATGTGTGCAAGCCCTTCAGCCCGCGCGAGCTGGTGGCGCGCATCAAGGCCATCCTGCGGCGCACACGCGGCGTGGCCGCAGCCGTCTCGGCCAAGCCGACGCCTGCGCCTGCCGCGGCCGGGCTGCAGCTGGACGAGGCCCGCCACCGCGCGCTGTGGAACGGCCAGGACCTGGAGCTGACGCCGCTGGAGTTCCGCCTGCTGGCCGCGCTGGCGGCCCAGCCCAGCCGCGTCTATGGCCGCGACCAGCTGCTGGACCGGCTGCACGACGACCAGCGCGCACTCAGCGACCGCGCCATCGACAGCCATGTGAAGAACCTGCGGCGCAAGGTCGAAGCCCTGGCCATGGCCCAGCCGTCACCGGGCCTGCAGATCCGCTCGGTCTACGGCGTGGGTTATGCGCTGGAGCTGGACGGCTGAACCGCTGTCGTCAATCGCCCAGATCGATCAGCGCCGACCAGGCCAGGCCGTCCAGCTCGGCCGGCGGCGCAAAGTCGGCCACCACCCAGGCGCGGCGGGCATCGCTGGCGGCCTGGGACAGCAGGGCCGCCAGGCGCCGGCACGAGGGCCGGTCCAGCGCCGCGAACGGCAGGTCGATCAGGGTCAGCGTGGCGCCGCTGGCCGCCGCCGCCGTCCAGGCCAGCTTGCGCCGGCTGCCGGTGGACAGCATGTGCAGGCCCTTGGGCAGGTGCTCGGCCAGGTCGAAGTCGGCCACCAGGGCCTGGGCCAGCGCCGGCTGCCAGGCCGGCGCCGCCGCGGCCTGGGCGGCCAGCCAGTCGCTGGCGCGCTGATCGTCAACGGCCGGATCACGCGGGTCCTCGTACCAGACGGTGGTGCCCGGCGCGGCCTGCAGCCGGCCGGCACTGGGTGCCAGCCGGCCTGCCAACAAGCGCAGCAGCGAGGTCTTGCCACGGCCATCGCCGCCCTGCACCAGGGCCAGGCCGGGGCGCAGCGCAAAGTCCAGGCCGGCGGGCCACAGGTCGTGATCGGCGCCAGGCGGGCGCCAGTTCAGGCCCTGGGCCTGCAGCAGGGGAAGGTCGTGGCGGGCATGCATGGCGCGGCATTGTCGCCATCGCCCGGCCCTGTCCAAGATCAAGGCCGGCGACGGCCCGCCGTTGAACACTGGCCACATGAAACACGTCGTCGCCATCAGCCTGGGCGCGCGCCGCCAGGATTTCGAGTTGCGCACCCGCTTCCTGGGCCAGGCGCTGCAGTTGCAGCGCCTGGGCACCGATGGCAGCGCGGCCCAGGCGGCCCGCCTGCTCAAGCACTGGGACGGCCGCGCCGATGCCATCGGCCTGGGCCTGGTCAACGACAGCAGCCAGCTCGATGCGAGGCGCTCGCGGCGCATCGACGGCGGTGCACTGGCCGCGCATGTGAAGCGCACGCCGCTGTCCACCGGTGCGCGCCTGGCCGACATCCTGCAGGAATGGGCGCTGCGCCATGCCCAGCAGAGCCTGGGCCACTACTTCGACAATGCCCGCGTGCTGTTCTTCAGCGGCCTGGCCCACCACAAGCTGGCCGCGGCCCTGGGCGAGTACACGCCCAACCTGCAGTTCGCCGATCCGCTGCTGCAGCTGGGCGTGCCCAAGCTGCTGACCTCGCTGGACCAGCTGGCGCTGTATGCCAGCGGCGCCCACCATGTGGCCGACTGGGTGCCGACCGAGGTGCTACCGGGCAAGCTGCTGGCGCAGTGGACCCAGCATGTGCTGCGCAAGGCCATGGCCCATGCCACGGTGGTGGTGGCACCGGCGCATGAGCTGGACGCCTTCGATCTGGAGGAGCTGGCCGGCAAGACCCTGATCACGACCACGGTCAACGAGGAGCGGCTGCAGCGCTTCAAGGAGCGCGGCGTGCACCTGGTGATCGATGCCGCGCCGCAGCTGCAGGGCCAGGCCCTGGACCCGGCGCTGCTGGATGCCATGGTGCTGGCGGCCACCGGGCGCAGCGCCGATGCGCTGCTCGACGACGACTACCTGGACATGCTGGCCGGCGAGCACCTGCAGCCGCGCCTGCTCTATCCCAACGGCTTCAAGCGCACCAACCGCTTCGCCTTCGTCATCCACCCGCTGTCGCAGGAGTACTTCAAGAAGGTGCAGCCGATCGAGCTGCTCAGCCGCGTCTCGCCGCCGCTGCTGATGGACTCGCTGGAAAAGGTCATGGCCTATGCGCCGCCCTTCATCTACAGCAAGGTCGAGGGCATCCGCAGCCCCAGCGGCGTGGAGGCCGAGGGCTGGCTGATCAGCGTCGGCGGCACGCCGCGCGAGATCATGGCCCACCCGCCCGAGTTCACCTACCGCCGCCTGCTCGATGCCGCCGAGATGGCGCGCAAGCTGGGCGCGCAGATCATGGGCCTGGGCGCCTTCACCAAGGTGGTGGGCGATGCCGGCGTCACGGTGGCGCGGCGCGCGCCGCTGCCCATCACCACCGGCAACAGCTACAGCGCCTCGGGCGCGCTGTGGGCGGCCCACGATGCCATGCTGCGCCTGGGCCTGGTGCCCAAGCCGCGTGGCAAGGGCCGGGTGAAGTTCAAGGCCATGGTGGTGGGCGCCACCGGGGCCATCGGTGCGGCCTGCGCGCGCCTGCTGGTGCGCGCCGCGCAGGAGGTGACCCTGGTCTCGCCCGAGACCGCCAAGCTGCTGGCGCTGAAGGAGTCCATCCTCGCCGAGACGCCCGATGCCCAGGTGCTGCTGTCGGCCAAGGCCGACGCGCACATCGCCGAGATGGACATGATCGTCACCGCCACGTCCGGCGCCGGCAAGAAGGTGCTGGACATCATGCAGGTCAAGCCCGGCTGCGTGATCACCGACGTAGCGCGGCCGCTGGACCTGCCGCCGCAGGAGGTGGCCAAGCGCCCCGACGTGCTGGTGATCGAGAGCGGCGAGATCCGCCTGCCCGGCGAGGTGAAGATGAAGAACATCGGCCTGCCGCCGGGCGTGGCCTATGCCTGCCTGGCCGAGACCATCGTGCTGGCGCTGGAAGGCCGCTTCGAGAACTACACCGTCGGCCGCCAGATCGACTGGAACCGCGTGCACGAGATCTACCAGCTGGGCCTGAAGCACGGCATGCAGCTGGCGGCGATCTCGGGCGTCAACGGCCCGTTCAGCGATGCCGACATCCACCGCGTGCGCGAGCTGGCGCTGGCGGCGCGGACCAAGGCCAAAAAGGCCGCCACTTCCGCCGATCGCCGCCGCCGCCGCCCGCTACGCTGACCGGGTGTGTGAACTGGACAGTGTGAGCGTGCCGAGATGGATGCCGTGACGGGTTGGATCGCAGGAGCCGGGGCCGGCCTGGCTGTGCTGGTGGCCCTGGTGTGGGTGCTGCGTGCGCGCAGCCGGGCGCGGGCGCGCCATGCCCGCCTGGAGACGCTGACGCTGGCGCCGACCTCGACGCTGCAGGCCCCGGCCTCGCGCAGCGGTGCCACGGCCCAGGACCCGGCTTTGCGCGACGAACTGGCGGCCCATGCGGCGCGGCTGGCCGCGGCACGCGCCGCCCGCAGCGCCCAGCCCAGCCCGGCCGCCACCACCACCACGGCCCGCAGCATCCAGGTGGGTTTCGACGGCGCGCGGACCACGCCGGTGCGGCGCCTGGACGCCGCGGTGACGCAGGCCCGCCAGGGCCAACCCGCACCGCCGGTGCTGCCCAAGACGCCGCCGAAGGCGCCGGTGCCGACGCTGACCCAGGTCATCGCACCCACGCCCACGCTCACACCCGCGCCGCAGCCGCAGCCACCCCGGCGCAGCCAGCCGCGGGTGCTGGTGGCCGACGACTCGCGCATCGTGCGCGTCAAGCTGTCGCGCCTGCTGACGGCCCAGGGCTTCGAGGTGGTCGAGGCCGGTGATGGCGACGAGGCCCTGCGCCTGGCCCAGGAACAACGGCCCGACCTGCTGATCACCGATGTGGACATGCCCGGCCAGGACGGCTTTGCGCTGACCCGCGCCCTGCGCGGCCGGCCGGCCACCGCGCGCCTGCCGGTGGTGATGATCACCGCCGCCGACGACCGCCACCGCGACGAGGCGGCACGCGCCGGCGTCACCGTGCTGCTGGGCAAGCCCTTTGGCGAAGAGGCACTGCTGGCCCATCTGCGCCGGCTGCTGGGTCTGGCCGCAGCGGCGGCCACGGCCTGAACTGGCTGCGCCGCAGCGTCGTCAGGTGCCGCAGAAGGTGCGGTAGCCCGCGCTCAGCTGCGGCGGCGCCGGCTGGGCAAACGACGCCAGTTCCGCCGCGTCATCGAAGGGCCGCCGCAAGGCCGCCAGCAGGCGCTGCAGCGGCCCCAGGTCGTCGTGCTCCGAGGCCGCGGCCAGCGCCTCTTCAACCCGGTGGTTGCGTGCGATCAGCCACGGGCTGACGCGGCGCATGCGCGCCGCACGCTCGCTGGCGGCCAGGCTGTCCTGAGCGCAGCGCGCCTGCCAGCGCGGCAGCCAGGCATCCAGCGCCGCCGGCTCGGCCAGCAGCGCGCGCAGCGGATTGGCATCGCCCTCGGCGGCATCGGCCAGGCGGCGCCAGGCCAGCGTGAAATCGGCGCCCTGGCGCTGCAGCAGCGCATACCAGTCGTCGACCAGCGCCCGGTCCGCTGCCTCCGTCTCCATCTCCATCTCCATTTCCATCTGCGGCTCGGCGCGGTCCAGGCCCAGCTTGGCGCGCTGGCCGGCCAGCAGCTCGGCCGCATGCCAGGCCGGAAAGGCGTCGATCACCTCGGTGGCCGCAGCCACCGCACGCTGCAGCGCCGCCTCGTCGTCGGCCGGGGCCAGCAGCGGCAGCAGGGCCTCGGCCAGGCGGGCCAGGTTCCAGCGCGCGATCAGCGGCTGGTTGGCATAGGCATAACGTCCGCCGTGGTCGATGCTGCTGAACACGGTGTCGGGGTCGTAGGCCTCCATGAAGGCGCAGGGGCCGTAGTCGATGGTCTCGCCCGAGATCGTCATGTTGTCGGTGTTCATCACGCCGTGGATGAAGCCGACGTTCAGCCACTGCGCCACCAGGCGCGCCTGGCGCCGCGCCACCGCCGCCAGCAGGGCCAGCGGCGCCTCGGGCGCGCCCAGCAGCTCGGGGTCGTGGCGGGCGATGGCGTGGTCGGCCAGGCGGCGCAGGCCGTCCAGGTCGCCGCGCGCGGCGCAATACTGGAAGCTGCCGACGCGCAGGTGGCTGGCGGCCACGCGGGTGAGCACGGCGCCGGGCAGCACCTGCTCGCGATACACCGGCTCGCCGGTGGCCACCACGGCCAGCGCGCGCGTGGTCGGGATGCCCAGGGCCTGCATGGCCTCGCCGATCAACACCTCGCGCAGCATCGGGCCGACGGCGGCCTTGCCGTCGCCGCCGCGTGAAAACGGCGTGCGGCCCGAGCCCTTGAAGGCGATGTCGCGGCGCTGGCCCTGGCGGTCCAGCACCTCGCCGATCAGCAGCGCGCGGCCGTCGCCCAGGCGCGGCGAAAAGCCGCCGAACTGGTGGCCGGCGTAAGCCTGGGCCAGCGGCTGGGCCCCTGCCGGCAGGGCATTGCCGGAAAACAGCGCCGCCGCGGCCACCGGCTCCAGCTCGTCCGGCTGCAGGCCCAGGTCCAGCGCCAGCGCCTCGTTGAGGAACAGCAGGCGCGGCGCCGGTGCCTGGGCGGGCGGCCAGGCCTCGTACAGGCCGGCCAGGTCGCGGGCATAGGTGTTGTCGAAGGCAAACGGCATGGCGGAGGGCAGATGGCGGGACAGGCCCGGCAGTGTGCCGCCTGCGCGCCCGGCCCGCTGGGCGACGGTCTTAGACCTGCCGCTCCAGCCAGCGCAGCACCGCCGCAAACAGCAGCGGCGGATCGACCGGCTTGACGACGAAGTCGTCCATGCCGGCGTCCAGGCAGCGCTGGCGGTCGTCGGCAAAGGCATTGGCGGTGAAGGCCACCACCGGCACGCCGGCCAGCGCCGGCTCGGCGCGCAGGCGGCGTGTGGCCTCCAGGCCGTCGACGCCGGGCATCTGCATGTCCATCAGCACCAGGTCCGGACGGTCGCGCAGGGCCAGCTCCAGTGCGGCCTCGCCGTCGTCGGCAAAGCTGATGCGCAGGCCCACCTGCTCCAGCAGCGCGCCGGTGACCTCGCGATTGATCGGCTCGTCCTCGGCCAGCAGCACATGGCGGCCGTGGTGGCGCTGGCGCAGCGCCAGCTCGGCCGGGGTCTCGGCGGCCACCGGCGGCGGCGGCGGCGGCCACGACGGCGCCGGCAGGCCGGCCGGCGGCGCCGAGGGCCGGTCGGCCGGCGGCGGCAGGGCCTCGACCCCGGAGTCGTCGCGCAGCAGCCGGGCGCTGAACCAGAAGCAGCTGCCCTGCCCCGGCTGCGAGCGCACGCCGGCATCGCCGCCCATGGCCCGGGCCAGGCCGCGGGTCAGGGCCAGGCCCAGGCCGGTGCCGCCGAACTGGCGCGAGATGCTGGCATCACCCTGCTCGAAGGGCGTGAACAGCCGCGCCAGCGTGGCCGGGTCCAGGCCCGGCCCGCTGTCGTGGACCTCGAAGTGCAGCCGCACGGCCTGGCCGGCCGTGTCCAGCGGCTCGGCCCACAGCCGCACCCGCACCTCGCCGCTGGCGGTGAACTTGATGGCATTGCCGACATAGTTGACCAGGGCCTGGCGCAGCCGCGTGGCATCGCCCAGCAGGCGGCGCGGCACCGGGCCCGGCTCGCGCCACAGCTGCAGGCCCTTGGCCTGGGCCCGCTCGCCCAGCATGGCCAGCACCTCGTCGACCAGGGCCTGCGGGTCCAGCGGCACCGACTCGACGGCAAAGCGGCCGGACTCGATCTTGGACAGGTCCAGCACCGCGCTGAGCATCTGCAGCAGATGGGTGCCGGCGGCGTCGATGCGCGCCAGCTGCAGCGCCTGGCGCGGGTTGGCGCCTTCGCGCCGCATCAGGTGGGCCATGCCCAGGATGGCATTCAGCGGCGTGCGGATCTCGTGGCTGATGTTGGCCAGGAAGGCACTCTTGGCCACCGAGGCCGCCTGCGCCGCCTGCAGCGCCGCCGCCAGCTCGCGGGTGCGCTCGACCACCTGGGACTCCAGGCTGTCGCGCCAGCCCTCCAGCTCGGCCAGCAGCTCGCGGTGCTCGGTGATGTCCAGGGCCACGCCGATGTGGCCCAGGTGGCGGCCATGGCTGTCCTGGCGCGGGCTGACATCGCAGCGCAGCCAGCGCCAGGCCCCATCGGCGCGGCGCAGCCGGAAGTGCAGCGTGGCCGGACCCCGTTGCGCGGTGGCCTGGGCCAGCGCGGCGCGCAGCGCCGGCAGGTCCTGCCCGTGCACGCCCTCGCGCCAGCCCTGGCCGCGTTCCTGGTCCAGCGTGCGGCCGGTGAAGCCCAGCCACGGTGCATTGGCATAGTCCACGCGGCCCTGGTCGTCGCTGGTCCAGATCAGCGCCGTGCCGCTGTCGGCCAGGGTGCGGTAGTGCAGCTCGCTGTCCGACAGCGCCTGCTGCAGCGTCTGCAGGCGCTGGCCCTTGAGCGCCAGCGCCGCATAGGGCCGGCGCACGCCGGCCACGAACAGCGCGCGGTAGACCATCAGATAGGCCACCGCCTTGTAGACATGGCCCAGCAGGTTGAAGGTGTCGGTGACGTCGGTGTAGAGCGTGAAGAACATCTCCGCCAGGCCCTGCACCCAGGCGGCGGCGGCCAGCCAGGCCAGGTCGGTGTCGGGTTCGGCGCCGGGCCCACCGCTGCGGCAGGCGCGCACCAGCAGCAGCAGGCCGGCGCCCCCATAGGCCGCGGCCAGCAGGTACTCGCTGGCGATCTTCAGCGGCGTCAGCCCCTGGCCGGCGACAAAGGTGCGCGGCAGCGCCTGGGCATGCCACAGGCCGACCCAGACCACCACGGCGCTCAGGCCCAGCGCGCCGGCCAGCAGCAGCCACGACGGCGCGCGCCAGGACGGACGCAGTGCCACCACCAGCAAGGCCGCAGCGGCCACGGCACGCGCGGCCAGCCAGAAGTTGATGGCCTTCTCCGGCCCCGACGGCGTCACCAGCTCGGGCATGCCGGCATAGGACAGCATGTGCGCCAGGTCGATCAGGCCCACCGCCAGAAAGGCCGTGCCCAGCAGCTGCGGATGCGGCGCGCCGTCCTGGCGGCGCAGGTTCCAGCCCAGCGCAAACACCATCAGCGCCACGGCAATGGCCAGCACCTCCAGCAGCGTGTGCAGCGGCAGGTAGTGCGCCGGCGACGAAAAAAAGCGCGACGCCGGCAAGGCCTGGCCGGCCAGCAGCAAGGCCGTCAGCGCCCCGGCCCAGGCCAGGGGCGCCGCCAGGCCGGCGGGCAGTGCAGGAACCGGGGGCTTGTGGGTTGCAGCGGGCAGCAGGGAATCGGTCATCGGCACAGCGCCAAGCTGCCGCCAGTGGACCCGATATCGCTGCGGTCCGGCTTGATGGGCGTCAAGCCGGGTTCAGCGCCCGGTCCACACCGGCTTGCGCCGCTGATTGAACGAGGCCAGGCCTTCCTTGGCATCCTCGGTCAGCGCCAGCAGCGCGATCTGGCCCTCGGTGTGGGCGATCGCCTGGTCGAAGTCCATGGACTCGATGGCGCGCAGCGCGGCCTTGCCGCGGCGCATGGCGGTGGGCGACTTGTCGATCAGGCGGGCCAGCAGCCAGTCCAGCTTGGCATCCAGCTGATCGGCGGGCACCACATGGTTGACCAGGCCGGCAGCCAGGGCCTCGGCGGCGGTGAAGGGCTCGCCGGTGAGCGCCCACTCGCGCACCAGGCGGCGTGGCACCAGGCGCGGCAGCAGGCTCATCACCTGCATCGGGAACAGGCCGATCTTGACCTCGGGCAGGCCGAACTGCGCCGACTCGGCGGCCACCGCCAGATCGGTCATGCACAGCAGGCCCATGCCGCCGGCCATGCAGGCGCCGTTGACGCGGGCGACGATGGGCAGCCAGCAGTCCTGGGCTTCGCGCAGCAGGTCGGCATAGTCGGTGCTGGGGCGCGAGAAGTCGAACACGAAGCCCTGGCCCGGCTGCAGGTCGCCGCCGGCGCAGAAGGCCTTGTCGCCAGCGCCGGTGATGACGATGGCGCGCACCTGCTCATCGGCCTGGGCCTGGCGCAGGCCGTCGCGCAGGCCGTTGACCACGCCGGCGCGCAGCGCATTGCGCTTGTCGGGGCGGTTGATGGTCAGCCACAGCACCGCGCCGCGCTTCTCGATCAAGACATCCGGGGCCTCGCTCACGATGCGGCCTCCACGGGGGCGTCGGCTTCGACTTCGATCACCACCCGCTGCGCCGCCACCTGCTCGCCCAGGCCCACGGTCAGCAGCTTGATGCGGCCGGCCACCGGGGCCAGGTGCACATGCTCCATCTTCATCGCCTCCAGCGTCAGCACCGGCTGGCCGGCGGCCACGCGGTCGCCCTCGGCCACCAGCAGGGCCACGACGCGGCCGTTCATCGACGCCCTCACCTTGCCGTCGCCACCGGCCGCGCCGGCACGCTGGGCCACGGCGCGGGTGTGGTCCTGCACCTGCAGCGGCAGGCCGCGGAACTGCATCAGCAGCCGCGCACCATCGCGCCACCAGGCCACGCGCTCGGTGATGCCGTCGACCTCGATGCGCAGCACGCCGCCTTCGTCGGACGATCCGCCGGACGGTCCGGCCAGCGAGAGCTGGTGGCTGCGCCCGTCGATGACCGCCTCGTAGCGGTGCGGGCCGGTCTGCGTCAGCGACGCGGCATGGACCTGGCTGCCCACGCTGTAGCGCAGGCCCAGCGGCAGCGTGTGCGCCAGCCGGCGCTCGGGATGGCGCAGCGTGGCCTCGGCGCCGGTCTCGGCCAGCACCAGGGCGGCCACCGCGGCGGCGTCGCGCAGCGCGCCGGCATCCTCGGCCAGCAACTCGGCCTGGTGCGCGGCGATGAAGCCGGTGGTGGCACCGCCGGCGGCAAACACCGGATGCGCCAGGCAGCGCGCCAGAAAGCGCTGGTTGGTGGTGATGCCGAGTGCCACCAGCTGGCCCAGCGCATGGCCCAGGCGGCGCCGCGCCTCGTCGCGCGTGCGGCCCTGGGCGATGATCTTGGCGATCATCGAGTCGTAATACGGCGGCACCTCGGTGCCCGACTCCAGGCCATGCTCGACGCGCACGCCGGCCGGCGCCTGCCAGCGCGCCAGCCGCCCGCTCTGCGGCAGGAAGCCGGCGTCCACGTCCTCGGCGCACAGCCGCACCTCGATGGCATGGCCGGAGAAGGCCACGTCGCCCTGCGCCATCGGCAACGGCTCGCCGGCCGCCACGCGCAGCTGCAGGTCGACCAGGTCGAGGCCGGTGATGGCCTCGGTGACCGGATGCTCGACCTGCAGCCGGGTGTTCATCTCCATGAAATAGAACCGGCCGTCGGCATCGAGCAGAAACTCCAGCGTGCCCGCGCCTTCATAGCGGATGGCCTGCACGGCCTTGACCGCCACCGCACCCATGCGCTCGCGCAGCGCCGCATCCACCGCCGGGCTGGGCGCCTCCTCGATCACCTTCTGGTGGCGGCGCTGCACCGAGCAGTCGCGCTCGCCCAGGTGGATGGCGTTGCCGTGGCGGTCGGCCAGGATCTGGATCTCGATGTGGCGCGGCTCGACGATGGCGCGCTCGAGGATCACCTCGGCATCGCCGAAGGCGTTTTGCGCCTCGCTCTGCGCACTGGCCAGCGCAGCGGCAAAGTCGGCCGCCGCATCGACGCGGCGCATGCCGCGCCCGCCGCCGCCGGCCGTGGCCTTGATCATCACCGGATAGCCGATGCGCGCGGCCTCGTCGGCCAGGCGCTGGTCGGACTGGTCGGCGCCCTGGTAGCCGGGGATCACCGGCACGCCGGCCTCGGCCATCAGCGCCTTGGCGCCGGCCTTGTGGCCCATCGCGCGGATAGCCTCGGGCGAGGGGCCGATGAACACCAGGCCGGCATCGCGGCAGGCCTGGGCGAAGTCTTCGTTTTCGGCCAGGAAGCCGTAGCCCGGGTGCACGGCATCGGCGCCGCTGCGGCGCGCCGCATCGATGATGGCCGCGATGCGCAGATAGCTGTCGCGCGGCAGCGGATCGCCGATGCACAGGGCCTGGTCGGCCTCGCGCACATGGCGGGCCTGGGCATCGGCCGTGGAATACACGGCCACGGTCTGGTAGCCGGCGGCGCGCGCGCTGCGCAGCACGCGCAGCGCGATCTCGCCGCGGTTGGCGATCAGGACCTTGTGGAACGGGGTGGAGAGGCTCATGCGCTGGCTGCCGGCTGGCTCACATCGTCTTGGGAAAAATGCCCATGTACTTGGACAGGATCTGCAGCATCACCTCGTCGGCGCCGCCGCCGATGCTGGTGAGCCGGGTGTCGCGGTAGAAGCGCGAGATCAGGCTGTCGTTCATGTAGCCCATGCCGCCCCAGAACTGCAGGCAGCTGGTGCAGGCATCGCGCACCACGCGCCCGGCCTTGAGCTTGGCCACAGTGGCCAGGCGCGTGGCATCGCGGCCGGCCACCACGTCGGCCACGCCGTTCCAGGCCAGGGCGCGCACGCAGTCCACATCGGCCTGCAGCTCGGCCAGGCGGTAGTGGATCCACTGGTTGTCCAGCAGCGGCCGGCCGAAGGCGCGGCGCTCGCGCGTGTATTCGATGGTGATGTCGATGGCGCGCTGGGCATAGCCCAGGCTGTTCAGCGCACCCCACAGGCGCTCGATCTGGAACTGCTCCATCTGGTAGATGAAGCCCTGGCCCTCGGCGCCGATGCGGTGGCGCTGCGGCACGCGCACCTCGTCGAAGAACAGCTGGGCGGTATCGGACGCGTCCATGCCGATCTTCTTGAGCTTGCGCGCGATGCTGACGCCCTTGGACTTCATCGGCACCACGATCAGGCTCTTGTTGCGGTGGCTGGCACCATCGCCGGTATTGGCCAGCACGCAGCACCAGTCGGCCTGGGTGCCGTTGGTGGTCCACATCTTGCCGCCGTTGATGATGTAGTCATCACCGTCCTTGCGCGCCGTGGTCTTGATCGAGGCCACGTCCGAGCCGCTGCCGACCTCGGACACGCCCAGGCAGCCCACGTAGTCGCCGGTGATCGACGGCGCCAGGAACTCGCGCCGCAGCTCGTCGCTGCCGTGCCGCGCCAGCGCCGGCGTACACATATCGGTCTGCACGCCGATGGCCATGGGCACGCCGCCGCAGTCGATCAGCGACAGCGTCTCGGCCAGCACCGCGGCATAGCTGTAGTCCAGGCCGGAGCCGCCAAACTCCACCGGCTTGTCCAGGCCCAGCAGGCCCAGCCCGCCCATCTGCTTGAACACCTGGTGGGCCGGAAAGATCTCGGCCTCCTCCCAGGCATCGACATGCGGATTCACCTGCTCGGTGATCCAGCGCTTGATGGTGTCGCGCAGCTGCTCGTGCTCGTGCGTGAGTTGCATCGGGTTCTCCTCGCTCGGTCGTGTCTTGTGTCGCGTCTTTTGATGGTTAAGGACGGGCCACGGCGAACTGCATCGCCTGCGGCTGGCGGGCATCGGCCTCGCGGCACACGGCAAACACCGTGGCCAGCACGGCGCGGGTGTCGCGCGGGTCGATCACACCGTCGTCCAGCAGGCGCGCGCTGGTGGTGAAGACGCTCATCTGGCTGTCGAAGCGCTCGATGATCTGCTGGCGCAGCGCCTCCAGCTTGGCCTCGTCGACCTGGCCCTTGCGGCGCATCGCCGCCTCGGTGACCATGACCATGGTGCCGGCGGCCTGCTCGCCGCCCATCACCGCGGTCTTGGCATTCGGCCAGCTGAAGCAGAAGCGCGGATGGAAGCCGCGGCCGCACATGCCGTAGTTGCCGGCGCCGAAGGACGCGCCGCAGTAGATGGTGACCTGGGGCACGGTGGCATTGGTCACCGCCTGGATCATCTTGCTGCCGTGCTTGATGATGCCGCCCTCCTCATAGGCCTTGCCGACCATGAAGCCGGTGGTGTTGTTGAGGTAGAGCAGCGGCGTGCGGCTCTGGCAGCAGGCCTGGATGAAATGCGTGGCCTTGGTGGCGCCGGCCGGGTCGATGGGGCCGTTGTTGGTGATGACGCCGACCGGAAAACCCTCCAGCCGGATGTGGCCGCAGACGGTGGCGCCGCCGTAGTTCTCGCCGAACTCCAGGAACTCGGAGTCGTCGGCCAGGCGGGCGATGACCTGCTTCATGTCCACCGGCCGCTTGTGGTCGGCGGGCATGATGCCCAGCAGCTCTTCGGTGTCCCAGCGCGGCGGCTTGAAGGCCCGCGGTGCGGCACCGGCGCCGTCGCGCGGCCAGTCGATCTGGCCCAGCACCTCGCGGGCGATGCGGATGGCGTCGCGGTCGTCCTCGGCCAGGTAGTCGCCCAGGCCCGAGACATGGGTGTGCATCACGGCGCCGCCCAGCTCTTCTTCGGTGGCCACCTCGCCGGTGGCGGCCTTCAGCAGCGGCGGGCCGGCCAGGAAGGCGCGCGAGCGGCCACGCACCATGATGATGTAGTCGGACAGCCCGGTCTGGTAGGCGCCGCCGGCGGTGGACGAGCCGTGCGTGACCGTCACCACCGGCAGGCCGGCGGCCGACAGCCGCGCCAAGTTGCGGAAGCTGCCGCCGCCGTGGATGAAGTCTTCCACGCGGTAGGCCAGCAGGTTGGCGCCGGCGCTTTCCACCAGCTGCACATAGGGCAGCTTGTTCTCCAGCGCCAGCTCCTGGATGCGCAGGGTCTTGTCCAGGCCCATCGGTTGCAGCGCACCGGCATCGATGCCCGAGTCGGAGGCGATGACCATGCAGCGCACGCCGCTGACAAAGCCGATGCCGGCGATCACGCCGCTGCCCGGCGCGGTCTTCTCGGGATCGGGATGGTCCATGCCGTAGCCGGACAGCGAGCACAGTTCGAGGAAGGGCGTGCCGGGGTCCAGCAGCAGGGCCACGCGGTCGCGCGGCAGCAGCTGGCCGCGCTTCTCGAAGCGCTCACGCGAGGCCGCCGACTTGGCGCGGCTGCGTGCCTCGGCGGCGCGCACCCGGCCCAGCAGGGCCAGCATGGACTCGCGGTTGGCCTGGAAGGCCTCGCTGGTGGGGGAGATCGTGGAGTCGATGACGGGCATGACGGCAGACTAAGGGCGGTCTGCCTGGGCGTCTTGCGGGGAGTGGCTGGGCCGGTGTCAGCCCGGCCAGCGCGCCCGCCACTTGGGCAGCAGCGCCGCCGGCTGGTAGCTCTGCTTGGTGCGGCGGAAGTTGGCCAGGCCCAGGTCCTGCTCGAAGTTCAGCCAGTCCAGCGGCTGCGGCGCGTTGCAGGCCAGGTGGTGGAACATCCACTGCGAGATGCCCTTGATGCGCGCCAGGCCCTTGGCGAAGCGCACGACGGCCACGCCGGGCTGCAGCCATTCGGCCAGCACAAAGCCTGCGGCCAAGCCATCGGCACGGTGCAGAAAACCCTGCAGGCCCAGGCGGTCGCTCAGGGCCAGCGCATCGCGGCACGGCAGGTCGTCGGCCTCGCCGGCGGCCTTGGCCTTGTCCTGCACCCAGCCGCCCAGCACGGCCAGCGCCTCGTGCTGCAGCGCCGGGGTGTAGGGCAGGACCTCGATGCGGTGCGCGGCCAGGCACTGCTTCATCAGGTTGCGCTTCTTCTGCAGCGCCGTGCCGCGGTACTGGCGGAAGTGATCGGCCGGGTACAGGTAGTCGGCATCGTCGCGGCGCTGCTCCAGCTGCCACAGCGCCGGATCCAGGCGCTGGGCCTCGCGGCCGGTCAGCGGAAACAGGCCGGCATGGCCTTGCAGCAGCGCAGGCCAGTCCGGCCCGGGCACGGCGGCCGCATCGAACAGCGGGCACAGCAGGCGCTCGCCGTCGTAGCTGAGGCTGCTGATGGCCGGCCAGCGGGCATGGGCGCCCTGGTCCAGCAGGCGGGCCTGGTGCACCCGCCGGAACAGCCACTGGTTGGGCGCCGACAGGTCGGCGATGGCCTGCTCGCCCAGGCCCTGCAGGCGCGTGGCCAGCAGCGGCGCCAGCCGGGGCAGGTCGTCCAGCGTCAGCGCGCGGCCAGGCAACGCCTCAGCGGCCCCGGCGATCTCAGGCCGCACGCCGCGGACGGGCCCGCACGCCCGGTGCCGGGCCGTCGGCCGGTGCGCCGGCAAAACACTGGCCGAAGCGGGTCCAGGCCTCGGCGCCCTCGCCGGCCCATTGCAGCGCGGTGTCGTCGCGGTGGCGGCGTTGCGTGAGCAGCAGCGCAAAGTCCATCGCCGGGCCGCGCACGAAGTCGCTGGCCGAGGGCTCGCCCCAGGTCCAGGCGCTGCCATCCGGCGCCGTCAGCTCGACCGAGGGCGCCGGCTGCGGCACCGGCAGCTGGCGGTTGACGAAGGTCCAGCCATAGGTGCTGACCGACAGATGGCAGATGTGGCGCAGGCCGGGGCTGGTGCCACGGTCGCGGTCCAGCACGTCCCACACGTCCTGGCCATGGGCCCAGGTCTCCATCAGGCGTGCGGTGGCAAAGCTGCGCGCGCTCATGGTCGGGCCATACCAGGGCAGGCGGGCCTTGCCGTCCAGCGCCCGCAGCGCCGCCACCAGCGGCTCGAAGCGTGCGCGCCAGGTGGCCAGCAGCGTGGGCCCGTCCTGGCCGGCATAGTGGGCGCGGGCGATGGCGCTGATCTCCAGGCCTTGCGCGGTCTGGGCGCTGAGCGCGGCCTTGCCGGCCTCGAAGGCCGCAGCATCGGTGCAGGCGGCCAGCGCGGTCTCGTCGAAGTAGGACAAATGGGCGATCTCGTCCCAGGGCGTCCAGCCGTAGAAGTCGCTCTTCAGCGCCCATTGCGCGGGCGTCAGCGTGGCGCACAGATCGGCCAGCGCGCGGTATTCGCCCAGCAGGTCGTCGCACAGGGCTTGTTGGGTGGCGTCCATGGTCTTCAGTGTCTCATCGTCGCGTTCACAGGCCTGGGTCACAGGCCTGGGTCACAGGCCGAACTGGCGCGCGGCCAGGTCCTTCATGATCTCCTCGCTGCCGCCGCCGATCATCATCACCTTGACCTCGCGGTAGATGCGCTCGCTCCTGGTGCCGCGCATGAAGCCCATGCCGCCCAGGATCTGCACCGCCTGGTCGGCGCAGTGCTGCATGGCCTGGGTGGCCAGCACCTTGGCCATGCAGGTGCGCGCCACCAGCTGCGCCGGCTCGCCGCAGTGGTTCTCCAGCCGCCAGGCCAGCTCGTAGATCTGGCTGCGCGCGGCATCGATCTTCATCGCCATGTCCACCAGCTTGTGGCGGATGACCTGGCGCTCGATCAGCGGCGCGCCAAAGGTCTGGCGCTCGCGGGCCCAGGCCACGGCCTCTTCCAGGCACACCTGGGCATAGGCGCAGGCCTGGGCCGCCATGCCCAGGCGCTCGCCGTTGAAGTTGGCCATGAAGACCTTGAAGCCCTGGTTCTCGGTGCCGATCAGATTGCTTACCGGCACGCGCACGTTGTCGAAGCGCAGGTGGGCGGTGTCCGAGGCCCACCAGCCCATCTTCTTCAGCTCGCTGCGCGTCAGGCCCGGCCGGTCGCCCTCGATCAGCAGGGCCGAGATGCCGCCGGCGCCCTTGTTGGACGGATCGGTGCGCACGGCCACGGTGATGAAGTCGGCGCGCAGGCCCGAGGTGATGAACACCTTCTCGCCGTTGACGACGTAGTGGTCGCCATCCCCGTCATGGACACGGACGGCGGTGGTCTTCAGCGCCGCCACGTCCGAGCCGCCGCCGGGCTCGGTGACCGCCAGCGCGGCGATCTTCTGGCCGGCCAGCACCGGCGGGATCACGCGGTCCTTCAGCGCCGCGCTGCCCCAGCGCGCCACCGGCGGCAGGCCGATGGTGTGCGACATCAGCGAGGCCGCGATGCCACCGGCACCGGCACGCGCCAGCTCTTCCGACGCAATGATGTGGAAAAACAGGTCGGCCGGCGTGCCGCCGTAGCGCTCTTCATAGCCCATGCCCAGCAGGCCCAGGGCCGAGGCCTTGGCATACAGCTCACGCGGAAAGCCGCCGGCCTCGTCCCAGTGATTGGCATGGGGCGTGATCTCGCGGGCGACGAAGTCGCGCAGCGAGGCACGGAAGGCCTCGTGCTCGGGACCGAAGCAGTGCGGAAGGGGCTGGAAGTCGAGCATGGGCGGGCAGACGCAGGTGCGCAGGAGCGGTCCGCCGATGTTCGGCCCCGGCCCGGGCCGGGTCTTGCGGTTTGTGGCTGTGTCTGTGGCTGTTTTGGCCCGGCGCTCAGGCATGCAGGGCCGAGCGTGCCGTGGCCACCAGGCGCAGCCACTGCACCGGGCCGGCGGCCCAGCGCTGGATCAGCGGCTGCCAGGCCTGCTGCCAGGGGCCGCCGTCGCGCTGCGCGGCATGGGCCGCCGCGGTCTCGAACAGCGTGAACACCACCAGCAGCGGTGGCCCCTGGCGCAGCGGCAGGCGCGGATAGAGGTTGGGGCCGGTCTCGCTGACATAGCAGCCCAGCACCGCCGCCGCGCTGCCGGCCAGGGCCTGGGGCAGCCGCTCGCGGCAGGCCTGCAGCAGATCGGGCGGCGCGGCCTGGTCCAGCGGCAGCAGGCCCACCTCCAGCAGGCCGGGCAGGGCCTGGCGCAGGGGCCCGGCCGGGCGCTGGCGGCCGGCCATGTGCAGGCCGGCGCCGGGCCAGGCGGGGCGCAGCAGGCACACATCGTCCCAGGTGCGCATGGTGGCATTGGCGGCGTCGCGGTGGCGCTGCCACACCGGCCCCTCGTAGAACGCGGCCAGGGCCTCGGCGCGGCGCGCCGGCTCGGCAAAGCCGCGCAGCCAGACGAAGCGGTCGGCATCGTCGAGGTCGCGGAACTGGCCCGGCACGGCCATGCCGCAGGCCTCCTGGCTCTCGACGAACTCGCGGTCGAACAGGCCGATCAGCGCCTCGCGCTGGCCGGGGTGCAGCGTGTACTGGCGCAGTTCCAGCAGGCCGTCGCCCAGGTCCGGCGGCGCGACCGATGCGGCTGCATCGCCGGGGTGCAGGCGCTCGAAGTCCATGCTCCAGTTCCATTCCCAGCTCAGGCCGCCGTCGGCGGAAAAGGCCTGCTCCCAGCGCGCCGCATCCGGGCCGCGCCGGGTCCAGCGGAAGCGCACGCGGATCGGCCGGCCGTCGAACTGGTCGTCGCCCTCGAACAGGCCGATGTCGCCGTCGAAGCGGCCGACCACCGGCGGCGCCAGCAGCCCGGTGGCGGCGGCCATGCTGCTGCCGTCGTTGGTGGCCCAGTACAGGCTCCACAGGCCGGTGACCGGGTTGTAGAAGCGCGTGGTCATGCCCATCCAGCCGGGCCGCCAGGCCTCGGCCACCAGGCTGTCGTGGTTGCCGATGCCGCCGGGCAGCGGGCGCGCGCGGGAGATGCCGTCGAATTCCTCCCAGTCGGTGCAGCCCTGCAAACGATGTTTGAGGCGGCGCTGGCGCACGGCCCAGTCGCCATGGAGGAAATCGAAGTCGTGGGCGGCGCTGGGCAGGGCTGGGCTCATGGCGTGCAACAGGCTGGAGTGGATGGGTGCTGCCATGCTCGCCGCCATCAACTGACAAGGCATGTCATGATTTGCCGCGATGAAAGCCAGCCGCCTGCTGTCCATCCTGATGCTGCTGCAGTCGCATCCGCGGCTGACCGCGGCGGCGCTGGCGCGCTCGCTGGACGTGAGCGAGCGCACCATCCTGCGCGACATGGACCAGCTGTCGGCCGCCGGTGTGCCGCTGTGGGCCGAGCGGGGCCGCGACGGCGGCTTCCAGCTGCAGCCCGGCTGGAGCACGCGCCTGACCGGCATGACCGAGCCCGAGGCCCAGGCCCTGCTGCTGGCCGGCCTGCCGGCCGCGGCCACCGAGCTGGGCCTGGGCGAGGCCGCGGCCACGGCGCGGCTGAAATTGGTGGCCAGCCTGCCGGCGGCGCTGCGCGGCCAGGCGGCCACGGTGGCCGAGCGCCTGCACATCGATGCGGTGGACTGGTACCGCACCGCCGAGGCGCCGGCCCATCTGCGCGAGGTGGCCGAGGCCGTGTGGCACAGCCGCCGTCTGCGCGTGCGCTATGCCAGCTGGCAGCGCACGGCCTGGCGCGAGCTGGAACCGCTGGGCCTGGTGCTGAAGGCCGGCGCCTGGTACCTGGCCGCCAGGCGCAGCGGCGCCACCGAGGTGCGCACCTACCGCCTGGCCAGCATGCAGGCGCTGGCAGCGGGCGACGGCGGCTTCAGCCGCCCGCGCGACTTCGACCTGGCGCGCTACTGGCGGCAGGCCGCGGCGCGCTTCGAGGCCGAGCTGAGGCCGCTGCAGGCCCGGCTGCGCGTCTCGCCGCGCGGGCTGAACTGGCTGGCCCAGGCGCGCAGCCCGGTGGTGCTGCTGCCCGAGGCCGCACCCGCACGCGGGCCGCAGCAGGGCTGGCGCTCGCTGGACCTGGCGATCGAGTCCATCGACCAGGGCGCGCGCCAGGTGCTGGGCTTCGGCGGCGAGGCCGAGGTGCTGGCGCCGGCCGAGCTGCGCCAGCGCGTGGCCACGCTGGCGGCCGGGCTGCAGATGCGCCATGCGGGCGGGGCAGCGGCCTGAGGGCCGCTCAGGCCTGAGCAACCTGCGTCAGAACCTCCAGCCCGCCTGCAGCCACAGCCGCGGACTCTTGCGGCTATCCGACAGCGGCTCGCCGCCCTTGCCGGACCAGGCCGCGGCCACGTCCAGCGACCAGGGGCCCTGCTGATGGCGCAGGCCCAGGCCGGCGCCGCTCAGCTCGCGGTGGGTGGCGCCCGCGGTCCAGGGCCGATGGTTGGACTTGACGCGGCCATGGTCGGCAAAGACGTAGGGCGAGAAGGCGCCCAGGCTGTAGCGCATTTCCAGCTGCACCAGGGTGCCAGCGTCGCCAAAGCCTTCGCCGCTGGGATAGGCGCGCACGCCGCTGGCGCCGCCCAGGCCGAAGTCCTCGGACGAATCCAGGTTCTTGCTGGCCCACTGCGCCGACAGCCGGCCGTAGACGCTGAGGCCGGGCAAGGCCAGAGCCTGCTGGCGCGCCAGGTCCAGGTTCAGCTTGCGAAAGCTGCCCTGGCTGCGGGCGCTGGCGGCATCACCGGCGCGCAGCGCATCGTCCAGCTTCAGCCGGCCCAGGCTCAGGGCCAGGCTGCCATAGCTGATGCCCCCGCCGCCCAGCGCATCGCGGTGGTCGAACTGCAGGCTGATCGGCAGCACCTGGCTGGTCTTGCGGCTGCGTGTCTGCGTGGTGCCCTGGTCGTCCTTCAAGCGCTTGTGCTGCGGCGACAGCGCCAGGCTCAGATTGCTCTGCCGCGAACGCAGCCAGGCATAGCTCAGCGTCGCGCTGCTGATGTCGGCGGTGCCGCTGGCCTGCAGGCTGCTGAACTGCTTGCCCAGCTGGTAGCTGGTGCGCGCATGGCCGATCTGGCCGCGCCAGCCGGCGCTGCCCAGCGGCAGGCTGTAGCTGGCATGGCCCAGCCATTGCTCGTCCTCGCTGAGCATGGCCTTCAGCGTCAGCTGGTCGCCAAAGCCGAACGGGCTGTCGGCCATCACGCTGGCCGAGGCGCGTGTGGCGCCGGTGTAGCGGCTGCCATGGTTGTCCAGGCCCAGCTCGCCGCGCCACTTTGGCGTAGCGCTGACCTCGACCAGCAGATCGCCGGCGCCGGTGCTCTGGCCCGGGCGCATCACCGGCCGAATGGCGATGCCAGGCTGGTCGGACAGCAGCAGCGTGGCACGCTCCAGCGGCGCGCTGTGGATCAGCTCGCCGGGCCGCAGCGCCGACAGAAAGCCCTGCGCCGGACCGGCCAGCACCGCATCACCGCGGGCGCTGACCTGGCCGTAGCGGCCCTCCAGCACCACGATGTCCAGCACGCCATCGTCCAGGCGCTGGGCCGGCAGATAGGCGCGGGCAAACAGATAGCCCTGGCTGCGGTAGTGCTCGGAGATGCGCTCGGCCAGCGCTTGCAGGCCGGCCATGTCCAGCCGCTGACCACGCTGCAGACCCGGCAGATCGAGCAGGGCCTTGAGCTGCGCCTCGCTGAAGACGGTGTTGCCGGCAAAGCGCAGGCCCTTCAGCTGCACGCTGGCGCCACCGGGCAGCAGCGGCGCCTGGGCCGGCGGGGTCAGGCCCAGGCTGGGCGGTGTGGCCGGTGGCTGGGGCGCCACACGCTGCTGCTGCAGCAGCTGGCCGGCATCGGGCGGCGTCTGCGACCAGGCCTGGCCCATGGCCAGCCACAGCAGCGGCAGGGCCGCCAGGGCGCGACAAGGCAAGGGCACGGGCAAACGAAGTTGTTGTGTCATGGTGGGCTGTCGGGCCGGCGCGGGGCCGGCAACAGGACAGGCACGCCCGGCGCGCGGCGCCCGGCGTGGCGACGGTCAAGGCCTGAGCTTAGGGAAGGCGCAGGCCGCCATTGACCACAAGTACGCGCACAAAGCCCAGCGAATCCACGCTGCGCGGCGTGGTGTCGGCAACGGCAGCGGCGCTGTCGGACACCGGCACCAGCTTCAGGCCGCTGCTGCCGGCCGGACCGCCGAGGGCCGGGCCCTGGGTTGGTGCGGCGCCGGCCACCACCACCGGTGTGCCCAGCGATGCCCCCTGCTGCTGTGACAAGGCGGTGGACGGCTGCAGGCGCAGGGCATCGGGCAGGATGTCGAGCGCGCCGCCGACAAAGCTGATGGCGTAGTTGGCATGGCCCAGCGTGCCCTGGGTGATGGCATGGCGGCCATAGTCCTCGCCGGCCACCCGGCCCAGCGCACCAACCAGGGCATCACCGCCGATCAGGCTGCCGCTGCTCAGCTGCCAGCTGAAGCCCGGATCGGCGCTGCCGTAGAGCTTGCTCAGGCTGTCGGCGGTCACCGTGATGGCCCGCGGCGTGATGCCCAGCGTGCCGTTGACCGCGGTGATGCTGTAGTTGCTATTGCTCAGGCCAGACGCACTGACCGCGTAGCTGCCGACGTTTTCACCGGCGGTGCGGCTGATCGATCCGCTCAGCACATCGCTGCCGATCAGGCTGCCGCTGCTCAGCTGCCAGCCCAGCGTAGGGTCCGCATTGCCGTACACCTTGCTGCCGCTGTCGGCCGTCACCGTGATCGCGCGCGGCGTGATGCTCAGCGAACCGGGCACCGCTGTGATGCTGTAGTTGCTGTTGCTCAGGCTAGACGCACTGACTGCGTAGCTGCCGACGTTTTCGCCCGCCGCGCGGCTGATCGATCCGCTCAGCGCATCGTTGCCGACCAGGCTGCCGCTGCTCAGCTGCCAACCCAGCGTCGGATCGGCATTGCCGTACACCTTGCTGCCGCTGTCGGCCGTCACCGTGATCGCCCGAGGCGTGATGCTCAGCGAACCGGGTACCGCGGTGATGCTGTAGTTGCCGTTGCTCAGGCCAGACGCGCTGACTGCGTAGCTGCCGACGTTTTCACCGGCGGTGCGGCTGATCGATCCGCTCAGCGTATCGCTGCCGACCAGGCTGCCGCTGCTCAGCTGCCAGCCCAGCGTCGGGTCCACATTGCCGTACACCTTGCTGCCGCTGTCGGCCGTCACCGTGATCGCGCGCGGCGTGATGCTCAGCGAACCGGGCACCGCGGTGATGCTGTAGTTGCTGTTGCTCAGGCTAGACGCACTGACTGCGTAGCTGCCGACGTTTTCACCGGCGGTGCGGCTGATCGATCCGCTCAGCGTATCGCTGCCGACCAGGCTGCCGCTGCTCAGCTGCCAGCCCAGCGTCGGGTCGGCATTGCCGTACACCTTGCTGCCGCTGTCAGCCGTCACCGTGATCGCGCGCGGCGTGATGCTCAGCGAGCCGGGCACCGCCGTGATACTGTAGTTGCTGTTGCTCAGGCCAGACGCACTGACTGCGTAGCTGCCGACGTTTTCGCCGGCCGCACGGCTGATCGATCCGCTCAGCGTATCGCTGCCGACCAAGCTGCCGCTGCTCAGCTGCCAGCCCAGCGTCGGGTCGGCATTGCCGTACACCTTGCTGCCGCTGTCGGCCGTCACCGTGATGGCCCGCGGCGTGATGCCCAGCGTACCGTTGACCGCCGTGATGCTGTAGTTGCTGTTGCTCAGGCCTGCGGCGCTGACGGCATAGCTGCCGACGTTTTCACCGGCGGCACGGCTCAGCGACCCGCTCAGCACATCGCTGCCATACAGGCTGCCGCCGATGACGCTGTAGCCCAGCGTCGGGTCGGCACTGCCGTAGACCTTGCTGCCGCTGTTGGCCCGCACCGTGATGGCCGCCGGGTTGATGGTCAGCGAGCCGGCGGTATTGCCGCTGCTGGCCAGGCTGTAGCCGCTTTTCAGCACCTGGATCGTGATGTTGCCGTAGACACCCGCGGCGCTGAAGCCGGTGACCTGGCTGCCGTTGTGCACGAACACATAGTCGGTGCCCGCCACCCAGCTGCCATAGCTGCTGCCAAAGATGCTGGAGGCGCTCCACAGATTGGCCAGCGACTGCTCGCTGCCGTTGTAGCTGAGCGGCGTGCCCAGCACGTCCAGCGTATAGCTGACGGCCGGCGGCTGGGCCGAAGGATCGCTGTTGCCGGCCACCGGCTGACCGTAGACCGGGATCGCCGTGTAGCGCCGCAGCTGGGGCAGGCTGCCCGAGGTGTCCCAGATGGCATCGGACCAGTTGGCAATGGCCGCGGCCTTGATCTCGGCCGGCGTCTTGCCATACAGCGCGCGGTCGCGCATGTTGACGTTGGTGTTGACCGCGGTGTTGTAGTAGGAGTTGGTGACCGTGGCGGTGGAACTCCAGCCCGGGTTGCCCACCAGCCCACCCACGGTGGACATGCTGCACCAGCCGCCGCTTGGGCAGGCCACGGTTCCCGAGGCATAGGAGTTGATGATGCTGGACGGGCCCTCGAACTCGCCGATCAGGCCGCCGACGCCGCTGCCGCCGATGACATTGACCTCCGAGATCGAGTCGCTCAGCACGCTGTACTTGTGGTTGCCGGTGAGGCCGCCGACGCGGCTGCTGTTGGACGTGACCGTGCCCGAGGCATAAACATTGACGATGCTGGCGTTGCGGAACTCGCCGGCAATCGCCCCGGTCGTGCTGCCGCCGGTGATGTTGACATTGAGCAGGCGCAGATTGGCCACCTGTGGCACATCGGTGGGCCGGTCCCAGGAGACCCAGCCGAAGGTGCCGCCGCTGGGATCGTTGAGGCCGATGAAGCCGACGAAGCTGTCGCTGGGCCGGTTGATGTAGAGGTTGCTGATCGAGTGGCCCAGGCCGTCGAAGCGGCCAGGAAAGGTGGACATGCCGGTCCCACCCAGCGGCATGAAGCCCGCGCCGCCATTCCATCCGGTGGTGGCGCCGGCATCGATGTCGGCGCCCAGCACATAGTTGCCGCCCACGCGGCCGTTGATGCCCTGCAGCGTGCCGTCGTCCAGCGAGCTGGCCGTGCCGAGTGCGGTGATCACGGTCCAGGCGACCTCGGTGCCGTCGGTGCCCAGCTTGGTGTAAAAGTGGTTGCCAGCGCTCAGGCTGACCACGGCGCCGCCGTTGATGTGCACCCGCGACGGGTTGACCGCGCTGTTGGAGTTGTTGATCGCACCCTGGCCGTAGTACAGCTTCAGCGTGCCCTGGCTGGCGCTGACGTTGGCATTGATGTGGATGTCGCGAAAGGCGTTCAGCGTCAGCGCATTGGCGCTGCTCCAGTTGAGCGCATCGTTGACCAGGATGTCGCCGCCGGTGCCGCCAGCGCCCTGGGCGCTCAGGATGGTGACGTTGTTCGAGGCCAGGGCGCTGTTCAGCTGCGCGCCGGTGATGTCACCGCCGCTGGCGGCGATCACGTAGTCGGTGGGGTCGATCAGCCAGGTGCCGGTGCGGCCGCTGGCGGCCTGGGTGCTGACCACGGCGCTGTCGGCGATCTTCACCTTGGCCGCCGAGGTCTCGATGAAGCCGCCGTCACCGCCCTGCGGCGCCGAGGCATCGAGCCGGCCGCCCAGCTGCAGGCTGCCGCGCGCCATGTCGCCCATCAGCCAAATCTCGCCACGCTGGCCACTGGCCAGGCTGCGCGCCTCGGTGATGCCGCTGTGGTTGATGGCCGCCGAGGCCAGGTCACCGGCGGCCTTGGCCGTCAGATAGACCAGGCCACCATCGGCGCGGATGGCGCCGCTGTGGTCGATGCGCGCCTGCAGCGCGCCTTCGTCGATCTCGATGGCCACCGGGCCGCCCAGGTCCACGCGCACACGCTGGCCGGCGCCCATCAGCACCCGGCCCTGCGGCGCCTCGATCTGGCCGGCGTTTTCCACCCGCGCCGCCACCAGGGCCACGCTGCCACCGGGGGCCGCCTGCAGCAGGCCCTGATTGACCACCGACTGCGTGCTGTTGCCCGACAGCGCATAGCGGCCGTCCAGAAAATCGGCCAGCTCCATGTTCAGCGTCGAGGCCAGCAGCCCCCCCACCTGCACCTGGGCACCGGGCGTGAACAAAATGCCATTGGGATTGAGCAGGAACACCTGGCCATTGGCCTGCAGCCGGCCCTGCAGCACCGAGGCCTCGCTGCCCAGCACGCGGTTCAGCGCCACCGATTGCGCCGAGGGCTGCACAAACTGCACCGTGTGGCCGGCGCCGACCGAAAAGCTCTGCCAGTCCAGCGCCAGCCGCGCGCTGGTCTGCTGCACCGTCAGGGTCTGGCCTTGGCGGCCGATGCTGGCACTGCCGGCCACCACCTGGCCGCCTTCGGGCAGCGGTGCGGCGGCCTGGGCCAGTCCGGTGGCCATCAGCAAGGCGCTCAGCACCTGCAGGCGGAAGGGGGCGGCAGGCTGCGGCAGCGCGTTGGTCTGGCCTGGGTCGCGCTGGGGCGCGCGGCAATGGGTCACGGGCGGGGTCCTTCCTGTCGGTTTGTCGAGGGCGGGAGCGCCACGCGCTGCGTCCGCCGTTCTGACCCCGCTCTATCGACGCCCAACCCCTGCGCTTGAGCCCGCTCGACG
Organism: Burkholderiaceae bacterium; assembly: GCA_017992055.1. Taxonomy (GTDB): domain Bacteria; phylum Pseudomonadota; class Gammaproteobacteria; order Burkholderiales; family Burkholderiaceae_C; genus Pseudaquabacterium. Next base: position 93,295 of record JAGOPK010000016.1, read on the forward strand.
GCGCCAAGTCGACTGCGGCCGAAATCAGCCAGCAAGTGCCGAACCGCGAGCCGACCTACGGCGCCATCGACGCCACCGGCGCCGGCGCCTGCTCGCGCAGCACCGCGATGTCGCGCGACGGTGGCGCGCCAAACTGACGGCTGTACTCGCGGCTGAACTGCGAGGCGCTTTCATAGCCCACGCGGTAGGCGGCGGTGGCCGCGTCCAGGTGCTCGGCCAGCATCAGCCGCCGCGCCTCGGTCAGGCGCAGCTGCTTCTGGAATTGCAGCGGGCTCAGCGCCGTCAGCGCCTTGAAATGGTGGTGAAAGCTCGACAGGCTCATGCGCACCTCGCGCGCCAGCTCCTCCACGCGCAGCGGCTCGGCGTAGTGGCTGCGCAGCCAGGCAATCGCCTGCCCGATCTGGTGGCCCTGGCCACCGACGGCCGCCATCTGGCGCAGCCGTCCGCCCAGCTCGCCAGCCAGCAACCGGTAGAAGATCTCGCGCTGCACCAGCGGCGCCAGCGCCGGAATGTCGGCCGGCGCATCGAGCAGGCTCACCAGGCGGCCCACCGCATCCAGCAGCGGCGACGTCAGTGCGCCGGTGGCCATGGCGCGGGCATCGCGTGGCGGCGGCGGCAGGGCCGGCAGCGCGCCCGACAGCAGCAGGCCGGCAATCTCGCGCTGGTCCAGGCGCAGCGCCAGCGACAGGAACGGCCGCTCTGCGCTGGCCTCCAGCAGCGTGGCCACGGCCGGCAGGTCCAGCGAGGCCACCAGGTAATGCTGGGCGTCATAGACCAGGGTCTCGCCACCCAGCACCACCTGCTTGCTGCCTTGCAGGATCAGCGCCACGCAGGGCTCGTAGACGCCGCAGACCTGGCCGGTCAGCTCGCTGCTGCGGTACACGCTGAGCGCCGGCAGACCCGGCACCGGATGCAGGCCGTCGCCCGGCAGATGGCGCTCCAGCCGCTCGATCAGCGGCCGACGCAATGTGGACAAGGGATCGTGAAGCGGCGGCGCGTCGGTCATCATGATGCGGCCGCATGCTAGCCGCGACATGCCCGATCCGGCGCTGGTCTTGCAGGATCGGGCAAGCAAATCGCAGCTTCAGGCTAGCGCGGCCGTGCCCCGGCGCCGCACACTCGCCGCCGTCTGCAACCCAGGACCGACACACGATGACCACCTTGAACGTCAACGGCCGCGCCCAGGCGCTGGATGCCGACCCGTCCACCCCCATCCTGTGGGCCCTGCGCGACCACCTGGGCCTGACCGGCACCAAGTTCGGCTGCGGCGCCGCCCAGTGCGGGGCCTGCACCGTGCACCTGAACGGCCAGGCCATCCGCTCCTGCGTGACGCCGATGTCGGCCGCCGAAGGCCAGAAGATCAGCACCATCGAGGCCGTCACCGGCGGCCAGGACCGCATCGGCAATGCCGTGCATGCGGCCTGGGTCAAGCACGACGTGGCCCAGTGCGGCTACTGCCAGAGCGGCCAGATCATGAGCGCCACGGCCTTTCTGAAGTCGCTGCCCAAGGGCAAGAAGCCCACGGCCGCCGAGATCGATGCCGCGATGGCCGGCAACATCTGCCGCTGTGGCACCTATGCCCGCATCCGCGCCGCGGTGGCCGACGCCGCCCGCGCCATCGCCTGAAGGAGCCGCAGATGCTGAGCACGATGCCGAACCCCGAAGACTTCCGCCATGAGCTGCCGCGCGCCGTGCAGCGCCTGGTGCAGCGCCATGCCGCCACCGGCGAAGGCGCGGCCATGCTGCCGCGCCGCAGCTTTCTGAAGCTGGGCGGTGCCCTGGGTGCCGGGGGCCTGGCCCTGGGCGCCTTTCCGCTGGCCGCCGAGGCCCAGAATGCCGAGGCCAAGGGCCTCAAGCCCACCCAGCAGCCGGCGGCCTTCGTCGAGATCGCGCCCGACGGCACGGTCACCGTCACCGTCAACCGGCTGGACTTCGGCCAGGGCGTGCAGACCGCGCTGCCGATGATCCTGGCCGAGGAGCTGGATGCCGACTGGTCCAAGGTGAAGAGCCGCCACGGCACGGCCGACGCGGCCTATGCCGATCCGCTGTTCGGCGTGCACCTGACCGGCGGCTCCAACTCCATCAAGAACAGCTTCCAGCAGTACCGCGAGCTGGGCGCGCGGGCCCGCGCCATGCTGCTGTCGGCCGCCGCCGCGCGCTGGCAGGTGGACGCCGCCACGCTGCGCACCCAGGCCGGCCAGGTCATCGCCGCCGACGGCAAACGCCTGGGCTATGGCGAGCTGGCCGTGGCCGCCGCGGCCCTGCCGGTGCCCGAGCAGGTCGCGCTGAAGGACCCCAAGGACTTCCGCCTGATCGGTAAGCCGACCACCCGCCTGGATGCCCGCGACAAGAGCCGCGGCGCCCAGTCCTATGGCATCGACATGCGCCTGCCGGGCCAGCTGACCGCGGTGGTGGTGCGCGCGCCGGTGTTCGGCGGCAAGCTGGCCACGGTGGACGACAGCGCGGCCAAGGCCATCAAGGGCGTGAAGGCCGTGCTGCGCGTGCCGCTGGACCGCGGCGGCCAGGGCCTGGCGGTGATCGCCGACGGCTACTGGGCCGCCAAGCAGGGCCGCGAGGCGCTGAAGCTGAGCTGGGACACCGAGGGCCTGGAAAAGGTGGACAGCACCCGCCTGCTGGCCCAGTACCGCGCGCTGGCCGGCCAGCCCGGGCCGCGCCACTTCGATGCCGACATGGCGCCCTTGAACGGCGCCCAGCGCAGCATCGAGGCCGAGTTCCAGTTCCCCTACCTGGCCCATGCGCCGATGGAGCCGCTGAACTGCACCGTGCAGCTGAAGGACGATGGCGCCGAGCTGTGGATGGGCTCGCAGATGCCGGGCGTGGATGCCATGGCCGCGGCCGGCGCGCTGGGCCTGAAGCCCGCGCAGGTCAAGGTCAATGTGCAGATGGCCGGTGGCGGCTTCGGCCGCCGCGCCATCCCGACCAGCGACTATGTGGTCGAGGCCTGCAGCATTGCCAAGGCCGCGCGCCAGGCCGGCATCACAGCGCCGATCCGCACGCTGTGGAGCCGCGAGGACGACATCCGCGGCGGCTACTACCGCCCCATGCACCTGCACCGCGCGCGCATCGCCTACGACGAGCGTGGCCGCGTGCTGGCCTGGGACCATGCCATCGTCGGCCAGTCCATCGTCAGCGGCACCTTCTTCGAGGGCATGATGGTCAAGAACGGCATCGACGCCACGGCCGTGGAGGGCATGAAGGAGCCCTACGACGTGCCGATGCGCCTGACCGTGCACCATCCCAAGGTGAATGTGCCGGTGCTGTGGTGGCGCAGCGTGGGCTCGACCCACACCGCCTATGTGATGGAGACGCTGATCGACGAGATCGCCCGCGCCACCAACCAGGACCCGGTGGCCTACCGCCTGGCGCTGATGGGCGGCAAGCACCCGCGCCACCAGGCCGCGCTGCAGCTGGCGGTGCAGCGCAGCGGCTATGGCAAGGCACTGCCCAAGGGCCGTGCCTGGGGCGTGGCGGTGCACGAGTCGTTTGAATCGGTGGTGGCCTATGTGGTCGAGGCCTCGCTGGTCAAGGGCCAGCCGGTGCTGCACAAGGTGACCGCGGGCGTGCACTGCAACCGCGTCATCAATCCGCGCACGGTCGAGGCCCAGGTGCAGGGCGCGGCGCTGATGGGCCTGGGCATGTGCCTGCCCGGTGCCGCCATCACGCTGAAGGACGGCGTGGTCGAGCAGGGCAACTTTGGCGACTACACCGTGCCCCGCATCACCGACATGCCGCAGATCGCCGTGCATGTGGTGCCCAGCGACGATGCGCCCAAGGGCATGGGCGAGCCCGGCCTGCCGCCGCTGGCGCCGGCCTTTGCCAATGCCGTCGCCCGGCTCACCGGCAAGCCGCAGCGCCAGCTGCCGTTTGTGATGGCATGACGTGATGGCCTGACGCAGCCGCCCAACCACTGCACGCAAGCCGGCGGGGGGCCGGCGGCCTAAGCTGCCGCCCATGACCTCTGCCCCCCCACGTCCTGCCCGTCCAAGCCTGCGCATCGGCGGCGCCTCCGGCTTCTGGGGCGACTCCAGCGTCGCCGCGCCCCAGCTGGTGGCCGCCGGCATCGACGTGCTGGTGTTCGACTACCTGGCCGAAACCACCATGGCCATCCTGGCCGCGGCGCGGGCCAAGCAGCCCGAGATGGGCTGGGCCACCGACTTCGTGGACGTGGCCATGGCCGCGGTGCTGCCCGAGGTGATGGCACGTGGCATCCGGGTGGTGGCCAATGCCGGCGGCATTAACCCGGCCGGCTGCGCCGCCGCGCTGCAGGCCCTGGCGGACAAGCTGGGTCTGGCGCCGCGCATCGCGGTGGTCGAGGGCGACGATGTCTCGGCGCTGATGCCGTCGCTGCGCGAGGCCGGGGCCTGCGACATGTTCAGCGGCGAGGCCCTGCCCGAGCGCGTGCTGTCGGCCAATGCCTACCTGGGCGGCTTTGCCGTGGCCCAGGCCCTGGCCGGTGGCGCCGACATCGTCATCACCGGCCGCTGCGTGGACAGCGCCGTGACCCTGGGCCCGCTGATCCATGCCTTCGGCTGGGGCCCGCAAGATTACGACCAGCTGGCCGGCGGCAGCCTGGCCGGCCACATCATCGAATGCGGCTGCCAGGCCACCGGCGGCCTGCACACCGACTGGCAGGACGTGCCGGACTGGCCGAACATCGGCTATCCCATCGTCGAATGCCGGGCCGATGGCAGCTTCGACCTCAGCAAGCCCGCCGGCACCGGCGGCGCCATCCTGCGCGCCGCGGTGGCCGAGCAGCTGCTGTACGAGATCGGCGACCCCGGCAACTACCAGCTGCCCGACGTGGCCTGCGACTTCCGCCAGGTGAAGATCGAGCAGGTGGATGCCGGGCGCGTGCGCGTCTCGGGCGCACTGGGCCGGGCGCCGGGCGGCCGGTACAAGGTCTCGGCCACCCAGCTGGACGGGCTGCGCTGTGCCGGCACCATGGTCATCGTCGGCATTGACGCCGCGGCCAAGGCGCGGCGCACCGGCGAGGCCATCCTGGCGCGCTGCCGGGCGATCTTTGCCCAGCGTGGCTGGCCCGATTTCACCCAGGCCACGGTCACGCTGCTGGGCGCCGAGACGCTGTACGGCCCGCATGCGCGCACCACGGCCAGCCGCGAGGTGATGCTGCGCGTGGTCGTCAACCATCCGCTGAAGGCTGCGCTGGCGCTGTTTGCGCGCGAGATCGCGCCCTCGGGCACCAGCTGGTCGCCGGGCACCACCGGCCCGGGCGGCGGCCGGCCCGGCGTGTCGCCGCACATCAAGCCGTTTTCGTTCCTGCTCGACAAGGCGCGTGTGCCGGTGCAGGTGCGCCAGCTGAGTGCCGGCGCCGAGGCCAGCGCCCAGCCGGTGGCCGTGGACCCGGGCGGCCAGGCCAGCGCCGCCGCGCCGCTGCCCGAGCCGGCGGCCTGGGCCGACGACGACGGCCAGCCGCAGGTCGAGGTGCCGCTGATCCGCCTGGCCTGGGCGCGCAGCGGCGACAAGGGCGATCTGTCCAACATCGGCGTCATCGCGCGCCGGCCCGAGTGGCTGCCGCTGCTGTGGGCGCGGCTGACGCCCGAGGTGGTGGGCGCGTATTTTGCGCACCTGGCCAGCGGCCCGGTCGAGCGCTTCCACCTGCCCGGCATCGTCGCGCTGAACCTGGTGCTGCACGGTGCGCTGGAAGGCGGCGGCCCGGCCTCCACCCGCTTCGACCCGCTGGGCAAGGGCATGGCCCAGATGCTGCTGGACCTGCCGGTGCGCGTGCCACGCTCGCTGCTGGACGCCGGCTGAGCCTGCAGAATGCGGCGCCGTCCTACAGGGCGCCGGTGAACCGCGGCCGGGTCTGTGGCGTTGTGAGCCCATGGGCGGTGGCGCCCAGACTGCAAGCGCGACCCGACCATGCTGACACGACGCACCCCCCTTCTTGGCGCCCTCTTCTGCACCCTGCCGGGCCTGCTGCTGCCGCGGCCGTCGCAGGCACAGCACGGTGACGACGGCGAGTACCAGATCCTGCATGCGCGCTACGGCACGGCCGAGCACAACGTCGATGTCACCGAGCGGCTGCGCCAGCTGGCACGCCAGGACCGGCGCTTCCGCATGGGCAATGACAGCTTCGGCATCGATCCCCATCCCAACCAGGTCAAGGTGCTGCGCATCTATGCGCGTGGCCGCGACGGCCAGCCGCGCACCTTCGAGTTTGCGGAAGGCGCCTGGGTCGACGGCGACCAGTTCACCGGCTGGGCCGGGGGACGCTGGGGCCAGCCGGGCTGGAAGGGTGGCTGGAACGGCGGCGGCCACGGCGGCCAGGGCGATGGCCGACCCGGCGACGACGGCGAGTACCTGATCCTGCAGGCCCGCTACGGCACGGCCGAGCGCGATGTCGATGTCACCGACCGGCTGCGCCAGCTGGCGCGCCAGGACCTGCGCCTGCGCGTGGGCAACGACACGCTGGGCGTGGACCCGCATCCGCAGCAGCTCAAGCAGCTGCGCATCCATGCGCGTGGCCGCGATGGCCAGATCCGCAGCTTCGACTATGCCGAGGGCGCCTGGCTGGACGGCAGCCGCTTCAGGGGCTGGTCCGGCGGCCAGTGGGGCGAGGCCCAGCCGCCCGCGCGCAAGGCGTTGCGCATCCTCAGCGCCAGCTATGGCGCCGGCCGCCAGCAGCACGACATCAGCCAGCGCCTGCGCGCCCAGGTACAGCGCGACCGGCTGGAGGTGCGGGTGGACAACGAGCTGGCCGGGCTGGACCCGGTGCCCGGCACGCTCAAGTGGCTGCGCGTCAGCTACAGCGTGGGCGGCGGCCGCACGCTGACCCAGCGCGTGCGCGAAGGCGATCGCCTGAGCCTTCCCTGAGTGCCGGCCGGCTGCGGCCGGCCGCTCACATCAGCCGCATGGCGCCTTCGCGTGGCGGCTGCGGATCGATGACGCGCAGCTTGCGCGAGCCGGCGAAGATGTCGCGCGGCTTCAGGCCGTAGACCGCGCGGATCGAGTGGCTGAAGTGGCTGGAATCGGGATAGCCGGCATCCAGCGCCACATGGGCCAGGTTGGTCTCGCGGTTGACATAGTGCAGCAGGCTGCGCGCCCGCTTCCAGGTGCGCACGCTGCGGTAGGGCGCGCCGACCTGCTGCTTGAACAGGTGCAGGAAACGCGAGAACGACAGCCCGACCTGCTGCGCAAAGTCCTCGGCCAGCGCCGGCGAGGCCGGATCGGCCTTGATCGCATCCAGCACCTCGGCGATGCGCGCATCCAGCCGCCGCGGCGCCAGCCCGGCGCCGAACAGCACCTCGTCAAAGCCCTGCAGCGGCCAGTCGGCCTGGTGGCCGGCCGCGGCCAGCCGCGCATGGGCGGCGCGCACGCGCTGGGCGAACTCGGGCGCCGCCACCGGGCCGCTGGCGCGGCGCAGCAGCGGCGGCAGGCAGGCGCCGTCCACGCTCTCGGGCTCGATCTTCACCACCGCGATGTGTCGGGCCTCGCAGGCCACCTGGTGCGCCACATAGGGCTGGACCACGGCCACCTCGCAGTCGCGCCAGTCGCCCAGCGTGCGGCCGGCCTGCTGCCCGTCGGCGCAGCGGATGCGCAGCGGGCTGTCGATGCCCACATAGACCATGATCGCGCCCATGGTGCGCACGCTGGGCTCCCCCAGCAGGCCGACATAGAGCACGCGGTCGGGGGTGATCCACATCACGCGTTCGGCGCTGGTGCAGCGCGCGGCGCTGGCGTGGCGGTTGCTGGACATGCTCGGACCTCATGCGACAAGCTGGCCGGCATCGTAGACAGCGGTGGCGGCGCCTCCGTATCACCTTGGGGATAGCGGGGGCCCGGCTCCGGGAAAGTCCGCTCAGGGTCTGCCCGGATGGGGTTCGGGAGGCAGCCAGCGCAGCAGGGTGGCATACAGCGTGTCCAGCTCCACCGGCTTGCCCACATGGTCGTTCATGCCGGCGGCCAGGCAGGCGGCGCGGTCCTCGCCGAAGGCATTGGCGGTCATGGCGATGATGGGCAGGCCGTCGCCGCGGCGCTGGCGGATGATGCGGGCGGCCTGCAGGCCGTCCATCACCGGCATCTGCATGTCCATCAGCACCAGGTCGTAGTCGCGCTCGCAGGCCAGCTGCACCGCCTGCTCGCCGTCGCCGGCCACATCGACGCGCAGACCGGCCAGGCCCAGCAGCTCGCGCGCCACCTCCTGGTTGACCAGGTTGTCCTCGGCCAGCAGCACGCGGCGGCCGGCCGCCCGGCGCTGCAGCTGCAGGTCCACCGACAGCGGCGCGGCCGACGGCGACGGCGGCGGCAGCGCCGGGCCGGGCGCCAGCGCCGGCGCGCGCTCGGCCGGCCGCAGCGACACCAGCGCATCCAGCAGGCCCGACGGCGTGACCGGCTTGACCAGCACCGCGGCGAAGCCGGCCGCCAGCGCCTGGCGCCGCAGCGCCGCATCGTCCTGCGCCGTGATCAGCAGGGCCGGCGGCTGCGCCGGCGCCAGCAGCGGCCGCAGGCGCTGCAGCAGGGCCAGGCCGTCCAGGCCGGGCATGCGCCAGTCCAGCACCAGCAGATCGGGCGCAACCAGGCTGCCGTCCCGGGCCGCCGACTCGGCCGCCTGCAGCAGCGCCTGCGCATCCGACTCGGCCTGCACCTGCAGGCCCAGCTGGCGCAGCTGCTCGCCGAGGGCCTGCAGCGCCGGCGCCAGGTCGTCGACCAGCAGCACGCGCCGGCCGGCCGGCCAGGGGCCGGGGCCGGGGCCGGTGCCGGTGTCGGTGCCAACCAGCGGGCCGATGGCGGGATCGGCCGGCTGCAGCGGCGGCTCCAGCCGCACGCTGAACCAGAAGCGGCTGCCCACGCCGGGCTGGCTGTCCACGCCGGCCTGGCCGCCCATCAGCTCGGCCAGGTGGCGGGTCAGGGCCAGGCCCAGGCCGGTGCCGCCATGGCGGCGGGTGGTCGAGGCATCGGCCTGCTCGAAGGCGGTGAACAGCCGGCCCAGGCGCTCGGGGGCGATGCCGGGCCCGGTGTCGCTGACCTCGAAGCGCAGATGCTGGCGCCCGCCCTCGTCGCCCAGCCAGCGGCCGCTCAGCCGCACCCAGCCGCTGTCGGTGAACTTGACCGCATTGCCCAGCAGGTTGATCAGCGCCTGGGCCAGGTGCTGGAGATCGCCGCGCAGGCGCCGCGGCAGGTGGTCCACGTCCAGCACCAGCTCCAGGCCCTTGGCCATGGCCGCCTCGCGCACCATGTCCAGGGCCCGGCCCAGCAGCGCATCGCGGTCGAAGTCCAGCGCCTGCAGCTGCAGCTTGCCGGCCTCGATCTTGGACAGGTCCAGCACGTCGTTGATGATCTGCAGCAGGTGGCGGGCGGCACCGTCGACCTTGGCCAGGCGCTCGCGCTGGGCCGCATCGTGGCTGTCGCGGGCCAGCAGATGGGTCAGGCCGATGATGGCGTTCATCGGCGTGCGGATCTCGTGGCTCATATTGGCCAGGAAGGCGCTCTTGGCCCGCGTCGCAGCCTCGGCCTGGTCGACGCGCAGGGCCAGCTCGGCATTGGCCTGGCCCAGGGCCGCGGCCAGGCGCTCGCCTTCGCGCCGGGCGCTGACCAGCTCGCTGATGTCGGTGGCGATGAAGAAGAAGCCCAGCACCTGGCCGGTGCGGCGGTCGGGCACGCGGTGCGTCCAGAACGTCGCCTGGCGGCCATCGGCGGCCTGCAGCTCCATCTCGGCCTCCTGCACCTGGCCCTCCAGCGCGCGCCGGATCGGCTCGGCAAAGCGCGGCTGCCATTGCACGCCCAGCACCTGCTCCAGCGTGCCGCCCAGCACCTGCTCGCGCTGCAGGCCGAACCAGGCCAGGTAGGCGCGGTTGGCAAAGCGCAGCCGCAGCTCGCGGTCCCAGTAGGCCACCAGCAGCGGCTGGCTGTCGGTGATGATCTGGGCAAAGGACTCGGCCTCGGACTTGGCCTGCAGCGCCGCCTGCAGGTCGCGCGTGCGCTCCTGCACCCGCTCCTCCAGCGACTCGCGCTGGCGCTCCAGCTGCTCGGCCTGGCGGTGGGTGGCGGTGACATCGTCGAAGGACACCACGGCACCGGTGATGCGGCCGGCATCGCGCAGCGGCTCGATGTTGACGCTGTAGCGCCGCAGGCCGCGGGCCACGGTGTTCAGGCCGAGGATCACGCCGCGCTGCGCCTGGCCGCTGGCCAGCGCGATGCGCACCGGCCACTGCTCGACCGGCAGCGGCCGGCCATCGAGCTGGCAGACCTGCCACAGCCGGCCCATCACCTGGCCCTGCATCTCGGCCAGCGGCAGGCCCAGCAGGCGCTCGGCCGCCGGATTGGCATCCAGCACGCGCGACTGCTCGTCGCAGACCAGCACGCCCTCGGCCAGCGCCGACAGCGTGCTGCGCAGGCGACGCTCGCTGTGCAGCTGGCGGCTGTGGGCCAGCGAGCGCCGGCGCTCGCCATGCAGCATGCCCCCCACCACCGCCAGCAGCAGCAGCACGCCGGCGGCCACCGTGGCATCGAACAGGCGCTGCATGCGCTGCCCGTCGTCGCGGCTGCGGCGCGTGATGTCGGCATCCAGGCCGGCCAGGCGCTGCGCCAGGTCGTGCAGGGCCAGGCGGGCGCTGATGTCCTCGGCGATGCGGTCGGTGGCCGGCGTGGCCGCAGTGGCCGCAGTGGCGGGGGCCCAGCGCTGGCGCAGCGCCACGATGTCGGCGGCCACGGCCGCGGCACGGCCGGCCTCGGGCACCCGTTCGGCCACGGCCTGCAGCTCGCGGCCGGCCTGGGCCAGCAGCACCAGGCCGTGCTCGGTGCGCCAGGGCGAGGCCGGGCCGCCATCGAGCTGCAGGTGCAGCACGCCCTGGTGCAGGTCTTCGCCGGCAAACTTCAGCTGCTGCAGCAGCTGCTGGGCCTGCTGGGCCTGGCGCGCCTGCAGCAGATGGGCGCCGCCGATGGCGGCAAAGGCCAGCAGCGTGGCCACGGCCAGCGCCAGGCCCCGGCGCTGGCTCAGCAGGCCGCTGCTGGCGGCCGGGCCCGGCGCCTCAGCCATGGGCGCCCGCCGGCAGGTCGTCGCGCCCCAGGCCACAGCGCTGCAGCAAGGCCAGGTGGCCGGCGCTGCCGACATAGCCCTGCAGCACGCCGTCCAGCAGGCGCTGCAGGCCGGCCGCGTCGCGGTGCATGGCCAGCGCCACCTCGTGCGCGGCCACGGCGTCGGCGATCGGCCGCGCCTGCAGCCGGCCGGTGCTGGCCTCGGCCATGCGCCGCACCGTGGGCCAGGACAGCGCCAGCGCATCGGCCTGGCCACGCAGCACCAGCGACTCGCCAGTGGCCGCATCGGGCACCAGCAGCAGGCGCTGCGACGGCAGGCCGGCGGCCAGCAGGGCCTGCTGCTCGATCGAGCCCGACAGCGCCACCAGGCGCAGGCCGGCGGCGCCACCGGCCCCCACCGCCTGGCTGGCCGCATGCGCGGCCTGGCCGTAGTCCGCCGGCGGCGCGCCGCCGCCGGTGCGCCACAGCCAGCCTGCGCGCACCTGCAGCGTGGGCCGCGAGAAACGCACGCGCTGGCGCCGCTCGGGCGTGATGAACAGGCCGGCGGCCACCAGGTCGAAGCGGCCGGCCTCCAGCTGCGGCAGCAGCAGGCCGAAGTCGGTCAGCGTCCACACCGGGCGCCAGCCCAGGGCCTGGGCCAGGGCGCGCACCACGCCGGGCGACTCGCCGGCGGGCTGCAGATCGGCATCCAGCTGGGCATAGGGCGGCTCGATGGCATAGCCCACGCGCAGCTGGCCGCTGCGCTGCACCTGGGCCAGGATGGCATCGCTGTCGGGCCAGGCCCACCAGGCCAGGCCGCCGGCAGCGGCCGCGGCGGCCCCGGCCGCACCCAGCAGGGTCCGGCGGCGCGGCGCCGGCAGCGGCATGTCCGCAGCCTCCGGGCCCTCCCTCCGGGTTCTTGTCATGCCGCGACTTTAACGCGCGGGCTACGTGGTCGGCCGCCGTCGCGGCCGGCCGGCGGCACCGCTCAGAGGCCGCGCTTGGCCTGGGTCAACAAGGTCACCACCTCGGTCGAGGCCGCGGAGAACGCCGACTCGGCGCCGAGCAGGCTGCGCGCCCGCTCATAGTCGGCGGCATTGATGCGCTGGGCCACCTCGCCGGCACGCTGGTGGAACTGCGCATGCTTGTCAACCAGGGCCTGGAACACCGGCCGGCCGCCCCAGCGCCGGCCACCCGGGCCATGCAGCCAGCGGCCCAGCGGGCAGCGATCGTCGCGGCACAGGGCCTCGGCATCCACCTGGCCCTGCTCACCGATGGCCTTGCGCAGCTTGACCTTCCAGTCACGGTGGGCCTGGATGGCGCTGTCGAAGTCGAAGTCGGCGGCCGGTGTGGCCGGGACCGGCGCCGCCGCGACCGCCACGGCGCCGCTGGCGGCCGGCAGCAGGAAGCGGCTGACCTCGCCGGTCAGCGACTGGGCCTGGTGGCGCATGGCATCGGCGGCGGCGGCGGTCTCCTCGACCAGGGCGGCGTTCTGCTGCGTCATGCGGTCCAGCTCGGTGACGGCGTCGCCGATCTGGGCCACGCCCAGCGCCTCCTCGCGGGCGCTGGCGGCCACCTGGTCGAGCAGCTGCTTGACCTGGCTGGAGCTGCCGACGATGGCGCCGATGGCCTCGCCGGCATGGCGCACGATGCCCGAGCCGGCCTCCACCCGCTCGGTGCTGGCCTGCACCAGCTGCTTGATCTCGCGGGCCGCGCCGGTGCTGCGCTGGGCCAGGGCTCGCACCTCCTGGGCCACCACGGCAAAGCCGCGGCCGGTCTCGCCGGCACGGGCGGCCTCGACCGCCGCATTCAGCGCCAGGATGTTGGTCTGGAAGGCGATGCCGTCGATGGTGCCGATGATGTCGCCGATGCGGCTGGAGGCCGACTGGATGGCATCCATGGTGTCGGCCATCTGCGCCATGACCTCGCCGCCGCGGCGCGCGGCCTCGGCATTGGCATCGGCCAGCCGGGCCGCGTCGACCACATGCTGGGCGCTGCTTCTGACGGTGGCGCTGATCTGCTCCATCGACGCCGCCGACTGCTGCAGATTGGCCGCCGTGTGCTCGACCCGGCCCTGCAGCTGCTGGCCGCCGTTGGCGATCTCCTCGCTGGAATGCAGGATGTCGTCGCTGGCCTCGCGCACCTTGCTCACCATCTGGCGCAGCGACACCTGCATGTCGCGCAGCGACAGCATCAGCCGCGCCGCCTCGTCGCGCCCCCAGGGCGAGGGCGTGGTCGTCAGGTCGCCCTGGGTGATGGCCGCCAGGTGGCGCTCGGTCTCGCGCAGGCCGCCTTCCATCACCAGGTAGAAGCAGTGCAGCAGGTAGGCGGCCAGGGCCAGGGTCAGCGCCATCACCAGGCCCACGCGGGCCATGTCGGCATTGCGCGCGGCGGCCACGTCGTCCACGTAGATGCCGGTGCCGACCACCCAGCCCCAGGGCGCGAAGCCGCTGATGTGCGACAGCTTGTCCACCGGCTTGTCATGGCCGGGCTTGGGCCATTGGTAGGCGACGTAGCCGGCGCCGTCGCGGCGCACCGTGTCGACGAAGGCACGGAACAGCTTGAAGCCGTTGGGATCGGCATGCTCGGCCATGTCGCGGCCGTTCAGCTCGGGCTTGGCCGCGTGCATGACCATGCGCGCGTCCATGTCGTTGATCCAGTAATAGTCGCCGTCGCCCCAGCGCGTGCCGGCCAGCGCGGCCAGCGCCAGCTGCTGGGCCTGGGCGCGGCTGACGGCGCCGCGGCTTTCCAGGCCATGGGCCCAGTTCAGCAGGCCGATGGCGACCTGGGTCTGCTTGCGCAGCGCGTCGCGGTGGGCGTCCATCGCGTCGCTGGAGCTGGACAGCAGCTGCCAGCCCAGCAGGCCCAGCAGCGGCAGCAGCAGCACCAGGCTGACCAGGGCCGCCTTGGCCCGAAAGCCCAGCCGCCGGAACAGGCGCACACCCGGCGCCCAGATCCCGTGGTGGGAGAAAAAGCCCTGGCTCGACGGTGAATGGGGGGACGGACTTGCAGCAACCGACATCGTTGTTCCTCTTCTTCTGGCCCCGCGGTGGGCCCAGCATCAGGCCTCGCGATCGATTCACTTCGTTTCAAATCGATTGCTGCTGTTATCGGTGCGAAGGCCGGCGCCTGAATGCCCCAAATGAGGGCATTTCCGGTGCTGCATCACGCTGCGCGTGGCCGCGCGGTCAGCCTGGCGTCAGGCCTGACTCCAGGCGGGGCGCCAGGCCCTGCTGGTGCTCGCCGATGGCGGCGACGATGTGGTCGAACACCCGCCGCACCCGCGCCGGCACCGGCCCGCGCTGCGGCCGGTAGACGTACACGCCCCAGGGCGGCGGCGACCAGTCGGGCCGCAGCGCCAGCAGCCGGCCCTGGCGCAGCAGCGGCTGGGCCAGGTAGTCGGGCAGCTGGGCATAGGCCAGGCCGGCCAGCACGGCCTGGACCTCGGCATCCGGGTCGTCGGTGACCCAGGCGCGGTCGTGCGGCGTGAACTGCCGGCCGCCGGCCAGGGTCCAGGGCCAGATGCGGCCGGTGTTGGGGTCGATCAGCGCCGTCACCGGACAGCGCGCCAAATCGTCCAGGGTCTCGGGCACGCCCAGGCGCTGCACCAGGGCCGGCGCGGCCACCAGCGCAAAGCCCACCTCGCCGGCGCGCCGCGCGACAAAGCGGTTGTCGCGCAGAAAGCCCATGCGCACGCCGATGTCGATCTGCGCATCGACCACGTCGGCGAACACATCCGACAGCCGCAGGTCGGGCATCAGCCCCGGATGCTGCAGCGCCAGCCGGGCCAGCGCCGGCGCGATGCAGCAGCGGCCCAGCACCCGCGGCGCGGTGATGCGCACGCGGCCGGCCAGGTCGGCGTCGGCGGCGCCGGTCTTGTCGACGCTGGGCGCCACGCTGCCCAGCACCGCCTCCAGCTCGGCCAGCAGGCTGCGCGTGCGGCCGGCCAGCTGCTCGCCGAAGGCGGTGATGCGCACCTGGCGCGTGCTGCGCAGGAACAGCAGCTCGCCCAGCTGCTGCTCCAGCTGGCGGATGGCGCGGGTGACGGTCTGCGGCGAGGTGCCCAGGCGCACCGCCGCCTCGCGGAAGCTGCTGGCCTCGGCCGCGGCCTGGAAGATGCGCAGCAGCTCCAGCGGCTTCAGCATGGCCTGCAGCGTTTTGATTCCATTCCTGGAATTCTAAATACCCCGGCGTTCCACCCAGGCCGGTGCGCCAGCGTCCCACAATGCGCCATCGACCACCTCTTGACGCCCACACCATGAAGACCCGCGCCGCCGTCGCCTGGAAAGCCGGAGCCCCGCTGACCATCGAAACCGTCGACCTCGAAGGCCCGCGTGCCGGCGAGGTGCTGGTCGAGGTCAAGGCCACCGGCATCTGCCACACCGACTACTACACCTTGAGCGGCGCCGATCCCGAGGGCCTGTTCCCGGCCATCCTGGGCCACGAGGGCGCGGGCGTGGTGCTGGAGGTGGGTGCCGGCGTCACCAGCCTGCGCCCGGGCGACCATGTGATCCCGCTCTACACGCCGGAATGCCGGCAGTGCAAGTTCTGCCTGTCGCGCAAGACCAATCTGTGCCAGGCCATCCGCTCCACGCAAGGCAAGGGCCTGATGCCCGATGGCAGCAGCCGCTTCTCGCTGGACGGCAAGCCCCTGCTGCACTACATGGGCACCTCCACCTTCGCCAACCACATCGTCGTGCCCGAGATCGCGCTGGCCAAGATCCGCCCCGATGCCCCGTTCGACAAGGTCTGCTACATCGGCTGCGGCGTCACCACCGGCATCGGCGCGGTGATCTTCAATGCCAAGGTCGAGGCCGGCGCCAACGTGGTGGTGTTCGGCCTGGGCGGCATCGGCCTGAACGTGATCCAGGGCGCGCGCATGGTCGGCGCCGACAAGATCATCGGCGTGGACATCAACCCCGGCCGCGAGGCCATGGCACGCCAGTTCGGCATGACCCACTTCATCAACGCCAAGGAAGTGGAGAACGTGGTCGATGCCATCGTTGCGCTCACCGACGGCGGCGCCGACTACAGCTTCGAGTGCATCGGCAACACCACCACCATGCGCCAGGCGCTGGAGTGCACGCACAAGGGCTGGGGCCGCAGCATCATCATCGGCGTGGCCGAGTCGGGCGCCGAGATCCGCACCCGGCCCTTCCAGCTGGTCACCGGCCGCAAGTGGGAGGGCTCGGCCTTCGGCGGCGCGCGTGGCCGCACCGACGTGCCCAAGATCGTCGACTGGTACATGGAAGGCAAGATCGACATCGACAGCCTGATCACGCACAAGCTGAAGCTCGAAGACATCAACGAGGGCTTTGCGCTGATGAAGCGCGGCGAATCGATCCGCTCGGTGGTGGAGTTCTGAGCGTGACGCAGGCCGCCTTCGAGACGCTGTCCACGCACCGCTCGTTCGGCGGCACGCAGGGCTTTTATCGCCATAGTTCAGCGGCCACCGGCGGGGCCATGAAGTTCGGCGTCTATGTGCCGCCGCAGGCCGCGCACGCTCCGGTGCCGGTGCTGTTCTACCTGGCCGGACTGACCTGCACCGAGGAGACCTTTGCCATCAAGGCCGGCGCCCAGGCCCTGGCCGCCGAGCTGGGCCTGATGATCGTGACGCCCGACACCAGCCCGCGCGACACCGGCATAGCCAGCGCCGACGCGGCCTGGGACTTCGGCCATGGCGCGGGCTTCTACCTCGATGCCACGCAGGCACCGTGGGCCCAGCGCTTTCGCATGGAAAGCTGGATCACCGGCGAGCTGCGCGAGCTGGTGCTGGCGCAGTTTCCGGCCCGCGCCGACCGCGTGGGCCTGTTCGGCCATTCGATGGGCGGCCATGGCGCGCTGACGCTGGCGCTGCGCCATCCCGGCCTGTACCAGAGCGTCTCGGCGCTGGCGCCGATTGCCGCGCCCCAGCACTGCGCCTGGGGCCGGAAGGCCTTTGCCGGCTACCTGGGCGAGGACCGCAGCCTGTGGGCGGCCCACGACGCCTGCGCGCTGATCGAGGCCGGCCACAAGGCACCGCCGTTGCTGGTGGACCAGGGCGAGGCCGACAAATTCCTCGCCGACGGCCAGCTGCTGCCCGAGCGCCTGGAAGCCGCCTGCCGCGCCGCCGGCCAGCCGCTGACGCTGCGCCGCCATGCCGGCTACGACCACGGCTACTACTTCATCGCCAGCGTGGTGGGTGATCATCTGCGCCACCATGCGGCCACGCTGTGCGCCTGATCGGCGCTGGCGGGGCGCTGGCCGTGGCCCGCGGCCTCAGGACGCCTGCGCCGGGCTGAACACCAGCCGCAGCAGCTGTGCCTCGCGCTCGCGCTGGTGGCCGGCCAAGTCACCCAGCGTGCTGTCAACATCGGCCTGCGCATAGCCGGCCACACGCAGCCGCGCCACCAGGGCTTCGGGGCTCTGCCCGGCCAGCGGCGCCAAATGCTGCAGCGGCGCATCCAGCAGGGTGCGCATGGCCAGCTGCGGTGGACTGCCGCCCCCCGGGCGCGCCGGCTGCGGCACAAAGCTGGCGGCCGTGAGCGCCAGGCCCAGGGCCACGATGACCTGGCCACGGCGCGAGCCCAGCAGGTGGCGCTTGAACGCCGCCCAGTTGGCCACCGCATGCAAGGCCACGCCGGCCACCATCACCCAGCCCAGCCACTCATGGGCCAGCTTGTTGAAGCCGGTGTCGAGGTGGAAGAACATCAGCACGCCGGTGACGCCCATCAGCGCAAAGGTGGCGATGGTCAGCGGCGTGGCCCAGTCTCGGGAAATGCGCATGTCGTTCGGTTCAGCATCGGTTGCGGGAGCGCCCTGAGCGTCGCCGGGCTGTGTAAAGCGGGCTTTGCCGCAGCGCAGCGCGACCGGGCCGGGACGCCACCGCATGGCGCCGGTTTGCGCGAGATCAATGCCGGCACGGCCCGGCCTTGACGCAGCGCCCGGCCGCGGTTTGGCATGAGAATGCCGCCATGCCCTCCGCAGAGACCCTCGCCCGGTTCATTGCCCGCGTCGAAGAAGGCGCGCACGCCCAGGCCATCGAGGAGTTCTACACCGCCGATGCCTCGATGCAGGAGAACCACGCGCCGCCGCGTGTGGGCCGCGACCTGCTGGTGGCCAACGAGAAGCGGGTGCTGGCCCAGACCCGCTCCGTGGTGTCCCAGTGCATCGGCCCGGTGTTCGTGTCCGGCGACTGCGTGGTCATCCGCTGGCGCTTCCGCTTCGAGTCCCACGACGGCCGGGTGCGGGAGCTGGAGGAACTGGCCTACCAGCAATGGCAGGGCGAGCGCATCCACCGCGAGCAGTTCTTCTACGATCCGGCGCAGTTCGTCGCCCGCGCGCCGGCCGCCGGTGCGGCCTGACGGCACGACCCGCCCTGCCCCGCCCATGACACACACCACCGAGCCGGTCACGCTGAGGGAGATCACCGCCGAGACCGTGGTGGCCGTGCTCAGGCTCGCGGTCAGCGAGCAGCAGACCCGCTTCGTGGCCTCGAACGCGGTGTCGCTGGCCCAGGCGCTGTTTGCGCCGCAGGCCTGGTATCGGGCGATCTACCTGGCGGACGAGCCGGTCGGCTTTGTCATGCTGTCGGACGAGTCCCTGCTGAAACCGGCTCCCGAGCAGCCGGCGGTCGGCGTCTGGCGCCTGATGGTCGATGCCAGGCACCAGCGCAAGGGCGTGGGACGGGCGGCGCTGCTGCAGGTCATCGAGCATGTCAGGCGCAAGGGCTTGTTCAGCACGCTGGCCATTTCCTACGTGCCGGGCGAAGGCGGGCCGGAGCCCTTGTACCGCTCGCTGGGCTTCAGGCCCACCGGCGAGATGGACGGCCACGAGGTCGTCATGGCCCTGCCGCTGGGCGACGGGGCGGCCTGACACGGCAAGGTTCGGAGCAGCGCATGAACACCCGCCGTCCGTTTCTCATGCTGGCCGCCTCGCTGCCGGCGGCCGGATGCGCCCTCAGGCCCAGCCCGGCCGCTGGCGAGGACCGGCGCGCGCAGGCCCTGGCCGCGGAGACCGGCTTTGCCGCCACCCTGGCCAGACGGGACCTGGCGGCCTTTGCCGAGTGCATCGCCGAAGACGCGGTGTTCATCAACGGCGGCACGCCGCTGCGCGGGCGACCGGCCATCGTCGAGCACTGGAAGCGCTTCTTCGCCCCCGCCACGGCGCCGTTCTCCTGGAAGCCAGAGATCGTGGAACTGTCGGCCCAGGCCACGCTGGCCTATACCGAGGGGCCGGTGATGGACCCGTCGGGCAAGGTCTTCGCCCGCTTCTTCAGCACCTGGCAGCTGCAGGGCAACGGCCGGTGGCTGGTCGTCTTCGACAACGGACAGACCCTGTGCAAGACCTGAGGCCTGGGCCTCCACCGCCGATGCAGCGCATCCGCTTGGCCTGGCTCTGCGGGCTGCTGGCCACGGCCGTGCAGATGCCCTGTGTGGCGCAGGCCGTGCCCGAGCCCGCTGCCAGCGCAGCGAGCGCACCACGGCCCAGCGCCCGCCTGATCGCCCAGCGCGTGGCCGCCTCGCCGCTGGGCCAGTGTTTTCGCCGGCTGCCGGCCTACCCGGCACAGGCGCTGCGCAGCGAGCAGGAAGGCGAGACCCTGGTGGCGTTCACGATCGACGCCGCTGGGCGGGCCGCGGCGCCGGCCCTCCTGAGGTCCAGCGGCCACAAGATCCTGGACGAGGCCGCGCTGGCGCATCTGGAGAAATGCCTGGCCCAGCACGGCGAGGCCAGCACCGAGGCCCTGCCCGCCGGGCGCTATGCGCTGCCCATGCTGTGGCGCCTGGAGTGACCGCTGCCGGCCTCAATCGGCCTTGAAGCCGCTGGCCTTGACCACCGCGGCCCAGCGCACCGCCTCGGCCTTGAGCATGCGCTCGGTGTCGGCGCGGCTGCTGCCGATGACGCTGAAGCCGGCCTCTTGCAGCTTTTGCCGCACCTCGGGGCTTTGCACCGCGGCCACCACCTGGCGGCTCAGGGCTTCGGTGGCGGCGGCTGGCGTGGCCGCGGGCACCAGCACCGCAAACCAGGCGGAGAAATCGGCCTTGGGATAGCCCGCCTCGGTGAAGGTGGGCACCTCGGGCAGCAGTGGCGAGCGCTGGGCCGCGGTGGTGGCCAGGGCGCGCATCTTGCCGCCCTTGACCTGGGCCATGGCCAGCGCGGTGGAAACGAAAGCGCCCTTGACGTCGCCATTGACGATGGCGGTGACCGCATCGCCGGTGGCGCGGTAGTGGATGGGCTCGACGCCAAAACCC
This sequence comes from Burkholderiaceae bacterium, assembly GCA_017992055.1. Lineage (GTDB taxonomy): Bacteria > Pseudomonadota > Gammaproteobacteria > Burkholderiales > Burkholderiaceae_C > Pseudaquabacterium. Next base: position 113,520 of record JAGOPK010000016.1, read on the forward strand.
GCCAGCTCACCGAACACCTCGGCGCCGAAGTGGCCGGGCGTGCCGGCGCCGAAGGTGCCGAAATTGACCTTGTCCTTCTGCGCCTTGGCCGCGGCCACGAACTCGGCCACGTTGCGTGCCGGGCTGTTGGCCGGCACCACCAGCACGAAGTCGGAGCGCACCACCTCGGCCACGGCGGCAAAGTCGCGCGCCGGGTCATAGGGCAGCTTGCTGTAGGCCGCCGGCGAGATGCTGATCGAGCCCACCTCGCCGAGCAGGAACTGGCTGCCATCGGCCGGGCCGCGGGCCACGGCCTGGGCGGCGATCTGGCCACCGGCGCCGGCGCGGTTGTCGACGACGACCTGCTGCTTGCTCAGCTCCGCCAGCTTCTGGCCCAGGTGGCGGGCCACCACATCGGGCCCGCTGCCGGGTGGGAAACCCACCACCAGCTTCAGCGGCTGGCCGCTCTGGGCCTGGGCGGCCAGCGGCAGGGTGGCGCTGGCCAGCAGGGCGGCGGCCAGGGCGGCCAGGGTCTGGCGGCGGGGGGTCATGCAGGTCTCCTGGGTCGGTCGTCGGGGCGGCCGCAGTGTGCGCGTGACAGCCGCCGCCGCCTGTCATCCCAGAGGACGACAACCGGACTCAGCACCGCGGCAGAAAGGCCGCGAACAGCTCGCTCTTGAAGTGCATGCCCAGGCGCTGGAAGGCGCGCGCCCGGTAGGTCTTGACGGTGGCCAGCGACAGGCCCAGGTCGGCGGCGATGCCGTCGTAGCTCCAGCCACGCAGCAGGCGCTCGCAGACATCCAGCTCGCGCTCGGTGAGCTGGTCGCAGCGCTGCAGCAGCGCGGCGCGCAGGTCGGCGGCGGCGGGCGGCGGCGGTGCCGGCGGCGCCACCAGCTGCAGATGGCGCTGCACACAGGCCAGCAGCAGCGGCGCCAGGCCGGCAAAGGCCTCGACCTCGCCGGCCTCGAAGCGCCCCTGGTGCTGGTGGTGGTAGACGTTGATGGCCAGCAGCGACGCGGCATCGCCGCGCTGCACCACCGACAGCCGCTCCAGCACGCCATGGCGCAGGTAGATGGCCTCGCGGTGGTCGCGGCTGGGCGCCTCGTCGGCATGCATGCGCAGCACCGCGGCATGGCCGGGGCGCACGCCGTCGAAGCTGCGGTCGCCGCGGTACAGGCCCCGCTGGTAGGCGGCAAAGCAGTCGCGCGTGGTGTCGGCCACGCCCCGGCTGCCCGACAGGTGCAGCAGCGGCGCCTGGTCGCGGCGCAGCTGGTACACCGACCAGGACGCCGCGCGCAGCGGCGCGGCATTGATCGCCGCCAGGGCCCGCGGGCCGAAGTCGCCGGCGCCGATGGCGCCGACCAGATCGGCCAGGGGCGCCGCGGTCGCAGCGGTGTGCAGGGGCAGGGCCCAGAGGTTCATCGCGCAAGCTGAAGACGGTGGGAGGGGCCGCCGTGCCACGCAGATCCAGTCATCCTCTGGGATGACCGGCCGCGCCTGGGCAGCGGCCACGGCAGGCGGCAAGATCATGGCCCGTGGCCCGCCGCTGTCCATCCGCTGTGACCCGGAGCCCATCCCCCGGAGACCCGATGCCATGACCGATTCCGCCACCCTGCCCGCCCCCCCGCCGCTGCTGCCCATGGCCCGCGTGCGCTGCGAGGTCGGCCCGCTGGTCACGCTGGGCCCGGCCAAGCATGGCGAGCGGCGCTATGTGCCGCTGCTGGGCGGCACGGTGCAGGGGCCCGAGCTGAACGGCGAGATCGTCGAGGGCGGTGTCGACTGGCAGGTGCTGCGCGCCGACGGCGTGCTGGACATTGCCGCCCACTATGTGATCCGCACGCCCGATGGCGCGCTGATCGAGGTGCAGAGCGACGGCCTGCGCCATGGCCCGCCCGAGGTGATGGCGCGGCTGGCACGCGGCGAGGCGGTGGCCGCCAGCGAGTACTTTTTTCGCACCGTGGTGCGCTTCACCACCGGCGCGCCGGCCTGGCTGCACCTGAACCGCTGCCTGGCCCTGGCGGTGGGCCAGCGCGAGGCGCGGGCGGTGCTGCTGGACTTCTACCGCATCGGCTGAGCCGGCCCGGGCCCAGCCCAGGCCTGGACAAATCCGTCAATCCAGCTGGCGGCAAGCGTCATTGTGGGAGCCCGGTCGGTTTCCTAGCATGGGGCCAAAACCCCATCGAGATCAGGAGACAGACCGCATGACCCCGACCCCCCGCCGCCTGGCCTGCCAGGCCCTGGCCGCCACCGCCCTGGCCAGCCTGGCCGCTCCGCTGCTGGCCCAGACCGGCGCCGCCGCCGGCTATCCGAACAAGCCGATCAAGTTCATCGTGCCCTACACGCCCGGGGGCACCACCGACCTGATCGCCCGCACCATCGGCCAGAAGCTGACCGAGGCCTGGGGCCAGCAGGTGATCGTCGAGAACCGGCCCGGCGCCGCCGGCTGGCTGGGCATCCAGGGCGTGGCCAAGTCGCCGGCCGATGGCTACACCATCGGCCTGACCATCTCGAACATCATCTACGCCAAGTCGCTGTACGCCAAGCTGCCGTTCGACATCGACAAGGACTTCGAGCCGGTGTCGATGCTGTCGCGCTCGGCCCTGGGCCTGGTGGTGCCGGCCAGCCTGCCGGTGAACACGGTGGAAGAGTACGTGGCCATGGCGCGCAAGCCGGGCGCCAACATCAGCTATGGCTCGTTCGGCCAGGGCACCACGGCCAACATCTTTGGCGAGACGCTGAACCTGCACTCCAAGATCAACGTGACCCATGTGCCCTACAAGGGCATGGGCCCGCTGGTCACCGACCTGCTGGGCGGCCAGATCAGCTCGGCCTGGATGGACACGGCCTCGCTGGTGCCGCTGGTGCAGTCCGGCAAGCTCAAGACCCTGGCCATGACCGGCACCAAGCGCATCAACTCGGTGCCGAACGTGCCCACCTTCCAGGAGCTGGGCTACAAGGGCTTCGAGCCGGTGGGCTTCTTCCTGGTGCTGGCGCCGGCCGGCACGCCCAAGGACGTGGTCGGCAAGCTGTCCGGCGGCATTGCCAAGGCCCTGCAGTCGCCCGAGTTCAGCGCCAAGCTGCGCGAGCTGGGCCAGGAGCCGGTGGGTTCCACCGCCGAGGAACTGGGCCGCGAGATGAAGACGCTGGCCGAGTTCATGGACCGCACCATCAAGGCCACCAACATCAAGGTCGACCAGTGACGGTGCCAGCCTCCGCGCGCACGGTGCTGCGCGAGGACCATGAGCAGTTCCGCACCCAGGTGCGCCGCTTCGTCGAGCGCGAGATCGCGCCGCAGCATGGGGCCTGGGAGGAAGCCGGCCGCGTGCCGCTGCAGCTGTGGCGCGCCGCCGGCGAGGCCGGCCTGCTGTGCACCAGCCTGCCCGCCCCTTACGGCGGCGGTGGCGACTTCGGCCACGCGGCGGTGATCATCGAGGAGCTGGCCCGCGTCAATGCCACCGGCGTGGGCTTCAGCCTGCACTCGGAGGTGGTGGCGCCCTATCTGCACGCCTATGGCACGCCGGCGCAGCGCGAGCGCTGGCTGCCGGCCATGGCCGCCGGCCGCTGCGTGGGCGCCATCGCCATGACCGAGCCCGAGGCCGGCAGCGACCTGAAGGCCATACGCACCAGCGCGCGCCGGGACGGCGACCACTATGTGCTGAACGGCCAGAAGACCTACATCTCCAACGGCCTGAATGCCGGCCTGGTGATCGTGGTGGCCAAGACCGATGCCGCACGCGGCGCCAAGGGCGTATCGCTGCTGGTGGTGGAAGACGGCATGCCGGGCTTTGCACGTGGCAAGGCACTGCAGAAGATCGGCCTGCGCGGCCAGGACACGGCCGAGCTGTTCTTCGACGACGTGCGCGTGCCCGCCGACCACCTGCTGGGCCAGGAGCACCAGGGCTTCGGCTACCTGATGCAGCAGCTGGCGCAGGAGCGGCTGATCATCGCCGTGCGGGCAGCGGCCTCGATCGAGGCCTTTCTGGCGCGCACCATCGCCTGGACGCGCCAGCGCCGCAGCTTTGGCGCCACAGTGTTCGATCACCAGAGCACCCGCTTCCGGCTGGCCGAGGCGCGTGCCCAGGCCGAGATGCTGCGCTGCTTTGTCGACGACTGCCTGGCACGCCATCTGAGCGGCCAGCTGACGCCCGAGCGCGCGGCCATGGCCAAGCTCAATGCCTCGGAAATGCAGGGCCGGCTGCTCGACGACTTTGTGCAGATGCACGGCGGCCAGGGCTTCATGGCCGATGGCGGCGTGGGCAGCGCCTGGGTCGACGCGCGGGTGGCCCGCATCTACGGCGGCAGCAACGAAATCATGAAGGAGATCGTGGCGCGCAGCCTGTGAGCGGCGCGCCCCGGCAGCATCCCATGCAACAACCCTCCTCCCCCGCCAGCGGCCCTGTGAGTGGCCCCCTGAGCGGCGTGCGCGTGATCGACCTGTCGGCCGTGGTCTCGGGGCCGATGGCCGCCGGCATGCTGACCGACCAGGGCGCCGAGGTCATCAAGGTCGAGGCCCGCGGCGGCGACCTGACGCGCCGCATCGGCCCGGCCAAGGGCGACCTGACGCCGATGTTCGTGACCATCAACCGCGGCAAGCGCTCCATCGTGCTGGACCTGAAGCAGGACAGCGCGCGCCAGGTGCTGCACCAGCTGATCGCCGGCGCCGACGTGCTGATCGAGAACTTCCGCCCCGGCGCGATGGCCCGGCTGGGTTTTGGCTACGAGGCGGTGAGCGCCTGGCATCCGGGCCTGGTGTACCTGTCGATCAGCGGCTTTGGCGACAGCGGGCCGCTGGCCGGCGCGCGCGTCTACGACCCGGTGATCCAGGCCGTGTCGGGCCTGGCCGCGGCCCATCCCGACCCCGCCACCGGCGAGCCGCGCCTGCTGCAGACCCTGGTGTGCGACAAGCTCACCTCGCTGACGGCGGCCCAGGCGGTGACGGCGGCGCTGTTCGAGCGCTCGCGCACCGGCCGCGGCCAGCAGGTCAAGCTGTCGATGCTGGACGCGGCACTGGCCTTCTCATGGCCCGAGGCGATGTTCAACCACAGCTGGCTGGACGATGCGCCGCCGCCGATCCTGGAGTTCGGTGCCAACCAGCGGCTGTGGCGGGCGCAGGACGGCTGGTTTGCGATGATCACGCCGCAGGACGAAGAGTTTGCCGCCATGGCCCGCGTGTTCGGCCTGCCCGGGCTGCTGAGCGACCCGCGCTTTGCCACCATCCTGAGCCGCCGCGACCACCAGCCCGAGCTGCGCGCGCTGCTGGAGCCGGTGGCCGCGCAGCAGCCGGTCACGCCCTTTGTGGCGCGGCTGATCGCCGCCGGCGTGCCCGCCGGCCGCGTGAACCTGAAGCCCACGCTGCACGAGGACGAGCAGGTGCGCCACAACGCCAGCCTGCTGGAGCTGGACCACGGTGCCCAGGGCCGGGTGCGCAGCGCCGGCCCGGCCGCACGCTTCGGCAACCATGGCCCTGCCGCGCCGGCCGCCGCGCCGCACCTGGGCCAGCACAGCCGCGAGGTGCTGGCCGGCCTGGGCCTGGAGGCGGAGGCCATCAGCGCGCTGTTTGCCAGCGGCGCCGTGTCCTGAGCCTGCAACCGGCGGAACCCGGCGGCCCCCGACGGCCACCGGCCAGAATCGGGGGCATGAGCAGCCCTCCCCCCTCGGCCCGGCACACGGTGGCCATCGCCCAGGTGGTGCAGCTGCTGGCCGGTGCGCGCGAGCGGGGGCTGGACGAGGCGCAGCTGCTGGCGCGCGTGGGCATCCCGGTGGCGCTGCTGGCCTCGGAGCGCGCGCGCGTCACGCCGCCGCAGTACGCCGCGCTGATCAAGCTGCTGGCGCGGCGCATGGGTGACGAGCTGTGGGGCCTGTGCAGCCGCCCGGTGCCGCCCGGCAGCTTTGCCACCGCCTGCCGTCTGGCCCAGGCCCAGCCCACGCTGGGGCCGGCACTGCGCGCGGCGCTGCGCCATGCCCATCCGCTGCTGGGCGACTTTCGCGCCCGGCTGAGCGAACAAGCCGACGGCCAGGCCGAGCTGCGCATTGCCGGCGCCGGCCCCACCACACCCGGACAGAACTTCGCGCAGCGCGCGCTGCTGCTGTTCGGCTTCGGCTTCGCCTGCTGGCTGGTGGGCCGGCGCATCCCGGTCGACGAGCTGATCTACGACGGCGATCACGCCACGCCGCGGCAAGATGCGTCGCGTTTGTTCAACGCGCCGGTGCGGCTGGCCTCGGGGGTCACCGGCTGCCGCTTCAGCGCGCGCTGGCTGCAGCTGCCGGTGGTGCGCAGCCCCGACGAGCTGCAGGCCTTCTTGCGCGCCGCACCCGGCAATGTGCTGCTGAAGTACCGCGATGGCGGCGGCCTGGGCGAGCGCATCCGGCGCCGCCTGCGCCAGCACCTGCACCAGCGCCTGCCCTCGCTGGAAGCGGTGGCCGAGGCCGAAGGCCTGTCGCCGACCACGCTGCGCCGCCACCTCGACCGCGAAGGCCAGGGCTTCCAGGCCCTGAAGGACGGCCTGCGCCGCGACGTGGCGGTGGACGATCTGGTGCACCACCCCGAGCTGACGCTGGCCGACATTGCCCTGCGGCTGGGCTATTCAGAGGCCAGCGCCTTTCACCGGGCGTTCAAGGAGTGGACCGGGCTGGCGCCGGGGGCGTATCGGCAGTTGCATCGGAGGGCTGCGGCGGAGTGAGGGTGGGTTTGAACGGGAAGGGCTGAACTCGGCCAGAAGCGGACATCGGCGACGGTCGGCTTCAGGGCATCGCGGCGGCCTCGATTGCGACTGTAGCACGTTTGCTATACACTTCATCCATGCGCTCCGCTACCTTCCCCCCCATCCGCGTCGAACCCGAGGTTCGGGCCGAGGTCGAGGCCGTCTTGCGCGAAGGCGAGTCGCTGACGCAGTTCATCGAGGAGGCGGTCGTCTCGGCCGCAGCTTGGCGTCGAGTCCAGGCCGAGTTCGTCGATCGCGGCGAGGCCGCCATTGAGCGGTGGAAGCGCGAAGGCGGCGGCCGCACGGTCGACGAGGTCATGACCGGCTTGCAGGGGCGCCTGGATGACGCGAAGCGTCGAGCGACCCAGCGCGCCGGCAAGTGACCATCGTCTACACCGTCACATTTCTCGAAGAGGCCGTTGCTGACCTTCAGCGCCTGGAAGATTTCGCCATCGAGCGGGAACTCGCCAGCGAAACACCGGACTGGACGACGCCCCAACGCGCGCTCGATGCGATCAGCGAGGGAATGCGCCTGCTGTCTTGGTCGCCTTACACCTGCCGAAAGGCCGAGTTAGGTAACGGCCGTTCGCGCGAACTCATCGTTCCATTTGGCGGTGCCGGTTATGTTGTGCTGTTTGAAATCATCGGAGACGACGTAGTCGTGGGCGCCGTTCGACACCAGCGCGAAGAGGACTATCGCCACTGACATCGGGCTCATGTCGCTCGATATTGGGCGTCAAGCGGGCGGCGCATGTCGGCCAGGAGCAGACGCTGGTGAAGGGCCGATTGGGAGCTACTAGATCAACGTCGCCGACCCCAACTGAGGCCCCTGGTTGCTAGCTGCCGCGCGCCGGCAACGAGATTCCATGCAGGGCACGCAGCCCAGGCACCTGGCGCAGCAGCGCGTAGGCGCTCAGGCAGATCACGGCCGTCAGCAGGATCAGCAGCAGGGCCTCCAGCCCCCAAGGCAAGCCCAGCGGCAACAGCCAGCGTGTCAGCAGCACGATGACCGTCTGGTGCAGGATGTACAGGCAGAACACGGCACCGCTCAGCCAACGCAGCACGGGTGCTTCGCCCCGAGGGGCCAGTTGCTGAGCCCAGCCGCAGGCCGCGCTGATGGCCCACCAGCTGAGCAGGGCCCAGAGCGTGCGCATGAGCTGGCGCAGGGCTAGCGGCGGTGTCTCAGTGCGGTAGGCCTGGAAGTAGCCCACAAGCACTCCCCAGGCCAGCAGGGCGAGCGCCAGGCTGAGCCAGCGCCTGCGCCGTGTGGCCGCCCAGAAACCCTCGGCCAGGCAGCCGCGGCTGGCCCAGCCCAGTGCGAACAAATAGCCGTAGAGCGCGTGGTTGTAGGCGTCGTTGAACAGGTCATGCGTGCTTGGGAAGTGGGGGAACAGGCCCAAGCGGAAGGCGATCAGTGGCAGCGCCGGCACGATGAGCCAGCCCCATGCTGGCAACGCCAGCCTCCGCTGCGGCAGTCGCACCAGCAGCGGCGACAGCAACAGCGCGTAGACCCAGAGATAGGGCAGGAACCAGAGGTGATTCCAGGTCGGTACGCTCATGCAGTCATCGCCACGGCAGTACCGGCCGCCCTGCAGATAGGCGGCCCAGAAATCCAGGTAGCCACCATCGCCTGGCAGCAGTTCGGGGGCTTGGGTCAGCAGCTCGTAGTAGGCCTGGGGCGTGACGATGACGGCCATGCCGAAGAGCAAGGGCAGCAGCAAACGGCGGGAGCGCTCGCGCGCGAAGCCCGCCCAGCGGCCGCGTTTGGCATAGAGCGTGGCGCAGGCGGCGCCAGCCACGAAGAAGAGCAGGCCCAGCCGCCAGGGACTGCTGAGCAGCATGAAAGGTTCGAGAGCGTTGCTGGCCGCTGGGCTTTTCACATGCCAGTCCCAGCTCACGTAGTACATGCCGACGTGGTACGGGATGAGCAGGGCGAAGGCGGCGACGCGGAGCAGATCCAGATGTGGGAGGCGGAGGGTGCTTTGCATTCCGGGACGATGCCGGCGGCTGAGCTTCCGCGCCATGGCGCTGGGGTGAAAGAACCGGTTCCTGGGACGAGGCGCTTTGCGGTGCAGTGTGCCGCGATCATCGCCTCCGCGGGCTCTCACGTCGGAGCCCTAGGACCGCGTCAAAGACGCCAGGACTTCCCGATACCCACGCGACACCCGCAAGACCTGGCCTGCACGCATCGTCAACAAGGCCTCCCCATCCCTGCATGGCTTCACTCGCATCACATACGCCGGATTCACCGCATGTGATCGGTGCACGCGCAAGAACAGACCGGCCCAGTCGGGCCGCTGCAGCAGCGCGCTCAGGCTACCCCGCTCCAGAAAACTGAGCGGTGGCAGATGCAGGGCCACATAGTTGTCCGCCGCCGCCAGCCACTGCACGTCGGCCAGGCGGATGCGTTGCCGGCCATCGCGTGTGTCCACCCAAGTCTCGCCCTCGCCCACCCGCAAGCGCGGCACCGGCGCCGGCAGGGCCAACTGCGCACGCACGCGCTCCAGGGTCGTAGCCAGACGCTCGGCCGTGTAGGGCTTGAGCAGGTAGTCGAGGGCACCCAGCTCGAAGGCCTGCAGTGCGTGCTCGCCGTAGGCCGTGGAGAACACGCAGCAGCAGCCGCCCGGTAGCTGCGCCGCCAACTGCAGACCGCTGCCACCTGGCATCTCGATGTCGAGGATGGCCAGCTCGAAGCGCTGGCGCGCCAGCAAGGCCAGCGCGGCCGGCGCATCAGCCGCCTCGGCGACCTCGCCGACAATCGCTTGTGCGCTCAGCAAACGGCGCAGCTTGGCGCGCGCTGCCGGTTCGTCATCGACGACGAGCACTCTCATCCGGGCAACTCGATCCGCAGGCGCATTCCGTCATCAAAGGGCCCGAATCGAACGCATGCCGCCTCGCCGTAGCGGGCCGCCAGGCGTTCGCGCAGGTTCGCCAGCCCGACACCGCCATCGGGCAGGCCTGGTTGCTGCACGCCGCTGTTCTCCACGGCAAGCTGCAGCCGCCTTCCGTGCAGTGCCGCGTGCACGCGCACCGTCACAGGCCCACCGTGCGTTGCCACATCGTGCTTGATCGCGTTCTCCACGGGAGCCAGCAGCAGCAGGGCTGGCATGCGCACGGGCAGGGCCCCATCCTCGGCGTCTATCTGGACCCGTAGACGCTGCTCTCCGAAGCGGGCCTGCATCAGGGACAGGAAGGGACGCACCAGCGCCAGCTCCTCGGCCAGGCTGTGCTCGCCCGCCTGCTGCGCGTTCAGGCTCTGGCGCAACAGGGTCGCCAGCTCACAGAGCAAGCGGTCGGCACGCTCCACGTCCTCGTACATGACCGAGGAAATCAGGTTCAGCGAGTTGAAAAGGAAGTGTGGTTGTACCTGCTCGACCAATCGCGCCAGCCTCGCCTCGGCAAGTTCGGCGCGCAAGCGCACCAGTTCCTGCTCTCGCTGACGCGCCGCCACCCAGGCCCAGTAACCACGGCCGAGCAGCAGCGCAATCGCGTAGCTGATCAGGTCCTTGGCGCCCTCGTAGCGCAGCAATTCACCCAGAGGGCCGGGGCGATAGTCGACACCGAACAGACCGTAGGCGGCGAAGCGCAGGCCGAACATGCCGACCACATGCAGCAAGGTGAAGGCCAGGAAGCCAGCCGCCAGCAGCGACAGCTGGCGGTTCAGAGCCTGGCCGCGCAAGCGACCCACCCCCCAGCCCACAGCCAGATTCAGCGGGCCCAAAAGCAGGGCCGAGCTGACCTCCCACAGAAACGGCTCCCAGGCCCGCGTGCCGCCAGCGTGCCGATAGTCCTGCAACGCGGCCAGGCTGTTGAGCAGGGCCATGCCGGCCACGAAGACAATGTAGAACAGCAGCAGGCGACGCGGGTTCATCAGGCGCGCATCGTGGCATGAACAGCACGTCGGAAGACGCGGCTCGCCCCGCGAAACCAGCCATTCGTCCCGCCAGCACCTTCTGAGCAGCATGTGCTCAGCCACGACAGATTGCCGGCGATCTGAGCCTTCTGCTGCATTCAACCATTGCCGGTCTCCGCAACGCGGCCGGCAGCTTCGGGGTGGCGAGAGCAGGACAGCGAACGTCTCTTGCGGGTAGCTAGCCGCCAACCAAATCGCCGACCGCGAGGCCTCCCCGATTCAATTCATCCTCCGCTAAGACAGCGAAGCTGCGCGGCCAGCCATCCCATGCCCACTGCCACCATGTCAGACACGCAGACAAGCCCGCCACCGCATGCCCACACCTCCCGCTGACACCGCACGATCGCATGCCATGCCGTCGGCCCTCGTGGCCAGGCCACGGCCGTCAGGCCGCGACGCAGCGGCCTGACTGCACACCCCCGTGACGCCTCTGAAGTACCTGCAGGGCTACCCGCCCGAACTGCTGGCCCAGGTGCAGGCCATGATCGATGCCGGCACGCTGGCCGATGCGCTGGCGCGCCGCCATCCCGAGGCCCATGAGGTGCGCAGCGAGCGCGCGCTGTTCGACTATGTGCAGGCGCTGAAGGCCCGCCACCTGAAGAGTGCGCCGCCGCTGGCCAAGGTGGTCTACGACCCGCAGCTGAATGTGCTGAAGAACGTGCTGGGCACCCACACCCGGGTGTCGCGGGTGCAGGGCGGCCAGCTCAAGGCCAAGCGCGAGATCCGCATTG
>JAGOPK010000037.1 GCA_017992055.1 Burkholderiaceae bacterium
TCGATGTGGATGTGGAAGGCGCCCCCGGGGCGGGCCTCGATCACCGCATCGGGCGCGAAGAAGCCAACGATGCCCTCGCGCGTGGTCCAGGCGGCCCACACCGCGGCCTGCGGCGCCGGCACCACCACCTCCTTGACGATGGCCCGCTCGCCGGCCTGGGCCAGGGCGACGGGCGCGACCATGGCCGCCAGCAGCAAGGCCATCACAGGTCTGTGCAATTCCATGCAACACCTCCTGGCGCAACGATAGACGCAAATCCCCGCGGCGGGGCAGCAGGGCAAGCCGCCTTTATCATCGGGGCATGTCTGTTGAGCCTGTGCCTGACGTCGCCCGCGTGCGCTTCGACAACGCGATGCGGCTGTTCGACGAGTTCGTGCAGGCCACCGTGCGCTCGCCCGATGCCGCCACGCTGCGGGGCCTGGAGCGCCGCTTTGCCGAGCGCCTGCAGATCCAGCCCAGCTACTGGAGCCAGATCAAGGCCCGCTCGCGCCAGATCGGCGAGCGCCTGGCGCGCCAGTTCGAGCAGCAATGCCGCAAGCCCGCCGGCTGGATGGACCAGGTGCACGACGTGACGCCCGGCGCCACCGCTCGCGCCGGCGCTGCGGCGGGGTCCGCGGTCCTTGCACCAGGTCCCGCGGCCGGCGTGGACGCCGCGGCCAGCCCCAGCCAGCCGCAGGACGACGACGAGCGCTTCATCGTCGGCCTGGTGCTCAGCTACTACCGCCGCCATCCGCAGCGTGCGCGGACGCGCTTGCTGGACCTGCTGGGCGAGGTGCTGGGCACGCCCGACACCGGCGGCGCACCGGCGATGCCTGCCGCGACCGCAGCCACGCCCGCCCCCTCCAAACGCCCGGCCCCGGCCGCGCAGCCGCAGCCCGCGCAGGTCGACGAGCATGCGCTGTGGCTGGCCTCGCAGACCGGCGTCGCACCGCTCAAGCGCTCGCGCTGAACTGTGGCGCGGCAGCGCGCGGCGTGCCACCGAGGGTCCACCCTTCCCCTAAGGTTTGGGGAGGCCAAGGTCTGCGCAGGTCTTGCGCATCTGATAAACACTTGTTTATCATTCGGGCAAGCATCCGGTCTCCAGGCAGCCGGATCGCCCACCCCCCTTCTGTTTCACCCCTCGCTGGGCGCAGCCGTTGCCGCGCCAACTCACGCCAAGGAGCGTTCGCATGTCCATGACCCTTGCCCCGTTCAAGCCCCGCAATCCGCTGGTCGCCGCCGCCCATCGCCGCCTGGCCGGCGTGCACCGCCGCGGCACCGGTGGCCAGCGCCAGCAGGCCCGCCAGGCGCTGCGCCGCGAGCTGCGCGAGCAACACCCTCCCTCGACCTGAACCAATCGGCGACGCGTGCCCCAGCGAGTGGCCGCCTCGCCCAGGAGACTGATCATGCAAGAGCGCCTCCACGGCCTCCAAGGTCCCCTGGCCGCCCCCGGCGGCCACCCGCTGCGGCATCTGGCCGCAGCCCTGTTGCGTCAGGCCAGCCATGGCCTGGCGCGTCTGGCACGACGCCTGGCCCGGGCTGCCGTCCGGCCCCAGCGCGTGCCCGAGCTGGAGTTCTATGCCGAAGCCGGCGCGCCCGAGGGCGCGCTGTACATCGACGGTGAACTCGTCGGCCACCTGCCCGGCGTGCGCCGGCTGTGATGGCCGCAGGCGCCGGGCCCGTCCCGCTCAAGGGCGGGCCCGGTCTGCCGATATCCCGGACAGACGAGCAGCGCTAGGTCCGACACTGCAGCGTCCTGCCCCAACCGGGAGCCGACCATGCCCCACCCGACCCAGCTGCCCCTGATCACCACCGCGCCGGCCGACCTGGCCGGCTGGCTGCGCGCGCTGCAGCCGCGCGAGCTGCCGGTGCTGGACGACACCGCCGCCATGCTGGAGGCGCTGCGTGCCACCGAGGACAGCGTCGACGCCCATCTGCTGGCCGAGGACCTGAGCCAGGACCCGCTGATGACGCTGAAGCTGCTGCGCCATGTGGCGGCGCTGCCGCGGCCCGCCGGACGCGAGCGCGCCGATGCCGAAACCGTGACCCAGGCCCTGGTGATGCTGGGCATCACGCCGTTCTTCCGCGACTTCGGCCCGCAGCCCACGGTGTCCCAGCACCTGGCCGGCATGCCGCGGGCGCTGCAAGGCCTGGACGGCGTGCTGCAGCGCTCGCGCCGTGCCGCGCGCTTTGCGCTGGGCTTTGCCATCCACCGCCAGGACTACGACGCCGCCGTGCTGCACGAGGCCGCGCTGCTGCACGACTTTGCCGAGATGCTGCTGTGGGTGCATGCGCCGGGCCTGGCCCTGGCCGTGGCCGACGACCTGCGCCAGCATCCGGGCCGGCGCTCGGTGGAGGCGCAGCGCCACCACCTGAACCTGCCGCTGGCCGACCTGCAGCAGGCCCTGATGCGGCAATGGCGCCTGCCCGAGCTGCTGGTGCGCATCAGCGACGACCATGCCACGTCGGCGGCCCAGGTGCGCAATGTGCAGCTGGCGGTGCGCGTGGCCCGCCACAGCGCCCGCGGCTGGGATGACCCGGCCCTGCCCGACGACATCGCCGACATCGGCGCCCTGCTGAACCTGGGCAGCACACCGGTGCTGGCCCTGCTGCAGCAGATCGACGCCGACTGATCAGGCCGGCCCGTGCGGCGGCAGCGCCGGTGCCTGCAACGCGGCCAGCGCCGCGTCCCAGACCTCGGCCTGCTCGACCATCGCCACATGGGCCACCCCGGGCAGGTGGCGGCAGGCCGCGTCCGGCAGGCAGGCCGTGGCAGCGGGAAACACGATGTTGTCGGCATGGCCGTAGAAGCACAGCAGGCGCTGCGCCAGCCAGCCGTGCCGCTCGCGCTGCCGCAGCCCGGCCAGCCAGCGGCTGTGCTGACGCATCTGCCGCGCATTGGGCGTGGCGGCAAAGCGCGCCAGCCAGGTGCCCTGGTGCGGCGTGCCGATGGTGATGACGCGGTGCACGGCAGCATCGGCCTGGTCTGGCGGCAGATCGGCCAGCCAGGCGCGCAGCACCAGACCGCCCATGCTGTGCGCCACCACCACCGGCGCCAGGCCGGTGCGCTGCTGCAGGGCCCGCGCCGCTGCGGCCAGTTCGGGCACGGCGGCATCGATGCTGCCGAAGGCCGGCTCCAGCGTCACCGCCTCCCAGGGCACGCCGGCGTCGTCCAACCGGCGCATCCAGCGCCGCCACAGGCCGCGGTTGCAGCAGTAGCCGTGCACCAGCAGCAGGCCACGCCGCCCGCGCGCGGCCTCCGCCGCCTGGCGCGTGCGGTAGCCGGCGGCAAACGGCTGCTGCCAGCCGAACACGCGCAGGCCGGCCAGCACCTCGCCGGCCCAGGCGCGCAGCAGCCGCAGCGGCGTCAGCCGCGGCAGACCGGGCGCCTGGGGCTGGCAGCGCAGCAGCACGAACTCCAGCGCCAGCACCGGCGCATGCGGCAGCAGGCACAGCAGGGCCCCGGCCAGCACCCAGATCAGGGGCCAGCCGCGGGCGCTGGCCCAGAGCCACCAGGCCAGCGTGCCCAGCAGGATCAGCATCACCAGGACGCGCTGCAGTCTTGCGATCATCGTGCCGCCAGTCTCGCACCCCGGCCCGCTGCGGCCGCGCTGGCCGCAGCGCCTAGACGCCCGCGCCTAAGCCGGGCGGCCGCGGGCCAACGACAGCGCGCTAACCTGTGGCCATGTCCCGCGAAGCGGCCGAACGCATCCTCCAGCACCTGGACAGCGTGCAACGCCTGCGCGCCGCACGCGCCGGCGATGCCGCGCTGTGCGAGCGCCTGCAGGCGCTGAAGACCTATCAGGCGCAGCGCTTCCGGCTCAGCTATGCCGACCTGCTGGCCGATGGCCGGCATGGCCCGGCGGCTCGTTTTTTTCTGCACGAGTTGTACGGCCCGCAGGAGTTTGGCGCGCGCGACGCCCAGTTCGCACGCATCGTGCCGGCCCTGGTGCGCTTGTTCAGCACCGAGCTGGTGGACACCGTGGCCTTGCTGGGCGAGCTGCATGCCCTGAGCGAGCAGCTGGACGACGCCGGAGCGCGCTGGCTGGACACGCCCCGCCTGGACGCGGCCGGCTATGTGCGACTGTGGCAGGCCGTGGGCAGCCCGCCCCAGCGCGAACGCCAGATCACCCTGACGCTGCAGATCGGCGCGGCCATGGACCGCTACACCCGCAGCCGCCTGCTGCGCAGCAGCCTGAGACTGATGCGCGGCCCGGCCCAGGCGGCCGGCCTGGGCGCGCTGCAGCAGTTTCTGGAGGCCGGCTTCGACGCCTTCGGCGCCATGGGTGGTGCGGCCGGCTTTCTGCAGACCGTGGGCCAGCGCGAGCGCGCACTGGCCACCGCCCTGTACTCTCACGAGGCAATCACCTGGGCGACAAATCCATCGACGCCAGCCTCTGCGCCGCGCCCCGCAGCCCTCGCACAATTGCCCTGAGCCATTCGAATTCGAATACCCCCTGGAGACAAGCATGACCCACAAGCCCTGGCTGGAGCACTATCCCCCCGGCGTGCCGGCCGACATCGACCTGAGCAGCGCCGGCACCCTGGTGGACGTGCTGGAGGCCGCCTTCCGCCAGTACGCGCGGCGCGATGCCGCCGAATGCCTGGGCAGCCGCCTGCGCTTTGCCGACATCGACGAGCTGTCCCAGGCCCTGGGCGCCTGGCTGCAGGCCAAGGGCCTGGCCAAGGGCGCGCGCGTGGCGCTGATGATGCCCAACCTGCCGCAGTACATGGTGGCCATCGCCGCCGTGCTGCGCGCCGGCTATGTAGTGGTCAATGTCAACCCGCTGTACACGCCGCGCGAGCTGGAGCACCAGCTCAGCGACTCGGGCGCCGAGGCCATCGTGGTGCTGGAGAACTTTGCCGGCACGCTGGAGGAAGTCATCGACCGCACGCCGGTGCGCCATGTGGTGCTGGCGGCCATGGGCGACTTGGTCGGCTTCTGGAAGGGCCAGGCCGTCAACTTCGCCGTGCGCCACCTGAAGAAGATGGTGCCCGAGTTCCGCCTGCCGCGCGACGGCGGCCGCACGGTCACCCGCTTCAACATGGCGATTGCCGAGGGCACGCGGCTGAGCCTGCGGCGCGCGGCGCTCAGCGGCGACGACGTGGCTTTTCTGCAGTACACCGGAGGCACCACCGGCGTCAGCAAGGGTGCGACCCTGCTGCACCGCAACGTGGTGGCCAACATCCTGCAGACCGAGGCCTGGTTCAAGCCCATGCTCGATCAGGTGGGCGCCCAGCAGCTCACCGTGGTCTGCGCGCTGCCGCTGTACCACATCTTCGCGCTGACCATTTGCTACCTGATGGGCGCGCGCCTGGGCATGCTGAATGTGCTGATCCCCAATCCGCGCGACATCCCGGGCTTGGTCAAGACCCTGCAGGGCCACAAGGTCAACATGTTCCCGGCGGTGAATACGCTGTTCAACGCGCTGGCCAACGATGCCGATTTCAAGCGGCTGGACTTCTCAGGTCTGGTGGTGTCCAACGGCGGCGGCATGGCCGTGCAGCAGGCCACGGCCGAAGCCTGGCTCAAGGTCACCGGCTGCCCGGTGGTCGAGGGCTACGGCCTGTCGGAGACTTCGCCGGTGGCCACGTCCAACCGCCTGGACAGCAAGGTCTTCAGCGGCAGCATCGGCCTGCCCATCCCATCCACCGAAATCGCCATCCGCGACGACGAGGGCCGCGACCTACCGCTGGGCCAGGCCGGCGAGATCTGCATCCGCGGTCCGCAGGTGATGGCCGGCTACTGGAACCGTCCGGACGAAACCGCCAAGGTGATGAGCGAAGACGGTTTCTTCCGCTCCGGCGACGTTGGCGTGATGGACGCCAACGGCCAGGTGAAGATCGTCGACCGCAAGAAGGACATGATCCTGGTGTCGGGATTCAACGTCTATCCGAACGAAATCGAGCAGGTGGTCAATCTGCACCCCGGTGTGCTGGAGTGCGCCGCCATCGGCGTACCCGACGACAAGTCGGGCGAGGCGGTCAAGCTCTACGTCGTCAAGCGCGATCCCACGCTGTCGGAAGACGACCTCGCCCGCTACTGCCGCGAGAACTTCACCGCCTACAAGCGCCCGCGCTACATCGACTTCCGCGACGACCTGCCCAAGAGCAACGTCGGCAAGATCCTGCGGCGCGAGCTGCGCAGCGCGGCCTGACGTCTGCTGACGCGGCCGGGCAACCGGCCGCGCAGTGCATATCAAAGCTTGAGAATCGACAGGCAAAGAAAAACCCCCGACGGCGGCAGCCATCGGGGGTTTCTCAATTATTAGCCTGACGATGTCCTACTTTCACACGGGAATCCGCACTATCATCGGCGCAGAGGCGTTTCACGGTCCTGTTCGGGATGGGAAGGAGTGGGACCACCTCGCTATGGTCATCAGG
>JAGOPK010000017.1 GCA_017992055.1 Burkholderiaceae bacterium
TCAAGGCCATGGTGATCACCGTCCAGAACCCCTGCCACAAATTGCAGCAGGGTAGGTCTCTCACCCTGGTCAGTTTTCAATCGGCACTACGCGGCTTTGCTGGTCAATTTTCGGTCGGCGCCAACAGGCTGCACTTCAATGCGGATTTCATGCTCTTTACTCCTTGGTTTCCGATCTGCACCACATGATGCACAACTGCATCCTAAGAGCTTGAGTTGCTGTCGTGGTGGGAAAGTTGATGAAGCGGATGAAATGTTGCGTATCTGCAACGCGAGGGGTAAACTGAACCCGTTACCAGGAGGATCCAGTGATTCGATTGCGATTGACCGAACTCATGGCCGAGTTGTCGTTTCGCCGAGGCCATCGCGTTGAACTGCAAGAGGTGGCGGAAGCAACCGGCATCCACAGAACCACGCTGTACCGGATGGTGAATCTCAGGGGCTACAACGCGTCACTGAGCAACATCGATGCCCTATGTCGTTTCTTCGCATGCGGCGTTGGAGACGTGGCCGTCTACGTGGCCGATGAAGACGTACCTCCCGCCGTGGCCCCATCGCCAGTTGGCAAGGCGCAGGGTTGATCAGGCTGTGGTGTCCGATCAGCCCCCGATTGGCCTCATGACGCGAGGGCCTGCCTGCGCGCTTGGTCGCTCCACGAAGCGCCTAGTTGCCTCGTCCCGAAGGTATAGTGACCTGAAACAAAAGGTACCTTCCGGGAGGGGTGCCGTACCTGCTTTGGCTTGTGCTGGCGAGCGCTGCATATCGACTGCGCGCTGCGCTGAGCCACGCCAATGACGTGGCACGACATCAGGAACATCAGAACAACATGACCACCGTTTTCCAAACCGCGGCAGAAACCCGCGTCCTTGTGGGCTACTTGGCCGAGCAGCACGCAGCCTGGTTCACCAGCCAGTTCTTCGGTCCGCGGGCATCAGCGTTCCTGTCGCCCGTTTTCGCGCGCACGTCGTTCCAAGCGCAGTGCAACGGGGTGACCGCTGCTGCGTCGCGTGTCCACGAAGAGGCCATCGGCATCGGCCGCACCCACCATCTGTTTCGCCTGCCAGAAGTTCTGGAGCAGGGCGTTGCCACTGCCTTGGCGGCACCTGCGTTTGCCGAGCAAGTGCGTCCGAACCTTGCCTCACCTGAAGCCGCACTGGGTCGGCTTGAGGCGCTTGCTTCGCCAGGTGTCGCCAGTGAAGGCGCACAGGTCCTGACCGGCGACTTCGCCGACGGTGCAGAAGCGCTGCTTCAAACCCTGGCCGGTGTGTACCTCGACGCCTTCCGAAAGGGCATCAAGACCTTTCCATTCGTGCGAGAGGTTTGATGGCACGCCCGCAGTACTACACCACCCAGCTGCAGGCAGGCGCCGGTCTCGTCGAGGAGACCCGGCTTCTGCTGTCGCTCTATGAGCCCGGCATGGAGCCGCAGGCTCTGCTGGCACGCGCGCTCGATTCGGGCCTCTTCCCGCGCGTCACGGCTCGCCGCCTGCGCAACGTGGTCATCGAATGCTTTGCCCCGCGCTACATGCGTGAGCCCGATGCAGCTTGGATGCTCAAACGACTTGCCGAGCAAGTCAACCGGGCCGAGCTGTTGCAACTTCTCCTGCTCTACACCGCCCGCGCCAACCTGGTGGTGAGCGACTTCGTCACCCAGCTCTACTGGCCCCGGTATGCATCGGGCCGCGAGGGGCTGACGTCGGAAGACACCAAAGAGTTCATCCTCGCCGGCATCCGCGGCGGTCGCACCCAGAAGCCCTGGTCCGACAGCACGATCCGCCGCATGTGCAACTACCTGCTCAGTTGCTGCGCCGACTACGAGCTGCTGTCCAAGAACACCCGAGGGGTTCGCAAGATTCAGGCGCTGCGCGTTCAAGACTGCGTGGCTGCCTACCTGGCCTACGACCTCAAGTTCCAAGGCCTGGCCGACAACCAAATCGTTGCCCACGAAGACTGGCAACTGCTGGGCCTGCAGCCCAACGACGTGCGCGATGTCTTCAAGCGGCTGTCGCTGCGGGGCTACCTCATCCTGCAGGCTGCTGGTGATGTGGTGCACATCGGCTGGACCTACAAAACCAAAGGGGAGTTGATCGATGTCCTCGCTCGATCATGATTTCAACGAGCTGATCGAACGCGTCAAGCATGGACGCGAGTTCGGCCACGCCAGTTTCGAACCCATCTTCTATCTGGTCTTCCACCCAGAGCAGATCTTGGATGTGAAGCGTCGGCACGCCGCGTGGGAGAGCCGACTGGCCAATGAAGGTTGGGACGTACACACCTTCTCCATCGCCAAGGAAGTGGCCGAGATCCTGGCCAATGCACCCATGCGCAAGATTTGGGTGGCAGCTGACCAGAAGGCACCGCAGGCCTGGGAGAAGACCAACAAGTCGCTGACCAACGCCGTGGCCACTGGCGCCCTGCAGCAGCGCCTTGAGGCTCGCCTGTCCGAGCTGGAAGGCAAGCCCAAGTCCATTCTGCTGGTCACTGACCTGGAGGCCTTGCACCCCTACATGCGCATTGGCGTCATCGAAGGGCAGTTGCAGGGCAAGTTCCATGTGCCCACGGTCTTCCTCTACCCAGGGGTGCGCACCGGCAAGACCCGTCTGAAGTTCCTCGGCTTCTACCCCGAGGACGGCAACTACCGTTCGGTCCACGTTGGCGGCTGAACCTGAGTGATCTGAGTCATGAACATCAAGCAGCTTTTTGACCCGTCCAAAGACATCTACCGCAGCATCGAGAAGGTCATCGCCTACGGTGTCTCGCAGGAAGAGCGCCTGAAGAAGGAAGTGTCCGAATACGTGGTGACGGACAGCATCGACGAGCAGTTCAACAAGCTGCTGCTCAAGATGCAGGCCGCCATGGACGCCGGCGGCGAGAACGAGGTGGGCGTTTGGGTGTCGGGCTTCTATGGCTCGGGCAAGAGTTCGTTCACCAAGTACCTGGGCCTGGCGTTTGACGACCGCATCCAGATCGATGGCGCTCCGTTCCGGCAGCATCTGCAAGACCGCCTGAAGCGCTCCACCACGCGCCAGCTGCTCAGCACCGTGGCCAAGCGCTTCCCGGCCGCTGTGCTGCTGCTGGACCTGGCCAGCGAGCAACTGGCCGGCGCCACCATGGAAGAGGTGTCCACCGTCCTCTTCTACAAGGTGTTGCAGTGGGCCGGTTACTCGCGCAACCTGAAGGTCGCGGCGCTGGAGCGCCGGCTGCGGCGCGAGGGCCGGTACGACGAGTTCCTGAAGCTGTTTGAAGAAGCCACCGGCGGCGAGCCCTGGTCTCAATACCGTGATGACGACCTGGTGGTCGACAGCCTGGTGCCTGGCATCGCCCACCAGCTCTACCCCCAGCTGTTCAAGACCGAATCGTCTTTCACCACCGAAACCAGCGACGTGGTGGTGTTTGAGAACGACCGCGTCAAGGAGATGTTGGCCATTGCCCGCGAAGCCTCGGGCAAGGACTACATCATCTTCATCATCGACGAGGTGGGCCAGTACGTCGGTTCGCGCCAGAACCTCATCCTCAACCTGGACGGCCTGTCCAAGAACCTCAAGGCCCTGGGCGGTGGCAAGGTCTGGATCATTGGCACCGCGCAGCAAACGCTGACCGAGGACGACCCCCGCGCCGCGCTCAATTCGCCCCAGCTCTTCAAGCTGAAAGACCGCTTCCCGATCCAGATCGACCTGGAAGCCAACGACATCAAAGAGATCTGCTTCACCCGACTGCTGGGCAAGTCGCCGCAAGGTGCGGAAGCCCTGGGCACCTTGTTCGACCAGCACGGCCAGGCCCTGCGGCACAACACCAAGCTGGAAGATGCCCGCGCTTTTGGTGCCGACTTCGACCGCAAGACCTTCGTCGACCTGTATCCCTTCCTGCCAGCGCACTTTGACATCCTGCTGCACCTGCTGGGCGCGCTGGCCCGGTCGACCGGCGGCATCGGCCTGCGTTCGGCCATCAAGGTCATCCAAGACATCCTGATCGAAAGCGATGGTGGCCGTACTGCCGTGGCCGACCAGTCGGTGGGTTGGCTGGCCACCACCGCCACGCTGTTTGATGCGCTCGAGAAGGACATCCAGCGTGCCTTCCCCAACCTGCACAAGCCCGTGCAAGAGGTTTGCCGCAACCGCTTTGCCGCCTCGCCCTTGCACCACCAAGTGGCCAAGACGGTGGCCGTGCTGCAGATCTTGGGCAACTTGCCCGTCACCCGCCAGAACGTTGCAGGCCTGATGCATGACGGCGTCACCCTGGCTGGCCGGTCTGGCGAGGTGAACCGCGCCATCGAAGAGCTGATCACCGACCGTTTCGTGCCCTTCGGCGAGCAAGACGGCCAGTTGCGCTTCTTCAGTGAGAAGCTCAACAACGTCGAGCAAGAGCGCAGCCAGATCCCGCTGCGGGCGGTGGAGCTCAAGCGCCTGGCCAACTCGGCGCTCACCGAGGTCTACGCGCCGTTGCCCAGCACCCAGCTCAATGGTTCGCTGGCGGTGCAAACCGGCCTCAAGGCCCAAGGGCCCGGTGGCCTGCCCACCCCGCTGGCCGGCGACCGCAACACCATCCAGACCTTGGTGGAGCTGACCGACCCCAAAGAGTACGAAGCCACCCGCACGCGCCTGCAGGACGAATCCCGCCAGACCTCGTCCAAGTTCCAGATCCTCCTGATTGGCCGCACCACGCCCGAGATCGAAGACCTGACCGCCGACATCTACCGCTGCCGAGAGATTGCCAACAAGCACCGCAACGACCCCGACCAAGAGGTCAAGGACTACTGCAACGGGCAGCTGGACCGCGCCGGTCGCCTGGAAGGTGATCTGCAGCGCCTGATCCGCCGCAGCCTGCTGCAAGGCTCGTTCATCTTCCGCGGCCAGGTGCAGGCCGTGGAATCAGCCGCGCCAGAGCTGCTTGACGCCGCCCGCAAGCACCTAGGCGTTGTGGCCGAGCAGGTGTTTGACCGCTATGCCGAAGCGCCTGTGCGTGTTGCCACCGACACGGCCGAGCGCTTCCTGCGCGCAGGCAACCTGGCTGCCATCACCTCCCAGATTGATCCGCTCGGCCTGGTTCAAGTCAAGGCCGGCAAGCCCTCGGTCAAGGTGGACCACAAGGCCCTGGTCAGCATCCGCGACACCATCGAGCGTATGGGTCTGATCGAAGGCAAGAGCCTGTCAGACCGCTTTGCCGACGCGCCGTTTGGTTGGTCCCCCGACACCCTTCGCTACCTGGTGGCCGCCCTGCTGGTGGCTGGCGAGGTGAAGCTGAAGGTGGCAGGCCGCGAGGTCACGGTCAACGGCCAGCAGGCGGTGGATGCGCTGAAGACCAACAACAGCTTCAAGAACGTGGGCCTGTCGCTGCGCGAAGACAAGCCGTCGATGGACATGCTGGCCCTGGCCGCTGACCGGCTGACCGACCTGAGCGGAGAGCTGGTGGTGCCGCTGGAAGACGACATCAGCAAGGCCACCATCCGCCTCTTTCCCGGCCTGCAGAGGCGCTATGCCCCATTGGCCGAAAAGCTCAAGAGCCTGGGCTTGCCCGGCGAAGACCGCCTGGACAGCCTGGGCCATGAGCTCGCCGAGGTGCTGCTGTCCGACGCATCAGACGCCCCGCAGCGCCTGGGCAAGCCCGAAAGCCCCCTGTACGCCAGCCTGAAGTGGGCGGCCGAGTTGCGTCAGGCACTGGAGCAGGGGCTCGAAGCCACGCTGCGCGACCTGCGTGAACTGCGGAGCCTGGTGGACAGCCTGCCCAACACCGGCGTGCCCGCCGCGTTGAAGGCCGACCTGGCCGAGCCGCTCAGTCAGCTGGACGCTCAGCTCGCGCAAGAAGACGCCTACCGCGCAGCCGCCGACCTGAGCAGCCGCCTCACGGCCCTGCGCGCGCGCATCCGCGAGGCCGCGCTGGCCCAGCAAGCCGCCCAAGCCGAGTGCTTGAAACAAGTCGCTGCCGATGTGCAGCGCGTGCCCGAATGGGCTGAACTGACGCAGCAGGAACAGCAAGAACTGCTGGCCAGCCTGGAGGCACTGGCCCTGCAAGCTGAACCCGACGCTGCCGGCCTGCGCACCCTGGTCAACCAAGACGCCGTCATCTTCAGCCGGGCGCAGGACGCCAAGGCCCGAATCGAACGTCTGGGCCGCGAGCGCATGCAAGCACGCATGAAGGCCGAGATTGACGTCAAGGTCCCAGAAGCGAAAGACGGCGAGAAGAAGGACGACGCGGCCAAGCCCGCCGTCAAGCGCCAGGTCAAGGCCCGCAGTCACATCACCACGCTGGCCGACCTGGACACCCTGATCAAAGAGCTGCAGCGCGTGCGCGGCGAGCTGAACTACGCCCACGCCTTCGAGCTGGACCTGAAGCTGGAAGACTGAACGAGCTCGTACCGACATGGCCTTTGACGACAAAACCCGCGGCCGGCTGCAGAAGCTGGTCACCGCCTGCCGGGGCCTGCTGACGGATGAGTTCCGCATTCAGGTACAGCAAACCTACGGTCTGGATCCGAACACTGGGGATGTGACTCCGCTGGAGCGTCTCACGCACGTCTCCGCTGCCGAGCACGAGACGGCTGACCTCCTGCGCCAAACCCTGGCGCACTACTTGGCTTCTGAGGGACTGGCTGACAGTGCAGTGCACCGTGTGCCTGTTATCGACCGTATCGTGCGCGAGCAGGCCTTCACCGTGCTGAACCGCCTGGCTGCGCTGCTGATGATGGAGGCACGCGGCGTGCTGCAGCGGCCCGCCGTAGGTTCGGGGCAGCAGTCTCCGGCGTTCGAGCTCTACAAGATGGTGGCGGGCAGCGCCCTGGGCGAAACCGGCCAGGCTTACCAGACCTTCTTGTTCAGCCTGTTCGATGAGTTCGCTCAAGAGCTTCCCGCGCTGTTTGACCGCTTCGCGCCTCAAGGCCGCCTGTTCCCGCGTGAGGCAGCACTGCTGCAAGTGCTTGCTGAGCTGAACCACCACGAGATACAGCCGCTCTGGGGCCAAGACGAAACCATTGGTTGGATCTACCAGTACTTCAACGATCCCGACGAGCGCAAGCGAATGCGAGACCCCAAGCAAGGGGGATCACAAGCGCCGCGAAACAGTCGCGAGCTGGCGGTGCGCAACCAGTTCTTCACGCCACGGTACGTGGTTGAGTTCTTGGTAGACAACACGTTAGGGCGGCTTT
This sequence comes from Burkholderiaceae bacterium, assembly GCA_017992055.1. Classification (GTDB taxonomy): domain Bacteria; phylum Pseudomonadota; class Gammaproteobacteria; order Burkholderiales; family Burkholderiaceae_C; genus Pseudaquabacterium. Next base: position 7,137 of record JAGOPK010000017.1, read on the forward strand.
GGTTCAACGCCACGGGCGGCAAAACCAGCCTGCGAGAGCGTTGCCAGTACCTCTTGGCCAAGTCTGACGAACAGCCTGCAGCTGCGCTACGCCTGCGCGATCCGCGCACCCTGAAGCTGCTGGATCCGGCCTGCGGTTCCATGCATTTCGGGCTCTATGCGTTTGACTTGTTTCTGGTCATCTACCGTGAGGCATGGGCGTGGGAGCAGAGCCACGGTGCGGGCAGCTTGGACTTGAGTGCCGAGCCGACCACAGGACTGCAGCCACTCTGTCACAGCTACGCGGATCAAGAGACTTTTCTGCGCGATGTCCCCCGGCTGGTGATCGAGCACAACATTTATGGCGTGGACATCGACCCGCGTGCGGCGCAGATCGCGTCGTTGGCACTTTGGCTCCGCGCGCAGCGGGCATGGCACGACGAAGGCGTGAAAGCCAAGGACCGGAGTGCCGTCGGCCAAGGGCATGTGATTGCCGCCACCGCCCCACCGGTCGAGCAGGAGCTGCGCAACCAGTGCGCGACGCAGCTCGACAGTCTGGACGCAGAGTTGTTTGCCAAGACATTGCAGATGCTCAAGGGCGTGCCGGAACTGGGTGTGCTGTTGCGAATGGAGCGAGAGTTGCCGCGCTTGGTGCGGGCCGTGTTTGGTGAACATGGCAGCTTGTTCAAGGAGACCGACCTGGAGCAGTGGCGAAAGGCTGAGGCGCGCCTGCGTGCGGCGCTCATGTCGTTCGCTCAAGCCGCGAAGTCGACCTACCAGGGAAGGCTTTTTGCGCAGGACGCCCTGCAGGGGTTGCGGCTGATCGACCTGTGCCGCGAGGTTTTCGATGTGGTGGTAATGAACCCGCCATTTGGTGCGCTGGCGACGAACACCAAAGACGTACTCACCAAGGCCTACCCGCGCAGCAAGAACGACCTGTTGGCCGTTATGGTCGAACGTGGCTTGGAACTGCTGCGACCTGGCGGCCGTATCGGCGCCATCACGTCGCGCACCTGCTTCTTTCTTTCCAGCTTTCAAGCCTGGCGTGAGCAGGTCGTGTTGGGCGTTGCTCAACCCGAGGTCATGGCTGACCTGGGTTATGGGGTCATGGACGATGCGATGGTTGAAGCCGCAGCTTATGTCCTGGAGAAGCAGGCATGACACATTTTCTTCGCCTTCTGGCTGAGTCGGACAAGGCCACTGCGCTGAGCAACGCATGCACCCAGTTCAAGCAAGGTGCGTCAGGCGCCTACCACTTCGACATCCCTCCGTCCTCATTCGATCCGATCCCCGGGAAACCCTTCGCTTACTGGGTCAGTGACGCTGTACGGCAAACCTTTGAACGCTTGTCACCCTTTGAATCTGATGAGCGCGTAGTCCGCGTCGGTCTTCAAACCTCTGACGACTTTCGCTTTGTCCGCGCGTCATGGGAGGTAACTTCTGATTCCACTGAACGCAAGTGGCGCCCCTTTGCCAAGGGAGGCGCGTACTCGCCGTTCTACTCCGACATCCATCTTTGCGCGAATTGGAAGGCAAACGGGCTTGAGATCGACGCGTTCCCCGCAAGCGTCGTTCGCAACGCGGACTTCTACTTCAGACCTGGGCTGACGTGGCCTCTGCGTGCGCATCGCTTCGCACCACAGGCGCTGCCTGCGGGTTCAATCTTTTCAGTTCGCGGCTACTGTGCTTTTCCTGAGCGAGGACACGAGTCGGCTACCTTGGCGCTGTTCAACAGCAGAGCATTCGACTACCTATTCAAGACGGCCCTTGGTCGCTATGGCTACCCAGAGTTCATCGTGGGTATTCTTCAAATCATGCCCTGGGCCAAACCGCAAGGCGGAGACCTTGAGCAGCTTGGGAAGCTGGCGCGCCGAGCTTGGTCGCTGAAGCGCACACTGGACACCAGTGAAGAGACCTCGCACGCCTTTTTGTTGCCAGAGGAATTGCTGCTTCGCGTAGACGCCTACGACCCGAAGGCCATTGAGGCGGAACTCGCCGCTATTGCCAGCGAAATCGACCGCATTGCGTTCGATCTGTACGCCTTTGGGCCAGACGATCGCGTCGCGGTGATGCAGGCCGCTGACGTGAGGGATGACGATGACGACGGCTCCACAGATCACCTGGATGAAGACGATGCCGCGGCACCTGTAGCTGAGGGCGACGCACTACTCTCATGGGCTGTCGGCGTGGCCTTCGGCCGCTTCGACTGGCGCTTGGCCACGGGAGAGCGTGCGGCACCGCCAGAACCCGAACCTTTTGATCCGCTGCCAGCAAAGAGTCCAGGCATGTTGGCTGATGACGCCACGCCATTCCACATGCATGCCGGCATCTTGGTTGACGACGTGGGCCATCAGCATGACCTGGCGCACCTGATCGAAGAGGTCTTCGTCCGTGTCAAGTTGCCCGCTCCCGACGACGCGCGTCGCTGGCTGCAACGCGAGTTCTTTCCCTTCCATCTGCAGCACTATTCCAAGAGTCGCCGAAAGGCCCCGATCTACTGGCCGCTTGCCACCACGTCGGGCAGTTACACGCTGTGGCTCTACTACCCCAGCCTCAGTAACCAAACGCTTTACACCGCCATCAATGATTTCGTCGAGCCAAAGCTCAAGCAAGTGGGTGACGACATCGCTGCGCTACGCATCAAGGGCAGCGCTCGTACCCGAGACGACGAGAAACAGTTTGAGTCGCTCCAGCACTTGGAGACTGAACTGCTGGAACTGCGCGACAAGCTGCAAGAGCTCGCCTCAAGCTACAAGCCCAACCACGATGATGGCGTGCAGATCACTTCGGCGCGGCTGTGGCCGCTGTTCCGTCACATGCCATGGCAGAAGGTTTTGAAGGACACCTGGGCCAGGCTAGAGAAGGGCGACTACGACTGGGCCCATCTGGCTATGGCTTATTGGCCTGACCGTGTGCGTGAGAAGTGCAAGACCGACAAGTCGCTGGCCATCGCGCATGGCCTGGAAGGCCTCTACGTGGAGCGAGAGGCAGCACCCAAGAAGACCCGTGGCCGCAAGAAGACTGCAGACGCCGAGTGACCTAAGCTTGTGCTGCCTTTCTGTCCCTCTCCCAACTTTGCGGTGAAGTGGCTCGCAAGGCGACTGACTAACGATTTTCAAAACTAGCAGAAGCTAGAGCAGAGCCGAAGCGGGAGGAGCCAAACATGCTGATCTACGCCAACACCCTGTACCTGGAGCCGGCCGATGGCCCAGGAGACGTGATTCGCCAGGTGGCCAAATGGGTTGGCCAGCGCACGCGGGGCTATGTGGACGAAGCGCGCCTGGCTGCAGGCATCCGCGAGCTGAAGCTCAACGACGGCAGCACGCTGGTCTCCAAAACCACGGGCAGCCTGAGCGACGAGCCGGTTTATCCCTACCTCTTCAGTGCGCAGTTGAGCCATCGAGACGACACGGTCTCAGGCCGCAAGTGGATCACTGAAGTGGGGATCCGGCAGGAAGCCGCAGGCCGTCCCGTGGAGTGCTCACTGCTGCTGAAGACCGACGAGGTGAGCGCACGGGTCACGGCGCCGATTCAGGTCACGCGGCCCAAACTGGTGGAGCAACTCCTCAAGACTTGCAAGCCGGCGACGGATACGCCTGGGCTGGTGGTCAAGACCCTGGACGAGCACAGCGCGAAGGCCTTCTTGCATGAGGTGGAGCGCGAGGGACGCAGCTATCCCTTGGTGTTGATCAGTTGCCCACGCAACGGCGAGTACGCGGTGGAGCCGGAACGCCTTCGATCGGTACTGGCTGGCTTGGCTGAAGTGGTGGCCGTGCCCGATGAGGTGGACACGTTCGCGATCGAGGATGTGGTTGGGCGCCGCCACATGGCCTTCGCTGGCGGTGTGAACATCGTGTTCCCCGTTCGGCGGGGTGTCCGCGAGCCGTTCTGCGACACGGTGCTTCTGCGTGCAGACGCCATCGAAGACTTGCAGCACGACGGCAAGGTGCTGGAGTCAGAGGTGCTGGGCATCATCACCCACCGGACCAACCTGCCGTTCTCTTGGCGCCATGTTTCACCGGTGAAAGTCGACCAAGCCATCCTGCATGGTCGGGTGGCAGCGCTGTTGGACAAGACCAAGGGCAGTGAGCACGCGGCCGAACTGGCCGAGTATGTCGAGCTTCTGGAGGCTGCAGACCAAGATCTGCTTCGCAAGGACGCTGAGCTCAAGCAGTCCCGGGCGGACTTCGAGGCCAAAGAGGAAGAAGTTCGAGACCTCAAGGAAGAGATCTTCAACCTCAATCAGACTTTGAACAGCCTCCAGGCTGACGACGGGCAGGGGGCGGCCATGGAGGTCTTGGCGCCTGTTCGAGAGCAGTTGCTAGAGGCCGTCAAGTCCAAACTGACGCTGCAGAAGGTGGTGGACCTCATGGGCACCCTGTTTCCGGACCGATTGGTGTTCTTGGACACCGCCATGGCGTCTGCCAAGGAAGCCGACCGCAACGGGTCGAAGCTGGCTGAAAAGGCGTGCGAGTTGCTACACACGCTGGCCACCGGCTACTGGAGTGCGCTCAATGATGGCAAAGGCGACCAACATGCCAAGGGTGTGTTCGGCAATGACGCCTACGCAGCGAACGAATCCGATTCGCTGAGCAACGATGGCAAGCGCCTGCGCACCTTCAAGTACCGTGGTCAAGACTTTGTGATGGAAAAGCACCTCAAGCATGGGGTGAAAGACAGCAAGGCCGAGACTCTGCGCATTCACTTCGAGTGGCTGCCTGCGGAGAAGATGCTGGTGGTGGGGCACTGCGGCAAGCACTTGAATTTCTGAGAGTACGTTGATGCGCATTGAGACCTTCATCCAGCAGGAAATCCTGGCGCCCCGCATGGCCGACAAGGGCGTGTTGGTGGTGTACGACCCCGAGCGCCGCTACCACGGCACCTGCATCAGCCTGGCTGACGAGCGTTGCCGAGTGGTGGATGCCAGTGGCAGCAGCATCCTCAGCCGGGAGGAGGCGGCTAGGGCCCTGGTGGAACTGGGGCAGAGCCGAATTGAATGCCTTCTGGTCTACGTGCCGGCAGCGGCGCCTTTGAGCGACGAGGCCCGACAGCAGGACCCGTTCAGCCCTTACGCATCGTGTGGGCGCGTATTTCCGGATGGGGATGGTGACCGCTTCGAGAGCTTGTGCCTCAGCGCCAAGCCTGACCAAGTGCTGGAGTTGCGCCGCATCTTTGAAGCAGACCCCAACCCCAGCTTCGCCGTGATCGACGCGCTGGGTGGTGGTGTGGGTTGGCCCAACCTGCGTGCGCTGCTGAATGTGGAGTCCGGCCGGGACATCTTGCTGGCCCTGATGGCCCCCAACGCAGCACAAGAGCAAGCCCTGAAGGCTGGTGACACCTGGGTGAACGAAGCCCGAGAACTGCTCAAGGCCAGCCTGGCACTCACGCTGCGGACGCGCGGGCGTGCCTGGTCCACCATTGCCGAGGAGCTCTGGCGCTACGTGCTGTTCAGCGAGTTTGCGTTTGACCTGCCTGGCACCTTGCCGGCAGCCTTGCAAGACTTGCCGCGTGCGCCAGAGGGCGGCCAAACGGTGGTGTTTTCGCTGTGCGATGACCTCCGCAGCGACCACCGCACCCAACCCGTGTACATCGACCGGGCGCAGAAGCTGGAGAAAGAGCTCTCGCTGGCCCAGCACTGCGCCGCGCTGAAGGACCTGGGGCCGCGCGAGACCTTCCCGTTTGAGGAGCGCAGTTCGCTGGAGCGCGGCATCGACGCCTACCTGCGAGACGACGTGGACGCGGTGCGCGAGGCCTTGGATCGGCAGCGTCGCTCGGTGTGGGCGGCCCGCGGCGAGAGCCGCTTGAAGTGGGACTTGCTGCGTGCAGCGCTGGAATTGAGCCTGCGCTGTGAGGAGCTGGATAGCCAGCTGCCGCAGCACACCCAAGACATGGGCAAGCTGCTGGCCTTCTACACCGGTAGCCTGCGTGAGGCCGACCGCTTGCACCGTGAGTTTGAGCAGGCTTTGGGCGACTTCGAGTGGCAAGACACCCAAGACGCCATGAAGCCGGTGCGGCAGCAGGCCCGCAAGGCCTATGGTCGCTTGGCTGAGAAGGCGCAGCTGGCCTTCACCCGCCACCTGCAGGCAGGGGGGTGGCCGCTGGCTGGGCAACTGGCCAACGCTGATGTGTTCGACCGCTTTGTGTCCCCCAAGCTGCAGCAGCATGGCCATAAGGTGGCCTACCTGATGATCGATGCGCTGCGCTATGAGCTCGGGGTGGCGCTGGAACAGCAGTTGATGGAAGACGGTGCTGTGGCGCTGCAGGCGGCGCTGGCGCCGATGCCCACCATCACACCGGTGGGCATGGCGGCGCTGCTGCCAGGGGCTGGCCAGCAATTGAGCCTGCGTCGCGAGGCCGCTGGCTTGGTGCCGCTGCTGGGTGATCAGCCGGTGACGAATGTGGCGCAGCGCATGGAGGTGCTGCGCAAGCGCTACGGCCAACGCTTTGCCGAAGGCCGATTGGAAGACTACGTTCGCGGGCGCTTGGATGTGCCCGCAGACGCAGACCTGCTGGTGCTGCGCGCCGTGGAGATCGACAGCCACTTCGAGAACCATCCGGACACAGCGCCTGCGGAAATCACCAACGCGCTGCGCCGCATCCGCATGGCCTTGCACCGGCTGGCTAAGGCCGGCTTCAAAGAGGCGGTGATCGCCACCGACCACGGCTTCTTTGTGAACACCCATGCTGGCGCGGGCGACGTGTGCGCCAAGCCCGAGGGCAACTGGCTGGTCGAGCATGACCGCTGTGCCTTGGGTGATGGCGCGGTGGCCAACACCCACTACATGCTGCCCGCCGACAAGGCAGGCATTCGTGGCGATGTGGGCAAGTTGACCGGGCCGCTGACCCTGGCCGCGTACCGCAGCGGGCTGCAGTACTTCCACGGGGGCGCATCGCTTCAAGAATGCGTGGTGCCCGTGTTGACGGTGCAACTGAAGGCCGAAGTGCAGCCGGAGGTGACCCGTGCGCTGGTGAGGCTGACCTACAAGAACGGCGCGTCCAAGGTGACCACCCGTGTGCCGGTGATCGAGGTGGCCGCAGACGCGGACGGATTCAACTTCACGGAAAGCGCGTTCGAGATCCTGCTCGAAGCCCAAGATGCCAAGGGCAACGTGGTGGGCGAAGCGCGGTCCGGTGGCGCGGTGAACGCCGCCACGGGCACTTTGACGCTGCATGCCGGTGAGAAGGTGCAAGTCACCCTGAAGATGCAGCTGGAGTTCGAGGGTAAGTTCAAGGTGAAGGCCCTGAACCCCAAGACGGACGAGCTCTATTGCCAGATGGACCTGTCGACGGACTACACGGTGTAAACCATGGAATACAGCCCAGACGAACTCGACCGCAAGCTGTCTGCCGCCTTCGACGGCAAGGTGGTTCGCAAGGACCTGCTGCACCGAATCAAGAAGGGCACCAACGTGCCCACCTTTGTGTTGGAGTTCTTGCTGGCTCGCTACTGCGCCAGCGATGACGCGGCGGAGATCCAGGCCGGCATGGAGGCCGTGCTGGACACGCTGAACGAAAACTACGTGCGGCCTAACGATGCCAACGCCGCGCAGTCGCGCGTGGCCACCAAGGGCAAGCACCGCTTCATCGACAAGGTGCACGTCAACTACGTTGAGAAGGACCGGCGCCACTGGGCGGCGCTGGAAAACTTCGACTCCCGCCGCGTGGCCATCAGCGAAAAGTATTACCGAGACAACGACCGCCTGCTGCAGGGCGGCCTGTGGGCAGAAGTGACCGTGGCCTTCAACGAGGTGGAAGACGATAAGTACACCTTCTATGTGGAAGACCTGCGGCCCATCCAGCTCAGCCGCTTCGACTTCGACCGCTACTGCGAAGGCCGCGGTGGCTTCAGCCGTGACGAGTGGATGGACGTCATCCTTCGCTCGGTGGGCCTTGAGCCCAGCAAGCTGAGCAAGCGGGTGAAGTTCCACTTCATTGCCCGTCTGGCCCCGCTGATCGAAGCCAACTACAACTTCATCGAGCTGGGCCCGCGTGGCACGGGCAAGTCGTACTTCTTCAGCGAGTTCTCGCCGTACTCCACGCTGATCAGCGGTGGCCAGGCCACCAAGGCCACGCTTTTCTACAACAGCCAGCGACACAAGATCGGCCTGGTTGGCTTCTGGGACACCGTTGCCTTTGACGAGGTGGGCGGCCTGAAGGTGAAGGATCCGGACACGATCCAGATCATGAAGGACTTCATGGCCAACGGGCGCTTCTCGCGTGGCGTGGAGGTGATCGCCGATGCGTCCATGGCCTTCGTCGGCAACCTGGACCTGTCGGTCGACCAAATCGTTCACTCTGAGGTGTACGACCTGTTCCAGCCGCTGCCCAAGGAGTTCGACCTGGCAGTGCAAGACCGCTTTGCTTGCTACCTGCCAGGCTGGGAGATGCCCAAGAACAGCAGCGAGTTCTTGACCGGACGCTACGGATTCATCACCGACTACCTGGCCGAGGCCTTCCACCACCAGCTGAAGCAGACCAACCGCTACGAAGAGGTCAGCAAGCGAATCAAGCTGGGCAAGGCAGTGGAAGGGCGCGACGAGAAGGGTATCAAGAAGACGGTGTGCGCCTTCATCAAGATCTTGCACCCCAACGGCGCTCCGACGGACGAAGAGTTCGAGGAGTACGTGGCCTACGCGGTCGAATGCCGCCGCCGCGTGAAGGAGCAGATGAACAAGCGCAAAACCGACGACGAGTACGCGCGCATCAACCTGTCCTACTTCAACACGGCCGGCCAAGAGGTGGAGGTGTTCTGCCCAGAATCCCGCAACGCCACGGCCACGCTGGAGCCGAGCCGACGGAGCATCCACGGTGGGGCGCCGGTGCCGCCCTTGGTGCCGTCAGCGCCTGCGGTGACTGCCGCGCCTGCCGTGCCGGGGCCTGCGCCCGTGGACGCAGAGGCGCCTTCGCAGACAAGCTCCACGCCATCTCAGCCGGTGGCGGCACCTGCTGCTGAAGCTCTTCCGGTGCCCGTCGAGCCCGAACTCATTGAGCAGCATTACACCATCCACTATGGTGACTCGGGCCACAGCTACGAGTCCATCGTGCTGCCGTACCTGCGTGGCGCTCGGACCATCACCATCGAAGACCCGTACATCCGCGCCACGCATCAGGTGCAGAACTTCGTGCGTTTCTGTGAGGCCGCCATCAAGGCCCCGACGGTGCGCAACATCACGCTGATCACCAGCTACGACGAGTCCACCGACCTGAAGGAACTGGCCACGCGGCTGGACGAGCTCAAGCAAAGCCTGCTCGAGCTGGACGTGGCCCTCGACGTCAAGGTGAACGAGAACCTCCACGACCGCGAGATCCGCATCGACAACGGCTGGACCATCAAGATCGGCCGTGGCCTGGACTTCTTCCAGAAGCCCGACAGTTGGTTCGGCGTGGGCGCGAACGACATCAGCCTGCGGCGGTGTTTGGAGACGAAGGTGGACGTGTTCAGAAGCAGCTGACAGGCGAGTCGCATCAAAACGGGCCAGGAACAGAGCCCGGATGCGACGGTCGATGAGAAATTTCGATAGGTGGCTCGCCCCATGAGCCACCTGAGGTGGATCATCAGGAAGATTCTCAAGGGGAGAAGAACATGCAATGGGAGAAGGGCACGGAGGTTCGTCGCATCGACAACCCCGGCAAGGTAGGAGCCACCACAGGGCAGATCCGACCGCGTGGATCTATCAATTACTACGGCATTCGGTGGCGCGACGGCACCAGTGACTATGTGGCCGAAGATCAGCTCGAGGCTGTATCCGCTGCACAGAACGATGACCCCTACGCGGTGATCGAGAGCGGCCGCTTTGGCCGATCCGAAGATCTCCGACGCAGTCTCACCCACGTACACCTGTCGGGCCGGCTGGCCAATTTGGTGTACTCGATGGGCGTCACCAACACCGAGTTCTTCGCGCACCAGTACAAGCCTCTGCTCACGCTGTTGGAGTCACCCGCCGACGGACTGCTGATTGCCGACGAAGTCGGCTTGGGTAAGACGATCGAGGCGGGGATCATCTGGACCGAACTTCGTGCCCGAGAGGACATGCGGCGGTTGCTGATCGTGTGCCCGGCGATGCTGCGGGAGAAGTGGCGCGACGAACTGAAGCACCGCTTCGGCATTGACGCCACCATTGTGAACGCGGCCACGCTGGCTGACGAACTTCGGCAAACCAGCAGCTTTGGCCCCGCCAAGGCTTGGATCTCCAGCTACCAGGCATTGCGGCCGCCGAAGACTTGGAAGCCGTCTTCCGACACGTCGACCAAGAAGCTGTCGGCCCGTGCGGCGCTGGCCAACTTGCTCGACGAAAACGCAGCCGAGGATCCGCTGATCGACCTGGTGGTGTTCGACGAGGCCCACTACATGCGCAACCCTGAGAGCGCGGCCCACACCCTGGGCGAGATGCTGCGGGAGGTGTCGCACTACCGCGTGTTGCTGTCGGCAACACCGATCAACCTGGCGAATGAGGACCTGTATCACCTCCTCCGTCTCTGCGATCCAGATCATTTCCAGTACCCGTCCAGCTTCAAGGACATGCTGACGGCCAACCGTCCGCTGGTTCTGGCGCGGGACGCAGCCTTGCGCCGAACCTCCCATGCCGAGGAGATCATCGATCACGTCAAGGCTGCGGCGTCCAGCGACCTTCTCCAGCAGTCTCGCCAGCTGGCGGCCATTCTTGAAGATCCACCGACACCCGATCGCTTGCAGTCTGCCGAGTACAGGGCGGAACTAGCATCAAGCTTGGAGCGCGTGAACCTACTCGGACATGTGGTGACCCGGACTCGCAAGCGCGACGTCCAGATGGAGCGCCCGCGGCGTGAGGTCACGCCGGAGAAGGTGCCGATGACAGATGCCGAACGTAAGTTCTACACCTACGTCACCGAGGTCACCCGTGACTACGCCTGGCGCCGGGGCATATCGGATGGATTCCTCTTGGCGACGCCGCAACGCCAAGTTTGCAGTTGTCCGGCCGCGTTCGCTCGCGCTTGGCTGGGCGGCAACAGCACGCTGGCCGACGACATGGCCGAGCTGGTGCTGGAGGACATGGAAGAGGCGGACGATGAAGGAGAGCTCGAAGACATCAGCGCCACGCTGAAGGAGTTCCTGCTCGCCAATCGCCCTCGGGACTTGGACGCTGCCGAGCTGGAGCGCTCAGATTCGAAGTTGGCCCGGCTGCTTGAGGTCTTGGCTGGCTACTTTGCGGACCACCCCAGTGAGAAGGTCATCCTTTTCACATCGTTCCGAGCGACGGCGCACTATTTGACCGAACGGCTCTCCTCAGCAGGCATGAAGTCGATGCTGCTGTGGGGAAACATGCGCGAGTCAAAGCAGGATCTGATCAACGAGTTCAGGGAACGCCCCGAACTGCGGGTGCTGGTGTCGACCGAGGTGGCTGCCGAGGGTGTGGACCTTCAGTTCTGCCGGCTCTTGGTGAACTACGACCTTCCCTGGAATCCGATGCGGGTCGAGCAGCGGATCGGCCGTATCGATCGATTGGGTCAAAAGGCCAAGGTCATCAACATCTGGAACCTGTTCTACCAGGACACCATCGATGAACGGATCCTGGGCAGGCTGCTGACGCGACTCAAGGTGTTTGAGGAGGCGCTGGGCGAGCCAGAGCCCGTGATCGGCGAAACGATCCAGCGACTTGAGTCGAAGCTCCTGACTTCCAAGCTGACTGCCGACGAGGAGGAAGCAGAAATCGAGCGTGCCAGGCTGGCCCTGGAGAACGTGAGGCTTCGCCAGGAAGAGCTGGAGAAAAACGCTGCTCAGATGATTGCCCATGGCGGGCTGGTACTGGATCGAATCGCCGCGGCCAAGGAACTGTCACGCCGGGTGACCGAGTCCGACCTGATCATCTATGTCCGCGACTTCTTGGCCCGCCATGCGCCGGGCCACCAGTTCACGCAGGCTGAAGATCCGTGTCAGTTCACCGTGCAGTTGCCGGTCAGCATGGCCGCTGAATTGGAGGAGTTCTGCCGGCGCACTGGGCAAATCGGTCAGACCTTGCTCGGATCCGGCATGCCACGGACATGCAAGTTTCTCAACAGTGTCACGACCGGCAGCAGCCGGGCATGGGAGCCGATCCACCAGTTCCACCCGTTCATCCGATTCATCGGTGAGAAGCTGACCCGCTTGGACGAAGCGTTTTACCCCGTAGTAGCAGTCAAGTTGCACCGGCCCGAGGGGATGGACATCGCGGGCGGCGACTACATGTTCGCCATTCGCAAGTGGACTTTCAAAGGCGTCAAGGACGAGGAATGGCTCCAAGCAGCCGTGTGCGACCTGGCCACCCAGAACGTCCTCGCCGATGAGGTCGCAGAAGGCCTGGTGAACGCCGCTCGGCTGTACGGCAAGGATTGGCTTGAGGCCACCAACGAAGTCCAGTCTGGGTTCATCGCGGACCGTCTGGACCAACTGGAAGTCCACTTGGCGGACGCCTACAGCCGAGCGAGTAAGCGCAAGCAGGACGAGAACGCCGATCGCTTGATGTTCCAGCTTCACGGTATCGAGCAACACCTGATCAACCGATTGCGGGTTCTGGAGGCAACGCGTGATCGCCATTTGGAGCTTGGTCGGCATTCCCTTTCGAAGGCGACCCAAGGCCGCATCGACAAGCTCGCAGCTCGAATGGGCCTGAAGCGAGAGCAAGTGCTGCTGCGCGAGCGGGTGGTGCCGGATCATGTGCTGGTTTGCGCGGGCTTGCTCCGTGTGGAGGCCTGAGCGATGCCGGACCTCTTCTCTGAACTCAAGCGCATCAAGGCCGAGCTGAAAAGCACTGATAGTCGAGCGATTCCCGCGCCACAGACCGCGATAAAGCAGTCGCCGGGACTGGCAGGTGTGACGCCGCTGAAGGGCAAAGTGGTGCAGGCGCCACGATCGCCGGCCCCTAACGTAGCCTCGCCTTCGAACACATCACCGGCAGTGAGCGTGGGGCGTCACGTACCGCCATCCATGCCTCAACGGCAGGAGGCTCCCCGTACAGTTGTCCGAACTGCCGTTGGTCATCGTCCGGGAGCCAGCCCAGGTCCTACGAAGCAATCTGGGACGCCACCTGCGCGTCAGCCATTGCAGTTGCAGAAAGCGCCGGCGAGGCCTGCGCACAAGCCATCGACACCATCTCCTGCTCCGTCCACGGTGGTCGCGGTCAAGCGGCCCGAGCCGGTATCTCAGCTGTTCCGCCCGCTGCCAAAGGGCGCATTGACCCGTCAGGCCTTGTTTCGCTTTCCGGATACTTGGGTCTCGGCCGGCGGGCGAACGCAGGCCTTGGTGGGAGGGCACGTCGGAGCGGTCGACATCGTCATTGGGCTCGACTTCGGGACCTCCTACACGAAGGCCGCAGTTGGATTCCGGGACAAGATCTTCCCAGTCACCTGGGAAGGGGTGTCCCTGTGTCAACCCAGCTACCTATTGCCGAGTGAGTACACGGAGTTGGCCGATGGATCCGTATTCATCGGCCAACACCCCGCAGCGGGTCAAGACGACATCCGTGCAGATCTGAAGCTTCCGTTCATCAATCCGGCCGTCTCGAGTGCGAGCATCGGCCGGGCCGGCGGCTTTGTTGCCCTGGTGCTGAGGTACGTGCGGGCATGGGTCTTTCATCATCATGGCGCCAAGCTCGGACGGGCGCGCCTGCGGTGGCAGCTCAATATCGGCGCACCGAGCGATGGACTGGAGAACGCACGGCTGACAAATGCCTACCAGCAACTCGCTGCCACCGCCTGGCAACGCAGCTTGGAGGCTGATTCGCAGAAGCTCGCACCGGCGGGGACAGGGCCGCTGAGCGAAGGCGCCGCGCTTCAAGACCTCGTTGACCTTCAGGTTCGCCCCGAGTTTGTGGCTCAGATGGCTGGTTACATGCAATCTCCGCAGCGGCAACGTGGGCTGCACGCTCTCATTGATGTCGGGGGTGGCACGCTCGATGTCGTCACCTTTATCGTTCACCAGGTTGACGAAGACGACACCTTTCCTTTCCTCGTGCCCCAGGTTCACGCCCTGGGAACGCACGGTCTGATTCAGAACAGACTTGCCGGGACCGACTCAGCCGCTTCAGCGCACGCAGTGGACGAACTGGCGCCGATCGCTTCCGCGCCCGACTTTGCACAGGCAACGGGGTTAGCACCGGCTCATGTCGCTGGGCGAGATGCATTGTTCAAGGCTGAACTTCAAAGAGTGGTCAAGGGCGTCCTCGATACGACCAAGAGTAGACGCTATCGACTCTCTGACGCCTGGCGTACCGGCGTTCGGACCTTCTTCACTGGTGGGGGCTCCCGGTTCGAGCTTTACAGGGATGCCGTCACGACAGCAAAGGTACCCTCCGAAAAGGGGCTGCAATTGATGCCCCTTCCGCCGCACAAGAACCTCGATGGGTTCGCTGGCGGCGCAGACGATTACCAGCGGATTTCGGTTGCCTGTGGGCTGGCCCAGGATGCATTCACCCTCGGTCGTATCGTCCCCGCCAAAGAGGTCGAGGACGATCAGGCTCTCGTTCCAGATAGTCGGTCAGCCCGCCTCGACAGGGATGAGCTGTATCCGAAATGAGCAGCGGCCGATCCACATTGGGCTCGACTGCTGTCCGGGCCGAGTCGGAGCGACTTTCATACGGCTACTCGAGGTTTGAGAAGGGTTCGAAATGGCGATCTATCACGTATCGCAGAAAGAGCTAAAGGCGGTCGCGGAAACGACCTTTGGTGCCGAGGGCATCATGGAGCGCAAGGACATCCAGCGGATGCTGCGCGAACAGATCAGCGTGCTGGATGAGCGCCTGATGGTGATAGCCGAAGAGTTCGGCGATTGGGTCGACAGTTCCCGGCGGATCGACCTGCTGTGCATCGATGCAGATGCCAACCTGGTGGTCGTTGAGCTGAAACGCACCGACGACGGCGGGCATATGGAGTTGCAGGCCTTGCGGTATGCCGCGATGGTCTCAGCGATGACCTTCGAGCAGCTGGTCGAAAGCCACGCACGCTACCGGAACAAGTGCAGCCCGGACACGGATGCTGCCAAAGCGTCGATCCTGGACTTCCTGGGCTGGGAGGACGTCTACGAAGACCAGTTCGCCCAAGACACGCGCATCCTGCTGGCTGCTGCCGACTTCAGCAAGGAGCTGACAACGGCTGTGATGTGGCTGATCGACCGCGGCATCGACATCCGCTGCATCCGGATGAAGCCCTACCGCATGGCCGACGGCACGCTGCTGTTGGACGTGCAGCAGCTGATTCCATTGCCCGAGGCGACGGCCTTTCAGACCCAGATTGGCGTCAAGAAGCAGGCCGAGCGGCAAAGCCGAACGGACCGGCATGACCTGCGCCTGAAGTTCTGGGAGGGATTGCTGGAAGCCGCCAAGGGCAAGAGCGACGTGCATGCCAACCGCAAGCCCACCACGGACGGGTGGATCAGCGGCGGCATCAACCGCGCCGGCTTCAACCTGAACTACACCGCCAGGCGCACGGACTCGCAGGTCGAACTGTGGATTGCGCACGGCGCGGGGCAGGCCGTCAAGAACAAGGCCGCCTTCAAGGCCTTGGAGGCTCACAAGACCGCAATCGAAACGGACTTCGGGGCCGCGCTCGACTGGCAGGAACTGCCAGAGGGCGAAGGGGGGCTACAAGTCGCCTGTCGAGCAGTGGTCGAACATTCATGCACAGATGGTCGACGCCATGGTTCGGCTCGACAAGGCCATGCGGCAGCGCGTGGCCCAGCTGAACTACTGAGCGGTGAATGCCAAGATGGCGCCCGCGTCTGCGAGGTCTATGAATGAGTGACCACGGTGCAACGGCCGCGGTCGATCTCGTAGCGATTCACATCAGCAGGCTGACTACTGGTTCCTCTGGTGAGCCAGTAATGAGGCATCCTAGACGCCCACCTATTCGGAGACCGTAATGCACCACAGAGATTCACCCATCCAATACCTGATCACCTTTGACATCTGTTTCGTCGCCGGTGCCTTGACGACCGCTGCAGCCAACGCGTACGCCAAGCACCTCGCACGAACCCAACATCGTTGACTCTCGTCCGGGCATGCCATATGTGGCACTGCCGCTGAACTCGATCAACGGCGCCCACCGACGCCGGCCCTTGTCCTCGAAAACAACAGCACCCATCCCATGCAAAGCCCTATTGAATCCGCGCTGGACTCCCCAGAACTCTTGCTTCAGAGCCTGAATGCCGCACTGCGGGAGTTGCGGGGAGCTGTCGATCTACTGGATGACAGCGAGCTCAGTGACCAGCTGGCGCCAGCGATGCGTAGCCTCTTGCTGGCAGAGGTACTCGGCAGCGAGTCGATCATCGCGATAGGAGGCGCACAGGGTGCGGGAAAGACCACGCTGCTTGGTGCTATCTACCAACTTGAGGGCCCGGATGCCGAGTGGCTTAAGCCCAATCGAGGCCAGGGCGAGCGTATGCCGGTGCTGGTTATCGAGGAGCCGGGGCGGACGACGGTAGAAGGCTCGGTGCGCTCCATGCAGAAGGGTCCCGGCGATCGCTATCAGGTGATGGACCTGCCGGTCAGCGTTGGCGTATTTCACCGCGTGACCCGTGACCCAGCGCCTTCTGAACTGCTTCCAGTGCTCCGGGTGCCGCAGCGCTTCTTCCAAAGAGCCAACCAAGCATGGCTGTTGCTTCCGGGCTACGAGAAGGAAGAGCGCGAGAACCGCGATTGGCAGCGCCTCATGCGCCAAGCGCTTGTCGCCGCCTCGGGCTGTGTGATCGTCACCGATCAGACTCGCTTGGCGAACCAGTTAGCGCGCGACATCGTGCAGGACATGATGTCGAACGAACTGCGAGGCGCCCAGACCTTGGTGGTGATCAGCAAGACTGAGTCGTTGAGAGACAACTTATCTGCACAGCAAACGCTGCGCAGTACCGCCCAGGAAGTGTTCAAAACCGACGACCAGTGGATCCTATGCACCGGAACCGATGACCCATCCTATGTCGCTGAGTGGCTTCCAGTCTTTGAGGCAGCCGCGCGTGACCTGGCCTTGAGTGGCGGGTGCGGCAGGGTGGAGCAGCTGGCACGCCTGCAGGAGGTGCTGCGGCACGAGCTGATGCCTGCCGTGACGCGTGTCAACGTCAAGGCCCAGTCCTACCTCAGTAGTCGTGAAGGTGGCCAGAACGGGCCGCGTGAGGTGGTGGATGCTTGCCTATCTACTTTCGACGATGAAAGTTCACTTCTTCGAGAGGACTACCGGCGGAAGGTCGGGGCAGCGTTGGATCAAATCCTGTCGCAATCCAGAGGTGAGTTGAACTCGCGGCTCGTCGAGGACCATGAGGGGATCTGGAACCACTTGAAAGACTACTTCCGCACAGCCTCGGAGAGTAATTCCCGGATCACGACTGACATTACAGAAGCTTGGAAATGCGGCGGCTCCGTGCTCGAGGCTCATTCAGCGGCCATCGGACAGCTGACCACCGCAAAGCTTGGCGCGCCTGCAGCCGTCATCAGCGCACAGTCGGCTCATGCACTGCCGGGCAAGGCTGCAATGGCTGAGCGGCTGGGCTATGCAAAGGGCACTGCGGTCGAGGCATGGTCGCGCCCCAATGCGAAAGACATGCATAACCTCCGTGCGCTGTTTGGCAGCCATTCTTCGGAGGTGAGCACGATCACCGATTTCAACAAGGACGTCGAGCGGAGCATCAAGCTGCTGCCTGCGTTGGTTCTTGAGTATGCGCGCGTGGCGAGCCTGGCGCCAGGCATCGTGGGTGTGGATGTAGACAAGCAATCACCGGTAGCGGCGCTGCAGCGGCCGGACCTGGTCGGCCAGGCGCTGGGACAACTGGGTGAAGGCGTCAACCTTGGCCAGACCGTGCTGCGGGGCATTGCAGCGGTGTTGGCGTTGGACGTTGGCGTCGATGGCGAATTGGATGTGGTGAACGTACTGACGACTGTATTCACCGGCGAAGCGGGCGCGGACGCAGCCGCTTCCATGGTAACTGGCTTTGGCGCAGCGGTGATTGGCGTGGTGGCGGTCGGCTACCTAATTCACTCGGCCCTTCAGCAAGTGCGACTGCACGATTTGAAGGCCTCTCTAGCCGCTGACACGATGTTGAGGAGTATTCGTGATCACCATCTCGTGCATTTCCTTCAGCACTATGACGACATGATGGCGAAGATCCGCGCGCACTTGCTGCAGTCCCTGCGCAGACGTTATCGTCTGGATGAGCTGTTGGTTGGGCAAGACCGCCTGGCCAGGGCGCTGGCTGATGTTCGGTCCTTGCAGTCCGATTTGCTGCATCAACTGGAACGCACCGGCCAATCGCTCACCCTGCTTCACCCGACGTCGCGCAACGGATGACAGTGAGCACTGGCGGCTGGAAGGCGCTGTATGGGCGCCGGCATGACTGGGCTTTCCGGGCTTATGACCGCTTCATGGAGTCGCTGAGTCCAGATGTCCGAAGTCGACTGGGTCACAAGAGCAGCGACGAGGAGGCCTATGTCGTGGTGTTCGGCCCGACCCAAGTGGGTAAGACCACTTTGATCACCGACCTGATGGGTGTTGTCCCGGAGGCCATGAGCCGCGTTTCCATGGTGCTACGGGGCGGCCGCAAGCCTGGCAAGTCCGCCACCTCGACGGTCATGGAGTACCGGCGCTCGCCTGATGCCCGCTGGGGCCTGGCCGTGGAGGACGTCATGCGCTGGTGGTCGACCGACGAGGAGATGACCGCAGACGTGGGCAAGTTGCGGCAACGGATGGAGTCTAGTGAGCTTCATGTCACTATGCCCTGCACCGTCTGCATCCCTTCAGATTGCTTCAGCGCAGACCCTGCACAGCCCTACGTCCGCTTGTTCGATCTGCCTGGAGACAAGCCGGCCAACCCCGTTGAGCAAGAGCATGTGAACGAGATGGCCAGGCAATACATACCCTTGGCCGACTTGATTCTCCTGGTATGCCGAAGTGACGACCTGACGTTTCTTCAACCGAATCGGTTGACGCTCCCCGGAATAGGCAACTGGCAGCGGGTGCCGTCCCGTTTCCGTGTGGTCACCACCTATTCGTATGCCCCACAGGATGTTCGGAATGAGATTCGGACGCTCTCGGAATCTCCTGATGTGCGCTCGGTGCGCGAGAGCCTGATCAGCGAGATCGAGAGGGCTGGTCCGTTGGCTTCCGCCGCCAAGCAGCCCGAGTTGTTCTATCCGCTGGAGTTTGGGGAGTCCTGGCTGCATGCGCGAGAACGCGATGCGGACCTGTACTGCCGACTGTCGCCGCTGATCGACGAACTCAAGCGGCAGTTGAGACAGGACATCGTCGACTCGACCAACAGTTGGGCGCGACTAAAGAGCGCGGCTTCTGCTCACGAAGTCGTGTGCGAATTGATGGATGAGGGTCTGCGCCAGATCCAGCAACGTGAGGTAGAAGCCCGGCATGAGGTTGAGAAGCACTCGAACGATGTGGATCAGTGCACCGCAGAGCGGGGAGATGTGAAGCGCCGGCTGGAGCGGCTCGATGCCCTGCTCGGAGTGCTGCCACAGAACCAGCTGACAAATGACGCCAAACATAAGCTTGGTTGGCCGAAACTAGAGGGCATATCGAAGGCCGACAAGACGGTGGCTGGGTTCAGATTGATGGTCGAGCAGGTGCGCATCGCGCTACGGCGTGCCGTGGTCGAGGCTCGACCCCTGGCTGGTGAAGATTCACCGCAGGACCCGGCCACGGCTCAGCGCAGGAGTTTTTGGCTAAGGCTCTCGGCGGATCTCGACTCGGTCGACGTGGACCGTCTAGTGTCCGACGCCTTCAGCTCGCTGGTCACCAGATTGGACAGATACGTTCTGGACGCATACTGGTTCACCGCTGCTACCAGCTCCGACTACCAGAAGGACAAGCGCCTGTTTGAGGTGGGCGTTCGAGACGCCGAGCGGCAGATCAAGACGGTGGTCTCTGCCGCATGGATAGCTGCGGCCGCCAAAAAGTTGAAGGCGATCCAGCGCGAAAGCCAAGCCTTGAGACAAGACATCGTGAGCTTGGATGCCCGTGTACGGAATCTCCGGCGCACCCTTGATGCAGCGAATCAACGCGTTGCCGAGGTTTCAGCACAGTATGAGGAGTACAAGGCCAGCATGGAGAAGGAGATCTCCGAGAGCCGACGTTTCACCCGCCTACTCGACGAGTGCTACTTGGAGGAACTGCGGGCGCGCCGACTAGAGGTGCTTGAAGCCCCCACCCCCATCAATGGGGCGATGGCGTTGATGGCTGCCGTCCAACTGAAAAGCGAGCGGCTTGCTCTGCAGAGCCGCGTAGCCGAAGGTCTCTCCCACTCAATTGGGCTGCTCACATAGTGCGACACCACTGGATTCAAAGAAATGACCACCCAGCAGCAAATTGATGCCTGTGAGCAGGAACTCGCATCCCTGCTTTCCCGCGTCCTTGAAAGCACGATCGACCCGATCAAGAGGAGACTTGAGTCCCTGGGGCAGGAGCAGGTGGATCTGAAGAAGCAGATAGAGACGCTGGGCGGGGCGTCCCAGGACGTATCCCGGGATTTGCGGGCAACTGAGAATGCACTCAAGCGCTTGAAATCCGAAGTGGACGAGGCTCAGCAAGCGACGATCACCCAGATGAGCGACCTGATGGCGGACAACCGGACGCGCCTACTCGTTGCACAAGCGAAAGTGCAGACGGACGCATGCGCCATTTTGGGCGAACGGCTTGCAGGTCACACGACAGAGCGAACCGAATGGCTTGCACAATCGTTGGGAAGCGCTGTGAGTGAGGGGGCGCTACAGCAGCAACGAAAGACCGAAGAGTTGCGCATTGATCTGGGCCACCGCGTGACTACCCTGAAGTCGGGCGGCGATGCCGTAGACCAGAAGGTGGCTGTTTTGACCCAGCGGCTGCAACAACTTCATGAAGCCGTGCTTCGACTTCAGCAAGATGGCCAGGCCATGCAGCACACGACAACCCGCGGGCAGCGCGAAGTGACAGCGCTGTGTGAGGCGTTGGCCAAAAAGTCGGCGGCCTCGGTAGACCAGGCTCTGCGACCGATCCGCCACCTGTTGACTGCTGCCTTGGTTATGGCCTTTGGGGGAGCGCTGCTGGCCGCCTATGGCCAATGGGGATTGTTGCTGAGGTAGTGGACTGTGCCAGTCGTGCAGAGTCGCTTCTGATTTCGTAGCCTCCTGCTTCCCCTGGGCCATCCTGTCGCATTTCTTCCCCGGTGCTCGTCGCCGTTGGTATGTGTCACTCGCGCTCGGAGGTCGATCAGTTCCAGTGCCATCTTTGTGCCACTGACGCGTGCATCTCGGGCAGGATTCGGTGGGATCGAGTGTGCTAGACCGGGAACTCTGCTTCCCCTTGACCAACGCCTAACATCATGATTTAATTGAAAAATTCCGAGATCAAGGTGATCCATCGGGATCAAAAAAGATGTTCCGGGAACTGCGGGTTTGACCCACTCCGACGCGCTTACAAGGCGTAGGTCGGGGGTTCGAGCCCCTCAGCACCCACCATCGATGTCGGCGCCGCGGCGGCGTTGACGCCGCCGCGGGCTCACAGCGACTTCAGCTTCAGATAAGGCTTGAGCGCGTCCATGCCCTCGCGCACGCTGAAGCCGTTGTGCGCCAGCTTGCGCGCAAAGCCATCGGCCAGCACCTTCAACTCCTCGACGCGGCGCTCGGCGATCGCCGCATCGGTCTGCGCCAGCAGGGCTTTCAGTTCATCCAGGGACAGCTGGTTCAGGGGCGGTGAGGCGGTGCGATCGAGCATGGGCAGGGCAGGGGCAGGAAGGGATGGCAGCCGCCATTGTCCACGCCACCGGGGCCTGTCGCGGCCACCCCTTTAGAATCCGCCCTCCCGTTTGCCACCCCTGTTGCAAGCCCGTCCCCTAAAGCTGGTCCACCCATGTTCGATTTCGTTCGTTCGCACACCCGGCTGCTGCAGTTTCTGTTGCTGATCCTGATCCTGCCGTCGTTCGTGGTGTTCGGCATCCAGGGCTACTCGAGCATGACCGAGGGCGGCAATGCCACCGTGGCCAAGGTCGACGGCCAGGCCATCAAGCAGGCGGAATGGGACAACTCGCACCAGGAGCAGGTGCAGCGCGTGCGGGCGCAGATGCCCAACGTCGACCCCAAGGTGTTCGACTCGGCCGAGGCCCGCGGCGAGACGCTGGAGTCGCTGATGCGCCAGCGCGTGCTGGCCTCGGCCGTGGTGCGCCAGCACCTGGCCGTGTCCGACGAGCGCCTGCAGCGTTTGTTCACCACCGACCCGCAGTTCGCGCAGATCCGCAATGCCGACGGCAGCGTCAACAAGGACCTGCTGGCCGCCCAGGGCATGAGCTCCGAGGTGTTTGCCGCGCGCCTGCGCAACGACCTGGCGATGCAGCAGGTGCTGGGCGCGATCAGCGGCGCCGCGGTGGCGCCTGCGGCCGTGGTCGATACCGCACTGGACGCGCTGCTGCAGCGGCGTGAGGTCCGCCTGCAGCAGTTCCAGGCCAAGGACTACCTGGCCAAGGTGGCGCCCAGCGACGCCGAGATCGAGGCCTTCTACAAGCAGCACGAGGCCGAGTTCCGCGCGCCCGAGCAGGCCGGCATCGAGTACGTGCTGCTGGACATGGCGGCCATCAAGCGTGGCATCGCCGTGCCCGAGGACGACCTGCGCAAGTACTACGCCGAGAACGCCAGCCGCTACACCGCGGCCGAGGAGCGTCGCGCCCGCCACATCCTGATCACCGCCGACAAGGATGCGGCACCCGACGTCAAGCAGAAGGCCAAGGCCCGCGCCGAGGCCCTGCTGGCCGAGGTGCGCAAGGCGCCGGCCACGTTTGCCGAGGTGGCCAAGAAGAATTCGCAGGACCCGGGCTCGGCCGCCCAGGGCGGTGACCTGGGCTTCTTCGGCCGCAGCGCCATGGTCAAGGCCTTCGAGGACGCGGCCTATGCGCTGAAGCCGGGCGAGATCAGCAATGTCGTCGAGACCGACTTCGGCTACCACGTGATCCAGCTCGAGGCCGTGCGCGGCGGCGAGAAGCAGGCCTTCGAGGCCGTGCGCGCGCAGATCGAGGACGAGGTGCGCCAGCAACTGGCAACCAAGCGCTGGGCCGAGGCCGCCGAGCAGTTCACCAACACCGTCTACGAGCAGAGCGACAGCCTGCAGCCGGTGATCGACAAGCTCAAGCTTGCCAAGCAGCAGGCCACGGTGCAGCGCACGCCCGCGCCCGGCGCCAGCGGCGTGCTGGCCAGCGCCAAGCTGCTGGAGGCGCTGTTTGCCAGCGATGCGGTGAAGAACAAGCGCAACACCGAGGCGGTGGAGGTCGGCGCCAACCAGCTGGCCTCGGCGCGCGTGCTGCAGCACCAGCCGGCGCGCACGCTGCCGCTGGCCGAGGTGCGCGAGGCCGTGCGCCAGCGCCTGGTGGCCAGCCAGGCCGAGGCCCTGGCGCGCAAGGACGGCGAGGCCCGCCTGGCCCAGCTGAAGGCCAATGCCGCCGACCTGGCCGGCCTGGGCGCGCCCAAGACCGTGTCGCGTGCCAAGCCGGAAGACCTGGACCGCAAGCTGCTGGAAGCGGTGCTCGCCGCCGATACCGGCAAGCTGCCGGCGGTGGTCGGCCTGGCCCAGCCGGGACAGGGCTACAGCGTGCTGCTCATTTCCCAGGTGCTGCCGCGCGAGGTGCGGGCCGAGGATGCGGCCATGCTCAAGGGTCAGTACGCCCAGGCCTGGGCGCGTGCCGAGACCGAGGCCTACTACCAGTCGCTGAAGACCCGCTACAAGGCCGAGAAGACCGCCGCGGCAGCAGCCCATGCTGCAGCGGCTTCCGCAGCCAAGCCCTGACGGGTTATACTGCGCGGCTTCAACGGTGGCTGTAGCTCAGTTGGTAGAGTCCCAGATTGTGATTCTGGTCGTCGTGGGTTCGAGTCCCATCAGCCACCCCAAGATTTCAAGATAGAAACAAGGACCTGCGGGTCCTTGTTTCGTTTCAGGGCCGTTCCTCGCGCAGGCTGATCTGCACCTCGCAGCGTATGCCCGGGCCGTCGTCGCGCTCCAGCCAGCGCACCTGACCGCCCAGCAGCTTGACGCGCTTGCGCACGCCGCCCAGGCCCAGGCCATGCGACCAGGCCGCCGGATCGCGGCCGATGCCGTCGTCGCTGACGCTCAGCGTCAGCCGGCCACGGTCCAGATGGGCTGCAATCTCCACCCGCGTGGCCATGGCATGGGCGACGATGTTGTTGACCAGCTCGCGCAGCACCCGCGTCAGGCCCGACCACTGGGTGACATTGAGCGTGATGTCGCGGTCGCTGCTGAAGCTCCACTGCAGGTCGCAGCCGGTCACCGACAGGCGCTGGCCCAGGTCGGCCTTCCACTCGGCCGCGGCATGGCTCAGGCGGTGGTTGGACGCCGCCAGGCCACGCGTCAGCGTCTTCAGGTCCTGCAGCGTGTGGCGGATGTATTCCTCGATCTCGGCATTCGGCGCCTTGTACATCAGCGTCAGCAGTCGCGCGCCGATGTCGTCGTGCAGGTCCTGGGCGATGCGTGCACGCTCCTCGGCGCGGCCATGCTCGACCGCCCGGTCCCAGGCCACGGCGCGGCGCAGCTGGTCGATCACGCGCTCGGTGCGCTGCACGTCCTCGTCGGTGAACAGGCGGTGGCCGCGGCGCGCATAACGCAGCACCAGCGTGGCCGCCGGCGGCGTGGCGCCGGGCTGGGTGCTGTCGTCCAGCACCGGCAGCGGCACCACCAGGGTCGAGCCATCGCCGGCCACGCGCACCCGCGACAGCCGGCGCGGGCTGCGCGCCACCTCCAGCGGCTCGAACATCTCGCGCAGCAGCAGGGTCAGCTGGTCGCCGGCGGCCTGGGGCGACTTCTCCAGCTCGCGCGCCACGCGGTACAGGCTGTCGAACATGCGCTCGGCGCTGAACGCGCCCGAGCCGGCCAGCTGCTGCACGATCCAGTGCCGCGCCAGCCGGTACAGGCCCAGGGCCACCAGCAGGGCCAGGGCCAGCGCGGCCAGCGGCCCCACCGGCAGCAGCGCGGCAAACAGCAGGTTCAGCGAGGCGGCGACGCTGGCGATGCCGGCCAGCAGCGCAAACTCGCGCTGCACCTGGCGCGAGCGCGACAGAAACGGCACCAGCATCAGCAGCGCGGCAAAAAACACCACCCACACCACCGGGCCGACCTCGGCCACGCCGGTGGCCGCCAGGCCGTCGCCATCGGCGGCCGCCAGGGCCAGGGTCAGCAGGGCCAGCGTGGCCGTGCCGGCCAGTGTCAGCCGCTGCATCAGCGTGGCCAGCGGATGCTGCTGGGCGCGGCGCTGGGCCCAGCGCAGCACGGCGGAGGCGGCCAGGCCGTCGGCCAGCATCAGCGCCGTGACCCACCACCACAGCCCGGCCGGTGGCGCCAGCCAGGCCAGGCCGGCCAGCACCAGGGCCGTGCCCCAGGCCACGGCGGCGACCCAGGGGGCGAAGCCCACGCGCAGCGGATGCACGGCCAGCACATGCAGCAGGGCCGCCCCGGTGACCAGGTCGGCGGTCCAGCGCAGCTCCAGGTCGCGTGCCGCCAGGCCGGCCGGCAGGCCCAGGCCGGGCAGCAGCTCGGCGCCGATCAGCAGCAGGTTCAGGCCCTGGGGCAGGGCGGCCACCGCATACAGCGCCGAGGGCAGGCCGGGGCGCGACACCAGCACCGTCACCACGACCAGGTACAGCACCAGGGCCACCGCGGTCAGCGCCCAGGTGGCCGCGCCCAGGCCAGCCAGGCCGCGGGGCTGGGGCCGCAGCGCCACGCTGCCGCCATCGGCCAGCTGCAGCGTCAGCTCGGGCGCGCGCACGGCCCGGGCCAGCTGCTGCTGCTGCTCGCGCAGTTGCTGGCGCGGTCCGTCGCCGATGACCCAGCGCGAGGCATGGGCCAGCCAGCCCGGGCTGGCCGCCAGGGCCTGGCCATCCGCCGGCACGATGGCCTGCAGCGGCTTGCCGAGCTGGGCCGTCAGAGCCGCAGGGACCGGGCCCGGGCCATGCGTGCGGCCCACCAGCAACGGCAGGCTGGCGCCGGGCACGGCCTGCAGGCGCAGCGGCAGATGCGGCTCGGCCGCCAGCCAGCGCAGCCACAGCACCAGCACCACCACGCCCAGCAGGCCGAAGGCGAGCAGGCCGCGGGCGATGTCCACCGGAGGCCGCGGCCGGGGCCGCTGGCCGGTCTGCACCGCCTGGTCGACCCAATCGGCCTCCAGCCGTGAATCGGCCGCGGCGTCCTGCTGAAGGCTCATGGCGCCGGGCCGCGATGGCTGGGCGCTCAGCCGCGCCTCAGACCAGGCCCTGCTTGGTGGCCAGCACCGCGGCCTCGGCGCGGCTGGACACGTTGAGCTTCTTGTAGATGGACTTGATGTGGTCGTTGACGGTGAACCACTTGATGCCCATCAGGCTGGCGATCTCCTTGATCGTGAAGCCCTTGCTCAGGTAGGTGAGCACCTCGCTCTCGCGTGGCGTCAGGCGCTCGTGGTCGGGCAGCTTCTCGATCGGCACCGGCGCGCTGGTGGTGGCAAATTCACCCGGCACGGTGAAGCCCGAGTCGGGCACCGCGCCGTCGCCGCGCCCACCGGGGCGGAAGTGGGTCAGCAGCCGGCGCGCAATCGCCGGCGACAGCGGCGGCTGGCCGCGCACGATCTTCTGCAGTTCCTCGACCAGCACCTCGAAGCGGTCTTCCTTCAGCAGGTAGCCGTCGGCGCCGCGCTGCAGGGCCGGGAACAGGTGGTCGTCGTCGGAATACAGCGTGGTGACGATCTTGGTGGCCGGGTAGTGCGTCAGCTCGGCCAGCAGCTCCATGCCGTTGCCGTCGGGCAGCTCCAGGTCGACCAGGATCAGCTTGAATGGATCGACGCCATGCAGGCCGCTGGCGCCGCCGGCGATCTTGATCTGCGCGCGGGCCGTTTCCAGGTCGCCGGCTTCGGTGATGGTGATGCTGTCGCTGAAGCTTTCGCGCACCACGCGGCACAGGAAGGCGCGGGCGACCGGGTTGTCTTCGAGGATCAGGACCTTGACGGCCATGGCATTGTTCTCCCGCGGCGGATGCTAGCGCAGAAGCCCCGGCAACCGCGAGTCCGGCCCCCCAGCTGTCCCGCCACGGGCGGATGCCCGCGGCGCCGATGCAACAGCGGGCCCTGCGGTCAGTCGGGCGTCAGCACCAGCTTGCCGATGACCTTGCGGCCGGCCATCGCCGCATAGGCCTGGTGCAACTGCGACAGCGGCAGCGTCTGCTGCACCAGCGGCCGCACCTTGCCTTCGGCATACCAGCGCGCCAGCTGCTGCATGTCGCTCTGGAAGGCGGCCGGCTCGCGGCGCACGAAGTCGCCCCAGAACACGCCGACCACCGAGGCGCCCTTGAGCAGGGCCAGGTTCAAGGGCAGGGCCGGGATGGGACCGCCGGCAAAGCCGATCACCAGGTAGCGGCCGCGCCAGGCGATGGAGCGGAACACCGGCTCGGCCAGGTCGCCGCCCACCGGGTCGTAGACCAGGTCCGGGCCCTTGCCGCCGGTCAGGGCCTTCAGCGCGTCGCGGATGTTGCCGCTGGTGTAGTTGATGGTCTCGTCGGCGCCCATCTCGCGGCACAGCGCGCACTTCTCGTCGCTGGAGGCGGCGGCGATCACGCGCGCGCCGGCGGCCTTGGCGATCTGCACCGCGGCGCTGCCCACGCCGCCGGCCGCGCCCAGCACCAACACGGTCTCGCCGGCCTTCAGCTGGCCGCGGTCGATCAGCGCGTGGTACGAGGTGCCATAGGTCAGCGTGAAGGCCGCGCCATGCTCGAAGCTCATCTGCGGCGGCAGCGGCATCAGCTTGTCGGCGGCCACGATGGCATGGCTGCCGAAGCCGCCATTGCCGGCCTGGGCCACCACGCGGTCGCCGGCCTTGTACTGCGTCACGCCCTCGCCCACGGCCTCGACCACGCCGGCGAACTCGCTGCCGGGCACGAAGGGCAGGGGTGGCTTGAACTGGTACTTGTTCTCGACGATCAGCAGGTCGGGAAAGTTCAGGCTCGCGGCCTTGACCTGCAGCCGCACCTGGCCCGGGCCGGGCTCGGGCGTGGGCACCTCCTGCCATTGCAGCGCATCCACGCCGATGGGGTTGTGGCAGAACCAGGCCTGCATGCGTGTCTCCTCGGAATGCAACGGGAATGAGGCCGCGATGATAGGCAGGGCCGGCGCCCGGCCCCGTCCCGCGGGCGACGGCGCGGGTGGGTCGGACCGCCCCTCCTACAATCCGTTGCATGCGCATCCTGATCGCCAACGACGATGGCTACCTGGCTCCCGGCCTGGCGGCCCTGGTGCAGGCCATGCAGGGCCTGGGCGAGATCCAGGTCATCGCCCCCGAGCAGAACGCCAGCGGCACCAGTAATGCGCTGACGCTGAACCGGCCGCTGTCGGTGTTCCAGGCGCCGGCGGGCAGTGCGCAGCAGGGCTTTCACGTGGTCAACGGCACGCCGTCGGACTGCGTGCACGTGGCCCTGACCGGCGTGCTGGAGCAGCGCCCCGACCTGGTGCTGTCGGGCATCAACCAGGGTGCCAACATGGGCGACGACACGCTGTATTCCGGCACCGTGGCGGCGGCCATGGAGGGCTATCTGTTCGGCATCCCGGCGATCGCCTTCTCGCAGGTCGACAAGGGCTGGGCCCAGCTGGAGGCCGCGGCGCGCTGCGCGCGCTCGGTGGTCGAGCAGGTGCTGGCCCAGGATCTGGTGGGTGCCGGCCGCGCGCCCTTCCTGCTCAACGTCAACATCCCCAACCGCTCCGATGCCGACCGCCTGCCGCGCCGCATCACCCGCCTGGGCCGCCGCCATGCCAGCGAGCCGGTGATCCGCCAGAGCAATCCGCGCGGCGAGGCCATCTACTGGATCGGCCCGGCCGGCGATGCGCGCGAGGCCGGCGAGGGCACGGACTTCCATGCCACGGCCCAGGGCGAGGTGTCGATCACACCGCTGCAGGTGGACCTGACCGACCATGCCGCGCTGCCGCAGTGGACGGCCCGCCTGGCGGCCGGGCGATGAGCAAGCCGGCACCGCGTTTTCCGCTGGGCTTGGACCGTGTCGGTGCAGCCACGCCGGCGGCCCGGCCGCGCGAGCGTGAGCTGCTGCGCCCGCAGCGGCCCTTGCACGAGGCGGCCCGCGATGCCCAGCGCCAGAGCGCGCCGGGCCTGCCATCGGCGCCGCTGGGCCTGGGCCTGGATTCGGGCCCGGTGCGCGAGCGCATGGTGGCCCGGCTGCGTGCCGAGGGCCTGAGCTGCGAGCCGGTGTTCGAGGCCATGCGCCAGGTGCCGCGCCACCAGTTTGTCGACACCGCGCTGGCCAACCAGGCCTACGAGGACACCAGCCTGCCCATCGGCCATGGCCAGACCATCAGCAAGCCCTCGGTGGTGGCGCGCATGATCGAGCTGCTGTTCGGCAGCGACCTGGCGCGCAGCCAGGGCCACCTGGGCCGGGTGCTGGAGGTGGGCACCGGCTGCGGCTACCAGACCGCGCTGCTGGCCACGCTGGCGCGGCGCGTGCTGTCGGTCGAGCGCATCCGGCCGCTGTTCGACAAGGCCTCGGCCCATCTTGGCGGCCTGCCCGGCCGGCGGCTGGACCATGTGCGCCTGGTGTATGGCGACGGCATGCTGGGCCATGCGCCCAACGCACCCTACGACCACATCATCGCCGCCGCCGGTGGCGACGACCTGCCGCAGGCCTGGCTGGACCAGCTGGCCGTCGGCGGCCGCCTGGTGGCGCCCATGCACCGCAGCGGCGGTCGCGGCCAGGTGCTGGTGGTGATCGACCGCCAGCCCCAAGGCTGCAGCCGCAGCGAATACGAGGCGGTGCATTTCGTCCCTCTAAAATCGGGCGTCGTCTGATTCGGCCGCGCCAGCGGCCTGTTGCCATGTCGCTTGGAACGAGTTGGAGCTTGCGTCGGGGAGTGCACCTGGGCCTTGTGCTGGGCGCCGTGCTGCTGATGGCCGGCTGCGCCTCGACATCGCACAAGGCGCCGGTGGAAGACCGCGGTGCCGGCGCGCGTGCCCCGGGCGCGCAGCGGCCGCCGGCCAGTGCGGCGCCGGCCGGCCAGACCGCCGCGCCGGCCGGCACCCAGGCCGCCACGGCCGCCACCGATGCCGCGGCCAAGCCGCCACCCGGCATCGAGAACGCCGGCAAGCCGGGCTACTACACGGTCAAGCCCGGCGACATGCTGATCCGCATCGCGTTGGAAAACGGCCAGAACTGGCGCGACGTGGCGCGCTGGAACAGCCTGGACAATCCCAACCGCATCGAGGTCGGCCAGGTGCTGCGCGTGGTGCCGCCCACGGTCGACGCCGCGGCCGTGGTGACGCAGCCGGTGGCCCAGGCCCGGGTGGAAGCCCGGCCGCTGGATGCCAACGGCAAGCCGGCCGCCGCGACACCCGGGGCTTCCGCGCCCACACCGGCGTCGGCGGCCTCGGCAGCGGCGCCGGCTGCCTCCACTGCCACCGCCGCCGCGCCCGCAGCAGCCGCCACGGCGCCGGCCGCCGAGGCCGACGACGCCTGGATCTGGCCGGCCAAGGGCCCGCTGCTGGCGGGCTTTGACGAAGGCAAGAACAACGGCCTGGCCATCGGTGGCAAGGCCGGCGATCCGGTGGTGGCGGTGGCCGACGGCCGGGTGTACTACGCCGGCTTTCTGCGCGGCTACGGCAACCTGGTGATCGTCAAGCACAACAACGGCTACATCTCGGCCTACGCCCACAACCAGAAGCTCGAGGTCAAGGACGAGCAGGCGGTGCGGCGCGGCCAGAAGATCGCCGAGATGGGCAACTCCGAGGCCGAACGGGTGCAGCTGCACTTCGAGCTGCGCGATACGCGCAAGCAGGGCAAGCCGGTGGACCCGGCCAAGCTGCTGCCGGCGCGCTAGCGCGCAGCCGAACGGCCTCACCGGGTGGTCCACGCCCTCGCCAACCTCGCGATCACGGACCACGCCCATGCCCACCTCCGGCCGCCCCCCCGATCCCGACCCTGAGCCGGCGGCCGATCCGCTGCCGGCCTTTGCCGCCGGTGCGCGGGCGCTGAGCGCCGATGAGGACACGCCGGCCGACGAGGCGCCCGCCGCCGCCTCCGACGGGCGCAACCCCGGCGAGGCCGGTGACGGCGGCGAAAGCGGCGACAGCGGAGGCGACGCGCTGCAGCACTATCTGCGCGAGATCCGCCGCGCGCCGCTGTTCAGCGCCGACGAAGAGCTGGCCATGGCCCGCGCCGCGCGCGACGGCAGCTTTGCCGCGCGCCAGGCCATGATCGAGCACAACCTGCGCCTGGTGGTCAGCATCGCCCGCCACTACCTGGGCCGTGGCCTGTCGCTGCCCGACCTGATCGAGGAGGGCAACCTGGGCCTGATGCATGCCATCGCCAAGTTCGAGCCCGAACGCGGCTTTCGCTTCTCCACCTATGCCTCGTGGTGGATACGCCAGGCGGTCGAGCGCGCCATCGTGCAGCAGGCGCGCCTGGTGCGCCTGCCGGTGCATGTGGTGCGCGACCTGCACCAGGTGCTGCGCATGCGCCGCCAGATCGAGGCCGAGCAGGGCGGCGCCGGCCTGGCCGCCGGCCCGGTGCGGGCCGAGCAGATCGCGCGCCGCCTGGGCTGGCCGCCGGCCAGCGTGTCCGAACTGCTGGCGCTGACCGAGCAGCCGGCCTCGCTGGATGCGCCGCTGGACCGCCAGGCCAGCGAGTCGCTGCTGGATGCGGTGGCCGACGACGGCGCCGCCGATCCCGCCGGCCACCGGCTGGGCCACGAGCAGGTGCTGCTGCTCAGCGACGGCCTGGCCGCGCTGAGCGAGCGCGAGCGCGAGGTGCTCAGCGGCCGCTACGGCCTGGACGACCGCGAGCCCGAGACCCTGGAGGTGCTGGCCACGCGGCTGCACCTGACGCGCGAGCGCGTGCGCCAGATCCAGCAGGAGGCGCTGCAAAAGCTCAAGCGCCGCATGGCCAGCCGCGGCATCGACCGCGACGCGCTGTTCTGAGCCCAGCCCCCGGCGCGGCCGCCAGCCCGCTCACGCTCAGCGTTTCCCTGGGTGCTGGCCCGCAGGGCCACCGCTAGCATGCCGCCGAGGACCACCCCATCCCGAGGAGTGGCCGCCCACCCCAGGAGACCCGCTCGATGATCCCCACCAAGCACCCGGCGGCCATGGCCGCCGGCGCCCTGGCGCTGCTGGCGCTGGGCGCCGCCCTTCCCGCCGCGGCCCAGACCCAGGGCGTCAGCAAGACCGAGATCGTGCTCGGCAGCATCCAGGACCTGTCCGGCCCGATTGCCGCCTTCGGCAAGCAGTCGCGCCAGGGCATGCTGCTGCGCGTGGACGAGGTCAACGAACAGGGCGGCGTGGCCGGGCGCAAGCTCAAGCTGCTGGTCGAGGACTCGGGCTACGACCCCAAGCGCGCGGTGCTGGCAGCGCAGAAGCTGGTCAACCAGGACAAGATCTTCCTGATGGCCGGCCACATCGGCACGGCGCAGAACCTGGCGGCGATGCCGGTGCAGTTCGAGAAGAACGTCATCAACTTCCTGCCCATCACCGCCGCGCGCGAGATGTACGAGCCCTTCCACAAGCTCAAGTACTCGTTTGCCGCCACCTACTTCGACCAGATCCGCACCGCCTTGCCCAAGATGGTCAAGGACAAGAGCGCCAAGAAGGTCTGCACCATGTACCAGGACGACGAGTTCGGCCTGGAGGTGATGCGCGGCGGCGAGGCCGGGCTGAAGACCCTGGGCATGGAGTTCGCCGAGAAGACCTCGTACAAGCGTGGCGCCACCGACTTCTCGTCGCAGGTGGCCAAGATGAAGGCCACCGGCTGCGACCTGGTGGTGCTGGGCACCATCATCCGCGAGACCATCGGCGCCATCGCCGAGTCGCGCAAGACCGGCTTCAACCCGGTGTTCCTGGGCTCGAGTGCGGCCTACACCGACCTGATCCACAAGCTGGGCGGCAAGGCCATGGACGGGTTCTACGCCACCATGACCTCGCAGCATCCCTACCTGGACGAGGCGGCCCAGCCGATCCGCTTCTGGGCCACCAAGTACAAGACCAAGTTCAACGAGGACCCGACGGTGTTCTCGGTCTACGGCTATGCCATCGTCGACGTGTTCATCCGCGCGGCCACCAAGGCCGGCGCCAACCTGACCACCGAGAGCTTCATCAAGGCCATGGACAGCCTGGTGGTGCCGCCGGACATCTTTGGCGCGCCGGAGTCCACCTTCACCGCCACCAAGCGCCTGGGCAACGATTTGTCGCGGCTGTCGCAGATCACCGACGGCCGCTGGAAGGTGGTGTCCGACTACATCAAGCCCGGCTCCTGATCCGGGCGCGCCGCCGCGGGCCGGGATAATCCCGGCCATGACAGCATTGGACGAATGGCTGAAGGTCGATTCCATCGACCTCGAAGCCCAGGGCGTGGCGCGCAACGCCGAAGGCAAGGTGGTCTTCATCGAGGGCGCCTTGCCCGGCGAAGAAGTGCGGGTGAAGACCGGGCGCAGCAAAAACGCCTGGGAGCAGGGCGCGCTGGTGGACCTGCGGCGCGAAAGCCCGCTGCGCGCGCGCCCCGGCTGCGAGCACTTCGGCCTGCATGCCGGTGCCTGCGGCGGCTGCAAGATGCAGCACCTGGACGCCGGCGCCCAGGTGGCCATCAAGCAGCGCGTGCTGGAGGACAACCTGGCTCACCTGGCCAAGGTGCGCGCCGAGCGCCTGCTGCGGCCCATCGAGGGCCCGGCCTGGGGCTACCGCTACCGCGCGCGGCTGTCGGTGCGCCATGTGGCCAAGAAGGGCACGGTGCTGGTCGGCTTCCACGAGCGCAAGAGCCGCTACGTGGCCGACATGCAGCGCTGCCCGGTGCTGCCGGCGCGCGTCAGCGCCATGCTGATGCCGCTGCGCGAGCTGGTCGCCGGCATGGACCAGCGCGACCGCCTGCCGCAGATCGAACTGGCCATCGGCGAAGGGCCGGACGGCCTGGTCATCGCCCTGGTGCTGCGCCACCTGGAGCCGCTGAGCGGCGCCGACCGCCAGCGCCTGCGCGACTTTGCCGCCGTCCATGCCGGCGTGCAGTGGTGGCTGCAGCCCAAGGGCCCCGACACGGTGCACCTGCTGGACGAGGGCGGGCCCGAGCTGGCCTACAGCCTGCCCGAGTTCGGCATCGTGATGCCGTTCAAGCCCACCGACTTCACCCAGGTCAACCACCAGATCAACCAGGTGCTGGTGGGCCGGGCGCTGCGCCTGCTGGATGCGCAGCCGGACGAGCGGGTGATCGACTGGTTCTGCGGCCTGGGCAATTTCACGCTGCCGCTGGCCACACGTGCCCGCGAGGTGCTGGGCATCGAGGGCAGCGAGGCCCTGGTGCAGCGCTCGCGCGAAAACGCGCTGCGCAACGGCCTGCAGGGCAAGACCAGCTTTGCCGCGCGCAACCTGTTCGAGCTGGCGCCGGCCGATGTGATGGCCTATGGCCGGGCCGACAAGTGGCTGGTCGATCCGCCACGCGAGGGCGCGTTTGCGCTGGCCAAGGCGCTGGCCGACCTGGCCCAGGGCGAGGCACCGGCCGCCGAGGGCTGGACGCCGCCGCGGCGCATCGTCTACGTCAGCTGCAACCCGGCCACGCTGGCGCGCGACGCCGGCCTCTTGGTGCACCAGGCCGGCTACCGGGCGGTGGCGGCCGGCGCGGTGAACATGTTTCCGCACACGGCCCATGTGGAGAGCATGGCGGTGTTCGAGAAGGCATGAAAAAAGGGCTCCCGCGGGAGCCCTTTGCTCAGGTGCAGCAGGCGATCAGTCGCGCTCGCCGCCGGCGATGCCCAGGATGGCCAGCAGGCTCTGGAACACGTTGTAGATGTCCAGGTAGATGGCCAGCGTGGCGCTGATGTAGTTGGTCTCGCCGCCGTCGATGACGCGCTTGATGTCGAACAGCATGAAGCCCGAGAACACCACGATGGCCAGCACCGACAGCGTCATCATCAGCGCGCTGGACTGCAGGAAGATGTTCACCAGGCCGGCGGCCAGCAGGATCAGCGCACCGACGAACAGGAACTTGCCCATGTTCGACAGGTCGCGCTTGATCACCGTGGCCAGCGTGGCCATGCCGAAGAACACCACCGCCGTGCCACCGAAGGCGGTCATGATCAGGCTGGTGCCGTTCTTGAAGCCCAGGATCACCGCCAGCAGGCGCGCCAGCATCAGGCCCATGAAGAAGGTGAAGGCCAGCAGCACGCCGACGCCGGCGGCCGAGTCCTTGGTCTTCTCGATCGCGAACATGAAGCCAAAGGCGCCGGCCAGGAACACGATGGCCGACAGGCCCGTGCCCATGGCGGCGGTGATGCCGGTGGTCACGCCCACCCAGGCGCCCAGCACCGTGGGCACCATCGACAGCGCGAGCAGCCAGTAGGTGTTGCGCAGCACGCGGTTGCGGCTGGCCGCCAGCGCGCCGCCGCCGGCGTAACCGGTGCCGAGTTGCAGGCCTTGGTCGTTCATGAGGGTCTCCAGATCGACGGGATGGGGAAGGAGGATGCAGTCTCAGACTGTGGAGACAATTCTAAGTTCCTCAAGTCCTCCGGGGCCACGGCACGCCGCGTGCTTGCCGGCCCGCAACTTCCGAACCTTTCTCCCGCCATGCAACACAAGCCCTTTCTGACCGCCGCCGATGTCCGCCTGATGGCCCAGGCCGCCGAGCGCGAGGCCCTGGCCAACCAATGGGCGGTGAGCATCGCCATCGTCGACGACGGCGGCCACCTGCTGTGGCAGCAGCGCCTGGACGGCGCGGCGCCGCTGACCTCCCACATCGCGCCGGCCAAGGCGCGCACCGCGGCCCTGGGCCGGCGCGAGAGCAAGGCCTACGAGGACATGATCAACGGCGGCCGCACCTCGTTCCTGAGTGCGCCGGAAGTGCACGGCCTGCTGGAGGGCGGCGTGCCGGTGCTGGTCGACGGCCACTGCCTGGGCGCGGTGGGCGTCAGCGGCGTCAAGTCCGGCGAGGATGCGCAGATCGCGCGTGCCGGCATCGCCGCGCTGACCGCCGCCGCCTGACGCCACTGCCGCGCACAGGGTCGGGGCATCCGGGCAAACCCGTGTGGCTATAATTCCGAGGTTTACCCGCCACCACCGCAGCCCAGCGCAGATCCCGCGAAGTTTGATGTCGCCGGAGGCCGCCCACCCGTGTCGTTCCGGGTCGGCGGCGCAGGGCCTGCGCGACTTCCGGAGCTTCTCCCTTGCTGCCAGTTCTGCCCCCCGCCCTCCTCGCACTCGCAGACGGCACGGTCTTTCAGGGCATCTCGATCGGCGCCGCCGGTCACACCGTGGGCGAGGTGGTGTTCAACACCGCGCTCACCGGCTACCAGGAAATCCTCACCGACCCCAGCTATTGCCGGCAGATCGTCACGCTGACGTATCCGCACATCGGCAACTACGGTGTCAACGAGGAGGACGTGGAAGCCGCGAAAGTCCATGCCGCCGGCCTGATCATCAAGGACCTGCCACCGCGCGTGTCGAACTTCCGCGCCGGCCTGACGCTGGACCAGTACCTGCAGCGTGAGGGCACGGTGGCCATCGCCGGCCTGGACACGCGCCGCCTGACCCGCGTGCTGCGCGAAAAGGGTGCGCAGAACGGCTGCATCACCAG
The DNA here is from genome assembly GCA_017992055.1 of Burkholderiaceae bacterium. GTDB lineage: Bacteria > Pseudomonadota > Gammaproteobacteria > Burkholderiales > Burkholderiaceae_C > Pseudaquabacterium. The sequence continues at coordinate 43,643 of JAGOPK010000017.1, forward strand.
CTTCGCCGTCGGCCACGCCATCAGCCAGGCCGACATCGACGCCGCCATCGCGAAGGCCCAGGCCGCGCCCAGCATGGCCGGCCAGGACCTGGCCCAGGTGGTGACGGTCAACGAGCCCTATGCCTGGACCGAGACCGAATGGGCGCTGGGCACCGGTTATGGCCAGCTGGGCCAGGCCGACGCGCGCTTCCATGTCGTGGCCTACGACTTCGGCGTCAAGCGCAACATCCTGCGCATGCTGGCCAGCCGCGGCTGCCGCGTCACCGTGGTGCCGGCGCAGACGCCGGCGGCCGAGGTGCTCAAGCTCCATCCCGATGGCATCTTCCTCAGCAACGGCCCCGGCGACCCCGAGCCCTGCGACTACGCCATTGACGCCGCGCGCACGCTGATCGACAGCGGCATCCCCACCTTCGGCATCTGCCTGGGCCACCAGATCATGGCCCTGGCCTCGGGCGCCAAGACCTTCAAGATGAAGTTCGGCCACCACGGTGCCAACCATCCGGTGAAGGACCTGGACTCGGGCCGCGTCTCCATCACCAGCCAGAACCACGGCTTTGCGGTCGACGAGACCACGCTGCCGGCCAATCTGCGCCCCACGCATGTGAGCCTGTTCGACGGCACGCTGCAGGGCCTGGCCCGCACCGACCGCCCGGCCTTCTGCTTCCAGGGCCATCCCGAAGCCTCCCCCGGACCCCATGACATCGCGTACCTGTTCGAACGTTTCGTCGCGCTGATGGAGAAGAAGAATGCCTAAGCGCAACGACCTCAAGAGCATCCTCATCATCGGCGCCGGCCCGATCATCATCGGCCAGGCCTGCGAATTCGACTACTCCGGCGCCCAGGCCTGCAAGGCGCTGCGCCAGGAGGGCTACCGCGTCATCCTGGTCAACAGCAATCCGGCGACCATCATGACCGACCCGGAGATGGCCGATGCGACCTACATCGAGCCCATCACCTGGCAAGTGGTCGAGAAGATCATCGCCAAGGAGCGCCCCGATGCGGTGCTGCCCACGATGGGCGGCCAGACCGCGCTGAACTGCGCGCTCGACCTGCACAAGCACGGCGTGCTGGCCAGGTACGGCGTGGAGATGATCGGCGCCAACGAGCATGCCATCGAGAAGGCCGAGGACCGGCTGAAGTTCAAGGACGCGATGACCAAGATCGGCCTGGGTTCGGCCAAGTCGGGCATCGCGCACAGCATGGAAGAAGCCTGGGCGGTGCAGAAGAGCATCCAGGCCGACATCGGCGGCTCGGGCTTCCCGATGGTCATCCGTCCCAGCTTCACCCTCGGCGGCACCGGCGGCGGCATCGCCTACAACCCGGAAGAGTTCGAGGAGATCTGCAAGCGTGGCCTGGACCTGAGCCCGACCAACGAGCTGCTGATCGAGGAGAGCCTGATCGGCTGGAAGGAATACGAGATGGAAGTGGTCCGCGACAAGGCGGACAACTGCATCATCGTCTGCTCGATCGAGAACCTCGATCCGATGGGCATCCACACCGGCGACTCCATCACCGTGGCGCCGGCGCAGACGCTGACCGACAAGGAATACCAGCTGCTGCGCAATGCCAGCATCGCCATCCTGCGCGAGATTGGCGTGGACACCGGCGGCTCCAATGTGCAGTTCTCGATCAACCCGCGCGACGGCCGCATGGTGGTGATCGAGATGAACCCGCGCGTGTCGCGCTCGTCGGCCCTGGCCTCCAAGGCCACCGGCTTCCCGATCGCCAAGATCGCCGCCAAGCTGGCCGTGGGCTATACGCTGGACGAGCTGAAGAACGACATCACCGGCGGCGCCACGCCGGCCTCGTTCGAGCCCTCGATCGACTACGTGGTGACCAAGATCCCGCGCTTTGCCTTCGAGAAGTTCCCGGCCGCCGACCCGCACCTGACCACGCAGATGAAGAGCGTGGGCGAGGTCATGGCCATGGGCCGCACCTTCCAGGAGTCGTTCCAGAAGGCGCTGCGCGGCCTGGAGACCGGCATCGACGGCCTCAGCGAGCGCGAGACCGACCGCGAAGAAATCGTCGAGGCCATCGGCAATGCCGGCCCCGAGCGCATCCTGTACCTGGCCGATGCCTTCCGCATCGGCATGAGCCTGCAGGAGGTCTTCGACGAGACCGCCATCGACCCCTGGTTCCTGTCGCAGATCGAAGAGATCGTCGCCACCGAGGCCCTGCTCAAGCAGCGCACGCTGGCCAGCCTGAGCGCGGCCGAGCTGCGCCACGTCAAGCAGAAGGGCTTCTCCGACAAGCGCCTGGCCAAGCTGATGGGCAGCAACCAGCACGAGGTGCGCCGTGCCCGCCAGGCCCTGGGCGTGCGCCCGGTCTACAAGCGCGTGGACACCTGCGCGGCCGAGTTCGCCACCCAGACCGCCTACCTGTACAGCTGCTACGAGACCGTGGACGGCGAGTGCGAGGCCCAGCCCAGCGACAAGAAGAAGATCATGGTGCTGGGCGGCGGCCCCAACCGCATCGGCCAGGGCATCGAGTTCGACTACTGCTGCGTGCATGCGGCGCTGGCGATGCGCGAGGACGGGTACGAGACCATCATGGTCAACTGCAACCCGGAGACCGTGTCCACCGACTACGACACCAGCGACCGCCTGTACTTCGAGCCGGTGACGCTGGAAGACGTGCTGGAGATCGTCGACAAGGAAAAGCCGGTCGGCGTGATCGTGCAGTACGGCGGCCAGACGCCGCTGAAGCTGGCGCTGGATCTGGAGGCCAACGGCGTGCCCATCATCGGCACCACGCCCGATTCCATCGACATCGCCGAGGACCGCGAGCGCTTCCAGAAGCTGCTGCACCAGCTGGGCCTGAAGCAGCCGCCCAACCGCACGGCGCGCACCGAAGAAGCCGCGCTGGCCCTGGCCAAGGAGATCGGCTATCCGCTGGTGGTGCGCCCCAGCTATGTGCTGGGCGGCCGCGCGATGGAGATCGTGCACGGCGACAAGGACCTGGAGCGCTACATGCGCGAGGCCGTGCGCGTGAGCGAGAAGTCGCCGGTGCTGCTGGACCGCTTCCTCGACGACGCCATTGAGGTCGACGTCGACTGCATCAGCGATGGCAGCGAGGTGATGATCGGCGGCATCATGGAGCACATCGAGCAGGCCGGCGTGCATTCGGGCGACTCGGCCTGTTCGCTGCCGCCCTACACCCTGCCCAAGGCGCTGCAGGACGAGCTGCGCCGCCAGACCACGCTGATGGCCCAGGCGCTGAAGGTGGTGGGCCTGATGAACGTGCAGTTCGCCATCCAGGGCGAGGGCGATGCCGCCGTGGTCTATGTGCTGGAGGTCAACCCGCGCGCCTCGCGCACCGTGCCTTTCGTCAGCAAGGCCACCGGCCAGCCGCTGGCCAAGATCGCCGCGCGCTGCATGGCCGGCCAGAAGCTGGCCGAGCAGAAGGGTCTGGGCGGCGCCAAGCCGCACGAGGTGATCCCGCCGTACTACTCGGTCAAGGAAGCGGTGTTCCCGTTCAACAAGTTCCCGGGCGTGGACCCCATCCTGGGCCCGGAAATGCGCTCCACCGGCGAGGTGATGGGCGTGGATCGCAGCTTCGGCGCGGCCATGCTGAAGAGCCAGCTGGGCGCCGGCTCGCGCCTGCCGAGCAAGGGCACGGTGGTGATCACGGTGAAAAACGCCGACAAGCCGCGTGCCGTGGAAGTGGCGCGCCGCCTGGTGGCACTGGGCTTCGGCGTGGTCGCCACCAAGGGCACGGCGGCGGCCATTGCCGCGGCCGGCGTGCCGGTCAAGGTGGTCAACAAGGTCAAGGACGGCCGGCCGCACATCGGCGACATGCTGAAGGCCGGCGAGATCCAGCTGGTCTTCACCACGGTGGACGAGACACGCACGGCGATTGCCGATTCGCGCAGCATCCGCACCGCGGCCCTGGCCAACCGGGTGACCTACTACACCACCATGGCCGGCTGCGAGGCCGCCACCGAGGCACTGGCCCACCAGGCGGATTTCCAGGTCTTCAGCCTGCAGGAACTGCACGCCGAACTGCACTAAACTCCTCCCCTCACGCCGGCTCCGCCGCGTCTGCCCCCCGGATCGCACCGGGGGCCCAGCGCGGCGGATTGTTTTTGTCGGCGCCACGATTCCACCCCGATCCCATCGATCTGCTGCCAGGAGGCCCCATGGCCACCATTCCTCTCACCAAGCGCGGTGCCGAGAAGCTCAAGGAAGAACTGCACCGGCTGAAGACCGTCGAGCGCCATGCCGTGATCCAGGCCATTGCCGAGGCGCGTGCCCAGGGCGATCTCTCGGAAAACGCCGAGTACGACGCGGCCAAGGACAAGCAGGGCTTCATCGAAGGCCGCATCCTGGAGATCGAAGGCAAGCTGGCGGCGGCCCAGGTCATCGACCCGGCGGCGCTGGACGCCGGCGGCCGCGTGGTCTTCGGCGCCACCGTCGACCTGGAAGACGAGGATAGCGGCGCCAAGGTCACCTACCAGATCGTCGGCGACGACGAGGCCGACCTGAAGCAGGGCCTGATCTCGATCAGCAGCCCGATCGCCCGCGCGCTGATCGGCAAGGAAGCCGGTGACACGGCCGTGGTGCGTGCTCCCGGTGGCGAGCGCAGCTACGAGGTGGTTGAAGTCCGCTACGCCTGATGGCGCTGCAGGACCGCCTGCGCCGCCTGCTGCCCGCGCTGTGGCTGGGCGTGCTGCTGTGCATTGCCTTCATCGCCACGCCGGCGCCGTTTGCCTCGCTGGCGCCGGCCGATGCCGGGCGCGTGGTGGCGCGCATCTTCGTGCAGGAGGCCTGGCTGAGCCTGGCGCTGGCGGCGCTGCTGTTCGTCATCGAGCGCCAGCAGGCCCGGCGTGCCGCCGCGGCCGGCCGCGGCTCGCAACTCAGCACCGAGATGCTGCTGCTGGCCGGCGTGGCCTTCTGCACCCTGGCCGGCTATTTCGGCGTGCAGCCGCTGCTGGCGGCGGCGCGTGCCGGGCAGGGCGCGCTCAGCTTCGGCCAGTTGCACGCCCTCAGTTTCGGCCTGTTCGGCCTGAAGATGCTGTTGCTGGGCTGGCTGGCCTGGCGCAGCCAGACCTCCTGAAAGCCCTGCGATGAGCGAAGAAGCCAAGCCCCGTCCGCCCCTGCCCGACCGTCTGTCGGTCGATCCCCGCAGCCCGCACCATGTGGCGGCGGTGTTCGAGCATGACATCGGCATCCGCCTGAACGGCAAGGACCGCCACGACGTGGAGGAATACTGCGTCAGCGAAGGCTGGGTGCGTGTGCCCGCCGGCAAGACGCTGGACCGGCGTGGCCGGCCGCTGCTGATCAAGCTGAAGGGCCTGGTCGAGGCCTATTACCGCTGAAGCCGGCCGAAGCCGGCTGACGTCAGTCGACGCCCTTCTTCTTGACGCTGGTCACGCGGGTCTTGGCCCGCTTGACGATGCCGCCGACGGTGATGCGCTGGTTGCCCAGCACCTTGACCTTCTTGATCTGCGGCCGGTTGGAGCCGTTCTTGCTGAACTTGACGACCTTGACCACCCGCGGCCCGGGCTGGCGGTCGTCGCGCTCGGCCTTGGCCTTTTCGGGAATCGGCCGCCACAGCACCAGCAGCTTGCCGATGTGCTGGATGGGCGCGGCGCCCAGGGCCTCGGCCAGCGACAGCAGCATCGCGGCGCGGGCCTCTCGATCATCTGAAAACACGCGGATCTTGATCAGCCCGTGGGCGGTGAGCGCGCGGTCGATCTCGCGCTGCACGGCGTCGGTCAGGCCATCGGCGCCGATCAGCACGACCGGGTCGAGGTGGTGGGCCGCAGCGCGTTGTTCTTTGCGCTGGGCAGGAGTCAGGGAAATGGCGGGCATGGGCCGATTGTCCGCGATGCCGGCCGTCCGCGCGCGCACCGGTGGGGCTTGCGGCGACAATCAACACCTTGTTTTTCTGTCGCCGGCTGGGCCAACGTGGCCCACCGGCCTTGCTGAGCGCGCATGACCACCAAGTCCCGCAAGGTCAACCGGGCGTGGCTGAACGACCACCTGACCGATCCCTATGTGAAGCTGGCCCAGAAAGAGGGCTACCGGGCCCGTGCGGCCTACAAGCTCAAGGAGATCGACGAGGCCCTGTCCCTGGTGCGGCCCGGCCAGGTGGTGGTCGACCTGGGCTCGGCGCCCGGCGCCTGGAGCCAGTACCTGCGCCGCAGGTTCGCGCCGCGTCAGGCCGGCGCCGGCGGGGCTGCCGCCGGGGCGCTGCAGGGCACGATCATCGCGCTGGACATCCTGCCGATGGAGGCCATCGAGGACGTGCAGTTCCTGCAGGGCGACTTCCGCGAGGAGGCGGTGCTGAAGCAGCTGGAGGCTGCGGTCGCCGGCCGGCCGGTGGACCTGGTGGTGTCGGACATGGCGCCCAATCTGTCGGGCATTGCCGCATCGGACGCGGCGCGCATGGTCGACCTGGTGGAACTGGCGCTGGATTTCGCCCAGACCCATCTGCGGCCCGAGGGGGCGCTGGTGGCCAAGGTCTTTCACGGCGGCGGCTACAGCCAGCTGGTCGAGGCCTTCAAGCGCCAGTTCCGCGTCGTCAAGCCGATCAAGCCCAAGGCCTCGCGCGACAAGTCGGCGGAAACCTTTTTGGTCGGCATCGGTCTGAAAAACCGTTGAGCGGCCCGGCCGCCGTGCTTTGCGCTGCATCGAATTGCGCCGGGATTCTCCCTGTTGACGATCCGATCGGCCCGCGCGGCCCGGGGCTTGACTCGACTAAAATCGGCACCATCTGTGGCGTTCAAGTGGGCGACTTGAGGCGCATGGTCGCCACGGAATATTGGCTGAAGGAGCCGCGGTGAACAATCAATGGTTCTCGAAGGTCGCTGTCTGGCTGGTGATCGCACTCGTGCTGTTCACCGTGTTCAAGCAGTTCGACCGCGGGGTGTCGGCAAGTGGGCAGATCGGTTATTCCGACTTCCTCGAAGAGGTGCGTGCCAAGCGCATCAAGCAGGTCACGCTGCAGGAAGGCAACGGCGGCACCGAGATCATTGCCATCACCAACGATGACAAGAAGATCCGTTCCACCGCCACCTACCTGGACCGCGGCCTGGTCGGCGACCTGATCAACAGCGGCGTCAAGTTCGACGTCAAGCCGCGCGAGGAGCCCTCGCTGCTGATGAGCCTGCTGGTCAGCTGGGGCCCGATGCTGCTGCTGATCGGCGTGTGGGTGTACTTCATGCGCCAGATGCAGGGCGGCGGCAAGGGCGGTGCCTTCAGCTTCGGCAAGAGCAAGGCGCGCATGCTCGACGAAGCCAACAACTCCACCACGTTTGCCGACGTGGCCGGCTGCGACGAGGCCAAGGAAGAGGTCAAGGAACTGGTCGACTTCCTGAAGGACCCGCAGAAGTTCCAGAAGCTGGGTGGCCGCATCCCGCGTGGCGTGCTGCTGGTCGGCCCCCCGGGCACCGGCAAGACCCTGCTGGCCAAGGCCATCGCCGGCGAGGCCAAGGTGCCGTTCTTCAGCATCTCGGGCTCCGACTTCGTCGAGATGTTCGTCGGCGTCGGCGCGGCGCGTGTGCGCGACATGTTCGAGCAGGCCAAGAAGAGCGCGCCCTGCATCATTTTCGTCGATGAAATCGACGCCGTCGGCCGCCACCGCGGTGCCGGCCTGGGCGGCGGCAACGACGAGCGCGAGCAGACGCTGAACCAGATGCTGGTCGAGATGGACGGCTTCGAGACCAATCTGGGCGTGATCGTGATGGCGGCCACCAACCGGCCCGACATCCTGGATCCGGCGCTGCTGCGCCCGGGCCGCTTCGACCGCCAGGTCTATGTGACCCTGCCCGACGTGCGCGGCCGCGAGCAGATCCTGAACGTGCACATGCGCAAGGTGCCGGTCGGCCAGGACATCAAGGCCGACATCCTGGCGCGTGGCACGCCGGGCTTCAGCGGTGCCGATCTGGCCAACCTGGTCAACGAGGCGGCCCTCTTTGCCGCGCGCCGCAACGGGCGTGTGGTCGAGATGGTCGACTTCGAGAAGGCCAAGGACAAGATCATGATGGGCCCCGAGCGCAAGTCCATGGTCATGCCCGAGGAAGAGCGCAAGAACACCGCCTACCACGAGGCCGGCCATGCCCTGGTGGCGCGGCTGATGCCCAAGACCGACCCGGTGCACAAGGTCACCGTGATCCCGCGCGGCCGTGCGCTGGGCGTCACGATGCAGTTGCCCGAGGGCGACCGCTACAGCATGGACAAGGAACGCATGCTGTCCACCATCTCGGTGCTGTTCGGCGGCCGCATCGCCGAAGAGGTGTTCATGAACCAGATGACCACCGGCGCCAGCAACGACTTCGAGCGCGCCACGCAGATCGCCCGCGACATGGTCACGCGCTACGGCATGACCGATGAGCTGGGACCGATGGTCTATGCCGAGAACGAGGGCGAGGTCTTCCTCGGCCGCTCGGTGACCAAGACCACCACCATGTCCGAGGAGACCATGCGCAAGGTCGACCAGGTGGTGCGGCGCATCATCGACGAGCAGTACTCGATCGCGCGCAAGCACATCGAGGACAACCAGGACAAGATGCATGCGATGGCCAAGGCGCTGCTGGATTGGGAAACCATCGACAGCGACCAGATCGACGACATCATGACCGGCAAGCCGCCGCGTCCGCCCAAGGACTGGACGCCCAGCTCGCGCTCCAGCGGGGGCTCCGGCGGCACCAGCGGCAGCGGTGCGGTGAGCACCGGCGACGGCGCACCGGCCACGGCGGCCTGATCTGCCAGGACTTTTTCTGAGCTGGACGGGGCCTTCGTGGCCCCGGTTCTTTTTGTCATGCACTGGCAGACCACGCGCTTTCGCCTCGTCCTCGACCGTCCGCTGGTGATGGGCATCGTCAATGCCACGCCGGACTCGTTTTCGGACGGCGGCCGGCACGGCGATGCGCAGGGCGCCATCGCGCATTGCGAGCGCCTGCTGGCCGAGGGCGCCGACATCCTGGACATCGGCGGTGAATCCACCCGGCCCGGCGCCCGCACGCCCAGCGCCGACGAGGAACTGGCCCGCGTGCTGCCGGTGCTGCGCCATGCTCTGACGCTGGGCGTTCCGGTGTCGGTGGACACCAGCCAGCCGGCGGTGATGCGTGCCGCGCTGGACCTGGGCGTGGACATCGTCAACGACGTGCGCTCGCTGTCGCGTCCCGACGCGCTGGAACTGCTGGCCGGCCATGCCAAAGCCGGTGTGTGCCTGATGCACATGCGCGGCGAGCCGGACACGATGCAGGGCCTGACCGACTATGCCGACGTGGTGGCCGAGGTGGGCGGCTGGCTGGCGGCGCGCCAGGCCCAGGTTCAGGCCGCCGGCGTGGCATCCGACCGCATCGTGCTCGATCCCGGCATCGGCTTCGCCAAGGGCGACGACAACAATTGGGCCCTGCTGCGGCGCCAGTCCGAGCTGCTGGCGCTGGGCCGGCCGCTGCTGCTGGGCTGGAGCCGCAAGGGCACGTTGGGCCGCCTGACCGGCCGCAGCGTCGAGCAGCGCCAGGCCGCCAGCGTGGCCGTGGCCCTGGCCTGCGTGCAGCGCGGCGGCCACATCGTGCGGGTGCACGACGTGGCGGCCACGGTGGATGCGATCAAGGTCTGGCGCGCCGCCGGCCTGGGCGCGGCCGGCTGAGCCAGACACAGACACACACAAACCAGGGACGACGAGGAGAACACCGCATGACACGACAGTATTTCGGCACCGACGGCATCCGTGGCACGGTCGGCCAGAGCCCGATCACGCCCGACTTCATGCTGCGCCTGGGCCATGCGGTGGGCCGGGTGCTGCGCCGCGGCCGCCAGGGCGGTGGCCGGCCGACCGTGCTGATCGGCAAGGACACGCGCATCTCCGGCTACATGATCGAATCGGCGCTGGAGGCCGGCCTGGCCTCGGCCGGCGTCGACACCCTGCTGTCGGGCCCGCTGCCCACGCCCGGCGTGGCCTATCTGACGCGCGCGCTGCGCCTGGACCTGGGCGTGGTCATCAGCGCCTCGCACAACGCCTATCCGGACAACGGCATCAAGTTCTTCTCGGCCATGGGTGAGAAGCTGCCCGACGACTGGGAGCTGGCGGTCGAGGCGGCGCTGGACGAGGCGCCGCAATGGGTGGATTCGGCCAGCCTGGGCAAGGCCAGGCGGCTGGACGATGCCCGCGGCCGCTACATCGAGTTCTGCAAGAGCACGGTGCCGAAGACGATGTCGTTGAAGGGCCTGAAGATCGTCGTCGATGCGGCCCATGGCGCGGCCTACCATGTGGCGCCGGACGTGTTCCATGAGCTGGGCGCCGAGGTTGTGACCATCGGCTGCAAGCCCGACGGTCTGAACATCAATGCCGGCGTCGGCGCCACCGCGCCCCAGGCCCTGGTGGCGGCGGTGGCCGAGCATGGCGCCGACTACGGCGTGGCGCTGGACGGCGATGCCGACCGCCTGCAGCTGGTGGATCGCCAGGGCCGGCTCTACAACGGCGACGAGCTGCTGTATGTGATGGTCGCCGAGCGCCTGGCGCGTGGCCATGCCGTGCCCGGTGCGGTGGGCACGTTGATGACCAACATGGCGGTGGAGCTGGCACTGCAGCGCCGCGGCGTGCAGCTGGTGCGCGCCAAGGTCGGCGACCGCTATGTGCTGGAAGAGCTCGCCGCCCGCGGCTGGCTGCTGGGCGGCGAAAGCTCGGGCCATCTGCTGCAGCTGGACAAGCACAGCACCGGCGACGGCATCGTCAGCGCGCTGCAGGTGCTGCAGGCGGTGCAGCAGGCCCAGGCCACGCTGGCCGACCTGCTGGCCGATGTGGTGCTGTATCCGCAGACCCTGATCAATGTGCGCCTGCCCAGCCTGGCCGGCTGGCAGGACAACCCGCGCCTGGCCGCCGAGACGCGGGCGGTCGAGGCCCAGCTGGGCCAGCGTGGCCGCGTGCTGATCCGCGCCTCGGGCACCGAGCCGGTGCTGCGCGTGATGGTCGAGGCCCGCGACGCCGCCGAGGGCCGGGCCGCGGCCGAACGCCTGGTGGCCGCCGCCCAGTCCTGATCCCGCGGGGCCGGCATGGGGCGGCGCATGACCGCCCCATGGCTGAAATGTGAATGTGACAGCCCGTCATGGCACTGTCACACGGCCTGCCTACAGTGGTGACAAGCGCAAGAAGCGCAGCTCACCCCCTGTCGAAAGGCCTGCACACCATGTCCCAGATCCCCACCGTCCTGCGCTCCGCCCTGGCCGTTGCCGCGCTGCTGCCGCTGCTGGCCCAGGCCCAGGACGTCACCGGTGCCGGTGCCACCTTCCCGGCGCCGCTGTACGCCAAGTGGGCCGATGCCTACCACAAGGCCACCGGCGCACGCATCAACTACCAGTCGGTCGGCTCGGGCGCCGGCATCAAGCAGATCAAGTCCAAGACCGTGGACTTCGGCGCCAGCGACATGCCGCTGAAGGATGAGGAACTGGCCAAGGACGGCCTGCTGCAGTTCCCCACCGTGATCGGTGGCGTGGTGCCGGTGGTCAACATCCAGGGCATCCAGCCCGGCCAGATCAAGCTCACCGGCGCCGTGCTGGGTGACATCTACCTGGGCAAGGTGACCAAGTGGAACGACGCGGCCATCACCGCGCTGAACCCCGGCGTGCCGCTGCCGGCGGCCGACATCTCGGTGGTGCGCCGTGCCGATGGTTCGGGCACGACCTTCATCTTCACCAACTACCTGTCCAAGGTGAATGCCGACTGGAAGGCCAAGGTCGGTGAGGGCACGGCGGTGAACTGGCCCACCGGCGCGGGCGGCAAGGGCAACGAGGGCGTGGCCGCCTTCGTGCAGCGCCTGCCCAACTCGATCGGCTATGTCGAGTACGCCTACGTCAAGCAGAACAAGATGACGTACACGCTGCTGAAGAACAAGGACGGCAACTTCGTGCCGCCCAGCGACAGCGCCTTCAAGGCCGCCGCCGCCGGTGCCGACTGGGCCAAGACCTTCTACCAGATCACCACCGACCAGCCCGGCAAGGATGCCTGGCCGCTGAGCAACCCGACCTACATCCTGATGTACAAGCAGCAGGACAAGCCGGCCAGCGCCAGCGCCGCGCTGAAGTTCTTCGACTGGGCCTTCGCCAACGGCGACAAGGCCGCCGACGACCTGGACTATGTGCCGCTGCCGGATTCGGTGAAGGCCCTGGTGCGCAAGCAGTGGTCCGAGCAGATCAAGGACGCCGCCGGCAAGGCCGTGGCCTACAAGTGATCTGAGCCCTGAGCCAGTGAGGGCGCCGGGCGCTTGTCGCGTCGCCGCGATCCCGGCCCCCTGGCGGCATCACGCCAACCCGCAATCTGATCCTGGAGTGGAGGCACACTGTGGCCGCATCCCTACCCGCCGCCAGCCTCGCACAGGAACCGCGTGTGACCCTGCACCCCCAAGCGCCCGAGCGGCGCCGCGTCGCGCCCTGGGCCGACACCGTGTTCTCGCTGCTCACCCATGGCGCGGCCTGGCTCACGCTGGCCCTGCTGGTGGGCATCATCGTCTCGCTGCTGATCGGCGCGATGCCGGCGATCGAGAAGTTCGGCCTGGGCTTCCTCTGGTCCAAGGACTGGGACCCGGTGCAGGAGAAGTTCGGCGGCCTGGTGATGATCTACGGCACGCTGATGAGCTCGTTCATCGCGCTGCTGATCGCCATTCCGGTCAGCTTCGGCATCGCGCTGTTCCTCACCGAGCTGTCGCCCAAGTGGCTGAAGCGCCCGCTGGGCATCGCCATCGAGCTGCTGGCTGCCGTGCCGTCCATCGTCTACGGCATGTGGGGCCTGCTGGTGTTCGGGCCCATCCTGGCCAAGTATGTGCAGCAGCCGCTGCAGGCGGCCTTCAAGGGCGTGCCGCTGCTGGAGTCGCTGTTCTCCGGCCCGCCGGTGGGCATCGGCCTGCTGTCGGCCGGCATCATCCTGGCGATCATGATCATCCCGTTCATCGCCTCGGTGATGCGCGACGTGTTCGAGGTCACGCCGCCGATGCTCAAGGAATCGGCCTACGGCCTGGGTGCCACCACCTGGGAGGTGGTGCGCAATGTGGTGCTGCCCTACACCAAGGCCGGCGTCATCGGCGGCATCATGCTCGGCCTGGGCCGGGCGCTGGGCGAGACCATGGCCGTGACCTTCGTCATCGGCAACTTCAACCAGCTGGAATCGCTGTCGCTGTTCGAGGCCGCCAACAGCATCGCCTCGTCGCTGGCCAACGAGTTTGCCGAAGCCGGCGAGGGCCTGCACCAGGCCTCGCTGATCTACCTGGGGCTGGTGCTGTTCTTCATCACCTTCGTGGTGCTGGCCCTGTCCAAGCTGCTGCTGGCGCAGCTGAAGAAGGGCGAGGGAACCCGTTCATGAACACCGCTGTCACCACCGGCGACGCCGCCCGCCAGGCCCTGCATGCCACGCGCCTGGCCCAGCACCGCCGGCGCAAGCTGACCAACCAGATCGCGCTGGCGCTGTCGCTGGGCGCCATGGCCTTCGGCGTGTTCTGGCTGCTGTGGATCCTGTTCGAGACCGTGCGCCTGGGCTGGGGCGGCATCAACCTGGCCGTGTTCACCGAGATGACGCCGCCGCCGCAGGCCGAGACCGGCGGCCTGGCCAATGCCATCTTCGGCTCGCTGATGATGGTCGGCCTGGCCACGCTGCTGGGCACGCCGATTGGCATCCTGGCCGGCATCTACCTGGCCGAATATGGCCAGAAGACTTGGCTGGGCGGCGCGGTGCGCTTCATCAACGACATCCTGCTGTCGGCGCCTTCCATCGTCATCGGCTTGTTCATCTATGCCGTGGTGGTGGCGCGCATGAAGAGCTTCTCGGGCTTTGCCGGCATCCTGGCGTTGGCGCTGATCGTGATTCCGGTGGTCATCCGCCAGACCGAGAACATGCTCAGCCTGATCCCGAATGCCCTGCGCGAGGCCGCCTACGCGCTGGGCACGCCGAAGTGGAAGGTGATCCTGTCGGTGACGCTGAAGGCCGCCCGTGCCGGCGTGCTCACCGGCATCCTGCTGGCGGTGGCGCGCATTGCCGGCGAAACCGCACCGCTGCTGTTCACCGCGCTGTCCAACCAGTTCTGGACCAGCAGCCTGGGCGAGCCGATGGCCAGCCTGCCGGTGACCATCTTCAAGTTCGCGATGAGCCCCTACGAGAACTGGCAGAAGCTGGCCTGGGCCGGCGTGTTCCTGATCACGCTGGGCGTGCTGGCGCTCAACATCCTGGCGCGTGTGCTGTTCAAGAACAAGCACTGAGCCCGCATCCAACGCACCCAACGCAATCCTGCACCGAGGCCACACCATGGACGCCCGCGTCGACCTCCCCACCACCGAGAAGGCCAAGATCTCGGTGCGCAACCTGAACTTCTACTACGGCAGCTACCTGGCGCTGAAGAACATCAACCTCGACATCCCCGAGCGCAAGGTCACGGCCTTCATCGGGCCGTCGGGCTGCGGCAAGAGCACGCTGCTGCGCACCTTCAACCGCATGTTCGAGCTCTATCCCGAGCAGCGCGCCGAAGGCCAGATCAATGTCGACGGCGAGAACATCCTGACCAGCAAGGACGATGTCTCGCTGATCCGCGCCAAGGTCGGCATGGTGTTCCAGAAGCCCACGCCGTTCCCGATGTCGATCTACGACAACATCGCCTTCGGCGTGAAGCTGTTCGAGCGCCTGTCGCGCAGCGAGATGGACGAGCGCGTGGAATGGGCGCTGAAGAAGGCCGCGCTGTGGACCGAGGTCAAGGACAAGCTCGACCAGAGCGGCGCCGGCCTGTCCGGCGGCCAGCAGCAGCGCCTGTGCATTGCACGTGGCATCGCCATCAAGCCCGAGGTGCTGCTGCTCGACGAGCCCTGCTCGGCACTGGACCCGATCTCCACCGGCAAGATCGAAGAGCTGATCGATGAGCTCAAGCACGATTACACGGTGGCCATCGTCACCCACAACATGCAGCAGGCGGCACGCTGCTCGGACTACACGGCCTACATGTACCTGGGCGACCTGATCGAGTTCGGCAAGACCTCGGACATGTTCATGAAGCCCAAGCGCCGCGAGACCGAGGACTACATCACCGGCCGTTTTGGCTGATGCACACCCTGCGGGCCGCTGCGCCGGGCCGCCCAAGCAAGGCCCGACCCTCCTGGAGGGTCGATCAACGGACCCGGTGATCGGGGAGCCAACATGACCGACAAGCATTTGTCCACCCAGTTCGACGCCGAGCTCAGCGCCGTTTCCACCCGCGTGCTGGAGATGGGCGGCATGGTCGAGAGCCAGGTGGCCCAGGCCATTTATGCGCTGACGCATTTCAGCGGCGAAACCGCCAGTCAGGTGCTGGACCAGGAACAGCGCGTCAACGCCATGGAAGTGGACATCGACCGCGAGCTGTCGTCCATCATTGCCCGGCGCCAACCCACGGCCCGCGATCTGCGCCTGCTGATCGCCGTCAGCAAGACCATCGGCAACCTCGAGCGCATCGGCGACGAGGCGGCGCGCATTGCACGCACCGTGCAGCGGCTGATCAACTCGGGCGTGTCCAGCCGCATGCGCCTGCCGGTGGCCGATCTGGCCTTCGAGAGCGAACTGGCCGGCAAGCAGCTGCGCAAGGCCCTCGACGCCTTTGCCCGCCTGGACACCAGTGCTGCGCTGGAGGTGCTCAAGCACGACGACCAGATCGACCAGGAGTTCGACGGCCTGATGCGCAAGCTGATCACCTACATGATGGAAGACCCGCGCACCATCTCCTCGTCCATCGACCTGGTGTTCGTGGCCAAGGCCATCGAACGCGTGGGCGACCATGCCAAGAACCTGGCCGAGCAGATCATCTACGTGGTCAAGGGCACCGATGTGCGTCACAACCCGCTGGATGCAGTTGAAAACATGGTGCGCTGAAGCCGCGCCGACAGTGAATCTGGAGGGAACCCAACCATGAGCCGCATCCTGGTGGTCGAAGACGAATCGGCGATCGCCGAACTCATCTCGATCAACCTGCGCCATGCCGGGCACGAGGTGACGATTGCCGCCACCGCCGAGCAGGCCCAGCGCGAGGTCGATGCCATGCTGCCCGATCTGGTGGTGCTGGACTGGATGCTGCCAGGCCAGTCGGGCATTGCCGTGGCGCGCCGTTGGCGCGGCGACGAGCGCACCCGCTCGCTGCCCATCATCATGCTCACCGCCCGCAGCGAAGAGAGTGACAAGGTGGCCGGCCTGGACGCCGGCGCCGACGACTACCTCAGCAAGCCCTTCTCGACCAATGAGCTGATGGCGCGCATCCGCGCCGTGCTGCGCCGCAAGGCGCCGGAGACGCTGGACGAGCTGGTCGAGGTGGCCGGGCTCAAGCTCGACCCGGCCACGCGCCGCGTCAGCCATGGCGAGCGCGAGCTGAAGATGGGGCCGACCGAGTTCCGCCTGCTGCACTTCTTCATGACCCACCCCGAGCGGGTGCACAGCCGTGCCCAGCTGCTGGACCGGGTCTGGGGCGACCATGTGTTCATCGAGGAACGCACGGTGGACGTGCATGTCAAGCGCCTGCGCGAGGCGCTGACGCCGGCCGGCTGCGCGACCATGGTCGAGACCGTGCGTGGCGCCGGCTACCGGCTGACGCGCCAGGCGGTGGTGGCCACGCCGGCCGCCTGACGCACGCTCGACCGGGGTTTGCGCAGACCGTGACCGATACCCGCACGCTGGGCTGGCTGCTGCCGCGCCTGCTGGTGGCCCTGGCCGCCGTGGGCCTGGGCGGCGCCGGCGGCCTGGCCCTGGGCAGTGCCCTGCATTCGCCGGCCCTGGGCGCGGCGGTGGGCGCGGCGCTGGCCGTGTCCCTGGTGGTGGTGCTGGACACGGTGCGCGGCGCGCGCCTGCTGCGCTGGCTGCGCAGCGACTTCAGCACGCCGCCGCCGCGCGACGTGGGCCTGTGGTCCGAGCTGTCGTACCACGTCGAGCGCCAGCTGCGCGTGCGCGAGCAGGCCACCACCCAGCAGCGCCAGCGGCTGGACGACTTCCTGTCGGCCATCGAGGCCTCGCCGAATGGCGTGGTGCTGCTCGATGGCCAGGACCAGATCGCCTGGTGCAATGCCGCGGCCTCCGACCACCTGGGCCTGGATGCCCAGCGCGACCTGCGCCAGCCCATCACCAACCTGGTGCGGGCGCCGGCCTTCGTGGCCTATCTGCAGGCCGGCGACTGGAAGGACCCGGTGCTGCTGCCCGACATCGGCCGCGGCCTGACGCTGCAGCTGCTGGCGCGCGCCTATGGCAACGGCAGTGAGCGCCAATGCCTGCTGATCACCCAGGACATCACCGAGCGCCAGCGTGCCGACACCATGCGCCGCGACTTCGTGGCCAATGTCTCGCACGAGATCCGCACGCCGCTCACCGTGCTGTCCGGCTTCGTCGAGACCATGCGCAGCCTGCCGCTGACCGAGCCTGAGCGCCAGCGTGTGCTGGTGCTGATGCAGCAGCAGACCGACCGCATGCAGACCCTGGTGGCCGACCTGCTGACCCTGGCCCAGCTGGAAGGCAGCCCGCGCCCGCCCACCGACCGCTGGCTGTCGCTGCCGGCCCTGGTCGAGCGCGCGGTGGCCGATGGCCGCAACCTGTCGGCCGGCCGGCACCAGATCGGCGTCACGCCGCCGCCGCCGGTGGAGCTGGCGGCGCAGGAGAGCGAGGTCTTCAGCGCCCTGGTCAACCTGGTCACCAATGCCGTGCGCTACACGCCGGACCAGGGCCGCATCGATCTGCAATGGCGTGCCCGCGCCGACGGCGGTGGCGAGATCGAGGTGCGCGACACCGGCATCGGCATCAAGCGCGAGCACCTGCCGCGGCTGACCGAGCGCTTCTACCGCGTGGACGGCAGCCGCTCGCGCGAGACCGGCGGCACCGGCCTGGGCCTGGCCATCGTCAAGCATGTGATGCAGCGCCACGGCGGCGCGCTGGAGGTCGACAGCGAGCCGGGCCGCGGCTCGCGCTTCCGCCTGGTGTGGCCGGCGGGCCGGGTGCGCCCGATGGCGCTGCCGGTGCCGGGCGCGCAGCGCAGCGATCAGGAAGCCGAGGCGCGGCGGTAGACCAGGGTCCAGTCCTGGCGGTCGGTGGGCCGGCGCTCGCGCGCCACCTCGATCCAGCCGGCCGGCGCCTGGGCGGTGGGTGATGCGCCGCGCAGGCCCAGCAGCAGCACCGGGCAGTCGGCACCGGCCGCGGCATCGGCGGCGGCGCGCACCGTCCAGCGGCCGTGGAACTCCAGCGCCGCCACCAGCGACGGCGCAGCGCCGGGCGCGGCGATGCAGGCCGCGCCGGCCGGCACATGGCGGGCCAGGCGCTGCACCAGCGGCCGGTTGCTGCGGCCATAGTCCAGCAGCGGCAGCCACAGCGTCATCAGCAGCAGCCAGCACAGGGCCACGCCGCCGGCCGGCAGCACCAGGCTCTTCCACAGCGCGGCACGCTGGCGTCCGGTGCGCCAGCGCACCAGGGCCAGCCAGGCGGCGCTGCCGGCGGCGGCCAGCAGCAGCAGCGGCAGCGAGCCCTGGGCCACGAAGCCCGGCGCCAGGCGGGCGATGTTGGCTGCCGGCTTGGCCGGCACGCCGGTCTGCATGGCCAGGTAGACGACCCAGACCACCAGCGCCGCCAGCGTGAAGAAGAACACCGAGAACCAGTCCACCGCGGCGCTGGTGCTGCGCTGCAAGGTGGGCAACGCAAACGCCGCCAGCACCGCCAGGCCGGGCAGGCCCAGCATCAGCGCGCGGTCCGAGCCGCCCATCACCACGCTGGCGGCGAGGGCCACGCCGAACACCAGGCCCGGCAGGGCCAGGTGGCGCTGGACCAGGTGGCGCCGCCACTGCCACAGCGTCCACAGCGCCAGCGGCCAGGCCGGCCACAGAAACCACAGCCACAGCTTGCTCAGCTGCAGCGGCGCCGGCACGGCCGCCGCGCGCCAGGCCCAGCTGTGCACCGGCCAGGCGGCCAGCGCGGCCAGGGCCGTGGCCGCGGCCAGCCAGGGCGCCAGCGCGCGCAGGCCACCATGGCGGCCGGCCAGGCTCAGGCCCAGCGCCGCGGCGCCCAGCACCAGGGCCACCGTCGGTGCACCACAGGCGGCCAGCACCGGCAGCAGCAGCAGCACGCCGACCCGGCCGCGCCGGCCGCCGGCGGCCAGGCTCCACAGCCAGCCCGCCACCACCGCCAGCTGGGCCAGCTCGGGCGTGGTCTCGTGGCCCAGCTGCAGCAGGCCCAGCGTGGCCATCAGCGCCAGCAGCGCGGCATCGGCCATGGCCCGTGCATAGTCCAGCGGATCGGCCTCGCCGCCGAAGGCGAACGGCAGCGGCTGGGCCGCCTCGTCGCGCGCCAGGTGGAAGGTGGCATACCAGGTGCCGGCCAGGGTCAGGGCCAGCAGCAGCGCAAACGGCAGGCGCGCGGCCAGCGCCGGATCGATCCAGCCCTGGCCCAGCAGGATGGCGGCGGCGCCCAGCCAGTGCGGCAGCAGCGCGGCATCGCTGGCCACGCCGCCCAGCATCGGCTGCAGCCAGGGCGAGCGGCCTTCGGCCATGGCCAGCATCAGGCCGAAGGCATTCAGGTCGGCGCCGCGCCAGGGATCGCGGCCGAACAGCCCCGGCAGCAGATAGACGGCGCAGAACAGCCACAGCGCCAGCCGTGGCAGCCGCTGGGCGGCCTCGCGGGTGACCAGGGCAGGGCGGGGCAGGGGCGGGACGGCGGCAGTCACTTCGGCATCATGCCCCAGCGCCGCAGGCGCCCAGGCAGAAACGCGGGCATGAAAAAAGGCAGCACCAGGCTGCCTTGATCGGGTGCGGCGACCACCGGCGGTGGTCGCACACGGTTCGCGCTCAGGCCGGGATTCAGGCCTTCTTGGCGATGCCCACGCGGGCGAACTTGTTGCGGAACTTCTCGACGCGGCCGCCCAGCGTGTCCACGCTCTTTTGCGTGCCGGTGTAGAACGGATGCGTTTCGCTGGTGGTTTCCAGCTTCACCAGCGGCAGCTCGCGGCCGTCGTCCAGCTTGGTGGTTTCCTTGCTCTGCACCACCGAGCGGGTGACGAACTTGAAGCCGTTGGTCAGGTCCACGAAGCAGACTTCGCGGTAGTTGGGGTGGATGCCTTCTTTCATGGGGAAACCCTTAGCTGTGTCGTCGGCAGCCACGCAGCACCCTGCTGCGCACTTGCCCTGGGCGGAAAACCGGCGATTATAGCCTGGACGATAGGGCCGTCGGCAATCAGCCGCCGCGGCGCATCATGTCGAAGAAGTCCAGATTGCTCTTGCTGGCCTTCATCTTGTCGAGCACGAACTCCATCGCCTCGATCTCGTCCATGTTGTAGAGCAGCTTGCGCAGGATCCAGGTCTTCTGCAGGATCTCGGGCTTGAGCAGCAGCTCTTCGCGCCGCGTGCCGCTCTTGTTGATCTGGATCGACGGGTAGACGCGCTTCTCGGCCATGCGGCGATCCAGGTGGATCTCGCAGTTGCCGGTGCCCTTGAATTCCTCGTAGATGACCTCGTCCATCTTCGAGCCGGTGTCGATCAGCGCGGTGCCGATGATGGTCAGCGAGCCGCCTTCCTCGACATTGCGCGCGGCACCGAAGAAGCGCTTGGGCCGCTGCAGCGCATTGGCATCCACACCGCCGGTCAGCACCTTGCCGCTGGAGGGCAGCACGTTGTTGTAGGCGCGGGCCAGGCGGGTGATCGAGTCCAGCAGGATGACCACGTCCTTGCCCAGTTCGACCAGGCGCTTGGCGCGCTCGATCACCATCTCGGCCACCTGCACATGGCGGGCGGCGGGCTCGTCGAAGGTGGACGAGATGACCTCGCCGCGCACGGTGCGCAGCATCTCGGTCACTTCTTCCGGCCGCTCGTCGACCAGCAGCACGATCAGGTGGATCTCGGGATGGTTGGCCACCAGCGCATGGGCGATGTGCTTCATCATCACCGTCTTGCCGGTCTTGGGCTGTGCCACCAGCAGCGCGCGCTGGCCCTTGCCGATGGGCGCGATCAGGTCGACGATGCGGCCGGTGATGTTCTCCTCGCCCTTGAGGTTGTCACGCTCGAGCTTGAACGCTTCCTTGGGGAACAAGGGCGTCAGGTTCTCGAACATGATCTTGTGCTTGTTCTCCTCGGGCGTCAGGCCGTTCACGCGGTCGACCTTGACCAGCGCGAAATAGCGCTCGCCGTCCTTGGGAACACGCACCTCACCCTCGATCAGGTCGCCGGTGTGCAGGTTGAAGCGGCGCACCTGGCTGGGCGACAGGTAGATGTCGTCGGTCGACGCCATGTAGCTGGAGTCGATGGAGCGCAGAAAGCCGAAGCCGTCGGGCAGCACCTCGAGCACGCCATCGCCGAAGACCTGCTCGCCGGCCTTGGCGCGCTTCTTCATGATGGCGAACATCAGCTCCTGCTTGCGCAGGCGGGCGACGTTGTCGATCTCCAGCGCCTCGCCCATCTTGATGAGTTCGGAGACGTGGAGCGCCTTCAGTTCTGACAGATGCATCGGGACATCACCCTGAGGTGGAGGTGGCCTGGGCCACAAGGCATGCGGCTCCGCCCGCCAGGGGCGGGACGGGCAGCGGGAAACCGTGGGGAGGAGGCCGAAACCGCGCCGTCTGGAACCCGGGTTGAACCCGGATGGCGGGGTGGCTGGAAGCCTGGTGGCGCCGGTCGCATCGCTTGTGGCGATGCGCGGTTGCGGCGCGATGGCTGCAGATTATAGGTGCGGCGCGAGGAAGGCGGCCAGCTGCGACTTCGACAGCGCGCCCACCTTGGTGGCGGCCAGCTGGCCGTCCTTGAACAGCATCAGCGTCGGGATGCCGCGGATGCCGAACTTGGCCGGCACTTCGCGGTTCTCGTCGACATTGAGCTTGGCGATCTGCAGGCGCTCGCCGTATTCCTGCGCCACCTCGTCGAGGATGGGCGCAATCATCTTGCACGGGCCGCACCATTCGGCCCAGTAGTCCACCAGCACCGGGGTGGCGGACTTCAGCACATCGGACTCGAAGGTCGCGTCGGTGGTCTTCTTGATCAGGTCACTGCTCATCGGGGTTCCTCGGCTCTCCTTGGCTCCTAAGGCGAGCCCCTCGCCTGCGGAAAATGAGTGCACAAATTGTGGCACAACCGCCATCGCGGCGTGTCCACCCGGCTTGGGCGACACTCGCGCCCCCGCCATCACCAGGGTCATCCAGGCCGCCGATGTCCGACGCCGCCCCCGCCAGCCCGTCTTCGCCCGCCTCCGGCATCCACCGCCTGGCCCTGCCCGGCACGCTGACGCCGGCGGCGCTGTGGCCCTGGCTGGCCGGGCAGGTGTGGGCCTGGCTGGCGCAGCAGGGCGCGGCGCTGCGCGACACCGTGCTGGTGCTGCCCTTCCTGGAACTGCTGCCGCCGGCGCGTCAGGCCTTTGCCGAGGCCGGCACGGCGGGGGCGGCCGCCTGGCAGCCGCGCATCGAGACCCTGCGCACCCTGGCGGCCTCGCTGGGGCCGTGGCCGGGCACGGCCCAGGCCGAGGATGGCCAGCCCTGCGGCGATGCGCCGCTGGACCGCCTGGTGGCCGCCGAGCTGCTGCGTCGCCAGGCCGGCCTGGGCGGCTGGCAGCGGCGCGATCCGCTGGCCTTCGATGCCGCCGTGGCCGAGGTGGTGGAGGCCGCCACCGCGCTGCTGCGTGGCGCCGCGGCGCGGCCGCCCGGCGAGCGCGAGGCCTGGTGGCAGCAGGCCCGCGAGGCCCTGGGCGCGGCCCAGGCCGGCTCGGCCATGGCCGGCCTGCTGGCGCGGGTGGCGCTGGAATGGGCGGCGCTGGCCGCGCCGCCGGCCAGCGACCGGCTGTGGCGCCTGCGCCCCGCGGCCTGGGTGCTGCTGAGTGCCGGCGAGGAGGACCCGCTGGCCACGGCCTTGCTGCAGGCGGCGGCGCAGCAGGGCGTGCCGGCCCTGCATCTGCTGGCCGATGCCCAGACCGCGGCGACGGCGCTGTTCGATCTGGAGCTGCCGGCCGCGGCCCACAACCCGCGTGCCCAGGTCTGCGACGACGCCGAGGCCGAGGCCCTGGCCGCCGCTGGCGCGGTGATCCAGGCCGTGGCCCGGGGTCGCACGCCGGTGGCCCTGGTGGCGGAGGACCGGCTGCTGGTGCGGCGCATCCGCGCCCTGCTGGACCGCCGCGGCCTGGCCATCAGCGACGAATCCGGCTGGACCCTGGACACCACGCGGGCGGGCGCCGCGCTGATGAGCCTGCTGCGCGCCGCCCATGCCTCGGCCGGCCGCGACGCCTGGCTGGACTGGCTGAAGAACGACTCGCTGGAGCGCGACCAGAGCTGGATCGCCGCGCTGGAGCGGCGCTGGCGGCGCGGTGGCTCGGCCGATGCCGGCGCCGATGCCGAGGGCCCGGACTGGATCGAGCAGCGCTGGCAGGAGCGCCGCGCCACGCTGCAGGCCCTGGCCCAGGAGCCGCGGCGCCCGTTGGCCGGCTGGCTGGCCCTGCTGCGCGAGTGGCTGCTGGCCGGCCCGCGTGCCGGCCGCTGGAGCGGCGACGAGGACGGCCGCGCCGTGTGGCAGGCGCTGCGCCTGGAGGCGGCGTCGGCGCGCGCCGATGTCGACGGCCTGTCGCTGTCGCTGGACGACTTCACGCGCTGGGCCGATGCCCTGCTGGGCGAGGCCAGCGTGCGTCCTTCGGCCGGGGCCGCGGCCCCGCCGCAGGTGGTGATCACGCCGCTGGCGCGGGCCATGCTGCGGCCCTTTGGCGCGGTGGTGCTGCCGGGGGCCGACGAGCGCCGGCTCGGCCCGCCCCAGCCCGGCCCCGGCCTGCTCGGCGAGGCCGTGCTACGCCGCCTGGGCCTGCCCGATGCCCAGGCGCGCGGCGAGCGCCAGGCGCGCTGCTTTGTGCAGCTGCTGCGCCATCCCGAGCTGCTGCTGCTGCGCCGCCACGCCGACGGCGACGAGCCGCTGGCGCCGTCGCCCTGGTGGTCGCGCCTGGTGCTGGCGCGTCGCCGCCGGGGCCTGCCGCCGATGCCGGCGCCCGACGACGGCGCGCCGCCGCCGCTGCGCCTGCAGCCCACGCCGGTGCTGCCGCCGCGGGCGCTGGCCGTGGGCGCGCTGCCGCCGGCGCTCAGCGCCAGCGCGCTGGCCGCGCTGCGCGCCTGCCCTTACCGCTTCCATGCCCGCCATGTGCTGCGCCTGGCCGAGCCGCAGGAGCTGGAGGCCGATCCCGGCAAGCGCGACTGGGGCACCCTGCTGCACCGCGCGCTGCAGCTGTGGCAGGACGAGCGCCGCGACGGCGGCGCCGCGGCCGACGAGGCCCAGGCCCAGGCGCGCCTGGTGGCGCTGGCCGAGGCGGCGGCGGCCGAGGCCGGCGTGGATGCGGCGGCGCTGCTGCCGTTTCGCGCCGGTCTGGACGGCTTTGCCAGCCGCTATCTGGCCTGGCAGCGCGAGCGCGAGGCCGCCGGCTGGCGCTACCGCGCCGGCGAGGTCGAGCACGATGCGCCGCATCCGGCGCTGCAGGAGCTGAAGCCGGCGGCGCCGCGGCTGCGTGGCCGCATCGACCGCATCGATGCCCGGCACGGCGGCGACGGCCTGCAGGTGCAACTGCTGGACTACAAGACCGGCCCGCTGCCATCGCTGAAGATCCAGGCCCGCGCCGGCGTCGAGGACACCCAGCTGGCCTTCTACGCCGCCCAGGCCCTGGGTGGCGCGGTGCCGGATCTGGATGCGGCGGCGGTGACCGGCTGGTCGGCGGCCTATGTGGCGCTGGACGACCGCGAAGCCATCGTCGGCGTGCCGCACGAGGACGTGCTGGACAGTGCCCGGCAGCTGCTGGACGACCTGGCCCGCGACTGGCCACGCCTGGCCGCC
Source organism: Burkholderiaceae bacterium (assembly GCA_017992055.1). Taxonomy (GTDB): domain Bacteria; phylum Pseudomonadota; class Gammaproteobacteria; order Burkholderiales; family Burkholderiaceae_C; genus Pseudaquabacterium. The sequence goes on from JAGOPK010000017.1 coordinate 68,389, forward strand.
GGCGAGCCGCTGCGTGCGCTGGGCGAAGGCGAGACCTGCGCCTGGTGCGAGGTGCGCGGCCTGTGCCGGCGCGACCACTGGGCGCAGGCCGAGGTGCCGGGCGCGCCGGAGGGCGGCGCATGAGCGACAAGGCCTGGCAGCCCGCCTACAGCGCCGACGGCCAGCCCTGCAGCCGCGAGCGCTTCTATGCGCTGGCCTGCGATCCGTCGCGCAGCATCGTCGTCGAGGCCTGTGCCGGTGCCGGCAAGACCTGGCTGCTGGTGTCGCGCATGCTGCGTGCGCTGCTGGCCGGCGCGCGGCCGCACGAGATCCTGGCCATCACCTTCACGCGCAAGGCCGCCGGCGAAATGCGCGAGCGCCTGCACGGCTGGCTGGCCGAATGGGCCGAGGCCGATGCGCCGCGCCGCGAGGCCGAGCTGCGCGCCCGCGGCCTGGACGCGGCCGAGGCCGCGCGGCTGGCGCCGGCCCTGGCCGGCCTGCACGAGCAGGTGCTGGCCGGCGGCCGGCCGCTGGCCATCAGCACCTTCCACGCCTGGTTCTCGCAGCTGCTGCGCGCCGCGCCGCACGAGCTGCTCGACGGCCTGGGCCTGCAGCCCGGCATGGCCCTGCTGGAAGACACCGAGGAGCTGTGGCCCGAGCTGCTGCGCCGCTTCCATGCCCAGGTCGAGCGCGATGCCGCGCTGCGCGCCGACTATGTGGCCCTGCTGGCCGAGCAGGGCCGCAGCCGGCTGCTCGACTGGCTGGCCGCCGCGCTGTCGCGGCGCACCGAGATCGAGCTGGCCGACGAGGCCGGCACGCTGGACGACGGCGTGCCACCCGCGGCCGCGCTGTGGCCGGCCTGCGCCGGCCTGGACGATCCGGCGCAGCGCCTGTTGCAGGACGCGGGGCTGCGCGCCACGCTGGACCGGGCCGCGCGCACGCTGGGCGCGCAAAAGGGCAAGAAGGCGCGCGACGCCAGCGATGCACTGCAGGCCGCACTGCAGTCCGCACTGCAGGGCAACGAGGCGCGGGTGGCGGCCGAGGTCGCGTTCGCCGCGCTGTTCACCGCCAAGGGCGAGCCGCGCAAGCTGGGCGAGCTGGCCGAGTTCGAGGCCGCGGTCGAGGCGCTGCAGACGCTGGACGCGCAGCGCCGCCAGCAGCAGGCCCATGTCGCGCACCGGCGCATGGCCGGCCTGGTGCGGCGCCTGCTGCAGTGCTGGGCGGCGCTCAAGCGCGCCCGCGGCCTGGCCGACATGAACGACCTGGAGCGCTGCGCCCTGGCCCTGCTGGGCGATGCCCGGCTGTCCGGCGAGGCCGGCTGGATGCAGCAGCGCCTGGATGCGCGCGTGCGCCACCTGCTGATCGACGAGTTCCAGGACACCAGCCCGCTGCAATGGCATGCCCTGGTCGGCTGGCTGTCGGCCTATGCCGGCGCCGGTGGCGGTGGCGCGCAGCCGCCGTCGGTGTTCATCGTCGGCGATCCCAAGCAGAGCATCTACCGCTTTCGCCGCGCCGAGCCGCGCGTCTTTGCCGCCGCGCGCGACTTCGTGCAGCAGGCCCTGGGCGGCGTGCTGCTGGCCTGCGACCACACGCGGCGCAGCACGCCGGGCGTGATCGGCCTGCTCAACCAGGTGTTTGCCGAGGCCCGGCAGGAAGGCGCGCTGGCCGACTGGCGCGACCACACCACCGAGCGCGACGAGCAGGACGGGCCGACGCTGCAGGCCCTGCCCGAGGTGCTGCGCGCCGATGATGCGCCGGCCATCGCCGGCGCGCAGGGGCCGCGCGACGTGCTGCGCCAGCGCCGCAGCGAGCCCGAGACCCAGCGCCGCGCCCGCGAGGCCGCGCACGTGGCCGATGCCATCGCCGAGCTGGTGCAGGTCCAGGGCCTGGCGCCGGGCGAGATCATGGTGCTGTCGCGCAAGCGCCAGAGCCTGGGCCTGGTGGCCGAGGCGCTGCGCCAACGTCACCTGCCCTGCGTCGCCGCCGAGGAGCTGGACCTGGCCACGCTGCCCGAGGCCAGCGACCTGATCGCGCTGCTGGATGTGCTGGCCTCGCCGGCCCACGACCTGTCGCTGGCCCAGGTGCTGAAGTCGCCGCTGTTCGGCGCCGACGATGCCGCGCTGCTGGCCCTGGCCCAGCGCGCCGAGCAGGCCAAGCTGCCCTGGTGGTTTGCATTGCAGGACTGGAACGAGGGCGCGCCGGTGCCGCTGGACCGGGCCCGCCAGGCCCTGGCCGCCTGGGCGCCCTGGGTGGCGCAGCTGCCGCCGCACGACCTGCTGGACCGCGTGGTGCACGAAGGCCAGGCGCTGCAGCGCCTGGTGGCCGCCGCGCCGCCCGAGCGCCGTGCGCTGGCCCGCCATGCGGTGCAGGCCCTGCTGGCCCAGGCCCTGGCGCTGGACGGCGCGCGCTATGCCACGCCCTATGCCTTTGTGCGCGCGCTGCGCCGCCGCGCCATCGGCGTGCCGGCACCGGGCGCGGCCGATGCGGTGCAGCTGCTCACCGTGCATGGCGCCAAGGGCCTGGAGGCCGAGTGGGTGTTCCTGGTCGATTGCGATCCCGAGCCCCTGCATGCCGGCCGTCCCGGCGTGATGGTCGACTGGCCGGTGGCCGCGCCGCGTCCGCTGTCGGTGGCCCTGGTGGCCAGCGACAGCCGCTGCCCGCCGTCGCTGGCGGCACTGGAGGCCGACGAGGCGGCGCTGCAGTCGCGCGAGGCCATGAACCTGCTCTACGTGGCCATGACCCGCGCCCGCGAGCGCCTGGTGATCAGCCGCACCGAGCCGCGCAGCGCCCAGCCGCGCTCGTGGTGGTCGCGGCTGGCGCCGCGGGCCCAGGCCTGGGCGCCGCCGCCGGCCGCCGCCGGCCACAGCGCCGAGGCCGGCCTGCTGCTGCCGCAGCTGCCCGAGCTGGCATCGGCCGAGGCCGGCGCGGCGCGCAGCGGCGGCGCCTGGGGCCTGGCCGACGACGACCTGGCGGCGCGCCTGGGCCAGGCCGTGCACCGCTGGCTGGAATGGGCGGCGCGGCCGGCCGGTGCGCCGGACGAGGCCTTCGACGCTGACGCCAACGCTGACGCCCTGGCCCGGGCGGCGGTGGCCGAGTTTGCGCTGCCGCCCACGCGCGCCGCCGAGGTGCTGCGCCTGGGCCGCCAGGTGCTGGGCAGTGCCGAGCTGGCGCCATTCTTCGACGCCGGGCGGCTGGACTGGGCCGGCAACGAGGTGCCGATCGCCGTCGACGGCCAGGGCCTGCGCATCGACCGCCTGGTGCGCCTGCGCGCCGGTGCCGACGGCCAGGCCGCCGCCTGGTGGGTGCTGGACTACAAGCTCAACCATGCGCCCGAGCAGCTGCGGGACAACCGCCTGCAGCTGGCGCGCTACCGCGACGCCGTGGCGCAGATGGTGGCGGCCGAGACGCCGGGCCTGGCGGTGCATGCGGCCTTTGTCACCGCCGGCGGGCGCCTGGTGCGCCTGGAACCCGGGACTCAAGCCGGGAACTGAAAAAACCCGCAGGCACCCCGTTGTTCGCCGCTTTGCGCCGGGGCCTGCCGCGGTTCAATCGCGGCAACTCCAGGCCCTGCGCACGCAGACGCCCATGCCGCCATGACGCCCGCTCAACCCCATGATCGCTCAGCCGCCTCCGGCCAGGCCGTGCGCCGGCTGGGGCGTTTCCAGCTGCTGCGGCTGCTGGGCAAGACGCGGCGCTCGATGCAGTGGCTGGTGGCCGACGAGCGGGGCGGCCAGGGCACCGAGCTGGTGCTGGTGATGCCGCGCCAGCAGCCGGCCGATGGCGAGGCCCTGGCGCGCTGGCTGGCCGCGGCCCAGCGTGCGGCGCGCATTGCGCATCCAGGCCTGGCCCAGCCGGTGGAGGTGGGCGAGCAGGAGCACTGGCCCTTCATCGCCTACGACCGCGAGCGCAGCGTGCTGCTGTCCGAGCGCATCGGCTCGCGTGGCCTGGCGCCGTCCGAGCTGGTGCCGGCGGCGGTGCAGGCCCTGGAAGGCCTGGCCTTCGCCCACGAGGCCGGCATCGTGCACCACGACCTGCACAGCGGCATGCTGATGCTGGCCGATGGCGGCGGCGGCCGGCTGATGGGCCTGGGCGTGGTGCAGAGCGACAACGGCTCCGGCCTGCAGGCGCGGCGCCAGGAGGCCGAGCGCGACGTGCTGGCCATGGGCCTGGTGCTGCACCATGCGCTGGCCGGCCAGCCGGCGCTGGAGCAGGCCGATGTGATGGAGGCGGTGGCGCTGATGCCGCCGCTGGGCCGCGAGATCGTGCGCCTGCCCTGGCTGGAGACACACAGCATCCCCGAGCCGCTGCGCGCCATCGTCAACCGCGCCACCGACCGCCAGGAGCGCCAGCGCTACCGCAATGCGCGCACGCTGGAGCGCGCGCTGTCGGGCTGGCTGCGCACCCATGGCGACGGCGATGCCGGTCCGCTGGCCCTGCTGCTGGACCGCATGCGCAGCGCCGGCCTGCTGCCGGCCATGCCCGGCGGCATGCGCCGAGCGGCCAAGCTGGCCGGCATGGAGCAGCGCCATGTCAGCGAGATGGCCGACATCGTGCTGGAGGACATCGGCCTGTCCTTCGAGCTGCTGCGCCAGGCCAACAGCGCCGCCGTGCGCGGTGCCATGGGCGCCGGCGGCGGCAGCATCCTCACCGTGCGCCGTGCCATCGCCCTGCTGGGCCTGGAAGGCGTGCGCCGCGCGGCCCAGGTCATGAGGCCCTGGCCCGGCGCCATGGACGAAGCCCAGGCGGCCGAGCTGGAGCGCCAGTTCGAGCTGGCGCGCCGCGCCGGCCGCATCGCGCAATGGCTGCGCCCGGCCGGCTACGACGCCGAGCTGGTCTATCTGCTGGCCCTGCTGCAGCGCCTGGGCCGGCTGGTGGTGCAGTACCACTTTCCCGAAGAGGCGGCGCAGATCCGCCGGCTGATGCAGCCGGCGCCATCGCCCAAGCCCGGCGAGCACGACGAGCCGGGCATGAGCGAGGAGGGCGCGGCCTTCGCCGTGCTGGGCGTGGACCTGGAGGCGCTGGCCCAGGCCGTGGCCCAGCTGTGGGGCTTCGACGATGCCGTGCAGCAGATGATGCGGCGCCTGCCGCTGGCCGCGCCGGTGCGCCACTCCACCGCCGATTCCGACCTGCTGCGCATCAGCGCCAGCGTCGGCAACGAACTGGTCGACCTGCTGGCGCTGCCGGCCCACCATCGCCAGGCGGCGCTGCTGCGCGTGGCCCAGCGCTATGGCCGCATCCTCGATGTCAGCCTGGCCGACCTGCAGCAGGCGGCGCAGGGCATCCAGCCCGGCAGCCGCGAGGCACCCGCCGCCGCCGCCGCCGAGGCCGGCGCCGCACGTCCGGCGGCGGCTTCGGGTCCGGGTGCAGGTCCGGGCGCGACCAACACGGCGGGCCAGGGTTCATGAGTCTGGCCACCGCCGCGGCCGAGCTGCCATCGCGGCTGCCCTCCACCCCCCTGCCACCGACCGTGCCGCTGCGCGCCGGCCAGCACCTGGGGCGTTTCCGCCTGCTGGCCGAGCTGGGCCGTGGCGCCCAGGCCACGGTCTGGCGCGCGCTGGACGAGCGCCTGCAGCGCGAGGTGGCGCTGAAGCTGTTCAGCTTCGCCCCCGAGGCCGGCCACAGCCAGGCCGCCGACGAGGCCGGCGGCTGGCTCCACGAGGCCCGCGCGGTCAGCCGGCTGTCGCATCCGCACATCGTGCCGGTGTTCGACGCCGACCTGGTCGACGGCCGCGCCGCCCTGGTGTTCGAGCTGGTGCCCGGGCCGACGCTGTCCGAGACCCTCAAGCGCAATGGCGCGATGCCGGCGCGCGCCGCGGTGGAGCTGATGCTGGGCGTGGTGGATGCGCTGCGCATCGCCCATGAGCAGGGCATCGTGCACCGCGACCTGAAGCCGTCGAACATCCTGATCGATGCCGCCGGTCGCGCACGGGTGATGGATTTCGGCATCGCCGCGCGCATCGCGCCCGGCGCCGCCGCGCCCACCGAGCGCCTGATCGCCGGCACGCCCGGCTACCTGTCGCCCGAAGGCGCGCGCGGCGATGCGCCGTCGCCGCAGATGGACGTGTTTGCCGCCGGCGTGATCCTGGCCGAGATGCTGCAGGGCCAGCGCCTGCTGCAGGAACGCGATGTGCGCCGTGCACTGGAGCGGGTGCAGAGCGAGGACCTGCAGCTGGCCGACTCGGCCGCCGCCGACGACCGCTTGCGCGCCCTGGTGCAGCGCGCGCTGGCGCGTGATCCGGCAGCACGCTTCGACAGCGCCGCCAGCCTGCGCGACGCGCTGATGCAGTGGCTGGAGCCGCCCGACGAGGTGCTGCCGCTGGAAAGCACTGGCCACGGCACGCTGGACTTCCTGCTGCGGCGCATGCGCCACAAGAGCGACTTTCCGGCGCTGTCGCAACGTGTGGTGCGCATCCAGCGCATGGCCGCCTCCGAGAGCGAGACCCTGCCGCGCCTGGCCGACGAGATCCTGCAGGACGTGGCCCTGACCGGCAAGCTGCTGCGCCTGGTCAACAGCGCGCACTTCCGCCGCGACCCGCAGGGCGTGGCCACGGTGTCGCGGGCGGTGGCCCTGGTCGGCCTGGCCGGCATCCGCAACCTGGCGCTTTCGCTGGTGCTGGTCGAGCACATGAAGGACAAGGCCCATGCCCAGCGTCTGCGCGAGTGCTTTCTGCGCGCGCTGCTGGCCGGCCAGATGGCGCAGGAGCTGGTGGGCAATGCGCGCGAGGCCGAGGAGGCTTTCCTCGGCGCCATGTTCTACAACCTCGGGCCGCTGCTGGCCGAGTACTACTTTCCCGACGAGGCCGATGCGGTGCGCGAGCAGCTGGCGCGCACGCCCAGCGACGGTCGCACCCATCCCGACACCGTGGCCGACCGCGTGGCCGCCCAGGTGCTGGGCCTGGGCTGGGAGGCGCTGGGCATGGGCGTGGCCCGCCACTGGGGCCTGCCCGAGGCGCTGCAGCAGTGCATGCGCCGGCCCAGCAGCGCCTCGCCGTCCAAGCTGCTGCCGCCGGGTCACGAGCGCCTGCGCTGGCTGGCCGTGGCCTCCAACGAAGCCGCCGAGGCGCTGTGGGCGCACGAGGGCGAGGCCCTGGTGCCGCTGCTGGACGGCGTGTCCGGCCGCCACGGCCGCGCGCTGGGCCTGGGCACCAGCGACCTGCGCCGCGCCGCCGAAAACGCGCACCGTGCCTTGCACGAGATGGCGCCGGCCCTGGGCCTGACGCTGCCCAAGCGCCAGTCCGGGCTGGTGGCGGCCGACGCGGCCGCCGGCGCCGGCAGCACCGATGCCACGCTGCTGGTGGCGCCCGAGCCGGCCGCGGCACCGGCGCCGGTGGTGGCAGCCGTGGCCGAGATGCTGTCGGCCGGCCTGGCCGACATCACCGACCTGCTGGCCGCCGACACGGTGCAGATCAACACCGTGCTGCGCCGCGTGCTGGACACCATCCACACCGCACTCGGCTGCCGGCGCGTGGTGTTCTGCATGCGCGATCCGGCCACCGGCCGGCTGCGTGGCCGCTTCGGCCTGGGCGACCAGGCCGAGGCGCTGGCGCGCGAGTTCCAGATCTGCGCCACGCCGGCGCCGGGATCGGGCGGCGTGACCGACCTGTTCGCCCGCGCCTGCCAGCAGGGCACGGACTCGGTGCTGCCCGACCTGGCCGATGCGCGGCTGATCCCGGCCCTGCCGGCCTGGTTCCGCCAGCGCGTGCCCAGCGGCGCCTGCCTGCTGCTGCCGTTGATGCTGCGCAATGCGCCGTTTGCGCTGATCTATGCCGACCGCGCCGGCAGCCTGCCGCTGGGCGAGCGCGAACGCTCGCTGCTGCGCTCGCTGCGCAACCAGGCGGTGCTGGCCTTCCGCCAGGCCGGCTGAGGGCGCCACAAGGAACAACGCCCCGGACCGTGAGGTCCGGGGCGTTGGCCGCTTGAAGAAGGTGACGAGCCTTGGTCTCGGCACTGGTCGCAACGGTTGGGGCTGCTTCGTTCCCGACCTGACCCGGTTGGCCGCGCTTCCATGCGAGGAGGCCCGTCACCCTCGATTGTAGGTCATTGCCGCCAGCTCGGTGTCCAGGCGGCGCACGCGCAGCGAGCCGTCGTCGCCGCGCTGCAGCTCGCCGCGGCGTTCCAGCTGGCTCAGCACGCGGCAGACCATCTCGCGCGAGGCGCCCAGCAGCCGCGCCATCTCGGTGCGGCTGACGCGGCCCGGCACCTGCCACCAGCCGTCGGCCTGGGCCTCGCCCAGCTCGCAGAGGTGGCCGATGACGCGCGCATGCACATCGTCCAGCGCCAGCGAGGTGATGCGCCGGTTGGCCTCACGCAGGCGCTGCACCAGGGCCTGCAGCAGGGTCTGGCTGAGCAGGGCCGACTGCAGCAGGCAGCGGCGGAAGGCGCTGCCGGGCAGCACCAGCCACTGCGAGGCCTGCATGCAGCGCAGCGTGGCGCCGTGGGCCTGGCCGTCGAGCAGGGTCTTCTCGCCGAAGAAATCGCCCGGTCGCAGCACGCCCATCAGCAGCATGCGGCCGTTGTCGGCGGTGCGCAGCAGCTGGGCCTGGCCGTCCAGCAGCACGAACAGCTGGTCCTGCAGCTCGTCCTGGCGCACCACCCGCGCGCCACGGCCCAGCTGCAGCAGCTGGCTCTGGGCGGCCAGCTCGGCGGCCTGGGCCTGGCTCAGGCCGCACAGCAGCGGCAGCCCAAGCAGCAGGTCGGGGGTCGGCAAGTGCACGTGGATCGGGGCAGTGTTTCCGGATGTGAAACCATCATAGCCAGCGCCCCCGCGTGCCCCGGCGGCGCCCCCCCTGGTCGAAGCCCGGGCCGGTCACAGCAGGTCGTCGGGCACCAGCAGGTACAGCAGCCACAGCTTCAGCCGCTGCCACCAGGGCGGGGCCGGCTCGTCGCTGAGGCGCTCGGCATCGGCGCCATCGTCGCGCTCGCCGCGGCCCAGCCACTCCAGGCGCTGGCCGTCGGCGGCCAGGCGCACTTCCCAGAGCCCGTCCAGCGCACCCTGGCCGGACATCGGCTGCAGCTGGCCCAGCACCTGCTGGACCAGCTCGGGGCTGTGGATGGCCAGGGCCAGCTCGGTGTTCAGGCTGGCCGAGCGCGGGTCGAGGTTCATCGAGCCCACCAGCAGCGTGCGCTGGTCGATGAAGGCCAGCTTGGCATGCAGCCGGCCGATGCTGCCGGCCAGCACCTCGCGCAGCTGTGGCTGGCGCTTGAGCCGCTGCGAGGACATCTCGAACAGTTGCACGCCGGCCTGCACCAGGGCCATGCGCCGCTGGCCGTAGGCCATGGCCACCAGCGGCTCGTCGCTGTCGACCAGGGAGTTGGTGATGACCTGCACGCGCACGCCGCGCTCGCGCGCGGCCTGCAGCCGCTCCAGGCCCTGGCCACTGGGCAGGAAGTAGGGCGAGACCACGATCACCTCGCGCTCGGCCGCCGACATCAGCCGCGCCACCGGCAGCGCCTCGGAGGGCTGGGCGCCGGCCGGCGCCGTGGCGCCGCCGGCGGTTTTTTCAGGCGAGTCGAAGTACACCCGGGCGTCGGCGACGACCCAGGGCCCGGTGCCGGGCAGCAGCAGGCCGCTGATCTCGTCCGGCGGCGGTGGTGGCGGTGGCGGTGCCGGCAGCGCCGCGCTGCGCAGCGGCGCCAGGCCGGGCCGGCTCAGCACCTCGAAGCTGCGCCGGCGCTCGCCGGCCGGCAGGCCGTTGTCGGCCAGCGCGCGCAGCGGCACGGCGAAGCGGCTGTTCCAGAAGTCGTCGAAGTGATGGCCCAGCTCGGGCACCACCACGCCGGTGCACAGCAGGTCGAAGTCGATGAAGTTGCCTTCGTCGCTGCGCATGAAGTAGGCATCGGCCAGGTTGCGCCCGCCGACCACGGCAAAGCGTCCGTCGGCGATGAACAGCTTGTTGTGCATGCGCCGGTTGAGCTGACCGAAGTCGCCGGCCAGGCTGAAGGCGCGCAGCAGCCAGCTGTCGCGGCCGGCCGGGAAGGGGTTGTACAGCCGCACCTCGATGCCGTCGTGGGCGTCCAGGCCCAGCAGCAGGTCGGTCAGGCCCTTGGTGTAGAGGTCGTCGACCAGCAGTCGTACACGCACGCCGCGCGCGGCGGCGTCGCGCAGCGCGCGCATCAGCTGGTGGCCGGTGGCGTCGTCGCCGATCAGGTAGGTCTGCAGGTCCAGGCTGGCATGGGCCTGGGCGATCAGCGCCAGCCGCGCCTGCAGCGACAGGCTGGACAGCGTCATCGGCTGGAAGGCCGAGCGGCCGGCGGGCACGCCGCTGCGCTGCTGCAGCCGGGCCAGCGGGCTGTCGGCCGGCGCGATCCGCAGCTCGGTCGGCGGCTGCGGCGGACGTTCCGGCAGGCCGGGCGCCAGCAGGGCGCAGCCGCCGAACTGCGACAGGCACAGCGGCAGCCACAGGCCCAGCCACAGCAGCCTCAGCATGCGGGCCGCCACGGGCGCGCTCAGCGCAGCTGCAGGTCGTCGTCGCCGAAGCGCACGCCGATCGGCTCGATCAGCAGCTGCTTGGGGCCGGCCTCGACCTGGCCGGCGATGCGCGCGCCGATGCCCAGGCCCTGCGCGATCTGCACCACGCGCTCGGCCGCGTCGGCGGCGACGAACAGCGCAAAGCCGGCGCCCATGTTCAGCGTCGAGTAGGCCTCGCGGTCATCGTGCTGCGCATGCTGCTGGATGAACTTCAGCACCGGCGGCACCGGCGGCAGCGTGTGGATGCGGTAGGTGAAGGTGGCCGGGTGGCGCAGCAGCTTGCGCCAGCCATGGCCGGTGATGTTGGCGCAGTAGTGCGGCACGATGCCGGCGGCCCACAGCGCCTCGGTCACCGGCGAATACAGCACGGTGGGCGCCAGCAGGGCCTCGCCATAGCTCAGGCCCGGGTGGCCCACGGGATCGACCTCGGTCAGCCAGCCCTGGGGCAGGCGCTCGACCAGCTTGCGCGCCAGGCTCAGGCCGTTGGCATGGATGCCGCTGGAATCGAGCAGCACGATGGCATCGCCCGCGGCCAGCTTGTCGCCCACGCTCAGGCGCTGCTTGGGGTTGATCAGGCCGGTGCACGAGGCCGCCAGGTCGATGCGCCCGGCCTCGACGATGCCGGCCAGCGCCGGCGTCTCGCCGCCGCCCCAGGCCACGCCGCAGGTGTCGCAGGCGGCCTTCCAGCCGGCCACCAGCGACTGCGCGCGGGCCGCGTCGCCAAACCAGTCCGAGCCGCCGGCGGCCCAGTAGGCCTGCACCACCAGCGGCGTGGCGCCGACGGTGATCAGGTCGTTGATGGCCATGGCGATGGTGTCCTGGGCGATGCCTTCGTACCAGGGCCGGCCGGTGAGCTGGGCCATCTCGTCGGCCACCAGGGCCTTGCTGCCCAGGCATTCGACGATCGAGGCCAGGTAGAACGGGCCCACGTCGACCACATAGGCCGATTCGCCGCGCGAGGCCGCCACCTCGGTGAAGCCATGGCGGCCCAGGTGGCCCGCGGTGGCCGCGGCGGCGCGCTGGGCGCTGATCTTCAGCGGATCGATCAGGTCGTAGTTGACGCCGGCCTGCTCGTAGCTCAGCGTGCCCGGGGCGGAGGGGGAACCGTTGGAAGAACTCATGGGGGCGATTATCGGCTCCGTAGAATGCCCCCCATGCCTCACGTCGTCCTGGCCCGCAAGTACCGGCCCCGCAGCTTCGAGCAGATGGTGGGTCAGTCGCACGTGGTGCAGGCGCTGACCAATGCGCTCGAATCCGGGCGGCTGCACCACGCCTACCTGTTCACCGGCACCCGTGGCATCGGCAAGACCACGGTCAGCCGCATCCTGGCCAAGAGCCTGAACTGCACCGGTGCCGATGGCACGGGGGGCGTCACCGCCCATCCCTGCGGCGTGTGCCAGGCCTGCACCGAGATCGATGCCGACCGCTTCATCGACTACATCGAGCTGGATGCCGCCAGCAACCGCAGCATCGACGAGATCCGCGAGCTGATCGAGCGCGCCGCCTACAAGCCCAGCGTCGGCCGCTACAAGGTGTTCATGATCGACGAGGCGCACCAGCTCACCAAGGACGCCTTCAACGCCCTGCTGAAGACGCTGGAGGAGCCGCCCGAGTACCTGAAGTTCGTGCTCGCCACCACCGATCCCGAGAAGATGCTGCCCACGGTGCTGAGCCGCTGCCTGCAGTTCAACCTGCGGCCGATGGCGCCCGAGACCGTGCTCGAGCATCTGCAGTCCGTGCTGCAGGCCGAGGCCGTGGCCGCCGAGGACGGCGCGCTGCGCCTGCTGGCGCGGGCCGCGCGCGGCTCGATGCGCGATGCGCTGTCGCTGACCGACCAGGCCATCGCCTATGGCGCCGGCACGCTGGCCGAGGCCGGTGTGCGCGCCATGCTGGGCAGTGTCGACCGCAGCCATGCGGCCCAGCTGGTGCAGGCGCTGGCGCAGCGCGACGGCCCGGCGCTGCTGGCCGGCATTGCCACGCTGCGCGAGCGGGGCCTGTCGGCCGCCGGCACGCTGGAGGAGATGGCCACGCTGCTGCAGCAGATGGCGGTGGAGCAGGCCGTGCCGGGTGCGCTGGACGAGGCCGATCCCGACAGCGCCGGCGCCCGCCAACTGGCCGGCGAGCTGGCCGCCGACGAGACCCAGCTGCTCTATGGCATCGCCCTGCATGGCCGGGCCGAGCTGGGCCTGCTGTCCGACGAATATGCGGCGCTGACCATGGTGCTGCTGCGCTTTCTGGCCTTTCCGCCGGCCGGCGCACCGGCCCCGGCGCCGGCGCGTGCCGCGCCGCTGGTGGCGCCCGCGGCCGTGGCCCGGGCCAGCGCGCCGGTGCGGCCGGTGGTCAAGCCGGTGGCCGTCGCCGCGCCGGCGCCTGCCCGGGGGCCCGTGCCCGCGCCGGCACAGGCGTCGACACCCGCGCCCGCCCGTCCGGCCGCCAGCCCATCCCCTGGCCCCTCGTCCAGTGAACCGCCGCCCTGGCTGGACGAGGCCCCGCCGCTCGACGATGCGGCCTGGGCCTCGGCCCCGGCCATGGCGCCGTCCGCGGTGTCCGAGCCCGAGCCGCCGGTGTTCGACGAGCCGCGGCCATCACGCCGGGAGCCGGCCGCGGCCGCCCCCCTGGCGACCACCCCGGTCAGCCCCTCGGCGCCGCCGCTGCAGCCCACCGCGCTGGGCGAGCAGTGGAGCGAGCTGCTGCGCCCGCTGATCGCCCAGGGCGCGGTGGCGGCCCTGGTGCGCGAGCTGGCGCTGCAGGCCGAGCTGCTGGACGTGCAGGCCACGCCGGCCGGCCGGCGCTACACGCTGCGCGTCGAGCGCGAGACCCTGCGCGCCCCGGCCCATGCCACCAAGCTGGCTGGCGCGCTGCAGGCGGCGCTGGGCGAGCCGGTGCAGGTGGAGGTGCAGGCCGGCCAGCCGCAGGACTCGATCGCCCGCCGCGAGGCCGCCGCCCGCGAGGCCGCGCAGCGCGAGGCCGAGCGCGCCATCCGCGACGACGCCACGGTGCAGGCCCTGCTGGCGCAGTTTCCGGGCGCGCGCATCGTGCCGGGCTCGATCAAGCCGCTGGGCGCCTGAGACCGCGCCTTTCTCCCGTTCGCAAGATTCGCGACATTCGCAAGAGGAAACCCGACCATGATGAAGAACCAGCTGGCCGGCCTGATGAAGCAGGCCCAGGCGATGCAGGACAACCTGAAGAAGGCCCAGGACGAACTGGCCACCATCGAGGTCACCGGCGAGAGTGGTGCCGGCCTGGTCAAGGTGACCATGACCTGCAAGCACGACGTGCGCCGCGTGGCCATCGATCCCAGCCTGCTGGCCGACGACAAGGACATGCTGGAAGACCTGGTGGCCGCGGCCTTCAACGACGCGGTGCGCCGCGTCGAGACCACGACCCAGGAGAAGATGGGCAAGCTGACCGCCGGCATGCCGCAGATCCCGGGCATGAAGTTCCCGTTCTGAGACCGCAGCGCTCCGCGACGCCCGCCGCGTGGCCGCCCCCCGCGAGGCCAGCCTCGAAGGCCTGATCGAGGCCTTGCGCCGCCTGCCCGGCGTGGGCCAGAAGTCGGCCCAGCGCATGGCCTATCACCTGCTGCAGCACGACCGCGGCGGCGCCGAACGCCTGGCCACGGCCTTGCAGCAGGCCGTGGCGCGTGTGCACCACTGCGAACGCTGCCACACCTTCACCGAGGCCGCGGTCTGCGCCACCTGCCTGGATCCGCAGCGCGAGGCACGCCAGCTGCTGGTGGTGGAGACGCCGGCCGACCAGGCGGCCATCGAGCGCAGCGGCAGCTACCGCGGCCTGTACTTCGTGCTGATGGGCCGGCTGTCGCCGCTGGACGGCATCGGGCCGGCCGAGATCGGCATGCACCCGCTGCTGGCGCGGGCCACCGACGGCTCGGTGGACGAGGTCATCCTGGCCACCGGCTTCTCGGCCGAAGGCGAGACCACGGCCCATGTGCTGGCGCTGGCGCTGAAGGGCCAGGGCCTGCGCGTGACGCGGCTGGCACGCGGCGTGCCGGCGGGCAGCGAGCTGGAATACGTGGACCTGTCGACGCTGGCCCATGCGCTGAGCGACCGGCGCTGAGAGCGCCGGGGGAGCCGCTCGGTTCGCTGCTCGGTTCGTCGCTCAGTCCGCCGCTCAGTTGGCGGGTTTGCGCGCCGTCGGGCCGGGCTTGACGATGCGCTTGCCGGGCGTGGCCCGCGCGGCCGGCTTGGGCTCGGCCCTGGCCACCCGGGCGCTGGCGGCCTTGCCACGCGCCGGCAGCATCACCACCACCGCCTCGCCGGGGCCGAAGCGGCCGTCGCGGGCCGAGGGGTTCCAGCTCACCAGCGTGGCCACGCTGACGCGGTAGCGCTGGGCCAGCGTGGCCACGCTGTCGCCCTTGCGGCCGGCCTTCACGGTCATGCGGCGCAGCGCCGGCGCATCCGGGGCCAGGGCCAGCATCGCATGGTCGGCAATGTGCTCGGCCACGTCGTCGTCGCGGTGCGCGCTGCGTGGCACCAGCAGCGTGGAGCCGGCCTTGATGCGCATGCGCGGCGGAATGGCATTGACCTCGCGCAGCCGCGCCTCGTCCATGCCCACCAGCTTGGCGGCCTCGGCCGTGCCCATCAGCCGCGGCGCCTGCCAGGCGGTCCAACTGGCCAGCGGCGCGGCGCGCTCGCCCTGCTCGGCATGGGCCAGCAGGGCGCGCACGAAGCGGTTGGCGTTGTCATAGGGCAGCAGCACCTGGGGCGTGCCGGCGGCCAGGATCAGCGGCTTGTTCATCTGCGGGTTCAGCGCCTTGAACTCGTCCAGCGGCAGGCCGGCCAGCTGGGCCGCGCGGTCCAGGTCGATGTCGCGCGACAGGCCCACCGAGATGAAGTACGGGTGGTTCTTCAGCTCGGGCAGGGCCAGGCCGAAGGCCTGCGGCCGCAGCACCAGGTTCTCGACCGCCTGCAGCTTGGGCAGGTAGTTGCGCGTCTCCTCGGGCATGCGCAGGCTCAGGTAGTCGGTGGGCAGGCCGGCCTTCTGGTTGCGCGCGATGGCGCGCTGCACATTGCCCTGGCCCCAGTTGTAGGCGGCCAGCGCCAGCTGCCAGTCGCCGAACATGCCATGCAGGCGCTGCAGGTAGTCGAGCGCGGCGCGGGTGGAGTCGAGCACGCTGCGGCGGTCGTCGCGGAACAGGTTCTGCTTCAGGTCGAAGTCGCGGCCGGTGCCGGGCACGAACTGCCACATGCCCGAGGCCTTGGCGGTGGACATGGCCTGCGGGTTGAAGGCGCTCTCGATGAAGGGCAGCAGGGCCAGCTCGGCGGGCAGGCCGCGGCGCTCGACCTCCTCGAGGATGTGGAACAGGTAGCGGCCGCCGCGCTCGGTCATGCGCTGCACATAGTCGGGCCGGCTGCCGTACCACTGCTCCCACTTGCGCACATGGTCGGTGTCGAGGTCGGGCATCACCAGGCCGCGGCGCACCCGCGCCCACAGGTCGGTCTGGGCATTGACGTCGTCGAGGTTGATGGCCGTGGTGGGCTGCAGCGGGTCGATGACGATGGGCGGCTCGGCGGCCTGGCCTTCACTGGCCACTGCGCCGCTGCGGACCCCGGGCGTCACGGCCGGCACCACCGCGGTGGCCACGGCGGCCACCGGAGGCACCACGGCGGCTGGCACGTCGGCCGTGGCCTGCGGCCCTGCGGGGGGCGGTGTGGCGGCGCCGGCTGCAGGGTCGGTGACGGTGGCGCAGGCGCCGAGCAGCAGGGCCGCGGCCAGGGCCACGGCGCGGGGCAGAAATTGATTCATCGGTAGACGTTCTTCCATTCGCGCAGCGCGCCGAGGATCTCGGCGCCGCTGTCGTTGACCGCGCCCCGGGTGCGGGCGGCGGCGATCACGCCGGGTTCGGCGCAGCGCAGGAACGGGTTGATGGCCCGCTCACGCGCGATGGTGGAGGGCAGGGTGGGCAGGCCGCGCTGGCGCAGCTCGCGGCAGGCCTGGACATGGGCGGCGACATCGGCATTGCCGGGCTCGACCGCGGCGGCAAAGCGCAGATTGCTCTCGGTGTACTCGTGGGCACAGCACACGCGGGTGTCGCCGGGCAGCGCGGCCAGCGCGCTCAGCGAGGCATGCATCTGCGCCGGCGTGCCCTCGAACAGCCGGCCGCAGCCGGCAGAGAACAGCGTATCGCCGCAGAACAGCACCGGCGCCTGGCCCGCGGGCGCGAGCCGATAGGCCACATGGCCGGCGGTGTGGCCGGGCACGTCCAGCACCCCGATGTCCAGGCCCAACAGCGAAACGACGCGGCCACCTTGCACCGGCTCGACCGGGCCTGGAATGGCCTCGCGGGCCGGCGCGAACACCGGGCCCTGCAGATGCGGCCGCAGCGCGGCCAGGCCGCCGATGTGATCGGGGTGGTGGTGGGTCACTAGAATGCCGGCCAGCGCAAGCCGCTCGGCCTGCAGGGCGTCCAGCACCGGCGTCGCATCCCCCGGATCGACCACGAGGGCGGACTGGCCATCGTGCAGCATCCAGATGTAGTTGTCCGAAAAGGCGGGCAGGGCGACGAGTTTCATCATGGCGCGCGAATCGTCAATTATAGAGTTGGGACAGTGGTGGAGCGGCCCCGCCGGCCGCTATCTGCTGGCCTGGGAGCAGGCACGCCTGGACCGCATGGTCAACGACCTGTTCGGCTTCCATGCGCTGCAGCTGGGCCTGCCGCAGCTGGAGGCCCTGCGCGCCAACCGCATGCCGCACCGCTGGCTGGCCGCCGACAGCACGGTGATGGCCGAGGCCGGGGCCGGCCTGGCGGTGCCGCTGCCGCCGGTGGACGAGGCCTTGTCCACGCTGCTGCCGCTGGACCCGCAGGCGCCGCCGGGCTGCGCCCTGCTGTGCGACTTCGATGCGCTGCCGTTCCCGGCGCAGAGCCTGGACCTGGTGGTGATGCCGCATGCGCTGGAGCTGGCGCGTGATCCGCACGACACGTTGCGCGAGGTCGAGCGTGTGCTGCGGCCCGAGGGGCGGGTGCTGATCATCGGCTTCAATCCGGCCAGCCTGTGGGGTGTGCGCCAGCGCTGGGGCCATCTGCGGCGCGGCCTGGGCCTGGGCGGGCGCCTGGTGCTGCCGCGCTCGGGCGAGTTCATCGGCCCGGGTCGCGTGCGCGACTGGTTGCGGCTGCTGGGCTTCGAGGTCGAGAGCGCGCGCTTTGGCTGCTGGCGGCCACCGCTGGCCAGCGAGCGCTGGCTGGAGCGCTGGGCCTGGACCGAGGCCCTGGGCCAGCGGCTGTGGCCGGTGCTGGGCGCGCTGTATGCGGTGCAGGCGGTCAAGCGCGTGCGTGGCATGCGCCTGGTCGGCATGGCCCGCCAGCGCCAGAAACGCGCCGCCACCGCACCCGCGGTGGTGGCCAACCGATCCGAACTTGAACCGGCAACCGAGGAAGCATGAGCGAACGCGTGGTGATCTACACCGATGGGGCCTGCAAGGGCAATCCGGGCCCGGGCGGCTGGGGGGCCTGGCTGCGCTGGGGCGAGCACGAGAAGGAGCTGTTCGGCGGCGAGCCCGTGACCACCAACAACCGCATGGAGCTGACCGCGGTGATCGAGGCGCTGGCGCTGCTGAAGCGGCACACGCCGGTGGCCATCTACACCGACAGCGAGTATGTGAAGAACGGCATCACCAGCTGGATCCACAACTGGAAGAAGCGCGGCTGGCGCACCGCCGACAACAAGCCGGTGAAAAACGTCGAGCTGTGGCAGCGGCTGGAAAGCCTGGTCCATGCCCACGAGGTGCAGTGGCACTGGGTCAAGGGCCATGCCGGCGACCCCGGCAACGAGCGCGCCGACCAGCTGGCCAACCGCGGCGTGGACAGCGTGCGGGGCCGCGGCTGAGCCGCAGGCCGCGGTTCGCGCCACGCCGGCCGTGTCCTGTCGCGCCGAGTAGGCACAGTCCTGCAACAGGCCGTCACAGGCGGGTACAGTCAGCCGCTTGATCTTCGTTCAGCCGTCCATGAAGAAACTCCATACCGTGATCGTCGTGCTGGCCCTGGCTGCGGCCGGGGTTGGCGCCTGGTGGGTGCAGAACCGCCCCGCCACCGGCGCGGGCGGGCCGGGCGGCATGGCCGGCGCGGCCTCGGCGCCGGCCTCCGGGGCGGGGGCACGCGGTCCGGGCGGCGGCGGTGGCCCGGTGGCGGTGGAGGTCGGTCGCGTCGAGCGCATGAAGCTCGAAGACGATGCGCTGGCCGTGGGCTCGCTGCGCTCGGCGCAGAGCGTGATGCTGCGGCCCGAGGTCAGCGGCCGCATCGTCAAGCTGGCCTTCAGCGACGGCCAGCCGGTCAAGCGCGGCCAGCTGCTGGTGCAGCTGGACGACGCGCTGCAGCAGGCCCAGCTGCTGCAGGCCCAGGCCCAGGCCAGCATTGCGCGCACCAATCTGCAGCGCAGTCGCGAGCTGCTGGCGCAGAACTTCGTCAGCCAGAGCGCGGTGGACCAGAACGCGGCGGCGCTGGAAGTGGCCCAGGCCCAGGTGGTGCTGGCCCAGGCCCAGCTGGCGCGCATGAAGGTGCTGGCGCCGTTCGACGGCCTGCTGGGCATCCGCGCCGTCAACCTCGGCGACTATGTGAAGGACGGCGCCGACATCGTCGCCGTCGAGGATGTGTCCTCGCTGTGGGTGGACTTCCGCCTGCCCGAGCGCTTTCTGGCCAAGCTCAAGCCCGGCCAGGCGGTGGACGTGAGCTTCGACGCGCTGGCCGGCCAGCGCTTCACCGCCCGTGTGGCAGCGCTGGATGCCCAGCTCGATGCCAATGGCCGCTCGGTGCTGGTGCGTGCGCGCCTGGCCAATCCGCAGGGCGCGCTGCGCAGCGGCATGTTCGCGCGCACGCGCACGCTGTTTGCCACCCGCGAGTCGGCCCTGGTCGTGCCCGAGGAGGCCCTGGTGCCCCAGGGCGACAAGCAGCTGCTGTTCAAGCTGGTGCCGGCGGCCGAAGGCAAGGGCCTGGTGTCGCGCCGTGTCGAGGCGCGCATCGGCCAGCGCGCGGCCGGCAAGGTCGAGATCCTGGCCGGCGTCGAAGAAGGCGACCGCGTCGTGCTGTCGGGCCAGACGCGGCTGTTGCGTGGCGACGCCGTGCCGGTGCGGGTGGTCGATGTGTCGCGTGCCGGCCAGCCGGGCGCCGGCGCCTCGGGGCCGCGCGGCGCGGCGTCGGCACCACGCGGCGGGCCGTCGGCGCCCGGAATGGGCGCGGCCGGTGGGGCCGCCGCCGCCGCCCGCGCGCCCTGACCACGCCGCCCGCCGGGAGCCCCGTCCATGAAGCTCAGCGAAACCTCCGTCCGCCGGCCGGTGCTGGCCACCGTGCTGTCGCTGCTGATCGTGCTGATCGGCCTGGTGTCCTTCAACCGCCTGTCGGTGCGCGAGTACCCGCGCATCGACGAGCCGGTGGTCACCGTCAACACCCGGCTGATCGGCGCCTCGTCCGAGGTCATCGAGTCCCAGGTCAGCAAGCCGCTGGAAGACTCCATCGCCGGCATCGAGGGCGTGGACATCCTGACCTCGATCTCGCGCGCCGAGCAAAGCCAGATCACGGTGCGCTTCAAGCTCGAGAAGGACCCGGACAATGCCGCCGCCGATGTGCGCGACCGCGTCTCGCGGGTGCGCGGCCGCCTGCCCGATGCGGTGGACGAGCCGGTCATCGCCAAGGTCGAGGCTGATGCCACGCCGACCATCTGGCTGGCCTACACCAGCGAGACGCTGAGCCCGCTGGAGCTGACCGACCTGATCAACCGCGTCGTCAAGCCGCGGCTGCAGACCGTGCCCGGCGTGGCCGACATCCAGATGGGCGGCGACCGCGCCTACTCGATGCGCATCTGGCTGGATGCCGACAAGCTGGCCGCCTACCGGCTGACGGTGCAGGATGTCGAGGACGCGCTGCGCAAGCAGAACCTGGAGGTGCCGGCCGGCCGCATCGAAAGCCAGCAGCGTGAGTTCAACGTCACCGCGCGCACCGACCTGAACACGGTGCCGCAGTTTGCCGACATCGCGCTGAAGAACACCGGCGGCTTCACCGTGCGCCTGCGCGACGTGGCGCGCATCGAGGAGGCGGCGGCCAACGAGCGCAGCCGCGTGCGCCTGAACGGCGTGCCCAGCATCTCCACCGGCATCATCCGCAATGCCACGGCCAATCCGCTGGAGGTGGCCGCCGGCGTGCGCGCGGTGATGCCGCAGATCCAGCGCGACCTGCCGCCGTCTGTGACCGTGGTGCAGGCCAACGACAACTCGGTGTTCATCGACCGCTCCATCAAGTCGGTCTACCAGACCGTGCTGGAAGCCGTGGTGCTGGTGGCCCTGGTGGTGTTCGTGTTCCTGCGCACGCTGCGTGCGTCGATCATCCCGCTGGTCACCATCCCGGTCAGCCTGATCGGCTCGTTCGCGCTGATCTCGCTGGCCGGCTTCACCATCAATACGCTGACCCTGCTGGCCCTGGTGCTGGCCATCGGCCTGGTGGTCGACGATGCCATCGTGGTGCTGGAGAACATCTTCCGCCACATCGAGGAGGGGCTCACGCCCTTCCAGGCGGCGCTCAAGGGCATCCGCGAGATCAGCTTTGCGGTGATCGCGATGACGCTGACCCTGGCCGCGGTGTTTGCGCCGCTGGCCTTCACGCCCGGGCGCACCGGCCGGCTGTTCGGCGAGTTTGCGCTGACCCTGGCCGGCGCGGTGGTGGTGTCGGGCTTTGTCGCGCTGACGCTGACGCCGATGATGTGCAGCAAGCTGCTGCGCCACAACCCCAGCCCCAACCGCTTCGACCGCGGCATGGAATGGCTGCTGACGCGGCTGACCGACGGCTACAGCGCGGCGCTGCGCTGGACCCTGGCCCACCGCTGGCTGGTGCTGCTGGTGATGGCCGGCTCGGCCTGGGCCAGCTGGTGGCTGTACACCGGCACCAAGAGCGAGCTGGCGCCCATCGAGGACCGCGGCGTGATCATCATGCCGGTGCGTGCGCCCGATGGCGCGACGCTGGAGTTCACCGCGCGCTACCTCGATGCCATCGAGCGCATCGGCAGCCAGTACCCCGAGTTCGACCGCCGCTTCATGTTCATGGGCGGCGGCCAGGTGTCCACCGCCAGCGCGGTGTTCCGCGCCGTCGACTGGACCGAGCGCCAGCGCAGCACCCAGGAGCTGGCACGCGAGCTGGTGCCCAAGATGAGCGGCCTGCCGGGTGTCAATGCCTTCCCGATCACGCCGCCCAGCCTGGGCCAGGGCTTCCGCTCGCGGCCGCTGGAATACGTGGTGCAGACCAGCGACAGCTATGCCAACCTGGCCCGCGTGGCCCAGCAGATGCTGGCCGAGATGGCCAAGAACCCCGGCATCGTGCAGCCCGACATCGACCTGCAGCTGAACAAGCCGGAGATCTTCGTGGAGGTGGATCGCCAGCGGGCGGCCGACATGGGCGTCAATGTCGATGCCGTGGCGCGCACGGTGGAGACCATGCTGGGCGGCCGCGCCGTCACCCGCTACAAGCGCGACGCCGACCAGTACGACGTGATCGTGCAGACCGCCAGCCGCGGCCGCACCACGCCCGAGGACATCGAGCGCCTGTTCGTGCGTGGCCGCAACGACACCATGGTGCCGCTGTCGTCCCTGGTCAAGGTGCGCGAGGCGGTGAGCCCGCGCGAGCTGAACCACTTCAACCAGCGCCGCTCGCTGACCATCACCGCCAACCTGGCACCGGGCTATTCGCTGGGCGAGGCCTTGACGTTCATGGACCAGACCGCGGCCAAGGTGCTGCCCCAGGGCTATGTGACCGAGCTGAACGGCGTCAGCCGCGAGTTCCGCTCGTCCTCGGGCGCGCTGGGCCTGGTGTTCGTGCTGGCCCTGCTGTTCATCTTCCTGGTGCTGTCGGCGCAGTTCGAGAGCTTCATCGATCCGTTCGTGATCCTGCTGGCCGTGCCGCTGTCGATGGTCGGTGCGCTGTGGGCGCTGAACCTGGCCGGTGGCACGCTGAACGTGTATTCGCAGATCGGATTGATCACCCTGGTGGGCCTGATCAGCAAGCACGGCATCCTGATCGTCGAGTTCAGCAACCAGCTGCGCCAGCAGGGCCGCGAACTGAAGGACGCGGTGGTCGAGGCTTCCAGCCTGCGCCTGCGGCCGATCCTGATGACCACCGGCGCGATGGTGCTGGGTGCGCTGCCGCTGGCTCTGGCCACCGGCGCCGGCGCCGAGAGCCGCCAGCAGATCGGCTGGGTCATCGTCGGCGGCATGAGCCTGGGCACGTTGCTGACCATCTTCGTCGTGCCCACGGTCTACACGCTGTTTGCGCGCAACAAGGTGCCGGGCGAGATCACCACGCCGGAGGCGCCGGTGGCCGGCCACGCCGTGCCGGCCGGCGGCGACTGAGGGTTCAGGACCGAGGCTTCAGACCAGGCCGTCGAACGGCACTACGTCCACCAGGTCGCCGGCGGCCACGTCGCCCTGGTCGTGGTGCAGCACCACCATGCCATTGGCCTCGCTCATGCTGCGCAGAATGCCCGAGCCCTGGCTGCCGGTGATGCGCACGGTCCAGCGGCCGTCGCTGGCCTGGCCGACGATGCCGCGCTGGTATTCGGTGCGGCCCGGCTTCTTGCGCAGCGGCGCCTCGCTCACCGCGCGCAGCACCGGCAGCGGCTGCGGCGTGGCGCCGGACATGGCCAGCAGGGCGTCGCGCACAAAGGCGTAGAAGGTGACCATCACCGCCACCGGGTTGCCGGGCAGGCCGAACAGGATGGCCGGCTGGCCGCCCTGGGACTCGCCGCGGATGCGTCCGATGGCCATCGGACGGCCCGGCCGCATCGCGATCTTCCAGAACAGCACCTCGCCCAGCTCGCGCATCACCTGCTTGGTGTGATCGGCCTCGCCGACGCTGACGCCGCCCGAGGTGATCACCGCATCGGCACTGGCAGCGGCCTGGCGGAAGGCCTCGGCCAAAGCCGCCGGATCGTCGCGCACCACGCCCAGGTCGATCAGGTCCACGCCCAGGCGCTGCAGCATGCCCCAGATCGTGTAGCGGTTGCTGTCGTAGACGCAGCCGGCGTCCAGCGGCTCGCCGATGGAGCGCAGTTCGTCGCCGGTGGAGAAAAACGCCACCCGCAGCCGCCGCCGCACCGGCACCTCGGCCCGGCCCAGCGAGGCCAGCAGGCCCAGGTCGGCCGGGCTCAGCAGGCGGCCGGCGGCCAGCGCGGCCTGGCCGCGCGCCAGGTCCTCGCCCTTCAGGCGCCGGTTGTCACCGGGCCGCACCACGCCGGCCGGGATGCGGATGCGGCCATCGGCCTCGCTGCGGGTGAACTCCTGCGGCACCACCGTGTCCAGGCCGGCCGGCATCACCGCGCCGGTCATGATGCGCAGGGCCTGGCCCGGCGGCACCGGCGCCGGTGTGCCATCGCCGGCGAAGGCGGTGCCTGCCACCGCCAGCAGCGTATCGGCGCCGGCCTGCAGCTCGCTGCCGCGCAGCGCATAACCGTCCATGGCCGAGTTGTCGTGCGCCGGCACGTCGATGGGCGAGACGATGTCGGCCGCCAGCACCCGGCCCAGGGCGGCGCGCAGCGCCAGCTGCTCCACCGCCTGCACCCGCGGCACCAGGCGGTTGATGAAGTCCCGGGCCTGGGCCACCGGCAGCGCATTCGGGTCGTAGCCGGCGACGCAGGAGGCGATCTGGTCCAGCGAGGGCAGGGGGGCGGTCATGGGGCAGGCAGATTGAAAAGGGCGGCGTCGCTCAACCGCCGATGTAGCTCATCTCGACGCGGCGCGGGCCGCCGTCCGGCGCGGCGGCGGCCGGGCCCTGGGCGCTGCGCAGCTCGCTGTAGCGATCGTCGCGGCCGGCCCAGATGGCGGCCAGCGCACTGGTGATCTGTTCGTCGCTGGCACCGCCACGCAGCAGGCTGCGCAGATCGTGGCCGCGGCTGGCAAACAGGCACAGGAACAGCTTGCCCTCGGTGGACAGGCGCGCGCGGTTGCAGTCGCTGCAAAAGGCCTGGGTCACGCTGGAGATCAGGCCGACCTCGCCGCCGCCATCGGCATAGGCCCAGCGCTCGGCGGTCTCGCCGCTGGCGCTGGCCTGCAGCGGCTGCAGGTCCCAGTGCTCGCGCAGCCGCGCCAGCACCTGGGCCGAGGGCAGCACCTCGTCCATGCGCCAGCCATTGCTGGCGCCCACGTCCATGTACTCGATGAAGCGCAGCACGATGCCCGAGTGGCGGAAGTGCCGCGCCATGGCCACGATCTCATGGTCGTTGGTGCCGCGCTTGACGACCATGTTGACCTTGATCGGCGCCAGCCCGGCGGCCTGGGCCGCGGCAATGCCGTCCAGCACCTCGGACACCGGGAAGTCCACGTCGTTCATGCGGCGGAAGATGGCATCGTCCAGCCCGTCCAGGCTGACGGTCACGCGCTTCAGCCCGGCGTCGGCCAGCGCGCGGGCCTTGCGCGCCAGCACCGAGCCATTGGTGGTCAGCGTGATGTCCAGCGCCGCGCCCTCGGGCGTGCGCAGCGCGGCCAGTTGCTCGATCAGCCGTTCCAGGCCGCGCCGCAGCAGCGGCTCGCCGCCGGTGAGGCGGATCTTCTGCACGCCGTGGGCCACGAACAGCCGCGCCAGCCGCGTGATCTCCTCGAAGCTCAGCAGCGAGCTGTGCGGCAGGAACACATAGTCGCGGTCGAACACTTCCTTGGGCATGCAGTAGCTGCAGCGGAAGTTGCAACGGTCGGTGACCGAGATGCGCAGGTCGCGCAGCGGCCGGCCCAGGGCATCGGCCAGCAGGCCGGTGGCCGGGATGGCCTGTGCGGGGATGGCCGGCACCGGCGCGGCATAGCGCAGGTCGGCCAGCGGGATGACGGTTTCGCCCATGGCCGCGATTGTGCCCGGCGCCCCGGCCCGGGCGCGCTCAAGCCACCCTGCGGCCTGCGGTCTTGATCTGGCTCAACCCCCGGCCGAGGCCACGCCGCGGCCGATGCCGCCAAAGCCGCCGCGGCCCCGCGCGGTCTTGGCGCCGGTGGCCTGGGGCGCGGCCGGCGTGCTGGCATAGCGGCCGCCCGGCGTGGCATAGACCTGGTTCACCGACAGGGTCTGGCTGCGCAGCGCCGCCGCGCGGCTGGGCTGGGCGGCCAGCGGCTCGACGCGGCCGTCGTAGCGGTAGACCTGGCCGCCGCGGCTGTAGAACGGGCCCAGCCAGCGCACCAGGCTGCCGCTGCCGCTGCGGTAGCCGCCGCTGTAGCTGCTGCCGGTGGCAGGTGCGCTGGCGGCCTGGCGGAACTGGTCCAGCCCACGCTCGTTGAACTCGGGTTCGCAGTCGGCCTCGCTGCCCCAGTCCTGCACGCAGTCGGCCACGTCCACATACTCGGCGCGGGCCAGCTCCTGCGGCTGGTCCTGAGGGTCGGGGGCGCAGCCGCTCAGGCCGGCCAGGCCGCTGCTGGTGGCGATCAGCACCAGGGCCAGGCGGCCCTGGCGGGCTTGGCGACGGGGGGCGCGGTTCATGCTCGTGGCCCCCGCTTCAATAGGTCAGGCTGGCCGCATTGAGCAGGCCCAGGCCCAGCGACAGCGCGCCCAGCAGCAGGCCCACGGCCTCGCGGTCGGCCTCGATGGCGGCACGCAGGTCGGGCACCAGCAGGCGCCGCGCCAGCCACCACAGCGCCAGCTGGGCCAGCAGGGCCAGCGCCGCCCAGCTCAGCAGGTCCCACAGCGACACCGCATGGGCCACCAGGCTGGCCAGCGGCAGGGCCAGGCCCAGCGCGGTGCCGGCCAGGCTCCAGGCTGCGGCGCGGTTGCCCTGGCGCACCAGGTGCAGCTCAGCATAGGGCGTGACGGCCATGTAGATCAGCAGGGTCAGGCCCCAGGCCAGCAGGGCGGTGCCGAAGTACAGCGCAAAGTTCAGCGTCAACTGGGTGGGCATGTGAAGTCAGTCGAAGTAGTGCGGCACGAAGTAGGCGCTGTTGCTGGTGATCGGCGTGAGGTCCTCGCGCACGCACAGGCCAGCGCTCTGGTCGCCGACGATCCAGCTGCCCAGCACCGCATGCATGGCCTCGCGCGGGCCGTGCATGAAGCTGGTCTCGGGCGCCGGGAAGGCGGCGATGGCCGTCCAGGCCTGGCAGATGCCGGCCTGGCCGCCGTAGTCGCCGTCGGTGGACAGCGTGGTCCGGCCCTGGGCATCGACCAGCCGGATGTTGCTGCCCTCGCGCGACAGCAGCGGCTTGTGCACAAAGGGCCGGCCCTCGAAGGCCGCGGCGTCGAAGTGCGCCTCCAGCAGATTGGGATGGCCCGGATGCGACTGCCACAGCAGCGGCAGCAGGGCCTTGTTGGACAGCAGCATCTTCCAGGCCGGCTCCAGCCACAGCGTGGGCGCCTGGCCCAGGTGGGCGGCCAGCGGCTCGGCGGCCAGCCATTCCCAGGGATAAAGCTTGAAGCAGGCCGAGATCGGCTGGTCGTCGCCGTCGACGTAGCGGCCGTTGTCCAGCACGCCGATGTCGGCGATGTCCAGCAGCTGGGCATACCAGCCGGCCTGCAGGGCCACGTCCAGCAGGTATTCGACATTGCCGGTGTCCTCCAGCGAGTCGGTCTGGCAGGCCAGGTGCAGGCGCGGCACGTCGAAGCGCTGTCCGATCTGCGCCAGGCGCTCGACCAGGGCCTCGTGCAGGCGGTTGAACTGGTCGGAGCGCGGCTGCACATCCACCTTCCACTGCCATTGCGCCACCGCGGTCTCGATGATCGAGGTGGGCGTGTCGGCGTTGTACTCCAGCAGCTTGGGCGGGCCGTCGCCGCTGTAGGCCAGGTCGAAGCGGCCGTACAGGTGCGGGTCGCGGCGGCGCCAGCTCTGCTCGACCAGGGCCTGGGCCGCGGCCGGGATCTGCAGCCGGTCCAGCTCGCCACCTTCGATCAGCCGCGCCGCCAGGTCCATGCACATCGCATGCAGCTCGACGCTGGCATCGTCGATCTGGTCGATCTGCGCGGCCGTGAAGCGATAGGCCACGTCCTCGCGCCAATAGGCAAAGCGCGGCTCGGTGGCCGAGACGTCCGAGCCGTCGGGGGCGATGGAGTGGAAGTGGAAGCCCTGGGCGTCGAGCCGGGCGCGCCAGTCGGGCCGCGGAAGCTGGGGCAGGCGCTGCACGCCGAGTGGCCGGGCCGGGCGCTCAGCGCGACACGGTCGGCGCCAGCGTGGCGGCGGTGGCCGCGGTCAGGTCGGCGCGGCGGGCACCGGTGAAGCGGCGCGCCCAGTAGGACTCGCGCATGTCCTCGATGCGCACCTCGGCACCGGCGCGCGGCGCGTGGATGAACTTGTCGTCGCCGACATAGATGCCCACGTGCGAGAAGGTGCGCTTCATGGTGTTGAAGAACACCAGGTCGCCGGGCTTCAGCTCGCTGCGGTGGATGGCCATCAGGCCGGCGGTGGTGGCCTGCTCGTCGGCGCGGCGCGGCAGCACCAGGCCCAGGCTGTTTTCGAAGATGTGGCGGGTGAAGCCCGAGCAGTCGAAGCCCGAATCGGCGCTGTTGCCACCGCGGCGGTAGGGCACGCCGAGGAAGTTCATGGCCGACATCACCAACTCGGAGGCGCCGTCGCGCACCGATTCGCGCAGCGACTGCACCATGGCCATCGGCGCGCCCAGCGGCTTGAGCAGGCCACGCTCGCCAAGCAGCTTCATGATGGCCTCGTCGGCCGGCGTGGCGGCCGACGACGGCGCCGCCTCGGGCGCGGCCTGGCCGGTCAGCGCCGCCATGCACAGCGCGGCCGACACCCACAGGCGGTGGCGGCGCAGAGGGCGACGGGTGGGCTGGGGCGTCTGCATCAACCGTGAAGGATACCACCCCCGGACGCGGGGCCTGCCGGCTTGCGGGTTAACGCGGATCAAGCCTGGCCGGCATCAGAGTCAGTGTCCTGTCAGTGCTGAGCCTTGCAATGCGCGGCTGCCCATCCCGTCGCTCCGGAGACCCGACCATGACCGACTACGCCGCCTTCCACCGCCGCTCCATCGCCGACCGCGACGGTTTCTGGCGCGAGCAGGCGGCGCTGATCGACTGGGAAACGCCGTTCAGCGAGGTCTGCGACTACAGCCGTGCGCCGTTCGTCAAATGGTTTGCCGGCGGCCGCACCAACCTGTGCCACAACGCGGTGGACCGCCATGCCAAGACCCACCCCGACCGCAATGCGCTGATCTGGGTCTCCACCGAGGTCGACCAGGAGATCGTCTACAGCTTCGCCCAGTTGCAGGCCGAGGTCGAGCGCTGCGCCGCCATGCTGCTGGAACTGGGCGTCCGGCAGGGCGACCGGGTGCTGGTCTACATGCCGATGATCCCCGAGGCCGCATTCACGATGCTGGCCTGCACGCGCATCGGCGCCCTGCATTCGGTGGTCTTCGGCGGCTTTGCCAGCCATTCGCTGGCCAGCCGCATCGACGATGCCCGGCCCACGGTGATTGTCAGCGCCGATGCCGGCAGCCGCGGCGGCAAGGTCGTGCCCTACAAGGGCCTGCTCGACGAGGCCATCCGCCTGGCCGCGCACAAACCGGGCGCGGTGCTGATGGTCGACCGCGGCCTGGCCGCCTGGGAGCGGGTGGCCGGCCGTGACCACGGCTACGCCGAGCTGCGCGAAAAGCACCGCGAGGCCCGCGTGCCCTGCACCTGGGTGGACAGCACCCACCCCAGCTACACGCTCTACACCAGCGGCACCACCGGCAAGCCCAAGGGCGTGCAGCGCGACACCGGAGGCTATGCCGTGGCCCTGGCCGCGAGCATGAAGCACATCTACTGCGGCCAGCCGGGCGAGACCTACTTCAGCACCTCCGACATCGGCTGGGTGGTGGGCCACAGCTACATCATCTACGGCCCGCTGATCGCCGGCATGGCGACCATCATGTACGAGGGCCTGCCGATCCGGCCCGATGCCGGCATCTGGTGGCAGCTGGTCGAGAAGTACCGGGTGACGGTGATGTTCAGTGCGCCCACCGCGGCGCGCGTGCTGAAGAAGCAGGACCCGGCGTACCTGAAGAAATACGACCTGAGCAGCCTGCGGGCGCTGTTCCTGGCCGGCGAGCCGCTGGACGAGCCCACCGCCACCTGGATCGCCGGCGAGCTGGGCAAGCCCATCATCGATAACTACTGGCAGACCGAGACCGGCTGGCCCATCCTGGCCATCTGCAATGGCGTGGAGCCGGCGCCCACCAAGTTCGGCTCGCCGGGCAAGGCGGTCTACGGCTACGACGTCAAGCTGATCGACGAAACCACGGCCGAGGAGATCACCGAGCCGGGCAGGAAGGGCGTGATCGCGGTGGAAGGCCCGCTGCCGCCGGGCTGCCTGCAGACCGTCTGGGGCGACGACGAGCGCTATGTGAAGACCTACTGGTCCAGCATCCACGGCAAGGTCATGTACAGCACCTTCGACTGGGGCATCAAGGACGAGGACGGCTATTTCTTCATCCTCGGCCGCACCGACGACGTGATCAACGTGGCCGGCCACCGCCTGGGCACGCGCGAGATCGAGGAGAGCATCTCCAGCCATCCCAATGTGGCCGAGGTGGCCGTGGTCGGCGTGGCCGATGCGCTCAAGGGCCAGGTGGCGATGGCCTTTGCCGTGCTCAAGGACACGGCCCAGGCCGACACGCCCGAGAAGGCACTGCAGCTGGAGGGCGCAATCATGAAGCTGGTCGACGAGCAGCTGGGCGCGGTGGCGCGGCCGGCGCGGGTGCGCTTCGTCACCGCCCTGCCCAAGACCCGCTCGGGCAAGATGCTGCGCCGGGCCATCCAGGCCGTGTGCGAGTTGCGCGACCCGGGCGACCTGACGACCATCGAGGACCCCAGCGCGCTGCAGCAGATCAAGGACCTGGTCAGCCCGGCCTGAGCCTGGCTTGAGCGGGGACTGGGCGGCGGCTCATCCCGGCCAGGGCGCCGCCCGTCGCAGCGCGGTACGCCGCGGCAGCGGCCCGGGGCAGAATCGGCGCCGCCGTTCACGAGGCGGCGCCAACCCCCACTGCCCACGATGCCACCGATGATTCGTGTCTCCGCCAGCCTGGGCCTGCTGGCCCTGGCCGCCGCCGCGCTGGCCCAGCCCAAGCCCGCCGCCCCCGGCCCGGCCTTTCCGCAGTTCAGCGACGCCAAGGCCCTGGCCGCCCGTTGCGAGGCCGACCTGGCCGCCACCCGTGCAGACCTGGCGCGGCTGGAGCGCCGCCCGGCCGATGGCGGCTGGCTGGCCGCCTATGACCGCTTCAATGCGACGCTGGAAGACCGCGCCTATCCGGTGCTGTTCCTGTCGGCCGTGCATGCCGACAAGGCCCTGCGCGATGCCGCCGAGGCCTGCGAGCTGCGCTGGAACGACTTTTCCTCGTCGCTGGGCCAGAACCCGGCCCTCTACCGCGCGGCCCGCACGCGGCTGAAGAGCGGTGCGCCCGATGCGATCGACCGCCTGGCGCTGAAGGGCCTGGTGGATGCGGCCGAGGATGCCGGCGCCGGCCTGCCGCCGGCCCAGCGCGCCCGGGCCAAGCAGCTCAACGACCTGATCGCCGAGAAGGGCCAGGCCTTCGACCGCCATGTGCGCGATGCCAAGGTCGAGCTGGCCTTCAGCGATGCCGAGCTGGCCGGCGTGCCCGAGGGCGTGTGGAAGGGCAAGCCGCGCGATGCCCAGGGCCGGGTGCTGCTGGGCCTGTCCTATCCCGAGTACCTGCCGCTGATGCAGACCGCCGACAGCGCCGTCGCACGCGAGCGCATGTGGCGCGCCAAGACCAACGAGGGCGGCGAGGCCAATCTGAAGCTGCTCGATGAGATCACCACGCTGCGGCGCGAGTATGCGGCGCTGTTCGGCACCAGGAGCTGGGCCGAGTTCGTGCTGCGCCGGCGCATGGCCGATACGCCGGCGCGCGCCCAGCGCTTTCTCGACGAGGTCAAGGGCGCGGTGCAGCAGCGCGAGCGCGCCGAGATCGACGAACTGCGCCAGGCCAAGGCCGAGCACCTGAAGCTGCCGCTGGACCAGGTGAAGATCGAGCGCTGGGACATCAGCTTCTACACCGAGCGCGTGCGCCAGGCACGTTATGCGGTGGACCAGGAGGCCTTCCGACCGTACTTTCCGCCGCAGCAGAGCCTGCAGTTCGCGCTGCGCCTGGTCGAGCGCCTGATGGGCGTGCGCTACACCCGCATCGAAGGCGCCCAGGCCTGGCATCCCGAGGTGCAGACCTATGCCGTCAGCGACGCGGACAGCGGCCGCGCCCTGGGCACGCTGTGGGTCGACCTGTATCCGCGCGAAGGCAAGTACAACCATGCCGCGGTGTGGCCGATCCGCAGCTCCAGCCAGGCCGCCAAGCGCGTGTCGCAGTCGGCCCTGGTGGTCAACTTCGACCGCAAGGGCCTGACCCTGGACGAGCTGGAGACCTTGCTGCACGAGCTGGGCCATGCGGTGCACAACAACCTGTCGGCCACGCGCTGGAGCCTGCAGGCCGGCACCAGCGTCAAGCGCGACTTCGTCGAGGCGCCGTCGCAGATGCTGGAGGACTGGGTCTTCGACGCACGCACGCTGGCCCTGTTTGCCGAGGTCTGCCCCAGCTGCCAGCCGCTGCCCGAGGCGCTGCGCGCCAAGGCCGAAGCGGCGCGCCACTACGGCAAGGGCGTGCAGTTCTCGCGCCAGCAGCTGTATGCGGCCTACGACCTGGCGCTGTACGGCGAGCAGCCGCGCGAGGCGCTGGCGCTGTGGGCGCAGATGGAAGGCGCGACGCCGCTGGGCCATGTGCCGGGCAGCATGTTTCCGGCCGGCTTCAGCCACATCGCCGGCGGCTATTCGGCCGGCTACTACGGCTATCTGTGGAGCCTGGTGCTGGCCACCGACCTGCGCACGGCCTTCAAGGCCGACCGGCTGGATGCGCGGGTCGGCCGCCGCTACCGCGACACCGTGCTGGCCAATGGCAGCCAGCGCGAGCCCGAGGAGCTGGTGCGCAGCTTCCTCGGCCGCGACTTCACGCCGCAGGCCTTCTTCGACGAGTTGAAGCGCTGAGCCTCAGCGCAGGCGCTCGTCGCTGACCAGCAGGATCTGCGGCGCATCGCGCGAGGCCGGATGGCCGATGTTGGCCCGCACCGCCACCTGGCCCGCCGGCCCCGGCACCAGGGCGGCGGCGCCGTTCTGTGGCGCGGCCACGCTGAGCTGGCGCTCCAGCACGCCGTTCTGCGGATTGGCCACCAGCAGCGTCAGCGAGCTGAGCTGGGTGCCGGTCAGGCACAGGCTGCGCACGGCCGACAGCAGCCGGCACTCAAAGGCGCCGCTGATGCGGGCCACTGGTTGCAGGTCGCCGGTGTAGCTGCGCGGGCCCACCATCAGCAGCTCGCCGATGCGGTCCAGCACCCGCAGGTAGAACGCGGTGGCGTCGCGCAGCACCTGGACCTCGACCAGGCCGTCGTCGACCACGTCGATGCGGCGCAGGCCGAACTCGGTGGACTCGGTGTTGGCGCCGTACAGCGTGCGGCCGTCGGCCGAGAACACGATGCGGTTCGAGCCGGTGTGTTCCTGCGTGCTGCGCGGCTGCAGCACGCCGTTGCGCAGCAGCACCACGCCGCCATGCGTGGGGCTGACGCCGGGGCGCGACAAGGCCACGGCCAGCGTGCCGGCGTCCACCGGCGAGGCGGCCAGGCTCTGGGCGCCCAGCTGGCCGAAGAAGCTGGAGGTCGGCAGCCGCACACGGCCGATCTCGGTCAGCCCCGGCAGGGCCAGCCGCAGCACCTCGCCACTGCCATCCAGCGCCACATACAGCGAGCTGCCATCGGCGGCCAGGGCCAGCGCGCCGGGGTCCGAGCCCACGACCTCGCTGTAGCCGATGGCGCCGCTGGCCGCATCGATGATGGCGATGCGGTTGCCCTGGCCGATCACCGAGCCCGGCACGCTGGCGTAATAGCGCTGGCGCGCCGCGTCGTAGATCAGGTCGCGATGGGTCAGCGACAGGGTCTTGACGCGCGACACCGGGATGTCGGTGAGCACATCGTGGCCGTCCAGCGTCAGGCCGGTCAGCATCAGCGAGCTGGGTCCGGACACGACGCCGCCGCTGGAGTTGTAGGCGACGAAGTCGCTGCGCACCGGCCCCAGGCCCTCGGCCAGCCAGTCGTCGGTGACGGCGCTGGCCGACAGCGGCTCGGCCGGCGTGCGGCTGGGCATGACGCGCAGCAGCAACTCGGTGCGCAGGTGCAGGGCTTGCACCGTGCGCAGGGTCAGGGCCACCGACTCGAAGCCCAGCACGGTCTGGCGGAACTCCAGCTCGAAGTTCTCGTTGCGGCCATCGCCGTCGATGTCGATGCCGTAGTCACCGCCACGCAGGTGGCGGCGCACGCTGCCCACGGCCGGCATCGGCGAGGGCAGCCACAGCAGGTCGCCGATCAGCTGGTTGGCGATGGGCGACAGGGAGTCATCCAGCGGCGCCGGCTGCACCCAGCCCTGGGCCGTGCGGCGCAGCATCTGCTCGTAGCTGCCGTCCACCGGATCGTGGGTGCGCAGCAGGCGCGCGTCGGCGCTGGCGCCGGGATCGGCGTACATCGTCACCGAGCGGTGCATCGGTGTGCCGCCGGTCGACTTGCTGTAGGTCCAGACCAGGTTGCCCTGGATCGGGAACCAGGCGTCCACGTCCAGTGTCAGCGGCGCAGCGCTGGGCCACTCATCGCGCGGCAGGCCGGCGGTGGTCGAGCCGCCGCCCCCCGGCGTGGTGGTGCCGCTGCTGCCCGGATCCGGCGCGGCCCCGCCGCCGCCACCGCCACCGCCGCCGCAGGCGGCCATCAGCAGGGCCAGCGCCAAGGCCCCCAGCACCCGTGCCCGGACCGGCGCGGCCCCCTTGCGTGGCCCACGGCCCCATCCCTGCCAAGCCTTCATCCGTCCTCCCCACGGCCGATAGACCCTAACAGTCTAGGGGGGCGGCAGCGGCACGCGCGGCCGCACCCGGCCACTCAGGCCGTCGTGCGGTCCGGACATCGTCAGCTCTGAGGATGGACGGCCGACGCCGCCGCCGGATCAGAGCACTTCGGAGGCGAAGTCGGCCAGGCGCGAGCGCTCGCCGCGGGCCAGCATCACATGGCCCGAATGCGGCCAGCCCTTGAAGCGGTCGACCGCATAGGTCAGGCCGCTGGAGCCTTCGGTCAGGTAGGGCGTGTCGATCTGCGCCAGGTTGCCCAGGCAGACGATCTTGGTGCCCGGGCCGGCGCGGGTGATCAGCGTCTTCATCTGCTTGGGCGTCAGGTTCTGCGCCTCGTCGATGATGACGAACTTGTTCAGGAAGGTGCGCCCGCGCATGAAGTTCAGGCTCTTGATCTTGATCTTGCTGCGCACCAGGTCCTGCGTGGCGGCCCGGCCCCATTCGCCGGCCGAGCCGTCGCCCTTGGCCAGCACTTCCAGGTTGTCGTCCAGCGCGCCCATCCACGGGCCCATCTTTTCTTCTTCGGTGCCGGGCAGGAAGCCGATGTCCTCGCCCACCGGCACGGTGACGCGGGTGACGATGATCTCGGTGTAGCGCCGGTCGTCCAGCACCTGGGCCAGGCCCGAGGCCAGGGTCATCAGCGTCTTGCCGGTGCCGGCCGTGCCGGTGAGGCTGACGAAGTCGCAGTCGGGATCGTTCAGCAGGTTCAGCGCGAAGTTCTGCTCGCGGTTGCGCGAGGTCACGCCCCAGACCGCGTTCTTGGCATGGCCGAAGTCCTTCAGCGTCTTCAGCACCGCGGTCTTGCCGGTGATCTCGGCGACGCGGGCATACAGCGGTGCGGCGCCGGGCTGCTCCAGGTAGACGAACTGGTTGACCAGCAACACCGGCACCAGCGGGCCGCTGATGCGGTAGTAGGTGTGGCCGCCTTGGGTCCAGCTTTCCATGGTCTTGCCATGGCGGTCCCAGAAATCGGCCGGCAACGGCAGCACGCCGGTGTAGAGCAGGTCGCCGTCTTCCAGGACCTTGTCGTTGAAGTAGTCCTCGGCGGCCAGGCCCAGGGCCCGCGCCTTGATGCGCATGTTGATGTCTTTCGACACCAGCACCACCTCGCGGCCCGCATGCTGCTGGCGCAGCGCCTGCACCACGCCCAGGATCTGGTTGTCGGCCTTGCCCTGGGGCAGGCCGGCGGGCAGCTGGATGTCCAGCAGCGTGGTCTGGAAGAACAGCTTGCCCAGGGCCTCGCGGTGGCCGCTCTTGGCCAGGGCAATGCCTTGCTGGGTGTCCAGGCCGCGCTGGCCTTCGTCGCTGGCGGCCAGCTGATCGAGCTCGCGGCTGACCTGGCGCGCATTGCGCGCGACCTCGCTCATGCCCTTCTTGTGGTTGTCCAGCTCCTCGAGCGTGATCATCGGCAGGAACACATCGTGCTCCTCGAACCGGAACAGGCTCATCGGGTCGTGCATCAGCACATTGGTGTCGAGCACGAACAGCTTGGGCGGGCCGGCATCACGCGGCTTGCGCGTGCGCGGGCGCACGGCGCTGGCCGCGCTGGGCATGGCGGCCGGCGGCAGCACCGGCGCCAGGCTGGCGACGGAGGCCACCACCGGTGCGGCGGGCAGGGCCGGCGTGAGCGGCGCGGCAGGCGTGAGCAGCGGTGCCGCGGCGCCGGCCTTGGCCGCGGTCGCGCCGGTCTTGCGTGCGCTGCCGGTGGTCTTGGGCGCGGCGGCCGTGGCGGCGCCGTCGAACAGGTCCAGCGAGGCGCTGGCCGGCGGCTCGGCCGCGCGCGTGGCGGCGCGCTGCTTGCGGTCGGTGCGGGGAGCGGCCTGGGTCTCGAAATCGCTGGACGACAGGATGGCGGCCTTGCTGGCGGGCGGCTTCGGCAGGGGCATGTGCGGTGGCGTTTCGGCTCGTTTGGGGCGGGGCAAACAAAAAAGCCGCACAGGCAGGCTGTGCGGCTCGTTTCTTCAGGGGCTGCTGCGCGCTGGGCGGGAGCGTCTCAGGGGCATGAATCGATTATGCACAGGCCGTGCCCGGCATCGGTGAAGGCGGCGTGACAGGCTGCCGCCCGGGATGCGCCAGCGGGCCGGCAGGCCTCAGGCGGCGGCCTTGTTCAGGTCCTTGACCGCGGCCAGCACCTCGTCGACATGGCCGGCGACCTTGATGCCGCGCCATTCGGCACGCAGCACGCCGCCGCCGTCGATCAGGAAGGTGCTGCGCTCGATGCCCTTGACCTTCTTGCCGTACATGATCTTGTTCTTGACCACGCCGAACATGTGGCAGAGCTTCTCTTCGGTGTCGGCGATCAGCTCGAACGGCAGTTCGAGGTTCTGGCGGAACTTCTCGTGCGAGGCCATGTTGTCGCGCGACACGCCGAACACCACGGCGCCGGCCTTCAGGAACTCCTTGTGCTTGTCGCGGAACTGCAGCGCCTCGGTGGTGCAGCCGGGGGTGTGGTCCTTGGGATAGAAATACAGCACGACCGTGTGCCCGGAGAACGCAGCGGGCGTGAACTTCACGCCGCTGGTGGCTTGGGCTTCGAAATCGGGCAGCGATTTGTTGAGGACAGGCGTCATGAGCTGGGCGGGGGTGTCAGACGGAGGGGCTTCTTCAGCACCGGGTGGGGCCTACCCAGACCCAGTACCTGAGGCGCAATCGCCGATTATAAAGTTGTGCAACCCTCGCGCCGGTGACGACGCGCTAGCGCTATCCCTCAGGCGTCCATCAAGCGGCTGGCGCCGGGGGCACGAGCAGGGCGGCGACCACCGAGCGGCCCTCGGAGGCCAGCACGTTGTAGGTGCGGCAGGCGGCCGGCGTGTCCATGGTCTCGACGCCGATGCGGCGCTCGATCAGCGCGCGCAGCAGCGAGGGGTGCACGAACTGCAGGCGCGGGCCGCTGCCGAAGATCACCACCTCGGGCGCCAGCGCCAGCACGGCCTCGAAATCCGCCGCGCCGAGCGCGGCCGGCGAGTCGGGCGCCCAGCGCTGCACCTCGCCGCGCCAGGGCACCAGCAGGCTGTGGCCGTGGCGCTGGGCGCCAACCCACAGCGCATGCGCGTCGCAGCGGGTCACGACATTGGTGCCGGGCAGCAGGTCGGGCTGGAACTTCACGGTGGAGCGCGCAAGGCGTGTGGGTGGGCGGGTGCGATGCACCAGAAAAGGGCGTCGGGACGCGCGTCCGCGCTGCCTGGCGGTGCCGGCCTGGCCCTAAAATTATAGGTTTTGCGGCGCAGCATGCCCTGCCGACCCCGGAGCCCCCGTTGAAAGCCATCACCAAGTCCAGCAAGCTCGAGAACGTCTGTTACGACATCCGTGGCCCGGTGCTGGAAAAGGCCCGGCAGATGGAGGAAGAGGGCCACAAGATCATCAAGCTGAACATCGGCAACATCGCCGCCTTCGGCCTGGAGCCGCCCGACGAGATCGTGCAGGACATGATCCGCAACCTGCCCACCCAGGTGGCAGCCGGCTACACCGACAGCAAGGGCCTGTTCGCGCCGCGCAAGAGCGTGGTGCACTACAGCCAGGAAAAGCGCATCGCCGGCGTGACGGTGGACGACGTGTACCTGGGCAATGGCGCGTCCGAGCTGATCACGATGAGCATGAATGCCCTGCTCAACGCCGGCGATGAGATCCTGGTGCCGGCGCCCGACTACCCGCTGTGGACGGCCTCGGTGGCGCTGTCCGGCGGCACGCCGGTGCACTACCTGTGCGACGAGGGCACCGAGTGGTATCCTGACCTGGACGACATCCGGCGCAAGATCACGCCCAATACCAAGGGCCTGGTGGTCATCAACCCGAACAACCCCACCGGCGCGCTGTACCCCGAGGCCCTGCTGCAGGAACTGGTGGAGATCGCCCGCCAGCACCAGCTGATCCTGTTTGCCGACGAGATCTACGACAAGACCCTGTACGACGGCAATGTGCACACCAGCATCGCCTCGCTGGCGCCCGATGTGCTGTGCCTAACCTTCAACGGCCTGAGCAAGAACTACCGTTCCTGCGGCTACCGCGCCGGCTGGATGATCGTCTCGGGCGACAAGCGCAATGCGCGCAGCTACATCGAGGGCCTGAACATGCTGGCCTCGATGCGCCTGTGCGCCAACACGCCGGGCCAGCTGGCCATCCAGACGGCACTGGGCGGCTACCAGAGCATCAAGGACCTGGTGGCGCCCAGCGGCCGGCTGGCGCGCCAGCGCGACCTGGCCTACAACCTGCTGACACAGATCCCCGGCGTCAGCGTGGTCAAGCCCAAGGGCGCGCTGTACATGTTCCCGCGGCTGGACCCCAAGCTGTACCCGATCAGCGACGACCAGCAGTTCGCCTACGAGCTGCTGGCCGAGGAGAAGGTGCTGATCGTGCAGGGCACGGGCTTCAACTGGCCGCGGCCCGACCACTTCCGCCTGGTGTTCCTGCCCAACTCGGACGACCTGGCCGAGGCCATCGGCCGCATCGACCGCTTCCTCGCGCACTACCGCAAACGCCACGCGGTCTGAACCTCCACATCCCCTGAGAGCCTTTCCATGAAACCCATCCAGGTCGGCCTGCTCGGCATCGGCACCGTCGGCTCCGGCACCTTCAAGGTGCTGCAGCGCAACCAGCAGGAGATCCAGCGCCGCGCCGGCCGTGGCATCGCCATCACCATGGTCGCCGATCTCGACACCGAGCGCGCGCGGGCCATCGTCGGCGACGGCGTGCAGGTGGTGGGCGACGCGCGCCAGGTCATTGCCAATCCCGACATCGACATCGTGGTCGAGCTGATCGGCGGCTATGGCATTGCCAAGGCCCTGGTGCTGGAGGCGATTGCCGCCGGCAAGCATGTGGTCACCGCCAACAAGGCCCTGCTGGCCGTGCATGGCACCGAGATCTTCGCCGCGGCGCGCGAAAAGGGCGTCACCGTGGCCTTCGAGGCCGCGGTGGCCGGCGGCATCCCGATCATCAAGGCGCTGCGCGAGGGCCTGACGGCCAACCGCATCGAATGGATCGCCGGCATCATCAACGGCACCACCAACTTCATCCTGTCGGAGATGCGTGACAAGGGCCTGGACTTCGGCACTGTGCTGAAGGAAGCCCAGCGCCTGGGCTATGCCGAAACCGATCCCACCTTCGACATCGAGGGCGTGGACGCCGGCCACAAGGTCACGCTGATGAGCGCCATCGCCTTCGGCACGCCGGTGCAGTTCGAGCGCGCCCATGTCGAGGGCATCACCAAGCTGCAGGCCGCCGACATCCGCTATGCCGAGCAGTTGGGCTACCGTATCAAGCTGCTGGGCATCACCAAGCGCCGCGACGACGT
Source organism: Burkholderiaceae bacterium (assembly GCA_017992055.1). GTDB lineage: Bacteria > Pseudomonadota > Gammaproteobacteria > Burkholderiales > Burkholderiaceae_C > Pseudaquabacterium. The sequence continues at coordinate 107,949 of JAGOPK010000017.1, forward strand.
GGCCGGCGGCGGCATCGAGCTGCGCGTGCACCCCACCCTGGTGCCGGCCAAGCGCCTGATCGCCAATGTCGAGGGTGCGATGAACGCGGTGGTGGTGCAGGGCGATGCCGTGGGCACCACGCTGTACTACGGCAAGGGCGCGGGCAGCGAGCCCACGGCCAGCGCCGTGGTCGCCGACCTGGTGGACATCACCCGCCTGGCCACCGCCGACCCCGACCACCGCGTGCCGCACCTGGCCTTCCAGCACGATGCGCTGGCGGCCACGCCGGTGCTGCCCATCGCCCAGGTCGTGACCTCGTTCTACCTGCGCCTGCAGGTGGCCGACCAGACTGGCGTGCTGAGCAAGATCACCACCATCCTGGCCGAGCACGACATCTCCATCGACGCCGTGCTGCAGCGCGAATCGGCCGAGGGCGAGACCAAGACCGACCTGATCATCCTGACCCACGACACCCAGGAAGGCCGCATGCGCGAGGCCCTGGCCAAGATGCAGGCCCTGCCCACGGTGCTGGCGCCCATCGTCAGCCTGCGCAAGGAAGAGCTGTCGTGAAGTACATCAGCACCCGCGGCGACAAGACCGAGCGCGGCTTTTCCGAGATCCTGCTCGAAGGCCTGGCGCCCGACGGCGGCCTGTACCTGCCCACGCACTATCCGCAGGTCGACGCGGCCACGCTGGCGCGCTGGCGCGGCCTGTACGGCAAGGGCCGGCCGGGCGGCTATGCGGCCCTGGCCTTCGAGATCCTGTCGCTGTACATCGGCGACATCCCGGCCGCCGACCTGCGCGCCCTGGTCGACAAGACCTACACCCAGGCGGTGTACGGCAGCGATGCCATCGTGCCGGTGCGCCGGCTCGAAGACGGCCTGTACATCGAAGCCCTGTCCAACGGCCCGACGCTGGCCTTCAAGGACATGGCCATGCAGCTGCTGGGCAACCTGTTCGAGTACGAGCTGGCGCGCCGCGGCGAGACGCTGAACATCCTGGGCGCCACCTCGGGCGACACCGGCAGCGCGGCCGAATACGCGATGCGCGGCAAGCACGGCGTCAATGTCTTCATGCTCTCGCCCTATGGCCGCATGAGCCCGTTCCAGCAGGCGCAGATGTTCAGCCTGCAGGACGCCAACATCCACAACCTGTCGGTCGAAGGCGTGTTCGACGACTGCCAGGACATCGTCAAGGCCGTGTCCAACGACCTGGGCTTCAAGCGCCAGTGGAAGATCGGCACGGTCAATTCCATCAACTGGGCGCGCCTGCTGGCCCAGGTGGTGTATTACTTCGCCGGCTACTTCCAGGTCACCGAGCGTGATGACCAGAAGGTCAGCTTCGCCGTGCCCTCGGGCAACTTCGGCAATGTCTGCGCCGGCCATGTGGCACGCATGATGGGCCTGCCCATCGAGAAGCTGGTGGTGGCCACCAACGAGAACGACGTGCTCGACGAGTTCTTCCGCACCGGCCGCTACCGCGTGCGCGGCAGCGACCAGACCTACGAGACCTCCAGCCCGTCGATGGACATCAGCAAGGCCAGCAACTTCGAGCGCTTCGTGTTCGACCTGCTGGGCCGCGATGCCCAGCGCACGGCCGGGCTGTTCGGCGCCGGCCTGGCCAGCAGCGGCGGCTTCACGCTGGACGCGGCCGAGGTGGCCCGCTTTGCCGACTTCGGCTTCGTGTCCGGCAAGAGCACGCATGCACACCGCCTGGCCACTATCCGTGCCACCTGGGAGGCCCACCAGGACATGATCGACACCCACACCGCCGACGGCCTGAAGGTGGCGCGTGAGCACCTGCAGCCCGGCGTGCCGATGATCGTGCTGGAGACGGCGCTGCCGGCCAAGTTCGCCGCCACCATCCAGGAGGCGCTGGGCCGCGAGCCGCTGCGTCCGGCGGCGCTGGACGGCATCGAGGCCCTGCCCAAGCGCTTCACCGTGGTGCCGGTGGATGCGGCGGTGGTCAAGACCTACATCACCCAGCATGCGGGCTGACTGATCCGCCATGAAGGTCATCGGCTTCTGCGGGCCTTCGGGCGTGGGCAAGACCACCCTGGTCGAGCAGCTGATCGTGGCGCTGCGC
>JAGOPK010000025.1 GCA_017992055.1 Burkholderiaceae bacterium
GTGGCCACCCAGCAGTCGCCGCGGCGCTGCAGATGGGCCAGGATGCGCTCCAGCGCGCCGATGCGGCCGGCACGGCCGATCATGCGCAGGTGCAGGCCCACCGACAGCATGCGCGGCTGGCGCTCGCCTTCGCGCGCCAGCCAGTCGATGGCGTCGCACACATACTCGGCAAAGGCGCGGCCGGTGTCGAAGCGCTGCGTGTGCTGGAACTGCATGTCGTTGCTGTCGAAGGCATAGGGCAGCACCAGGTGGCGCCGCCCGTCCACCGCCACGAAGTACGGCGTGTCGTCGTTGTAGGCGTCGCTGTCGTACAGAAAGCCCTGCTCCACCAGCAGGCGCCGCGTGTGCGGCGTGCTGGTCGAGCGCGTGTGCCAGCCCACCGGACGGCGGCCGGTGGCCGCGGCGATGGCCGCCATGGTGCGGGTGATGACCTCGCGCTCGGCGGCCTCGTCCAGGCCGGCGGCGGTCTGCCAGCGCCAGCCGTGGCCCGAGACCTCGTGGCCACGCTCGGCGGCGTCGCGCGCCAGCCAGGGCAGGCGCTCGACCGCGCGGCCGCAGGCGCTGAGCGTGAACGGCTGGCCGAAGGCGCCGAACAGGTCGGCGATGCGCCACCAGCCGACGCGGCTGCCGAACTCGAAGTGGCTGTCGATGCAGGGATCGACGCGCGCCTGGCGGTCGATGACCTCGTACACCGCCTCGTTGACCGGGTCGCCGTCGGCCATCGAGAACTCGGCCCCCTCCTCGAAGTTGACGACGAAGGACACGGCCAGGCGCCGGCCGTCGGGCCACTGCAGATCGGGAAGCTGTCGGCCGTAGCCCAGGAAGTCGCGTGCCATGGGGTCGGTGCTCAATCCGCCTTGATGTTGCGGGCCTTGACCACCTGCTGCCACTTCTTGAACTCGGCGTCCAGGAAGGCGGCCGTGTCGCGGGGGCTGAGGCTCATGACCTCACCGCCGACCTCGGCGATGCGCGCGCGGAAGTCCGGCAGGGCCTCGACGCGGCGCAGGTCGGCGCCGAGCTTCTCGACCACCGCGGCCGGGGTCCTGGCCGGCGCCAGCAGCATGTACCAGGCGGTGAACTCGTAGCCGGGCAGGCCGGCCTCGGCCACCGTGGGCACCTCGGGCAGCAGCGGCGAGCGACGCGCGCCGGTGGTGGCCAGGGCGTGCAGCTTGCCGCTTTTCACCAGTTGCACCGACGACGTGATGATGTCCACCGACATCGCGATGCGTCCGCCCATCACGTCCTGCAGCGCCGGTGCCGCGCCCTTGTAGGGCACATGCAGCAGGTCCACGCCGGCCAGGGCCTCGATCAGCGCCGCGCCCACGTGGCTGGTGCTGCCGATGCCCGAGCTGCCGAACTCCAGCGTGCCGGGTTTGGCCTTGGCCTGGGCCAGCAGGTCCTTCAAGGTCTTGGTGGTCGAGGCCGGCCCGGTGACCACCAGGCTGGGCACGCTGGCCACCAGGCCCACCGGCACGAAGTCGGCCGCGGTGTTGTAGGGCAGCTTGCTGAAGATGAAGGGGTTGACCGCATGGCCTACGGTGACGATCAGCAGCTGGCTGCCATCGGCCGGGCCCTTGGCCACCACATCGGTGCCCAGCACGCCACCGGCACCGGGGCGGTTGTCCACCAGCACCGCGGTGCCGGCGGTCTCGGTCAGCTTCTGGCCGACCAGGCGCGCAAACGAGTCGGCCGCGCCGCCCGGCGGAAACGGCACCACGATCTTCAGCGGCCCGCCCTGGGCGGCAGCCGGGCCGGCCAGCAGGGCGCCGGCGGCCAGTGCGGCCAGAGCCGCCAGGCCCAGCCTGCGGGAACGGGCCCATGCCCCAAAACAAGCGCTGAATCTGCTCATGCCGTGCACCTCGGGTCGGCGGCGCAGTCCGTCTGCGCCAAGATTGTGCACAATTCGATATTGATCGTGCACATGCAAACCCGCATGCATGGACAGTGCCAGCCCCCGGCGTCACGGCACTTTCACGCGCGACGGTCACCATCCGGTCACGCAGCCGCCGCGGCTGCGCCGTGTACAGGACTAGGAGCCCGCCGTGTTGAAAGACTTCCTGAACCTGCTGGCCGTGCAGCGCTGGGACGACCACCGCTACTACCACCAGAGCCGCATCAACCAGAGCCTGCACTTCGTCAGCGCCATCAGCTTCCTGGTGGCCTATGCGATGCTGTTCGTCGATCCGGCCTGGGCCGCGATCATCGGCTGGTGCATCTCGATGACCACGCGCCAGGCCGGCCACTTCTTCTTCGAGCCGCGGGGCTTCGACCAGGTCAACAACGTCAGCGACGACTACAAGGAAGAGGTCAAGGTCGGCTACAACATCCAGCGCAAGATCGTGCTGCTGTCGGTGTGGGTGGGCATTCCGGGCGTGCTGTGGCTGCTGCCCTCGCTGGGCGGCCTGATCCAGCCGGCCCGCGATACAACGGGCTGGCTGCACGACGTGGGCATGGCCTGGCTGGCGCTGGGCGTGGCCGGCCTGCTGTTCCGCGTGGCCCAGCTGTGGCTGCGTGATGGCGCCATGCCGGCCCTGGCCTGGATGACCAAGATCCTCAGCGACCCGGTGCACGACATCCTGCTCTACCGCCGCGCCCCGCTGGCCCTGCTGCGCGGCGAGCTGATCGACCCGATGAGCCATGTGCGCGATGCGCAGGGCCGCACGCTGGAGGCCAGCCAGGCGCTGGCGGCCTCGCGGCGGCACTGAGCCGCCCGGGCCGCCCCGGTCCGCTCAGCGGCCGCGCAGCGCCGCCAGCATCTCCCTGAAGATGCCGCGGCGGATGTCGCGGTTGCTGGAATGGCCGTCCTGCCACCACCAGCCCTCGTCGGCCATCTGCCGCGCCGCGGCGACAAAACTGTCCAGCACCGCCTGCAGGTCCTCGTCGCGGTAGTTCAGGCTGAAGATCAGCCGGCCGCTGCCCACCCAGCTCAAGGCCAGCCCATGCGCGCGCAGGTAGAACTGCAGCATCCAGTTGTAGCGCGACGGCACCTCGTACAGCACGGTCCAGACGCTGTGCAGATTGGCCACGCGCAGCGGCAGGCCCTCGGCCTGGAAGCGCTGGTTGAAGCGCTGCGCCCAGCCGTCCCAGCGCGCATCGCCGCCGCTGTACAGGGCCTGCACCTCGGGCGTCTCCAGCCGGTGCAGGAAGGCGTTCATCGCCGCCATCACATAGGGATGGGCATTGAAGGTGCCGCGGGCAAAGCAGATGTCGGCCGGCCGGTCCTCGCGGTAGCGCTTCATCAGCGCCGCGCGGCCGCAGACCACGCCCACCGGCAGGCCGCCGCCCAGGGTCTTGCCATAGGTCACCATGTCGGCGGCCACGCCGAAGTACTGCTGGGCGCCGCCCGGCGCCAGGCGGAAGCCCAGGAACACCTCGTCGAAGATCAGCACGATGCCGCGTGCCGTGCACACCGCGCGCAGCTGCTCCAGCCAGCGCGTGTAGGCGGCGCGGTCGTAGCCGGCGCGGCGGCCGCTGTCCACCAGGGTGCTGTCGCCGGGCGCCGACACATTGGGATGCAGGGCCTGCAGCGGATTGACCAGCACGCAGGCGATGTCGTCGCGGCTGCGCAGCACGGCCAGCGTGCGCTCGTCCATCTCGCGCAGCGTATAGGTCTCGCGCGGCGGCAGCGGGTTGCCGGGGCCGGGCTGCACGTCCTCCCACCAGCCGTGGTAGGCGCCGCAGAAGCGCACCAGGTGCTTTTTGCGCGTGTGGTAGCGCGCCAGGCGCACGGCCTGCATCACCGCCTCGGTGCCGCTCATGTGGAAGGACACCTCGTCCAGGCCCGACAGGCGCTGCAGGCGCCGCACATTGTCCAGCACGCAGGGGTGGTAGGCGCCCAGCACCGGCCCCAGCGGCTCGGCCTGGGCCACGGCCTCGCGCAGGCACTGCTTGTAGGCATCGACACCCAGCACGTTGACGCCGTAGCTGCCGGTCAGGTCGTACAGGCGGTTGCCGTCCAGATCCTCCAGCATCACGCCGTCGGCGGCGCGCACAAAGCTGCCCGTCTTCAACCGCTGGCGCAGATGGGGGCTGAACTGGAACGGCACGCGGTAGCTGCCGGTGAACTGCAGGTCGGAGATGGCCGGGCGCGCATCGGCGGTCATGGCTGCGCTGGCGGCAAAGCGCTGCGCATAGAGCCGGCACAGCGCGTCGAAGCCGGCGCGGCGCCGGTCGGCCACCGTGGCCGGCGCGCCATCGGCGGCAAAGAAGCGCGCCTCGTCATAGGCATAGCCCGGAATCAGCGCCGCCACCCGCTTGGCCATGCGCGAATGGCCGGCCAGCGAGCGGTGCTTGGCCCGCGACAGCTGCAGCCGGCGCCGCAGCCGCGGCAGCGACAGCGCGCCCACGCCGCCCAGCAGCCACAGCGATGCCGATGCGGATGCGGATGCGGCAAAGAGCCCGATTGATTGATCCATGTTGAGCTTGCATTCCCGTTCGATGACAGCCGCTATATCTAACCGCCACCGTTGACATGACGATGAACCCCACCCGCACCCTGCGCCAGCTGCTGCAGCACGAGGACCTGAACTTCCTGCTCACCAACCGCGTGCCGCGCAAGCTGCTGACGCACCTGGTCGGCTGGTACAGCCAGATCCGCAGCCCCGTGCTGACACGGCTGTCCATCGCCGTGTGGCGGCTGTTCACCGACCTGGATCTGGGCGAGGCGCGCCAGCAGCGCTTTGCCAGCCTGCACGACTGCTTCACCCGCGAACTGAAACCCGGCATGCGGCCGGTGGATGCGCGCACCGAAGTGCTGGCCAGCCCCAGCGACGGCATCGTCGGCGCCTGCGGCCCGGTGCGCGGCACCCAGGTCTGGCAGGCCAAGGGCTTTCCATACACGCTGGCCGAGCTGTTCGGGCCCAGCCAGGACCCGTCGTCATTCATCGACGGCTGCTATGTGACGCTGCGCCTGACCTCGGCCATGTACCACCGCTTCCATGCCCCGCACGATGCGCGGCTGGAGCATGTGACCTACCTCAGCGGCGACACCTGGAACGTCAACCCGATCGCGCTGCAGCGGGTGGAGAAGCTGTTCTGCCGCAACGAGCGCGCCGTGCTGCGCCTGCGCCTGGCGCCCGAGCTGGGCGGCCAGCCGATTGCCCTGGTGCCGGTGGCGGCCATCCTGGTGGCCAGCATCCGCCTGCATGCGCTCAACGTGCTGCTGCACCTGCGCTGGAAGGGCCCGAACGAGATGCCCTGCGACGCCGCCATCACCAAGGGCCAGGAGCTGGGCTGGTTCCAGCATGGCTCGACCATCATCGTCTTCGCGCCCAAGGGCTTTGCGCTGGCCGAGGGCGTGGTGCCCGGCGCGCGGGTCAAGGCCGGCCAGGCGCTGATGCGCCTGCCGCCGGCCGCTGCCGCCACCCCCTGACGTTTGCGCCCGGGCTGCGTCTCATCCTCCAGGGGCGGCCGGGCCGCCCGCCGAATTGGGGCGTGAGCAAATGTTGAAACTCTGGCATCCTTCCAAGATGAGCGGCCTGAACGTCGGGCCCGAACAACAACAAGTGCATGGAACGAGAGTCGTTCATGCGGGCATGCCGGGAGGGAGGTCCGCAGGTGGAGGCCGCGCTGGTCGTGCTGCATCGCAGCTACGGGCCGGCGCTGTGGCGCGAGGCCTGGCTGGCCCTGCGCGATGCCGACCTGGCCCAGGATCTGCTGCAGGACACGCTGCTGAAGGTCTGGCGCGCCTGCGCCAGCTTCCGTGGCGACAGCCAGCTCTATCCCTGGCTGCAGAGCATTCTGCGGCGCAGCGCGATCGACCTGCTGCGCCGCCGCCGCGACGAAGAGCCGCTGGACGACGAGCAGGGCCAGCTGCGGCCCGAGGTGGAGCAGGCGCTGACTTCGGCCGCTGCGCCGGGCCTGCAGGCCTCGCCGCCCGAGCGTCTGCAGGACCAGCAGGCCGAGCAGGTGTTCCGCCGCTGCGCCCAGCGCTTTGCCACCGAGCATCCGCAGGCCGCTGAAGTGATGCGCTGGATCGTCGAAGAAGAGCTGAGCCCGGCCCAGGTGGCCGAGCTGCTGGGCCGCAGCCCCGGGGCCACGCGCGAGTTCATCTCGCAATGCCGCAAGAAGGCGCGGCGCTGCTTTGCCGAATGGCATGCGCTGGTGGGGGCGCAGACATGAACGCGCCGGAACACCCGCCGGCCCCGCCCGCGCCGCCACCCGACGACGACCTGGCCTGGGCCGAAGCCCTGGCCGGCCGCGCGCCGGCCGGCGCCGACGCAGGCACCGTGGCCGAGGCCCGGCAGCTGCGCCAGGCCCTGCAGCGCTGGCCTGCCGCGGTGCCCGAGCCGCGGCTGGACCTGCGGCGCCTGCTGGACGCCGCCCATCGGCAGGGCCTGCTGCGCCGTGACGCGGCCGCGCCCTGTGCCTGGTGCCAGCGCCTGCGCAGCCTGCTGCAGCAACCCGCGCCCTGGGCCGGTCTGGCCCTGGCCGGCCTGCTGGGCTGGCTGGTGCTGCCGCAGCCGCCGTTGCCGCCGGAGCCGGCCCCGACGCTGCGCAATGCCGGCGCGGTGCAGCGCATCCTCAGCCAGCAGCCGCAGGCCGACCGCGATGCGCTGGCCGCGGCCCTGGGCCCGCTGGGCGCCCAGGTGCAGACCTATCAGCGCCATGGCCGGGCCGGCCTGGACGCCCAGTTCGGCCTGCCGCTGGCCCCGGCCACCCGCGACTGGCTGGCCGCGCGCGGCCTGCAGGCGGCGGCCGATGGCTCGCTGCGGGTCGAGTTTGCCGACAGCGGCACGCCATGAGTCTGCGGCAGCCCTGGCGACTGTGGCGGGCCGGGCTGCTGCTCTGGGCCATTTCGGTCCTGGGCCCGGGCCCGGCCCTGGCCCAGCCCGATGCCGCCCAGACCCTGGCGCTGGCGCGCCAGCAGCAGGCCGCCGGCCAGGCGCCGCTGGCCATCTGGCTGGCCCGCCAGGCCCTGCTGCAGACGCCGGCCCAGGCGCCGCAGGCGGCCGGGATCGCCGCCGAGCTGGCCGGCTGGCTGGCCCAGCAGGGTCGGCTGGACGAGGCCCGGCTGCTGCTGGACCGCGCCCGGGCCCATGCGCTGGCCGGCTTTGTCGGCAGCGGCCAGCATCCGGCCGTGGCCCTGCCCGACTGGCGCGACGAGGCCGCCGACGCGGCCTGGTCCGGCGCCTGGGCCCAGGCCTGGTCGCAGACCGGCGATGCCCAGGCCGCGCTGCAGGCCCTGGCCCAGTTGCCGCAGCCGCGCCGCCTGCCGCAGCCGCCGCGGGTGCAGGCCGGCAGCGGCGAGCTGCAGCTGCACCTGATCGCCTCCGAGCACGGCCTGGCCCTGCTGCTGGACGGCGGCGGCCAGGTGCAGGTGCAGCAGCTGGACTGGCCGCTGGCCGAGCGCGAGCTGGAGCTGGCCCGGCTGGCCCAGGCGCTGCAGGACGGCAGCGGCCAGGCCCTGCCGCTGCTGCAGCGGCTGTACCAGCGCCTGGGCCGGCCGGCCGACCAGCGCGCCCGCGACATCGGCGCGCGCCGCCTGGTGCTGCATGCCCAGGGCAGCCTGCGCGAGCTGCCCTGGGCCGCGCTGCACGACGGCCAGGCCTATCTGGGTGAGCGCTATGCGGTGAGCCATGGCCACGGCAACCGCGGCGGCGGACCGGCCAGCGCCGGCATCGCCGCCCAGGCCCGGCTGTATGCACTGGGCGTCAGCCAGTCGCGCGCCGGCCAGCCGGCGCTGCCGGGCGTGGCCCGCGAGCTGTGCCACATCGTCGCCGGCCCGGTGCATGGCCTGCAGCGCGTGCCGCACAACTGCGGCCAGGGCCAGTGGCGCGGCGAGGCCTGGCTGGACCAGCAGTTCGACGGCGCGCGCCTGCAGCAGGCGGTGGCCGAGGGCCGCGCCCAGGGCCAGGCCCTGCTGCACCTGGGCACGCACTTCGACCTGCGGCCCGGGCGCATGGCCTTGTCCACGCTGCTGCTGGGCGATGGCAGCCGCTGGCCGCTGGCACGCCTGGCCGAGCTGGACTTCCGCGGCCATGCCCTGGTCACGCTGGCCGCCTGCGACACCGGCGCCGCCGGTGGCGAGGCCGCCGACAGCCTGCAGTCGCTGATCCTCAACCGCGGCGCCCGCGCGGTGCTGGCCAGCCTGTGGCAGGTCGACGATGCCAGCACCAGCGCGCTGATGCGCAGCTTCTACAGCCACCTGGGCCGGCATGGCCCGGCCGAGGCCCTGCGCCTGGCCCAGTCCGAGGTGCGCCGCCAGCCGGGCTGGCAGCACCCGCAGCACTGGGCCGGCTTCGTGCTTGCGATGCCGTCCTGACGTTTGCGCATACGGCCCGTCTCTCATTCAACCACCGACAAAACCCAGAGGAAGCCGCCCCATGATCCGTGCTCAGCGTTTCGCCAACCCGCCCTGGAAGCTGCTGCCCGTGCTGGCCCTGCTGACCGGCTGCAATGCCACGATGCCCAAGCTGCCCGGCGACCTGGCCAGCAGCCTGATCCCGGGCGGCAGCACCACCACGCCCACGCCTGCGCTGACCGCAGCTCGGCCGGCCGCACCGCTGCTGCGCACGCGCGAGGGCGCGGGCATGACCACGCTGTTTGCCAAGGGCACGGTCAGCGGCGCCGACCTGCTGCCCGAGCTGCGCGCCTTCCGCCGCTTGTCGGGTGGCGGCCGCAGCTCGGCCTACGACGGCCTGTTCTCGGCCGGCGCCGCACCGGCCTCGGGCATGGGCAATCCGTTCAGCGGCGCCGCCACCAAGCTGGCCATGTCCACGCTGGAATCGGCGCTGAAGTCCTATGCCATGGACATCGCCTTCGGCGCGCTGCAAGGCCATCTGGACGGCGTGATCGGCGACGAGCGTGCGCTCGCGGCCGAGACCATCGAGCTGCCCAAGGCCCAGGCGCTGAAGCCCGAGCAGATGCAGCGGGCGGTGACCCTGGCCGCCATCGTCGTGGCCACGCGGCTCAGCGGCCGCATGCTCAAGCAGGCCCAGCAGGACCTGGCCAGCCTGGAGACCGAATACCAGACCCTGATCGAGCGCCGCGAGAAGGCCGCCACGCTGCTGCAGCAGGCGCTGTCCGGCGGCATTCCAGCGGCGGCGCGCAGCGCCTTCACCGACGCCGACCTGCAGTACCTGCGCGAGCTGTCGGCGCGCGAGGGCGTGGCCGGCTTCGCCAAGGACATGGGCGCGCAGACCAAGGCCTTGCAGCTGGTGGCGCTGACCGATCCCAAGGCCTTTGCCGACTACAGCGCGCAAAGCGAGGGCCTGACCCGGCGACAGACCGCCGCGCTGCGCACCGTGGCCGGCGTCACCGCCTTCGGCGGCCTGCTGGTGGTGTTCGGCCATGAGCTGAGCAAGCTGGGCAAGGACCAGCCGGTGGCCGAATTCCTGCTGCTCGGACCGCTGGTGCTGGCCGCGGCCAGGGAAGTGCCACCGGTGCTGGAGGCCGCCTATGGCGCGCTGAGCGCGGGCTTCAGCCAGCTCGCCAAGCCGAGCACCAGCTTCCGCGTCGAGCTGACCGATGGCAAGACCCAGGAGGTGGCCAAGGCCTCCGAGGTGTTCGAGCTGATCCAGCGCCACAACGCCAGCCGAGAGCTGCAGCGCGCGATGTTCCGCGACGCCGGCCGCGGCCTGCTGCAGCAGGTCTACCAGTGCAATGCACCGATGACCGCACGCATGCTGGACTCAGCCGTGCCCTACGAGCACCGCCACCAGCTGGCCAGCGAGCTGCGCCAGAACGAGCCCGAGTCGTTCAGCTTCGTCAATGCCCTGGCCGACGAGCGCAACAGCCTGGCCTCCGACCTGCTGGGCCAGGACCACCGGCCGCGCCTGGCCGACCGCAAGCTGGCCCTGGCCCGCGTGCAGGCGGTGGTGGGCGGCCTGCCCGATGCCCAGGGCGACGATGGCATCGCCGCGCCGGGCTATCTGAAGTGGAACAACGAGGAGCTGCTGAGCCTGCTGTTCGCCAACCGCGACGGCCTGGCCGCGCGTTATGCCACGCTGCAGATCGAGGGCCTGCGCATCAAGCCGGTGCCGTCGATGCAGTCGCTGTATGCCTACGAGTCGCAGGCCGATGCCTGTCGGCGGCAGACGCTGGGGCCGGCCGCCGCGCCCGCGGCCACGCCCAGCACCACGGCGCCGGCGGCTGCTCCCGCCCCGCGTCCGCCGCGCCCGCAGACCAATCCGCGCCCAAGGCCCACCACGCCCGCCACGCCAGCCGCCGCCCCCGCCTCGGCCGCTGGCGCGCGCCGCTGAGCGCCCACGATCCACACCCGCCCAGAACTCCGGAGGAAACACCATGACCCACCCGACCCGCTCCACCCGCCTGCTGCCGCTGGCCGCCGCCACCCTGTGCCTGCTGTCGCTGAGCGCCTGCGAGACCAACCGCCCGCGCCCGCAGGCGGTGGACCCGAATGCCAAGCCCGAGATCAAGGTCAGCGAAGGCGCCATCGTGCTGCCGGCCGGCGCCAACTACCGCCTGGTGCAGCTGGCCGAGAAAGGCGTCAAGCCCAAGCTCTATACCCAGGTGCGTGGCATGGGCGACCCGAGCAACGAGAAGCTGCTGTTCCGCGCCGACGTGGCCGCGGCCATCGGCGTATCGCCGGTGCAGGTTCAGCGCCGCTTCATGGACACCATCGGCAAGACGCGGCGCTACGAGGTCTATGACAGCAGCACCAGCGTCACCGCCGAGGCCTCGGACTTTGTCGTCGATGCGCAGTTCGTCGGCTCGTCGCAGCAAGTGCGCCAGCTGGAAGGCGGCGTGCGCGTGGCCGTGACCCGGGTGCAGCTGAATGCCAACCTGATCGACCGCTACAGCGGCAAGCCGGTGTGGGATGCGCCCATCGAAGCCGTGGGCCAGACCGGCCTGAGCAGCTCCGACCGCATGGTGCTGCAGCCCGGCGAGCGCGAGACCGACCCCGCGGTGCAGCGCCGACTGGGCATCGACTACGAGACCGCGATGCAGCGCGCCTTCGACCGCCTGGCCGCCCGGGTGGACGCCGAGCTGCGCCCGATGGGCAAGGTGGTGGGCCTGGACGGCGACGGCATCTCCATCATCGGCGGCCAGCGCAACGGCCTGCAGCGTGGCGACGAGCTGGTGGTGTTCAGCGCCGGGCTGACCAAGATCGGCGAGCAGCAGGAGTTCGTCAACCAGCGCGCCCTGGTGGCGGTGCGCTGCAACGGCGTGGGCTCGGCCACCAGCCAGTGCGACATCGTGCGCCGCAACCCCAACCGCGAGGTCAAGGTGGGCGACTACGTGATCCTCACCGACCATTCGTCCTCGGGTGGCCGCCAGGCCCTGGGGCTGTGAACATGGCCTCGCTGCTGATTCCCCGACGCCAGGCCCTGGCCCTGCTGGGCGCGCCGCTGCTGCCCGCAATGACCGGTCTGGCCGCCCTGCTCAGCCCGGCCGCCGCCGCCGCGGCCCAGGCCCGCGGCGTGCGCACCGATGTCATCACCGTGCTCTACCGCCCGGCCACGCAGGACGCGCCCAGCCGGCTCGATCCGGCGGTGCAGATGGCCATCCGCCAGCTGGAGCGCGAGTTCCTGCAAGCCGGCCTGAAGGTGCTGCAGCCCACCGCCGATGTCTACCGGCTGATGGACCAGGGCCAGGGCGTGGTGGTGACCTTTGCCGCCGATGCCGGCTTCTCGCTGGTGTTCTCGGCCTACCGCAATCTGCGCCCGGTGCCGCAGCAGGAGGGCGAGGTGGCCGAGCTGCGGCTGGAGGCGCGGGTCATCGTCGGCCGCAGCATCCTGGCCGCCGAGGATGGCCGCGGCCAGATGTTCACCCGCACCGACGCCGGCACGGCCGAGTTCGGCCGCCGCCGCGCGCTGGAGCTGGCCGCCACCCGCGCCGCCAACGACCTGGTGGCCAAGACCGCCGAGCAGCTGAAGGCCCTGACCGCGGACAAGGTGGCCGAGCTGCTGGGGCCCGACGTCTCTTACCGCACCGATGCCGAGCAGGTCAACCCGCTGCCGGCCGGCGGCGTGACCGCGCCGCCGACGCTGACCCTGCCGCCTTCGCCGCCGCCGGCGCCGGCATCACCCGCTCCGGCCCCGCAGACCGCCCCGGCAGCGCCGCCCGTGGCACCGCCCCCGGTGGCGCCGCCGCCCGCGCCGGTGGCCCCGGCAACGCCACCCGCACCCACGGCCCCGATGCCGGCGCCGCGCCAGCGCTGGGCCCTGGTGGTCGGCATGTCCAACTACAGCGTGGTGCGCAATGCCGGCGTGCAGGGCATCACCGACCTGCCCGGCGTGGCCAAGGACAGCCAGCGCGTCGTGGCCACGCTGGCCGAACTCGGCTTTGCCCGCGAGCGAGTGGCGGTGTTCAACGACGGCCAGGCCACCGGCGGCGCCGTGCGCGGCGTGCTCAAGCGCCTGGCCGGCCAGGTCGGTCCCGACGACCAGGTGCTGCTGTTCTTCTCGGCCCATGGCGGCGACAAGGATTTCAGCGCCTCGGGTTATGGCATGCCCATCCTGGCCGACTACAAGCCCAACGACCCGAATGCGCTGGACTTCTGGGAGCTGCAGAGCCTGGCCCGCAACCTCAAGGGCCAGGTGGTGTGGATCAACGACACCTGCCACTCCGGCGGCGCGGCGCAGAACGTCGCCAGCGTGGTGGTGGGCGGCAACGGCGTGCAGGCGCAGCGCGATGTGCGCGGCCCCGATGCGCTGACCGTGGCCCGCGCCACCACGCCGGGCCAGGACTTCGCCATCCTCACCGCGTCCAGCCCGCACGAGATCTCCTGGGAGACGCCCGAGGGCGGCCTGTTCACGACGCGGCTGATCCAGGCGCTGAAGTCGGGCCGCGGCCAGGTGCCGCTGTCGCAGCTGTTTGCCGAGCAGGTGCAGCCGCCGGTGGTGCAGGAGTCGCGCTCCATCTGCCAGCGCGCCAACCAGTGCAGCAGCCATCCGCAGCAGACGCCAATCATGGCCTTCGGCGGCGCCGGCAACCGCATCACGCTGTGAAGGGGACGGCGATGTCACGGCAAATTCTGATCACCGCCGCCCTGGCCCTGGCCTCGCTGGGCGCGGCAGCGCAGAACTGCATGCTGCGCGATGCCAACCTGCGCGGCCGCTACGACGGCGACTGCCTGCGCGGCTGGGCCAACGGCCAGGGCCGCGCCGAAGGCAAGGACCGCTACGAAGGCGCCTTCATGGACGGCCATGCCCATGGCCAGGGCGTCTACAGCTTTGCCGACGGCCGGCGCTTCGAAGGCCTGTTCGTGATGGGCCGGGTGAATGGCATGGCACGCTTCCACTACGGCAATGGCGACGTGCTCGAAGGCGAGTTCCGCAACGACCGCCTGCAGGGCGCGGGCCGCCTGGTCAAGCGCGGCGGCCAGGTGCTGCTGGTGGAGATGAACGGCGGCACGCTGGTGCCGGTGCCCGCCGCCGTGGCCGTGCCGGCGCCAGGCACGCTGCCGGGCAGCCCCGGCGCGGCCCCGACCGCGCTGCCGGTGGCCGATGGGCCGCCGCAGAACTGGCAGGCGCGGCTGGACTTCGACGACCTGTTCCCGTCCTTCATCCTCAGCACCGTGAGCCTGAAGCCGCCACGCGCCAGCGGCCAGGCCACGCGCACGGCCGGCGGGGCTGCCAACAACCCGGCCGGCGACGCGCTGGGCCTGGCCAGCGTCGGTGGTGGCGAGCGCGGCCGCGCGGTGGCGGCCAATGCCGACGTGCACTACCTCGGCGATCCCTGGGGCCTGGTCGGCATCCGCCTGCGCAATGCCAAGCCCGGCAGCCAGGTCACGGTGGCGGTGCAGGCCGATGCGCTGGCCGAGCCCACGCGCGAGAGCTTCACGCTGGACCGGGTGGGCGACTATGCGCTGTACCCGCGGCTGCGCTACCGCTTCGACCGGCTGCGCGACACGGTGACGCCGGGGCCGGTCAGCGTGCACTGGTCGGTGTGGGTCGATGGCCAGCCGCGTGGCAGCGCCACCCAGGCGGCGCGGCTGCGCTCGGTCAACGACGTGCCCTTCATGCTGGCCACGCCGCAGGGGCCGCAGAACATGACGCAGATGTTCACCGCCTTCGTCACCGAAGACGCGCCCTGGGTGCCCGAGCTGCTGCGCGAGGCCATGGCCAAGTACAACATGGGCGCGGTGGGCTACCAGATGGGGCCGGACGGCGTGGACGTGCAGGTGCGCGCGGTGTACGAGATGCTGCAGCGGCGCGGCGTCAAGTACTCCAGCATCACCGAGACCGCCGGCAACAGCGATCGCGTGGCCAGCCAGCATGTGCGCTTTCCCAGCGAATCGCTGCGCGGTGCCGAGGCCAACTGCGTGGACGGCACGGTGCTGATGGCCACGCTGCTGCGCCGCATGGGCATCGACCCGGTGCTGGTCACCGGCCCCGGCCACATGCTGCTGGGTTATGTGCGCGACCCGTCCAAGCCGATGAGCATGAGCACGGTGAACTTCGTCGAGACCACCGTGGTGGCCAGTGAGCCCTTCGCCGCCGCCGTGGAGAAGGGCCGCGCCAAGGTGGTGGAGTGGCGCAGCAAGCATGCCAGCAGCCCGATGCTGAACTTCATCTCGGTGGACGCCGCGCGCCAGGCGGGCGTGATGCCCATCACCCGCTGATCCCCGGCGCTGCGCCCACCCACCCAGGCAGGCCCTCCATGACCCCACTCCCCCACCGCCTTGGCGCCGCCGTGGCGTGCCTGCTGCTGGCCGCAGGCCCGGCCCGGGCCTTCGAGCTGGTCACCGCCGACGAAGTGGCCCGCGACCGCGCGGCCACCACCGTGCCGGCCGCACGCAGCCTGCCGCATCCGTCGGCGCCGCGCATCGAGCTGCTGGCGCCGGTGATCGGCAGGCCGCTGCCGTCGCCGCTGGACATCCGCCTGCGCTGGAGCGCCGTCGACGGCGCCAGCATCGACACCGCCACCGTGCGCGTCAAATACGGCCGCCTGGGCATCGACGTCACCGAGCGCGTGCTGGGCGCGGCCAAGGTCACCCAACAGGGCATCGACGCGCCCTCTGCCAGGCTGCCTGCCGGCGAGCACCGGCTGGCGGTGGAGGTGGCCGACTCGCAACGCCGCGTGGCGCGCCAGGAGTTCGTCGTGCAGATCCAGCCGGCGCTGTAGCCCCGGCCGCGCAACAGGCCGGGCGGCGCGTGCGCCCGAGCACATTCGCCAGGGTTAACCCCGGTACGGCCGGCGGCCATGGCCGCCGATGCAAACACAGGGGCCTGTGTGTGGCCCCTGAAGCTTGCCCACCGATCCGCCGGAGAACCCCATGCACCTGCCCCGCCGCCATTTCTGCCTGACCGCCGCCAGCGCCGCCGCCGCCCTGGCCCTGTCGCCCGCCCTGGCCCTGGCCGACGAGGCGCGCGCCGCGCCCAACGAGGCCAAGGCCCTGCTGTCCAAGGCCCTGGCCCACATCAAGTCGGTCGGCAAGGACAAGGCCTTTGCCGACTTCATGACCAAGCCCGGCCCCTTTGTCGACCGCGACCTGTACATCACGGTGTTCGACCTCAACGGCAAGACCCTGGCCCATGGCGCCAATGCGCGCCTGGTCGGCAAGGACAACATCAACATGCAGGACGCCAACGGCAAGTACCACGTCAAGGAGCGGCTGGAGATCGCCAAGGCCAAGGGCAAGGGCCAGCAGGAGTTCGCCTTCCTGAACCCGATGACCAAGCAGATCGAGGCCAAGCTGATGTTCTTCGAGCGCATGGACGACATCGTGGTGGCCTGCGGCTCCTACAAGCCCGCCTGAGCGGCGCGGACCCCAGGACCACGGGCCGGCCATGCGCAACCACTTCCAATCCATAGGCTGGCGCATCGGCGCGGCCGTCGGCACCGTGCTGCTGGGCCTGTTGGCGGTCATCGCCACCGGCCTGGTGGGCCTGCGCCAGCTGGAGGGCAACATCACCGAGCTGGTCAATGTCGGCACGGTCAAGAGCGATGCGGCCTCGCAGATGCGGCTGGCCATCGTGGCACGCGTCGATGCGGTGCGCAACATCGCGCTCAAGTCCGACATCGATGCCATGCAGGTTGACCAGCAGCGCATCGACGCTCTGGTCAAGCGTTATGGCGAGGCCCGAACCGAGCTGCTGAAGCTGGGCCTGAGCCCGGCCGAGAAGACCGCCATGGCCCAGGTGGATGCCGCCGATGCCAAGGCCGCGCCGCTGCTCAAGCAGGCCCAGGGCCTGGCGCGCACCATGCAGCCGGAGATGGCCGCCGAGATCCTGACGGTCAAGCTGGCGCCGGTGCAAAAGCAGTGGAGCGAGGGGCTGGATGCACTGTCCGATGCCGCCGAGGCCGGCCGCGCCGAGGTGCTGGCCGCCACCCAGGCCTCGCGCCAGCGCACCCTGGTGGGCATGTGCGTGGCCGGCGTGCTGGCCGTGGTGGCCGGCATCGCCATGGCCACGCTGCTGGCCCGGGGCATCAGCCGGCGGCTGAACCAGGCCGTGGCGGTGACGCGGCGCATTGCCGACGGCGACCTCAGCGGCACCGTGCCGCTGCACGACGGCGCCAGCGACGAGGTCGGCCAGACGCTGCAGGCGCTGGCCGAGATGCAGCAGCGCCTGTGCAACACCATCGGCGAGGTGCGCCAGGCCGTGCGCATGATCGAGACCGCCTCGGGCGAGATCGCCCAGGGCACCAACGATTTGTCGCAGCGCACCGAGCAGAGCGCCAGCCAGCTGCAGCAGACCGCCGCGGCCATGGAGCAGCTCACCGGCACCGTGCGCCATGCCGCCGACAATGCCGTCACCGCCAACCAGCTGGCCGGCGGCGCCACCCAGGTGGCGCAGCAGGGCGGCGAGGTGGTGGGCCAGGTGGTGGCGACGATGCAGGACATCAGCGCCAGCAGCCGCAAGATCGGCGACATCATCGGCACCATCGACGGCATCGCCTTCCAGACCAACATCCTGGCGCTGAATGCGGCGGTGGAAGCCGCGCGGGCCGGCGAGCAGGGCCGCGGCTTTGCGGTGGTGGCCGGCGAGGTGCGCAACCTGGCCCAGCGCAGCGCCGAGGCGGCACGCGAGATCAAGGGCCTGATCGGCGCCAGCGTCGACAAGGTCGAGGCCGGCACGCGCCTGGTCGGCCAGGCCGGCCACACCATGCAGGACATCGTGGCCAGCGTGCAGCGGGTCGGCCAGGTCATCGGCGAGATCTCGCATGCCGCCGGCGAGCAGACCCAGGGCATTGCCGAGATCGGCGGCACCGTGTCCCAGCTGGACCACATGACGCAGCAGAACGCGGCCCTGGTCGAGCAGAGCGCGGCCGCCGCCGAGAGCATGCGCGAGCAGGCCGCGCGCCTGGCCCGCGCGGTGGACGCCTTCAGGCTGCAGGCGGCCTGATCCCCGCGCCCAGGCCCAGTGCCGGGGCCACCGCCGGCAGCTGCAGCAGGGCCGGCAGGCGTGCTGCGCTGCGGTCCAGGATCTCCAGCCGGCCGTCCGGGTGTTCCACCAGGGCGGTCAGGCTTTCCACCCAGTCGCCGTCGTTGCAGTACAGGATGCCGTCGATGTCGCGCATCTCGGCATGGTGGATGTGGCCGCAGACCACGCCCTGCACGCCACGCCGGCGCGCCTCGCGGGCCACGGCGACCTCGAAGTCGCTGATGAAGCTGACCGCGCGCTTGACCTTCAGCTTCAGGTACTTGGACAGGCTCCAGTACGGCAGGCCCAGATGGGCGCGGGCGCGGTTGAACCAGCGGTTGACCTTGAGCGTGAACTCGTAGGCCGCGTCGCCCACGTAGGCCAGCCATTTGGCGCACTGGATCACGCCGTCGAACAGGTCGCCATGGGTGATCCACAGCCGCCGGCCATCGGCGGTGACGTGGATGCAGTCGTCGACCACGTCCACGCCGCCGAAGTTGTGCGCCACGTACTTGCGCGCGAACTCGTCGTGGTTGCCGGGCACGAAGACCACGCGCGTGCCCTTGCGCGCCTTGCGCAGGATCTTCTGCACCACGTCGTTGTGCGCCTGCGGCCAGTACCAGCTGCGCCGCAGCTGCCAGCCGTCGATGATGTCGCCCACCAGGTAGAGCGTCTCGCACTCGACCTCGCGCAGAAACTCCAGCAGCGCCTGGGCCTGACAGCCGGGCGTGCCCAGGTGCAGGTCGGAGATCCACACCGTGCGCAGGCGCAGCGGCTCGGGATGATCGTCTGGGGGCATGCGGGTCTCCGCCGTCGGCATGGTCCCTCATGCTGCCGCGCCGCAATGACGTGGCTGTGAATCGATGCCGGCCGTCATCCGCCGCGCCCGCTGGCCGGCTGTCACAGCCGGGTCACGGCCGCAGCTCAGGCTGGCGGATTGCCCAACCCGCAATTGCAGGCTTCAGCCATGGCCAAGGACCTCAGCCAGATGGAGGACAGCAACCGCTGTCCCAATGCGAGCATTCACGATGTCTCCGATCCAGCCCGCCGCGTGCTGCTGCGCGGCGGCCTGGGCGGGGCGGTGGCCGGACTGCTGGGGCCGCTGGTGGGGCCGCTGGCAGGCTGCGCCGCCGGCCCGGCGGGCCCGAGCGCATCCGACATGCCGCGGCTGGGCTTCAAGAGCGTGCTGCCGCAGATGGGTGACGGCCTCTATGTTGCCGAAGGCTACAGCGCCACGCCGATGCTGATGTGGGGCGAGCCGGTGGGCGTGCCGGGCCAGATGCCGGCCTTCCAGGCCGACGGTGGCAACAGCGCCGCGGAGCAGGCGCTGCAGATCGGCATGCACCACGACGGCATGGCCTATTTCCCGCTGGACGGCAGTCACCGCGGCCTGCTGGCCATCAACCACGAATACACCGACGACGGCCTGCTGCACCGCGACGGCATGGCGACCTGGAATGCCGACAAGGCGGCCAAGAGCATTGCCGCGCACGGCGTGTCCGTGATCGAGGTCGAGCAGCGCGAGGGCCGCTGGGCGGCCGTGCGGCCGTCGCGGTATGCGCGCCGCATCACCGGCGCCACGCCCATGAGCCTCAGCGGCCCGGCCGCCGGCCATGCGCTGCTGCGCACCGCCGCCGATGCCGAGGGCCGCCGCGTCTTGGGCACGCTGAACAACTGCGCCAGCGGGGCCACGCCCTGGGGCACCTACCTGACCTGCGAGGAGAACTTCGTCTTCTATTTCAACGGCCCCGAGCAGCCCGATGCGCACCAGAAGCGCTGGGGCCTGTCCAAGGACGGCCGCGGCTACCGCTGGCACGAGCATGAGCCGCGCTTCGATGCCACGCGCCATCCCAACGAGTTCAACCGCTTCGGCTGGGTGGTCGAGATCGACCCGCTGGACCCGACGATGACGCCGGTCAAGCGCACCGCGCTGGGCCGGGCCGCGCACGAGGGCGCCACGGTGGCCACCACCCGCGACGGCCGCGCCGTGGTCTACATGGGCGAGGACGCGCAGTTCGAGTACATCTACAAGTTCGTCAGCCGCGACCGCATCCGCGACGGCGGCTTCGCCGCCAACCGCGAACTGCTGGACCACGGCACGCTGTATGTGGCGCGCTTCGATGCCGACGGCTCGGGCCGCTGGCTGGCGCTGCGCCATGGCCAGGACGGCCTGGACGCCGCGGCCGGCTTTGCCGACCAGGGCGAGCTGCTGGTGAAGAGCCGGCAGGCCAGCGATCACCTGGGCGCGACCAAGATGGACCGCCCCGAATGGATCGCCATCGACCCGGCCAACGGCGAGGTCTATTGCACGCTGACCAACAACAGCCGCCGCGGTGCCAGCGGCCAGCCCGGCGTGGACGCCGCCAACCCGCGCGCCAACAACAGCATGGGCCACATCATCCGCTGGAAGGAGCAGGGCGACTTCGATGCCGAGCGCTTCCAGTGGAACCATTTCGTGCTCGCCGGCGATCCGCACAACAGCCGCGACGAGGCCCGCGGCAACATCCGCGGTGACAGCTATGGCAGCCCCGACGGCCTGTGGTTCGATGCACGCGGCCTGCTGTGGATACAGACCGATGCCCATGCCACCAACATGTACAAGGGCGACTACCTGGGCGTGGGCAGCAACCAGATGCTGGCCGCCGACCCGCGCAGCGGCCAGACGCGGCGCTTCCTGGTCGGCCCGGTGAACTGCGAGATCACCGGCATCACCGCCACACCCGACGGCCGCACGATGTTCGTCAACATCCAGCACCCCGGCGAATCGCCCAGCGACCGCAGCGATCCCAAGGACCCGACCAGGTTCTCCACCTGGCCCTCCGGCCAGCCCGGCGTGCGCCCACGCAGTGCCACCCTGGCCATCCGCAAGAACGACGGCGGCGTGATCGGGAGCTGAGGCCATGTCCAACCTGCCCGAACTGAGCGCCGACGAGCACCAGTCCCTGCTGCGCCGCATCGAGGACGAGCTGCTGGACGGCTACGACGAGGAACTGGAGCTGGAGCTGGAGGATCGCAACCTCGATGCCCTGGCCGACGCACTGCCGGGCGCCGACCCTTCGGCCGCGGCCGGCGATACGCGCCGCGCCGAACGCCACCAGTACTTCCGCGAGCTGTTCAGGCTGCAGGCCGAACTGGTCAAGCTGCAGGACTGGGTGGCACACAGCGGCCACAAGCTGGTGATCCTGTTCGAGGGCCGCGATGCCGCCGGCAAGGGCGGCGTGATCAAGCGCATCACCCAGCGCCTGAACCCGCGCGTGTGCCGCGTGGTGGCGCTGCCCGCGCCCAGCGACCGCGAGAAGACGCAGTGGTACTTCCAGCGCTATGTGTCGCACCTGCCGGCGGCCGGCGAGATGGTGCTGTTCGATCGCAGCTGGTACAACCGCGCCGGCGTCGAACGGGTGATGGGCTTTTGCGGCGAGGACGAGGTCGAGGAGTTCTTCCGCTCGGTGCCCGAGTTCGAGCGCATGCTGGTGCGCAGCGGCATCCAGCTGATCAAGTACTGGTTCTCCATCACCGACGACGAGCAGCACCTGCGCTTTCTGGGCCGTGCCCACGATCCGCTCAAGCAGTGGAAGCTCAGCCCCATGGACCTGGAGAGCCGCCGCCGCTGGGAGGACTACACCAAGGCCAAGGAAGCGATGCTGGAGCGCACCCACATCGGCGAGGCGCCCTGGTGGGTGGTGCAGGCGGTGGACAAGAAGCGCGCGCGGCTGAACTGCATCGCCCACCTGCTGGAGCAGATGCCCTATGCCGAGGTGCAGCGCCCGGCCATCGCCCTGCCCGAGCGTGTGCGCCATGCCGACTACATCCGCCAGCCGGTGCCGGCCGAGATGATGGTGCCCGAGCGCTACTGAGCGGCCCGGGGCGGGGCCACGCAAGCCTGCGGGCCGCCGGCCGCGGCCGGCGGCAGGCGCAGATCCACCCACACCGCCTTGTGGTCCGAGCTGGCATGGCCGGCGTACAGCGCCGGGTCGCGGAAGGTGCCGATCAGGTCGAACACATGGCCGCTGGCATTGGGCGCTTGGCGGTTGTTGTCGGCCGGCCAGAAGATGCCCGCGCCCAGCACGTCCAGCCCCACCGAGGGCAGCACATAGTCCACGCGCAGATTGCCCGGCGCGGCATCGCTGAAGTCGGCCGTGTCGTGCGCGGGATCGCCGCGGTGGCGCAGATTGGCATCGCCGTTGTTGGCCGGATGGTCGCGCGCATCCACGCCACCCGGCGCCAGCGGCACGGCCCGGCTGTCCACGCGCGGGTGCTGCAGCAGGCGCTCGATGGCGCTGCGGCCGTCCTGCCCGCTGCGCAGGGCGTCGCCGTCCAGCGCATCGGCATTCAGGTCGCCGGCCACGACGAAGAGCGCGCCGGCGGCCAGGCCGCCGCGCCGTCCCTGGTCGTCCACCAGCCAGGCGCGGCCGTCCAGGTACTCGGTCCACAGCCGCAGCTCGTCGTGGTTGCGCTTGCCATTGCGGTCTTCCGGGCCGTCGAAGGCCGGCGGCGTGGGATGCGAGACCAGGAAGTGCAGCACCCGGCCCTGCACGCACAGCGCCACATCCACATGGTTCTTCGACGACAGCTTCAGCCGCTGCTGGGCCTCGGGCGGATAGAAGCGCGCCAGGTTGTTCTCGCCCGGGCTGGCATCGTGCTGCAGCAGGTTGCCGGGCAGATCGAGCCAGCGCAGGTTCTGGAAGCTGCGCACCGACAGGATCGGGTACTGCGAATACACCGTCATGCCGTACTGGCCGGCAAACTGGCCGAAGCCCAGCGCGTCGGCGCCATAGCCCGGGGTCTCGGGCTGGTTCACCACGCGGCCGTTGCGGTCCAGGTCCAGGCCCGAGGCGATGCCGGTGTTGGTGTTGGGCGTGTGGCGGTAGGGATAGTGCAGCGGCGCCGTGAAGCCTCGCGCCGCATGGCCCTGGGGCCGGGCCAGGAAGTTCTGCTGGAACAGCGCCGCGGCGCGGCTGCTGTAGCCCGCCGCCATGGGCGTGCTGCTGGCGCCGGGCCGGCCATCGAGATCGAGGTCGAACTCGTTGACCAGCAGCACATCGGCGCGCACACGCTGCAGGATCTCGGCCACGTTGCGGGCCTGCTGCAGGCGACGTGACTGGACCTCGCCGGCCGCCGGGCCGTCAACAGCGGCCAGGTCGCCCAGCAGTTCGCCCGCGGCATCGCGGTTCAGCGACGCGTTGAAGCTGGCCACCCGCAGCACCGGCGGCGCGCTGCCGTCGGCCAGGTCGGGACCATCCACGCCGTCCAGCTCGAAGACGATGAACTGCGTGATCTGCTGCCTGTCGTTGAAATTGTTGTCCGAGGCCAGCACCACCGTGGGCCGGCCATTGGCCAGCCGATGGCCCCAGGCGATGGCCTCGATGTTGTCGATCTTCAGCCCGTTCCATTGCGGTCCCAGCTCCAGCAGCAAGCGGCGCTGCAGCGGCGTGAAGCGAGCGTCGGCGGCGTTCAGGCTCGGCAGCTCCCGCACATCGCTGGCATCGGCCGGGATGCGGATCTCGACCAGGCGGATGGTATTGCCCACGCCCTGGGCATAGGAGCGCTCCACGCCGATGAAGCGGCGCTCGCCCAGCGCCAGCAGGCCGACCAGGCCGTTGTCGGGCGGTAGGGCGGCGCCCGCATCGCCGGCCGCCGGCACCTTGGGCAGCGGGTAGGCGTACTGCGCGCCGGGTGGCCCGCCGGCCGCGTCCAGCGCCACCAGACGCAGCCAGGCACCCTGCTGCGGACTGGCGGCCGGACCGTCCTGGATCAGCGCATCCTCATTGGCCGCATACAGCTGGCCGGCCGGCGTCACCGCCAGCGCCTCGATCAGCTTGTTCTTGCGCGCACCGCGGCTGTGGTTGTCGACCAGGGCAAAGCCCTCGGGCAGCGCATGCTCGCGCACGAAGCGGCCATCGGCGCCCATGCTGCGCACAAAGGGCTGGCGGCGCTGCGCTGCATCGGCATGCCAGATGCCCTCGCTGGACCAGACCAGATGGCCGTCGGGCAGGCGGCGGATGTCCTCGGCATCGACCGTGGGCCCGGCCTCGAAGGGCTGGCCGTCGGGCTGCAGCAGGCGCTGCTGGCCCAGGATGCGCACGCCGTGGAAGCCGAACTGGTCGTAATCCAGCGCCAGCGTGTAGAAGCGCGGCGGGCCGTCCTCCCGCCTCGACGCATCGGACAGGGCGACGAAGCGCCCGTCCGGCAGCCGCTCCAGGCCCGAGAGGCCACCCACGGGCAGGCCCTCGAACGTGGCGGCCTTGGCCAGGCTGTGCGCGCCCAGCAGGCGCAGTTGCAGCGTCGGTGGCTCGGCCGCCGGGCTGGCCGTGGACAGCAGGACCAGACAAAGGGTCAACAGGGTTGGGAGCATGGACGGTTTCATGGGTCCCGCGATGATGCCCTGAACACCATGACAGGCCGGCGCACCGCGCACCGCCCAAAGCGCGGGCGGGCCGCACCGAAGTCGTGCCCCGCGGCGGCCGCCCGGCCCGACCCGAGCGCATCCGGCAGGCATGGGCTTTGCTGAAGCCCTGGCGAGATCCCATTCACGCTTGAACAGCCTCCGTTGCCGCTGACGGAGATGCCGGCCCCGCGCCGGTGCCGGCTGACCTGTCGTTTGCCCGCTGCCGCCCAGACCTGGCCCCGATGGCCAGGCGGCTTGTGCGCCGCAGCCGCTGCATCCCCTCCGCACCCAAGGAGCATCCCATGAACATCGTCGTCATCGGCCACGGCATGGTTGGCCACAAGTTTCTGGAGAGCCTGGCCGAGGCGGGCCTGCAGGGCGCCCAGGTCACGGTGCTGTGCGA
Source organism: Burkholderiaceae bacterium (assembly GCA_017992055.1). Classification (GTDB taxonomy): domain Bacteria; phylum Pseudomonadota; class Gammaproteobacteria; order Burkholderiales; family Burkholderiaceae_C; genus Pseudaquabacterium. Next base: position 24,062 of record JAGOPK010000025.1, read on the forward strand.
AGAGCCACGCCCGGCCTACGACCGCG
>JAGOPK010000026.1 GCA_017992055.1 Burkholderiaceae bacterium
TTTGGTGGCGCTTCAGGGATTCGAACCCCGGACCTGCGGATTATGATTCCGTCGCTCTAACCGACTGAGCTAAAGCGCCAAGAGCCCGCGATTATAGCCAAGTTTTGGCCAGGTTCTGCAAGGGCCCCGCCCGCCACCGATTCAGACATGTTCAGCTTCTTCAAGAAAAAAGCCACACCGGCGCCGGCCGAGGCCGCTGCTCCCGCCGCGCCCATGCCGGCCGAAGCCCCCGCCGCCACGCTGGTGGAGGCGCCGGCGGCGCCTGCGCCCGCCGCCGATGCCGGGGGATCGTGGTGGAAGCAGGCGGTGGGCAAGCTCACGGGGGCACCGCCGGCCCCCCTCGCACCGCCGGTGGCCACGCCGGCGCCGGCGCCAGTCCCGGCGCCGATCCCGGCCCCGGTGCCCGAGCCTGTGTCGATGCCCGCCCCCGTCGCGGTGGCCGAGCCTGCGCCTGCCGTCCTGCCGGCACAGGAGCCCGCGCCGGTGCCCGCTCCCGTGCCGGTGCCCGAGCCCGCGGCGCCCAGCCGCCAGAGCTGGCTGGACAAGCTGAAGAACGGCCTGCGCAAGACCGGCTCGTCGATCGCCCAGGTGTTCACCGGCACGCGCATCGACGATGCGCTGTACGAGGAACTGGAGGCCGCGCTGCTGATGGCCGATGCCGGCGTCAAGGCCACCGAGTTCCTGCTCGCCGACCTGAAGCGCCGCGTCAAGGAGGCCAAGGCCACCGATCCGGCAGCGGTCAAGGGCCTGCTGGTCGAGGCCCTGGCCGACCTGCTGGCACCGCTGGAGCGTGGCCTGGAGATCGGCCGCCATGAGCCGACCGTGATCATGGTCGTCGGCGTCAATGGCGCCGGCAAGACCACCAGCATCGGCAAGCTCACCAAGCACCTGGCCGATGCCGAGCAGAAGGTGCTGCTGGCCGCGGCCGACACCTTCCGCGCCGCGGCGCGCGAGCAGCTGGGCGTGTGGGCCGACCGCAACCGCGTGGAGATCATCAGCCAGGAAGGTGCCGACCCGGCCGCCGTCAGCTACGACGCGGTGGCCGCCGGCAAGGCCCGCGGCCGCGACGTGGTGATCGTCGACACCGCTGGCCGCCTGCCCACCCAGCTGCACCTGATGGAGGAGCTGAAGAAGATCCGCCGCGTGGTCGCCAAGGCCGAGCCGACCGGGCCGCACGAGGTGCTGCTGGTGGTGGACGGCAATACCGGCCAGAACGCGCTGACCCAGGTCAAGGCCTTCGACGAGGCCCTGGGCCTGACCGGCCTGATCGTCACCAAGCTCGATGGCACGGCCAAGGGCGGCGTGCTGGCGGCGATTGCGCGCGAGAAGCCGGTGCCGGTGTACTTCATCGGCGTCGGCGAAAAGCTCGACGACCTGCAGACCTTCAGCGCCCGCGAGTTCGCGAAGGCGCTGCTGGAGTAGGCCTCAGCCCATGCCCGGAGGGAGCATCCCTTTCATGCCCGGGATGCCGCCCATGCGCTTCATCATCTTCATCAGGCCGCCGCCCTTCATCTTCTTCATCATCCCCTGCATCTGGTCGAACTGGTTCAGCAGGCGGTTGACGTCCTGGATCTGCACGCCGGCACCGGCGGCGATGCGGCGCTTGCGGCTGGCCTTGGTCTTGCCGTCCATCAGCAGCGCCGGCTGGCGGCGCTCTTTCGCGGTCATCGCATTGAGGATGCCTTCCATGCGCCGCATGTCGCGCTCGGCCTTGTCCATGTCGGCCTGACCGGCCTTGGCCGCCATCTGCGCCGGCAGCTTGTCCATCAGCTGGCCCAGGCCGCCCATCTTCTTCATCTGGCTCAGCTGGGCCAGGAAGTCGTTGAGGTCGAAGCCGTCGCCGGACTTGACCTTCTCGGCCAGCTTCTGCGCCGCCGCCAGGTCCACGCCCTTGGTCACTTCCTCGACCAGGGCCACGATGTCGCCCATGCCCAGCACGCGGCCGGCATGGCGCTCGGCGTCGAAGGCCTCCAGGCCGTCGATCTTTTCGCTGACGCCGGCAAACTTGATCGGCGCGCCGGTGATCTGGCGCACGCTGAGCGCCGCGCCGCCGCGTGAGTCGCCGTCCATCTTGGTCAGCACGATGCCGGTCAGCGGCAGCGCTTCCTTGAAGGCCTTGGCGGTGTTGATCGCGTCCTGGCCCTGCATGGCATCGACGACGAACAGCGTCTCCACCGGGTTCAGCGTGGCATGCAGGTCGCGGATCTCGGCCATCAGCGCTTCGTCGATGGCCAGGCGGCCGGCGGTGTCGACGATCAGCACATCGAAGTAGTGGCGGCGCGCATGGTCCAGCGCGGCCAGCGCGATGTCGTGCGGCTTCTGATCGGGCCGCGACTCGAACCAGGTGCCGCCGGCCTGCTGGGTGACGGTTTCCAGCTGCTTGATGGCGGCCGGCCGGTAGACGTCGGCCGACACCGTGAGCACCTTCTTCTTGCGCTTCTCGATCAGGTGCTTGGTGAGCTTGGCCGTGGTGGTGGTCTTGCCCGCGCCCTGCAGGCCGGCCATCAGGATCACCGCCGGCGGCTGCGCCGCCAGGTTGATGTCGCTCTGGCCGGCGCCCATGGTCGCGGCCAGCTCCTTGTGCACCACGCCCACCAGGGCCTGGCCCGGGTTCAGCGAGCCGACCACCTCCTGGCCCAGCGCTTTTTCTTTGACGCGGGCGATGAAGTCGCGCACCACCGGCAGGGCCACGTCGGCCTCCAGCAGGGCCATGCGCACCTCGCGCAGCATGTCCTGCACATTGGCTTCGGTGATGCGGGCCTGGCCGCGCATCGTCTTGACCAGGCGTGACAGCCGGTCGGTGAGGGTGGAGGCCATGTCCGGCTTGCCTTGATCGACGCGGGGCGTCGGCAGAAGAAGGCGGTGTGCCACTGCCGCCATCGGTGGGGCAGCGGACCGCGAATTACACTGGATGCAATGATTCTACCGTTCGCCCCCTCGGCCAGCCTGGGCGCAGCGCCGCTGGCGCTGGCCCTGGTGGCGATGCTTGCCTATGCGGTGGCGGCCCTGCCGGCCAGCGGCGCGGCGCGGCTGCCGGCGCCGGCCCTGGTGGCCGGCTGGTTGCTGCATGCACTGCTGCTGGTGCTGGATGTCACCGGCTGGGGTCGCCAGCTCAGCGGCGCGCGCCTGGGCTTCGGGCCGGTGCTGTCGCTGACGGTGTGGCTGGTGGTGGCCGTGCATGCGGTGGAAAGCCGGCTGCTGCCCCTGCCCGGCGTGCGCCGCGTGCTGGCCACGGCCGGCGCGGTGGCGGTGCTGCTGGCCTGGGCCTTTCCGGGCGAGGTGCGCCTGCATGCCAGCCCCTGGGCGCCGCTGCACTGGGTGCTGGGCGTGGCCTCCTACGGCCTGTTCGGCGCGGCGGTGCTGCATGGCTCGATGCTGGATTCGGCCGAGCGGGCGATGCGCTCGCGCGCCGGCCTGCTGGCCTCGGGCCAGATCGGCCTGGCACGCCAGGGCGAATCGGGAAGCCTGGCCGCCGGCCGCGGCACCGGTCCGATGGGACTGCCGCTGCTGCGCCTGGAGCGGTTGACCTTCCGCTTCGTCGAGGCCGGCTTCGTCGTGCTCACCGCGGCCCTGGTGCTGGGCCTGATGACCGCCTCGCCGCTGAAGCTGGACCACAAGACGGTGTTTTCGCTGCTCGGCTGGGCGGTGTTCGCGGCGCTGCTGATCGGCCGCCACCGCCAGGGCTGGCGTGGGCGGCGGGCCACGCGCTGGCTGTATGCCGGCGCGGCCCTGCTGCTGCTGGCCTATGCCGGCTCGCGCTTCGTGTTTGAAGTCGTGCTGGGCCGGGGGGCGGCATGAAGTACCTGCTGGTGTTGCTGGTGGTGGGCGTGGTGCTGTGGATGCTGCTGGCGCGCAGCCGGGGCGATGGGCGCAGCGGCCAGTCGGATGCCGGCAGCACCTCGCCGCGGGCCAAGCCGCGGCCCACGCCGCCCCAGGCCATGCTGGCCTGCGCCCACTGCGGCCTGCACCTGCCGGCCGGCGATGCGGTGCTGGACGGCTCGCGCATCTACTGCAGCGAGGCCCACCGTGCACTGGGACCGCGCGCTGCGCCGCCGCCATGAACCTGCCGGGCGGCGCCGGTCGCCGGGCAGCGCCGGAGGGCGCCGAGCGCCGCCAGAGCGACCGCCGCGTCGGTGACCGTCGCCAGGGCGACCGGCGCCGCCCGCCCCGCTCGGGCCTGGGCGACAGCTGGCTGAGCATCTGGGGCGATTCACGCCTGACCGGGCGCGAGGCGGGTGATCCGGTCGAGGCCGCCGACACCGCGCTGGACGATCCGGACCCGGCCGGCGATGCCGGCGACAGCCGGCTGCTGCGCCGCGAGGCGCGGCGCCTGGTGTCCGAAGAAGGCGCGGCGCTGCCGCGCATCCTGCGCACCTATGTCTGGGCCCGTGCGGCCCTTGGCCTGGCCCTGGTGCTGGCGCCCTGGGCCGCGTCGCTGCTGGGCAGCCGGCCGCCGCTGCTGCTGATGCTGGTGTCGCTGGCCTATGCCAGCCAGGCGCTGTCGCTGTGGCTGCTGCGCGGCGCCAGCGCCGGCCGCGGCCCCATCGACCGCCTGCTGCCACGCCAGTGGCTGTGGACCATCGGCGTGGACCTGGCGGCGTTTTCGCTGCTGGCGGTGATGGACCCGGCCGCGCCGCTGAACTACGGCGCCCTGCTGGTGCTGCCGGTGCTGATGGCCGGCGTGCTGACGCGGCGCATCGTGGCCCTGGCCACCGCCGCCGGCGTGACCCTGGTGCTGCTGGCCGCGGCCTGGCCCGAGGCGCGGCGCTCCGGCGGCGATGTGTTGCTGGGCCTGTCGCAGGCCGGCCTGGCCGGCGCCGGCATGTTCATGATCGCGCTGCTGGCCACCGAGCTGGCGCAGCGCCTGGCGCGCGAGGAGCGCAGCGCGCGCAGCAGCCTGCAGCTGGCGCGCCAGCAGACCCAGCTGAACCGCGTGGTCATCGAGGAGATGAGCGAAGGCGTGCTGGTGGTCGACCGCCAGGGCGGCCTGCGCGCCATCAACCCGGCCGCGCGCCAGCTGCTGGGCGCGGTCGGCCAGCGCCTGGCGCCGCCCTGCGCGATGGCCGGCGAGGCGGCGCTGGCCGGCCTGTGGCAGGCCTTGCAGCAGGCCTATGTGCAGGGCAGCTGGCCCGACAGCGCGCGCGAGCAGCTGCTGCCGCTGGGCCCCGGCGAGAGCCGCGCGGTGCAGGTGCGGGCGCGCTTCACGCGGCGCAGCGGCATCGGCGGCGACGGCGCCACGCCCGAGGACATCTGCGTGCTGTTCATCGAGGACCTGCGCGCGCTGCAGGCGCGCCAGCGCCAGGACAAGCTGGCCGCCATGGGCCGCATGTCGGCCGGCGTGGCGCATGAGATCCGCAATCCGCTGGCGGCCATCGCCCAGGCCAATGCCTTGCTGCTGGAGGACGGGCTGTCGCCCAGCGAGCGCCAGCTGGCGCGCATCGTGGCCGACAACGTCGAGCGGCTCAAGCGCATCGTCGACGACGTGATGGCGGTGGCGCCGGGCGCGGTGTCGGAAAGCTCGGTGGTCGATGCCGCGGCCGAGGTGGCGCGCATCTGCACCGACTGGTGCCATGCGGCGCCGGCGGCCCTGCGCGCCCATGAGCGGGTGCAGCTGCAGGCCGCGCCCGGGCCGCTGCCGGTGCGCTTCGACGCCGAGCACCTGCGGCGGGTGCTGGTCAATCTGCTGGACAACGCCGCCCGCCATGCCGGCCAGGACCCGGGCGCGGTGCGCGTGACGCTGCGCGAGCTGCCGGCGGCCCGGGTGGTGATGCTGGCCGTGGCCAGCGACGGCGAGCCCATCGCGCCCGATGTCGAGCGCCATCTGTTCGAGCCCTTCTTCTCCACCCGCAGCCGCGGCAGCGGCCTGGGCCTGTACATTTGCCGCGAGCTGTGCGAGCGCCATGGCGCCAGCCTCGAATACCGCCATGGCGCCGCCGACGAGCGCCACCGCAACATCTTCGGCGTGCTGATGCGCCGCGCTGCCGACGAGCCGCCACCATGAGCGCCACCTACCGCCTGCTGGTCGTTGACGACGAACCCGACCTGCGCACGCTGTACGAGCTGACCCTGCTGCGCGAGGGTTATGACGTGGACAGCGCCGGCTCGGTCGAAGAAGGCTGGCAGCGCCTGGGCGAGCGGCCCTACAGCGCGGTGATCACCGACATGCGCCTGCCCGATGGCACCGGCCTCGATCTGCTGCGCCGGCTGGAGGCCGCGCGCCGGCCCGAGAAGACCCTGGTCATCACCGCCTACGGCTCGGCCGAAGGCGCGGTGGAGGCGCTGAAGGCCGGCGCCTTCGACTACCTGACCAAGCCGGTGGACCTGCGCCAGTTCCGCAGCGTGGTGGCCTCGGCCCTGGGCCGGCTGCCGGCGACACCGGCCGATGCCGCGGCCGGGTCGGTGCGGGCCGCGGCGCCTGCCGACCGCGTTGATCTGGCGGCGCCGGCCAGCGCCGCCGAGGGCGTGGCCGAGGCCCCGGCCGAGGGCCGCCATCCGGCCCTGGTGCGCCTGGTCGGCGGCTCGACGGCCATGGCCCAGGTGCGCTCGCTGATCGAGCGCGTGGCCCGCGGCATGGCGCCGGTGCTGGTGCAGGGCGAGTCGGGCACCGGCAAGGAGCTGGTGGCGCGCGCCATCCACGAGGTCAGCAGCCGCGCGGTGCAACCCTTCGTGGCCGTCAACTGCGGCGCCATCCCCGAGCAGTTGCTGGAGGCCGAGTTCTTCGGCTACCGCAAGGGTGCCTTCACCGGCGCCCAGGAAGACCGTGCCGGCTTCTTCCAGGCCGCCCAGGGCGGCACGCTGTTCCTCGACGAGATCGGCGACCTGCCGCTGGCCATGCAGAGCAAGCTGCTGCGCGCGATCCAGGAGCGCGCCGTGCGGCCCATCGGCGCGGTGGCCGAGGCGCCGGTGAATGTGCGCATCGTCAGCGCCACGCACAAGGACCTGGCGGCCGAGGTGCACGAGGGCCGCTTCCGCCAGGATCTGTTCTACCGCCTCAACGTGATCCAGATCCGCATGCCGCCGCTGCGCGAGCGTGCCGACGACCTGCCGCAGCTGTGCGCCACGGTGCTGGCGCGCATCGCCCGCGATGCCGGCGTGTCGCTGCCGCCGCGGCTGTCGGCCGGCGCCCAGGCGCTGCTGGGGCGCTATGCCTTCCCCGGCAATGTGCGCGAGCTGGAGAACCTGCTGCACCGCGCCGTGACCCTGGCCGCGGGCGAGGAGATCCGGCCCGCCGACCTGGGCCTGCCCGAGGACGGGCTGGCGCTCAGCGACAGCGACTGGCAGGCGCTGGAGGTGCCGGTGGTGGCGCCAGAGCAGTCGCCGGCCGCGTCGCCCACCCAGTCACCGGCCGACCTGCCCGGCGACCTGGTGGCCTATCTCGACACGGTGGAGCGCGAGGTGCTGGTGCGGGCGCTGGAAAAGCACCGCTACAACCGCACCGCCGCGGGCGCCAGCATGGGCCTGTCGCTGCGCCAGATGCGCTACCGCATGGCGCGGCTGGGCATCCAGGGCGGTGAGGCCGGCGCCGAGCGCAGTGATGACTGAGACCGGCTGGCAGGGCGGCTGGTGGTCGGGCGCGCGGGCCATCGCGTCGCCGAACTTCGGCGAGCGCCCCGCCGGCACGGCCATCGAGCTGGTGGTGCTGCACTCGATCAGCCTGCCGCCGGGCGAGTACGGCGGCGATGCCATCGAGCGCCTGTTCACCAACCGGCTGGACTGGGACGAGCATCCCTACTACCAGCAGATCCGCGGCCTGCAGGTGTCGGCGCATTTCCTGCTGCGCCGCGACGGCGAGCTGCTGCAGTTCGTGTCCTGCGAGCAGCGTGCCTGGCATGCCGGCCGTTCGCACTGGCGGGGCCGCGACAACTGCAACGACTGGTCCATCGGCATCGAGCTGGAGGGCCTGGAGGGCCAGGGCTTCGAGCCGGCGCAGTATGCGGGGCTGAACCGCCTGCTGGCGGCGCTGGCCGCGCAGTACCCGCTGCGCGAGCTGGCCGGCCACGAGCATGTGGCACCGGGACGCAAATACGACCCCGGTCCGGGCTTCGACTGGCAGGCGCTGCAGCAACGCCGCGACTGGCCCGCCGGCCTGCTGGCGGCGGTGCCGGCAGGCCCGGACGTCAAGCAGGGTTAGCACGCTACCGGTAGTGGTTGATGGGGCGGCGCAACCCCAGATATAGTGTCCTCAGCGTGCTATGCTGCGCGCCCTGAACAGACCTCTGCCAGTACCGGTCTCGTTCTCCCCGTTCCACCACGGCCCCAGCGCCGAACGTGTGCCCACCGGTGCGCGAGGCTGCGGCATTGCCGGGTGACGGGCGAGCGAGCCGCTGCCGAGCGGGGGTTGCGCATCGCCATTCGGTGCGCCGTGCCCTGAACCGGGGCACGGCGCCCCTCACACAAGCCAGACCTCAAGCCAAGGGGAATCCATGCAGACCATTGCCACCAGCAGCCCGACCGTTCACAGCGCGCCACCCGCGGCGGGCACGACCCAGATGACGGGCTCGGCTTATGCCGGCTACCAGATCATCCGGCGCAACGGATCGGTGGTGGCATTCGAGCCGAACAAGATCGCCGTGGCGCTGATGAAGGCCTTTCTGGCCGTGCACGGCACCCAGGGTGCGGCCTCGGCCAGCGTGCGCGAGACCGTCGATGCGCTGACCGAGAGCGTGGTGCGCGCCCTGCTGCGCAGCCGCCCGGGCGGTGGCACCTTCCACATCGAGGACGTTCAGGACCAGGTCGAGCTGGGCCTGATGCGCGGCAGCCACCACGAGGTGGCCCGCGCCTATGTGCTGTACCGCGAGCGCCGCTCGCAGGAGCGTGCGCGCCAGTCCCAGCCCGCCCAGCCGGCCGAGCCGATGCTGGAGGTGGTCGACCGCGGCCAGCGTGTGCCGCTGGACGTGGCGGCGCTGCGCGCCCTGGTCGAATCCTCGTGTGCCGGCCTGGGCGTGGACGTCAAGCCCGAGCCCATCCTGGCCGAGACGCGCCGCAACCTCTACGACGGCGTGCCCATCGACGAGGTCTACAAGGCCGCCATCCTGGCCGCGCGCACGCTGATCGAGAAGGAGCCGGCCTACAGCCGCGCCACCGCCCGCCTGCTGCTGCACACCATCCGCCGCGAGATCCTGGGCGAAGAAGTGACCCAGGCGCAGATGGCCGAGCGCTACATCGACTACTTCCCGCAGTTCATCAAGAAGGGCGTGGAGAACGAGCTGCTCGACCCCAAGCTGCAGCAGTTCGACCTGGCCCGCCTGGCGGCGGCGCTGAAGCCCGAGCGTGACCTGCAGTTCGACTACCTGGGCCTGCAGACCCTGTTCGACCGCTACTTCCTGCACGTGCGCGATGTGCGCATCGAGATGCCGCAGGCCTTCTTCATGCGCGTGGCCATGGGCCTGTCGCTGGGCGAGATCGACCGCGAGGCGCGCGCCATCGAGTTCTACGACGTGCTGTCGTCGTTCGACTTCATGAGCAGCACGCCCACGCTGTTCAATGCCGGCTCGCTGCGCAGCCAGCTGTCCAGCTGCTATCTGACCACGGTGGCCGACGACCTGGACGGCATCTACGAGGCGCTGAAGGAAAACGCGCTGCTGTCCAAGTTTGCCGGTGGCCTGGGCAACGACTGGACCCGCGTGCGGGCCCTGGGCAGCTACATCAAGGGCACCAATGGCAAGAGCCAGGGCGTGGTGCCGTTCCTGAAGGTGGTCAACGACACGGCCGTGGCCGTGAACCAGGGTGGCAAGCGCAAGGGCGCGGTCTGCGCCTACCTGGAGACCTGGCACCTGGACATCGAGGAGTTCCTGGAGCTGCGCAAGAACACCGGTGACGACCGTCGGCGCACGCACGACATGAACACCGCGAACTGGATCCCCGACCTGTTCATGCGCCGCGTCGTCGAGGGCGGCCAGTGGACGCTGTTCAGCCCCAGCACCTGCCCCGACCTGCACGACCTGTTCGGCGCCGAGTTCGAGGCCGCCTACACGGCCTATGAAGCCAAGGCCGACCGCGGCGAGATCAAGCTGTTCAAGCGCATGGCCGCCAAGGACCTGTGGCGCAAGATGCTGACCATGCTGTTCGAGACCGGCCATCCCTGGATCACCTTCAAGGACGCCTGCAATGTGCGCAGCCCGCAGCAGCATGTGGGCGTGGTGCACAGCAGCAACCTGTGCACCGAGATCACGCTGAACACCAGCGACACCGAGATCGCCGTGTGCAACCTGGGCTCGATCAACCTGGCCCAGCATCTGCTGGACGGCCAGATCGACCAAGCCAAGCTGAAGAAGACGGTGAGCACGGCCATGCGCATGCTCGACAACGTCATCGACATCAACTACTACGCGGTGAAGAAGGCGCGCGACAGCAACCTGCGCCACCGCCCGGTGGGCCTGGGCCTGATGGGCTTCCAGGATGCGCTGTACCAGCTGCGCCTGCCCTATGCCAGCCAGGCCGCGGTGGAGTTTGCCGACCGCTCGATGGAAGCCATCTGCTACCACGCCTACTGGGCCAGCACCGAGCTGGCCGAGGAGCGCGGCAAGTACAGCAGCTACCGCGGCAGCCTGTGGGACCGCGGCGTGCTGCCCATCGACAGCCTGGACCTGCTGGCCCAGGCGCGTGGCGGCTATGTCGAGGTGGATCGCTCCAGCAGCATGGACTGGGATGCGCTGCGCTCGCGCATCAAGAGCCATGGCATGCGCAACAGCAACTGCGTGGCCATCGCGCCCACCGCCACCATCAGCAACATCATCGGCGTCGATGCGTCCATCGAGCCCTGCTTCGGCAACCTGTCGGTGAAGAGCAATCTGTCGGGTGAGTTCACCGTCATCAACGAGTACCTGGTGCGCGACCTGAAGAAGCTCGGCCTGTGGGACGACGTGATGGTGATGGACCTCAAGCACTTCGACGGCAGCCTGCGCCGCATCGACCGCGTGCCCGAGGAGCTGAAGCAGCTCTATGCCACGGCCTTCGAGGTCGATGCCAGCTGGCTGATCGAAGCCGGCGCACGCCGCCAGAAGTGGATCGACCAGGCGCAGAGCCTGAACATCTACCTGGCCGGTGCCTCGGGCAAGAAGCTGGACGAGACCTACAAGCTGGCCTGGCTGCGTGGCCTGAAGACCACCTACTACCTGCGCACCATGGGCGCCACGCATGCCGAGAAGTCGACCATCAGCGCCGGCGCCCTGAACGCCGTGCCCGGAGCCAGCACCGGCGGTGGCCTGTCGGCACTGGACGCGGCCGCAGCCCAGGCCCAGGCCGCGATGGAGGCCGTGCCGGCCAGCGACATCAAGTTCTGCTCCATCGACAACCCTGACTGCGAAGCCTGCCAGTGAACAGGTGCCCGGCCTGCCCGGCCTGACTTCCAATTGGAGCGTGCAGTTTGTGCCGCACGCAACGCAGGGCAGGCCGGCGATTCCATGCGTCAACACCATCACCATGCGCCCGGACGATGCTCACCCGCAACGACATGGGCGGCCACTTGTCAAGAAGTGCTTGGTGTTTGCAGTTGACGCTCCGATAATTCAATGACTTAGGACGATCCAAGCATGCTGGTCTGGGAAGACGACGTCGCATCCCCTTCGACGACACCGACAAACACCGCCGCACAAGCCCCGGGTGCCGTGCGGCCGGTGTCCGCATCAGCCGCCACGGTGGCCCCCACCGCAGCCCCTGTCCAGCCCGCACTGCAGGCCGCCGTGCCGGCCAGCCAGCCGGTGCAGCGCCCGGTGGCCGCGCCGGCGCAGACCAGCAGTGCCGCTGCCAGCAGCGCGCGCCGCGTCAACGTGGCCGAGAAGCGCATCATCAACGGCCAGACCGACGTCAACCAGCTGGTGCCGTTCAAGTACAAGTGGGCCTGGGAGAAGTACCTCGCCACCTGTGCCAACCACTGGATGCCGCAGGAGGTCAACATGTCGCGCGACATCGCGACCTGGAAGGATCCCAACGGCCTGACCGACGACGAGCGCCGCATCATCTGCCGCAACCTCGGCTTCTTCGTCACCGCCGATTCGCTGGCGGCGAACAACATCACGCTGGGCACCTACCGCCACATCACCGCGCCCGAGTGCCGGCAGTTCCTGCTGCGCCAGGCCTTTGAAGAGGCCATCCACACCCACGCCTACCAGTACATCGTCGAGAGCCTGGGCCTGGACGAAAGCGAGATCTTCAACGCCTACCACGAGGTGGAGTCGATCCGTCAGAAGGACGAGTTCCTGATCCCGTTCATCGACGCGATCATGGACCCCAACTTCAAGACCGGCACGCTGGAGAACGACCAGACCCTGCTGCGCTCCATCATCGTCTTCGCCTGCCTGATGGAAGGCCTGTTCTTCTACGTCGGCTTCACGCAGATCCTGGCGCTGGGCCGGCAGAACAAGATGACCGGTGCCGCCGAGCAGTACCAGTACATCCTGCGCGACGAGTCCATGCACTGCAACTTCGGCATCGACCTGATCAACCAGATCAAGCTCGAGAACCCGCAGCTGTGGACGGCGCAGTTCAAGGCCGAGATCCGCACGCTGTTCGAGAAGGCCGTCGAGCTGGAATACCGCTATGCCGAGGACACCATGCCGCGCGGTGTGCTGGGCCTGAACGCCAGCATGTTCAAGGGCTATCTGCGCTACATCGCCAACCGCCGCGCCACGCAGATCGGCCTGGAGCCGCTGTTCCCGAACGAGGAAAACCCGTTCCCGTGGATGAGCGAAATGATCGACCTGAAGAAGGAGCGCAATTTCTTCGAGACGCGCGTCATCGAATACCAATCCGGTGGTGCGCTGAGCTGGGATTGATCACCGGCCGGTGCGCCCCGCGTGCGCAGGCCTGTCGAATCCGAGCTGGTTTCCAGATCCGCGTCCTGGCCAGGAGGTCCGCAGAAGGCCTCCGGCACAGGACGCCACCCCGTTCACCGGGGTGCCTGATCAGGCTGCAGCCTGGTGGGCGCAGCGGTGAATCACCGAGGCCGCGAGAACGGTCCGGTGTGTCTGAAGCAACTTGATCAAGGAGTTTGTCATGGCAACTGCGAAGAAGGCCGCCCCGGCCAAGAAGGCTGCACCGGCGAAGAAGGCCGCCCCGGCCAAGAAGGCCGCCGCCCCGGCGAAGAAGGCCGCTCCGGCCAAGAAGGCTGCGGCCCCGGCGAAGAAGGCCGCTCCGGCCAAGAAGGCTGCGGCCCCGGCGAAGAAGGCCGCCCCGGCCAAGAAGGCTGCGGCCCCGGCGAAGAAGGCCGCCCCGGCCAAGAAGGCTGCCGCTCCGGCGAAGAAGGCCGCTGCGCCGAAGAAGCCGTTGGCTAAGGCTGCGGCACCGGCCAAGAAGGCGGCGCCGGCGAAGAAGGCTGCGGCTAAGAAGGCGGCTGCCAAGCCTGCCGCCGCGCCTGCGAAGAAGGCTGCGGCCAAGAAGGCGGCGGCCAAGAAGGCCCCCGCCACGCCTGCTGCCCCTGCGCCTGCGGCACCCGCTGCGAAGACGGCATTGAGCCCGGCTGCGGCTTGGCCTTTCCCCACTGGCAATAAGCCCTAAGTCGTTCTAACCGATCGACTTTAAAGCCCGACTCGGTCGGGCTTTTCTCATTTGGGGTCGCCCACCTCGGAGAGCAGTGAGTCAAGAGAGGCTGCCAGCTTGGCTTGAAGGGTGCGATGAGCGTCAAGTCGAAGACTTGCTTTGCAACGAAGGTCAGACGAGCGATCCGGCCGACCAAGCGATGCCCAGACCTGAGAAAGGCGAGCGCCGACGTATGCGTAGTCGTCGTCATCGAACATGCTGTCCATGCAGGCCTCTGACTGATTCGCTTGCTCCGTAGCCAGATCGTTGCTCCCGAGGCATGCGTTGCACCAAGCCTGTTCGCATAGCAACTGCGGGATCTCTTTCGGTTGCAGTCCAGCTCGATCAATGCTGTTGAGAATCGCGAGTGCTGATGGGTATTGGTGCTCAACCACCTGAATCTGAGCGTGCATCAGTGGAGTGAGTTGCTGTAGAGACTTGGCGCCGACGGCAAGGTCATACACCCGCGATGTCCCGACTTCGCTTACGGCAATTTCAACGTTCAGCTCAGGATTGGGTTCGCCGAAAGCGTCTGCCAGTCGAACATTGGAGGTTCGGCAGGCCGCAACATTGAACAGCATCGCGCTCAACGTCGATTGGTCACCCTCGTCGGCTGCGTGATACCTGGCCTTGTCATACCAAGGCTTCGCCAAATCCCACCTCCCGGCCACGTGGTAAGCATCCGCAATGATCAGGCACGCCCGGCCGCGGGCATGGTGGTCCTCGGCGGCGGCTTCGGTCAGCACCTCGCGCAGGCGATCGCACATCTCGTCGTAGCGCGAGCCGTTGAAGGCCAGCAGGGCCATCCAGGCGGCGCAGCTGGCGCGTGAGGACTCGGTGCGCAGCGCCACTGCCAGCGCATGGGCGCGGCGCAGGCGTTCCCAGGCCATGTGCGTGTCCAGGCGGAAGAAGTGCAGCACGCCTTCGGCCATCATCACCCACGAGGCCACCTCGTGGTGCAGTTCTTCGCCCCAGACCTTGCGCACCTGGTCGATCTGGCGCTGCGCCGCATCCAGCTGGCCCTGGCGCGCCAGCAGCACCGACTTGCGGCACATCAGCCGCGACCAGTCCACCCGGCTGCTGGTGGTGCGGATTTTTTGGTCCAGATCCTCCAGCAACCGGTTCTGCATACAGGCCTCCTAGCCGCGCAACACCTTGAGGGCCGTTCTATACCGCTCGGCCGTGGCCTGCGCAACCTCTGCCGGAACGACGGGCGCCGGCGCGCGCTTGTTCCAGGGCTGGCCGTCCACGCGCACGCTCTCCAGCCAGTCGCGCAGGTACTGCTTGTCGAAGCTGGGCGGGTTGATGCCTTCCTGGTAGCCGTCCACCGGCCAGAAGCGCGAGCTGTCGGGCGTCAGCACCTCGTCCATCAGGGTCAGCGTGCCCTGCTCGTCCAGGCCGAACTCGAACTTGGTGTCGGCGATGATGATGCCGCGCGTCAGCGCATAGGCGGCGGCCTCGCTGTACAGGCGGATGGCGGTGTCGCGCACCTGCGCGGCCAGCGGCGCGCCGATGATCTCGGCCATGCGCTCGAAGCTGATGTTCTCGTCGTGGTCGCCGACCTCGGCCTTGGTGGCCGGCGTGAAGATCGGCGCCGGCAGGCGGCTGGCGTTGCTCAGCCCCGGCGGCAGCGCCACGCCGCAGACCTGGCCGTTGTCCTGGTACTCCTTCCAGCCCGAGCCGGCCAGGTAGCCACGCACCACGGCCTCCACCGGCAGCGGCTTCAGGCGCTTGACCAGCATGGCGCGGCCACGCACCTGCTCCACCTCGTCGGGCGCGACCACGCTCTCGGGCGCCTCGCCGGTGAGGTGGTTGGGCACGATGTGGCCCAGCTTGCCGAACCAGAACAGCGCCATCTGCGTCAGCAGCTCGCCCTTGCCGGGGATGGGCTCGCCCATCACCACGTCGAAGGCCGAGATGCGGTCGGAGGCCACCATCAGCAGCCGGTCGCTGCCGACGGCGAAGTTGTCGCGGACCTTGCCCCGGGCCAGCAGGGGCAGCGAGTGCAGACGGGTTTCGTAGAGGGCGGTGCTCATGGGCGGCGCAGCGGCTGAAAAGGGGAAGGGCCGTATTGTGCCGGCCACGAAAAAGGGGCCCGCAGGCCCCTGGTGCTCGTCGAAGCCCGCCGGCCGCGCGCCGGGCCGCCCCAAGCCGGACGGCGACCCGCCCCGCGGGTGGCGACGCGTACCCGCGGCGCCGGGTGCTCCAGGTTCAGTTCACCACCTGGGCCAGCGCACCGGCGGTGTACTGCTGGGCCATCTGCTGCAGCGACATGGCCTTGATCTTGGCGGCCTGGCCTTCGCAGCCGAACTCCAGGTAGCGCTGGCGGCACACCAGGCGGGCGGCCTCGCGCGCCGGCTTCAGCCACTCGCGGGCGTCGAACTTGTCGGGGTTCTCGGCCATGAACTTGCGCACCGCACCGGTCATCGCCAGGCGGATGTCGGTGTCGATGTTGATCTTGCGCACGCCGTGCTTGATGGCTTCCTGGATCTCCTCGATGGGCACGCCATAGGTCTCCTTCATCTTGCCGCCGTACTGGTTGATGATGGCCAGCAACTCGGCCGGCACCGACGAGGAGCCGTGCATCACCAGGTGGGTGTTGGGGATGCGCGCATGGATTTCCTTGACGCGGCTGATGGCCAGGATGTCGCCGGTGGGCTTGCGGCTGAACTTGTAGGCGCCATGGCTGGTGCCGATGGCAATCGCCAGCGCATCCAGCTGGGTGGCCTTGACGAAGACCGCGGCCTCCTCGGGGTCGGTCAGCATCTGGCTGTGGTCCAGCTTGCCTTCGGCGCCGATGCCGTCTTCCTCGCCGGCGTCGCCGGTCTCCAGGTTGCCCAGGCAGCCCAGCTCACCTTCGACGGTGACGCCGACCTGGTGCGCCATCTCCACCACCTTGCGCGTGACCTCGACGTTGTAGTCGAAGCCCGACGGCGTCTTGCCATCTTCCATCAGCGAGCCGTCCATCATCACCGAGCCGAAGCCCAGGTCGATGGCGCCGGCGCACACCTTGGGGCTGGTGCCATGGTCCTGGTGCATCACCAGCGGGATGTGCGGATAGGCTTCGGTGGCGGCCTGGATCAGGTGCTTGATGAAGGGCTCGCCGGCGTACTTGCGGGCGCCGGCGCTGGCCTGCAGGATGACCGGCGCGCCGACCTCGTCGGCCGCGGCCATCACGGCCTGCACCTGCTCCAGGTTGTTGACGTTGAAGGCCGGGATGCCATAGCCGTTTTCGGCGGCATGGTCCAGCAGCTGGCGCATCGAGACGAGAGGCATGGTGCAGTCCTGCGATAACGAAGTGAAGAAACCGGCTTGTAACTGCCTCGATTGTATCGGCCGGCCCCTGGCGCCAGGCCTGCGGACCCAGGGGGAGAAGGCGCTGCGGATGCCGAACAGGCCACGCTTGCCGCCGCTTTTCACGGCCTTGCGGGCACCGCGGCCTGGCCACACTGCGGCCTCGCCGCATGGCCCGTGCGGCGCAAGGAGTTCCGCATGCCGTCCCGATCACCGTCTCCATCGCCGTCCCCGCTGCCGCCCGAGCTGACGACCTGGATCACCGAGGCCGCCTTGCAGCATCCCGACGACCTGCCGGCGCACCTGGCCCAGCGCCTGGGCGTGGACCTGCGCAGCGGCCAGGCCTTCTGCCGCCAGCTGCGGGCGCTGCAGTGGCTGCGGCGCGAGGGCAGCTCGCGCCGCCCGCGCTGGCATCCGGGGCCGCTGCGCCAGGTGGTGCGGCGCTATGCGCTGGACGGGCTGCAGGAAGACCGCGCCTGGCGCCAGCACTTTGCGCCGGCCTTCGAGCTGCCGCCGAATGTGGCCGAGATCGCCGAGCAGGTGTTCACCGAGCTGGTCAACAACGCCGTCGACCACAGCGGCGGCAGCCTGGTGACGGTGTCGATGCGCCAGACGCCCTGGCAATGCCAGCTGCTGGTCAGCGACGACGGCCGCGGCGTGTTCGACAGCCTGGGCCAGCGGTTCCAGCTGGACGACCCGGCCCAGGCCATGCTGCAGCTGGCCCTGGGCAAGCTGAGCAGCCAGCCCGAGCGCCACACCGGCCGCGGCCTGTTCTTCACCGCCAGGCTGGCCGATGTGTTCGACCTGCATGCCAATGGCGCGGCCTTCCAGCAGCGCGACTGGCAGCGCTCGCAATGGCATGCCGGCCGCCCGGCCTGCCAGCACGGCACGTCGGTCTATGTGGCGCTGCGGCTGGACACGCAGCGCACGCTGGACGAGGTGCTGCGCCAGCACAGCCTGGATGGCCAGGGTTATGCGTTCGAGCGCACGGTGCTGCCGCTGCGCTTGGCCGGTGGCCTGAGCTCGCGGGCCCAGGCCCGGCGCGTGGCCGAGCGGCTGCCGCTGTTCCGTCGCGTGGAGCTGGACTTCGACGGCTTGCCCAGCGTGGGCCATGCCTTTGCCGACGAGCTGCTGCGCGTATTCGGCCGCGCCCACCCGCAGGTGGAGCTGGTGCCGGTGAATGCCGCGCCGTCGGTGGCCGCGCTGCTGCGCAGCGTGGTGGCCTGATCAGGCCACTCTGCAGACCTTGAGCATGTTGGTGCCGCCCGGGTAGCCCATCGGCTCGCCGCAGGTGATGGCATAGGTGTCACCGGGCTTGAGCACGCCGCGGTCGATCAGCACGCGCTCGGCATCGGCCAGCGCGGTGTCGCGGTCGCTGTGGGCCGGCATCAGGATCGGCCGCACATTGCGGTACAGCGCCATGCGGCGCTCGCTGGTGGCCTTGGAGGTCAGGCCGAAGATCGGCACATGGATGTTGTGCCGGCTCATCCACAGCGCCGTGCTGCCCGACTCGGTCAGCGCGATGATGGCCTTGCAGCCCAGGTGGTGGGCGGTGAACAGCGCGCCCATGGCGATGCTCTGGTCGATGCGGCCGAAGCGCTTGTTGGTGAAGTCGCCGTCCAGCTGCACGTCCTCGGCGCGCTCGGCCTCCAGCGCGATCAGGGCCATGTGCTCCACCGTCTCCACCGGGTACTTGCCGGCGGCGGTCTCGGCGCTGAGCATCACCGCATCGGTGCCGTCCAGCACCGCATTGGCCACGTCGCTGACCTCGGCGCGCGTGGGCACCGGGTTGACGATCATGCTCTCCATCATCTGCGTGGCGGTGATGGCGATCTTGTCCATCTCGCGCGCCATGCGGATCATCTTCTTCTGCAGCGCCGGCACCGCGGCATTGCCCACCTCCACCGCCAGGTCGCCGCGCGCGACCATGATGCCGTCGCTGGCCTTGAGGATGGCTTCCAGCTGCGGGATGGCCTCGCTGCGCTCGATCTTGGCGATCATCGCCGGCTTGTGGCGGTAGGCCTCGCCGGCCACATTGGCCAGCTGGCGCGCCATCTCCATGTCGGTGGCGCTCTTGGGAAAGCTCACCGCCAGGTAGTCGCACTGGAAGGCCATGGCGGTCTTGATGTCCTCCATGTCCTTGGCCGTCAGCGCCGGGGCGGTGAGGCCGCCGCCCTGCTTGTTGATGCCCTTGTTGTTGGACAGCTCGCCGCCGATCTTCACCGTGGTGTGCACCTGGTCGCCGCGCACCGCCTCCACCGTCAGCACCAGCAGGCCGTCGTTGAGCAGCAGGGTGTCGCCGGGCTTCACGTCGCGCGGCAGCTCCTTGTAATCGAGGCCCACGCCCAGGTCGTCGCCGGGCTCGCTGCGGCTGGCGTCCAGCACAAAGGGCGCGCCCACCACCAGCATGGTCTTGCCGGCGGCGAACTTGCCGACGCGGATCTTGGGCCCCTGCAGGTCGGCCATCAGCGCCACCGGCTTGCCGACCTTGGCGGCGATCTCGCGCACCAGGTTGGCCCGGTCGATGTGGTCCTGCGCCTTGCCGTGGCTGAAGTTCAGCCGCACCACGTCGACGCCGGCGCGCAGGATGCGCTCCAGCACCTCGGGGTCGCTGCTGGCCGGGCCGAGGGTGGCGACGATCTTGGTGGCTCGTGACATGGCTGGGGCAGGGTGGGCAGGACGATGACGCGGCCGATTATGGGTGTCCTGCCGTGGCGGGCGGCGGCGCTGGCGGTTACCGCGCCGTTTCTTTCGCCTCGGCGGCGTCGGCCACGGCCAGGGCCGTCATGTTGACCACCCGGCGCATGGTCGCCGAGGGCGTGAGGATGTGCACCGGCGCGGCCGCGCCCAGCAGGATGGGGCCGATGGTCACGCCCTGGCTGCCGGTGGTCTTGAGCACGTTGAACAGGATGTTGGCGGCGTCCAGGTTGGGCAGCAGCAGCAGGTTGGCGGCGCCGCTGAGCGTGCTGTCGGCGAGGAAGCCGCTGCGGATGTCCTCGTTGAGCGCCGCATCGCCCTGCAGCTCGCCATCGCATTCGATGCCCGGGTGGCGGGCCACGAACAGGTCGCGCGCCGCGCGCATGCGCCGCGCCGATTCACGCTGCGAGCTGCCGTAGATGCTGTGCGAGACAAAGGCCACCTTGGGTGGCAGGCCGAAGCGGCAGACCTCGGCGGCGGCCATGGCGGCGATCTCGGCCAGGGCCTCGGCGCCGGGCATCTCGTTGACGAAGGTGTCGGCGATGAACAGCGTGTGCTGCTCCAGCATCAGCGCATTCATCGCCGCCAGCGTGCTGGCGCCCGGCGCCAGGCCGATGACGCTGCGCACATGCTCCAGGTGGGCGTCGTAGCGGCCGACCAGGCCGCAGAGCATGGCATCGGCCTCGCCGCGCTTGAGCATCAGGCTGGAGATCAGCGTATTGCTGCGCCGCACCGCGGCCTTGGCAGCCTCGGGCGAGATGCCGTCGCGGCCCATCAGCCGGTGGTACTGCTCCCAGTAGCTGCGAAAGCGCGGATCGTCCTCGGGATCGCAGACCTCGAAGTCGCTGCCGGCCTTCAGCCGCAGGCCGGCGCGCTCGATGCGCATCTGGATCACCGCCGGCCGGCCCACCAGGATGGGCTGGGCCAGGCCTTCGTCCAGCACCACCTGCACCGCGCGCAGCACGCGCTCGTCTTCGCCCTCGGCATAGACCACGCGCGCGCCATGGCGGGCCTGGTGGTCGCGGGCGGTGGCAAACACCGGCCGCATCACCATGCCGGTCTGGTAGACGTAGCGGGTCAGGCTCTGGCGGTAGGCCTCCAGGTCGGTGATGGGCCGGGTGGCCACGCCGCTGTCGGCCGCGGCCTGGGCCACGGCCGGCGCGATGCGCAGGATCAGCCGCGCATCAAAGGGCTTGGGAATGATGTAGTCGGGGCCGAAGCGCAGGTCCTGCCCCGCATAGGCCGCGGCCACCTCGGCCGGCGTCTCGGCCTTGGCCAGTGCGGCGATCTCGCGCACGCAGGCCAGCTTCATGGCCTCGGTGATGGTGGTGGCGCCGCAGTCCAGCGCACCGCGGAAGATGTACGGGAAGCACAGCACGTTGTTGACCTGGTTCGGATAGTCCGAACGGCCGGTGGCCACGATGCAGTCGGGCCGGGCCTGCTTGGCCAGCTCGGGCCGGATCTCGGGCTCGGGGTTGGCCAGGGCCAGGATCACCGGCTGGCCGGCCATGGTGGCCACCATCTCGGGCGTGAGCACGCCGGCGGCCGAGCAGCCCAGGAACACGTCGGCGCCACGCACCGCATCGGCCAGCGTGATGGCCGCGGTCTTCTGGCAATAGCGCTGCTTGCTTTCGTCCAGCTTGCCGGCGGCCACATCGGCCCGGCCCTCGCGGATCACGCCCTTGCTGTCGACCACGGTGATGTTGGCGATGGCCACGCCCAGGCCCACCATCAGGTCCAGGCAGGCGATGGCCGCCGCGCCGGCGCCCGAGGCCACCAGCTTCACCTCGCCGATGCGCTTGCCCACCAGCTCCAGCGCATTCAGCAGCGCCGCGGCCGAGATGATGGCCGTGCCGTGCTGGTCGTCGTGGAAGACCGGGATCTTCAGCCGCTCACGCAACCGGCGCTCGATGGTGAAGCACTCCGGCGCCTTGATGTCTTCCAGGTTGATGCCGCCCAGCGTGGGCTCCAGCGCGGCGATGATCTCGACCAGCTTGTCCGGGTCCTTCTCGGCCAGCTCGATGTCGAACACGTCGATGCCGGCGAACTTCTTGAACAAGCAGCCCTTGCCCTCCATCACCGGCTTGCCGGCCAGCGGGCCGATGTCGCCCAGGCCCAGCACGGCCGTGCCATTGGTGACCACGCCCACCAGGTTGGCGCGGCTGGTGAAGTCGGCGGCCAGCGCCGGGTTTTCTTCGATGGCCAGGCAGGCATAGGCCACGCCGGGCGAGTAGGCCAGGCTCAGGTCGCGCTGGTTGGACAGCGGCTTGGTCGGCGTGACCGCGATCTTGCCGCGCGTGGGCGAGCGGTGGTATTCCAGCGCGGCGTCGCGCAGCGCCTGCTCGGCGGGGCTCAGGTCCTGGGCCATGGCAGCCTCCTGTCATTGGTTCTGGCGGGGACGGCGAGGTTACGCCGTTGCCGCGGCCGCGGACCTGCGGCGATCACGGATGCGCGGCGGCGTCAGCCGGCGGCGCGCTTTTGCAGGATCTCGAAGGCCGGCAGGGTCTTGCCCTCCAGCACCTCCAGGAAGGCGCCGCCGCCGGTGGAGATGTAGCCCACGTCCTTGTCGATGCCGTACTTGGCAATCGCCGCCAGCGTATCGCCGCCACCGGCAATGCTGAAGGCGCTGCTG
>JAGOPK010000004.1 GCA_017992055.1 Burkholderiaceae bacterium
GGGTGGAGCAGCTGCCGCTGATCTGGGAGGAGCTGATCGCCGCCGGCTTTGAATCGGGCCATGCCTATGGCAAGAGCCTGCGCACGGTGAAAAGCTGCGTCGGATCGACCTGGTGCCGCTACGGTGTGGGCGACAGCGTCGGCCTGGCCGTGCTGCTGGAGAACCGCTACAAGGGCCTGCGCGCGCCGCACAAGATCAAGTTCGGCGTCTCGGGCTGCACGCGCGAATGTGCCGAGGCCCAGGGCAAGGACGTGGGCGTGATCGCCACCGAGAAGGGCTGGAACCTCTACGTCTGCGGCAACGGCGGCATGAAGCCGCGCCATGCCGAGCTGATCGCCAGCGATCTGGACCAGCAGCAGCTGATTGCGCTGATCGACCGCTTTCTGATGTTCTATGTGCGCACCGCCGACCGGCTGCAGCGCACCAGCACCTGGCGCGACAACCTCGAGGGCGGGCTGGACTATCTGAAGGCGGTGCTGATCGGCGATTCACTCGGCCTGGGCGCCGAGTTGGAGGCGCAGATGCAGCACGTGGTGGACACCTACCAGTGCGAGTGGAAGACGGCCGTCACCGACCCCAAGGTGCGCCAGCGTTTCCGCAGCTTCGTCAACAGCGAGCAGCCCGACGAGCACATCGTCTTCGTCCAGGAGCGTGGGCAGATCCGGCCGGCGCGCGCGGACGAGCGCAGCGCCGAAGAAACCACCGCCTGAGCCCCCCCATGAGCCAAGACAAGACCCCGAGCTGGACCCCGGTCTGCGCCCTCGACGACATCCTGCCCGACACCGGCGTGGCCGCACGTGTGCAGGGCCGCCATGTGGCGGTGTTCCGCGTCGGCCAGGACCGGCTCTATGCCATCGACAACGTCGACCCCAAGGCCGGCGCCAGCGTGCTCGCGCGTGGCCTGGTGGGCAGCCTGGGCGAGCGCATCGTCGTCGCCTCGCCGCTCTACAAGCACCACTTCGACCTGGCCACCGGCGAATGCCTGGAACTGCCCGAGCTTTCGGTGCAGGCCCATGCGGTGCGGGTCGAAGATGGACAAGTCAGCATCGCATTGGGTTGATCGCCCCGCCACACCCGAGCCAGCCCAGCAGTCGCCGCGGATCCGGCTTGGCCGGTCCGCTGGCGGCGCCCCCTTGAGGGGGAGCGCCGCAGGCGCAACGGGGGTGGACCATCACCGGCAGGTGAAGCTGGCCGCCTCTTCCAGGCTGCCGCTGCCGTTGTAGCGCGCCACCTGCGGATAGGCGCACAGCGGCCGGGTGCGCGTGGCCGACCAGCCGGCCGGCACATCGGCATTGGCGCCGCCGGCATTGCCGGCGCCGCGGGCCGAGGCGGTGATGGCGCCCGGCACCTGGCCCTTCTCGACCCAGGCCACCAGCGAGCTCAGCATGTCGAACTGGTCGGTCGACGGGCCGCCCGAGCAATGGCCCATGCCGGGCACGCGGTAGAAACGTGCAAAGGCCGCGGCATTGCCGGCATTGGCGCTGATCAGGCTCTCGTACCAGGCCGTGCTGTCGTCGCTGGAGAAGATCGGGTCGGCCGTGCCATGGAACAGCATCAGCTTGGCGCCACGCTGCTTGAGCTTGCTCAGGTCGCTGGGATTGGGCGGCGTCATGAACGACAGCGACGACTCGCTGAAGTTGCCGCTGGTGGCGGCGATCTTGCTCACCATGGCGTCCACGCTGCCGGTGGCCGCGAACACCGGCCCGACGAAGCCGGCCGCCGTCTCGGGCGGGCTCTGGAAGATCTGGCCCACGGCCACCGAGTCCAGGATGTTGGGCACGGTGAACTTCCAGAAGCTCCAGCCGGCGGTGGCAAAACCGTTGTCATAGGGCCAGCTGGCGTAGATCTTGGCGCCGGTGCTGGTCTGGGCGCCGGCAAACAGCTGGGCGATGACCGTCTTCTGCGCCGTCGTCAGGCAGCTGCCATCGCGTGCGCCGCTGCAGGTGGGCACGTCGCGGTTCAGGTCGAAGGCGGCCTGGCAGGCCGTGGTGTCCTGGATCAGGCCGTCGCTCGCGCCGTCCAGCGCGTCGCACTTGGCCAGCACGGCATTGCTGACCGTGCTGCGCTCGGCCAGCGTGAAGCCGGTGGAGGCATCACCGGCGGTGCTGGCCAGCGTCAGGTACTTCTGGAAGCCGGCGATGTTGGCGGTGGCCGCCTTGGGCAGGTTGGTGCCGGGGTTGCCGACCAGGAAGCCGTCGTACTGCTCGGGATAGCGCGCAGCCGCCACCATGGTGTGGCGCCCGCCGTTGGAGCAGCCGCCGATGTAGGAGCGATCCGGACCCTTGCCATAGGCGCTGGCGATCAGGCCCTTGGCCATGGGCGTGAGCTTGGCCACCGCCTGGTAGCCGAAGTCCAGCCGGGCCTGGGGGTCGTTGCCGAAGTGGGCCGTGCCGGCCGCGTTCTGCGCCGCGTTGTGGCCGGCGTCGGAGCTGATCACCGCAAAGCCCATGGCCAGCGCATGGCTCAGCGAGCCGCCACCGCCGATGCCGCCGGTGGCCGTGACCACATTGCCGTCGGCACCGCCATTGGCCTGGTAGAAGAAGCGGCCGTTCCAGGCCGCCGGCAGGCGCATCTCGAAGCCGATGGCGTAGTTGCCATTGACGCCGGTGCGCGGATACATGCTGCCGGTGACCAGGCAGTGCGCCGGCACGGCCTTGCCGGCCACGGTCAAGGTGCCGGCGGCCACGTCGCTGGCCGCCGTCAGGCTGGTATTGGCGAACGAGAAGGCCGTGGTCAGGGCCGCGCAGGACTTCAGCGAGGTGCCGCTGGCCTCGGCCAGCTGGGGCAGGACATCGTTGTCGTCATCGCCCAGACAGGCGGAAAGCGCGGCGGCAGCGGCCACCGCCGTGGCGCAGGTGCGCAGGGCAGAACGCATGGAATCGTCTCCTGTTGTGAACTCCGCTGCGCAATCTACTTCAGTGACTCAATCATTTATCCGAGGTTTTCCCCAATACACAGGCCTGGATTGATTGAGTGGATGAAGATCACGCCAGCGGCACAATGCTTGGCATGAAAGCCCGAGGCAGTGCCACCTCCGACCTCACGCCGCGCGGACGGCTGACCGAGGCCACGCTGCACGACGTGGTCGGCTACCAGCTGGCCCAGGCGGCCATCGTCACCAATGCGGTGTTCGACGACCAGGTGCTCAAGACCCTGGGGCTGCGGCGCGCCGAGTTCACCGTGCTGGCGCTGATTGCCGAGAACCCCGGCGGCACGCCGGCGCGCCTGGCCAGTGCGCTGGCGGTGACCGCCGGCAACATCACGCTGTGGGTGGACCGCCTGGTCGAGCGCGGCTGGGTGCGACGCGAGGCCAGCACCCGCGACCGCCGCGCCCAGCATCTGCATGCCACGGCCGATGGCGCGCGCCTGGTGACCGAGGCCATGGCGCGCATCGTGGCCGCCGAGGCGGCCCAGCTCAAGTCACTGAGCGCGGCCGAGCGGGCGATGCTGGTGGAACTGCTGCACAAGCTGGCGGCCAGCCGCTGAGTGCAGCGCCGACAGCGTGGCGACAGCTGGCGCGGCTACACTGCGCGCCTTCCGTCATCGGGGAGTAGCCGTCCTGCACCGCAGGAGCAGGCGCCAACACACTGGGTCCCCACGACCCTGGCGCTTGCAGCTCCACAGCCTGGCAAGACCTTTGACCGCACTGCCTCCGGATGGGCCGGGGATGCCGTGTGGTCTGGGTGTGTCTGCCGGCCCGTGTTGGAGTGAGTGATCGTGGAAGCCTTCTTTGTCTCCACCGGCGTGGTCGCGCTCGGTGAAATGGGTGACAAGACCCAGCTGTTGGCCATGCTGCTGGCGGCCCGGTTCCGCCGTCCATGGATCATCATCCTGGGCATCCTGGTGGCCACGCTGGCCAACCATGCCGCCGCCGGCGCCGTGGGCGACTGGGTGGCCCAGGCCCTGGGGCCGACCCTGCTGCGCTGGATCATCGGCCTGTCCTTCATCGCCATGGCCGGCTGGATGCTGATCCCCGACAAGGTCGACGACGAGGCGGTGGGTGGCTCGCAGCGCTTCGGCGTGTTCGGCACCACGGTGATCGCGTTCTTCCTGGCCGAGATGGGCGACAAGACGCAGATCGCCACCGTCGCTCTGGCAGCGCGTTATGCCGATCTGTGGCCGGTGGTGGCCGGCACCACGCTGGGCATGATGCTGGCCAATGTGCCGGCGGTGTTTCTCGGCGACCGCATTGCCAAGCGGCTGTCGATGCCGGTGCTGCACGGCATGGCCGCGCTGATCTTCGGCGCCCTGGGCCTGCTGACGCTGTTCAACGTCGGCCAGCTGTTCTGACGCCGCTCACAGCGAGGTCACCGTCGAGCCGACGGTGAAGGTGCCCAGCACCGTGCCGCCGCTGTGCGTGCCGGGATCGAGGATCAGGCCGTTGAAGTCCTCGCCATGGGCGCCCAGCGTGCCACCGCCCACCAGCGAATAGCTGGCGCCGGTGGCGATGCCCGGCGCCCCCAGCAGCACGGCGCTGCTGGCCTTGGGCAGGGTGAAGGCAAACACCGCCTGGCCGGCGGCATCGCGCAGCACCAGCAGCTGGGCCGTCTGGCTGCGCAGCACCACGCTGTTCTGGGTGCTGGCGCTGCGCGTGGGCGTGCTGTTGCGGCCGCCAAAGCCGATGAAGGTGCCGCCGGTGATGCTGAAGGTGTTGGCATCGCAGTCCAGCCCGCCCTCGGCGCCGCCGGCGCCATTGGCCACCACCACGCCGCCGCTGATGGTCAGCGTGCCGTTGGAATCGATGGCGTCGTTGGCGCTGGCCTCGGCATAGACGCGGCCGCCGCTGATGACGATGGCCGAGCCGGCGTTCAGCGCGTCGTCGGTGCTGCGCACGATGACCGTGCCGCCGGTGATGGTCAGCACCGACTTGGCCTCGATGCCCTCGGGGCTGAGCGAATCGTCGCCGTCGCTGGTGTCACGGTCCTCGTAGGGCGTGCCGGTGGTGCGGATGTTCAGCGTGCCGCCGTTGATGGTCACGCGCGGATCGGGGTCGTCGGCCAGCGTGCTGGTCTCGCCGTCCTCGGCCGACTCCCAGGAGGCGGTGATGGCCTTGTCGTGGCTGCTGATGTCCAGCGTGCCGCCGTTGATGGCGATGAAGCCCAGGGCCTGCACCGTGTCCTCCTTGCCCTCGACCTTCAGCCCCTTGCCGGCCGGGGTGCTGATGGACAAGGCCCCGCCGTCGATGACCACGGCCTTGTTGGCGCGCAGGCCGTCCTTCTTGGTGGCGACCAGGCTCAGCGTGCCGCTGCGCAGGCGCACATGGGCATCGCTGGCCAGCGCATGCTTGCTGGCGGCGGTGATGGCCAGGCTGCCGCTGCCGCTGATGACCACCGGCCCTTCGCTGAACAAGGTGGATTTCAGGTCCATCGCCGAGCCATCGGCCAGCGTGCGTGCGCTGTAGCTGCTGGTATCGCCCAGCACATTGGTCGTGCCGGCGGCCAGCACCACGAAGGCGCGCTCTTTGCTCTGCAGGTTGATGGCCGGGCCGTCGGCGCTGACGATGCTCACGCCCTCCAGCGACAGCTTGTAGGCGCTGCTGCTGTAGACGGTGACCGTCTTGCCATAACTTCCGGTCAGCGCGAACTCGGCCAGCGTTCCGGCGGGCAGGTTGGCGCTGATGCTCAGGCCCAGGCTGTCTTCGCTGAGGGTGACCACGGTGCTGCCATTCAGCGTCAGCGTGCGGCTGCTGCCGCTGCCGGACACCACCAGCGACGACGAGCCGCTGGTCACGCCCAGCGTGCTCAGGTCGATGACGATGCGCTGGAAGCTCAGCGCCTCGTGCAGGTCGGCCGGGTTGGCGCCGGTGGCCAGGTTCCAGGACTCGGTGCTGCCGGTGCTGCCGCTGGCCGCGGCCGTGACCGTCAGCAGCGCGGCGCTGCTGGTCACGCTGCCGCCGGCATTGCTGACGGTGACGGTGTAGCTGCCGCTGTCGGCCACGCTGGCCGAGGCCAGGCTCAGGCTGGCCGAGGTGGCGCCCGCGACGGCGCCGCCGTCCTTGGCCCACTGGTAGGCCAGGCTGGTGCCGCTGGCCACCACGCTCAGCGTCACCGCGCTGCCGGCCAGCGCCGACTGGGCCACCGGCTGGCTGGTGATCACCGGCGCGCTAACGGTGGTGGTGGTGGTGGTGGTGCCGCCGCTGCTGCCAGAGGACGAGGCCCCGGCCTCACCCGCGCCACCGCCGCAGCCGCCCAGGAGCCCCAGGCCCGGCAGCAGAACACAGCACAGCAACAGCGGGGCAAGGCGACGACGCATGGCGGACACAGTGGCTTGACGACGACCCCGATTGGGCCGGCGCCGGGTTTCGCCCGCGTGCCGCGATGTTGCTGAACGTCAAGCCTGGCGGTACTGGCGCAGCTCCATCTTGCCCAGCTGCTGGGCATGGACCTCGTCGGGCCCGTCGGCCAGGCGCAGCAGGCGCGCCAGCGCATACGACGCGGCCAGGCCGAAATCGTTGCTGGTGCCGCCACCGCCATGGGCCTGGATGGACCAGTCCACCACCTGGCAGGCCATCTGCGGCGCGGCGATCTTGATCATCGCGATCTCGGCCCGCGCGGCCTTGTTGCCCAGTGTGTCCATCTTGTGCGCGGCATTCAGCGTCAGCAACCGCGTCTGCTCGATCAGGATGCGCGCATGGGCGATGCGGTCCAGCGTCACGCCCTGCTCGGCCACGGTCTTGCCAAAGGCCACGCGCTGCAGGCTGCGCTGGCACATGCGCTGCAGCGCACGCTCGGCCAGGCCGATCAATCGCATGCAGTGGTGGATGCGGCCCGGCCCCAGCCGGCCCTGGGCGATCTCGAAGCCGCGGCCCTCGCCCAGCAGCATATTGGACGCCGGCACGCGCACCTGCTCGAACACCACCTCGCTGGCACGGTCGGGCATGCCGTGAAAGCCGAACACCGGCAGCGCGCGCCTGACCGTGATGCCCGGCGTGTCCAGCGGCACCAGGATCATCGACTGGCGGCAGTGGCGGTCGGCATGGTCCGGATCGGACTGTCCCATGAAGATGGCGATCTTGCAGCGTGGATCGGTGGCGCCGGTGGTGTACCACTTGTGGCCGTGCACGATGTAGTGATCGCCGTCGCGGGTGATGCTGGCGCGGATGTTGGTGGCATCGCTGGAGGCCACGGCCGGCTCGGTCATCGCAAAGCAGCTGCGGATCTCACCGGCCAGCAGCGGGGCCAGCCAGCGCTGCTGCTGCTCGGGCGTGCCGTAGCGCGCCAGCACCTCCATGTTGCCGGTGTCCGGCGCCGAGCAGTTGAAGACCTCGGGCGCCAGCAGCGAGCGGCCCATGGTCTCGCACAGCGGCGCGTATTCCAGGTTGCTGAGTCCCGCGCCGCCATGGCCGGAGTCGTGCGGCAGAAACAGGTTCCACAGCCCGGCGGCGCGGGCCAGGGGCTTGAGCTCCTCCACCACCGGCAGCACGGCCCAGGGGCCCAGGCGCTCGGCTTCTTCGTAATGGCGGGCCTCGTTGGGATAGATGTGCGCCTCCATGAAGGCCTGCAGGCGCTGCTGCAGATCGACGGTGCGCGGACTGGGATCAAAGGGCATGGGGTGCTTTCACTGGAACAGCGAGCTCAGCTCGCTGCGGATCAAATGCTTCTGGATCTTGCCGGTGCCGGTGCGCGGGAACTCGGCCACGATGCGCACGGCCTTGGGCACCTTGAAGCCGGCCAGCTGCTGCCGGCAGTGGGCGATCAGCGCGGCCTCGTCGACGCTGGCCGCGTCGGTGCCGGGTTTGAGGATCACCACGCCAGTGATGGCCTCGCCCCAGTGCGGATGCGGCGCACCCACCACCGCGGCCTCGGCCACCGCCGGATGCGCCATCAGGCAGCGCTCGACCTCGATGGAGGCGACGTTCTCGCCGCCGGTCTTGATAACGTCCTTGGTGCGGTCCTTGAACCAGATCGCGCCGTCCTCGTCGATGTGGGCCACGTCGCCCGAATGGAACCAGCCATGGCGCAGGCTGTCGCGGCTGACCTCGGGCAGGTTCAGGTAGCCGCTCATCACCTGCGGGCCGCGGTAGACCAACTCGCCGGTTTCACCACGCGGCAGCAGCCGGCCCTGATCGTCCATGATGGCCACGCGGGTCATGGCCGTGGCCGTGCCCCAGGTGGCGGCCTTGCTCCACTGGTGCTCGGGCCGCTGCATGCAGGTGGCCGGCGTGAACTCGGTCTGGCCCGAGCCCAGCACCACGTCGGCATTCGGGAACATGGCATGGATCTCGTGCAGGCGCGGCTCGGGCATCGGCGCCATCGCATACAGCGCGCGCTTGACGCTGGCAAAGCGGCGCTGGCTTAAGCGCGGATCGGCCAGCAGCTGGCCGTACATCATCGGCAGCAGCACCATGGTGTGCACCTGCTCGGCATCCAGCAACGCCGCCGCCTGGTGGGCATCGAAGCCCTGGGTCAGCACCAGGGTGCCGCCGGCAATGGCCAGCGGCACGGCCATCGAGTTGAGCATCGCGCAATGGAACAGCGGCAGCGCCACCAGGGCCGTGTAGCCGGGCGTGGCCTGCATGGCCAGCGCATTGCTCAGGCCGGCCATGGTCACCGCCAGGTGGCTGGTCAGCACGCCCTTGGGATTGCCGGTGGTGCCGCTGGTGTAGAGCAGCTGCACCGTGGCGCGGTCGGCCACCGCCACCTCCAGCGGCCGGCCCTGGCTGCGCGCCTCGCCCTGGGCCAGCAGGGCGGCCCAGGTCAGGTCGCCCGGTGGCGGTGCGAATGGCGACTGCAGCGGTGCCGTGGCATGGAACCACACCCGCTGGCGCAGCGCCGGCAGGTCCTGCTGCAGCACCTGGCGCGCGGCGTCGGCCAGCTCGGCATCGATGATCAGCACCTGGGCCGCGGCATCGCGCAGGCACCAGGCGATCTCGGCCGGCCGCAGGCCCAGGTTGACCGGCGCGCACACCAGGCCGGCACGTGCGCAGGCGAAATAGCAGCTCAGCAGCTCGGTGCGGTTGCGCGCCATCACCGCCACCACCGCGCCCGGTGCCAGGCCCAGGCCCAGCAGCGCATGGCCCAGGTGGTCGACCTCGCGATGCCATTGCGCGTAGCTCAGGCGCCGCACGCCATCGACCACGGCCACACGCTGCGGATGGACCTCGGCCGTGCGCAGCAGGATGTCGCCGACATTGACACGTTCGATCAGGTTGCGGTCGAGGTCGCTGACCTCGGCGCGGGCGGATTCGGCCATGCGCGGATCTCCGGGGTGGACGGGCGGTGCGCGATGCTGCGCCGCCGGCCCCGGCCGGGTCTTGCGTCGATTGGCTGCGGGCTTGACCGGATGGTCCACGTGTATTACTGTATTGATACACATAGCCAGACACCGTGCCCGCCACCGACCTGTTCCAAGTGCAGACCGGCTCCACCGAGCCGATCTACCGCCAGCTGATGGACCAGCTGCAGCGCCGCGTGGCCGGCGGCCAGCTGGTGGCCGGCGACGAGCTGCCCTCGGTGCGCGAGCTGGCCCAGGCGCTGGCGGTGAACCCGATGACCGTGTCCAAGGCCTACAGCCTGCTGGAGGCCGAGGGCTGGCTGGAGCGCCGCCGCGGCCTGGGCATGGTGGTGGCGCCGCAGCACCGCCGCGCCCGCTCGGCGGCCGACCGCAGCGAGCTGCTGCGCCCGACGCTGCAACGTGCCGCCGCCGAGGCGCGCCAGCTGGGCCTGGAGCCGGCGCGTGTGCTGGCCCTGCTGGCCCAGATGCTGAACGAGGAGCCCCCGCCGTGAATCCGCTTGCCACCCCCTCCGCCCCGGCCGCGGGCCTGACGCTGAGCCAGGCCCATGCCGCCGCCCTGCCTGCGGCCTCGGTGCGGCTGCAGGGCCTGCGCCTGCACTATGGCGGCCGGGCCGTGCTGGACGACCTGGACTGGCAGCTGCTGCCGGGCCAGGTGGTGGGCCTGCTGGGCCGCAACGGCGTGGGCAAGACCACGCTGCTGGAAAGCCTGCTCGGCCTGCGCGACCCTGAAGCCGGCCAGGTGACGCTGTTCGGCCAGCCCGTGCAGCGCCTGGACGATGCCGGCCGCGAGCGCATCGGCTTCGTGCCCCAGCGCGCCGACCTGTTCGACTGGCTCACGCCGCGCCAGCTGCTGGCCTATCTGCGCAGCTTCTACCCGCGCTGGAACACGGCCAAGGCCGAAGGCCTGCTGTCGCGCTGGGACATCGCACCCGACACCGTGATCGCGCGGCTCAGCGGCGGCCAGCAGCAGCGGCTGTCCATCGTGCGCGCGCTGGCGCCCGAGCCCGACCTGCTGGTGCTGGACGAGCCGGTGTCCAGCCTGGACCCGGTGGGCCGGCGCGACTTTCTGCGCGAGCTGGTCGAGCAGGTGCTGGACCGCGGCACGACGGTGGTGTTTTCCACCCACATCCTGTCGGACCTGGAACGCGTGGCCTTCAACGTGGCCTTCATGGCCCGCGGCCGCATCGCGCTGCAGGCGCCGCTGGACGAGCTGCTGGACGGCACGCGGCGCTACAGCGGCCCGTCGGCCCAGGTGCAGGCGCATCTGGCCGCCCAGGGCCTGCAGGCCCTGGCCAGCGGCGCCGACGGCCAGGGCCGGCTGCAGGTGCTGGCCCGGGGCCGGGCCGACCGGCCGCAGGCGCCGCTGCCCGCCGGGCTGCAGGCGGCGCCGGTGACGCTGGACGACCTGTTCGAGGCGCTGACGCAATGAACGCCGCCATGGGCATCACCATGGGCACGGCCCTGCTGCGCGCCGCCGTGCAGGGCCTGCTGAACAGCCTGCCGGCCTGGGCCCGCTGGGCCGCGCTGGCACTGCTGCTGGGCGCGCCGCTGGCCCTGGGCGCGGTGCTGGGGGCGGCGGTCGGTCGCGCCATCGCCCTGGCGCTGGGCGTGGTGCTGGCGCTGTGCCTGTGGGCCCTGCTGTGCTACAGCCTGCAGGAGCAGAACCGGCCGCAGCTGGCGCGCCTGCTGCCCGGCCATCTGGCCGCGCTGCGCCGCACCCTGGTGGGCTGCTGGGCACTGGTGGTGGTCGGCATGCTGCCGCTGTCCTGGGCGCTGACCGGCTCGCCCTGGTCGTACACCGGGTTCACCGCCGGCGTGATGCTGATGCTGGCCCTGGTGGCCCGCTGGCCGCTGCTGTGGGCACTGATCTGGCTGCCCGGCACCGCCCTGCCCTGGCTGGCCCGCCAGCCGCTGCTGCGCGGGCCCATGGCCGAGCTGCAGGCCTGGGCCCAGGCACAGCCCCTGCCCGCACTGGCCCTGGGCCTGCTGGCCGGTGCCCTGCTGCTGCGCAGCACGCTGGGCAAGGGCGACGCCGCGCACCGCACCCGCCACCAGCAGCGCCAGGTGTGGCGCGAGCTGAGCCGCAACCAGGGCTCGCACCGCGGCCTGTGGCGCCCGGGCAGCCTGTGGGATCGCCTGCAGCGCTTTGGCCGCAGCGCCTACCTGGGCCTGCTGCAGCGGCCGCTGCCGGCCCGGCCGCAGGCCCGCCACCGCTTTGCCCGCCTGGCCCTGGCCATGGGCCCGCAGGCCCACTGGAGCGGCCAGCTGATGCAGCTGCCCTATGTGTGGGCGGTGATGCTGGTGATCGGCCTGTTCACCGGCCTGCTGGATGCGCGGATCCAGGCCGATGCGGTGCGGTTCCAGGGCCTGGGCAACCTGGCCTTCGGCGCCCTGTTCTACCTGCTCAGCGTGCTGCAGCAGACCCAGGGGGCCCTGGCCCAGACCCGCCATGAGCAGGGCCTGGCCCGGCTGCTGCCCGGCGTGCCGCAGCCGGCCGAGCTGAACCGGCGGCTGCTGCAGCTGTTGACGCGGCAATACCTGCTGCTGTGGGCCCTGGTGTGGGGCCCGCTGGCGCTGCTGCTGTGGCGCGTGCCCGCGGCCCACCAGCAGCTGCTGGCCTTTGCCCTGGCCAGCCTGCTGGCCTGCGCCACGCTGTGGCGCGACTGGGCGCGCCGGCCTCAGCCTGCGGCCCTGGGCATGGTGCTGCACTACCTGCTGCCGCCGCTGCTGGGCGGCCTGGCCTGGTGGGCCCTGCACCGCGGCTGGCTGGGCCCTGCGGCCCTGGCGCTGGGCCTGCCGGCCGGCCTGCTGCTGCTGGGCGCCTGGGCCTGGCCGCGGCTGCAGCGCGCGCCGGCGGCCTGGCCGACCGGGCGCGCCGGCTGAGCGTCTTCAGGCCACGCCGGACCCGGCCTGCGGTGCGTATTCGAACAGCGCGTTCGACACCACCACGCGCTCGCCCACGGCCAGCTCGAACAGCAGGCGGCCCGGGCCGTCCTGCCAGCCGCGCAGCGTCAGCTCGTCGCCCGGCAGCACCGGCGAGGCAAAGCGCAGGCGCAGGCGCTGCAGCCGGCCGGCATCGCCGTCGCACAGCGCCGCCACCAGCCATTGCGCGCAATGGCCATAGGTGCACAGGCCGTGCAGGATGGGCGCATCGAAGCCGCCGGAGCGCGCCGCCTCAGGATCGATGTGCAGCGGGTTGTCATCGCCCGACAGCCGGTAGATCTGCGCCTGGTTGGCCGGGATGCGGCGCGTGATCACCAGCTCGGGCGCCCGTTCGGCCTTGGGCACCGGCAGCTTCTCGGAGCGGCTGAGGCCACGCCCCTCGAACGGCGCGATGTCGCCCAGCACCTGCACGCCGCGCTTGAACAGGCCGGTCACCAGGCGCTGGCAGATGCGGCCCTGGTCATCGGCG
This sequence comes from Burkholderiaceae bacterium, assembly GCA_017992055.1. Lineage (GTDB taxonomy): Bacteria > Pseudomonadota > Gammaproteobacteria > Burkholderiales > Burkholderiaceae_C > Pseudaquabacterium. The sequence continues at coordinate 12,647 of JAGOPK010000004.1, forward strand.
ACCTCGGTCTCGAACTCGACAAAGGCGCCGCCACTGTTCTTGCCACGCGGATGCACGGCCAGCAGCCGGCTGCGCACCTGCACCCGCGCCTGGCCATGGGCCGGTGGCAGCGGCAGCGGTGCCAGCTGCTGCAGGCTGCGCTCGGCATCGATGGTCAGCGGGCCGGTGGACGGCGGCAGGGCCTGCTCGTCCAGCTGCAGGCCCAGGCTGCCCCAGCGGATGGCAAAGCTGGGAAAGGCCGTGAACTGCGCATGGCCTTCGTAGAGGTGGCGCAGGTCCTCGCAGCCGATGCCCACCGCATACAGCAGCAGGTCGCGGCGGTCGTAGGCCAGCGCCAGCGGCGCGCTCCAGGGGCCGGGGGCATCGCCCTCCAGCAGGCGTTCGGGGTGGAAAAGGATCATGGCCAGCGCTTGTAGGCCAGTGGCAACGGCACGGCTGTGCCGCAGGCGACAGGCGGCGCGGTGCTGGCAAGATGGCCATCCACAAGAACCGACGATGGAGACCCGACCATGAGCCACGACATCGCGCGCCGCCGGCTGTTGCAGCTGCTGCCACTGGGCAGCCTGGCGCCATGGGCCCTGCCCGCCCGCGCCCAGGCCGGCTGGCCGGCCAAGGCCATCCGCCTGGTGGTGCCGTTTGCGCCCGGCGGCAGCTCGGAGATCATCGCCCGCGCCAGCGCGGCCGAGATGGGCAAAGTCCTCGGCCAGTCGGTGTATGTGGACAACAAGCCGGGCGGCGCCGGCAATGTGGCCATGGGCGAGGTGGCCAAGGCCGACGACCAGCACACGCTGATCCTGGGCCACATCGGCACGCTGGCGGTCAACCCGTACATCTTCGACAAGCTGCCCTATGACGTGGCGCGCGACTTCAGGCCGGTGTCGCTGCTGGCCAAGGTGCCCAGCCTGTACCTGGTGCATCCGGACGTGCCGGCCAAGAACCTGGTGGAGTTCATGGCCCTGGTGAAGAAGCAGCCGGGCCGCTTCAACTACGGCTCGGCCGGCAATGGCAGCGCCGGCCACCTGGCGATGGAATACCTGAAGATGGCCAGCGGCAGCTTCATCACCCATGTGCCCTACCGCGGCACCGGGCCGATGCTGACCGACCTGATCGCCGGCCGGCTGGAGGCGGCCTCGATCGGCGCGGCGGCGGTGCTGCAGTTCGTGCGCACCGGCAAGCTGCGCTGCATCGCCACCGGCACGGCCCAGCGCATCCCGCAGCTGCCCGAGGTGCCCACGGTGGCCGAGCAGGGTTATCCGGGCTTCGAGATGACGCAGTGGTACGGCCTCAACGCCCCGGCCAGCCTGCCGGCGGCGGCCGTCGAGCGCCTGGCCGCGGCGGCGGCCAAGGCGGTGAAGGAGCCGGCCACGCTGGAACGCCTGGCGCACGACGCGGCGATTGCCGTGGGCAGCACGCCGGCCGACTACGCCCGCTTCATCGACGCCGAGCAAAAGCGCTGGAAGCCGGTGATCGCACGGGCGCGCATCAAGCCCGACTGAACCCGCGACGACGCCCGCGACAACGACTTTCGTCTGTTCCGACGATGCCCCGGGCCGCCCGGCACGCGAGCATGCCGGCCATGAGCCAAGCTGCCGCCACACTCGCCCCGCACCCGGTCTATCCGCACATCTTCAGTCCGCTGGACCTGGGCTTCACGCGGCTGAAGAACCGCATCCTGATGGGCTCGATGCACACCGGCCTGGAAGAAGAGGCCGATGGCTTCGAGCGCATGGCCGCCTACTATGCCGAGCGCGCCCGCGGCGGCGTGGGCATGATCATCACCGGCGGCATCTACCCCAATGCCGAGGCCGGCCGCGGCAGCAAGCTGTCCACGCCGGCCGAAGCCGCCCAGCACCGGCTGATCACCGAGGCCGTGCATGCCGCCGATGCCGAGGTGAAGATCTGCATGCAGATCCTGCACACCGGCCCGCTGGCGCGCACGCCCGACTGCGTGGCCGCCTCGGCCGTCAAGTCGCGCATCGGCGCCTACACGCCCAAGGCGCTGGACGAGGACGGCATCGAGAAGCAGATCGCCGACTTCGTCCACTGCGCGCAGCAGGCGCAGGCCGCCGGCTATGACGGCGTGGAGATCATCGGCTCGGCCGGCTACCTGATCAGCACCTTCCTGGTCAACAAGACCAATCTGCGCGACGACGCCTGGGGCGGGCCCTGGGCCAACCGCATCCGCTTCCCGGTGGAAGTGGTGCGCCGCGTGCGCGAGGCGGTGGGGCCGGACTTCATCCTCATCTTCCGCATCTCGGCCATGGACATGCTGGAGGACGGCCTGGCCTGGGACGAGATCGTCACGCTGGCCCGCGCCATCGAGGCCGCCGGCGCCAACATCATCAGCACCCACTTCTGCTGGCACGAGGCGCCGGTGCCCACCATCGCCACCATGGTGCCGCGCGCGGCCTTTGCCGGCGTCACCGGCCGGCTGCGGCGCGAGCTGAAGGTGCCGGTGATCACCAGCAACCGCATCAACATGCCCGACGTGGCCGAGGCCGTGCTGGCCCGCGGCGATGCCGACCTGGTGTCGATGGCCCGGCCGATGCTGGCCGATGCCGAGCTGGTGAACAAGGCGCGCGAGGGCCGCGAGGCCGAGATCAACACCTGCATCGGCTGCAACCAGGCCTGCCTGGACCATACCTTCGGCGGCAACCAGCCGGTGAGCTGCCTGGTCAACCCGCGCGCCTGCCACGAGACCCAGCTGCAGTACCTGCCGACCAGCGCGCCCAAGCGCATCGCCGTGGTCGGCGCCGGCCCGGCCGGCCTGGCCTGCGCCACCGTGGCCGCTCAGCGTGGGCACCAGGTCACGCTGTTCGACGCGGCCGACCAGATCGGCGGCCAGTTCAACCTGGCCAAGCGCGTGCCGGGCAAGGAAGAGTTCCACGAGACGCTGCGCTACTACCGCACCCTGCTGGACAAGCTGGGCGTGGCCCAGCGCCTGGGCCAGCGCGTGACCGCGGCCCAGCTCAAGGACCAGGGCTTCGAAGAGGTGATCGTGGCCACCGGCATCGCGCCGCGCACGCCGGCCCTGCCGGGCATCACCCATGCCAAGGTCGTGCCCTACATCGACGCCATCCTGGGCCGCCGGCCCATCGGCCAGCGCGTGGCCATCATGGGTGCCGGCGGCATCGGCTTCGACGTGGCCGAGTTGATCACCCACAGCGGTCCGTCGTCGGCGCTGGACATCGAGGTGTTTGCCCGCGAATGGGGCATCGACTTCCAGAACCATCCGCGTGGCGGCGTCACCGGCGTGCAGCCCCAGGTGGCGCGCAATGGGCGCGAGGTCTGGCTGATGCAGCGCAAGACCGATGCGCTGGGCAAGACCCTGGGCCGCACCACCGGCTGGACGCACCGGCTGACGCTGCAGCGCCGCGGCGTGCACTTCGTCGCCGGCGTGGAGTACCTGGCCATCGACGATGCCGGCCTGCACACCCGGATCAACGGCGAGCCGCGGACCTTCGACGTGGACACGGTCATCGTCTGCGCCGGCCAGGAGCCGCTGCGCACGCTGCACGACGAGCTGCAGGCGCTGGGCATGAGCTCTCGCCTGGTCGGCGGCGCCTACGAGGCCGGCGAGCTGGATGCCAAGCGCGCCATCAACCAGGCCTCGCGCCTGGCGGCCACGCTGTGACGGCGGCCAGGCCCCAGCCAAGGCCGTTCACGCTGGACATCGCCGGCACGCCGCTGGCCGGCGTGGCCTGGCACGAAGAGCTGCGCGGCCAGGCGCCCACGCTGCTGCTGGTGCATGCCACCGGCTTCCATGCCCGGGTCTGGGACCCGGTGCTGCAGCGCCTTCCGCAACGGCATGCCATCGCAATCGACCTGCCCGGCCATGGCCTGAGCCCGGCCCGGCCCTTCACGGGCTGGGAGGCCTTCAGCCGCGTCATTGCCGCCGCCGCCGAGGCGCTGGAGCTGCAGGGCGCGGTGGGCGTGGGCCACAGCATGGGCGCACACACGCTGCTGCAGGCCGCCAGCTGGCAGCCGGGGCGCTTTGCGCGCCTGCTGGCCATCGACCCGGTGCTGTTCGAGCCCGGCTTCTACCGTCCCCAACTCGAATGGGACGCGGCCGAGGCGGCACGCCATCCGGCCGCCGCGCGCAAGAATCACTTTGCCTCGGTGCAGGCGCTGATGGACCGTTTTGCCGGCCGCGTGCCCTATGCCGGCTTCCATCCCGAGGCCTTGCAGGCCTGGGCCGGGCATGCACTGAAGCCTGCCGATGATGGCGACGGCTTCGAGCTGCGCTGCGCGCCGCTGACCGAGGCCTGCATCTACACCAGCGCCCGCCACAACCCGGGCATCTATGCGGCGCTGCGCTCGCTGGACATCCCGGTGACCATTACCCGCGTGCGCGACCGCGACCTGAGCATCGAGCCGTTTGATCCACTGGGCTCGCCCACCTGGGCCGGCGTGGCCGCCGAGCTGAAGCAGGGGCGCGACCTGCACCTGGCGGATCGCTGCCATCTGCTGCCGATGGACGACCCGGACTTCACCGCGCAGCTGGTGGCCCAGGCCTGAGGCCCGGGAAGCCCCTCAGAACTGCACATTCACCGTCATCAGGCAGCCGCGCACCGTGGCGCCGGACGGATCGCGGTACTCCCGGGCGTGGCGCAGGGCGATGGCGTCGTAGTAGCCGGGCGGGCTGCTCAGCACCACCAGGATGTTGTCCGAGCGGCCCTTGACCACGTCGTAGCGCATCGACACGTAGCCGCTGCGCGCCCGCTGCAGCATCTCGGGGCTCAAGGCGCTCGCCGGCATGGGGTCGGCGGGCCTGAGCTGGGCCGCCCGGCACTCGGCCGATTCCTGCAGGCCGGCCCGGCCTGCATCGGCACCGCCGGCAGCGGCATCGGCTGAAGCCGCGCCGCCACCCGGGGCGATGGACGCACAACCCGCCAGCACCAGGCCGGCCAGGACCAGGATGGCCGCGCTGGTGCATCGCAGGGATCGGCTGGGCAAGAGCATCTGGGACATGGCGGTGCAGGTGGGGAGAAGACGTGCGCCATTTCATCCCGGAGACCGCCCGGCCCGCTCCAGCCGATGCCGCAAAGGCTTGTCGGACGATGCCGACACCGGCCCGCGCCGCCGCCCCGGCCTGGGACGGACAATCGCGCGATGACCCGCCCTGCTTCCGAACCCGCCGATTTCAGCGCCCTGCCGCTGCCACCCGCCCAGCTGGCCAACCTGGCCCAGCTCGGCTTCGAGCGCATGACGCCGGTCCAGGCCGCCAGCCTGCCGCCGGCCCTGGCCGGCCAGGACCTGATCGCCCAGGCCCAGACCGGCAGCGGCAAGACCGCGGCCTTTGGCCTGGCCCTGCTGCAGCGGCTGCAGCCGGAGCGGTCCGACGTGCAGGGCCTGGTGCTGTGCCCCACACGCGAGCTGGCCGAGCAGGTGGCGCAGGAGCTGCGCCGCCTGGCCCGCGCCATGGCCAACGTGAAGATCCTGGTGCTGACCGGCGGCGCGCCGCTGCGCCCGCAGGCCGACAGCCTGGCCCATGGCGCCCATCTGGTGGTGGGCACGCCCGGCCGGGTGCTCGACCACCTGGACCGTGGCACGCTGCAGCTGGCCGGCCTGGCCTGCCTGGTGCTGGACGAGGCCGACCGCATGCTGGACATGGGCTTTGTCGACGACATCGCCAAGGTGGTCCGGCAATGCCCGAAGAGCCGCCAGACCCTGCTGTTTTCGGCCACCTATCCCGAGGGCATTGCCGAGCTGGCGGCGCGCTTTCTGCGCCAGCCGCAGCGCATCCAGGTGCAGGCCGAGGCAGGATCGGCCGCCACCGACACGCCGGCGCAGATCCGCCAGATCGCCTACGAGGTCAGCGACAGCCAGCGCCTGCCAGCCGTGGCCCAGGCCCTGCTGCACTTCCGGCCCGACAGCACGCTGGCCTTCTGCAATACCCGCCAGCAGTGCCGTGACCTGGTGGAGCTGCTGCAGGCCCAGGGCATCGTGGCCCTGGCCCTGCATGGCGAGCTGGAGCAGCGCGAGCGCGACCAGGTGCTGATCCAGTTTGCCAACCGCAGCTGCTCGGTGCTGGTGGCCACCGATGTGGCGGCGCGCGGCCTGGACATCAACCAGCTGGAATGCGTGATCAATGTGGACATCAGCCCCGATGCCGAGGTGCATGTGCACCGCATCGGCCGCACCGGCCGCGCCGGTGCCGAGGGCCTGGCGCTGAGCCTGGCCAGCCTGGACGAGATGGGCCGCATCGGCCGCATCGAGCAGGCCCTGGGCCTGGAACTGCCCTGGCAGCCGCTGGACAGCCTGGTGCCCACGGCCGGCCCGCGCCTGCTGCCGGCCATGGACACGCTGCAGATCCTGGGCGGCCGCAAGGACAAGATCCGCCCCGGCGACATCCTGGGCGCACTGACCGGCGCGGCAGGCTTTGCGGCGGCGCAGATCGGCAAGATCCACATCACCGACTTCCACAGCTATGTGGCGGTGGAACGCAGCCTGGCGCACGAGGCTGTCAAGCGCCTGTCGGCCGGCACGCTGAAAGGCCGCAAGGTCAAGGTGCGGCGGGTGGCCGACCTGCCGCCGGCCTGAGCGGCGGCCGAGCCGGCTTCAGAACTTGGTGTAGCCGCCGTCGATGACGAACTGCTCGCCGGTGGCATAGCTGGACGCGCTGCTGGCCAGGTAGACGGCGATGCCGCCGAAGTCGTCGCCCTGGCCCCAGCGCCGCGCCGGGATGCGGGGCATCACCGCGTTGGCAAACTTGTCGTTGCCCACCGAGCGCTCGGTCATCTCGGTGACGATCCAGCCGGGCAGCACGCTGTTGACGCGGATGCGGTGGCGCGCCAGTTCCACCGCCAGCGCGCGCACCATCGAGGTCACCGCGCCCTTGGATGCGCCATAGTGGCTGTTGCGCGCCGCGCCTTCCAGCGCGGCCGTGCTGGCCGTGGCCACCAGCGAGCCGCCCTGGCCGTGCGCGGCCATGTGGCGGGCCGCGGCGCGGAAGGTCAGGAACACGCCCTCGACGTTGACACGCTGGATGCGGCGGAAGTCGTCCAGCGACATCTCGGTCAGCAGCGTGCCCTTGCCGGACACGCCGGCATTGGCAAAACACGAGTCCACCCGACCCAGCGCCGCCACGCTGGCGGCAAACGTGGCCTCGACCTGGGCCTCGTCGCCGACATCGCAGACAAAGGCATGCACGCGCCCGGCATCGCCGCATTCGGCGGCCAGCTGGGCGCGCGCGGCCTCGGTCTTCTCGGCGCGGTTGCCCCAGATCGCCACCGCGGCGCCCTGGGCCAGCAGGGCCCGGGCCATGCCCAGGCCGATGCCGCCATTGCCGCCGGTGACCACGGCGCCATGGCCGCTCAGATCGAATGCTGGGTACATGAAGGATCTCCCTGGGGCTTACACCGCCGTCTGGCCGGTGAGCTGGCGCGTCACCGGATGCGAGCTGGACAGGCCGCCATCCACCGCGATGGCCTGGCCGTTGACATAGCTGCTCTGCTCGCTGGCCAGGAACAGCGCCACCTGGGCCAGTTCCTCGGGCTGGGCGGCGCGGCGCAGCGGGTTCAGCCGGCCCAGCTTGTGGGTGACGCCCTTGTCCTTGGCATAGTCGAAGGTCGGCCGGGTCATGCCGGTCTCGGTGAGGCCGGGGCAGATGGCATTCACGCGCACGCCGGTCTCGCTGAGCTGCTGGGCGCCGACCTGGGTCAGGTTGATGACGCCGGCCTTGGAGGCCGAATACGCCGGCCCGCCGGCACCCGAGCGGATGCCGGCCACACTCGCCGTGCAGATGATGCTGCCGCCGCGCCCGGCATCGGCCATGGCCTTGCCCGCATGCTTGATCATCAGCCAGGGGCCGATCAGGTTGACGCGCAGCACCTCGGTCCACAGCTCCACCGTGGCGTCGAAGATGCCGGCCATGCCGCCGGAGATGCCGGCATTGGCAAAGGCCACGTCCAGCCGGCCATGCGTGTCCAGCGCCGTGGCCACCAGGCGCGCCACATCGGCCTCGACGCCGGCATCGCATTGCAGGGCCGTGGCCTGGCCGCCGGCGGCCTGCACCGCGGCGGCCGTGGCCAGCACGGCCTCGGTCTTGTCGGCCAGCACCAGGGCCGCCCCCTGCTGGGCAAACAGCAGCGCCGCGGCCCGGCCGATGCCCGAGCCGGCGCCGGTGATGATGGCCACCTTGCCGGCCAGCTGACCGGAGGCCGCGGAAGCCGGGGCGCTCATCACAGGCGCTCGATGATGATGGCCGGCGCCATGCCACCGGCGGCGCACATGGTCACCAGGCCACGCTTGAGATCACGGCGCTCCAGCTCGTCGAGCACGGTGCCGATCAGGATCGAGCCGGTGGCGCCGATCGGATGGCCCAGCGCCATCGCGCCGCCGTTGACATTGACCTTGTCGCGGTCCAGGCGCAGGTCGCGGATGAACTTCTCGGCCACCACGGCAAAGGCCTCGTTGATCTCCCACAGGTCGATGTCGTCCACCGTCAGCCCGGCCTTGGCCAGCACCTTGCGCGCGGCCGGCACCGGGGCATTGAGCATCAGCGTCGGGCTGTCGCCCATGTTGGCCATGGCCACGACGCGGGCGCGCGGCTTCAGGCCGTTTTTCTTGGCATAGCCGGGCGAGGCCAGCAGCAGGGCCGCCGCGCCATCGACCACGCCGCTGGAATTGCCGGCGTGGTGCACGAACTGGATGTCCAGCTCCGGGTACTTGGCGGTGATCAGCTTGCGGTAGGTCGTGCCCTGGCCGTCCAGGTCCACGTCGGCCATCTGCGTGAAGGCCGGCTTCAGCCCGGCCAGGCCTTCGGCCGTGGTCTGCGGGCGCGGAAACTCCTCGCGGTCGAGTGCCAGCGTGCCATCGGCCTTGTAGACCGGCACCAGGCTCTTGGCAAAGCGGTTCTCGGCAATCGCCTGGGCCGCGCGCTGCTGGCTGACCAGGGCCAGCTCATCCAGGTCGCTGCGCGAGATGCCTTCCAGCGTGGCGATGGCGTCGGCGCACACGCCCTGGTGCGACTGCGGATGGCGGGCGCGCAGGCGCAGGTTGCCACTGTCCATGAACGACGGGCCGTCGCGCAGCGTGGCCGTCATCGACATCATCTCGGTGCCGCCGGCGATCACCAGATCCTCCATGCCGGACATGATGGAGGCCGCGGCCAGGTTGACGGTGGTGATGCCCGAGCCGCAGAAGCGATCGAGCGTCACGCCCGACGAGCGCTGGTCATAGCCCGCGTCGAGCGCGGCCATGCGGCCCAGGTCGCCGCCCTGCGTGCCACGCTGGGTGCTGGTGCCCCAGAGGATGTCGTCGACCTCGGCGGTGTTGATGCCGGTGCGCTCGGCCAGGGCCTTGAGCACGGTGGCGCCCACATGCTGCGGGTGCATGTCGGCCAGCGCTCCCTTGCCGACCTTGCCGATGCCACGCGGCGTGCGGCAGGCGTCGATGATCAGGGCTTCGGTCATGGGGGTCTCCTGGCTGCGGTCGGAATGGGGATGCAGGCCATTGTGGGCAGGCGGGGCGCGGCAGGCCGTCCGGCCGGTGACAGTCGGGCCCCCGGGGCAAACGCTAATCTGCACCACACCAATCCGAGGAGACCCGTTCCATGAGCACCGATGGCCAAACCGCCCTGCCCGCCTTCGACACCATCCGCTTGGAGATGAGCGGCGCCGTCGCCCGGCTGACGCTGAACCGCCCGCAGCGCCTGAATGCCGCGCCGCCGCGCATGTTCGACGAGATCCGCGCCGCGCTGGCCCTGCTGCCCGGCCTGGGCGCGCGCGCGCTGCTGATCGCCGGCGAGGGCCGCGCCTTCTGCTCGGGCGCCGACCTGGCCGAGCGTGGCAGCGGCGAGTTTGCCGAGTTGAGCGGCGGCGCCCGCGCCAGCCATGTGCTGCGCCACAGCTACGCACCGACCATGCGCGCCCTCGCCGATCTGGACATCCCGGTGGTCACCGCGGTCACCGGCGCGGCGGCCGGCATCGGCTGCTCGCTGGCGCTGGCGGCCGACTTCACCGTCGCCGCGCGCTCGGCCTACTTCCTGGAAGCCTTCGTCAACATCGGCCTGGTGCCCGATGGCGGCGCCACCTGGATGCTGCCGCGCCAGATCGGCAAGGCCCGCGCCGCGCAGATGCTGATGCTGGGCGAGCGCGTGGGCGCCGAGCAGGCCGAGCAATGGGGGCTGATCTACAAGGCGGTGGACGATGCCGAGCTGCACGAGACGGCGCTGGCCCTGGCCCAGCGCCTGGCCAATGGGCCGACGCGCGCCCTGGGCATGATCCGCCAGGGCATCGCCCGTGCGCTGGAGCAGCCTTATGCCGAGGCGCTGGCGATGGAGGCCGCCCACCAGCACCGCGCCGGCGACAGCGCCGATGCGGCCGAGGGCATTGCGGCCTTTGCGCAGAAGCGGCCGACGGCCTTCAAGGGCCGCTGAAAGCCGCGGCCGCCGCTCAGGCCCCCGGCGGCGGCTCGGGCGGGTACTCGGGCCGGTACCAGCGCGGAAAGAACTTCGCCACCTGCGGGCCCGAGGACTTCAGCGCATGGCAGCCGTCGATGCTGAACGGCTGCTGCTCGGGATCGGCCACCAGCACCTCCCACATCGCCTGCAGCACGGCGCTGCCCATCACCGTGGCCAGCTCGTTCATGTGAGTGCAGCCCTTGGTGCGGCCCAGCAGGCGGCGGATCGCGTCCTTGTAGCCACGCGCCACCTGCACGCCGATCAGCTGGCGGTAGTCGGGCGCGATCGAGCTGCAGGCCGCGTCATACGGCCCGGCATCGGTGGTGGCCTGCACATCGACGATGGTGGCCGTGGCGTCCACCGTCAGGCGCAGCCACATCTCGTGCATCGGATGGCCGGCGGCCAGCATGCCGTCGGCCTTGCGCAGCGGCTCGGGCCAGATGTCGGTCAGATGGCCTTCCACGTCCCACAGCCCGTCGTCGCGCTTGAACGACGAGACGATGATGCTGCGGCGGTGCGAGGGCTGGCGTGGGCAGGCGGGCGGCGGCAGAGGCATGGGCGAGGGCTTGGGACCGGGTTGTGCGAGGCACTAGGCTAACCCGGCAGGCGCCGCCACGCTGCCCTGTGGGTGACGCGCCGGGCACCCTGGGGGAGCCTGAGGGTGACGCACCGGGCAGTTAGCATGCGGCGCGATGTCCTCCGCCCTGCCCCCAACCCTGCCCACAGACACCGACGACCGCTGGCTGGATCTGGAGCGCTGGCCGCGGCGCCAGACCTTCGAGTTCTACCGCGGCTTCGACAAGCCCTACTTCAACGTCTGCTGCCGCGTCGACGTGGCGCCGCTGCAGGCCGCGCTGGCCGCCGCCGGCCCGGCCGCCGGTGGCCTGAGCCTGGCCTGCTACCACCTGACGCTGCGCCTGGCCCAGGCCATCGAGCCCTTCCGCTACCGGCTGCAGGGCGGCCGGGTGCGCGTGGTGGCGCGGCTGCAGGCCAGCACCGCGGTGCTGCGCGACGACGACAGCCTGGCCTTCGCCTACCTGCCACCGGCCCCGCGGCTGCAGGACTTTGTGCGCCAGGCGCGCGAGCGCATCGCCGTGGCGCGCCGGCCGCAGGGCGTGTTCGACCCCGACGGCCAGGGCAGCGAGGCCGACGACCAGGAGGCCGTGCTGCACTTCACCACCCTGCCCTGGGTGCACTTCACGAGCTTCTCGCATGCGCGCAACTGGGGCCGCGAGGACGCCATCCCGAAGTTCGCCTTCGGCCGGGTCGACCCCGACGGCATCCGCGCCTGGATGCCGATGTCGGTGGAAGTGCACCATGCGCTGATGGACGGCGTGCAGGTGGGCCGCTTCGTCGAAGGCTTCGAGGCCGCGGTGGCCGCGCCCGAGGACTGGGTCGGCCGGTGATGATCCGCCGATGAACGACTGGCTGCTGGCCGCCGGCCTGCCCTGGCTGAAACTGGCGCTGAAGCAGCTGCTGCTGCCGCCGGCCTCGCCGCTGCTGCTGGCTGCGCTGGGCCTGCTGCTGCTGCGTCGCTGGCCGCGCCTGGGCCGCTGGATCGCCGGCAGCGCGCTGGCCCTGCTGTGGCTGCTGTGCCTGCCGGCGGTGGGCCTGGGCCTGGGGCAGTGGCTGTGTACTCCACCGCCGCCGCTGGACGCGGCCCGTCTGCAGGCGCTGCGTGGCGCGCCGCACACCGCCGTGCTGGTGCTGGGCGCCGGCCGGCGCGATCCGGCGCCCGAATACGGCATGCCCGACCTGCCGTCGGCAACGCTGGAGCGGCTGCGCTATGGCGCTTTCGTGGCCCGCCAGACCGGCCTGCCGCTGGGCTTCAGCGGCGGCCTGGCGCCGTTTGCCGAGCCCGGCGCCACCGAGGCCGCCGCCGCGGCCCTGGTGGCGCAGCGCGACTTCGGCATGCGGCTGCGCTGGCGCGAGGACCGCTCGCAGGACACGGCCGACAACGCCCGCCGCAGCCTGGCCCTGCTGCATGCCGATGGCATCACCCGCATCGTGCTGGTCACCCACGACCTGCACCAGCGCCGCGCGCTGGCGGCCTTCCGGCGCGCGGCCGAGCACAGCGGCATCAACCTGAGCCTGGTGCCGGCGCCGATCGAGGTGCCACCGCCCGGACCGCTGACCGCCGGCGACTGGTGGCCGTCGGTGCAGGGCCTGCGGCGCAGCTGGTACGCGATCTACGAGGCCCTGGGCCGGCTGGCCGGCGCCTGAGCCGAGGCCGCAATTGATTGACACCTAACGCACAATGCGCACGGCGCAGAGATTGCGCACATGGCGCGGCCCGGGGCGCAGATCGGCGAGCGCGCGCAGCGCCAGCGGGCCGGCCTGGGCATCCAGCGCGCGGCCATCGACGCCGCGCACGACCAGCACCTGCTCGCCGGCCGGGTGGTTGAACAGCTCGCCCCAGCTGAACAGCGCGCGGTAGCCATCGCTGGCCAGGGCCTCGACCACGGCGCCGCGGGCACCACGGTCCTGCGCACCGCCAAAGCCGGCCTGCAGCAGCACATCGCGCAGCAGCACGCCCGACCAGACCGTGCTGCGCTCGCTGCCCGGGCCGGTCGCCGCGCCTGCGCCGCTGACGGTCTGGCGCTGCGTCAGCTGGGTGGTCGGCAGGGCCGACAGCGCATCGGCGTTCAAGGCCTGTGGCGCATCGCCGGCGCCATGCACGCTGAGCAAGGTGCCGGCGGGGCGAGGCCCGGGCGCCCCGGGACAGCCGCCGTCCTGGGCCTGTGCGGGCAGGCCCGGCGCAAGCAGCAAGGCAGCCATCGCCGCCAGCGCAGGGCGGCGCCGCTGCGACATCGGATGCGGGTTCATCGGCGATTGCCGCGCGGGCGGCCACGGGGGTTCAACACCCCGCCAGCATAGGCCACGCAAGGCGGCGACAATCTGCCCTCCCCTTTCAGTCCCTCCCCTGCCCCGCCAGCCATGGCCTCGTTCGACAGCTTCCGCCAGCGCCTGCGCGCCCAGGGCGCCGCCCCGGTGCACGAAGAGCGTGTGCTGCGCCGCTGGCTGCAGGCCCGCGACCAGCAGGGCGGCCGGCAGGCGGCCGAGCACTTTCTGCCGGCGGCCGTGCGCGCCGACCTGCCGGCGCTGCTGGCCGATCTGGACGGTCTGGCGCGGGTTCAGTCCGAGCATCCGGGCGAAGACGGCTCGGCCCGGCTGCTGGTGGCGCTGGCCGATGGCCAGACCGTGGAAAGCGTGCTGATGCCGCCGGGCCGCATCCCCGGCCTGTGCGTGTCCACCCAGGTCGGCTGCGCCGTGGGCTGCGTGTTCTGCATGACCGGCCGCTCGGGCCTGCTGCGCCAGCTGGGCAGCGCCGAGATCCTGGCCCAGGTGGTGCTGGCACGGCGGCGGCGGCCGGTGCGCAAAGTGGTGTTCATGGGCATGGGCGAGCCGGCGCACAACCTCGACGCGGTGATGGAGGCCATCACCGCGCTGGGTACGCTGGGCGGCATCGGCCACAAGGAGCTGGTGTTTTCCACCGTCGGCGATGCGCGCGTGTTCGAGCGCCTGCCGCAGGGGCCGGTGAGGCCGGCGCTGGCGCTGTCGCTGCACTCCACGCAAGCCGACAAGCGCGCGCGCCTGCTGCCGCGTGCGCCGCGCATCTCGCCCGAGGAGCTGGTCGCTGCGGGTGAGTGTTATGCCCGCGCCACCGGCCATCCCATCCAGTACCAGTGGACGCTGATCGCCGGCGTCAACGACGGCGACGACGAGCTGCACGGCATTGCACGGCTGCTGGACGGCCGGCACGCGATGATGAACCTGATCCCCTACAACACCACCGAGGCGCCCGACGATGCCCAGTGGGACGGCCCGCCGCTGCAACGGCCCGATGGCGAGCGCGCGGCCGAGATGGCGCGCCAGCTGAACCGCCGCGGCATCTACACCCGGCTGCGCCGCTCGGCCGGCCAGGATGTGGACGGCGGCTGCGGCCAGCTGCGCGCGCGTGTGCTGAATGCGGAGCCGGGGGCGCACGGCGCGGCGGTGGCGCCGGTGCGGCTGCTACGCCGGCGCCAATAGCGAACAAAGAACGAACGCGGGCCGGGCTCAGCCGCGGCGCGGGGCCGCGTCGGCATCCCCCAGCTGGGCCGCCACCTCCAGCAGCTGGGCGCTGCTGGGCTGGTCCCAGTGCTCGCCGATGGCGGCATGGGCATAGAAGCGCACCATCTCGGGCAGCACCAGGGGATGCAGCCAGCCGCTGCTGGCCAGGCGCTTGCGGATCGACGGATGGACGGCGCGCTCGGCCATGTCCTCGGCCAGCAGCTCGCACAGCCGGGCCTGCTCGGCCTCGGGCAGCGCAGCGATGTCGTCGACCAGGCGCTGGCGGCGCGCGGCACGCCAGGCCTCGGTCCAGCGCGCCTGGCGGCGCTGCTGCTCGATGCGCTCGGCCTCGGAGGGAACGGCCAGGCCCGGGCTGCCCGGGGCAGGCTGGGCACCGGGCGCGGCCTGGCCGGCCGCGGCATCGACGGCCGACGGCAGCGCGGCAGCGGCCGATGCGCCCTCGCCTCCTGCCAGCAAGGCCTTCAGGTAGCGGCCCGGGTCGCGCAGCGGTTCGGGCCAGGCATGGGCCAGGCGCCGGGCCAGCGACTCCAGCGCCCGGCGCACCGCCTCCACGCCATGGGCGTCGATCAGTTCCTCGCTGCGTGCATCGTCCACGCCCAGGGCACGGGCGCGGGCCAGCACCGACAGGTCCACCGGCTCCGGCGCACGCTGCGCCTGCGGGGCCGATGGCGATGACGGCGCCTGCTGCGGCTTGCGCCGGATCAGGAACTGCAGGTCGGAGATGAAGCGGCCCTGCTTGTACTCGACCAGTTCCACCTCCAGGTCGGTGATGGCCGAGACCTCGGCGATGGCCGGCTTCAGCGTATCGCGCTTGAAGATGCGGTATTCGAGCTTGGCCGTGCGCTCGTCGTCGGGCCGGCCGGTCAGCACCGGACGCCACCACTGCCAGGCCTGGCGCGAGGTGCGGCCGATGTCCTTGTAGCGCGAGCAGATCTCGTACAGCGCGATGCCGGCATGCGAGCGCAGCTGCGAGATCACCTCCAGCGACAGCCGCGCGAACACCGTGGGCTCCAGCAGTTCCTGCTTCAGGTTGACCGCATACGACCATTCCACCCAGACCTGGCCACGCAGCTTGGACAGGCGCGCATGGGCCAGCAGGCCGCTGACGTTCCAGCTGGCGCCCTCGCCGGTGGTCGGCGACTGCCATTCGACGGTGGTCGAGACCATGGCACGCAGGTGCTTCTTGATCAGCGCCTGGTCGTTGGAATCGAAGTCAACGCCACGGACGATGCGCTCCAGCGGCACGCTGAACACGTCCTTGTCCAGCCCCTGGGACTGGGCCTCGTGCAGCAGCACGTTGTAGCTCTTGCGTGCCAGCGCGGTGATCTTGTGCGACTTGGGCACGATGGCCAGCGTATTGACCGGCTTGCGCAGCGGCAGCACACGCTGCTCGCCGGAGGCCGACGGCAGCCCGGCACGGCCTGGCCTGCGGCGCTCCGTCGCCACGCTGGCCGACGGCTCGCCCTGGCTCGCCGTCGGCAGGGTCGGATTCAAAGACATGCACAACTGTAGCGCAGGCCAGGCTTCAGGTGAGTCGGCAACTCACCTGAACTCAACACCCACGGCGGCCGCATTTCTCCCGAAAACTCTCATGTGAGAACGCGTTTCCACGGGTCGGCGGACACAGCGACGGCCGCGGGACTCTCCCGAAAACTCTCACACAGGCCTCACATCGCAACGGCAATGCCTGGCCATGCGGACGATCAACGCCCCGCTGGGGCTCGGCCCAGGAAGAACAGGCGCCAACCCCACCCCCGACGCCCCCTTGCCGCGGCGAGATCCTGCATTCACTGCCACAAGCTCCTGCGGACCTGCACCCAGGCTCCCGAATTCCAGCATCCAGGCCCCCGAAGCTTCTCCGCAACCTCCCGTATCCACTCACCCAGGAACGCCCAAGGCCTTGTCCTCAAAGGACTTTTTCTGCGCTAAAGGTATTGAATGGGTTTGAAGATTCTGAACTCCTGAAAGCCGGCACCGGGGGATTTGGAAGAGATCCCTGCCTCCCAGGCCGGGTCGGTGCGCTCTGGCAGCACTTTTCTTTGCAGAACCCGCCTTGCTTGACGGAAAATGGCCGCTGATGATGAAGGCTGTTCGACAGCAGCCTCGCCGTACCACCAGGAGCTTTGTGTTGGATTCCCTGACGATCAAACCGCCCAAACCCATTTCGCTGGCCGGCATCGCCGACCAGGCCGAACGCGCCGTGGCGATGATGAACGAGATCCGCAGCGCGATGCTGGCACCGACCGCGCGCAAGACGCCACCGATCTTCAACCTCAGCCAGCTGGCCGCATTGTGTGGCATCGAAAAAGGCTCGCTCAGCCATCGCTTGGGCCGCGGTGACCTGCCCAGCGGTAGGCTCAACGAGGCCGGCAGCCGTCGCGAGTTCAGCCTGGCCGAAGCCCGGGCCTGGATACGCGAGTACCGACAAGGCAGCCGCCGGCCCGCAGGCGCCGAAGCCGTGACCATCGCCGTCGGCAACTTCAAGGGCGGTGTGTCCAAGACCACCACGGCGGTGACCCTGGCCCAGGGCCTGACCCTGCTGGGCCACAAGGTGCTGGTCATCGACACCGACCCGCAGGGCTCGCTGACCACCTTGTTCGGCATCCTGCCCGACACCGAGGTCGACGAGCAGCACACCATCCTGCCGCTGGCCATGGGCAGCGAGACCTCCATCCGCTATGCCATCCAGCCCACCTACTGGGACGGCATCGACCTGGTGGCCGCCGCGCCGGTGCTGTTTGGCGCCGAATTCGCCCTGCCGGCGCGCCAGACCCAGGAACCCGGCTTCGAGTTCTGGCGCGTGCTGGACCTGGGCATCGACGACGTGCGCGCCGACTACGATGTGATCGTCATCGACACGCCGCCGGCGCTGTCGTACACCACCATCAATGCCTTCATGGCCAGCAACGGCATCATCATGCCGTTGCCGCCCAATGCGCTGGACTTCGCCTCGGCCTCGCAGTTCTGGAGCCTGTTTGCCGACCTGACCGGTGAACTGCTGACCAAGCGCGGCCTCGACAAGGCCTTCGACTTCATCCATGTGTTGCTGGCGCGGGTGGATGCCACCGACGCGGCCAGCAACATCGTGCGCCAGTGGATCGGCTCGACCTATGCCGAGAAGGTGCTGCCGGTGGAGATTCCCAAGACCGCGGTGACCGCCACCACCAGCGCCGAGTTCGGCACGGTCTACGACATCTCGCGCTACGACGGCAGTGCCAAGACTTTCAAGCGCGCGCGCGATGCCTACGACACCTTTGTGTCGCACATCGAGGGATCGATCCGTGCCGTGTGGCTGCGCCAGGCCCAGCAGGCGGCCGCCGCGCGTGGTGTGAAGGGAGAACGCTGAGATGGCCAAGAAGCTGCTGGAGAAGGCCGGCATGATCCACCTGCCGCCGGCACGCCCGGCCGCTGCCGAGGCCGAGAGCGAAACCGAATCCGAGCGCAACAAGGCCAAGACCGCGCCGGGATCGATGCTCCAGTTCATGACCGCGCAGTCGGCGGCCGTGAAGGAAGCGGAGACTTTGCGGGAGCGCTTGTCGGAGTTCGAAGGCGCGGCCCCGGTGCGGCGGCTGGACCCGGAGCGCATCCGCGTCTCGGCCTGGGCCAATCGCCATGCCGATTCATTCGCCGATGCGGCGTTCGAGGCGCTGAAGTCGGAGATCTCGGCCGCCGGTGGCAATGTGCAGCCAATCAAGGTGCGGCCCGTCGGCAGCGCTGCGGCCGGGCAGGGCAGGGGGGTTGGACCGTCCAACCCCCTGGATCTGTCCAATGCCGCGGGCAGCGGCGCAGGCAACGGCGCAGGCGGCGGCGCCGAGCTTGAATACGAGATCGTCTTCGGCCACCGCAGGCATCGGGCCTGCCTGGAACTTGGCCTGCCGGTGCTGGCCATGGTCGAGCCCATTGGCGAGCAGGACCTGTTCGTGCAGATGGAGCGCGAGAACCGCGCGCGGAAGGACTTGTCGGCCTGGGAGCAGGGCATGATGTATGCGCGGGCGCTGGATGGTGGGCTCTACCCGTCCAATCGCCAGCTGGCTGCGGCCATAGGACGCGACCTGGGTGATGTGGGCAAGGCCCTGGCCCTGGCGCGTCTGCCGCAGGCGGTGGTGGAGGCCTTTGCCAGCCCGCTGGACCTTCAGTACCGCTGGGCCAAGCCTTTGGGCGACGCCCAGCAACGTGATCCCGAGGGCTTGGTCAGCCGGGCGCGGGAGATCAGGAGCCGTGCCGAGGCGCTGACGCCCAAGCAGGTGTTCGAGCGGCTGATCGCGACCCCGCAGCCGAGAGAGATCGCCGGCGGCGCGGCGCCGGACATTCCGGTGGTGGTCAAGGGCCAGCGGCTGGCCACGGTGGGCAGCGATGCTGCCGGACGCACCCAGGTGCTGTTCAGTGCCGACCTGTCCCTGGAGCAGCGGGCCCGGCTGGCCCGTGCGATTGCCGCAGCCTTGGGCGGGTGATGGTTGTCGATTGATGCCTGCCCATCGCCGGCCCGCCGTATCCGACGGCCCGGCCAGGCGGAGACAAAACAGGAGGGGGTTGGACGGTCCAACCCCCTCTTTTCATTTGCGGTTGCGTCGGCCCCAATTCCGTCAAGAGCCTCCCGAAAACGCTCACTTGGGCAATAGCAGCTTGCCGGTGCTGACCAGCGAGGCATGGCCCAGCCGGTGCTGCAGCGCGATCAGATCCTCGCCCTCCCGCAGCGACCAGGCGGCACAGGCCTCCCGCAGCCAGCGGGCACTGGCCTGCCTCAGGCGGCCGGCCAGTTCGGGTTGCGTCGCCATCGCAGCATCGGCGCACAGCAGCAGATGCCGTTGCAGATCCGCCTGCAGGCTGCTGTAGCCCAGTGCCGACCGGGGCGCGTCGCGGCCGGTTCGGCGCTTGCCGCGCTGGCCCCGCAACAGCGGCGCAGACCCCGGGTCGGCATCGGCCCCCAGCCGCTGCAGATAGTCCAGCACGGCCCGGGCGGCCGCGGGCGGCAGGGGCAGTTCCCGCGCACGCCCGGCGGCCTCAGGAATGTGCAGGGCCCAGCCCAGGCCGTCGTGCTCCATCGGGCGCAGGTCTGCCAGTCGCAGGGCCAGGGCCTCGGCGGGCCTGAGGCCGCAGGGCCCCAGCAGCCACAGCAGAACGCGCAGCCGCAGGCCCCGCTCGTCACCCGGGTCCTGCACCTGGCCCAGCAGCCAGGACCAGGCCTGGGGATCGAGGCCCGGATCGGCACGGCTGGGCCGATGCCGGGCTGACCCAGCCGCGGCGCTGGAGATGGAGACTTTTCGGGAGACCGCGGTGATGCCGCCAAAGGGCTGGATCGCCACCCAGCCCAGCTGCTGGAAGTGGGCGAACATGGCGCGCAGGATCGCCAGGTCCTGCCGGGCCGACGCCTCCGACAGCGGGCCGTCGAACGGCCGCCAGTCCGGGCTGTCGCGCCGCAGGCCCTTGCGTGCACCGGCCAGGATCCAGGCCTGGGCGGGCAGGTGCCAGCCAGCGGCCGCCCAGCGGTCAGGCTCGAGCCGTCCCAGGCTCAGCAGCCATTGGCGATAGTGCAGGGCGTCGGTGCTGCCCAGGGCCAGCAGCGGCATCCGGCGCTCGAGACGGCACCACAGCAGCAGGCGTTCGGCCGCGCGGCGGTACAAGCGCTGCGTGTGGGTATTTGTGGCGCGGGCCTGCAGCCAGGCGCCGATGCAGTCTCGGTCGTCGGCCGGCAGCGGCCGGGCAGGGGAGGGCGGCGGCTCGTGGGCGAGCGCCGGCAGCCTTTCCAGCGGCAGCAGCTCGGCCACGTCGGACCGCTCAGGGTGGGCTGTTATGCCCTGGTCCACCAGCCAGGTCTGCAGCCGGTCGGCCCAGACCGCCCCCACGCCGGGCACGGCCGGCCAGCGCGTGGCCCGCCGCTGGTCCAGGCTGTGGCGCAGGGCGCCCAGTGTGGGCAGACCGGCGTCAACCAGGCGGCTGGCCAGGCTGGGCGCCAGCCACAGCTCCACCGGATCGGCCGCCGAGGGCAGCCGCTGCAAGGCCCCCTCCAGCCGACCGATGGCCTCGCGCAGCCGGGCGGCCAGGCGGTTTCGCCGGGCTGCGGCGGGTTGGGGGCCGCCATGCTCGGCATGCCACAGCGCCAGCAACTCCTGCTCGGAGAACTCGCCCGCATGCTCGAAACGGGCGGCAAACTGCTCCAGCGTCGGTGCCCTGGGCACGCGCACGCCGCGCGGGTCGCGGCGCAGCAGGCCCACCAGGTCTTGGGCGCCCTGGGCCACCGCCTGAGCCAGCAGCGACTGGCGCGTCCAGGCCAGCACCGAGCGGGCCTCGGCTTCGCTGAACTCATCCTCCAGCGGCAGATACAGCGACCAGGCCTTGCGTGGCTCCACGCCGTCCATCACGGCGCGGTAGAAGCGCAAATGATCTTTGCCCAGCAGACGGCGCTGCAGCGGGGTGTCGCGAGAGGCTGCCGGCATCGACCTCACCATGCCACGCAAGTGCTTGTCGGCATTGCAGATTCAGGCCTGTGAGGATTCTGCCGGCGGGTCACTGCGCGTGATATGTCATTGGTGATAAATAAAATTATCGCTGATAAGTACCACGACCATCGACCCTGTGATGCTTGCGCTGGATCAAGCGCGGGCCCGTCGCCGGTCTCGGGCGGGACAAGAGGCGGGCGGAGCGCGCCCCAGCATCGAAGGTCCTGTCACAGCCTTGTCTGTCGCCAGCCGGCGGCGCCGATCACCATGGACTTCAGCCCCAGTCCCCGCAGCCAGCAACTGCTGGCCAGCCTGCAGCGCTTCATGGACGACCAGGTGTTGCCGTCCATGGCCGAATGGCATCGCTGGTCCGATGCGGCGGTGTTCCCGCTGGATCTGATCGAGGGCCTGAAGGCCAGCGCTCGCAGCCTGGGCCTGTGGAACCTGTTCCTGCCCAGCCTGCGTGACGACCAGCCGGGCACCCGGCTGGACCATGTCGATTACGCGCCGCTGGCCGAGGCCATGGGCCGCGTGCCCTGGTCGGCCGAGGTCTTCAACTGCAATGCACCGGACAGCGGCAACATCGAGCTGCTGCAGCTGTTTGCCACGCCGCAGCAGCGAGAGCGCTGGCTGGACCCGTTGCTGCGGGGCGAGATCCGCAGCTGCTTTGCCATGAGCGAGCCGGACGTGGCCTCGTCCGATCCCACGCAGCTGGAGCTGGCCATCGTGCGCGACGGCGATGGTTGGCGCCTGAACGGTCGCAAGTGGTTCATCACCGGCGCGGCCCATCCGCAATGCCGCGTGGCCCTGGTGATGGGCCGCAACGGCGGCGCCACACCCGACGCCGCTGGGCCGCACAGCAGCCACTCCATCGTGATGGTGCCGATGGACGCGCCCGGTCTGCTGCTGGAGCGCAACATCCCGGTGATGGACCACCAGGCGCTGGATGGCCATTGCGAGCTGGTGTTCCGCGACGTGTGGGTGCCGGCCGACCACCTGCTGGGCGAGCCGGGCGCCGGCTTTGCAATGGCGCAGGCGCGGCTGGGGCCCGGCCGAGTGCACCATGCGATGCGCAGCGTCGGCCAGTGCGAGCTGGCGCTGGAGCTGATGTGCGAGCGGGCGCTGGAGCGCCGGGCCTTTGGTCAGCGCATTGCCGACCATGCCAATGTGCAGGACTGGATCGCTGCGTCACGGCTGGAGATCGATCAGGCGCGCCTGCTGGTGCTGCGTGCGGCCTGGCGGCTGGACCTGGGCCTCGGCGCCGATCTGCAGCCATCGGCCCGGCAGCAGCTGCAGGCCGCCTCGCGGGTTGATGCGTCGGCGATCAAGCTGGTCACGGCCCAGCTGCAGACACGGGTGCTGGACCGGGCGATGCAGATCTTCGGCGCCATGGGGCTGACGCCCGATACACCGCTGGCGCGGCTGTGGGCCTGGGGACGGGCGCTGCGCATCCTGGATGGCCCCGATGCCGTGCACCTGCGCAGCGTCGCCCGCGACGAACTGCGCCAGGCCCGCGGCCGGCGCGGGCGCAATGCCGCTCATCTGCGGCGTTGGCTGCCGGCCCGCGATTGAGGACCGCCGGCGCGCGGTAGCTGCGATCAGTCCGCGGCGGACGGCAGCGACGGCGGGCGCCGCAAGCGGCGCAGCAGGGCGCTGGCCTCCAACTCGGCACGCAGGGCGGGCTCCAGCGCCTGCCGGCACAGGCCCGCCTGGGCATATTGCCGGTTCTCGTACAACTCGGCCAATGCCGGAAAGGCGCCCAGCAGGGCCTGCAGGCCGACGCCGTCGGTGCCCTCGTCAGCCCGGACCGCAGCCGGCGCAGCGTCCTCGGCCTCGGCCAACAGCAACTGCAGGCGTTGCACCATGGTCTGGTATTGCAGGGCGCTGGCCGGTCGCTGGGCATGGGGTTCGCGTTCGAGCTTCTCCAGCATCAGCGCCAGTGCGGCCAGTGGCTGCAGGCGGGGGGGAACAAGCAAGGTATTGGGCGCGGGCATGGCGGTGGCTTCCTGTCCACCTCAGCTGGGGACTGCGCGGCCGGCTTCAAGCCCGTGGGAAAGCCGGACTGGGCCGCGGTCCAGAACGGCGCGTCCTGCAGCCGCAGCGTCTCGGGCAGGGGAGGGCAGGGCGTGGCTCAGCCGGTGCAGTCGCTCGCCGGCCACAGGGGGGGATGGCTGCCGGGCGGCATGGCTGGGCGCTGGCTGGTCAGCACGGACCGCGAGAACTGTGGCGCATGGCGCACCGCGCGCAGGCGGCCGAAGCCGGAATCCCATTCGCCCAGGAAGGGCGTGATGTCCGGTGCCTGCGCGGCCAGGCCCTGATCCAGCCGGCCCAGGCTGCGCAGCCAGCGCCCGACGCCGGCCAGAGACACCCGCACCTGCCAGCTGCCCCCCTCGAGCTGCTGCCGCCACAGCGCGGCCTGGATGCCAAAGGCCAGCAGGTGGCCGGCGGCATAGTCCAGGATCTGCATCGGCATGGCCTTGGGCGTCTGCAGGCCGGCGGCCTCGGCTTCGTCGAGGTTGAAGCCGGTGGCGGTCTGCACCAGCGAGTCGAATCCGCGCCGGTCGGCCCAGGGCCCCTCCCAGCCATAGGCCGACAGCTCGGCGATCACCAGCCCGGGCCAGCGCCGCGCCAGTTCGGCGGCACCGTAGCCGCGCTGGGCCAGGGCGCCGGGCCGGTAGCCTTGCAGGAACACCTGGGCGCCGTCCAGCAGATGGTCCAGCTGACGGCGGCCATCGGCCTGGCGCAGGTCGATCTGCGTGGACAGCTTGCCGCGGCTGGTGTCGGCGATGGCGGAGATGTTGGGCAGGTGCGGACCGTTGACCAGCATGACGTCGGCGCCATAGGCCGCCAGGCAGCGCCCGGCCACCGGACCGGCCAGGATGCGGGTCAGGTCCAGCACCCGCAGGCCGCTCAGGGGCGGGGTTTCAGCAGCAGTGCCGGGCGACCGTTCGGATGGGGTGGGTGGCCATTGGCGCGGTGGTGCGTCGCCGATGCGCTGGATGTCGACCACGGGCAGGGACGCGACGGCCTGGGCCTGGGGATGCTGCAACCAGTCGGCATGGCGCCGCGCGGCGGCCACCACCAGTCCGGCAGCTGCCGCAGCCTGCTCGAAGTCGGTGGCGGTCCAGCGGCGCAGGGCTGCGGCCACGGCGTCACGCGGCGTGTGCGGATCGGCTGGAAACCCCAGCAGGCGCAGCGCGCCATCGCGGTGGTGGGCGAAGTTGGCATGGATGCGCACCCATCCGGGCGGGGCACCGGCCACCTCGGCGCCGCAGGCGTACAGGCCGGACAGCGGGTCCCACAGCGGAGGTTCGCGGCCGTCCAGCGCGAAGTGGGCGCTGCATTCCACTGCCGCATGGGCGCGGTCCACCCGCAGCGACTGCCGGCCGGCCAGCGGCGACCGCAGCGCGCCCAGTTCGACGGCGGCCAGGCCCGCCAGCGCCAGACTGGCCTGGGCCGCGGTGGCGACACAGAACGAGGACGGCAGCACGGCCGCCTCGCCGCCGCTGAGCTGCAGATGTGCCAGGGCCTGCGCCGGCAGTCTGGCGGCCAGCCAGAGCTGCTCGACCACCTCTGAGGTGGGCCGCGGCCCGGCATTGGCATCCGGATTCGGGTTGGAAGAGGGCATGGGTGGGGTCGTGCTGAGGAGCCTTGGAACAGAGAACCGGGTTCCACCATAGCGGGGCGTAGCCGTTGCGCCAGCTATAGTGAACTAACGGCCGGAAGAGGTTGCTTTGGTTCGAGGCGTTCTTCGCAGTAGTAAGTGTGCCGTTTATCGAGATGATAGTGTGCTGTTAGTTCGTTTATGATGTTGATCGAATCGCTCGAACACTGGCTCGCCCATGAAGCCCGTCAAGGCCGGCTGCGTCGGCCTACCTCGGCCGCGATCTACCGGGCCATGTGGCAGGCCTTGTCGCGCTGGGCGCTCGCGCGTCGCCCTGCCATCACCGACGTCAAGCAACTGACAGCACCGCTGCTTTCGGCCTACATCGCCGAGCGCGAACGCTGCGCCCACGGGGGCGAGCCCTGGACCGATCGCTACACCTGGCGTCTGCTGAGCCTGGTGCGCCGGGTCCAAGCCCACGACGCTTTGCTGCGCCTGAAGGCGCCCCAGGACCGACAGCCGCAACCTGAGCCATCCCAGGCGACCGCCTTGACCACGCCTGTGGCTGTCCGGGCGCCGCTCGGCGGCCCGGCTCAACATGCGGGCCACACCGCGGGCGAACGAGATCCGCTGCTCGCCGCCCGTCCGGCGGTGCGCTGGGCCAACCGGCAGAGCCAGCAGCCCCCATTGGCGCATCTGGACGCACCGGCCGTGCGCAGGCTGTTCCGCGCGCTGGCCCGGCGACGGCAGGCCTGGCGCCAAGGCCGCTCGCGCTGGCAGGATCTGCGCGATACGGTCGCCCTGGCGCTGCAACTGGGCGCAGGGCTGGGTCCGACCGACCTGCGCGCACTGCAGATCCAGGACCTGCACCTGGACGCAACGCCGGCCGACCTGCTGCGTCGCCCTGGCCCGGCCACACCCTGGCCCGACCAGCCTCCCGGCAGCACGCTGCGTCTTCGTCGCCCATCGGCCGGGGGGCCTCCCAATCCGCCCGGCCCCTACTTGCTGGCCGTGCCGGCCAATGGCAGTGCCGCGGCCTACCGCGCGCCGCTGGCAGCCTGGGCCTCGCGCCTGCTCTGTGACTGGCTGCATTGCCGCACCGCGCTGGCCCTGCCGGGGCCGTGGCTGTTTCCCTCCACGCGCAGCGGCAAGCCCTGGGGCAAGGTGGCGCAATACGAGGCCGCGGCCCGGGTGCTGGCCGATGCCCAGGTGCCCGCCCAGGCCGCCGGCGGCTCGTTCCGGCTGCGCCACAGCTTTGCCTTGCGCCAGCTGGCGTTGGGCCACGATCCGGCTCAGGTGGCGCGATGGCTGGGCGTCAGCGATCCTGGCGTGATGCAGCGCTATCAGCGCAGCCTGGGCACCGGGCAGAATCAGGCACCAGACGCCGCCTGGTCCGACGCCGACTGAGCCAGCGCTCGCCGCACCGTCGCCGGTTCAGCGCTCAGGGCTGGCGCCAGGCCAGGCCCAGGCTCAGCGTCAGTCCGTGGCGGCGCAGGGTCAGCGGGCTGGCCGCGGCGTCGCCCACCAGGGTGGACCAGCCCAGCTGGCCAAACCCCATCCAATGTCTGGACAGCGGCCGCTGCAGGCCCAGGCCCAGGTGCCAGTCGCGCAGGCCGCTGCCGGGCCGGTAGGCCGGCCGGCCGGTGCGTTGCGCCACCGCATCGGCAATGCCGAACTGCGTGTCCATGGCCCGGGCATCGCCCCAGGTCAGGCCGGCGCCGGCGCTCAGCTGCCAGCCGGCCAGCCAGGACGATTGCAGATGCCAATGCCGCCCCAGGTCCACCGCCAGCCAGCGGCCGCCGCCACGGCCCAGCAGGTCGGGACTCAGCGACAACGAGGCGCTCCAGTCGTCGTGCCAGTTGCGCGACACCGACAGCTTGCCGCGCAGCGTGCGGCGGATGTCGGGCAGGCCCTGCAGCTCGGGAGCATCGCCGCTGCGCCGCCCGCTGTCGATGCTCAGGCCCAGACGCAGCGCCAGCTGCGGCGTGTCCACCAGATCGGCGCTGGCTCCGGAGGCCTCGTCGCCGACCGTGCCCAGCAATCCGCCCGAGCGCGGACCACTGAGGCGAAAACGCCCGTGACGCAGCGCCCACAGCGGACGCAGCACCAGGGTCTGGTCACGCCCACCGGCATGGCTGGGCCGCGTGATCGCCGCCAGGCCCAGGGCGTACTGGGTGCGCGTGCTGGACGGGTCCCGGACCCCCAGCTCCGCCTCGGCCGCCACCAGCGGCGCCCCCGTCTGCAGTGCAGCCAGGCCCAGCAGCCAGGGCCCGACCGCCTTGGGCAAAACGCCGGACGACATGCCGGGCGAGGGGCTCGCGCATTCCATGGGCCCACTGTCGCACATCGCCGGGGCCGGCGACCAGCCCGGCCGGCGGCCGCGACGGCTCAGAGCCCGGGCGTCAGCACCGCGCAGGTGGTGGTGGCATGCGCATACAGCTTGCCATCCGGACCGATCAGCCGGCCCTCGGCAAAGCCAAGGCGGCGGCCGGTGTTGATGACGCGGCCCTCGGCGCGGACCAGGCCCACGGCCGGCGTCAGCGCGCGCACATAGCTGATCTTCAACTCGGCCGTGGTGTAGCCCACATCGGCCGGCAGCATGGTGTGCACCGCGCAGCCGACGGCCGAATCCAGCAAGGTGGCGATCCAGCCGCCGTGCACCGTGCCCAGCGGATTCAGATAGCGCGCGCTCGGCCGGCCCTGGAAGACGAAGTGGCCGGGGCCGAAGGCGATGGGGCAGAAGTCCAGCGAATGCCCGATCGGCGGCGATGGCAGCTCGCCGGCCGAAATGGCCGCAAACACCTGCAGGCCCGACTTGCCCGCCAGCTGCTCGGGCCGGGCCACGCCGGGCGGCGCCAGGCGCGAGCGCACCTGGGCCTCTTCATCGGCCCAGCGGGCCAGCTGGGTGGCGGGGTCGATCGCTTCGGTGGCCTCGGTCGGGGCGGAAGGGGTGAACAGGCTGGACATGGGCAGGATCTCCGTCAAACTTGCATATGCAATCATTGTAGCTACAATCAATTTCATGTCCAGCGCCCATCCCCCATCCACCGCCGACCGTCCACGCGGCTGCAGCAATCTACGGCTGCGTCGTGCCGATCGCCTGGTCAGCCGCTTCTACGACGGTGTGATCGCCCCGCGCACCGGCTTGAAGACCTCCCAGTACTCGCTGCTCAGCCATGTGGCCACGCTGTCGCCGGTGCGGCCGGCCGACCTGGCCCAGCAGATGGGCCTGGACCCGTCGACGCTGACGCGCAACCTGCAGCCGCTGGTGGCCGCCGGCTGGGTGCAGGTCGGGCCGGGCACCGATGGCCGCTCGCGCGAGGTGCTGATCACCGAAGCCGGCCAGGCCAAGCGGGCCGATGCCCAGCAGGCCTGGAAGCTGGCCCAGCAGGCCTTCAACCAGCGTGTTGGCGAGCAGCGCGTGGCCCAGCTGCACCAGCTGCTGGACGAATGCCTGGCCCTACTGGCACAGCCCGGGACGGGGGCCGGCGCAACCGCCCAAGACCACAGCCCCGCCGAGGAGCAGCTCGATGACTGAGATCACCCAGCCACGCCGCCGTGCGGCGGCACCGACCCTGTTCTGGGTGCTGCTGGCCGCCGCCGGCACCTTCGCGCTGACCATGGGGGCGCGCCAGTCCATGGGCCTGTTCCTCGGCGCCATCAACAGCCACACCGGCCTGGGCCTGGCAAGCATCAGCCTGGCCTTTGCCTTCGGCCAGCTCTGGTGGGGCCTGACCCAGCCTTTTGCCGGCCTGGTGGCCGACCGCGTCGGGCCGGGCCGGGTGCTGGTGGCCGGCGTGCTGCTGGTGGCCCTGGGCACGGCATTGATCCCGCTGGCGCACAGCACCCTGGGCCTGGTGCTGGCCATCGGCGTGCTGGCCGCCGGCGGCGCCGGCATGGCCGGGCCCTCGGTGCTGATGGCCGCCACCACCCGCCTGGTGGCACCCGAGCGCCGCGGCCTGGCCACTGGCATCGTCAATGCCGGTGGCTCGTTCGGGCAGTTCGTGTTTGCCCCCATCGCCCAGGGCCTGACCGCCGCCGCCGGCTGGGCCGTGGCCCTGCAGACCCTGGCCGGACTGACCCTGCTGGCCCTGCCCGCGGCCTGGGTGCTGCGTGGCCGGAAGGCGACCCCCACCACCGGCCAGGCCAGCACCGCAGCACCTACCGCAGCGGCCGAAACCAGCCGCCAGGCGCTGCGCCGCGCACTGGCCGACCCCAGCTACCGGCTGCTGGCGGCCGGCTTCTTCGTCTGCGGCTTCCACGTGGCCTTCCTGGCCACCCACCTGCCGGGCGTGGTGGCCGCCTGCGGGCTGTCTCCCGCCCTCGGCGCCTGGGCCCTGGCCATCATCGGCCTGTTCAACATCGTCGGCAGCATCGCCATCGGCTGGGCCATCGGCCATGGCAATGGCCGGTGGCCGATGAAGCGCCTGCTGTCGCTGATCTATGCCACACGCGGTGTGGCCGTGCTGCTGTTTGTGCTGGCGCCGAAGACGCCGCTGGTGCTGCTGCTGTTTGCCGCGGTGATGGGTGTGACCTTCTTGTCCACGGTGCCGCCCACCGCCGGCCTGGTGGCCCGCTTCTTCGGCCCGGCGCACATGGGCCTGCTGTTCGGTCTGGTGATGGTCTCGCACCAGCTGGGCGGCTTCCTCGGCGCCTGGCTGGGTGGCAAGGCCTTCGAGGCCAGCGGTCACTACGACTGGATGTGGTGGGCCGACATCGCGCTGGCCGCCGCCGCCGCCTTGCTGCACCTGCCGATCCGCGAGCCGAGGCCGGCGGCCAGCCTGCAGCCGGCCTGAAGGGTTTGGGCGCTTGCGTGCCTCAGGCTGCCAGCACCGCTGGCGCCGCCTCTGACTGGCCCAGGCACCAGGCGCGCAGCGCCGCATCGTCCAGGGGGCGCGCAAACAGGTAGCCCTGGCCGCGGTCGCAGGCCAGGCGCGTCATCAGCGCGGCCTGGCCCGTGGTCTCGATGCCCTCGGCCACGGTATCCATGCCCAGGGTCTGGGCCACGCGGATGGTGGCCTCGATCAGCACGCGGTGGTAGTCGCTGGTCTCGGCATGGGAGACGAAGGACCGGTCGACCTTGACCGTGTCCACCGGCAGCAGGTGCAGGCAAGCCAGCGACGAATAACCGGTGCCGAAGTCGTCCAGCGCAATGCGGACGCCCAGGGCCTTCAGCTCGCGCAGCCGGGCCCGCGCCGCATCGTCCTGTGCCGCCAGGCTTTCGGTCACCTCCAGCTGCAGCGACGCTGCCGGGATGCCGGTGTCGCGCAGGCAGCGCTGCACATCGGCGATCAGCCCCGGCGCACGCAACTGCATTGGACTGAGGTTCACCGCCAGCGAGGCCGGCGCGGCCGCGCCGAGGTCGCGCTGCCAGGCCATGAAGTCAGCGCAGGCGCTGCGCAGCACCAGCTGACCCAGCTCGGAGATCAGGCCCGACTCCTCGGCCACCGGGATGAAGTCGGCCGGCGACACCAGGCCGCGCAGCGGATGGCGCCAGCGCACCAGGGCCTCGACGCCGGTGCGGGCCTGCCCGTGCAGCGGCACCACCGGCTGGTAGACGACGAACAGCTCGTCGCGCTCCAGCGCCAGGCGCAGCTCGCTCTCGATGGCCAGCC
The DNA here is from genome assembly GCA_017992055.1 of Burkholderiaceae bacterium. GTDB lineage: Bacteria > Pseudomonadota > Gammaproteobacteria > Burkholderiales > Burkholderiaceae_C > Pseudaquabacterium. Next base: position 42,782 of record JAGOPK010000004.1, read on the forward strand.
CGCGCGCCACGCGCTCGTGCATGCCGGGGTCGAACACCACCCAGCGCCCCAGGCCACCGCGCTTGGCCTCGTACATCGCGGTGTCGGCGTCGCGCATCACGGTGTGGGCGTCGTTGGCCGCCAGCTCCGAGGTGACGATGCCGATGCTGGCCGACGAATGCACCACATGGCTGCCAATCTGGTACGGCGCGGCCAGCACGTCCAGCAGCCGCCTGGCCACGGCCACCGCCTCGTCGCGGCCGCTCACGCCATCGAGCACGACCACGAACTCGTCGCCGCCGATGCGGCCGGCGGTGTGGATGCGGCCGGCCGAGGCACTGATCAGATCGCGCGCCCGCAGCGCACCACGCAGGCGCTGGGCGATCTGGCGCAGCAGCTCGTCGCCGGCGGCATGGCCCAGCGTATCGTTGACCTGCTTGAAGCGGTCGAAGTCCATGAACAGCACCGCATAGCCGTAGCCCGGCTGGGCGGCGGCGCGGTTGATGACCTGCTGCACCTGGTCGAATACCGCGGCGCGGTTGGGCATCTGCGTCAGGCCGTCGGTGCGCGCCGCGTGGCGCAGCATGGCCTGCATCTGCATCTGCTCGGTCAGGTCGATGTGGATGCCGGCCATGCGCAGCGCACGCTGGCCGGACTCGTCGCGCTCGGTGACCACGGCGCAGCTTTGCACCACCGCCCAGTCGCCGTCGGGACGCTTGAAGCGCAGCTCGACGCGGCAGGGCAGGGCCGGGTCGGCCAGGTGGGCGCGCACGGCCTGGCGCATCTGCACCCGGTCCTCGGGGTGCACCAGGGCCAGCCAGCTGCGCAGGCTGCCGTCGAAATCGGCCCGGCGCCAGCCCAGCATGGCCAGCACGCGGTCGTTGCACTCGACCACGCCGCTGCGGAAGTCGCATTGCCAGGTGCCCAGGCCAGCGGCCTCGACGGTGTGGCTGAGCAGGGCGGCGGTCTCCTGGCGGTGCAGCTGCTCGGTGCGGTCGGCGATGGTGGCGATGAAGCCGCCCATGCCCAGGCCCTGGCGCCGGCGCTGCCGACCCGCACGGCCGGGGACAGGGGCCTCGTGCACCGGCTGCACCTCCAGCTCCAGGCCGCGCTGGCGGCCGTCGCGCGCCGCCCAGTGCAGCTGCACCAGCGCATGGTGGCGGCCGGCCAGGGCCAGCTCCACCGTGGTCACGGCCGAGGGGTCGGCGCCGACGCGGCGCAGCAGATCGGCCAGCGACCGGCCGGCCAGGCCATCGCCGAACAACGGCCCGGTGGCCTCGTTGGCCCAGGCGACGCGCCCCTGCGCATCCAGCACCAGCATGCCATTGCTGCTGCGCCGCGCCACCAGGGCCAGGCGCTCCAGCTCGCCGGCCTGCTCGGCCAGGCGGCGGTGCTGGCGGGCCACGGCACGCGCCGTGGGCTCGCCGATCAGCAGGGCCAGGACCAGCAGCAGGGCCACGCTGGCGATGCCGGCCGACCGCAGCTCATCCAGCGCACGGCCGCGGCGGCGCTCGGCCACCGCCGACGAATGGCTGGCCAGCGCCGCCGCGGCCTGGGCCGCCGGCGCCACCAGGTTCTGCAGATCCTCGACCGCGCGTTCCAGGCGCGGGCCGCCACCGGCCGCATGGGCATTGAGCACGGCCTCGGCGCGGTACCACAGGCGCTCGCGCGTGTCCTGCCACAGCTGCAGCGCCAGGTCGAGGGCCGCGGCCGATTCCACATCCACTGCGGCCTGGGTGCCGACCAGCTGGTCCAACAGCAGGGCCTCGGCCTGCGAACGGCCCAGGATCTCGGACAGGCGGTTGACGCCGCCCGAGCCGGACTGCTGCAGCGCCTGGGCGCCGGAGGCCAGGGTCTGGCCCAGGGCATTGACCGACAGTGCCAGCTCATGCACCCGGCCGTCCAGCAGGCGCTGGGCCTCCAGTTCATGAAAGCGCCAGACCTGCCAGGTCGACGCCAGCCCGACCACGCCCAGCATCGCCAACACCGCCAGGCGCAGGCGCAGCTGGGGGGACAGCTCCATGCCCGCGCCACCCGCGGCCCGAAGCAGGGCCCAGGCGCCAGACCAGCGGCGGACCATCAGCAGGGGCAGGCGAAGGCTTCGGTACAAGCAGGACTCCGGATCGGTGCGCACGACCCGCCCGCGGCGGACGGATACGGCTGCGCGCCTTCCGGTATCGGCCCCGGCCAGCAAAACTTGACCGTTACCGGTGCATGCCGGCCCGTGCCCGCCTGCACGGCCGGCCAAACGCCCCAGATCAGTGCGACGGCGCCGGCACGCTGAAGCGTTTGGTCACGTCGCCCTTGGCATTGGTGCTTTCCAGGTGCACGCCAAAGCCCCACAACCGGGCCGCGTGCTTGAGCACCTCGGCCGCGCTGTCGTCCAGCGGGCGGTCCTTGTGCTGGAAGTGGCGCAGCGTCAGCGCCCGGTCGCCACGCAGGTTGACGTTCCAGACCTGGATGTTGGGCTCGCGCGAGCCCAGGTCGTACTGGTGCGACAGCATCTCGCGAACCTGGCGGTAGCCGGTCTCGTCGTGGATGGCGCTGACCTCCAGCTCGCTGGCCTTCTCGTCGTCGGTGATGGCGAACAGGCGGAAGTCGCGCATCAGCTTGGGGCTGAGGAACTGGCCGACGAAGCTCTCGTCCTTGTAGTTGCGCATCGCATGGTCCAGCGTCGGCACCCAGTCGGCACCGGCGATGTCGGGAAACCAGGCGCGGTCTTCGTCGGTGGGGTTCTCGCAGATGCGCTTGATGTCGTTGTACATCGCAAAGCCCAGCGCATAGGGGTTGAGCCCGGAGTAGCCGCGGTCGCCGACACGCGGCTGGTAGACCACGTTGGTGTGGCTCTTCAGCCACTCGATCATCACGCCGTCGGTCAGGTAGCCGTCGTCGTACATCTGGTTCAGCAGCCGGTGGTGCCAGAACGTGGCCCAGCCTTCGTTCATCACCTGGCTCTGGCGCTGCGGATAGAAGTACTGGGCGATCTTGCGCACGATGCGCACCACCTCGCGCTGCCAGGGCTCGAGCAGCGGCGCGTTCTTCTCGATGAAGTACAGCAGGTTCTCCTGCGGCTCGGCCGGAAAGCGCCGCGCCTGCTCGGGGCCGTCGGCCTTGTCGGCACGCTTGGGCAGGGTGCGCCACAGGTCGTTGATCTGCTGCTGGGCATGGGCCTCGCGCTGCTGGCGCTCGGCCAGCTCTTGCGCCAGCGTGCGCTTGCTGGGCCGGCGGTAGCGGTCGACGCCGTGGTTCTGCAGCGCATGGCAGGAGTCGAGGAACTCTTCCACCGTCTCCAGGCCGTGCTTCTCCTCGCAATCGGCGATGTAGTTCTTGGCGTAGACCAGGTAATCGATGATCGACGCCGCATCGGTCCACATGCGGAACAGGTAGTTGCCCTTGAAGAAGCTGTTGTGGCCATAGGCCGCATGGGCGATCACCAGGGCCTGCATCGCCATCGTGTTCTCCTCCATCAGGTAGCTGATGCAGGGGTTGCTGTTGATGACGATCTCGTAGGCCAGGCCCATGTGGCCGCGCTTGTAGTTCTTCTCGGTGGCGATGAACTCCTTGCCATAGCTCCAGTGGCGGTAGCCCACCGGCATGCCCACGCTGGCATAGGCGTCCATCATCTGCTCGGCGGTGATGATCTCCAGCTGGTTGGGATAGGTGTCCAGGCCATAGCGCTCGGCCGTCTGGCGGATCACGTCGTGGTACTCGTGCACCAGCTCGAACGACCAGTCGCTGGGGCCGGGCAGGCGGCTGACCCGGCGGCTGCTGGGCAACGGGCCGCGCAGCGGGCGCAGCGGTGCGGCCAGGGCGGCCGGCGAGGCGATGGCCGCCAGATCGGGCAGGGCTTCGTGAGAATGGCTCATGGCTTGCTCACGCCGCCTGGGCGGCGCCCTCCTTCTTGAACAGGTCGCGGAACACCGGGTAGATCTGCGAGGCCTCCACCGCCTTGCGCATCGCAAAGTGAGGCTGGCTCTGCGCCAGCTGGCCATACTCTTCCCACAGGTTCTGCTCTTCCTCGGCCACCTGCACATAGGCGAAGTAGCGGCACAGCGGCAGGATCTTCTCGGCCAGCAGCTCGCGGCAGCGGCCTGAATCATGGTGCCAGTTGTCGCCATCGCTGGCCTGGGCGCCGTAGATGTTCCATTCGGTCGGCGAATAGCGGGCGCGGATGATCTCCTCCATCAGCACCAGGGCCGAGCTGACCACGGTGCCCCCGGTCTCGCGGGCATGGAAGAAGTTCTCCTCGTCCACCTCCTGGGCCTGGGTGTGGTGGCGGATGAAGACGATCTCGATCTTCTCGTAGTGCCGGGTCAGGAACAGGTACAGCAGGATGAAGAAGCGCTTGCTCAGCTCCTTGCGCGACTCGTCCATCGAGCCCGAGACGTCCATCAGGCAGAACATCACCGCCTGGCTGGTGGGCACCGGCGTCTTCACCCGGCTGCGGAACTTCAGGTCGATGGGGTCGAGAAAGGGGATGCGCGCGATGCGCGCACGCAGCGCCTCCAGCTGCTCGAGCAGGGCCGGCAGCGCGGCCTTGGCCTGGGCATCGCCGCCGTCGGCCAGGGCCTGCTGGGCGGCGACCTGGTCCTCCAGCTCACGCAACTCGCCGCGCGCACCCATGCCGAGCGCGATGCGCCGGCCCAGCGCACCGCGCATCGAGCGCACCACATGCAGGTTGTTGGGCGTGCCGTCGCTGGTGTAGCCGGCGCGGTGGGTCTTGAACTCCGGCGTCTGGGCCAGCTGGGTGCGCACCAGGTGCGGCAGGGCCAGGTCCTCGAAGAAGACCTGCATGAACTCTTCCTTGCTCAGCGCGAAGGTGAAGTCGTCCTCGCCTTCACCCTGGTCGCTGGCCTGGCCCTTGCCACTGCCGCCGCCCTGGCCACCCTGGGGCCGCTTGATGCGGTCGCCACGCACATAGTCCTGGTTGCCCGGGTGCACGATCTCGCGCACGCCACCCGAGCCGTGGTGGAAGGCCGGCTCGGACAGGTCCTTCTTCGGGATGCGCACTTCCTCGCCACGCTCCAGGTCGCGGATGCCACGGCCGTCCACCGCCCGCCGCACGGCCTCGCGCACCTGCTGCTTGTAGCGGCGCATGAAGCGCTCGCGGTTGCCGATGGACTTGTTCTTGCCCGCGAGTCGCCGGTCGATGATCTGCTGAAGCATCCGGATTCCCTGGAGTTTTGAAGGTCGGGCCCAACGACGGCCGTTGGTGGATCAGCTGCTCTTGCGCACGCGCAGGTACCACTCGCACAACAGCCGCACCTGCTTGGCGGTGTAGCCCTTGGCCACCATGCGGTTGACGAAGTCCTCGTGCTTCTTGGCCTCGTCGGCGCTGGCCTTGGCATTGAAGCTGATCACCGGCAGCAGTTCCTCGGTGTTGGAGAACATCTTCTTCTCGATCACCGTGCGCAGCTTCTCGTAGCTGGTCCACACCGGGTTGCGGCCCTGGTTGTTGGCGCGGGCGCGCAGCACGAAGTTGACGATCTCGTTGCGGAAGTCCTTGGGATTGGCAATGCCGGCCGGCTTCTCGATCTTCTCCAGCTCGGCATTCAGCGCACCGCGGTCGAACACCTCGCCGGTGTCGGTGTCGCGGTACTCCTGGTCCTGAATCCAGTAGTCGGCATAGGTGACGTAGCGGTCGAAGATGTTCTGCCCGTACTCGGAATAGCTCTCCAGGTACGCGGTCTGGATCTCCTTGCCGATGAACTCGGCATAACGCGGGCTCAGCTGCTCCTTGATGAAGGCGACGTACTTCTCCTCGATCTCCTTGGGGAACTGCTCGCGCTCGATCTGCTGCTCCAGCACATACATCAGGTGCACCGGGTTGGCGGCCACCTCCTGGCTGTCGAAGTTGAACACCTTGGACAGGATCTTGTAGGCAAAGCGCGTGCTGATGCCGCTCATGCCCTCGTCCACGCCGGCGTAGTCGCGGTACTCCTGGTAGCTCTTGGCGCGGGGGTCGGTGTCCTTCAGGTTCTCGCCGTCGTAGACCTGCATCTTGCTGAACAGGCTGGAGTTCTCCGGGTCCTTCAGCCGCGTCAGGATGGCGAACTGGCTCATCATCTTCAGCGTGCCGGGCGCGCACTTGGCTGCTCCCAGCGAGCTGCCCTTGACCAGCTTCTCGTAGATCTTGATCTCTTCGGACACGCGCAGGCAGTACGGTACCTTGACGATGTAGATGCGGTCCAGGAAGGCTTCGTTGTTCTTGTTGTTGCGGAAGGCCTTCCATTCGCTCTCGTTGCTGTGGGCCAGCACCACGCCGTCGAAGGGAATGGCGCCAAAGCCCTCGGTGCCCTTGAAGTTGCCTTCCTGGGTGGCCGTCAGCAGCGGATGCAGCACCTTGATCGGCGCCTTGAACATTTCCACGAACTCCAGCAGGCCCTGGTTGGCCAGGCACAGGCCGCCCGAGTAGCTGTAGGCATCGGGGTCATCCTGGGCATAGGTCTCGAGCTTGCGGATGTCGACCTTGCCGACCAGGCTGGAGATGTCCTGGTTGTTCTCGTCGCCCGGCTCGGTCTTGGCAATGCCCACCTGCTTCAAGATGCTGGGATAGCGCTTGACGACACGGAAGCGGCGGATGTCGCCGCCATACTCCTCCAGCCGCTTCACCGCCCAGGGGCTCATGATGCGTTGCAGATAGCGACGCGGGATGCCGAACTCCTGCTCCAGGATGGGACCATCCTCGGCGGCGTCGAACAGGCCCAGCGGCGACTCGTTGACCGGCGAGTCCTTGATGGCGTAGAACGGCACCTCCTGCATCAGCGCCTTCAGGCGCTCGGCGATGGAGCTCTTGCCACCGCCCACCGGGCCCAGCAGATACAGGATCTGCTTCTTCTCTTCCAGGCCCTGGGCGGCGTGGCGGAAGTAGCTGACCACCTGCTCGATGGCGTCTTCCATGCCATAGAACTCGGCAAAGGCCGGGTAGATCTTGATCAGCTTGTTGGCGAAGATGCGCGACAGCCGCGGATCGTTGCGGGTGTCCACCATCTGCGGCTCGCCGATGGCCTTGAGCATGCGCTCGGCGGCCGTGGCATAGGCCAGCGGGTTGCGCTTGCACTCAGCCAGATAGTCCTCGAGGGACATCTCTTCTTCACGGGTGCGCTCGTAGCGCGCGGCGAAACTGCTGATGACGTCCATGCGACCTCCTGAGGGTGGGACCGGTGGTGAGCCACCGGCAGCGCGTGAGCGTTGCCGCCGGCTTCGGGGAAGTTCTGATGACGTCCCGGCTTCACGGGCCCGGGCGCCATCAGAGCTTTCCGGTCATTCGGTTCAGGGTCTGCGTGTCTGAGCAGTGCCTCTAGCTTGGTGGTTTGTGTAGCGGACCAAAACAGCGATCAGCGCTGCCCTTGTCCTGTTGTTCATGCCATGTTGCGACGGATGAGCGGGATCAGCAAGAGCCGGACCACCCAACTGAGGCGTGAAGATTCAACGCCTCAACAACGGATCCGGCTGACTGGCCGCCGAATGCACGGCCGCGGGCAGGCCCTGCGCCGAAGCGGTGCGCGGCTCGCCGGCCTCGGGATACAGGCCATGCACGCGGCCATGCAGGCGGGCCAGGCCCAGCAGGGCCGAGATGAAGGGCGTGGCAATGCCCACCCGGCCGGCGATCTCGTGCACCACCGTCACCAGCGCGTCCAGCTCGATGGCGCGGCCAGCTTCCACGTCCTGCAACATCGAGGTCTTGAAGGCGCCCAGCTTGCGCGTGATCTGGTGCCGGTCTTCCGGCGTCTGCGCGATGGCGCAGCCGATGGCCGCGCCCACGCTCTGCGCCTCGGCCATGGCCGCGGTGCACAGGCCGCGAGTCAGCGGATCGTCCAGCACCCGGTCGACCGTGGCGCCGGTCAGCGCGGTGATCGGGTTCATGGTCATGTTGCCCCACAGCTTGTACCAGATGTCCTGGCGCACATTCGCCGACAGGGTGGCGTCGAAGTCGGCCCGCCGCAGCAGGGCCACCAGTTCCTGTGCGCGCGGCGACTCGCCGCCTGGGGGGGTGCCGAGGGGTTCGCCGACGATCAGGCCGCTGCCCATCTTGTGCGCGGCGATGCCCGGCGCTTCCGTGAAGCAGCTGGCATGCACCACGCAGCCCAGCACGCGGTCGAAGTCAATCGCCGCAGCGATGTGGCCGCCGGGGTCCACGGCATCCAGAGGCTGGCTGCCCAGCCCGGGCGCCGCGGCACCAAACCACCAGGGCACGCCGTTCATCGCCGGCACCACCCGGGTCTGCGGCCCCAGCAGCGGCGCGATCTGCGCCGCCACCGTGGCCAGGGCCGGACCCTTGACGGCGATCAAGACGATGTCCTGCTGCCCCAGCGCCGCTGCGTCGTCGCTGGCCTGCACCGGTGCGGCGATCAGCTCGCCGCCCTGGCGCAGGCGCAGGCCGTGTTCGCGCAGCGCGGCCAGCGTGGCGCCACGCGCCAGCGCGCTGACCCGCACATCGGGCAGCAGCGCCAGGCGCGTGCCCACATAACCACCGATGGCACCAACGCCGACGATGGCGACGCGGGTGACGGAGCTGTTGCTGTTGCTGGATGTCATGGTCCATTCTTGCACCCCTGCCCAGGCCCTGACCGGGCGCCGACAATGCCCGGCCATACTGCGGCATCCGTCCATTCCGTGCACCGTGAGCCCTACCCAGCCCAAACCTGAAGCCAAGCCCGAGCATGAGCAGCGCGGCATCCAGAGCATCGAGGTCGGCGGCCAGCTGCTGCATGCGCTGGCCCACCAGGGCCGGCCGCTGGCGCTGAAGGACCTGGCCGCCGCCGCCGACATGCCGCCGGCCCGCGCCCACCCCTATCTGGTCAGCTTCGGCAAGATCGGCCTGGTCGAGCAGGACCGCGCCAGCGGCCGCTACGGCCTGGGCCCGCTGGCCCTGCAGCTGGGCCTGATGAGCCTGCAGCAGGCTGACCCGGTGCGCCTGGCCACGCCGGTGATCGAGGATCTGGCCCAGGCCAGCGGCCACACCGTGGCCATGGCCGTGTGGGGCACGCAGGGCGCGACCATCGTGCGCCTGGCCGAATCACCGGCCGCGGTGCATGTGAACATGCGCCATGGCACGGTGTTCTCCATCGTCGGCACGGCCTCGGGCCAGCTGTTTGCCGCCCACCTGCCCGAATCCCTGGTGCGGCCGTTGTACGAGGCCGAGGCCGCCGCCGCCGGCCGCATGGCCTGGGCCGAGTTTGCCGCCGGCGTGCTGACCGAGGTGCGTGCCCAGGGCCTGTCCCGGGCCGACGGCGCCATCGTCGCCGGCGTCAGCGCACTGGCCGCGCCGGTGTTCGACCACCGCGGCGCCATCGTGCTGGGCCTGGTGGCCATCGGCCCGTCGGCGGCGCTGGACACGGCCTGGAACAGCCTGCTGGCGCGCCAGCTGCGCCAGGCCGCGGCCGAGCTGTCGGCGCGCCTGGGCTGGCGGCCACCAGCCGCCCAGCCACCCGACGCCTAACCGCCAGCCGCCAGCGCCTGACGCGCCGCGGCCAGCAGCGCCCCCATGGCCAGGCCCTCGTTGGCCGCATAGCTTCCGGCCTGGCCGTTGAGCCGCGGCATGCCGAACTTGCCGCCCTTGTGGTGCAGGGCGATGACCTCCCAGCCCTGATCCTCGAACACCGGGCTGCCCGAATTGCCGCCCTCGGTGGGGGTGAAGTAATGCACCCGCACCACGCCGGCGATCGGCGGCTTGCCGGCCGGCGGGCCCTCGTGGTCCAGCAGCTGGCTGTCGTCGAAGGAGATCGACAGCTCGCGCCCGCCCGGGTGGCCGATGACATAGACGCGCGGCTTCTTCTTGGCCTCCGGCGCCGGCAGGGCCGGCAGCTGGGTGCTCAGTGTCAGCGGCGGCACGCCGGCCGGCGTGGGCGTCAGACGCAACAGGGCCGCATCGTGCTGGTCCACCGGCGAGCACCACAGCAGCTGGGCCACGGTGTAGACCTTGGCCGCGTCGTCGGCCTCGAAGGCCACCTCGGCGCGCTGCGGCGCGATGCCGGGCGCCGCGCCATCGGGATTGATGACGTGGAAATTGGTCAGCAGCAGCGGCTCGTCGGCCAGGCTCAGGCCGAAGTCGCCCGCGCGCACCAGGAAGCCGGTGCCGATGCGCCCGCCCAGCTTCTGCTTGACCGCCGCCACCGAGCGTGCCGCGGCCAGGCCGGCGGCATACCAGCGCAGGGTGCGCGGACCGTCGGCGCCGAGCACGGCCTCCAGCTGGCTGTTGTCGGGCAGCGGCGGCTGGGCCTGGGCCAGCGCCTGCAGGTCGCGGCTGCGGCCACGCCCCCGGGCGGGGGCGGCCGGCGGTTCAGGCCGCGCCGCGCTGGCATCCAGCTCGAGCCGGCCGCCCGGCAGCTGCAGCAGACGGGCGCGCAGAATGGTCACCAGGGCCCGTGCCTGCTGCACGGCCTCGGGCGTCTTCAAGCCCAGACCGGGCTGGCCCGGTCGCAGGCCCTCCAGCGCCCAGACCTGGCTGAACTGGCGCAGCGTGCTGGCCACCAGAAAGGCCGGCACCTCGGACGCGCCGACGTACTGGCGCAGCAGGGCCAGCACCGGGCCCAGGTCACCATCGGCCAGGGCCAGGCCCAGGCGGGCTTCGGCCAGCGTCGGCAGATACCATTCGTCGCGCTGCTTCTTCGGCAGCGCCTCCAGCGTGGCCACCAGGGCCCGGGCCAGCTTCAGCGGCTGTTCGCGCGGCGCGATGTCGGTCCAGCCCTCGCGCCGTGCCCGCGTCAGCAGGGCCAGCACATTCACGCCGTGCCAGGTGTTGCGCTGCGGATCGGCCTTGTACGGCCTCAGGTAGGCGGCCAGCGCCTCCTTCAGGGCCTGGTGGGCGCCGTGGGTGGACAGGTCGCCGGCATCGAAGAACAGCTGCTTGTGCGCCCGGCCCAGCAGGCCCCAGGCCTCGGCGACCTCGGCATGCTCGCGCGGCAGCGTGGCCAGCAGCTGGCGCAGCATGGCGATCGCCGGCACCACCTGGCCGCTCTCGATCAGCGCCTGCGCATACAAGCGGGCGCTGGGCGCGTCGGCCGGGTCGATGCGCAGCAGGCGCTCGGCCAGCGCGGCCAGTGCCTCGTTGGCGCGCAGATTGCGCAGCTCGACGAGCAGGGCGCGCGCGGCCTTCAGGTCGGCGGCCCGCACCTTGGCCGACAAGGCCCGGCCGAGTTGCTCGGCGCGGCGGCGGGCCCGGTCTTCGGGGCGTTCTTCCGTGGGCTTCTGGGCGGACTTCTGGGCGGGCTTCTTGACGGACTTTCCGGCGACGCTGGCCATGCTGGCACCGCGCTTCAGTTGCCCAGGTCGTAGGCCGCATCGACGCCGATGTCGGGCACGCGGCCCATGTAGCCTGCCTCGCCGAAGTCCAGCGGCACATCGGCCTCGAAGCCCGGCAGGCCGATGTGCTTGCGCAGCGCATTCAGCCGGTTCAGCCAGCCCTTGAGGAACACGCCCAGCTTGGGATTGCTCTCGACCAGGCCGCGGTAGTACTGCTCGCGCACATTGCAGTAGTTGGCCAGGGTGTCGCCCAGGTCGCAGTTGGCCACGCACTGCAGCGTGCCGGGGCCGATGGCGCCGTCGACCTGGGCGCCGACGGCCTTTTGCAGAAAGCGCGCGGCGCGGCCCACGCCCATGTTCACCGCGGTGTCGAACTGCACCGTGTCCAGCGGGCTGTCCAGCTTGTCGCAGCGCGGCGGCAGCCAGTAGCCCGACTCGTACAGCGCATGCACCTCGTCGTCGCTGATCTGGCGCACGTCCTGCGCCGCCAGGCCCTGCTTGACGCGCCAGGCGTCGTAGACCTTCTGCGTGACGCCCTTGTTGGTGGCGCCGCCGGGATCGTTGGGATGATTGACATAGCCGCCCTCCCAACGCAGGACGAAGGGCAGCGATTCCAGGAAGGCGGCTGAGGCCATGTTCGACTCCTCCAAGAGTGGCGGGCGCCGGCGGCGCCGCACACGGGCCAATGTAGCGAGGCCCGGCCAGCTGCAACGCCCGGCCGTGCCCACGATCTTGGGGAGTCGGTGGCCGTGCCTACGACGCCGGACGGACGGCGCCGGGCCAGGCGCAGACGCCGCACCAGTCGGCGATGGTGCGCGCCATCGTCGTGGCCACGCGCGCCATGCTGTCCAGCGACACGGCCTCGTCGATGCCGTGGATGTGGCGCGCCAGCGGGCCGTAGTTGGTGACCGCCAGATCGGTGGCCAGCGCGAAATGGCGGCCGTCGGTGGTGGCGGTGCAGGCCAGGCGCTGCGGCGGGCTGCCGTTGACGGCCTGGTGGGCCTGGGCCAGCACCCGCATCGCCGGCTGCTCCAGGTCGTAGACGCAGCCCGGCGAGCGGTGGCCGCGGGTGGTGATCTCGACCTGCAGGTCCGGGTTCAGCTGCTGCGCGCGCTGGCGGACCAAGGCGCTGACCTCGGCCACCGCATCGTCGGGCGCCACGCCGGGAAAGTAGCCGATGCGCAGGTCCAGCGAGCAGGTGCAGGGCACCGACGAGGCCCATTCGCCGCCGTGGATGCCGCCGAGGTTGAAGTTCAGCGGATGCGCATGCCCGGCAAAAGCCGGGTGGCGGCGCTCGGGCGCGTTCCACTGCGCCTCCAGCTCGCGCAGCGAGGCGACGATGGCGATGGCCGCGTCGATGGGGTTCAGGCCCTGCTGCTTGTAGGCCACATGGGCCGGCCGGCCGGTCAGCGTGATCTGCAGCCAGCTGACGCCGACCTGGGCCGCCATCAGGGTTTCGCCGAAGGGCTCGGGGATGATCACCGCGTCGAAATCGCTGAGCCTGGCCCGGCCCAGGGCGTTGCGCAGTGCATGCAGCGTGGCCAGCGTGCCGTTGCCGGTGTCTTCTTCTTCCAGCACGGCATTGAAGCCGACGTTGCCGGCCGGCTGCAGGCCCAGGCGGCGCAGGGCCTGGAAGGCGATCAGCGCGCAGACCAGGCCGCCCTTCATGTCGCCGGCACCGCGGCCATGCAGCCAGCCGTCGGCCACCCAGGGCTCGAACGGGTCCTGGCGCCACAGCGCCACCGGCCCGGTGGGCACCACGTCCAGATGGCCGTTGAACAGCAGCGAGCGGCCCGGCTGCGCCAGGTCCTCGGGCGGGCGGTGGCAGGCCAGCAGGTTGTGGCGGCCGCCGTCGGGGCTGCAGGGACAGCTGAACATGCTGGAGCCGGCGATGGCCTGGCTGTCCTGCACGATGCGCTCGCAGTCCAGGCCCAGGGCCTGCAGCTGGCGCTCGAAGAAGTCGGCTGCCGGCTGCTCCGCGCCCGAGGGGCTGGCGGCGCGCACAAAGCCGGACAGCATGTCCACCATCTCGCCGTGCAGCGCGGCCACGGCGGCCGCCAGGTCGGCCGTGCTGGGCGGGGCTTGCAGCGGCCGGCTCATCGCGTCACCCCGTCCAGCACCGCGTCCAGCGCATCCACCAGCAGGTCGGCATGGGCGGCCTCGAACACCAGCGGCGGGCGGATCTTCAGCGTGCTGGCTTGCGGCCCGGTGGCGCTGAGCAGCACGCCCTGCTGGCGCAGGCCGTTGACCACGCGCGTGGTCAGCTCGGGCGCCGGCGCGGCGCCGTGCTGCAGATCGACGCCGATGAAGAGGCCGGCGCCGCGCACCTCGCCGATCTGCGGCCGGCGCTGGGCCAGAGCGCGCAGGCGCTGGCGCAGGTGCTCGCCCACCCGCAGCGCGTTGGCCTGCAGGCCCTGCTGCTGGATCACGTCCAGCACCGCGCCGGCCGCGGCCATGGCCACCGGGTTGCCGCCGAAGGTGTTGAAGTAGCGGCAGTTGCGGCCAAAGGCCGCCAGCACCTCGGGCCGCACCGCCAGGCCGGCCACCGGATGGCCATTGCCCATGGGCTTGCCCAGGGTCACGATGTCGGGTGCCAGGTCGCCGCTCAAGCCGTGGCGGGCAAAGCCCCAGAAGGCGTCGCCGGTGCGGCCGAAACCGGGCTGCACCTCGTCGGCGATGAACAGTCCGCCGGCCTGGTGGATGGCGGCCACGGCCTCGGCCAGAAAGCCCGGCGGATCGGTGAACACGCCGTCGCTGGAGAACACCGTGTCCACCAGCAGGGCCGCGGGCTTCAGGCCGCCGGCCTGCAGGTCGGCGATGGCGGCGCGCACGCCGTCGGCGAACTGGCGCCCCACCTCGGCCGGCGCGGTGCCGCCGCCCAGCGGCGCCGGCACATAGCGCACCCGGGCGCTGCGAGGCCCCTGCGGCCCCAGCGATGGCGAGGCCTCGGCCGTGGGCGCGGTGACGCCATGGTAGGCATGGCGGGTGATGATCAGACCTGTCCCTCCGGTGTGGGCCTCGGCGATGCGCAGCGCCAGGTCGTTGGCCTCGCTGCCGGTGCAGGTGAACATCGCATGGCCCAGCTCGGGCGGCAGCGTGGCCAGCAGGCGCTCGGCATAGTCCAGCACGCCTTCGTGCAGATAGCGCGTGTGGGTGTTGAGCACCGCCGCCTGCTGCGCAATGGCCTGCACCACCTGCGGATGGGCATGGCCCACGCTGGCCACGTTGTTGTAGGCGTCCAGGTAGCGCCGGCCGTCGGCGCCGTACAGCCACACGCCCTCGCCACGCACCAGGTGCAGCGGCTCCTCGTAGAACAAGCGGTAGGCCGGGCCCAGCAGGCGGGCGCGGCGGGCGAGCAGGGCGGGGGTGTCGTTCATGGACGGGGTCATGGACGGAGATATGGGCAGGTCAGGGGCAGGTCACCGGCTGACAGGCCAGCTGCAGCGCATCGACCATGCGCGCCGTGCCGATGCGGCCGCAGGCCGCCAGCCGGGCCCAGGACAGGGCGTTGTTGCGCAGCAGGTAGTCGGCGTTGTGCGGCTGTCGTGCGGCGCGCCAGCCGCTGATGGCCACCACCATGGCCAGGCGGGCGCGCACCAGGTCGGGCAGCAGTTCCAGCTCCAGCGGGCTCAGCGGTGTCAGGCCATGGTAGGCGGCGACGAAGTCGACAAACTGCTGCAGCAGCGCGGCATCGTCGGCCTGGATGTCCAGCTGGTAGGACGCGGCCACGGCCAGGTCGTTGACCATGGGCGCGACCACCATGTCGCCGAAGTCCAGGATGCCGCAGACGCGGCTGGGCTCCTGCGCGTCGACCAGCAGGTTGTAGAGGTTGAAGTCGTTGTGCACCGGCTGGCGGCGCAACTGGGCCAGGCGCGGCTGCACGCGCTGCGCCACATCGTCCAGTGCCTGCAGCGCCAGGCCGCGGCGCTGGGCATCGGCCTGCATCAGGATCAGGCTGCGCACGCCCTCCACACGCTGGATGTCCCAGGGCAGCGCCAGCTGGCCGGCCGCATGCTGCAGCGTGGCCAGGGCCTGGTCCAGCCGCGCCAGCAGGCGTGCCAGGTTCAGCTGCTGGGCGCGGCTGCGTGGCGCCTGCGGCATCGGCAGACCCTCCAGGTAGCTGAACAAGCGCACCACGCGTGGCTGGCCATCGGGCGCCACCAGGCTCAGCGCGGCCTGGCCGTCGCGCGTGGGCAGCAGGCGCTGCACCGGCAGCGTGGGCGCCTGGCGGGCGATGTGCAGCAGGGCCTGGGTCTGGAAGTCCGACACCAGGGCCGGCTCGCTGGGATGCGAGACCTTGAGCATGGCGCGCAGCGGGCCGGCGGCATTGACCGTCTGCAGCAGGAAGTTGGCATCGCGCTCGCCGCTCAGCGCCTGCAGCTCGCCACGCAGCCCCCAATGCAGGGCCAGCTGCTGGGCCGCCCAGTCGGCCGGCACCGGCGCCGGCGGCGCGCTGAGCACCTGGGCCTCGGGCAGCAGGTCGAAATCAGCGACGTTCATGCCGCACTCTCGAAGCCGGCCAGCGCGCTGACCAGGTTGGGCCCCAGGTCGTCGGACAGGTAGCCGCCCTCCTGCACCAGCACCGTGGGCAGGCCCAGGCGGGCGATCTCGGCCAGGATCAGGCCGAAGCCCTCGGTGCTGACGGCCAGGGCCTTGTAGGGATCACGCTCATGGGCATCCAGGCCCAGGGCCACGACCAGGGCGCCGGGCGCATAGGCGCGCAGCTGGTCCAGCGCCGTGGCCAGGGCCTGCAGGAAGCCCGCGGTGTCGGTGCCCCGCGCCAGCGGCAGGTTGAGGTTGTAGCCCAGGCCCTCGGCCTCGCCACGCTCGTGTGCATGGCCGGTGAAAAACGGCGTGCAGAAGTGCGGGTCGCCATGCAGCGAGATCGTCAGCACATCGCTGCGGCGATAGAAGATGCCCTGCGTGCCATTGCCATGGTGCACGTCGATGTCCAGCACGGCCACGCGCGCATGGCGCTGGCGCAGCACCTGGGCGGCGATGGCGGCGTTGTTCAGGTAGGTGAAGCCATTCGCCCGGTCGGCATAGGCATGGTGGCCCGGCGGCCGGCACAGCGCATAGGCCGCGCGCTCGCCACCGGCCACCAGCAGGGCCGCATGGGTGGCCACATGGGCCGACCACACCGCCGCCTGCCAGGTGTGCGGGCCGATGGAGCAGGCCATGTCGCCGAGGTGGAAGCCGGCCTGGCCCACCACATGGTCGGGATAGGTGCAGGGCTGGCCCGGGAACGGGTGCACGTTCGGCAGCACCTCGTCGGAGGCGTCGTCCAGCAGCTGCCAGCGCGCCCACACCGTCTCCAGAAAGCGCAGATAGGCCGGCGTGTGGATGGCCGCGCGCGGGCCGGGGCCGTGGTCTTCGGGCGCCACCACCGCATGGCCGGCGTCGCGGGCCGCGGCCAGCAATCGCCAGGCGCGCTCGGGCTGCTCGTTGCTGCGCTTGAAGCGGCCGCGCACGATGAACTGCTGCGGGTCGTGGTCCTGGTGCTGATCGCTGTAGATCACTTTCATGGCGACCTCTTATCGTGAGCGGGGGGCGGCCACCGGCGTGCCGGCCGGCGTGAACAGGCTGCGCACATGCAGCACGGCATCGTCCAGGTGATGGCCCAGGGCCTGGCGCACCGCGGCCACGTCGCGCCGCTGCAGCGCGGCGGCAATCGGCCGGTGCGTCTCGGCCAGGCTGGCCGGATCGCCATAGCTGTCCTCGCTGAGGGCCAGGAACAGCCGCACCTCGGTGTTCATGTTGGCAAACAGGCGCAGCAGATAGGCATTGCCCGACAGCGCGCAGATCTGCTGGTGGAAGGCCAGGTCGGTGGCCACGCGCTGGGCCTGGCCCATGCGCGGCGTGTCGCGCACCATCGCATCCACCTGGTCCATCAGTGCCGCCAGCTGGGCATCGCTGGCCGCCTGGCAGGCCAGCTCGGCTGCCATCAGCTCCAGCGTGCGCCGCACCTGGTAGAGGTCGTTGACCTGGGCCAGCGTGATGTCGCGCACCGTGAAGCCATGGCGCGGCCGCGACACCAGCAGGCCCAGGCTTTCCAGCCGGCGCGCCGCTTCGCGCACCGGCGCGCGGCTGACGCCCATCTGCCGTGCCAGCTCGGCCTCGACGATGCGCTCGCCGGGGGCTATGCGCCCGGCCAGGATGGCCTGCTGCAGCTGGGCCTCGACCACGCCCACCAGGTCGGGCACGCTGATCGACGAGAAGGTGCTGCCGGTGTCGCCGAAGGCATCGTCGGGTTCCGGCGCCGGCAGCGGCGCTGGGGGGCGGGGCGGAATGGAGGCCATGTCTCTGGGCTGCCTGGTCTTGTTGTGGTGGACGTTGAGAGCGGACGTGGCGAGGATAGGCTTCAGCGTGCCGGGGCGGCCGTGGCGCGGCGCGCCAGCCACAGGCCGGCGGCCATGATCAGGCCGATGCCGGCCAGGGCCAGCGCATCGGGCGGGCGCTGGAACCAGAAGCTGCTGATCAGCACCGCCAGCAGCAGCTGCACATAGTTCAGCGGCGCCAGCGTGGCCAGGCCGACGCGGCGGAAGGCGGCCAGCAGCATCAGCTGGGCCGCGCCGCTGACCGCGCCGCCGGCCAGCAGCAGCAACAGCTGCGGCCAGTCCGGCAACGGCGGCGGCGGTGCCAGCAGCGCCGGCACATGGGTGATGACCAGGCACACCAGGGCCATGTAGGCAAACTGCACCGGCGCCGGCACACGGCCCGACAGCCGCCGCGTCAGCACCTGGAACAGCGCATAGCACACGGCGGCCACAGCCATCAGCAGCGTGCCGGCCAGCGGCAGGCTGCCGCCGGGGCGCACGATCAGCAGCATGCCGGCAAAGCCCGCCAGCACCGCCGCCCACTGGCTGCGGCCCACGCGCTCGCCCAGCAGCCAGGGCGACAGCGCCACCATCACCAGCGGCGCTGTGAAGTAGATCGCCGTGGCCTCGGCCAGCGGCATGCTGACCAGGGCGGTCATGAAGCAGGTGGCGACGATGCCCAGCAGCACGCTGCGCGCCAGCAGCAGGCGCTGGTGCGGCTGTCGCCACAGCGCCCATTCGCCCGGCCGGCCCGCGCCGACATGGCTGGCCAGCAGCACCAAGGCCATCAGCGTGACGGCGATGTAGCGCGTGAGGTTGACCACGGTGGGCGCATACAGCGCCACCATGGCCTTGGCAAAGGCGTCGTAGCAGGCAAAGGCCAGCAGCGCGCCGAGGAACAGGGCAATGCCCTGGGCCTGCTGGCGCTGCGGCGCAACGGCGGTGCCGGCCATCAGCCGCGCAGCCCCTGCAGAAAGGCCTGCAGGCCCGGCCCCAGGGCCGACACCAGATAGCCGCCCTCCTGCACGACCACCAGGGGCAGGCCCAGCGCGCGCAGGCGCTCGCCGACGCTGCGGTAGGCATCGAAGTCCAGCCGCAGCACGCTGATCGGATCGTCCTTGAAGCTGTCGAAGCCCAGCGCCAGCACCAGGGCCTGCGGCCGGTGCTCACGCAACGCGGCAAAGGCCTGGTCGAGTGCGGCCTCGAAGGCCGGGCGGGTGCTGCCATGGGCCAGCGGCAGGTTCAGGTTGGCGCCTTCGCCGGCGCCGTGGCCACGCTCGGCCGCACGTCCGGTGTAGAACGGAAAGTAGTGGTCGGTGTCGGCATGGGTGCTGACCGTCAGCACCTCGGGCCGGCCGTAGAAGATCTGCTGCGTGCCGTCGCCGTGGTGGGCGTCCACGTCTAGCACCGCCACGCGGCCGTAGTGAGCCTGCAGCCGCGCCGCGGCCACGGCGCTGTTGTTGACATAGCAGAAGCCGGTGGCGCGGTCGCGGTGCGCATGGTGGCCCGAGGGCCGGCACAGCGCATAGGCCTGGCCCGCGCCGCCGATCACCGCATCGGCCGCCGCCGCCGCGCTGTGGGCCGAGCGCAGCACCGAGCGCCAGGTGTGCGGGCCGATGGGACAGGACAGGTCGCCCAGGTACCAGCCGGTCTGCGCCACCAGCGACGGCGAGGGACAGGGCGGCCGCTCCAGCCCGATCTGGCCGCTGAAGTAGGGCGCCAGGTTGGGCAGCACCTCGGGGCCGGGCTGCACGCCGGGCAGCAGCTGCGGCAGGGTCTGCCAGCGCTCCCAGGCGGTCTGCAGATAGTCCAGATAGCCGGCGCTGTGCACCGCCTCCAGCGGCGCGCGGCCCAGTTCGGGCGGCAGCTGCACGGCCACGCCGCTGGCGGTGAGCGCGCCGCGCAGCGCATCGGCACGGTCGGGCAGGTCGGTGGGCTTGTGCAGCCGGCCCAGGCGCATGAACTGCTGCGGATCGTGCAGCAGCTGGTCGGGACAGAAGAAGGCCTGCATCACGCCGCCCTCACGCCGCCTGCTGGGACTCGAAGCGCTGGAAGCTGCGCTGCAGGCGCTGGAACAGTTCATCCAGCTGGGCCTCGCTGATGATCAGCGGCGGGCACAGCGCCACGGTGTCGCCCATGGCGCGCACGATCACGCCGTCTTCCAGCGCCAGCTGGGCAAAGCGTGCGCCGGCCTTGGCCGCGGGCGGGAAGGGCGTGCCGCTGGCCTTGTCGGCCACCAGCTCCAGCGCGCCGATCAGGCCCACGCCGCGGGCCTCGCCGACGCTGGCATGCTCGCCCAGGCGGCGCAGGCCGGCCTGGAACTGCGGCGTCAGCGCCTGCACGCGCGCGACGATGGCCTCGTCCTCGTAGACCTGCAGCGTGGCCAGGGCCACGGCCGCGGCCACCGGATGGCCTGAGTAGGTGTAGCCATGGCCGAAGGTGCCGATGCGGCCGCTGTTGCGCGCCACGGCCTCGTGGATGCGCTCGTTGATCATCACCGCCGAGATCGGCACATAGCCCGAGGACAAGGCCTTGGCGCAGGTCAGGATGTCGGGCTGCAGGCCGAAGCTCTGGCTGCCCCACATCTGACCGGTGCGGCCGAAGCCGCAGATCACCTCGTCGGCGATCAGCAGCACCTCGTGCTTTTTCAGCACGGCCTGGATCTTCTCGAAATAGGTCGGCGGCGGCACCACCACGCCGCCGGCGCCCTGCACCGGCTCGGCGATGAAGGCGGCCACGGTGTCGGGGCCTTCGGCCTGGATGCGCGCATCCAGCTGCTCGGCCAGGCGGGTGGCAAAGGCCTCCGGCGATTCACCGGGCTGGGCGCCGCGGTAATGGTGCGGGCAGTCGACGTGCAGCATGCGCGGCAGCGGCAGGTCGAAGTCGGTGTGGTTGGCCGCCAGGCCCGACAGCGAGGCCGCGGCCACGGTCACGCCGTGGTAGCCGCGCTGGCGGGCGATGATCTTCTTCTTCTCCGGCTTGCCGATGGCGTTGTGGTAATACCAGACCAGCTTGACCGCGCTGTCGTTGGCCTCGGAGCCCGAGTTGGCGAAGAACACCCGGGCCATCGGCACCGGCGCGATGGCCTTCAGCCTGGCCGCCAGCTGGGCCACGGCCGGGTTCGAGCGGTGGTTGAAGGTGTGGTAGTAAGGCAGCGTGCGCAGGGCCTGGCAGCCGGCTTCCACCAGCCTGGGGTGGCTGAAGCCCAGCGACGCGCACCACAGGCCCGACATGGCCTCGATGTAGCGCTGTCCACGGTCGTCTTCCACATGGATGCCATCGCCACGCACCACCACCAGCGGGCCCTGCTCGGCATGGGCGGCGGCATTGGTGAACGGGTGCAGGTGGGCCTGGATGTCGAGCTGGTGCAGGTCTGCGGAAGCGAGGGACATGGTGGGTTCCTTGGTCTTTCAGTAGCCGCGGCGGCGGTCGATGGCCACGTGGTCGGCGCGGCCGTCGCGCACCGCGGCCAGGTTGTGCAGGGTCTGGCGTGCGATCACCGCGGCCGGCGTGCGGGTGGCGATGTGCGGCGTGACGGTGATGCGTGCATGGGTCCAGAACGCATGCCCGGGCGGCAGCGGCTCGGTGCTGAAGGCATCCAGCGTGGCCGCGCCCAGCTGGCCCGAGTCGAGTGCGGCCAGCAGGTCGGCCTCGACCAGGTGGTCGCCACGGCCGACGTTGACCAGGTGGGCACCACGCGGCAGGCGGGCAAACAGGCTGGCATTCAGGATGCCGCGCGTGGCCTCGGTCAGCGGCAGCAGACACACCAGGGTGTCGCAGCCGGCCAGAAAATCGCCCAGCTGGGCATCGCCATGGAACAGCTGCACTGCGGCCAGGTCGTTGGCCAGATCGGCCTCGGCACGGCGGCGCCAGCCGCTCACCTGGTAGCCTATGCTGGCCAGCGTGCGCGCGCAGGCCTGGCCCAGCGCGCCAAAGCCTGCGATGCCCACGCGGTGCTGGCCGGGGTGCTGCACCGGCTGCTCGCGCCATTCACGGCGCTGCTGGCTGGCCAGGTAGGCGGCCATGTGGCGCTGGCCATGCACCACGGCCCAGGCCACATAGGCGGCCATGCCGCTGGCCATCTGCCCGTCGACGATGCGGCACAGCGGCACGCTGGCCGGCAGGTCCGGATCGGCGCTCAGGTGGTCGATGCCGGCGGCCAGCGACTGGATCAGCTGCAGCCGCGGCATCTGCGCCAGCAGCCCGGCCGGCGGATGCCAGCAAACCGCGGCGTCGATGTCCTGCAGCGGCCCCAGCTCGTGCTGCAGGCGCAGCTGCACGCCGGGGCAGGCCTCGCGGAAGGCCGGCAGCAGATAGTCCATCTGGATCTGGTTGCTCAGCAGCGCAATCGTCGTCGGCGCTCCCGTCATGCCGCCACCTCGGCCCGCTCCAGCCGCGGCACGGCCTCGATCAGCAGCTTCGTATAAGCATGCTGCGGATCGCTGAGCACCTTGGCGGTGGGGCCGTATTCGACGATGCGGCCACGCTGCATCACCGCGATGCGGTCGCACATCTCGCCGGCCACGCGCAGGTCGTGGGTGATGAAGACCATGGCCAGCTGGAACTGCTCGCGCACCTGGGCAAACAGCTTCAGCACCTGGGCCTGCACCGACACGTCCAGCGCCGACACCGGCTCGTCGGCCACCAGCAGCTCGGGCTGCAGGGCCAGCGCCCGGGCGATGGCGATGCGCTGGCGCTGGCCGCCCGAGAACTCGTGCGGAAAGCGCTCGGCCGCCTCGGGCCCCAGGCCTACCAGGGCCAGCAGCTCGCGCATGCGCGCCTGGGCCTCGGCCACCGGCACGCCCTGGGCGATGGGGCCGGCGGCAATCGTCGGGCCGATGCGGTGGCGCGGGTTCAGCGAGGCATAGGGGTCCTGGAACACCATCTGGATGCGGCCCCGGGCCTGCTGGCGGCCGGCGGCGCCGGGCAGCAGGCTGCGGCCCTTGAACAGGATGCGGCCCGAATCGAACGGTGCCAGGCCCACCAGGCAGCGGCCCACGCTGCTCTTGCCCGAGCCCGATTCACCCACCAGGCCCAGGGTCTCGCCGCGGCGCAGTTCGAAGCCCACCTCGTGCGCGGCCACCACCTCGCGGCCGCGGCTGAACAGGCCGCGGCCACTGCGGTAGGTCTTGTTCAGGCCCTGCACCTGCAGCACGAACTGCGCATCGGCGTCTTCGGCCGGCTGGCGCACCTGGCCCTGCGGAATGGCATCGATCAGCTTGCGTGTATAGGCATGCTGCGGCCGGTTCAGCAGTTGCTCGGCCGGGCCCTGCTCGACCACCTGGCCGGTCTGCATCACCACCACCTGGTCGGCGATCTGCGCCACCACGCCGAAGTCGTGGGTGATGAACAGCACGGCCGTGCCACGCCGGCGCTGCAGGTCCTTGATCAGCGCCAGGATCTGCGCCTGCGTGGTCACGTCCAGCGCCGTGGTCGGCTCGTCGCAGATCAGCAGCGCCGGCTCCAGCGCCAAGGCGCAGGCGATCATCACGCGCTGGCGCTGGCCGCCGGACAGGCGGAACGGATAGCTGTCGATCAGCCGCTCCGGGTCGGGCAGGCCCACGTCGGCCAGGGCCGCCAGCACGCGGCGGCGCTTCTCGGCCGCCGGCAGGCTGATGTGGGCGTCGAAGACCTCGGCGATCTGGTCGCCAATGCGCATCACCGGGTTCAGCGCCGTCATCGGCTCCTGGAACACCATGCCGATGCGCCGGCCGCGCAGCGAGCGCAGGCCGGTCTCATCCAGCGCCAGCAGGTCCTGGCCCTCGAACAGGATCTGGCCGGCCACCGGCTCCACATGCGGCCGCGGCAGCAGGCCCATGATGGCGTTGGCGATCATGGACTTGCCCGAGCCCGATTCGCCGACCACGCACAGGGTCTGGCCCGGCAGCAGCTGCATCGTGGCGCCCTGCACGGCCAGCGCACGGTCGGCACCGGCGGGCAGGCGGATGTCCAGGCCGCGCACTTGCAGCACCGGCTGGGCAGGGAAGGCTTCGATCATCGGCTCGTCCACCGGTTCGGCGCTGATGGGCTTGAGCAGCGCGTTCATCGCGTCCTCCCGTCCAGGCGGGCATTGAGGCCGTCGTTCAGGCCTTCGCCCACCAGGTTCAGCGCCAGCACGGTGAACAAAATGGCCAGGCCGGGAAACACCGCCATCCACCAGGCCTGGCGCAGCACGGTGCGCGCCGAGCCCACCATATAGCCCCAGCTCATCTGGTTGGGGTCACCCAGGCCGAGAAAGCTCAAGCTGGATTCCAGCAGGATGGCCGTGGCCACCATCAGCGAGGCCATGACGATGATGGGCGAGGCCGCATTCGGCAGGATCTGCGTGACGATGATGCGCGGCGTGCTCTGGCCGGCCAGCTGGGCGGCGGCGACGAAGTCGCGCTGGCGCAGCGTCAGGAACTCGCCGCGCACCAGGCGCGCCACCGGCGGCCAGGACACCACGGCGATGGCGGCCACGATGGAGGCCACCGAGGGCTCGAAGATGGCCACCAGCACGATGGCCAGCGCAAAGCTGGGCACGGCCTGGAACAGCTCGGTGAAGCGCATCAGCGTGGCATCGATCCAGCCGCCGAAATAGCCGGCGATGGCGCCCAGGCCCACGCCGATCAGCAGCGAGACCACGGTGGAGATCACGCCGATCAGCAGCGAGATGCGTGCACCCGAGACCAGGCCCGACAGGATGTCGCGGCCCATGGTGTCGGTGCCCAGCGGAAAGCCCTGCTCCTGCAGCGGCGCCATGAAGGGCTGGCTGACCATGTCCCAGGGGTCGTGGGCCGCCAGCCAGGGGCCGGCCACCACCATCAGGGCCACGGCCAGCAGCACGGCCAGGCCGGCCACCGCGCCCTTGTTGCGCCGGAAGCGGCGCCAGAATGCGTTGTTCATCAGGGATTCCTCAGCTCAATTCAATGCGCGGGTCGACCAGCGTGTAGACCAGGTCGGTCAGCAGGTTGAACAGCACGGCCATCGCCGCGGTGACGAGGAAGCAGCCCAGCAGCAGGTTGTAGTCGCGCTGCAGCAGGGCATCGAACATCAGCCGGCCGATGCCGGGCCAGGCGAACACGGTCTCGGTGAGCACCGCGCCGCCGATCATGCCGCCGGCCTGGATGCCGGCCAGCGTGACCACCGGCAGCAGCGCATTGCGCAGCACATGCTGGCGCTGGATGCGGCCCGGCGATACGCCCTTGGCGCGAGCGGTCTTGATGAAGTCCATCTGCGCCACTTCCAGCATCGCCGCCCGGGTCATGCGGGCGTAGACGGCCATGTAGAACAGCGCCAGCGTCAGCGCCGGCATCAGCAGGTGGCGGGCGATGTCGACCACCAGGGCCCAGCCCTGCAGGCCGGCGCCCACGGTCATGAAGCCGAAGCCGGGCAGCCAGTCCAGCTTCACCGTGAACAGCAGCACCGCCATCATCGCCAGCCAGTACAGCGGCGTGGCATAGAACACCAGGGCCACCACGGTGATGGCGCTGTCCTGCCACTTGCCGGCCTTGCGGCTGGCCAGCGCGCCCAGCACCACGCCGAACAGCAGCGACAGGCCAAAGGCGCTGGCCGTCAGCAGCAGGGTGGCCGGCAGTCGCTCGGCGATCAGCTGGGCCACCGGCTGCTGCTGGCGGTAGGAGAAGCCCAGGTCCAGCTGCAGCACATGGCCCAGGTAGCGGCCCAGCTGGGTGGACAGCGGCTGGTCCAGGCCGAACTCGGCGCGCAGCTGGGCCACGAACTGCGCGTCGGTGGCGCCGGCCTCGCCGGCCAGCACCGACACCGGATCGCCCGGCGCGGCACGCACCAGCATGAAGTTGACGGTGGCGATCAGCAGCAGGGCCAGCAGGCCCTGGGCCACCCGTGTCAGCAGGTACTGCAGGCGTTTCATCGTCGGTGCGCTCCGGCTGCGGCTGCAGATCAGGCCACCGAGGCCCGGCCCAGGCTGTCGTTCAGGCCGATGCCCGAGCTGATCGGGTTCTTCACCTTCACGCGGTACAGCGTGGGGAAGTTGATCTCGTGCAGCCAGGCCACCGGCACCTCGTCGACCAGCAGCTTCTGCACCTCCAGATAGGCCTTGGCGCGCGACTCGGGATCGCTGGCGCGGGCGCCGGCGGCAAACAGCGCATCGACGCGGCTGTTGACATAGCCTTCGACATTGTTGAACGGCGAGCCCTTGGCGATGTTGGTGCTGGTGTAGTTGCGTGCCACGCCGAGTGCCGGATCGCCGTACTGGTAGACGTAGGTGAAGGCGATGTCGTAGTCCCAGTCGTTGAGCTTCTGGTTCCAGCCGGCCACGTCGGTGGCGGCCAGCTCGACCTTGACGCCCATCTGCGTCAGCGCCTGGCGCACCATCTCGGCCTGGCGCTGCCAGCTCTCGCCATAGGGCAGGGGCAGCAGGCGCAGGGTCTCGCCCTTGTAGCCGGATTCGGCCAGCAGCTTCTTGGCCTTGGCCAGGTCACGCGGGTACTTGGCCACGTCGGCGCTGTAGTACTTGATGTGGCTGTTGAACGGGCCGGTGGCCGGCTTGGCAAAGCCGTGCCAGGCGATCTTGGCCATGGCCTCGCGGTCGATGGCATGCATCACCGCCTGGCGGAACTTGACGCTGTTCATCGGCGCCTTGCGGTTGTTCAGCCACAGCCAGGAATGCGGCGAGAAGAACTCCCAGCCCTTGGTGGTGACGGCCACGCCGGGCAGCTTGGCCAGACGGGCGACGTCGAAGTACTCCACCGCGCCGCCCGGCGCGATGTCGACCTTGCCCGACTCGAAGGCCGCGGCGCGTGCCGCCGCATCGGGGATGACGTGGAAGTACACGGCCTCGATGCCCGGCACGCCCGGCTGGTGGTACTGGGTGTTGGCCACCAGCTGGATGTAGGAGCCCTTGACCCATTCCTTGAACTTCAGCGGCCCGGTGCCGATGGGCGTGGCATTGTTCGGGTTGGTCAGGAAGTCCGTGCCCTCGTACAGGTGCTTGGGCACCATCGGCATGGTGCCGGTCTCGAAGATGCCCATGAAGGGGCCGAACGGGTACTTGAGCTTGAACTCCACCGTCAGCGCATCCAGCGCCTTGATGCTCTCGACGGCTTCGAGGTTGGCGCGCAGCCGGGCGTGGGTCTTGCGCAGGAACACGTCCACCGAGAACACCACGTCGGCGGCGGTGAAGGGCTTGCCGTCATGCCACTTGACGCCGGGCTTGAGCTTGAAGACCGTGGTCAGCCCGTCCTTGCTGGTGGTCCAGCTGCTGGCCAGCAGCGGCTGCGGGTTCAGCTTCTCGTCGTAGCGCAGCAGGCCCTCGTAGATGTTGCCGGCGATCAGCTGGGTGGGGCCGTTCTGCGTGATGCCCATCATCAGGCTGGGCGGCTCGGGCTGGACCAGCGCATTGATGGTGCCGCCGGGCTTGGCCTGGGCCAGCAGTTCCAGCGGCACGCCGGCGATGGTGGCGGCGAGGCCGGAGGCCCCGAACTTGATCAGGCTACGTCGTTGCATGGCTTTGGGCTCCTGGGGGTCGAGAGAAGGGGCAGGGTCAAGAATCGAGAAGGTGGGCGGACCGAAGATCAGTCGCGATGACTGGTGGCATCGGGCGGCCCCAGGCGGCGCAGCAGGGCCCGCCATTCGCGGGCATTCGGGTCGTGCTGGCCGGGCTCGCGGTTGCTGTCGCCGCTTTCGTACTGGCGCGCGGTCAGCTCGCACACCGCCTCGGGCACCGGATACACCGTCTGGCCGCTGGACTGGATGGCCAGCTGCACGCGGCAGGCGCGCTCCAGGTTCAGGTGCAGGATGAAGGCCTCGGCCACGTTGCGGCCCAGGGTCACCAGGCCGTGGTTGCGCAGGATCAGCGACTTGGCGCTGGGCCCCAGGTCGTGCACCAGGCGCTCACGCTCCTCGTGGTTCAGCGCGATGCCCTCGAAGTCGTGGTAGACGACGCGCTTGTGGAACTGCAGCGCCCATTGGTTGCAGGGCTGCAGGCCGCAGGCCAGCGAGGACACGGCCACGCCGGCCAGCGTGTGCGTGTGCAGCACGCAGGCCGCGTCATGCCGCGCCGCATGCACGGCGCTGTGGATGGTGAAGCCGGCCGGGTTCACGTCCCAGTCGCTGGGCTCGACGATGCGGCCGTCCAGATCGATCTTCACCAGCGACGAGGCGGTGATGTCGCGGAACAGCATGCCGAAGGGGTTGATCAGGAACTGGTCTTCGGTGCCCGGCACCCGCGCCGAGATGTGGGTGTAGATGCTGTCGTCCATGCCGTACAGCGCCAGCAGCCGGTAGGCGGCGGCGAGGTCCTCGCGCACCTGGCGCTCGGCCGCCGAAGCATCCATCAGAGGGGTGGCGGTGCTGACCGCCGTCATATGGCCCATGTGCGTTTCCCTTGCTTGGCGTGTCGGATGACGGTTGAGGTGACGATCATTCTTTGTCGTCTGTCGACAGCTGACACTCAGCAGTAACCATGCCAAGGCGCAAAAACCGGGCCGGTTGTGCCGCCCAGGGCCTTGCGCCAGCGCAAAACCAGGGCCAGAGGCCCTGGATTCGTTGCCTGGCAGCCACAAAGTGGCGTCCAGCGGCCCGTCAAGAGGGGTTTTCGACCTCCGACCCAGCGCCACGCCGTCCAGCGCCCGCGCGCAGCGGCGGTGCATCCACGACCTGCGGTTCCCAAGTTTGGGGCGGCCAGCCCAGGGTTTGCCCTGATGAACCATCGTGCATGCGATGTCTACACTTATCATCAGTGTGCTGACTATCAGTTCACGCAGATCAAAGGAGACGCGCATGGCTTCTGCTTCATCTCAAACCCTGCCGGTGCTGGTGGCCGGCGGCGGCATTGGCGGCCTGGCCGCCGCCCTGGCCCTGGTGCGCCGCGGCCATGCGGTGACGGTGCTGGAGCAGGCTCCCGAGATCGGCGAGATCGGCGCCGGCATCCAGCTGGGGCCGAATGCCTTCCATGCCTTCGACGCCCTGGGCGTGGGCGAGGCCGCGCGCGGCCGTGCGGTCTACACCGACTGCATGGTCATGCACGACGCGCTGGACGAGTACCAGGTCGGCCGCATCCCCACCGGCGAGGCCTTCCGCCAGCGCTTCGGCAACCCCTATGCGGTGATCCACCGCGCCGATGTGCATTTGTCGCTGCTGGAAGGCGCCCAGGCCTCGGGCCGCGTGGCCTTCCACACCAGCACCCGGGCCGAGCGCATCGAGCAGGACGACGACGGCGTCACCGTCTACGACCAGCGCGGCCAGGCCCACCGCGGCCAGGCCCTGATCGGCGCCGATGGCGTGAAGAGCGTGGTGCGACAGCAGTTCGTCGGCGATCCGGCGCGGGTCACCGGCCATGTGGTCTACCGCGCGGTGGTCGACAAGGCCGACTTTCCGGTCGACCTGCAGTGGAATGCCGCCAGCATCTGGGTCGGCCCCAACTGCCACCTGGTGCACTACCCGCTGCGCGGCGGCGAGCAGTACAACGTGGTCGTCACCTTCCACAGCCGCCAGCAGGAGGAGTGGGGCGTCACCGAGGGCAGCAAGGAAGAGGTGCAGAGCTACTTCCAGGGCATCTGCCCCAAGGCCCGCCAGCTGATCGACCTGCCCAGGAGCTGGAAGCGCTGGGCCACGGCCGACCGCGAGCCCATCGCGCAATGGACCCATGGCCGCGTCACGCTGCTGGGCGATGCCGCCCACCCGACCACCCAGTACATGGCCCAGGGCGCCTGCATGGCCATGGAGGACGCGGTGACGCTGGGCGAGGCGCTGCGCGTGCACGACAACGACTGGGCCAAGGCGCTGGACCTGTACCAGCGCAGCCGCGTCGCCCGCACCGCGCGCATCGTGCTGTCCAGCCGCGAGATGGGCCGCATCTACCACGCCAAGGGCGTGGAGCGCCTGGTGCGCAACGAGCTGTGGAAGGGCCGCACGCCCGAGCGCTTCTACGACGCCATGGAATGGCTGTATGGCTGGAACGTTTCCAACTGCCTGGCCACCGCTTGAAGGAGACTGGACATGAGCGAACTCGGACGACTCGAAGACCTGCCGGCCGACTATGTGGCCGAGCTGCGCGCGCTGAACCTGGTGCCGCTGTGGCCCAGCCTGCGCGCGGTGCTGCCGCCCACCCAGCCGCGGCCGGCCACCCAGGCCACGCTGTGGCGCTATGCATCGCTGCGCCCGCTGCTGCTGCGCGCCGGCACGCTGACGCCGATCGAGAAGGCCGAGCGCCGCGTGCTGGTGCTGGCCAACCCCGGCCACGGCCTGGACAACATGAAGGCCAGCCCGGCCATGTACCTGGGCATGCAGCTGCTGCTGCCCGGTGAATGGGCGCCCAGCCACCGCCACACGCCCAATGCGGTGCGCCTGGTGGTCGAAGGCGAGGGCGCCTGGACCACGGTGGACGGCGAGAAATGCCCGATGTCGCGTGGCGACCTGATCCTCACGCCCACCGGCCTGTGGCACGAGCATGGCCACGATGGCGAGCAGCCGGTGGTCTGGCTGGATGTGCTGGACCTGCCCCTGGTCTATTACATGGAGGCCAGCTACCACGTCGATGGCCAGCGGCAAGAACAAAAGCCCGGCCGGGGCGACCGCGCCTACACCCGCGGCGGCCTGGTGCCCACACCGGTGTTCGGCCGGGCGGGCAAGCGCTATCCGATGCTGCGCTATCCCTGGGCCGAGGCGCGCGCCGCGCTGCTGGCTCTGGCCGAAGACCAGCCCGACGAGCCGGCGGTGCAGATCACCTACACCAACCCCGAGACCGGCGAGGACGCACAGAACATCCTCGGCTTCCATGCGCTGATGCTGCGCCCGGGGCAGACGCTGCAGCTGCCCGCGCGCTCGCCGGCCCAGGTGTTCCATGTCATCGAGGGCGGGGCCGAGGTGGCCTGCGGAGAGGCCGAGGCCTTTGCGCTGGCCGAGGCCGACACCTGCTGCTGCCCCGGCTACACGCCGGTGACGCTGCGCAACCGCCACGCGGATTTGCCCAGCTTCGTCTTCATCGCCGACGAGTCGCCGCTGCACCGCAAGCTGGGCGTCTACGAGGTCCGCTGAACCCCGCGCCTTCCCCTCATCACCCCCCCGCCCACACCATGACCGACTACCTCTGGACCCCGCCGCCCCCCTCCTCGCTGCCGGTGCGCGGCGACCGCCGCCGCCTGCCGGTGAACCGTTTGTTCTTCGTCGGCCGCAACTACCACGCCCATGCGGTCGAGATGGGCAAGCCGGTCGACAAGTCGGCCGAGCGGCCGTTCTACTTCACCAAGTCGCCGCAGACCCTGGTGGAATCGGGCGCCACCGTGGCCTATCCCAGCGAAACCAGCAACTTCCACCACGAGATGGAGCTGGTGCTGGTGGTCGGCAAGCCGGGCTTTCGCGTCCAGGCCGAAGACGCTCATGAGCTGGTGTATGGCTATGCCTGCGGCCTGGACATGACCCGCCGCGACCTGCAGCTGGTCGCGCGCGACAAGGGCCGGCCCTGGGACCTGGGCAAGGACGTCGAGGGCTCGTCGGTGGTGTCCGAGATCGTGCCGCTGCCCGGCCAGGTGCTGGAGCGTGGCGCGCTGGCCCTGCAGGTCAATGGCCAGACGCGCCAGCAGTCCGACCTGGACAAGCTGATCTGGAACATCCGCGAGCTGATCGCCGACCTGAGCCTGTTCTACCACCTGCAGCCCGGCGACCTGATCTTCACCGGCACGCCCGAGGGCGTGGGCGCCGTGCTGCCCGGCGACCGCATCAGCGGCCAGATCGAAGGCGTGGGCGAGATCACGCTGACGGTCGGAGAGCGCGCGTGAAGCTGCACGGCTTCTTCCGCAGCGGCACCTCGCACCGGCTGCGCATCGCGCTCAACCTCAAGGGGTTGGACTACGACACCGTGCCGGTGGACCTGCGCCGCGAGGCCCACCACAGCCCGGAGTTCAAGGCGCTGAACCCGCAGCAGCTGGTGCCGGCGCTGCAGCTGGACGATGGCCGCGTGCTGACCCAGACCCCGGCCCTGCTCGAATGGCTGGAAGAGACCCATCCGACGCCGCCGCTGCTGCCGGCCGCTGCCGATGCGCGCCAGCGCGTGCGCATGCTGGCCGCCATCGTCGGCTGCGACATCCACCCGGTCAACAACCGCCGCATCCTGGAGACGCTGCGCCGGCGCTTCGGCGCCGACGAGGCGGCCATCAACGCCTGGTGCGGCCAGTGGATCGCCGACGGCTTCGATGCCATCGAGGCCCTGCTGGCCCAGGATGTGGCGCGCGGCCGCTTCTGCGTCGGCGATGCGCCCACGCTGGCCGATGTCTACCTGGTGCCCCAGGTCGAGAGCGCGCGCCGCTTCCAGGTGGATGTCTCGCGCTGGCCGCGCATCGCCGCCGTGGATGCCGCCTGCGCCGAACTGGACGCCTTCCAGCGCGCCGCGCCGGCCCGCCAGCCCGACGCGGGCTGACTCCCCTTGCCGTCTCCCCTCTCTCCAGGACTTGCCATGAACCTTCTTCGCCGCGGCTTGCTGTCCGCATCCCTGGCCGCGTCCCTGGCCGCCACGCTGGCCTGCACCGGTCCGGCCGCCCTGGCCCAGACCACGGCATCGGCCCAGGCCTTTCCCAGCAAGCCGGTGACCCTGGTCACCGCCTTCGCTCCCGGCAGCGGCCCCGATGCCGTGCTGCGCCTGGTGGCCGAGAAGCTGGGCCGCAACCCGGCCTGGAACGGCCAGCGCATCGTCGTCGACAACAAGCCGGGTGGCGGTGGTTTCATCGCCATCGAGACCGCGCGCCGCGCTCCGGCCGATGGCCACACCCTGCTGCAGCTCGACAGCGAGCATCTGGCCGCCCTGCCGCACCTGTACGAGGCGCGTGGCTTCGATACGCTGAAGGCCTTCGAGCCGGTGGCCATCCTGTTCCGCACGCCCTTCCTGGTGGCGGTGGCCGCCGATTCCAAATGGAAGACCGTGGCCGACCTGCTGGCCGCGGCCAAGGCCACGCCGGACAAGGTGACCTTCGGCTCCTGGGGCGTGGGCAGCCCGGGCCACCTGGGCGCCGAGCAGATCGAGCTGACCAGCGGCGTGCAGATGCAGCATGTGCCGTTCCGCGAGGTGTCGCAGCTGTTCACCTCGGTGGGCTCGGGCGAGCCGGCCTGGAGCTTCGCCTCCATCCCGTCCAGCGCGGGCGCCTACAAGGCCGGCAAGCTGCGCTACCTGGCGGTGGCCGCCGCCAAGCGCCTGCCGCAGCTGCCCGAGGTGCCCACGGTGGGCGAGGCCGGCGGCCCGGCCGGGCTGGAGGTCAACAGCTTCGTCGTGCTGGTGGCCCCGCGTGGCCTGGCCGCGCCGGTGCGCGATGCCATCCATGCCGCGGTCAGGCAGGCGGTGGCCGAGCCCGACATCCAGGCCCGCTTCCAGACCTTCGCCTTCGAGACGCTGAACTGGTCGCCCGAGGAGATCGAGCGTCAGGCGGCGGCCAAGTCGAAGATCTATGCCGAGCTGGTGAAACGCAAGAGCATCAGCCTGGAGTAATGGAGCACCCGGCGTCGCGGGTACGCGCCGCCACCCGCCGAGCGGGTCGCCGGTCGGCTTGGGGCGGCCCGGCGCTCGACCGGCGCAGCGCGTATAGCATTGCTCGCCCATGAGCCTGGCCACCACCGCGCTGCATCAGGCGCAGACGCTGATCGAGATCACCGCCACCGCGGCCTTTGCGCTGTCGGGCGTGCTGGCGGCGGCGCGCAAGCGGCTGGATGCGGTGGGCGTGGTGGCGGTGGCCTTTCTGGCGGCCTTTGGCGGCGGCACGGTGCGTGACCTGCTGCTGGACCGCCGGCCCTTCTTCTGGGTGGCCCAGCCGGCCATGCTGTGGGGCGTGCTGGGCCTGGCGCTGGCGGCGATGACGCTGATGCGCGCCCGCCACCAGCCCATCACCGAGCGCGCCATGCAATGGCCCGATGCCCTGGGCCTGGGCCTGTTTGCCGCCGGCGGCACCCAGCTGGCGCTGGGCACGCCCACGCCCGACGGCACGCCGCTGCCGGCGCTGGCCGCGGTGCTGATGGGCGTGGTCACCGCGGTGTTTGGCGGCGTGCTGCGCGACATCGTCTGCAACGAGATCCCGCAAGCCTTCCACGACCACCGGCCCTATGCGGTGTGCGCCTTTGCCGGCGGCTGGGTGCTGGTGGGCCTGCAGGGCCTGGGGCTGGAGGCGCAATGGAGCCTGGCCGCGGCGGCGGCCACGGCCACGCTGCTGCGCGCCGCGGCCGTGCTGCTGGACTGGCGGCTGCCGGCCTGGAGCCTGGAGCGGCCGCGCTGATCAATCGGCCTTGGCACCCGCGCTGACCACCGCGATGCCGCGGATCTGACCGGCGCGGGCCGTGGCGCCCGCCGCCGCCGGCCTCGGATAGCGCTCAGCATCCCAGCGGTGCAGCAGCTCGGCCTCGCGGGCCCGCGCCAGCGCGGCCTGGGCCAGCTTGACATGGCCGTAGCCGCGGATGGACTGCGGCACGGCGGCGATCTGCGCCGCCAGGCCCAGGCGCTGCGCGGTCAGCGGCTGCTGCGCCATGCCCTGGTTCAGGCCCTGGGCCAGTTCGTCCAGCCGTGCGATGAAGCCGTCGCGCAGGCTGCGCTCGAAGCGCCGCTCCTCGCTGTGGCCGAACAGGTCCAGCGCCGTGCCGCGCAGCCGCCGGCCATGGGCCAGCAGGCCCAGCAGCGGCCACAGCCAGCCGCCCAGGCGCAGCTTGCGCGGCGGCTGGCCGTCGCGGCCGCGGCTGAGCAACGGCGGCGCCATGTGGAACTGCAGCTTCCAGCGGCCGCCGGCCGGCGGCTCGAACTGCTCGGCCAGCTGGCGCGCAAAGCCGCCGTCGCTGTACAGCCGCGCCACCTCGTACTCGTCCTTGATGGCCATCAGCTTGTACAGGCTGTCGGCGGCCTGGCGCAGCAGGGCCTGGGCCGCCTGGGCCTGGCCGGGATCGTCGACCGCGATGCGCTCGCAGGCCTGCTGCAGTCCGGCCAGGCTGGACGCGTACTGCTGCGCATAGGCCGCATCCTGGTAGGCCACCAGCTCGGCCTGGTGGCGGGCCATCTGCTGAGCCAGGTCTTCGTCCGGCTCGGCCGCCGTGCCGGCCTCGTCCATCAGCTGCTGCAGCAGGGCCGGCCGGGCCGCGGCCAGGCGGCCCAGGGCCAGGGCCTGGCGGTTGCCGGCCACGGCCACGCCGTTGAGCTCGATGGCCCGGTCCAGCGCCGCCGCCGACACCGGCACCAGGCCCTGCTGCCAGGCAAAGCCCAGGCACACCAGGTTGCTGTAGATGGCGTCGCCCAGAAAGGCCTCGGCCAGCCGCTGCGCATCCAGCGTGGCCACGCGCTCCGGCCCGGCCGCATGCTGCAGCTTGGCCAGCAGGGCCGGCACCTGCAGGCTGGCATCGGGGTTGCGCAGCGCCTCGGCCACCGGCACCTCGTGGATGTTGGCGACGATGCGCGTGCGGCCCTGGCGCACCGTCACCAGCGCATCGGCGCCGGCGCCCACCACCAGGTCGCAGGCCAGCAGGGCATCGGCCTGCTGGGCGTCGATGCGCACCTGGTTCAGCCGCTCGGGCGCATCGGCCAGGCGCAGGTGCGACAGCACGGCGCCGCCCTTCTGCGCAAAGCCCATGAAGTCGAGCTGGCTGGCGCTGTGGCCTTGCAGGTGAGCGGCCATGGTCACCAGCGCGCCCACGGTGACCACGCCGGTGCCGCCCACGCCGGTGAGCAACAGGTCGTAGGGCCCGGTCCAGGCATGCGGCGCGGGCGCCGGCAGCTCGGCCAGCGCCGTGTCGAAGCGCTGGCGCGCGCTGCCCGCCAGGCTGCCCAGGCGCTTGCGCGGCACCGCGCCCATCACGCCGACAAAGCTGGGGCAGAAGCCATCGGCGCAGCGGTAGTCCTTGTTGCAGGCGCCCTGGTCGATGCGGCGCTTGCGGCCCCAGCGCGTGGGCTGGGGCAGCACGGCCACGCAGTTGCTCTGCACCGTGCAGTCGCCGCAGCCCTCGCAGACGCGCTGATTGATCACCAGGCGCAGCGGCGCATCGTCCAACAGGCCCTTCTTGCGGCGGCGGCGTTTCTCGGCGGCGCAGGTCTGCTCGTAGATCAGCACGGTCACGCCGGGCAGCTCGCGCAGTTCGCGCTGCACCGCATCCAGCTCATGGCGGTCGTGGAACGTGGTGCCGACCGGAAAGCGCTGCGCGGCCTGGCGGAACTTGTCCACCGCATCGCTGAGCACGGCAATGCGGCGCACGCCCTCGGCCTCGACCTGGCGGGCGATGCCGTCCACGCTGATCTGGCCGTCCACCGGCTGGCCGCCGGTCATGGCCACGGCGTCGTTGAACAGGATCTTGTAGGTCATCGTGGCACGCGCGGCCACGGCCTGGCGGATGGCCAGGTAACCCGAGTGGTAGTAGGTGCCGTCGCCCAGGTTCTGGAACACATGCGGCACCGTGGTGAACATGGCATGCGAGACCCAGTCCACGCCTTCGCCGCCCATCTGGATCAGGCCCTCGGTGCCCCGCTCCATCCAGCTGGCCATGAAATGGCAGCCAATGCCGGCCTGGGCGCGGCTGCCCTCGGGCACCTGGGTGCTGGTGTTGTGCGGGCAGCCGGCGCAGAAGTACGGCAGGCGCTTCACCGCATCGCCGGCATTGCTGAGCAGGGCCGGCGGCATGAAGTCGCGCACCAGGCTGCGGCGGTCCAGCGCCGGCACATGCCGGGCCAGCCAGTCGGCGACGATGGTGATCAGCCGCGACGGCCGCGTCTCGCCCAGGGCCGACACCAGCGGCGCGCCGGCCGCATCGCTCTTGCCCAGGATCAGCGGCCGCTGCCCGGCGGGCGCGTTGTAGAACAGGCTGCGCAGCTGGGTCTCGACCACCGGGCCTTTTTCTTCGATCACCAGCAGCTCGCCCAGGCCGCTGGCGAAATCGGCCATGCGCTCGGGCAGCAGCGGAAACGTCAGCCCCAGCTTCAGCAGGCGCACGCCGGCGGCTTCCAGCGCGGCCAGCGGAATGTCCAGCCGGCGCAGCACCTCCAGCAGGTCGTGGTGGGCCTTGCCGGCGGTGACGATGCCCACCCGGGCCTGCGGCGCCGGCACCAGCAGCCGGTCGATGGAAAACACGCGGGCAAAGGCGCGCACCGCGTCCAGCTTGGCCGGCAGCCGCGCCTCGATGGCCAGCGAGGGCAGGTCGGGCCAGCGGTTGTGCAGGCCGTCGGCCGGCGCCTGGTGGCCGGTGGCGGCGCGCACCTGGGCCGCCGCGGCGGCCGGATCGGCATACGCCGCCACACGCGCCTGCAGCGCATCCAGGTCCAGCGTGGCGCCCGACTCCACCACCTCGCTGGGCGCGCACAGGCCGACCCAGGCGCCCGAGTAGCGGCTGAGCGCCCAGCCATAGAGACCGAACTCCAGCATGTCGGCCACGCTGGACGGCGCCAGCACCGGCGCGCCCCAGGCCTGGAAGGTCTGGTCGCTCTGGTGCGGCATCGACGACGAGACGCAGCCATGGTCGTCGCCGGCCAGCATCAGCACGCCACCGCGCGGCGAGGCGCCATAGGCATGGCCGTGCTTCAGCGCATCGCCGGCGCGGTCCACGCCCGGGCCCTTGCCGTACCACATCGCAAACACGCCGTCGCAGCTGCGCTGCGGGTCGGCCTCCACCCGCTGCGTGCCCAGCACCGCGGTGGCGCCCAGCTCCTCGTTGATGGCCGGCAGAAAGCGGATGCCGGCATCGCTCAGGCGCTGGCCGGCCTGCCACACGGCCTTGTCCACCGCGCCCAGCGGGCTGCCGCGGTAGCCGCTGATGAAGCCGCGCGTGTCCAGGCCGGCGGCGGCATCGCGCTGGCGCTGCATGTGCAGCAGGCGGATCAGCGCCTGGGTGCCGGTGATGAAGACGGTGCCACGCTCGGCCCACAGCGCATCGGACAAGGCCACCTCGGGACGGATGACACGGCGGCTGACAGGGCGGGGAATCTGGGGCGTGGTGGCGTCGGACATGGCGGCTCCCGGGGCGGTGACGGGAGCTGCACTCTACGCAGGAGCACGGAGAAAACGCGTCTTTCGTTCCGTCACTACGGCTTAGCAAAGGAAAGCCATTCCCAGTTCAGGCCGATCAACAGCAATGAACCCATCGAGTCAGGTCCAACCCTGAGTCCGTCAGGGCAGCCGTCTGAGCATCAGCCACTGGTGCAGCGCCTGCCGCTGGAAGCCCAGGCCAGCCAGCACCGCGCCACCCAGGTCGTCGCGCTGCAGGGCCGGCACCTGGACCGGCTGGCCGCGATGGGCGGCCAGCACCGCCTGGACCAGGGCCCGTGCATCGGCCAGGCCGGGCTGGTGGTCGACCAGGCTGCGCAGCACCAGGCCCGTGCCGGGCGTGGCCACGAACACCAGCTGGGCCGTGCCGCGGCGCCAGGCCTGCAGGCCCGGCACGCGGTTGTCCGCGGCCAGCGCCGTGGCCCCCACCTGCAGCGGCAGATCGGCGATGCGCTGCTCGGACTGCTGCAGCCAGTGCGCCGCCTGGTCGGGCGTGACGGCCTCGATGGTGCCGGTGGCCGCCTCCCCCTCGGCCGATGCCGTGCCGGCGTCCAGGCGGTGGCCGTACAGGCCCTGGCGGATCTCGAAGCCCCGGCCCTGGTACAGGCGCAGCGCGCGCAGGTTCTGCGCAAACACCTCCAGCTCCAGCGCCTGCTGGCCGGCCGCGGCGGCGCGCTGCAGCAGGTCCTGCAGCAGGTGCTGCGGCCCGCCCTGGCCACGCGCCTCGGGACGTGCGCCCATGGTCGCCAGGCGCCAGCGCGCCAGCGCCGGCCGCGGCGCCACCAGTGCAAAGGCCTGCACCCGGCCGGCGGCGTCCAGCAGCGCCCGGCCCAGCGACAAGTCCACCCCCTGGCGCGCCAGGAACGCCGGCCACTGCGCCAGCGACAGCTCGAACGGGCCGGCCAGGTAGTCGGCAAAGGCCTCGCTGAAGCCCTGGTGCAGGTCGGCAGCGGGCAGGCGGTCGGTGGCGATCAGCTCATGCATGGGGTGTCCGGTTCAGCGTGCCGGGCCCTGCAGATCGCGCAGCACCGGCCGGTGGCGCGCCCGGTCCTCGGCGATGCGCTGGGCCAGGGCCGCGCGCGATCCGCCCAGCGGCAGGTTGGCCGTGGCCAGCAGGCGCTCGCGCAACGGGCCGGCGGCCAGCAGGGCCTCGACCTCGGCATTCAAGCGCTCCAGCAGGGCCGGCGGCGTGGCGCCCGGCGCGAACAGGCCGAACACCGACACCAGATTGGCCTCGGGCAGGCCCAGCTCGGCCAGCGTGGCCACCTCGGGCAGCACGGCCAGGCGCTGCGGCGCGCCCACCGCCAGGGCCTGCAGCCGGCCGGCCTGCACATGGGCGATCTGCTGCGCCGCCACATTGCTGGACAGCAGCTCGAACTGGCCGCCCAGCGCATCGGCCAGCTGCTGGCCTCCGCCCTTGTAGGGCACATGGGTGAAGCGTGCGCCGCTGGCCCGCTGCACCTGGGCCAGCAGCAGATGGCCGGTGGTGCCCAGGCCCGAGGTGGCCCAGCGCAGGCGCTCGGGCTGCTGGCGGGCCAGGGCCAGCATCTCGTCGAAGCGGCGCACCGGCAGGGCCGGCGTGCCCAGCAGCAGGGCCGGCGTGGCCATCACCGCGGCCACCGGCGCGATGTCGCGCTGCGCGTCGAAGCGCTGGGCCAGCAGCTGCGGCATCACCGACAGCGGCGTGATGGCCGAAAACGCCAGCACCGAGCCATCGGCCGGCGCGCGCGCCAGCGCCTCCATCGCCAGCGTGCCGCCGGCGCCGGGCAGGGGCTCGACACGCAGCGTGGCGCCCAGGCGCGGCCCCAGGCCGGCGGCCAGCAGGCGCGCCACCTCGTCGCTGACGCCACCGGCCGGATAGGCCAGCAGCAGGCGCATGCTGCGCTCCGGGCGCGGCTCGGCGGCGCCGGCCGGCCGCTGCAGGCCCCAGGCCGGCAGGCTCGACAGGGCCGCCAGGCCCAGGCGGCGCCTCATGCTCCGACCCCGACCCCGGCCCCGGCCGCCAGGCGCCGCGCCAGCGCGCAAAAGCGCGTCGTCGGCGTCTCGCCGGCGCCCTCGGCCGCCGGCACATGCACCAGGGTCAGCGGCGCCGACAAGCGGTCGCGCGCGGCAATGCGGCGGTAGATCACCGAGCCCGGGTGCTGGCCCTGCATCGACGCCGGCACCACCGACACGCCGGCGCCGGCGGCCACCAGGTTGAGGTTGGTCATCATGCGCTCGACCTCGGCCACCACCTGGTAGACCACGCCCTGCGCATCCAGCCGGCCCAGCAGCTGGGCGTACATGCCGGGCGCGCCGGGGCGCCGCACCAGGATCAGCTTCTGGCCTTCCAGCGCACGCAGCGGCACGCCACGCGGCGGCGCCGGGCCCAGGGCCAGGGCGTGGTCCACCGGCAGGGCCAGCACCATGGGCTCGTCGGCCAGGGTCTCGAACACCAGACCGGTCGGCCGCGCCACCGGCGCGCGCAGCAGGGCGCAGTGCAGACTGCCGTCGGCGATGGCCTCGGTCAGCTCGGCGGCATTGGCCTCGCGGATGTCCAGTTCCAGATCGGGATGGCTGCGCCGGCATTCGCGCAGCACCTGGGGCGCCAGGCCATGGGCCGCGGCCGAGCTGGTGAAGCCCACGGCCAGCCGCCCGGCCAGGCCACGCGCCCGCTGCTGCATGGCCTGCTGCAGCGCGCCGGCCTGGGCCAGGATGCGCCGCGCCTCGGCGACGAAATGCGCGCCGGCCTCGGTGGGCGTGACGCCGCGCGCATGGCGCTCGAACAAGGCCACGCCCAGCTGCTGCTCCAGCGCGCGTATCTGCTGGCTCAGCGGCGGCTGCTGCATGCCCAGGGCCGCGGCGGCGCGGGTCACATGCCCGGCCTCGGCCACCGCGACGGCGTAGCGCATCTGCCTCAGATCCATATGCCAATGATATGGCAGCCTGCGGTTGCCAATATTTGATCGAATGGCTTGCCGGCTCTATCGTGCGCCCCACACAAGCACAACACATTGGAGACAAACGTGCACCCAGCCCATCTTGCGCCGCTGGCCCTGGCCGCCGCCCTGTCCACGCTGATCGCGGCGCCGGCCGCCGCGGCACCCGGCGACAGCGCCGCCGATCCGATCAAGCTGCTGTTCGTCGGCAACAGCTACACCTTTGGCCGCGTGGCGCCGGTGCTGCACTACAACGCCGCCCATGTGCACGACCTGACCCAGCCGCAGGGACCGCTGCGCACCGACAACCTGGGCGCGCCCTTCACCAACCTCACCGGCACCAACTCCTATCCGGTGGGCACGATAGACCCGGGCACCGGCCAGGAATTCACCTCCTACTCCCCGCACTCGCAGACCCAGGCCTGGGGTGGCGTGCCGGGCATCTTCAAGCAGTTCACCGACCAGGCCGGCCTGCACTACGACGTGTCGCTATCCACGCGCAATGCGGCCTCGCTGCGCGGCCAGTTCCTGAACACCGCCAACAGCAACTGGAACCTGCGCGGCAACATCGCCAGCCAGGCCTGGGACAAGGTGGTGCTGCAGGAGCAGAGCGACGAGCCGCTGCCGGCGCTGACCGTGGGCACGGCCCCGAACACCAGCACGCTCAACAGCAACTACCCCAGCTTCCAGGCCTATCTGGACCGGGTAGAGGATTACGTGCACCAGGGCGCGGCGCTGAGCTACCGCGAGCGCGCCATGTACACCGAGATCTACGGCAGCGTGGCCGGCTGCGTGGCCGCCGGCGGCACGCAGAGCAGCTGCGACAACAACACGCTGCGCACCGTGGCGGCCAATACCAACGCCAATGCCGCGGCGCAGATCTACCTGTACCAGACCTGGGCCCGGCCCAACCTGATCAACGCGCCCGGCGCCACCAGCATCGACCCGCGCACCGGCAACGCCAGCTACAGCGGCGCGCCGGCGGCCTCGTTCTACGGCTCGCTGGAGGCCATGACCCAGGACCTGGTCAACGCCTATGCCGGCGCGGCGGCCTTTGCCGGCGCCGATGGCTCGGGCGGCATCGCCGGCATTGCACCGGTGGGCCAGGCCTTTCTGCGCGCGGTGACCAGCGGCGTGGCCACGCGTGACCTGTATGCGGCCGATGCGCTCAGCGACGGCCTCATCGACCTGTGGTTCAACGACGGCACCCATGCCTCGGTGGCCGGCTCCTACCTGGCGGCGCTGACACTGTTCGGCACCATCACCGGCGTCGATCCGCGCAGCCTGGGCGCCGGCGAGATCGCCGCGGCCGACCTGGGCCTGAGCAGCACCGAGGCCAGCGCGCTGCAGGCGGTGGCCGCGGCCCAGCTGGGCTTCACCGCGCCGGTGCCCGAGCCCGGCAGCTGGGCGCTGATGCTGGGCGGCCTGCTGTTGCTGCCGGTGTTGTTGCCGGCACTGCGCCGCCGGGGCCGCGCGTGATGCGCCAGGTGCTGCAGTCCATCGCGGCGCTGGCCTTGCTGGCCCTGTCGGCCTTGACCGGCTGCCAGTCGCTGGCTCCGGTCACCGACACGCCGACCTTCGCCGCCGAGGCCGCGCCCCAGCCCACGGCCTGTCCCAAGGACGTGCCGGCCAGCACCCGTTGCCTGGGTGGCCGGGACTCGGCCGGCGCCTTCTACCTGATCGCCATCCCGGCCGACTGGAACGGCCACTTGGTGCTGCATGCCCACGGCGGGCCGCTGCTGGGCGCGCCGCGCGCCGAACGTGTGGCCGAGGACCTGACGCGCTGGGCCATCGTGCCACGCGCCGGCTATGCCTGGGCCGGCTCCAGCTTCCGCCAGGGCGGCGTGGCCGTGCGCGCCGCGGCCGAGGACACCGAGCGCCTGCGCCAGCTGGTGCAGCAGCACCTGAAGGTGCCGGGCCTGACCCTGCTGCACGGCCAGAGCTGGGGCGCCAGCGTGGCCGCCAAGGGCGCCGAGACCTACACCCGCACGACCGACGGCAAGCGGCCCTACGACGGCGTGCTGCTCACCAGCGGCGTGCTCGGCGGCGGCACGCGCAGCTACGACTTCCGGCTGGACCTGCGCGTGGTCTACCAGCAGCTGTGCAACAACCATCCGCGGCCCGACGAGCCGGCCTATCCGCTGTGGATGGGCCTGCCCGCAGGGTCCAAACTGAACCAGGCCGAGCTGAGCCAGCGCACGCGCGACTGCCTGGGCCTGGGCCTGCCCGCGGCCCAGCGC
Organism: Burkholderiaceae bacterium; assembly: GCA_017992055.1. Classification (GTDB taxonomy): domain Bacteria; phylum Pseudomonadota; class Gammaproteobacteria; order Burkholderiales; family Burkholderiaceae_C; genus Pseudaquabacterium. The sequence goes on from JAGOPK010000004.1 coordinate 85,423, forward strand.
ACGCCGGCCCAGGCGCACAGGCTCAAGCAGCTGACCGACGTGCTGCGCATCCCCGAGCGCTCGGTGCAGGGCCACCTGAACTGGGCCACCTTCCACTTTGCCGACATCGCCCACCAGCGCAGCGGCGGCCAGCCGGTGTTCGGCAACATCGGCGTGCGCTATGCCGGCCTGGGCAGCGACACCGCCGATGCGGCGCTGAACGCTGCGGTGCCACGTTATGCGGCCGATCCGGCCGCGGTGGCCGCCTTTGCCGCCGACACCGATCCCACGGGCCGCATCCCGGTGCCGGTGCTCACGGTGCATGGCGTGGGCGACGCCATCGCCTTCGTGGAGCTGGACCACCAGTTTGCGCAGACCATGGCCGCGGCCGGCGCCGGCGATCGCCTGGTGCAGACCTTCACCCACCACGCCGAGCACAGCTACCTGTCCGATCCGGTGTACCCGGCCCTGCTGGGCGCGCTGCAGGACTGGGTGAGCCAGGGCCGCAAGCCCACGCCGGCCGATGTGGCCAGCCGCTGCCAGTCGCTGCAGGGACGTTATGGCCAGGATTGCGGCTTCCTGCCCGACTACCGGCCGGCGCCGCTGGACAGCCGCGTGCCGCCACGCCAGCGGCCCTGACCGGGTCGGGCGCAGCGCCGCACGTGCAGCGCCGCACGTACAGTGCGGCATGGCCGCCTCATCCGACCCCCACCGCCCGCTGGACCGCATCGACGCGCTGCTGCTGGCCGAGCTGCAGCGCGACGCGCGCCAGACCGTGCAGCAGCTGGCCGAGCGCGTGGGCCTGTCGTCCACGCCCTGCTGGAAGCGCATCAAGGCGCTGGAGGAATGCGGCGCCATCCAGCGCTACACCGTGGCCCTGGACCGCGCCCGCGTCGGCCTGGCCCAGGTGGTGATGGCCGAGATCAACCTGGCCCGCCATGGCGAGGAGGTGGTACAGCAGTTCGAGCAGGCGGTGGCCGACTGCCCGCAGATCACCGGCTGCTGGGCCACCACCGGCGCCGCCGACTACATCGTGCAGGTGCTGGTGCCCGACATCGCCGGCTACGAGCAATGGCTGCACCGCGTGGCCTTCAAGCTGCCCGGCGTGACCCACGTGCGCTCCAGCGTGGTGCTCAAGGAGGTCAAGGCCGGCACGCCGCTGCCCATCACCGTGGCGGCCCAGCGGGCCCGCTGAGCCCGGGCCGCCACCGCACACAAGGCCCGCCGCGCACGTCGGCCCGGTCTAGCGGCCGGCCGCCACCGCGGAACCTGCAAGCCACTGGCGGGGACCGGCGCCAAAGCGCTGCCTGAACGCCCGGCTCAGCGACGAGGCGGTCGAAAAGCCCAGCTCGGCGGCCACCAGCTTCTGCGGCCGCCCGGCGCGAAGCAGGCTGGAGGCCAGCGTCAGCCGCCAGTCGCTCAGGTAGGCCGCCGGCGTGGTGCCGGTGGCGGACCTGAAGGCCTCGGCGAACGCGCTGCGCGACATGCCGGCCACGCCGGCCATGCGGGCCAGGGACCAATCCTCCTGGGGCGCCGCATGCAGGGCCACCAGGGCGCGGGCCAGCCTGGGATCGCTCAGGCCCATCACCAGCCCGCTGCTCACGCCCACTGCCTGCGGATGGTCGATCACCCAGCGCAGCAGCTGGATCAGCACCACCTCGAACAGCCGGTCGGCCAGCAGGCGCGATCCGCAGCGCACCTGGTCCGTCTCGGCAAACAGCAGCTCCAGCGCCGGCCGCAGGCCAGCCACGGCATCCAGGGGCACCAACACCAGCGGCGGCAGCGCCGCCACGATGGGGTTGCGGTCGCCCCCGTCGAAGTGCAGCGTCGCGCAGCTGAAGTCCGAGCCTTCGCGGGGCGGGTTGACGAACTGGTGGGGCACGGCGCGCGGATAGAGCAGCAGCGTCGGCTCGTCGACCACGATGCGCCGGGGCGCACCGGCATTCGCCGGGTGCTCGATCTGCAGATGCCCGCGCCGCAGCACATGCAGAAAGGCCCGATCGGGCTGCGCCTCGAAGCGGGTGCGCCCGCACAGCGGTCCGGCATGGAACAGCGACGCGCGCACATGGAAACGCTCCAGCAGCGTCGACAGACGGTCCACCGGATCTGCCGGCACCGGATCGCCAGTTCTGGACGATGAGACAAGTTTGATGGACTTCATGGCACCCATCATCCAGCGATTGCGGCCAAGATTCAAGCCAGCGAGCAAGCGCTCGCCACCAGCACCACCACCGCAACCCGCTTCCAAGCCCTGAAGGAGCTTCCATGAGCCACGTCCAGCTGATCGAACCCAACCACACCACGGCCGACCGTGCCGCCCTGCTGTCGCAGATCCACCAGGCCTTTGGCGCCGTGCCCAATATGTTCCGCGCCGTGGCCAACTCGCCGGCCGCGCTGAAGAGCCTGTGGGCCTCGTTCGGCGCGCTCGGCGGCGGCACGCTGCCGGCCAAGCTCGGCGAGCAGATTGCCGTCGCGGTGGCCGAACGCAATGGCTGCGGCTACTGCCTGGCCGCCCACACGGCGCTGGGCCGCAAGGCCGGTGCCTCGGCCGAAGAAATGGCCGCGGCCCAGGCCGGCCATGCCAGCGACGAGAACACCGCCGAGGCGCTGCGCTTCGCGCTCAGGCTGGTGGAGCGGCGCGGCCAGGTCGATGGCGACGACGTGCGCCGTCTGCGGGCTGCCGGCTTCAGCGACGAGGCCATCGTGGAGATCGTCGCCCATGTGGCGCTGAACCTGTTCACCAACTATGTGAACCTGGCGCTGAACGTGCCGGTCGACTTCCCGCAGGTGCCGCTGCGCCGCGCAGCCTGAGCCTGCCACCGCACCGGCCCGCAGCACATCCCGGGCCGGTGCCCATGCCGGAGCCTTCCATGTCCAAGCCGATGAACCCTCCCCTCCCGACCCTGCCGGAATGGCAGGTCAGCCAGTGGTTGAACACGCCGCGGCCGCTCACGCTGCAAGGCCTGCGCGGCCGGGTGGTGCTGCTGCACAGCTTCCAGATGCTGTGCCCGGGTTGCGTGGCCTACGGGCTGCCGCAGGCCGAGCGCGTGCGGCGCGCCTTTCCCGAATCGGAGCTGGCGGTCGTGGGCCTGCACACGGTGTTCGAGCACCATGCGGTGATGACCTTCGACGCGCTGCAGGCCTTCGTCCACGAGTACGGCTGGAGCTTCCCGATCGGCGTCGACCAGCCCGATGGCCGTGGCGGCCCGTCGCGGACGATGGCCCTCTACGGCCTGCGCGGCACGCCCTCGTGCCTTGTGCTCGACCGCCAGGGACGCGTGCGGATGCAGCACCTCGGCCAGCTCGACGACCTCGTGCTCGGTGCGCTGCTGGGGCGGCTGATCGCCAGCCCGGAGCCCCAACCCGGCAACGACGCCCTGCCGGCCGAGCCGGCCCAGCCCGCAGCACGGCACGATGTCGCGGCGTGCACCCCGGCTGGCTGCAATCTGCCGCACGGCTAGCCAGGAGATGCCGATGAAGACCGCCGTCGCCATCCGGCACCTGGCGTTTGAAGACCTGGGCCTGATCGGGCCGTGGCTGCAGCGGCGGGGCTGGCGCCTGGTCGTCTGCGACGCCGGTGTGGACGGGTTTGCGGCCATCGACCTCGACCGGGTGGACCTGCTCGTGGTGCTCGGCGGGCCGATCGGCGCGTTCGACGACGCCGACTACCCGTTCCTGGCCGAGGAAGTGGCGCTGATCCGGCAGCGGCTGCACAGCGGCCGGCCCATCCTGGGCATCTGCCTGGGCGCACAGCTGATGGCCCGGGCGCTGGGCGCGGGCGTGGCCCCCATGGCCCCTACCGCCACCACCGCCACCACCGGCAGCCGCGAGATCGGCTATGCGCCGCTGCAGCTCAGCCCCGCCGGCCAGGCCAGCCCGCTCGCGGCGCTGGCCGGGCAGCCGGTGCTGCACTGGCACGGCGACCAGTTCGATCTGCCGGCGGGCCTGCCCAGCCTGGCCATGACGCCGCGCTGTCCGCACCAGGCCTTCATGGCCGGCGTGCATGCGCTGGCCTGGCAGTTCCACCTCGAAGTGGACGGGGCGCGCATCGAGCCCTGGCTGATCGGCCACGCGGCCGAGCTGCGGCAGGCCGGCATCGACGTGCCCGCGCTGCGTCGGGCCGCGGCGCAGCACCGGGCAGGCCTGGCGGCGGCGCTGGATGCGGTGTTGACCGACTGGTTCGGGCGGCTGCGGCTGTGACGCGCCTGCGCGGGGCGCAGGCCGGGCCCGGCTTGCCGCCGCCCCGGCTTTGATGGATACTGTGTTTGCATACAGTTATCCAGTTCCCCGAGGCCGTCCATGAGCCTTCCGCCTGAAGTCCCGTTCGAGGCCGGGCCAACGCCCGCCGGGCCGGTGCGGCTGCTGGATCGGCTGCGCCACCAGATCCGCTTCATGCACTACAGCCTGCGCACCGAGGAGGCCTATGTGCACTGGGTGCGCGCCTTCATCCGCTACCACCAGCTGCGCTACCCCGCCGATCTGGGCGGCGAGGCCATCGAGGCCTTTCTGGGCTGGCTGGCCACCGAGCGCCAGGTGTCCGCCTCCACCCACCGGCAGGCCTTGTCGGCCCTGCTGTTCCTCTATCAAAGGGTGCTGGGCCTGAACCTGCCCTGGATGGACCAGATCGTCCGGCCCCAGCGCCCGCCGCGGTTGCCGACGGTGCTGTCGCATGACGAGGTGGCGCGGGTGCTGGCGGCCCTGCCCGAGCCGCACCGCCTGTTCGGGCAGCTGCTCTACGGCACCGGGCTGCGTCTGCTGGAGGCCTTGCGCCTGCGCGTCAAGGATCTGGACTTCGAGCGCCGGGCCATCCTCGTGCGCGAGGGCAAGGGCGGCAAGGACCGGGTGGTGATGCTGCCGGCCTCGCTGGAGCAGGCCTTGCGCGGGCAGCTGGCCGCCGCCCATGCGCTGTGGACGGCCGACCGGGCCGCCGGCGTGACAGGGGTGCAGCTGCCCCATGCGCTGGCGCGCAAGTACCCGCGCGCCGGCCAGTCCTGGGCCTGGTTCTGGGTCTTTCCCCAGGCCACGCTGTCGGACGATCCGCGCGGCGAAGGCCGGCGCCGCCACCACCAGCACGACCAGTATTTCCAGCGCACCTTCCGCCAGGCCGTGGCCGGTGCCGGCCTGCACAAGCCGGCCACGCCGCACATCCTGCGCCACTCGTTCGCCACCCATCTGCTGCTGTCGGGTTGCGACATCCGCACCGTGCAAGAGCTGCTGGGCCATGCCGACCTCGGCACGACCATGATCTACACCCATGTGCTCAAGCTGGGCGGCGGCGCGGTGCGCAGCCCGGTGGACAACCTGGCGGCCTGGGCGCCGCCGCCAGCGCCAGCGCCACCGCCCCGTGCAGGCGAGCGGGCGGCGGCCTATGCCCGTCGGCTCGTCTTGGCCTGATGTCCGCCACCTGATGCCGCCCGCCCATGTCGCCAGGCTATGCCGAGCTGCACTGCCGCAGCCATTTCAGCTTTCTCACCGGCGCGTCCAGCCCCGAGGAGCTGGTGGTGGCCGCCCATCTGCAGGGCTATGCAGCCCTGGCGATCACCGACGAATGCTCGCTGGCCGGCGTGGTGCGGGCCCATGCCGCGGCCCGGCCCGAGCCTGGCCAGCCGGCCCTGCTGCCGCTGATCATCGGCAGCGAGATGCGCCTGAGCCTGCCGCCCGCGGCCGGGGCCGCCCGGGTGGACAAAGCCGGCACAACGCCCAAAGCAGGCAAGGCGGGCAAGGCCGCCGCGGCCATCCGGCCGCTGCCCGCCTCCTCGCCGCTGGCCGGCCTGGCCACGGCGCCACGCCTGGTGCTGCTGGCCCAGACGCGGCGCGGCTACGGCAACCTGTCCACCTGGATCAGCATCGCGCGGCGCCGGGCCGCCAAGGGCCAGTACCTGGCCTATGCCTCGGACCTGGAAGGCCAGGTGCCCAGCGCACCTTATCTGGCCGGCCTGCCCGACTGCTTTGCGCTGCTGATCCCCGAGCCTGGCCAGGACCAGGCCACCCTGCTGGCCCATGCGCAATGGCTGAAGACCTGGTTTGGCAGCGAGCGCTCGGCCCTGGCCATCGAGCTGCTGCAGCGCCCCGGCGAAGCCCGCCTGCTGGAGCTGCTGCCGCAGGTGGCCGAGCTGGCCGGCCTGCCGCTGGCGGCCGCCGGCGACGTGCTGATGCACCGGCGCTCGCGCCGGCCGCTGGCCGATGTGCTGGCGGCCACGCGGCTCAACCGCCCGGTGGCCGACTGCGGCTTTGCGCTGGCCGCCAATGCCCAGGCCCATCTGCGCGCGCTGCCCTGCCTGGCCCGGCTGTATGAGCCGGCCTGGCTGCAGGCCACGCTGCGCATCGCCGAATCCTGCCGCTTCTCGCTGTCCGAGCTGCGCTACGAATACCCCGAGGAGATCGTGCCGCCGCAGCACACGCCGGCCAGCTGGCTGCGCGCGCTGACCGAGGCCGGCGCGGCGCGGCGCTTTCCGGGCGGCGTGCCAGCGAAGGTGCGCCAGTCCATCGAGCATGAGCTGCAGGTCATCGCCCAGCTGCGGTTCGAGCCCTATTTCCTCACCGTCGCCGACATCGTGACCTGGGCACGCGACCAGGGCATCCTGTGCCAGGGCCGCGGCAGCGCGGCCAACTCCACCGTCTGCTACTGCCTGGGCGTGACCGAGGTCGATCCCGACCGCACCCAGCTGCTGTTCGAGCGCTTCATCAGCCCCGAGCGCAACGAGCCGCCCGACATCGACCTGGACTTTGAGCACCAGCGCCGCGAGGAGGTGATGCAGTACCTCTACCGCAAGTACGGCCGCCACCGCGCCGCACTGACCGCGGTGGTCATCAGCTACCGGCCGCGCTCGGCGCTGCGCGACGTGGGCCGGGCCCTGGGTCTGGACCTGGACCGCATCACCGCGGTCAGCAAGTCGCAGCAGTGGTTCGACGGCCGCCGCATCGATCCCGAACGCCTGCGCGAGCACGGTTTTGATCCCGAGGCGCCGCTGTGCCGGCAGTGGATGGCGCTGACCGAGCAGCTGATCGGCATGCCGCGCCACCTGAGCCAGCATCCGGGCGGCTTCGTCATCGCCCGCGACGACGTGTCGCGCCTGGTGCCGGTGGAAAACGCCGCGATGGACGAGCGCACCGTGATCCAGTGGGACAAGGACGACCTGGACGTGCTGGGCCTGCTCAAGGTGGACATCCTGGCCCTCGGCATGCTCAGCGCCATCCGCCGCAGCCTGGCCTGGGTGGCGGCCAAGGCCGGCTGGCCCGAAGGCCGCATGCAGCAGGTGCCGCCGCACGACGATGCGGTCTACGACATGCTGTGCCGCGCCGATGCCATCGGCCTGTTCCAGGTCGAGAGCCGGGCCCAGCTGAGCATGCTGCCGCGGCTGCGGCCCCGGCGCTTCTACGACCTGGTGATCGAGGTCGCCATCGTGCGCCCGGGGCCGATCCAGGGCGGCATGGTCCACCCCTATCTGAAGCGCCGCAGCGGCGAGGAGCCGGTGGACTATCCCAGCGACGAGGTGCGCCAGGTGCTGGAGCGCACCGAGGGGGTGCCCATCTTCCAGGAGCAGGTGATGCAGCTGGCCATGGCCGCCGCCGACTTCACGCCCGGCGAGGCCGACCGCCTGCGCCGCGCCATGGCCGCCTGGAAGCGCAAGGGCGGGCTGGGGCCGTTCCACGACCGCCTGGTCGGCCGCATGGTCGAAAAAGGCTATCAGCCCGACTACGCCGAGCGCATCTTCCGGCAGATCCAGGGCTTCGGTGAATACGGCTTTCCCGAGAGCCATGCCGCCAGCTTTGCGCTGCTGGTCTGGGTCAGCGCCTGGCTCAAGCACCACCATCCGGATGCCTTCCTGGTCGGCCTGCTGAACAGCCAGCCGATGGGCTTTTATGCGCCGGCCCAGCTGGTGCGCGATGCCCGCGCCCATGGCGTGCAGGTGCTGCCGGTGGACGTGGCGCTCAGCGACTGGGACTGCACGCTCGAAGGCCCGCCTCAGCCGCTTGCGATCGCGACCGCGACCGCACCCGCGCCCGGGATCCCGCCCGGCCCCTGGCTGCCCGGCGGGCAGCAGCTGGGGCTGCGTCCGGTGCGCCTGGGCCTGCGCCAGCTGCGCGGCCTGCGCCAGGACCATGCCGAGCGCCTGCTGGCGGCCCGCGCCCAGGCGCCGTTTGCCAGCGTCGAGGACCTGGCGCGCCGCGCCGGCCTGGAGGCCCAGGCCATGGCCTGCCTGGCCGATGGCGACGCGCTGCGCTCGCTCAGCGGCCACCGCCACCAGGCGGCCTGGGCCGTGCGCGGCCTGGACACGCGCATGCACCAGGCAGCCCATGGCGCGCCGCTGCTGGCCACCAGCCGCACCCATGAAGACCCGGCCCTGCTGGCCGCGCCGGCGCTCGGCGAGCAGGTGCTGGCCGACTACCAGGCCCAGGGCCTGTCGCTCACCGCCCACCCGCTGTCGCTGCTGCGCAGCACGCTGGCCGCCTATCTCATCCAGGACGCGTCCACCCTGAGCACCCAGGCGCGGCCGGGCCAGCTGGTGCGGGCCTCGGGCCTGGTCACCCACCGTCAGCGGCCCGAGACGGCCAAGGGCGTGGTCTTCGTCACGCTCGAAGACGAGACCGGCACGGTCAACGTCATCGTCTGGCCCCAGCTGGCGCAGTCCGCATCGCAACGCCGGCCGCTGCTGGCCGCCCGGCTGCTGACGGTGTACGGCGTCTGGCAGCGCCAGGGCCCGGTGCAGCACCTGGTGGCGCGGCGCCTGGTCGACCACAGCGCGCTGCTGCAGGGCCTGGTGGTGCGCAGCCGCGACTTCCACTGAGCGGGCGATGCGCGTGCCGAACTTGGGGGTGGTGACCCGGCCGCACCCGGCCAGATACTGAGGCCGCGCCCAGTGCTGGCGCCCGGCGCCCAGCCCGGTTCACGAGGAGACACCCCATGGCCTTGCAAGCCTTGTTCATCGCATCCTGGGAGCAGGCCGCCGGCACCTGGGTCGCCCGCCACGGCCTCAATGGCAGCCAGTACCAGACCGCCTTCGACCAGTACGTGGCGCAGGGCTACCGGTTGCGCTGCGTCAGCGGCTACAGCGTCGCTGGCGTCACGCGCTATGCGGCGATCTGGGACAAGCAGTCCGGGCCGGCCTGGGCCGCACGCCACGGCCTCAGCGCGGCCCAGTACCAGCAGGCCTTCGATCAGCTCAGCGCCCAGGGCTATCGGCTGAAGATGGTCAGCGGCTATTCGGTGGGCAGCAGCCCGCGCTTTGCCGCGCTGTGGGACAAGTCTTCGGGTCCGGCCTGGACCGCGCGCCACGGCCTCAGCGGCGCGCAGTACCAGCAGACCTTCGACCAGCTCGGTGCCCAGGGCTACCGGCTGCGCTGGGTGTCGGTGTATGCCGAGGGCGGCCAGGCCCGCTATGCCGCGCTGTGGGACAAGTCCAGCGGTGCCGCCACCGTGGCCCGCCATGGCCTGGAAGAAGCCGCCTTCCGCAGCGCCGCCCAGAGCTATGCCGCACAAGGCTATGACCTGGTCTGCGGCAATGCGGTCACGCTGGGCGGCAAGGACCACTACGCCGCGCTGTGGGAGAAGAAGGCGGTGCAGAGCGTGATGCACCACGGCATGACCGGCGCCACCTACCAGATCAAGTTCGACGACCTGGTGGCCCAGGGCTGGCGGCCCGGCTTCGTGGCCGGCTATGCCGGCGAAGACCCGGTCGACGTGAGCCTGCGCTTTCCCATCCAGCAGCAACAGCAAAGCCAGTGGTGCTGGGCCGGCGTATCGGCCAGTGTCTCGCGCTACTACGTGCCGTCCTCCACCTGGACCCAGTGCCGCATCGCCAACCAGCAATGGGGCCGCAACGACTGCTGCGGCAGCGGCGCGGCGGGCGCCTGCAACAACCCCTCGACCCTGGGCACGGCCTTGACGACGGTGGGACACTTCGACCGCCAGACCTCGGCCCAGGAGAGCCTGCAGACGCTGGAGACCGAGCTGGTGGCCGGCCGGCCGCTGTGCATCCGCGTGGGCTGGTCCGGTGGCGGCGGACACTTCGTCGTCGCCTCGGGGGTCGAGGACGATGGCTTCGTCTGGGTTTCCGACCCCGGGGGCGGCACCACCTCGCTGGTGGCCTACGACACCCTGCGCACGGCCTACCGCGGCTCGGGCACCTGGACCCACAGCTACTTCACCCGCGCCTGAGCAGGAGACCGGCCATGCCCATCGAAATGCCCGACATGCCCGCCGCCGTGGCCAAGGCCCTGAGCAGCGGCCTGCCCCGTTTTGCCGTGGCCGCCAGCCCGGCGGCCGACAACACCGCCGCGGCCCGGGTCGCACGGCCCAGCATCACGCGCAGCGGCCGCGCCATCTCGCGCTCCATCGAGGCCGCCATCGCCCAGGGCGGCACGGCCGGCGTGGGCGCCCCCATGGTCGTGCTGGGCCTGGACGAACTGGCCGCCGGCAAGGACCCGCGCCAGGGCCGGCCGCGGCTGTGGCTGCAACTGCTGCCCGCCGTCGAAGGCGGCCACCGCGCCATGGCCGAGGTCGACCAGCAATCCGGCAAGCTGACCGCGGTCAGCGAAGGGGCCGAGGTCAAGGCCCTGGCCAAGCGCATCGATGCCCTGGCCAAGCCGTCGCGTTCACGCGCGGCGGGCGGCGCGCGCCAGGAGCTGGGTCTGATCAGCGTGCCGGCCCTGCACCTGACGGCGCTGTGGCTCAAGGGCGACGCCGGCAGCGCCGACGACGTGGTCATCCCCAGCGACGGCCCGATCGCGCCGCTGGTGCCGGGTCAGCGCTACACGCTGGCGGAGTTCCAGGCCCTGTGCAAGACCATGGCGGCCGAGCGCATCCGCAAGACCGGCGACGACATGGGCGGTTGAGCGCTGGCTGAGCGCCGGCCCGTGTTGGCGCCGGCGCCAGCCGGGGCGCCGGTGCCCGGCCGGACGACAATAGGCGCATGAGTTCCAGTGCCGCCCCCCTGATGCCCGCCACGCTGCAGTGGCTGCCCGAAACCGGCGCGCCGGCCCAGCTGCTGGTGCTGCTGCATGGCTGGGGCGCCAGCGCGGCCGACATGGCGCCGCTGGCCCAGGTGCTGCGGCGCCAGCTGCCGCAGGCCGCGGCGCTGGCCCCCGAGGGCTTCGAGCCGCTGGACGGCACCGGCGCCGCCCAGCTGGCCGGCCGCCAGTGGTTCAGCCTGGCCGGCATCGACGAGGCCAGCCGCCCGGCACGCGTGGCTGCGGTGCTGCCGCGCCTGGCCGACTGGGTGCGCGCGGCCCAGGCCGCCACCGGCGTGCCCGAGCAGGCCACGGCCCTGGTCGGCTTCTCCCAGGGCGCGATCCTGGCGCTGGAGCTGGCCCAGGCCCACGACGGCATCGCCGGCCGCGTGCTGGCCTTCGCCGGGCGCTATGCGGCCCTGCCCGAGGCGGCGCCGCGCGAGACCACGCTGCACTTCTTCCACGGCGCCGACGATGCGGTGATCCCGGCGGCGCAGGCACGTGCCGCCATCGAGCGCCTGGCGGCGCTGGGCGGCGACGCCACCATCGACATCGCCACCGGCGTCGGCCACGAGATCCCGCCAGCCCTGCTGCGCTGCGCGCTGCAGCGCCTGTCCAGCCACATCCCGCAGCGCACCTGGCAGGCGGCCCTGGGCGCGGCCCCCGGCGCGCGGCCGGACGACGGGGCCGACGAAGCCATGGACACGTCGCCGCGCCAGCCGCACTGAATCCGCGCGCCCCGCCCGAGGCCGCTGCCGCGGGCTTCGTACACTGCCGGCCCATGCTGTTCTTGCTCTCTCCCGCCAAGACCCTGGACTACGACACGCCGCTGCCACGCGGCCTGTCGCGCCGCACCACCCAGCCCGGCTTCGTGGCCCAGGCCGCCGAGCTCATCGCCGGCCTGCGCACGCTGACGCCGCCGCAGGTGGCCCAGCTGATGGACCTGTCGGATGCGCTGGCCGCGCTCAACGTCGGCCGCTATGGCGCCTGGACGCCCGAGCACACACCCGCCAACAGCCGCCCCGCGGCCTTTGCCTTTGCCGGCGATGTCTACGACGGGCTGGAGGTGCGCACGCTGTCCAGCGCCGACCTGGCCTGGCTGCAGCAGCATGTGCTGATCCTGTCGGGCCTGTACGGCGCGCTGCGGCCGCTGGACGCGCTGCAGCCCTACCGGCTGGAGATGGGCACCCGCCATGCCAATGCCCGCGGCAAGGACCTGTACGCCTTCTGGGGCGACACCGTGGCCCAGCACCTGAACCAGCGCCTGGCCGACGACCCGCATCCGGTGATCGTCAACCTGGCCTCGCAGGAGTACTTCAAGGTTGCCGACCGCACAGCGCTGGCCGCGCGTGTGGTCGACTGCCAGTTCGAGGACTGGAAGGGCGGCCGCTACAAGATCATCAGCTTCTTCGCCAAGCGTGCGCGTGGCGCGATGGCGCGCTGGGCGGTGCAGCACCGGGTGCGCAGCGTCAAGGCGCTGCAGGGCTTCGATGTCGACGGCTATGCCTTCGATGCCGCCGCCTCGGCCGCCGACCGCCTGGTGTTCCGTCGCCGCCAGGCCGACTGATCCACGCCAGAATCACGGCCGTCCCCCGGTTCTCCGCCCGACGAGCATGCAGAACGTCACCCCCCAGTTGCGCGATTGGATTCTTGAGCAGGCGCGAGCCGGCTGCCGGCCCGAAGACGTGCTGGACGCCATGCGCGCCAGCGGCTGGCAGGAGGACGTGGCCATCTCGGCCATGGAAAGCACGCTCAGCGGCTTTCTGGCCCAGCGTGGCACGGCCGTGCAGCCGCTGCCGGCCGCCGTGGCCGTGCCCGAGCCCGATCTGCGTGACGCGCCGCCCCGGCTGTGGGCCCACGACCGCGAGGTCACGGTGCTCACCGTGCTGGCCCATCCGCGCGTGGTGGTCCTGGGCGGCCTGCTCTCCGAAGCCGAGTGCGACGCGCTGGTGGCCGATGCGGCGCCGCGCATGGCGCGCTCGGAAACCGTGGTCTACGAGACCGGCGGCAACGAGGTCAATGCCGCGCGCACCAGCCAGGGCATGTTCTTCGGCCGCGGCGAGAGCGAGCTGTGCCAGCGCATCGAGGCGCGCATCGCCGCCCTGCTGCGCTGGCCGGTGGAAAACGGCGAGGGCCTGCAGGTGCTGCACTACCGGCCGGGCGCCGAGTACAAGCCGCACCACGACTATTTCGACCCCACCCAGCCCGGCATGGCGCCGGTGCTGCGCCGCGGCGGCCAGCGCGTGGGCACGGTGGTGATGTACCTGAACACGCCCGAGCAGGGCGGGGCCACCACCTTTCCCGACGTCGGCCTGGAGGTGGCGCCGATCAAGGGCAATGCGGTGTTCTTCAGCTACGAGCGCGCCCATCCGTCGACCAAGACCCTGCACGGCGGTGCGCCGGTGCTGGCCGGCGACAAATGGGTGGCCACCAAGTGGCTGCGCGAGCGCGAATTCGTCTGAGTGCGCCGCGGGTGGCCGGCGGCACTCAGCCGGCGGCCCGGTATTCCAGCTCCAGGCGCCGCACCAGCTCGGCCACCGTCGGCACGCCGTCCACGCCCGACACGCTGTGGCCGGCGCTCCACACATCGCGCCAGCGCCGCGGCGCGCCGTCGCTGGCACCGGCACCGAACAGCTGGCCGGCCAGGTCGGGCGTCAGCGTCTCGTCCAGCCGGTCCGGGTCCAGGCCGTTGGCGCGGATCGACGGCCGCAGCATGCTGGTCGGCAGGCCGGTGAAGGCGCGGGTCAGCAGCACGTCGTCGGCGCCGCAGTCCACCAGCATGGCCTTGTAGGCCGGCTCGGCGGCACTCTCCTGGGTGGCGATGAAGCGCGTGCCGGCATAGCCCAGGTCGGCGCCCAGCACGCAGGCGGCGCGCAGCGCCACGCCATCGGCCATGCCGCCGGCCAGCACCAGCAGGGCCTGGGTCTCGCGCCGCAGCGCCCGCACAAAGGCCAGCGGATTGAGCCAGCCGGTCTGGCCGCCGGCCCCGGCACCCAGCAGCACCAGGCCATCGGCGCCGGCTTCCAGGGCCTTGCGCGCATGGGCCAGCGTGGCCACGTCGGCCCAGACCTGGCAGCCCACGGCATGCAGGGCCTGCACCACCGGCGCCGGCGAGCCCACGCTGGTGATGACGATCTCCGGCCGATGCGCCAGCAGCACGGCCAGGTCGGCGTCCAGCCGCGGCGAGCGCATGATCAGGTTCGGCGCCCAGGGCGCGGCGGCCTCGCGTGGGCCAATGCCGGACCCGATGGCCGCCAGCCAGTCGTCCAGCTCGGCAGCGCTGCGCGCATTGACGGTGGGAAAGGCCCCGATCACGCCGGCGCGGCAGCAGGCCGCCACCAGGGCCGGATCGGACACGCGCAACATCGGCGCGGCCACCAGGGGCAGGCGCAGGCGCTGGCCAATGTGCGCGGGCAGGCGGGGGGAGGGCGTGGCCATGTTCATCCTTCGGCCCCGACTTTGCCACGCAGCGCTTTTGTCGCACCGCGCTGCTGCTTGGCCTGCACGCGACGGCGCTGCGAGGCGCGCGTGGGCCGGGTGGCATGGCGGGTGCGCGGCACCTGGGCGGCGGCGGCGATCAGCGTGCGCAGCCGCTCCAGCGCCTCGTCCTGGTTGCGCGGCAGGCTGCGGTGCACCTGGGCCTTGATGACGATCACGCCGTCGCGGCTGATGCGCGCGTCGCCGCTGGCCAGCAGGCGCGCCTTCACCGCCTCGGGCAGGCTGCCGCCGGCGATGTCGTAGCGCAGCTGCACCGCATTGCTGACCTTGTTGACGTTCTGCCCGCCCGGTCCCTGGGCGCGGATGGCGACAAACTCCAGCGCCGTGGCCGGCGGCTCCAGGCCGGGCGGCAGGGGTTGGGACGGGCGGTGGTCGGCGGGCAGGCGTGGGATCATCGGGCGCAGATTCGGCAGCGGTCGCCGGGTGCCGGCGCAAGGAGGGCAAGCGATGTTCGGGGTGATGGACTATGGCGCATTCGTGGTCGCGGTGATCGTCTTCCTGGCCATTCCCGGCCCGGGCAACCTGGCCCTGATCACCTCCACCAGCCAGGGCGGCGTGCGCGGCGGCCTGGCGGCCACCGCCGGCGTGATCGCCGGCGACCAGCTGCTGATGTGGGCCGCGGTGGCCGGCGTGGCCGCGGTGCTGAGCGCCTCGCCCTGGCTGTTCAATGCCGTGCAGTGGCTGGGCGCGGCCTACCTGGCCTGGCTGGGCCTGCGCATGATGCTGGCCAAGCCCGGCGACGCCTCGCCGATCCGCATCACCGCCGGCCACTATGCGCGCCAGGCCTTCACCATCACCCTGCTCAATCCCAAGGCCATCGTCTTCTACATGGCCTTCTTCCCGCTGTTCGTCGATCCGGCGCGGCACCGCGGCCTGTTCACCTTTGCCGCGATGGCCTTGACCATTGCGCTGCTGACCTTTGCCTATGCCGCCATCGTGGTGCTGCTGACGCGGCGCTTTGCCCAGCGCCTGAATGCCAGCCCGCGGCTGACGCAGTGGCTGAACCGCGCGGCCGGCACCCTGCTGCTGGGCTTTGGCGTCAAGCTGGCGCTGTCGCGCTGAACCATCGCCATGGCCGACACCGACGCCGGCTGGTGCGTGTTTGCCAGCGCCATCGGCCCGCTGGGCCTGGCCTGGGGACCGCAGGGCCTGCGCGGAGCTCAGCTGCCCGAGCGCGATGACGATGCCGTCGGCAGTGCCACCCGCGCACGCATGGCGCGGCGCTTCGCCAGGCTCGACGAGGCCCGGCCGCCACCGCGCTGGCAGCGCCTGGTGCAGGACCTGCAAGCGCTGATGGACGGTGCGGCGGTGGACCTGTCGGCCACCGACATCGACTGGACCGGTGTGCCCGGCTTCCACCGCCGGGTCTATGAGCTGGCCCTGGCCATTCCGCCGGGCCGCACCCGCAGCTACGGCCAGCTGGCCGCCGCGCTGGGCGAGCCGGGCGCTGCGCGCGCGGTCGGCCAGGCCCTGGGCGCCAACCCGTTTGCGCCGGTCGTGCCCTGCCACCGCGTGCTGGCGGCCCAGGGGCCCGGCGGCTTCTCGGCCCCGGGCGGCCTGCCGGCCAAGTTCCGCCTGCTGGCCATCGAGCAGGCCCGCCCGCCGTCGCCGGAGGGCCAGCAGCCGCTGTTCTGATTTCTGATCCTAGGGGGACTGCCGCGCGCCGGGCCCGCCGGCATGTCAGCATCGTCCGCACAAGGACAACCGGGGGCAGCAAGCATGAGAAACCTGGTGTTGCTGATCGCCATGCTGGCGGCCGGCGTGGCCGGCTGGTGGACCGGATCGTGGAAGGGGCGGGATGCCATCGCCGCGCTGGAGAAGGCCAAGGCCATCGGCGAGCAGGCGCAAACCGCCCATGCCCAGGAGACTGCCGCGCTGAAGGGCCGGCTGGAGGCCATCGGCGCCGAGTTCGCCCAGCAGCAGAAAGTGCGCGAAGAGCAGTTTGCCGGCGCCAAGCAGGCGCTGGAAGCCGCCCTCAGCGGCCGCGACCGCACGCTGCTGGCGCTGCGCAGCTCCAGCGCCGGCAAGGCCTTGCAGCTGGCCGAGGTGCAGAAGGCTGCCGAGGCGCCGGGCCGCACGGCCGAAGAGCGTGCCACGATGCAGGCCGAGATCACGCGGCTGAAGACCGAGCTGGATGCCGAACGCCTGCGTGCCGCCGGCCTGGAATGCACCAAGGTGGCGGTGCCCGAAGAACTGCTGGCGCCGCTGCGCCTGGGGAGCTGAAGCATGGCCTGCATCTCCCGTTCACCGGGCCGCCCGACCCGGGCCGCGCTGGCGGTGCTGGCTCTGGCCGGCCTGGCGGGCCTGGGCGGCTGCGCCGCCACCGTGGTCCAGGGCCTGCCGACGCTGGACTGCCCGGTGGCGCCCGAGCTGATGCAGCCACGCTGCGCCGCGCCGCAGCCGCTGCCGCCCGGCACCACCTATGGCCAGCTGCTGCAGGCCGCTCAGGGCGACCGCCAGGCGCTCGCCGACTGCCGTGCGCGCGAGGCCGCGCTGATCGGCAGCGTGCAGGCCTGCCAGCAGGCGATCGGCCGCTACAACCAGCAGATCGCCGACATCAACCGCGCCGCCAACGCGCCGAAGTAGCGTCCAAGGCGGTCCAAGGCGCGGGCCGGCGCGCCGGCGCCGGATAGCATCGGGCCCGTTGCCAACTTGCGGCCCGCAGCGGCCCGACCGTGTCCATGGCCTCCAGCCTGCTCGTTCTGCTCGACGACATCGCCACCGTCCTGGACGACGTGGCGACCATGACCAAGGTCGCCGCCAAGAAGACCGCCGGCGTGCTGGGCGACGACCTGGCCCTCAATGCGCAGCAGGTCACCGGCGTCAAGGCCGACCGCGAACTGCCGGTGGTCTGGGCCGTGGCCCGCGGCTCGCTGCTGAACAAGGCCATCCTGGTGCCGGCGGCGCTGGCGATTGCCGCCTTTGCGCCCTGGCTGATCACGCCGCTGCTGATGGTGGGCGGTGCCTTTCTGTGCTTCGAGGGCTTCGAGAAGCTGGCCCACAAGTTCCTGCACAGCGCCGCGGAGGACCAGGCGCACCACGAGGAGCTGGTCCAGGCCATCGCCGATCCGCAGGTGGACATGGCGGCCTTCGAGCGCGACAAGATCAAGGGCGCGGTGCGCACCGACTTCATCCTGTCGGCCGAGATCATCGCCATCACGCTGGGCACGGTGGCCAGCACCACGCTGCAGAACCAGTTTGCGGTGCTGGTGGTGGTGTCGCTGGCGATGACCGTGGGCGTCTACGGCCTGGTGGCCGGCATCGTGAAGATGGACGACGCCGGCCTGTGGCTGTCGCGCCGCGGCGATGCGGCGTCGAAGGCCCTGGGCCGCGGCCTGCTTGCGGCCGCGCCGCGGCTGATGCAGTTGCTGTCGGTGCTGGGCACGGCGGCGATGTTCCTGGTCGGCGGCGGCATCCTGGTGCATGGCATCGCGCCGCTGCACCATGCCATCGCTCACTGGATCGAGGGCCGGGCCACGCTGGTGGCGGTGCTGGTGGAGAACCTGGCCAACGGCCTGGTGGGCGTGGTCGCCGGCGCCCTGGTGCTGGGCGGGGTGATGGCGGTGCAGAAGCTGCGCGGGCGCTGACCCGGTCCTGGCCCGCAGCGCAGCGCACAAGCTGTCGCGATCCTGTCACGGACGAGGCCTAGAGTCCGGCGGGCCGCCGGGATGGGCGTCCATGGTGGACACCCTCCGTTCCCGCGTGGCCGATTGCCGCCCCGGTGTTGCCGCTCCCGTCCCGCCTGCCGTTGATCCGCCGACCCGCCTGGGGCGGCCTGGGCACGGCGGCCGCCGCGGCCCTGGCCCATGCGCCGGAGAACGCCGCCTACGGCCTGCTGGCCTTTGCACCGCTGGGCCTGGCCTTCGGGCCGGTGGCGCTGCTGCTGGCCCTGCTGGGCGCCCTGGTGGCCAACGCGCTGGGCACGGCGTTCGGCGGCGGCCGGCTGGCGGCCGGCCCTCGCGCCTCGCTGGCCCTGCTGAGCGCCGGCACCCTCAGCGCGCTGCTGCCGCGCCTGCCCCAGGATGCGGCCCTGCCCTGGGCCGCGGTGGCGCTGATGGCCCTGGCCCTGGCCGGTGCCGGCGCGCTGCAGATCGTGTTCGGCCTGCTGCGCCTGGGCAGCATCGTCAAGTACACGCCGCATCCGGTGCGCATCGGCCTGACCAGCGGCGTCGGCCTGCTGCTGGTGCTGACCGCGCTGCCGGTGCTGCTGGGCGCGGGCTTCGGTGGCGCGCTGGCGCCGGCGCTGGCGCAGCCGGTGTGGCCGGCACTGGTGATCGGCGGCGCGGCCCTGGGCCTGATGGCCCTGGCCCAGCGCCGGCCGGGCCTGCGCCTGCCGCCGGTGCTGGTGGGCCTGGCCGGCGCCATGCTGCTGCAAACCTTGCTGCTGGCCGGCGGCCAGGCGGCCGCGCCGGCCCTGGGCGTGCCCCAGCTGGCGGCGCCGTGGTTTGTGCAGCCCGGTGCACTGGGCGCGGTGCTGCACCTGGACCGCGACCTGGCGGCCCTGCTGGCCGGCCATGCGCTGACGGTGGCCGTGCTGTGCAGCCTGGACACGCTGCTGGCGGTGTCGGTGGTCGACGGGCGGCTGCGCCGCGCCCGCGATGCCAACCGCGAACTGGTGGCCCAGGGCCTGGCCAACCTGGCCGGCGCCGGCCTGGGCGGGCCGGCCACCTCGCCGTCGATCCCTCGCTCGCTGACGCTGCTGGGCGAGGGCCGGCCGGGCCAGGGCGGCGCGGTGGCGCCAGCGGCCTATCTGGCCTGCCTGGCCTTGGTGCTGCCACTGGCGCCGCTGCTGCTGGGGCAGCTGCCGGCCGCGGCGGTGGCCGGCGTGCTGCTGCAGGGCCTGCAGATGGTGGCGCCGTCGCTGTGGCGCACGCCGCGCGAGCTGGTGGGCGCCTGGCGCGCCGCCGGCCGCGGCGCCCTGGCCGCGCCGCAGCGCCTACTGCTGGCCAACTGGGCGGTGGCCGTCGCGGTGGCGGCCAATGCCGTGCTGCTGGGCCTGGGGCCGGCGGTGCTGATCGGCGCGCTGTTTGCGGTGCTGCTGTTCGTGCGCACCAACATGCGCGAGGTGGTCGCAGGCCGCTGGACCGGCGCCAGCCGGCGCTCGCTGAAGATGCGCCCGGCCGCAGCGGTCGAGGCGCTGCGCCGGCAGGGCGAGCGCATCGCCGTGCTGCAGCTGCAGGGCGCGCTGTTCTTCGGCACCGCCGATGCGCTGCGTGCGCGCCTGCAGGCGCTGGAGCGCCAGGCCGAGACCGTGGTGCTGGACCTGCACCAGATCGCCGAGATCGACGTCACGGCCGCGCGCATCCTGGTCGAGACCGCCGAGGACCTGGCGCGCCATGGCCGCCACCTGGTGCTGGCCGAATGGCCGCCGGGCGACCTGCGGCGCCAGGTGCTGGAAGGAGCGGCCGGCGAGGCGCGTGGCCTGCTGCTGTTTGCCGACGACACCGACGCCGCGCTGGAAGCGGCCGAAGACCGGCTGCTGGCCGACCTGGCGCCGGGCCCGCACGGCGCAGGCCCCGTCACGCTGGACCTGGCCGACACCTTGCTGGGCCGGCCGCTGGACGCCGGCGAACTGAGCCTGCTGCAGCGCGCCTGTCAGACCTGCCGCTTCGAGCGCGAGGCGGTGATCTTCCGCCAGGGCGACGCCGGCGATGCGCTGTACCTGAGCCTGCGTGGCGACATCGGCCTGCGCATCCCGGGCAGCCGGCGCCGCCTGGCTTCGTTCGCGCCGGGCGTGTGCGTGGGCGAGATCGCCGTGCTGACCGGCGGCACGCGCTCGGCCGAGGCCTTTGCCGAGACCGAGGTGCTGGCGCTGCGCCTGCCGGCCGCGGCGCTGCAGGCCCTGATGGCCGAGCACCCGGTGCTGGGCGCCAAGCTGCTGCATGCGCTGAGCCTGCACCTGGCCGAGCGCCTGCGGGTGGTGACCGGCGACCTGGCGCACTGGGTGTCGCGCTCGGCCCATGCCAGAGCCGGGGCCGGCCTGGCCGCAGCCACCGAGGGCGAGCCCGAGGACCGGGCCGGTTGATCGTCCGGCCGGGAGCGGCTCAGGCCGCCATCTGCTGCGAGCGGATGACCTCGGCGCGCACGGCCTCGGTCAGCTCGGCCTTCAGCGACGAGAAGCCCGGCGTGGTCTTCACCGAATAGTGGCGTGGATGCGGCAGCTCGACGCGGCGGTCGAGCACGATGCGGCCGGGCCGCGCGCTCATCACCATGGTGCGGCTGCCCATGAACACGGCCTCGTCGATGTCGTGGGTGACGAACAGGACGGTGGTCTGCTCCGCCTCCCAGATGCCCAGCAGCAGCTCCTGCATCAGCTCGCGGGTCTGGTGGTCCAGCGCGCCGAAGGGCTCGTCCATCAGCAGCATGCGCGGCCGGTTGGCCAGCGCGCGGGCCAGGGCCGTGCGCTGCTGCATGCCACCCGACAACTGCTTGGGAAAGTGGTGCTCGAAGCCCCTCAGCCCCACCTTGGCGATGAAGCCCTGGGCGATGTCGAGCTGCTCGCTGCGCGGCAGACCGCGCTCGCGCAGGCCGAAGCAGACGTTGTCCAGCACCGTCAGCCACGGAAACAGCGTATAGCTCTGGAACACCATGCCGCGGTCGGCGCCGGGGCCGGCGATGCGCTGCCCGTCCAGCAGCACCTCGCCGCCGGTGGGCACATCCAGCCCGGCGATGATGCGCAGCAGCGTGCTCTTGCCGCAGCCGCTGGGGCCGAGGATGGTGATGAAGTCGTTCTCGGCCACGTCCAGCGTGGTGGACTGCAGGGCCAGCGTCTGGTCGAAGCGGCGTTCGACGCCGCGCACCTGGAGGATGGGCTTCATTTTCCGAGCTGCGCCCACGGAAACAGGCGGCGGTTCAGGTTCTTGAACAGCAGGTCGCTGGCCAGGCCGATCAGGCCGATGACGATGATGCCGAAGATGATCTGGTCGGTGGCCAAGAGCGCCTGGCTGTCGGTGATCATGTGGCCGATGCCGCTGGACGCGCCGATCAGCTCGGCCACGATCACATAGGTCCAGGCCCAGCCCAGCACCATGCGCAGCACCTCGGCGATCTCGGGCGCGGCGCCGGGGATCAGCACACGGCGGATCAGGCTGGCGTCCTTGACGCCCAGCGTATAGGCGGCCTCGACCAGATCACGCCGGGTATTGCCGACGATCACCGCGATCATCAGCACCAGGTTGAAGAAGCTGCCGATGAAGATCACCGCCAGCTTCTGCGCCTCGCCGATGCCGGCCCACAGGATCAGCAGCGGGATGAAGGCACTGGCCGGCAGGTAGCGCGCAAAGCTGACGAAGGGCTCGAAGAACGCCTCCACCGGCTTGTAGGCGCCCATGGCCACGCCCAGCGGCAGGGCAATCGCCGCGGCGATGACAAAGCCGCCCAGCACCCGCCACACGGTCATGGCTATGTCGCCGATGAAGCCCATCTCGGCCAGCAGGGTCCAGCCGCTTTTCAGCATGGTCAGCGGGTCGGCCAGAAAGGTCTTGCTGACCCAGCCTGAAAACGTGGCCGCGCTCCACACGGCCACGAAGACAACGAAAAAGCTGATGCCGAGCGCGATGCGCGCGCCCGGCGACACGGGGACCAGGGGTTTCATCGGCAGGCGGCGCGCAGCGGCTCAGGTCAGCGGATGAACTGCGTATCGGCCAGCTTCGAGAGATCCGGCACGGCCTTGATGATGCCGGCCTGCAGCAGCAGGTCGGCGGCTTCCTTGCTGAACTGGGCATGCTCGCCGGCAAAGAACTTCTGGTTGGCGGCCTTGTCCTGCCAGCGCAGATAGGCCTGGCTCTTCTCGAAGGCCTCGGCGTTTTGCTTGACGTCGGCGCCCATGATCTCGAAGGCCTTCTTGGGATCGGCCTTGATCATCGCCAGCGCATCAAAGTAGCCGTCGGCCAGGGCCTTGGCGGCCTTGGGGTTCTCGGCCAGGAACTTGGGCGTGCAGCCAAAGGTGTCCATCACCATCGGATAGTCCAGCGTGGTGGCGATGATCTTGCCGGCCTCGGGCTTGGCGCGCACCGCGCCCAGGTAGGGCTCGTAGGTCATGGCGGCGTCGATGCCGTCGGTGCCGGCGATCATGGCGTTGGCCGCGGCCTGGGGCTCCAGGTTGACGATCTTCACGTCCTTCAGGCTCAGGCCGTTCTTGCTGAGCATCCAGGCCAGCGTGAAATAGGGCGCCGTGCCGGGCGCGCTGGCGGCCACGGTCTTGCCCTTCAGGTCGGCGATCCTGGCAATGCCGGGCTTGACCACCATGCCGTCGGCGCCATAGCTCTTGTCGAGCTGGAAGATCTGCGTGGTGGCCACGCCGTTGGCATTCCAGACCACCCAGGTCTCGACCGTGGTCGCCGCGCACTGGATGTCACCCGAGGCGATGGCCAGGTGGCGGTCCTTCTGCGGGATCTTCTTGATGCTGACGTCCAGGCCGTGCTTCTTGAACAGGCCGGCCTCCTTGGCCAGCGTCAGCGGGGCAAAACCGGTCCAGCCGGACATGCCGATGGCGACCTTGGTTTCCTGGGCCTGGGCGGTGACACAGGCCAGCACGGTGGCCACGGCAAACAACGACTTCTGGAACATGGGAGGGACTCCTGTTGGAACGGGACGGATGGACGAAGGGCTCAGGCCGGTACCCACAGCGCCGGCAATTCGCCCGACGATGCGCCCGGCAGGCTGCGGAACACCGCGCTCAGCGCGCCGGCATGCACCAGGGCCGTGGCCTGGGCGATGTCGGGGGCGAGAAAGCGGTCTTCGGGCATGGGCGGGCAGTGCTGGCGCAGCAGGCGGTGGGCTTCTTCCAGCGCCGGGCTGCTGGCCAGCGGCCGCAGGAACTCGATGCCCTGGGCCGCAGCCAGCCACTCGATGCCGAGGATGTGAGCGGTGTTGGCAATCATCGCTTGCAAACGCCGTGCCGCGAACGTGGCCATGCTCACATGGTCTTCCTGGTTGGCGCTGGTGGGCAGGCTGTCCACGCTGGCCGGATGGGCCAGGCTCTTGTTCTCGCTGGCCAGGCTGGCGGCCGTGACATGGGCGATCATGAAGCCGGAGTTCAGCCCGGCATTGCTGGTCAGAAACGGCGGCAGCCGCGACACGCCGGCGTCGATCAGCATGGCGATGCGGCGCTCGGCGATGGCGCCCACTTCGGCGATGGCATTGGCCATCGCATCGGCGGCCAGGGCCACCGGCTCGGCGTGGAAGTTGCCGCCGCTGATCATGGTGCCATCGCCTAGGATCAAGGGGTTGTCGGTCACCGCATTGGCCTCGCGCAGCAGCACCAGGGCGGCATGGCGCAGCTGATCGAGGCAGGCGCCCACCACCTGGGGCTGGCAGCGCAGGCAGTACGGGTCCTGCACGCGGTCGTCGCCCTCGGTATGGCTGGCGCGGATGGCGCTGCCATCCAGCAGGGCGCGGTAGTACTGGGCCACGTCGATCTGGCCCGGCTGGCCGCGCAGCGCATGGATGCGCGCATCGAAGGGCCCGTCGCTGCCACGCGCCGCATCCACCGTCAGCGCGCCGATGACCAGGGCCGATTCCAGCACCGGCTCGAAGGCCAGCAGCGCATGCAGGGCGAGCGCGGTGCTGGTCTGCGTGCCATTGATCAGCGCCAGGCCTTCCTTGGCCTGCAACTGCAGCGGCGCAATGCCGTGGGCCGCCAGCACCGGCGCGGCCGGCTGCAGCGCACCATCGACGACAAAATGGCCCTCGCCGATCAGCGCCAGCGTCATGTGCGACAGCGGCGCCAGGTCGCCCGAGGCGCCCACCGAGCCCTGGCTGGGCACATGCGGCACCAGGCCGGCATTGAGCACCGCCAGCAGCGTGTGGATGACCTCGGGCCGCACGCCCGAGGCGCCACGCGCCAGGCTCAGCGCCTTGGTGGCCAGCATCAGGCGCAGCACCGGCGCCGACAGCGGCTCGCCCACGCCCACGCTGTGGCTGCGGATCAGGTTCAGCTGCAGCCGGGCCAGGTCGTCCGCGGCAATGCGCGTGGAGGCCAGCTTGCCGAAGCCGGTGTTGACGCCATACACCGGCGCATCGCCGGCCGCGGCGCGCTGCACGATGCCGGCACTGGCCTGCACCGCGGGCCAGGCCGCGTCGTGCACCTGCAGCACCACGCCACCGCGGTGGATGGCCAGCAGCTCGTCCAGCGTCAACGCGCCGGGTTGGATCACCAGGGTCGGCGCCATCGCTCAGCGCACCATGGGCAGATCGAGGCCCTGGGCGCGGGCACATTCGATGGCGATGTCATAGCCCGCATCGGCATGGCGCATCACGCCGGTGCCGGGGTCGTTCCACAGCACGCGTTCGATGCGTTTGGCCGCCGCATCGGTGCCATCGCAGACGATGACCACGCCCGAATGCTGGCTGTAGCCCATGCCCACGCCGCCGCCATGGTGCAGGCTGACCCAGGTGGCGCCGCCGGCGGTGTTGAGCAGGGCATTCAGCAGCGGCCAGTCGCTGACCGCATCGCTGCCGTCGACCATGGCCTCGGTCTCGCGGTTGGGGCTGGCCACGCTGCCGCTGTCCAGGTGGTCGCGGCCGATGACGATGGGCGCCTTCAGCTCGCCGCTCTTCACCATCTCATTGAAGGCCAGGCCGGCGCGGTGCCGCTCGCCCAGGCCGATCCAGCAGATGCGCGCCGGCAGGCCCTGGAAGGCGATGCGCTCGCCGGCCATGTCCAGCCAGCGGTGCAGATGGGCGTCCTCGGGGAACAGCTCCTTCATCTTGGCATCGGTCTTGCGGATGTCCTCGGGGTCGCCCGACAGCGCCACCCAGCGGAACGGGCCCTTGCCCTGGCAGAACAGCGGCCGGATATAGGCCGGCACAAAGCCCGGGAAATCAAACGCGTTCTTCACGCCGGCATCGAAGGCCACCTGGCGGATGTTGTTGCCATAGTCCACCGTGGCAATGCCGAGCGACTGGAAGTCCAGCATGGCCTGCACATGCACGGCACAGCCGCGGGCCGCGGCCTCGCGCAGCGCCGCATGCTGGCCGTCGTCGGCCTGGGCGGCGCGCCATTGCTCGACGCTCCAGCCCGGCGGCAGATAGCCGTTGACCAGGTCGTGAGCGCTGGTCTGGTCGGTCACCAGGTCCGGCTTCGGACCACCGGCCTTGGCGCGCTGCACCAGCGCCGGCAGCAGCTCGGCGGCATTGCCCAGCAGGGCGATGCTGATGGCCTTGCCCTCGGCGGTGTAGCGGGCTATGCGCGCCAGCGCGTCATCGAGGTCCGTGGCCTGCTCGTCCACATAGCGGCTGCGCAGGCGGAAGTCGATGCGGCTTTGCTGGCACTCGATGGTCAGCGAGCTGAAGCCCGCAAACGTGGCGGCCAGCGGCTGGGCGCCGCCCATGCCGCCCAGGCCCGCGGTGAGGATCCAGCGGCCGGCGGCCACGCCGCCGAAGTGCTGGCGCGCCGCCTCGGCAAAGGTCTCGTAGGTGCCCTGCACGATGCCCTGGCTGCCGATGTAGATCCAGCTGCCGGCGGTCATCTGGCCGTACATCATCAGGCCCTGGCGGTCCAGCGCGTGGAAATGCTCCCAGGTGGCCCACTTGGGCACCAGGTTGGAGTTGGCCAGCAGCACGCGCGGCGCATCGGCATGGGTGCGGAACACGCCCACCGGCTTGCCGCTCTGGATCAGCAGGGTCTCGTCGTCGCCCAGGCGCTTGAGCGTGGCCAGGATGGCGTCGAAGCAGTCCCAGTTGCGTGCCGCCTTGCCGATGCCGCCGTAGACCACCAGGTCCTCGGGCCGCTCGGCCACCGCGGGATCGAGGTTGTTCTGGATCATGCGGTAGGCGGCCTCGGTCAGCCAGCTGCGGCAGCTCAGCGTGGGGCCGGTAGGGGCCTTCACCGGACGCGGTCCGGCGGCGGGGACAGCGGCGGGCAGGGACAGGTCGGTCATCGCGGGCTCCTCAACAATCCGGGTCGCACTGTACTTGTCTAGACAAGTCGATGCAAGTAGCATCCGTACCCATCCGGAGACGCTCCGGGAAGACCCGAAATGCCTCGCCGCAGCCCTGTCCCCACGACGCTCGCCCCCTATGCCCAGGTCAAGCAGCACCTGCGCGATGCGCTGGCCGCCGGCAAGTACCCGCCGGGCGCACTGATGCCCAGCGAGGCCGAGCTGGTGGCGCAGTTCGGCGTCAGCCGCATGACCGTCAACCGCGCGCTGCGCGAGCTGCAGGCCGAGGGCCTGGTCGAGCGCGTGCAGGGCGTCGGCACCTTCGCCGCCCAGCTGGCCAAGGTGGCCTCGCAGCTGATGATCCGCGACCTGCACGAGGAGATCGAGGCCCGCGGCCACCAGCACCGCAGCCAGGTGCACATCAAGCGCCAGGAGCCGGCGCCGGCCGCGCTGGCCGCCCAGCTGGGCCTGGAGGCCGGCGCGCCGGTGTTCCACACCCGCATCGTGCACCTGGAAAACGAGCTGCCGCTGCAGTGCGAGGACCGCTACGTCAACCCGGCCGCCGCGCCGGACTATCTGGGCGTGGACTTCACGCAGACCACGCCCACGCGCTACCTGCTGCAGGTGGCGCCGCTGTGGCAGGCCCAGTACAGCATCGAGGCCGCCCGGCCCACGGCCGAGGAGGCGCGCCTGCTGGGCATCGCGCCCACCGATCCCTGCCTGGTGGTGGTGCGGCGCACCGTCAATGCCCAGCACCCGATCACGCTGGCGCGCCTGGTGCATCCGGGCCAGCGCTATCGCCTGGATGGAGCGTTTTCGCCATGAGCCCGGTTGCCCCTGATGACCTGGAGCGCCGCGCCGATGCGCTGGCCACGCCCGAGCAGGTGGCCGCCTACCAGCGCGACGGCGCGGTGCTGCTGCGCGGCCTGCTGAACCCGGCCGAGCTGGACCTGCTGCGCCAGGGCATCGCCGCCAACCTGGCCACGCCCAGCCCGCGCGCCATCGTCGCCAGCCAGCCCGACGATCCCGGCTTCTTCATCGAGGACTTCTGCAACTGGGCCGACAACCCGGCCTACCGCGGGCTGATCGAGCAGGGCCCGCTGGCCGCCGTGGCCGGCCGGCTGATGCAAAGCCGCACGGCCCGGCTGTACCACGACCACATGCTGAGCAAGGCGCCGGGCACACGCCAGCGCACGCCCTGGCACCAGGACCAGCCCTATTACAACGTCGATGGTGTCCAGAACATCAGCTTCTGGATCCCGGCCGATCCGGTGTCGCGCGCGGCCACGCTGGAATTTGTCGCCGGCTCGCACCGCGGGCCCTGGCTGATGCCGCGCACCTTCCTGGCGAACGAGGCGCGCTGGTTTCCCGAGGGCAGCCTGGCCGAGCTGCCCGACATCGAGGCCGACCGCGCCTCGGCCGCGCCGCAGCACCGCATCCTGGGCTGGCCGCTGCAGCCGGGCGATGCCGTGGCCTTCCACATGCTGACCCTGCATGCCTCGGCCGGCACCGAGCCCGGCGCCAACCGGCGCGTGTTTTCGCTGCGCTTCCTGGGCGACGACATGCGCCATGCGCCCCGGCGCTGGACCACCTCGCCACCATTCCCCGGCCTGGAGGCCGAACTGCCGGCCGGCGCCGAGATGGACCATCCGCTGTTCCCATTGCTGTGGCAAGCCGCATGATCGTGCTGCACGCGCCCAGCCAGCCGCCGCAGCCCTGGAAGAACGGCGGCGGCGTCACGCGCGAGCTGTTCACCGACCGCCCCGGCGATGCCTGGCGGCTGCGCATCAGCCTGGCCGACATCACGCGCGACGGACCGTTCTCGCCGTTTGCCGGCGTGCAGCGCTGGTTCACCGTGGTGCAGGGCGCCGGCGTGCGGCTGTCGTTCGCCGGTGGCGAGCGGCCGATGACGCCGAGCACGCCGCCGCTGGGCTTCGACGGTGCGGACGCGCCCGGCTGCCAGCTGATAGCCGGCGCGACGCGCGACCTGAACCTGATGCTGCGTGGCGTGGCCGGCGGCATGGCCGCGGTGCTGCCCGGCCAGCCATGGGTGCAGCGGGCCGCAGTGCGTGCCCTGTTCAGTGTGCAGCCGGCGCAGCTGCACATCGCTGGCCAGGCCTGGGCCGTCGAGGCGATGAGCCTGCTGCTGGACACCTCCGCCGACGCTGCCCCCTGGACCGTGCACGGCAATGGCCCGGCCTGGTGGCTGTGGGCCGATCTTCCACCCGACGAGGCGCCACGATGAGCCTGAGCCTGTGGCGCGATGCGCGCCTGGTGAGCATGGACCCGGCCGCGGTGCCGGGCGACACGGACTGGGGCCTGCTGGACGACGGCGCCCTGGTGGTCGACGGCGAGCGCCTGGCCTGGGTCGGCGCGCTGTCCGACCTGCCGCCGGCGCTGCGCGGCCGCATCGGTGCCGAGCAGGGCCTGGGCGGCGCCCTGGTCACGCCCGGCCTGATCGATGCCCACACCCACCTGGTCTATGGCGGCCAGCGCGCGCGCGAGTTCGAGCTGCGCCTGCAGGGCGCGAGCTACGAGGACATTGCCCGCGCGGGCGGCGGCATCCGCAGCACCGTGGCGGCCACGCGCGCGGCCAGCGACGACGCGCTGCTGCGCTCGGCCATGGCCCGCGCCCGGGTGCTGATGGCCGAGGGCGTGACCACGATCGAGATCAAGTCCGGCTACGGCCTCAGCGCCGAGCACGAGGCGCGCTGCCTGCGCGTGGCGCGGCGCCTGGGCCAGAGCCTGGCGCTGACCGTGCGCACCACGTCGCTGGCCGCCCATGCGCTGCCGCCCGAATACGCCGGCCGGGCCGACGACTACATCGAGGCCGCCACCGGCTGGCTGGCGTCGCAGGCCGCCGAGGGCCTGGTGGATGCGGTCGATGCCTTCTGCGACACCATCGGCTTCACGCCCGCGCAGACCGAGCGCATGTTCCAGGCCGCGCAGCGCTTAAGCCTGCCGGTCAAGCTGCATGCCGAGCAGCTCAGCGACCAGGGCGGCGCCGCGCTGGCCGCACGTTATGGCGCCCTGAGCTGCGACCACCTGGAGCATCTGTCGCCGCAGGGCATCGCCGCCATGGCCGCAGCCGGCAGCGTGGCCGTGCTGCTGCCCGGCGCCTACTACTTTCTGCGCGACACGCACCTGCCGCCGGTGGCCGGCCTGCGCAGCGCCGGCGTGCCCATGGCCATCGCCAGCGACCACAACCCGGGCTCGTCCCCGGGCCTGTCGCTGCTGCTGATGCTGAACATGGCCTGCACCCTGTTCCGGCTGACGCCGGCCGAGGCCCTGGCCGGTGTCACCCGCCACGCGGCCCAGGCCCTGGGCCTGGGCGCCACGCACGGCCAGCTCAGCGCCGGGCGGGTGGCCGACTTTGCGGTCTACGATCTGGAACATCCGGCCGAGCTGGCCTACTGGTTCGGCCACAACCCCTGCCGGCGGGTGGTGCGCGCCGGTCTCGAACGGAGCGCCGCATGATCACTGCCGACCGACCCATCTTCACGCTGCACCGCGGCCGCACGCCGCTGCTGGTGAGCCTGCCGCATGTGGGCACGCAAGTCCCAGGCTGGCTGGCGCCACGGCTGCAGGCCGAGGCCCTGGCGGTGCCGGACACCGACTGGCATCTGCAGCGGCTGTACGGCTTTGTCAAGGACCTGGGCGCCAGCCTGATCGTGCCCAGCCACAGCCGCTATGTGGTGGACCTGAACCGCCCGCCCGAAAACGCGCCGATGTACCCGGGCGCCAACAACACCGAGCTGTGCCCGACGCGGTTCTTCACCGGCGCGCCGCTGTACCGCGACGGCCAGGCGCCCGACGCGGCCGAGGTGGCCCAGCGCGTGGCCGCGTACTGGAAGCCCTACCACGATGCCCTGGGCGGCGAGCTGGCGCGGCTGAAATCGGCCCACGGCCATGCCATCCTGTTCGACGGCCACAGCATCAAGGGCGAGCTGCCCTGGCTGTTCGACGGCCGGCTGTGGGACCTGAACCTGGGCACGGCCAATGGTGCGGCCTGCACGCCCGGGCTGCAGGCCGCGCTGGATGCGGTGCTGGCCGGGCAGAGCCGCTACAGCCACATCAGCAACGGCCGCTTCAAGGGTGGCCACATCACCCGCTTCTACGGCCGGCCCGCTGAAGGCGTGCAGGCGGTGCAGATGGAGATGTGCTGGCACTGCTACATGGACGAGACGCCGCCCTTCGCCTACCGCGAGGACCTGGCGGCCCAGGTGCAGCCGGTGCTGCGTGGCCTGGTCCAGGCCATGCTGGCCTGGCAGCCGGCATGAGCGGCCCGCACGCCGAGCGCCTGCTGTGGGCGCCCCAGGCCTGGGTGGATGGCCGCTGGCAGCAGCGGGTGCTGCTGGCCATCGATGGCCGGGGCCGCTGGCAGTCGGTGACGCCCGACCGGGCCTGTCCCGACGGCGCGCGTGCGCTGGCCGGACCGGTGCTGCCGGCGCTGGCCAATGCCCACAGCCATGCCTTCCAGCGCGCCTTTGCCGGCCTGGCCGAGCGCCGCGACAGCGCCCACGACGATTTCTGGAGCTGGCGAGACCGCATGTACGGCGTGGCCCTGCGCATCACGCCTGAAGAGCTGGGCACGGTGGCGCGCCAGCTCTATGCCGAGCTGCTGGCCGGCGGCTTCAGCCAGGTCTGCGAATTCCACTACCTGCAGCACCAGCCCGATGGCCGTCCTTATGCCGGCGAGCATGGCCAGCTGAGCATGGCCCGCGCCCTGGCCGAGGCGGCGCAGGAGGTGGGCATCGGCCTGACCCTGCTGCCGGTGCTGTACCAGCGCGCCGGCTTCGCCCAGCCGACGCTGCGCCCCGACCAGCGGCGCTTTGCCACCACGCCGGCCCAGGTGCTGGCCATGCGCGACGGCATCCGCGCCTGGGGCCTGCCCGGCGTCAGCGCCGGCGTGGCCATCCATTCGCTTCGCGCCGCCGCGCCCGAGTCCATCACCGAGCTGGCGGCCGGCTGCGATGGCGACGCCGCGCCCATCCACCTGCACATCGCCGAGCAGACCGCCGAGGTGGCCGACTGCCTGGCCGCCACCGGCCAGCGGCCCATCGAGTGGCTGGCCCGGCATGTGGCGCTCGACGCGCGCTGGCAGCTGGTGCATGCCACGCATGCCGAGCCGGCCGAGATCGAAGCCGTGGCCGCGGCCGGCGCCGGCGTGGTGATCTGCCCCAGCACCGAGGCCAACCTGGGCGACGGCCTGTGCGACCTGCCACGCTGGCTGGCCAGCGGCGCGGCGCTGAGCGTGGGCACAGACAGCCATGTGGGCCGCGCCTGGCCGGCCGAGCTGCAGCTGCTGGAATACGGCCAGCGCCTGGCGCTGCGCCAGCGCAATGTGGCGGCCGATCCGGCCGTGCAGCCGTCCACCGCGGCGCGGCTCTACCAGCGCCTGTCCGCCGGCGGTGCAGCAGCGGCGGGCTTTGCGCGCTGGGGCCTGCAGGCCGGCGCGCGGGCCGACTGGACGGTGCTGGACACCCGCGTCTCGGGCCTGGCCGGCGTGCCGGCCGAGCATTGGCTGGATGCGCTGGTGTTCAGCACCGCCGCGCCGGCATTTGCCGAGGTGGGCGTGGCCGGGGTTCAGCGCCGCAGCGGCAATCGGTAAAAGCGCGTGTCCACCGCCATGCGCACAAACGCCGGCGGCAGCTCGGCGGGGTCGATCTGGTCAAAGCCGTTCTTCTCGTAGAAGCGGTGCGCGGCCAGAAACTGCGCCGTCGTGCCCAGGTAGATGTGCGACAGCCCGTGGCCGGCGGCCCAGTCCAGCAGGGTGTCCAGCAGGCGCTGCGCCACGCCATGCTCGCGGCCACGCCAGGGCTGGGCCACGAACATCTTGCGCAGCGCCGCCTGGCCCTGGCCGATGTCCTGCAGCGCAATCGTGCCCACGATGCGGCCATCGGCCTCGGCCACCCAGAAGTTGCCGCGGCCGTGCTGGTAGCAGCCGTGGATGTCGGCCAGGTCCGGCTGGTCGGCCAGCGTGATGGGGATGCCGAACTCGGCCTGCTGGATCGGCAGGATCAGCGCCGCCACGGCGGCGCCGTCGGCGGGAACGCAGGGGCGGATGATGGGCATGCTTGGCTCAGCCTGCAGACGGACCGAAGCCGCCGATCACGCCGGCCAGTGCGGACGGCGGGGACAGACAGCACAGCGGGGCGATCGGCAGGTGGCTCATGGCGCCTCAGGAGAGGTCGTAGGAACTCGGCAAAAGAGGCGAGGCATGTGGCCGGCCGGCTGGCGGCCGCTCCAATCCCAAGCATACGGGTTGTTTCCTAGCCGGCGCGGCCGCGGTTTGCCGCTACCCTCCTGCGCTTGCACAGACAAACCCGGAGTCCCCCCATGGCACAGTCCATCAGCTTCCAGCGCCCGGATGGGCAAAGCGTCAACGGCTACCTGGCCACACCGGCCTCGGGCAGCGGCCCGGGCGTGGTAGTGATCCAGGAATGGTGGGGCCTGAACGACCAGATCCGCGGCGTGGCCGACCGCCTGGCCGAGGCCGGCTATGTGGCCCTGGTGCCCGATCTGTACCGCGGCAAGAGCACGGTCGAGGCCGAAGAAGCCCACCATCTGATGACCGGCCTGAACTTCGGCGATGCGGCCGGCCAGGACGTGCGCGGCGCGGTGCAGCACCTCAAGGCCGCGGGCTGCGCCAAGGTCGGCGTCACCGGCTTCTGCATGGGCGGCGCGCTGACCCTGCTGACCCTGGCCAATGTGCCCGAGGCCGATGCCGGCGTGGTCTGGTACGGCCTGCCGCCGCTGGAGTACCTGGACGCCAGCAAGATCAAGGTGCCGCTGCTGGCGCACTGGGCCACGCAGGATGGCGCCTTTCCCATCGCCAGCGTCGATGCGCTGGACGAGGTGCTGAAGGGCGCCGGCGTGGCCTACACCGGCCACCGCTACCTGGCCCAGCATGCCTTTGCCAACGAGACGGCCACCGGTCGCAACCGCATCGCCATCACCCAGTACGACCCGGCCTGGGCGCAGATCGCCTGGGACCGCACGCTGCGCTTCTTCGGCGCGACGCTGGGCTGAGCGGCGCGGCCGACGGCTCAGTCGGCTTCAGTCTCCGTATCCATGTCCCCGCCATCGGGCTGGGCCTGGGCCGCGGCCCGCGACCAGGCCTGGAACTGCTCGGGCGTCTCCAGCGTGATGCGGCCCAGCAGGCCCTGGCGGAACTCGTGGATCAGCACCTCGGCCGCCTTCTGCAGATTGAGCTGGCCGCCGGCCAGCACCGCGCCGCGCTTGCGCGCCAGCCGGGCCAGCAGCTCGTCGGCCGTGGCCTCGGCCGGCGTGTCGATGCCGTAGCGCTGGGCCATGGCCTGCGGATAGCCCGACTGCAGGCGCTGGATCAGCTCCAGCGCCACGCTTTCTTCGTCCAGCGCATTGCGGCCCACGGCGCCGCTGGCGGCCAGGTTCCAGCCGCACTCCGGGGCGGCGATCTTGGGCCACAGCATGCCGGGGGTGTCGAAGATCAGGCAGTCCTGGCCCAGCATCAGCCGCTGCTCGGTCTTGGTGATGCCGGGCTCGTCGCCGGTCTTGGTGGCGCGGCGCCCGCCCATCAGCGCATTGATGAAGCTGGACTTGCCGACATTGGGAATGCCGCAGATCAGCAGCCGCAGCGGCTTGACGGCGCTGTTGCGCGTGGGCGCCAGCTCGCGGCAGGCCGCCAGCAAGGCCTTGGCCGGCGCGCGCGTGGCCTGCAGCTCGCGGGCGCGGGTGTGGGGCAGGGCATTGAAATGCGCCAGCCAGGCGGCGGTGCGCTGCGGGTCGGCCAGGTCCTGCTTGTTCAGCAGCTTCAGCGTCGGCTTGTGCGCGGTCAGCTGCTGCAGCAGCGGGTTCTGGCTGCTGCCGGGGCAGCGGGCATCGAGCAGCTCGACCACCACGTCGATGCCTGCCTTCATGCGCTCGCGGATGGCCTGCCGCGTCAGGTGCATGTGGCCGGGAAACCATTGGATGCTCAAGGCGGTCCTTTCAGCGGCTGGCCGCCGGGCTGGCCCGCCAGGCGGCCACGGCCCGGCCCAGCTCGATCACCGCCAGCGCGTAGTAAGCCGACCAGTTGTAGCGGGTGACGGCATAGAAGTTGGCCGTGCCGGCGATGTGGCTGGGCGCGGCCTCGCCGTTTTGCAGCTCCACCAGGGCCAGCGGGCCGGCATGGGCCCGGCCGGCGGCGTCCAGCTCGGCGCCGCGCTCGGCAAACTGCTGGGCGCTGTGCGTGGGCAGGATGTCGCCGGCCAGCAGGGCCGCACGCGCGGCCGTGTCCACCGGCGGCTTGACGGCAAAGTGCGTGGCCAGGCCACGCTGCCAGCCGTGCTCGGCCAGGTAGTGGGCGATGCTGCCGATCACGTCGGCGGGGTTGGCCGCCATGTCGATGTGGCCGTCGCCGTCAAAGTCCACGGCAAAACGGTTGATGCTGCCGGGCATGAACTGGCCCAGGCCCATGGCGCCGGCAAACGAGCCCTTGACCTGCTCCGGCGCCTGGCCCTCGCGCTGCATCAGCGCCAGAAACTGGCCCAGTTCGTCGCGGAAGAAGGGCGTGCGATCGCGACGACCGCTGGGGAAATCCAGGCTCAGCGTGGCCAGCGCATCCAGCACGCGAAAGCCGCCCATCACCCGGCCGTAGAAGGTCTCGACGCCGATGATGCCGACCACGATCTCGGCCGGCACGCCATAACGCTGCTCGGCAGCGTCCAGCCAGCGCGCCTGCTGGTCCCAGAAGGCGGCGCCGGCCTTCAGCCGCTCGGGCTCGATGAAGCGCTCGCGGTAGGCGGCCCAGTTCTTGGCCGTGCCGGCCGGCGGCGGCATGATCAGCCGCTGCACCGCGGCCAGCTGACGCGCCTGCAGCAGCTGGGCCTCGACCCAGGCGCGCTCCAGGCGGTGCTGCTCGGCGATGGCCGCGGCCAGGGCCAGCAAGGCCTCGCGGCGCTCGGGCAGGCTGGCATAGCTGGGGCCGTCGGCAGGCTGGGGCTTGGCTGCCCGGGTCGCCTTGCCTGATTTGGCCGATTTGGCCGCCGACTTGCCTGGTTTGCCGGCCTTCGCGGCCTTGCCAGGCTTGGCCGGCGCCGCCTGCAGCGGCGACATCCCGCCCAGTGCGGCAGCGCAAAACAGCACGGCAAGACGGGCGGCCAGGGCCGGGCGGAGGCGAAAGTTCAGAAGCACCGGCCGATTATGTCGGCGCCGTCAGCCGGCCGGCGGCGTCCAGCAGGCGCCGGCTCAGTGCCTTGGGCGGGGCGCGCAGGGTGCGGACACCCGCGCCGGCCGCCGGCGCATAGCGCAGCCGCTCCAGCTCCAGCAGGGCCTGGGTCAGCTCGGCGGCGGCCGGCTGCGGCTGCAGCCGCGCCAACAGGCCAGCCAGGGTGCGTGGCCCATGGTGCGGCCGCGCCGCCAGGCCGGCGCGCTGCAGCGCCGCCACCAGGCGCTGCTGCAGGCGCTGCCAGGGGTCTTGCCGATGGCGGTCCCACCAGGCCCAGCCGGCCGCGGCCAGGGCCAGCGTGGACAGCGCGCCCACCAGCAGGCGCAGCAGCTGGGTCCAGTCCGGCAGATCGAAGCCCAGGCCCTTGAGCAGGCCCATCTGCTGGCTGCGCGACCAGCCCATGATCCATTGCGTCCAGCGGCTGTCCATCAGCTCCCAGGCCTGGCGCAGCTGGGCGGCCAGGGCCGGGCTCATGGTGCGCAGCGCGCCGGCCACGAAGCCCGGCCGCGGCGGCAGCGGGCGGCTGGCACGCACCCGCTCGGGCGCCACCGCGGCCGTGGGATCGGCGCGCAGCCAGCCCTCGCCGGCCTGCCAGAACTCGGCCCAGGCATGGGCATGGCTCTGGCGCACGACGCGAAAGCCGTCGGCATCGGGCGGCTCGGCGCCCTGGTAGCCGGTGACCACCCGCGCCGGCACGCCCATGCCGCGCATCATGACCACGAAGGCGGTGGCGAAATGCTCGCAAAAGCCCTCGCGGCCGTCGAACCAGAACTCGTCCACCGCCTCGCGGCCATACAGCCGCGGCGTCATGGTGTAGACGTAGTTGCCCTGGCGGATCTGCGCCTGCAGCATCGCCGCCAGCGTGCGCGCGTCGGCCTGCGGCAGCTGGCGCCGGGTCTGCTGGGCCCAGGCCAGCGCTCGGGGATTGAAGCCCACCGGCAGCCGTGTCAGCGCCAGCCGCTCCAGCGGCGCCAGGTCCAGGCCATGCTGGAAGCGGGTGTGGGCCTGGCCCTGCACGCGCAGCCGCTCGCTGATCAGCCGGCCGGCCTGCCATTGCAGGTCATGGCCCAGCCAGGGCCGGGTCTCGCCCTGGGGCTGCAGCTGCAGGCTGTCGGGCCGGGTGGCCTCCAGCAGCGGCAGCACGGCCAGGCGGATGGGCTCGAACAGCACCTCGTAGCGCTGCGGCGCGCCGGCCAGCTGCAGGTCCAGGTCCTGCGGCGGCGGCCAGGCCGAGCGCAGGCCGGCCTGCCACTCCAGGCCGTCGAAGCGTGACAGCACCGGGCCGCGGAAGTACAGCTCCTGAGGCGGCGGCGCCGCACCGTCAAAGCGGATGCGGAAGGCGATGCTGTCGTCGTTGGCCAGGTCGGCCACGCCGCCCATGCGCAGCGTGCCCGACAGGCCGGTGCGGCCCACGCTGTCCTGCGGCAGGCTCCACAGCGGGCCGAAACGCGGGAACAGCACAAACAGCAGGGCCATCAGCGGCAGGCCCCACAGCGCCGAGCGTGCGGCCAGGCGCGCCGCCTGCCACAGCGGCGGCCGGCCCACCGGCATGTTGGACAGCACCAGGGCCGTCAGCAGGCCCCAGGTGGCGGCCAGCATGGCCAGCGTGATGCCCAGCGACTGCGAGTACAGCGCATTCGTCAGCACCAGGAAGAAGCCGAGGAAGAACACCACCATCGCATCGCGGCGCGCGCGCAGCTCCAGCGTTTTCAGCGCCAGCAGCAGCACCAGCAGCGTGAGCCCGGCCTCGCGGCCGAGCAGGGTGCGCTCGGTGGCCAGCGTGG
The DNA here is from genome assembly GCA_017992055.1 of Burkholderiaceae bacterium. Taxonomy (GTDB): domain Bacteria; phylum Pseudomonadota; class Gammaproteobacteria; order Burkholderiales; family Burkholderiaceae_C; genus Pseudaquabacterium. The sequence goes on from JAGOPK010000004.1 coordinate 122,706, forward strand.
CCGCCACCGCGCCCAGCAGCACCGCCAGCACCGGCCAGCGCCCGGGCAGGTTGCGACCGGCCAGCGCGATCTGCGTGCGCCAGCCCAGCACCACCGCGGTGAGCAGGCCGCACCACAGCGGCAGATGCCACAGGTGCGGCGCCACGGTCAGCGCAATCACCGCCAGCTGGAACAGCGTGTCGCGGGTGTCGCGTGGCCAGTGCCGCCATTGCAGCCAGCCCGTGCGGCGCCGACCCGGTGTTGCCAGCATGGACCTCAGCTCCAGTCGGCCAGCGCGTCCAGCGCGGCGCGGCGCTGGGCCTCGCCGCCGGCACGTGGCAGCTGCATGCCGGGCAGCTGCAGCGCATAGGCCAGGCCGGCAGCATCGGCGGCCAGCACCCAGGCGGCCAGGCGCGACAGCCGGGCCTCCGCATCGGCGCCCGAGCCACCACTGGCGGCCCAGTCCAGGCGCAGCGCCTGGGCGGCCGAGGTCTGCGTATCGCGGCTGACCAGCTCGCCGCTGCGCGCCACCTTCTTCCAGGCCACCTGGCGCAAGGCGTCGCCGCGGCGCCACGGCCGCACGCCGTCGAACTCGCTGCCACCGGCGCGGCGCGGCGCGCTGGCCGCGGGCTCGCCGGCGGACTCGCCCAGTGGCAGCGGCGGCGCCGGCCGCTCGGGCGCCGGCCAGACACGCAGCGTGGCCGCCGGCCGCCACAGCGTCCAGGCGCGGAACAGGCCCAGCGGGAAATGCGTCTCCACCTGCAGCACCGGCACCGGCAGGCGGCCGCGGCGCGGCGGCGTCCAGCGCAGCCGGGCGACGGTGCTGCCCTGGGCCGGCACGTCGCAGAAGGCCATGCCGTGGCGGCCCGCCTCGTGCAGGGCCAGGCCCACCGCATGGCGGGCCTGGTCGGGATTGGCCAGCACCACCTCCAGCGTCGCCGGCTCGCCGGCAAACACCGGCGTCAGCGGCCGCAGGTGCAGCACCAGGCGGCGCAGGTTGGCATGGGTCTGGTGCATGGACACCAGGGCCGCACCGCCGAGCAGAAACGTCAGGCCATAGCCCAGGTTGAGCTGGTAGTTGATCGAGGCCAGCAGCATCACCAGCAAGGTGGCGGCAAAGCCCCAGCCGGCGCGCGTGGGCAGGATGTAGACGTTGCGCTGGGTCAGCGTCTGCTGTTCGCGCTCGGGCAGGCGCCTGAGCAGCCAGGCGTCCAGGCGCCGGCCCAGGGCCAGACCCGGCAGGCCGGGGTTCACGGCAGGCCCACCGCCTCGATCATGGCCCGCACCTGCTCGACGCGGCCGCGGCCGCTGGCCGCCAGCGGCACCAGGCGGTGGGCGGCGGTCTGCGGCAGCACGGCCTGGATGTCGTCGGGCGCCGCATAGTCGCGCTGGGCCAGCAGGGCGCGGGCCCGCGCGGCGCGCAGGATGGCGATGCCGGCGCGTGGGCTCAGGCCCTCGACGAACCACTGGCCCGAGCGTGTTGCGGCGATCAGCGCCTGCAGATAGTCCAGCAGCGCCTCGCTGGCATGCACCCGGCCCACGGCGGCCTGGGCCTCGCGCAGTTCCTCGGGCGTCATCACCGGCTGCAGCCGCGCCACCAGGGCGCGGCGGTCCTCGCCGGCCAGCAGGGCACGCTCGCTGGCGCGATCCGGGTAGCCCAGGCTGATGCACATCAGAAAACGGTCGAGCTGGCTTTCGGGCAGCGGATAGGTGCCCAGCTGGTCGCTGGGGTTCTGCGTGGCGATGACAAAAAACGGCTGCGGCAGCGGCCGGGTGGCGTTTTCCACCGTCACCTGCTGCTCTTCCATGGCTTCGAGCAGGGCGCTCTGGGTCTTGGGGCCGGCGCGGTTGATCTCGTCGGCCAGCAGCACCTGGGTGAAGACCGGGCCTTGATGGAAGACAAAGGACTCGCTGCTGCGCTCGAACACACTGACCCCGACCAGGTCGGTGGGCATCAGGTCGGCGGTGAACTGCACGCGGTTGAAGCGCAGGCCCAGCGACACCGCCAGCGCATGGGCCAGCGTGGTCTTGCCGACGCCGGGCAGGTCCTCGATCAGCAGGTGGCCGCCGGCCAGCAGGCAGGCCACGCTGTCCTCGATCTGGGCGCGCTTGCCGACGATGACGGTTTCCAGTTGTTCGGTCAGGCGCAGCAGGCGCTGCGAAAGCATGGGTTCAGCCATGCGTGGCACCATACCGGAAACCGAAAGACTCCAAGGAGACACGCCGCATGTCCACCGCGTTCTACAGCCATGCCGAGTGCCGTTTGCACGACATGGGCGCGGGCCACCCCGAATGCCCGCAGCGCCTGGACGCCATCTCCGACCAGCTGCTGGCCTCGGGCCTCGATCTGGCCCTGGCCCACCGCGAGGCGCCGCTGGCCACGCTGGAGCAGCTGGAGCGCGCCCACACCGCGCATTACGTGACCCAGCTGAAGGACTTTCTGGAGCAGATCGCCGCCAGCGGCGAAAGCCGCCACCTCGATCCCGACACCGTGGCCTGCCCCGGCACCTGGCGCGCCGCGCTGCGCTCGGCCGGCGCGGCCATCGCCGCCACCGAGGCGGTGGTCAAGGGCGAGGTCGAAAACGCCTTCTGCTCGGTGCGCCCGCCCGGCCACCATGCCACGCGCGACGAGACCATGGGCTTTTGCTTCTTCAACAACGTGGCCGTGGCCGCACGCCATGCGCTGGACGTGCTGGGCCTGGAGCGCGTGGCCATCATCGACTTCGACGTGCACCACGGCAACGGCACCGAGGACATCATCGCCGGCGACGAACGGGTGCTGATGTGCAGCTTCTTCCAGCATCCGCTGTACCCGAACTGCGGCGCCGTGCCCAAGGGCACGAACATGGTCAATGTGCCGATCCCGCCCTACACCCGCGGCATGGAGGTGCGCGAGATCATCGACGTGATGTGGCTGCCGCGGCTGGAGGAGTTCCGCCCGCAGATGGTCTTCATCTCGGCCGGCTTCGACGCCCACCGCGAGGATGATCTCGGCCAGCTCGGCCTGGTGGAAGCCGACTACGAATGGATCACCCGGCGCATCAAGGACGTGGCCGACCGCCATGCCCAGGGCCGCATCGTCAGCGTGCTCGAAGGCGGCTATGTGCTCAGCGCGCTGGCGCGCAGCGTGGTGGCGCATTTGCGGGTGCTGGCGGATGTGTGATGTCTAGACAGGACTCGGCAAATGTCAACTGTGCAGACAGACTCGGGCGAGCACTGTGTGGCGACGCCAAGAAATGAGCGCTCCACATCAGCGCTCGTTGGGCGCCGTACTCGCCGTCCTCGGTGAGATCAAGTACAGGCCCAGGCCGAAGTTTGTGTTGGCATACCAGTTCACGACTTGCTCATCGACCACGCAGCCAGAATCTTCGACCATCGCCTCAATCCACGACGACAAGTATTTGCGCGTCAGATAGAGACGCACCGTCTCTCGGTCGTCGACGTCGACAAACTGCCCAGTCGGCACCCGCATGGACAATCGGTTGCCGGAACAGTTGGTATAGACGGTTCGCACCTCGATGAATCGATCCTTAACGACATGCGGCACGTACGACACCCAGGCGCGATTGGCTGTCAAGTTGGTGTGGTTCTCCAGGGCGCTGGTCGCGAAGTCGAAGAACGCCGGGATGTTCTGGTACTCGTGTGCCGCCGTTCTGGCGGCGGCTTCGTCGGCGGTTCGAGTGATTGCCACTTCCAACAGCAATCTGTCTTGGTCGCGAAGCAGCCCAGCCAAGGTTTTCAGCAATCGCGAATCGTCGTCGAAGTTGGCCAGCGTGTTGCCCAGCAGCGAATAGAGAACAGGCTGATCGCCCACAACCTGGGTTACAACGCCCCAGATCGCATGCGCGTTCTCGGCAGTTGAGAAGTCGATCTGCACCGGCAGTACACGCGAGCGCGGCAAGTTGCCGTTCTTCAGGCATTCGACGACGCCGACACGCAGCATGTCGCCACTCATGTCGACAGGAAAGAAATAGGCCTGGGGGTTGCCGGCGAGGATGCAACTGAGAACGACCCGGTCTTTCTCCCCGGTCCCGACGCCGAGGCTGACGTAGTTCTGTGGAGCTTTCAGCAGCTTTTTTACCGTCGTCCAGCGTGCCTCGAAGGTCTGGATGCTCCACTTCATGACGAGGTACTTCTTGTCGGTACAGGCGCGGTCCCAAGCCAGCGTAGGCCCAATGCCCCAATAGGCGAATCCGGAAGGAAATCGTTTCCCGTTGCCATCGGGCGACGGGCCGAGGCTAAGTTCGCGTGCCAATTCGACCGCCTTGTCGGATTGGTCCTCGCCGATGAAGCACAGCGTCCAGCCCAGACTGGCGTGATCGATCGCCTTGGTAATCGACCTGTCCGCCAATATCGGCCCGGGGTCTTGTCTCTGGGTCTTGGCAACGACCTTTGCCGCGCCCTGTAGAGCACGCGCGAGCGCAATGAAGTTGCGCTTTGGCGGATAAGGCAGGTGGAGCATCTTCTGGATGCTGAGATACAACTTTTCGAGTTGCTTCGGCTCATTCAGTACCAGTCCCTGTTGAGCCAGCAAGGGCATCTTCAGTTCATCCGGTTGCAAACCGCTGTGGCAGATCGGCACCACCGGAATGTCCTTCAGGTACGCCGCTCCCGCCTCGAAGTTCACCCACGGCCGACTGATGGACTCACGGCTGCAGAGGACAAAAAGCATGTCTGCGCGGCGCAGTGCATCACAGATGGTCGCGAACCATTTGTCGCCGAGCGCGATGCTCTCAAGATCTGACGAGACGAAGAACTCGACCTGTCCGCCGAAATCTGCGGCGATCGCATCCTTCAAGCGCTGCGCAATGATGCCTTCCAGACTGATGTGGCTGATGAAGATGTTGAACTGCGACTTTTCGGGTTTGACTGGGCTCATCATGTGTCCTGGAAAGACTGCCCCTTGAGCGCAGTGCGTCGGGATCACCAACCTGCTACCGCGCCTCGCCTCGGCCAATGACCTCTGTCAGCGGTCATTCGCCAAATTCTGAGGTGTCGCGAATCGACTGTCCAACCCCAAGACATGCCAGAGTCTGGCCGCGGCACCGTGATTCGGCAGGACGTCGACCGTGCGCGGCCCGTTGTCACAACGGATGCCATGGGTGCCGTGCGGCGTGCCCGGCGACAATCTCCGGCATGACCGGTCTCGATACCTTCTCCCGCCTGTTCACCGATCTCTTGCGGCCCACGGCCCTGGCCGAGCTGGGCGTGCTGGCCGGCTGCCTGCTGCTGTCCTATCTGCTGGTGCGCGTGCTGCGGCCTGCCAGTGCCACGGCCACCAGCATCCTGTTCGGCGCACGCGGCTTTGACGGCGCGCTGTTCCCGCTGCTGGCCCTGGCCCTGGCGCTGGGCGCGCGGTTTGCGCTGCGTGGCCAGCAGGTGCCGATCGCGGTGTTCCACCTGGCCGTGCCGGTGCTGGCCAGCCTGGCCATCATCCGCACCGCGGTGCGCGTGCTGCATGCGGCCTTTCCGGCCTCCACCGTGGTGCGCCTGGCCGAGCGCAGCTTCAGCTGGTTCGTCTGGATCGTGCTGGTGCTGTGGCTGACCGGCCTGCTGCCGCTGATCCAGGACGAGATGGAGGCGGTGCAGTGGAAGATCGGCGGCGCCACGGTGTCGCTGCGCAGCCTGGTCGAGGGCGCGCTGACCGCGGTGGCGGTGATGGTGGCCATGCTGTGGCTGTCGGCGGCCATCGAGTCGCGGCTGATGGCCGCCAGCGGCGTGCACCTGAGCGTGCGCAAGATCGCCTCCAACGCGGTGCGTGCCGGCCTGCTGCTGATCGGCCTGCTGCTGGCGCTGTCGGCCGCCGGCATCCCGCTGGGCGCGCTGGGCGTGATGGGCGGCGCACTCGGCGTGGGCATCGGCCTGGGCCTGCAGAAGCTGGCCGCCAACTATGTGAGCGGCTTCGTCATCCTGGCCGAGCGCAGCCTGCGCATCGGCGACATGGTGCGGGTCGACAACTTCGAGGGCCGCATCACCGACATCAGCACGCGCTACACGGTGATCCGCGCGGCCAATGGCCGCGAGTCCATCGTGCCCAACGAGCTGATGATCACGCAGCGGGTGGAGAACTGCTCGTTCACCGATCCCACGATGGCGCTGAGCACCATGGTGCAGGTGGCCTATGGCACGGCGGTCGAGGCGCTGATGCCGCAGCTGGTGGCGGCGATGGCCGGCGTGCCGCGGGTGCTGGCCGATCCGGCGCCGTCGGTGCAGCTCAGCAACTTTGCCGCCGACGGCCTGGAGCTGACCCTGGTGTTCTGGATCGCCGATCCCGAGAACGGCCAGGGCAATGTGCGCAGCGCGGTCAACCTGGCGGTGCTGCGCGCGCTGGATGCGGCCGGCATCGAGATCCCGTTCCCGCAGCGCGTGATGCACACGCTGGCCCCGCCTGCAGCACCCGCCGCACCCGCCACGATGGCCGCGGCGGCCCAGCCCGCTCAGCCCACCGCGGCCGACTGAGCCGATTCCAGCGCCTGCAGGCAGGCCAGGGTGCGCGCCAGGCGCGGCCCGGGCTGGGCGTCCAGGGTCTGGCGCACCAGGCCCAGCAGGCCGTCGAAGGCCTCGGCCGGCATGCCCGGGCGGGCCCCGGCCAGCAGGGCCGCCAGGTCCTGCGGCGGCAGGGCGCGCGTGATCCACTGCAGCGACAGCGCCATCTCCTGCGGGTCCAGGCTGGCGATGATGCGGCCGTCCAGGGCCAGCAGCTGGGCATCGGAGTAGTGCGCCCACAGCAGCGGGTTGTGCACGCGCTCCTCCTGCTCCATGTGCTCGAAGTTCTCGGCCACGAACAGCGCCAGCAGGCGGTACAGCCGGCGTGCCAGCGCGCTGCGCTGGGCCGGCGCCACCTGGCGCAGCGCCTGCACCTGGTCTTCCAGCGAGGCCAGCGTGTCCAGGTGGCTGACGTGCTCGTCGGCGATGGGCCGGGCGCTGCCGGCCGCGGCGGCTTCCAGCGCCGGATGCAGGAACTCGTTTTCGTGCGCCACATGGCGGCGCAGCTGCAGGCACAGCAGCTCCACCTGGTCCAGCGTGGCCGCCATCGCGTCGGCATCGTCCACGTCCAGCCGGCCGACCTGGCCCAGCGTCTCGACCATGAACAGGCGCCAGGCGCGGTGGATGGCGCCGTAGATGTCGAAACGCGGGGCGCTGTCGGCGGGCGGCTGGGGCTGGCTGGCTTGGCGGGTCTGGGGGTTCATGGAGTCTCTCGCTTCAGGGTTGGGTGGGAAAGGCTTGTGATCTGCGGGCCGTGGGCATTGGCGCCCACGGCCTCCAGCGCCTGGGCCACGCGGCGCAGGGCCGCCGGGTCCAGGGCCTGGCGCATCCAGTGCAGCAGCGCGGCCTGCTCGTCCTCGTGCAGCCTCGCCAGCAGGCGTTGCAGCAGCAGCAGGGCAGCGCTGCCGGGATAGGCCAGGGCCAGGGCCGGCGCATCCAGCGCCTCCTGCTCGGCCATCTGGCGGCGCTGCTGGGCCACCAGCTCGCGGGCATGGCGGGTCAGGCGTTCCAGCAGCGGCCCGCGGCCGGCGGCCGGCGTGCGGGCCAGCTGGCGCAGCTCCAGCATCAGGTCGTCCAGCCGGGCGCAGCTGGCGTCGCGGGCCAGGCCGCTGCGCCAGCTGGAGCCGGGCCAGCGCGCCTCCAGCGCCGCATGCAGCACCTCGGACTCGCAGCGCATCTGGCTGCGCAGCAGGTCGGCCAGGGCCTGCCAGCGGGCCAGCAGCGGCTGCGGATCGTGCTCGGCACGCGCCGCCTGCAGGTCCGCCAGGCCCTGGGCCATGGCGCTGCGCAACGCGCGGTGCGGCAGGCGGTAGAGGTCGCCGGCGTCGTTGCGCATGGCCTCAGCTGCCGCCATGGCGCGCCGGCAGCGACGACAGGTACAGGTGCAGGGCCGCGGCATCGGTGTCGCTGAGCTGGCGCAGCGACTCGAAGGGCATCACCGCGATGCTGCTGCCGTCGGCGCGGCGGCCGCTGCGCAGCATGGCCTGCAGGGCCTGGGCATCGTGGTAGCGCGTGGCCAGCACACCGTCGGCGCCGGGACGCAGATCCGGCGCGGCCGGCCACGACGGCGGTGCGCCCGGGATGCGCCCGCCGGCCAGCTGGGCGCCATGGCAGCCCACGCACATGGCCGCCACATAGCGCCCATGCTCGATGCTCACCGCCTCGGGCACCGGCTGGGCCGGGGCGCGGCCATGGTCGATCAGGTCGTGGGCATCGGGGATCTGACCCAGGCCGTAGAGCACGCGCACCGGCAGCGGCAGGCGGATCTCGGCCGCCAGGCCATCGACCGCCGGCAGCGCACGCACATGGGCCACCAGGGCGCCCAGGTCGGCATCGGTCAGGCCCTGGTAGTCCTGCGAGGGCATCACGCGCACCACGCGGCCGTCGCGCTTGACACCGTGGCGCAGCAGGCGGTCCCAGTCGGCCAGGGTGTAGCCCTGGGTGGCGCTGCCACGGCCGGCGGTGAGGTTGGGGCCGCTCAGGCGCAGGCCGCCTTCGTCGACGAAGTTGCGGCCGGCGCCCTGGGCGCCGTGGCAGTCGACGCAGCCGCGCGTGGCATACAGGTAGCGGCCACGTTCCAGGCTGGCGGCATCGGTGGGCAGGGCCAGTTTGCGGGCCTCGGCCATGGCGAGGTCCGGGCGGCGTTGCTGGCGCTGCTCGGCCAGCACCAGGCCGGTGGCCACCGTGGCCGCGGCCAGCGTCGCCAGGCCGGCCAGCGTGACCAGGCCGCGGCGTATCCAGGGGGAGGGCATGGAGGTTCTCCGTGGGGGATGTTGGCGGGGATGCGGGCTCAGGCCCGCGCCTGCAGCGCGGCACTGGCCGCGGCCAGCTGCGGCCAGCGCGGGCCGACGCGGCCACGCACGGCGATCGCCAGCTGCACCCAGGCCTCGGGCGCCAGGCCGTCCTGCAGCTCGTGCAGCATCAGCGCCAGCTCGTCGGTGTTCAGCGCATCGGCCATCAGCAGGGCCAGGTCCAGGCGCTCCCAGGGCGGCAGCAGGGCCTGGGCACGGCGCGCCAGCTGGCGGCGCTGCGCGGCATCGAACAGCACGTCGCGCAGCGGCGCCAGCAACTGCTCCTCGCGCGCCATCATCTGCAGCTGCTGGGCCACCTGCTGCTCGAAGGCCCGCTGCAGGCGCTGCAGCGCCGCGGCGGCCTGGGCGGGCTGGGCCTGCATCAGCTCATGCGCCAGGCGCTGGATGCCGGCCGTGCGGGCCAGGTCGTCGAGGTGGTCCTGCAGCGCGCCATCGACCAGGCCGGGCTGGCGCGCGGCCAGGGCCGGCAGCCAGACCTCGCAGTCGGCGCGGCGGTGACCGTCCAGCACATCCAGCAGGCGTTGCAGGCGCTGCATGGCGCTGCGCACCGACGCCGCATCGGAAACATCCAGCCGGCCCAGGGTCTGCAGCTGGCGCGACAGCGCATGGCGCAGCGCCTTGTGCGCCGCGGCGCAGGGGTCCCAGGCGCTGCGGGCTGGGTGGGCTGCTGGGTTGGCGGCTGGGTGGGTGGCCGGGTGGGCGGCAGACGGGCTGGGGCGGACGGCGTCGAGCAGGGCGGTCATGGCGGCGGAGCGGGGGCGGTGGAACAGAAGCTCCAGTCTGTCCAGCCCGACCCCGCATCACATCGCCCGCAAGAGCCATCACACCGGGCCATCACAGCGGGCCATCGCACCCGGCCAGCGGGCCAGCGGGCCATGGCCCGCCTGGTGATTCAGCCGCGCGCCGCCTCGTCCTGCGCAAACCACCAGGCCGCGGCCTGGCCGCGGCTGGTCAGGCCCAGCTTGGCCAGCACATTGGCCACATGGCGCTTGACGGTGTGCGGGCTCAGGTCGAAGGCGCGGGCGATCAGCTTGTTGCTGTCGCCGGCGGCGATGCGCTCCAGCACCTCGCGCTCGCGTGGGCTCAGCACCTCACCGGGCAGGGCCTGGGGTGCGGCCGACAGCGCAGGCTGGGGCCGCACCAGGCTCCGCACGACCGCAGCGCCGGCCTCGCTGGCATCGCTGGCATCGGTGACGCCATCCACCTCATCGCCCGCTGCGGCCGGCAGGATCGGCTCCAGCCGCCAGCCCACCCGTGCGGCCCAGCGCCGCAGCGGCTCGGCCAGGGCCTCGGGCAGGTGGGGCTGCAGCCGCGCCTGCAGCGCCGGCGAGGCCAGCTGCTGCAGCGCGCTGCCGCCGAACAGCAGGCCGCCGGGGCCGCCTTCGGCCAGCGCCCGCTGCAGCGCCGGCGCCAGCACCGCGGCGGCGCCGGCGGCATCGTCCTCGGCCACCAGCAGCGCATGGGCCAGGCGCACCCGCAGCTCGGCGGCCTGGCCCAGCTGGTCGATCTGCGCCTCCTGCGGCAGCAGCGCACGCCAGCCGGCGATGGCCGCCGCGGGCCGGCCCTCCAGCCAGTGCAGCTGGGCCGGCAGCGGGCTCAGTGCGGCCAGGCGCTCGCCGGCGGCGCGGGCCTGCTCGGGCAGCAGGGCCGGTTCCAGCCGGTCCAGGCAGGCGCGCAGCAGCGGGCCATGGTCGCAGATGGCTGCGGCGCGCGCCGCCAGCCTCAGCCCATGCCAGGCCGACCAGGCGCTGCCCAGGGCCCCCGGCTGCTGCAGCGCCGGCTGCACCAGCGATTCCACCGTCGCCCGCCGGCCCCGCAGCGCCAGCATCAGCGCCTGCTGCTGGCGCACGGTGCGGCGCACATTGGGCGGATCGCCGACCCAGCGGCAGTCGGCATCGGCCCGGTCCATCAGCGCATCGGCGGCCTCCAGCCGGCCGTCCCAGGTGGCCAGCCAGGCCTCGATCAGCAGGCTGGCGGCGCTGAGCGCGGTGGGCCGGTCGGCCTCGGCCAGGCGGCGCACGCCCTCGGCATGGCGCTGCAGCGCACCGCGCGTGCCGGGCAGGCCGATGAAGCGCAGGATGGGCGTGGCCATGTACCAGTACTCGGGCGCGCGCAGCCGCTCCAGCGTGTCCACGGTCTCGTCCAGCACGGGGCCGATGCGGGCCATGGAGCCCATGTCCAGCGCATGCCAGCTGGAGGCGACCAGCACCAGCACGCGCGTGGCGTCGCTCATGCGCTCGCGGCGCAGCGGTCCCAGCACCGCGCCGCTGGCATCGACCTGGCCCAGCGCGTTCAGCGCCAGCGCCAGCAGACCCTGGGCCTGCTGGCGCTGGGCCTCGTCCTGGCGCGACTCGGCCAGGGCCAGTGCGCGCCGCGCGGCCTCGGCCATGGCCGGGAAGTCCCAGCGCGACCAGGCCAGCAGGGCCTTGATGCACTGCAGCGCCGACGAGCTCTGGCGCAGCGCCGGCGCAAAGCCGTCGAGCAGCTTGTGCACGGTCTGCACCGCGCCCTCGGTCAGCCAGCGCGCGGCGCGCGCCGCCAGCAGCGACTTGGCCGCCGCCTCGTCGCCGGCCTGCAGCAGCAGGGCCACGCGGCGCTGGGCGTCGGGCTCGGCCGCGGCCGCGCGCTGGCGCAAGGGCAGCAGGTCCAGCGGGCGCTGGCGCTCCAGCTGCTGCTGCAGCGCGGCGCGGAACAGGTCGTGCAGGCGCAGCGTGCGCTGGGCACCGTCGACGCTGGTGGCGAACAGGCCCAGGCGCTCGACCTCGTCGAGCAGCAAGGCCGCATGGGCCTGGCCGGTGACGGCCGCGCAGCGCGCCGCGTCCAGCTCGGGCAGCACCGAGGTGTCGAGCAGAAAGTCGCGCAGCTCGGGGCGCAGCCGGTCCAGCACCTCGCTGGCCAGGAAATCGAACACATGGCGGTCCACCGCGCCGGCCGGCATCACGCCGTTGCGGCTGGCGTTCAGCGCCAGGCGCAGGCCGGCCGGCCAGCCCTCGGTGCGCGCATGCAGGCTGAGCACCGCCTCGGCGTCCACGCCATGGCGCTCGCCCAGGGCCTGGGCCTCGGCCGCAGAAAAGCCCAGCTCGGCCTGGCGGAACTCGGCCAGTTCACCCTGCACGCGCAGCCGCGCCAGCGGCAGGGCCGCCGGGTCGTGGCGGCTGGCCAGCACCAGGGTCCAGCGCTGCCCCAGGCGTTCGATCAGATGCGCCAGCAGGGCCAGCGCCGGGCCGTCGTGCAGGCGGTGCAGGTCGTCCAGCACGATCACGCCGCGCTCCAGGTCGCAGGCCTCCAGCGTGTTCACCAGCTCGGTGGCGATCTGCGCCGGCGGCGCGCCGGCCTCGGCCATGGCCACCAGGGCCTCGGGCGCGAGGCGCCAGGGCGGGTCCTGCGGCTCCAGCGCGGCGATCAGGCATTCCAGCAGGCGCGCCAGGTCGTCGTCCTCGTCCAGCGACACCCAGGCCAGCGGCGGCGCGTTGTCGGCCGCCAGGGCCTCGGCCAGCGCCGTGGTCTTGCCGAAGCCGGCCGGCGCGCTGAGCAACACCAGGCGGTGCTGGCCCAGCGCGACACGCAGCGCGGCCTGCAGCGCCGGGCGCTGGATCTGCTGCTGCGGCCGCAGCCGCGGGCACTGGATCTTGGTGCGGGCAAAGGACATCGCGGAGACGGCGGCACGGCGTGCCAAGGCAGCCGGAGGGGCCGGTGGGGCCGGTGGGACGGCCGCCGGAGGCGGCCGCAGCAGCGGCGATGCTACGACCAGCGCCGGCCTGTGCCAGGCCGTGTGCGGCAGCGCGTCGATGGCGAAGGCGGGGCTGGAAGGCATGCGCGGCATTCTGCGCAGGCGCGGGCGGCCGGTCAGCCGGCGTGCGACGAAACGCTGCCAGAGCCGATGACCTGCAGGCCTGGGCTGCTGCCATGGCTCTTGTGGGCTATGCCGTGGGTGATGACAGCACCGGACGACGGCGGCACAGTGGCCGCCTGTCCTGCCACCCAGCACCCATGATGAGCGCCCCACCGCCGCGACACCGCCAGCTTGGCTGGCACACCTGCGCCCGCTGGGCGCCGCTGATCGTGACCGTCAGCGCGCTGGCGGCGGCCTGGCCCGAGCTGGGCCGCGAGCTTCAGGCCACGGCCACCGGGATCTTGCCGATCTTGGACTGCCAGAGCTTGGGGCCGGTGTTGTGCACGCTGGTGCCGGACGAGTCGACGGCCACCGTCACCGGCATGTCCTTGACCTCGAACTCGTAGATCGCCTCCATGCCCAGGTCGGCAAAGCCGACCACCTTGGCCCCCTTGATGGCCTTGGCCACCAGGTAGGCGGCGCCGCCCACGGCCATCAGGTAGGCGCTCTTGTGCTTCTGGATCGCGGCGATGGCGGTGGGGCCGCGCTCGGCCTTGCCGACCATCGCGATCAGGCCGGTCTGGGCCAGCATCATCTCGGTGAACTTGTCCATGCGCGTAGCCGTGGTCGGGCCGGCCGGGCCCACCACCTCGTCGCGCACCGGGTCCACCGGGCCGACGTAGTAGATGACGCGGTTGGTGAAGTCCACCGGCAGCGGCTCGCCCTTGGCCAGCATGTCCTGGATGCGCTTGTGCGCGGCGTCGCGGCCGGTCAGCAGCTTGCCGCTGAGCAGCAGGGTGTCGCCGGGCTGCCAGCTGGCCACCTCGGCCGGGGTCAGCGCATCCAGGTTGACCTGCTTGCTCTTGTTGTAGTCGGGCGCCCAGCTGACGTTGGGCCACAGGTCCAGGCTGGGCGCCTCCAGGTAGCTGGGGCCCGAGCCGTCGAGCACGAAGTGCGCATGCCGCGTCGCCGCGCAGTTGGGGATCATCGCGATCGGCTTGCTGGCGGCATGCGTGGGGAAGGTCTTGATCTTCACGTCCAGCACCGTGGTCAGGCCGCCCAGGCCCTGGGCGCCGATGCCCAGCGCATTGACCTTCTCGTACAGCTCGATGCGCAGCTCCTCCAGCTTGTTGCTGGGGCCGCGCTGCAGCAGCTCGTACATGTCGATGTCGTCCATCAGCGCCTGCTTGGCCAGCAGCGCGGCCTTCTCGGCCGTGCCGCCCACGCCGATGCCCAGCATGCCCGGCGGGCACCAGCCGGCGCCCATGGTTGGCACGGTCTTCAGCACCCATTCGACGATGTCGTCGCTGGGGTTGAGCATGTAGACCTTGCTCTTGTTCTCGCTGCCGCCGCCCTTGGCGGCCACCGTCACGTCGACGGTGTTGCCCGGCACCACCTCCATCTGCACCACGGCCGGCGTGTTGTCCTTGGTGTTCTTGCGCGCGAAGATGGGGTCGTCCAGCACGCTGGCGCGCAGCACGTTGTCGGGGTTCAGGTAGCCCTGGCGCACGCCTTGGTTGACGGCGTCCTCGATGGAGCCGCTGAAGCCCTCCCAGCGCACGTCCATGCCGATTTTCAGGAACACGTTGACGATGCCGGTGTCCTGGCAGATCGGGCGCTTGCCTTCGGCGCACATGCGGCTGTTGGTCAGGATCTGGGCGATCGCGTCCTTGGCCGCCGGACTCTGCTCGCGCTCGTAGGCGCGGGCCAGGTGGGCGATGTAGTCCGCCGGGTGGTAGTAGCTGATGTACTGCAGCGCAGCGGCGATGCTGTCGACCAGGTCTTGCTGGCGGATCGTGGTGGTGCTCATGGCGTGGTGGGCGAGAGTGGAGGGGCGGCCGTCGGGGGAATCCCGAAGTTTAGCGAGCCGCTATGCTGCGCCAAGCGTCATGGGCCAGGGGACGGTTGATGTTCAGCATCTACGGCACCGCGGGGCGGCTGTTCACAGGGCCGCTGGAGCAGCTGCGCCGCGTGCGCGGCCAGCAGGCGGTGGACCGCGTGGGCGCCATCTCCGACCGCGAGTTGGACTTCCTGCAGGCCTGGACCGAGACCGGCGAGGCGCCGCCGCAGCCTGCCCACCCGGCCCCCCTGCCGCAGGAGGCCATGGGCGCCTATGCCAGCGCCGGCAGTGCGCCGCGCCACCGCGTGGCCACGGTGGCCGAGCTGATGAGCCATCCGGCCCTGAGCCTGGCTGCGGCCATGTCGGCCAGCAGCGCCTGGCGGGCCCTGGCCGGGCAGGGCCTGGGCCAGGCACCGGTGCTGGACGGCGCCGGCCGCCTGGTCGGCCTGCTGCGCCAGATCGACCTGGCGCCGCCGCCCACGCTGGAGTCCAGCGCGGCGCTGGACGCGCACTGGCAGCAGCCGGCCCACGCGCTGATGCGCACGCCGGTGCCGGCAGTGGCCCCCGAGACCGATGTGCGCCACGTCGCCCGGCTGCTGGTGCGGTCGCGGCTGCCGGGCCTGCCGGTGGTCGACGACGACGGCACGGTGCTGGGCTTCATCTCGCGCAGCGACCTGCTGCGCGCCGTGGCCCAGGACCCGCCGCTGGACCTCTGGGCTTGATCCAGGTCATGTGGCATAGGCGTGCTGCACTGCAGCATGGTTGCCTTCCCACCCGGCTCCCCATCCGGCCCAGGCAGCGATGAGCATCCGCAACCTCGATTCCCTGTTCGACCCGGCCAGCGTGGTGGTGATCGGCGCCTCCGACCGGCCCGGCAGCGTCGGTGCCACGGTCTGGCGCAATCTGCGCCGCGGCGGTTTTGCCGGCCGCCTGCTGGCGGTGAACAAGCGCGCACCGCTGCTGGACGGCGTGGCCACCCACACCGATCTGGCCGCGCTGCCGCTGGTGCCCGAGCTGGCCGTGCTGTGCACGCCGCCGGCCACGCTGCCGGGCCTGGTCGCCGAGCTGGCGGCGCTGGGCACCCGCGCCGCGGTGGTGCTGACGGCCGGCCTGGACGCCGCCCAGCGCCAGGCCATGCTGGACGCGGCACGGCCGGGCCTGCTGCGCATCCTGGGCCCCAACGGCCTGGGCCTGCAGGTGCCACGCCTGGGCCTGGACGCCAGCTTTGCCCACACGCTGGCGCTGCCGGGCGAGCTGGCCTTCGTGTCGCAGTCCGGCGCCCTGGTCACGGCCATGCTGGACTGGGCGCGCGGCCGCGGCATCGGCTTCTCGCAGGTGGTGTCGCTGGGCGAGCATGCCGACGTGGACTTCGGCGACATGCTGGACTGGCTGGCCAGCGATGCCCACACCCGTGCCATCCTGCTCTACATCGAATCGGTGGACGCGGCGCGCAAGTTCATGTCGGCGGCCCGGGCGGCGGCGCGCAACAAGCCGGTGATCGTGGTCAAGGCCGGGCGCTCGCCCCAGGGCCGGCAGGCCGCGGCCTCGCACACCGGCGCGCTGACGGTGGCCGACGACGTCATCGACGCGGCCATCCGCCGCGCCGGCATGCTGCGCGTGGACACGCTGCAGGACCTGTTCCTCGCCGCCGAGACCCTGGCGCACTGGCACGGCAACCCCGCCGACGAGCTGCTGGTGCTGACCAATGGCGGCGGCGCCGGCGTGATGGCCGCCGATGCCGCGGCCGCCGCCGGCATCGACCTGGCCCGGCTGCAGCCGGCCACGCTGGCGCGGCTGGACGCGGTGCTGCCGGCCAACTGGTCACGCGGCAATCCGCTGGACATCATCGGCGACGCGCCGGTGCAGCGCTACCTGGACGCCTGGCGGGCGCTGCAGGGTGAACCCGGCGATGCCGCCCACCCGGCCGATCCGGCGGCCCGGGCCGTGCTGTTCGTGCATGCGCCCACCGCCATCGTGCCCAGCGAGCAGATCGCCGCGGCCCTGGCCCCGGCGGTGCGGCCGGCGCCCGGCCAGCCGCCGCGGCTGCTGGCCAGCTGGCTGGGCGGGCCCGCGGTGGCGCAGGCGCAGCAGATCTTCAGCGAGGCCGGCATCGCCTGCTATGCCACGCCCGAGGAGGCGGTGCGCGCCTTTGCAATGGGTGTGGCCTACCGGCGCAACCAGGCCCAGCTGACCGAGGCGCCGCCGGCAGATGCGCCGCGGCAGGGCGAATCGGGCGGATCGGACGCGGCGCGTGCCGCGGCACGGGCCCTGGTCGCCAGCGCCCTGGCCCAGGGCCGCAGCCTGCTCGACGAGGTCGAGGCCAAGCAGGTGCTGGCGGCCTGGGGCATTCCGGTCGTGCCCACCCAGGTGCTGGCGCCGGACCCGGCCGCCGCTGCCGCTTCGGCACAGGCACTGGGCTTTCCGGTGGCGCTGAAGATCCTGTCGCCGCAGATCTCGCACAAGAGCGATGCCGGCGGCGTGGCGCTGGACCTGGAGGACGCCGCCGCCGTGCATTCCGCCGCCCAGGCCATGCTGGCGCGGGTGCGCCAGCTGCGGCCGCAGGCGCAGATCAGCGGCTTCACGCTGCAGCCCATGCTGCGCCGGCCGACGGCGCGCGAGCTGATCGTCGGCGCCAGCATCGATCCGGTGTTCGGCCCGGTGATGCTGTTCGGCCAGGGCGGTACCGCGGTGGAGGTGCTGGCCGACCGCGCCATCGCGCTGCCGCCGCTGAATGCGCCGCTGGCCCGCGCGCTGATCGCGCGCACCCGCGTGGCCCGTTTGCTGGGCGCCTGGCGCGACACGCCGGCGGCAGACCTGCAGGCCGTGCAGGGCGTGCTGATCGCGGTGTCGCAGCTGCTGGCCGATCTGCCCGAGCTGGCCGAGCTGGACATCAACCCGCTGCTGGCCGACGAGCACGGCGTGGTGGCCCTGGATGCACGGCTGCGGGTCGATGCCCGCGGCCCGGCCGGCGCCCGGCGCTTTGCCATCCTGCCCTATCCGTCGCAATGGACCGAGCGCGTCGACTGGCGTGGCCGCAGCCTGGTGCTGCGCGCCATCCGCCCCGAGGACGAGGCCCGGCACCTGGAGTTCCTGGCCGACCTGGACCCCGAGGACATCCGCCTGCGCGTGTTCTACAGCCGCCGCAGCATCGAGCGCAGCGAGCTGGCGCGGCTGACGCAGATCGACTACGAGCGCGAGATCGCCTTCGTCGCCACCGAGATCGACGCCCTGGGCGAGGAGCGCACGCTGGGCGTGGCGCGGGCGGCCATCGACCCCGACAACCACGATGCCGAGTTCGGCATCATCGTGCGCTCGGCGCTGAAGGGCGCCGGCCTGGGCGAGCTGCTGATGGCCAAGCTGATCCGCACGCTGCGCGAGCGCGGCACGCGCCGCCTGGTGGCCACGGTGCTGCGCGAGAACCGCCGCATGCTGGAACTGGCCACGACCCTGGGCTTCACGCTGGAGCCGGCCGCGCCGGGCGACGAGGCCC
Organism: Burkholderiaceae bacterium; assembly: GCA_017992055.1. Taxonomy (GTDB): domain Bacteria; phylum Pseudomonadota; class Gammaproteobacteria; order Burkholderiales; family Burkholderiaceae_C; genus Pseudaquabacterium. The sequence continues at coordinate 140,645 of JAGOPK010000004.1, forward strand.
GGGCGATCTGGCTGGCGCTGTGATCAGTGGTCGCCGCCCTTGCTGGAGTGCGGCATCAGCCGGTCGGCAGCGGCAATCGCCATCGCCGAGGCCAGGAAGGCGACGTGGATCAGCGTCTGCCAGATCAGCACCTTCTCCTCGTAGTTGGCGGCATTGATGAAGGTCTTCAGCAGGTGGATGGAGCTGATGCCGATGATGGCCGTGGCCAGCTTGACCTTCAGCACCGAGGCATTCACATGGCTCAGCCATTCGGGCTGGTCGGGGTGGCCTTCCAGCTGCAGCCGCGACACAAAGGTCTCGTAGCCGCCGACGATGACCATGATCAGCAGGTTGCTGATCATCACCACGTCGATCAGGCCCAGCACCACCAGCATGATGATGGTCTCGGACAGCTTCTTGATCGGCTCGTAGCCCAGCACCGTCTTGCCGTCCGGCGCCAGGATGGCCGTGCCCTTGTAGCCCAGGCTGTTGACCAGGCTGGCCAGCGCATCGGCATTGCCGAAGGCGGCCTCGATCAGGTGCACCAGCTCCACCCAGAAGTGGTACACGTACACCGCCTGCGCCAGGATCAGCCCCAGGTACAGCGGCAGCTGCAGCCAGCGGCTGGCAAAGATCAGGCTGGGCAGCGGCGGCAGTTTCTTGTTCACGGGGATCTTGGGCGGTTGTGCCATGGCGGTGCGGGCGGGTGACAGCGGGGCGCCTGCCAGGGCCGGCAGACGGGGGAAATCCCATGGATTCTAGGTTTGACGTGTGTCAGGCTGGCGCGGCAGCCCGGCTCCGGGCGGGGCCCAAGCCCTGGCACTGCACTTGCCGAGCAAGCCCGTCGTAAGTGTCCATGCCTAAGGTGCGGACCCAGCGAACCCCATCCGATTTTTGTTTGTTCGACGTTTTCCAGGAGACATGCATGAGCGCTGACCAAGGGTCCACCGAGCTGAAGATCTACCAGCCGCCGCAGGCGCTGGTGGACCAGGCCCATGTCTCGGGCATGGCCGCCTACGAGGCCCTGTGCCAGCGGGCCGAGGCCGACTACGAAGGCTTCTGGGCCGACCAGGCCCGTGCCCTGCTGAGCTGGAAGACGCCGTTCACCAAGGTGCTCAACGACAGCGAGGCGCCGTTCTTCAAGTGGTTCGAGGACGGCACGCTGAACGCCAGCTACAACTGCCTGGACCGCAACATCGAGCGCGGCCTGGGCGACAAGACCGCGCTGATCTTCGAAGCCGACGGCGGCGAGGTCACCAAGGTCAGCTACAGCCAGCTGCTGGCCAAGACCTGCCAGATCGCCAACGGCCTGAAGAGCCTGGGCCTGGTCAAGGGCGACCGGGTCATCATCTACATCAGCATGTCCATCGACGGCGTGGCCGCGATGCAGGCCTGCGCCCGCCTGGGGCTCACGCATTCGGTGGTGTTCGGCGGCTTCTCGGCGCAAAGCCTGCGCGACCGCATCGAGGACACCGGCGCCAAGGCCGTGATCACCGCCGACCAGCAGGTGCGCGGTGGCAAGCACCTGCCGCTGAAGAGCATCGTCGACGAAGCCCTGGCGCTGGGCGGCTGCGACTCGGTGAAGACGGTGCTGGTGGTCAAGCGCACCGGCGCCGACATCGCCATGGTCGCCGGCCGCGACCGCTGGATGGCCGAGCTGGTCGATGGCCAGCCCACCAGCTGCGAGCCCGAGTGGGTGGGCGCCGAGCATCCGCTGTTCCTGCTCTACACCAGCGGCTCCACCGGCAAGCCCAAGGGCGTGCAGCACAGCACCGGCGGCTATCTGCTGCATGCGGCGCTGACCACCCAGCTGACCTTCGACCTGAAGGCCGACGACGTGTTCTGGTGCACCGCCGACATCGGCTGGGTCACCGGCCACACCTACATCACCTACGGCCCGCTGGCACTCGGCGGCACCGAGATCGTGTTCGAGGGCGTGCCCACCTATCCGGACGCCGGCCGCTTCTGGCAGATGATCGCCAAGCACAAGGTCAGCATCTTCTACACCGCGCCCACCGCCATCCGCAGCCTGATCAAGGCCGCCGAGAGCAACCCGGCCGTGCATCCCAAGAGCTACGACCTGACGTCCCTGCGCATCCTGGGCTCGGTGGGCGAGCCCATCAACCCGGCCGCCTGGGAGTGGTACCACGCCAACGTGGGCGGCGGCCGCTGCCCCATCGTCGACACCTTCTGGCAGACCGAGACCGGCGGCCACATGATCACGCCGCTGCCGGGCGCCACGCCGATGGTGCCGGGCTCGTGCACGCTGCCCTTCCCAGGCATCCAGGCCGCGGTGGTGGATGAAACCGGCAAGGACGTGCCCTGGGGCCAGGGTGGCATCCTGGTCGTGAAGAAGCCGTGGCCGAGCATGATCCGCACCATCTGGGGCGACCCCGAGCGCTTCAAGAAGAGCTACTACCCCGAGGACTTCAAGGGCAAGTACTACCTGGCCGGCGACGGCGCCATCCGCGATGCCAAGACCGGCTACTTCACCATCACCGGCCGCATCGACGACGTGCTCAACGTCAGCGGCCACCGCATGGGCACGATGGAAATCGAAAGCGCCCTGGTCAGCTGCACCGAGCTGGTGGCCGAGGCCGCGGTGGTGGGCCGGCCCGACGACACCACCGGCGAGGCCATCTGCGCCTTCGTGGTGCTGAAGCGCCCGCGCCCCAGCGGCGACGAGGCCAAGGCCATTGCCAAGCAATTGCGCGACTGGGTGGGCAAGGAGATCGGGCCGATCGCCAAGCCCAAGGACATCCGCTTCGGCGACAACCTGCCCAAGACCCGCAGCGGCAAGATCATGCGCCGCCTGCTGCGCAGCATCGCAAAGGGCGAGGCCATCACCCAGGACACCAGCACGCTGGAGAACCCGGCGATCCTGGATCAGCTGAGCGAAAACAACTGAGGCAGCGCCGGCGGGTGGGAGCCCGCCGCTCAGCCTGCCAACCGCGCCAGCGCCCACTGCAGCGCGCGGGCGTCGCTGCTGGCGCGGTGGCGGGTGATGCCCAACTCGCCGAAGGCCGCATGGCGCAGCCGGTCCAGCTCGGGCCGGCTGGGCTCGGGCAGCAGCTGCAGCACCGACTCCAGGCGGAAGCTGGGGCTCAGATCGGCGGCATCGAACAGCCGGCCCAGCCACGGGTAGTCGTGGGCCCAGGCATCGCTGTAGACGGTGAGGCCGGCCAGGTCGTGGTTCAGGCGCCGGGCCACTTCCAGCACCGGCCGGCCCTGGCTGTGCAGCAGCGCCGACGAGATGCCATGCACGCGCTCGGCCGCCGCATCCCAGTGCCGCCAGTCGGCCTCGGGCCGCACCAGGGTGCACCAGGCCTGGCCGTCGCCACGCACGTAGCCGATCTCGATCGGATAGCCGCCGGGGCCGAAGCCCGAGGCCTCGATGTCCAGGATACAGGGCGGCAGCGTCGGTGGCATGGGCACCGACGATAACCCGGGATCAGAAAGGACACAGCCCCGCGGCGCGGGGCTGTGTCGTCGGACCGGGGCAGGCCGGGCATCGCACCCGGCCGGGCACTCACTTGGTGGACAGCACCCAGGCCGCCAGGGTCTTGGCCTCGTCGGCGGTGACGTTGTTGGCCGGCATCGGCACCTGGCCCCAGGCGCCCACGCCACCCTTCTGGATCTTGTCGGCCAGCTTGGCGGCGGCGTCCTTCTGGCCGGCGTACTTGGCGGCCACATCCTTGTACGAGGGACCGACCAGCTTCTTGTCGATCGCATGGCAGGCCATGCAGGCCTTCTTGTTGGCCAGGTCCTGGCTGGCGAAGGCCGGCGCGCTGACGGTCACGGCGGCCAGGGCGGCGATGAGGGCAATCTTCTTCATGGGATCCGGATCCTTTCGAGTCGTGTCATGCCCGGGCAGGGCGGGACAGTGGGCAGATGGCTGAGCTACAGTCTCCAGCAACGGATTCTATGCACCCCGGGTTGACGCCAGGCTGTCGGGGCCTGATCGGTACACGGGGGCGATGTGAAAGAAGCAAGACCATGTGGTTTGTGCTGATCGGCGTGCTGCTGCTGGGCCTGAAGCTGGCCGGGCTGGGCCCGGTGGCGGCCTGGTCCTGGTGGATCGTGCTGGCGCCGTTCGGCCTGGCCGCGCTGTGGTGGGCCTTTGCCGACAGCATGGGCATCACCCGCGGCATGGCCATGCGCCGGCAGGACGAGAAGGTCAGGCGCCGCCGCGAGCAGCAGGCCGAGAAGCTGGGCCTGCGCCCGCCGGGCGGCGGGCGCGGCAAGCGCTGAGAGCGCCGGCCGAGCGCCCGGCCGCTCCGAAGCCGGCCGGCGACCCGCTCGGCGGGTGGCGGCGCGTACCCGCGGCGCCGGGTGCTCCAGTTACTCGAACTTGTCCAGCACCGCGCCAGCGCTGGCGCTGGCGGCATTGTGGGCAAACTTGGCCAGCACGCCGCGGGTGTAGCGCGGTTTGGGCTGCACCCAGGCGGCCTTGCGGCGCGCCAGCTCGTCGGCGGGCACATTCAGCTCCAGCAGCAGCTGGTGGGCATCGATGGTGATCGAGTCACCCTCCTGCACCAGCGCGATGTTGCCGCCTTCGTAGGCCTCGGGCGCCACATGGCCGACCACCATGCCCCAGGTGCCGCCCGAGAAGCGGCCGTCGGTGATCAGGCCCACGCTTTCGCCCAGGCCCTGGCCGATCAGCGCGCCAGTGGGCGCCAGCATCTCGGGCATGCCCGGGCCGCCCTTGGGGCCCAGGTAGCGCAGCACCATCACGTCGCCGGCCTTGATCTGGTTGGCCATGATCGCGGCCAGCGCGCTCTGCTCGTCGTCGAACACCCGCGCCGGGCCGGTGATGACCGGGTTCTTCAGCCCGGTGATCTTGGCCACGCAGCCCTCGGGGCTGAGGTTGCCCTTCAGGATGGCCAGATGGCCCTGGGCATACAGCGGGTTGCTGACCTTGCGGATCACCGGGTTGTCGGCGGCCAGCGGCGGCACGTCGGCCAGGTTCTGGGCCACGGTCTTGCCGGTGATGGTCATGCAGTCGCCGTGCAGCAGGCCGGCGTCCAGCAGTTCGCGCATCACCTGCGGGATGCCGCCGGCGCGGTGCAGGTCGATGGCCAGGAACTGGCCGCTGGGCTTCAGGTCGCAGAGCACCGGCACCTTGCGGCGCACGCGCTCGAAGTCGTCGATGGTCCACTCGACCTCGGCCGCATGGGCAATCGCCAGGAAGTGCAGCACCGCATTGGTGGAGCCGCCGGTGGCCATGATCACCGCGATGGCGTTCTCGATGGCCTGCTTGGTGACGATGTCGCGCGGCTTCAGGTCGGCCTTCACCGCCTCCACCAGCACCGCGGCGGCCTGCTTGACGCTCTCCACCACCTCATCTTCGACGTTGGCCATGGTCGACGAGTAAGGCAGGCTCAGGCCCAGGGCCTCGAACGACGAGCTCATGGTGTTGGCGGTGTACATGCCGCCGCAGGAGCCGCTGCCGGGGATGGCGCGGTGCTCGATCTCGCAGAAGTCCTCCTGGCTCATCTTGCCGGCCGAGAACTGGCCCACGGCCTCGAACACGCTGACGATGTTCAGGTCCTGGCCCTTGTACTTGCCCGGCAGGATGGTGCCGCCGTAGACGTAGAGCGCCGGCACGTTGGCGCGCAGCATGCCCATCATGCCGCCGGGCATGTTCTTGTCGCAGCCGCCGATGACGATCACGCCGTCCATCCACTGGCCGCCGACGCAGGTCTCGACGCAGTCCGAAATCACTTCGCGCGACACCAGGCTGTACTTCATGCCCTCGGTGCCCATGGCCATGCCGTCGCTGATGGTGGGCGTGCCGAAGATCTGCGGATTGGCGCCGGCCAGCTTCAGGCCTTCCACCGCGGCATCGGCCAGGCGCTGCAGGCCCGAATTGCAGGGCGTGATCGTGCTGTGGCCGTTGGCCACGCCGATCATCGGCTTGCCGAAGTCGCCGTCCTGGTAGCCCATGGCGTAGTACATGGAGCGGTTGGGCGCGCGGGCCACGCCTTCGGTGATGTTCTTGGAGCGGCGGTTGAACTGGGCCATGGGGCTCTCCTGGCAGCAGGCTGGGCGGGTTGTGGTCACAACGGGAGCGGGCATTGTCCGGCCGGCATACCATTGCGTCCAATCGATTGATAACCGAGATTTGATCTGTCACGCATATCAAACACCGGGGTGGAGCTGCGCGTCTGGCGCCAGTTCGCCATGCTGGCCGAAGAACTGCACTTCGGCCGCGCCGCGGCGCGCCTGCACATGACCCAGCCGCCGCTGACCCAGGCCATCCAGCAGCTGGAGCGCCAGCTGGGCGTGCGCCTGTTCGACCGCCACCAGCGCGCGGTGGCGCTGAGCCCGGCCGGCGCGGCCCTGCTGCCGGCCGTGCGCCGCCTGCTGGCGGCCGCCGACGAGCTGCCGCGCCTGGCCCAGGCCGCCGCCGACGGCCGCGTCGGCCAGCTGCGCCTGGCCTTCGTCTCCAGCATCGCCTACGGCCCGCTGCCCGAATGGCTGCGCGACTTCCGCGAGGCCCAGCCCGAGGTGGCGGTGCAGCTGCGCGAGGCCACGCTGGACGTGCAGCTGGACGCCTTCGCCGCCGACGAGATCGACGCCGGCTTTGTGCTGCATGCGCCGGCCGCGGTGCCGCCGGGCTTTGCCGCCTGGCGCGCGCTGAGCGAGCCGCTGGTGCTGGCCCTGCCCGAGCGCCATGCGCTGGCCGGTGTGCAGCGGCCGCTGAGCATGGCCGAGGTGGCCGGCGAGCCGCTGCTGATCTTTCCGCGCGAGATCGCGCCTTCGCTGTTCGACGCCGTGCTGGCCGCCTGCCGTGCCCATGGCGCCACGCCGCGCATCGCCCAGCAGGCCATCCAGCAGCAGACCCTGGTCAACCTGGTGTCGGCCGGCATCGGCCTGGCCTGGGTGCCCGACAGCGTCACCCGGCTGCAAAGGCCCGGCGTGGTCTACCGCCGCGTGGCCGATGCCGGCCTGATGGCCGAGACCAGCCTGATCTGGCGCGAGCCGGCGCTGCCGGTGGTGGCGCGCTTCCTGGCCCAGGTGCAGGGACGGGGGCAGGAGCAGGGTGGGGCGGGCTGACACAATCGCGCCGGCGCCGAACTGGCGAAAGAACCGACGAAAGAACCGCGACGATGCTGGTGCATCCCCAATTCGATCCGATCGCCCTGAGCCTGGGCCCGCTGCAGGTGCACTGGTACGGTCTGACCTATCTGGTGGCCTTCGGCCTGTTCCTGTGGCTGGCCGGCCTGCGCGTGCGCCAGCCGCAGTTTGCCAACGCCGGCTGGACGCGCCGCGATGTCGAGGACCTGCTGTTCTGGGGCGTGCTGGGCGTGGTGCTGGGCGGACGCATCGGCTATGCGCTGTTCTACAAGCCGGCGCACTTTCTGGCCCATCCGCTGGAGGTGTTTGCGGTCTGGCAGGGCGGCATGTCCTTCCATGGCGGCATGCTGGGCGTGATCGTGGCGATGGCGCTGTTTGCGCGGCGCCGTGGCCGGCGCTGGCTGGAGGTGACCGACCTGATCGCCCCGGCCGTGCCCACCGGCCTGGCCAGCGGCCGCATCGGCAACTTCATCAACGGCGAGCTGTGGGGCCGGCCGGCCGATCCTTCGCTGCCCTGGGCGATGGTGTTCCCGCAATCGGGCAAGAGCATGCCGCTGCATCCGTCGCAGCTCTACCAGTTCCTGCTCGAAGGCCTGCTGCTGTTCGTGCTGCTGTGGATCTATGCGCGCCGGCCACGGGCCACCGGCCAGGTGTCGGGCGCGTTCCTGTTCGGCTATGGCGTGTTCCGCTTCATCGCCGAATACTTCCGCGAGCCCGATGCCCACCTGGGCCTGCTGGCCCTGGGCATGAGCATGGGCCAGTGGCTGTGCCTGCCGATGATCGCCGCCGGCGCCGCGCTGTGGGCCTGGAGTGGCCGCAACAGCCGCAGCCTGTGATCGAAGCGAGAGCGTGATGCGACAAATCTTCCTGGACACCGAAACCACCGGCCTCGAAGCCAACAACGGCGACCGCCTGGTCGAGATCGGCTGCATCGAGATGGTCAACCGCCGGCTCACCGGCAACACCCTGCACCTGTACCTGAACCCCGAGCGCAAGGGCAACGAAGAGGCGATCAAGGTCCACGGCCTGACCGATGACTTCCTGGCCGACAAGCCGAAGTTCGCCGAGGTCGCGCCGCAGGTGCTGGACTTCATCCGCGGCGCCGAGGTCATCATCCACAACGCGGCCTTCGACGTGGGCTTCCTCGATGCCGAGTTCGGCCGGCTGAAGCTGGGCCGCACCGCGGACCTGGTCGGCAAGGTCACCGACACGCTGCTGATGGCACGCGAGATGTTCCCGGGCAAGGCCAACTCGCTGGACGCGCTGTGCCGCCGGCTGGAGGTCGACAACAAGCACCGCACCTTCCACGGCGCCCTGCTCGATGCCGGCCTGCTGGCCGAGGTCTACATCCGCCTGACGCGCGGCCAGGACTCGCTGGTGATCGGTGACGACGAGGCCCATGGCAGCACCGGCCATGCCGGCCTGCAGTCCAGCGGCGCGGTGGACCTGAGCGGATTTGCGCTGGCCGTGATCGAGCCCACGGCCGAGGAAGCCGCCGCCCACGAGGCCCTGCTGGCCGACCTGGACAAGGCCAGCGGCGGCAAGACCTTGTGGCGGAACTTGGCAACTGAAAAAGCTGTGGCATAATCCGAGCTTCGCTGTTGCACAGACCCTTCGGTGCAACAGCCGATCCGGAAGACGGACAGACCTGATCCCAGATAGGGCAGGCCAGCGAATTCCGGGCGGTTAGCTCAGCGGTAGAGCACTGCCTTCACACGGCAGGGGTCGCAGGTTCGAACCCTGCACCGCCCACCAAGATTCCTCATGTGAATCAACGACATACGGCACCTTCGGGTGCCGTTTTCGTTTGTGGTGTGGGAAAAGTGGGGAAGAGCACCATCGCCGTCTGGATGTCCACAAGGACCGCATCGACATCGCCACCGCAGATGAGGGCCGAGTTGGCGAGGTGCGGTACGGGGGCCGGATCGGCGGCGATCTGGCGTCGCTGGACACGGCGTTGCGCCGCTTGATCTCGCGGGCCTCGAAAGCTGCCTCGGGCGCAGAAGACATGGATGGCGGTGGCCTTCTCCCGGAACGGGCGTTCCGGGCGCTGAACTGGGTGTGGCCGAAGGAAAGCCCACATCCGGCGATGTGTTGCGTGACATCGCAGTCGACCGTTCGCCGTTCGTCGGGCTCGCCGGTCGATCGCGCGCCGAACTCCAAGAGGACGGAGGGACGCACATGGCCCGTACCTTCGCCGAAGGCCTCGTCGTCGATGAAGGTCTGGGACACCCTGACGCCGCAGTAGCAGGGCGTGCTCAAGGAATGCGGGGTCCAGAGCCGGGACGCCGTTCGCAAGGCCAACCGCGAGAAGGAGGGCGCCAGCCTGGCCTTTCTGAAAGCGCAGGGGATGGCGGTCAATGAGATCTCGGGTCCGGACGCCTCACCGTTGAACCAGCAAGCCGAATCGTTCGGCTTCCGACCGAAACCGGGTCATCTCTGCGTCGATCCTCTCCTGCAGCGCCCTTCCATGGAGCGCTGCCGGCTCAAGACCGCGGCCGCGAACCGCCATCGCGTGAGCTGACGTGCCCAGCCACTCGGCGAGACGCGCGGTCACTGCCGCAAGCTCGACCTCCGGATGGTCGGCGGATGCGTACACGCCGCGCAGGATCGGCCAGCGCACATCGGCGCCTTGCTCGAGTGCCGTGGGCACGGTGGCCAGCGGTCCGGCCAGCCGACGCTCGGACAGTGCGGCCAGCAGCCGCAGCGGGGCGCCAGCTGCCAGTTGCTCGGACAGTTCAGCCGCATCGCCGCACAGCACCTGCACATGGCGACCCGACAGCGCGCGCAGCGCATCACCGCCCCCTTCGAAGGCCACGATGCGCAGATTGCGATGGCTGATGCCCGCGGATCGGGCCAGCAGCGCGGCCTTCATCCAGTCCTGACTTCCGATCGTTCCACCGGCGGCAAAGGCCACCGCCGATGGCTGGCGGCCCACCGCGTCGAGCAGCTCGCGCAAGCTGCGCCACGGCGCGTCGCGGTGCACCGCGACGACGCCATGGTCCAGCGCAACGGCGGCCACCCAGCGGATGCGCTCCGGCCGCCAGGGTCCGAACCGGCCCTGCGCCAGGTTGAGCAGGGTTCCGCTCGAAAAGGCGATCAGTTCGCGGGGCTGCTGGCGTGCGCCCCGGACCACCTCGGCGTAGGTCAGCGCGCCGATGCCACCGGGCTGGTAGACGATCCCTGGGGCCGAGTTCGGCCCGGCCAGCACGTCGCGCACCAGTTGGCAGGTGACGTCGAAACCGCCGCCCGGCTTGGCAGGCACCACGCACTGGAGCGCAGAACCTGCCCGCACCGGCATCGCCGTCAGGGCGGCCGGCAGCACGCAGCCCATCGACAGCCACTGGCGTCGCCTCATGTCGCGCCCCACACCAGGTAGGCGCGCAGCCCGCGCCCATCGTCACCGGGCTCAAGCACCAGGAGGCCGCCGTGGCGCTCGGCCACCGCGCGAGCCATCGCCAGCCCGAGCCCGGAGCCCCGGCTGCCACGTCCCTTTGCGAAACGTTCCCCGGCGCGGGCCTGCACATCCGCGGCCAGGCCCGGGCCGGCATCGACGACGCCCAGCCGCCAGCGTGTCGCCGATTCGGCCCCCGCCTCGATGGTGACCGGCCCCGCGCCATGGAGCAGGGCGTTGTGCGCGAGGTTGAGCAGCGCCTCACGCAGTTGCAGCCGGTCGCCATGCGCCGGCAGCAGCGCATCGCCCAGGTCGTCGACGCCGAAATCGATGCCGGCCGCGCGGGCCTGCGGCAGCAGCATCAGGGCCACCTCGCGGGCCAGGCCATGCAGGTCGAACATCTCGGGCTGCAACGGGCCCGAGTCGGTGCGTGCCAGCGCAAGCAGCTGGTTGGTCGCGCGGGTCGCGTGATCCAGCTCGTCGGAGAGTGCCTCGATCGCGGCCCGGGCCTGTGCCGGGTCCACCTCGCGACGGGCGTAGTCCAGCTGGGCGCGCAGCGTGGTCAAGGGTGTCCTGAGCTGGTGCGACGCGTCGTCCAGGAAGCGGCGGCGCTGGTCCAGCAGCGTGGACGTGCGGGTGATCTGGCCGTTGATGGTGTCGACCAGCGGCACCAGGTCCTGCGGCAGCCCGTCGGCAGGCAGGGGCCGCAGATCGTCGGGGGCCCGGCGGGCGGTGGCTTCCGCCAGGCGCCGCAACGGCAGCAGCGCCCAGGTCGACACCAGCGCCACGCCGATCACCAGCGTTCCCAGCAGCACGGCATCGCGCGCCACGGCCTGGCGCACGAAGGTGCGTGCGAACCGCTCGCGCGCATCGGTGGTTTCGGCGACCTGGATCAGGACTCGCTTGGAGCCACCGACCGGCGGTTCGAGCGGGCGGCGCAGCGCGCCCACGCGCACGGGCTGCCCGAGGTAGGCCGCGTCATAGAACTGGGGCTCGCCGTCCTTGAGCGGCCTGGCGGGCAGTGGCAGATCGGGCGACCCGATCTCGACCAGGCCATCGTCGGTCGCGACGCGGTAGTGCACCGTGCCGCTGGCGGTCAGCTCGAAGAACTCGAACAGCCGGTAGGGCTGCTCCACCGACAGGCCGCCCGAAGCGGTGGAGACGTTCAGGTCGAGCCCCTTGATGGCGCCCAGCAGCGACCGGTCGAACGCCGCATCGGCAGCACGGATGGCGTCCCCGCGGGTCGTCCACAGGCCCACGCCCAGGACGAGCAGGGCGCCGGGAATCAGCAGGCGCAGCAGCCGCGCCCTAAGCGTTGCGTGCCGGTCCCGCTTCCAGCGCATAGCCCAGGCCCCGATAGGTGACGATCTGCACGCCACTGCCCTCCAGCCGGCGGCGCACGCGGTGCATCAAGGTGTCCAGCGCGGCCGGCTGCACTTCGTCCTCGTCGCTGAACACGCGGTCCAGCAGCTGCTGGCGCGACAGCGGCTCACCGCTGCGGGCGATCAGCGCACGCATCAGTGCATGCTCGCGCGGCGACAGTTGCAGCACCTCGTCGACCAGGGTGAACTGGCGGTGCACGGCATCGAATTGCAGCGGGCCGCAGGCCAGGCGTGGCCGCTCGCTGCCACGCGAGCGCCGGATCAGCGCGGTCAGGCGCGCTTCCAACTCGGCCAGCGCAAACGGCTTGGGCAGGAAGTCGTCCGCGCCTTCGTTCAGGGTGCTGACACGCTCGGACAGCGAGTCTCGGGCCGTCAGCACCAGCACGGGCACGGGACTGCGCCGTTCGCGCAGCCGGCGCAGCACCTCGTGGCCACTGCGCCCCGGCAGACCCAGGTCGAGCACGACGGCGTCGTAGTCGTCCTGGCCGAGCGCCTGCTCGACCAGGCGACCATCGTCGCGCCAGTCCACGCGAAAGCCGGACTGCTCCAACGCCTTGCTGAGCCATTCGCCCAGGGCGTGTTCGTCTTCGGCCAGCAGGATGCGCATGGCCGGGATTCTGGCCCGGCGCGCGACACCCGCTGAAAGGCAACTGAGAGGTTCAGCGTCGCACAGTCGCGAACGTTCACACCCAGACCCAACCGGAGACACGAATGCAAGACCTCATCCTCGGCCGCCGCCGCCTTCTGCAACTGGGCGCCGCTGCAGGCACGGGCCTGCTGGCGGCGCAACGCGCCGCCGCCGCCGATGCCTGGCCGAGCCGGGCCATCCGCTTCGTCGTCCCGTTTGCACCCGGCGGCAGCAGCGAGATCGTGGCCCGGACCACGGCGCTGGAACTGGGCAAGGCGCTGGGCCAGTCGGTGTACGTCGACAACAAGCCGGGCGGCGCTGGCAACGTGGCCATGCAGGAGGTGGCGCGTGCCGACGACCACACCATCGTCCTGGGCCACATCGGCACGCTGGCAGTCAATCCGTACATCTTCGACAAGCTGCCCTACGACCCCGTCAAGGACTTCCGGCCCATCTCCTTGCTGGCCAAGGTGCCCAGCCTGTACCTGGTGCGTCCGGAGCTGCCGGTGAAGAACCTGAAGGAGCTGATCGCCTACGCCAAGAAGAACCCGGGCAAGCTGAACTACGGATCGGCGGGCAACGGCAGCGCGGGCCACCTGGCGATGGAGTACCTCAAGATGGTCAGCGACACCTTCATGCTGCACGTGCCCTACCGCGGCACGGGGCCGCAGCTGACCGACTTGCTGGCCGGCCGGCTGGATGCGGCCTCCGTCGGCGCCCCAGCGGTGCTGCAGTTCATCAAGGCCGGCAAGCTGCGCTGCATCGCCACCGGCACCGCGCAGCGCATCCCGCAGCTGCCCGACGTGCCGACGGTGGCCGAACAAGGCTATCCCGGCTTCGAGATGACGCAGTGGTATGGCGTGATGGCACCGGCATCCCTGCCGCAGGCCGCTGCGGACAAGCTCGCCGCCGCGGCCGCAGCGGCGGTCAAGCAGCCAGGCTCGACCGAAAAGTTCAATGCCGAGGCGGCCATCGGCGTCGGCGGCACGCCTGCTGAGTTCGCAAAGTTCATCGCCGCTGAGCAGCAGCGATGGAAGCAGGTGGTGGTGCGGGCAAAGATCAAGCCGGACTGACTCGCGCGAGCCCATGGGGCCCAGGTGTTGAGACTCAACAGCTGGCTCCACCTCCACCCAGACAGAAGGAAGACAGCGCCGGCAATTCGCTTGACCTTTAAATCAATGCAAAGTAATGTAGTGCACGGACATTACTGGCCGGCCGGGCCGGCATCGGGACACACGATGAAGATTGCAGTGCTGGGTGGTGGGCATGGCTGTTATGCGGCCGCAGCGGATCTGTCGTTGAACGGGCATGAGGTCCGGCTCTGGCGGCGGGATGCGGCGGCTCTGTCGGCCGTCGTGCAGGCCGGGAGCATCCGCCTGAAGGACGCCGACGGCGCGCGCGACGTGCCTGTCGCCTTGGCCACGGCAGACATCGGCCAGGCCCTGCGTGATGCCGAGCTCATCGTGCTGCCGACGCCGGCGCTGGCGCAGGCCGACATCGCACGCGCCATGGCACCGCATCTGCGCGATGGCCAGGTGGTGTTCCTGCCACCGGGCACCTTTGGCAGCGTCGTGATGTCGCGTATCGTGCGCGCTGCCGGCAACCGGGCCGACGTCGCCTGGGCCGAGACCGGCACGCTGCCCTACCTGGCCCGCAAACACGGCGAGCGCGAGGTCAACCTCACCATCCGCGCCATCCGCCTGCCCACGGGCGTGTACCCGCAGCGCAAGTCCGATGCGGCGATCGAAGTCATCCGCCGTGCCTACCCGGCCGTGCACGCCTGCGGCGATGCGCTGTCGGGCGCGCTGATGAACGCCGGCCCGGTGATCCATCCGCCGCTGATGGTGATGAATGCCGCGCCGCTGCAGCACTTCGAGCGCTGGGACATCCACAACGAGGGCACCCAGCCCGCCGTGCGCGCGGTCACCGACCGCCTGGACCAGGAGCGCATCGCGGTGCGCGAGGCCTTCGGCTATGGCGGCCCCCACTATCCACTGGCCGACCACTACAACAACGACCAGTGGATGTACGGCGACGCGCACAAGCGGCTGGTGAAGTCGGGCGACTGGCGCGAGAACATCGACCTGCACCACCACCGCTACATCGCCGAGGACACCGAGCTCGGCCTGGCCTTCCTCGCCTCGGCCGCCCGGTATGCGGGCGTCGACGCGCCGGTGGCCCACGGCCTGCTGGCCATCGTCGGCGGTTTCCTCGGGCGCGACCTGCGTCAGGGGCCACGCAGCTTCGAGGCGCTGGGGCTGGCCGGGCTGTCGATTGACACCCTGCAACGCAGGCTTGCCGATGGCGAATGATCCGCACACGGCCGCAGCCGCGGCCAGGCCGCCGCGCTTCGCGGCCGTCGGCGCCGGGCGCATGGGCCGCGGCATCGCGATCGCGTTCGCCTATGCCGGGCACCGCATCGCCCTGGTCGACCTGCGCCCGCGCGATGCCGCGGCCTGGGAGCGGCTGTGCCAGGAGGCGCGGGCCGAGATCCTGGGCGCGCTGCAGGGCCTGGCCGCGATGGGCGTCGTCAGCGAGCAGCAGGTCGGACACATCGCGGCGCGCGTCGAACTCGTCCGCGCACAGGATGCGCCGGCGGCCCTGGCAGCCGCGGAACTGGTGTTCGAGGGCGTGCCGGAAACCCTGGCCGCCAAGCGCGAGGCCTTCGACTGGCTGAACCGCCATTGCCGCGACGACGCGGTGCTGACCTCCACCACCAGCAGCATCCTGGTCACGCAGCTGGCCGGGCTGGTCCGGCTGCCGCAGCGCTTTCTCAACATCCACTGGCTGAACCCGGCCTACGTGATCCCGGTGGTCGAGCTGAGCTGCCATCCGGGCACCGACCCGGACGTGCTCGACCGCACGCGCGACATCCTGACGGGCATCGGCAAGCTGCCGGTGGTCTGTGGCGCCACGCCGGGCTACATCGTGCCGCGGCTGCAGGCGCTGATCATGAACGAGGCCGCCCGCATGATCGAGGAAGGCGCCGCCACCGCCGAAGAGATCGACAAGGCCACGCGCTACGGCCTGGGGCTGCGCTTCGCGGCGCTCGGCGTGGTCGAGTTCATCGACTTCGGCGGCTGCGACATCCTGCATCACGCCAGCCGCGAGATGGCGCAGAGCATCGACGCGGCCCGCTATGCGGCCCCGGCCATCGTGGACGACATGATGGCCGGCAACCGGCTCGGCCTGAAGACGGGCAGCGGCTTCTACGACTATGCGGGGCGCGACCTGGCGGCCTACCGGCGCGACGTGCTGGGCCGCACGCTGGGCATGCTGCGCCATGCCGGCATGCTGCACCCGCCCAGCGACGAGACGCTGCCGTGACGACGGCCCTGCGGCGCGCTTTCGTCGACCTGCCTGCCGGGCCCGTCCACTACGCCAGCTGCGGCGCGCCCGACCTGCCGGCGGTGCTGCTGCTGCACCAGTCGCCGCGCAGCTGGCGCGAATATGCGCAGGTGCTGCCGCTGCTGGGCCGCCGCTGGCATGCGGTGGCCATGGACACGGCCGGCTTCGGCGACTCGGCGCCGCTGGCCGCGCCGGCCTCGATCGAGCAGTACGCGCAGGTCGCCTGGGCGCTGGTCGATGCGCTGCGGCTGGCGCCGGTGCACATCGTCGGCCACCACACCGGCGGCGTGATCGCCATCGAGATGGCCGCCGCCCGGCCCGGCGAGGTGGCCTCGCTGGTGCTCTCGTCGACGCCGTTCACCGACGCGGCGTTCCGCCACGCACGGGCCCAGCGGCCGCCCATCGACGAGGTGCCGCCCAGCGACGACGGCAGCCACCTGGCCGCGCTGTGGCAGCGGCGCCAGGGCTTCTACCCGCCGGGGCGCCCTGCGCTGCTGCAGGCTTTTGTGCGCGATGCGCTGGCGGTGGCCGACCCCGAGGACGGCCACCGCGCCGTCGCCGCCTACCGCATGGAAGACCGCATCGCCCGCGTCCACCAGCGCGCCTGCATCCTGCGCGCGACCGACGACCCCTTCGCCGCGCCGCATGCCGCCGAGCTGGCGCAGCATCTGCCGCAGGCCGGCATCGTCGACATCCCCGGCGGCATGGTGCCGCTGCCCGACCAGATGCCCGAGGCCTTTGCCGCGGCGGTCGAGGCCTTCCTGGCCGGGGCGCCGGCATGAGGGCCCTGCGCATCCACGGCTGGGGCCAGGCGCCGGTGCTGGAGACGCTGCCCGACCCGGTGCCGGCCCCGGGCCGCAGCATCGTGCGGATGGCGGCGGCCACCGTCGGCCACATCGACCGCACCGTGGCCGCCGGCAAGTTCATGTCGCCGCTGCGGCCGCCCTACATCCCCGGTGTGGAAGGGGCGGGCATCGTCGTCGGCGGCGACCGCTTTGCCGCGGGCCAGCGGGTCTGGGTGCGCGGCGGCGGGCTGGGCAACCGCAGCGACGGCACCTGGTGCGAGCTGATCGACGCCCCCGACGGCGCCGTCGGCGAACTGCCCGACGGCATCCCGTTCGAGCTGGGCTCGGCCTTCTTCTCGCCCTGTGCGTCGGCCTGGGTGGCCGTGCACGGCGTCGGCGCGCTGCGCGCCGGCGAGCGCGTGGCCGTCACCGGCGCCAGCGGCGCCGTCGGCACGGTGGCCGCGCAGCTGGCGTGCGAGGCGGGTGCGACGCTGGTCGGCTCGCCCGGGCCCGGCGCCACCGTCGACCTGCTGATCGACACCGTGGGCGGCACTGTGCTGGAGGCCCTGCTGCCGGCCGTCGAGCCCGGCGGCCGGGTGGTGCTGGTGGGCTATACCGCGGGCGAGTCGCTGTCCGTCTCGCTGCCCTGGCTGCTGCAGCGCGACGTGCGCCTGCTGCCGCTGAACATGTACCGACGCGAGGCCGAGGGCAGGGCGGCCCAGCCCGAACTGCTGGCCCGGCTGGCGGACGGCCGCATCACGGTGGCGACGCGCAGCTTCCCCATCGGCGAGGCGGCAGAGGCCCTGGCTTGGATAGGCCAGCGGGGCCATCGCGGCCGGGCCGTGCTGGTGCCCGATTGAGGCCGGGCTGAGGCCGGGCTGAGGCCGGCCAGCCCTCGGCCGCTCAGGCGTCGGGGTCTTCGAGCTCGGTCCCGGGGGTCACGGCGTGCAGCTCGATCATCTGCCGCAGCGTCGTCTTCAACTCCTCGGCACGCGCCAGGCCGAAAGGCTCGAGCACGCGGTGCTCATGCTCGCGTGCCAGCGTGATCAGCTGCGAGATGGTGCGGGCGCCGCTGCGGGTGATGCGCACCAGCGTGATGCGGCGATCACTGTCGTGGGGCAGGCGTTCGACCTGCCCCTTGGCTTCCATGCGATCCAGCAGGCGGGTCACGGTCGGCTGCTTGGTCACCGTGGTCTGCGCCAGCTCGCCGATGCTGATCGGCACGCCGTCGGCCAGTGTCGCCATGACCCGCCATTCGCTGACCGAGAAGCCGTGCTGCCGCGCCACGACGTGGAACTCGGCAGAGATGAGCTGGCTGGCCTGGGCCAGCAGCGCAGGCAGGTAGTCGTCCACGAAACGGGTGGGATTGGCGCGGCGTGAGTTCATCGCCGGCCATCCTACCTCTGGCATGACGCTTGCTGATCCTAGGGGAATTCATGATTGTGGATATGTTTATGTCTCAACATAATTCATGGTCGAAGGGCGCCTCATCTGCACCTCCTTGAGAACGGGTCATGGCCGAAAGATCGTTTGTCGAAGAAGTCAAGAAGCTGCGGCTGAAGCAGGGCGAGGTCTTCCGCGGTGAAGGCATCCTGGCGGTCACCAAGGCGCTGCTGGAGTCCGGCGTGTCGTACGTGGCGGGCTACCAGGGCGCGCCGATCTCGCATCTGATGGATGTGCTGGCCGACGCGCAGGACATCCTGTCGGAGCACGGCATCCGCTTCGAGAACAGCGCCAGCGAGGCCACGGCCGCCGCCACGCTGGCCGCCTCGGTCAACTACCCGCTGCGCGGGGCGGTGACCTTCAAGGCGACGGTGGGCACCAATGTCGCCTCCGATGCGCTGGCCAACCTGGCGTCCGGCGGCGTCACCGGCGGCGCGCTGATCATCGTCGGCGAGGACTACGGCGAGGGCTCGTCCATCATGCAGGAGCGCAGCCATGCCTTCGCGATGAAGTCGCAGATGTGGCTGCTCGATCCGCGGCCCAACCTGCCCAGCATCGTCGCCATGGTGAAGCAGGGCTTCGAGCTGTCCGAGGCCAGCCACACCCCGGTGATGGTGCAACTGCGCATCCGTGCCTGCCATGTGCACGGCCAGTTCGTGGCCGCCGACAACCGCCGCGCCGACTTCACGCTGAAAGAGGCGCTGGAGCAGCCGCGGCGCGATGTCGACCGCATCGTGCTGCCGCCGGCCAGCTTCCTGCACGAGCAGGAGAAGGTGAAGCAGCGCTGGCCGGCGGCCGTGCGCTTCATCGAGCAGCGTGGCCTCAACGAGTTCTTCGCCGAGGGTGCCGACGACATCGGCATCATCGTGCAGGGCGGTTGCTACAACACCCAGGTGCGGGCGCTCGAGCGTCTGGGCCTGGCCGACGTCTACGGCCGCACCAGGCTGCCGCTGTACGTGATGAACGTGGCCTATCCCGTCATCGAGAGCGAGGTGCTGCGCTTCTGCGAAGGCAAGCGCGCCGTGCTGGTGGTGGAGGAGGGCCAGCCCAACTTCGTTGAGCAGAACCTGGCCACCATCCTGCGCCAGGCCGGCAGTGGCACGGTGCTGCATGGCAAGGACCTGCTGCCGGTGGCCGGCGAATACACCGCCCAGGCGCTGGTCGGCGGAACGCGGGCCTTCTGCGAGAAGTACGGCCGCCTGCCGAGCGTGCCCACGGTGCCAGCGCCGGTCGCGCCCCAGCCGCCGCGCAAGATCATCCCGCTCATCAGCCAGGCCGATCTGCTGCCGCTCTCCAGCAGCGTGCACGCCCGCCCGCCGGGCTTTTGCACCGGCTGCCCCGAGCGCCCGATCTTCAGCGCGATGAAGCTGGTGCAGAAGGACCTGGGCGAGCACCATGTCAGCGCCGACATCGGCTGCCACCTGTTCTCCATCCTGCCGCCGTTCAACATCGGCAATACGACCATGGGCTACGGCCTGGGCAGCGCTGGCGCCGCCGCGTTGAACGCACCGGCCGGCAAGCGCGCGATCTCGGTGATGGGCGACGGCGGCTTCTGGCACAACGGCCTCACCAGCGGCATCGCCAACGCGGTGTTCAACCAGAGCGACAACGTGACCGTGGTGGTGGACAACAGCTACACCTCGGCCACCGGCGGGCAGGACATCCTGTCGTCGAAGGCGCTCAATGCCACGCGCAGCACCGGCCACCTGATCGAGAAGGCAGTGCGTGGCGTGGGCGTCGAATGGGTGCGCACCATCCGGCGCACCTACGACGTGGCCGGCATGCGCGACGCGCTGCACGAGGCGCTCACCACCAAGGAGAAGGGCCCCAAGGTCATCATCGCGCAGTCGGAGTGCATGCTGAACCGCCAGCGCCGCGAGAAGCCGCAGGTGCGCAAGGCGATTGCCGAGGGCAAGCGCATGGTGCGCGAGAAGTTCGGCGTCGACCCCGACACCTGCACCGGCGACCACTCCTGCATCCGGCTGTCGGGATGCCCCTCGCTGTCGATCAAGCCCAACCCCGATCCGCTGCGCACCGACCCGGTGGCCACCGTGCTCGAGACCTGCGTGGGCTGCGGCGTGTGCGGCGAGGTTTCGCATGCCGCCGTGCTGTGCCCGTCGTTCTACAAGGCGCAAGTGCTGAGCAACCCCAACGCCTGGGACCGCCTGCGCGAGCGCCTGCGCCAGACCGTGATCGGCTGGATGCAGCGCCGCGATGCCGCACGCCGTGCGCGTTTTGCCTTCTGATTGCCTTCTGATCGGGAACGAGCGATGACCCACCAACCGATCAAGATCGCGATTCTCGCCATGGGCGGCGAGGGCGGTGGCGTGCTGGCCGACTGGATCGTCGACCTCGGCGAGGCCAACGGCCACATCGCGCAGACCACCTCGGTGCCCGGCGTTGCGCAGCGCACCGGCGCCACCATCTACTACGTCGAGCTCTATCCCGAGCGGCAGGCCGAGGCCGACGGCGGCCAGCCGGTGCTGGCACTGATGCCGCTGCCCGGCGACGTGGACGTGGTGCTGTGCTCCGAGCTGATGGAAGCCGGCCGTGCAGTGCAGCGCGGCCTGGTCAGCGCCGACCGAACCACCCTCATCGCCTCCACGCACCGCGTCTACTCCATCGGCGAGAAGAGCGAGATGGGCGACGGCCGCGTCGACAGCCGCCAGCTGCTGGCCCATGCCGACCAGGCCGCGCGCCGCTTCGTGCACTTCGACATGGCCGAGGCCGCGGCGCGCAACGGCAGCGTCATCAGCGCGGTGCTCTTCGGCGCGCTGGCCGGCACCGGCGTGCTGCCCTTCACGCGAGAGCAGTTCGAGGCCACCATCGAGCGCGGCGGCGTCGGCGTCAAGCCGAGCCTGAAGGCGTTCGGCGCCGCGTTCACCCGCGCGCAGGGCGGCGACGCAGAGCCGGCCGCCGCGGCGCCGGCCGTGCCGCCGCCCCGCGCCGCGCACCCCGGGGTGCAGGCACTGGTGGAGCGCGTGGTCAACCACTTTCCCGCCGAGGCGCGCACGCTGCTGCTCGAAGGGGTGCGCCGCCTCGTCGACTACCAGGACATCGACTACGCCAATCTCTACCTCGACCGCATGCAGGCCGCGTGCGCGCTGCCCGACCTGCCGGGCCGCACGCTGGCCTGCGAGCTTGCGCGCCACCTGGCGCTGTGGATGTCGTATGAAGACACCGCCCGCGTGGCGCAGCTCAAGACGCGCGCCAGCCGCTTCGAGCGTGTGCGCGGCGAGGCGGGCGTGCAGGCGGACCAGCTGATCGCCATCAACGAATACCTGCACCCGGGCCTGCGGGAGATCTGCGAGACGCTGCCGGGGCCGCTGGGCCGCTGGCTGCAGCGCTCGGCGCCTGCGCGGCGCCTGGTCGAGCGCTTCACGCGTCAGGGCCGGGTGGTGCAGACCAGCTCGCTGCGCGGCTTTCTGATGCTGAGCGCGGTGGCGGCGGCGCGCCACTGGCGCCGCAGCACCACGCGCTATGCCGAGGTGGACGGGCGCATCGCCACCTGGCTGGCGCACATCGCCGAGACCGCGGCCACGTCGCCCGCGCTGGCGGTCGAGATCGCGCAGTGCCAGCGCCTGGTGAAGGGCTACAGCGAGACCTACGACCGCGGCCTGCGCAACTACGACACCGTGATGGCCGCGGTGCGGCGTGCCGGCGCTGCGCTCCCGCCCGCGACGCTGAAGGCCTGGCGCGATGCGGCGCTGTCCGACGAGCATGGCAAGGTGCTGCAGGCGTCGCTGCAGCAGCACGCGGTGGCCTGACATGAGCAATGCTTCGATGAACCCTGTCGCCTCCGCTCCGCTGTTCCTGCGCGTCGTCGAGGCGCGCATGCTGAACCCGCTGATCCGCATGCTGCGCCTGGCGCAGCCGGACGGCGCCGCGCTGCCCGCCTGGTCGCCGGGCTCGCACATCAAGCTCAGGGTGACGCTGCCCGACGGTTCCACCGACTGGCGCCAGTACTCGCTGATCGACTTCGACGGCAAGGCTGGCACGCCCGGTTTCGTGCCCACGCACTACACCATCGCCGTGCGCCGCGAGCAGGCTGGCCGGGGTGGCTCGCGCTTCATGCACGAGCACCTGGAGGCCGGGGCGGCGATCGAGGTGGAGCCGCCGCGCAACGACTTCGAGCTGCAGCCGGCAGGCGGCGCCACGGTGCTGCTCGCCGGCGGCATCGGCATCACGCCGCTGGCGAGCATGGCCGCGCACTGCCAGGCTGCCGGCCGTCCGCTGCAACTGCACTACGCCGGCCGCAGCCGCGCGCTGATGGCCTTCCTGCCCGAGCTCGAAAGCCTGCTGGGCGCGCGCCTGCACGTGCATGCCGACGAAGACGCCGGCGGCCAGGTGTTCGACGTCGGCGCGCTGCTCGATGGCCTGGGGCCCGACGACCATCTCTACGTCTGCGGCCCCAAGCCGCTGCTGGACGGCGTGCTGGCCGCCACCCAGGCGCGGCACTGGGCCACTGGCCGCGTGCATTTCGAGCTCTTCACCGCGCCGGTGGCGGCGGCCGGCGACCAGCCGTTCGAGGTGGAGCTCGCGCAGTCGGGCCAGACCTACACCGTGCCGGCCAACCAGACCCTGCTCGACTGCCTGATCGAGCATGGTTGCGATCCGATGTTCGACTGCAAGCGCGGCGAATGCGGCGTCTGCGCCACGCCGGTGATCGCGGGCGAGATCGACCACCGCGACTACGTGCTGACCTCGTCCGAGAAGGACGGCGGCAAGGTGATCCAGATCTGCGTGTCGCGCGCCAAGGGCCGACGGCTGGTCATCGACCTGTAGAGGCCACGGCGGCCGAATACCCGAGCAGAGGAGCAACACATGATCTCGTATCGCGCAAACCCCGACGCCGTGCGAGCCCTGGTCCGCGCGGACCGGGTGCACCGGGACCTGTACATCAGCCAGGAACTGTTCGAGCTGGAGCAGGAGCACTTCTTCGCCAACACCTGGAACTATCTGGGCCACGACAGCCAGATCCCCAAGCCGGGCGACTACATCACCAACGAGCTCGCCGGCCAGCCGGTGATCGTGGTGCGCCACAGCGACGGCTCGGTCAAGGTGTTGAAGAACCGCTGCGCGCACAAGGGCTCGCGGCTGGTCAGCGAGCCCTGCGGATCGACCGGCAAGTTCTTCCGCTGCCCCTACCACGCATGGACCTTCAAGACCGATGGCGCGCTGCTGTCGATCCCGCTGAAGAACGGCTACGAGGGCACGGCGCTGCACGAGTGCGAAGCCGCCAAGGGCCTGGTGGCCGTGCGCCACGTGCGCCTCTACCGCGGCTTCATCTTCGCCAAGCTCAACGACGTCGGCCAGGACTTCGAGGAGTACTTCGGCGACTCGCTGTCGTCCATCGACAACATGGCCGACCGCTCGCCCGAAGGCCAGCTCGAGATCGCCGGTGGCTGCCTGCGCTTCACGCACCAGTGCAACTGGAAGATGTTCGTCGAGAACCTGAACGACACCATGCACCCGATGGTGGCGCACGAGTCCTCGGCCGGCACGGCCAAGACCATGTGGGCCGACAAGCCGGCCGATGCGCCCAAGCCCATGGCCATCGAGCAGTTCGTGCCCTTCATGTCGGACTACAAGTTCTTCGAAGGCATGGGCGTGCGCGCCTACGAGAACGGCCACAGCTTCTCGGGCGTCAACTTCAGCATCCACAGCAAGTACTCCGGCATTCCCGAGTACGAGCAGGCGATGAAGGCCGCCTACGGCGAGGAGCGCGCCGCTCAGATTCTCGGCATGGCGCGCCACAACACCGTCTACTACCCCAACCTCACCATCAAGGGTGCGATCCAGGCCATCCGCGTGGCCAAGCCGGTGTCGGCCGACCGCACCATCGTCGAGAGCTGGACCTTCCGCCTCAAGGGCGCGCCCGAGGAACTGCTGCACCGCACCACGATGTACACGCGGCTGATCAACTCGCCCTTCTCGGTGGTGGGCCATGACGACCTGCATGCCTACCGCGGCATCCAGGCGGGGCTGCACGCCAGGGGCAATCACTGGATCAGCCTGCACCGCAACTTCGACCCCGCCGAAGGGCAGGCGCGCGAGCAGACCGTCATCGGCACCAGCGAGCTGCCGATGCGCAACCAGTACCGCGCCTGGCTCAAGCACATGATGATGACGATGGAGGCGCGTGCATGACCCCGCAAACCGTTGGCTCCGGCGACCTGATCGCCTTTGTCGTGCACGAGGCGCGCCTGCTCGACGAGAAGCGCTTCGAGGAGTGGAACGCCCTGTTCACCGACGAGGCCTACTACTGGGTGCCGCTGACGCCCGGCCAGCCCGACGGCCTGAGCCACACCTCGCACATGTACGAGGACAAGCTGCTGCGCGAGCTGCGCATCCAGCGGCTGAAGAGCCCGCGCGCCTTCTCGCAGCTGCCACCCAGCCGCTGCCAGCACCTGCTGCAGGTGCCGGTGGTCGACCAGGCCGATGCCGCGGCCAACCGCTTCGTGCTGCGCACGCCGTTCCACTACAGCGAGTCGCAGGGCGACGAGATCCAGTTCCTGGTCGGCACCGCCTGGCACCACCTGAGCGTGGTCGACGGCGCGCTGCGCATGACGCTCAAGCGCGTCGACCTGATCAACAGCGATGCGGCGCTGCTGGCGGTGCAACTCTTCATCTGACCATGGCGTCCACCTCTGCACACAGCACGGTCCACGGCGCCTTCGTGGCCTCGGCCGGCCGCACGCCGGCGGGCGACTTCCTGTTCCTGGAGCCGGTGACGGCCGAGGTCTATGGCCTGCCGCCGGGTGCGATCCGCTGGGACGAGGCCGCGCGCCAGGTCGAGGCGCTGCGCGCGGCCTATGCCTCGGCCGGCTGGGGCCATGGCCACCGCGTCGGCCTGCTGCTGGAGAACCGGCCCATCTTCCTGTACCACTGGTTCGCGCTCAATGCGCTGGGCGTGAGCGTGGTGCCGATCAATGCCGAGATGCGCTCGGCCGAGCTCAGCTACCTGATCGGCCACAGCGAGATCGGCCTGGTGGTGACGCTGGCACACCGGGCCGACGACCTGCAAGCCGCCGCGGCGCAGGCCGGGCGCCCACTGCACACGATCGTGGCCGAAGCCACGCACATGCCTGCGCCGCACGCGCCCGCGCCGCTGGCGGGCCAGCCGGTGGGCCTGGCCAGTGAATGTGCGCTGCTCTACACCTCGGGCACCACCGGCCGACCCAAGGGCTGCATGCTAGCCAACGCCTACTTCCTGCGCGCTGGCGAGTGGTACGCCTCGCTGGACGGCGTGTGCAGCTACCGCCGCGATGCGGAGCGCGTGATGACGCCGCTGCCGCTGAACCACGTCAACGCGATGGCGTTCTCGACCATGGTGGTGCTGGTCGGCGGCGGCTGCCTGGTGCAGCTCGACCGCTTCCATCCGAAGTCGTGGCTGCAGAGTGCACGCGACAGCCGCGCCACCATCGTGCACTACCTCGGTGTGATGCCCGCCATGCTGCTCTCGGCGCCCGAACAGCCGGCGGATCGCGATCATGCGATCCGCTGGGCCTTTGGCGCCGGCGTCGATCGCAAGAACCACGCCCCGTTCGAGGCGCGCTACGGCTTTCCACTGGTCGAGGCCTGGGCCATGACCGAGACCGGCGCGGCCGCCTGCATCATGGCCAACCATGAGCCGCGCCATGTGGGCAGCAATTGCTTCGGGCGCTGCGAATCCTTCGTCGAGATCCGGCTGGTTGGCGACGACGGTGCCGAGGTGCCCGACGGCACCCCGGGCGAGTTGCTGGTGCGTTCGAGTGGCACCGATCCCAGGCGCCACTTCTTCCGAGGCTACCTGAAGGACGAGGCCGCCACCGCCGAGGCCTGGGCCGGCGGCTGGTTCCACACCGGCGACGTCGTGCGGCGGGATGCCGACGGCAGCCTGTTCTTCGTCGACCGCAAGAAGAACGTGATCCGCCGCAGCGGCGAGAACATCTCGGCCGTCGAGGTGGAGAGCGTGCTCAACCAGCATGCGGCGGTGAAGGCCTCCGCCGTGGCGGCCACGCCCGACACGGTTCGCGGCGACGAGGTGCTGGCCTGCATCGTGCTCGATACCGAGGCCGGTGTGCAGCCGGGTGAGGCGCTGGCGGCCGACATCGTGCGCCATGCGCTGGCCCAGCTGGCCTACTACAAGGCGCCCGGCTACGTGGCCTTCGTGCCGGCGCTGCCGCTGACACCGTCGCAGAAGATCCAGCGCGGTGAACTGCGCCAGCTCGCTCAGGCGCTGCCCGGCCAGCCGGGCTGCTTCGACCTGCGTGCGCTGAAGAAGAGGCAGGACTGATGGCACGACGCAGCTATGAAGACGTGGCCGTGGCCGTGCCGGTCACGGTGCCCTACCAGCGCTTCTCCACCGACGGCGCGCACTGGTTCCTCGGCCAGGCGCTGCGGGCGCTGGTCGATGCCGGCGGCGTCGCCAAGGAGCAGATCGACGGCCTGTGCCTGTCGAGCTTCTCGCTGGTGCCCGACACGGCCGTGGGCGTGACCCAGCACCTTGGCCTGTCGCCGCGCTGGCTGGACCATGTGCCCACCGGCGGCGCCTCGGGCGTGATGTGTCTGCGCCGTGCGGCGCGGGCGGTGCAGGCCGGCGATGCCGACATCGTGGCCTGCGTGGCCGCCGACACCAACCATGTGGACTCGTTCCGCCAGACGCTGGGCGCGTTCAGCCACTTCTCGCGCGACGCCACCTATCCCTACGGCTCGGGCGGGCCGAACTCGATCTTCGCGATGATCACGGCGCACTACATGCGCCGCTTCGGCGCGCGCCGCGAGGACTTCGGCCGCATCGCCGTCGCGCAGCGGGCCAATGCCCTGCTCAATCCGAATGCGATGTTCAAGAAGGCGCTCACGCTGGACGAGTACATGTCGGCGCGACCCATCTCCGAGCCGCTGCATCTGTTCGACTGCGTGATGCCCTGCGCCGGCGCCGAGGCCTTCTTGGTGATGAGCGTGGCGCGGGCGCGCGAGCTGGGGCTGGAGCATGTGCTGATCCGCGGCGCCATCGAGCGGCACAACGCCTTTGCCTCCGACCCGATCATGGTGCGCGGCGGCTGGCGCCAGGACCGCGACGAGCTGTATGCCCAGGCCGGCATCCGTCCCGCCGACATCGACTTCATCCAGACCTACGACGACTATCCCGTCATCGTGATGATGCACTTCGAGGACCTGGGCTTCTGCGAGAAGGGCGAAGGCCCGGCCTTTGTGCAGGCGCACACGCTCACGCACGACGGCAGCTTTCCCAACAACACCAGCGGCGGCCAGCTCTCGGCCGGCCAGGCCGGTGCGGCCGGTGGCTTTCTCGGCATGACCGAAGCGATACGCCAGCTCACCGGCCAGGCCGGTGAGCGCGCCGTGCCCGATGCGCAGCTCGGCCTGGTGGCCGGCTTCGGCATGGTGACCTACGACCGCTGCCTGTGCACCGGCGCGGTGATCCTGGGGAGATCCTCATGACGATGCCCTTGATGCGCCCCAGGCGCAAGAACCCGGTGCTGCGCACACGGCAGTTGAACCTGCCGCCGTGGGCGCGTGGCCGCGTGGCACTCGGCATCACCGCGGCGGCGGCCGAAGGCCGCTTCGAGCTGCAGGTGTGCGAGGAATGCGGCACGGTGCAGTACCCGCCGCGCGAGGCCTGCCACAAGTGCCTGTCGGTGGCACTGCGCTGGCGCGAGCAGAGCGGCGAGGGCGAGTTGCTGAGCGCGACCACGCTGCACCACAGCAACGACCTGTTCTTCCGCGAGCGGCTGCCGTGGCGGCTGGGCATGGTCGAGCTCGACGCCGGTCCGACGCTGATGGTGCATCTGCACGGCGAGGTGGCCGATGCGCCGCAGCGCGTGCGCGTGGGGGCCCGGCTCGACCGGGCCGGACAGGCGGTACTGATCGGCTTTCCAGACGAAGGGACGGCACACATGGCCGACGACAAGATGCTTCGCGAGATGACCAGCGACCCGAAGTTCCGCAAGGCGCTGGTGACCGACGGCAAGTCGCCGGTGGGCCAGGCCATCGTGCGCGCCCTGGTCAAGGCGGGCGCCGACATCGTGTGGGTGGGCCATGCCGAGCCCTGGAAGAAGCTGCCCGGCCTGGACGATATCGGCCAGCTGCCGCAGGTGACGCTGGTGCCGCTGGACGTGACCAACGGCCGCTCGGTCACCGAGCTGGCCGGCGAGCTGGGCGGCAAGGTCGACATCGTCATCAACAACGCCGAGCTGCACCGCAGCTTCGGCATCGGCGCGCGCCGCGGCACCGACGTGGCCAAGGCCGAGATGGACATCAACTACTTCGGCCTGCTGCGACTGGCCCAGGAGTTCGGCCCGGCGCTCAAGGGACGCTCGGCCGACGGTGTCTCGCATGCCACGGCCTGGGTCAACCTGCTGTCGATCTACGCGCTCTCCAACTTTCCCCCGCACGGCACCTTCAGCGCCAGCAAGGCGGCCGCCTACTCGCTGGCGCAGTGCCTGCGTGCGGAGATGCGCCCGGCCGGCATCCGCGTGATCAATGTCTTCCCGGGCCCGATCGACGACGACTGGAACCAGCACATGCCGCCGCCCAAGCTGACGCCGGAAGCGCTGGCCTCGGCCATCGTCAAGGCGCTGCGCGACGGCGTCGAAGACGTCTACCCCGGCGACGTGGCCCAGGAGTGGCTGCAGCGCTGGCGCGACAACCCCAAGGTCCTCGAGCGCGAGATCGCGACCAACGGCGGCTGAGCGCCGGCAGGAGCACAAGCACATGAGCAGCACCACCAAGAGCAAGGCCGGCGCGCTGGCGGCCCTCGTCAGCGCGCTGGGCCAGGGATCGATCAGGGTCATCGACCTCACGCAGACGCTGACGCCCGACTTCCCGCAGATCGCGCTGCCGCCGGAGATGGGCCAGTGCTGGCCTTTCCGCATCGAGGAGGTCTCGCACTACGACGAGCGCGGCCCTGGCTGGTACTGGAACAACTTCTCCTGCGGCGAGCACACCGGCACCCATTTCGACGCGCCCATCCACTGGATCTCGGGCCGCGACCTGCCCAACAACTCGGTCGACACCATCCCGGTGCAGCACTTCGTCGCGCCGGCCTGCGTGATCGACTGCTCCCCGCAGGTCAAGGACGATCCCGACTACCTGCTGACCATCGCCGACATCGAAGGCTGGGAGGCGGAACACGGCCGCATCCCCAAGGGCGCATGGGTGCTGATGCGCACCGACTGGTCCAAGCGCCACGATCCCGAGGCCTATCAGAACTTCGACGAGACCGGCCAGCACACGCCCGGCCCCAGCGCCGAGGCCGTGCGCTTCCTGGTGGAGCAGCGCGACGTGCTGGGTTTCGGTTCCGAGGCCATCGGCACCGACGCCGGCCAGGGCTACCACCTGCGCCCGCCGTATCCCTGCCACTACTACATGCACGGCGCGGGCCGCTACGGCCTGCAGTGCCTGAGCAACCTCGATCTGCTGCCGCCCGCGGGCGCGGTGCTGATCTGCCCGCCGCTGAAGATCGAGAAGGGCAGCGGCAGCCCGCTGCGCGTGCTGGCCCTGGTGGAGACCCCGGCATGAGCGGCGCGGCCACGCGCGGCACGGCCGTCGTCACCGGCGGCAGCGCCGGCATCGGCAAGGTCATCTGCCAGGACCTGCTCGATGGCGGCTGGGAGGTGGTGTCGCTGGCCCGCCGTCGCACCGACATCGACCACCCGCGCCTGCACAGCATCGAGGTCGACCTGGCCGACCGGTCCGCGACGGCGCAGGCCGTGGCCGACATCGCCCGGCGTTTCCAGGTCACCACCGTCGTGCACAACGCGGGCGTGATCCGCCCGGCGCTGCTGGCCGAGGTGAAGCTCGACGACCTCGATGCCCTGCTGGACCTGCACCTGGGCTGCGCCATCCAGCTGGTGCAGGCCTCGCTGCCGGCGATGAAGGCGGCCGGCTTTGGCCGGGTGGTGTTGCTGTCGTCGCGGGCGGCGCTGGGCCTGGCCACGCGCACCAGCTACTCGGCCACCAAGGCCGGCATGCTGGGCATGGCGCGCACCTGGGCGCTGGAGCTCGGCGCGCTGGGCATCACGGTCAATGTCGTGGCCCCCGGCCCGATCCGCACCGACATGTTCTACGACGTGGTCGAGGCGGGCAGCGAGAAGGAGCGGGCGCTGGCGGCCAGCATCCCGGTGCGCCGTCTCGGCGAGTCGGCCGACGTGGCACGGGCCGTGCGTTTCTTCGTGGAGCCGGCCAACAGCTTCGTCACCGGACAGGTGCTTTACGTGTGTGGTGGCACCAGCGTGGGGAGCCTCGCACTCTGAGCGGGCCTGCGCGTTTCCACTGATCGAACTCCTGTGTTTGCACCTCTTGCTGCCGTGATCCTGTGCCGCTAATATTGTTTAGACCTAAATATTTGATAACTCATTGGAGTGGTGACCAGCAAGCCGTCGGGGCATCACCACCGTCTTCCCTCCGTCGATAAAGGTATTGCCATGAAAGCCTTCTCTGTCCTGCGCACCGTGGCCGCCTCGGCCCTCGCGAGCCTGCTCTCGGCGGGCGTCTCCACGGCGCTCGCCGCCGACTACAAGGTGGGATTCATCACCTCGCTGTCCGGCCCGGTGTCCTCGCTCGGCATCCCGTACCAGAAGGGCATCCAGGCGGCGGTGAGCTACAAGGCCGACATCGACGGCAAGAAGATCCAGCTGATCCAGCTCGACGATGCCTCCGACCCGAGCACCGCTGCGCGCAATGCGCGCAAGCTGATCGAGGAAGACAAGGTCGACGTGATCATCGGCACGGCCGGCTCGCCCGGTGCGCTGGCCATCGCCGCGGTGGCGCGCGAGACCAAGACGCCGCTGATCTCCATCGCCAATGCCAACCTGCCGGGTGAAGACGGCGCCTGGATGGTCACGCTGCCGCAGCCTGCGCCGCTGATGGTGAGCGCGGTCGTCGACGCGATGAAGAAGTCCGGCGTCAAGACCGTCGGCTACATCGGCTTCTCCGACGCCTGGGGCGACCTGGTGTACGACGCGCTGCAGAAAAGCGTCGAGAAGGCCGGCATCAAGGTCGTGTCCAACGAGCGCTACGCACGCGCCGATGCCTCGGTGACGGGCCAGGTGCTGAAGATCGTCGCGCTGCGCCCGGATGCGGTGATCACCGGCACCTCCGGCACGCCCGGCGCGCTGCCCTACATCGCCCTCAGCGAACGTGGCTTCAAGGGCCAGATCTACGGCATGCATGCCCTGATCAACCCCGACTTCGTGCGTGTGGGCGGCGCCTCGGTGGAGGGCCTGCTGGCGCCCACCGGCCCGGTGGTGGTGGCCGAGCAGCTGGCCGCCGCCAACCCCATCCGCAAGGTGTCGCTGGACTTCCGTGCCGCGTACACCAAGGCCAACGGCGCCGCGCCCACCGACGCCTTCTCGGCCTACTCCTTCGATGCCTGGCTGATCTTCCTGGACGCGGCCAAGCGCGCATCGGCCAAGGCCGAGGCCGGCACGCCGCAGTTCCGCGTCGCGCTGCGCGATGCCATCGCCAGCACCCAGGAGCTGGTCGGTACGCACAGCGTCTACAACTTCAAGCCCACCGACCGCTACGGCTCCGACGAGCGCTCGCGCGTGGTGGTGCGCCTCGAAAAGGGCCAGTGGAAGCTGGTGCCCTGAGGGCCGCCACTCCAGTCGCCCAAGCCACCTGCCTGCCGTGCAACCGAAAGGAACGTCGATGCCCCCGTTCACGCGTCTTGCCGCCCTGGCCTTGTCCGCCGGGCTTGCCGTTGGTTCCGCCGCGGCCGACCTCAAGGTCGGCGTGATCAGCTCGTTGTCGGGGCCGGTGTCGGCGCTCGGCATTCCCTACGAGAAGGGCATCCGCGCTGCCCAGGCGCAGCTGCCCGTGATGGCGGGCCGCAAGGTGGAGGTGATCGTGCTCGACGATGCCTCCGACCCCACCACGGCGGCGCGCAATGCCCGCAAGCTGGTGACGGAAGACAAGGTCGACGTGCTGATCGGAACCTCCGGCGTGCCCGGCGCCATGGCGATCGCCGCCGTGGCGCGCGAACTCAATACGCCGCTGATCTCGCCGACGCCGCTGTCGCTGCCCGGTGCCGAGAACGCATGGACCGTGTCCGTATCGCAGCCGTTCGAGCTGATGGTCGCCGGCGTGGTCAAGCGCATGGCCGCATCCAATGTGAAGACGGTGGCGTTCATCGGCTTCTCCGATGCGCTGGGCGACCTGGCCTACGACTCGCTCGTGAAGGCCACCGGCCCTGCAGGCATCAAGATCGTCGCCAACGAGCGCTATGCCCGCAGCGATTCGTCGGTGGCCGGCCAGGTGCTCAAGATCGTCGCGCAGCGGCCCGATGCCGTCTTCGCCGGCAACTCGGGCACGCCCGGCGCTCTGCCCTACATCGCGCTGGCCGAGCGCAGCTACAAGGGGCTGATCTACGGCACCCATGGCCTGATCAATGCCGACTTCGTGCGCGTGGGCGGCGCCTCGATCGAAGGCCTGCAGGTGCCCAGCGGCCCGGTGCTGGTGGCCGAGCAGCTGCCGGCCGGCAACCCCATCCGCAAGGTGTCGATGGACTTCCGCGCGGCCTATCAAAAAGTGCATGGCGCCGCGCCGGTTGATGCCTTCTCGTCCTATACCTACGACGCCTACCTGCTGCTCGCCGACGCGGCGAGCCGCGCCAAGGGCGAGCCGGGCACGCCGGCCTTCCGCCAGTCGTTGAAGGACGCGATCCTGAGCACGCGCGAGCTGACCGGCACGCACGGCATCTACAGCTTCAGGCCCGACAGCCGCTACGGCTCGGACGAGCGCGGCGTGGTGGTGGTGCGCATGGTCAAGGGCCAGTGGACGCTGGTGCCCTGAGCACGGGCCCGGACGCGCGAGGACACCGCCAATGCCGAGCTACCGCGACGACCCCGGGGCCCTGCTGGCACTGGTGCAGGACCGGCGTGTGCACCGCGACCTGTACCTGAGTGAGGAAATCTTCGCGCTGGAGCAGGAGCGCTTCTTCGCCCGCACCTGGCAGTACGCCGGCCATGCGAGCGAGGTGCCGCAGCCCGGCGACTTCCGCACGCTGGAGGTGGCCGGCCGGCCGCTGCTGATGGTGCGCCAGGCCAACGGCGCCATCGGCGTCTTCTACAACCGCTGCGCGCACAAGGGCGCACAGCTGGTCACCGACGAGTACGGCAACACCGGCCGCTTCTTCAAGTGCCCGTACCACGCCTGGACCTACAAGCTCGACGGCGCGCCGCTGGCCATTCCGCTGAAGGCCGGCTACGAAGGCACGGGCCTCGCGGAATGTGAGTCCGGCCGCGGCCTGGTGCCGGTGGCCGGGCTGGGACTGCATCGCGACTTCGTCTTCGTGCGCCTCGCGTCCGAGGGCCCGGCCTTCGCCGACTACTTCGACGGCATCCTGCATGCCATCGACAACATGGTCGACCGCTCGCCCGAGGGCCGGCTGACCGTGGCCGGCGGCGTGCTGCGCAGCGTCGTGCACTGCAACTGGAAGATGTACCTCGAGAACATCAACGACACGGTGCATCCGATGTCGACGCACGAGTCGGCCACGCAGGCGGCCGGCGCGCTGTGGCAGGGCCAGCCGGCCGATGCCCCCAAGCCGATGGCGATGGAGCAGATCCTGCCCTTCGGCAACGGCTACGACTTCTTCGACCAGATGGGCGGCCGTGTCTACCCCAATGGCCACAGCGTGCTGGGCACGCGCTTCAGCATCCACTCCGGCTACGGCCGGCTCGAGGACTACGAGGCGGCGCTGCGTGCATCGCTGGGCGAGGCCCGTGCCAACGAGGTGCTGCAGCGCTCGCCGCAGAACGCGGTGCTGTTCCCCAGCCTCTCGGTCAAGGGCTCGCCGCAGGCCATCCGCGTGATCCGACCGCTGGCCGCCGACCGCACGCTGATCGAGGCCTGGAGCCTGCGCCCCGAGGGCGCGCCCGACCTGCTGCTGCAGCGCTCGATGAGCTACAACCGGCTGGTGTTCTCGCCGATGTCGGTGGTGGCACACGACGACCTGCATCTGTTCGAAAGCATGCAGCAGGGCCTGCGTGGCGAAGGCAACGAATGGGTCAGCCTGCATCGCGGCTGGTCCGCCGGCGAGAGCGACACGGCGGTGCAGGACACCAACGGCACCAACGAGCTGCTGATCCGCAACCAGTTCCGCGCCTGGGCGCGGTGGATGGGGGCGGCGGCATGACGGGCGCGCTCACGCCCGAGGAGTTCATCGCCCACGAGGCCGCGCTGCTGGACGAGCGCCGCTTCGACGACTGGCTGGCGCTCTTTGCCGAGGACGGCCGCTACTGGGTGCCGCTGCAGGGCGCGGCCCAGGCCGACGAGATCACGCACAACTCGATCGCGCTGGAAGACCGGCTGCTGCTGGCGCTGCGCGTGCGGCGCCTGAAGAACCCGCGCGCGCATTCGCAGCACCCCGCCAGCCACTGCCAGCACATCCTGCAGCGCCCGCAGCGTCTGGAGGACGGCGCCGGCGGGGAGCTGCGCATGAAGACTCCCTTCCTCTACGTCGAGGCGCGCGGCCCGCAGCAGCTGATGCTGGCTGGCACCTGCGTGCACCGGCTGTGCAGGACCGGCGGTGGCGCCTGGCTGATCCGCGAGAAACGCGTGAACCTGCTCAACCCGGGGCAACCGCTGCCGGCGATCCAGTTGTTCATCTGACCGCTGACGAATCCGAATCCCCTAGCTGCTTGGAGGCAGACGATGAAGAAGATGGTGAAGTTCCTGACCCGCTTCGTGTCCGCGAGCGCGCTGCTGATCGCTGGCGTGCCGGCCCTCGCGGCCGACCTCAAGGTCGGCCTCAGCGTGTCGCTGTCAGGCCCCAACTCGTCGCTGGGCGTGCCCTATGCCAAGGGCATGCAGGCCGCGCTGGCCCACAAGGGCGAGATCAATGGCCGCAAGATCCAGCTCATCGTGCTCGACGACGGCTCCGACCCCACGACGGCCGGTCGCAATGCGCGCAAGCTGGTCAACGAGGACAAGGTCGACATCCTGATGGGTACTTCCGGCGTGCCAGCCGCCATTGCGATGGCGCAGGTCGGGCGTGATGCCAAGGTGCCGATGATCGGCCTCACGCCGATCCAGCTCAACCCGGCCGAGAACCCGTGGGTGGTGACCGTGGCGCAGCCCACGCAGCTGATGGTGGATGCGGTGGTCGCGCGCATGAAGCGCGATGGCGTCAAGACAGTGGGCTACATCGGCTTCTCCGACGCCTGGGGCGACCTGGTCTACAACGCGCTCAATGCGGCGGCGGGCCCGGCGGGCATCCAGGTGCTGGGCAACGAGCGCTATGCGCGCTCCGATGCCTCGGTCACCGGCCAGGTGCTGAAGCTGCTCGGCATGCGCCCGGACGCGGTGATGACCGGTGGCGCGGGCACGCCGGGCGCCTTGCCCTTTCTCGCGCTGCAGGAGCGCGGCTTCAAGGGCAAGGTCTATGGCCAGCACGGCCTGATCAACCCCGACTTCATCCGCGTCGTCGGTGCCGCCGGCCAGGAGTCGCTGATGCCCACCGGCCCGATCATCGTGGCCGAGCAACTGCCGACCGAGCATCCGACGAAGAAGATCGGCCTTGCCTTCCGCGAGGTGTTCCAGAAGGTCAACAACGCGCCCACCAGCGATGCCTTCTCGGCCTATTCCTTCGACGGCTGGCTGGTGTTCGTCGATGCCGCGCAGCGCGCGATGGCCGCCACCAAGACCGAGCCGGGCACGCCCGAGTTCCGCTCGGCGCTGCGCGACGCGATCTTCTCCACCAAGGAAGTGGTCGGCACCCATGGCGTCTACAACTTCAAGGCCGGCGATCTCTACGGTGCCGACGAGCGCGCCCGCGTGATCGTCAAGCTCGACAAGGGCCAGTGGAAGCTCGCCCCCTGATCCCCTCGCTTCAAAGGACCTTTCAGACATGACCTGGGACGTCGCCCTGATATTGGGCATCGATGGCCTGGCCAACGGCGCCATCTACCTGCTGGCCGGGCTGGGGCTGGTGCTGATCTTCTCGGTGACCCGGGTGGTCTTCGTGCCCTTCGGCGACATCGCGGCCTTTGCCGCCCTGTCGCTGGCGGCCTTCGAGACCAACCGCGTGCCGCCGACCATCGGCCTGGTGGCGTTCCTCACGGCGCTGGCGCTGCTGACCGAGGTCGGCAGCCTGGTCCGCAAGGGCGAGGCGAGGCGCGTGCCCAAGGCGCTGCTGATGTGGGGCCTGCTGCCGCTGCTGCCCTGCGCCATCGCCTGGGCCGCGGCCCGGGGCGGCGTGCCCGCGCCGCTGCAGATCGCGGCTTCGGTGCTGCTGGTGGTGCCGGTGGCGCCGCTGCTGGCGCGGGTCGTCTTCCAGCCGATCGCCGATGCCTCGGCACTGGTGCTGCTGATCGTGTCGCTGGCGCTGCACTTTCT
This sequence comes from Burkholderiaceae bacterium, assembly GCA_017992055.1. GTDB lineage: Bacteria > Pseudomonadota > Gammaproteobacteria > Burkholderiales > Burkholderiaceae_C > Pseudaquabacterium. Next base: position 177,026 of record JAGOPK010000004.1, read on the forward strand.
GCTGTCGGGCCTCGGCCTCGTCTTCTTCGGTCCCGAAGGCTCGCGCACCAGTCCGCTGGCCACCGGCGCCATCACCCTGGGTGACGGCTTCGCGGTGAGCGGCCAGGTGGTGCTGATGGTGTGCGCGGCCCTGGTGCTGAGCGGTCTCTTCTTCCTCGTCTTCGAGCGCACGGTGTCCGGCAAGGCGCTGCGCGCCACCGCCGTCAACCGCGTGGGCGCACGCCTGGTCGGCATCCGGCCTGCGCGCACCGCGCTGCTGGCCTATGGCTGCGCCTCGCTGCTGGCCGGCCTCATCGGCGTGCTGATCGCGCCCGTGACGACCATGTACTACGACTCCGGCTTCATCATCGGCCTGAAGGCCTTCGTCGCCGCCATCATCGGCGGGCTGGTGAGCTACCCGATGACCGCCGCCGGCGCGCTCGCGGTGGGCCTGCTCGAGAGCTTCGCCTCCTTCTGGAGCGGTGCGCTGAAGGACGTGATCGTGTTCAGTCTGCTGATCCCCGTGCTGATGGTGCGCTCCTACATGGCGAGCCACCACGAGGAAGAGGTCGAGGAGGTCGACCAATGAGCCATTTGTCCCCCCGCATCCTGGTCGCGGCGCTGGTCGTCGTGATCGCCCTCGTGCCGCAGCTGCTGGGCACTTTCTCGGTCTCGCTGCTGAACGACATCGGCATCGGCGCGCTGGTGGCCCTGGGCCTGGTGCTGCTCACCGGCATCGGCGGCGCCACCTCGTTCGGTCAGGCCGCCTTCGTCGGCATCGCGGCCTATGCCAGCGCCTGGCTCACCACCACGCAGGGCTTCTCGCCCTGGCTGGGGCTGCCGTTCGCGCTGCTGCTCACCGGACTGTCGGCGCTGCTCATCGGCATGCTCACGCTGCGGCTGGGCGGGCACTTCCTGCCGCTGTCGACCATCGCCTGGGGCCTGTCGATCGCGCTGCTGTTCGGCAACGTCGAGGGCCTGGGGCGCCACACCGGCCTGTCGAACATCCCGCCGCTGCGCATCGGCACCTGGTCGCTGGTCGATCCACGATCGATCTACTACCTGATCTGGACCATCGTCGGCCTGGCCTTCCTGTTCAGCTACAACCTGCTCAACTCGCGCCCGGGCCGCGCCATCCGCGGCCTGCGCGGCGGCTCCATCCTGCTGGCCAGCGTGGGCGCCGACGCCTACCGCGTGAAGCTCTCGCTCTTCGTGACGGCGGCACTCTTCGCCGGGCTGGCCGGCTGGCTCTACGCGCACATGAACCGTTTCGTCAGCCCGTCGCCGTTCGACGTGCGTGCCAGCATCGAGTACCTGCTGATGGCGGTGGCCGGCGGCCTGGGCAGCCTGCTGGGCGCGCTGGTCGGCTCGGGCCTCGTGCTGGTGCTGAAGAACCTGCTGCAGGACGTGCTGCCGCTGATCACCCAGCGCGCCGGGCAGATCGAGGCCATCGTCTTCGCGGCGATCTTCATCGCGCTGCTGCACTTTGCACGCGGCGGCCTGATGGGCTTTGTGCAGCGCTGGCGCCAGCGACGCGCCGCGTCCGCCGCAGGCCGACCGGCGGTGCCGGTCACGCCCGTCGAGGCCCTGGCGCACCGCGCCCTGCCGGCACGTGGCACGACCATCCTGTCGGTGAAGGGGGCGGTGAAGCGCTTCGGCGGCCTGGTCGCGGTCAACGACGTGAGCTTCGAGGTGAAGGCCGGCGAGATCGTCGGGCTGATCGGTCCCAACGGCGCCGGCAAGTCGACCATGTTCAACCTGCTCACGCGCACGCTCTCGATGTCGGCCGGCGGGGTGCATTTCCTCGACCGCGACATCTCCCGCCTGCAGCAGCGCGACGTCGCGCGGCTGGGCATGGCCCGCACTTTCCAGCACGTGAAGCTCAGGCCGCACATGAGCCTGCTCGACAACGTGGCGCTGGGTGCGCATGCGCGGGTCGGCGTCGGCGTGCTGCACGCGGGCCTGCGGCTCGATCGCCGCCAGGAGCAGCAGGTGATGCAGGAGGCGCAGGCCCAGCTGGAGCGCATCGGCCTGGGCGACCGCTCGCACGAGATGGCCGGCAGCCTGCCGCTGGGCACGCAGCGCATCCTGGAGATCGCGCGCGCCCTGGCGGCCGATCCCGTTCTGCTGGTGCTGGACGAGCCCGCCGCCGGCCTGCGCCGCAAGGAGAAGATGGCCCTCGGCGACCTGCTGCGCAAGCTGCGCGACGAGGGGGTGACGATTCTGATCGTGGAACACGACATGGACTTCGTGATGCGGCTGGTCGACCGGCTGGTGGTGATGAACTTCGGCTCTAAGCTGACCGAAGGGGTGCCGGCGGTGGTGCGTGCCGACCAGCGCGTGCAGGCCGCCTACCTGGGGACGACGACATGAGCGCGGCCCCCATGCTGGAGATCAGCGACCTGCATGTCGCCTACGGGCAGGTCGAGGCCGTGCGCGGCATCTCGGTCAGCCTGCAGAAGGGCCAGATCGTCTCGGTGATCGGCCCCAACGGTGCCGGCAAGACCACCCTGCTGGCGGCCACGATGGGACTGCTGCCGTCTAAGGGCGTGATCCGCTTCGAAGGGCAGGACCTGTCGGGACTGGACGTCGAGTCGCGCGTGGAACTCGGCCTGTGTCTGGTGCCCGAAAGGCGCGAGCTCTTCGGCGAGCTGTCGGTGCTCGACAACCTGAGGCTGGGCGCCTATTCGCGCCGCCTGCGCACCGACGCGCTGCGCAGTCGCCTCGACTCGGTGTACCAGCGCTTCCCGCGCCTGGCCGAACGCCGTGCCCAGCGCGCCGACACGCTGTCCGGCGGCGAGCGCCAGATGCTGGCGGTGGGCCGTGCGCTGATGTCGATGCCGCGCCTGCTGATGCTCGACGAGCCCAGCCTCGGCCTGGCGCCGCTGATCGTCAAGGAGATCCTGGCCATCGTGCGCAAGCTGCGCGACGAGGGCGTGTCCATCCTGCTGGTCGAGCAGAACGCGCGTGCCGCGCTGGAGAGCTCGGACTTCGGCTACGTCATCGAGACCGGCGGCATCGCGCTCTCGGGCGACTCGGACTCGCTGGCCGACGACGAACGCGTGCGCTCGACCTATCTCGGAGGCGGCACGCATGACGACGATTGAGCCACCACTGCCGCCCTCGCGGCGCACGCTGCCGCAGATGCTGGCACGGCAGGCCCAGGCCTTTGGCGAGCGCGCCGCCGTCTCGTTCGGCGACGGCGCCTGGTCGCACCGCGAGGTCGCGCAGCGGGCCGCGGCGCGGGCGGGCGCGCTGCGCGACGCCGGCATAGCGCGCGGCGACCGTGTGGCCCTGATGAGTGGCAATCGCGCCGAGTTCCTCGAAGCCTTTCTCGGTTGTGGCTGGGCCGGCGCCGTCTCGGTGCCGATCAACACCGCCTCCATGGGGCCGCAGATCGGGTACTTCCTGGCCAACAGCCGCGCCGTGCTGCTGGTGATCGAGGCGCAGTACCTGGCCCGGCTCGACATCGCCGACCTGAAGGCCACCGGGCTGCGTGCGATCTGGGTGCTGGGCGATGCCGGCGGGCGCAGCGCCATCGACGGCGTGCCCGTGCTGGCCTGGCCGGCCGCCACGCGCGAGCTGGAGCCCGAGCCGGCGCGGCCGGGCGATCCGCTGGCCATCCTCTACACCTCGGGCACGACCGGGCCCTCCAAGGGCGTGCTGTGCTCGCATGCCCAGTACTTCTGGTGGGGCCTGAACAGCCTGCGCGTGCTGGGCGTGCGCGACGACGACGTGCTGTGCACGACCTTGCCGCTGTTCCACATCAATGCGCTGAACACCTTCGCGCAGGCGGCACTGGCCGGCTGCCAGGTGGTGTTCCTGCCGCGGTTCTCGGCGTCCGGCTTCTGGCCGGCGATGCGCGACAGCGGCGCCACCGTCGTCTACCTGCTGGGCGCCATGGTGCCCATCCTGCTGGCGCAGCCCGCCGGGCCGGGAGAGCTGGACCACCGTGTGCGCATCGGCCTGGGTCCGGGCGTGCCCGGCGCCGCGGCAGACGCCTTTCACGAGCGCACCGGCGTGCGCCTGCTCGAAGGCTACGGTTCGACGGAAACCAACTTCGTGATCGCGACCGCTGCCGACTCGCCGCGGCGCGGCGTGATGGGCTGGCTGCAGGCGGGCTTCGACGCCCGCGTGGTGGACCCGGACGATGTCGAGCTGCCCGATGGCCAGGCCGGCGAACTGCTGCTGCGCGCGACGGAGCCCTTTGCCTTCTGCAGCGGCTACTTCGGCATGCCCGACAAGACGGTCGAGGCCTGGCGCAACCTCTGGTTCCACACCGGCGACCGCGTGGTGCGCGAGCCCGATGGCGCCTTTCGCTTCATCGACCGCATCAAGGACGCCATCCGCCGGCGCGGCGAGAACATCTCCTCGTTCGAGGTGGAGCAGGTGCTGCAGGCGCACCCCGCGGTGGCCACGGTGGCCGTCTACCCGGTGGGCTCGGAGCTGGCGGAAGACGAAGTGATGGCGGCCGTGATCGCCACGCCCGGCGAGACGGCGGACCCGGCCGCGCTGGCCGCCTGGTGTGCCGAGCGGCTGCCGTATTTCTCGGTGCCACGCTACATCGACGTGGTGACCGAGCTGCCGCGCACCGAGAACGGCAAGATCCAGAAGTACAAGCTGCGCGAGCGCGGCGTCACGCCCACCACCTGGGAGCGACCGCAGGCGCCGCGCGCGCCCAGGACCTGAGCGTGGCGTGCAGCAGTGCGCCGGCCAGCTTCGACCTGCAGGGCCGGGTGGCGCTGGTGACGGGCGCCGCGCGGGGCCTGGGCGCGGCCGTTGGGCAAGCCCTGGCCCAGGCGGGCGCGAAGGTCGTGCTGGCCGACCTCGACCCCGCGGTCGACGGCCGCGCCCAGGCCCTGCGCGACCTGGGCCTGCCGGTGCATGCGGTCGCAGCCGACGTGCGCGACGAGGACAGCCTCGAGGCCGCCGCGGCCGAGGCATGCCAGCGCTTCGGCGCCCTGGACGTGATGGTGAACAACGCCGCGCTGACGCCGTCCACCTCGCTGTGGGACATCGCGCCCGCGGAATGGGACCAGGTGATGGCGGTCAACCTGCGCGGCTGCTTCTTCGGCTGCCGGGTGGCGGGCCGGCGCATGCGCGAGGCCGGCCAGGGCGGTCGCATCATCAACATGGCCTCGATCGCCGGCCAGATGGCCAGCCCGGCCAGCGGCGCACACTACGCGGCCTCGAAGGCGGGCATCGTCTCGCTGACGCGCAGCTTCGCGACGGCGCTGGCGCCGCATGGCGTGACCGTCAATGCGCTGGCGCCGGCGGCGATCGACAGCCCCGTGCTGGACGGCCTGCCGGCCACGACCCGCCAGGCCCTGCTCGCGGCGATTCCGCTGGGCCGCTTCGGCGAGCCGCAGGAGCTGGCCGCGGCCGTTGTCTTTCTCGCGTCTGCGGCCGGCGGCTTCATCACCGGCACCACCCTCGACCTCAACGGCGGCCGGCTGATGCGCTGATGCGCTGATGGGGGCATCGGGAAAGTCCCGGGAGGAAAGGCCGTGGTTTCGCGCTAAATTAGTTGATATCTAAATCAATTACAAGTAATATACATTGGACGGGACCCTGGTCCTGGTGAGCGACTGGAGCTGAGATGAACATCGTGAGCATTGGCGGTGGCCCGGCCGGCCTGTACTTCGCGCTGCTGATGAAGCAGCTGGACCCATCGCACGACATCACGGTGGTCGAGCGCAACAAGCCCTACGACACCTTCGGCTGGGGCGTGGTCTTCTCGGATGCCACGATGACCAACATGGTCCGCTGCGACCCGAAGACGGCGGCCGAGATCCAGCAGGCCTTCAACCACTGGGACGACATCGAGCTGCTGTTCAAGGGCCGACGCATCCGCTCAGGCGGCCACGGCTTTGTGGGCATAGGCCGCAAGAAGCTGCTCAACATCCTGCAGGCGCGCTGCGAGGAACTGGGCGTGAAGCTGGTCTTCGAGACCGAGGTCGACGCCGATACCGACTATCCCAACGCCGACCTGATCGTGGCCAGCGACGGCATCAACTCGCGCATCCGCACCCGGTACAGCGACCGCTTCAGGCCCGACATCGTCACCCGGCCCAACCGCTTCATCTGGCTGGGCACCACCAAGCGCTACGACGCCTTCACCTTCGACTTCCAGCGCACCGAGCACGGCTGGTTCCAGGCCCACATCTACAAGTTCGACGACGAGACCTCCACCTACATCGTCGAGACCACCGAGGACACCTGGAAGGCGCACGGCCTGGACACCGCCTCGCAGGACGACTCCATCGCCTTCTGCGAGAAGCTCTTCGCCGGCGACCTGAAGGGCGAGCGGCTGATGACCAACTCGCGCCACCTGCGCGGCTCGGCCTGGATCAACTTCCAGCGCGTGGTCTGCGAGCAATGGTGGCTGCGCAACGACCAGGGCAGCCATGTCGTGCTGATGGGCGACGCGGTCCACACCGCCCACTTCGCCATCGGCTCGGGCACCAAGCTGGCGATCGAGGACGCGATCGAACTGGCCCGCCAGTTCAGCGAGCTTGGCCAGCAGCCGGCGCACATTCCCGAGGTGCTGGCTGCCTACCAGGAGGCGCGCCGCGTCGAGACCCTGCGCATCCAGAACGCCGCATGGAACGCGATGGAATGGTTCGAGGTCTGCGGCAAGCGCTATTGCGACCAGCTCGATCCCGAGCAGTTCATGTACTCGATGCTCACGCGCAGCCAGCGCATCAGCCACGAGAACCTGCGGCTGCGCGATGCCGCCTGGCTGGGCGGCTACGAGCGCTGGTTCGCGCGCCAGGCCGGCATGCCCGAGGCGGCACTGGCCGCTGCGCCGCCGCCGATGTTCACGCCCTACACCGTGCGTGGCCTGACGCTGAAGAACCGCATCGTGGTCTCGCCGATGGCGCAGTACTCGGCGGTCGACGGCATTGCCGGGGACTACCACCTCGTGCACCTTGGCGCGCGGGCGATGGGCGGCGCGGGCCTGGTGTTCGCCGAGATGACCTGCGTCAGCGCCGAGGGGCGCATCACCCCGGGCTGCCCGGGGCTGTACAAGCCCGAGCACACCGCGGCCTTCCGGCGCATTGCCGACTGGATCCATGCCAACACCGACGCCAAGTTCGCGGTGCAGCTCGGCCATGCCGGTGCCAAGGCCTCGACGCGGCTCGCCTGGGACGGCATCGACCTGCCGCTGCCGGAGGGCAACTGGCCGCTGGTCTCGGCCTCGCCGCAGCAGTACATCGAGGGCGTGAGCCAGGTCTCGCAGGCCCTCAGCCGCGCCGGGATGGACGAGGTGCGCGACCAGTTCGTGGCCGCCACGCAGGCCGCCGAGGCGGCCGGCTTCGACTGGCTGGAACTGCACTGCGCGCACGGCTACCTGCTCTCCGCCTTCATCTCGCCGCTGACCAACCAGCGCGACGACGACTACGGCGGATCGCTGGAGAACCGCCTGCGCTTTCCGCTGGAGGTGTTCCGCGCCGTGCGCGCCGCCTGGCCGCAGCACAAGCCGATGTCGGTGCGCATCTCGGCGCACGACTGGGTGGAGGGCGGCATCACGCCCGCGGACGCGGTGGAGATCGCCAAGGCCTTCAAGGCCGCCGGCGCCGACATGATCGATTGCTCCTCGGGCCAGGTCAGCAAGAAGGAGAAGCCGGTCTACGGCCGCATGTTCCAGACGCCGTTCGCCGACCGCATCCGCCAGGAGGCCGGCATCCCCACCATCGCGGTGGGCGCGATCAGCGAGGCCGACCATGCCAACAGCATCCTGGCGGCGGGCCGTGCGGACCTGTGCGCGGTGGCGCGGCCCCATCTCGCCAACCCGGCCTGGACGCTCACCGAGGCAGCCAGGATCGGCTACACCGCCACCGGCTGGCCCCGGCAGTACCGCTCGGCCAAGGGCCAGATGGAAGCCAACTTCGCGCGCGAGAAGGCACAGGCTGCCGCTGCCGTCGCCGCGGTCGGCAAGGCCTGAGCGATGGCCATGGCATCCAGCGAAGCAGCGGCGCCGCGACATGCGCTGGTCACCGGCGGTGGCAGCGGCATCGGCGCCGCGGTGGCGCGGCAGCTGGTGGCACGCGGCCTGCACGTCAGCGTGCTGGGCCGGCGGCTCGACAAGGTCGAGGCGGTGGCCGCGGCAGCGCCCGGGCGCATGCAGGCGGTGGCGGCCGACGTGGTCGATGCCGGGCAGCTGGGCCGCGCGCTGGCCACCGCCGTCGGCCGCTTCGGGCCCGTGCAGGTGCTGGTCAACTGCGCCGGCCAGGCCGAGAGCGCACCCTTTCTGAAGATGGACGACGCGCTGTGGCAGCGCATGCTCGACGTCAACCTGACCGGCAGCATGCGCTGCATCCAGGCCGTGCTGCCCGGCATGCTGCAGGCGCGCTGGGGGCGCATCGTCAACGTCGCCAGCACGGCCGGCCAGGTCGGCTATGCCTATGTCGCCGCCTATTGCGCGGCCAAGCACGGCGTGATCGGCCTGACGCGCTCGCTGGCGCTGGAGCTGGCGACCCGTGGCATCACCGTCAATGCCGTGTGCCCGGGCTATACCGACACCGAGATCGTGCGCGAGAGCATCGCCCGCGTGGTGGCGAAGACCGGACGCAGCGAGGACGCGGCGCGGGCCGAGTTCGTCAAGGCCAATCCCCAGGGCAGGCTGGTGGACCCGCAGGACGTGGCCGACGCCGTGGCCTGGCTGGCGTCCGATACTGCCGGCAGCGTCACCGGCCAGTCGCTGTCGGTCAGCGGTGGCGAGGTGATGTAGCCCACAACAAGGAAGACCCGTGGCTTCGAACGCAAAGCACTATCGACTGGTCGAGCAGCTCGGCGACGAGCACATCGGCCTGGAGGCCCGCGTCCAGGTCGACGACCATCTGGACACGCGCATCTGGCTGCGCCTGCTGGCCTGCAGCGCGCAGATCGAGCAGCAGATCCGGCAGCGCCTGCGCGCCCGCTTCGGCACCACGCTGCCGCGCTTCGACTACCTGGCGCAGCTGGACCGCCACCCCGACGGCCTGCGCATGAACCTGCTCTCGCGCTACCTGATGGTGACCGGCGGCAGCGTCACCGGCCTGACCGACCAGCTGGTCAAGGAAGGCCTGGTGCAGCGCATCGACGATCCGGACGACCGCCGCTCCTGGCGCGTCTGTCTCACGCCCCAGGGCCGTGAGGAGTTCAGGCGCATGGCCCTGGAGCACGAGTCCTGGCTGGTCGAGCTGTTCAAGGGGCTGCCGGCGGCGAGCAAGAACGCGCTGTACGAGCACCTCGGCCACCTGCGGGTGCACCTGGCCCAGCGATCGGACGGCGCCGAGTCGGCCGACGAGGGCTCTTCCAACGATTCGAGAGGCGGAAAATGAGTGACAACCAGATCGATCCCCGTCTGCTGGCCGGCAACCGCCGCCGGCTGGCCGACTACCAGGCCAGCCACTTCCTGTGGCAGGTGGAAGGTGGCGTCGCGACCATCACGCTGAACCGGGCGGAGCGCAAGAACCCACTCACCTTCGACAGCTATGCCGAGCTGCGCGACCTGTTCCACCAGCTCAGGTTGGCCGAGGACGTGCATGCCGTGGTGATCGTGGGCGCCGGCGGCAACTTCTGCTCCGGCGGCGACGTGCACGAGATCATCGGGCCGCTGGTGCGGCTGAAGGCGCCCGATCTGCTGATGTTCACGCGCATGACCGGCGAGCTGGTGAAGAACATGCGCGCCTGCCCGCAGCCCATCGTCTCGGCGGTCGACGGCGTGTGCGCCGGCGCCGGCGCCATCGTCGCGATGGCCTCCGACCTGCGCCTGGGCACGGCGCGCAGCAAGACGGCCTTCCTCTTCAACCGCGTGGGCCTGGCCGGTTGCGACATGGGCGCCTGCGCCATCCTGCCGCGCCTGATCGGCCAGGGCCGCGCCAGCGAGCTGCTGTACAGCGGCCGTTCGCTGGGCGGGGAGGAGGGCGAGCGCTGGGGCTTCTTCAACCGGCTGTGCGCGCCCGAGTCGCTGCTGGCCGATGCGCAGGCGCTTGCCGCCCAGCTGACCGAGGGCCCGACCTTCGCCAACGGCATCACCAAGACCATGCTGCACCAGGAGTGGTCGATGACCATCGAGCAGGCCATCGAGGCCGAGGCCCAGGCGCAGGCGCTGTGCATGCTGACCGAGGACTTCACGCGCGCCTACAACGCCTTCGTGGCCAAGCAGAAGCCGCAGTTCCAGGGCAACTGACAGAACTGACAGAACCGACAGGGGCGATCCGACATGGCCGACACCACCTACCTCGACTGGCCCTTCTTCGAGCCGCACCACCGCGAGCTGCAGCGCGCGCTGGACGCCTGGGCGCACGACCACATCCATGATCAGCATGGCCCCGACGTCGACGCCGAGTGCCAGGCGCTGGTGAAGGCCCTGGGCCGCGGCGGCTGGCTGGGGCATGCGGTCGCCGGCACCGCGCATGGCGGCGCGGGCGAGACCATCGACACCCGCGCCATCTGCCTGATCCGCGAGACGCTGGCGCGCCACTCCGGCCTGGCCGACTTCGCGTTCGCGATGCAGGGCCTGGGCTCGGGCGCGATCTCGCTGCAGGGCACGCCCGAGCAGCGCCGGCGCTACCTGACACGCGTGGCGGCCGGCGAGGCGCTTGCCGCCTTCGCGCTGTCGGAGCCCGAGGCCGGCTCCGACGTGGCGGCCCTGGCCTGCGCCGCACGCGCCGACGGCGACCACTACGTGCTCGATGGCGAGAAGACCTGGATCTCCAACGGCGGCATCGCCGACTTCTACGTCGTCTTCGCCCGCACCGGCGCCGAGCCCGGTGCACGCGGCATCAGCGCCTTCATCGTCGATGCCGGCACGCCCGGCTTCGAGATCGCCGAACGCATCGACCTCATCGCCCCGCACCCGCTGGCCCGCCTGCGCTTCACGAACTGCCGCATCCCCGCGGCGCAGCGCATCGGCGCCGAAGGCGAGGGCTTCAAGGTGGCCATGCGCACGCTGGACGTGTTCCGCACCTCGGTGGCCGCGGCGGCGCTGGGCTTTGCCCGCCGCGCGATGGACGAGGCCGTGCAGCGCGCCACCTCGCGCAAGATGTTCGGCGGCCTGCTGTCCGACCTGCAGCTGACGCAGGCCGCCATCGCGCAGATGGCCACCCGCGTCGACCGCAGCGCCTTGCTGACCTACCGCGCCGCCTGGCAGCGCGACGCCGGCAGGCCCGTCACGCGCGAAGCCGCGATGGCCAAGATGACGGCCACCGAGGATGCGCAGCAGGTGATCGATGCGGCTGTGCAGATGTGGGGTGGCCTCGGCGTCGTCAGCGGGCAGCCTGTCGAGCGCCTGTACCGCGAGATCCGCGCGCTGCGCATCTACGAGGGCGCGACCGAGGTGCAGCAGCTCATCATCGCGCGCGAGCTGCTGAAAGCGGCCAGGGCCGCCTGATGGACGCGGCACCGGCGCCCGTCTACGCGCGGCCGCATCGCATCCGGTTCTCCGAATGCGATCCGGCCGGGATCGTCTTCTTCCCGCAGTACTTCGTGATGCTGAACGGGCTGGTCGAGGACTGGTTCGACGATGCGCTGGGCCTGGGCTACCGCGAGGTGGTGGCCGGCCGGCAGATCGGCCTGCCCAGCGTGCGGCTGGAGGCCGACTTCAAGGCCGTCAGCCGGTTCGGTGACGACGTATCGCTGCAGTTGCAGGTGGAGCGGCTGGGCCAGAAATCGCTGACCCTGCTGCACCGCTGCGTGTCGGCAGACGGCGGCGAACTGCGCATGGGCCTGCGCCAGACCCTGGTCACGACCTCGCTGCAAACCCATCGTGCCATCGAAGTGCCGGCCGACATCCGCAGGGCGATCGACTGCTTTTCACAACAAGGATCCTGATCGTGCAACTCCTCCAACCGCCCACCTGGCCGCGTCCCAAGGGTTACTCGAACGGCGTCGCCGTGCGCGGGCGCATGGTGTTCGTTGCCGGCATGATCGGCTGGGACGCCGAGGGGCGCTTCCCGAGCGACGACTTCGCCGACCAGGCCCGCCTGGCCCTGAGCAACATCGTCGCGGTGCTGAACGAGGCCGGTGCCAGGCCCGAACACATCGTGCGCATGACCTGGTACGTGACCGACAAGCGCGAGTACCTTGCCGCCGGCAAGGAGGTGGGCAGGGCATTCCGGGAAGTGATCGGCTCCTACAACGCCGCGATGACCGCGGTCGAGGTGAAGGCCCTGATCGAAGACAGGGCCAAGGTGGAGATCGAGGTCACCGCCGTCATTCCTGACTAGACGGGCTGGATCCGTCCGCCGCCTGGCGGTTGGCCGCCAGCAGCGCCAGCACCGCCTGCACGTACTCCAGCGGCTTCTCCTGGGGCAGGTTGTGCCCGGCGCCCGGCACCACGCGGTGCGTGCGCCGGCTGAAGCGGTCGGCCTGGGCCTCGGCCGGCGCGGGCGGGCGCACGCCGTCGTCCGCGCCGTCCAGCGTGATCGTGGGCACGGTGATCACCGGCTGGGCGGTCAGCCGGCGCTCGATCTCGGCATAGGCCGGGTCGCCGGGTACCAGGTTGAAACGGTGCCGGTACGAGTGGATCACCACCGGCACGAAGTCCTCGTTGTCGAACGCGCAGGCGCTGCGCTCGAACGTGGCGTCGTCAAAGCACCAGGTGGGCGACCACAGCGTCCACAGCAGGCGCGCCATGCCGCGCCGGTCTTGCGCCAGCCCGGCCCGCCCACGCTCGCAATGGAAGTAGTACTGGTACCACAGGCTGTGCTCGGCGGCTGGCGGCAGCGGCTCCAGCGCCCGCGCGTGATCGAACAGGTTGTAGCTGTTCAAAGACACCAGTCCGGTACAGCGCTCGGGCCACAGCGCGGCCACCACGCAGCAAGCGCGGCCGCCCCAGTCATAGCCCGCCAGCACGGCGCGTGGAATGAGCAACGCATCCATCAGCGCCAGCAGGTCGGCCCCCAGCGCAGCCTGCTCGCCCGAGCGCGGCGTGTCGGCCCGCAGGAAGCGAGTGGGCCCGTAGCCGCGCAGATAGGGCACGATCACCCGGCAACCTTGAGCGGCCAGCATCGGCGCCACCTCGGCATAGCTGTGGATGTCGTACGGAAAGCCGTGCATCAGCAGCACCGGCGGCCCGTCGGCCGGGCCGAGTTCGGCATAGGTGATGTGCAGCACGCCGGCTTGCACGGAGCGCAGATGGGGCAGCAGGGCCATGGCCGGATCATGCGCCATGCCTGCGGGTTGCAGGCTCTGCTCGCTGTAGGCCATGGCCTGAAAGCTGCCAGACCTCTTGGCGTACGACAACGCCGGCCGGCCGCACTCAGCGCTCGGCCATCGCCGTCCAGCCTCTCGGCTTCTTGGCCGGCGCCTCAAGGCCAAGCGATCAAGGCTGGCTGTGGCGCGCGCCGGCCGCGGCCTTGCGCGGCGCTTCCAGCTCGGGAAAGTCGGCCAGGCAGCGCATGCCCGCTGGCAGGCGCTGGCCGGGATTGGGCAGCTCCAGCCGCACGCCGAAGCTGCCGCTGGCCGCATCCAGCACGCGGTCGACGGCCACCACGCGGGCGGTCTGACGGGTGGCGGCGGGCAACTCGGCCCGCACCTCCACCGCCTGGCCGGTGCGCACGCGGCTCCAGGCCGAGCTGGGCAGGATGACCTCGACATGCAGCACCGACAGGTCGGCCAGCTTCAGGATGGGCTTGGCGTTTTCGCCGCTGCCGGCCAGCTCGCCCGGATGCGCCAGGCGGTCGACCACCACGCCGGTCATCGGCGAGCGCAGGCTGCGCAGCCTGGCCTGCTCGACCTGGCGCTTGTGCTCCAGCTGGGCCAGGCGCCGGTTCTCGGCGGCCTCGGCCACCGCGGCCGCGGCCAGGCGGCGCTCGGCCAGGGCCGAGTCGCGGTCCTGCACCGAGACGAAGTTCTGCCCGGCCAGATCGGCCAGCCGGCTGGCGCGCTGGCCGGCATGCTCGACGCGGGCCTCGGCGCTCTGCTGCGCGCCGACCATCGCCGCGCGGTGGGCGGCCACCTCGGTGGCCGCGCGGTCCAGCGCATCGTCGAGCTCGACCAGCACCTGGCCGGGCTTGATCAGGTCGCCGCGGCGCACCAGCACGCGGCTGATGATGCCGGGCACGGCACTGCGGATCTCCACCGTCTGGCTGGGCTCGGTGACGCAGTCGAACTCGGCAGCCGGCGTGGCGGTGGCGGCAGCGGCCAGCGCCGCCAGGGCGGTCCATCGGCAGGGGCTCATGTTCCATCTCCTGGCAGGGCCAGCTGTTGGCGCAACAGGTCTTCGGCGGCCAGCGTCGCATCGCGCTCGGCGCGCTGGCGCGCCGAGGCGCGGTGCTGGGCCCACCCCAGCAGCAAGCGGGCCAGCGGCCGCGGAAACGGGCGACCCGGCTGGCCCGGGCGGGAGAGGCGCCGCAGCGCGGCCAGCAGCGCCGGCGGCCAGGCCGCGGTCAGCAGCTCGTCGTCCAGGCTGGCCAGCGCCAGCACCGAGCCGGGATCGCCCTGGCGGGCACAGCGGCCGAACAGCTGGCGGTCGATGCGCGTGGACTCGTGGAACTCGGTCAGCACCACCAGCAGGCCACCGGCGGCGCGCACCGTGGCATCGATGACGATGTCGGTGCCGCGCCCGGCCATGTTGGTGGCCACGGTGATGCGGCCCGGCTGGCCGGCCTGGGCGATCAGCTCGGCCTCGGCCTGGTCCTGGCGCGCGTTCAGCACCCGCGCCGGCACGCCGGCCTGGGCCAGGTGCGCGGCCACGGTCTCGGAGGCCAGCACCGAGCGCGTGCCGATCAGCACCGCCCGCCCGCCGTGCGCGGCCTGTTGCGCGGCCTGCACCACGGCCTGCCAGCGCTGCTCGGCACTGGCGTAGAGCCGCGGCCCGTCCAGCCGGCGCTGCACCGGGCGGTGAGTGGGCACGCGCAGCACCTGCACGCCGTAGTGGCGGCGCAGCTCGCCAGCGGTCTCGGCCATGGTGCCACTCATGCCGGCCAGGCGCAGGTACTTGCGGAAGAACTGCGGATAGGTGATGCGCGCCAGCGTCTCGCGCGGCGCGCTGGGCGCCAGGCCCTCCTTGCGCTCGATGAACTGGTGCAGGCCGCGCTGCCAGCTGCGGTCGGCCAGGATGCGGCCGGTGAACTCGTCGACGATCTGCACCTTGCCGTCGCGCAGCACATAGGCCTGGTCGCGGCGGTACAGGTGCAGCGCCGCCAGCGCCTGGCGCAGCAGCTCCTCGGCCAGCGGCTGCGGTGGCGGGGTGGCCGGGTGCTGCCGGCTCCAGTCGCGCAGCGCCGCGCGGCCCAACGGCAGCAGGTCCACGCGCCGCTCCTGCAGCTGCAGCTCGAAGTGCTCGCCGGGCTGGAAATCGGTGGCCAGCGCCAGCAGGCTGTCCAGGTCCGGCGCGGCATCGCCGGCGCGCTCGCGCGCCAGGATCAGCGGCGTGCGCGCCTCGTCGATCAGGATGCTGTCGGCCTCGTCGACCAGGGCCACGAACAGGCCGCGGCCGGCAAAGGGCTCGTGCCGGCTGGCCTGGCGGTGGCGCAGGAAATCGAACACGCCGTCCTTGTTGACCAGGTACACCACGTCGGCCGCATAGGCCTCGCGGCGCGGCTGCGAGCCCGGCGCGCCATCGACCCAGGCCACACCCAGGCCGAACCAGCGGTACAGCGGCTGCAACAGCTGGGCATCGCGGCGGGCCAGGTAGTCGTTGACCGTGTACACGTCCACCGGCAGGCCGCTGCCGGCCAGCACGCAGGCGGCCAGGGCGGCGGTGAGCGTCTTGCCTTCGCCGGTGGCCATCTCCACCAGCCGGCCCTGCACCAGGGCGCGCGCACCCATCAGCTGCACCGCATGCGGCCGCTGACCCAGGCTGCGCCAGGCGGCCTCGCTGGCCAGGGCCAGCGCCTCGTCCAGCGCCGCGCCCTGCGGCCCCTGCCGGCGCAGCCTCTGGCGCGCCAGGGCCACGCGCTGCTGCAGTGCGGCATCGTCCAGCGCCGCCAGGCCGGTGGCGCGCTGCTGCAGCCGCCTGGCCTGCAGCCGGCGCAATGGCCGGGCCAGGTCGGCCAGGCGCATCAGCAAGGGACCGGCCAGCTCGGCCAGCAGGCCATCCAGCGCGTTGGCGGGCGGCTGGGCCTCGCACTCCAGCCGGCGCGAGAAGCCCGCGGCAGGCAGCAGCTGGGAAACGGCCAGCCTAGACATCCAGGCGCGACAGCAACAGCTGCCGCAGCCGCCGCCAGGCCTGGACGGCCAGCGGTTCGGGCTGCAGCAGGAACTTCACATGCGCCCGCGTGCCCAGCCGGGCATCGGCCAGCGGGTGCTCCAGGGCCAGCTCGAGCTGGAAGACCCGGCGCAGCGTGCGACGGTGCTCGGCATCGGACGGATCGGTGGCATGCGGGCCGCCGCCGGCGACGGCCAGCGCGGCCGACGGCAGCTGGGCCTCGCCGCCCGGCACCTCCTGCGCGACGCGGGCCGACAGCCGCTCGCCGGCACGGTCGGCCAGCATCACCTGCAGGCCCTGCGTGCGCTGCCGCACCAGCTGGATGTCATCCTGCTCGATGACCACGCGCACCCGGTCCTGGCCCGGGCTGCGCACCAGGCCCAGCAGATCGCCCCGGGCCACCGGCGCCTCCACCAGATCGTCGGCACGGTCGAGCTGGAACTCGCCGTCCAGGCAGGCCTGCACGGTCAGCGACTGCACCCGCTGCTCGGCACGCTCCAGGGCCTGCTGCGCCTGGGCCAGCGCGTCGCCGGTGATGGCGGCCTGCACGCGGTCCTGCTGCAGCTCGGACTGCCATTGCACCTGCAGCTGGCGCACGCGGGCCTGCTCGGCCAGCAGCTCGGTCTGCAGTTCGGGGCTGTGGATGCGCAGCAGCGGCTGGCCGGCCCGCACCGCCGTGCCCGGGCGCACCAGCAGGGCCTGCACCATGCCGGCCTCGGCGGCGCGGACCTCGGCGCAGGGCGGCACCCACAGCACGCCCTCGGCCTGCACGCGCGCCGGCGCCGGCCAGCCGCCCAGCAGCAGGGCCAGGCCGCACAGGCCCAGCGCCAGGCCCGCCAGCGCACGGCGGCGGCCATGGGCCAGCGACACATGGGTCAGCACGAACAGCAGGCCCTTGAGCACAGGCCAGAGCACTGCCGTGCCCAGCGTCACCAGGGCCAGCGCCACGCCGACGAAGAAGTACTCGGTGGCGATGAACAGCGCAATCGCCAGGCTGACGCCCAGGCGGTAGACCAGGGACGCCGGCGCATAGGCGATGAACCAAGCTCGCTCACCTGGCGTGGCATGCGGCGCCTCGCTGCGCCGGTCGCCCAGCAGCACGCGGCGCAGGCCGTGCAGCCACCAGCCGTTGGCGCGGCTGGCCAGGTTGGGAATCTCGACCAGGTCCGACAGCATGTAGTAGCCGTCGAAGCGCAGCAGCGGATTGGCATTGAAGACCACGGTGGAGATGCCGGCGATCAGCATCACGCTGTGCATCACCGCGCGCAGTGCGCCAGGCTCGACCAGCAGCCAGACGTACATCGCGGCGGCGGCCAGTGCCAGCTCGGCGGCCATGCCGGCGGCACCCACGCCGGCACGCGCCCAGCGCGAGCGCAGCGCATGCGCGCCCGAGGCGTCGACATAGGGCACCGGCGCCAGCACCAGGAACATCAGACCCATCTCGTGCACCGCCACGCCATGGGCCTTGGCCACCAGGCCATGGGCCAGCTCGTGCACCAGCTTGACCAGCGGGAACAGCAGCACCAGCAGCAGCAGGTTGGCCGGCGCCAGCAGGCGGTCGTGCAGGTTGTCGCCGAGCTCGGCGCCATGCTGCCAGGCCAGCCAGCCGGCCGGCGCCACCCACAGCAGCCACAGCAGCAGGCCCCAGCCACCGAACAAGGGCCGCAGCCGCGGCGCCCAGCGGGCCAGGAAGGCGTCGCAGTTCCACAGCGGCAGGCGCAGCGACAAGGGACTGGCCAGGTTGCGCAGCCACAGCGGCTTGTGCTGGCGCTGCCGGCGCTGCACCAGCTGGGCCACGTCGCCGGCCTGATCGCTGCGCACAAGATCGGCCGCATGCAGGCGGCCCAGCAGCTCCACCACCTCGGCCTGGCCCGGTGCCTGGTCGCCCAGTTCGGACACGCAGCGCTGCCACACCTGGTCCAGCGTGTGGCGGCCGTCCAGCCGGCTCAGCAGGTACCAGGCGGCGGGCGCCAGGCGGTGGTTCTTGGCCGTCACCGGATCGTGTACCACATACCAGGGCCGACCGCGAAAGCGCTGGCGCGAGGCCTGCAGATCGCCACGCAGCGCAAAGCGGATGCCGGCGACATGGAACCAGTCGTCGCTGAGGTAGGCCGGGGTGGACGGGCTCATGGTCAGGGCCACAGCTTGAACCAGGCCAGGCGCGCCCATTCCAGGGCCGGCAGCGTCCAGGTCAGCAGCAGCGGCAAGCGGCCGACCTCGACCTTGGCCACGCCTTCCATGCCGGGGCGCAGCAGCGCCGGCGCCTCCAGCAGCTCGGCCTCGACGCGGAAGCGGTTGGCACCGTCGCCGGCCTCGGCCGCGCCCACCGTGCCCAGGCGCAGGTCCAGGCGCCGGTCGGTGGCGCCGGCCAGCAGCATCACGCCCGTCTGGCCGGGCTGGACGCGGCGCACATCACGCTCGTCGATCTTCAACACTGCCCGGTGCTCGCCCTGCGGCGCCAGGCGGAACAGCACCTGGCCCTGCTTGACCGGCGCGCCGATCTGCTGGCTCAGGTCGCCGGCGATCACCGTGCCATCGACCTCGGCGCGGATCTCGGCGCGGGCCAGGCGGTAGTGCACCAGGGCCAGATGCGCCTGGGCCTCGTCCAGCGCCGCGCGCGCCATGCCGGCGCCGCTGCGATCGCGCTTGCTCATCGCATCGACCAGCTTGCGCTCCTGCTGCTGGGCCGCGGCCTCGCGGCGGCCGCTTTCGACCAGCAGGTCGCGGCTGTCCATCACCGCCAGCACGGTGCCGGCACGCACCGCGTCGCCAGCCTTGACGAGCGCCTGGCCGATGTAGCCCTCGAAGGGCGCGGTGACCGCCAGCTCGCGCCGGCCCTCGATGGCCGCATCGGCCGAGATGCGGTGCGGCACCGGCACCAGGCCCAGGGCCAGCAGGGCCAGCCCGCCCAGGCCCAGGCCCCAGCGCAGCGCGGGCCGGCGCGGATCGCGCCAGCGCAGCGCAAAGCCGCGCCACAGCCGCGCCGGCCGGCCGGCCAGCCAGCGCTCGCTCTCGGCCGACAGTTCCAGCACCGGCCCGGCCCAGCGCGCGATCTGCTCCAGTTGCAGGCATTCGTCGGCCGAGAACGGCAGAGCGGCCGAGCGCTCGACCAGCAGCGCGCCGGCGCCAAAGGCCTGGGCGCCGGCCAGCACCACCACCACGCCGGCGCGCTGCGGCCCCAGGGCCTGGCCCAGCGCCGTGTTGACCGCCAGGCCGCGGCCCTCGCCCTGACCCTGGGACTGCGGCCAGAGCGTGCTGCGGCGCTGGTCCACCGCCTCTTCCAGCGCGTTTTCCAGGCCGCGCACCTCGGCCGAGCGGCGCTCGAACCAGGCAGTGCCGGAGATCGCCACCAGCTCGGTGTGCGGGCCGCGGTGCAGACCGATGCAGACGCGCGCACCGGCCTGGTCCTGCGCCAGGTGGTTGGCCAGCGCCAGGCAGGCCGAGAAGCGGTCGGACTGGCCCTGCAGGCTGCGCAAGGCCTCCAGCACCTTGCGCCCGGCCTGCGCCGAGACGTTGGCGGCCGGGCCACCGGACGGGTCGGACGGGTCGGACGGCGGCGGCAGCATCGCCAGGTGCAGCCAGGCCGAGGCCCAGTGCACCTCGCGCAGCAGCAGCGCACGCTGGCTGTCGGCCAGCGGCAGCGTGTCCAGCACCAGGGCCGCCGCCAGGACCTCGTGCAACTCGATCGGAAAGCCGACCAGGCAACGCCGGTGCGCCGGCTGGGGTTCCAGCACCAGCTCGCGACCGGCCACCGTGCGCTGGGCCACCTCGGCCAGATCGGACGCCAGATCGGACGGATCGGCATCGGCCGGCCACCAGGCCACCGGCCGGAACACGCCCGCGCCATCGGGCAGCAGCAACAGCGCGCGCTGCACGCCGGCCAGGCGGTCCATCAGCAGCTGCAGCCAGGCGCGGTGGAAGCCCGCGGCATCGGGGGCGCCGACAAAGTCGGCCCAGGCATCCTCGGACTGCGCACGCATCAACATCGCGGCACGGACAGGCAAGAGCCCTTCAAGGTGGACAGGCGCCGGGGCCTGCAGCAAACAGAAGCCGCCTGGAACGGCGGCTTCTGGGACCTGGTCGGTGCGGGCTCAGGCCCGCTGGCGACGACGTGAGGCCAGCATGCCCAGACCGGCCAGGCCCAGCATCATCAAGCCATAGGTCGAAGGCTCGGGCACACCGACCACGATGCCGGGCAGGCCGGCCGATTCGGGCAGGCCATCGGCCATCTCATTGGTGTAGGGCGCGAACTTCGCGCCAACCAGGCGCAGTTCACCCAGGCCGGCATCGGGCAGCTTGATCTTGAAGCTCAGCAGCGCCATGCCGTCGGCCGGCATGGGCTCCACCGAGTAGCTGCCCAGGGACAGACCGAACCTGGGCCCGGCATCGCTCTCCTCGTTGATCGTGCCGGTGCCGAACGGCAATGCGGCGCTGCCGCTGACAAAGGGCGAGGCGACCCAGGCCGCCGGGTCGTACCAGAACGTCAGGCTCATGCCGATCAGCGACGAGCCCTGCGCGGCAAGGGCCGCATCGGTGTCGACGCTGAGCGACTCGATCACGCCGAACAGCTCGGCCAGGCTGCCCACGCTGAGCGTGATCTGGGCCACATCACCCTGGACCACCGCGTGCAGGTCCAGCGGCGCGGCCAAGGCCGAACCTCCACCTCCGCCCATCAGCGCCGCGGCCGCCAGCGCCAGTGCACTTGATTTGAACGCCTTCACGTCTCGTCCCCTTTCCGGCCCCCCCGGGCCTTTGCGTTGGTAAGCAATGCAATCACTTCGTTACGAATCGCGCATCGGTCAAGACCCGGGGCTCCCCTAGGCCAGGCGCGTCAGCCCGGGCCGCAGCGGCTGCTGTGGCGCGACCACGGCAGGCAAGGCCCGCAGGCCCAGGGCCGTACCCAGCCAGTTGCGGCGTTTGCCGCTGTCGAGCAGGCGGTTGGCCGAGCTCTCGCCGTCGCCGGCCGCCTGGCCCACGCCGGCCAGCGAGGCCAGGGTGGTGGGGGTCAGCGTGGATGGCGGCAGCAACGGTGGCCCGGCCGGCGCCTGCCAGACCGGTGCCACGGCCTCGGCACGGACGGCCAGGGTCATCGCTGGTGCAGACAGCGAGGCCAGCAGCGGGGCCAGCGACGCCACGGTGATGGCGCCGTCGGCGGCATCGCTGCCGCTGATCGGCGTCTGGCCCAGCGGGTACTTGCCGTCGTCCACCGACAGGCTCAGCACGTCGATGGCCAGCGTGCGTCCGGCCGCAGCGTTCAGCGCGCGGAAGTCCAGCTGGCCCAGCAGGCCCTCGGCGGCATGCTGCGAACGCAGCAGCACCGACAGCTCGATCACCGCACGGCCATCGCTGCCACGGGTCTCGTTGATGTCGTCGAAGCCCAGCGCCAGGTCGCCGCGCCGGGCCCGCACAAAGGCCAGCGCGGTGTCGTCGTAGGCCAGGCGCACGGTGACCTTCTGCGCCGCCGCCGGCACCTCCAGCATGCTCAGCGTGATCGCCGCCTGGCCGCCGACGGCCACGCTGGCACTGCCGGCGCGCAGGCTGGGCCGCGAGCTGTCGGCCAGCGGCAGCGCCGGCACCTCCACCCGCGTCAGGCCCAGGGCCACGTCGACGATGGCCTGCCGGTCGGCCGGCAGGATGGCGCCATCGGGCCTCGGGCTGGCGGCCGACTGGGTGATGTCGGCCAGCATCAGCGGCTGCACGCGCGCATAGGGCGCGAAGCCGCTGTCCAGGCCGGTGGCCACGCGCGAGATGCGCTGCGCATCCTGGGCGCCGTAGCCGGCGTCGCCGGTGACATCGCCCAGGTAGGTGGACAGGTGCACGGCATCGTCGGCGCGGGCATTCAGGGCGCCGCCGTTGAGCCGCAGTTCCAGGTCCAGCACCTGCAGCGTGCCGTAGGCGGCCGAGCTGGGCACGCTGGCATCCAGGCGCAGCAGTTCCAGCGCGGTGCCGGTCAGCGCAAAGGCGGTGTTGCGCGTGATCACCACGCGCAGCTCGCCGGCCGCCGTGACGCTCCAGCTGAGCTCGGCATCGGCCGGCAGGGCCGCGCCCTTCAGCACGTTGTTGATCTTCAGCAGGCTGATGTCCAGGCGCAGCGACACGTCGATGGCCGAGACGTTGAGCGTGGTGCTGGCGCCGCCGGTGTTCAGCGTCAGCGGCAGCATGCCGGCGTTGGCGGCGGGCACATGCACGGCCTGGCCCGGGCCGCGGGCGAAGTCGGGCAGGGACAGCGTGGCGCCGCTGAATGCGGCCACGGTGAAACCGCCCACATAGTCACCGCCGGCTAAGCCGTTGCCATCGCCGTCCAGCGACTGGCCGCTGGCCGCGCTGCGCACGCCGCGGCTTTGCTGGCCGTCGCTGTCGAGGCGGTCGCCCTTCAGCGTCACCGTGTAGCTGCCGGCCGCCAGCGCGCCGCCGCGCGCCACGAAGGTGGCAAAGCGGCCGCTGGCGTCGAAGGCCAGCGAGCCGGGGATGGCCACCGCGCCGCGCGCCACCAGCAGGTCGGAGCTGCCGGTGCGCTCGGTCGGGTCGTTGGCCTGGTACAGGTTGATCGAAGCCACGTCCACGGCCTCGTTGAACTCGATCACAAAGCCCGAGGTGCTGGCCACCAGGCCGCTGACACGCAGCGTGGGCGCGACGTTCAGGTTGCTCAGCGACAGCGCCGCGGGCAGGGCCAGGCCGCCATAGCCGCTGTCACCGCTGAGGGCGGCAAAGCGCACCTGGTAGCCGTCGTTGCTGGCCGTGGCGCCGGCATCGCCGACGCCGGTGACCGTGATGCGCTGGGCCTGGTTCCAGGTCTGCGAGGTGAAACGCAGCGCATTGCCCGACAGCCGGCCCTCGGCGGCATTGCTGGAATACAGGTCGATCAGCACGTCGTCGACGGGCTGCGAGGCCAGGCGCACATCGAACTGCGCCGTGCCACCGGCCTCGGTGGTCTGCAGCGTGCCCACCGGCGTCACCACCACGGCGGGCACATCGTTGTCCAGCGTGGCCACGGCCAGGTCGGCCAGGCCGTGGCCCAGCTGCTCGACCTGGAACTTCACCCGCGCATCGGCGCTGACGATGCGGTGGGCGATGCTGCTGAGCAGGCTGGCCGCCTCGTCGCGGGCATCGTCGCGTGCGCTGACGTAGATGGTCTTGGGCGTGGCCCAGTTGGCGCTGGTGAAGCTGACCGCGCTGATGGCCACGCGCGCCGCGTCGGTGGGCGCGCGGTCCCAGAAGTCCAGCTGGTCATCGGCCCACAGCTCCACGCGCACGTCGGCCGTGGGCGCGGCGCTTAGGCTGATCTGATAGCTGGTCCAGGACGCGGCCTGGCCCTCGCTCAGGCTGGCCAGCTGGCTTCCGCCGGTGCGGCTGAGCCGCGGACCGTCGCCCATGATGACGCGGAAGCTGGCGCTGACCGCACCTTCTTCGTCACGCACGGTGATCGTCGGCTGCCAGCCCAGCGCATCGGCCGACTTGGCGGTGTAGGCATGGGCATAGTTGCCGCGCCAGCGGTTGGCCACGCCGGCCACCGGCTGCAGCGTGATGGTGTCGACATCGCCATCGCCCCAGGCCAGCTCGGCACGCAGCGTATCGCTGGCCCCGGCATTGGCCTGCACCTCGAAGCTGCCGCTGATGGCGCCATCGCCCAGCACCCGCTGCAGCGTGCCGCTGGGCAGCACCGGCAGCGTGGGCGCCACATTGGCGAACTGCAGCTGGCGCTCGACCACCGGCGCGACATCGACGCCATCACCGACTTGCACACGCACCGTGTACAGGCCGGCCTGCAGCGCCGCACCGGCGATGGACTCGGGCACGCGCCAGGTGGCCGTAGCGCGCTCGCTGAACAGCACGCGGCCGGCCGCGTCCAGCAGGGTCCAGTCATGGACCAGGGCATCGGCGGCCACATCGCTGACCGTGGTCCTGAGCCACACCGACTGGCCCTCGCTCAGCGCCAACGGCGTGCTGCCGGCGGCCACCAGCACCGCGCCGGCGGCGTCCACCCGCGCCAGCGGCCCGGCCACCGGGGCACGGTTGGCCACGCTCAGCGTGGCGCTGACGCGGCTGCTGGCGCCCTGGGGATCGCTGGCCACCACGGTCACCACATACTGGCCTTCGTTGGCCGGCGTGAAGCTGAAGTCGCGCTGGCTGCCGCTGGCCACCGTGGTATTGCCCAGCTTGGCGGTCCAGGCATAGCTCACCGCATCGGCATCGGTGGCGCTGGAGCGGAAGCTGAGCAGCTGGCCCTCGGCGCCCTGGCCGTCGACCAGGTCGGTCTGCAGCACCGGCGCGGCATTGGCCACGCTGAAGTTGAGCGTGGCCACGGCGCTGGCGTTGTCGCTGTCGCGCACCGTCACCTCGACCCGGTAGCTGCCCTGCTGCACCGGCACCCAGCGCAGCGTGGGCTGGGTGGTGGCGGTCGGCCCCAGCAGCACGGCCTGCGTGCCGGCATCGAGCACGCGCCAGCTGAAACTGGCACTGTCTTCGGCCCCGGGATCGCTGAACAGCACGCCGAAGTCCATGGCCTGGCCTTCGACCCCGCCCTGCGCCTGCAGCACCAGGCCCTGCGGCGCGACGTTGTTGACCTGCAGGCTGCGCGTGATGGTGGTGGTCAGGCCGCTGGCCCCTTCGCTGGGCTTGTCGTCGACCGAGTAGCTGATGCTGTAGATGCCCTCGTCGGTGGGCGTGAAGCGGATCGTGGCCGTATCGCCACTGGCGAACAGCTGGCCGCCGCGATGCACCTGCCAGCGGTAGGCCAGGGTATCGCCGCCAGGGTCGCTGGCGCTGGGCGTCAGCACCACCTCGCTGCCTTCGTTGACGGCCACGGGCGCCGGGAAGTCGACCAGCGGCGCGAGGTTGTTGACAACCACGGTGCCGGTCAGTCGCGCCCAGCTGGCATATTCGCTGTAGCTGCCCAACCCGGCATGCAGTTCGAAGCTGCCGCTGGGCAACGGCGTCGAACTCACCACCCAGCCGAAGCCGTCGACGCTGCCTCCATAGCGGTCGCCGTCGTACAGCGATCCATAGGTGCGGGCGTAATAGTCATCCGGCAGCAGGCTGTAGGCCGGCAGCAGGTTGCGCCAGTCAAAACCCAGCGACTGGCCTTCATCGAGCTGGGTTGTCGGCAGAGTGAGGTTCCAGCGTGTCTCGCTGACCCGCAGGTCCAGGCTGGTGCTGGCCAGCGCCGTGGCCAGGTTGCGCGTGGCCGGCGCGCTGTTCGGATCGAAGGCGGCCACCACCAACCGGTACTCGCCCCAGGGATGGGCCGGCAGGTTCAGGCTCAGCGCGGCGCCGCTGCGCTGCAGCACCGGCGTGGCCGTGGCCAGGTTGTTCACCCAGTCGTCGTACAGATACCACTGGTAGACCAGGTCGCTGCGCAGCGTGCTGCCGATGCGCAGCAGCGTCGGCGCATTGAGCTGGAAGGTCTCGCCGCCGCTCACCGCCAGGTGCGAGGGCAGGCCCCAGTCGTTGAGACCCAGGTCGCGCGGACCCACGGTGTCGGTGAGGTTCAGCTGGCCGTAGCCATCGGTGAGCGTGCTCACGGTGCCAGGCAGCAGGCGCGACTGCGGATCCCTGGCCACCACCCGCGCCGCGGTCAGGCTGCTGCCCGACAGCGGCGACAGGTTGATCGCATAGCGGCCCTGGTAGTCGGTCCAGGCGCCGACCTGCAGGGCCTCGTCGGACAGGTCTGCATCACCGTCCAGCGACACCCCGACCCAGATGCCCTCCAGACCCTTCTCGCCATCTCCGCGCCGGCTGTCCAGGTTCAGGTCCTTGAACACCGTGCCGTAGACGATGCCCGGACCGCCATCGAACTGGCCCTGGTTGTCGATGACGCGGATGCTCTCCTGCGTGGCCAGCGTGCCGTCCTTGGCCTGCAGCACCACCTCGCCGATGCCGCCCCAACCGCTGTTCGAGAGCACCGTCAGCGCATTGGCATCCTGGCTGACCAGCAGGTTGGAGGTGTTGCCGGCCACGCTGTAGCCCAGCGTGCTGCCGGTCGAGGTGGACGCTCGTATCGATTGCAAGGCTCCGCTCAGCGTCAGGCGATAGGCGCCAAGATCCCAGGTGCCCGAGGTGACCCACTGGAACTCGGTGCCAGTGGGTGCGGCCGAGGTGGCGGCGCCCTGCTGGGCCTCCAGCGCGCTGAAGCCGTCGGGGCGCTGGCTGGAGATCTCCAGCGTATAGCGCCCGGGGGTCAGGTAGACCACGGCCACGGGATCCAGCGCGTTGCCATCGCTGAGGCTGCCGCTGACCAGGGTGGTGATCTCGCCCCCCAGGCCCGAGCCGGCACTGCCGCTGCGGAACAGCCGCAGCTGTGGATCGAGCATCTTGGACTGCGTGGTGAAGCGCGCGCTGGTCAGGTCGATGCTGACATTGCCGGCCGTGCGCACCTCGAACTCCACATGGTCGACCGAGATGCCGTCGCTGCGCCGATCGATCACGCCGTTGCGCTCCAGCGTGGTGGCGCTGGCGCTGCCCGGCAGCACGAGGCGGCCGCCGGTGGTGAAGCTGGCCCAGGTTGGGCTGGCCAGCGTGCTGTAGGCCCCCGACAGCTCGGCAAAGCCCGTTGCACTCAGCGTCGGCAGGTTCAGGCTGGGCAGCCACAGGCTGGAGGCAGCGCCGCCGGCCTGCTGGGTCAGCAGGCGCTGCAGCTCGGGGCCCTGGACCTCGATCTCCTCGCGGCTGAAGCGGTTGCCCATCAGGTCCAGCATGCGCAGCGAGGGCAGCACCGACGACGCATCGGTGCGGCGCAGCATCACCGCGTCGGCGATCAGGGTCTGGCCCTGGTCGTAGAGATCGGCATGCACGCTCAGGCTGCCGGCGGCTGCGGCCGCGTCCAGGCTGAAGCTGCCCAGCTCGCGCCAGGGCTGCGTGCTGGTGGATGACTGGTAGGGGTTGATGGCGCGCTGGTTGACGTACTCCGAGAACAGGTAGTCGCCGCCCGTCTGCACGCTGTAGTAGGTGTCGTTGAAGTACAGGTAGTCCCAGCCGGCGGCGGTGTTCATGCGCAGCGCCGGCCAGGTGACCAGCAGCTCATAGTCGCCGGCGGCCAGCGCCGGCATCAACCACTGGGCACCCACCCCGTACCAGTCGCTCTCGGCGCGCACGAAGCGGTAGTCGCCGCCCACGGCGGCCGCATCCTTGCCCATCAGCCACAGGCTGCCGCCGTCACCGGACTCGGTGTAGCTGCCGCTGCCGATCTCGTTGTCGACCAGGTACTGCTGGGTCAGCGACGACAGGGTGCTCAGCTGGTTGAAGCGCAGCACCAGGCTTTGCAGGCTGGCCGGCAGGCGCGACGGGTCCAGCGTGCTGAAGCTGTTGTTGCCCAGGTCCAAGTGCCCCAGGAACTTCAGGTCGGCAAACGAGCGGGTCAGGCCCTTGCCGTCCAGCCAGGTCCAGTCGCTGAGGCCGCGGAAGTTGATGGTCAGGCTGCGCAGGTTGCGCAGCTTCTCCAGGCCCATGCGATCCAGCGCGCCGCTGCCTGACAGGTCCAGCGTGGTGATGCGCAGCAGATCGGAGCTGTACAGCGCCGCCGTCGGGCTGCGGCCCAGGGCCTGCAGTGCCGCGGCACGCACAGCCGCCGACAGGCCGCTGACCGCGGGATCGGCCACCAAGGCCGTGCGCAGAGCATCGTTGTCCAGCGCCGCGGCCGGGGCCTTGAACAGCTTGGCGCTGTCGGCGCTGCTGCGGTCGCGGGCCTCGAAGCCGGCCACGGTATTGCCCAAGGCATCCACCGCATTGAAGCGGTCGTTGCCGGCGCCGCCATACAGGCGGTCGATGTCGTCGCCGCCGCTCAGGCCGTCGTTGCCGGCACCGCCGTCGATCCAGTCGGCATCCGAGGCCGCGTCGTTGTTGCGGCCCTGGGCCGGCCATTGCGCATACAGCGTGGCGTTGAAGGCCGTGGCCACCACCGCCGCCGGGCGGATGCGCAGCGCATAGTGGCCGGCCTCGCGGCCCGACAGCGAAGCCAGGCTGCCGCTGGCCAGCAGCTGGCCGCTGGCGGCATTGGGGCTGTCCAGCCGCACCAGGGTCATCTCCAGGGCGGGCGTGCCCAGGCTGCCCAGCAGCATGAAGCCGTCGCCGACCACGCCATCGCCCTGGGTGCTGAAGCGGTACCAGCGCCCGGCATCGCCACTGCCGCCGCTGCCGGCGGCGAAGCTGAGCGTGGCCTGGCCCGCACCCGCCAGCAGGCCGGTCAAGGGCAGGCCCACCGGCACGGCCATCTGGGGTTGGCCGGCATTCCAGCCGCGCAGCAGCGTGAAGGCGCCGGCATCGGGCAGGTACTCGGGGTCCACGCGGTCGGCGCCGGGCCGGCCCACCCACAGATCGGCGATGCCGTCGCCGTCCACGTCCTGCGCCGGGCCGTTCCACAGCACGCCCAGCAGTTCGTTGTCGCTGCCGGTCAGGCTCAGGTCTGGCACGTCGCTGTAGCCCAGCAAATCGCCCCTGAACCCCGTCTGCCACCAGGACTGCTCGGCCTTGCCGTAGTAGACGTCGAGCCGGCCATTGGTGTCCTTGGACAACAGGCCATAGCTGCCGGGGTAGCCGCCCGGGTTCTGCGCGGTGTAGAACAGCGGCGTGCCCACGGCCAGGTCGCTGCGTCCGTCGGCATTGAAGTCGCCGGCGGTGACGGTCATCACGCCCAGCTTGGACGGCTCGGACAGGTACCAGCGGAAGGCCGACCCGCTGGACAGGATGCTGGAGCGGTTGCTGTTGCCCAGCATCACGTCCAGCGCCAGCGAGTTGGTGTTCCAGACATCGCCACCGCTGTAGCTGCCGTAGGCGCTGAGCGCGATGTCGTCCAGGCCATCGCCGTTGACATCGCCCAGCGAATGCACGCCGCCGCCCAGGCCGTACTGGGCCTGGTAGAGGTCGGCACCACCGTAGCCCAGCGAGGCTCCGGCCCCCGACACCGTGGCACGGCCGAAGAAGAAGTAGTTGACGCCCACCGGCCGGCCGTCGATGGACAGCGGCTGCATGTCGATCGGCGAGGCGATGACCAGGTCGTCACGGCCATCGCCGTCGAGGTCGCCGACGAAGCCGGCGTCCAGCGCATAGCGGTTGCGCTCGTACTCGCCCTGGTAGGTGAACCAGGTCTCGGCCGCGCCCTGGGAGATGAAGAACAGCGTGCTCAACGTGCTGCTGCTGTTGCCGGCGGCGATCTGGTTGCGGATGTCGGCGCCCGAGAAGATCTCGATCTGGTGGGCGAAGGTGCCGGAGGCCGCGCCCTTGACCATCACGTCGTCGAAGCCGTCACCGTTCCAGTCGCCCACCGACACCTGCACGCCCGGATTGCGCAGCCAGTCGTACCAGCCGGTGGACGAGGTGACCGTGGCATCGGCCCAGTACAGGCCGGTGACGAAGCTGAAATCGATCTTGCCCAGGCTGCGGCCGTACAGCGCCTGGCCGCCCAGCACGACATTGATGCGCACGCGGCCGCTGCTGTCCAGCGTGGCGCTGACCAGGTCGCTCGTGCCCTTGGCGTCACCGTCCACATTGCCCCAGCGCTCGGCCGCCAGGCCCAGGGTGTAGTAGCTGCTGGTGTTGCCCAGGCGCAGCAGGGCGGAGGGATCGAGCAGCAACTCGGCCGCCTCGTCCAGCGCGGCGTCGCCGGCCGGCAGCGGGCCCAGCAGCAGCGAGGCGGTGGAGGCGGCGTTCAGCCCGCCGCCACCGGGCAGCAGCGTATCGGCATGGCCGTCGCCGTTGAAGTCGCCGATGGCCACCGGCCGCGCCGGGATCAGCGAGGGCAGATCGCTGGCCTCGTTGGCCAGCTTCAGGCTTTCGCGCCCGCCGGCGGTGGTGCCGTACAGGCTGTCGGCGTCCTGCAACACGGCGGCCGACCAGGCGCCCGCCGGGGCCGCCGGAACCAGGGCATTGGCCCAGGGCGAGGCCAGGTCCTGCACCGCCGGCTTCACCGTCAGCGCGGCCGGTGCCAGCACGGCCTGGCCGGCGAAGCCGCGGAACACCGCGATGCCATCGCCCAGGCCGGTGGCCACCGCAAAGTCGTTGCGGCCATCGCCGTCCACATCGCCCAGCGACTGCAGCCAGTGGCTGTAGTCGCTGCCCAGGCCGGGCTTGGCGAACAAATGGCGGCCCGGCGTGCCCAGCGGCGACAAGGCATCCACGCCCAGCCACAGCCGCGCCGCCGGCTGGCCCACGCTGTCACCGGCCAGGTCGTCGCCGTTGTAGAGGTTGGCCACCAGCGGCGAGGTGGCCGAGGCCCGGCCGATGACCGCGAAGTCGTTGCGCGAACCGGCGCCCAGCGCATTGCCCAGGGCCACCACCTCGACCACGCCGCGCAGGCTGCCCGGCGCCTGCAGCCAGGGCAGCGAGGTGCTGCCGCCGGCCACCAGGGCCGCATCCCGCAGCAGGCTCCAGCGGCGGTTGCTGCCGGCATCGCTGCCGTCCACGAAGACGAAGTCCGTGCGGCCGTTGCCGTCCACGTCGCCGACTGCAAAGGTCTCGCCCAGCGCCGTGCCATGGGCCATCTCGCTGTGCACGACGGCCGTGCGCAGCGCCGTGCCGCTGAGGCTGGCCCAGTCCGTGCCGGCCTTCAGGAACAGGCTGCGGCCGGGCATGCTGACCAGCAGGTCGCCGGCGCGGCCATCGCCATCCAGATCGCCGACCGAGGCGATGCGGCTGGCATTGCGGTAGGCGTAGAGATTGCCCAGCTCGCTGGACGTACCCAGGTCCAGGCTGCGCGTCGGCGTGGCCGGTGGCGCGCTGCCGGCCCACAGCAGACTGCCGCTCCACAGGTCCAGCACGGCACGGCCACCGCGCGCGGCTAGCACCACCACATCGTCGATGTTGTCGCCATCGACATCGGCCACCACGGCCACGCTGGCCAGCTGGCTGCTGGGGCCCAGGTAGGCCGGCAGCTGGCGCAATTCGACACTGCCTGCGGGCAGGTTGCCCGATTGCAGCGAGGTGGTGACGAAGACGCGCGAGCGCGGGTCGTAGGCATTGGCCGCGCTGTTGTAGACCTCGTCGCTGTCCAGCAGCACCAGATCGCGCGCACCGCCGGGCACGAAGTCGGCGCTGCCGACCAGGCTGAACGTGTGCTTGGGGTCCACGCCCTGGACCAGGGGCCCGTCCACCCAGCCGAACTGCCGGCCCTCCAGCTGGAAGTAGCTGTCGGCCGTCAGCCAGGCCGGCGGCGTGCCCTGCGGTGTGCCCTGTCCCGAGACGAAGTTGAAGGTGGTGTCCTGGCCCTGGGTGTAGACCTCGGTGGCGAACTCGGCATGGCCGTCGCCGTCCACATCGCCCACCGGCAGCAGCAACGGCCGGTAGCCGTCGATGGTGGCGCGCGCCAGCAGGTTGGCGGCATCGCCCAGGTCCATAGCCACCGGGGCGCGACTCAGGTCAAAGTTCAGCGCATAGGCAAAGCCCTCGGGCGCCGTGGCACCCTGCGTGCCATTGCTGATGCGCAGCAGGTAGAACTCGGGCGCGGCGCTCTGGTCGGCGCTGTCCTGGGCCACCGAGAGGATGCGGCCGCTGGCATCGCGCAGGATGGCGCCCTGGCCATCGACCGCCACCTTGGCCGGCAGCAGGCTGAGGCTCAGCGGCTGGCCACCGCTGGCGGCCACGCTGACCGAGCTGCTGTCCAGCACCAGGCGCTGCGCGCTGCCGAAGCCGATGTCGGCCAGCGGCGCACGCACCAGGTACCAGTCCTCGATGTCGCCCAGGTGGAAGCTGGCCGAGACCACGAAGCGGCCATCGGCATCGGGCTGCAGCAGCAGCTCGTGGGGCGTCACCGGGCTGTCGTTGCCACGGTCGCTGGTGGCGCTGGTCTCGTAGCGGTCGGGTGGGATGGCAAAGGCATCGCCGGCAATCAGGTCGTCGCCGTCGCCGCCCAGCAGCCGGTCGTCGCCAGGCCCGCCGGCGATCACGTCGCGGCCGCTGCCGCCTTCGATCAGGTCGGCGCCGGCGCCGCCGAACAGGCGGTCGGCCCCGGCGCCGCCGGAGATCACCAAATCCAGCAGCGGCGCGCCCAGCGGACGCGCCTCGGCACGCAGGCCCCAATCCTCGCCGTTGACGACCTGTGCATCGGCGCGAAACTCGTCATCGCCGGCACGCAGATCGACCTCGATGCGCTCGGTGCCACGCAACTCGAAGAAGGCCCAGTGCAGCAGCGGCTGGCCGGCATCGTCTGCGGCGAACTGCTGGCTGGCCGTGTCCCAAACCTGGCGCGCCAGCTCGTAGCGGCCGTTGGTGATGCTGTAGCGCAGCCGCGCCACATCGGCGATGGGCCGGCCCTGGGCATCGAGGTCACCGCCCAGCAGCAGCACACGGTCGGTGCCGCTGCCGCCAAAGAAGACATCCTGGCCCTTGGCCCCGGGCATCGTCGGCAGGCCGCTGAAGGCGTCCAGCGCCAGCGCATCGGTCCAGATCTGGAAGGTGTCGTGGTCCTCGCCGCCATCGAGCACATCGACCTTCTGCCGGTCGGGGCCGCCGCTCAACACATCGTTGCCACGGC
Organism: Burkholderiaceae bacterium; assembly: GCA_017992055.1. Lineage (GTDB taxonomy): Bacteria > Pseudomonadota > Gammaproteobacteria > Burkholderiales > Burkholderiaceae_C > Pseudaquabacterium. Next base: position 209,605 of record JAGOPK010000004.1, read on the forward strand.
CGCCGGCGATGTAGTCCTCGCCCGGGCCGCCGATCAGCACGTCGTTGCCGTCGCCACCCAGGATCAGGTCGTGGCGCACCTCGGTCGATTCGGCCGCGCCCAGCGGCACCCGGGCCGCGTCGGGCGCCCCCCCGGTGTCGAGCTGCAGGTCGTAGCGCGTGGGCACGCGGTCGCCCGAGACCTTCAGCAGGTAGTCGCCGGCCGCCAGCTCGCCAAGCCACAGCGAGGCCTGGCGACCGCCCTGCACCCGGGCCAGCGCATCGCCCAGCTGCACCTGTCCCTGGGCATCCAGCACGCGGCGGTACAGCGTCAGCGTCAATCCGTCCTCGGCGCTCAAGCCTTCCGCCAGCAAGCGGGCATAGGGGGCCTGCGCCGCCAGGCTGAAGCGGAACCAGTCCAGGTCGTCGGGGCTGTCCAGCGTCAAATCGGTGAAACGCTGCGGCGCGCTGAAGTGCGCACCGGCGGCCGGCGCCGGCAGCGCAAACGCGCTGTCCGCCACATCATTGCGCTGCAGGGCCGAGGTGCCCTGCTGGTCGGCCAGGTCGATCAGGATGGCCCGGCCCGGCTCGATCAGCACGCGGTCGTCGCCATCGCCGGCATTGATCCAGATGCTGGTCTGCACCGTGGGGCCGACCGTGATTTCGTCGTTGCCGGCCATGGCATCGATGTAGATCGCGCTCAGCCGCTCCTGGTTGTTCAGCAGCGCGGCGATCAGGCCCTGGATCTGGGCATTGCGGTCGCGCTGGGCGCCGGCGCTCAGCGCACTGACGGCGCCATCCACGTCCTCGCCGTTCAGCAGCGCGGCCACGTCCAGCAGGGCGTCGCTGTTCCAGCTGTCCAGGTCCAGCCGCACCGAGGCGTCGAAGCTGTAGTTGCCGGCGTTCTCGGTCAGCCGGGTGATCAGGTGGTGGCCGGTCAGCAGGCCGGGCTCGGTGACGTAGTCGACGCGGATCTGGTCGCGCACATTGGAGCCGCCATAGGCCCAGAAGCCGGCCGAGCTGGCGCCGCCCACGGCATGGTCGGGATCGGCATTGAAGACCACGTCGCCGATGTTCTGGATGCTCTGGCCACTGCGGTCGATGTAGGCATTGGCGCCGCCCTTGCCGATCAGCGCATCCAGGCCGGTGCCTCCGTACAGGCGGTCGGCGGCCTCGCCGCCGATGACGCGGTTCAGCCCTGTGCTTTCCAGCGTGCGCGCGGGCTGGGACGGATCGCTGTCCAGGCGACCGTCGCCATTGGCATCGCCGCTGCCCTGCAGGGGCCGGCCGCTGGCATCGGTGTACACGCCGATCCAGCGGCGCAGCGCCGCGTCGGCGCCGTCGGCCAGCGGGTTGCCCGCGGCGTCGAGGTAGCGCCCCTGGCTGTCCATCGCATATGGATTGATGGACCAGGCGAACATCTCGGTCGCGCCGAGGCCGGCATAGAGGTCGTCGTTGCCCTGGCCACCGTAGAGCCGGTCGCGGTCGGCCTCGCTGCCCTGGGCATCCGCATCACCCCAGAGCTGGTCGTCGCCGGCAAAGCCCTGCAGCGTATCGCTGCCAGCCCCGCCGTCCAGGTAGTCGCGCGCGCCAGAACCCAGCAGCTGGTCGTTGCCGGCCCCGCCCTCCATCACCGCCACCCAGCCGCTGCCGCGCCGCGACAGATCGGCCAGGTCGACGGCCAGGCTGCCGGCGCCCAGTTCAGCGTCGGCGGCAAAGCCGATGCGGTCATCGCCTTCCAGGCCCACGAAGTGGAACTGCTCCACGCGCACCATGCCGCCCACCGCGGTGGCGGCGCGCCAGTCGATCAGCGCCTGGGCCAGGCCCGGGCCACCGAGCGCATCACTGCGCTGCACCAGCAGCAGGCGCTGGCCGGCGTCGCCCAGGCGCTCGGCGGCGCGCAGGCTGTCGTTGCCGGCCGTGCCGATGATCAGCAAGCGGTCCACGCCATCGTCGGGCGCAGCGGCATCGCCATGGCCGTCAAACTGGTCGATGGCCGCCGTGCCATAAGCCGCATCCAGATCGACCACCAGCGCATCGACGCCGCGGCCGCCGTAGAGCCGGTCGCTGCCGGCCTGGCCTTCCAGGCGGTCGGCATCGTTGCCGCCATGCAGCTCGTCGTCGCCGCCGCCGCCCTGCAGCACATCCTCGCCGCCGTCGCCATCCAGGCGGTCGGCGCCGCCCCGCAGGCGGCGCTGGTCGGCGCCGAGCAGGCTGTCGGCCGCCACGCCGTCGCCCAGCAGGATGTCGGCGCCAGCGCCACCGCGCAGCAGGTCGCGGCGCAGGCCGCCGTACAGGCTGTCGCGGCCGTCGCCGCCATGCAGTTCGTCGCCCTGCAGCAAGGCCTCGCCATCGCCGCTGCCGGACCAGGCATAGAGCTGGTCGTCGCCATCGCCGCCATACAGGCGCTGGGCCATGCCGGCCGCCAGCGTGGCCGCGCCCGGGGTCTCGCCGCCCCACAGCGCATCGCGGCCGGCCTCGCCGTACAGCAGGTCGGCACCGCCCTGCCCATAAAGATCGTCATTGCCGTCGCCGCCGCGCAGCAGGTCGGCATCGTCGCCACCCTGCAGCGTATCGTCACCGGCGCCACCGTCCACATAGTCGTGGCCGGCGCCGGCATCGATGCTGTCGTCGCCGGCTCCGCCAAACAGCCAGTCGCCACCGGCGCCGCCGCGGATGAAGTCGATGCCGTCGCCGGCATCGGCCGCATCGTCGCGCAGCGACTGGCCGTTGACCGCCACCGGCACGATGTAGGCCGCCGCACCAAAGGCCGCGGCCTCCTGGGCGCCGGCGGTCTCGGGCGGCAGGGCCAGCACCAGGCTGCTGCCCAGGTTGCCGGCCAGCAGTTGAGCCAGGTCCAGCGGCACCAGGGCCTGGCCGCCCCAGACCAGGTCGGCGCCATCGCCACCGTCCAGGCGGTCGGCGCCCCAGCCACCGACCAGCACATCGTTGCCAGCGCCGCCGTCCACCCCATCGTCGCCGGCACCGGCATCGACCTGATCGTCACCGCCATGGGCCAGGATCAGGTCGTTGCCGGCCCCGCCGTCGATCTGGTCGGCCGCATCGCTGCCGTAGAGGCTGTCGTTGCCGCCCAGATCGGAGGCCAGTGTCAGATCACCATGGATCTGCACGGCCACCGCCACGTCGTTGGCCAGCACGCCCGAGCCGGCATGGATCAGGTCGTCGCCCAGGCCGCCGATCAGCAGGTCGCTGCCCCAGTTGATCCTGGCGCCGCCGACCACCGAACGCCGGTCCTCGCCGCCGAACAGCTGGTCGTTGCCGTCGCCGCCCTCCAGGCGGTCGTTGCCCTGACCGCCCCACAGCGCATCGGCGCCGTCGCCTGCCAGCAGGGTGTCGGCGCCGCGTTCGCCCTGCATCAGGTCGTCGCCGCTGCCACCATCCAGCAGATCGGCACCGTCGCCGCCACGCAGCTTGTCATTGCCGGCCGCGCCATACAGGCGGTCGTTGCCATGGCCGCCGTCCAGCACATCGTCGCCGGCATCGCCCTGCAGTTCATCGTCACCGGCGCCGCCACCGATGACATCGTTGCCGGCACCGCCGCGCAGCACATCGTCGCCGGCATCGCCGGACAGCACATCGTCGTCGCGCTGGCCGGCGCTCAGCACATCCGGGCCGCCGACCAGGCTGTCGCGCCCCGAGCCGCCCTGCAGCCGGTCGTTGCCCAGGCCGCCGATCAGCTGGTCGTCGCCATCGCCGCCGCTGAGCTGGTCATCGCCGTCGCCACCATCCAGCCGGTCGGCCGCGCTGCCGCCCAGCAGGCGGTCGTTGCCGGCATCGCCGTACAGCCACACCGGCGTGCTGGACTCGGAGCTCAGCAGATCGTCACCGATGCCACCGCGCAGCGTGATCGATTCGAGCTGCAGGCCGCCACCGACCTGGATGCTGTCGTTGCCCGCGCCGCCATCGCCGACGATGCGGCGCACGCCGGTGTAGGTCTGGGTCTGGCCGAAGGCATCGACGACCACGCTGCCGGCCACCGTGCCGGCCGACAGCCGGAAGCTCTCGTTGCCGTCGCTGGTATTGCCGTTGCCGCGCAGGCCGGCGCGCGAACCCAGGTTCAGGTTCAGCGTGCCATCGCTTTCCAGCGTGGCCAGGCGGATGCTGTTGTCGGGCCGCGGCAGCGTGTAGTTCAGGATGTTGATGCTGTCGCCGGCCGAGGCCTCCATCAGCGTGATGCGCTGCTTGCCCAGGAAGGGGATGCTGAACTCCAGCCCAGCCCACAGCCAGGCGCGCCAGATGAAGTCAACCCGGCCCGAGGTGTCGAACAGGTAGATCGCGCCCAGGTCGAGGTTGCGCGCGATCTCGTCCCAGCGCACCTTGCCGTCACGGTCCGGGTCATTGAGGTTGAAGTCGATGGTGGCGCGCAGCGCGCCCGAAACCCCGGCCTGGATGATGGGCGCCAGCGCATCGTTCAGCGAGGCGCGCAGGCCGATCTCGCCATAGACGCTCATCTCGGCGATGTCGCGCCCGGCGGCGTTGAGGTCGCCGACAAAGAAGCCGTCCAGCAGGTCGGCCGGGTCGTTGCTCTTGCCGTAGTGGCGCACGCCCAGCGTGTCGTAGCCGAAGCTGAACTGGGCGTCGAAACCGATCTCGCCGATGATGTTGCCGAACACCACCGGCGGCAGCACCGGGAACTGCGGCGTGGCAAACGGCAGCCGCGCCTGCAGCGCCGGCGTGGTGTAGGTGACCAGGGTCACGTCCTGCCCGGTCAGCAGGCCGAACAGCGAGGCCGGCTGGCTGATGAACGGGAAGGCAAAGCCGCCCAGCGCACTGCTGGCGTTGTCCATCAGCGCGCCGGCGCCGGCCGCATTGAGCTGCGAGCGCAGCTCGGCCTGGGTCTTGGCCACGTCGTTGCGCACCAGCGTGCCCGGCGCCACCAGCTTGCGCACGTCGCTGGCGATGTCCATGCGGCCCAGCGAGATCCAGGCATCGCCGGACACGCTGCTGACGCTGTCGGCCAGGCTGGACAGGTACTGCAGCTGGGCGATGAAGCTGCGCACCGAGGCCACATTGGGCGCGCCCAGCACCTCGGCCACGTCCAGCAGGGTGACGCTGCGGCCCAGCAGATCGCTGATGCCGGGCAGGCGGCTGGTCAGGAAGTTCAGCGCCGGCTTGATCGGGTCGATGATCTGCTTGACGCGGTCGACCAGGGGCTCGAACAGGCCGTTGATGAAGTCGCCGGCGTTGAAGCGCACATTGTCGAAGCGCACCGTGGGCGCGTCGCCGAACAGGCCGGCCTGGGTGCTGGCATTGCCGAAGCTCCATTGCACGGCCAGATCGGCGGCCACGCGCGGGAAGCTGCGGTCGCCCTGGAAGCTGGCCTCCAGGTCGAGGTTGAGCGTGGCGCCGCCGCTGAAGCGGGCGTCGAACAGCTGGCCGAAGGACGCGCCGGAGCGCAGGTCGCTGACGGTCAGGCGCTGGTCGCGCGACGGGTCCTTCAGGTCGATGATGAAGCTGCCCTGCAGCTGGCTGGGGCTGGCCTCGTCGTCGCTGGCCTGCACGCGCAGGAAGCCCAGCGTGCCGGTGGCCACGAAGCCCGGCAGCGTGGCCGTCAGGTCCAGGCGCAGGTCGTCACTGATGCTGTCGGGCAGCTTCAGGTAGAAGCCGTCGGCCTTGGACAGGCCGAAGCCGAACTTCCAGCTGAAGCCCAGGTCCAGCGCCACCTGGCCTTCCAGGTCCAGCCCCAGGCCGGGCAGGCCCAGGTCGAAGCCGATGTCCGAATCGGCCAGCCGGCTGGCGCTGTACAGCTCCATGTCGAACTCGATGCGCTCGGCGCCGGCCACCATCACCAGGTCTTCGCCGGCATCGCGCAGGCCGTTGGCATTGAGGTCGCCGTCGATCAGGCCGTTGCCGTTGTGGTCCCTGATCCAGGGCCGCAGCGCCTCGATGACCTTGCTGCGCAGCAGCTCGGCCGTGCGTGCGCCGCTGCTGCCGCTGAGCACCGGCTCCAGCGCATCGCGCAGCTCGCGCACAAAACCCATGGCCTCGGACAGCTGGCCGCCGATCAGCGGCAGCTTCACATCGAAGGCGCCGTCGGCCAGCAGCTTGTCCAGCGCATCGAAGGCCGCGGTCCAGTTCTCGCCGATGCTGTTCCAGAGATTGCTCAGGTCGCCGGTCAGCGCGCCCAGGCCACGCACGGCCTGGCTGAAATCGGGGATCAGCGCGCGGTTGTTGACATCGGCGCTGCCGGCCAGGGCCTTCAGCGACGTCAGGCTGGTGAGCCGGCCCAGGTCGCTGACATGCAGCTCGAGGTTGGGCACATTGCTGTCCAGCGCCCGGCCCTCGGTGGGAAAGCGGATCGGCAGCACCGCATCGAGCCGGCCCACGCCGGCCGTGTCCAGCAGGCTGGTGCCGAACTCGCTGAACAATCGGTAGCGGCCATCGGCGCCGGCGCCGGTCTCGTTGCGCACGTCCACCGTCCACTCGGCCAGGTTGTCGTAACGCACCAGGCTCTTGCGGTCGTCGGCCGGATCGACAGCCAGGATGCGCGCGCCATCGTTCAGGCGGATGCTGCCGTCGCGCACGAACAGGCCCAGCGGGCCCAGTGCGGCATTCACGTCCAGACCATCGACCAGGCTCAGGTGGCCGCCGGCATCGGCGCTGAAGCGGCCCTCGTCCAGACCCAGGCCGAAGCGGGCACGTGAGCTGTCGCGGATGTAGACCACCGGCGCCAGCGGGTTGCTGACGTCGATGTCGAGGTTGAGCTCCAGCGCGCCCAGCCAGGCCAGGGTCAGCTCGCCCGACGAGGACAGCAGGTTGCCATTGATGCCGGCGATCTTGGCCACCTCGCCCAGGTCGCCCAGGCTCAGGTCCAGCGGCACCTGGCGGCTGCCCTTGTTCTCGAAGTTCAGCGCCAGCTGCACCGTGCTCTGCGTGCCCGACTGGCCATAGCCGGTGCTGCTGCTGGCGCTGCCCGGCGACTGGCCCTCGCCCAGCGCCGACAGGGCCTGCAGCGCCTGGGCGATCGAGGCCTGCAGCTGGTCCACGGTCTGGGCCGGGTGCTTTTCCAGCTCGTCGACGAAGCGGCCGAAGTTCTGCGCCAGGCCCACCAGCTCGGCCAGGCTCTTGCCCAGCACCGGCAGGTCCTGCTGGAACAGGGCCTGGCCCTCCAGCCGCTGCAGCGAAGCCTGCACCTCGCGCAGGTTCAGGATCAGCTGCTGGAAGGCAAAGCTGCGCAGGCCCTCCACCAGGTTCAGGCCGCGGGTCTCCACGCGCAGCGTGTCGCGGCGGCTCAGGTCGGTCCAGTTGACGCTGATGCCGGGGTTGCTGGCACCGGCCAGCAGGGCCGCCGGCGTGCTGACCACCGGCAGCTCCAGCGTGGCACTGCCCTTGAGCACCAGGTCGCCGACCAGGCGCTTGAGACGCGTGCTGGTGTCGTTGGCGGCATAGGACATCAGGTTGCGGCTGTCGCCCAGCGCGCCGCCCAGCTCGGCCAGCGTCATGCGGCCGTCGCCGAAGCTGCCCGCCACCGGCACGAAGGTGGTGATGCCCTGGGCATTGGTGCTGGAGCTGCTGGACGGCAGGCCCGGATCGCGCAGCTGGATCGGCAGCTCGGCACGCAGCTGGCCCGAGCCGTTCTGCACGCCCAGGCCCAGGCCGGCCACCTGCAGCCGGGCATCGATGTCCGGCACGTTGAGCTCGACGCTGGCCTTGATCAGGCCCACGTCCTTGAGGAAGACATGGTGCTCGATGGCGTCGCCGTGCAGCGGCGCGCCGGCGATGATGCCGTCGCCAGCCCCGTCTTCGCCGTCATCGTCCACGCCCAGCAGGCCCAGGCCGATGTAGGCCGCACCGCGCAGCGAGCCATTGGCCGCATCGACGCGGAACTGCTGTTCGCCGCTGGTGGTGTCGCGCAGCCACAGCCGCGCGGTATCGCCCTTCAGCGCCCGGGTGGCGGCGTCCAGCGCATTCCACTCGGCGCTGCTGGCCGACTCGGGCACCAGGCTGGTCAGCGTGATGCCGGCGCGCAGGCCGGGCACGGTGTTGAGCCGGTCGACCAGCTGCTGCACCGTGCTCAGGCCCGACAGGTTGACGCCGATGATGGTGCCGTTGCGCAGGCTGATGCGCACATCGTCGGCGCCGCCGCTGGCACCGGCCACCAGGCCGCCGCCGCCGTTCAGCTCAGCGAGGCTCTTGCCGGCCAGCGTGAAGCCGCGGCCGATGGCGCCGAAGTCGATGCCTATCTTGAAGCTGCCCTGGATGCGCGCCAGCGCCTCGACCGCGATGCCATCGGCACCCACCAGGCTGGCGCCGACGATGGCACCGTCGCCATCCACGTCCTCGCCGACCAGGCCCAGGCCGGGCCCGGCCAGGCCGGCCTTCAGGTTGTTCAGCGCGGTGATTCGCAGCACGCCCGTGCCCTGGCTGCGGTCCTCGACCAGCAGCCGGTCGGCCTGCTCGCCCAGGCGCACGCTGACGCGGCGGCTGCCGGCATCACCGGCCACGCTGCGCGAAGCGGTCTCGATGCGGTCGATGACCTGCTGCAGCGTGGCCACGCCGTTCAGCGCCACGTCGAAGCTGGCGCCGCTGCGCAGCGTGAAGCGCAGGCTGGCCTGGCTGCTGGCCAGGTCGGCAATGCCGCCGCCGGCGTTCAGGTCGGCCAGCGCGGTGGCCAGGGTCAGCGGCGCCGGCAGCGACTGCTGGCCATCGCCAAGCTGCAGCCGCGTGGCCCAGCGGCCCAGCAGCTGGTCGAGGTTGATGCTGTAGCTCAGCGTCTTGTTGGCCGCGTCGAACGAGGCCGCGCCCAGCGTGAAGCCGGGAATCTGCTGCACCAGGTCCTGCCAGCTCGGCAGCTCGAAGCTGCCGGTGGTCTCGGTGATGTCGGGCAGCTGCAGCCAGTCGCCCAGGCGCAGGAAGTCGCTGAGGTCGGGCCACTTCAGCGTGCCCAGCTGGGGCAGCTCGATGTCGGGCCAGCTCAGCTGAAGCGGCGAGCCCTCGCCGGCATGGCCCAGCGAGCCACCCAGGGTATTGAACCAGTCGCGCAGCCGCTCCAGCATGGCCAGCAGGTCGCTGCTGTCGATGGCGCCCAGCTCGGGCAGCGAGACGCCGCCGGCACCGCCGAAGCGCAGCGTGGGCAGCGAAGGCACCAGGGTGGTCAGCGACAGCGACGGGATGGCGCCGACCACGCCGCTGCGCGTCCAGGGGTTGTGGGCGGCCGTGCCGTCGTCGATGGTGAGGGTCTGGCTCAGCGTGCCGGCGATGGCCGTGTCCAGCTGGATCGGCAGCGCGGCCTTGATGCGCACGTCCCAGCGTGTCTCGGTCAGGCTGGCCAGGCTGCGCGCGGCCAGCTGCTGCAGCGTCAGGCCCTGGCTGCCCAGCTCGGACGGCTTCAGGCCCACGCCGGCCTTCAGCTCGAACACGTCGACGCGGCCGTTCTTCAGCTCGGCCGCCATCGAGCCCATGCGCAGCTGGGCGTTCAGCAGCGGATCGCCGGCGCCGCCGGTGGCGGCAAAGCCGATGCCCGCATCCACCTGCAGCTGGCGCACCACCACCGCCTGGTCCAGCGGCAGCGCCGGGTCGCGCCGGTATTCCAGGCCCAGCTTCAGGGTCCAGCTCTGCTTCATGTTGACCAGGGTCTGGCCGCTCAGCTTGAGGCCCAGGGACTGGGCCTCGGCGCCCAGGTCCAGCAGGCGCGGATCGGTGCGCTCGGCCACCAGCTCCAGGCCGTCGATGCGGATGGACGCATCGTCCATGCTCACGCTGAAGCTGCTGCCGGCCTTCAGGCCGAAGCTGTAGTCCATGGCCCGCAGCGTGCCGTCGGCCTGCGGCACCTGCAGCGTGAAGCTCTTCTTGTCCTGGCTCAGCAGCTCGCGCAGCCGCTCCAGGGACAGGTTGGCCTCCAGCGCCAGCGGGCCAAAGGTCTCGCGCATCAGCGTGCCCACCAGCTGCTCCATCGGCAGCATGTCCTTGAGCACGCCGCCGATCAGCGGCACCTGGCTGGCCCAGTCGGGCAGCTGGCCGATGAAGTCGAAGATGCGCTGCACCTCGCTGACCCATTGCGACAGCGCCGCCTGCTCCTGCGGACCGGGGCGGCGCTCGGGCGCGGCGATCTGGACCTCGAAGGTGCCGCCGCGGTGCGGCTCCTCGAAGCGCCGCGGCAGATCACCGTTGCCGCCTTCGAAGCGCACGATGCCGGTGGTTCCATCGCCGTCCCAGGTGCCCGGGTCGCCGCTGTAGATCACGGCCACGCGCGCGCCCGAGGCCGTGCGCGCCCGCTTCAGCGCATCGATCTGCGCATGCACGGTGGCCATCTGGTAGGCCTCGGCATAGCGGAACAGGCCCTTGATGGCCAGCAGATCGCTGCGGCTGCCCAGCACGCTGTCGGCCAGCAGCGCGGTCTGGCCGGCCGCGCCGGCCTGGCTGGCCAGCACCGACACCACCTGGCCCGAGGCATTGCGCACCAGCACACGCGGCGCGCCGGCGCTGGAGTCGCTGGCGACGATCAGCTTCTGCCCGGACACGAGCAGCGTTTCGAAAAACGGCACCGGCGCGATGGTCTTGCCGGCCGGCAGCGTGGCGTAGTTGGTCGCCGGGGTCTCGAACACCAGCCACTGGCCGACGCCGTTGGCCGCACCGGCGCCGGTCTGGCGCGCGGCCTGGGTCAGCTCGAATGCGGCCAGGCCCGGCGCCAGCAGCCGGCCGGCGGCGTCCAGCACCTGCTCGGTCCAGGACGAGCCCCAGCGGCTGAAGCCCGCGGCGAACAACGAGACGCGGCTGGTCTCGTCCACCGCGGCCGGATCGGCCGCGACCAGTGCGGTCCAGCGCGGCGCCTGCGGATCGTTGATCCAGGCCAGGTCGATGTGGTCGCCCGGCTGGGCCTGGCTGAGACCGCCGACCACGGCATTGAACAGGCCGATGGCATGGCGGGTATTGGCGCCCAGCTTGCCATCGACCACCAGGGCCGCACCGGACACGCCGGGATAGCCCAGCGCTCGCAGCCGCTGCTGCAGGCGCAGCGTGTTCTCGCTGCCGGCATCGGCGCTGACCTCGTCCTCGGCATCGGGCAGGCTGGTGCTGGCGCGCACATTCACCTGCGAGACGAAGTGGCCGGCCTGGTACTGGAAACGCAGCGCATCGGCCTGGGCCTCGCTGGCCTGCGGCGCATAGCTGAGCGCAAACGTGCCCTGGAAGGCCTGGGCCGCCGGCTCGGCTAGCGCATCGGGAAGATGGGGCACGAACAGCAGGCGGCCAGTATCGGCAAAGGCCTGGTCGGCACCGTCGAAACGCTCGGCCAGGATCAGCCGCCCCCAGAGCGTGCCGGCCGTGCCATCGGCATTGCGGGCGTTGACCGCGTACTCGTCGGCCGCGGTCTGCGTGATCACGGCACCCTGCAGGCCCAGCGCGCGGATGTCGTAGCCCAGCGGCAGTTCACCGCCGCCGGCGACGATCAGCGCGCCCAGGTCCAGCTCCAGCACATCGGCGCTGCGCGCCGAGGCCAGCGAAAGAAACTGCACGTCGTCCAGCAGCAGCTTGGCGCTGTTGCTGGCATCGACCAGGCGGAACACCAGGCTGCGCACGCCACCGGCCAGGCCCGCGCTCAGGGCCAGGCTGTGGACCGCCGAGCCACCGCTCAAGGCCTGGGCCAGCGGCAGCTCCAGCAGCGGCGTGCTGCCGGCCGGCAGCAGCAGCGAGCCATCGGCCTGCACCGGGCTGTCGGCAAGCAGGAACACCTGCAGCCTGGCGCCGGCGGCCGGCGTCAGGTCGCGCAGGCTGAACTGCAGGTGCGTGGCCGACTCGGGCAGCAGGAAATCGTTGTGCACGCGCAGCCGCGGGTCCAGCGAGGGCTGGCCGGGATCGGGCGTGGCGCCCAGGCGCAGCGCCTGCGTGCCCACCAGCAGCGGCACCTGGGCGCCGCCGCCGCCGCCATGGTGGGTCCAGCCGGGGAGGGTGGCGCTGAGGCCGTCGCCCAGCACGTCCACCGAGATGGCCTCGCCGCCGAAGGCGAAATTGCCATTGAAGACCACGCCGCCGGAGTTTCCATCGAAAGGCCGCCACAGCGGCGCAAAGCCGCCGGAAGCGCCCATGGGCTCGGCCTGGCCGGGATCGGTGTTGCTCAGCGGCTTCAGCGCCGCCGGCGTCCACACATGGGCCGCCAGGTCGTTGGCACCCAGGCCGTAGAAATCGGGCGCCGGGCGCAACGACTGCCCGCCGGCCAGGCGCGAATAGCCGTAGCCATAGGCGGTGCCGCCGCTGCGCGTCTCGGCCAGGCTGCCGAAGCTGCCGGCCAGCGTGGGCCCGGCATGGTTGCCGCTGTTGCCGTTGCCATCGATGTCGATCAGCAGGCCGTCGCCGCCGTTCTGCTCGACATAGCGGTTGTTGACCGCATCGAAGCTCAGCGCGCCCGGGATGCTGGAGGCGTAGAAGGTGGTCCAGACATAGCTGTGGTCGCCCGAGGTCTCGCCATTGCCGTAGGACGCGGTCAGCGGCAGCTCGACATCGATGTAGCGGTTGTAGGCGCCGGGGATGGGCCGGCCCAGCGGCACGATGGCATCGGGCACCAGGGCACCGTTGGTGCCGCGGGTCTGGAAGTACACGTCCATGAAGCCGACGTTGTCCCAGCGCGTGGCGCCATAGCCGGTGGGCTGGCCCACCGTGTACTGGCCCTGGAAGGTATCGACCCCGCCCAGCCCCTGGCTGAAGTCGTGCGGGTCCAGCAGCGTGACCTGGTCGACCGCGATGCCGTGGTAGGCCAGGCGCTCCACCGCCTCGCTGGTGACCGCCGCGCCAAAGCTGTGGGCGATGAAATGCAACGGCTTGCTGGCCAGCACATGGCCGATGTCCACCAGCTTCAGCTGGTTCAGCAGCGCGAACAGGCCGTCGCCGGCGGCCTCGGTCCAGCCCGGCGCATGCTCGTTGGACTCGACCGCCCAGTCGTAGACCAGCACCAGTTCGCCCTTGGGGCCCAGCCCGGGGCCGTTGCCATTCAGCCAGGGCAGATCGGCGCTGGAGTCGATCAGGTCGAACAGCGCCGGCCGCCCCTCCTGCGGCAGGTCCAGGTCCAGCAGCCAGGCGGTGTCAGCAGGCTGGGCGTCGCCGTAGCGCTCGAAGTTGACGATGGCCTTGGCCAGGCCCAGCAGGGCGTCGCCGTCGGACAGGTACTCGGGCTGGAAGCCATGGGTGATGACCGTGACGCCGGTGATGCGCGAGCTGTCCAGACCGGCCGCCACCTGGGCCACGCTGGCCGTCAGCCCGCCGGACAGCAGCAGGCGCTGCTCCAGGGCCTCGACGACGAGGCGCTTGCGCGCTGGCGGCAGGTCGGCCCGCAGCCGTTGCGACCAGCTCTGCCAACGCGAGCTGATCCGCTGTCGAAACTGACGCATGCCTTGGCCCCCCCCGGCGGACCCATGGTCGGCACGAACCGCCGACGCACCTGGGTCATGATCGCTGCCGATCACCCCTGCCCCCAGGCCTCCCTGCCAGGCGCCGGCGCCCCCCGGCGGCCGGCGGCCCAACCCCAGGGCGGCCGCATTCAGTCTCGCGTCGAACTTAACGCATGACATTCATCATCTTGAGGATGCTGCGGTTTCGCACCCACCCATTTCAGGGACGGGAAAACACTGGCGACGCGCAACAGGAACGGCCGTGACAGCCGCTCGGTGACTCGCCCCTCCGCGAATGATCCAGCGGCTGCGTTGCCCTCCGGAAGCCTGTCTGGTTGCGCATCACCCGGTGTTCGGCATGCAGGCCGGCCGCTTCGGACACCGGCATCACCCCGGGCAGGCTGACGAGCACGATGCGCGTGTGGTCCGGGTCTTGTCGACGTCGCGCCGCGTCCCGGCGACCGGGTCGATGCGGTCGACCTGCAGACGCCGCACACTGCCCTGCAGCGTGCCGGCCGGGTGCGCCGCCGGGTCGGTGGTGGACAGGTGCACGGTCTTGCCACCCGGCGCGGATTGGCCAGACCGAGATCCAGCAGCTCGGCGTGCATGCGCAAGCCCGCCCAGGCCTCGGGCAGGCTCAGCAGACGCAGGGTGTGGCCGTGCGGGCCTGCGGGGCAGGGTGGCAGGAGGCGATGCCGCCACTCAACCAGGGGCTCAGGCCCGGCTGCCCGCCTCGTACCAGCCCTTGCTCTGGTTGACCACTCGCACCACCAGCAGCATCACCGGCACCTCGATCAGCACACCGACCACCGTGGCCAGCGCCGCTCCGGACTGGAAACCGAACAGGCTGATGGCCGCGGCCACCGCCAGCTCGAAGAAGTTGCTCGCGCCGATCAGCGCCGAGGGGCAGGCCACGCTGTGCGATTCGCCGAGGCGGCGATTGAGCCAATAGGCCAGCGCCGAATTGAAGAGCACCTGGATCAGGATCGGCACCGCGAGCATGGCGATGACCAGCGGCTGCTGGAGGATGGCCTCGCCCTGGAAGGCGAACAGCAGCACCAACGTGGCAAGCAAGGCCGTGATCGACCAGGGGCCGATGCTCGCGAGCGTGGCATCGAGGGCGGCCGGGCCGCGGGCCAGCAGCGCCTTGCGCCAGACCTGGGCGATCAGCACCGGCACCACGATGTACAGCAGCACCGAGGTGACCAGCGTGTCCCAGGGCACGACGATGGACGATAGGCCCAGCAGCAGCGCGACGATGGGCGCGAAGGCGAACACCATGATGGTGTCGTTCAGCGCCACCTGGCTGAGGGTGAACAGCGGATGGCCGTTGGTGAGCCGGCTCCAGACGAAGACCATCGCGGTGCAGGGTGCGGCGGCCAGCAGGATCAGGCCGGCGACGTAGCTGTCGAGCTGGCCCGCGGGCAGGTAGGGTGCGAAGACATGGCGCACGAAGATCCAGCCCAGCAGCGCCATCGAAAAGGGCTTGACCGCCCAGTTGACGAACAGCGTGACCCCGATGCCGCGCCAGTGCTGCCTGACCTGGTGCAGCGCGCCGAAGTCCACCTTCAGCAGCATCGGGATGACCATCACCCAGATCAGCAGGCCGACCGGCAGGTTGACCTTGGCGACTTCCATGCGGCCGATGGCCTGGAACGGGCCGGGCAGCATCTGGCCGAGCGCGATGCCGACGACGATGCAGAGGAAGACCCAGACGGTGAGGTAGCGCTCGAAGACGCTCATCGGCGCCGGCGCGGCGACACGGACAGGCAGGGTGCGGGTGTTCATGCGCGTTCAGCTGTTGCCGATCTCCACCAGGGCCGCCTGCAGCGCGCTGCGGTCCATCGTCTGCAGCGGCAGCGCCAGCAGCTGCAGCATGCGGTAGCCGATGGCCTGGCGCGTCAGCTCGAAGGCCCGACGCCGGCCGTCGTCGCCGCCCTCGGCGCTGGACGGATCGGGATAGCCCCAGTGCACCTTGACCGGCTGGCCCGCGCCGCCGCCGAAGAACACCGGACAGGGCTCGGCCGCGGCGCTGTCGCAGACGGTGATGACGATGGACAGCGGCGGCGCCGCCGTGCCGCTGAACTCGTCCCAGCTCTTGCTGCGGTAGCCGCCGGTGTCGATGCCGGCATTGCGCAGGGCCTCGATCGCCAGCGGATGGATGCGGCCGCTCGGGTCGCTGCCGGCGCTGTGCGCGCGGACATCCTTGCCGAGCCTGGCCGCCAGGTGATTGAGCATGCCTTCGCTCAGCACGCTGCGCGCCGAGTTGTGGGTGCACAGGATCAGGACATGGAGGGTCATGGCTTCAGCAGCAGGGGGTCGAGGGCTTGACCGGGATGCCGACCGGCCTGCCGCCGGGCGTGGGGGTGCAGCAGGCGGGGGCCGTGCTGGCGGGCTGGGTGGCGGGCGGGTCCTGGCGGAAGACCGGGATGCTGTCCAGGGTGTGGAAGTGCTCCCAGGCGATGCCCTGCGGGTCGGTGACCCAGTGCTTCTCGCTGCGGGCATAGCAGCAGGTGGTCTCGCCCTCGTCGAGCAGGGCCAGGTCGGCCGACTCGGCGCGTGCCTTCATCTCGGCCAGCCCGGCCGCATCGTCGGTCTGCAGGCCGAGGTGGTCGATGCCGGGCCTGGCGCCGCGGGTGGAGATGGCGAAGTTCAGGCGTGGGTCGTCGAGCATCCACTTGGCATAGTCGCTTTCGACGCGGGTCGGCTGGGCGGCGAACAGCTTTGTGTAGAAGCCGATGCTCAGGGCCAGGTCTTCGACGTGCAGGTGAACGTGGAATCGCTTCATGTCGGACTTTCTGATCAGCAGGTGGTGCGGCGCTTGCCACTGCCGGGAGCACAGGCCCGGCCCTGGCAGCAGTGGTCGGTGAGGTAGGCGAGCAGCTCGTTCATGCGGCCCAGCGACGGGCGGTAGTGCAGGTTGCGGCCTTCGCGTTCGACACTCACCATGCCGGCATGCACCAGTTCCTTCAGGTGGAAGGACAGGGTGGAGCCGGGAATGTCGAGCATCGCCGAGAGGGCGCTGGGGGTCATGCCCTGCGGGCCGGCGCCCACCAGCGCGCGGAACACGCGCAGACGGGCGTCCTGGGCCAGGGAGGCCAGGGCGGCAACAGCGGTTTTCTCGTCCATATTTCCAAGTTTATGGAATCATCGAAGATAGTCAAGCACCGGGTCCCGGTAGGTGAGTGCCTCAGGGCCCGACGGGGCCGGCCTGCACGCCCACCGGCTGGGCATGCTGCAGGCACAGGGCGAACAGTTCGTTGACGCCGTGGATCTGCAGCTTGCGATAGGCGCGCTCGCGCAGCGTGGCCACGCTGCTGGCGGCGATGCCCAGGCTCAGGGCGATGCCTTCGCGCGAGTGGCCGGCCAGCGTCAGCGCACAGACCTCGCGCTCGCGCGGGCTCAGCCGCGTGGGCAGGCGCTGCAGCAGGGCGGCCAGGGCCTCGACCGGCAGGCGCTCCGACGGCCCGTGGGCCGGGGCCGCCTGCAGCGCCGCCAGATGCCGGCGCAGCAAGGCCAGCAACAGCGGTGCCTGCGCCGCAAACCGCCTGACTTCACGCGTGCCGAACAGGCCGCGGCCGACGTCCCGGTACAGGTTCAGCGCGCACCAGTGGCCGTCCAGCAGGGCCAGGGCCGAGAGCCGGTCGGCCAGGGCAAAGCGGTCCCACAGCTGTTCGCCATAGGCCGCATCGCTGATCTGATCGCGTCGCAGGCGGGCGATGGCCGGCCGCTCGGTGACCGCAGCGTCCAGACCGCGCAGCGTGTCCAGCAAGCGGTCGTGCCGGTACAGGCCGCTGCCGCCATACACGCGGGCCGAGCGCATCGCGATGTCGCTGCCGTCGAGGCTGGCCGTCATCACGATGCGCACATGCAGGCCGGCATCGAAGCGAAAAGCCGTGGCGTGGGAGGCATCCAGGGCCGGCGCCAACCAGGCCAGCAGCGCGCTGCCAAAGTCGGCCCCGCCCAGCCGGTCGATGACACGCGCCAGGGCGATCGACTCCAGGGCGGCCGGGTTGTTGCGGGGCATGTGGCCGCGGATTGTCCTTCACGCGATGGACAGACCTGGCGCCGCGATGCACGCAGCATGGCGCCGGTCTGCACAGGAGAACCACGATGGAGACGATTGCCGACCGCGCGCAGCAGGCTGCGCTGCGCATGCAGGCCGAACTGGCCGACGAACGCACGCCGTTCATCTTTGACGCCTGGTATGTCGCTGCCTTCGCCGACGAGGTGGGGCGCACACCGTTGTCGCGGCGCCTGCTCGGCCTGCCCGTGCTGCTGCTGCGCCGTCTGGATGGCCAGGTGATGGCGCTGGAGGACCGGTGCCCGCACCGCTCCATGCCGCTGTCGCTGGGCCGGGTCGAGGGCGACACCATCGAATGCGCCTACCACGGGGCGCGCTTCGGCTGCGACGGCGTCTGCACCGGCGTGCCATCTCAGAGCCAGGTGCCGCCCGGCGCCCAGGTGCGCTCGTTTGTCGCGGT
Source organism: Burkholderiaceae bacterium (assembly GCA_017992055.1). Taxonomy (GTDB): domain Bacteria; phylum Pseudomonadota; class Gammaproteobacteria; order Burkholderiales; family Burkholderiaceae_C; genus Pseudaquabacterium. The sequence continues at coordinate 227,407 of JAGOPK010000004.1, forward strand.
GCAGCACGGTCCGCTGGTGTGGATCTGGATGGGCCGCGGCCAGCCTGCGCAGCCGGCGCCTCATCCCGACTGGGTGGACGACGCGCAATGGGCTGCGTCGCGTGAGCGCCTGTACCTGCGGGCCAGCTATGTGCGCCTGCACGAGAACCTGCTGGACCTGACGCATCTGAGCTTTCTTCACGCCAGGACCTTTGGCACGCCCGACTACGCCACCGCCCCTTATGAAAGCTCGATCGACGCAGCCGCAGGGCGCTTCTCGCTGACGCGCTCAGTGATGCCCACACGCCTGCCGGCGATCTGGGCCAAGCCCACCGGCCTGGAAGGCCGCGATGCCGCGCGCATCGCCAGCTCGACCTTCATCTCGCCAGCCCTGCACGAGGTGCAGGTGCGCTTTCACGCCTGCGACCAGCCGGTGGAAGAGCAGCCCTCGCGGGCCATCCGCACGGCGCACATCGTGACGCCCGAGACGGCCACCAGCACCCACTACTTCATCCATCACGCACGCAACTTCTCGGTCGACGATGCCGGGATCACCGACTTCATGCACCGGCAGCTGCGTGCGGCCTTCCAGGAGGACATCGACGGGCTGGAGGCCATCGAACGCAACCTGGCGAACTACGCGCCGGGCACGGCGGCAGAGATCTCCTTTCGCGCCGACGGCCCGTCGCTGGCCATGCGGCGCTGGCTCAAGCGCCGGGCCGGCGGCAGCTGATCGCTCAGGCCACGACGGCCAAGGGGCGCAGCTCGGCCCGTGCCTGCCGGATCACGCTGCGCGCCGCGCTCAGCGCCAGTGCGCCCATCACCGCCGCCACCACCCGATCGGGCCAGCCTTGGCCGGTGCCGAACACGCCCAGCGAGGCGGCCATCACCGCCACATTGCCGATGGCATCGTTGCGGCTGCACAGCCAGACCGATCGCATGTTGGCATCGCCGTCGCGCCAGGCGTAGAGCATCAGCGCCACGCTGACATTGGCCACCAGCGCCAAGGCCCCGATCGCCCCCATCGTCACCGGCTCGGGCACGCTGCCGGTGGCCCAGCCCCAGGCCGCCTTGCCGAGCACAAAGGCCCCGAAGACCCCCATCGTCAGGCCCTTGAACAAGGCCGCACGGGCGCGCCAGGCCAGCGCCATGCCCAGCACCAGCAGCGAGATGCCGTAGTTGGCCGCGTCGCCGAAGAAGTCGACGGCATCGGCCAGCAGCGACACCGAGCCGGCGCGCAGGCCCCCGGCCAGTTCGACGCCGAACATCGTCGCATTGATCGCCAGCGCCGCCCACAGCACGCGCCGGTAGCGGGCACTGGCAGGCCGGGTGGTCGTGGCGCAGCCGTGGCTGCAGCAGGAATCGCTCATGGTGGGCCCCAGGGGCTGTTGGAAGGTCACCGCCATTGGAGACCCTGTAGCCACTTCAGGGTCAAGCGGATACGATGCGACGCCGGCGGCCGGGCAGGCCGCGGCCTGGAGCCCGGAGCCATGCAATGAAGATCGGCGAGCTGGCCGCGCGCACCGACACGCAGGTCGAGACCCTGCGCTACTACGAGCGCGAGGGCCTGCTGCCGACGCCGCCACGCACCGACGGCAACTACCGCATCTACGGCGACGCGCAGCTGGAGCGTGTGGCCTTCATCCGCCACTGCCGCTCGCTGGACATGACGCTGGACGAGATCCGCGTGCTGCTGCGCTTCAAGGACCGGCCCGAGGCCGATTGCGGCGACGTGAACGCCTTGCTCGACGCGCACATCGGCCATATCGCAGCACGCATCCGCAACCTGCGGCAACTCGAGAAGCAGCTGAAGGCCTTGCGCCAGCAATGTGCCGGTGCGGGAGGGGCCGCGCACTGCGGCATCCTGGGCGGCTTGTCGCAGGCCGCGGCGGGCAGCAGCAGCGCGGCGCCCGCCCGGCCGCAGCATGTGGCGGGCGCGCACGGGCGCGGCCGCGTGCGGTGCGCCTGAGCGCAGGACAGGGGCGTCCACGCCGCTGCGTCGGCAGCACCGGCGGTCGCCGAAATGACCAGGGGCTGGGTGAGGGCGAGGGCGAGGGCGAGGGCGGGGGAGGCCGCTTCTTGCGATACGCTCGCGTCAGCGCGGCCGGGGCCAGAACCTCCGCCCGACCCAGGAACCCACGGCGCCGGCAGGCGCCGTTTTCATCTCCGGCGCCAGCGCTGGGCCCCATCCCATGCAAGCCCTGCTAGCCCGCATCGCCACCCTGCCGCTGCCCGGCGACGCCCAGCGTCTGTTCCACGGCCGCGGTGGCCTGTTCCCGGGCTGCGAGGCCTGGGTGCTGGACTGGTTTGATCCGGTCTGGCTGCTGACCAGCTTCGAACCCGTGGACGACGCCCAGCTCGACCACCTGGGCCAGGCCCTGGCCGCGCGCTGGGCGCAGATCGCCCCGGGCCGGCCGCTGAACTGGGTGTTCCAGCTGCGCCAGCCGGCCCACAGCGAGACCCGGCTGATGGCCGGCAGCGTGCCCGAGCCGCATGCGGTGCTGGAAGACGGTGCACGCTATGCCGTGCACCTGCTGCGTGGCCAGAACCACGGCCTGTTCCTGGACATGGCGGCCGGCCGTCGCTGGGTGCGTGCCCACTGCGCCGCACAGCCGGGCATCAGGGTGCTGAACCTGTTTGCCTACACCTGCGCGTTTTCGGTCGCCGCCCTGCAGGGCGGGGCCGGGCAGGTGCTGAACCTGGACATGGCCCGCGGCGCGCTGGCGGCGGGCCAGCGCAACCATGCGCTGAATGGCCTCGGTCCTGGCCTCGGCCCCGGCGCGCACAGCGGCCAGGCCAGCTTCCTGGGCCACGACCTGTTCAGTTCCTGGGGCAAGATCACGCGCAGCGGGCCTTACGGCCTGGTGATCGCCGATCCGCCCAGCTACCAGAAGGGCAGCTTCGTGGCCACCAAGGACTATGCGCGCCTGATCCGCCGCCTGCCCGACCTGCTGGCGCCCGGTGGCCATGCCCTGCTGTGCCTGAACGCGCCCGAACTGGGGCCGGACTTCCTCATCGACCAGGTGGCGACGCTGGCGCCGCAGCTGCGGTTCGTCGAGCGCCTGGCCAATCCGCCGGCCTTTGCCGATGTGTCGGAGCAGCGCTCGCTGAAGGTGATGCTCTGGCAGGCCCCCGTCTGACACCGACAGGAAAACCAACGATGCAAACCCTGGACTTTGCCCTGCGCGGCGACTTCATCCCGCTGGACAGCCTGCTCAAGGCCACCGGCGTCGCGCCCAGCGGCGCCGCCGCCAAGGCCCTGGTGGCCGAGGGCCGGGTGCAGGTGGACGGCCGCGACGAGCTGCGCAAGACGGCCAAGATCCGCGCCGGCCAGGTGGTGATGCTGCAGGGCCTGCGCATCCGCGTGCAGGCCGATCCGCAGGCCGATCCCGGCGCTGCATAAAACATTCAGCCGCCGCTGCGGCCGCAGCCCGCGCCCGGCGGCTAAGCTGGCGCCACCATGAGCTTTGCCAACGCCCCGCGCCCGCAGCTGATCGGCCTGGATGCCGACGATACGCTGTGGCACAACGAGCCGCTGTTCCGCCTGACCCATGCGCGCTTCGACGCGCTGCTGGCGCCCTGGGCCGATTCGGCCACCGTGACCCGCCACCTGGCCGCGGTGGAGCGGCGCAACCTGGCCACCTATGGCTACGGTGCCAAGGGCTTCACGCTGTCGATGATGGAAACCGCGGTGGAGCTCAGCGGGTCGCGGGTGCCCGGCGCCGTGCTGGCCGAGATCCTGGCCGCCGGGCGTGAGCTGATGCAGCATCCGATGGAGCCGCTGCCCGGCGTGCACCAGGCGCTGGAGCGCCTGGCCGCCATCGCGCCGCTGGTGCTGATCACCAAGGGCGACCTGTTCCACCAGGAGAGCAAGCTCGCCGCCTCGGGCCTGGGGCGCTTCTTCCACGGCGTGGAGATCGTCAGCGAGAAAAGCGCCGACACCTACAACCGCAGCTTCCGCCGCCATGGAGCAGCGCCGGAGGCGGCGCTGATGGCCGGCAACTCGGTGCGCTCGGACATCCTGCCGGCCCTGGCCGCCGGCAGCCGCGCGGCGCTGATCCCCTATCCGCTGGTCTGGGAGCACGAGGCCGCCGAGCTGCCGCTGGGCCACCCGGGCTTTGCCCAGTTCGACAACCTGGGCCGCCTGGTTGACTGGCTGGAGGGGCTGGAACGCGCCGAGCCAGGCGTTCAGCCGGGCAATGGCGCCACCGATTCGACCAGGCGCACATGAGCGCCGTCCGACAGCTGCATGCGCACCCAGCGCATGTGGCAGGGCTCGATCGTCAGTGCGTCGCTGTCGCGCCGGCCGGTGGTGAAGGCCACCTCGGGCGGCGCGGACTCGTACCAGCCCAGCTCGGCCAGGCGCGACTCGGCCTGCATGATCTGCTCGCTGGCATAGCGCCACAGCGGCCGGCCCAGCAGCTGGCTGGCCGGCACATGGAACTGGCGTTCGCGCGCCGGCGACGCGGCCAGCAGCCGGTGCGTGAGATCGCAGATCAGGTGCACCGGCTGGGCCGACTGCGCCACCAGGCGCGCCAGCATGTGGTCGGCGGCGCTGTCCAGGCGTGCGCTGAGCAGCTGGCGCAGGCGCCGCGCCTCGTCGTCGTCGGGCGCGGCCAGGCCGTTCTCCCAGCGCGACAGCGTCGATTGCGACACGCCCAGCCACTGCGCCGCGGCCTGCTGCTTGATGCGCCGCAGCGCACGCCAGCTGCGCAGGCTGCGGCCCAGGTGGCGGGCATCGCCGCTGTGGATGGCCGGCACGGCGTCGCCGCCGGCGCCGGACGTGGGGAGCGTGTCCATGGGCGCTGATTCTCGCGCCATGGCCGCTGTCACGTCACCCTGGCCGGCCATCGCCCTGCTGTATGCGGCCGGCCTGATGGCCGCGGCCCAGCTGGGCAAGCTGTCGGCGCTGGCGCCGCTGTTCACGCCCGCCCTGGGCCTGTCGCTGGCCAGCGCGGCCTGGGCCATCTCGCTGCTGGAACTGGGCGGCGCCACCCTGGGCGCGGTGGCCGGCGTGCTGGCCGCGCGCCTGGGCCTGTGGCGCATGCTGCAATGGGGCCTGGCGGCGCTGACCCTGGCCGGCCTGGGCAGCGCCAGCGCCCAGGGCAGTGCCAGCCTGATGGCCTGGCGGCTGCTGGAGGCCCTGGGCTATCTGGGCGTGACCGTCACCGCGCCGGTGCTGATCGCGCGCCTGGGCGCGTCGGCCGGCGGCCACACGCAGATGCTGGCGATGACGCTGTGGAGCACCTTCGTGCCGGTGGGCGTGGCCCTGGGCGCGGCCGGTGCCGCCGCCGGCGCGGCCTGGCTGCCGCTGGGCTGGCGTGGTGCGCTGCTGGCCGGCGGAGGGCTGGCCGCGGCCCTGGCGCTGGCGCTGCGCTGGCGGGCGCCACGGGGCGCGGCGCCCGACGCTGCACCGCCCCCCGAGGCCATGCAACCGCAAGCCACGCGGTCGGCAGCCGCCACCGCCCGCCCCACGACGGCCTCGGTCTGCCTGGCCCTGGGCTTCGGCCTGTTTGCGCTGTTCGCGGTGGGGGTGATCGCGCTGCTGCCCACCTTGCTGGTACAGCAGGCCGGCATGACGGCCACGGCCGCCGGCCAGTGGACCGGCCTGGCCTCGCTGTCGGCGGTGGCCGGCAGCGCGCTGGCGGCCTGGCTGCAGCGCCATGGCCGGTCGCCGCGGCGCCTGCTGGTGGCCGCCCTGCTGTCGCTGGCCCTGCCGGCGCTGCTGCTGTGGGGCCTGTTCCGCAACGCGCCGCCGGCGGCGCTGGCGGTGGCGCTGGCCGTGGCCATCAACATGCTGGGCGGGGTGTTTGCCAGCCTGGCCTTTGCCACGCTGCCGCGCCTGGCCCGCCAGCCGGCCCAGCTGGTGCGCGCCAACGGCCTGCTGACGCAGTGCGGCGCCAGCGGCTCGCTGCTGGGCCCGCCGCTGATGGCCGCCGGCGTGGCCTGGGGCGGCTGGAGCGGCGCCGCGCTGCTGGGCACGCTGGTGTCGCTGCTGGCCCTGCCGCTGGCCTGGCGGGCGATGGCGCCTGCCCGGGCCGAAGCCGGCCGCGATCAGGTGGCCAGCGCGTAGACCGTCGCCGCCTCGCGCTCGGCGCGCGTGTGGCCGACCAGGGCGCGGTCCCACTCGGGGCCGGCCGCCCCGGCGCTGGCCGTGGCATCCCGGACCAGGGTGGTCACCTCCTCGGTCGCGGCATCGAACTCGCCCACCTGCTCGCGGCTGGCGACGAACAGCCGCGCCACCGAGACATCGCCCGAGGCGATCACCACCAGCCAGCGGCTGACCGGCCGGTGCGGTGCATCGGCATGGCGTTGCGGCATCTCATGTCCGAAACCCTGGTTCATGCGGCACCTCCTGCACCGGGCCTGGCACGGCCCGGCGCCTGGATTGTGCGCCGCCGCTCAGACCGTGGCCCAGCAGGGACTTGGCGGCCTGACGCACACTCGCGGCCCATGACGATGCTGCGACGCTTGTTCCTGCTGGCCTGCTGCTGGCTGATCTCCGGCTGTGCCACCTCGGGCGACTGCAGCTCGCCCTATGCGCGCTCGCCGCAGTACCAGGGCTGCGGCTTCGCCAATCCGCCCAATGCGCAGACGCCGCCCGGCGCCGGCGCCTGGAACATCTGGACGCGCTTCATCTTCGCCAGCAAGGTCGGCACGGTGCCGGTGGATGCCATCCCGGTGCGGCCGCTGACACGCGCCCAGCTGGACGCGCTGGACCCGCAGGCCAACCATGTGGTGCGCCTGGGCCATTCGTCGCACCTGCTGAAGCTGGCCGGCCGCTACTGGCTGATCGACCCGGTGTTCGGCGAGCGCGTCTCGCCGTTCAGCTTTGCCGGGCCCAAGCGCTTCCACCCGCCGCCGCTGACGCTGGAACAGCTGCCGCCCATCGAAGGCCTGGTGCTGTCGCACGACCACTACGACCACCTCGACCTGCCGACCATCGAGCACCTGGCGCTGCGCGTGCAGCGCTACTTCGTGCCGCTGGGCCTGAAGGCGCGCCTGGTCGACATGGGCGTGCCGCCCGAGCGGGTGCAGGAGTTCGACTGGTGGCAGGGCGCCCAGCATGCCGGCGTGCAGCTGATGGCCACGCCGGCGCAGCACTTCTCGGGCCGCACACTGACCGACCGCAACCGCACGCTGTGGGCCTCGTGGGTGCTGGAGGCCGGCGGCCAGCGCATCTTCTTCAGCGGCGACTCGGGCTATTTCGACGGCTTCCGCCAGATCGGCGAGCGTTTCGGCGGCTTCGACCTGGCGCTGATGGAAAACGGCGCCTACGACGCCTACTGGCCGGCCGTGCACATGACGCCCGAAGAAAGCGTGCAGGCCTTCGTCGACCTGCGCGCCAAGGCCTTGTACTCGGTGCACAACAGCACCTTCGACCTGGCCTTTCATGCCTGGCGCGAGCCGCTGGAGCGCCTGGCCAAGCTGGCCGAGGCACGGGGCATCGTCCTGGCCACGCCCGAGATCGGCGAGGTGCTGACGGTGGGCCGGCCGCGCGTCAACCGGCGCTGGTGGGAGGGGCTGCGCTGAGCGCATCGGCCGGCCGCTCGGTGGCCTGGGACCACAGCGCCTGCCAGTGCCCGCCGTCGCAGCGGTAGGCATCGGTGTGCCAGCAGTGCACCACCTTGCCCGACGGGAACACCAGCTCGGCGGCATAGCGCAGCAGGGCCAGGTCGCTGCCACGGCGCACGCGCAGTTCGCCATGCAGGTGCCAGGCGGCATAAAACGGCGCCGCGGCGATCAGACCCAGGTAGCGCTGGCGCGTGAACACACGCCCGGCCGGCGTGATCAGCTCGTAGTCGGGCGCATGCAGGCGCTCGACCGTGGCCATGTCGCGCGCGACGATGGCCTGGGTGCGGCGGCGCTCCAGGTCGCGGAAGAAGCCATCGTCCATGGGCTGCTGCCGCTCAGAAGAACGGATAGGGCCCCGGCTGCGGGCCGATGTGGCTGACATGGCTGACCAGGCCCTCGCCGGGCTGCCACAGGTGCAGCAGACAGGCCGCCGGCCCGGCATAGGACTGCGGACGCGCATCGGCGCGCAGCTGCAGCGCGATCTGCGTGGTCGTGCTCGGGCAACTGGCCAGCACGGTGCCGGCCCAGCGGCGGAACATGGCGCGGTGCACATGGCCGCACAGCACGGCCTCGACATTGCCGGCCGAGGTGATGACCTCGGCCAGGGCCTGCTCGCCAAAGCAGCGGTACTCGTCCAGGTAGGCGATGCCGCTGACCAGGGGCGGGTGGTGCAGCAGCACCAGGGTGGGCTTGTGCCGGTCGGCGGCCAGCGTGCGCGCCAGCCAGTCCAGGCCCTGGGCATCGATGTGGCCATGGTGCTGGCCGGGCACGCAGGAGTCCAGCGCCACGATGCGCAGCGCATGGCGGTCATCGCACCAGTGCAGCGGCCCGTGGGCTGGCAGATAGTGGTGGCCGGCAAAGGCCTGGCGCAGCGCATCGCGGCTGTCGTGGTTGCCGGGCATCAGCAGCAGCGGCAGCTGCAGCGGCTGCAGCAGTTCGGCCAGCATCGTGTACTCGTCGACATCGCCTTCGTCGACCAGGTCGCCGCTGATCAGCACCAGGTCGGGCCGCCGGTCCAGCCCATGCAGGTGCGCGATGGCCTGGGCGAACATGGCGTTGGAATCGACCAGGCCCTTGTAGAGCTGGCCACGCGGGCGGATGTGCAGGTCGGACAGTTGGGCGATCAGCATGGTGGCCAGCTCAGCGGGGCGTGCCCAGCACCAGGTCGATGCGCCGCTGGGCACGGGCGGCCAGGATGGCATCGCCATCGCGCCCGGCACGCAGCTTCTGTGCCTGCAGCCAGGCCAGCAGCGGCCGGCGCCAGCCCTGGGCCGAGGCGGTGTCCACCGCCTCGGCGATGACCGCGGCCGAGGCCCGGCCGTCGCGCAGCCACAGCGCCGCGCCCACCAGGCGCGACAGCGGATCGGCCACCGCCCGCAGCCGCGTCACATCGCCGGCACTGCCGTCGGGCGGCGCCGCCAGCGCCTGCTGGGCGGCAGGCAGCAGGGCCAGGCGCCCGGCAGCCAGCGGCGCCAGCAGATGGTCGGCATAGGCCAGCTCGGCCGCGGCGGCATCCTGGCGCAGCGTCTCGAACGCGGCGCAGGGCTGGAACTCCAGCCGCGCCACCTCGGCGGCGCACCACACCAACTCGGCCCGCGCCAGCAGGTCTGCACGGCCGGTGCGGGCCAGCGCGGCGCGGGCAATGGCCCGCTCATGCTCGGCGATGCGCTGCTCGCCCGACAGCTGGGCCGCGGTGGCACGCTGCAGCGCGCCCTGGGCGTCCAGCGCCCAGTCGGGCGGAGGCGTGCCGGCGCAGCCGCCCAGGGTCAAAGTCAGGGCCAGAGCCAGGGCCAGGCTCGCCAGCAGCGCCGGCGCGGCACGCGCCTTCATGGCAGCCGGACCTCGGTGTCGCGCGCCAGCGGCCAGCGGCGGTTGACCTCGTTGACCAGGTGCTGCACCTTGCGCAGGCTGGCCTCGACCTCGGCGCGCAGCAGGCCCAGGTCGGCCGTGGCCAGGCGCGCATTGGCGGCCACGCCCTGGGCCTCGGCCAGCAGCTTGTCCAGGCCCTGCAACGTGCCGCGGGCCTCGACCAGCAGGCCGCGCAGCTGCTGCACCGCGGCCTGGCCGTCGGCCACCAGGCCCTGCGGGCCCAGCAGCTGGGCATCGGCGCGGGCCAGCGTGCCATCGGCCCGGGCGACCAGGCCGTCGATGCGCGCCAGCAGGGCATTGCTGCGCTCCAGCGCGGCCAGCACCTGGCCACGGTCGCGGGCATTGCCCATCAGCAGGCCCAGCGCGCCCTCGGGCTGGTTCAGGCGGGCGGTCAGCGCCTGGGTGTTGGCCAGCGTGCCGGCCAGGGCCGCGTCGCGCGCGGTCAGCGCGGTCAGATTGGCCACCAGGTCGCGCACGGCGGCCACCAGCTTGGGGATCTCGGCCGTGGCGTCGCCGGTGAGCACACGGCGCTCGGCGCCATCGGGCAGCGGCGGGTCGCTGAGGATGCCGCTGTAGGCGCGGATGGCGGTGCCGCCGACCAGGCCGCGCGACAGCGTGAACACGCTGCTGCTGCGCAGCCACTTGGCATCCTTCTTCGGCACGTCGATCTCGATGCGCGCCGTGCCGTCAGGGCCCAGCGCGATGCGCGCCACGCGGCCGATGGCAAAGCCCGAGAAGCTCAGGTCCATGCCGACGGTGACGCCCTCCGAATCGTCGGCCACCAGCACCAGACGCTGCGTGGCCTCGAAGGCGCCGCGCGCATACAGCAGGTACAGCGCCGACGCCGCCAGCAGGGCCAGCAGCAGGGCCAGCAGGGCGGAGGCGCGGCGCTCGACGCCGGGCGGCTCGGCCGCGGGCGGGCTTGGATCGGGCGGGGTCTCACTCATGCGTAATTGCCCACCAGCGAGGCCACTTCCACGCCCAGCACCGCCAGCAGCAGGCGCACCAGGCCCTGCAGCTCCAGCGACAGCGGCGACGGACTGCGGTCGTGCAGGGCCGAGCCGGCCGGGATCACCGCCACGGCCACGCCCAGGGCCAGGGTCTTGAGCACGAAGATCAGCGACACCGCCGGCGTGAACACCTGGCCCACCTGGCGCGTGAAGCGCTCGAAGCCCCAGGGCGTGAAGCCATGCACCAGCAGATAGGCCAGCAGCAGCGTGATGACGCTGGCCAGCGCCGCCAGCAGCAGCACGGCAAACAGCGCGGCCGCGGCGCGTGGTGCCACCTCGTCGCGCAGCAGCACGGGGCCGACGCCGGCCGAACGGCGCAGCCGGGCCAGCTCGGCCGAGGCCGGCACGGCGATGCGCACGGCCACGAACAGCGCCGCGGTCAGCGGGATCAGCTCCAGCACCAGCACCCGAACCACCATGCCCAGCGCATACTGGTCCAGGCCGTAGCTGGCCGCGGTGACGATGACGATGCGCGCAATCACCAGGCTCAGCAGCGCCGAGACCACGGCAAACCAGGGCAGCACCGGCATCACGCCGGCCACCAGGTGGCTGGCCAGCCGCGGCCGGCGCGGCCGCTCATAACTGGAGGGCGACAGCGCCAGCACGCCCAGCACCGCGCCCAGGTGCACGATGCGCAGCGTGCCATGCCACCACTGCAACGCCGCCCGCCCCACCTGCAGCGATGGCAACGGGCGTGACGGCGAGGCGCGGGGCATGGCGGCATGATAGGGCGCACGATGAGCACCGCCTCCGCACCTGCTGCCCCTGCCGCCTCCGCAATGACCTCCACCCCGGCCCGGCCGGCGCGCTCCTCGCTGACCCTGCTGGTGGTGCTGTGGGCCGTGTGGGGCACCAACTGGCCGCTGTTTCCGATCGTGCTGCGCGAGGTGTCGGTGTGGAACTTCCGCACCGTGTCCTGCCTGGGCGCCGGCCTGCTGCTGCTGGCGGTGGCACGCTGGCGCGGCCTGCCGCTGGCCATCCCCCGGCCGCTGTGGCCGCGCATCGCCATCGCCACCTGCTTCTACCTGGTGCTGTGGAACATCGCCAGCGCCTGGGCCGCGGTGCTGATCCCGTCGGGCCAGGCGGCGATCCTGGGCTTCACCATGCCGCTGTGGGCGGCGCTGCTGGGCTGGGCGGTGCTGGGCCAGCGGCTGTCGCCGCGCATGCTGCTGGCCCTGGCCCTGGGCGCGGCCGCCGTGGCCCTGCTGGGCTGGAAGGGCCTGGGCGCCTATGCCCAGGCGCCGCTGGGCGTAGCCCTGGGCCTGCTGGCGGCGCTGGGCTGGGCGGTGGGCACGCTGATCCTGCAGCGCGGCGCGGTCAGCGTGCCGGCCCTGGTGCTGACCGGCTGGCAGCTGCTGGCCACCGCCGTGCCCATCGGCGCGGTGGCCGGCCTGCAGTGGGCCCTGGACGATGCGCCGCCGGCGCTGCCCTCGGCCACGGTGCTGGCGCTGATCGTCTGGATCACCCTGGTGCCCATGGCCATCGGCAACCTGTGCTGGTTCATGCTGGTCGGACGCCTGCCGGCGGCGGTGGCCGGGCTGTCGTCGATCATGGTGCCGGTGGTGGCCATGGTCTCCGGCGCGGCGGTGCACGGCGAGCCGCTGGGCCCGGTGCAGCTGGCGGCCATGGCCTGCAGCGCCGCGGGGCTGTGGCTGAGCCTGAAGCGCGGCTGAGCCGGCCCTTTTCCGGCCACCGGCCGCTGCAGCCGGAGCCTAGACTGACTGGGTGAACACCGCCGTCTCGCCCACCCGCCGCATTGCCGTGGCCTTCTTCCTGTCCGGCGCCGCCGCGCTGATCTACCAGGTGGTCTGGCAGCGGCTGCTGTTCGTCGTGGTCGGCGTGGACATCGAGTCGGTGACCATCGTCGTCTCCACCTTCATGGCCGGCCTGGGCCTGGGCGCGCTGCTGGGCGGCTGGCTGGCCGATGCGCTGCCGGCCCAGGTGCTGCGCCTGTTCTGCGCCGCCGAGGCGCTGATCGGCCTGTTCGGCTGGTTCAGCGCCGACCTGATCCTGGGCCTGGGCGAGACCTTCGCCGGCCTGTCGCGGCCGGCCGCCGCCGGCCTGAGCTTCGGCCTGCTGCTGCTGCCGACCATGGCCATGGGCGCCACGCTGCCGATGCTGGTGGCCGAGTCGTTCCGCCGCAGCCGCAACATCGGCGTGTCCACCGGCACGCTGTACGTGATCAACACCGCCGGCGCGGCGCTGGGCGCGGCCGCGGTGGGCCTGGTGCTGCTGTACTGGCTGGACCTGCGCCAGACGGTGCAGCTGGCGGCGCTGCTGAACCTGGGCGCCAGCGCCGTGGTGGCCAGCGCGGTGCGGCCGCGGGACGGCGCTGCCGTGCGGGCCGTCTGATGCGCGCGCTGGCCATCACGCTGTCGTTTGCGGTCGGGCTGCTGAGCCTGAGCCAGGAGATCGTCTGGGTGCGCATCGTCGCGCTCGGCCAGCAGGCGCGGCCGCAGGCCTTTGCGCTGGTGCTGGCGGTGTTCCTGGTCGGCATCGCGCTGGGCGCGGCCTTCGGGCGGCGGCTGTGCCAGCGCTGCGCCAGCGACGGTCCGCGCCTGCTGCGCCAGGGCGGGGCCCTGCTGCTGGCCGCCGCGGCGCTGGACCTGCTGGCGCTGTGGCTGTGCGCCGCCGGCCTGGCGGCCACCAGCGGCTCGGCCTCGCTGCTGGGCGCGCTGCTGCTGCTGTGCGGCGCCTGCGCGGCGGCCAAGGGCACGCTGTTTCCCATCGTGCACCACCTGGGCTCGGTGGCCGAGGCCGGCCGGGTGGGGCGCTCGGTGTCGCGGGTCTACCTGGCCAATGTGCTGGGCTCGACGCTGGGCCCGGTGCTGACCGGCTTTGTGCTGATGGACCGCCTGGGCCTGGAGCAGGTGTTTGCGCTGGTGGCCGGGGCCACCGCGGCGCTGGGCGCGCTGGCGCTGTGGCGGGGCGGGATGGCCGCGGCAGGCCAAGGCTGGCGCCCGTTGCTGCCGGCCGCGGCCACGCTGGCCTTGCTGGTGGCCAGCGGCCAGGCCCTGGTCGAGCCACCGGCCGTGGCGCAGCGCATTGCCGGCGAGGTGCTGGACGCTGCGGGGCGCAGCAATCTGCGCCACCTGATCCAGAACCGCCATGGCGTGATCCATGTGCTGGCCGAGGACCGGCCGGGCAGCGGCGACATCACCTACGGCGGCAATGCCTACGACGGCCGCATCAGCACCGACCTGCGCATCAATGCCAATGGCCTGGACCGCGCCTATGCGCTGGCCGCGCTGCACCCGGCGCCGCGGCGCGTGCTGGTGGTGGGCCTGAGCACCGGCGCCTGGACCGCGGTGATCCTGGGCCTGCCCGGCGTCGAGCAGGTGGACGTGGTCGAGATCAACCCCGGCTATCTGGAGCTGATCGGCCGCTATCCGCAGGTGGCGCCGCTGCTGCGCGATCCGCGCGTGCGGGTGCACGTGGACGACGGCCGGCGCTGGCTGCGCGCCCATCCGCAGACGCGCTACGACCTGGTGTTCCAGAACACCACCTGGCACTGGCGCGCCAACATCTCGCTGCTGCTGTCGCGCGACTATCTGCAGCAGCTGCGCAGCCACCTGGCGCCCGGCGGCATGGTGGCCATCAACACCACCGGCAGCGCCGACGTGTTCCACACCGCGGCCCAGGTGTTTGCCCAGGTCGGCCGGCGCAAGAACTTCGCCTACCTGTCGGACGTGCCGCTGCAGCCGCGACCCGATGCCGAGGCCGTGCTGCGCGCGGCGCGGCTGTGGCAGCAGCCGGCCTTCGACGAGGCTGCGTTTGCGCCCGGCGGCCTGGCCCATGAGCTGGCCCGGCAGCCGCTGCAGCCGGCGGCCGACTTGTTGCGCCAGGCCGCGCGCCAGCGCCCGCCGCTCGGCATCACCGACCTGTCGCCGGTCAACGAGTACCGGCATGGCGCGGCACCGCCCTGGGAGGCGCTGCACGGCCTGCTGCCGGCCGGCAGCGGACCCTGGCAGGCACCGCCGCCCTGAACCGGCGAGGCCGAGCGCCCGCCGCTGCGCGACACTCCAGTCGGCGCGGCGCCGGCCGATAACCCGTTGGCCTGCTCCCGTCCCTCAACTGCATGCCCTGGATGCGCCGACTGCTTTCATGGCTGGCCCCCGTCATCGGTCTGGCCGGCCTGTGGGTCTTGGTGTGGATGCTGGCGCTGCTGCCGGCGCCGGCGCTGGCGCGTGCGCTGCTGCTGGACGACGCCCAGGACCGCATCGATGCCTGGCCGGCGCTGACGCGCTATGCCGAGCCCGATGCGCCGCTGTCGCTGGCGCAGGTCCAGGCCCGGGCCGCGCAGTTCACGCCGCCGGACGGCGCCCGCGGCGCGCTGGGCCTGCACCGGGGCGGCCTGTGGCTGCGCCTGCCGCTGCAGCTGGCACCCGGCTCCGACGGCCAGTGGGTGCTGGACATCGCCTACCCGCCGCTGAACCGTGTCGACGTGCACCTGGTGGCCCATGGCCAGGCGCGGCTGCTGGCCACGCTGGGCAATCTGCAGCCCCATGCGGCGCGACCGCTGGCCAGCCGCACGCTGGCCCTGCCGCTGCAGCTGCTGCCCGAGCTGCAGCACGGCGG
Organism: Burkholderiaceae bacterium; assembly: GCA_017992055.1. Classification (GTDB taxonomy): domain Bacteria; phylum Pseudomonadota; class Gammaproteobacteria; order Burkholderiales; family Burkholderiaceae_C; genus Pseudaquabacterium. The sequence goes on from JAGOPK010000004.1 coordinate 242,418, forward strand.
CCAGGCCGAGCTGTGGCTGCGCGTGCAGACCCAGGGCGCGGTGCTGCTGCCGATCTCGCTGGCCAAGCCGCGCCAGTTCCACCAGGACGCCGCGCAGGAGCTGCTGCTGCAGGGCCTGCTGGGCGGGCTGGGCCTGTTCCTGGTGCTCTACAGCCTGATGCAATGGGCCGCGCTGCGCGAGCCGCTGTTCGCCACCTATGCCTGGCTGACCAGCTGCAGCGTGCTGTTCTCGGTGTTCCAGATGGGCCTGGGCTCGCAGCTGCTGTGGCCCGACCAGCCGTGGATCGAGCGCCATGCCGGCAGCCTGCTGGCCCTGCTGGCCTCGGCCGGCTCGTCGCTGTTCATCGAGCATGCGCTGCGGCCGCACCGCTGGCCGCTGCTGGCCCGGCTGCTGCGCGGCGTGGCCGTGCTGCAGCTGTGCAGCGCCGCCGCCCATGCCGCCGGCCTGCTGGACGTGCACCAGGTCAGCCGGATCATCGGCACGCTGGGCCTGCTGCCGCCGCTGCTGGGCCTGCCCGGCGCCATCGCGCTGGTGCGGCAGGGCTCGGGCACGGGCCTGGCCCTGCTGCTGGCCTGGATCGCCTACTTCGTCAGCACCGCGGTGATGGTGGGCCTGATCGGCGGGCGCATCGACGCCGGCTTCTGGAGCCTGCATTCGTTCCAGATCGGCGCCACGCTGGACATGCTGCTGTTCATGCGCGTGATCTCGCTGCGCCAGCGCCTGGTGCGGCAGCAGGCGCAGCGTGCCGCGGCCGAGCGCGAGCTGCTGCTGCAGCAGGCCCACACCGATGCGCTGACCGGCCTGGCCAACCGCCGCGGCCTGCAGGCCGCGCTGGCCCGGCTGCTGCCGCAGGCCACGCCGCAGCGACCGCTGGCGCTGTTCCTGCTGGACCTGGATGGCTTCAAGGCCGTCAACGACGGCCATGGCCACGACACCGGCGATGCCCTGCTGGTGCGCGTGGCGCAGCGGCTGCGCGCCGGCCTGCGCCATTCCGGCGACGTGGTGGCGCGCCTGGGCGGCGACGAGTTCGTGGTCATCGCCGGCGGCCTGGCCGAGGGCGCCGCCGGCGCCGACGATGCCCAGGCCCTGGGCCACAAGCTGGCGGCCCTGTTCGAGGCCCCGTTCGAGCTGGCCGACGGCCGCCGCTTCAGCCTGGGCAGCACGCTGGGCTGGGTGCTGGCGCCGCACGACGGACATGACGCGGCCAGCCTGCTGCAGCGCGCCGATGCGGCGATGTACCAGGGCAAGCAGGGCGGCCGCGCCCGGCTGCAGCGCTGGTCGGGCCCATAAGCTGGGCTGATGGCAGGGCTGATGCAGGGGCCGGCGCGGCCCGTCCACGCCGGGCCGCCATCCGGTCCAGGCGCCGCGCGGCTGGAAGATCCGCATTAACCCTTGGTTCAGGACCGAGCCCCGGCCGTCGCCAAGTCCGGCGCCGGCCCGCAGCGGCCCGGACTTGCCCGCTGCGCCGCCGCGGCTTTGTGCGTCAGCATGCCGGCCATGTGCTCATCGCCTGTTGCCTCGCCCCCCCGTCGTTTCAGCGCCGCCGAACGCGCCCACATGCTGGCCACACCGGGCCTGGGACCGGGCATCGTCGCCCGGCTGGAGCAGCTGGGCATCCACTCGCTGGCCACGCTGCAGGGCGCGGCGCTGGACCAGGCCATCGAGGCCCTGTGCCACCAGGTCGGCAATGCCGCGCCGCGCAACCGCCGCCGCGCGCTGCAGCGGGCCGTGGCCGTGGCGGTGCCGCAGCCGGGCTGAAGCCGGTCACCGCCCCGGCCAGGGCCGCGCCGGCGCCAGGCAGCGCGCGGCGATGCCGCCCCAGCCCAGGCCCTGGCGCCGCAGGCTGTACAGGGCCGCGGCCAGTTCCAGCCCACGCGCGGCCAGGTCCAGCAGCACCACCGCCGACATCAGCGGGCTGCCGACCTGCAGCACAAACGGCATCATCGCCACGCGCAGGCCGAACTGCACCGCCGACTTGCCCAGCGAAAACGCGCGCAGCCCGCTGCGGTCGCGCAGGCACAGGCGGATCTGCGGCAGATAGAACATCGGCAGCGCCAGGCCGGCGCCCACGTACAGCAACGACACAGCGTCCACGCTCAGCGTCCGGCCGGGGCCGCGGCGCCGTCGCCGCAGTGCTGGCGGCGCAGCTGCTGCAGGGCCTGGGCCACATCCAGCCCCTGGCCGCGCAGCCGGGTGATGGCCTGGTTGATTTCCACCGCCGCGGCGCGCGGCAGGCCGTCCTCATGGCCATCGCCGCCGCAGAACGCGGCCCGGGTCGGCGGCGACAGCGGCACCGCCCCCGTTCCCTTGGCCGACTGCGCCGGCCCGGCCAGCATCATCACCATCCCCAGCGCCAGCGCGCCGCCTGTCCTGATCCGCATCTCCACCTCGGTGCTGCATTGCCGATTGCAATCGGCGGCACTGTGCGGCGGCGGTGCGGCGGCCGTCCTTTATCCTTGTGAAAACTTCTTCCAGGGGATGTCGGGGGGTCATGGCGCAAGGGCAGCAGCTGGGCGACGTGGTGCTGTGGACCGAGGCGCGGCGTCTGACGCGCCAGGGCCGGGAGCTGGCGCTGGGCTCGCGCGCCTTCGACCTGCTCAGCGCCCTGGCGCAGCAGCCCGGTCGCACCTGGAGCCGCGAGCAGCTGATCGAGCAGGTCTGGCCCGGTCTGGTGGTCGAGGAGAACAACCTGTCGGTGCAGGTGTCGACGCTGCGCAAGCTGCTGGGCGCGTCGGCGATCAAGACCCTGCCCGGCAAAGGCTACCGGCTGACGCTGACACCCCACCCGGTGCAGGCCGCCGACCTGCCGCCGCCGGCCCCGGCCGAGCCCGCACTGCCGCTGGCGCCGGCGTTTTTTGTCGGCCGCCAGCGCGAGCTTCAGCGCCTGGCCACGCTGCTGCAGTCCGGCAGCGCCACGCTGGTGTCGATCTGCGGTCCGGGCGGCATGGGCAAGTCCAGCCTGGCCCTGGCCGCCGCCCATGCCTGGCAGGGCGGCGGCCGCCCGGTGTACTGGCTGGCGCTGGAGCAGCCCTGCACGCGCGACGAACTGGTGGCGCGGCTGGCGCGCTGCGCCGGCCTGCCGCAGGGCGACTCGGGCGCGCCGGCGGCGGCGCTGCTGGCGGCGCTGCGCCAGTCCAGCGCCCTGGTGCTGCTGGATGGTGCCGAGGCCGCACTGGCCGCGGTGCGCGAGCTGGTGGACCTGCTGTCACCCTGCACCCGGCTGCACCTGCTGGTCACCAGCCAGCTGCCGCTGCGCCATCCGCGCGAGAAGCTGCTGCGGCTGGAAGGCCTGTCGGTGCCGCCGCCACAGCCGCTGCCGGCGGCCATGCTGCAGCGCTACGAGGCGGTGGAGCTGTTCTGCCATGCCGCCGGCCTGGAGGTGGCCGAGCTGCAGGCCCGGCCAGCGCTGGCCGGCCTGGTGGCCGGTCTGTGCCGCCAGCTGGGCGGACTGGCCCTGGCCATTGCCCTGGTCGGCGCGCGGCTGCGCCGCCTCGGCCCCGGTGCGCTGGACAGCTTTGCCGCCGAGCGCCTGCTGTGGCTGCAAGACCCTGCGCGCAGCCCGCGCCAGCAGTCGCTGCAGGCAGCGCTGAGCTGGAGCTTCTCGCTGCTGGATGCGGCCGGGCTGGCGCTGATGCAGCGGCTGGCGGTGTGCGTCGGCGGCTTCTCGTATGCGCTGGCGCTGCGCATCGCCAGCCAGGACGCCGCACCGGACACCGCAGCCCACGCGCCGCACGAACTGCTGGACGATCTGCTGGAGCGCGCGCTGATCTGCAGCGATGGTGGCGAGCCGGGCATCACGGTGGACGAGCCACCGCGCCTGCGCCTGCTGGAACCGACGCGCCAGTTCCTGAACCTGCGCATGGACGCGCCCACGCTGGCCGCCGCGCAGCAGGCCCATGCGCGGGCGCTGCGGGCCCAGCTGGCCCAGGCCTGGCAGCAGGCGCCGACCGAGCCCGAGGACGACTGGCTGGCCCGGCACGGCCCGGACCTGCCGAATGTGCAGCAGGCGCTGCGCTGGAGCGCCGGGCACGACACGGCCCTGCACCTGGACCTGGTGGCCCATGCCGGCCCGCTGTTCAACCTCAGCTACCAGATGGCCGCCTACCGCGCTGCCTCCGATGCCACGCTGGCCCCGGACGGCGCTGGCCAGCAGGCCCTTCAGGCCCTGCAGGCGCTGCCGCTGGCCACGCAGGCCGCCTTCTGGCTGTCCCGCAGCCATGCCTCGCAGTGGGCGCCGACGGCCTCGGCCAGCGAGCAGTGCCGCTGCGCGCTGCTGGCCCACCGGCTGTTTGCCGAGGCCGGCATGGCGATGCGCGCCCACGAGGCGGCCTGCATGGCGGCGGTGAGCCTGCAGCTGCCGGCCGGCCAGGCGCGCACGCTGCTGGCATCGCCGCCGGTGCAGCCCGACTGGCCGCCGCGCATCCGCCGCATGCGCCACGCGGCCGAGGCCTTTCTGGCCATGCAGTCGGGCGACCATGCCGAGGCCCGCCTGGCCTGCCGCGCCGCGCTGGGCCTGGCGCGCGAGGCCCGTGCCACGCGCTCGGTGTGGGCCGACCTGTCCAACCTGGCCTATCTGCACCTGCAGGTCGGCGACGTGGACGAGGCGGTGCGCACCGGCCGCGAGCTGCGTGCCGTGGCACCGCTGCTGGGGCCGCTGCGCGTGTATGCGCTGGGCAATCTGCTGAATGCGCTGCTGCGCGGCCCGGCCCTGGGCGAGGCCCGCGACGTGGTGCTGGAGTTCGTCGACGTGGCGCGGCGCAGCGACTGGATCGCCTTCGACCTGTTTGCCGATGTCTGTGCGCTGTTTGCGGCCCGCGAAGGCCGGCTGGTCACCGCCGCCTACCTGGCCGGCTTTGCCCGACGCCAGGACCAGCAGGTGCAGCGCTTCCCGGCGCTGGCCGCAGCGCGCGGGCTCAGCCTGCAGCTGATCGGCGCCGGCCTGGATGCCGAGGCCGCCGGCCGCTGGCAGCGCCTGGGCGAGGCCGCCGACCGCGAACGGGTGGCGCTGCTGGCCACCGATGTCAGCGAGTCGATGGCCTGACCGGCCAACGCGGCTACAGGTCGCCGATCTCGCGCCGCAGCTGCGCCAGCGCGCCACGCAGCACCGGCAGCGGCACCGAGCCCAGGGCCAGGCGCAGCGCCTGCGGCGGGGCCGCCGTGGTGGCATAGGCCTCGGCGGTGGCCACCAGGATCTGCCGGTCCAGCAGCGCCTTGGCCAGCGGCTCGGCGCGCTGGTCCTCGGGCAGCGGCAGCCAGACGAAGTACGAGGCCGGATGGCGCACGCAGCCCAGCCCGGCCAGCAGCTCGCCGGCCAGGGCCTGGCGCTCGCGGGCATCGCGGCGCTTGTCGGCTTCCAGCCGCGCCACCGTGCCATCGTCCAGCCAGGCGCAGGCAATGGCCGTCATCACGCCCGGCGTGTTCCAGCTGCTGGCGCGGATGGCGCGCTCGATCTGCGCCATCCAGGCCGCAGGCGCGGCCACATGGCCCACGCGCAGGCCGGTGGCCACGCTCTTGGACAGGCCCGACACATGCACCGTGGCCTCGGGCGCCAGGGCGGCCAGCGGCGGCGGCGCATCCTCGGCCAGAAAGGCATAGGCCGCGTCCTCGATGATCAGCAGGCCATGGCGGCGCGCCACGGCCACCAGCTGGCGCCGGCGGCTGGCACTGAGCACCCAGCCCAGCGGGTTGTGCAGCGTGGGCATGGCATACAGGGCGCGCACGCGGCGGCGGCGGCACAGGGCCTGCAGCGCATCCAGGTCGGGCCCCTGGCCGCTGGCCGGCAGCGGCGCCAGCTCCAGCCGGTGGGCCTGGGCCAGCAGCTTGAAGCCGGGATAGCTCAGCGCATCGATGGCCACCACGTCGCCGGGCTGCAGCAGGGCCATCACCGTCACCGCCAGGCCCTGCTGGGCGCCGGCCACCAGGGCCACCTGGTCGGCGGCCACCCTCAGTCCCTGGCGCGCCAGGTGGCGGGCCACCGCGGCCCGCTCGTGGTCGCGGCCCGCATGGGGCTGGTAGCGCAGCAGGGCCTCCAGGTCACCGCCGGCGGCCAGCGCACGCAGGGCCGCACGCAGCTGCTCGGCCTGGCCGGGCAGGGACGGGTGGTTGAAGCCCAGGTCCACCACCCCGGCGGGCAGCGCGCGCTGGTCCAGGCCCAGGCCCGGCGGCAGCGACAGCTCGCGCACAAAGCTGCCGCGGCCGGTCTCGCCGCTGACCAGGCCCATGGCCTGCAGCTCGGCATAGACGCGGCTGGCGGTGGCCAGGGCCAGGCCATGGTGCGCCGCCAGCTGGCGGTGGGTGGGCAGGCGTGTGCCCGGCGCCAGCCGGCCCTGGCGGATGTCGGCGGCCAGGGCATCGACCAGGATCTTGTAGCGGGCCTGCGGCATCGAATGTATCCATGACAATTTCTTGATTGTCATGGATTGTCCGGCCTAGCATGGAGTGCTGACCCACCCACCGGACCCACCGATGCACATCGCCATCCTCACCTTCGACGGCTTCAACGAGCTGGACTCGCTGATCGCGCTCGGCCTCCTCAACCGCGTGCAGCAGCCGGGCTGGCGTGTCGGCATCGCCAGCCCGACGCCGCGCGTGCGCTCGATGAACGGCCTGGTGATCGAGGCCCAGGACAGCCTCGATGCAGCCGGCAGCGCCGACGCGGTGATCGTCGGCAGCGGCCTGCGCACCCGCGAGCTGGTGGCCGATGCGGCGCTGATGGAGCGCCTGGCCGCGCTGGACCTGGGCGGCGGCGGCCGGCTGCTGGGCGCGCAATGCTCGGGCACGCTGATGCTGGCGCGGCTGGGCCTGCTGGGCGACCTGCCCGCCTGCACCGACCTGAGCAGCAAGCCCTGGGTCGAGGCCGCCGGCGTGGCGGTGCTGGAGCAGCCGCTGGTGGCCCGCGGCAACCTGGCCACGGCCGGTGGCTGTCTGGCCTCGTGCTACCTGGCCGCCTGGGTCATCGCCCGGCTGGCCGGCCTGGAGGCCGCGCGCAGCGCGCTGCACTATGTGGCCCCGGTGGGCGAGAAGCACGACTACGTGGCGCGGGAGCTGCGCCACATCGGGCCCGGGCCGCAGCCCACCCCCCAGGGTGCCTGAACCGCGCGCCGCGGGCGTGGCGCAGGCGGCGCGCCCAAGGCACACTCGGGCCGGGGAGAGAGAGCATGCTGGTTCCGGTCCATGCCCATGGTCGACCTGCCTTCGTCCGCGGCTGCGCCTGCCGCAACGGCCTTGCCGCCGCGCTTCGATGCCTCGCTGGCGCGCCGCCTGGGGGGCCTGGACCTGCGCTGGGTGCGCGCCGGGCTGCTGCTGCTGAACCTGCTGGCCGCCGCGCTGTGCGCCGCCATGCTGCACTGGCGCTGGCAGGACGAGATGAACAATGCCCGGCTGCAGGCCACCAGCACCGCGGCCCTGCTGGCGCGCAGCGCCGGCGCCACGCTGGACCAGGCCGGCCTGGCCCTGGCCGGCGTCACCGACCAGATCGAGCAGGACCTGCGCGCCGGCGGCATCGACACCGATGCGCTGTGGGCCCTGGTCGACCAGGCCACGGCGCGGGTGCCCGAGCTGCTGACGGTGGGCCTGTTCGACGGCGCCGGCCGGCAGATCTGCGGCGCGCCGATGACACGCTGCCGGCACCTGGACATTGCCGACCGTGACTACTTTGCGCGGCTACGCCGCCAGCCCGATGCCGGCACCCTGCTGATCGGTCCGCTGACCAGCCGCTACGACGGCCGCGACACCCTGCTGCTGGTGCGCGCCATGCGCCAGGCCGATGGCGGCTTTGCCGGCGTGGCCGTGGGCCTGCTGCCGCTGCAGCGCCTGCAGCCGCTGGTGGGCACGGCGGCGCTGGGCCGCCATGGCGTGGCCTCGCTGCGCATGGTCGAGCGGCTGCAGCTGCTGGCGCGCTCGCCCGAGCTGGGCGGGCACGCCGATGCCGCGCAGACCGGCGCCTCCAGCCCGCTGGCCGAGGCCCAGGCCCGCCAGCCGCGCCGTGGCGTGCTCGACGCGCGCTCGGCCAACGACGGCGTCGACCGGCTGATCGCCTACCAGCGGCTGGAGCGCCATCCGGTGCTGGCCATCGTCGGCGAGGCCCATGACGACTTCCTGCTCGGCTGGCAGGTCACGCTGGCCTGGTCGCTGGCCTTTATCGGCGTGTTTGCCGCGGCCTCGCTGGCGCTGGAGCGCGTGATCGCACTGAGCCAGCGCCGCCTGCTGCTGGCCCAGACGCTGTACGACCAGGCGCCCTGCGGCTACCACACGCTGGACGACAAGGCGCGCTACCTGAGCATCAATGCCACCGAGTTGGGCTGGCTGGGCTGCACGCGCGAGCAGGCGCTGGGCAAGCTGGGCCCGGCCGACTTTGCCAGCGAAGCATCGCGGGCCCGCATCGCGGCCAGCCATGCACGACTGCTGCAGGGTGGTGGCGTGCAGGGCGTGGAGCTTGAGCTGACCAGCCGCGACGGCCGCCTGCGGCAGGTGGTGGTCTCGGCCAGTCCGGTGCTCGACAGCCAGGGCCGCTTCGTCAGCAGCAACTCGGTGATGCACGACATCACCGTCCTCAAGCAGGCCGAGCAGGCCCGGCTGCGGGCCATCGAGCTGGAGGCGCAGAACCTGGCGCTGCGCGAGGCGGCGCGGGTCAAGAACGAGTTCCTGTCGAACATGTCGCACGAGCTGCGCACGCCGCTGAATGCGGTGATCGGCCTGGCCCAGCTGCTGCAGATGCCCACCGTGCACGGCGATGCGGCCAAGCGCGCGCGTTATGCGCAGCAGATCGAGGCCAGCGGCCTGCAGCTGCTGGCCATGGTGCAGACCCTGCTGGACCATGGCCTGGCCGAGGCCGGCAAGCTGAGCTTCCAGCCGCAGCCGCTGCAGGTGGAGCAGGCCTTGTACGAGGTGGTGCTGGCGTTGCAGTCGGCCAGCGCCCTGGCCGACGTGAGCATCGACGTCGACCTGGAGCAGGCGCCGCCCAGCGTGGTCAACGACGGCCTGCGCCTGCGCCAGATGATCCAGGCCCTGGTCGACAACGCCATCAAGTTCTCGCACCCGGGCGGCCGCGTGCGGCTGGCGGCCCGGGTCCTCGACGAGCGCTGGTGGACGGTGACCGTCAGCGACCAGGGCCTGGGCATGGACCCGGCCGACCTGGGCCGGCTGTTCCAGAGCTTTGTGCAGCTGAGCAGCGGCCCCACCAAGACCCATGGCGGCGCCGGCATGGGCCTGGCCCTGGTGCGCCAGATCGCCCGCGCCCAGGGCGGCGACGTGACGGTGAGCAGCCAGCCCGGCGTGGGCTCGGTGTTCACGCTGACGCTGCCGCGGCGGCTGGCCGACCGTGGCCAGGACAGCGGCCAGGACAGCGGCCCGGCCCCTGGCTGAGACTCAGCCCGGCGGCAGCAGGCTGTCCACCCGCGCCAACAGCTCGCGCACGTCCAGCGGCTTGGTCACATAACCGGCAAAGCCAGCGGCCTTGGCGCGTTCCAGATCCTTGGGCATGGCATTGGCCGAGACCGCCAGCACCGGGATGTCGCGCGTGGCCGCATGGTCGTGCAGGCATTGCAGCACCGCATAGCCGTCCATGTCGGGCAGGTTGATGTCCAGCAGCACCAGGGCCGGGCGGTGGCTGCGCGCCAGCTCCAGGCCAAGTGCCGGCGACATCGCGGTGAGCAGGCGCAGGTCGTCGCGGTGGGCGAAGATCTGCTCGATCAGGCGCAGATTGGCCGGGTTGTCCTCGATGCACAGCAGGTCGTGGCGGCGCTGGCGTGGCGGCGCGGCGCTGGCGGTATCGGCCGGCGCCGGCAGGGCCGGCGGCGCCGGCGCCTGGGCCAGCGGCAGGCGCAGCCAGAAGCTGCTGCCGCGCCCCGGCGCCGACTCGACACCGATCTGCCCGCCCATCAGCTCGACCAGGCGCTTGCTCAGCGCCAGGCCGATGCCGGTGCCCTGGATCTGCCGCGCCTCGGCGTCCAGGCGCTCGAAGGGCACGAACAGCCGGCCCTGCTGGGCCTCGTCCAACCCCGTGCCGCTGTCGTCGACGCGGATGCGCAGCCAGGCCGGGCCGGCCCCGGCGGCCTGCGGCTCGGGCTGGCAGGTCACCGCCACCATGCCATGCGGCCGGTTGTACTTGATGGCATTGGACAGCAGGTTCAGCAGCACCTGCTTGAGCCGGGTGCGGTCGGCGCGCACATGCACGGCGCACAGCGGCGAGGGCTCCAGCAGCTGCACGCCACGCGCCAGCGCCGCCGGCCGCACCAGGCCCAGGCAGTCCTGCACCAGCGGCTGCAGGGCCACCGGCTCGGGGCTGACGCTGAGGTGGCCGGCCTCGACCCGGGCCAGGTCCAGCACCTCGTCGATCAGCGTCAGCAGGTGGCGGCCGGCATGCAGGATCTCGCGCACGCGGGCCCGCTGGCCATCGTCGCCGGCCTGCAGCTCCAGCAGCTGGCCGAAGCCGAGGATGGCATTCAGCGGCGTGCGCAGCTCATGGCTCATGCGCGACAGGAACTCGCTCTTGGCATGGTTGGCGCGCTCGGCCTCGGCACGCGCGCGCTCCAGGTCCTCGGTGCGCGAGCGCACGCGCTGCTCCAGCGCCTGGGCCTCGTGGGCCAGCGCCTGCTGGGCCTGGTCGCGCTGCTGCAGCGCACTCTGGAAGGCCTGCACCAGGCCATGCAGCGCACCAAACTCGTCGCGACGCCGCGGCAGCGCGGCAATCACCCGGTCGGCATCGGCACCGCCGTCGCGCAGCCGCGTCAGCGCCGCCAGCAGGCGCCGCAGGTCGGTGGCGAACAGCTGCGACAGGCCCAGGCTCAGCCCCATCAGCACCGCCAGCAGCACGCCGACGGCCATGAACCAGCGCCGCTGCGCCTGCGCGCGCTGCTCGGTCAGGGCCTGGGTCTGGTCGGCGATGCGCGTCTGCACGGCGGCCACCAGTTCGCCCAGCGCGCTGTTCAGGCCCTCGTAGGCCTGGTTGGCCTGCAGCATGAAGCGCGCCACCTGCAGGGTCTGCACCGAGCCCTGCAGCACCGTCTCGGCCACCTCCTGCCGGTAGGCGATCAGGCGGCCGCGCAGCTCTTCCACCGCCGCGGCGCCACCGCTGCTGTCGGGCAGGCGCGGCGCCAGCGCGGCCAGCTCGGTCTCGGCGCGGTGCAGGGCCTCGACCGAGAAGCGGCCGGCGCGGTAGAAGTCCATCGCCTCCAGCTCGCCGCGCAGCACCCGCGCCTGCAGGCTGACCAGGCGCACATGCTCGTCGGCCAGCATGGCGCCGATGCGCTGCAGCTCGCGCATGGCCGGCACGTCGCGGCCGGTGATGGCCTGCAGCCGCGATTGCTCGGCCTGGCGGTCGTGCACATACAGCGCGCCCAGGGCCAGCATCAGCAGGGCCGCGGCCAGCGGCAGCAGCAGGAACTTCAGCCGCAGCGGCAGGTCGGCGGGCCGCCGCATCAGCGCCTTTCAGCGGCGCCGGCCGCGCCGGCCGCGCCGGGCCGCGCCGCAAAGCGCAGCAGCTGCGACCAGCGCTCGGCCGGGATGCGCGCGACAAACTCGTAGCGGCCCTGGCCCAGCGGCCTGAACACCAGGGTCACGCCCTCGGGCGCCGGCCACAGGCCGCTGGCGTCCATCAGATTGCCGGTGTGGCCGGCCAGCACGGTGTTGCCGCCGGCGGCCGGTGGCGTCGACAGCAGCTGCTGCAGCGCCTCGGCACGCCGCCGCGCGGTGGCCGCATCGGCGTCGATGCTGTGTGTCAGCGCGGCCTCGCTGTCCACGCGGCCGAAGGCCAGGCGCGCCGTCTCCAGCGTGCGGCAATAGGGGCTGGCCAGCACCCGGCCGATCGGCACGCCCAGGCGGCGCAGGGCATCGCCGATGGCACGCGATTCACGCCGGCCCTCATCGGACAGCTGGCGCTGCTGCTCGCAGCGCGACAGGTCGCTGCGGTCGCGGTCACGGGTGTCCAGGTCGGTGCGGCCATGGCGCATGTACAGCACCAGGCCGCCGCCGCGCAGGGCCTGCACCAGGGCCGCCGGCGGCAGCTGGTCGGGCGGGGTGTTGGAGCGGTCCTCGGGCGCAGACCAGGCCGCGGCCACCATCGGCAACAGCAGCAGGCAGCGGCGGAGTCGGATCAACATGTGGGACGGGCAGGCACGGCGGCATCGGGATGCGAAGCATCATGGCACGGATGGCCGGGCCGACCGTGGCCAACCACGGCCCGCAATTTCGCGGGCTGGCAGCCAGGGTTTACCCAAGGCCTGTGGCCCCGCCCGGCCCGCTGCGGCATGGCACCGCGGGCGGCGTCGCAGGCCCGTGCCGACCCCATAAGAAATGCTTATCCGGCGCAGCAGCGGAGGGCGGTTGTGATGCGGCGGCCCGCTGCCTACAGTGCGCCCACTTTCGCCCCTGTCCCTTTCCCGCCCCACTGTCCTGCGGCCCGGCCGCATCCCTCCATGAGCGACCACCGCGCAAGCCCCTTTCCCCGCTGGAACGACGAGCAGGCCGCCGGCCTGGATGAACCCGGCCTGCTGCTGTACCGCAGCAACCTGCTGGGCTCGGACCTGCGCATCACCAACTACGGCGGCGGCAACACCTCGGCCAAGATCCGCCAGCAGGACCCGCTGACCGGCCAGCTGGTCGATGTGCAATGGGTCAAGGGCTCGGGCGGCGACATCGGCTCGATGAAGCTGGACGGCTTCTCCACGCTGTACCTGGACAAGCTGCAGGCGCTGGAGAGCCTGTACCGCGGCCTGGAGCACGAGGACGAGATGGTCGGCTATCTGCCGCACTGCACCTTCAACCTCAATCCGCGTGCCGCGTCCATCGACACGCCGCTGCACTCGCAGCTGCCCTACAAGCATGTGGACCACATGCATCCCGATGCGGTGATCGCGATTGCCGCGATGGCCAACTCGGAAGCCATCACCCGCCAGGTGTTCGAGGGCACGGTGGGCTGGATGCCCTGGATGCGGCCCGGCTACGAGCTGGGCCGGCGCCTGAAGGCCTACAACGCGGCCCACCCGGGCCTGCGCGGCATCGTGCTGGGCGGCCACGGCCTGTTCAGCTGGGGCGAGACCTCCAAGGCCTGCTACGAGAACACGGTGGACCTGATCGCGCGCGCCCAGTCCTGGCTGGCCAGCGAGCGCCAGGCGCGGCAGGCCGTGGCCTTCGGTGGCAGCGCCACGCAGTCGCTGGCCGACGATGAGCGCGATGCCGTGCTGGCGCGTGTGCTGCCGGTGATCCGCGGCGTGGCGGCGGCCGAGAAGCCCAAGCTGCTGCACGTCAACAGCTCGGCCGAGGTGATGGAGTTCGTCAACTCGCGCGATCTGGCGCCGCTGGCGGCGCTGGGCACCAGCTGCCCCGACCACTTTCTGCGCACCAAGATCCGCCCGCTGGTGATTGCCGAGGAGGTGTGGCGCCTGGAAGGCGCGGCGCTGAAGGCCAGGCTCGATCAGCTGCTGGCCGCCTACCGCGCCGATTACGCGGCCTACTACCAGCGCTGCCAGCGCGCCAACAGCCCGGCGCTGCGCGATCCCAATCCGGTGGTGCTGCTGCTGCCGCGCATCGGCATGGTCACGGTGGCCGGCGACAAGGCCACGGCGCGCATCGCCGGCGAGTTCTATGTCAACGCCATCAATGTGATGCGCGAGGCCAATGCGGTGGACCGGTACGTGGGCCTGCCCGAGCAGGAGGCCTTCGACATCGAATACTGGCTGCTCGAAGAAGCCAAGCTGCAGCGCATGCCCAGGCCCAAGCCCCTGGTGGGCAAGGTGGCCTTGGTGACCGGTGGCGCCGGCGGCATCGGCCAGGCCATCGTCAAGCGCTACCTGAGCGAAGGCGCCTGCGTGCTGCTGGCCGACATCGACGCCGAGGCGCTGGACGCCGCCGTGGCCACGCTGGCCAAGACCCATGGCAAGGATGTGGTGCGCGGCCTGCGCTGCGACGTCACCGACGAAGCCAGCGTGGTGGCCGCCTTCGGCCGTGCGGCCATCGAGTTCGGCGGCGTGGACATCCTGGTCAGCAATGCCGGCATCGCCAGCGCCGCGCCGCTGGAGGACACCAGCCTGGCGCTGTGGAACAAGAACCAGAGCATCCTGGCCACCGGCTACTTCCTGGTCGGCCGCGAGGCCTTCCGCCAGATGAAGGCCCAGGGCACCGGCGGCAGCATCATCGTGGTGGCCAGCAAGAACGGCATGGTCGCCAGCAACCAGGCCACGGCCTATTGCGCGGCCAAGGCGGCCGAGATCCAGCTCAGCCGCAGCTTTGCGCTGGAAGGCGCGCCGCTGGGCATCCGCAGCAACGTGGTCAACCCCGATGCGGTGATCCGCGGCTCGAAGATCTGGACCGGCAAGTGGAGCGAAGAACGCGCCGCCGCCAACAAGATCAATGAGGCCGACCTGGAGCAGTTCTACCGCGAGCGCAGCATGCTCAAGCGCAGCGTGTTCCCGGAGGACATTGCCGAGGGCGCGTATTTCTTCGCCGCCGAGCATTTGTCGGGCAAGTGCACCGGCAACATCCTGAACGTGGATGCCGGCAACCTGGCCGCCTTCACCCGATAAGCCGCGGCCGCAGGAGACCCCGACATGTCCGTCATAGATCGCAGCGTCATCGACGCCCACAACGAGCCGCGGCTGCGCGACCTGCGCAGCGACTACCAGCACCTGGGCGAGCAGCTGGCGCGCCGTGGCCTGGACATCGAGCGTGTGCGCGCCCAGGTGGCGGGCTTTGGCGTGGCCATTCCCAGCTGGGGCGTGGGCACCGGCGGCACGCGCTTCGCCCGCTTTCCGGGCCAGGGCGAGCCGCGCGACGTGTTCGACAAGCTGGCCGACTGCGCGGTGATCCAGCAGCTGGGCCGCTGCACGCCCACGGTCAGCCTGCACATCCCCTGGGACCGGTGCAGCGACTGGAGCGAGCTGAAGGGCCTGGCCACGTCCTACGGGCTGGGCTTCGACGCCATCAACTCCAACACCTTCAGCGACCAGCCGGGCCAGGCCCACAGCTACAAGTTCGGCAGCCTGACCCATGCCGACGCCGCCACCCGCGCCCAGGCCGTGGCCCACAACCTGGAATGCATCGAGATCGGCCGGGCGCTGGGCAGCCAGGCGCTGACCGTGTGGATCGGCGACGGCAGCAACTTCCCCGGCCAGCAGCATTTCCGCCGCGCCTTCGACCGCTACCTGGACAGCACGCGCCAGATCTACGCCGCGCTGCCGGCCGACTGGCGCATGTTCCTGGAGCACAAGATCTGCGAGCCGGCGTTCTACGCCACGGTGATCCAGGACTGGGGCAGCAGCTTCCTGGCGGCCTCGGCGCTGGGGCCGAAGGCGCAATGCCTGGTCGACCTGGGCCACCATGCACCCAATGTCAACATCGAGCTGATCGTGGCCCGGCTGATCGCCGCCGGCAAGCTGGCCGGCTTTCACTTCAACGACAGCAAATACGGCGACGACGATCTGGATTCCGGCAGCGTCTCGCCCTACCGCCTGTTCCTGGTGTTCAACGAGCTGGTGGCCGCAGCCCACGAAGGCGTGGCCTTCGACCCGGCCTACATGCTGGACCAGAGCCACAACGTCACCGATCCGATCGAAAGCCTGATCGCCAGCGCCGAGCAGGTGCAGCGCAGCCATGCGCAGGCCCTGCTGGTGGACCGCGCGGCGCTGGATGCGGCCCAGCAGGCCAACGATGCGCTGGCCGCCACGCGCTTGCTTCAGCGCGCCTTCCAGACCGATGTGCAGCCGCTGCTGCAGCGTGTGCGCCTGGACGCCGGCGGCGCCATCGATCCCCTGGGCGCCTACCGTGCCAGCGGCTGGCGCCAGCGCGCCGCCGCCGAGCGGCCGGCGCGCGCCGGGGGTGGGGGCGGCATTGTCTGAACCGCAGGCCTGGCCATCGCCGGTGGGCGACGGTGCGCTGGACCTGATCCTGGACATCGGCAAGACCCGCAGCAAGCTGCTGGTCATCGACCGTGCCGGCGAACTGGTGGCCCAGGCCCAACAGGCCAGCAGCACGCGCCGTGACGGTGCCTGGGCGGCGCTGGACACCGAGGCCATCGCCGCCTGGCTGCAGCAGGCCATCACCGAGCTGGGGCCGCTGCGCGCCAGGCTGGCGCGGGCCTGCGTCAGTGCCCATGGCGCGGCCTTTGCGGCCATCGATCCCGCTGGCGACGGCGAAGGCCCGGCCTGGCCGGTGCCCGACTACGAGTTCGAGGGCTTCGATCAGCGCGCGCCCGACTGGTCGCAGCAGATCGGTGACTTCGCCGAGACCCACAGCCCCGACCTGCCGCGTGGCCTGAATGCGGCCACCCAGTTCGACTGGCAGGAGCGCCATGCGCCCGAGACCTTTGCCCGCGGCCAGCTGCTGCCCTGGGCCCAGTACTGGGCCTGGTGGCTCAGCGGCGTGGCGGCCAGCGAGGTCAGCTCGCTCGGCTGCCACACGCATCTGTGGAATCCGGTCGCCAATGACTTCTCCAGCCTGGCCCGTCGCCGCGGCTGGGCCCGACGCATGGCGCCGCTGCGCCGCGCCTGGGAGGTGCTGGGCCCGGTGCGGCCGGCGCTGGCCCGGCGCCTGGGCCTGCCGGCGCATCTGCGCGTGCTGTGCGGCGTGCACGACAGCAATGCCTGCCTGGCGCGCCATCTGCGCAGCCACCCACGCCTGACCCTGGTGACCACCGGCACCTGGATCGTCGTGATGGCACCCGGCGCGCCCGAGCGCCGGCTGCAGGCCGAGCTCGACCAGCTGTGCAATGTGTCGGTGCGCCAGGAGCGCGTGCCCACCGGCCGCTTCATGGGCGGGCGCGAACTGCAGCAGCTGTGCGCTGGCGCCGATCCGGCACTGGCCAACGCGACCGACCTGGAGCGCCTGCTGGCGCGGGGCGTGATGGCCCTGCCCGGCTTCGAGGCCCAGGGCGGGCCGTTCCGCCACCAGGCCGGCGCCGTGGTCGATGCGCAGGGCCCGCTGAACCTGAGCGACCTCAGCCCGCCGGAGCGCGCCACGCTGGCGGCGCTGTACACGGCCCAGGTCACGGCCTGGATCTTCGACCACCTGGGCGGCCTGGGTCCGCGGGTGGTGGAAGGCCCGTTCTCGCAGAACCCGGTCTACACCGGCGTGCTGGCCGCGCTGACGCAGCAGCAGTCGCTGCTGGTCAGCGCCGACGCGCTGGAAGGCACGGCGCGCGGCGCCTGGATGCTGTCGCGCTGGACCGAGCCCGGCATCAGCGCCCCGCCCACCTGGACGGCAGCACCGCTGCACAGCGCGGCGCTGCAGGCGCTGCACGCGCGCTGGTGCGCGCAGGTGGCCGGCCGCGGCTGAGGCCCGACACGGGCCGGTCGCGGATGGCGGCTAGGCCCGCAGGTCCCGGCTTGGGTCGATCAGCACCTTGGCGCCGGTCGAACGCTGGCCATAGATCGCCATGACCTCGGGCGTCAGCGCCTCGGCCAGCGAGACGGTGCGCGTGTAGTGGCTGGCAAAGGTGGTCTTCAGCTCGGCGGCGACGCGCTCGCGCAGCGCTTGCGCGGCGGCCGGGCCGATCTTCTGCAGAAAGGGGAATAGCAGCCAGCCGCCCATGCCCCAGGCCATGCCGAAGCTGCGGCTGAACTCGACCGGCGCCGGGTCCAGCATGCCGTAGAGGTAGACCTGCTTGTGCACCGCCGATCCGTAGCGGCTGTACTCCCTGGCACTGCGGTTGATCGCCGCTTCCATGCAGCTCAGGATCTGGCCGGCCAGCTTGCCGCCGCCGATGGCATCGAAGGCCAGGGTCGCGCCGGTCTCGGCCAGGGCGTCGGTCAGCTCGGCCACGAAGTCGGGCGAGGCGAGGCTGCACACATGCCTGGCGCCCTGTTCGCGCAACAGCGCCGCCTGCTCGGGCTTGCGCACGATGTTGACCAGCGCGATGCCGTCCTTCAGGCAGATCCGATTGAGCATCTGCCCCAGGTTCGACGCCGCGGCGGTGTGCACCAGGGCCTTGTGACCCTCGCGCTTCATGGTCTCGACCATGCCCAGCGCGGTCAGCGGGTTGACAAAGCATGAGGCGCCTTCGGCCGGCGTCGTGCCAGGCGGCAGCAGCAGGCACTGGTCCGCCTTGATGCTGCGATGCTGTGCGTACATCGCGCCGCCGATGATGGCCACCGTCCGGCCCAGCAAGGCCTGCGCGGCGGCCGAACTGCCGGCCTGGATCACCACGCCAGCGCCTTCGTTGCCCACCGGCAGCGACTGGTCGACGCGGCCCGCCATGGCCTTCATCAGCCGTTCGGGCACCTGCGCGTGGACCACCGGGCGCGCTGGCGTGCCCGACACCCTGGCCGTGCTCATGTCGGCCGCGCCGAACAGCAGGCCCAGGTCCGAGGGGTTGATGGGCGTGGCCTCGATGCGCACCACCACCTCATCGGCCGTCGGCTCGGGCATCGGCAGGTCCTGCAATGAGACCTCCAGTTCACCGTTGGCGCGAATCAGGGAACGCAGCTGCAGGCTGGTGCGGGCGGTGTCGGTGCTGGTGTTGGTGTTGGTGCTCAAGGGGTCTCCTCAGGGCGCGTGGGCATTCGGCCAGTCTAGGCGGGATCAGCCCAGCCGGCAGGCCGCGGCCTGGGCGCCGTGGGCCAGGATGTGGTCGCGCATCAGGCGCTGCGTGGCCGACAGCGGCGTGTCGCGCCGCGTCAGCACGCACCAGTCCAGCTGCTTGGGCATGTCCTGCACATCCAGCACCACCAGGCGGCCGGCGGCCAGTTCGCTCTGGAAGGTGTGGGCCGACGCGAAGCTGATGCCCATGCCGGCCATCACCGCGGCCTTCACCGCCTCGGGGCCCTGCAGCTCCACATCGGCGCGCACCTGCAGGCGCTGCATCTGCAGCAGATGCTCCAGAAAGGCCCGCGTCGCCGAACCCGCTTCGCGCAGGATGAAGGTGTCGTGGCGCAGCTCGGTCCAGGCGATGGGCTGCGGCTGCGGCCCGGCCAGGCGGTGCTCGGGCGCGGCGATGATGCAATGCGGATGGCGGGCAAACACCTCGGCCTCGACCTCGGCCTCGGCCGGTGGATAACCGCCGACCAGCAGGTCCAGCTGGCGCTCGGCCAGCAGGGCCAGCAGCGTGTCGCGCCGGCCCTGGCTGAGCTTGAGCCGCAGGTCGGGGTGCCGCTGGCGGAAGTCGGCCAGCAGCCGCGGCACGAAGTACTGGCCGGGCGAGACCACGCCCAGGTGCAACAGGCCGCGCACCTGGCCGTCCAGCGTGCCCAGCGCGTCTTCGGCCACGCTGATCTGGGCCAGGATCACGCGCGCATGGCGCAGCAACTCGGCGCCGGCATCGGTCAGGCGGATCGGCCGCGCCTGGGTGTCGAACAGGCGCTGGCCGACCTCGTCCTCGAGCTGGCGGATCTGCTGCGACACCGCGCTCTGGGTCATGCCCATCAGCTCGCCGGCGCGCGAATAGCTGCCGGTGCTGGCCGCGGCCTCGAACACGCGCAGGCCACGCAGGGTCAGGTTGCGCATGCGGGCGTGGAGACGGGCAGGCAGGCCATGGGCGGGGTGGTGGACCCGCCATCCGGCGGGGGCCGCAGCATACCCGAGCCACCCGCCGCCCGGCAGGCCGCTCGGTGCGGGTTCAGCGCTTCTTCTTCGACACCTCGTTGCCGATCACGCCACCGGCGGCAGCGCCCACCGCGGCACCGGTGGTGGTGCCGGTCAGCGCACCGCCAACCACCGCGCCGGCGGTGGCGCCGATGACGGTGTCGCGCGCCGAAGGCGACATGTTGGAACAGGCCGTCAGCACGGCCAGCGCGCCGCCGGCCAGGCCCAGCGTGGCCAGGCGCAGCAGCGGATGGCGGTGCACAGCGGCGGGATGGGGGAGGGTGGACGGGTTCATGGTGGGGCTCCTCAGCCGTGGATCTTCAGTTGGTTGTCGACGGCGGCCACGCCGTCGATGCTGGCCGCCAGCGCGCCCGCCTGATCGCGGGCGGCGCGGCTGGGCACCGAGCCGTGCAGCAGCACGCGGCCGTTGCGGGTGTCGACATGGATCTTCATCGAGCCCAGCTGCGGATGCAGCGCCAGCTCGGTCAGCACCCAGGCGCTGATCACCGCATCCTGGCCGTCGTTGGCAACGCCGCTGGCCACCTCGGCGGCCACCTCGGCCACGGCCTGGCCCAGGCCGTTGCTGGCGGTGGTGATCGGGTCGCCGTCGCAGGCCGACAGGCCCAGCAGGCCGACCAGGCCCAGCGTGGCCACGGCGCCGGGCGCACAGCGGTGGGTCAGGCGGGACAGGTAATTCATCGCAGCGCTCCTTTCAGCATTGAGCCTGGCGTCAGCCTAGACCCGCAGCGCAGGCGGGGCTGTAGTCCGGCCGCGGCGGCGGCTGTCGGACAAGGCCTACCGGTCGCGCTCAGCCCGCGGCGGTGAGCGTGGCGCAATAGGCCAGCAGGTCTTCCAGCTCGGCCGACTTGTCGAACACCCGGTCGGCGCCCAGCTGGGCGGCGCGGCGGCGCACGTCGGGCGTGGCGTAGTTGCTCAGCACCACCAGGCGCGCCGCGGGGCGCAGCCGGCGTGCCTGGCGCAGCACCTCCAGCCCGCTGCCACGCTTGAGGAACAGGTCGATGATCACCAGGTCGCAGGGCTGGGTGGCGTCGGCCAGCCAGGCGATGGCCGAGTCCTGGTCCTCGCGGTGGTCCAGCACGCGCAGCGGCAGCAACTCCTCCAGCGCGGCCACCAGGTTGTGGCGGATCAGAGGGCTGTCTTCAACGAGAAAGCAGGTCAGCACGGTGCGCAAGGAGGGACGGCCATCGGTCGGGGCGGATTATCCGCAGGCGGCCGCGGCCTGGCGGCACCTGTCGGTGCCTGTGTGCAGCTGTAAACGCGGTGTTGTCCGACAGACAGCTGGCCACCCCCGTTTCAAGCTCGGCCCATGAGCCCTGTCGCTGCTGCCTTCCCTGCGCTGCCCGATGCGTCGTCCGGCCCGGACCCGATCTGCACCTCGGGCCCGTCCGACGGCCGCGGCCACCTGCTGCTGATCGAGCCCGACGCCCGCGCGGCCATCACGCTGCTGCGCGCGCTGTGCCCGCTGGCACGGGTGCGCCTGGCCTCGGGCCTGGCCGATGCCCAGGCCCAGGCCGCCGTCGACCCGCCCGAGCTGGTGCTGGTCAGCGACCGCCTGCCCGAGGCGGCGGCCGGCGATCTGGCCGCCTGCTGGCAGGCCCTGCCCGACCTGGCCGGCCTGCCGCGCATGGCGCTGACCGCCGGTGACGATCCGGCCCACGAGGCCCTGCTGCTGGACGGCGGCGCCCTGGGCTGCCTGCCGCGCCGCGCCGACGCGGTCCTGCTGCGCTCGCGCGTGCAGGTGCTGCTGCAGCTGCTGCGCAGCGCCGCACGCTGGCGCCACCAGGCCGAGCGCGATGCGCTCACCGGCCTGGCCGGCCGCCATCACATCGACGAGGTGCTGCTGCGCGAATGGCGCCTGGCCCGGCGCCAGGGCCGGCCGCTGGCGCTGCTGATGATCGACATCGACCACTTCAAGGCCTTCAACGACCACCATGGCCATCCGGCCGGCGATGATTGCCTGCGCCAGGTGGCCCAGGTGCTGCAGCAGGCGCTGCGCCGGCCCACCGACCTGGCCGGCCGCTGGGGCGGCGAGGAGTTCCTGGTGCTGCTGTCCGAGACCGATCTGCACGGCGCCCTGGTGGTGGCCCAGCTGCTGCGCGAGGCGCTGGCCGAGCGCAACATCCACCACGGCGGCCTGCCAGGGCCGCAGGCCCGGGTCACGGCCTCGATCGGCGTGGCCGCCTGGACCCCGGGCAGCGGCGATGCCGACTGCGCCGGAGACGGTGGCGTGCAGTCGCTGCTGGCCACCGCCGATGCGGCGCTGTACGAGGCCAAGCGTGGCGGCCGCGACGCCGTGCAGTGGCAGCTGCTGCCGCAGGCGCCGCTGCGCCTGCACGGCCACCCGCTGCACCCGCCTCACTGAGCGGTGGCTGGCGCGTCCGGCCCGTCCAACCCGGCGGCCGGGTCGGCGCCAGCCTCAGTGGCCGAAGCCGCCAGCGGCAGCCAGGCCTCGATGCGAGTGCCCAGGCCCGGCGCCGATTGCACGCGCAGCCGGCCGTTCTCGGCCTCGACGCGATAGCGCATGCCGGTCAGGCCGTGGCGCTTGATGCCCACGCGCTGCGCATCGAAGCCCACACCGTCGTCGCGCACCAGCAGCTGGGCATCGCTGTCCTCGATCATCAGCCGCACCTCGACCTGGCGCGCCTGGGCGTACTTGCCCACATTGGTCAGCGCCTCCTGCACCAGGCGGAACAGCGTCAGCTCGGCCGAGGGCGTCAGCGGCAGGTCCTCGATGTCGGTGCTCACGCGCAGGCCGCTGCGCTCGGCGAACTCGCTGCACAGGATCTCCAGCGCCGCCTTCAGCCCCAGGTTGGACAGCGTCGACGGCCGCAGGTCCTCGATGATGCGGCGCTTCAGCGCAATGCCGCTGTTCAGCGTCTCCACCAGGTGCACCAGCCGCGGCGTCAGCTCGGGCAGGGCCGACTGCAGCGTCGGCCGCATGCGCGCCACGTCCAGCTTGGCCGCGGTCAGCAGCGCGCCCAGCTCGTCGTGCAGTTCACGCGCCAGGCGGGCGCGCTCGTCCTCGCGTGCGGTCTCCAGGTGGCGGGTCAGCTCCACCAGCTCGGCGGTGCGCAGCTGCACCTGCTGCTCCAGCTGGTCGCGCTGGTCCTGGATCAGGCGCTGGCGCTCGGCCCGCTGCTGGTCGTTGGCGCGGCGCTGGCGCAGGTACAGGCCCAGCATCAGCAGGCTGACCAGGGACAGCGAGGCAATGCCCACACGGTTGAGCTGCAGCGTCTCGGTCACCGAGCCCAGGCCCTGGCGGATCAGCTGGTCCTCGCGCTGCGTCATCAGCTCGGTCTGGCGCTCGATGGCCGACATCAGGTCGCGGCCGCGGTCGAGCTGGATGATCAGCAGCGCCGACTCCTGCTTGCCCTGGTCGTGCAGGTCGATCACCACCTGCATCTCGTTGAAGCGGTCGTCGATCAGCTTGCCCAGCCGGCGCAGCTGGGTCTGGCCTTCCTCGTCGGCGCGCTGGCCGTAGTTGGCCTGCAAGGCCGCCAGCTGCTCGCCCACCGTGGTTGCCACCTGGCGGTAAGGGTCCAGGTACTCGGAGCGGCCGGTCAGCACATAGCCGCGCTGGCTGGACTCGGCCTTGCTCATCAGGTGGCGCAGCTGCCACAGGTCCACACGCACCTGGCCATGGCGGGTCAGGCGCTCCAGCTGCGAGGTCGACTCGCGGTAGCCCAGCTCGCTGAACACCAGCATGGCCCCGGCCGCCAGCACCGCCAGCGACAGCGCCAGCGGACTGCTGCGCAGGCGCCGCCCCAGGCCGGCCAGACGCTCCTGCGGCGGCGCGGCGGCCGGGGGCCAGGACGGGGTTGGGATCATCGCTGGGATTATCGGCAAGCCGCCGGCGGCGGCTGTAGGACGGCGCCCCGGCCGTTCAGCCGAACCTCAGCGCATACACCATCGGCAGGGTGTTGCACACCGTGGTCCAGGCCTCGCCGCCATCGGCGCTGGCCCACAGGCCGCCGGTGGTGCTGGCCAGCAGCAGGTGGCGGCCGTCGGCGGCCACGTCCAGGCCATGGCGGTAGACCAGGTCGTAGCAGTCGCGCTGCGGCAGGCCCTCGCCCAGGGTCTGGAAGCTGGCGCCGCCATCCGTGGTGCGGTTGACCACCAGGGCCCCGTCCACCGGCACCCGGCATTCGTCCTTGATGGCCGGCACGAACCAGGCGGTATCGGCATCGGCCGGGTGCACGGCCACGGCAAAGCCGAAGCTGGAGCGTGGCGCCTGCAGCGGCTGCCAGCTGGCGGCGTTGTCGGCGCTGCGCCAGATGCCGCCATGGTGCTGGCACCACAGCACCTCGGGCCGCGACGGCGCGCGCACGATGCGGTGCGGGTCCTGGATGTTGGGGTCGTCGGCCTGCTCGGGCGGGATGAAGTCGGCGCGCATGCCGGCCGCCGCCAGCGCCCAGCTGGCGCCGGCGTCCTCGCTGCGCCAGACGCCGCCGCAGGAGATGCCCAGCAGCAGCTCGTGTGGCCGCTGCGGATGCGGGCAGATCGAATGGATGCCCGGCACGTCGTAGCCGCCGCCCATCCAGGCCAGGCGCTCGGGCCGGTCCCACAGCCCGCGCAGCAGGCTCCAGTGGCGGCCGTGGTCGGGGCTGACGAACAAGCCGCCGGGCAGGGTGCCGGCATAGATCAGCGGCCGCTCGGCGGGGCCGGCGCGCTCCAGCGACCAGATCAGCTGCAGTGTCCAGGCCGGGCCGGCGCTGCCCTCGGGGGACTGCGGCTGGGGCGGATAGGCCGGCGCATCCACCTCCTGCCAGTGGTCGCCGGCATCGTCCGAGGCCTGCAGCTTGACGCCGAAGTGGCCCAGGTTCAGCGCCGCCAGCATGCGCCCCTGCGCATCGGGCGGCAGCAGCATGGACACCGGCTCGCCGAGAAAGTGCGTGCGCCGGATGGACCAGGCGCCGCCCTGCCGGCGCAGCTCGATCAGGCCCTTGCGCGTGGCCAGCCAGGCGCGGTCATTGTTCATGCTCGGACTCCTGCGAAGACTTCAGCCACCCGACAAGGCCTGCAGCACATGCACCTGGCTGTCGGGCGCCAGCGCCTGGTCCAGCGCCTGCGCGCCAACGCAGCGCTGGCCGTCGATGAAGACGGCGATGTGCGGCCGCAGCCGGCCCTGGTCGTCCAGCACATAGCCGCGCAGCCGCGGCTGCTGCGCAAACACCTGCTGCAGCGCCTGGCCCAGCGTGGCGGCCTGCAACTCGCAGCGCGGCGCGTCGACAAAGCGCCGCAACTGGGCCGTGAACACCAGCGTGGCCATCGCGGTTCAGGCCACCTGCAGGTCGACCACCGATGCGCTGGCGCTGTCCACCGTGGCCGTGGCCGAAGCCGCGGCCTCGGCCAGCAGGCCATACAGCGCGGCCATTTCGGCATGGCTGCCCTGCTGCAGGCGCAGCAGGCGCAGGCGGGGCGAGCGGCCGGCGGCGCCGCCCTGGCCACGCCGGCCCGAGGCCTGCCACAGGCCCTGGATCTCGGCCTGCAGCGGCGCCAGCGGCTGGCTGGCGTCGACCAGCAGCAGCACCCGCTCCAGCGGCGCCCGCAGCAGCAGCTCGGCCAGCTCGAAGCGCGTGCCGGCACGCTCGGGCGCGTATTCGCGCAGGTCCAGCAGCACCACGCCGGCCCGCGCGATCAAGGCCCGCGCCGCATGCTGCCAGGCGGCATTGGCGCAGAACAGCTCGTCGATGCGGCAGCGGCCATCGGGATCGCGCTGCGGCGACAGCCCGGTCAGGCGCCGCGCCAGGCTGCCGGCGCCGGTGATGAAGCGCTGGTGCAGGCGCCGGCCCAGCCAGGCGAAGAACTCGTCGGGCTCCATGCAGGCGCCGGCCAGGTCGGGGCCGGCGATCATCCACACCGGCGCGGCAAAGCGCCAGCGCGCCAGCAGCCGGTCGGTGAAGGCCTCGCTGCGGTGCGAGGGCTTGAACACGCGCAGCATCAGCAACGCCGGCAGCACCGGCGGCGCCTGGGCCATCAGCCGCGCCAGCGAGCGCAGCATGGCCCAGCGCCACAGCAGCCAGGCGCCCAGGGCCAGGCCGGCCAACGGCAGCAGGCCATCGGCCTGGCCGTCGTTGAAGCTCAGCAACAGCAGGCCGCCGGCCACGTACAGCGTCAGCGTGGCCCAGTAGCCGCCATGGGCCAGCTGGGCATCGCTGAAGGCGCGGGCCTCGTAGCGCCGGGCGATGCGGCGCAGTGCCCAGGCCGCCACCACGCCGGCCAGCAACAGGAAGCCCAGGGCGACGGCGATGGCCCACAGCGTATCGCCGGCGCGCCAGACATCTTCTTCGAGCGAGGTGCCGGGCAGGTGCGGGTCCCACACCACCAGCACCGCCAGCACGGCGCTGCACAGCGCCACCGCAGCGCCCAATGCGGCCAGCAGCGGCGGGCCGGCGCCGCGTGCGGCCGGGCGCATCAGCGTGGCCAGGGTCATGCCCAGCAGGGCGGCGCCGACGACAAACAGCGTGGCCGCGCCCACATCGGTGCCGGCCAGCAGCAGGCCGATCCAGGCGGCCAGTGCCGACAGGCCCCAGCCGCCCCAGACCCAGGACTCGCGCAGCCCGGACTGCAGGCCCCAGGCCAGAAAGGCCGGCATCACCAGCATCGGCAGCAGGGTCAGCCACAGCGCATGCCATTCGCGCCAGCCCATGCCGGCTTCAGTCGCATCCACGGCTGCGGTGGGTTCAGCGGCGTCCGTGGCCGCCGTGGCTGCGGTGGTGGCTGCGGTGGTGGCTGTGCTGGCCGCCTCGGTCTCGCCGGACTGCTGCAGCGCCAGGCCCACCAGCAACAGCAGCAGCAGGCCCAGCCACAGCAGCAGGCCGCCGATGAACTGCCGGCGCAGCACGCGGCGGCGCAGGCGCTGGGCCTGGGCCGCGGCCGGCGGCAGCGTGTCGGGCAGGCCGGCCAGGTCGATGGTCTGCAACTGCAGCGGCGGCAGCGGCGAGCGGGTGCGCTCGTCGGGCGCCTCGTCGGGGATGGCGGTGGGCGCCAGGTCGGCCACCGTGCTCTGCAGCCGCGTCACCGCGCGGGCATAACGCCGCTTGGCCCAGGCCGCCAGCAGCAGGGCCAGCGGCGTCAGCAGCAGCAACAGCAGGGCCACCATCGCAAGACCCTGCTCGCGCGTGAGATCGTCGCCGGCTGCGCCGCTGCCATCCATGGTGGCCGCATTCTGGCGCGGTGGCTGCCGCGCCGTATCGGTGCAATCAGGGGGGCCGGCCCCCGGCCGCGGCCTTCAGCCCAGCAGATCGGCCAGCGTGCGCGCCACCACCCGGGTGGCACGCTGCAGGTCGTCCAGCACCAGGTGCTCGTCGGCGCGCTTGGCATTGCTTTCGCGCACGGTGCGCGGGCCGGCGCCATAGATCACCGCCGGGATGCCGCGGGCGCAGTACAGCCGCACATCGGTGTACAGCGGCGTGCCCATCTCGGGAATCGGCTCGCCGAACACCGCCTGGCCATGGCGCTGGATGGCCTCGACCAGCGGCCGGTTGCCCGGCAGCGGCTGCAGCGACTGGGCCAGCAGCAGGCGCCGGATGTCCACCGTGATGCCGGTCACCGTGGCCGCGGCATCGGCGATGACCTGGCGCACCTCGGCCTCGACCTCGGCCGCGTTCTCCTCGGGGATCATGCGCCGGTCCAGCCGCAGCACCACCTTGCCGGGCACGACATTGGTGTTGGTGCCGCCCTCGATGCGGCCGACGTTCAGATACGGATGGCCGATGCCGGGCACCTGCGAACGCACGGCCTGGTAGGCGGTGTTGCGCGCATACAGCGCATTCAGGATCGCCACCGCGCCCTGCAGCGCATCGACGCCGGTGTGCGGGATCGCCGCATGGGCCATCACGCCATGCACCGTGACCTCCATCTGCAGGCAGCCGTTGTGGGCGGTGACCACCTCGTAGGCAAAGCCGGCGGCAATCTCCAGGTCGGGCTGGGTCAGGCCTTGGCTCAGCAGCCAGCCCGGACCCAGTTCACCGCCAAATTCCTCGTCGTAGGTGAAGTGCAGCTCCACCGCGCCCTTCAGCGCCACGCCCTGGGCCGCCAGCGCCTGCAGCGCACGCAGCGCAAAGGTGTAGGTGGCGAAGTCGCTCTTGCTCACCGCCGAGGCGCGGCCATAGAGCTTGCCGTCGACGATCTCGCCGCCATAGGGGTCGTGGCTCCAGCCCTCGCCGGGTGGCACCACGTCGCCATGGGCATTCAGCGCGATGGTCGGACCGCCGTCGCCAAAGCGCTGGCGCACGATCAGGTTGGTGATGGACTGCATGCCCTGGGCCCGCACCTGCTCGGTGGGCACGGCATGGCGCTCGGCCTGCAGGCCGAAGCCGGCCAGCAGCTCGGCCGTGCGCTCGGCATGCGGCGCGTTGTCGCCGGGAGGCGTATCGGTGGGCACCTGCACCAGGGCCTGCAGGTAACGCAGCTGCTCGTCGAAGTGCTCGGCGATCCAGGCGTCCAGGGTGTCGTAAACGTTCATGCGGGAGGACAAGGTCAGAGGTGGTCCAGCAGGTGGCGGAAGGCGTCCACGCACAGCTGGGCATCGTGGGCGCTGATGGATTCCAGCGGGTTGTGGCTGATGCCGGCATTGCCGCCGCGCACGAACAGCATGGCCTGGGGCATCACGCGGTGCAGCTGCATGGCATCGTGGCCGGCGCCGCTGGGCAGGCGGTGCACCGGCAGGCCGAGGGCGCGCACCGCCTCTTCCCAGCGCGCCTGCCAGGCGGGGGCCGAGGGCGCTGCGGCGGCGACCATGGTTTCTTCGAGCGACAAGGCCACGCGGCGGCGCTCGGCAATGCGCTGGGCCTGCTGGCGCACATCGGCCACCAGGGCATTGCGCTGGGCATCGGTGGGCGCGCGCAGGTCCAGGCTGAAGCGGCATTCACCGGGCACGACGTTGATCGAGCCATTGGGCACCTGCAGCTGGCCGACCGTGGCCACCGAGCCCTCGTCGGCCGCGGCCCGGCTCTCGGCATACAGCGCCAGCTCGGCCGCGGCGGTGGCGGCATCGCGCCGGCGGTTCATCGGCGTGGTGCCAGCATGGCTGGCCACGCCCTCGTAGCGGCCCAGGTAGCGGGCGCTGCCGTTGATGGACGTGACCACGCCCAGCGGCAGATCCAGATCGTCCAGCACCGGGCCCTGCTCGATGTGCACTTCCACAAAGCCCAGGTAGCGCGCCGGATCACGCTGCTCGGCGGCGATGGCCTGCAGCGTGCCGGGCAGGCCGGCCTCGACCATGGCCTGGCGCATGGTGATGCCATCGGCATCCACCTGCTCCAGCCAGGCCGGGTCGAAATGGCCGGTGAGCGCGCCTGAGCCCAGGAAGGTGGCCTTGTAGCGCTGGCCTTCCTCCTCGGCAAAGGCCACGATCTCCAGGCCATGGCGTGGCCGCTGCCCGGCGGCACGCAGGCCACGCACCACGGCCAGCGGCACCAGGATGCCCAGGCGGCCGTCGTACTTTCCGCCGTTGCGCACGGTGTCGTAATGGCTGCCGGTGAGCAGGCGCGGCGCCGCGGCATCGCTGCCCAGCAGCACGCCGACCACATTGCCCACCGCGTCGATGCGCACCTCGTCGCAGCCGGCCTCGGTCATCCACTGCGCCAGCTGGGCGGCGCAGGCGCGGTGGGCCTCGGTCAGATAGGTCACGGTCAGCTGGCCGGCCTCGGCATAGGCCGGCTCTGTGTGCGCGGCCAGGGCCTCGTGCCAGTCCCACACCTGTTCGCCATCGGCGATGGGCTCGCCGAACTTCTCGGCCAGGCGGATCTCGGCGATGCGGTGGATGTTGCGCAGGCATTCGGCAAACTCGAACTCACGCGTGCCACGCAGCCGGCGCTCGAAGCTGGCGATGATCTGCGCGCGTGTCAGGCCCAGGCCGCGCGGGCCGCGCACGGCCAGGATGAAAGGCCAGCCGAACCTGGCGTTGTAGTCGGCATTGAGCTGCTGCAGCCGAGCAAATTCTTCGGGCGTGCAATGCGTCAGGCCGGCGCGGCTTTGCTCGCCGGTGCTCTCGGCGGTGAGCGTGGCCGCCACCATGGCCTTGCCGGCCAGCTCGGGATGGGCGCGGATCAGCGCCAGGGCCTGGTCTTCGGGCGCCTGGCGCACCACCTCCACCAGCGCCCGCTTCAACTGCGCCAGCGTGCGAAAGCCGCCATCGGGCCGGCGGCCGTGGGCGGCGGCGGCGATCCACGGCGAATGCTCGTAGGTGCCGTCCAGCAGCCGCGTGAAGCTGTCGCGATCGGCCCGGTTCAGCAGGTCCAGGGTCAGCGTGGTGGCCATGGCTTCACTCCCACACGAAGGCGGTGGACGCATCAAAGGCATGCGTGGCCTGCCAGTGGCGCGCGATGTCGATGCGGCGCGTGATCCACACCCGGTCGTGGGCCTGCACATGGTCGAGAAAGCGCTGCAGCGCACGCAGGCGCCCCGGCCGGCCCAGCAGCCGGCAGTGCATGCCGATGCTCATCATCGACGGCCGGCCCTCCAGGCCCTCGGCGTAATGCACATCGAAGGCGTCCTTCAGGTACTGGAAGAACGGGTCGCCATGGCTGTAGCCCTGGGGCAGGGCAAAGCGCATGTCGTTGCAGTCCAGCGTATAGGGCACCACCAGGTGCGGCGCCAGCGTGCCATCGCTCTTGCGCACCTGCAGCCAGAACGGCAGGTCGTCGCCGTAGTAGTCGCTGTCGTAGGCCAAGCCGCCATGCTCGGCCACCAGGCGGCGAGTGTTGGGGCTGTCGCGGCCGGTGTACCAGCCCAGCGCACGCTGGCCGGTGAGCCGCTCGATGATCTCCATGCCACGCTGCAGGTGCTCGCGCTCGATGGCCTCGTCGAGGTTCTGGTAGTGGATCCAGCGCCAGCCATGGCAGGCGATCTCATGGCCCAGCTCGACAAAGGCGGCCGTGACCTCGGGGCAGCGCTCCAGCGCCATGCTGACGCCAAACACCGTCAGCGGCAGGCCGCGGCGCTCAAACTCACGCAACAGCCGCCACACGCCCACGCGCGAGCCGTATTCGTAGATGCCCTCCATGCTCAGGTGCCGGGCCGGATAGGACGCCGGGTTGAACATCTCGGACAGGAACTGCTCGCTGCCGGCATCGCCATGCAGCACCGAGTTCTCGCCGCCTTCCTCGTAGTTCAGCACGAACTGCAGGGCCACGCGGGCCTGGCCGGGCCACTGCGGATGCGGCGGATGGCGGCCATGGCCAAGCAGGTCACGGGGATAGCGGGGGGCAGGGGTCATCGTCGGACGGGCTGGAGCAGAGGTCTGGCACGGCAGATGCAAGTCGCGGGCCTTCGATAGCATAAGCGCCCCTCTCAAGGTGAACCGGCTTTGCCGGGCAGCTTGAACCCCCGCGGGGGGCGGGCTGGGCGCAGCCCGGCCCTGGGGGCCCCCACAAGGAGAACAGTTTCATGGGCCACCTCAGCACCCATGTGCTCGACACGATGAACGGCTGCCCCGCCGCCGGCATGGCGGTGACGCTGCAGCGCGTGCATGCCGGCCACACCGAAACGGTGCGCACCCTGACCCTCAACGCCGACGGCCGCGCCGACGGCCCACTGCTGGATGCGCAGGCCATGGCCGTGGGCCGCTGGCGGTTGCTGTTCGAGGTGGCGCCCTATTTCCGTGCACGCGGCGTGGACCTGCCCGAGCCGGCCTTCCTCGACACGGTGCAGCTGGACTTCGGCATCGCCGACGCCGCCGGCCACTACCACGTGCCGCTGCTGGTCAGCCCCTGGGCCTATTCCACCTACCGCGGCTCCTGAGCCCGGCCCGGCTGCGGCACGGGGCTTGCTGCGACGGTCGCCCATGACCAGAGGACGACCGGAGGAGAACCGCATGCCCCAGACCCCTGAACGCCGCACCGCGATTGCCGCCATCGCCAGCATCGCCGCCGCCGCGCTGCTGGCGGCCGGCACGGCCCAGGCCGCCTGGCCCGAGAAGCCGGTGCGCCTGGTCGTCACCTTCGCCGCCGGCGGCGCCAGCGACATCGTCGCCCGCACCATCGCCGAGCCGCTGGCCAAGGCCCTGGGCCAGCCGGTGGTGGTGGACAACAAGCCCGGCGCCGGCGGCACCATCGGCGGCTCGGAGGTGATGCGCGCCGCGCCGGACGGCTACACGCTGATGCTGTCGAACTCGACGCCGCTGTCCATCGGCCCGTTCACCGTGCCCAAGCCGCCCTACGACCCGGTCAAGCAATTCAGCCACATCGCCATGCTGGGCGTGGCGCCGGTGGCCATCATGGCCAACCCCAAGAGCGGCCCGGCGACGCTGAAAGACCTGCCCAAGGCCGCGGCCGGCGCGGCCGGCTACAGCTTCGGCAGCGGCGGGCCGGGCTCCATCGGCCACATCGTCGGCGAGATGGCCAAGGACGCGATGAACTTCGGCATGGT
The DNA here is from genome assembly GCA_017992055.1 of Burkholderiaceae bacterium. Lineage (GTDB taxonomy): Bacteria > Pseudomonadota > Gammaproteobacteria > Burkholderiales > Burkholderiaceae_C > Pseudaquabacterium. The sequence continues at coordinate 274,321 of JAGOPK010000004.1, forward strand.
GCACGTGCCCTACCGCGGCGGCGCGCCCATGACCACCGACCTGATCGCCGGCACCATCCCGGTGGGCATCGACGTCATCACCGCCTATGTGCCGATGATGAAAGCCGGCCAGATCAAGGCCCTGGCCGTGACCTCGCGCCAGCGCACGCAACTGGCGCCCGACGTGCCCACGGTGGTGGAGCTGGGCCTGCCCAAGCTGGTGGCCGAAAACTACTTCGGCGTCTCGGGCCCGGCCGGCCTGCCGGCGGAGGTGAGCAACAAGCTGGCGCGGGCGCTGGAGGCCATCGTGACCGACCCGGCCATCGTCAAGCGCTTCGAGGAACTGGGCATCACGCCGCTGAAGCTGTCGGGCGCCGAGTTCTCGGCCTTCGTCGCCCGGCAGATCACCGACTGGGCGCCGGCCATCAAGGCCGCCGACCTGAAATAAGCCTGCGCCGCTGAGGTATACCCGGGCCTGGCGCCACCCCACTTCTTCTGCTGCTTCCGATGGATTCTTACCTGCTCGACTGGGCCAACCTGCTGCTGCGCTGGGCCCATGTGATCGTCGCCATCGCCTGGATCGGCTCGTCGTTCTACTTCGTCTTTCTCGACAACAGCCTGACCCCGCCCGACGACCCGGAGCTGAAGGCCAAGGGCGTGGGCGGCGAGCTGTGGGCGGTGCACGGCGGCGGCTTCTACCACCCGCAGAAGTACCCGGTGGCGCCCAAGAGCCTGCCGCCGCATCTGCACTGGTTTTTCTGGGAGAGCTACAGCACCTGGCTCACCGGCTTTGGCCTGTTCACGGTGCTGTACCTGTTCAATGCCAGCAGCTTTCTGATCGACAAGAGCGTGCACGCCTGGTCGCCGGGCGTGGCCATTGCCACGGCGCTGGGATTTCTGGTGGTGTTCTGGATCGTCTACGACGCGGTCTGCCGCACCCTGGGCCGTGGCCCGCGGGGCGATGCCATCGTCGGCGCGGTGGTGGCCGGCGTGGTGGTGCTGGCGGCCTGGCTGGCCTGCCAGCTGTTTGCCGGGCGCGCGGCCTTCTTGCTGGTGGGCGCGATGATGGCCACGGCCATGAGCGCCAACGTGTTCTTCTGGATCATCCCGGGCCAGAAGACGGTGATCGCGCAGATCAAGGCCGGCCAGCCGGTGGACCCCATCCACGGCCAGCGCGGCAAGCAGCGCAGCGTGCACAACACCTATTTCACGCTGCCGGTGCTGATTGCCATGCTCAGCAACCACTATGGCTGGCTGTACCAGGGGCCGCACAACTGGCTGGTGCTGGTGGCGCTGATGCTGGCCGGCGCGCTGATCCGCCACAGCTTTGTGGCCCGCCACAAGGCGCTGGTGCAGGGCAGGCGTGTGCCCTGGGAGCATGCAGTGATCGGCTGCCTGCTGCTGCTGGGCCTGGCCGTGTGGCTGGCACCGGCGCCCAGGCCGGCCGTGGCAGCCGGCGCGCCGGTGCCCACGCTGGCCCAAGTGCAGGCCGTGGTGGCCCAGCGCTGCGTGCTGTGCCATGGCGAGCAGGTGCAGCAGAAAAACGTGGCCCTGCACACGCCCGAGCTGCTGCGCCAGCACGCCCAGGCCGTCTACCAGCAGGTGGCGGTGCTGAAACTGATGCCGCTGAACAATGCCACGCAGATCACCGACGAGGAGCGGGGGCTGGTCAAGCGGTGGTTTGAGGCGCGCGCCCAGGACTGAGCAGTTCTTGAATCTGTACGCGCCGGCGTACGGCTCAGTCGATGACCAGGGGGCCCTTCGAAAGACCTGACTCCGCCGGGCAGTTATGAGCCTTCAAGGCTGACCGACAACAACCTCGCTGATCTGGATCACTGGGGCCTGATCCGTGTAATTGGCAATGTCGGCCATGATTTCCTGCATGTGAGGCCCCATGCCTGCCTGGAAAGCCTCCACTGAATCGCAGTAGATGTGGCACATGCCGACGTAGGTGGCGGGTTCCCCTGGGCCGCCACCGGCCAGGCCCTTGTCCACCGTGTAGAACCTGCAGCTGTCACCCATCCGCGCCTTGACCAGCGGCATGTGTTTGTCTCGGTAATAGGCATGGTCAAAACGGGCACCAGGCTTGTTTGGGTACATCACACTGACCTTGATCATCATTTGTCTCCGGGGTGGGTGGCTTCGGGGCCGGGACGGTCATCGTGCATCAGAACGGATGTGCGGTCCAATGCAGGTTTGTCACCTGAGAGTATGCAACCACGGGCCAGTGGTGGATTGGCGGACCGTTGACCCGATTCCACAATGGATCTGGTTGATAAATTGATCAAGTGTCAGTGCGCTCGGCACCTGGAAACCACTCGATATGCTGATCCCCTTGCCGGCCAAGGTAGGTCACGCGCTTTCCACCTAGAAATGCAAAGTACCCCGCCACCCCGGCCTGCACGGCACGACGCGAGAAATCCTTGAACTTCTGGCCATTCTGCTGACTGTCCACAATGGCAGCCCGCAGTGCCACCTTGTCCAACTGTGGCGCAATGGGCTGCAGCGCATCGAGAAGCAAGGGAACCCTGACCACCCCGCCCTCAATGCCATAGAGCTGCATCTGCAGGCAAGCGTAGTCGACATGATAATACTCGACCCCCTCTGCGATCAGTCTGCCGACAATTTCTGGGAAGGGAATCTCGCCAGTGACTGTTGCTTGGCCAAGCCGGCTGATGATGTTCGCGTTCATTTGAACTTCAGGGGCGACAAGCGTGCAGCGGTTGAAATCTAAGGCCCAGTCAGCTGCATGCCGCACCGGCCTGGTTGAGCGAATGATTAGGCAGCGCTGTTGTGGCAGACGGCTTCGATGTTGTGACCGTCTGGCCCAATCACAAACGCCGCATAGTAATTTGGATGATAGTGAGGGCGCAAGCCAGGCGGCCCGTTGTCTTTACCGCCTGCAGCCAGGGCCGCGAGATAGAAAGCATCGACCTGCTCTCTTGTTCTGGCAGAAAAGGCCAGATGAAGATGTGCTGGCCGTTCGTTGGATTTGAAGAGACACAACGATGGCTGGTCGGCGCAAACCAGTTCAACGCCATACTCGGGCGATCCTTCCGATCCAAGTTTTACACCAAGCGGCGCCAATGCGCTGAGGAAGAAGTTCTTACTCGCAACATAGTCGCTGACACCGAACTTGACGTGATCAAACATTCATCCTCCCGATGTGCCGAGATCTCGGTCTCGCTGCTCGACATTTGAGCCAACCGGACCGTGCAGTATGTGGCCAAAAGCCCCGAATGAAATGACGGGCTTCTGGCCGCATGCCGCAATGGCTCCGGTTGAGCGAATGGTCAGGCCTCTGTTTTTAGCATGAGATACTTGACAATGCCATTTGGATAGCCCGCAATGCTTGCAATGGGACCATAGCCGTGCTTCCGGTAGAAGCCTGGCGCTTGGTAGCTTAGGGTTGTGAGATAGAACAACTTGCAGCCACGCTGGCGCGCATGACTCTCGAACTTGATCAAAAGACCAGAGCCGACACCATTATTCCTAGATTCCGGTGCGACCCAGAGTTCCAACAGTTCGCAGCATTGGCCCCAGGTTCTACCTATCGCGCCACCGATCAGTTTTCCTTCGTCATCCGTTGCCGAAGCTGCCAAAGACTTGACCTCGGAAAGCGAGGGTGCAACCGAGAAGTTGTATTCATCAAGGCCCTTGTCCACTGCGCTGGCCACTGCGTCGGAGGGCTCGTCGGCTGTTGTGTAGGTGATTGCCATGGTGTCGACTCAGAGGCCTAACGTTTGAGCTGACCGGACCGTTGCGGTATGTGGCTAAAGGCCCAGAATGAAATGGCGGGCCTTCAGTCGCATGCCGCAATGGATCCGGTTGAGCGAAGGATTAGGCCTCACGGCGGTGCAGGAATTGGCGGATTGACTCTGCAACCTGCTTCGGCTGAGTGAGGGTCGGGACATGACCAGCCTGCTGCAATACTTGCAGTTCGGCGTCTTTGAGACTTGCAGCCAGCGCTCGGCCGCGTTCGAGTTGGACAATCTGATCTAGTTCCCCGTGCAGCACTAGAGTAGGTTGCTGTACCCCATCCAGCTCTGCTGTCACGTCGACTGTGGACCCCAAGATCCGCAAAGCGATAGCTGCATCCGCTGTGGCCCGCGCCAGAATCTTGCGGCCCCAGGCCTTGACGTGCTCCGAATCGGGCTCAACGATGCACAGTTGCACGAACCGCTCAATGGTCGCCGGATAGTTCGTGCGAAGGCCGTTAAGGAAGGTCTGCAAAACCCTGTCCACTCAGGCGGCTGAAGTCGCGCGTGGCTCGTGAATTGGAATCTGCGCTGCGGCAAGGCCCCAGCGGCGCATCGCAGGCAGTGAATTTGGGGCCGCCGAGGGCCTGCGGCCGCATCGCAGGCGCACTCATCCCCGCGCCCCCAGCAGTTGTCGCCGAGCCATCCACAGATTGCTCAGCGCAAACAGCATCGTCAGCCGCGCGGTGTTCTTCGCCAGGCCCCGGTAGCGCAGCTTGGCGTAGCCGAACTGCTGCTTGACCACACGGAACGGGTGCTCCACCTTGGCCCGCACGCTCGCTTTGAGCTGCTCCACCTTGTCCAGCAGCCGATCCACTGCGCGCGTCAGGTCGAGCGCGCGGCGCTGGCCCGGGCGCATCGCGATGTGCCAGTCCACCTTCAAGTCCCGGGTCTCTTCGCGCTTGCCCACGCCCCGGTAACCCGCATCGGCAAACACGACGTCCTCTTGCCCGTGCAGCAATGCTGCCGCCTGCGTCACATCGTTGACGTTGGCTGCCGTACCGATGACCGTGTGTACCAGCCCTGACTCGGCATCCACGCCGATGTGCGCCTTCATCCCGAAGTGCCACTGCTGGCCCTTCTTGGTCTGATGCATCTCGGGGTCGCGCTCGCCGTCCTGGTTCTTCGTGGAGCTTGGCGCGGCAATGATGGTGGCGTCCACCACCGTACCGGTCTTGAGCATCAGCCCCTGCTGAGCCAGCCCGGCGTTGATGGCGCCCAGCAACTGCGGCGTCAGCTGGTGGCGCTCCAGCAGGTGGCGAAAGCGCAGGATGGTGGTCTCGTCGGGCATGCGTGCCGCGCCCTCCAGTCCGGCAAAGCGCCGGTACAGCGGGCGCTCGTGCAGCTCCTCTTCCATGGCCGGATCGCTCAGGTTCCAGCACAGCTGCAGGCAGTGGATGCGCAGCATGGTCTCGATGGGGAACGGCGGCCGGCCCCCCAACGCCTGATGGGCGCCACGGGCATGCGGCTGGATCAGCGACACCAGCGTGGCCCACGGCACCACCTGATTCATCTCGTCGAGGAAGACCTCCTTGCGGGTCTTCTTGGGCAGCGGGTCAAGGCCGAGCGTGATCTGGTCCATGCCCGCATCCTCCTCGACGCTCACGTCTCATGCCAGTCGGATTGACGCGAGGTTTTGCAGACCTTCCTTAAGGAACGGATCGCCGTCAACTGCAACCCCGCGGCTATACATGCCGTCCACAATCACCAAGTGTGATACGCGGTCAGCAAAACGGGATGAAACAGCGATAGCTGTCTGTGCCCCGGCGGACTCCGCTGCCAGAACGCATCGTCGAATCCCAAAAGCATCCAGGACGGCGACCGCGTCCGATACCAAGTTCTCAAAGGTGATCGTGTTGGATTCACAGACAGTCAGCCCCGAACCTCTGTGGTCGTAGGCGATCGTGACGTAAGAGTCGCTGAGGTGTGCCAGAGGTTCAACCCACAACTCAGAACTGCCGATCCATCCACCGATAGCCAAGATGGCGGTTCCGTCGCGCGGGCCGCTTCTCGTGGCAAATATCTTGGCGCCCGGGACTTCAAGGAACATTTGCGCACTCCTGAGAGTTGTTGTGTGAGGCCTAACGTTTGAGCTAACCGGACCGTTGCGGTATGTGGCTAAAGGCCCAGAATGAAATGGCGGGCCTTTAGCCGCATGCCGCAATGGGTCCGGTTGAGCGAATGGTTAGGCCTCACCGAGCAGCGCTGTAAACTCAGGTTTCCCATGGAGGTCCTTGAAATAGGGCGCTGTTTGAGTGGCTCGCACCCATCTGGAATCCTGGGCGATCAGATGCTGTAGCCGGGCCAACGCTTCGGTGTGCCTACCCGTCATTGCTTCGATGCAGGCCATATTCCAGTTCGCATCGTTCAATTCGTGTGGACCGGTGGCAAGTTTCAGGGCCAACTGAATGTCTTGCTCGGCCTCTTCTAAGCGGCGGAGACGCTTTAGCATTGCGCCTCGGTAGCTGTACAAGCGAGAGATTGTGTTGCGCGGAAGTGTTGCTGGTGCGAGCGCTATGGCGGCAGCGTACTCAAGAAGCGCTTCGGTATTAGCTGACGGTCCTGATCGAGTATTAGCAGCATTGACACCGCGCACGTAATGTTCTTCCCACGACGACAAGGAGAGTGTTCTCCCAGATGTCGACTGGGGCATTCCGAGTGGAGCGGACTCAAGGCTTCGGCTCAGGTTCCGGACCGTGTCATTCAACTCTTCAAGGATATCGCGATCGCTGCGGTGTTGGCTGGAGCCGGTCGCAGCGTCGTCGCCAAGCTCAGTAAGCCTCTTCTCAAACTCACCCCACATTGCGCCGAACACGGAGTTCAGAGTCGTCAGAGATAGCTGGTTCTGATCGAGAGCCTTGTTTACAGCAGTGACGAGAGAGAACATTCCATCGCGGCTTGTTGAGACTGCCTGAAACTGTGCCAGAGGAAACTTTAGATCTGACGGCTTGACGCCGAACAGCACTGGTACGACTTTTGATTTCTCCAGGGCCTTGGCAAGTGCCCCGGCTTCAAAAAGCAACCAAGGCGAGGTCATGTTGCTGGATGTAATGCAAATGATTCCGAAGTTCGTGTCCCTAAGTCGTTGCGACACTTCTTCGTTCCAGCGCTCTCCCGGACCAATGTCGCGTTCGGACATCCATGGCTTTGCAGCCTGGACGACCGAGGCCAGCCACACATGAAGCTCTAGCGCGAGTCTGCGACTGTGATCTCCGGACCAAGAGATGAAGATGTTCACCGTGGACTCCGAGACGAACTGGGTTTGTGAGGCCTAACGTTTGAGCTAACCGGACCGTTGCGGCATGCGGCTAAAGGCCCAGAATGAAATGGCGGGCCTTTAGCCGCATGCCGCAATGGGTCCGGTTGAGCGAATGGTTAGGCATCACTCGGGCACGACCTCGTTAGCGAGTCTCGTCCAAAGTGAGATGTACCCCTCAAATACATCTGGCCATTGGTGGTCATCTTGTATTAGTGGACGAAGTTGCTTATCCGCGTTTGTTGTGTAGATCAGAAATTTGCCAGGTGCAAAGCCTGGCGGTAGCGGCGAATCCGGCTTGTCGTTCATAAGGCGATTCAGTGCCGTCTTGTACTGTAGCTTTGCCTTGTCTGAGTTATGTGCTACTCGATTTCTTATGATCTGTGCCAGATCGAGCCAAGCTACATCTTCGGCGCTGATCCTGGCAAAGGTATTGTCAGCAGAAAAGTGAACCGAAGCCAGCGTCTGTACCCACTTGAAGCTGCTCCATCGTAGCTTTCGCTCAGCTTCGCGTTCGTTGCTTTCGCCTGCGGCGAGTGTGAGTGCGTGAGTCTTGTTTTGCGCAGCCCCTGCTCGAAGTCGAGGTTTGTATCCGCTTGGAGCCGGGTAGCCACACAGGTAGCCCAAGTAGACCTCTTGGAGAAAATCTTCCCATGCTGCGACAGCTGAAAGGAAGGCAAGGCCTACGACTTTTGCAGCAACGTTTGGTTGATACTCCGATTCGGTGAACGACTCGTATGTGAACTGGCACATTTGCCGCGCTGGTCCATATATTCTGCAGGCTGTATCGAGCGAGCGAAGTAAGTCGGCCTTTGCTCTTGACTGAGCACGCGAGCCACGCGGAACGGTCATTTTGTGATGCCTAACGTTTGAGCTAACCGGACCGTTGTGGTATGTGGCTAAAGGCCCAGAATGAAATGGAGGGCCTTTGGCCGCATGCCGCAATGGGTCCGGTTGAGCGAATGGTTAGGCGTCAGGCGGCATGAGAGAGAAGTTGCCTTCACCAAAGTGAATCTTCGCTTGCTCGACAATCTTTTCATAGTGCTTTTCATTTGCGCTCAAGTCCAGTAAGAATGAAGCCATGGCAATCCTCAACTCCATTGCTTGCTCGCCATCAGTATCATGCCAAGGCGGATAGGCTGCAAGTATGTATTTGGTGTCCGGTGCCGCGGCGAGAAGTATCTTTCGTGCTTCGCCTCCTTTTCGTACGTAGCGCCTTATCCAGTCAAATCTGGAATGCAGTGCAGTCTCGCTGCCTTGCATATAAGCAATCGAATTTAGCGCAATCTTGTAGAGCCCACGTGCAAATTTCTTGTGCTGTCCGAACTGAACTGCGAAACTTATGGTAGTTGCACCAGATCCCAAAGTACTGATATCTGGCTTTATGTCGCGAGGTCTTCCTCTGAAGGGATTTATCGTCTGTCCAGTTGGTGCTATGCGCGGGCTAGATTCCAAATTGAAGAAAATGTTGGGGCCATCGGGTGTGCTTGAAGCGTACACGTTCCCACGACTCGAGACTTCAGCAGGGCGCCCCTTCTTCCGATTTATCCCATTCATGACGGTCAAGAAGTCAAAGTCGTCAGAGACTATCCGGTCAAGATGGGCGAGACCGTTGTTGCAGCTCTTGCAAACGACTGAGCCCGGCAGAGTGAGGTGATCTGGGCACCCTAACGCCTCTGGAAAAATGTGCTCCCGATCGCTATCAGTTGACTCAAGCAAACACCAGATGCAGCGATTTGATGGCATTTCTGACGCCTAACGTTTGAGCTAACCGGACCGTTGCGGCATGTGGCTAAAGGCCCAGAATGAAATGGCGGGCCTTTGGCCGCATGCCGCAATGGGTCCGGTTGAGCGAATGGTTAGGCAACACTTCGTGCGCTAGTTGAGCTGATTTACTTGTTGCTGAACATCGCCTGTAGTAGCGCGAAGGGATTCAGTCATCTCGGTTAGTGTGCGAAATAGCTTGGTGAATTGGTCACCATCCATTCTTCTATGTTCACGAAATGCTATATCCACGGTTTGCCGAAATTGCCGTATGGTAGCTGCCAGTGCCATAGCAGGGCCGATAACAACGTCAGGCAATTGATGAAGCTGAACACTTGCTGCCGCATCTCTGAGAGCCGTCAGCTCTTCATAGTCGAAATGAGTCTCTCCGGTTGCTGCTGCGTGAACAGCGTCTCTTGTGGAAAGTTGGCCAGTGAAGTGCGCTGCAGCATTTGCACAGTTCCGGCATATGACAAGAAGCGACTTTGCTGCCTCTCGTCTTGCGTGGCGGCTCTCCTCGCGATGAACGGCAAGTGCGTTGTCCTGCTGCTTTCGAGCTTGCCAAATGGCGATGAGTGCAGCCGCGATGATTGCCACGATGGACCCAAAGGCCTGTACCCACGAAGCAAGTTCAGCGCTCGATAAGTCAGTTGAAATGCAAAGGACTGTCATCGCGGTTGGCGTGATTGGCGAGTTTGTGTTGCCTAACGTTTGAGCTAACCGGACCGTTGCGGTGTGTGGCTAAAGGCCCAGAATGAAATGGCGGGCCTTTGGCCGCACGCCGCAATGGGTCCGGTTGAGCGATTGGTTAGGCAGCACTTTACACTGCCCTCCGAGAGATTTTTGATGATAAATATGACAAGCAGGCAAAGGCCATGCATGTACTGCACACGACTATGAACAGGCCATGTGTGCGGTACATCGGAATATAGGGATTATTCGTTCCCATACTGCATTTGCTTTGGATTGAATCGAATGAGCCTCCAGCGTCGAGGCAGGTATCAACGGCGAGGTGTTGTGTGGTTAATGGCCACGCGGCCAGCGTTGCTACGACGAGCCAGAAGTACGTGCTCCTGGGTATGCCCGGCTGCGGCGTAGAAAGAACTATTCTCGGCCAGGAAACTACACCTGCGAGCACCAAGGAGAGAAACCCTAGCGCTGACCAAAAGTTTGCATTCCAGATTGCACGCGAACCCTGATAGAGAGAGGCTGCTTGAAGCACACCAAGCGCGCTGTAGATGCCGGCTCAAGCAAATCAGAAGCGCGACTGCTCTCGTGGCTTTGGCTCTACTGGGAGAGAGGAGCATTGCGTTTGTGCTGCCTAACGTTTGAGCTAACCGGCGCGGAACAGATTGACGCCGGTAGGGCCAGAATGAAATGGAGGCCCGGACGGCGGCAAGCTGTGTAGCGTCCGGTTGAGCGAATGGTTAGGCCTCAACTCTCCAGCTGGCTGTAGCCGAGGATGCACCGTAGCCAGGCCGAATCGCTGTAGTTGGCCGTAGGAGCGGTTGACTTTGGAGAAGTGCATGTGATAGTGCGACTGACCGCTTTGAAGAAGGGGCTGAAATTGCGCTACACGGACGATGAGCTTGAAGCAAGACTGCTGAAGGAACTGGACCCAAGTGTCTCGAGACTCTTGCGGAAAGTAGGAACAGAAGACCATGGAGAGATCTTGTGGGCTACCTTCTCAGATGACGAAGGCCGGACACGAATAGTCTTTCGCGTTTACAGGCGAGACGGGCTGAAGGCATTCGGTCTTGTAGGAATCGATGACCTTCGAGCCGGCTTGCGCAATGCACGCTTAAATGGGCTGGACAAAGTGCACTGGGGAATCGATGACGAGGGAGATTTTGAGGCCTAACGTGATGTAGCCAACATTGAGGCCGCCAAGCTGTTGTCGCATCTGAAATTTATCAAGTTACCCACAGCTCCCCCTGCAGTTGGCGACCCCTAGATTGAACCCATCGTTTTCCCTTGGGTTTCCAGGGTCCACAGGGCAACGGCCTTCGCTCCAGCATACCCATCCCGTCCACACGCAAACAAGCAATGCCGCAGTGCACGCCGCCCAGCAACAACCGCGCCCGTCGGACTCGAAGACATGGCGCTCCGCGCTACCCAGCCGCGGCTTCATCTGAAAGCCGGCCATCCGCCAGCACCCGTCTCCGTAGAATCCCTTGCTTTTGCCCCGCCGGCCCACCGCGCGTCGCCCGGCTCTCCGCTTCCGATGCTTTCCCTGCTCCCCGAGCGCAGCCTTGCTCACCCACAGCCTGTGGTGCGCCCGCTGCGCGCAGCCGATCTGGATGCCGTGATGGCCATCCAGTCGGCCTGCTACACCGCCTTTGCCCCTGAATCGCGCGACGCCATGGCCGCCAAGCCACGGCTGGCGCCCGGCACCTGCTGGGTGGCCAGTGCCGCAGCGCAAGGCCGGCCGCTGGCCTATCTGCTGGCCCTGCCGTGGCGGCAGGGCGAGGCGCCGGCGCTGGATGCGGTGCTGGACCAGTTGCCGCCGGCGCCCGATTGCCTGTACCTGCACGATCTGGCCGTGGCGCCCGAGGCCCGCGCGCTGGGCCTGGGTGCGGCCCTGGTCGAGCGCTTTCTGGCCACGCTGCGCCGCGGCCCCTGGCGCCGCGCGGCGCTGATCGCGGTGCAGGACGCCGCACCGTACTGGCAGCGTCACGGCTTTGTGCGCCAGCGGCCCGATGCGGCGCTGGCCGCCAAGCTGTGCACCTATGGGCCTGGCGCCCAGTACATGCTGCGCGACGCACAGGGCACCGCTCCGGGCAGTGCCGGCTGAGGTCCGCGCCGGGCCACGCCCCGGCGCCGCGCGCGTCCGGCCAGCCGCTCAGCCCGGCGCCGCCGCCCCCATCGCCGCGCTCAGCGCCAGAGCCTCGGCCTGCAGCAGCTGGGCCGCATCGCCTTGCGGCGCGGCATCGAAGGCGCCGGTGGCGCCCAGCACGGTGATCACCGCCACCGTGCGGCCGCTGTGGTCGCGCAGCGGCGCGGCGGCGGCGCTGATGCCGCGCAGATAGCCGTCGTGCACCGTGGCCAGGCCGGCCGCGCGGATGCCGACCAGCAGGGCCGCGGTGGCCGCGGCATCGGGCTGCAGCGCGCGCTGGGCCGGCGTGCCCTGGGCGCGCTCCTGCTCGGCCTCGGCGGCCAGGCGGCCGTCGTCGTCGGCCAGCGTGGCCAGAAACACCTGGCCGGTGGCCGACCACAGCAGCGACAGCACCGAGCCCACGCGCACGTTCACCGTCACCGGCAGGCCGGGCTCGTCCATGCGCACGATGGTCGGGCCGCGGTTGCCCATCACCGAGACAAAGGCGGTCAGCCCCAGCGCCCGGCGCAGCCGCGCCAGCGCCGGCTCGGCCAGGCGCACGGCATCCACCTGGCGCATCGCCGCCAGGCCGATGCGCATGGCCTCGGGCCCCAGCGCGTAGTGCTGGGTGGCCTCGTCCCGGGCCACCAGGCCGGCCTCCACCAGGCTGCCCAGATAGCGGTGCAGCTTGGCCGGCGCCTCGCCCAGGTGGGCGGCCAGCGCGGTGAGGCTGGCGCGGCCGTCCAGATCAGCCAGGCCCTTGAGCACGCCCACGCCGGTGGCGGCGGCCTGCACCCGCTGGCGGCGGTCGGGCGGGGTCTCGGGCAGGGCGGCAGAGCGGGAACGGGGCATGGCGGAGCTTCCGGGTTATCCAGCATCAATATTTACGCATTGCGTAACACAATCACGCATTAGTGAAAACGCGCTGGATCAAGGAGATGACTGCATGCGCCGCCCTGTTCTGAAGACCCTGGCCGCCGCCGCCCTGGCCCTGGCCGCCGGCACCACCTTGGCCCAGGGCCTGCCGGCCAAGACCCTGCGCTGGATCGTGCCCTATCCGGCCGGTGGCGGCTCCGACTTCCTGGCGCGCAGCATCGGCCAGACGCTGCAGGCCCAGATCGGCCAGAGCGTGGTGGTGGACAACAAGCCCGGCGCCAACACCGCCATCGGCGCGGTGGAAACCATCCGCTCGGCGCCCGATGGCAGCACCGTGCTCTCGGCCGACAACGGCACGATGGTGTTCAACCCGGCGCTGTACAAGAAGCTCAGCTACGACCCCAAGGACCTGGTGCCGGTGGCGCTGATGGGCCGCTTTCCGATGATCCTGGTGGCCAACCCGCAGGCGGGTTATGCCGATGCCAAGGCCTTCATCGCGGCAGCCAAGGCCAAGCCCGGCCAGATCAGCTTTGCCTCGGCCGGCGCCGGCAGCCCGCACCACCTGGCGATGGAAATGCTCAAGAGCGAATTGGGCCTGTTCATGGTGCACGTGCCGTACCGCGGCGCGGCGCCGGCGCTGCAAGAGGTGGCCGGCGGCCAGCTGCCGGTGATGATGACCGACCTGGCCGCCGGCAATGCCCTGATCAAGGCCGGCAAGCTCAAGCCGCTGGCCGTGGCCCACAGCGCGCGCCTGCCGCAGCTGCCCGAGGTGCCCACCTTTGCCGAGCTGGGCATCAAGGGCGTGGAGGCCGCGGCCCTGGTGGGCATGGTGGCGCCGGCCGGCACGCCCGCCGACACCGTGGCCGCGCTGGCCCGCGCCGTGGGCACGGCCATCAAAGACCCGGCGGTCAGCAAGCGCCTGGTCGAGTTCGGCGTCGAGCCGGTGGGCAGCACACCGGCGCAATATGCCGATCTGCTGAAGAGCGAAACCACGCGCTGGCACAAGCTGATCCGCGAGCGCCAGATCACGCTGGACTGAGCGATGAGCAGCGCCACCCCCGCCCCAGGCTGCCCCTTCCACGGCGGCAGCGCCGCGCCGGCCACCGACCCACGCGGCTGCCCGGTCAGCGCCGCCGCCGCGGCCTTTGATCCGTTTGAAGACGGCTATCAGCAAAGCCCGCCCGACGAGCTGCGCTGGGCGCGGGCCCAGGAGCCCATCTTCTACGCGCCCAAGCTGGGCTACTGGGTGGTGGCGCGTTATGCCGACGTGCAGGCCATCTTCCGCGACCACCTCACCTTCAGCCCCAGCATTGCGCTGGAGAAGATCACGCCCACCGGCGAGGCCGCCAATGCCGTGCTGGCCCAGTACGGCTATGCGATGAACCGGACGCTGGTCAACGAGGACGAGCCGGCCCACATGGCGCGGCGCCGCCTGCTGATGGAGCCGTTCACGCCCGCCGCGCTGGCCGAGCACGAGCCCATGGTGCGCGAGCTGGCGCGCGCCTACATCGACCGCTTCATCGACAGCGGCCGCGCCGACCTGGTGGAGCAGATGCTGTGGGAGCTGCCGCTGACCGTGGCCCTGCACTTTCTGGGCGTGCCCGAGGAGGACATGCCCAAGCTGCGCCAGTACAGCATCGCCCACACCGTCAACACCTGGGGCCGGCCCAGTGCCGACCAGCAGGTGGCCGTGGCCCATGCGGTGGGCAACTTCTGGCAGCTGGCCGGCGAGATCCTGGCCAAGATGCGCCAGAACCCCGACGCCCCGGGCTGGATGCCATTCGGCATCCGCATGCAGCGCCAGCACCCCGAGGTGGTGACGGATTCGTACCTGCACTCGATGATGATGGCCGGCATCGTGGCCGCCCACGAAACCACGGCCAATGCCACGGCCAATGCGCTGAAGCTGCTGCTGTCCCACCCCGCCGCTTGGCAGGAGCTGTGCGACGACCCCGGCCTGATCCCGAATGCGGTGGAAGAGTGCCTGCGCCACAACGGCTCGGTCGCCGCCTGGCGACGGCTGGTCACCCAAGACACCGAGGTCGGCGGCGTCCAGCTGGCCGCCGGCAGCAAGCTCTTGATCGTGATGGCCTCGGCCAACCACGACGAGGCGCATTTCCCCGATGCCGACGCGGTGGACCTGCGCCGCGACAACGCAGTGGAGCACCTGACCTTCGGCTACGGCGCCCACCAGTGCATGGGCAAGAACCTGGCGCGCATGGAGCTGCGCATCTTCCTCGACGAGTTCACCCGCCGCCTGCCGCACATGCGCCTGGCCGAGCAGCGTTTCAGCTACCTGCCCAACACCAGCTTCCGCGGCCCCGAGCACCTGTGGGTGGAATGGGACCCGGCGCTCAACCCCGAGCGCCAGCAGCCTGCGCTTCGCGACACGCCACGCCACGGCCTGCGCCTGGACGAGCCACCCAACAAGGGATTGGCGCGGCCCCTGGTGGTGCAGGCCGCCGAAGCCGTGGCCGAGGGCGTGCTGCGCCTGACGCTGGCCGCGCCCGATGGCCGGCCGCTGCCACGCTGGACACCGGGCGCGCATGTGGACATCGAGTGCGGAGACACGGGCCTGACCCGCTCCTACTCGCTGTGCAGCGATCCCGACGATGCGCGCCACTACCAGGTGGCCGTGCTGCACGATGCGCAGTCGCGCGGCGGCTCCCGCTGGGTGCACGAACATGCCAAGGTGGGCACCACGCTGCGCATCCGTGGCCCACGCAACCACTTCGCCTTCCAGCCCACGGCCGGCCAGGTGATCCTGATCGCCGGCGGCATCGGCATCACGCCGATTGCGGCGATGGCGCGCGAGGCGCGGCAGCGCGGGCTGGACTACCGCCTGCACTACTGCGGCCGCAGCCGCGAGGCGATGGCCTTGGCCGACGAACTGCAGGCCCTGCACGGCCAGCGCCTGCAGCTGCATCTGAGCGGGCAGGGCGGCCGCGCCGACCTGGGCGTCATCACCGCCGCGGCCCGCAGCGGCAGCGCCCAGGTCTGGGCCTGCGGTCCCGAGCGCCTGCTGGATGCGCTGCAGGCCCTGGCCGACGACCAGGCCGCGCCCTGGCCCGACGATGTGCTGCACATCGAGCACTTCACGGCCCATCCGGCCACGCTGGACGCCAGCAAGGAGCAGGCCTTCGAGGTCGAGCTGAAGGTCTCGGGCCTGACGCTGCCGGTGCCGGCCGACCGCACCCTGCTCAGCGTGCTGCGCGCCGCCAACCTCGACATCCCCAGCGACTGCGAAGAAGGCCTGTGCGGCAGCTGCGAGGTGCGCGTGATCTCTGGCCTGCTGGACCACCGCGACCGCGTGCTGACGCGCGCCGAGCGCGCGGCCGGCGACCGCCTGCTCAGCTGCTGCTCACGCGCCTGCGGCGGCCAGAAGCTGGTGCTGGACCTCTGAGATCCGGCACCCGGGGGCCTCAGAACGGATAGTGCCGCGGCGTGGTCTGCACCGTGATCCAGCGCAGCTCGGTGAAGGCCTCGACGCCGGCCTTGCCGCCGAAGCGGCCATAGCCCGAGGCCTTGACGCCGCCGAACGGCATCTGTGCCTCGTCGTGCACCGTGGGCGCATTGACATGGCAGATGCCCGAGTCGATGCGCCGCGCCACGTTGAAGGCCCGCGCGATGTCGCGGCCGAACACCGCCGCCGACAGGCCGTACTCGTTGTCGTTGGCGCAGGCAATCGCCTCCTCGGTGTCCTTCACGCGCACCACGCACTTCAGCGGGCCAAAGGTCTCTTCGCTGTAGATGCGCATGGCCGGCGTCACATGGTCCAGCACCGTGGCCGGCATCAGCGTGGAATCGGCCTTGCCGCCGCACACCAGCTTGGCGCCCTTGGCCAGCGCGTCGTCGATCAGCGCATTGCAGTGCTCCACCGTGGCCATGCCCACCACCGAGCCCAGCACCACCGGCTCGGGCTTGCGCGGGTCGCCCAGCGGCAGGGCGCTGGCCTTGGCGGCAAACTGGCGCACAAACTCGTCGGCCACCTTCTGGTCGACGATCAATCGCTCGGTGCTCATGCAGATCTGGCCCGAGTTGGCAAAACAGCCGAAGGCCGCGCCGTTCACCGCATCGGCGATGTCGGCATCGTCCAGCACCAGCAGCGGCGCCTTGCCGCCCAGTTCCAGCACCACCGGCTTCAGATACCTGGCGCAGGTCTGGGCGATGATCTTGCCCACCTTGGTGCTGCCGGTGAAGTTGACGCGCCGCACCGCCGGGTGCGCCACCATGGCCTCGACCACGGCGCCGGCATCGGCCGGGGCATTGGTCACGTAGTTCACCACGCCGGCCGGAAAGCCCGCATCCTGCAGCGCCTCGATGATCAGGCCATGGGTGCGCGGGCAGTTTTCGCTGCCCTTCAGGATCACCGTATTGCCGCAGGCCAGCGGCGTGGCAATCGCGCGCACGCCCAGGATGATGGGCGCGTTCCAGGGCGCAATGCCCAGCACCACGCCGGCCGGCACGCGCAGGCCCATGGCCAGGCTGCCGGGCACGTCCGACGGGATGACCTCGCCGCTGATCTGCGTGGTCAGGGCCGCGGCCTCGCGCAGCATGCCGGCTGCCAGATGGGCATTGAAGCCGGCCCACATCGCGGTGGCGCCGGTCTCGGCGCCGAGGGCGGCGATGAACTGCGGCGTCTTGGCCTCCAGCGCATCGGCGGCCTTCAGCAGCAGGGCGCGGCGCTCGCCGGGGCCGGTCTGGCTCCAGGCCTTGAAGGCCTCGGCCGCGGCCTCCACGGCCAGCACCGCGTCGGCGGGCGAGGCGGCCGGCGCACGCGTGGCCACGCTGCCGTCCAGCGGGTTGCGGCGCTCGAAGGTGGCGCCGCGCTCGGCCGTGACCTGCAGGCCGTTGATCAGCATCGAAAGATCGGACATGGCTGTCTCCTGTGGATCTGGATCGGGTGAAAAGAGTCAGGCCGCGCTGCGCAGCACCGCCGCGCGCGCATCGGGGGTGTCGGTCTTGCCCAGGTAGGCCTCGCGCACCACGCTGGACCGCGCCAGCAGCCGCGCCGGCCCGCTGGCCACCAGGCGGCCGCGCTCCAGCACATAGCCGCGGTCGGCCACGGCCAGGGCCTTCTTGACGTTCTGCTCGACCATCAGCACCGTGGTGCCGGCGTCGGCAATGCGCCGGGCGATGGCCAGCAGCTCGTCCACCATGCGCGGCGCCAGGCCCAGCGAGGGCTCGTCCAGCATCAGCAAGCGCGGCGCGCTCATCATGGCCCGGGCCACGGCCACCATCTGCTGCTCGCCGCCGCTCATGGTGCCGGCCAGCTGCTGGGCACGCTCGCGCAGCTTGGGAAAGTCGGCAAAGCACTGCTCGATGCGGCGTGCGCGCTCGGCCTTGCTGGCCAGCCAGCCGCCGAGTTCGAGGTTTTCCAGCACCGTCATCTGCGGAAACAGCTGGCGGCCCTCGGCCACCAGGGCCATGCCGGCGCGCACGATGGCATCGGTGCGGCGCGGCAGGCGCTCATCGTCCAGCAGCACCCGGCCCTGGCGCGGGATCAGGCCCGACAAGGCTTTCAGCAGCGTGGTCTTGCCCGCGCCGTTGGGGCCCAGGATCACGGTCAGGCCGGGCCTGGCCTCCAGCTGCAGATCGCGCAGCACCAGGAAGCCGGCATAACCGGCCGACAGGCCCTGCACCTTGAGGTGGGCGCGGCCCGAGCCGCCCAGGACAAAGGGCTGGTCGCTCCAGGCCATCATGGCGCGACCTCCTCGTTCATCTCGTCGCCGAGGTAGGCCTCGATGACCTCGGGGTCGCGCACCACCTGGGCCGGCGGGCCGTCGGCGATCTTGCGGCCCTGGTGCAGCACGATCACGCGCTCCACATGGCGCAGCAGCGTGGTCACCGCATGCTCGATCCAGACCACGGTCAGGTCCAGCTCGTCGCGCAGGCGGCGGATCAGCCGGGCCATGGCCTCGACCTCGGACTCGGTCAGGCCGGCGGCCACCTCGTCCAGCAGCAGCATCTTCGGCCGCGTGGCCAGGGCCATGCCGATCTCCAGCAGGCGCTGCTGCGAGGGCGTGAGGGCCGCGGCCGGCAGCTCGGCCAGGTCCTGCCGGTCGCCTTGCAGGCCGATCAGCGCCAGGATGCTGTCGGGCGTGCGCAGCACCCAGGGCACATGGGCTTCTTCGCCCCAGGCCGAGATCGGCCACCAGCGGCGCGGGCGCCGGCCGGCGAACTTGAGGCCGAACTCGATGTTCTGGCGCACCGTCATGTCGGCAAACACCCGCGGCGTCTGGAAGGTGCGGGCGATGCCACGCGCGGCAAAGCGGTGCGGCCCGGCGCCGGTGAGGCGCCGGCCGCCGGCGATCAGCTGGCCGCCGGTGGGCGCCACCACGCCCGAGATGGCATTGAAGAAGGTGGTCTTGCCGGCGCCGTTGGGGCCGATGATGCCCACCAGCTCGCCGGCATGGAAGCTGGCGTCCACGGCATCGACGGCGGTCAGGCCGCCGAAGCGCACGCTCACGGCCCGGGCCTGCAGCAGGGGCGGGGTCAGCGGCTCAGTCATCGCCGTCCTCCTCGTCCGCACGCGGGTCGCGGCCCCGGGCCCGGCGGTCGCGCAACTCGCGCCAGCGCTGGCGGCCGTGGTTCCACCAGCCCTGCAGCGTGGCCCAGCGCAGGCTGGCCAGGCCACCCGGCAGGTACAGCACGCACAGGATCAGCAGCAGGCCCAGCGACATCATGTACAGCTGCGGCACCTGCAGGCGCAGCGTCTCGGCCAGCAGGCTGAACACCACCGCCGCGATCAGCGGCCCCCACAGCGTGAGCGCGCCGCCGATCAGCGCGATCAGCACGGTCTGGAAGCCGATGAAGGGGTTGAACACCGTGGGCGGGTCGATGTAGGTCCAGCGAACGCTCATCGCCGCGCCCACCGCGCCGGCAAAGGCCGCCGTCAGCGCAAAGCCCAGGGTCTTGACCCAGCGGGTGTTGACGCCCAGGGTCTGCGCACGCTGCTCGTCGGCGCCGATGCCGGCCAGGGCCAGGCCGAAGCGCGTGCGCCGCAGCACGATGCTGGTGGCGACCGCCAGCACCGCCAGGCCCAGCACGGTGAGGTAGATGGTCTCGCGCTCGGGCACCACGGTCAGCACCCGGCCGACGGTGCCGGTGACGCTTTTTTCCCAGAAGGTGATGGCATGGCGAATCAGCTCGGTCATGCCGAAGGTCAGCACTGCGAAGTAGGTGCCGCGCAGGTGCAGCACCAGGGCGCCCATCACCAGGGCCACGGCGCTGGCCACCGCGGCGCCCAGCGCAATCGCGCTCCACCAGCCCACATGCTCCAGGCCCAGGGCGCTGGTGTAGGCGCCGATGCCGAAAAACGCCGCCGTGGCCAGCGACAGATAGCGCGAGGTGCCGCAGAACAGCGCCCAGCTCGACGCCAGGGCCACGTACATCAAACAGGTCAGGGCCAGCGACGCCACGAACTCGCTGGCATAGGTGGGCAGGGCCAGGGCCCAGCCGGCCAGGCCGAACAGCACCAGGCCGTCGCGGATCAACAGCGCACGGGAATTCATTTGGCGAACAGGCCCTTGGGCCGTGCCAGCAGCACGGTGATGAAGACGGTGTAGGACAGCAGGGCCTTCAGCGACGGGCTGCTGAAGTGCATGCCCACGGCCTCGACCACGCCCAGCAGCAGGCCGCCGGCCAGCGCCCCGCCCATGCTGCCGAAGCCTCCGAGGGTGATGACGATCAGCGCCGTCACCGTGTAGGGCTCGCCCATGGCCGGGCTGATGGTGTAGGCCATCGACAGCAGGCAGCCGGCCACGCCCGACAGGCCCAGGCCGATGCCGAACATCAGCGGATGCAGGCGGCGGGTGTCGATGCCCACCAGCTGCGCGCCGATCGGCGACTGCATCAGCGCGCGCACGCCCTTGCCCAGCAGGGTCATGCGCAGCAGCACGATCAGCGCCGCGCAGAACAGCAGGGCCAGGCCGAACACCAGCAGCTTGTTGGCCGCGAACTGCGTGCCGGCCACCGGCAGCGGCGTGGTGGCGAAGTCATAGCCGCGCAGGTCACCGCCCCAGACATAGCTGACCAGGTTCTGCACCAGGAACATCAGGCCGAAGGCCACCATCAGGCCGCGGGCCTCGAAGATGTCGAGGTTGGGCGAGGTGGCGGCCAGGCGCCGGAAGCACAGCCGGTGCACCGCCAGGCCCAGCGCGAACAGCAGCGCAAAGCTCACCGGCACCATCAGCAGCGGATGCCAGCCGAACTGGGTGTGCATCATCCAGGTGAGGAAGGCACCCAGCATCAGGAACTCGCCATGGGCGATGTTCAGGATGCGCATCAGCCCGTACTGCAGGTTCAGCCCCAGGGCCACCAGGGCATAGATGCCGCCGGTGATCAGCCCCGAGGCGATCAGCTCGAACCAGGCCAGTGCGCTCACTCAGCGGCTCACTTCCAGGCCGGCTTGGCGGCGTTGAGCGCCGCGGTGGCGCGGGCCTTGGGCCACACCACCTCGAACTCGCCGTTCTGCCACTGGCCCACGGTGCCCGGCGTGGCGGTGTTCTCGCTGCCGGTGAACTTGACCTTGCCGATGATGGTGTCGTGCTCGGTGTTGGCCACGTAGTCGCGGATGGCCTTGCGCTCCAGGCCCACCTTGGCCACGGCCGCGGTCAGGATCTCCAGCCCGGCCCAGCAGTGGCCGCTGGCCCAGCGGTCGGGCTCCTTGCCGCCGAACTTCTTGGTGTGGGCGTCGAAGTAGGCCTTGGCGCCGGCACTGGTTTTGCCGTTCCACGAGCCCATGCCCAGCACGCCCTCGGCGCCGGCCGGCGTCATCACGTTGCGGTAGAGCTGGAAGGCCGTGCCCACCGAGGCATAGAAGAACTTCGGGTTGAAGCCCACTTCCTTGGCCTGCTTGCTGGCCAGGATGGTGTCGGGCGGGTAGGTGAAGCCGATGAAGGCATCGGGGTTCTTGTCCTTGATGCTGCGCAGCACCGGGCTCAGGTCCTTCACGCCACCGGGGTAGCTCTTGTCTTCCACCAGGCTGATGCCCGAGCCCTGCAGCGCCACCTTCAGCGCCGCATAGTTCTCCAGGCCGAACAGGTCGTCCACATAGATGCAGGCCACGCTCTTCACGCCGCTGGCCTTGAGCATGTCCACCAGGGCCTGGGTCATGGGCGCGGGCTGCTGCAGCAGCAGGAAGAAGTAGGGCAGCTTCATCTCCACCAGGCGCTTGCTCAGCGCGGTGGGCGCCAGGAACGGGTAGCCATAGCGGTTGGCCAGCGGGGCCACCGCGAAGTTGGCATTGCTGCCCCAGGGCGGCAGCACCAGGTCGACCTTGTCGCTGCCCATCAGTTTCTCGTAGGTGCGCACGCAGGTCTCGACCTCGCTGCGGTCGTCGAAGCTGATCAGCTCGATGGGCCGTTTCTGGCCGCCCACGCTCAGGCCGCCGGCGGCGTTCTGCTGTTCGGCCCACAGCAGGTAGTTGGGTTCCTGGCTGACCTGGGCGCCACCGGTCCAGGGGCCGGTGCGGGCCATCGCATAACCCACGCGCACCGGCTTGGCCTGGGCGATGGCCGGAAAGGCCAGCGTGGCGGCGGCGGCGGCCGCGCCCTGCAGCGCCGTGCGGCGGCTCAGGGAGGCGTCTTTGGCGTCGTCAAGACGGTTCTGGATCATGGTTTGGATCTCCTGCTTCTCGCGCATGTCGGTCAGGGCCTGCCTCGTCGGGGCAGGTGTGGAGCCGGACTGTAGGCAGGGCCCGATGCGCCTGCTTTGCCGGCACTGCCAGCCTGCTTGCCGATTTGTGCACCGCGGCTCGGGACTTTCCCCAGCGATGGCCCGGCCCGGCCCAGGGACGATGGCGGCTGCCGATAATCTGGCTCAATCAGCAGAGGTGAGACGATGGGACAGCTCAGCACCGCCATGGACACCGACCAGGTCAGCCCCGGCGACCGAGTGCCCTACTGGACCGACTGGATCAACCGCCTGTTCCACGGCCTGCGCTCCGACCTCTACGGGGACACCTGCTTCGACGGCCGCATCGCCACCGCCCAGGCCGGCGACGTGGTGCTGAGCCGGCTCGACAGCAACCGCCACCGCGTGCTGCGCTCAGCCGACCAGGCACGCCAGGGCCACGACAGCGAGGCCTATCTGAAGATCGTCGCGCCCTACGAGGGCTGCGCCGGCGTCGGCCAGAAGGGACGCCAGGCCTGGGTGTCACCGGGCGAATGGAGCATCTACGACACCACCGACACCTATGCGGTGGAAAACCCGGTGCGGGTGGAGCACCTGATCGTGATGCTGCCCAAGGCCCAGCTGGCCGAGCGTGGCCTGGCCATCGACGGCCTGATGGCACGCCGCCTGGGCGGCGACGGCGGCATTGCCCGCGTGGCGCTGGAAACCATGCGCAGCGCCTGGCGCGAACTGCCGGGCATGGCGCCGGATTCGGCGCGCGCGCTGGGCGAGATGATCACCCACAGCGTGCACCTGTCGCTGCTGGACCTGGCCGGCCGCGGCACCGCGGTGACGCAGCGCGAGGCGCTGCGCGAGCGCATCAAGCAGCATGTGCTGCGCCACCTGGGCGACCCCGGCCTGAGCGGCGAGCGCATCGCCACCGCCCTGGGCGTGAGCCGGCGTGCGCTGTACAACGCCTTTGCCGACGAGGCCGACGGCGTGGCCGGCTTTGTGCAGGCGCGGCGCATCGAGGCCTGCCGCGCCGCCTTTGACGATGCGCGCCTGGCCGAGCGCTCGATCACCGACATCGCGCTGGCCTTCGGCTTCTCCAACCTCAGCCATTTCAGCCGCGTGTTCCGCGCCCGCACCGGGCTGGCGCCCAGCGAATACCGCGCCGCGGCGGCGGCCATCCACCAGGCGCGCCGCTGAAGACGCGGTGGGCAGAACGCCCGGCCGACCCGTTGACCCCCGGCGCCGGGTGCCCCGGCTCAGGCAATGACGATGCTCAGGCTGGCGCTGTAGCCGTTGGCGGTGTCGCCGGTCACCGTGGCCATCTCGGTGCTGGTCCCGTCGCTGAACACGTTGTCGGCCGCGAAGCTGGTGACCGAGCTGTTCTGGCCCTTGGTGTAGAGCGAGGTGTTGTACACCGCCTGCGTGGTGGCCTGCGGGAAGGCGATCTGCGTGGTGGCCGTGGCCGTGACCGACAGGTTGTTGTTCAGGTACACCTGCACATGGATGTGGGTGATGCGCCCAGCGTACCAGCCCGGGTAGATGGTGGTGAAGCTCACCGCGCCATTGCTGTCGGTCACCTGGATGCCGCGCAGGTAGGTCAGGCCGGTCTGGCCGGCGTTGTTGCTGACGTTGTAGCCCGAGTACAGGCCGTCCTTGTCGCAGTGCCAGATGTAGACCGCGGCGCCGATGACGGGCGCGCAGCCGGCGCTCAGGTCCTGGATCACCAGGTTGACCGTCAGAGGCATGCCGGTCTTCGATTCGCGGATGTCGCTGCGCAGCATGGCGCTGTTGCTCAGGATGGCCAGCAGCGGATAGGGGCCCTGGGTCTCGGTGGCGGTGATGGTGCAAGTGCCTGCGGCGCTGCGCGTGGCCGCCACGGTGTAGGTGCGCGTGGTGCTGCCATCGGCGGCCGTGACCACGATGCTCAGCGTGTTGCTGCCCACGCTCAGGGTGATGGCCGACGAGGCGCTGCCCGAGGCCACCGTCGTGCCGTTCACCAGGACCGTGGCCCCCGCATCGGTGGTGGTGGGCGTGACCGTGATGCTGCTGACCGTGTTGGACACCGTGGCCACGTAGCTGGTGGTGGCCGCGGCGAACGACGGCGACAGGCTGCCCGAGGACAGCAGCAGCGCGCTCAGGCTGGCGTCGGTGGACAGGGCCGTGGCGCGGGTGACGGTCAGCGTGGTGGTGCTGGTGGTGCTGCCGTTCTCGGCCGTCACCACGATGGTGAGGGTGTTGCTGCCCACCGCCAGGGCAATGGCCTGCGACACATTGCCGCTGGCGACGCTGCTGCCGTTGACCGTGATGGTGGCCGTGCTGCCGCTGGCCGTGGGCGTGACGGTGACCGAGCTGACGCTGTTGGCCACCGCGGCCGTGTAGCTGCTGGTGCCCGAGCTGAAGGTCGGGCTGATGCTGCCCGAGGACAGCACCAGGCCGGCCAGCGCGGCATCCGACGACACCGAAGCCGAGGCCCGGGTGACGGTGATGGCGTAGCTGCGCGTGGTCACGCCGTCGGCGGCGGTGACCAGCACCGTCAGCACCGTGGTGCCCACAGCCAGGGCCACGGCCGCCGAGGCACTGCCGCCGGACGCGCTGACGCCGTTGACCGTGAGCGTGGCGCCGCTGTCGCTGGGGGTGGCGGTGACGCTGATGCTGCTGACGGTGTTGGGCACCGAGGCGGTGTAGCCCAGCGTGCTGGCGGTGAAGCCGGGGCTGAGCGTGCCGCTGCTCAGCGCCAGGCCCGACAGCGTGGCGGTGGACGAGGCCGCCGCGCGGGTCACCACCACGGTGTAGGTGCGGGTGCTGCTGGCATCGGCGGCGGTGACCACGATGCTCAGCGTGTTGCTGCCCACGGCCAGCGCGATGGCCGCGCTGCTGGCGCCGCTGGCCACCGTGGCGCCGTTGACCTGCACCGTGGCGCCGCTGTCGGCCACCGTGGGCGTGACGCTGAGGCTGGCCACGGTGTTGGCCACGGCCAGCGTGTAGCTGGGGGTGGCGGCGGCAAAGGCCGGGCTCAGGCCGGCGGCCGACAGGCTCAGCCCGGCCAGCGCGGCATTGTTCGAGGCCGTGCTGCTGCCGTCACCACCGCCGCCGCAGGCGGCCAGGGTCAGCGTGCCCAGGGCCGCGCCCAGGGCCCGGCGGCGTGGCGCCCCGCCTTCGCCGCCGCCCTGGGCCTGGCGGTGGGTTGAAAAGCGCAGTCGCTGGCTCATGGTGCTCCCCGGGCATGGCCCGTCGAATGGACGCGAGCCACTCTAGGCCGGCCTTGTGTGCCGCGGGTTGGCGGTCAATGCCGCCTTGTAAAGCCGACCGTGGCCCGGCGGCCGTGGCCCGGCGGCTGTGGCTTCAGCAGTGCAGCCAGGGCCGCCAGTCGATGCGGCCATCGGCAAAGTCGGCCTGCAGGCGCTGGGCGCTGAGCAGCAGCCGCTCGCCCCAAGGCCCCACCAGCTCCAGTTGCAGCGGCTGGCCGTCCGCGGCCTGCCAGCGGCCGGGCACGGCAAAAGCCCGGTGCCACTGACCCGCGCAGCCCAGGCGGCCGTCGCGCAAACGGCCCGGGCTGGCCTCGCCGCTGGCGCGGGCGTCGCCGTCCAGGGTCAGCACCAGTCCGGGCGCATGGCCCGGCCGGCCATCGGCATCGCGCAGCAGGGCGGCGGCCAGCAGCAGGCGCAGGCGGCCGGGGCCCTCGTGCTGCAGGGCCGCCAGTTCGCTGTCGGCCAGCTCGAAGTTCCAGGATGCGGACGGGTCGCTGAGGGCCATGGCGCCACAGTCTGCCCCAGAGCGGACCGGCACCGCGCCTATCACGGATTGCAAAACGCCCAGTCTCACGCCCGTCATTGGCCTCTGCTACCGTACGCCCCCGACTGAGAGAGAGGAGACCGCCCATGACCGCACTGCAGAAGCGCCTGAGAGCGCTGAGCCCCGCGCAGCTGGCCGGCATGCGCCGCGGCATCGAGAAGGAAAGCCTGCGCGCCCGTCCCGACGGCACGCTGGCGCTGACGCCGCATCCGCTGTCGCTGGGCTCGGCGCTGACCCATCCCAGCATCACCACCGACTACAGCGAGTCGCAGTTGGAGCTGATCACCGGCGTGCATGGCACGGTGGACGGCTGTCTGGACGAGCTGAGCGAAATCCACCAGGCCGTCTTCCAGGCCCTGGGCCGTGGCGACGATGCCGAGCGCCTGTGGGTGGGCAGCATGCCCTGCGGCCTGCCCACCGACGAGACCATCCCGCTGGGCCGCTATGGCTCCAGCAACATCGGCCGCGCCAAGAGCGTCTACCGCATGGGCCTGGGCCACCGCTACGGCCGGCGCATGCAGACCATCTCGGGCATCCACTACAACTGGTCGATGCCGGGGCTGGACAACGACCAGCACTTTGCGCTGATCCGCAACTTCCGCCGCCATGCCTTTGTGCTGCTGACGCTGTTTGGCTCCAGCCCGGCGGTGTGCGCCAGCTTCGTGGCCGGCCGCCAGCACGAGCTGCTGCCGGTGCCCGGCACCGGCGGCGGCACCATGCACCTGCCGCATGCCACCTCGCTGCGCATGGGCCGGCTGGGCTACCAGAGCGATGCCCAGGCCTCGCTGGCCGTCAGCTACAACTGCCTGGAACGCTATGCCGATTCGCTGCATGGCGCGCTGACCACGCCCTATGCGCTGTACGAGGCGGTGGGCGTGCGCAACCCGGGCGGCGAATACAACCAGCTGGCGACCACGCTGCTGCAGATCGAAAACGAGTTCTACGGCCTGATCCGGCCCAAGCGCGTGATCCGCCCCGGCGAGCGCCCGCTGCATGCGCTGCGCGAGCGCGGCGTGCAGTACATCGAGGTGCGCTGCATGGACCTCGACCCGTTCGAGCCGCTGGGCATCAACGCGCAGACCATGCACTTCATCGATATCTTCCTGCTGCACTGCCTGCTGGCCGACAGCCCGCCCGACACGCGCGAGGAGATCGGCGCGCTGGGCCGCAACCAGCACCGCGCCGCCGCCCGCGGCCGCGAGCCCGGCCTGCTGCTGGAACGCGACGGCGATGTGCTGCCGCTGACCGACTGGGCCCAGCAGCTGCTGGCCGAGTGCCAGCCGATTGCCGAGGCCCTGGACGCCGCCCAGGGCGGCAGCCGCCACCGCGACGCGCTGGCCAGCGCCCATGCCGGCCTGCGAGCGCCCGACAGCCTGCCGTCGGCCCGCGTGCTGGCGGCCATGCTGGCCGAGCACGAAGGCAGCCACACCGACTTTGTGCGTGCCCGCAGCCAGGCCACCCGCGCCGCGCTGCTGGCCCGGCCCTGGCCCGAGGCCAGCGCCGCGCGCTATGCCACGCTGGCCCAGGCCTCGCTGGCCGAGCAGCGCCGCATCGAGGCCGCCGACAGCCTGCCGTTCGAAACCTGGCGCCAGGCCTATCTGGACCCGGCCACGCTGCAGGTGGCACCGGTGGCCAACGCCGCCTAAAGACGGCCCGGGCGCGGCCTCAGCGCCGCGTCGCCAGCCAGATGCTGGGCAGGATCAGCAGCGCGCCCACGCCGTGGTACCAGCGCGGCGGCTCGCCCAGCAGGGCCCAGGCGCTGAAGGCCGCATACACCGGCCCCAGGTACAGCAGCAGGGCGGTGCGCGTGGCGCCCAGCTCGCGCTGCAAGAACGCATGGGCCTGGTAGGCCAGCATGCCAGGCAGCACCGCGGCGGCCACCACCAGGCCCAGCGCCGCCCAGCCCAGCGGCGGGCGCGGCAGAAACAGCCATTCCCACAGCGTGAACGGCGCCAGCACCACCAGGCCGCCGGCGGTGATGGCCACCAGGCGCGGCGCGGTGTCCAGCCGGCTGGGCCACCAGCGCTGCAGCACCGAATAGCCGACCCAGGAAATGGCCGCCGCCAGGATCCACAGGTCGCCCACCACCCACTGCACCTGGGCCAGCTGGGTCAGCTGACCCTGGGCGATGACAAACAGCACACCGGCCAGGGCCAGCGGCAGGCCCAGCCATTGCGCGGGGCGCAGCCGCTCGTGCAGCAGACGCGCGCCCAGCAGGGCGATGGCGATCGGCGTGGCGGCATAAATCAGCGCGATGTTCACCGCCTTGGTGGTCTGGCCGCCCAGGTAGACAAAGGCGCCGCAGATCCACATGCCCAGCGCCCCCAGCACCAGCAGCTGGCGCCACTCGGCGCGCCAGGGCGCATCGGCGGCCCACAGGCCGGCCAGGCCACGCCCGGGCGCCGCCAGGTCGCGCCAGGCCAGCGGCAGCATCAGCGCCAGCGCCAGGCCCCAGCGGCCAAAGGCCAGCAGATGCGGCTGCACCACGCCGGCCGCGGCACGGGCGATCAGGTAGTTGGACGACCACACCAGCGGCGTGATCCAGATCAGCCAGTGGGCCAGGCGCTGGCGTTGCTCAGGGGACATCGGCGGATGCTAGCCTTGCCGGCGACCGCTGCTGATCGATACGACCATGACCACCCCCGAACGCTGGACCCTGGATGCCGGCGATGCGCCCGAGGCGCTGCTGGACATTCCGCCCGATGCGCGGCGCGAGCGCCGCTTCGAGATCGCCTGCGCCTTCGGCGTGTGCTGCGGCGACACCCTGGACGGCGCCTGGCATGAGATGCAGGTGCTGGCCGATGGCGCCCAGCAGTGGCGGCGCCGCGTGGACAGCGCCAACCCGGGCAGCTTCGACGGCCTGGACTACCGCTTCAGCCGCACCGTGCCCGTGGGCCAGCCGCTGCGCGTGCTGGTGCGCACGGCGGTGCGCGGCGTGCAGCGGCGGCAGCTGCTGATCGAGGCCGACGAACAGGTCTGAGCGCCCCCAGGGCCGGGCTGCGCCCAGCCCGCCCCCCGCGGGGGTTTAAGGCGCCCGGCAAAGCCGGTTCACCTTAAGAGCCGGGGCTCAGCCCAGTGCCGGGCCGTCCGGGCGCAGCTCGCAGCCGGCATCCAGCCAGGCCTGCACAAAGCGGCGCGTCTCCGGCGTGGTCTGCGGGCTGTCCAGCAGCGCATCCAGCAGCGCCCGGCTGCGCCAGCCGAGGTGGCGGCGCACATAGTCGGCGTTGTACGCGTCCTGGGCACGCTGCCAGCCGTTCATCTCCAGGCCGACCCACAGCGCGCTGCCGGCCAGCAGGAACAGCGCCGTGTCCACGTCCATCCAGCGCAGCACCACGGCGGTGAAGGCCAGCAGCACCAGCAGCGGCGCCAGGGCCACGGCCACATTGGCCTGCAGCCGGTTGGGAGGGGCGTAGTCGGGCAGCTTCATGATCGGGCCTGGAGGGTTGCCGCCAGTGTGGCCTGGCCGGCCCGATGCATTGCCGCGAACAGCGCCACCGCGACCGGGCATATCAGCCCGGCGCGAGGCCATGGCGCCGCGCCACCCAGTAGGTGGCGCCTTCGGCACCGTAGCGCTCGTTGTGCGGCAGCTCGCGCTGCAGCGCAAAGCGGTCGCCGGCGCGCAGGTGCAGCACCTCACCCTGGCAGCTCAGCCACATCTCGCCCTGCACGACGATGGCCCGCACGTCGAACGGGTGGGTGTGGGTCTCGAGCACGGTGCCGGGCTCCCAGTGGCGCTCCAGCACCTGGTCGAAGCCGTCGGCATGGGCCTGGGCCTCGAACTCGGCATAACTCGGCAGGTCGGGGGCTGCGGCGGGGTTCATGGCGGTCTCCCGTGGAGCGATGGAGGCGATCAGCGCTGGCGGCGCCGGGCGGCGGGCGTCTGGCCCAGGTGGCGCCGGAACAGGCGCACGAAATGCGAGGCATCGAGCAGGCCCACGCGGCGGCCGATCTCGGCCACGCCGAGGCGATCAAAGCGCGGCTGGTCCAGCAGGCGCTGGGCCGCGGCCATGCGCTCGGCCGCCAGGCGCTGGGCAAAGCCCTGGCCGCTGGCCGCCAGGTGGCGGTGCAGGCTGCGCTCGGACACGCCCAGGCCCGCGGCCAGGTCGGCGGCGCCCAGGCCGGGCTCGGCATGGCGCTGCCGGATGGCCGCGGCGGCGCGCTGCACCAGGCTGGCGCCGGCCACACCGTCCTCGTCGGCCTGCGGTGCGGGTGCGGATTCACCGCAGGCCAGGGCCAGCAGGCCGCCGAGCTGGTCGCTGAGCTGCAGCGCCGGCAGCGGCGCGGCGCAGGCCAGGGCCGGCGTCAGCTGCCAGGCAAACGCCGCCAGCGCCCGGCCCCAGCCGCTGCCGGACGCCAGGCGCTGCGCCAGCTGGCGCTCGGGCGCGGCCAGCCAGCGCTCCAGCCAGGGCCGTGGCAGCTCCAGCGAGACCACGTCGGTGTGCTGCTCGAAATGGAATTCATAGCAGCGCCGCGCATCCACCAGCACCAGGTCGCCGGGCTGCAGCAGGGCCTGGCGGCCGGCCTGGGCGCAGCGCCAGGCCGCGCTGCGGTGGCCCAGCAGGTAGAACACCTCGTCGCCGCGGCCGCGGTGGATGGCGCGGCGGGTGCGCCACACGTCCTGGCCGCTGCCGAGCACGCGGTTGACGACGATGTCACCCAGCGGCGCCGATTCGAGCCGGCTGTGGAAGCTGGCGGCCTGGCGGCTGTCGACCTCCATTTCGAGGAAGCCCTCGCAGACGGCCTCGGTCCAGTAGCCCAGGCGCTGGCCGGGCGGCGCATCGTCGGTGGTCCAGCAGCGCGGGGTCGCGGCGGCGGGCAGCAAGCTGGCGGGGGAGGGGCCGGCGGCGGGCATGACCCGCGCAGTGTGGACGCAGCCGGCCCCGGCTGGCAACGGGGCTTGCCATGAGCGGCTGGACCTCCTGGGGCCCTGGGGCCCGGGCCCCGGCCTCAGTCGCGCCCGGCAATCTCCAGCGCCGCCGCCAGCCGCGCCGGATCGGTGAACAGCAGCTCGTGGCTGCCCGGGCATTCGACCAGCCTGAACAGGCCCAGCTTCTCGGACAGCCGCGGATGCCAGGGCAGGCTGTGCGGCAGGGCCGTGTCCTGCTGGCAGTTGAGGTAGCTCTTGCCGATCTGGCGCGCGGCCAGCGGCTGGCTCAGCCGCGCCGGCTCGGTGAAGCTGCGGTAGGGATGCGGGTTCAGCCGCGCATAGGCCGATTCGGCCAGCGCCAGGTCGGCATCGTTGATGAAGGCCTCGCGCCAGATCGCAAACGGCAGCATCACCGCCTGGCCGTTGGCCGCGGCCAGGCCGTCGAACAGCGCCGTGTAGTGCGGCGGCACCATGTCGTTGAGGCACTCGCCCGGCGCAGGCACGAAGGCATTGATGTAGACCAGGCGCTGCACCCGATCGGCGATCTGCTCCAGCGCCTGGCTGATGACCATGCCGCCATAGCTGTGGCCGGCCAGGCGGATGTGGCGCAGCTCGTGCTGCAGCACAAAGTCCACCAGCGACTGCGCGGCCTGGGCCAGGCCGATCTCGGCGCGCACATCGCCGGGCCGGTTGCCGGCCAGCGTGGGGCAGTGCACCGTGTGGCCACGCTGGCGCAGGGCATCGGCCGTGGCCTCCATCTCGGCGCCGGTGTGCCAGGCGCCGTGCACCAGCACATAGGTGTCGCTCATCGTCGTCTCCTGAGGTTGTGGACGACGGCGATGCTGGGCTCAGCCGGGCGGCGTGGATGGCCGCTGGTTGCCAGGCGGCTGGCCGCTGGCGGCCATCGCCGCCAGGGCCGGCGGATCGAGCAGGCCGATGCGGCCATAGCCCCGGTGCACCCAGCCGCGCGACTCGAAATCGCGCAGCACTTCGCTGACGGTCTGCCGCGTCAGCGCCAGCATGGCGCCCAGCTGCTCCTGGTTGACGGCCAGTTCACGCCGCGCCTGGCCCGGCGCGCGCATGCCATGGCCATCGGCCAGGGCCAGCAGGCGGCGGGCGATGCGCTGCGGCGCCGGCAGCGCCGCCAGGTCCTCCAGGCCGATGAACAGCGCCCGGGTCTTCTCGGCCAGCAGCTGGCCCAGGCAGCGCCACCAAAGCGCATCCTCGTCGAGCAGGCGCTGCACGACCTCGCGCGGCACGCGCAGCAGCAGCGTGGCACTGCGCGCCACCGCATCGTGGGTGCGCGGGCCGTCGTCGAACAGCGCGATCTCGCCAAACCACTGCGGCGGCTCCAGCAGGCCCAGCATCAGCTCGCGGCCCTGGGCATCCACCGCGCCGATCTGCATCGCGCCGCCAAGCACGGCGTACAGGCCGGCGTTGGCATCGCCGCGGTGGAACAGCGTCTGCCCGGCCTCCAGCCGCAGCGGCTGGCCACGCTCCAGCAGCGCCTGCTGCCGCGCCGGCGGCAGCGCGGCAAACCAGCGGCCCTGGCGCAGCAGGGCCGGCCAGGTGGCGGGGGCGGGGTGGGTGGGCATCGGGTGATGATGCCAGGGGGCGTGCGGCGGCCTGGAGGCACCGAGGTGCAGCCCCCGTGGTTTGCCAAAATTTGCCAATCTCACTAGGATCAAGGCATGAGCACGATGAACATTTCGCTCCCGGAGTCGCTGAAATCCTTCGTCGACGAGCAGGTCCACAGCCGCGGCTTCGGAACCAGCAGCGAATACGTTCGAGAGCTGATCCGCAAGGACCAGGAGCGCCTTCAGCTGCGCGCCATGCTGCTCGCCGGCGCCAGCTCCCAACCGGCCGCTCCGGCCGATGGCGCGTACTTCGACACCCTGCGGCAGCGGATCGGTCGCAAAACTTCGGCGTGAGCGTCGCCAAGAAAGTCGTCCCGCGAGAGCTTGCCCACACCGATGTCGAGCTAGCCATCGACCACGACCTCGCGGCGGCCACCACCGATGTGGCCCTCGGCTTTGTCGACGAGCTTGAGAAGGCCTACGCCCACATTTCGCGCCATGCGGCGTCGGGATCGCCGCGATATGCGCACCAGCTCGGCCTGCCGGATCTGAGGTCCTGGCCCCTGGCGCGCTACCCCTACCTGGTCTTCTACATGGAGCGCGCCGACCACATCGATGTCTGGCGCGTGCTGCACCAACAGCGTGACATTCCGAACTGGATGAACGAAGCATGAGTGCCAACGTCGACGCCCTCAGGCAGAGCCCGATGACCCCCATGCGATCCCTGCTGGCCCTTCCCCTGGCCGCCCTGCTGTCCCTGGCCGGCGACCCGTCGTTCGCCGCCGAGCCGCCGGCCGACCTGGCCAGCCTGGTGCAGCGCCTGGGCGACGAGGACCCCTATCTGCGCGGCGCAGCGGCGGTGGCCCTGGGCCGCATCGGCGAGGCCGCGGTGCCGGCGCTCACCCAGGCCCTGGGCAGTGACAACGCCGCCCAGCGCGCCTCGGCCGCCATTGCGCTGGGCCGGCTGGGGGCGCCGGCCGTGCAGGCGCTACCGCAGCTGATCCGCCTGCTGTCCGATGCCAGCGACACGGTGCGGCAGGTGGCCGCGGTCACACTCGGCGGACTGGGCGCGGCGGCGCAATCGGCGGCGCCGGACCTGACACGCTGCCTGAGCGACCGCGACGCGGCCGTGCGCCGCAGCGCCACCCAGGCACTGGCCCGCGTGGCGCCGGCCGACCGCGCCCTGCAGCTGCGCCATGAGGCCCTGGTCGCCACGCTGGACAGGCTGGTGCCCGGCCTGCTGGCCGAGCACCGCGTGCCGGGCCTGGCCATCGCACTGATCCGCGACCGCCGGCTGGTCTGGTCCAAGGGCTATGGCCAGCGCGCCGCGGGCTCGGACCAGGCCGTGACCCCGGACACCGTGTTCGAGGCCGCGTCGATGAGCAAGCCCATCCTCGCCCTGCTGGCCATGCAGCTGGTGGACGGCGGGCGGCTGGACCTGGACCGCCCGGTGGTGGACTACGGCCCCGAGCTGCTGGTGCCCGACCAGGCCGAGAAGCGCCGGGTGACGGCGCGCATGCTGCTGGCCCACACCTCGGGCTATCCCAACTGGCGCCCCGGTGGCGAGGAGATCGAAGGGCCGCTGCCGCTGCTGTTTGCGCCGGGCTCGCGCTTCGGCTATTCGGGCGAGGGCAGCTTCTACCTGCAGCGGCGCATCGAGTGGATCAGCGGCCTGCCGCTGGACCGGCTGGCGCAGCAGCGATTGTTCGGGCCGCTGGGCCTGCAGCGCAGCGACTTCGGCTGGACGCCGCAGATCGGCGCGCACCAGGCCACCGGCCATGGCCCGGACGGCCGGCCGCGGCCCCGGTCGCGCTACCTGCATCCCAACGGCGCCTACACGCTCTACACCAGCGTCGACGACTATGCGCGCCTGTTGGTGGAGGTGCTGCAGGCCGAGCGGGGCGAATCGCGGCTGCTGTCGCGGGCGGCGGCGCAGCAGATGCTGCAGCCCCAGGTGGCGGTGGGCGGCCGCGATCCCATCGAGCGGCCCGGCGACGCCCAGGGCCAGGCGGTGTTCTGGGGCCTGGGCTGGTCGATCAACCGCACGGCCCAGGGCGACATCGCCCACCACAGCGGCGCCAACCGCACCGGCTTCCGCAGCTTCTCGCAGTTTTCGCCGTCGCGCGGCAGCGGCCTGGTGATCCTGACCAATGGCGCCGATGGCGACGAGCTGTGGGCGCGGCTGGTGGCGGCCATCGGCGACCTCTGATGCGGCTTCGTCGGCTGCCCGACAGTCGGCCCCGGGGTGCCGCCCGCACACTGCGCCACCCCACAACAGCCAACAACCAAGCATCGGAGACCGACCATGAGCCCGCTGATCCAGGCCCTGTCCAGCTATGCCGACTACCACCGCGACCGCCGCAACATCGCCACCCACCTGGTCGGCATCCCGATGATCGTGGCCGGCGTGGCGGTGCTGCTGTCGCGGCCGCAGCTGGCCCATCTTGGGGCGGTGGCGCTGTCGCCGGCGCTGCTGCTGGCCGCGGCCTGCGGCGCCTGGTATCTGCGGCATGACCTGCGCTACGGCCTGGTGATGGCCGTGCTGCTGGCCGCCGTGCTGGCCCTGGGCCAGGCCGCAGCCGCCTGGTCGCTGGCCGCCTGGGGCGCGCTGGGTGGCGGCCTGTTCGTGGCCGGCTGGATCATCCAGTTCATCGGCCATGCCTTCGAGGGCCGCAAGCCGGCCTTCGTCGACGACCTGATGGGCCTGGTGATCGGCCCGCTGTTCGTGGTGGCCGAGGTCGGCTTTGCGCTGGGCCTGCGCCGCGAGGTGCAGCAGGCGGTGGAAGTGCACAGCGGCCCGGTGCGTGATCACCGTGAGGGCCATGATGGCCGCTCCCCGCTGGCCGGCGCCAACGGAGGCCGCGCATGAGCATGCCGGCCAGGCGCGGTCGCGGTCGCCGCCGCCTGCTGCTGGCGGCCGGTGGCGCGCTGGCCGTCGGGGCGGTGGGCGGTGCCGGCCTGGCGCTGGGCGGCCGCCGGCCCGCGCTGCTGCTGGGCTCGCTGGACCAGGCCGAGGCGGCGCTGGCGCGGCTGGGCACGCTGGCGGCCGAAGCCGCACCCCCCGGCGCCGACTGGAGCCACCACCGCGGCGCCACGCTGGCCCATCTGGCGCAGAGCATCGAGTATTCGATGCAAGGCTTTCCGCAGCCCAAGCCGCTGCTGTTCCAGCGCACGCTGGGCGCGGCGGCGTTTGCCGTGTTCAGCGCCCGCGGCCACATGAGCCACGATCTTTCGGCGCCGATCCCCGGTGCCACGGCGCTGGATGCGGCCCTGCCACTGGATGCCGGCCTGCAGCGGCTGCGCCAGGCGATCGGCGCCTTCCGCGGCTGGACCGGCCCGCTGCAGCCGCACTTTGCCTATGGCACGCTGGACCGTGCGGCCTACGAGCGCGCCCATGCGATGCACATCGCCGAGCACCTGGGCGCCTGGGGCTTGAGCGGCTGACCGGCGGCTGGAGCCGCGGCGCGGCTTTCAGTCCAGCGCCACCCACACCCGCCCGCCCTGCACACGCACCGGATGGCAGCGCAGCGGCTCGGTCAGCGGCGCGCACTGCGGCTGGCCGTCGCGGATGTCGAAGCGGCCCTGGTGCAGCGGGCATTCGATCTCGTGGCCCAGCAGAAAGCCCTCGCACAGCCGCGCATCGCCATGGGTGCAGCGGTTGTCGGTGGCGAACACCTCGCCGTCCACGCGGTACAGGGCCAGCTCGCCGCGGCCATCGGGACGCGGCCAGGCCAGCACCTCGTCGGCACGCAGCTGGTCTTCGGCCAGGGCATCGGTCCATTGCAGGTCGCTCATGTTGAAGCCTGGGTTCAGATCGGGTAGATGATGGAGTTGGGGATCATCTCGCTGTCGTAGATGACCTCGCGGCGCACAAAGCGCAGGCCTTCGGGTGTGCGCTGCAGCAGGTCCAGGTAGCGGCCGACGTTGAACACCGTGCTCGGCTCGGACAGCTTGGTGCGGAACACCGCGTAATGGCATTCGCAGCCGATCTGCGTGCCATCGTCGTGCAGCAGCCGCGGCAGACCGAGCACATGGCGCTGGTAGTAGGGATCGTGGAACAGCGTCTCGCGGATGCCGTAGACCCGGTCTTCCATCATCGCCCGGCTGTCGAAGGCCAGCGTGGCCAGCGGCAGGCCACGCTCGTGGTTCTCGCGCGGCACCAGGCGGTAGACGCCATGGTCGACGAAGAAGCCCGGCCAGGCCTCCCAGTCGCCGGCGTCCAGCGCCGCGGCCACCGTGGCCTGGAACTGCACCACGTCGAACAGCGTGGCGGCGTTCATGCCGGGTCCTCCATCACCTCGCGCCAGTAGCGGTACATGCCGCGGATCAGGGTCTCGCTGACCATGTGCTCCGTGTCGCCCACGCCCTGGCCGCCCAGCTCGGCCAGGCAGTCGCCGCCGGGCGTGCTGTCGAAGGCCTGCTGCGAGAACTCGATCACCTCGCCGTCATCGGCCGAGACAAAGCCGGCCGGGCCGAACAGATTGGCCTGGCGCAGCCGGCGCTCGCTCATCTCGGGCGTGTCGTCGTCGAAGCCGAAGTGGGTCCAGACGAAGTCGAATTCGCCCGGCCCGCGCGGCTGGATGTGGCGGGTGGAGACGCTGTTGACCTGCTGCTGCAGGATCACGCTGGGGAAGATGGTGGTCATCACCGCCGTCGGCCCGCCCCACCAGGGCTCGGGCACGATGTCCAGGAAGCGCGGGTCCTTCAGCTGCATGCCGGCCTTGAAGCTGGACACGGCGGTGACCCCGGCCGCCGCGGCGGGCGCTGCCGCCGGATCGCCGCGGGTGGAGATCATCGCCGCATGGCGGTGGCGCGCATCCATGCGCAGCTGCGAGCGGTTGTCGGCCCGCCACAGGCCGAAGGTGACGAACCAGGTGTGCAGCAGGCCCGGGTGGTAGGGGTCCTTGATGTTCTCCTGCATCAGCTTCCAGTTGCCCGGGATGCGCTGGCGGTTGTAGCCCAAGAGGCGCAGCCCGCGGCCGTTGAACAGCCGGTCGAACCAGCGCAGGATCTCCGGGCCCAGATAGTCTTCCAGCGGCTCGACGCCATGGTCGAAGCTGGCGAAGACCACGCCACCGCGGCTGGCCACGCGCAGCCGCGTCAGCCCATGCTCGGCGGGCTGGAAATCGGCCGGCATGCCGCCCTGCCACTGGCCGTCCTGGCGCACGCCGCGGCGCAGCGGCACGCCCTGCAGATCACCCTTCAGGCTGTAGTTCCACTGGTGGTAGGGGCAGGTGAAATCCTTGCGGTTGCCATGGCGCTCGCGGCAGAAGCGCATGCCGCGGTGGGCGCAGACGTTTTCCACCACGCTCAGGCTGCCGTCTGCGCAGCGCGCCAGGATCACCGAGCGCTCGCCGATCAGCGTGCGCTTGAAGTCGCCGGGCTGCGGCACCTCGGCCTCCAGGCCCACATAACACCAGTGGCCGCGGTAGAAGAAGCGCTGCAGCTCGCGGCGGTAGAGGTCGTCGCGGGTGTAGGCCTCGAACGGGATGCGGTGCGTGGCGGCCGCGCCGGCACCGGCGTCGGCAGGCCAGGACAGCGGGGCAGGGCAGGGGCTGGGTGTCATGGTCGGCCATCATGGCCAGGACCTTGATCTGCGGCAAGATGATGGGCCTGATACGCTGCATCACTGAAAATGATGGACCTGGACGGGCTGGACCTGAACCTGCTGCGCGTGCTGCACGGCCTGCAGCGCGAGCGCAGCGTGTCGCGCGTGGCCGAGCAGCTGGGCGTGGGCCAGCCGGCGGTGAGCAATGCGCTGGCGCGGCTGCGCCGCCAGCTGGGCGACGAGCTGTTCGTGCGCACGCCCCAGGGCATGCAGCCCACGCCACGCGCCGAGCGCCTGGCCCAGGGCGTGGGCCAGGCCCTGGCCCTGCTGCAATCGGCACTGGCCGAGCGCGCGCTGTTCACGCCGGCCCAGGCCACGCGGGCCTTCTGCATCGGCATGACCGACATCGGCGAGATCGTGTTCCTGCCGCCGCTGCTGGCGCGCCTGGCCGAGCTGGCGCCGCAGGCCACGCTGAGCACGGTGCGCAACACCGCGGTCAACCTGGCCCAGGCCCTGGCCGAGGGCAGCGTGGACCTGGCCATCGGCCTGCTGCCGCAGCTGCGCGCGGGCTTCCGCCAGCGGCGGCTGTTCAACCAGCGCTATGTGGTGCTGTGCCGCGACGGCCATCCGCAGGCGCGGCGCCTGGGCACGCTGGCCGGCTTTGCCGCGGCCGAGCACCTGGTGGTGGTGTCGGCCGGCACCGGCCATGGCCGGGTCGATGCCCAGCTGGCCAAGGCCGGCATCCACCGCCACGTGCGCCTGACCGTGCCGCATTTCGTGGCCGTGGGCCCGATCCTGGCCGGCAGCGATCTGGTGGCCACCGTGCCGCAGCGCCTGGCCGAGCGCCTGGCCGCGCCCTACGGCCTGCGCTGGCTGCCCCATCCGGCGCCGCTGGCCGAGATCGGCATCACGCTGTTCTGGCATGCCCGGGTGCACGACGACCCGGCCAACCGCTGGCTGCGCGGCGAGCTGGCCGGGCTGTTTGGCGGCGGCTGAGCAGCGGCCGCCAGCGGTCCTCAGCGGCTCAGGCCGGCCACAGCACCACCGCCCACACCAGCACGGCGCCGGCCAGGCTGAGCATCACCGCGGCACTGCCGATGTCCTTGGCGCGGCCGATCAGCGGATGGGCTTCCAGCGACACCGCATCGGCCACGGTTTCCAGCGCCGAGTTCAGCAGCTCGACCACCCACACCGCCAGCACGGCCAGCGACATGGCCAGCGCGCCCCAGCGGTCGGGGGCCAGCCACCAGGCCAGGGCCAGCGCCGGCAGGCCGATCAGCAGCTCCTGGCGGAAAGCTGCCTCATGGCGCACCGCCGCGCGCAGCCCGGCCAGCGAATAGCCCAGCGCCCGCCACAGGCGCTGCAGGCCCGAGCGGCTCTTGAACGGCGAGGCGGCGGGTTCGGTGGAGGCGGGCACGGTCATCGGCGGCGGCTGGAGGCAGAGCGGCGATCATGCCAGCCCGGGCTGAAGCGGGTCTGAAGCGGTGGCCGGCCCCAGGTCCAGCTCGACGGCGAAGCCTGCCTTGCCGGTTGGCGGGCCTGGCGGCAGGTCCGGGGACAGGTCCGGCGACAAGTCCGGCGATAGGTCCGGCGATAGGTCCGGCAAGTGCAGCCCGCCGCCATGGGCGCGGGCCACGCGGTCGGCCAGCATCAGGCCCAGGCCCAGCGCCGGCCCATGGCGGCCTTCATAGTCCTGCGTGGCCAGCGCCTGGCGCAGCCCCTGCAGGCGCGACGCCGGCACGCCCGGCCCGTCGTCGCGCAGGCGCAGGCGCTGCGGCGCCGGCTGGTCCAGCCAGACGCGCTGCGCACCATGGCGCACGGCGTTGTCCAGCAGGTTCAGCAGGGCCGCGGCCAGCAGGTCGCTGTCGGCCTGCACCTGGCTGCCCGGCGCCACCTCCACCTGCAGCCGCGGCACCGGCAGCAGGGCCGCCAGGCGCTGCAGATCGACGCTCTGGCGCTGCAGCGCGCCGCCGCTGCGGAACAGGCCCAGCAGCGCCGCCACCACCGCCTGCAGCCGCGTGGTGGCGCTGCGCACGCGCAGCAGGCGCTCGTGCAGGTCGGGCGTGGCGGCGGGGTCGCCGAGCTCGGCGGCCGGGCCGGGCGGGCACTGGCGCAGCGCCACCGCCAGCTGGGCATCGATGCCGGCCAGCGGTGTGCGCAGCGCATGGGCGGCATGGGCGGCAAAGGCGCGCTCGTTGGCCAGGCGCAGCGCCAGGCGCTGGCTCAGCGCGGCCACCGCCTGGTGCACCGGCACCAGCTCGCGGCGCTCGGGCAGGCCCAGGGCCGCCTCCAGCGCCGCGGCACCGTCGGGCCCGCCGCCCATGCCCGGCTCCAGCCCGGCCAGGCGGTCCGACAGCCGCTGCAGCGGCTGCAACTCGGCGCGCGTGCGGCTGCGCAGCCACAGGTGGCCGAGCAGGCCCACGGCGGCGGCGGCCAGCACCGCGCCCAGCGCCACCTCGGCCCCGGCCTCGCGGCGCTCTTCCAGGGTCTGGGCCGCATACAGCATGTCGCCGGGCGAGCCCGGGCCCGATGCGCCCAGGGCCAGGCCGTACAGGCGCCAGCCGGCCACGCTGCTGAAGCCGGCCGACGGCGTGCCATGCCAGGCCACGGCCGGGGCGCGCTCGGAGCGGGCGCGCAGCCGGCCATCGGCACCCACCACCTGCCAGGCGAAGCGCGTGCCACCCGGGGTGGTGGCCGGGATCGCGGCGTATGGGGTGGCGCCATTGGCGGCCCGGGCCACGTCCAGCCGCCACAGCAGTTCGGCCGAGGACTGCAGCGTATCGTCCAGCAGCTCGTCGACCTCGTGCGTGGCCGCCAGCCACACCGCCGCGCCCACCGACAGGCCCCAGACCACCGACCACAGCACCAGCGCATTGGCCAGCCGGCTGCGGATCGACGGCACGCTTGGCGGCTTCATGGCGCCGGCACCCGGTAGCCCAGGCCGCGCACGGTCTCGATCAGCTCGCGGCCCAGCTTGCGCCGCAGGGCCGACACATGCACCTCCAGCGCATTGCTGGCCAGCTCGGACTCGAAGCCCAGCACCAGCTTCTCCAGGTCGGACTTGGCCACCAGGCGGCCGGCGCGCAACACCAGGGCCTCCAGCACCGCCCATTCGCGCGCCGTCAGCTCCACCGCCTGGCCGGCCAGGCTGGCGCTGCGCGCATGCAGGTCCAGCGCCACCTCGCCGAAGCGGCGCAGCGAGGCCGCGCCACCGGCCAGCCGCCGGCCCACCACGCGCAGCCGTGCCGCCAGTTCCTCGGGCGCAAAGGGCTTGACCAGGTAGTCGTCGGCGCCGGCATCCAGGCCCTCGACACGCTGGCTGAGCTGGTCGCGCGCGGTCAGCACCAGGGCCGGCGTGGTCTCGCCGCGGGCGCGGCGCGCGCGCAGCCAGTCCAGGCCCGAGCCGTCGGGCAGCTGCCAGTCGACCAGCCAGGCGTCATAGGGTTCGTCGCGCAGCGCCTGGGTGGCCTGCAGCGTGGTGCACCAGTCGACGCGGTGGCCTTCGGCGCGCAGGAAGTCGCGCAGGCCGTCGCCGAGCAGGTCGTCGTCTTCGAGCAGCAGCAATCGCATTGCATCAGGGCTTTGCCGGGGTGGAGAGGTGCAGGCCGGACCCTAACATCCGCGCCCTTCGATCCCGGTTCACGAATTTGTCATATTTCCCCGGCCAGGGCGGAGGCCGGCTTCAGGCCGGCTTCAGCGAGGCTGGCCAAGCTCGGCCCATGCTGCAACCGTCAGACTCCCCCGGCCAGGCCCTGCCGGCCCGATCCGGCCCGGCCGTGCCGCTGCCGGCCCGGGCCTGGCACGAGCGCCTGTCCAGCCGCCCCGAAGCCAGCGTCGAGCAGCTGGTGCTGGTGGCCAGCCTGTTCTGGGCCCTGGCCGCCAACGGGCCGTTTTTCGCCGCGGCGCTGCGTGGCCAGGCGCCGGGCGATGGCGCGACCTGGCGCTTTGCCCTGGCCCTGGCGCTGGCCGTGCTGGCCCTGCACGGCCTGCTGCTGGGCCTGGCCTGCAACCGCTGGACGGTGAAGCCGCTGCTGGGCCTGCTGGCCCTGGCCACCGCCGCGGCCTCGTTCTACATGGGCGCTTTCGGCATCTACCTCGACCCGACCATGCTGCGCAACCTGCTGCGCACCCATCCGGCCGAGGCGGGAGAGCTGATCACGCCGGCCCTGGCCCTGCACATGGCGGTTTATGCCGGCCTGCCGCTGGCCCTGCTGTGGCGGGTGCGCGTGGTGCAGCGGCCCTGGCGG
The DNA here is from genome assembly GCA_017992055.1 of Burkholderiaceae bacterium. GTDB lineage: Bacteria > Pseudomonadota > Gammaproteobacteria > Burkholderiales > Burkholderiaceae_C > Pseudaquabacterium. The sequence goes on from JAGOPK010000004.1 coordinate 316,427, forward strand.
CGCGCGGCGCTGGTGCGCCTGGGCCTGCTGCTGGGTGCGGCGGCGGTGCTGCTGGGCGCGGTGCTGGCGCAGTTCCAGCCGCTGGCCTCGCTGATGCGCAACCACCGCGAGGTGCGTTACCTGATCACGCCGGCCAACTACCTGTGGTCGCTGGGCTCGGTGCTGGCCGCCGATGCGCGGGGCGCCGCCCGGCCACGCCAGCCCATCGGCCTGGATGCCAAGCCAGGCCCGTCCTGGGCCACGCGCAGCCGGCCCATGCTGGTGGTGCTGGTGGTCGGCGAGACCGCGCGCGCCGCCAACTGGGGGCTGAATGCCGGCGTCGCCGGCCTGGCGCCGCGCGACACCACGCCGCAGCTGGCGCGGCTGCGCGACGACGCCGGCCTGGTCAACTTCAGCCAGGTCAGCGCCTGCGGCACCAACACCGAGACCTCGCTGCCCTGCATGTTCGCGCCGGTGGGCCGGCGCGACTACGACGAGGACCGCATCCGCGGCCAGCAGTCGCTGCTGCATGTGCTGGACCGCGCCGGCGTGCAGGTGCAGTGGAGCGACAACCAGAGCGGCTGCAAGGGCGTGTGCGACGGCCTGGCCAGCGACACCGTCGCGCCCGACAAGGCGCCGGGCCTGTGCCCCGACGGCCGCTGTCTGGACGAAGGCCTGCTGCACGAGCTGGACCGGCGCATCGCCCTGGCCCAGTCCCAAGCCCAGTCGCAAGCCCAGTCCCAGCCCGGCACCCAGCTGCTGGTGCTGCACATGATCGGCAGCCACGGCCCCTCGTACTTCCGCCGCTATCCGCCGGCCTTCGCCCGCTTCCAGCCGGCCTGCCAGGAGGACGACCTGCGCCGCTGCAGCATCGAGCAGGTGCGCAATGCCTACGACAACAGCCTGCTCTACACCGACCATGTGCTGGCCGCGGCCATTGCCAAGCTGCGCGCCCGCCAGGGCCAGGTCGACAGCGCGCTGATTTATGTGTCCGACCATGGCGAATCGCTGGGCGAGCATGGGCTGTTCCTGCATGGCGTGCCGCATGCCATCGCGCCCGAGGTGCAGACCCGCGTGCCCATGGTCGCCTGGACCAGCAGCGGCCTGGACCGCGCCCGCGCCAGCCCGGCCGGCTGCAGCCAGGCGGCGCTGCAGCGGCAGGCGGCCCGGCCCATCGCCCACGACCATCTGTTCCACACCCTGATGGGCCTGCTGGACGTGCGCAGCACGCTGTACGAGCCGGCGCTGGACCTGCTGCGCGACTGCGGCGCCGGCGAGGCCCGGCCGTGAGCGGCGCCCCTCTGCACGCGGCGCGCACGGCGGCGCCGCCGGACCCGGCGCGCACGCGCCGCTGGCTGCTGGCCACGCTGCTGCTGCTGCTGGCCTGGGAGGCCGCCGGCCTGGACCGCAGCGTGTCGCAGCAGTTCGGCAATGCCCAGGGCTTTGCCTGGCGCGACAACTGGTGGCTGGCCAGCGTGCTGCACGAGGGCGGCCGCTGGCTGGGCCTGGGCCTGCTGACCTGGCTGGGCTGGGCCGCCTGGCGCGCCGGGGCGCGACCAGGGCCGGGCCCGTCACGGCGCGAGCGCCTGTACTGGCTGGGTGTGATGCTGGCCAGCGCGCTGCTGGTGCCGGCGCTCAAGCGTGGCAGCGCCACCAGCTGCCCCTGGGACCTGGCCGAGTTTGGCGGCCATGCGGCCTATGTGTCGCACTGGCTGTGGCGGGTGGCCGATGGCGGGCCGGGCCACTGCTTCCCGTCGGGCCATGCAGTGTCGGCCTTTGCGCTGCTGGGCTGGGCCTTCCAGTGGCGTGCCCACCGGCCGCGCCGCGCGCGGGCGCTGCTGGCCGGCGTGGCGGCGGCCGGGGTGGTGTTCGGCGCCACGCAGACGGTGCGCGGCGCGCACTTCGTCAGCCACACGCTGTGGTCGGCCTGGCTGTGCGCGGCCATCGCGGTGGCCGCCGAGACCTGGCTGCGGCGCCGGCCTCAGGCCGCGGCCGCAGCCACCGGCATGGACGGCGCCGGCAGCACCGTGCCGCTGCAGCTGCCAAAGCCCAGCCGCGCCGCGCCGGGCCGGCTGCAGTAGGCGCGCAGCGTCAGCTCGTCGCCGTCGGCCAGAAAGCTGCGCGTCTCGCCGCCCGGCAGGGCCAGCGGCTGCTTGCCGCCCAGGCTCAGCTCCAGCAGCGAGCCGCCCTGGCCGGCCTCGGGCCCACTTTGCGTGCCGCTGCCCAGCAGGTCGCCCGGCTGCAGGTTGCAGCCATTGCTGGCATGGTGGGTCAGCAGCTGGGCCAGGGTCCAGTAGGCCTCGCGGAAATTGCTGCTGGACAGGCGCACGGCGGCCTCGCCACGCTCGCGCATGGCGGCGCTGCGCAGCCAGACCTCGAGCTGGATGTCCAGCGCGCCGGCCTCGCGGTTGGCCGCGCTGTCCAGATGGGGCAGCGGCGCCGGATCGCCGGCCGGCCGCGTGAACGGCACACGGTAGGGCGCCAGCGCCTCCATGGTGACGATCCACGGCGAGATGCTGCTGGCAAAGCTCTTGGACAGGAACGGGCCCAGCGGCTGGTATTCCCAGGCCTGGATGTCGCGTGCGCTCCAGTCGTTGAGCAGCACCATGCCGAACAGGCCGTCCTCGGCCTGGGCCATGGCGATGGGCTCGCCCTGCACATTGCCCGGGCCGGTGAACACGCCCAGCTCCAGCTCGTAGTCCAGGCGCTGGCAGGGGCCGAACTGCGGCGGCTGGCCGGCGGGCGCCCCGGCCGGCTGGGTCTGGCCCAGCGGCCGGCGCACCGGCGTGCCCGAGACCACGATCGACGAGCCGCGGCCGTGGTAGCCGATGGGCACCCACTTGTAGTTGGGCAGCAGCGGGTTGTCGGGACGGAACATGCGGCCCACCGCGGTGGCATGGTGGATGCCGGCATAGAAGTCGGTGTAGTCGCCGATGGTGCAGGGCAGGGCCATCTCGGCCGCGGCCTGGGCCATCAGGCAGCCGGCCAGCGCCGGCTGCAGCGCGCTGCCGCTGGCCAGCGCATCGCTGAACAGCTGGCGCAGCGCCACGCGTTGCGCCTTGGGCGCAGCCATCACCGGCGCCAGCTCACCCGAGGCCAGCGCATCCAGCAGCGGCGCCAGCGTGGCCTCGGCCCTGAACACCGGCCGGGCCGCGGCCAGATCGAGGATCTGGTCGCCGATGGCGATGCCGATGCGCCAGGGCTCGGCCGAGCCGGCGCGGCGGAAGCGGCCATAGGGCAGGTTCTGGATCGCAAAGTCGGCGTCGGGCGCCTGGGCCGAGGCCACCCAGCTGCTCAGCGTGGGTACATGGGTGCGGTCGGTGACGAGGCTCATGGTGTGGTGTGGGAAGAGGGATTCAGGCCGGCGCGGGCGGCGGCGAGGGCCTGCTGCAGCAGGTCCAGGTCGCCGATGTGGTTGGCCAGCAGCAGCACCAGGCGGGCATTGAGCAGACGGCTGTGCTCGTCGTCCAGGCCCTGGTGGGCGGCGATCAGCAACTCGTAGAAATCATCGCCGGGCGTGAAGGCATGCAAGGCCGGTGCGCCGGGGCGGTGGAAGTTGGGCTGGGTGTTCAGGGAGGACATGGACACAACCTCAGGCTTGCGCCGTGGCACGGGCCACGGCTTGGTGCACCGCGGCCAGATGGCCCAGATGGCCCGGCTCCCACTGCGTCCAGCGGGCCGCAACATGCTGGTCGGGCCGCAGCAAATGGGCCACGCCCGGCGCGCCGGCATAGCGCCGGGCGATCAGGCCCTGGGCGTCGGCAACGCGGTCGGCGCCGACCGGCGCATCGCCATCGTCGGGCGTGACCAGCAGCAGGCGCACCGGGATGGTCGCATCGGCCAGGCGGGCGGCGGTGTCGGCGGCCTGGGCCAGCAGGGCCGCATCGGCAAACACCATCAGCACGAAGTCGCCGCCCAGCTGCGGCAGCAGCCAGCCGTCACGGCCCTGCTGGCGCAGCGGCGCGTCGGCGGCCGGCGCGCCGGGCGGCAGGCCGCCGCTCCAGGCCGTGTCGTCGGGCGTGTTCAGCGCCGAATCACCCAGGTGCGCCGGCACGCTGAGCCGGCCCGAGTTGACCAGGGCGCGCGCAAAACCATGCTCTCCGGCCAGCGTGAGCACGGCATTGCGCAGGTCGCGGCTGGCCTGGCTCTTGGGCGTGATGAAGTCGGTGGAGCGGGTGGAATTGAGCAGGTTCTCGTCGGCCGCGGCCACACGCTCGTGGCTGTAGCTGTCCAGCAAGGCCTCGGGTGCGCGGCCCTCGATCACCAGCCTGAGCTTCCAGGCCAGGTTGTCGGTGTCCTGGATGCCGGAGTTGGCGCCGCGTGCGCCAAACGGCGACACCTGGTGCGCCGCATCGCCGGCAAACAGCACGCGGCCATGGCGGAAGCTGGCCATGCGCCGGCACTGGAAGGTGTAGACGCTGACCCATTCCAGCTCGAACTCGTGGTCCGGGCCCAGCATGGCCTGGATGCGTGGGATCACGCGCTCGGGCGCCTTCTCGGCCTCGGGATCGGCATCCCAGCCGAGCTGGAAGTCGATGCGCCAGACGTTGTCGGCCTCGCGGTGCAGCAGCACGCTCTGGCCGGGGTGGAAGGGCGGGTCGAACCAGAACCAGCGCTCGGCCGGGAAGTCGGCCTTCATCACCACGTCGGCGATCAGAAAGCGGTCCTGGAACACCCGGCCCTCGATGTCCAGACCCAGCTGGCGGCGGATCGGGCTGCGCGCGCCGTCGCAGACCACCAGCCAGCCGGCCTCGATTTCATAACGCCCATCCGGCGTGTCCACCGTCAGGCGTGCGCCCGCGCCATGGGGCTGCACCTCGACGACCTTGTGCTTCCAGCGCAGGTCCAGCCCGGGCAGCTGCCGGGCGCGCTCGACCAGGAACTGCTCCAGGTGGTATTGCTGCAGGTTGACCATGCCGGGCCGGCGGTGGCCGTCCTCGGGCAGCAGGTTGAAGCGAAAGACCTCGGCCTCGCGGTGGAAGGTGCGGCCGACGTTCCAGGTCACGCCGCGCTCGACCACGGCGTCGCCGCAGCCCAGGCGGTCCAGGATCTCCAGCGTGCGCTTGGCATAGCACAGGCCGCGCGAGCCCACGCTGACGGTGTCGTCGTCGTCCAGCAGCAGCACCGGCAGGCCCTGCTGGGCCAGGTCGATGGCCGCGGCCAGGCCCACCGGGCCGGCGCCGACCACCACCACCGGGTGCTGCACGATGTCGGCACGATCGAGTTCGGGCGCACGCCGGTGGGCATAGCGCGGATAGGTGTAGGTGCTGTGCATGGCGGGTGCAGGCTCAGGCGGCCGGCGCCGCCAGTTCCTTCTCGTGCATCCAGGCCGCATGCTTGGGCGCACGCTTGGTGCGGTCCCATTCCTCCAGCATGTCCCACTTCACCGCATCGAGCTTGGCATCCATCTCGGGCGTGTTGGTGTCGCAGGCCAGCTCCAGGCGGTGGCCGTTGGGGTCGAAGAAGTAGATGGACTTGAAGATGGTGTGGTCGGTGACGCCGATCACCTCCACGCCCTGGGCCTGCAGCCTGGCCTTGGTGGCTTCCAGCTCGGCCAGCGAATCGACCTTGAAGGCGATGTGCTGCACCCAGGCCGGCGTGGCCTCGTCGCGGCCCATCTCGGGCGAGTTGGGCAGCTCGAAAAACGCCAGGATGTTGCCGCCACCGGCCTTCAGGAAGATGTGCATGTACGGGTCGGGCGCATGCGTGCTGGGCACCTGGTCTTCGGCGATGGCGAGCACGAAGTCCATGCCCAGGTGGTCGCGGTACCACTCCACCGTCTGCTTGGCGTTCTTGCAGCGGTAGGCGACATGGTGGATGCGTTGGATGGCCATGCTCATGCTCCTTCAAACACCTTCGAGGGTCTTCCACATCTGCACATCGCGCTCGGCGGTCCAGATGCGTGGATCGGGGTACTGCGTCACCTCGTCGTAGCAGCGCGTCACGTCGAACGGCATGCAGTGGTCGAAGATGACCCAGTGCTTGTACTTGGGCGCCAGCGCGGCATAGGTGCGCTTGTAGACCGCGTTCAGGTCCTCGCCGGCGGCCACGCCGGCCTCGACCTGGGCGCGCACGTCGGCGATGAAGGCGCGCGTGCCGGCCAGGCCGGCCTGCACCTGCTCGGGCGTGGTCAGCGCGGCGCCGCGGCCGGGCACCAGCTGCGCCGGCTGCAGAGCGGCCAGGTTGTCCAGGGTCTGCGGCCAGTCCTTGAAATAGGCGTCGCCGGCATAGGGCGTGGCATCGAACTCGACCAGGTCGCCCGAGAACAGGATCTTCTGCTGCGGCAGCCAGGCCACGGTGTCGCCCTTGGTGTGGCCACGGCCCAGCTGCAGCAGCTGCACCTCCAGGCTGCCCAGCCACAGCGTCATCTTGCCGCTGAAGGTGAGGGTGGGCCAGGTCAGGCCGGCCGGCACGCTCTCGACATTGCGGAACAGCCGCGGAAAGCGGCCGATCTCGCTGGCCTTGTCCTGCTCGCCGCGCTCGACGATCAGGTCGCGAGTGTCTTCGCTGGCGATGATGTGCTGGGCGCCATAGGCCGACGCACCCAGCACGCGCACCGCGTGGTAGTGCGTCATCAGCACGTACTGGATGGGCTTGTCGGTGACCTCGCGGATGCGGCGGATCACGTCCTGCGCCATCACCGGCGTGGCCTGCGTGTCCAGCACCATCACCGCATCGTCGCCAATGATCACGCCGGTGTTGGGGTCGCCCTCGGCGGTGTAGGCATAGGCGTTGTCGCTGAGCCTGGTGAAGCTGACCTTCTTCTCCTCCAGGTCGGCCTGGCTGGCGAAGGTCTTGTTCGGGGTCTGGGTCACGGGCGCGGTCTCCAAGGCAGGGCGGGATCGGGGTGCGGCGATTATTCCGCGTCAATTCGCAAATGGCAAATCAATTCGACCTAAACAAACTTTCGCCAGCCGCAGAGTTCATTTATGGATTGATCATGGAAATCAATCCATATATGGACTAGACTACCCCTGCTGGCCGCGCCAAGCGCCCAGCCCCAACCCGGCGAGCAAGCATGAACACCCTGGCCGACTCCCCTGCCACTGCGCCCTTGCACAGTCCCGAGGCGGCCGCCGCCGCGCTGCGCACCTTCTTTCGCATCGCCCAGGCCTGGGCCTTGAGCAACGACGAGCAGCAGCGCCTGCTGGGCTGCCGGCGCAGCAGCTTCTTTGCCTGGAAGGCCGGCCGCATCAAGAGCGGGCTGGACGACGCCACGCTGGAGCGGCTGTCGCACTTGTTCGGCATCTATGCCGCGCTGCAGATCCTGCTGCCCATTCCCGAACGCGCCAACGCCTGGATCCGCAAGCCCAACAGCGCGCCGCTGTTCGGTGGTGGCACGGCGCTGCAGCGCATGCTGGGCGGCCAGGTGGCCGATTTGTTCGTGGTGCGCCAGTACCTGGATGCCCAGCGCGGGGGCTGGGCCTGATGGAGGCGACGCTGAGCGCTGTGCACTGGCCCGACAGCTGCCGCCTGGTGGCCAGCCGCTTTCCGCCGGTGAGCCTGTACGACGCAGTGGCCGATCCCGGCGATCTGGACGTGGTCTTCGCCATCGAGGCCCTGGGCAATCCGCGGCTGCGCGACGAGGTCGGCGAGCTGCGCCTGGTGCCGCCCGAGCAGCGCATCAGCGGCCCCGGCAGCAGCCCCATCATGGCCGCCTTCACCCACCTCAATCCCGAGGGTTCACGCTTCTCGGACGGCAGCTGGGGCGTGTACTACGCGGCGGCCGCCCTGCACACCGCGGTGGCCGAGGTCAGCCACCACCGGGCGCGCTTTCTGGCGCGCACCCAGGAGCTGGCCATCGAGGTCGACCTGCGCTGCTACCGCGTCACCGTGCAGGCCGAGCTGCTGGACCTGCGCGGCCGCGGAGCCGAGGCTGCGGTGGCGCCGCTGCTGGACCCCCAGCACTATGGCGCCGCCCAGGCCTTTGCCGGCCGCCAGCGTGCCGACGGCCGGGCCGGCATCGTCTACGACAGCGTGCGCCAGGCCGGTGGCCAGTGCCTGGCCTTGTTCACCCCGCGCGCCACCGTGCCGCCGGCGCGCCAGGCCGAGCATGTGGCGCTGCAATGGGACGGCCAGCGCATCGCCGGCTGGTATCTGAAGTCGGAGTTCCGACCCGCCGGCTGAAAGCCTGGCAAGCCGGGGCCTCAGCTGCTGCAGCCGGCCTCGACCACCGCCGGCGCGCGCAGCGCCACCGGCTCGGGCACGCGGTAGCCGTAGCGCACGGCGGTCAGCTCGGCCAGGATGCTGACGGCGATCTCGGGCGGCGTGCGCGCGCCGTTCTTCAGGCCCACCGGGCCATGCAGCCGCGCCAGCTGGGCCTCGGTCAGGCCGAAGTGCTCGGCCAGCCGCTGCTTGCGCTTGGCCTGGTTGGCGCGCGAGCCGATGGCGCCGATGTAGAAGGCCTCGCTGACCAGGGCTTCCATCAGCGCCAGGTCGTCCAGCTTGGGGTCGTGGGTCAGCGCGATCACCGCGGTGTGGCCGTCGACCCTGAGCTCGCGCACCGTGTCGTCAGGCATGCCGCGCAGCAGCGTGGCGCCGGCCACCTCGAAGCCGGTGGCGTATTCCTCGCGCGGATCGCAGACCAGGACCTGGTAGCCCAGGGCCGTGGCCATCTGCGCCAGGTACTGGGTCATCTGGCCGGCGCCGATCAGCAGCAGGCGCCAGTGCGGGCCGTGGTGCGAGGTCAGCGTGGTCTCGCTCAGCTGCAGTTCGTCGGCCATGGCCTGGTCCGGCGTGGCCGGCTGCAGTTCGACCACGCCGCTGGCCAGGGTCAGCACACGGCGCAGGCGCTCGCCACGGCCCAGGCGCGCCAGCATCTCGTCCAGCCGGGTGTGGGGCTGCACCGGCTCCAGCACCAGCTCGATCAGGCCGCCGCAGGGCAGGCCGAAGCGGTGCGCCGCATCGGCATCGATGCCGTAACGCACCACCTGGGGCCGGCCGCTGGCCAGCACGCCGTCGCGCGCCTTGTCGATCAGGTCGTCCTCGATGCAGCCGCCCGAGACGCTGCCGGCGATCAGGCCGTCGTCGCGCACGGCCACGGTGGAGCCCGGCGGCCGCGGCGCCGAGCCCCAGGTGCGGGTGATGGTGCCCAGCACCACGCGGTGGCCTGCGGCCTGCCACTGCGCGATCTGGCGCAGCACATTGAGATCGACGTTGTCCATGGCGGCAAAGTATTCGCTGCGCGGCGGCTCGGCCATGCGCGGCTTATCCCTATGAAGACCACAGCATACGGTGTCGCGCACAGCGGCATATGAACAGGGCTTCATAGGGGATAGCCGGCCGATGCGCGGCCGCCTGCCCCCGCCTAGCATGCGCCGCGTTGCCCAGATCAGGCCCACATCAGACCCACGAGGAGACAGCCCATGGCGACCCCCCTGACCCTGAGCGTGAACGGCAAGACCGTCACGGCCGACGCCGCACCCAGCACCTTGCTGGTGCAGTTCATCCGCGAGACGCTGCGCCTGACCGGCACGCACGTCGGCTGCGACACCGCGCAATGCGGGGCCTGCACCGTGCATGTCAACGGCCGTGCGGTGAAGAGCTGCAACATGCTGGCGGTGCAGGCCGCCGGCCAGCAGGTGACCACCATCGAAGGCCTGGCCGCGGCCGACGGCACGCTGCACCCGATGCAGGCCGCCTTCCGCGCCTGCCATGGCCTGCAGTGCGGCTTCTGCACGCCGGGCATGGTGATGAGCGCGGTCGACCTGGCCACCCACCACGGTTGCCACAGTGATGCCCAGGTGCGCGAGGCGCTGGAAGGCAACATCTGCCGCTGCACCGGATACCAGAACATCGTCGCCGCGGTGCAGCAGGGTGCTGCCGCGATGCAGGCCAAGCCCTGAACCAGGAGAGCCCAGCATGAACGCACCCCAAGCCTTCATCGGCCGCAGCGTCGAGCGCCGCGAGGACGCACGCTTTCTCACCGGCCGCGGCCAATACACCGACGACATCACGCTGCCCGGCCAGACCTATGGCTACTTCCTGCGCAGCCCCTATGCCCATGCCCGCATCAAGAGCCTGAACGTGGCGCCGGCCGAGGCCGCGCCCGGCGTGCTGGGCGTGTTCACCGGCGAGCACTTCAAGGCCGTCGGCGGCCTGCCCTGCGGCTGGCTGATCAACAGCCTGGACGGCACGCCGATGAAGGAGCCCAAGCACCCGGTGCTGGCCGACGGCAAGGTGCGCTACGTCGGCGACCGCGTGGCCCTGGTGGTGGCCGAGACGCTGGACCAGGCCAAGGCCGCGGCCGAGCTGATCGAGGTCGACTACGACGAGCTGCCGCCGGTGGTGGACACCGGCGCCGCCAAGGGCGCCTCGGCCGCCGGCCAGGCGGTGCACGACGAGGCCGCCGACAATGTCTGCTACCACTGGGGCATCGGCGACCAGGCCGGCACCGACGCGGCCATCGCCGGCGCGGCCCATGTGACCACGCTGCACTTCCGCAACAACCGCCTGGTGCCCAATGCCATGGAGCCGCGGGCGGCCAATGCCAGCTACGACTTCAATGCCGACAGCTACACGCTGTACGTCAGCAACCAGAACCCGCACGTCGAGCGCCTGCTGATGTGCGCCTTCGTGCTGGGCATCCCCGAGCACAAGATGCGCGTGGTGGCGCCCGACGTCGGCGGCGGCTTCGGCAGCAAGATCTACCTCTACGGTGAGGAGACGGCCCTGGTGTTTGCCAGCAAGCAGATCCGCCGCCCGATCAAGTGGACCTGCGAGCGTGGCGAGGCCTTCTTGTCCGACGCCCATGGCCGCGACCATGTCAGCACCGCCAAGCTGGCACTGGACAAGGACGGCCGCTTCCTGGCCCTGCGCGCCGACACCACGGCCAACATGGGCGCCTACCTGTCCACCTTTGCCAGCTGCATCCCCACCATCCTGCATGCCACGCTGCTGGCCGGCCAGTACACCACGCCCAAGATCTGGTGCGAGGTGACCGCGGTGTTCACCAACACCGCGCCGGTGGATGCCTACCGTGGCGCCGGCCGGCCCGAGGCCACCTACCTGCTGGAGCGCATCGTCGAGACCGCGGCGCACGAGATGGGCATCGACCCGGCGGAGATCCGCCGCCGCAACTTCATCACCGAGTTCCCGTATGCCACGCCGGTGGGCCTGACCTACGACACCGGCGACTACAACGCCACGCTGAGCCGCGCCATCGAGCTGGCCGACGTGGCCGGCTTCGCGGCACGCCAGGCGGCTTCCGCGGCCAAGGGCCTGAAGCGTGGCCTGGGCTACAGCGCCTACATCGAGGCCTGCGGCATCGCCCCGTCCAGCGTGGCCGGCGCACTCGGCGCACGCGCCGGCCTGTTCGAGGCCGGCGAGGTGCGCGTGCACCCCACCGGCAAGGTGACCATCTTCACCGGCGCGCACAGCCATGGCCAGGGCCATGAAACCACCTTCGCCCAGGTGGTGGCCGACAAGCTGGGCATTGCGATGGACGACATCACCATCGAGCACGGCGACACCGGCAAGATCCTGTTCGGCATGGGCACCTACGGCAGCCGCTCGCTGGCCGTGGGTGGCACGGCCATCGTCAAGGCGGTCGACAAGATCATCGCCAAGGGCAAGAAGATCGCCGCCCACCTGCTGGAGGCGGCCGATTCGGACGTGGTCTACGAAGGCGGGCAGTTCAAGGTGGCCGGCACCGACAAGGCCGTGCCCTTTGCCAGCGTGGCGCTGACCGCCTATGTGCCGCACAACTTCCCGCACGACAAGCTGGAGCCGGGGCTGAACGAAAACGCCTTCTACGACCCCAGCAACTTCACCTACCCGGCCGGCACCTACATCTGCGAGATCGAGATCGATCCGGCCACCGGCGCCACGCGCATCGACCGCTTCACCGCGGTGGACGACTTCGGCAACGTCATCAACCCGATGATCGTCGAAGGCCAGGTGCATGGCGGCCTGGCCCAGGGCATCGGCCAGGCCCTGCTGGAGCATGGTGTGTACGACAACGAGACCGGCCAGCTGCTCACCGGCAGCTACATGGACTATGCGATGCCACGCGCCGACGACCTGTGCCACTTCACGGTCGAGACGGCCAAGGGCACGCCCTGCACGCACAACCCGCTGGGCGTCAAGGGCTGTGGCGAGGCCGGTGCCATCGGCTCGCCGCCGGCCGTCATCAATGCCATCTGCCATGCGCTGGGCGTGAAGGACGTGCCCATGCCGGCCACGCCGTTCACCGTCTGGAAAGCCGCCAACGGCGTTGCCGCCTAACGCACCGGGAGCCCCCATGCAAGCCTTTGCCTACCAAACCCCGGCCAGCGTGGCCGATGCGGCGCGTGCCGCCACGGCCTCGGGCGCCAAGATCGTCGCCGGCGGCCAGAGCCTGCTGGCCTCGATGAAGCTGGGCCTGGCCGCGCCCGAAGCCCTGGTCGACCTGGGCGCGATTGCCGATCTCAAGGGCATCAGCGTGGCCAACGGCGTGGTCAAGATCGGCGCCATGACCCCCCATGCCGCGGTCGCCGCCAGCGCCGAGGTGCAGCAAGCCATTCCGGCCCTGGCCGACCTGGCCGGCAGGATCGGCGACCGCCAGGTGCGCAACCGCGGCACCCTCGGCGGCAGCCTGGCCAACAGCGACCCCGCGGCCTGCTACCCGGCGGCCGTGCTGGGCCTGGGCGCCACGGTGCACACCGACCGCCGCGACATCGCCGCCGATGACTTCTTCAAGGGTCTGTACGAAACCGCGCTGGCCGAGGGCGAGCTGATCACCGCGGTGAGCTTTCCGATCCCGGCCAAGGCCGGCTGGCAGAAGTTCAAGCAACCGGCCTCGCGCTTTTCCATCGTCGGCGTGTTCGTCAGCCAGGGGCCCAAGGGCACGCGGGTGGCGGTCACCGGCGCCGGCGCCTGCGTGTTCCGCGCCAGCGCGCTGGAATCGCGCCTGGCCGGCAATTGGTCGGCCGCGGCCCTGACCGGCGCCAGCGTGCCGGCCGATGACCTGAACAGCGACCTGCATGGCTCGGCCGAGTACCGTGCCGCGCTGATCCCGGTGCTGGCGGCACGGGCGGTGGGCGGCTGACGCTGCCCGCAGCGTCCCAGCCCTGGAGCGCCGCAGCCACTGCGGCGTTTCTTTTTGGAGCATGCATGACGGATTTGCCGACCAGCATCGACGACACCCAGGCCCGGCTGAGCGCGCGGGACTACCTGCCCGACCGTGCCCTGGCCACGGTGCTGTTCCTGGCGCTGCGCCTGCAGCGCCCGCTGCTGCTGGAAGGCGAGCCCGGCACCGGCAAGACCGAGGTCGCGCGCACGCTGGCGGCCATGCTCGACCGGCCGCTGATCCGCCTGCAATGCCACGAAGGCCTGGACCTGGGCAGCGCCGCCTACGAATGGAACTATGCGCGGCAGATGCTGGAGATCCGCCTGGCCGAGCGCGATGGCGCGCTCAGCCGCGAGGCGCTGTCGGCCGAGCTGTTTTCCGAGCGCTTCCTGATCCGCCGCGCCCTGCTGCAGGCCATCCACCCGTCGAACACCGTCGCGCCGGTGCTGCTGATCGACGAGCTGGACCGCGCCGACGAGCCCTTCGAGGCCTTCTTGCTGGAGGTGCTGAGCGATTTCCAGATCACCGTGCCCGAGCTGGGCACGGTGCGCGCCACCCAGCCACCCCTCGTCATCGTCACCAGCAACCGCACGCGCGAGCTGCACGATGCGGTCAAGCGCCGCTGCCTGTACCACTGGCTGGGCTTTCCCGATGCCGCGCGTGAGCTGGCCATCGTGCAGCGGCGCGCACCCGGCGCCGGCCCCGAGCTGGCGCGGCAGATCGTGGCCTTTGTGCAGAAGCTGCGCCAGATCGAGCTGTACAAGCTGCCCGGCATCGCCGAGACCCTGGACTGGACGCGTGCGCTGATGGAGCTGGATGCGCTGGTGCTGGACCCGGAGCTGATCCAGCACACGCTGGGCGTGCTGCTGAAGTACCAGGACGACATCGCCGCGGTGCAGGGCAGCGAGGCGCTGCGCCTGCTCGACGAGGCGCGGCGCATCGCCGCCACCGAGATGCGATGACCGGGCTCGCCCACGACGGTCTGCAGGCGGGCCGCGGCCACCTGGCCGAGAACGTCATGCACTTCGCCCGCGTGCTGCGCACGGCCGGCCTGCCGCTGGGCAGCGACCGCGTGCTGCTGGCCCTCGAGGCGCTGCAGGTCGCCGGCCTGGAGCGGCGCGGCGACTTCCATGCCGTGCTGCGCGCCTGCCTGCTGGACCGCATCGAGCATGCCGAGCTGTTCGACCAGGCTTTTGCGCTGTTCTGGAAAGACCCCGACCTGCTGGGCCGCATGCGCGCGCTGCTGCTGCCCAAGGTGCAGCTGCAGCCCGGCGCGCTGCCGGCGCCCAAGCAGAACCGGCGCCTGGGCGAGGCGCTGTTTCCGCATGCGCCGGGCGCCGCGCCGCCCCAGCCCGAGCCGCCGCCGCAAGAGCAGATCGAGATCGACGCGCGCCTGACCTGGAGCCAGCGCGAGCTGCTGCGCCAGGCCGACTTCGACACCATGACGGCCGACGAATGGCGCGCCGCACGCCGCGCCATCGGCCGGCTGAAGCCGGTGTTCGAGCAGCTGCCCACGCGCCGCATGCGCCGCGCCAGCCATCCCGGCCAGCCCGACTGGCGGGCCACGCTGCGCCGCGCTGCACGCCAGGGCGGTGAGCTGGGCCAGCCGAAATGGCAGCAGCGGCGCAGCCAGAGCGCGCCGCTGCTGCTGCTGGCCGACATCTCGGGCTCGATGAGCCGCTATTCGCGCATGCTGCTGCACCTGGCCCACACCCTGGCCCAGGCCCAGGGCCTGCAGCGCACGCGGGTGGAAAGCTTTGTCTTCGGCACCCGGCTGACGCGCACCACGCGGCTGCTGGCCCGGCGCGACCCCGATGTGGCCGTGGCCGAGGTGGTGCGCGCGGTGCAGGACTGGTCGGGCGGCACGCGCATCACGCAAAGCCTGGCCAGCTTCAACCGCCGCTGGGCGCGGCGCACGCTGCCGGGCCGCGCCACCGTGCTGCTGATCAGCGACGGCCTGGAGGCCGGCAGCGACGCGCTGCCGGCGCTGGACCATGAGATGGCCCGGCTGGCACGCAGCTGCCGCCGCCTGCTGTGGCTGAATCCGCTGCTGCGCTGGCCCGGCTTCGAGCCCAGCGCCGCCGGGCCGCGCACCCTGCTGCCGCATGTGGACCGGATGCTGCCGGCCCACAACCTCGACAGCCTGGAGCAGTTGCTGGCCCTGCTGGCCCAGGCCGGCCCGACGCGTCCTGTGCAACCAGCCAGCCGCACCAAGCGCTGACACGAATCCCTTCTTCAGATCCCAGAGACGCCATGCAACTCTCCGCCCAACAACTGCTGCCCGTGTCCCAGGCCCAGGCCTGGGAGGCGCTGAACGACACCAGCCTGCTGCTGCAGGCCATTCCCGGCTGCGAAGGCCTGACGCCCACCGGCGACCACCAGTACGAGGTGCAGGTGCTGGCCGCCATCGGCCCGGTGAAGGCCAAGTTCAAGGGCAAGCTGCAACTGGAGAACCTGCAGCCACCCACCTCGTACACGCTGCGCTTCGAAGGCCAGGGCGGCGCCGCCGGCCATGGCAAGGGCACGGCCGACATCCGGCTGGAGGCCCAGGGGCCGCGCCAGACCGTGCTGCACTACAGCGCCCATGCCACGGTGGGCGGCAAGATCGCCCAGGTCGGCTCGCGCCTGGTGGACATGGCGGCGCAGAAGATGGCCGGCGACTTCTTCGAGCGCTTCAATGCCGCTCTGCAGCAGCGTTACGCCGTGAGCGCCGAGCCCGAGGCGGCGGCCGAGGCGTCGCCGCAGGGCCCGATCGCCCGCCTGCTGGCCTGGCTGAAGAAGCTGTTCGGTGGCTGAAGCCCGCGGTCGCGCTCAGCCCGCCCGGCGCGGCGTGTGGAAGCGCCACCAGGGCAGGGCGCGGGTCAGCGACAGCACTTGGCCGGCGGCCGGCGAGGGCGCATAGCCGGGCAGGGCGGCCAGGGCCTCGCGCCAGGCCGCACCGGCCAGCAGGGCGCGCAGGGCCTGCATCGGCGGCTCGTCCAGGCCGTCCTTCAGGCACACCAGGTAATAGTCCTCGTCGACCAGCGGCGCAAAGTCCAGGCCGAAGTGATGCGCGGCGGCGGCCACGCCCGGGCCCACATCGGCCACGCCGCTGGCCACCGCGGCGGCCACCGCCAGATGGCTTTCTTCCGGCGGCCCGTCCCAGCCGCGGATGGCGTCGTCGGCCAGGCCGGCCTGCTGGCGCAGGTGCTCCATCAGCAGCCGCGTGCCGGCGCCCGGCTGGCGGTTGATGAAGCGCAGGCCTTGCCGGGCCACATCGGCCAGGCTGGCCGGCGCCGGCTTCAGGCCGCGGCGGAACATCAGGCCCTGGCTGCGCCGCATGCAGCCGATCAGCTTGTGGCGGCCCGGCTGCAGGCGCGGCTTCATCGCCGCGGCAAACTGCAGCGAGCCCTCGGGCAGGGCCGGCACATGGAAGCCGGCCACGCTGCAGCGGCCATCGGCCAGGGCCTGCAGGGCCTCCACGCTGCCGGCAAAGCGCAGGTCCAGGTGCAGGCCGCCGCCGGCGGCGGCCAGGCCGCGCAGCGCCGGCAGGGCCAGGTCGTGGCTGGCCAGCACCGTCAGCGCCGGCCGGTCGCCGTCCAGGGCCTCGGCCAGCACCCGCTCCAGTTCCACGCGCAGCGCCTCGATGTGCGGCGCCATGCGTGCACGGGCGCGGGTCTCGGCCCACAGCAGGCGCTGGGCCAGCGGCGTCAGCTGCGCCGGCTGGCCCTGCACCCAGTTCAGCAGCGGCGCGCCCAGCAGTTCTTCCCAGCGCTTGAGCGCGCCCCAGACATGGCGGTAGCTGGCATCCAGGGCCTTGGCCGCGGCCAGGATCGAGCCCTGGCCATGCACCGCCTGCAGCAGCTGGAACAGGCCGTTGCTGATGTCCGGCCCCTGCTGGCCGCCGGCCTCGATGCTGTACTGCAGGTGCACGCCGCGTGCCGGCAGCAGCGTGCCGGCCCTTGCGCGCTCCCCGCGTTCCCCGCCCTCGGCGCCCCGGGTCTTCAGCGGGCCGCTCATCGCGGTGCAAAGCCGTGGCCGGCCAGCAGGGCCTGGCCGGTCGGCGACAACAGGTAATCGACAAAGCGCTGCGCCGGCTCGGGCGCGCCGTTCAGCAGCGTCAGGCCGTAGCTGGCGGCCACGTCCACCGACTCGGGCAGCGCCAGGCTGCGCTGGCCGGGCTGCTCGCGCAGCGCCTGGGCGGCATTGGTGCAATAGGTCAGGAACAGATCGGCCGCGCCCTGGGCCAGCAGCAGGCCGTAGACGCTGCGGTCCGGCGGTGGCGGCGGCGAGCCGGGCCCGCCGGTGAGTTGCAGCGCCCGGCCGCGCAGCGCCGCCGCGGCGCCGGCATGGCCGGCCTGCTCGATGCGGTCGAACACCTGCAGGGCATAGTCGCCAGCCGGATCGGCCCGCGGCGTGGACACGCCCAGCTTCAGCGCGGGGTCCAGCAGCGCGGCAACCGCGCCATCGGCGGCGATCTCCAGCCCGGGCCGCAGCAGCAGGCACATGCGGTTGCGCGCAAAGCGCTGCACCGGACCGGCCAGGCCGGCCGCGGCCAGCGCCTCGGGATGGGCCATGTTGGCCGAGGCGAACACATGGCCGGGCTCGCCACCGGCCAGCCGGTGCTTCAGCAGGCCCGAGGCGCCGAAGACCAGGCTCACCGGCCCCTCGCCGGGCCGCGCCGAGAAGCTGCGCGCCACGTCGCTCAAGGCCAGGCGCAGGCTGCCGGCGGCATGCACGCGCAACGGCGGCTGGGCCTGGGTCTGTGCTTGGGACTGAGCTGAAACGGCCACCAGGGCCAGCAGCACCGCCACTCGGCGGCCGCAACGGATCGGAAACATCGGCATGGCGGCAAGGCTATGCCAAGCCGCGTGCCTGCAGCCGCCCGGCGCGGCCCGGCGTTGCGCCGCCGCCTATGCAGCCACCGACCTATCGACAAACGGCAGCGGCCGCAGCAGCAAGTGGGCGGCCCCGGCCAGCTAGGGACTACCCGCAGCCGTCGCTTGCGGGACGGCCGCGGCCGGCCGCGCCTGACCATACTGTGGCGGTTCCAGCCTGCAGGAGTTCCGCCATGTCCGACCCGCGTCAACATGCCAGCACCGTCGGCGAGCTGCTGATCGCCGCCATCGGGCGCGGCGGCGAGCGCACGGCCTTCGTCTGCGACGAGCTGAGCTGGAGCTACCGCCAGCTGGGCGAGCTGGTCAGCCAGGTGGTGCAGGTGCTCAGCGCCCGCGGCCTGCAGCGCGGCGATGCGGTGGCCACGCTGTCGGCCAACCGGCCCGAGGCCTTTCTGGTCACCGCCGCGGCCTATCTGATGGGCCTGCGCCTGACCTGGATGAACCCGACCTCGTCCGAGGACGACCATGCCTACATCCTGGAGGACTCGGGCGTGGCCACGCTGTTCGTCGATCCGCTGTCGTTTGCCGAGCGCGCCCAGGCCCTGGCCCGGCGTGTGCCCGGCGTGCAGCAGCTGATGTCCTTCGGCCCGGGCTGCGACGGCGCCGAAGACCTGTTGCTGGCGGCCACCGGCTTCAATCCGCAGCCGCTGCGCTGCCAGGCCGAGTCGGACGACCTGTGCGTGCTGGTCTACACCGGTGGCACCACCGGCCGGCCCAAGGGCGTGGCCCACAGCCACCGCGTGCATGTGCAGATGATCCTGACCGAGATGGCCGACTGGGACTGGCCGCGCGAGATCCGCTTCCTGGCGCTGACACCCATCACCCATGCCGCCGGCGCGATGATCATGCCGGTGCTGCTCAAGGGCGGCACCTATGCCATGACCCAGGGCTTCTCGGCCGACAAGTTCTGCCGCCTGGTGCAGCGGCACCGCATCACCGCCACCTTCCTGGTGCCGACCATGGTCTATGTGCTGCTGGACCATCCGCAGCGCACCGAGCACGACCTGTCCAGCCTGCAGTTGGTGATCTACGGCGCCTCGCCGATGTCGCCGGCGCGGCTGATCGAGGGCATGCGCGTGTTCGGCCCGGTGTTCATGCAGCTCTACGGCCAGAGCGAGGCGCCCAACACCATCAGCGTGCTGCACCAGCACGAGCACGACCCCGAGCACCATCCCGAGCGCCTGGCCTCCTGCGGCACGCCCTGCGTGGGCACCCAGGTCAAACTGCTGGACGACGATGGGCGCGAGGTGGCGCCCGGCGAGGTGGGCGAGATCTGCGTGCGCGGCCCGCTGGTGATGCACGGCTACTGGAACAAGCCCGAGGAGACGGCCAAGGCCTTCCGCCACGGCTGGCTCTACACCGGCGACCTGGCGCGGCGCGATGAGCACGGCTTTCTCTACATCGTCGACCGCAGCAAGGACATGATCATCAGCGGCGGCTTCAACGTCTATCCGCGCGAGGTCGAGGATGCGCTGGGCCTGCACCCGGCGGTGGCCGCGGCGGCGGTGGTGGGCGTGCCCGACGACAAATGGGGCGAGGCCGTGCGCGCCCTGGTGGTGCTGCGTGCCGGCCACCAGGCCACGGCCGAGGAGCTGATGGCCCTGGTGCGCGAGAAGAAGGGCGCCGTGCATGCGCCCAAGGCCATCGACTTCGTCGACAGCCTGCCGGTCACCGGCCTGGGCAAGCTGGACAAGAAGGCCATCCGCGCGCGCTACTGGCAGGGCCAGCAGCGCGGCGTGCACTGACCCAGCACAAAGCGCGACCGGCTGCACGGCCCGGGGCTTTGGCGGGCGGCGGCATCATGCCGGCCATGACCGCCAACACCCGCACCACCGAACACCCCATCCACCCCCAGTTCACCCAGCGCTGGTCGCCACGCGCCTTCAGCGGCGAGGCGCTGGGCCTGGAGCAGCTGCTGCCGCTGTTCGAGGCCGCGCGCTGGGCGCCATCGGCGTCCAACACCCAGCCCTGGCGCTTTGTCTACGGCCTGGCCGGCACGCCGGCCTTTGCCGGCATCCTCGACGGCCTGGTGCCGTTCAACCAGGCCTGGGCCGGCCAGGCCGGCGCCCTGGTGGTGGTGATCTCGGCCACGCAGAGCGTGCCGCCCGGCCAGAGCGAGGCCAAGCCGCTGCCCTGGCATGCGCTGGACACCGGCGCGGCCTGGATGAGCCTGGCCCTGCAGGCCCAGGCCAGCGGCCTGGCCGCCCATGCCATGGGGGGCTTCGATGCCGCGAAGCTGCGCGACACGCTGGCCGTGCCGGCCACGCACGAGCTGCATGCGGTGGTGGCCATCGGCCGCCAGGGCGATGCGGCCACGCTGCCCGAGGCGCTGCGCGCGCGCGAGCTGCCCAGCCCGCGCCGGCCGCTGTCGGCCCTGGTCGCCGAAGGCCGCTTCAGCCTGGCGGACTGATCGCTGGGCTCACTGCACCGTGGCCGATGGCGCCAGCTGGAACACCAGCTCGCCATGGCCACGCTGCTTGGACTCGTACATGCAGCGGTCGGCGCCGCGGATCAGCTCGTTGGCATCGGGCCAGTGCGCCGGCCCGGCCTGTGACGCGCCCAGGCTGAACTGCGGCAGGCCGTCCTCGGCGGCCATCGCCAGGCGCAGGCGCTGCGAGAACTCCTGGGCCACGGCCAGCTCGCAGTCGGGCATCAGCACGCAGAACTCGTCGCCGCCGTAGCGGCAGCACAGGTCGTAGCTGCGGCAGGCGGCCGACAGCCGCTGCGCCACGCGGCGCAGCACCTCGTCGCCGGCCAGGTGGCCGCCGCGGTCGTTGATGTCCTTGAAATGGTCCAGGTCCAGGTAGACCAGGGTCAGCGGCCGGCCGCTGCGCTGGCTGCGCGCCAGCTCGCGGTGCAGGTTCTCGATGAAGAAGCGCTGGTTGTACAGGCCGGTCAGCGGGTCGCGGCGCGACACCTCCTCCAGCTCGCGCGTGCGCTCGGCCACCTTCTCCTCCAGCGTCAGCGCATGCTCGACGGCCTTGTCCTTGGCCGATTCCAGCTCGGCCAGCAGGCTGCGGATGTAGGTGTCGAAGACGAACTCGTTGTCCAGGTACAGCAGCTTGTCCAGCGCGCGCAGCGTGGCCACCAGGTCCGGGTGCTCGCGCATGCGCTGGCTCAGCGCATCCATCAGCAGCGACTTCAGCAGGTGCATCGCCGCCAGGTAGTACTTGGGCTGCACGCCGATGCGCTTGTGCACCAGGCCGATGCGCAGGCGGTTGTTGACGTAGTCCTCGTCGTAGACGCCGCCGAACAGGTCGGCGACGTAGCGGATCATCGCCGCGCGCAGGCGCTTGAGCGTGTCCAGGTCGCCGATGATCAGCGCGATCTCGTCGACGCCGGTCTGCTTCTCGTAGAAGCTGGACACCAGGGCCTCGATGTCGCCCTCGACGAAGGCGCGGGCCTTGGCCAGCAGGCCGGCGTCGTGGGCGCTGAAGCCCAGCAGTTCCTTGCGCCGGCGGATCTCCAGCCCGTGGATCTGCATCTGTTCGAGCAGGCTCTTGTTGGTGGGATTCATCGCCCGGCCCTCGACCGCCACTGCCCGGTGCGGGCGGGGATCAGAAGCTGGTCCAGTCGTCATCGTCGGCCGGCGTGCTGGCCGCGCTGGCCGTGGCCGCCGGCTTGGCAGCCGGCTTGATTGCCGGCTGCGCAGGCCGGGGCGCAGGCGTGGCGCTGGCCACCGGCTTGGCCGGCGCGGGACGGGGCTTGGCCGGCACCGCGGCCACCGCAGCGGCCGGCTTGGCCACCGGCTTGGCCGGCACAGCAGCAGGCGCCGGCTTGGCCTCGCGGCCCTCCAGCGTGAAGAAGGCCACCGCCTGCGACAGCTGGCCGGCCTGCACGCGCAGGCTCTCGGCGGCGGCCGCACTTTCTTCCACCAGGGCCGCGTTCTGCTGCGTCACCTGGTCCATCTGGGCCACGGCATCGCCGACCTGGCCGATGCCGCTGGTCTGCTCGGCGCTGGCGGCGCTGATCTCCGAGATCAGGTCGTTGACACGCCGCACCTGGGTCACGATCTCGGCCATGGTCTGGCCGGCATCGCCGACCAGGTGGGTGCCGACCTCGACCTTCTCGACGCTGGCGCCGATCAGGCTCTTGATCTCCTTGGCCGCCTCGGCGCTGCGCTGGGCCAGGTTGCGCACCTCGCCGGCCACCACCGCAAAGCCGCGGCCCTGCTCGCCGGCGCGGGCAGCCTCCACCGCGGCATTCAGCGCCAGGATGTTGGTCTGGAAGGCGATGCCGTCGATGGTGCCGATGATGTCGGCGATCTTCTTCGAGCTGGCGCTGATGTCCTGCATGGTCTGCACCACGCGGCCCATCACCTCGCCGCCCTGGGCGGCCACACCGGCGGCGCTGCCGGCCAGCTGGGCCGCCTGCTGGGCGGTGTCGGAGTTCTGCTTGACGGTGGCCGTCAGCTGCTCCATCGAGGCCGCGGTCTGCTGCAGGTTGCTGGCCTGTTCTTCGGTGCGCTGGCTCAGGTCGATGTTGCCCTGGGCGATCTGGCTGCTGGCCGTGGCCACGCTGTCGGCATTGCCGCGCACGCTGCCGACGATGCGCAGCAGCTCGCCGTTCATGCGCTGCAGCGCGCCCAGCAGCTGCGCCGCCTCGTCGCCGCCGCTGACGGTGATGCGGCTGCGCAGGTCACCACGGGCCACGGTCTCGGCCACCGCCACCGCCTGGCGGATCGGCACGACGATGGAGCGGGTGATCAGCCAGGCCAGCAGGCCGCCGGCGGCCAGCGCCGCCAACAGCAGGCCGCCGACCATCAAGCGCGTCTGGTTGAACGAGGCCTGGGCCTCGGCATAGGCCTGGTCCGAGCCACGGACCTGGAAGTCCATCAGCTTCTGCACCGCGGCCAGCACCTCGGCAAAGGCCTTGCGGCCGTCGCCCTGGTAGGTCGACTGGGCATCCGGCGAGCCCTCGCGCGACTGCGCCAGCACGCGCTTTTGCACCTCCACATAGGTCTTGCGCGCGGCCAGGGCCGCATCGGCCAGCTTGCGCTCCTCGTCGGTGGTGACGGTGGCCATGTACTGCTTCCAGTCCACGCCCATCGCCGCCGTGGCCTTGGCGATGCCGTCTTCCTCGGCCTTGCGCTGGGCATCGGTGGCCGACATCAGGTGATTGGCCTCGAAGCGGCGCTCGTCGACCAGCTGGCCCCGCACCTGGCCCAGCAGGCGGATCGACGGCAGCCAGTTGGTGGCGATCTCGGCGGTGTTGGCATTGACCGCGCCCAGCCGGTTGATGGCCAGCAGGCCGATGCCCAGGGTCAGCATCAGCACCGCGGCAAAGCCCAGCGCCAGGCGAGCGCCGATGCGCAACTGGTTGATTTGAATCATCGGAGCGTCTCCGGCGCGTCATGGCGCGCCCATCGTCGGGTTCGGGAACCGTGGACGCTTGTTACAGCAACGTCCTGCCTCTGCATTTCGGACGGCGCGCCGGCGACTTGAGCCCGCCCGATGGCAACAAGCGCACGAACCGGCGCCGGCGGCGGGCGGCGGCGGGTGGCGGCAGAGGCCGGCCACAATCACGCCATGCCACGCCTGCAATTCACCGGCCCCGAGCCGGCGCTGTTCGAAACCGACATCCAGATCTACATCAGCCACGTCAACCAGGGCGGTCACCTGGACCATGCGCAGCTGATGACCCTGGCCTCCGAGGCGCGGCTGCGCTTCTTCCAGTGGTTGGGCTACCGCGAGTCGACGGTGGAGGGCTGCGCCATCGTCGTCGCCGACATCGGTGCGCAGTACATGTCCGAGGGCTTCCACGGCGAGGTCATGCGCGTGTCCCTGGCGCCGGCCGACTTCAACCGCTACGGCTTCGACCTGCAGTTCCGCATGGACGAGAAGACCAGCGGCCGGCCGGTGGCCCGGGGCAAGACCGGCATCGTGTTCATCGATCCGGCCACGCGGCGCCCGGCGGCCGTGCCGCCGGCCTTCATGGCGCGGATTCAGGCACGGCAGTCGCCGGCTTCCTGAGCCGCGGCGCCTTCTTGGCTGCCGTTTTGGCCGCTGTTGCGAGCGTCTTTTTCGCCGCCGCCCGGCGCGGCTTGGGCAGCAGCGCCGCCTCCAGCTCCTCCAGCGCCTCGCTGGCGTACACGGCCAGCTTCTGCAGGCTGGGCAGCGAGCTGTGGCAGCCGGTGAAGCCGAAGCACATCGCGCCGGCATAGCTCTGGCACGTGATGTTCAGCGCCTGGCCATGGGTGACGATGGACGCCGGATAGGCCGCCACCAGCTCGGCGCCGCGGAAGTACAGCGGCTTGTCCGGCCCCGGCACGTTGGAGATGGTGATGTTGAACATCGGCCGCGTGCGCCCGCCGATGCCCGACAGCAGGGTCAGGATGGTCGGCGCCATCAGCAGCACGGTGTACTGCAGCATGGCCTGGCGCGGCAGGCCCTGCACATGGGCCTTGGCATGCTGGACCGAGGCCTTGACGGCCTTCAGCCGCTGCTCCGGCCCGGCGATGTCGGTGCCCAGCGTGGCGACGATGAAGCTGATGGCATTGCCGGCCTCGGCGCCATCGTCGGCGGCATTGGCATCGGCAGCCGGCCGAGGCCGCACCGACACCGGGATGCCGGCGGTCAGCGGCTTGGTGGGCAGCTCGCCGCGCTCGTCCAGAAAGCGCCGCAGCGCGCCGCCGCACAGCGCCAGCACCACGTCGTTGAGCGTGCACTGTGCGGCCGTGGCCACGGCGCGCAGGCGGGCGATGTCGAACTGCTGGGTGGCAAAGCGGCGCTTCTCGCGCACGCGGCCGTTCAGCACCGACAGCGGCGCGTCGAAGGGCAGGGCCATGCCCTCGTTGCGGTCGCCGATGCGCTGCACCATCTTGCCGAAGGCCGACAGCAGGGTGGGGATGGAGCGCGCCTGGCTGCTCAGTGCCTGGGCCGCCTGGGCCATGGCATTGGCCACCGTGGGCGCGGTGGCGCCGCGCTCGGCCCGTGCGCTGCGCGTGGCCGCGGCCTGGCCGCTGGCCCAGAACGGCGGCAGGGCCAGGCTCTTGTCGCGGTCGGCCGACATCGCGCGCTGCAGCAGGCGCATGGCGCTGACGCCGTCGATCAGCGAGTGGTGGATCTTGATGAACAGCGCAAAGCGCCCGCCGTCCAGGCCTTCGATCAGCGTGCATTCCCAGGGCGGACGGGCCAGGTCGATGGGCGTGCTCTGCAGCCGGCCGATCAGCTCGCCCAGCTCACGCTCGCCGCCGGGCCAGGGCAGGGCGGCATGGCGCACGTGGTACTCGAGGTCGATCTCGGCATCGGTGGTCTCCAGCCACTCGGGCAGCGGATGCTTGCTCAGCGCATGGCGCAGCCGCCGGTTCCATGGTGCGCTGAAGCTGCGGTGGCTGCGGAACTCGTCCATCAGGTCGCGCATGAAGCTGCGCGGCGCGCCCTCGGGCAGGCGGAACTGCAGCAGCCCGCCCACATGGTTGGGCGTGGCCCGCGACTCGGTCAGCAGCCAGGCCGCGTCCAGCGGGTTCAGGCGCAGGCCGGCGCCGCTCATGCGGCCTCGGTGCTGCGGCTTGCCTTCTTGGCCGGGGCCTTCGCCGGGGCCTTGCGCGCCACTGCCTTCTTGGCCGGCGCGGCCTTCTTGGCGGGCACGGCCTTCTTGGCCGCCACCTTCTTGGCCGCCACCTTCTTGACCGCCGTCTTCTTCACCGCCGCGGTGCTGCCGCCCTTCCAGGTCTTGCGCGCCTTCTTCGCCAGGGCCACCACCGCGGCAATGTCCTCGTCGCTGTACATGCCCTTGACGCCGGAGATCGCGGCCAGCTTCATGCCGTGCTTCAGGCCCAGCTTGTAGATCTCCTTGACCTTCTCCCACTCGGTGTCGCGGCCGATGGTGAAGACCTCGAAGCGGCCCTCCAGCGCCAGCACGATGGTCTCGGCCAGGCAGGCGTAGATCACGTTCGGCGGCAGGCCGATGCTCTTCATGCCGCGCACCTTGGTCGGCAGCTCGATCTCGCCCGATTCGATCACCAGCACGTCGGGCCGCTTGGCCACCTGGTCGGGCGGCAGGTCCAGCGGCCGCGCCACGTCGGTGATCACGCAGCCGGGCTTGACCTTCATGATGTCCAGGATCTTCTTGCCGGCCCCCGAGGTGCTGGTGACGATCATGTCCATGTCGCCGAGCAGGCTGTCGTAGTCGGTGCTGCACACCACGTCGGCATCGGGCGTGTCCAGCAGGATCGAGGCCTTCAGCTCCTCCAGCTTCTTCAGGTCGCGCCCGGCGATCACCACCTGCTGGAAGGCCATGGCCAGCAGCCGCGCACTGACCGAGCCGATGGAACCGGTGGCGCCGATGACCATGGTCTTGGCCTGCACCCGCTGGCCCTTGGGCGGCACCGGCACCAGGCCCATGCGGCGCATCGCATCGTGGGCGGCCCACAGCGCGCCCGAGGCGCTGTAGCTGTTGCCGGTGGTGATGGGCAGGCGCGAGCGCCGCGCCACCGTGACGCCGGCATCGCCCACCACCTTGGTGAAGGCGCCCAGGCCCATGATCTGCGCGCCCAGCTTCTCGGCGATCTTGGCCGCATGCAGCAGGCGGCGGTAGGTGAACTCGGGGCTGCGCGCCAGCATCTCGCGCGGCGTGCCGCCCACGCTGATCAGCCAGCCCTCGGCCTCGGCCCCGGCCGGCGAGACGATGTTCTCCATCTTGCAGTACACCATCGGCGGCAAATGGGCGGCGATGGTCTCCACCTTGTCCATCACGAACTGCGGCGTGCCCTTGGGGATGGGGAAGCCCTTGCGGATGAAGTCCTGGCTCAGCGGGTGGATCACAAACGCGAAGCGCCGGATGTTGCGGAACTGGCCGGTGGGGTGCAGCAATCGCGGCGCGATCTTCAGCTCGTCCAGGATCTCGGTGAAGTCGTCGTCCGACACCTCCTCGCTGGGCTTGCCGAGTGCGGCCAGGATCATGGCCTCCAGCGTATTGACGCCGACCACGCGGTCGAACAGCTTGGGGCTGACGTCGATCACCAGGTTGACCTTGCAGGCCTTGAAGAAGGCCAGGCGCTCGTCGTCGACGGCCGAGGTGATCAGGGTCTTGCCGGCCAGGTTGTCGGCACTGCCCACCGCCTTGATCTCGGCAAAGGTGCCGACCACCACATGCGACTTGGCCACCGCCGCGGCGATGCGCTTACCCTTGAAGCCCGACAGCGCCGACTCCAGCACCTCGGCCGGCTTGCCCGACAGCACCCAGTCGCTGCCCTTGGCAAACAGCTCCAGCTGTTCCAGCGAGCTCAGCAGGGCCGGCGCGCCGGTCTGGAACAGCGCATCGGCGAACTGCAGATTGGGCGTGTAGTCCGACAGGGCCACGGCCATGTCGTAGTTGCGCATGCCGTTCAGGAACAGCACCAGGTTGTTGTTGAAGTAGTTGCCCAGCTCATGCTGCACCTGGCGCACCGCGCGCACCTGCAGCAGCCGGCGCAGCGTGGCGCCGGTGGTGGCCGGCACGCGCGTGACCACGTTGAGCAATCGCTTGGTTTCCTTGTTGACCACGGTGCGCAGGCCCACCTGGTAGTGGTCGCCAATCTCGCCCAGGCCGATGGCATCGGCCGTGGCCTGGTGGCGGCGCATCAGCTCCCAGGCCTTGCCGGTGTCGTCGTCGGCGCCCAGGCGCTTGACCTGGAAGCGCTGGCCGAGGAAATCGGTCTCGAAGGAAAAGTCCTGCTTCGACGCGCCCAGCGTCACCGTCACTACCTTCTTCATGCCTGGGTCTCCGTGGGGTTCTTCTTGCGGGATGGGGTGGCGGCCTTGCGCGCCGGCTTCTTGGCGGCGGCCTTGGCGGCAGGCTTGGCGGCGGCCTTCGCGGCGGCCTTGGCCGGCGCTTCCACCGGCGGCAGCAGGCGGCGGATCAGCGCCTCGCACTGCTCCTGGCTCATGTAGCGGGGCACCGGATAGCCGGTATGGGCCTCGTGGCAGGCGGCGGCGGCCAGGGCCGGGATGTCCTCGGCCTTCAGCGCCGCCAGGTGGGTGGGAATGCCCAGGTCGGCGTTCAGCGCCTCGATGGCATCGAGAAAAGCCTCGGCCAGCGCATCCTCGTCGTCGCCGGGCCGGCCGACCTTGGCTCGCAGCGCCAGCTGGGCCAGGCGGGGCACGATGGCTGGCGCCGAATAGCGCAGCACATGCGGCAGCACCATGGCATTGGCCAGGCCGTGCGGCGTGTGGTATTTGCCGCCGAACTGGTGGGCGATGGCATGCACATAGCCGACGTTGGCCCGTGTGAAGGCCAGGCCGGCATAGGTGGAGGCCAGCGCCATGCTCTCGCGCGCGCCGACATTGCCGCCGTCGCGGTAGCAGGTGCGCAGGTTGGCAAAGATCATCGCCACCGCCGACAGCGCCAGACCATCGGTGTAGGGCGTGGCCCATTGGCCGACGAAGGCCTCGACCGCATGCGTCAGCGCGTCGATGCCGGTGGCCGCGGTCACCGCCGGCGGCAGGCCGGTCATCAGCAGCGGATCGAGTGCGGCCATGCGCGGCACCAGGCGCGGATCGACGATCACCACCTTGGTCTCGCGCTCGGGGTCGGCGATGACCGCGGCCACCGTGACCTCGGAGCCGGTGCCGGCGGTGGTGGGCACGGCATACACGGTCAGCGGAGAGCAGCGGCCCTTCAGGTAGCCGGCCAGCGAGCGCAGCGGCCGCGGATTGGCCATGGCCATGGCAATCGCCTTGGCCGCATCCATGGACGAGCCGCCACCGACGGCCACCAGGGCGTCGCATTCGTGCTGTTTGCAAAAGGCGATGCCACGCTCGATCAGCGGGATCGGCGCATCGGGCGTGATCTGGTCGAACACCACGAACTCGGTGCCGCCGGCGGTCAGGGCCTCGCACAGCGGGTTCAGCAGGCCCAGCTTGGCCACCACCGCGTCGGTGACGATCAGCACGCGCTGGTGGCCGAAACCGGCCACGGCCTCGCCGAGCCGGCGGCTGCTGCCCGGGCCGACCAGCAGCGTGGGCTGCGGGATCGGGATGTAGCGCGTGAGCTTGCCGGCGCCTTTCATCAAGGCCCCCAGGCCGGCGGCGCGGGTCGCTTCAGGAATCAGGTCCAGGATCACCCCAGTCTCCAGCGATGTGTCGAGGCCAGAGTGTCGCGGCTGTGACCGGACTTTGTGATGGACAGCTTCCCCTAGATGCCAGGCCGGATGGCGAGGATCGCGGCCTTGTGCATCAGCCCGGGCGTCGGCAGCTGGCGGCCTTGTGCAGCAGCTCGGCGAGCATCAGGCGCTCGGCCGTGCTCAGGGCGTCCAGGGATTGACGCTCCCGGGCCAGCAGGCGCTGGGTGGCGCTGCGCACCATGTCACCACCGGCGGCGGTGACATGGATGTGCATGGCCCGGCGGTCCAGCGGACTCTGCAGGCGCTCGATGAGGCCGCGGCGCAGCAGCTTGTCCAGGCAGCTGGCAATGTAGGGCGGCGTCACCGCCAGCGCGTTGGCCAGCTCGGACGCGGTGAGCCCGGGGTTGCGCGCCACCAGCGCCAGCACCGTGAACTCGATCTGGCGCAGGTCCAGGCCGCGGCCCACCTCGGCGGCGAAGACGGCGTCGGTGACGATCTGCGCCTGGGCCAGCTGGTAGCCCACCAGGCGCAGCAGATCACCTTCTTCGAGCTGGCCGGCCGGGGTCAGTTGCGAGGCTTCGAGGGCGCTGGCGGGATCGGACATCGCCGCATTGTGCAATCCGCCGGCCTGGCGCCCGGCCATCCGGCCACCCGCCAGAGCGCTTCAGCGGCAGCTGAAGCTCTCGGCCCGCTCCACGTCGCCGGAGCCGTTGTAGCGCGCCACCTGCGGATAGGGGCACAGCGGACGGGTGCGGTCGGCGGCCCAGCTGGCGGGCAGCTCGCGGTTGACGCCGCCGGCATTGCCGGTGCCGCGGGCCTGGGCCACGATGCGGTCGGGCGCCACGCCCTTTTCCACCCAGTCGACCAGGGCGGCCAGGGCGTCGTACTGGTCGGTGGCCACGCCACCGCTGCTGTGGTTCATGCCGGGCACGCGGAAGAAGCGGACAAAACGCGCCGCCCGACCCTGGTTCTGCTGGTCCAGTTCGGCATACCAGCGCTTGGTGTCGTCGATGGAAAACACGCCGTCGGACACGCCATGGACCACGATCATCTTGCCGCCCCGGTCGCGCAGCGTGTCCAGCCGCGACGGGTTGGGCGGGGTCATGAACGACATCGCGCTCTCGGTGTAGGTGGCGTTGGTGGCCGACAGCAGGGGGTAGTCGAGGTCGAAGTTGTAGTTGAAGGCAAAGCTGCGGGTATCGGCCATCACGCCGGACTGGGGCGGCACCTGGAAGATGATGCCCACGGCAACGGGATCGCGGGCCGCGCCCACCGAGGACGTGAACTTCCAGCCGGCCCAGCTGCTGCCCACCAGGCCGGGGTCATAGGGCTGGGTGGCATACAAGGCTTCGCCACGGCTGGTCAGCGGGCCGTAGTACATGGCGTCGATGGCCGACTTCTGCGCCGCCGTCAGGCAGCTGCCGTCGCGGGCGCCGCTGCAGGTGGGCACGTCGCGGAACAGGTTGAACGCGGTGCGACAGGCCTCCACGTCCTGCACCAGCTGGTCGGCCACGCCGTCCAGCGCATCGCATTTGGCATTGATCGCCGCCGCCACCGTGTTGCGCTCGGCCTGGCTGAAGGCGGTCGACAGGTCCAGCACATCGGTGGCGATCTTGCGCAGCTGCTGCGCGGTGTAGAGCTGGGCGGCGGCGGCCTTGGGCAGGTTGAAACCGGGTGAATTGGCCAGCACGCCATCGTACTGATCGGCAAAACGCGCTGCCGCCACCATGGCATGCCGCCCGCCGTTGGAGGTGCCGCCGATGTAGGAGCGGTCGGGACGCTTGCCATAGGCCTGCGCAATCAGCGCCTTGGCCATCGGCGTGAGCTTTTGCACTGCGCCATAGCCATAGTCGATGCGCGCCTGGGGGTCCATGCCGAACAGCGGGTTCTGCGCCGCACTGTGGCCGGCGTCGGACGAGATCACCGCAAAGCCCTTGTGCAGGGCATTGCTCAGCGGGCCGCCGCTGCCGGCCACGCCGGCGGCCGTGGCCACGCTGCCATCGGTGCCGCCATTGCCCTGGTAGTAGAAGCGGCCGTTCCATTGCAGCGGCAGGCGCATCTCGAAACCGATGGCATAGGTCTGGCCGTCCACCGTGCTGATGCGCTCGTGCATCTTGCCGGTGACCCGGCAGTGCGCGGCAATCGGCTGCCCGCCCACCGTCAGCGTGCCAGCCGCCATCTCGGTGGCCGTGCCGATGACCGTGGCGGCATGGCTGAAGCCGGCCAGCGCGGCACAGCCACCGGCCAGCGTGGCGCCACTGGCGGCCGACAGCTGCGGCAAGGGCGCCTCGCTGCCTTCGTCGTTGCCGCCGCAGGCGGCCAGCGCCACGGTCAGACCCAGCACCAGGCTGGTCGATGTCATCGCTTGTTTCATTGTCCTCGTCTCCATCGTTGGTTGGCCACTGTGTGCAACAAGCCTTTTGATTAAGCTTGTGAATCGCTTGGCACGGCGCGGCGCAATTAATACATGCGTGGATCGGTCGCTAAATTAGGTAATTCACTTATCTATCTGGCGATCAGTCGACAGGGTGAAGACTGACTTCCGAGGCACTTGCAAAACCGTGACGATCAAGATTATGTAAAACAAAGAGACCATCACCCGATCGCGGCCACCGTCCGGCTGCCGGACGTCGGCGGCGATGCCGGACCAGAAGATCAGTTAATCGATTAATCCAACGCAATGGCTGTGCTGCGCAGCTAGGACTTTCACCGATTCGCGGCGCCACGGACCGGCGGATACTGCAACGCAAGTTAAACGATTAACCCAACCGCAGAGCATGAGCTTCAACCCTCCGACCGAGCACCTCGGCGCCCGCCATGGGCGGCGGCATGGGCTGCTGGCCGGCCTGGCGTCGGTGCTGCTGCTGGCGGCGGGCCTGTCTGCGCCGGCCCGCGCGGACCAGGGCATGCAGGGCACGCAAATGGCCATGCAACCGGCCACGCGCCATGCCGCCCACTTCATGCTCGGCGCCGATGTATCGACGCTGGAAGAAGTCGAGCGCCATGGCGGCCGCTTCGCCACGCCGTCGGGCCAGCCGGCCAGCGCCTTGCAGCTGCTGCGCGCGGCCGGCTTCAACTGGGCACGGCTGCGGCTGTGGCACACGCCGGTGAATGCCGGCGATGTGTTCGAGGGCAGCCGCCGGGTGTCACGTGCCGGCGAGCCGGTGGGCGGCGGCAACAACGGCCTGGCGCTGACCCTGCGCCTGGCCCAGCGGGCCAAGGCCCAGGGCCTGAAGCTGCTGCTGGACCTGCACTACAGCGATTTCTGGACCGATCCCGGCCAGCAGGCCAAGCCGGTCGCCTGGTCCGGGCTGCAGGGCGAGGCCTTGCAGCAGGCCGTGCGCGCCTACACCGCCGAGGTGCTGCGCGCCCTGCATGCGGCCGGCGCCAGCCCGGACATGGTGCAGGTCGGCAACGAGGTCAACGGCGGCATGCTGTGGCCCGATGGCAAGACCTGGCAGCAGACGCCGGACGAGGTGATCGGCGGCACGGCCGCCTTCCATGCGCTGCTCAAGGCCGGCATCGCCGGCGTGCGCGACACCGATGGTCTGCGCGGCGGCGCGCCGCTGCCGGTGATGCTGCACCTGGCCAAGGGGGGCGACAACGCGCTGTTCCGCCGTGTCTTCGACGGCTTCGTCGCCGACGGCGTGGCCTTCGATGCCATCGGCCTGAGCTGGTACCCGTATTTCCACGGCCCGATTGCCGGCCTGCGCGCCAACCTGGCCGATCTGTCGGCGCGTTATGGCAAGCCGCTGGTGGTGGTGGAAACCGCCTATGCCTGGACGCCCGACAACCCCGGCGGCCATCCGCCGGTGCTGGACCGCGAGCGCATCGCCGCCTCGGGCTACCCGGCCACGCCGCAGGGCCAGATCCAGATGCTCAGCGAGGTGGTCGAGGCCGTGGCCGCCGTGCCCCAGGGCCTGGGCGTCTTCTACTGGGAGCCTGCCTGGCTGGCCGTGGACGGCGCCGGCTGGCGCAGCGGCGACGGCAATGGCTGGGCCAACCAGACCCTGTTCGACGAGCGCGGCCGCGCCCTGCCCAGCCTGGGCGCGATGCGCGCCGCGGCGCCCTGGGCACCTCGCGCCGCCCGCCCCTGAAACCAACTCAGAACCTCTGCCGGAGACCGACCATGCCCCACGCCCTCTTCCGCCGCCATGCCCTGGCCCTGGCCGCCGGCACCGCGCTGACCGCCCCCGCGCTGCAGGCCCAGACCCCGGCGCAGGCTCCCGCCGAGGTGGTGATCCAGGGCCAGCGCGCCAGCCTGATCAAGGCCCAGGACATCAAGCGCAGCGCCGAGCAGATCGTCGATTCCATCGTCGCCGACGACATCGGCAAGCTGCCCGACGCCAATGTGGCCGAGGCCTTGCAACGCATCAGCGGCGTGCAGATCAGCCGCAGCCGGGGCGAAGGCGACCGCGTGCAGGTGCGGGGCCTGCAGCAGACGCAAACCCTGCTGAATGGCCGCGTGATCTTCAGCGCCGGCAAGGAACGTGGCCTGTCGTTCCAGGACATGCCCAGCGAGCTGCTGGCCGGCGCCGATGTCTACAAGACGCCCACCGCCTCGCTGATCGACGGCGGCATCGGCGGCACCATCGACCTGCGCACGCGCCGGCCGTTCGACTTTGCCGGCCTCAAGCTGGCGGGCACGCTGAAGGCCAGCCATGCCGACCTGGTGGACAAGACCCAGCCGCAGGGCTCGGTGCTGCTGTCCAACCGCTGGAAGCTGGACGGCGGCGGCGAGTTCGGCGCGCTGCTGAGCCTGTCGACGCAGAAGCGCAGCTACCGCGCCGATGCGCAGGAGCTGGACAACCCGGCGGCGCTGGCCGATGGCTCGGGCATCTTCGCGCCCACCGGCCAGTGGCTGGCCTACGAGTTCGGCGAACGCGAGCGCCATGGCCTGGCCGGCTCGCTGCAGTGGCGGCCCAATGCACGCACCGAGCTGGCGCTGGACCTGCACCAGACGCGGCTGAAGAGCCGCACCGACATCCAGGGCCACTATGCCTCGCCGTTCTGGGCCAACTGGAGCGCCACCGCCAACCAGGGCCAGCTGTGGAACGACGGCGCGGTGCAGACCGATGGCAAGGGCCGCTTCGTCTCCGGCACTTTCTGGGGCGCCAGCATGAGCACCTCGGCCTCGGTGGCCGACGAGAACACCGCCACCAACCAGATCGCGCTGTCGGGCAAGTGGCAGGGCGACGGCATCACCGTGCGCAGCGAGCTGTCGCACACGCGCAGCGAGTTCGAGCGCTTCTACCAGGAGGTGCGCCTGGGCACCTGGGCCGACAGCCCGGCGCAGTACCACTTCGACCTGTCGACCAGCCTGCCGTCGGCCCATTCGCCCACCGCGCAGCTGAGCGACCTGGGCCACTACTGGGCCGACAAGCTGCTGTACTTCAAGGTGCGCAATGAGGGCCGCGAGACCGCCTGGCGTGCCGATGCCGACTGGGGCGTGGATGGCGGCCTGTTCCACCGCCTGCAGACCGGCTTGCGGCTGTCGCAGCGGCGGGCCGACAGCGCCGAGATCAACACCATCGACGACATCTGGATGTTCAATGTGGCCGACATCCGCCAGATCGGCCTGACGCGGCAGAACGATCTGCTGCAGACCGCCGGCAGCGGCAACATCCCGCGCCAGTGGCTGACGGTCAACGATCCGGCCTGGCTGCGCGACGCGGCCGCGGTGCGCGGCAGCTTCAACCTGGCGGTGCCGGCCTTCGACCCGCAGCAGACCTTCGACTTCCGCGAGCGCAGCATCGCGCTGTACGGCAGCGCCGACCTGGAAACCACGCTGGCCGGCAAGCCGCTGACCGGCAACCTGGGCCTGCGCGCGGTGAGCACACGCACCGAGCGCGCCACCCGCAGCGGCAGCACGGCCCAGCAGATCGACAGCAGCGACACCGACTGGCTGCCGGCGCTGAACCTGCGCTGGGAGCTGCAGCGCGACCTGCTGGCGCGTGTGGCCCTCAGCCGCGTGGTGACGCGGCCGCACTTCGACCAGCTGACGCCCAGCCTGAGCCTGAATGCCAACGACCGCACCGGCTACCAGGGCAACCCGGCGCTGAAGCCGCTGCATGCCAGCCAGCTGGACCTGTCGCTGGAGCGCTACCTGAGCAAGAGCGACCATGTCTATGCGGCGGCCTTCTTCAAAAAGGTGGACGGCTTCATCCAGACCACCAGCCGCCAGGTCGACATAGTCGGCACCAACTACACGCTGTCCACGCCCAGCAATGGCAGCGACGGCCGCATCAGCGGCCTGGAGATCGGCTACCAGGGCTTCTTCCACCAGCTGCCGGGCCTGTGGCGCGGCCTGGGCCTGCAGGCCAATGTGACGCTCGTCGACAGCTCGGCGCCCAGTCCCTTGGGCGGTGGCCGCAAGGCGCCGCTGGAAGGCCTGTCGCGCCAGAGCGCCAACCTGGTGGGCATGTACGACCTGGGCCCGCTGTCGGCGCGCCTGGCCTACAACTGGCGCAGCGACTACAGCATCGGCCCGCGCCTGCACTACCCCAGCAACGATGGCAAGACCGCGCTGACGCCGGTGACCATGCAGGGCTACGGCGTGGTCGATGCCTACCTCAGCTGGGCCTTCAGCCCGCGGCTGAAGCTGGCGCTGGAGGCCAACAACCTGACGCGCACGGTGCGCCGCAGCCAGTTCAGCGACTACGGCCTGGCGCGTGGCACCTATGTGGACGACCGCCGCGTCGGCGTGAGCCTGCACGCCGAGCTCTGATCGGCGGTCGGGCCCGCGCTGGAGGCGGCCACCGCAGCGGCCAGCGCCTGCGCCTGCTCGGGCGGCAACTCGGCACGCTCCAGCCGCAGGATGCGCCGCTGGCGGGCCTCGCCGGCCGCGTCCTCGACATAGGCGATGCGCAGCCACAGGCCGTCGTGCAGCAGCGGCTCGCCGTCGCGGCGGCTGTAGCCGGGGCGGGCCTCGCCGGGCTGCCAGATGAAGTCGATGCCGGCCACCGAGATGCGCTCCCAGTCGCGCCGGCGCCCGCCATGGCCCTTGGCGTCGGCCACCCAGTCCTGCCAGCAGGCATGGTGCTGCACCAGGCCCTGCACCCACTGCACCTCGCCGGCGGCCAGGCGGCGCGCCAGGCGCTGCTGGTCCCAGGTGTTGGCGCCCCAGCCCAGGCCGATCACCACCGCGGCCATCAGCGCCAGCATGCGCGCCGGCATCGACACCCGGCCGCGGCGCCGTGCCCACAGCGCCAGCCCCAGGGCCAGCACGGCCAGCAGCGCGCCCAGGGCCAGGTCGGTGCCGAAGTCGCTCCAGCGCGGCAGCGCCAGCTGATACAGCGGCTGCCAGTTCATCGCCGGCCTCCGGCGTGCCTGGCATCCTCGGCGTCTTCACCATCGGCATCGAACCCATCCAGCCGCCAGCGGCCATCGGCGCCGGCGCGCAGGTAGAAGCTGTAGGGCCGGCAGTGCAGCAGCCAGGCCTCGCCCTCGCGCTGCGGTTGGGCCTGGGCCAGACAGCGGCGCAGCCGTGCATCCAGCAGCCGCGGCGCGGCGCGGGCCCAGCCGTCCCGATCCAGCGCCCGGCCTTCCAGCAGGAACGGCAGCCGGCTCAGCTCGGCCAGCGGCCGGCCGTCGCCGGCCTCGACCGCGGCCAATGCGGCACGCCAGCGTGGCAGAAAGGCCTCGATGGCCTCGGCCGGCGCGGCGGCCATCACCGCCTGCCAGGCCATGGCCAGCTGCAGACTCGCGAACAGCAGCAGCGCCAGGGCACGACGAGAGCTCATTGCGGATCGCCCTGGCAGACCGGGCGCTGCGGCTCCACGGCGCAGATGCGCGGCCAGGTCGGCAGCTGGCGGGCCACGAAGGGATGCTGCTCGACGCCGGCGCAGGCGCGCTCGCCGGACGGGATGCTGCAGCGGCGCGGTGGGGCCTGGGGCGCGTCACCGCGGCCGTCGAAGGCCTCCACCGCCACCGCCCGGCCCTGCTGGAAATGCACGCGCATCAGCAGCGGCAGCCGGTCCTCGGACTGCATCACCCACAGCGTGCGGCAGCCGCTGTACTGGGCCGGCAGGTCGGCATTGCGCGGATGCACCAGCACAAAGCCGCCGGGCGTGGCGGCCACGCCGGCATCGGCCGGTGGCTGCAGCTGGCGGCAGCTGGCCGCGTCCGGCGCGGCCTCGGCCTGCAGCGCGCCCACGGTCACCAGCATCAGCGCCAGGGCCAGCGAGCGCCACCAGGCCGGCTGGCGCCACACCGGCAGCGGCAGCGCCGGCTCCAGGTCTTCGACAAAGGCTTCGCTGCGCCACAGCGGTGGCTGGTGAGATTCAACGGACATGGCGGGCTCCGGGACAGGACGGCAGCACAGGGCTGCGATGGCTGCGCAGTCTGCGCGGCCGGCCCCGTCAAGTCGTCAGAGAGCCGTCAGGCTTTGGTCAGACCGGCCCCGGCACGAAGCGGTAGACGAAACGCTGGCGCCAGGTCGCGCCGGGTGCCAGCCAGCAATCGGGCTGGGGCCATTCCGGGTGGTGCGGGCTGTCGGGCAGGTACTGCGGCTCCAGCGCGATGCCGCCATGGTCGGGCCAGGCCGGCGTGCAGGCGGCGGTGTCGGGGCCGAGGAAATTGCCGGTGTAGACCTGCAGCGCCGGCAGCGTGGCGCTCAGCGCCAGGCCCAGGCGGCCGTCTTCGCTCCAGAGTTCGGCCGCCGGCCGCTCGCCGCGCGCGGCCGCGGCCTCCAGCAGATAGGCATGGTCCAGCGCCTGCCCCGGGGCGCGCAGCCGGCGCAGGTCGAAGGGCGTGCCATCCACCGGCTGCGGCGCGGCACTCGGCAGGCCGGACCCGTCCACCGGCAGCACCTGGCTGGCGGCCACGCGCAGGCGCTGGCGGCGCACATCGCCGACCCGGGCACCGTGGGCGCCGCCAGCGCCATCAAGCTGGAAGTAGGCATGCTGGGTCAGGCCCACCGGGCAGGGCTGGTCGCCGCCCAGCGTGGCGCTGAAGCTCACTTCGACCGCCAGGCCGGGCAGCAAGGCATAGCCGACCTGCACGTCCAGCGCACCCGGATAACCCTGGTCGCCATCGGCCGAATGCAGGCCCAGCAGCAGGTGGCTGTCGCCGCGCTCCAGCAAGCTCCAGTCGCGCTGGTGGAAGCCTCCCGGCCCGCCATGCAGCTGGTGGTTGGCGCCCGCGGCACAGGCCAGCGGCCAGGCCTGGCCATCGCGGCGCAGCATGCGGCCGGCAATGCGGTTGGCATAACGCCCCACCACGGCGCCGACATAGGCGCGGTTGGCACGCTGGCTGGCCAGGTCGTCAAAGCCCAGCAGCACCTCGCGCCGGGAACCGTCCGGCAGCGGCACGCGGCAGCCGACCCAGGCGGCGCCATGGGCCAGCAGGCGGATCTGCAGGCCGTCGGGGCCGGTCAGCGTCCAGGCCTGGTCGGGGCCGGCATCGGCACAGCGGGGATCGGGATTCAAGGCCTCATCCTTTCACGCCGCCGGCGCTGAGGCCGGACACCAGCCAGCGCTGCATCAGCATGAACATCAGCGTCAGCGGCAGGCCGGCGAGTATCGCGGTGGCCGCGAAGTCGCCCCACAGATAGCGCTGGTTGAACAGGAACAGCCGCGAGCCCACGGCCAGCGTCAGCTGCTGCTCGTCGTGCAGCAGCACCGAAGCCACCGGGTATTCGATCATCGCGCCCAGGAAGGCCAGCACGAAGACCACCGCCAGCACCGGCCTGGCCAGCGGCAGCAGCACCAGCACAAAGGCCTGGAAGCGCGTGGCGCCGTCCACCGCAGCGGCCTCCTCCAGGTCGGGCGGCACGCTGTCGAAATAGCCCTTGATCAGCCAGATGTGCTGGGCCACGGCGCCGGTGTAGGCCAGGGCCAGGCTCCAGTGGCTGTTCAGGCCCAGCCAGGGCACCCACTCGCCGATGCGGTCGAACAGCGCATACAGCGCCACCAGGGCCAGCACCGACGGAAACATCTGCAGCAGCAGCATGCCGGTCAGCGTGGCCTGGCGGCCGGCGAACTTCAGCCGCGAGAAGGCATAGGCCGAGCTGACCGACAGCAGCAGGCCGGCCATGGCCGACAGCAGGGCCACCTTCAGCGAATTGGCGATCCACTGCAGCACCGGAAACGGCGGCGGCACCAACCGGCCCTGGGCGTCGAACACCGTCAGGCCCAGGGCCAGGCGCCAGTGCTCCCAGCTGATCTCGCGCGGGATCAGGCTGCCGCCGGCAAAGTTGCCGGGGCGCAGCGAGATCGACACGATCATCAGCAAGGGCAGCAGCGACAGCGTGATGAAGACCAGCAGAAAGGCATGCAGGGCCCAGAGGCGCCAGCGCTGGCTGCGTTTGACAACCATGGCCATGGTGGCCTCCGTCAGCGCGCCGCCGGCCGGGGCCGGAACAGGCGCAGGTTGAGCACCGCCAGCGCGGCGACGATCAGGAACACCAGGGTCGAGATGGCGCAGGCCAGCGCATAGTTCTGGCCGCCGTCGTTGAAGGCGATGCGGTAGGTGTAGCTGGCCAGCAGGTCGGTGGCGCCCACCGGCACCTCGGCATCCAGCCGGTCGGGCGCGCCCTCGGTGAGCAGGGCGATCAGCGTCAGGTTGTTGAAGTTGGCGGCAAACGAGGCCACCAGCAGCGGCGCCATCGGCCGCGCGATCAGCGGCAGCGTGATGCGAAACAGATTGGTCAGCGGCCCGGCGCCGGCCAGGGCCGAGGCCTCGTACAGCTCGTCGGGAATGGCCTTGAGCAGTCCCATCACCAGGATCATCATGTACGGATAGCCCAGCCAGGTGTTCACCGCCAGCACCATGCCGCGGGCCAGCGTGGCATCGCTGAACCAGCCGGGGCGGATGCCGAACAGCGCATCCAGCACCAGGTTGATCTCGCCCAGGTTCTCGTTGAACAGGCCGCGGAACACCGGGATGGAGATGAAGGCCGGCACCGCATAGGGCAGGAACAGCGCCAGCCGGTACAGGTGGCGGCCGCGCAGCGCCGGCCAGTTGACGGCCACCGCCAGCGTGAGGCCCAGGCCGAAGGTCAGCAGCGTGTTCAGCGCGGCGAAGCTGACGGTCCAGCCGAACACCGACGCAAACGGCTGCAGAAAGCGCGCATCGCCGAAGATGCGGCGGTAGTTGTCCAGGCCCACCGTGGTGCGAAAGCCCGGCTCCAGCGCCTGGCCGCCGGCATCGCGCCAGGCGCCGCTGCCGTGATCGGCGCGCACCAGGCCGCCGGTCCTCAGGTCGCGCAGCGTGGCCTCGTCCAGGCGCTGGTAGCGCGGCGCCTGGTCGGCCAGGCGCTGCAGGCTGGACAGGCGGTAGTCCAGGCCGTCGGCGCCACGCAGCACCAGGGGCTGCAGCTGCGGCAGCAGGGCCACCAGCTCGCGGGTCGTCAGCGCCGGCGTGGTCGGCTGCGCATCGTCGGCCTGCAGCGGCAGTGGTCCGGCCTCTGCTGCATCGCCCGGCTGGAACGGCCCGGCCTGCCAGCGCTGTCCTTCGTCATCGACCAGGGCGAAGCGCAGGCGGCCATCGGCCTGGCGGTGCAGGCTGTAGTCCATGCCGCGGCCCTGGCTGTCGCTGCGCGACAGCAGCACCTCGGTGGCCCGCTCGAAGCCCAGCAGATGCGCCGAGCTGTAGTTGCTCAGGCTGATGGCCAGCGTGAAGCCCATCGGCAGCACGATGAACAGTGCCACCGCCAGCGCGCCCGGCAGCACATAGCGCCAGGCATAGAGCCGGCGCGACAGCATCAGCGCCACCAGCAGCGCCGCCAGGCCCAGGGCGGCGGCGGCCCAGCCGGGCGCGCGGGCCTGGTGCATCAGCACGCTGAGCGCCAGCGCACCCAGCACGGCCAGCGCGCCGATGGCGCGCACGGCCCACAACCACGGTGTGGCGGCATTCATGAAGACGCCCCCAGCACCCGGCGCCGCGCCCGCTCCAGGCCCTGCTCCACCGTCTCGCGGCCTTGGGTGATGGTCTGCACCGCGGCATTCATCGCGGTCCAGAAGCGCGCCATCTCGGGGAGGTTGGGCATGGGCTCGCCCAGCATCGCCGCGGCACGCGTGCCGGCGACCAGCGCATCGCCACGCTGCAGTTCGTCCAGCAGGGCCAGGTCGGCCGGCACGCCCAGCGGCACATGCCGGTGCATGGCGCGCAGGCCCTCGGGCTGCAGCAGGTATTGCTCGACGAAGCTGGTGGCCAGCACCGGCTGGCGGCTGGACGAGGACAGCATCGCGCCCAGCACGCCCACCATCGGCCGACCGGGCCGGCCGCCCAGCATGGGCAGCGGCGCGGCGGCCACGCGAAGACCGCTTTTCTTCAGGTTGTTCCAGCCCCAGGGGCCGTTGAGGGTCATGGCCACGCGGCCTTCGTTGATGGCCGCTTCGCTTTCGGCATAGGTGGCCGTGCGCGGCACCAGGCCTTCGCCCACCAGGCGCTGCAGCAGGGCCATGCCCTGGCGTGTGCCGGCATGGGCCACGCCGGTGTCGCCGGCGTCGAAGCTGCCATCGGCCCGGCGCGCAAAGGCATAACCACCGCCGGCCGACATCAGGCCATAGGTGTAATAGAACTCGTTGTAGGGCCACATGATGGCCCGCCGGCCCTGGGCGCGCAGCCGGCGGTCGATGTCGAACACCTGCTCCCAGCTGCGTGGCGGCTCGGGCACCAGGTCGAGGTTGACGATCAGCGCCACCGACTCGATGGCCATCGGCCAGCCCCAGGTGCGGCCGCCGATCTGCCAGGCCTGCCAGGCCAGCGGCGCGATGGCCTGGCGCAGGCGGCGCGACGGCGCCACCGGCCGGATCAGGCCGCTGGCGGCCCAGCTGCCGGCGCGGTCGTGCGGCCAGATCCAGATGTCCGGGCCCTTGCCGGCGGCCGCGGCCTGCTCGAACTTGGACACGCCGTTCTCGGGATGCTCGACGCGCAGCGGCACGCCGGTGTCGGCGCTGAAGCGCTCGCCGATGCGGGCGATGCCCTCGTAGCCCTTGTCGCCATTGATCCACACCAGCAGGCCGGGGCTGGGGCTGGCCGCACGCAGCGCCGGGGCGGCCAGGCCCAGGCCGGCGCCCAGCAGATGGCGGCGGGTGCTGCCGCTCACGGCGCCTCCGCCAGGCTCAACCCCTGGTCGTCGAACCAGTGGCTGTGGGCCGGATCGGGCTGCAGCGCCAGCGCATCACCCAGGCGCGGCGACAGCCCCGGCGGCAGGCGCAGCGACAGCGACAGGCCGCCCGGCGCCTCCAGATAGGCCAGACTCTGGTCGCCCAGGTGCTCCAGCCAGCGCACGCGGGCGATCAGCACGTCATCGTCGCCGTGGTCGGGTGGCAGCAGCCGCCAGTGCTCGGCACGCACGCCCAGCGTCAGGCTGGCGCCTGGCGCCGGACGCTGACCCGGCGGCAGGGCCAGGCGCAGCAGCGGCCCACCGCCCTGCCCCAGGCGCAGCCGAGCGGCCTGGCCGTCGGCCGACTCCAGCCGGGCCGGCAGCAGGTTCATGCGTGGCGAGCCCAGAAAGCCGGCGGCAAACAGGTTGCGCGGCCGGTGGTAGAGGTCCAGCGGCGCGCCGATCTGGGCCACGCTGGGCCGCAGCGGCCCGGGCTGGCCGGCCGGCAGCGGCTGCAGCAGCACCAGGCGGTCGGCCAGGGTCATCGCCTCCACCTGGTCGTGGGTGACGTAGACGCTGCAGGCCTTTTCCTGCTGGCGGTGCAGGCGGGCGATCTCCTGGCGCGTCTGCTGGCGCAGCGCCGCATCCAGGTTGGACAGCGGCTCGTCGAACAGGAACACGCCGGGCCGGCGCACCAGGGCCCGGCCGATGGCCACGCGCTGGCGCTGGCCACCCGACAAGGCCCGGGGCAGGCGGTCCAGCAGATGGGCCATCTGCAGCAGCTGCGCCACCTCGATGACGCGGCGCCGGGCCTCGTCGCGCCCGACGCCGGCCAGGCGCAGGCCGAAGCCCAGGTTGGCGGCCACGTCCAGGTGCGGATACAGCGCATAGTTCTGGAACACCATGGCCACGTCGCGCTCGGACGGCGCCAGCTCGTTGGCGCGGCGACCGCCCATCTCCAGCGTGCCGGTGCTGATGTCCTCCAGCCCGGCGATCATGCGCAGCAGCGTGCTCTTGCCGCAGCCGCTGGGGCCGACGAAGACGCAGAACTCGCCGTCGGCCACCTCCAGGCTGACATCGTGCAAGGCGATGGCTCCGTTGTCGTAGGTCTTGCCCACCTGGTGCAGGCGGATGCGGGGCGGGGCACTGCTCACGACAGCTCCAGGCGATCCACCGCCTCGATGTGCAGCGTGGCCGAGCGCAGCCAGGCGCCGCCATGGGCCGCCGCGGCCCGTGCCTGATCCCGCGCTGCGGCTTCCAGAAACACCGGCAGC
Organism: Burkholderiaceae bacterium; assembly: GCA_017992055.1. Lineage (GTDB taxonomy): Bacteria > Pseudomonadota > Gammaproteobacteria > Burkholderiales > Burkholderiaceae_C > Pseudaquabacterium. The sequence continues at coordinate 359,700 of JAGOPK010000004.1, forward strand.
TCGGCATCGATGGGCAGGGCGGCCACGGTGAAGCGGGGCCAGCCGCCGTCGCCCGCGCGCCAGCGGTCGAGGGCCAGGGTCCAGGCCGTGCCGTCGAAGAAGCGGTCGTCGACGACGCGGCCGTCGACCTCGAAGCGCAGCACATCGCCCACCAGGTCCAGCGTCAGCCAGGCGCGGCTGCCGGGCGGCACGGCCTGCAGCGCGGCCTGCAGTTCAGGCGGCAGATCGAGCTGCCAGCGGGCAGCCTGGGCCCAGGCCGGCTCGTCGGGCACGCAGGGCACGGGGCCGTCGCGCCAGGACAGATGCGGCCCCCAGGCGATGGCCGGCGGGTCGGCCGGCGCCTGCAGCCGCCGGGCCGGCAGCGCCCACGGGCCTTGGGGCTGTGCAGCGACGCACCAGGCCCGGCTGCCTGGCAGCTGGGGCCAGGGCAGCGGCGCCTGGCCCGCCAGATCCTCGGCCGGCCAGACCTGCAGCCAGCCGGCCTCGTGTGCGGGCCGGTGCAGATGCACAGAAGCATCGGCCTGCGGCACGGCCGGGTGGCTGGACAGCAGCAGACGCGGGCGGCCATGCAGGTCCATGCGCTGGGCGGCCGTGGCCAGGGCCTCGGGCAACACCAGCAGCTGGTGGCTGCAGCCGGCCTCGTCCAGCAGCTGCAGCCGCCGCGGCGCGGCCGATGGCGCCAGCTTCAGCCAGCGGCATGGGCCCAGGCGCTGCCAGCGGCTGCCATCGGGCAGCCCGGCATCGTCCAGGCCCAGCGGCAGCACACGGCCATCGAGACTCAGCGAGCGCAGGCCGGTCTCGTCGAACAGCAGCTCCTGCGGCAGGTCGTCGAGCGCCATCAGCACCCAGGTCTGGCCGCCGTCGACATCGCTCCAGCGGCTGAGTGGCTGCAGCGTGGCCTGGGCCAGGCGCGCCACACCCAGGCGCTGGCCCAGCGGCCAGATGAAGGCCCGGCCCGGCGCCAGCGCAAACGGGCCGCCGGCCGGCATGGCCTGTTCGGCGCCGCCTTCCAGACCCAGCCGCCACTGCAGCTGCGGCAGCGTCGGCAGCGGGTGGTGGCGGCGGTGGTGGTTGACGAAGACAAAGCCGACGGCCGCATCGCCGCGGCCGGCCGCGCGCAGCGCCAACCGCGGCAGCCGGCTGTCGGCCGGATCGAAGGGCCCTTCGTCGGGCAGCACCGCCGGCAGCGGCGCCAGTGCGTCGCCAAAGGCCTGCATGAAGCCGTGCAGCAGGCGCAGCCGCGCCCAGCTGGGCCGCAGCTGGCCATAGCTGCCCAGCGGCGCATGGAAGTCATAACCCCATTGCGGCACGTCGTTGGGATAGCCGCTGGCCTGGGTCTCGTTCAGCGGCCCGGTCTCGCAGGCCGGGTTGATGCCGCCGTGGTACATGTAATAGCCGTACAGGTTGGCGCCCGAGCCCAGCTGCACCAGGGTGGTGGCGTAGACGTCGTCGGCCGTCACCACCGGGCGACGGTGGTAGCTCTGGTGCATGCCGCCGCCGGCCTCGGCCAGGCAGAACGGATAGTGCTCGGTGTCGATCAGGCCGGCGGCCGGCGTGCCGTCCACATTGCCCATCTCGCCGATCACGCGCCGGGTGTTGAACAGGAACACGCCCGACGGCGGCAGCGGCCCACGCGCACCCTGCCAGAAGCCATCGGCATAGGCCCCCGACACCGGCAGCACCTCGCGCGCCGGGATGTCCAGCGTGGGCCAGCCGGTGACGGTGTACAGCGGCACGGTCAGGCCCACCTCCAGCGCGATGCGCTTCAGCTCGGCAATGTGCTCGGCGCCGCGGCCGGGGCCGGTCTCGCCGTATTCGTTTTCCAGCTGCAGGCCGATCACCGGGCCGGCATCGCACCACAGCAGGCCACGCACCTGCTCGGCCACCTGGGCATACAAGGCCTGCACGCGGGCCAGGTAACCGGCATCGTTGCAGCGCAGCGGGCCGCTGGCCGGCAGCCAGTCGGGAAAGCCGCCCAGCCGCACCTCGCCATGGCACCAGGGGCCGGGGCGCAGATAGACCAGCAGGCCCGCATCGGCAGCCAGCTGCACGAAGCGGCGCAGCGCACGCTGGCCATCCCAGCGCCACTGGCCGGGCCGCGGCTCGTGGTGGTTCCAGAACACATAGCTGGCGACGATGTCCACGCCGCCGGCACGCAGCTTGGCCAGCTCGGCCGCCCACTCGCCCTCGGGACAGCGGCTGTAGTGGAACTCGCCCATCACCGGCATCCAGGGCCGGCCGTCCAGGCTGAGGTGGCGGCTGTTGACGCCCAGGCTGCGGCTGGGATGCGGATACAGCCCCAGGTTCAGAAAGCCCTCATGGGCCTCGGGCACGGCGGCGGGCACACGCAGCAGGGGCGGCGCCGGCAGGGGATGGGCGGGATGGGAGGCAGACATCGTGGCAACGGACCGCAGGCTAGCGCAGCAGATGGCCGCACTTTGTAAGTTAATCGTTTAATCTTACTCAGTAGATCAGCCGCGGACCGGGGCGGGCAATCAGGGTTAGCCCGGAATTCACAGGGGAATCCAGCCTCCATGGTGGCCGCGGCGCGGCTGCAGGCGGCGGTCGTCTTGACAGGCCAGCAAGCCGCTTGCTCCAATAAAGATTAATCGATTAACTCAACAATGACCACCCATCCCCTGCCCCCGATGCGCCTGGGCGTGTGCTACTACCCCGAGCAATGGCCACGCGAGCGCTGGCGCGACGACGCCCGGCAGATGCGCGAGATGGGCCTGTCGGTGGTGCGCGTCGCCGAATTTGCCTGGGCGCTGCTGCAGCCCGGGCCGCAGCGCTTTGACTGGGCCTGGCTGGACGAGGCCGTCGAGGTGCTGGCGGCGCAAGGCCTGCAGATCGTGCTGGGCACGCCCACCGCCGCACCGCCGCAGTGGCTGGTGCAGGCCCATCCGGAGGTGCTGGCCGTCGATGCCCGCGGCCAGCCGCGGGCCGCCGGCTCGCGCCGCCATGTGGACCTCAGCAGTCCGGCCTATGTGCAGGCCTCGCTGGACATCGTCGAGGCCATGGCGCGGCGCTATGGCCGGCATCCGGCGCTGATGGCCTGGCAGATCGACAACGAGTTCGGCTGCCACGACAGCCTGGCCTCGTATTCGCCGGCGGCGCTGGCCGGCTTTCGCGCCTGGCTGCGGCAGCGCTACGGCAGCATCGAGGCGCTGAACCAGGCCTGGGGCACGGTGTTCTGGAGCGCGGTGCTGCAGGACTTCGACGAGGTGGGCTTTCCGGTCGGCCAGCCCGCCGGCCCGCTGCCGGCCCAGGCGCTGGACTGGCAGCGCTTCTGCGATGCCCAGGTGGCGCGCTTCCTGGGCCAGCAGCGCGCCGCGCTGGCCGAAGCATCGCCGGGCCGGCCGGTGCTGCACAACTTCATGGGCCTGTTCACCGATCTGGATGCCCATGGCCTGGGCCGCCAGCTGGACATCGCCGCCTGGGACAGCTATCCGCTGGGCCACACCGAGATCGCGCCGGGACTCAGCGATGAACAGCGCCTGCGCTGGGCCAGCACCGGCACGCCCGACATCACCGCCTTCCACCACGACCTGTACCGCGGCGTGGCCCAGGCCGGCGGCCCCGGCCCTGATGCGCGGCTGTGGGTCATGGAGCAGCAGGCCGGCCCGGTGAACTGGGCGCCCTGGAACGCCCTGCCCGCGCCGGGCATGGTGCGCGCCTGGACCTGGGAGGCCTTTGCCCATGGCGCCGAGCTGGTGGCCTATTTCCGCTGGCGCCAGCTGCCCCATGGCCAGGAGCAGATGCATTCGGGCCTGCACACGCCCGATGGCCTGCGCGACCGCGGCGGCGACGAGGCGGCCCAGGTGGCCGCCGAGCTGGCCGCCCTGCCCGCCCGCCTGGCCAGCCTGGGCCTGGACGCGCAGGCGCTGCAACCGCGCCCGGCCCGCGTGGCCCTGGTGCTGGACTACCCGTCGCTGTGGATGGCCCAGATCCAGCCCCAGGGCGCCGACATGCCGGGTCTGGGCCTGGCCCTGCGCTACCACGCGGCGCTGCGCTCGCTGGGCCTGGATGTGGACATCCTGCCGCCTGATGCCCCGCTGCAGGGCCATGCGCTGGTGGTGGCGCCGATGCTGCTGCATGCGCCCGAGACCTTTGTGGCCCAGGCCGCCGGTCTGCCCGGCCAGGTGGTGCTGGGGCCACGTGCGGCCAGCAAGACCGCCGAGCTGGCCATGCCAGTGCCGCTGCCGCCGGGCGCGCTGGCCGCCCAGTTGCCGATGCGCGTGCGCGGCGTCGAGTCGCTGCGCCCCGGGCGGCAGCTGCCGCTGCAGGGCGGCGGCCACGGTTGCCAGTGGCGCGACCTGATCGAAGCCCTGCCCGCGTCGGATCTGCAGGTGCAGGACCACTATGCCGACGGCTGGCCGGCGCGGGTGCAATGCGGGCGCTGGCAGGCCCATGCCGGCGTGGTCGACGAGGCCACGCTGCAGCGCTGGCTGGCCGAGGCCGCCGCGGCCGCCGGCCTGGTCACCACGCCGCTGCCCGAGGGCCTGCGCATCGCCCGCCGCGGCGCGCTGCGCCTGGCCATCCACCGCGGCGAGCAGGCCGTTCAGGTGCCGGCGCCGGCCGGGGCAGAATTCCTGGTCGGTGGACCGACGCTGGAACGTGCCGGCGTGGCGGTCTGGATCGACACGGAGAGCCCATGACAAGCCAGAGCTGGCAGCCCGATCCCGACCGCTTCACACGCCAGCCCTATCCGCGCTGCGGCCGCAGCGGCCTGCGCCCCGGCGCCATTGCGCTGGGCCTGTGGCACAACTTCGGCGCCGGTGCCGGCACGCCCGACGAGGCCCAGGCGCGCAGCCTGCTGCGCCAGGCCATCGACCAGGGCATCGTGCACTTCGACCTGGCCAACAACTACGGCCCGCCGCCCGGCGCCGCCGAAAGCCTGCTGGGCCGCGCGCTGAAGACCGACCTGCACGGCCTGCGCGACGAGCTGGTCATCAGCACCAAGGCCGGCTATGTGATGGGCGCCGACCCGCATGGCGACGGCGGCAGCCGCAAATACCTGCTGACCAGCCTGGACCAGAGCCTGCGCCGCCTGCAGCTCGATCATGTGGACATCTTCTACCACCACCGGCCCGACCCGCACACGCCGCTGGAGGAGACCATGGCCGTGCTGGACCAGGCGGTGCGCAGCGGCCGCGCGCTGTATGTGGGCCTGTCCAACTACCCGGCCGATCTGCTGCGCCGCGCCGCGGCCCTGCTGCGCCAGCTGGGCACGCCCTGCGTGATCCACCAGCCGCGCTACCACCTGCTGGAGCGGGGCCCCGAGCAGGGCCTGCTCGATGCCCTGGTCGACGAGGGCATCGGCTGCATCCCGTTCTCGCCGCTGGCGCAGGGCCTGCTGAGCGACCGCTACCTGGACGGCCGCATCCCGGCCGATTCACGCGCCGCCGGCGCCAGCCCGTTTCTGCGGCCCGACATGCTGACCGACGAGCGCCTGGCCCGCGCCCGCGCGCTGCAGGCCATTGCCGCGGCGCGTGGCCAACCGCTGGCCGGCATGGCCCTGCGCTGGCTGCTTCAGCGGCCGGCCGTGTGCTCGGTGCTGATCGGCGCCAGCCGCGCCGCGCAGATCCGCGAGGCCGTGGCCGCGGTGCAGGCCGCCGCCTTCAGCGACGAGGAGCTGGCGGCCATCGACCGCGCGGCTCTCGGCCCACTGGATGGTCCGCTGGATGGGCTGCGCGCATGACCACGCTGGTTGAAGTCGCCCGCGAGGCCGGCGTCACCGCCGCCACCGTATCGAATGTGCTGCGTGGCCGCGGCAAGGTGGGCGAGGCCACGCGGGCGCGTGTGCTGGCCGCCGTGCAGGCCCTGGGCTACAAGCCCAATCTGATGGCCCGCGCGCTGGTGGAAGGCAAGCCGGCCACGCTGGCGCTGATCGTCTCCAGCATCGCCAACCCCTTCTATCCGGAGTTCGCGCTGGAGGTCGAGCGCGCCGCTCGCAAGCTGGGTTATTTCCTGCTGGTCTGCAACACCAACGACGACCCGGCCCAGGAGCGCGCCTACCTGGATGCGGTGGGCGGATCGCTGGCCCAGGGCGTGATCGTGATGCATGCCGACTTCGTCAACCCCGACGAGCTGGTGGCGCTGCGCCAGCGTGGCGTGCCGGTGGTACTGTGCATGTGGGAGCGACCACAGAGCCCACCCGACCTGCCCTGCGTGGCGGTGGATTTCTACCAGGCCGGCGTGCTGGCCGCCGAGCACCTGCTGGCCCTGGGCCACCGCCGCCTGGGCCTGATCGTCGGCAGCGAGCCCACCGGCAACCACCGCTGGCGCGCCCAGGGTTTCATCGACACGCTCGCCAAGGCCGGCGTGGAGCTGCCGGCGGCGCAGATCCGCCATGGCCACGACAGCATCGACGACGGCCGCAATGCCGCGCACAGCCTGCTGGCCGGCATGCCGGGCCTGAGCGCGCTGTATGCCACCAACGACCTGCCGGCCATCGGCGCGCTGCAGGCCGCGGCCGAACTGGGCCTGGAGGTGCCACGCCAGCTGTCGGTGATCGGCGTCACCGACATCCAGCTGGCGCACCAGATGCGCCCGGCACTCAGCAGCGTGGCCGTGCCCACCGCCGAGGCCGCACGCCTGGCGGTGGAACTGCTGCTGGCCGAGATCAGCGCGCCGCCCGACGGCCCCGCGCCGATGGTGGTGACGGCACCGCCGCGCCTGGTAGTGCGAGCCTCGACCGGCAAGCCGGGGAGGGCTTGACAGCCTGGCCCGACAAATTCAGACTAGTCATCTGACTAGTCTGAATCGAGGAAAACATGGCCGCTGACAATGCATGGCCGGTCCAGGATGCCAAGGCCCGCTTCAGCGAATTTCTCGAAGCCTGCCTGACCCGGGGGCCGCAGTTGGTCACCCGGCGCGGCGCCGAGGCCGCGGTGCTGGTGCCGGTGCAGGAATGGCGCCGGCTGCAGGCAGCAGCGCGACCGTCGTTGAAACAGTTGCTGCTGTCAGACCAAGCGCGCACCGAGCCCATCGTGCCGCCGCGTGGCCACGCCCGCCGTCGGCCGGTGCAGGCGCTGGGCTGAGCGCCGTGTTCCTGCTCGACACCAACGTCGTGTCCGAGTTGCGCCGGCCCAAGCCGCACGGGGCGGTGCTGGCCTGGCTGCAGTCGGTGGACGAGGACAAGCTGTTCCTGTCCGCGGTGACGCTGGGTGAAATCCAGGCCGGCATCGAGCTGACCCGCGAGCAGGATGCGGCCAAGGCCGCCGAGATCGAGGCCTGGCTGGAACAGCTGGCACAGGCCTACAACGTGCTGCCCATGGATGCCGTGGCCTTCCGGCACTGGGCGCGGCTGATGCACCGCCGTTCGGACACGCTGTACGAGGACGCGATGATCGCTGCCACCGCCCTGGACCACGGCCTGACGGTGGTCACGCGCAACGTCGCGGACTTCAAGGCCCTGGGCATCGAGGTGCTGAACCCCTTCGCCTGAAGCCTCGCCAGCGCCTCACTTGTTCTTCAGCTTGCCCTTGGGCATCACCGCCGTGGTCGGCGCCACCGGGCGGGTGGAGGCGGACGACGAGTCCTGCGGAGGGCTGTTGTCCTTCTTGGGCTTCTTGACCATCTTCTGGCTGCGCTGTTCACCTTTGGGCATGCTCGGCTCCTTGTGCTGCGTGATCGGTAGTGGAATGTAGCCGGCGGCCCGGGGCTGACCCGCTCACCACCACAGCCACAGCCGCAGCTGGTCGATCAGGCGGTGGGTCCAGATCCACAAAATGGGCCGGTCGCCGGCCTCGACCAGGGCCAGGCCGCTCATGCCCGGGCGCCACCAGGGCTCGGCGGCGCGGTCGAGCTTGACCTTCAGCGCAAACTGGCTGCCGGCCGTGCCCCGCACCTGGGCCACCGGCACCACGGCCTCGACGGTGAAGCCGATGTCGCTGCCCGGCTGGCCCAGCAGGCGCAGCGCGCCGCGGGCCTGGGCCGGCAGCTCGCGCATGTCGCGCTCGGGCACATGGATCACCGCATACAGGCCTTCCACCCGCGCCAGGCGGAACAGCTTGTCGCCCTGGCGCACCGGCGCGCCGGCCAGCTCCTTGCGCTCGCCTTCGACGATGACGCCGGCAAAGGGCGCCGCCACGCTGGCCTGGGCCAGCTGCAGCTGCACACGCTGCAGCCGCGCCTGGGCCTGCACCGCCCGCGCCATGGCCACCTGGGTCTCGGCGGTCTGGCCCAGGGCCCGGGTGCGGTCGGCCTCGGCCTGGTAGCGCGCCAGCTCGGCGGCCAGGTCGGTGGACTGCAGCTGCAGCTCGCGTGTGTCCAGCCGCGCCAGCACCGCGCCTTCGGTGACCACGTCGCCCAGCGTCGCCGGCACCTGGCCCAGATAACCGTCGAAGGGCGCGCTGATGACCTGGATGCGGTCGGTGGTCAGCTCGGCCGTGGCCTCGATGCGGTAGGGCCAGCGGCCCAGGGCCAGGGCCAGCAGCAGCAGCACCGCGGCACCGCCCAGCCACAGCCGGCCGCTGCGGCCGGGCTGGGTCCATTCGCGCAGGCGACGGCGGGCCTGCAGCGCGCCACGCTGCCAGCGGCCCAGCGACTGCTCGCGCCGGTCGGCCAGCCAGGGCCGCAGCAGATGCAGGGCCACCGAGATCTGCTGCAGCCGCTCGGCCGCCAGCGGCGAATCACGCCGGCCCAGCAGCAGGGCCAGGCGCGGCGCCTCGGGCTCGCCGCCGTCCAGCAGCAGCGTGACCAGGTGGCCATGGCCGACCGAGCGCGCCAGCCGGTCGTGGCACAGCGTGACCACGCCGGTGTCGATGGCGGCCGCGGCGGCATCGGCATTGGCATCGCCCGCGGCTTGGTCGGCCGTCGCGGGCGCGGCCGGCGGCGGGTAGACGATGTCCACGCCCTGGTCGAAGGCCTCGTCCAGCGCGGCTTCCAGCAGCTGCACCTGCTCGGCATTGCGCTCGAAGCGGTCGATGTGGCTGATGGCCAGCACACGCGCGCCATGGCCTTCGTGCACGCCCAGCACCACCTGGTCGCAGTCGGCCTCCACCGCCAGCAGGTTGACCAGGGCCAGCGCGGCGGCGCCGAACTCGCTCTCCTGCATCACCCGCGCCACCAGGTCGAGCAGGCCCACCAGCTGCGGCGAGGGCGCGGCCAAGGCCGTGCCCGGGCCGCTGTCGGCGGTGGTGGCCAGGGCTGCGGCCGGAGCAGCCGGCACATCGGCCACCAGCTGGGCGCGCAGCAGCCATTCGTTCAGGCCGGAGCGCTCGCGCGCGCCGATCTGCATCAGGGCCAGCGTCGGGCCCTCGGCAGCAAACAGGCGCACCGCCGCGACCACGTCGCCGCTGGCCTGCGGCGCCTGGGCCTGGCCCTGGGCCAGGGCGCGTGGCGCCAGCTCGGCCAGCAGCTGGGCGGTCTGGGTCGCCAGCAGGCTGTCGGCCGGGGCGCTGGCGCCCAGCACCTGCCAGGGCGCACCGGCGCGGCCGCGCAGCAGCATCACGCCACGGGCGCGGCACAGCAGGGTCAGGCAGACGGCCAGTCGGTTCCAGAAGGCCGCGTCCTGCGGCGCGCCACGCAGCGCGCGCAGGCTGTCCAGCACCTGCTGTGCATCCATGGGCGGCTGCACATCGCTGCCGCTCACGCGCCGGCCTCCAGTCGCACACGCGCCTTCACGCCGGGCCGGATGCGGCGCTCGGGATTGGGCAGCTGCACGCGCAGCTCGACCAGGGAGCTGGCGGCATCGACCACCGGCGAGACGAAGCTGACGCGGCCGTTGACCGGCGCGCCGACGGCCGGGTCCTCGACCTGCACCGCCACAGTCTGCCCCGGCTTGAGCTTGCGCGCCGCGGCCTGGCTGATGTGCACGCGCAGCTCGCAGCTGGAGGCATCGACCAGGCGCAGGATGGGCTCGCCCGGCGCCGCCCATTCGCCGGTCTGCACCTTGATCATGGTCACCACGCCGGCCACCGGCGAGACCAGCTGGCGCATGGCCTCGTCGCGCTCGGCCAGGGCCAGCTCGGCGGCCTCGCGCTTCTTGGCCTCGCGCAGCTGCTCGCCGCGGCCGCTGGTGGCATCCAGCTCCATGCGCAGCTTGGTCAGCTCGTCGCGGCTGATGGTGCCGGCCTGCTCGTAGAGCTTGCTGGCATCCTTGACCAGGCCTTCCAGCGCGATGCGCCGGCGCTCGATGGTCTGCTGCTCGCTGGTATCGCCAACGATCAGGCGGCGCCGCTCCTGCTCGATGCGCTGCAGCCGCGCATCCTGGCTCAGCAGCACCTGGCCGGCGCGCACGGCCTGGCCGACGGCCACATGCACGCGGTCGACCACGCCGGGCACATGCACGCTCAGCGTCAGATCGGCCTGCGGATGCACGATGCCGGTGAACTCGGCCGGCGCGGCCTGGGCGGCGCCCAACAGACTGGCCAGGACCAGGGTGGTGACAACAACTCTCATGGACGGATTCTCCGAAACCTGGGCGTGGCGGGCCTGTTCATCGGCCATCGTCGGCAAACGACAGCTGCTTGCGGATCTGGCGTTCGCGCTGCTGCAGCCAGCGCCGCTGCAGCGCGGCCTGGCGCTGGGCCCGCGACTGTGCCAGACGCACCAGCGGCGCAATCAGGCGGGCCCGCAGCGTGGCGCTGGCAGAAAGCGAGGGCAGCAGCGGCCGCAGCCACCAGGGCAGGTGGCGCTGCAGCAGATCGTCGTCCAGCGCCACAAAGGGCTGGGCGGCGCCAGGCTGGCCCTGGCGGCCGGCGCGGCCGAACAGCTGCCAGTCCACGCGTGCCGATTCATGCGGCTCCAGCATCAGCACCTGCAGGCCGCCCTGCTCGCGCACCGCGGCATCGAGCAGGATGTCGGTGCCGCGCCCGGCCATGTTGGTGGCGACTGTGATGCTGCCGGGCCGGCCGGCGGCGGCCACCACGGCGGCCTCGTGGGCGGTCTGGCGCGCGTTCAGCACCGCACAGGCCAGGCCGCGGGCGGCCAGGGCCGCGGCCAGGGCCTCGCTGTCTTCCAGCCGGCGCGTGCCCACCAGCACCGGCAGGCGCAGCGCATGCAGGCGCGCCACCTCGTCCAGCACGGCCTGGGCGCGGGCCGTGCCATCGGCAAAGTGGCGCAGCGGCACCACCGCCAGGCGGCTGGGCACGCGCGTGGGCACGGTGAAGGTGGGCAGGCCGTAGACGCGCCACATCTCGCCGTGCACGCCCTGCAGCGTGCCGCTGGCGCCGCCCAGTCGGTGGTAGCGGCTGAAGAAGTCCTGGAAGCTCATGCGCGCCAGGGTCTTGGACGGATGCGTCAGCTCCACGCCCTCGCGCGCCTCGATGGCCTGGTGCAGGCCATAGCTCCAGGTGCGGCCCTCCATCACGCGGCCGGTGTTCTCGTCGAGGATCTCGATCTTGCCGTCCTGCACGATGTAGTGGCGGTCGCGCAGGAACAGGTCGCGCGCCGAGATCGCCTGGCACACCAGGTCGTCGCGGCGGTCGGGCGCATGCCACACCGGCGGCAGGGTGCGCGTCAGGTCCTCCAGATGGGCGCGGCCGGCGTCGGTGAGGTCCACCGCACGCAGCCGGGCGTCGATGCGGTAGTGCAGGCCGGCCTGCAGGCCGTCGGCGATGTCGCGCGCGGCCAGCACCGCCTGCACCAGCATGGCATTGGGCTGCGGCGCCGAGATGATCAGCGGCGTATTGGCCTCGTCGATCATCACGCTGTCGGCCTCGTCGACGAGTGCCGCATACAGGCCGCGGGTGCGCACCTGGCTGGCGCCGCCCGGGCGCAGCTCGTGGATGCGGCGCCGCGTGGCATCGGTGGCGCCGGACAACACGATCTGGTCGCACAAATGGTCGGCCAGCAGCTGCTTGCTGGTGGCATACACCAGCTCGGCGGCATAGGCCTGCTGCAGCACCTCGATGGCCAGGCCATGCACCACCGAGGCGGCGCGCACGCCGCAGCGGGCGTACAGCGGCGCCATCAGCTCGGCATCACGCTGGGCCAGGTAGTCGTTGGCAGTGACCACATGGCAGGGCTGGCCCTGCCAGCCATGCAGCACCGCGGCCAGGGCCACGGCCAGGGTCTTGCCCTCGCCGGCATTCATCTGCACCACCAGGCCCTCGTGCATGGCCAGCGCGGCCAGCAGCTGCACGCGGTAGGGCCGGCGCTCGACGGTGCGCGCTGCGGCCTCGGCCACCAGGCCCAGGGCCTGGGCGCGCTGCCCGGCATCGCCCAGGCGCAGCGCGCGGCGCAGCCGGCGCAGCTCGGCATCGAGCCGGGCCTCGTCCCAGCCGGCGGCCTGCTCGGCCTGGGCCAGGGCCTGGTCGGCCTGGCGCTGCAGCTGGCGCGACAGCCGGCCGCTGCGGTGCGCCAGCCAGCGCCGCCAGGCGGCGGGGCCGCTGCTGGCCGCGCCGTCGACCTCGTCGCGCGGCGGCGACCAGCGCAGCGGGCGCGGTGCGAGGCTGCCGCTCACAGCTGGTAGCGCTTCTGCAGCAGCTGGCGCCAGGCGCGGACCAGCTGCTCGGCCGCGGTGCGCGGCGGCAGCGGCACGCGCAGCCAGCCGGTCATGCCGTGCAGGGCCAGGGCCTGGCTGCCGTCGGCCTGGCCGCCGGAGCCGGCGGCAAACTGTGCCTGCAGCTCGAAGTACGGGTCCATGGCCTCGACGCCACGCGGGTCGTCGGGCCGCACGGCCACCGAGCCACCGCCCTGCCAGCCCAGGGCCGAGGACATCAGCTTCTGGCTCTGGTGCGGCACCAGCACCAGGCGCGTCGGCCGCACCGGCTCGCCGGCCTGGCCGCGCAGGCGCAGCTCGGCGCCGTCCAGGCGCTGGCCGAACAGGCTTTGCGCCTGCTCCTGCGAGACCACGGCCGAGAAGCGCAGGCCGCCCGGCGCGCTCAGCTCGCCCAGGGCCTGGCCGCGGCCGACCCAGTTGTTCAGCCGCTCGTGCAGGCCCTCGGCGACCCAGGTGCCGTCGTGGGCGGCGCGCACCGTCAGCTCGGCCAGGCGGGCGCGCAGCTGGGCCAGGCGCTCGGCCGCGGCGGCCACGCGCTGCTCGTGCACCGCCACCTCGGCCACCGCGCGCTCCAGCGCCAGGTTGCGCAGCAGCTCGGCCTCTTCCAGCGCCGATTGCGCGGCCTGGGCTTCCAGCTCCAGCTCGGCATTGGCCAGGCGCAGCAGCACCTGGCCGGCGCGCACGCGGTCGCCATGCTGCACCTCCAGCGCCAGCAGCCGGCCGGGGCTGCCGGCGGCCACGCGGGTCAGCTGGCGGGCCTCGACCACGCCCGGCGCACGCAGCGCATCGGGCAGCGGCAGCGCGAAGATCAGGGCCAGCGGCGCCAGCACCAGGGCCGCCGACACGGCAAAGGCCCGGCTGCGGTTGCGCAGCAGGGCCGGGCTGCGCAAATGGGTCCACCACTGCCAGCCGGGACGCAGCACGCCGACGAACAGCATCACGCCCGAGAAGATCACCGCCACGCCGAACCAGTGGTCGGCCAGCAGCAGCAGGATCGAGACGAACACCAGCATGCGGTAGATGAAGCTGGCCGCGCCGTAGCCGGTGAGCCAGGCCCATTCACGCCGGTCGCGCGCCGGGCTCTCGGCCTGCTGCGTGCCCAGCAGCCAGCGGTTGCCGAAGTACTTCCACTGCTGGCCGGCGCGCTGGTAGAGGTTGGGAATGTCGACCAGGTCCGACAGCACGTAGTAGGCGTCGAAGCGCAGCAGCGGATTGCCGTTGAACAGCAGGCTGGACACCGAGCCGATGACCATCACATTGAAGGCCAGGCTGTTGACCAGGCCCGGCCCGGTGGCGGCCCAGACCATGGCGCCGAGTGCCGCCAGCGCCAGCTCGACGATGATGCCGGCCGCCCCCACCAGGGCCCGCGCATGGCGGTCGCGGAAGGCCCAGCTGCCGGTGGCGTCCACATAGGGCAGGGGCACCAGCAGCAGCAGCATGATGCCCACGCTGTGCACCTCGCCGCCGAAGCGCTTGACCACCAGCGCATGGCCATACTCGTGCAGCGCCTTCATCAGCGCCATCGCCGCATACAGCCACAGCAGGTTGTCGACCGCGAACAGGCCCTCGGTCTGGTTCCACAGCCGCTGCGCCTGCGACACCACGGTGACACCGCCGGCCAGCGCGATCAGCGCCAGCAGCGCCGCAAACGGCCAGCTGACCAGGGCGCGGGCCAGGCCGCGCTGGCGGTCGAGCCAGCGGTTGGGGTCCCACAGCGGGATGCGGATCGACAGAAAGCTCAGCAGCTTGCCCTGCAGCTCGCGGCGCTTGTGTTCGCGGTGGCGGGTGAAGATGGTCAGGCTGTCGGCCGGCGTGTCGTGGTACAGCAGATTGGCCTGGTGCAGCTGCGACAGCACCTGCATCGCCTCTTCCTGGCCCGGCGCCTCGGCCGGCAGGTCGCGCAGGCAGGACTGCCAGACCTGCTCGACCGTGCGCTGCGGCGTCAGCCGCGAGACGAAGGCATAGGCCTGGGGCGAGAGGCGGTAGAACTTCTGGTTGTAGGTGTCGCGCAGCACATACCAGTCGCGGCCGCGCGAATGCTGCTTGTGCACTACCACCGTGGGCAGCAGGCCCAGGCGCGCCTCGGCCACGCGGTGCCAGGACTCGCTGAAGGTGTGGCTCACGACATGGACCCCTGGCCCGACGGGTACGTCGGTCGGTCCCCCGAGGGGACGGCGGGCCGGCTTGGGAGCGGCCCGGCGCTCGGCCCGCCCCGCTTCGACACGATGGCAAGCATGATCAACCGTCGATCTTGATGGCGAAGCGCGCGAACAGCTCGCCGTTCAGCGCCTGCAGCGCCAGCTCGGACAGCTGGGCGCGCACCTCGGCCTCGATCAAGCGGCTGCGCACCTCGGTCAGCCGGTCCTCGGCCTCCAGCAGCTGGCGCAGCCGGCTGCGGCCGCTCTCGTGGTTCAGGCGCTCGGCCCGCCACAGCGCCTCGCGCTGCTGCACCTCGTGGCGCATCAGGGCCAGCTCGCGCCGGCCACTGTCGCGCTGGGCGGTGCGCGTGGCCCACTCGTTGCCCAGCGCGCGGGCCTCGGCTTCCATCAGCAGGCGCGCGGCATCGCGCTTGAGCTCCTGGGCCTCGTGGCGCGAGCGTGGTGCGGTGTTGCCGATCGGCATCTCCATGCTCAGCGACACATACCAGCCCGGGTGCAGGTCGCGCAGGCTGTGCTCCAGCGCATAGCGGAAGCTGGGCACCAGGCTGTTCTGGTTGTAGCCCAGCTCTACGCTGACATCGGGCCGCTGCTGGTTGCGCGCATGGCTCAGGCGCACCTGTTCCTGCTCGGCGCGCAGGCGGGCGATCTGGTAGCCCGGCCACTGCGCCTGCAGGCGCTGCAGCGTGGCCGTGGTGGATTCGGCGGTGAGCACTTCGGCCGCGGCGGCCGGGGCATCGGCCGTGGGCAGCGACTCCACCGCCCGGTAGCGCTGGCCGCCGCCCGGCACGCCGGGCTGGTTGAGCAGGTTGCGGATGCGCGCCTCGGCCTCCTGCACCAGCTGCTGGGCGCGCAGCTGCTCGGTCTCGCGCGCGCCGACGGCGATGTCGGCTTCCAGCAGGTCGACCCGCGGCGCCACGCCACCGTCGACGCGGCGCCGCACGTCCTCGCGCAGCTGGCGCGCCGACTCCAGCGCCCGCTCGCGCAGCAGCAGCTGGTCGCGCGCACGCACCAGCTGCCAGTAGGTGCCGGCGCCCTCGCCGACCACGTCGACCAGCTGCTTGACGAAGCGCTGGCGCTCGATCTGCTGCTCCAGCTCGGACACGCGCAGGTCGGCCTCGGTGGCCTCGCGGCCGGCATTGCGCAGCAGCGGCTGGCGGATCGACAGCGTCAGCGTGCCGCGGTTCTCGCGCTCGCCGGCACTGGCCAGCAGATTGCTCTGGCGCCGGCGCAGCTCGTGGCCGAACTCGAAGGTGGCGCCGGTGGGCAGCTTGCCGCGCAGGCCGGTGGCGCCGGTGATGATCTGCTCCAGCGCGCTGGTCTTGCCGACATTGGTCAGGCCGCTGGTGCGCTCCTCATAGGTGCGCGGCCGGTCCTGGCCTTCGCGGCGCCAGCGCAGGCTGGCCAGCGGCTCGTACAGCGCGCCTTCGGCCTGCAGCAGGCGGCCGGCGGCTTCAGCCTGCAGGCGCGCGGCCTGGGTGGCGGCGTTGTGCACCAGGGTCAGCTGCACCAGCTCGGTCAGCGACAGCGGCAGCGGCTCGTCGGCGGCAGGGGCCGCCGTCTGCGACTGGACCTGGACAGCGGCGGTCAGCAGCAGCGCCGCGAGCAGCGCGCGCGGCTCAGGGCGCCGCATCGGCGGTGCGGTCGCGCACGTACAGCACCCGTGCCGCGGTGGTCTGCAGCAGCGGCGTGATGTCGCCGAAGCTGAAGTCCACGGCCCACGAGGCCACCGCCGTACCGCTGGCCGGCACCACCGGCGAGGCACTCCAGAACAGCTGCGAGAAGGCCGCACGCTGCGCGGCATCGCCGTACACGGCGGCGTCCAGGGCCGGGCCGCTGGCGCTGCGCAGCACCAGCGCATCCAGCTCGTGGCGGTTGGGCAGGCGCCAGTCGCCATGGCCACCGGGACGGGCGGCATTGACCGCGGCCACGCCGTCCACCGCCTGGGCCCAGGTGCGGGTGGCGGTGCTGGTGGGCACCAGCCACATCAGCTCGCGGCGGTTGTCGACGATGTGGTAGTCGCTGCCCACGGCGCTGCGCAGCAGGCTGACCGCGGCATTGTTCAGCCGGGTGGCGCCCGCCACCCAGCGCAGCTTGGCATTGGCCGTGGCCAGCGTGTACTTGCCGGCCGGGCCCTGGTTGGCGAAGTCCACCGCCCAGGGCTTGCTGCCATCGTCCAGGTAGGTGTCCGAGGCCAGGAACAGCGCCTGCGGCGTGTCCGGGAAGTAATCGGCATCGACGGCCGCCGCACCGGTGCGGCCGGCATGCACGATGGACTGCAGCTCGTGCACCGAGGGCCGGCGCCAGCCGTCGGCGGCAATGCCGCATTGCGCGCCCGGCGCCGCGGCGTCGCCGGCGACCACGGCCCGCGCCCACACCAGGCCGCTGGCGTTGTCGCGGGTGCAGGCCCAGGCATTGGCCGGATAGGCGGTGGTGGCGGTGCAGGCAAAGCCCGGCGCGGCGCCGGCGACATCGCCGCTGGCGCACAGCCGCGTGAAGTCGAAGCCCAGCGCACCGGCGCCGGTCTTGGTCAGGCGCGTGGCCTCGGCATCCCGGCCGGCGCTGCCATCGGGTCCGCTGGCGATGCCGGTGTCGTTGAGCAGGCTGTGGCTGCACTGGATGGCCACATTGCTGATGCTGGCGCTCAGCGTGCCGCTGGCCCCCTGGGTGATGCGGCACATCTGCCCGGCCGGGTGCTTGACGATGCTGATGGTGTAGGCGGTGCCGGCATCGAAGTTGCGCGCAAACGCAAAGGCGAACGAGCCGTAGATGCTCGACCCGATGGTCTGGCTGACGCCGGCCACCTGCAGCTGCAGATCGGTGCTGGGCCGCTGGCCGGTGATGGTGCCGCCCAGCGTCACCTGCTCGGGCGCACCGCCCCCTCCCCCGCCGCAGCCCAGCAGCAGCAGCGAACTCAGCAGCGACAGCGCCACAGGGCCGGCAAGGCGCCGGTGCACATGGATTTCACGACCATTCATGTAGGCACTCACAGTGTCAGGTTCTCAACCCAGTAGTCGAATTCGGCGAGCGAAGTGTCCATCATCACGGCACCGGCCCCCAGCGGCTGGCTGGCCGGCGATCCGAGCAGGAAGGCCTGGTCCAGCACCAGCGACAGATCGTCGCTGCCGTTCTGGCGCCAGACCACGTCGGCGGTGGCCAGGCGGCCGACGCCGGCGCTGAGGCCGGAGTCCAGGCTGCCGCTGACCGACAGCGCCGACATCAGGCCACGCACCGAGGCCGCCGAGCCCATGCCGAAGCGATCGCCCCAGCCATCGCCCCAGCCGCCGCCATAGGCCCAGCCGGCGCTGGTGGCATCCACCGGCGTCTGCAGGCTGGGCACCGGCGTGGCGGTGTCGCGGCCGTCGGTGACGAACTGGCCGTGCACATTGACCAGCTGCTCGCGCAACTGGCCGTCGACCATCACCACCACGCGCACCGAGCCGTCGGCCTGGGTCTGGCGCATCACCAGGCCCGAAGGCGTCAGCACGTCCACGCGGGCGGCGTCGACGCGCAGCGGCGTGCCGCTGCCGGCCACCGGGCCCAGGCCTTCCAGCACCAGGGTGGCCGCGCTGATGTTGGTCTGGCCGGCGGCCAGCGCCGACTGCACCAGCGCGCCGCTGCCCAGCACCTGCAGGCGCAGCTCGCCGCCGGCGCTGATCTGCGTGACCTGGGCCCCGCCCGGCACCACCAGCGACAGGTCGCCGCTGGCCGTCAGGCTGCTGCCCTCGGCCATCTGCAGCGAGGCGCCCCAGATCACCACGTCACTGCCGAAGCTGGCCTGGCCCAGCACCTGCACCGCACCGGTGGCGCCGACCTGGCCGACCTCCACCTGGGCGAATCCGCTGCCCAGCGCCGCCAGCAGCGTGGCATCGAGCTGCCAGCCGGAGGCGCTGCCGGCGCCACTGCCCAGCAGCACCGGCAGGCTGGCATCGACCGGGCGCAGCGCCAGCGTGGCGCCACCGGCGGTCTGCGCCTGCACCGAGCCGGCGCCGCCGTTGAACTCCAGCCGGTCGGCGGCCAGCACCACCTCGCCCTGCAGCCGCACCTGGCCTTCCAGCACGATGCCGGCATCGCCCTGCATGCGGATCTCGGTGTTGTCCAGCAGCACCGGCACCGTACCGTCGACCTGCAGCGACACGCCGCTGACCTCGCCGCGCAAGGTGATGGAGCCGCCATCGGCCACCTGCACCAGCACCGGATGGTCGAAGGACAGCGCGTCCAGCGAGCCGTCCAGCGTCACGCTGCCGGTGTGGCCCGGCCCGCCGATGACCACCTGGCCATAGCCGGCGGCCAGCTTGTCCAGCGCCGCCTGGTCGAAGTACCAGGTGGTGTCGCCGGGCGCGGGGTTGCTGGGCGCGCTGCGGCCGATGACGATGTCCTGCGTGGGCAGGTAGGAGGTCAGCGTCAGCGTGCCGCCGGCGCCGGTCTCGGTGCGCTCGGTGCCGCCGTTGGCGCCCCAGTCCACCGTCTCCAGGCTGGCCAGCGAAACATCGCCGCTGCCGGTGCGCAGCGTGGCATCGACCTCGATCGTGCCCTGCTGGGCAACGACGCTGATGCTGCCGGCGGCGGTGGCCACGTCGGCCTGCACCTGCACGTCACCACCGGCCGAGATCACCGTCACCGTGCCGGCGCCGCTGGTGCTGACGGCCAGGCCGTCGCCATCGCTGCCATCGGTCAGCGTCACCGTGCCTGCGGCATCCACGACGATGCTGCCGCCGTTGCTGGCCGTCAGGTCTGACAGCGGCACATCGGTGACCACGGTGGTGGCGCCGGTGGCGCCCACGCGCTGCACCGACAGCGCCGGCGTCGTGCCCACGGTCAGCGCCGAGGCTTCGGACAGGTTCAGTCCGGCGCTGCCCACGTCGGCGGCCACCAGGGCGACCTCGGTCTCCAGCGCATCGCCGCTGCTGCCCACGCCACCGTCCAGGCCATTGGCCTGCAGGCGCAGCGCGCGCGCCTGCACGTCCAGCGTGCCGGCGGCGTCGCCGCTGCTGTCCAGCACCCGGCCGGCACTGCTGATCAGACTGACACTGCCCCAGCCGGTCTGGGCGCCGGCATTGCGGGCGTCGAGCAGGCCGACGCCGATGTCACCGGCCGCCGCGATGCGGATGTTGCCGCCGGCCGAGCGCAGCTCGCTGCCATCGGCCATGGTCACGCTGGTGCCGGCCAGCAGGTCGATGCTTGCACCGCCGGTGCTCAGATCGGCCGCCGCCGCCAGCGCGATGGACGCACCGGCCGACAGGCTGATGGCCCCGGCGCTGCTGGTCACGGCCGCAGCCAGGTCCAGCGTGCCGGCGCTGCCCGAGGCTGCCAGCAGCAGCGGGCCGGCGGCGGCGATGCTGCCCGCGGCCAGGCTGGTCAGCGAGCCGGCGCTGCTGGTCAGGGTCAGCGCACCGGCTGAGCTCAGGCCCGACAAGGCCGCATCGGCCACGCTGGACAGGCTGCCGTCGCGGCCGACCAGGGCCGTGGACTGGGCCGCCACCGTGTCCAGGCTCAGGCCATCGGATTCGATCAGGAACAGGCCGGCCAGGCCGCGCACCTCGGCCGCCAGGTTGCCGACCTGGATCTCCAGCCGGTTGCTGCCGCTGGCCAGGCCCTGGCCGGCGGCGGTGCCGGTGGTCAGCACGCGCAGGCTGGCTGCGGTGACATTGACCGCATCGCTGCCGCCGGACCCGGCGTCGGCGATGCTCGCCGCCTGCAGCGCCACGGCGCCGCCGGTGCTCAGCCGGCCCAGCGTCAGCACATCGCCGCTGGTGACGCGGATCTGGCCGCTGCCGGTGGCGAGCGTGGTGCTGGCGCCCATGGTCAGCGCGCCGCCGGCCTGCAGCTGCAGGTCGGCCGCGCCGCTGGCGCTCAGGCTGCCGGCATTGGCCAGCGTCATCGCGCCGCCGGACAGCAGGCTGATGGCGCCGCCGCCGGTGGCGATCAGGCCGCCGTTGAGCGCCAGGCTGCCGCCCGAGGCCAGGCGCAGATGGCCGCTGTCCAGCAGCACCGCCGCGGTGTTGGCGGTGCCCGGCTGCAGCGTGAAGGCCCCGCTGGCCACCTCGACAACGATGCTGCCGCTGCCGGTGGCCGTCAGGTCCTGCAGCGTCACCGTGGCCGTGCCGCTGGCGCTGGCCGGCACGCTGGCGTTGGCCGCCACGCGCTGCACGGCCACCGTCTGGCGGTCGACGATCAGGCCCGAGGATTCGCTGACGAACAGGCCACCCGCGCCAACGCTGGCGCTGAGCGTATCGACCGCCGTCTCCAGGTGGTTGGCACCGCTGCCGACGCCGGTGCCGGCGCGCAGCACCAGGCCGGCGGCCGTGACATCGATGTCGCTGTCGTCGGCGGCACCGCTGTGGCGGTCGGCGATGCTGGTGGCCGCACGCAGGCTGACCGAGCCGCTGCCGGCGACGATCTCGTCGATGACGATGGCGCCGCTGTCGGCCCACAGCGCGATGTTGCCGCCGTTGCTGGCCAGGCGGCTGCCCTCGCCCATGGTGATGGCGCCGGCCGCCACCAGGTCCAGGCTCTGGCCTGCGGCGCTGGCCGTGACATTGGCATTGAGCAGCAGGTCACGCCCGGCATTCAGGCTGGTCGAGCCCAGGTCGTTGCCCAGCGCCGCGCCCAGCGTGATGTCGCTGGCCGCGCCCGTGGCCTGGATCAGCACATGACCGCTGGCGCTGACCGCGCCACCCGTGGCCAGCGTCGTGACGCTGCCACCGGCCACCACCACCAGCGCGCCTTCCACGTCCACATCGGCCTGCGCCGTGTCCGTGGTCGCCGTCAGCGTCGCGCCATCGGCGCCCACGCGGTTGACGTTGATCGCGCTCAGCGTGCCGATCTGCA
>JAGOPK010000005.1 GCA_017992055.1 Burkholderiaceae bacterium
CCGACCAGGCCGGCCGCACCCTCCACGAGGTGGTGGAGGCGGTGCGCCAGGTCAGCGCCATCGTCGCCGGCATCGCCAGCGCCAACCAGCAGCAGAGCGCCGGCGTGACGCAGATGGGCGAGGTGGTCCACCGCCTGGACCAGGGCACGCAGCAGAACGCCGCCCTGGTGGAAGAAAGCGCCGCCGCCGCCGAGAGCCTGCGCCAGCAGGCCCAGCGCCTGGTGCAGGCGGTGGCGGTGTTCCGCGTGGCCGCCTGAGCGCAACGGCGCTCAGCGCGCCAGCTTCACCCAGCGCAGCTCCAGCGTGTCGTTGGGCCATTGCACCAGCTGCACGTGCTTGGACATGACCCAGTTCAGTTTGCGCCGGTACAGCGGCAGATAGGGCAGGTCGTCGGCGATCAGGCGCAGGGCCACGCCGATGCGCGCGCGGCGGCGCTGGGCATCGGGCTCGGTGCGGATGGCGTCCAGCAGCGCATCCAGCTGCGGGTTGCTGTAGCGCCCGGCATTGAAGGTGCCGCCGCCCTGCGGGTCCCAGCTGCGCAGCAGCGCGTTCAGGCTGTTCCAGGGGTCGATGGTCGGCGTCCAGCCGTATTCGATGAAGCTGGCCGTGGCCTGGCTGAGCTTGGGAAAGAACTGGTTGGTCGGCGCGCTGCGCAGCGTGGTGCGTATGCCCACCTGGGTCAGCATGGCCGCGG
The DNA here is from genome assembly GCA_017992055.1 of Burkholderiaceae bacterium. GTDB lineage: Bacteria > Pseudomonadota > Gammaproteobacteria > Burkholderiales > Burkholderiaceae_C > Pseudaquabacterium. The sequence continues at coordinate 695 of JAGOPK010000005.1, forward strand.
CGGCCTGGCACACGGCCTCGCGCCAGGCGATGTTGACGCAGTCCAGCGTCACGCCAAAGCCCTGCGGGTAGCCGGCCTCGGCCAGCAGGGCGCGGGCGCGCGCGGGATCGAAGGCCGCGCGCTTGTCCAGCGCCGGGTCGTAGCCCTCGACCAGCGGCGAGAACAGGCTGCCGGTGGCCTCGGCCTGGCCACGCAGCACCTTGGCGATGATCAGCGGCACATTGATGGCATGGGCCACGGCCTGGCGCACGCGCCGGTCCTTGAACGGGTTGCGGTCCTTCACGTCGCCATGCAGCAGCTCGTTGCGCGCCTGGTCGAAGGTGAGGTACTGCGTGCCCAGGTCGGTGGTGCTGGCCAGCTTCAGCGTGGCGTCGCGCTTCAAGCGCTCCACGTCCTGGAACGGCGGGTCCAGCACCAGGTCGACCTCGCCCGAGGTCAGCGCCGCCAGCCGCGTGGCATCGCTCTTGATGGTGACGAAGCGCACCGTCTCCAGGTTGCCGTTGCGCGGGTCGGCCGGCGTCCAGCCCCACCAGCCGGCATGGCGCTGCAGCGTCACGCGGTTGTCGGGCTCGTAGCTCAGCAGCTTGAACGGCCCGGTGCCGTTGGCATGGCGCACCGCATGCGTCTCCTGCTTGGCGTTGAAGTCCTGGGCCTTTTCCACGCCATGCTGGCGACACCAGGCGCGGCTCATCATCGCCACATAGACCAGCTTCTCGGGCAGGGCGGCGTCGGGGCTGGACAGTTGCAGCTCGAGGGTCAGCGCATCGATCTTCTTCACCGCCGCCACGCCCCTGAGCTGGAAGGCGCGCTGCGAGCTGGGGCCCATCGCCCGCTCGATCGAAAACACCGCATCGTCGGCGCTGAACGGCGTGCCATCGTGGAAGCGCACATTCGGCCGCAGCGTGAAGCGCCAGAGGGTGGGACTCAGCGCCTTCCAGCCGGTGGCCAGCGAAGGCTCCAGCGCAAAGGCCTGGTTGCGGTTGAGCAGGCTCTCGTGGATCTGGAACGCCACCCGCGTGTGGTACAGCAGGGCCAGGGCCTGCGGGTCCATGGTCTGCGGGTCGAAGGCGCTGGCGATGCGCAGCGTCGTGGCCATGTTGGCCGTGGTGGCTGCAGTGACCATGGGCTGACCCAGGGCCAGCGCGAACAGCAGGCCGGCGAGCAGGCGGAGGTGGATGCGCATGGCCGCCATTCTGTGCGCTGATAACCTCGTCCCATGATGGCACCGAGCAGCACAAGACTCCGGCTGGCCCGCTGGCTGGGCCCCTGGGTGGTCGAGGTCGACCGCGGCACGCTGCGCGCCGACCTGCTGGCCGGCCTGCTGGGCGCGGTGCTGGTGCTGCCCCAGGGCATTGCCTTTGCCGCCCTGGCCGGCCTGCCGCCGGCCATGGGCCTGGTGGCGGCGGGCCTGCCGGCGCTGATCGCTGCGCTGGCCGGGTCCAGCCGGCATGTGGCCACCGGGCCGACCAATGCCACCTCGCTGGCCCTGGGCACGATGCTGGTGCCGGTGGCCGCGACGCTGGCGCTGGCCCCGTCGTCCGGCGCCGCCACCACGCTGCTGGTGCCGCTGGCCCTGGCCGTGACCCTGCTGGTCGGCCTGCTGCAGCTGGGCCTGGCCCTGCTGCGCCTGGGTGCGCTGGCCAACTTCATCTCGCCGTCGGTGATGCTGGGCTTCACCAGCGGCGCGGCGGCGCTGATCGCCTGGTATGCGCTGGCCGGCCTGGGTGGCGGCAGCGGCCGCGCCTCGCCGCTGCAGGTGCTGGAGCAGGGCCTGTCGCTGCCGGCCCTGGCCATCGGCGGGCTGACCCTGGCGGTGGCCGCGGCCGGCCGGCGCTGGTGGCGGCGCGGGCCGCACATGCTGCTGGCGCTGGCGGTGGCCATCGCCGCCGCCTGGCTGCTGGCGCCGGGCGGGCCGGCCGCGCCCTTCGCCCAGGCCGGCTTCGAGCGCCTGGCCTCCTCTGGCGGCGTCGATCCGCTGTGGACCGTCACGCCGGCCCAGCTGCTGGGCCAGCCGCCGTCGGCCTGGCCCGACTGGCAGGCGCCCTGGGCCTGGCCGGCGGCGCTGTGGGCCCAGCTGCCGCAGCTGCTGGCCATGGCCCTGGCGCTGGCCATCGTCGCGCTCGGCCAGGCCATGGCCATTGCCAAGGCCCTGGCGGCGCGCAGCGGCCAGGCGCTGGACCTGAACCGCGAATGCCTGGGCCAGGGCCTGGCCAACCTGGGTGCGGCCCTGGCCGGCGGCATGGTGGTCTGCGGCTCGCTGAACCGCTCGCTGCCCAACTACGAGGCCGGTGCGCGCACGCCGCTGGCCGCCGCCGCCGCCGGCCTGCTGCTGATCGCGCTGGTGGCGCTGGCTGCGCCGCTGCTGGCCTGGATTCCGCTGTCCGGCGTCAGCGCCCTGCTGCTGGTGGTGGCCTGGGCCTTGATCGACGGCGCGGCCTGGCAGCGCCTGGCGCGCACCGACCGCACCGAGCTGGGCATTGCCGCGGCCACCGCGCTGGCCACCCTGGTGCTGCGCCTGGAGGTGGCGGTGCTGACCGGCGTGATGCTGTCCCTGGTGGCCTATCTGTGGCGCAGCTCGCGGCCGGCGCTGCGCAGCATGGGCTTCGACCGCCAGGGCACGGGCCAGCCGCAGCGGCCCTTTGTGGTGGTGGATGGCGCGCCGCCGGGCACGCTGCCCGAATGTCCGCAGCTCAAGCTGCTGCGCATGGAGGGCTCGGTGTGGTTCGGCGCCGCCGCCCATGTGGCCGAGCACCTGCGCGGGCTGCGCGATGCGGCCGATCCGCAGCGCCATCTGCTGGTGATGGCCAAGAGCATGAACCAGCTGGACCTGGCCGGCGCTGACCTGTGGGACGACGAGCGCCTGCGCCGCCGTGCGCTGGGCGGCGACCTGTACTTCCACCGGCCGCGGCCGGCGGTGCTGGCGATGTGGCAGCGCACCGGCTTTTTGCAGCGCCTGGGCGCCGACCATGTGTTTCCGGACAAGCACCGCGCCATCGCCACCATCGTGCCGCGGCTGGACCCGGCGGTGTGCGCGCGCTGCACGGTGCGCCTGTTCGACGAATGCGCCGAGCGGCCCGGCGCGCCGCTGTCGCCGTCGATCTGATCAGCCGGCCAGGGCTTTCGCCGCCTGGTGGATGGCCGCCCGGATGCGCGGATAGGTGCCGCAGCGGCACAGGTTGCCGTTCAGCGCCGCGTCGATGTCGGCGTCGCTGGGCCTGGGCGTCTGCTTCAGCAGCGCCTGCGCGGCCAGCAGCTGGCCGCTCTGGCAGTAGCCGCACTGCACCACGGCCAGCGCCGTCCAGGCGGCGCGCAGCGCGTCGATCTCGCGGCCGCTGGCGCCTTCGATGGTGGTCACGGCCTGGGTGCCCACGGCCGACAGCGGCAGGCTGCAGCTGCGCACCGGCTGGCCGTCCAGCTGCACGGTGCAGGCCCCGCATTGCGCGATGCCGCAGCCGAACTTGGTGCCGGTCAGGCCCAGCTCGCCACGCAGCACCCACAGCAGCGGCGTATCGGCCTCGGCCTTCAGCTCGCGGGTCTGGCCGTTCAGGTTCAGCGATGTGCTCATGTCAGCTCAGTTTCAGCGGCAGGCGGCGCACGCGCTGGCCGGTCAGCGTGGCCAGGGCATTGGCCACGGCCGGCGCCAGCGGCGGCAGGCCGGGCTCGCCCACGCCCTCGGGCGGGTGCGCGCTGGCCACGATGTGGGTTTCGATGCGCGGGCAGTCGCTGGCGCGCAGCAGCGGCTGGTCGTGGAAGTTGCTCTGCTGCACGCGGCCATCGGCCAGCGTGATCTCGCCATGCAGCGCCGTGCCCAGGGCCTGCACGATGCTGCCTTCCATCTGCTGGCGCACCATGTCCGGATGGACGACCACGCCGCAGTCGATGGCCACCACCACGCGGTGCACGCGGATGCGCTTGGCATCGGCCGGATCCAGCGACACCTCGGCCACCTGGGCGACGATGCTGCCAAAGCTCTGGTGCAGGGCCAGGCCACGCGCCGCCTTGGCACCGTCCGGCGCCGCGGCCGGCGCCTGGCCCCAGCCGGCCTGGGCCGCGGCCAGGCGCAGCACCGCGGCCTGGCGCGGATGGCGCTGCAGCAGGTCCAGGCGGAAGTCCAGCGGGTCCCGGCCGGCGGCGGCGGCGCATTCGTCGATGAAGCATTCCTTGAAGAAGGCCTGGTGCGAATGGCCCACCGAGCGCCAGAAGCCCACCGGCACCGGCAGCGGCACGATGCGGTGGGCGATGCGCGCGGCCGGCCATTCATAGGCCTGGTCGAAGGCGCCTTCGCAGGTGGTCTTGTCCGGGCCCACGGTCATGGCCTCGGACAGGCCGAAGTTGCGCTGCAGGAACTGCTGCACGATCGACGGTCCGGCCGACAGCACCTGCAGGCCCAGCAGCCGGCCCTGGGCATCGAGGCCGGCGCGCCAGTGCGCCACGCAGGGCGGGCGGTAGAAGTCGTGGGTCTGGTCCTGCTCGCGGCTGACGAAGCTCTGCACCGGCACGCCGGGCTGGGTCTTGGCCACGGCCGCGGCCTGGGCCACGAAGTCCACGTCCAGCCGGCGGCCGAAGCCGCCGCCCAGCAGGGTCACATGCAGCGTGACCTGCTCACTTTCCAGGCCCAGCACCTGGGCCGCGGCCCAGCGTGCCAGGCCCGGCACCTGGGTCGGCGCCCAGACGGTGGCGCGCCGCTGCTCGGGCTGGTAGAGCACGGTGGCGTTCTGCGGCTCCAGCGTGGCATGGGCCAGCAGAGGCGCCTCGTAGCGGGCCTCCACGGTGCGTGCGGCGCCGGCCAGAGCAGCCTCGGCATCGCCGGTCTTGAAGTAGGCGAAGCCCGCACCCGGCTCCAGCGCGGCCTGCAGCTGGCGGCCAATGCCGGCGCTGTCCAGGCCCTTGGCCGGGCCGTCGGGCCAGGCCAGCGTGCCGGCCAGGCCCCGCGCGGCGCGCAAGGCCTGCCAGGGCGTGTCGGCGACAACGGCCACGCCGCCCGAGGCGCCGTGCAGCGCCGGCACGCCGACCAGGGCGCGCACGCCGGCCTGGCCACGCAGCGCGGCGGCATCGAACGGCGGCGCCGCGCCGCCCAGCTGCGGGTTCAGCACCAGGCTGGCAAAGCGCTGGCCGGGCTGCAGCGCATCGATGCCGAAGCGCGCCGTGCCATCGTGCTTGGAGGCGGCCTCGCGCCGCGGCTGGCTGCGGCCGATCAGCCGCCACTGGTCCGGCGTCTTCAGCACCAGGCCGTCGGTCGCCGGCAGGGGCAGGGCGGCGGCGGCCTCGGCCAGCTCGCCATAGCTCGCGCTGCGGCCGCTGGCCGCATGCAGCACGCGGCCGGCCTCGGTGCGGCAGTCGGCCGCCGGCACCTGCCAGCGCTGGGCGGCGGCGGCCATCAGCATGGCGCGGGCGCTGGCACCGGCCTGGCGCATCGGCATCCAGGCGTCCTTGATGCTGGACGAGCCGCCGGTGACCATCAGGCCGATCTCGCGCATGGTCTTGGCCGTCAGCCAGCCGGCCAGGCGCTTGACCCAGCCATCGTCGTCGGGATGGAAGGGCAGGCCGTCGACCACCGTGGCCAGGTTGTTGTAGATCGCGTCCACCGGCGCGGCCTCGCTGCGCACGCGGGCCCAGTCGGCATCCAGCTCCTCGGCCAGCAGCATGGCCAGCGCGGTGTGCACGCCCTGGCCCATCTCGCTGCGCGCCATCACGATGCCGACCTGGTCGTCGCGGCCGATGCGCACCCAGCCGTTGAACGGCCATTGGCCGTCGGCGGCCGGCAGCGGCTGTCCGCCCTGCAGGCGCTGGCGCGGTGGCAGCAGGCCCCAGCCGACCACCAGGGCGCCGGCGGCAGCGGCCGTGCCCAGCAGCAGGTGGCGGCGTTTCATGGGCGGGTCCGGCGCCGTGGCCGGTGGATGCGCGCGCGGGCAGGGCTCATGGTTCCGGAGCGTACCGCGGTCTGCGGCCCGCTCCGTTGGGGGCAGACGCCTATTGCGGCTGTTGCGGCTGTTGAGGCTATTGCGGCTGCAGCGACCAGCGCAGCTGCACCCGCGTCTGGCCGCCGCCGGCGGTGGCCAGCGTGACCGCGTCGCTGCCCTGGGCGCTGAGATTGCGCAGCCGCTGGCGCAGCCAATCACCGGCCTCGTGCCAGTCCAGCGCCTGCACCTGCTGGCCGCTGTACTGGGTGCGGCCGCCACGCTGCTGCGTGACCTGCACATGGGCCGCGGGCCAGGGCAGGCCGCCGTCCAGCCACAGCCGGCCGCTGCGTGTGTCCAGCACCGCCTGGTGCAGGCCGCAGGCGATCTGCGCCGGCGCGCGGTCGTCGGCACGGCGCTGGTGGCGGAAGGGCACCGGGCCCTGCACATCGGCCTGCTGGCCGCTGACCGTCTCGTCCAGCTGCACTTGCAACTGCAGCGCGCAGGCCGTGGCATCGTTGCCGGCCGGGCCGGCGGTGCTGCGCCACAGCAGATAAGGCGTGGCCGGGGCCGCGTCGTGGTCGCCGGCCTCGGGCGTGCCGCCGGCGCGGCGCCGCGCCTCGTCCTGGCAGGCGCGGCGGGCGGGGCCGGGCGCATGGCGCTGCTCGCACTGGCGCCAGTCGCTGGCATAGGTCTGCAGCGCGGCGGCCTGGCCCTGGCCCATTCCGGCGGCGGCCATCTGCCGGGCCTGCAGCGCCGCGGCCTCGCGCATCAGGCAGGCCTGGTCCTGGCCGCAGCGGGCCATCAGCTGCTGGGCCTGGGCCTGCAGCGCGGCCAGATCGGGTGCGGCAGGCGCGGTGGACGGCCGGGCATTGGCGCGCTGGCGCGCCAGCGCATCCTGCACCTGCTGGGCGCGGGCCTGGTCCTGCGCGGCCTGGCGCGCCAGGTCGTCCGGGTCCAGCGGATTGGCCACGGCCGGCACGCCGTCGCCGACCAGGGTCACCGCATGGTCCAGGCGCTGGCGCAGCTGCATGCGCGCGCTGCCGCCGGCCACCGGCACCTCGGCATCACGCTGCAGCTCGATCTGCAGCACCAGGCGCATCTGGCGCGGCGCCGCGTCGGTGGCGGCCTCGCTGCCCAGCGGCAGCAGCAGGGCGGCGCCGGCGGCGATCAGCAGCGGCAGGGCCACCGCGGCGGTGGCATGGCGGGCGCGGCGCAGCGGCGAGACATAGCGGGGCAGGTGCGGGGGTTGGGGGCGGCGGCGGAACATGGCGGGTCGGACGAAGAGCGATGCGAGGCCGCCATCGTCGCGTTCGCGTCCACCGGCCACATCGCCCGTCGGAGCCATCGCCGGCCGGGTGATGGAGCCATGGCCCGTTGTTAGAGGGTGCCTATCATTTCGGGGACACCCTCTCAGGAGCGGTCGCGCATCAGCGTGCTCTTGCCGAACAGGCTCTCGATCAGGTCCACCGCCAGCTCGGCGGTCTGGTTGCGGATGTCCAGCGCCGGGTTCAGCTCCATCACGTCCAGGCTGGCCAGTCGGCCGGTGTCGGCGATCATCTCCATGCACAGCTGGGCCTCGCGGTAGCTGGGGCCGCCACGCACCGTGGTGCCCACGCCAGGCGCGATGTCGGGGTCGAGGAAGTCGACGTCGAAGCTGACGTGCAGATGGGTGTTGGCATCCAGCGTGGCCAGGGCCAGCTCCATCGCATGGCGCATGCCGTGCTCGTCGATGAAGCGCATGTCGAACACCTCCAGGCCCTTCTCGTGCACCAGGCGCTTCTCGCCCGGGTCCACCGAGCGGATGCCGATCTGGCGCACCCAGCGCGGGCTGATCGACGCACCGCTGTGGCCGTCGTCGTGGCCCAGCTCGACCAGCTCGCGCGGGCCCAGGCCGCACAAGCAGGCCACCGGCATGCCGTGCAGGTTGCCGCTGGGCGTGAGCTGATGGGTGTTGAAGTCGGCATGGGCATCCAGCCACAGCACGCGCAGCTTCTTGCCGCTGTCGCGGCAGTGCCGGGCCACGGCGCTGATCGAGCCCAGGCCCAGGCAGTGGTCGCCGCCCAGCAGGATGGGCAGGCGGCCCAGGCGCAGCTCGGCCAGCAAGGCCTGGTGCACCGTGCGGTTCCAGGCCACCACCTCGGCCAGGTGGCGGTAGCCGTCCACCGGCGGCAGCCAGGGGTTGGCCGGGCCGGCCAGGTTGCCGCGGTCGATCACCTGCAGGCCATGGCTTTCCAGCGTGGGCTGCAGGCCGGCCACGCGCAGGGCCTCGGGGCCCATGCTGGCGCCGCGGCTGCCGGCGCCGATGTCGGTGGGCGCGCCGATCAGGCTGACGGGGCTCATCGCCGGCCGGGCCTCAGACCGAGCCGGCGCTGCGGCCATCCAGGCCCGAGCTCTCGTCGCCAAAGCCATAGTGCGCGGCCAGCAGCTCCCAGGCCTCTTCGGCGGTCTCCACGAAGTTGAACAGGCCCAGGTCGCCGGGGCTGATCATGCCGGTGTCCACCAGGTGCTGGAAGTCGATCAGCTTCTCCCAGAACGCACGTCCGAACAGCAGGATGGGCCGGCGCCGGCTCTTGCCGGTCTGGATCAGCGTCATGGTCTCGAACAGTTCGTCCAGCGTGCCGAAGCCACCCGGAAAGCACACCAGCGCGATGCTGCGCATCACGAAGTGCATCTTGCGCAGCGCGAAGTAGTGGAACTGGAAGCACAGCTGCGGCGTGATGTACGGATTGGGCTGCTGCTCGTGCGGCAGCACGATGTTCAGGCCGATGCTCTGGCCGCCGATCTCGTGCGCGCCGCGGTTGCCGGCCTCCATGATGCCGGGGCCGCCGCCGGTGACCACATAGATCGGCGTGTCGTGGGCGCGCGAGCGCTCGGTGACGATGGCGGCAAAGCGCCGCGCCTGCTCGTAGTAGACGCTCATCGCCAGCGCCGCCTCGGCGCGCTTGAGCGCCTGGGCGTCGCCGGCCTCGCGGGCGGCGTCGACGCGGGCCTGGGCGGTATCGGCCGGCAGGATGCGCGCCGAGCCGAAGATCACGATGGTCGACTCGATGCCCAGCTCCTGCTGCACCATCTCGGGCTTGAGCAGTTCCAGCTGCATGCGCACCGGCCGCAGTTCCTCGCGCAGCAGGAAGTCGGTGTCGGTGAAGGCCAGGCGGTAGGCGCTGTCGGGACCGGCATAACGCGAGGGCGCGGCAGCGGCCTGGGCATCCTCGCCGGCACTGGGAAAGTTGCGGGCGGTCAGGGGAGTGGGCTTGGGTTCGGTCACGGTCGGGCCTGGTGATGCTGCGCAGACGGGGCGCGCAGCTTAACCCCTGGGCGCAGGGGCGTGTCGGCCGGCGCAGCACAATCCGCGCCATGCCCGCGATCACCACCCTCACGCTGGACCTGGACGACACGCTGTGGCCGGTGTGGCCGGCGATCCGCCGCGCCGAAGCCCTGCTGCACGACTGGCTGCTGCAGCATGCGCCGGCCACCGCCGCGGCGCACGACCTGGCGGCGCTGCGCCGCATCCGCGCCGCGGTGGCCGAGGCCCATCCCGAATGGGCCCACGACCTGTCGGCGCTGCGCCGCGAGTCCATCCGCCTGGCGCTGGCCGAGGCCGGCGACGACCCGGCCCTGGCCGTGCCGGCCTTCGAGGTGTTCTTCGCCGCGCGCCAGCAGGTGCAGCCCTTCGACGACGTGCCGCAGGCGCTGGCCCGGCTGGCCAGGCGCTTTCGCATCGTCGCACTGTCCAACGGCAATGCCGACATCCAGCGTGTGCCCGGCCTGGGCCAGCATTTCCATGCCGCGGTCAGCGCGCGTGAACTGGGCCTGGGCAAGCCCGCGCCCGAGGCCTTTGCCGCCGCCTGCCAGCGCGCCGGCTGCCGGCCCGAGCAGGCCCTGCACGTGGGCGACGACGGCCCGCTGGACGTGGACGGCGCGCTGGCCGCCGGCCTGCAGGCGGCCTGGGTCTGCCGGCCCGAGCTGCCGCCGCCGGCGGCGCCGACGCGATCGCCCCAGCATGTGGTGGCCACGCTGGCCGAGCTGGCCGAGCGCCTGGGCTGCTGAGCCGCGCGGCTGCCGGCGGTGAAGCCGGCGTAAAGACGGGAAAAGACCGCGGAAGCGGGTGCAACTTTGGCGCCAGTCGCTGCTCACAGCCCATGACCCGCTCCTATACTGGACGGGATTCCATTCGTTGGCGGGGCCGCAACATGGCCAAGGCGGGCAAGATGACGGGCAGATTGAAGGTGGTGGGGCTGCTGGCGCTGGGCGCGGTGGCCGGGGCACTGACCACGATGCAGCTGCAGGCCTTTGCCCGCGGCTCGCTGGCACCGCTGCCTCTTGAAGAGCTGCAGCAGCTGGCCGCGGTGTTCGGCATGATCAAGAGCGACTACGTCGAGCAGGTCGACGAGAAGAAGCTGATCTCCGACGCCATCGGCGGCATGGTCTCGGGGCTGGACCCGCATTCGGTCTACTTCGACAAGAAGAGCTTCAAGGAATTCCGCGAGGGCACCACCGGCAAGTTCGTCGGCGTGGGCATCGAGATCGGCATGGAAGACGGCCTGGTCAAGGTGGTCTCGCCGATCGAGGGCTCGCCGGCCTTCCGCGCCGGCCTGAAGCCGGGCGACCTGATCACCAAGATCGACGACACCGCGGTCAAGGGCCTGTCCATCGACCAGGCCGTCAAGCGCATGCGCGGCGAGCCGGCCACCAAGGTGTCGCTGACCATCTTCCGCAAGGCCGAGAACCGCAGCTTCCCGGTGACCATCACGCGCGAGGAGATCCGCGTGCAGAGCGTGCGCGCCAAGCTGGTCGAGCCGGGCTATGCCTGGATCCGCGTCAGCCAGTTCCAGGACCGCACGGTCGAGGACTTCGCGCGCAAGCTCGACGAGATCTACAAGCAGGAGCCCAACCTCAAGGGTCTGGTGCTCGACCTGCGCAACGATCCGGGCGGCCTGCTCGAAGGCGCGGTGGCGCTGTCGGCGGCCTTCCTGTCCGGCGATGTCACCGTGGTCAGCACCAATGGCCAGATCGCCGAGAGCCGCGCCACCTTCAAGGCCTCGCCCGAGTACTACGTGCGCCGCGGCGCCAGCGATCCGCTGAAGAAGCTGCCGGCGGCGCTGAAGACCGTGCCGCTGGTGGTGCTGGTCAACGAAGGCTCGGCCTCGGCCAGCGAGATCGTCGCCGGCGCGCTGCAGGACCACAAGCGCGCGACCATCATGGGCGCCCAGACCTTCGGCAAGGGCTCGGTGCAGACCGTGCGCCCGCTGTCGGCCGAGACCGCGCTGAAGATCACCACCGCCCGCTACTACACGCCCAGCGGCCGCAGCATCCAGGCCAAGGGCATCGTGCCCGACCTGTGGATCGACGAGACCGCCGAGGGCAATGTGTTCGCCGCGCTGCGCATGCGCGAGGCCGACCTGGAAAAGCACCTGGGTGACAAGGCCAAGGCCGGCACGGCCCAGGGCGGCGCCTCGGCGCCCAAGGACGCCGACGAGCTGGCGCGCGAGAAGGCCCGCGAGGAAGCGCGCAAGAAGCTCGAAGAAATGGCCGCCAAGAGCAAGGAGCCGATCAAGCCCCTGCCCGAGTTCGGCAGCAGCGAAGACTGGCCGCTGATCCAGGCGCTGAACCAGCTCAAGGGCAAGCCGGTGGCCGTCAGCAAGACCGCCAGCGAGCGCAAGGCGGCGCTGGACGAAGACAAGCAGTAACTGGGGCACCCGGCGCCGGGGTACCGGCGCCACCCGCCGAGCGGGTGCGCGGCCCGCTTGTGGGGCGGCCCGGCGCTGGGCCGCGGCTCGCATCGCAGCAATGGTTCCTGGCCCGCTTCGGCGGGCCGTTTGCTTTCATGGCTATGCTCGGCGCATGAACGACGACCAGCTGCTGCGCTACTCCCGCCACATCCTGCTCGACGAGATCGGCGTCGAGGGCCAGCAGCGCCTGCTCGACGCCCATGCCCTGGTCATCGGCGCCGGCGGCCTGGGCTCGCCGGTGGTGCTGTACCTGGGCACGGCCGGCGTCGGCCGCATCACCCTGGTCGACCATGACACGGTGGATGTGACCAATCTGCAGCGCCAGATCGCCCACAACCTGGCCCGCGTGGGCCAGCCCAAGGCCGAGTCGGCACGCCAGACGGTGGCCGCCATCAACCCCGATGTGCAGGTGCAGCCGGTGCTGCAGCGCGCCGACGCGGCCTGGCTGGACGCGGCCGTGGCCAGCGCCGACGTGGTGCTGGACTGCAGCGACAACTTCGCCACCCGCCATGCGGTCAATGCGGCCTGCGTGGCGCACCGCAAGCCGCTGGTGTCGGGCGCGGCCATCGGCTTCGACGGCCAGATCTCGGTCTACGACACGCGCCAGGCCGCGGCGCCGTGCTACGCCTGCCTGTTTCCGCCCGACAGCACGTTCGAGGAGGTGCGCTGCGCCACCATGGGCGTGTTCGCGCCCCTGGTCGGCATCATCGGCAGCATGCAGGCCGCCGAGGCGCTGAAGCTGCTGGCCGGCGTCGGCAGCTCGCTGGCCGGCCGGCTGCAGATGCTGGATGCGCGCAGCATGGAATGGACCGAGATCCGCCTGCCGCGGCAGGCCGCCTGCCCGGTGTGCGCCGGCCGGCGCGAAGCCAACGCCTAGGCGCCTAAGCGCCTAAGCGCCCAGACGCTGCAGCGCGTCGGACTCCAGCACGCGCAGCGGCGGGTGCGAATCTTCGTCCAGCAGCGTGTGCTGCAGCGCCCTGGCCACGGTCTCGGCGCGGATGGGCCTGAGCTTGCCGGGCAGCAGGCCACCCAGCGCCGGCATCAGGCGCTGGGCCAGCCATTCGCCGCGGCGCGTGGGCTGGCCCAGGGCCTGGCGGTCGCCCAGCAGCAGCGAGGGCCGGGCGATCACCAGGCGCGGCCAGTGCATGGCGCGCAGCCCCTGCTCGGCCTGGCCCTTGGTGCGGTTGTAGAACACCGCCGAGCGCGCATCGGCGCCCAGCGCCGACACCAGGCCGAAGCGCCGCGCGCCGGCAGCGCGGGCGGCGCCGGCAAAGGCCAGCACCGCGTCCAGGTCCACCGCACGGAAGGCGGCCTGCGAGCCGGCGGTCTTGATCGTCGTGCCCAGCGCGCAGAAGGCCAGGTCCAGGGCCGGCAGGGCCGGGCCGTCAGGCTGGCCCAGGCGCAGCGGGTCGGCGATCAGGGGCTGGATGCGGCCGGCCGGAGCCGCCGCCCAGGCCGCGTCGGTCAGCGGTCGGCGCAGCAGCGCATGCACCACGGCCACGCGGGCATCGGCGGCCAGTGCGGCCACCAGGGCGCGGCCGATCAGGCCGCTGGCGCCGGCCACGGCCACACGCCAGCCGGGGCCTGCGGAAGCGGCCGGGCCGGCCATCGCCGACTCAGCGCTTGGGCGGCTGGGTCAGCCGCGACACCAGGCCGCCGGCGCCGCTGCGCGTCGACTGGCCGCCGGCCGGGCGGCCACCGCCCTGCGACGAGCCGCCCGCCGGGCGACCGCCACCCTGGGGCTGGCCGCCGCCATGGCCTTGGCGCGGCCCGGCGCCGGCGGGCTTGCCACCACCACCGCCATGGCCGCCGGTCGGGCGACCGCCGCCGCCGCCGCCACCGCCGGGCCGGCCGCCCTGGCCATGGCCTTGGCGCTGGCCGCCGCCATGGCCGGCACCGTGGCCGCTGGCATGGCCACCATGGCCGCCGGGGCGCCCGGCACCGGGCCGGCCACCACCACCGCCACGCTTGGTGCCGCCGACGCCGATGGTCATGCGGCCCAGCACGATGGGCTCGGCGCGCTCGTCTGCCGGGGCTTCGAAGCCGGCGACGGCCTCGCGCGGGATGCTGCGCTTGATCAGCTTCTCGATGTCCTTGAGGAAGATTTCCTCGTCCAGGCAGACCAGGCTGATGGCCTCGCCCTGGGCGCCGGCGCGGCCGGTGCGGCCGATGCGGTGCACATAGTCTTCGGGCACGTTGGGCAGCTCGAAGTTGACGACGTGCGGCAGCTGGTCGATGTCGATGCCACGCGCCGCGATGTCGGTGGCCACCAGCACCGGCAGCTCGCCGCTCTTGAACTCGGCCAGCGCCTTGGTGCGCGCGCCCTGGCTCTTGTTGCCATGGATGGCCATGGCGCCGATGCCATGGTCGTTCAGGTACTCGGCCAGACGGTTGGCACCATGCTTCATGCGCGTGAACACCAGCACCTGGTGCCAGTCGCCCTGGCGGATCAGGTGCGCCAGCAGTTCCTTCTTCTTGTCGCGCGCCACCGGGTGGACCTTCTGCGCGATGGCGTCATTGGTCTGGTTGCGGCGCGCCACCTCGATCAGCGCCGGGCTGTTCAGCAGCCGGTCGGCCAGGGCCTTGATGTCGTCGCTGAAGGTGGCCGAGAACAGCAGGCTCTGCTTCTTGGCCGGCACGATGGCCAGCACCTTCTTGATGTCGTGGATGAAGCCCATGTCCAGCATGCGGTCGGCTTCGTCGAGCACGAAGATCTGCACATGGCTCAGGTCCAGCGTGCCCTGCTGGTGGTGGTCCAGCAGACGGCCCGGCGTGGCCACCAGGATGTCCACGCCGCGGCGCAGGCGCTCGATCTGCGGGCCCATGCCGACGCCGCCGAACATCACCATGCTGCTCAGCTTGAGGTACTTGCCGTAGGTGCGCACGCTCTCCTCGACCTGGGCCGCCAGCTCGCGGGTGGGCGTCAGGATCAGCGCGCGGATGACGATGCGGCCGCGGGCATCCTTCTTGGCCGGCTCGCTGGACAGGCGCTGCAGCATCGGCAGCGTGAAGCCGGCGGTCTTGCCGGTGCCGGTCTGGGCGCCGGCCAGCAGGTCGCCGCCCTGCAGCACGGCCGGGATGGCCTGGGCCTGGATCGGCGTCGGGGTGTCGTAACCCTGTTCGGCCACGGCACGCAGAATGGGCTCGGCCAGGCCGAGATCGGTGAATTTCATTGTGGGGATGGGGTGGCACGCCACGCTTGCCGCGGTGTGCCGCTCGGCCTTGATGCCACTTGTTGCCAAGGGCCCCAGTCGGGAAAGGCCGGCTGGACGGTGGGAGGTCGGAATCGACTGTGGCGTCCGGACTGGTGCAACCGCCACGGCCCGCATTGTACGCGGCCACCCCGGGCGGCCCGGGGATGCACGCCGGCGAACCCGGCGCAGTTCAGGCCTTTGGCGCGACCGCTCCAGCACCCGACAGCCTCCTAGAATCGGCGACCCCCACTGCTTTCGCGCGCCCGGCCCACCCGCAGCCGCCGGCGCCGCCCACGGAGCCCCACGATGGACACCCGCGTCAACCCCGTCCGCGAACGCCTGGCCAGCCTGCGCGAGGTGCTGCAGCAGCAGGGCCTGCATGCCCTGCTGGTGCCCAGCGCCGATCCGCATCTGTCCGAGTACCTGCCCGGCCGCTGGCAGGGGCGCGAATGGCTGTCGGGCTTCGACGGCTCGATGGGCACCCTGGTGGTGACGGTCGACGAGGCCGCGCTGTTTGCCGACAGCCGCTATTGGGAGCAGGCCGAGCGCCAGCTGCAGGGCAGCGGCATCGCGCTGGTGAAGATCCCCACTGGCGCGGCCACCCACCACATGGCCTGGCTGGCCGAGCACACGCCGCGCGGCTCATGCGTGGCCGTCGACGGCGATGTGCTGGGCCTGGCCGCGGCCAAGCAGCTGCAGGCCACGCTGGATGCCGCCGGCGTGCAGCTGCGCACCGACCTCGACCCGCTGGATGCGGCCTGGCCGGACCGGCCGGCGCTGCCGCAGGCGCGGGTCTATGCCCACCAGCCGCCGCAGGCCACCGAGCCGCGCGCGGCGCGGTTGGCGCGGCTGAGCGAGGCCGTGGCGGCCCAGGGCGCCACGCACCACTTCGTGTCCACCGTCGACGACGTGGCCTGGATCACCCAGCTGCGTGGCGCCGATGTCGACTACAACCCGGTGTTCCTGGCCCATCTGCTGCTGGCCGCCGACGCGCTGACGCTGTTCGTCGGTGCCGGCAAGGTGCCGGCTGCGCTGCAGGCCGAGCTGGCCGCCGACGGCATCACGCTGGCCGACTACGGCCAGGCCGCGGCGGCGCTGCAGGCTCTGCCCTCGGGCAGCCGGCTGCTGGTCGATCCACGGCGCATCACGCTGGGCTTTCGCCAGCAGGTGCCGGCGGGCGTGCAGGTCATCGAGGCCATCAATCCCAGCGTGCTGTTCAAGAGCCGCAAGACCGAGGCCGAGGCGCGCTTCATCCGCCAGGCCATGGAAGAGGACGGTGCGGCGATGTGCGCCTTTTATGCCGAGTTCGAGGCCGCCCTGGCCCGCGGCGAGCGCTGGAGCGAGCTGACCATCGACGAGCGCCTGAGTGCCCAGCGCGCCAAGCGCGCGGGCTTCGTCGGCCTGTCGTTTTCCACCATCGCCGGCTTCAATGCCAACGGCGCGCTGCCGCACTACCGCGCCACGCCCGAGGCCTACAGCTGGCTGGACGGCGACGGCCTGCTGCTGATCGATTCGGGCGGCCAGTACCTGGGCGGCACCACCGACATCACCCGCGTCTGGCCGGTCGGCCGGCTCAGCGATGCGCAGCGGCGCGACTGCACCCTGGTGCTCAAGGGCACGATGGCGCTGTCACGCACGCGCTTTCCGCGTGGCACGCCCAGCCCGATGCTGGATGCCATCGCGCGCGCGCCGCTGTGGCAGCACGGCCTGGACTACGGCCATGGCACGGGCCATGGCGTGGGCTACTTCCTGGCCGTGCACGAGGGTCCGCAGTCGATCAGCAAGACCGTGCCCGAGCCGCAGATGGCCATGGAGCCGGGCATGATCACCTCCATCGAGCCGGGCCTGTACCGGCCGGGCCAATGGGGCGTGCGCATCGAGAACCTGGTGATGAACCGCGCCGTCGACACGCCCGAGCACGGCGCCTTTGGCGAGATGCTGGAGTTCGAGACGCTGACGCTGTGCCCGATCGACGTGCGCTGCCTCGACCTGTCGCTGCTGCGCCAGGACGAGCGCCAGTGGCTCAACGACTACCACGCCGAGGTGCGTGCGCGCCTGTCACCCAAGGTGAACGGCGACGCCCTGGCCTGGCTGCTGCTGCGCACCGAGCCGGTGTGAGCCTGGCGGCAGCTCAGGCTGCCGCCCCCGATGCCGCCGGGTCGCGCAGATGCACGGTCAGCTGCGGGAACGGGATCTCGATGCCCTCGCGGTCGAAGGCCAGCTTCACGCGCCGCAGGTATTCGCGGCGCACGGCCCATTGCTCCAGCGGCGCCACGCGCAGCCGCGCACGCAGCTGCACCGACGAGTCGCCCAGCTGTTCGACGCCGGCCATCTCCAGGTCGGCTTCGATGCGCGCCGCGAACGCGGGGTCCTCGCGCAGCTGGCGGCCGACCTGCTGCATCACCGCCATCGCCGCATCCACGTCGGCGCTGTAGCTGATGCCCACATCGATCACCGCCTGCGCATGGCCGCGGCTCATGTTGATGACGCTGGAGATGGTGCCGTTGGGCACGATGTGCACATGGCCGTCGTAGTCGCGCAGCTGCACATAGCGCAGCGTGATCTCCTCGACCAGGCCGGCGTGATTGCCGAGCTTGACCACGTCGCCCTGGCGGATCTGGTTCTCCAGCAGCAGGAAGAAGCCGGTGAAGTAGTCGCGCACCAGGCTTTGCGCGCCAAAGCCGACGGCCAGGCCGGCCACGCCGGCGGCGCCCAGCACCGGGGCCAGGCTCAGGCCCATCTCGCTGAGCACCAGCATGCCGGCCACCAGGCTGATGACCACGGCCGCCAGGTAGCGGGCCGCGCGGCCCAGGGTCTCGGCGCGCTTGACCGCCTCGCGGTCGTTGAAGCGGCTGGCGATGCGCAGCCTCAGTGCACGGATGCCGCGCTGGGCCAGTGCGATGGCCAGCCAGGCCAGCACGACGATGACGCCGATGCGCAGCAGGGTGGCGGTCAGTCGGGTCAGCGGCTCCAGCCGCTCGGCGGCCTGCCACAGCGCTTGCCAGGATTCGTTCATTACCGCCCTTTCGTCAGATGACGCTGTCCCAGGGCGCCGACAGTCGCTGCGCGCCGTGGATGATGCCGACCATCGAATAGGTCTGCGGAAAGTTGCCCCACAGTTCGCCGCTGGCCGGGGCCAGGTCTTCGCTGAGCAGGCCCATGGCGTTGCGCCGGGCCAGCAGGGACTCGAAGGCCTCGCGCGCCTGCTCGACGCGGCCGATGCGCGCCAGCGCGTCGACGCGCCAGAACGAGCACACGTTGAACGAGGTCTCGGGCAGGCCAAAGTCGTCGGCGGCTTCGTAGCGGCGCATGTAGGGGCCATCGCAAAGATGGCGTTCGAGCACATCGACGGTGCTGACGAAGCGCGGATCGTCGGGGCGCAGAAAGCCCACTTCGGCCATCAGCAGCACGCTGGCGTCGAGGTCGCGTCCTCCCAGACTCTCGACAAAGGCGCAGCGTTCGGCATTCCAGGCCCCGCGGCAAATGGCCGCGTGGATGTGGTCGGCGCGGTCGCGCCAGAGCGCGGCACGACCGGCCAGGCCCAGGCTGAGGGCCACATGGGCCAGGCGGTCGCAGGCGGCCCAGCACATCAGCGACGACGAGGTGTGCACTCGCGCGCGGTGGCGCAGCTCCCACATGCCGGCATCGGGCTGGTCGTGCAGGGCCCAGGCCCGCTCGCCCATGGTCTCCAGCATGGCGAAGTCGGCGGCATTGCCGCGGCGGAACAGGCGGTGATCGTGAAAGGCCTGGGCCGCTCCGAGCACGATGTTGCCGTAGACATCGTGCTGGAAGTGCTCGTGGGCCTGGTTGCCGACGCGCACCGGACCCATGCCGCGGTAGCCAGACAATGTGGTGACGATGCGCTCGGGCAGCTGCGCTTCCAGGCCGATGCCGTACAGCGGTTGCACATGGCCGCTGCCGGCGCTGCGCAGCACGTTGTACAGCCAGGCCAGGTAGGACTCCATGGTGCCGACCTCGGACAGGCTGTTGAGCGCGCGCACGACGAAGAAGGCATCGCGCAGCCAGCAATAGCGGTAGTCCCAGTTGCGGCCGCTGTCGGGGGCTTCGGGCACGCTGGTGGTCATGGCCGCGACGATGGCGCCGGTGTCCTCGTACTGGCACAGCTTGAGCGTGATCGCGGCGCGGATCACCGCGTCCTGCCACTGCAGCGGCAGGGCCAGGCGGTGCACCCATTCGCGCCAGTGCTGCACGGTTTGGTCCTCAAAGGACTGGGCCGTCTCGTCAACGCCGCCCGACAGGGTTTCGTCCGGCCCCAGCAGCAGGCTGACCGGCCGGCTCAGCTCGAACCAGGTGCCGTCGGCCAGGTAGGTCAGCGGCATGCTGGTGTTCAGGCGCAGCGTGATGTCGGGCAGCAGATAGCGCAGATGGTGGCTGCCGCGGGTGATCTGCGGTGCGCTGGCGCCCCAATCGCCACGCGGGCGCACCGCCACGCGCACCCGCGGCGAGCCCGCCAGCGCGCGCACGCGGCGCACCAACTGCATCGGTCTGAACACCCGGTCGCGGGTCACGAATCGCGGCGCGAAGTCGGTCACCTCCACACCCTGGCCGGTGGCGTCCCACAGCCGCGTGCGCACCACGGCGGTGGCCGGCTCGTAGCGCTGCTCGGTGCGCGTCAGGCCTTCCAGTTCCACCGACATCAGGCCCTGGGTCTGGGCCGCGTCGGCGCTGCTGCCATCCAGCAGCGCATCGAACACCGGCGGGCTGTCAAAGCGCGGCATACAGCACCACACCAGGCGGGCACCTGCGTCGACCAGCGCGGCCACGGTGCCGTTGCCAATCAGCGCGAGTTCCAGCGATGGGGCAGGGCGTGACGCTGTGCTGGACATGGATTCATCTCCTTCTTGCCCGCTGGGGCCGGTTCGACTGATACATTGCCACAAATATAAGTTCCAAGGATGGCGACGGTCGTGTTCAAGACCCTTCGTCTGCAGTTGCGGTTTTTGCTTCCGCTGGGCCTGACCCTGGCCGTGGCCGCCTATGTGGCCCAGCCGCTGCTGGATCAGGTGACGCTGCGCTGGTTCAGCCGCGATCTGAACATCCGCGGCATGCTGGTCGCCAGCTCGCTGGCCGAGCCGGTGGCCGATGCACTGGCCTCGGGTTCAACGACAAGGCTGCTGCCGATCTTCGAGCGCGTGCTGAGCGACGAGCGTCTGCTGTCGGTGGCCTTGTGCGATGTGCATGACCGGCGCCTGCTGGCGACACGGCAGTTCCCGGCGGCGCTGGACTGCGTGCGTGCCCGCGAGCTGGCGGCCCGCGGCGATGCCCGTGCCACCCTGCCCGGCGTTCAGGGTGGGCGCGTGCATGTGGGCGTGCATGCGCTGACCGCTGCGGCCCGGCCCGCGCCTGTGCCTGGCTGGCCCGACGCCCTGCTGCAGGCACTGCCCGATCTGGTGGGGCTGCCACCGGCGCCGGCGCCGCCGCCAGCGTCGGCACCGGCCGGCCCCGAACAGTTGCTGGGCCATCTGGTACTGCTGCACGACCTGGGCTTCATCGACCGGCGCAGCGCCGATACGCGCCAGTACCTGGTGCTGTTCATCGCCGGAATGGGGCTGATCATCGCGCTGATCACCATGGTCGTGGCCCAGCTCAGCTGGCGCGGCTGGGTCAAGGGAGCCCAGGCCATCTTGCGTGGCGAAGGGCTGCTGACGCCAATGCTGGCACCGCCCGAACTGGAGCCGCTGGCCGGCGAGTTGCGCAGCCGGCTGCGCGATCTGGAAGACGAGTACCGCCGTCTGCAGGGGCCGGAGGCGGAGTGGGATGCGGCGCGTTTGCGCAGCCTGCTCAACAGCCAGCTCAGCGGCGATCAGGTGATCGTGGTTTCCAACCGCGAGCCCTACATCCACGAGCGCACCGAGGACGGTATCGTCGCCAGGCGTCCGGCCAGTGGCCTCGTCACCGCGGTCGAGCCGGTGATGCGCGCCTGCTCGGGCACCTGGATCGCGCATGGCAGCGGCAGTGCCGACCGCGAGGTGGTGGATGCTGCCGACGGCGTTGCCGTGCCACCGGGCCAGGCCGACTACCGGCTGCGCCGCATCTGGCTGACGGCCGACGAAGAGCAGGGCTACTACTACGGCTTTGCCAACGAGGGCCTGTGGCCGCTGTGCCATGTGGCCCATGTACGGCCGGTGTTCCGCGAGTCCGACTGGGAGGCCTATCGCGCCGTCAACCAGCGCTTTGCCGATGCGGTGGTCGCCGAGGCGCGTGGCGAGGATCCCATCGTGCTGGTGCAGGACTACCACTTCGCGCTGCTGCCAGCGCTGATCCGCGAGCGCCTGCCCCAGGCCACCATCCTGACCTTCTGGCACATCCCCTGGCCCAACCCCGAGAGCTTTGGCATCTGCCCCTGGCGGCGCGAGATCCTGCAGGGGCTGCTGGGCAGCACCATCCTGGGCTTCCACACCCGCTTCCACTGCAAGAACTTCATCGAGACCGTCGACCGCTGCCTGGAGGCGCGCATCGAGCACGAACATTCGACGATTTCGTTCCAGGACAAGGAAACCCTGATCGAGAGCTACCCGATCTCGATCGCCTGGCCCGAGCAGGCGGCGCCGCCTGGCGAGGCGGCGGCCAGCCGCCAGCGCGTGATCGCGCGCCTGGGTCTGCCGGCCGATGTCTGCCTGGCCGTGGGCATCGACCGCTTCGACTACACCAAGGGCATCCTCGAGCGGCTGAATGCCACCGAGCGGCTGCTGGAAAAGTATCCACAGTGGATAGGTCGCTTCGTGATGGTGCAGGTGGCGGCACCGACGCGCAGCGCGTTGGACGAGTACCGCAGCTTCCAGGAGCGCATCCAGCGCAGCACCGAGCGCATCAACCAGCGCTTTGGTCGTGAGGGCTACCAGCCGGTGCTGCTGCTGGCCCGGCACCACGAGCCGGAGCAGGTCAACGAACTGCTGCGCGCCGCCGACATCTGCGTGGTCACCAGCCTGCACGATGGCATGAACCTGGTGTGCAAGGAGTTCGTGGCCGCGCGCGACGACCTGCAGGGCGTGCTGTTGCTCAGCCGCTTTGCCGGCGCCGCGCGGGAACTCACCGAGGCCTTGATCATCAACCCCTACCATGTGGAAGAGACCGCCGATGCCCTGCACCGTGCCGCCACCATGCCACTGGCCGAGCAGCGCGAGCGCATGGCCAGCCTGCGCAGCACGGTGCGTGAGTTCAATGTGTTCCGCTGGGCCGGCCGCATGCTGACCGATGCGGCGCGCTGGCGCCTGCGCGAGCGCATCAGCGCCCGCGTCAAGCGGCTGCAGGTGCATTGAGCATGGCCGTCCCGCCGCTGCCCCATCTGCTCAGCGCCGCGGGCGAGCAGGCCCTGGCCAGGCTGCTCGCCGGCCGGCCGCTGCTGGCCTTCGACTTTGACGGCACGCTGGCGCCCATCGTCGCCCGGCCGCAGGATGCGCGCGTGCCCGTTGCTCTGGCGCAGCGCCTGCAACGGCTGGCTCGCTGCCGGCCGGTGGCCGTCGTCACTGGCCGGCGGGTTGCCGATGTGCGTGGGCGGCTGGGGTTTGAACCGAGTTGCGTGATCGGCGGCCATGGCGCCGAGGATGAGCAGGACCCGCAGGCCTCGCAAGGCCATGCGCTGGCGCTGGACCCGGCGCGCAGCCATTTGCAGGCCCAGGCCGCAAGCCTGGCCCAGGCCGGCATCCTGGTCGAGGACAAGGGCCAGTCCATCGCGCTGCACTACCGGCTGGCGCCGGACCTGGAGGCGGCGCTGCGAACCATCGACGCGCTGCTGCAGTCGTTGCGCGCCCTCAGTCCGGGGCTGCGCATGTTCGGCGGCAAGCGCGTGGTCAACCTGACCGCCGCCGATGCGCCCGACAAGGCCGAGGCGATGCTGTGCCTGGTGCAGCGCAGTGCCGCGGATGGGGCCTTCTTCGCTGGCGACGACGTCAATGACGAGCCGGTGTTCCGGATGGCTCCGTCCCATTGGCTGACCGTGCGCGTGGGCCATGACCAGCTGCGCACCGACGCACGCTTTCGCGTCGGCAATCCGGCCGAACTGCTGGGCGTGATTGACCGGATGCTCTATCTGGCCGGCGCTTGAGCCAGGATCGCTGCACCCGGCGCCGTTTGCCGCTGGCGTTGCCGCTCAGCTGCCGGTGTCGGCGATCAGGCCCATGTCGGGGCTGCTCATCAGCGCCTGGATGTCCATCAGGATCAGCATGCGCTCGGCCACGCTGCCGATGCCGGTGATGTAGCTGGTGTCCACCGCCGAGGCGCCCAGGGCCGGCGCCTCGCGGATCTGCTCGCCGTGCAGGGCCAGCACGTCGGACACCGAGTCGACCACCGCGCCGACCACGCGGCCGTGCACATTGAGCACGATGACCACCGTGAAGTCGTTGTACTCGGCGCTGCCGCAGCCCAGCTTCAGGCGCAGGTCGACGATGGGCACGATCACGCCGCGCAGGTTGACCACGCCCTTCAGGAAGTCCGGCGCATTGGCGATGCGCGTCGGCGCCTCGTAGGAGCGGATCTCCTGCACGCGCAGGATGTCGATGCCGTATTCCTCGGCGCCGAGGCGGAAGCTGAGGAACTCGCCGCCCGGGGTGTGCGCGCGGCCGGGAGTGGCCGCGCCGGCGCCGCGGCCGGAGGGCTGGGCCGGTGCGGCAGCGGGCCGCGCCAGGGCCGGGGATTCGGTGGTCAGTGCCATGGGGCTGTCCTCGCGGAGGGGTGGGGGGTCAGAAGGTTTCCCAGTCGGCCTCGGCCCCGGCATCGGCCGCCTTGGCCGGTGTCGGTGCGGGTGCTGGTGCCGCTGCGCGGCGCGGTGCGGCGGGTGTCGTGGCGGCTTTGATGGTCGGTGCGACCGGTGCGGCAGTCAGCGGCGTGGGCGCCGGCAGCTCGGCGCGGGGCGCCGGCATGGCCGGGCGCGGCGCGGCCGCTGGGCTGGCGGTGGCGCCGGCAGCGCCGGTGCGGAAGGTGCCGACCAGTCCGGCCAGGCGCTGGGCCTGGTCCTTCAGGCTTTCGGCGGCGGCGGCGCTTTGTTCCACCAGGGCCGCGTTCTGCTGCGTGGCCTGGTCCAGCTGGGCCACGGCGCCGTTGACCTGGGCCAGGCCGCTGCTCTGCTCCTGGGTCGCGGCGGTGATCTCGCCGATGATGTCCGAGACCCGCTGCACGCTGGCGACGATCTCGCCCATGGTGCTGCCGGCATCGCCGACCAGGCGGCTGCCGACCTCCACGCGCTCGACGCTGGCCGAGATCAGGGTCTTGATCTCGCGCGCTGCGGCGGCGCTGCGCTGGGCCAGGTTGCGCACCTCGGCGGCCACCACCGCGAAGCCGCGGCCCTGCTCTCCGGCGCGGGCGGCTTCCACCGCCGCATTCAGCGCCAGGATGTTGGTCTGGAAGGCGATGCCGTCGATGGTGCCGATGATGTCGGCGATCTTCTTCGACGACTGGTTGATCTGGTCCATCGTGGCCACCACCTGGCCCACCACCTCGCCACCGCGCTGGGCCACGCTGGCGGCCGAGCCGGCCAGCTGGTTGGCCTGGGACGCGGCATCGGCGCTCTGGCGCACGGTGCTCGTGACCTGCTCCATCGCGCTGGCGGTCTGCTGCAGATTGCCGGCAGCCTGCTCGGTGCGCTGGCTCAGGTCCTGGTTGCCGGTGGCCACCTCGGCCGAGGCCACCTGGATGCTCTCGGCGGTCTGGCGGATCTCGGTGACCAGGCTGCGCAGCTTGTCCTGCATGCTGCCCACGGCGCCCAGCAGGCGGCCGATCTCGTCGCCGCCATGGGGCGGCAGCGGGTTGTCCAGCTGGCCGCCGGCAATGCGTTCGGCGACCTGCACCGCCTGCTCGATCGGCCCCTGCACCGAGCGTGCGATGCGCCAGGCCACGGCAGCGCCGATGACCAGGGCCAGCAGCGACAGGCCCACGTCCAGCGCCACCGCCTGGCGGGTGGAGGCTTCGGCGGCCTCGGCCTGGGCCTTGCTGCGGGCGTCTTCCAGGGCGATCAGCTGGTTGACCTTGGCCCGCCACTGCAGCTCCACCGGGCGCAGCTGCAGGGTCAGGGTCATCGTGGCCTCGATGTTGGCGCCGTCGGCGCCCTGCTTGGCTGCGGTGGTGACCAGCGGAATGGCCTTGGCCGCCAGCGCGCGGGCCTCGTCGGCCAGCTTGCGTTCGTCGGCCTCGGCGCCGGCCAGCTCGGCCAGCAGCGCCTTCTCGCTCTTCTCGTAGGCGGCACGGGCCTTGTTCAGCTCGGCCACCTCGGCGTCGATCTCCTTGACGTCGGTCAGCAGCGTGATCGAGCGTGCCTGGATGGCCATGCGGTTGATGCCGTCCAGCAGCTCGTGGGCCAGGGTGCTGCGCAGGTTGTTGTGCTCGACGATCTGCGTGATCTGGTCGCCCAGCGCCAGCGTGGATCTCAGGCCGACCGCGGCCACGGCCAGCAGCAGGGCCAGCACCACGCCAAAGCCCAGGCCCAGCCGGGCACGCAGGGTCCATGCGGAACGGGGCATCTGTCAGGTCTCCTGGGACGGTGATGGGGCCTCCCGGTGCGGGGGGCTGTCGGCGGGATTTCGGCCGGCGCGGCCGCGGCTTGAGATCGCCGGAGATCGGGATCGGCCCTGATAGGCTGTGGGCATGACTTTCGACACTGAACTGCGGCCGCGGGCGGCGCTGGGCATCGACGTCGGCGGCACCAAGATCGAGGCCCAGCTGCTCGCGCCAGAGGGCGGCCAGCTGTGGCGCCGGCGCCTGGCCTCGCCCTCGCACGACTACGGTCTGATGCTGCAGGCCCTGGTCGAGCTGGTGCAGCAGGCGCGCGCGATGGCGCCGGGCGGGCAATGCAGCATCGGCCTGGGCACGCCCGGCAGCGCCACCGCCGATGGCCGGCTGAAAAATGCCAACACCCAGTGCCTGAACGGCCGGCCGTTGGCCGCCGACCTGGCCGCCCGCCTGGGCCAGCCGGTGCGCCTGGCCAACGATGCCAACTGCCTGGCGCTGTCCGAGGCCACCGATGGCGCTGGCGCCGGCGCAGCGGTGGTGTTTGCGGCCATCCTGGGCACCGGCTGCGGCGCCGGCATCGCCGTGCACGGCCGGGTGCTGGAAGGCCCCAACCGCCTGGCCGGTGAATGGGGCCACAACCCGTTGCCCTGGGCCGGGCCCGGCGAGCCGCGGCCGGCCTGCTACTGCGGCCAGGCCGGCTGCATCGAGACCCTGCTCAGCGGCCCGGCGCTGGCCACCGGGCATGCGCGGCAGCACGGCGGGGCACTGAGCGCGGCGCAGATCGCCGCCGCCGCCGAAGCCGGCGACGCTGCGGCCCAGGCCACGCTGGCGGCCTGGCAGCAGCGGCTGGCGCGGGCACTGGCATCGGTGATCAACCTGCTGGACCCGGAGGTCATCGTGCTCGGCGGCGGCCTGTCGGCGATCACCTCCACCTACCAGGTGGTGCCCACGCTGTGGGGCCAGTGGGTGTTTTCGGGCGGCCTGCGCGAGCCGGTGCGCACGCGTCTGCTGCCGGCCCTGCACGGCGACGCCTCGGGGGTGCGCGGTGCGGCCTGGCTGTGGCGCCAGCCGCCGCCGGCCGTCACATCTGCTTGAACAGGTGCAGGTAGCTGCGGCTGACCGGCAGGGTCTCGGGCCGGCCGCGCAGGTGCACGTCGGCGGTGTCGTTGGCGCCACGCACCACCTGGCTGATGGCGCGCAGGTTGACGATCACCGAGCGGTGCACCTGCACAAAGGTCTCGGGGTCCAGCTCGTCGATCAGCTCGCGGATGGGCTTGCGGATCAGCGCCTCGCCGCCGGGCCAGACCACCAGCGTGTACTTCTCGTCGGAGCGCAGGTAGATCAGCTCGTCGACCGGGATCAGGCGCACCGCATTGCCCACCGAGGCCTTGATCCAGCGCAGCCAGGGCGTGCCGCCGCCCTGGGCCGCCAGGCGCGCCGCCAGGCGGGTCAGCGCGGCCTCCACCGGATCGGCCTCGGCATCGGCGGGTGCGGCAGCCGCGGCCGGTGTCGCCGCCAGCCGCTCGCGCAGCCGGGCCACGGTGTCGGCCAGGCGGTCGCTCTCGAAGGGCTTGACCAGGTAGTCGATGGCGCCCTGCTCGAAGGCCTGCACCGCATACTGCTCGAAGGCGGTGACAAAGACCAGCTGCGGCCGCCGGCCACCGGTGCCAGGATCGCTGCCGGGGTCGGTGCCGGCCTGCACGATGGCGCGCGCCGCCTCGATGCCGTTGAGCCCGGGCATGTGCACGTCCAGGAACACGATGTCGGGCCGCAGCTCCTCGGCCAGGGCCACGGCCTCGCGGCCGTTGCGCGCCTGGCCCACCACCTGCAGCGCCGGCCACAGCCGCGCCAGGTGGCTGGCCAGGTGCTCGCGCAGCAGCGGCTCGTCGTCGGCGATCAGGGCTTTCACGGCAGGCATGCTCAGATTCCCGGGGGCAGATGGATCTCGGCGCACACGCCCTGCGGCGCGGCCTCGCTCAGCTCCAGGCGCGCGCCGGGGCCGTAGACGCTGGCCAGGCGCTCGCGCAGATTGGTCAGGCCGGTGCCGGGCTGCAGGCCGCGGCCGTGCGCGGCCATGCCCACGCCGCTGTCGCGCACCCACAACCGCAGGTGGCCGTCGGCGGCATCGCGGGCCACGCCGACCTCGATCTCGCCACCGTCCTCGGCCGGGTCGATGCCATGGCGCACGGCGTTTTCCACCAGGGTCAGCAAGGCCATGGCCGGAAAGCGCAGGCCGTCGGTGCCCGGCTCGGCCTGCACGTGAAAGCGCAGCCGGTCGGGCATGCGCAAGTGCATCAGCTCCAGGTAGGACTGCACCAGGGCCAGCTCGTTGCGCAGCGGCGGCGCACCGCCGTCGTGCTGCAGCCGCGGCAGGGCCGCGCGCAGGTAGGCGATCAGGCTTTTCAGCACCTCGGCGGCACGTGGCGAGCCGGTCTCCACCAGGGCCTGCACATTGGCCAGGGTGTTGAACAGGAAGTGCGGCTCGACCTGGGCCGTCAGCAGGGCCAGGCGCGCGTCCGAGGCCTGGCGGGCCAGCTCGGCGCGCTGCAGCTCCAGCTGCAGCTGCAGCGCCAGGGCCTGCGATTCACGCTCGCGCAGCAGCGCCCCCAGGCCCAGCACCAGGCCCACCAGCACCGCCGGCACCGAGATCCACAGGAAGCCGGCGATGCGCGCCTCGTTGAACAAAAAGGCCGACAGGTCGCCACCGGTGCTGACCACATAGACCACGGCGGTGGCCGCCGGCGCGGCCAGCACCAGGGCCAGCGACTGCAGCAGCCAGCGTGGCAGCAGGCGTGCCGCGCGTCCGCTGGCCGGCCATTGGCGGTGCCAGTGGCCGGCTGCGCTGAAGGCCAGCAGCGACATCAGGGCCACGAACACGGTGCGCCCGGTCAGCTCCAGGAACGAGGGCTTGAAGATCGGGTTCAGCAGCGCCGCGCCGACCAGCGCCAGGGCCAGGGCCCAGGCCAGGGCGCGCGGGTTCAGCTCGCGCAGCCAGGCGCGCCAGCCGTCATGGCCGGCAGCGGTGCGGGGACTGGCGGCGCTGGCCGTGGCCGGCGCCGCAGCCGGGTCCGAGGGGGGCGGGCGCTGGGAGTCCATGGGATCGGAGGCGCTGGGCATGGCCTGACGATAGCCCGCCGCCGCCCTGGCGCCAACGCCGCGGCCGCGCCCTTGCGACGAACGGCGGCTGGCGCGGCGCCGTCGGCGGCTCAGCCCGGCTGGCGCAGCGTGGTGGCGGCCAGCGCGGCGCGCAGCGACTCGGCGCTGTCCTGCAGGTGCAGGCGGGTGCTCTCGCTCAGCGTGGCGCGGCGGCTGGCCTTGTCCAGCCGGTCGGCCAGGGCCGACACATGGCTGCGCAGCAGGGCGCGGGCATCGGCGCGGCTCAGGCCGGCCGGTGCCGCCACCAGCAGGGCCAGCCGTCGCGCATGCTCGCGCTGCAGCTCGCGGCGCGGCTCGGCGATGTCGCCGCGGCCGTCCAGCTCGCTCCACACCGCGGCGTCCAGGCGCCGGTGCAGCTCGGCCAGGCGCAGCGCCTGCTCTGGCGCGTCGAGCTTGGCGGCGTTGTCCTGCAGCCGGCGCGCCAGGTCGTCGCTCATCAGCCGCGCCAGCACCGCGCGCTGCAGCTCCAGCACATTGCCGGCCAGCGAATAGTCGGTGGGCAGGTTGGCGCTGGTTTCGCTGCGCTCGAAGAAATCGGGCGCCAGGCGGCGCTGCAGCGAGGCCGGGATGACCAGGCTGTCGGCGGCCAGCACACGCTCGCCCAGCAGCTGCAGCGCGGCGCGCTGCTGCTCGGCGGGCACGGCCTGCAGCGGATCGCGGCCACCGGCGCCGGGATGGTCGCGCAGCGTGCGCAGGCCGCCGATCTGGCGCAGCAGCATGCCGGCGGCGCTGCCGGCGTCGCGCAGCGCAAAGGCCACGCTGCGGCGCAGCGCGGCCCAGTCGGCGCCCGGCGCCAGCTGGCGCGTGCGCTGGCGCTGCAGCAGCTCGGCGGCGATGTCGAAGCGGCGCCGGGCAAAGGCCAGCACGTCGTTGCCCAGGTCGCCCTGCAGCGCCTCGGGGTCCAGGCCGATGAACACGTCCTCGTCGGTGGCGTAGTCCAGGCCGGGCTCGCTGCTGCGCGCGGCAATCGCCGCCAGCGCCGCCGCCTCGGCCGCGGCATCCCCGGCCGGCAGCGGCTTGTAGGCGTATTCGATGGCCCAGTAGTCGTAGGGGCCGAGGGCGGCGCGGAACGGCGCGCCATGACGGGCCAGCGGCACGCCCGGCGCCGGAAGGTTGAGGCCTGGATAGTCCATCACCGAGGCGGCGATGCCATGCGCCGCGGTGAAGGCCGGATCGTCCAGCTGGGCCAGCGTGTAGGCGCGCGAGGCGCGGAAGTTGTGGCGCAGGCCCAGCGTGTGGCCGACCTCGTGCATGGCCACGCCGCGCAGGTAGTCGAG
Organism: Burkholderiaceae bacterium; assembly: GCA_017992055.1. Lineage (GTDB taxonomy): Bacteria > Pseudomonadota > Gammaproteobacteria > Burkholderiales > Burkholderiaceae_C > Pseudaquabacterium. The sequence goes on from JAGOPK010000005.1 coordinate 30,412, forward strand.
CACAAACTGCTCGGCCTCGGGGCTGGCCGGGTCGAGGTCGCCGCGCGCGGCCAGCAGGTCCAGCGCATAGTCGAGCTGCTGGCCGGCCTGGTCGGCAAACTCGCAGGCCTGGCCGTCGGCATGGCGGTGGGCGGATGCCCCGGCCGTGCCGGGCTCGGCCGGCAGCTGCATCAGCGCCGCCCAGTCGGCCGCCGAGCTGGCGCCCAGGATGCGGCTGCGCGTGCTGCGTACGCTGCGCGAGGACAGGCTCTCCATGCCGATGTCGGCATCGAGGATCTCGCCCGAGCGCGGGTCCACATGCGAGGGCCCGATGGCGCCGAAGGAGGGATCGCGGTTGACCATCCAGCGCAGCGAGGCCACGCCGGCATCCAGCGTGTCCCAGTCGGCGTCGTCGGGCTGCTGCTTGACGACCACGGCGTTTTTGAAGCCGATGCGCTCGAAGGCCTTGTTCCACTCCAGCATGCCGGCGGTCAGCGTGGCGCGGTACTTCAGCGGCACATTGCGGTCCAGCCAGAAGGTGATGGGCTTGACCGGCTCGCTCAGCTCGGCCGAGGGGTCCTTCTTCTCCAGCCGCCAGCGGTGCACGGTGCGCTGGCGCGGGCTGCGCGCCAGGTCGTCGCTGAAGTCGTCGCGGACGCTGAGGAAATAGCCGACGCGCGGATCGGCGGCGCGGCGGGCCATCGGCTGCTCGGGCAGCTTCATCAGCGAATAGTGCAGGCCGATGAACAGGCTGCGCGCATCGGGAAGGCCTTCGGGCACGCTGGGCACCGGGGCGCCGGCCGGCGCGCCCGGCGTGGGCTGGGCCAGGCTGGCGGTGGCGTAGTGCTGCTGGGTGCGCACCACCAGCAGATCCGGCCGGCCGCGCACCTCGGCCACCGACGAATGCCGGGCGTCGAAGCTGTAGCCCTGGCGGAAGCTGCGCTGCAACTGGGCGCCCAGGCCCAGCATGTCGCTGACGAACAGGCTGCCGGCGTCGATCAGGATGCTCTTGCGCTCGGGATGCGGCTGGCTGGCCACCACCGCGCTGCCCAGCAGGCTGGGCGAGATGGCCGCGGCCACCGCGCGCGCCTCGGGCGTGCCGGCGGCGGCCACCTGCTGCTGGTTGATGGCCAGCAGCTGCACCTGGTTGTGCACGCGGCGGAACTGCACCAGGCGCGGGCTGGCCAGCATCAGGCCGCCAAAGATGCGCGCCTCGCCGATGCCGCTGGCCAGCTTGGGCGACAGGAAAAACGGCTGCTCCAGGTCTTCGGGCCGCAGCTCCAGCCACAGCTTGTCGTCCTTGCGCCAGGCGCTGAACAGCGCCTTGATCTCCTGCGCGTCCTTGACCACCACGGCAAAGGCCGGCGGCTGGCCGGGGGCCGGCGGCGGCGTTGCACCGGGTGCGGCGGCGGCTGGCGGGGTGGCGGCCCGGCCCGCCGGTGCTGCCGAGGCGGCGGCCGGGGCGTTGGCGGCAGTTGCCGTGGCCGGCGCCGCAGGTGCCGGCGTGCCGGCCAGTTGCGCGCAGCCGGCCAGGGCCAGCGCCAGGGTGGATGCAATGGCGGTGGCGGTGGCGCGCGGCAGCGGCATGGTTGGCGGTGGCAGCAGTACTAGTAGTGGGTTCAGATGTTCTTGAAGCGCAGCCGGTGCGGCCGCGCGCCTTCTTCACCCAGGCGCTTCTTCTTGTCGGCCTCGTACTCCTGGTAGTTGCCGTCGTAGAAGAACCACTTCGAGTCGCCTTCGCAGGCCAGGATGTGGGTGCAGATGCGGTCCAGGAACCAGCGGTCGTGGCTGATGACCATGGCCGAACCGGCGAACTCCAGCATCGCCTCTTCCAGTGCACGCAGGGTTTCGACGTCCAGGTCGTTGGACGGTTCGTCCAGCATCAGCACATTGCCGCCCTGGGCCAGGGTCTTGGCCAGGTGCAGGCGGCCACGTTCACCGCCGGACAGGCTGCCGACCAGCTTCTGCTGGTCGTTGCCCTTGAAGTTGAAGCGGCCGATGTAGGCGCGGCTGGGCATGGTGAACTTGCCGACGACGATGTTGTCCAGCCCGCCGGACACGTCTTCCCAGACCGTCTTCTCGTTGGCCAGGCTCTGGCGGCTCTGGTCGACGAAGGCCAGCTTGGCGGTCTTGCCGATGGCCACTTCGCCCGAGTCCGGCTGCTCCACGCCCTGGATCATGCGGAACAGCGTGGACTTGCCGGCGCCGTTGGGGCCGATGATGCCGACGATGGCACCGGCCGGCACCTTGAAGCTGAGGTTGTCGATCAGCACCCGGTCACCAAAGCTCTTGGTCACGCCCTTGAACTCGATCACCTCGTTGCCCAGGCGCTCAGCCACCGGGATGAAGATCTCGTTGGTCTCGTTGCGCTTCTGGTAGTCGGTGTCGCTCAGCTCCTCGAAGCGGGCCAGGCGCGCCTTGCTCTTGGCCTGGCGGCCCTTGGCATTGCTGCGCACCCACTTGAGCTCTTCCTTCATCGCCTTCATGCGGGCGTCTTCGGTCTTCTGCTCGCTCTCCAGGCGCTTTTCCTTCTGGTCCAGCCAGTCGGAGTAGTTGCCCTTCCAAGGGATGCCGCGGCCGCGGTCGAGTTCGAGGATCCACTCGGCGGCGTTGTCCAGGAAGTAGCGATCGTGGGTGATGGCCACCACGGTGCCCGGAAAGCGCAGCAGGAACTGCTCCAGCCATTCCACCGACTCGGCGTCCAGGTGGTTGGTGGGCTCGTCCAGCAGCAGCATGTCGGGCTTGCTGAGCAGCAGGCGGCACAGCGCGACGCGGCGCTTTTCACCCCCGGACAGCACGCCGATCTTGGCCTCCCAGGGCGGCAGGCGCAGCGCGTCGGCGGCCAGCTCCAGCTGCAGGTCGGTGTTTTCGCTGCCGGCGGCGGCAATGATGGCTTCCAGCTCGGCCTGCTCGGCGGCCAGCGCGTCGAAGTCGGCATCGGGCTCGGCATAGGCCGCGTAGACCTCCTCCAGCCGGGCCTTGGCGGCCAGCACGCCACCGATGCCCTGCTCGACCGCCTCGCGCACGTTCTGCTCGGGGTCGAGCTGGGGCTCCTGCGGCAGGTAGCCGATCTTGATGCCGGGCATGGGCACGGCCTCGCCCTCGTACTCCTTGTCCACGCCGGCCATGATCTTCAGCAGCGTGGACTTGCCCGAGCCGTTCAGCCCCAGCACGCCGATCTTGGCGCCGGGAAAGAACGACAGCGAGATGTCCTTGAGGATCTGCCGCTTGGGCGGAACCGTCTTTGACAGACGGTTCATCGTGAAGACGTACTGGGCCATGGTGTGTGGGGGTCCGTGCAGGCGAGGAGATCGCGACGCGCGCGCGGCTGTCGCCGCGCGCCAAACCGCCGATTATCCCTGCGCCGCGGTTTCAGCCCGCCGGCGCCAGCTTGTCCTGGGTGCGCAGCTCGAAGTCGCTGGCCTCGTGGCGCTCGTGCAGCTGTTCGTGCAGCGGGCCCCAGGCGCGGTTGACGATGCGGCCACGCTGCACCGCCGGCCGCGCGGCGACCTGCTCGGCCCAGCGCCGCACATGGCGGTAGCTGCCCACGTCGAGGAACTCGCCGGCGCCGTACAGCTGGCCCAGCACCAGGGCGCCATACCAGGGCCAGATGGCCATGTCGGCCACGCTGTAGTCGGCGCCGGCCACGTGCTCGCGCGTGGCCAGCAACTGGTCCAGCACATCCAGCTGGCGCTTGCTTTCCATCGCATAGCGGTCGATGGCGTATTCGATCTTGCTCGGCGCGTAGGCGTAGAAGTGGCCGAAGCCGCCGCCCAGGAAGGGCGCGCTGCCCATCTGCCAGAACAGCCAGCTCAGCGTCTCGGCGCGGGCGGCGGGCTGGTCGGTGCCGGGCAGGAAGGCGCCGAACTTCTCGGCCAGGTGCATCAGGATGGCGCCGGACTCGAACACGCGGATGGTCTGCGGGCCGCTGCGGTCCAGCAGGGCCGGGATCTTGCTGTTCGGGTTGATGGCCACGAAGCCGCTGCCGAACTGCTCGCCCTGCTGGATGCGCACCAGCCAGGCGTCGTATTCGGCGCCGCTGTGACCCAGGGCCAGCAGTTCCTCCAGCATCACCGTGACCTTGATGCCGTTGGGCGTGCCCAGCGAATACAGCTGCAGCGGATGGCGGCCCACCGGCAGCTCGCGCTCGTGGGTGGCGCCGGCCACCGGCCGGTTGATGCTGGCGAACTGGCCGCCGTTGGCCTGGTTCCAGGTCCAGACGCGGGGCGGGGTGTAGGGGGTGGGGGTGGAGGGGGTGTCGCTCATGGGGCGCAACGGTAGCGCCAGCGCGGCGGGCGCATGCGGCGCAGGGCCAAAGCAGGCCGGCACTACACTGGCCGGTGTTTCCGTCAGCCCCTGCCACCGCCATGTCCAGCGCCACCAAGCCCCAGCCCACGGCCCTCACCGTGCACCAGCAGTCGCGGGTGCTGGAGATCGGTTTCGACGATGGCGCGCTGTTCCGCATCCCGTTCGAGCTGCTGCGCGTGTATTCGCCGTCGGCCGAGGTGCAGGGCCATGGCCCGGGCCAGGAGGTGCTGCAGCACGGCAAGCGCGAGGTCGGCATCAGCGCCATCGAGGCGGTGGGCCACTATGCGGTGCAGCCCAGCTTCAGCGACGGCCACGACTCCGGCATCTTCAGCTGGGACTACCTCTACAAGCTGGGCCGCGACCAGGACGCGCTGTGGCAGCGCTATCTGGAACGCCTGGCCGAGGCCGGCGTGGACCGCGATGCGCCGATGCCCGACAAGTCCGCCGGCGCCTGCGGCCACCACCACTGATCCGGCGGCACAGGAGCGCAAGCATGGCCCAGACCCATTTTGGCTACGAGACCGTCGACGAGGGCGAAAAGGCGCGGCGCGTGCGCGGCGTGTTCGACTCGGTGGCCAAGAACTACGACCTGATGAACGACCTGATGTCCATGGGTCTGCACCGGGCGTGGAAGGCCTACACCGTGGCCGTGGCCAACCTGAAGCCCGGCGACCGCGTGCTGGACATCGCCGCCGGCACCGGCGACCTGACGCGTGCCTTTGCGCGCAAGGTCGGCGACAGCGGCCAGGTGCTGCACACCGACATCAACGAGGCCATGCTGCGCGTCGGCCGCGACCGGCTGATGGACGAGGGACTGGCCCTGCCGACCCTGGTCTGCGATGCCGAGCAGCTGCCGCTGCCCGCGGACCATTTCGACCTGGTCAGCGTGGCCTTCGGCCTGCGCAACATGACGCACAAGGACCGGGCGCTGGCCGAGATGTGCCGCGTGCTCAAGCCCGGCGGCCGGCTGCTGGTGCTGGAGTTCAGCAAGGTCGCCGCGCCGCTGCAAAAGCCCTACGACCTGTACTCGTTCAAGCTGCTGCCGCTGATGGGCAAACTGGTGGCCGGCGATGCCGACAGCTACAAGTACCTGGCCGAATCCATCCGCATGCACCCCGGCCAGGCCGAGCTGAAAGCGATGATGAAGGCCGCCGGCTTCGGCCATGTGGACGTGCACAACCTGACCGGCGGCGTGGTCGCGCTGCACGTCGGCATCAAGTGCTGAGGCCGGCGCGCTGAGCGCGCCGCGGCCCTGGATCAGGCGGCCAGGGCCGCCCGGTCCAGCTTGAAGACGCGCACCATCTCGGTCAGCGCGGCGGCCTGGCGCTGCAGGCTGTCGGTGGCCGCGGCGCTTTCCTGCACCAGGGCCGCGTTCTGCTGCGTGGTCTGGTCCAGCACCTGAACGGCCTGGCTGATCTGGGTGATGCCGCCGGTCTGCTCGGAGCTGGCGCTGCTGATCTCGCCGATCAGCTCGGCCACGCTGCGCACCTGGGCCACGATGTCGCCCATGCCGGCGCCGGCCTCGGCCACCAGGCGCGAGCCGGCGGCCACGCGGTCCACGCTGTCGGTGATCAGGCCCTTGATCTCGCGCGCCGCGGTGGCGCTGCGCTGGGCCAGGCTGCGCACCTCGCCGGCCACCACGGCAAAGCCGCGGCCCTGCTCGCCGGCGCGCGCGGCCTCGACCGCCGCATTCAGCGCCAGGATGTTGGTCTGGAAGGCGATGCCGTCGATGGTGCCGATGATGTCGGCGATCTTCTTCGAGCTGGCGCTGATCTGCTCCATCGTCGCCACCACCTGGCCGACCACCGCGCCACCCTGGCTGGCGGCGGCGCTGGCCGAGCTGGCCAGCTGCGTGGCCTGGCGCGCGGTGTCGGCGTTGTGCCGCACCGTGGTGTTGAGCTCTTCCATCGAGGCCGCGGTCTGCTCCAGGCTGGAGGCCTGCTCCTCGGTGCGCTGCGACAGGTCGGCATTGCCGGTGGCGATCTGCGTGGAGCCGGTGGCGATCGAGTCCGAGGCCTGGCGCACCCGGCTGACGACGACGGCCAGGTCGCTCTGCATGCGGCCCAGCGAGGCCAGCACGCTGTGCTCGGGCGCCTGGCCGGCGCCGGACACCGGCTGCAGATCGCCGGCGGCCACACGCTCGGCGGCGGCGCTGAGGTCCACCGGCTCGGCGCCCAGCGAGGCCAGCAGGCCGCGGGTGATGGTCCAGGCCATCAGCAGGGCCAGCGCGATGGCCAGGGCGCAGCCGCCCAGCATCAGGTTGCGGTTCAGCGTGTAGTGGGCCTCGGCCAGGCGCACGTCGTCGGCGGCGCGGGTGGCGGCATGGGCCTGGTAGTCGGCGGCGCTGCCCAGCAGCTGGGCCAGCAGCGGCCGGCACTCGGCGTTCATGCGCGCGACGGCCGGTTCACGCTGCTCGGCCAGGGCCAGGCGCACGATGTCCAGCGCCAGCGGGCCGTAGCGCGATTCCACCTGCTCGATGCGCGCCAGCAGCTCGCGCTCGCGGGCGTCGACGCGGCTGCCGGCCTGGGCCAGCGCCGCGCGCAGCTCGGTCAGGCTGGCCGTCACCTTGCCGTGCGCGGCCGCCACGGCGGCCTGCTCGGCCTGGCGTTCGGCCGCCGTGCCCACCAGCACCATGTTGCGCGCGCCGATGGCCCGGGCATTGGCCGCATCGATCAGCCGGTTGGCCAGCATGGCGCGGCGGTTGCTCTCGCCGACGAAGCTGGCGAAGTCGTCGTGGCCCTGGCCCATGGCGCGCATGCCGAGCAGGGCCACGCACAGCACCAGCAGGGCCAGGCCGCTGAAGGCGACGGTCAATTGGGTCCTGACGGACAGGTGGCTGAGCTTCAAGGGGCACTCCAGGGCGGTGGCAGGCGGTGCAGGGCTGACGGTTTATCGGCGCAGTTGTTCACGGCTTGAGCCGCGGCCCGGCTGCAGACGCCGGCGGCGGCGGGTGTTCCGTGCTTGGCACCGATGCTGCATCGCCGGTGGGTGACCGCTAACATGCGGGCCAACGCAAGCCCGGCCTCCGATGCACCACAACATCAGTCTGATCACCACGCTGGCCGCCGGCTTCGGCCTGGCCCTGGTGCTGGGCTTCATCGCCGCGCGCCTGCGCCTGCCGGCCCTGGTGGGCTATCTGCTGGCCGGCATCGCCATCGGGCCGGCCACGCCGGGCTTCGTCGCCGACATGGCCATCGCCGCCCAGCTGTCGGAGATCGGCGTGATGCTGCTGATGTTCGGCGTGGGCCTGCACTTCTCGCTGGGCGATCTGCTGGCGGTCAAGCGCATCGCCCTGCCCGGCGCGGTGGTGCAGATGGGCCTGGCCACGCTGCTGGGCATGGGCGTGGCCTGGTCCTGGGGCTGGTCGGCCGGCGCCGGCCTGGTGTTCGGCCTGTCGCTGTCCTGTGCCAGCACCGTGGTGCTGCTGAAGGCGCTGGAGGCAAGGCGCAGCCTGGACACCATGAACGGCCGCATCGCCGTGGGCTGGCTGGTGGTGGAAGACCTGGCGACGGTGATCGTGCTGGTGCTGCTGCCGCCGCTGGCCGGCGTGCTGGGCGGCCAGGCCGAGGTCGGCGGCCAGCCGCTGTGGCTGACCGTCGGCCAGACCCTGCTGCAGGTCACGGCCTTCGTCGCCATCATGCTGGTGGCCGGCCGGCGCCTGCTGCCCTGGCTGCTGTGGCAGGTGTCGCGCACCGGTTCGCGCGAGCTGTTCACGCTGTCGGTGGTGGCCGCGGCCATCAGCATCGCCTATGGCGCGGCGGCGCTGTTCGGCGTGTCGTTTGCGCTGGGCGCGTTTTTCGCCGGGATGGTGATGCGCGAGTCGCAGTTCAGCCACCGTGCGGCCGAGGAGTCGCTGCCGCTGCGCGATGCCTTCGCGGTGCTGTTCTTCGTCGCCGTGGGCATGCTCTTCGATCCGCAGGTGCTGCTGCAGCAGCCGCTGCGCGTGCTGGCGGTGGTGGCCATCGTCATCATCGGCAAGTCGATTGCCGCGGCCGGCCTGGTGCTGCTGCTGCGCTATCCGCTGAACACCGCGCTGACCGTGGCCGCCAGCCTGGGCCAGATCGGCGAGTTCTCGTTCATCCTGGCCGGCATGGGCCTGTCGCTGGGCCTGCTGCCGGCCGAGGGCATGAGCCTGGTGCTGGCCGGGGCACTGATCTCGATCGCGCTGAACCCGCTGGTGTTTGCCGCCATCGCGCCGTTTTCGCGCTGGCTGCTGGCGCGCTCGGCGCTGGCGCGCCAGCTCGACAGCCGGGACGACCCCTATGCCGAGCTGCCGATGAGCACCGAGCGCCGCTACCTCGAAGGCCAGGTGGTGCTGGTGGGCTATGGCCGGCTGGGCCGGCGCATCGCCCAGGCGCTGCGCGAGCGCGACCTGCCCTGCGTGGTGGCCGAGCGCAACCGCGAGCTGGTGGAGGACCTGCGCCGCCAGGGCCTGGCCGCGGTGTCGGGCGATGCCAGCGATCCGGCGGTGCTGATCCAGGCCCACATCGCCGATGCGGCGATGCTGGTCATCACCGTCGCCGATGCGCTGGGCGCTCGCCAGATGGTCGACACCGCGCGCCAGCTCAACCCGGACATCGAGGTGGTGCTGCGCAGCCCCAATGCCGAGGAGGCGGCGCTGCTGCGCCAGGAGCGGCTGGGCCAGGTCTTCGTGGCCGAGGAGGAGCTGTCGCGCGGCCTGGTTGACCATGTGCTGCAGCGCTTTGCGCCGCAGCCCTGATCAGATCGCCGCGGCCGGATCGTCGGGCGCCGGGCTCTGCGGCCCCTGGCCGACGACGAAGCGGGTGACGCGCCGCGCCTTCAGCCAGGCGCGGCCGCCGGGCTGCAGGTTGAGCTGGCTGCGCAGCGCCTGCCAGCGGGCGCGTGGCAGTTCCACGTCCACATAGCTGCCGTCGTCGCGGCGGAACTCCAGCCGCGTCACCGGGCCCAGGGTCAGGGCCTGGGCCAGCTCGGCCGGCCAGGCCGGGGCGCCGGCATCGTCGCCGGTGGGCGCCTCGGTGCTGACGTCCAGCTCGTGCGGGCGCACGTAATGCACATCGGCCGTGGCCTCGGCGCCGCCCGGGCCATGGCCGGTGCGGCCGTGGAACAGGTTCACATCGCCCAGGAACTGCAGCACAAAGGGCGTGGCCGGCTGGTCGTAGACCTCGTCGGGGCTGCCCACCTGCTCGATGCGGCCCTGGTTCATGACCACGATGCGGTCGGCCACTTCCATGGCCTCGTCCTGGTCGTGGGTGACGAAGACGCTGGTCACATGCATCTCGTCGTGCAGCCGGCGCAGCCAGCGGCGCAGTTCCTTGCGCACCTTGGCGTCGAGTGCGCCGAAGGGCTCGTCCAGCAGCAGCACACGCGGCTCCACCGCCAGCGCCCGGGCCAGCGCGATGCGCTGGCGCTGGCCGCCCGATAGCTGGTGCGGATAGCGCTCGGCCACCCAGTCCAGCTGCACCAGCTTGAGCAGCTCCATCACCTTGCTGCGGATCTGCGCCTCGGACGGCCGCGTGGCGACCCTGGAACCGGGCTTCGCCCGGGTCGGCCGCACGCGCAGGCCGAAGGCCACGTTCTCGAAGATGCTCATCTGCGGGAACAGCGCATAGTGCTGGAACACGAAGCCGACGTTGCGCTCGCGCACATCGGTGGCCGTGCTGTCCTGGCCGTGGAACAGCACCTGGCCCGAATCGGGCACCTCCAGGCCGGCGATGATGCGCAGCAGGCTGGTCTTGCCCGAGCCCGACGGGCCCAGCAGGGCCACCAGCTCGCCATCGGGGATGGACAGGTTCAGGTGGTCGCAGACCACGGTGGCGCCGAAGCGCTTGTTCAGGTTGCGGACTTCGATGCTCATGGCTTATTCACTCCGGTCCGTGGCGCCGCGCTTCTGCGCCGCCACGCGCTGTTCCACCGCGTACTTCAGGCCCAGCGTCACCAGGGCCAGCAGGGCCAGCAGCGAGGCCACCGCAAAGGCCGCGGCGAACTGGTATTCGTTGTAGAGGATCTCGATGTGCAGCGGCATGGTGTTGGTCTGGCCGCGGATGTGGCCCGACACCACCGACACCGCGCCGAACTCGCCCATCGCCCGCGCATTGCACAGGATCACGCCGTAGAGCAGGGCCCACTTGATGTTGGGCAGGGTGACGCGGCGAAACATCTGCCAGCCGCTGGCGCCCAGCACGCGCGCGGCTTCTTCCTGCTCGGTACCCTGCGCCTGCATCAGCGGGATCAGCTCGCGGGCGACAAACGGGAAGGTGATGAACACCGTGGCCAGCACGATGCCCGGCACCGCGAAGATGACCTTCAGGTCGTGGTCGCGCAGCCACTCGCCCCACCAGCCCTGCAGGCCGAACACCAGCACGAAGATCAGGCCCGAGATCACCGGGCTCACGGAAAACGGCAGGTCGATCAGGGTCAGCAGCAGGCTCTTGCCGCGGAACTCGAACTTGGCGATGGCCCATGAGGCGGCCAGGCCGAAGACCACGTTCAGCGGCACGCTGATGGCCGCGGCGATCAGCGTCAGCCAGATCGCCGACAGCGCATCGGGCTCGACGATGGCGGCCAGGTACACGTCCCAGCCTTTTTTGAGCGCCTCGACGAAGACGATGGCCAGGGGCACGAACAGAAAGAAGGTCAGAAAGCCCAGGGCCGCGGCAATCAGGCCCCACTTGACCCAGGCGGGTTCAGAGACAGCGGTCTTGGTGCTCATTCAGCGCCCCTGGCGATGCCGGGTCCAGGCCTGCAGCGCATTGATGGCCAGCAGCAGCACGAAGGCGGCCACCAGCATCACCACGGCGATGGCGGTGGCGCCGGCATAGTCGTACTGCTCCAGCTTGGTGATGATCATCAGCGGCGTGATCTCGCTGACCATGGGCATGTTGCCGGCGATGAAGATCACGCTGCCGTACTCGCCCAAAGCGCGGGCGAAGGCCAGCGCAAAACCGGTCAGCAGGGCCGGCAGCAGGATCGGAAAGATCACCCGGCTGAAGGTCTGCCAGCGGCTGGCGCCCAGCGTGGCGGCGGCCTCCTCAAACTCCTTGTGCAGGTCTTCCAGCACCGGTTGCAGCGTGCGCACCACAAACGGCAGGCCGATGAAGGTCAGCGCCACGAACACGCCCAGCGGCGTGAAGCTCACCTTGAACGGCAGCCACTGGCCGATCCAGCCGTTCTGCGCATACAGCGCGGTCAGCGCAATGCCGGCCACCGCGGTGGGCAGGGCAAAGGGCAGGTCCACCAGGGCATCGATGAAGCGCTTGGCCGGAAACTCGTAGCGCACCAGCACCCAGGCCACGATCAGGCCGAAGAAGGCGTTGACCAGGGCGCCGGCCAGGCTGGCGCCAAAGGTCAATCGGTAGCTGGCCAGCACGCGTGGCGTGGCCACCGCATCCCAGAAGGCCGGCCAGGTCATGGTGGCGGTCTTCAGAAAGGCCGCCGACAGCGGGATCAGCACGATCAGGCTCAGGTACAGCAGCGTGAAGCCCAGCGCCAGGTCGAAGCCGGGCAGCACGCTGTGCCGCGTGAGCAGCACACGTCGAAGCAGCATGATGGACTCAGCGCTTCTTGGCGCGGGCGATCACCTGGTCGTACAGGCCGCCATCGTTGAAGTGGTCGGCCTGGGCCTTCTTCCAGCCGCCGAACACCTGGTCGACGGTGAAGGTCTGCACCTTCGGAAAATCCTTGGCGTACCTGGCCAGCACCTTGGCATTGCGCGGGCGCAGGTGGTGCCTGGCGGCGACCTCCTGGCCTTCGTCGCTCCACAGGTGCTTCAGATAGGCCTCGGCGATCTTGCGCGTGCCCTTCTTGTCGACCACCTTGTCGACGATGGACACCGGGTTCTCGGCCAGGATGGTGCGGCTGGGGATCACCACCTCGTAGTCGCTGCCGAACTCCTTCAGGATCAGCGGCACCTCGCTCTCGAAGGTGACCAGGGCGTCGCCGATGTTGCGCTGGGCAAAGGTGGTGGTGGCGCCGCGGCCGCCGCCGTCCAGCACCGGCACGTTGGCGAAGATGCGTTCCACCAGGGCCTGTGCCGCCGCCGGCTGCACGCCGGCCTGCAGGGCTGCGCCCCAGGCCGCCAGATAGGTGTAGCGGCCGTTGCCCGAGGTCTTGGGGTTGGGAATGATCACGCCGATGCCCGGCCGGCCCAGGTCGCTCCAGTCACGGATCTGCTTGGGATTGCCCTTGCGCACCAGGATCACGCTGATGCTGGTGGTGGGCGCGGCGTTGTCGGGCAGGCGCTTGGCCCAGTCGGCCGGGATCAGCTGGCCACGCTCATGCAGGATGTCGATGTCGTTGGCCTGGTTCATCGTGATCACGTCGGCCTCCAGGCCGTCGGCCACGCTGCGCGCCTGGCGGCTGGAGCCGCCATGGCTCTGGTTCAGCGTCAGCGACTGGCCGGTGGTCTTTTTCCAGTGCGCGGCAAAGACGGCGTTGTAGTCCTTGTAGAACTCGCGGCTGACGTCGTAGCTGACGTTCAGCAGCGTGGGCGTGGCGGCGGTCTGGGCGGCCAGCGGCAGGGCGCTGGCGGCGATCAGGGTGACGGCCGAGCCCAGCAGGGCGCGGCGAAGCAGTGGCGGTCGTGGGTTCATGGCGGCGCGATTCTGTTGCGATGGCCATCGCCATCCAACGACGCATTTCGACCTTGCTTGCTCGAAAAACGAATGAGCCGCCCGCCGCCTCACTTCTTGGTGTAGACCTTGTCGAAGCTGCCGCCGTCGGCAAAGTGGGTCTTCTGCGCCTTGGCCCAGCCGCCGAACACCTCGTCGATGGTGAACAGGTTGACCTTGGGGAACTGCTTGGCAAACCTGGCCGCCGCGGCCGGGTCGATCGGCCGGTAGTAGTTTTCGCCGGCGATGGCCTGGCCCTCGGGCGAGTACAGAAACTCCAGGTAGGCCTGGGCCACGGCGCGGGTGCCCTTCTTGTCGACCACCTTGTCCACCACCGTCACCGGCGGCTCGGCCAGGATGGACAGGCTGGGCGCGACGATGTCGAACTTGTCCGGCCCCAGCTCCTTCTGCGCCAGCAGGGCCTCGTTCTCCCAGGCCAGCAGCACGTCGCCGATGCCACGCTCGACGAAGGTGGTGGTGGAGCCGCGCGCGCCGGTGTCCAGCACCGGCACATTGGCCAGGATCTTGCCGACGAATTCTTGCGCCCTGGCATCGCTGTTGCCGTACTTCTTCAGCGCATAGCCCCAGGCCGCCAGATAGTTCCAGCGGGCGCCGCCCGAGGTCTTGGGATTGGGCGTGATCACGGCTATGCCGGGCCTGGCCAGGTCGTCCCAGTCCTTGATGGCCCTGGGGTTGCCCTTGCGCACCAGGAACACGATGGTGCTGGTGTAGGGCGCGCTGTTGTGCTTGAGCCGCTTCTGCCAGTCGGCCGGGATCAGCTTGGCCTTGTCGTGCAACTCGTCCACGTCATAGGCCAGGGCCAGCGTGACCACGTCGGCGTCCAGGCCGTCGATCACCGAGCGGGCCTGCTTGCCCGAGCCGCCATGGCTTTGCTTGACGATGACGTTGTCGCCGGTCCTGGCCTTCCAGTGCGCGGCAAAGGCCTTGTTGAAGTCGACGTACAGCTCGCGCGTGGGGTCGTAGCTGACGTTCAGCAGGATCACGTCCTTGGCCATCGCGCCCAGGCCGGCGGCGGCCAGGCCCAGGGCCAGGGTGATGCGGGCCAGGCCGCGGCGCAGGGGGTTCTTCGGTGTCATCGGGGGTCCGTCAAGAGGCGGTCGGTTGGCGATGGACACATGCTAGGAAGACGGCCGTGGACGGCCAACGAACGGAAACGCGTCTCGAAACTCGGAAACCGCATGAGCGCCGGCCGTGACCGCGGCTACGGCCACGGCCGCGGCCCGGCTCAGACCGCGAAGCGCCAGGCCGGCGCGGGCGGCGCCAGCGGGCGGGCGGCGCGCTGCTCGCGCGTCAGCCGCTGCTCCACCGCCAGCAGCCAGCGCCGCGCCAGCGGCAGCGGGCCGAAGCCGGCCTCGGCATTGATGTGGCCGGCATCGCCCAGGTTGGTCCAGTGGCTGCCCCAGCGCCGCGCCCACAGGCGGGCGCTGTCGGCGCTCATCCAGGGGTCGCTGTCGCTGGCCACCACCCTGCTCAGCAGCGGCAGCCGCTGCTGCGGCAGGCGCTCGCCAACGCCGAACTTGAGCGGCTCGGCCGGCGCCACCAGCAGGGCCGCGGCAATGCGCTGGCTGGGCGCCACATTGCCGCCGCGTGTGGCCAGGTGGTGGGCCAGCGCCAGGCAGCCAAAGCTGTGGGCGGCCACGATCCAGGGCCCGGGGCCGGCGCGCTCCAGCGTGGCGGCGATGGTCGCGCTCCAGCGCTCCAGGTCGGGATCGGCCCAGTCGCGCTGCACCACGCGCAGGCTGTGGCGGTACAGGCGCTGCAGCCAGGTCTGCCAGTGCGCCGGGCCGCTGTCGTGCAGGCCGGGCACGATCAGCAGGCGCGGCGGCGCCGTGCTGCAGCCGGCCGAGGTGCAGCGGGCCATGGCGTCACAGCGTGGCGATGGCCACTTCGGTGGACTTGACCAGGGCCACCACCTCGTGGCCCACGGCCAGGCCCAGCTCCTTGACCGAGCGCGTGGTGATCACCGAGGTGACCACCAGGCCCTGCGGCGTCTGCACATCGACCTCGCTGACGACCGGGCCTTCGATGATTTCGCGGATGGTGCCGCGGAACTGGTTGCGTGCATTGATGGCGGTGATGGCCATGGGGATCTCCGTGGGTGACAGGATTGGGAAGCGGGAGGTTCAGACCGCGAAACGCAGCCCGGCCAGCGCCAGCGGCGCCGGGCGCGGGTCTTCGGGCGCCGGCCGCTGCAGCACCCGCGACAGCACGGCCGACTCGTGCCGGGCGAACTCGGGCGAGCCATGCACACGCGGCCGCGCCAGGGCCATGCGGCGGTCCAGCGCCACCTGGCCGTCCTCGATCAGCAGCACCCGGTCGGCCACGGCCACGGCCTCGGCCACGTCGTGCGTGACCAGCAGGGCGGTGAAGCCGTGGCGCTGCCACAGCCGCTCGATCAGGCGGTGCATCTCGATGCGCGTCAGCGCATCCAGCGCGCCCAGCGGCTCGTCCAGCAGCAGCAGGCGCGGCGCATGCACCAGGGCGCGGGCCAGGGCCACACGCTGGCGCTGGCCACCCGACAGCACGGCCGGCCAGTCGTTGGCGCGCTCGGCCAGGCCCACCGCGGCCAGGGCCTCGCGGGCCCGCGGCAGCGCATCGGCGCCATGCAGGCCCAGCGCGATGTTGGCGATGACCGTCTTCCAGGGCAGCAGGCGCGCGTCCTGGAACATGATGCGCACCTGCTCGCGCAGCGCCGCCAGCGGCTGGCCGGCATCGGCCTGCAGGCTGCCCTGGCTGGGCGCCTCCAGCTGGGCCAGCAGGCGCAGCAGCGTGCTCTTGCCGCAGCCGCTGCGGCCGACGATGGCCACAAACTCGCCGGGCGCGATGTCCAGGTCGATGCGCTGCAGCACCTGGCGGGCGCCATAGCTCTTGCCCACGCCGCGCAGATGCAAGGGCAGGCCGGGCAAAGGCAGGCCTGGCAACGGCGGCCCGGGTCGCGCCACGTCGGCCGGGGCCGTGGCGGCTGCGCGTTCCGCCTCCACCAGGCCGGCGGCATTGAGTTCAAGGATCAGCGGGTGCATTGGAAGGCCTCTCACGCTCTCAGAGCGCGTTCTGATAACCGGGGTGCCAGCGCAGCCACCAGCGCTCCAGCGCCTTGGCCGTCAGGTCGGCCAGCTTGCCCAGCAGCGCATACAGCAGGATGCCGACCAGCACCACATCGGTCTGCAGGAACTCGCGCGCATTCATCGTCAGGTAGCCGATGCCGGCCTGGGCCGAGAGGGTCTCGGCGACGATCAGCAGCACCCACATCAGGCCCAGGCTGAAGCGCACGCCGACCAGGATGGACGGCAGGGCGCCGGGCAGGATCACCTGGCGGTACAGCTGCCAGCGGCCCAGGCCGTAGCTGGCGGCCATCTCGACCAGGCCCTTGTCCACCGAGCGGATGCCGTGGAAGGTGTTGAGGTAGATCGGGAAGAACACGCCCAGCGCCACCAGAAACAGCTTGGCCGTCTCGTCGATGCCGAACCACAGGATGACCAGCGGGATCAGGGCCAGCGCCGGGATGTTGCGCAGCATCTGCAGCGTGGTGTCGAGCAGGGTCTCGGCGATGCGCAGGCTGCCGGTGGCCAGGCCCAGCAGCAGGCCCAGGCCGCCGCCGATGGCGAAGCCCAGCCCCGCACGCTGGGCGCTGACCGCCACATGCCGGGCCAGCTCGCCCGAGGCCGTCAGGTCCCAGAAGGCGCGCGCCACGGCCAGCGGCTCGGGCAGCACGCGGCTGGACAGCCAGCCCAGCACCGAGGCCGTTTGCCACAGCAGCAGCAGGCTCAGCGGCACCAGCCAGGGCAGCAGGCCGGCCCAGGCGGTGCGCGGCGGGGTGGAGGGAAAGGTGCTCATCGGGCGTGTGCGGACAGGAAGCGGGGCCAGGTGCACACCATAGGCGGGGGTCCGCCGGCGGCGAACGAAGCAAAGCGAGCATGCATATAGCAAAACGGCCCCGGGGCGGTTGCCGCGGGGCCGTTGCTCAAGGCCGGTGGAGGGGCTGTGGATCAGCCCAGCGCATCGGCCCAGATGGTGCGTGCCCAGTTCCAGGCGTAGCGGCCTTCCTGCTCGGTGGGCGCGGTGGACAGGCCGCCGGCGCCGGCCACGGGCTTGTAGGTCTTCTCGGCGGCCACGTACTCGTGCACGCTGGCCACGTGCACCACCCGGCTGGCATCGACAAAGCTGTAGCAGGTGTTGGTCAGCACCGGCTGCGGGTCGATGTCCCAGCCGGCCAGGCGCGCCACCACCGCGGCCGCGGCGACCTTGGCATGGTTGTTGGCCATGTGGCCGCTCTTGGGCATGCCCGGGGCCAGCGCAATGCTGTCGCCGATGACATGGATGTCCGGATGCGCCAGCGACTCGAAGCTCTGGTAGTGCACGCCGGCCCAGCGGTTGCCCACGGTGGCCAGGCCTGCCTGCACGGCCACTGCGCCGGCGCGCATCGGCGGCAGCACGTTCAGCACATCGGCCTTCAGGTCGGCCTGCAGGTCGAAGCGCAGCGTGCCGCCGCTGCCGCTGCCGGTCGCCTCCACGCCCACCAGCTTGTGGTTGGGCCGGTATTCGAGCGTGCCGGCGTACTGCTCGGACCAGACCTTCTTGAACAGCCCGGCCTTGCTGGTGACATCGGGGTTGGCATCCAGCACCAGCACCTTGGCGCGCGGCTTGGCGGCCTTGAAATAGGCGGCGATGACGCTGGCGCGCTCATAGGGCCCGGGCGGGCAGCGGTAGGGCGCCTCGGGAATGGTCAGCGCATACAGGCCGCCATCGGGCAGGGCTTCGAGCTGGCGGCGCAGTGCCACGGTCTCGGCGCCGGCCTTCCAGGCCTGCAGCACGCGGCCGCTGTCGTGGGCCGCACGCAGGCCTTCGATGGCCTCGAAGTTCAGGTCGATGCCGGGTGCGACGATCAGCTTGTCGTAGGCGATCACCGGCCCCGAGGTCAGGCGCACCTGGCGCGCGCCAGCATCGATCTGGGCCACGCGGTCGCGCACATGGCGCACGCCGTGGCGCGACTGCAGCATGCTGTAGGGCGTGGTGATCTCGGCCAGCGTGCGCGAGCCGCCGAGCACCAGGTTGCTGATCGGGCAGCTGACGAAGGCCTCGTTGGGCTCGATCAGCAGCACATCGAGCGTGCCGCCGGACAGCAGTCGCACGTATTTGGCCGCGGTGGCGCCGCCATAGCCGCCGCCGACGACGATGACGCGGGCGCGCGACGGCAGGGCCGGGCTGGCGCAGCCGGCCAGCAGCCCGGCGCCGCTGCCCAGGCCCAGCGTGCCGGCCCATTGCAGCCAGGCGCGTCGTTGCAGGGTGTGTTGTGGGTTCGACATCGGTTGGGCTCCCCGGTCAGCGGGCGGTGGCCGGCCGGCTGGCGAAATAGCCGGCGATGGCCTCGATCTGCGCATCGCTGTAGCCGCGTGCGATCTGGTGCATCACCGTCGCCGGCCGTGCGCCGGACTTGAAGGCGCGCATCTGCTCGACGATGAAGGCCGACGACTGGCCGGCCAGGCCCGGTACCACGCTGGCGTCGACGGCGCGGCCGTCGGTGCCATGGCAGTTGGCGCAGGTGGCGGCCAGCGCCGCCAGGCGCAGCGTGGCCACATCGCTGGCGCGGGCCGGCAGGGCCAGCGTGGCCAGGGTCAGGCTGAGGCCCAGCAGCAGGGCCGGGGTGGGCAGGGGCAGTCTGGGCATGGGGCGGGACGGGCTCGTCAAGGGCAGGGCAGGGGCTGGGCAAGACGGCGACTGTGCCGCCGGGCCTGCGCTGTGCATAGAAGCTTTGCGCATGAGTGCATCCGGTTTTCGCGGAAGCCGCAGTGTGCGGCAAGCGGCCCGTGCCTGTCCAAGATCAAGCGCCGCTCAGACCGGCTGGCTGGCATCGAAGCTGTCGCCGATGAAGTCCACGAAGGCGCGCACCCGTGTCGACAGCCGCAGCCGCTGCGGATAGACCGCATGGATGTCGGCCTCGGGCGTGTGCCATTGCGGCAGCACCTGCACCAGGCGGCCGCTGCTCAGGTGGCGGGCCACGTCCCACTCGGCGCGCATCACGATGCCGTGGTGCTCCAGCGCCCAGTGCACGGCGATCTCGCCGTCGTTGGTGGTCAGGTTGCCACGGATGCGCACGCTCTCCTGCCGCTGGCGGCCGGCGCGGCCCGTGCTCAGGCGCCACACGCCATAGGCCTCGTCGCCCTGGCGGATGCCGATGCAGTTGTGGCGCACCAGGTCCTGCGGCTGGCGTGGCATGCCGGCGCGCTGCAGATAGCCGGGCGAGGCCACCAGCAGGCGGCGGTTGGCGGCCAGCTTGCGCGCGATCACGCGCGCCTCGGGCGGCGCGCCGAAGCGGATGCAGACATCGAAGGCATCGTCGCTGAGCGCCGGCGGGTTGACCGACAGCTGCAGCTGCACGTCGACCTCGGGATGCTGCTGCACGAAGCGCGAGATCACCGGTGCCACATGGCTGCGGCCGAAGCCCAGCGTGGCATTGACGCGCAGCAGGCCCTTGGGCAGCTCGCGCGAGCGCACCAGCAGGCGGTCGATCTCCTCGATGTCGCCAAGGATGCGCCGCGCCTGCTCGACCACCGCCTCGCCCTCGGGCGTCAGGCTCATGCGCCGCGTGCTGCGGTTGACCAGGGGCACGCCCGAGCGCAGTTCGATCTGCGCCAGGCGCTTGCTGACCGCGGCCTTGGACAGGCCCAGCTCGCGGGCGGTGGCGGTGAGGCTGCCGCTGCCGGCCAGCGTGACCAGAAAGCCCAGATCGGCGGGCTGGATGCGCGAGGACATGCTGTGTTCGATTGTTGACCCGAGGTTGACGATGCTTTCACTTTGGCGCCGATCCGTCCAGGGTCTGGCGACCTACATTGGCCCATCGCCAACCCCTCCCCGAACAGGAACCGAGCATGAAGACCTATCGCATCGCCACCATCCCGGGCGACGGCATCGGCAAGGAAGTGGTGCCCGCCGGCCAGCAGGTGCTGCAGGCCCTGGCCCAGGCCGGCGGCGGCTTCGCCTTCGAGTTCCAGAACTTCGGCTGGGGCGGCGACTGGTATCGCGCCCATGGCGAGATGATGCCGGCCGACGGCCTGGATGCGCTGCGCGGCCAGGATGCCATCCTGTTCGGCTCGGCCGGTGACCCGCACATCCCCGACCACATCACGCTGTGGGGCCTGCGGCTGAAGATCTGCCAGGGCTTCGACCAGTACGCCAATGTGCGGCCCACGCGCATCCTGCCCGGTATCGATGCGCCGCTGAAGCGCTGCGCGCCGCAGGACCTGGACTGGGTCATCGTGCGCGAGAACTCCGAGGGCGAATATTCCGGCGTCGGCGGCCGCGTGCACCAGGGCCATCCGATCGAGGCCGCCACCGATGTGTCGATCATGACGCGCGTCGGCGTCGAGCGCATCCTGCGCCATGCCTTCGAGCTGGCGCGCTCGCGGCCGCGCAAGCAGCTGACGGTGGTCACCAAGAGCAATGCCCAGCGCCATGCGATGGTGATGTGGGACCAGATCGCCGCCGAGGTGGCCGCCGACTTTCCCGATGTGCGCTGGGACAAGGAGCTGGTCGATGCGATGACCGCGCGCATGGTCAACAAGCCGGCCACGCTGGACACCATCGTCGCCACCAACCTGCATGCCGACATCCTGAGCGACCTGGCGGCGGCGCTGGCCGGCAGCCTGGGCATCGCGCCCACCGGCAACATCGATCCGCAGCGGCGCTATCCCAGCATGTTCGAGCCCATCCACGGCTCGGCCTTCGACATCATGGGCCAGGGCCTGGCCAATCCGGTGGGCACCTTCTGGAGCTGCGTGATGCTGCTGGAGCACCTGGGCGAGCACGGCGCCGCGGCCCAGCTGATGCGCGCCATCGAGGCCGTCACCGCCACGCCCGAGCTGCACACCCGCGATCTGGGCGGCCAGGCCACCACGGCCCAGGTGACCCAGGCCGTGTGCCGGCAGCTGCTGGCCCAGGTGCGCTGACAGCCGGCGCAGAAAGCCGGCACCGAAGACCATCCCGCCCAGAGGAGACAAAGCCCATGACCGACCTCAACCCGCCGCGGCTGCGCCGGCGTTCGCTGACCCTGGCCGCCGTGGTCGCCGTGGCCGCCATGACGCTGCCGGCCGCGGTCCGGGCCCAGGCCTGGCCCAGCAAGCCCGTGACCCTGGTCGTGCCCTTTCCGGCCGGCGGCACCACCGACGTGCTGGCCCGTGCGCTGGCCGAGCGCCTGAGCCAGAGCCTGGGCCAGACCGTGATCGTCGAGAACAAGCCCGGCGCCGGCGCCACCGTGGGCGCCGACATGGTGGCCAAGTCGCGGCCCGACGGCCACACGCTGCTGGTCGCTGCGGTGCACCACACCATCGCCAGCAGCGTCTACAAGAAGTTGCCCTATGACCTGCAGCGCGACTTTGCACCGCTGACCACCATCGCCATGGTGCCCAATGTGCTGACGGTCAGCGCCAGCTCGCCGGCCCGGACCGTGGCCGAGCTGGTGGCCCTGGCCAAGGCGGCCAAGCCCGAGCTGTCCTATGGTTCCAACGGCAATGGCACGGCCCAGCACCTGATCGGCACGCAATTCGAGAACCTCACCGGCACCCATCTGCTGCACATCCCGTACAAGGGCAGCGGCCCGCTGACCACCGATCTGCTGGGCGGCCAGGTGACGATGTCCTTCGACACCCTCACGCCGGTGCTGCCGCACATCAGGGCCGGCAAGCTGCGCGCGCTGGCGGTGACCACGGCCAGGCGCTCGTCGGCCCTGCCCGACGTGCCCTCGCTGGCCGAGGCCGGGCTCAAGGGCTTTGACACCGGCACCTGGTTCGGCATGCTGGCGCCGGCGGCCACGCCCAAGGACATCGTCGCCCGCCTGTCGGCCGAGATGATCAAGATCATCCAGTCGCCCGAGTTCAGGAAGCGCATGGACGAGATCGGCGCCGAGCCCATCGGTCACACGCCCGAACAGATGGCGCGGCTGATCAAGGACGACACCGAGCGCTTTGCCCGCCTGGTCAAGCAGGCCAACGTGGTCATCGACTGAAGGGCGTCCATGTCCGGCCTGGATGGGGAGGCCGCGCAGCGCCTGCTGCGCCGCATGTTCGATGCCGCCTTGCAGGTGGCGATGCCGGCGCATGGCCTGCCGGCCCAGTTGCCGCCGCCACCGCCGCCCGGTGGGCGCACCGTGGTCATCGGCGCCGGCAAGGCCGCAGCGGCGATGGCCCAGTGCCTGGAGCGGCACTGGCCCGGGCCGCTGCAGGGCCTGGTGGTCACGCGCTACGGCCATGGCCTGCCGTGCCAGCGCATCGAGGTGCTGGAGGCCGCTCATCCGGTGCCGGACGCGGCCGGCGAGCGCGCCGCCCGGCGCATGCTGCAGCAGGTGCAGGGCCTGGGCGCCGATGACCTGGTGATCTGCCTGCTGTCGGGCGGCGGCTCGGCCCTGCTGGCCCTGCCGCTGCCGGGCATCACGCTGGAGCACAAGCAGCAGCTGCACCGCGCCCTGCTGGCCAGCGGTGCCAGCATCGCCGAGATGAACTGCGTGCGCCGCCATCTGTCGGCCATCAAGGGCGGCCGCCTGGCCGCGGCCTGCCATCCGGCGCGGCTGGTCAATCTGCTGATCTCCGACGTGCCGGGCGACCGCGCCGAGGACATTGCCTCCGGCCCCAGCGTGCCCGATCCGACGACGCGCGAGCAGGCGCAGGCCGTGCTGGCGCGCCATGCCATCGCGCTGCCGGCGGCGGTGCGGCGCGTGCTCGACGATGCGGCGCTGAGCGAGACCCTCAAGCCCGGCGATGCGCGCCTGCCGGTGATCGAGTCGCGCTGGGTGGCCACGCCGCAGCAGGCACTGGAGGCGGCGGCCCGCGTCGGCCGCGAGGCCGGCCTGGCGGTGCACATCCTCGGCGATGCGCTGGAGGGCGAGGCCAGCGCCATGGGCCGCACCCTGGGCGGCATTGCGCTGCAGGTGGCGCGGCGTGGTCAGCCCTTTGCCACGCCCTGCGTGCTGCTGTCCGGCGGCGAGGCCACGGTGCAGGTGCGCGGCAGTGGCCGCGGCGGGCGCAATGTGGAGTTCCTGCTGTCGCTGGCGCTCAGTCTGCAGGGCCAGGCACAGATCCATGCGCTGGCCGCCGACACCGATGGCGTGGATGGCCTGGACGGCAGCCAGCCGCTGGCCGGTGCGCTGCTGGCGCCCGACAGCCTGGCGCGCGCCGAACGGCTGGGCCTGCGCGCGGCCGACTTTCTGCACCGCAACGACGCGCACAGCTTCTTCGAGGCCCTGGGCGACAGCCTGCTCACCGGGCCCACGCTGACCAATGTCAACGACTTCCGCGCGATCCTGGTGGCTTGAGTTCAGCCCGCCAGCCGGCCGAGCATGAACAGCCCGGCCTGCAGCATCGCAAACACCACGCCCGAGACCAGGGCCGCGGCGGCTGCGCTGGTGAGCAGGCCGGCCACGATCCACAGCCCGTCGCGCTCCAGCATGCCCAGCGCCAGCAGGCTGATGGCCAGAGCCGGCAGCATATTGCCCAGCGGCACCGGCAGCACCAGCACCACCGCCAGCAGCAGGCAGACGCCGCCGACCAGGTATTCCATCGGCGGCAGGGCCAGCAGCGTGGCACGGGGCCGCAGTGCGCGTTCGGCCCGCTCCAGCCAGGGCCGCAGCCGCTGCACCAGCGCGGCAAAGTCGGCGCGGCTGATCGAGCGTGCGGCAATCAGCCGCGGCAGCCAGGGCCGCTGACCCAGGGCCAGCTGGGCCGCCAGAAACAGCAGCGGCGCACCCAGCACCGACGAGGTGCCGGGCGGCACCGGCAGCACATTGGGCACGGCAAACACGAACAGCAGCGCGGCCAGCGCGCGATCACCGAGCGCCGCCAGCAGGTCGGCGATGGTGATGCGCTCGCGGCTGGCGTCGTGGGCCAGCCGCTCCAGCATGGCCGACAGCGGGTGGCCCTGGGACGGGTCCGCCGCCGCGGCCTCACTCATCGTGCACGCGTCACTCGTCGCGACCGCCGGCCAGGCCCAGCAGGGCCAGCAGCGACTGGAACACGTTGTACAGGCTCAGGTAGACGCCCAGCGTGGCGGTGATGTAGTTGGTCTCGTGGCCGTCCTGCACACGCTTCAGGTCGTACAGGATGAAGGCCGAGAAGATGCCGATGGCCAGCACCGACAGCGTGATCATCAGCGCGCTGGACTGGATGAAGAAGTTGGCCAGGCCGGCCACCAGCAACAGGATCATGCCGATGAACAGGAACTTGCCCATGTTCGTCAGGTCGCGCTTGATCACCGACGACATCGCGGCCATGCCGAAGAAGATCAGGCCGGTGCCGGTGAAGGCGGTCATGATCAGTCCGGCGCCATTGGCCAGGCCCAGCACCGCGCCGACCAGGCGCGACAGCATCAGGCCCATGAAGAAGGTGAAGGCCAGCAGCATGGGCACGCCGGCGGCCGAGTTCTTGGTCTTCTCGATCGCGAACATGAAGCCGAACGAGCCGACCAGGAACACGATCAGGCCTATGCCCGGCGACATGGCCCGCGACAGGCCGGTGGACACGCCGATCCAGGCGCCCAGCACGGTGGGCACCATCGACAGCGCCAGCAGCCAGTAGGTGTTGCGCAGCACGCGGTTGCGCTCGGCAACGCCGAGCATCGGTGCGGATTGCATGGAGGTGGAATACATGGTGAGAGCTTTTCCTCGATGAGGCACGGCCCCGATGCCGGCCAGGGGCCGGATGCGGGAACGCAGGGGACAGATGGGGGAGGGCGGGCCCGGCACAAGGGTCGGCACCGCAGGCGCGGATCAGCAGCCGGACGCGCAGGGCGGCCGCAGCGGGCCGGCGAGGAAGGGCGGGCCGGCGGGCGCCGCCCCCCGGCCGCGCGGCGCGGCCAGTTGCAGGTGGTGGGGGTCTGTCTGCGGCAGCGAGGGCAGCAGGCCCGGCGATTCGGCCGGGGCATCACCGCTGCCCGGGCTGCTCTGGCCCGGTGTCGGCCGCTCGTCGACGGCCAGCTCGGACCACGGGCTGTCCTCGGCCAAGCTGACCACGGCCGGCGCCGACACCGACGGCGTCGGTGTCCACAGGCCGGCGATCAGCAGGGCCAGGGTCAGCATCAGGTGGGCAAGCAGCCGGAAGGCCATGGCGGCATTCTAGGCGGCTGCGGCACGCCGGGTGCGGCGCCGCGGGATCAGCGCACCAGGCAGGGCCGCTTGTTGTCGAAGGTCCAGCCCGGCACCAGGTACTGCATGGCCATGGCATCGTCGCGTGCGCCCAGGCCGTGCTGCAGGTACAGCCGGTGCGCGGCCTCCACCTGGTCCATGTCCAGCTCCACGCCCAGGCCCGGCTTCTTCGGCACCTGCACATAGCCGCCTTCGATGCGCAGCGGGTCCTTGGTCAGACGCTGGCCGTCCTGCCAGATCCAGTGCGTATCGATGGCCGTGACCTTGCCCGGCGCCGCGGCACCGACATGGGTGAACATGGCCAGCGAGACATCGAAATGGTTGTTGCTGTGCGAGCCCCAGGTCAGGCCCCAGTCGCGGCAGGTCTGGGCCACGCGCACGCTGCCGGCCATGGTCCAGAAATGCGGATCGGCCAGCGGGATGTCCACCGCCTGCAGCGACAGCGCATGGGTGAGCTGACGCCAGTCGGTGGCCACCATGTTGGTGGCCGTGGGCAGGCCGGTTTCGCGGCGGAACTCGGCCATCACCTCGCGGCCCGAGAAGCCGTCTTCGGCGCCGCAGGGGTCCTCGGCATAGGCCAGCACGCCGTGCAGGTCGCGCAGCACGCGGATTGCGTCCTTCAGACGCCAGCCGCCGTTCGGGTCCAGCGTCACGCGGGCCTGCGGAAAGCGCTGGTGCAGCGCGACGATGGCCTCGACCTCGGCCTCGGGCGCCAGCACGCCGCCCTTGAGCTTGAAGTCCTGGAAGCCGTAGCGCGCCTGCGCCGCCTCGGCCAGGCGCACCACGGTCTCGGGCGTCAGTGCTTCCTCGTGGCGCACACGGAACCAGTCGTTGTCGGCATCCGGCTCGCTGTGGTACGGCAGATCGGTCTTGCGTCGGTCGCCCAGGAAGAACAGATAGCCCAGCATCTGCACCGCATCGCGCTGCTGGCCTTCGCCCAGCAGGGCCGCCACCGGCACGCCCAGGTGCTGGCCCTGCAGGTCGAGCAGGGCCGATTCGATGGCCGTCACCGCATGGATGGTGGTGCGCAGGTCGAAGGTCTGCAGGCCGCGGCCGCCCGAGTCGCGGTCGGCAAAGCGCTGCCGCACCTGGTTCAGGATGGCCTGCAGATCGCCGATGCCGCGGCCCTCGACCAGCGGCCGGGCGTCGTCCAGGGTCTGGCGGATCTTCTCGCCGCCCGGCACCTCGCCCACGCCGGTGTGGCCGGCCGAGTCGGTCACGATCAGCAGGTTGCGGGTGAAGAACGGCGCATGGGCGCCGGACAGGTTCAGCAGCATGCCGTCGCGGCCGGCGACCGGCACGACGCGCATCTGGCGCACGATGGGAGCATTGCTCATGGAACAGGCCTGGTGGTTCAGTCGGCGGTGATCTTGCCGGTTTCGATGACCTGTTTCCAGCGCGCAAACTCGGCCGCCTGGAACTTGGCGAACTGCTCGGGCGTGTTGGCGACGATCTCGAAGCCCTGCTCCAGCAGGCGCGGCTTCAGCGTGGCGTCGTTCAGCGCCGCCACCAGGGCGCCGTGCAGCTTGGCCTTGATGTCCGCCGGCAGGCCCTTGGGCGCGGCCACCGCCTGCCAGGAGTAGACGTCCACGCCCTTGACGCCGGCCTCGGACAGCGTGGGCACCTGGGCCAGCAGCGGCGAGCGCTGGGCGCTGGTGACGGCCAGCGCGCGCAGCTTGCCGGTGTTGATGTGCTGGATCACCGCATTGATGTTCTGGAACGAGGCATCGACATTGCCGCCCAGCAGGTCGGTGATGGCCGGCGCGCCGCCCTTGTAGGGCACGTGCAGGCCGCTGGTGGCGGTCTGCTGCCAGAACAGCTCCACCGTCAGGTGGTCGGACGAGCCATTGCCCGACGAGGCGAAGCTCAGCTTGCCCGGCGTCTTCTTCAGCTCGGCCAGCACGTCGGCCACGCTCTTCAGCCGCGAGTTGGCCGGCACCACCAGCACATTGGGCGCCTGCACGGCCACGGTGAGCAGGTCGAAGTCTTTCAGCGCGTCGTACTGCACCGCCTTGATCAGGTGCGGCGCGATGACAAACGGGCCCAGCGACGAGACGAACAGCGTATAGCCGTCGGCCGGCGCGCGCTTGACCTGGGCCGCGCCGATGGTGCCGGTGGCGCCGGCCTTGTTGTCGACGATGAAGCTGCCACCCAGCTTCTCCTGCAGCTTGGGCGCCAGCGCGCGGGCGATGGTGTCGGTGGAGCCGCCGGGCGGGAAGGGCACCAGCAGGGTCACCGGCTTGTCGGGATAGGCCAGGGCGCTCAGCGGGGCCAGCAGGGCCAGGCTGCAGCTCAGCAGCAGACGACGTTGGATGCTCATGGGGGTCTCCTGGTTGAAATCAATGCTCGTTGGACGGACTGCGGCTCACTGCGGCCCGAGGCGGGCCATCAGGGCGCGCAGCTGCTCGACCTCGGCGGGCTTGAGGTCGGACAGCGGCGGGCGCACGGGGCCGGCGGAATGGCCGGCGA
This sequence comes from Burkholderiaceae bacterium, assembly GCA_017992055.1. Classification (GTDB taxonomy): domain Bacteria; phylum Pseudomonadota; class Gammaproteobacteria; order Burkholderiales; family Burkholderiaceae_C; genus Pseudaquabacterium. Next base: position 57,901 of record JAGOPK010000005.1, read on the forward strand.
TGGCCGCGCCGGCCTTGACGATGCTGACGGCATAGCCCTGACCCTGGTTGCGCAGCGCGATGTAGGGTAGGAAGAACTGGTCGAGCAGACGGTCGCAGGTGGCCTGGTCGCCCCGGGCCAGCGCGTTGTAGAACTCCATCGCGGTCTTGGGGATGAAGTTGAAGACCGCCGACGAGTACACCGGGCAGCCCATGGCCAGATAGGGCGCGGCAAAGACCTCGGCCGTGGGCAGGCCGCCGAGGTAGGCGACCCGCTCGCCGAGGGTGCGGCGCACGGTGACGAAGTGCTCGATGTCGCCGACGCCGTCCTTGTAGCCGATCAGGTTGGGGCAGCGCTCGACCAGCTGGGCCAGGGTCTCGGGGGCGTAGCGGGCGCCGCCGCGGTTGTAGACCACGACGCCGATCTTCACGCTCTTGCACACGGCCTCCACATGGGCCAGCAGGCCGGCCTGGGAGGCCTCGGTGAGGTAGTGGGGCAGCAGCAGGATGCCTTGCGCGCCCTGGCGCTCGGCTTCCTGGGCGTATTCGATGGCCAGGGTGGTGCCGCCGCCGGCGCCGGCGATGATGGGCACCTGGCCGCGGCAGGTGTCGACGGCGGTCTTGACGACCTGCGAGAACTCGGCGGGCGCCAGCGAGAAGAACTCGCCGGTGCCACCGGCGGCGAACAGCACGGTGGCGCCATAGGGCATCAGCCACTGCAGGCGCTCGACATAGCCGCGCGGCTCGAAGCGCAGCTGGGCGTCGAAGTCGGTCAGCGGAAACGACAGCAGGCCGCTGGACATGGCGGTCTTCAGGTCTTGGGGATGCATGCGGGCGCTCCTCAGTGGCAATGTTAACGTTAACGTCAGACATCATACAACCTGAGGATCGCCGGGCCTTCGGTAAAAACCCGGATCAGTCGTTGTAGCGCAGGCCCGGCGTGGCCGGCCCGGGTGGACCGGGCTCGCGCAGCGCGGCGCAGCCGTCCGGCAGCGGCTCGCCGGCCAGCACGCGGCGCACCAGGGCCAGCGAGTCGTCGAAGGCGGTGTTGACGATGCCGTTGTGGGTGATGCCCGCATAGGCCGACCAGACCAGGCGGTTGCCGGCGGCGCACAGCGCGGCCACGGCCGCAAACTGGCGCCGCGGCGCAATCGTGCGGTCGGCCAGGCCGGTGCCCAGGAACAGCGGCGCCGGCAGGCGCACCGCGTCCATGTCGGTGGCCGGCAGCAGCAGGGAGGTCAGCTGCGCGGGCTCGATGCGCAGCGCCTGGGCCAGGTCCAGGCCTTGTTGCTGCTCGTGGCCGCGCAACTCGTCGACGCAGGTTTCGCGCGCCTTCTGCAGCAGGCCGGCGCCGCGCTCGCTGACCAGGCTTTCGGCGCTGGGGCCGGCATCGGGCAGGCCGCCGCCCACCAGGCGCAGCATCGTGAAGCGGCTGGGCGCACCGCGGCCCGAGACCACCGGTTCCAGCCGCACCGGGCCCTGCGGAAAGCTGCTCACCAGGCCGGTGGCGATGGTGGCCACCAGGTTCAGCTCGGGCGCGTAGCTGGCGGCGATGCGGCTGGCACCCAGGGCCGAGCCGGAGCCCTGGGACTGGCCGCTGATGACCACGCGGTTGGCCAGGCGCCCGGCATGGGCGCCGAGTGCCGCGCGCACCGCGTCCAGCACCGAGCGGCCCTCGGCCTCCCAGTGCAGATAGGGATGGGGGCCGGGCCCCCCCAGGCCCTGGTAGTCGGTGGCGACCACGGCAAAGCCGGCTTCCAGCCAGCGGTTCAGGTAGTGCGCGTCGCGCGGCCGGTGGCCGGCCCAGGACGGCGCGCAGACATCGGCCACGCCCAGCGTGCCATGGGCCCAGGCCAGCACCGGCCAGCCACCGGCCGGCGGCTCGCCACGCGGCAGGTACAGCGTGCCGCTGACCGGCAGCAGGCCGGAGCGCCAGCGCGCGTCACTGGAGCTGTAGAGCATGCGCTGGGCGCTGCCCGCGGCCTGGATCTCAGCCTGGGACAGCGCCGGCTCGCTGCGCAGCATCAGGCCGGGGCGGGTGGGCAGCGGCTGGTTCCAGACGTAGAACGGCGACAGGGCGCTGTCGCCGGCCGCCGGTCCGGTGGGCAGGCGGCCGGCCAGCGGCGCGGGCGGCTGGGCACCATGCAGGGGGCCAGGCAGGGCGCAGCCCGCCAGGCTGGCGGCCAGGGCCGCAGCCAACAGCGTGGTGCGGCCGTGGCGGGGCGGTTGGGACGGGGATGGCTTCATGGTGGCTTCCTCGGGCTGACGCCTGCGGGCATCAGCGTTGCAGCGGTGCCAGCTTCTGCGACAGCAGCGGGCCGGCAAAGCTGGGCAGTTCATGTTCGTGGTCGTCGTGCGGCGCCACGCCTTCGCGCGACAGCCGCCACCAGCGCTTTTCCATCGCCGCATCGCGCTCCACGCCCTGGCCGTCGCGGTAGGCCCGGCTCAGCGCCTGCTGGGCGCGCGGGTTGCCGCCTTCGGCCGACTTCTGCAGCCAGTCCATGGCCTGGCGCAGGTCGCGGCGCACGCCCTGGCCGGTGGCATAGGCCTGGTACAGCTCGAACTGGGACTTCAGCGCGCAGGGATGCTCGGCGACCGCCGTGCGCCGATACCAGTGCAGGGCCTGGGCCGCATCCTGGCGCACGCCGCCCAGGCCACCTTTGTGGAAGTCGCCCAGCATGCACTGCGCGGCCACCGAGCCCTGGGCGGCGGCGGCGCTGAACCAGCGGTGCGCCAGCGCCAGATCCTTGGCCAGTCCGTCGCTGCCGTTGAAGCGGGCAAAGCCCAGCTCCAGCTGGGCCGGCACATGGCCCAGGCGGGCGGCCCGCTCGGCATGGGCCCAGGCCTGCTGCACATCGACAGCGCCGCCGTCCAGGCCGCGGTGGTGGCGCGACAGCGCATGCGAAGCCGCCGCATGGCCCTGGGCCGCGGCGGCGCCAAACAGCTGCAGCGCACGGGCACGGTCCAGCGGCGCGCCCTGGCCGCTGTGGTGGCGCAGGCCTTGTTCGTACAGCGCCTGGGCCGGGCCCTGGGCCTGCGTGCCACGCGCCAGGCTGGCGCCGCCGGCCAGCGCCAGCCCCAGCCCCAGGGCCAGGCCAAGACCGAGGGCTCGCAGGCGCGCCTGCAGTGCGGGGCGGGCCATGGCGGTCAGCGGAAGGTCTGGGCCACGTCGGCGGGCACGACGATCTCGCTGGCCGGGGTCAGCGAGATCGTCACCGCCTTGCCGGCCGACAGCGTGGCCAGGATCTTCTGCGCATCGGCCAGCGAGGCCAGGCGCTGGGTGCGCAGGTACTCGGTGCGCGTGGCATGGGTGGACTCGATCGGGCCGCCGCGGTAGGTGATGCTGGCGTTCATGCCGGGGCTGAACTGCACCAGCCCCTCGGGCAGGAAGCCGCGGTAGCTGTCGTTGACATTGATCGCCACCTGCACGAAGTAGCCGCCGGGGTCGTTGGTGTACTGGTCGGTGGCGGTGGTGATGCCATTGGCCAGCAGCGGGATGGCCGGGTTCTTGTTCTGCGGACCGACAAAGCCCTGGATGATCTTGCCGCCGTCCACCAGGGTCGCCGTCACCGACGCCAGCCCGCTTTCACGCCCGGGCTTGAACGGCCCCGAGGTCTCCAGGCTCTTGTACGACGAATTGGCCGCGTCGCTGGCGCGGTAGGACACCACCGAGCGCCGCTTCTCCAGCTGGTTGGCAAATTCGCTGGTCAGCAACTGGCCGCCAACCGTGGGCGAGTCGTAGACCCTGGAGCGCATCGCGTCCATCATCGTCAGCTGCTTGGCGGCATTGGCCGGGTCGCGGTTGTAGGCCTTCAGCGCCTGGTAGACCTCGACGATGGGGAACTGGTTGGTGTGCTGCGGCGAGACGAAGTCGACGTTGACCGTCTGCTGCAGATAGCTGAAGCCATGCTGGAACGACAGCCGCAGCCAGCCATTGCTGGCGGTGGGCGTGTTCATGCCGTTGAAGCCGTAGCCGCCGTGGTAGCCGAAGGTGTAGAACTTGCCGTCGCTGGGGTTCTTCACCTGGAACAGCATATTGGTCGTGCCCGGCGTGTGGCCCGGCGACCAGATGACCATGATCTTGACGTTGCCGTAGTCGTACCACTTGTCGTATTCATAGAACTTGCTGGTGCGCGCACGGATCACCGACTCGCTGCTGGGCAGGGCACCGGTGATGGACCAGCTGTTGCCCTGCAGGTCGGCCGTGATGCCGCTGACATCCTCCTTCGAGGCCCACAGCGCCACCGGCTTGCCGGCGTTGTCCATCATCTTCAGCTGCTCGACGATGCTGCCGTAGTGGTCGCTGTGGCCGTGGGTCAGCCAGATGTCGGTGACGGCGCGCGGGTCCAGGCCCAGCAGCTCCATGTTCTTCCAGTACTGGTAGCCGCTGTTGGGCCAGCCGCCGTCGACCTTGATCAGCTTGTCGTCCGAGGGGTCGTTGGGCGTGCCCATGTCGGCCTTCAGCAGGTACGACGCGACCTCGTTGTCGCCGACGTAGTAGAGGGTGTTCTTCACCATCTCGAACGGCTCGGTGCTGCGGCTGTAGGGCGCCGTGGTCGGGCTGGTGGCATTGATCGCCACATAGGCCTGGCCCGAGATCGGATCGGTGCCCTTGTCGGCCAGCATCGGGCTTTGCGTGGGCACGTCCCACACCGGCTTGCCGTCGCTGGTGGAGCGTGGCGTGAAGTACCAGATGGCCACCACCTTGGCCTTGTCGGCGTTCTGGTGGTTGTTGTCGAACAGCAGATAGGCCGCCTGGCGCGAGGTGGTGCTGTAGTGGTAGTCGGCGGTCACCGGAATCGAGGCGAAGTCCGAGGCTGCGCTCTGCGCATAGTTGCTGGTGTTGACATTGAACACCTTCACGTCCGGCGCGACCGCATAGGTCTCTTCATAACGCTTGATCGGCACGGTATAGGGCCGGCCCGCCTGGTCGGCCACCACCATGCGGCCATCGCCGACGGTGATGCTGCTGCTGCCGCGGTTGTAGACCCAGCCCGCGGCCACCATGGGCCCGGGCACGTCGTTGTTGCGCGTCACCTCCGGGCCGTACCTGGCGGCATCGAACTGGGCGTTGCTGGAACTGCCCTTGGACAGGATGACGTTGAAGCTCTGCGCCGGCGTGCTCGCCAGCTGCACGCGGTCCTTGTCGGTTTCGCTCAGCGGCAGCCAGTCGACCAGGTTGCCCGGCACCAGTTTGGCGGCCAGGGCGCTGGCATCGCTGGCCGACATTGGGCCGGCGCTCAGCGTGCGCACACCGGTCTGCGACAGCACGGCCACCTTCAGCGACTGCTGGCCGGAGGCCTCGCTGACCAGTTCGGGCGCGGCATAGACCATGCCGGCCGAGCGGAACGAGGCGCTGGGCGACGGCGCCTGGCCGCCGATCTCCACCGAGCTGCCTCCGCAGCCGAGCATCAGCGCCGAGGCCAGCAATGCCGGCAGCAGGCGCAAGCCTTTGGAATACAGGTTCACAGAAGGTCTCCTTGAAGGTGGGGGCCCGCAGCAGGCGGGCCACGGGACGCGGAAAAGGCCGCTTGTATCGTTATCAAGAATGGGCGCACTCAGCCATCCACCGGGGCTTGTGGCGCCCGGTCCGGCACTGTTGTGCAGCTGGCTTTTGAAGCCGTATGCGATTCATTGTTAACGTTAAAAGACTGGCTTTCAAGTGGCTATCAGGTCTGACAACTCGGTGGAAACCCTGGTGCGCAGCGGCCTGGCTTACAGTGCGCCCAGCCCGCTCCGACCCATGACCGACACAGCCGACAACAACAAGCCCAGCAAGGTCACCGTGGTCGACGTGGCGCGCCTGGCCGGCGTGTCGGCGATGACCGTGTCACGCGTGCTGAACACGCCCGACAGCGTGCCCGCGCCCACGGTGCAGCGGGTGCGCGAGGCGGTGGACCAGCTGGGCTATGTGCGCAACCGCCTGGCCGGCAGCCTGCGGTCGGCGCGCAGCCAGCTGGTGGCGGCGGTGGTGCCCACGCTGTCGGGGCCGATCTTCCTGGAGAGCATCGATGCGCTGAACGCCGGCCTGGCGCGGCGCGGCTACCACCTGATCGTCGCCCAGGGCGGCTATGCCGATCACGACCGGCGCGAGGACGAGCTGTTGTCAGACCTCCTCAGCCGCCGGCCCGATGCCCTGGTGCTCACCGGCACCCTGCATTCGGCGCAGGCCAAGCGGCGTTTGCTGTCGGCCGGCATCCCGGTGCTGGAGATCTGGGATCTGAGCAACGACCCCATCGACATGCTGATCGGCTTTTCGCACGAGGCCGTGGGCGCGGCCGTGGCCCAGCAGTTCCAGGCCGGCGGGCGGCGCCGGCTGGCGCTGATCGGCGGCGACGATGCACGCTCGCAGCGGCGCTGGGCCAGCTTTCGCCAGCGTGCGCTGGACCTGGGCCTGGACGAGCCGCATGCCGAGTTCGTGCCGGCGCCGGCGCGGCTGGGCGACGGCCGGCGCGCGCTGCGCCGGCTGCTGCAGGCCCGGCCCGGGGTTGATGCGCTGTTCTGCAGCTCGGACATGATGGCCGCCGGCGTGCTGATCGAGGCCCAGGCCCAGGGCCTGGCGGTGCCGGGCCGGCTGGCCGTGGTCGGCTTTGGCGACCTGAACTTTGCCGCCGACCTGGAGCCGGCGCTGAGCACGGTGCGCATCGATGCCCAGCGCATCGGCGAGCTGGCGGCCGAGACCCTGGTGCGCCGGCTGGGCGGCCAGGCCCTGCCGCAGCGCATCGTCGACGTGGGCTTCGAGCTGGTGCGCCGCGCCAGCGGCTGAGGCCGGGGCTCAGGCCAGCGGCGGCGGCAGCGCGTCGCCCGCCCGGCGGCGGCGGAACAGGCCGGCGCGGGCCAGCACCATGGTCGTCACCGGCGCGGTGATGGACAGCACGATGATGATCAGCCACACATGCGGCGCCAGGCTGCCGGCGCGCAGCGAGAAGTGCAGGATGGACGCCGCCGTCACCAGCCAGGCCGCCAGCGTCGAGGCCAGGGCCGGCGCATGCATGCGCATGAAGAAGTCCGGCAGCCGCCACAGGCCCAGCGCGGCCAGCAGCACCACGCCGGCACTGGCCAGCAGCAGCAGGGCCACGACGGCCTCGCCCAAGGGTGGCAGGTTCATTCGATGGCCTCGCCACGCAGCAGGAACTTGGCCATGGCCACCGAGCCGACAAAGCCGAACAGCACCATCAGCAGCGCGCCCTCGAAGTACATGCTGCTGTCGAAGCGGATGGCCAGCACCAGCATCACCAGCATGCCGACCACGTACAGGAAGTCCAGCGCCAGCACCCGGTCCTGGGCGCTGGGGCCACGCGCCAGGCGCAGCAGGCCCAGCACCATGGCCAGCGCATACAGCACCAGCGTGGCGGTGATGGCCAGCGAGAGAAAGCCGCTCATCCAAAGATCTCCAGCAGGGGCTGTTCGTAGTCGCGCTTGAAGTCGGCGATGAAGCGCGCCTCGTCGTCCAGGTCGAACACATGCAGCAGCAGCAGGCTGTGGTCGGGCGCCAGCTCGGCCCACACCGTGCCCGGCACCACCGCGGTGATGATGGCCAGCGCCGCCAGGCCGTGGCTGTCGCGCAGCTGCAGCGGCACCCGCACGAAGCCGCCGCGTGGCGGCCGCCGGCCGGCGCGCAGCACGCCGCGCGCCACCTGCAGGGCCGACACCAGCACGTCGCGGCCGACGCGCAGGATCAGCCCCAGCAGCCGGGCCGGCCGGCGCAGCGGGCGCGGCGCCGGGCGCAGCGGCGCCATCAGCAGCGGCATGGCCAGGGCCAGCAGCACGGCCACCAGCAGGTCGGCCGGCTGCAGCGATTCGTTCAGCAGCAGCCAGCCGCCGAAGATGGCCAGCGACAGCCAGGGTGCGGGCAGCCAGCGGTTCATCGCGCCGCCTCCGGCAGCGCCGCCGGCACGACCCGGGGCCGGGCGGCCATCACGGCCTCGATGTACAGCCGCGGCTGGTGCAGGGCCTGGGCGGTGTGGCGGGCATAGGCCAGCGCCGGTTCGCCCTGCACCACCAGGGCCAGCGAGGCGCCCAGCAGCAGGGCGATGGGCAGGGTCTCGATCAGGCGCAGCCGCGGCGCGGCGCGCTCGCTGCCGGTCCAGAAGTGGCGCATGCCCACGCGCATCAGCGCCATCGCCGCCAGCAGGCCCGAGCCGATCAGCAGCGCAAACAGCGTCCAGGCCGCGGCGCCGCCCAGGGCCGGCAGGGCCTGCAGCATGGCCAGCTTGGCGACAAAGCCCGACAGCGGCGGCAGGCCGGCGACGATGATGGCGCAGACCGTGAAGGCCAGGCCCAGAAAGGCCAGCGCACCGGGCAGGGCGCGGCCGATCAGCGCGTCCTCGTTGTCGTCGAGGTTGACGCCGGGCGGCGGCTCGGCGTCGAAGAAGGCCGGCAGCCGGTCCTGGCCGTCGTCGATCTGCTGCGGCCCCAGCTCGACCTGGCGCGAGCGCTCCAGCAACTCCACCAGCAGGAACAGCGCACAGCCGGCCAGCGTGGAGCTGGCCAGGTAGAACAGCGCGCCACCGCTGAGGCCCGGGTCGTCGAAGCCGGTGGCCGCGATCAGCGTGCCCGACGAGGCGATGACGCTGTAGCCGGCCAGCCGTGCCAGCTGCTGCGAGGCCAGCATGCCCACCGCGCCGAAGGCCAGCGTGGCCAGGCCGCCCCAGACCAGCACGCCGCCGCCGAAGTGGGCCGAGGCCCCGGCATCGGCCGGAAAGCACAGCGTCCACAGCCTCAGGATGGCGTAGACGCCGACCTTGGTGAGGATGGCGAACAGCGCCGCCACCGGCGCGCTGGCCGCGGCATAGGCGCCGGGCAGCCAGAAGCACAGCGGCCACAGCGCGGCCTTGGCCAGGAAGGCGATGGCCAGGATGGCCGCGCCGGCATGCAGCAGGCCGCGGTCGGCCACCGGCACGGCCGCCAGCTTGTGGGCGATGTCGGCCATGTTCAGCGTGCCGGTGACGCCATAGAGCACGGCCACGCCGATCAGGAACAGCAGCGAGGCCATCAGGTTGATGGCGATGTAGTGCAGGCCGGAGCGCACGCGCGCGCTGCCGCCGCCGTGCAGCAGCAGGCCGTAGCTGGCGGCCAGCAGCACCTCGAAGAACACGAACAGGTTGAACAGGTCGGCGGTGAGGAAGGCGCCGTACAAGCCCATCAGCTGCAGCTGGAACAGCACATGGAAATAGACGCCGGCATGCTGCCAGCGGGCCAGCGCATACAGCAGCGCCGCCAGGCCCACGCTGCCGGCCAGCACCGCCATCAGCGCCGACAGCCGGTCGGCCACCAGCACGATGCCGTAGGGCACGGGCCAGTTGCCGGGCAGGTAGACGGCAAAGGCGCTGGCCGCGTCCAGCCGGTCGACCTGCAGCAGCAGCGCCACCGCGGCGGCCAGGCTGGCCAGCGTGGACAGCAGGTTGGCGGCGGCCTTCAGCGAGCGTCGGCCTTCGCCCAGCAGCAGCATCAGGCCGGCGGTGGCCAGCGGCAGCAGCACCGGCGCGACGATCAGTTCCGGCCTCATCGCGCCCCGGCCCTTTCGGTGTCTTCTTCTTCCTCGTGGCCGTCCACATGGTCGCCGCCGCTCAGGCCGCGCAGCGCCAGGATCACCACCAGGAACAGCGCCGTGGTGGCGAAGCCGATGACGATGGCCGTCAGCACCAGCGACTGCGGCAGCGGATCGCTGTAGTGCGCCAGGTCGGCCGGCAGGCCGGGCTTGACGATGGGCTCCTGGCCGATCGACAGGCTGCCGACGCTGAAGATGAACAGGTTGATCGCATACGACAGCAGCGACAGGCCGATCAGCACCTGGAAGCTGCGCGGCCGCAGCACCAGCCACACGCCGGCGCCGGCGAGCACGCCGATGGCCAGCGAGATCACGACTTCCATGGCACGGCTCCGTCGTCGTCGAGTGCCGCCAGCTGGCGGCGCGCGCGCAGCGACTGGTGGGACAGGGCCGTCAGCAGCAGCAGCGTGGAGCCCACGACCACGGCGAACACGCCCAGGTCGAACAGCGCCGCCGACGGCAGGTGCACCTCGCCCAGCAGCGGCAGCTGCAGGTGGGCGGTGTGGGTGGTCAGGAACGGGTGGCCCAGCGCCAGCGAGCCCAGGCCGGTGGCCAGGGCCAGCAGCAGGCCGAAGGCGATCCAGCGCGTGGGCAGCAGGCGCAGCCGGGCCTCGACCCAGCGCGTGCCGCCGACCATGTACTGGGCGATGAAGGCGATGGCCAGCACCAGGCCGGCGACAAAGCCGCCGCCGGGCTCGTTGTGGCCACGCAGGAACAGGTGGAAGGCATAAACCCCGGCCAGCGGCAGCAGCAGGCGCACCAGCACCGCCGGCACGGCCAGATAGGGCGCGACGGCCTCGCCCTGGTCGTCGGGGTCGGCCAGGTCGTGGCCCGCATCGCCGGCGGCCGGGCGCTGCGCATCGGGCAGGGCGATGGATTCGCCCGAGGGCCGGAAGCGCCGCAGCAGCGCATACACGGTCAGGCCGACGATGCCCAGCACGGTGATCTCGCCCAGCGTGTCGAAGGCGCGGAAGTCGACCAGCATGACGTTGACGATGTTGGTGCCGCCACCCTGGGGCAGGGCCTGGGCGATGAAGTAAGGCGAGATGCTCAGCGGCGCATGGCGGGTCAGCAGCGCATAGGACAGCGCCGACAGGCCGGCGCCGATGGCCAGCGCCACCAGCAGGTCGCGGCGGCGGCGCCACCAGGCGCGGCCATTGCGGTCGCCGGGTTGGGCCGGCTCGTCGCGCTCCACCCGCTTGGGCAGCCAGCGCAGGCCCAGCAGGAACAGCACGCCGGTCACCACCTCCACCGCCAGCTGGGTCAGCGCCAGGTCGGGCGCCGAGAACCAGGCGAAGGTGAGGCACAGCGCCAGGCCCACCACGCCGAGCTGGGTCAGCGCCGCCAGGCGGTGGAACTTGGCCTGCCAGGCCGCGCCCACGGCGCAGGCCGAGGCCACGATCCACAGCAGCACGAACTCGGGCGTGGCCGGCACGCGCGCGCGGTCGCCCCATTCCAGCGGCACGATCAGGGCCGAGCCCAGGCCGGCGGCGCCGGTGATCAGCAGCAGGGCCAGCAGCTGCGGCTGCAGCCGGCGCGTGCCGACGCGGCGCAGCGTCCAGCGCGCGGCGGCGCTGAGCCCGGCCAGCGTGGCCTCGAACAGCCGCTTGCCGTCCAGGCGCTGCAGCAGCGGCGCGGCATGGCTGCGCCGCTGCTTGAAGCGCCGGGCGAACAGCCGATAGACCACGATGCCCAGCACCGTGGCCACGCCGCTCATCAGCAGCGGCGCATTGACGCCATGCCAGACCGCCAGGCTGTAGGCCGGCAGCGGCCCGCCGACCACCGGCTGCGCCGCCAGCGCCAGCACCGGGCCGATGGACCAGGCCGGCAGCGTGCCCACCACCACGCAGGCCAGCACCAGCAACTCCACCGGCACGCGCATCCAGTGCGTGGGCTCGTGCGGCTGGCGCGGGCAGTCGGGTGCATCGCCGAAGAACACGTCGTGGCCGAAGCGCAGCGAGTACACCACCGCAAACACGCCGGCCAGCGTGGCCGCCAGTGGCAACAGCGCCTCGACCCAGGGCTGGGCGCTGACGAACACCGTCTCGGCGAAGAACATCTCCTTGGACAGAAAGCCGTTGAGCAGGGGCACGCCGGCCATCGCCGCGCAGGCCACGATGGCCAGCGTGCCGGTGATGGGCATGTGGCGGTACAGGCCGTCGAGCCGGCGCATGTCGCGCGTGCCGGTCTCGTGGTCGATGATGCCCACCGACATGAACAGCGAGGCCTTGAAGGTCGCGTGGTTCATCATGTGGAACACCGCCGCCACCGCCGCCAGCGGGCTGTTCATGCCCAGCAGCAGGGTGATCAGGCCCAGGTGGCTGAGCGTGGAATAGGCCAGCAGGCCCTTCAGGTCGTTCTGGAACATCGCCGCATAGGCGCCCAGCAGCAGCGTGGCCAGGCCGGCGCCGCCGACGATCCAGAACCACATCTCGGTGCCCGACAGCACCGGCCACAGCCGCGCCAGCAGGAACACGCCGGCCTTGACCATGGTGGCCGAGTGCAGATAGGCCGACACCGGCGTGGGCGCGGCCATGGCATGCGGCAGCCAGAAGTGGAACGGGAACTGCGCGCTCTTGCTCAGCGCGCCCAGCAGCACCAGGCCCAGGGCCAGCGGATACAGCGCATGGCCGCGCACGCGCTCGCCGGCGGCCAGCACCGCGTCCAGCTCATGGCTGCCGACGATGTGGCCGATCAGCAGCACGCCGGCCAGCAGGGCCAGGCCGCCGCTGGCGGTGACGGTGAAGGCCATGCGCGCGCCGCGCCGCGCGTCCTTGCGGTGCGTCCAGTAGCCGATCAGCAGGAAGCTGAAGACGCTGGTCAGCTCCCAGAACAGCACCAGCTGCAGCAGGTTGCCGGCCACCACCACGCCCAGCATCGCGCCCATGAAGCCCAGCAGCAGCGAGTAGAAGCGCGCAGCCGGGTCGTCGGCCGACAGGTAATAACGCGCATAGACGATGACCAGCAGGCCCATGCCGCTGACCAGCATCGCGAACATCCAGGCAAAGCCGTCCAGGCGCAGCACCAGGTCCAGGCCCAGGCTGGGCAGCCAGACCAGGCGCTCGGTCAGCACCTGGCCGGCACTGATCTGCGGATACAGCAGGGCCAGCGGCAGGGCCACGGCCCCGGCGATGGCGGCGGCCCACAGCGACTCGAGGTTGCGCGCATTGGTGGGCAGCAGGGCGGCGATGGCACTGCCGGCAAAGGGCAGCAGGGTCAGCAGCAGCAGGGACATGTGATTCGAGTGTACGGGTGGGCCGGAAAGGTTCCGCCAAGCCCCGGCCGACCAGCGTCAATGCGGGAAAGCGTGAATCAATTCCAATATTGGAAATAGTTTCCAGAACGAATAACATTTCTGCGAGCCCGGCCAGGCGGCCTCCCTGGGCCGTGTCTGTAGTCACCGTCGGTGTGCCGCGCGCAGGCGTGGAACGGGGCCCGCACCAGCCTTTGGAGGAGCACATCGCATGAAGACAAACCTGGTTCGCCGCAGCACCTGGGCGCTGGCGGCCGTGGCGGCCCTGGCCGGCGGCGCGGCCGTCGCGCAGACCGGAGCGGCCAAGAAGATCAACCCGAAGAACATCGACACCTACTACAACGTCTGCCGCGGCCTGAGCACCGACTGCTACAACGACTGGCACGCCTTCGACAGCCTGCCCAACAAGGTGCTGATCTATTCGCGCACCGCCGGGCCGCGCCATGCCAACCTGGGCACGGCCATGCCGGCCGGCCTGAACCCGCCGATGGCCGAGAACAATGTGATGCAGGCCGGCCTGGTGCGCATGCTGGCGGCCGCCGGCATCGTCGCCGACTGGACCGAGGACGTGACCGTGCTCACCAGCCGCATCAACAACTACAAGGCGGTGATCTTCGCCAGCTCCAACCGCGACACGCTGTGGAATGCCGCGGCCACCACCAGCAACGACGCGGCGCGCACCGCGCTGCGCAACTACATGCGCCGTGGCGGCGGCTTCGTCGGCCTGCACAACGCCTTCGGCGCCGAGTACAACTGGCCTTATTACGAAGGCCTGCTGGGCAATGCCAACTTCTACAACCACGGCCCCAACCGCAACGGCAATGTCGTGATCACCGCGGCCGATCCGTCGACCGCCGGCGTGCCCGCCACCTTTGCCTTCCAGGACGAGTGGTACAACCTCGCGCCGTTCCCGACCAACGTCAAGTTCCTGGCCAAGGTCGACACCTCGTCGCTGAGCCCGCTGAGCGGCGCGCCGCACCCGGGCCATGCCGACTTCCATCCGGTGGCCTGGTGCCAGTACTACGACGGCGGCCGCTCCTGGGTCAGCACGCTGGGCCACAACGCGCATTCGTTCAACGGCAGCGGCGTCGGCGCGGCGGCCTTCGAGAAGCTGGTCGTGCAGGGCGTGATGTCGGTGATGGGCCTGACCCCGTTCTGCACCAACTGAGCGGGCCGGCGATGAACCTCCTCAAGCCATCCCCCTGGCGCCAGGCCCTGCGTGGCGCCGTGCTGGCCGCGGCGCTGGCCGGCGCCGGCCTGGGCGCCCAGGCCGTCGAGCAGGCACCGGGCACGCTGCAACTGGCCTTCAGCAACATCTACAGCGTGGGCCTGTCCGGAGACAGCGACAACACCACCTGGACCGCCTGGCTGCCCACGGGCGCCACCATCACCCGATTGTCCTGGCAGGTCACGGTGGAGGCCTTCGATCCCAGCTGGCTGCAGGAGCTGACGCTGGCGCTGACCAACAGCGCCGGCGAGGGCGTGCAGTTCAGCCCGGCGCTGGACATCGCCGAATCCGGCAGCCACCAGAGCTCGGGCCAGATCGACCTGGTCAACAGCGGCCTGTCGTTTGCCGTCGGCAGCGACCGCCGGCTGCACCTGGAGTGGTACGACGCCTGGGACGACCTGGACGGCCTGCCCGATGGCCGCTGGACCCAGGCCAGCCTGCAGATCGGCTACACCGCGCCGGTGCCCGAGCCGGCCTCGGCGGCCCTGCTGCTGGCCGGCCTGCTGGGCGTGGCCGGTGCCGCCAGCCGGCGCCGCCGCCGCGACTGAGGCGCGCCGCCGGCCCGCCGCCCCCGCATCGTCCATCGCCACCCGGCGCGCCAGGCGCGTGCCGGCGTGGCCACCTTTTGCCCGCATCCGGGTGCCCGCCACCCGAGGAGAGCCTCCATGTTCCTCACCAACCTGCGCCTGCTTGCCGCGGGTGCCCTGCTGCTGCCGCTGGCGGCGGCTGCGGTCGACAACTGCTGCCTGGCCACCACCACCGACTTCCCCAAGGTCGGCGGCAACCTGGGCAACCAGAACTACAGCTCGCTGGCCAAGATCCACAAGGCCAACATCGGCCAGCTGGGCGCGGCCTGGCTGACCAGCCTGGAAGGCGGCGCCAAGTCCGGCAACAACCAGAGCACGGCGGTGGCCGTCAACGGCGTGCTCTACATCGAGACCGCCCAAGGCCGCGTGCATGCGGTGGACGGCAAGACCGGCGCCGTGAAGTGGAGCTACAACCCTGGCCGCGGCGGCCAGACGCGGCGCGGCGTGGCCGTCGGCGATGGCAAGGTCTATACGCTGACCACCGGCAACTATGTGATCGCACTCGACCAGAACACCGGCCAGGTGGTCTGGGAGCGGCAGTACAACGGCTACGGCAACATCGCCAAGGTGGCCGTGGTTTACCACGACGGCATGATCTACGTCGGCACCAACGACGGCAACCGCGGCGCGGCCCTGGCCTTCCATGCCAGCAACGGCGACCTGGCCTGGCACTTCTGGGGCACGGCCGCGCCGGGCACCATCGGCGGCGACACCTGGGAAGGCGACACCTACCTGACCGGTGGCGCGACACCCTGGATCCACCCGGCCATCGACCCGGTGCTGAACACGGTGTACTGGACCTTCGGCAATGTGCGCGCCGGCTCGTCGCAGAACGGCTCCAGCCGCGGCGGCCAGAACCTGTTCGGCAATTCCATCGTGGCCATGGATGCCAAGACCGGCGTCTACAAATGGCACTTCCAGTCGGTGCACCACGACATCTGGGACATGGACAACGTGATGTCGCCGGTGCTGGCCGACATCACGGTCAAGGGCCAGCCGCGCAAGGCCGTGGTCTATGGCAGCAAGACCGGCATGTACTACATCCTGGACCGTGCCACTGGCGCGCCGCTGATCGGCATCGACGAGAAGCCGGTGCCGCAGGATGCGCGCCAGAAGACCTGGCCGACCCAGCCCTATCCGCGTGGCGGCAGCTTCGTGCCCACCTGCCCGACCACCGACGGCCCGGCACGCGCCGTGCCGAACTTCAAGCAGGGCTGCCTGTTCGTGCCGCACTGGGACGAGCCCATCCTGTCCTTCCCCGGCCAGGGCGGCGGCGCCGACTGGAACCACCAGTCCTTCAGCCACAGCACCAAGCTGATGTACACCGGCGTCGGCTACGTCGCCGTGGCGCACTCGCTGACCGAGGCCAGCAACGGCCTGCGTCCGCTGGGCACGCCGATGTCGGGCGGCGTGGTGGCGGTGGACCCCAGCACCAACAGCGTGGTCTGGCGCAAGTCGCTGCCCTGGTCGGTGGCCCATGGCAACGGCATCCTCAGCACGGCCAGCAACCTGCTGTTCATGGGCCAGCCCGACGGCACCCTGCTGGCCATGGACGCGCTGAACGGCCGCGACCTGTGGAAGTTCCAGACCGGCGCGGCCATCAACGCCAGCCCGATCAGCTACCAGATCGACGGCGAGCAGTACATCGCGGTGTTTGCCGGCGGCTCGGGCCTGCCCTTTGCCGATGCGCCGCGGGGCGACTACCTGTGGGCCTTCAAGCTGGGCGGCACGGTGGCGCCGCTGCCGGCGCCCAAGCCGCCGGCACTGCGCCGCGACATCACGGCCGCGGCGGTGGAGGGCAGCGTGGTCAACAACACCATCGTGCTCAACCGCAGCTACAGCGGCGGCGCGGTGGGCACGGTGGAGCTGGACACGGTGAATGCCATGGCGCCGCAGCACCTGCGTGTGCCGCTGGGCACGACGGTGACCTTCTCCAACCCGGCCAGCAACACCAAGCCGCACTGCGCCACGCAGTTCTTCGAAGGCCTGTTCAACATCGGACCGCTGGCCCCGGGCCAGGCCGCCGCCTACACCTTCAACCAGCGCGGCGAGTTCTTCTTCAACGACTGCACCAGCCCGCGCGCCACCGGCAAGGTGGTCGTGTACTGATCGGGAGCATTCCATGAACCTCTTTTCCAAGCAGCCGCTGCGTGCGGCCACCCTGCTGATCGGCGCAGCCGCCCTGCTGGCCAGCGTGCCGGCGCGCGCCGTCGATGCCAGCGCCACGCTGCAGGTCACCCAGCTGCAGTGGATCACCACCGGCGGCGCCACGCTGCAATGGCTGGACGGCTTTGCCTACCAGGCGGCCTTCACCGAGTCGCGCGAGGCCGGTGGCCTGGGCGGCAACAGCCTGCAGGAGCCGGTGCCGCTGCTGGCCTGGAGCGATCAATCGCTGGCCACCGCCACCGCCCATGCGGCGGCGGCTCTGCAGGCCGGCAGCGCCGGCAGCTCCAGCCTGTCGGCCAGCGCCACGCGCCATGTCTTCGATCCGCTGAACCCGCTGGTGGCTCAGCCGCACAGCGCCAGCGCCTGGCTGCAGCAGGCCGGCGCCTTCACGGCCTCGGCCACCACCCAGGTGACGGTGCTGATCGACTACCAGCTCAGCGTGGCCGCGCCCTTCGATGACCAGGGCGAGACCTTCGCCCAGGCCACGCTGACGCTGAACCTGGGCAACTTCGACAGCGGCGCCAGCTTCAGCGAGCAGCGCAGCCTGTGGTCCACCCAGCTGCTGGGCGGTGCGGGCAGCCAGAACGGCCAGCTCAGCTTTGTGCTGGACCTGGCCGATGCGCAGCAGATCGGCTGGTACGACCTGCGCGCCAACATCGATGTCTCGGCCACCGCCGCCGTGCCCGAGCCCCAGGCCTGGGCCCTGCTGGCCGCCGGCCTGGGCGTGGTGCTGATGCGCACGCGCCGCCGCCGCTGAATGCTCGGGGAGACACGATGAACAACAAGAGTTCAAAGAAGGCGCGGCGTCTGGTGGCGGCGCTGGCCACGGCGCTGTGTTGGGGCGCGGGCGCCGTCTCGGCGCAGACGCTGGAGATCGGCGGCCTGACGCTGCAGCAGCAGGGCTTTGCCGACCAATGGATCAGCGGCAGCGGCAGCTTCACCACCAATGCCGCATCGCCGGCCGCGGCGCTGACCGATGCCGACCTGGCCACCTGGGTGCGCAGCGACACGCCGGGCGCCAGCGTGGTGCTGGCCTTCACCAACAACCGCGTCGTCAACGGCGTCGGCGACGACATCGCGCTGTTCGAGGTCGGCCACGAGGCCTATGAGTATTCGCAGGAGGGCTTCGACAGCCTGTGGATCACCATCAACGGCCAGACCCGGCTGTACTTCACCACCGAGACCACGACCATCGTCGACGACCACAACGTCAACATGACGCGGCTGGACCTGAGCCACTTCGGCCTGGCCGCCGGGGCGCAGATCGACCGCATCCAGATCGGCCTGGACTACGACACGCGCGGCTCGCTGCCGCAGCTGCAGCTGGTGGCGGCCATCCACAGCGTGGCCGCGCCGGTGCCCGAGGCGTCGAGCTGGGCCTTGCTGCTTGCCGGCCTGGCCGGCTTGTCTGGAGTGGCGCGGTGGCGACGGCGCTGAACCGCCGGCGCTGGCTGGCCGCCGCCGCCCTGCTGGCCTGCTGCGGCTTTGCCGGCGAGCTGGCCGCGCAATGGAAGCCGCCGCGGCCGCGGCCGGTGTCGGTGCCGGTCAACCTGATGGCGCTGAGCGAGCAGCAGCTGCTGCTCAGCGTCGACGACGGCCGCCATGGTCAGGAGCTGTGGAGCCTGGACCCGGCCACGCTGCAGGCGCAGCTGCTGGCCGATCTGCGGCCCGGCGAGCTGGGCAGTCATCCGTCGCAGCCGGTGCGCCTGGGCCAGGGAGCGGGCGCACAGGCCTGCTTTGCCGCCAACGACGGCCACAGCGGCTTCGAGCTGTGGTGCAGCGACGGCAGTGCCGCCGGCACGCGCCGCGTGGCCGACATCCGCCCCGGCCCCGAGGACAGCGTGCCCAGCGCGCTGACCGCCGTGGGCGCGCAGCTGCTGCTGGTGGCCGACGATGGCCGCCACGGCTTCGAACTGTGGCGCAGCGACGGCACGGCCGAGGGCACGCGCCTGGTCGCCGACCTGCAGGCCGGCGCCGCCGGCAGCAATCCACGCGAGCTGGTGGCGCTGGGCGGGCGGGTGTTCTTCGTCGCCGACGATGGCCGCCACGGATCGGAGTTATGGGTCAGCGACGGCACGACCGCCGGCACGCGCCTGGTGAAGGACCTGCGGCCCGGCGCCGCCGGTGCCGCGCCGGCGCGGCTGACGGTGCTGGGCCAGCGCCTGTACTTCGTGGCCGACGACGGCCGCCACGGCCCCGAGCTGTGGACCAGCGACGGCACGGCGCGTGGCACGCGCCTGGTGCGCGACATCCTGCCTGGCGCCCAGGGCGCGCGGCCGGCGGGGCTGACGGCCTGGCAGGGCCGGCTGTACTTTGCCGCCGACGATGGCCGCCACGGCATCGAGTTATGGACCAGCGACGGCACGGCGGCCGGCACGCGCCTGGTGCACGACCTGCGGCCCGGCGCCGCCCATGGCCTGCCGGCGCATCTGACGGCCGGCGCCGACGCGCTGTACTTCGCCGCCAGCGACGGCGCCTCGCCGGTGCAGCTGTGGCGCAGCAATGGCACATCGGCCGGCACACGCGCCGTGCCCCAGGGCCTGCCGGCCGAGCAGGCGCGGGCGGCGCTGGCCGCGCGGGCCGTGCCCGGCGAGGTGGTGCCACGCCAGGCCGTGCCCGGTGGCGAACTGCCCAACCGGCTGCTGCGCGACGGTGGCCGCCTGCTGTATGCGGCGCTGGATGCCGAGCATGGCTACGAGCTGTGGAGCAGCGATGGCACGGCCGCCGGCACGCGCTTGCTGGCCGACCTGGCGCCGGGGCCGGCCGACAGCTTTCCGCACCAGTTCACGCGCCTGGGCCAGCGGCTGTTCTTCGCCGCCGACGATGGCGAGGGCCTGACCTCGCTGTGGTGCGAGCAGGCCGATGGCCGCATCGTGCAGGTGGCCCTGCCGCGTGGGGCGGCGGCAGCGACCCCGGTCGCCGCGGCCTCAGGCCGCGCGGCGGAACAGCGTTGAGGCGTTGCTGGCGCGGCCGATCTGCTCGGCCGCCGCCACCAGCACCGGGCCCAGGCTCAGCATGCGCTCCTCGGTCAGCCGGATCATCGGGCCGGCGATGGTGACCACGCCGACGACGCGGCCGCGTGGATCGTGCACCGGCGCGGCCATCGCCGACATGGCCGGCGCAAACACCTCGCAGATGACCGAGAAGCCGCGGCTGCGCGCCAGCTTCAGGTGCGCCAGCAAGGCCTTGACCGTGGTCGGCGCCTTGGGGCCGAAGTGCTCGGGCTGGCCGAAGCCCTGGCGGGCCACGCGCTGCAGCGCTTCCTCGTCGCTCATCGTCGACAGCCAGGCATGACCGGCGGCACTGCAGGACAGCTGCACCGACAGGCCCATGTCGGGGTCGTAGCGCAGGCCGCTGCGTGCGCCCTGGGCCTTGGCCACGAAGGTGAGGGCGTCGCCGTCGACCACCGCCAGCCGCACCAGCTCGCCGGCCTCGGCGGCCAGCTGGTCGAGCATGGGCTGGGCGACATCGGTGATGCCGGTGGCGCTGAGAAAGCTCAGCCCCATGGCCACCAGCTTGATGGTCAGCATGTACTCGCCATGGCTCTGGTCCTGGCGCACATAGCCCAGGCGGATCAGCTCGGCCAGCAGGCGATGCGTGGCGCTGAGCGGCAGGCCCAGCGCGCCCGACACCGACGACAGCGAGCAGCCCTCGGGATGGGCCACCAGGTGCTCCAGCACGCTGAAGCTGCGTTCGGTCTGTCCGCTCATGTCCGGGGCCCCTGCTGAGATGTGATGCCGATCAGTGTAGCCAAAGTCGTGAAAAAAATTACCGATTGGAAAAGTTTTCCATATCGTATAGAGTGCGCCACACCGCCCACAAACCTCCAGGAGACATTGCCTTGAACCGTTCCCTGCTTTCCACCGCCGCGCTGGCCTTGTGCTTCGGTCTTTCGCTGGGCCTGTCGGCGCCGGCACAGGCCCAGGCCAGCGAGCGGGTGATCCGCTTCGGCCACCTCAACAACACCGACCACCCGGTCAGCCTGGGCGTGAAGAAGTTCGCCGAGCTGCTGGCGGCCAAGAGCGGCGGCAAGCTCAAGGTGCAGGAGTTCCCGTCCTCGCAGCTGGGCAACGAGCTGCAGCAGCAGTCGGCCCTGCAGGGCGGCGTGCAGCAGATGTCGGCGCCGGCCACCACCTCGCTGGCCGGCATCGTCAAGGAGTTCGGCCTGATCGACTTTCCGTTCGCCGTGTCCAGCTTTGCGCAGGCCGATGCGCTGCTGGATGGTCCCTTCGGCCAGGCGCTGATCGCCAAGCTGCCCGAGAAGGGCCTGGTGGCCCTGGGCTACTGGGACCTGGGCTTTCGCAACGTCACCAACAGCCGCCGCGCCATCACCAAGCCCGAGGACCTGGACGGCCTGAAGCTGCGCGTGATCCCCAACCCGGTGTTCATCGAGACCTTCAAGGCCTTCAAGGCCAACCCGGTGCCGATGCCCTTTGCCGAGCTGTACGGCGCGCTGGAGGCCAAGGCCGTGGACGGCCAGGAGAACCCGTTCGCGGTGATCCTGTCGAACAAGTTCTTCGAGGTGCAAAAGCACGTCAGCGCCACCAACCACGTGTACGCCGCCAACATCGTGCTGGTGAGCAAGAAGTTCTGGGACCAGCTCAGCCCGGCCGAGCAGAAGATGATGCACGAGGCCGCCGACGAGTCGCGTGCCCACCAGCGCCAGGTCAGCCGCGCCGCGGCCGCCAAGGCCGTGGGCGAGCTGCAGGCCAAGGGCATGCAGTACAACGAGCTGAGCCCGGCCGAGCAGGGGCGCATGCGCGCCATTGCCAAGCCGGTGACCGAGAAGTTCGCCGCCAGCTATGACCCGGTGCTGGTCAAGCTCTACAACGACGAACTGGCCAAGGTGCAGAAATGAGCACGGCCACCGCCCAGCGGCCGCTGACCATCCTGGTGCTGCACGGCCCCAACCTCAACCTGTTCGGCCGGCGCGAGCCGCACATCTACGGCACCACCACGCTGGCGCAGATCGATGCCCGGCTGCTGGAGCTGGCCGGCAGCCTGGGGGTGCAGATCAAGAGCCTGCAGTCCAACCACGAGGGCGCGCTGATCGACTTCCTGCACCACCACATCGACACCGCCGACGGCGCGCTGATCAACCCCGCCGGCCTGACCCAGCACGGCGTGCCGCTGCACGATGCGATCAAGGCCATGCCCTTCCCGAGCATCGAGGTGCACATGTCCAACATCGCTGCCCGCGAGGCCTGGCGCGCGCACTCCATCATCTCGCCGGCGGTGCGCGGCACGGTGCAGGGCCTGGGCGTGCAGAGCTATCTGTCGGCGCTGCGCGGCCTGGTGGAGCTGCTGCGCGAGGCGCGCACATGAGTCCGCCGGCCCGGTCCGGCTGGGTGCGAGGCCTGGATCTGCTGTGTGCCGCCTGCCTGGCGGTGATGGTGGTGCTGGTGGCCGGCAACGTGCTGCTGCGCTACCTGTTCAACAGCGGCATCACGGTCAGCGAGGAACTGGCGCGCTGGCTGTTCATCTGGCTGACCTTCCTGGGTGCCATCGCCGCGCTGGCCGAGCGTGGCCACATGGGCAGTGATCTGCTGCTGGACCGGCTGGGCCCGCGCGCACAGCGCTGGCTGGGCCTGGCCGGCACGCTGCTGATGCTGGCCACCAGCGTGCTGCTGCTGCGCGGTGCCTGGCTGCAGACGCGCATCAACTGGGATGTGCAGGCGCCGGTCAGCGGCGCCTCGATGGCCTGGTTCTATGCCTCGGGCCTGGTGTTTGCCGCCGGTGCCATCCCCTGCCTGCTGCTGCAGCTGCGCAAGCAGTGGCGCGGCCAGGCGCTGACGCCGTCGGCCGACGTCCTCAAGGAAGTCTGATGACCATCCTGGTCTTTCTCGGCGCCCTGCTGGGCGCCATGGCCCTGGGCGTGCCCATCGCCTTTGCGCTGCTGGTCTCGGGCGTGGCCCTGATGTGGCAGCTGGACCTGTTCGACACGCAGATCCTGGCGCAGAACGTGATCAACGGCGCCGACAGCTTTCCGCTGCTGGCGGTGCCGTTTTTCATGCTCGCCGGCGAGATCATGAACGTCGGCGGCCTGTCGCGGCGCATCGTCCACCTGGCGCTCACGCTGGTGGGCCACAAGCGTGGTGGCCTCGGCTACGTCACCATCCTGGCGGCCTGCCTGATGGCGGCGCTGTCGGGCTCGGCGGTGGCCGACACCGCGGCGCTGGCGGCCCTGCTGCTGCCGATGATGGTGGCCGCCGGCCACGACCGCGCGCGCTCGGGCGGGCTGATCGCATCGGCCGGCATCATCGCGCCGGTGATCCCGCCGTCGATCGGCTTCGTGGTCTTCGGCGTGGCCGCCAATGTGTCCATCGGCAAGCTGTTCCTGGCCGGCATCGTGCCGGGGCTGCTGATGGGCGTGGCGATTGCCGTGGCCTGGTGGTGGGTGGCGCGGCGCGAGGCGGTGCAGCCGCCGGCCGCGGCCAGCCTGGGCCAGAAGCTGCAGGCGCTGCGCGAGGCCACCTGGGCCCTGGTGCTGCCGCTGATCGTGCTGGTGGGCCTGAAGTTCGGCGTGTTCACGCCCACCGAGGCGGCGGTGGTGGCAGCGGTGTATGCGCTGTTCGTGTCGGTCTTCGTCTACCGCGAGCTGAAGCCTTCGCAGCTGCTGGCGGTGTTCGTGGCCTCGGCGCGCACCTCGGCGGTGATCATGTTCCTGGTGGCCGCGGCCATGGTCAGCGCCTGGCTGATCACGGTGGCGCAGATCCCGGCGCAGATGGTCAGCCTGCTGCAGCCCTTCCTGGAGCATCCGACCCTGCTGCTGGTGGCCATCATGCTGCTGGTCATCGCCGTGGGCACGGCCATGGACATGACGCCGACCATCCTGATCATGACGCCGGTGCTGATGCCGGTGGTCAAGGCCGCGGGCATCGACCCGGTGTACTTCGGCGTGCTGTTCATGATCAACAACGCCATCGGCCTGATCACGCCGCCGGTGGGCACGGTGCTCAACGTGGTGGCCGGCGTCGGCAGGATGAAGATCGACGAGGTCACGCGCGGCGTGCTGCCGTTCATGACCGCGCAGTTCTTCGTGCTGTTCCTGCTGGTGCTGTTTCCGGCCCTGGTGCTGGTGCCGGCGCGCTGGCTGGCGGGCTGATCAGCCGCGCAGCCAGCGGTACAGCGTGCGCCGGCTCACGCCCAGCCGGCGTGAGGCCTCGGCCAGGTCGCCGCCGCAGGTGTCCAGCGTGCGCCGCACCAGCAGGGCGGGCAGGTCCGGCGCGCCCGCCGGCGCGGCCGCGTTTGCGGGGGTTGGGGCCGCTGCGGCCGATGCCGCGATGGCCTGCAGCTCGGCGGCCAGGTCGTCGGGCAGCTGCGGCCAGTTGATGCAGTCCTCATCGTCGGGCAGCAGGGCGCAGGCGGTGCGCAGCGTGTTGTGCAGCTGGCGCAGATTGCCGGGCCAGGCATGGGCGGCAAAGGCCCGCGCCAGCTCGGGCGACAGCTGCAGCCGGCGCTGCGGCGCGCACTCGGCCAGCAGGTCGGCGGTGAGCGCGGCCAGGTCGCTGCGCTGGCGCAGCGGCGGCAGCTGCAGGGCCAGGCCGTTGATGCGGTAGTACAGGTCGGCGCGGAACAGGCCGGCCTGCACCCGCTCGCGCAGCGGCTGGTGGGTGGCGCAGACCAGGGCGAAGTCGACCCGCAGCGGCCGGCCGCCGCCCAGCGGCACGATCTCGCGCTCCTGCAGCGCGCGCAGCAGCCGGCCCTGCAGGGCCAGCGGCATGTCGCCGATCTCGTCGAGGAACAGCGTGCCGCCATCGGCCTCGCGCAGCCGGCCCGGCGCGCCCTCGGCGCGCGCGCCGGTGAAGGCGCCGCCGCGGTGGCCGAACAGCTCGGCCTCGATCAGCGACTCGGGCAGGGCGGCGCAGTTGAGCACCACGAAGGGCCTGTCGCGGCGTGGTCCGCTGGCATGCAGGGCGCGGGCGAAGCGGTCCTTGCCGACGCCGGTCTCGCCCAGCAGCAGCACCGCCACCGGCTGGCCCAGCACGCGGCGGGCGCGCTGGATCAGCTGCTGCATCTGCGCGTCGCCGCGGTCCAGCGCGGCCAGGGCATCGGTGGCGGGCGGGTTGGCCGGGACGGGCGCCACCGAGGGCGGGCGCTCCAGGACGGGCGCCGGGATGGGCGACGGAATCGGCGCCGGAGCGGGCGCTGCCGCGGCGCTGGTGGCTGCCGGCGCCTCGGCCTTCAGCCACAGCAGCCGGCCATCGGCCAGCCTGAGCTGGCGCGGCCGGCCGTCGCGGGCCCAGGCCATCAGGCCGGCCAGGTCCAGCTGCTCGGCCAGTCCGGGCAGGCGCTGCAGCGCCAGGCGGCCCAGCGAGGCGGCGGCCGGCCCCGGGCCCAGCCCCAGCCCCAACCCCAACAGACGGCAGGCCTGGCGGTTGGCGCCGATCACGCGGCCGTCCTCGGCCAGCGCCAGCAGGCCTTCGTGGGCCGTGCCCAGGCCTTCGGCACGCGCATGCAGGCGCAGGCGCAGGCCGCCGGCATGCCAGGTGTCGAACAGCCGGTGCTCGATCATGCCGGCCGCCGTGCCCACCAGGCCCAGCGTGTGGGCCAGCGTCACCGGCTGGTAGGCGCGGCGGTCGCCGCTGATGTTCAGCGCGCCCAGCACGCGGCCGGCGGGGTCGTAGATCGGCGCCGCGCAGCAGCTGAGGAAGGCATTGCGCGCCAGGAAGTGCTCGGCGCCGTGGATGGCCACCGGCGCGCCCTCGGCCAGCGCGGTGCCGATGGCATTGGTGCCGCGGTCGGCCTCGCCCCAGGGCGCGCCGGGGCGCAGCGCCACGCGCTGGGCGCGGCTGGCGAAGCGGTCGTCGCCATGCATCCGCAGCACCATGCCCTGGGCATCGGACAGCAGCAGCACGCTGCCGCTGCCGGCCACCAGCGGCAGCAGATGCTCGAGCACCGGCTGGGCATGGGACACCAGCTCGTACTGGCGCTCCATGGCCCGTGCCAGGCGCGCCGCCGACGCATGGTTCTGGCCGGCCAGCCGGCCGTCGGGCGACAGGCCGCTGTCCAGGCAGCGCTGCCAGCGCCGCGCCAGCGCCGGCTCCAGCAGTTCGGCCGGGGCCCGGCCCTGGTCGTGCAGGCGCTGGCGTGCCTCGCCCAGGCCGGGCCTGCGTGCGGATGACTGCGCTGACATGGTGGAAAGCTCCTGGGTTCTGGGTCGGCCGGCGGCTATGCAAGACCGTGCATGGGGACAACCCCGGGGGCCGTGGCGCGGCTGTTGCCGCCGCTGTGCCATGGCGCAACGCCATGACACGGCGGCGGGGCGAATGCCGGGTCCAGGCGCAGGTTCCGGGCCAGGTTTGCGCCGCGATGGCGGGGCCGGCGGTTGGAACCGCGGCATGGCATGGGCCCTGCACTGAAGGCCTGGCTGTTGCCCACCCACCACCCACCATCCAACACCACCGAGAGGAGCCTCCATGACCGTCTATGCCGCCCCCGGCGCCGCCGGCGCCAAGATCGCCTACAAGCCGCGCTACGACAACTTCATCAACGGCCGCTTCGTGGCCCCGGTCGAGGGCCAGTACTTCGACGTGGTGACGCCGATCAACGGCCGCGTCTACACCCAGGCCGCGCGCTCGGGCGCCGCCGATGTGGAACTGGCGCTGGACGCCGCCCATGCCGCCGCCGCCAAGTGGGGCGCCACGCCGGCCGCCGAGCGCGCCAATGTGCTGCTGAAGATCGCCGACCGCATCGAGCAGAACCTGGAGCTGCTGGCCTATGCCGAGAGCGTGGACAACGGCAAGCCGATGCGCGAGACGCTGAACGCCGACATCCCGCTGGCGGTGGACCACTTCCGCTACTTCGCCGGCTGCCTGCGCGCACAGGAAGGCGCGCTCAGCGAGATCGATGCCCACACCATCGCCTACCACTTCCACGAGCCGCTGGGCGTGGTCGGCCAGATCATCCCCTGGAACTTCCCGATCCTGATGGCGGCCTGGAAGCTGGCGCCGGCCCTGGGCGCGGGCAATGTGGTGGTGCTGAAGCCGGCCGAATCCACGCCGGTCAGCATCCTGGTGCTCACCGAGCTGATCGCCGACCTGCTGCCGCCGGGCGTGCTGAACATCGTCAACGGCTTCGGCCGCGAGGCCGGCATGCCGCTGGCCACCAGCAAGCGCATCGCCAAGATCGCCTTCACCGGCAGCACCGCCACCGGCAAGGTGATCGCCCAGGCGGCCGCCGGCAACCTGATCCCGGCCACGCTGGAGCTGGGTGGCAAGAGCCCCAACATCTTCTTCGACGATGTGGCCCTGGCCGATGACGCCTTCTTCGACAAGGCCATCGAGGGCCTGGTGCTGTTCGCCTTCAACCAGGGCGAGGTCTGCACCTGCCCCAGCCGGGCGCTGATCCAGGAGAGCATCTACGACCGCTTCATCGAGCGTGCGCTCAAGCGCGTGGCGGCCATCAAGCAGGGCAACCCGCTGGACACCGAGACCATGGTCGGCGCCCAGGCCAGCGCGATGCAGCAGGACAAGATCCTGTCCTACCTGGAGCTGGGCAAGCAGGAGGGCGCCCAGGTGCTGTGCGGCGGTGCCGCGGCGACGATGGGCGGTGACCTGGCCGGCGGCTACTACGTGCAGCCCACGCTGTTCAAGGGCCACAACAACATGCGCATCTTCCGCGAGGAGATCTTCGGCCCGGTGCTGGCCGTGACCACCTTCAAGGACGAGGCCCAGGCGCTGCAGATCGCCAACGACACGCCTTACGGCCTGGGCGCCGGCGTGTGGACCCGCGACGGCAGCCGCGCCTACCGCATGGGCCGCGCCATTCAGGCCGGCCGCGTGTGGACCAACTGCTACCACGCCTATCCGGCGCATGCGGCCTTCGGCGGCTACAAGGAGTCGGGCATCGGCCGCGAGACCCACAAGGCCATGCTGGACCACTACCAGCAGACCAAGAACCTGCTGGTCAGCTACTCGCCCAACGCGCTGGGCTTCTTCTGACGGCTGGGTGCAGCGACGCGGTCAGGGCTTGACTTCGGACAAGTCCCTGCCGCCGGCAGGTGAGCAGCATGGGTGCCTGTTGCCCGCTGCCGCCTGCCGCCATGTCCGAACTGCCCGCCCCCGATCCGCATCCGCTGCATGACGCGGCCATGGCCGCGCTGCGCCGCGTGGCCGACCCCGAGCTGGGCGAGTCCATCGTCGACCTGGGCCTGGTGGCCAGTCTGCAGATCGACGCGCAGGGGGCCCAGCTGACGCTGATCCCGACCAGCGCCACCTGCCCGATGCTGGACCTGCTGGTCGACGACGCCGGCCAGGCCCTGGTCGACGTGCTGCCGGCGGGCGCGGCCGTCGAGGTCGACGTGGACTGGGACACGCCCTGGTCGCCCGAGCGCATGTCACCGGCGCTGCGCACGCGCTTCGGCTGGAGCGGCGGTGGCTGAGCGGCCGGCCGCGGCCCTGCCCAGG
This sequence comes from Burkholderiaceae bacterium, assembly GCA_017992055.1. Lineage (GTDB taxonomy): Bacteria > Pseudomonadota > Gammaproteobacteria > Burkholderiales > Burkholderiaceae_C > Pseudaquabacterium. The sequence goes on from JAGOPK010000005.1 coordinate 86,071, forward strand.
GCCTGGCTGGCGGCCACCGCGCTGCTGGCCGGCGCGGCGCTGCTGCTGGCCCTGGGCGGCGGCCTGTCGCGCCTGGGCCTGCTGCCGGACATGGCCTGGGGGCCGGCCGGCCCGCTGGCCAGGGAGCTGCATGGCGCGCTGATGCTGCCGGGCTTCTTCGGCGCGGTGATCGCGCTGGAGCGGGTGGTGGCGCTGCGCCGCGGCCTGTGGGTGCCGATCTGCGCCGGCCTGGGCGCGCTGCTGGTGGCCTGGCCGCTGCTGGCCGCCGGCCTCTGGCTGGCCTCGGCCGCGGGCCTGCTGGGCCTGTACCTGCGGGCCGCGCGCCAGCGCCATGCCGATCTGCCGCTGGCGGTGGAGGCCTCGGGCGCCGCCGCGCTGCTGCTGGGCACGCTGGCCTGGGCCCTGCACAACGCCGCCGGTGCCCGCCTGGGCTGGGCCGGCTTTCTGCTGCTGACGATTGCCGGCGAGCGCCGCGAGCTGAGTCGCTTGCTGCGCCTGCCGGCGCTGGCGCAGCGGCTGTTTCTCGGCCTGTGGCTGGCGCTGCTGGCGGCCATCGCGCTGGGCCAGCTGCCGGCGGCCACGGTCTGGGCCGAGCGCCTGTGGTGGTGCGCCTGCCTGGCGCTGGCGCTGTGGCTGCTGCGCCATGACCTGGCGCCGCGCCAGCGTCACCAGCCCGGCTGGGCCGGCCACACGGCCTGGTGCGTGATCGTCGCCAGCCTCTGGCTGGGCTTGTCGGCGCTGGCCGGCCTGGCTGGCTGGGCCGTGGCCTGGCATGGGCTGTGGCTGGGCTTCGTGTTTGCGATGGTCTTCGGCCACGCGCCCATCATGCTGCCGGTGCTGGCCGGCTGGCGGCCGCGGCCCACGCGCTGGGCCCTGGCGCCGCTGGGCCTGATGGCCGCCAGCCTGCTGCTGCGTGCCCTGGCCCAGCAGGGCCTGCTGGGCACGGCCTCGGCGGCAGCGCTGCCGCTGGCGGCCCTGGGCCATGTGGCGGCGCTGCTGCTGTTTGCCGCGGTCATGGTGCGCTCGGTGCGTCAGGGGCGGCTGCGGCCGGCAGGCCGAACAGCGCATCAAAGGCCCAGTTGAAGGCCACGGTGTAGACCAGGAAGAATAGCACCAGGCCCAGGTCCATCACCAGGGCCTGCCACAGGCCGATCTGCAGCCACCAGGCGATCAGCGGCACCAGCAGCAGCACCAGGCCGCCTTCGAAGCCCAGGCCATGGGCCAGGCGCCGCGCCAGGCTGCGGCCACGGCGGGCCTGGCGGGCTTCCCAGCGCTCGAACAGGCTGTTGAACAGCGCATTCCACAGCAGGGCCACGGCCGAGGTGGCCAGGGCCAGGCCGGCGGTGGTGGCCGCGCCATGCTCGGACATCAGGGCCAGGCCGGTGGTGGTCAGCAGCACGGCAAAGGCCTCGTACAGCACGGCATGGACCCAGCGGCGGGTGAGGCCTTGCATGGCCAGCTCCAAAAACGGGGATGAGGCACTGTAGGCGGTGCTTGCTGATATAAAAAGCCAACTCCTATCAGATGGACTGACAGATGACGCTGGACTCCGAGGCGCTGAAGCTGCTGCTGGCGGTGGTCGAGCACGGTTCGTTCTCGGCCGCGGCGCGGGCCCTGGGCCGCGTGCCCTCGGCGGTGAGCATGGCCGTGGCCCAGCTGGAGGCCGAGCTGGACCTGCCGCTGTTCGACCGCAGCGGCCGCGAGCCGCGGCCCACGCCGCAGGCCCTGGCCCTGCTGCCGCAGGCGCGGCTGCTGGTCGACCAGCTGCAGCAGCTGAACCGCCATGCGCTGGCGCTGAGCCAGGGCCTGGAGCCGCGGCTGGCCCTGGCCGTGCTGCCCGAGTTGCTGGCCGCCGCGCCCTGGACCCAGGCCCTGGCCCGGCTGAGCCAGGAGCATCCGCTGCTGGAGGTGGAGGTGCTGGCCGCGCCCCAGGCCGATGCGCTGGACCTGCTGCACAGCGGCCGGGTGCAGCTGGCCCTGGTGTTCGAGCGGCCGTCGCTGGACTCGGCCGAGGGCTTCCAGGAAATGGGCCAGGAGACCCTGGTGGCGGTGGTGGCGCCCGGCCATGCGCTGCTGCAGGCCGCCGCGCCGGCCTCGGCGCTGCGTGAACAGCACCTGGCGGCGGCGCGGCAGATCGTCGTCGCCGGCCGCCATGGCGGCGACGTGGATGCGCGCATCGCCGTGTCGCGCCAGCCCTGGCGCAGCGACAACCCGCTGGCCGCCCAGGCCCTGGTGATGGCCGGACTGGGCTGGGCCTGGCTGCCGCTGAGCCTGGTGCAGCCGGCGCTGGACGCCGGCCAGCTGGTGCGCATCCCGTTCGAGAACTTCTCCAACCTGCTGCAGCTGTGGGTGGACGTGGTCTGGTCCAAGCGCCGGCCGCTGGGTCGGGCCGGGCGGCGACTGCTGGAGCTGCTGGGCGAGGTGGCCGCGCCGAGGCGGGCTTAGTCCTTCCAGACCGGGCCGGCGATGCGCTCGGTTTCGCCTGGAATCGGCTCGAAGCCGCCGTCGGCCCAGCGCCGGGCGGCCTCGGCGATGCGCTCACGCTCGCTGGCGACGAAGTTCCACCACATGCGCACCGGCTGCGCCAGCGGCGCGCCACCCAGCAGCACCAGGCGCGCGCCCTGCTCGCCGGCCTGCAGCAGGTGCTGGCCCGGCTGCTGCCGCACCCACAGCCTGCCGGCGGGCAGGGCCTGGCCGTCGATCTGCAGCGCCGGCGCAGCGCCGGGCTCGGCCGGGTCCACGCCGTACAGCGCCAGCTCGGGCGCCAGCTCCGGCAGCTCCAGCTGCGCGCCGGGCGGCAGGCGCAGGTCGATGTACAGCGTCGGCGAGGCACTGCGCACCGGGCTGGTCTGGCCCCAGGCGCTGCCGACCATCAGCCGGCCCGTCACCGGGCCCGTCGCGTGGCCATCCACGCCGCCGTCCAGCACCAGCCGCGGCAGATCCTCGGCCGCCACATGCTGGAAGTCGGGCGCGCACTGCTCCAGCCCGGGCGGCAGCGCCACCCACAGCTGCAGGCCGTGCAGGCGCCGCGCCTGGCCACGCGCCTCGTCGGGCGTGCGCTCGCTGTGCACGATGCCGCGGCCGGCGGTCATCCAGTTGATGGCGCCGGGCAGGATGGTCTGCACGCTGCCCAGGCTGTCGCGGTGCAGCAGCCGGCCTTCGAACAGATAGGTCACCGTGGCCAGGCCGATGTGCGGATGGCCGGCGATGTCGCTGTCCTGCTCGGCCGGCAGCGTGACCGGGCCGAAATGGTCGAAGAAGATGAACGGCCCGACCGCGCGGCGCTGCGCATGCGGCAGCAGGCGGCGCACGCGCATGCCGCCGGGCAGCAGCTGTTCATGCCCTTGCAGCAGCAGCGATGGCGACATGGTTTCCGGTCCTCCGCGCGTGATGGCGGTGGCCAGCATAGCGCCGCTTCAGTCCAGCCAGCCCAGGGCCTGCAAGCGCTGCAGCACCTGGCCGGCGGCCAGCTCGGGCGTGCCCACCGAGCCATCCAGGCGCAGTTCGGGCGCCAGCGGCTCCTCGTAGGGCGAGTCGATGCCGGTGAACTGCAGCAGCTCGCCGGCGCGGGCGCGCCGGTACAGGCCCTTCACGTCGCGCTGCTCGGCCACCGCCAGCGGCGTGGCGACGTGGATCTCGGCAAAGGCGCAGCCGCCGGGGGCGGCGGTCAGGCGCTGGCGCGCCCAGTCGCGCTCGGCGCGGAACGGCGAGATCAGCGCCGTCAGCACGATCAGGCCGGCATCGGCCATCAGCCGCGCCACCTCGGCCACGCGGCGCACGTTCTCGGCCCGGTCGGCGGGGCTGAAGCCCAGGTCGCGGTTCAGGCCGGTGCGCAGATCGTCGCCGTCCAGCAGATAGGTGCGCCGGCCCAGGGCCTGCAGCCGCTGCTCGACGCAGCGGGCGATGCTGCTCTTGCCGGCGCCCGACAGGCCGGTGAACCACAGCACGCCGGGGCGCTGGCCGAGGCGGCCGGTTTCGCAGGAGGGGGGTGCCGTCGGCGGCTGCAGCGGTTCGGGGCTGGGGCTCATCAGGCTGGCGATGGTAGCGGCCGGGTGTTGCCGGCTGTAAAGCGCCGGGCCGGCCGGGGCCTGCCCGTCCGCCCGATATGCTCGGCGCCATGACCCTGTCTTCCCTGCTGCCGGCCGTCGAGGCCCTGGCGCGCCGCGCCGGCGCGTGCGTGATGGCCATTTATGCCGAGGGCGACGGCGCCGCCCGCCAGCTGCGCCACAAGGCCGATGCCTCGCCGGTGACCGCCGCCGACGAGCAGGCCGAGGCGCTGATCCTGGCCGGCCTGGCCGGGCTGACGCCGGACATCCCGGTGGTGGCCGAAGAATCGGTGGCCGCCGGCCACGTGCCCGACATCGCAGGCGGCCGCTTCTGGCTGGTCGATCCGCTGGACGGCACGCGCGAGTTCGTCTCGCGCAATGGCGAGTTCACCGTCAACCTGGCGCTGATCGACCAGGGCCGGCCGGTGCTGGGCGTGGTGCTGGCGCCCGCGCTGGACGGCGGCGCGGGCCGGCTGTGGTCGGGCTGGACCGGGCCGGACGGCCGGGGCGCCTGGGTCGAGGACCACCAGGGCCGGCGGCCCATGGCCTGCCGCGCCGTGCCGCCGGCCGGGCTCAGCGTGCTGGCCAGCCGCTCGCATGGCGACGCCGCGGCGCTGCAGGCCTTTCTGGCCGGGCGTGTGGTGGCCGAAAGCCTGGCCGCCGGCTCGTCGCTGAAGCTGTGCTGGGTTGCCGAGGGCCGGGCCGACCTGTATCCGCGCCTGGGACGGACCATGGAATGGGACATCGCCGCCGGCGATGCGGTGCTGCGCGCGGCCGGTGGCGGCGTCTGGCGGCTGGACGATGGCCGGCCGCTGGACTATGGCAAGCCGGGCTTTGCCAATCCTCACTTCTGCGCCGCGGCCTGCGCGGCCACGGCGCTGGGCGCCGGCTGATCGGCGGCGGCCGGCAGCGGCAGCAGGGCCGCCAGCTCGGTGTACATCGGCCGCGTGACCAGGCGCGCCACGCCGCTGGCCAGCAGCGAGCAGGCCATCAGGCTCAGCACCATGGCCTGGCCCGAGACCATCTCCATGACGATGATGAAGGCGGTGATCGGCCCGCCGGTGGTGGCGGCCAGGAAGCCGACCATGCCCAGCGCGATCAGCGGGATCGCCGCCTCGCGGCCCACGCCGGCCAACTGGGCCACGTCATGGCCGATGCCGGCGCCGATGGCCAGCGAGGGCGCGAACACGCCCGCCGGCACGCCCGACCAGGCCGACAGCCAGGTGGCGCAGAACTTCAGCAGCGTGTAGACGCCGGGCAGCTCGGCCTGGCCTTCCAGCAGGGCCCGCGTGGGCGCATAGCCGGCGCCGGCGGTGGCCCCCTGGCTCACCAGGCCGATCAGGGCCACGCCCAGGCCGCAGCCGGCGGCAAAGCGCAGCGGGTGCTGGCGGCGCCAGCGGCTGAAGCGGTCGGGCAGGCCCTGCACCGAGACGATGATCAGGCGCGAGAACAGGCCGCCGGCCAGGCCCGCGGCCAGCGCCACCACCAGGCCCGGCCCCAGCAAGTCCCAGCCCAGCTGCTGCACGCGCAGGCGGCCGAAGTAGGTCTGATTGCCGAACACCGACACCGCCACCAGGCCGGCCAGCACGATGGCGGCGATGACCAGGGCGCTGTGCGAGATGCCGCGCCGGCGCGACAGCTGCTCCAGCGCAAACACGATGCCGCCCAGCGGCGTGTTGAAGGCCGCGGCGATGCCGGCGGCGGCGCCGGCCACCATCAGGTCATGGGCGTCGATGCCCGATTGCGGCGACAGCCAGCGCCGTGCGCCGACCATCACGCCGGCGCCGACCTGCACCGTCGGCCCCTCGCGGCCGATCGACAGCCCGGCCAGCAGGCCGCCGGCGACCAGGCCGATCTTGTGCAGCGACAGGCGCAGCGACACCAGCCAGTCCTGCTGCACGGCCGGCAGCGGCGTGTCCAGTGCCCTCACCACCTGGGGGATGCCCGAGCCGCCGGCGCCGGCGGCAAACCGGCGCGTCCACCACAGCAGGGCCACGGTCAGCGCCGGCGTCCACAGCAGGGTCAACCAGGGCGCCAGCGGGTGCAGGGAGCGCAGTACCGCGAAGGCATGGCTGGCGGCCTCGGCCAGCAGGGTGAAGCCGACCACCAGGGCGCCGGTCAGCACCGCATAGACCAGCACCACGCTGCGGTCCACCCACTGCCGCCAGGTGGCCAGCTCGACCTGCAGGTTGCGGAAGAACTCGGGCTCCACCGCGCGCACGGCCTGCAGTGCCGCCTGCAGTCGGGCCAGCGGAGATGGCGCCCGATCGGGAGCAGGAATTCGCATTGGTACAAATATAATCGAAGCGCGCATTTCCGCTGCAGCAGCGGGATGGGCGGTCAACAGTGACTGTGATTGGGGCCTGCCGGCCGCGGCAGGCCCATTTTTTCTGGGCTCGGGCCAGGGCGTCAAAGCAGCATGAAGATCCGCCTAAGATCGCCGCAATGTGTGCCATTCCCTCTGCAGATCGGCCGGCCCAGGCCGTGCCAGCCGATGCCGCGGCCCAGGTGCTGCGGCGCTTTCGCATCGTCTTCAATGCCGTCAAGACGCATTTCCAACAGGTGGAAAAGCGCGCCGGCCTGGGCGGCGCCCAGGTCTGGGCGCTGAGCCTGGTGCGCGACCGGCCGGGCCTGGGCGTGGGCGAGCTGGCGCGGGCCATGGATGTGCACCAGACCACCGCCAGCAACCTGGTCAAGTCGTTGGTGCAGGCCGGGCTGGTGCAGGCCGGGCGGCTGGCCAGCGACCGCCGAGCGGTGCAACTGCACATCAGCGACGCAGGACAGCGCCTGCTGGGCCAGGCCCCCGGACCGTTCAGTGGCGTGCTACCGGATGCCTTGTCGCGACTGGATGCCCAGACGCTGGCCCGCTTGGATGCCGACCTGGGCCGGCTGATCGCCGTGCTGCAGGCCGACGAAGGTGCCGGGCGCAAACCCCTGGCGCAGATGTAGCGCCCCGGAGCGGCAAACCGGTCAGAAGGCCTTGTCGCGCAGCAGCTTCTGCAGGTACTGGCCGTAGCCGTTCTTGGCCAGCGGCGCGGCCAGGTCTTCGAGCTGCTCGGCGCTGATCCAGCCGGAGCGGAAGGCGATCTCCTCGGGGCAGGCCACCTTCAGGCCCTGGCGCTTTTCCAGCGTGGCAATGAACTGGCCGGCCTCGAGCAGGCTGTCGTGGGTGCCGGTGTCCAGCCAGGCATAACCCCGGCCCATGATCTCGACCTCCAGCTGGTCACGCTCCAGGTAGGTGGCGTTGACGGTGGTGATCTCCAGCTCGCCGCGTGCGCTGGGCCGGATGCTGGCGGCGATGTCACAGACCTGGGTGTCGTAGAAGTACAGGCCGGTGACCGCGTAGTTGCTCTTGGGCACGGCCGGCTTTTCCTCGATCGACAGCGCATGCTTGTGCTCGTTGAACTCGACCACGCCGTAGCGCTCGGGGTCCTGCACATGGTAGGCAAACACGCTGGCGCCGCTGTCGCGCGCATCGGCGCGCTGCAGCAGGGTCTGGAAGTCGTGACCGTAGAAGATGTTGTCGCCCAGCACCAGGGCGCTGGGATGGCCGTCGACGAACTGCTTGCCCAGGATGAAGGCCTGGGCCAGGCCGTCGGGGCTGGGCTGCACGCAGTAGCTGAGGTTGATGCCCCAGCGGCTGCCGTCGCCCAGCAGGGCCTGGAAGCGCGGCGTGTCCTGCGGCGTGCTGATCAGCAGGATGTCGCGCATGCCGGCCAGCATCAGCGTGCTGAGCGGGTAGTAGACCATCGGCTTGTCGTACACCGGCAGCAACTGCTTGCTGATGGCCAGCGTGGCCGGGTGCAGGCGGGTGCCGGATCCGCCGGCGAGGATGATGCCCTTGCGTGGCTTGCTCATGTGCTGCTCCCTCGAATGGCGCTGCCGGCTTCAGGCCTGGCTGTATTGCTTGGACACCCAGTCGCGGTAGCCGCCGCTCTGCACATTGGCCACCCACTCGGCATTCGCCAGGTACCACTGCACGGTCTTGCGGATGCCGGTGTCGAAGGTCTCGGCCGGGCGCCAGCCCAGCTCGCGCTCGATCTTGCGCGCGTCGATGGCATAACGCCGGTCGTGGCCGGGCCGGTCCTTGACGTAGGTGATCAGCCGGCTGTAGGGGCCGTCGGCGCTGGGCTTGAGCTCATCGAGCAGGGCGCAGACGGTGTGCACGATGTCGAGGTTGGGCTTCTCGTTCCAGCCGCCGATGTTGTAGGTCTCGCCCAGGCGTCCACCGGCCAGCACGGCGCGGATGGCGCTGCAGTGGTCGCGCACATACAGCCAGTCGCGCACCTGCTGGCCGTCGCCGTACACCGGCAGCGGCTTGCCCGCCAGGGCATTGACGATCATCAGCGGGATCAGCTTCTCGGGGAAATGAAAGGGCCCGTAGTTGTTGCTGCAGTTGGTGGTGACCACCGGCAGGCCATAGGTGTGGTGCCAGGCGCGCACCAGGTGGTCGCTGGCGGCCTTGCTGGCGCTGTAGGGGCTGTTGGGCTCGTAGGGATGGTCTTCGGTGAAGGCCGGCGCCTCGGGCGCCAGGCTGCCGTAGACCTCGTCGGTGGACACATGGTGGAAGCGGAACGCCGCCTTGGCCGCATCGTCCAGCGCGCCCCAGTGGCCGCGCGCGGCCTCCAGCAGCGTGAAGGTGCCGTCCACATTGGTCTTCATGAAGGCGCCGGGGCCGTGGATCGAGCGGTCCACATGGCTTTCGGCGGCGAAGTGCACGATGGCCCGCGGCCGGTGCGTGGCCAGCAGGCTGTCGACCAGGGCGCGATCGCAGATGTCGCCGTGCACGAACACATGGCGCGCATCGCCGTCCAGGCTGGCCAGGTTGGCGCGGTTGCCGGCATAGGTGAGGGCGTCGAGGTTGACGACGGTCTCACCGCTGCCCGCCAGCCAGTCGAGCACGAAGTTGCTGCCGATGAAGCCGGCGCCGCCGGTGACGAGGATGGTCATTTCGGTGCCCTTCCGTAAGTGTCTTCAAAACGCACGATGTCGTCCTCGCCCAGGTAGCTGCCGGACTGCACCTCGATGATCTCCAGCGGCACCTTGCCCGGGTTGGCCAGGCGGTGGGTCTGGCCCAGCGGGATGTAGGTGCTCTGGTTCTCGCTCAGCAGCAGCACCTTGTCGCCATTGGTGATCTCGGCCGTGCCCGAGACCACGATCCAATGCTCGGCGCGGTGGTGGTGCATCTGCAGGCTCAAGGACGCGCCGGGCTTGACCATGATGCGCTTGACCTGGTGGCGCGGGCCGTTGTCGATCGAGTCGTACCAGCCCCAGGGACGGTGCACCTTGCGGTGCAGCACCTGCTCGCCACGCTGCTCGGCGCCCAGCTGGTTGACGATCTGCTTGACCTCCTGGCTGCGCGAGCGGTCGGCCACCAGCACCGCATCGGGGGTCTCGACGACGATCACGTCCTGCAGGCCGACGGCGCTGACCAGGCGGCTGGTGGCATGCACCAGGGTGTTCTTCGAATCCTTGACGATGGCGTCGCCGACGCTGGCATTGCCCTGCGCGTCCTTGGGCGCCACCTGCCACACGGCTTCCCAGGCACCGAGGTCGTTCCAGCCGGCGTCGAGTGCCACCATGCGGATGTCGAAGGCGCTGCCCGGGCAGCGCTCCATCACCGCATAGTCCACCGATTCGCTGGGCACCGCGGCAAACTCGGCCTTGCCCGGACGCACGAACTTCTGGTCGGTGCTGCGCGCAGCCCAGGCGGCGCGGGTGGCGGCCTCGATGTCGGGGCGGAAGGCGCCCAGCGCCTTGAGCCACACCGAGGCCTTGAGCACGAACATGCCGGCATTCCAGTAGTAGCCGCCCTGGTCCAGGTACTGCTGGGCGGTGGCCGCATCGGGCTTCTCGACGAAGCGCTGCACCGGCAGCGCGCCGTCGCCGGCGGTGGCGGCCGCCCCGGCCTGGATGTAGCCATAGCCGGTCTCGGGCCGGTCGGGCGTGATGCCCAGGATCACCACCGAGCCCGCGGCCGCAGCCTGCACGGCCCGGCGCAGCGCGCTGGCGAAGGCCGCGCCGTCGCTGACGGTCTGGTCGGCCGGCGTGACCACCAGCACCGGGTCCTGGCCGGACTCGATCGCCGCCAGCGCTGCCAGCGTCACCGCCGGCGCGGTGTTGCGGCCCAGCGGCTCCAGCAGCACGGCGCCGGGCTCGGCCTTCTGCTCGCGCAGCTGGTCCAGCACCAGGAAGCGGTGCTCCTCGTTGCCGACGATCATCGGCGCGGCCACGGCGATGCCCTCGCCGCCCAGGCCCTGCAGGCGCGCCACCGCCTGCTGGAACAGGCTGGCGTTGTTGTCCGGATCCCCCGAAAGCACCAGGAACTGCTTGGGAAAGCCGGCGCGCGACAGCGGCCACAGCCGGGTGCCGGACCCACCGGCCATGATCACGGGTTGGACGGAGATGCTCATGCTTGGGGGGCTTCGAAGCCTTGGGGGTTCATCTGTTGCCAGCGCCAGCTGTCCTGGCACATGCGGTCCAGGTCATGCCGGGCGCGCCAGCCCAGCAGTGTGGCCGCCAGGGCCGGGTCCGCGTAACACGAGGCCACGTCGCCGGGCCGGCGGGCGACGATGTCGTAAGGAATGTCACGCCCGCTGGCCCGGGCGTAGGCGGCCACCAGTTCGAGCACGCTGTAGCCGCGGCCGGTGCCCAGGTTGACGGTCAGCGAGCCGGGATGGTCGAACAGGCGCTGCAGCGCCGCCACATGGCCCTCGGCCAGGTCGCTGACATGGATGTAGTCGCGCACGCCGGTGCCATCGGGCGTGGCGTAGTCGTTGCCGAACACCGCCAGCCGTGCGCGCCGGCCCACGGCCACCTGGGCCACATAGGGCATCAGATTGTTCGGCGTGCCACGCGGGTCCTCGCCGATCAGGCCGGATTCGTGGGCACCCACCGGATTGAAGTAACGCAGGCAGGCCGTCTGCCACGCGGGGCCCAGGGCCCCGCCTTGGGTGGCCATGGCATCGGCGGCGCCCAGGTCGCGCAGCACGGTCTCGCCGATCAGCTTGGTCTGGCCATAGGGATTGGTGGCCGACAGCGGCATGTCCTCGGTGATCGGCAGGCGTGCCGGATCACCGTAGACGGTGGCACTGCTGCTGAAGACGAAGCGCTTGCAGTGGGCCGCGCGCATGGCCTCGCAGACCGTGACCAGGCCACCGAGGTTGTTGCGGTAGTAGTCCAGCGGCTTCTGCGTCGACTCGCCGACGGCCTTGAAGGCCGCGAAGTGCACCACCGCGTCGATGCGCTGGCGCGCAAACAGCGCGGCCATGGCCGCGGCATCGCAGACGCTGGCGCGCTCGAACTGCGGTGTGCGGCCCGACAGGCGCTGCAGCCGGTTCAGCACCTCGGGCGAGCTGTTGGAGAAGTCGTCGACGCCGATGACGTCGAAGCCGGCGGCCTGCAGGGCCAGCCAGGTGTGGCTGGCGATGTAGCCGGTGGCGCCGGTGAGCAGGATGGTGGTCATGCGCGTTCTGCCCGGCTCACTGGATCACAAATTGGCCATAGCAGCTCAGGCTGTTGGCGTTGTAGTCCCAGGACAGGCTGCTGTTGGCACTGCGCTGCTCGTGGCTGAGATCGCAGCCCAGCTGCACCGCCCGCGTCGGCTGCCAGCGCAGGCCCAGGGCCAGCGAGGTGGTGTTGTCACTGCCTTCGCGGCTGGACAGCAGCACGCCGCCCAGCGTGCGCGTGTCGACCAGCGAGCGGCGCTGGTGGCTCAGCGAGGCGGTGGCGGCCAGCTTGGCCGTGGCGTCGTAGTTGGCACCCAGCTGCAGGCCGGTGGTGGTGCGGCCGTAGTCGACCACGCCCTGGCCGAAGGCGCCGAGGCTGAAACTGTCGGCGCTCTGGCCGTTGTCGCGCCACAGCCGCGAGTTCAGCCTGAGCTTGCCGCTGGCGCGCCAGTCCCAGGTGGCGATGCCGGTGAGGCCGGAAATGTCGCGCGCCTGATCGCGGTCGTAGCGGGTGCGCGTCGGGCTCAGCCGCGCATAGAACTGGCTGTTGCCGCTGGGGTTCCAGTTGGCCGTCAGGTCCAGGTCGGTGCGGCGGTAGGTGTCGGCCTGGTAGCCGCTGCTGGTGAGCAGAAAGCGAGGCACCTTGCCGTCGGTCAGGCGCAGCGCTGCACCCAACTGCAGCTGCGGGCCGGAGCGCCAGCGCACACCGGCGCTGCCATAGGTCTGGCGATAGTCGCGGCTGTCGTAGGCGGCGGCCGAGTAGTCGCGCTGGCGATAGCCCAGGCCGGCCTCCAGCGTCAGCCGGGTCACGCCGCCCAGCCGCGCCGTCGCATCGAACTGGTTGGTGCGCTCGGTGTTGCGCTGGGTGATCAGATTGCCATTGCCGTCGCGGGTGTTGAACTGCGCCAGCGCCTGATTGCTGGAGAGTCCCAGCGTGCCCGACAGCCGGCCCACGGTCTGCCAGTCGAGGTTGGCCTTCAGGCCGTAGCCGGTGTTGTCGAGCTGGCTGTTGTTCTGGTATTTGCTCGCCCGCACCGAGGCCGTGGCATTCAGGCGCTGGCGGCCCAGCATCTGGTCCAGCCCGCCCAGCACCGAGCTGGCGTACACCGTGTCGGACTTGCTGTATGGCGCCGACAGGGTCTCGCCGTCGCTGACGCGGTACAGGTTGGATTCGTGGCCCACCGACTGCGAAATGCCCAGGTACCAGGGGCTGGACTGCGCCTGGGCGGCCAGCGGCAGCGCGAGGATCAGGGCCGGCAGCAGTTGTGGCAGCCGGGCCAGCAGAGGGCACTGTGTCACGGGCAATGTCATGGGCAGTCCTTGGCGGCGGTTCTTGGAAACATCAGTAGGCATTGCTCTCGCCCTTCATCGCCTTGATGGTGCGCAGGATGATCACCAGGTCCAGGCCCAGCGACCAGTTGCGCAGGTATTCCAGGTCGTACTCCACCCGCGCCTGCATCTTCTCGATGGTGTCGGTCTCGCCGCGGTGGCCATTGACCTGGGCCCAGCCGGTGATGCCCGGCTTGACCTTGTGGCGCACCATGTAGGCCTTGATCAGCTGGCGGTACATCTCGTTGTGTGCCACCGCATGCGGGCGCGGGCCGACGATGCTCATGCGGCCCTGCAGCACATTGATGAACTGCGGCAGCTCGTCCAGCGAGGTGCGGCGGATGAAGGCGCCGAAGGGCGTGATGCGCGGGTCGCCCTTGGTCGCCTGCTTGACCACGGTGCCGTTGTCCATGGCCCGCATCGAGCGGAACTTGTAGACGATGATCTCCTCGCCATCCAGGCCGTTGCGGCGCTGGCGGAAGATCGCCGGCCCCGGCGAGCTGAGCTTCACGCCGATGGCCACGGCCAGCATGATGGGCGAGATCAGCACCAGGATCAGGCTGGCCAGCACGATGTCGCTGATGCGCTTGATCAGCCGGTTGGTGCCGGTGAACGGGGTCTCGGTCAGGCCGACCATGGGCACGCCGCCCACGTCGCGCAGCCGGCCCTGGATGATGCTGATGCCGAACACGTCGGGCACGAAGTAGATCGACGCGGTCGTGCCCTGCAGGGCCTCGAGCAGCTCGATGATGCGCGGCTGCGAGCCCAGCGGCAGCGTGATGTAGACGTCCTTCACGCCATGGGCGCGGATGAACTCGGCCGCATCCTTGAGCCCGCCCAGGCGGCGCTCGCCGACATCGGCATGCACGCGGTCGTTGGTGCGGTCGTCGAAGAAGCCCAGCACGTCGATGCCCTGCACCGGGTTGGCCGACACCGAGCGCGCCACCTTCACCGCCAGCGCCCCGGCGCCCAGCACCACGGCGGCGCGCCGGTTGGCCGGGTCCACCGCCTGGCGGCGCAGCGCCATGTAGCCGATGCGCACCGCCAGCAGCTGCAGCACCGGCGTGGCCACGGCCCAGAACAGCAGCACCTGGGTGTCGAAGAACTCCAGGCTGCGCGTGCCGTAGCCGAAGGCGGCCAGGATGGCCAGCAGCGTCAGCCAGGAGCCCAGCACGCCCACCGCGGCATTCGACAGGCGCTCGCCGAAGCGGTTGATGCCGGGCCAGGTCAGCGCAAAGACCAGGAAGCACAGCGTCAGGTCGGCCCGGCCCACCGGTTCGTCGGCCCAGGCCAGAGCGGCCAGATAGACCAGCACCGTGATCGCCGGCTCGAGCAGCGTCGCCACCAGGTTGGTGACCGACTGGGGGGCACTGCTGAAATTGCGTGCGTTGCGTTGATCAAACATCCGTGGGGTCTGCCGTCGTCGTGGCGCTCGCCGGCGCCGGGATCGCGTCAGATCGCTTGTGTTCCGAGGAGTACTGGCGACCCACGATTGTGCATGGGCGGCCGGGCCGGATTCTGGGCGATATTCGTGACGTTTCGGAACTGAATGCGTTGGAGTTGGTTACCGGCTGCCTACAATCTCCCTAATGTTTGAACAGCTGAACCTGCTGCTGGCACCCGCGCTGATGGAGCGGCTGGTGCTGGTGGTCAACCATGTGCTGGCCCGCGAACCGCAGGCCGTGGCGCGGCTGCTGCCGCATGCCGGCCGCGTGATGCGGCTGGAACCCGAGCAATTGCCGCGCCTGCTGCAGCCGGCGCCGCCGCTGGCCTTTCGCATCACGCCGGCCGGCCTGGTCGAATGGTGCAACGAGCCGGCCGATCTGGTGCAGGCCGACCTCAGCGTGCGGCTGGATGCCTCCAATCCGGCGGCGCTGGCGCTGCAGCTGGCCACCGGCCAGATGCCGGCCCTGGTGATCGACGGCGATGCCCAGTTCGCCACCGACGTCGACTGGCTCAGCAAGAACCTGCGCTGGGACGTGGCCGACGAACTGCAGCGCCTGTTCGGCCCCGCCGTGGCGCGCCAGGTGCACGGCCTGGGCAGCGCGCTGGCGCGGGCGCTGCGCAGCGCGGTGCAGGGCGCGGTGACCGTGGCCGGGCGCATGCGCTCGCGCTGAACCCGCAGCCGTCCGCCGTCCGCCTCCCGCATCCATGGGCCATTTCTTCCGGCTGATCTACATCGGCCTGACGGTGCTGCGCTTCGGCCTCGACGAGGTGGCGCTGTCGGGCTTCCGCCAGGGCTGGGTGCGCGCCCTGGTGCGCGTGGCCACCATCGGCCGGCGCCGGCGCCTGGACGCACCGCGCGGCGCGCGGCTGCGCATGGCGCTGGAGAAGCTGGGGCCGATCTTCGTCAAGTTCGGCCAGGTGCTGAGCACACGCCGCGACCTGCTGCCGCCCGACATCGCCGAGGAGCTGGCGCGGCTGCAGGACCGCGTGCCGCCGTTTCCGGGCCGCGAGGCCGAGGCGCTGGTGGAGAAGGCCTTCGGCCGGCCGCTGAACCAGGTCTTCACCGAGTTCAGCACCGAGCCGGTGGCCAGTGCCTCGATCGCCCAGGTGCACTTCGCCACGCTGCGCAATGCCGATGGCACGGCCGGCCGCGAGGTGGCGGTGAAGGTGCTGCGCCCGGGCATGCTGGAGGTCATCGAGCACGACCTGGGCCTGCTGTACTCGCTGGCGCGGGTGGTCGAGCGCGTCTGGGCCGACGGCAAGCGGCTGAAGCCACGCGAGGTGGTGGCCGAGTTCGACACCTATCTGCACGACGAGCTGGACCTGGTGCGCGAGGCCGCCAACGCCGCCCAGCTGCGCCGCAACATGCAGGGCCTGGATCTGGTGCTGGTGCCCGAGATGGTGTGGGACTTCTGCACCCCCACGGTGATGGTCATGCAGCGCATGGACGGCGTGCCGATCAGCCAGATCGCCCGGCTGCGCGAGGCCGGCGTCGACATCCCCAAGCTGGCGCGCGACGGCGTGACCATCTTCTTCACCCAGGTGTTCCGCGACGGCTTCTTCCATGCCGACATGCACCCCGGCAACATCCAGGTCAGCGTGGCGCCGGCCAGCTTCGGCCGCTACATCGCGCTGGATTTCGGCATCGTCGGCACGCTCACCGACTGGGACAAGGAATACCTCGCGCAGAACTTCCTGGCCTTCTTTCGCCGCGACTACAAGCGCGTGGCCGAGCTGCATGTCGAGTCGGGCTGGGTGCCGCCCAGCACGCGCGTCGATGCGCTGGAAAGCGCCATCCGCGCCGTCTGCGAGCCGCATTTCGACCGGCCGCTGAAGGACATCTCGCTGGGCCAGGTGCTGATGCGGCTGTTCCAGACCTCGCGCCGCTTCAACGTCGAGATCCAGCCCCAGCTGGTGCTGCTGCAGAAGACCCTGCTCAACATCGAGGGCCTGGGCCGCCAGCTCGACCCCGAGCTGGACCTGTGGAGCACGGCCAAGCCCTTCCTGGAGAGCTGGATGAACCGCCAGGTCGGCTGGGAGGCCCTGGTCGAGCGGCTGAAGAACGAGGCGCCGCGTTATGCCCAGCTGCTGCCCGAGCTGCCGCGGCTGGCGCACCAGGCGCTGCAGCGTGGGCGCGACACCGATCCGGCGGTGCTGGCCCTGCTGGCCGAGCAGCGCCGCACCAACCGCCTGCTGCAGGGCCTGCTGTACGGCGCCATTGGCTTCATCGCCGGCGCGCTGCTGATGCAGATCCTGCTGCGCTGGCACGGGATGTGAATGCGGGGCGCGGGCACCACGTCGGTGCCGGCTGCCCGGTGGCCGCGCCGATAATGCGCGCCGGCTGTCCCGGTCTGCCGTTTTTTGCATTGCTGGCATGAACACCACCCTGATCCTCTTCGTCGTGCTCTATCTGGTGGGCACCCTGGCCATCGGCATGTGGGCCGGCACCCGCGTCAAGAACACCGCCGACTTCGCCATCGCCGGGCGCAGCCTGCCGCTGGTGATGGTCATCACCACCACCTTCGCCACCTGGTTCGGTGCCGAGACAGTGATGGGCATCCCGGCCAAGTTCGTGCAGGGCGGGCTGAACGCCATCGTCGAGGACCCGTTCGGCGCCGGCATGTGCCTGGTGCTGGTGGGCGTGTTCTTCGCCGCGCGGCTGTACCGGCTGAACCTGCTGACCATCGGCGACTTCTACCGCCAGCGCTACGGCAAGGGCGTGGAGGTGTTCTGCTCCGGCGCCATCATCCTCAGCTACCTGGGCTGGGTGGCGGCGCAGATCACCGCGCTGGGCCTGGTGTTCAGCGTGCTGACCAATGGCGCGATGAGCGAAACCGCCGGCATGGTGGTGGGCACGCTGGCGGTGCTGGTGTATGTGGTGGTCGGTGGCTTCCTGGCCGTGGCCTGGACCGACTTCATCCAGATGATCGTGCTGGTGGTGGGCATGTCCATCATCGCCTGGTTCTCGGCCGACCTGGCCGGTGGCGCCCATGTGGTGCTGGACAAGGTTGCTTCGCAGGACCTGTGGCGCTTCCTGCCCGAGCCCAGCTTCACCGACATGGCGTTTTTCATCGGCGCCGGCGTGACCATGATGTTCGGCAGCATCCCGCAGCAGGACGTCTACCAGCGCGTGATGTCGGCCAAGGATGCCAACACCGCGCGCAACGGCGCGGTCATCGGCGGCATCAGCTACATCCTGTTCGCCTTTGTGCCGATGTTCGTGGTCGCCAGCGCCGTGGTGGTGATGGGCGACCAGGCCCTGGCCATCGCCAAGGACGACTACCAGCGTCTGCTGCCCACCTTCGTGATGAGCCAGATGCCGCTGGTGATGCAGATCCTGTTCTTCGGCGCCCTGCTGTCGGCGATCAAGAGCACCTCGTCGGCCACGCTGCTGGCGCCGGCCACCAGCTTCGTCGAGAACATCCTGAAGAACCTGCGCCCGCACATGGGCGACCGCCAGCAGCTGAAGGCGATGCGCTTTTCCATCGTCGCCTTTGCCGGCTTCGTGCTGGCCTATGCCATCGCGATGAAGGGCACCTCGATCTACGACCTGGTGTCCTCGGCCTACCAGGTCACGCTGGTGGCGGCCTTCATCCCGCTGGTGTTCGGCCTGTACTGGAAGCGCGCCACGACCCAGGGCGCGATCACCTCGATCACCGCGGGCATCGCGGTGTGGATCGTCTTCATGCCGCAGATCAGCACGCTGGGCGAGGCCTTCCCGGGCCAGCTGGCCGGCCTGCTGGCGGCCCTGGCCGGCATGATCATTGGCTCGCTGGCGCCGCAGGTGCTGCAGAACCGCCACGACGCCGATCACCATGTCAAGGGCTTGAACGCCTGAGCGCAGGCCCCAACTGAGCCGGCGCCGTTTGGGTTGCTCCGGGTTGCTGCAACCCGGCCCTTATACTTTCACGTTTTGCGTCAAGGGTTTAGCCATGCCGATCTACGCCTACCGCTGCACCAGCTGTGGCCATGCGAAGGACGTGCTGCAGAAGATGTCCGACCCGGTGCTCACCACCTGTCCGGCCTGCGGCGCCGAGAGCTTTGCCAAGCAGCTCACCGCCGCCGGCTTTCAGCTCAAGGGCTCGGGCTGGTATGCGACCGACTTCAAGGGGGGTGGCAGCGCGGCTGCGGCCTCCACCGCCGCCGCATCGACCGCCGAAGCCAAGCCCGCGGGCGGCGAGGCCGCGCCGGCCGCCGCCTCGGCGACCAGCGGCACGGCCTGCGGCGGCTCCTGCGCCTGCCATTGAGATCGTCCCGCAGCGGCCGCCAGCGCGAGAAAGCCCCCAGTGAAGAAATACATCATCGCCGGCCTGCTGGTCTGGCTGCCTCTGGCCATCACCGTCTGGGTGCTGCTGTGGCTGCTGGGCCTGCTGGACGGCGTGTTCTCGGGCCTGCTGTCGGTGGGAGAGGCGGTGCTGCCGGTCGGCGCCGGCGCCCAGCTCGACCGCCTGCGCCATGTGCCGGGCCTGGGCGTGCTGGTGATGGCGCTGCTGCTGTTTGCCACCGGCGTCTTCGTCACCAACATCTTCGGCCAGTGGTGGGTGCGGCAGTGGGACCGGGTGATGCACCGCATCCCGCTGGTCAAGTCCATCTACAGCTCGGTCAAGCAGGTCTCGGACACGCTGTTCTCCAGCAGTGGCAATGCCTTCCGCGAGGCGGTGCTGGTGCAGTACCCGCACCAGGGCTCGTGGACCATCGCCTTCGTCACCGGCCGGCCGGCCGGCGAGGTGGCGGCGCACCTGGACGGCGAGCACATCGGCCTGTACGTGCCGACCACGCCCAACCCGACCTCGGGCTTCTTCCTGATGATGCCGCGCCATGCGGTGCGGCCGCTGCAGATGAGCGTGGACGAGGCGCTGAAGTACATCATCTCGATGGGCGTGGTGGCACCGCCGCCGCCGGCGCCCCCGGCCGTGCCGGTGGCGGCACGAAATTGACGGGGCCGGGCGCACAGGCGCTGCCCCCGGTCCTGACGGCCCCGACTCCGGCCGCTTGCTGACGCCTCCCTGATCCCATTGCCGGTGCCCGCCCCGCGCGAGTGCCCGATCCCCGAATCCGCCTGGAGCAAGAACACCATGAGAACCACCTACTGCGGCCTGGTCAGCGAAGCGCTGATGGGCCAGACCGTCACGCTGTTTGGCTGGGCGCATCGCCGCCGCGACCATGGCGGCGTGATCTTCATCGACCTGCGCGACCGCGAAGGCCTGGTGCAGATCGTCTGCGACCCCGACCGCGCCGACATGTTCAAGACCGCCGAGGGCGTGCGCAACGAGTTCTGCCTGAAGGTGGTGGGCCTGGTGCGCGGCCGCCCCGAGGGCACGCACAACGCCAACCTGGTGTCCGGCAAGATCGAGGTGCTGTGCCATGAGCTGGAGGTGCTGAACCCCAGCGTCACGCCGCCGTTCCAGCTCGACGACGAGAACCTCAGCGAAACCACGCGCCTGACGCACCGCGTGCTGGACCTGCGCCGCCCGACGATGCAGAAGAACCTGCGCCTGCGCTACCGCGTGGCCATCGAGGTGCGCAAGTTCCTCGACGAAAAGGGCTTCATCGACATCGAGACGCCGATGCTGACCAAGAGCACGCCGGAAGGTGCGCGCGACTACCTGGTGCCCAGCCGGGTGCACGACGGCGCCTTCTTCGCGCTGCCGCAGAGCCCGCAGCTGTTCAAGCAGTTGCTGATGGTGGCCGGCTTCGACCGCTACTATCAGATCACCAAGTGCTTCCGCGACGAGGACCTGCGCGCCGACCGCCAGCCCGAATTCACGCAGATCGACATCGAGACCTCGTTCCTGGACGAGGAGGAGATCCGCGCCATCACCGAGGCCATGGTGCGCACGGTGTTCCGCAAGACCATGGGCCTGGAGCTGCCGGTCTATGCCCAGCTGACCTATGCCGAGGCCATGCACCGCTACGGCTCGGACAAGCCCGACCTGCGCGTCAAGCTCGAGTTCACCGAGCTGACCGACGTGATGAAGTCGGTGGACTTCAAGGTCTTCAGCGGCCCGGCCAACAGCGCCAACGGCCGCGTGGCGGCGCTGCGCGTGCCGGCCGGTGGCGAGATGAGCCGCGGCGAGATCGACGCCTACACCGAGTTCGTCAAGATCTACGGCGCCAAGGGCCTGGCCTGGATCAAGGTCAACGACATGGCCAAGGGCCGCGACGGCCTGCAGAGCCCGATCGTCAAGAACCTCAGCGACGGCGCGCTGGAACAGACGCTGGCACGCACCGGTGCGCGCAACGGCGACCTGATCTTCTTCGGCGCCGACAAGGCCAAGGTGGTCAACGACGCGCTGGGCGCGCTGCGCGTGAAGATCGGCCACAGCGAGTTCGGCCGCAACCACGGCCTGTTCGAGGACCGCTGGGCGCCGCTGTGGGTGGTGGACTTCCCGATGTTCGAGCACGACGAGGACAGCGACCGCTGGGTGGCCGTGCACCATCCGTTCACCGCGCCCAAGGACGGCCACGAGGACCTGATGACCACCGATCCGGGCCAGTGCGTGGCCAAGGCCTACGACATGGTGCTCAACGGCTGGGAGATCGGCGGTGGCTCGGTGCGTATCCACCGCGCCGATGTGCAGGCCAAGGTGTTCGACGCGCTGAAGATCTCGCCCGAAGAGCAGCGCATCAAGTTCGGCTTCCTGCTCGACGCGCTGCAGTACGGCGCGCCGCCGCACGGCGGCCTGGCCTTCGGCCTGGACCGCATCGCCACGCTGATGACCGGCGCTGAGAGCATCCGCGACGTGATCGCCTTCCCCAAGACCCAGCGTGCCCAATGCCTGCTGACCGGCGCGCCCAGCCTGGTGGACGAGAAGCAGCTGCGCGAGCTGCACATTCGACTCAGGAATCCGACCCCGGCAGCCTGAGTGAGCCCCCGGCCGCCTGGCGGCCGCCCCCCGAGGGGGCTACCGGGCAAGGCCGGGCAACCCGTCCTTGCCCGGCCCTTCCGACGCCACCGCGCTCCCCTGGCCGCTGCGCGGGCCTGTCCCCTGCCGGGGACGGGTGTGAGCCTGGCTGGGGTTGTGGCGTTGGTTCTGGCTTGGGTATAACATCCGTTATAACCATTCCGGAGCCCGCCATGCACGCCCTCAAGCTCACCCAGATCGGCAATTCCGTCGGCGTGATCCTGCCCAAGGAGGTGCTGGCGCGGCTGAAGCTGGAGAAGGGCGACACGGTCTATGTCACCGAAACCCCCGATGGCTTTGCGCTGACGCCGCTGGACCCCAGCTTCGAGCAGCAGCTGGAACTGGGGCGCGAGTTCATGCGCGACTACCGCGACACCTTCCGCGCGCTGGCCAAGTGAGCGGTCCATGTCCTGGCGCTGGGTCGACCGACGGCTGCTGGTGCTGCTGCACGACGAGAGCCTGGCCATGCATGGCGGTGCCTCGGGCCTGCGTGACGAGGGCCTGCTCGATTCGGCGCTGATGCGGCCGCAGAACCTCGCCGGTTATGGCGACCCTCCACCCGATCTGGCCGGCCTGGCCGCCTGCTATGCCTTCGGTCTGGCGCAGAACCATCCTTTCGTCGATGGCAACAAGCGCGCGGCCTTTCTGTCGGTCGGCCTGTTCCTCGGCCTCAATGGGCATCGGCTCACGGCCTCGCAGGCCGAGGCCACCGTCGCCATGTTCGCGCTGGCCGGCGGGGACTGGGACGAAGCCACTTTCACCGCCTGGCTGCGCGAACGCATCGCGCCGCGCTGAGCGGTCCTCACCCCAAGGGAAACGGAAACCCCATGCCCAACACCGACCTGACGGTGACCACCACGCTGGACACCACCCGCATCGACGACACCCGCATCGCCGCGGTGCGTGCCCTGGTGTCGCCGGCCGTGCTGCTGGAAGAACTGCCGGTCACGGCCGAGGTCGAGCACCTGGTCGAGACCACGCGAAAGTCCATCGGCGACGTGCTGCATGGCCGCGACGACCGCCTGGTGGCCGTGGTCGGGCCCTGCTCCATCCACGACCGTGCCGATGCGCTGCATTACGCCCGCCTGCTCAAGCGCCTGGCCGATGAACTGAGCGACGAACTGCTGCTGGTGATGCGCGTGTATTTCGAGAAGCCGCGCACCACCGTGGGCTGGAAGGGCCTGGTCAACGACCCGCGCCTGGACGGCAGCTTCCGCATCAACGAGGGCCTGCGCCTGGCGCGCGAGATCCTGCTGGAGATCAGCGCCCTGGGCCTGGCCGCCGGCACCGAGTTCCTGGACCTGCTGACGCCGCAGTACATGAGCGACCTGATTGCCTGGGGCGCGATCGGCGCGCGCACCACCGAAAGCCAGAGCCACCGCCAGCTGGCCTCGGGCCTGAGCTGCCCGGTGGGCTTCAAGAACGGCACCGATGGCGGCGTGCAGGTGGCCGCCGATGCGGTGGTGTCGGCCGCCGCCGCCCACAGCTTCATGGGCATGACCAAGATGGGCGTGGCGGCGATCTTCGAGACCCGCGGCAATGCCGACGGCCACATCATCCTGCGCGGCGGCAGCAAGGCGCCCAACTACGACGCGGCGGCGATCGAAGCCGCCTGCGCCGTGCTGCGCAAGGCCGGCCTGGCCGAGCGCGTGATGGTCGATTGCTCGCATGCCAACTCGGCCAAGCAGCACCGGCGGCAGATCGAGGTGGCTGCCGACGTGGCGGCGCAGATCGCCGCCGGCGAGCAGCGCATCATGGGCGTGATGGTCGAGAGCCATCTGCACGAGGGCCGGCAGGACCTGAAGGACGGCTGCACGCTGCAGCCCGGCGTGTCCATCACCGACGCCTGCATCGGCTGGGACGACACCGTGCCCTTGCTGCGCGGCCTGGCCGCGGCGGTGAAGGCGCGCCGCGCCAAGCTCTGAGGCGGGCATGAGCCGCCGGTTCAAGATCCCCGAGAGCGTGCTGGTGGTGATCCACACCCCGGCGCTCGAGGTGCTGCTGATCGAGCGCGCCGACCGCCCGGGTTATTGGCAGAGCGTCACCGGCAGCCTGGATGCGCCCGACGAGCAGCTGGCCGCCACCGCGGCGCGCGAGGTGGCCGAGGAGACCGGCATCGTGGTCGGCAGCCCCGCCATCCCGGCCGAGTCGCTGCGCGACTGGGGCCTGGCCAATGTCTACGAGATCTACCCGGTGTGGCGCCACCGCTATGCGCCGGGCGTCACGCACAACACCGAGCATGTGTTCGGCCTCACCGTGCCGGCCGGCACCGCGGTGACGCTGAACCCGCGCGAGCACCTGCGCTTCGAGTGGCTGCCCTGGCAGGCGGCGGCCGACCGCTGCTTCTCGCCCAGCAATGCCGAGGCTGTGCTGCACCTGCCGCGGCTGGGCGGCGGCCAACCGTGAACCCGCGATGAGCCCGCACCGCGCCGATTTCGCCGGCACCCGCTCGCCGGCCAGCAGCCTGATGAGCCACCAGCACCTGCGCGTGGCCACCTACAACATCCACAAGGGCGTGCGCGGCGTGGGCCCGGGCAAGCGGCTGGAGATCCACAACCTGGGCCTGGGCATCGAGGCCCTGGATGCCGACCTGGTGTGCCTGCAGGAGGTGCGGCTGTACCACCGCGGCGATGCCGCGCGCTTCGACCACACCCACCTGGGCTGGCCCGAGGTCGGCCAGGCCGAGTACCTGGCGCCCGAGGGCTACACGGTGGCCTACCGCAGCAATGCCATCACCCGCCATGGCGAGCATGGCAATGCCCTGCTGTCGCGCTGGCCCATCGGCGACATCGGCCACCACGACGTGTCCGACCACCGCTTCGAGCAGCGTGGCCTGCTGCATGTGCCGGTGATGTGGCAGGGCGTGGAGGTGCATGCGGTGGTGGCGCACTTCGGCCTGATCCATGCCAGCCGCGTGCGCCAGGTCGAGCGCCTGGCCGAGTTCATCGCCGCCCATGTGCCGGCCGGCGCGCCGCTGCTGGTGGCCGGCGACTTCAACGACTGGGGCGAGAAGCTCGACGGCCCGATGGCCGCGGTGGGCCTGGGCCGCGCCCGCCATGGCCCCGAGCGGGCCCAGCGCACCTTTCCCAGCCGCGTGCCGGTGTTTGCACTCGACCGCGTCTACACCCGCGGCCTGGCCTGCGTCGGTGCCCATGTGCCACGCAGCCCGGGCTGGGCGCGCATGTCCGACCACCTGCCGCTGCTGGTGGACCTGCGGCTGGACTGATCGCGCAGCCCAGGGGACATGAGGCGGGACATGGCACCGGACCTGTTCACGCGTTTCACGCTGCCGGGCCAGCAGCGCGCGATGCGCCTGCTCGGCGGCAACGACGTGCAGCTGCTGGCCGGCGGCGACGAGCTGTTTCCGGCCATGTGCACGGCCATTGCCGCGGCCCAGCACCGCATCTGGCTGGTGACCTACATCTTCCACGACGATGCGGCGTCGGCCCAGGTGGCCGAGGCCCTGGCCGCGGCGGCGCGGCGTGGCGTCTGGGTCGGCGTGGTCGTCGACGGCTTCGGCAGCAAGGCCAGCCTGGAGGCGCTGCGCGCCTGGCTGCAGCCGGCTGGCGTGCACCTGAGCGTGTTCCGCCCGGTCGACCGCTGGTGGCGGCTGCTGCAACCGGGCCAGTTGCGCCGGCTGCACCACAAGCTGTGCGTGGTCGATGGCGACATCGGCTTCGTCGGCGGCATCAATGTCATCGACGACCGCAACGACCTGCACCATGGCCTCTCCGAGCTGCCGCGGCTGGACTTCGCGGTGCAGGTCACCGGCCCGCTGGTGGCGCGCATCGAGCAGACCTCGCGCGCGATGTGGAGCCGCGCCGCGCTGGGCGCCGACTGGCGCGAAGAGATCGCTCAGCTGCTGCAGTCGGCCGAGCCGCTGGCGCGCATGCGCCGGCTGGCGCAGCGGCTGCGCCTGCCCAGGCCGCTGCCGCTGCATGAGCGCCGCTCGCGCTGGGCGCCCAGCACCCAGGCCGATGCCGGCGGCGGCCTGGCGCCGATGCGCGCCATGCTGCTGGTGCGCGACAACCTGCGCCAGCGCCGCGCCATCGAGCAGGCCTACATCGAGGCCATCCACCATGCGCGGCAGCGGGTGGAGATCATCTGCCCCTATTTCTATCCCGGCCGCGCCTTCCGCCGCGCGCTGCGCCGCGCCGCGCTGCGTGGCGTGCAGGTGCGCCTGCTGCTGCAGGGCAAGGCCGACTACCGCTTTGCCGCGCTGGCCGCCCAGGTGCTGTACGACGAGCTGCTGGCCACCGGCGTGCGCATCTACGAGTACACGCCGGCCTTTCTGCATGCCAAGGTGGCGGTGGTCGACGACGACTGGGCCACGGTGGGCAGCTCCAACATCGACCCGCTGAGCCTGCTGCTGAACCTGGAGGCGAATGTGGTGGTGCGCGACGCCGCCTTCACCGCCACGCTGGCGCTGCGCTTCGAGGCCGCGGTGCTGGCCTCCAGCGAGGTGCTGCGCCCGCCGGTGCAGGTGGGCTGGCTGGCGGCGCTGCGCCGCGGCTTCGTGGCCTGGTCGGCGCACTGGTTTCTGCGCCTGGCCGGCATGAGCGGCCGCTACTGAGCCGCGCATGGCCGACGACCTGGTGGTGGCCAGTCCGCAGGGCCTGTACTGCCCGCCCGGCGACTTCTTCATCGACCCCTGGCGGCCGGTGCACCGCGCCGTCATCACCCATGCCCATGCCGACCATGCCCGCGCCGGCCATGGCCAGGTGCTGGCCACCGCCATTAGCGCCGGCGTGCTGCGCCAGCGCCTGGGCGCCGACCTGGCACTGCAGGGCCTGGCCTATGGCGAGGCGGTCGAGCACCGCGGCGTGCGCATCAGCCTGCACCCGGCCGGCCATGTGCTGGGCTCGGCCCAGGTGCGGCTGCAGCACGCCGGCCGCGTCTGGGTGGTCTCGGGCGACTACTACCTGAGCGCCCACGACGAGGCCAATCCCACCTGCGCGCCGTTCGAGCCGCAGCGCTGCGACTGCTTCATCACCGAATCCACCTTCGGCCTGCCGGTCTACCGCTGGCGGCCGCAGGCCGAGGTGTTTGCCGAGGTCAACCAGTGGTGGCGGGCCAACGCCGCCGCCGGCCGGCCCAGCCTGCTGCTGGGCTACAGCTTCGGCAAGGCGCAGCGCCTGCTGGCCGGCGTCGATGCGTCCATCGGGCCGATCCTGGTGCACGGCGCGGTGGCGCCGATCAATGCCGCCTACCGCGAGGCCGGCGTGGCCCTGCCCGAGACGCGCACGCTGGGCGATCTGCAACAGGACCGCAGCCAGCGCCGTGCCCTGGCCGATGTGCTGCGCCAGGCCCTGGTGATCGCGCCGCCATCGGTGCATGCCAGCGCCTGGGCACGCCGGCTGGGCGATTTCAGCGACGGCTTTGCCAGCGGCTGGATGCAGCTGCGCGGCGCGCGCCGCCGCCAGGGCGTGGACCGCGGCTTCGTGCTCAGCGACCATGCCGACTGGCCCGGCCTGCAGCGCGCCATCGCCGCCAGCGGCGCCCAGCGCATCATCGTCACCCATGGCGACGAGGCCTTGCTGGTGCGCTGGCTGGTCGAGCAGGGCCTGGACGCCGGCCTGCTGCAGGCGCCATACAGCGATGGCGGAGACGCCTGATGCGCCGCTTTGCCACGCTGTATGCCGCACTGGACGCCAGCACCTCCACCGAGGCCAAGCTGCAGGCCCTGGTCGACCACCTGGGCCAGGCGCCGCCGGCCGATGCGGCCTGGGCCGTCTACCTGCTGGCCGGCGGCAAGCCGCGCCAGACCGTGGCCACGGCCCTGCTGCGCCGCACCGCCATGGCCGCCGCCGGCCTGCCCGACTGGTTGTTCGAGGCCAGCTACGCCGTCGTCGGCGACCTGGCCGAGACCATCGCCCATGTGCTGCCGCCGCCCAGCCGCCACAGCGAGCTGGGCCTGGCGCAGTGGATGGAGCAGCGCCTGCTGCCGCTGCGCGGCGCTGCGCCCGAGGCCCAGGCCGAGGCGCTGCGCAGCTGGTGGGACGAACTGCCCGCCGAGCAGCGCTTTCTGCTGGTCAAGCTGATCGGCGGCGGCTTTCGCGTCGGCGTCAGCAAGCTGCTGGTGCAGCGCGCGCTGGCCCGCCATGCCGGGCTCGATCCGGCCCTGGTGGCCCAGCGCATGATGGGCTGGACCGATGGCCGCACGCCGCCCAGTGCCGAGCGCTTGCAGCGCCTGCTGGCGCCGGTGGCGGCCGATGCAGTCGACGGCCAGGACCAGGGCCGGCCGCTGCCGTTTTTCCTGGCCCATGCGCTGGAGGCCGGCCTGAGCTGCGAGCAGCTGGCGCAGCGCCTGGGCCCGGCCGCCGACTGGCTGGCCGAATGGAAGTACGACGGCATCCGCGCCCAGCTGCTGCGCCACGGCGGCCGCAGCTGGCTGTGGTCGCGTGGCGAGGAGCTGATGGACGGCCGCTTTCCCGAGGTCGAGGCCGCCGCCCTGGCCCATCTGCCCGAAGGCTGCGTGCTCGACGGCGAACTGCTGGTCTGGCCCGCGGGCGCGGACCGGCCGGCACCGTTCCAGCAGCTGCAGACGCGGTTGAACCGCCGCACGCTGAGCCGGCGCCTGCTGGCCGAGGCGCCGGTGGTGTTCGTCGCCTACGACCTGCTGGCCGAGTCCGGCCAGGACCTGCGCAGCCAGCCGCTGCGCCAGCGGCGCGCCCGGCTGCAGGCCTTGCTGGCCGCAGCGGACCCGACCTGCCTGCGCCTGTCGCCGGCCGTGGCCGGTGCCGACTGGGCCGGGCGCGCCGCCCAGCGCCAGCGCAGCCGCGCCCTGGGCGTCGAAGGCCTGATGCTCAAGCCCTGGGACTCGGTCTACGGCCTGGGCCGCAGCCGGCCGGCGCCCGACGGCTGGTGGAAGTGGAAGATCGAGCCGCTGCGCGCCGATGGCGTGCTGATCTATGCCCAGGCCGGCCATGGCCGGCGCGCCGGCCTGTACACCGATTACACCTTCGCGGTCTGGAACCGCACGCCGCGCGACGCCGCCGAGGCCCAGGCGGTGCTGGAGGCCATCAACCGCCGCGAGCCGCCCACCCCCGGCGGTCTGCAGCTGGTGGCCTTTGCCAAGGCCTATTCGGGCTTGAGCGATGCCGAGTTCGCCCAGGTCGACCGCGAGATCCGCGCGCAGACGCTGGAGCGCTTCGGCCCGGTGCGCAGCGTGCGGCCCACGCTGGTGATGGAGCTGGGCTTCGAGGGCCTGCAGCCCAGCGCCCGCCACAAGAGCGGCCTGGCCGTGCGTTTTCCGCGCATGCTGCGCCTGCGGTCCGACAAACCGGTGCACGAGGCCGACAGTCTCGATACCCTGAAAACCTTGCTCGAATGTGTGGCACCCCCCTTGAACGCAGGGTGAAACAAGTGAAACAAAGGTGTCCAGTGAGTGAGATCGCACAGTCCCGATTGAGCGCCGTCATGGCCCGGGGCTATCATCAAACGAACCCAATCGATGTCTCCCGGCTTTCCCGCCTGGGGTCCAGCTCGTGAAGTCCAGCACACTCTTTGCCGCCTCGATGCGCTTCAAGCCCCAGCAGACGGGCAGCATGCTGGTGCAGAGCCCGCGCATCGACATGCTGCCCGACGGCACGGCAGGACCGCGACGCTTCAAGATCAAGTCGGCAGATACGCAAGGCCGGCGCGGCATGGTCGACAGCCTGCTGAAGAACCGCTACGGCTGGCGCGGTTACAAAGAGGTGCGCCTGCCCACCGACCAGTCGGTGACCCGCTTCACCCTGGTGGCCATCGAGGACGAGGGCACCATCGGCACCATCACCGTGGCCTTCGACTCCGAGCAGGGCCTGTCGGTCGACGATGCCTTCGGCCCCGAGGTCAAGGCGCTGCGCTCGCAGGGCCGCAAGATCTGCGAGTTCACCAAGCTGGCGGTCGACCCCACGGTGGGCACCAAGCGCGTGCTGGCCACGCTGTTCCACGTGGCCTACATCGTGGCCCACCGCATCCGCGGCTACGACTGCCTGCTGATCGAGGTCAATCCCCGCCATGTGCGCTACTACGAGCGCATGCTGGGCTTCCGCGTCATCGCCGAGGAGCGGCTGAACCGCTCGGTCAATGCACCGGCGGTGCTGCTGATGGTGGACTTTTCCTATGTGATGCAGCAGATCGGCGAGCTGGCCGGCCAGCCCGAGCGCTTGGCTACCGAGCGCTCGCTGTACCCGGCCTTCATGTCGCTGCGCGAAGAAGCCGGCGTCACCGCCAAGATGCTGCAGAAGCAGGCCCTGGCCGACCAGCTGGCCGAAGGCGATGGCGGCCGTCCGAGCCAGGCGCCCGAGTTCCAGCCCTCGGACATCATGACCTGAGCGCGGGGCCGGGCGGTCCCGCCGGCCCACGAATGGCCGGCTGAGACGGTCTTTATCCCCCCATTGGCCCCCACGGGCCCTGACGACACTGCGGACAGCCTGGGCGGCTTTGTTGCGCCCTGTGTCTCGATGTCTGAGCGTGGGTGGGGCGATGAACAAGAACCGCAGGGGCTGGGTCCGTGGAGGGATGCTGTGCGTTGCGCTGGCCTGGACCGGCGCAATGGCCAACAGCGTGAGCACCGGGCCGAACTACTTTGCCAACGACCTGGCGCCCGGCGCCTACATCGTGGTCGGGCCCAACGGCACCAATGGCCAGAACGCCAATGGCGACGGCGGCAACTGCAACCACGGGCCGATCCCCGGCACCGATGCGCCGACACCGGCGGCGTCGGTGGTGGCCTCGGTGGTGTTTCTGCCGAACAAGCAGCCCTTCAACGGCACCATCATCGCCGCCGGCAGCACCGGTGGCACCGGTGGCCAGGGTGGCAATGGCGATCCCCAGGGCCAGTGCGGCAAGGGCGATTTCAACGGCCGCGCCGGCGCCAAGGCCGGCAGCGTGATGGTCACGGTGCGCCCGGGCAGCAATCCGCCCTGGGCCGGCTATGCGCTGACCAGCACCGGCATCGTGGCCTTCAGCCATGGCGGCAACGGCGGCAACGGCGGCAACAACACCCGCGACAAGAGCGGCTACAGCGGCGGTGACGGCGGCGCCGCCGGCGCCGGTGGCACGGTCGGCATCGACAACAGCGCCAGCTTCAGCGTCAGCGGCGGCGTCAGCATGTTCGGCATCGTCGCGCAGAGCGCCGGCGGCCAGGGTGGCGAGGGCGGCTCGTCCGACAACGGCAAGGCCACCGGCGGCAGCGGCCTGCCCGGCGGTGCCGGCGCGGCGGTGCAGATCACCAACAGCGGCGCCATCGGGACCGATGGCGGCATGGCCATCGCGGCGCAGAGCATCGGCGGCTTCGGCGGCAGCGCCGGCACCAATGTCAACGGCTATGGCGGCGGCGCCGGCTATGGCGGCGACGGCGGCACGGTGACCATCGGCAACAGCGGCCGGCTGAGCGTGGGCTCGGCGGCGCTGCCGCGCTGCAGCGACAGCCTGAGCACCGGCTGCAATCCGGCCGGGGGCTACGGCCTGGCCGCGCAGTCGGTGGGCGGCGGCGGCGGCAATGCCGGCGCCAAGGCCGGGCTGATCGCGCTGGGCGCCAGCGGCGGCACGGCCGGCATCGGCAGTGCGGTCAGCGTCAGCAACAGCGGCGACATCGCCGTGTTTGGCGAGGCCTCGGTGGCTCTGTATGCCCAGTCGGTGGGCGGTGGCGGCGGCAGCGGCGGCATGGCGGTGTCCACCGGCACGCATGCCACGGCCATCGGCGGCAGCGGCGGTGGCGGCGGCAATGGCGGCGCGGTCAGCGTCGGCAACACCGGCCACCTGTGCACCGGTGCGGCCTGCTCCGGCAGCACGGCAGCGGTGAACGACTCGGCCGGCGGCGCCGTGGGCCTGCTGGCGCAGTCGGTGGGCGGCGGCGGCGGCGTGGGCGGCTTTGCCCGCGCCGTGGGCCACAGCAACTCGATCTTCGGCAGCTCGTCGGCGGTGGCGCTGGGCGGCTCGGGCGGCAGCGGCGGCAATGGCCTGGCGGTGTCGGTGAACAACAGCGGCAGCATCGCCACGGTGGAGATCAATTCGGCGGCGCTGCTGGCGCAGTCGATCGGCGGCGGTGGCGGCTCGGCCGGCGGCAGCCTGGCCTTCTCGGCCGCGCTGGTGGGCGATGCGGTGGCCATTGCGCATGGCGGCAGTGGCGGCAGCGGCGGCTCGGGCGGCACGGTGGCGGTCAACTGCAACAGCTTCAGCCTGGCCTCCACCAGTTCGCTGGCCTGCCAGGGCCTGCCCCTGCTGGACGCGGTGACGCCGGGCGCCTCGATCACGACGGCCGGCATAGCCTCGCCGGGCATGGCGGCCGAGTCCATCGGCGGCGGCGGTGGCTCGGGCGGTTATGCGATGGCCTTGTCGGGCAGCGTGGCCGTGTCGGCCTCGGTGGCCTGGGGCGGCAAGGGCGGCGGTGGCGGCACCGGCGGTGCGGTGTTTGCCGGCACCAACGGCCTGCGCATCGATACCCAGGGCATTTACTCGCCCGGCCTGCTGGCGCAATCCATCGGCGGTGGCGGCGGCAGCGGCGGCACGGCGCTGGACCTGAGCCTGGCCTACACCGGCTCGTCGGTGGCGGTGGGCATCGGCGGCAGCGGCGGCTCGGGCGCCAAGGCGGGCGCGGTGCAGGTCGAGAACCCCGGCGGCGTCATCAGCACCAGCGGCGAGGGCTCGCAGGGGCTGTCGGCGCAGTCCATCGGCGGTGGCGGTGGCAATGGCGGCTCGGCCATCAGCATGGCCGCGGCCGGCGTGTACAGCGCGGCGCTGTCGGTGGGCGGCTCGGGCGGCAGCGGCGGCACGGCGGGCAACGTCAGCGTGGCCAACGAGAGCAGCGTCGACAACGCCAGCTTCGGCAGCGGCGCCATCACCACGCGGGGCTATGCGGCCAGCGCGATCCAGGCGCAGTCGATTGGCGGCGGCGGTGGCAACGGCGGCTTCACGGTGTCGCTGTCGGGCGCGCTGACGGCGGCCGGCGCGGTGAGCGTCGGCGGCTCGGGCGGCTCGGGCCACAACGCCGGCACGGTGCAGGTCAGCAACCACGGCGCGCTGAGCACCAGCGGCGGCGGTGCGGCCGTGCTGCAGGCGCAGTCCATCGGCGGCGGTGGCGGTTCGGGCGGTTATGCCTTTGCCGGCTCGCTGTCGGACGTGGGCGCCATCGCCATCGGCGTGGGCGGCAGCGGCGGCTCCGGCGCGGCCGGCGCCGCGGTGACGGTGAACAACAGCGGCGCCATCGTCAGCAGCGCCGGCAGCACCGGCAATGCGCCGGGCATCCTGGCGCAGTCGATCGGCGGCGGCGGGGGCAGCGGCGGCTTTGCGGCCGCGGCGGCCGCAGCCCTGGACGCCTCGGCCAGCATTGCCGTGGGCGGCGGCGGCGGCAATGGCGGCACGGCCTCGACGGTGACGGTGGCCAACACCGCCAGCATCACGCTGGCCGGCGTGCTGTCGCCCGGCGTGGTGGCGCAAAGCCTGGGCGGCAACGGCGGCAGCGGCGGCTTTGCGCTGGCCGGCGGCGTGGCCGCCGGCGCCAGCGTGGCCGCGGCCATCGGCGGTGGCGGCGGCAGCGGCGGCACGGCCGGCAATGTGGCGGTGACGCTGGGTGGCGGCGGGCAAAGCCTGTCGTCCACCGGCGACCAGTCGGCGGCGGTGCTGGCCCAGTCCATCGGCGGCAGCGGCGGCAACGGCGGCTGGAGCCTGGCCGGCAGCATCGGCGGCCTGGCCGCGCCCAGCATCAGCCTGGGCGGTGCAGGCGGCAAGGGTGGCCATGCCGGCACGGTGGTGGTGGACAGCGGCGAGAGCCTCTACACCAACGGCCTGCTGTCGCCCGGCATCCTGGCGCAGTCGATCGGTGGCAGCGGCGGCAGCGGCGGCTTCAGCGCCGCGCTGTCTGGCACGGTGCTGATGGCGGCCGCCACCTCGGTGGGCGGCACG
Source organism: Burkholderiaceae bacterium (assembly GCA_017992055.1). GTDB lineage: Bacteria > Pseudomonadota > Gammaproteobacteria > Burkholderiales > Burkholderiaceae_C > Pseudaquabacterium. Next base: position 119,134 of record JAGOPK010000005.1, read on the forward strand.
GGCGGCACCGGCAGCATTGCCAACACGGTGACGGTGTCGGCCACGGCCGGCATCAGCACGCGGGCCGACCAGTCGGCCGGCATCATTGCGCAATCCATCGGCGGCAACGGCGGCAACGGTGGCTCGGCCTTCAGCGGCAGCGCCGCCACCGGCAGCCCGGCGACCACGGTGTCGGTGGGCGCGTCCGGCACCAGCGGTGGCACCGGCGGCACCGGCCAGGCCGGCAGCACGGTGGCGGTGAGCAGCAGCGGCGGCATCAGCACGCTGGGCCGGCGCTCGGTGGGCATCATTGCGCAATCGATTGGCGGCGGCGGCGGCAATGGCGGCTCCAGCGCGGCCTTCAGCGCCAGCGCCTCGGGCGGCAATCCCGATTCGACCAGCGTCTCGGCCTCGGTGTCGGTGGGCGGCAAGGGTGCGGCCGGCGGCAATGCCGCCCAGGTGTCGGTGATGCAGTCTGGCGCCATCCAGACCGGGGGAGGTGATGGCGTCGGCAGCGGCGACCAGGCCGTGGGCCTGCTGGCGCAGAGCATCGGCGGCAGCGGCGGCAATGGCGGTTCCTCGTATGCCAATGCGCTGTCGGGCAGCGGCGCGGCCGCGGTGGCCGTGGGCGGCGGCGGCGGCGTGGGCAGCACCGGCGGCACGGTGCTGGTGTGCAGCAACAGCACGGCCAGCGGCTGCAGCGCGGCGGCCAGCAGCGGTGGCAGCGGCGGCATCTTCACCGGCGGCAACCAGGCGCCGGCCATCGTGGCCCAGTCCATCGGCGGCGGTGGCGGCAACGGCGGCGCGGCCACGGCCAGCGCCACCAGCAACAAGTACGCGGTGGCCGTGGCGGTGGGCGGTTATGGCGCCGGCGGCGGCGATGCCGGCGCGGTGACGGTCAGCGCCGGCGGCACGCTGAGCACCCAGGGCGCGCAGTCGGCCAGCATCTTCGCCCAGTCGGTGGGCGGCGGCGGCGGCAATGGCGGCTCGGCCTCGGCCTCGGCGGCCGGCGCCCAGGGCGCGGTGCTGGAGGCCGGGGTCGCGGCCTACACCGGCTTCGTCGGCAAGACGGCGGGCAATGCCACGGTGGCGGTGGCGCAGAAGTTCAGCCAGGACAGTGGTTCGGCGACGGCGCCACAGGACGACGACAACGGCGCCGGCGCCTCGCTGAGCATCGGCGGCGCGGGCGGCCTGGGCGGCAAGGGCGGCGCGGTCAGCGTCAACAGCACGGCGGTGATCCGCACCGTGGGCGATCTGTCCAACGGCGTGTTCGCGCAATCCATCGGCGGCGGTGGCGGCAATGGCGGCTCCAGCAGTTCCAACGCCAGCGGCGGCAACATGGCGGCCTCGGTCAGCCTGGGCGGTTCGGGCGGAGTCGGCGGCGATGCGTCCACCGTCACCGTCAACAACAGCAACAGCATCAGTACCGCGGGCTCGCAGTCGCTGGGCGTGTTTGCGCAGTCGGTGGGCGGCGGCGGCGGCAGCGGCGGCTCGGCCAGCAGCACGGCCGGTTCGGGCGGCAAGGCCGCGGCCTCGTTCGGCCTGGGTGGCAGCGGCGGCGGCGGCGGCGTGGGCGCGGCGGTGACGCTGGCCAACAGCGGCAGCATCAGCACGCTGGGCAGCAATGCGGCCGGCCTGTTTGCGCAATCGGTGGGCGGCGGCGGCGGCAATGGCGGCGCGGCTTCCTGCGCGGCCACGGTATCGGCCGACGCGGACGACAGCGACAGCACCAAGGCTTCGACCGGCACGGTGTCGACCAGCTCGGCGCCCAGCAACAGCAGCAACTCGGCCAGCGCCGGCACGGTGCCGGCCTCGGGCAGCACGGCCACCAGCAAGGGATCGGCGGCCGGGGCCGACAGCGGCTATGCGGCCGGCCTGAGCCTGGGCGGCGCCGGTGGCAAGGGCAGCGCCGGTGGCGCGGTTTCGCTGCAGAACAGCGGCAGCATCGTCACCGGCAGCGCCGACGACAGCACGACGGTGAATTCGGCGGCGATCTTTGCGCAGTCGGTGGGCGGCGGCGGCGGCAATGGCGGCTCGGCCAGCAGCAATGCCGATGCCGGCAAGGCCAGCGTGGCGCTGTCGCTGGGCGGCATCGGCGGTGGGGCCGGCGCCGGTGGCGCGGTCAGCGTGGGCTCCACCGGCGGCAGCCTGGTGACCTATGCGGCCAACTCGGCGGCGGTGTTTGCGCAGTCGGTGGGCGGCGGTGGCGGCTCGGGCGGCTCGGCCTCGTCGACCAGCGGCTCGGGCGGCTCGGTCTCGGCCGCGCTGGGCCTGGGGGGATCCGGTGCCGGCGGCGGCGGCGGCGGTGCCGTGCTGGTCTGTGGCACGGTGAATGGCACGGCCTGCGCCAGCGGCCTGGCCGGCAATGGCATCGTGACCCATGGCGCCAACTCGCATGGCGTGTTTGCGCAGTCGGTGGGTGGCGGTGGCGGTTCGGGCGGCTCGGTGACCACCGCGGCCAGCGGCAGCGGTGGCGATGATTCGGCCGCGGCCGACAACAGCGCGGCCGACAACAGCGCGGCCGGTGGCAGCAGCGGCAACTCGGCCTCGGCCGGCAGCGGCGTGGCCCTGGCGGCTGGCCTGGGCGGCAGCGGTGGCGGCGGTGGTGCCGGCAGCGCGGTGACGGTCTCGCTGGCCAGCGTGGTGCAGACCTATGGCGACCAGGCGGCGGCGGTTTATGCCCAATCGGTGGGCGGCGGCGGCGGTGCTGCCGGCTCCAGCACCAGCAATGCCAACAGCGGCGCCTATGCGCTGAGCTTTGCGCTCGGCGGCTCGGGCGGCACTGGCGGCAAGGGCGGTGCGGTATCGCTGAGCACCGCCAGCAGCGCCCAGCTGGCCACCCGCGGCGTGCTGGCCTATGGCCTGCTGGCGCAGTCGGTGGGCGGCGGGGGCGGCGTGGCCGGTTCGTCCAGCGCCACCAGTGCCGATGGTGGCAATGCCTCGATCGCCATGGCCCTGGGCGGCTCGGCCGGCAGCGGCCAGGACGGCGGCACGGTGGCGGTGAGCCATGGCGGCACGGTCGCCACGGCCGGTGATGGCGCGACCGGCATCCTGGCGCAGTCGGTGGGTGGCGGCGGTGGCATCGGCGGCTCCAGCCAGTCGAGCGCCTCCGAGGGCAAGGTCACGGCGGCCCTGGCCATGGGCGGCAGCGGCGGCGCGGCCGGCAATGGCAGCGTGGTGAGCGTGGCCATCGCCAACTGGGTGGCCACCGCCGGCGACAACGCCGCCGCGGTGTTTGCCCAATCGATTGGCGGCGGCGGCGGTTCCGGCGGCTCGGTCACCACCACGGCGGCGGCCGGCAACAGCGACAACAAGACGCCGCCGGTCAGCCTGTCGCTGGGCGGCAGCGGCTCGGGCGGTGGCAGTGGCGGCGCGGTGTCGGTGACGCTGCAGAACGCGGCCGGCTTTGCGCTGAGCCTGAGCGACGGAACCACCACCAGCCAGGTGCCGGTGGCGCTGTTCACCCAGGGCGCCAATTCGGCGGCGCTGTTGGCGCAGTCGGTGGGCGGTGGTGGTGGCAATGGCGGCTCGTCGACCTCGACCTCGGGCGCCAGCGGCGCCAATGCGGTGAGCCTGGCGCTGGGCGGATCGGCCAATGGCGGTGGGGCCGGCGGCAGCGTCAGCGTCTGCGGCACGGTGGGCTCGGGCGGCGCCTGCGGCTCGGCGCTGTCCGGTGCCGGCATCGTCACCCTCGGGCTCAACTCCAGCGGCATCTTTGCGCAGTCGGTGGGCGGTGGTGGCGGCAATGGCGGGGCGTCGAGTTCGGCCAGCACGGCCGGCGGCAGCAGTGACAACAACAGCAACAATGACAGCGGCTTTTCGCTGAATGCCAGCCTGGGCGGCAAGGCCGGTGCCGGTGGTGCCGGCGGCGCGGTGGCGGTGGCCAGCGGCCTGTTCATCGAGACCCTGGGCGACCAGGCGGCGGCGATCTTTGCGCAATCGGTGGGCGGCGGCGGCGGCAATGGCGGCTCGGCCGCCGGCAAGGCCGATGGTTCGACCTTTGCCGCCACGTTTGCGCTGGGCAGCAGCGGCGGCAGCGGCGGCAAGGGCGGCGCGGTGACGGTCAGCCACAGCAGCAGCGGCAGCATCGTCACCGCGGGTGCGCTGTCCTACGGCGTGTTTGCGCAGTCGGTGGGCGGTGGTGGCGGCAGCGCCGGCGCGTCCAGCACCCTGGCCAGCGGCGCGGCCACGGCCAGCCTGACGCTGGCCATGGGCGGCAGCGGTGGCAGCGGCCAGGACGGCGGCGCCGTGTCGGTGGACAGCCAGGGCAGCGTGGCGACCTATGGCGCCAATGCCAATGCGCTGTTTGCCCAGTCGGTGGGCGGCGGCGGCGGTGCCGGCGGCTCGGCCACCAGCGGCGCGGCCGGCGGCAAGGTCTCGACCTCGCTGGCGCTGGGCGGCAGCGGTGGCTCCGGCGGCCTGGGCGGCGCGGTGAGCCTGAGCTTCGGCAATGCGCTGGCCACCCATGGCGACAATGCCGCGGCCATCGTCGCCCAGTCGGTGGGCGGCGGCGGCGGCAGCGGTGGCGCCTCGAATGCCAGCAGCGCCAGCGATGGCAGCCTGTCGGCCAGCCTGGCCCTGGGCGGCAAGGGCAGCGGCAGCGGTGCCGGCGGCGCGGTCAGCGTCAGCAGCACGGTGGCCACATCGGTGACCACCAGCGGCGCCAATGCTTCGGCCCTGGTGGCGCAGAGCATCGGCGGCGGCGGCGGCCTGGGCGGCTCGGCCTCCAGCAGCACCGGCGGCAGCAGCAGCCTGGCCACCGGCCTGGCCCTGGGTGGCACCGGCGGTGCCGGTGGCGCTGGTGGCGCGGTCACGGTCAAGCTCGGCGGCGCCGGCAGCAGCCTGGTGACGCAGGGCGTGAATGCCTTTGGCGTGCTGGCCCAGTCCATTGGCGGTGGCGGCGGCAGCGGCGCGGTGGCCATGGCCTCGGGCCACAGCGACCTGGGCACGGCCAGCATCAGCGGATCGCTGGGCGGCTCGGGCGGCAGCGGTGGTGCCGGTGGCGCAGTCACGCTGACCAGCAGCGACAGCATCGCCACCTGGGGCGAGCAGTCGCCGGGCCTGCTGGCGCAGAGCGTGGGCGGCGGCGGTGGCGTGGCCGCGGCGGCGGCCTCGCCGTCCAGCATCTTCACCGGCACGATGAGCCTGGGTGGCAAGGGCGGCAGCGGCGGCGCCGGCGGCGCCGTCAGCGTCAGCAACAGCGGCAGCATCGGCACCGCGGCGGCCCTGTCCTCGGCCCTGGTGGCGCAGAGCATCGGCGGCGGCGGCGGCGTCAGCGAGGTGCGCGCCAGCAGCGTGGCGCTGGGCGGCGTGGTCGGTGGCGCCTCGGGCGCGGTGAGCGTGAGCAACACGGCCAGCCTGACCACGGCCGGCGGCGCCTCGGCTGGCCTGGTGGCGCAGAGCATCGTCGGCGGCGGTGGCCTGGCCACCTCCACCGGCAGCGTGACCCTGGGCGGCACGGCCCCGGGCAGCACCAGCGGCGCGCTGACGGTGAACAACAACGGCAGCATCAACACGGCCGGCGCTTCGTCCATCGGCCTGCTGGCCCAGGCCATCGGTGCCGGCGGCGGCGCCGTGCTGTCGGCCGACCATGCGCTGACGGCCGACTTCGTCAACGCCACCGGCCTGCCGGGCGCGGTGTCGGTGACCAACAGCGGCGCCATCGCCACCAGCGGCGCCGGCGCGGTGGCGCTGCTGGCCCAGGCCATCAGCAGCGGCGGCGGCGCCGTGGTGGCCAGCTACAGCGATGCCGGCAATGGCAGCTACACCGCCAGGATGGGCGGCACCACCGGCGACAAGGACGTCAGCAGCACGGTCAGCGTGGGCACCGGCAGCGTGGCCATCACCACCAGCGCTGCCAATGCCTCGGCCGTGGTGGCGCAATCCATCGGCGGCGCGGGCGGCTACCTGGCCTCGACCAATGCCGCGGCCAACAGCACCATCAGCGGCAATGTGCTGCTGGGATCGGATGCGCGCTACGGCCCGGGCGGCGTGCTCAACCTGAGCCTGCTCGACACCCGCATCGGCACGCTGGGCGCCAACTCCTTTGGCGTGGTGGCGCAGTCGGTGGGCGGCGGCGGCGGCATGGCCAGCCTGGCTGCGGCCGCCGGCAACTCTGGCAGCAACACCATCAACGGCACGATCACCGGCCAGCTGGGCCAGGTGGGCGGTGCCGGCATCAGCGGCACGGTGACGGTCGACGGCAGCGTGGCCATCAGCACCCAGGGCCTGCAGTCGGCGGGCCTGCTGGCGCAGAGCATCACCGGCGGCGGCGGCGTGGCCGTGCTGTCCTCGTCGGCGGCCAGCAGCTTCAGCGGCACGGTGCGCCTGGGCTCCACCGGCGGCGGCTCGGACTGGACCAATCCGGTCAGCGTCAACCTGAAGGCCGGCAGCAGCATCAGCACCAGCGGCGCCATGTCGCCGGCCCTGGTGGCCCAGGACATCGCCGGCGGCGGCGGCCTGAGCCTGCTGCGCGCCAGCAATGTGGTGCTGGGCGGCGTGACCAACAGCAGCGCGATGATCAACGGCAGCACCACCACGCCCGCCGTGACCGTGACCAATGCGGCCAGCATCAGCACCAGCGGCGCGGCCTCGGTGGGCATCGTCGCGCAGGCGATTGGCGGCGGCGGCGGCCTGGCCCTGGCCAGCGGCAGCGCCACGCTGGGCGGCGCGCCCGGCGGCTCGAACGCCGGCGCGGTGCTGGTCAACAGCAATGCGCCCATCCGCACCAGCGGCGTCAATGCCATCGGCATCCTGGCGCAGAGCGTGGGTGGCGGCGGCGGCGCCGTGCTGTCCACCGGCGATGCGATCACGTCCACCTTCAAGTCCGGCAGCGGCAATGCCGGCGCGGTGACGGTCAACGTCAATGCCTCGATCAGCACCAGCGGTGCCGGCGCCCACGGCGTGGTGGCGCAATCGGTGCGTGGCGGCGGCGGCCTGGTGCTCAGCGGCAACAGCCTGGTGATGCAGGGTGGCAGCAGCGGCAGCAGCGGCCTGGTGAAGGTCAACGTGGCCGCGGGCGTCAGCATCGTCGCCAGCGGCGCCGGCGCGGTGGGCATCAAGACCTGGTCGTCCACCGACCCCATCGTCAACATCGGCGCCGGGGCCACGGTGATGGGCGGTGCCGGCGGCAGCGCGCTGCTGTTCGACGGCCCGATCAACGAGCTCTACAACAGCGGCAGCCTGGGCACGGCCGATGGCGCCGCCGGCATGGCGGTGCGTGCGCTGTCGGGCGACACCACCTTCGTCAACAGCGGCGCGCTGCAGGGCAGCATCCAGCTGGCCGAGGGCGGCGTCAACCTGCTGCACAACCAGGCCGGCGGCGTGCTGCAGGCCGGCGCCAGCATCGACCTGGGCAGCACCGGCCTGCTGCGCAACGACGGCCTGATCCAGAGCGCCACGGCGGCCCTGGGCACCACGCACATCACCGGCTCGCTGCAGCAATCGGCCAGTGGCGTGATGCATGTGCGCATCGACCCGGCACGTGGCCTGGCCGATGCCTTCCAGGTCAGCGGCTCGGCGCAGCTGCGCGGCGTGCTGCGGCCGCAGCTGCAGAACGGCGCCAGCATCACCCCCGACACCCTGGCGGCGCTGCGCCTGTTCAGCGCCAAGGACCTGGACATCTCGGGCCTGGCGGTGGAGCAGAAGGCCATCCTGAGCTATGCGCTGAGCAGCCAGGACGGCGAGCTGAGCCTGCAGTCCAGCGCCAACTTCAGCCCCGATGGCCTGCATGCCGACGGCCGGCGCCTGGGCCTGCTGATCGGCAGCGCCCAGCGCCGCAGCCAGCCGCACTTCCGCGAGCTGACCGCCAAGCTGGTGGAGATCGCCGATGTGGGCGATCTGCAGCGCGCCTACTGGCATGTCAGCGGCGCCGCAGCGGATGCGGCGGCCAGCGTGGCCATGCACCGCAACAATGCCTTCATCCGGCTGCTGACCCGCCACTTCGGCCAGGCCGATGCCAGCCAGGCACCGGGCGCCATGGGCCGGCTGGGCGATGCACGCTCCAGCGTCTGGGCCCAGGCCTATGGCGACGCCGTGCACGACGACGGCGATGCGGCCACCGGCGCCCCGGGCCTGCGCACGCGCAGCAGCGGCCATGCGCTGGGCGGCACCTGGCAGCCCGACGACCAGACCACGCTGGGCCTGACCCTGGGTGGCGGCCGCATGCGCCTGGACATGGACGGCAGCTTCAGCGCCCAGGGCGATGCCTTCCAGATCGGCCTGGACGGCACGCGGCGCTGGGCCGACGGCTATACCAGCGCGGCCCTGGCCTATGGCTGGCAGCGGGTGCAGGCCACGCGCTGGCTGCCGCTGCTGGCCTCGCAGTTCCAGTCCGAGCACACGCTGCAAAGCCTGAGCGCGCGGCTGGAAGGCGGGCTGCGCCTGGCCCCGCTGCCCGAGGGCATGGCGCCTTATGCGGCGCTGCAGCTGCAGGCCTTCTACAGCCCGGCCTATGCCGAGCGTGCGACCGGCGGCCCGGCCAGCCAGCTGGCGCTGGACTACCAGCGGCGCAATGCCGTGGTCGGCCGCCTGGAGCTGGGGGCCGGCTACGACCTGCGCTATGCGCTGCCGGGCGGCAGCGATGTGCTGCTGCTGCGCGCCCGCGCCGCCTGGGCCCATGACCGGGCCTGGGGCGCCGACGTGGGCGCGGCCTTCCAGCAGCTGCCGGGCAGCCAGTTCAGCGTGGGCGGCCTGGCGCCGGTGCCCGATCTGGCCCTGGTCTCGGCCTGGGCCGAACTGCGGCTGCCGCGCAACCTGAGCCTGGGCGCGCGCATCGACGGCGAGTTCTCGGGCCGCTCGCAGGCCTACACGGCCTCGGGCAGCGTGCGCTACCAGTGGTGAGCCCCGGGGTGGGCCCTGGCCTGTGGCCGTGGCGCCCCCGGCAGGAATCGAACCTGCATCTAGCGCTTAGGAGGCGCTCGTTCTATCCATTGAACTACGGCGGCGGACCGGGCGCGATTCTGGCACGGCGCCGCTGCCTCAGTTCCAGCGCCAGGACCAGATCAGGTCGACCGCGTTCTCGCCGCCGGTCTGCGCGCGCAGCGTGAAGCGCTGGGCCAGGCGGTAGATCAGCTGCCAGGTGCCGGTGGTGGCATTGACGCTGCGCTCGTAGCCCAGGTACCAGCGCCGCGACAGCTGCTTGCCCAGGCTGACCACGGTCTCGCGCAGCTCGTCGTCGCTCTGGCGCACCGAGAAGTCGGTCAGGCCCACGGCCTCCAGCAGGTTGTCGGTGGGCGACTGGCCGTCGCCGGCCAGCAGGGCGAAGGCGGCGCGCTGCAGCAGCGCGGTGTCGGTGCGGCCCAGGCCATCGGGGCTGCGGCCCAGCACCAGCCAGGACAGCTGCTCGTATTCGCTCATCGCCGGCTCGCTGAACAGGCGCACGCGCGGCAGCTGGGCGGTGCCGGTCAGGGCCACGCCGACCACCACGTCGAGGTTGGGCCGCACCGCCTGCACGTCCAGCCGCGGGTTGTCCAGCGGACCGGTGAACTGGAACAGGCCACGCCGGATGTCCAGCTTCTGGCCATAGGCCGCGTACTGGCCGCCCTGGGTGCGCACATCGCCGTGCAGGGCCGGCCGGCCGCCGGGCGCGCTGATGTTCAGCGTGCCATGCAGGCCGGTGTCCACGCCATGGCCACGCAGCCGCAGCTGCTCGCTCAGGTCCAGGCGCAGCGCCACGCGCGCCTGGCGCAGCGCCGGTGGCAGCTCGGCCGGCACCGGGCGCGTGGCCTCGGCACCGGCTGCCGTGGCCGCGGTGCTGGTGCCGCCGGGCCGGCGCACCTGCACATCGGCATCCAGCGACGGCGCTTCGCCGCGCGAGATGTCGATCAGGCCTTCGTCGATGCGCAGGTCGCCGTCGAGCTGCAGGCTCTGGCGGTCCAGCCGCGCCTGGGCCTGGCCGCTGAGCTTGATGCGGCGGTCGATGCGGCCCAGCAGCCGGAAGCGCTGGAAGCTCAAGCCCAGCTCGGCCACCGGCTGCCGGCCCAGCTGGGCCTGGCCCTGCAGCGACAGCGTGCCGCCATCGGCACCGCTGAAGCGCAGCTGCTCGATGCGTGCGCGCTCGCCCTCCAGCGCCACGCTCAGCTCGCCGTCACCCAGGCTCACGCCTTCGAGCAGGTTGCGCAGCGACAGGCCGCTGCCGCGCATCTGGCCGGTGAGCAGCGGCGCACCGAGGGTGCCGGCGGCGCTGGCGCTGGTGTGCAGATGGCCGCCCAGGCGCCAGCCCGGCGGCAGCCAGGCGCCCCAGACGCCCAGGTTGTCGACGCGGGCCTCCAGCACGCCGTTGAGCGCGGCCTCGGCGGTGGGCCAGGCCGTGCCCGGCGCCAGGCTCAGCACCTGGGCGCCGGCCACGGCACCGACGTTGCGGCCGGCAAAACCCTGGGCCAGCTGCCATTGGCCGTCGCGGGCAGAGGCGGCCAGGCGCAGCTCGCTCAGGCCCAGCTGGTGCACCTGGCCCAGCTCGTCGACCAGCTGCAGGTCGCCGCCCTGGCGCTCCAGCGCGATGTCGGCCTGCACCTGGGAGGCCGCCGCCGCGCCCTGGCGCAGCTGGATGCGGCCGCCCAGCGTCAGGTCGCCGCCCCAGCCCATGTCGGGCTGCAGCCGCGCCAGCAGCTGGGCCAGGTTGATGGTTTCCAGCCGGGCTTCGACCTGCAGGCCGTCGTCGGCGCGCGCCGCCGGCTCGGCGCCCTGCGCCTGCCAGCGCAGCTGCTGCCAGGTCAGCGCCGTGGCATTGGCCAGCGCGATGCGGCCCGGCGCCAGCTGCAGGCGCTGCGGCGTCAGCTGCGCGGCGCCAAACTGCAGCTCGGCGCCGGGGCTGTCCAGTGCCAGCCAGGGTGAGCCGCTTTGGCCGCTTTGGCCATTCTGGCCGTTGCGGGCGCTGGCGCGCAGCTGCAGCGACTGCCAGCGCCACAGTCCCGCCGGCCAGGCGCCGGGCACGGCGGTGCCCTGGGCCGTGGCGGTCCAGCCCCCCTGGCCCGACAGGCTCAGGCGTGTGCCGCTGCCGGCCGGGCCCAGCAGCGGCTCGGCCCAGGCCGGCGGGCGCAGCGGCAGGTCGGCGGCCAGCTGCAGGCGGTGCTGGCGCCAGCTGCCGTCCAGGCTGGCCTGCAGCTGGTCGATGCGCGGGCCGCCGGCACTGGCGTCGCGCAGCTGGCGCGCGTCCAGCGACAGCGCCAGCGTGGCATCGGGTGCGCTGTCCAGCTGCCAGCGCAGCTGGGCCGATTGCAGCCGGGCCGTGCCCAGGGCCAGCTCGCCGGTGCTGGCCGAGCCCTGGCTGGACCAGCCGCCGCTGCGCTGTTCCAGGCCGGCCTGGGCCTCGATGCGGCCAGCGCCGGGCCAGGCCGCGGCCAGCGCCTCGGCGCGCTCGGGCAGGGCTTCGGCCAGCAGGCGCTGCAGCGGCTGCAGCGCGGCCAGCGACGGCGCCTGCAGCTGCAGATTCCAGCGCTGGGCGGCCGCGGGGCCGTCGGCCTGGCCCTGCAGCGCCAGCGTCTGGCCGGCCAGCTGCAGCCGGCCGTCGAGCCGGGCCGCGGCACCACGCCGCGCCAGCTGCAGGCCGGCCGACAGCGGCAGGCCGGCGATGCGGCTGTCGGCCAGCTCGGCGCGGGCCTCGCCGGCCAGGCCCTGCAGCAGCGTTTGCAGCCGGGCCAGCGGCGTGCTGTCGCCGGCGGCCACGGCACCGGTGGCCGTGGCCGGCGGCGTCCAGCGCAGATCGGCCTCGAACTGGCCGCCCAGGCGGTGGCCGCCACGCTGCCACAGCGAGCCGGCCGGGCCTGGCCACCACCGCAGCGGGTCCAGCGCCACCAGCTCGGCTCGGCCACGCAGGGCCCAGCTGCGGCCGTCGTGCTGCAGCCGGCCGCTGGCGCGGGCCAGGGCCTCGCCGGCGCGGGCTTCGGCGGCGTCGAGCTGCAGGTGCTGGCGGCCCAGTTCGCCCTGGGCTTGCAGGTCGGCTTGCAGGTCGGCCGGGCGCGCCGCGCCGCCGGTCTGGGCGCCACGCAGCCGCGCGTCAAAGCGCAGCAGCGGCGCGGCCAGCCGGCCCTGGGCATCGGGCGTCAGGCCGCTGGCCTTCAGCGTCAGCGGGCCGGACAGGCTCAGGGCCGCAGCACGGCGGTCCAGGCGCTGCGGCTGCAGGCCCTGGATGTCCAGGCTCAGCTCGGCGCCGTCGCCCTGCCAGCGGCCGCGGCCCTGGATGCGGCCGGCGTCGCCGCCGGCATCGGCCAGCTGCAGCTCCAGCTGCTGCAGCGTCAGCCGGTCACGGTGGCGGGCCTCGCCCTCGGCGCGCAGCCGCAGCTGGCGCAGCGGCAGGGCGTTCTGCGACCAGTCGCCGGGCAGGGCATTGCGCAGCGCCAGATCCAGCTGCATCGGCCGGTCCAGGCCCCGGGTGTGCAGCTGGGCCCGGCCCTGCAGCCGCGTGCGGGGCGCGCCGGGCCACAGCGCGGCCAGGTCCAGCGCCTCGGTGTCGGCCTCCAGCATGGCCAGCGGCCAGGGCTTGAAGGGCTGCAGCTGCGCGCGCGCCTGCAACGAGGCGGCGCCCTGCAGGTCGGCGCTCAGCGCGATGGCCTGCAGCGGGCCCTGGGCGCTGATGCGGGCCTGCCAGTCGCGGCGGGTGCCGGGCGCCGGCGCGCCGTCGGGCTGCAGCGTCAGCCGTGCCGACAGCGCCAGTTCGCCGCCGGCCTGCAGGCTGGCCTCGCCCTGCAGGCGCAGCTGCTGCACGACCAGTTGCAGCTCGTCGATGCGGTGCTGGGCGCGGCCATCGGCCTGCCGCTGCTGCAGGCCCAGCCGTGCGCGCAGGCCGGTGATGGCCGGGGCCTCGTCGACCAGCAGCCGGCCGATCACCAGCTCGTCGATGCGCAGCGCCAGCGGCAGCTGCAGGTGGGCCGGCGGCTGCAGCGGCTGGCCGGACGGCGGGCCGCTGGTCCAGCGCAGCTGCTCGGCCTGCAGCCGGCGCAGGTCCAGGCTCAGCCACAGGCCGGGCCGCGGCTGCCATTGCCAGGCGCCGTGTTCCAGCTCGAGCTGGTCGACGGCCAGCGTGCCGGCGCCACCGGGCAGGCTCCAGCGCAGGCTGCGGATGCGCCAGCGGGCATCGGCCGGCGCGCCTTCCACGCCCTGCACCTGCAGGCCGGGCACCTGGGCCAGCAGCCAGGCCAGGCTGGCCGGGCGCTGGGCGGCCCACCACAGGGCCGCGCCCAGCAGCAGCAGCGCGGCCAGCCCCAGCAGGGCCAGGCCGGCGATCCAGCGCAGCAGCCGGCGCGGCGCGGCCTTGCGGGCAGCGCTGGTGGCAGGGGCAGCGGCAGGAGCGGGGGCGGGGGCGGGCAGGGGATCGTTCATTGCCGATGCGGCCGGTCAGAAGGCCATGCCGACCGAGAAGTGCAGGCGCAGCTTGCGCAGCTCCTCGCCATAGGCCAGGTCGGCGCGCAGCGGGCCGATCGGGCTGCGCCAGCGCACGCCGACACCGTAGCCGCGTGCGGCGCGGTAGTCGGCCCAGTGATTGAAGGCGCGGCCGGCGTCGATGAACACCGCGCCCCACACCGAGGGCAGCTGGGCCGATACCGGCCGCGACAGCTCGATGCCGCCGGTGAGCACGCGGCTGCCGCTCATGATGTTGCCGCTGGCATCCAGCGGCGCCAGCGTGCGCGAGCCATAGCCGCGCACCGAGTCGTCGCCGCCGGTGCGAAAGCCCAGCGCATCGGGCAGTTCCAGCTCGGCGCCGCCGAGGCGGAACAGCTGGCCGGCCTCGCCACGCAGTTGGCCGTACCACTGGGCGCCCAGCGGCCAGTACAGCGCGGCCTTGCCGTAGAGCCGGCCGAACGGGCCCTGGGTGCTGGCGCTGCGCGCCTGGCCCAGGGCCGAGGCCAGCGACAGCGCCAGGCCGCGCGTGGGCAGCAGCGGGTTGTCGAGCTTGCGCCAGACGATCTCGAAATTGGCGCTCAGCGCGGCGGCGGCGCTGACGCCGCTGGCATCGGTCTGACGCGAGCGCAGCAGCTCCAGGTAGGTCAGGCGCTCGATGCGCGGCGTGTCCTGGCTGTGGCCGATGCGCAGGCTTTGCGAGACCACGTCGTCGCTGTCGCTGCGCTCGCGGCTGATCTTCACGCCCAGCAGGCGGCGGCGGAAGCCGGCGTCGGGATGGCTGGTCAGGTCGCCGGCCCAGGACTGGCTGTCGCGCGCCCAGGCCAGCTTGTTGTGGGCCGTGGCGCGCCAGCCGAAGGGCCGGCGGTGGGTGTGCTCCAGCGTCGTGCGCGGACCGTCGTCGGCGCTGTAGCCCAGGCCCGCGGTGGCCTGCTGCAGCGGCTTCTCGACCACGCGCACGCGCACCGGCGTGGCCTCGGCCTGTTCCAGGTCGGGGCTGAAGCTGACGGCCGCGGTCTCGTACAGGCCGGTCTGCAGCAGGCGCTCCTGGAACTCCAGCAGCCGCGCCTCGGTGAGCGGCGCGCCGGGGCCGAAGCCGGCCAGGTGGCGCACCGTGGTCTCGTCCTGGCGCTGCAGGCCGGCGATGTCGAGTGCGCCGGCGCGAAACAGCGGCCCGCTGTCCAGCACCACGGCCAGCCTGGCCTGCTGCGTGGCCACGTCGATGTCGGCGCTGCTGCTGCCGAGCGTGGCCGCGCCATAGCCGGCGGAGCGCAGGCTGACCAGCAGCTGCTTCTTCAGGTCCGACCAGTCGGCATTGCGAAAGGGCTGGCCCGGCGCCAGCGTGCTGCCGGACTGCAGCTGCTGGCGCAGCTGCACGGCCTGGGCGTCGCCGGCCTGCAGGGCCTGGGCCAGCGCGCCCTGGAAGTCGATGCGCCGCTCGGCGATGCCCACGCGCGGCCCGGGCTGCACGCGCAGCCGCACCCGCGGCGGCGTGCCGGGCTCGCTGACCAGGCCGACCTGGGGCTCGAAATAACCCTCGGTCTGCAGCAGGTCACGCACCCGCTGCGGCGTGGCGGCGAGCAGGCGGGCACGCTCGCCGGGCTCCAGCTGCTCGTCCTGCGGCAGGGCCTGCAGCCGGGCGATGTCGAGGTGGCGTTCGAGCAGCGGTCGCAGCTCGGCCGGCGCCTCGATGTCCAGTGCCAGCAGCGCTGCCAGCGGCGCGCTGGCGGGGGTGGCGGCAGAGGCGGCCGGCGGGGCCGCCGCCGGATCGGATGCGGCGATGCCCTTGAGCAGCGCACAGCCGTTGAGCAGCAGCAGCGCCAGGGCCAGCCCGGCGACGGTGCGCAGGCGTCGCAGACTCACTTGCTGAGCAGGCGCATCGCCCCTTCGAGGCCGGCCAGCGTGAGCGGGAACATGCGCTGGTTCATCAGCTGCTGCATGATCGAGATGCTCTGCCGGTACTGCCAGACGCCCTGGGGCTCGGGGTTGATCCAGGCGTACTTGGGGAAGGCATGGGTCAGGCGCTGCACCCACTCGGCGCCCGGCTCCTCGTTGTTGTATTCGACGCTGCCGCCCGGCTGCAGGATCTCGTAGGGGCTCATCGTCGCGTCGCCGATGAAGATCAGCTTGTAGTCCTTGTTGTACTTGCGGATCACGTCCCAGGTGGGCGTCTTCTCGCTGAAGCGGCGGCGGTTGTTCTTCCACATGAAGTCGTAGACGCAGTTGTGGAAGTAATAGAACTCCAGGTGCTTGAACTCGCTCTTGGCGGCCGAGAACATCTCCTCGACGCGGTGGATGTGCTCGTCCATGGTGCCGCCCACGTCCATCAGCAGCAGCACCTTGACCTTGTTGTGGCGCTCGGGCACCAGCTTGATGTCCAGCATGCCGGCATTGGCCGCGGTGCTGTGGATGGTGTCGTCCAGGTCCAGCTCGGTCTCGGCGCCTTCACGGGCAAAGCGCCGCAGCCGGCGCAGCGCCACCTTGATGTTGCGCGTGCCCAGCTCCAGCGAGTCGTCGTAGTCCTTGTAGGCGCGCTGGTCCCAGACCTTGACCGCGCTCTTGTTGCGGCCCTTGTCCTGGCCGATGCGCACGCCCTGCGGGTTGACGCCGTAGGCGCCAAACGGGCTGGTGCCGCCGGTGCCGATCCACTTGCTGCCGCCTTCGTGGCGTTCCTTCTGCTCCTCGAAGCGCTTCTTCAGCGTCTCCATCAGCTCGTCCCAGCCCATCTTCTCGATCTTGGCCTTCTCCTCGGGACTGAGCTCCAGCTCCAGGTTCTTGCGCAGCCACTCCAGCGGCACTTCCTTGGTGAAGTCGGCCAGCATCTCCACGCCCTTGAAGTAGGCCCCGAAGGCGCGGTCGAACTTGTCGTAATGCGCCTCGTCCTTGACCAGCGAGGTGCGCGCCAGGTAATAGAACTGGTCGACCGAAGGATCGATGACGCCGGCCTTCACCGCCTCCAGCAGCGTGAGGAACTCTTTCACCGACACCGGCAGCTTGGCCGCGCGCAGCGTGTAGAAGAACTGGATCAGCATCGTCGCGCTCCCGGGCTTGTGCGTTGCCGGCATTGTCGCTCGGCCTCCGCGGGCGCGCCTGGCGCCCCGGCGACGTCCCGGGTCTCTGGCTACTTCAGGCGCACGATGGCCGTCAGGCCGTGGCGGCGCGCCGCCGCCTCCAGCCGGCCGTCGCGCTGGATGCGGGCGACGAAGTCGTCGACCCGGGCCAGCCAGGCGGCGTCACCCGGCTTGACCGCATGCGCATAGGGCAGCACATGGAAGGGCGCGGGCGGCGCCACCAGGGTGGCCCAGTCGGCGTTGTCCAGCAGGCGCCGGCTGTAGGGATAGTCGGTCATGAACACGTCCACCCGGCCGGCCTCCAGCTCGCGCTCGCGCGTGGCCGGCGGGACCACGCGCACCAGGCGCGCCTGCTTCAGCGCCGCCGCCATCACCGGCTCCATGAAGGTGCCGGCCTGCACCGCCACCGCCACGCCGGGCCGGTCGATGTCCTCCCAGCGGCCGACCACGCGGTTGCCCTTGGTGGTCACGCCGTAGATGTCGCTCTGCAGATAGGGCCGGGCGAAGCGCAGCTTCTGCATGCGCTGCGGCAGCATGCCGACGGCGAACATGGCCACGTCGCAGCGGCCTTCCTCCAGGTCGGCGATCAGGGTGGGGAAGGACGAGTCGACGTACTCCAGGCGCAGGCCCAGGTCCTTGGCCAGCTCGGCCGACAGGTCGATGTCGATGCCGGCCAGCTGCCGGGTGCGCGGGTTGCGGTAGCTGATGCCGTAGTAGTCGGGCCAGATGCACACGCGCAGCGCCGCGCCGCTGCGCAGCCGCTCGCTGACGGTGGTGGGGGCTGCGGCCGGGGCGGCAGGGGCGACCTGGGCGGCCAGACTGCAGGCCAGGCCCAGCAGGCCAGCGGCCCGGCGCAGCAGGCGGGCCGGGGCCGGCATTCAGCGCTTGCGCGGCGCCGCGCGCCGCGTGCGGCCGTTGCCGTCGGGCAGGCGGTGGGCGTCCAGCCAGGCGAAGAACTCGCGGTACCAGAGCCGGCTGTTGCGCGGCTTCAGCACCCAGTGGTTCTCGTCCGGAAACCACAGCAGCCGCGCCGGCACGCCACGCGCCTTGAGCGTGTTGTAGTAGGCCAGGCCCTGGGCATCGGGCACGCGGTAGTCGAGCGCGCCGTGGATCACCAGCGTCGGCGTGGCCATGCCGCCGGCATGGGCGTGCGGGCTTTGCGCATGCACGCGCGCCATGTCGTCCCAGTACCAGCCGCCCAGCTCCTTGGCATGCCAGGCCCAGGCGTCGTCGGCAAACATGCCCACCCAGTCGAAGCAGCCGGCATGGCAGATGTAGGACGCATAACGCCCCGCCGGCACGTGCGCATTCATCCAGGCCACCATGTAGCCGCCATAGCTGCCGCCGGTGGCATGCACGCGCTGCGCATCGATGTAGGGGCGCTTCAGCAGCTCGGTGGTGGCGGCCTCGATGTCCTGCAGCTCCAGCTCGCCCCAGCGGTGGGTGATGCTGTCCAGGAAGGCATGGCCGAAGCTGGACGAGCCGTGGTAGTTGACCACCGCCACCACATAGCCGGCGGCGGCAAAGGCCGGGTTGTTCCAGCGGTAGTGGAAGCTGTCGCCCATGGCCGTGTGCGGCCCGCCGTGGATCACATGCAGCAGCGGGTACTTCTTCTTGGCGTCGAAGCCCGGCGGGTAGAACAGCCACACCTGCACCGCATCGCCCAGCGCGCCGGGCAGGCTGATCTCCTCGTGGCGGCCGATGGCCAGCGTGGCCAGCAGCGCATCGTTGAAGGACTCGATGCGCCGCGGCGCCTGGCCCGGCAGGTGGACCTGGGCGCGCGCCGGATGGTCGGCGCCATCGGCCACCGTCACCAGGGTGCCGGCGGCCTTGTCATAGCCCTGCACCCAGCCACCCTGGGCGGCGATCTCGGCACGGCGGTCGGCGATGTCGAAGCGCCACAGGTGGCGGCGGCCGCGCTGCTCGGCGGCCAGCAGCACGGCGCTGCCATCGTCCTCCCACAGCAGCGGCGCCTGCACCTCGTGGTCCCATTCGGCGCTGACCACCTCGAAGGCCTCGCCGCGCCGGCAGATCGCCAGCTGGCCCGGCATGGTGTGCTTGATGGCCTGGTGGCTGGCGATGAAGGCGATGCGCTGGCCGTCGGGGCTGTAGCGCGGCGCCGAAAGATCCCAGGCCAGGTCCTGCGCCAGGGTCTCGACGCGGCCGCTGCGCAGGTCCAGCTCGGCCAGTGCGTAGCGCCCGTCCTGGCGCTTCTCGGGCGCCGGGTCGTAGGCGAACACCAGGCGCCGGCCGTCGGGCGAGATGTCGAAGGCATTGGCATCCGGGTCCATGCGCGCCAGTTCCAGGTCGGTGCCCTCGAACAGGTCGCGCACGCGGCCGGCGTTGGGCCCGGCCACGTCCATCAGGTGCAGGTGCGGCACCCGGCCCTCGGGCACGAAATGGTCCCAGTAGCGGTACAGGGCCTCGCTGGTGACGTAGCCGCTTTCCTTGCGCTCCTTGTGCGCCTTCATCGCCTTGGCCTGGGCCTTGGCGCCCTTCAGCCCGGGCCAGACCCAGGAGATGAAGACGATGCGCTTGCCGTCGGGGCACCAGCGGAAGGCATCCACGCCGGTGGCCACGGAGCCGATGCGCCGGGCCTCGCCGCCGTCGACCGGGATGACGTAGAACTGCGGCGTCTCGTCCTTGTGGCCCTGCTGCTCGCGGCGGGCGACGAAGCCGACCTGGTGGCCGTCGGGCGCAAAGCGCGGCTGGCCGTCCTTGTCGCCGCAGTGCGTCAGCCGCCGCGGCGCGCCGCCCAGCGTGGACAGCAGCCACAGCGCGCTGTCGCTGCGGTTCTCGTCCATGTCGTAGGAGGCCAGCGGCAGCACCGCCTGGGCGCCGTCGGGCGACAGGCTGGGCGCACCCAGGCGCTGCATGCGCCACAGGTGCTCGACCGAGATCGGGGTCTTGCGCGCCATGTTCACTCCGTGGGGATGACGCGTGGATTGTGGCCGAGTGCGCAGCCGGCCCGTCTCAAGTGCTGTTGCCGGTGGCCGAAAACGCGGCGATGTACGGAAGTATTGCCCTGCTGATGATCGGCGTGATGGTGCTTCAGGGACTGGTGGCCCTGGGCTGGGGCCTGGGCATCCAGGCCATGGACATGCCGCGCCGGCCGGGTCTGCACTGGCTGCTGTCGGCCGTGCTGTGCGCCGCGGCGATCGGCCTGATGCTGCTGCGCGACCAGCTGCCGCTGGCCTGGCGGCTGCCGCCGGCGGCGGTGATGATGTCGGCCCAGGTGCTGCTGCTGGTGCGTGGCATGCGCATCTTCCTGGACCTGCCGCTGCGTGACGGCCAGACCCTGCTGCTGCTGGCCCAGGTGACGCTGGCGGCGGTGGCTTCGGGCCTGCAGCTGGACATGGGCCGGCTGTCGGGCGTCGCGGCCCAGGCCTGGAGCATCAGCCTGCTGATGGTCTGGCTGTTCGGCAGCGTGCTGGTGCAGGCCTGGCCGCGCCTGGTCGACGAGTTCGGCGGCGTCGCGGCGCGGGTGCTGGCCCTGCCGCTGCTGCTGTCGGCCGGGCTGGGCCTGCTGCGCATGTCCTCGCTGCTGCTCGGTCCGCCGCAGCCGGTGAGCTTCGACACCACGCCGCATGCGCTGGTGGCGATGCTGATCCTGGTGGTGACGACCACGCTGCATGGCGCGATGGCGGCGATGGTCATCCTGCGCCTGGTGCGGCGGCTGCGCGAAAGCTCGCAGCGCGACGCGCTGACCGGGCTCAACAACCGTGGCGAGTGGATGCGCCAGCTGGGTGTGCAGCAGCGCCTGCTGCAACGGCGCGGCCGGCCGCTGGCGGTGCTGCTGCTGGACATCGACCACTTCAAGCGCGTCAACGACGGCCATGGCCATGCCGCCGGCGACGAGGTGCTGGTGGGCATCGCGCAGACGCTGCGCCTGGCCTCGCGCGATGCCGATGTGGTCGGCCGGCTGGGCGGCGAGGAGTTTGCGCTGCTGCTGCCCGACTGCGAGCTGCCGTCGGCGCTGCGCCTGGCCGAGCGCCTGCGCCATGCGGTGCAGCAGACACGCATCGTCTGGCATGGCCGGCAGCTGCAGGTCAGCACCTCGATCGGCGTGGCCGTGGCCGGCAGCGCCGACGAGGACCTGACCAAGCTGCTGGAGCGTGCCGATGCGGCGCTCTACCGCGCCAAGCACGCCGGGCGCAACCGCGTGGAGGCGGCGGCCGAAGCCGCCGCCGTGGCCACGGCCGTGCTCAGCGCGGCCGCTGCAGCTGGAAGTCCAGGTGCGCGCGCACCGTCGGCCATTCCGACGCCGTGATGCTGTAGACCACGGTGTCGCGCAGCGTGCCGTTGGCCGCCAGCTGGTGGCTGCGCAGGATGCCGTCCAGCTGCGCGCCCAGGCGCTCGATGGCGCGGCGGCTCTGCTGGTTGAAGCGGTGGGTGCGGAACTCCACTGCGATGCAGCCCAGCGCCTCGAAGGCATGGGCCAGCAGCAGGCGCTTGGCCTGGGTGTTCAGCGGCGAGCGCTGCACCGACCGGGCGTACCAGGTCGAGCCGATCTCCACCCGCTGGTGGGTGTTGTCCACGTTCATGTAGGTGGTCATGCCCACCGGCCGGCCGCCGGCATCCAGCACGGTGAACGGCAGCATGCTGCGCGCGGCCAGCAGGCCCAGGCGGCGCTCGATCTCGGCGGCCATGCCCTCGGGCGAGGGGATGGCCGTGTACCAGAGCTTCCACAGCTCGCCGTCGCGCGCCGCCTCGGCCAGCGCCGGGCCGTGCTCGGGCGCCAGCGGCACCAGGCTCACATGTTCGCCGGCGAGGGTGACGGGGGTGCAGATGGGGGTTCGCATGGCGCGGTCCTGAAGGGTTGCAGCTTCCGTGGCGAGCGGTTCGAGCCTGGGTCGAGCAGCGCAGCCGTACACCCGTACGGCGAGCAGCGCAGGCCCGGGATCGGACCGCGCAGCAGGAAGATGCTGCCCTTCAGCGGTTGTGACGTTGCATGAAGACGAGCTTCTCGAACAGCGAGGTGTCCTGCTCGTTCTTCAGCAGCGCGCCCACCAGCGGCGGGATCGCCACCTTCTCGTCCTTGCTCTGCAGCGCCTCGACCGGGATGTCCTCGGCCACCAGCAGCTTGAGCCAGTCGAGCAGCTCGCTGGTGCTGGGCTTCTTCTTCAGGCCGGGCAGGTTGCGCACGTCGTAGAAGGTCTTCATCGCCGCGCCCAGCAGCTCCTTCTTCAGGCCCGGGAAGTGCACGTCGACGATCTTCTGCATCGTCTCGGCATCCGGGAACTTGATGTAGTGGAAGAAGCAGCGGCGCAGAAAGGCGTCGGGCAGCTCCTTCTCGTTGTTGGAGGTGATGAACACCAGCGGCCGGTGCTTGGCACGGATCAGCTCGCGCGTCTCGTAGACATAGAACTCCATGCGGTCCAGCTCGCGCAGCAGGTCGTTGGGGAATTCGATGTCGGCCTTGTCGATCTCGTCGATCAGCAGGGCCACCGGCTGGTCGGCCGTGAAGGCCTGCCACAGCGTGCCCTTGACGATGTAGTTGTGGATGTCCTTGACCTTCTCGTCGCCCAGCTGGCTGTCGCGCAGGCGGCTCACCGCGTCGTATTCGTACAGGCCCTGCTGGGCCTTGGTGGTGCTCTTGATGTGCCACTGCAGCAGCGGCATGCCCAGGGCCGTGGCCACTTCCTCGGCGAGCATGGTCTTGCCGGTGCCGGGCTCGCCCTTGACCAGCAGCGGGCGCTTCAGCGTGATCGCCGCGTTGACCGCGAGCATCAGGTCCTGGGTGGCGACGTAGTTGTCCGAGCCTTGGAATTTCATCGGTGGAACGGCGGTGCCGCAGCGGGTTTGACAGGGTGCGGACCAGTATAGGTGGCACCTCTATAATCCGCTGTCATGCTGTTGACGGCCATCAACGGCGGGCCTGCCCGCCTGGTGTAGCCGGCCACGACAAGAGACAACCACAGCCCGCCCCCCACGATGAACCAAGCGCTCTCCAAGCTCTCCCTGGCCTCGTCCACCCTGTTGCTGGCGCTGGCCGCATGGGGCACGCCGGCCGTCGCCCAGGATGCCAAGGCCGGCGGCGACGCCGTCAAGGGCGCCGGCAAGGCCGCCATGTGCATCGGCTGCCACGGCATCGTCGGCTACCAGGCCACCTTCCCCGAGGTGCACAAGGTGCCGATGATCGCGGGCCAGAACGCCAAGTACATCGTCGCCGCGCTGCAGGGCTATGCCAAGGGCGACCGCAAGCACCCGACCATGCGCGGCATCGCCCAGTCGCTGAGCGAGCAGGACATGGCCGACCTCGGCGCCTACTACGAGGCCCAGGGCAAGGGCCTGGGCACGCCGGCGCCGGCCGCGCTGGCCAAGGAACTGCCGGCCGCACTGAAGGACCGCCTGGCCGCCTGCGTGGCCTGCCATGGCGCCAACTTCAGCGCGCCCATCGACCCCAGCTATCCCAAGCTGGCCGGCCAGCATTCCGACTATCTGGCGGTGGCGCTGCGCGCCTACCAGACCGATGGCAATGCCTATGTCGGCCGGGCCAATGCGTCGATGCGCGGCCAGGTGGTGCAAGAGGCCAACGGCCAGAAGAAGCAGGTCTTCACCAATGCCGAGCTGAAGCAGATCGGCCAGTACCTGGCCTCGCTGCCCGGCGACCTGCACGTGGTGCCGCAGCCGCGGCTGCGCTGAAGCCGCAGGCCGCCGGCGCCGCTGTGGCGCCGCTGGCACGAACAAGCCGCGTTCCGCTGCCGGACGCGGCTTTTTTCATGCTTGGTGTCAACGCCCGGGCGGCCGCGCCTCAAGTCCGGCCGCCGATGCGCCGAAGACGAGCGCATCCGATGGCCTCGATCCCACATTCACTGAAGCGCATCCCGGTCAGCCAAGCCAGGCTGGGCATGCACCTGCATGCGCTGGAAGGCAACTGGATCGACCATCCGTTCTGGAAGACGCGCTTCGTGCTGCGCGACCCGCAGGACCTGAAGAAGCTGCGCAGCAGCGCGGTGCGCGAGGTCTGGATCGACACCGCCCTGGGCCTGGACGTGGCCGGCAGTGACGAGCGGCCGTCGCTGCGCCCCGGCGCCGGCGTGGCCGCCCAGGATGTGCTGCATGTGCCCATGCCCCGGCTGGGCGAGGCGCCGGCCCCGCCGGCCGCGGTGCCGCCGGCGCCGGCCGCGCGCACGCCGCTGGCCGAGGAGCTGTCGCAGGCCGCCCGCGTGACCCAGCGCTCGCGCGAGGTCATGAGCGGCCTGTTCCAGGAGGCGCGGCTGGGCCATGCGCTGGACACCGAGCACTGCCTGCCCCTGGTCGATCAGATCACCAGCTCGGTGGTGCGCAACCCGGGGGCGCTGATCAGCCTGGTGCGGCTGAAGACCGCCGACGACTACACCTACATGCATTCGGTGGCGGTGTGCGCGCTGATGGTGGCGCTGGGCAAGCAGATGGGCATGGACGACGAGGCCTGCCGCGTCGCCGGCTTGGCCGGCCTGCTGCATGACCTGGGCAAGGCCGCCATGCCGCTGGAGGTGCTGAACAAGCCCAGCCGGCTGACCGAGGACGAGTTCGCCATCATCCGCACCCATCCCGAGCGGGGCCACGAGATGCTGCTGGAGGCCCGTGGCGCGCCCGAGTCGGCGCTGGACGTCTGCCTGCACCACCATGAGCGCATCGACGGCCATGGCTATCCTCACCGCCTGCCCGGCGAGGCGCTGACGCAGCTGGCGCGCATGGGCGCGATCTGCGACGTCTACGACGCCATCACCTCCAACCGGCCCTACAAGGTGGGCTGGGACCCGGCCGAGTCGATCTCGCGCATGGCCTCGTGGAAGGGGCATTTCGACACCGACATCTTCCGCAGCTTCGTGCGCAGCCTGGGCATCTATCCCAACGGCGCCCTGGTGCGGCTGGAGTCGCAGCGCCTGGCGGTGGTGATGGAGCAGAACCCGGGCTCGCTGACCTCGCCCCTGGTCAAGGCCTTCTTCGACGTGAAGCGGGAGATGCCGATCACGCCGCAGCTGCTGGACCTGTCGCGCGGCGGCGACCGCATCATCGACCGCGAGCCGCCGGGCCGCTGGAACTTCCCGCACCTGGACGCCATCTGGGCCGGCGCCGAGGTGCTGGCGGCCACACGCAGCGGTTGACGCAGCGGTTGATGCGGCGGCCGATCAGGCGCCGCGCGGCGGCCGGTGCCGCGCCAGCAGCAGCGCGCTGCTGACCACGCTGACCGACGACAGCGCCATGGCCGCGCCGGCCACCACCGGGCTGAGCCAGCCCAGCGCCGCCAGCGGGATGCCAACCACGTTGTAGGCAAAGGCCCAGAACAGGTTCAGGCGGATGCGCCGGCTGATCGCCCGCGACAGGTCCAGCGCCTCGACGATCAGCATCGGATCGCCGCGCAGCAGGGTCAGGCCGGCGGTGTGCATGGCCACGTCGGTGCCGCCGCCGTCGCCATGGGTCATGGCCAGGCCCACGTCGGCCGCGGCCAGGGCCGGCGCGTCGTTGACGCCGTCGCCGACCATGGCCACGCGCTGGCCGGCTGCCAGGCTCTGGCGCAGCGTCTGCACGATGCGCGCCTTGTCGGCCGGCAGCACCTCGGCATGCACCTCGGCAATGCCCAGGCGCGTGGCCAGCGCGCTGGCGGCGCCGCGGTTGTCGCCGCTGACCAGCACCACGCGCACGCCCTGCTGGCGCAGCGCGGCCACCGCCGCCGCGGCACCGGGCTTGTCGGCATCGCCGAAGCTCAGCAGGCCCAGGGCGCGGGGCGGCCCGTTGTCCGCGCCCAGCTCGGCCAGCCAGGACACGCTGCGGCCGGCGGCCGCCTCGGCCTCGGCGCGCTGGGCCAGGGCCGCATCGGCCACGCCCAGCTCGGCCATCCAGCGGCCGCTGCCCAGCACCAGGCGCCGCGCCGACGTGCCGTCGGCCAGCTCGGCCTGCAGGCCACGCCCGGGCACGGCCTGCACCGCGCTGGCGGCGGGCAGGGCCAGGCCGCGGCGCGCGGCCTCGTGCAGCACCGCGCGGGCCAGCGGATGCTCGCTGCCGCTTTGCAGTGCGGCCGCCTGGCGCAGCAGGCCGTCTTCATCCAGGCCGGCGGCCGGCACGCAGGCGGCCAGCGCCGGCCGGCCCTCGGTCAGCGTGCCGGTCTTGTCCAGCGCCACCACGGCCACGTCGCGCATCAGCTCCAGCGCCTGGGCATCGCGCACCAGGATGCCGCGGCGCGCCGCCAGGCCGGTGCCGACCATCAGCGTGGCCGGCGTGGCCAGGCCCAGGGCGCAGGGGCAGGCGATGACCAGCACCGACACCGCATGGATCAGGGCCTGGGCCCAGTCGCCGTTCCACAGCCCCCAGCCCAGGCCGGTGATCAGGGCCAGGCCCACCACCACCGGCACGAACACCGCGGACACGCGGTCCACCGTCTGCTGGATGGCCGGCTTCCTGGCCTGGGCCGATTCGACCTGGGCGGCGATGCGCGCCAGCAGGCTGGCGCCACCCACCGCGGTGGTGCGCACCAGCAGCAGGCCTTCGCCATTGATGGCGCCGCCGGCCACGCGGTCGCCCGGCTCGCGCGCCAGCGGCAGGCTTTCGCCGGTGAGCAGCGATTCGTCGACATGGCTGCGGCCCTCGACCACCAGGCCGTCGGTGGGCAGGCGCTCGCCGGGGCGCACACGCACCAGGTCGCCGGGCTGCACCTGGTCCAGCGGCAGCTCGTGCTCCTGGCCGTCGGCGCCCAGCACATGGGCGCTGTCGGGGCGCAGCGCCGCCAGCGCGTCCAGCGCGGCCAGCGTGCGGCGCTTGGCGCGCGCCTCCAGCCACTTGCCGAACAGCACCAGGGTGATGACCACCGCGGCGCTTTCGAAGTACAGGTGCGGCATGCCACCTTCGTTGCTCCACCACAGCCACAGGCTCAGGCCGTAGGCGGCGCCGGTGCCGGTGGCCACCAGCAGGTCCATGTTGCCGGTGCCGGCGCGCAGCGCCTTCCAGCCGGCGCGGAAGAAGCGCGCGCCAAAGCCGAACAGCACCGGCGTGGCCAGCAGCCACTGCCACAGCGGCGCCAGCATCCAGTGGCGGCCGAACAGGTCGCCCAGCATCGGCAGCACCAGCGGCGCGCTGAGCAGGGCCGCGGCCAGCACCTGGCCGCCGTGCAGCTCGCCGGCGCTGCGCCGGCCGGCGCCGGCCGCGGTGGCGTCGGCCTGCAGCGGCCGGCCGTCGTAGCCGGCACGCTGCAGCGCGGCACGCAGCGCGGCATCGCCGGCGCTGCCGGCCAGGCGGCGCACGCTGGCGGTGTTGCTGGCCAGGTTGACCTCGGCGCCGAGCACGCCGGGCACGCGGGCCAGGGCTTTTTCCACCCGCGTCACGCAGCTGGCGCAGGTCATGTCGTCGACCTGCAGCAGCCGGCGCTCCTCGGGAATCGCATAGCCGGCGCGGGCCACGGCGGCCTGCACCGCCTGCAGGGCCTGGGCGGCGGCGCCGGCCTGGCGTGCCTCCAGCGTCAGGCTGGCCTGCTCGGTGGCCAGGTTGACGCTGCTGGCCAGCACGCCGGGCACGGCCTGCAGCGCGCGCTCGACCCGGGTCACGCAGCTGGCGCAGCTCATGCCGTCGACCGGCAGGGTCAGGGCCAGGGTGTCGGGGGAGGATGTGGAGTTCATGGACGGCATGTTGAGCCTTTCCATGATGTCAAGGTCAAGGGCAGATGCAAGCCCGATACTGTCGGCCCACTGACCGCCCCCGGGAGCCCCAGCGATGATCGAACTGACCCTGCCGACCATGACCTGCGGCCATTGCGTGCGCACCGTCACCGCCACGGTGCAGGCGGTGGATCCCCAGGCCCGGCTGCAGATCGACCTGGAGACGCACAAGGTCCAGATCGAGTCCGGCCAGCCGGCCGAGGCCTTTGTCGCGGCGCTGAGCGAAGAAGGCTATGCGCCGGCTTGAGCGCCGGCTTGAGCGCCGGCTTGAGCGCCGGCTTGAGCGCCGGCTTGAGCGCCGGCTGTTGGCGGCGGCCCTGCTGCTGGCCTTGACCGGTGTCACCGGCCCGGCCGCGGCCCAGACCCTGCGCTGGGCCAGCCAGGGCGATCCGCAGACCATGGACCCGCATTCGCAGAACGAGGGCCTGACCAACAGCGTCAACCAGCAGGTCTACGAGCGCCTGGTGGCGCGCGACCGCCAGCTGGGCTTCGTGCCCGGCCTGGCCACCGAATGGGCGCAGACCGCGCCGACGGTGTGGCGCTTCAAGCTGCGGCCGAATGTGAGGTTCCACGAGGGTCAGCCGTTCACGGCCGACGATGTGCTGTTCTCGCTGGCCCGGGCCAAGGAGCCGACCTCGCAGATCTCCACCTATGCCAATGCGATGGGCGAGGCGGTGAAGATCGATGCGCTGACAGTGGAGTTCAGGCTCAAGGCGCCGAACCCGGTGTTCCTGCAGCATGCCGACACCTTGTTCATCATGAGCAAGCCCTGGTCGGAGCAGCACCGGGTGCAGAAGCCGCTGGACTACAAGAACAAGGAGGAGACCCATGCCTCCCTGCATGCCAACGGCACCGGGCCTTATCAGCTGGTCAGCCGCCAGCCGGGCATCAAGACCGTGCACCGGCGCCACCCGGCCTGGTGGGGCTGGTCGGCGCCGGCCACCGGCGCGACCGGCAATGTGCAGGAGGTGGTCTACACGCCCATCAGCAACGACGCCACGCGGCTGGCGGCGCTGATCTCGGGCGAGATCGACTTCGTCGCCGACCCGGCACCGCGCGACATCGCACGGCTGCGCGGCGTGGCCGGCGTCAAGGTGGTCGAGGGGCCGGAGAACCGCGTGCTGTTCATCGGCATGGACCAGGCCCGCGACACCCTGCTGCATGGCAAGGTGCCCGGCGACCGCAATCCGTTCAAGGACCTGCGCGTGCGCCGCGCGCTCTACCAGGCCATCGACATCGAGGCCATCAAGACCAAGCTGATGAACGGCATGGCCGCGCCCACCGGCGTGATGGCGCCGTCGCCGCTGGCGGCCTACAACGATGCGGCGCTGGAGGCGCGCCTGCCGTTCGATGTGGCCGCGGCGCGCAAGCTGATGGCCGAGGCCGGTTTTGCCGAGGGCTTCGAGGTTACGCTGGACTGCCCGAACAACCGCTATGTCAACGACGAGGAGATCTGCCTGGCGCTGGCGGCGATGTGGGCGCAGATCAAGGTCAAGGTGCGTGTCAATGCCATGCCGCGCACGCTGTACTTTCCGCGGCTGGAGAAGCTGGACACCAGCCTGTACCTGCTGGGCTGGGGCGGCGCGGTGACCGATGCCGAGACCACGCTGACGCCGGTGATGCGCAACCGCGGCGAGCGCGGTGTGGGCCTCTACAACTACGGCAACAGCCGCAACGACAAGTTTGATGCACTGGCCGCGGCCTCCAGCATCGAGGCCGACGCGAAGAAGCGCGAGGCCCTGGTCAAGCAGGCACTGGGCGAGTGGAAGGAGCAGGTGCACACCCTCCCGCTGCACCGCCAGGTCATCCCCTGGGCTTCGCGCAGCAACGTCGAGGTGGTGCACCGGGCCGACAACTACCTGGCCGTGCAGTGGATCAAGGTCAATCCCAGGTAGGTTCCGCCGGCCGAGCGCCCGGCCGCTCCGAAGCCGGCCGGCGACCCGCCTGGCGGGTGGCGGCGGGTATTCCCGACGCCGGGTGCTCCATCACCGCGTGGCGCGGCGCCTGACGGCATCCAGATAAGCATGGCCGTCGGGCGGGCGGCCGCTGCGCTGGCTCTCCCAGATCATCTCGCCCAGGCATTCCATCACCTCGTGGTGGGCGGCATGCAGCTCGCCGCGCCGGGCGGCCAGCAACTCCACCGCCTGGCGGATGCCGCTGGGCTGGTCGATGCTGCACTGCTCGCTGATGCTCAGGTGCATGGACAGGTGCAGGAAGGGATTGCTGCGGCCGTCTTCCACCGTGTAGCTGGCGGCCAGCGCGGCGTCCACGTCGGCCAGGTCGGCCTGGTACTCGGGATGCTCGTCCATCCAGCCGGCGGCCAGGGTCTCCATCGGCGACAGCGGCTCGCCCGCGCGGTGGCGGCGCCAGGTGTCGCAGAAGAAACGCCGGACATCGTGTTGCGAAGGCTGGAACATGGGGCCATTGTCGCCGTCCGGCCATGGCCCCGGTGGGCGGCTGGCATCATCCGCGGTCCGTTGCGTCCGCTGGCCTGTCTTGACCTTCGCCCCCATCCTCGACCCGCTGTTTTATGCGGTGGCCGTTCCCGCCGTGCTGCTGGTGGGCCTGAGCAAGAGCGGCTTCGGCGCCGGCTTCGGCGCCCTGGGCGTGCCGCTGATGGCCCTGGCCGTGCCGGTGCCGCAGGCCGCGGCCATCATGCTGCCGCTGCTGATGATCATGGACGGCTTCGGCGTCAAGGCGCTGGCGCGCCAGGCCGACCGGTCCCAGCTGAAGCTGCTGCTGCCGGCCGGGCTGCTGGGCATCGTCATCGGCACGCTGATGTTCGGAGTGCTCAGTGCCAAGGCCGTGGCCGGCCTGGTGGGTGTGCTGACCCTGGTGTTCCTGGCCATCCGCACGCTGTTCCCGGCCAAGGCCGACGCGCCGCCGCCGGGTGCGGCGGCGGGCTGGCTGTTTGGCACGCTGTCGGGCTTCACCAGCTTCGTGGCCCATGCCGGCGGGCCGCCGATCGGCTTCTACATGCTGCCGCAGAAGCTGCCGCCGGTGATCTTCACCGCCACCATGGCGGTGTTCTTCGCCGTGGTCAACCTGGCCAAGTGGCTGCCCTATGCCTGGCTGGGCCTGATCGACGCGTCGAACATGGCCACCTCGGTGCTGCTGATGCCGGTGGCGCCGATGGGCGTGTGGCTGGGCGTGCGCCTGGTGCGCGTGATTCCGCAGCAGCTGTTTTACCGCTTGTTCAGCCTGGGCATGCTGCTGACCGGGCTGAAGCTGGTGTGGGACGCCTGGGCCTGATCAGGCGCGCAGCGCGCCGCCCAGCCAGGCCGTGAGGGCCGCGGCGCCCAGCGCGCCGAACAGGCAGGCGGCCATGCGCAGCGCATAGGCCGTGCCGCCGCTGAAGGCCGCGGTGGCCACCCGCGTCAGGCTGTTGCTGCTCACCGTCAGCAGCACGCCGGCGGCGGCGGCGGGCGCCTCCAGCAGGCCCTGGCGTTGCAGCGAGCCGAGTGCGGCGATGCCGGCATGGGCATCGCCGAAGCCGGCCAGCGCGGCGCTGCCCAGCGCGCCGGCGCCGCCGAACTGGCGCTGGGCGAACGACACCGCCAGCGTCACGCCGGTCAGCAGCGCGGCCACCAGCAGGGCCTCGCGCACCCGCAGCGCCCGGCCACCGGCCTGCGGCGCTGCCGCGCTGCCGCTGTGCGCACCGATCTGCCGGTGCGCCCGCCAGGCCTGCCAGGCGCCGCAGCCCAGCGCCACCAGGGCGCCGGCGGCCAGGGCCGGCAGCAGGCGCAGCGCCAGCGCCGGCGCCAGCGCGGCCAGCAGCAGCAGGGCCTGCAGCCAGGTGGCGGCACTCGACAGCATGGCGCCGGCGGTGCAGGCGGCGCTCAGTGCCGGCGTCTGGCGCAGCCGCGCGCCCATCGCCGCCACCGTGGCGGTGCTGGAGACAAAGCCCGACATCAGCCCGGCCAGCGCCAGCCCGGCCTGTGGCCCGGCCAGGCGCAGCGCCACATGGCCGGCGGCCTGCAGGCCCAGGATCAGCAGCACCAGGGCGGCGATCTGGTGCGGCTGCAGCCCGCCCAGCCAGGCCACCGGCGCCTGCGGCAGCAGCGGCACCAGCACCAGGGCCAGCGCGGCCAGCAGCAGGCCGTCGTGCAGCTCGTCCTCGCTGAGCAGGCGGGTGGCAAAGTGGTGCAGCCGGCCGCGTGCGGCCAGCAGCACCGCCAGCACCACGGCGGCGCCGGCACCGAAGGCCGGCCGGGCCATGGCCAGCACGCCGACCAGGTAGCTGACGACCAGGGCCAGCTCGGTGGTCATGCCCGGGTCGGGATTCGGCAGGCCCAGGCTGCGCCGGTAGGCCAGGGCGGCCAGCAGCACCACCGCCGCCGCGCCCACCACCACCAGCGCCGGATGTGCGATGGGGGCCAGGCCCTGGGCCAGCGCGCCGGCCAGCGTCACCAGGGTGAAGCTGCGGATGCCGGCGGCGCCGCGCTGCGGGCCGCGGCCCTTGCGCCGCTCGCGCTCCAGGCCGATCAGCAGGCCGCCGCCCAGGGCCACGCACAGGCCCAGCAGCAGCGGGTCCAGGGCCTCCAGGCCCAGGGCGGCGGGCGTGGTGCCCGGCACTACAGCGTCGCCACCTCGTTGTGCTGGGGCACGCGCACGCGCCAGCCCAGCTCGTCCTGGATGCGCTGGCGCAGCGCATCGGCGGCGGCCGGCTCGCCGTGCACGACCCAGGTCTGGGCCGGCGGCCGTGGCAGCTGGCGCAGCCAGTCCAGCAGCTCGTCGGCGTCGGCATGGCCGGAGAAGCCTTCCAGCTGCGACACCGTGCAGTTGACCGGCACGTATTCGCCATGGATCTTGATCTCGCGCGCACCGCCGACCAGCAGTGCGCCGCGGCTGCCGCCGACCTGGAAGCCGGCGAACACCACATGGTTGCGCGGATCGGGGGCCAGCGCCTTCAGGTGGTGCAGCACACGTCCGCCGGTGGCCATGCCGCTGGCCGAGATGATCACCGACGGATAGCGCGAGGCGCAGGCCCGCTGCGACTGGGCCGCGGTGGTGATCAGCTTGACGCCGTCGGTGAGCGTGGCGATCTCGCGCGTCGGCACGCGCAGCAGGCGCCGGTGCTGGCTGTACAGCGCCGTGGCCTGGGTGGCCATCGGGCTGTCGAGCAGTATGGGCAGGCGCTGCGGGATCGCGCCGGCGCGCTTGAGCCGCTGCAGCACCAGCAGCAGGGCCTGGGCGCGGCCGACCGCAAACGACGGCAGCAGCACCGAGCCGCCGCGGGCGATGGTGTCGCGGATGATCTGCGCCAGCCGCGCCGGCGCATCCTCGGGCGGATGGCGGCGGTTGCCGTAGGTCGACTCGACCAGCAGCACATCGGCCCCGGCCAGCGGCTGCGGCGGCGGCATCAGCAGGTCGTGCTGGCGGCCGACATCGCCCGAAAACGCCAGCCGGCGGCCGGCATGGCTGAGCGTGACGGCGCAGGCGCCCAGCAGATGGCCCACCGGCGTGAGCTGCAGTTCCACCTCGCCGATGCGCCAGGGCCGATCGGTGCGCAGCGGCACGATCTTGGCGATGGCGCGGCGCGCATCGGCGCGGGTGTACAGCGGCAGCGCGGTGGCATGCTTGCTGTAGCCGTACTTGTTGGCGCGGCGCGCGTCTTCTTCCTGCAGGTGGGCGGCGTCCAGCAGCAGCACCTCGGCCAGGTCGCGCGTGGCGGCGCTGGCATAGATGGCGCCGCGAAAGCCGCCGGCCACCAGGCGCGGCAGCCAGCCGCTGTGGTCCAGGTGGGCATGGCTGAGCACCACCGCATCGATTTCGGACGGCGGCACCGCCAGCGGCAGCCAGTTGCGCTCGCGGAAGGTCTTGAAGCCCTGGAACATGCCGCAGTCCAGCAGGATGCGCTGGCCGCCCAACGTCACCAGGTGCTTGCTGCCGGTGACGGTGTCGGCGGCGCCGAGGAACTGGATCTGCATCGTGGACCTTTCGGATCGGTCTCAGCCGGACGCGCCCGGCTGCTGCTGTTGCTGCAACTGCAGCTGCTGGTATTCAAAGAACTTCTGCCCGCCGAAGGCCAGCGTGCCCATCAGCACGCCGCCGCCCAGCAGCAGGGCCAGCACCGCGCCCAGCACCGGTCCCCAGCGTGTGGGCCGCAGCGGGCCGCCGGGGTCGTGGCGGTCGCGCCACTTCTCGTCGGGCGTCAGGCCGATGACGATGGCGCACAGCATGGCCTGGGCCAGCATCAGGCCCAGCAGCGGGATCAGCAGCCAGGCCGCATGGTCGTCCTGGCCCAGGTTGCGCATGCGGATCAGGCCGGCCAGGCCGGCCAGCGTGGGCCAGGGGTGCAGCCAGGCCAGCCAGTCGCGGCCGCCATGCAGGTAGAAGCGGTGCGCGCCCAGGCTGCCGCCCAGCAGGGCCAGCCAGGTGGCCAGGGTCTTGGATCGGGCAGATGTGCTCATCGGCGGCACCGGCCTTCAGTCGCGCGCCGGCTGGTCGCCGCCGGCGCCCAGGCTGCGCTGCATCAGCACCACGTCCAGCCAGCGGTCGAACTTCCAGCCGGCGTTTTTCAGCACGCCGGTGTGGACGAAGCCCAGCGCCGCATGCACGCCGATCGAGCCGGCATTGGCGGCGTCGCCGATCACCGCCAGCATCTGCCGCGCGCCCAGGGCCTCGCAGCGGCCCACCAGCTCGGCCAGCAGGGCGCGGCCGACGCCGCGGCCACGCGCGTCGCGGTGCAGGTAGATCGAGTCTTCCAGGCAGAAGCGGTAGGCCGGCCGGGGCCGGAAGTGGTTGGCATAGGCATAGCCCAGCACCTGGCCGTCGCCGTCCACCGCCACCAGCCAGGGCAGGCCCTTGGCCAGCACGTCGGCACGGCGGCGCGCCATCTCGGCCAGCTCGGGCGGCTCCAGCTCGAAGGTGCCGGTGCCGCTGAGCACAGCGTCGGCGTAGATGGCGGTGATCGCCGGCAGGTCGGCATCGGTGCTGGGGCGCAGGATCAGCGGGGCGGGCATGGGCTTGGGTGGGGTGTGAAACAGGACTGCATGCAAAGTGGCGCTGGCAGTTTATAATGCGCGGTTCTCGGCGACGGCTACCTGGGCAGCCAGGTGGCGTATCTACGGCGCCGAACCGCGTCGGCGCAATGCCGGCAACCCCTTGATGGATCGGCCTTGCGGTGTCTCCCTGGCTGGCCTGTCGCCAACGATTATCTGGATCTACACATCATGGTCGTCATTCGACTGGCTCGCGGCGGCGCCAAGAAGCGCCCGTTCTACAACATCGTCGTGGCCGACTCGCGCGAGCGCCGCGATGGCCGCTTCATCGAGCGCGTGGGCTTCTACAACCCGGTGGCCGCCGGCGCTGCCGAAGGCCTGCGCGTCGCGATGGACCGCATCACCTACTGGTCGGGCGTTGGCGCCCAGCTGTCGCCCACCGTCGAGCGCCTGGTCAAGCAGGCCGCCAAGGCCGTGGCCGCTCCGGCCGCCGCCTGAGCTGGCCACGCTCGGTTCGACTGAGCCGGGGCCGGCGCCATGTCTGTTCAGTTCAACATGAACGACGACACGCCGGCCTTTCCCGAGGATGCGATCGAGGTCGGTCGTGTGCTCGGCGCCTGGGGCGTGAAGGGCTGGATCCGCGTCCAGCCCTTTTCCAGCGACCCCAAGGCCCTGTTTTCCTCGCGGCGCTGGTTTGTGCGCCCGCCTGAAGTGGCCGGTCCGCGGCCACCGGGCGCCGCGCCCTGGCCGCCGCTGCTGCGCATCACGCACAGCAAGGACCATGGCGACGGCGTCGTCGCCGCCGCCCAGGAACTGCCCGACCGCAGCGCCGCCGAGGCCATGAAGGGCGCGCGCCTGTTCATCGCCCGCTCCAGCTTTCCCACCGCGCCCGACGGCGAGTACTACTGGGTCGACCTGATCGGCCTGCAGGTGCTCAACCGCGACGGCGCGCTGCTGGGCACGGTGGCCGATCTGCTGGACACCGGCGCGCACAGCGTGCTGCGCGTCGACCGCCCCGATGGCGACGCTGGCGAGCAGCGCCTGATCCCCTTTGTCGGCGCCTACATCGACGATGTGGACCTGGCGTCGCGGCGCATCACCGTCGACTGGGGCCTGGACTACTGACGCGCCTTGGCGCAGCCGCATGCGGTTCGACGTCGTCACGCTGTTTCCCGAGCTGTTTGCACCGCACCTGTCGGTGGGCATCACGCGCCGGGCCTTCGAGCACCAGCAGGTCGATGTGCGGCTGTGGCCGCTGCGCGACTTTGCCGAGGGCACCTACCGCCGCGTCGACGACCGGCCGTTCGGCGGCGGTCCCGGCATGGTGATGCTGGCCGAGCCGCTGGAGCGTGCGCTGGCCGCGGTGCGGGCCGAGCGTGGCGCGGCCGAGATCGTGCACTTCACGCCCACCGGCGCGCCCATCACCCAGGAAGTGGTGCGCGAGTTTGCTGCCGGCCCCGGCGCGGTGCTGCTGTGCGGCCGCTACGAAGGCATCGATCAGCGTGTGCTGGACCGCCATGTGACGCGCGAGCTGAGCCTGGGCGACTTCGTGCTGTCCGGCGGCGAGCTGCCGGCGCTGGCCCTGCTGGACGCGGTGGCGCGGCTGCAGCCCGGCGTGCTGACGCCCGAGTCGCACCAGCAGGACAGCTTTTCCGACGGCCTGCTGGACTGCCCGCACTACAGCCGCCCGGAGCTGCTGCACACGCCCGAGGGCGCGCTGCCGGTGCCGGCCGTGCTGCTGTCGGGCCACCATGCCCAGATCGCGCGCTGGCGCCGCGACCAGCAGCTGGCGCTGACGCTGCGCCGCCGGCCCGAGCTGATCACCGCGGCGCGGGCCGCCGGCCGGCTGTCGGCGGCCGACGAACGCTGCCTGCGGGCGCTGCAATCCGGGTCGGCTGCACAAGACCCAGCGCAGAGCGGCCAGTCCGGGCTATAATCATCGGCTTTTCGATCCTCTGCTGGGCAAGACTGCGCCGGTATTGATCGCTTCAGGAGAACCTCGTGGATCTGATCCGCACCCTCGAACAGGAAGAAATTGCCCGCCTGGGCAAGACGATTCCGTCCTTCGCCCCCGGCGACACCGTGATCGTCAACGTCAACGTCGTTGAAGGCAACCGCAAGCGCGTGCAGGCCTACGAAGGCGTGGTCATCGCCAAGCGCAACCGCGGCCTGAACAGCAGCTTCATCGTGCGCAAGATCTCCAGCGGCGAAGGCGTGGAGCGCACCTTCCAGCTGTACAGCCCGCTGATCGCCAGCATCGAAGTCAAGCGCCGCGGCGATGTGCGCCGCGCCAAGCTGTACTACCTGCGCGAGCGCTCGGGCAAGTCGGCGCGCATCAAGGAAAAGCTGTCCTGATCCAGCGCCTTCCGGAGCGATCCGGAAGCCTGCAAAACAAGCCGCCCGACCGGCCAGGTCCGGCGGCTTGTTTTCTTGTGGCGCGCCACAATCCTGGATGACCATGGCCACGCCCGTTCCGCGCATCACCGATCCCCGCAGCGTGCCGGTGATCGGCATCGACGACCATTTGCCGCCGCTGGAGCCGTCGCGGCTGACGGCCCAGGGCCTGCGCCAGCGCTTCGCCCTGCCGCCAGCCGGCTTCGTGCCCGAGCTGCCCGGCGACGGCGGCCGTTTCGGCCCGGACCGCGCGCCCACCGCGGCCTCGGTGCTGGTGCCGCTGGTGCAGCGCGACGACGGCCTGGCCGTGCTGCTGACGCGGCGCACCGAGCACCTGCGCGACCATGCCGGCCAGATCAGCTTTCCCGGCGGCCGTGCCGAGCAGCACGATGTCGATGCCGTGGCCACGGCGCTGCGCGAGACCGAAGAAGAGGTCGGCCTGGCACGCTCGCACATCGACGTCATCGGCCTGCTGCCGGCCTACCAGACCGTCACCCGCTACCAGGTCACGCCGGTGGTCGGCCTGGTCGAGCCCGGCTTCACGCTGGCGCTGGACCAGGGCGAGGTGGCCGAGGCTTTCGAGGTGCCGCTGAGCTTTCTGATGACGCCGGCCCACCACCGCCGCCACCAGTTCGAGTGGGACGGCCACCGCCGGCATTTCCTGTCCATGCCCTGGCAGGGCGCGGACGCCGGCGGCGCGCCGCGCGAGTACTTCATCTGGGGCGCCACCGCGGCCATGCTGCGCAACCTCTACGGCTTTCTGCGCCAGGGCTGAGCCTGCAAGCCGCTGGGTATGATGCTCGGCGATGAGTTTCTTCGCCGTCCTGTTCGCGCTGCTGATCGAGCAGCTCAAGCCGCTGCCGCGCGACAACTGGGTGCACCACCTGCTGGTGTCCTGGGTCGGCTGGACCGGCCGCAACTTCGATGCCGGCCGCGAGCGCCATGCCTGGGTGGTGTGGGGCGTGTCGGTGCTGGCGCCGGGCCTGGTGCTGTCGGCCATCTACCTGGCGCTGGACCACTGGAGCCTGCTGCTGGCCCTGGTGTTCGACGTGGCCGTGCTGTACCTGACCCTGGGTTTCCGCCAGTTCAGCCACTACTACACCGACATCCGCGACGCACTCGACCGCGGTGACGAGATCGAGGCGCGCCGCCTGCTGGCCGAGTGGCGCCATCTGGACGCCAGCGAACTGCCGCGCACCGAGCTGCTGCGCCATGTCATCGAGCATTCGCTGCTGGCCGCCCACCGCCATGTGTTCGGCGTGTTCTTCTGGTTCGTGCTGCTGTCCACCGTGGGCCTGGGGCCGGTGGGCGCGGTGGTCTACCGCATGGCCGAGTTCGCCAGCCGCTACTGGAGCTTTCCCAGCAAGGCCCTGGGCGTGCCGGCCAATCCGATGCTGATGCAGGTATCGCAGCGGCTGTTTGCGCTGATCGACCATGTGCCGGCACGGCTCACCGCCTTCGGCTTTGCCGTGGTCGGCAACTTCGAGGATGCGATCAATGCCTGGCGCCGCGACGCCGCGCTGTGGAAGCATGCCAACGAGGGCGTGATCCTGGCCTCGGCCGCCGGCGCCCTGGGCGTGCAGCTGGGCGGCAATGCGGCACCGGGCGTCAGCCCCGAACGCAGCCGCACCTTTGCCGCCGGTGGCGAGGCCGACGAGGCCGTGGCCGAAGGCAGCACGCCCGGCGATCCGCCGCAGCTGGGCCATCTGCGCAGCGTGGTCGGCCTGGTCTGGCGCTCGGTGGTGCTGTGGATGCTGCTGGTGGCCTTGCTGACGCTGGCCAACTTGGTCGGTTAGTACCTTCGGCTAGTACCGCGTCGCCGACAGCTCGGCGTGCAGCTCGCCGTAGATGCGGTAGCGCGACGGGCTGATGCTGCCGGCCTCGGCCGCCGCGCGCACGCCGCAGCCGGGCTCGTGCAAATGCGTGCAGTTGTAGAAGCGGCAGCCGTCGGCATGGGCGGCGATGTCGGGCATCAGCTTGGGCAGTTCGGCGGCGCCGATCTGGCGCAGGCCGAATTCCTGGAAGCCCGGTGAGTCGAGCAGGGCGCTGTCGTGGGCCTCGGACAGCCAGTACCAGGTGGTGCTGGTGGTGGTGTGGCGGCCGGCATTCAGCGCCAGCGAGATGTCGCCCACCTGGGCCGCGGCGGCCGGCACCATGGCATTGATCAGCGTGCTCTTGCCCATGCCGCTGGGGCCCAGCACCAGCGTGGACCGGCCGGCCAGGCGCGGCGCCAGCAGGGCGCGGGCCTCGTCGGGGCGGGCCTTGATGGCGCACTCCAGCACCTCGGTGCCAAAGCCGCGGTAGGGCGCCAGCCGCTCGCGCGCGGCATCGGCACCGTCCAGGTCGATCTTGTTCAGCACCACGGTGGCCGGGATGCCCACATGGGCGGCGGCGATCAGCGCCCGCGCCAGCTGGCTCTCCGACCACATCGGCTGCACCGCCACCAGGACCAGCAGCTGGTCGAGGTTGGCGGCAAAGGACTTGGTCTTCCACTCGTCCTGGCGGTAGAGCAGGTTGCGGCGCTCGCAGACACGCTCGACCACGCCTTCATCGCCGGCCGGCGCCCAGAGCACCCGGTCGCCGACCACCACCTCGCTTTTCTTGCCACGCGCGTGGCACAGACGGCGCTGGCCGTCGGCGCTCTCGACGATGCAATGCCGCCCGTGGGCGGCGACCACCAGTCCGTTGCCTTGCTGCGCCGCCGCCTGATTCATGCGGCCGGGTTCAGCAGCGCATCCACCATGGCCGCGCAGATGAAGTCGTTGGTCGACACACCGCCCAGCGAATGGGTGTTGAAGCGCACCGTGCAGCGGCCATAACTCACCGCCAGGTCGGGATGGTGGTCCTCGCGGTTGCAGACGAAGGCGACGGCGTTGACGAAGCCGATGGTGCGGTGGAAGTCGTCGAAGCGGTAGCTCTTCTCGATCGCGCCATCGACCAGGGCCCAGCCCGGCACCTGGGCCAGGTGGGCGGCGATCTGCGCCGCGTCCATCGCGTGATGGCCCTGGGCGGCGTCCAGCGGCCGGCAGTGTTGCAGGTGCAGCGGCAGGTTCATCGCAGGGCTCCGGACAGCGCGGCCAGCCGCTCGCCGGCCGGCGGATGCGAATAGTGGAAGCGCACGTACAGCGGATCGGGCGTTAGCGTGGCCGCATTGTCCTCGTGCAGCTTGACCAGGGCCCGCGCCAGCGCCTGGCCGTCGGCCTGGGCGCGGGCATAGGCATCGGCCTGGAACTCGTGGCGGCGCGACAGCATCGCGCCCAGCGGCGTGGCAAAGGTGGCGAAGGGCGGCAGGGCCAGCATGAACAGCAGCAGGGCCAGGGCGTCGTTGGGCGCCTCCAGATTGGGCCGCACGCCCAGACCCAGGTAGAAGCCGGTCTGGCCCGACAGCCAGCCCAGCAGGGCCAGCGCGGCCAGGCTCAGCGCAAACATCATCACCAGGCGCTGCGTGATGTGGCGCAGCTTGAAGTGGCCCAGCTCATGGGCCAGCACCGCTTCCACCTCGTCGGGCGCCAGCTTGGCCAGCAGGGTGTCGAAGAACACCACCCGCTTGGCCGAGCCGATGCCGGTGAAATAGGCATTGCCATGGGCCGAGCGCCGGCTGCCGTCCATCACGAACAGGCCCTTGGCGGCAAAGCCGCAGCGCTGCATCAGGGCCTGCACGCGCTGGGCCAGCGCGGCGTCGGCCAGCGGCTCGAACTTGTTGAACAGCGGCGCGATCACGGTGGGGTAGAGCACCATGATCAGCAGGTTGAAGGCCGCCCAGGCGCCCCAGGCCCACAGCCACCACAGGCCGCCGGAGGCGCCCATGATCCACAGGATCAGCGCCGCCAGCGGCAGGCCGATCAGCGCGCCCACCCCCAGGCCCTTGGCCGCATCGGCCAGCCACAGCCGCCAGGTGCTGCGGTTGAAGCCGAAGCGCTGCTCCAGCCGGAAGGTGGCATACAGCTCGAACGGCAGGTCCAGCAGGCCGCCGATCAGCGTGAACAGCGTCAGCAGCGCCAGCTGGTAGGCCATGGGCCCCCAGTCCGGCAGCACCGTGGCCAGCAGCCAGGCGTTCAGCGCATCCAGGCCGCCCAGCAGGGTCCAGCCCAGCAGCACGGCACTGCCGAAGGCGGTGGACCACAGGCCCAGCTGCCCCTTGGCCAGCGTGTAGTCGGCCGCGCGCTGGTGGGCGGCCAGGCTCACGGTGGCGGCAAAGGCCGCCGGCACGGCGCCGCGGTGGCGCGCCACATGGCGCATCTGGCGCGTGGACAGCCACAGGCGCAGCGCCAGCGAGGCCAGCAGCGCGGTGGCAAACAGGAGGGAGACAGTGGAAGCCGGCATGGGGCGGGAGTGTAGGCCGGCGACAATGCAGGCATGAGCACCGAAGACCACAACCCCACCCCCGTCACCCTGGCGCCCAGCGACCAGAACCTGATCTGGATCGACCTGGAGATGACCGGCCTGTCACCGTTCACCGACCGCATCATCGAGATCGCGGTGGTGGTCACCGACCCGCAGCTGACGGTGCGCATCGAGGGCCCGGTGCTGGCCGTGCACCAGAGCGACGCCGTGCTCGACGGCATGGACGCCTGGAACAAGGGCACGCACGGCAAGAGCGGCCTGATCGACCGCGTCAAGGCCAGCACCGTGGACGAGGCCCAGGCCCAGGCCATCGTGATCGACTTCCTCAAGCAGTACGTGCCCAAGGGCAAGAGCCCGATGTGCGGCAACTCGATCTGCCAGGACCGGCGCTTCCTGGCCAAGGACATGGCCGGGCTGGAAGACTTCTTCCACTACCGCAACCTGGATGTCAGCACCTTGAAGGAGCTGGCGCGGCGCTGGAAGCCGGCCGTGCTGGACGGCTTCAAGAAGGCGCAGGCGCACACCGCGCTGGCCGACATCCACGAGTCCATCGACGAGCTGCTGCACTACCGGCAGCACTTCCTCAGCCTCTGATCAGGCGGGGCGCGGCGCGCTGCGCCGCCGCAGCGTGCGCCAGGCCTGCAACAGGGCGCGGGCCTCGTCGTCGGGCCGCACCGGCAGCTTGCGGTACTCGCTGCAGTCGTCCTTGCGGCTCATCAGCCGGTGGTTGATCAGCTCGCGGCGCAGCGTCACATGGTCGCCAAAGGCATTGGCGGCCTTCAGCACCTCGTTGACCTCGCGCTCGGTGTAGACCCGCTGGCCCTCGAACAGCGACCACAGCACCCACATCGCCAGCTTCTGCACGCTGAACTTGTGCGGCCAGCGCACGAGCCGGCCGCGGCTGTCGAACTGCTGCAGCGCCTTGCGTGCATTGGCCGTCAGCGCCAGCGGCGGCGGCCGGTCTTCGGCGGCCAGCGGCGGTTCGGGCAGCGGCGTGGCCACGGCCACCTGCAGGGCCTGCAGGTTGCGGTGGCCCAGGGCGCGGGCGATCAGGTTCAGCAGCTCCACATGGCCGGGCGGGGCCGGCGGTGGTTCGCACTGCTGGTGGCGGGACTTCAGCGACTGGCCCAGCGAGCGGGCGAACTGCGAGGCGTCGGGAACGACGAAGGACAGCGACTGGCGCATGGTGAACACTCCATGGCGCGCGACATCAAAACCCGCTGGCCGCGGGCGCTGGGGGTTGCCGTCTTCCAGCCGGTCGCGCAACCAAGAGGTCACGGCGCAGGGGCTGTGCAAGGGAACTGGGGCAGGTTTAGCTCGCGGTCCGGGGACTGCGCGGCAACGCCTGGGTGAACTGCCGACCGGCGCGCAGTGTAGCGCGCCAGTCGGCGGTTCCGGGCTCAGACCCCGAGCAGTTCCACTTCAAACACCAGGGTGGCGTTGGGCGGGATCACGCCGCCGGCGCCACGCGGGCCATAGCCCAGCTCGGGCGGGATCACCAGCACGCGCGTGCCGCCGACCTTCATGCCCTGCACGCCGTCGTCCCAGCCGCGGATGACCATGCCGGCGCCGAGCTGGAAGCGGAACGGATCGCCGCGGTCCTTGCTGCTGTCGAACTTGCGGCCACGCTGCTGCGGCGCGCCCTCGTCGAACAGCCAGCCGGTGTAGTGCACGGTCACGCGCTGGCCCACGCCGGCCTCGGCGCCGCTGCCTTCGACCAGGTCGGTGATCTGCAGCGGCTGGCGCTCGGGTTCGGCCAGCAGCTCGACCTCGAACACCAGGGTGGCATTGGGCGGGATCACGCCGCCGGCGCCGCGTGCGCCATAGCCCAGCTCGGGCGGGATGGTCAGCACGCGCGTGCCGCCGACCTTCATGCCCTGCACGCCCTCGTCCCAGCCGCGGATGACCATGCCGGCGCCCAGCTCGAACTCGAAGGGCTCGCCGCGGTCCTTGCTGCTGTCGAACTTGCGGCCGCGGCCATCGGCGGCGGCCGGGTCGTGCAGCCAGCCGGTGTAGTGCACGGTGACCGGCTGGCCGGCCTGGGCCTCGGCGCCGGTGCCCGGCTGGGTGTCGACGATCTGCAGGCCGGGGGTGGGGGTGCTCATGGCGGATTCCTGGGCGCGGTGTGAAAAGGGTGCCGATCATGCCACCGGCGGCAGCCGCCACTGCCGCGCCCAGGCCTGGGTGGCCGCGGCCAGCCAGTCGCCCACGGTGGCGGCCGCGGGCACCGCCAGGTCCAGCGTGCGCGCGGCGGCCTGCAGTGCGGCCAGCGGCTCGCGCGTGTCCAGCGGCGCGGCGCCGTTCTGCTTGCTGAGCTTGTGGCCATCGGCGCCCAGCACCAGGGGCAGGTGCAGGTGGCGCGGCAGCGGCCGGCCCTGGGCCAGCAGGCGCCACAGATGGATCTGGCGCGCGGTGTTGTCGGCCAGGTCCTCGCCGCGCACGATGTGGGT
The DNA here is from genome assembly GCA_017992055.1 of Burkholderiaceae bacterium. Classification (GTDB taxonomy): domain Bacteria; phylum Pseudomonadota; class Gammaproteobacteria; order Burkholderiales; family Burkholderiaceae_C; genus Pseudaquabacterium. Next base: position 162,285 of record JAGOPK010000005.1, read on the forward strand.
GATGCCCTGGGCGAGGTCGTCGACCACCACCGCCAGCTGGTAGGCATACAGGCCGTCGGCGCGCTTGAGCACGAAGTCGCCCACTTCTCGCGCCAGGTTCTGCTGCTGCGGGCCCAGGCGGCGGTCGTGCCAGGACACCACGGCCTCGATGCCGCCGCACTGCGTGAGCAGGCGCACGGCCCGCGCCGGCCGGCCATGCAGGCCGTTGCGGCAGGTGCCGGGGTAGACACGCTCCTCGAAGCGCTGGTGCAGCACGCCCAGGGCCACCAGGGCTTCCTCGACCTCGCGCCGGGTGCAGCTGCAGGGGTAGCTCAGGCCCAGCTGGGCCAGGCGCGCCAGCGCCGCCTCGTAGGCCGCGCTGCGCTGCGACTGCCACAACGGCGGCTCGTCCGGATGCAGGCCGACCTGGGCCAGCTGGCTCAGGATCAGCGCGTCGGCGCCGGCCACGCAGCGTGGCGCATCCACGTCCTCGATGCGCACCAGCCAGCGTCCGCCATGGGCACGCGCATCCAGCCAGCTGGCGAGTGCGGCCACCAGCGAGCCGGCATGCAGCGGGCCGGTGGGCGACGGGGCGAAGCGGCCGATGTAGCCGCCATCACCCGCACCGTCAGCCGCACTCACTCCAGCGGCTCCGGCATGCCCGAGATGCGTTCCAGCAGGGCCTGCAGCGTGGTGGCGCTGGCCAGCTGGCCCAGCCACCACTGCATGGCCATGCCCTGGGCGGCCTGGCCGCGGCCCTCGCTGCGCCGCCAGGCAAAGCCCAGCTGGGTGGGCGTGCGCGTGCGCTGCACCTCGCGGCGCACCAGGCGGCCGGTGCGCAGGTGGTCGCGCACATGGGGCTCGGGCACGAAGCCGCAGCCCAGGCAGCGCAGCATGGCCTCGATCTTGGTGGCCATGGTGGGCACGGTCAGCACGTCCTGGCCGGGCAGCAGGTTGACCGTGGCCGGCGACAGGCGCTGCGCCGAATCGGCCACCGCGATGGCACGGTGCTCGAAGATCTGCGCATCGCTGAGCGGGCCCTCGGCCTGGGCCAGCGCATGGTGGGGCGCGACGCAGAACACGAACTCCAGCTCGCCCAGCGGCCGGACCTCGATGCCGTGCTGGGGCGCATTGTTCAGCGACACGCCGATGGCCAGGTCGGCGCGGCCGGTGACCAGGGCCTCCCAGGAGCCGGTCAGCACCTCGCTCTTCAGGCGCAGCCGCGTGCCCGGCGGCTGGCCGTCGCTGCCGCGCTGGGCGTAGAAGGCCTCCACCAGCTCCAGCAGGGTCAGGCGCGAGATCACGCCATCGGCGGCGATGGTGAACTCGCTCTCCCAGCCGGTGGCCACGCGGCGCACGCGGTTGGCCACCGCATCCATCTCGGCCAGCAGGCGCCGGCCCTCGGCCAGCAGTTCCTCGCCGGCGGCGGTGAGCTGGGCCTGGCGCGAGCGGCGGTCGAACAGCAGCACGTCCAGCGCGTCCTCCAGCTGGCGCACGCTGTAGGTCAGGGCCGAGGGCACGCGGCCCAGCTCGCGCGCGGCGGCGGCAAAGCTGCCGGCGCGGGCGATGGTGTCCATCATCAGCAGCGCGTCGGGGGTCAGGGCCTGGCGGCGGATCTGGCGGTCGGTGTGGGGCATGCTTTCATCTTATTTGAACGCTTGCTTCAAGCCGTGGCAGACCCCGTGCCAGGCCTGCGGTGAGAGCATTCATGCCATCCAAGGAGGTACCAGATGATCACGATCCGACGCTCTCAAGACCGCGGCCATGCCGAGCACGGCTGGCTGGACAGCTTCCACACCTTCTCGTTTGCCGATTACCACGATCCGGCCTGGATGGGCTGGGGCAATCTGCGCGTCATCAACGAGGACCGCATCGCCGCCGGCACCGGCTTCGGCACCCATGGCCACCGCGACATGGAGATCATCAGCTATGTGCTCGACGGCGCGCTGGCGCACCAGGACAGCATGGGCAATGGCACGGCCATCCTGCCCGGCGAGGTGCAGCGCATGAGCGCCGGCTCGGGCGTGCGGCACAGCGAGTTCAACCATTCCAAGACCGGGGCCACACACTTCCTGCAGATCTGGATCTACCCCGACCAGACCGGCATCAACCCCGGCTACGAGCAGAAGGCCTTCAGCGAGGCCGACAAGCGTGGCCGGCTGCGCCTGGTGGCGGCGCCGCCGGACGAGGCCGCGGCCAGCGGCGCGGTGACCCTGCATGCCGACGCCCGCCTGCACGCCGGCCTGTTCGACGGCGACGAGACGGCCCAGCTGGACCTGGCGGCCGGCCGGCGCGGCTGGGTGCATGTGGTGCGTGGTGCGGTCACCGTCAATGGCCAGGCGCTGCAGGCCGGTGATGCGCTGGGCCTGGTCGACGAGGCCCAGGTGCACATCGCCCAGGGCCGCGACGCCGAGCTGCTGGTGTTCGACCTGGCGGCCTGAGGCCGCGGGCCGGGCCGCTACAGTCGCGGCCCATGATGGATGCGCTGATCGCCCGGCCGCTGGGCCTGCTGCCGCTGCTGGACTGGCTGGCCCTGGGCCTGTTCTTCGTCGGCTGGGCCGGTTATGCCACCTGGGCGCGGCGCCGCGCCCAGGTGCGTCTGTCCATCCTGGCCACCACCAACCGCTGGCGCCGCCACTGGATGCTGCAGGCCACGCGGCGCGAGAACCGCATCGTCGATGCCGCGGTCACGCAAAGCCTGTCGGCCAGCCCCTCGTTCTTCGCCTCGACCAGCATCCTGATCATCGGCGGCCTGCTGGCCGCGCTGGCCTCCAGCGAGCAGGCCAGCGAACTGGTGCGCGAGATCCCGTTTGCGGCGCGCACCTCGATGCTGGTGTTCGACCTCAAGCTGGTGGTGCTGGCCGGCATCTTCGTGTTCGCCTTCTTCCGCTTCACCTGGAGCATCCGCCAGTACAGCTTTGGCGCCATCCTGGTCGGCGCCGCGCCCGAGGCGCGCGAGTTTGCCGACGAGGCCCAGCGCGAGGCCTTTGCCGACCGCGCCGGACGCGTCATGGGCCTGGCCGCGGAAACCTTCAACGACGGCCTGCGCGCCTACTACCTGAGCTTTGCGGTGGTGGCCTGGTTCTTCTCGGCCTGGGCCTTCATCGCCACCACCGCCTTCGTGGTCTGGGTGCTGTACCGGCGCGAGTTCCACAGCGAGGTGCTGGCCGCGCTGCGCGACGGGCTGTAGGCCGTCTCAGCGTGGCGCCGGTGCGGCCTCGGCCAGGAAGGCCAGCACCGCGGCCACCGTGCGCGCCGGGTCTTCTTCCTGCGGGATGTGGCCCAGGTCGTCGAAGACCTGCACGCGGGCGCCGGGGATGTCGGCGGCAAAGCGCTGCGCCAGCGCGGGCGGCAGCAGGCGGTCGCGGCCGCCCCACAGCACCAAGGTGGGCGCGCGCACGCCCTCGACCTTCTGCACACCCTCGCCGGGCGTCCAGCTGCGCACCCGTTCGAGGAAGGCGGCGCGGTTGCCGGCGCGCAGCGTCAGCTCGTGGTAGCGGTCGACCATGGCCTCGCTGATGCGCGCCGGATCGCCGACCACGCTGACCAGGCCCTGCACGATCAGCGGCCGCGGCAGCAGGTACTTGCTCAGATCGCCCAGCACCGGCAGGCGGGCGATGCGCCAGCCCAGCGGCACCTCGCCGGGCGTGACCGCATAGCCGGCGGCATCCACCAGCACCAGGCGCTCCACCCGCTGCGGCACGCGGGCGGCCAGCTGCCAGGCCACCTCGCCGCCCAGCGAATTGCCGGCCACGGCAAAGCGCTGCACGCCCAGGTGATCGAGCAGGCGCAGCACGATGGTGGTGTAGGCCTCGGCGGTGTAGGGCTGGCCGGCATGGGCACCGGTCCAGGGCCCGGTCAGGCCATAGGCCGGCAGGTCCAGGCTGATGACGCGGTGCCGGCTGCGCAAGGCCTTGGCCCAGCCTTCCCAGGTGTGCAGGCTGGACGAGGTGCCGTGGATCAGCAGCAGCGGCAGCGCATCGCCGCGCGGGCCCTCGTCGCGGTAGTGCAGCAGCTGCCCGTCCAGCTCGACAAAGGCCGAGGGCGGCGGCGCCCAGCGTGCCACCAGGTGCTCCACCGGCCGGTCGTCGGCACGCAGAAAGGGCAGGGCCAGGGCGCTGAGCAGCAGCAGGCCGCCAAACAGGCGCAGCAGCGTGGCGGCCGGCTTCATGCCGCGCTGGCCGGCGGTGCCGCCTGCAGCCCGGTGTCCAGGCCCTCGCGCTCGTCGAACACGAAGCAGCGGCCGCGCCAGCCCGGCGCGCGGCCGCCAGTGGCCTCGAAGTACTTCAGGATGCCGCCGTCCAGCTGCCAGCTGTGCGACAGCCCCAGCTCGCGCAGTAGCAGCCCGGCCTTCTCGCAGCGGATGCCGCCGGTGCAGTAGCTGACGATGGTGCCGCCTTCCAGCTCGGCGCGGTGCGCGGCCAGGGCGGCGGGAAAGTCGCTGAACTTGTGCAGCCGCCAGTCGATGGCGCCGTCGAAGGCGCCGTGGTCGACCTCGAAGCCGTTGCGCGTGTCCAGCATCTTCACCGGCCGGCCGTTGTCGTCATGGCCCTGCTGCAGCCAGCGCGCCAGCGTCTCGGGCGCCACCGCCGGCGCGCGGCCGGTGGCCGGCTGCACGGCCGGGCGGTCCATGCGGATGATCTCGCGCTTGACCTTGACCTTCAGCCGCTGGAAGGGCTGGGTGTCGCTCCAGCTCTGCTTGGCCGGCAGGCCGGCAAACGGCGCCTCGCCGCGCAGCTGTTCCAGCCACTGCTGGATCGCGGCATCGGGCCCGGCCAGGAACAGGTTGATGCCTTCTTCGGCCAGCAGCACCGTGCCCTTCAGCGCCAGGGCCTGGGCCGCGTCGAACAGGCGCTGGCGCAGCGCCTGCAGGTCCTGCAGCGGCACGAAGCGGTAGGTGGAGATGTTGAGGATGGGGCGGTCCACAGTGCGGCGGATTTTAGGTGGCCGTCCAAGGCGTGGCCGGCGCATCGCGGTGTAGCGTCGGGCCTGACTCCACCGCCGCGTGCCGATGATGAAACTGCCATCCCTGCTGCTGACCCTCTTGCTGCTGTGCGGCGCCTTGGCCCATGCCGCCGACTGCCCGCCGCCGCCGCAGGCCGCGCAGCCCCCCACCGGTCCGGCGCCCGACCGTGGCGCGCTGTGGCGGCTGGACAAGGACGGCCGCAGCTCCTACCTCTACGGCAGCATGCATGCCGGCCGCGCCGAGTGGATGCTGCCCGGCCCGAAGCTGACCGTGGCCCTGCTGGCCACCCAGCTGCTGGCGCTGGAAGTGGATGCGCAGGACCCGGCCCTGCCGGCGCAGCTGGCCCAGGCCATGGCCGCGCTGCCGCCGCTGCCGCTGGAGGCCGACGACCAGGCGCGCCTGGACCGGCAGGCCGATGTCGCCTGCGTGCCGCGCCAGGCTCTGGCCGGCCTGCACCCGATGCTGCAGGTCAGCACGCTGCAGATGCTGGCCGGCCGGCACGAGGGCCTGCACCTGCAGTTTGCGCAGGAAGCCATGCTCGGCGCCGCGGCGCGCCGCCTCGGCCGTCCGGTGGTGGCGCTGGAGACCGCCGGCCAGCAGCTGGCCCTGCTGGTGCCCGAGGATGCCGCGCTGGGCCGGCGGCTGCTGCGCGAAGGCCTGGACCATCTGGAAAGTCCGCGCGCGCGGCAGACGCTGCAGCGCCTGGCACGGGCCTGGGAGGCCGGTGACCTGGCGCTGCTCGGCTCGCCCGAGCGCCTGTGCGACTGCCAGCCCACGGCCGATGAAAAGGCCTACCTGGCCCGGCTCAACGACAGCCGCAACCCGGCCATGGCGCAGCGCATTGCCGAGCTGCACGGACAGGGCAAGCCGCTGCTGGCGGCCGTGGGCATGCTGCACATGACCGGGCCGCAGGCCCTGCCGCAGCTGCTGCAGGGCCTGGGCTTCCAGGTCGAGCGCCTGGTGCCCTGAGACAATGGGCGCATGGCCTTCGTCCACCTGCGCACCCACACCGAATATTCCGTCGTCGACGGCACGCTCCGCATCGACGATGCCGCCGCCCTGGCCAAGGCCGATGGCCAGCCGGCCCTGGCCATCACCGACCTGTCCAACCTGTTCGGCGCCATCAAGTTCTACAAGGCCTGCCGCGGCAAGGGCGTGCAGCCCATCCTGGGCGCCGATGTGTTCATCGAAGCCGAGGGCACCGACAAGCAGCCCAGCCGCCTGCTGCTGCTGGTGCAGAGCCGCCAGGGCTATCTGAACCTGTGCGAGCTGCTGGCACGCGGCTGGATCCGCAATGCCCAGCGCGCCCAGGCCTGGCTCAAATGGGACTGGCTGGCCGAGCTGGGCCAGGGCCTGATCGCGCTGTCGGGCGGCGACCTGGGCGCGGTGGGCCAGGCCCTGGTCAATGGCGATGCCGAGCGCGCGCGCAGCCAGGCCCGGCGCCTGGCGCAGCTGTTTCCCGACCGTTTCTACATCGAACTGCAGCGTGGCGGCCTGCCGGCCCACGAGGCTCATGTGCGCGCCGCCGTGCCGCTGGCCGCCGAGCTGGGCCTGCCGGTGGTGGCCACGCACCCGATCCAGTTTGCCGCGCCCGAGGACTTCGAGGCCCATGAGGCGCGGGTCTGCGTGGCCGACGGCGAGACCCTGGCCAATCCCAAGCGTGTGCGCCGCTTCAGCCGCGAGCAGTACTTCAAGACCCAGGCGCAGATGCAGGCGCTGTTTGCCGACCTGCCGGCGGCGCTGGCCAATACCGAGCGCATCGCCCGGCGCTGCGCGCTGACGCTGCAGATGGGCAAGTTCTACCTGCCCGACTTTCCGACGCCGCTGCAGGCCGACGGCACGCCCATGCCGATGGGCGACTATTTCCGCCAGGCCAGCTTCGAAGGCCTGGAAGACCGGCTGCGCCAGCTGTTTCCCGATGCGGCCCGGCGCGACGCTGAACGGCCGCGTTATGTGGAGCGGCTGGAGTTCGAGATCGTCACCATCCTGAAGATGGGCTTTCCGGGCTACTTCCTGATCGTGTCGGACTTCATCCAGTGGGCCAAGTCCAACGGCTGCCCGGTGGGCCCGGGCCGTGGCTCGGGCGCCGGCTCGCTGGTGGCCTATGCGCTGAAGATCACCGACCTGGACCCGCTTGCCTACAAGCTGCTGTTCGAGCGCTTTCTCAACCCCGAGCGGGTGTCGATGCCCGACTTCGACATCGACTTCTGCCAGGGCAACCGCGACCGCGTCATCGAGTATGTGAAGGACAAGTACGGCCGCCAGGCCGTCAGCCAGATCGCCACCTTCGGCACCATGGCCGCCAAGGCTGCGCTGCGCGACATCGGCCGCGTGCTGGGCATGGGCTTCGGCCATGTGGACAGCATTGCCAAGCTGATCCCGGCGCCGCCCGGCAAGACGGTGACGCTGGCCGTCGTGCCCGAGAAGCCCGACGGCGGCATCATCTATGCGCGCCAGGAGGCGCCCGAGCTGGAGGAGCGCGAGAAGAACGACGAGGAAGTGGCCGAGCTGCTGAAGCTGGCCATGCGCGTGGAAGGCATGGTGCGCAACATCGGCATGCATGCCGGCGGCGTGCTGATCGCGCCGGGCAAGATCACCGACTTCTGCCCGCAGTACCAGCAGCCGGGCAGCGACTCGGCCGTGAGCCAGTACGACAAGGACGATGTCGAGGCCATCGGCCTGGTCAAGTTCGACTTCCTGGGCCTGGCCACGCTGACCATCCTGGAGCTGGCGAAAGACTTCATCGTCGCCCGCCATCCGGCGCAGAAGGACTTTGCCTTCGAGAACCTGCCGCTGGACGATCCCAAGGTCTACAAGCTGTTCTCCGAGGGCCTGACCGAGTCGGTGTTCCAGTTTGAATCCACCGGCATGCAGAAGATGCTGCGCGATGCGCGGCCCAGCCGGCTGGAGGACCTGATCGCGCTGAACGCGCTGTACCGGCCGGGGCCGATGGACCTGATCCCCAGCTTCGTGGCGCGCAAGCATGGCCGCGAGGTGGTGGAGTACCCGCACCCGCTGCTGGAGCAGGTGCTGGGCGAGACCTACGGCATCATGGTCTACCAGGAGCAGGTGATGCAGTCGGCGCAGATCCTGGGCGGCTACAGCCTGGGCGGCGCCGACCTGCTGCGCCGCGCCATGGGCAAGAAGAAGGCCGAGGAGATGGCGCAGCACCGCCAGATCTTCCGCGAGGGCGCGGCCAAGAAGGACATCCCGGCCGAGAAGGCCGACGAGGTGTTCGACCTGATGGAGAAGTTCGCAGGCTATGGCTTCAACAAGAGCCATGCCGCCGCCTACTCGCTGCTGGCCTATCACACGGCCTGGCTGAAGGTGCATTTCACGGCCGAGTTCTTTGCCGCGAACATGACCATCGAGATGGACGACACCGACAAGCTGAAGGTGTTGCTCAACGATGCCAAGCTGTTCGGCATCTCGTTCGAGGCGCCCGACGTCAACACCGGCACCTGGCGCTTCGAGCCGGTGGACAACAAGCGTGTGCGTTATGCGCTGGGCGGCATCAAGGGCACCGGCCAGGGCGCCATCGAGGCCATCGTCGAGGCGCGCGAGGCCGGCGGGCCGTTCCTCAGCTTCTTCGATTTCTGCGCCCGCATCGACCGCAAGCGCGTCAACAAGCGCGTGGTCGAGGCGCTGATCAAGGCCGGCGCCTTCGACCGCCTGATCGCCGGCCAGTCGCATCGCGCCAGCCTGATGGCCAGCGTGGGCCTGGGCTTCGACTTCGCCGAGGCCCAGGTGGCCAATGCCTCGCAGGGCGGCCTGTTCGACGACGACGCCCACGGCTCGCATGCCCAGGAGCCGCCGCTGGTGGAGGTACAGCCCTGGGGCGTGCGCGAGCAGCTGATGCACGAGAAGTCGGCGATCGGCTTTTTCCTGTCCGGCCATCTGTTCGACGAGCATGCCGCCGAGGTGCGCGGCTTCTGCAAGCGCCGCATCGCCGACCTGGTTGACAGCCGCGATCCGCAGCTGATCGCCGGCATCGTCACCGATCTGCGCGTCATCAACGGCCAGCGCGGCCGGGTGGCCATCTTCAAGCTCGACGATGGCAGCGAGGCGGTGGAATGTGCGGCCAGCGAGGCCCTGCTGGACAGCTGCAAGGATTTGCTGAAGGACGACGAGCTGCTGCTGCTGCAGGGCCGCGCCGGTGTGGACCGCTTCAACGGCGGCGGCCTGCGCGTCAATGTGCAGCAGATCTGGGGCCTGACCGCGGCGCGGGCGCGCTTTGGCCGCTATCTGGCCATTTCACTGGGCCAGGCCCAGACCCAGACTCAGGCCCAGACGCTGGCCGAGCTGGTGCAGACCTGGCCGGCGCGCCGCGAGGCCACCGACCAGGGCGAGCTGGTGCAGGGCCTGGGGCTGCGCCTGCAGTTGCAGCGCGGCGGTGCCAGTGCCGAGCTGGACCTGGGCGATGCGGCGCGAATCTGGCCCTGCGACGAGGCGCTGGCGCGGGTCAGGGCGATTGCCGATGCCGGTCGCGCGGCCATCGTCTACGAGGCCTGAGCCCGGCGGCGCTTCACTTTTTTTCACATCGGAACGCGGCGTTCTCCGACAACGGCCCAGGCCCGCCATGCGTTGCAATGCCATGTCGCCACCGATTGCGTGGCGTGCAGAGGAGAAAAGCATGAACCGCCATGGTGACACCACGACCCGATCGCTGTCCTTCGGCCTGTCCGCCGCTGTGCTCGGCGCCTGCCTGGCCGGCCTGGCGGCATCCGCCCAGGCCACCGACGTGGGCGTGTCCATCGAGATCAGCCAGCCCGGCGTCTATGGCCGCGTGGACATTGGCCGCTTTCCGCAGCCCCAGCTGGTGGTGGCCCAGCCGGTGATCATCCAGCGTGCGCCGCGGCCGGTGCAGCCCGTCTATCTGTGGGTGCCGCCGGGCCACCAGAAGAACTGGCGCAAGCATTGCCAGGACTACCGCGCCTGCAATGTTCCGGTGTACTTTGTCCGCGACGACTGGTACCGCGGCCATGTGCTGGCCGATGACCGTCGCGGCCCGCCGTCGCGCCACGACCGTGGCCGCGACGATGACCGAGGCCATGACCGCGGCCCGGACCATGGCAAGGGCCATGGCCATGGCCAGGGCAAGGGCCACGGCCGGGACTGATCAAGCCAGGCCGCTGCGCGAGTCGAGCTGATCGAAGGGCTGGCCGTTGACGCGCAGGCCGGCGTCCGACAGGCGCCGCGCCAGCTTCGCGCTCATGCCGCGCACGCGGCGGATCAGTTCATGCCAGTCGGCAAAGCGGCCGTGGTTGGCGCGTGCATTGACCACGCGCATGCCCAGCATCTGGCCCAGGCCCTCCACGCCCTGCAGCGTGTCCAGGTCGGCGGTGTTGATCTCCAGCGGCTGGCTGGCGCGGCACAGGGCCTCCAGCCAGCCGGCCATCTCGCCACGCCATACGGTGCGCATCATGCCGCTGCTCCCTGGGCCTGGGCCGGCCGCGACAGCAGCTCGTCGCAGAGCTTCAGTGCTGCCGCCACCACCTGGTCCATGTTGAAGTAGCGGTACTGGGCCAGGCGGCCGACGAAGCTGACATCGCGCTCCTGCTCGGCCAGGGCCGCATAGCGCTGGTACAGCGCCTCGTTCTCGGGCCGCGGGATCGGGTAGTAGGGCTCGCCGTCGGCCTGCGGATACTCGCGCACGATGGACGTGCCGCGGCAGGACTGGCCGGTGAGGTGGCGGAATTCGGTGATGCGCGTGTACGCGTGCCGGTTCGGAAAGTTCACGGTGCCGCTGGTCTGGTACTGGTCGATGTCGGGGAAGTGCTGGTGCTCGAAGCGCAGGCTGCGGTAGGGCAGGCGCCCCAAGCGGTGCTCGAAATAGGCGTCGATGGGGCCGGTGTAGATGGTGTGGGCGGCCAGGCCCAGGCCGCGCACATCGGCATGGTCGGTGCCCAGGCGCAGCGTGATGCGTGGATGGTCCAGCATGCGCTGGAACATCGCGGTGTAGCCCTGCAGCGGCATGAACTGGTAGCGGTCGCTGAAGTAGCGGTCGTCGTCGTCGCAGCGCACCGGGATGCGCGCGGCCACGCCGGCCGACAGCTCGCTCAGGTCCAGCCCCCACTGCTTGCGCGTATAGCCGCGGAAGAACTTCTCGCACAGCTCGCGGCCCACCGAGGCCAGCACCACGTCCTCGCTGCTGCGCAGGGTCTCGCGCGGCTCGCGCACACGCTCGAAGAAGGCCTGCGCACCGGCCTCGTCCAGACTCAATCCATACAGTCGGTTCAAGGTGGTGCGGTTGATCGGCAACGGCAGCAGCTGGCCGTCGACCTCGGCCAGCACGCGGTGCTCGTAGAAACGCCAGTCGGTGAAGCGCGACAGATGGCGCATCACGCGCTCGCTGTTGGTGTGGAAGATGTGCGGGCCATGGATGTGCACGCGCACGCCATGCCCGTCCAGCGGGTCGTGGGCATTGCCGCCCACATGCGGGCGGCGCTCGACCAGCAGCACGCGGCGGCCGGCCTGCGCCAGCCGCTCGGCGCACACGGCCCCGGCAAAGCCGGCGCCGACGATCAGGTGGTCGAACTCGGGCATCGGCCGACGATTGTCGCCGATGACGGCGGCGACCGATTTCAGCGCCGGCGCCGCCGTGCCAGGCGGGCCCGGTTGGCGGCCTGCAGCCAGCGTGACGGAGCGCTGGCGGCATCGGCCAGGGCGTCGGCCAGGCGTTCGCTCACATTGGGCGTTGGGCGTCGGCGCAGCGCGGCGGCCCGGGTCAGCGCGGCCTGCCAGGCGGCGTCCTGCTGCGCCGGGCCGTGGTGCGCCAGCACCTGGCGGCGCGCGGCATCGGCCACCGCCTGGCGCCGGCCGGCCGGGCCCAGTGCGTCCTGCAGCGCGGCCGTCCAGTCGGCGGGATCGTCGCCGCACAGCCAGCCATCCTGGCCGTGGTGCAGCACCTCGGCATAGGGCGACCGCCAGGCGCACAGGCTGGGGATGCCGGCCATGGCGTAGTCGAAGTACTTGACCGCGCTCTTGCAGCGGCTGAAGTCCGAATCGTCCAGCGGCATCAGGCCCACCGGATTGGGCAGGGCGGCCAGGGTGTCCAGAAAGGCCGAGCGCGGCAGCAGCGGCAGGGCCTGGTGCGGCAGCCCCGCCGGCAGGGCCAGCCCCTGCAGCGCGGCGCCGATCGGGCCCACGCAGCACAGGCGCAGCCGGCCGTCCTGCCAGGGCAGGGCCTGCAGCGCCGGGCCCAGCGCGCCCAACTGCTGCAGGTCGCTGCCGACCAGCAGCAGGGTCAGCGGCGACCGGTCGTCGTGGCGCGCTGGCGTGCCGGCCCAGTCCATGCCGGCATTGGGCACCTGCAGCAGCGGTGGTGCCGCCGGGCCCAGCGCGTCGGCCAGGGCCCGGGCCAGCGGCGTGGTGCTGACGGTCAGCAGATCGGCGGCGGCCAGCAGGGCCAGCAGCCGCGGCCGCGCCTGCAGCAGCAGCTGGCGCTGCAGCAGATGGGCGGCGGGGGCGATCAGCAGGTCGTCCAGTTCCACCACCACCGGCAGGCCGCGGCCACGGCAGCGCTGCTGCAGCTCCACCGCCTCCTGGCTCAGCGGCCGCTGCAGCAGCAGCACATCGGCCCAGGCCAGGTCGGCCCGGCGCCATTGGCCGAAGCCACGCTGGCGGGCCTGCAGCGCCCCCCGGGCCTGCAGGCGCTGCAGGCTCTCGCCCAGGCGGATGCGGGTGATGGCCGAGGCCGGGTCCTGGCTCAGCGCCAGCACGCGCGGCACGGCGTTGGCCGACGCCGCAGCCTCAGGCACGCGCCGGGGCGGCCGGGCCGCGCTGCCACAGCCGCGCCCAGGCCAGCAGCAGCTTCAGGCGCAGCGTGCGGCGGTCGCGCAGGCCCAGGCGGCGGCGCTTGGCCAGCAGCAGCTCGGCCGAATCCAGCCGGCCCAGGCGGATCAGCGTGCGGCACAGGTCGTGGGCATCGAGGCTGCGCGACATGCCGTCGGGCATCTCGCGCAGCAGCTGGTCCAGCACCTCGGGCGCCAGCACCTGGTGCATGTTGAACAGGCCGTGGAAGCCGAAGGTCGGCCCTTCGGGTGGCAGGCGCTCATAGGCGAAGCGCCGCGCCATGTCCAGCGGCGCATAGCGGATGTCGTGCACCTGCTCCAGGTGATCGCGGTTCTCCACGCAGATCGCCAGGTCCTCGGGGTGCGGATTTTTCAGCTGGGCCTGGCGCAGCGCCACCAGCAGCCGCCGCGAGCGCAGCGAGAAGCCGCCATTGCCGACCGCCCGTTCCGGCGGCAGGTCGCGCAGCGGCGCGCCGATGTAGTCGTAGAGCAGGAAGTCGGGGTCCCACTGCGTGGCATCGACGACGAAGCCGTCCCATTGCACGATCAGCGCATGGCGGGTGAAGACATGCGGCGCCAGGCCGTTGAGCATGAACTGCGAATAGTCGGCCACCGTGTCGATGCGCGCGCCGCGGATGTGGATGCCCGGCGGCAGCACCGGCACGCGCATCGGGTCGGTGAACAGCAGCACCTCGCCGAAGTCGATCTGCGCCATGCACTGCAGCATCGCGGTGATGGCCAGCTCGGGCGTGCGCGTGTCCACGCAGATCAGCGTGACCTCGGGCAGCGACAGGCGTGGGCGTTCGGCGACGGCGCTCATGGGGACACAAGCCTATCGTAGAGCGCGATGTGGGCCGCGGCGCAGGCGCGCCAGCTGAACGTGCGGGCATGGGCGGCAATGGCGGCGGCCCGGCCCGGTGCGGCGTCGGCGGCCAGGCCGGCCTCGATGCTGCGGCGCATGGCCGGGCCGTCGAACTCCTGCGCCGCGCCGGCGGCCGGGCCGAAGTAGTGCGCCACCTCGCCGCCGACCTCGGGCAGGCAGGTGCGGCGCGACAGGAACACGCTCTTGCCGAAGTGCATGGCCTCGATCGGCGGCAGGCCGAAGCCCTCGGCCAGCGACGGGAACAGAAAGCCGCGGCAGTGCGCATACAGCCAGGCCTTCTGCGCCTCGCTGACATCCAGCCGGATCTGCACCTGGCTCAGGCCACGCGCGGCGATCTGCTCGCGCACCTGGGCCACATAGGGGCTGTCGGCGCCGGCCAGCACCAGCGGCTGCTCCGGCCAGGCGGCGGCCAAGTCCAGCAGGGCCTGGATGTTCTTGTTCGGCGCCATGCGGCTGATGTGCAGCAGAAAGCCGCCGGGCTGCAGCCCGTCCACCGGCTGCTGCGCCACGCCGCTGAGGTCGGTGGCGCCGTTGTGGATCACCTGCAGCGGCGCGGCCAGCGGCGACAGCTCGCGCCGGATGTCCTCGGCCACGTGGTGGGTGATGGCCACCACCGCATCGCGCTGGGCCAGGCGCTGGCGCAGGATGGCGCGGTAGCGCGCGATCTTGGCCGGGCTCTTGGCATGCAGGAAGTTCAGGTCGTGCACCGTCTCCACCTGGCGCCGTGTGCCCCAGGGCGCGCGCAGCCGGTTGTGCTGGTGCACCGTGTGCCACAGCGCAAAGCGCGTGCCGCGCAGGTGCAGCCAGCGCTGCGTGGTGTGGGTGTCGAGGTAGCCGATGGCATCGCCGAACAGGCCGTGCCAGCGCCGCGGCAGGTGCACATGCAGGCGCCAGCCGCGCTCCTCGGCCAGGCGCGGCGCCTGTTCGGCCAGGGCCAGCACCAGCTGGCGCGAAAACTCGCCCAGGCCGTCGTGCCAGTGGCGCACCCGGCCCAGGCCCAGGCCGATGTGCTGCGTGGGCGCGCGCTTGGCCATGTCTGTGCTCAGCCCGGGGCGTGGGCCAGCCGGCGCTGCGTGGCGGCGAGGGCCTCGTCCACCGTGGGCCAGCGCGGCCAGTGGCGCAGTACCTCGACCTGCGGGCCCCAGGGCGCCCATTGCTCGGGCTTGGTCGGGCCCAGCACGCTGAGCACCGGCGCATCCACCGCCGCGGCCAGATGGGCCGGGCCGGTGTCGTTGCTGACCACCAGGGCGGCGCGGCGCAGCAGGCCGCCGTAGACGCCGAGCTTGACGCCGTCCAGCCGCTTCACGCCCGGGTGGGCATCGACGATGGCTTCTTCACCGGGCCCCGGGCAGGCCACGATGTCGCGGTTGAAGCCCGGCCGCGCCTGCAGCGCACGGCTGTAGTCGGCAAAGGCTGGCCAGGTCTTGTCCTGCTTCTCGAACAGGCCGCCGGCAAACGGGCAGATGACGACGAAGCCGGGGCGGATGCCACGCTCGGCCAGCAGGGCATCGGCCGCGGCCTGGTCGGCCGGCAGCGTGGCCAGGGCGATGCGCTGCGGCGGCGCGGCCTCGATGCGCAGAAAGCGGCAGGCCAGCTCCCAGTAGCTGGTCAGCGCATGGCCGCCGTAGGTGATGGGCTCGGCGCGCGACAGCAGCCAGCCGCGCGCCTCCTGGCGGTAGCCCACGGCGCGCAGCCCGGCCAGGCGCATTTCCAGCGCGCCGGAAAACGAGGTCGGCAGCACCAGGGCGTTGTCGCGGCGGTCGAAGCCGGGGTCCAGCGCCAGCGCCTCGCGGCGCAGCGTGCGCAGCTGGGCCACGCGCTCGCGCAGCGGGCCCGGCCGGCTGTGCGTGGCCCAGCCCTGGCCGGCCAGCAGTGGCCTGGCCCAGCCCTTGCCGACCAGGATGGGCTGGAAGCCGTGCTGCTGCAGCAGCTGCAGGGCCGGCACGCCGAGGATCACGTCGCCGACCCAGTTGCGCAGGCGGACGATCAGCGGGCGTGGACTCATGCAGGCAGGGCGGACGGCAAGGGGAGAAGAGGGGCCGGCGTCGGCCAGGCACCGATAATCGGCCCCTCGAATTCTGCCACCCACCATGTCCACCCCAGCCCAAGCCCCAGCCGCGCTGCCGACCTCGGCCCAAGTCATCGCCCTGCACGACCAGCTGCTGGCCACGGCCGGCTGGCCGGCCAGCGAGCCCGCCGCCCGCGACGACGGCCTGTGGCTGTGGGTGCAGACCAACCACCGCTTCAACTGCCGGCTGTGGGCCGAAGAAGACCTGGCGCGCCGCACCACGGTGGGCGCCGAGGACATTGCCGCCAACAAGCGCGCCATCGACGGCTTCAACCAGGCGCGCAACGATGCCACCGAGCGCGTGGACGAGATCCTGCTGACCGCGCTGGGCCTGGTGGACGCCGCCTCGGCGCGCACCGATGCGCCGATCAGCACCGTGCCCGCCGGCGCGCGCCTGAACAGCGAGACCGCCGGCAGCATGATGGACCGCATGAGCATCCTGGCGCTGAAGGTGCATGCCATGCGTGCCCAGACCGAGCGCCAGGATGTGGACGAGGCCCACCGCGCGGCCAGCCGCATCAAGCTCGAGCGCCTGCTGCAGCAGCGCCAGGATCTGGGCAGCTGCCTGGATGCGCTGATCGCCGATGCCCAGGCCGGGCGGGCCTACTTCAAGGTCTACCGCCAGTTCAAGATGTACAACGATCCGCGCTTCAACCCCGAGCTGGTGAAGGAAGCGAAGGCCAAGGCTTGAACCTCACCAGCGGTCGAGTCCTGATCGTCAAGACCACGTCGATGGGCGACGTGGTGCATGCGCTGCCGGCCATCAGCGACATCCGCCGTCACCGGCCGGGCCTGGCCATCGACTGGCTGGTCGAGGCGCCGTTTGCCGCCATCCCGGCCCTGCATCCGGCGGTGCGGCGTGTGCTGCCGATCGCCTGGCGCAAGTGGCGCAAGAGCCTGTGGTCGCCGGCCACCCGCGCGGCGCTGACCCAGGCCCGCGCCGAGCTGCGGCGCGACGACTACGACCTGGTGATCGACCTACAGGGCCTGCTGAAAAGCGTGCTGTGGGGCCTGCAGGCGCGTGGCCCGCTGGCCGGCTACGACCGCCACAGCATCCGCGAGCCGCTGGCGGCCCTGGCCTACCAGCGCGCGGCCGTGGTGCCGCGCGAGCTGCATGCGGTGCAGCGCTGCCGGCGCCTGGTGGCCCTGCTGCTGGGCTATCCGGTGCCCGAGAGCGCGCCCGACTTCGGCCTGGTGCCGCCGGCGCCGTCGGCCCAGGGCTGGCAGCCGCCGCTGCTCAGCGCGGCGCTGATCCCCTGCGCCAGCCGGCCCGAGAAGCTGTGGCCCGAGGCGCACTGGATCGCCGTCGGCCAGCGGCTCAAGAAGGCCAGCCTGACGCCGGTGCTGGTGTGGGGCAACGACGAGGAGCGCGCGCGGGCCGAGCGCATCGCCGCGGCCTGCGACGGCCTGGTGCCGCCCTTCCTCAGCGTGGCCGACATGGCCGCGGTGCTGGCGCGGGCGCGCCAGGTGGTGGGCCTGGACACCGGCTTCAGCCACCTGGCGGCGGCCTTTGGCGCACCGACCATCGGCATCTACTGCGACCACGAGCCGGGCCTGGCCGGCATCACCGGCCCCGGTCCGGTGGCGAGTTTTGGCGGCAAGGGCCAGGTGCCGACGCTGGAGCAGGTGCTGGCCCAGCTGGAAAAACACCTGAAGCGGCGCTGAGCCGCCGGGCTCAAAGTTCTTCGATCCGGCGCGGCGGAAAGCTGTCCCAGCCCAGGCAGCCCGGGCATTGCCAGAAGTGGCGCTGCGACTCGAAGCCGCAGGCCGCGCAGCGGTAGCGCTGGTTGGGCCGGGCGGCGCGGGCCACGGCCTCGCGCACCGGCGCCAGCGTGGCCTCCGACGCCTCGCCCGGCGGCAGGGCGAGCTGCTCCAGCGCCGCCGACAGGCTGGGCTGCTCGCGCAGCAGCGTGGCCAGCTGCGGCAGCCGGCCCGGTGCCAGGCCGTCGAGCTGGGCCAGGGCGCGCAGCAGGTCCACGCCGGGCTCGCGCTCGAACTCGCGCGCCAGGGTCTCGCGCCAGGCCGCGGCCTGGCCGGCGGCCTGGGCGCAGGCCGCCACGTCGCCAGCGACGCGGGCAAAGCTGTCCGGATGGCGCAGGCGCAGCTCGGCATACAGGCCCAGCGCGCCGGCGGCGTCGCCACCGCGGGCCAGGCGCTCGGCGCGCTGGATCAGCGGCCGGGGCGACTGCGGTGCCGCGGCCTGGGCCTTTTGCAGCAGACCCTCGGCCAGGCCGGCATCGCCCCGCTGGTCGGCCTCGGCGGCCTGCTCGCACAGGTAGTGGGCGATGCGCTGGGCAAACGAGCCGGTGCCGCTTTTCTCCAGCAGCGTGGCCACCTCGGCGGCGGCCGGCCAGTCGCGCGAGCGCTCGGCCAGGCCCAGCAGCTGCAGCCGCGACTCGGTCTCGAACGGCGTGGCGTCCAGCGCGCGGAAGGCGGCCTCGGCGCGGTCGAACAGGCCGGCCTTCATGAAGTCCTGGGCCAGCGCATACTGGGCGCGCTCGCGGTCGCCCTGGCTCAGGTCGGCGCGCTGCAGCAGGTGCTCGTGCACACGCACCGCGCGCTCGAACTCTCCGCGGCGGCGGAACAGGTTGCCCAGCGCGAAATGCAGCTCGCTGGTGTCGGGGTCGTGCTGCACGGCCTCGATGAAGGCATCGATGGCCTTGTCGGGCTGCTCGTTGAGCAGCAGGTTCAGGCCCTTGAAATAGGCCTTGGGCGCCTGGCGGTCGCTGCGCTGCCACTGGCGCAGGTCCATGCGCGAGCCGAACCAGCCCAGCGCAAAAGCCGCGGGCAGGGCCACCAGCAGGGCGAACAACAGGCTCTGGCTGTCGAATTCCATGGGATGCGCCGGCCGCAGGCCTACAGGCCTTCGCGCGGCGGATGTTCGGGGCCGAACTCGCTGGGCGTGACCGTGGGGGGATCGCCGGCCTTGCGTGGCGGTGGCGCCGGTGGCGGCGCATGGCGGCGCGCCACGCGGCGGTGGCGCCACCAGCTGGGCACCATGGCCAGCACGCCGAGTGCGGCGCCGGCGGTGAGCGCGGCCAGCACCACGATGACCAGGGGCGAGCGCCACTGGTAGCCGAAGAACCAGTGCACCACCACCTCCTGCTCGTTGTTGAGCGCGAAGGCGAACAGCGTGAAGAAGATGAAGGCCCGGAAGAGCCAGATGGCGATGCGCATGTGCGCCAGCATTCTACGGAGCCGCTTCGGCGCCGTTCCCAAAAAGCAACGGGGCCGCGAACGGCCCCGTGCATGGGAGGGAGGAGGGCGCCCGACTCAGGGCGTCGGGCGCCGCGACGCCGGCGCCTCGTCGGCCACCGGCAGGCGCTCGTCCACCGCTTCGCGCAGGGCCTTGCCCGGCTTGAAGTGCGGCACCAGCTTCTCGGGGATGGTGACCTTCTCGCCGCTGCGCGGGTTGCGGCCCAGGCGCGGCGGACGGCGGTTGATCGAGAAGCTGCCAAAGCCACGGATCTCGATGCGGTGGCCACGCGCCAGCGCGTCGCTCATCGCGTCGAGGATGGTCTTGACGGCGAACTCGGTGTCGCGCTGTGTCAGCTGGCCGAATCGCTCGGCCAGCTTGGCCACGAGGTCACTGCGGGTCATGGAGAGGCGGGGTACTGCAAGAGATCAACGAGTGGCCGGGCGGTCCCGACCCGCGAGACCGCCGAGGGTGAGAGGCCGCCGTCAGACGGCGGCCTGGACTCACTCCCGGTCCGCCATCTTGGCGCGCAGCAGCGCGCCCAGGCTGGTGGTGCCGGCGTTCTCACGCTCGCTGGTCTGGGCCAGGCGCTGCATGGCTTCCTGCTGGTCGGCGGCGTCCTTGGCCTTGATCGACAGCTGGATCGAACGCGCCTTGCGGTCGACGTTGATGATCATGACATTGACCTCGTCGCCTTCCTTCAGCACGTTGCGCGCGTCTTCGACGCGGTCGCGGCTGATTTCGCTGGCGCGCAGGTAGCCGGTGACATCGTCGTTCAGCTGGATCTCGGCGCCACGCGGGTCGACGCTCTTGACCTTGCCGTTGACCATCTGGCCACGGTCATTGACCGAGGTGTAGTTGGCAAACGGGTCGCCGTCCAGCTGCTTGATGCCCAGGCTGATGCGCTCGCGCTCGACGTCGATGGCCAGCACGATGGCCTCGACTTCCTGGCCCTTCTTGTAGTTGCGCACGGCCTGCTCGCCGGCTTCGTGCCAGGACAGGTCGGACAGGTGCACCAGGCCGTCGATGCCCTGGGCCAGGCCCACGAACACGCCGAAGTCGGTGATCGACTTGATCGGGCCCTTGACCTTGTCGCCGCGGTGCACGTTGCCCGAGAACTCTTCCCAGGGGTTGGCCTTGCACTGCTTCATGCCCAGGGAGATGCGGCGCTTGTCCTCGTCGATCTCCAGCACCATGACCTCGACCTCGTCGCCCAGCGACACGATCTTGGCCGGGGCCACGTTCTTGTTGGTCCAGTCCATCTCCGAGACGTGCACCAGGCCTTCGATGCCCGGCTCGATCTCGACGAAGGCGCCGTAGTCGGCGATGTTGGTGACCTTGCCGAACAAACGGGTGTTGCTCGGGTAGCGGCGCGACACGCCCATCCAGGGGTCGTCGCCCAACTGCTTGATGCCCAGGCTGACGCGGTTCTTCTCGGCGTCGAACTTCAGCACCTTGGCCGACAGCTCCTGGCCGACCGTCACCACCTCGCTGGGGTGACGCACGCGGCGCCAGGCCATGTCGGTGATGTGCAGCAGGCCGTCGATGCCACCCAGGTCGACGAACGCACCGTATTCGGTGATGTTCTTGACCACGCCGTGCACGATGGCGCCTTCGGTCAGGGTTTCGAGCAGCTTGGCGCGCTCTTCGCCCATCGAGGCCTCGATCACCGCGCGGCGGCTCAGCACCACGTTGTTGCGCTTACGGTCGAGCTTGATGACCTTGAACTCGAGCGTCTTGCCTTCGTACGGCGTCAGGTCCTTGACCGGACGGGTGTCGATCAGCGAGCCGGGCAGGAAGGCGCGGATGCCGTTGACCAGCACCGTCAGGCCGCCCTTGACCTTGCCGGACACGGTGCCGTTGACGAAGTCGCCGCCTTCCAGCGCGTTTTCCAGGCTCAGCCACGAGGCCAGGCGCTTGGCCTTGTCGCGCGACAGGATGGTGTCGCCGTAGCCGTTTTCGATGGCGTCGATGGCCACCGAGACGAAATCGCCGACCTGGACTTCCACCTCGCCCTGGTCGTTCTTGAATTCGTCGATGGGAATGTAGGCTTCGCTCTTGAGACCGGCGTTGACGACCACGTGGTTGTAGTCAATGCGCACGACCTCGGCGGAGATCACCTCGCCGGCGCGCATGTCGTTGCGCTGCAGCGACTCGGCGAACATGGCGGCGAAGCTATCGACGGCGAACGGGCTGTCGGGGATGTGATCCAGGGATTGGGACATGGGGGGTTCCTTGGTGCCGGCGGAAACCAAGTAAGAAGTTGAGCCGGCGGGGTTGTGGGCAGCGGGCGCTGCGTGGGTGGAACACACTGCCGCACCCGGTGCACCCGAAGGCGGTGCGGCAGGTAGGCGCGGCAGAACGGTGGTGGCCGTACTACCTCAGCCGCCGGAGGTGCCGGCGGCCGCGGCGAACGGCCCGCGCTCGGCCCACCAAGCCAGAACCTGATCCACCGATCCGTCGATGGTCAGGCCCGAGTTGTCGAGCAGCAGCGCGTCCTGCGCGGGCTTCAAAGGTGCGACGGCGCGGTTTCTGTCGCGCTCGTCACGGGCTTCCAGGTCCGCACGAAGGTCGGCGAGCGTAGCAGAAATTCCCTTAGAAATCAATTGCTTATACCGGCGCTCTGCGCGCATCGCGGCGCTGGCGGTGAGAAACAGCTTCAGCGGCGCGCCGGGGAAGATCACCGTGCCCATGTCGCGGCCGTCGGCCACCAGGCCTGGCAGCTGGCGAAAGCCCAGCTGCAGCGCCTCCAGCGCGGCACGCACCGCGCCAAAGGCCGAGATGCGCGAGGCCAGCGAGCCCACATGCTCCTGGCGCAGCTCGGTGGCCACGTCGGCGCCGTCCAGCAGCACGGCCTCGCCGTCGAAGCGCAGCTTCAGGTCTTGGGCCACCCGGGCCAGGCCGGCCTCGTCGTCGGCGGCCACGCCGCGGCGCAGCGCCGACAGCGCAGTGGCGCGGTACAGCAGGCCCGAATCGAGCTGGTGCCAGCCCAGGCGCGCCGCCACCTGGGCCGCCAGCGTGCCCTTGCCCGAGGCCGTGGGGCCGTCGATGGTGATCACCGGGATCTCGTCGGGCCGGGCCTGGGCCACCGCGAACAGCGCCTCGAAATAATCGGGGAAGGTCTTGGCCACGCAGCGTGGATCGAGGATGCGCGTGGGCTGCGGCGCCACCGACTTGCCATCACCGGCCAGCGGATGGAAGGCCGCCAGCGAGAAGCACATGGCGATGCGGTGGTCGTCGTAGGTGTGGATGGCGGCTGGCCGCCAGGCCGCGGGCGCTGGCGGCGTGACGGCGATGAAGTCGGCGCCTTCTTCCACCGCCGCGCCCAGCTTGCGCAGCTCGGAGGCCATGGCGGCGATGCGGTCGGTCTCCTTGACGCGCCAGCTGGCGATGTTGCGCAGCCGCGTCGTGCCCTGGGCATACAGGGCCATCACCGCCAGCGTCATCGCCGCATCGGGGATGTGGTTGCAGTCCAGGTCCACCGCCTGCAGCGGCCAGGCGCCGCGGCGGATCACCAGCCGGCCCGGCTCGCCCTGCACGTCGGCGCCCATGGCCCGCGCCGCCTCGACGAAGCGGATGTCGCCCTGGATCGAGGCCAGGCCCAGGCCTTCGATGACGATGGGCTGCTCGACGGCGGCGATGGCGCCCAGCGCAATGAAGTACGAGGCCGACGAGGCATCGGCCTCGACATGGATCTCGCCCGGCGTGACATAGCGGCTGCCGGCGGGAATGGTGAAGCGCTGCCAGCCGTCGCGCTGCACGGCGATGCCGAAGCGCGCCAGCAGGTTCAGCGTGATCTCGACGTAGGGCTTGCTGATCAGCTCGCCGTCGACGGCGATGACGATGTCGCGTTCGGCGGCGGCCAGCGGCAGGGCCAGCAGCAGGGCGGTGAGGAACTGGCTGGAGACGTCGCCGCGCACGCGGATCGGCGCCTCGGTGCGCAGCGCGCCGCCTGCCTGGCCCTGCAGCAGCAGCGGCGGATAGCCGGGCTGGCCGCTGTGCTCGACGCCGCAGCCCAGCTGCACCAGCGCCTCGGTGAGGTCGCCGATGGGCCGCTCGTGCATGCGCGGCACGCCCGACAGCGTGAAGCGTCCGCCCTGCAGTGCCGCCAGCACGGCCAGGGCCGCGGTCAGCGGCCGCATCGCGGTGCCGGCATTGCCCAGGAACAGCGCCGCCTCGTGCACCGCCAGCCGGCCGCCCAGGCCGGTGATGTCGAGCGCGCCATCGGCCTGGCGGCTGAGCGTGCAGCCCAGCGCACGCAGCGCGTCCAGCATCACCTGGGTGTCGTCGCTGTCCAGCAGGTCGCGCACGCGGGTCGTGCCCTGGCTCAGGCCGGCCAGCAGCAGCACGCGGTTGGAGATGCTCTTGCTGCCGGGCAGGCGCACGCTGCCGGCGGCGCCACGCAGCGGCGGCAGATCGAGGTGGGCGATGGAATACATGGCGAAGCGGGGCGGGGCAGGGCGCGGCGCAAGCCGCACCGGGGCGGGATGACTCGGTACGCGCTCAGGGCGAGCCATTGCGCTGCAGCGGGGGGCCGCCGATCTGCCACTGGCTGCGCGGCTCGGACGCGGCGCGGATCAGCTCCTCCAGCAGCGGGCCGTGGCCGTCGAGCATGGCGCGTTCCATGGCTTCGAGTGCATAGCGGAAGCGGTGCACCTGGCGCAGCACCTCCTCGCGGTTGGCCATCAGGATGTCGCGCCACACCGTGGGATCGCTGGCGGCGATGCGCGTGAAATCGCGGAAGCCCGGACCGGCCAGCTGCAGGAATTCAGGCCCAGCCGGCTGGTGGGCGATGGCCGAGAAGTAGGCAAAGGCCAGCAGGTGCGGCAGATGGCTGACGGCGGCGAAGGCGGCGTCGTGGTTTTCCGGCGTCATGCTCTGCACCTGGCCGCCGATGGCCTGCCAGGCCGCGGTGGCGCGCTGCACATGCTCGGGCAGGGTCTGGGCCAGCGGCGTCAGGATCACCTGGCGGCCGTTGTACAGCGTGGCATCGGCGGCCTGCACGCCCGACTGCTCGCTGCCGGCGATCGGGTGCGCAGGCACGAAGCTGCGCACGCGGTCCTTCAGCACGCGGCGCGCGGTGTCGACCACATCGCGCTTGGTCGAGCCCACGTCCATCAGCAGCACCTCGGGGCCGATCAGGTTGGCCACCGAGCGGAAGGTGACCTCCATCGCTGCCACCGGCACCGCCACCAGCACGATGTCGGAGCCCGACACCGCCAGCAGCGCCGACTCGGCGGCCACGTCGATCACGCCCATGCGCTTGGCCAGGTCGGTGGTCGATGGCGACTTGCTGTAGCCGATGACGCGCTTGACCAGGCCGGCGCGCTTGAGCGCCAGCGCAAACGAGCCGCCCATCAGGCCGCAACCGATGACACCCAGCTGGTTGAACATGGTGCGCGGCTTCAGTGCACGTCGACCGGGTAGGCGCCCAGCACCTTGAAGAAGGCGCAGGCCTCGCGCAGCGCGCGCAGCGCCGTGTCCATGCGCGGCTCGTCGGGGTGGCCGTCCAGGTCGATGTAGAAGTAGTACTCCCACTGGCCCGAGCGTGCCGGGCGCGACTCGAAGCGCGTCATCGACACGCCATGCTCCTTCAGCGGCACCAGCAGGTCGTGCACCGCGCCGGGCTGGTTGGGCACGCTGACCACCAGGCTGGTGCAGTCGTGGCCCGAGGCACGGGGCGCCGGGTGGCGATCCGGGTGGGTGACGATGGCGAAGCGGGTGCGGTTGTGGGCATCGTCCTGGATCGCCGGGGCCACGATGTGCAGGCCGAACTCGCTGGCCGCGCGGGCGCTGGCGATGCCGGCAATGGATGCATCCAGCGAGGCCAGGCGTGCGCCCTCGGCATTGCTGGACACCGGCCGGCGCTCGGCCTCGGGCAGGTGGTGGCTGAGCCAGCCATGGCATTGCGCCAGCGCCTGCGGATGGGCGGCCACGGTCTTGATGCCGGCCAGGCTGTTGTCGCGGCGCAGCAGGTTGTGGCGCACGATCAGGCTGGTCTCGCCGATGATGAACAGCGGCGAGGTCAGGAACAGGTCCAGCGTGCGCGCCACGCTGCCCTCGGTGGAGTTCTCCACCGGCATCACGCCGAAATCGGCGGCGCCGGCGGCGGTGGTGCGCATCACCTCGTCCATGCTGGCGCAGGGCACGCGCACGATGGAGCTGCCGAAGAAGCCCAGTGCCGCCTCTTCGCTGAAGGTGCCGGCCGGGCCCAGGTAGGCCACGCGCGTGGGCGTCTCCAGCGCGCGGCAGGCGCTCATGATCTCGCGCCAGATCGGCGCCACGCTGTCGCTCTTCAGCGGCCCGGGGTTGGCGCCCTTCAGGCCGTCGATGACCTGGGCCTCGCGCTCGGGGCGGAACACCACCGAGCCTTCCTTCTTCTTCAGCTCGCCGACCTCCAGCGCCAGGCCGGCACGGCGGTTCAGCAGGGCCAGCAGTTCGCGGTCGACGGTGTCGATCTGCTGGCGCAGGGCCAGCAGTTCGGGCTGCACCACGGGGACGTTCTTGTTGTCGGCTTCAGCCATGGCGGCGGGCAAAGTCCTGCAGGTAGTCGACCAGGGCCTGCACCCCGGCCAGTGGCATGGCGTTGTAGATCGAGGCGCGCATGCCGCCCACGCTCTTGTGGCCCTTGAGCTGCAGCAGCCCAGCGGCCTTGGCGCCGGCCAGGAAGGCCTCGTTCAGCGATTCGTCGCGCAGGAAGAACGGCACGTTCATGCGCGAGCGAGCCTCGCGGGCGACGCGGTTGGCATAGAAGCCGTCGCAGTGGTCCAGATAGCCGTACAGCAACTCGGCCTTGGCGCGGTTGCGCGCCTCCATCGCCGCCACGCCGCCCTGGCGCTTGAGCCACTGGAACACCAGGCCGGCGATGTAGATGCCGTAGGTGGGCGGGGTGTTGAACATCGAGCCATGCTCGGCCACGGTCTGGTAGTTGAAGGCCGTGGGGCAGATGGGCAGGGCATGGCCCAGCAGGTCCTCGCGCACCACCACCAGGGTCAGGCCGGCCGGGCCGATGTTCTTCTGCGCGCCGGCAAAGGCCAGGCCGACGCGGCTCCAGTCGATGGGCCGCGACAGGATGTGGCTGGAGCAGTCGATGACCAGGGGCGCATCGCAGCCGAGTGCCGCCAGGTCGGGCAGCTGCTGGGCCTCGACACCGTGGATGGTCTCGTTGCTGCACAGGTGCACATAGCTGGCGCCGTCGCGCAGCCGCCAGCTGGACGGGTCCGGCAGCGTGGTGTGGCCGTCGGCCTCGTTGCTGGCGGCAATCGCCACGTCGGCGTACTTGCGCGCCTCGCCGGCCGACTTCTTGGACCAGGCGCCGCTGATCACCAGGTCCACCTGGGCGCCGGGCCGGCGTGCGGCCAGGTTCATCGGCACGATGGCGTTTTCGCCCAGGCCGCCGCCCTGCATGAACAGGATGCGGTAGTCGGCCGGCACCGCCAGCAACTCGCGCAGGTCGCGCTCGGCCTGCTCGTAGATGGCGATGAACTCGCGGCCGCGGTGGCTCATCTCCATCACGCCCATGCCGCTGCCATGCCAGTCCAGCATCTCGGCTGCGGCCTCGCGCAACACCTCCTCGGGCAGCATGGCCGGGCCGGCCGAGAAGTTCCAGGGGCGTGGGTCCATCGTGGCGCTCAGCTCACTTCTTCGGTGCGGCCGGGCCCGAGGCCCGCGGCGCGGCGCTGGCCGGCGCCGTGCCGGCGGCGGCATTGAGCTTGGCGCCCAGGGTCTGCTCCAGGGCCTTGAGCTTGGGCGCCACCTGCGGCTGGGTCTCGGCCACCAGGCGCTTGGCCAGGTCCTGACTCATCGCACCCGAGGCCTGCTGGTACTTGCGCTGCACCGGAGATTCCAGCCAGGCGATCAGCGTGCGCAGCTCGTCGTCGTTGAAGTCCTTGTCGAGTGCCGCGCCCAGGGTCTCGGGCGCCAGCTTCAGCGCGCGCTCGCGCAGCATCGGCGCGATCTCGTCGAAGAACTTCTTCACCTCGGCCTGCAGCTCGCGGCCCACGGCCTCGCGCTTGTCGGCCGGCACCCGGCCCAGGGCCTGGCCGGCCACCTGCAGCACCTGGGTGGCGGTCTGGTTGGCCAGCTGCAGGCCCAGGCCTTCGATGCCGGGCTGCTGCAGCTGCAGCACCTTGTCGATCAGCGCCTTCTTGGCGGCCGACGGGGCGGCAGCGGCGGCTGGCGCGGCGGCCTGGGCCATCGCGGCCGCGGCACCGGTGGCCAGCGAGGCGGCCAGCAGCAGGCGGGCGAACGGTTGCAAAGCAGTCATCAGGAATCCTGGTTGGGTTGGTCGTTCGACGACCCGTCGGCGCCCTCGCCGCCGGCGCTGTCGTCATTGGCATCGTTCTCGACGATGCGCTGCAGTCCGCTGAGCTGGCTGCCGTCGTCCAGCGCGATCAGGGTCACGCCCTGCGTGGCGCGGCCCAGCTCGCGGATCTCGGAAACACGGGTGCGCACCAGCACGCCCTTGTCGGTGATGAGCATGATCTCGTCGTTGGCGCGCACCAGGGTGGCGGCGACGACCTTGCCGTTGCGCTCGCTCTGCTGGATGGCGATCATGCCCTTGGTGCCGCGGCCATGGCGGGTGTACTCGACGATGCTGGTGCGCTTGCCGTAGCCGTTTTCGGTGGCGGTGAGCACGCTCTGCGTCTCGTCCTCGGCCACCAGCATGGCGATCAGGCTCTGGCCGTCTTCCAGCATCATGCCGCGCACGCCACGCGCCTGGCGGCCCATCGCGCGCACATCGTCCTCGTCGAAGCGCACGGCCTTGCCGCCATCGCTGAACAGCATCACATCGTGCTTGCCGTCGGTCAGCGCGGCGCCGATCAGGTGGTCGCCTTCATCGAGGTCCACCGCGATGATGCCGGCCTTGCGCGGGTTGCTGAATTCATCGAGCGCGGTCTTCTTCACCGTGCCCAGCGCCGTGGCCATGAAGATGTAGTGGTCGCCCGGGAAGCTGCGGAACTCGCCGGTCAGCGGCAGCACCACGGTGATCTTCTCGTCGGGCTGCAGCGGGAACATGTTGACGATGGGCTTGCCGCGGCTGGCACGGCCGCCCTGCGGCACTTCCCAGACCTTCAGCCAATACACGCGGCCACGGTTGCTGAAGCACAGGATCCAGTCGTGCGTGTTGGCGATGAACAGCTGGTCGATCCAGTCGTCGTCCTTGGTCGCGGTGGCCTGCTTGCCACGGCCGCCGCGCTTTTGCGCACGGTACTCGGCCAGCGGCTGGCTCTTGATGTAGCCGGTGTGGCTGAGCGTGACCACCATGTCGGTGGGCGTGATCAGGTCCTCGGTGCCCAGCTCCTGCACGTTGTGCTCGATCACCGAGCGGCGCGCACCCACCTTGGTCTGGCCGAACTCGTTCTTCAGCGCGATCAGCTCGTCGCTGATGATGGCCGTCACCCGCGCCGGCTTGGCCAGGATGTCCAGCAGGTCGGCGATGACGGCCATCACCTCCTTGTACTCGCCGATGATCTTGTCCTGCTCCAGGCCGGTCAGGCGCTGCAGGCGCATCTGCAGGATCTCGCCGGCCTGGTCGTCGCTCAGCCGGTACAGGCCATCGGCCTGCAGGCCGTAGCTGTCGGGCAGGCCTTCGGGGCGGTAGGCCCTGCTGCCGCCGGGCGTGCCGCCGTCGGTGCGCAGCAGCATCTCGCGCACCATGCTCGAGTCCCAGCTCTTGGCCATCAGCGCCGCCTTGGCCACCGGCGGCGTCGGGCTGGTCTTGATGGTCTCGATGAACTCGTCGATGTTGGCCAGCGCCACCGCCAGGCCTTCCAGCACATGGCCACGCTCGCGCGCCTTGCGCAGCTCGTACACCGTGCGCCGCGTCACCACCTCGCGGCGGTGTTCCAGGAAGATGTCCAGCAGCTGCTTCAGATTGCACAGCTTGGGCTGGCCATCGATCAGCGCCACCATGTTGATGCCGAAGCTGTCCTGCAGCTGGGTCTGCTTGTACAGGTTGTTCAGCACCACCTCGGGCACTTCGCCGCGCTTCAACTCGATGACCACGCGCATGCCGGACTTGTCGCTCTCGTCCTGCAGGTGGCTGATGCCTTCAAGCTTCTTCTCGCGCACCAGCTCGGCAATGCGCTCCAGCAGCGTCTTCTTGTTGACCTGGTAAGGGATCTCGTCAACGATGATCGCCTGCCGGGCGCCGCGCTCCAGGTCCTCGAAGTGCACCTTGGCGCGCATCACCACCTTGCCGCGGCCGGTGCGGTAGCCCTCGCGCACGCCGTTCAGGCCGTAGATGATGCCGGCGGTGGGGAAGTCCGGCGCCGGCACGATCTGCATCAGCTCGTCCAGCGTGGCCTCGGGCACCTGCAGCAGGTGCAGACAGGCGTCGACCACCTCGTTGAGGTTGTGCGGCGGGATGTTGGTGGCCATGCCCACCGCGATGCCGGCCGAGCCGTTGACCAGCAGATTGGGCAGGCGCGCCGGCAGCACCGTCGGCTCTTTTTCCGAGCCGTCGTAGTTGGGCGCGAAGTCCACCGTCTCCTTGTCGATGTCGGCCAGCATCTCGTGGGCGATCTTCGACAAGCGGATCTCGGTGTAGCGCATCGCCGCGGCGTTGTCGCCGTCGATGGAGCCGAAGTTGCCCTGGCCGTCCACCAGCATGTGGCGCAGGCTGAAGTCCTGGGCCATGCGCACGATGGTGTCGTAGACCGCGGTGTCGCCGTGCGGGTGGTATTTACCGATCACGTCGCCGACGATGCGCGCGCTCTTCTTATAAGGACGGTTCCAGTCGTTGTTCAGCTCGTGCATCGCGAACAGCACGCGCCGGTGCACCGGCTTCAGGCCATCGCGTGCATCGGGCAGGGCCCGGCCCACGATCACGCTCATCGCGTAATCGAGGTAGGAGCGCCGCATCTCCTCTTCGAGGCTGACGGCGAGGGTTTCCTTGGCGAAGGGGGTCATGCGGGCTGAGGGCGGATCAGCGCCCAGGTGAGCAAGGCGAAGGCAAGGCGGCGCCCGGGTCTGGACGGCCAACCCGCAATTCTAAGCGGCGGCGGTTTGTCGCAGCGATGCAACATCCGCGGCCGTTCGGCGCCAGAAGCGGCGGAAAAGCCAGACGCAAGAAACCGCTATGGCAGAATGAATCGATCGGTGGCAAGCGCCTGCCGAACCAGGCGTTTGCCAGCTTTTCTTGGCTTCCGATTTGGACGTTACGCAGGCGACTGCGGCTTTCCTCGAGAGGAGAATCATGAAGAAACTGAACAAGGTGGCGGTGCTCTTCGCGTCGGCCGCAATCGCTGCGCCGCTGGCGTCTTTGGCCCAGGTCACCACCGGTGGCGACAACTGGCGCTCCACCGACGGCACGGTGTGGAAGAACGGCACCAGCGAACTGTGCTGGCGCGATGCCAGCTGGACCCCGGCCACCGCCGACGAAAAGTGCGATGGCGCGCTGAAGAAGGCCGCTCCCCCGGCACCGCCCGCGCCCGCTCCGGCTCCGCGCGTGGCCCCGCCCGCGGCTCCCGTCGCTCCGCCCGCTCCGGCTCCCGCCCCGGCGCCGGCCCCGGCTCCGGTCGCGCCCAAGCCCACCAGCGAGAAGGTGACCTTCGCTGCTGACGCCTTCTTCGACTTCGACAAGGCTGTGCTGAAGCCCGAAGCCAAGGCCAAGATGGACGACCTGGTCGGCAAGACCGCGGCCGTGGCCCTGGAAGTCGTGATCGCCGTCGGCCACACCGACTCGGCCGGTACCGACGCCTACAACCAGAAGCTGTCGGTGAACCGCGCCGAAGCCGTGAAGGCCTATCTGGTCGGCAAGGGCATCGAGAAGAACCGCGTCTACACCGAAGGCAAGGGCGAGAAGGCCCCGGTGGCCGACAACAAGACCGCCGAAGGCCGCGCGAAGAACCGCCGCGTGGAAATCGAAGTGGTCGGCACCCGCGCCGTCAAGTGATGCCAGGCCCTGCGGGGCCTCTTCACCGACAACCCCGCCTCGGCGGGGTTTTTCGTTTCCAGGCCGCCGGCGCCGCGCCCGGCCGGCCTGGCGCTAGCATGCCGTCATGAGCCTGAATCACAACCTCAATGCCGACCCGCAGGAGCTGGCCAAGTTCGGCGAGCTGGCCCACAAGTGGTGGGATCCGGATGGCGAGTTCCGTCCGCTGCACCAGATCAATCCGCTGCGCCTGGACTGGATCGACGGCCAGGCCCAGCTGGCCGGCAAGAGCGTGCTCGATGTCGGCTGCGGTGGCGGCATCCTGGCCGAGTCCATGGCCCGGCGTGGCGCCGAGGTGTTGGGCATCGACCTGTCGACCAAGCCGCTGAAGGTGGCGCAGCTGCATGCGCTGGAGGCCGGCCTGCCGCGGCTGCGCTACCGCGAGGTGGCGGCCGAGGCGCTGGCGGCCGAGCAGCCGGCCAGCTTCGACGTGGTCACCTGCATGGAGATGCTCGAGCATGTGCCCGAGCCGGCCTCGGTGGTGCAGGCCTGCGCCAGCCTGGTCAAGCCGGGCGGCTGGGTGTTCTTCTCGACCATCAACCGCAATGCCAAGGCCTGGCTGTTTGCCATCGTCGGTGCCGAGCACCTGCTGAAGCTGCTGCCCAAGGGCACGCACGAATACCAGCGCTTCATCCGCCCCAGCGAACTGGGCCGCTGGTGCCGCGATGCGGCGCTGGAGCCGCAGGGCTTCAAGGGCATGGAATACAACCCGCTGACGCAGCGCTACTGGCTGTCGCAGGACAGCTCGGTCAACTACCTGCTGGCCTGCCGGCGGCCCGATTGAGGTTTGGCGATGCTGCTGTTTGACCTCGACGGCACGCTGGTGGACAGCGCGCCCGATCTGGCTGGCGCCGCCAACGACCTGCGCGCCGAGCACGGCCTGGCACCGCTGCCGCTGGCGGCGCTGCGGCCCATGGTTGGCGCCGGTGCGCGCGGCATGGTCGGCGTGGCCTTTGGCGTCAAGCCCGACGATGAGCGCTTTGCCGCGCTGAAGGACGCCTTCCTGGAGCGTTATGCCCAGCGCCTGCTGGTGCACACGCGGCTGTTCGATGCGGTGGCGCCGCTGCTCGATGCGCTGGACGCCGGTGGCCAGCGCTGGGGCATCGTCACCAACAAGGCCATGCGCTTCACCGCGCCCATCGTCGCCGGCCTGGGGCTGGATGCGCGGGCCGCGGTGGTGATTGCCGGCGACACCACGCCGCATGCCAAGCCGCATCCGGCGCCGCTGCTGGAGGCGGCGCGGCGTGTGGGCGTGGCGCCGGGGCATTGCCACTACATCGGCGACGACCTGCGCGACATCCAGGCCGGCCGCGCCGCCGGCATGGCCACGGCCGCCGCCGCCTGGGGCTATCTGGGCCAGGGCGAGCCGGTCGAGGCCTGGGGCGCCGATCGCGTGCTGCATTCGCCCGACCAGCTCTTGCAATGGCTGGAACTGGCCTAAACTAGCGATCACCAGGGGCCGACCTGGCTTCGACGTGGGTGCGGAGTCGGTTCAGGGCATGCCGAGCGCCAGATCAGCTCGTAAATCCAGCTGGAAACAAGTAACTGCGAACGACGAACGTTTCGCCCTCGCCGCTTAACACCGGTGAGCCTCGCAACGGTTGGCCGATGGGCCGGGTCTGAGCCGCAAGGCAAGGGCTGCGAGGTCATTCACATTGGCTGGCTCCCGACCGGGTCACTTGGGCGGGGGTGAGATTCAAGGTGACTGGCTTGTCCGGTAGCGTGCTGCTGCGCGACCTGACAGGCGAGATCCAAATCAGACAGCTAAGCATGTAGAACTGGCCGGTGATGGCTTGCGGACGGGGGTTCGATTCCCCCCGGCTCCACCAAGACAGGGTCCACAACGGACCGCAAACGACGAAAGCGCTAAGTCTCACAAGGACTTAGCGCTTTTTTCTTGTCCGCATGGGGCCGGAAAGTTACTCATACATCCAACCCTCGTGTGAGTAGCTTTGTGTATAACTGGCCCTGTGAGTAGCTATCCGACCCTATAGTTACTCACATGGCCGGCACTGACCTACTCAACGACAAGGCGATCCGCGCCGCCTTGAAGCGCGCGGCGGAGGCGGGCAAGACCGAAGCGATCAACGACGGCGCCGGGTTGCGGCTGGACTGCCAGCCCAGCGGCGCCGGCTGGTGGCGCTTCCGCTACCGCTTTGGCGGCAAGGCCGGGATGCTGTCGCTGGGCGTCTACCCCGATGTGCCGCTGTCCCTGGCCCGCCAGCGCCGCAACGAGGCCCGCGAACAGATTGCGGCCGGCATCGACCCCAGCGGCGCCCGCAAGGCCGACAAGCTGGCCCAGGCCGCCCGCCAGACCGTCGAGGCGCTGCAGGCCGCGGGCGAGGCCCTGCCGGGCACCTTCGAGGCCGTGGCCCGCGACTGGCTGGTGACCGTGCATCAAGCCAAGGTCAGCGCCGGCCATGCCGAGCGCACCCGCATCCGCTTCGAGCAGGATGCGTTTCCGTGGATTGGCGCCCGGCCCCTGGCCGACATCGACGCGCCCGAACTGTTGACCGTGCTGCGCCGGGTGACGGCCCGCGGGGCCATCGAGACGGCGCACCGCCTCAAGGATGCGTGCGGGCAGGTGTTCCGCTACGGCATCGCCACGGGCGCCTGCAACCGCAACCCCGCGGCCGACCTGCGCGACGCGCTGCCGCCGGTGCCCACGCGACACCTGGCCGCGGTGGTGGACCCCAAGCAGGCCGGCGAGCTGCTGCGGGCCATGGGCGACTATGCCGGCCACCCCATCACCCGCGCGGCGCTGGCCTTGTCGGCGCTGCTGTTCCTGCGGCCCGGCGAATTGCGGCAACTTGAATGGGCCTGGGTCGATCTGGACGGCGCCCAGGTGACCATCCCCGGTGCCCTGATGAAGCGCCGCAAGGACGACAAGGCCAACGGCGCGCCGCACCTGGTGCCGCTGGCGCCGCAGGCCGTGGCCATCTTTCGCGACCTGCAGCCGCTCACCGGGGCCGGCCGCTACGTGTTCCCGAGCCTGCAGACCAAGGACAGGCCGATGTCAGAGAACACGGTGAATGTGGCACTGCGCCGCATGGGCTTTGACCGCGAAACGGCCACCGCGCACGGCTTTCGTGCCATGGCCCGCACCATGGCCGCCGAGCGCCTGGGCATTGACCCGCAGGTGATCGAGGCCCAATTGGCCCACGCGGTGCCCGATGCCCTGGGCCGGGCCTACAACCGGACGACCTTTGCCGAGCAGCGGCGCGAGTTGATGGTGAAGTGGGCGGAGTACCTGGACCGTTTGCGCAAAGGTGCCGAGGTCATTGCGTTGCCCGAACGCGCCGCATGAACTGAGACTCTGAGTTCTGCCGCGCCTAAGCTGATCCCCGAAAAGCCGGTCCCCTTGCCGGCCTGGCGCGGCACCCTCACAAGGATGTACGAAGGGGTGCATGTGGTTAGACGAGTCAGTAGCGTTGGCTATCCGTGGCGGCGCTGTGTCGAGGGTGGACCAACTTCTGACAACCTCGTGGCGCTTCGAAACTGGTCAGACGGCTTTCTGGTTTCACTTGCACGTAGCCACGGAGTCCTGAAGCCTTCAGAGACCTTGCGCTCACTTTTTCCGCCAACTGAGCCGACCCTGCAGATCGAGGCGCGATCATCCGGCATAAAGGCGCGCGCGGTCGGTTTGCTGACACTGCTGGCTGCCATGCTCGATTTCGCTGAGGGTGCCCAGACGGGTAAAGATCCGAGCTGGAGCGTTACTGATTGGCCGGACTTTTTCTACCGTGCGGAGATGGCTGCACAAATGGCCCATGGCTATTTGCTTGCACTTGACGATGTGCGGGACACCAACGTCTATCGCGGGGCTCAAGGCCGCAAGTTGATCGGCTCCGCAACCCGTGCCCGCGCCAGTAAGGCCGCAGACGGATTGCGAGGCGTCATGACCAAAGAGGCGGCCGCGCCGATCATTGCAAATCAAATCGGCAAGTCGACCTCGTATGTGCGGAGGCTTCTTTCTGACATGTATCCAGGCATTAAGTGGGGTGAGAGTTCAGAAGCTGGATGAATCCGCTGATTTCGCGTGCTTGGTCGAGTGATGTCACACGCTGAATCGCTCGACATCGCGTAGCCTCAGCGGCGGCAAGGTGCGGCAATGTCAACATGACAAGCCGCATCGGGCCGCATACATCGGGACAGGCCCACCCGAGCCCAGCAACGCAAAGTCTGCCGGCCGATCTGGCCGCGGTGGCGTTGATTGATGCCAAGACCTGCGCCGCCATCGGCGCCATGTCCGTGAGTTGGTGGCACGAGAGAGTGGCGGCCGGTGACGCGCCGCAACCCGTCATCCGGCGGCCCCGCTGCACCCGCTGGCGGTCCACGGATGCCGCCGAGTTCTGGCGCACCTTCGCCCAGCAGCGCGACAGCCATGCCAGTGCCCGGGTGAAGGCCCAGGCCCGCAAGGCCAGCGCCGCGGCCCAGACCAAGCGCGCCGCCCAGGCCCAGCAGTAAGAGGCCGCCATGTCCAAAGCCTTGAATGCCCGCCGGGCAGGCGGAGCCCTGCCCATCAAAGACGAGGGGCCGGCCGTGGCGACGGCGGCCCCCCTGGCAGAACCTCAAAACCCTGGCGCCGATTCTGGCCGGGCCACCCCCTCGCGGCAAGCCTTGCGGGTGATCGCAGGCGAGCAGCAGGCCCGTCAGTACCTGGCCCGGCTGCAGGCCCAGCAGGCCGATCCC
Source organism: Burkholderiaceae bacterium (assembly GCA_017992055.1). GTDB lineage: Bacteria > Pseudomonadota > Gammaproteobacteria > Burkholderiales > Burkholderiaceae_C > Pseudaquabacterium. The sequence continues at coordinate 197,800 of JAGOPK010000005.1, forward strand.
GACGAGTTGGCGTTGATCGTGGCCCGGCTCTATGGCGACCTGCTGCGCGGCTTCTGCCGCGTGCTGGCGCGTGCCATCGGGGGTGCCGCATGAGCGCCGACCGCATCGCCCGCCTGCACGCCATCCGCGACCGCCACCTGGGCAACGAAGCGGCCAACCAGCGCGACCGGCTGCTGGCCGGCCTGCATGAGTTGGGGCATGTGACGACCTTCGAGGCCTCGCGCCACCTGGACATCTACGATCCCCGCGCCCGCAAGCTGGAACTGCTGCGCGCCGGCCACGACATCGTGACCGTGTGGCGCACCGCCACCACCGAATCCGGCGCACCGCATCGCATCGGCGTGTACCTGCTGCGCAAGGGGGCGGGGCAATGAGCGGTGATCCTGTGCAGGCCTTCCGCGCGGCCTTGCTGGCCGGCCTGGGCCATGCGCCCGAGCGGATCGAGCCCGGTCGTTTCCAGCGCTTTGCCACCAGCGAGCGCCGGGCCGATACTGCCGGCTGGTGCAAGCTGTTCAGCGATCTGCGCGGCGGCGTGTTCGGCTGCTACCGGCACGGCCTCAGCGACACCTGGACTGCGGCCGACCGCACGCTGTTGACGCCGGCCCAGCGTGCCGACCTGGCCCGGCAGGTGCAGGCCGCCACCGCCGAGCGCGAGGCCCAGCAGCGCCGGCAGTGGGCGGAGAACGCGCAGCGCATCCGCCGCCTGTGGGCGGAGTGCCGGCCCCTGGTGCCGGGTGACCCGGCCACGCTGTACCTGAAGCGGCGCGGCTTTGGCGGGGTGTGGCCGCTGCCCGGTGTGCTGCGCCTGCACCGGGGCCTGGCCTACTGGCACGCTGGCAACCCGCTTGGCAACTTTCCCGCCCTGGTGGCGCCGCTGCTGGCACCCGATGGCCGCCTGGTGGCGCTGCACCGCACCTACCTGGCGGCCGATGGGCGAAAGGCCGATGTGCCAACGGTCAAGAAGCTGACCGCTGCGGCCGGCCCGCTGGCAGGCGCCTGCATCCCGCTGCACCCACCCGCGGCCGGGGTGCTGGGCATTGCCGAGGGCATCGAGACGGCATTGGCCGCGTGGTGCGCTTCGGGCGTGCCGACCGTGGCCGCCTACTGCGCGGGCAACCTGGCCGCCTGGCGGTGGCCGCCCAAGGTGCAGCGCCTGGTGATCTTTGCCGATGCCGATGCGGCCGGGCGTGATGCAGCCGAGCGGCTTCGCGCGCGCGCGTTTTGCGCCGGTCTCAAGGCCGAGGTGCTGGCGCCCAGCGACGAGGGCAGCGACTGGTGCGACGTGTGGGCACGGCGTGGCGTGGAGGTCAGCCCATGAGCGCCGCCGTGCAAGACCTGGCCCGCGCCGCTGCGGCCCTGCCGGCGGTGCGACTGCTGCGCGGCGATGCGGTGGCGCTGGAGCCGGTGCGTTGGGCCTGGCGCGGGTTCCTGCCGCTGGGGATGCTCACCATCCTGGGCGGGGCGCCCGGCTGCGGCAAGACCACGATTGCCCTGTCGCTGGCCGCCATCATCACCCGGGCCGGCCCCTGGCCCGATGGCAGCCGCTGCGCCGCCGTGGGCGATGTGATCGTGTGGAGCGGCGAGGATGCGCCCACGGTGACGGCGGCGCGCCTGCGGGCCGCGGGCGCCGACATGACCCGGGTTCACTTTGTGGACGGCATCACCGGCGGCGAGGGCGAGCCCTTCGACCCCGGCCGCGACATGGCGCTTCTGGAGGCCACGGCCGAGCGCCTGGCCGCGCCGCGCCTGCTGATCCTGGACCCCATCGTGTCGGCCGTCACCGGCGACAGCCACAAGGGGGCCGAGGTGCGGCGATCCCTGCAGCCGGTGGTGGAGCTGGCGCAGCGCCTGGGCTGCGCGGTGCTGGGCATCACGCACTTTTCCAAGGGCACCAGCGGGCGCGATCCGGTGGAGCGGGTGACCGGCAGCATTGCCTTTGCGGCCCTGGCCCGGCTGGTGCTGGTGGCCGCCAAGGTGAAGCCCGAGCCCGGCGACGAGGCCGAGCCGCGCCGGGTGCTGCTGCGGGCAAAGTCCAACGTCAGCGCCGACGATGGCGGCTTTGCCTATGCGCTGGAGCGGGTGGAGGTGGCGCCCGAGGTGGAGGGCCAGCGGGTGCGCTGGCTGGAGGCGCTGGACGGCACGGCGCGCGAGCTGCTGGCCGAGGCCGAGGCTGACCCCGCGCGCGACGAGGTCGGCGATGACGTGGCCTTGTTCCTGCGCGGCGTGCTGGCCGATGGCCCGGTGGCGGCCAAGGCCGTGTTTGCCGATGCGGCCGGCGCCGGCTACTCGCGCGATCAGGTGCAGCGCACCGCCCGCCGCATGGGCGTGGACCGGCGCAAGCTGGGCATGTCGGGCGGCTGGGTGTGGGCGCTGCCGGCGCCCGAAGGTGGCACCGAAGATGGCGAAGATCGCAGCCATCACAGCGTGCCACCTTCGCCACCTTCGGCGCCATCTTCGGCGGCGGCCGACGATGTGGAGGTGTTCTGATGGGCGCCCGCGACCTGATGGACACCCTGGCCGGCCTGGGCATCGTCATCGCGGCCGAGGGCGGCCGGCTGCTGATCCGCCCGGCCTCCCGGCTGACCGATGCCCTGCGGGCCGACCTGCGCGCCTTCAAGCCCGAGGTGCTGGCGCTGCTGGGCGGCGGTGCATCGGTGCCGGGCCGGCCCGAGCCCGCGCAAGGGCCGAGGCCATGGCTGGAGGCCTGGACCGATGACGACATCCAGCGCTTCACGCAGCGGCGGGCGCACCTGATCCGCTGGGGCTGGCCCGAGACCGATGCCGAGTTGCTGGCCGAGCGCCTGGTGATCCGCGAACGCAGCGGCGATGACCGCACAAGCTGCGGCGAGTGCCAGCACCACCGGCCCGGGCGTTGCGGCAACCACCGCGTCGCCGGCCTGCAATCGCCCGATGTGGGGCACGACCTGGCGGCAATGCTTCAGCGCTGCCCAGGCCATCAGATGACAAGGTGACACGATGGCAACCCGAACCAAGAAGGCCCCGCCAGCCAAGCCAGTGCTTCAGGCGCGCTTTCAAGACGCCGAGAAGCCCGACGAGGCCGAGGCACTGGCCAAGTTCGCATTGCGACCGAGCGCGAACGCGGCTGTTGTGATCCACGAATACGGCAAGACCTTCGGCGAACTGGATCTGGGCGCGCTGGTGTCCAACCTGGCCGATGGCGTGGAGGCGGTGAACGCTGGCGATCTGAGCAAGGCCGAAGGGATGTTGTATGCCCAGGCGCAGGCCCTGCAAGCCATGTTCATGAACTTCTCGCGGCGCGCGCTGAAGCAGGAGTATCAGAAAAACCTGGAAGCCTTCTTCCGCATGGCCCTGAAGGCGCAGAACCAGTGCCGCATGACCCTGGAGACGTTGGCCAACATCAAGAATCCGCCCGTGGTGATCGCCCGCCAGGCGAACATCAACAACGGAGGTCAACAACAGGTCAACAACGGCAGCGGGCCGGCCGATTCCGCCAATCCCGCGCAGGCGCACGCAGGCGCGCACGCGGCGAAACCGCAACCCGATCAAACCGAACTATTGGAGGCAAGCGATGGGCAACGGCTGGACACCCGAGCGCCGGGCACGGCAGGCGGCGCTGATCCGCACCTGGCGACCGTGGGAGCAGTCCACCGGCCCGCGCACCGCTGAGGGCAAGGCCACGGCATCGCGCAACGGTGACAAGGGCGGCCCCTGGCAGGCCGAGCGCAAGAACCTGCGCCAGTTGCGGCGCGAGTTCACCGAGCTGATGCGGCAACAGCGGGAACTGCTGGCGCGGGTGCGAGGGTGACGCGGCCCGTTGTGAGTAACTTTGCGTGTAACTCGTGGCAATTCGGCCACGGTTTCATAGGTGAGTGTGAGTGACCCCGGCCCAAGACAGGGTCCATATGGCTGCATATGGACCGCAACGACGAAAGCGCCAAGTCCCGATGGGCTTGGCGCTTTTTCTTTGCGCGGCATCGTTTCGATCAGCGATGCCGAGCCGAGGCGCGGCACGGGCCCGGGGCATGATGGCCGCATGACGATGCCCGTCCCTTGGCGTGCTCGGCGCGGGCTGCTGCCGATGTTCGGTCTGGCGCTGCTGCTGCTGTTGGCCTGGCTGATCTGGAGGGCGGCAGAGCGGCCGGCCGATGTGCCGCCACCCCCGCAGCAGCGGCCGGCGTTGGCTGGCGAGCGCTGGAACCTGACCCTGCCTGCGCTGGTTGCCGCGTCGGCCGCGTCCGGGACTTTGACCGGTGCCGGCGCGCTGCCGGTCGACCCGCCGTTGTGGGTGATGGCGGCCGATGTCCCGGGGCCGCGGCGGCGCACGCCGGTGGCCCTGTGTGGCGCGGGCACGGTGGTGGTCGACCATCCGGCGGCCATGATGTCCGCCGACGCGGGTGTGTCCATGCCGGAGTCCGGGCAGGAGGGGGACGACCCGATCCAGGCCCGTCTGGACCAGGCTTGGCCGCGTCTGGTCGAGCGCTTGCTGGCCGCGCCGGGGCCGCAGGCCCAGGCCGCGGGCTGGCTGCTGGCGGGCCAGGGTCCGCTGCCGTTGGCCGGGGGGATGGATCCGGCCGCTGCATCGCAGGGCCTGGTCCGGCTGGCGCTGTCTGCGGGCGATGCGTGGGTGCTGCCGCTGGCCCTGCAGCACTGTGGCGGGCTGTCCCCCGCGCCGGCTTGTGCCGGCCTGACGGCGCGGCACTGGCTGCAGGCCGAGCGCGGCAATGCGCTGGCCTGGATGGCGCTGTGGCAGCAGGAACCGGCCGCCGCGGACGAGGCCTTGCACGGCATGACCCTGGCCCGCAGCGCCGACAGCGGCCACGGCCGCCTGCCCGCGCTGGTGGCACAGCACTGGCCGTCGGAGCTGCCGCCGTATCTGCTGTCGGCCGCCGTGATCCGTGCCTTCGGCGTTGAGGCGGCCCTGGTGCGGCCGAGCCCGAAGCCCTTGGTCGACGTCTGCCGTGCGGCCGTGGCGGCGGGTGATGCCAATCGCCGCGCCAGTTGCGAGGTGGTGGCCGAGCTGCTGGTGGGTTCGGGGCGGGATCTGCTCACGCGCGGCATGGGCCTGGCCGTGGGCCGCACGCTGGACTGGGGGCCCGAACGCCAGCAGAGGGTGGATGCGGCAGGGCAGGCGGCCCGCGACGGCGCGCTGCAGGACGGCCTGCTGCCGTTGAGCGATCCATACAGCTGCGCATCGGTGAGCCAGCTGCGCGGCAATCTGCGCCACCTGGCCGAGCGCGGCGAGGTCGAGTACTGGCTGGCCTGGCAACGTGGCCGCCGCTGACCGTGGCAGCGGCGCTTTTTCGGGCGCTTGCCTCGAGGGCCCGGGGCTAACATGCCTGGCCTATGAGCCCCACCGCCCCGCGCCCGCGTGCCGCCTCGCCCAGCCACCGCCCGGCCGGCCGTCGCCTGGCCTGGCGTGAGCTGCTGGACTGGCTGCGCGATGACGGCCTGATCGATGTCGACGAGGCGCAGCGGGTGCAGCAGCGCTTTGGCGCCGGCGACTCCAGCCTGCATGCGCTGGTGCGCCTGGGCCGCGCCGGCCTGCAGCACCAGGGCCGCACGCTGGACACCGAGGCGCTGACCGAGTGGCTGGCGCGGCGCGAGAAGCTGCCCTATCTGCGCATCGATCCGCTGAAGGTGGATGTGGGCCGCGTCGCCGAGGTGATGAGCCTGCAGTACGCCGAAAGCCGCAAGGTGCTGCCGGTGAATGTGGCGGCCGATGCGGTGACGGTGGCCACCAGCGATCCCTTCGACACCGCCTGGGTGGCCGAGATCGAGTCCAGCGGCCGCCGCCGCGTGCGCCTGGCCCTGGCCAATCCCGAGGACATCGCGCGCTACACGGCCGAGTTCTACAACCTGGCGCGCAGCGTGCGCCAGGCGCAGAAAAGCGGCGAGGTGGCGGCCACCGCCAGCTTCGAGCAGCTGGTGGAACTGGGCAAGGCCAACAAGCAGCTCGATGCCAACGACCAGGGCGTGGTGCAGGTGGTCGACTGGCTGTGGCAGTACGCCTTCGACCAGCGCGCCAGCGACATCCACCTGGAGCCGCGGCGCGACATGGGCGCCATCCGCTTCCGCATCGACGGCGTGCTGCACACCGTCTACCAGGTGCCGGCGGTGGTGATGAATGCGATGACCGCGCGCATCAAGCTGCTGGGCCGCATGGACGTGGTCGAGCGCCGCCGGCCGCAGGATGGCCGTATCAAGACCAAGCGCCCCGACGGCCCCGACGGCCCGGGCGGCGAGGTCGAGATGCGCCTGTCCACGCTGCCCACGGCCTTCGGCGAGAAGCTGGTGATGCGCGTGTTCGACCCCGAGACGGTGGTCAAGGGCGTGGCCGAGCTGGGCTTTGCCGATCACGATGCCCAGCGCTGGCAGCAGCTGATCGGCCAGGCCCACGGCATCATCCTGGTCACCGGGCCCACCGGCAGCGGCAAGACGACCACGCTGTATTCGACGCTGAAGGCCCTGGCCACCGACCAGGTCAACGTCTGCACCGTCGAGGACCCGATCGAGATGATCGAGCCCGCCTTCAACCAGACCCAGGTGCAGGCAGCACTGGACCTGGGCTTTGCCGACGGCCTGCGCGCGCTGATGCGCCAGGACCCGGACATCATCATGGTCGGCGAGATCCGCGACCTGGCCACGGCCGAGATGGCGATCCAGGCCGCGCTCACCGGCCACCTGGTGTTCAGCACCCTGCACACCAACGATGCGGCCTCGGCCATCACCCGCCTGGCCGACCTGGGCGTGCCGCCCTACCTGATCTCGGCCACGGTCATCGGCGTGCTGGCGCAGCGCCTGGCGCGCACGCTGTGCGCGGCCTGCAAGACCCGCGACGAGGCGCTGACGCGCGAGGGCCTGGACGAGCTGGCGCGGCCCTGGCGGCTGTCGGGCGGCGTGCGGCCCTACAAGGCCGTGGGCTGCAATGCCTGCCGCAACACCGGCTACCGCGGCCGCGTCGGCCTGTACGAGCTGCTGCTGCTGGATGAAGCCGGCCGCCGCGCCGTGCACCCGGCCCACGACATGGCCGCGCTGCGCCGCCATGCGGTCAAGCAGGGCATGCGACCGCTGCGCCTGGCCGGCATGATGAAGGTGGCCGAGGGCCAGACCACGGTGGACGAGGTGCTGCGCAGCACGCCGGCCTGGTCCGAGGCCTGAGCCGGCCGCGGCCCGGCCCGTACCGGGTCCGTCGTCGGGCCTGTCGCCGGGGTGACGCCACCCCCTGCTTCCGTTACGTGGAAACCACAGCGGGCCCCCCGGACCCCCTGCCTAGAATGCCCTCGCACAGGCCGGACCCGGCCTTGGAGGAGACGTACTCGTGAAGATCAAGAGTCAGAAGGACTTCTGGTCGGGGCTGATGTTCATCGTCGTGGGCCTGGCCTTTGCCTGGGGCGCGACGAACTACAGCTTCGGCAGTTCGGCCCGTCCCGGGCCTGGTTACTTCCCGTTCGGCCTGGGCCTGCTGCTGGCCGTGCTGGGCGCGGCCGTGCTGTTCGGCGCGCTGACGGTGGAGACCGACGATGGCGACCCGGTGGGCAGCATCGGCTGGAAGCCGCTGATCGTCATCACCTTCTCGGTGGTGGTGTTCGGCCTGCTGCTGCCGCGCCTGGGCATGGTGATCTCGCTGCCCATCCTGGTGATCATGTCGGCCTGGGCCGGCGACGAGTTCCACTGGAAAGAGGCGGTGCTCAATGCCACGCTGCTGACCGGCGGCTCGTGGCTGATCTTCATCAAGGGCCTGAACCTGACCATCCCGCTGTGGCCCACCATCCTGGCCGCTGCGCCGCAGTGAGGAGCCCACGATGGAACTGCTGAACAACCTCGCGCTCGGTTTCCAGACCGCGCTGACCCTCACCAACCTGCTCTATGCCTTCGGCGGCGCCGTGCTCGGCACGCTGATCGGCGTGCTGCCCGGCCTGGGCCCGGTGGCCACCATCGCGATGCTGCTGCCCAGCATCTATGCGCTGGACGCCACGCCGGCGCTGATCATGCTGGCCGGCATCTACTACGGTGCGCAGTACGGCGGCTCGACCACCGCCATCCTGATCAATGTGCCCGGTGAATCCAGCTCGGTGGTCACGGCCATCGACGGCTATGCCATGGCCCGCCAGGGCCGTGCCGGTCCGGCGCTGGCTGCGGCCGGTCTGGGCTCGTTTTTCGCCGGCTGCGTGGGCACCATCATCATCGCCGCCTTCGCGCCGCCGCTCACCGAACTGGCCTTCAAGTTCGGCCCGGCCGAGTACTTCAGCCTGATGGTGCTGGGCCTGATCGGCGCCGTGGTGCTGGCCTCGGGCTCGCTGGTCAAGGCCATCGCGATGATCGTGCTGGGCCTGCTGCTGGGCCAGATCAACACCGACGTGATCTCCGGCGTGCCGCGCTACAGCTTCGACATCCCCGAGCTGACCGACGGCATCGGCTTCGTCGCCATCGCCATGGGCGTGTTCGGCTTCGGCGAGATCATTGCCAACCTCAGCCGCCCGGCCGAGCACCGCGAGGTCTTCACCAAGGACGTGCACGGCCTGTGGCCGACCAAGCAGGACTTCAAGGACGCCGCCCCGGCCGTGCTGCGTGGCACGGCGCTGGGCTCCATCCTGGGCGTGCTGCCCGGCGGCGGTGCGCTGCTGGCCGCCTTTGCCGCCTACACGCTGGAGAAGAAGGTTGCCGGCACCAAGGGCCGCTTCGGCAAGGGCGACATCCGCGGCGTGGCCGGCCCCGAGTCGGCCAACAACGCCGGCGCGCAGACCAGCTTCATCCCGATGCTGACCCTGGGCATCCCGCCGAACGCGGTGATGGCGCTGATGGTCGGCGCGATGACCATCAAGGGCATCCAGCCGGGCCCGCAGGTGATGACCAGCAACCCCGAGCTGTTCTGGGGCCTGATCGCCAGCATGTGGATCGGCAACCTGATGCTGGTGATCCTGAACCTGCCGCTGATCGGCATCTGGATCAAGCTGCTGACCGTGCCCTACCGCTTCCTGTTCCCGGCCATCGTCACCTTCTGCTGCATCGGCACCTACACGCTGAACAACAACAACTTCGACGTGTTCATGACCGCCGGCTTTGCCGTGGTGGGCTATGCCTTCTACAAGCTGGGCTGCGAGCCGGCACCGCTGCTGCTGGGCTTCATCCTCGGCCCGATGATGGAAGAGAACCTGCGCCGCGCGCTGCTGCTGTCGCGTGGCGACTGGAGCGCCTTCATCACCCGTCCGCTGTCGGCCGGCCTGCTGGTGGCCGCGGCGCTGATGGTGGTGATCGTGATGTTGCCGTCGATCAAGGCCAAGCGCGACGAGGCCTTCCAGGAAGAGGACTGACGGCCGCGCCCCGCCGTCATGCCGCAACGGCCCCGCGAGGGGCCGTTTTTCATGGGACGGGGCCGCGTCCTGGGGGATGATCGCCACATGAGCCAGGAACCGCCCGACGCGCCAGACGTGGCCGAGACGCCCGCCGCGCCCGCAACGCCGCCGCGGCGCCTGCCGGGCGTGCTGGCGCCGCTGGAGGGGCCGGTGTTCCGCAGCCTGTGGATCACCTGGGCGGCGGCCAACCTGACGATGTGGATGAACGATGTCGCAGCCGCCTGGCTGATGACCTCGCTGACCACCAGCCCGGTGATGGTGGCCCTGGTGCAGACCGCCTCCACGCTGCCGGTGTTCCTGCTCGGCCTGCCCAGCGGCGCGCTGGCCGACATCCTGGACCGCCGCCGCTATTACGCGGCCACGCAGATCTGGGTCGCCAGCGTGGCCCTGGTGCTGGCGCTGCTGGCCCTGGCCGGCGGGCTGACGGCGCCGCTGCTGCTGGCCCTGACCTTTGCCAATGGCATCGGCCTGGCGCTGCGCTGGCCGGTGTTCTCGGCCATCGTGCCCTCGGTGGTGGCGCGCAGCGACCTGCCGTCGGCGCTGGCGCTGAACGGCATCTCGATGAACCTGGCGCGCGTCATCGGCCCCACGCTGGCCGGCGCCCTGCTGGCCGGTGCCGGTCCGGCGGCGGTGTTCACGCTGAATGCCGTGCTGGCCGTGGTGTCGGCGGTGCTGATCCTGCGCTGGCGCTCGCAGCCCCAGGTCAGCGCGCTGCCGGGCGAGCGCTTTGTCGGCGCCATGCGCGTGGGCCTGCAGCATGTGGCGCAGAGCCCGCGCATGCGCGTGGTGCTGGTGCGCATCTTCGCGTTTTTCCTGCAGGCGGCGGCGCTGATGTCGCTGCTGCCCCTGGTGGCGCTGCAGTTGCACGGCGCCGGGCCGGGCACCTTCACGGTGATGCTGGCGGCCATAGGCGCCGGTGCCATCGCCGCGGCGCTGGCCTTTCCCTGGCTGCGCGCGCGCTTCGGCCGCGATGCCTTCGTGCGCTGGGCCACGGTGCTGCATGCCGGGCTGTCGGTGGTGGTGGTGCTGGTGCCCGAGCTGTGGCTGGCCCTGCCGGCCCTGGTGCTGCTGGGTGCGGCCTGGATCTCCACCGCCAACACCCTCAGCGTCTCGGCGCAAATGGCCTTGCCCGACTGGGTGCGCGCGCGCGGCATGTCGATCTACCAGATGGCGCTGATGGGCGGCTCGGCCGCCGGCTCGCTGCTGTGGGGCCAGGTGGCCAGCCTGGCCAGCGTCAGCACCGCGGTGGTGGCGGCGGCGGTGGCCGGGCCGCTGTTCCTGCTGGCCACGCGGCACTGGTCGGTGGAAGGCGGCGAGGAGGTCGACCATTCGCCGGCCGTGCCGCCGCCGTCGCCGGTGCCGCCGGGCAGCATCGATGGCGACGAAGGGCCGGTGATGGTGACGGTCGAATACCTGGTCGACCCGGCACGGGCCGGCGAGTTTGCCCGCGTGATGCAGGCCACGCGCCAGGCCCGGCTGCGCCAGGGCGTGCTCAGCTGGGGCCTGTTCCGCGATGCCTCGGTGCCGGGCCGCTATGTTGAATACTTCGTCGACGAAAGCTGGACCGAGCACCAGCGCCGCCTGGCCCGCTTCACCGCCGCCGATGCCGATCTGCGCGAGCAGCGGCTGGCCTTTCACCGCGGCAGCGAGCCGCCGCGTGTGCAACGCTATGTGGCCGAGGCGCCCGATGGCCAGTCCGGCCTGTCTCTCTGACTCTGAAACCACGAGGAAGTCCCCCCCATGAGCCACCCCTTCGACTGGAACGCCGGCTATGCCAGCCGGCGCTCGCCCATCTTCGCCCGCAACATCGTCTCCACCTCGCATCCGCTGGCGGCCCAGGCCGGGCTGCGCATGCTGCAGCAGGGCGGCAATGCGGTGGATGCGGCCATCGCCACCGCGGCGGCCATGACCCTGGTCGAGCCCTGCAGCAACGGCCTGGGCTCGGACGCCTTCTGCATCCTGTGGGACGGCCAGCAACTGCACGGCCTGAATGCCTCGGGCTGCGCGCCGGCGGCCTGGACGCCCGAGTACTTCCAGCGCAAGCATGGCGACGGCCCGTCCCTGCCCAAGCGCGGCTGGGACACCGTCACCGTGCCCGGCGCGGTGGGCGCCTGGGCCGAGCTGAGCCGGCGCTTCGGCAAGCTGCCGTTTGCCGAGCTGATGGCGCCGGCCATCGACATCGCCGAGCGGGGTTATGCCGTGCCGGTGATCGTGCAGCAGAAGTGGGCCCTGGCCGCGGCCGTGCCGGATCTGGTGTCGCAGCCGGGCTTTGCCGAGGTCTTTCTGCCGCGTGGCCGTGCACCCGAGGTCGGCGAGCGCTTTGCGATGCCGGGTGCAGCGCGTGCGCTGCGCCGCATCGCCGAGACGCGCGGCGAGGCCTTCTACCGCGGCGAGATCGCCGCCGCCATCGCCGCGGCTGCAGCCGCCCAGGGCGGGGCGATGACCGAGGCCGATCTGGCCGCCTGGCAGCCCGAGTGGGTGGGCACCGTCCACCAGGCCTACCGTGGCCACGAGTTGCACGAGATCCCGCCCAATGGCCAGGGCATTGCCGCGCTGATGGCGCTGGGCATGCTGCAGCACCACGACCTGGCGGCGCTGCCGGTGGACAGCCTGGCCTCGCAGCACCTGCAGATCGAGGCCATGAAGCTGGCCTTTGCCGATGTCTACCGCCATGTCGCCGAGCGTGGCGCGATGCAGGTCACCACCGAGCAGATGCTGGACCCGGCCTACCTGGCGCAGCGCGCCCGGCTGATCGACCCGCAGCGGGCCCAGGATTTCGGCCCCGGCCTGCAGCCCAAGGGCGGCACCATCTACCTGACCGCCGCCGATGCCAGCGGCATGATGGTCAGCTTCATCCAGAGCAACTACATGGGCTTCGGCTCCGGCGTGGTGCTGCCGGACTGGGGCGTGAGCCTGCAGAACCGCGGCCACTGCTTCAACCGCGATGCCAGCAGCGCCAACTGCGTGGCCCCGGGCAAGCGGCCCTTCCACACCATCATCCCGGCCTTCTTGATGAAGGACGGCGCGCCGCAGATGAGCTTTGGCGTGATGGGTGGCGACATGCAGCCGCAAGGTCATCTGCAGACCCTGGTGCGCATGCTGGACTACGGCCAGAACCCGCAGGCCGCCTGCGATGCGCCGCGCTGGCGCTTCAATGCCGGCATCCTCAACACCGAGCAGGGCTTCGATCCGGCGGTGGAGCAGGGCCTGCGCGACCTGGGCCACCGCGTCGAGAGCTTTGCCGACAGCTACCAGGACTTCGGTGCCGGCCAGTTCATCTGGCGCCTGGGTGACGCGTCGATCGAAGGTTATGCGGCGGCCAGCGATCCGCGGCGCGACGGCCAGGCAGTAGGCTTCTGAGGCCGCAGGGCAGGGCGCTGCGGCGCCCTGCAGCAGGTTCTCACCAGGGCGCCCGGCCCATGCCCATCACGCGCCGATACCACTCGTGGAAGTGGCGCATGCCGTCTTCCATCGGGCTCTGGTAGGGGCCGGCCTCGTCGTCGCCACGCTCGAACAAGGCGCGGCGGCCGGCGTCCATGCGCTCGGCGATCTCGTCGTCCTCGATGCAGGTCTCCATGTAGGCCGCACGCTCGGCCTCGATGAAGTCGCGCTCGAAGGCGGCGATCTCCTCGGGGTAGAAGAACTCCACCACGTTCAGCGTCTTCTGCGGCCCACGCGGGTGCAGGGTCGAGACCACCAGCACATGCGGATACCACTCGACCATGATGTTCGGGTAGTAGGTCAGCCAGATCGCGCCCTGCTTGGGCGGCTGGCCGCCGTTCAGGCGCAGCACCGCCTCGTGCCAGCGCTGGTAGACCGGCGAGCCCGACTCGGCCAGGCCCTTGTGGATGCCCACGGTCTGCACCGAATGGTGCTTGCCGAACTCCCAGCGCAGATCGTCGCAGGTGACGAAGCGGCCCAGGCCGGGATGGAAGGGCCCGACGTGGTAGTCCTCCAGATAGACCTCGATGAAGGTCTTCCAGTTGTAGTTGCACTCGTGCATCTCGACGTGGTCGAGCACATAGCCCGAGAAGTCGAGATCGGCCCGCGGTCCCAGGGCCGCCAGGTCGATTTCGATGTCGCGGCCGTTGTCCTCGAACACCAGGCCGTTCCAGCTGCGCGTGCGGTACTGGTTCAGGTGCAGGCAGGGATCGTGCTGGAAATGCGGCGCGCCGATCAGCTGGCCGTTCAGGTCGTAGGTCCAGCGGTGCAGCGGGCAGACGATGCTGCCGCCGGCGGCGCGGGTATTGCCGCGGCCCTTGAGCATCACCGCCTGGCGGTGCCGGCAGACGTTGGACACCAGCTTCAGCCCCTCGGGCCCGCGCACCAGGGCGCGGCCCTCGCCTTCCTGAGGCAGGGCGTGGAAGTCGCCGATCTCGGGCACGGTCAACTCGTGCCCCAGATAGCGCGGTCCATGCTGAAAGATCAGCTCCTGCTCGCGCTTGTACAGCGCGTCAGAGAAATAAGTGCTGACTGAAAGTTGCGAGCGCTGCGCTGCGGCGGTGGATGCGTTGCGCGCGAGAGCTTCGAGACTGACGCTCAGGTCCGACATGATCCCCAGGATCTCCAGAAAGGATGTCAAAACCCCCACCCGGTGGCCCCGCGGATGGGTTTATCGATGATGAAAACGGCCACCACGAAGGGTGACCGTCAACCCCAGATTGTACCCAGGCCGTTCGATGCCGGGCCCGGGCGGGCCGACTAAAATGATCGGTTCACCCGAGTTACATCATCCGCACATGACTTCGTCCCCCCCAGCCCCGGCCGCCGCGCTGCCCGAACGCTACGAGGATGCGCTGGCCGAGCTGGAGCGGCTGGTGCAGGCCATGGAAGGCGGCCAGCTGCCGCTGGACGGCCTGCTCGACCACTACCGCCGCGGCACGGCCCTGCTGGGTTTCTGCCGTGACCGCCTGCAGGCCGTCGAGGCCCAGGTGCAGGTGCTCGAAGACGGGCAGCTGAAGGACTGGACCGAGTCATGAGCCTCGGCTTCGACGACTGGATGCAGGCCGAGCTGGCGGCGGTGGAGGCCGCGCTGTCGCGCTGGGTGCCGGCCGAGGCGCCGGCCGGCCTGGGCGAGGCCATGCGCTATGGCGTGCTCGACGGCGGCAAGCGGCTGCGGCCGCTGCTGGTGCGCGCCGCCTGCGAGGCGGTGGACGGCCAGTCGGCCGCGGCCCTGCGTGCGGCGGTGGCGGTGGAGCTGATCCATGCCTATTCGCTGATCCACGACGACATGCCCTGCATGGACGACGATGTGCTGCGCCGCGGCAAGCCCACGGTGCATGTGCAGTTCGGCGAGGCCACGGCCATGCTCGCCGGCGATGCCATGCAGGCCCTGGCCTTCGAGGTGCTGACGCCCGACGACCGTGGCGGCGCGGACGTGGTGCCGCCGGCGCTGCAGGCCCGCCTGGTCAGCCTGCTGGCGCGCTCGGCCGGCCATGCCGGCATGGCCGGCGGCCAGGCCATCGACCTGGCGGCCACCGGCAAGCCGCTGGACGAGGCCGCGCTGCGCGACATGCACCGGCGCAAGACCGGGGCGCTGCTGCAGGCCAGCGTGCTGATGGGCGCGGCCTGCGGCCCGTGCAATCCCGTGGCCTGGCAGGCGCTGGCCGACTTTGGCGCCGCGCTGGGCCTGGCCTTCCAGATCGTCGACGACATCCTGGACGTGACCCAGGGCTCGGACAAGCTGGGCAAGACCGCCGGCAAGGACGTGGGCGCCAACAAGCCCACCTATGTCACCGTGCTGGGCCTGGACGAGGCCCGCCGCCAGGCCCATGCCTTGCATGCCAGCGCGCTGGCCGCGCTGGACCGCAGCGGCCTGGCCCATGCCCGTCCGGGCGCCCAGACTTCCCATCTGCGCGAGCTGGCCGACATGGTCGTGCACCGCGACTGCTGAGGACAACCCATGCCCCACAACACGCCGCCCTCGCTGCTGTCCGCCATCGACTCGCCGGCCGATCTGCGCCGCCTGCCGCGCCAGCAGCTGGGCCAGCTGGCGCGCGAGCTGCGCGACCATGTGCTGCACAGCGTCAGCAAGACCGGTGGCCATCTGTCCAGCAACCTGGGCACGGTGGAACTGACGGTCGCGCTGCACTACGTCTACAACACGCCGCAGGACCGCATCGTCTGGGACGTGGGCCACCAGACCTATCCGCACAAGATCCTCACCGGCCGGCGCGACGCCATGCCCACGCTGAAGCAGCTGGGCGGCATCAGCGGCTTTCCGCGCCGCGCCGAAAGCGAATACGACACCTTCGGCACCGGCCATTCGTCCACCAGCATCTCGGCCGCGCTGGGCATGGCCCATGCCAGCAAGCTCAAGGGCGAGAACCGCCGCGTGGTGGCCGTCATCGGCGACGGTGCGCTGACCGGCGGCATGGCCTTCGAGGCGCTGAACCATGGCGGCGCGCCCGAGGGCGCCGGCCTGGCCGACCTGCTGGTGATCCTCAACGACAACGACATGTCGATCAGCCCGCCGGTGGGCGCGCTGAACAAGCACCTGGCACGGCTGATGAGCGGCCAGTTCTATGCCTCGGCGCGCGAAGGCGCCAAGAGCCTGTTCAAGAACACGCCGCTGTACGAGTTTGCGCGCCGCTTCGAGGAGCACACCAAGGGCATGGTCGTGCCCGGCACCATCTTCGAGGAGCTGGGCTTCACCTATGTCGGCCCGATCGACGGCCACGACCTGGGCGCGCTGATCCCGACGCTGGAGAACCTGCGCGACAAGAAGGGCCCGCAGTTCCTGCACGTGGTCACCAAGAAGGGCTATGGCTACAAGCTGGCCGAGGCCGATCCGATCAATTACCACGGCCCGGGCAAGTTCGATCCCAGCGTGGGCCTGACCAAGCCGGCCGCCGCGCCCAAGACCACCTTCACCCAGGTCTTCGGCCAGTGGATCTGCGACATGGCCGCGGCCGACGAGCGCCTGGTGGCCATCACGCCGGCGATGCGCGAGGGCTCGGGCCTGGTCGAGTTCGAGCAGCGCTTCCCCAAGCGTTACCACGACGTGGGCATCGCCGAGCAGCATGCCGTCACCTTCGCCGCCGGCCTGGCCTGCGAGGGGCTGAAGCCGGTGGTGGCCATCTACAGCACCTTCCTGCAGCGCGGCTACGACCAGCTGATCCACGACGTGGCACTGCAGAACCTGCCGGTGACCTTTGCGCTGGACCGTGCCGGCCTGGTCGGTGCCGACGGCGCCACCCATGCCGGGGCCTACGACATCGCCTTCCTGCGCTGCGTGCCCAACATGGTCGTGCTGTGCCCGTCCGACGAGGCCGAGTGCCGGCGCGCGCTGTCCACCGCCTTCCGCCGCGACCAGCCCGTGGCCGTGCGCTACCCGCGCGGCGCCGGCATCGGTGCCCAGCCCGAGGCTTCGCTGGAGGGCTGGGAATGGGGCCGCGGCGTGCTGCGCCGTGAATCCGGCCTGCCCCAGACCGGCTCGGCCCAGGGCGCGGCGCGTCGCGTCGCCCTGCTGGCCTTCGGCACCCTGCTGCACCCGGCCCTGGCCGCGGCCCAGGCGCTGGATGCCACGGTGGCCGACATGCGCTTTGCCAAGCCGCTGGACCTGGAGCTGCTGCTGAAGCTGGCGCGCAGCCACGATGCCATCGTCACGGTGGAAGAGGGCTGCGTCCAGGGCGGCGCTGGCAGCGCGGTGGCCGAGGCCCTGATCCAGGCCGGGCTGAGCCTGCCGATGCTGATGCTGGGCCTGCCCGACGAGTTCATCGAGCATGGCGACCCGGCCAAGCTGCTGCACGGCGTGGGCCTGGACGCGGCCGGCATCGAGGCCGCGGTGCGCAAGCGCTTCGGCCCGGCGCTGTCGCTGGTGACGCGGCCGGCGGTCAACGACTGACAGGCTGGCGGCCCGCGCATCGCTTCCCACCGATCCGCATGGCCACCACGCTGATCGACCCACTGGTGCACGACGGCCCGGCCATGCGCGGCGCCGGCGCCGACCGCCTGTCGCTGGCGCTGATGGATGCGCGCAGCCGCACGCTGGCCTGGCTGACGGCCTTCGAGGACCTGGCCCTGGAGCCACCGGCCGACGAGCTGGAGCCGCCGCTGTGGCTGATCGGCCATGCCGCCTGGTACCAGGAATACTGGATCGCCCGCCATCTGCAGCGCAGCCGCGGCCCGGCCGCCGATGCCGCGGCCGTGCGCCTGCCCTCGGTGCTGGCCCAGGCCGATGCGCTGTTCGATCCCCAGGTCGGCGGCCGGCGCGGCCGCTGGCGCCGCGAGCTGCCGTCGGCCGACGAGCTGCGCGACTACCTGGCCGCCACGCTGGAGGCCACGCTGGAGCTGCTGGACAAGGCCCCGGCCGACGACGCCGGCCTGCATGTGTTCCGCCAGGCCCTGCACCACGAGGACCGCATCGCCGAGACCCTGGCCGAGCTGGCCCAGGCGCTGGACCTGCCCGAGCAGCGCCTGCAGCCGCTGGAGCAGGGTGGCTGGCTGCCGCCGCTGCCCAGCCGCATGCGCCGCGAGCCGCTGGCCTGGCCCGGCCAGCTGGTGGAGCTGGGCACGCCCGCGGGCGGCTGGGTGCCCGAGTCCGAGCGCGAGCGCAGCCAGCAGCGCCTGGCCGACTTCGAGATCGATGCCCAGCCGGTGACCTGGGCCGACTATGCCGAGTTCATCGACGACGGCGGCTACGACCGCCGCGAGTGCTGGGGCAGCGAAGGCTGGGACTGGCTGGAGGCCAGCACGCGGCGTGCGCCGCGCTATGTGGAGCAGGTCACCGGCGGCGTGCTGGCGCGGCGCCTGGGCCGCATGCAGCGTGTGCCGGCGGCGCAGCCGGTGCTGCATGTCAGCGCCCACGAGGCCCAGGCGTGGTGCCGCTGGGCCGGCCGGCGCCTGCCCACCGAGGCCGAGTGGCAGCTGGCCGTGCAGCAGGGCGCGCGGCGCGGCCTGGTCTGGGGCGAGGTGCTGGAATGGGTGGCCGGCCGTGACCCGCGCGACGCCGGCCTGCACCACGTGCGCGGCGCCACGCTGATGGCCAGCCCGCGCCTGCGCCATGTGCTGGCCCGGCGCAGCCTGGCGCCGGCCGCCGATGCGGCCTTCATCGGCTTTCGCAGCTGCGCGCTCTGAGGCCCGCCCGAGGCAGGGCTATTTCTCGACCAGGCCTTCGCGCACCGCCAGGCGCACCAGGCCGGTGACGCCGCTGACGCCCAGCTTGGCCATGATGCGGCTGCGGTAGGTGTCCACGGTCTTCGGCGACAGGTGCAACTGGGTGCCGATGGCGGCGCTGGACAGGCCGTTGACGACCATGGTGACGATCTGGCGCTCGCGCGGCGACAGCGTGGCAAAGGGGTCGTCGTCGCCGTTGCTGGTCAGGGCCTGCAGCGCCAGGTCGGCCACCTGCGGGCCGAAGAAGCGCCGGCCGGCGGCCACGGTGTCGATGGCCTGGATCAGCTCGGCCGCGCCGGCGTCCTTCAGCACATAGCCGGCCGCGCCCAGGCGCACCGCCTCGGCC
Organism: Burkholderiaceae bacterium; assembly: GCA_017992055.1. Lineage (GTDB taxonomy): Bacteria > Pseudomonadota > Gammaproteobacteria > Burkholderiales > Burkholderiaceae_C > Pseudaquabacterium. The sequence goes on from JAGOPK010000005.1 coordinate 216,598, forward strand.
ACATGGCGCGGCTGGGCCGACATGGTCAGCACCACGGCCTTGACCGGCGAGTCGCGGCGTTTCAACTCATGCAGCACCTCGAAGCCCGAGCGCTCGCCCAGGCCCAGGTCCAGCAGCATCACCTGGGCCTGTTTCTGTTGTGCCTCGACAACAGCCTCGGTGGGGTCGCTGCTGGCCCCCACCACCTCGTGGCCGCAGGACTCCAGCAGGGCATGCAATCCGTCGCGCAGGATGGCCTGGTCATCGACGAGGTAGATGCGTGTCATCGGATATCCCGCATGGATGGTGCCATCCAGCATCTTTTGCACATTTCCCAGTTCCTCCCCGACAGCGCGGATGGGGACATCCCTCTTGTACCGCGCCGCGACGATACCAAAGGCCGACGCCGGCTGATTCGATTTGAAGCACCAGGCGGGAAAACGCGAACTTGGTCGTGGCCGCGGTCCGCGGTCTGATGCGCGCCGTGACGCTGGCTGTGCGTCCCCGTCCCATCATTTTTCATGAACCATCCTGTCCGTCCGTTGTTTGTTGCCCTGCTGGCCGGCTGTGCCGGTGCCCAGGCCCAGCCGCTGCCGCCGTCGCCGGCCGCCGAGACCCTGGTGGTCACCGGCTCGCCGCAGGCCCGACGCCTGCTGGACGCGCCGTTTGCCATCTCGGCCATCGACGAGCAGGCGCTGCGCCAGGCCGGGCCGATGATCAACCTGTCCGAGGCCCTGGTCCAGGTGCCGGGCCTGGTGGTCAACAACCGCAACAACTACGCCCAGGACCTGCAGATCAGCAGCCGCGGCTTTGGCGCGCGGGCGGCCTTTGGCGTGCGCGGCCTGCGCCTGTACACCGACGGCATCCCGGCCACCATGCCTGACGGCCAGGGCCAGGTGGCGCACTTCGACCTGGCCGGCGCCGAGCGCATCGAGGTGCTGCGCGGGCCGTTCTCGGTGCTCTACGGCAACAACTCGGGCGGCGTGATCGCGGTGTTCAGCGCGCCGGTGCGGGCGGCGCAGACCGAGCTGGCGCTGGATGCCGGCAGCGACGGCCTGCGCCAGCTGCGCCTGGGCCTGGCCACGCCCTTGAACGAGCAGCTGGACCTGCGCGCCAGCATCGCCAAGACCGAGCTGGAGGGCTTTCGCCCGCAGAGCGCGGCCGACCGCCAGCTGGCCAATGTGCGCCTGGCCTGGCGTGGCGCCGCCGACCGGCTGACGCTGCAGCTGTCCGACCACCAGCAGGCCGCCGACGATCCGCTGGGCCTGACCCGGCTGCAGTTCGACACCGACCCCTACCAGACCACGCCCCAGGCGCTGGAATACGACACGCGCAAGACCGTGCGCCAGAGCCAGGCCGGGCTGAACTGGCGCCATGCCTTTGCCGGCGACGGCGCCCTGGGCGGCGCGCTGCGCGCCTCGTCGCTGACGCTGTACCACGGCTCGCGCGGCGTGGTGCAGTTCCAGTCCATCCCGTCCACCGCGCAGACCGCGGCCACGCATGGCGGCGGCGTGGTCGACTTCGACCGCATCTACCGCGGCCTGGACGCGCGGCTGGAATGGCGGCTGGGCGCCGGCGATGTGGTCACCGGCTTCAGCCACGAGACCCAGCGCGATGAGCGCCGCGGCTGGCGCAACTTCACCGGCGCACCGGCCACGCCCACGGCCAAGGGCGTGCAGGGCGCGCTGCGCCGCGACGAGCTGAACGACTCGACCTCGCGCGAGGCCTATCTGCAGGCCCACTGGCCGCTGGGCGCCACGCTGGCGCTCACCGGCGGCCTGCGCGGCGGCGAGGTGCGCATGAGCACCGACGACCGTTTCCTGTCCAACGGCAACGACTCGGGCGCGCTGAGCTACCACTACAGCAACCCGGTGCTGGGCCTGCAGTGGAAGCCCCGTCCCGGCTGGGCCCTGCATGCCAGCGTGGCGCGCGGCTTCGAGGCGCCGACGCTGGGCGAGCTGGCCTATGCGCCGGCCACTCAGACCGAAGGCGGCTTCAACCGCGGCCTGGCCGGCCAGACCAGCCGCCAGGTCGAGCTGGGCAGCAAGTGGCGCTCGGCCGATGCGGCGCTGGCGGTGGATGCGGCGCTGTTTGCCGCCGATACCGACAACGAGATCGGCGTGCTGTCCAACACCGGCGGGCGCTCGGTGTTCCAGAACGTCGGCCGCACGCGCCGCCAGGGGGCCGAGCTGGCGCTGGGCTGGGCCATCGCGCCGGGCCTGCGCCTGCAGGCCAGCGCCAGCTGGCTGGATGCCGAGTACCGCAGCACGCTGGGCAACATCGTCGCCGGCCACCGCATCGCCGGCACCAGCGGCGCCAGCGCCTGGGCCCAGCTGGCCTGGACGCCGGCCGGCACCGCAGGGGCCGCGGGGCCCTGGGGCCAGTGGGCGCTGGAATGGCGGGCCGTGGGCCGCACCCAGGCCAACGATGCCAGCAGCCCTGCCGCTGCCGCGTCGGCCGGGGGTTATGCGCTGGCCTCGCTGCGCTGGTCGCAGGCGCTGGCGCTGTCGCCGCTGGACACGCTGGAGCTGCTGGCCCGGGTGGACAACCTGGCCGACCGCCGCTACATCGGCAGCGTCATCGTCAACGACGGCAACAGCCGCTTCTTCGAGACCGGCGCGCCGCGCAGCCTGCTGGCCTCGCTGCGCTGGCTGCACCGCTGGTGAGGGCGCGATGGCACTGCGGCGGCGCGACGGTCTGACGGGGCTGATGCTGTGGGCCCTGGCCGGGGCCGCCCGCAGCCAGGCCGCGGCGGCCGACGACGGCGACCCGTTCAAGAGCCTGCAGTGGCCCGAGCTGAAGAAGGAGTTCCTGCCGCCGCGTGCGCGGGTGCAGTTCGATGCGCGCATCAAGGTGCTGGGCCCGGCCTTTGCCGAAGACCCGATGAACGTGCCGATCAGCGTGCAGGCGGCGCTGCCGGGCGTGCAGCGCATCATCGTGGTGGTCGACCGCAACCCGATCCGCAAGGTGCTGGAGCTGCAGCCGCTGCTGGCCCTGCCGACGCTGGGCTTTCGCTTCAAGCTGGAGCAGGCCTCGCCGGTGCGCGCCCTGGTGCTCACCGCCGACGGCCTGTGGCATGTGGGCGGCACCTGGGTCGACTCGGCCGGGGGCGGCTGCACCGTGCCCGGTGGCACACGCGCCGACGGCAGCTGGAGCCAGACCCTGGGCCAGGTCAGCGGCCGGCTGTTCAGCGCCGTGCCGGGCTTGGCTGCGGGTGCGGATCAGCGTGCCGCCCGACTGCGGCTGCGCATCATGCATCCGATGGACACCGGCCTGGTCAACGGCATCCCGGCCTTCTACCTCAGCCGGTTGTCGGTGCGCGACGGCCGCGACCGCGAGCTGCTGCGGCTGCAGACCTTCGAGCCGGTCAGCGAGAACCCGGTGTTCTCGTTCGACTTCGAGCAGCCGCCTCCCGGGCCGCTGCGCATCGTCGGCGTCGACAACAACGGCAACCGCATCCAGAGCCCGCTCGAATGAAGACGCTGAGCATGACGCTGCTGCTGCTGGCCGCGCTGCCGCTGCAGGCCGCACCGCCGCTGCCGCTGGCCGTGCCGGCCGCTCCGGTGGTGAACCTGGCGCGGCTGGACTACGGCCTGAAGGCGCGCGCGCTGGCCGAGGGCGTGTGGGTGGTCGAGGGCGCCAACGACGACTTTGCGCCGGCCAATGGCTGCAACATCATCAACACCGGCTTCATCGCCACCGGCGCCGGCGTGCTGGTCATCAACACCGGCGTCAGCCGCCGCCACGGCGAGCAGCTGCGTGCGCTGATCGCCCGCACCACGCGCGAGCCGGTGGTGCAGGTCATCCACCTGAACCTGCACCCCGACTACTTCCTCGGCAACCAGGCCTTTGCCGACCTGCCCATCGCCGCCACGCTGCGCAGCCGCACCGGCATGCAGCGCGAGGCCCGGGCCTACGAGGACAACCTGTACCGCTTGTGCGGCGACTGGATGAAGGGCACCGAGGCGCGGCTGCCGACGCAGACCATCGGCCCCGGGCCGCTGCGCATCGGCCAACGTGAATTCGAGCTGCGCGAGCTGCGCGGCCACACCGACAGCGACCTGGTGCTGATCGACCGCGCCAGCGGCGTGGTGTTTGCCGGCGGCCTGGTGTTTGCCGAGCGCCTGCCGACCACGCCGCATGCCGATGTGCGCGCCTGGCTGGCGGCGCTGGACCAGCTGGCGCCTTGGCTGCAGGGCGAGGGCCGGGATGGCCGCCCATTGACCGTGGTGCCCAGCCATGGCCCGGTGCACAGCGGCGATGCCGGCCTGCAGCAGACCCGCGCCTATCTGCGCTGGCTGGACGGCGCCTTCAGCCGCTGGGCCGGCGAGGGCTGGGACATGAACGAGGTGCTGCGTGCGCCGGTGCCCGAGGCCTGGCGCCGCTGGGCCGCCTGGCCGGCCGAGTACACGCGCCAGGTGGCCCATCTGTACCCGCGCTACGAGCGTGCCGCGCTGCAGCTGCCACGCAAGCCCTGAACTGCGCAAGCCTGGAGCAGTGTTCCCCGGGTCAACCCTTGAACGGCGGGCCCGAATCGGCCCCGAAACGGCCGCTGGCGGCCAGCACCGAGGTGGCACGCGGATTGCCGGGAATTCTTCCCGGAGCACCCGGACAGTCCCCGGGTGTGACACCCCTTCACCGGAGGAGACCTCACCATGCGAATCAAACTGCTGACCCTGCTGGTCACGATGGGCTGTGCCGCCCTGTCCCTGTCTGCCCAAAGCGCCCAGGCCGCGGGTGTCACCGATCAAATGATCGAAAACGACGCCAAGTCCACCGGCGACGTGCTCAGCTGGGGCATTGGCCAGCAGGGCCAGCGCTACTCGCCGCTGAAGAGCATCAACACCGCCAACGTCGCCAAGCTGGTGCCGGTGTGGAGCTTCTCGTTCGGCGGCGAGAAGCAGCGCGGCCAGGAAACCCAGCCGGTGATCCACAACGGCAAGATGTTCGTCACCGCCAGCTACAGCCGCATCTTTGCGCTGGACGCCAAGACCGGCGCCAAGCTGTGGAAGTACGAGCACCGCCTGCCCGACGGCATCATGCCCTGCTGCGACGTCATCAACCGCGGCGCTGCGCTGTACGACAACCTGGTCATCTTCGCCACGCTGGACGCCCAGCTGGTGGCGCTGAACCAGGACACCGGCGAGGTGGTGTGGAAGGAGAAGATCGACGACTATGCCGCCGGCTACAGCGCCAGCGCCGCGCCGCTGATTGCCCAGGGCCTGCTGCTGACCGGCGTGTCGGGCGGCGAGTTCGGCGTCATCGGCCGCGTCGAGGCGCGCAACCCCAAGACCGGCGCCCTGGTCTGGGTGCGCCCGGTGGTCGAAGGCCACATGGGCAAGAAGTTCGACAAGGACGGCAATGCCAGCGACAACGGCATCTCGGGCACCACCGGCAAGAGCTGGCCGGGCGACCTGTGGAAGACCGGCGGCGCGGCCACCTGGCTGGGCGGCACCTACAACCCCAAGACCGGCCTGGCCTACTTCGGCACCGGCAACCCGGCGCCCTGGAACAGCCATCTGCGCAAGGGTGACAACCTGTTCAGCTGCTCCACCGTCGCCATCGACGTGAAGACCGGCCAGATCGTCTGGCATTACCAGAACACGCCCAACGACGGCTGGGACTTCGACGGCGTCAACGAGTTCGTCACCTACGACGACGGCGGCCAGATCCTCGGCGGCAAGGCCGACCGCAACGGCTTCTTCTACGTCAACGACGCCAAGACCGGCAAGCTGGTCAATGCCTTCCCCTTCGTCAAGAAGATCACCTGGGCCACCGGCATCGACCTGAAGACCGGCCGGCCCAACTACGTGCCCGAGAACCGCCCCGGCGACCCCACCGCCGGCGCCGATGCCAACAAGGGCAAGTCGGTGTTCTCGGCGCCCAGCTTCCTGGGCGGCAAGAACCAGATGCCGATGGCCTACAGCCCCGACACCAAGCTGTTCTATGTGCCGGCCAACGAATGGGGCATGGAGATCTGGAACGAGCCCATCACCTACAAGAAGGGCGCGGCCTACCTGGGCGCCGGCTTCACCATCAAGACGCTGAACGACGGGCCCATCGGCGCGCTGCGCGCCATCGACCCGAAGACCGGCAAGATCGTCTGGGAAGCCCCCAACAACGCGCCGCTGTGGGGCGGTGTGCTGACCACCGGCGGCAACCTGGTGTTCTGGGGCACGCCGGAAGGCTTTCTGCAGGCCGCCGATGCCAAGACCGGCAAGATCCTGTGGAAGTTCCAGACCGGCTCGGGCGTGGTGGCGCCGCCGGTGACCTGGAGCGAAGGTGGCGAGCAGTACGTGGCCGTGGCCTCGGGCTGGGGCGGCGCCGTGCCGCTGTGGGGCGGCGACGTGGCCAAGAAGGTCAACTACCTGGAGCAGGGCGGCTCGATGTGGGTGTTCAAGATCCCCAAGTGAGTCCCCGCGGCGGCGCCTGAGCCGCCGCCGGAGCGTGCATCCCAGCAGGCCGCCTGTGCGCCATGCCAGGCGGCTTTTTCACGACTGGCCCCCGGCCAGAAGCCAAGGAAATCCCATGCCTCCCATTGCACAAACCCGCCGTGTGTTCCTGCTGCGTGCCGCCGGCAGCGGCGGCCTGGTGCTGGCCGCCGGTGCCGCCCGGGCCCAGGCCCGCGTCGACGAGGCCGACGAGACCGCCGTCGGCCTGGGCTACAAGCACGACACCACCAAGGTCGATGCCAAGAAATATCCGCAGCACCGCGTCGAGCAGAAGTGCAACAACTGCCAGTTCTGGCAGGGCTCGGCCAGCGATGCCTGGGCCGGCTGCGCGATGTTCGGCCGCAAGCACATCGCGGCGCCCGGCTGGTGCGTGGCCTACCGCAAGATCGGCTGAGCCGGCTTGCCGGTGCCGGCCGGCCGTGACAATGCGGCGATGAGCACGCCCCGGGCTTCTGCCGATGCGCTGACGCTGGACCTGCCGCGCCTGGTGATGCGCCGCGCCGCGGCCGTGGCCGTGGCCGTGCTGCTGGCCGCCGCGCTGCTGGGCCTGGGCCTGGTGCAGGGCGAGATCGACGACGAGGTCGATGCGGCCCTGAGCCTGGCCGGCGTGGCCGCGGCCCTGCACCAGCTGCCCGAGGCCAGCGACCGCGTGGCGCTGCAGAGCCTGGGCCTGCTGCAGACCGGCCAGCCGCTGCGCCATCTGCGGCTGAGCATCCACGGCGAGGACGGCCGGCTGCTGCTGGCGCCGCCGGACGAGCCGGCGCCGCCGCCCTGGCTGGCCGCACCGCTGGCCCTGCACCGCGCGCTGTGGCCCGAGCATGGCGAGCGCAGCGTGGCCTGGGTGCTGACCCGGCCCGACGGCCGGCGCTGGACGCTGACGCTGGCCGCTTCAATGGAAAGCGAGCGCCGCGAGGCCCTGGCCAACCTGGGCTTCACGCTGGGCCTGCTGCTGGCCTGCACCCTGGCCCTGCTGGCGGTGATGCGCTGGAACATGCGCCGGGCCTTCCGCCCGCTGGGCCGGCTGGTGGCGGCCATCGCCGGCATCGAGGGCCAGGACAGCAGCGCCATGCGCCACCTGCCGGCGATGCCCATCGCCGAACTGGAGCGGCTGGCCGCGGCGCTGCGCCACCTGGCGCAGTCGCTGGACCAGGCCGAGTCGCGCCGCCGCCAGCTTGGCCAGCAGGTGCTGACGCTGCAGGAGGACGAGCGCAGCCGCCTGGCCGCAGAACTGCATGACGAGCTGGGCCAGCGCCTGACCGCGCTGCGCGTGGACGCCGCCTGGCTGCAGCGCCAGCTGGCCGACCTGGAGCAGGCGCCACGCCTGACGCCGGTGGTGAGCGGCATGGCCGAGCAGGTGGCCCTGCTGCAGCAGGACACGCGGGCCCTGCTGGCGCGGCTGCAGCCCTTTGGCCCGGCGCGCACCGAGGGTGGCGACGATGCGGCGGTCGAGCCGGTGCAGCGTCTGGCGGCGCTGTTGCAGGCCCTGGTCGAGGGCTGGCAGCAGGCGGCGCGGCAGCCCGGCGCGCAAATCGCCGACTGCCGGCTCGAGCTGCAGTGGTGCGAGCAGGAAGGCCAGCCGGCGCAGGCCTGGCCCGCAACGCCGGGGCCTGAGCTGCCGCGGCAGCTGGCGCTGACGCTGTACCGCATCAGCCAGGAGGCGCTGACCAATGTGGCCCGCCATGCCCAGGCCGGCCAGGCCTGCCTGAGCCTGTGCCTGACCGGTGCCTGGCAGGCCGGTGCCGCGGGCTGGATCGCCTGGCAGGTGGTCGATGACGGTCTGGGCCTGGACCTGGGCGCGGGCGATGCCGCCGCCGCCCAGGCCCGCGGCAACGGCCTGGCCGGCCTGCGCGAGCGCATCTGGGCCTGCGGCGGCGACCTGCAGCTGTCGCCGGCGCTCCCGGGCGAGCCGCGCCCGGGCCTGCGCCTGCAGGCGCGGCTGCCGCTGCGGCCCGGGGCTGCGTCCTAGCCTAGAACTGCGCGCTCAGCCCGGCCCACAGCGTGCGCGGCGTGCCGGGGGCGACGAACAGCGCCTCGCGCTCGCTGCCGGTGTAGGCGCCGCGGGCATCGAACACCGTCTCGGCCAGCGCGCCATGGCTGGCATGGCGGCGGTTGCCGGCATTGGCCAGGCGCAGCGACAGCTCCAGGCCGGGCCGCGGCTGCCAGCTGGCGCGCAGGTGCAGCAGGCCGTAGCCGGCGATGCGCAGGCGATGCACTTCGTCGGCATCGTCTTCGAGCAGGCCGTCCTCGTTGCCCTGCACCGTGCGCGAGGACAGCAGCTGGGCCTCGGCGCCCAGGCTCCAGCCCGGTGCCAGGCGCCAGTCCAGCGCCAGCCGGGCGCTGTGGCGCGGCAGGCCGGCGATGCGCGTGCCCGGCTGGATCTGCACATTGCGCTCGCCCATGCGCAGCGTGCCGTGGGCCTGGTAAGTGGCCTGCAGATGGCTGTAGCCGGCGCTGAGCTGCCAGGCGCCCAGGCGCGCCTCCCAGCTGGCGTCCAGGCCCTGGTGGCGGGTGCGCGAGAAGTTCTGGAAATAACCCAGCTGGCCGGTGGCGCTGACACTGCCGAACAGGATGTCGTCGTGGTTGTTGTTGCGGTACAGGCTCAGCTCCAGCCGCTGCTGCGGCGCCGGCCGCCAGCGCAGGCCGGCCTCCAGGCTGGTGCTGCGCACCTGCTTCAGATAGGGGTCGCTCTGCAGGCCGGCCGGCAGGCGGCAGGGCTCGGCCGGATCGGCGCAGCCCAGCTCGATGACCGTGGGCACGCGGGCATTGCGCGCCCAGTTGCCGAACAGCGTGAGCCCGCCGCCCAGCTGCTGCACCAGGCCCAGCGCCGGGTTCCAGCTGCGGTAGCTGAACTGCTCGGTGGGCTTGACCTCCAGCAGGCCGCTGTCGTCGTCGACGGTGTCGAGCTGGTTGCGCACGCTGGCGCGGTTGAAGCGCAGCGTGGCCGTGGCATGGGTGGCGGCGGCCAGGCGCCAGGTGTCGGTGGCATACAGGCCGAAGGCCAGCGAGCGGCCCTGCACCGCGGCGCTGAGTTCGGCCTCTTCGTCGCCGGCGATCACGCCGCGGCCGGCATCGAAGGCGCCTTCCTGCTCCAGCTGGCGGTAGCGCACGCGGCTGGCATCGACGCTGGCGCCCAGCTGCCACTGGTGCTCGCCCTGGCGCCGCGCCAGGCTGGCGGCCAGGCCCCAGGCAGTCTGGCGTGTGGCGGTGGTGTTCAGCGCGGCGTTTTCGTCCGGGTCGCTGCTGTCATCGGCGACATCGCCGTTGACGGTGTTGCGCCGCGTGCTGCGCACATAGGCCAGGGCCTGGGCGCGGCTGGCCGCGTCGGGCTGCCAGCTCAGGTTCAGCGCCAGCTGGCCCAGGCGGTTGCGCGTGCGGTCGGGATGGCTGAACACCGCGCTGCGCGAATGCGCCAGCAGGTCGGGGGTCTGGCCGCCGTCCTCGTCCAGCGTGGCCAGCGGCACCAGGCCGTTGCCGACCAGGGTGGACTGGCCGGCCAGCGCCGACAGCTCCCACGACAGGCCGCGGGCGGCCTCGGCGCGGCGTCCCAGCTTGGCCATCAGCAAGGCCTGCTCGCCGGGCGAGTGATCGCGCCAGCCCTGCTCGCCGAAGGCGGTGGCGCCCACCCAGCTGTGCCAGCCATCGCCATGCTGCTGGCCCAGGCCCAGGCTGGCGCGGCGCCGGCTGTGGCTGCCCCAGCCCAGTTCGGTGGACAGGCCCGGCGCGGTCTCGCCGCTGCGCGTGGTCAGGGCCACCGCGCCGCCCAGCGTGTTCAGGCCGAAGGCCGGGTTGGCGCCGGGGGTCACGGTCAGCGACTGCAGCGCAAACTCGGGCACCAGGTCCCAGTTGACGACATCGCCGAAGGCCTCGTTGATGCGCACGCCGTCCAGGTACACCGACAGGCCTTGCGAGGCGCCCAGCAGGCCCGAGGCGCGCTGGCCGCGGAACGTCAGGTCCGCCTGCAGCGGGCTGCCCTGGATCTCGCTGGTCTGCATGCCCGAGACGCGGCGCGCCAGCAGGTCGGTCAGCGACTCGCCATGTGCGGTTTCCAGCGTCTCGCGGCGCAGCAGCACGCTGGCATAGGGCAGGCGGTCGCGGTCCACGCCCAGGCCGGCCAGCGGCGCGGTGCCGACGATCTCCACCGACGGGCTGGCGGCCGGCGCGGCCGGGCTCTGGGCCAGCGCCGCGCCGGTGCCCAGGCCCAGGCTCAGGCCTAGCATTGGCCACGGCCTGCAGGGTGTGTGTTGACGGTTCAGCATGCGGGTGTCTCCTCGTTGTGCTTGTTGGACAATGTTCTGCAAACACCGCGCCCGGGCGTCCGGGAAAAGCTCCCGATCCACGCCCCATGCCTGCCCATCTCCCGACCGCCCGGCGCGTGATGCTGGTCGACGACCATGCCGTGGTGCGCGCCGGCTACCGGCGCCTGCTGGAGCTGGAAAGCGACCTGCAGGTGGTGGCCGAATGCGCCGACGGCGACAGCGCCCAGGCCGAGCTGCAGCGCCTGCTGGCGCCCGGCGACGGACCGCCGGCGCTGGACCTGCTGGTGCTGGACCTGTCGCTGCCCGGCCGCAGCGGCCTGGACCTGCTGCGCCGCATCAGCCTGCGCTGGCCGGGCCTGCGCACCCTGGTGTTCAGCATGCACGACAGCCCGGCCATGGTGGCCCAGGCGCTGCAGGCCGGCGCGGCCGGCTTCGTCACCAAGAGCAGCGAGCCGGCGGTGCTGGTGGATGCGCTGCGCCGCGTGGCCCAGGGCCAGAGCGGCGTGCTCTCGCCCGACATCGCCCAGGCCGTGCGGCAGCCGGCGGCCCAGGCGCCGCACCTGGCGCTGTCGCCGCGCGAGTTCCAGGTGCTGCAGGGCCTGGTGGCCGGCTGGACGCTGGAGCAGATCGCCGGCCATCTGCGCATCAGCTCCAAGACCGTGTCCAACTGCCAGACCCTGGTGCGGCAGAAGCTGGGCGTGTCCACCGCGGTGGAGCTGCTGCGCTATGCCCAGCAGCACCGGCTGTTTGCTGCCTGAGGGCCGCGTCGGGTGCGGACGCTCACTCCTGGCGCTGGGCCAGGCCCAGGCGTTCGACCACCAGGCGTTCCTGCTGGTAGGCGGCGCGCAGCGCCCGGCCATAGTCCTCGGGGCCCAGGTAGGCCGGCTCCTGGTCGTACAGCGCCAGCTCGGCGACGAAGGCCGGCTCCTGCATCGCGGCGCGGAAGGCCTCGTGCAGGATGGACACCACCTCGGGCGCCATGCCGGCCGGACCGGCGATGCCATAGGGGCTCATGGCCACGATGCCATGGCCCAGCTCCTTCAGCGTCGGCACCTGGGGCCAGCGCCGCGTGCGCTGCTCGCCGAAGGTGACCAAGAGGCGCAGCTTGCCCGAGTCGACGAAGGGCGCGAAGCCATTGCTGTTGACCCCCACCATCACCTGGCCGGCGCTCACCGCCACCATCTGCTCGGCCGTGCCCTTGTAGGGCACGTGGTTGAAGCTCAGGCCGCGCTTGGCGAACAGCTCGTCCATCACCACATGCGGCGTGGTGCCGGTGCCGTTGGTGGCGATGCTCAGCGCGCCCGGATGCTGGCGCGCCCAGGTGAACAGGTCGTCGAGCTGGCGGAAGGGGCTGGCCGCCGGCACCACGATGCCGAAGCTGACGCCCGAGATCTGCAGCACCGGCGTGGTGTCGCGCAGCGGGTCCCAGGCCACCTTGCGCACCCAGGGCGCACGCAGCACGGTCTGCGGCAGCTGGGCCAGCGTATAGCCGTCGGGCGCGGCCTGCTGCAGCACCGGCATGGCCAGGGTGCCGCCGGCGCCGGGCCGGTTCTCGATGATGATCTTCTGGCCCAGCCGGCGCGACACGCCCTCGGCCAGCACGCGGAAGGTCAGGTCGGTGGCGCCGCCGGCCGGCCAGGGCAGCCACAGCGTGATCGGCCGCGTCGGAAAACGCTGCGGCGGCTGGGCCAGCACGGCGCCGAAGGCCGGGCCCAGGGCGCCGGCCGACAACAGGCCCAGCAGCTGTCGGCGCGCGGGCCGGCATGGCGGCCGGTGTGGGGGAGAGGACTTTGTCATTGCCATTCGACCAGCTCCATCACGAGCTTGCCGCCTTGCAGAAAGGTGGAATTGTTGGCGGGCTCGTGGCGTTCCAGCTTCACCAGGCCCACGCCGCGGCAGTACCACTCGGTGGTGGCCAGCGGCATGTCGCGAAAGCCCACCACCGGGTCGGCAAACAGCTTCATCACCGCCTGGCCCTGCACGCGGATGCAGTCGCTGAAGTCGCCGGCGCGGGTGCTCAGCTTTTCGCCCACGGCGGCGATCTGGTAGCTCATCGGCACCGGCTTGTGGGTGTGGCGGATCTCGGGCGGGAACTCGGCATTGCGCCGCAGCAGGTAGGCGGTGGTCGAGGCCTGCCAGGTGGTGCCCACGGCCAGCGGCGACTTCAGCACATAGCGCGGCGCTGCATCGGCCACCGGATCGGCCTGCAGGTCGGTCTTGCTGGCCACGCGGAAGATGCCGCTGGCGTCGCTGCGCAGCCAGTAGTCCACGCCGCTGTCGCTGCGCCGGCGCCAGGCGCTGCCGCCGCCGGCCACGTCGTCGGGCAGGGGCTCGCGGCCCAGCGTGGCCAGGGCCAGGGTCTCGCGCTCCTGGGTCTGGTTCTCCCATTCGCTGCGCGACTCGTAGACCCAGCGGTGGCCCGGCTCCAGCGGAAAGTAGTCGGCCGAGGGCGCCGGCGCGCAGGCCACCAGCCACAGGGGCGTGGCCATGAGCAGCAGCAGGGCGGGGCGGCGCATCGTCACTTTTCCGGCAGCTGGGGCGCCGGCAGGTCGCGGATCTTCACCTCCTGCTCGTCGGCGCCGGGGCGCAGCCAGCCCAGGCCCTTGCGACCGCGCTTGGGCGTGGCCTGGCCCATCTGGCTGACGCCCTGGCGCGACTTCTTCATGCCCTCGTTGAGCAGGGCATGCAGGTCCTTGGTGTAGGGCAGGCGGTGGGCGCGCGGCTGGGCCAGCGGCTTGCCGTTCTCGATGGCGTTGACCCACAGCGTCAGCGCGCCGGCGCTCTTGGCGCTGGGTTCTTCCACCACCACCGCCAGCAGCGTGAAGCGCTCGGGCAGGGCGTCAGCGGTGGGCCAGCCCGACAGGTTGTGCACCACGTCGTCGGCCCAGAAATAGAACACCGCCACACCGGCCACCAGCAGGCCCTTGAGCCAGCCGGGCCAGCGGCTCCACAGCAGGGCCAGGCAGCACAGCAGCAGCAGTGCGGCAAAGCTCAGCGTCAGCGCCAGTCCGAGTCCCTGTCCCATCATCACATCCGTTGCACCAGCTGCCGCGGCAGCGTGTTGATGTTGGTGGTGCTGCCGTCGGGCAGCACGGTGAAGCGCACCAGCGTGGCCTCGTCGCCCTTGCGTGCGACGGTGGCCGTGCCGTAGTAGACGACCTCGGCGCGTGGATTGACCTTGACCACGGCCACCGTGGCCTCGACCGGCAGGCCGTCCTTGCTGTCGTAGTAGTGCACGTTGAAGCTGTATTCCCCGGGTGCGATGCCGCGCAGCGTGATCACCTCCTGGTTCAGCGGGTTCACGATGGACTTGCCGTTGACGACGATGGCGTCGTTGGCCAGGCCGCGGTCGTCGCGGTCCAGGTGCATCAGGCCGGCCTCGCGGGCGCGGAACCAGACCAGGTTGCCGCCGGGGTCCTGGCCCCAGGCGTCGAGGTCGTTGGGGTTCATGTCGGGCCAGCTGACGGTGACGATGAACTCGGCCTTGGCCGGGATGTCGCCGGCCTTCAGCGCCTTCGGGTTCATCGCCAGCAGCGCGACGATGAAGCAGAAGACGAAGGCGATCAGCATGTTGAACAACATGTCGTAGAACGGATCGACCTCGGCTTCGCGGCTGCTGCGGTGGCGGCGGGCCATGGCATCAGTCCTGCGCTTCCCGGCCCGGTCCCAGGCTGAGGCCCTGGCGCTGGATGTCGGCCACCAGCGCATCGGCATAGCGGTCCAGCCGCGTCAGCTGCAGGCCCAGCAGGATGTTGCCGACCAGGCCGACCATGGTGGTCAGCAGGGCGATGCCCAGGCCGGCGGTCAGGCTCTTCAGCAGGTCCTGGCTCTGGCTGGCGTCGAAGCTCTGGATCTGGCCGATCTGCAGCGCCAGCACCGAGAAGCCGATGACCTTGCCCAGCAGGCCCAGCTTGAGCTGGATGCCGTTGACCCACCAGGCCGTGTGGTGCGGGCCATGGCTTTGCTCCATCAGCAGGTCCAGCGGCGCGTCGGCGTCGCGTGGCGCGGCGCGCAGCGCGGCCAGGTAGTCGGCGGCCCAGCCCTGGGCCTCGCGCCGCTCCAGCCAGCGGCGCTGCTGCTGCAGCTGGCGGCTGCGCGCGCCGGCCCACAGCGTGGCGGTCACGAACACCAGCACGATGACCAGGGTCAGGCCGGTGGGGTCAGAGCTGAGCAGCAGGGCCCACACGCCGCGCACGCCCAGCAGCCAGGCGCCGAACAGCAGCAGGCCGCCCAGGGCCAGCCATTCCAGCCACAGCGGCTCGGCCTCGGGCCGGCTCCGGTCCTGGTCCCGCTCGGGCAGCCTGCGGTGCGCCGGCATCAGGACGCTCCAGTGCCACGTTTGGCCAGCTGGCCGAAGCCGCGCTGCGGGTCATAGCCCCAGGCGGCCAGCAGAAAGCAGGCCAGGCCGCAGCCGATCACGATCCAGGGCGAGGCGCCGGCATCCTGGCCGTAGATCGCGAAGCGCAGCCATTCCACCGCATGCGTGAAGGGGTTGAAGCGCGCCACCTGGTGCACCCACTCGGCGCCCGATTCCTCCAGCTTCCACAGCGGGTACAGCGCGGTGGACATGAAGTACATCGGAAAGATCACGAAGTTCATGGTGCCGGCAAAGTTCTCCAGCTGCTTGATGTGCACGCTGAGCAGCAGGCCCAGCGCGCCCAGCATCAGCGCCGCGCCCACCGCCGCGGCCAGCACGCCCGGCGTGTGCCAGCCCCACAGCGGCAGCTGGGTGCCCAGCAGCGCGGCCACCAGCACAAAGGCCGCGGCCTGCAGCAGCGACAGCACGGCGGTGGCGCTGAGCTTGGCAAACAGCAGCCACCAGCGCGGCAGCGGTGCGGTCAGCAGCAATCGCATCAGGCCCATCTCGCGGTCGTAGACCATGGCCAGGCTGCTCTGCATGCCGTTGAACAGCAGCACCATGCCCACAAGACCCGGCGCGATGTAGACGTCGTAGGGCACATAGGTGTCGTAGGGCGGCGCGATGGCCACGCCGAAGACATTGCGGAAGCCGGCCGCAAACACCGCCAGCCACAGCAGCGGCCGCACCAGGGCCGAGGCCAGGCGGCCGCTCTGGCGGCTGAACTTCAGCAGCTCGCGCGCGACGATGGCGCGCCAGGCCTGCAGGGCATGGCGCATCACGGCTTGCCCCTGGGCGGGCACAGCTTTTCGGGCGCGTCGGCGCCCAGCGTGTCCAGCGTGTTCTTCGCATGCAGCACGCCGTCGATGGGCGCGCTGCCGACCACGCCCTGGCCGTCGCTGAGCAGCAGCGGCTGGCGCAGCTGGCCGTCCCAGGGCCGGAAGCCCATGGCCACGCCCTTGCTGCCGTCGATCTCCACCGTGGCCAGGGCCTGGGCCAGGGCGGCCGGCCCGGCCTGGCCCTTGGGCACCGCCACCGCCGCCGTCACCAGGGCGCGGCCGGCCATCCAGGCGGCCCAGTCGTGGGCCTCCATGCGCCGGCCCGCGGCCTTGGCCAGGCGGCGCGTGACCTGGGGCGCGCCATAGCGCTCATAGCGGCTGCTCCAGGCCAGGGCCACCAGGCCGCCATCGCCGACCACCGGCCGCGGCAGGGCCGTGCGGTAGGGCAGGGTCTGGGCGAACTCGCCGTCGCTGTCGACCACCCAGACCACGTCGTAGGCGCCCACCGAGGCGGCGGTCAGCAGCAGCGGATTGGCCAGGTCGCGCTCGCGCGGATCGGCCGACAGCTTGAAGGGCTTGGCCGCCACCAGCTTGAGGCCGTAGCGCCGCATCGCCGCCTGGGCCGTGGCGCTGCGCTCGCGGTCGGCCTCGCCGGGGCCGGCCAGCAGCAGCACATTGCTCCACTTGCGCGCCACCAGGTTCTGCGCCAGCGCATCGGCGCGCATGCGCTCGCTCGGCAGCACATGCCACAGGTTGCGCCGGCAGTCGGCCGCGCGCAGGCGGTCGTCGGCGGCGCCGATGTTCAGCAGTGGCAGCTTGCTGCCATCGGCGGCGGCCAGGGCCCAGGCCGCCGGCAGATCGGCCACCAGGGCCGCGGCGCCGGACTTCTCGGCCTGGGCCGCGGCGGCGCGGGCGGCGGCGGCATCGGCCACCGCCACGGTGGCCAGGCTCAGGCTGGCGCCGGCGGCATCCAGCTCCATCTTGGCGTCGGCCAGGGCCAGGCCCAGCGCATCGGCGGCCGGGCCGGTGGGCTGGCCCAGCACCGCACGCTCCAGCCGGCTGCGCGACAGCCGGGCATCGTCGGCCGGCACCAGCAGCACGGCCTTGTAGGCCGCTGCCTGGGCCAGGGTGGCGGTCAGGGCCAGCAGCGTGGCGCCGATGCTGCGGGCCAGCCTCACTCGACCACCACCACGCTGTGCGGCACGCGGCCCACGCGCACCGTCTTCCGCGCCTTGGCCGCGGCCACGTCGACGATGCTCAGGTCATCGGACAGGCCGTTGACCACGTACAGCGTCTTCTGCGCCGCATCCAGGCCCAGGCCCCAGGCGCGCTTGCCCACCAGCACCAGGTCGGTGGTCTTGCGCGTGGCCACGTCGACGAAGGCCACGTGGTTGGCCTTGCCCAGCGCGACGAAGGCGCGCCGGCCATCGGCCGAGATCAGGATGCCCACCGGCGTGATGTCGGTCTTGCGCGCGCCCTTGACCTCGAAGGGGATGGTGGCGATGACCTCGCGCCTGGCGGTGTCGATGACGGTGACGCTGGCATCCAGCTCGTTGCTGACCCACAGCTGGCGGCCGTCGGGCGTCAGCGCAAAGCGGCGTGGCCGCTTGCCGGCCTGCAGGTTCTTCACCACCTTGGCCTGGGCCAGGTCGACCACGTGCACGAGGTTGGCCACCTCGCTGGTCACGTACAAGGTCTTGCCGTCGGGCGCCACCAGCACGCCCTCGGGCTCCTTGCCCACGGCGATGGCGCCCAGGCGCTTGCCGCTGGCCAGGTCGACGATGCCGACCTCGGCGTCTTCCTCGTTGCTGACGTACAGGGTCTTGCCGTCGGGCGACAGGTCGAAGATCTCCGGGTCGTCGCCCAGCGGCACGCGGCGCAGGCTCTTGCGCGTGGCCAGGTCGATCACATCGGCCTGGCCCGCGTCGCCGCAGGCCACCAGCAGCTGCTTGCCGTCGGGCGTGCGGCGCAGGTGGCGCGGGCGCTGGCAGGTGGCCACGGTGCCGACCACGGCCTGGGTCTTCAGGTCCAGCAGGGTCAGCGCATGGTCCTTCTCGCTGGAGATCCAGGCCAGGCCCTGGGCCTGGGCGGGTGTCTGGGCGGCCAGGGCCAGGATCAGGCCGGCCAGCAGGCCTGGCAACGCAGTGCTTGTTTTCATCGGGAGGCTCCAGGGGGACCGCCGGTGGGGCGTGCGGTGGCGCGGATGAAGGCCTGCTCCAGGCTGTCGCCGCCGAGTGCGGCCGTGACCTCGGGCGGTGTGCCGTCGGCCAGCAGCCGGCCCTGGTGCAGCACCAGCACCCGGTCGGCCTGGGCCGCCTCTTCCACCAGGTGCGTGGCCCACAGCACGGCCGTGCCGCGCTGGCGCACGTCGGCCAGCAGGCCGGCCAGCAGCTCGCGGCGCGAGGCCGGGTCCAGGCCCACGGTGGGCTCGTCCATCAGCACCAGGGCCGGCCGGTGCAGCAGGGCGCGCACCAGCTCCACCTTGCGCCGGTTGCCGCCGGACAGCTCGCGCACCGGCCGCGCCAGCTCGGCGCCCAGGCCGGCCGCCGCGCAGCCCTCGGCGATGCGCGCCTCGGCCAGGGCCCGCGGCAGGCCGTGCAGGTCGGCATGGAAGCGCAGGTTGCGCTGCACGCTCAGGTCCAGGTCCAGCGACATTTGCTGGAACACCACGCCGATGCGCGCCAGCGCCGCCGCCGGCCGCTGCCGCAGCGCGATGCCGTCGACCTGCACCTCGCCGCCATCGGGCGCAAACAGGCCGGTGAGCAGCTGGAACAGCGTGGACTTGCCGGCGCCATTGGGGCCCAGCAGCACATTGAAGCTGCCGGGCGCCAGCGCCAGCGTCAGCCCGTCCAGCGCGCTGCGCGCGCCATAACACTTGCTCAGCGCGCTGATCGCCAGGCGGGGGCAGGGGGCCAGGCTCGGTTCGACAGAGGCGGTGGACGGGGGCAATTCGGGTGACGGCAGGCCGGCGATGCCCGGTTTGTAGCCGGCCCGCGCCGTGTGCGCCTACCTGTGGAATGCCCGGGGCAGACCGCGGCGCGCGCGCCGTCCTGTGCCAGTGCGGCACGCCGCTGCTACAGCGTGATCTCCATGCCGTCGTAGGCCAGGGCCAGGCCGCAGTCCGGGCCCGGGTCGGTGGGCAGCGGCGGCGCTGTCGCAGCCAGCAACACCTTGTGCCGGGCCGGCAGCGCGCACAGCTGCGCCAGCCAGTCGGCGCCGCCGTGCCCGTGCTCCTGCCAGAGTCCGTCGGCCGGGCCGTCCAGCAGCAGGCAGTCGGCCGAGCGCATCCAGTCGAACTCGTCGGCGCCGGGCCGAGCCAGGCCCGGGGCGCAGAACACGCGCTGGCCGGTGACCAGGTCGCGCACCGCCAGCGCGATGCTGTCGCCCACCGCGCCGGGCTCGCCGTGCGCCAGCCGCGCCAGGTGCGGCGGCCGCGGCGCGCGCGTGGCCACGGCGGTGAACTCCAGGCTGGGCAGGCCGTCGATGCGGAACACCGCCTCGCTGCGGTCGCCGGCCACCGGCACCACATGCCAGTGCACGCCGCAGTAGTGCTGCAGCACCGGCAGCACCGGCAGCGCGGTGGTCAGCTGCTCGAACACCGCCGGCGTCGCATACAGCTCGATCGGCGCGCCGTCGCGCAGGCTCAGCAGGCCGCCGGCATGGTCGACCTGGGCATCGGTGAGCAGCAGCGCGCGCCAGTCGGCATCGGCCAGGCCGGGGTGGGCGTCCAGGCGCAGATCGCTGTCGAGCTGGTGGGCCACGGCCGGCGACATGTTCACCAGCACCCAGCGGCCGGCGCCGTCGCCGATGGCCATCACGCCGCGCTGGCGTGTGGAGCCGCTGCCGGCTGGCGTATCGTGGCGCCGCAGCCGCGGGGCGCCTCCGCGCAGGATGACGATCTTCACGGTCTGGGGCCCCGGCGCGGGCGCCGGTGGCGGAGCGGAAACAGGGGCATGCGTTGGTCAGCAAGCAGGATGGACAGGGCTTCAGCAAGACATGTGCCGCCGCCGCCAGGCCGGCCGCGACCCGGCCCGGCGGGGTGGGCGCCGGGCTTTGTGCCCGTCTGGCACAGGGTTTCCACCGGGTGTGGAACACCGGCCTGCCGTCGCGGCACAGCCTGATCGCGGGTCTGCTCGGTCTGCTGTGCGGCCTGGGCCCGGCCCTGGCCGCAGCACCCTGTCCCGGGCCGGCGCTGGGCCTGCAGGCCCTGGCGCCGGGCGTCTGGTGGCTGCCGGCCCGGCCCGGCGAGGCCGATGCGCACAACCGGGGCCAGGTGTCCAACCTGCTGGCCGTGCGCGACGGGCGGCGGCTGTGGCTGCTGGGCAGCGGGCCCAGCCCGGCCTTCGGCCGTGCGCTGGCCTGCCAGCTGCGCCAGCGCAGCGGCCTGGCGGTCACCGACGTGATCAGCCCCTGGGCCCGGCCCGAGCTGGTGCTGGGCGTGGCCGGCCTGGGACCGGTGCGGCACTGGGCCCATGCCCAGGTGGCCGAAGCCATGGCCGGCCAGTGCGCCCGCTGCATCGAGCGGCTGCGCCAGCGCCTGCAGGCCGCGGCGGCGGACCTGGAGCCCGCCGCGGCCCTGCCGGCCCTGCCCACGCATCGGCTGCAGGGCACCTCGGGCCGGCTGGGGCCGCTGCGCTGGTGGCTGCTGCCGCGCGATGCGGACCATGGGCTGACGCTGTGGCGCCTGGCCCTGCCGGGCCGTGCGGCGGCGCTGTGGTTTGCGCCCGGCCTGCTCAACGGCAGCGGCCCGCCCGACGGACGCGATGCCGATCTGGCCTTGCTGCAGCAGGGCGCCGAGCGGCTGCAGCAGCTGGCGGCCGAGTCTGCCGCCGGCGCTGCACCGCTGTACCTGGGCGAGCAGGGCCCGCCGCTGGCCGATGCCGCGCCGCAGCGCCATGCCGGCTACTGGGCCGAGCTGCGGCGCCAGGCGCTGGCGGCGCTGGACCGCGGCGATGCCGAGGGCGGTGCCGCGCCGTCCTGGCCCGGCCTGGACCCGGCCTGGGCCCGCCATGCCTGGCATGGCTTCAACTGGCAGCGCATGTGGCGCCAGGCCGAGCCGCAGTGGCTGGCCGCGCCGGCCGCGCCTGCCGCCGCGGCCTCACGCTGAGCGCAGCATCACTTCTGGTTCCAGCGCAGCTTGCGGTAGATGGTGTTGCGGCTGATGCCCAGGCGCTTGGAGGCCTCGGAGATGTTGCCGCCAGCCAGGTCGACCGCGCGGCGTATGGCCTCGATCTCCTGCTCCTCCAGCGAGCGGATCTGCGGCGGCTCGTGGGTCGCCGGCAGGGCCGCGCCGGGCAGCGGCTGGGCCGGCATCACCTCCGCGGCCAGGGCGGCGGCCGGCAAGGCCACGGCCGGTGCTGGCGGCGGTGCTGACCAGGCGCCGCCGGCCTCGGCGCTGGCGCGGGCCTCGTCGAGGAAGTCGTCGGACAGATGGGCGCGGGTGATCACCGGCTCGCCGGCGGCCATCACCGCGGCGGTGCGCAGCACATTGAACAGCTGGCGCACATTGCCGGGCCAGCCATAGCGCTCGAACAGGCGCAGCACCTCGGGCGCCAGCTCGGGCCGGCGCGGGCCGCGGCCTGAGCCGCCGGCCATCTCACCGGCCTGGCGGGCCAGGATGCGCTGCACCAGGGCCATCAGGTCGCTGCGCTCGCGCAGCGGCGGCAGGCGCACGGCCAGGCCGTTGAGGCGGTAGAACAGGTCCTCGCGGAACTGCTTGGCATCGATCATCTCGCGCAGGTTGCGGTGCGTGGCGCAGATGATGGACACGTCGACGGTGACGCTCTTGGTGCTGCCCAGCGGCGTGACCTGGCGCTCCTGCAGCACGCGCAGCAGATGCGCCTGCAGCGCGATCGGCATGTCGCCGATCTCGTCGAGGAACAGCGTGCCGCCGTTGGCCTGCACGATCTTGCCGACCTGGCCCTTGCGGCGCGCGCCGGTGAAGGCGCCGTCCTCGTAGCCGAACAGCTCGGCCTCGATCAGGGTCTCGGGGATGGAGGCGCAGTTGACGGCCACGAAGGGCTGCTTGGCGCGTGCCGAGTCCATGTGGATGGCGCGCGCCAGCAGCTCCTTGCCGGTGCCGGTTTCGCCGAGCACGAGGATGGGGATGTCGCGGTCGAGCACGCGGCGGATCTTGTCGACCACGCTGGCCACCTGGGCGTCGCCGGTGCGCAGCTGCTCCAGCGCCGCGCCGGGGGTGTCGGCGCCGCGGGCGGTGGCCGGGCCGCCGGCCTCGGCCGCGCTGCTGCGCTCGGGCAGGGACGGTGGCACGGCGGCCGGCGTGGCCTCGCCGCCGGGGCCGGCCACGCTGGTGGACACGGCCTCGGCCAGGCTGGTCCACACCGGCCAGTTGAAGCGCGCATGGATGTGGAACTGGCGGCCGCCGTTCAGGTGCACCGGCATCGGCGTGGCCAGCGGGCTGCGGAAGCGGTCGACCAGGGCGCCGACGGTGGTGCCGAACAGCGTGGTCAGGCTGTGCATGCGCAGCGCCGCGCCGCTCAGGCCCAGCTGCTCCAGCGCGCCGCGGTTGGCGCCGACGATCTTGCCGTCGGCGCTGATGGCCAGGATGCCTTCCATCAGCGTGCCGATGAACTCGACGCGGCTGTGGAAGTGCAGGCGCATGACGTTGCGGTAGTCGTCGGTGAGCCAGTGGTTCTCGATCATGCGCGCCGACATCTTCACCAGCGCCATGGTGTGCTGGTGGTAGCTGCGGTGGTCGCCCGAGACGTCCAGCACGCCCAGGATGTTGCCGCGCGGATCGAGGATGGGCGCGGCCGAGCAGGTGAGGAAGTGGTTGGCGTGCAGATAGTGCTCGTCGGCATGCACGAGCGTGGGCGTCTCCTCGACCAGGGCGGTGCCGATGGCATTGGTGCCCTTGGTGCTTTCGCTCCAGTTCACGCCCGGCTGCAGCGCCACCTTGCTGGCACGGGCCAGGAAGTCGTCGTCGCCGATCGAATGGATGATGGTGCCGGTGGCATCGGTGAGCACGACCATGTTCTCGGTGTCGACGATCTGCTCGTAGAGCATCTCCATCACCGGCGCCGCATGCTCGTGCAGGCGGCGGTTGCGGTCGCGCGCCACGTTCAGGTCGGGCCGCGCCAGCGGCGACAGGTCGGGCATGTCGATGCGCGACACGCCCAGCGCGGCGCAGCGCTCGTGCGACTGCTCGATCTTGGCCACATGCGGCTGCGGCAGGTTCAGGCTGGACGCGATGGGTCGCGTTGCGGACTCGGCCGGGCGTCGCCCGCCGCCAGCCCCGAACACCGGATGGAACGGCCCTCGCATCACCTGTCTCCTGTCGCCGCCCGCCATCATCGTCAGGATGTGGCCGGCTTGTTGTCGGTCAGCGTGGCCAGACCGGCCACCGGGCACAGCATCGCAAGTCCCGGGCCGCGCTGCTTCTGTCCCATTCGGTGACAGTGGCGGTCCGGGGTGGGCCATGGTAGCGCGATGCTGTGCCAGCCAGGGCGGGGGACTGCGGATGCCGCGGCCACGAACCGGACCTGATCCGCATCAAGGCCGGCGGGCGGGCCGGTGGCATGTCGATTGCAGACGGACGGCGCATTACACAGATTCAACCACCCCTGGACGGAGACGCCGCATGTTCACCCCCCAACCCCCCCATCGCATCCAGCGTGGCGCCGCCGCGCTGCTGCTGGCCCTGGCCAGCGGCCTGGCCGCGGCGCATGGCGATGTCACGCCGCAGGCCGTCGACACCAAGAGCCTGCCGGCCCTGGGCGACAGCTGGCGCGCCGAGAACCCCTATCGCCAGCACGATGCGGCGATCAAGGTCGGCACCTCGGCCTACAACCAGAACTGCGCCCGCTGCCATGGCCTGGAGGCCATCTCCGGCGGCATTGCGCCCGACCTGCGCAAGCTGGACAACGACTGCGTCAGCCTGAAGGACGCGCGCAAGAAGGCCCTGTGCGTGAAGGAGGTGGACGACTACTACGCCAGCAGCGTGCGCAAGGGCAAGGTGCGCAATGGCGCGGTCTACATGCCTCCGTTCGACGGCATCCTGAACCAGGAAGCGGTGTGGGCCATCAAGGCCTATCTGGAAACCCGCCGCGAGAAGCCGCTGTGAACCGGCAGCGCCGCCGCCTGCTGCAGGCCGCCGGCTCGGCGGCGCTGGGGGCCGGCCTGGCCGGGCCGACGTGGGCGCAGGACCGGCCGGCGCTGGAGCGCATCCGCGCCCGTGGCCTGCTGACCGTGGGCGTGTACCACGACATGCCGCCGTTCCACGAGCAGGGCCGCGGCATCGACGTGGACCTGGCCGGCGCGCTGGCCCAGGCGCTGGAGCTGAAGCTGTCGCTGCTGCCCTTCCATGCCGGCGAGAACATGGACGACGACCTGCGCAACATGGTCTGGCGCGGCCACTACCTGGGCTGGGGGCCGGCCGACGTACTGCTGCATGTGCCGGTGGACCGGCCGCTGATGGCCGGCAATCCGCGCGTCAGCATCTTCGCCCCCTACTACCGCGAGCGCGTGATGATCGCGCGCCAGCTGGCGGCGGTGCCGAAGATGGAGACGCTGGACGACTTCAAGGGCCAGCGCATCGCCGTGCCGGGCCTGAGCCTGGCCGGCTGGCTGCTGATCGGCGCCGAGGGCGGCCGCTACCGCGAGCAGCTGGACACCAAGATCGCCAACGGCGCCGTGGCCGCCCAGGCCCTGCTGCGTGGCGAGGTGGCCGCGGCCGCCGGCCTGGCCTCGGAGCTGGAATCGGTGCTGGCCGGCGATGCGCGCTATGCCATCGAGCCGCTGCCGCTGCCGCGCATGCGCGAGGGCTGGGCCGTGGGCTGCGCGGTGCGCCGCGAATCCGAGGACCTGGCGCGTGCGGTGCAGGCGGCGATGAACCAGCTGATGGCCGCGGGCGAGCTGACGCGCATCTTCGCCGGCGGCAAGCTGGCCTGGCGCAAGCCCTGAGCCCCAGGCTCAGGCGTTGCTGGTGGCGCGCACTTCCTCGATCGAGGTCAGCCCGGCCAGCAGCTTGAGGATGCCGTCCTGGCGCAGCGTGCGCATGCCGTCGCCCATGGCCTGCAGCTGCAGCCGGGCCGAGGGCGCGCGGGTCTGGATCAGGTGGCGCAGCTCGCGGCTGACCACCAGCAGCTCGTGCAGGCCGACGCGGCCCGAATAGCCGCTGCCATTGCAGCGCGGGCAGCCTTCGGCATGGTGGGTCATCAGCCGGCCGTCCTGGCCGAAGCGCTGCAGCCAGTCGGCCAGCAGGGCCTCGCGCGACGGCGCGGCACCGGCCTCGGGCCAGGCGCCCAGGTACTCGTCGAGCAGCATCTCGGTGTCCTCCACCGTCGCCGGCGTCGAGCTCACGCAGTGCGCGCACCAGCGCCGCACCAGGCGCTGGGCCAGCACGGCCAGCAGGCTGTCGGCAAAGCTGAACGGGTCCATGCCCATGTCCAGCAGCCGCGTCACCGTCTCGGGCGCGCTGTTGGTGTGCAGCGTGGACAGCACCAGGTGGCCGGTCAGCGAGGCCTCGATGGCCATCTGCGCGGTCTCGTGGTCGCGGATCTCGCCGACCATCAGCACATCGGGGTCGGCACGCAGAAAGGCGCGCAAGGCCTTGGCAAAGGTCCAGTCGATGCGCGCATTGACCTGCACCTGGCGCAGCCCGGGCTGGGTGATCTCCACCGGGTCCTCGGCGGTCCAGATCTTGCGATCCGGCGTGTTCAGGTGGTGCAGCGCGGCATGCAGGGTGGTGGTCTTGCCGCTGCCGGTGGGGCCCACGCACAGCACCATGCCATAGGGCCGCTCGATCGCGCCCTTGAGCTGGGCCAGGGTGTCGGGCTGCAGGCCCATGCCCTGCAGCGGAATGGTCTTGGCCGAGGCCAGCAGGCGCATCACCACGTCCTCCAGCCCGTTGGCGGTGGGGATGGTGGCCACGCGCAGCTCCAGCTTGTGGCCGGGCACGAAGCGCGCGAAGTTGATCTTGCCGTCCTGCGGCTTGCGGCGCTCGCTGATGTCCAGGTCGCACATCACCTTGATGCGCGCCACCATCGCCTGGCGGTAGCTGGGCGGCAGCTCGATGTAGCGGCGCAGCTGGCCGTCGCGGCGAAAGCGCACCTGCACCTTGGCCGGGCTGGGCGGGCATTCGATGTGGATGTCCGACACGCCCTGGCTGCGCGCCTCGATGATCATGGTGTTGATCAGGCGCACCAGCGAGTTGTCGCTCTGCTCGATGGCCGGGCCTTCGTCGTCCACGCCCTGGCCCTGCTCCAGCGTGGCCAGCAGCTGGTCGGCCTTGTCCATCTGCTCCAGGCTGATGGGCGCGAAGGGGCTGGACAGGTCGCCGCCCGGATCGATGGCATCGCTGCCCAGGCGCTGGTAGACGCGCTCCACCGCGCCGGCCAGCGTGCCGGCACGGGCCAGCACCGGCACCACCTTGCACTGGGCGGTGAACTCGATCTCGTCGATCATGCTGCGCGCCGACGGATCCTCCAGCGCCACGATCAGGCGGCCGCCCTGCAGCATCAGCGGCAGCGCCGGCATGCGCCGCGCAATGCCCACCGGCACGCGCAGCACGGCCTCGGGCTGGGCCGTGAACTCGCCGGCATCGACGATGGGATAGCCCATCTTGCGCGCCAGCGCGGTCTGCAGGTCGGCTCTGGTGACCACGCCGCGGCGCACCAGCAGCTCGCCCAGCGGCAGGCTGCGGTCGCGCTTCTGCTCCTGCAGCGCATCGGACAGCTGCTGGGCGCTGATGTAGCCCAGCGCCTGCAGCGCCTCGCCGATGCGCACCATGGGCATGCGCGCCTGCTGGGCGATGGCCTCCAGCAGCGCCGCCGGCGTGGCGATCTGCGCCGTCGGCAGGATCTCGCCCAGGCTGCGCAGGCCCGAGGCCGTGGGCGCAGCCGTGGCTGCGGGTGTGGCGGGAGTGGCCTCGGCCACCGCGCCGCGGTCCAGCAGGGTCACCGAGTCCAGCACCGGCCGCGGATAAAAGCTGCGCAGCAGGTCGCCGTCGAGGTTGATCGGCGCAAAGGTGAACAGGCCCTGGTCCAGTTCCACCTGGCCGACGGTGTTGACCACCGCCTCGCCGCCGTCGCGAAAGCGCAGACGGCAGCCGCTGCCCTCGTCGCGCCGCGGCAGCAGCGGCGTGGTGTCGTCGAAGGCCGTGCCCGCCGGCGCCGGCAGCGGGGACAGCGGCCGCATCAGCGTCAGCCGGCGGAACTGCGTCAGGCGCAGCACCAGCGGCTCGCGGGCGCGGGCCCGGTGCAGCTGCACCACGCCCGCCGCCAAGTCCACCGACAGCAGCTTGCCGGCATTGACAGCGCCGTTCAGGCCCTCGATCTCGCAGGGCTCGGGTTCCAGCAGCGGCGCCGCGGCCGGATAGCCCTGGGTACGCGGCGCCGGCCAGCAGAAGGCCAGTGCGGCGGCGGCCGGGGCCTCGTCGGTCAGCGGCAGCAGGGGCATGGCCTCGGTGGCCTGGTCGTCGGCGGCCGCGGCTCCGTGCAGACCAAAGGGAACCAGGCTCAGCGGCGGCTGGGACATGTCGGACATAGCAACCTCGGGCGGAGCGGACAAGGAGGACCTGCCGCCCTGCGGGACGCAGGGCTGGCAGCCTCGTGTCGATGCTAGGCAGAGCCTGGCCCGGCCATCGCCGGAATTGCCCGGTCCGGGCCTGCCAGTTCCGGGGTCAGCCGCGCATTTGCGCCGGCAGCGCCGTGACGATGGCCGGGAACCACCAGATCAGCAGCACCGCCAGCACCATCAGGAAGAAGAAGGGCAGGGTCACGCGGGCGATCCAGCCGATGTCGCGCCGCGTCATGCCCTGCAGCACGAACAGGTTGAAGCCCACCGGTGGCGTGATCTGCGCCATCTCGACCACCAGCACGATGAAGATGCCGAACCACAGCGGGTCGATGCCGGCCTTCTGCACCGTGGGCAGGATCACGCCCATGGTCAGCACCACCATGCTGATGCCGTCGAGAAAGCAGCCCAGCACGACGTAGAACACCGTCAGCACCACCAGCAGGCCGCCGGGCGACAGGCCCAGCGAGCCGATCCACTCGGCCAGGTGGCGCGGCAGGCCGATGTAGCCCATGGACAGCGTCAGAAAGGACGCGCCGGCCAGGATCAGCGCGATCATGCAGTACAGCCGCGTGGCGCCCAGCAGGGCCTCCTTGAAGCTGGACCAGGACAGCGAGCCCTGCGCGGCCGACAGCACCAGCGAGCCCACCACGCCCACCGCCGCGGCCTCGGTGGCGGTGGCGATGCCGCTGTAGATGCTGCCCAGCACCGCGGCGATCAGCAGCACCACCGGGATCAGGTGGCGCGACTCGCGCAGCTTGGCGCCCAGCGGCAGCCTGGCGTCGCGCGGCGGCACCTGCTGCGGGTTCAGCAGCGCCCACAGCACCAGCCAGCCCGAGAACAGGCCGGCCAGCATCACCCCCGGCAGCACGCCGGCCATGAACAGCTGGGCGATCGACACATCGGCCGACACGCCGTAGACGATCATGATGATGGACGGCGGGATCAGCAGGCCCAGCGTGCCGGCGCCGGCCAGCGAGCCGATGGCGATGGCGTCGGGATAGCCGCGGCGCTTGAGCTCGGGCAGCGTCATCTTGCCGATGGTGGCGCAGGTGGCGGCACTGCTGCCCGAGACCGCGGCAAAGATGGTGCAGCCGATGACATTGGTGTGCAGCAGCCGCCCGGGCAGGGCCTGCACCCAGGGCGCCAGGCCGCGGAACATGTCCTGGCTGAGCCGGGTGCGGAACAGGATCTCGCCCATCCAGATGAACAGCGGCAGCGCGGTCAGCGTCCAGCTGGAGCTGGAGCCCCAGATGGTGACGGCCATGGCATCACCGGCCGGCCGGCTGGAGAACAGCTGCATGCCAATCCAGGCCACGCCCGACAGCGTGAGGCCGATCCACACGCCGCTGCCGAGGATCAGGAACAGCGATGCGATCAGCAGCGCGGTGATGGCCAGGTCGTTCATCGCGGGTTCATTCGTTGTGCAGCATCTCGTCGCTGGCCGGCGCCTGGCGCAGGCCGCGCCATTCGAGCAGCCATTCGTCGACGAAGGCGATGACCAGGATCAGGCTGCCCACGGCCATGCCCAACTGCGGGATCCACAGCGGCGTGGCGTCGTTGCTGGTGGAGATGTCGTGGAACTGGTGGCTCTGCCAGGCCAGGCGCACGGCATAGAACGCGGCCAGCGCCGACAGCGCCGTGGCCGCGCCCAGGGCCCACAGCTCCAGCGCGCGACGGGCGCGGCCGCGCAGCGCCTGCAGCAGCAGCGTGACGCGGATGTGCTCGCCGCGCTTGAGCGTGTGCGCCAGCGCCAGAAAGCCGCTGGCCGCCATCAGGTAGCCGGCATAGGCATCGGTGCCGGGCACGTGGATGCCCAGCTGGCGGCTGGTGATGGCCAGCAGCACCATGGCCAGCAGGCCGACCAGGGCCAGCGCGGCCAGCCAGGCCGCGCCGTCGTACAGGGCATCGAGGGCGCGGCGCATGGTCGTCGGCTTATTTCATGAAGGCGTCGACCAGGGCCTTGCCGTCGGCGCCGGCCTTGTCGAGCCATTCCTTCTGCATGGTCTCGCCGACCTTCTTCATGTCGGCCTTGAGCTGGGCACTGGGCGTGACGATGGTCATGCCGTTCTTCTTCAGCAGCTCCAGGTACTCGCTGTTCTTGGCGCGGCTGGTGGCCCAGCCACGGGCCTCGGCGTCGGCGGCGGCCTTCAGCAAGGCAGCGCGGGTGGCGGCGTCCAGCGCATCCAGCGCGGCCTTGTTGGCGATGACCGCGTTCTTCGGCAGCCAGGCCTGGGTGTCCATGTAGAACTTCAGGTGCTCGTAGGTCTTGGTGTCGTAGCCGGTGGAGCCCGAGGACATGTAGCTCTCGATCACGCCGGTGGCCATGGCCTGGCTCAGCTCGGCGGCCTGCACCGTGACCGGCTGGGCGCCCACCAGCTCGGCGATGCGCGCGGTGCTGGGGCTGTAGGCGCGCCACTTCACGCCCTTCAGGTCGGCGGCGCTGTTGATCTGCTTCTTGGCAAAGATGCCCTGCGGCGGCCAGGCCACCGCATACAGCAGCACCATGCCCTGCTCGGCCAGCTTCTTCTCCAGCAGCGGCTTCTGCACCTTGTAGAGCTTGGCCGCCTCGTCGTAGCTGTCGGCCAGGAAGGGCAGGCCGTCGGCGGCATAGATGGGCCACTCGTTGCTGAAGTTGACCAGCAGGATCTCGCCCAGCTGCGCCTGGCCGCCCTGCACCGCGCGCTTGATCTCCGGCGCCTTGAACAGCGAGGCGTTCGGATGCACGGTGATCTTCAGCTTGCCGCCCGAGGCCTTGTCGACCTCGCCGGCGAACTGCACCAGGTTCTCGGTGTGGAAGTTGCTGGCCGGGTAGGCGGCCGGCAGGTCCCACTTGGTCTGGGCCTGGGCGGTGGCGGCCAGCGTGGCCAGCGCCGTGGCGGCCAGCAGCTGGCGACGGACCGGGCTGAACAGGAAGGTCATGCTCATGGGAAGGCTCCGAAGGTCGGGTGATGCAAGGCCGGCAAGCATGCGCCATGCCATTGGCCGGCGGACCCGGGGATTGCCCGTGGCGATGGCCGCTCAGCCCGGTCCGGCGCTTGCAGTCTAGGAAATCATCAAATAAATTGTCAATAAATCGTCAACGTTTTGGTGAAACCACCGATGCCACGCCCTGCCGCGAAGTCCCGGTCCGATGCCCCGCTCGCCGGCGCGCCGGCCACGCCCCGAGGCACGGTGCGCAGGTCCGGTGCATCGCGCACCGGCATCGTCTCCTCGTCGCACCTGGTGTCGCCGGCCAGCGTCGAGCTGTCCGAGCTGGAGTTCGGCCTGATCGTGGCCTGGAACGCCTTCTCGCGCTGGGTGGTGCGCTGCATGGCCGCGGCAGGCTGCCCCGACCTGACGGTGACCGATGTGCTGGTGCTGCACCACCTGCAGCACCGCGCGCGCAACAAGAAGCTGGCCGACATCGGCTTCGTGCTGAACATGGAGGACACCCATGTCGTGGCCTATGCGCTGAAGAAGCTGGTCGCCGCCGGCCTGGTGCAGAGCGAGCGCGTGGGCAAGGAGGTGTTCTACGCGCCCACGCCGCAGGGCGAGGGCTTTGTGCAGGCCTACCGCGAGGTGCGCGAGGCCTGCCTGGTGGCCAACCTGGATGCCGAGCGCAATGCCGACATCGGCGAGCTGGCGCGCCTGCTGCGCACCATGTCCGGCCTGTACGACCAGGCCGCGCGCGCGGCCACTTCTCTGTGATGGGGCTGTGAACCCCGAGGACCCCGTGATGAGCACCGACAAGCGCTGGCAGTTCTGGATCGACCGCGGCGGCACCTTCACCGACCTGGTGGGCCGCGCGCCCGATGGCCGGCTGCACACGGCCAAGCTGCTCAGCGAGAACCCCGAGCAGTACCGCGACGCGGCAGTGGAAGGCATGCGCCGCCTGCTGGGCCTGGCTGCGGGCCAGGCCATCACGCCGGACCGGGTCGAGTGCGTGAAGATGGGCACCACGGTGGCCACCAATGCGCTGCTGGAGCGCAAGGGCGACCGCACCCTGCTGGTCACCACGCGCGGCTTTGCCGATGCGCTGCGCATCGCCACGCAGAACCGGCCGCGGCTGTTCGACCGCCGCATCCTGCTGCCCGAGCTGCTGTACGAGCGCGTGGTCGAGGCCGACGAGCGCATCGCCGCCGACGGCACGGTGGTGCAGCCGCTGGACCAGGCGGCGCTGGCCCAGGCGCTGCAGGCCGCCTTCGATGCCGGCATACGCGCCTGCGCGGTGGTGTTCATGCATGGCTGGCGCGAGGGCGCGCACGAGCTGGCGGCGGCGGCGCTGGCGCGGCGCATCGGCTTCAGCCAGGTCAGCGTCAGCCACCAGGTCAGCCCGCTGATCAAGCTGGTGCCGCGTGGCGACACCACCGTGGTCGATGCCTATCTGTCGCCCATCCTGCGGCGCTATGTGGAGCAGGTGGCGCAGCAGATGCCTGGCGTGCCGCTGTACTTCATGCAGAGCTCGGGCGGTCTCACCGAAGCCCAGCGCTTCCAGGGCAAGGACGCGATCCTGTCCGGCCCGGCCGGCGGCATCGTCGGCATGGTGCGCACGGCCCAGGCCGCCGGCGAGGCCAAGGTCATCGGCTTCGACATGGGCGGCACCTCCACCGATGTCAGCCACTATGCCGGCGAGTTCGAGCGCGCCTTCGACACCCAGGTGGCCGGCGTGCGCATGCGCGCGCCGATGATGAGCATCCACACCGTGGCCGCCGGCGGCGGCTCCATCATCACCTTCGACGGCGCGCGCCTGCGCGTCGGCCCCGAGTCGGCCGGCGCCAACCCCGGCCCGGCCTGCTACCGCCGCGGTGGCCCGCTGGCGGTGACCGATGCGAATGTGATGCTGGGCCGCATCCAGCCCGAGCACTTTCCGGCCGTGTTCGGCCCGGCGGCCGACCAGGCCTTGGACCCCGCCGTGGTGCAGCAGGGTTTTGCCGCGCTGGCCGGGCAGATCGCCGCGGCCACCGCGCGGCCGACCACGGCCGAGGCCGTGGCCGCCGGCGCGCTGCGCATTGCGGTGGCCGGCATGGCCAATGCCATCAAGAAGATCTCGGTGGCGCGTGGCTACGACGTCACCGGTTATGCCCTGCAGTGCTTTGGCGGCGCCGGCGGCCAGCATGCCTGCGCGGTGGCCGATGCGCTGGGCATGGGCCGGGTGCTGATCCATCCGCTGGCCGGCGTGCTCAGCGCCTATGGCATGGGCCTGGCCGACCAGATCGCGATGCGCGAGGCCTCGGTGGAGGCGCCGCTGGATGCCGGCGGCCTGGCCCTGGCGCGCAGCCGCCTGCAGGCGCTGGCCGAAGCGGCAAGAGCCGAGGTGGCCGGCCAGGGCGTGGCGCCCGGGCGCATCCGCTGCGAGCAGCGCCTGCTGCTGCGCTACCAGGGCACCGACACCGCGCTGGCGGTGGCGCTGGGTGATGGCGATGGCGGTGGCGGTGGCGATGCCGACGATCTGGCCGCGCTGCGCGCCGGCTTCGAGGCCGCCTACCGCCAGCGCTTCGCCTTCCTGATGCCCGAGCGGCCCCTGGTCATCGAGGCCGCGTCGGTGGAGGCCATCGGCGCCAGCGATCACGCATCCGGGCTGCAGCCGCTGGCCCCAGGTCATGGGCAGGACAGCCTGGCCCAACCGCTGACCTGGGTGCGCATGCACTGCGCGCTGGACGACGGCAGCGCCGAGGCCTGGCGCGATGCCGGCCTGCACCGCCGCGAAAGCCTGGCCGTGGGCCAGCGCGTGGCCGGGCCGGCGGTGATCGCCGAGCGCAATGCCACCACCGTGGTCGAGCCGGGCTGGATGGCGCGGGTGCTGGCCGGTGGCGAGCTGCTGCTGGAGCGTGTGCTGCCGCGCCCGCAGGCCCAGGCCGTGGGCACCACGGCCGATCCGGTGATGCTGGAGGTCTTCAACCATTTGTTCATGAACATCGCCGAGCAGATGGGGCTGCGCCTGCAGAACACCGCGCACTCGGTCAACATCAAGGAGCGGCTGGACTTCAGCTGCGCGCTGTTCGATGCCGGCGGCCAGCTGATCGCCAATGCGCCGCACATGCCGGTGCACCTGGGCTCGATGAGCGAGAGCATCAAGACCGTGATCGCCGGCCACCCGGACATGCGGCCGGGCGATGTCTATGTGCTCAACGATCCCTACCACGGCGGCACGCACCTGCCGGATGTGACCGTGGTCACGCCGGTGTTCCTGGACGGCGAGAGCCAGGCCGCGTTCTACGTCGCCAGCCGCGGCCACCATGCCGACATCGGCGGCACCACGCCGGGCTCGATGCCGCCGTTCTCGCGCCGCATCGACGAAGAAGGCGTGCTGATCGACAACCTGCTGCTGGTGCGCGACGGCCGGCTGTGCGAGGCCGAGCTGCGCGCGCTGCTGGGCGGCGGCGCCCACCCGGCGCGCAACCCCGACCAGACCCTGGCCGACCTGCGCGCCCAGATCGCCGCCAACGAGAAGGGCCAGCAGGAGCTGCAGGCCATGGTGGCGCAGTTCGGCCGCGCCACCGTCGACGCCTACATGGGCCATGTGCAGGACAACGCCGAGGAGTCGGTGCGCCGCGTCATCACCGCGCTGAAGCCCGGCCGCTTCACGCTGCCGCTGGACAACGGCGCGCAGATCCGGGTGGCGGTGACGGTGGATGCGGCCTCGCGCTCGGCCACCATCGACTTCAGCGGCACCAGCGCGCAGCTGGACAACAACTTCAATGCGCCCAAGGCGGTGACCCTGGCCGCGGTGCTGTATGTGTTCCGCTGCCTGGTCGACGACGACATCCCGCTGAACGCCGGCTGCCTGAAGCCGCTGCAGGTGATCGTGCCCGAGGGCAGCATGCTCAACCCGCACGCGCCGGCGGCGGTGGTGGCCGGCAATGTCGAGACCAGCACCTGCGTCACCAATGCGCTGTTCGGCGCCTTGGGCCTGCTGGCCTCGGCCCAGCCGACGATGAACAACTTCACCTTCGGCGATGCCGTGCACCAGTACTACGAGACGATTGCCGGCGGCTCCGGCGCCGGCGTGTGGACCGATGCCCAGGGCCGCATCACCGGCGGCTTCGACGGCACGGCCGTGGTGCAGACGCACATGACCAACTCGCGGCTCACCGATCCCGAGATCCTGGAATGGCGCTTCCCGGTGCGGCTGGACGGCTTTGCCATCCGCCGCGGCTCGGGCGGTGCCGGCCGCTGGCGCGGTGGCGATGGCGGCGTGCGCCGCGTGCGCTTTCTGCAGGCCATGAGCGCCGGCATCCTGAGCAATGGCCGCGAGCATGCGGCCTTCGGCCTGGCCGGCGGCCAGGCCGGCGCGCCGGGCATCAACCGCGTGGAACGTGCCGATGGCTCGGTGGAACTGCTGGGCCACATCGGCGCGGTGCAGATGCAGCCGGGCGACGTGTTCGTGATCGAGACGCCGGGCGGCGGCGGCTGGGGCGCGATGGAGCCGGCGCAATGAGCGGCCTGCGCCAGCCGCGTGTGCTGCTGACCGGCTTCGAGCCCTTCGGCGGCGAGGCCATCAACCCCAGCTGGGAGGTGGCGCGGGCGCTGCACGGGCGCGAGATCGCCGGCGCCCGCATGGTCGCCGAGCAGCTGCCCTGCGCGTTTGCACGCTCGCTGCCGGCGCTGCAGCAGGCCTTGCGCCGCCACCGGCCGGCGGCCGTGGTCTGCCTGGGCCTGGCCGGCTCGCGCAGTGCCGTCAGCGTGGAGCGCGTGGCGGTGAACCTGGCCGATGCGCGCATCGCCGACAACGACGGCGAGCAGCCGCTGGACCAGCCGGTGTGCGCCGGCGGGCCGGCGGCGCACTTTCTGCGCCTGCCGGCCAAGGCCATCGTCGCGCGCCTGCTGGCCGAAGGCCTGCCGGCCGAGCTGTCGCACACCGCCGGCAGCTTTGTCTGCAACCAGGTGGCCTATGGGCTGATGCAGGCGTTGCGCCGCCGGCCCGGCGTGCCGGCCGGCTTCATCCACCTGCCGCCGCTGCCACAGCAGGCGGCCCAGCATCCACGCAGCCAGCCGCTGGCGCTGGACCGCCAGGTGCGCGCCATCGCGCTGGCCATCGCCGTGATACGCGAGCAGGGGGCGGTGGACCTGGCCCAGACCGGCGGCCTGATCGACTGAGCCTTCCCTTATGCTCGCTTCCAGATTGGAAAAAATCCGGGGGTCGGTCATGAGCGAGCGGAGTCGGGTGCACCGTGCTGGGTCTGGATGGCGGCGCGGGCTGGGCCTGTTGAGCCTGGCGCTGCCCAGCCTGCTGACCGCGCCCCCGGCCCAGGCCGCGCCCCTGCCCAGCGACGAAGCCCAGCGCGCCTGCTGGCTGCAGCACACGCGCGAGCGCACGCGGCCACGCGGCATGGGCCTGACGAATGTGGACTTCGCCAACCTGCGCGACGGCTACCAGCTGCGCTCGCCCTTTCTGGTCGACTTCGCGGTGCGTGGCATCGGCGTGGCGCCGGCCGGCAAGCCGCAGCAGGGCACGGGCCACCACCACATCCTGGTGGACACGCGGCTGCCGGTGAACGTGGGCGACAAGATCCCGTTCTCCGACACCCACAAGCACTTCGGCAAGGGCCAGACCTCGGGCGTGCTCGATCTGCCGCCCGGCCCGCACACGCTGCGCCTGCTGTTTGCCGACCATGAGCACCGGCCGTATTTCGTGTTCAGCCCCGAGATCAAGATCAATGTCAGCGGCAAGCGCACGGCCGAGCCGCTGAAGGTCGATCCACGCAACCCGGCCAGCTGCGCCGCCTGGTATCAGGATGAGGTGGCCAGGCCGCGCCCGCCCGGCGAATGGCTGGGCCTGGCCAATCTGCGCGACGGCGAGGCGGTGATCAGCCCCTTTGTCGTGCAGTTCAGCGTCGAGGGCTATGGTGTCTGCGCAGTGGGCCAGACGGCCGAGCGCAGCGGCCACTTCGTGCTGCAGGTCAGCGGTGGCGGCCGGCCGGCGCAGACGCTGACGCTGAGCAATGGCGCGACCCAGACCACGCTGAGCCTGCCGCCCGGCAACTACCAGCTGAAGCTGCGCTTCGTCGATGCCAGCGGCCGCGACCTGCTGCCGGCCTACGAGCACGGCCTGCCGGTGGTCGGCCAGGAACGCATGTGATTCAGCCTGGCGGCTCGTCCTCGTCCTGGTCGCGGTAGCGCCGCCAGGCCGGCAGGGCCTGCTGCAGCAGCCGCGCCTGGTCGCGGAAGCGCCGGCAGCGGTCGCACATCCACCAGTGCAGGCGCATCGCCGCGCCATCCAGCAGGCCCGGTGGATGCTCGGGGCTTTGCAGCACCAGGCGGGTGACTTCGCGGCAGCTACGGCGCAGTGGGTACATGGTGCAGGGGGCAGCTCAGCCGGTTGGCAGGTCGGCGCGGTTGAACCAGGTCTGCTGCAGGCATTCGCGCAGCCGCAGCCGCGCGCGGTGCAGCAGCACGAACAGATTGGTCGAGCTGATGCTCAGTTCCTTGCAGATCTCGGCGCTGTCCAGCTCCAGCCATTCGCGCATCAGGAACACCCGCGCCTGGACCGGCGGCAGGTGCTCGCAGCAGGCATCGAGCACGGCCATGAACTGGCGCTGGTTCAGGCAGTGCTCGGGATGCTCGCCCCAGTCGGGCGGCGGCTCGCGCCAGTGGCCGGCGGCATCGAACAGCAGCGCGTCCAGGTCTTCGCCGTCGTCGGCGTCCAGCAGCGTGGCCTCGCGGTGGTGGCGGCGCAGCTGGTCCACCAGCTTGTGCTTGAGCACGCCCACCAGCCAGGTCTTCAGCTGCGACTGGCCGGCAAAGGCCTGGGGCTTCTCCAGCGCCGCCAGCAGGGTTTCGGACACCGCGTCCTCGGCCCAGGCCGGGTTGCGCAGCTGGCTGCGTGCATAGCGCAGCAGCTGCGGCCGCAAGGCCTCGATCTGGCGGCTGAAGTCGGTGGGTGAGGGCGGGGTCACGGGGGCGCAGTGTAAGGATTTGCCGCGTCATGCGACCGATGCTGCAGGACGGCGCGGCCCGCGCGGTCCAAACCCTGTACCGGAGATCCTGCCCATGAACACCCATCGCGCCCTCGTGTCCTCTGCCCTCGCGTCCGCCCTGGCCCTGGGCCTGGCCGGCCCGGCCCAGGCCGACGACAAGGACAAGGAGAAGTGCTACGGCATCGCCAAGGCCGGCCAGAACGACTGCGCCAACCTGGCCGGCACGCACAGCTGCGCCGGCCAGTCCAAGCTGGACAACGCGCCCGGCGAATGGAAGTACGTGGCCAAGGGCAGCTGCAAGCAGCTGGGCGGCCTGAGCGCCGCCGAGGCCCGCGCCAAGGCCAAGAAGTGATGGACCTCGCCCCGGTCGGCATCGGCTGGCGTGGCCCGCACCATGCCGAGCTGCTGCAGCGCCGTCCGGCGCTGGGCTTCGTCGAGGTGCATGCCGAGAACTTCATGGCCGACGGCGGCGCCGCGCTGGCCGTGCTGGAGGCCGGCCGCGCCTGTTATGACATCAGCCTGCACGGCGTGGGCCTGGGCCTGGGCTCGGCCGCCGGCATCGACGAGGCCCATCTGCAGCGCCTGGCGCGGCTGGCCGAGCGCATGGCGCCGGTGCGCATCAGCGACCATGCGGCCTTCGCCCGCGTCGACGGCTTGCCGCTGCACCACGGTGTTGGGCTGGTGCATGGCGCCGACCTGTTGCCCGTGGCCTTCACCGACGCCTCGCTGGACCTGCTGTGCGCCAATGTGCAGCGGGTGCAGGAGCGGCTGCGCCGGCCCATCGCGGTGGAGAACCTCAGCGCCTGCCTGCGCTGGGCCGACGACGACGCGGCCTGGCCCGAGGGCGAGTTCCTGGCCGCGCTGGCGCGGCGCAGCGGCTGCCGCCTGCTGCTGGACCTGAACAACCTGGTGGTCAATGCGCTGAATGCCGGCGCCGAGCCACGCGCCTGGGTGCAGGGTGTGCTGGACGCGCTGGACCCCGACAGCATCGACGAGATCCACCTCGCCGGCCATGCCCACACCGCCTGGGGCGTGATCGACGACCATGGCAGCGCCGTGCCCGAGCCGGTGTGGCAGGTGTATGCCGATGCGCTGCGGCGCTTCGGTCCCCGGCCCACGCTGATCGAATGGGACCATGGGCTGCCGGCGCTGCAGACCCTGCTGGACCAGGCCGACCAGGCCCGGCAGTGCTTGCTTCAGGCCAGTGGCCTGGCCCGGGAGGCGGCATGAACGGCGCGCTGCCGCCGCCCGGCGTCGAACGCGAGGCCTGGCGCCAGCGCCGGCTGGTTGCCGCCTTGCTGCAGCACGGAGCCCACGATGCCGAGCTGGCCGGCCTGCTGCGCCCCTGGCCGCATCTGCCCGACGGCCTGGGCGCCTACCGCGCCAATGCCCGGGCCCAGGCGGCGCGGGCGCTGGGCCAGGCCTGCCCCACGGTGGCGGCCCTGGTCGGCGAGCCCGGCTGGGCCGCGCTGGCCTGGGACCTGTGGCGCCACGATCCGCCCACCGACGGCGACCTGGGCCGCTGGGGCCAGGGCCTGCCGGACTGGCTGCAGCGCAATCCGCTGCACGACGAGGCCGGCCGGAGCCTGCCCTGGCTGGCCGACCTGGCCCGGCTGGACCTGGCCGTGCTGGCCTGCGAGCGCGCTGCCGACGGCCCCACCGCCGCGCCCGATCTGCGTGGCCTGGACCGCGCCGACCTTGCCACCAGCACCCTGGCCCTGCGTCCCGGCAGCCGGCTGCTGGCCTCGCCCTGGCCGCTGCAGGGCCTGTGGCAGGCGCATCGCCTGCCCGAGGCGCAGCGCGACGCGGCGCTGGGCGCGCTGCAGTTGCAGCGTGCGGCCGAGCCCTTGCAGTGGCTGGTCTGGCGCCGCGGCCCGGCCGCCCGGGTGCAGCGGCTGGATTCCGCCGACGCCGTCTTCACCGCGGCCCTGATCGCCGGCCATCCGCTGGTCGCGGCCCTGGATGCGGCCCTGGCCCGGGACCGGGCCTGGTCGTTTGAACGCTGGCTGCTGCCGGCCCTGCAGCAGGGCTGGATCGTGGCCCTGTCCCCCTGTCCACCAAGGAATCTGCCATGAGCACCATCGATCTCCTGCTGCGGCCGGCCCGTCTGGCCCGTCTGGCCAACCTGGCCAACCTGGCCCCACGGCTGCTGCAGGGGCTGCAAAGCCTGCAGCCGCTGGCCCAGCTGGGCGCACGCCTGTATGTGGCCCAGGTGTTTTTCGCCTCCGGCCTGACCAAGCTGCGCGACTGGGACACCACGCTGGCGCTGTTCCGCGACGAATACCAGGTGCCGCTGCTGTCGCCGGTGCTGGCGGCCTGGATGGGCACGGCCGGCGAGCTGGTGCTGCCGGTGCTGCTGCTGCTGGGCCTGGCCGGGCGCTTTGCGGCGCTGGGCCTGTCGGTGGTCAACATCGTGGCCGTGCTCAGCCTGGCCGAGATCGCCGACGCGGCCCTGCTGCAGCACCAGTTCTGGGGCGCGCTGCTGCTGGGCCTGCTGCTGTGGGGGCCGGGCCGCTGGTCGCTGGACGCCTGGTGGTGGCCACGCTGGATGGCGCGCCAGGCGCCGGCTCAGTCGCGGTAGTCGCCGGGCTGCAGCAGGATGGGCTGGCCGTGCGGCGTGCGCTCGGCGGCCTCGTCCCAGGCCCGGGCCGTGCGTGCCAGCTCGCCCGGTGCGGCCGCGCCCTTGGCCGTGACCAGGGCCTCCAGCGCCGCCAGCCAGTGCCGGTAGTAGGTGTCGCCGAGGTCGGCGTCGCCGCCGGCCTGGGCCTGGCGGATCTGCGCCGACAGCGCCGCCGCCCACTCGGGCCAGCTGAACAGGCCTCGCTGATGCAGCTGCAGCGTCATGGCAAAGGCCTGGGCCTGCCAGGGCTCGGCAAACACCGGGCCGTCGTCGCCGCGCAGCTGCGCCGGCAGGCCGGGGCAGGGCGGATGGGAATCGAAGGTCTGGCTCATGCCGGCTCCAGCGTGCTTTCCCAGGCGTCGATGGACACGCTGAGTCCCGGCGTGGCGGCCTCGCCCCACAGCGTGGCGCCGTCGAAGACCACGGTGTACAGCCATTGCGCGTCGTCGCCCAGGCCCCGGGCGCGGCTGTCGGCAAAGGCATGGGCGCCATGGCACAGCGCGATGCGGCCGGTCTTGCCGCGCACATAGCCGGGCACGCGGCTGTGGTGATCGGGCGCCACGGCCTGCAGCCGCACCACATCCCCCATCGCATAACGCGCAACCGACGTGGCCGGTCGCGTGGTTGGCGAGCCCTGGGCCAGCGCCGCGGCCACGTCGGCCGCGGCCAGGCGGCGCGGCAGCGGTGGCGCCGCATGCAGGGCGCGGCCGGCGGCCAGTTCGTCGGCCGTGGCCAGGCCACGCTGGGCCAGCAGCTGCTCCAGCGCGGCGATCCACACCTGGTAGTAGCTGAGGCTGGCGTAGTCCGGCAGGGTCTCGCGGGCGCTGCGGCTCTGGTCGATGTTCCAGGCGCCGGTGGCGCCCATGGCCAGGGTCACGGCCAGGGCCCGCGGCTCCCAGGGCGCATGCCACAGCTCGCCCTCGGGCTCGGGCAGCACCGGCGTGGCATTGGGCGTGCCGCCCAGGTCGGCGTGGCTGGTGTAGCTCATGGCTGGAGGACCGGCTGGGTCGGTGGC
Organism: Burkholderiaceae bacterium; assembly: GCA_017992055.1. Classification (GTDB taxonomy): domain Bacteria; phylum Pseudomonadota; class Gammaproteobacteria; order Burkholderiales; family Burkholderiaceae_C; genus Pseudaquabacterium. The sequence continues at coordinate 257,490 of JAGOPK010000005.1, forward strand.
GCCAGCGCCAGGCCGGTGCCGATCATCGAGTCGCGTGTCACCAGGTCCGCCAGCTGCGCCTCGTCCAGGCCCTCGCTGCCGGCCGGGCGCTGCGGGATCACCAGGTAGCGCACCTCGGCCGTGGAATCCCAGACGCGGATGCGCTGGCCCTCGGGCAGGGTGACGCCGAAATCGGCCAGCACGCCGCGTGGATCGCGCACCACGCGGGCGCGGTAGGGCGCGCTCTTGTACCAGGTGGGCGGCAGGCCCAGCACCGGCCAGGGATAGCAGCTGCACAGCGTGCACACCACCATCTGGTGCTCGTCGGGCGTATTGAACACCGCCACCATGTGCTCGCCCTGGCGGCCGCTGTAGCCCAGCGAGGCAATGGCCGCCGTGGCATCGCGCTGCAGCCAGTCGGCAAAGGCCGGGTCGGCCCAGGCGCGGGCCACGACGCGGGCGCCGTTGCGCGGGCCGATGCGGGTCTGGTAGGTGTCGATCAGCGCATCGAGGGCCGCCGGATCGAGGTAGCCCTTGGCGCCGAGCACGGTTTCGAGCGCGCGCACGCGCCGGTCCATCTCGTCGAGATGGCTGTGCTCATGACCGTGGTCATGGTCATGGCTCATGGCGTGACCCTCAGGATGCGGCCGTCGGGGTTGTCGGTGAGCAGGTAGATCCAGCCGTCCGGGCCCTGGCGCACGTCGCGGATGCGCTCGTTGAGCGTGCCCAGCAGGCGCTCCTCGCGCAGCACGCGCGGCCCGTCCAGCACCAGGCGCACCAGGGCCTGGCCACGCAGCGCGCCCAGCACCAGGCTGCCCTTCCAGCCCGGGTAGCGCTCGCTGGTGACGAAGGCCAGGCCGCTGGGCGCGATCGACACCGGCGCCCACAGCCAGGCCGGCGCCACCACGTCGGCGCGCTCCGTGCCGTCGCCGATCTTGGTGCCGGTGCCGTAGTTGCGGCCATGGGTGATGACCGGCCAGCCGTGGTTGCGGCCGGGCAGCGTGAGGTTCAGCTCGTCGCCGCCCTGCGGCCCGTGCTCGTGGGTCCACAGCTCGCCGCTGGCCGGGTGCACGGCCGCGCCCTGCACATTGCGGTGGCCCCAGCTCCAGATCTCGGTCTTCTGGCCCGCGGCGGCCGCCGGCCTGGCGAGCAGCGGGTTGTCGGCCGGCACGCGGCCATCGGATTCGATGCGCACCACCTTGCCCAGGGTGTTGTCCAGGGTCTGGGCATCGTCCTTGCGCGAGAAGCGGTCGCCCAGCGTGATGAACAGCCGTCCGTCGTTGCCGAAGGCCAGGCGCGAGCCGAAGTGCAGCCGGCTGGCCACCTTGGGCGCCTGGCGGAAGATCACCTGCACATCGCTCAGCCGCTCGCTGCCCGGCGCGCCGTCCAGCCGCGCCCGGGCCACGGCCGTGCCATTGCTGTCGCGGGCATCGCCGGGCTGGGCGGCCTCGCTGTAGCTCCAGTAGACCAGCCGGTTGCTGGCGAACTTCGGGTCCAGCACCACGTCCAGCAGGCCGCCCTGGCCCTCGGCCACCACCGGCGGCAGGCCGGGCAGCGGCGCGCCGGGCTTGCCATCGGTGCCGACGATGCGCATGCGCCCGGGCCGCTCGGTGACCAGCATGCGGCCATCGGGCAGAAAGGCCAGGGCCCAGGGATGGACCAGGCCATGGGCCACGGTGACGACCTTCAGCGCCAGCGGCGCCGCCGCGACCGGCGGGGTCTGGGGCACGCCGGCCGGCGGCGGGGCCGGTTGGGACAGGGCCGCGCCGGACAGCAACAGCGTGGCGGCGGCGGGGATCAGCAGGTGCAGCATGGGCACGAGCCTAACGCACAGACCAAGTCCCTGGGCGCCGCGGCGGCCGCTCAGCCCGCCGCCTCCACCACCATCTGCACCCGCTGCTGGCCCTGGAACTCGTCCAGGCTCAGCCGGTAGGCCAGGCGCACGCGGGCCGGCAGCGGCTCGGTGTGGCCGAACCAGATCGCGTCGCGCAGGGTCGTGCCACCGGGCTGGCCGCTGCCGGCCGGGCTGCGCACGCGCAGCTTCAGATGCTTCTCGCCCACCAGGCGCTGCTGCACCACCTCGACCTCGTCGCAGAACAGCGGCGCCTCGAAGCCCTGGCCCCAGACCTGGGCCTCCAGCGTGGCCACGGTGACGGGGTTGAACCATTCCACCGCCAGCGGACCGTCGGTGGCCAGGCGGCGCTGCAGGGCCTCGGGCTGCAGCCATTCGGCGGCCACCTGGCGCAGCGCCTCGGCAAAGGTCGCCAGCTGGTCCTCGTCCAGCGTGCAGCCGGCGGCCATGGCATGGCCGCCGAACTTCTTCAGCACGCCGGGATGGCGCTTGCTGACCAGGTCCAGCGCGTCGCGCAGGTGGAAGCCGGGGATGGAGCGGCCCGAGCCCTTCAGCGCACCGTCCTGGCCACGCGCCAGCACGAAGGTGGGCCGGTGCAGGCGGTCTTTCAGCCGGCCGGCGACGATGCCGACCACGCCCTCGTGGAACTCGGGGTCGAACAGCACCAGGGCCGGCGGCGCGGCCGTGTCGTCGTGCAGCGCCAGCAGCCGGTCCAGCAGCACCTCGGCGGTGGCGCGCATGTCGGCCTCGACCTCGCGGCGCTCGCGGTTGATGGCGTCCAGCTGCGTGGCCAGCTGCGTGGCCTGGGCGCCGTCGTCGGTGACCAGGCAGGCGATGCCCAGGCCCATGTCGGCCAGCCGGCCCGCGGCATTGATGCGCGGGCCCAGCGCAAAGCCGAAGTCGAAGGCGCTGGCGCGCTCGGGCCGTCGGCTGGCGGCGGCAAACAGCGCCGCCACGCCGGGCTGCATGCGGCCGGCGCGCACCCGCTTCAGGCCTTGCGCCACCAGGCGGCGGTTGTTGTCGTCCAGCTTCACCACGTCGGCCACGGTGCCGAGGGCCACCAGGTCCAGCAGGCTGTCGATGCGCGGCTGGCTGGCCGGGTCAAAGCGCCCGCGCGCGCGCAGCTCGGCCCGCGTGGCCAGCAGCACATAGAACATCACGCCGACGCCGGCGATGGACTTGCTGGCAAAGGGGCAGCCGGGCTGGTTGGGGTTGACGATGACATCGGCCGTCGGCAGCGTGACCTGGCCTTGCGCATCCACCGCCGGCAGGTGGTGGTCGGTGACCAGCACGCGCAGGCCGCGGGCCTGGGCATGGGCCACGCCGGCCAGGCTGGCGATGCCGTTGTCCACCGTCACCAGCAGGTCCGGCGCCTGGCCGGCGATGGCCAGGTCGACGATGTCGGGCGTCAGGCCGTAGCCGTGCACGGCGCGGTCGGGCACCACATGGCGCAGTTGCGCCGGCGCGGCGCCCAGCAGGGCCAGGCCGCGCAAGGCCACGGCGCAGGCGGTGGCGCCGTCGCAGTCGTAGTCGGCCACGATGCAGATGCGCTGGCCATGGTCGATGGCATCGGCCAGCAGCTGCGCGGCGGCTTCGGCGCCCTTCAGGCCCTGCTCGCCGGTGGGCGGCAGCAATCGCGCCAGGCCGTCGTCCAGCGCCTCGGCCGAGCGCACGCCGCGGGCCGCGAACAGCCGTGCCAGCAGCGGGTGCACGCCGGCCTGCTCGAGTGCAAAGGCGGTGCGCGGCGGTACGTCGCGGGTGGTCAGGATGGGGTTCACAGTGCGTGCAGCAGCTTGGCGATGTCGGCGCGGCGCGGGCCGAACCAGCGTTGTTTCCAGCCGCGTGGCCGCAGCTCCCAGCGCTGTGCATGGCTTTCGCCGCACAGCGTCAGCGCCACCGGCTGCTGCTGCTCGGCGCGCTGCAGCAGCTCGCGCAGCGGCCCGGCGTCCAGCGCCGCCCAGGCCTCGGCCCAGGCCGCCCAGTCCTCGGCCAGGGCCGGGCTGCGCAGACTGTGGTCGGCCTGCAGGTCCGGCAGCGTCGGCACGGCGCGGGGCAGGCCGGTGCCCGACAGCCAGAACGAGTTGACCGGCAACGCGCCACGGGCCTCGCGCTGCGCATTGACCGCATGCGTGTGCCACAGCATCTGCGCCTCGGCCTGCAGCCGGCGCACACGCCGGGCATCGGCATGGCTGTTCAGCCACAGGTCGACGTTGCGGCCGATGACGCGGTCGAGCGAGGCGCTGGGCAGGCTGGCGAAGCTGGCATGGGCCGCATACCAGCGCGTGGGCGCGCCCCACAGCAGCGCAAAGCCGTCGTCCTCGGCCAGCGGGCGCAGGGCTTCGAACAGCGCACGCGCCTCGGCCTCGCCCAGGTCCAGGCCGGCCGGATCGGCCAGCGACACCTGCTCGGTGCCCAGGTGCCAGTGCACCGGGTGGATCAGGGCCAGGCCGCGGCCGTCGTCGGGCGGCGCCAGGCCATCGGCGGCGGCGGCCAGGGCGGCCATCGGCAGCAGGCCGTCGACCACCGGCCAGCCCCAGGCGGCGGCCAGGGCCCGCTCATGCGGCGGCGACAGCGACAGCGCGTCGCCCGGGTCGTGGTGGACCGGGCTCAGGCGCGCCAGCAGGCGCTCAAGATGGGGCAGGGACAGGCCGCTGGCGGCCTGGGCGGCCGGTTCCGAGGCGGCCCCGGCGAAAGAAAGCACCAGGTGCATGGGCCGGCATTATCCCGGCCCGCCGGCCTGGCCCGGCCGCGCTTCTCAGCGCGTGGCGCGGCGGCGGGCGACGAAGCCCAGCGCCAGCAGGCCACCGGCCATCAGCGCCCAGGTGGTGGGCTCGGGCACGGCGCTCACCGACACCAGGTCCAGCGAGCCGCCCAGCGAGTCGCTCTTGCCCACCGCGGCAAAGCTCAGCAGGTCGCTGCCCAGGCCCTGCACGCGATAGCTGTAGGCCGTCCAGCCGCCGCTGCTGGCGCTGACGGTGCCGAGCAGCTGGCCGTTCCAGCTGACGCTGATGTCGTTGGTGTTGCCGGCGCCGGCGCCGGTGATGCGCGGCGCGTACCAGAAGCTCAGGTCGTACCACTGGCCGGCGCTGGTGCCGGCCAGGGTCTGCGACATGCTGCTGTTCTTGCTGGTGTCCAGCTCCACGAAGTCCAGGCCGTCCAGCGCCTGGCCGGCGACGTTGTTGCGCACCTCGATGCCATGGCTGCTGGTCCAGCCCGGCAGGGCGTTGTAGGTGTTCCAGCTGTTGGTGCCCTGCAGCTGGGTGCCGGCGGCGAAGCTCACGTCTTCGAAGCTGCCGTTGACCACCAGGTTGGTGCCATTGGCTGAGGCCAGCAGCGGGGTGGCGAGGAGCAGGGCGGCGAGGGTCTTGGTCATCTGGGTTCCCAACGGTGGTCTTGTGGATGAGCCTCTGCGGGCTCGGCGGAGCGGACTGTCGCGATTCGCTCGCCCCCCTTCACCCCCCTGAACCAAGGGTTCGTGCGGCATCGCACAAGCCACCGATCACCGGCCGTGACAAGTGCCCAAATCAGGGGGTGGCCAGCGCTGCGCGGCGGCGCGGTTAGCATGCCGCCACCCATGACCTCCCCTCACTTCCTGCGCCGCTTCGTGCCCTACGAGTGGCAGATCGGCTGGCGCTACACCCGCGCCGGCCGCGCCGGCCGGCGCAACGGCTTCATCTCCTTCATCTCGCTGGTGTCGGTGCTGGGCATCGCCCTCGGCGTGGCCGCGCTGATCGTCGTGCTGTCGGTGATGAACGGCTTCCAGAAGGAGGTCACCGACCGCATGCTCAGCGTCATCGCCCATGTCGAGGTGTTCGGCCCCGATGGCCAGGCGCTGGACGACTGGCAGGCCACGGCCCAGGCCGCCCGCGCCAACCCGGCGGTGGTGGCGGCCGCGCCCTTCATTGCCGCGCAGTCGCTGGTGGCGCGTGGCGACGAGATGCGCGGCGCCATGGTGCGTGGCATCTCGCCGGCCGACGAGGCCACGGTCACGCCGCTGGCCGCGCAGCTGAAGAACGGCGCGCTGGCGCGGCTGCAGCCCGGCGCCTGGAACATCGTGCTGGGCACCGAGCTGGCGCGCCAGCTGCGCGTGAAGGCCGGCGACAGCGTGACCCTGGTCGCGCCCGGCGGCCAGGTCACGCCGGCCGGCACCGTGCCGCGGCTGAAGAGCTTCACCGTCGCCGGCGTGTTCGACAGCGGCCACTACGAATACGACGCCGGCCTGGCCCTGATCCACCTCGAGGACGCGCAGCGCCTGTACCGCATGGACGGCCCCGGTGGCGTGCAGCTGAAGCTGGCCGACCTGAACCGCGCCCGCGACGTGGCGGCGCAGCTGGTGCAGCAGCTGCCGGCTGGCCTGTATGTGCGCGACTGGACCCGCACCAACCGCAACTGGTACGACGCGGTGCAGATCGAAAAACGCATGATGGGCATCATCCTCACGCTGATCGTCGCGGTGGCCGCCTTCAACCTGGTGTCGACGCTGGTCATGACGGTCACCGACAAGCGGGCCGACATCGCCATCCTGCGTACCCTGGGCGCCAGCCCGCGCTCGGTGATGGCCATCTTCGTGGTGCAGGGCGCGCTGGCCGGCATCATCGGCACGCTGGCCGGCGTGGGCTTCGGCCTGGCCGTGGCCTACAACATCGACGTCATCGTGCCGGCCATCGAGCGTCTGCTTGGCGTCAGCTTCATCCCCGGCAGCATCTACCTGCTCAACCACATGCCCAGCGATCCGCGCATGAGCGACGTCTGGCCCATCGCCATCACCTCGCTGGTGCTGGCCTTCGTGGCCACGCTGTATCCGAGCTGGCGCGCCAGCCGCGTCAAGCCGGCGGAGGCCCTGCGCTATGAATGAGGCGAGCAATGGCGCGGTGCTGCAGTGCCGCGCCCTGGGCCGGCGCTTTGCCGAGGGCGGGCTGGACGTGGTGGTGCTGGACGGCGTGGACCTGGCGGTGCAGCCCGGCGAGACCCTGGCCATCGTCGGCGCCTCGGGCTCGGGCAAGAGCACGCTGCTGCACCTGCTGGGCGGGCTGGACGCGCCCAGCAGCGGCCAGGTGTGGCTGAAGGGCCAGCCGCTGGCGGCGCTGTCGGCCGCCGAGCAGGGCCGCTGGCGCAACCAGCACCTGGGCTTTGTCTACCAGTTCCACCACCTGCTGCCCGAGTTCAGCGCACTCGACAACGTGGCCATGCCGCTGCGCATCCGCCGCCAGCCGCCGGCCCAGGCCCAGGCGGCGGCCCGTGCCATGCTGGAGCGCGTGGGCCTGGGCCCGCGTGTGCAGCACCGGCCCGGCGAGCTGTCGGGCGGCGAGCGCCAGCGCGTGGCGATTGCCCGTGCCCTGGTCACGCGGCCGGCCTGCGTGCTGGCCGACGAGCCCACCGGCAACCTGGACCGTGGCACCGCCGACGCGGTGTTTGCGCTGATGCTGGAGCTGGCGCGCGAGGCCGGCACGGCCTTCGTGCTGGTGACCCACGACGCCCAGCTGGCCGCGCGCTGCGACCGTGCGCTGCGGCTGGAGCGCGGCCGGCTGCAGAACGGCACGGCGGCCTGAGGCCGTCCCGGCCGGGCCGATCCCGAGGCCGGGCCTGCGGGGCCCATGGTAGAAGCCGGCCATGCAGCCCAGCGACGATGCCGCCGACCCGGCGCGCGAGGACCGCGATCCACCATCGGCACGGCGCCGGCCATGGCGCCAGGACAGCGTGGCGCCGCTGCTGGCGGGTGCCGCCGGCGCCGCGGCCACGGCGGGCCTGGTGGTTGGCCTGGCCGCGGCCCTGGCCGGGCCCTGGGCCGCGGCCGGCGTGGCGGCCGTGCTGGCCGCGGCCGCGGCGGTGCTGCCGTGGCGCATGCTGCAGCGCAGCCGGCAGCAGCTGGACCGGCAGAGCCGGCGCCTGCAGTCCCTGGCCCTGCTGGAGGCGATTGCCGAGCACTCCACCGATGCCATCTTTGCCAAGGACAGCGCCGGCCGCTACACGCTGTTCAACCGTGCCGCCCAGCGGCTGTGCGGCCAGGACGGCGCCGGGGTGCTGGGCCAGGACGACCATGTGCTGATGCCGCCGGACCAGGCCCAGCGCGTGCGGGCCAACGATGCGCTGGTGATGGCCGGCGGCGAGGTGCGCAGCTTCGAGGAGACCATTGACACCGTGGCCGGCCCGGCCGTGTTCCTGGCCACCAAGGGCCCGCTGCGCGACGAGCAGGGCCGCGTCGTCGGCCTGTTTGGCATTTCGCGCGACATCAGCGAGCTGGCCGAGCTGCGCGCCCGGCAGCGCCGCCATGGCGAGCAGCTGGAGGCCGAGGTGGCCGCGCGCACCGAGGCGCTGCAGGCCAGCCTGCGCCGTGGCGCCGATGCCGAGCGCTTCATCCGTACCGTGGTCGACCACCTGCCGGGCCGCGTTGCCTACTGGGATGCCCAGCTGCGCCTGCGTTATGCCAACCGCGCCTGGCTGGACTGGAACCGGCTCGACGCCCAGCAGGCCCTGGGCCGCACCGCGGCCGAGCTGCGGCCCGACTTCGTCAGCCCCGATGTCGAACAGCAGATGCGCGAGGCGCTGGGCGGCAAGGCCCAGCGCTTCGAGCGCGAGACGCGGCGCGACGGCGGCCACCAGGTGCACCAGGTGGCGCACCTGCCCGACGTGGTCGATGGCCAGGTGCGCGGCTTCACCGTGCTGGCCACCGACATCAGCGAGATCAAGGCCGCGCAGCAGGCGCTGGAGCAGGCGCGCGACGTGGCCGAGGCCGCCAACCGCGCCAAGAGCGCCTTCCTGGCCAACATGAGCCACGAGATCCGCACGCCGATGAACGCCATCATCGGCCTGGCCCATCTGCTGCGCCGCGACAGCCGCGACACGGTGCAGCGCGAGCGCATCGGACGGCTGTCGACCGCGGCCCAGCACCTGCTGCAGATCATCAACGACATCCTCGACCTGTCGAAGATCGAGGCCGGCCGCCTGGAGCTGGACTGCCGCGTGTTCTCGCCCGAGGCGCTGATGCAGCGCGCCTGCGAGATGGTGGCCGAGCGCGCCCATGCCAAGGGCCTGGAGCTGGTGCTCGACACCGACCACCTGCCGCAGCGCCTGCGCGGCGATGCCACGCGGCTGTCGCAGGCGCTGCTGAACCTGCTGTCGAATGCCGTCAAGTTCACCGACCAGGGCTGGGTGCGGCTGCGTGGCGAGCTGCTGCAGAGCCAGGCCGACCGCGTGCAGGTGCGCTTCGAGGTCTGCGACACCGGCATCGGCATCGCGCCCGAGCGCCAGGCCCTGCTGTTCACGCCCTTCGAGCAGGCCGATGCCAGCACCTCGCGGCGTTACGGCGGCACCGGCCTGGGCCTGGCCCTGACCCGCCACCTGGCCAGGCTGATGGGCGGCGATGCCGGCCTCAGCAGCCAGCCCGGCCAGGGCAGCTGCTTCTGGTTCAGCTGCTGGCTGGAGCCGGACCTGGAAGGCGGCCAGCCGCCGCAGCCGCCGCCGGACCTGGCGCAGCTGCGGGCCCTGCTGGTCGACGACCTGGCCGAGTCGCGCCTGGTGCTGCGCGACCAGCTGGAGCTGCTGGGCCTGGAGGTCGAGATGGCCGACAGCGGCCCGGCGGCCATCGAGCGTGTGCAGCGTGCGCTGGCCGCCGGCCAGGTCTACGACGTGCTGCTGATCGACTGGCGCATGGCGCCGCTGGACGGCCTGGCCACGCTGGCCCGGCTGCGCGAGCTGCTGGGCGATGGCACGCCGCCCAGCCTGCTGGTCAGCGCCTACGACGAGGCCGGCCTGCGCCAGCGCGCCCAGGCGGTGGGCTTTGCCGCGGTGCTGGCCAAGCCCACCGGGCCTTCGACGCTGCACGACACCCTGCTGCGCATGCTGCGCCGCCAGGGCCTGCCGGTCAGCGTGGACGAGGCCGCCGCCGGCCATGCCGAGGCCTTGCTGCGCCAGCAGCATGCCGGCGCCAGCGTGCTGCTGGTCGACGACAACGCGGTCAACCGCGAGGTGGCGGTGGAGCTGCTGCGCAGCGCCGGCCTGCGCGTCAGCGAGGCCGCCAGCGGCGAGCAGGCGCTGGCCCTGGCCGTGACGCTGCGGCCCGACCTGGTGCTGATGGACGTGCAGATGCCGGGCATGGACGGCCTGCAGGCCACGCGCCAGATCCGCGCGCTGCTGGGGCCGCGGCCGCCGGTGCTGGCGATGACCGCCAATGCCTTCGGCGAGGACCGCGCCGCCTGCCTGGCCGCCGGCATGGACGACCATGTGGCCAAGCCGGTCGACCCCGAGCGCCTGTATGCCGCGCTGCTGCACTGGCTGCCGCCGCGCGGCGAGGTCACGCCGGTGGCGCAGGCGCCCGAAGCGTCACCGCCACCCCCGCCGCCGCCATCACCGCCACCGCCCGCACCGTCGGTGCAGCAGGCCCTGGCCGCCATCGCCGGGCTGGACCTGGAACTGCTGCGCCGCCGCCTGGCCGGGCGCGATGCCATGGTGCAGCGCCTGCTGGCCGGCTTTGCGCAGCAGTATGGCCAGGACGACGGCCTGCCGCAGGAGTTGGCCGAGCTGGCCGGCTGGGCGCATTCGGTGCGCGGCGCCGTCGCCACCATCGCCGCGCCGCGGCTGCAGGCCCAGGCCGAGTCGCTGGAGCAGGCCGCGCGCAGCGTCGTGGCACGGGGTGCGTCGGCCTCGCCCGCCGACCGCGAGGCCCTGCAGGCCCAGGCCCGGGCGCTGCATGCCGGCCTGCAGCGCCTGGCCGCCGAGCTGCAGCGGGTGCTGGGCGCCTAGCTTGCGCGGCGGCCGCTGCCGTGCAGCAGGGCCAGGCCCTCGCGCGCCGCGTCGTCGGCCACGCCGGCCAGCCAGTCGGCAAAGGCCGTCGCGGCGGCGGCGCCGCAGCTCGCGTCCGCCGGCGCCGGCAGCAGCAGCTGGTAGGCGCCGCTGGCCGGCGCCAGCAGCTCGAACGGCGCCACCAGCTCGCCGCTGGCCAGCCAGCGCCGGGCCAGGGCCGGCCGGGCCAGCGCCAGGCCCTGGCCAGCCACCGCGGCTTCCAGCGTCAGGCCCAGGTCGACCAGGCGCGGGCCGCCGTCCGGCTCGGGCCAGTCCAGGCCGGCGGCGCGCAGCCAGGGCGTCCAGGGCTCGATGGGCGTGCGCAGCAGCGGCGCCGCGGCCAGGTCGGCCGGGCGGCGCAGCGGCGGCAGGCGCGCCAGCAGGGCCGGCGCGGCCAGCGGCAGCACCAGGTCATGGGCCGGGTCGACCAGCCGGCGCCAGCCCAGCGCGCCCAGCCGCGCCACATCGCCGTGGCGCAGCTCGACATCGGCGGCCTCGCTCTGCGGCGCCTCGGAAAACGGCGCCGACAGCTGCAGCTCGACCTCCAGCGCCGGATGGGCGGCGGTGAAGCCGGCCAGCGCCGGCACCAGCACCTGGCGCGCAAAGGTCGGCGGCGCCAGCACACGCAGCCGCGCCTGGCGCTGGCGCTGGCGGCGGTGCAGCGGCACGGCCGCCAGCTGGGCCAGGGCGGCGCGCAGCTGGGGCAGGTATTCCAGGCCGTCGGCGGTGGGCTGCAGCTGCTTGCCGGTGCGCAGGAACAGCGCCGTGCCCAGCAGGGCCTCGACCGCGGCCACGCGCTTGGCCACCGCGCTGGCGGTGATGGCCAGCTCGTCGGCGGCGCGCTCGAAGGTGCCCAGGCGGCCGGCGGCCTCGACCGCCAGCAGGCCGTCCAGCGTCGGCAGCCGGGCCTGGTCCAGGCCCGGCTTCATCGCCGCCGGCGGGGGGCCATGGACGGGCCGCTCAGCTGCAGCTGGAGCCGCCGCAGCCGCTGATGGCCGGCGCCGGCTCGCCGTCGCCCCCCAGGGGCCGTGCGCAGCGGCCGCTGACCGGGTCGTAGCCGACCTGGGCCATGTGGTGCACCAGGGCCGCGTCCATCATCTGCGCATGCTGCGGGAACCACACGGCCAGCTCGGCCACGGCCACGCGCAGCGGCTCGAAGTCGTCCTGCTCGCGCGCCCGGCGCTCGCATTCCTGCATCACCTGCAGCACCGCCTGGTGCTGGAAGGCATGGCAGTTCTCGGGCGCAAAGCCGGTGGCGGCCATCCAGCGGTCTTCCTGCGCGAAATGCTCGACGGTGTGGCTGCACAGCGCCTGCCAGCGTGCCAGCAGCTGGGCCGGCTCGGCCGCCAGCGCCGCATCGGCCTCGGCCAGCAGGGCCACGAACTCCTCGTGCGTGTGGTCCATCTGCGGATGGTCGAGCTGCAGTTCGGGGGTCCAGGCGAGGGCGGTCATGGCGGGGCGGGTCGGTCTGCGAATGCGGCCACAGGGCGCGCGACGGTGGGCGATGTGGGACAAGCGTACCAGCCCGCGCCGGCCGGGGCTTGTGGCAGCGCAATCGCTACAGTCGCCCCCATGCCCGATGACCTGTCCCCGAGCCTGTCGCCGCTGCTGCCCCGTCCGCTGTGGCAGCGCCTGCTGTGGTCGCTGGCCGGGGCGCTGGCCCTGCTGGCCGGCATCGTCGGCATCTTCCTGCCGCTGCTGCCGACCACGCCCTTCGTGCTGCTGGCGGCGTTCTGCTTCTCGCGCGGCTCCACGCGCTGCGAGCGCTGGCTGCTGCAGCATCCGCGGCTGGGCCCGCTGGTGCGCGACTGGCGCCGCCTGCATGCCATCCCGCTGCGCGCCAAGCAGCTGGCCTGGGCCATGATGGCCGGGGGCTCGCTGTGGGCCGCATTCAGCCTGCCGCGGCCCGTGGCCTGGCTGCCGGCGGCCTGCTGCGCGGCGGTGGCGTTGTGGATGTGGCGGCTGCCGACGCGCCGCGCCGACGGTTCGGTGGTCGACCGCCGCGGCGTCGTCATTGCAGCGGCTTCGGCTCAGCTGAGCGCCGGGCCGCCCCAAGCCAGCTGAGCACCCGCCCGGCGGGTGGCGACGCGTACCCGCGGCGCCGGGTGCCCCACGTCAGAACTTGTAGTCGTCCTGGGCCGAGGGCCGCGGCGGCGGGCGGCGGCGCGGCGTCAGATTGAGCCTGAACTCGGCGGCCACGCTGCCGCTGGCCTGCAGGCGCTGCACCGGCTGCTCGACCAGCTGGTCCGGATGCCACAGGCGCAGCGTCACCGGGCCGTCGGGCACGTCGGCGATCTGCAGCCGGCCCTGGCCATCGCTGACGCCGATCCAGGGCGTGGTGGCGGCGATCAGGTGGCCGCGCATCGAGCCATGCAGATGGCAGCCGAGCACGGTGACGCCGGCGGCATCGAGCCTCAGGTCCTCCTGCGAGGGCTTGCCGCCCTTGGCCGCGGCCAGGCGGAACTCGAACTGCTGGGCCGGTGCCACATTGCCCAGCGCGCCGCTGGGCTGCGAGCGCACATGGTGGTCGAAGCGGTCGCGGTTGATGAAGCGCACCGTCGCGCCCACCGGGGCGATGGTGACGAAGGGCAGGAAGCGGATCGATTGCTGGGCGATGACCACCGGCTCGCTGGGCGGCGGCGGCGCCGCCCACACGCCGGTGGGCTGCACCTGCACCGCCACATGCTCGGCCGGCCTGCCCTCGGCATCGAGCACGGTCAGCTGCAGCGTGGCGGCAGTGGCCGGCAGCGTGGCCAGGGCGCAGGCCAGGGCCAGGGCGTGGAGCAGGGGGTGCGGGGTCATCGTGGGGCAGGGCTGTGGGCGTGCTGCGACTGTGCCTGCAGCGGCCCGCCGCTGTCCAGCCGCGCAGCACGCTGCAGCGTGCCCACGCGCACGCCCAGCAGGCGCAGCCGGCGCGTCAGGTCCACGCGCTTCAGGCACAGGCCGGCGGCCAGGCGGATGTCGGCCACCTCGGCCGTGGCCTGCTCCAGCGTCATGTCGCGGGTGACGGTGCGGAAGTCGTCGAAGCGCAGCTTGATGCCGATGGTGCGGCCCACATAGCCCTTGCGCTGCAGGTCGGCCGCCACCTGCTCGGCCAGCCGGGTGAAGATGGCCGACAGCTCGCTGCGGTCGCGCTTGGCATGCAGGTCGCGGTCGAAGGTGGTCTCGCGGCTCATCGACACCGGCTCGCTGTGCGTGACCACCGGCCGCTCGTCGCGGCCGTGGGCGGCGTCGTGCAGCCAGCTGCCATAGCTCTTGCCGAACTGCTCGACCAGCCAGTCCGGCTCACGCTGGGCCAGCTCGCCCAGCGTGTTGATGCCCAGCGCCTGCAGCCGCGCGCCGGCCTTGGGGCCGATGCCGTTGAGCTTGCGCACCGGCAGCGGCCAGATGCGCTGGGCGATGTCGGCGCTGGTCAGCACCGTCAGGCCGTCGGGCTTGTCCAGCTCGCTGGCCAGCTTGGACAGCAGCTTGTTCGGCGTCACACCGATCGAGCAGCTCAGGCCGGTGGCCGAGCGCACATTGTTCTTGATCTCCAGCGCCAGCGCGCGCACGCCGCCCTGCGGGTCGTGGCCCAGCGCGTCCTGGGCGCCGGGCACCTGGCTCAGGTCGATGTAGATCTCGTCGATGCCGCGGTCCTCGATCACCGGCGCGATCTCGGCCACCGCGGCCTTGAAGCGGCGCGAGTACAGCCGGTACTGCTCGAAGTCGGTGGGCAGCAGCACCGCCTGGGGTGCACGCAGCGCGGCCTTCATCAGGCCCATGCCCGAGTGCACGCCGTGGTCGCGCGCCGCATAGGTGGCGGTGGTGACCACGCCACGCCCGGTGTAGCCGGCCAGCGTGGCAAAGCGCCGCGTGCCGTCGGCCTGCAGCTGCGGCTGGTGGCGCCGGCCGCCGCCGATGACCACCGGCGCGCCGGCCAGCTCGGGGTAGCGCAGCAGTTCCACCGAGGCATAGAACGCGTCCATGTCCAGGTGGGCGATCCAGCGGCGCGGCGGCATGCGGGCATTGTGCGGCGCGCCGCAGGGGCCGGGCGGCGTGACATCTGTTCACACGCCCGTCACCGAAGCCTGCGTTAAATGTGCAAGTTGCACATATACTGGCGACACAAGCTCCCCCGCCATCCCCACCGGAGACCTGCGATGCCCGCCACCCAGCGATCCCGACGCCTGCTCCAGGCGGCCCTCGGCCTGGCCGCGGGCCTGTGCGGCCTGCTGCTTGCCGCCTGCGGTGGCGGCGGGGCGGGCGAGGCGCCCGGCGCCGCCGCCAGCTCCTACACCAGCGGCACCATCACCGGCTTCGGCTCGGTGATCGTCAACGGCGTGCGCTTCGACGACAGCAGCGCCAGCATCAGCGACGACAGCGGCAGCGCCAGCACGGCCAGCGCGCTGAAGCTGGGCATGCGCGTGGAGATCGATGGCGGCCTGGTCCAGGCCGGCAGCGCGCGGGCGCATTCGGTGCGTTTCGGCAGTGCCGTGCTCGGCCCGGTGCAGGCGGTGGATGCCGCCGCCGGCACACTCACCGTGCTGGGCCAGGCCGTCACCATCACCGACACCACGGTGTTCGACGAGGCCTTGTCCGGCGGCCTGGCGGCGGTCAGCGTGGGCCACGTGCTCGATGTGCACGGCCTGCGCGACAGCAGCAGCGGCGGCATCGTCGCCACGCGCATCGCGCCGGTGGACGTGGCCGTGGGCTACAAGCTGCGCGCGCCGATCACGGCGCTGGACACCACGGCCAAGACCCTGGCCATCGGCGGCGCCAGCGTGTCCTATGCCGGCCTCAGCGGCGTGCCGGCCAGCCTGGCCGTGGGCCAGGTGGTGCTGGTCTGGCTGGCCGAGGTGCCGGTGGCCGGCGTCTGGCAGGCCACGCGCCTGGCCGCCGGCCCGCGCAAGCCGGTGGACAGCACCACGGTGCTGGTGCGCGGTGCGATCGGCAGCTTCGTCTCGGCCACCAGCTTCACGCTGGACGGCCTGAGCGTCGATGCCAGCGCCGCCAGCTTTCCCGACGGCACGGCCGGCCTGGCCGCCGGCGTGCAGGTGGAGGTGCGCGGCAGCATGAGCAACGGCGTGCTGGTGGCCAGCCAGGTCAGCATCGAAAGCCGCCACCGCGGCGACGACAGCCGCCGCTTCGAGCTGCACGGCGCGATCACCAGCCTGGACGCCACGGCCAAGACCTTTGTGCTGCGCGGCGTGACCGTCGACTACAGCGGCAGCGTGACCTGGGTCGATGGCAGCGAATCCACGCTGGCCGTGGGCGCCAAGGTCGCGGTGCGGGGCACGGTGGGCAGCACGCGCAGCCGCATCGTCGCCTCGCGCATCCAGTTCAACCCCTGAGCGCAGCCGCCGGCCGTGGTCCTGCCGTGAGCACCGACAAGCCGCCCAGCGACGACGCCCTGGCCCAGGCCCTGGCCCAGGTGCTGGCGCCGCTGGCCCGGCTGGCGCTGGCCCGCGGCCTGACCCATGCCACGCTGGACGAGTGGCTCAAGCAGGCCCTGGTGGCCGCGGCGGATGAGCAGCATGCGGCGCTGCCGCCGCACCGCCGCGTCAGCCGCATCAGCACCGCCACCGGCATCCACCGCCGCGAGGTCACGCGCCTGGTCGAGGTGCTGCGCGAGGGCGCGGCGCGCACGCCGCCGCCGCAGCGCTCGCTGGCCAGCGAGCTGTTCACCCACTGGCGCACCGATCCGGCCTTCTGCGACCGCCGCGGCTCGCCGGCCGAGCTGCCACGCTGCGGCCCGGCGCCCAGCTTCGAGGCCCTGGCCCAGGCCATCACCCGCGACGTGCATCCGCGCAGCCTGCTCGACGAACTGCTGCGCCTGGGCGTGGCCGCGCTGGACCGCGAGCGCGACAGCGTGCGCCTGGTGCGCGAGGCCTTCGTGCCCCAGGGCGATGCGGCGCGCATGGTGGCCACGCTGGGCCGCAATGTCGGCAGCCACTTCGCCGCGGCGGTCGACAACGTGGTGCACGACGACCGTCGCCACTTCGAGCAGGCGATCTTTGCCGACGGCCTCAGCGAGGCCTCGCTGGAGCAGCTGCGTGGCCTGGTGCGTGACCAGTGGCAGGCGCTGATGGACGGCCTGGTGCCAGCGCTGGAGGCCATGGTGGCCCGCGATGCCGAGGCGGCCGAGTCCGTCGAGCCAGGCCAGGCGGATGCGCCGCGCCAGCGCATCCGCCTGGGCCTGTACAGCTTTGCCCAGCCGCAGCCGCCGATGCAGGCAGCGCCGCCGCCGGCTCCCGAGACCCGAGAACCCCCTGGAACCCCGCGATGAATGCCTTCGACACCTCGCCGCCCCGCGACCGGCCACCGCGCCGGCGCGGCCTGCGGCTGATTGCGCGCCTGCGCGACGGCCTGCCCGACCTGGCGGCCTTCGTCGGCGCCTTGGTGGTGGCCGGCCTGGCCGCGGTGCTGGTGGGCCTGGGCGGCTGCGGCGGCGGCGTCGGCAGCGAGGGCACGGGCTCGTTCGCCCAGGGCACGATCAGCGGCTATGGCTCGATCATCGTCAACGGCATCCATTTCGACGAGTCCACGGCCCAGGTGCAGGACGACGACGGCGCCACGCTGACGCGCAGCGCGCTGGCGCTGGGCATGGCGGTGCAGATCGAGGCCGGCGACATCGTCACCGGCGCCGACGGCGTGCAGCGGGCCACCGCCAGCCGCGTGCGCACCAGCCGGGCCCTGGTCGGGCCGGTGGGCGCGGTGGATGCCGCGGCCGGCCAGCTGACGGTGCTGGGCCAGACCGTGCAGGTCAATGACGACACCGTGCTCGATGCCGGCTTTGCCGGCGGGCTGGCCGGCATCGCCGCGGGCCGCGTGGTCGAGGTCTATGGCGAGCTGGATGCCAGCGCCGCACGCTTCGTGGCCACGCGCATCGCGCCGGCCGCTGCCACCGCCACCTGGCGCGTGCGCGGCGCGGTCAGCTCGGTGGATGCGGCCAGCGGCACCTGCGTCATCGGCAGCCAGACCTACCGCCTGGCCAGCACCAGCGGCGTGGCCGCCGGCAGCGTGCTGAAGCTGGCCGTCAGCGGTGCCCTGCCCGATGCCGGCGGCCGCTGGGCCGTGGGCGGCCAGCAGCTGGGCGCGGCCCTGCCCAGCGGGCGCGAGCTGCAGCTGGCCGGCGTGGTCGACAGCGTGGTCTCGGCCAGCCGCTTTGTCGTCGACGGCGTGACGGTGGACCTGAGCGGGGTCACGGTCAATGGCACGCTGGCGGCGGGCCAGCGCGTGGAGGTGCGTGGCTCGCTCAGCGACGGCCTGCTGCTGGCCACCGCGGTGCAGAGCAGCAGCGTGCAGGCGCTGCGGCGCTTCGAGCTGAATGGCCAGGTGGCGGCCATCGACCTGGTGGCGCGGCGCCTGGTGGTGCAGGCCGCCGGACGCGAGCTGGCGCTGAGCCTGGCACGCGACGACCTGGTGCTGCAGGGCGGCACGCTGGCCAGCCTGGCCGTCGGCACCGCGGTGCGCGTCGAGGTCGTGCTGTCGGCCGACCGCACCCAGCTGGAGGCGGTGGCCATCCGCATCGGCGGCTGATGCCTCAGGGTGGCGGTGGCGTGCCGCCGCCGCCACCGCTGCCGCCATCCTGCCAGCCACGCCGGTGCTGGCTGGCGGCCCGTTCGGCGCGCTCCTGGGCCCACAGCCGCTCCAGCTGCTCGCGGCCCTGGCGGGCCACGGCGATCAGCCGGCCCTCGTCGCCGAGGTGTGGCGCCATCTGCTCGACCAGCTCGATGTTGTGGCGGCGAAAGCGCTGCGCCTGCTGGCGCGCCTCGTGCGGATGCCAGCCCAGGCGCTCCAGCACGCTGCGGCCGCTGGCCAGGGCCGCGTCCAGCGTCTCGCGCTCGACCTCGGTGATGCCCAGCGCACGCAGCCGCAGGTAGTGCGTGACATTGCGCGCCCGCGCCACGATGGTCAGGCGCGGGAAGTGCTCGCGCACCAGCTGCGCCACCTTCAGGCTCTGCTCCACGTCGTCGATGGCCAGCACCAGCACCGCGGCCTGCGCGGCGCCGGCCATCTTCAGCAGGTCCAGCCGCGTGGCATCGCCATAGAACACCGGCCAGCCGAAGCGGCGCAGCGTCTCCACCTGGTTGGCATCGTGCTCCAGCACCGTGGCGCTCAGGCCGTTGGCATTGAGCAGGCGGCCGACCATCTGGCCGTAGCGGCCGAAGCCGGCGATGATCACCGGCGCCTGTTGTGGCGATTGGTGTGGCGCGTCCAGCCGGGCCTCGTCCGGTGGCTGGGCCAGCGGTGCGCAGGCCGCCAGCCGCGGCAGCCACCAGCGCTCGGCGGCCAGCAGCAGCAAGGGCGTCAGCAGCATGCTCACCGCCACCGCGGCCACGCCGAACGAGGCCGCGTCGGCCGAGATCACGCGCGACTGCTGCGCCGCCTGGAACACCACGAAGCCGAACTCGCCGCCCTGGGCCAGCAGGATCAGCGGCAGCGGGCGCTCGGCCAGCGGCAGCCGGGCCAGGCGCATCAGCCCCCACAGCACGGCCGCCTTCAGCAGCAGAAAGCCGGCCACCACCAGGGCGATCCAGCCCGGATGGGCCAGCACCACGGCGAAGTCGATGCTCATGCCCACGGCGATGAAAAACAGGCCCAGCAGCAGGCCCTTGAACGGCTCCAGGTCGGTTTCCAGCTGGCGGCGGTATTCGCTCTCGGCCAGCAGCACGCCGGCCAGGAAGGCGCCCAGCGCCATGCTCAGGCCCACCGCCTGCATCAGCGAGGCCGTGGCCACCACCAGCAGCAGGGCCGCAGCGGTGAAGATCTCGGGCGTGTCGCTGCGCGCGATCCAGCGCAGCGCCGGCCGCAGCAAGAGCCGGCCGCCAAAGACGATGGCCGCCACCACGCCCACCGCCTTGGCCAGGCCGAACCAGGCCGAGCCCGGGCCTGCGGCCGCATCGCCGGCGGCCTGCAGCGCCAGCAGCGGCACCAGGGCCAGGATGGGGATGGCCGCGATGTCCTGCAGCAGGGCCACCGACAGCACCATCTGGCCGCCGGCGGTGGCGCCCAGGTTGCGCTCGGCCAGCGCGCCCAGGCCGATGGCGGTGGACGACATGGCCAGCGCCAGCCCGGCCACGCCGGCCAGCCGCCAGTCCACGCCGAAGGCCATGGCCACGCCGGCCAGCAGCGCCGCCGAGCCCAGTAGCTGGGCGCTGCCACCGCCGAAGATGGGCCGGCGCAGCGCCCACAGCCGGCGCGGCTCCAGCTCCAGGCCGACCATGAACAGCATCAGCACCACGCCGAACTCGGCGCCGTGCAGGATGGTGGCCGGCTCGTGCACCAGGCCCAGGCCCCAGGGGCCGATGGCGATGCCGGCGCCCAGGTAGCCGATGATGGCGCCCAGGCCCAGGGCGCGCGCAATCGGCACCGCCAGCACCGCGGCGCCGAGAAAGACCAGGCTGCTGTTGAGCCAGTTGCTGCCGTGTTCCATGCTGTCTTTGTGTTCGTCCTGGCCGGTCAGGTGGAGGCATCCGCCGGCCGCTCGTCGGTGGCCACGGCGCAGATGGTGCAGGCGGGCAGGTCTTCCAGCTCGGGCCAATCGGGGTAGCTGCGCAGCCGCTGGCCGAACACCTGGGCCTGCTCGGCCAGTTCGGCATCGCTGGCGCGGTGCGCGCCATGCTGCACCAGCGGCGGCAGCCAGCGCAGGCCGGCCACCGCGGCGGTCTGCTCGTAGGGCGGCAGAAAGGCGTCGAAGAAGAAGCGGTTGTGGCCCTGCGGATGGTAGGAATCGGCGCTGCCGCCGGTGGAGCTGACCAGCCACAGGTCGGCGCCGGCCAGGGCCGTGCCGCCGGGGCCGTAGGCCCAGCCGAAGCCGAACACCTCGTCCAGCCACAGCTTCATCAGCGGCGGCATGCCGTACCAGTGGATGGGGTGCAGCCACACCAGCAGCTGCACGCCGGCCAGCGCCTGCTGCTCGGCGGCCACGTCGATGGCGTAGTCGGGGTACAGCGCGTAGAGGTCGCGCACGGCCAGGTCCAGGCCGTCGGCCTGGGCTTGCCGCGCGGCCTGCAGCAGGGCGCGGCCGGCACGCGACTGCGTGGGCTGGGGATGGGCGGCGATCACCAGGATGCGGGGCATGGGCGGAGCGATGGGCGGGCTGCGAAAGGGGGCGGGGAAGGGGGCGGGGGCCTGAAGCCTCCCGTAACATACCAGCCGGCAATGGCCGGAACATGGAGGAGCGGATGCCGGTGATCGTGGTCGCCAATCCCAAGGGTGGGGTCGGCAAGAGCACCTTGTGCACCAACCTGGCCGGCTGGCTGGCCCGCCAGGGCCCGGGCCGCCAGGTGATGCTGGGCGACCTGGACCGCCAGCACAGCAGCCGCTTGTGGCTGGGCCTGCGCCCGGCCGCGCTGCCGGCCATCCGCAGCTGGGAGGCCGACGGCGATGCGCTGCGCCTGCCCAAGGGCACGACCGATGCCGTCATCGACACGCCGGCCGGCCTGCATGGCAAGCGCCTGGAGCTGGCGCTGAAGCTGGCCGACCGCCTGCTGATCCCGCTGCAGCCCAGCCCCTTCGACATCGCCGCCACGCATGGCTTCATCCAGCAGCTGCGCGCGCACAAGCGTGGCGCCTCGCTGAAGCTGGCCCTGGTGGCCATGCGCGTGAAGGAGCACACCCATGCCACCGAGCACCTGCACGAATGGCTGGATGCGCTGCAGCTGCCGGTGCTGACCCATCTGCGCGACACGCAGAACTATGTGCACCTGGCCGCGCGCGGCCTGACGCTGTGGGACGTGGCGCCCACCCGCGTCGAGCGCGACCTGGCGCAATGGCAACCCATCACCGACTGGCTGAAATCATGAGCGAATCCCTGTCTGAATGCGGCAAGCCTGTGCGCTTTGCCACCCTGGCCGAGCTGCGCGAGCGCGTCGGCCAGGACCTGGCCATCAGCGACTGGGTCACGATCACCCAGGAGCGCATCAACCTGTTTGCCCAGGCCACCGGCGACCACCAGTGGATCCATGTCGATCCGGTGCGCGCCGCCGCCGGGCCCTTCGGCACGACCATCGCGCACGGCTTCATGACGCTGTCGCTGCTGCCCGAGCTGGCCGAGAAGGCGCTGAAGATCGACGATGTGGTGATGGGCATCAACTACGGCCTGAACAAGGTGCGCTTTCCGGCGCCGGTGCCGGTGGACAGCCGGCTGCGCGGCCACCTGCGCCTGCTGTCCTGGGAGCCGCTGGACGGCGGCGCCCAGCTGGTGATGCAGATCACGATCGAGCGCGAGGGCAGCGACAAGCCGGTGTGCGTGGCCGAGGCGGTGTCGCGGCGCTTCACCGGCTAGGTCAGCGGCCAGGCTCCGGCGCCGCGGCGCGCCGGCACGGCAAGCAAGGGGAGGGCGAAGACCATGAAGGTGCTGCTGATCGACGACCACCCGCTGGTGCATGCCGCGCTGTCGGCGATGCTGCATTCGCTGCAGCCCAATCTGCAGCTGTTCTGCGTCAGCGGGCCCGACGAGGCCTTCGAGCGCATCGCTGCCGAGCCCGGTCTGCGCCTGGTGCTGCTGGACCTGCTGCTGGGCGAGGACATCGACGGCTTTGCCGTGCTGCGCCGGCTGCGCAGCGAGCATCCGGGGCTGGCGGTGGTGGTGGTCTCGGCCACCGAGCGCCTGGCCGACGTGGTGCGGGCGGTGGACATGGGCGCGATGGGCTTCTTGCCCAAGCGCAGCGACAACGGCTCGCTGCTGCAGGCGCTGCGCATGGCGCTGGCCGGCAGCGTCTACATCCCGCCGGTGCTGCTGGACCTGATCACGCGCATGCAGCGCCGCGGCGACCTGGGCGACACCACCATCACCGGCGCCCAGCGGCTGCTGGCGGCCGAGGATGCGGCCGCTGCGGCCGGCCCGGCCACCGCCGCACCGCGCCGGGGGGTGCCGGCGGCGGTGCTCAGCGGCCCGCTGGCCGAGGTCATGGCCGGCCTGGTGCCACGCCGCGCCGATGGCCTGGACGTGCTGGGCCTGACGCCACGCCAGACCGATGTGCTGGCCCTGCTGCTCAAGGGCCTGCCGAACAAGCTGATCGCCCGCGAGCTGAACCTGGCGGTCGACACCGTCAAGGACCATGTGGCCGCGGTGCTGCGCACGCTGGAAGTGACCTCGCGCACCCAGGCCGTGCTGGCGGTGGGTCGGTTGCTGCAGCAGGCCCACGTCAGCCCGCAGGGCTGACTACATCGCCAGCGGCGCCAGCTCGTGGCGTGCGCGGGCGCGGTTGCAGGCCTCGTCGCCCAGACCGTGCGGCGCGCGCAGGCCGAACTCGCGGCAGGGCGAGGGCCGCCATTCGTGGATGCCGCAGGCCACGCGCTGGCCCACCGTGCCGCTGAGCGCCGCGCAGCGCGGCCGGGCATGGTCGCTGCCACGCATGCGGGCCGTGTGGGCGGTGACCTCGACGGTCAGGCCGTCGGGCACCGTGCCGCCTTCGCTCAGCAGCTCGGCACGGCTGAAGTCGACCGCAAATGCCGCGCAGCAGGCGCCGCAGCGGGTGCAGGGGTTGTCGGCGCTCACGGTGCCGGCGCCGGCGTCGATGCCGGCGTCGGCGGGGCTTCGGCCTCGGCCGGCGCCGCCGCGCGCACCACGGTCACGGTGCAGGCCGACTGCGCCACCACCGCCGACGACACGCTGCCCAGCAGCCGGCGCAGCGTGGACTGGCCGCGTGCGCCCATCACGATGTGGTCGACCTGGTTGCGCTGGGCGAACTCGACGATGGCATTGGCCGCATCGGGCGCCTCCAGCACATGGAAGGTGAGCCGGCCTTCTTCCAGGTTCAGCGACTTGCTGATCGGCCGCGCCCAGTGCTTGAGCGCCACCAGCTGCTTGACGTGCTTGCTGCGGCCCTCGGGGTCGACCAGGTCGTCCATGCCGATGCGCGCCACCTTCATCACGCTGACGCAGGCCAGGCGCGCGCCCGGCTCGGTGACGACGATGCGGCGCACCGTCTCGCGCAGCTGCTCCAGCAGCTCGGCGGCGGCGGCCTCGGTGTCCACCGCGGCCATGATGATGGGGCTGCGCTCCAGCTGGGTGCTGACCGCGGCCTGCGGCTGGGCCGGCTCGGCGCCCAGCGCGAAGAACCAGCGCTTGAGCGTCTTCATCGTGCCGCTCTTCTGCATCTTCTCGGCGCGCCGCGTCAGCACCACCTGGGCCGGCGCCTGCAGGTCCAGCGCCAGCTGGGCGGCGGTCTGGTAGCGGCGCTCGGGCTTGACCTCCAGGCAGTGCAGGATCACCTCCTGCAGCCAGGGCGGGCAGTCGCCGCGGATGGCGCGCGGCGGCACCGGATCGACATACAGCCGGCGGCGCAGGCCACGCACCGAATCCGGCGCGCCGAACGGCCGCTCGCCGGTGGTGAAGTGGTAGAGCATCACGCCCAGCGCAAACAGGTCGCTGCGCGGGTCGTTGCGCACGAACTGCACCTGCTCGGGCGACATATAGGGCCCGGTGCCCATGGGCAGGGTGAACTCCTCGTCCAGCAGGTCGGGCAGGTGGTCGTGGCGCGACAGGCCGAAGTCCACCAGCACGGCGGTGCCGTCGGGGCGGAACATGATGTTGCTGGGCTTGATGTCCAGGTGCACCAGGTGCTGGCGGTGCAGCTCGTGCAGCGCCGTGGCCACGCGCGAGCCGATCTCGATCACCTCGTCCAGCGCCAGCGGCGCCTGGTCCAGGCGCGAGCGCAGGCTGACGCCGTCGATGCGCTCCATCACGATGAAGGGCATGCGCGTGAAGTCGCCCTTGGCGATGAACTTCGGCACATGCGGGCCGCGCAGCATCGGCATGATCATCTGCTCGACCTCGAAGCCGACGATGGTGGCCGGGTCCTCGCCGCCCTTGATGCGCGGCACCTTCATGATCAGCGGCAGCCGCGAATCGCCCTGGTGGTTGACCTCGTGCACCTTCCACAGGTGGGCCATGCCGCCGGTGTGCAGCTTCTCTTCCAGCCGGAACTGGTCGATGACCATGCCCGGCTCCAGCGGCGACGGCGCCGGCATGCCGCCGCTGCCGCGGCCGGTGTAGCCCAGCGTGGGGCTGTAGAACTGGCTGTCCATGGTGCGCAACGCTGTGCAGCCGGGGGCCTACTGGCCCTCTTCCAGCCGCGTGGCCAGGCGCTGCGGCAGCTGGGCGGCCAGGATCTTGGCGCCGGCACCCTCGTGGTCGTAGGGCACGCGGTGGTAGGTGATGCTGCAGGCCACGTCGTCGAACATGGCATAGCAGGCGGCCGGGTTGCCGTCGCGCGGCTGGCCGGCCGAGCCGGGGATGATCAGCCACTGGCGGTGCGGCGGCACCGGGATGGGCACGCCCGGCGTGGGCGTGAAGTCGCCGGCCTTGCCGGTGCCCGAGATGTGGAACAGCCGCGGCTCGTGCATGTGGCCGCAGAAGGTGAAGCGGCAGTCGGTGGCATGCATGCTGCGCATGGCCTCGCTGCGGCCGGTGATGTAGTCCCAGCCGGCCGGCGCCCAGGCATTGGCATGCACATACAGCTGGTCGCCGCGGGTCTGGACCAGCGGCAGCTCGGCCAGAAAGGCCACCTGCTCGGCCGACAGGTGCTCGCGCGTCCAGCCGATGACATGGGCGGCCTCGGCGCGCATGCCCGGCGACACGCCGCGCACCACGGCCAGGTCGTGGTTGCCCTGCACGGCCAGCGCGCCTTCTTCGCGCACCAGGCGGTGGGCGGTATCGACCACCCAGCCCGGATCGGCGCCGTAGCCGACAAAGTCGCCCAGCAGCACCCAGGACTGGGCGCCCTGGAAGCGCGCATGCTCGATCACCGCCTCCACCGCCTCGCGGTTGGCATGCAGGTCGCTCAGGAAGGCGGTCTTCACGGCTGTCAGCCGATGCGGCCCAGCAGCAGGTACTCCATCAGCGCCTTCTGCACATGCATGCGGTTCTCGGCCTCGTCCCAGACCACGCTCTGCGCGCCGTCGATGACCTCGGCCGTGACCTCCTCGCCGCGGTGCGCCGGCAGGCAGTGCATGAAGAGGGCATCGGCCTGGGCCACGGCCATCATCTCGGCGTCCACGCACCAGTCGGCAAAGGCCTGCAGGCGGGCCTCGTTCTCGGCCTCGTAGCCCATGCTGGTCCACACGTCGGTGGTCACCAGGTGGGCGCCGCGGCAGGCGTCCAGCGGGTTCTTGAAGACCTTGTAGCAGTCGCTGCCGGAGATGCCGGCCACGGCCGGATCGACCTCGTAGCCCGAGGGCGTGGACACATGCACCGTGAAGCCCAGGATCTCGGCCGCCTGCAGCCAGGTGTTGGCCATGTTGTTGCCGTCGCCGACCCAGGCCACCACCTTGCCGGCGATGCTGCCGCGGTGCTCGATGAAGGTGAAGATGTCGGCCAGGATCTGGCAGGGGTGGTATTCGTTGGTCAGGCCGTTGATCACCGGCACGCGCGAGGCGGCGGCGAAGTCGCGGATGCGCGCCTGCTCGAAGGTGCGGATCATCACCAGGTCGACCATGCGGCTGATGACGCGGGCCGTGTCCTGGATCGGCTCGCTGCGGCCGAGCTGGCTGTCGCCGGTGGTCAGGTGCACCACCGAGCCGCCCAGCTGGTACATGCCGGCCTCGAAGCTGACGCGGGTGCGCGTGCTGGCCTTCTCGAAGATCATCGCCAGCGTGCGGTCGGCCAGCGGCGTGTAGCGCTCGTAGTTCTTGAAGCGCTTCTTGACGATGGCGGCGCGGTCGAAGAGGTAGGCGTACTCCTCGGCGCGCAGATCCTTGAACTGCAGGTAGTGCTTCATCAGGCTCATCCCGGGTTTCATGGGGCGCTGCTCAAGAAGCCGCGCACCAGCGGCACCAGCTTGGCGACGATCTCGTCCACCTCGGCGGCGCTGATGATCAGCGGCGGCAGCAGGCGCACCACGCTGTCGGCGGTGACGCTGATCAGCAGGCCGGCCTCGGCCGCCTGGGTCAGCAGCACGCCGCAGGGGCGGTCGAGTTCCAGGCCCAGCATCAGGCCCTGGCCGCGCAGTTCCTTGATGCCGGCCACGCCGGCCAGGCCCTCGGTGAGTCCGCTGCGCAGGCGCTCGCCCATGGCCGCGGCATGGGCCAGCAGGCCGTCTTCCTGCATGATCTTCAGCGTCTCGATGCCGGCGCGCATGGCCAGCGGGTTGCCGCCGAAGGTGGTGCCGTGGTTGCCCGGCTGCAGCACGTCGGCCGCGCGCGGACCGGCGACGATGGCGCCGATGGGCACGCCCGAGCCCAGGCCCTTGGCCAGCGGCATCACGTCGGGCTGGATGCCGGCCCACTGGTGGGCAAACCATTTGCCGGTGCGGCCCAGGCCGCACTGCACCTCGTCGAGCATCAGCAGCAGGTCGTGCTCGTCGCACAGCCGGCGCAGGCCCTGCAGCACGTCGATGCGCGTCGGGTTGATGCCGCCTTCGCCCTGGATGGTCTCCAGGAAGATGGCGACGATGTTCGGATTGGACTGCACCGCGGCGCGCACCGCGTCCAGGTCGTTCAGCGGCAGGCGCACAAAGCCCTCGACCAGCGGCTCGAAGCCCTGCTGCACCTTGGGATTGCCGGTGGCCGACAGCGTGGCGATCGAGCGGCCGTGGAAGGCCTTGTCGTAGACGATGACCTCGGGCCGCGTGATGCCCTTGTTGTGGCCGAACTTGCGCGCGATCTTCAGCGCGCCTTCGTTGGCCTCCAGGCCGGTGGAGCAGAAGAACACGCGGCTCGCATCGGGCAGGCCGGCCAGCTTCACCAGCTCGTCGGCCAGCTGCTCCTGCAGCGGCGCGGCGTAGTAGTTGCTGCAATGGATCAGCTTGGCCACCTGGTCCTGCAGCGCCGGCACCAGCCTGGGATGGCCATGGCCGAGGGTGTTGACGGCGATGCCGCCCAGCGCATCCAGGTACTCTCGGCCCTCGGTGTCCCAGACGCGGCAGCCTCGGCCATGCGACAGCGCAAAAGGCAGCCGGCCGTAGGTGTTCATCACATGGGACGTCATCGCAAGCACTCCGCAAAAGGATGGGCAGGAAAGCCGCGGATTCTACGGTTGCGGCCTGCGCAAGCCGCAGTCGAATGCTGCGGCGCAGCAGTGCAGGCACAATAGCGGTTTCGGCCGATGTCGCCCCGGCGACGTTTTCTGCGGCCAACGTTCCTTCGATCCCCGGCCTGCATGTCCGCCCCCAAACCCCGCGAAGTCTTCATCCAGGGCATCACCCGCTCCGGCCGGACCTTCCGCCCCAGCGACTGGTCCGAGCGCCTGGCCGGGGCCTTGTCGAGTTTCCGGCCCAAGGGCTCGGGAATCGGCGCCCACATCGGCTATTCGCCGCTGTGCGTGCCGCGGGTCATCGACGGCATCAAGTGCGTGATCGTCAGCGAGGCGCTGAAGGACGTGGAGCCCATGGCCTGGGACTTCGTCATGAGCTTTGCCCGCGACAACGACCTGCAGGTGGTCGAGGCCTGCCTGCTGCCGGACGGCACGCCGCCGCGGTCGCCGGGCTGAGGCCCGGTCAGCGCGCCGCGGCCGCGCCGCGCCAACGAAAAAGCCCGCCGAAGCGGGCTTTTTGACCTTCCATCCGAGACGATCAGGCGGCGGTGGCGAGCGCCTTGATCTTGGCGGCCAGGCGGCTCTTGTGGCGAGCGGCCTTGTTCTTGTGGAAGATGCCCTTGTCGGCGACCGAGTCGATGATCGGCTGGGCAATCTTGAACAGGGCGGCGGGCGCGGCCTTGTCGCCACCGGCAGCGGCCTTGTCGAGGGCCTTCTGCACGTTCTTGATGACGGTGCGGAAATGCGAGCGCAGCGAGGTGTTCGCAGCGTTCAGCTTCACATCCTGGCGGGCGCGCTTGCGGCCCGACGCCAGGCGGACGGTTTTCTTCTTGGCTTTGGAGCTGGTGGCCATGGGTGCTGTTCTGGGTTCGGATGGAAGGAAGCCCGCGAGTATAGCAGTTTCCCGAACCTGAGCCAAATATCGCAGGGCCGGCCTTTCTATAATGCGCCGCTCCTGCCGACGCGCCGACCCGGACGACCTGCTGCATGAACCTCTTCAAGGCCGTCTTCTCGGTCTCGGCGCTGACCCTGTTGTCGCGCATCACCGGCCTGGTGCGCGAGCAGATCGGCGCGGCGCTGTTCGGCACCTCGGCGGCCATGGACGCGTTCCAGATCGCCTTCCGCATCCCCAACCTGCTGCGCCGGCTGTTTGCCGAGGGCGCCTTCGCCCAGGCCTTCGTGCCGCTGCTGGCCGCCACCCGCTCCACCGACGGCGATGCCGCCACGCGCGACCTGGTCGACGCCGTGGCCACGGTGCTGGCCTGGGCGCTGATCGCCACCTGCATCGCCGGCGTGCTGGCCGCGCCGGCCCTGGTGTGGCTGCTGGCCTCGGGCTTTGCTGCCGAGACCGAGGCCAAGGCGGCGACCATGACACGCTGGATGTTCCCGTACATCGGCTGCATGTCGATGGTGGCCCTGGCCTCGGGCGTGCTGAACACCTGGAAGCGCTTTGCCATTCCGGCCTTCACGCCGGTGCTGCTGAACCTGTCGGTGATCGCCGCCGCGCTGCTGCTGGTGGCGCCGCTGCGCGAGCGCGGCATCGAGCCGGTGTATGCGCTGGCGGTGGGCGTGATGCTCGGCGGCCTGCTGCAGCTGGCGCTGCAGGTGCCGGCGCTGCTGAAGATCGGCATGCTGCCGCGCATCGGCCTCACGCCGGCGCGGCTGGCCGCGGCCTGGCGCCATGCCGGCGTGCGCCGCATCCTGGCCAAGATGGCGCCGGCCCTGGTGGGCGTGTCGGTGGCCCAGGTGTCGCTGATGATCAATTCGCAGATCGCCTCGTGGCTGGGCACCGGCGCGGTGTCGACCCTGGTCTATGCCGACCGGCTGATGGAGCTGCCCACGGCCCTGCTGGGCGTGGCCCTGGGCGTGGTGCTGACGCCGCAGCTGTCGGCGGCCAAGGCGCGTGGCGACATGGCGGCCTATTCGGGCCTGCTCGACTGGGGTCTGCGCCTGGTGCTGCTGCTGGCCCTGCCGTGCGCGGTGGCGCTGCTGGTGTTTGCCCAGCCGATGGTGGCGGTGCTGTTCCACCGCGGCGCCTTCGATGCCCAGTCGGTGGCTGCCACCACGCTGGCGGTGATGGGCTATGGCGTGGGCATCCTCGGCCTGGTCGGCGTCAAGGTTGCGGCGCCGGCCTATTTCGCCCAGCAGGACACCACCACGCCGATGCGCGTGGCCGTGGTGGCACTGGGCCTGACCCAGCTGCTGAACCTGCTGTTCATCGCCGGCCTGGGCATGGGCGTGGCGGCGCTGGCGCTGTCCATCGGTCTGGCGGCGATCGCCAATGCGGCGCTGCTGCTGGTCGGCCTGGTGCGGCGCGGCCACTACCGGCCGGCGCCGGGCTGGACGCTGCTGGCGCTGCGTGTGCTGGCCGCCTGCGCGGTGATGGGGGCGGCGATGGCCGTGGCCGCCCAGCGCATCGACTGGCTGGCGCTGGGCGAGCATGAGGGCCTGCGCGCCGGCGCCATGGCGCTGTGCCTGGCCGGGGCCGCGGCGCTGTACTTCGGCACGCTGGCGGCCAGCGGCCTGAAGCTGCGCGCCCTGCTGCGCAAGTCGGCGCCATGATCCGCCACCTGCCGCAGGGCGTGCCGGCGCTGCTGGACTACTGGGCCAGCCTGGTCGCCGACGATGGCCAGTTCGCCTTGCTGGAGGCGGCGGTCTGCGTGGCCCAGGACGAGGACGCGGCGCTGGACGTGCAGGCCGTGCTGGCCGAGATCGACCGCCTGGCGGCGCGGCTCAAGGCGCGGCTGCCCGCCGATGCCTCGGCGCTGATGCGGCTGCGCGCGCTGTGCCGCTACTTCTTCGACGAGCTGGGCTTTGCCGGCAACGTCAACGACTACTACGACCCGCGCAACAGCCTGCTGCACCAGGTGCTGGCCACGCGGCGCGGCATCCCGATCACGCTGGCCCTGCTGTTCATCGAGCTGGCCCAGCAGATCGGCCTGCCGGCCCAGGGCGTGTCCTTTCCCGGCCACTTCCTGGTCAAGCTCAGGCTGCCGGCCGGCGAGGTGGTGATCGATCCCTTCGACGGCCGCTCGCTGTCGCGCGAGCAGCTCGACGAGCGGCTGCAGCCTTATCTGCGCCAGCAGGGGCTGCAGGGCGAGTTCGAGGCGCCGCTGGGCCTGTTCCTGCAGGCCGCGCCGGCGCGCGACGTGCTGGCGCGGCTGCTGCGCAACCTGAAGGAGATCCACCGCAGCGCCGAGGACTGGCCGCGCCTGCTGGCGGTGCAGCAGCGCCTGGTGTGCCTGCTGCCCGATGCCGCCGAGGAGCGCCGCGACCGCGGCCTGGTGTGGGCCGAGATCGGCCGCAGCGCCGAGGCGGTGGCCGATCTGGAGGCCTATCTGGCCGCGCGGCCGGCGGCCGAGGACGCAGCGGCGCTGCGCCAGCGCCTGGCCGAGCTGCGCAGCGACGGCGCGCCGCGGCTGCACTGAAGGGGCCGCCGGGCCGCCACTTACAATGACCGGCCCTTCCCGATGACGCTCACCCCCGCCCAACGACAGACCCTGACCTGGCTGGCCCTGGCCCTCGTGGCCATGCTGGGGCTGTGGGCACTGGCGCCGGTGCTGACGCCGTTCATCGTCGCCGCGGTGCTGGCCTATGTGCTGCATCCGCTGGTCGAGCGCCTGGCGGCGCGCCGCGTGCCGCATGTGCTGGCGGTGCTGGTGGTCGAGGTGCTGGCCCTGCTGGCGGCGCTGGCCCTGCTGCTGCTGCTGGTGCCGGTGCTGATGAAGGAGATCCCGCTGCTGAAGGCGCAGATCCCGCCGCTGCTGGACCGGCTGGACCAGACCCTGGCGCCCTGGCTGCGCCAGTTCGGCATCGAGGTCGCGCTGGACCTGGCCAGCCTGAAGGCCTGGCTGGTCGAGCTGCTCAACAGCAACAGCGAGGACTGGACCGCCGCCGCGCTGCAAAGTGCGCGCCTGGGTGGCAGCGTGCTGCTGTCCCTGGTCGGCAATGCCATCCTGGTGCCGGTGGTGCTGTTCTACCTGCTGCAGGACTGGGCCCGCCATGTGCAGCGTGTGCAGGCCCTGGTGCCGCCGCGGCTGCAGCAGCGGGTGGCCGGCTTCTTTTCCGAGTGCGACAGCATGCTGGGCCAGTACCTGCGCGGCCAGCTGCTGGTGATGGCCGCGCTGGCGCTGTACTACAGCATCGCGCTGGCCCTGGTGGGTTTTGATCTGGCGCTGCCGGTGGGCGTGTTCACCGGCCTGGCGGTGTTCATCCCCTATGTGGGCTTCGGCCTGGGCCTGGCCCTGGCCCTGCTGGCCGGCCTGCTGCAGTTCGGCTCCATCGCCGTACTCGGCTGGGTGGCGCTGATCTACGGCGCCGGCCAGCTGATCGAAAGCTTTGTGCTGACGCCGCGCCTGGTGGGCGAGCGCATCGGCCTGTCGCCGCTGGCGGTGATCTTCGCGCTGATGGCTTTCGGCCAGCTGTTCGGCTTCGTCGGCGTGCTGGTGGCCCTGCCGGCCAGTGCGGTGGCGGTGGTGGCGCTGCAGCGGCTGAAGGCCGCCTACCTGGCCAGCGGCCTGTACCGCGGATGAAGCAGATCCCGCTGCCCATCGCGCCGCCGCCCGAGCAGGCCTTCGACGCGCTGCGCATCGGCCCCAATGCCGAGGCCGTGCAGCACCTGCGCGGCCTGGGCCTGGTGCCCGGCGGCACGGCGGCGGCGCCGGTCTACCTGTGGGGCGGCGCCGGCACCGGCAAGACACGGCTGCTGCATGCGCTGGCCGCGGCGCGCCAGGCCGATGGCGAGCGTGTCGGCTGGTTCGACGCCGCCACGCCGCTGCCCTGGACGCTGGACGAGGCCTGGGCCCTGGTCATCGTCGACCGCTGCGAGGCCCTGGATGCGCTGCGCCAGCAGGCGGCGTTTGCGCTGTTCGTCGATGCCGGTCACCATGGCGTGCAATGGGCGGCGGCCGGCCGGCTGCCGCCGGTGGACCTGCCGCTGCGCGACGATCTGCGCACCCGCCTGGGCTGGGGCCATGTGTTTGCGCTGCAGCCGCTGGGCGAGGGCGAGACCCGCGCCGCACTGCGCCGCGAGGCCGACCGCCGAGGCATTTTTCTTTCCGACGACGTGATGGACTATCTGTTGACGCGACTCGACCGCAACCTCGGCCATCTGATGGCCCTGCTCGACCGCCTGGACGGCTTTGCGCTGGCCGAGCAGCGCGCGGTGACCGTGCCCCTGGTGAAGAAGATGCTCAGCGAAGAAGCCCTGCTCAGCGGAGACACGCCATGAGCGCCGGCCGCACCCTGGCCTTGTTCGACCTGGACGGCACGCTGATCGAGCAGGACTCCGACCATGCCTTCGGCGACTTCATGATCCGCCTGGGCTGGGTCGATGCCGAGCGCCACCGCCAGCGCAACGACGGCTTCTACCAGCAGTACCTGGCCGGCTGCCTGGACATCGACGACTACGTGGACTTCGCCACCAGCGCCTGGCGCCACCGCCCGCTGCACGAGCAGGAAGCGGCGCGCCAGCGCTTCATGGCCGAGGTCATGTCGCCGGCGATCCGGCCGCAGGCCCTGGCCCTGGTGCGCCAGCACCTGGACGCCGGCGACCTGGTGGCCATCGTCACCGCCACCAACGAGTTCGTCACCCGGCCGATCGCCGCGGCCTTTGGCGTGCCGCACCTGATCGCGGTGGACCTGGAGCGTGACGGCCAGGGCCGTGCCACCGGCCGCATCCAGGGCGTGCCCTCGTTCCGCGAGGGCAAGATCGTGCGCGTGGACGACTGGCTGGCCGCCCAGGGCCTGCGCCTCGACGACTTCGCCCACAGCGTGTTCTACAGCGATTCCACCAACGACCTGCCGCTGCTCGAGCGTGTGCGCGAGCCGGTGGCCACCAACCCCGGCCCGGCCCTGGAGGCCATTGCGCAAGAGCGCGGCTGGCGCATCCTCAGACTGTTTGCAGAACAACCATGATCAAGAAGCTGATCCAGCGCCTGTTAGGTCAGGGCCAGGGCGAGGCCGCCACGGCAGCCAGCGCCGCGGTCACCGCCCCGGCCGCCACGCCCGGCGCCCCCGCCGCCCCGGCCCGCTCGCGCATCCCGCAGGGCCAGCGCGTCGAGGTGCCGGTGGCCGAGCACGGCATCGACCCCGACCTGCTGGACGAGCGGGCGGTGCGCGTGGTGCGCACGCTGCAGCAGGCCGGCCACGAGGCCTACATCGTCGGCGGCGCGGTGCGCGACCTGCTGGTCGGCCGCCGGCCGAAAGACTTCGACGTGGCCACCGACGCCACGCCCGAGCAGGTCAAGGCGCTGTTCCGCCGCGCCTTCATCATCGGCCGGCGCTTCCGCATCGTGCACGTGGTGCATGGCCGCGGCCGCGACCACGAGGTGATCGAGGTCTCGACCTTCCGTGCCTACCTCGACTCGGCCGATGCCACCCAGGTCGGTGGCAACGAGAAGACCAGCAAGGCCGAGCTGGCCGGCAGCGCCCATGCGGTGGATGCCAGCGGCCGCGTGCTGCGCGACAACGTCTGGGGCCCGCAGATCGAGGACGCGGCGCGGCGCGACTTCAGCGTCAACGCCATGTACTACGACCCGGCCACCCAGGTGGTGGTCGACTACCACGGCGGCCTGGCCGATGTGCGTGCCAAGCTGCTGCGCCTGATCGGCGACCCGGCCACGCGCTACCGCGAAGACCCGGTGCGCATCATCCGTGCCATGCGCTTCCAGGCCAAGCTGGGCTTCGAGCTGGAGGCCAGCACCGCGGCGCCGATTGCCGCCATCGCGCCGCAGCTGGCCGAGGTGCCGATCTCGCGCATGTTCGACGAGATGATCAAGCTGCTGCAGACTGGCCATGCGCTGTCCAGCCTCGACACCCTGCAGCGCCACGGCCTGCACCGCGGCGTGTTCCCGGTGCTGGACGCGGTGTTCGACGAGGCCCGCGCCTCCGAGCAGCGCATGGCCTTCGTGCGCCTGGCCCTGGCCGACACCGACCGCCGCGTCGGCGAGGGCAAGGCGGTGGCGCCCAGCTTCCTGCTCGCCTGCCTGCTGTGGCACGACGTGCTCGACGGCTGGAACGAGCGCCGCGCTGCCGGCGAGCATGTGGTGCCGGCGCTGCAGCAGGCCATCGACGCGGTGTTCGATGCGCGCATCGGCGATGTCTCGGGCCGCGGCAAGCTGGGCGCCGACATGCGCGAGATCTGGATGATGCAGCCACGCTTCGAGCGCCGCCAGCCCAACACCGCCTTCTCGATGATCGAGCAGCCGCGCTACCGCGCCGGCTTCGACTTCCTGCGCCTGCGCGCCGACGTGGGCGAGGCGCCGGCCGAGCTGGCCGACTGGTGGGAAGACTTTGCGCTGGGCAGCGACGAGGACCGCGAGGCCCTGCTGGCCGCCGCGCGCGAAGCCCAGCGCCAGCCACCCAAGCGTGTGGCCAAGGCCAAGCCGGCGGCTCCGGCGGCCCCGGTCGCCGAAGCCGAAGCCGCCGCGGCGGACGCCGACGACGGCGCCGACGCCGAGGATGGCGACGGTGCCGAAGCGCCGGCCGAAGCCGGCACGCCGGCCCGCAAGCGCCGCCGCCGCCGCCGCAAGCCGGCTGGCGAGCGGGGCGCCGCGCCGGCCGCTGACGGCGGTTGACGGCGGCTGAGGCCGCGCCGCCGTCCGGCCGCCGCCATGCCACGCGCCTACATCGGCCTGGGCGCCAACCTTGGCGATCCCTGGCAGGCGCTGCGGGCCGCGCTGCAGGCCCTGGCGGCGCTGCCCGGCACGCGCCTGGTGGCGGTGTCGCCGGCCTACCGCAGCGCGCCGGTCGAGGCCAGCGGCCCCGACTTCCTGAATGCCGTGGCCGCGCTGGACACAGCGCTGGCGCCGCTGGCCCTGCTCGATGCGCTGCAGGCCATCGAGGCCGCGCAGGGCCGTGAGCGCCCCTACCGCAACGCGCCGCGCACGCTGGACCTGGACCTGCTGCTGTACGGCGATCTGCGCCTGCACAGCCAGCGCCTGAGCCTGCCGCATCCGCGGCTGCAGCAGCGGGCCTTCGTGCTGCGGCCGCTGCTGGACTTGGCGCCCGATCTGGCCGTGCCCGGCCTGGGCGCCCTGGCCCGCCACCTGCCCGGGGTGGCCGGCCAGCGCCTGCTGCGGGAAAACGCCCGCTTACAATCCGCGGATGACGGTCCGGTGACGGACCTGTGACAGCCGCTGGCCGGCTGCTGCACGCCCCCCGGTGGCCGCCCTGGCCGCCCCCCTCCGGAGACACCCCCATGCTGTTCGGCAAGCTGCTGCCGCGCGAAGGCAATTTTTTCGCCCTATTCAACGAGCACGGCACCCACATCGCCGAGGGCGCACGCGCCTTCCAGGCCATGGTGCTGAACTATGCCGACCTGCCCGAGCGCGAGAAGTACGCCGGCGAGGTCGACCATGCCGAGAAGCAGGCCGACCGCATCACCGCCGAGGTCAACCGCCTGCTGCACAAGACCTTCATCACGCCGATCGACCGCGAGCAGATCCACGGCCTGATCAATGCGATGGACGACATCCTCGACCTGCTGCAGGACTCGGCCGAGGTGATGGCGCTGTACGACCTGCAGCGCATGAACGAGGACGTGGCGCGGCTGTCCGAGATCAGCGTCAAGTGCTGCGAGCGGGTGCAGCATGCGGTCAGCCTGCTGGCCAAGCTCAGCCAGCCGGCGGTGGCCGAGGCGGCGCTGAAGACCTGCGAAGAGATCGACAAGCTCGAAAGCGATGCCGACCGGGTGATGCGCGCGGCCATGAGCCGGCTGTTCCGCGACAACATCGAGGTGCGCGAGCTGATCAAGCTGAAGGCGGTCTACGAGCACCTGGAGTCCATCTCCGACCGCTGCGAGGACGTGGCCAACATCATCGAGGGCATCGTCCTCGAGAACTCCTGATCCGGCGCGCGCGCTCCACGACGCCATGCAAACGGTTCAGGTTGCTTTCTGGGTCATCGCGCTGCTGGTGCTGCTGGCGCTGGCCTTCGATTTCATGAACGGCTTCCACGATGCGGCGAACTCCATCGCCACCGTGGTCTCCACCGGCGTGCTCAAGCCGCAGCAGGCGGTGCTGTTCGCGGCCTTCTTCAACGTCGTCGCCATCGCCGTGTTCCACCTCAAGGTGGCGGCCACGGTGGGCAAGGGCATTGCCGACGCCGGCGTGATCGACCCGCATGTGGTGTTCGGCGCCCTGGTCGGCGCCATCAGCTGGAACATCATCACCTGGTGGTACGGCATCCCGTCGTCGAGCTCGCATGCGCTGATCGGCGGCATCGTCGGCGCGGTCATCGCCAAGGCCGGCACCGGCGCGCTGATCGGCTCCGGCGTGCTGAAGACGGTGGTCTTCATCTTCGTCTCGCCGACGCTGGGCTTTGTGCTGGGCTCGCTGATGATGGTGCTGGTGGCCTGGGTCTGCCGGCGCACGCCACCGCTGAAGGTGGACAAATGGTTCCGGCGGCTGCAACTGGTGTCGGCCGGCCTGTATTCGCTGGGCCATGGCGGCAACGATGCGCAGAAGACCATCGGCATCATCTGGATGCTGCTGATCGCCACCGGCTACATCGGCGCCACGGCCGACATGCCGCCGGCCTGGGTGATCTGGAGCTGCTACCTGGCCATCGGCCTGGGCACCATGTTCGGCGGCTGGCGCATCGTCAAGACCATGGGCCAGAAGATCACCAAGCTCAAGCCGGTGGGTGGCTTCTGTGCCGAGACCGGCGGTGCGATCACGCTGTTCCTGGCCTCGGCCATCGGCGTGCCGGTCAGCACCACGCACACCATCACCGGCGCCATCGTCGGCGTGGGCTCGGTGCGCAATGCCTCGGCTGTGCGCTGGGGCGTGGCCGGCAACATCGTCTGGGCCTGGATCCTGACCATTCCCGCCTCGGCCTTCGTCGCCGGCCTGGCCTACTGGATCAGCCTGCAGATCTTCTGAAGAACAGGCCCTAGACTGCGGCCCATGTCGCAGTACACCGCCACCATCGCCTGGCAGCGCGGCGAGCAGCCGTTTGCCGACCGCCGCTACAGCCGCGCCCACCGCTGGCGCTTCGATGGCGGGCTGGACCTGCCGGGCTCCTCGTCGCCCCAGGTGGTGCCGCTGCCGATGTCGGACGCCGCGGCGGTGGATCCCGAGGAGGCCTTCGTGGCCTCGCTGTCCAGCTGCCACCTGCTGTGGTTCCTGGACCTGGCCTGCCGCGCCGGCTGGATCGTCGATGCCTACGACGACGCGGCCAGCGGCGTGCTGGCTCGCGATGCCGAGGGCAAGCTGGCCATGACCGAGGTGACCCTGCGCCCGCGCGTGCGCTTTGCCGGCCCGCGCCGGCCCGACGAGGCCGAGCACCAGCGCCTGCACCATGCGGCGCACGAGGCCTGCTTCATCGCCAACTCGGTGAAGACCCAGGTGCGCTGCGAGCCGCAGCTGGACGCCGGCACCTAGGCCGGCGCGGCGTCGGGCAGCGCCGGCAGCCGCACCTCGAACTCCGCCCCGCCGCCCACGGCATTGCGGGCGACGATCTGGCCGTCGTGGGCCTGCACGATCTTGCGGCAGATGGCCAGGCCCAGGCCGGTGCCGCCGGCGCCGTCGCGGGTGCGCGAGGACTGCACGAAGGCGTCGAAGATCTGCTCCAGCTCGTCGGGCGGGATGCCCGGGCCGCGGTCGCGCACGCGCAGCAGCAGTTGGTCGCCGTCGCGCCGCCAGTCCAGCTCGATGCTGCTGTGCTCGGGCGCATAGCGGATGGCATTGGCCAGCAGGTTGCGCAGCACCTGCTGCAGGCGGAAGGCATCGGCCAGCGCCCACAGCGGCGCCTGGGCCTCGGCCGGCGCCAGCAGGCGCTGGCCACGGCGCTCGGCCAGCGGCTGTAGCTCGGCCACCACCGCCGCCAGCGCCGGCGCCAGGTCCACCGGCTGGCGCCGCACCGGGCCGATGGTCGACTCCAGCCGCGACAGGTCCAGCAGGTTGTTGACCAGGGCCAGCATGCGCAGGCCGGCGGCATGGATGTCGCTGAACATGGCCTGGGCGCGCTGCGGCGTGGCCGGCCGGGCCACGCCCAGCTCTGCAAAGCCCAGCATGGTCTGCAGCGGCGTGCGCAGCTCGTGGCTGATGTTGGCGATGAACTCGCTCTTGGCGGCATTGGCGTCCTCGGCCGCGGCCAGGGCCTGCTGGCTGCGTGCCTGGGCCTCGGCCTGGGCGGCCTGCAATTGGGCCCGCGTGGCCTCGTGGTCGCGCAGGCTGCGCCAGGCCACCGCGCCCAGCGTGCCGATGCCGGCCAGCACCGCCAGCGTCACCGCCAGCAGCTCGCGACGCAGGCGCGCCAGCTCGGCGTCGATGGCGCTCTCGGGCACCTCGGCCCAGACCAGCAGCGGCAGGCGCCGGGCCGAGCGGAAGGCGGCCTGCACCGGCCGGCCGTCCAGGCCCGGACCGGCAAAGCGGCCCTGCTCCTGCTCGGGCAGGAAGCGGCTGAACACCGGGTCGCGCGGCGCCAGCGCGCCGCTGGCCAGGGCCAGGCCGGCGCTGCCGGCCAGCAATCGGCCGTCGTAGCCCAGCAGGGCCAGCTGCAGGGCCTGGTCACCGGCCAGCAGCAGGTACTGCTGGCGGAACCAGTCCACGTGCACGGCGGCGACCAGCCAGCCGGACGGCGCCGGCGCGGCCGGGGACCGGGCGCCTTGGTCGGCAGCCTCGGGGGTGCCCTCCGAGATGTGATGGGCGCGCAGCATCGGCAGCAGCAGCACCGTCGGCGGCACGGCCGGCGCGGGTGCGCCGGCCAGTGGCTCGGCCAGGTCGGCCAGGTCGCGCGCGGCCAGCAGCGAGCCCAGCAGCGGCCGCTCCGGCGAGGGCCGCTCGCTGCTGCGTGGCAGCAGGCGGGCGCGGCCATGGTCGGGGCCCAGGCGGCGGCCGATGTTGTCGGCGCTGCTGCTGGCCAGCACGCGGCCGTCGGCGGCCACCAGGCTGAGGCTGCGCAGATAGGGCTGGCCCTGCAGCGCCGCCTGCCATTGCCGGCCGAGCCGCGCCAGCGCGGCCTGGGCCTCGGCGGCATCGCTGGCGGGCAGGGTGGCCAGGTCGGCGCTGGCGGCCTCCAGCATCAGGGCCACGGCATCGAAGCTGCGGTTGGCCTGGTCTTCCAGCACGCGGGCAAACAGCGCCGCACGCTCGGACGCGGCGCCACGCAGCCGTTGCCGCTCCAGCGCCAGCGCGCCCAGGGCCACGGCAATGGCCAGCACCATCAGCGCCAGCGTGGTGGCCAGGGCCCAGCGGCTGTGCAGCCAGGCCGGCCAGGCGCGTGGCGTCACAGATCGGTGCGCAGCTTCCACAGCTCGGGAAACAGCACCACGTCCAGCATGCGCTGCAGGTAGCCGACGCCGCTGGTGCCGCCGGTGCCGGTCTTGCGGCCGATGATGCGCGACACCGTGGTCAGGTGGCGGAAGCGCCACAGCCGGAAGGCATCTTCCAGATCGGTCAGCTCCTCGCCCAGCTGGTACAGGTCCCAGTGCGCCTCGGGATCGCGGTAGACCACCAGCCAGGCCTGTTCGACGGCCGGGTCCTCGGCATGCGGCCGGGTCCAGTCGCGCTGCAGGCAGTGCGCCGGCACGGCCAGGCCGCGGCGCGCCAGCAGGCGCAGCGACTCGTCGTAGAGGCTGGGCGCCTGCCAGGCGGCCTGCACCTCGGCCAGCCGGTCCGGATGGTGGGCATGGGGCTGCAGCATGGCCGCGCTCTTGTTGCCCAGCATGAACTCGATGCAGCGGTACTGCCAGCTCTGGAAGCCCGAGCTCTTGCCCAGGTAGGGGCGGATGGCGCTGTATTCGGGCGGCGTCATGGTCGCCAGCACGTCCCAGGCATGCACCAGCTGCTCCATGATGCGGCTGACGCGGGCCAGCATCTTGAAGGCCGGCGCCAGCCGGTCGTCGGCCACCGCCGCCACCGCCGCACGAAGCTCGTGCAGCATCAGCTTCATCCACAGCTCCGAGGTCTGGTGCTGCACGATGAACAGCATCTCGTCGTGCGCCGGCGACAGCGGCTTCTGCGCCGACAGCACCTGGTCCAGGCCCAGGTAGTCGCCGTAGCTCATGTCGCGCGAGAAGTCGAGCTGGGCGCTCTCGCGGTCGTGGTCGTGGCCGTGTTCGGGGCTGCTCATGTCACCAGGCTCCGCTGTGCAAACCGGGGCTGGCGCCATTCGCCACTGTCCAGCACCTGGCGCAGTTGCTCCACCGCATCCCAGACGTCGACATAGCGGGTGTACAGCGGCGTGACGCCGAAGCGCAGGATGTCTGGCGCAGTGCCTTGCCCGGGCGCATCACCGGCGCGGAAGTCGCCGACCACGTTGCGTGTGATCAGCGCCTGCACGATGGCATAGGCTCCTTCCGCTCGGGCCAGGCAGACCTGGCTGCCGCGCCGCCCATCGTCGGCCGGCGAGGCGATGGCCAGGCCGTGGTCGGCGCAGCGCTCGTTCACCAGCTCGGCAAACAGCCGCGTCAGCGCCAGCGACTTGCTGCGCAGCGCCGCCAGGCCGCCCAGCGCCTCGGCGGCCAGCAGCGTGTCGACGCCGACCTCCAGCGCGGCCATGGCGATGACGCCGGGCGTGCCGCACAGATAGCGGCCGATGCCCGGCGCCGGCTGGTAGTCGGGCGTGAAGGCAAACGGCGCCGCATGGCCCAGCCAGCCCGACAGCGGCTGGCGGAAGCGCCCGGCCAGGCCCGGCCGCACCCAGACGAAGGCCGGCGCGCCGGGGCCGCCGTTCAGGTACTTGTAGCCGCAGCCGATGGCGAAATCGGCGCCGTCGCCGTTCAGCGCCACCGGCAGCGCGCCGGCCGAATGCGCCAGGTCCCACACGCTCAGCGCGCCGGCCTGGCGGGCCAGCGCCGACAGCGCCGCCATGTCGTGCAGCCAGCCGGTGCGGTAGTTGACCTGCGTGAGCATCAGCACCGCGCAGCCGGCATCGTCGTTGGCCGTGATCGCCGCCGGCAGGGCCTCGGGCCGCTCCACCAGGCGCAGCGTGCAGCCGTGCTGCTCGGCCAGGCTTTGCGCGATGTACAGGTCGGTGGGGAAGTTGTGGCGCTCGCTGACGATGACGCGCTTGTGCGGCTGGTCCTGCCGCTGCATGGCCAGCGCCGCCGCCAGCACCTTGTAGAGGTTGACCGAGGTCGAATCGGCCGCCACCACCTCGCCGGGCCCGGCGCCGACCAGCCGCGCGATCTTGTCGCCCACGCGCTGCGGCAGCGTCATCCAGCCGGCGGTGTTCCAGCTGGCGATCAAGCCCTGGCCCCATTCGTCCTCGACCACCTGGCGCACACGCTCGGGCGTGGCGCGTGGCATCACGCCCAGCGAATTGCCGTCCAGGTAGATCAGGCCCTCGGGCAGGTGGAACTGCTCGCGCAGCGGCGCCAGCGGGTCGCCGGCGTCCAGCGCCAGCGCTTGCTCTCTTGTCGTCATGGCAGGTCTTTCAAAGTTCGCGCAGCACCGCGCGAACGGGCGAGGCATCGGCCGTCACCAGCTTCAGCGGCAGCGCGATCAGCTCGTAGTCGCCTTCGGCCACCTCGTCCAGCACCAGGTTCTCCAGCACGCGCAGGTCGCGGCGGCGGATCACCTGGTGGCTGTCCAGGGTCTTGCTGTCGGCGGGGTCGATGCTGGCGGTGTCGATGCCGATCAGCCGCACGCCGGCATCGGCCAGGCGCTCGATGGTGGCGGGCGCAAAGGCCGCCAGCTGCGGGTCCCAGGCGCTGGGCGCTTGCCGGTAGCTGCGCACCAGCACCCGCGGCGGCAGGTCGGGCGTGATCGCATGCGCCAGGTCATCCCACTGCAGCAGCGGGCCGCGGGCGATGGCATGGATCACGCGGCAGCGGCCCAGGTAGGGCGCCAGGTCCAGCAGGCCCACCGGCGTGCCGCCGGCTGCATAGTGCAGCGGCGCATCGGCATGGGCGCCGGTGTGCGGGCTGAGCTTGAGCGTGCTGACGTTGACCGGGCAGTCCGGCCCCAGGGTCCAGGACCAGCTCAGTTCGAACGGGGCGTCGCCGGGGAACACCGGCGAGCCGGCATGCACGGGAGGCGAGATGTCCCACAGGCGGCGCGTCATCGCGCCATCATAGTCAGGGCTTCTTCTCCAGCCGCATCAGATCGCCGTCGCGGCGCATCACGAAGCGGTCGAGAAAGCTGTTGCCGAGCAGGATCATCGGCATCTCGGCCGGCACCACTGAGGCGCGCACATTGGCCACCTCCACCGCGCCGACCTTCACCGAGCTCAGCGTCAGCACATGCACGGGCACGGTGCCGTTGGCGGTCTGGCTCAGTGCGCGCTGGCCGCTCTTCCAGTCCAGGCCGATGCGGTTGGCCTCGGCCTGGCTCAGCGAGATGCTGGTGGCGCCGGTGTCGACCATGAACTGCACGGCCTTGCCGTTGATGCGGCCCTCGGTGCTGAAGTGGCCGCCGGGGCCCACCGGCAGCACGATCACGCTGCCGGCGCTGGCGGCCTCGCCGGGCGGGCCCAGCTGCGCCGGCGTGCCGCCCAGGCGCAGCTGCTGGCGCAGGCCGCCCAGCTCGATCTCGGCCTCGCCGGCGCCCAGGCGCTTGAGCGTCACGCCGCGGGCGCTGGCGCCCACGGCCAGCGTGTGCGGCTGGCCGTCGATGACCAGCAGGGCCTTGGCGCTGCCGATCTGGCCGGCCAGCGTCACCGACTGGGCGCAGGCCGCGCCGATGCCGGCCGCGAGGCCCAGGCACAGCAAGGCGCCGCGCAGCCGCATCGCCGGGCCCTCAGTCCCTGAAGTTGTTGAAGGACAGCGGCAGGTCGGCCACTTCCTTGCGCAGCAGCGCGATCGCCGCCTGCAGGTCGTCGCGCTTGGCGCCGGACACGCGCACCGTGTCGCCCTGGATCGCGCCCTGCACCTTGAGCTTGCTGGCCTTCAGCGCGGCCTGGATCTTCTTGCCGGTGTCGCTGTCCACGCCCTGGCGCACCTTGAGCTGCTGGCGCACCTTGTCGCCGCCCATCTTCTCGATCTTGGCGTCCAGCTCGATGAAGCGGATGTCGATGCCACGCTTGCTCAGCTTGGCCAGCAGCAGGTCACGCACCTGGGCGATCTGGAAGTCGCTGTCGGCATGCAGCACCAGCGTGCGCTCCTTGCCCTGCTCGGTGTGCTCGACCTTGGCCGCCGAGCCCTTGAAGTCGAAGCGCGTGCCGATCTCCTTGTTGCTCTGGTCGACGGCATTGCGCAGTTCCACGAGATCGGGTTCGAGGACGGTGTCGAAGCTGGGCATGGCGGCAGGATGGAACGCGGGTGGGGAGCCGAAAATTCTGCCATGCCGCTACGCGACGAAGCCCATGCGCTGCAGCAGCGCCTGCGTGGTGGCCAGCTGCTGGCGCAGGCGCTGGGCGGCGGCGGCGGACTGCTCGGCGCTCCAGCCGGGGCCGTCGGTCTCGATCTGGCGCGCCGCATCGCGCAGGCCACGCAGGCCCAGGCTGGCGGCGCTGCCCTTGATGGCATGGGCCAGGGCCTTGAGCTCGGCGCCGCGGCCCTGGTCCAGCGCCGCCAGCAGCGCCGCCTGGTTGCCGGACTCGTCGGCAAAGAAGCCGGCCAGCACCAGGCGGTAGCCGGCCATGCCGATGCCCACGCAGACCTCGCCGACCACGGCCATGTCCAGCTGCGCGGCCACGTCGGCGGCCTTGAAGCGGCGGCGCGGCGCGGCGGCGGATTCGGCGGTGGCGGTGGCGGGCACGGAGGTGGGGACAGGGCGGGGCAAGGCAGGCACCGGTTCGGGCACCGGCGGCGGCGGCAGCCGGGCCAGCATGGCCTGGATATCGTCAGGATCGACCGGTTTGCTGAGGAAATCGTTCATGCCGGCGGCGATGGCGGTTTGGCGGGTTTCGGCAAAGGCGTCGGCGGTCAGCGCCACCACCGGCAGCTGGCCGGCCGGCGGCGGCAGGGCGCGCAGCCGGCGCGTGGTCTCCAGGCCGTCGAGCACCGGCATGTGCAGGTCCATCAGCACCAGGTCGGGCAACTGGCCGGGCGCGGCCTGCTGCACTGCGGCCAGCGCCTGGGCGCCGTCGTTGACCAGCTGCACCTGGTGGCCGAGCTGCTCCAGCAGCATGCCCATGAAGCGGCGGTTGACCGGGTGGTCGTCGGCCACCAGCAGGCGCAGCGGCCTCGGCGGGACCGTGGCCGGCGGCGGCGGGGCCGCAACGGCTGCGGCGGCGGCCGGGATCGCTGGCGCCGCAGCGACCGGCGGCGGCTCCGGACACACCGGCAGCACCAGGCGCAGCACGAACAGCGAGCCCTCGCCACGGCGGCTCTGCACCTCGATGTCGCCGCCCATGCGCCGTGCCAGGTTGCGCGAGATCTCCAGCCCCAGGCCGGTGCCGCCATAGCGCCGCGAGCTGCTGGCATCGCCCTGGGTGAAGCGCTGGAACAGCCGCGACA
The DNA here is from genome assembly GCA_017992055.1 of Burkholderiaceae bacterium. Classification (GTDB taxonomy): domain Bacteria; phylum Pseudomonadota; class Gammaproteobacteria; order Burkholderiales; family Burkholderiaceae_C; genus Pseudaquabacterium. The sequence continues at coordinate 302,406 of JAGOPK010000005.1, forward strand.
GCAGGCGTTCGTCGATGCCGATGCCGGTGTCGCGCACCTCGAAGCGCAGCCGGCAGGCGCCGGTGGGCGCGGCCGGCAGGCCCGGGCCGTCGTCGCGGCGCAGCGTCAGCGTGACGCCGCCGCGCTCGGTGAACTTGACCGCGTTGGACATCAGGTTGAACAGGATCTGGCGCAGCCGCTGGCCATCGGCCACCACGCCGGCCGGCAGGTCCTCGCCCAGGCTGACGCCCAGCGTCAGGCCCTTGTCCAGCGCGCCGGGCGCCATCAGCGCACGCACCTCGTCGACCAGGCGCGGCAGCGACAGCGGCCCGGCCACCATGTCCAGCCGGCCGGATTCGAGCTTGGAGATGTCCAGGATGTCGTTCAGCAGGGCCAGCAGATGCGTCGCCGATTCGCGCGCGGTGCGCAGCTGCTCGGCCTGGCGTGCGTCCAGCGGGCTGCGCTCCAGCAGCGACAGCATGCCCAGCATGCCGTTGAAGGGCGTGCGCAGCTCGTGGCTCATGTTGGCCAGGAAGGCGCTCTTGGCCTGGCTGGCGCCCTCGGCCTCCAGCCGCGCCTGGTGCAGGTGCTGGGCCAGGTCCTCGGCCTCCTGGCGGCGCCGTGTCAGGGCCTTGAACTGGCGCGCCGTCAGCACCGCGAAGGCCAGCGTCAGCAGGCTCTGGAACAGCGTCACGCCGATGCCCCAGCGGCTCTGGTCGCGCACCGCGTCGTTGCGGCGGGCGATCTGGTCGGCGACGATCTGGTTGGCCAGCAGGGTCAGGTCGTGGATGGGCTCCAGCATCTGCTCCAGCTCGGCGCCGATGGCCGCCAGGCGCTCGGTCGGGATGGCGCCACGCGCCTGCTCGGACAGCACCGGGTCGTGGCGCGCCAGGAACTCGCGCAGCGCCTGGATGGTGCGCTCGTGGCCGGCGCCGATGTCGACGATGTCGCGCGTGTGCGAGGGCTCGACCAGCGGCAGCCGGCTGGCGAACAGCTCGTAGCGGAAGCGCAGCGCCTCGCTGCGGTCGTGCTGCGGATGGCGCAGCGCGTCGCGCACGCCGTCGCGCAGCTGCATGTACTCGTTTTCCAGCTGGAAGAAGCTCCAGACCAGGTTGTCGCCCTCGTAGCGCACATGGCTGGACAGCAGGTTGATCTGCCGCCACTGGATCCAGGCCACGGCGGCAAAGGCGGCCATCAGGCCGGCGCCGATCAGCCACAGCCAGGGCTGGCGCAGGCGCCAGCCGCGTGCCGCGCTGGCCGGGACCTGCCTCACTTCACCTCGAGCGTGCGCAGCTGCCAGGCCGAGCGGGCGTAGTAGCGCTCCTGGCGCAGCTCGGCGCTGTCGTCGAAGGGGTAGACGATGAACAGCGGCCCCTTCTCGCGCACCGTCATCGCCTGGCCGTCCAGGCGCGTGGCCAGCAGCATGCCGAACTGCTCGGCGTCGGCGGCCGGGATCTCGATCTTGTAGCTGTTCAGCGCGATCGCCTTCAGCACCGTGCCCTTGGCGCCGGCGGCGGCCAGCACCTCGCGCAGCAACGGGCCGCTGAACTGGCGCCGCTCCTTGAACCAGGGCGTGGCGGTGGTGAAGCGGTGCTGGGGCAGGGCCTCCAGCATGGCCATGTCGAAGTCGGCGCGGCGGCCGCCGTCGGCATTGCCGGCGCTGACCTGGCCGGTGATCGACAGCAGCACGCGGCCCTTGGGCCGGTCCAGTGCCAGCGCCGGCAGCGCCGGCAGGCCCAGCAGGGAAGCCAGGGCGGAACACAGCAGGCTGCGGCGGGAGCGGACGGAGGGCATGGCGGGCCGGTGGGTCGGGACAGCAAAAGTGTGCCACCGCCGGCGCCGTCGCAGGGGCCGGGCCGGGCGCCGGCCGGCGCGGCGGCGCCATCGGCGAGAATTCCGGCCATGTCGGCTACCCCGAACCCCACTGCGCTGGCCCATGGCGTGAACCTGCGCGACAGCAACAGCTTCGGCCTGCCGGCGGTGGCGCACACGCTGGCCGACATCGTCAGCGATGCCGACGTGCGCCGATTGCTGCAGCGGCCCGAGGTCGGCCTGGCGCCCAAGCTGGTGCTGGGCGGCGGCAGCAACCTGGTGCTGACACGCGACCCGCAGGCCGTGGTGCTGCGCGTGCGCGTGCCGGGCAAGCGCCTGGTCGAAACCCGCGACGATGCCTGGATCGTCGAGTTCGGCGCCGGCGAGCGCTGGCACGAGGCCGTGGCCTGGACTCTGGACCAGGGCCTGCCCGGGCTGGAGAACCTGGCCCTGATCCCCGGCACCGTGGGCGCGGCGCCGGTGCAGAACATCGGCGCCTATGGCCTGGAGCTGGCCGACCGCTTCGACAGCCTGGATGCGGTGGACCTGGTCACCGGCCGCGGCGTGACGCTGGACAAGGCGGCCTGCCGCTTTGCCTACCGCGACAGCGTGTTCAAGCACGACGCGGCCGACGGCGGCCTGGCCGGCAAGAGCATCATCACCCGCGTGCGCCTGCGCCTGCCGCGGCCCTGGACGCCGGTGCTCGGCTATCTGGACCTGCAGCGCCGCATGGACGAGACCGGCAACCACGCGCCCGATGCGCGCACCATCTTCGACTGGGTCTGCGCCATCCGCCGCGCCAAGCTGCCCGATCCGGCCGAGATCGGCAATGCCGGCAGCTTCTTCAAGAACCCGGTGGTCAGCGCCGAGCAGTGCCGCGACATCATCGCCCGCGACCCGCATGTGGTGCATTACGTGCTGGACGACGGCCGCTGCAAGCTGGCCGCCGGCTGGCTGATCGACGCCTGCGGCTGGAAGGGCAAGAGCATCGGCCGCGCCGGCGTCTACGAGCGCCAGGCCCTGGTGCTGGTCAACCGCGGTGGCGCCACCGGCGCCGAGGTGGTGACGCTGGCCCGTGCGATCCAGGAAAGCGTCTACGGCCGCTTCGGCATCCGGCTGGAGCCGGAGCCGGTGATCGTCTGAACGCTGTGGCTCACAGCAGCCCGGCCGAGCGTGCCGCGGCCTCGATGCCCTTGTAGTTGTCGGCCTTGCTGGGCACGAAGCGCGTGGCGCGCTGCAGGTCCAGGATCTCGCGGCCGGCGCTGTCGTTGCGGCTCAGCGCCAGCAGGGCCTGGCTGAGCTTGTCGCGCAGCGCCGCCGGCAGGTCGGCATGCACGCTCCAGTTGTAGTCGTAGTAGGCGGGCGTGGTGTAGAACACCTGCACGCGGGCGGTGTCCACCTTCTTGTCGGCGACGAACTTCTCCCACACCGAGATGTTCAGCGCGCCGGCCTGCACCTTGCCCGAGGCCACCGCGGCAATGGTCGCGTCGTGGGCGCCGCTGTAGGCCACGCGGCGGAAATCCTTCTCCGGGTTCAGGCCGGCCTGCAGCAGAAAGCTGCGCGGCATCAGATGGCCCGAGGTGCTGCTCTGCGAGCCGAAGCTGACATCCTTGCCCTTCAGGTCGGCCAGGCTGCGGATGGCCGGATCGGCGCTGATGAACACCGAGCGGAAGCGCTCGTCCTCCTCGCGCTGCACCAGCGGGATGATCTTGCCGCCGGAGCGCACGCTGGCCTGCACGAAGGTGAAGCCGCCGAACCAGGCCAGGTCGACCTTGCGGTTGACCAGGGCCTCGACCGAGGCCGCGTAGTCGGTGACCGGCGTGTACTCGACCTTGATGCCCAGCTGGCTTTCCAGGTACTTCATCAGCGGCCCGGCCTTGCGCGCCAGCTCGGTGGGCGATTCGTCCGGGATGGCGGTGACGCGCAGCACGGCCGGGGCCTGGGCGCTGGCCGGGGCCGGCAGGCCCAGGGCCAGGGTGGACAGCAGGGCCGGGGCGCTGGCCAGCAGGGCACGGCGGCGGGGGCAGGCGGGCAGGGACATGGGGCTGTTTTGTTCGGCGGCTTGAGGCCGCGCATTGTGCGGCCAGAAAACCGCCGCCGCGGCTCAAGTCGGCGCCTGCCGCGGCCGAAATGAATCCGGGAGCAGTCCGTCAGCCACCGCAGTACAACGCCGAGAGCGCGATGACATGAGGGTAGGGATCAAGCTGGGCATCACCTTCGGTGCCCTGGCCATGCTGGTGCTGGCCATCGTCGCCGTGTCGCTGCGTGCGCTGGCGGCCGACCACCAGCAGTTCAGCGACTACGTGGGTGGCATCAGCCAGCGGGCCCAGCTGGCCGGCCAGGTGCGCGAGGCGGTGGACCAGCGGGCCATTGCCGCGCGCAACCTGGTGCTGCTGGCCGAGCCGGCCGAACTGGCCGCCGAGCGCGAGCGGGTGGTGCAGGCGCACCAGCGTGTGGGCCAGACGCTGGCCCAGCTGCGCCGCGCGGTGGATGCGGCGCCCGGCGTGCCGGCCGAGGTGCGCGCCCTGGTCGGCGAGATGGAGGCCATCGAGGCCCGCTATGCCCCGGTGGCACTGGCGGTGGTGGAGCTGGCCGCCGCCGGCCGGCGCGAGGACGCGATCCAGAAGATGAACCGCGACTGCCGGCCGCTCCTGGCCAGCCTGGTGGCCAGCAGCGGCCGCTTCGCCGAGCAGACCCGGGCCCAGTCGCAGTTGCTGCTGTCCGCTGCAGATGAGGGTTACGCCGGCCTGCGCCGGCTGCTGCTGGGCGCCGGCCTGCTGGCCACGCTGGCGGCCGCGGCCGCCGGCTGGTGGGTCACGCGCATGGTCACCGTGCCCATCGCCCGGGCGTTGCGCCTGGCCGATGCGGTGGCCGACGGCGATCTCAGCCTGCGCGGCCTGCAGGGCGGCGCCGCGGCCGCCGGCCGCGACGAGGTCGGCCAGTTGCTGCAGGCGCTGCAGCGCATGACCGGCGGCCTGCAGGCCATCGTGCGCCAGGTGCGCGGCAGCAGCGACAGCATCGCCACCGGCGCGTCCCAGGTCAGCATCGGCAATGCCGACCTGAGCCAGCGCACCGAGCAGCAGGCGGCGGCGCTGCAGCGCACGGCGGCGTCGATGGAGCAGCTCAATGCCACGGTGCGGCTGAATGCCGACCATGCCCAGCAGGCCGACCAACAGGCCCAGGAGGCCACGGCCGTGGCCTCGCGCGCCGGGGCCGTGGTCGGCGAGGTGGTGCTGACCATGCAGGCCATCAACCAGGGCAGCCAGCGCATCGGCGACATCGTCGGCGTCATCGACGGCATCGCCTTCCAGACCAACATCCTGGCGCTGAATGCCGCGGTGGAGGCGGCACGCGCCGGCGAGTCCGGCCGCGGCTTTGCCGTCGTTGCCGCCGAGGTGCGGGCGCTGGCCGGGCGCAGCGCCGCCGCGGCGCGCGAGATCCGCCAGCTGATCACCGCCAGCGTCGAGCGCGTGGGCCAGGGCCAGCGCTTGGTCGACCAGGCCGGCAGCACCATGGGCGAGGTGGTCGGCGCCATCGGCCGCGTGACCCGGATCGTCGGCCAGATCAGCAGCGCCAGCCGCGAGCAGAGCCTGGGCGTGGCCCAGGTCACCGAGGCGGTGGCGCAGATGGACCAGGTGACGCAGCAGAACGCGGCCCTGGTGGAGCAGAGCGCGGCGGCGTCCGAAAGCCTCAGCGACCAGGCGCGCCAGCTGGTCGGCGCGGTGGCCCGCTTCAGGCTGGCGCCGGCCTGAGCCTCAGTCGCTGCCGGGCTGGGTCAGCGCGCTGCCGGCCTCGGCCTGGCTGACCAGGCCTTCGCTGACGCACAGCGCGCGGGTCGCCGCCAGCGTCTCGTCGAAGCGCTGCACCGCCAGCGCCAGCGCCGAGGCGCCCAGCGCCGTGGCCTCGCGGCTGAGCAGGGCCGCGCGCTCGGCCAGCGCCGGCAGGCCCAGGTTCAGCGCCGCGCCCTTGACCGCATGGGCGCTGCGGCGCAGGGCCTCGGGATCGGCATCGCGCAGCGCCTCGTGCATGCGCCGCGCGGCATCGCCGGCCTGCTCGAAGAAGCCGTTGAACAAGCTGGGCAGGCGCTCGGCGCCCATCAGCTCGCGCACGCTGCGCAGCGCCGCCCGGTCGAGCAGCGAGGGCGCGGCGCCGCCGGCGCCGGCTTCGACCAGGGCCGGCTCGGGCGGCAGCTGGGTGCCGGTGCCGAAGTGCCGCGCAAACAGCGCCTGCAGCATGGCCAGGCTCAGCGGCTTGGCCAGCACCTCGGTGACGCCGGCGCGCAGGCAGCGCTCGCGGGTGTCGGCAAACACGTCGGCGGTCAGCGCCACCACCGGCGTGGCATTGGCCGGCGCGGGCATGGCGCGCAGCGCCTCGGTGGCGGCCACGCCGTCCATCACCGGCATGTGCACGTCCATCAGCACGATGTCGAACGGCTCCTCGCGCAGCGCGGTCAGCGCGTCCAGGCCATGGTCGACGAAGCGTGCGCTGTGGCCCAGGCGCTCCAGCAGCGCGGCCATGTACAGGCGGTTGACCGGATGGTCCTCGGCCACCAGCACGCGCAGCGAGCGCAGCGGCGGCGGCGGCAGCAGGGTCTGGGCCACGGCCTGCGGCGCGGCGGTGACCAGCGGGCAGTGGAAGCTGAACACGCTGCCGTCGCCGGGCGCGCTGCGCACGACGATCTCGCCGCCCATCAGCCGCGCCAGGTTGCGCGAGATGGCCAGGCCCAGGCCGGTGCCGCCATGGCGGCCGGCGCCGACGCCACCGCTGTCGCCGCGGCCGTAGCGGCGGAACAGCCGCGCCAGCGTGGCCTGGTCCATGCCGATGCCGCTGTCGGCCACCTCGAAGGCCAGCCGCGGCCCTCTGGGGCTGCTCGGACCGCCCTGGCCGCCCTGGCCGCCCGGCCCCGGGTCGTCGTCGGCCAGCCGGCTGCAGCGCAGCACGATGCTGCCGCTGTCGGAGAACTTGATGGCATTGGCCAGCAGGTTGTAGAGCACCTGGCGCAGCCGCGTCGGGTCCAGCATCAGGTGCGTGGGCAGGCCGGGCGCGATCTCCACGCGCAGCGTCAGGCCCTTGACCTGGGCCGCCGGCTGCAGCAGCGCATGCACCTCGCGCAGCAGCGTCGGCAGGTGCAGCGGCTGCGGCGTCAGGCGCAGCATGCCGGATTCGAGCTTGGACAGGTCCAGGATGTCGTCGAGCAGGCGCAGCAGGTGCTGGGCCGAGTCGTCGGCCACCGCCAGCCATTCGGCGGCGCGGGCGTCGCGCGGCCCGTCCTTGACCAGGGACAGCATGCCCAGCAGACCGTGCAGCGGCGTGCGCAGCTCATGGCTCATGTCGGCCAGGAAGTCGCTCTTGGCGGCATTGGCGTTTTCGGCCTCGATGCGCGCCTCGCGCAGCTCGTCGGCCAGGGCCTGCAGGCGCAGGCGGTGCGAGTCGATCTTGCGCATCTGGCGCAGCGCCAGCAGGGCCAGCAGCAGCAGGGTGACGAGCAGAAAGCCGGTCAGCGCCAGGCCGATGCGGTTGTGCTGGCGCACCTTCTCCTGGCGCTCGGTGACCTGCTGGGCCACGCTGTGGGTGGCCGCATGCATCATGCGGCGGATCGGCGCGTCCAGCGCCTGCAGCTGCAGCAGCAGGGCCTGGGCGGCCTCGGCGCTGAGCCGGCCGCGGGCGCTGTCGCCCAGCCACAGGTCGGCGCGGCCGGTGAAGTCGTGGATGGCGCGGATGGCCTGGTGCGCCGGATCGACCTGGGCCAGCAGGCGCTGGGCGCGTTCGTTCTCCAGCAGTTGCATGCGGCTGACGAAGATCTCGTAGCGCAGCTTCAGGTCCGGCGAGCCCGGCTCGGCGCCACGCGCCTCCTCGGCCCATTGCTCGCGCAGGCGCAGGTATTCGGTTTCCACCTGGTACAGGTTCAGCACCAGGTAGTCGTCCTGGTACTGCACCGTCATGTTCAGCAGCGCGAACTGCCGCGCCTGCACAAAGGCCGCCGCCAGCAGCGTGGCCAGCAGGGCCAGCGCGACGATGCTGAACCAGGGCGACAGTCGCGGCAGGGGCTGCGGCTCGGCGGCGCTCACGACACCTCGATGCTCTGCAGTTGCCAGGCGCAGCGGCTGTAGTAGACCGCGTTGCGCAGTTCCGGATGGGCGTGGAAGGGGTAGATGATGAACAGCGGCCCCTTGTCGCGCACGGCCATCGGCTTGCCGTCGAGCAGGCGCGCCAGCAGCACGTCGTAGCGGCGTGCGTCCTCGCTGGGGATGTCGACGAAGTAGTTGTTCAGCGCCTGGGCGCGCAGCAGCTGGCCCTGGGCGCCGGCGGCGGCCAGCACATCGCGCAGCAGCGGGCCGGTGAACTGCCGCGGCTGGCGGTACCAGGGCGTGGTGGTGCTGAACTGCTGCTGCGGCAGCCGCTCCAGCATGGCCATGTCGAAGGCCGCGGCCGCCGGCCGATTGGTGTGGCGCACGCCGCCGGTCACGGTCAGCAGCACCGGGCCGCTGGGTGGGTCCAGCGGCATGGCCAGGGCGGGTGTGCTGCAACCCAGCAGCAGCGGCCAGCGGGCCAGACCCAGGAGTGAACGGCGATCCATAGTCGTGGCTGGCGGTGTTCCGGACCGGCGCATCCTACCGCGGGTGGCCGGCGCAACGGTCCGGCAGGGGGTCGCAGCCTTATTCCGCTGGCCTCGTCGCAGGGGTGACAAGTTGCGGGTTGTTCAGGGTGTCGTCGTCGGCGGCACTGCGGTACACCGGCGGCTCCGTCGATCCCTCCCGTTCCGCAATCCGTCCATGAACGCCCAACGCCCGCACCATGCCATCTGGCCCAAGCGCCTGCCGCGCCAGCTGGTGCTGCCCGAGACCAGCCTGTGGTTCAACCTGGTGGTTTCGGCCACCCGCTATCCCGACAAGGCCGCCTGCCTGTTCTTCGGCCGGCCGCTGGCCTATGCCGAGCTGAAGCGCCAGGCCGAGGCCCTGGCCGGCTGGCTGCAGGCCCGCGGCGTGGCCAAGGGCGACCGCGTGGCGGTGTTCCTGCAGAACTGCCCGCAGTTCATCGTCGCCGTGCATGCGGTGCTGCGCGCCGATGCGGTGGTGGTGCCGGTCAACCCGATGAACAAGGCCGACGAGTTCGGCCACTACATCAGCGACCCCGGCACCAAGGTCGTCATCACCAGCGCCGACCTGGCCGGCATCGTGGCCCAGGCCAATGCCGCGCTGCCCGCGGCCCAGCGTCTGCAGCAGATCCTGGTGACACGTTTTGCCGATGCCCTGCCGGCCGAGATCGAGGCCGCCGAGCGGCCCTCGCCGGCCATCCTCGACTGGCTGCTGGCCGATCCGCCGCTGCCCACGGCCGAGGCGGCCGGCGTGCAGGGCCTGACGCGCTGGACCGAGGCCCTGGCCGCCGGCCTGGAGCCCGGCCCGCACAGCGCCCGCCCCGACGACCTGGCCCTGCTGCCCTACACCAGCGGCACCACCGGCCTGCCCAAGGGCTGCATGCACAGCCACCGCACGCTGATGCACAACGTGGTCGGCGGCGGCGTCTGGGGCCATTCGGGCCCCGAGACGGTGAGCCTGGGCGTGGTGCCGATGTTCCACATCACCGGCTTCATCTACGGCTGCATCGGCGCGGTGGCCGGCGGCGGCACCACGGTGATCCTGCCGCGCTGGGACCGCGAGCTGGCCGGCCGCCTGATCAGCCGCCACCGCGTCACCCACTGGACCTGCATCCCGACCATGATCATCGATCTGTTCGGCAGCCCCAACTACGCCAGCTTCGACCTCTCCAGCCTGAAGTACGCCTCGGGCGGCGGCGCGGCCATGCCGCAGGCGGTGGCCGAGCGGCTGCAGCGCGAGTTTGGCATCACCTTCGCCGAGGGCTACGGCCTCACCGAGACCGCCGCGCCCACCCATGCCAACCCGCCCGAGCGCGCCAAGCTGCAGTGCCTGGGCATCCCGATCTTCGGCACCGACTCGCGCATCATCGACCCCGAGACCCTGCAGGAGCTGCCACCCGGCGAGACCGGCGAGATCGTCAGCGCCGGGCCGCAGATCTTCCTCGGCTACTGGGGCCATGCCGAGGCGACGAAGGCGGCCTTCATCGAGCTGGAGGGCAAACGCTTCTTCCGCACCGGCGACCTGGGGCGCATGGACGAAGAAGGCTATTTCTTCATCACCGACCGGCTCAAGCGCATGATCAATGCCAGCGGCTTCAAGGTCTGGCCCAGCGAGGTGGAGCTGCTGCTGTTCAAGTGCCCGCAGGTGCAGGAGGCTTGCGTCATCGCCACCCGCGACGCCTACCGCGGCGAAAGCGTCAAGGCGGTGGTGGTGCTGCGAGCCGAGGCGCGCGGCCAGACCACGGCCGAGGACATCATCGCCTGGGCGCGCGAGCACATGGCGGCCTACAAGGTGCCGCGCAGCGTCGACTTCGTCGAGGCCCTGCCCAAGAGCGGCTCGGGCAAGGTGATGTGGCGGCTGTTGCAGGAAAAGGAACAGGCCTGAGCTTGGCAGCCGGGCCGGCGGCGGCGCAGAATCGGCGCCATGAACTCCGCCGCCCGCTCCGCCCGCCATGCGCTGATCGACTCCGCCCTGTGCCTGGTGCTGGCCTGCGCGGCCATCGCCAGCTTTCTGCCGCCCTGGGTGGCCGACACCGTGGCCTCGGTGCCGCGCACCGTGGCCACGGCCCTGGTGATCGCGCTGGCCCTGCCGCTGCACTGGGTGTTCCTGGGCCTGGCCGTGCACCGCCTGGGCCGCTCGCTGCGCGGCTGGCTGGCGCTGGCGGTGCTGCTGTTCCCGGTGGGCGGCGCCGCGGCGCTGATCCTGCTGGGCTGGCTGCAGGCCGAGCCGGCCCCGGCACCGGCGCCGGCGCCCGCACCCTGAGGCGTCAGGAGCCGGCGCTGTCCACCGCCTGCACCTGGCGGCGGCGCTCCACATAACCCTGGCCCACCGCGGCCGCGGCATCGGGGCAGTCGCTGGCGGCATTGCAGGCCACGGCGTCGATGGTGTAGACGCGCAGCGTGGCCGGCACGCCGGCGGCCGATTCGCCTTCGTTGAAGACCCGCGAATCGCAGACCACGCGCACGCGCATGCCCAGGTCGCTGCCCAGGTCCAGCACCTGGCTGGCATTGCTGCAGGCGGTCCAGCTGCCCTTGAAGGCCTGGTACAGCCCCCATTCGGTGCCGGCGCGGGCGGCGGCATGGGCGCGCAGCGCCAGCAGGTCCTGCGTGGCCGTGGCCTGCGACTGCTGGCCCAGGCGCAGCACCGCCGCGGCCAGGCTGGCCAGCACCACCAGGGTCACGATCACGGCCACGGCACCCAGGCCGCGGCGGATGGGGCGGGCCGGCGTCATGGCGTGTTCACCACATGCGCGCCGACCAGCAGGCTGGCGGTCTCGCCATTGCGCGTGAACTCCAGCTGCAGCGACATGTAGCCGCTCTGCTGGGTGGCGCCCTGGTTGGGGTCGTAGAGGAAGCGGCAGCTGCGCAGGCCGGTGGCCAGCACCACGCCGCCGGCGGTGGACGGGCAGCTGCCCGGCACCGCCGCATTGAAGCCGTAGCGCGACAGCCGCAGCAGCCGGCCCGGCGCATTGCCGGCGGCGTCCAGCGTGCTGCCGGTGCCGCTGCAGACGTAGAACACCGCCTGCTGGGCATCGGGCACGATGACGAAGCGCCCGCCCTCGTAGCCCAGCGGGAACTGCAGCGCATTCAGCGCGATGCGGTGGCGGCCCAGGCTGGCCGCCGGCGTGCTGATCGCGGTGATGGCGCTGCGGTTGACGCCGCTGTAGACGTCGTTGGGGTTCTGGTTGTCGACCACCAGCCAGTCGCCGGCGGACGGCAGCGTGGCCAGCGGCGACAGCACGTCGAAGCTGCTGGTGGCCTGGCTGGCATCGGCCGGCTGCGAGCCGGCATTGACGGTGTCGGCGGCGCGGCGGTAGCGCCCGCCGGCGCTGGTGGGCACCAGCTCGAAGCACTGGTCGTTGGGCGCACGGATCGAGTTGGGCACGGCCAGGCGGATGTCCTGCTGCATGCGGCGCAGCGCATGGTCGGCCTCGGCCACCAGGCTGGCGCGGCTGCGTGCGCCCAGCCAGGCGTCGAAGGCCGGGCGGAAGAACACCGCCAGCGTCGCGCCCAGCACGCCGATGACCACCAGCACCACGATCAGCTCCACCAGCGTGAAGCCGCGTGCCGCCGCCGTTGGGCAGGGCCGGTGCGTCATGAGGCGTAGTCCAGCCGCCAGCCCACCAGCTGCAGGCTCTGGCCGCCATGGCTGACGGTGACCACGATGCGCTTGGCCGCGCCACCGCCCACGCCGCCCAGCGTGGCATTGGCCACGCTGATGCTCAGGTTGTAGCGCGCCAGCAGCGCGATCGGCGTGCCGTCGATGCTGCAGATGCCGGTGCTGCTGTGGCCGTGGTAGTCGGCCACGTCGTTGAAGCTGTCGCGGGCGCAGCCGGCCGGCGCGGCATTGGCGGCCGCGGCAAAGGGTTTGAGCTGGATCTCCTCCATCAGCGTCTGCGCCACCGCCTGCAGCTGCTTTTGCACCACCGGGTCGGCGCTGCTGCGCGCCACCGTGCGCAACGCCAGCAGCACGCCGGCCAGGCCCACGCCGAGCACGACGATGGCGATGATGACCTCGGGCAGCGTGAAGCCGCGCTGGCGTCGCCTGCGATCGGCACTACTGCACATGGCCGGTGGCTCCGCGCAGCTGGATGGCCGGCTGGCCGGTGATGGCGATGCTCACGTCCACCGGCGTGGCGCCGGCGCCGTCGCTGGTGATGCGGCCGTCGGGCTGGAAGTACAGCGTGCCGGCCGGGCTCTGAACGATGGCCGTGGCGTTGCCGTCGTGGGCCCAGCGCGCATCGCCGTCGGCGCCATTCAGCACGCTGCCGCAGCTGCTGGCCGGGTTGGCCGCGGCGATCGCCAGCCGCACCTCGCCGGTGGCCACGCTGGCGCAGACCAGGCGGCGGTGGCCGGCGGCCAGCGTGCGCGCATGCTGCAGCGCGGCCAGCACCTGGTCGCGCCAGGCCGCGTCGCGCAGGCTGAAGGCGCCGCCCAGGCGCGGCAGCAGCATCGCCGACAGCAGGCCCAGCAGCAGCAGCACGGCGATCAGCTCGACCAGGGTGAAGCCGCGCTGCGGCCGCCGGGGCTCAGAAGATCTCGCGGACATGGCTGGTGCGCCGGGTTTCGGGGGCGAACACGCCGAAGCTGGCGCGGGCCGCGGGGTCGCGGTCCCAGGCGCTGCTGCAGGCGCCGTTGCGGCTGCGCAGCCAGGGCCGCTGCGCGCCGGTGCTGGCCGGGTGGCTGGACAGGCAGGACTGGTCGGTGGTGGTGGTGCCCAGGTTGATCGCCAGGTCCACGCTGAGGCTGCGGCCGGCCGGCGAGGGCGCGGCCAGGGTCAGCAGGCCGCGGCCGGCCGACAGCGTCACCGCCGAGGCGCTGGTGCTGGTGGCCGTGGCATTGCCGGCGGCGTCGCGCGGGTTGCTGATGGCCACCGCCGCGGCCGGCAGCGTGCTGCAGTGGTCCTCGGCATTGACCAGCCAGGAGGCGCCGCCCCAGTGCTCGGCGGTCACCGCCAGCTGCAGCGCGCTGGCCGCGGCGCCGGTGGCATTGGCCAGGCGCAGCCGGCCGCTGCGGATGGCCGCCGTGGCCTCGGCGCCGCTCACGCCCTGCGAGCTGGTCTCGCCGTCGCTGGCGCGCAGCGTCAGCGTCGACGGCGCGGTGGTCGGGCTGGTGAAGCTGAACACCGGCGCGGCGCTGGCCTGGCCCAGCGTGGCGCCGCTGCCGAAGGCGCTGGCGGCCAGCGTGTGGGCGCTGAAGCTGCCGGCCACGCCAGCGGCGTCGCTGAGCGTGACCAGGCGCGCAAAGGCGCCGCGGTAGTTGGGCGTCACCGCCGGCGGGCTGGCCCCGTCCATCGCCGCCACGGTGACGCTGGTGATGGGCTGGCCCGAGTAGGTGAAGCTGCCGCAGCCGGCGGTGGTCAGAGTGCTGCGCAGATGGGCCGGGCGCACGCGGCCGATCAGCGTGGACTGGCCGCTCACCGTGGCGCCCAGCCAGCTGGTGCTGGCGGCGATGCGCAGCGCGCCCGACTGGCTCCAGCGCTGGCTCAGCGTGCCGCTGCTGCCGGCGGTCACGCTGGCGCTGCTCACCGCCAGGCTGCCGGCCTGGCCGCCCGAGGGCGCCAGCAGCGTCGGCGACAGGGCGACCGTGCCGCTGACGCCGGGGGCCACAGGGTTGTCGGACAGGTCGGTGTCGGCATCGGCCGTCCACAGCGCGGCAAAGGCGCTGACGGCGAAGCTGTCGCCGGCCTTGCCCACCGCGGCGGCGGCGCCGGCGGCGCTGTCGCAGCCGGCCGAGGCGCCGGCCGCGCAGGCGCTTTGCGCCGCGGCGGCGGCGGCCCAGGCGGCGGGCACCGACACGCCCAGGCCCACCGGCAGGGCCGTGACCGTGGCGCTGCCGTCCAGGGTCTGCGTCGGCGAGCTGCTGCTGAGCCGGCCCGACAGCGTGAAGCGGCCGCTGTCCATGTGCTTGAGCCACAGCGTGGCCAGGGCGTTGCTGTCGAAGCTCAGGCTGGCGAAGGTGGCCGAGCCCGGCATCGAGGTGGCCAGCGCGCTGTAGCCGCCGCCCTGGGCCGTGGCCACCTGGGGCGTGCCGCCCACCGTGACCCCGGCCGAGCTGCTGCTGGCCGAGAAGGCGGCGGGCGTCACCGGGCTGGCCCACAGCTTGAGGCTGGCACCGGCCAGGCCACGCACGGCCACGCAGCTCTGCGGCGGGCTGCTGCCCACCGATTCGACCGCCTGCACGGTGAAGGATGCGGGCTTGCCGCCGGTCATCGCCGGCACGCTGAACAGCAGTCCGCCGTTGGTCGAGGTCCAGGTGCAGCTGCCGCCGCTGCCATTGCAGCGCAGCGCCTGGCCGGTGGCCGGCGAGGCGCTGGCGGCCAGCGCCGCCGTGCCGGGCGTCAGGTAGAAGTCCTTGGTGGCGCTGGACTGGCCCCAGCCCAGGGCCAGCGTGGCATCGTTGCCGCTCTGCCACCAGGCGCTGGCGCCGCCGCTCAGCGCCGTTGCCGACAGCGTCACCAGCGTGCCCTTGGTGTAGGGGTTGGTGCAGGGGAAGCTGGAATCGGCGCAGGCCAGCACGGTCAGCGTCGCCGGCGTGCAGGCCACGCCGTTCCAGCTGCCGTGGCGCAGCTCCAGGTGGTCGATGACAAAGCTGTCGCAGGCATGGGTGTCGTTCATGCGCGCCACCACCTGGGCATCGGTGGGCACGTAGTTCAGCACCTGCACCTCGTCGATGGCCGCATCGGCCGAGTTCACCGTGCCGCCGGTGCCGGCCAGGCCCGAGGGGTTGTCGCCGATGTGGATGGCACCCAGCGATGCCGGCAGCGAGCCGTCGCTGGTGAAGCTGCTGCTGGCCAGCTTGCTGCCGTTGACATAGATCGCCATCGAGTCGGCGTTGGCCGAGGGGCTGCCGTTGAAGTTCCACACCACGGCCACATGCTGCCAGCTGCCGGCGGCAAAGCCCTGGGCCGCGGTCTCCACGGCCCGGGTCACGCCCAGGCTGTCGGTGACCACGAAGCGCAGCGCGCCGCTGGCGCGCCGCGTCAGGTAGAACCATTCGCCGTTGGCCGTGGTGGCGTCGATCAGCTGGGCGTCGCGCACGCCGGACCAGGCGGTATTGGCCTTGACCCACAGCAGCACCGCACCGGTGCCGGCCAGCGTGGTGGCGCCGCTGGCGTTGAAGCTGGCGCCCAGGCGCAGCGCGCTGACGGTGGCGGCGCTGGTGTTCAGCGGGATGTCGGTGGCGCGGCAGACCTTGCCGGCCGCCGTGACCTGGGCCGCGCCCAGCGCCATGCCGTGCAGGTTGTTGCCGCTGCTGTCGCGCACCTGGCCGGCGCCGCCGGCCGACCAGGCGCCTTCTTCGGCCTGGTGGTAGGCCAGCACCGGCGAGGGGATGTAGAAGATGATGGCGCTGTTGGGCGGCGGCTCGGTCGAGGCGCCGAACTCCAGCACGTCGTAGTCGCTGCTGTGCAGCTGCCAGCCGACCTCGGCCGTGCCGGTGCCGCCGTGGCTGATGGTGCCGTACTGGTAGACGAAGCTGCCGTTCTCGTTGAGGATCACCTGCACGTCGAACGAGCCGCTGCTGTTGCTGGTGCTGACCCATTCGGGCACGTGGTACCAGGTGACGACGAACTTGCGCGTCGGCGCCGTGCCGATGGTGGCCACGCTGACGTAGCAGCTGGCCAGGCTCAGGCAGCTGGTCTTGCTGGAGGCGCTGGGGTAATCGGGCTTCTCGGCCAGGTTGGTCGGGTCGAGGTCGACGCCGAAGACCTTCATCGTCGCATTCATCGCGCTGTCGGGCAGCGCATACGGATAGGTCTGCGGTGGCCCGAGGTTGCTGGTGCCGGCGCCGCAGGTGGTGTTGCTGCCGAACTGCAGGCGGCCGTTGGCCATCACCCGCACCGAGGTGTAGGCGGTGGTGCCGAAGCTGAAGCTGAAGCCCAGCGGAATGCTGTCGCTGAGGGTGTCGTCGATGGTCGGCGGCGTGGTCGCGCAGTTGCCGCCGCCGTTGAACTTGTAGGGCGTGGTGTTGGCGCCGATCTTGGTGTGGCCGCTGGAGTCGATCCAGGCAAAGGGCTGCGAGGCATTGCTGTAGGTCGGCGTCACCGGCGCCGGGCTGGCGGCGCACAGGGCCGGCATGGCGCTGCCGCTCTGGTTGTTGACGCAGCTGCTGCCGCAGCTGCCGGAGCCGCAGCACACCGAGTGGACGTTGGCGCCGCCGCCCAGCACGATGCTGGCCGAGGAAGTGCTCTTCAGGCAGGCGTCGATGCGGCTGTCCTGGCCCAGGCTGATGCTGCCGCTGCTGGTGGTCAGCGTGCTGTACAGGCGGGCGCGGTAGCCGATGTCGACCGCGCCGCCGCCGCCGGTGATGGCGCCGCTGACGTTGGCCTCCTGGCCGATGGTGATGCTGCCGCCGGTGCTGACCGAGCCGCCGATGTTGCTGCGGTAGCCGATGTTGATGGCGCCGCTGCCGCTGCTGCTGACCGAGCCGCTGACGCTGTTGCTCTCGGTCAGCGTGATGGCGCCGCTGGCGCTGGACAGGCTGCCGGTGACCGCGGTGGTCCAGCGCAGCACCAGGCTGCCGCTGCCGGTGGTGGTCAGGCTGCCGGTGACGGTGGCGGCGCCCGACTCGTCGTCGATGCTGCCGGCGCTGACCGTGGCCACCAGCTCGGTCTGGTACTGCAGCAGCAGGCGGCCGCTGACGTTCAGGCGCAGGTCGGCGGCATTGCCGCCGGCGTTGATGCGCGCATTGGCGGTGGACAGGTTGCCGCTGACGTTGATCGTCGCCGGCTTGGGCGAGCCGATGCTGACGGTGTCGCCATGGCCCAGGGTCAGGCTGCCGCAGTTGTAGGTGCCGCTGCTGCCGCTGCAGCCGGGCGGCAGCGCGCCGGGAAAGCTGTAGCTGGCCGCCAGCAGCGGGCCGCAGCCCAGGGCCAGCAGCAGCGCGGCCAGCCAGCGCCAGAGGCTCGCGACGGACAGGCGCCTGCGCATGCCGGCCGCGGCCTGCTCAGCCTCAGTTGCCGGCGGCCAGACCGGTGAAGGTGGCCGTGGCGCCGCCATTGGTCTGGGTGATGGTGCAGGTGTCCTCGTCGCCGTTGGCCACCGCGCTGTCGGCGCCGTCGATGGGCAGGGTGGCGACGGTGTAGCCCGACGGCATGCCGCCCTGCAGGATGGTGCCGACCTGGTCGCAGTTGCTGATCTGCACGCACTTGCCGGCGGTGGGCACGTGCTGGGTCACGGCGCAGCCGCTGAAGTTGATGGTCATGGCACTGGCCGCCGCGCCGGCCACGCCGCCCAGCGCCGCCGTCTTGGCATTGCCGCTGACGTCGATGAACTTGGGCAGGGCCACGGCGGCGAGGATGCCGAGGACGACGATGACGACGATCAGCTCGATCATCGTGAAACCGAATTGGCGGACCTTGTTCATGGGAGTACTCCTGTGGGATGGCGGGTGGGACGGGTTGCGGTTGGGGGCCTGGAAGGCTTATCGGCGGTGGACGGCGGGGGCTTGAGCATTTCGAGCGCTGGATTTGCGGGTTTGGGCGGGCCGGTCAGCGCTTCAGCGACACCCGGCCCAGATCCCACAGCGGCAGGAACACGCCCAGCGCCAGCACCAGCACCATCACGCCCAGGAAGCCGATCAGGATGGGCTCGATCTGCTGCGACAGCGTCTTCAGCTCGTACTGCACGTCGCTGGTGTAGAGCGTGGCGATCTCGCCCATCAGCTCGTCGATGGCGCCGGTCTCCTCGCCCACCGCGATCATCTGCAGCACCACCGGCGTGAACACGCCGCTGGCCACGGCGGCGCGCAGGATGGACTCGCCGCGCTCCACCGCCTCGCGCATGCCCTCGACCTTGCGCGCGATGTGGGCGTTGTCCACCGTCTGGGCGACGATGGTCAGCGCCTGCTCGATGGGCACGCCGCTTTTCAGCGCCAGCGCAAAGCTGCGCGCAAAGCGCGACAGCGTGGCCTTGGTGACGATGGGCCCGGCCAGCGGCAGGCGCAGCAGCCAGCGGTCCCAGGCCAGGCGGCCGGCCGGCGTGGCGATCCAGCGCCGCAGGCCAAAGAAGCCGCCCGCCGCGCCCAGGGCCACGGCCCAGCCCCAGTGGATGGTGAAGTCGGACAGCGCCACCAGGATGCGCGTGGGCAGCGGCAGCTCGGCGCCGAAGCTCTTGAAGACCTCGGCAAAGGCCGGCACCACCAGCAGGTTGATGACGCCGATGGCCACCACCATCGCGCTGATGACGAACATCGGATAGCGCAGCGCGGTCTTCACCTGCTGGCGCATGTGCTGCTCGAACTCGATGTGCTCGAACAGGCGCATGAACACCTCGTCCAGCCGCCCGGTCATCTCGCCCACGCGCACCATGGACACGTAGAAGGCGTCGAACACCCGCGACTGCTGGGCCAGGCATTTGGACAGCTCGATGCCCGATTCCAGGCTGTGGCGCACATCGGCCAGGGTCTGCCGCAGCGCCGGGTTGGCGCTGGACTCCTGCAGCCCGGCCAGCGCGCGCAGGATGGGCACGCCCGAGCGCAGCAGCGTGTGCAGCTGGCGTGAGAACAGCATCAGGTCGGTGGCCTGCACCACCGGCTGCAGCCAGCGCTTGACGGTCTCGGCCAGGCCGGCGCCGGCCGCGCGTGGCGTGCCGGCCCCTGCCGCGGCGCTGCCGGCCGGCGTGATGCGCAGCGGCACGATGCCCCGCGCCTGCAGCGCGCTGGCCACGCTGCCGGCATCGGCGGCCTCCAGCTCGCCGCTGACCGGCTGGCCGCCGGAGCGGCCGGTGTAGGCAAAACGCAGCTGGGCCATGGCTCAGTTCATTCGGTCTCGGTGCCCACGCGCATGGCCTCGTCCAGCGTGGTGCGGCCGGCCCGGGCCAGGCGCAGCGCATCGCGGCGCAGCGTGCGGCCGGCCATCTGGCGCCGGCCCGCCTGGTTGAAGCGCGCCAGGTCGTCCTCGGCCAGGGCCTCGACCAGCTCGCGGCTCATCTCCACGAACTCGTAGACGCCGGTGCGGCCGCTGTAGCCGGTGTGGTTGCAGTCGCTGCAGCCGCGGCCGCGGCGCCAGCGTGCGCCGGCCAGGTCGTCGGCGCCCAAGGCTTGGCGCAGCCATTCGTGCTGCTGGGCATCGGGCACATGGTCCTCGCCGCAGCTGGCGCAGATGGTGCGCACCAGGCGCTGGGCCAGCACCAGGTGCAGCGACATCGCCACCATGTAGCGCGGCACGCCCATGTCCACCAGGCGCAGCGGCGTGGACAGCGCATCGTTGGTGTGCAGCGTGCTCAGCACCAGGTGGCCGGTCATGGCCGCGCGCAGGCCGATCTCGGCCGTGGTCTGGTCGCGCATCTCGCCGATCAGGATCACGTCCGGGTCCTGGCGCAGCGCCGAGCGCAGCACGCGCGAGAAGCTGAGGTCGATCTTGTCCATCACCTGCACCTGGTTCAGGCCGGGCAGGCGGTATTCGACCGGGTCCTCGACGGTGATGATCTTGCGCTCGCTGTTGTTGAGCTGGTTCAGCGCCGCGTACAGCGTGGTGGTCTTGCCGCTGCCGGTGGGGCCGGTGACCAGGATCAGGCCGTTGGGCCGGGCCAGTGCGCGGGCGATGGCCTCGCGCGTGGCGTCCGGCAGGTCCATGCTGCGCAGCTGCAGCAGGCCCGCGTCGTGGTTCAGCAGGCGCATCACCACCGACTCGCCATGCTGGGTGGGCAGGGTGGAGATGCGCACGTCCAGCGCGCCGGCCTTGAGCTTGACGTGGAAGCGGCCGTCCTGCGGCAGGCGGCGCTCGGAGATGTCCAGCCCGCTCATCAGCTTGAGCCGCAGCGCCACCGCGCCGGCGATCTTGCTGTCGGCCTCGGTCTGCACATGCAGCACGCCGTCGATGCGGAAGCGGATGCGCAGCATGCGCTCCTGCGGCTCGATGTGGATGTCGGAGGCGCGCATGCGCAGCGCCTGCTCGAACATCGAGCTGAGCAGGCGCACCACCGGCGCGTCCTCGGCGGTGACCACGGCCAGGCCGAGGATGTCGCCGATCTCGTCCTCGACGTGGGCGATCTCGCTGGTCAGCTCGCGCGCCAGGCCGGCGATCTCGTCGCCGCCGCGGTAGACGCGGTCGAGTGCGGCCAGCAGCTGCGACTCGGCCACCACCACCAGATCGAGGTCGCGCCGGGTGATGCGGCCGACCTCGTCGTAGGCCGCCAGGTCGGTGGGGTCGGCCATGGCCAGGCGCAGGGCCTGTCCGGTGCCGGCCTCGGCGATGGGCAGGGCACGCAGGCGCCGCGCCTGGGTCTCGGGCAGCAGCTGGGCCACCTCGGGCTTGGGCGGCTGCTGGGCCAGGTCGACAAACGGAGCGCGCAGCTGGCGCGCCAGCGCCTTGGCGATCTGCACCTCGGTGACCCATTGCCGGTCGATGATGGTGCGGCCCAGCTTGCGGCCGGTGCGCTTCTGCTCGGCCAGCGCCTCGTCCAGCTGGGCGGCAGTGATCAGGGCTTCCTGGATCAGCAGGTCGCCGAGGCGGACACGTTCGGGGCGGGCCATGGGCGCAGGGCCTCAGCGGCTGGGCGTGGCGGCCGGGCCCGCATCACCGACCGTGGTCTGCTGCGGCCAGTTGCCGTCCTGGGTGATGATGGTCGGCTTGAGCAGGATCACCAGCTCGCGCTTCTTGGTCACGGTGCCGGTCTGGCGGAACAGCGCGCCGACCAGGGGCGCGTCCTGCAGCATCGGCATGCCGCTCTTGTCGTTGGTCGATTCCTGCTTCATCAGGCCGCCGATGGCGACGATCTGGCCGTCCTTGACGCGCACGATGGAATCGGTCTCGTTGACCGTGCTGGCCGCCAGCGGCAGCTTGTAGCTGCCCAGCGCGCCCAGGTCGATGTTCTTGCTCTTCTCGGTGACCACGCTGACGGTGGGATGCACATGCAGCATCACATTGCCGGCCTCGTCGATCTGCGGCGTCACGTCCAGCGAGATGCCCGAGAAGAAGGGCTGCAGCGTCACCGACGGCGAGCTCACCGTGCTGCTGCCGCCGGTGGTGGTGGTGGAGGTGATGCCGGTGACATACAGCTCGTCCGAGCCCACCTTCAGCACCGCCTTCTGGTTGTTCAGCGTGGCGATGCGCGGGCTGGACAGCACCTGCACGTCGCCCTGGGTCTCCAGGAAGTTCAGCAGGCCGGCAAAGTTGGCGGCCTGGAAGGCCAGGCCGTAGAAGCCGCGGCTCAGCGCGCCGGCGGCCAGGTTCACGCCCGGGGCGATGCTGGTGCCGTCGCCGCCGGTCAGCGCGCCGGTCGGCGCCAGCGTGGCGCCGGGCGCGGCGCTGCCCAGCGAGATCTGGGTGCTGGTGCCGGGCAGGCGGCCGAAGCCGGCCCAGTTGATGCCGGTCTGCGCATCGCGCGACAGCGAGACCTCGATGATCTTGGCCTCCAGCATCACCTGGCGCTCGATGGCCAGCTGCACCGCCTTCAGGTAGGACTCGACCTGGCGCAGCTCGGCCGGCGTGGCCTTGACCACCACCACGCCGGCGGCCGGGTTCAGCACCACGCTGCGCCCGCCGTGGGCGCCGACCATGGCCACCAGCGAGGCCTGCACCTCGCGCCAGAAGTCGGCGTCGGAGGTGGTGCGCACCTGGGCGTTGTCGTTGGGCCGGCCGCCATTGGCCTGGCCCTGGCTGGTGCCGGTGCCGCTGCCGGTGCTGCCAGTGCTGCCGTTGCCCGACAGGCCCTGGGTGATGGCGCTGGAGGTGACGCGCAGGTCACTCTCGCCCTGGCGCCGGCCGGGCAGGTAGTTGACGCGGAACAGCCGCGTCTGCACCGCATTGCTGTAGACGAAGACGCGGTTGCCGGTGATGCGGTAGTCGTAGCCGAACAGCTCGCGCAGCGTGTCCAGCGCCTCGGGCACGGTGGTGTCCTTCAGAGTGATCGACAGCGTGCCGGTGACGTCGGGCGTGACCAGCATGTTGTAGGCCGTGCCCTGGGCCAGCTGCAGGAACACCTGGGCCGCCGGCGCGTTGTTCACCGACAGGTCGAAGCGCGGCTCGGCCGCGGCGGCCGCGGCCGGCCGGGCGGTGGCATTGGCCAGGCGCAGCGGCAGCTCGGCGGCCACGGCCACGGTCGTGCTGGTGGCGGGGCCGGCAGCCGGGCCGGCAGCGTCGGCGGCCAGGGCCGGCGACAGCGCCATCGGCAGGGCCAGGCTCAGGCCCAGGCCGAGGCCGGTGCGCAGGGGCAGTTTGGACATGGGCATCCTCATCGTCTGGTTCGTTCGGCCACCGACAGCGGCAGCTCGCGGGGCGCCGGCTCGGCCTCGGCGGCGCCGGGCGTGTAGCGTGCGCTGCGGGTGATCTGGATCGAGCCCGGCGGTTGCTTGGCATCGCCGTCGAGCAGGTTCAGGCGCTCGGTGGTGCCGCCGGCCTGGCCGGCCGCGGCCGACAGCGTCACGCCCTGGTTGTCGATGGCCAGCACGCGGCGCCCGGCCACGCTGTCGCCGGTGCGCAGCACGCGGCCGTCGAGCAGGGCGCTGGGCGCGCCACGCGCCGGCAGCTGCACGCCCTGCAACTGCGGCAGCGGCTCGGCGGGCGCGGCGCTGGCGGCGCGGGCGATGGCCCGGGCCGTGGCCACACCGGGCGCGGCCGGCTGCAGCGCGGCCGGCGGCCGCGTCGGGTCGGACAGTGCGCCCAGCGGCGGCGCGCTGACGGCGCCGGCACCGATGGCCACCAGCGCCAGGTGCAGCGGCAGGTGGCGCGAGCGCAGCGCGCCGCGCGCCGGCGGGCAGGCGGGGGGAGAGTGGCTGTCGGTGGGCTTCATATCGCTATCCAGTTGCGGTCGCGGCTCAGCGTGTACAGGCGCAGCGTCAGCACAGTGGTCGGGTGCTGGCCGACCTTCAGCTGCAGCCCGCCCCACAGCAGGTGCTGGGGCAGGGCCTCCAGCGCTCGCAGATAGGCCAGCAGGTCGATGTAGCTGCCCTCCAGCACCAGCTCCACGCCATGGCGGTACAGCGAGGGCGGGGCGGCGTCGCTGCCGGCCAGGCTGGCGGCGGCGCTGGCGGCGGCGGCCGGCGTGGCCGCCGTGGCCGGCGTGCCGGGCGCCGGCAGCGCCAGCAGGTCGGTGCGGCCCAGCGAGCGCATGGCGCGCACGCGCACCTGGCCATGGCCGGCCAGCACATGGTCGAGCAGGTCCAGCATCTGGTCGGGGCCGACCAGGCTGGCCTCGTGGCTGCGCAGCGCGCTGTCGGTCTCGCGCACGCGCTGGCGCCAGGCCGTCAGCTCGGCGCGGTCCTGCTGCTGGCGCTGCGTGGCCAGCTGGGCCAGGCGCTGCAGATCGGCCTGCAGCTGGGCCTGGGCGGCCAGCGCGGCCTGGTGCTCGCGCCGCGCCTGGCTCCAGGCCTGGCTGGCCGGGCTCAGCCACAGCGCATCGGCCAGGGCCAGGCTCAGCACCGCGGCCACGGCGATCAGCAGCACCCGCTCGCGCGGCGTGCGCGCGTCGAAGCGCTGCTGCCATGGCCGCAGCCGGTCGCGCAGTTGCAGCGGATCGGGCAGGCGCATCATGGTGCAGACCCTCCGCCGGGCGTGGTGGCCGGCAGGTTGGCGGCCAGCGAACGCAGGCTGAAATCGGTGGCCGCGGGCGCCGAGCCGCCGGCCGGCGCATCGGCGGCCTTCAGGCTCAGCTGCGCGAACGGCCGGCCCTTGAAGCGCGGTTCGGCATTCAGCCGGCGCAGGTAGTCGGGCAGGGCGGCGGCGTCCAGCATGCGGCCTTCCAGGTCGATGGCGCGGCCGTCCTCGGACAGCGAGAAGCCGGTGATCCACACCGCGCCATTGGCCTGGCGGGCCAGGGCCAGCAGGTGTTCGGACGGGCCTTCGCGCTGGCCGGCGACGCCGGCCTCCAGGGCCTCGCGGATGCGGCGCTGCGCGCCGTCCTGCAGGCGCAGCTGCTGCAGCTCGGCCTCGGCCGGCCGCAGCGCGGCGCCGGGCCGGCCCGGTGCCGCGGCACCGGCCTGGCTGCCGGCCGCCACCAGCTGCTGGCGCAGCGGCGCCAGGCCGTCCTGCAGCGAGCGGCTGGCGGCGCGCTGGCGGGCGCTGTCCAGCTGCAGCCACTGCGCGGCGGCCGTGCTGGCCAGCAGCACCGCCGCCACCACCGCCAGGCCCTGGACGGCACTGAAGGGCAGGCGCTGCGGCAAGAAGCGCGCATCGAGCAGGTTCAGCTGTTGTGCGGCCATCAGTCCGGGCCCTCCTCGCGCAGCGCCGCGCCGATGGCCAGCAACGCGCGGTTCAGCGCCAGCGCATCGCCGGCCAGCTCGGGCACGGCCGACAGGTCCAGCAGTTCGCCCAGGTCCAGCGGCAGCACCGGCACGTACAGCAGCGGCCCCAGGTGCTCGGTCAGGGCCTGCACCCCCGGCATCGGCGTGACCAGCACCCGCGCCAGCGTGACCTGGCCGTAGGCGCGCTCGATGCCGTCCAGCGTGCGCTGCAGTTCCAGGCCGACCTGGTCGTGGCTGCGCTGGCGGCTGGCCTCGTCGTCGCTGCTCAGCTGCTCCAGCGTGATGTCGAACTGGCGCGTGGACAGCAGCTCCTCGCCCCAGGTCACGACCAGGGTGGCATGGCTGGCCTGGCAGTGCAGCAGGGCCTGGGCGCGGCCGGCGGGCGCCACCCGGCTGCCCAGGTTGCGCAGCGCGGTCTCGGCGATGTCGATGGCCGTCCAGGGCACGCCGGCGGCATGGGCCAGGCCGACCAGGGGCCGCACCTGGGCCTCGGCGGCGGCCACCGCGATCAGCTGCGGCTGGGCGCGGTAGCTGGTGCCCTCGGGCACGGCCAGCACGTCCACCGCGGCGCCGTCGACCGGGAAGTCCACCAGGTCCTTGAGCTGCCAGCGCACCGCGGCGGCCCAGTCGGCGCGGTCCACGTCGGCCGGCGCGTCCAGGGTCTGGCACACGTACTGGCCGCGCTGCAGCAGGGCCACGCTGCGGTGGCGGTGCAGGGACCGGCGCTTGCGCAGGCGCTGCAGGCTGCGCGGCGGGTCGCGCCAGTCGTCCTGCTCCACCCACAGCAGGGCCGGCGGGCCCTCGGAGCGCGGTTGCACCATGGCCCATGCGGCCGTCTCGCCCTGCGGCGCACAACCGATCCAACCTGGCAGCAATGAGCGAGCCGAGAAACCGAACACGCGGAGTTCTCCCGAAAATGTCCCCGCATCGTTCCATGCCGCTCCCGCCGGCGATGGGCGGAAAAGGGCGGTGATTCGGGACAGTCCGTGGCCCCGGCACCCCCCGGCACCCCCCGGCACCCCCGGCGCTCCCGCGGCGTTGACACGCTGGCGACTGCCTGCCGCCGGTGCGGCGGCGACACTGCCGGCCCGTCCCGCGACCGCCGGCCCCGGCCAACCCCGCCATGAACCGCTTTCTTGCCCATTGCGGCGCCCAGGTGCCCATCGTCCAGGCGCCGATGGGCTGGATCGCGCGCAGCCCGCTGGCGCTGGCGGTGTCGCGCGCCGGCGGCCTGGGCATCATCGAGACCTCGTCGGGCGAAACCGCCGCCTGCCAGCGCGAGATCGGCGTGATGCTCGAATCCGGCCTGCCGTTCGGCGTCAACCTGCCGATCCGCTTCCTGCACGACGACGCCATGCTGCGCTATGTGTGCGAGGCCGGCATCCGCTTCGTCACCACCTCGGCCGGCAGCCCGGCCAAGTTCATCGCGCCGCTGAAGGCCAGCGGCATCGCCGTCTACCACGCGGTGCCCACGCTGGAGGCGGCGCTGAAATGCGTGGACGCCGGCGTCGACGGCCTGGTGGTCGAGGGCGCCGAAGGCGGCGGCTTCAAGAACCCCGAGGAAGTCAGCACCCTGGTGCTGCTGCAGGCCATCCGCGAGCGCGTGGACGTGCCCCTGGTGGCCGCCGGCGGCATCGTCGACGGCCGCGGCATGGCCGCGGCCTTTGCGCTGGGCGCCGAGGGCATCCAGATGGGCACGCGCTTCGTGGCCAGTGCCGAAAGCCCGGTGCACGACGGCTACAAGCAGGCCATCGTCGCCGCCGCCACCACCGGCACCGTGGTGCTCAACCAAAAGGCCACGCCCTGCATCCGCGCGCTGAAGACCGGCTGGAGCGCGCCGGTGCGCGAGGCCGGCCTGCTGCCGCCCGAGGCCTTTGCCGGCATCCGCCGCGTCTACTTCGACGGCGACATGGACGCCGCGCCGGCGCTGGCCGGCCAGAGCGCCGGCCTGATCCATGCGGTGGCCAGCGCGCAGCAGATCATCGAGCAGGCGGTGGCCGAGTTCCATGCCATCGCCCGCCGCCTGGGCGCCATGGCCGACGGCCGCCATTTCGGCTGAGCCCCTTTTTCCCTGCAGATGAGATGGAGACACCGCGATGAACGAGCTCTTTTCGCTGGCCGGCCGCACGGCCCTGATCACCGGCGGCTCGCGCGGCATCGGCCGCATGATCGCCGAGGGCTTTCTGCGCCAGGGCGCGCGGGTCTACATCTCGGCGCGCAAGGCCGAGGCCTGCCAGGCCACGGCGGCCGAGCTGTGTGCGCTGGGCGAATGCGTGGCCCTGCCGGCCGACGTGTCGCGCGCCGAGGGCATCGCCGCGCTGGTGGCGGCCTACACCGAGCGCGAGGGCGGCCGGCTGGACATCCTGGTCAACAACGCCGGCGCCGCCTGGGGCGCGCCCTTCGACGAGTTCCCCGAGAGCGGCTGGGACAAGGTCGTCGACCTGAACCTGAAGACGCCGTTCTTCCTGACCCAGGCCCTGCACGGCCACCTCAGCGTGGCCTCGGCGGCCGGGCCACGGGCCAAGGTCATCCACATCGCCTCCATCGACGGCCAGACCGTCAACCCGATGGAGACCTACAGCTATGCCGCCAGCAAGGCCGGCCTGATCCACCTGACCAAGCGCATGGCGCTGCGCCTGGTGGAGGACGGCATCATCGTCAACGCCATCTGCCCCGGCGCCTTTGCCAGCGAGATGAACCGCGCCGCCCGCGACGAGGCCGAGGCGGTGGCCGCGCGCATCCCGGCGCGGCGCATCGGCGAGGACGCCGACATGGCCGCTGCCGCCATCTACCTGGCCAGCCGCGCCGGCGACTACGTGGTCGGTACCACGCTGACGGTGGACGGCGGCGTCAACCTGGTGCGCTGATCGGCCCGGCATCGGGCGCGACTGTGGCAAAGCGGCCACAGCGTGTGCTTTGCCTCGTCCATGCGTGGGGGCTGGGTGGGCCCTCGATTGACATAGCGCAGGCGCCGGCGATGATGCGGGCCTAGCGGTCGTGCCACAGCAGTACCCCGACCCCGGGGGCCGACCGTGCCCGGTCTGCCGGCTTGCTGGGCGCTGAGGACATGCCGTGAACGATCGCTGCACCGTGCTGCTGGTCGACGACGACCCCACCGTCATCCAGGGTCTGGGTCACATGCTGGCCGATCTGGGCCGGCTGCGTTTTGCCACCAGCGGCAACGAGGCCCTGCGCATGGCGCGCCAGTCGCCGCCCGACCTGGTGCTGCTGGACGTGGAGATGCCCGACCTCAGCGGCTTCGAGGTCTGCCAGCGCATGAAGTCCGATCCGCTGCTGGCCGACGTGCCGGTGATCTTCATCACCAGCCACGACGATCCCGAACAAGAGCTGACCGGCCTGACCCTGGGCGCGGTCGACTTCATCCACAAGCCGCCTCGCGGCCCGCTGGTGCTGGCGCGGGTGCGCACCCATCTGCGCATGAAGCGCATGGCCGATGCGCTGCGCCGCGCCGCCGATACCGATGGCCTGACCGGCATCGCCAACCGCCGGCGCTTCGACGAGACGCTGGCGCGCGAGGCCCTGCGCGCCCAGCGCGGTGGCGCCTCGCTGTCGCTGCTGATGGTCGACATCGACCATTTCAAGGCCTACAACGACCATTTCGGCCATCCCGCCGGCGACCGCTGCCTGCAGGCCGTGGCCCATGCCATGCGCGACTGCGTGCGCCGGCCGGCCGACCTGCTGGCGCGCTACGGCGGCGAGGAGTTCGTGCTGCTGCTGCCCGACACCGATGCCGAGGGGGCCGCCGAGGTCGCGCGCCAGCTGCTGCGTGCGGTGGACCTGCTGGCGCGGCCGCATCCGGCCTCGCCGGTGGCGGCCCAGATCAGCATCTCGGTGGGCGCATGCAGCGCCGCCGCCGGCGGCTCGGCGGCCAGCTCGGTGCTCGACGCCCAGGCCCTGGTCGACGGTGCCGACCGGGCCCTGTATGCGGCCAAGGCCGCCGGCCGCCACCGCGCCTGCAGCGTCTCGCTGGACGCTCGCCACCAGGGTGAGCCGGTGACCCAGGGTGGCGACTGAAGCCGGCCCCAGCCCTGTCCAGCCGGCCGCGCCCGGCCCTGCCGCCAGTCTGCTGGCGCCCGGCTCACCGGGGCGTCTGGCCCTGCTGACGCTGCTGTTCGGCCTGGCCCTGACCCTGCTGGCCGCGCTGATGCAGTCGCGCATGAATGCCTCGCTGGCGCGCGAGCGCATGGACGCCCGCGCCGCGCGCCTGGCCGACCAGCTGCAGCAGCGCATGCGCACCTACGAGTACGGCCTGCGCGGCACCCGGGGTGCGGTGCTGGCGGCCAACGGCGGCATCGACCGCGCCGGCTTTGCGCGCTACCAGCGCTCGCGCGATGTCGAGCAGGAGTTTCCCGGCGCGCTGGGCTTCGGCTTCATCCGCCGCGTGCCGGCGGCCGAGCTGCCAGCCTTCGTGGCCGCCGCCGCGGCCGATGGCTGGCCGGGCTTTGCGCTGCGCACGCTGACGCCTGCGGGCCCGGCCGGCGGGCCGGCGGCTGCACCCGCCGACCACTATGTGATCCAGTACATCGAGCCGGTGCCCGGCAACCGCGAGGCGCTGGGCCTGGACGTCGGCTCCGAACCCGGCCGGCGTGCCGCAGCCGACCGCGCCATGCTCAGCGGCGAGGCCACGCTGACGCTGCCGCTGACCCTGGCCCAGGCCAGCGGTCGGCCGCAGCGCGGCCTGGTGCTGATGCTGCCGATCTACCGCCCCGGCGCCGACAGCGCCACGCCCGAGGCGCGGCGCCGGGCCCTGCTGGGCTGGTCGTATGCGCCGCTGCTGATCGACGAGGTGCTGACCGACATCGAGCTGGCCGAGCCCGGCTTTGCGCTGCTGCTGGGCGACAGCACGCCGCTGGCGCCCGGCGCCACCGCGCCGGCCGAGCCGCTGCCGCTGTTCGCCTCGGCCGATGCCAACCGGCCGGCCGCCGGCGGCCTGTCGCGCCAGCTGGCGCGGCCGCTGTTCGGCCGCGTCTGGACGCTGGAGCTGCGCGCCCGGCCGGCCTTTCTGCAGGAGCTGAACCTGGTGCCGCCGTCGGCGGTGGCCGCCGCCGGCACCCTGGCCAGCCTGCTGCTGGCGGCCCTGCTGGGCCTGCGCCGCCTGGGCCGTGAGCGTGGCCGCCAGGCGCGCGCGGCGCAGGCGCGGCTGGTGACGATTGCCGAGAACTCCAGCGACGCCATCATCAGCGAGGGCCTGGACGGCATGGTCACCGGCTGGAACCGCGCCGCCGAACGCATCTTCGGCTGGCGCTCCGACGAGGCCCTGGGCCGCTCGCTGGCCGAGCTGATCGGCACCGGCGACAGCGCCGGCGAGACGCGGCTGATCCTGCAGCGCGTGGCCGCCGGCGAAACCCTGGCCGCCTTCGACGCCGTGCGCCGCCACCGCGACGGCCGCCTGGTCGACGTGTCCATCGCCGCCGCGCCCATCACCGACGGCACCGGCCGCATCGTCGGCGTCGGCAAGAGCCTGCGCGACATCAGCGCCCGGCGCACGCTGGAGCGCCAGCTGCAGGCCTTTGCCGCGACGCTGGAGCGCCAGGTGGCCGAGCGCACGGCCCAGCTGGAGGCGGCGCGCCGCGACCTGAAGACCATCCTCGATGCGCTGCCGTCCCTGGTCGGCTACTGGGACCGGCAGCGCGTCAACCGCTTTGCCAACCTGGCCTACCACCGGCGCTTCGGCCTGCCGCCCGACAGCATGCCGGGCCGCCACATGCGCGAGGTCATGGGCGCCGAGCTGTACGACAGCGTGCGCCCCTACATCGACGCCGCGCTGCGTGGCGAGCCGCAGCGCTTCGAGCGCGAGAGCCCGCGGCCCGACGGCCGCGGCAGCTGGCATCTGCTGGCGCATTACGTGCCCGACCGCGTGGATGGCGAGGTGCGCGGCTTCTATGCGCTGGTGCACGACGTCAGCGAGCTGAAGGCGGTGCAGCAGGACCTGGCGCGCCAGCGCGAGCAGCTGGCCCGCGAGCAGGAGCGCCTGGCCGACAGCGAGGCCTTTCTGGCCCGCGCCGGCCGCGTGGCGCGTGTCGGCGGCTGGCAGCTGGACGTTGCCACGCGGGCGCTGCAGTGGACCGAGCAGACGCGGCGCATCCACGAGGTGGCCGACGACTACCAGCCGGCGCTGGACAGCGGCGTCGCCTTCTACACGCCGGCCTCGCAGCAGCAGATCCAGGCCCTGCTGCAGCGCGCGCTGGACACCGGCCAGGCCTGGGACGAGGAGCTGGAGCTGGTCAGTGCGCGCGGCCGGCGCCTGTGGGTGCGCGTGGTCGGCGAGGTCGAGTACATCCAGGATGCCGACGGCCAGCGGCGGCCGCAGCGCCTGATCGGCTCGCTGCAGGACATCACCGACCGCCGCGAGGCCGACGAGGCACTGCGCCGCGTGCGTGCCGCCGAGGCCGCCAATGCCGCCAAGAGCGCCTTCCTGGCCCATGTCAGCCACGAGATCCGCACGCCGCTGAATGCGGTGATCGGCTTCACCCACCTGCTGGCGCACAGTGCGCTGGACGAGGAGCAGCGGCGCAGCGTCGAGCACATCGAGACCGCCAGCCGCGCCCTGCTGGGCCTGATCGACGACGTGCTGGACCTGTCGCGCATCGAGGCCGGCCAGATGGCGCTGGACGAGGCGCCGTTCGACCTGGCCCAGTTGCTGCGCGAGCTGCAGGGCGTGCTGGCGCCGCAGGCCCAGGAGAAGGGCCTGGCCCTGTCGCTGCGCCTGGCGCCCGAGCTGCCCACGGCCCTGGTCGGCGATGCCTCGCGCCTGCGCCAGGTGCTGACCAATCTGCTGGCCAATGCCATCAAGTTCACCCAGCAGGGCCAGGTCACGCTGGACGTGCGCAGCGCCGACGATGCGCCCGCGGTCGGCGACGGCGCCCAGGTCCACCTGCACTGCACGGTGGAGGACACCGGCATCGGCATCGCCCCGCAGGCCCAGGAGCAGCTGTTCCGGCCCTTCACCCAGGCCGATGCGGCCACGCACCAGCGCTTTGGCGGCACCGGCCTGGGCCTGTCCATCGTGCGCCGCCTGGTCGAGCGCATGGGCGGGCGCGTCGGCCTGCACAGCACGCCCGGCGTCGGCAGCCGCTTCTGGTTCACGCTGGCGCTGCGGCAGGCGCCGTCGCGGGCGGATGACGAGGCCGCCGCGGCCGAGCCGCCGCCCGCCGCCGAGGCCGAGCTGGACCCGGACCTGCTGGCCCTGCCCGGCGTGCGCCTGCTGGCGGTGGACGACAGCCCGCTGAACCTGGAGCTGCTGCAGCGCCTGCTGGTGCGCGAAGGCGCCCAGGTGCTGGCCTGCACCGACGGCCGCAGCGCGCTGGAGCTGCTGCGCGACCGCGAGACGGCCATCGACGCGGTGCTGATGGACCTGCAGATGCCCGAGCTGGACGGCGAGGCCACGACACGCCGGCTGCGCGCCGAGCCCGGCCTGGCGCGGCTGCCGGTGATCGCGCTGACCGCCGGCGCCCTGGTGTCCGAGCGCGAGCGCGCGCTGGCCGCCGGCATGGACGCCTTCCTGGCCAAGCCGCTGGCGCCGGCCCTGCTGCTGCGCACGCTGCGGGGCCTGGTCGAGCGCCGGCGCGGCGCGCCGCTGCCGCAGGTGCCGCGGCCGCAGCCGGCGGCGGCCACGGCGGCGGCCGCCGCCTCCTCACCATCCTCCGAGGCCATGGCCGCGGCCTCGACGGCGGCGATGGCCTCGGTGGCCCGGGCACTGGCGCCGGCCGACCTGGTCGAGCCGCTGCCCCAGGCGGCAGCGCTGGCCTGGCCGCAGCTCGATGGCGTCGACCTGGCCGAGGCCGAGGCCGTGCTCGGCCCCGATCCCCAGGCCTTTGCGCGGCTGATGCAGCGCCTGCTGCAGGAAGCCGCGCCGTTTGCCCAGGCCACGCCGCCGGCCATGCCCGATGCCGCCAGCCGCCAGCACCGGCTGCAGCGCCTGCACCGGCTGCGCGGCAGCGCCGGCATGCTGGGTGCACGTGCGCTGCAGCAGGCGCTGGCCGAGGCCGAGGCCGCGCTGCGGGCGGCGCTGGCCGCCTCATCCGAGGGGGCCGACGCGGCCGAGCCGCCCGCCGTGCCGGCCACGGTCTGGGCCGAGCTGGCGCAGCAGGTGCAGCGGCTGCAGCAGCAGGCGCCCGGGCTGGCGCCCTGGCTGGCGACGGCCACACCGGCGCCGGCCTCGGGCAGCGGTCCCGAGGCCGCCGAACTGCAGGCCTGGCGGGCCCTGCTGGCCCAGCACGACCTGGCCGCGGTGACGCGCTTCCAGGCGCTGGCACCGGGCCTGCGCGCGGTGCTGGACGGGCCGCGCTACCGCCAGCTGGAGGCGGCGGTGCAGGCGCTGGAGTTCGAGGCCGCGGCGGCCCTGGTGGCGGCGCTGTAGCCGATGCGGCGGCCGGCGCCGCTCAGCCCAGCTGGGCCATGGCCTGGCCCATGCGGATGGCACCGGCCGGCGCCCAGTCCGGGTTGAAGCGCAGCGGCCCGGCCGGGAACAGCATCACCACCGTGCTGCCCAGCAGGAAGCGGCCCATCTCGGCGCCCTGGGCCAGCTCGACCGCGCTGCCCTCGTAGTGCCAGCGCTGCAGCTGGCCGGAGCGTGGCGGATTGACCTGGCCATGCCAGACCGTGGCCATGCTGCCGACGATGGTGGCGCCCACCAGCACCAGCACGAAGGGCCGGCCGGCGGCATCGTCGAACACGCAGACCACGCGCTCGTTGCGCGCAAACAGCCCCGGCACGCCCCGCGCCGTGGTCGGGTTGACCGAGAACAGCTCGCCCGGCACATGGATCATCTGGCGCAGCCGGCCGGCGCAGGGCATGTGGATGCGGTGGTAGTCGCGCGGGCTCAGGTACAGCGTGGCAAACCAGCCGTCGGCATAGGGCGCGGCCAGCGCCGCGTCGCCGCCGACCAGGGCGGTGGTGCTGTAGCCATGGCCCTTGGCCTGGAACACCTGGTCGGCGGCGATGCGGCCGAACTGGCTGATGGCACCGTCCACCGGGCTGATCAGCGCGGCGCTGGCCAGCGGCCGCGCGCCCGGCCGCAGCGCCCGGGTGAAGAAGGCATTGAAGCTGGCATAGGCCGCCGGATCGGGATCGGCGGCCTCGGCCATGTCGACGCCGTAGCGCTGGATGAAGCGACGGATGGTCCAGGTGGTCAGCGCCCCCGACTCGCGCCGCGCCAGCGCGCCCGCGGCCTCGGTCAGCAATCGCTTGGGCAGCAGGTACTGGGGCAGGACGGCGAGGCGGTCGTTCAAGGCCATGGTGGAGGGCGGGGCCGGCGGGCGGGGTGGGGCAGTGTATCGAGCCGTCCGGCGGCGGCGCTGCCAACCGGCTAGAGTCAGCGCCTCACGCCGGACTCCAGACCATGCTGACTTCTGCCCTGATCAAGCCGCCCGAAGGCCTGTCGCGCATGCGCGAGGCCTCGGCCATCGTCGCCGCGGCGCTGGAGATGATCGCCGCCCATGTGCGCCCCGGCGTGACCACGGCCGCGCTGGACCGCCTGTGCCATGACTTCATCGTCGCCCACGGCGGCGTGCCGGCCTGCGTGGGCTACCAGGGCTACCGCCACGCCAGCTGCATCTCGGTCAACCAGGTGGTCTGCCATGGCGTGCCGGGCGACAAGGCCTTGCGCGACGGTGACCTGCTGAACATCGACCTGGTGGCGGCGGTGGACGGCTGGCATGGCGACTCCAGCGCCATGTTCATCGCCGGCCGGCCGACCGTGGCCGCCGAGCGCCTGGCGCGGCTGACGCAGCAGGCGCTGTACCTGGGCATGCTGGCGGTGAAGCCCGGCGCGCGCATCGGCGACATCGGCGCGGCCATCCAGCGCCATGCCCAGGCCCATGGCCTGTCGGTGGTGCGCGACTACGGCGGCCACGGCATCGGCCGGCAGATGCACGAGGCGCCCGAGGTGCTGCACTACCGCACGGGCTCGCCCGGCGTGACGCTGCTGCCGGGCATGACCTTCACCATCGAGCCCATGCTCAATGCCGGCAGCCACCACTGCCGCACGCTGGCCGACGGCTGGACCGTGGTCACGCGCGACCGCTCGCTGTCGGCGCAATGGGAGCACACGGTGCTGGTCACCGACCACGGCGCCGAGCCGCTGACGCTGCGCCCGTCCGAGCGTGCCGGCTGGCAGGCCTTTGTGGCCGAGCAGCGCGGCGTGGCCGGCTGAGGTTCAGGCGACCTCGGGCCGCAGCCAGGGCGCGGCCGCGGGCCGCTGCCCCAGCCGGTCCAGCCAGGCCATCACCGCCGGCAGCGGCGGCCGCTCGCCGTCGGCCATCGGCGTGTGACGCCAGCGGTGGGCCGACAGGCCCAGCACCACGTCGGCCAGCGTGAAGTCGCCGCCGGTGACATGGGCGCCGCTGGCCTGCAGCTGCGCTTCCAGCCGCGCCATCTGCCGGTTCCAGGCCTGCAGGCTGGCGGCCACCGCGTCGGCGGGCTGGGGCTGGCCGCGCACACGCGCCAGAAAGGCGGCGCGCCAGGCCGGGTTCAGCTCGGCGATCTGCCAGTCCATCCACTGCTCCACCTGGGCCGCGGCCCAGGGCGGGCCGGGCAGCAGCCGGGTGTCGCCGGCCTGGCGCACCAGCCAGCGGCACAGGCTGTTCGATTCCCAGCGCGCCGTGCCGTCGGCCTGCACCCACACCGGCACCATGGCATGCGGGTTCAGCGCGGTGAACTGCGGTGCCTGCGGCGAGCGCGTGGCGCCGCCCCAGTCCTCGCGCACGAAGTCGCGGCCTTCGGCCAGGCCCAGCTCGGCGGCGGTCCACAGCAGCTTGCGCACATTGATCGAGCCGGGCTGGCCGAGCAGCCGGGGCAGCCCCGCCATCAGAACGTGCCCGGGTAGGCGCCGCCGTCGATCAGCAGGTTCTGGCCGGTCAGGTAGCCGGCCTGGGCGCTGCAGACGAAGGCGCACAGCGCGCCAAACTCGTCGGCGCTGCCAAAGCGGCCGGCCGGGATGGTCTTGGCGCGGCGCGCGGCAATGTCGGCCACGGCCAGGCCTTCCTTGGCCGCCGCGCCCTTCAGCGTGGTCTGCAGCCGGTCGGTGTCGAAGGCGCCGGGCAGCAGGTTGTTGATCGTGACATTGCGCCCGGCCAGGCGCGGCTGGCGCGACAGGCCGGCGATGAAGCCGGTGAGGCCCGAGCGCGCGCCGTTGGACAGGCCCAGGATGTCGATCGGCGCCTTCACCGCGCCCGAGGTGATGTTGACGATGCGGCCGAAGCCGCGCTGGGCCATCGCATCCACCGTGGCCTTGATCAGCGCGATCGGCGTCAGCATGTTGGCATCCAGGGCCTTGATCCAGGCCTCGCGGTCCCAGTCGCGGAAGTCGCCGGGCGGCGGCCCGCCGGCGTTGTTGACCAGGATGTCCACCTGTGGGCAGGCGGCCAGCGCGGCGGTGCGGCCGGCCTCGGTGGTGATGTCGCCGGCCACCGCCTGCACGGTGATGCCGGGGTACAGCGCACGCAGCTCGGCGGCGGTGGCCTGCAAGGCCTCGGCGCCGCGGGCGGTGATGACCAGGTTCACGCCCTCGCGCGCCAGCGCCGCCGCGCAGCCGCGGCCCAGCCCCTTGCTGGCGGCGCAGACCAGCGCCCATTTGCCGTTCAGTCCCAGGTCCATCGTCTTGCTCCGTCGTGTCAATCGTTGGGGGTCACTTGCTGCGCGCCAGCCAGGTCACGCTGGCCAGCACGCACAGGGTGCCGGCGACCAGCCAGCCGGTGAAGGGCTCGTCCAGCAGGGCCACGCCCAGCAGGATGGTGGAGATGGGCCCGACCATGCCCAGCTGCGAGCTGCGCGCGGCGCCGATGCGCTCCACCGCCATCATCACCATCAGCACCGGCGCCACGGTGCAGGCCGTGCCGTTGAGCAGCGACAGCCACCAGACCGGCGTGGCCACGCCGTGCAGCGTGTCCAGCGGCCGCAGCAGCACAAACTGCAGCAGGCACAGCCCGCAGGCCACGCTGCTGGCCCAGCCGGCCAGGCGCAGCGAGCCCAGGCGGCGCACCACCTCGCCGCTGTAGATCAGGTACAGCGCATAGCTCAGCGTGCTGGCCAGCACCAGGCCGGCGCCCAGCATCACGCGCGGGCCCTCCAGGCTCAGCTCCTGGCCGAACACCAGCAGCAGGCCGCCATAGCCCAGGGCCATCGCGGCCCAGGTCTGCCAGCTTGGCGGCGTGCCGCGGCGCGAGCCCAGCAGCAGCGACAGCAGGGTCACCACGGTGGGCGTCAGGTACAGGATCAGGCGCTCCAGGCTGGCGCTGATGTACTGCAGGCCGATGAAGTCCAGCGTGCTGGCCAGGTAGTAGCCCGAGAAGCCCAGCCCGGCCACGGCCAGCAGGTCGCGGCGCTGCAGCGCCGGGCGGCCACGTCCGGCCCACCAGGCCATGGCGACGAAAAACGGCAGCGCCACCAGCATGCGCAGCGCCACCAGCGTCAGCGCGTCGACCGGATGGCGGTAGGCCAGCTTGGCGATGATGGCCTTGCCCGAAAACGCCACCGCGCCGGCCAGCGCCAGCGCCACGCCATGCCAGGCCGGGCTGCTGCGGAGGCTGCTGGGCGCGGCGGGCGTGTGCATCGGCGGCATTCTAGGAAGCACGCAGCCTGGCCACCGTTCGAGGCTGTGCAAGCCAGCATTCGCGGCACTTTGCCGACGCCACCGGCCCGGCGGCCAAGGATGCGGCGATACTCGCCCGCGACCTTCCCGCGCCACCATGCACCCCCCTGCCGACGACGAATCGCTGTCTTCCGTCTCTGCACCCCATGCGCTGAGGCGCGGTCTGCTGCGGGCCGTGCTGCTGGCGCTGCTGTGCGCCGCGCTGCAGGCACTGCTGCCGCGTTATCCGCTGGGCGTGCTGGAGCTGCCACCGCTGGCCCTGGTGCTGGGCATCACCGTGGCGGCGGCCATGTCGCGTGGCCGCTGGACCCTGCCGGCCGCGGTGGCCGGCATGCTCGTCGGCGGCCTGCTGGCCGGCACCGCGCCGGCGCCGCTGGCCCTGGAGGCCGGGGTGCTGGGCCTGCAGGCGATGTGGGTGGGCTGGCGCATGCGCCATGGCGCCGATGCGCAGACGCTGCAATTGGACGATGGGCCGCGCCTGCGCCGCCTGGCCCTGGGCGTGGCCCCGGTGGCGGCCCTGCTGGGGGCGCTGGCCTCGCTGGCGTCGGCGCTGTGGCTCACCGACCTGGCCGGCGCCGCCGGCAGCTGGCGGGCACTGCTGGCCGGCGCCACCGGCCGCTGGGTGTCGGATCTGGCCGGCATCGTCGCCGTGGCGCCGGTGCTGCTGTGCTGGCTGGGACGGCCGCCGGCGGTGTGGCGCGAGCGCCGCCGCGCCGTGGCCCTGCCGCTGCTGCTGCTGATGGCGGTGATGTTGCCCGGCTTCGACCAGGTGGCGCGGCGCGATGCCACGCGGCTGCAGGTGCGCTTCGACCGCGAGGCCGCCGCCCGCCAGCTGCGCCTGCAGCAGCTGCTGGCCGAGCCGCTGGATGCGGCCCAGGCGCTGCGCGGCATGCTCGCCGCCGCCGGCGATGACCTGCCGCCGGCGGTGTTCGACCGCCTGGCCGACGGCTGGCTGCAGCGTGCGCCCGGCCTGCTGGCCGTGGGCTGGCTGCAGGAGCCGGCCGCCGCCGCCGCGCCGGCGCTGCAGCACGGCCATGCCACGGTCGCCGAGGCCCGAGCCGCGCTGGCCCAGGCGCTGGCCGGCCTGCGCGGGGCCGAGGTGGCGTCGGCCGGTGATGCGCCCCGGCTGCTGCCGGCCCCCGGCGCGGCGCCGGCCCTGCTGCTGCTGCAGGCGGTGCCGGCCCTGGACGGCGGCGCGCCGCGGCGCTGGGTGGCGGCCCTGGTCGACGTGCAGCGCCAGCTGGCGCTGGCCTGGCCGGCCGGTGACGACCCGAATGTGCGGCTGTGCCTGTTTGATGCCACGGCCCCGGCCACAGCCCCGGCCACGCCCGCCGCCGCGCCGCGGCTGCTGGCCGGCCCGCCGGCCTGCGAGCGCAATCCCACGGCCGGTGCCTATTTCAGCCAGGTGTCGCGGCTGAGCCTGGGCGAGCGCCGGCTGGACCTGCTGGTGATCGAGCCGCCCACCGCCGACAACCGCTTGTTCACCGCCGTCTGGCTGCTGGCCCTGCCCACGGTGCTGGGCATGGCCATGCTGGCCACGCTGCTGCTGGCGCTGACCGGCCGCATCCGCCGCATCGAGGACCGGGTGCGCGAGCGCACCGCGGCGCTGAATGCCGAGATCGACGAACGCCGCGCCACCGAGCGCCGCCTGCTGGAGAGCGAGCAGCGCTTCCGTGCCATGTTCGACGGCGTCAGCATCGGCGTGACCCTGGTCGACACCGAGGGCCGGCTGACCATGGTCAACCCGGCCTTTGCGCGCATGATGGGCTACGACTCGCCCGAACAGGCGGCCGAGCTGGTGGGCAAGCCGCTGTCCGAGATCCGCCTGCCCGATGTCGAGCACGACGACGGCACGGCCGAGGCCCTGGGCGGCGAGGGTGCGCGCCGCCAGCGCTACCTCACCGCCGACGGCCGCGTGCTGCAGGTGGCGGCCAGTCTGCGCAGCCTGCACGATGCCCATGGCGCGCCGGTGGCCACGGTGGGCGCGCTGCAGGACCTGACCCAGGTGCTGCGCCTGCGCGAGGCCGAGCGCGAGCGCGACGAGGCGGCGGTGGCCAACCGCACCAAGACCGAGTTCATGGCCCGGCTCAGCCACGAGCTGCGCGCGCCGCTGAATGCCATCGTCGGCTTTGCCCAGCGCCTGGGCGAGGCCGAGGTCGACGAGGTGCAGCGCAGCCGCCAGCTGCTGCAGATCCGCCAGGCCGGCTGGCATCTGCTGGACATGATCAACGACGTGCTGGACCTGTCGCGCATGGAGGCCGGCAGCCTGCGCCTGCAGCTGGAGCCGGTGGCCCTGCCCGAGCTGGTGCAGGAGGCGCTGGCGATGGTCGAGCCGGCGGCGCAGCAGGCCGGCGTGGCGCTGGAGCTGTCGCT
The DNA here is from genome assembly GCA_017992055.1 of Burkholderiaceae bacterium. Lineage (GTDB taxonomy): Bacteria > Pseudomonadota > Gammaproteobacteria > Burkholderiales > Burkholderiaceae_C > Pseudaquabacterium. The sequence continues at coordinate 341,957 of JAGOPK010000005.1, forward strand.
GTCGCCCCAGGTCGAATGGGTGCAGGCCGATGCGACGCGGCTGCGCCAGGTGCTGGTCAACCTGCTGGGCAATGCGGTCAAGTACAACCGCCGCGGCGGCCGCGTCGAGCTGCGCACGCGGCCGGCCGGCATGGGCGAGCTGCTGATCGAGGTCGAGGACAGCGGCATCGGCATCCCCGAGGACAAGCTCGACGAGCTGTTCACGCCCTTTCACCGCCTGGGCCGCGACGGCCAGGAGGGCCCGGCGGCCGGTGGCCAGAGCGGCACCGGCATCGGCCTGGTGGTGTGCCGCAAGCTGGTGGGCCTGATGGGCGGCGAGCTGGAGGTGTCCAGCCGCCTGGGCCAGGGCTCGGTGTTCGGCGTGCGCCTGCCACGGCCCGCCGGCGAGCCCCCGGCGGGCGCGGCCGCCGGCACCGCGGCGCTGGCGGTGCTGTCGTCCTACACCGCGCAGGCGCGCAGCGAGGTCAGCGGCTTCACGCCGCTGCAGTCGCATGTGGCCATCGGCCAGGTGCTGTGCATCGAGGACGACGAGGCCGACGTGGCCGCGCTGCGCCAGCTGCTGCAGCAGCGCCCCGGCGTGACGCTGGAGCAGGCCGCCAGCGGCGCCGCCGGCCTGGCCCGCGCCGCCCAGGCCGACCTGATCCTGCTCGACCTGGACCTGCCGGACCGGCCCGGCCTGGACGTGCTGCGCGCCCTGCAGGCCGATGCGCGCACCCGCGACATCCCGGTGCTGGTGGTGTCGGCCGAGACGCGGCCGCAGCGCATCGACGAATGCTTCGATGCCGGCGCCACGCAGTTCCTGAGCAAGCCGCTGGATGCGCAGCAGCTGCTGCGCGCCATCGACGAGCTGCTGCGCTGATCGCGCCGCGGATCAGCCGCTCAGCAGCTTGTTGACCAGCTCCGGCGTGGTGGCGGCGCCGGCCTTGCGCATCAGCCGTGCGCGGTAGACGTCCACCGTGCGCGGGCTGATGGCCAGCAGCTTGCCGATCTGCTTGCTGGTCAGGCCGTCGATCAGCAGCGCGGCGATCTCGCGCTCGCGCGGCGTCAGATCGAGCTTGACGCGCCGGCGTGCGCTCAGGTCCTCGAAGGCCCAGATGCCGGCCGCATGCGGCTGGGCCGGCTCCAGCGCGCGGCCCGACACATGGCACCAGAACAGCTCGCCCTGCGGCGGCCCGTCGGCCACCTGGCCCAGGCGCTTCATCACCCGCTCGTCGGCATACCAGCCGCGCGCATCCAGGCTGGCGACGATGCGCGCGCCGGTGCGCTCGAACTCGTCGTGCGTGGGATAGAGGATCTCGAAGCTCTGGCCGATCAGCTGCTCGCGCGCGGCGCCGAACATCGCCAGCAGCTGGCGGTTGCAGTCGACGATCTGGCGTTGCCGGCTCAGCACCAGGCCCACCGGCGCCAGGTCGAAGGCGGTGCGGTAGTCCAGCGGCAGATCGGACACGGCCCGGCTACAGCAAGGCGTAGGTGGTGGTGGCATGGGCGGCCAGACGGCCGCTGGCATCGAGCACCTCGATCTCGCCGAACACCAGGCTCTTGCCGCCGCGCAGCACGCGGGCCACGACCTGGGCTTCGCCGACGGTCTCGGTCTGGCTGCCAGGGATGGGGCGCATGAAGCTGGTGTTCAGCTGCACCGTGGTCATCGGCCGGAAGCCGCCGATGGCGCTGCTGGCGGCCAGCACCATGGCGGTGTCGGCCGCGGCCATCAGGGTCTGGCCGCAGAGCACGCCGCCCCCGTGCACATGGCGCGGCGCGATCGGCAGGGCCAGCGTCACCTCGCCGGGCGTGGTGGCCAGCACGCGCAGCTCCAGCTCGCGCACCCAGGGGGCGAACAGCTCGCCCAGCATCTGCTGCAGCGCCTCGGGGGCCAGGCTGGCTTTGGCGTCGGACATGGTCGGTCTCCGGTGCGGTGTTTAGGCGATTCTACGTAACACCTACTTAATCGACTACGTAGTACGCTTCGCGCCGGTTTCGACCCATCCCCAGCGGAGCACCCATGAACAAGATCTACCCCAGCGCCGCGGCGGCGCTGGCCGGCATCGTGCACGACGGCCAGCTGCTGGCCGTCGGCGGTTTCGGCCTGTGCGGCATTCCCGAGGCGCTGATCGACGCGCTGAAGGACTCGGGCGCCAAGAACCTGACCGTCATCTCCAACAACGCCGGCGTCGACGGCTTCGGCCTGGGCAAGCTGCTGCAGACGCGGCAGATCCAGAAGATGATCTCCAGCTATGTCGGCGAGAACAAGGAGTTCGAGCGCCAGTACCTGGCCGGCGAGCTGCAGCTGGAGTTCACGCCCCAGGGCACGCTGGCCGAGCGCCTGCGCGCCGGCGGCGCCGGCATCCCGGCGTTTTTCACCCGCACCGGCGTGGGCACCCTGGTGGCCGAGGGCAAGGAGATCCGCGAGTTCGACGGCCACGCCTATGTGATGGAGCGCGCCCTGGTGCCCGATGTGGCGCTGGGCAAGGCCTGGAAGGCCGACAAGAGCGGCAACCTGGTGTTCCGCCGCACCGCGCGCAACTTCAACCCGGCCGCCATCATGGCCGGCAAGATCAGCGTGGTCGAGGTCGAGGAGATCGTCGAGACCGGCAGCCTGGACCCCGACAGCATCCACCTGCCCGGCATCTATGTGCACCGCCTGGTGCTCAATGCCACGCCCGAGAAGCGCATCGAGAAGCGCACCACCAAGCAAAATCCCAAGGGAGTCTGACCATGGCTTGGACCCACGACGAGATGGCCGCCCGCGCGGCCCAGGAACTGCAGGACGGCTTCTACGTCAACCTCGGCATCGGCCTGCCCACGCTGGTGGCCAACTTCGTCTCGCCCGACATCGAGGTCTGGCTGCAGAGCGAAAACGGCATGCTGGGCATCGGCCCCTTCCCGGACGAGAGCGAGGTCGATCCCGACCTGATCAATGCCGGCAAGCAGACCGTGACCACGCTGCCCGGCAGCAGCATCTTCGGCAGCCACGACAGCTTTGCCATGATCCGCGGCGGCAAGATCAACCTGTCCATCCTGGGCGCCATGCAGGTCAGCGCCAGCGGCGACCTGGCCAACTGGATGATTCCCGGCAAGATGGTCAAGGGCATGGGCGGCGCCATGGACCTGGTGGCCGGCGTGAAGAGCGTGGTGGTGCTGATGGAGCATGTGGCGCGGCGCAAGGACGGCGGCCACGACCTGAAGATCCTGCCCCAGTGCACGCTGCCGCTGACCGGCGTGGGCGTGGTCGACCGCATCATCACCGACCTGGCGGTGCTGGACGTCACGCCGCATGGCCTGAAGGTGGTGGAGATGGCGCCGGGCGTCACGCGCGACGAGCTGCAGGCCAAGACCGGCGTGCCGCTGCAGTGAGGCGCTGGGGTCGCTGGGCGACCCTGTGCGGCGGCCTGCTGCTGGCCGCCTGTGCGGCGCCGCCGCCGCCACCGCTGCTGCCCGAGATCGCCAGCGGCTGGCAGGCCAAGCCGGGCTGGAGCTTCGAGCGCCAGGCGGTGGCCGCGGCCCATCCGCTGGCCGCCGAGGCCGGCCTGCAGATGCTGCGCGAAGGCGGCACGGCCGTCGATGCCGCGGTGGCGGTGCAGATGCTGCTGGGCCTGGTCGAGCCGCAGAGCAGCGGCATCGGCGGCGGCGCCTTTCTGCTGCTGTGGGACGGCCAGCGCATCAGCGCCTGGGACGGCCGCGAGACCGCGCCGGCCGCGGCCGACGAAAACCTGTTCCTGCTGCCCGATGGCCGGCCCATGCCCTTCATGCAGGCGGTGGTGGGCGGCCGCGCGGTGGGCGTGCCCGGCGCCGTGCGCCTGCTCGAGGCCGTGCACCGCCAGCACGGCCGCCTGCCCTGGGCGCGGCTGCTGCAGCCGGCCATCGAGCTGGCCGAGCAGGGCTTCGAGGTCGGGCCGCGGCTGCAGCGCCTGCTGACCGAGGCCGCGCCGCGGCTGCGCGCCGACGGCCAGGCCGCGGCCTATTTCTACGGTCCCGACGGCCAGCCGCCGGCGGTGGGCGCGCGGCTGCGCAACCCGGCCTATGCCGCGGTGCTGCGCCAGATCGCCGCGCAGGGCGCCGATGCGCTGCACACCGGGCCGGTGGCCGAGGACATCGTGCGCCGCGTGCGCGGCCATGCCGGCAACCCGGGCCGCCTGCAGCTGGCCGACCTGGCCGGCTACCGGCCGCTGCAGCGCGAGGCGCTGTGCGCGCCCTGGCGGCCCACGGCCCGCCAGGAGTGGCGCCTGTGCGGCATGCCGCCGCCTTCGTCGGGCCAGCTGACGCTGATGCAGATCCTGGGCCTGCTCGGCGCGGCGCCCGGCAGCGGGCCGGCACTGCAGGGCGGCGTGCCCGGCGCCGACTTCCTGCACCGCCATGCCGAGGCCTCGCGCCTGGCGTATGCCGACCGCGAGCGCTGGATCGCCGACCCCGGCTTCGTGCCGGCACCGGGCGGGCGCTGGTCGCAGCTGATCGAGCCGGCCTACCTGCAGCGCCGCGCCACGCTGATCGGCCCGCAGCGGCGCAGCGGCGTGCGCGCCGGTGATCCCGGCGGCGCGCCGGCCGAGGCCGGCGCCGCCCAGGCGCCGCAGCCCGAGCATGGCACCAGCCACCTGAGCATCGTCGATGCCCAGGGCCGGGCGGTGGCGATGACCACCAGCATCGAGTTCGCCTTCGGCGCCCACCTGATGAGCGACGGCGGCAGCGGCCTGGCCGGCGGCTTTCTGCTCAACAACCAGCTCACCGACTTTGCGCTGCGCCCGCGCGACGCCGCCGGCCGGCCGGTGGCCAACCGCCTGCAGCCGGGCAAGCGCCCGCGCAGCAGCATGAGCCCGACCCTGGGCTTCGATGACCAGGGCCGGCTGCAGCTGGTGCTCGGCTCGCCGGGTGGCGCGGCCATCATCCAGTTCACCGCCAAGGCCCTGCTGGGCATGCTGGCCTGGGAGCTGACGCCGCAGCAGGCGCTGGACCTGCCGAATGTGGTGGCCGGCCTGGGGCCGGACGGTGGTCCGCTGCTGCTGGAGCAGGGGCGCTTCGACGCCGCCACCGTGGCCGCGCTGCAGGCGCGTGGCCACAGCGTGCAGCAGCTGGAGCTGGCCAGCGGCCTGCAGGCGCTGCAGCAGCGTGGCGGACGCTGGCTGGGCGGCGCCGATGCGCGCCGCGAGGGCGTGGTGCGCGGCGATTGAGGCGCCGCAGGGGACCTGGGGCCGCGCTCAGCCGCGCGCCAGCGCCCGCGCGCACTCGCCCACCAGGCCCGGCCCCTGGTAGATCAGGCCGGTGTAGACCTGCACCAGGTCGGCGCCGGCCTGGCGCTTGGCCAGCGCATCGGCGCCCGACATCACGCCGCCGGCGCCGATGATGGGGTAGGCGCTGCCCAGCTCGGCGCGCAGCTGGCGGATGACGCGGTTGCTGGCCTCGCGCACCGGCGCGCCGCTCAGGCCGCCGGCCTCGTCTGCATGGCGCAGGCCGGCCACCGCGTCGCGGGCGATGGTGGTGTTGGTGGCGATCACGCCGTCGATGCCGTTGGCGCGCAGCGTGGCGGCGATCACCTGCACCTGGGCCTCGTCCAGGTCGGGCGCGATCTTCAGGAACATCGGCACGCTCCGGCCGTGCTGCTGCGCCAGCTGGCTGCGGCGCTGCTGCAGCGCGCCCAGCAGCGCATCCAGCGCGGCATCGCTCTGCAGCGCGCGCAGGTTCTTGGTGTTGGGGCTGGAGATGTTCACCGTCACATAGTCGGCATGCGGGTAGACGCCGTCCAGGCCCGCCAGGTAGTCGCTGGCCGCATCCTCGATGGCGGTGGCGGCGTTCTTGCCGATGTTCAGGCCCAGCACGCCGCCGCCGGCGCGGAAGCTGCGCGAGCGCTGCACATTGGCGACGAAGGCCGCCAGGCCCTCGTTGTTGAAGCCCATGCGGTTGATCAGGGCCTGGCGCTCGGGAAGGCGGAACATGCGCGGCTTGGCATTGCCCGGCTGGGCCCGCGGCGTGACCGTGCCGACCTCGATGAAGCCGAAGCCCATTGCGCCCAGGCCGTCGATGCAGCGCCCGTTCTTGTCCAGGCCGGCGGCCAGGCCGATGCGGTTGGCAAAGCGCAGGCCGGCCAGCGTCACCGGGTCGGCCACGCGGGCGGCGCTCCACAGGCATTGCAGCGGCGTGTTCTGCAGCCGGGCGATGGCGTCCAGCGTCAGTTCGTGGGCCTGCTCGGGGTCGAGGCCGAACAGAAAGGGGCGGGTGAGGGCGTAGGGGACAATGGCCATGCGCCGGATTGTCCCCGACGCGCCCGTTCCACCCCCTGCCTCGCCTGCCACCTGCCATGACCGCCCCGCTGACCCAGGATCAACTCAAGGCCCTCGTCGGCCGCGCCGCCCTCGATTACGTGGTCGACGGCCAGATCGTCGGCGTCGGCACCGGCTCCACCGTCAACCAGTTCATCGAGGCCCTGGCCACGGTCAAGCACCGCATCGCCGGCGCCGTGTCCAGCTCGGTGGCCAGCACGCAGCGCCTGCAGGCCCATGGCATCCAGGTGCTGGACAGCAACCAGGTCGAGCGCATCCCGGTCTACATCGACGGCGCCGACGAGATCGACGGCCGCGGCTGCATGGTCAAGGGTGGCGGCGCGGCGCTGACGCGCGAGAAGATCGTCGCCGACCTGGCCGAGCGCTTCGTCTGCATCGCCGACGAGAGCAAGCTGGTGCCGGTGATGGGCGGCTTTCCGCTGCCGGTGGAGGTGATCCCGATGGCCGCGGCCCAGGTGGCACGGCGCTTCCAGCAGGCCTATGGCGGCGCGGCGACGCTGCGCGCCGGCGCCAGCGGCCCGTTGCTCACCGACAACGGCAATGTCATCCTCGATGTGCGCGGCCTGGCCATCACCGAGCCGCTGGCCATGGAGACCGAGGTCAACCAGTGGCCTGGCGTGGTGACGGTGGGCATCTTCGCCCGCCACCGCGCCCGCGTCTGCCTGCTGGGCACGCCGGCCGGCGTGAAGACGCTGAACTTCGACTGAGCTTGCTCAGCCGGCCCGGCGTGCCGCCTCGCGCCGGGCCCGCGACACATAACGCGCCGGGTCCACGGCATCGGCCAGCGCGGCCGGCACCGGCCAGGGCGTGCCGGTCATCCAGGCGGCCAGCAGCTCGCCGGCCAGCGCGGCCTGGCTCAGGCCGCGCGAGCCCAGCGCCGTCAGCAGCCACAGGCCGGGCTCGCGTGGCACCTGGCGCGGCTGCTCCAGCCGTGGCCCGCGTGGTGCGGCCAGCGGCACCGGGCCGACCAGGGGCAGGCGGTCGTCGGTGACGAAGCGCCAGCCGACACGGCCCTGCAGGGCCGGCGCCGCGGCCGGCGACCAGCCGGTCAGGCGCTGCAGCGTGGCCAGGTTGGTGGCCTGGTCGGCCTGACGCAGTTGCGGGTCCAGGTCACCGGCCTGCGAGGTGGCGCCGCACAGCAGGCGCTGCGCGTCCAGCCGCAGCGCATAGCCGCCGGCGGCCAGCGGCTGCGCCAGCGCAGGCGCTGCGGCATCGGTGGCCACCAGCGTGGTCTGGCCGCGCTGCAGGCCGGTGGTCCAGGCGGTCTCGCCGGGCAGGCCCAGGCCGGCCAGCAGGCGCAGCGCATCGGCGGCATTGGCCAGCACCACGGCATCGGCCTCGGCCAGGCACTGCCCGTCGGCGCACCACAGGCGCCAGCGGCCGTCGGCGTCGCGCTGCAGGCGGTCCACCGCCGTGCCGCAGTGCAGGGCGATGCCGGCATCGTCCAGCCAGGCGCGCACGATGTCGCCCGGGGCCAGCCAGCCGGCCGTGGGATAACACCAGGCCGGCTGGCCGCTGGCGGCACCGCCGGGCCAGCGCGCCAGCTGCAGGTACTCGGGCGGCAGGCCCTGGCCCTCCAGCAGGGCCTGCATGGACGCGGCATCGGCGCCGGCCGCGCCACGCAGCAGGCCGTCCAGGGCGCCGGCAACGCGGCCGCTGGCCAGCAGGGGCGCTGCCAGCCGGGCCATGCGCAGCGCGCCGGCGCGCAGCCAGCGCGCATGCGGCCCGTCCTGGCCATGGGCGATGCCATGGAACAGGCCGCCGGCATTGCCCGAGGTCTCCTGCGCCGGCGCCTCGCGGCGCTCGAACAACTGCAGCTCCAGCCCGGGCTGGGCCTGGGCCAGGGCCCGCGCCGCGGCGGCACCGGCCAGGCCGGCCCCGATCACCGCCACGCGGCGCAGCCCGGGCTGGGCGCGGCGGCCCGGCGGCGGCGGCGGCACATGGCGCGGCTCGAAGCGGCCCACGGTCATCTCGCGCTTGCCGGCAAAGCCGGGTGCGCGCTGCACCACGAAGCCGGCCTCGGCCAGCGCGCGCCGCACCGCGCCGGCCACGCACCAGGTGGCCAGCGTGGCCTCGGGCGCGGCCAGCCGGGCCAGGCGCTGCAGCTGGTGCGGCTCCCACATCGCCGGGTTGCGCGCCGGCGCAAAGCCGTCGAGGTAGAAGGCATCGGCCTGCAGCTGCAGCTCGGGCAGCACCTGGGCGATGTCGCCCAGCGCCAGCAGCAGCCGCACGGCGCCGCCCTCGAAGTCCAGCGTGTGCAGGTCGGGTGTCAGCGGCGGCCAGGCGGCGATCAGTTGCTGCGCCAGCGGCGCCAGCCCGGCATCGCCGTCGTGCACCGCCAGCGCGCGCGCCAGGTCGGCGCGGTGCGGCGGGTGCTTTTCCAGCGACACGAACACCAGGCGCTGCGGATGCTGCGCATCGGCACGCCAGGCGGCCCAGGTGGCGAGGAAGTTGTGGCCCAGGCCGAAGCCGGTCTCCAGCACGACGAAGCGACTGCGCCCCTGCCAGCGCTGCGGCAGGCCGTTGCCGGCCAGGAACACATGGCGGGCCTGGGCCAGCGCGCCCTGGCGGGCATGGTAGACATCGCCGAAATCCGCGGCCATCGGTGCGGTCGCTGCAGCGCCATCGCCGAAGGCAATGGCCGCCGGGCGGACGGGCCCCCAGCTCATGAAGCGGCCCGGCGCTCCAGCCAGGCCAGCAGTGCAGGCCTGGCCGCTTGCAATCCGCGATAGGCCAGCACCGCCTCGCTCATCGTTGACAGCGCGGCGTGCACGCGCGCGGCGCGCGCCGGATCGGCCAGCGCCCGGCTCATCGGCTGGGTGTCGACCAGGATGGTGAAGATGGCCTGGTCATTGCCCAGCGGAATGAAGCTCTGACGCTCGCTGCGAAACCAGGTCTGGGCGGCCAGCGCATCGGCATGGGTCTTGGCATCGGCCAGCAGCCCGGCGCCCCAGCGCTCGGGCGGGTAGCGCCGGGGATGGGCATGCAGGCGTGGATGCGGCGTCAGCGTCCAGACGAAACGCTCCCAGCGCTCGGCTCCCGTCACCAGCTTCAGCAGCTGCGGCGCCGCGCCGGTGATGAGCCGGTTGTCGGCCACCGGCGCATGCACCTCGGCGAAGCTGCGGCCCAGCTTCTCGGCCGGCGCCCACATCGACGGCAGGGCCACGGCCAGCCAGGGGAGGCGGCCGCTGGCCGCGTCGACGATGGCCAGGTCCTCGCAGAAGGCCAGCGACAGCAGGGCCGCGCGCCGCCAGGGCCGCGGCACCTGGGCCAGGAAGGGGCCGATCTCGGGCCAGCCCGAGTCGGCATCGGCCACCGGCCGGTCATCGGCGTCCAGCGACCAGCCCAGGCCGGCGCAGCGCCAGCGTGCGCCCTCCACCTGCCAGGCCTGCGGATGCTCGGCGGCCGCCTGGGCGGCCACGGCGTCCAGCGCCGGGCGGGCGTCGAAGCCGGGCAGGCTGCACAGCGCATCGTCGGCAAAGGCCCACAGCACGGCCAGCTTCTCGCGCAGGTGGCGCGACACGCCGCGGTGCGGCAGGGCGGCCGGCGTCAGCTGGGCGCTGCCCGGCGCCAGCCGGCGCAGGCCGGGCTGCATGCGGAAGGGCGCCGTGACCGCATGGTCGAAATCGAAGCCGAGGTTCTCGCTCATCGTGGCGCTCAGTCTCGCACCGCGGCGGTACCTGCAGCCTGGGCCGCGCCATGCAAAAGGGGCACCGCGGTGCCCCTGTTGTCGCAGCGCAAGCCCGGGCTCAGACGCGGCGGCGGTACTCGTTGGTGCGGGTGTCGATTTCGACCTTGTCGCCCTGGGCGACGAAGATCGGCACCATGATCTCGTGGTCGGTGGCCAGCTTGGCCGGCTTCAGCACCTTGCCCGAGGTGTCGCCCTTGACGGCGGGTTCGGTCCAGGTGATCTCGCGCACCACGCTGGTGGGCAGTTCCACCGAGATGGCCTTGCCGTCGTAGAACACCACTTCGGCCTGCATGCCGTCTTCCAGGTAGGCGACGGCGTCGCCCATGTTCTCGGCCTCGACCTCGTACTGGTTGTACTCGGTGTCCATCCACACATACATCGGATCGGCGAAGTAGGAGTAGGTGCACTCCTTCTTGTCCAGCACGATCTGCTCCATCTTGTCGTCGGCCTTGTAGACCAGCTCGGTGGCCTGGTTGTTCAGCAGGCTCTTGAGCTTCATGCGCACGGTGGCGGCATTGCGGCCACCGCGGGAGTATTCGGTCTTCAGGACGACCCAGGGGTTCTTGTCCTGCATGATCACGTTGCCAGCGCGAATTTCCTGAGCGATCTTCATGGGGGGCCCCTTCAGCCTGGTGCTTGAGCGTTGGCTCCGGCGGGGGAGCCTGGTGTGGACTGGATTGGGTTCGCAAGGACCGGGCAAGCCGCCGCGGCGCGAACGCAAAGCCGGCTATTCTAGCGTTTTCCCGGTGACAAACCGGCACAGCTGGTCCACCAGGTCGGGCTGGGCGAGCAGGGATGCACGCCAGCGGCCCTGCAGCGCGGCCCAGCCGGCCCAGCCATCGGGGTGCAGCGGCACGGCCTCGGGCCAGTCGCCCAGGCCGTTGACGGCCTGCTGCGCCTGGGCGATGCCGGCGGTCAGGCCGGGCTCGGCGCCGGCCAGCAGCAGGCGCATCCAGGCCTGCAGCTTGGCCGCATGGGCGCCATCGTGCTGCGGGTAGATCTGCCACAGCACCGGACCGGCCACCAGCAGCTGGGCGCGCACGAACGAATCCTCGCCGCGCACCAGGGCCGCGTCGCAGCCGGCCAGGGCGCGGTCGAAGTCGGGCTGGGTCAGCCAGGGCAGGGCGGTGATGCGCAGCTGCTCCGGCAGGTCCAGGCCGGCCAGCGTGCGCTGGGCGCCGCCGGGGCAGGCCAGCAGGCGCAGCGGCTGACCATCCGTGAGTGCCTGGCTGGCCAGGCGCTGCAGCAGCGGCGCCAGCGGCGCGCCGTCGTAGCAGAACAGCAGGGCCAGCCGCTCGCCCGGCTGCACCCAGCCCTGCTGCTGCAGCCAGGCACGGTGCTGGGCGGCATCGCCGGCCGGCACATCGGCATGCATCAGGCCGCCGGTGCGTGGCGTGAAGCCGGGATAGAAGAACCACTTGCTCAGGCCCTGGCCCGGGCCGCTGCACTGCGGCGAGGCCAGGCCGTGCGAGCGTTCGACATAGGCCTCGGCGCTGAGGTATTCGAGGTTGATCCACACCGGCTGCGGCTGGCCGGCGGCGCGGCGGGCCGCCATGCGGGCCACGAACTGCGGCGGCGGGTCGCAGCCGAAGGTCTCGATCACCACGTCGCCCGGCTCCAGGTCGGGGGGCGAGGCGGTCCAGGCCAGCACCTCGACGCCGGCCGCGCCCTGCGGCGCCATCCAGGCCAGGGCCGAGGCATCGTCCACCCACAGCCGAGTGGCCGCGCCGCGCCGCGCCAGTGCACGCGCCAGCCGCCAGGCCACGCCCAGGTCGCCATGGTTGTCGATGACGCGGCAGAACAGGTCCCAGCGGGTCGGCAGGGTGGGGGATGCAGGAGCCGGCATGGCCTTGATTGTGTGACGGTCACAATCACGCCCCGGAAACCGCCAGCACCATGTCCGCCGCTCCGTCCGAACCGTCCGAACCCGTTGTTGCTGAAGCCGCGGCCCAGCAGGCCCAGGAAGCCCGTGAGCGCCTGCTGGCCGAGGTGGCGGCCCTGCCCGGCCTGCCCGGCGTCTACCGCTACTTCGACGCCCAGGACAATGTGCTCTACGTGGGCAAGGCGCGGCACCTGAAGCGGCGCGTGTCCAGCTACTTCCAGAAGGACCATGGCGGCACGCGCATCGGCGTGATGGTGTCGCGCATCGCGCGGCTGGAGACCACCGTGGTGCGCAGCGAGGCCGAGGCCCTGCTGCTGGAAAACAACCTGATCAAGGCGCTGAACCCGCGGTTCAACATCCTGTTCCGCGACGACAAGAGCTATCCCTATCTGAAGCTGGAGCGCCATCCGTTTCCGCGCATGGCCTACTACCGCGGTGCGGTGGACCGCAAGCACACCTACTTCGGCCCCTATCCCGGCGCCTGGGCGGTGAAGGAGACCATCCAGCTGCTGCAAAAGGCCTTCCGCCTGCGCACCTGCGAGGACACGGTCTATGCCAACCGCTCGCGGCCCTGCCTGCTGTACCAGATCCGCCGCTGCTCCGGCCCCTGCGTGGGCCTGATCACGCCGGCCGACTATGGCCGCGACGTGGCCGATGCCGAGCGCTTTTTGCGCGGCGACACCGATGCCGTGCTGGGCGACCTGCAGCACAGCATGCTGGCCTACAGCGAGGCGCTGGAGTTCGAGCGCGCGGCCGAGATCCGCGACCGCATCGCCGCGCTGTCGCGCGTGCTGCACCAGCAGAGCGTGGACGAGAGCAGCCTGTCGGCACGCGACCGCGATGTCGACATCCTGGCCGTGCGCGTGCTGGGCGGGCGCGCCTGCGTCAACCTGGCCATGGTGCGCGGCGGCCGCCACCTGGGCGACCGGGCCTATTTCCCAACCCATGTGGACGACGCGGCCGGCGTGGCCGCGGTCGATGACGACGAGGCCGGGCCGGACGCCACGCCGCCAGCCGTCGAGCAGCAGGTGCTGGAGGCCTTCATCGCCCAGCACTACCTGGGCGTGGCGCCGCCGCCCAGCCTGGTGGTCAGCCATGCGGTCGACAAGGCCCTGCTGGCGGCGCTGGCCGAGCAGACCGGCGTGCGCATCCAGGCCCAGCCCAATCCGCGCGAGCAGCGTCGCGTCTGGCTGGAGATGGCCGACAAGGGCGCGCAGATCGCGCTGGCCCGCCTGCTGGCCGAGGAGGGCAGCCAGCGCGAGCGCACCCGCGCGCTGGCCGAGGCGCTGGACCTGGACCTCGATCCGGCCCGGCTGGACGCGCTGCGCATCGAATGCTTCGACATCAGCCACACCGCCGGCGAGGCCACCCAGGCCAGCTGCGTGGTGTACGAGGCGCATGGCATGCGGCCGGCCGAGTACCGCCGCTACAACATCGCCGGCATCACCGGCGGCGACGACTATGCGGCGATGCGCCAGGTGCTGCAGCGGCGCTATGCCAAGGTGGCCGAGGCGCGGGCCGCGGCGGCCGCCAGCGGCGAGCTGGATGCCGCCGGCGACACGGCCAATCAGCAGCCCACGCCCAAGGCCCTGCAACTGCCCGGCCTGGTGCTGGTGGACGGCGGCCGTGGCCAGGTGGCGATGGCGCGCGAGGTCTTCAGCGAACTGGGCCTGCCGCTGGACATCATCGTCGGCGTCGAGAAGGGCGAGGGCCGCAAGGTCGGCCTGGAGGAACTGGTGTTTGCCGACGGCCGCGACAAGGCCAGCCTGGGCCACGACTCGGCGGCGCTGATGCTGGTGGCACAGATCCGCGACGAGGCCCACCGCTTTGCCATCACCGGCATGCGCGCCAAGCGCGCCAGCGTGCGCACCGGTGGCAGCCGGCTGGAGGAGATTCCCGGCGTCGGGCCGAAGAAGCGCGCCCGGCTGCTGCAGCGCTTTGGCGGCATCCGCGGCGTGGGCGCGGCCAGCGTCGACGAGCTGGCCACGGTCGAGGGCATAGGCAGCGAACTGGCCGAGGAGATCTACCGTGCATTGCATTGAACGCCGGGCGCCACTGGCGCTGGTCCTGCTGCTGCTGGCCGGCTGCGGCCAGTCGCCACCGCCGGCCGCCGCCCCGGCCCGGCCGGCGGCGGCGCCGACCGTGGGCGCGGGCCCGGCCACAGCGGGCACGGCGGGCGCACTGGCTCCGCCGCCCGCGCCCGCCGCGGCCACGCCCGTGCTGCCACCGCACCGCAAGGCCCGCGACTGGGACGACTGGAAGCGTCAGGCCGCGCTGCGCCTGGTGGCGGCCAACCCGGGGCGCACCTACGACGGCCCGGTGCCCGAGCCGCTGCTGGCCATCCCCGTGCTGGAGCTGGAACTCAATGGCGACGGCAGCCTGCGCCGCGTGACCGTGCTGCGCCGCCCGGGCCAGGCGCTGGACACGGTGCAGCTGGCCATGGATGCCGTGCACCGCGCCGCGCCGTTTGCGCCGGTGGCCCATCTGCCGCGGCCCTGGAAGTCGGCCGAGGTGTTCCTGTTCAACGACCAGCGCCGCTTCAAGCCACGCACGCTGGACGACTGACAGCGGCCGGCCCGGCACTGCGGCGGTGCAGCATGCACAATGGCCGCATGTTCCTCACGCTGCCGACGCTGCTGACCTGGGCCCGCATCCTCGCGATCCCGCTGCTGGTCGGCGTGTTCTACCTGCCGCTGGATGCGGCCACGCGCAACCTGATCGCCACGGTGATGTTCGTGGTGTTCGCGCTGACCGACTGGCTGGACGGCTACCTGGCGCGCAAGCTCAACCAGACCTCGTCCTTCGGCGCCTTCCTCGATCCGGTGGCCGACAAGTTCCTGGTCTGCGCCTCGCTGCTGGTGCTGGTGGACCTGAGCCGGGTGCATGTGCTGGTGGCCCTGGTGATCATCGGCCGCGAGATCGCCATCTCGTCGCTGCGTGAATGGATGGCCCAGATCGGCGCCTCGCGCAGCGTGGCCGTGCACATGCTGGGCAAGCTGAAGACCGCCACGCAGATGACGGCCATCCCGTTCCTGCTCTACGACGGCGCGCTGTTCGGCGTCATCGATACGCGCATCTGGGGCACGGCGCTGATTCTGGTGGCCACGGTGCTGACCATCTGGTCGATGGTCTATTACCTGCAGCGCGCACTGCCCGAGATCCGCGCCAAGGCGCGCTGAACCCGTCGGTGAGCGCCAGCGCCCAAGACCGCCGGCAGCAGGCGCTGCTGGCCGCCATGCCCGGGGTCTTCGTCGCCATCTGGAGCACCGGCTTCGTCGTCGCCCGGCTGGCCATGCCCCATGTGCCGCCGCTGACGTTTCTGTGCTGGCGCTATGCGCTGAGCGTGCTCGGCTTCGTCGCCTGGGCGCGCTGGGCCGGCGTGGCCTGGCCCGACTGGCGCACAGGGCGCACGGGCCGCGCCCAGTGGCTGCACCTGGCCGCCAGTGGCGTGCTGATGCATGCCGGCTACCTGGGCGGCGTGTGGGCCGCGGTGCGTGCCGGCGCGCCGGCCGGCACGGTGGCGCTGATCGTCGGCCTGCAGCCGCTGCTGACGGCGCTGTGGGAAAGCTCGCGCGGCCAGCACCAGGTGCGGCCGCTGCAGTGGGCCGGCCTGGCCCTGGGCCTGGCCGGACTGGCCCTGGTGGTGGCGCCCAAGCTGGGCGCCGGCATCCTGACGCCGTTCAACCTCGGCCTCACCGTGCTGGCCCTGCTGTGCATCACCGCCGGCACGCTGTACCAGAAGCGCTTTGTGCAGCCCATCGACGTGCGCAGTGGCAATGCGGTGCAGCTGGCCGCGGCCTTGGTGGTCACGCTGCCGCTGGCCGCGCTGGAGCACGCGCCCATGGTCTGGAATGCCGATGTGCTGATCGCCATGGCCTGGTCGGTGGGCATGCTGTCGCTGGGCGGCAGCTCGCTGCTGATGATGCTGATCCAGCGCGGCGCGGCCACCCGCGTCACCAGCCTGATGTACCTGGTGCCGCCGTGCACCGCGCTGCTGGCCTGGGCGCTGTTCAGCGAACCCCTGACCCCCGCAGTGCTGGGGGGCATGGCCTTGTGTGCCGTCGGCGTGGCCCTGGTGCGCCGTGGCGACGCATAGAATCCGCGCCCTGCGCAGAACTTCGACCGGGGGGACGTACCGTGAACAAGGCCGAGCTGATCGAACACATCGCCACCCAGGCCGAGTTGTCCAAGGCCGCGGCGACGCGGGCGCTGGAGGCCATGATCGGCGGCGTCAAGACCACGCTGAAGAAGAACGGCAGCGTCACCATCGTCGGCTTCGGTTCGTTTTCGGTCAGCAAGCGCAAGGCCCGCACCGGTCGCAATCCGCGCACCAACGAAGAGATCAAGATCAAGGCCGCCAAGGTGCCCAAGTTCCGTCCGGGCAAGGCGCTGAAGGACGCGATCAAGTGATGATCGTCAAGTGACATGTCCCCGCGCAGCCGTCGTGCGACGGCTGCCGCGCGGGTGCTTAGCTCAGCTGGTAGAGCGGCGCCCTTACAAGGCGTAGGTCGGGGGTTCGAGCCCCTCAGCACCCACCATCCCCGCGGCCGTCCAAGTCCCTGATTTTTCAGGGATTTTCTTTGGCAGCACGATCCCGTCGGCTCCCGTTTGCACACGCTGGAACGACGTCGTAGCACCAAAGTTCCATATTTGTGCCAATGGCCTTGATCCCGGTCCAACCCGCGGGAACAAGGAGACCCCATTGGCCACCATCACCCCCCGCGAACGCACCGAATGGCGCGTCACCTGCGCGGCCCGACCCAAGCACAACCGCGTCTTCAAGCGCCAACCTGCGGCCGCTGCATACGCGCAGCAGTTGATCGTGGACGAGCACCTTCAGGCGCACGCTGTCCGGATCACAGAACACACCGAGACCGTGTGGCTCGTCCGTGTTCGGTGCAAGGGCGCCCCCGATGTCTCGAAGACGTTTGGGCGGCAGTCCGACGCCAAAGACTGGGCGCGCAAGATCGAGGGCGACATCGCGCAGCGCCAGTTCGTTGATCACCGAAAGGCTGACCACACCACGCTGGCCTCGATCCTTCAGCGCTATGAGAAGGATCGCCTCGCGCATCGCCGCCACGGCCATCCTGATCGTACGCGTGTGCGCCGACTGGCGAGCCTGCCTATCGCTTGCCGCCCACTGAGCAGCCTTAAGCCGAGCGACTTCGTCTCCTTCCGCGACGAGCGGCTCCAAGAGGTCAAGGGCGCCACGGTGCGCAAGGACCTGGAGATGGTCTCGCGCGTCATCGCCGTCGCCATGCGCGAATGGGACATCCATCTGCCCCTCAACCCGGCGTCGGGTCGCTACTACAAGTGGCCTGAACCTCAGGCCGGTGACGCCCGGGATCGACGCCTGAAGCTCGTGCACTCGGCGACGCCTGCGCCGCTCGAGTCGGGCAAGCGCGAAGCTCGGCGAGACGCGGCCGCCAAGACCACGCGGGTCAAGCGCCACACGCCGTGGGTGATCCAGCCCTGGGTCGTGGCCTGGATGCAGATGCCGCAGACTGAGGAACAGGCCATCCTGCGAGCCTGTCGTTACCCGAATTGGTTTCAGCCGAAAAAGGCTACGGCGAAACCCTCCAGCGTCCGCGAGCGTGCCTGGCGTGCGCGCCGCACGAGCATCAAGTACCGGCATCGTGAGGGCATGCGCCTCTGGGCGTACGTCAGCCTCGCACTCGAGACTGGTCTTCGTCGCGGTGAGTTGCTTCATGTGCGGTGGTCTCACGTCAATCTCGAGGTTGGGATCCTGGATCTGCCCGCTTCCATTACCAAGAACAAACTGCCCAGGCTGATCCCGCTCACCCTGCGAGCCTGGCGCATCCTCCAGACCCAACCCAGAGTTGGTGATCTCGTGTTCGGCTACAAGCCCGACTCTGTGAGCCAAGCCTGGGACCGCGCGCGCAAACGAGCATGCAGCCCGGATCTGCGGCTGCATGACCTCCGGCACGAGGCGACCTCGCGGCTTTTCGAGCGCACCACCCTGCGTGACAGCGAAATTGGCTCCATCACCGGACACACCGATCCGCGGATGCTCCAGCGCTACTACAACAAGCGTCCCGAGGAGTTTGTGAAGCGATTCCACGACTCGTTCCGTGACCGTCAGGCGATGGACGGGGCGCCGGCCACCTGATGACCCGCGTGGCGCCGTCCAACACGGGTCAGTGGAACAAAATCGCACGGAAGGGGCCTCGAGGCCCCTTCTTCTTTTGGTACCGAAAGCTTCTACGGCAGTGATCGTATCGGTTGGATACGACATTCGCTTTGGGATTGGGTTTCATGCTGCCAGGCAAGAGCTATGCGCCAAGGTTCTATTGGCATTCCATAGGGAGCGCCATACCAATTGAACGAAAAGGCTGAAAGGGTCGTTTTGGGTGGCCCAGGAGGGGCCGAATTCGGGCGGCTCAATGAAATGTCGGGTTGACAATTTCGTTGTCGGCGATGACTGCGTGATGGTGCGTCAAGGCATGTGCTAGTCGACGCAGTCAGCTCAAAACGGAATACCCACATGACTTCACTGATCAACTATGCAACGCCCGGGTGTGCCTCCAGCGATACCCGGCCGTCAACGCTGGCCACGACCTCTGATGCCCATGATCCTCGCCGCCGGTGCATCGTCGAGCGGCTGCGGACAGAACTGCCAGCGGGTGTCTACCTGAGTGAAGAGGTCGTCGCTGATCTCCTTGGCGTGACCAAGAAATGTTTGCAGAACCTCCGAGCCAGAAAGCCCGAAAACTTTTGCCAGGTGCATCCGCCCTACGTGGCCTGGGACGGTCGGCGGGGTGTTCGATTTCCGCGTGAGCCGCTGATCGAATTCTTGGCGGCACAGGAGTACGAGAGCCTGGTCAAACACGTTCATCGGTGCCGTTGAGCGTCAGTCGATTCTTCCACTCTGGTGCTGGGCACCCGTGGCGGACGCGTCAAGCCGATTTGATATCCCTTGCAAGTCGCTGACTTCATGTGCCTCGATGACGTTGAAGTATGGGCTCGTGAAGTGATGACGGAAGTGCGATACGCGCACGGTGCGTTGGGTAATGCGATACGCAGTCGCTTCTCATTACGCAGTGCATCGGTGGTTCAAGACAACTACGAGATTGGACGGTACTTGAAATGAGCGATGGACAACTGCACCAAGCACCCGACATGGCTAATGGCTCAGTGCTCAACAAGTCTGCTGTGGAAGCACAGATGAATCGCCTGGAGGTGATGGACATCAGTCCTTCGGTTCAGGCGGTTCGGGCTCACATGGGCGGAGCCACTGCACGGGTCGGTGCGCTGGTCACCGAGATCAACAGTGAGCGCGACGCCGTGGTTGAAGCAGCCATTACCGAAGAGTTGGCGAAGACGGCGAAAAAGCTTCACCATCTGGCGCGTGACTCGGCCAAGCGCGTTTTTGCGGCTGATCTGAAGGTGAAGTCCAGCGAGATCGAACGCCTCAAGGCTGATTGCAACAAGGCGAATGAAAAGGTCAAAGACTTGAGCAGCGACCTGCAGGCCGTCAGCGTGGATCGGGCTGCCAAAGAACAGTTGCTGGCGATGACGGTCGAGGCCCATCAAGAGACCAAGAGGGAGTTCGCGGCGATGGCCTCGAAGTACGCGTCGCTGAAGTTGGAGAGCGAGCACACGGCGCTGCAGTTGGCTCAGTCAGAAGATAAGCTCGTTGCGATCCAGCGCGATAAACAGGCAGCGGAAGGTCAGGTGGATCAACTGCAGAGACAGGTTGATCAACTGACCGAGAGCCTGCAGGATGAAAAGGTTCGACGCCAGAGTGCCTCGGAGCTCTTGGAGCGCGAGATCAAAGCACACCAGAGCACGCAGGCAGCAAAGGTCGTTGGCAAGGAGGACCTTGTTATCGCGCGTAGCGAGCTGCAACGTGTGCAAAGCCTGCACGCACAGACACAGGAGGAGGTCGAGCAACTCAAGCGCTCCCTCCTGGCCGAACAGCAGCGCGCGCAACACAACCAAGAACGCGAGGGGGCGCAGACCCGCGCCAACGGTGCACTTCTCGCGCAGCTTGAGTTGCTCATCGAGCGCGTGAGATCGATTGCGCCAGATGTCGCGAAGGAGTTCGAAATCGTGCTGGAGCGGAGCCGCAAATGAGCTACATCAGTCACCTGAGAGTCATCCGCAGCCATCGATTCCGACATGCACGCGGTGCCGAAATGGACCGTTATCGAACGCTGTTCATGTGCTCTTCGAACGTCCAGTTGAACCGTTCGATAACGTGCCCCGTACCCACCAATTCATTGGGGGGGACGCGTAGCGGAGGGGCGGCCGTTGGCGTAGCTGGCAGCTGGCATGACAGTGAGCGAGACGTCAGTCTTGATCACTGGCGTGACAGGTGCGGGCGGAGGCAACGGCGCGCATTGGGCTCTGCCCAATGCGAAGTTCGGCATCGCTGAAAACGGAATCGAAAATGAACGTGGACGAAAGGCAAAAGCACCAAGTTGACGGTGACAGCGCGCCCGATGAAGCCATTCGCAAGCTTCGTCTAGCCGCGAAGGCCATGGGCAGGATCAGACAAGACTCAGTACTTTCAATCAAAGACGGCGACATCATGCCGATCAGCGAACTGCCGCGCGACCGTCGCGAGGCAGCGTTTGACATCATTCGAGCGGGCCGATCAGCTGCCGTACACAAAGCGCTGCAAGCCTCATCAGAAGCTGATTACGCGAAGAAGTTCGCGCAGATCAAAGCGACTCTCGACGACGGCTACGTCGATTGCGAACTGGATCGGTGGCTCATGCCCTTGGCCAAGTACGTCCGGGTCGGCAACTCATACAAGGCTTACAAGTCAGCCATCTGTTGGGGGTTGCGAAGGCAGATCAGGGAGGATCTCGCGCTGCAGGATCGCATGCAGCGCGACGGGTTTGACGCGCTGGTTTGGGAGGGTGTCGTGAGCCGTTTGCAGCGAACGACGTCACTTCTCAAAGGTGTCGAAGGGACCACTCGCGATTCGACCTACTGGGGCGATGTGAAGCGGAGCAATCAGAAGACGAGGTCCAAGCATGTTGGCGCCGACCGAAATTTGACCACCCGCGCCGATTGAAATTTGACCAGGGGCGGGAGGCTGTCTTGGAGACAGCCATCTGTGGATAAGTCTATTCGCTGGTCGGGTTGAGGCCCTCCTGGTTGA
>JAGOPK010000001.1:0-1036572 GCA_017992055.1 Burkholderiaceae bacterium
CAAGGCCATGGTGATCACCGTCCAGAACCCCTGCCACAAATTGCAGCAGGGTAGGTCTCTCACCCTGGTCAGTTTTCAATCGGCACTACGCGGCTTTGCTGGTCAATTTTCGGTCGGCACCAACAGCGTGACATCAGACTGTTCGAGGCCTTCGTTTCCTTCAAGGAGAAGGGGCGGAAGTCATCACACGCAGCTGATGTTCTAGCCATGCGATGCGTCGCATGGGGCCTACCTGATGCGGTCGGCAAGGTGCTTGGACCCGACGAGCTCGCTGGGCCGCACGCGGTGCGGGTGCAGTCAGCCTTCCAGGTCTTCGGTTTCGACTGTCAGGTGCCACCCGTCATCGTCGCGCGGGTGGACTGACGCTTCCTTGGTATGCGGCCGGCTGGGCAGCTCTCAAACGCCAGTCGCAACTGGGAAATCAGGCCCTGACGGCTGGCGAAACTTCGCAATAGACGGGTTCAACCCAAAGAACCGGCCCCATGAGTTTCTCAACTTGTGGGGCCGCTTTTCTCAGGTAATGCGGCCGCCTACACCCGCCCTCAGACGTCGATGTTCGCCGCCCTCAGCGCATTGCTCTCGATGAAGTCACGCCGCGGCTCCACCTCGTCGCCCATCAGCATCGTGAACACGCGGTCGGCCTCGATGGCATCCTCGATCTGCACCTTCAGCAGGCGGCGCACCGTGGGGTCCATCGTCGTTTCCCACAGCTGCTCGGGGTTCATCTCGCCCAGGCCCTTGTAGCGCTGGCGGCCGACGGCGTTTTCGGCTTGCGTCATCAGCCAGGCCATGGCAGCGCGGAAGTCGGCGGCCTTGTGCTCCTTGGCCTTCTCGCCCTCGCCGCGGCGCACGATGGCGTCGGCGCCCAGCAGGCCCTTGAAGGTGACCCCGGCCTCCTTCAGCGCCGCATAGTCGGCGCCGTGCACGAAATCGGCGGTGATCACGCTGGCCTTGATGTTGCCGTGGTGGCGGCGGCCGATGCGCAGCAGGTGCTTGTCGGTGCGGGCGTCGAACTGGGCCTCGACCATGGCGTCGTGCAGCGCAGCCTGCAGGGCCAGGGCGCTGGCCTCGGCCTTGGCAGCATCGTCCAGGTCCAGTTCCAGACCGTTGGCGATGGCGCGCAGCGCCTCCAGGTCCATCCAGTTGCCCAGGCGCTCGATCACATGGTTGGCCACCACGTACTTGCGCGCCAGGTCTTCCAGCGCATCGCCGGTCAGCGCAGGGCGGCTGCCGGTGGCACCGTCGGGCAGCACGGCCGCGCCGTCCAGCGCCACCTTCAGCAAAAAGCCGTCCAGCTCGTGGCCGTCCTTCAGGTACTGCTCGTGCTTGCCCACCTTCACCTTGTACAGCGGCGGCTGGGCGATGTAGATGTGGCCACGCTCCACCAGTTCGGGCATCTGGCGGTAGAAGAAGGTCAGTAGCAGGGTGCGGATGTGGGCGCCGTCCACGTCGGCGTCGGTCATCACGATGATGCGGTGATAGCGCAGCTTGTCGACGTTGAAGTCCTCGGGCCCGATGCCGGTGCCGAGTGCGGTGATCAGCGTGACGATGGACTCGCTGCTCAGCAGCTTCTCGTAGCGCGCCTTCTCGACGTTGAGGATCTTGCCGCGCAGCGGCAGGATCGCCTGGAACTTGCGGTCACGGCCCTGCTTGGCGCTGCCGCCGGCCGAGTCGCCCTCGACGATGTAGATCTCGCACAGCGCGGGGTCCTTCTCCTGGCAGTCGGCCAGCTTGCCGGGCAGACCCAGGCCGTCCATCACGCCCTTGCGGCGCGTCATCTCGCGCGCCTTGCGCGCGGCCTCGCGGGCGCGGGCGGCCTCGACGATCTTGCCGCAGATGATCTTGGCATCCAGCGGGTTCTCGAGCAGCCAGTCGGTCAGCAGCTTGCTGACGATCTCCTCGACCGGGCCGCGTACTTCGGACGATACGAGCTTGTCCTTGGTCTGGCTGGAGAACTTGGGCTCGGGCACCTTGACGCTGACGATGCAGGCCAGGCCTTCGCGCATGTCGTCGCCGCTGATCTCGACCTTGGCCTTCTTGGCCAGCTCGTTGTCCTCGATGTACTTGTTGATCACCCGCGTCATCGCCGCGCGCAGGCCGGTCAGGTGGGTGCCACCGTCGCGCTGCGGGATGTTGTTGGTGAAGCACAGCACGGTCTCGTTGTAGCCGTCGTTCCACTGCATCGCCACCTCGACACCGATGTTGGTGCCCTGGTCGCTCTGCTTGTCGCCCATGGCATGGAAGACGTTGGGATGCAGCACCTTCTTGCCGGTGTTGATGAACTCGACGAAGCCCTTGACGCCACCGGCGAAGGCGAAGTTGTCTTCCTTGGCATTGCGCTCGTCGACCAGGCGGATCTTCACGCCGTTGTTCAGGAACGAAAGTTCACGCAGCCGCTTGGCCAGCACGTCGTAGTGGAAGTCGACGTTGTTGAAGATGGTCTCGTCGGGCAGGAAGTGCACCTCGGTGCCGCGCTTCTCGGTCTCGCCGACGATCTTCATCGGGCTGACTTCAACACCGTCGCGCTGCTCCAGCTGGCGGTCCTGCACGAAGCCGCGCGCAAACTCGATGTGGTGCACCTTGCCGTCGCGGCGCACCGTCAGGCGCAGCCACTTGGACAGCGCATTGACGCAGCTGACGCCCACGCCGTGCAGGCCGCCCGAGACCTTGTAGCTGTTCTGGTTGAACTTGCCGCCGGCATGCAGCTCGGTCAGCGCGATCTCGGCCGCACTGCGCTTGGGCTCGTGCTTGTCGTCCATCTTCACGCCGGTGGGAATGCCGCGGCCGTTGTCGATGACGCTGATGCTGTTGTCCGAATGGATGGTGACGATGATGTCGTCGCAATGCCCGGCCAGGGCCTCGTCGATGGAGTTGTCCACCACCTCGAACACCAGGTGGTGCAGGCCCGTGCCATCGGAGGTGTCGCCGATGTACATGCCCGGGCGCTTGCGCACCGCCTCCAGGCCTTCCAGGATCTGGATCGCGCCTTCGCCGTAGCCGCCGTCCGCCGGATTGGCGGGCTGGGCCGGTTGCTGGGGGGTGGTGTCGCTCATCACAAGCCTTCAAGGCCGCAACGCGGCCGCATCGAAACTCAAACCAGAACCCCCGCCAGGCGGGGGCAGGGGGTGCACAAACGGACGGCAGGATGCCGATGAGGATCTGACTGCGTCAGATCCTCATCGGCATGACAACGTACTTGAACCCCGGCTGCTCGGGCACCGTGATCAGCGCGCTGCTGTTGCCGTCCTGCAGCTCGACCTTGATCATGTCGTTGGACATGTTGCCCAGCGCGTCCATCAGGTAGGTGACGTTGAAGCCGACCTCGATGGCATCGCCGCCGTAGTCGATCTCCAGCTCTTCCTTGGCCTCTTCCTGCTCGGCATTGCTGCTGGCGATGCGCAGCGTGCCGGGCTCGAAGTTCAGGCGCACGCCCTTGAACTTCTCGCTGGTCAGGATGGCCGCGCGCTGCAGGCTGGACAGCAGCACCGCCCGGCCCAGCGTGACGCTGTTCTTGTGGTTCTTCGGCACCACGCGGTTGTAGTCGGGGAACTTGCCCTCGACCAGCTTGGTGACGAACTCCAGGCCCGAGAACACGAACTTGGCCTGGTTGCCGGCAAAGCGCATCTCGATCTGGCCTTCGCCCTCGGCCGCCGGTTCACCGTCCTTGCTGTCCTTGCTGTCCTTCAGCAGGCGCTGCAGCTCCAGCACGGTCTTGCGCGGCAGGATCACCTCCTGCTTCGGGATCTCGGTCTCCAGCGTGGCCTGGGCCAGCGCCAGGCGGTGGCCGTCGGTGGCCACCAGGGTCAGCGTCTTGCCTTCGGCGACGAACAGGATGCCGTTCAGGTAGTAGCGGATGTCGTGCACCGCCATCGCGAAGTGCACCTGGTTGATCAGGCCCTTCAGCACCTTCTGCGGCACGGCAAAGGCCGGGCCGAACTCGGCCGACTCGTTGACCAGCGGAAAGTCCTCGGGCGGCAGGGTCTGCAGCGTGAAGCGGCTCTTGCCACCGGTCAGCGTCAGCTTGTTCTGCGCCGCGCTCAGGCTCACCAGCTGGTCGGACGGCAGCGAGCGCAGGATGTCGATCAGCTTGCGGGCGCCCACCGTGGTGGCAAAGGGGCCGCTGTCACCGCCCAGGCTGGCATGGGTGCGCACCTGGATCTCCAGGTCGCTGGTGGTCAGCTCCACATCCTCGCCGTTCTTGCGCAGCAGCACATTGGCCAGGATGGGCAGCGTGTGGCGGCGCTCCACGATGCCAGCCACCGACTGCAGGGCCTCGAGCAGAGCGTGTTGGGGCGCTTTCAGAACAATCATGTCTTCCTCTTTAAAGAACTGGTAGTTCTTAGTAGGGGGCCGGGCTGGCTGTGAACAACGGCATTTTCGCCTGACTTTTCAAGGCTTTACCGCGGGACAAAGCCTGTGGGGGCGAGGGCTGGAAACAGCGGCCTGAACAACAACAACTTGGCGCGGCGGCATTCGGCTGTGGACAAGCCCAGGGTTGTTCGCGTGTTGTTCACAGTCTTGTTCTCAGCCCTTCAGCGTCTGCTCCAGCACGTGCAACTGCTGGTTCAGCTCGCTGTCCTTGGTGCGGTCGCCGCCGATCTTGCGCACCGCATGCAGCACCGTGGTGTGGTCGCGGCCGCCGAACAGCTCGCCGATCTCGGGCAGGCTCTTCTGCGTCAGCTCCTTGGCCAGGTACATGGCGATCTGACGCGGCTTGGCGATCGAGGCCGGCCGCTTCTTGCTGTACATGTCGGCGACCTTGATCTTGTAGAAGTCGGCCACCGTCTTCTGGATGTTCTCCACGCCGATCTGCCGGTTCTGGATGCTCAGCAGGTCCTTCAGCGCCTCGCGCGCCAGCGTGATGTTGATGTCCTTGTGGCTGAAGCGGCTGTAGGCCAGCACCTTGCGCAGTGCGCCTTCCAGCTCGCGCACATTGGCGCGCACGTTCTTGGCGATGAAAAACGCCACGTCCTCGGGCATCTCCGTGCCTTCGGCGCGGGCCTTGGCGATCAGGATGGCCACGCGCATCTCCAGCTCGGGCGGCTCGATGGCCACGGTGAGCCCGGCGTCGAAGCGGCTGGTCAGGCGCTCGTCGATGTCCACCAGCCCCTTGGGGTAGGTGTCGCTGGTCATGATGATGTGGGCGCGCTTGGCCAGCAGGGCCTCGAAGGCGTTGAAGAACTCCTCCTGTGTGCGGTCCTTGCCGGCGAAGAACTGCACGTCGTCGATCAGCAGCAGATCGAGGCTGTGGTACTTGGCCTTCAGCTCGTCGAAGGTCTTGCGCTGGTAGTTCTTGACCACGTCGCTGATGAACTGCTCGGCATGCAGGTACAGCACGCGGGCGTCGGGCTTGTCCTTCAGCAGCGCATTGCCCACGGCGTGGATCAGGTGGGTCTTGCCCAGGCCCACGCCGCCGTAGATGAACAGCGGGTTGTACATCACGCCCGGCGCGCCGGCCACGTGCAGGGCCGCGGTGCGCGCCATCTGGTTGGCGCGGCCGGCGACCAGGTTGTCGAAGGTCAGCGCGGTGTTCAGCCGGTGGGTGTTGGCCGCCGGCGGCAGGTGCCCGCCCAGGCCGCTGCCGCTGGCCGGGCGCGTGGCAGCGGCCGGTGCTGCCAGCGTGCCGGCCTCGCCATCGGGCAAGGCCGCAGCGTCCAGGCCCGGGACAGGGCCGGTGTCCGCTGCCAGGCCGCCGCTCACCGCCACCCGGGTGCTGGACGCCAGGGCCTGACCGTTGAGCAGGGCTGCGGCGCGCACCGGGCCCGCCGATGGCAGCGGCCGGGTGGGCGGCGGCAGCTCACGCTGGGCCAGCGTCAGGGCCAGGCGCACCGGTGCGCCGGCCAGCTCGCTGAGGATGGTCTCGATGCGTGTGGCGTACTGCGAGCGGATCCAGTCCAGCTTGAAGCGGTTGGGCACGCGCACCTGAACCACCGCCGCCCCGTCGGCCTCGCTCAGGTCGGCGGGCGGCAGCGGACGGATCCAGGTGTTGTATTGCTGTTCGGGCAGCTCGGCGGCGAGTCGTTCGCAGCCCCGCTGCCACAAGTCTGACGTCATTGTGGACAACTCTTCTCTAGAGCGCCGGGATTGTAGGCCCCTCCGGCCCGCGAATCCGCGGTTATCCACAGTCTGTCGCGCGACGTCAATGCCCCCGCCAAAGCGCATGCTGTGGTGCAAGTGTTTGACCGCAAAGGGGGTTTTTGCTCTAATAGTGGGTTTCCCCAACGCGCAGGGCCAGACACACCAGTCGCCCAGCGACTGACCTGAATCGAGAGCGTTGCCATGAAGCGCACCTACCAGCCGTCCAAGACCCGCCGTGCCCGCACCCACGGTTTCCTCGTCCGCATGAAGTCGCGCGGCGGCCGCGCCGTGCTGAACGCACGCCGCGCCAAGGGCCGCAAGCGCCTGACCCAGGTCTGAGCGTCGCGGCAGGGCCCTGGTTGCCTTGCCCCTGCACGCAGCCATGGATGCCTGCCACGGCATGAGTGACGGCATGGTCGCTCGGTTGCTGCGCAGCGCCGATTTCGAGCGTGTGCTCGCGGCGCCCCCCCGCTCACGAAGCACTCACTTCGCCGCCCATCACCTGCCGGCCTGGCCCAGCCTGGCCGCAAAGCCTAGGCCGCAGACCGCGCCCGAGGCCACGGCGGCAGAGTTATCCACAGCTGATGCACGTGCTTGTCCACCTGCTGTGGAAGAGTCGCCCCGTCCCGGTGCGCCGACGGCGCCCGCGGGTTGGTGGCTGGGCCTGGTCGTGCCCAAGCGCCATGCACGGCGCGCGGTCACGCGCACCCTGCTGAAGCGCCAGATGCGCGTGGCCATGGCCGAGCAGGCGGCGGCCTTGCAGCTGCCGGCCGGCCTGTGGGTGCTGCGGCTGAAGTCGCCGTTCGACCGCCAGCAGTTTGTCAGCGCCGCTTCCGATGCGCTGCGCGCCAGCGCGCGCGCCGAACTGCTCACGCTGCTGCAGCGTGCGGCGGCGCGTGCGCCGCTGCGTGCCTGAACGGCGGCGCACGCTGTTTCGCCGTCCCGCCATGGCTGCCGACCGCCTTTCACCGCTGAGCCTGCTCGCCTCGCTGCCGCGACGCGGGCTGCTGCTGCTGGTGCGCGGCTACCGGCTGCTGCTCAAGCCCTGGCTGGGCAATGTCTGCCGCTTCGAGCCCAGCTGCTCGGCCTATGCGCTGCAGGCGCTGGAGCGCCATGGCGCGGCCGCCGGCAGCTACCTCGTGGCACGCCGCATCCTGCGCTGCCATCCCTGGTGCGATGGCGGCTGCGATCCGGTGCCGGATGCGCCGCCGCCCCTGTTCACCCGTCTGATCTCCACCAAGTCCCGCCCATGAACGACATCCGTCGCAACATCCTCTGGGGTGTGTTCCTCGTTTCGCTGTTCCTGCTGTGGGACGCCTGGAACCGCCACACCGGCCAGCCCTCGATGTTTGCGCCGCCGCCGGCCAAGGTGGCCGCGGCCGGTTCGGCGCCGGCCTCGGGCGTGCCCGCTGCCGGCCTGCCGCAGCCGGCCGCTGCTGCCGCTACCGCCGGCGCCCAGGCGGCTGCCACGCCGGTGGCCGCGGCCAGCGCCGCCGCGCCGGTGGCCAGCGAGAAGCTGACCATCACCACCGACGTCGTCAAGGCCACGCTGGACGGCCAGGGTGGCAGCGTGGTGCGCATGGAGCTGCTCAAGCATGCCGATGGCAGCCAGCCCAAGCAGCCGGTGCTGTTGTTCGACCACAGCGCCGCGCGCGCCTACGAGGCCCAGACCGGCCTGATCACCACCCAGGCCGGCGTGTCCCTGCCCAACCACCTGACGCTGATGGCGGTGGCGCCGGGCGAGCGCACGCTGAAGGACGGCGCCAACGAGCTGGCCGTGCGCTTCGAGTCGCCGGTGGTCGGCGGCGTGCAGCTGATCAAGACCTACACCTTCCGCCGCGGCCAGTACACGGCCAGCGTGCGCCACGAGCTGAAGAACAGCGGCACGGCCGCGGTCAATCCGCAGCTCTACCTGCAGCTGGTGCGCGACGGCAACGTCGAGGGCAATACCAACATGTTCGCCGGCCCGGTGTCGTTCACCGGCCCGGCCATGTACACCGAGGCTGGCAAGTACGCCAAGTTCGAGTTCAAGGACATCGAGAAGTCGGTGCACGACAACAAGCCGCTGGACATGGTGCGCTCGGCCGACAACGGCTGGGTGGCGATGGTGCAGCACTACTTTGCCTCGGCCTGGCTGGTGTCGGACAAGGCGCAGCGCGAGTTCCGCACCAACCGCGTGTCCAACAACCTCTACAGCATCGCCATGGTGCTGCCGCTGGGTGAGCTGGCGCCGGGCGCGACCAAGGCCCACGAGGCCATGCTGTTCGCCGGCCCGCAGGAAGAAAAGAAGCTGGAAGCTCTGGCGCCGGGCCTGGAACTGGTCAAGGACTACGGCATCCTGACCGTGCTGTCCAAGCCGCTGTTCTGGTTGCTCGACCAGCTGCACCGCGTCATCGGCAACTGGGGCTGGTCCATCGTCGCCCTGGTGTTCCTGCTGAAGATCGCCTTCTACTGGCTGAACGCCAGCGCCTACCGCTCGATGGCCAAGATGAAGGCCATCAACCCCAAGGTGATGGAGCTGCGCGAGCGCTACAAGGACAAGCCGCAGCAGATGCAGCAGGAGATGATGCGCATCTACCGCGAGGAGAAGGTCAACCCGCTGGGCGGCTGCCTGCCGATCTTCGTGCAGATGCCGTTTTTCATCGCGCTGTACTGGGTGCTGCTGTCCAGCGTGGAGATGCGCGGCGCGCCCTGGCTGGGTTGGATCCATGACCTGTCGGCCATCGACCCGTTCTACATCCTGCCGCTGCTGATGACCGCCAGCACCATGTTCCAGACCTGGCTGAACCCGACGCCGCCCGATCCGGTGCAGGCCAAGATGATGTGGATCATGCCGCTGATCTTCTCGGTGATGTTCTTCTTCTTCCCGGCCGGCCTGGTGCTGTACTGGCTGACCAACAACATCCTGGGCATTGCGCAGCAGTGGTTCATCAACCGCCAGCTGGGCCTGAACAAGTGATGGCGCAAGTGATGGCGTGACGCCGGTCACGCGGCTTCCGCCGACCTGACGAAGCCCCGCCGATGCGGGGCTTTTTTTCGCCTGCATTGGGTCGATGATGGACCCATGCGGGGCACAGCGGCACTGCCCAGTGCCTGCCCCCGGATGTAAACAACGGATGGTGCGCGCTGCACTGCCCGGCATCCGGCCCCGCGCCATCTTGCCGGGGTCTGCCAGTGCATGGCGGGCCGAGCCGCGACAATGCAGGCCATGTCGCTCGCCCGTGCCGCCGACCCCATCGCCGCCATCGCCACCGCCCCCGGGCGGGGCGCCGTGGGCATCGTGCGCGTCTCGGGCCGCGGCCTGCAGCCGCTGGTGCAGGCGCTGATCGGCGTGCTGCCGCCGCCGCGCCAGGCGCGCTACGGCGCCTTCCTGGCCGCCGACGGCCAGGCCATCGACCAGGGCCTGGCACTGTGGTTTCCGGCCCCGCACAGCTACACCGGCGAGGACGTGCTGGAACTGCAGGCCCATGGCGGCCCGGTGCTGCTGCAACTGCTGCTGGCGCGCTGCCTGGAGGCCGCGGCCGAGGCAGATGCTGCCAGCGGCCGGCCGCGCCTGCCCGGCCTGCGCCTGGCCGAGCCCGGCGAGTTCACCCAGCGCGCCTTTCTCAACGACAAGCTCGACCTGGCCCAGGCCGAGGCCGTGGCCGACCTGATCGATGCCAGCACCGAGGCTGCGGCGCGCTCGGCCGGGCGCTCGCTGTCGGGCGTGTTTTCGCAGCAGATCGAGGAGCTGCGCCAGCGCATCGTGCGCCTGCGCATGCTGGTCGAGGCCACGCTGGACTTTCCCGAGGAGGAGATCGACTTCCTGGAGAAGGCCGATGCGCGTGGCCAGCTGCTGGCCATCCGCGACGGTCTGGCCGCGGTGCAGGCCCGCGCCCGCCAGGGCGCGCTGCTGCGCGAAGGCCTGAACGTGGTGCTGGCCGGCCAGCCCAATGTGGGCAAGAGCAGCCTACTGAATGCCCTGGCCGGCGCCGAACTGGCCATCGTCACCGCCATTCCCGGCACCACCCGCGACAAGGTCAGCCAGACCATCCAGATCGAGGGCGTGCCGCTGCATGTGATCGACACCGCCGGCCTGCGCGACGACGACGAGGCCGCCGACGAGGTCGAGCGCATCGGCATCGCGCGCAGCTGGGCGGCGATTGCCGAGGCCGATGCCGTGCTGTTCCTGCACGACCTGACGCGCCGCGGCCAGCCCGACTACGAAGCCGCCGAGGCCAGCATCGCCCAGCGCCTGGCGACCCATGGCGTGCAGCGCATCCTGCATGTGCACAACAAGGCCGATGCCGCCGACAGCCCGCCGGCGCGGGGCGGCGAGGCCATCTGCCTGTCGGCGCGCACCGGCGATGGCCTGGCCGCGCTGCGCCAGGCCCTGCTGCAGCGTGCCGGCTGGCAGGCCGCGCCCGAGGGCGTGTTCATCGCCCGCAAGCGCCACCTGCTGGCGCTGGCGCGCACCGGCGAGCACCTGGCGCTGGCCGCTGGCCATGCCGCGGTGGCCGATGCTGCGCTGGACCTGTTTGCCGAAGAACTGCGCCTGGCCCACGAGGCGCTGGGCGAGATCACCGGCCGCTTCACGGCCGACGACCTGCTGGGCGAGATCTTCAGCCGCTTCTGCATCGGCAAGTAGCGGCCATCCCCCCGGGATGCGGGGCGCATGAGCCTTGGCCGCCACGGCTGCGGCGCAACAGGGCATCGCCGTTCCTGTTGGAGATCCACCATGTCCTTGCCCCTGCTGCGCCGCCTGGCCCGCGCCGGTCTGCTGGCCGCCCCCTTGCTCAGCCTGCTGATCGCCAGCCCGCCGGCCGCCGCGGCCGGACCGGCCTGGACCCTGCAGCACGAGTTCAGCTTCAGCCACGATGCCAGCAGCCCGCAAGGCGCCCAGGCCAGCCTGGTGGGCGGGGCCAGCGTCGTCGACGGCGTGCTGCGCCTGCAGGGCAGCCAGGCCTTTGCCGAATACGCCGGCCTGATCCCCAGCGTCGAGAACGGCTACGAGAGCTGGTGGACGGTGTCGCTGTGGGCGCGCCAGACCCAGGCCGTGGTGGATCAGGCGGCGGTGCTGGTGGGCCAGGGCGTCAGCGCCGGCTATCTGCCGGAGTTCAGCCTGCACCTGAGCCGCGATGCCCAGGACCAGGCGCGCATCTGGGGCATCAACCAGAGCGGCTGGGGCGGTGGCGCCTCGGCCGCGGTGGCGCCGGCCGACGGCTGGCACCACTATGCGGTGCTGATGGCCGAGAACCGCGTGGCGCTGTATGTCGACGGCCAGTTCGCCGCCTCGGGCGGCGCCGGCTTCGACTACAGCACGCCGTACTTCCACGGCGCCATGCGGTTCGGGCGCCAGGTGGCCAACAACGGCGGCCAGTTCAACGGCGACCTGGACGATGTGCGCATCTATGCCGGCGCGCTGGATGCCGAAACCATTGCCGCGCAGTACGCGGCCGGGCCCAGCGTCTCGGCCGTGCCCGAGCCCGCCAGCCTGGCCCTGATGCTGGCCGGCGCCGGCCTGCTGGCCGGCCTGGGCGCGCGGCGACACCGGCGCGCGTGATCGGTGGTGCGGTGCGCGGCACCGCTGTCACCGCGTCACCGCCTGCGCCATCCCCTGCCCGGTGGAAAACGGTCATCCAGCCGTCTGGCCTGCGGACCGAACATCGCGTGGCCGCTGCCGACCGGCGGCGGCCACGAACCATCAGGGGGATTCACGATGCACAGCACCCAGGGGCCTCGCGCCCGACCGCCGGCCGGCCAAGCGCCGCGCCCTGCCCCGGCCCGTCTTGCCGCGGCTGCCTTGACAAGCGCCTTGCTGGCCGCCTGTGGCGGTGGCGGCGGTGATGCCGGCACGCCGGCCTCCGGCAGCTACGACCTCGATGCGCTGGCCACGCGGCTGGCCACCACGGCCAGCCGCTTCGAGGGCCTGACCGGCACCGACAACCTGGGCAACCGCTACACCGCGTCCATCGTCAATGCCGCCGCCGCCGATGGCCTGTTCGAGGGCGTGACGCGGCGCTCCTACACCAGCACCCAGACCCTGGCCATGACCGGCGGCCCGTCCGAGACGGTGGTCGGCCGCACCTACTTCAGCACCGGCCCCTACCGCGAGTACGGCACGGTGGCCGCCGGCCAGCCCTACACCGTGGTCAACATGACGGCCAGCCTGCCCACCACGGCCCAGGTCGGCCAGAGCGGCGCCATCGGCAGCTATGTCGCCTATGCCGACAGCAGCAAGACCACGGTGGAGGCCAATGCCACGCTGGGCTGGTCGCTGGAGGCCGGCAGCGGCGGCGAGGTCTGGGCCTGCAGCATCTCCACCTCGCGCGACGTGGGCGCCACCGCCGACGATGTGCAAAAGACCTGCTACCGCACCAATGCCGCCGGCGAACTGCTGGCGGCGCGCATCACGCTCACCACCACCGGCTTCAGCCTGACGCTGCAGTGAGCGCGGGGCGCCGGCTTCAGTGGCCGGCGAAGTCGACCAGCGTGAACAGCGGCAGGCCGGCCTCGCGCAGCCGCTTGGAGCCTCCCAGCTCCGGCAGGTCGACGATGGCCGCGCCTTCGATGACCTGGGCGCCCAGCTGCTGCAGTAAACGCATGCCGGCACCCATGGTGCCGCCGGTGGCGATCAGGTCGTCGATCAGCACCACGCGGTCGCCGGGCTTGACGGCGTCGGTGTGCATCTCCACCGTGGCGCTGCCGTATTCCAGCTCGTAGTTCTCGGCCACCGTGGTGTAGGGCAGCTTGCCCTTCTTGCGGATGGGCACGAAGCCGATGTTCAGCTCGTAGGCCACCACCGCGCCGATGATGAAGCCGCGTGCGTCCAGCCCTGCGATGGCGTCGGGCTTGACGTCGAAGTAGCGGTGCACGAACTCGTCGATCAGCAGGCGGAAGATGCGCGGGTTCTGCAGCAGCGGCGTGATGTCGCGGAACTGCACGCCCGGCGCCGGCCAGTCGGGCACGGTGCGGATGTGGCGCCGGATGGCCTCGGCATGGGTGGCTTGGTGCGACGGTGCGGCGGTGGCGGTCATGGTCGGTGGCCTCGGCTCGGCGCCGCTTCAGGGCAGCGCAAGACGGCCCAGATTGTGGACCCGCCAGCCGCCCGTGCCCACGCCGGCTGCGTCGCGCCGGGCCTGCACCACCAGCACCTCGCCCATGGCCGCCCACTCGCCGCTGAAGGCGCTGATGTTGACCTGGTGCGTGACCCAGGCCTGCACGCTGCCGGCCGGCAGCGCGATCAGGGCCTGGCGCAGCTCGGCGGTCTGCGCCGGCTCGCGCCCGCGGTCCTCGAAGAAGGAGTCCAGCGCCGCCCAGGGCTGTACCCGGCCAAAGGCCAGGCTGGCGGTGTCCAGGCAGCGGCACCAGCGGCTGCTGCGCACCACCTCGGGCACCAGGCCACGCTCGGCCAGGGCCTGGCCCAGGCGCCGCGCCTGCTCGCGACCGGCCGCGCTGAGCTGGCGCTGGCTGGCGCAGTCGCCCAGCCGCCAGCCCGGCGGATCGCCGACGCCCGGCTCGGTGGCGGCATGGCGGATCAGCAGGGCGATGCCCAGCGTGGCGTCGGGCCGGGCCAGGCCGGCCGGGATCTGCGCCACGCCGGCCAGCGGCGCGCAGGCCAGGGCCGCCGTGGCGCCGCCCAGCAGCCGGCGGCGCCCGCGGTCGGGCAGGGTTCTGGCGGGAATCGGGAGCGGCAACTTCACCTCCGAGAGCCTAGCCGGGCCGCAACGGCCGTCGCGGCAGCAGGGGCTTGCCGGGACGGCGCACGGGCGCTGCTACGCTGCGCGCCCGTGGATCCCGCCGCACTCCCCGCACCGTCCGCACCGGCCACGCCAGACCGCTACTGCCGGCTGGAGCATGGCTTTCTGTATGCCAGCCGCCGGCTGCACACGGTGGCCACGGTGCGGCCGGCGGGCGTGCTGCTGCTCAGCGCCTGCGGCCGGCCGTTTGTGCTGCACGTCGGGCCGCGGCGACTGGAAGTGCAGGCCGCGGCGGTGCGGCCCCTGGTGGCGCGTGATCTGCACGCGCTGGGCGTGGCTCTGGTGAGCCTGAACGTGCACCCCACCGATGCCGCGTTTGCGCGCTTTGCGGCGCTGGCCGGTGACGGCGTGCTGGCGCTGCCGCCGCAGGCCTTCATGCCGCTGCGGCCGTCGCTGGTGGCCTTTGCCGATGGCCGCCTGGCCACGCGCGCCCAGGGCCAGGCCCTGGCCGAGGCCCTGCTCGATCGCTGCGCCGGCGGCCTGCCGGAGGCGCCGGCGGCCGATGCGCTGCGGCCGGCCCTGCTGGCCTGGCTGCAGCAGCATCCCGATGGCCGCCTGGACCAGCTGGCCCAGGCCCTGGGCATCTCCTACCACCGCATGTCGCACCGCTTCACCCAGGCCATGGGCCTGCCGTTCCGGCACTGGATGGCCTTTGCCCGCGCCCAGCGTGCGGCACGGCGTTTTGCCGCCGGCGCCACGCTGACCGGCATCGCCCACGAGGCCGGCTTCCACGATTCGGCGCACCTGTCGCACACGTGGCAACGCACTTACGGACTTTCCCCGAGCTTCGTGCGCAGCGGCAACTCGGTACAAGCCATCCTGTAGCCGCGGGCCAACCATGCGGCCCGTCCAGAACCAGGAAGGAGACCGCCCGATGAACCGCATTGACCTGCGCCAGCCCCATCAACCCCGCCAGCACCGCCACCGTCTGCTGGCCGTGCCGGCCGCCGCCCTGCTGCTGGCCGCCTGCGGTGGCGGCGACGTGCCCGAGCCGGTGGTCAAGGAGGATGTGCGCGCCCAGGACGGCCGCACCGCCTTTGCGCCCCGCGCCGCCAGCGCCTACAGCGACTACGAGGCCGGCGCCAACGGCCAGGCCAGCTTCAAGGCCATGACCGGTGCCGCGGCCGAGACCGACCGCTGGGCCGGCAACCTGGGTGGCTCGGGCTACCGCATCGAGGTGCCGAAAAACTGGAACGGCAAGCTGGTGATGTATGCACACGGTTATGCCGGCACCGGCAATGAGCTGGTGGTGAGCATGCCCACGGCGCTGCGCGGCTACCTGATCGCCAATGGCTGGGCCTGGGCCGCGTCCAGCTACAGCAAGAACTACTACGACGTGCGCGTGGGCGTCGAGGACACCAATGCGCTGGCCAACGAGTTCGGCAAGATCGCCGCCGCCAACGGCCGCACGCTGGCCGCGCCGAGCAAGATCTACATCACCGGCCATTCGATGGGCGGCCACATCACCGCCGCGGCCATCGAGGCCGAGGCCCAGCAGTACGCCAAGAACAAGACGCGCTACGACGCGGCGCTGCCGATGTGCGGCGTGACCGGCGACACCGATTTGTTCGACTACTTCGGCGCCTACCAGGCCGCGGCCCAGTACTTTGCCGGCGTGGCCACGCACCCCAGCACCGGCTGGGCCGACATCTCGGCCAGCGTGCGCACGGCCTTGTTCACCACTTTCAGCACCGTGCCCACGGCCCAGGGCCTGAAGCTGCGCGAGGTGGTGAAGAACCTCACCGGCGGCGAGCGGCCGATCTTCACCCAGGGCTTCGCCAACAGCGGCCTGCAAAGCGTGGTCTGGGGCACCTTCGGCGGCGACGGCACGATCAGCGGCATCCTGACCAAGAACGTGCTGGACACCAACCGCTTCGTGTTCCAGCTCGACAGCGACAGCGCCCAGACCGCCGAGGAGGCGGCGCTGAACGCCGGCACGCCGCGCCTCACGGCCAACAGCGATGCCAACCGCCTGCGCCTGGACGGGCTGCGCTGGATTCCCAAGGTCAACGGCCAGTTCAGCATTCCGGTGCTGTCGCTGCACACGCTGGGCGACATGTACGTGCCCTTCCACATGATGCAGCTGCACCGCCAGCGCGCCACCGCCCAGGGCAATGGTGATCGCCTGGTTACGCGCGCCATCCGCGCGCCCAGCCATTGCGACTTCACCTGGGCCGAGCAGGTGAATGCCTTCGTCGACCTGGTGAAGTGGGTGGAGCAAGGCAGCAAGCCGGCCGGCGACGATGTGCTGACCCCGGCCACCGTGGCCAACCCGGCCTATGGCTGCACGTTCACGGTCAACACCGCCAGCAGCGGCGAGCCCACCGCCGCCGGCTCGGCGGTGTTCACGCGCACGCTGATGCCGGCCTGCCCGGCATCCTGAACGGTGTCCTGAGCGGCGCAGGCCTCAGGTCTGCAGCAGCTTGGCCTCGGCCACGGCCAGCGGCTCGGGCAGGCCCGACAGCACCAGGGTGTCGCCCACGCCCAGCTGCAGCTCGTCGGCCGGCTGGCGCACGCGGCCGCTGGCCTGGCGCACCGAGGCCACCTGCACGCCCATCGCATGCAGGGCCTGCTGGCCCAGGGTCTGGCCGATGCAGGCGGCGGCCGCCGGCAGCGTCACGCTCTGCAGCCGCGCCTGCTGCAACTCGCCCGCGGTGTCGTCGTCGGCGCCGTGGAAGTAGCCGCGCAGCAGGCCATAGCGGGCCTCGCGGGCGTCGCGCGTGAGGCGGATCACGCGGCGCATCGGCACGCCCACCAGGGCCAGGGCCTGGGCCGCCAGCATCAGGCTGCCCTCGATGGCCTCGGGCACGACCTCGGTGGCGCCGGCCGCACGCAGCCGCTCCAGGTCGCTGTCGTCGATGGTGCGCACGATCACCGGCACGGTGGGCGCGTGCTCGCGCACCAGGGCCAGGATCTTCAGCGCCGACGGCGTGTCGTGGTAGCTGATGACCACCGCGCTGGCCCGTGCCAGGCCGGCGGCCATCAGGCTGGGCAGACGCGCGGCATCGCCGAACACCACGCTCTGGCCGGCGGCGGCGGCCTGGCGC
This sequence comes from Burkholderiaceae bacterium, assembly GCA_017992055.1. Lineage (GTDB taxonomy): Bacteria > Pseudomonadota > Gammaproteobacteria > Burkholderiales > Burkholderiaceae_C > Pseudaquabacterium. The sequence goes on from JAGOPK010000001.1 coordinate 16,865, forward strand.
ACGCGGTCCGGGTCCAGGTCCAGCGCCATGTATGGAATGCCCTCGGGCTCCAGCAGCCGCGCCAGGTTCTGGCCACTGCGGCCATAGCCGGCGATGATGACGTGGGCCTCGGTCTTGATCGCCTTCTTGGCGATGGTGGTCAGCTGCACCGACTGCATCAGCCACTCGTTGGCGCTGAGCTTCATCACCACGCGGTTGCTGTACAGGATGATGAAGGGCGTGGCCAGCATCGAGATCACCATGCTGGCCAGCACCGGGCTCATCCAGCTGCCGGCCAGCAGCGCATGGTCGGTGCCCAGCTGCAGCAGCACGAAGCCGAACTCGCCGGCCTGGGCCAGGTACAGGCCGGTGCGGATGGCCACGCCCTGCGGCGCGCGGAAGGCCAGCGCCAGCAGCGTCACCAGCACGCCCTTGGTCAGCACCGGCAGCACCGACAGCAGCAGCACCAGGGCCCACTGGTCCAGCACCGGCCGCCAGTCCAGCTTCATGCCGATGGTGATGAAGAACAGGCCCAGCAGCACATCGTGGAAGGGCCGGATGTCGGTCTCCACCTGGTGCTTGAACTCGGTCTCGGCCACCAGCATGCCGGCGACAAAGGCGCCCAGCGCCAGGCTCAGGCCGGCATGCTCGGTCAGCCAGGCCAGGCCCAGCGTGACCAGCAGCAGGTTCAGCACGAACAGCTCTTCGCTCTTGCGCCGCGCCACCAGGGTCAGCCACCAGCGCATCACCCGCTGGCCGCCCACCAGCAGCAGGGCCAGCAGCACGCCGGCCTTCAGCAGCGCCAGCAGCAGGGCGCGCGCCATGTGCTCGCCACTCGAGCCCAGCGCCGGGATCAGCACCAGCAGCGGCACCACCGCCAGATCCTGGAACAGCAGCACGCCGATGACACGCCGGCCATGCTCGCTCTCCAGCTCCAGCCGCTCGGCCATCAGCTTGACGACGATGGCGGTGGACGACATCGCGATCGCCGAGCCCAGCACGATGGCGCCGCGCCAGTCCAGCTCCCAGGCCCGGCCCAGCCAGGTGAACAGCGCGATCAGCGCCGCATTGCCCAGCAGCGCGCCCAGGATGGTCAGCAGCACCTGGCTCAGGCCCAGGCCGAACACCAGGGTGCGCATGCTGCGCAGCTTGGGCAGGTTGAACTCCAGCCCGATGACGAACATCAGGAACACCACGCCGAACTCGGCCAGGTAGCGCACGCCGGCCGAATCGCGCGCGAGCGCCAGCGCATTCGGCCCGATGATCACGCCCACCACCAGGTAGCCCAGCATCGGCGGCAGCTTGAGCATGCGGCAGCCGACCACGCCCAGCACGGCGGCGATCAGGTACAGCAGCACGAGTTCGAGGGTGGTGGCCACGCGGCTGGTCGGTCTGGGGAGCGGGACAGGTGCGGCCTCCTAGAATCCGGCACCTCCTCAGCGACCGATGCTAAGCGAGTGCCGGCGGCCCACCGAAGGGCTGCAGCACCCGGCTTGCGTCCGATCAGGCCGTGAACCCAGCTTCCCCCTTCGATGCCCCGCGCGCGCTGCGCCTGGCGGCCCAGACCTTCGACATCGAGGCCCGGGCCCTGCTGGGTCTGGCCGCACGCCAGGGCCAGGGCTTCACCGGCGCCGTGGCCGCCATGCTGGCCTGCAGCGGCCGCGTGGTGGTGATGGGCATGGGCAAGAGCGGCCACGTCGGCCGCAAGATCGCCGCTACCCTGGCCTCCACCGGCACGCCAGCCTTTTTCGTCCACCCGGCCGAGGCCAGCCATGGCGACCTGGGCATGGTGCAGCCCGGCGACGTGGTGCTGGCCATCAGCAACAGCGGTGAGAGCGACGAGCTGGCCGCCATCCTGCCGGCGCTGCGCCGCCTGGGCGTGAGCCTGGTGGCGATGACCGGCAAGCCCGAGTCGACGCTGGCCCGCCATGCCGACCATGTGCTCAGCAGCGCGGTCGACCAGGAGGCCTGCCCGCTGAACCTGGCGCCCACCGCCAGCACCACCGCGCAGATGGCCCTGGGCGATGCGCTGGCCGTGGCCCTGCTGGACGCACGCGGCTTCCAGCCCGAGGACTTCGCGCGCTCGCATCCCGGTGGCGCGCTGGGCCGCAAGCTGCTGGTGCATGTGGCCGACCTGATGGTGCGTGGCGAGGCCCTGCCGCTGGTGGCGCCCTCCACGCCCTTCATCGACATGATGCGCGCCATGTCGGCCAAGGGCCTGGGCGCGGCCCTGGTGGCCGAGGCCGACGCCCAGGGCGTGCTGCGCCTGCAGGGCATCTTCACCGACGGCGACCTGCGCCGCCTGGTCGAGCGTGGCGAAGACCTGCGCGCGCTGACCGCCGGCCAGGTCATGCACCGCCAGCCGCGCTTCATCCGCGACAGCGCGCTGGCCGTGGCCGCCGCCGAGCTGATGGAGACCCACCGCATCACCTCGGTGGTGGTGCTGGACGAGGCCGATGCCCTGGTCGGCATGCTGAGCATCGGCCTGCTGATGCGCGCCAAGGTGATTTGATGACCATGCCGGCACTGCAATTCCCGCCCGAGCTGCTGCTGCGCGCCCAAGGCCGCGGCGACGGCATGCGCGCCGCGATCTTCGACGTCGACGGCGTGCTCACCGATGGCCGGCTCTACATCAGCGGCGATGGCGAGGACGTCAAGGCCTTCCATGTGCTGGACGGCCATGGCCTGAAGCTGCTGGCCCAGGTGGGCATCGCGCCGGTGGTCATCACCGGCCGCGACTCGCCGGCGGTGCGCCGGCGCATGGCCGACCTGGGCCTGGCGCGCTGCCACTACGGCGTGTCCGACAAGCTGGCCGTGGCCGAAGGCGTGCGGGCCGAGCTGGGCCTGGACTGGGACCAGCTGGCGGCCATCGGCGACGACTGGCCCGACCTGCCGCTGCTGGCGCGCGCCGGCTTGGCCTGCGCGCCGGCCAATGCCCATGCCGAGGCCAAGGCCCTGGCCCACCACGTGACCCAGGCCCGCGGCGGCGAAGGCGCGGCGCGCGAGTTCTGCGACCTGTTGCTGGTGGCCGCCGGACGTTACGCCGGCCTGCTGGCGGCGCAGACGGCGACGCTGGACGCGCGCTGAAGCCCGCTGAGGCCCTGTCCATGGCCGCCCCCGAGCTGCACCTGCCGGATCTGCCCGAGGTCACGGTCAACCTGGCGGCGCTGCGCCGGCCGGCGCAGCGGCCGCACCTGTCCTGGCGCTACCGCCTGCAGCAGGCGCTGACGGCCTATCTGCCGCTGGGCCTGATGGCCTTGCTGGCCGTGGGCACCTGGTGGCTGGTGCGGCACACGCCGGGCGCCGCGCCGCCGCCGGCCGCCGCCGCGCCGCGCAAGGAGCCCGACTACACGATGAGCGGCTTCTCGGTCAGCCGCTTCAATGCCGAAGGCCGGCTGGTGCTGCGCATCTCGGGCGACCAGCTGCGCCACTATCCCGACACCGACCGCATGGAAATCGAGGGCGTGAAGATCCAGGCCATCGCGCCCGATGGCCGCGTCACCGATGCCAGCGCCCGCCGCGCGCTGGCCAATGGCGACGGCAGCGAGATCCAGCTGCTGGGCGGCGCCCAGGTGCTGGCACCGCTGCCCGACGGCGATACGCTGGAGGTGCAGGGCGAGTTCCTGCATGCCTTCACCCGCTTCGAGCGCCTGCGCTCGCACCTGCCGGTGCGCGTGCGCCGCGGCGGCAGCGACATCCGCGCCGGCGGCCTGGACTACGAGCACCCCACCGGCCTGCTGCAACTGGCCGGCCCGGTGCGGGCCACGCTGCTGCCGCGGCGGCCTCCTCTGCCCACGCCACCGGCCCCTGCCAAGGACGCTGCACGATGACCCCCCCGCCGCTGGCCTACATCACCGGAGCATCCAGCGGCATCGGCCAGGCGCTGGCACTGCGCTTCCACCAGGCCGGCTGGCGCCTGGCCCTGGTGGCGCGGCGCGGCGACGAGCTGCGCGCCTGGGCGCAGTCGCAGGGCATTGCCGGCGAGCGCCTGGCCGTCTACAGCGCCGATGTGCGCGACCTGGCGGCCATCACCGCCGCCGGCCAGGACTGCATCGTGCAATGTGGCCTGCCCGACGTGGTCATCGCCAATGCCGGCATCAGCGTGGGCATGGACACCGCCGACGCCGCCGACCTGGAGGTGATGCGGCGCACGCTGGACACCAATCTGCTGGGCATGGCCGCCACCTTCCAGCCCTTCGTCGCCGGCATGCGCCAGCGCCGCTCGGGCCGCCTGGTCGGCGTGGCCAGCGTGGCCGGCATCCGCGGCCTGCCCGGCCATGGCGCCTACTGCGCCAGCAAGGCCGGCGCCATCGCCTACCTGGAAAGCCTGCGCGGCGAATGCCGCGACGCTGGCGTGCAGGTGGTGACCCTGGTGCCGGGCTACATCGACACGCCGCTGACCCAGCGCAACCGCTATGCGATGCCGTTTCTGATGCCGGCCTCCGACTTTGCCGACCGCGCCTTCCGCGCCATCGAGGCCGGCGAGCGCTACCGCGTCATCCCGTGGCAGATGGGCGTGGTGGCCCGCTTGCTGCGCGCCCTGCCCGATGCGCTGTACGACCGTCTGCTGGCCGGCCGGCCGCGCAAGCGCCGGCAAGGCGAGTAGAGCGGACAGACGACAAAAAGGGCACCCGAGGGTGCCCTTTTGATGCTGCGCGCAGCGCAGGCCGGGATCAGTAGCTCGAACCGCCGCCGTAGCCGCCGCCGCCGCCGCGCGGGCCACGGCCGCCGGTGCCGTAGGGGCTGCGGCCACCGCCGCCGCCACCACCACCGTAGCCGCCACCACCGCCGCCGCCGCCGTAGCCGCCGCCACCACCGCCGCTGCGACCGCCGCCACCACCACCGTAGCCGCCACCGCCGCCACCGTAGGAACGGCCACCACCGCCGCCGCCACCGAAGCCACCCGGACGCTCTTCACGCGGACGGGCTTCGTTGACCACCAGCGGACGGCCTTCCAGCGGCTGACCGTTCATCGCGTTCATCGCCGCCTGAGCCTCTGCCGCCGACGACATCTCGACGAAGCCGAAGCCCTTCGAACGACCGGTTTCGCGGTCCATCATGACCTTGGCGGAGGTCACGGCGCCGAATTGCGAGAACGCCTCTTGCAGCGACTCGTCACGCACCGAATAGGCAAGATTGCCGACGTACAGCTTGTTTCCCATGAGGGGAAGCTCCTAGACACAAGAAATGAAAACCATGTGGAGCTTCAACCCAGCGTGAACCACTCAAGCTACAGGCGCCGTCTCCGAACACGGGCCGGGGAAATAAAACACCCCTCGGACCATTATGGTGGCAAAGCGCGTGCCAAGGCCAGTCTGTCAAGGCCTGGGCTAACCCGGACAGTATGATGGCCGCCACGATGTTGCCTGCACCCGACACTGGCCCGGCCGCGCCCGCTCCAACCGCGCGCCGCGCCGGCCCGCTGCAGGCCCTGGATGCGGTGCTGCAGGGCTGTGTGGACTCGGTGCACAACACCGGCGCGCTGTACCTGCTGCTGCTGACGCTGACCCTGGCCGGCCTGCTGCTGTCGCCGCTGCAGCATGCGCTGGTGGCCGAGAACTGGGCCGGTGCCGCCGCCTGGGGCGCGCTGCTGGTGGGGGTGCTGCTGCTGGGCAGCACCGCCGCCGGCCTGGTGCTGATGGACCAGGCCCTGGGCCGCGAATGCCGGCTGCCGCTGCAGGCGCTGCGTGCCGCGCCGCCGGCGGCACTGCGCCTGGTGGCGATGGTGCTGGGCGTGCTGCTGGCCGTGGCCGCCTTGGCCGGCGCGGTGCTGGCGCTGCTGGCGGCAGCGCAACTGCCCGGCATCGGCCCGGCGCTGCTGGGCCTGCTGGTGCCGCTGGCGGTGCCGCTGCTGGGCCTGGCCCTGCTGGTGCTGCTGACCCTGGTCGGTCCGATCGCCGCGCCGGCGGCCTGGTTCGGCCTCACGGTGGGGCAGGCCTGGGCCATGCTGGTGCGCCAGCTGCGCCTGCGCCTGGTGCATGCGGTGCTGCTGTCGGCCGCGGTGAGCCTGCTGTCGGCGCTGACCGCGGCTCTGGTCTCGGCGGTGGTGCTGGCCGGCGGCCGGGCGCTGGCGGCGCTGGCCGTCGGCGTGGTCGGCCTGCCGCTGGCGCCGCAGCCCTTTCTGGCGGCGCTGTTCGGCCAGGCGCTGCGCGTGGCGCCGGGCGCGCCGGCCCTGCCCGAGCACACGGCGGCGGCCATCACCGGTGCCGGCCTGGTGTTTGCGCTGGGCCTGGTGCTGCCGGGCGTGGTCTATCTGCGCGGCCTGTGCGAGCTGTTCCTGGCGCTGCGCCGGGCCGATGGCGAGCCGGCGGGCGAACCCGGGGCTGCACCCTAGCCGCCGCGCCGGGCGCCGCGCCTACCATCGCCGCATGGACCTGCTGAAGCCGCTGATCGCGCTGCTTGCCATCGTCAACCCGATCGGCGCGGTGCCGTTTTTCCTGGCCTTCACCCAGGACCTGCCGCCCGAGCAGCGCCTGCGCACGCGGCGCGTGGCCAGCTTCGCGGCCTTCTGCGTGATCGCCGTCAGCGGCCTGGCCGGGCTGCAGATCATCGGCTTCTTCGGCATCTCGATCGCCTCGTTCCAGGTCGGCGGCGGCATGCTGCTGCTGATGTCGGCCCTGCACATGCTGAATGCCCAGCCGGCCGAGAGCCGGCCCGACGACATCGACGAGGGCCGCGACAAGGCCGATGCCGGCGCCAGCGTGGCCGTGGTGCCGCTGACCATTCCGCTGCTCACCGGGCCGGCGACGATCTCGACCATGGTCATCTATGCCGAGAAGACGCGCCACTTCTGGGAGCATGCGGTGCTGGTCGGCTATGGCGTGGTCATCGGCCTGGCCACCTATGCGGCCTTTGCCGCCTCGGGCCGCATCGCCCAGGTGCTGGGCCGCACCGGCATCAATGTGATGACGCGGCTGATGGGCCTGATCCTGGCGGCGATGGCGGTGGAACTGCTGGCCGATGGCCTGGTGAAGCTGTTTCCCATCCTCGGCAGCGCCGCCTTGAAGTGACCTTTCCCCGATGAACGACGACGCTCCCATCTACGACCGCATCATCGTCGGCGCCGGCACCGCCGGCTGCCTGCTGGCCAACCGGCTGTCGGCGGCGCCCGGCCAGCGTGTGCTGCTGATCGAGGCCGGCGGCAACGACGACTACCTGTGGGTGCACGTCCCGGTCGGCTACCTGTACTGCATCGGCAATCCGCGCACCGACTGGCTGTACCAGACCGAGGCCGACCCGGGCCTGAACGGCCGCCGCCTGCGTTATCCGCGTGGCAAGGTGCTGGGCGGCTGCTCCAGCATCAACGGCATGATCTACATGCGCGGCCAGCGCCGCGACTACGACCACTGGGCTGAAGTCACCGGCGACGCGCGCTGGCGCTGGGACGCCGTGCTGCCGCTGTTCAAGCGCCACGAGGACCACTGGCGCGGCGACAGCGAGCACCATGCGGCGCCGGGCTTCGACGGCAGCGGCGCGCGCGCCGGTGGCGAATGGCGGGTGGAGAAGCAGCGCCTGTCCTGGGAGATCCTGGATGCGTTCTCGGCGGCCGCCCAGCAGGCCGGCATTCCGGCCAGCGAGGACTTCAACACCGGCAACAACGAGGGCGTGGGCTATTTCGAGGTCAACCAGCGCCGCGGCGTGCGCTGGAACGCGACCAAGGCCTTTCTGCGCCCGGTGCAGCACCGCGACAACCTGCAGGTCTGGACCGGTGCCCAGGTGACGCGATTGCTCACCGAGCGCGGCGACGACGGGGCCTTGCGCGTCACCGGCGTCGAGCTGCTGCCCGAGGGCCACGACCACCAGCATGGCGCGCCGATGGTGGCGCGGCTGGCGCCGGGCGGCGAGATCGTGCTGGCCGCCGGCGCCGTGGGCACGCCGCAGATCCTGCAGCTGTCGGGCATCGGCCCCGGCGCGCTGCTGCAGCAGCATGGCATCGCGCTGCGGCACGAGCTGCCGGGCGTCGGCGAGAACCTGCAGGACCACCTGCAGATCCGCGCGGTGTTCGAGGTCGACGGCGTGAAGACGCTGAACACCCAGGCCGCCTCGCTGTGGGGCAAGGCGCTGATCGGCCTGCGCTACCTGGCCACGCGCAGCGGGCCGATGAGCATGGCGCCGTCGCAGCTGGGCTGCTTCACGCGCAGCTCGCCGGCCTACGGCTGGCCGAATGTCGAATACCACGTGCAGCCGCTGAGCCTGGACGCCTTCGGCGAGCCGCTGCACCGCTTCAACGCCTTCACCGCCAGCGTCTGCAACCTCAACCCGACCAGCCGCGGCACGGTGCGCATCCGCTCGGCGCGGCCCGGCGATGCGCCCTTGATCCAGGCCAACTACCTGAGCACGGCCGAAGACCGCCAGGTGGCGGCCGATTCGCTGCGGCTGACGCGGCGCATCGCCAGCCAGCCGGCGCTGGCCAGGTACCGGCCGCGCGAGGTCAAGCCCGGCGTGCAGTTCCAGAGCGACGAGGACCTGGCGCGCCTGGCCGGCGACATCGGCACCACCATCTTCCACCCGGTGGGCACCTGCCGCATGGGCCGCGCCGACGACCCGCTGGCCGTGGTCGACCCCGAGCTGCGCGTGCGCGGCGTGCAGGGCCTGCGCATTGCCGACGCCAGCGTGATGCCCAGCATCACCAGCGGCAACACCAACAGCCCGACGCTGATGATTGCCGAGCGCTGCGCCGCGCTGATGTGAATGTGGCAAAACCGCCAACACGGCGGGTAATCCCCAGCACGGCGTTGGCGGGTGGCTCCGTACAGTGCGCGGACTCGGCCGTTAGGAGTGCTCCGCGCGGCCCGGGGGACTGAGGAGACATAGACAAGGCACCCGGCATCGGGTGGCACGAGCAGCGCAGGGCGGCACACAACACCACAACGCCGCTGTCTGGCTGCCGTCTGCAAGCCAAACCAACTGTTTTGCGCGCCGGGCCCTTGTGCCCGGCGTTTCTTTTTCTGCGGCGCCGAATTGACCCCCGGCAGCCGGCCGTTTCCGGGCATGGTCCGCGGCCCGGACGGGCCAGACTCGCAGCATCCTCTTCCCCTGCTGCGGCCGCCCGGCGTGGCCGATACCGCCATGTCCGTCGCCCCCCAACTGCGCTCGCTCGATATCGACATCCCGGCCAAGCCCGACGTGCTGGTCAAGCTGTCGCTGCTGCTGGCCGAGGATCAGGTCAACCAGCAGGCCGTGGCCGCCCTGGTCGAGGGCGACATGGCGCTGGCCGCCTCGGTGATGAAGGCCGTCAACTCCTCGCTGTACGGCCTGGCCGGCCGGGTGCAGACGGTGCAGCAGGCCGTCACCTACCTGGGCACGCGCGAGATCGCCGGCATCACCTTCGAGATGGGCCTGCGCGCGGCCTTTCCGCCGGCGCCCGAGCTGGAGCCGATCTGGCAGCGCGCCACGCTGCGCTCGTTCCTGATGAGCCGCCTGGCCCAGGCCCTGGGCCTGGACGCCTGGGCCGCGCATTCGGCCGGGCTGTTCGAGGAATGCGGCAAGGCGGTGCTGTTCCGCCATGCGCCCGATCACTACCGGGCCATGCTGCGTGCCGCCGTCACCGATGCCGACCTGTGCCAGCTGGAGCACACCGGCTTCGGCGTCAGCCACGATGCGCTGGGCGCGGCGCTGTGCGAAAGCTGGGGCCTGGACGGCGCCGTGGTGGCCAGCGTGCGCCACCATGTGGTGGCCCAGGGCCTGCTGGAGCTGCCGGCCGCGCCACAGCGCCACAGCGTGCTGGCGCTGAGCGTGATCGTGCAGGCCATGCTGAACCAGCCCGAGTCGGTGGACGATGTGGTGCCCGAGGTCGCGCCGCAGGCCGACCTGGACGCCACGCTGGCGCTGCGTGCGGTGCGCCGCCTGGCCGAGCAGGTCAGCGACGCCCAGGAGCATGGCCGCGTGGCCGCCTGAGCCTGCGGCCTGAACCCCGGGCCGTGCTCCCCGCGGCCACGCGGGCTTGCTGGCAAACCCCAGCCCCGGCACGGCAGTGCCAGGGCTACGCTGCGGCCGGGTCCGATCCGGACGGCCGTTCCTGGGGTTATGCCATGCGCCATGTGCCCGTCGAGCCAAGCAAGCTCGCATTGCAGCGTCTGTACCAGTGGGAGGCCACGGCACCCTCGCAGGTGGTGCTGACCCAGCCGATGGGCGCGGCCCACGGCGGTGAGGTGCGCGACTTCAGCTGGGCCCAGCTGATGGACCAGGCCCGGCGCATCGCCGCCTGGCTGCAGGCCCAGGGCCTGCAACGCGGCGACCGCGTGGCCCTGATCAGCAAGAACACCGCCTGGTGGCTGATGGCCGACTTCGGCATCTGGATGGCCGGCGGCGTGTCGGTGCCGCTGTATCCGACGCTGGCCGCGTCGTCGATCCGCCAGATCATCGAGCATTCCGAATCGCGCTGGCTGTTCATCGGCAAGCTCGACGGCTGGACCGGCATGCGCCCCGGCGTGCCCGAGGGCCTGGCCTGCATCCGCATGCCGCTGGCGCCGGCCATGGAGCAGATGCCGGCCGGCACCGTCGACTGGGAGCAGATCCAGGCCCACACCGCGCCGCTGGCCGGCCAGCCGCTGCGCGACGGCGACGAGCTGTGCACGATCATGTACACCTCGGGCACCACCGGCGCGCCCAAGGGCGTGATGCACAGCTTCGGCACCTTTGCCTGGTCGGTCGACGCCGGCCTGAAGCGCCTGCCCGACATCGGCACCGAGTCGCGCATGCTCAGCTACCTGCCGCTGTCGCATGTGGCCGAGCGCACCCTGGTCGAGCACGGCCTGCTGTGCACCGGCATGCATGTGTTTTTTGCCGAGAGCCTGGAGACCTTCACCCAGGACCTGCAGCGCGCGCGGCCGACCGCGTTCTTCTCGGTGCCGCGGCTGTGGGTCAAGTTCCAGCAGGGCGTCAGCGCCAAGATGCCGCCGGCCAAGCTGGCGCGGCTGCTGAAGATCCCCATCGTCAACCGCATCGTGCGCAAGAAGATCCTGGGTGCGCTGGGCCTGGACCAGTGCCGCTTCGCCGCCGGTGGCGCCGCGCCCATGCCGCCGGCCCTGCTGGACTGGTATGCGCGCCTGGGCCTGCCCATCGTCGAGGTCTACGGCATGACCGAGAACTGCGGCGTCTCGCATGCCACCCTGCCCGGCGTGCAGCGCCCGGGCACCGTGGGCCAGGCCTATGAGGGCGTGGAAAGCCGCATCGATCCGGCCAACGGCGAGATCCAGGTGCGCAGCCACGGCCTGATGCTGGGCTACTACAAGGAGCCCGAGCTGACGCGCGAGGTGTTCACCGCCGACGGCTGGCTGCACACCGGCGACAAGGGCCAGCTCGATGCCGAGGGCAATCTGCGCATCACCGGTCGGGTCAAGGACTTGTTCAAGACCAGCAAGGGCAAGTACGTGGCGCCGGCGCCCATCGAGGACCGGCTGGTGATGCATGGCGCGGTCGAGGCCTGCTGCGTCAGTGGCGCCAACCTGGGCCAGCCGGTGGCGCTGCTGATGCTGAACATCGACGCCGTGGCGCGTGCCGCCACGCCCGAGGGCCGCGCCGAGCTGTCACGCTCGCTGGCCGAGCACCTGCGCGAGGTCAATGCCCAGCTCGACCCGCACGAGCAGCTGGACTGCCTGGTGGTGGTGCCCGAGCCCTGGACGGTGGACAACGGCTTCATCACGCCCACCTTCAAGGTCAAGCGCAACCGCGTGGAAGAGGTGTTTGCCGCTCACTACGAGCGCTGGGTGGCCGGCGGCGAGCCGGTGCTGTGGCTGGCGCGCGGCGAGCAGGCCGTGCCGGCTCAGGCGCAGCCGCGCGCCGCCTGAGGCCGCGCGTTCAGTCGATCTTCGCGCCCGAGGCCTTCACCACCTTGGCCCACTTGGCCGTCTCGGCGGCGATCAGCTGGGCGAACTGGGCGCTGCTGATGCCGCTGGGAATGGCGCCGGCGGCCTTCAGCCGCTCCTGCATCTGCGGCGTGGCCATGGCCTTGGCCGCTTCCTGCTGCAGGCGGTTGACGGTGTCCATGGCCGTGCCGGCCGGCGCCAGCAGGCCGAACCAGCTGCTGGCCTCGTAGCCCTTGAGCGGGGCGCCGCCGGCCTCCTCCAGCGTCGGCAGCTCGGGCATGGCATCGGAGCGCTTGGCGCTGGTCACCGCCAGCGCCTTGAGCCGGCCGCTCTTGATGTGCGGCAGGGCCGAGGGCAGGTTGTCGAACATCAGGTCCATGTTGCCGGCCATCAGGTCGATCAGCGCCGGGCCCGAGCCGCGGTACGGGAAGTGCACCATGTAGCTGCCGGTCATGGTCTTGAACAGCTCGCCGGCGAGGTGGATGGAGGTGCCGTTGCCGGAGCTGGCCATGTTCAGCTTGCCCGGGTTGGCCTTGGCGAACCTGATCAGGTCGGCGACGCTGGCGATGCCGTTCTTCTGCGCATTGGCCGGGTTCAGCACCAGCACATTGGGCACGCCGGCGACCAGGGTGATGGGCACGAAGTCCTTCACCGGGTCATAGGGCATCTTCGGATACAGCGAGACATTGATGGCATGCGTGCCCACCGTGCCCATCAGCAGGGTGTGGCCGTCGTTGGCCGCCTTGGCCACCTCGGCCGCGCCGGTGTTGCCGCCGGCGCCGGGCTTGTTGTCGACCACGAAGGGCTGGCCGAAGGCCTTCTGCAGCTCGGGTGCCAGCGCACGCGCCAGCAGGTCGGTGGTGCCGCCGGCGGCAAAGGGCACGACGATGCGCACCGGCTTGCTGGGCCAGGCGGCGGTCTGGGCCTGGGCCAGGGGGCTGGCCAGCACAGCGGCTGCGGCCAGCAGGCTGCGCCGCGTGATGATGCGGTTCATGGGGCTGTCTCCTGGTGGCGGCCCCGGGTCCGGAGCCGCTTCTAGTCCGAGTGTGCCGCAAGCCTTGGCGCGGTCACTGCGGGTGGCCCCGGAGGAGTGCCGTCCAGATCGCGCCCGGCCGCCGCTGCGCCGGGGCCGATGTCGACCTGCAGCTGCACCCGGCCGTCGCGGCAGCCCTGTTCGAAGTCGGCCTCCAGCCGGCGCAGCGCCTGGGCATCGGCCAGGTCGGCGGCCAGCAGGCCCACGGCGCGGTGCCGGCCCTGGCCCTTGGCCAGGTACAGCGCCATGTCGACCAGGTTCACCGCCTGCGCCGCATCCACGGCCAGCCGCTGCGGCGGCAGCGGAAAGCGCGCATGGCCGATCGAGGCGGTGACGCGCCAGGGCGTGCCGTTCGGCAGCACCACCGGTGGCTCGCTGAGCGTGGCCAGCAGGCGGCGCGCCAGCGGCGCCAGCTCGCCATGCTCCCGGCCCGGGCTGAGCAGCAGGAACTCCTCGCCGCCCCAGCGCGCCACGGTGTCGCCGCTGCGCGCGGCGGCGGCCAGGCGGCGCGCCACCTCGACCAGCACGGCATCGCCGGCGGCATGGCCGTGGCGGTCGTTGATCTGCTTGAAGTGGTCGATGTCCAGCATCAGCAGGCCGCCGTGCAGGCCGCCGGGGCCGCTGGCGTCCTGCAGGCAGGCATGCATGTGGCGGCGGTTGGCCAGGCCGGTCAGCGCATCGCTTTCGCTCTGCTCGCGCAGCCGCTGCTGGCTGTGGGCCAGTGCGCGGTTGCTGCCGCGCACGCGCAGCACCAGCAGCAGCGTGGCCAGCAGGCCCAGCGTGGCCACGCCGCCGGCCAGCAGCCACAGCCGCTGGCGCAGGGCCTGGTTTTCCAGCGCCGCCGACTTCAGCGCGTTGTCGCGCGCCAGCAGCTCGATGCTGCGCTGCTGGGCCTCGCGGTCGTGGCGGCTGCGCAGGCCGGCCAGCGTGGCCTCGCGGTTCTCGCGGTCCAGCTCGGCGTCCAGCTCGCGCTCGCGGTGGTAGGCGGCCAGCGCGCCGGCCAGGTCGCCGCGGGCGGCCAGGGCGTCGGCCTGGCCGCGCAGGGCCTCGACCATCGGCCCGCGCTGGCCATCGGTGCGCCAGGCGGTGAGCAGGCGCTCGATCTCCAGCGCCGCCGTGGCGCTGCGGCCCAGGCCGATGTGGGCCAGGGCCATGTTCAGGCGGAGCAGGCGCTGCATGCGCTGGTCGTCCAGCGCCGTGGCCAGGGCCAGGGCTGCGGTGGCCTCGCTCAGCGCCAGCGCGGGTTGCTTCTGCACCAGGGCCAGATGGGCCAGGTTGCCACGCACCTGGGCCTCCAGCCGCCGTGCCTGGGCCTGCTGGGACAGCGCCAGGGCTTCGAGCAGCTTGGCCCGCGCCGGCGCCGCCCGCTGCACCTCGCCGCCGCCGTCCTGCTGGTCGTACAGCATCACCACGGCTTCGGCGAGCCGGGTGCTGGCCAGCATGCCCGGCTGCTGGGTGCGCAGGGCCAGGTGCTCGGCCAGCGCCAGGTAGCCGCGCGCATCGTCCGGGCTGGCGGCCTTGGCCGCCGCCCGGGCCAGCAGGCCGGCGGCCCCGGCCTGGCGCGGCAGGTCGCCGGCCTTCTGCGCCAGCACCAGGGCCTCCAGGGCCTGCTCGCGCATGGCCTGCTCGGCATGGGCCGAGCCCGAGCGCAGGGCCAGCAGATTGAGCAGCCGCCAGCGGCGCCGGTATTCGCAGGGCGAGCTGCCCGGCGGGCTGGCCTTGGCCTGGCAGTGCCGCTCGTAGGCGGCCAGCGATTGCTGGGCGTCGTCGGACGCCCGCGACAGGCCCAGGCGCTCGGACAGCAGGGCCTGCAGGTACAGGCCGTCGGCCTCGGCCAGGCCGGGGGCCAGGGCCTGGGCGGCGGCCACTGCGTCGGCGATGGCCGCCGCGACCTCGCCGACGGGGCCGCCCCGCACCACCAGCTCGCCACGCGCCAGCGCCAGCGTGCGCCGTGCCGCCGGCGGTTCGGGCTGCTCCAGCTGGGCCAGCTGCTGCAGCGCCTGCTGCGGCCAGTGCTCGCCCCAGTGCACCAGGCGTTCGACCTTCAGCACCAGGGTCAGCGGTGGATCGGCGGCCGCCGGGCCGGCCAGGAGCGCGGTGCTGACCAGCGCACCGAGCAGGGTGCCGAGCAGCGAACCGGTGCGGCGCAGGATCGGCAGGCCGTTCATGCCGCATGCACCTCGGCGGCGGCCGGCGCGGCCTCGCCACGCGGGCCGTCGAGCGCGGTCAGCTGCACCTCGCCGGCGCGCCAGGCGGCTTCCAGCCGGTGCACCAGGGCCTGCAGGTCCTGGGACGGGGCGCCGGGCCTGGCGCTGACACCATAGGCGCGGTTGCGGCCATGGGCCTTGGCCAGGTACAGCGCCGAATCGACCAGGTCCAGCGCGCGCTCCCAGGCCGGCGGCGCTGTGCCGTCGACCGGCGCCAGCGCGGCATAGCCGATCGACGCGCTGGCCTGCAGGCGGCTGCCATCGGACAGCACGATGGGCGCCGCGCCCACGGCATCGAGCAGGCGCTGGGCCAGGACCGGCAGGGCCGCGGCATCGCCCGGCGGGGTCAGCACCAGGAACTCCTCGCCGCCCCAGCGCGCCACCAGGTCGTCGGCGCGCACCGCGGCCTGCAGGCGCCGCGCCACCTCCACCAGCACGGCATCGCCGGCGGCATGGCCGTGGCGGTCGTTGATGCGCTTGAAGTGGTCCAGGTCCAGCAGCAGCAGGCCGCCCTGCCAGCCGCCGCCGGGGTTGTGCCGCATGCGCTGCATCAGGTGGCGGCGGTTGGCCAGGCCGGTCAGCGGATCGCGCTCGCTCTGCCGGCGCAGGCTGTCGTTGTGCTCGGCCAGGCGCCGGCCCTGCTGGCGCAGGCGGTGCAGCAGCAGGCCGGCCACCAGCAGGGCCAGGGCCAGGGCCACGGCGCCGGCCACCAGCACCTGCTGCTGCAGGGCCTGGTTGCGCAGCCGCGTATCGCGCAGCTGGTTTTCGCGCTGCAGCAGGCCCAGCTCGCGCTCGCGGCGCTGGTGCTCGAAGTCCTCCTGCAGCGCCACCATGGCCTCCTGGCGCGACTGCCGCGCCACCTGGGCGGCCAGCACGCGATGGCGCTGGTAGGCGGCATAGGCCTCGCGCAGGTGGCCGGCGCGCTCCAGGTACAGGCCCTGCTCGCCGAGGATCTGGGCCATGCCCTGCAGCGCGCCCACACGTTCTTCCAGCGCCAGCGCCTCGCGCAGATAGGCCAGGCCCTGGTCGCGCTGCTTCAGGCCGATCAGGGCAAGGCCGCTGTTGGTCAGGGCCACCGATTCGCCGACGCGGTCGCCCAGCTCGCGCGCCAGCGGCAGGGCCTGCTGGGCATGGGCCAGGGCCGTGGCATGGATGCCGCGTTTCAGGTAATGGTCGGCCAGATTGGCCAGGGCCAGGCCTTCCAGCTCGCGCGAGCCGCCCAGCCGCGCCTGCACGATGGCCTGCTGCATGGCCTCGCGCTCGCCGTCGGCGTCGCCGGCCTCGATGCGCAGAAAGGCGTCGACCATCAGCGCATTGGCCAGGGCCAGCGGGTCGTGCACCTGGCGCGCCAGCTGCAGCGCGGCCTGCACCTGGCGCTGCGCGGCGGCCAGCTGCTGGGCCAGCAGCAGGGTGTAGGCCAGGCTGGAATGGGCCTCGCTGCGCCGCCAGGGGCTGGCCAGGCTCTCGGCCAGCGACAGCGCCTGCTGCTGCAGGCGCAGCGCGTCGTCGAAGCGCCCGGCATCGCTGCGCATGCGGCCCTGGGTGACCAGCATGCGCTGGCGCAGGGCCAGCGGCGCCTGCGTCGGCAGCAGGGCCTGGGCCTCGTCGAGCAGGCGGTCGGCGCGGTGCAGCGGGCCGCGCCGCTGCTCGATCAGGGCCTGGGCGAAGCGCGCGGCGGCCGGGGCCAGCGTGGCCTGCGGCGTCTGCGCCAGGCGCTGCAGCTCCTGCCAGGCGCGCTCGGCTGCGGCCAGCTGGTCACGGCCGGCCAGGGCCACCACCTGCAGCGCCAGCGCCTGGGCGCGGCGCGGGTCCTGCGGCGCCAGGCCCTGGGCATGGCGCTGCAGGGCCTCGGCGGCCAGCAGCGGGTCGGCGCGCAGCTGCTGTTCCAGCGACTCCAGGGTCTCGTCGGTCGCCGCGGCCGGGGCCGCGGCGGTGCTGGCGGCCATGGCCGCCGGCGGCGGTAGCGCCGCCAGCAGCGCCAGCGCCAGCCACACCAGGCGCAGCGGCGCCAGGACGGCGTCGAAAGCGGGGCGGCGGGGGCGGGGCGTGGCGGGCATGGCGATGGACACCGCGGAAAAACCGAGGCGCTGTGCATCGGATGTCGGCGCCGGCGGGCCGTACCTCAGGCCCGCCGGGCGGCGCCGCCCGGCGGCGCCGTGCCAAATGTCACGCCGGCCGGCGCCGGGCGCTCAGGCCGCCGGACGCCAGCCGCGTGGCACGGCCGACAGCAGGCGGCGCGTGTAGTCCTGGCGCGGTGCGGCCAGGATCTGCTCGGCGCTGGCCTGCTCGACCACCTGGCCGTTCTGCATCACCATCACCTCGTCGCTGATGAAGCGCACCACGGCCAGGTCGTGGCTGATGAAGACATAGCTCAGGCCCAGCTCGTCCTGCAGGTCGCGCAGCAGGTTCAGCACCTGGGCCTGCACGCTGACGTCCAGCGCGCTGACCGCCTCGTCCAGCACCAGCACCTCGGGCTCCAGCGTCAGGCAGCGCGCGATGGCGATGCGCTGGCGCTGGCCGCCGGAGAACTCGTGCGGGTACTTGCCGAAGGCGCGGCCGTCCAGGCCCACCTTGGCCAGCATGGCGCGGGCGCGGGCCTCGCGCTCGGCGGTGTCGGCGCCGATGCCGTGGATGGCCATCGGCTCGACCAGGGTCTCGCCGATGGTGAAGCGCGGGTTCAGGCTGGCGTACGGGTTCTGGAACACGATCTGGATGCGCCGGCGCATCTGCTGGCGCTCGCGGGCGCTGATCTGCAGCAGGTTGCGGCCATCGAAGATGACCTCGCCGCGGGTCGGCTCGTGCAGGCGCAGCAGGGTCAGGCCCATGGTCGTCTTGCCCGAGCCGGACTCGCCCACCACGCCCAGCGTGTGGCCGCGCCGCAGCTCGAAGTTGACGTCCTGCACCGCCTTGAACTCGCGCTTGCCGACCAGGCCCTGCTTGAGCCAGAAGCTCTTGTGCAGCGACTTCACCGACAGCACCACCGGTGCTGCCGCATCCTTGGGCTTGGCAAGGCGCTCGGCATTGGCCGCCACGCCACCGTTCTGCTGGGCGATGTGGTCGTCGATGACCATCAGCCGCGCCGGATTGCCTTCCAGGCTGGGCCGGCAGGCCAGCAGGGCCTTGGTGTAGCTGTCCTCGGGCGCGCTGAAGATGCGTGCCACCTCGCCCTGCTCGCGCACCGTGCCGTGGCGCATCACCACCACGCGGTCGCTGATCTCGCCGACCACGCCCAGGTCGTGGCTGATGAACAGCACGCTCATCTTGTGGCGTTCCTTCAGGCTGGCGATCAGCTCCAGCACCTGGCGCTGGATGGTCACGTCCAGCGCCGTGGTCGGCTCGTCGGCGATCAGCAGCTTGGGCTCGCAGGCCAGGGCCATGGCGATCATCACGCGCTGCTGCTGGCCGCCCGACAGCTCGTGCGGGTAGGCCGCCAGGCGCCGCCGCGGCTCGGGCATGCCCACCTCGGCCAGCAGGCTCTCGGCCTTTTCGAGCGCGGCCTTGCCGCTCAGGCCCAGATGGCGGCGCAGCGGCTCCATCAACTGGTTGCCGACCGTGAACACCGGGTTCAGGCTGGTCATCGGGTCCTGGAACACGCAGGCGATCTCGCGCCCACGCAGCGCCTGCAGCTCGGCCGGCGTGGCCTGCAGCAGGTCGCGGCCCTGCCACAGGATGCGGCCCGAGCGCTCGGCGTTGTCGGGCAGCAGGTTCAGGATGGACATCGCGGTGACGCTCTTGCCCGAGCCCGATTCGCCCACCAGGGCCACGGTGCTGTTCTCGGGGATGTCGAAGCTGACGCCCCGCCCGTCGCGGCCCACGGCGGCGGCGCGCTGCACCACGCCGCCTTCCTTGCCCATGCGGAAGTCGACCCGCAGGTCTTGAATGCTCAGCAACATGGTGTTCACTCCAGCCCGCGCAGCTTGGGATCGAGGGCGTCGCGCAGCGCGTCGGCCATCAGCGAGAAGGCGGTGACGAACAGCGCCATGAAGGCGGTGGCCGCCACCAGCTGCCACCAGTGGCCGAGGATCAGCTCGGCCTGGGCCTCGGACAGCATCGTGCCCCAGCTGACCTGGTCGATGGACACGCCCAGGCCCAGGTAGGACAGGATCACCTCGGCCTTGATGAAGCCCACCACCAGCAGGCTCATGCGCACCAGGATGACGTGGCTGATGTTGGGCAGGATGTGGCGGAACATGCGCGCCGAGGCCGAGGCGCCGATGGCCTCGGCGGCGCGCACGTATTCGCGGCTGCTGTGCTTCATGAACTCGGCGCGCACCTGGCGGTACAGGCCGGTCCAGCCGGTCAGGCCCAGGATGATGACCACGGTGTCGATGCCGCGGCCCAGCACGGCGGCGAAGGCAAAGATCAGCAGGATGCCGGGGATGGCCTCGAACACGTTGTACAGCCACTCCAGCGCATCGCCGACCTTGCCGCCGAAGAAGCCCGAGGCCGCGCCCAGCAGGGTGCCGATCAGCGTGGCCACCACGGCCGCGGCGACGCCGACGAAGACCGAGATCTCGGTGCCCTTGATGGCCTTGCTCAGCACGTCGCGGCCCAGGCGGTCGCCGCCAAACGGCAGGGTCTCGGCCTTCTTCACCTCGGTGGTGCTGTACTGCTTGGCCTTCTCGGCCCATTCGGCGTACTTGGGCGCCAGCGGGTCGATGGCCGAGATGTCGGCATTGGGGCCCTTGGGCACCTCGATGCTGCTCTTGGCCTCGGCCGGCGCCGGGCCCATGAAGCCGGGGCGGGCATTGGTCACGCCGACCTCGTTCTGCCAGCCCTTGGCCACCAGGCCCAGGGCCGAGGCCGCGATCAGCAGCAGGAAGCCGGCCACCACCACCAGGGCGGCCATGCCCACGCGGTCCTTGCGGAAGCGCCGCCAGGCGGCCTGCCAGACGCCTTCGGAGCGTTCGGCGGCCGGGCTCGTGGCCAGCGGGCTGGAACTCATCACCGCGCTCACTTCAGCACCACCCGCGGGTCAACGGCCTTGAAGGCCAGGTCGGTCAGCAGGTTGATGACCATGGTCAGCATCGCCAGATACACGGTGACGGCCTGGATGACGGGGTAGTCGCTGCGGTTCACCGCCAGCAGCACCTCGCGGCCCAGGCCCGGGATGGAGAAGAAGGTCTCGATCAGGAACGAGCCCAGGAACACGCCGGGCAGCAGCAGGCCGACGTTGGTGAGGATGGGGATCATGGCGTTGCGCAGCACATGCTTGAACAGCACCTGGCCTTCCTGCAGGCCCTTGGCGCGTGCGGTGCGCACATAGTCCTGGCCCAGCTCGTCGAGGAAGAAGCTGCGGTACAGCCGCGTCTGCGGCGCCAGGCTCACCAGCACCGCCAGCAGGGCCGGCAGCGGCACATAGGTGATCAGGTTGGTCCACACGCTGTCGCCCCAGCCCTGCACCGGGAACCAGCCGAGCTGGAAGCCGAACAGGTACTGGCCGACGATGATGTAGACCAGGAAGCTGATCGACAGCGCCACCGTGGTGATGACCATGATGCTGCGGTCGGCCAGCGAGCCGCGGCGGTAGGCCACCCACATGGCGATCGGCAGGGCCAGCAGCACCTCCAGCACCAGGATGGGCAGCATCACCGTCAGCGTGGCCGGCAGCCGGGTGGCAAACAGCTGGCCCACGGCCTCGTTGGTGGCCCAGCTCTTGCCCCAGTCGAAGGTGGCGATGCCCTTCAGAAAGATGCCCAGCTGTACATACCAGGGCTGGTTCAGGCCCAGCTGGTCGCGGATCGATTCGATCTGCTGCGGCGTGGCATTCAGGCCACCGAGGATTTCGGCGGGGTCGCCGCCGAAGAACTTGAACAGAAAGAACACCAGCAGCACGACCCCGGCCATGGTCGGGATCATCTGCCACAGGCGCCGGATCAGGTAGGCCAGCATCAGGAGCACTCCAGGCGGGATGGACCCGGCTTGTGGCCCGGTGACACCCCTCAGATTTCAGGATGCGCGAGTGTAGGGTGGTCCCACCAGGCCCTTACCCCCGCATTTGCCCGGCTGGCGGTGCAAGTCCTGTGCCGTGTCTGTGGAGCCGCCGCTAGACTCGCCGCTTCGCCACGAACACCCCATGGCGGCCCCGGCCACACCCCCGCCCAAGGGCCCCATGCCTTCTCGATGAAACGTCGCTACATGCTGGGGCTTGCCACGAGCGGGCTGCTGGCTGTCCAGGCGCTGACGCTGGCTCCTGCCGGCGCCGCCGACGCCGCCGCCGCGCCCAAGGTGCTGCGCTACGCCTTCCAGATCGCCGAGACCGGCTTCGACCCGGCGCAGATCTCCGACCTGTATTCGCGCGTCATCGCGGCCAACATCTTCGAGGCGCCGCTGACCTATGACTTCCTGGCGCGGCCGGCCAAGCTGGCGCTGCAGACCGCGGCGTCCATGCCCGAGGTGCACGACGACGGGCGGCGCTTCATCTTCCGCATCCGCCCGGGCATCTTCTTTGCCGACGATGCGGCCTTCAAGGGCCAGAAGCGCGAGCTGGTGGCGGCCGACTATGTGTATTCGCTGAAGCGCCACTACGACCCGGCCAACAAGAGCCCCAGCCTGTTCCAGCTGGAAAACGCCAAGATCCTGGGCCTGAGCGAGCTGCGCAAGAAGCTCATCGCCGCCAAGCAGCCCTTCGACTACGACAGCGAGGTCGAGGGCGCGCGTGTGCTCGACCGCTACAGCTTCGAGATCCGCCTGGCCGAGCCGGCGCCGCGCTTTCCGTATGTGATGGCCGACGGCGCGGTGATGGGCGCGGTGGCGCGCGAGGTCATCGAGGCCTATCCCGGCAAGGCCATGGAGCATCCGGTGGGCACCGGTCCCTACCGGCTGGCGCAGTGGAAGCGCAGCTCGAAGATGACGCTGGAGCGCAACCCGGGCTTTCGCGAGCTGTTCTACGACGCCCAGCCGGCCGCCGACGATGCGCTGGGCCAGGCCGTGCTCCAGCAGATGAAGGGCAAGCGCCTGCCCCTGGTCGACCGGGTGGAGGTGTCCATCATCGAGGAAAGCCAGCCGCGCTGGCTGGCCTTTCTGAACGGCCAGCTGGACATGATCGAGCGCCTGCCCAACGAGTTCTCGGGCATCGCCATCCCCAACAACCAGCTGGCGCCCAATCTGCGCAAGCAGGGCCTGCAGATGGAGCGGGTGCCGGCGGTGGATGCGACGCTGACCTATTTCGGCATGGAGCATCCGGTGGTCGGCGGCTACACACCCGACAAGGTGGCGCTGCGCCGCGCCCTGGCCCTGGCCTATGACAGCAACCTGGAAATCGCGCTGGTGCGCAAGCACCAGGCGATCCCGGCCCAGGCCATCCTGCCGCCGCTGGTCAGCGGCTACGACCCGCGGCTGAAGACCGAGATGAGCGAGCACAGCGTGGCCCGCGCCCGCGCCCTGCTCGACCTGTATGGCTACACCGACAAGAACGGCGACGGCCTGCGCGACCAGCCCGACGGCAGCCCGCTGGTGCTGGAATACAGCAGCCAGCCCGACCAGCTGAGCAAGCAGCTGCAGGAGCTGTGGCGCAAGGCCATGGCCTCGGTCAACGTGAAGATCGAGTTCAGGATCGCCAAGTGGCCCGAGCAGCTGAAGGCCAGCCGCGCCGGCAAGCTGATGATGTGGGGCGTGGCCTGGAGCGCCGCCAACCCCGACGGCGGCTACTTCCTCGACCTGCTGTACGGCCCCAACAAGGGCCAGGCCAACCACGCCCGCTTCGACCTGCCGGCCTTCAATGCGCTGTACAAGCGCCTGGCGGTGATGCCCGACGGCGCCGAGCGCGAGGCGCTGATGCGCGAGGCCGCGCTGCTGGGCGTCGCCTACATGCCCTACAAGGTCAACACCCACCGCATCACCACCGACCTGCTGCATGCCCAGGTGGTGGGCTACCGGCGCCATCCGTTCATGCGCGACTTCTGGCGCTACATCGACATCGACACCTCCAAGTCCAAGGCCCCGTGATGAGCTTGCCGTTCCGCTTTGTCGCGCGCCGTGCGCTGCTGCTGGCCTCGCTGGCCGTGCTGGCGCCGCTGTCCTCGCTGGCCCAGAGCGCCGCGCCCAAGGTGCTGCGCCTGCCCTTCAGCGTGGCCGAGACCACCTTCGATCCGGCCAAGATCAACGACATCTATTCGCGCACGGTCACGGCCCACATCTTCGAGGCCCTGTACCACTACGACCACCTGGCGCGGCCGGCCAAGATCCGCCCGCTCACCGCCGCCGGCATGCCCGAGCACAGCGCCGACCACAAGGTCTGGACCATCAGGCTGCGCCCGGGCATCTACTTCCAGGACGATGCGGCCTTCAAGGGGCAGAAGCGTGAACTGGTGGCCGCCGACTATGTGTATGCCTTCAAGCGCATCGTCGACCCGGCCAACAAGAGCCCGATCGCCGTCAGCATCCTGGACATCGGCTTCATCGGCTTGGAGGCGCTGCGCGAGGCCGCCACCAAGGACAAGAAGCCCTTCGACTACGACGCGCCGATCGAGGGCCTGAAGGCGCTGGACCGCCACACGCTGCAGATCACGCTGAAGGAGCCGCGCCCGCGCCTGCTCGAAGACCTGGCCGGCAGCGACCTGGTCGGCGGCGTGGCCCGCGAGGTGGTGGAGTTCTACGGCGACAAGGTCGGCGAGCATCCGGTGGGCACCGGCCCGTTCCGCCTGGCGCAGTGGCGGCGCTCGTCGTCCATCGTGTTCGAGCGCAACCCGGGCTACCGCGAGCGCTTCTATGAGGAGGCGGCCGAGCCCGCCGCCGACGATGCCGCCGGCCAGGCCCTGCTGGCGCGCTTCAAGGGCCGGCGCATCCCGATGGTCGACCGGGTGGAGATCTCGGTCATCGACGAGAACCAGCCGCGCTGGCTGGCCTTTCTCAACGGCCAGGTCGATGGCCTGGTGTCGATTGCCGGCGCGCTGCCGCTGGACTTTGCCAACCTTGCCGTGCCCGGCGGCAAGCTGGCGCCCAACCTGGCCAAGCAGGGCATCACCGCGCTGCGCAGCATCAACCCCGACATGGGGCTGACCTTCTTCAACATGGAAGACGCGGTGGTCGGCGGCTACACGCCCGACAAGATCGCGCTGCGCCGCGCCATCTCGCTGGCCATGGACGTGCAGCGCGAGATCTCGCTGATCCGCCGCAGCCAGGCCATCCCGGCGCAGTCGCAGATCGCCCCGCACACCAGCGGCTACGACCCGAAGCTGAAGACCGAGATGAGCGACTACGACCCGCCGCGTGCCAAGGGTCTGCTCGACACCTACGGCTATGTGGACCGCGATGGCGATGGTTTCCGCGAGATGCCCGACGGCAAGCCGCTGACCCTGGAGGTGGGCACCCAGCCCGACCAGATCAGCCGCCAGTTCGACGAGCTGTGGAAGCGCAACATGGCCGCCATCGGCCTGCGCGTGAAGTTCATCTACGGCAAGTGGCCCGAGCAGCTGAAGGCCGCGCGCGCCGGCAAGCTGCAGATCTGGCTGGTGGGCTCGTCGGCCGACCGGCCCGACGGCCAGAGTGCGCTGGCGCGGCTGTACGGGCCGCAGTCGGGCGGGCAGAACCTGGCGCGCTTTCGCCATGCGCGCTTCGATGCCATCTACGACCGCATGAAGTCGCTGCCCGACGGGCCGGAGCGCGAGGCCCTGTTCCTGGAGGCCAAGCTGATCGGCGTGGCCTACATGCCCTACAAGGTGCATGTGCACCGCATCAGCAACGACTTGATGCACCCCTGGTTCGTCGGCTTCCGCCGGCCGCTGTTCTGGCAGGAGTGGTGGCACCTGGTGGACATCGACGACAGCAAGCGTCCGGCGCGCTGAATGCGCGACGCGCCGGCCGACGCAGCAGGGCGCCGCCGCTGGCTGCAGGGGCTGGCGGCCGGTGCTGCAGGTGCTGCGGGCGCTGCGGCCGGCGTGCCGGCCGGGGCCGCGGCCGGCCGCGGCACCAAGGTGTTGCGCCTGGCCCTGCCGGCGCCGGAAACCGGCTTCGACCCGGCGCAGATCAACAGCGACTACTACTCCAGCACGCTGATCGCGCAGATGCTGGAGCCGCCGCTGGGCTACGACTACCTGGCCCTGCCGGCGCGCCTGGTGCCACGCACCGCCGAGGCCCTGCCCGAGGTCTCGGACCATGGCCGGCGCTTCACGCTGCGCATCCGGCCCGGCATCTTCTTCCACGACGACCCGGCCTTCGGCGGCCGGCGGCGCGAGCTGGTGGCGGCCGACTATGTCTACGCCATCAAGCGCTTCTTCGACCCGCGCCACAAGTCCGGTGACCTGTACCAGTTCCAGGCCTTCAAGATGCCGGGGCTGGAGGCGCTGCGCGAGCGCGCGCTGCGCGACAACACCCCGTTCGACTACGACAGCGAGGCCGAGGGCCTGCGCACGCTGGACCGCTACACGCTGCGCTTCACGCTGGGCGTGGCCGATCCACGCTTTGTGCACCTGCTGGCCACGACCTTCTGCAGCGCCATCGCCCGTGAGGTGGTGCAGCACTACGGCGCCGCGGAGATGGGCGCCCATCCGGTGGGCACCGGCCCGTTCCGGCTGCGGCACTGGGTGCGCGGCTCGCGCATCGAGCTGGAGCGCTCGGCCAGTTTCCGCGACGAGGTCTACCAGGGCACGCCGGCCCCGCAGCCGCTGCAGCAGGCGCTGGCCGCCGAACTGGCCGGCCAGCGCCTGCCGCGGGTGGACCGGGTGGTGGTCGAGGTGGTCGAGGAAGACCAGCCGCGCTGGCTGAGCTTTCTCAACGGGCGCTATGCCTGGCTGCAGCTGCCGTTCGGCCTGGTCAACACGGTGGCGCCGCGGGGCGAGCTGGCGCCCTACCTGGCCAAGCGCGGCGTGCGCCTGCAGCGCCAGGCCCAGCCCGACATGGGCATGACCTATTTCGCGATGGACCATGCGCTGGTCGGTGGCTACACGCCCGACAAGGTGGCGCTGCGCCGCGCCATCGCGCTGGGCTTCGACCAGCCCGGCTATCTGCGCCATGTGCTGGGCGGCCAGGCCATCCGCGGCCAGTCGCTGGTCGGGCCCCACACCTTCGGCTACGACCCGGACTACAAGAGCGAGATGGGCGAGCACGATCCGGCCCGCGCCCAGGCCCTGCTCGACACCTATGGCTATGTGGACCGCAATGGCGACGGCTGGCGCGAGACGCCCGACGGCCGGCCGCTGGAGCTGGAGCTGGCCAGCCTGAGCAACCAGCGCGACCGCCTGGCCAACGAGGTGTGGAAGCGCTCGATGGACCGCATCGGCATCCGCATGCGCTTTCGCATCGGCACCTGGCCCGAGCTGCTCAAGCTCACGCGCACCGGCTCGCTGATGATGTGGGGCTATGCCTGGAGTGCCACCTCGCCCGACGGCGGCTTCTTCCTCGACACCGCCTACGGGCCGAACGCCGGCGAGTCCAACGACGCGCGTTTTGCGCTGCCGGCCTACGACCGCCTGATCGAGCGCCTGCGCGCCCTGCCCGATGGCCCCGAGCGTGCCGAGCTGATGCGCCAGGCCAAGAACCTGCTGGTGGCCTACATGCCCTACAAGGTGCACGGCCACCGCATCGTCACCGATGTGCTGCAGCCCGGCACGCGCGGATACTGGCGCCACCCCTTCATGCGCGACACCTGGCGCTTCATCGACGTGCCCCCCGACGATGCCTCCACTGCCTGAACCCCGCATCACCCACTACCAGCGCTGGCTGCGCGAGCGCCACGGCCTGGCCTTCGATGACTACGAGTCGCTGTGGCGCTGGTCGGTGACCGAGCTGGAGGCCTTCTGGCAGTCGGTCTGGGACTATTTCGATCTGCAGTCGCCCACGCCGCCCGGCCCGGTGCTCGATGCCCGGCGCATGCCCGGCGCACGCTGGTTTGCCGGCGCCCAGCTCAACTATGCGCAGCAGGCGCTGCGCCATGCCGATGCGCTGCAGGCCGCCGGCCACCCGGCCATCGTGTTTGCCGACGAGCCGCTGCTGGCCGCCGGGCGGTTGCGCGAAGTCTCCTGGCCCGAGCTGCGGCGCCAGGTGGCGGCTTTTGCGCTGGCGCTGCGCCGCCTGGGCGTGCAGCGCGGCGACCGCGTCTGCGCGGTGCTGCCGAACACGCCCGAGACGGCGGCGGTGTTCCTGGCCTGCGCCAGCCTGGGCGCGATCTGGTCGGTGTGCTCGCCCGACATGGGGCCGGTGGCCGTGCTCGACCGCTTCCGCCAGATCGAGCCCAAGGTCCTGATCGCCAGCGACGGCTACCGCTGGGGCGGCCAGGCCCACGACCGCCGCGCCGTGCTGCACGAGCTGCTGGACGGCCTGCCCAGCGTGCAGCACCTGGTGCTGTGGTCGCGGCTGGATGCCGCCACCCAGGCTGCCGACTTTGCCGGCCCCGGCCGTGCCACCCACGACCTGCAGGCCCTGCTGGCGGGCGAGGTGCTGGGGGATCGCTTGGACGAGGCCGCCATCGCCGCCTTCCAGCCCGAGTGCCTGCCCTTCGACCATCCGCTGTGGGTGGTGTATTCCAGCGGCACCACCGGCCTGCCCAAGCCCATCGTGCACGGCCATGGCGGCGTGATGCTGGAGGGGCTGAAGCTCACCGTGCTGCACAACAACGTCGGCCCGACGCTGGCCACCGGCGACCGCTACCACTGGTACTCGACCACCGGCTGGATCATGTGGAACAGCCAGATCGGCGGCCTGCTGGGCGGCACCACCATCTGCATCTACGACGGCAACCCGGCCGGCAGCACGCCGGGCCAGCCCGACTGGGGCACGCTGTGGCGCTTTGCCGGGCTGTCGCGGGCCACGTTCTTTGGCGCCGGCGCGGCCTTTTATGCCGGCTGCGACAAGGCCGGCGTCAAGCCGCAGCAGGTGGCCGATCTGTCGATGCTGCGCGCCGTGGGCTCCACCGGATCGCCGCTGTCCGAGGACAGCTACCGCTGGATCTGGCGCGAGCTGCCGCGGCCCGGTGGGCGCGACATCTGGCTGACCTCGATCTCCGGCGGCACCGATTTCGCAGGCGCCTTCATCGCCGGCCTGCCCACGCTGCCGGTGGTGGCCGGCGAGATGCAGTGCCGCTGCCTGGGCGCGGCGGTGCAGGCCTTCAGCGAGGACGGCCGGCCGCTGATCGACGAGGTCGGCGAGCTGGTCTGCACCGAGCCCATGCCGTCGATGCCGCTGTACCTGTGGGGCGACGCCTCCGGCCAGCGCCTGCACGACAGCTATTTCGACATGTACCCGGGCATCTGGCGCCACGGCGACTGGCTGCGCATCACGCCGCATCCCGAATCCGGGGCCAGCGGCGCGGTGATCTACGGCCGCAGCGACGCCACCATCAACCGCCATGGCGTGCGCATGGGCACGGCCGAGCTGTACCGCGCGGTCGAGGCCCTGCCCGAGGTGCTGGACAGCCTGGTGGTGGACCTGGAATACCTGGGCCGCGAGAGCTGGATGCCGCTGTTCGTGGTGCTGCGCGACGGCGTCATGCTGGATGACGCGCTGAAAGCCCGGCTCAAGGCCGAGATCCGCCAGGCCCTGTCGCCGCGCCATGTGCCCAACGAGGTGTTCCAGGTGCCGGCCATCCCGCGCACGCTGTCGGGCAAGAAGATGGAGCTGCCGGTGAAGAAGCTGCTGATGGGCGCCGATGCCGATGCGGTGATGAAGCGCGATGCCATGGCCAATGCCGCCTGCGTCGACTGGTTCATTGAGTTGGCCCGGGCCCGGCAGCATGCCGCGGCCGGCCACTGATCTGCGGGAACTGTTGCCGATGTCCGATCCCACCATCCTGCTGCTGGTGCCGATGAAGCCGATGGAAGACGGCCTGGTGGCCGCGGTGCAGGCCGAGCTGGGCCGCCGCGGCCAGGCCGCCGAGCTGCTGCGCTGGCGGCCCGAGCTGGACGAGGCGGCGCTGGCCCGCGTCGACGTGGTGCTGGGCTGGGCCTTTCCGCCGGGCCTGGCGGCGCGCCTGCCGCGGCTGCGCTGGGTCTGCGCCATGGCCGCCGGCGTCGAGAAGCTGCTGACGCCCGATCTGCCGGCCACGGTGCCGGTGAGCCGCGTGGTCGATGCCGACCAGGCCCTGGGCATCGCCCAGTACGTGGCCGCGGTGGTGCTGGACCATGTGCGTGGCCTGGCCGGCTACCGGCTGCAACAGCAGCAGCGCGACTGGACCCGGCATCCGATGGCCGCGGCGCGCCACCGCGTCGGCATCCTGGGCCATGGCGAGGTCGGCCGCGAGGTCGGCCGCGTGCTGCAGGCGCTGGGTTTTGCGGTGCAGGGCTGGCGTCGCGACGGCCCGGCGCTGCACGATTTTCTGGCCGGCTGCGACATCGTCGTCAATGCCCTGCCGCTGACGCCGGCCACGCGCGGCCTGCTCGATGCCGCGGCCTTTGCGGCGCTGCCGCGCGGCGCCCTGCTGGTGAATGTGGCGCGTGGCGGCCATGTGGTCGAGGCCGACCTGATCGCCGCGCTGCGCTCGGGCCAGCTGGGCCATGCGGCGCTGGACGTGCAGGCCACCGAGCCGCTGCCGCCCGACAGCCCGCTGTGGGCTGAGCCCGGCATCACCGTCACGCCGCACATCGCCGCGCAGTCCTCGCTGGCCACGGTGGCGGCGCAGTTTGCCGACGGCCTGGCGGCCCTGCTGCAGGGCGCGGCCCTGCCGCATCCGGTGGACCGCCAGCGCGGATATTGACGACGCCGCCGCGCCGCGCGTGAACTGCGGCGCTCAAGCACCCGGGGTGAGCGGCCGATAGCCGTCGAATCGTGGGCAGAAGTCGGGCCTGCAACCCGCCATGGCCCTGCCCAGACTCTTCCAACCCCCGCCCCGGCTGACGGCGCACCAGCGCCGCAGCTGGCGCATCCTCGCCTGGATCAACAGCCTGCTGGCGCTGGGCACGCTGGCCTGGGCGCCGCTGCTGTGGGGCCAGGGCGACCGCCACAGCGCGCTGATCTACCTGGCCACCGGCCTGGCCGGCGTCGGCGCGCTGTCGCTGCTGGCGCGCGAGCGCTGGCGGCTGTGCGCCCGCATCACCATCGTCAGCATGTTCAGCTTTGCGCTGGTCAATGCGCTGTGGCTGAACCCGCCGGTGGCCGGCCTGCCCCGCTCGGCCCACCAGTACCTGCTGATGCTGGGCGTGGCCTCGGCGCTGATGACGCGCGACGAGCCGGCCTGGGTGCGCTACGGCTATCCTGCCCTGTGCCTGGCCTGTTATGCGGCCCTGGCCGGCAGCCATTTCACGCTCTACGACGGGCCGCCGGTCAGTGCCTCGGTCTATTACTGGGGCGCCTGGTCCGACCATGGCGTGGCCATGGCGGTGGTGCTGCTGGTGCTGCACCTGCTGCAGACCGACTCGGTGCGCCTGGACGGCCTGGCCACCGATCTGCGCCAGGCCATCGAGCACGACCGGCTGCAGCTGCACTACCAGCCCCAGGTCGACGACCAGGGCCGCGTCATCGGCGCAGAGGCCCTGCTGCGCTGGACCCACGACCAGCGCGGCGCGGTGTCGCCGGCCGAGTTCGTGCCGCTGGCCGAGCGCAGCGGCCTGATGCCCGAGCTGGGCGCCTGGGTGCTGCGCCGCGCCTGCGCCCAGCTGGAGCAGTGGGCCGGCGACGCCCAGCTGGGCCGGCTGGTGCTGGCGGTGAATGTCAGCGCCCAGCAGTTCGACCAGGCCGACTTCGTGCCGCGGCTGCTGGAGCTGATGCGCCAGCACCATGTGGCGCCGGGCCGGCTGAAGATCGAGCTGACCGAAAGCGCGCTGGCCAACGACCTGGACGGCGAGATCCGCAAGATGGAGGCACTGCGCCGCCACGGCGTGTCGCTGGCGCTGGACGACTTCGGCACCGGCTTCTCCTCGCTGAGCCTGCTGCGCCGGCTGCCACTGGACCAGATCAAGATCGACCAGTCCTTTGTGCGCGACCTGGCCGGCGGCGCCGAGGGCGAGGCCATTGCCCGCGCCATCGTGATGATGGGCCTGAGCCTGGGCATGGAGGTGATCGCCGAGGGCGTGGAGACCGAGGCCCACCGCGAGGCGCTGGCGCGCATGGGCTGCAGCCGCTTCCAGGGCTATCTGTTCGCCCGGCCCATGCCGGCCGAGGCCTTGGGCGACTGGCTGCGTGCGCGCACGGCGCCGGCCGCGGCTCTGGCCGAGCCGGCCGACAGCGCCGCCTGCCGCGTCTGAGGGCCGTGGCCCGAGGGCCGCGGCGCACGGACAATGCAGCTCCGTGCCCGCCATGCCCGACACCCTGCCCCGGCTCAGCCCCG
The DNA here is from genome assembly GCA_017992055.1 of Burkholderiaceae bacterium. Taxonomy (GTDB): domain Bacteria; phylum Pseudomonadota; class Gammaproteobacteria; order Burkholderiales; family Burkholderiaceae_C; genus Pseudaquabacterium. The sequence goes on from JAGOPK010000001.1 coordinate 48,086, forward strand.
CCCCCCGCGCCCGGCCCGACGAGACCGTGGCCACCGTGCGGGCGCGGCTGCGCCATCGCGACGGCATCGGCGACGCCATCGCCGACCAGATTGCCGACGACTGGCCGCTGCTGTGCGTGCTGGATGGCGACGGCCGCCTGCTGGGCACGCTGGGCCCGGCCCAGCTGCTGGCGCTGGACGACGCGGCCCGGCTGGACCAGGCCATGCAGCGCCAGCCGCCGACCGTGACCGCCGGCACCGATCCCGAGCACATGGCCTCGCTGGCCCTGCACCATGGCCTGGCGGCGCTGCCGGTGGTTGATGGCCAGGGCCGGCTGCTGGGCGTGGCCAGCCCGCAGGCGCTGATGGAGGTGCTGCGCCGCGAGCATGTGGAAGACCTGCACCGCCTGGCCGGCATCGCCCGCGAGACCGACCAGGCGCGCCAGGCGCTGGAGGCGCCACCGCTGCGCCGCGCCCGCCACCGCCTGCCCTGGCTGCTGGTGGGCCTGCTGGGCAGCGTGCTGGCCACCTGGGTGGTGGCGCGCTTCGAGTCGGCGCTGGCGGCGCGGCCGGCGCTGGCGTTTTTCATCCCCGGCCTGGTCTACCTGGCCGATGCCATCGGCACGCAGAGCGAGGCCGTGGCCGTGCGCGGCCTGTCGCTGAGCCAGGCCGGCCTGGGCCGGCTGATCGGCGGCGAGCTGCGCACCGGCGCGCTGATCGGCGGTGTGCTGGCGCTGGCCGCGCTGCCGCTGGTGGGCTGGGTGTTCGACGATGCACACCTGGCCGCGGCCGTGGCCCTGGCCCTGGCCGCCGCCAGCCTGGTGGCCAGCAGCCTGGGCCTGCTGCTGCCCTGGGCCCTGGGCCGCCTGGGTGGCGACCCGGCCTATGGCAGCGGGCCGCTGGCCACCATCGTGCAGGACCTGCTGAGCCTGCTGATCTACTTCGGCTGCGTGTCGCTGATCGTGCTGTGACGCGGCGGCCGCGGCTCTAGCCGCGCTGCGCCAGCGCCACGATCTGCGCCGCCGGCAGCGCGCCGGACTGGCGGCCCAGCTCCTGCCCGCCCTGCAGCTTGACCAGGGTGGGGATGCTGCGGATGCCGAACTGCGCCGCCAGCTGCGGATTGGCGTCGGTGTCCACCTTGGCCAGCAGCACCCGGCCCTTGAGCTGGCGGGCCGCGGCCTCGAACTGCGGCGCCATCTGCCGGCAGGGCCCGCACCAGGGCGCCCAGAAGTCCACCAGCACCGGCAGCGTGGTCTGGGCCAGCAGCCGCGCGGCATTGGCATCGGTCAGCGTGATCGGCTGGCCGTCCAGCAGCGGCTGGTGGCAGCGGCCGCAGTCGGGGCCGTCCTGCAGCCGGTCAGCGGGAAGGCGGTTGGTGGCGCCGCAATGCGGGCAGACGAGGTGGTGCGTGTCCATGGCCGGGACTTGGGTACAGCCCCGGGTATTTCAAGGGTCGGCCGCCGCTCAGTCCAGGAACAGGTCGGGCAGCAGGTCGGTCGTGCCCGGCACCACCGAATAAGGCCCGAAGTCGCGCACGCCGTGCTCGGCCAGCACCGCATCGTCGATGAAGAAGTTGCCGCTGACCTGGCGTGCATCGCTGGTCAGGATGCAGTGCGCGGCATCGGCCAGGATCTCCGGCCGGCGGCACTTGTTGGTGTCGATGCCCGGGATCATCTGCAGCGCCGCGGTGGCCACCACGGTGCGTGGCCACAGGCTGTTGACGGCAATGCCCAGCGGGCGGAACTCGCGCGCATGGCCCAGCGTGCACAGGCTCATGCCGTACTTGGCCAGGGTGTAGGCCACATGCGGCGCAAACCAGTGGTCCTTCATGCTCAGTGGCGGGCTCATGGTCAGCACATGCGGGTTGCGGCCGGCCTGGGCGCTCTTGATCAGCTCGGGCAGGGCCGCCTGGGTGCAGCAGAAGGTGCCGCGGGCATTGACGCCCATCATCAGGTCGAAGCGCTTCATCGGCGTGGCCGCCGTCGGCGTCAGGTTGATGGCGCTGGCGTTGTTGACCAGGATGTCGATGCCGCCGAAGCGCGCCACCGCCGCCGCCATGGCCGCGGCCACCGCGTTTTCGTCGCGGATGTCGGTGGGCACGGCCAGGGCCTGGCCGCCGGCGGCCTCGACCTCGGCCGCCGCGCTGGCCAGCGTGCCCGGCAGCTTGGGATTGGGCTCGGTGGTCTTGGCCAGCAGCACCAGGTTGGCGCCATCGGCGGCGGCGCGCCTGGCAATCGCCAGGCCGATGCCGCGGCTGGCGCCGGTGATGACCAGGGTCTTGCCGCGCAGGCTGCGGGGTTCTGTCATGGGCTTGTCCTCGGTTGAAGCCGCCCAGTGTGCGCGCCGCAGGCGCCGCCGTCTTGGCGCCAGTGGTCGCGGCAGGGCGCTACAGCCGCGGCAGCACCGCGTCGGCGATGTGCTGGGCCAGCGCCCGGCCCCAGGCCGCATACAGCGGCGCGCCGGGATGGAAGCCGTCGCTGGCCAGCAGGCCGGCATCGCCGACAGGCAGCTCGAACGGCAGGTGGCTGACCGCCGGCTGCTGGCCGGCCCAGCGGCGCAGCGCCGCCTCGTGGGCCGCGGCCTCCTGCCCGGCCAGCCAGCGCAGCGGCTGCGGCAGGCCGGCAAAGCGGCCCATCGGCGGCACCGGCGTCATGACCACCTGGCGCACGCCGGCATGCTGGCGCAGCGCCTGCACCAGGGCCTCGCGCTGGCGCAGCGCCCGCTGCGGGCTGACCTGGTCGATGACGTCGTTGACGCCGGTGACCACCACCGCCACGTCGGCGGGGCGGGCCTCGCCCACCAGGTCCAGCGCCTGGGCCGTGGTGACGCCCGAGCGTGCGCACAGCTGCCAGGGCACGCGCCGCTGCAGGCGCTGGGCCAGCGCGCGGCTGAGCTGGCCGGCCAGGGCCGCACGCTGGTGGGCCACGCCCACGCCGGCGGCCGACGAGTCGCCCAGGATCAGCAGCGTCAGCCCCAGCTCGCCCTGGCCGGCCGTGCCCTGGCGCGGGCCGGCGGCCTCGGGCAGGCGCGGCAGGCGGCGCCGCGTCCACAGCGCCTGGCCCAGCAGCAGCGGTGCCAGCGCCAGCTTCAGCGGCAGTTGCGGGGGCATGGCCCGGGGCCGGCGCGGCCGCGGTTCAGAACTTGGAGAAGTCGGGCTTGCGCTTCTGGAAGAAGGCCTGGAAGGCCTCCATGGCCTCGGGGCTGCGCAGGCGCTGGCCGAAGATCGCGCCTTCTTCGGCCATCACCGCCTGGATCTGCGCCTTCATCGGCGCGCGCATCAAGCGCTTGCTGTCGCGCACCGCGCCGGGCGGCAGGGCATTGAAGCGCTCGGCCATGCGGCGCGCATGCGGCAGCACCTCGGCGGCCGGCAGCACGGCATTGGCGATGCCGCATTCCACCGCCTGCTCGCCGCTGAAGGGGTCGCCCAGCAGCAGCTTCTCGGTGGCGCGCACCGGGCCCATCAGCAGCGGCACCAGCAGGCTGCTGGCGTATTCGGGCACCAGGCCCAGGCCGACGAAGGGCATGGCCAGGCGCGCCTCGTCGCTGACATAGACCAGGTCGCAGTGCAGCAGCATCGTGGTGCCGATGCCCACGGCAGCGCCGGTGACGGCGGCCACCACCGGCTTCTCGCAATCCAGCAGGGCCTGCATGAAGCGGAACACCGGCGAATCGGCGCCCTGCGGCGGGCGCTGCATGAAGTCCTCGAGGTCGTTGCCCGAGGTGAACACGCCGGGCTGGCCGGTGATCAGCAGCGCGCGCACGCTGGCGTCGGCGCCGGCGTTGACGATGGCCTCGGCCATGGCCGTGTACATGGCCTGGGTCAGCGCGTTCTTCTTCTCGGGGCGGGCGATCTCGATCGTGGCGACGCCGTGGATGACGCCGGTGCGGATGCTCATGCGGAGGTCTCCTGGAAAGGGGGTCAGGCCGCAGCCAGGAAGCCGCTGACCTGGGGCCACAGCGTGGCCTGGAACTGGCGCCGGAAGAAGCCGAAGTGGCCGATGCGGCGCACGCCGACCTCGGCCGGATGGATGCGCCGCATGGTACGCGGCGCACCGGCATAAAAGCCGTGCAGCGACTCGGTGTTGCGGCGCGACATGTACTCGTCGTCGCTGAAGCTCAGCGCCAGCAGCGGCGTGCTCAGCCCGGCATAACGTTCGCGCAGCGCGGTGCCACCCTCGCCCATCAGGTAGTCGGGGTGCAGGCACCAGCGGCGCCACTGGCGCATCACGCCGGCCGGCAGGTCGCCCACCATGCCCAGTCGCCGGCCCGGAAAGTAGCCGGCCAGCGGCACGGCCAGTGGCACGACCACAAACCACAGCAGCCAGTTGATGCGCCGCAGCGGCCGGGCGTTCTCGCGCCAGTAGCCGCTGCCGGTGCCGATGGTGACCATGCGCTGCACGCGCTGGCGGTTGGGCAGCAGGCCCAGGATCTGGCCGCCCAGGCTGTGGCCCAGCCAGTGGATGGGCTTGTGCGCGCCCAGGCGCCGGTCCAGCTCGGCCAGGGCCGCGGCGGCGTCGCGCTCGGCCCAGGTGTGGATGTCGGCCTGGAAGCCGCGCAGCGAGCGCGCATGGCGTGGCGGGCGCGAGCCGCCCATGCCGCGGTAGTCGAAGCTCAGCACCAGCCAGCCCTGGCCGGCCAGCCACTGCGCAAACTCGGCGTAGTAGCGCTGCGGCACGCCCATGGCCGGCGCGATCAGCACGCCGCCACGGGCCGTGGCGGCATCGCCATGCAGCGCGCCGGCCAGGCCGAAGCCGTCGTCGGTGACGATGTGGACCGGCGTCATCGCACGGCGCCGGGTGGGCTCAGACGCGTTCGAAGATGCCGGCCGCGCCCTGGCCGGTGCCCACGCACATCGTGACCATGCCGTACTTCAGGTTCTTGCGGCGCAGCGCATGCACCACGGTGGCGGCGCGGATGGCGCCGGTGGCGCCCAGCGGATGGCCCAGCGCGATGGCGCCGCCCATCGGGTTGACCTTGCTGGGGTCCAGCTTCAGGTCGCGGATCACGGCCAGGGCCTGGGCCGCGAAGGCCTCGTTCAGCTCGATCCAGCCCATGTCGTCGGCGCTCAGGCCGGCATAGCCCAGGGCCGCGGGAATGGCGGCAATCGGGCCGATGCCCATGATCTCGGGCGGCACGCCGCGGCTGGCAAAGCTGACGAAGCGCGCCAGCGGCTTCAGGTCGAACTGCCGCACGGCCTTCTCGCTGGCCAGGATCAGCGCGCCGGCGCCGTCGCTGGTCTGGCTGCTGTTGCCGGCGGTGACGCTGCCCTTGGCGGCGAACACCGGGCGCAGCTTGGCCAGGCCTTCCAGGCTGGTGTCGGGGCGCGCGCCCTCGTCGAGGCTGACGGTGCGCGTCTTCAGCGACACCTCGCCCGTTTCCAGGTTGGGCAGGCGGCTGACCACGTCCACCGGGCAGATCTCGTCGGCAAACTCGCCGGCGGCCTGGGCAGCCAGGGCCTTCTGGTGCGAGGCCAGGGCAAAGGCGTCCTGGTCTTCGCGGCTGACCTTCCACTGCGTGGCCACCTTCTCGGCGGTCAGGCCCATGCCGTAGGCGATGCCCACGTTCTCGTCGCGGGCGAACACCGCCGGGTTGAACGAGGGCTTGTTGCCGCCCATGGGCACCAGGCTCATGCTCTCGGCGCCGCCGGCGATCATCACGTCGGCCTCGCCGACGCGGATGCGGTCGGCGGCCATCTGGATGGCCGTCAGGCCCGAGGCGCAGAAGCGGTTGATGGTCACGCCGCCCACGCCGTTGGGCAGGCCGGCCAGGGCCACGGCGATGCGCGCCATGTTCATGCCCTGCTCGCCCTCGGGGAAGCTGCAGCCGATGATGGCGTCTTCGATGGCCTTCGGGTCCAGCGTCGGCACCTGGGCCAGCGCGGCCTGCAGCGCGGTGATCAGCAGGTCGTCGGAGCGGGTGTTCTTGAAATAGCCGCGGCCCGACTTGCCGATGGGCGTGCGGCTGGCGGCGACGATGTAGGCGTCTTGAACTTGCTTGGTCATGGTCGTCGCTCCGATCAGTTGCGCACGGGCTTGCCGGTTTGCAGAAGACCCATGATGCGTTCCTGGGTCTTGGGGTTCTCGAGCAGCGAGCAGAAGTGCTTGCGCTCCAGTGCCATCAGGTATTCCTCGTTGACCAGGGTGCCGGCGTCCACGTCGCCGCCGGTCACCACGTCGGCGATCAGGCCGGCGATGTGGTAGTCGTGGGCGCTGATGAAGCCACCGTCGCGCATGCCCACCAGCTGGGCCTGGATGGTGGCCTTGGCATTGCGGCCGGCCACCGGGAACAGGCTCTTCAGCGGCGCACGCCAGTTGCTCGCGGCCATGGACTTGACCTGCTCGATGGCGACGAACAGCAGCTCGTCGCGGTGGGCCACGATGACGTCGTCGCCCAGCAGATAGCCCAGCTTGCGGCTTTCGAGGGCGCTGGTGCCCACGGTGGCCATGGCCGCGGCCTGGAAGGCGTCCTTCAGGCCGGGCAGCAGGTCGGCGGCGCCGCACAGCGCCGCCTTCTCGGCCGCGCGGCGGGCGATGTAGGTCAGGCCGCCGCCGCCGGGGATCAGGCCCACGCCCACTTCCACCAGGCCGACATAGCTTTCCATGTGGGCGACACGGCGCGCCGCGGCCACCGCGATCTCGCAGCCACCGCCCAGCGCCAGGCCCCGCACCGCGGCCACCGTGGGCACGCTGGCATAGCGCAGGCGCAGCAGCGCGTCCTGCAGCTTCTTGACCTCGGGCGCGATGCCCTTGGCGCCCATCTTCATGAAGGTGGGCAGCATGGCTTCGAGGTTGGCGCCGGCCGAGAAGGGCTCGTCGGGCGACCAGATCACCAGGCCGTCATAGCCGCCTTCGGCCAGCTCCAGCGCCTTGTACAGGCCTTCCACCGTGCCCGGGCCGATGGTGTGCATCTTGCCCGTCAGGGTGAGGATGACCACCTGGCCGTCGTTCGTCCAGACCCGGCACTCGTCGTTCTTGAACAGCTCGGTGCCGGCCGTGGCCGCCACCGGGCCAGTCTCGCCCAGCAGCAGTTCGGGGAACAGCTGGCGCGCATACACCGGCAGCGCGGCGCGCGGCAGGTACTTGCCTTGGGCGGCGCTCCACGAGCCTTCGGCGGTGTGCACACCGGTGCGACCGTCGAACACCCAGGCCGGCAGCGGTGCATTGCACAGCGCCTTGCCGGCCTCGATGTCGGCCTTCACCCATTCGGCCACCTGCTGCCAGCCGGCGGCCTGCCACAGCTCGAACGGGCCCTGCTTCATGCCGAAGCCCCAGCGCATGGCCAGGTCGACCTCGCGCGCCGTGTCGGCGATCTCGGCCAGGTGCACGGCCACGTAGTGGAAGCTGTTGCGGAAGATGGCCCACAGGAACTGCGCCTGCGGGTGGGTCGATTCGCGCAGCAGCTTCAGGCGCTCGGCCGGCGCCTTCTTCAGGATGCGGTCGACCAGCGGATCGGCCTTCTTGCCGCCGGGCACGTAGTCGCCGCTGGCCGGGTCGAAGCGCAGCACGTCCTTGCCGACCTTCTTGTAGAAGCCGGCCTTGCTCTTCTGGCCCAGGGCGCCGGCGGCGATCAGGGTCTGCACCGCGGCCGGGGTGGCATAGCTGGCGTAGAACGGATCGGCCTGCAGGTTGTCCTGCATGGTCTTCATCACATGGGCCATGGTGTCGATGCCCACCACGTCGGCCGTGCGGAAGGTGCCGCTGCTGGCGCGGCCCAGCTTCTTGCCGGTCAGGTCATCGACCACGTCGTAGCTGAGGCCGGCCTTGTCGGCCTCGGCGATGGTGGCCAGCATGCCGGCGATGCCCACGCGGTTGGCCACGAAGTTGGGCGTGTCCTTGGCGCGCACGATGCCCTTGCCCAGCGTGCGCGTGGCAAAGGCTTCCAACTGGTCCAGCACGTCCGCGCGGGTCGTCGGCGTGGGGATCAGCTCCACCAGCTGCATGTAGCGCGGCGGGTTGAAGAAGTGGATGCCGCAGAACTGCGGCTTCAGCGATTCGGGCAGGGCCTCGCTGAGCTGGGTGATGCTCAGGCCCGAGGTGTTGCTGGCGACGATGGCGCTGGGCGCCACATGCGGCGCGATCTTGCCGTACAGGTCCAGCTTCCAGTCCATGCGCTCGGCAATGGCCTCGATCACCAGATCGCAGCCGGCCAGCAGGCCCAGGTGCTCCTCGTAGTTGGCGGGCTGGATCAGGGCCAGGTCGTCGGCCACGCCGATGGGGCTGGGCTTGAGCTTCTTCAGGCCGTCCAGCGCCTTCAGCACGATGCCGTTTTTCGGCCCTTCCTTGGCGGGCAGGTCGAACAGCACGACCGGCACCTTGACGTTGACCAGGTGGGCGGCGATCTGCGCGCCCATCACGCCGGCGCCGAGCACGGCGACCTTGCGGACATTGAAGCGGTTCATGGGGTCTGCTTTCGTGGTGATTCAGACGGGGAACAGGGTCACTCCACCCGGATCCATTGCTGGTTGCGGAAGAACGGGCCGATGTAGCCGCGCACCTCCAGCTTCTTGCCGCCGTCCAGCGGCTTCAGGCGCAGCTTGTAGACCTTGCCGTTGTTCGGATCGAGGATGTCGCCGCCTTCCCAGTGCTCGCGCTCGGCGTCGGCCCGGGCGTTGCGGATGATGGTCATGCCCTGCACCGGCTGGTCCTTGCGCGCGTCGCTGCACTTGTCGCACTTGGTGTCGGCCTTGGCGGCTTCGAGGATCTTCTCGACCCGGCCCGACAGCACGCCACCGGACTCGGTGATGCGCACAAAGGACTTCTCGACCTTGGTCTCGTCGTCGATGGTCTTCCACAGGCCCACCGGCGTGGCCTGGGCCAGCGCGGCGCCGGCGCTGAAGCCCAGACTCAGGCCCAGGCTCAGGGCGATCAGGGTCTTGTGCATGCCATGTCTCCTGTCTGTTATGGAATCTCGGGGCGGCAATGCTGCGCTCAGAACAGCGCCTCGTCCATGGCCATCAGCGGCTGCAGGCCGGCGCGCGCGGTGCGGATCAGCGTGGCCGTCTCGGGCAGCAGCTTGGCGAAGTAGAAGCGCGCGGTGTGCAGCTTGGCGGTGTAGAAGCTGTCGCCCCCTTCGCCTTGTTCCTTTTGCTTGTCGAGCGCGATCAGCGCCATGCGCGCAAACAGGTAGGCAAAGGTCAGGTGGCCGACCACGCGCAGATAGTCCACCGCGGCCGCGCCCACCTCGTCGGCATTGCCGAAGGCCTTCATGCCGATCTCGGTGGTCAGCTTGGTGACCTTGTCGCCCAGGTCGGCCAGCGGGTTGACGAATTCCTGCATGTCCTCGCGCACGCCGTGCTCTTCCACGAAGGCGGCGATTTCCTTGCCGAAGGCCTTGAGCTTCTTGCCGTTGTCGCCCAGCACCTTGCGGCCCAGCAGGTCCAGCGACTGCACGGTGTTCGTGCCCTCGTAGATCATGTTGATGCGCGCGTCGCGCACGAACTGCTCCATGCCCCATTCGTGGATGAAGCCGTGGCCGCCATAGACCTGCTGGCAGTGCGTGGTGGCCGCCCAGCCGTTGTCGGTCAGGAAGGCCTTGATGATGGGCGTCAGCAGGGCCACGGTGTCGTCGGCCTCCTTGCGCTCGTCCTCGTCGTTGGTGGCCAGGGCCACGTCCAGCTTCAGCGCGGTGTAGGCCAGCAGCGCGCGACCACCCTCGGCATAGGCGCGCGCGGTCAGCAGCATCTTGCGCACGTCGGGGTGCACGATGATGGGGTCGGCCGGCTTGTCCGGCGCCTTGGGGCCCGACAGCGCGCGCATCTGCAGCCGGTCCTTGGCATAGGCCACGGCGTTCTGGTAGGCCACCTCGGTCAGGCCCAGGCTCTGGTTGCCCACGCCCAGTCGCGCCGCGTTCATCATCACGAACATGGCCATCAGGCCCTTGTTCGGCTGGCCCACCAGCCAGCCGCTGGCGCCGTCGAGCGTCATCTGGCAGGTGGCATTGGCATGGATGCCCATCTTGTGCTCCAGGCCCGAGCAGAAGATGGCATTGCGCGCGCCCAGGCTGGCGTCGGCATTCGGGATGAACTTGGGCACCACGAACAGGCTGATGCCCTTGCTGCCCTCGGGCGCATCGGGCAGGCGGGCCAGCACCAGGTGCACGATGTTGGCGGCCATGTCGTGCTCGCCGGCCGAGATGAAGATCTTCTGGCCGGTGATCTTGTAGCTGCCGTCGGCCTGGGGCTCGGCCTTGCTGCGCAGCAGGCCCAGATCGGTGCCGCAGTGCGGCTCGGTCAGGCACATGGTGCCGGTCCATTCGCCGCTGGTCAGCTTGGGCAGGTACAGGGCCTGCTGCTCGGGCGTGCCGTGGGCATGCAGGGCCTCGTAGGCGCCGTGGGAGAGGCCCGGGTACATGGTCCAGGCCTGGTTGGCGCTGTTGAGCATCTCGTAGAAGCACAGGTTCAGCAGCGCCGGCAGGCCCTGGCCGCCGAAGGCCGGGTCGCAGCTCAGCGCCGGCCAGCCGCCTTCCACATACTGGGCATAGGCCTGCTTGAAGCCCTTGGGCGTGCTCACCTCGTGCGTGCTGCGGTCCAGCGTGCAGCCCTCGGCATCACCCGACAGGTTCAGCGGCGCGGTGACCTGGGACGCGAACTTGCCGCCTTCTTCCAGCACCGCGTTGACGGTGTCCACATCGAGGTCGGCATGGCGCGGCAGCTGGCGCAGCGTGCCGACGGCGTCGAGCAGCTCGTGCAGCACAAACTGCATGTCACGGATCGGCGGGTTGTACTGGGGCATGGTGGCGCTCCTGGGCGTCGAGACGGGGTCGGGGAAAGCGGGAAGAAAAGCCGGCAGCGCGCGGCTCAGCGCCGTGCGGCGAGGGTTTGGGCCTGGCTGCCGGGCAGCAGGTAGTACGAGACGATGCGCTCGAAGGCCGTGCGCGCGCGGTCCACCGCGCCGGGCAGGCGCAGAAAGCGCGCGTCGTGGTGCAGCGCCAGGATCAGGCCGTGCACCTCGAACAGCATCTGCAGCGCATCGGTGTCGGGCTGCAGATGGCCTTCGGCGATGGACAGGCGGATGGCCCGCTCCAGCGCCGCCTGCCAGGCGCGCACCATCGAGGCCAGGGCGTCGCGCACCGGGCCGGGCCGGTCGTCGAACTCGACCGCGCCGCTGATGTAGATGCAGCCGGAATCGACCTCCACCGAGACGCGGCGCAGCCAGCGCTCGAACAGCGCACGCAGCCGCGGCAGGCCGCGGGCCTCGCGCACGGCCGGGAAAAACACCTCGTCCTCGAAGCGCGCGTGGTACTCGCGGATGACCGCGATCTGCAGCTCCTCGCGCGAGCCGAAGTGGGCGAACACGCCCGACTTGCTCATCTGCGTGACCTCGGCCAGCGCGCCGATGGACAGGCCCTCCAGGCCCATGTGCGAGGCCAGGCCGAGCGCCGCGTCCAGGATGGCGGCGCGGGTCTGCTGGCCCTTTTGCAGCGAACGGGACGACGTGGCGCGCTTGCGGGCATTCGGCAGCGAGGGCAACGAAGGCAGCGGGGTGACGGTCACGGCGTGGCGGGGCTGGGATGAATGGAACGAACGGTCGTGCTATTTTGCAGAACTTCCCGTCCGGCGCGGCGTGAACTGCGGCGGGTTTTTCTAGGGTTCGGCCACTAGAGAAGCGCGCCGGCCGTGCGCGTCACCCGCCGCGTCAGTCGGTCATCAACTTGCGTTACGCTGTGGGGCCGACAGGAGGCGAGCGTTCCGTGGACGTGCTGCAGCTGGATGTTTCGGGAAGGCCCCAGGCGTGGATCAGCCCACGCGAGGCGGCCGTGATCTATGCCAGCGATGGCGTGGCCTGGACCCTGGGCCGGCCGTTCCGCGTGCTGCGCGGCGGCATCCAGCGCATCACCGGCCTGCAGTCGCGCATCGAGCTGCATCCCATCGTCGCCGTGCGCGGCGCCATGCCCAGCCGGGCCTGGCGGGTGACGCCGACGCTGACCAATCCCAAGCTGTTCGCCCGCGACCAGCACATCTGCGCCTATTGCGGCGGCTGCTTCGGCTTCGACCTGCTGACGCGCGAGCACATCATCCCCACCAGCCGCGGCGGCCGCGACACCTGGATGAACTGCATCACCGCCTGCCGCAGCTGCAATGGCAAAAAGGGCAACCGCCTGCCCGACGAGGCGCGGCTGACGCTGATGTACCTGCCCTATGTGCCCAGCCTGCACGAGGACATGATCCTGCGCGGCCGGCGCATCCTGGCCGACCAGATGGAGTTTCTGCTGGCCAGCGTGCCGCGCAGCTCGCGGCTGCACGCCTGATCCGCTGATTCGTTCTACGGCGCCGGCAGCGCCAGCGCCTGGTGCACACGCGCCAGCCGCCGTTGCAGCCGGCGCGAGGCCGGATGCGCATTGGCCCGCGGCTGCAGCACATTGAGCACGGTGGCGGCGTCGCCGGCGCGCTCGGCCGCGTCCAGCCACAGCTGCTCGAACAGATCGCGCTGGGCATGGCTGCCGCCCAGGGCCAGCAGGCGCGGCACGGCCTGGCCCAGGGCCTCGGCGGCCGCCGCCCAGTGCTGGCGTGTGGCGCGGGCCGGATCGGCCGCGGCACGGCCATGGGCCAGCAGCCCCTGCGCCGCCGGCACCGCCACCTGCTGCCAGGCGGCCTGGGCCGGGCCGCTGGCGCCGGCGGCATGGGTGGTGATCGCCTGCAGCATCGCGTCGGCCTCGGGCCGGCCGGCGCGGGCCAGGCCGTACAGATACTGCAGGTCGAGGAAGGGCAGCACCTGGTCGTGCACCCGGCCGGTCAGATGGCCGGCCAGCGCCTGCCAGCGCCCGCCGACATCCACCCCGGCCCATTCCAGCCGCGCCAGCAGCGACACCGCGCCCACCTGGTCCTGGCTGTAGCCGGTGTCCACGCCCCAGACCTCGCGGTCGTACAGCGCCAGCGCCGCGGCATCGTCGCCCAGCTCCAGCTGGAACAGCGCCAGATGCCAGAAGTTGTGCGTGCGCATGAACGAGGTCAGGCCGCGCCAGGGTGCACTGGCGCGGGCCATGAAGTCGCGGCCCTCGGCAAAACGCCCCTCGGTCAGCAGCACATGGGCCAGCGCATGCTCGGCCCAGGGCTCGTGCGCACGCAGCGCCAGCGCCTGGCGGGCATGGACCTCGGCCTCGTGCAGGCGGTGGCATTGCTCGAAGGCAAAGGCCGCCAGGCCATGCCAGAAGGCGGTGTCGCCAGCGGCGTCTTTCGCGGCCCAGGCCAGGCGCAGCATGGCCGGCGCATCGCCCAGGTTGAAGGCATGGATCTGGCCCAGCTTCAGCGCCGCCAGGTCGCGTGGCCAGCGCGCCGTGTGCCCGGCATGGCGGGCCTGCACGGCGGCCAGGTCGCCGTCCACCCAGGCGGCCACGGCCGCGGCCAGCGACTGCTCGCGCTCGCTGGCCGGCAGGGCGGCGCGGCGTGCGCAGTCCAGGTGCTGGCGCGCCTGCGGCGGACCGGCCGGCGACTCGCTGAACATCCACAGCACCGCGGCCAGGGTCTGCACGATCAGGCTGTGGTCGTGCTTGGCGGCCTCCAGCACGGCCAGGATCTGCGGCTCGTAGGCCAGGAAGCCGCTGACGAAGCCGCCCACCGCGGCCAGGCTGTCGGGCCGCTGCACGCGGACGGGCAGGCCCAGCGGATCGAGCCCGTCGACCATCGCGGCCATGGCCTCAGCCCCAGCTCAGCGCCGACAGGTCGTTGACGAAGATCGGCATGTCACGGGCAATGCCCTTGACGCCGGCCTTGGCCACGGTGATGTAGGTGGGCTGGTACAGGTAGGCGGCCACTGCATCGTCGGCCACCAGGCGCTGGGCCTCGGCCAGCAGGGCCTCGCGCGGCTTGCGCTCGGCGGTGGACTGGATCCTGGCCCACAGCGCATTGAACTTGGCGCTGTCGTAGTTCCAGTAGTAGCCGGGGCGCTGGAAGTTGCCGAAGTCCAGCGGCTCCACGTGGCTGATGATGGTCAGGTCATAGGCCTTCTGGCCGTAGACGCCCGACAGCCACTGCGCCCATTCGACGTTCTCCTGCTTCACGACGATGCCCACCTTGGCCAGCATGGCCGCGATGACCTCGCCACCGGTGCGCGCATAACCGGGCGGCGGCAGGCTCAGCGTCAGGTTCAGCGGCGTCGTGATGCCGGCTTCCTTGAGCAGCGCGCGGGCCTTGTCGGGGTTGTAGGCATTGACCGCGGTCAGGTCCACATAACCCACGGCACCGGGCACGTAGAAGCTGCCGATGGGCGTGCCAAAGCCGTCCACCGAGCCGTCGATCACCGCCTTGCGGTCGATGGCCATGGCGATGGCGCGGCGCACGCGCACATCGTCCAGCGGCTTCTTCTTGTTGTTCATGGCCAGGATGGTCTTGGCGCGCGAGCCGCCGATCAGCACCTGGAAGCGCTTGTCGGCCTTGAACTGCGCCAGGCTGCGCGCCGCGGCCACGCGCGGGAACAGGTCCACGTCGCCGGCCAGCAGCGAGGCCACCTGGGCCGCGGTGTCGGCGATGAAGCGCATGCTCACGCGGCGCAGCCTGATGGCCTTGGCATCGCGGTGCCCGTCCCAGCGCGCCAGCACCAGGGCCGAGCCCTTGTTCCAGCTCTCCAGCTTGTAGGGGCCACTGCCCACCGGCTGCGTGGCATTGCCGGCCGCGCTCTTGGGCTCGACGATGACGCCGGTGGCCTGGCCGATCTGGAACAGGAAGTCGGGGTTGACGTTCTTCAGCGTGATCACCACCGTCAGGTCGTCGGTGGTGGCGATGTTGACGATGTTGGCGTAGACCGCCTTGTCCTTGTTCAAGCTGTCGGCCGCGGCGGCGCGCTCGAAGGACCATTTGACGGTCTGCGCATTCAGCGGCTCGCCGTTGTGGAACTTCACGCCCGGGCGCAGCTTGAAGGCCCAGGTCTTGTTGTCCGGCGTCACGGTCCAGCTCTGCGCCAGCAGCGGCGCGATGTTGCTGTCGGCCTGGATCTTGGTCAGCGTCTCGAACACGTTGTACAGCACCACCTCGCCGATGGCCGAGGCGGCGCCGCTGGTCGGGTCCAGGCCCGGCGGCTCCAGCGCCATGGCCAGGGTCAGCGTGTCCTTTCTGCTGGACTGGGCCTGGGCCCAGCCCGGGGCCAGGCCCAGCGCCGCGGCGGCGGCGGGCAGGGTGATCGCGGTGCGGCGGCGCATCATCGTCGGTCCTGTATGGCGTTGAACGGGGTCGGTGGGATGGGCCCATGGTAGCCAAGCCGGCGCCGCTGCCGGGCGGGGCCTTCTGCGATTTGCGCATCCGCTGCATCGGCCAACGCACAATGCGGGCGCCGTGGCCGCTGCCGATTGCTGCCGACTGCCGCCGATTGCCCCATGCCCGACCCGACGCTTCCCGTCCTGCCCCCCGACGATGGCCTGCGCGCCCTGCTGCACAACGAGGTCCATGCGCGGCCCAGCCCGCGGCTGCGCCTGCCGGCCCTGGTGCTGGCCCTGGCCGTGCGCCACGAGGTGCCGGGCGCGGCCGCCCGCCAGGCCGAGCTGGAGCATCTGCGTCGCCTGCCGGGCCAGGCCGGGCTGACCGAGCAGGACCTGGCGGCCAGCTTTCTGCGCCTGCGCTTTGCCGACCACACGCTGCACTGGGAGCGCCACACCGAGTTCAGCCGCTACCTGCTGATGCAGCCGCTGCCGGCCGGCGCCGACCTGCAGGCGGTGCAGCCCGAGCTCAGCGCCGGCCTGGTGCTGCCGCCGGGCTGGCTGGCGGCGGTGCCGGGGCGCACCGTGGCCGCGCTGCAGCTGGTGCTGCTGGAGCAGGCGCTGGACGATCCGGCCGCCTCGCTGGCTGCCGGCCAGGCCTGGCTGGGCGGCGGCAGCGTGGTGGCCTCGCTGATGGGCCGCGGCCACGGCGCCAGCGGGCGCGGCCATTCGCTGGTGGTCACCGACCTGCGGCTGCGCGACGACGGCTTCGAGCGCCTGCTGGTGCTGGCGCCGGCCGACACCAGCGCCACCCGCGCCGGCCGCGTCGCCCAGCGCCTGAGCGAGGTGGAGATCTACCGCCTGATGGCCTTGCGCGGCCTGCCGGTGGCCAAGTCGCTGTCGGCCCTGCTGGCCGACAGCGAGGCCGCGCTGGCGCAGATCACCGCGCGGCTGGAGTCGCGCCAGGGCAGCGAGGCCGAGTTGCTGGAGGCGCTGATCCACCTGGCGGCCCAGGTCGAGCGCACCACCGCCGAGCACCAGTACCGCTTTGCCGCCACCCAGGCCTATGCCACGCTGGTGGAGCAGCGCCTGGCCGAGCTGCGCGAGACGCCGATCCCCGGCACGCAGACGCTGGGCGAGTTCATGCAGCGCCGGCTGTCGCCGGCCATGGCCACGGTGGCCGCCACCGAGCGCCGCCTGGCCTCGCTGAGCCAGCGCATCGCCCGCGCCAGCGCCCTGCTGCGCACCCGCGTGGACATCACCCGCGAGACGCAGAACCAGCAGCTGCTGGCCAAGCTGACCGAGGGCCAGGCACTGCAGCTGAAGCTGCAGAGCACGGTGGAAGGCCTGTCCATCGCCGCCATCAGCTACTACGTCATCAGCCTGCTGCTGTACGGCGCCAAGGCGGCCAAGCTGGCCGGCCTGCCGATCCAGCCCGAGCTGGCCGCCGGCCTGGCCGTGCCGCTGGTGGTGTGGGGCGTGTGGCGCGCCACGCGGCGCATCCACGACCGGCTGCTGGGCGCCGGCCACTGAGGCCGGTGCCGCTGCGTCAGTCCGGCAGCGGCTGCTGCGGCGCCAGCGCCAGCACCGCCTGGGCCATGCCCGCCGGCACCGGGCTGCCGGGCGCCAGCGCATCGTCGGCCAGCGCCTGCAGCAGGCGCTGCACCGCGCTCAGATGCGGCAGCACCGGGCCGTAGAAGCGCGGCCGGCCGGCCTGCAGCAGCAGCAGCGTCGGAAAGGTCTCGATGTCCAGCGCACCCTCGCCCAGCGCATCGCTGTGCTCCTCGATGTCGATCCAGGCCAGGCGCAGGCCGGGGCGCTGGCCGGCCAGCGTGGCCAGCGTGGCGCGGTAGGCATCGCAGGTGGTGCACCAGCCGGCGCACAGGCAGGCCAGCAGCAGGTCGTGATCGTCCATGGCGGCAGTCTGCCAGCCCCGGCACGGCTCAGGGCGCGGCCGGCACGATGGCCGCCACCGGCTCGGGCGCCAGCAGCGTGCCGTCGCGCAGGCCACGCACGGTGGCCAGCAGCAGGCCCAGGATCACCAGGCTGGCCAGGGCCAGCAGCAGCGGGCCCAGCACCGCCAGCAGGCCGCCCGGCGTGGCCAGGCGCAGCGTCAGCGCCGCCAGCGCGGCCAGCGGAAAGCTCAGGCCCCAGTGCGTCAGCGCAAACGGCTGGTTGCGGATGCGCGGCGCCAGCAGCGCCACCCAGGCGGCGCAGAACAGCGCCATGCCCCACAGCATCCAGCCCAGCAGCAGCGGCGCGCCCAACTGCAGCGCCGACAGGCCGATCACCGCCGGCGGCGCGATGGCGATGAAGCTGGTGGGCAGCAGGCGCTCGGGCCACAGCCCCTGCTGGGCGATGCGCACCACCAGCAGCACCAGCACCACCGGCCAGAACATCAGGCCGATGCCGAACTGCGCCGCCGCCCAGTCGGCCTGGCCCAGCGGCACGCCGGCCAGCGGCAGCAGCACATTGCCGACGATGGGCATGAACAGCGCCGGCGTCACGCCGGCCCAACTCAGCCCGCCCGCCGCGCCGCCGGCCGCACCGCCGGCCGTCGCTGGCCGCCACCAGCGGCCCAGCACCCACAGCGTGACCCACAGCTGGCCCAGCGCGCCGGCCCACCACAGCGCGCGCGCCGGGGCCGAGGCGCCGAACAGCACCACCGCCACCGTGGCCAGCAGGATCAGCGAGATCGGCAGCGCGGCGATGAAGGCATGGCGCACCGGATGGCGCCGGTCCTCGGCCCAGGCCTCGGGATGGCGCTGCCAGCGCAGCAGCGAGGCCGCGGCCAGCAGCACGAACACCACCGCCGCCAGGCCGCCCAGCACCAGGGCGATGGCGCCGGCCATCTCGCCCATCAGCGGCTGGGCGCGGTGCCAGGCCAGGGCCAGACCGGACAGGCCCATGACCAGGGCATACCAGCCGGGCAGCAGGTACTTCAGCGGATGGGCGTGGGCGGTCATGGCGGGGCTCGTCAGGTCAAGGTTCTGATACCCATCATGGTATCTTGAGGCAAGCGGGCCAGGGCAGCGTCGCCGGCTTGCGCCCAGCATACCGTTAGGGGTTTGTACCAGCTTCGTGTCAGTCTTGCGGGCTCTAATATTTGTTTGTGCTTATATCTAGATTGGACGAATGACCAAGCCCGTGCCCAGCGACGCGCCCGACAGCGACGGCGTGTTCACCGCGGCGGCTGAGTTGTTCGGCCTGCTGTCGACGCCGGTGCGGCTGCGCATCGTCGTCGCCCTCGGCGAAGGAGAACTGAACGTGAGTCAGCTGCTGGAACGGGTGGACGCCACCCAGCCCAACCTGTCGCAGCACCTGGCCACGCTGTACCGCAGCGGGCTGCTGGCGCGTCGGCGCCTGGGCGCCCAGGTGCTCTACCGCCTGGCCGGCGACCGTGCGCGCATGTTGTGCGACGCGGTGCTGGCCGAGCACGACGCCGCCAGCGGCGCGACCCGCGGGCGCTGAAGCGCCCATCCCGCCCCATCCTGCCCCGAGGAGACCCCGTGTCCACGGATCCCCATCGCAGCGGCCGCCTGCTCAAGGCGCCCGAGAACTTCATCGACGCCGACGGCGTGCGCACGGTGTTTGCCGAGGCCAAGGCTGGCCGGCGCGACTTCATCCGCCGTGCCTTTGCCGGCGCCGCCGGTGCGGCCGCGGTGGCTGCCGCGCCGCGTGCCCTGGCCCAGGCCAATCCGGTGCCGGCCGAAGGCGGCGACCCGGCCATCCTGAACCTGCCGGCCCACACCACCGGCCTGGGCCAGCCGGTGGCCAGCGACGGCTATGGCCGGCCGTCGAAGTACGAGGCCAATGTGCAGCGCCGCCAGAGCCCGGGGCTGACGCAGACGGCCCAGTCCAGCGTGTCGTTCGCGCCGCTGCAAAGCCTGTTCGGCATCGTCACGCCCAGCGGCCTGCACTTCGAGCGCCACCACCAGGGCTGGTGGGACATCGACCCCAGCCAGCACCGGCTGATGCTCAACGGCAGCGATGCCCGCCTGATGAAGACGCCCAAGGTCTTCACGATGGACGAGATCATGCGCCTGCCGGCGGTGAGCCGCTTCCACTTCATCGAGTGCGGCGCCAACTCGGGCATGGAGTGGGGCAATGTGGCCGTGCCCACGGTGCAGTACACGCACGGCATGCTCAGCTGCAGCGAGTTCACCGGCGTGCCGCTGCGCCTGCTGCTCGACCAGTGCGGCGTGGACTACAAGCGCGCGCGCTATGTGCTGGCCGAAGGCGCCGACGGCTCCAGCATGACGCGCACCGTGCCGATGGAGCTGGTGGAAAGCGGCGAGGTCCTCGTCGCCTACGGCCAGAACGGCGAGATGCTGCGGCCCGAGAACGGCTATCCGCTGCGCCTGGTGGTGCCGGGCGTGCAGGGCGTCAGCTGGGTCAAGTACCTGCGCCGCATCGAGGTCGGCGACCAGCCCTGGGCCAGCAAGGACGAGGCCATCCACTATGTGGACCTGATGCCCGATGGCCGCCACCGCCAGTACAGCAGCCTGCAGGAGTGCAAGAGCGCCATCACCACGCCCTCGGGCGGCCAGGTGCTGCTGGACCGCGGCTTCTACAACATCAGCGGCCTGGCCTGGAGCGGGCGCGGCAAGGTGCGCAAGGTCGACGTGTCGGTGGACGGCGGCCGCAACTGGCGGCCGGCGCGGCTGGAGACGCCGGTGCTGAGCAAGGCGCTGACGCGTTTCAACATCGACTGGGTGTGGGACGGTAGGCCGGCCATCGTGCAGAGCCGCGCCACCGACGACACCGGTTATGTGCAGCCCAGCTACCGCCAGCTGCGCGCGGTGCGCGGCACGCGCTCGATTTACCACAACAACGCCATCCAGTCCTGGCTGGTGCAGGAGAACGGCGAGGTGAAGAATGTCCAGCTGTCGTGACACCGTGCTGCGCCTGGGCGCCGCGGCGCTGACCGCCGCCGCCCTGCTGGCCGCGGCCGGCAGCAGCTTTGCGCAGCCTCTGCCCGGCATCGGCCGGCCGGCCACGCCCAAGGAACTGGCGGCCTGGGACATCGACGTGCGCCCCGACTTCAAGGGCCTGCCCAAGGGCGCCGGCTCGGTGGCCCAGGGCCAGCAGGTCTGGGAGGCCAAGTGCGCCAGCTGCCACGGCATCTTCGGCGAGAGCAACGAGGTGTTCTCGCCGCTGGTCGGCGGCACCAGCGCCGACGATGTGAAGACCGGCCGCGTCGCCAAGCTGCTGGACAACGGCTTTCCCGGCCGCACCACGCTGATGAAGGTGGCCACGCTGTCCACGCTGTGGGACTACATCCACCGCGCCATGCCCTGGAATGCGCCCAAGAGCCTGAGCGCCGACGAGGTGTATGCGGTGACGGCCTTTCTGCTCAACCTGGGCGGCGTGGTGCCCGACGACTTCGTGCTGTCGGACCAGAGCATGGCCCAGGCCCAGGCGCGCCTGCCCAACCGCCACGGCATGCGCACCGACCATGGCCTGTGGCCCGGCAAGGGCCTGGGCAACGGCGGCCGGCCCGACGTCAAGGCCGTGGCCTGCATGACGGACTGCGCGGTCGAGCCCCGTGTCGCCTCGATGCTGCCGGACTTTGCCCGCAATGCCCATGGCAACCTGGCCGAGCAGAACCGCCTGGTCGGCGCCCAGCGCGGCGCCGACACCACGCGGCCGGCCGGCGCGGCGCCGGCGGCAGCGGCGGCGGCCCCGGCCGCGGTCGCAGTCGCCAAGGCCAGCCCCGAGAGCGCGGCGGTGCAGGCCCTGCTGGCCCGGCACAGCTGCACCGCCTGCCATGCCGACGCGACCAAGCTGGTCGGCCCCAGCTTCAGGGACATCGTCGCCAAGCACGGCGCGCGCGGCGATGCCCCGGCCTATCTGAGCGCCAAGATCAAGGCCGGCGGCAGCGGCGTCTGGGGGACGGTCCCGATGCCGCCGCAGAGCTTGTCCGACGAAGATGCCCGGGCCATTGCCAGCTGGCTGGCCGCCGGGGCGCGCAAGTGACAACAATCCACACCTTGTCCGAAGGAGAACCGAAGATGCACACCCGTCGCCAACTGCTGCAGCGCAGCGCCGCCGTGGCCGGCCTGCTGGGCGGGCTGGGCCTGCTGCCCGAGGCCGCCCAGGCTGCCTGGAACAACGCCGCCTTCGACGCCAAGACCCTGGCCGAGCTGGCCAAGGCCCTGGGCGTCTCGGCCCCGGTCGAGAGCAAGGACGTGACCCTCACCGGCCCCGACATCGCCGAGAACGGCGCCGTGGTGCCGGTGGGCTGCGCGTCCGCCGCCGCCGGCGTCAAGCGCCTGATGATCCTGGTCGAGAAGAACCCCAGCATGCTGTGCGGCCTCTTCGAGGTCAGCGACGCCGTCGAGGCCAACTTCTCCACCCGCGTGAAGATGGGCCAGTCGTCCAACGTCATGGCCGTGGCCGTGATGGCCGATGGCAAGGTGCTGTACGCGCAAAAGGAAATCAAGGTCACGCTCGGCGGTTGCGGCGGGTGATCCCGGCCAGTCCAACCCATCGCCAACATTGAAGGAGAAACGACATGGCAGACCCGATGCGCATCCGCGCCCAGGCCGCCGGTGACAAGGCCACCGTGCGCGTGCTGATGAGCCACGAGATGGAAACCGGCCAGCGCAAGGACTCGGCCGGCAAGACCATCCCGGCCTGGTTCATCCAGGAAGTCAGCGCCGCGCACAACGGCAAGACCGTGATGACCGCCCAGTGGGGCCCGTCGATCGCGAAGAACCCGTTCCTGCAGTTCAGCGTCAAGGGCGCCAAGGCCGGCGACAAGATCGCCATCAGCTGGATCGACAACAAGGGCGACAAGCGCACGGACGAGGCCACGGTCAGCTGAGCCCGGCCCACCGAGGAGACAAGCCCATGCACAAGCACAAGACCCAGGCCCTGGCCGCGGCCATGGCTCTGCTGCCGGCACTGGCGCTGGCACAGAAGTCCACCAGCGACGGCATCGCCGAGTACCGCAAGATGCTCGAAGACGGCAACCCGGCCGAGCTGTTCGAGATGAAGGGCGAGGAGCTGTGGAAGCAGGCCCGTGGCCCGAAGAAGGCCACGCTGGAGCGCTGCGACCTGGGCCTGGGCCCGGGCGTGGTGCAGGGCGCCTGGGTGCAGATGCCGCGCTACTTTGCCGATACCGGCCGGGTGCAGGACCTGGAGTCGCGCCTGGTCAGCTGCATGGGCGCGCTGCAGGGCTTCAACGAGGCCGAGCTGATCAAGACCCCGTTCGGCCGCGGGGAGATGGCCAACATCACCGCGCTGGCCACCTGGATCGCCGCCCAGTCGCGTGGCCAGCGCTTCAAGCTGCCGCAGGCCCATGCCGAGGAGCGGCGCTTTTATGAGCTGGGCAAGCGCGCCTTCTTCTTCCGCGGCGGGCCGATGGACTTTTCCTGCGCCAGCTGCCATGGCGAGGACGGCAAACGCATCCGCCTGCAGGAGCTGCCCAACCTGACCAAGAACCCCGGCGACGGCATCGGCTTCGCCGCCTGGCCGGCCTACCGCGTCAGCAACGGCCAGATGTGGAGCATGCAGCTACGGCTGAACGACTGCTACCGCCAGCAGCGCTTTCCGTACCCGGGCTTTGCCAGCGACCTGACGGTGGCCCTGGGCGTCTACATGGGCGTCAATGCCAAGGGCGCCGAATCCATCGCGCCGGCGATCAAGCGCTGAAGCCGGGGCAGGAGCGACGATGAACCACCGTACCAAGATCGCCCTGGGCCTGGGCGCCGCCGCGCTGCTGGTGGCCGGCTGTGCCACGCTGCCGGCGCCGGCCGAGCTCGATGCCCAGGCGCTGGCGATGATCAAGAGCGCCTTCCGCGACGAGGGCATTGCCAAGGTCGCGCGCCTGGACCAGGACCTGGGCCAGGCCGCCTGCTCGTCGGACCATGAGCCGCCCAAGGACGTGGCTGCGCGCGTCGAGGCCGAGGCCCTGGCCAGCATCAAGTGGCCCAGCGGCGGCCAGTACCTGGGCGACTGGCGCGAAGGCGAGAAGCTGGCGCAGAACGGCCGCGGCATGACCTGGACCGACGCCAGCGCCGCCACCCGTGCCAATGGCGCCCAGTGCTACAACTGCCACCAGATCGGCAAGGCCGAGATCAGCTTCGGCACCATCGGCCCCAGCCTCTACAACTACGGCAAGCTGCGCGGCGTCAAGGACCCGGCCGACCCGGCCAGCGCCGCCATCGTGCAGTACACCTGGGGCAAGCTGTGGAACAGCAAGGCCTATGCGGCCTGCAGCAACATGCCGCGCTTCGGCCACATGGCCCTGCTCGACGAAGGCCAGATCCGCCACCTGATGGCCCTGCTGCTGGACCCGAAGTCGCCGGTCAACGAGTGAGCGCCGCCAGCCGCCGGCCGCCCGCACAGCCCACCCCTGCAGCCCGCCCCGGCGGGCTTTTTCAGCCCGCAAACATAAGCCGATACTGATCATGAAACTGAGCAAACGCGAGTTCCTGCAGGTGCTGGGCGCGGCCGGCGCCGCCGGCATGGCCCTGGGCCGCCATGCCGACGCCGATGCCGCCCAGGCCCAGGCCGGCCTGTACGACATCGCGCCCTTCGGCAATGTGTCGCTGCTGCACATGACCGACTGCCATGCGCAGCTCAAGCCCATCTTCTTCCGCGAGCCCAGCGTCAACCTCGGCATCGCCGGCATGCAGGGCCAGCTGCCGCACCTGGTGGGCGAGCAGCTGCTGAAGGCCGCGGGCCTGCGTCCGGGCAGCCGCGAGGCCCATGCCTACACCTTTCTGGACTTCGAGACCGCGGCGCGCCGCTACGGCCGCGTCGGTGGCTTTGCCCACCTGGCCACCCTGGTCAAGCAGCTCAAGGCCAGCCGCCCCGGCGCCCTGCTGCTGGACGGTGGCGACACCTGGCAGGGCAGCGCCACCAGCCTGTGGACGAATGCCCAGGACATGGTCGACGCCTGCAAGCTGCTGGGCGTGGACGTGATGACCGGCCACTGGGAGTTCACCTACGGCATGCAGCGGGTCAAGGAGATCGTCGACAAGGACTTTGCCGGCCAGGTCGAGTTTGTCGCGCAGAACGTCAAGACCCAGGACTTCGGCGACCCGGTGTTCAAGCCCTATGTGCTGCGCCCGATCAACGGCGTGCCGGTGGCCATCGTCGGCCAGGCCTTTCCGTACACGCCCATCGCCAACCCGCGCTACCTGGTGGCCGACTGGAGCTTCGGCATCCAGGACGAGAACATGCAGGCGGTGGTCGACGAGGCCCGCGCCAAGGGCGCGCAGCTGGTGGTGGTGCTCAGCCACAACGGCATGGACGTGGACCTGAAGATGGCCAGCCGCGTGCGTGGCATCGACGCCATCCTCGGCGGCCACACCCACGACGGCGTGCCGGTGGCAGTGCCGGTCAAGAACCCCGGCGGCACCACCCTGGTGACCAATGCCGGCAGCAATGGCAAGTTCCTGGGCCTGATGGACTTCGAGGTCAAGGGCGGCAAGCTGGTCGACTACCGCTACCGCCTGCTGCCGGTGTTTGCCAACCAGCTGAAGGCCGATGCGGCGATGGACGCGCTGATCACCCGGGTGCGCGCGCCCTACGAGGCGCGGCTGAACGAGAAGCTGGCGGTCAGCGACGGCCTGCTGTACCGGCGCGGCAACTTCAACGGCAGCTGGGACCAGCTGATCTGCGATGCGCTGATCGACGTGCAGGGCGCCGACATCGCCTTCAGCCCCGGCTTCCGCTGGGGCACCAGCCTGCTGCCCGGCGATGCCATCACCCGCGAGCTGATGATGGACCAGCTGGCCATCACCTACCCCTATGCCACGCTGACGACGATGAGCGGCGAGATGCTCAAGAACGTGCTGGAGGACGTGGCCGACAACCTGTTCAACCCCGACCCCTATTACCAGCAGGGCGGCGACATGGTGCGCGTGGGCGGGCTCAGCTACACCTGCACGCCAGGCGCGGCCATGGGCCAGCGCATCAGCGACATGCGACTGCACGGCCGGCCCGTCGAGGCCGGCAAGAACTACAAGGTGGCGGGCTGGGCGCCGGTGGCCGAGGAGGCCAGGGCCGTGCCAGGCGTCAAGCCGGTGTGGGACGTGGTCGAGACCTGGCTCAAGTCGCAGGGCGGGCGCATCAAGCCGCGGCGCATCAATGCGCCCAGGCTGGTGGGCATGGGCGGCAACCCGGGCCTGGTCTGAGCCCGAGCCGCCAGGGGTCTTGATACCGGTAGGGGGTATGCGCTAAGATACCCCCTATGGGTATCTACACCACTCCGTATTCCGGCCGGGCGCGGCAGTTGCCGGCCTGGCTGGCCTGGATTCCGGCCACCGCGGCCGGCCTGCTCATGGCCGGCGCGCAGGCGGCCGCGCCGGTGCCCACAGTGCTGGCCCAGGCCGGTGGCGCTGCCACCAGCGCGGCGCTGGACGGCGTGCTGCAGCCGCAGCGCCAGGCCACGCTGGCGGCCCAGCTGGGCGGCAGCGTGCTGGCGCTGGCGGTCAAGGCCGGCGACCGCGTGCGCGCCGGCCAGGTGCTGGCGCGCATCGACGAGCGCGACACCCAGGCCGGCCTGCAGCGCAGCGACGCCGGCCTGGCCCAGGCCGAGGCCGAGGCGCGCAATGCCCGGCTGCAGGCCGAGCGCCTGCGCGAGCTGCGTGGCCAGGGCTTTGTCAGCCAGGCCGCGCTGGACCAGGCCGAAACCGCGCTGAAGGCCGCCCAGTCGGGCGTGGACCAGGCCCGCGCCGGCCGCCAGCAGGCGCTGCTGGCGCGGGGCTTTGCCAGCGTGCTGGCGCCCTTCGATGCCGTGGTGCTGGCCACCCATGTGGAAGCCGGCGACCTGGCGGCGCCGGGCCGGGCGGTGGCCACCGTGTATGCGCCGGGCGCGCTGCGCGCCGTGGTGCAGGTGCCGGCCTCGCAGGCGGCCGCGGCCCGGGCGGCGCGCAGCGTCAGCATCGAGCTGCCCGACGGCCGGCGCATCACGCCGGCCACGCGCCAGCTGATGCCCGGCACCGATGCGGTGTCGCAGACCGTCGAATGGCGGCTGGACCTGGCCGCCGCCGACGTGACGGCGGGCCTGCTGCCCGGCCAGGCCGTGCGCGTGCAGTTCGATGCCCCGGCCACCACCGCGGCCACGGCGGCCACCGCAACCACTGTCCCCACCAAGGCGCCGCTGCTGCTGCCGGCCGCGGCCCTGCTGCGCCGCGGCGAGCTGACCGCGGTGTATGTGCAGCAGGGCCCGCGCTTCGTGCTGCGCGCCGTGCGCGCCGGCGCCGCGCGGGGTGGCAGCGTCGAGGTGCTGGCCGGATTGAAGGCTGGCGAGCGCGTGGCCGCCGATGCGGTGGCCGCCGGCCTGGCCGGCGCCCAGCCCGCGCCTTGAACGGGGGCCGCCGCACCATGTCCGACGTCCCTTCGCCCCTGGCCGCCCCGGCGCCGCGCCTGGGCCTGTCCGGCCGCCTGGCCGCGATGTTCCAGAGCCATGCGCTGACGCCGCTGCTGGCCCTGGTGGCCCTGCTGCTGGGCCTGTTTGCGGTGCTGGTCACGCCACGCGAGGAAGAGCCGCAGATCAATGTCACGATGGCCAATGTGCTGATCCCCTTCCCGGGGGCCAGCGCGGCCGATGTGCAGTCCATGGTCGCGCGGCCGGCCGAGGCCGTGCTGGGCCAGATCGCCGGCATCGAGCACACCTATTCGGTGTCCCGTCCGGGCCTGGCGGTGCTGACGGTGCAGTTCCAGGTCGGCGTGCCGCGCACCGAGGCCCTGGTGCGGCTGTACGACGTGCTCAATGCCCACCAGGACTGGCTGCCGGCCGGCCTGGGCGTGCTGGCGCCCATCGTCAAGCCCAAGGGCATCGACGACGTGCCGGTGCTGGCGCTGACGCTGTGGGCCGACGACGCCCGCCCGGCGCTGGAGCTGGAGCGTGTGGCCCATGCGCTGGAGACCGAGCTCAAGCGCGTGCCCGGCGCCCGCGAGGTGAGCACCCTGGGCGGCCCGGGCCGCGTGGTCGAGGTGCTGCTGCAGCCGCAGCGGCTGCGCGAGCGTGGGGTGGACCTGGGGCGGCTGAAGTCGGCGCTGGCCGCGGCCAATGTCGGCGGGCCCTCGGGCGCGGTGATGGGCGGCGACGGCCGGCTGCTGACGGTGCAGACCGGCGAGTTCCTGGCCTCGGCCGACGACGTGGCCCAGCTCATCGTCGGCAGCCATGGCGGCCGGCCGGTGTTCCTCAGCGAGGTGGCCGAGGTGCGCGACGGCGCGGCCCAGGCGCAGCGCCATGTCTGGCACATGCAGGGCGCGGGCGCCGCGGCGTCGTCCGCCGCGGCCTCGGCGCCGCCGGGCGTGCCCCATCCGGCGGTCACGCTGACCCTGACCAAGAAGCCCGGCCAGAACGCGGTGGACGTGGCCGCCGCCGCCCGCGCTCGCGTGGACGAGCTGCGCAACAGCCTGCTGCCCGAGGGCGTGCAGGTCACCCTCAGCCGCGACTACGGCCAGACCGCGGCCGAGAAGGCCAACCAGCTGATGCAGAAGCTGGCCTTCGCCACCGCCTCGGTGATCCTGCTGGTCGGCCTGGCCCTGGGCCGGCGCGAGGCGGTGATCGTCGGCGCGGCGGTGATCCTGACGCTGACGGCCACGCTGTTTGCCAGCTGGGCCTGGGGCTTCACGCTCAACCGCGTGAGCCTGTTCGCGCTGATCTTCTCCATCGGCATCCTGGTCGACGATGCCATCGTGGTGGTCGAGAACATCCACCGCCACCAGCAGCTGGCGCCGGGGCGGCCGCTGCGCGAGATCATTCCCGAGGCCGTCGACGAGGTGGGCGGCCCGACCATCCTGGCCACGCTGACGGTGATCGCGGCCCTGCTGCCGATGGCCTTCGTCAGCGGCCTGATGGGGCCGTACATGGCGCCGATCCCGATCAACTCCAGCCTGGGCATGGCGCTGTCGCTGGCGATTGCCTTCACCGTCACGCCCTGGCTGGCGGCGCGGCTGATGAAGCCCCATGCAGCCGGTGCCGACACCGGCCACGGCGCGCCGGCCGCCGCCGGGGGCCGCCTGCAGCGCGTGGCCGAGGCCGTGCTGCGCCCGCTGCTGGCCAGCGCGCGCAAGCGCTGGCTGCTGGCCGCCGGCATCGCCGCGGCGCTGCTGCTGTCGGTGGGCCTGGCGGTGGTTCAGTGGGTGGTGCTGAAGATGCTGCCCTTCGACAACAAGAGCGAGTTCCAGGTGGTCGTCGAGATGCCGGCCGGCACGCCGCTGGAGGACACGTCGGCGACGCTGCAGGCCCTGGCCGCCCACCTGGCGCAGCAGCCCGAGGTCGCTCACCTGCAGGGCCATGCCGGCACGGCCAGCCCCATCACCTTCAACGGCCTGGTGCGCCAGTACTTTCTGCGCGCCGATCCCGAGCAGGGCGACCTGCAGGTCAACCTGGTGCACAAGAAGCAGCGCCACGAGCAAAGCCATGCCATCGCCCAGCGCCTGCGCCCGGCGCTGGCGCAGATCGCCGCCGCCCATGGCGCGCGCATCCAGGTGGTGGAGGTGCCGCCCGGCCCGCCGGTGATGAGCCCGCTGGTGGCCGAGGTCTACGGCCCCGACGAGGCCGGCCGCCAGCGTGTGGCGGCCCAGGTGGCGCGCGCCTTTGCCGCCACGCCGGGCATCGTCGGCGTCGAGACCACGCTGGAGGAGGACGCGCCGCGGGCCTTTGTGCGCGTGCAGCGCCAGCGCGCCGAGGCCCTGGGCATCCCGGTGGCCGAGGTCGCCCGCGCGGTGCAGGGTGCGCTGTCGGGCAGCGATGCGGCCTGGCTGCACGACGGCAGCACCTACCCGGTGCCGGTGCGGCTGCAGCTGCCGCGCGAGGCCCAGGTCGGGCTGGAGGCGCTGCTGGCCCTGCCGCTGACCGCGGCCAACGGCCAGCTGGTGCCGCTGTCGGAGCTGGTGCGCGTGGAGCGCGGCGTCATCGACAAGCCGCTCTACACCAAGGACCTGCAAGGCCTCAGCCAGGTGTTTGCCGATGTGGGGGCCGGCGCCGGCATCCCCGACTCGCCGCTGTACGGCCTGGCCGCCATCCGCCCGGCGCTGGCCGGCCTGGAGCTGGGCGAATACTGGATCCGCCAGCCCTCCGACCCCTTCCGCGCCTATGCGCTGAAGTGGGACGGCGAATGGCAGATCACCTACGAGACCTTCCGCGACATGGGCGCCGCCTATGGCGTGGGCCTGGTGCTGATCTACCTGCTGGTGGTGGCGCAGTTCCGCAGCTATCTGACGCCGCTGATCATCATGGCGCCGATCCCGCTGACGGTGATCGGCGTGATGCCCGGCCATGCGCTGCTGGGCGCGCCCTTCACCGCCACCAGCATGATCGGCATGATCGCGCTGGCCGGCATCATCGTGCGCAACTCCATCCTGCTGGTCGACTTCATCGAGCTGCAGCTGCGCCAGGGCCTGGGCTTCCAGGATGCGGTGGTGGCCTCGGCCGCGGTGCGCGCCCAGCCGATCGCGCTGACGGCGCTGGCGGCCATGGTCGGTGCCTTCTTCATCCTCGACGACCCCATCTTCAACGGCCTGGCGGTGGCGCTGATCTTCGGCATCCTGGTGTCCACGCTGCTGACCCTGGTGGTCATCCCGGTGCTGTATTACGCCGTCTACCACCGCCGCCTCGAACGGCTTTCTTCCGCCAACCCCCAGGAGTGAATCCCATGACCATCGAACGCTGGATCCGTGTCATCGCCGGCAGCTTCATCCTCATCTCGCTGGCGCTGGGCGCGCCGGGCTCGCCGCTGTTCGTCAGCCCCTGGTTCCTGGCCTTCACCGCCTTCGTCGGCGCCAACCTGCTGCAGTTCGGCTTCAGCAACGTCTGCCCGCTGGGCCTGATCCTGAAGAAGCTGGGCGTGCCCGAATCGGCCGCGTCCTGCGGCCGCTGACACCCCATGCGCGCCAGGTCCACCGCGGCACGGTGACAATGCACAGCTCCACGAACACCCCGACGCCTGCCGGCGCGCCCGAGGTCTGCACCATGGCCCAGCTCACCGACGAAAGCAACCGCACCGACCTGCTCAACCGCCTGAAGCGCGCCGAAGGCCAGCTGCGTGGCATCCAGCGCATGATCGAGGCCGGCGAGCCCTGCCTGGACATCGCCGGCCAGATGGCCGCGGTGCGCAAGGCCCTGGACAGCGCCTATGTGCGCATGACCGTGTGCTTCATGCAGCAGGAGCTGCAGGCGCGGCTGGCGCCGGATGCCAAGCGTGAACTGGAGCTGGCGGCGGTGCTGGACGATGTGCAGACCCTGCTGGGCAAGGTGCGCTGAACAAGGAAGCCGAGATGAGCGATTCCACCCCCGACGTCAGCCTCAGCCAGCACCATGGCTACCAGTTCGACAACCACTTCGGCCCCGGCATCGCGCCGTTGCGCAGCGACGAGCCGCCGCCGCTGGGCCAGGGCCAGGGGCCGTCGCCGGTGCAGCTGCTGGCCGCCGCGGTGGGCAACTGCCTGACGGCCTCGTTCAACTTTGCCTGTGCCAAGTACAAGCAGGACCCGGCGCCGCTGGCCTGCGAGGTCTCGGCCGAGGTCGGCCGCAATGCCGACAAGCGCATGCGCGTGCTGGGACTGAGCGCGCGGCTGAGCCTGGGCGTGCCCGGCGACACCATCGAGCACATCGAGCGTGTGCTGGCCAGCTTCGAGGACTACTGCACCGTCACCGCCAGCGTGCGCGCGGCCATCCCGGTCGAGGTGCAGGTGTTCGACGCGCATGGCGCGCGCCTGAAGTAGTTTCAGCGCACGCCGGCGGGGAGCAGCCGGTCGCCCGGAGGCAGCTCGGCCTGCGGGTCCATCTCGATGGCCACCTGGGTGCACACGGCGCGGCACAGCGTGGCCACGCGCTCGCTTTCCAGCCGGTAGTAGATCTGCGTGCTGTCGCGGCGCTTGCCCAGCACGCCGGCGCGGTACAGCACCGACAGGTGCTGCGACATATTGGGCTGGGTGGTGTCAATCTCGCCCAGCAGCTGCGACACGTTCTTCTCGCCGTGGCACAGCGCGCCGATGATCTTCAGCCGTATCGGCGTGGACAGCAGCGAAAACAGCTCGGCCACCGACTCGAACACGGCATCGGCGGACTCGGTGTGGGGCTCGGTCACGCGCGGCTCCTGCGGTTCAGACGTGTGCGGATTCTATGCGTAAGCACCGATGGAAGCTCTGGCGCCTCACTTGAAGCGGTAGTGGTCGCGCTGCAGCACCGCGGCAATGGCCGCCACGTCCTCGGGAAACAGGCCCAGGTTCAGCTCGACGCTGCAGCGCTCGACCATGCTCAGCAGGGCCGCGAGCCGGCCCACGCGGCCCGCCGGCCGGTAGATGGCGCTGCCATCGCCACCCACCTTGCGCTGGTGGCACTCACTGCAGCGGTGTTCCTTGATCAGGCGCTCGCCCAGCGCCAGGTCGGCGCCGCGGAACTCGGGCGGGCCTTCGGCGGCCCGTGCCGCCATGCCGGCGGCCAGCAGGATCGCGATGGCCGGGAACAGCGCCCAGCGCCCCCACCGGTGTGCATGCATGCTGCGGCTCCTTGCCCGTTCAGGCCCGCGCCCAGCGCGCCAGGCCCATCACATCGTCTTCGCTCATCTCGCCGGGGATGACTTCGCGCAGCCGGCCACCGCGGTCGATCACGCAGGTCAGCGGCGTGATGCGGCGCGGGCTCAGCGCCGCATGCAGCGGCCGCTCGTCCAGCGTGAAGCGCAGCCGGTCCAGGCCCAGGCGCTGGCCATGCTGGCGCACCGCCCGGGCATCGCGGTCGTGGGCCACGCCCAGCGCCAGCAGCGCTGCGCCGGCCGGGCTGGCGGCCAGGGCCTGCACCCGCGGCAGGTGGCGGTGGCAGTAGCTGCAATCGGTGCTGAAGAACACCAGCAGCGTGGCCAGGCCCTGCTGCCAGGGCGCCTCGATGGCCTGGCCGTCCAGGCCGCGTGGCCGCGGCCAGGCCACGGCCTCGCCCAAGGCGGGTGCCGGCGCCGCGGCCAGCGCCGCCAGCGGCAGGCCGCCGGCCAGCAGCAGCGGCGGGCGGGCCAGCAGGGCGCGCCTCGTCATCACGGCGGCTCCCGCTCCATCAGCAGATAGGTGTTGTAGGCATTCATGCGGTTGGCGGCGGCAAACAGCGGCAGGTCGCGGAAGCGCGACCAGTCGGTGCGATCGTAAGCCTCGTCGAAGGGCTGCATGTCGCGCGCCGCCGCGCCCATGGTCTGGCGCAGATAGGCCAGGTAGTCGCGCGTCAGCCGCAGGTCGGCCAGCGGGTCCTGCGACACCGGACCATGGCCGGGCAGCAGCAGGCGCGGCTGCAGCGCCAGGATGCGGTCCAGCGCGGCCAGCCAGTGCCGGCTGTCGGCGCTGCCAACAAAAGGGATGCGGCCGCGGAAGACGATGTCGCCGGCAAACAGCACGCCGGTCTGGCGGTCCAGCAGCACCAGGTCTTCGGGCGTGTGCGCCGGCCCGGCATGCAGCACCTGCCAGCGTGGGCGGCCCGGCAGCAGTTCGGCGCCGGCCGGGCCTTCGGCGCTCAGCCAGCGGTCGGGCGTGACCAGGCGCGTGTGCTCGTCGATCCACGGAAACAGCTCGTCGCGGCTGGCCTGCAGGCGCAGCCGCGCGGTGTCGGAGGCCAGGTAGTCGCGGCAGCCCGGATGGGCCACGATCTGCGCCCCGGCCTGCTGCAGCACCTGCAGGCCGTAGAGGTGGTCGGCATGGCAGTGCGTGACCAGCACCCATTTCACCGGCAGCGGCGTCTGCTGGCGGATCAGCCCCAGCAGCTGGCGCGCCAGCGCCGGCGAGCCCAGGCCATCGACCACCAGCACGCCGTCGTCGGCGACCACGAAGCCGGCATTGGAGATGAAGTTGCGGTTGGCCGCCGAGCCCAGCGCGGCCAGGCCCTGCACGAACCAGGTGCCCTCGGCCACGGCCTGGACGCGCATGGCCGGATGGCCGGCGTCCACATCCGCGGCCTGGGCCCCGGCCATGCCGCCGGCCAGCGCCAGCAGCGCGGCCACGCCTAGGGATAACGCTACATGCATATTCAATGATATTTGCCAGACACTATAGCCGCGCCCTGGTCGGGGTGACAAGTCGCCGCCCGGCCCGAGCCTGCATCGTCCACCCAGCACAGGCCGACCATGAAGCTTTCCGCATCGACTCGCACCGCATCGCTGCTGCTGGGCCTGTGCCTGGCCGCCGGCGCGGCTGCAGCGCAGACCTCCGCCCAGACCGCCGCTGCACCGGACGCCGCCAAGCGCCTGTACCAGCGCTCGCTGGCCGCCACCTGCGCGCATTGCCATGGCACCGATGGCCGGGCGGTGGAGGGCGAGGCGCTGATCCGCCTGGCCGGCCTGTCCAGGGAGTACCTGCTGACCCAGCTGCTGGCCTTTCGCACCGGCGACCGCAAGGCCACCATCATGCACCAGATCACCCGCGGCTATTCCGAGGAGCAGCTGGAGCTGGTGGCGGCCTATTTCGCCGCGCAGCAATGAACCCGGAGCACCCGCAGATGCCCATGCACCGCAGACAAGTCTTGAAGGGCCTGGCCACGCTGGCCGGCGGGGCCTCGCTGGCCGGCTGCGCCAGCCTGGGCGGCGCCCGTCCGCAGGTGGTGGTGGTGGGCGCCGGCTGGGGTGGCAGCACGGTGTCCAAGTACATCCGCCTGCTGTCCGACCAACGGGTGGACGTGACCCTGGTCGAGCCCAATCCGGCCTTCGTGTCCTGCCCGATCAGCAATCTGCTGCTGTCGGGCCGGCGCACGCTGGCCGACATCACCCACGGCTACGACAACCTGGTCGCCCGCCATGGCGTGAAGCTGCTGCGCGGCCGTGTGGCCGCGGTGGATGCCGGCAAGCGCCAGCTGCGTCTGGCCGACGGCGCCACGCTGGGCTACGACAAGCTGGTGCTGGCGCCCGGCATCGATATGATGTGGGACAGCGTCGAGGGCCTCCAGGCGGCCCATGCCGAGGGCCGCATCCTGCACGCCTGGAAGGCCGGCGCCGAGACCGTGGCCCTGCGCCGCCAGCTCGAAGCCATGCGCGATGGCGGCACCTATGCCATCGTGATCCCCGAGGCGCCCTACCGCTGCCCGCCCGGGCCCTATGAGCGCGCCAGCGTGGTGGCCGCGTACTTCAAGCGCGAGAAGCCGCGCAGCAAGGTGCTGATCCTGGACGCCAATCCCGATGTCACCAGCAAGGGCCCGCTGTTCAAGAAGGCCTGGGCCGAGCTGTACGGCGGCATGGTCGAGTACCGCGGCCAGCACAAGGCGGTGGCGGTGGACGCGCGCAGCAACACCGTCCGGTTCGAGGTGCAGGACGATGTGCGCGCCGATGTGCTGAACGTGCTGCCGACCATGCGCGCCGGCGAGCTGGTGGTGCAGGCCGGCCTGGCCAATGCCAATGCGCGCTGGTGCCATGTGGACTTTCTGAACTTCGAGTCCACCGCGGCCAAGAACGTGCACGTCATCGGCGACGCGATCCAGATCGCCCAGGGCATGCCCAAGTCGGGTCACATGGCCAACTCGCATGCCAAGGTGGCGGCGGCGGCCATCGTCGCCGAGCTGACCGGCCTGCCGGTCAACCCGCACCCGATGCTGACCAATGTGTGCATGAGCTTCGTCGACGACAGCCACGTCATCCACGTCGCCAGCGTGCACGAGTACGTGCCCACGCAGAAGACCTTCCGTACCATCGGCGGCTCGGGCGGTGTGTCCGATGTGCGCTCGGACCTGGAGGCCGTCTACACCCAGGGCTGGGCGCGCAACATCTGGAACGACATGCTCGGCTGAGGAGATCCCATGCAAACACGCCGCCTGCTGCTGGCCCTGGGCACCCTGGCCCTGGCCGGCCCCGCCGTCCGGGCCCAGGAGGGCGCGGGCGTGAACGTGGTCTACCACCTCAGCGAGGGCGTGCAGCAGGCCTCGCGCGCCATCGGCAACATCCGCAACCACCTGGCGGCCGAGCCGGCGACCCGGATCGTCGTGGTCACGCATGGCCCGGGCATCGACTTCCTGCTCGAAGGCGCGCAGGACGCGCAGAACCGGCCCTTTGCCGGCGCCATCGGCGATCTGGCTGGCAAGGGCGTGGAGTTCCGCGTCTGCAACAACACGCTGACGGCGCGCCGCATCCCCAAGGAGCAGGTGGTGATGGAGGCCAGGGTCGTGCCCTCGGGCGTGGCCGAGGTGGCGCGGCTGCAGGCCCGCGAGCGCTTCGTCTACCTGCGCCCCTGATCCAGCGCAAGGACGGCGGCCCGCCGGGCGGCGCATGATCGAAAAATCAGCATTGACTGATTGATCTGTCATCCAGCGCCGCGCGACCATGTTCGAGTTCCTGATCCAGCGCTTTGGCGAGGGGGGTGCCGCCGCCCTGCTGGGCGCGCTGATCGGCCTGTGCTTCGGCTTCTTTGCCCACCGCTCGCGCTTCTGCCTGCGCTCGGCGGTGATCGAGTTTGCGCGGGGCACACACGAGGGCAAGCTCACCGTCTGGCTGTTCACCTTTGCCAGCGCGGTGACGCTGACGCAGGCGCTGATCCTGGCCGGTGCGCTGGACGTGCGCGATGCGCGCCAGCTGTCGGCGCGTGGCAGCCTGTCGGGCGCGCTGATCGGCGGCCTGATGTTCGGCGCCGGCATGGTGCTGGCGCGTGGCTGCTCCAGCCGCATGCTGGTGCTGGCGGCCCAGGGCAATCTGCGCGCCGGGCTGTCGGGGCTGGTGTTTGCCGTCACCGCCCAGTCGGCCGGCAGCGGCCTGCTGTCGCCGCTGCGCCTGCAGATCTCGCAGTGGTGGACGGTCGAGGCCGCGCAGCGCGATGTGCTGGCCGGCAGCGGCCTGGGCCACTGGGGCGGCCTGGCCTTCGGCCTGCTGTGGCTGGCCGCGGCCCTGCTGTGGGGCTGGCGCCAGCGTGTGCGCCTGTGGGGCTGGGTCGGCGGCATTGGCGTGGGCCTGATGGTGGCGCTGGCCTGGTGGGCCACCGACCGCCTGCACCGCGAGGCCTTCGACAGCGTGCTGCCGGTGCAGAGCCTGAGCTTCACCGGGCCCGCCGCCGAGGCCCTGATGCGCGTGCTGTCGCCGCCAGGCCAGCCCTTCAGCTTCGACCTGGGCCTGGTGCCCGGCGTGTTTGTCGGCGCCCTGGTCTCGGCCCTGCTGTGGCGCGAATGGAAGCTGGAAGGCTTCCAGGGCGGCCAGGCGATGCGCCGCTACATCGCCGGCGCGCTGCTGATGGGCTTTGGCGGCATGCTGGCCGGCGGCTGCGCGGTCGGTGCCGGCGTCTCGGGCGCGGCGGTGTTCACGCTCACCGCCTTCGTCACGCTGGCCGGCATCTGGGCCGCTGCCGCGCTGACCGATGCCTGGATCGACCGCCGCGCCGAACTGCACCCGGCGCGCGAGCCCGGCCGCAGCGTCGGCCCCGGGGTCGAGCCGCACTACGCCCAGCCCTGAGCCTAGGGGCCCAGCGGCTCAGGGCGAGGTGCGCAGCGGGTCGCTGGTCTGGGCCGTGCTGGGCTGCTCGGGCAGGCCGGCCAGGTGCTCGGCCTCGGCCCAGCGCAGGATGTCCAGGCGCTGGCCGGTCCAGCGCAGCCGGTTGATGCCGGTGTTGGGAATGGCGCAGGTGCGCGGGCCCGACAGCGGCTGGCCGGTGACCTCGCGCCACAGCATGTCCAGCACGCCGCCATGCGCCACCACCACGATGCGGGCGCCGGCGTGGGCCGCCACCACCGCATGCAGCGCCGCCATCACCCGCGCATGGAAGTGCAGATTGCTCTCGCCGCCGCCGGGCAGGGCGTAGTCGGCCTCATGGCGTATCCAGCGCTCCCACAGCTCGGGGTGGCGGGCGCGGATGGTCGGCACGTCCAGGCCCTCCAGCACGCCGAAGGCCTGCTCGCGCCACAGCGGCTCGGGCAGCGGCGCCAACTCAGGGGCCCGGCCGCGCTGGGCCGTGGCAATGGCCAGGGCCGTGGTGTGGGCGCGCTGCAGGTCGCTGCTGACCAGCACGTCGATGGCCTCGTCGTGCAGGCGCTGGCCCAGGCGCTGGGCCTGCTGCAGGCCCATGGCATTCAGCGGCACATCGATCTGGCCCTGGAAGCGGTGGGCGCGGTTCCAGTCGGTTTCGCCATGGCGGATCACGATCAGCTCGGTCATGGCCACATTGTCCGGTGTCGCGCTGACGACAGACGTCGCCAAGGTGCGCTCACACGCTGGCAGCCCCCTGCCACAACCCACACCCGGCCCACCGGGAGGAGACAGCGCCCATGGTTCCGACCCCCGCATCCACCCGCGCCCGGCCCTGGCGCCGACACCTGCTGGGCGCCGCCTGCGCCCTGCTGCTGGCCGCTGGCCTGCCGCTGCCCGAGGCCGCGGCCCAGGGCCTGCCCATCGTGCGGCCGGAGGCGGCCGGGCTGTCGTCCGAGCGGCTCACGCGCGTCAGCGACTGGCTGCGCGCCGAGGTCGCGGCCAAGCGTGTGCCCGGCGCCGTGGTGCTGGTGCTGCGCGGCGGCAAGGTGGCCTATCTGGACGCCGTGGGCCAGCGCGACCCGGCCCGGCCCGGCGCGATGAAGGCCGACGACATCTTCCGCATCTACTCGATGACCAAGCCCATCGTCAGCCTGGCGGCGATGATGCTGGCCGAAGAAGGCAAGCTGCTGCTGGAGGCGCCGATCGCGCGCTACATCCCGGCCTTTGCCGATGTGAAGGTGGGCGTGGAGAAGACCGATGTCCAGGGCAAGCCGGTGCTGGAGCTGGTGGCGCCGCGCCGCCCGCCCACGGTGCAGGACCTGCTGCGCCACACCGCCGGCCTGACCTATGGCTTCTTCGGCAGCGGCCTGGTCAAGCAGGCCTACCAGCAAGCCAACATCTCGGCCGGCGGCGACATCACGAATGCCGAGTTCGCCGAGCGCATCGCCAGGATGCCGCTCATCGCCCAGCCCGGCGCGATGTGGGACTACAGCAATGCCACCGATGTGCTGGGCCGCGTGGTCGAGGTGGCCAGCGGCCAGAGCCTGGGCGCCTTTCTGAAGGCGCGGCTGTTCGATCCGCTGGGCATGAAGGACACCAGCTTCTACGTGCCCGAGGCCGAGCGCCAGGCGCGCATCGCCGAGCCCTTTGCCGATGACCGCACCATCGGCGTGGGCGCGATGTTCAACGACCCGCGCGTGGTGCAGAAGATGGAGTCGGGCGGCGGCGGCCTGGTCAGCACGGCGCCCGACTACGCCCGCTTCCTGGCCATGCTGCAGGGCGGCGGCGCGCTGGACGGCCGGCGCTACATCAGCCCGGCCACGCTGGCCTACATGAGCGCCGACCACCTGGGCCCCACGGTGCAGCGCACGCCGCTGTACCTGCCGGGCCCCGGCTACGGCTTCGGCCTGGGCTTTGCGGTGCGCACCACGGCCGGCGAGGCGGCCTATCCGGCCTCGGTGGGCGAGCTGTACTGGGGCGGCGCCGGCGGCACCTACATGTGGCTGGACCCGGCCCAGGAGCTGGCCGTGGTGTTCATGATGCAGAGCCCCAAGATGCGCGTGCCCTACCGCTCGCTGCTGCGCAACCTGGTGGCCGGCGCCGTCAACGAGCTGAAGCCGGCGGCTGGGCGCTGAGCCTGCGCCGGCCCGCGCCGTTGCTGCGGATACACCTCGCAGCAGTTCTCCCCTTCAGTTCGGGGACCGGGGCGCCGATGATGATCGTGTCGGGCGGCGACAATCCCGGGGCTTTTCGCAGTCCCAGGGGAAGCACTCGATGAAGTGTTGTTCTGCAAAGGGCAAACCGCGCGAAAGCGCGGGACGCAAAGTCAACGGTCTAACGGGCCCCCAGGCTCCATGACGGCAGGACTGCCAGACGCCACCCGAAGCGCCGCGTGCGCTTCGCCTTGCCAGGCGCGCCCTCGGGCTGCGCTGCGGACATCGTCTGACGCCAGTTCCTGCCCATGGCGGGGGTCGTGCCTCAGAGGATGTCGATGGTTTCCAGTCTTCCCCGCCCGCGCCGCACCGGCGCTCTGGCCGCCCGCCGGTTGCGCCTCACCGCCGCCCTGGCCGGCCTGTGCATCTCGACCGGCGCCATCGCGCAGGCACAGGACTGGGCACCCGGCCGCCTGCTGGTGATGCCGCGTGCCGGTCTGTCCAATGCCGACTTTGGCAAGGCGCTCAAGCCCCATGGCGGCAGTGCGCGCAAGCTGGGCGCCGACAACCTGCACTTGCTGCAACTGCCGGCCGGTGCGTCCGAAGTCGCCGTGCTGGCGCAGCTCAAGGGCCATCCCCATCTGAAGTTTGCCGAGCTGGATCGGCGTGTGCCCAGCAGCCTGGTCGCCAACGATCCCTACCTGGGCAGCCAGTGGCACCTTGGCCGCATCCAGGCGCCTGGCGCCTGGGATTCGACCCAGGGCCGCGGCGTGGTCATCGCCATCCTCGATTCCGGGGTGCTGCCCACCCATCCCGACCTGGTCCAGGTGGCCGGCTGGAACATGGTGGACAACAACGCCAACACCGCCGATGTCTACGGCCATGGCACGGCGGTGGCCGGCTCGGCCGCCGCCCTCACCAACAACGGCAGCGGCGTGGCCGGCGTGGCCGGTGCGGCCAGCATCATGCCGATCCGTGTGTCCGACAGCACCGGCTATGCCTACTACAGCACCATCGCCAGCGGCCTGACCTGGGCCGCCGACCGCGGCGCCCGCGTCGCCAACGCCAGCTTCAGCGGCGTCTACTCCAGCTCCGCGGTGCAGAGCGCGGCGCAGTACTTCCGCAGCAAGGGCGGCCTGGTGGTGGTGTCGGCCGGCAACTCCGGCAGCAACGACGGCGCACCGGCCGTCGCCTCGATGATCCCGGTGTCGGCCACCGACAGCGGCGACCTGCGGGCCAGCTGGTCCAGCTACGGCAGCTATGTCGCGGTGGCCGCACCGGGCGTGGGCATCTGGACCACCTCGTCGGATGGCAGCTATCGCGCGGCCTCCGGCACCTCGTTCTCGGCGCCGGTCACCGCCGGCGTGCTGGCGCTGATGATGGCTGCCAACCCGGCCCTGAGCCCGGCCCAGGTCGAGAGCCTGCTGTACTCGACCGCCGTCGACCTGGGCACGGCCGGCCGCGACATCTACTACGGCCATGGCCGCATCGATGCCTTGGCCGCGGTGGCCGCGGCCAAGGCGGCGGTCGCCGTGGACAGCGTGGCGCCGACGGTGGCCATCACCTCGCCGCTGGGCGGCGGCACGCTGGTCGGCATCGCGACCATCGACGTGCAGGCCAGCGACAACGTGGGCGTGACCCGTGTCGACCTGAAGGTCAACGGCAAGGTCGTGGCGTCCGACAGCGCCGCGCCCTACCAGTTCGCGTGGGACTCGGCGACCCTGGTCAACGGCGGCGCCACCCTGGTGGCCGATGCCTATGACGCCGCCGGCAATCGGGCCTCGTCCGCCAGCGTCGGTGTCAACGTGTCCAACACATCGCTGGTCGCCGATGCCACCGCACCGTTGGTGGCCATCACCAAGCCCGCCAACAACAGCAAGGTCTCGGGCACGGTGGCGGTCGCGGTCAGCGCCAGCGACAACCTGGGCGCGACGGGTCTGAGCCAGTCCCTCTACCTTGATGATGTGCTGGTGGCCAGCGGCGCCGGCGGCAGCCTGTCGTACAACTGGAATACGCGCAAGGCGGCCAGCGGCACGCACATCCTGAAGGCCGTGGCACGCGATGCCGCCGGCAATGTGTCGACCAGCCTGATCACCGTCAGCAAGTAGGCGCCGACCGAGCACCGCAGGCCACAAAAGGCGAAAGGCCCGCATCCGCGGGCCTTGTCGTTGCTCGGCGGTGGCCGTCAGGCCTGCGGACGCCGGCGGCGCATCACCGCGCCCAAGCCCAGCAGCGCCAGGCCGGTCAGCGCGATCGAGCCGGGCTCGGGCACCTCGTTGGAGCCACCGCCACCGCCGCCACCACCGCAGCCCGGCGTGCCGCTGATGCAGCCGGCGAACTCATACGACTCGCCGGAGTTGCCGACCGACTGGAACTTCACGCCATAGGGGCTGGTGAAGGTGACACCATTGGTCAGGAAGTTGCCGGTGGTGCTCAACGTCAGCTGGAAGCTGGACAAGCCACCTTCGACCATGCCGTCACTGACATCACCGCCGGTGCATCCGTTGGAGGCATACACACAGAGATCCACCTTCTGGAAGGTGGGCAGGGTCTCGTTCAGCACCGAATCCCAGCTTGCCGAGTTGTCGCTGACGCCGCTGAGTTCCGGCGACACCACGTCGATGCCCATGGACATCAGCACGTTCTGGCCCGGACCGGACGAATTGTTGGTGATCGTGACGTTGAAGACGGCGGTATTGGCCGTGATGGAGGTCAGCGTGAAGCCGGCCGAAGCATCCAGCGTCGCACCATCCCACAGGGTCTTGAACAGCAGCGAGCCGCTGTTGCCGGCGGACGAGAAGGTCAGGCTCGCGGCCTGGGCCGACCCCGCCAGCAGGCCCAGCGCCAGCGCCAATCCACCCAACCTCGTCATCGTGCGCACGGCAATCTCCCAACAATCACAGATTCAACCAGACCGAAAGCAGGATTCGCGCCGAAGCCGAAAAATCCAGACATGACAACGGATTGGCGGTGATCGCCGGCGATTCTCAACCGCGCGCCGCTGGCTGCGTGTCAGAAATTCCGACGCCGTTTACAGCCGGCTCGCCAAGCCCCGCCGGACCGACGGGCTGATATACGCTCGGGCGATGGCTCGCCACCCGGCCAGTTCAGAAAGGCCCGGACGGTGCATGCCTTGCTGCTGGAGGTTGGGTGTCCCATTGCCGTCGGATTCTGAACATGCTGCTCATACTCGCCCTGGCGGCTCTGGGTGGCTGCGGTGAACGACCTGCCGACGCCGATGCCGATGCGGTCAGGGCCGCGCGGCCCACACCGGCCGCTGCCGGCCCGGCGGCCAGCGCCGTGGCCGCGGCCAAGCGGGCGGTGGATGCGGACCCGGAGTCGGCCCCGGCCCGCCTGCAACTGGGTTCTGCCCTACTGGCCAACGGCGACGCCGCGGCGGCCGAGATCGAGCTGAACCGGGCCCGGTCGCTGGGCCAGCCGGCCGACGATGTGTTGCCGCCGTTGGCCGAGGCCTTGCTGGCGCAGCGCAAGTTCGACCTTCTGCTGGGCGCTTTTGCGCAGCAGCTGCCGAGCCGGCCCGAGGCGAAGGCTAGCATGCTGCGGCACCTGGCCGAGGCCCAGGCCATGCGCGGCGATCGCGCTGCCGCGCGCCAGTTGCTGGCGCGTGCGCTCGAGGCCCAGCCTCGCCACCTGGGGGCCCGCTTGCTCGAGGCTCGTCTGAGCGCCGCCGACGGCCAGCCGCAGCAAGCCCTGGAGCGCCTGGAGGTGCTGCTGACCGAGGCCGCTGACCAACCCGACCTCTGGCTGCTCAAGGCCGAGGTGCTGGCGCTGCTGCGTGCCCCTGAGGCGCCGCGCAAAGAAGCGCTGGAACAGGCGCTGGCGCTGCGGCCCGACATGGCCGCGGCACATGCCGGGCTGATCTCGCTGGCCCTGCAGCGCGGTGACGTGGCTGGCGCCCAGGCCCGACACGGCAGGCTGGCCAAGGTCCTGCCCCAGCACTCCACGACGCTGTACTTCGAGGCGGTGCTGGCCGAGCAGACCGGTGACGGCGCCCGTGCGCGTGGCCTGGCCCAGGAGCTGGTGCGTCGCCTGCCCAACGACACCGCGGTGCTGATGCTGGCGGGGCGGGCGGCCATGAATGCCGGCACCTACGGCCAGGCCGCGGCGCTGCTGAACCGGGCCACCCAGCTGGCCCCGGGGGATGCCGGACCCAGACGCTTGCTGGCCGAGGCCTCGCTGCGCACCGGCTGGCCGGACAAGGCCCTGGAGGCGCTGCGACCGTTCACCGGTGCCGAGGCGCGTGATGCCGAGGCGTTGCTGCTGGCCAGTCGTGCCCTGCGCCTGAAGGGCGATGCGGCAGGGGCCACGGCCCTGGCCCGCCGGGCCCTGGCCCTGCGTCCCGACGATGTGGTGCTGCGTCTGGCCGTCGGCCTGTGGCTCAGCGGTCGTGTGCGCGAGGCGACGACGGTTGATCCGCTGGAGCCGTCCAATGCCGACCCGACGACCGGCGGCCTGCCGGCGCTGGTCCGCCTGCAGATCGCGGCGCGTGACCTGGGCGGTGCACAGCGTCTGCTGGACCGGCTTGGCAGCGAGCGTGCCGATGCCCCCGTCATGCTGGAGTTGCGCGCCCGCCTGGCCCTGGCCCAAGGAGACCGCCCGGCAGCCCGGGCCCTGCTGGAGCGGGTCCAGCCGTCTCCATCCTCACCGCCGCACGGGGCCGTGCCCTATGCGGTGGTGGCCCTGCTGGCCCGGCTGGACCTGGACGACAAGCGGCCCGATGCGGCGCTGGCCCGGCTCGATGCCCACCTGCTGCGCGTGCCCCGCCACCTCGAGGCCAGGCTGGCCAAGGCCGTCGTACTGCAGCGCACCGCTGCCGACCCGGCCCAGGTCCTGGCCGTGTTGGGCGAAGCCGTGCGTCAGCATCCGTACGATCCCAAGGCCCATCTGGCGCTGATCGACGCACTGGACGGCGCACGCCGCTGGGAGGCCATGCTGGTCGCCGCCCAGGCC
This sequence comes from Burkholderiaceae bacterium, assembly GCA_017992055.1. Taxonomy (GTDB): domain Bacteria; phylum Pseudomonadota; class Gammaproteobacteria; order Burkholderiales; family Burkholderiaceae_C; genus Pseudaquabacterium. Next base: position 91,689 of record JAGOPK010000001.1, read on the forward strand.
GCCACCAGCGCCGTGCCCGACCATGTGGACTTGATGGACCGTCTGGCCCGTGCGCAGCTGGCCCGCCATGAGCTGCTGCAGGCCGAGTCCTCGTTCAAGCGGCTGGCCGCGCTGATGGATGGGCGTGCCTATCCCTATGTGCGCCTGGCCGAGGTGCAGCTGATGCGCGCCCAGGTCGATAGCGCGCGCGCCAGCCTGCGCCAGGCGCGCCTGTTCGAGCCCGACGACGTGGACGCACTGCGTGCCTCGGTGGCGATGGCGCTGCGCGACGGCCGCAACGCCGAGGCGCTGGAGCTGGCGAAGGAGGCCCGCAGGCGCTGGCCCGGGCTGGTGCTGGCGCCCCTGCTCGATGCCGACATTGCCGCCGCCTCGCAGCAATGGGCCCAGGCTGCGCAGGCCTACCGCGAGGCGCTGGCGCTGCAGCCGGCGTCGGCCGAGATCACGCAACGCCTGCACGATGCGCTGCGGGCGGCTGGCCAGGCCGAGGCCGCGGCCAGGCTGTTGGCCGCCTGGCAGGGCGCCCATCCCGGCGACACCGTGCTGCTGCAGCACCTGGCCTCGGCCAGCCTGGCGCGACAGGACTGGGCCACGGCCGAGGCCCGTTACCGCCAGCTGCTGGCCCAGCTGCCCGATGACGTGCTGGTGCTGAACAACCTGGCGGTGGCCCTGGCGCGCCAGCACAAGCCCGAAGCGGTGGCGGTGGCCGAACGGGCGCTGGCACGTGCGCCCAACGAGCCCCAGGTGATGGATACGCTGGCCATGGCCCATGCAGAGCAGGCCCAGTGGGCGCGGGCCATCGAACTGCAGCGCCGCGCCGCGGCGCTGTCGCCACTGGATCGTGGCCTGCTGCTGAACCTGGCCACGCTGCAGTTCCGCGCCGGCGACCTCGACGCGGCCCGCGAGTCCTTTGTGCTGCTGACCCGCATCGGCCTGGGCACCCCGCTGGGCGCCGATGCCGAGAAGCTGCGCCAGCAGCTGGGCCTGCCGGCTGGCAGCGTGCTGCTTGGCAACGAGGCCTGGCAGGCCTCGTCGCCCGGCCGGCCCAGCGTGTCCGTGCCCGTGGCCGACACCGCCGCGCAGCCTGCACCAAGCCGACGTGAGCTTGTCGAGGCCGTGCTCTGGGGGGCCGTGGCCCTGCTGGGCCTGGGCTTGGGAGCGCTGTTGCTGCACGTCGCCAGCCGGCCGCCCTTTGTGCACGTAGAGCGGCGCATCGGCCTCGCCGTGGCGCCGGAGGCTGTGCGCGCCTGGCTGGAGGATCTGCGCCGGTGGGAGCCGTGGAGCGGTCTGCCGGCCTTTGCGGCTGGCGCCACGCGACGCTATGAGCCGGCGGCGCCATCACCGGCCATGCGCTGTCGCTGGCAAGGGCCGGACGGCCGTGCCGGTGGCACGCTGGAGCTGCTGCCGGCGCCGGAGCCCGGCCATGTGCTGGTGGAGAGCCTGCTGGCCGGGGCGGACGGCGAGCGCCAGCTGTGGAGCTTTGTGCCCGCCGCGGCACCCGACGGCGGCACCCTGCTGGCCTGGAGCGTGCACGAGCCAGCCGATTTTGGACGCCGTCTGCGGCATCTGCTGCTGCGTCACGAGCGTCGCATCGCCGCCCATCTGCAGGCCGATCTGGCACGACTGAAGGGCCGGGCCGAGGCCGGCGCTGTCAACGAGGCGCCGCCGCCGGCCGGGCGCTGAAACCCGCCCGGCGGGGCTCCAGGTCAAACCGAGGCCAGCGCCTGGTCCAGGTCGGCGCGCAAATCATCGATGTGCTCGATGCCCACGCACAGCCGCACCGTGTCCTCGCCGACGCCGCTCTTGGCCAGTTCCTCGGGTGAGAGCTGGCGGTGCGTGGTGCTGGCCGGGTGCGTGGCCAGGCTCTTGGCATCGCCGATGTTGACCAGGCGGGTGAACAGCTGCAGCGCGTCCAGAAAGCGCGCGCCGGCCTTGCGGCCGCCGTCGCCATCGCCGGCGGCGGGCTTCAGGCCGAAGGTCAGCAGGCCCGAGGCGCGGCCGCCCATCAGCTTTTGCGCCAGGCCATGGTCCGGGTGCTCGGGCAGGCCGGCATAGTTGACCCAGGCCACCTTGGCATGCTGCTGCAGGTGGCGGGCCACGGCCAGGGTGTTGTCGCAGATGCGGTCCATGCGCAGCGCCAGCGTCTCCACGCCCTGCAGGATCAGGAAGGCGTTGAACGGCGAGATCGCCGCGCCCATGTTGCGCAGCGGCACCACGCGCGCACGGCCGATGTAGGCCGCCGGGCCCAGGGCCTCGGTGTAGACCACGCCGTGGTAGCTGACATCGGGCTCGTTCAGCCGCGGAAAGCGCTGCTTGTGCTGGGCCCAGGGGAACTTGCCTGAGTCGACGATGGCCCCGCCGATGCTGGTGCCGTGGCCGCCCAGGTACTTGGTCAGGCTGTGCACCACGATGTCGGCGCCATGCTCGATGGGCCGGCACAGATAGGGGCTGGGCACGGTGTTGTCGACGATCAGCGGCACGCCATGGCGGTGGGCGATGGCGGCAATGGCGGCGATGTCGGTGATGTTGCCCTGCGGATTGCCCAGGCTTTCCACGTACACGGCCTTGGTGCGCGCATCGATCAGCGGCTCGAAGCTGGCCGGATCGCGGTAGTCGGCAAAACGCGTCTGGATGCCGTACTGCGGCAGCGTGTGCGCAAACAGGTTGTAGGTGCCGCCGTACAGCGCGCTGGAGCTGACGATGTTGTCGCCGGCCTCGGCAATGGTCTGGATGGCATAGGTCACCGCCGCCTGGCCCGAGGCCAGGGCCAGCGCGGCGATGCCACCTTCCAGCGCCGCCACCCGCTCCTCCAGCACCGCCTGGGTCGGGTTCATGATGCGGGTGTAAATGTTGCCCGCCACCTTCAGGTCGAACAGGTCGGCGCCATGCTGGGCGCTGTCGAAGCTGTAGGCCGCGGTCTGGTAGATCGGCACGGCCACCGCATGGGTGGTGGGCTCGGGCGTGTAGCCGCTGTGCACGCTCTTGGTCTCGAAGCGCCAGGCGCTGGTGTCGCGGGTCATTCGGGTCTCCTTGGGTTCGCGGGGCCGGCCAGTCTAGGAGGCTGTCGGGCTTTGGGACGGCCCCGCGTTCGGTCAGCAAAGGGCCGGATGCAAGGCGGCGGTGCGCAGCCGGACTGTACGTCCGGCAAGCGCCGCCAACGCCGCAGCGGGCCCTTTGCTGGCCGAACCCGCAGGGCCGGGGCGATTCAGGGCGCCATCCGTCGTTGCCAGCTCGTTGTGTGGCTCCACCACACGGCCTCGCCGGCGCCTCGTCTGTCGCCCTGACCTCGCCCCGGCGTGGGGCCGTCCCAAAGCCCGACAGCCTCCTTGGCGCCCCAGGGACGTGCGTTTTGCGCGTTTTTTGCAGATCCAAGTGGGTTGTCTGCGGTCTTTCCCCTTGAACTGGGGAGCCCTGCCCAGGCCGCGGCGGCCGGCCCTGGCTAAAGTGCCGGTTTCGCCCGCCCTGCCGCCGATGATCCGCCCCCCGTCCCTGTTGCCCAGCGCCCTGGCGCTGCTGCTGGCCCTGCTGGCCGCGTCCGCGCCGGCCAGCACCCTGCCCGGCGCGGCCTCGGTGGACGACGCGCTGAATGCCAGCCTGCCGGTGGCTGCCGCGCCGCTGGTCATCCCGCGCGCGCCGCTGGGCACGGTGGTGCCGTCGACGGTGCAGCGCTGGCGCGACGAGGCGATTGCGCTGGAGCATGGCGACAACGGCATGCCGCGCGATCCCGGCCGTGCCGCCACGCTGTACTGCCAGGCGGCGCGCCATGGCGATGCCGAGGCGCAGTTCAACCTGGCCTGGATGCTGGCCAATGGCCGCGGCGTCGAGCGCGACGACGTGGCCGCCGCGCACCTGTTTGCCGCCGCCGCCGAGCAGGGCCTGCCCCAGGCCCTGCGCATGGCCCAGGCCATCGGCACGCCGCGGGGAGAGCCGCCGGCCTGCCTGCGCCAGCCCGAGGCCGAGCCTCCGCCGCCCAGGCTGCAGCTGGCCGGCGCGCCGCGCCTGCCGCTCGGTGGTGCCGGGCCGCAGGCCCTGCCGCAGCCGCCGCGCGTGGCGGTGGTGGCACCGGCGCCCACGCACCGCTTGTTCGACGAGGCGCCCAAGCCGATTGCCGACTTCGTCAAGATCGTCGCGCCCGAGTACCAGATCGCGCCGCAGTACGTGCTGGCCATCATCGCCGCCGAATCGGGCTTCAACCCGAACGCGGTATCGCCCAAGAACGCCCAGGGCCTGATGCAGCTGATCCCGGACACGGCCAAGCGCTTCAATGTGCGCAACATCATGGACCCGGCGCAGAACATCCGTGGCGGCATGGCCTATCTGCGCTGGCTGCTGGCGTTTTTCGAAGGCGACCTGGCCCTGGTCACCGCCGCCTACAACGCCGGCGAGGGCGCGGTGGTGCGCTACCGCGGCGTGCCGCCCTATGCCGAGACACGCGCCTATGTGCGCAAGGTGCTGGCCCTGCTGGGCGAGGGCACGCGCCATCCCTTCGACGCGAAGATCACCGCGCCGACGCCGCAGCTGCCGCTGCTGGTGGGCGCCGGCGGCGTGCTGCGGCGCTGAGCCGGCCGTCGTCGGCTACAGCGTCTTCAGAAAGGCCTCCAGGTCGTCCATCTCCTGGCGCGTGAGCTGCAGGCGCTGGATCAGCGGCGTCGGGCCGGGCAGCGGCGGATCACGCTGCGGCGGCGCCACCATGCCGGCGTTGTACAGGTCCACCACCTGGCGCAGCGTGGCCAGGATGCCCTGGTGCATGTAGGGCGCGGTGCGCGACAGCCCACGCAGCGAGGGCGTGCGGAAGCTGCCCAGGCCCTCGGTGCGGCCGGTTACCGCCTGGCGCCCCTTGTCCTCGCGCGGCCGGCCCAGGAAGCTGATGCCGATCTGGTGGAACTCGTGCTGCGTCAGCTCGGGGCCGCTGTGGCAGTTCATGCAGCGTGCGCGGGTGCGGAACAGGTGCAGGCCACGCAGCTCGGTCTCGGTCAGCACCTCGCGCTGGCCCTCGATGAAGGCGTCGAAGCGGCTGCGCGGGGCGGCGATGGTGCGCTGGAAGGCGGCCAGGGCCTGGCCCAGGCGCTCCACCGTCACGGCATCGTCGGCGAACACGCTGCGAAAGCGCGCCGCATAGGCCGCATCGCGGCCCAGTCGCTGCAGCAGCGTGGGCAGGTCCATGGCCATCTCCAGCGGGTTGGTGATAGGCAGAACGGCCTGGCGCTCCAGGTCGGCGGCGCGGCCGTCCCACATCAGCGCCTGGGCCGGCACCTGGCCCACGCCCAGCAGATGGGGCGTGTGGCGCGGGCCCACCGCGGCCTCGTGGCCCTGGGCCAGGCGGCGGCCGTCGGCAAAGCCCAGGTGCGGCGCATGGCAGCTGGCGCAGCTGAGGTCGTGGTGGCGCGACAGCGCGCGCTCGAAGAACAGCTGCTCGCCCAGCGCCACCAGGGCCGGCGGCTGGGGCGGCAGCGGCCGGCGCGGCGCCAGCTCCTGCCAGCGCACGCCGGCGTCCACGGTGGGCGCCGGCCAGTGCTGGCTGGGGCCGTGGTAGACGCGGCGCAGGCACTCGGCATGCAGCCGCTCGCCGCCGGGCTGGGCCAGGCGCTGCAGGCAGTCGGCCGGCGGGCTGGGCGCGGCCGCCAGCGGCATCAGCGAGGCCAGGCCGCAGCCCAGGGCGACGGCGAGGGTGCGGGCAAGCCTGCCGGACACGGCGTCAGAACTCATGGCCCAGCTGCAGCGAGGCGCTGCGCCCACGCTCATAGGTGGCCCAGGTGCCGCTGGTGACCAGGTTGCGGCGGTTGCCCAGGTTCTCCACCGTCAGCGTGACGAAGGGCCGGTGGCGGCCCAGCCGCGGCTGCCAGGTTAGCGACAGGTCCCAGGAGAAGGTGGACGGCAGCGGCCGTGCTTCGTAGGCGTCGAGGCTGACGCCTTCGTGCAGCACGTCGCCGACCTGCACGATCTGGCGGTAGCCCGCCTGCCAGCGGGCGAAGTGCACCAGCGTGAGGTTGGCCGCCGGCCAGGTGGAGCTGAGGCTGGCGCGGCCGGTCCAGGGACGGTTGTAGTTGTCGGCCGGGCGCTCGCTGTAGCGCAGGATGCGGCCGCGCCAGCTCACCAGGCGGTCGCTGTCGGCGTCGGTCAGCGAGTCCTCGTAGTCGGCGTGGTTGCTGCGCACCTGGCTGCGGCTGAACGACAGGCCCCATTGGTGGCGGCCCTGGGCAAAGGCCCAGGGCCGGTGGCCCTGCAGCTCCAGGCTCAGCGTATCGGCGCTGCCGCTGCCGTGGTTGTTGTAGACATAGCAGCGGTTGCTGGTGCTGCAGCGGGTGTCGGTGACGGTCTGGCGGGTGATCTGGCGGCGCGACTCGCGGTGCACCCACTTGGCGCTCAGCCGCGCCGGGCCCCAGCGGTGGCTGGCGCCGAGCATGGCCTCGTCGTCGTAGGGCACGTCCAGCTCGTCCAGCCGGTTCAGCGGCTTGGCCACGGTGCCGCCGGTCCAGTTCCACTGCGCGTCGCGGGTCTGGGCGCTGAGCTTCAGCGTCTCGCGCCGCTCGCGCAGCGCGGCATTGAACAGGCTGCGGCCATGGTAGCGGTTGAGGCCGGCGTTCAGCGCAGTGTCGCGGGCCGCGTCCAGGGTCCAGGTGGCGGCCAGGCGCGGCGACAGCACGGTCTGGTCGTAGACCTCGTCGTGGTCGGCGCGCAGGCCCAGGCGCAGGCTGACGGCCGACCAGCGCAGCTCTTCTTCCAGCCACAGCGCGGCCTGGGCCGCGCGCAGCGAGAACTCGCCGGCGCGGTAGACGTCGCGGCTGCGGAAGTACTGGCCGCTGCCGGTGTGGCGCAGGCTGGGCGCCAGCGAGCAGTTTTCGCTGTCCACCACGCCCAGCGGCGAGGTGCAGGTGCTGGTGGCCACGCGGTAGCTGGGCAGGTAGACATGGTGGTCGTTGGGCCGGGCATAGCGGGCCTCGCGCTGGCCCAGGTCCAGGCCCCAGTCCAGCCGCTGGCTGGCGCCGGCCAGCGTGGGCAGCGACTTCAGCTGCGCCTGCAGGCTGTAGCCCAGGTTGCGCTGCTCGGTGTCCACATTGCCCCAGGCGCCCTCGACGCTGATCGAGTTGGCGCCGCGGTTGCCGGCGCCCCAGTTCTTGTCGTCGGCCGACCACGACCAGGTGCGCAGATAGGGCACGACGCCGCGCCGCGACTGGCGCATCTCGGAGGCCTGCAGCCGGTGCGTGAGGTCCATGCCCCACAGCGCATGGCGCCAGCCGGCCGCCGCCGACTGGCCGCCGCCCTGGATGTCGAACTCGGAATCGCGCGCATTGGTGATGAAGTAGCGGTCGTCCAGCGGCTGGTGGCGCAGCGTCAGCCAGGCGTGGTGGCCGGCCAGCGGCCGCCAGTCCAGCTTGACCAGGGCGTCCAGGTTCTGCCGCGTCTGGGTCTTGGACAGCAGGCTGGCATCGCTGGGCGTCTGCGAGGAGACAAAGCCGCGCAGCGGGATCTCCGAGCGGCGCAGGCCGAGCTGGGCGGTGATGCCCAGGCTGTCGGCGGGCCGGGCCTGCAGGCTCAGCGTCAGCGCCTCCTTGCGCCAGGTGGGCTGCATGCCGGCATCGTCGGACAGGCGGAATTCGCTCTCGCGCGAGGGGTCGACGAACAGCGTGGTCCAGGGCTCGCGCGCCAGGCTGTAGCCAAGGCGGCCGTGCAGCTCGCGGCGCTGCGGCTCGCACAGCTCGCCCTGCACCACGCCGCCCTGGAAATTGCCGTGGCGGGCCGAGACATTGCTGTCGTGCACCTCCACCCAGCACACCAGGTTGCGGTCCAGCGGCATGCCCTGGGCGGCGCCGGGCACGTCGGCATAGTGGTTGGTGCTCTTGAAGCCCGGGTCGAGGTCGTTGTTCAGCACCACGCCGTCGAGCAGGAACAGGTTCTGGTAGGGCTTGGCGCCGTTGATCGAGATGTCGGCCGCGGCGATCTCGCCCTGGGTCAGCGAGGACAGCTGGGCATTGTCGAACTGCACCTGCGGGTTGAGCTTGAGCACGCTGGTGACGTCGCCATTGGCGGTGGGAAAGCGGCGCAGCTCGGTGCCGCCCAGCACCTGGGAGCCGCCATGGTCATGCAGCCGGCTGGCGCGGGCATACACCGGCGGCAGCTGGATCGGCGCGCGTTCGGCGGGGCTGTCACCGGCCGAGGCCGGGGCGCCGGCCGCCGCGGCCGGCGCCGGGCGCAGCGTATAGCCCGCCGGCGTGGCCACCAGGGCCAGGCCGCTGCCACGCAGCAGCCGCTCGAAGCCTTCCAGCAGGCCGTAGCGGCCGCGCAGGCCGGGGCTGCTGCGGCCCTGCAGCAGGGCCGGGTCGAACACCAGCTGCACGCCGGTGGCCGCGGCATAACGTGCCAGCAGCTCGGCCAGCGGGCCGGCCGGCAGCTCGTGCTGGCGTGCCGTGGCCGCGGCTGCGGGCTGGGCGAGGCTCGGCAGCGTCAGGCCGAGCCCTGCGCAGCACAGCAGCAGCGACAGCGTGGTGCGGCCTGCGCGGCCGGGGAAGGGGCGGTACATCGGGCTGAAATCTCCAGGACATCGGAAAGCGGGTCTGCGCACGGCACAGGTCGCGCCGTGCGCAGCGATTCCCGGTACACCGGACGAGCCGCAAAAAGTGATCAGCGCCGGCGCAGCAGCGGCGGTCCGTCGGCCGGCCGGTCCAGCCGCAGCGGCAGCGTCTGCAGCAGCAGGGCCACGCCGTCGTCGGGCCGGTCCAGCGACAGCGCGCCGGTGACGCGCAGCTCGGCCACCTCGGGCGCGCAGGCCAGGCCGCCGGCGCGGTGGCGGGCCAGCTCGGCCACCACCTCGGCCAGGCGCATGTCGCGCGCCAGCAGCATGCCCTGCTGCCACAGCGTGGCGCTGTCGTCCAGCGCACGCAGCGGCGCAAAGCCGTCGGCCGCGAAGTCCAGGCCCTGGCCGGCCTGCAGGCGGCGCGGCGGCGCCGACCGCGGCCGCACCAGCACCGCATGCTGGTGCACGCCCACGCGCACCCGGCCGGCATCGAGCAGGCGCACCGAGAAGCGCGTGCCCAGGGCCTGCACCTCGCCCACCGGCGTGCTCACGACAAACGGCCGCGCCGGGCTGGCCCGGTCGGGCCGGGTGCCGATCAGCACCTCGCCGGCCAGCAGGCGCAAGCGGCGCAGGCGGTCGTCGAACTCCACGCGCACGGCGCTGCCGGTGTTCAGCGTCAGCCGCGAGCCATCGGGCAGCTCGTGGCTGCGCCGCTCGCCCACCGCGGTGGACAGCACCAGCACCGCGGCGGCCTCGGGCCGCGAGCGCCAGGCCAGCCAGGCCACCGGCGCCGCCAGCGCCAGCAGACCCAGGCCGCCCAGCAGGCCCAGGTGGCTGCGGCGGCGGCGGCGCTGGCCGCCCAGCGCCTGCAGCGCCGGACGGGCCAGCGAGGCCGGCAGCGGCTCGAACAGGCCCAGCACCGCCTGCGCCCGGCGCCAGGCCTCGGCATGGGCCGGGCTCTGCCGGCACCACTGCTCCAGCTGCTGCTGGCCGGCTGCATCGAGCGGGCCCTGCTGGCGGGCCAGGGCCCAGTCGGCGGCCTGCTCCAGCAGGGCCGGATCGGGCAGGGCGCTGCTCATGCCGGGCGCCCGGTCAGAGCGCCGACATGCAGGCCACCAGGGCGCGCTGGATGTGGCGGCGCACGCTGATCACCGGCAGGCCGGTGCGCTCGGCGATCTGCTGCAGCGTCAGTCCGTCGAGCTGGGCCAGCAGGAACACCTGGCGCGACAGCGGCGGCAGGCCGTCGAGCAGGCGGTCGATCTGCAGCAGGGTCTCGACGATGATGGCCTGGGTTTCCGGCGACGGCACCTGGGGCGCCGGCAGCCGGGCGATGGCCTCCAGGCAGGCCTGCTGCACCTGCTGGCGGCGCCAGTGGTCGACCACCAGGCCCTTGGCGATATGGGTCAGCAGGGCCCGCGGCTGCGCGCCCAGGCTGTCGTGCGGGCGGTCGCGGCGCCCGGCCAGCAGGCGCACAAAGGTGTCGTGGGCCAGGTCGGCGGCGGTGGCGGCATCGCCCAGGCGGCCGCGCAGCCAGGCCTGCAGCCACCGGTGGTGGTCGGTGTAGAGCAGGCGGACTTCGCGGTGCAGCGTGAGTTCGGCGGCCGACATGGCAAGGCGGGGCGACTTATTAATGAGAATCAATCTCATTCTATAGTCGTCGGGACCGGTCCGCCGGCCCTTCCTCCCCCCGACCCGGGGCGCGCCGCGCCCTCAGTGCAGCTGGGCCAGCACCGCCTGGGTGCTGCCGGCCAGGGTCTGCGGCGGCACCACCTGCCAGGCCGCGCACCAGTCCATGAAGCCGTCCAGCGGCAGCGGCTTGCTCATGTGGTAGCCCTGGCCTTCGTCGCAGTGCAGGTCGTGCAGCAGGCGCAGGATGGGCTCGTTCTCCACGCCCTCGGCGACCACGCTGAGGCCCAGGTTGTGCGCCAGGTCGATGGTCGAGCGCACGATGGTGGCGTCGCCGGTGTTGCGCTCCATGCCCATCACGAAGCTCTTGTCGATCTTCAGCTCGCTGACCGGCAGCCGGCGCAGATAGGCCAGCGACGAGTAGCCGGTGCCGAAGTCGTCGATGGACAGCTTGTAGCCGCGCTCGGACAGCCGGTTCAGCGTGGCCTCGGCGCGCTCGGGGTCGTCCATGATGGCGCTTTCGGTGATCTCCAGGCAGTAGCCCTCGGCGCGCGCGCCGTGGCGGCGCAGGATGGCCTCCAGCTTCTCGGGCAGCTCCTGGTCCATCAGGTCGCGGGTCGACAGGTTCACCGCCACGCGGCGCACGCCGGCCTTGGCCAGCGCCGATTGCGACTGCGCCACCTGCTCGAACATCCACAGCGTCAGCTGGCGGATGAAGCCGGTCTGCTCGGCAAACGGGATGAACTGCAGCGGCGGCACCAGGCCGCGCTGCGGATGCTGCCAGCGCACCAGGGCCTCGGCGCCGCAGACCAGGCCGGTGCCGATGTCGATCTTGGGCTGCAGGAACAGGCGCAGCTCGTTGCATTCCACGGCCCGGCGCAGCTGGCTCAGCAGCGACAGGGTCTGGGCGCTGGCGGTGTCCACCGCCGGGTCGTAGACCTGGGCGCCGCCGGTGCGGCGCTTGGCCGCCGACATCGCCACCTCGGCATGCGACAGCAGGGTGTCGGCGGCCAGCGCATGGCTGGGCCACAGTGCGATGCCGATGCCGGCGCTCAGGTCCACCGTCTGGTCGTCCAGCGTCACCGGCTGCTCGAAGCACTGCACCAGGCGCTGGGCCACGCGCTGCGCCTCCTCCAGCCCGGCATCGTGCAGCAGCAGCGCAAACTCGTCGCCGCCCAGACGCGCCAGGTGGTCGCCGTCGCGCACCAGGCCACGCAGTCGATCGGCCACGCTGCACAGCACGCGGTCGCCGAAGGCATAGCCCAGCACGTCGTTGACATGCTTGAAGCGGTCCAGCCCCAGCATCAGCACCGCCAGCCGCTGCTGCGACGGGTCGGCCGCGTCGATGGCGGCGGCCGCATGGTCGCGCAAGGCCACGCGGTTGGGCAGGCCGGTCAGACGGTCGTGGAAGGCCAGCTGGCGCAGCGCCTGCTGCTGGTCGGCCAGGCCCTGGCGCATGTGCTCGAAGCTGCGCGTCAGCTCGCCCACCTCGTCGTGCGCGCCGCCATGCACCAGCGGCTTTTCCCAGTCGCCGCGGGCCAGGGCCTCGCTGGCGCGGGCCAGCTGGCGCAACGGCCGGGTGACGCGCTGCGCCACCCAGTGGCTGGCCAGGCCGAACAGCACCAGGCCCAGCAGCGTGACGCCGGCCAGCAGCCACTGCAGGCGCTGGTAGGGGGCGACCGCGGCATCCAGCGAGCCGGACAGGCGCAGCGTCAGCCGGCCCTCGGGGCCCGAGGCCAGCGACACCGTGCGCACCAAATGCTGCTCGTCGCCGAGCAGCAGATCGCCGTCGGCCAGCTGGCTGGCCAGGGCCTGGGCCTGCTCGGGCTCCAGGCTGCTGGCCAGGCTGCGTGGCGCGGCGCGCATCGGCTGGGCCAGCAGCGTGGCCTGCAGGCCCGACAGCGCCGCCATCTCGCGCGCCAGCCGGTCGTCCAGCGGAAAGCCCATCGCCACCCAGCCCACCACCACCGGCGCGCGCACCGGCACCATCACCCATTGCACGGCCTGGCCGTTGACCAGGGCCACCAGGCCGCGGCTGGCCTGGGGCTCACGCTGGGCCGCCGGGCCAGGCGCTGCCGCCGGGGCTGCCGGGGCTGCCGGGGATGCCAGTTGCGGCGCCAGCTGCTCCAGCGCCGCGGTCAGCGCCGGTAGCGCGCCCTCGTGGGTGGCCACCACCTTCAGATTCGTGTCCAGCAGCGCGGCCTGGCCGGCGGCGATGCGCTGGCGGTGGTTGTCCAGCGCCGAGGCCAGGGTTTCGCGGTCGTGGCTGGCCAGGGCCTCGCGGAAGCCGTAGTCCGCCGCCAGCACCGTGGCGCCCTGCTGCAGCCGGCTGGCGCGCTGGTCCAGCAGCTGGGCCCAGACGCGGCCGCCGAGCGCGATGCGCTGGTCCAGCTGCTGGTGGGCATTGACCATGATGCTTTCGCGGATCAGCGCAAAGCCCGCCGCCTGCACCAGCAGCAGCACCAGCAGCGACATGCTGACCAGGCGCGCCACCAGGCGGCGGCCTCCCCACCAGCTGCGCCAGCGCTGCCAGGACGTGGCCAGGCCGCGGCTCATCCACCAACCCCCAGGCGCAGGCTGGCGCGGCCGGCGGCGGCGCCCTGGCTCAGCGCCTGCTCGGCCGCCGGCGCGCCGGGCGGCAGGGCCGGATGCCAGACGCGCAGCGTGTGCGCGCCGGCCGGCACCTCGGCCAGCGTGGCCAGGCCGTCGGCGCCGCTGCGCGCATGCCAGGGCGATTCCAGCACCACCACCCAGGCGGTCATCTGGTCGTGGATGTTGCAGCCCAGCACGGCGATGCCGGGCTTGTCGAACACCACCGGCGCCGCCGGCGTGCCCACATAGAGCTTGATCTCGAACTTCTTCACCGGCGAGAACGAGTACACATGGTGGCGCACCGTGTCCTCGTTGGGAAAGCTCACCGAGCTGCCGGTGGTGACCACGCTGACCGCCGGCTGGAACTGGCGCTGGCGCTGGGTGATGGCCACGCCGGGCAGCGGCCGGGCGGCGGCGCGTGCGGCGGCCGAGTCGACCCACACCACCGCGTCGGGCAGCGGCCGGCCCTGGGCATCGCTGACCTGCACCTGCAGCGGTGCGGCGCCGGCCTGCGTGGCGGCGGCCAGCAGCAGGGTCAGGCCGCAGGCGGCGGGGGCGAGGGGCAGGGCGGGCATGGTGATCGGTGTCCTGCAGCCATTTCGGCCGCCCGCCGGCCCGACTTGAGCTGGCTCAGCCGCCGCCCGGGCCGCCAGGGCCGTCCAGCGCCTGGGCCGCGGCGATCACGCCGCCGCCCAGGCAGACCTCGCCGTCATAGAGCACGGCCGACTGGCCCGGCGTCACCGCCCATTGCGGCTGCTCGAAGACCAGGCGGAAGCCGCCCTCGCCCAGCGCCTGCAGGCGGCAGGCGGCGTCGGCCTGGCGGTAGCGCGACTTGGCGGCCAGCGCGCCGTCGGCCGGTGCCGATCCGGCCACCCAGGAGGCGTCGCCGAAGTCCAGCGCCGCCGATTGCAGCCAGGCATGGCCATGGCCCTGCACCACCACCAGGCGGTTGCGCGCCAGGTCCTTGCGTGCCACGAACCAGGGCTCGTGCTCGCCGCCGCCACGTGGCGCGCCCTTGGCCTTGAGGCCGCCGATGCCCAGCCCCTGGCGCTGGCCCAGGGTGTAGAAGCTCAGGCCCATGTGCTCGCCGATGCGGCGGCCGCGCTCGTCGACGATGTCGCCCGGCGCCTGGCTCAGGTAGCGGTTGAGGAACTCGCGGAACGGCCGCTCGCCGATGAAGCAGATGCCGGTGGAGTCCTTCTTCTTCGCATTCGGCAGGCCGATCTCGGCGGCCAGGCGGCGCACCTCGGTCTTGGGCAGCTCGCCCACCGGAAACAGCGTCTTGCCCAGCTGGGCCTGGTTGAGCCGGTGCAGAAAGTAGCTCTGGTCCTTCAGCGGGTCCAGGCCCTTCAGCAACTGGAAGGCGCCACCCCGCTCGCGCACCCGCGCATAGTGGCCGGTGGCGATCTTCTCGGCACCCAGGCGCATGGCATGGTCGAGAAAGGCCTTGAACTTGATCTCGGCATTGCACAGCACGTCGGGGTTGGGCGTGCGGCCGGCCTGGTATTCGCGCAGGAACTCGGCGAACACCCGGTCCTTGTATTCGGCGGCGAAGTTGACGTGCTCGATCTCGATGCCGATCACGTCGGCCACCGCCGCGGCATCGACGAAATCGATGTTGCTGGAGCAGTACTCGCCGCCGTCGTCGTCTTCCCAGTTCTTCATGAAGATGCCGACGACCTCGTGGCCCTGCTGCTTGAGCAGCCAGGCCGAGACCGCGGAATCCACGCCGCCGGACAGGCCGACGACCACACGTTGCGCTTTCATGGCGCGATTGTCGGTGGCCGGGCCCGGTGCCCGGCCGTCACAGGGCTTTCATCGTCGGCAGACAGCATCGCGGCCGCTGCGTGAACTTGTTCACGCTCTGCCGTTTTGCCCCAGACCTCGCCCCCTGCCAGGAACCCCACGATGACCTCTCTCGACACCACCCGCCGCGGCCTGCTGATGGGCAGCGGCGCCGCCGTCGCCGCCGCCTTTGGCGGCCCGCTCGCCGCGCTGGCCAGCCGCCATGCCGCCGCCGCCTCGGGCGACCAGTGCGCCGCCGCCGACGCCTCGGTGCTGGTCGACAGCCCCTACGGACCGGTGGCCCCGGTCAACGACCAGACCACCGGCCTGCCGCTGATCCAGCTGCCGCCGGACTTCAGCTACAAGAGCCACGGCTGGACCGGCGACGCCATGAGCGACGGCCTGGCCACGCCCGGCAACCACGATGGCATGGGCGTGGTGGTGTCGCGCCGCGTCGGCCGCAGCCAGGAAATCATCCTGGTGCGCAACCACGAGCGCAGCACCAGCTCCAACGCCGCCAACATCATCGGCGCCAGCCGCAGCAACGTCGCCAAGTACGACACCGGCACCACCAGCGGCGCCTACCAGATCGGCGGCAACAGCAACCTGGTGTGGCGCGATGGCCAGTGGGTCGGCAGCTATGCCAGCCTGGGCGGCCTGTACCGGCCCTGCGCCGGCGGCGCCAGCAGCTGGGGCTCGTGGCTGTCGAATGAAGAAATCCGCAGCAACGGCGTCAGCAGCACCGGCAAGAAGCACGGCTATGTGTTCGAGGTGCCGGCCGATACCAGCCTGAACGCGGCCAATGCCACGCCCATCGTGGCCATGGGCCGCATGGCCCACGAGGCCAGCGCGCTGGACCTGCGCACCGGCTACTGGTACCTGACCGAGGACCAGGGCAATGCCAACACCCTGTACCGCTTCCGGCCCAGCAACCTGGTCGGTGCCCTGAACTCGCTGCACGCCGGTGGCACGCTGCAGGGCCTGAAGGTGCGTAACCAGCCGAATGCCGACCTGCGCTTCCCGACGCTGTGCCAGGAGTTCGCGGTCGAGTGGGTGGACATCGCCAACCCCGACCTGGACGGCGCCACGCTGGCCTCGGTGGTGGGCAATGTCTCGGCCAGCGGCCCCTACCGCCAGGCCTATGCCAACGGCGCGGCCATCTTCGGCGCCACCGAAGGCTGCTGGGTGGCCGACGGCGTCGTCTACTTCACCGACAAGGCCACCGGCACCAGCCCGGTGGCGCGCGCCGGCGTGATCTGGGCCCTGCACCTGGACAGCATGGTGCTGAAGGCCATCTTCGTCAGCCGCGACCGCGTGGTCGGCAACTCGCCCGACAACATCTGCGTCAGCCCGCGTGGCGGCCTGCTGTTCAACGAGGACGGCGGCAACAGCGCGCCGCAGAGCGCCCAGATCGAGTCGCAGCACCTGAAGGTGCTGACGCCGCAGGGCAGCAGCTACATCTTCGCCAAGCACAACTTCAACTTCACGGCCGCCCAGCTGTCGGGCGCCGGCAAGTCGACCAGCCTGGCCGGCGACCACCGCGACAGCGAATGGGCCGGCTCGGTGTTCAGCCCCGATGGCCGCGTGCTGTTCGTCAACCTCTACACCCCCGGCATCACGCTGGCCATCACCGGCCCGTGGAGCCGCGGCCACCTGTGATCCCAAGGAGTATCCCGATGTCCCTGCCCCCCCTGCTCAGCCGCGGCGCTGCCGCCGCCGCCCTGATCCTGGCCGCCGCCCTGCCGGCCCAGGCCCTGACCTTCGAAGGCGCCAGCACCGCCGGCGCCACCGTGGCCACCGACTACAGCGCCCTGGGCCTGGTGTCGTTCGACCTCGACCTGGCCAGCGCCGCCGCGGCCACGCTGACCTGGCGTGTCGACGAGGCCGACCTGGAAGGCGGCGCCACCACGCTGGCCTTCAATGCCATCCTGCGCAACTACATCGGCAGCGGCCTGGAGGCGGTGACGCTGACGCTGGACCTGGGCAGCTTCGCCAGCGTGGGCAGCGTGACACGCCAGTTCGGCGGCAGCACCACGGTCAGCGCCGGCAGCAGCAGCGTGACGCTGGACTTCACGCCGGCCGAGTACCTGGACCTGGAACTGGGCGACGCCCTGGGCAGCACCAGCGGCGCGGCCAACTGGACCCTGGCCGGCCTGCAGGCCGGCGACCGCTTCAGCCTGAGCGTGACCCCGGCCGTGCCCGAGCCCGGCACCTGGGCGCTGATGGCCGCCGGTCTGCTGGGCGTGGGCGCGCTGGCGCGCCGCCGCCGCGGCTGAAGGCTCAGCGCCAGACCGAGGCGTCGACCGTCAACGCGTCCAGCGGCAGCCGGCGCCCGGCCAGGTGGTCCTCGATGCAGCGCAGCACCAGCGGGCTGCGGTGGCGCGCGGCGCTGTCGCGGATCTCCTGCGGCGTCAGCCACAGCGTGCGCACGATGGGCGCATCCAGGCCGCGGCCCGGGTCGGCCTCGCCGACCGTGCCGCAGAAGGCGAAGCGCAGGTAGGTGATGTCCTCGCCGCCACGCTGCAGGCGCGCCAGGTACACGCCCAGCAGGGCCTGCGGCGCAAAGTCGCAGGCCGTCTCTTCCAGGCATTCGCGCACCGCGGCCTGCTGCGGTGATTCGCCGGGGTCCAGGTGGCCCGCGGGATTGTTCAGCCTCAGCCCCTCGGGCGTCATCTCCTCCACCAGCAGGTAGCGCGGGCCGTCGGCATCGTCGCGCACGGCGATGGCGGCCACGGTGACGCTGGGCTTCCAGCGCGGCTCGGCGGGCGTGTTCATGCCGGCGATGATGCATCGCCGCCACAGGCCGGCGTCTATCACGCCAGCGACGGTGGGGGGCATGAACTTGGGTAAGCTTCGCCGGAATCAAACCGGAGGAGTGATTTCATGGCCTTGTTGATCGGCATCCCGAGGGAGACTGCCGCCGGCGAAAAACGCGTGGCCACCGTGCCCGAGGTGGTGGCCAAGCTGGTCAAGCTGGGCTTTGCGGTGGCGGTGCAGCGCGGCGCCGGCGATGCCGCCAACTGCGGCGACGACAGCTATGCCGAGGCCGGCGCCGAGCTGCTGCCCGATGCGGCCTCGCTGTTCGCCCGCGCCGACATCGTCTTCAAGGTGCGCCCGCCCACGCTGGACGAGGTGGCCCTGCTGCGCGAGGGCGCCACGCTGATCGGCTTTGTCTGGCCGGCGCAGAACCCCGAGCTGATGGCCGCGCTGCAGGCCAAGCGCGCCACCGTGCTGGCCATCGACTGCCTGCCGCGCCAGCTGAGCCGGGCGCAGAAGATGGACGCGCTGACCTCGCAGGCCGGCGTCAGCGGCTACCGCGCCGTGATCGAGGCGGCCAATGCCTTCGGCCGCTTCTTCAACGGCCAGATCACCGCCGCCGGCAAGGTGCCGCCGGCCAAGGTGTTCATCGCCGGCGCCGGCGTGGCCGGCCTGGCGGCCATCGGCACCGCGGCCAACCTGGGCGCCATCGTGCGCGCCAACGACACCCGCGCCGAGGTGGCCGACCAGGTGGTGTCGCTGGGCGGCGAGTTCGTGAAGGTCGACTACGAGGAAGAAGGCTCGGGCGGCGGCGGTTATGCCAAGGTCATGAGCGAAGGCTTCCAGGCCGCGCAGCGGGCCATGTACGCCCAGCAGGCGCGCGAGGTCGACATCATCATCACCACCGCGCTGATCCCGGGCAAGCCGGCGCCCAAGCTGATCAGCGCCGAGATGGTGGCCAGCATGAAGCCCGGCAGCGTGATCGTCGACATGGCCGCCGAGCAGGGCGGCAACTGCGAGCTGACCGTGCCCGGCGAGGCGGTGGTGCGCCACGGCGTGACCATCGTCGGCTACACCGATCTGGCGAGCCGCCTGGCCAAGCAGAGCAGCACGCTGTATGCCAACAACCTGCTGCGCCTGACCGAGGAGCTGTGCAAGACCAAGGATGGGCAGATCGACGTCAACTTCGACGACCAGGCCATCCGCGGGCTGACGGTCGTCAAGGCCGGCGAGCTGAGCTGGCCGGCGCCGCCGATCCAGCTGCCCGCGCCGCCCAAGCCCAAGGCGGCCGCGGTGGCCGCACCCAAGGCCTCGGCCCATGGCCATGGCGCCGGCGAGCCGATGTCGGCCAAGAGCCTGGCCATCGTCTTCGGCGTCGGCGCGGCGCTGTTCGCGCTGGTCGGCCTGTATGCACCGGCCAGCTTTCTGGCGCACTTCACGGTGTTCGTGCTGGCCTGCTTCGTCGGCTACATGGTGGTGTGGAACGTCACGCCCAGCCTGCACACGCCGCTGATGAGCGTGACCAATGCCATCAGCTCCATCATCGCCATCGGCGCCCTGGTGCAGGTGGCGCCGCCGCTGGATGCGGCCGGCGCGGCCAACCGGCCGAATGCGCTGATCCTGGGCCTGGCGGTGTTCGCCCTGGTGCTGACGGCCGTCAACATGTTCGGCGGCTTTGCGGTCACGCGGCGCATGCTGGCGATGTTCCGCAAGTGATGCATAACAAGAAAAAGGAACGGACATGAGCAGCAGTCTTGCGACGATGGCCTACATCGGCGCCACCATCCTCTTCATCCTCAGCCTGGGCGGGCTGTCCAACCCCGAGACCGCGCGCCGCGGCAACCTGTTCGGCATGATCGGCATGGCCATCGCGGTGCTGGCCACGGTGCTGGGGCCGCGCGTCACGGCCGCCGGCATCCCCTGGATCGTCGGCGCCCTGGTGGTCGGCGGGGCCGTGGGCCTGGTCGCCGCCAAGAAGGTGCAGATGACGCAGATGCCCGAGCTGGTGGCGCTGATGCACAGCCTGGTCGGCCTGGCCGCCTGCCTGGTCGGCTTTGCCAGCTATGTGGACAGCTCGGTGCAGTTCAGCGGCGCCGAGAAGGCCATCCACGAGATGGAGATCTACGTCGGCATCCTGATCGGCGCGGTCACCTTCAGCGGTTCGCTGATCGCCTTCGGCAAGCTCAGCGGCAAGATCGGCGGCAAGCCGCTGCTGCTGCCGGCGCGCCACTGGCTCAACCTGGCCGGCCTGCTGGTGGTGATCTGGTTCGGCCGCGCCTTCCTGCAGGCCCACGACGTGCAGGCCGGCATGACGCCGCTGATCGTGATGACCGTGATCGCCCTGCTGTTCGGCGTGCACATGGTGATGGCCATCGGCGGCGCCGACATGCCGGTGGTGGTGTCCATGCTCAACAGCTACTCGGGCTGGGCCGCGGCGGCCACCGGCTTCATGCTCAGCAACGACCTGCTGATCGTCGTCGGCGCCCTGGTCGGCAGCTCGGGCGCCATCCTCAGCTACATCATGTGCCGGGCGATGAACCGCAACTTCATCAGCGTCATCGCCGGCGGCTTTGGCGGCGGTGCGCCGGCGCCCAAGGCGGCCGCGGGCGAGGCCGCCCAGCCCCAGGGCGAGGTGGTGCCGGTCAGCGCGACCGAAACCGCCGAGCTGCTGCGCGAGGCCAAGAGCGTGATCATCGTGCCCGGCTACGGCATGGCCGTGGCCCAGGCCCAGCACACGGTGTTCGAGATCACCAAGCTGCTGCGCGACAAGGGCGTCAACATCCGCTTTGCCATCCACCCGGTGGCCGGGCGCATGCCGGGCCACATGAACGTGCTGCTGGCCGAGGCCAAGGTGCCCTACGACATCGTGCTGGAGATGGACGAGATCAATGCCGACTTCCCCGAGGCCGACGTGGCCATGGTCATCGGCGCCAACGACATCGTCAACCCGGCGGCCCAGGACGATCCGGCCAGCCCGATCGCCGGCATGCCGGTGCTGGAGGTGTGGAAGGCGCGCACCAGCATCGTCATGAAGCGCAGCATGGCCAGCGGTTATGCCGGCGTCGACAACCCGTTGTTCTACAAGGAGAACAACCGCATGCTGTTCGGCGACGCGAAGAAGATGCTGGACGAGGTGCTGGGCGCGCTGAAGGCCTGATCAGGCCGGCGCCGGCCGCGCCTCGAAGTCCCGCGGCTGCTGCGGCACGGCGCTGCCCTCGGTGGTCATGCGCAGCTGCAGCCGCCCACCGACCAGGCGGCCCTGGTAGCGGTGGGTCAGCTCGCGCTGCGCGGCGCCCAGCTGTTCCAGGCTGCGCGTGGCAAAGCTCAGGCGGCCGTCGGCCTCGATGCGGCCCTCGACCAGGGTGCGCGGCACGCGCAGGAACGAGGCGCTGCCCTGCAGCAGCAGGCCTTCGCCCGAGAACTCGAAGCGCTCGACCAGCGGCCCGGCCAGCCAGTCGTAGCGCAGCTCGGCCTGCCAGCGGCCATTGACCGCCGGGCGGGCCGCGGGCCCGATCATCGCGGCCGTGCTCCGGCCGCGCCACCACCACAGCCCCGCGCCCAGCGCCGTTGCGGCGGCCGCGCCGCCCACCGCCGTCAGGGCCAGCAGCCGGCGGCGGCCGGGCCGGGCCGGCGCGCCCAGCGTGGCCTCCAGCACGCCCACCAGCCGCGCCATGTCGGCGGCAAAGCGTGCATGGTCGATGGCCAGGGCCTGGCGCTTGGCCAGCGGCTGCAGCGTGGCCGGCAGGGCCTCGGCGGCCGGCATGGCCGCGCCGTCCAGCAGCAGCGGGATGATCTGCAGCCCGCCGCGCAGGGCAGATTCCAGCTCCTGGCGCACCACGTCCTGGTCCTCGTGCAGCCGCGGCCGGCCGGCGCCGTCGGGCACGGCCAGCCAGCGCCGGCCGATCAGCACCAGCAGCACCCGCGCCTGGTCCATGGCCTGGCGGATGCTCTGGTCGAAGGCCTGGCCGGCGCCGATGTCGTCGACATCGATGAACACCTGGTCGGCGCCGAAGCGCCGCGCCAGCGCCTCGCCGATGGCCCGTGCATGGCCGGCGCTGTCGTCGCGGCGGTAGCTGAGGAAGATGCGGGCCGGCGTCATGGCCGGCGCAGCATAGCGCCGCCGGGCCGGCTCAGCGCCGGCGGCGGCGCAGTGCGGTGGCCAGCAGGGCCCCACCGGCCAGCAGCAGGGCCCAGGACTGCGGCTCGGGCACGCTGCTGACCAGGGCCGTGCGCAGCACGGCCTCGCTGCCGTCGGTGAAGATCACGCTGAAGGCAAACTGGCCGGCGTTGTTGAGGCCGTCGTCCAGCGCGGTGATGCGCGTGTCCATCAGCTCGTGCAGGCCGGTGTCGAGGTTGCCGACGGTCTTGAACAGGCCTGGCAGCACCTCGATCTGCTGGCCCTCGACCACCAGCAGCTGCAGGTCGGCCGCATCGTGGCCGTACCACAGGCCCTGGCGGCCTTCAGCGCCGGTCAGCGTGGCGCTGAACACCACCAGGCCGCCGTGGTTGAGCGTCACGTCGTGGAACTTGGCAAAGCTGGCATCGGCGCCCGGCGCCGCACCGGCGGTGATGCTGCCGCTGGCGGCCAGGGTGTGGAAGCTGCCGTCGGCGTCCACCGTGAACACGCCGTAGCCCGCTGCCGCCGGCGCCGCGGTGATGGCGCTGACGAAGGCCACCGTGCCGGCGTCGTTGAGCGCCAGGCCGCGGGCCGAGTCCAGCACCAGGTTGTCCGGCAGCATCGACAGCGGCGACAGGCTGCCGCCGCTGTCGGGCAGCAGCTTGTGGCCGAAGCTGACCGGGGTGAAGCTGGACGACAGCAGGCCCGGCACCGTCGCGCCAGGCAGGGCCAGCACCGACAGCTGGCCCTCAGCCGCCGTGGCGCCGGCGTCGTAGCGCAGCAGGGCGCCGCCCAGCTTGCGCTGGTCGGTGGTGTTGCGGCCGAAGTCGCCACGGAACACCAGGCTGCCCTGGGCATTGCTGGCGAACTGCGCCTGGCCGGCGCTGATGCCCTGGAACGGCAGGGCCACGCCCGGCACGCTGCTGCCCGGGTGCAGGATGGACACCGCGCTGCCATCGGCACGCAGCTCGACCAGGTTGCTGCGGTGCTGGGCGCCGTCGACCATCAGGCCGCTGCCGGCCTGCAGCCCGTACAGGAAGCTGCGGCCGCTGGCATCGCCGCCCACCGCCTGCACACTGGCCCAGCTGCGATTGGCGGCCGGCGTGGCCACGCCGGCGATGGCCGTGCCCGGCAGGGCCAGCAGGCGCGGGCTGCTGCTGCTGCTGCTGCTGCCGCTGCCGGTGCGCACCTGCACGCCATACACGCCGCCGCTGGCATCGAGCCGGCCGGCCTCGAAGCTGGCGCCATTGCTGCTGGCCGCATGCACCAGCTGCTGGCCATCGGCCAGCAGCTCGAAGCCGATGCTGCCCGAGCGGTTGTAGACCGCGGTGTTGACCGCCGTCACGCCGCCCGGCGCCACGCCGGTGCTGGGCGTGGCCAGCAGGCTGGTGCCCAGGGCGCCGGCCTGGCCCACCCAGTGGCGGTCGATGGCGGCGCTGCCGCTGTAGCCCAGGGTCAGCGACACCGACTGGCCATCGCCCACGCGCATGCTGCGCAGCATGCCCAGGCCCTGGCCGCCGGGCAGGCTGTCGCCGCTGCCGATCACGCGCCGCACCTCGCCGGGCTGGCCGACCATGAAGGCCGAGATCGCCGAGCTGCTGCCCGGCGCAAAGCCGACCCAGCCGTCCTCTGCCAGCGTTGGCGCGCGCAGGCCGATGGCATAGCTGCTGGAGGCGCCGCTGGCAAAGGGCAGGCCGATCTGGCCCGACAGCGCGATGGCCTCGAAATCCAGCGCCTGGGCGGGCAAGGCCAGGCAGGCCAGGGCCAGGGCGGACAGCTTCAGGGTCTTCAGGCTCAACTGCGTCGGCACGGGCGGCTCCGTTGGGTGGGGGTTCAGCGGCATACGCCAGCGCGGCGCGGCGCAGGGCTCACCACCGCCCGCCGCGCCCCCCGACCGCGGGGTCCACGCCGGGCCCGGGCTGTAGGGAGCTTCCCCCAGGCGCGCTAGCGCCAACCCTGAGGCTGGCCGTGTCAGGAATCCGCAAGAATCCGCCCCATGGACAAGATCTGGCTCAAACACTATCCCGCGGGCGTGCCGGCGGACATCCCGACCGACGTCTATCCCTCGCTGGTGGCGCTGCTGGACGAGAGCTTCACCAAGTACCGCGACAAGCCGGCCTACAGCTTCATGGGCCGCACGGTCACGTTTGGCGAGGTCGACGAGGCCTCGCGGGCCCTGGCGGCCTGGCTGCAGGCCAGCGGCCTGGAGCGGGGCGACCGCGTCGCCATCATGATGCCCAATGTGCCGCAGTACCCGGTGGCGGTGGCCGGCATCCTGCGTGCCGGCCTGGTGGTGGTCAACGTCAACCCGCTGTACACGCCGCGCGAGCTGGAGCACCAGCTCAAGGACTCGGGCGCCAAGGCCATCGTCATCCTCGAGAACTTTGCCGCCACGCTGCAGCAGGTGATCGACCATGTGCCGACCAAGAAGGTGCTGCTGGCCTCGATGGGCGACATGCTGGGCCTGGTCAAGGGCGCCATCGTCAACCATGTGGTGCGCCGGGTGAAGAAGATGGTGCCGGCCTTCAGCCTGCCCCAGGCCGTGCGCTACAAGGATGCGCTGGCCCAGGGCCGCGGCAAGACCTACACGCCGGCCAAGCAGGGCCCGGACGACATCGCCGTGCTGCAGTACACCGGCGGCACCACCGGCGTCAGCAAGGGCGCGGTGCTGCTGCACCGCAACCTGGTGGCCAATGTGCTGCAGGCCGAGGCCTGGTACCAGCCGGCGCTGAAGAAGATCCCCGCCGGCGAGCAGATCGTCACCGTCTGCGCGCTGCCGCTGTACCACATCTTCGGCTTCACGGCCAACATGATGCTGGGCATGCGCATGGGCGGCTGCAACATCCTGATTCCCAATCCGCGCGACATCCCGGCCGTGCTCAAGGAGCTGAGCGCGCAGCGCTTCCACAGCTTCCCGGCGGTCAATACGCTGTTCACCGCGCTGGCCAACCATCCCGACTTCGACAAGGTCGACTGGAGCCATCTGAAGATCAGCGTCGGCGGCGGCATGGCCGTCACCGCCGGCACCGCGCGGCTGTGGCTGGAGAAGACCGGCTGCCCGATCTGCGAAGGCTATGGCCTGTCCGAGACCAGCCCCTCGGCCACCTGTAACCCGGTGGACACCACGGCCTACAGCGGCACCATCGGCCTGCCCATGCCCGGCACCGAACTGGCCCTGCTCGATGACGACGGCCGCGAGGTCGGCGCCGGCCAGGCCGGCGAGATCGCCATCCGCGGCCCGCAGGTCATGGCCGGCTACTGGCAGCGGCCCGACGAGACGGCCAAGGTGATGACCGCCGACGGCTTCTTCCGCACCGGCGACGTGGGCATGGTCGACGAGCGCGGCTACTTCCGCATCGTCGACCGCAAGAAGGACATGATCCTGGTGTCGGGCTTCAACGTCTATCCGAACGAGGTCGAGGACGTGCTGAGCCAGATGCCCGGCGTGCTCGAATGCGCCGCCGTCGGCGTGGCCGATGCCAAGGCCGGCGAGGCGGTCAAGGTGGTCATCGTCAAGAAGGACCCGGCGCTGACCGAGGCCGATGTGCGCGCCTACTGCGAGGCCAACCTCACCGGCTACAAGCGGCCCAAGCTGGTGGAGTTCCGCACCGACCTGCCCAAGACCACGGTGGGCAAGATCCTGCGCCGCGAGCTGCGCGACACGGCCGCGCGCTGATCAGCCGCGGGATGGCCGCCGCCGCCGGGAGGCCGCGGTGGTCGCCTCGGCTGGCCTGGCCTCCACCGGCGCCTGGCCGTGGGCCTGCAGGCTCATCGGGCTTTCGCTGGTGCAGGCGCCCACGGTCATCGCCGGCTGCTTGCTGGTGCTGATGTAGGCATGCGGGATGCGGCTGTCGAAGTACAGCGAGTCGCCACGCGCCAGCTGCACCACCTCGCCGGTGGCGAAGTGCACCTCCAGGCTGCCACGCAGCACATAGACGAACTCCTCGCCGGCATGGCTGGCAAAGTTCTCCGGCCCTTCGATGCGCCGCGCCAGCGTGGTGCCCAGGATCGGGCTCATCTGCTTGCCGGCGGCCTGGGTGGCCAGGAACTCGTAGTGGATGGAATGGCCGCGGTAGGCCACGCCGTCGCCTGAGCGCGTGACCACCGGGCCCTGCAGGCGCTGCGGCAGCGCACGCGCGCCGGCCTCGGAGAACATCGCCGCCAGGTCCATCTTCAGCGCGCTGGCCAGGGCGCTGAACTTCTCGTAGCTCAGCGCCAGCTGGCCACGCTCGGCGCGCGAGATCGTGGTCACCGAGATGCCCGAGCTGTCGGCCACCTGCTGCAGTGTCCAGCCAAAGGCCTTGCGCGCGGCGCGCAGGCGCTTGCCGAAGGTGACGCGGTCGAGGTCGTGGGTGCTGCCGCCGGGGGCGGTGCGGGGGGCGGCGGCCATGGTGGATTGCCTGCTGTGCTGCGTCGGGATGGGGCGGGCGCGGCGATTCTGCCAGCCGGCCGCCGGCGATCTGCCGGCCTGGTATGTGTATTGCGTATCTGCAAATTGCGTATCCGCAAAATCCCTGTTGTCGTGCACCGCCACGGCGATCAGACTGGCGACGATCATGATTTGCACATCCGCAAAACAGCAATGCACCGCGACGAGGCGGGGCCGGCGATGAGCGGCCCGTCCGGCGCCGCGGTCGAGGCCGTGGACTTTTTGATCATCGGTGCCGGCATCGCCGGGGCCTCGCTGGCGCACTGGCTGGCGCCGCTGGGCCGCACCGTGGTGCTGGAGCGTGAAGACCAGCCGGGTTACCACACCACCGGCCGCTCGGCGGCGCTGTTCATGGAGAGTTATGGCACGCCCCAGGTGCGTGCGCTGACGCTGGCCAGCCGCGCCTTCCTGGCCGCGCCGCCGGCGGGCTTTGCCGAGGTGCCGCTGCTCACGCCCCGCGGCGCGCTGATCGTCGCCCGCCCCGGCGAGCAGGAGCTGCTGGACGCGCAGTGGCAGGTGATGCGCGCCACCAGCCCGAGCGGCCGCCTGCTGGACCGCGACGCCACCTGCGCGCTGATGCCGGCGCTGCGGCCCGAGCGCGTGCTGGGCGCGGTGCACGAGCCCGATGCCGCCGACATGGACGTGCACGCCATCCACCAGGGTTATCTGCGCGGCCTGCGCCGCGCCGGCGGCGAGCTGGTCTGCCGGGCCGAGGTCCGGTCCATCGCGCGCAGCGGCGCCCAGGGCCGCGACTGGCTGGTCAGCGCCGCCGGCCGCTGCTGGCGCAGCCCGGTGCTGGTGAATGCCGCCGGCGCCTGGTGCGACGCCATCGCCGCGCTGGCCGGCGTGGCGCCGATCGGCCTGGTGCCCAAGCGGCGCACGGCCTTCCTGTTTTCGCCGCCCGACCCTGCCGGCTGGCAGCACTGGCCGATGACCGTGGCCGCCGACCACAGCTGGTACATCAAGCCTGACGCCGGCATGCTGCTGGGCTCGCCGGCCAACGAGGACCCGATGCCGCCGCAGGACGTGCAGCCCGAGGAGCTGGACGTCGCGCTGGGCGCCTGGCGCATCGAGCAGGACACGACGCTGAGCGTGCGGCCGCAGCGGCGCTGGGCCGGGCTGCGCTCCTTCGTCGCCGACGGCGACCTGGTCGGCGGCTACGACCTGCATGCGCCCGGCTTCTTCTGGCTGGCGGCCCAGGGCGGCTATGGCATCCAGACCTCGGCGGCCATGGGCGAGGCCTGTGCCGCCCTGGTGCGCGGCCGGCCGCTGCCACGCCACATCGCCGACCACGGCCTCAGCGCCGAGATGCTGAGCCCGGCCCGCCTGCTGCGGCCCGGCGCCTGAAACCCACCCGCAGGAGTCCGACACATGCGCGTGTTCACCGCCTCGCTGGCCACCGAGACCAATACCTTTGCGCCGCTGCCCACCGGCATGGCCACCTTCCGCGACCGCGGCTACTTCAAGGCCGGCACGCATCCGCCGTTCATGACCTTCTTTGCCGGCCCGCTGTGGGCGGCGCGCGAGCGTGGCCGCGAGCGCGGCTGGACCGTCATCGAGGGCCTGGTGGCCGCGGCCCAGCCGAGTGGCACCACCACCCGTGCCGCCTACGAGGGCCTGCGCGACGAGCTGCTGGACGACCTGCGCGCCGCGCTGCCGGTGGACATGGTGGTGCTGGGCCTGCACGGCGCGATGGTCGCCGACGGCTACGACGACTGCGAAGGCGATCTGCTGGCCCGCGTGCGTGCCCTGGTCGGCCCGGCCACGGTGATCGGCGCCGAGCTGGACCCGCACAACCACCTCAGCGCGGCCATGGTCGCCAACGCCGACCTGCTGATCGCCTACAAGGAATATCCGCACACCGACATCCGCGAGCGCGCGGTGGAGCTGGTGGACCTGTGCGCGGCCCAGGTCGAGGGACGCATCCGGCCGGTGGTCGCCGTGGTGGACTGCGAGATGATCGTCACCATCCACACCACGCGCGAGCCGGCGCGCAGCTATGTGGACCGCTTGAGCGCGCTGGAGGGCAAGGACGGCATCGTCTCGATCAGCGTCACCCACGGCTTTGCCTGGGGCGACGTGCCCGACATGGGCACCAAGCTGCTGGTCTATGCCGATGGCGACGCGGCCAAGGCTGAATCGCTGGCGCGGCGCCTGGCCGACGAGCTGATCGCCATGCGCGAGCAGCTGTCGCCGGTCTACCCCGATGTGGACGCGGCACTCGACCAGGCCCTGGCGGTGGACGGCGGTCCGGTGGTCATTGCCGACGCCGCCGACAACCCCGGCGGCGGTGCCGCCGGCGATTCCACCTTCGTGCTGCGCCGCCTGGTCGAGCGCGGCATCGCCAATGTGGCGCTGGGCCCGCTGTGGGACCCGGTGGCCGTGGGCATCTGCTTCGACGCCGGCCTGGGCGCCACGCTGCCGCTGCGCATCGGCGGCAAGATCAGCCCGCTGTCGGGCGACCCCATCGACCTGGTGGTGACGGTCAAGGCCCTGCAGCGCGACCTGGTGATGACCGGCCTGTCCGGTGCGCCCACGCCGCTGGGCGATGCCGCGCTGGTGGAGGTGGCCGGCATCGCCATCGTGCTGATCACGCTGCGCGGCCAGGCCATGGGCACCGACATGTTCAGCCAGCTGGGCTGCGAGCTGGCGACCAAGAAAATCATCGTCGTCAAGTCGTCGCAGCACTTCTATGCTTCGTATGCGCCGATCGCGCGCCAGGTGCTCTACACCGCCGCACCGGGCTCGGTGACGCTGGACCTGGGCAGCCTGCCATACCGCAAGATCCGCCGGCCGCTGTGGCCGCTGGACAGGCCCTTGGATCGCTGAGCCCCGAACTTCCGAGTCCACCCCGCAGGAGAACCCGCGATGAACCGAATCCTGTCCACCGTCGCCTCGGCCGCGCTGCTGGCCGGCGCCCTGGCCGGCGCCGCCCCCGCGCTGGCCCAGACCAAGACGCTGCGCATCGTCGCCCATGCCGACCTGAAGATCGTCGACCCCAGCTTCACCACCGCCTACATCACGCGCAACTTCGGCTACCTGGTCTACGACACGCTGTTTGCGCAGGACGCCAGCGGCACGCCGCGGCCGCAGATGGTGGACAAGTACACCACTTCCAAAGACGGCAGGCAGTGGAGCTTCACGCTGCGCCCGGGGCTGAAGTTCAGCGACGGCAGCCCGGTCACCGCGGCCGATGCCGTGGCCTCGGTCCAGCGCTGGATGAGCCGCGACGGCATCGGCCGCATCCTGGCCGCGGCCGGCGCCGAATGGCAGGCCAGCGGCCCGGCCAGCTTCACGCTGACGCTGAAGGAGCCGGTGGGCGTGGTGCTGGATGGCCTGGCCAAGCCTTCGGGCTTTCCGCTGGTGGTGATGCCCGAGCGCCTGGCCAAGCTGCCGACCACGGCACCGCTGACCGAGGTGCTGGGCTCGGGCCCGTTTGTCTTCAAGCGCGACGAATGGGTGCCCGGCAACAAGATGGTGGTGGTGAAGAACCCGCACTACGTGGGCCGCGCCGAGCCGCCCAGCGGCCTGTCGGGCAACAAGACGCCCAAGGTCGACCGCATCGAGTGGCTGTACCTGCCCGACGCCAACAGCGCCATCAATGCGCTCAAGGCCGGCGAGGTGGACCTGATCGAGCAGGTGCCACCCGACTACATCACGCCGCTGCGCGGCGATGCCAATGTCAAGCTGGGCACCAATGGCAGCTACCAGGGTTGGATCGTGCTGAACCAGCTGCACCCGCCCTTCGACAACCCCAAGGTGCGCCAGGCCCTGCTGTATGCGGTGCAGCAGGACAAGTTCCTGGCCGGCATGGGCTATCCGCTGGACATGCGGCTGAACTACTGCGCCACCTTCTTCGTCTGCGGCAGCCCCAACGACACCGCCGCCGGCGCCGACCCCTTCCGCGGCCCCAGCGTGGCCAAGGGCAAGGAGGCGCTGGCCAGGTCGGGCTACAAGGGCGAGAAGGTCACGGTGCTGCTGCCCACCGACGTCAGCTACCTCAATGCCGCGGCCCTGGTGACCATCCAGACCATGAAGAACATCGGCTTCAACGTCGAAGTGCAGAGCATGGACTGGTCGACGCTGGCCGGCCGCCGCGCCAAGAAGGACGCGCCGGCCGCCGGTGGCTGGAACGTCTATGTCACGGTGGCCGGCGAGTTCGACGCCAACTCGCCGATCACCAATGCCTACCTCAGCGCGGCCTGCGGCAACAGCCTGCCCGGCTGGGTCTGCGACAAGCCGCTGGACGAGCTGCGCACGGCCTGGGTCAAGGAGACGCAGCCGGCCAGGCGCCGCGCCCTGCTCGACCAGATCCAGCAGCGCGCCTACGAGGTGGCGCCCTATGTGCCCTTCGGCCAGTACTCGCCGGCCTATGCGGTGCGCAAGACGGTCAAGGGCGTGGACAAGCTCTGGAGCATTCCCAACGCCTGGGTGCTGGACAAGTGAGGCGCGGCGGGCGCCGGGGCTGAGCAAAGGATCTGATCGACCATGGGCTATCTGCTGCGCCGCCTGCTGGCCACCCTGCCGGTGATGGCCGTGGTGTCGGTGATCGTGTTCCTGCTGATCCACTTGTCGCCGGGTGATCCGGCGGCGCTGATCGCCGGCGACCTGGCCACCGCCGAGGACATTGCCAAGCTGCGCCTGGCCCTTGGCCTGGACCGGCCGTTGTGGCAGCAGTTTGCGCTGTGGGCCGGGCGTCTGCTGCAGGGCGACTTCGGCACCTCCATCTTCACCCAGGTGCCGGTGACCGAGCTGCTGGCCCAGCGCCTGGAGCCCACGCTGTGCATCGCGCTGCTGACCATGGGCCTGGCCCTGCTGGTGGCCGTGCCGCTGGGCACGCTGGCCGCGGCCCGCGCCGGCCGCTGGGTCGACCGGCTGGTGATGCTGTTTTCGGTGCTGGCGTTTTCGGTGCCGGTGTTCCTGGTCGGCTACCTGCTGGTGTGGGGCTTTGCCATCCAGCTGGCCTGGCTGCCGGTGCAGGGCTACAGCCGGATGTCCGAGGGCCTGGGCCCCTGGGCGCGCAGCCTGGTGCTGCCGTGCATCAACCTGGCCCTGGTCTACATCGCGCTGATCACCCGCATGACCCGCGCCACCGTGCTCGAGGTGCTGCAGGAGGACTACATCCGCACCGCCCGCGCCAAGGGCCTGGGCCTGCTGCCGGTGCTGCTGCATGCGCTGCGCAATGCCGCCGTGCCCATCGCCACCACGGTGGGCGTGGGCATTGCGCTGCTGATCGGCGGCGTGGTCGTCACCGAGACGGTGTTCGCCATCCCCGGCGTCGGCCGCCTGGTGGTCGACTCGGTGCAGCGCCACGACTATCCGGTGATCCAGAGCGTGCTGCTGCTGTCGGCCGGTGTGTACGTGCTGATCAACCTGCTGATCGACCTGAGCTACCGCTGGTTCGATCCGCGCATCCGCTACTGACCGCCAACGTGAGCGCCATCACCCTCCAACCCCATGCGCCGCCGCGGCGCGGCCGTGCCGCACGCTGGCTGCACAAGCACCCCACGCTGATCATCGGCGGCCTGCTGCTGCTGCTGGTCAGCGCGCTGTCGCTGGCCGCCCCCTGGCTGGCCACCCACGACCCGCAGGAGATCGACCCGCTGGCGCGCATGCAGCCGGCCTCGGCCGAGCACTGGCTGGGCACCGACGCGCTGGGCCGCGATCTGTTCAGCCGCACCGTCTGGGGCGGCCGCGTGTCGCTGACCGTGGGCCTGACGGTGGCCGTGCTGTCCACCGTGCTGGGCGTTCTGCTGGGCCTGATCGCCGGCTTCGTGCGCTGGGCCGACGGCCCCATCATGCGCGTGATGGACGGGCTGATGGCCATCCCCGGCATCCTGCTGGCGATTGCGCTGATGGCCGTCACCCGCGCCAGCCTGACCACGGTCATCGTGGCCATCACCGTGCCCGAGCTGCCGCGTGTGGTGCGCCTGGTGCGCTCGCTGGCGCTGACGCTGCGCGAGCAGCTGTATGTGGAGGCGGCGCGCGCCGTGGGCACGCGGCTGCCGGCCATCCTGGGCCGCCATGTGCTGCCCAATATGCTGGCGCCGCTGGTGGTGCAGGCCACCTTCATCGCCGCCTCGGCGGTGCTGATCGAGGCCTCGCTGTCCTTCCTGGGCGTGGGCGTGCCGCCCCAGGTGCCCAGCTGGGGCAACATGATGGCCGAGGGCCGCAACTTCGTCAGCGTGGCCTTCCACATCATCCTGTACCCCGGGCTGATGCTGGCGGCCACGGTGCTGGCCATCAACCTGCTGGGCGACGGGCTGCGCGATGCGCTCGATCCACGCCTGGCGCGGCAGCTGTGAGGCGGCGATGACCGACGACGCACCGCTGCTGGAGATCGACGGCCTGCGCACCCATTTCGATACCCTGGCCGGCACGGTGCGCTCGGTCGACGGCGTCTCGTACCGCGTGCAGGCCGGCCAGACCCTGGGCGTGGTCGGCGAATCGGGCTGCGGCAAGAGCGTCACCGCGCTGTCGGTGATGCGCCTGGTGCCCACGCCGCCGGGGCGTTATGCAGGCGGGGCCATCCGCTACCGCGGGCAGGACCTGCTGCAGCTGTCCGAGCGCGAGATGCGCAAGATCCGCGGCAACCGCATCTCGATGATCTTCCAGGAGCCGATGACCTCGCTGAACCCGGTGATGACCGTGGGCCGGCAGATCGCCGAGACCCTGCAGCTGCACCAGGGCCTGGGCCGGCGCGAGGCGCTGCAGCGCGCCACCGAGATGCTGGCGCGGGTGCACATCGCCGAGCCGCAGCGCCGCGTGCACGAGCACCCGTTCCAGCTCTCGGGCGGCATGCGCCAGCGCGTGATGATCGCGCTGGCCCTGGCCTGCCGGCCCGAGCTGCTGATCGCCGACGAGCCGACTACGGCGCTGGACGTGACCATCCAGGCGCAGATCCTGGACCTGCTGCGCGAGCTGCAGCGCGAGTTCGGCATGGGCATCGTGATGATCACCCACGACCTGGGCGTGGTGGCCGAGACCTGCCAGCGCGTGGTGGTGATGTACGCGGGCCGCAAGGTCGAGGAGGCCGATGTGCTGGACCTGTTCGAGCGGCCGCAGCATCCCTATACGCGGGCGCTGATGGCCTCGATGCCGGCGATGAACACCACGGCGCGCCGGCTCACCGAGATCCCCGGCCTGGTGCCGGCGCCGCACGAGCTGGGCCGCGGCTGCGCCTTTGCCGCGCGCTGCGGCCAGGCGCTGCCACGCTGCCGCGAGCAGCGCCCGGCCCTGGTCGACCAGGGCGGCCACCAGGTGGCCTGTTTTGCGGTGCACGACGCGGTCGATGCCGCGGAGGCCACGGCATGACGATCACCGCGCCGCTGCTCGAGGTCACCGACCTGAAGAAGCACTTTGCCGGCAGCCGCCGCTGGTTCGGCGCCCAGCCGCCCGTGGTGCAGGCGGTGGACGGCGTGAGCTTCACGCTGGCGCGGGGCGAGACGCTGTCCCTGGTGGGCGAGTCCGGCTGCGGCAAGACCACCACCGCCAAGTCGGTGCTGCGCCTGATCGAGCCCACCTCGGGCAGCGTCAGGCTCAATGGCGAGGAGCTGACCACGCTGTCGCCCGAACAGATGCGGCTGCGCCGGCGCGATCTGCAGATCATCTTCCAGGACCCGTATGCCTCGCTGAACCCGCGCCTGCCGGCCGGCGACATCGTCGCCGAGCCGCTGCGCAACTACGGCATGGCCGACAAGGGCCAGCGCGCGGCGCGCGCCGCCGAGCTGTTCGCCAAGGTCGGGCTGCGGCCCGAGGCGGTGCACAAGTATCCGCACGAGTTCTCCGGCGGCCAGCGCCAGCGGCTGGGCATCGCCCGCGCGCTGGCGCTCAACCCGCAGCTGATCGTCTGCGACGAGCCGGTGTCGGCACTCGACGTGTCGGTGCAGGCCCAGGTCATCAACCTGCTGATGGACCTGCAGCAGGAGCTGGGCATCGCCTACCTGTTCGTGGCCCACGACCTGGCCGTGGTGCGCCACATCAGCCACCGCGTGGCGGTGATGTACCTGGGCCGCATCGTCGAGATCGCCGACCGCGACACGCTGTTCAGCCGGCCTCAGCACCCCTACACCCAGGTGCT
Organism: Burkholderiaceae bacterium; assembly: GCA_017992055.1. Classification (GTDB taxonomy): domain Bacteria; phylum Pseudomonadota; class Gammaproteobacteria; order Burkholderiales; family Burkholderiaceae_C; genus Pseudaquabacterium. The sequence goes on from JAGOPK010000001.1 coordinate 125,584, forward strand.
GCTGTCGGCCGCGCCGGTGCCCGATCCGCGCCGGCCGCCGCTGCGCCTGCTGCTGGAGGGCGACCCGCCCAGCCCGGCGCGGCCGCCCTCGGGCTGCCGCTTCCACACCCGCTGCCCGCGCGCCCAGGCGCGCTGCCGCGACGAGGCGCCGCCGCTGACCGAGCGGCCCGTGCCCGGCGGCGGCAGCCAGTGGGTGGCCTGCCACGTGATCTGAGCGTCCAACCCGCATCCAACGGAGCCCTGCCATGCCCGACCACGACCTGATCATCCGCGGCGGCACCGTCATCGACGGCAGCCGCGCGCCCCGCTTCGAGGCCGACGTGGCGATCTCCGGCGGCCGCATCGTCGCCGTCGGCGACCTGGGCCCGGCCACCGCCGCCGACGAGCTGGACGCGCGCGGCCTGATCGTCGCGCCCGGCTTCATCGACTGCCACACCCACGACGACCAGGCCCTGCTGTCGCAGCCGGACATGGTGTTCAAGCTGTCGCAGGGCGTGACCACGGTGATCGCCGGCAACTGCGGCATCAGCCTGGCGCCGCTGCAGCCCGACACGCCGCTGCCGGCGCCGCTGAACCTGCTGCAGGCCAGCGAGCGCGCCCGCTTCGCCACGCTGGGCGCCTATTTCGACGAGCTGGGCCGCACGCCGGCGGCGCTCAACGTGGCCAGCCTGGTCGGCCATTCCACGCTGCGCGTGCGCAGCATGGCCGAGCTGGACCGCGTGGCCAGCGGCGACGAGATCGCCAGCATGCAGGCCCTGCTGCAGCAGGCCCTGGACGATGGCGCGCTGGGCCTGTCCACCGGCACCTTCTACCCGCCGGCCTTCCATGCCAGCACCGAGGAGATCATCGCCGTGGGCCGGCCGATGACCGGCCGCGGCGGCCTGTACGTGACGCACATGCGCGACGAGAGCGACCGCGTGATGGAGTCGCTGGACGAGAGCTTCCGCATCGGCCGCGAGCTGGACGTGCCGGTGGTCATCTCGCACCACAAGGTGCAGAACAAGGCCAACTTCGGCCGCTCGGCCCAGACCCTGGCTCATCTGCGCCAGACCATGCAGTGCCAGTGCGTGGCGCTGGACTGTTACCCCTACACCGCCGGCTCGACCATGATCCGCACCGACCGCGGCATGAACGACGGCCGCGTGCTGATCGCCTCCAGCCTGCCCCACCCCGAATGCGCCGGCCGCGACCTGGCCGACATCGCGCGCGACTGGGGCGTGGACGAGCCCGAGGCCGCGCGCCGGCTGCAGCCCGGTGCGGCGATCTACTTTCTGATGGACGAGCCCGACGTGCAGGCCATCCTGGGCTTCGACGAGACCATGATCGGCTCCGACGGCATCCCGGTGGGCGACAAGCCGCACCCGCGGCTGTGGGGCACCTTCCCGCGCGTGCTGGGCCATTACAGCCGCGGCCTGGGCCTGTTTCCGCTGGAAACCGCGGTGTGGAAGATGAGCGGCCTGACCGCGCGCAACTTCGGCCTGGCCGGACGCGGCCTGCTGCAGCCCGGCCATGCCGCCGACGTGGTGCTGTTCGACGCCGGCACGGTGATCGACCGCGCCAGCTACGAATCACCCACCGAGCCCGCCGCCGGCATTGCCGCGGTGCTGGTCAACGGCTGCCTCAGCTGGCAGCAGGGCCGCCCGCTGGGCGCGCGCGCCGGCCAGGTGATCCGCCGCGACCCCCATGCCAACCGCACGGCCCAGCCGCGCTGAGGAGAACCGCAGATGAGCACCCCCATCGAACGCTTTGCCCCGACCCTGCCGATGCCGTTTTCGCAGGCCGTCAAGGCCGGCGGCTTCGTCTTCCTGTCCGGCCAGCTGGCCATGGACGGCGAAGGCCGGCTGATCGGCGACGATGTCACCACCCAGACCCGCGTGGTGCTGGAGCGCATCCGCGATACGCTGGCGCGCGCCGGCGCCGGCATGGGCGACGTGGTGCGCGTGGGCGTGTGGCTGGCCGACCTGGCCGACTTCGCGGCCTTCAATGCCGAATACCGCCAGCACTTCAGCGAAGGTTTTCCGGCCCGCTCCACCGTCGAGGCGCGGCTGTATGCCGGCGCCCGGGTGGAGATCGAGGTCCAGGCCTATCTGGGCCAGGGCTGAGCCGGCACCGGCCTCAACCTGAGGCCAACCCTGAGCAGCGGCGGTGCGGCGATCCGCAAGAATGCGCCGATGCAAGCCGCCCTGCCCCATGCCAAGACCGAGGCCGGCCGTGCCGAGGTCAGGGCGCGGGCGCTGCCGCTGTCGCGCAGCGCGCGCAACCTGCTGCTGATCATCGAGCCGGCGCGTCCGGCGGCCGACTGGCTGGCCATGGTCAACGGCGGCCCGGCCGAGCTGCAGGCCCTGCTGGATGCCGGCCTGGTGGTGGCTTTGGCGCCGGCGCCGGCGCCGGCCGCGCCCGACCCGGGCTGGTCGCAGGCGCGGCTGGAGGCCGCGCTCGATGGCCTGGGCTACCGCACGCTGTACGACCGCCTCACCGAAAGGGCGCGGCCGGCGCTGGGCCTGATCAAGGGCTACAAGCTGATCCTGGAGCTGGAGCGCTGCCAGGGCCCGCTGGAGGTGCGCGCGCTGGCCGTGCGCTTTGTGCGCCAGGTGCGCGAGATCGACGGTGCTGCCGTGGCCGACCAGCTGGCCCGGCAGCTGGCCGCTCCCGAGTGACGTCCGCATGCCCTGGGGCACACTCCGGCCATGGCCGCCGTTCCCCGCATCTTTGTCGAATCCCCTCTGAGCGCCGGCAGCGAGCTGCCGCTGCCCGCCAATGCCAGCCGCCATGTGCAGGTGCTGCGCCTGCAGCCCGGTGATGCGCTGTGGCTGTTCGACGGCCTGGGCGGCCAGTGGCGGGCCGAGGTGGCGCTGATGGGCCGCAAGGAGGTGGTCGCGCGCGCGCTGCAGCACCAGGCGCTGGACTGCGAGCTGCCGCAGCCGGTGACCCTGGCCCTGGGCATGCCGGCCAACGAGCGCATGGACACGCTGGTGGAAAAGGCCACCGAGCTGGGCGCGGCGCGCATCCAGCCCCTGGTCACCGATCGCTCGGTGCTGCGCGTGGACGGTGAGCGTGCCGAGCGCAAGGCCCGCCACTGGCAGGCCATTGCCGTGGCCGCCTGCGAGCAGAGCGGACGCAACCGCGTGCCCGAGATCGCCGCGCCCGTCACGCTGGCCCAGTACCTGGCCGGCGCGCCGCTGGCGGCGGGGCAGCAGGGCCTGCAGCTGAGCCTGGCCGACGGCGTGCAGCGGCTGGCGCAGCGGCTGGCCGCGACGGCGGCCACGGCCGACGCGGGCGGCTGGCTGCTGCTGTCCGGTCCCGAGGGCGGCCTCACGGCCGCCGAGCAGGCCCAGGCCGCCGCGCAGGGCTTTGCCCCGGTCAGCCTGGGCGCACGCGTGCTGCGCGCCGACACCGCGCCGCTGGCGGCGCTGGCGGTGATCGCCGCGCTGACCGAGGGTGAAGGCGAAGGCGAGGCCCGCGCATGAACCGCAAGCTGGCTCTGCTGGTGGCCTGCTCGGGCCTGCTGATGGTCAACAACGTGACCTTCATCGCCATCAACGGCCTGGTCGGCCTGGCGCTGGCGCCGGTGGCCTGGATGGCCACGCTGCCGATCACCGGCTATGTCTTCGGCGGCGCCCTGGCCACCGGCATTGTCGCGCGCACGCAGCGGCGCTGGGGCCGCCAGCGCAGCTTCCAGCTGGGCCTGGGGGTGGCCATCGTCAGCGCCGGCCTGTGCGCGCTGGCGGTGGCCCAGCGCAACTTCTGGCTGCTGAATGCGGCCACGCTGCTGGCCGGCTTCTACAACGCCAATGGCTCGCTGTACCGCTTTGCCGCCATCGAGCTGGTGCCGGCCCAGGCCAAGGAGCGCGCCATCTCCTGGGTGCTGGCCGGCGGCATCCTGGGCGGCGTGGTCGGCCCCAACCTGGCCACCGCCACGCGCAATGCGCTGGCCACCGAGCCCTTTGTCGGCGCCTACCTGGCGCTGATGGCGCTGGCCGTGCTGAGCCTGGCGCTGATGAGCTTCATCCCCTTCCCGCCGCTGCCCGGCCAGGGTGGCAGCGCGGTCCAGGGCCGGCCGCTGGGCCAGATCCTGCGCCAGCCGGTGTTCATCATCGCCGCCGCCTGCTGCGCCATCGGTTATGGCGTGATGAACCTGCTGATGGCCGCCACGCCGATTGCCATGGCCCAGTGCAGCCACCCGTTCAGCGCCGCCGCCCTGGTGCTGGAATGGCATGTGCTGGCGATGTTCGTGCCCAGCTTCTTCACCGGCCGGCTGATCCAGCGCTTTGGCGTGCTGCCCATCCTGGTCACCGGCCTGGCGCTGAACCTGGCCTGCGTGGTGGTGGCGCTGCAGGGCGTGGAGCTGATGCACTTCGGCGTTGCGCTGGCCACGCTGGGCCTGGGCTGGAACTTCCTGTTCATCGGCGGCACCACGCTGGCCACCGAGGCCTGGCGGCCCGAGGAGAAGACCCGCGCCCAGGCGGCGCTGGACTTCTGCGTCTATGCCACGATGACGCTGACCTCGTTCTCGTCCGGCGCCCTGGTCACCACCGGCGGCTGGACGGCGATGAACCTGGGCTCGCTGGCGCCGCTGGCCCTGCTGGCGGCGGCCCTGCTGTGGCTGGCGCGGCTGCGCCGGCCGCGGCCGGCGCTGGCCTGAGCGGCGCCACGACCGTCTGCACCACCGGCACGACCGTTCATGCCGCCGGGCCTGACGTGGCGGTGCGCGCACCGCTAGGCTGTCGCTCATGAACCTGTCGCCCCCCCTGCCCGCGCCGGACGACCAGACCCTGGCCGGCGTGCGCCCCGGGCCGCTGCTGCGCCTGTACCTGCGCTGGGCCGAGCCCTGGTACCGGCGCATGCCGCCGGCCACCGAGGACTGGGCGCGCCGCGTCGACCTGTGGCTGTACGGCACACGCGCCGGCCGGCTGGCGGCGCTGGCCTTCAGCGCCGCCATCGTGCTCACCGCCCTGGGCCTGCGCCAGAGCGGCATGCCCTGGTGGATCGCCGGCGGCCTGGGCCTGGTGCTGTGGCTGGGCCTGATGGCCCTGCTGGCCAAGCCCTGGGTCCAGCCCGAGGGCATCAACCGGCGCTGGTTCCTGCGTGGCGCGGTGATCGCGCCGCTGCTGGGCCTGTCGGGTGCGGTCTGCGGTGCGCTGCTGGCCCTGGTGCTGCGCGACGGCGGGCTGGACATGGCCGCCGTCGCGCCGCGCCTGGCGCGCACGATGTGGCGGGCCACGCCCATCGTCCTCAGCATCATCGCCGCCGGCCTGCTGCTGCAATGGGGCGTGGCCCAGTGGCGCCGCCACCAGATGCAGCAGGCCCTGGCCCAGGTGCAGCAACTGCAGCTGGTGCACGAGCGTGATGCCGCGGCGCTGCGCATGCGCGAGGCCGAGCTGCGCCTGCTGCAGGCCCAGGTGCGGCCGCACTTCATCTTCAATACGCTGGCCGCGGTGCAGCACTGGGTGGACACCGGCGATGCCCGCGCCGCGCCGCTGCTGCGTGCGCTGACGGCCTTCTTGCGCGGCGCCACCGAGCAGCTGGGCCAGTCCCGGGTGCGCCTGGCCGACGAGGCGGCCACGGTCGGCCACTACCTGCAGATCATGCAGGCGCGGCTGGGCGAGCGGCTGCGCAGCCACATCGACATCGCGCCCACGCTGGCCGACCGGCCGCTGCCACCGGGCCTGCTGCTGACCCTGGTGGAAAACGCCGTCGAGCATGGCGTCAGCCCGGCCCTGGCCGGTGCCGAGCTGCGTGTGCTGGCGCGCCCCGAGGCCGATGGCTGGAGCCTGGTGGTGGCCGACGACGGCGTGGGCCTGCCGCCGGGCGGCGAGCCCGTGCCCGAGGCCGGCCGCGGCGTGGGCCTGGCCAACTGCCGCGCCCGCCTGGCCCATCACTTCGGCGACGCGGCCACGCTGAGCCTGGCCGACGGCCGGCCGGGCACGGTGGCCACGCTGCGCTTTCGCGACAGCGCCAACGCAGGCCCGGCCGCATGAGCACCGGATCGCACACGCCGCGCCGCCCCTGGCAGGACATCGACTGGAGCCAGCTCTGGTATCCCGGCCCGCGCCGCGTGTTCACGCCGGCCGAGATGGCCCGCGCCGGCGGCGACCAGCCCAGCGCCAGCTTCGTGATGGTGCTGGCGGTGACGCTGCTCGGCCCCGCCCTGGCCCTGCTGACCACGGCGCCCGACGGCCAGGGCGCACGCACCTTTGCGCTGCTGGTGGCGGCCCTGGTGCTGATCTGGCGCGGCGCCATGGCGCTGTGGGCGCGGCCGACGCGGCGGCGGCTGATGGCGCTGAGCTGCGTGGCCGCGCTGCTGCTGCTGGGCTTCATGCTGGGCCTGCGCTGGCGCCTGCCGCCGGGCGAGGCGCGCAGCTTCGTCTTCAATGTGGCGGCCCTGCTGACCACGCTGGCCATGCTGGGCTTCTGGGTGCTGGCGCTGTTCCGCGCCCACCAGATCGAGGCCCGGCTGCGCGAGGCCGACCAGCGCGAGCATGCGCTGCAGGCCGCGCGCCAGCTGGCCGCGGCCCAGGTGCAGCCGCATTTCCTGGCCAATGCCCTGGCCGCGCTGCAGCATTGGGTGCAGGTCAAGGACGACCGCGCCGCGCCCATGCTCGACGCCCTGCACGGCTTTCTGCGCGCCACGCTGCCGCTGTTCGAGCGCGAGCAGCTGCGCCTGGGCGAGGAGCTGGAGGCGGCGCGCCGCTACCTGGACGTGATGCGCCTGCGCCTGGGCGAGCGCCTGGCCGTGGGCTTTGACACCGACCCGGCGGTGGACGCCGTGCTGCTGCCACCGGGCCTGCTGCTGACCCTGGTGGAAAACGCCGTCGAGCATGGCGTGCAGGCCAGCCTGCACGGCGCTGAGATCCTGGTGCGCAGCGGCCGCGACGGCCCGGTCTGCTGGATCGAGGTCGCCGACAGCGGCCCGGGCCTGCTGCCCGGCGCCGACCCCGAGGCCGGCCGCGGCGTGGGCCTGGCCAATGCCCGTGCCCGCCTGGCCCTGGCCCATGGCGACGCTGCCCGCCTGACCCTGAGCCCGCGCCAGCCCGGTGGCTGCCTGGCGCGCATCGAACTTCCGCTGACCCCATGAACCCGAACCAGACCCCAACCCAGACGCATCTCACCGCCCTGATCGCCGACGACGAAGAAGCCCCGCGGGCCCAGCTGCGCGCGGCGCTGGCGGCGGTGTGGCCCGAGCTGCAGATCGTGGCCGAGGCGGTCAACGGCGTCGATGCCTGGGATGCCTACCTGGAGCACGAGCCCGACGTCTGCTTCCTCGACATCCGCATGCCCGGCGCCAGCGGCATCGAGGTCGCGCAGCGCATCCAGGGCCGCACGCCGGTGGTGTTTGTCACCGCCTTTGGCGACCATGCGCTGGCCGCCTTCGAGGCCGGCGCGGTGGACTACCTGCTCAAGCCGGTGGAGCGCGAGCGCGTGGCCCAGACCGCGGCCCGGCTGCGCCAGCGCCTGAGCGAGCCGGCGCTGGCCGGCGCCCAGGTGCAGCACAACCTGGCGGCGCTGATGGACCAGCTGATGCGCCAGCAGCGCCGCACGCCGCGCCTGGCCACGCTGCAGGCCGCGGTGGGCCGCGAGGTGCGGCTGATCCGCATCGACGACGTGCTGTATTTCGAGAGCGACAGCCGCTACACCCGCGTGGTCTACCGCAGCGAGGGCGTCGATGCCGAGGCCTTGCTGCGCCTGCCGCTGAAGGAGCTGCTGCCGCAGCTGGACGACGAGGCCTTCTGGCAGGTGCACCGCTCGGTGATCGTGCGCCGCGATCTGGTGGCCGCGGCCGTGCGCACCGGCGACAACCAGATGCACCTGACGCTGCGCGGCCGGCCCGAGACCCTGCCCGTATCGCGCCATTTCCAGCCCTTGTTCAAGGGCCAATAGAGCCCCCAGGGCCGGGCTGCGCCCAGCCCACCCCCCGAGGGGGTGGTGAGTCAACTTGGGGCGGCCCGGCGTTGACTCACGAGCCCTTGCGTTCGCGTACATTGCGCGCCACTTTTCCCATCCTCCAGACGACCATGAACGCTCGTTTCACGCTCAGCGCACTGGCCCTGGCCGCGGCCTTGACCGCCCAGGCGCAAACCCAGACGCCACCGCCCGCACCGGCCCGCCAGGTCATCAGCTCGGCCGACCAGCTGCCGCGGCGCACGGTGCAGCTGCCGGCCCTGCCCAGCGTGCTGCTGGCCGGCCCGCGCGAGGCCTTGCAGCCGCTGGCCGAGGCCGGCGAGCGCCAGTTGCGCGACGACCTGGCGCGCTACGACATCCAGGACGCCGCCACCCAGCGCGCCTACCACGGCCTGCTGCTGACGCTGGCGCAGTGGCGTGGCGACTGGGCCGCGCTGCCGCCGCTGATCGAGCGCCTGCGTGCGCTGCAGGACAAGCCCGGCCCACGCGCCACCACCGGCGTGCTGGCCACGCTGCTGGCCGAGCAGCAGGCCGGCGCCAAGGACGCGGCCTGGCTGCGCACCGAGGTGCAGCGGCGCTACGGCGCGCTGGCCTGGGCCGATGCCGGCGACAGCATCAAGGGCCTGAAGGGCAGCCTGGAACTGCTCAACCCGGCCCTGGTCAAGGGCAGCTTCGAGCAGCAGCTGGACGTGATGGCGCGCAATGCCAATCTGCAGGTGCCCGAGGCCCTGGTCGGCGCCATCCTCGGCGCCCGCGTGCAGCAGGACCTGGTCTATCCGCAGCGTGATGCCATCGTCGCCGGCCTGCAGGCGGTGATCGACGCCAATGCCACGCCGGCCGTGGCCAAGCCCGATGTCTGGACGCCGCGGCAGTTCGCCATCGCCGCCGATGCGCGGGCCACGCCGGTGAATGTGGCGGTGTGGGATTCGGGCGTGGACCTGGCGCTGTTCAAGCCCGCGCCGGGGCGCGGCATCGCCTTCGACAGCGATGCCCGGCCCAGCACCGAGCTGCTGCGCCCGCTGGGCGAGGCCCAGTCGCGCTGGCCGCAGCTGCGCCAGCAGCTCAAGGGCGCGATGGACCTGCGTGCGGCGCTCGACACCGAGGACGCGCGCGCCCTCAAGCGCAGCGTGGCGGCGCTCAAGCCCGAGCAGGCCAAGGGCTTCCAGGAAGACCTGGCCCTGGCCGGCCTCTACACCCACGGCACGCATGTGGCCGGCATCGCGGTGGCCGGCAACCCGTTTGCCCGGGTTTATGCCGCCACCATGCTGTGGCGCCACACGCTGCCGCCGGACCTGCCCAGCGACGAGCGGGCCCAGCGCACGGCCGCCTCGTACAAGGCCACGGTGGACAGCTTCAAGGCCCAGGGCGTGCGCGTGGTCAACATGAGCTGGCGCTATGGCGCCGCGGCCTACGAGGGCGCGCTGGCCTGGCACAACGCCGGCAAGGACGCGGCCGAGCGCCAGCAGACCGCGCGCCGGCTGTTCGGCATCGAGCGTGATGCGCTGCGCGAGGCCATTGCCGGCGCGCCGGGCATCCTGTTCGTCGCCGGCTCGGGCAACGAGGACAACAGCGCCGACTTCGAGGAATACATCCCCGCCGGCTTCAACCTGCCCAACCTGATCACCGTGGGCGCGGTCAATACCGCCGGCGAGGAGACCAGCTTCTCGACCTTTGGCAAGACCGTGGCCGTGCATGCCAACGGCTTCGAGGTCGACAGCCTGCTGCCCGGCGGCGACCGCGCGCGGCTCAGCGGCACCAGCATGGCCAGCCCGCAGGTGGCCAACCTGGCCGCCAAGCTGCTGGCGCTGAACCCCTCGCTGAGCGTGGCCCAGCTGAAGGCCGCCATCGTCGACGGCGCCGATGCCCGCGGCCGCGTGCGCCTGGTCAACCCGCGCAAGAGCGCCGAGCTGCTGGGCCTGAAGCCCTGAGCAGGCCCGGCGCCGCGTACCCGCGGCGCCGGGTGCCCCACTTATGGCTTGAAGGTATCGCCCAGAACGAGGCCTTCGCGCCGCGGGTCGGTGCTGCCGGCCCAGGCCGGCCGGTTGTTCACCGTCACGCGCAGGATGCTGCCGATGCCGCTGGACTGCGAGGCCGTGGAGATGGTGTGACCCATGGCCCGCAGCCCGGTGATCAGCGCATCGTTGGCACCGCTGTTGGTGATGTCCAGGTTGGGATGCTCACCGCCCAGCGTGGTGGTGGCGCTGTTGCTGGCGCCGAAGTCGATCAGGTTGGTCGACTGCTGTGCATCCAGGCCCCAGTCCAGCGTGCCGACCAGGGTCTTGACCACGTACTGGATGATGGTGGCGCCGCCCGGCGAGCCGGTGGCCATCAGGAAGTCGCCGGTGGAGCCATCGGCATTGCGCTTGAACACCAGGGTCGGCGCCATCGAGCTGCGCGGCCGCTTGCCGCCGGCCACGCGGTTGGCAATGGGCTTGCCGGCGCTGTCGGTGGGTGCGGCCGAGAAGTCGGTCAGCTGGTTGTTCAGGATGAAGCCCTTGGCGAAGTGGTACGAGCCCATGCCGGCTTCCACCGTCGTCGTCATCGACACCACATTGCCCTGCATGTCGACGATGCTGAAGTGCGTGGTGCCGGCCTCCGGCGTGCGGTCCACCCCCAGCGGCGTGCTGGTGGCAAACGTGCCGGCGGTGGCCGTGCCCATGCTGCGGCTCAGGCTGATCAGGTCGGCGCGGCTGCTCAGATAGGTCTTGTCCAGCATGGCCGCGGTGCTGCCGCCGGGCAGAGGCACGAAGTCGGTGTCGGCCACATACACATCGCGGTCGGCATAGGCCAGGCGCTCGGCCTCGCTGACCAGGTGCACGCCCATCACCGCCGGCTTGCCACCTTCGACATTCAGGCCGGTGACCGGGTACAGGCCGAGGTTGAAGTTCTCCAGGATGCCCAGCGACTGGGCCACGGCCAGGCCACCCGAGGACGGCGGCGGCATGCCGCAGACGCGCCAGCTGCGGTAGTCGATGCAGGCGGCGTCGCGCTTCTTGGCCTGGTAGCCGGCCAGGTCGGCCAGCGTGGTCTTGCCCGGGGTGATGACCGAGCCGTCGGCGCCGGTGGTCTGGCCGATCTTGTCGACGATGGCCTGGGCGATGGCGCCGGTGTAGAAGGCATTGGCGCCGCCGGCGGCAATGGCCTTCAGCGTCTCGGCATAGGCCGGGTTGGTGAGCTTGTCGCCGGCCGCCTTGGGCGTGCCGTCGGCATTGAAGAAGTAGGCCGCGGCCTCGGCATCGCGCTTGAGGTTGCTGCCGGCGCCGGCGATGGCATCGCCCATGCGGCGCGGGATCAGGAAGCCGTCGCTGGCCAGGGTCACGGCATTGCCGAACAGGTCCTTCCAGGCCAGCTTGCCATGCTCGGAATGGGCCAGCTCCAGCATGCGCACGGCGCCAGGCGTGCCGATGGAGCGGCCGCTGGCGCGGGCGCTGGGCTTGGGCGTGGTGCGGTCGCTGGTGTCGTCGACGTAGCGCAGGTAGTTCTCGCTGGCCGTGGCCGGCGCGGTCTCGCGGCCGTCATAGGTCTGCACCGTGCGCGTGGCGGCGTTGTAGTGCAGCATGAAGGAGCCACCGCCCAGGCCGCTGCTCTGCGGCTCGACCAGGCCCAGCACGGCCTGCACGGCCACCGCCGCATCCACCGCGCTGCCGCCCTTGGCCAGGATCTCGCAGCCGGCCTTGCTGGCCAGCGGCGTGGCCGAGGTGACCATGAAGCTGTGTGCATGCACCGTGGTCTTGCCGGTGCGGTAGCCCGAGGCCAGCTCGGGCGCGGCCGGGTCGCCGGGGTTGCCCGAGCCCACGGTCACCGAGCTGCCGTCGCTTTGCAGCACCTGGCAGGCGGTGGACAGGGCCTGGGGCGCTTCGAGGTCGCTGCTGCCACCGCAGGCGCCCAGCGCCAGCACGGCGGCGGTCGCGGGTGCGCTGAGCGCGAAGAGGATGCGTCGATTCATCGTTAGGTCTTTCCCATCAGGGCGGGGTTGGAGGGCTGCTGCTGCATCGCATGGAGCGTGCCACCAGCGGCCGCGCGTCACAAGGGGGCCACAAGCCCGCAACAGGCGCTGCAATGCAGCCGGAAACTGCAGCCAAGCGCCCGGCCGACGTGGCAGCGGCCGGCGGCAGGGACGGAGATCCGTGCCTGGGTGGCCGCAGCGGTCGGTTCTCCGTCTGTCGCGCATCGCCACGGCCGGGCTTTGCACGCCCGGCCTCAGCCCAGCCGGTGCTTGCGGATCTTGTCGCTGAGCGTGGTCTTGGCGATGTTCAGCGCGCGTGCGCTGCGCGCGATGTTGCCGCCCTGGCGCTGCAGCTCGGCGGCGATCAGCTCGCGCTCGAAGCGCTCGACCTGGTCGGTCAGCGAGGCCAGGGCCGCGGACGCGGGGTCGACCTCGGCGTGTGGTTCGGCGGGTGGCTCCAGGGCCACCTCTGCCGGCGGCCCGGGGGCCGGCTCCGGCGCCATGGCCGCCGCGCGGCGCACGCCCAGCACCAGGCATTCGGCCATGTTGCGCAGCTCGCGCACATTGCCGGGCCAGTCGTGGGCCATCAGCTCGCGCAGCTGGGCCGGCGCCAGCGTGGGCTGCTCGCGGCCATAACGGCTGGCCGCCAGCAGCATGAAGTGCTCGACCAGCAGCGGGATGTCCTCGCGCCGCTCGCGCAGCGGCGGCAGCTCGATGGACACCACCGCCAGCCGGTAGTACAGGTCGGCGCGGAACAGGCCTTCGCGCGAGCGCTGCACCAGGTCGTCCTTGGTCGCGGCGACCACGCGCACATCCACCGGGATGCGCTGGTTGGAGCCCAGGCGCTCGATGTAGCGGTCCTGCAGCACGCGCAGCAGCTTGATCTGCATGCCCATGGGCATGCTCTCCAGCTCGTCGAGGAACAGCGTGCCGCCATGGGCATGCTCGATCTTGCCGATGCGGCGCTTGCTGGCGCCGGTGAAGGCGCCGGACTCGTGGCCGAACAGCTCGCTGTCGAGCAGGTTGTCGGACATGCCGCCGCAGTTCAGCGCCACGAAGGGCGCGCTGCTGCGCCGCGACAGCTCGTGCAGGGACTGGGCCACGACCTCCTTGCCGGTGCCGGTCTCGCCGTGGATCAGCACGTCCACCGGCGAGTCGGCCAGCTCCATGATCATGCGCCGCGCCTGCTCGATGCGCGGTGCGCGGCCCATCAGCTTGCCGGCCAGGCCCTCGCGCATGGCCAGGGTCTGGCGCAGTGCGGCCACCTCCAGCGTCAGCGCGCGCTTTTCCAGCGCACGCCGCACCACCTCGACCAGCTGCTCGGGCGAAAACGGCTTGGGGATGAAGTCGTAGGCGCCGCTGCGCATGGCCTCCACCGCCAGGCTGACATCGCCATGGCCGGTGATCATGATGATGGGCAGGTCGGCATCCAGGGCCTGCACCTGGCGCACCAGCCACAGACCGTCGGCGCCGGGCAGGCGCATGTCGGTGACGACCACGCCACGCCAGCCCGGGTGCAGCCGCGCCAGCGCGGCCTCGGCCGTGTCCACGCCCTCGGTGGCCAGGCCGGCCAGCTGCAGGGCCTGCAGGCAGCCCAGCTGGACATGGGGATCGTCCTCGACGATCAGCACGCGCAGATCACTCATCGCCGGCATTGTCGGACCTCGGCGGCTGCGGCAGCACGATGCGGAACAGCGCGCCGCCACCAACACCGGCATCGGCATCGGCCGGCGCGTCGCCGGCGCGCAGCGCGCCGCCGAACTCGCGCACGATGTCGCGCGAGATGGTCAGGCCCAGGCCCAGGCCGGCGCCCTTGGCCTTGGTGGTGAAGAAGGGCTCGAACAGCGCGGCCTCGTCGCGGCCGCCCAGGCCGGGGCCGCTGTCGCCAACCTCGATGATCACCGCGCCACGCTGCAGCAGCGGCGTATCGGCCGCGCCCAGGGCCACGGCGGCGGCCGGCGACAGCGGCCGCGTCTCCAGCGTCAGCACACGCGCCCGGTCGGGGCCGTTCTGGGCCATCGCGTCCAGCGCATTGGCGATCAGGTTGATCAGCACCTGCTCCAGCCGGTTGGCCTCGCACCAGACCTGCGGGCCGCCCGGCAGGCAGCGATCGACCACGCGCACCTGCTCGCGGCGCAGCCGCTGGTCGAACAGGAACAGCGCATTGGCCATGGCCTGGGCCACGTCGGTGGCCTCGGGCTGGGGCCGGGTCTTGCGTGCAAAGCCCTTCAGCGGCTGGATGATGGCGCCCATCTGGTCGGCCAGCCGGGCGATGATGCCCAGGTTGCCCGACAGGGTCTGCAGGTCGCCGCGCTTGAGGAACTCCAGCGCATTGCCCGACAGCGTGCGGATCGCGCCCAGCGGCTGCGTCAGCTCGTGGGTGATGCCGGTGGCCATCTGGCCCAGCACGGCCATCTTGGCCGCCTGCACCAGCTCGTCCTGGGTGGCGCGCAGGCTGCGCTCGGCCTGCTGGCGCTCGGCCACCTCCTTGCGCAGCCGGGCGATGGCCGCGGTCAGGTCGGCGGTGCGGCGCGCCACCTTCTGCTCCAGCTCGGTGTTGACCTGCTCCAGCCGCAGCCGCGCCAGCTGGCGCTGGCGCTGGTGCTCGTGGCGCTGCAGCAGGAACAGGCCCAGCAGCAGCACGAAGCCGCAGGCCACCGCCGACATCAGCGCCAGGCCCAGCGCCTGGCTGCGCACGCCCTGCAGGTCCGAGAACATCAGCAGCCGCCAGTCCATGCCGTCGATGGAGCGGCCCAGCACCAGCATGCCCGGCGGCCCGGGGCGGTGGCGCGGGCTGCCGCCCAGGCTGGCCTCGACCACCTGGCCCTCGTCGGGCGGCACCGGGTCCACCGCCAGCGGAAAGCGCGGGATGCGCTGGTTGTTGTACTGCCGGGTCAGCTGCAGGTCGACGCGGCGCTCCAGCGGCAGCTCGGCCAGCGCGGTGGTGCGCCAGGCGCGCTGCGAGCTGGCGATGACCACCTGGTTGGCATCGAACAGCAGGGCCGGCGCGCCCAGCATGGTCCAGGTCTCGTCGATGGGCGCCAGGCTGATCTTGATGGTGGCCACGCCGATCACGCGCGCGCCGTCGCGCACCGGGTGCGAGACGAAGTAGCCCGGCTGGCCGCCGCCCACGCCGATGGCGAAGTGGCTGCCGACGCGGCCCGACAGCGCATCGAGGAAATAGCTGCGGAAGGACACGTCCTCGCCGAGCAGGCTGTCGTCGGCCTGGCTGGTATTGCTGGAGGCCACCACCAGGCCGCGTGCATCGGTGACAAACACCGCCAGGCTGCCCAGGTGGGCATTGAGCCGGCGCAGATAGCTGTCCACCGGCGGCTTGGGCGCGCCCTGGGCCGCGCCGCGCGGGGCGCTGAGCAGGCGCAGCACGTCGGGGTTGAGCTGCACCGTGGCCGGCACATGCTCCAGCCGGCGGATGGTGCCCACCACCGTGGCGCCAAACAGGTCCAGCCGGTGCAGCGACTCGCTGCGCAGCGCGGCGATGCCACGCAGCTCGCCGACACGAAAACCCAGCCAGGCGCTGCCGCCCATCAGCAGCAGGCCGGCGATCACCGCCAGCAGGCGCAGCGGCCCGGGCGCGGGGGTCAATGCTGCAGGATCTTGGCCAGGAAGTCCTTGGCGCGCGGCGAGCGGGCCTCGGGCTGGCCGAAGAACTCGTCGCGGCTGCAGTCCTCGACGATCTTGCCCGCGTCCATGAAGATCACGCGGTGGCTGACCTTGCGCGCAAAGCCCATCTCATGGGTCACGCACATCATGGTCATGCCTTCCTGGGCCAGCTGCACCATCACGTCCAGCACCTCGCCCACCATCTCGGGGTCCAGCGCCGAGGTCGGCTCGTCGAACAGCATCACGATCGGGTCCATGCTCAGCGCGCGGGCGATGGCCACGCGCTGCTGCTGGCCGCCCGACAGCTGGCCGGGGAACTTGTCCTTGTGCGCCATCAGGCCCACGCGGTCCAGCATCTTCAGGCCGCGCTTGAGCGCATCGTCCTTGCCGCGGCCCAGCACCTTGATCTGCGCCAGCGTCAGGTTGTCGGTGACCGTGAGGTGCGGAAACAGCTCGAAATGCTGGAACACCATGCCCACGCGGCTGCGCAGCTTGGGCAGGTTGGTCTTGGGGTCGGCGATGCTGATGCCGTCGACCACGATGTCGCCCTTCTGGAAGGGCTCCAGCGCATTGACGGTCTTGATCAGCGTGCTCTTGCCCGAGCCCGAGGGCCCGCACACCACCACCACCTCGCCCTTCTTGATCGAGGTCGTGCAATCGGTCAGCACCTGGAAGCTGCCGTACCACTTGGAGACGTCTTTGATGTCGATCACGGCAAACCCCGGTGAACGTTAGCGGATGATTTGGATCTTGGCCTGCAGCCGGCGCACCAGCATCGACAGGCTGAAACAGATCGCGAAGTAGACGACGGCGGCGACCAGGTAGGTCTCGACCGGGCGGTTGAAGTTCTTGCCCGCGACCTCGAAGCCCTTCAGCAGGTCATAGGCGCCGATGGCATAGACCAGCGAGGTGTCCTGGAACAGGATGATGGTCTGCGTCAGCAGCACCGGCAGCATGTTGCGGAAGGCCTGCGGCAGCACCACCAGGCCCATGGTCTGGCCATAGCTCATGCCCAGGGCCTGGCCGGCGAAGACCTGGCCACGCGGCACGCTCTGGATGCCGGCGCGCATGATCTCGGAGTAATACGCGGCCTCGAACAGCGTGAAGGTGATGATGGCCGACAGCTCGGCGCCCATGGGCCGGCCGATCAGCAGCGGGATCAGCAGGAAGAACCACAGGATGACCATCACCAGCGGCACGCTGCGCATGGTGTTGACATAGGCCGCGGCCGGCAGCACCAGCCAGGTCTTGCCCGACAGCCGCATCAGCGCCAGCAGCGTGCCCAGCACGATGCCGCCGATCATGGCGATGACCGTCAGCTGCAGCGAGAACACCAGGCCCTTGGCGACGAAGCTGGACAGCGTGCTCCAGCTGAGGAAGGCGAAGTCGAGGTTCATCTCACTTGCCTCCGCCGATGAGGCCCGGCACCTGGGTGCGCCGCTCGATGAACAAGGCCACGCGGTTGATGGCGAAGGCCGAGATGAAGTACAGCAGCGACACCGCCAGGTAGATCTCGATGCCGCGCGAGGTTTCTTCCTGCGCCTGCATCGCGAACATGGTCAGCTCGGCGATGCTCACCGCAAAGGCCACCGACGAGTTCTTGATGATGTTCATCGACTCGCTGGTCAGCGGCGGGATGACGATGCGGAAGGCCATCGGCAGCAGCACGTAGCGGTAGGTCTGCGGCAGCGTCAGGCCCAGCGCCAGGCCGGCATAGCGCTGGCCGCGCGGCAGGCTCTGGATGCCGGCCTTGACCTGCTCGGCGATGCGCGCCGAGGTGAACAGGCCCAGGCCCATGACCACCAGTACCAGGCTGGGCAGGCCCTTGAACGCCGGCACCAGGGCCGGCAGCACGTGGTACCAGAGGAAGATCTGCACCAGCAGCGGGATGTTGCGGAACAGCTCGGTCCAGGCATTGCCGAACCACACCAGGCCCTTGACCGGGGTGGTGCGCAGCACGCCGACGATGGAGCCGGCCACCAGGGCCAGCACCAGCGACAGCAGGGCCACGGTCAGGGTCCAGCCCCAGGCCGCGGCCATCCATTGCAGATAGGTCTGGTCCTGCCCGCTGCTCAGGCAGCTGGCGACGACCTCGCCGCTCACGGTGTCCTTGCAGAACACCTGCCAATCCCAGTTGCTCACGCGTCCTCCCGCTTTGACATTGGGGGCCGGGCCCGCTGCTGGCTGCAGCCGGTGCCCGGCGCGATCAGGTCAGTGCCCGATCACTTCTTCGCGTAGTCTTCCATCGGCTTGTCGTTGGGCGCGGCCCAGGCCGCCTTGGTGGCGTCGCTCAGCGCCAGGCCCACCTTGGTATTGGTCGGCGGGATCGGCTGCATGAACCACTTGTCGTACAGCTTGGCCAGCTCGCCGCTCTTGACCATGCCCTGGATGCTGGTGTCCACGGCCTTCTTGAAGGCGGCGTCGTCCTTGCGCAGCATGCAGGCGATGGGCTCGACCGACAGCACCTCGCCGACGATCTTGTAGTCGGCCGGGGCCTTGGACTTGCTGATGTTGCCGGCCAGGATCTGGCCGTCCATCACGAAGGCGTCGGCGCGGCCCGACTCCAGCAGCAGGAAGCTGTCGGCGTGGTCCTTGCCGAACACTTCCTTGAAGTCCACGCCGGTGGCGCGCTCGTGCTTGCGCAGCGTCTGCACGCTGGTCGTGCCGGTGGTGGTGGCCACGGTCTTGCCGGCCAGCTGGGCGATCGAGCTGATGCCCGAGTTGGCCTTGACGGCGATGCGCACTTCCTCGACGTAGGTGGTCATCGCGAAGGACACGTCCTTCTGGCGCGCGGCGTTGTTGGTGGTCGAGCCGCATTCCAGGTCGACGGTGCCGTTCTGCACCAGCGGGATGCGGTTCTGCGAGGTCACGACCTGGAACTTGACGTCCAGCTTGGGCATGGCCAGCTGCTTCTGCAGGTCGGCGGCGATGCGCTGGGCCATCTCGGTGTGGAAGCCCACGTACTTGCCGTCGCCCAGCGTATAGGCCAGGGCGCCGGAGGACTCGCGTGCGCCCAGCGTGATGCTGCCGCTGTCCTTGATCTTCTTCAGCGTGTCGGCCTGGGCCGGGGCGGCCACCGCCAGCAGGGCGGACAGGGCCAGCGTGGAAAGCACGGGGGTCTTCAGGGTCATGGGGGTCTCCAACGAGAGAGGTGCGCGATGCGCGGGAACGGTGACGGTACACCAGCGGCCGCGGCGCGGCCGGCGTGGCAGGGGCTTCAGTACTCCAGGAACATGCGCTGCAGCGCCTTGCTGTCGGCGCCCTTGCTCAGGGCCAGCATCGTCAGGATACGGGCCTTCTGCGGATTCAGGTCATGGGCAACCACCCAGTCGTACTGGTCGTCGGGCTGCTCGGCATTGCGGATCACGAAGCCGCCGCCGACCACACGCGCCGAGCGCACGATCTGCAGGCCCTGGGCGCGCAGCTCGCGCAGCGCCGGCACCACCGGCGCGGCCACCGAGCCGTTGCCGGTGCCGGCATGCACGATGGCGCGGGCGCCGGCCGCGGCAAAAGCCTTGTAGGCGGTGTCCACCGCATTGCCGTGGCCGTAGGCGATGTCCACGCGCGGCAGCGTGCCGAGCTGGGTGATGTCGAACTCCGAGTTCAGCGTGTGGCGCTTGACCGGGGCGCGGAACCAGTAGGCCTTGCCTTCCACCACCATGCCCAGCGGGCCCCAGGGGCTCTTGAAGGCCTCGGTGCGGATGTTGATGGCCTTGCTGACGTCGCGGCCGGTGTGGATCTCGTCGTTCATCACCACCAGCACGCCCTTGCCACGCGCTTCAGGCGAGCCGGCCACGGTGACGGCGTTGAGCAGGTTCAGCGCGCCGTCGGCCGACAGCGCCGTGCCCGGGCGCATCGAGCCCACCACCACCACCGGCTTGTCGCTGCGCACCGTCAGGTGCAGGAAGTAGGCCGTCTCCTCCAGCGTATCGGTGCCGTGGGTGATGACGATGCCGTTCACGTCGGGCTGGGCGGCCAGCGCGGCGACGCGCTTGCCCAGGGTCAGCAGGTGCTCGTTGCTGAAGCTCTCGCTGGCGATCTGGAACACCTGCTCGCCGCGCACCTGGGCCACGCCGGCCAGCTCGGGCAGGCCCGAGATCAGCTTGTCCACCGGCACCTTGGCCGCCTGGTACGAGGCGCTGTTGACGGCGCTGGCGCCGGCACCGGCGATGGTGCCGCCGGTGGCCAGCAACACGATCTGCGGCTTGGGCGCTGCAGGCGTTGCAGGTGCGGCGGTCTGGGCCAGGGCCGGGCCGGCCAGGCTGCAGGCCAGCAACAGGCCGCTGAGGGACTTCGGCAGGGCGTGGAGGAACATGGGGATCTCGCAGACGGGGGTTTGGAATGTTGAACGGCCGTCAGCTGCGCGGCCGGTCATTGGGTTGCCGGTACAGCTCGAGCAGGGCCTCCGACGGCGGCCAGTTCAGGTTCAGCCCACGCGGCGGGATCGGCCGCTGGAACCACTTGGCATAGATCTTCAGCGCCTCGCCCGAGGTCATCAGCCGCGTCAGCTCGCGGTCGACGATGCGCTTGAGCCCCGGGTTGCCGCGCCGCATCATGCAGGCATAGGGCTCGGACGACATCGGGCGTCCCACCACCTCCCAGTCGTCGGGCCGGCGGGCCTTGGCGCGCTCGCCGTAGAGCAGGGCGTCGTCCATCATGAAGGCCTGGGCGCGGCCGCTTTCCAGCTGCTCGAAGGCGCCGCCATGGTCCTTGGCGCTGAGGATCTCGATGCGCCCGCCCAGGCGCTCGTCCAGCGTGCGCAGCAGGCGCTCGGAGGTGGTGGCGGCGGTCACCACCACGCGCCGGCCGGCCAGGTCGTCGAAGCCGCGGATGCCCGAGTCGCGGTGCACCATCAGCCGCGTGCCGATGATGAAGAAGCTGGTCGAGAACGCGGCCTGCTGGGCGCGCTCGGCGTTGTGCGTGGTCGAGCCGCACTCCAGGTCGACGGTGCCGTTCTGCACCAGCGGGATGCGGTTCTGCGAGGTCAGCGGCACCAGGCGCACGGTCAGCGCCGGCAGCTTCAGCTCGGTCTTCACCGCATCCACCACGCGCAGCATCAGCTCATGGGCATAGCCGACCACCTGGTGCTTCTGGTCGTAATAGGAAAACGGCACCGACGATTCGCGGTGGCCCAGGTTGATGGTGCCGGTTTCGGCGATGCGCGCCAGTGTCTCGTCGACCTGGGCCTTGCCGGGCTCGGCCGCGGCGGCCAGGCTCAGCAGGGCCAGCAGCCACGCCGCCGCGCCACGACGGGCGCTGCGCAGGAGGGGGGGGACGGGGCTGGGCATGGCGGCGGCTGTTTGCACGCTCCGTGCCACCCGGATTCACTCAGGGATTGCCCTTGGATTGGGCCCGCATGGAGCCGGCTTGGCGCTGGCCACGGCGCCCGCAGCGGCTGGCCGTGCCGGTTCGGCGGTCGGATTTCCGAGGGCGGCGGGGGGCGCGGACGGATTTCCGTCCGTCGCCCGCTCAGCCGGCGGCGCTGTCGCCGCCGCGGGCCGAGCCGGCCACCAGGTCGAAGCGGAACAGCCGGCATTCGATGGGGCCGTTCCACATCGGCACGCGCCGGCTTTCTTTCAGCCGCAGCGCTTGCGGCAGCTTCATGTCCGGGCTCAGCACCCAGGCGGTCCAGCCGCTGTAGCCGCGCTTCCAGTGCGTGGCCAGGCCGCTGAAGAAGGCCTGGGCGGCTTCGGCAGCGGCGTCGCCGCCACCGTCCGGCACGGCCTCGAAGCCCTCGCGCGCCGCCCGGGCATCACGGGCCTCGCCGCGCGAGCCCTTGGGCGCGATGCGCTCGCCATACGGCGGGTTCAGCACCAGCACGCCGGACTCGGCCGGCGCCGGGCGCTGCAGCGCATCGCCGGTCTTGAACTGGATGGCCTGGGCCACGCCGGCCCGCTGGGCATTGCGCGCGGCGAAGTCGGTCATGCGAAAGCTCACGTCGCCGGCATGGATGGCCACCGCCGGCGCATGGATGCGCGCCTGGGCCTCGGCCTTCAGCCGTGCCCAGTCGGCGGCCAGCGGGCGGAACGGCAGCATGCGCTCGAAGGCGAAGCGGCGCTTGAGCCCCGGCGCGATGCCGCAGGCGATCTGCGCGGCCTCGATGGCGATGGTGCCGGCGCCGCAGCAGGGGTCGAGCAGGGCGCCATCTTCGGCCCGGCCCTGCCAGCCGGCGGCCGCCAGCATGGCTGCGGCCAGGGTTTCTTTCAGCGGCGCCTCGCCCTTGAGGCCGCCGTCGCGCGCGTCGCGCCAGCCGCGCTTGAACAGCGCCTCGCCCGAGGTGTCGGCATACAGCGAGGCGGTGTCGGCCGTCAGGTGCAGCACCAGCGGCAGGTCGGGGTTGCGCGTGTCCACGCTGGGCCGGCTGCCGGTGGCATCGCGCAACACATCGCAGACCGCGTCCTTGACCCGCAGCGTGGCGAAGTTCAGGCTTTGCAGCGGGCTGCGTTGGGCGCTGGTGTCGATGCGGAAGGTCTGCTCGGGCGTGATCCAGTCGGTCCAGGGCACGCGCCGCGCCAGGTCGTAGAGGTCGTGCTCGCTCTGGTAGGGGCCGAAGGCCAGCGGCCACAGCACGCGCTGGGCCAGCCGGCTTTCCAGGTTCAGGCGCATCGCGGTCTGGGCGTCGCCCAGCACCTGCACGCCGCCGCGCAGCTCGACCACCGGCCGCCGGCTGGGATCGGCTGGCACCACGCTGCGGTCCACGCCCAGCAGGGCCGCGCATTCGTCGGCCAGCAGCGGCTCCACGCCCGCGGCGCAGGGCAGGAACAGCGACACCGGCTGCCCGCCCACCGAGGCGATGGCCTTGGCCGGAATGCGCTGCGGGCCGGGCACGCGGCGCGGCGCGGCCGGGGCCTCGTGGCGCTGCGTCTTGTAGCCGCCGATCGGTGCACGGGGCGTGCGCGGCGGCTTGGGCGAGTCGGTCACAGCGACTTTCTGAGGTTGGCCGGCGCGATCTTCAGCGCCTCGCGGTACTTGGCCACCGTGCGCCGGGCGACCTGGATGCCCTGCTCGGCCAGCATGTCCGACAGCTGGCTGTCCGACAGCGGCTTGGCCGCATCCTCGTTGCCCACCAGCTGCTTGATCAGCGCGCGCACGGCCGTGCTGCTGGCATTGCCGCCGGCCTCGGTGTTGAGGCTGGAGCCGAAGAAGTACTTCAGCTCGAAGGTGCCGAACGGCGTGTTCATGTACTTGGCCGTGGTCACCCGCGAGATCGTGCTCTCGTGCAGGCCCAGCTCGTCGGCGATCTCGCGCAGCACCAGCGGCTTCATCGCGATCTCGCCATGGGTGAAGAAGCCCTTCTGCCGCTCGACGATGGCCTGGCTGACGCGCAGGATGGTGTCGAAGCGCTGCAGGATGTTCTTCATGAACCAGCGCGCCTCCTGCAGCCGCGACGACAGGCCCTGGGCCGAGCCGTTGCGCTGGCCGCGGATGGCCTGGGCATACAGGTCGTTGATGCGCAGCTTGGGCATCACGTCGGGATTGAGCACGACCTTGAAGCCGCGGCCCGACTTCTGCACGATCACGTCGGGCACGATGATGTTGGCCTCGGCGCGCGCAAACTGCCGGCCCGGCTTGGGCTCGCAGGCCAGGATCATGCCCTGGGCCTCGCGCAGCAGGAACTCGTCCGAGCCGGTCAGCTGCATCAGCTTCTTGGCATCACGCCGGGCCAGCAGGTCCAGGTGCTTGTCGCAGATGCGCAGCGCCAGGCGCTGGGCGGCGCACGGCGGCTGCTCGCGCAGCTGCAGCTGCAGGCATTCGCTGAGGTTGGCCGCGCCCACGCCCACCGGCTCCAGGCTTTGCAGCCACTTCAGGCCGCAGCGCAGCCGCGACAGCAGGTTGTCGCGCACGTCCTCGGCATCGTCGGCATCGGGATCGTGGCCCAGGGCCTGGGCCAGGCGCTCGGCGATGTCCTCCAGCGGGTCGGCCAGCCAGCCGTCCTCGTCCAGGCTCTCGATCAGCACCATCACCGTGGCCGCGTCCTCGTCGGACAGGCGCATGCCCAGCAGCTGGCGGCGCAAATGCTCCTGCAGCGTGGGGCCGGAGCTGGCGGCGTCCACCGGCTCGAAGTCGTCGTCGCCGCCGCTGCTGGCGCTGGCCTGGCTGGGCAGCTCGCGGATGCCGTCGAAGTCGTCGCGCTCGGTGCCGTTTTCCCAGTCCTCGCGCTCGGTGGTGCCGAATTCGGCCGAGTCCATGCCGGCCGGCTCGTCGGCCGTGCTGTCCTCGCGCTCGCTCTGGCGTTCCTTGGCCAGCTCCTGGCCGCTGTCGGGCAGGCTCACCCGCTCCAGGCCATAGGCGCTGGACGAGTCGGCGCCTTCTTCCACTTCCAGGAAGGGATTGGCTTCGAGCATCTGCTCGATTTCCTGGTGCAGCTCCAGCGTGGACAGCTGCAGCAGGCGGATCGATTGCTGCAGCTGCGGCGTCAGCGCCAGGTGCTGCGACAGGCGGACCTGCAATGAAGGCTTCATGACTGCGCGCCCGCCCTCACATCTTGAAGTGCTCGCCGAGGTAGACCCGGCGCACGTCGGCGTTTTCGACGATCTCGGCCGGCGTGCCCTCGGCCAGCACGCGCCCGTCGCTGATGATGTAGGCGCGGTCGCAGATGCCCAGCATCTCGCGCACGTTGTGGTCGGTGATCAGCACGCCGATGCCACGCTGGCGCAGAAAGCCGATGATGCGCTGGATCTCCAGCACCGCGATCGGATCGACGCCGGCAAAGGGCTCGTCGAGCAGGATGAAGCGCGGCTGGGTGGCCAGCGCGCGGGCGATCTCCACGCGCCGCCGCTCGCCGCCCGACAGCGCCGGCGCCGGGCTGTGGCGCAGCTTCTCGATGCTCAGGTCGTGCAGCAGGCCGTCCAGGCGCTGCTGCACCTCGGCGGCGGGCAGCGGCCGGCCGTTGGCGCCCACCTGCAGCTCCAGCACCGCGCGGATGTTCTCCTCGACCGTCAGCTTGCGGAAGATCGAGGCCTCCTGCGGCAGGTAGCTCAGGCCCATGCGCGCGCGCTGGTGGATGGGCTTGGCATGCACGGCGACGCCGTCGATGTGGATGCTGCCGGCATCGGCCCGCACCAGGCCCACCACCATGTAGAAGGTGGTGGTCTTGCCGGCGCCGTTGGGGCCCAGCAGGCCCACCACCTCGCCGGCGCCCACGGCCAGGTGCACTTCCTTGACCACCTGGCGCGAGCCGTAGCGCTTTTGCAGGCCGGCCACTTCCAGCCGGCTGGAGGCGATGGACGCCACCGCCGGAGCCTGCGCCGTCACCGGCGCTCCCCCAGCGTGGCCGAGTTCTTCAGCGCCGCCGAGGCGGCCTCGGCCGAGGCGGCGGCCGCGGCCTCGCCACGCGGCGTGATCACCGCGCGCACCCGGCCGCCGGGATTGGAGGCGGTGGCGGCGCCACCCTGCACGCTCAGCTCCTCGGCCATGCCGTCCCAGAGGATGGACGCGCCCTGCATCTCGTCGACCACCACGCCGGCGCGCAGCCGCCGCACCACCGCCGCGCCCTCGAACTTGACGCGGCCGCTGCGGCTGTCGTAATCGATCAGCTGGGCCTGGCCCTCGATGGTCTCGTCCAGGCCGTCACGCTTTTGCCGCACCCGCGCCGGCCCGGCCTCGTTGCCCTGGGCCAGCACCTGCTGCCAGCCTTCGGGCGTCTCGCGCAGCTCCAGGCGCTCGGCGCGCAGCTGCAGCGTGCCCTGGGCGATGACCACGTTGCCGCTGCACTGGCTGGTCTTCTTCAGGTAGTTGGCGACGCAGGGCTTGTCGGACTCCAGCGTCATCGGCCGCGTGCGGTCGCCACGTTCGGCCTGCACCACGCCCACCGCCGACAGCGCCAACAGGCCGGCGACGGCGATTTGCAGGGGAGGGAGGCTCAGGGAAAGCATGGATCGGCACAAAACTTGCAGACCATTCTAGTCCGAAGTTCCGGCCGATCCACCAGCGGCAGATGCCAATTCTGTGGCATCCGCGCCCCGGTCATTTGCGGGCCTGGGCGATCAGCGCCGAGGCCACGGCCAGCGCACGCTCCTCGGTGCCGGCGATCGACGGCGCGGTGCGCCAGCGGCCGGCCACGCCCAGCGTGGGCACGCCCTCGATGCCATAGGCCTCGGCCTGCTGCTTGGACTGGCGCACCTTGGTGGCCACGGCAAAGCTCTTCATCGTGTCGACGACCTTGGCCGCATCGGCGCCCTGGGCCTTCAGGAAGGCGGCGATGTCCTCGTCGCTGTTCATCGCCCGGCGCTCCACATGGATGGCGGCAAACACCTTGCGGTGCAGCGTCTCCACCAGGCCCAGCGACTCCAGCGCATAGAACAGGCGCTGCAGCGGCTCCTGGTTGGCGCGGAACGAGATCGAGATGCGGCGGAACGCCACCTGGTCGGCCGGCAACTGCTTGGCCCAGGCGTCCAGCGCCGGCTCGAAGGCATTGCAGTGCGGGCACCAGTAGCCGAAGAACTCGACCACCTCGATCTTGCCCGGCGCCACCGGCAGCGGCTTGTCCAGCTTCTTGTAGTCGCGGCCCTCGACGGGCCCGCCCTGGGCCCAGGCCAGGCCGGGCATGGCGGCCACACCGGCCAGGCACAGGGCGATATCACGACGCTTCATCTCGGGAATCCTTTCCAAACTCGGCTGGCGGCCGGGGCCGCGACGGCGGTGGGAGTCGGGCCAGCGCCGCAGGTTCAATGGCTGGTCAGCGTTCCACCCGCACCAGGGTCGACTCGACGCCGGCCGTGCCCAGCTTGTCGCGCAGGTCGTCTGCGCCTTCGCGGCTGTCGAACGGCCCCAGGCGCACGCGGTAGACGGTGCGGCCGGACTGCTCGCGCGCCATCACCTTGGCCTGGTGGCCCTGCATCGCCAGGCGTGCACGCTGGGCCTCGGCATCGTCGGCGGTGGAATAGGCGCCGGCCTGCACATAGAACTGCGCGGCCGCGGCCGAGGCGGCCGGCGCGGGCGCCGTGCCCGGCCGGGCCGCCGGGTTGGAGCCCAGCAGGGCCGCGGCGTCGCGGGCGGTGACGGCCGAGGCCGCGGCCCGCACCGACGGGGCGGCCGGCACGGGGGCCGGTGCCGGCGCGGTCACGGCCACCGGTGCCGGCGTGGTGACGGCGGGCTGGGCCGGCACCTGCGCGGCGGGCTGGGTCGGCGCCGGGGCCGGTGCCGGTGCGGCTGCCGAGGCCGCGCCGGACGCCGGCCGGGCCGGCGTCTTGCCGGCCAGCGGGGCGTTCGGGTCCCAGTTCTTGTTGCGCTCGGCCTCGGCCGCGTCCTGGGCCGCGGTGCGCTGTGGCAGCTTGTCGACGAAGGGCACCGGCGCCTTGGTGATGTACAGCGCCACGCCCAGGGCCACGCCCAGGCCGATCAGCAGGCCGACCACCAGGCCGACGCCGAAGCCGCCGCGTGCGGGCGCTCGTGCCGGGGAGTTCATGCCGCGGCCTCCGGCGCAGCCTCACGCGCCATGGCCTCGGGGGCGCCGACGCCCAGCAGGGCCAGCGCATTGCGCAGCACCTGGCGCGTGGCCGCCAGCAGCGCCATGCGCGCGGCGGCCAGCCCGGCGTCGTCGACCAGGAAGCGCTCGGCCGCATACCAGCTGTGGAAGGCGCCGGCCAGGTCGCGCAGGTAGAAGGTCACGTCGTGCGGCGCCAGGCCGGCGGCGGCGGCGGCCAGCATGTCGGGATAGGCCGCCAGCTTGAGCATCAGCGCGGTCTCGGTCGGTGCCGTCAGGCGCGACAGGTCGGCCGAGGCGGGGTCCACCGTACCGCCGGTCTTCTCGTCCCAGGCCTTCAGCACCGAGCAGATGCGCGCATGGGCGTACTGCACGTAGAACACCGGGTTCTCGTCGTTGGCCGCCAGCGCCAGGTCGATGTCGAAGGTGAACTCGGTGTCGCCCTTGCGGCTGTTCAGGAAGAAACGCACCGCGTCGCGGCTGGTCCAGTCGATCAGGTCGCGCATGGTCACGTAGCTGCCGGCGCGCTTGCTGAGCTTGACCTCCTGGCCGCCGCGCATCACCAGCACCATCTTGTGCAGCACGTAGTCGGGGAAGCCTTCGGGGATGCCCAGGTCGGCCGCCTGCAGGCCGCCACGCACGCGGGCGATGGTGCCGTGGTGGTCGGTGCCCTGCACGTTGATGCACTTGGAGAAGCCGCGCTCGAACTTGTGGATGTGGTAGGCCACGTCGGGCACGAAATAGGTGTACGAGCCGTCGGACTTGCGCATCACGCGGTCCTTGTCGTCACCGTAGTCGGTGCTGCGCAGCCACAGCGCGCCGTCCTGCTCGAAGGTCTTGCCGTTGGCGATCAGGCGCTGCACCGCCGCATCCACCCGGCCCGAGCTGTAGAGGCTGGATTCGAGGTAGTAGTGGTCGAACTTCAGGCCGAAGGCCTGCAGGTCCAGGTCCTGCTCGTGGCGCAGATAGGCCACGGCAAACTGGCGGATGCCGTCCAGATCCTCGGGGTCGCCCGAGGCCGTGAATTCGCGGTCGTCGGCCTTCACCGTCTGCCGGTCGCGGAAGGCGTCGGCGATGTCCTGGATGTAGTCGCCGTTGTAGGCCGCCTCGGGCCAGCCGGCGTCGCCGGGCTTCAGGCCCTTCAGCCGGCACTGCGTGCTGTGCGCCAGCGTGGCGATCTGCACGCCGGCGTCGTTGTAATAGAACTCGCGTGTCACCGCCCAGCCCTGGCTGGCAAACAGGCTGCACAGCGCATCGCCCAGCGCCGCCTGGCGCGCATGGCCCAGGTGCAGCGGGCCGGTGGGGTTGGCCGAGACGAACTCGACCATCACGCTGCGGCCATGGGCCGGCTGCCGGCCGAAGCCGTCGGCCGCGGCCAGCACCTCGGCCACCACCGCCTGCTTGGCGGCGGCCTTGAGCCGCAGGTTGATGAAGCCGGGGCCGGCGATCTCCAGCGCCTCCACCCACTGCTGCACCGCCGGCTGGGCCTGCAGCGCCGTCACCAGCTCGGTGGCCAGCTCGCGCGGGTTGCGCTTGGCCGGTCGCGCCAGCTGCATGGCCGCGGTGATGGCGAAATCGCCATGCGCAGCCTGCTTGGGCGACTCGAAGGCGGGGGTGAAGGACGCGTCGGGCGCGATCTGGCGCACCGCGGCGCCCAGCGCCGCCAGCAGCGCCTGCTTGGCTTGGATCATGGGCCGGGATTCTACGGGGCGGGTCTGCGCTCACCGGTGGTTGCAAATTCGCGGGATGGCGTGGCTTCAGCCCGGCGATCCCAATGCCGACATCACGGTGTCGAACCGCCCGCAAATGTCCGCTCCCGCCGCCTTTCCCCCGCCTGCCGCCGCCGATGCCGCCGCCCTGCCCGAGCGCATCGGCAAGTACCGGGTGCTCAAGCGCCTGGGCGAAGGTGCGACCAGCGAGGTGTTCCTGGCCGAGGACGAGTTCCATCAGCGCCAGGTGGCCATCAAGCGAGCGCGCTCGGCGGCCAGCCAGTCCGGCGACGACCTGCACTACCGCGAGCGCTTCTTTGCCGCCGAGGCCGACCTGGTGGGCAAGCTGCAGCATCCCAACGTGGTGCAGATCTACGACGCCGTGGCCGACCCGATCCAGCCCTATCTG
The DNA here is from genome assembly GCA_017992055.1 of Burkholderiaceae bacterium. Taxonomy (GTDB): domain Bacteria; phylum Pseudomonadota; class Gammaproteobacteria; order Burkholderiales; family Burkholderiaceae_C; genus Pseudaquabacterium. The sequence goes on from JAGOPK010000001.1 coordinate 154,593, forward strand.
GTGATGGAGTACGTGCCCGGCGTGACGCTGCGCCGCTTCTGCCGCGCCGACACCCTGCTGTCGCTGGAGCAGGTGGTGGAAATCGGCTTCAAGTGCGCGATGGCCCTGGGCTATGTCGCGCGCAAGGGCCTGATCCACCGCGACGTCAAGCCGGCCAACATCCTGGCCCTGGTCAAGGACGAGCGCGTCACCGACATCAAGATCACCGATTTCGGCAGCGTGTTCGACCAGACCAGCGACCGCACCCAGGTGTTCCGCGTCGGCTCGCTGGCCTATATGTCGCCCGAGCAGCTGGACGGCAGCACGCTGGACGCGCGCGCCGACATCTACTCGCTGGCGGCGGTGCTGTACCACCTGATCTCGGGCAAGCCGCCTTTCGACGCCGCCAACCAGGTGGCGCTGATGCACCACATCTACCATGCCGAGCCCAAGCCGCTGGGCGAGCTGCGCGACGGCGTGCCGCCGCGCATGGCCGCGCTGCTGCAGCGCTCGCTGGCCAAACGGGCGGCCGAGCGGCCGGCCAGCTGGGACGAGTTCGCCCGCGAATGGTCGCTGCTGGTGGCCAATGGCGAGGTGCCGGTGGCGCGCCAGCAGGACGTGCTGGACTCCGAGCGCTTCACCATCCTGCGCGAGCTGGAGTTCTTCTCCGGCTTCGGCGACGTCGAGCTGTGGGAGGTGGTGCACCGCGCCCAGTGGCTGCGCCACCGCCATGGCGCGGCGCTGTACCGCAAGGGCGAGACCGGCAATACCTTCCACATCATCGCCCGCGGCCGCATCGACGTGTACCGCGACGGCCAGCGCGTGGCCCAGCTGGGCAGCGGCACCTCGGTGGGCGAGATGGTCTACCTGGCGCCCAGCCCCGACCTGCGCGTGCATGCCGCCGACGTGATGGTGGCCGAGCCGGCCACCACCATCGCCTTCACGCCGGCGACCATGCAGCTGTTCAGCCCCAGCACCCGCCACCTGTTCGACCAGGCCTTCATCCAGGTGCTGGTGCGCCGCCTGCACGCGGCGCACGAAGCCCTGGCGCACCCGCGGCGCATCCTCTGAAGCCGGCTGTGCACCGCCCCGGCGGCGCTTGCGTTGACGCATTGCCGGCCACCGGGCGCAGTGCTCCAATGGCCGCGGGCCGTCCGGCCCGGCAACAACGAGGACGAGGAACCCCCATGATCAAGACGCTGAGCATCGCTGCGGCCCTGGCCCTGGCCCTGGCCCTGGCCACCGGCACCACCGCCGTCTACGCCGCCGACCAGGCCGCCTGCGAGAAGCAGGCCGAGGAGAAGAAGCTGCACGGCGCAGCCAAGAACAGCTTCGTCAAGAAGTGCGCCGGCGGCGGCGAGGCCGCCAAGTCGCCGGCGGCCGAGAAATGCGAAGCCACCGCCGCCGAGAAGAAGCTGCACGGCGCGGCCAAGAACAGCTTCGTCAAGAAGTGCGTCAGCGACGCCGCCAAGTGAGGTGCAGCCGGGCCGGCGGCCCGGCGATCAGACGCTGAACAGCCCGCGCGCCAGCAGCACGCCCAGCAGCGGCAGCACCAGCATGGCGTGCGAGGCGGTCATCACCCGCTTGCGCAGCGTGGCCACGGCCGCGGCCGCGGGCAGCTGCTGAGCGGTGTGCCACTGGCGCGCCCACTGGCCGATCTCGCGGTGCGTGCGCCAGCCGGCGGCCAGCATCGCCGCCACCAGCGCCAGCTTGGCCCACAGCAGCGGCTGGGCCGCGGTCCAGGCCCAGCCCTTGGCGCCCCACAGCACACGCGCCAGGCCGCTGGCCAGCACGATCCAGCCTGCCGCATGGGCCACGCGGTCCACCGTCACCAGGCGCAGCAGCGCCGCGCCGTTCAGCCATTCCACCCGCGCCAGCGCCGCCGTGCTGGACAGGAACACCACCCAGCTGAGGATGGCCAGCAGGTGCAGGTAGGCGAGCAGGGACTCCAGCCACATCGCGGTCAGCCGACCCAAGCCGTCGGGGTCAGAACGGAATGTCGTCGTCCATGTCGTCGAAGCCGGTGGCCGACTTCGGCGCCGGCCGCTGGGCGGGCGCGGCCGAGCGCTGCGGCGCGGCAGCCGGGGCGCGGCGCGGCGCCGGGGCCGGGCTGCCGCCGGCATCGCCGTAGTCGTCGCCGCCGCCCATGCCACCACCACCGCCCATGCCGCCTTCACGGCCACCCAGCAGCTGCATCTGCTCGGCAAAGATCTCGGTGGTGTACTTCTCGACGCCGTCCTTGTCGGTCCACTTGCGCGTCTTCAGCCGGCCTTCCACGTACACCGGGCGGCCCTTCTTCAGGTATTCGCCGGCGATCTCGGCCAGGCGGTCGAAAAACACCACGCGGTGCCATTCGGTCTCTTCCTGGCGCTCGCCCGAATCCTTGCTCTTCCAGTTGCGGGTGGTGGCCAGGCTGACGTTGCAGACCGCGCCGCCATTGGGCGTGTAGCGCACCTCGGGGTCGCGCCCCAGGTTGCCGATGAGGATGACTTTGTTGACCGAGGCCATGGACGGGGCTCCTGCTGGGCGCTGAAATTCGGGAAGCGGCGGATTGTCCGCGATCGCGCGGGCAGCGTCATCGCCCCGGCGGGGGGACGCCGCGGCCGCCGAAGATGGCCGTGCCCACGCGCACCATCGTGGCGCCTTCGGCGACGGCCGCCTCCAGGTCGGCGCTCATGCCCATGCTCAGTGCGTCCAGTGGCGGCGCGCCGGGCGGCAGCCCGGCGTTGACCGCCGCCAGCAGCTCGCGCAGCGCACGGTGCGGCGCGCGCTGCTGTTGCAGGTCGCCGGCCGGCTCGGGAATGGCCATCAGCCCGCGCAGCCGCACGCGCTGGGCCGGCAGCGCAGCCACCGCGGCGGCCAGCGCCGCCACCTCGGCCGGCGCCACGCCGCTCTTGCTGGCCTCGCCGCTGATGTTGACCTGCAGGCACAGCTGCAGCGGGCCCAGCGTGGGCGGGCGCTGCTCGGCCAGGCGCTGGGCGATCTTCAGCCGGTCCACGCTGTGCACCCAGTCGAAGGCCTCGGCCACCGGCCGCGTCTTGTTGCTCTGCAGCGGGCCGATCAGATGCCATTCGATCTGCCGGCGCAGCGCATGCAGGCTGGCGATCTTGTCCAGCGCCTCCTGCACATAGTTCTCGCCGAAGGCGCGTGCGCCGGCGGCATGGGCGGCGGCCACGGCCTCGGCCGGGAAGGTCTTGCTCACCGCCAGCAGCGTGACCTGGTCCTCGCCGCGGCCGGCGGCGTGACAGGCGGCCGCGATGCGCGCCCCCACGGCCTGCAGCCGACCGGCGATGCCGCCGATATCCACCGTTGCACTGTCGCTCGTCATAATCATTTCAAGCCTACCGCACCCGGAACCCGTCACCATGGACATCACGCAACTGCTGGCCTTCTCGGTCAAGAACAAGGCCTCTGACCTGCATTTGTCGGCCGGCCTGCCGCCGATGATCCGCGTGCATGGCGACGTGCGCCGCATCAATGTCGAGCCGCTGGACCACAAGGCGGTGCACGCCATGGTCTACGACATCATGAACGACTCGCAGCGCAAGGCCTACGAAGACACGCTGGAGTGCGATTTCTCGTTCGAGATCCAGGGCCTGGCGCGCTTTCGCGTCAATGCCTTCAACCAGAACCGCGGCGCCGGCGCGGTGTTCCGCACCATTCCCAGCAAGATCCTGACGCTGGAGCAACTGGCCGCGCCGAAGATCTTTGCCGACCTGGCGCTGCGCCCGCGTGGCCTGGTGCTGGTGACCGGGCCCACCGGCTCGGGCAAGAGCACCACGCTGGCGGCGATGATCAACCACCTGAACGAAAACGAGTACGGCCACGTGCTGACGGTGGAAGACCCGATCGAGTTCGTGCACGAGAGCAAGAAGTGCCTGGTCAACCAGCGCGAGGTGGGCCCGCACACGATGAGCTTCAACAACGCGCTGCGCTCGGCGCTGCGCGAGGACCCGGACGCCATCCTGGTGGGCGAAATGCGCGACCTGGAGACCATCCGCCTGGCGCTGACCGCGGCCGAGACCGGCCACCTGGTGTTCGGCACCTTGCACACCAGCAGCGCGGCCAAGACCATCGACCGCGTGGTCGACGTGTTCCCGGCGGCCGAGAAGGAGATGGTGCGGGCGATGCTGTCCGAATCGCTGATCGCGGTGATCTCGCAGTCGCTGTGCAAGCTGAAGGACGGCTCGGGCCGGGTGGCGGCGCACGAGATCATGATCGGCACGCCGGCCATCCGCAACCTGATCCGCGAGAACAAGATCGCGCAGATGTATTCGTCGATCCAGACCGGCCAGACCCTGGGCATGCAGACGCTGGACCAGAACCTCACCGACCTGGTGCGGCGCAACGTCATCAGCCCGGCCGAGGCCCGGGCCAAGGCGAAGATTCCGGAAAACTTCCCGGGGTGAGGCTGGACGCCAGGAGGTCCCTGCGGACCTCATGGCGCCTGCCGAACCGCCCGAGCTCTGCGAGGGCGTGGGAGGGCCGTGGCGGTGCGCTGGCCCCTGGTCCACAATGATCAAACGGTGCATGCCAGGGGGTATGACAGATGGAACGCGAACAGGCCTCGAAATTCGTCAACGACCTGCTGCGCCTGATGGTGGCGCGCGGCGGCTCGGATCTGTTCCTCACCGCCGACTTCCCGCCGGCGATCAAGGTCGACGGCAAGGTCACGCGGGTGTCGCCGCAGCCGCTGACCGGCCTGCACACGCTGGCGCTGGCGCGCTCGGTGATGAACGAGCGCCAGGCCGCCGAGTTCGAGCGCACCAAGGAGTGCAATTTCGCGATCTCGCCGCATGGCATCGGCCGCTTCCGCGTCAATGCCTTCATGCAGCAGGGCCATGTGGGCATGGTCATGCGCACCATCCCGCAGACCCTGCCGACCATCGACGGCCTGCAGCTGCCGCCGGTGCTCAAGGAGGTGGCGATGACCAAGCGCGGCCTGGTGATCTTTGTCGGCGCCACCGGCTCGGGCAAGAGCACCTCGCTGGCGGCCATGGTCGACCACCGCAACGAGAACAGCTACGGCCACATCATCACCATCGAGGATCCGGTGGAGTTCGTGCATGCGCACAAGAACTGCATCGTCACCCAGCGTGAGGTCGGCATCGACACCGACGGCTGGGAGCAGGCGCTGAAGAACACGCTGCGCCAGGCGCCCGACGTGATCCTGATGGGCGAAATCCGCGACCGCGAGACCATGGAGCATGCGGTGGCCTTCGCCGAGACTGGCCACCTGTGCCTGGCCACCCTGCATGCCAACAGCGCCAACCAGGCGCTGGACCGCATCATCAACTTCTTCCCCGAAGAGCGGCGCCAGCAGCTGCTGATGGACCTGAGCCTGAACCTGCGCTCGCTGGTGTCGCAGCGCCTGATGCCGCGCGAGGAGGGCAAGGGCCGCATCGCCGCGGTGGAGATCCTGCTCAACACGCCGCTGGTGTCCGACCTGATCTTCAAGGGCGAGGTGGCCGAGATCAAGGATCTGATGAAGCGCAGCCGCGAGCTGGGCATGCAGACCTTCGACCAGGCGCTGTTCGACCTGTACGAGCGTGGCGAGATCAGCTACGAGGATGCGCTGCGCAATGCCGACTCGGTCAACGACCTGCGGTTGCAGATCAAGCTGCACAGCCAGCGTGCGCGCACGCGCGATCTGTCTGCAGGCACCGAGCACCTGAGCATCATGTGACGCGGCGGGGCCGCCCTAAACTCGCGGCCATGAGCACCCCTGCCACCGCGGCCGCCAAGGCCTACACCGCTGTTCCTCCCCGTCGTGTCGCCTTTCTGGGCCTGGGCGTGATGGGTTATCCGATGGCCGGCCACCTGGCCCGCGCCGGCCACCAGGTGGCGGTCTACAACCGCACCGCGGCCAAGGCCCAGGCCTGGGCGGCCGAGTTCGGCGGCACGGCCGCGGCCACGCCGCGCGAGGCGGCGGCTGCGAACGGCGGCGCCGAGTTCGTGTTCGCCTGCGTCGGCAACGACGACGACCTGCGTTCGGTGGTGCTGGGCCAGGACGGCGCTTTCGCCGGCATGGCCGGCGGCGCGGTGTTCGTCGACCACACCACGGCCTCGGCCGAGGTGGCGCGTGAACTGCACGCCGCGGCGCAGGCGCTGGGCCTGCACTTCGTCGATGCGCCGGTGTCGGGCGGCCAGGCCGGCGCCGTCAACGGCGCGCTGACCGTGATGTGCGGCGGCGATGCCGCGCCCTTCGAGGCCATGCAGCCGGTGGCGATGGCGTTTTCGCGCGCCGTCACCCGCGTCGGCGAGGCCGGTGCCGGCCAACTGGCCAAGATGGTCAACCAGGTCTGCATCGCCGGCCTGGTGCAGGGCCTGTCCGAGGCCATCGCCTTCGGTCAGCGCGCCGGACTGGACATGAAGCAGGTGCTGGACGTCATCGGCAAGGGCGCGGCCCAGAGCTGGCAGATGGACAACCGTGGCAAGACCATGGTCGACGACCAGTTCAATTTCGGCTTTGCCGTGGACTGGATGCGCAAGGACCTGGGCCTGGTGCTGGACGAGGCGCGCCGCAACGGTGCCCGCGTGCCGGTGACGGCCCTGGTCGACCAGTTTTATGCCGATGTGCAGGCCCAGGGCGGTGGCCGCTGGGACACCTCCAGCCTGATCAAGCGGCTGAAGTGAGCCCGCGGCCCGGGCTCACTTCTTCTCGGGCGGCGGCTGGATGCGGGCCAGCTCGGCCTCGCTGACCACCTCGAAGACGCGCACCACCTTGCTGACGCCGCTGACGCCCCGCGCCAGCTCGGCGGCGCGGCTGGCCTCGCGCTCGGTGACGATGCCCATCAGGTAGACGATGCCGCGCTCGGTGACCACCTTCAGCGCATTCGCCTGCAGGTCCTTGGCGTCGATGTAGGTCGCCTTGACCTTGCTGGTGACCACGGTGTCGCTGGCGCGCGAGGTCAGCGAGCTGGCGCCGGCCACGGCCAGCTCGTTGACCGTGCCACGCACGTTCTCGATGCGCGCCACCGCCTGCTCCACCGCCGTGCGGTCGGCCTCGTTGGCCACCTCGCCGCTGAGCAGCACGCTGCGGTTGAACGAGGTCACGTTGACATGGCCACGCTCGCCCACGGCCTCGCGCACGCGGGCGATGGCCTTCAGCTCGATGGCCTGGTCTTCCAGCTGCGCGCCCGAGGTGCGGCGGTCGGTGGCGGTGAGCACGGTGCCGACCATGGCGCCGCCCATCACCAGCGGCGCGGCACAGCCGGCCGCCAGCACGGCCGCCAGCAGCGCGGCGGCCAGGCCACCGCGGCGCAGCGCCGTGGCAGAAGAATTGTTCACGTCCAGAGTCTCACGGGTCATGCAGAGTCCTGTTCACCCAGCAGTTGCAGATCGATCGCGTCGCACAGGCAGTGCAGCACCAGCAGCTGGGCCTCGCGCACGCGCACGCGGCGGTCGTGCGGCACGGCGATCAGCACATCGGTTTCGCCCAGCGTGGCGCGCAGCGCGCCACCGCTGCGCCCGGTCAGCGCAATCACGGTCATGTCCTTGCCCTGGGCGGCCTGGGCGGCGGCGCTGAGCGCCGGCGCGTCGCCATCGGCATCCACCAGCAGCAGCAGGTCGCCGGGCTGGCCCAGGGTATCGACCTGGCGCGACAGCACGGTGTCGGCCGCGGCCTCGCCTTGTGGTCCTGCGGCCAGCAGGCCGCCCAGCATCACGCCGTCGGCGCCCAGCGCGATGGCGGCCAGGCCGGGGCGGTCGCGCTCGAAGCGGCCGGTCAGCGCCGCGGCGGCCAGTTGGGCCAGGGCCGCGCCAGGGCCCAGGCCGGCCACCAGCACGCGCGCGCCGGACGTGAGCGCACCCACCAGGGCCTGGGCGGCCTCGGCGATCGGACGGCCCAGCACCTCGGCGGCCTGGTATTGCAGATCGGCGCTCTCGAAGAACTGCTGCTGGATGCGCTGTTCAAGCATGGACATGCATTATCCGACACGCTCCTGGTGCATCGGTTCCATGCACCGTCGGCGTGCGCCGCGGCCGGCTCAGGCGGTGAAGGCCCCGCGCAGCCACTGCAGCGAGTCGCCGTCGATGGCCACCACATCGAAGCGGCAGGGCGGCAGGACGCGGTAGCGCAGCAGCCAGTGCTGGGCGGCGCGCTGGATGCGCTGCTGCTTGAGCGCCGACACGCTGGCCGCCGCGCCACCGTGGCGGGCATTGCGGCGCGCGCGCACCTCGACGAAGACCAGGGTGCCATCGGGCTCGCGGCAGATCAGGTCGATCTCGGCGCCGCGCCGGTGCGGGCCGCCGGCGAGCCGATAATTCCGGCACTCCAGCACCAGGCCGTGGCGCAGCAGATGGGCCAGCGCACGGTCTTCGGCGGCATCGCCGCGGGCCTTGGAACTCTCCCCCGTGAACATCGACGCCTCCCTGCTCCAGCACGCCGCGGCAGCCGCCGCCGGCCACCAGCAGTACCCCGCCGGGGCACTGTACGTGGTGGCCACGCCCATCGGCAACCTGGCCGACCTGAGCCTGCGTGCCCTGCACCTGCTGGGCCTGGTGGATGCCGTGGCCTGCGAGGACAAGCGCGTCACCGGTGCCCTGCTGCACCACCTGGGCCTGGACAAGCCGCTGCTGGCCCTGCACCAGCACAACGAGCACGAGGCGGCGCAGCAGGTCATCCACCGCCTGGCCCAGGGCCAGCGCGTGGCCTATGCCAGCGATGCCGGCACGCCGGCGGTGTCCGATCCCGGCGCGGTGCTGGTGGCGGCGGTGGTGGCGGCCGGCCACCGCGTGGTGCCGCTGCCCGGGCCCAGCAGCGCCACCACCGCGCTCAGCGCCGCCGGCGACGTGCTGGCCCAGGGTTATGCCTTCGTCGGCTTTGTGCCGGCCAAGGGCGCCGAGCGCCGCACGGCGCTGGCGGCGCTGGCCGCCGATGCACGCTGCCAGGTGCTGTTCGAGGCGCCGCACCGCATCGTCGCGCTGGCCGACGAGCTGGCCGCGGCCCAGCCGCAGCGCCGCGTGACGCTGGCGCGCGAGCTGAGCAAGCAGTTCGAGAGCATCGTCACCCAGGCCGCGGCCGATCTGCCGGCCTGGCTGGCCGCCGATGCCAACCGCCAGCGCGGCGAGTTCGTGCTGGTGCTGCATGCACTGCCGGCGGCGGAGGACGAGGCGGCCGTGCCGCCGGCGGTCGAGGCCTTGCTGGCGCCGCTGCTGCAGGTGCTGCCGCTGAAGCAGGCCGTGGCCCTGGTGGCCGAGGCCTGTCATGCGCCGCGCAATGCGCTGTACCAGCGCGCGCTGGAGCTGCGCGAGGCCCAGGCCGACGCCGATCCGGACGCCGGCTGAACTCAGTTCGGCGCGCTGGCCGGCGCCGCCGGCTTGTGGTGAGCCCGGTGCTGGCGGTCGTGCTTCTGGTGGCGGATGTCGGCGCTGGCGCCGTCCTGCATCTTGTGCAGGCGGTGGCGTTCCTTGGCCGTCACCGTGCCATCGGCCTTGGCATGGGCTTCGGCATGGGCCACGGCGCGCTGCTCGCGGTGCAGCCGGCGCTGCTCGTGCGGCGTCAGCGTGCCCGAGGCCGCACCCTGGGCGATGCGTGCCTGCTGGCGGGCCTGGCGGGCGTCCACGCCTGGCGTGGAGGCGCCAGGGGTCGGCGGCGCAGGCGTCTGGGCTTGGGCCTGGGCGGCCAGCGTGGCCAGGGCCAGGGTGGAGGCGATCAAGGAGGTCTTCAGCAGGCTGCGCATGGCACAACACCTTTCGAGGCGGGGGGTGATTCGGGGCATGTCGCTTGGCCGGGCCCGGCTGCCGCTTTACAACGGCGTGCCGGCCATCGACGTGCACGCCGCCGACTGCAAAGTTGTGTGAATCCGCCGCGGCTGCACGGCCGGAAGCAGACTCCTAGAATGGTCCGATGATCTCGCGCGAACCCACCCTGGAGCGGCTGGCCACGGCCCGCCAGTTGCTGATCGAGCCGTTCGGCCTGGACGACGCCAAGCTGTCGGCGGCGCTGGGCGTGATCGGCGAGCACCGCATCGACGATGCCGACCTGTACTTCCAGATCACCCGCCACGAGGGCTGGAGCCTGGAAGAAGGCATCGTCAAGAGCGGCAGCTTCGGCATCGACCAGGGCGTGGGCGTGCGCGCCGTGGCCGGCGAGAAGACCGCCTTCGCCTACAGCGACGACATCTCCGAGGCCAGCCTGCTGGATGCCGCGCGCACCGTGCGCTCCATCGCCGCGGCCGGCCAGAGCCGGCGCATCAAGCTGGCCGGCGCCAAGCCGCGCATCGCCAGCAGCCGCGCGCTGTATGCGCCCACCGACCCCATCGGCACGCTGGACAGCGCGCAGAAGGTGGCGCTGCTGGAGCGCATCGAGAAGATGGCGCGCTCGCGCGATCCGCGCATCGTGCAGGTGATGGCCGGCGTGGCCGCCGAATACGACGTGGTGCTGGTGGCACGCGCCGATGGCACGCGCGCTGCCGATGTGCGGCCGCTGGTGCGCCTCTCCGTGACCGTGATCGCCGAGAGCAATGGCCGGCGCGAGATCGGCTCGGGCGGTGGCGGCGGGCGCTTCGGCCTGGGCTATTTCCAGGACGAGGTGCTGAGCCAGTACGTGGACCAGGCGGTCAACGCCGCGCTGACCAACCTTGAATCGCGCCCGGCGCCGGCCGGCCAGATGACCGTGGTGCTGGGCCCGGGCTGGCCCGGCGTGCTGCTGCACGAGGCCGTGGGCCATGGCCTGGAAGGCGATTTCAACCGCAAGGGCTCCAGCGCGTTTTCGGGCCTGATCGGCCAGCGCGTGGCCGCCAAGGGCGTGACCGTGCTCGACGACGGCACCCTGCCCGACCGCCGCGGCAGCCTCAACGTCGACGACGAGGGCTGCGCCTCGCAGCGCAATGTGCTGATCGAGGACGGAATCCTCAAGGGCTACATCCAGGACGCGATGAATGCGCGGCTGATGGGCGTCAAGCCCACCGGCAACGGCCGCCGCGAGAGCTATGCCCATGTGCCGATGCCGCGCATGACCAACACCTACATGCTGGCCGGCGACAAGAGCAAGGACGAGATCGTCGCCAGCATCCAGCGCGGCCTGTACGCGACCAATTTCGGCGGCGGCCAGGTCGACATCACCAGCGGCAAGTTCGTGTTCTCGGCCAGCGAGGCCTACTGGGTGGAGAAGGGCAAGATCCTCTACCCGGTGAAGGGCGCGACCATCATCGGCAACGGCCCCGAGTCGCTGAAGCGCGTCACGATGATCGGCAACGACCTGCAGCTGGACACCGGTGTCGGCGTCTGCGGCAAGGAAGGCCAGAGCGTGCCGGTGGGCGTGGGCCAGCCCACGCTGCGCATCGAGGGCATGACCGTCGGCGGCACGGCCTGAGCCGCGCCGGCCTCGGCTTGCCAGCCTTCAGTTCGCGGCCTTGATGCGCGCCGCGAACATCTGGCCCACGGTGCCCAGGCCCTCGCCGACCACGCTGCGGTAGCGCTGCGGATCGGCCACGGCCTGGAAGCGGGCGCTGGATTCGCTGTCCTTGTTGCCGATGGCCATGCGCAGCAGGCCGGTGGCGATGGCCCCGGCGATCTCGCCGCCGCTCTTGGCCTCCTCGCGCACCTCGGCAATGGCCGAGGGGTCCAGCGCCAGCGGCTGCTTCAGGCTCAGCGTGGTGCCGCTGTGGGCGGTGCGCAGCGTGGCACTGGCGGTCTGGATGCTGGGATAGGCCTTGCCCGAGACCTCGGCCGTGCTCGCCAGTCGGCCCAGAAAGCCCTTGTTGTGATTGCTCAGCTTGACGAAGTGCACGCGCAGGTTCACTTCCATCAGCGTGGCCCCGCCCAGTTCCTGCTGCAGCGGCGCGGTGTCGAAGGCCGAGCCGATGACCGTGGCCACCTCGCCCATGGCGCCGAGGCTGGCCAGCAGCCCGCCGCCTGCCGGGCGGCTGCCCTGGCCGGCGGCCATCTTGTTGACGCCGTAGATGGCCATGCCGGGCGGCGCGACGGTGATCGAGTGCTCGTTGCGCAGCGGCGCCGGCACGCCGGTGGCGGCCAGCTTCTGCCAGGTCGGCGAGGCCAGCACCTGCTCGCTGGGCACGACCTCGAGGCCGGCCTCCGTCAATGACTGCACCAGATGCTGGTACAGGGCAGCGGCCAGGGCCTGGAAGTCGGCCTCGCCGACGCCGGCCAGCGTATAGAAGGCGCTGCTGCGCGCGCGCCCGGCCGCGGCAAAGCCCGAGGTCTCCGCCGACACCTGGTCACCGGTGACGAACTGCACCGAGAACAGCGGGATCGCCAGCCTGCGCACGCCTTTCAGCAAGGCCGCATCGCTGACCTCCAGGTGCTCGGCCGCCAGCGCCGCGGGTGCGCTGGCCAAGTTCAGCGCCACCGGCGCGGGTGGCTCGGCGGCTGGCGCCGCGGCGGGCGTCAGCAGGCACAGGGCGCAGGCCAGGGTGGCCAGGCGGTGGGGCATGGGGCAGGACATCATGGCGGGGCCTTGTGGACGGATGGACGGGGTTTCAGCCCTACGCAGGCGGCCGGCGCCAAACGGCGCAATGGGCCGCCACATCGCGCCACACCGGCCGTGCTACATTCGCCGCCCATGCGCGCTCCGCGATTTTTCTTTGCCTACTTTTGGTTCTCGCCCCTGACCGGCGGCTGGAGAGGCAAGCGCGCGTAAGCACCGCAGACCGAACACCCAGAAAACCGCCGGCAAGCCCGGCGGTTTTTTTTCGCCCCTGCACATCCGTTCCCCACGTTTCCCAGGAGTTCACGATGGCCCCGAAGTCCCCCGCCCGCGCCGCCGGCGCCTCTGCCAGCACCGAACCGGGCTATGGCTATGCGCTGTCCGAGAAGACCAGCCAGACCGACGACCAGCGCATCCAGGAGGTGACACCCTTGCCGCCGCCCGAACACCTGATCCGCTTCTTCCCGATTGCCGGCACGCCGGTGGAGCAGCTGATCGCCGGCACGCGCCAGACCGTGCGCCGCATCATGGAAGGCCAGGACGACCGCCTGCTGGTGGTCATCGGTCCCTGCTCGATCCACGATCCCGCAGCGGCCCTGGAGTACGCGCGCAAGCTCAAGCTGGAGCGCGAGAAGTACAAGGACACGCTGGAGATCGTGATGCGCGTGTACTTCGAGAAGCCGCGCACCACGGTGGGCTGGAAGGGCCTGATCAACGACCCCTACCTGGACGAGAGCTACCGCATCCACGAGGGCCTGCGCATCGCGCGCCAGCTGCTGCTGGACATCAACCGCCTGGGCGTGCCGGCGGGCAGCGAGTTCCTGGACGTGATCAGCCCGCAGTACATCGGCGACCTGATCAGCTGGGGCGCGATCGGCGCGCGCACCACCGAAAGCCAGGTGCACCGCGAGCTGGCCTCGGGCCTGAGCGCACCGATCGGCTTCAAGAACGGCACCGACGGCAACCTGAAGATCGCCACCGACGCCATCCAGGCCGCCAGCCGGCCGCACCACTTCATGTCGGTGCACAAGAACGGCCAGGTGGCCATCGTGCAGACCAAGGGCAACAAGGACTGCCATGTGATCCTGCGCGGCGGCAAGGCGCCCAACTACGACGCCGCCAGCGTGGCCGCGGCCTGCGCCGAGCTGGAAGCGGCCAAGCTGCCCTGCCAGCTGATGATTGACTGCAGCCATGCCAACAGCAGCAAGCAGCACCAGCGCCAGATCGACGTGGCGCGAGACATCGGCGAGCAATTGGCGGCGGGCAGCCGCTGCATCTTCGGCGTGATGGTCGAAAGCCATCTGCATGCCGGCGCGCAGAAGTTCAGCCCCGGCAAGGACGATCCGGCGGCGCTGGCCTATGGCCAGAGCATCACCGATGCCTGCATCGGCTGGGACGACTCGGTGGGCGTGCTGGACACGCTGAGCCAGGCGGTGAAGGCGCGCCGCGCCCGGACGGCGGGCTGATCGCTCAGCGCCCGCCGGCGGCGCGGTAGCTGGCCAGGTGGTCGCCGTTCAGCGGCCGCAGCTGGCCGGCGCGCTCGTAGGCCGTGCGTGAGCGGGCGAACCAGGCGGCTCGCTCGGCCGGCAGGGCCTGGCCCAGGAACAGGCAGGCCTCGCCCAGGTTGAGCATCGCGTCGCCGGCCTTGGGCGCCTGGGCCAGCTGCTCCAGCACCGGCACCTGGGCGCGCGCCAGCGCCAGGCCGTCGCGCTCGGCGCCGGCGTGGCTGGACCACAGCGCACGCGCCTGCTGCAGCCGCATCCAGGCCAGCATGCGCCGTGGATGCTCGGCCTGCGGCTGCTCGTCGGCCCTGGCCTGCCACAGCGCCACCGCCTCGGCCAGCACGCGGGCGGCCTCGGCGGCATCGTCCGGCCGGCCGCTGGCCAGCAGGGCCCGGCCATGGTGCTGGGCCACACGCGGCCGCGCCTCCAGCCATTTGTTGCCGGCACCGTTTTCGCGCGCCAGCCCCTGCACATGCTGCCAGGCCACGCGGGTGGCGGCCAGCGCGGCGGCGCCGTCGCCCAGGCGCAGCAGGATCACGCCGCCATTGGTGGCCTCGGTGACCAGGCCGTCGCGGGCCACCACATCAGCCGGCGACTGCTCCACCGCGCGCTCGCGGTAGCGGATGGCCTGCTGCGCATGCTGGCGCGCCGGCTCCAGCTGGCCCAGGCGCGCATGGCTGATGGCGCGGCCGCCGTGCAGGGTGCCCAGCAGGTCGCCGGTGGCACGGTCGGCGCGCTCGGCATCCAGGCGCTTCAGCTCGGCCTCGGTCTCGGCCAGCAGGGCCAGCGCGCGCTCGGGCTGGTTCAGGCTGGCGATGCTTTGCTGGTCGTAGAAGCTGGCCAGGGCCAGACCCAGCGCGGCGCGGCGCACGGCCACCTGGCGGCGGCCGTCGCCGGCCAGATCCGGCAGGGCCTGGTCGGCCAGGCCGCGGGCGCGCTCGACCAGCGTCACGCCGCTGGCCGGATCACCGGCGGCGCGATGCGTCTGGGCCAGGATCTGCAGCGCGCGCAAATAGGCTTCGACGAAGCCGGCATCGCCGCGGCGCAGCGGCCAGGCGCGCTCGGCCAGGGCCACGGCGCGCTCGGCATGGCGGCGTGCATCGGGCAGCTTCTTCAGCGACACGCCGGTGTCGTTGCCCTGCAGCTCGGCCAGGCGCGCATAGGCGGCGGTCAGGTCGGCCTGCCAGTCGGCATCGTCGCCCATCTGGTCGGCCAGGCGGTCGAGGTTGGCGATCAGGCCCTTCAGCAGTTCCTCCTTGACCGCCAGGCCGCCGGGCAGCGAGGTGATGGCATCGCCCTGGCGCAGCACCACCTCGTGGGTGATGGCGCGCACCTGGTCCAGCCGGGCCTGGGCCAGGTCGCGCGCGGCGGCGGCGCGCTGGCCCTGCCACAGGCTGAGGCCCAGGCCACCCACCAGGCCGGCCAGGCCCAGGGCCGCGGCGGCACTGGCCAGGCGGTTGCGGCGCAGCGCCTTGCCGGCACGGTCCAGCCAGGACGCCGGCCGGGCGGCGACCGGATAGCCGCCCAGATAGGCGCGGATGTCGGCGGCAAAGGCCTCGACGCTGGGATAGCGGCCGTCCGGGCTCTTGTCCAGCGCCTTCAGCAGCACATTGTCCAGGTCGCCCTGCAGGCGGCGGCGCGTGGCCAGCCACTGCGCGTCGCCAGCCAGGCCGGGGCCGCCGCTGGTCTCGGCGGTCAGCGCGCTGGGCCGGGCCGGGGCTTCTTCCAGCACGCAGCGTGCGGCCTCCTGGGCGCTGGTGGCGCCGCGGCCATAGGGGCGCTGGCCGGTGAGCATCACATACAGCAGCACGCCCAGGCTGTAGACATCGGTGGCCGTGCCCACGGCCTCGCCGCGCACCTGCTCGGGGCTGGCGTAGTGCGGCGTGAACGGGCGCTCGCCGACCAGGGTGGCGCCGGCATCGGCGCCTTCCAGCGGGTCCAGCGCCTTGGCGATGCCGAAGTCCAGCAGCTTGACCTGGCCCGGCTCGCCCGGGCGCTGGCCGGGCGCGACCAGCACATTGCCCGGCTTCAGGTCGCGGTGCACCAGCAGCTGGCGGTGGGCATGGGCCACGGCATCGGCCAGCTGCAGGAACAGCGCCAGCCGCGCCTCCAGCGCCAGCGTGGCGCAGGCCTGGTCGATGGGCCGGCCGTCGACCGCCTCCATCACGAAGTACGGCTGGCCCGAAGGCGTGCGGCCGGCGTCGAGCAGGCGCGCGATGTGCGGATGGTTCAGCCGCGCCAGCGCCTGCTGCTCCTGGGCGAAGCGCTCCAGCACACGCTGGCTGTCCAGCCCGGCGCGCAGCACCTTGATCGCCGCCCAGCCCTGGTAGGCGCCATCGGCGCGCTGGGCGCGCCAGACCTCGCCCATGCCGCCGCGGCCCAGCAGGGACTCGACCCGCCAGGCGCCCAGGCGCTGGCCGGCCAGCGGTTCGGCGGCCGCGGCCTGCAGCGCGCTGGCCGGCGTGGCCAGAAAGCCCGCGCCGGCAGCGTCGCCTTGACGCGTGCCGGAATCCGCGTCGCCGGCCTCGCCGTCGTCGTCCAGCGCATGGGCCAGCAGCGAGCGCACCTCGTCCAGCAGCGCGGCGTCGGTGCCGGATTGGGCCAGCGCCTGCAGCTCGGCCTGGCGCGCCGCGGCCGGCAGGGCCAGCAGGCGCTCGAACAGCTGGCGCACGGTCTGCCAGTCGGGCTGGGGGCGGGTGGGCATGGGGCGAAGAGGCCGAAGGGGCCGAAGGGCCAACGATGTCCACGACATCATCAGGGAGAAACCGGGGGCGCAGCCCGGCGGGCCGGGTGCTGTTGTGTAGCAGACGCCGCAGCGGCGCGCCAAAAGGCGCATGGCCCTGCGATGGAGTGGGGCATCCAGACCGGTCGGTCTGTGGCCCGCGACCAACGCCCACCCCCTGGCCGGGCGGTCGGGATTGACGGCGATTGCTGCGTCGCAACAATGGCGCCATGGCCCCGCAGCGGGCAGTCGCCCCGTCACCATGAACGCCCTGTCCCAGCCCGAGCAACGCCAGCTCAGCCTCGTCGAGATCGTCGACTTCAAGTGGCTGATGGCCGGCGCCGGCCATGGCGTGCATGTCGAGCGGCTGCAGACCGACCCGGTCTATGCCCAGCAATGCCTGTGCCAGGCGGTGGGTTCGCGGGTGCCGGCGCTGCGCGCGGCGGCCCGGCACATCGCGCGCTGCCTGGGCGTGGTGCTGCCCAGCAACTGAGCATTGCTGCGCAGCCGGCGGCGCCAGGCCGCGGGCGCGCCGCGGCGGCCGTGACATGCCGCATGGCCGGCCGGTCCGGGCGCTGGGCACAATCGGCCCAGGAGGTGGGGCTGATGTTGTCGTCGATGTCGTCGGGTTCCGACGCGCCACAGCTGGGCGAGGTCACGCAGTGGCTGGCCGATCTGGCCGCCCAATCACCGGGTCAGGCACCAGGTCAGGCCCCGGGTCCGATGTCGGGCCACGACCGGGCCAATGCCGACCGGCTGTTTGCCCTGCTCTACGACGATCTGCGCCGCATCGCGCGCGGCCACATGCGCCGCGAGGCCTCGGAGCACACGCTCAGTGCCACCGGCCTGGCCCATGAGGCCTGGTTCCGCATGGCCGAGCAGACGCGCACGCAGTGGAAGAACCGCAGCCACTTCCTGGCCGTGGCCTCGACCATGATGCGCCGCATCCTGATCAACCACGAGATGGCGCGCCGCGCCGCCAAGCGCGATGCCGAACTGGTGCCGGTGACGCTGTCGGGCCTGGAGCAGATCGGCGTGGCGCCCGATCGCGATGTGGTGGCGGTGCACGAGGCCCTGCTGGCCTTCGAGGCCCTGGACGCGCGTGCCGCCAAGGTGGTGGAGCTGCGCTTCTTCGGCGGGCTGGAAAACGAGGAGGTGGCCGAGGTGCTGGGCATCTCGCTGGCCACGGTCAAGCGCGACTGGGCCGTGGCCCGGGCCTGGCTGCACCGCGAGCTGGGCGCGTCGCCCGCGGCTTGATTTCGCGGCTTGACTTCGCTTAAGCGCCGCTGCCAGCGCGGCCGCTAGACTGGCCGCGTTCCCCCATTCCCCCAGGGTCCAGACGGAGACGGCGAGGCAGGCGATGCGACAGGACGTGACGGTGGTGTTCGGGCCCGGCGAGGCCGTGCAGATCCCGGTGGCTGCGGGCCAGCCGCTGGCCTCGCCCGACGAGGGCCGGCGCTGGCTGGACGAGCAGTTCGTGGCACTGGACTGCGAGCCGCTGCGCGCCAGCGGCAAGGTGCTGATCGCCGACAAGCTGCTGGCGATTGCGCTGAGCGTGGGCCGCCAGCGCTTCGACACCGATGCCGCCTTCCGCGAGGCCTATGCGCGCGCGGCGCTGGCGGCGATGGCGCGGGCCGTGGTGCGCGTGGACCTGGTCGACGGCCGGGTGGTTGCCTGATGGCGGCCTGATCAGTCGGCGGCCTGGCGCGACAGGCGCTCGCTCTTCCAGTACACATCGTCGCCGCCCAGGCCATCGAGGTTGGCGCGGTTCAGCACCCGGGCCAGCACGAACATCAGGTCCGACAGCCGGTTCAGGTACTGGCGCGGCGTGGCATTGACGGCTTCGTGGGCCGTCAGCGCCACCACCGCACGCTCGGCGCGGCGCGCGATGCTGCGGCTGACATGGGCCAGCGCGGCGCTGCGCGTGCCGGCCGGCAGGATGAACTCGGCCAGCCGCGGCAGCGTGGCATTGTGTTCGGCCAGGGCCTGGTCCAGCGTCAGCAGGGCCGACTCCTTCAGCAGCGTGTAGCCGGGAATCGACAGCTCGCCGCCCAGGTTGAACAGCTCGTGCTGCACCGTGACCAGCAGCTCGCGCACCGCATCGGGAAGCGGCTCGGCCAGCAGCACGCCCAGGCTGGAGTTCAGCTCGTCCACATCGCCCATGGCCTGCACGCGCAAATGGTCCTTGGCCACGCGTGTGCCGTCGCCCAGGCCGGTGGTGCCGTCGTCGCCGGTGCGGGTGGCGATCTGCGTCAGTCGGTTGCTCATGGCGCAATGTTAGGCGCGATGATCGCCGCCGCGCCGGCAGGGTTGCACGCCGGGCGACGGGCCTGCCGGCATACCATCGCGGCTCAGCCTCCAGAGCCTGCACCACCATGACCGCCACCCCGCCCCAGCACCTGCGTCGCTCGGCGCCTGCCGCCCTGATCGACGCCCTGAGCCAGCGCTTCGGCGAGCGCTTCTCCACCGCCGCCTCGGTCTGCGAGCAGCACGGCCGCGACGAATCCACCTACCCGGTGACGCCGCCCGACGCGGTGGTGTTCGCCGAGTCGGTGGACGACGTGGCCGACGCCGTGCGCCTGGCCGCGGCCCACCAGGTGCCGGTGATCCCGTTCGGCGTGGGCTCGTCGCTGGAAGGCCATCTGCTGGCCGTGCAGGGCGGCATCAGCATCGACTGCAGCCGCATGAACCGTGTGCTGCGCGTCAATGCCGAGGACCTGACGGCCACGGTGCAGGCTGGCGTCACCCGCGAGCAGCTCAACGCCGAGATCCGCGATACCGGCCTGTTCTTTCCCATCGATCCCGGCGCCAATGCCACGATTGGCGGCATGAGCGCCACCCGCGCCAGCGGCACCAATGCCGTGCGCTACGGCACCATGCGCGAAAACGTGCTCGGCCTGACCGTGGTCAGCGCCAGCGGCGAGGTGCTGCGCACCGGCACGCGCGCGCGCAAGAGCAGCGCCGGCTACGACCTGACGCGCCTGCTGGTCGGCAGCGAAGGCACGCTGGGCGTGATGTGCGAGATCACCGTGCGCCTGTATCCGCAGCCCGAGGCGGTGAGCGCGGCCATCTGCACCTTTCCCAGCATCGATGCGGCGGTGCAGACCACCATCCAGACCATCCAGATGGGCGTGCCGATCGCGCGCTGCGAGTTGCTGGACGCCAATGCCATCCGCGCGGTCAATGCCTATGCCAAGTTGGGCCTGGCCGAGGCGCCGATGCTGCTGATGGAGTTCCATGGCAGCGCCGCCGGCGTCCAGGAGCAGGCCGAGACGGTGCAGGACATCGCGCGCGAATTTGGCGGCGCCGACTTCCAGTGGGCGACCACGCCGGAGGAGCGCACCAAGCTGTGGACCGCGCGCCACCGCGCCTATTTCGCCGCGCTGCAGACGCGGCCCGGCTGTCGCTGCCAGAGCACCGACACCTGCGTGCCGATCTCGCGCCTGGCCGAGAGCATCAACGAGAGCGTGGCCGAGGCCGAGGCCTCGGGCATCCCGTACTGGATCGTCGGCCACGTCGGCGACGGCAACTTCCACCTCAGCTACCTGATGGACCCGGACGATGCCGACGAATGCGCGCGCGTCGAGCAGCTGAATGTGCAGATGGTGCAGCGCGCGCTGCGCCTGGAAGGCACCTGCAGCGGCGAGCACGGCATCGGCCTGCACAAGATGGGCTACCTGGTCGACGAGGCCGGCGCCGGTGCGGTGGACATGATGCGCACCATCAAGCGTGCGCTGGACCCGCACAACATTATGAACCCGGGCAAGGTGTTCACGGTGTGAGTGCAGGGCGGCCCGGCCGCCCTGCAGCGGGTTCGGCAGGGCCTCAGGCCTGGCGGCGGCGGCTCCAGCCCAGACCCAGCAGGGCGACGGCGGCCAGGGCCAGCGAGGCGGGCTCGGGCACGGCGGTGACCGAGGCATCGCGCACCTGGTAGCCGTCGTCGCCGGACACGTAGTTGGCCTGGGTGTCGCCGAACACCCAGTTCACGCCATAGGCCTTGTTGGTGCCCAGTTCGCGCGGCGCGCCGGTGCCCAGGCCCGGCCAGGAGGCCGCCAGTTCGGCGGCCGACGGCGGCGCGATGACGAAGTTGGCCAGATCGGCAAACACCAGGCCGACACCGGAACTGGGCAGCCAGGACTTGTCGTTGGTCTCATAGACCTTCAGCGTCTTGGTCTTCAGGATGTCCCAGGTGATGTCGTAGGTCTGGTCCAGGCCGGCCTGGTAGACGCTGCTCCACTCGCCGTTCGAGGGCTCGTTGGCCACCACCGCATAGCGGCCGGCGCCGTCGGTGATCCAGAAGTTCAGGTAGGGCGCATAGCGTGCGCCGGTGTTCGTGGCATAGCGCGTGGCATCGTCCACCCGCGTGATGCTCAGCGTGGCAATCTCGCCCAGCTTCTTGCCGTCGATGTCCGACGAACCCAGAGCGGCCTTCTCGCCGCCGGCGTCGATGATGAACTCGGTGACGCCGCCGCCGAGGTCGTTGATGGTGGGCGCGTTGCGGATGGTGTAGCTGACAAAGCCGGCCTGGGCCGCGGTCGACGCGGCCAGTGCCAGCAGCGTGACGGCAACTGCCGTCACGCGCGATGGTGAAAGGATCAAGGGCACTGCATACCTCCTGGTTTGACGGTCCTGCCAAGCCCCCATGGTGATTGGCGCAGGAGCCGCTTACTTTTTGCAATATTCAGGCCGGATTGCACAGTCATGGTGCAAGTTATTGTCGCCCCTGGCATTTTTCTGGTGCCTAGCGCCGTTGCGCAGCGTCCGCTGAAGCTCTCTCTGGCAACTCTGTCAAGCCGACCGACTGCGGGTGACTACCAGGGCCGTGCGCAGAGATGGGTCGATGCACCAAGGCATCGCCCAAACATGGGGCTAACCCGTGCTATCTCTTTTGGAGATAGCCAAGCGGCGGTGGATTGAATTTCCGCCGCCCTGGCCGGCTGGCTATCGTGCGCCGCAGCCGAGGGGTGATCGCTCGGCGTCCAACCTCCGGAGGCCTTGCACCATGCCGCTCGTCCATCGTCTGTTCCCGCTTGCCGCGCTGGCCGCTGCCGCCAGTTTTGCGCTGGGCACCGCCCCGGCCCTGGCGCAGAAGGCGCCGCTCAAGGCCCTGGGCAAGGGCGAAGGCCAGGTCGACATCGTCGCCTGGGCCGGCTACATCGAGCGTGGCGCCACCGACAAGAACTTCGACTGGGTCACCGATTTCGAGAAGAAGACCGGCTGCAAGGTCAATGTCAAGACCGCCGGCACCTCCGACGAAATGGTGGCGCTGATGAACGAAGGCGGCTTCGACCTGGTCACCGCCTCGGGCGATGCCAGCACGCGCCTGATCCGCGGCAAGAAGGTTCAGGCCATCAACACCGCGCTGATCCCCAGCTACAAGAACATCGACCCGCGGCTGCAGAAGGCGCCCTGGCACTTCGAGAACGGCCAGCACTACGGCGTGCCCTACCAATGGGGCTGGAACGTGCTGATGTACAACACCAAGGTCTTCGGCAGCCAGGCACCCAGCAGCTGGAGCGTGGTGTTCGAAGAAACCACGCTGCCTGATGGCAAGAGCAACAAGGGCCGGGTGCAGGCCTTCGACGGCCCGATCTACATCGCCGATGCGGCGCTGTACCTGATGAAGAAGAACCCGGGGCTGGGCATCAAGGACCCGTACGAGCTGAACGAGGCCCAGTACAAGGCCGCACTCGACCTGCTGCGCGCCCAGCGCAAGCTGGTGGGCAAGTACTGGCACGACGCCTTCGTGCAGATCGACGACTTCACCAACGAGGGTGTGGTGGCCTCGGGCAGCTGGCAGTTCCAGGCCAACATCCTGAAGAGCAAGAAGGCCGCGGTGGCCACCGTGGTGCCGGTCGAAGGCGCCACCGGCTGGGCCGACAGCACCATGCTGCATGCCGAGGCCAAACATCCGAACTGCGCGTACATGTGGCTGGAGCATTCGCTGAACCCCAAGCTGCAGGGCGATCTGTCGGCCTGGTTCGGCTCGGTGCCGGCGGTGCCGGCGGCCTGCAAGGGCAACAAGCTGCTGGGCGACGACGGCTGCGCACGCCAGGGCTACAACGACTTCGACAAGATCTCGTTCTGGCGCACGCCGGTGGCCCAGTGCAAGACGCAGAACAATGCCTGCGTGCCGTACCACAAGTGGGCCTCGGACTACATCGCCGTGCTGGGCGGGCGCTGATCCGCGCATGACCGCGGCGGTTCAGCTCGAAGGGGTCGGCTGCGAGTTCCGCAGTGGCGCGGCCACGGTGCGCGCGGTCGATGGCGTGGACCTGAGCATCGCCGCCGGCGAGTTCTTCACCTTGCTCGGGCCCTCGGGCTCGGGCAAGACCACCTGCCTGCGCATGATCGGCGGCTTCACGCTGCCGACCGCGGGCCGCATCCTGATCGGTGGCGCCGACGTGACCCTGGCCCCGCCTTATGCGCGGCCGGTGAACACGGTGTTCCAGGACTATGCGCTGTTCCCGCACATGAGCCTGCGCGACAACGTGGCCTATGCGCTGATGGTCAGCGGCGTGGCCCGTGCCGAGCGCGAGCGCCGCGCCGACGAGCTGCTGGCCCTGGTGCAGCTGCCGGGCCTGGGTGATCGCCGGCCGGCCGCGCTGTCGGGCGGCCAGCGCCAGCGCGTGGCCCTGGCGCGGGCCTTGATCGGCCAGCCCCAGGTGCTGCTGCTGGACGAGCCGCTGGGCGCGCTCGACCTGAAGCTGCGCGAGCAGATGCAGTCCGAGCTGAAGGCCCTGCAACGCCGCCTGGGCATCACCTTCTTGTTCATCACCCACGACCAGCACGAGGCGCTGTCGATGAGCGACCGCATCGGCGTGTTCAACGCCGGCCGGCTGGAGCAGGTGGGCACGCCGGCCCAGGTCTACGACACGCCGGCCACGCGCTTTGTCGCGCAGTTCGTCGGCGCGGCCAATGTGCTGGACGGCGCCGCCGCGCTGCGCCTGACCGGCCATGCTGCGGCCATGCTCAGGCCCGAGCGCGTGCGCCTGCTCGACGGTGCAGACAGCGCAGCCAACGCCGAAGGCCTGATCGCCGAAGTGCAGTACTTCGGCGCCTTCACGCGGCTCAAGGTCGATGTCGGCGATGCCCTGCTGCAGGCCGACCTGGCCCATGCGCCGGGCCGGGCCCTGCCCGAGACCGGCCGGCGCGTGCAGCTGCAGTGGGATGCGCGCGCCGTGCACGCGCTGGCCGGCTGAAGCCAGCGCCTGAACACCATGCGCCGCCTGCTGTCCGACCAGCTGCACCGCCACCCGGCCTGGCTGATGGCGGCCTTGCTGGCGCCGCCGCTGCTGTGGTTCGGCCCGGTCTACCTGGGCAGCCTGGCGGCGCTGCTGGCCAATGCGCTGTTCCGCCTGGACGACTTCACCGGCCAGGTGGTGCGCGAGATCGGCCTGTCCAATTTCGTCGCGCTGCTGGAGCCGGCCAACCTGGACGCGGCGCGGCGCTCCATCGGCATGGCCCTGGCCGTCACCCTGGCCTGCAGCGCGCTGGCCTTTCCGCTGGCCCTGGTGATGGCGCGCGCCGGCGGCGCGCGCAAGGCCGTGCTCTACATCGCCGTGATGCTGCCGCTGTGGAGCAGCTACCTGGTGCGGCTGTATGCCTGGAAGCTGCTGCTGGCCAAGGAGGGTGCGATCAGCTGGGCCGCCGAGCGCCTGCATGCCGGCTGGGTCATCGAGGGCCTGCTGGCCCTGCCGCTGATCGGCGGGCCGTCGCTGAGCTTCTCGACCCTGGGCACCTTCGTGGTCTTCGTCTACATGTGGCTGCCCTTCATGGTGCTGCCGCTGGTGGCGGCCATCGAGCGCATCCCGGCCAGCACGCTGGAGGCCTCGGCCGACCTGGGCGCCCAGCCGTCCACCACCTTCCGCCGCATCGTGCTGCCGCTGGCCATGCCGGGGCTGGCGGCGGGCTCGATCTTCACCTTCAGCCTGACGCTGGGCGACTACATCATTCCCCAGGTCATCGGCGACTCCACGCTGTACATCGGCCAGGTCATCTTCCGCCAGCAGGGCGTGGCCGGCAACCTGCCGTTCGCGGCGGCGTTTTCGCTGGTGCCCATCGTGGCCATTGCGCTGTACCTGTGGTGGGCCAAGCGCAAGGGGGCTTTCGATGCGCTCTAGGCTGCTGTCCATCGCCGCCTGGGCCGTGGTGGCCTTTCTGCATCTGCCGCTGGCGCTGATCGTGCTGTACGCCTTCAGCGCCGAGGACAAAAGCTACGTCTTCCCGCCGCCGGCGCTGACCACGCAATGGTTCGGCGTGGCCTGGCAGCGCGAGGACCTGTGGCAGGCCATGCGCCTGAGCTTCGAGGTCGCGGCCTGGAGCACGGCCATCGCCCTGGTGCTGGGCACGCTGGCCGCCGGCGCGCTGGCGCGGGCGCGCTTCTTCGGCCGCGATGCGGTGTCGCTGCTGTTCATCCTGCCGATTGCCCTGCCCGGCGTGATCACCGGCATTGCGCTGCGCAGCGCGTACCACACGCTGGAGATCCCGTTCTCGTTCTGGACCATCGTCATCGGCCATGCCACCTTCTGCGTGGTGGTGGTGTTCAACAACGCGGTGGCGCGGCTGCGGCGGCTCAACCCCAACCTGATCGAGGCCAGCATGGACCTGGGCGCCGATCTGTTCCAGACCCTGCGCCACGTGGTGCTGCCGCAGCTGGGCTCGGCCCTGCTGGCCGGCGCGCTGCTGGCCTTTGCGCTGAGCTTCGATGAAGTGATCGTCACCACCTTCACCGCCGGCCAGCAGACCACGCTGCCGATCTGGATGCTGCAGGAGCTGATCCGCCCGCGCCAGCGACCGGTGACCAATGTGGTCGCGGTGCTGATCATCGCGCTGACCTTCGTGCCCATCCTGCTGGCCTATCTGCTGACCCGCGCCGACGAGCCGGCGCAACACCAACGCTGAAGGAGCCTTCCATGGACATCACCTTGCCGACCGAACTGTTCATCGACGGCGCCTTCCAGCGTGGCGAGGGCGAGGCCGAGCGTGTGCTGAACCCGGCCACCGGCGCCCTGCTGGTCGAGGTGCCCGAGGCCAGCGCCGAGCAGCTGCACAAGGCGGTGTCGGCCGCGCACCGCGCCTTCGACGGCTGGCGCGATACCACGCCGATGGAGCGCTCGCGCCTGCTGCTGAAGCTGGCCGATGCCATCGAGGCCCAGGCCGAGACGCTGGCGCGGCTGGAAAGCCTGAACTGCGGCAAGCCCTATGCGCGCGCGCTGGGCGACGAGATCCCGGCCGTGGCCGACTGCTTCCGCTTTTTTGCCGGCGCCTGCCGCACCATGCATGGCGCGGTGGCCGGCGAGTACCTGGCCGGCCACACCAGCCTGATCCGCCGCGATCCGCTGGGCGTGGTGGGGTCCATCGCTCCCTGGAACTACCCGCTGATGATGGCGGCCTGGAAGACCGCGCCGGCCCTGGCCGCCGGCAACACCGTGGTGCTCAAGCCCAGCGAGCAGACGCCGCTGACCGCGCTGGCGCTGGCGCGCATCGCCGCCGACATCCTGCCCAAGGGCGTGCTGAACATCGTCACCGGCCGCGGCGCCAGCGTGGGCCAGCCGCTGGTCGAGCATCCCAAGGTGGCCATGGTCAGCCTCACCGGCGACGTGGCCACCGGCCGCAAGATCCTGCAGGCGGCCAGCGATACGCTCAAGCGCACCCACCTGGAGCTGGGTGGCAAGGCGCCGGTGATCGTGTTCGACGATGCCGACCTGGGCGCGGTGGTCGAGGGCCTGCGCACCTTCGGCTACTACAACGCCGGCCAGGACTGCACGGCGGCCTGCCGCGTCTACGCCGGCGCCAGGATCTACGACAAGCTGGTGGCCGAGCTGAGCGGCGCGGTCAAGACCATCCAGGTCGGCCTGCCCGACGACGAAGGCGTGGAGATCGGCCCGCTGATCAGCGAGCGCCAGCGCAACCGCGTGGCCAGCTTCGTCGAGCGCGCGCAGATGGTCGGCCACATGGAGGTCACGGCCGGCGGCCGGCTGCGCCCCGGCGGCGGCTTCTTCTACGAGCCCACGGTGATCGCCGGTGCGCGCCAGGACGACGAGATCGTGCGCCGCGAGGTCTTCGGTCCGGTGGTCAGCGTCACCCGCTTCAGCGACACCGACCAGGCCGTCGATTGGGCCAACGACAGCGACTACGGCCTGGCCTCGTCGGTGTGGACCCAGGACGTGGGCCGGGCGATGCAGGTGGCGCGCCGCCTGCAGTACGGCTGCACCTGGATCAACACCCACTTCATGCTGGTCAACGAGATGCCGCACGGCGGCCTGAAGAGCAGCGGCTACGGCAAGGACCTGAGCGTGTACGCGCTGGAGGACTACACCGTGGCGCGCCACGTGATGGTCAAGTTCTGACGCGCTGACGCGCCGCCTCAGGTCCGGCGCAGCCGGCTCTGCTCGCGCGCCAGCGCGATGAACTCGGCCGCCGCGGGCTTCAGCGCCAGGCCGCGGCGCCAGACCAGGCCCACGTCCACCGTGGGCAGCTCGTCGCGCAGCGGGCGCACGTCCACATGCTCGGCGTCCAGGGTCCAGGGCCGGTACAGAAAGTCCGGCAGCACGGCCAGGCCCAGGCCGGCGCCGACCAGCGAGCGCACCGCCTCCAGCGACGAGGTGCGCATCAGGCTGCGCGGCTTGAGCTGGTGGCGCTGCCAGGTGCTGCGCATCAGGTCGCCGATGCGGTCGGCCTCCAGCACGATCTGGTCGCAGCCGGCGCAATCGGCCAGCGTCAGCTCGTCGCGGCCGGCCAGCGGGTGGCTGGAGGCCAGCCACACCCGGTTGGGCGAGCGTGTCAGCGTCTCGGCCACCAGGGCCTGGCCCTCGCCCAGCGCATTGCTGACCATGATGGCCACGTCGATCTCGCCATTGATCAGCAGGTGTTCCAGGAAGCGCGGCGTCTCCTCGGTCACCTGCACCTGCACCTGCGGGCAGTTGCGGCGAAAGCGCGACAGCAGATCGCTGAGGTAGTAGCCGGCCACCAGGCTGGTGACGCCCACGCCCAGCGATCCGGCCAGCGGCTGGGCCTGCTCGCCGCCATGCAGGCGCACGGCCTCGGACACCGCGCCCAGCACCTTGCGCGCGCTGGCCAGGAAGCGGTGGCCCTGGGGCGTCAGCAGCATGCCGCGTGAACTGCGCTCGAACAGCGCCTGGCCCAGCTCGGCCTCCAGCTCCAGCATGGCCTTGGTCACCGCGCTCTGGGCGATGGCCAGCTCGCGCGAGGCCGCGGCCACCGAGCCGCTTTCGGCCACCGCGATGAAGTAGCGGAACTGGCGCAGCGTCAGGTGGCGCGGGTTCACTGCTGGGTCAGCGTTCCGTCGCGCCCAGCTTGTCCAGCAGGCCGTTCAGCTCGTCCAGCGAGCCGAAGCTGATCGCCACCTCGCCCTGCTGGCCGCGCTTGGTGCTGCGGTGCACGCGGATCTCCACCGCCGCGGCCAGCGCATCGGCCAGCTGCTCTTCCAGGCGCACGATGTCGCGTGGCTTGTCCTTCTTCACCCGCAGCAGCGGCGTCTGCGGGCCACCGACCAGGCTTTGGGCCTTGGCCACCAGCTTCTCGGCCTCGCGCACGCTCAGCTTCTTGGCCACGATCTCGTTGGCGCTGAGGATCTGCTGGCCCTGCTCCAGGCCCAGCAGCGCACGCGCATGGCCCATGTCCAGGTCGCCGGCCATCAGCATCTGCTGCACCGGCGCGGTCAGGTTGAGCAGGCGCAGCAGGTTGCTGGCGGCGCTGCGCGAGCGGCCCACGGCCTGGGCCGCGGCCTCGTGCGTCAGGCCGAACTCGTCGACCAGGCGCTTGATGCCCTGGGCCTCTTCCAGCGGATTGAGGTCCTCGCGCTGGATGTTCTCGATCAGCGCCATCACGGCGGCGGCCTCGTCGGGCACCTCCTTGACCAGCACCGGCACCTCGTCCAGCCCGGCCAGCTGGGCGGCGCGGAAGCGGCGCTCGCCGGCGATGATCTCGTAGGCGCTGGGGCCCACCGGCCGCACCAGGATGGGCTGCATGATGCCCTGCGACTTGATGGACTCGGCCAGCTCGTACAGCGAGCCCTCGTCCATGCGCGTGCGCGGCTGGTATTTGCCGGCCTGCAGGCGATCGACCTTCAGCGTCGTGGGCCGGCCGGCGGGGGCGGTGGCAGCCTCGCTGACCTTGGGGCCGAGCAGCGCTTCCAGGCCCAGGCCCAGGCCCTTGGGTTTCTTGGTGACCATGGCGCGGGATTGTCTGTCAGTTGCCGGCGCCCAGGCCTGCGGGCACACCCAGGCCGGCGCCACGCAGCAGGCCGGCCAGCAGGGCCTGGCCGGCCGGCCAGTCGCCCAGGCCGCTGGCGCTGTTGAGGTGGCCGGCGGCGCCGGCGCGGTGCAGGCCGGCGCCCCAGGCGGCGGCCAGGGCCGGACCATGCTGCGGGCCGGCATAGGGGTCGTCGTCGCTGACCACGGCCAGGGCAGCAAAGGGCAGGCGCGGCGCCGGCAGCGGTGTCCAGGCCTGCAGCTGCGGCGGCATGTCGGCGCGGGCGATGTCGGGCGGCGCCACCAGCAGGGCGCCGGCCACGCGTGCCGTGTGCTGCGAATGCGCGGCCCAGGCCGAGACCAGGGCGCAGCCCAGG
The DNA here is from genome assembly GCA_017992055.1 of Burkholderiaceae bacterium. GTDB lineage: Bacteria > Pseudomonadota > Gammaproteobacteria > Burkholderiales > Burkholderiaceae_C > Pseudaquabacterium. The sequence goes on from JAGOPK010000001.1 coordinate 183,779, forward strand.
CTGTGGGCCACCAGCACGGCCGGGCGGTCGTCGGCCAGCAGGCTTTCTTCCAGCCGCATCATCCAGTCGCCGCGGCGCGGCCACCACCAGTCGTCCTGCTGCACCCGCTCGAAGCCGAAACGCCGCTGCCAGCGGCTCTGCCAGTGCTCGGCATCCGAGTCCTGCCAGCCGGGCAGCAACAGCACACGCGCTTCGGTCACAGGCATTGGCTTATCCTCCAGGGTTCACCCGGATTCTTTACCGACACCCGTCCTTTTTTCTCTCGGAGCGCCCATGAGCTACCGCATCTATGTCGACGGACAGGAGGGCACGACCGGCCTGCGCATCCACGAGATGCTGGCGCGCCGCAGCGATGTGGAGGTGCTGAGCATCGCCGCCGACAAGCGCAAGGACCCCGCCGAGCGCGCCCGCCTGCTGAATGCCTCGGACGTGTCCTTCCTGTGCCTGCCCGATGCGGCGGCGCGCGAGGCCGCGGCCCTGGTCACCAACCCGACCACCTGCTTGATCGACGCCAGCACCGCCCACCGCACCCAGGCCGGCTGGGCCTATGGCCTGCCCGAGCTGGCCGCCGGCCAGCGCGAGGCCATCCGTGCCAGCAAGCGCATCGCCAACCCGGGCTGCCATGCCACGGCCTTCATCCTGCTGCTGCGCCCGCTGGTCGATGCCGGCCTGGTGCCGCGTGGTCTGCCGGTCGGCGCCACCTCGATCACCGGCTACTCGGGCGGTGGCAAGAGCATGATCAACCAGTACCAGGCCGGCGGTGACCCGCAGCTCACCGCGCCGCGGCCCTATGGCCTGACGCTCAAGCACAAGCATTTGCCGGAGATGGCGGCCCACACCGGCCTGATCCATGCGCCGGCCTTCATGCCGGTGGTGGCCAATTTCTACAAGGGCCTGGCGGTCAGCGTGCCGCTGCACTTCTCGCAGCTGGCCGCCGGCACCGACGGCGCGGCGCTGCAGCGCGCGCTGGCCGCGCACTATGCCGGCCAGCGTTTCGTCACGGTCAAGCCGCTGGCCGACCCGGCGACGCTGGAATCCGGCTTCTTCGACGTGCAGGCCTGCAACGACAGCAACCAGGCCGAGCTGTTCGTGTTTGCCAACGACCAGCAGGCCCTGCTGATCGCCCGCCTGGACAACCTGGGCAAGGGCGCCAGCGGCGCTGCCGTGCAGTGCATGAACATCCACCTGGGGCTGGACGAAGGCCTGGGGCTTTGACCGTCGGCTTCAAGCCGTCAGATGGGTGAAGCGAGCGCGGCCCAGCAGTCGTTTGAAGTCGCGGTCGAAACTGACCAGGTGCTCGCCCTGCTGGTCCACGGCAGCGGCGAGCCAGGCATCCGGTAGCTCGTTGCCGGCCAGTTGACGGTCCAGGCACAGCTGTCGGAGCTTCGGCCATTCAGGCCCCAGCACCGCCAGCCGCACGCCAGGCCGTGCCAGCAGCGCGTCGGCAAAGGCCATGGCTTCGGCCATGGGCGTGGCCTGCTGAAAGATCTTCGGACTGGTCACCAGGCGCAGAAAGCTGGCCAGCACCATGGGCATCAGCGTGAAGGTGGAGCCGGACTCTGTGGCGGCCAGCGCCTGCTCCAGCCAGGCCAGGGCGGTCGTGTGGTGGGGGTGGTCGCTGCGCGAGGCCGCGACCAGCACGTTCACATCAGGCGTCATCGCCCAGCGCCGCCAGCAAGGCCTTGTTGCTGCTGGCGTCCACGCCGGCCACCAGGCCGCCGCGACCCTTGAACACAGGCAGCCGCGCGCTGGCCGGCGCCGACCGCGTGGCCGGGGCACGCAAGCGCCACTGCAGCCCTTCTTCGATCAGCCGCGTCAGGCTGGTGCGCTGCTGCGCCGCCAGTGTCTTGGCATCGGCCAGCAACTGATCGTTGATGTTCAGTGTGGTCTTCATGGGTTGATGATACAGAAATCTGTATTTTTCTGCCTCAGCGCCCGCCGCTGACATCCAGGATCGCGCCGGTGGTGTAGCTGGCCGCCGGCGACAGCAGCCAGACGATGGCCGCGGCGATTTCGTCGGCGCGGCCCGGGCGCTGCATCGGGATCAGCGAGGCCGCCTTGGCCGGGCGGTCACCGTCGCCGCTGTGGATGTGGATCTCGGTCTCGATGATGCCGGGCCGCACGGCATTCACGCGCACGCCCTCGGCCGCCAGCTCCTGGGCCAGGCCCACGGTGAAGGTGTCGATGGCACCCTTGCTGGCCGCATAGTCCACGTACATGGCCGGCGAGCCCAGGCGGGCCGCGGCGCTGGACAGGTTGACGATGGCACCGCCCTGGCCGCCATGGCGCGTGCTCATGCGCCGCACCGCCTCGCGTGCGCACAGCAGGCTGCCCGTCAGGTTGACGGCCCACATGCGCGTCCAGCGTGCCACGTCCATCTGGTCCAGCCGCGCCTGCATGTCGACGATGCCGGCGTTGTTGACCAGGCCGGCCAGCCGGCCCGGGCCCAGCTCGGCATCGATGCGGCCGAACATCGCCAGCACCGCGGCCTCGTCGGCCACGTCGGCGGCCACGGTGATGGCGCGTCGCCCGGCGGCGCGCACCTGGCCGGCCACGGCCTCGGCGGCTGCGGCGTCGCGGGCGTAGTTGACGGCCACATCCCAGCCGGCCGCGGCGGCGGCCACGGCGGTGGCGGCACCGATGCCGCGGCTGGCGCCGGTGATCAGCAGGACGGGGGCAGGCAGGTGGGTGCTCATGGGCGGTGTTCCGGATCGGGGCTCCAGCCGATGTTAGGCGGCGCCGCTGGCGGCTACAGTGGCAGGCAAACCACGCTTCCTGCAGGAGACCGCCCCGATGGCCTTGAACCGCCGCAGCTTCTCGGCTGCCACCACCGCCGGCCTGCTGGCCGCCCCCGCCCTGCTGCGCGCCCAGGCACTTGAAAAGCCCCAGCTGACCCTGGCCGTGGGCGGCAAGAACCTGCTGTACTACCTGCCGCTGACCATTGCCGAGCAGCTGGGCTACTTCAAGGACCAGGGCCTGGACCTGAAGATCGTCGACTTCGCCGGTGGCAGCCAGGCCCTGCGCGCCCTGGTCGGCGGCTCGGCCGACGTGGTCTCGGGCGCCTTCGAGCACACCGTCAACCTGCAGCCCAAGGGCCAGCGCCTGCGCGCCATCGTGCTGATGGGCCGGGCGCCGCAGATCGTGCTGGGCGTCAACCCGAAGACCATGCCCGGCTTCAAGACCGTGGCCGACCTGAAGGGCAAGAAGATCGGCGTCACCGCGCCGGGCAGCTCCACCAATGTGATGGCCAACTTCGTGCTGGCCAAGGCCGGGCTCAAGCCCAGCGACGTGTCCATCATCGGCGTCGGCGCCGGCAATGGCGCGGTGGCGGCGATGCGCTCGGGCCAGGTCGATGCGATCAGCAACCTCGACCCGGTGATCTCGCTGCTGTCGCGCTCGGGCGACCTGAAGATCGTGTCCGACACGCGCATCGTCGCCGAGGCCGACAAGGTGTTTGGCGGCCCGATGCCGGCGGCCTGCCTGTACCTGAAGCAGGAGTTCCTGGACAAGCATCCGCGCACCGCCCAGGCCCTGGCCACGGCCATCGTGCGTGCCAACCAGTGGATCCAGAAGGCCGGCCCCGGCGACATCATCAAGGCCGTGCCCGAGAGCTATCTGCTGGGCGACCGAGCGGTCTACATCGACGCCTTCCTGGCCGCCAAGGGCGCGCTGTCGCCCGACGGCCTGTTCCCCGAGAAGGGCCCGGAAACCGCCTTCCGCGCGCTGGCCTCGATCGACGCCGAGATCGCCAAGGCCACGGTGGACCTGAAAGCGGTCTACACCAACGATTTTGTGCGCGCCGCCTTGGCCGCGAAGAAGTGAAAGGAGTGCTGCGATGAGCACCGAGCTGATCCTGGAACGCGTGGTGCCGCTGACGCCCGAGGAGCTGTGGCGCGGCTGGACCGAGCCCGAGCTGCTGAAGACCTGGTTCTGCCCCAGGCCCTGGCAGACCACGCTGGCCGAGATCGACCTGCGTCCGGGCGGCCTGTTCCGCACCGTGATGGAGGGACCGGATGGCGAGCGCTTCGACGGCAGCGGCTGCTGGCTGGTGGTGGAGCCGCCGCACCGCCTGGTGTGGACCAGCGCGCTGGGCCCGGGCTTTGCGCCGCTGGCCCCTGGCGCGCCGTTTGTCTTCAGCTGTGAGCTGCGCTTCGATCCGGTGGAGGGTGGCACGCGCTACACGGCCCGCGCCGTGCATGCCACGGCCGAGGCGGCGCAGCAGCATGCGGCGATGGGCTTCCACGACGGCTGGGGCAAGGCCCTGGACCAGCTGGTGGAGGTGGTGACGGCGGCCCGCCAGTCGCTGCGCGGCCACGTCGCCGAAGGATGAACGCAGCGAGCACGACGATGCCGGCGCTGGCGCCGGCCCTGAGCCTGCAGGGCGTGGCCTGCCGCTTCAGCAGTCCGGGTGGCGGCAGCTACACCGCGGTGCAGGACGTGGCGCTGGACGTGGCACCGGGCGAATTCGTCTCGGTGGTCGGCCCCACCGGCTGCGGCAAGAGCACGTTGCTGAACCTGGCCGCCGGCCTGCTGGCGCCGTCGGCCGGCAGCGTCGAGGTCTTCGGTGAGCCGCTGGTCGGCCTGAACCGCCGCGCCGGCTACATGTTCCAGGCCGAGAGCCTGATGCCCTGGCGCACGGCACTCGGCAATGTGATGGCCGGCCTGCAGTTCCGCGGCCTGGCCGAAGACGCCGCCCGCACCCAGGCCGGGGACTGGCTGCGCCGTGTTGGCCTGGGCGGCTTTGGCGACCGCTATCCGCACCAGATGTCCGGCGGCATGCGCAAGCGCGCCAGCCTGGCCCAGACCCTGGTGCTGGACCCGGACATCATCCTGATGGACGAGCCCTTCTCGGCCCTCGACATCCAGACCCGCCAGCTGATGGAAAACGAGGTGCTGGCGCTGTGGAGCGCCAAGAAGAAGGCGGTGCTGTTCATCACCCACGACCTGGACGAGGCCATCGCCATGAGCGACCGCGTGGTGGTGCTCAGCGCCGGCCCGGCCAGCCGGCCCATCGGCGAGTTTGTCGTCGACCTGGCGCGACCCCGGGACGTGGCCGAGGTGCGCACGACCCCGCGCTTCATCGAGCTGCACCAGGCCATCTGGGCCGTGCTGCGCGACGAGGTGCTCAAGGGCTACCAGCAGCAACTGCAGAAGTGAGCGAACAACGCATGTGGCAGGCCATCCGACCCAATCCGCGCAACCTGCGTGTCTGGCAGCTGGGCCTGCTGCTGGCGATCTTCGCCGTCTGGCACCTGCTCACCACGCCGGGCCTGCTGCCGCCGCTGTTCTTCAGCAACGACCAGCAGGCGGCGTTCTTCTTCGGCGAGCCGCTCAAGGTGGCGCAGCGCATCTGGCGCTGGTTTGTCGCCGACGGCGACATCTACGGCCACCTGGGCGTGACCCTGGTCGAGACCGTGCTGGCCTTTGCCATCGGCGCCGTGGCCGGCCTGGGCGGAGGCCTGTGGCTGGCGCTGCAACCGATGGCCAGCGCGCTGCTGGAGCCCTACATCAAGGCCGCCAACTCGATGCCGCGCATCATCCTGGCGCCGATCTTCGCGGTCTGGTTCGGCCTGGGCATCGCCAGCAAGGTGGCGCTGGGCGTGACCCTGGTGTTTTTCATCGTCTTCTTCAACGTCTACCAGGGAGTCAAGGAGGTCAGCCCGGTGATCCTGGCCAATGCCCGCATGCTGGGCGCCAGCCAGCGCCAGCTGCTGCGCCATGTGTACCTGCCCAGCGCCACCAGCTGGGTGTTCAGCTCGCTGCACACCAGCGTGGGCCTGGCCTTCGTCGGCGCCGTGGTCGGCGAGTACCTGGGCTCGGCCAGCGGCGTGGGCTATCTGATCCACCAGGCCGAGGGCGTGTTCGACATCAACACGGTGATGGCCGGCATCGTGGTGCTGACCGCCTTTGCGCTGGGCCTGGACGCCGCCGTCGGCCGCATCGAGCGCCGGCTGCTGACCTGGCAGCCGCGCTCGGGCGGCGAGACCGAGAAGCTCTGACCTGCGCTCACCGCTCCTTGCGCAGCACCGTCGACGACGGGCCGAACACATACAGCGTATAGAGGCCCTTGGCCGTCAGCGTCGTGCCGTCGGTGCCCGAGCTGAAGTAGCTGGTCGTCGACGAGGCCACCGACAGCTGGCTGGCCGTGCCACCCATCAGCGTGGCCCAGCTCGAGGCCGTGCCCTGGGCGATGTCGCTGATCAGCGCGCTGTAGTCCGAGGTCAGCGTCATCGCATCGGCCACGTCGGGAAGGGCATGCACCACGCGCAGCTTGGCATAGGTGGTGGTGGTCGGGTAGCGGTTGTCGTCGCTGACCACCGTCACCTGCGGGCTGTCGGCCGGGCCCCAGACCAGCAGGGTGTAGTCGCCGCCGGCGGTCAGCGCCGCGCTGGTGGGGGTGGCCAGGGCCGTGCCGTTGATGCCAAAGCCCACCGCGGCGCTGGCGCTGCCGCTGATCAGCTTGTAGCTGCCGATGGCCGGCGAAGTGGCATTGCTGATCAGCGACACGCCGGCCGCCGAGGCCGTGAGCTTGGCGCTGCTGCCCACGCCGTTGACCACGCGCACGCGCGCCTGGCTGTTGGCCAGCGCGGTGATGCTGCCTTTTTGCACCGCCAGCGCGCCATGCACCAGCACGCCGCCGCTGCCCGGCGTCAGCACCAGGGTGGCCACCTGGGTGCTGGCCAGGGTCAGGCCGTTGACGTCCAGGCGCACATCGCTCTTGTCGCCGTTGGCGGTGACGCGCAGCCGGTAGGTGCCCGAGCTCAGCGTCAGCGCGCCGGCGCTGCTGCCGCCGGCCACGCCGCTGGCGGTGGCCGTGGCATCGTCCAGCGAGTCGTCGCTGCCGGTCAGGTAGACGTCCAGCGTGCCGGCGTCGGTGGCCAGGTTCAGCACCGTCAGCTTGGCCTTGCTGCTGTCGGCGGCGCTGAGGTTCTCTTCCAGCACCGCGGTCTTCAGCCCGCCCTGCCAGCCATAGGCGATCAGCGTGTACGAGGTATCGGCCGAGAAGCTGCGCGACGAGCTGGACAGCGCCGTGCTGGCGCCGGCGGCCTTCAGGTCGGTGTCCACCGAGTCGCTGCTGCTCACCGACACATAGTCGCCGGCGGCCAGGAAGCCGACCGCGCTGTTGCGCTTGGAGTCGTCGGTGTACAGGTCCAGCGACGCATAGCCCGGGCTGGCATTGAGCAGGCGCAGACTGGCCGTGTTGCTGTCCGAGTCGCTACCGCCGCCGCAGGCCGTCAGGCCCAGGCCGGCCACCAGCGCCACCCCCATCCATGCCGCCCCTCGTGCGGCACCCACCATCCACCGGATCATCTGCAAGATTCCTCTGTTCGTCTGCAAGCCAGCGGGCCAGGGCGCCGTCCCGTGGCGCCGGCCCAGGTGCCCGATTGCAGCGGCGGCGCGTCAAGCCGCGGTTGCGCCGTGCTGCGCGGCGGTGAAGGCATGTGAAGACTCGGTCAAGCTGTGGATGGCTGGCGCCGCGGCGTGACATCGGCCCGGCGGCAGGCCTCAAGCAATGCCCCTGGTCTGCCGATAGATATTGCAGGAGCCATCCCGCCTGCACCGGGACCGGACTCCGCTGGCTGCGCGTCGCCCCTGGTTGTCTGCCGTGGCCAAAACCCACTTTCCGCGAGACAAGCCCATGGCCACCGCCCACCCGTTGTCGACCCCGCCGTCGTCCCTGTCACTGTCCGCCTCGGCCGACAGGCTGATGTACCTGGCCGTGCTGGCCAGCCTGCTGTTCGGCGTGGGCGTGGGACTGCACTACGAGCAACTGGCCACGGCCCTGCTGGTGGGCGGGGGCATTGCCGCGCTGGCCAGCGCCGCGCAGTTCATGATGGCCGGCACGCTGGGCTCGCGCCTGGTGATGGCCATGAGCCTGATGGCCAGCGTGGCCCTGCACATCCAGCTGGGCCGCGGCACGCTGGAGTTCCACTTCGGCGTGTTCGTCACGCTGGGCCTGCTGCTGGTCTACCGCGACTGGCGGCCCATCGTCGCTGCCGCCGGCCTGATCGCCGTGCACCACATCGCCTTCGACCGCCTGCAGGCCGCCGGTGTCGGCGTCTACTGCATGGCCCAGGCCGACTTTGCCAAGGTGCTGCTGCATGCCGGCTATGTGGTGGTGCAGGCCGGCTTCGGCATCCACATGGCCCTGCTGATGCGCCACAACGCCACCGCCGGCGCCGAGATGGCGCGCATGGTCGAGCACATGGGCGGCCAGGGCAGCGAGCAGCTGGCCCTGGACGTGGACCGCCTGCCGGCCACCACGCGCCAGGCCCAGGCCCTGCAGCAGGCCCTGCTGCGCCTCAATCAGGCCCTGAGCCAGGTGGCGCAGAGCGCCGGCAGCATCGGCATCGCCTCCAGCGAGATCGCCAGCGGCAGCGTCGACCTGAGCCAGCGCACCGAGCAGACCGCCGGCAGCCTGCAGCAGACCGCCAGCGCCATGCAGCAGCTGACGGCCACCGTGCGCCAGAGCGCCGATGCCGCGTCCCAGGCCAACCAGCTGGCCGGCGCCGCCTCCAGCGTGGCGCGCAAGGGCGGCGAGGTGGTCGGCCAGGTGGTCAGCACCATGGAGCAGATCCACCAGTCCAGCCAGAAGATCGCCGACATCATCGGCACCATCGACGGCATCGCCTTCCAGACCAACATCCTGGCGCTGAATGCGGCGGTGGAAGCCGCGCGCGCCGGCGAGCAGGGCCGCGGCTTCGCCGTGGTGGCCGCCGAGGTGCGCAGCCTGGCCCAGCGCTCGGCCGGCGCCGCGCGCGAGATCAAGAGCCTGATCGGCGCCAGCGTCGAGCGCGTGTCCTCCGGGACCGAGCTGGTGCAGCAGGCCGGCACGACCATGGGCGAGATCGTCGCCGGCATCCAGCGGGTGTCCGACATCATCGGCGAGATCAGTGCCGCGGCCGGCGAGCAGAGCGCCGGCATCGGCAGCGTCAACCACGCGGTGGTGCAGCTGGACGGCATGACGCAGCAGAACGCCGCGCTGGTGGAGCAGAGCGCCGCCGCCGCCGAGAGCCTGAAGGACCAGGCCGCGCAGCTGGGCGGCGTGATCGCGCGCTTCCGCCTGTCGCAGGCGGCCTAGGCGAAAAAAAGGCCCGGCGCGCAACGCTGCGCTGGCCGGGCCTGCAAGTGCCGCCCCGGATCACGGGGCATGGGCAGAGGAATCGTGCCGCCGGGCGGTCTGTGCAATCAGCCGCGGCGGGCCGGCGCGCCATGCGCCTGGGCCATCTGGACCGCCGACACCGCCAGGGCCGGGCCTTGTCCGGCCAGCACCATGCCCGGACGGCAGGCCTCGGCCAGCTCCACGCCCTGGGCGGCGGCAGCGGCCTCGCGGTCGGCCAGACCGGACACACCCCCCAGCAGGCCCAGCGTCATCACCGCGGCCAGGCCGAAGGCGGCGGCATGCTGGCCCAGGCGGGCGGGGGCGTAGGTGGCGACGGTGTGGCTGCTGCGGTTCATGGCGGGCTCCTGGGGCGTTGGGCGGGATGCGATGGGCTGAACTCTAGGCAGGCCATGCAGCGGCTTCCAGGCCCTTGCGACGGGCTGCCGCCGGCGGCGATGGATTGCCGTCGGCCGGGATGGACGGCGCCGGCCGGCGCGCCGCCGCGGGCCGTCAAACGCCTGTCATGGGCGGGCGCCAAGCTGCGGCTCCACAGACAGCGGCGCCTGGATGGACGAGGGGGGGCCTGGTCCGCAGGGCCCGCGCCAAATCCCGGAGGACCACCATGCCCAAGACCCATCTGCTGCTGACCGCGCTGAGCGCTGCCCTGCTCGGCACCCTGCCCGCCCAGGCCGCCAGCTGGAATACGCTGGACGGCGCCGCGCCCCTGGTCATCGCCCACCGCGGTGCCTCGGGCTATGTGCCCGAGCACACGCTGCAGGCCTATCAGCTGGCCATCCAGCAAGGCGCCAACTTCATCGAGCCCGATCTGGTGATGACCAAGGACGGCCACCTGATCGCCCGCCACGAGCCGATGCTGGACAGCACCACCGACGTGGCGTCCAAGTTCGGCGCCGAGCGCAAGAGCACGCGCCTGGTCGACGGCGTCTCCACCACCGCCTACTTCGCCGACAGCTTCACGCTGGCCGAGATCAAGACCCTGCGCGCGGTGCAGGCCCGCGCCGACCGCGACCAGAGCCAGAACGGCCTGTATCAGATCCCGACGCTGGACGAGGTCATCGCGCTGGCCCAGAGCAGCAGCACCGGCGGCCGCAGCGTGGGCATCTATCCCGAGCTCAAGCACAGCACCTACATGAAGGGCGTGGCCCAGTCGCTGGGCTATTCGGCCACCTACTTTGAAGACACGCTGGTGTCCAAGCTGCATGCGGCCTATGGCAACAGCGCCGCCGCGCCGGTGTTCATCCAGAGCTTCGAGGTCGGCAACCTGCAGTACCTGAATGGCCAGACCAACATCCGCCTGGTGCAGCTGGTCGATGCCGACGACGTGCGCGCCGACGGCAGCATGTCCCTGGTGGCGCCCTACGACCAGCCCTACGACATCAAGGCCGCCGGTGGCAGCACCAGCTTTGCCGACCTGCTGACCGCCGCCGGCCTGTCCTTCGTCGCCAGCTATGCCGACGGCATCGGCCCCTGGAAGCCCTGGCTGGTGACGACCGTGGCCGATGGCGTGGACCGCAATGGCGACGGCGTGGTCAACATCAACGACCGCCGCGTCGACGGCTCCACCGGCGTCATCGAGGCCGCCCATGCGGCCGGCCTGCTGGTGCACACCTGGACCTTCCGCAACGACGCCAGCGGCTACGGCTTTGCCGATCCGCAGGCCGAGATGCAGTACTACTTCGGCCTGGGCGTGGACGGCGTGTTCACCGACTTCCCCGACACCGGCGTGGCCGCGCTGCAGGCCGCCGCCGTGCCCGAGCCGCAGACCTGGGCGCTGATGGCCGGCGGCCTGGCCCTGCTGCTGGGCACGGCCGCGCAGCGCCGGCGCCGCGACTGACGCCGCGGCAGCGTCAAGGCCGGCTGCTATGCTGGCCCGCATGATCCTGCGAGCCCTTTTTCTGCCGCTGGCCCTGCTGCTGGCCGTGGCCCCGGCCGCGGCCCAGGGCCATGCCCACCAGCATGGCCTGGCGCGGCTGGACATCGCCGTCGAGCCCGGCCGGCTGACGCTGACCCTGGACGCGCCCCAGGAGGTCCTGGTCGGCCACGAGCGCCTGCCGCGCAACGCCGCCGAGCGCCAGGCCGCCGATGCGCTGCTGGCCCGGCTGCGCGACGGCCAGCGCCTGTGGGCCCTGCCGGCGGCCCTGCAATGCCGGCTGGCCGAGCTGAGGCTGGAGGCGCCGCTGCTGGAGCCGGCGGCCAAGGCCGCCGCGGCTGCCGAGCATGCCGATGTCGAGGCCGAGTGGCGCTTCGACTGTGCCGGCCCGCTGGCCGGCCTGCGCCAGCTCGACCTGGGCCCGCTGCTCGACGCCCTGCCGCGGCTGCGCCAGCTGAATGCGCAGATCGTCGATGCGCGCGGCCAGCACCAGGCCACGCTGAAGCGGCCGGCGCGCCAGTTGGCCTGGGGCCGGTGAGCGACGGGACAGGGGCCGCGGCCCTGGACATCGCCGGCCTGCGCTACCGCTGGCCCGGTGCCGCGGCCGATACGCTGGCCATCGATGCGCTGCAGCTGCCGGCCGGCGGCCGGCTGTTCCTGCGCGGCCCCAGCGGCTGCGGCAAGAGTACGCTGCTGGCCCTGGCCGCCGGCGTGCTGAGCGCCGATGCCGGCCGCGTGGCCCTGCTGGGCCAGGACTGGTCCACCCTCGGCGCCGCCGCCCGCGACCGCCGCCGCGCCGACCACCTGGGCCTGGTGTTCCAGCAGTTCAACCTGCTGCCCTACCTCAGCGTGCTGGACAACGTGCGCCTGCCGCTGCGCTTCTCGCGCCGCCGCGCCCAGCGTGCGCCGGCCGGCGCGGCCGAGGCCCTGCTGGAGCGCTGCGCGCTGCCGCGTGCGCTGTGGAGCGCACGTGCCGACCGGCTGTCGGTGGGCCAGCAGCAGCGCGTGGCCGCCGCCCGCGCGCTGATCGGCGCGCCCGAGGTGGTGATTGCCGACGAGCCGACCTCGGCGCTGGACGAAGACCTGCGCGACAGCTTCATGGACCTGCTGCTGCAGCGCTGCGCCGAGGCCGGCAGCGCGCTGCTGTTCGTCAGCCACGATGCGCGGCTGGCGCCACGCTTCGACCAGGTGCTGGATCTGCGCAGCATCAACCAGGCCTTGGCCGGAGCCACGGCATGATGCCCTTGCTCAGCCTGGCCGCCCGCAGCGCCTGGAACCGCCGCTTCTCGCTGGGCCTGGTGGTGGCGGCGATTGCGCTGTCCACGCTGCTGCTGCTGGGCATCGAGCGGCTGCGCGCCGATGTGCGCAGCAATTTTTCGCAGGCCGTGTCGGGCACCGACCTGATCGTCGGCGCGCGCACGGGGCCGGTGCAGCTGTTGCTGTATGCGGTGTTCCGCATCGGCAATGCGACGAACAACATCCGCTACGACAGCGCCCAGGCCATTGCCCGCCACCGCGCCGTGGCCTGGATGGTGCCGCTGGCCCTGGGCGACAGCCACCGCGGCTTTGCGGTGCTGGGCACCAGCAGCGGCTACTTCGAGCACTTCCGCTACGGCGCCAGGCAGCCGCTGCAGCTGGCCCAGGGCCGGGCCTTTGCCGGCACGCTGGACGGTGTCTACGAGGCCGTGCTCGGCGCCGAGGTGGCGCGGCGCCTGGGCCATGCCGTCGGCCAGCGCATCGTGCTCAGCCATGGCGACGGCGCGCTGGCCGACAACGACCATGCGGACAAGCCCTTCCACGTGGTCGGCGTGCTGGCGGCCACCGGCACGCCGGTGGACCGCACGGTGCATGTCAGCCTGCAGGCCATCGAGGCCCTGCATGTGGACTGGGCCGCCGGCACACGCCTGCCGGGCCAGACCCTGGATGCCGAGCAGGCGCGCCAGGCCGACCTGACGCCGCGCAGCATCAGCGCCGCGCTGATCGGCCTGAAGAGCCGGGCCGCGGTGTTTGCCGTGCAGCGCGAGGTGGCCGCGTTCCGCGACGAGCCGCTGCTGGCCATCCTGCCCGGCGTCACGCTGGACGAGCTGTGGGACGTGGTGGCCTTTGGCGAGCGTGGCCTGCAGGCCATGAGCGCCCTGGTCGCCGCGGTCAGCCTGGCCGGCCTGGTGGCGGTGATCCTGGCCGGGCTGAACGAGCGCCGGCGCGAGCTGGCCATCCTGCGCGCCGTGGGCGCCGGGCCGCGCCAGGTGCTGGCCCTGCTGGCCGCCGAGGGCCTGCTGGTCACGCTGGCCGGCCTGCTGCTGGGCACGCTGGCCTGTTATGCCGCCGTGGCCGGAGCCGGCCCCTGGCTGCGCGAGGCCTGGGGCATATCGCTGCAACTGCAGCCGCCGGGCGCTGCAGAATGGCGGCTGCTTGGCGCCGTGCTGGCCGGCGGCGTCGCTGCCAGCCTGGTGCCGGGCTGGCGCGCCTACCGGCTGTCGCTGGCCGATGGCCTTTCACCGCGGATCTGATGCCCATGCCTGTGCTGTTTCACTCCCTGTCGCGCCGCCGCCTGCTGCTGGCCACCGCGGCGGCCCTGCCGCTGGGCGCCCTGGCCCAGTCCCTGCCCAAGCCCAGCAGCAGCGGCCCCGGCTACACCGAGATCCGCTGGGACGACCTGGTGCCCAAGGGCTGGGACCCGATGAAGGGCCTGCGCGAGCGTGGCATCAGCAACCCGAATGCGCTGAACGATGCCGACCCCAAGACCCAGGACCTGATGAAGGCCATGCGCGAGGCCTGGGACAAGGCGCCCACCGAGCCGGCGCTGGAGGGCACGCGCGTCAAGCTGCCGGGTTATGTGGTGCCGCTGGAGGACGAGAAGGCCGGCCTGACCGAGTTTCTGCTGGTGCCGTATTTCGGCGCCTGCATCCACACGCCGCCGCCGCCGGCCAACCAGATCGTGCTGGTCAAGCCCGGCAAGCCGGCCCAGGGCTTTCGCAGCATGGACACGGTGTGGGTCAGCGGCGTGCTGCGCGCCGAGCGCGCCGATTCGCCGATGGGCACCAGCGGCTACCGGCTGGAAGGCGCGCTGGTCGAGCGCTACCGGGCGCCGGCGGCGCGCTGACCGGACCTCAGGCCTTCAGGTATTCGGCGCGTGAATCCAGCCAGCGCGCCACATGGGCGCGCGCGGCGGCCGGATGCTGGTCCAGCAGGCGTGGCGCCAGCTCGCGGGCGCGGGCCAGCAGCGGCGCATCCTCCTGCAGGTCGGCAAAGCGCAGCAGCGCATCGCCGCTCTGGCGTGCGCCCATGAACTCGCCGGGGCCGCGGATCTCCAGGTCGCGGCGGGCGATCTCGAAGCCGTCGGTGGTCTCGGCCATCGCGCGCAGCCGGTCCTTGCCGGTGGGCGACAGCGGGCCCTGGTACAGCAGCACGCAGACGCTGGCCACCGCGCCGCGGCCCACGCGCCCGCGCAGCTGGTGCAACTGGCTCAGGCCGAAGCGCTCGGCATGCTCGATCACCATCAGGCTGGCATTGGGCACGTCCACGCCGACCTCGATCACCGTGGTCGCCACCAGCACCGCCATCTCGCCGGCCGAGAAGCGCGCCATCACCGCCGCCTTCTCGGCCGCCGGCAGGCGGCCGTGCAGCAGGCCCACCTCATGGCCGGGCAGGGCCGCGGCCAGGCGCTGGTGGGTGGCGGTGGCGTTCTCCAGGTCCAGCGCCTCGCTTTCCTCGATCAGCGGGCAGACCCAGTAGACCTGGCGGCCGCGCGCCAGTTCGTCGGCGATGCGCGCCACCACCTGGTCGCGCCGGTCGTCGGCAAACAGCTTGGTCAGCACCGGCGTGCGGCCCGGCGGCAGCTCGTCGATGGTGCTCACGTCCAGGTCGGCGTAGTAGGTCATGGCCAGCGTGCGCGGGATCGGCGTGGCGCTCATCATCAGCAGGTGCGGCTCCAGGCCGGGCTGGCCGGCGCCTTCGCCCAGCTTGTGGCGCAGCGCCAGGCGCTGGGCCACGCCGAAGCGGTGCTGCTCGTCGATCACCGCCAGGCCCAGGCGGGCGAAGTGCACATCGTCCTGGATCACCGCATGCGTGCCCACCACCAGGGCTGCCTCGCCCGAGGCCACACGCTCGACCATCTGGCGCCGCGCCTTGCCCTTGCGGCTGCCGGTGAGCCAGGCGATGCCCTGGCCACGCGCGGCCAGCAGCGGCGTGAGCCACTGCGCCAGCTTGCGGAAGTGCTGCTCGGCCAGGATCTCGGTGGGCGCCATCAGCGCGCACTGCCAGCCGGCGGAGATGGCGATGGCGGCGGCCAGCGCCGCGACCACGGTCTTGCCCGAGCCCACGTCGCCCTGCAGCAGCCGGTGCATGGGCGTGGCCTGGGCGTCGTGGTCGGTGTCCTCGCGCGGCCGCGCCAGGTCGGCGGCGATTTCCTCGGCCACGCGGCGCTGCGCCTGGGTGAGCTGGAAGGGCAGGGCCGCCAGCAGCTGCTCGTGCAGGCCGCCGGCCTGGGCCAGCAGGCGCGGCGCGGCCTGGCGCACACGCTGGCGCCGCGCCATCAGCTGCGACAGCTGCTGGGCCAGCAGCTCCTCGAACTTCAGCCGCTGCCAGGCCGGGTGGCTGCGGTCCTCCAGCGCGGCGATGGCCGCGCCGGCCGGCGGATGGTGCAGGCGCTGCAGCGCCTCGCGCAGCGTCGGCAGGCCGGCGGGCAGGCTGCCGGGCGGCAGCAGCTCGTCCAGCGGCGCGCGCCGCAGTGCGCCGGCCACGGCCTTGCGCAGATAGGCCTGGGGCAGCTGGGCGCTGGTCGGGTACACCGGCGTCAGCGCCTGGGCCAGCGGCGCCCCGGGCTCCACCGCCTTGAAGGCCGGGTGCACCATCTCGCGGCCGAAGAAGCCGTGGCGCACCTCGCCGCGCACCCGCACCCGCGCGCCCTCGGCCAGGGTCTTCTGGTGGTTGGGATAGAAGTTCAGAAAGCGCAGCACCAGCTCGCCACCGTCCGGCCCGCTGGCGTCGACCAGGTGCACCACCAGCTGGCGGCGCGGGCGGAACTCGATGCGCGAGGCCGTGACCTGTCCTTCGACCTGCACCGCCTCGCCGTCGCGCGCCTCGCGGATGGGCGTGATGCGCGTCTCGTCCTCCCAGCGCAGCGGCAGGTGCAGGGCCAGGTCGATGTCGCGCCGCAGGCCCAGGCGCTCCAGGGCCCGCTGCGGCGCGGACTTCTCGCGCGG
Organism: Burkholderiaceae bacterium; assembly: GCA_017992055.1. Classification (GTDB taxonomy): domain Bacteria; phylum Pseudomonadota; class Gammaproteobacteria; order Burkholderiales; family Burkholderiaceae_C; genus Pseudaquabacterium. Next base: position 199,977 of record JAGOPK010000001.1, read on the forward strand.
CGCGGCGGCCGGGGGGACAGCGGGATCGGACGACGGGGCCGCGGGCATGGGCGGGCATTCTGCCGGGCTCCCCATAATGCAGCTCCGCCCGCCAGCGGCGCCGCCCCGACCTGCCGATGCCCGATCCCGCCGCTCCCCGCCCCGACCGCAGCCCGCGCCGCCAGCGCCTGCTGCGCTGGGCCATTGCCGGCAGCCTGGGCGCGGCGATCACCGGCATCGCCCTGCTGGTGGCGGCCATCGCCTGGTACACGCCGCAGCTGCCGTCGCTGGAGCCGGTCACCACCTACCAGCCGCGCCAGCCGCTGCAGGTGTTCACCGCCGACGGCGTGGAGATCGCCCAGTTCGGCGCCGAGCGCCGCCAGTTCGTGCCCTACGACCAGCTGCCGCCGCTGCTGGTGAATGCGGTGCTGGCGGTGGAGGACACGCGCTTCTGGCGCCACAGCGGCATCGACGCCATCGGCCTGGCGCGGGCCGTGCTGTCCACGCTGTCCGGCGGCATGCGCCAGGGCGGCAGCACCATCACCCAGCAGGTGGCGCGCACCTTCTTCCTGTCGCAGCGCTTCACGCCCGAGCGCAAGCTCAAGGAGGCGCTGCTGGCGCTGGAGATCGAGCGCCGGCTGTCCAAGCAGGCCATCCTCGAGCTGTACCTGAACCAGATCTTCCTCGGCCAGCGCGCCTACGGCTTTGCCGCCGCGGCCGATGCCTACTTCGGCAAGAAGCTGGCCCAGCTGTCGGTGGCCGAGGTGGCGATGCTGGCCGGCCTGCCGCAGAACCCGTACTACGCCAACCCGATCAGCAACCTCGAACGCGCCACCCAGCGCCAGCGCATCGTGCTGGCGCGCATGGCCGCCGAGGGCGTGATCACGGCCGAGCAGCAGGCCGCGGCCAAGGCCGAGGTGCTGGCCATCGGCAAGCCGCGCGGCGAGGTGCTGCATGCCGAGTACGTGGCCGAGCTGGCGCGGCGCGCGGTGGTCGAGCGCTTCGGCGCCGATGCCTATTCGCAGGGCCTGCGCGTGCACACCAGCCTGCGCGCCAAGGACCAGCAGGCCGCCTGGGCCGCGCTGCGCCGTGGCGTGCTGGCCTTCGATGCGCGCCAGCCCTGGCGCGGCCCCGAGGGCCAGGACGAGCTGCCGCCCGGCGACGGCGCCGAGCTGGAGCGCGCCGCCGGCCAGGCGCTGAAGGACGTGCGCGACGACGAGCTGCTGCGCGCGGCCATCGTGCTCTCGGCCAGCCCGCGCGAGGTGCAGCTGATGCTGGCCGACGGCGAGCGGCTGCGCATCGGCGGCGACGGCCTGCGCCGCGCCGCGGCCGGCCTGGCGCCGCGCGCGCCCGAGGCGCTGGCCGTGCGCCGCGGCGCCATCGTGCGCGTGGCCCAGGCGCCGGGTCGAAGTGACTGGCAGATCGTGCAGTGGCCCGAGGTCGAGGCCGCGCTGGTGGCGCTGGACGCCGCCAGCGGCCGCGTGCGCGCCCTGGTCGGCGGCTTCGACTTTGCGCGCCAGCCGTTCAACCACGTCACCCAGGCCTGGCGCCAGCCGGGCTCGGCCTTCAAGCCCTTTTTGTACTCGGCGGCGCTGGAGCAGGGCGTGATGCCCGGCACCCTGGTCAACGATGCGCCGCTGGAGTTCGACAACGGCTGGAACCCGCAGAACAGCGACGGCAGCTTCGACGGCCCGATCACGCTGCGCCAGGCCCTGTCCAAGTCCAAGAACCTGGTGTCCATCCGCGTGCTGCAGCAGCTGGGCGTGCCGCCGGCCCTGGCCTGGGCGCGGCGCTTCGGCTTCGAGACCGCGCGCCAGCCGGCCGACCTGACGCTGGCACTGGGCGCCGGCAGCACCACGCCGATGCAGCTGGCCCAGGCCTATGCGGTGCTGGCCAATGGCGGCTGGCGCGTCACGCCGGTGGTGGTGGAGCGCATCACCGACGCGCGTGGCCAGGTGCTGTTCCAGGCGCCGGCACCGGCCGCGCTGGCCGAGGCCGAGCGGGCCGTGCCGGCGCGCAATGTCTTCGTCACCAACAGCCTGCTCAACGACGTCACGCGCTACGGCACGGCGGCGCGGGCCTCGGCCCAGCTGGGCCGCAGCGACCTCTACGGCAAGACCGGCACCACCAACGACGCCGTCGACGCCTGGTTCGCCGGCTTCGGCCCCGGCGTGGTCGGCGTGGTCTGGATGGGCTACGACCAGCCGCGCAGCCTGGGCGCACGCGAGTCGGGCGGCGCCTTGGCGCTGCCGATCTGGATCGACTACATGGCGCGTGCGCTGGACGGCGTGCCCGCCGCGGCCACGCCCCAGGCGCCCGAGGGCGTGCTGCACGACGGCAGCGACTGGCGCTATGCCGAGGGCGGCATGCTGGCCGCGCTGGGTGTGGACGAGGCCGCGCTGGCGGCGCTGGCCGCGGCCCGGGCGGCCAGCGCCGCGGCCTCGGCGGCCTCGGCCGCTCCGGCGGCGGCCTCGGAGGCCGGCCGTTGAGCGGCGGCCCGGTGCGCTGGAACCCGCTGACGCGGCTGACGCTGCGTCAGATGCTGACCCTGCCCTACATCGCCCTGGTGCTGGGCCTGGCCGCGGCCATCGGTGGCTTGAGCTGGCATGCCGGCCGGCAGGCGCTGGACAACCTGTCGGACCAGCTGCTGACCGAGACCGTCAACCGCATTGCCCAGGCGGTGGACCGCCATGTCTCGGGCTCGCAGGCGGTGCTGGAGACGGCCTTTCCCAAGGGCGTGGCCGCGCCGGGCCGGCTGGCCGACGCGCTGCCGGCGCTGCGCACCCGCTTCTGGCTGGCCACCACGGTGCACCGCGACCCCAACAACTATGCCTATTACGGCGATGTCGACGGCCAGTTCTTCGGCCTCTGGCGCTTCTCCGAAGACGAGGCCGAGCTGCGCCTGCGCCTGCAGGGCCAGGGGCCGCGCACGCTGGCGCGCTTCACCGGCATCGCCGGCGAGCTGCGCGAGCTGCAGCCCGAGCCGCGTGTCTTCGAGCCGCGCGAGCGGCCCTGGTTCAAGGTCGGCCAGGGCAGCGAGCAGCATTCCTGGACCGCGGTCTACATCGACTTCCGCACGCTGGAGCTGGTGGCCACGCGGGCGCGGCGCGTGCCCGATGCGCAGGGCCAGTTCCGCGGCGTGGTCGCCACCGACCTGTCGCTGCAGCGGGTCAACGACTTCCTGCGCGGCCTCAAGCTCAGCGCCAACGGCCTGGCCTTCATCGTCGAGCCCGGCGGCAACCTGATCGGCGTCTCGCGGGGCGACCATCTGCGCACCGGCGCCGACGGCAAGCCCGACCGGCTGCAGGCCGAGCAGCATGCCGATGCGCTGGTGGTGGCCACCTACCGCGCCTACCGCAACCTGCTGCAGCAGCACAGCGCCACGCTGCCCCGCACCGACGTCATCAGCGGCCCCGACGGCCGGCCGGTGCAGGTGGCCCATGCGCGCATCAGCGACGGCGCCGGCCTGGACTGGGTGATCCTGGTGGCCGTGCCGCGCCGCGACTTCCTGGGCCGCGTCGACGACCTGTTCCGCGACAGCGCCCTGGTCGGCGGCCTGGCCGTGCTGGCGGTGCTGCTGATCGGCGCCGGCGTGCTGGCCGTGGTCACGCGCGACCTGGCCGGCCTGGTGCGCGTGACCGAGGGCGTGGCCGCCGGCCGGGAGGTCGACACCACGGCGGTGCAGCGCCACGACGAGATCGGCGCGCTGGCGCGCAGCGTCGCCGCGATGCAGCACCAGCTGATGCACGACCGCCTGACCGGCCTGCTCAACCGCGAGGCCATGCGCCGCCAGATCGACGCGCGCCTGCTGCGCGCCGAAGCCGCCAGCGCCGCGCCGGCGCCGTTTGCGCTGTTGTTCATCGACCTCGACCGCTTCAAGCGCATCAACGACAGCCTGGGCCACGATGTCGGCGACCGCGTGCTGTGCGAGGTGGCGCATCGCCTGCGCGCTGCGCTGCAGCCGGCCGACCAGGTGGCGCGTTATGCCGGCGACGAGTTCCTGGTGCTGCTGGACGGGGTGGCCGATGCGCACGGCGCCGAGCAGCGGGCGCTGGCGCTGCAGCAGCGCCTGGCGCAGCCGCTGGAGGCGCTGGCCGGCAGCGACGACCCGCACTGCGGCGCCAGCATCGGCATCGCGCGCTTCCCGGCCGACGGCGCCGATGTCGACGGCCTGCTGCAGCGCGCCGACGAGGACATGTACCGGCGCAAGCCCGGCGCCGACAGGCGCTGAATCACACCGATCGCGGCGCCATGGAACAATTCGGCTCCACCACGCTCCACAGGCCGGTACAGCCTGCACCGCGATGCCCACCGAACCTCGCCACCACACCCTTGCCGACTTCGACTTTGCACTGCCGCCCGAGCTGATCGCCCAGCATCCGGCCGCCGAGCGCAGCGCCTCGCGCCTGCTCGACGGCCGCGGCGCGCTGCCGGTGGACCGCATCTTCCGCGAGCTGCCCGGCCTGCTCTCGCCCGACGACCTGCTGGTGTTCAACGACACCCGCGTCATCAAGGCCAGGCTGCATGGCGAAAAGCCCACCGGCGGCGCGGTCGAGGCCCTGGTCGAGCGGGTGCTGCCGGGCCACGAGGTGCTGGCCCATCTGCGCGCCAGCAAGTCGCCCAAGGCCGGCAGCTGGATCAGCTTTGCCCGCGGCGCCTTCGAGGCCGAGGTGCTGGGCCGTGCCGGCCCCGACGATGCGCTGTTCCGGCTGCGCCTGCCGGCCGATCCGCTGGCCCTGCTCGAAGCCCATGGCCATGTGCCGCTGCCGCCCTACATCACGCACGACGATGCGGCCGAGGACGTGCAGCGCTACCAGACGGTGTTTGCCGACAAGCCCGGCGCGGTGGCCGCGCCCACCGCCAGCCTGCACTTCGACCAGGCGGTGCTGGACGCGCTGGCCGCACGCGGCCTGCGCAGCGCCCGGGTCACCCTGCATGTGGGCGCCGGCACCTTCCAGCCGGTGCGCAGCGACAACCTGGCCGAGCACAAGATGCACAGCGAGTGGTACGAGGTCGGCGAGGCGACGGTGGCCGCCATCGCCGCCTGCCGCCAGCGTGGCGGCCGCGTGGTGGCCGCCGGCACCACCACGCTGCGCGCGCTGGAATCGGCGGCGCTGGCCTCGCACCAGGCCGGCCACGACCGCCTGCAGCCCAACGCGCGCGAGACCACGCTGTTCATCACGCCGGGCTTCGAGTTCCGCGTCGTCGACAGCCTGGTGACCAACTTCCACCTGCCCAAGAGCACGCTGCTGATGCTGGTCAGCGCCTTTGCCGGCCATGGCCACATGATGGCCCTGTACCGCCATGCCATCGAGGCGCGCTACCGCTTCTTCAGCTACGGCGACGCGATGCTGCTGGAGCGCAGCACCAGCGCCTGACGCAGCGCCGCCGCCAGCTGCGGCGCCGCCAGCGGCTGCACCACCAGCGCATCCATGCCGGCGGTCAGGCAGGTGGCGCGCTGCGCGGCGTCGGCCTGCGCGCCGATGCCGACGATGGGCAGCTGGCCGGCCGGCCCCGGCAGCGCGCGGATCGCCCGCGTCAGCGCCAGGCCGTCCATCTGCGGCAGCTGCAGGTCCAGCAGCAGCAGGTCGACGGGCGTGCCCGGCGGCTGCAGCCGCTGCAGCGCCTCGGCAGCGCTGGCGGCCAGCTCGCAGTGGTGGCCCAGGGCCTGCACCAGGGACTGGATCAGGGTCTGCTGCAGCGGGTCGTCTTCCACCGCCAGCACGCGCAGCCGTGGCAGCGGCGGCGGCGCTGGCGCCGCCGGCTCGGCAGCGTCGGCCGCGGCCGCGGTGGCCGCGTCGGCCTCGGCCCGCGGCAGGCTCACGCGCACCGTGAAGCAGCTGCCTGCGCCCGGCGTGCTGGCCACGCCGACGCTGCCCTGCATCAGCGCGACGATCTCGTGCACGATGGCCAGGCCCAGGCCGCTGCCGCCGAAGCGCCGCGCGGTCGAGCTGTCGGCCTGGGTGAAGCGCTCGAACAGCTGCGGCAGGTCCTGCGCGGCGATGCCGATGCCGGTGTCGCTCACTTCCAGCGTCAGCTGCACGCGGCCGTCGGACGCCGGCGCATGGCCCAGGCGCACGTCGATGCGGCCGCGCTCGGTGAACTTCAGCGCATTGCCCAGCAGGTTGAACAGCACCTGCTGCAGCCGTCCGGCATCGCCCAGCAGCGGCGGCGGTGCGCCGTCGGGCAGGTGCAGGGCCAGCGCCAGGCCACGCGGCTGGGCGCGCGTGGCCAGCAGGGTCACCACCTCCTGCACCACCTCGGCGGGCTGGAACACCGCCTGTTCCAGGCGCATGCGGCCGGCCTCGATGCGCGACAGGTCGAGGATGTCGTTGATCAGCGCCAGCAGGGCCTGGCCCGAGCGCTGCACCAGCCGGGCGCGGCGGCGCTGGGTGGCGTCCAGCGGGCTGTCCAGCATCAGGCCGACCATGCCCAGCACGCCGTTCAGCGGTGTGCGCATCTCGTGGCTCATGGTCGCCAGGAAGCGGCTCTTGGCCTCGTTGGCGGCCTCGGCCTGGGCCTTGGCGGTCTGCAGCTCACGCTCGGCGGCGGTGATGTCGCGGTAGATGCAGACCAGGCCGCCATCGGGCGTGCGGCGCTCGATGGTGTCGACCACGCGGCCGTCGACCACCACCTGGGCGAAGCGGCCGCCGCCGCTGCGGCGCAGGGCCTGGCGCTGGGTGATCCATTCCTGCAGTTCGGCCGGCGAGCCATCGGGCCGCACGGCCTGGGCGCCGACGCGGGCCAGGGCCGTGAAGTGCACGCCCACCGCCAGCACCGGCCTGAGCCAGGGAAACAGCTCCAGGTAGCGCTGGTTCCACATCAGCACGCGGTCGTCGCGGTCGTAGAGCAGAAAGCCGTCGCTGATCGAGCCCAGCGCTTGCTCCAGCAAGGCCTTGTAGGCGGCCAGGTCGGCGCGCGCCGCCTCCAGCCGCCGCAGCTGCCACTGCGCCAGGCCGGCGGCGGCCAGCAGCATGGCCACGATCAGCCCGCCGACCAGCACCACCGCCCACAGCCGGGTCACGGCCTCGGCCATCGACAGCGCCACCGGCTGGGCCACGGTCAGCATCAGCTCGGGGTACAGCGTGGGCCGCACCATCATCACCGCGTCGCGGCCGTCCAGCCGGCCCGGCGCCAGCAGCGGCGCCTCGGCGGCCGAGGCCGGCTGCAGCGGCGCCACCGGCCGGCCGGCCGGGCCGGGCGCCAGCGGCGGATGGCTGGCCAGCAGGCTGCCGTCCACGCGCTCGATGGTGACGGCGATGCCGGCGACGTCGGCGCCCTGGGCGGCGATGCCGGTGAGCAGCGACACCGGCAGCTCGGCCACCAGCAGGTGGCGCCGTCCCTGCAGCTGCAGCGGCCGCGCCGCATACAGCACCAGCTCGGCGGTGGCGCGGCTGGCCACCGGCTCGCTGAGCACCAGCGAGGGCAGCTTCTGCGCCGCCAGGGCCTGCAGCAGCGAGGCCGGCACGGCCAGGCCCAGGCGCCGGCTGCCATCCTGGCCGGCGGCCAGCAGCGTGCCCTGCTCGTCGAGCAGGGCCAGCTCGCGCAGGCGCAGGCTCTGCCGCAGCTCCCGCGCCAGCAGGGCCGACTGCTGCGCCGTGGTGGCGGCCTCGTCCAGCGGCTCGGCCAGGCCGGCCAGCTGCATGTCCACGTCCAGCAGATAGCGGTTCAGCGCGCCCTCGGCGGCGCGGCCGAACTGCTCGACCTGGCGGCGCGCGGCGTCCAGCGCCTCGGCCTGGCGTGCCAGCACCAGCCAGGTGGCCACGGCCACCACCACCAGCGCCAGCAGCGCGGTCGGGGCCCACAGGGCCAGGCGCTGGCTGCGCGTCACCGCGACGGCGCCGGCGCCGGGCGCAGCGCCAGGCTGCTGGCCGGCCCCAGGGTCTGGGCCCAGATGCGGCTGCAGTCGGGGCCGCAGCGCTGGGCCCAGCGTGGCAGCACGACCTCGGCGGCCAGCTGGCGCAGCCGCTGCACATCGGCGGCATTCGGCGGCACCAGCTGCATGCCGCCGCCGGCCAGCGGGCTGGTGCAGCCGGGCGTGCCGGTGTTGCAGGCCAGGCCTTCGCCGCTCTCGCGCTCGGCCTGGTCCCAGATGCGGGCCTCCAGCAGCGGCAGCTCGCGCCGCAGCAGCTCGCGCACCGAGGCCGGCAGCGCCGCCCAGGCCGCGCCGTTGGCGGCAAACAGCGACAGGCCCCAGTTGATGGGCTGCGGGCTGATGTGCGTGGCCAGGCCCTGCCGGTTCGGGCCCAGGCCCAGGGTGTGGCCGGACATGGTGCCGGTGATGGCGCAGTCGATCTGGCCGCCGCGCAGCTGGGTGGCCAGCTCGGCAAACGGCAGGTAGACCGCGGTCGCGCCCAGGCCCTCGACCAGGTCGGCCTGCGAGGCGCTGGACACGCGCACGCGGCGCTGGGCCAGGTCGGCGAGGCGGCGGAACGGCCGGCGGCAGAACAGCACCTGGGCCGGATAGGCATACACCGCCAGCAGCTCCAGGCCGTAGCGCTGCTGCAGCAGCTGCGCCAGCGCCGGGCGGAAGGCCGCCAGCGTGCGCCGCAGTGCCGCCATGTCGGCATTCAGCCCGGGCAGGTCGGGCGCGGCCAGCAGCGGCTCTTGAGTGGCCGACAGGCCGACCACGGCGGTGCCGAAGGGCACCACGCCCAGCTGCATCAGGCGCAGCATGTCCTGGCCGCGGATGCCGGCACGGTCAAACGGCACGATCTCGGCCTGCACCTGGCCTTGGGTGAGCGCCGGCAGGCGGTCGCGCCAGAACGGGGCTTCCAGCTCGGTGTGCTGGCGCACGCCGGCCAGGCCGCCGACGATGCGCAGCGCCAGCGGCGCCGCATCGGCCGACCCGGCACCGGTCGGCAACCACAGCAACAAGCACAGCAAACTCGGCAACAACGGCAGCATTCGGCGGCCCAGGCCCCAGAACTTCAGGCGATGCCCCATGGCGATCCGGCGCTCAGCGCGCTGCATGGCAATGCCCGCACTCTCGCCGATGGGGGGGGCCGGCGCAAGCGCCGGATCAGGGAGGCCCTGCCGCGGCTCAGTCCGCGGGGGGATCAGGCCGCGGCCTGCAGCCGCCAGAGCAGGCCGGCCAGGCGCAGCTGCGGCCGGCCCGAGGGATCGGGCTGCGGCTCGGGGGCCCACCCCAGCTCGTGCGCGCGGCGCAGCAGCGACGGCATGTCGCGCACCTGCAGCGTCAGCGCGGCCAGGCCTTCTGCGCCGGCCTCGAAGTCTATCCAGCCGCCGTCCAGCGCCAGCCGGCCCTGGTGATCGGGCGCCACGCCGCACAGCGCGGCCCAGCGCGCGCGCAGCGCCGCCGGGTCGGGCGACTGCAGCGTCACGCCGGCCAGGCCGCTGACGCAGCCGCTGCGCACGCGCGTGGCCCAGTCGGGCCCGGCCGGCAGGTAGGGGCCGTCCCAGGACTCGCCGCCGTCGCTGTGGTCGAACTCCAGCATGCAGGCGCCGGCATCGCGCGGATGGACCTGCAGCGTGTGGAAGCCGGCCACGCCCAGGTTGCCATCGGTGATCAGGCGCGCGCCCAGGGCCTGCAGATGGGCGCGGCGGGCGGCGATGGCCGGGTCGGTGAGCACCACCAGGTAGCCGCCGCCGCCCGGCCGCCGCGCCAGGAAGCGCTGCACCGGCGCGTCCGCCGCCGTCTGCGGCGCGATCAGCTCGATGAACTGGCGGCCCACGCCCAGCACCGCATTGGCCAGGCCCCAGTGCGCCACATGCGGGTCGTGGTAGGCCTCGCCCAGGTCGAACAGCCGCTGCAGCCGGCACTGCAGCGGTTGCAGCGAGGGCACGGCGATGCACAGCTGGCGCAGGCGCGGGACGTTGGTGGTGTTCAAGCGGCGCTCCATTCAATCCCGGCTACCCTAGCAGCCTGGGCGGCGCGGCCGCCACAGCACAAGCGAGCACGACCATGAGCAAGATCCTCGTCGCCCAGGGCGGCGGCCCGACCGCGGTGATCAACCAGAGCCTGGTCGGCGTGGTGCTGGAGGCGCGGCGCCACAAGGCCATCGACTGGGTCTACGGCGCCCGCCATGGCGTGCGTGGCATCGTCGACGAGGACTTCGTCGACCTGACCCAGGAGACCAGCCACAACCTGGAGCTGGTGGCCGGCACGCCCAGCTCGGCCCTCGGCAGCACCCGCGACAAGCCCGACGCGGCCTACTGCCAGCGCATGTTCGAGGTGCTGCGCGCGCATGGCATCGGCCACTTCTTCAACATCGGCGGCAACGACTCGTCGGACGTGGTGCGCATCGTCGCCGAGCAGGCGCGCGCGGCCGGCTATGCGCTGCGCTGCATCCACATCCCCAAGACCATCGACAACGACCTGGTCGGCAACGACCACACGCCGGGCTATCCCAGCGCCGCGCGCTTCGTGGCCCAGGCCTTTGCCGGCGCCAACCTCGACAACGCGGCCCTGCCCGGCGTCTACCTGGGCGTGGTGATGGGCCGGCATGCCGGCTTTCTGACCGCCGCCGCGGCCCTGGGCAAGAAGTTTCCCGACGACGGCCCGCACCTGATCTACCTGCCCGAGCGCGACTTCGACCTCGAGCGTTTCCTGGCCGACGTGGACGCGGTCTACCGCCGCCTGGGCCGCTGCGTCATCGCCGTCAGCGAGGGCATCCACGATGCCCAGGGCGAGCCCATGCTGGCGCGCCTGGCCCAGGACCTGGAGCGCGACGCGCACGGCAATGTGCAGCTGTCGGGCACCGGCGCGCTGGCCGACCTGCTGTGCGAGCAGATCAAGCGCCGGCTGAAGATCAAGCGCGTGCGCGGCGATACCTTCGGCTACCTGCAGCGCAGCTTCATCGGCTGCGTCTCCGATGTCGACCAGCGCGAGGCCCGCGAGGTGGGCGAGAAGGCGGTGCAGTTCGGCATGTGGGGCGACCAGGACGGCTCGGTGGCCATCCAGCGCAGCGGTTATTACTCGGCCGACTATGCGCTGCTGCCGCTGCAGACGGTGGCCGGCAAGACGCGGGTGATGGAGGACCACTTCATCGCCGACAGTGGCACCGACGTCACCGACGCCTTCCGCCTGTACCTGCGGCCGCTGCTGGGCAGCGGCATGCCCGATGCGTTCAGGCTGCGGCCCAATCCGGTGGCCAAGGTGCTGGGGGCGCGGGCATGAGCGAGCATGCCGAACTGCGCGCCCAGCTGGTGCGCGAGGCCCAGCGCCTGCAGCCGCTGGGCCTGGCCACCGGCACCTCGGGCAACCTCAGCGTGCGGGTGCAGATCGACGGCGCCGACGGCATGCTGATCACGCCCAGCGGCCAGGCCTACGAGACGCTGACGCCCGAGTCCATCGTGCCGCTGCGCTTCAGCGGCCCCGGCACGGCCGACTGGCCGGACCACCAGCTGCCCAGCAGCGAATGGCTGATGCACCAGGCCGTCTACCAGGCGCGGCCCGAGGCCGGCGCGGTGGTGCATGGCCATCCCGAACATGCCACGGTGCTGGCCATCCAGGGCCTGGCCATCCCGGCCATCCACTACATGATCGCTGCCGCCGGCGGGCCGACGATCCGCTGCGCGCCCTATGCCACCTTCGGCACGGCCGCGCTGAGCCAGGCCGCGGTGGCCGCATTGGCCGGCCGCAAGGCCTGCCTGCTGGAGCACCACGGCCTGCTGGCCTTCGAGCGTGACCTGGCCAAGGCCATGTGGCTGGCGCGCGAGGTCGAGACCCTGGCCCAGCAGTACCTGATGCTGCTGCCGATTGCCGGCCCGGCCGGCCCGCGCCTGCTGCCCGACGACGAGATCGAGCGCGTGCTGGAGAAGTTCAAGACCTATGGGCTGAGGCCGGCGCAGCGGCCGGGCTGAGCGAGATCAGCGGCCGGCGGCCAGCGCCGCCGCCTCGGCCGCGCAATGCGCCGGCGGCTGGGCGCCGGCGGCGCGGGCGGCCTCGACCTCGGTGCGCGCCGCGGCCAGCTGTGCCTGGAACAGCGCATCGCTCTGCAGCCGCGCCACCGCCGCCGCGCCGATGACGCGGCCGGCCTCGACATCGCTCTGCCAGTGCACGCCGCAGACCACGCGGCTGTCGCCAAAGGCCAGGCCACGCGCCAGCAGCGCATTGCCACGCTCGGGCGAGACCTGGGTCAGCACCAGGGCCCAGGCCCAGCCGAGGGCCGCATGGCCCGACGGGTAGGAGCCGTCCTTGCGCAGGCTGGCCTCCTCGGCCGGCGTGCAGGTGGCTTCGTCCAGCGCGGCAAACGGGCGCTGGCGCTGGTAGCGGTCCTTGGCGCCATAGGTGGCCAGGCCGGCGTCCAGCAGGCTGCGGCGCAGCAGCATGTTCAGGTGCGGCGTGGCCTGCTGCGAGATGGTGAGGCCCATCGCGCAGGCCAGGGTGTCGGCGGCGGCCGGCCACTTGAGGTTGGCGTCGCGGGCGGCCTGCTGCCAGCGTGGCGTGTCCTTCAGCGCCCGCGTGGCCTGGTGGCGGGCCAGGTCGGCGGCGCGCGCCGGCGAGCCGTCGGCCGGTGGCGGCGGCAGCAGGGCCAGGCTGTCGGGCAGGGCCTTGCGGTCCAGGTAGCCGCGCAGATAGCCCGAGTTGGCGCGGAACTCGCCCACCTGCTCGGGCAGCGTGGGTGGAGGCGTCTGGCAGCCGGCGAGCAGCAGGCTCAGCGCAAGCGCCAGGGTCGGCGCCGGTCGGCCCGACGGCCGTGGCAGGGGAGGGGTGGAGCGGGTCATGGCCCCAGTGTGCCCAGGCCGCAGGGCCTGCCGGCTCGGGACTGTCCCGGGCCCGTGGCGCGCATACTGCGCGGCCCATGCCCTCGCCCCCTGCTTGCGCCAGCCCCGCCCCGTCCCGCCGCGACTGCCCCCGCTGCCTGCGCGCCGACTGCGTCTGCGCCTGCCTCGACCGGCCCGGCCTGCCGCTGGCCACGCCGCTGTCGCTGCTGATCCTGCAGCACCCGCGCGAGCAGCGCGAGGTCAAGGGCACGGCGCGGCTGCTGCACCTGGCGGTGGCCGGCAGCCGGCTGCTGGCCGGTGAGCGCTGGCTGGCCGACCCCGAGCCGCAGTCCGCGCGGCTGGACCTGCTGCTGTACCCGCCCACGCCCGGCGATGCCACGCTGCCGGCACCGCCGCCCTTGCCCGAGCCGCTGCCGCCACCGCATCGGCTGCGCCTGGTGGTGGTGGATGCCACCTGGCGCAAGAGCCGGCGCATGCTCGGCGAAAGCCCCTGGCTGCAGGGCCTGCCGCGGCTGGCGCTGCAGCAGCCACCGGCCTCGCGCTACCGCATCCGCCGCGCGCGTGGCGCAGGCCAGTTGTCGACCTTCGAGGCCACGGCCCTGGCCCTGGCCCAGCTGCAGGGCGATGCCGGCGTGGCCCAGGCGCTGTGGCCGGTGTTCGAGGCCTTCGTGGCGCAGCTGGCGGCGCGTCAGCCGGCCGGGCTGCCCGGCTCGCCCAGTTCCGAATAGGCCACGGCAATCGCCGCGGCCAGGCGCGCATTGGCCTGGATCAGCGCGATGTTGGCGTCCAGGCTGTGGCCGCCGGTCAGCTCGTTGACGCGCTGCAGCAGGAACGGCGTCGTGCCCTTGCCGGCGATGCCACGCGCCGCGGCCTCGGCCAGCGCGGCCTCGATGGCATCGTCGATCTCGCCGCGCGGCAGCGCATGTTCTACCGGCACCGGGTTGGCAATCACCAGGCCGCCCTCGGGCCGGCCCGGCAGGCCCAGCGACCAGCGTGCGCGCATCACCGCGGCGATCTGCTGCGGCGTGTCCAGTCGCGCGTCGACGCCGAAGTCGCTTTCGCGGCAGAAGAAGGCCGGCAGGCAATCCGTGCCATGGCCGATCACCGGCACGCCATGGGTCTCCAGGTATTCCAGCGTCAGGCCCAGGTCGAGGATGCTCTTGATGCCGGCGCAGACCACGGCCACCGGCGTGCGCGCCAGCTCCTGCAGGTCGGCCGAGATGTCGAAGCTGGTCTCGGCGCCGCGGTGCACGCCGCCGATGCCGCCGGTGGCGAACACGCGGATGCCGGCCAGCGCGGCCACGATCATCGTCGCCGCCACCGTGGTGGCGCCGCTGCCACCACGCGCCAGCAGCAGCGGCAGGTCGCGCCGGCTGGCCTTGGTCACGGCATGGCCGGCGCGGCCCAGCTGCTCGATCTGCGCCGTGTTCAGCCCGGCCTGCAGCCGGCCGTCGATGACCGCGATGGTCGCCGGCACGGCGCCGGCCGCACGCACCTCGGCCTCCACCGCCAGCGCCGTCTCAGCATTGCGCGGCCAGGGCATGCCGTGGCTGATGATGGTCGATTCCAGCGCCACCACCGGCTGGCCGGTGGCCAGGGCGGCGGCGACCTCGGGGTGGATGTCCAGCTGCGGATGGGGGCTCATGGGAGGGTCCTCGTCAAGGGGGGCGGCGGGCGGCCGCTCAGCGCCGCGGCGGCGCAGGCCATGGCATGGGCGGCCGACTCGGCCGGGCCGCAGCCGGCCAGCTGGGCATGCAGCAGGCCGGCCAGCAGTGCATCGCCGGCACCGGTGACGCTGCGCACGGCCACCGGCAGCGCCGGCTGGTGGTGGTGGCGGCGTGTGCCATCGGCCAGGCGCTGGGCCAGCCACAGGCCGTCGGCGCCCAGGCTCAGCGCCAGCTGGGCCAGGCCGCGGTCCAGCAGCGCATCGGCCAGGGCCTGGTGCGGCGTGGCCTCGGCCAGGCCGCTGAGCTGCAAGGCCTCCAGCCGGTTGGGCTTGAGCGTGTGCAGCCGCGCCAGGTGCGGCGCCAGCCGCGGCGCCTTGGCCGCCGACACCGCATCGGCCCACACCGCCAGGCCGGGCGGCAGCAGCGGCCACAGCGCGGCCAGCGTGGCCGGTGGCAGATTGGCTTCGATCACCAGCGCCGCGGCGCCGGCCAGGTGCGGCGCCCAGGCCTGCAGCACGGTGGCGTCCAGCCGCGACAGCAGCTCCATGTCGTTGACCGCGGCCAGCATCTCGCCATCGGGCTGGTGCAGCGACAGGTAGCGTGCCGTGGCCGCGCCGGCCAGCGTGATGCAGCCGTCCATGCCGATGCCGGCCTGCCGGCCCTGCTGGCGCAGCCATTCGCCATCGGCATCATCGCCCAGCAGGCTGAGCAGCTGCACCGCGCGGCCCTGGCGCGCCAGGCGCTCGGCAATGTTGCGGCCCACGCCACCGGGGCTGGACAGGATGCGGCCGGGGTTGGAATCGGCCAGGCGCAGCGGCGCGGCGGCCATGGCCTGCAGGTCGACATTGGCGGCGCCGATCACCACCACCGGGGCCTCGCCCGGCGCGGGCTCCGGCGCAGCGGTGGCAGGGGCTTGGCTCATGGTCCGGATTATCCCGGCGGCCCGGATAATCCGGCGGTGAGCACCGAATCCCTGCCGCCGCCATCGCGCCTGGCGCTGTACCTGGACCTGATCCGCTGGAACCGCCCGGCCGGCTGGCTGTTGCTGCTGTGGCCCACGCTGGCCGCGCTGTGGATCGCCGCCGACGGCTTTCCGGGCTGGCATCTGCTGATCGTGTTCAGCGCCGGCACGGTGCTGATGCGCTCGGCCGGCTGCTGCGTCAACGACGTGGCCGACCGCGAGTTCGACCGCCATGTCAAGCGCACCGCCCAGCGGCCGGTGACGGCCGGGCGCATTGGCGTGCGCGAGGCCCTGGGCCTGGGCGCGGGCCTGGCGCTGGCGGCCTTTGCGCTGGTGCTGACGACCAATGTGCCCACCATTGCGCTGTCGTTCGCGGCGCTGGCCATTGCCATCGTCTACCCCTATGCCAAGCGGCTGGTGAGCATGCCGCAGGCGGTGCTGGGCGTGGCCTTCAGCTTCGGCATCCCGATGGCCTTTGCCGCCGTGCTGGGCGGCCACGAGCTGAGCTGGGCCGCCGTTAACGGTGCCGTGCCCTGGCAGGCCTGGGCCCTGCTGGCCGGCAACCTGTTCTGGGTGCTGGCCTACGACACCGAATACGCGATGGTCGACCGCGACGACGACCTCAAGATCGGCATCCAGACCTCGGCCATCACGCTGGGCCGCTGGGACGTGGCGGCGGTGATGGGCTTTTATGCCGCCTACCTGCTGAGCTGGGCCCTGCTGGGCCGCAGCCTGGGCCTGGGCTGGGTGTTCCTGGCCGGCATCGTAGTGGCGGCGGCCCAGGCCGGCTGGCACTGGACGCTGATCCGCGGGCGCAGCCGCGACGGCTGCTTCCGCGCCTTCCGGCTCAACCACTGGCTGGGCGCCAGCGTGTTTGCCGGCGTGGCGCTGGACTTCGCGCTGCGCTGAAGGCGGTCAGCCCGCAGCGCCGGGGGCCGTCATTGTTTTGCGGCTTCAGCAATCACCTCCTGCATCGCCGCCTGCAGCCTGGACATCATCGCCGGCATGCGCTGCTGCATCAGCTGCATGCTCTTGTTCAGCACCACCGGCATCTTGGCCACGAAGGCCTGGCCGGCCGGGCTGCGGTAGAACTCGATCAGGCCGTCGATCTCGGCCTGGGTGAAGCTCTCGCGGTAGATCTGCACCTGCATCGGCTTGATCGAGGCCCAGCTCAGTTCCTCGCGCATCACGCGGGCAAACTTGACCGGCGCGGCCTCCAGCACACGCTGCTGCTCGGCCGTCAGCGGCTTGCCCTGGGCGCTGGCGGCCACGCCCTGCACCATGGCCTGGCGCATCTGCTGTTCGAGGTTGGCATACAGGCCGTCGAGCATGGACTCGGCCTTGGTCACCGCCAGCAGGGTGTCGATGGAGGCGTCGCTGGGCGCGCCGTTCTGCGCCCAGGCGCTGGTGGACAGGGCAAGCAGCAGGCAGGCGGCAAGGCGGCGCATGGTCGGACGGGGCAGTGGCGGAGCCGCCCAGCATAGCGGCCGCGCGGCCGCTGGGCTCATACGATGGTGATGACCTCGTGCACCACCGCGGGCACGGCCGGCGCCGCCTCGGCCAGCGTCACCGCGGCCTGCAGCGCGGCCATCGCCGCCTCGGCATCGGCGGCCGAGGCCGCATGCACACGCGCCATCGGCTCGCCGGCGGCCAGTTGCGTGCCCAGCGGCTGCAGCTGGCTGAAGCCCACGCGTGCATCCACCGCATCGCCGGGCCGGCGCCGGCCGCCACCCAGGGCCACCACGGCCAGGCCCACGGCGCGGGTGTCGATGCGCGCCAGCCAGCCGGCGCGCGGCGCCGGCACGTCGCGCTGCACCGGTGCCGCCGGCAGCCGGGCCTCTTGCAGCACGTCGGCCGGGCCGCCGAGTGCGGCCACCATGCGCGCAAAGCGCTCGGCGGCCCGGCCGCTGCGCCAGGCGGCTTCGGCCAGGCGGCGGCCTTCGTCCACCGTGGCCGCCAGCCCGCCCAGGCGCAGCATGCGCGCGGCCAGGGCCAGGGTCAGCTCGGTGAAACGCGGCTCGGGCCCGATGCCACGCAACCAGTCCAGGCTCTCGGCCACCTCCAGCGCATTGCCGGCCGTGCGGCCCAGCGGCTGGTCCATGTCGGTGATCAGGGCCTCGGTGGGCAGGCCGGCGCCGGCGGCCACCTCGACCAGGCTGCGCGCCAGCACGCGGGCCTCGTCGGCCGAGGCCATGAAGGCGCCGCTGCCCACCTTGACGTCCATCACCAGGCTGTGCAGGCCGGCCGCGCGCTTCTTGCTCAGGATGCTGGCGGTGATCAGCGGCACCGATTCGACGGTGGCCGTGACGTCGCGGATGGCATACAGCCGCCGGTCGGCCGGCGCCAGATCGGCACCGGCGCCGACGATGGCGCAGCCGCACTGGCGCAGCGTGGCCAGCAGCTGTTCACGTGGCGGGTTGACGCCGTAGCCGGGCAGGGCTTCGAGCTTGTCCAGCGTGCCGCCGGTGTGTCCCAGGCCGCGGCCCGAGATCATCGGCACCACGCCGCCGCAGGCGGCGACGATGGCCGCCAGCGGCAGGCTGACCTTGTCGCCGACGCCGCCGGTGGAATGCTTGTCCAGCACCGGGCCGTCCAGGCCGGCGCCCGACCAGCCGAGCACCTCGCCCGAATGCGTCATGGCCTCGGTCAGGGCCACGCATTCGGCGCGGTCCATGCCGCGCCAGACGATGGCCATGGCCAGGGCCGCGGCCTGGCTGTCGGCAAAGCCGCCATCGACCAGGCCACGCACAAAGGCCTGGATCTGCGCCGGGCTCAGCGCCCGGCCGTCGCGTTTGGCGCGGATGATCTCGGCCGGCAGCAGCTCGGTGGTGCCGCTCATGCTGCTCAGTAGGTTCCGGGCGCCGCGGTATTGCCGGAGCCCTGGCCGCTGAGCACACGCAGGATGTCGCCCAGCAGGCCGCTGGCGCCGAAGCGCAGGCGCTGCGGCGTCAGCGCGGCCTCGCCCAGCAGTTCACGCTGCAGCGCGATGTAGGCGCCGGCATCGGCCACCGTGCGGATGCCACCCGAGGCCTTGAGGCCCACGGCCGCGCCGCGCGGGTGGGCGGCGATGGCCGCCAGCATGGCACGGGCGGCGCCGGGCGTGGCGCCATGGGGCGTCTTGCCGGTGCTGGTCTTGAGGAAGTCGACGCCGGCATCCAGGCCCAGGCGCGCGGCGCGGTCCACCAGGGCCAGGCCATCGGGCCGTTGCTCCAGCTCGCCCGACTCGAGGATCAGCTTCAGCCGCTGGCCCGGGCAGGCGGCGCGCACGGCCTGCACCACGGCGGCGGCCGCGGCCTCGTCACCCGCGGCCAGCGCGCGCCAGGGCAGCACCAGGTCGACCTCTTCGCCGCCGGCGGCGACGATGGCCCGGGTGTCGGCCACGGCGCGCTCAATGTCGGTGCTGCCGTCGGGAAAGTTGGCCACCGCGGCCACGGCCACGCCGGCCGGCGCCAGGGCCTTGGCCTGAGCCACGAAGCGCGGCCACACGCACAGCGCGGCCGGCGTGGCGCCGGCCAGCGCCGGATCGGCGGCCTTGGCCGCCAGCGCGTTGATGCTGGCCTGGCTGTCGTCGTCGTTGAGGCTGGTCAGGTCCAGGCAGGCCAGGGCCAGGCGGGCGGTGTGTTGCAGGTCGCTCATGTTCGGGGTCAGCAGGTTCAGCGCCGGATCACGGTCTGGCCGGGCTCGAAGTCGGCCAGCTTCAGCGGGCTGTGGCGGGCGATGTAGCCGCGCAGCACCTCGGCATCGTTGAAGCCGGTGTCGGTCCAGCCGGGATGGCCGTTCATCTTGGGATAGCCGTCGCCGCCGGCGGCGGTGAAGTTGGTGATGGCCAGGCGGTAGCGGCGCTGCGGGTCGATGGGCTGGCCGCCGATGCGCGCCTCCTTCAGCTGGCCGCCCTCGATCAGCATGTTCACGCCCCAGGTCTGCGGAAAGGCGCCGGAGTTGGGCGTCATCGCCGCGGCAATGCGCAGATAGTCCAGCAGCTCGGCGCCGCTGAGGGTGAGCACGCCCACGGTGTTGGAGAAGGGCTGGACCTTGAGCACATCGCGGTAGCTGATGGCGCCGGCCGGCAGGCTGTCGCGCACGCCGCCGGAGTTGAGCAGGGCCAGGTCGGCGCCGGTGCGGTCGACCATGGCGCGGGCGATCAGCAGGCCCATGGTGGTGGGCTGGCGGCGCACGCGGTCGCGGTCGCCGTCGAACTGGCCGTCGGCCGAGCCCACCGGCGCCGCCAGCCGCGCCGCGCCGGCGGCCTGGAAGGGCTGCAGGAAGCTGCGCAGCCCGGCGTCGTCGGCAATGGCCTCGGTGGCCAGCAGCTTCTTGCCATCGGGCTGGCGGATCTTCAGGTTGACCGGCAGCAGCTGGTAGCGCTGCAGCTCGACCTTGCCGCCGTCGATGACGAAGTCGGCCCGGCCGACGTACTTGCCCCATTCGTGGGCCTGCACGATCCAGGCGCCGTTCTGGCGGTCGGGCGCGCAGGGCTGGCCCGGTACATAGGACGGGTTGCGCCGGTTCTCGGCCAGCATGCACACCGGGTTCTGGCTGTGGCCGCCGACCACCAGGTCCAGGCCCGGCACGGCGCGCGCCATCTCCACGTCGCCGGGCGCATTGACGCCGCGGTCGCCATTGGGATAGTGGCCCATGTGGGTGGCGGCGATGAGCATGTCGGCCTGCGGCCGCAGCTGCGGCACCAGGCGCGCCGCCTCGGCAATGGGCTGGCGGAACTCGATGCCGCGCACATTGTCGGGCAGCACCATCTTGGCCGTGTCGTCGGTGGTCAGGCCCAGCACGGCGATCTTGTAGCCGCGGCGCTCGAAGATGCGGTAGGGCTCGAACAGGCGCTGGCCGTCCGCGCCGTAGATGTTGGCCGACAGCAGCGGGAACCGCGCCCATTGCTGCTGCTTGCGCAGCACGGCCAGCGGCTTGTCGAACTCGTGGTTGCCGATGGCGATGGCGTCGTAGCCCAGCAGGTTCATGCCCTTGAAGTCGGGCTCGGCATCCTGCAGGTCGCTCTCGGGCACGCCGGTGTTGACGTCGCCGCCGTCGAGCAGCAGCAGCTCGCCGCCGGCGGCGGCGACCTCGGCGCGCACGCGGTCGATCAGGGTCTTGCGCGCGGCCAGGCCGTATTCACCGTCGGCATTGGGCCAGAAGCGGCCGTGGTGGTCGTTGGTGTGCAGGATGGTCAGCTTCAGCGGCGCCCGGGTGGTGGGCGGCGTGGCAGGCGACGTGGCGCAGCCGGCCAGCACGGCGGCGCAGACCAGGGCCGGCAGGGCGAGCAGGCTGAAGCGGCGGGTGGGCAGGGGCGAGGACATGCAGCGATCCTATATCTCGACTTTGGCGCCCAGCTCGACGATGCGGTTGGACGGCAGGTTCAGGAAGTCGGCGGCCGAGGCGGCATTGCGGTGCATGCCGGCAAACAGCTTCTCGCGCCACAAGGCCATGCCCTCGCCGATGGTCGGGATGACGATGTCGCGGCTGAGGAAGTAGCTGGTGTCCATCTCGGGCAGCGGGATGCCGCGGCCTTGCAGCAGTTGCAGCGCCTCGGGCACGTCGGGGTCGTTCTTGAAGCCGAAGTGCAGCACCACCTGCCAGCAGTCGTGGCCCAGGCTCTGCATCTCGATGCGCCTGTCGAAGCCGATCCACGGCACCTCGTGGTGGCGCACGGTGACGAACAGGTTGTACTCGTGCAGCACCTTGTTGTGCTTGAGGTTGTGCAGCAGCGCGTTCGGCGTCATGTCCACGTCGCCGGACAGGAACACCGCCGTGCCGTCCACGCGGGTGGGCGGGCTGATGAACACGGCTTCGAGAAAGCTCTTCAGGTCGATGGCGTCCTGGCGCAGCTTCACCGCCATCAGCTTGCGGCCCTGCATCCAGGTGACCATCAGCGTGAACATGCCGATGCCGATGACCAGCGGGAACCAGCCGCCGGCCACCAGCTTGAGCATGTTGCTGGCGAAGAAGGTGACGTCGATGACGAAGAAGAAGCCGGTGGCGGCGATGCAGGGCAGCAGCGGGTACTTCCAGCCGTAGCGGATGACGAAGAAGGTCATCACCGTGGTGATGGTCATGTCCAGCGTGACCGCGATGCCGTAGGCGCTGGCCAGGCTGGACGAGCTCTTGAACAGCGCCACCGCCAGCACGATGAACACATACAGACCCCAGTTGATGAAGGGCACGTAGATCTGGCCGGTGTCCTTGACCGAGGTGTGGCGCACCGCCATGCGCGGCAGGATGCCCAGCTGGATGGCCTGCTTGGTGACCGAGAACGCCGCCGAGATCAGCGCCTGCGAGGCGATCACCGTGGCCGCCGTGGCCAGGAACACCAGCGGCAGCCGCGCCCAGCCCGGCGCCATCAGGAAGAACGGGTTCTCCACCGCCGCCGGATCGCGCAGCAGCATCGCGCCCTGGCCGAAGTAGTTGACCACCAGGGCCGGCATCACGAAGCCGTACCAGGCGATGCGGATCGGCCGCTTGCCGAAGTGGCCCATGTCGGCATACAGGGCCTCGCCGCCGGTGACGCACAGCACCACCGCGCCCAGCGCGATGAAGGCCACCAGCGGCTGGTGGGCAAAGAAGCCCAGCGCATGCGCCGGGTTCAGCGCCACCAGCACCGCCGGGTTGGCGATCACATGCGGCAGGCCCAGCGCCACCAGCACGATGAACCAGACCAGGGTGATGGGCCCGAAGAACTTGCCGATGCCGCCGGTGCCGAAGCGCTGCACCGCAAACAGGCCGGTCAGCACCACCAGGGTCAGCGGGATGACCCAGGCATGCAGGGCCGGTGCGGCCACCTCCAGGCCCTCCACCGCCGACAGCACCGAGATCGCCGGCGTGATGACACCGTCGCCGTAGAAGATGGCGGTGCCGAACAGGCCCACGGTCATCAGCACATTGCGCAGGCCGGGCCGGTCCTTCACCGCGGTGGTGGCCAGGGCCAGCATGGCGATCAGGCCGCCTTCGCCGTTGTTGTCGGCGCGCAGGATCAGCAGCACGTACTTCAGCGAGACGATGATGGTCATCGTCCAGAAGATCAGCGACAGCACGCCCAGGATGTTGTCGGGCGTGGCCGGCACATGGCCGGCGTGGAACACCTCTTTCAGCGCATACAGCGGGCTGGTGCCGATGTCGCCGTAGACGACGCCCAGCGCGCCCAGGGTCAGCGCGGCCAGGGCCGCCGGGGAAGAGGAGGAGGTGTTCGCGTTGCTCACCGACGCGGCCGCGCACGGCCTTGGCGGCCGTGCCGGGGAGTGGTCAAAACGCGATTGTGCGCTCGCGCCGGTGTTTTTTGCGCTGCAGCAAAGCGGCCGCGGCGCAGCGGCAACAGCCGGCTTCAGTCATAGACCTCGGCATCGGGATCGGTGGCCTCCAGCTCGTAGCTGGCGGCCAGCATGGCCAGGCGGCCGATCACGCCATACATGTAGAAGCGGTTGGGCGCGCTGGCACCGGGCTTGGCGCCGGCCTTGGGCAGCTGGTGGCTCTGGTCGAAGGCCAGCGGCACATAGCGTGCGCCGGGCGTCGACAGGTTCTCGTCGATGCCACGCTCGGCATGCACGCGGTAGAAGCCGCCGACCACATAGCGGTCGATCATGTAGACCACCGGCTCGGCCACGGCGTCGTGCACCCGCTCGTAGGTGGGCACGCCTTCCTGGATGATGACCTCGGTGACGGCCTCGCCGTCGCGCACCGTGGCCAGGCGCTCGCGCAGGCGGGCGCTGGTGCTGGCATCGGCCAGTTCCTTGGCGTCGCGCACCGTCACCAGGCCGGCGCCGCCCGAGCCGTTGTCGGCCTTGACGACGACGAAGGGCTTCTCGTTGATGCCGTATTCCTTGTACTTGCGCCGCACCTTGGTGAGCAGCGCGTCCACGCCCTCCTGCACGCAGTCCAGGCCGGCGGCCTCGGCAAAGCTGACCTCGCCGCAACGGCCGAACATCGGGTTGATCAGCCAGGGGTCCATGCCCAGCAGCTTGGCGAACTTCTTGGCCACTTCCTCGTAGCTGTCGAAGTGGCGGCTCTTGCGGCGCAGGCCCCAGCCGGCATGCAGCGGCGGCAGCAGGTACTGCTCGTGCAGGTTCTCCAGCACCTTGGGCGTGCCATTGGCCAGGTCGCAGTTGAGCAGGATGGTGCAGGGGTCGAAGTCCTTCAGCCCCAGGCGGCGTGGCGTGCGCAGCAGCGGCTCCAGCGTCAGGCTGTCGCCATCGGGCAGGGCCAGCGGCGTGGGCGCCTGGATGCCGGCATCCAGCGTGCCCAGGCGCACGTTCAGCCCGGCCATGGTGAACACCTGCACCAGGCGCTGCAGGCTGGCGCGGTAGAAGCTGCTCTTGTTGTCGGGATCGGGCACCAGCAGCAGGTTGCGCGCCTCGGGGCAGATCTTCTCGATCGCCGCCATCGCCGCCTGCACCGCCAGCGGCAGCATCTCGGGCGTCAGGTGGTTGAAGCCGCCGGGGAACAGGTCGGTGTCCACCGGCGCCAGCTTGAAGCCGGCATTGCGCAGGTCCACCGAGGTGTAGAACGGTGGCGTGTGCTCCATCCATTCGAGCCGGAACCAGCGCTCGATGGCCGGCATCGAGTCGAGGATGCGCGCCTCCAGTTCGTTGATCGGGCCGGTCAGCGCGGTGATGAGATGGGGGACCATGGGGGCCTCAGGTGGAATCGGCTTTGGAAAATTCTAGTGGCGGGCCTGCCGGCGCCCCATGAAAAAAGGGCGCCGCAGCGCGGCGCCCTTCGGGCTGGGTCGGGTTCCGAGGCTCAGAACTCGTAGCGCAGCGTGACCTGCACGGCCCATTGCGACTCGCCGCTTTCCTGGCGGGTGGCATAGTCTTCCAGCGAGCCCAGGCTGTAGACGTACTTGCCGTTGCTCAGGCCGTTGAAGTTGACGAAGCTGCGGTTCGACGGGAAGGTGATCTCGTCGATGCGGCCCCACTTCTTGTTCAGCATGTTGCCGAAGTTCAGGAAGTCCAGCGTCACCGAGGCCTTGTGGGCCTTGGTGAAGCCCGGCAGTTCCTGGCTCACGCGCACGTCGAAGTTGTTGACCCAGGGCGCGTAGTTGTTGTTGCGGCCGACCACGCCGCCCTTGGCCGAAGCCAGGCCCGGGTTGGCATTGACGATTTCCCAGAAGCGCGCTTCTTCGGTGGCGCCGCCACGGAACACCACCTCGCCCGAGCCCGGGGCCGAGGGGATGTACATCAGGTCGTTGCCCGACTGGCCGTCGCCGTTCATGTCGTTGATGAAGGTCCAGCTGTAGGGCTTGCCCTTGCGGCCTTCGTAGAACACGCCCACCGTGGTCTTGTAGCTGCCGACGAAGGCCTTGGCCCAGGTCATGCTGGCGCTGACGCGGTCCTTGACCAGGTAGTTGGAGTTCTGCAGCACTTCCTCGTTGGGGTTGAAGACGCTGCGGTTGCCCCAGTTCGAGCCCGAGGTCGACGAGGTCAGCGGGCTGATCTCCTTGGCATCGGTGCGCGTATAGGCCAGGTTCCAGCCGAAGCCGGCCGTCAGCGGGCGGCCGATCGACAGCGTCACCGCATCGCTGCTGCCTTCGCTGGTCTTGCGCGCCAGGTAGACGTTGTTGAAGCTGGCGTTGGACAGCGCCTTGACGCGCGAGCCGGCGCAGGCGCCGGAGGTGCTGAAGGAACTGCCGGTCCAGCAGTCCTGGCTGTAGGTCTGCGGCGTGTAGAACAGCTGGCGACCGTCCGGACCGGTGGCGGTGGCGCCGCCCAGGTTCAGGTGCTGGTAGAAGATACCGGTCTTGTTCTGCACGCGCAGCCATTCGGCGCTGGCCACCAGCTTGCCCAGCATGGGCACCGACGGCAGCTCCGACTCGAAGCCCAGGTTCATCTTCCAGACCGAGGGCTGCTGCAGGTCGGAGGAGACGAAGTCCAGGTTGGGTGCCGGCGGCGTGCCCGCGACGACCGGCTGGCCATCGGGGTTGGGGCTGAAGGTCACGCTGGCGCAGTTGCTGTAGCTGGTGCAGCTGTAGGTGCCGACCGCCATGCCGGTGTTGCTGAACGGGTTGGACAGCCACACGTTGGCGGCCGCACCCTGGAACAGGCCGAAGCCGCCGCGCAGCTGCTTGCGCAGATCGCCGCCCAGGTTCCAGTTGAAGCCGAAGCGCGGCTGCCACAGCACGTTGCCGTCCAGCGTCTCGGAGTTGTTCAGGCCGAAGCCGCCGGTGTTGCGCACCACCGTCGAGCCGCTGACGCTGCCGGCCACGGTCGGGGCCGCGGCTGCGGCGTTGTAGATCGGCTTGTCCGGCACGCTCTGCTGATCGACGCGCAGGCCCAGCGTCAGCGTCAGGTCCTTGCTGAACTTCCAGTTGTCCTGCAGGAACAGGCCGGTGTTCTGGTAGCTCCAGACGGCCACGCCGTCGTTGAGGGTCTTGCCGGACAGCGGCAGCTGCACCGAGTAGGCCGAGGCCTTGCCACGCTGGAAGTTCTCCAGCACGGCCAGGTCGCGCAGCGTCGAGGTCATGGCCACGGCCGTGGTGCTGCCAGTGGGCGTGTAGTTGCCGGTGCAGCTGGCCACGGTGCCGAAGCTGTAGCTGCCGGGCTCGCAGCCGAAGGTGTAGTTGCCGTTGGTGTCCTGCAGGAAGGCGTTGTAGACCTTGTTGTCGCTGTAGTCGACGCCGGCCTTGAGTTCGTGCGCGCCGCGGGTCAGCGTGGCGCCGAAGTACAGGTCGGTGGTCTCGGTTTCCAGCACGTTGAAATGCCGGCTGCGCTCGGTACCCAGGTTCAGGAAGCGGTTGTTGGCGCTGGTGCCCGAGGGGGCGTCGGCCGGCAGGGCGCCGGAGAAGCGCAGGCCGATGGCCGGCAGGCGCACGCCGTTGACCGGCGTGGGCGCGCTCTCGTAGTTGCGCTGCGAGACCTTCAGCTCGGTGCTGAGGCTGGGCGACCAGTCGGCGAACCACTGGCCGACCACGCTTTCGATGACCTTGGACTGGTTGTACCAGTACGAGCTGAGCGACAGGCCGGTGGCCGAGTAGCCGGTCAGGAAGGGCTCGACCTGCTCGGTCTTGGTGTAGCGCAGGTTGGCGCGGTGGTTGTCGTTGATGTTCCAGTCCAGCTTCAGCAGCGTGTCCTTCACCTCCAGGGCCACGGTGTCGGGCACGGTCGAGGTGCCGGCGTCGAAGCCCCAGGTGCTCTTGGCGATGCTGATGGCCTGGTCGATGGCCGTCTGGGTGATGCCGACGTTGGTCAGGCTGCTGCCCAGCGGGCCGAAGGCCGGCCGGGTCTTGGTGCTCTTCTGCTCTTCGTAGCTGGTGAAGAAGAACAGCTTGTCCTTCAGGATCGGGCCGCCGAGGGTGAAGCCCTTGGTGTCTTCCTCGAAGGTGGGCGTGGCGAAGTAGGTGCCGTTGCTGCGGTTGTAGCGGTCGCCGGTGAGGCTGTCGTCACGCCAGACGTAGTAGGCCGAGCCGTGGAACTCGTTGGTGCCGCTCTTGGTGATGGCGTTGATGTTGGCGCCGGTGTAACCCTTCTGGGTCACGTCGTAGTTCGACAGGTTGACCTGCACCGACTGGATCGCGTCGATCGAGATCGGCTGCTTGCGCGTGGGCAGGTTGTTCGACTCCAGGCCGAAGGTGTCGTTGATGTTGACGCCGTCGATGGTGATCGAGTTGTAGCGCGTGTTCTGGCCGCCGGCCGAGATCTCGCCACGCTCCTTGTCGGTCTGCGCCAGCCGTGGATCGGTGCGCGCGTAGTCCTGCAGGTTGCGGTTGATCGAGGCCAGCGCGTTCAGCTGCGCATTGCTGATGTTGGTGCCGGCGCCGATGTTGGAGCGGTTGAAGGTGCTGGACAGCGCCTGGCCGGTGATGGTCACCTGGGCCGCGCCCAGCGTGGTGTCCAGCGAGGCGGTTTCGGCCAGGGTCAGGAACAGGTTGTCGCGCACGTCGCGCTGGCTGCCCTGGACGATGGTCACCGTGTAGGGGCCGCCGACGCGCAGGCCACGCGCCGCCCAGCGGCCGTCGCTGTCGGTGGTGGTGGTGCTGGTCGACTTGGATTCGACGTGCAGGATGCTCACCGTGGCACCGGCCACCGGCTGGCCGGCGGCGTTGGTGACCCGGCCGCCAATGGCCGAGGTGGTGTTCTGGGCCAGCGCGGGCGCTGCGACGACGATGGCCACGGCCGCGCTGAGCGCGGTGCGCGTGAAGCCCATCCAACTCGGGTGGTTCATCGGTTTCTCCTGATCCTCTGCTAACTGCGTTTCAAGACTGCACGGGCCATTCACGGCATTGCCACACGCCGGCAACACGGGCTGAGCAAGATGCCTGCCAGCCGGACGCCGGATTTCCTGATCGATTGGTCAGCTTGGACCGGAGTCAGGCACCAACGCCAGCCGTGTTTGCCCCGTGTTGGGGCCATGCATCACGCTCTGGGGCCCGGCTGTGCGGCATGACGGTGACACGGATTGTGACGGTGAGCTGTGGCAATGCAGCGACAGTGTCACCGTCCTTCATGACAGCCCGAGGGCCGTTGTCTGCCGACAACAGATCTCTGAACGTCAGCCGTCGGCAGGCAAGTGAGTGCCTGCTCAGCGCGCCGGGCTGGGGGCCAGGCCCTGCTGCTGCGCCCAGTCCTGCAGCGCGGCGATGGCACCGGCGCGCGCCGGTGCCGGCAGGAACGAGGCCGCCGCCGCGTCCAGCCCCATGCGCAGCAGCTCGGCCGGCGTGAAGCCGGCGCGCAGCAGATTGAGCGCCTCGGCGCTGTGGTCCACGCGCGACATCAGCCGGTTGTCGGTGTGGAAGGACAGCGACACGCCGGCCTGCCACAGCCGGTGGATGGGGTGCAGCGCGATCGAGGCCGCGGCGCCGGTCTGCACATTGCTGGTCGGGCAGACCTCCAGGTGGATGGCCAGCTGGCGCACCTCGTCGCGCACCGCGGCGGCCTGCGGCCCGTCCAGCAGGTCGGCCAGGCGCACGCCGTGGCCGATGCGGCTGGCGCCCAGGCGCGCGGCCTCCAGCACCCGCTCGCCGGCATCGGCCTCGCCGGCATGCAGGGTCAGGCCCAGGCCGGCGTCGCGCACGCGCTGCAGCAGGGCCGCGTGGCGGGTGGCCGGGTAGCCGGCCTCGGGCCCGGCCAGGTCGAAGCCGACCACGCGGGCGCCGCCGGGCGACGCGGGCCAGGCCGAGGCGGCGATGGCCAGCTCGGCGGCGCGCGCGATCTGCGCATCGCTTTCATGGCGCATGCCGCAGACGATCAGGCCGCTGGCCAGCGGGCTGCGCGACAGGCCGGCCAGCAGGGCGCGCACCGCGTCCTCGCCGGACACGCCATGCGGCTCGAACAGCAGCGGTGCGATGCGGAACTCGGCCAGCACGCAGCCCTCGGCGCGCGCGTCCTCGGCGGCCTCGAAGGCCACGCGGGCCAGGCCCTCGGGCGTGGCCATGGCCGCCACCGTGAGGTCGAAGCCGCGCAGGTATTCCAGCAGCGAGCCGGCATGGGCGCGGGCGTCGAACCAGGCCGCCAGCGTCTCCTCGTCGGCCGCCGGCGCGGCGATGCCACGTTGTTGCAGCAGCTGCAGCAGCGTGGCCACGCGCAGGCCACCGTCCAGGTGCTCGTGCAGCAGCACCTTGGGCAGGCGCCGGGCCAGGTGCTGCAGCGCCGCGTCGTGATCGGCGGCCGGGCGAGGCGTATCGGTGTTCGGCATCGCGGGATGCTACCGGAGCGACGGCGGCGCAAGTCTTGCTATCCTGCCCGCCACGTTCAATCCCGTTCGAGAAGGGCAATGCGCACCATGAAGAAGACCCTGCTGCAACAGGCCGTGCTGATCCAGGCCCTGACCCTGGCCGCCGGCGCCGCACTGGCCCAGGCCCAGCCCGCCGTCATCTACGACATGGGCGGCAAGTTCGACAAGAGCTTCAACGAGGCCGCCTTCAACGGCGCCGAGCGCTGGAAGAAGGAGGGCGGCAAGCCCTATCTGGATTTCGAGATCGCCAACGAGGCCCAGCGCGACCAGGCCATGCGGCGCATGGCCGATAAGGGTGCCAGCCCCATCGTCGGCGTCGGCTTCGCCCAGGCCAGCACGGTGGAGAAGGTGGCCAAGGACTTTCCCAAGCAGCAGTTCGCCATCATCGACTCGGTGGTCAAGCTGCCGAACGTGGAATCGGTGGTGTTCAAGGAGCACGAGGGCTCGTTCCTGGTCGGCATGATGGCGGTGCTGGCCAGCAAGAGCGGCAAGGTCGGCTTCGTCGGCGGCATGGACATCCCGCTGATCCGCAAGTTCCAGTGCGGCTACGAGCAGGGCGCCAAGTACGCCAATCCCAAGGCCGAGGTCACGGCCAACATGACCGGCACCACGCCGGCGGCCTGGAACGACCCCACGCGCGGCGGCGAGCTGGCCAAGGCCCAGTTCGCCAAGGGCGTGGACGTGATCTTCGCCGCCGCCGGCGGCACCGGCATCGGCGTCTACCAGGCGGCCAAGGACGGCGGCAAGCTGGCCATCGGCGTGGACAGCAACCAGAACCACCTGCACCCCGGCGTGATGCTGACCAGCATGGTCAAGCGCGTGGACGTGGCGGTCTACAGCCTGTTCAAGAAGACCAACCCCGGCCAGCTCACCGTGCTGGGCCTGAAGGAAGGCGGCGTCGACTATGCGCTGGACCAGCACAACGCCAAGCTGGTGACGGCCGACATGAAGAAGAAGGTCGACGCGGCCAAGGCCGACATCATCGCCGGCAAGATCAAGGTGGCCGACTACATGGCGGACAACGCCTGCAAGTACTGATGACTGCGGACCTCGCCGGTGGCTTGCCGCCGGCCGTGCAGATGCGCGGCATCTGCAAGCGCTTCGGCGCGGTGCAGGCCAACCGCGAGGTCACGCTCACGGTGGCGGCCGGCACCGCGCATGGCATCGTCGGCGAGAACGGCGCCGGCAAGTCCACGCTGATGTCCATCCTCTACGGCTTCTACCAGGCCGACGAGGGCCAGATCGCCATCCACGGCCGCGAGGTGCAGATCCCCGGCTCGCGCGAGGCCATTGCGCTGGGCATCGGCATGGTGCACCAGCACTTCATGCTGGTGGACACGCTGAGCGCGCTGGACAACATCATGCTCGGCGCCGAGCCCGACTGGCGGCTGCAGCGCGCCCGCGCCACGGTGCGCGCCGAGCTGCAGGCGCTGATGCACGACACCGGCCTGCAGGTGCGGCTGGACCTGGCGGTCGAAGACCTGCCGGTGGGCGAGCGCCAGCGGCTGGAGATCCTCAAGGCCTTGTACCGCGGCGCCAGGATCCTGATCCTCGACGAGCCCACGGCCGTGCTCACGCCGCAGGAGACCGAGCAGCTGTTCGTCACGCTGCGCCGGCTGCGCGACAACGGCACCACGCTGCTGCTGATCACGCACAAGCTCAAGGAGATCATGGCGCTGTGCGACGCCGTGACCGTGATGCGCCAGGGCGCCGTGGTGCTGGACCGGCCCATCGCCGAGACCTCGCTGGACCAGCTGGCCGAGGCCATGGTCGGCCGCCGCGTCAACCTGGGCCGCGACAACGGCAGCGCCGCCCGGCCGCCCGGCGTCGAGCTGCTCAGCGCCCGGGGCCTGGGCTGGACCGACGCCATGGGCGTGCCGCGGCTGCGCGACGTGGGCCTGACGCTGCGCGCCGGCGAGATCGTCGGCATCGCCGGCGTCTCGGGCAATGGCCAGACCGAGCTGCTGGAGGTGTTGTCCGGCCTGCTGGCGCCGCAGTCCGGCACGCTGAGCCTGGGCGGCCGCCGTTTCGAGCCGGCGCGCTGGCTCGATCCCGGCACCGCGCGGGCGCTGCACCTGGCCCATGTGCCCGAAGACCGCCACCGCCGCGGCATGGTGCTGAAGTTCAGCGCCTGGGAGAGCGCGGTGCTGGGCTACCACCGGCTCAAGCGCTTTGCCGGCGCCGGCGGCTGGATGAAGCAGGCCGCGATGCGCCAGGCCACGGCCGAGTGGATGGAGGCCTACGACGTGCGGCCGCGCAATGCGCTGCTGCGCTCGTCCAAGTTCTCCGGCGGCAACCAGCAGAAGCTGGTGCTGGCCCGCGAGGCGCTGGCGCCCGAGACGCCGCCCCAGGTGCTGCTGGTGGGCCAGCCCACGCGCGGCGTGGACATCGGCGCCGTCGAGTTCATCCACGGCCGGCTGCGCGCCATGCGCGACGCCGGCGGCGCGGTGCTGGTGGTCAGCAGCGAGCTGGACGAGATCCTGGCCCTGGCCGACCGCGTGCTGGTGATGGACCGCGGCCGCATCGCCGGCGAGCTG
Source organism: Burkholderiaceae bacterium (assembly GCA_017992055.1). GTDB lineage: Bacteria > Pseudomonadota > Gammaproteobacteria > Burkholderiales > Burkholderiaceae_C > Pseudaquabacterium. Next base: position 231,476 of record JAGOPK010000001.1, read on the forward strand.
TCCATCGAGCAATGCACCGAGGCCGCGCTGGGCCGGCTGATGGCCGGCGCCGAAGCCCAAGAGTCGGCGGCCGCATGAAGCTGCTGGTCACCGGCGCCAGCGGGCGCATCGGCCGGGCCCTGGTGGTGCGGCTGGCGCTGCAGCACCAGGTGCTGGGCCTGGATGTGCAGCCCTCGTCCACCGCGCACTTCGTGGGCGACTTGGCCGACGCGGCCCTGCTGCGCCGCGCCCTGCGGGGCGTGGACGCGGTGCTGCACTGCGCCGCCCTGCATGCGCCGCAGGTGGGGCTGCGCGACGAGGCCGAGTTTCTGCGTGTCAATGTGCAGGCCACCGAGACCCTGGCGCGCGAGGCCTGTGCGGCCGGCGTGGGCCACCTCGTTCACACCAGCACCACGGCGCTGTATGGCGCCGTGCCCGACGGCCTGCAGGCCGCGCAGTGGCTGGACGAGGCCACGACAGCGCAGCCGCGCACGATCTATCACCACAGCAAGCTGGCGGCCGAGGCGGCGCTGGCGCGCTGGGCCGCTGCCGGCGCCTTCGGCCTGAGCGTGCTGCGCATGGGCCGCTGCTTTGCCGAGCCCGCGCCGGCGATGGCCGTGGCCCGGCTGCACCGCGGCATCGACGCTCGCGACGTGGCCGAGGCCCATGCGCTGGCACTGGCCACGGCCGCCACCGCGCCGGCGCAGCGCTGTTATGTGCTCAGCGGCGCCACGCCCTTCGACCGCGCCGACGCGCCGCGCCTGGCGCAGGACGCCGCGGCGCTGATCCGCGAGCGTGTGCCCGGCCTGGCCGCAGCCTTCGACGCCCGTGGCTGGGCCCTGCCGGCGCGCATCCTGCGCGTCAGCGATCCGGCGCGGGCCATGGCCGAGCTGGGCTGGCGGCCACACCATGGCTGGAGCGAGGTGCTGGCCCAGCTGGATGCGCAGTCGCCCGAGGTGCTGCCGCCGGGCTTTGTGCCGGCCGAGCCACCACCGGCCGCATCGCGCCAACCCCAAGACAACAAGGACTTTTGCCTGTGAGCCAACCGGTCGAGCTGCCGCGCTGGATGGATGTGGTCGTGCTGCCCCTGGTCAACCTGGCGCTGGCGCTGGCGGTCAGCGCCATCGTCGTCGCGGTGATCGGGCTCAAGCCCCTGGAGGTCATCTCGCTGCTGGTGCAGGGCGCGTTCGGCACGCGCTCGGGCCTCAGCTACACGCTGTACTACGCCACCACCTTCGTCTTCACCGGCCTGGCGGTGGCCGTGGCCTTCCACGGCGGCCTGTTCAACATCGGCGGCGAGGGCCAGGCCATGGTCGGCGGCCTGCTGCTGGCGCTGGCGGCGCTGAAGCTGGCGCCGGGCCTGCCGGCGGCGCTGATGCTGCCGCTGCTGGTGGCCAGCGCCATGGCCGGTGGCGCCGCCTGGGCCGCGGTGCCGGCGGCGCTGCAGGCCTGGCGCGGCAGCCATGTGGTCATCACCACCATCATGTTCAACTTCATCGCCTCGGCCCTGCTGGCCTGGCTGCTGGTCAACCACCTGAAGGCGCCGGGCGGCATGACGGTGGAATCGGTGGCCTTTGCCGACAGCGCCCACATGCCCGGCATGCACCAGCTGCTGGGCGCGCTGGGCATCGAATGGCCGCGCACGCCGCTGAATGCCACGCTGCTGCTGGCCGTGGTGGCGGCCTTTGCGGTGTGGGCCCTGCTGTGGCGGCTGCGTGCCGGCTACGAGCTGCGCGCCGTGGGCCATGCGCCCGAGGCCGCGCAGTACGCCGGCATGCATCCGCAGCGCCAGGTGATGACGGCGATGCTGATCTCCGGCGCGCTGGCCGGCCTGGTCGGCGTCAACGAGCTGGCCGGCGTGCAGCACCGGCTGCTGCTGGACTTCGTCGCCGGCGCCGGCTTCACCGGCATCGCCGTCAGCCTGATCGGCCGCAACCATCCGCTGGGCATAGCGCTGGCCTCGCTGCTGTTCGGCGCGCTGTACCAGGGCGGCGCCGAGCTGGCCTTCGAGGTGCCGGGCTTTTCCCGCGACATGGTGACCACGCTGCAGGGCCTGATCGTGCTGTTCTCCGGCGCCATGGCCCAGGTGGCCGCGCCCTGGCTGGCGCGGTTGTATGCGCTGGCGCGGCCGGTGCGGCCGGTGGCTGCGGGAGCCGCCCATGGATGAAACCCTGCTGGGCGGATTGCTGGCGTCGACGCTGCGTGTGTCGACGCCGCTGATCCTGTGCGCGCTGGCCGGCCTGATCAGCGAGCGCTCCGGCGTCATCGACCTGGGCCTGGAAGGCAAGATGCTGCTGGCCGCCTTTGCCGCTGGTGCCACCGGCGCCGTCACCGGCAGCTGGCCGCTGGCCCTGGCCGCGGCGGTGGCGGTGGGCGTGGCGCTGTCGATGCTGCACGGCTATGCCTGCGTCAGCCATGGCGGCGACCAGGTGGTGATGGGCATGGCGCTGACCATGATCGCCGCCGGCCTGTCCATCGTGCTGGGCATCGCCTGGTTCAAGCAGGGCGGCCAGACGCCGCCGCTGGCCGATGCGGCGCGGCTGGGGCCGCAGCTGCTGGCCGTGGGCGAGGCGCTGAAGGCCGTGCCGCTGGTCGGCACGGTGATCGGCCTGGGCCTGTTCGGCCACAACGCCCTGGTCTACCTGGCCCTGGCCCTGGTGCCGGGCATGTGGTGGTTTCTCTACCGCACGCGGCTGGGCCTGCGCCTGCGCGCCACCGGCGACAACCCGGCGATGGTCGATGCCGCGGGCCTGAGCGTGCTGGGCCTGCGCTATGGCGCGCTGGCCGCCAACGGCGTGCTGTGCGCGCTGGCCGGCAGCTACCTGGTGCTGGCGCAGAACGCCAGCTTCGTGCCCAACATGACCGCCGGCCGCGGCTACATGGCGCTGGCGGCGATGATCTTCGGCAAGTGGCGGCCGGTGGCGGCGCTGTGGGCCTGCCTGCTGTTCGGCTTTCTGGATGCGCTGGCCATCCGCCTGCAGGGCGTGGCCCTGCCCGATGCGCTGGGCGGCGGCACGGTGCCGGTGCAGGCCATCCAGGCCCTGCCCTATGTGCTGACCGTGGTGCTGCTGGCCGGCTTCATCGGCCATGCACGCGCGCCGGCGGCACTCGGCACGCCGTACTTGAAGGAGCGCTGAGCACGATGGTCGTCGACGATGCCCTGATGGCCCGCCTGGTGCAGGCCGCCCGTGCGGCGCGCCAGCGCGCCTATGCGCCGTACTCGCGCTTTGCGGTCGGCGCCGCCCTGCTGGACGAGGCCGGCCGCATCCATGCCGGCTGCAATGTCGAGAATGCCGCCTATCCGCAGGGCCAGTGCGCCGAGGCCACGGCCATCGGCGCGCTGGTGATGGCCGGCGGCGCGCGCATCCTGGCCGCGGCCGTGGTCGGCGTGGCCGACGAGCCGGTCACGCCCTGCGGCGGCTGCCGCCAGCGGCTGCGCGAGTTTGCCGCCGGCGACTGCAACATCTGGGTTGCCGACCTGGATGCCGTGCGCGCGCGCTTCACGCTGGACGCCCTGCTGCCGGCCAGCTTCGGCCCGGCCCATCTGAAACTCTGACGCCATGACCGACACCCTCACCGAACAGATCGCCCGCAGCGTCGAGCGCATCCGCGCCAGCGGCGCCGCCACGCCCGAGCTGGCCATCGTGCTGGGCTCGGGCTGGGACGGCATCGCCGAGCTGGTCGAGCAGGCCATCGACATCCCCTACCAGGAGCTGCCGGCCTTTCCGGTGCTGGGCGTGGCCGGCCATGCCGGCACGCTGCGCCTGGGCGCCATCGGCGGCCGGCCAGTGGCCCTGCTGCGCGGCCGCAAGCATGCCTATGAAAGTGGCGACCCGGCCGGCATGAAGGGCGCGATCCGCACGCTGGCGGCGCTGGGCGTGCCGCTGCTGCTGCTGACCAATGCCGCCGGCAGCCTGAGCGCACAGATGCCGCCGGGCTCGCTGATGCTGATCAGCGACCACCTGAACATCGTGCAGCGCACGCCGCTGCATGGCGAGAGCGACAACCGCCGCTTCGTCGACATGGGCGCGGCCTACGACCCCGACCTGCGCGACCAGGCTGCCGCCGCCGCCAGCGCCGCCGGCATCGAGCTGCACGAGGGCGTCTATGCCTGGGTGCTGGGCCCGCAGTTCGAGACCCCGGCCGAGATCCGCATGCTGATCACGCTGGGCGCCCAGGCGGTGGGCATGAGCACCGTGCCCGAAACCATCCTGGCCCGCCATGCGGGGCTCAAGGTGCTGGGCCTGTCCATGCTCACCAACATGGGCGCCGGCCTGTCCGACGAGACACTGAGCCACGGCCACACGCTGCACACGGCCCAGGCCACGGCGGCCCTGGCCTCGCGCCTGCTGGCGGCGGTGGTGCCGGCGCTGCGCGGCTGAGCGGCTGCAGCCGCTGCAGCACCTGCAGCGCCTACAGCGGCGTGCGCAGCGCGTCGGCCATCGGCGGCAGCTCGGCGGCCAGGCGGATCAGCTCGTCGATGCGGCGCACGCCGAACTTGCTGCGCAGCGCCGCCACCTGGGTGCGCAGCGTCGACAGCTGCACGCCATGCTCGCGCGCCAGCCCGGCCACGCGCTGGCCGGCCAGCAGGCCGGCCAGCACACGCTGCTCGGCCTCGGTCAGCGCATAGACCTGGCCCAGCAGGGCCACCACCAGGTCGGGCGCCAGCTGGCGCCGGCCCAGCAGCAGCACCGAGCGTGGCGACTGGCCGGCCGGCGTGGCCAGCGGCAGCAGCGCGGCCAGGCGCAGGCGCTGGCCGTCGTGCAGCGGCAGCAGCTGGCGCAGGCCACCCCGCGCCGCCGCCAGCTGGGCCGTGCGCAGCCGCGCCTGGCTGGGCTCGTCGGCGGCGGCCAGCGTGCCATCGGGCAGGCGGCGCAGCAGGCCGCCGTCCTGCAGCTCGCGGCGCGCGGCCTCGTTGGCCAGCAGCGGCTGCAGCCGCAGGTCCAGCACCAGCACGCCGGAGTCCAGCGTGTCCAGCACCGCGGCCAGGGCCGCGGCATCCAGCGGGCGGGGCGGCGGCCGCTCGGCGTCGGTGGCCATGGCTCAGCCCCGGCCGGCGGCGGTCTGCAGCAGCTCGGCCGCGCGCTGGCCATCGCGGCCGGCCAGCGCATGGCCGATGCGCAGCTGCGGTCGCAGCAGCTCGGTGCCGATGCGGTAGTCCTCGGCCAGCAGGCGCAGCAGGCGATCGCGCACCAGGGCCGCGGCGCGCTCGTCGGCATCCAGCAGCAGCACGGCGAAGCAGTGGCCTTCCAGCGCCAGCACCTCGTCGGTGGCGCGCACGCGGGCGCGCAGGCGCCGGCCCAGGGCCGTCAGCAGCGCCTCGCCACCCTGGGCCGGCAGGCCGCCGACGGCCAGGTGCAGCAGCGCGGCCGAGCGGGCCCGCCGCCGGCAGGCGCCCAGGTGGGCATCGAGCAGGGGCAGGGCGGCGACGCTGCCGCTGAGCGCCGCGGCCGTGGGCGGCCAGGCCGGCTCGCGCCCGCCGCCGGCTGCGGCGGACGACATCGTGGACGATTGGGAGGATGGGGAGGACGACGTTCCGGGGGCGATGTGCATCTGTACTTCTCGTTCGGGTCCGCAACGGACCCCTGCAACGACAGCCAACGCGCAAACCCGGCGCCGCCCGACATCGCCGGCCGCGGCCCGCGATAGAGTGCCGCGCCATGAGCGATGCCACCGACGCCGATCCCGCGGCCGACGCCGAGATCAACCGCCTGCTGCAGGCCGCCGGCCGTGGCGATGCCCGCGCCGCCGATGCGGTGGTGGCCCTGCTGTACCGCGAGCTGCGCGTGCTGGCGCGCAGCCGGCTGCGGCGCTCGGGCGAGTTCACCCTGCTCGACACCACGGCCCTGGTGCATGAGAGCTATCTGCGCCTGCAGTCGGCCCAGGCCGCCGGGGGCGAAGGCGCCGAGGCCGCGCCGCCGGTGTTCAGCGACCGCCAGCACTTTTTTGCCTATGCCGCGCGGGCCATGCACAGCGTGGTCGTCGACCTGGTGCGTGCGCGCCAGGCGCAGCGCCGCGGCGGTGATGCCGAGCACCTGCCGCTGGACACCGCGGTCATCGAGCAGGCCGCCGATCCGGCCCACGACGCCGAGATCCTGCGCGTGCACGAGGCCTTGCAGGCCCTGGCCCAGGCCGATGCCCGCCTGGCCACGGTGGTGGAGATGCGCTACTTCGGCGGCCTGTCCGAGACCGAGATCGCCCAGGCCCTGGGCGTGACCGAGCGCACCGTGCAGCGCGACTGGCAGAAGGCGCGTCTGTGGCTGGCGATGTCGCTGCGATGAGCGACGGCGCCGCGCCCGCACCCCAGCCGCCATCGCCCGCCACCTGGGCCCGCCTGGGCCCGCTGCTCGACGAGCTGCTGGACCTGGAGCCGGCGGCGCGCGAGCAGCGCCTGGCCGCGCTGCGTGGCCAGGATGCCGCGCTGGCCGCGCAGCTGGCGGCCTGGCTGGCCCAGGACCAGGCCCTGGCCGGCGCCGACTTCCTGCAGGCGCCGGCCCTGCCCGGCCTGGCTCGGCTGGCGGGCGCCGCCGGTGCCGGCGCCCAGGCCGGCCAGCGCATCGGCGCCTACACGCTGGAGTCGCTGATCGGCGAAGGCGGCATGGGCAGCGTCTGGCGCGCCCTGCGCAGCGACGGCCGCTACCAGGGCCGGGTGGCGATCAAGTTCCTGCGCGGCGGCCTGCTGGGCGCCGGCGACGCCGGGCGCTTTGCCCGCGAGGGCGCGATCCTGGCCCAGCTGGACCATCCGCACATCGCCCGCCTGCTCGACGCCGGCCTGGCCGACGACGGCCAGCAGCCCTATCTGGTGCTGGAATATGTGGACGGCGAGCCGCTGGATGCCCATGTGCAGCGCCGCCAGCTCGACCTGGCGGCCACGCTGCGCCTGTTCGTCGATGTGCTCGATGCCGTGGCCCATGCGCACAACCGCCTGGTGCTGCACCGCGACCTGAAGCCCTCGAACATCCTGGTCGATGGCCAGGGCCGCATCAAGCTGCTGGACTTCGGCATCGCCAAGCTGCTCGATGGCGAGGGCGATGGCCAGGCCCAGGCCGCCACCGAGCTGACCCAGCGCGCCGGCCGCGCCTTCACGCCGCAGTACGCCGCGCCCGAGCAGCTGGCCGGCGGCGCGCTGGGCATGGCCACCGATGTGTATGCGCTGGGCGTGCTGCTCTACGGCCTGCTGGGCGGCGGCCATCCGACGCCGGCGGCCACCGGCCGCACCACGCCGCTGGCGCTGATGCAGGCGGTGCTGGAGACCGAGCCGCGGCGCCTGTCGGAGGCCGTGCGCGCCCGCGGCGGTGCCGACGCCGGCCGCCGCGCGCGGGCCCTGCGCGGCGACCTGGACACCATCGTCGCCAAGGCGCTGAAGAAGGCGCCGCAGCAGCGCTATGCCAATGCCGCGGCCCTGGCCGAGGACCTGCGCCGCTGGCTGGCGCACCAGCCCATCCGCGCCCGGCCCGACAGCGCCGCCTATGTGGCCGCCAAGTTCGTGCGCCGCCACCGCTGGGCCGTGGGCGCCGGCAGCACGGCGCTGCTGGCCCTGGGCCTGGCCGTGGCCGGCGCGCTGCTGGAGGGCCGCGAGGCCCGGCGCCAGCGCGACCAGGCCGAGGCGCTGATCGAGTTCATGCTCGGCGACCTGCGCCAGCGCCTGCAGCCGGTGGGCCGGCTGGACGTGCTGGACGTGGTCGGCGAGAAGGTGCTGGCCCACTATGCCGCCGATGCCGCGGCCGGCGGCGCCCAGCAGCTGGATGCCGATGCGCTGGCGCGGCGTGCCCGCGCCCTGCACCTGCTGGGCGAGATCGCCGAGAAGCGCGGCCGGCTCGACGAGGCCGCGCGCCGCTTCGACGAGGCCACGCGCAGCACCGGCCTGCTGCTGGCGCGCGAGCCGGCCAACGGCCAGCGCCTGTTCGACCAGGCGCAGAGCGTGTACTGGCTGGGTTATGTGGCGCGCCGCCGCGGCCAGCTGGACCAGGCCGAGGCCCAGTTCGGGCGCTATGTGGCGCTGACGCGGCAGCTGCTGGTGCTGGACCCGCAGCGCGCCGACTGGCGCATCGAGGCGGCGATGGCCGAGCAGGGCCTGGGCGTGGTGCAGCTGGAGGCCGGGCGTGCGGGCCAGGCCCTGCAGGCCTTCCAGGCCGCGCTGCCGGCCTTCCAGGCCCGCGCCGCGGCCGATCCCCGGCCCGAGACCCTGCAAAGCCTGGCCAATGCCCATGGCTGGGTGGCCGGCGCCCAGCGCGCCCTGGGCGATGCCCAGGCCGAGCAGGCGGCCCAGCAGGCCAAGGTGCAGGCCTTGCTGCAGCTGCCGGCGGCCCAGCGCACGCCGGCGGCCCGGCATCTGCTGGCCGTGGCCTGGCGCGACCTGGGCGCGCTGGCGCTGGAGCAGGGCCCGGCCGGCCAGGCCGCGGCGGCCCAGGCCCTGGGCGAGGCCTGGCAGGCCTGGCAGGAGCTGATGGCCCTGGATGCGGCCAACCTGGACTGGCAGGGCCAGGCCCTGCTGACCCTGCTGGACCTGGCCCAGCTGGAGCGCGCCCGCCAGCAGCTGCCCGCGGCCCGCGAGCACCTGGCCCGGGCCCAGCAGATCCTGCCGCGCCTGCTGCAGGCCGATGCCGGCAAGCTGTACTGGCAGATCGAGCTGCGCGGCGCCACGCTGCTGCAGGCCGAGGCCCTGGGCCAGGCCGGCGCGCCCGAGCTGGCGGCCTTCGTGGCCGAGCTGCAGCAGCGCCATGGCGATCTGGCGGCGCTGTCGGCGCTGCGCCGGCGCGTGCTGGCCGAGGTTTCGCTGGCCCTGGGCCGGCGCCTGGCGCAGCAGGGCCAGGCCGCCGCGGCCCGGCCGCACTGGCAGCGCGTGCTGCAGCTGCTGGGCGATGCCCAGGCGCGGCGCGATTTCCGTGCGATCTGTCTGCAGGCGCTGGCTCTTGCAGAGCTGGGCGAGCTACAGCTGGCGCGGCGTCTGGCCGATGACATCGAGGCATCGGCCTTCCGGCACCCGGTGTACGCCGAGCTGCGCCGGCGGCTCGCCGCCCCGACCTGAACCCGAGCGCCCCATGCAAGCCCCCCTCAGCGAATCCATCGTCAGCGTCAGCGTGATCGACGGCCAGGTGGCCGTCAGCCCCGACCCGTTGCAGGTCCAGGGCGAGGACCACTGCCTGAGCTTCCAGCTCGTGACGCCCGGCTACAGCTTTCCCACCCTGGGCGCCATCGTCATCGAAGGCGGCCACAAGACCCAGTTCCCCGAGCCGCCGGTGTGGGTGGACGCCCAGACCGTGACGCTGCGCGACCGCAACTGCAACCGCACGCCCAGGAGCTACAAGTACACCGTGGTCGTGCTCGACAGCCGTGGCCGCCGCCACACGCTGGACCCGGAGATCGTCAACGAGGGCACGCCGCGCATGGCCGAGGCCTGAGCCCAAAAAAATCGCCGCCGGTGCAGCGGGCTGCACGGCGGCGAGGGTCAAGGGCAGGCCAGAGCGACCTGCCGCAGACAGGCAAGCGGGATCAGCGCGCCTTGCCGGCCTTCCAGGCGTTCAGCAGCGCGTCATAGGCAATGGTCTCGCCCTTGGGCTTCTCGTTGGCCAGCTTGGCCCAGGGGGCCTGCTTGTCCGACAGCCACTTCTTCGGGTCTTCCTTCTTGTTCAGCTTGGGCGCGCACTTGGCCATGCCGGCGCGCTCCAGGCGGCCCAGCACCTGGTCCATCTCGTCGGCCAGCGTGTCCATCGCGCCCTGCGGCGTCTTCTCGCCGGTCACGGCCTGGGCCACGTTCTTCCACCACAGCTGGGCCAGCTTGGGGTAGTCGGGCACATTGGTGCCGGTCGGGCTCCAGGCCACGCGCGCCGGGCTGCGGTAGAACTCGACCAGGCCGCCCAGCTTGGACGCCATGTCGGTCATGGCCTTGCTCTGGATGTCGCTCTCGCGGATCGGCGTCAGGCCCACCAGGGTCTTCTTCAGGCTGGTGGTCTTGGCGGTGATGAACTGCGCATACAGCCAGGCCGCGGCGGTCTTGTTGGCGTCATGGTCCTTGAAGAAGGTCCACGAGCCCACGTCCTGGTAGCCGTTCTGCATGCCCTGCTTCCAGTACGGGCCGTTGGGGCCGGGGGCCATGCGCCACTTGGGCGTGCCGTCGTCGTTGACCACCGGCAGGCCCTTCTTGGTCATGTCGGCGGTGAAGGCCGTGTACCAGAAGATCTGCTGTGCGATCTGGCCCTGGGCCGGCACCGGGCCGGCCTCGCCGAAGGTCATGCCGGTGGCTTCTTTCGGCGCGTACTTCTTCATCCAGTCCACGTACTTGGTCAGCGCATACACGGCGGCCGGCGAGTTGGTGGCGCCGCCACGGGCCACGCTGGCACCCACCGGCGTGCACTTGTCGTCGGCCACGCGGATGCCCCACTCGTCGATCGGCAGGCCGTTGGGCGCGCCGATGTCGGCGGTGCCGGCCATCGACAGCCAGGCGTCGGTGAAGCGCCAGCCCAGGCTGGGGTCCTTCTTGCCGTAGTCCATGTGGCCATAGATGGGCTTGCCGTCGATGTTCTTCACGTCGTTGGTGAAGAACTCGGCGATGTCCTCGTAGGCGCTCCAGTTCAGCGGCACGCCCAGCTCGTAGCCGAACTTGGCCTTGAACTTGTCCTTCAGGTCCTTGCGCGCAAACAGGTCGGCACGGAACCAGTACAGGTTGGCGAACTGCTGGTCGGGCAGCTGGTACAGCTTGCCGTCGGGCGCGGTGGTGAACTTGGTGCCGATGAAGTCCTTCAGGTCCAGGCCGGGGTTGGTGAACTCCTTGCCGGCGCCGGCCATGTAGTCGCTGAGGTTGAGGATCTTGCCGTAGCGGTAGTGCGTGCCGATCAGGTCGGAGTCGCTGATCCAGCCGTCGTAGATGCTCTTGCCCGACTGCATGCTGGTCTGCAGCTTCTCGACCACGTCACCTTCCTGGATCAGGTCGTGCTTGACCTTGATGCCGGTGATCTCCTCGAAGGCCTTGGCCATCGTCTTGCTCTCGTACTCGTGCGTGGTGATGGTCTCGGACACCACCGAGATCTCCTTCACGCCCTTGGCCTTGAGCTTGGCCGCGGCGGCGATGAACCACTTCAGCTCGGCCAGCTGGGCGTCCTTGCCCAGCGTGCTGGGCTGGAACTCGCTGTCGATCCACTTCTTGGCCGCGTTTTCGTCGGCCCAGGTGGGGGCGGCCACGGCCAGCAGAGCGGCCAGGCCCAGCGCGGTGTAGCGCAACTTCATGGTGTCTTCTCCTCGTTTGGGTGGTTTGCTTCCCCGTTTGTGATCTCCAGGATCACTGCCGCCCCGGGGAAGCGCCGGGCCGGATCCCAATTCGCCATCGACGCGACTCAGCCCTTGCGCATGACCAGCACCAGCAGGGCCATCGAGGCCACGAAGCTGTACCAGATGCTGGGCTCGGCCTCCAGGCCCAGCCCTTCGGCCAGCCGGCCCGACAGGCCGACGAAGACCAGGTTGACATAGGCCGCGCTGAGCAGGCCGATGAACAGCCGGTCGCCACGCGTGGTGGCGATCGGCAGCCAGCCCTTGCGCATGACCGTGGGCGACTTGATCTCCCACAGCGTCATGCCGGCCAGCATCAGCGCGATGCAGACAAAGAACACCGCCACCGGCAGTGTCCAGGCCATCCATTCAAACATCACACTCTCCCTCAGACGCGGCCCATCGCAAAGCCCTTGGCGATGTAGTGGCGCACGAACCAGATGACGATGGCGCCGGGCACGATGGTCAGCGTGCCAGCCGCGGCCAGCGTGGCCCAGTCCATGCCGCTGGCGCTGACGGTGCGCGTCATCGTCGCCACGATGGGCTTGGCATTGACGCTGGTCAGCGTGCGCGCCAGCAGCAGCTCCACCCAGCTGAACATGAAGCAGAAGAAGGCCGCCACGCCGATGCCGGCCTTGATCAGCGGCAGGAAGATGGTGAGGAAGAAGCGCGGGAAGCTGTAGCCGTCGATGTAGGCGGTCTCGTCGATCTCGCGCGGGATGCCGCTCATGAAGCCTTCCAGGATCCACACCGCCAGCGGCACGTTGAACAGCAGGTGCGCCAGCGCCACGGCGATGTGCGTGTCCATCAGCCCCACCGTGGTGTAGAGCTGGAAGAACGGCAGCAGAAAGACCGCCGGCGGCGTCATGCGGTTGGTCAGCAGCCAGAAGAACACATGCTTGTCGCCCAGGAAGCTGTAGCGGCTGAAGGCATAGGCCGCCGGCAGCGCCACGGTCAGCGAGATCACCGTGTTGATGGCCACGTAGATCAGGCTGTTGACATAGCCCGAGTACCAGCTGGCGTCGGTGAAGATGGTGGCGTAGTTGGCCCAGGTGAAGTGCTGCGGCCACAGGCTGAACGAGGACAGGATCTCCTCGTTGGTCTTGAAGCTCATGTTGACCATCCAGTAGATGGGCAGCAGCGCAAACAGCATGTAGGCCAGCAGGAACAGGCTGCGCTTGTGGAAGCGGCGTTCAACCATGCTGCGCTCCTTCGCTCTTGTCGGCCGTGCCCACGCGCTGCATCCAGGTGTAGAGGATGAAGCACAGCAGCAGGATGATCAGAAAGTAGATCAGCGAAAACGCGGCCGCCGGCCCCAGGTCGAACTGGCCCACCGCCTTCTGCGTCAGGTACTGGCTGAGGAAGGTGGTGGCATTGCCCGGTCCGCCGCCGGTCAGCACAAAGGGCTCGGTGTAGATCATGAAGCTGTCCATGAAGCGCAGCAGCACCGCGATCATCAGCACGCCGCGCATCTTGGGCAGCTGGATGTAGCGGAACACCGCGAACTTGCTGGCGCCGTCGATGCGCGCCGCCTGGTAGTAGGCGTCGGGAATGCTGCGCAGCCCGGCGTAGGCCAGCAGGGCCACCAGCGGCGTCCAGTGCCACACGTCCATCACCAGCACGGTGAGCCAGGCATGCGTGGGGTTGCCGGTGTAGCTGTACTCGATGCCCAGCTTGTCCAGCGTGGCGCCGAGCAGGCCGATGTCGGCGCGGCCATAGATCTGCCAGATGGTGCCGACCACGTTCCAGGGGATCAGCAGGCTCAGCGCCACCACCACCAGGGTGGCGCTGGCCTTCCAGCCCTGGGCCGGCATGGACAGCGCCAGCGCGATGCCCAGCGGGATCTCCACCGCCAGCACCGCCAGCGAGAAGCCGATCTGGCGCAGCAGGGCCTCGTGCAGCTCGCTGTCGCGCATCACCGCGGCAAACCATTCGGTGCCCACGAAGACGCGGCGCTCGGGGCTGATGATGTCCTGCACCGAGTAGTTCACCACCGTCATCAGCGGCAGCACGGCCGAGAAGGCCACGCACAAAAACACCGGCAGCACCAGCCACCAGGCCTTCTGGTTGACCGGCTTCATGCCGCCACCTCGTCCATCGCCATCAGGGTTTCGTCGGCCGCATACCAGCAGGTGTGCGGGCCTTGCAGCTGCAGCCACACGCCGTCGCCGGGCCGCGGCGCGCGGGCGTCGGCGCCCAGGCGCAGGCGCACCGTGTGCGGCTGCGCCGCGTCGCCGCCGTCCACCTGGGCCGTCACCAGCCAGTAGGTGCCCAGGTCCTGGGCCTGCAGCACGCGGGCCGGCAGGGCGCCGGGCGCCTGGGCCGCGGCCAGCGCCAGGTACTCGGGCCGCACGCCCAGCGTGGCCGCGCCGGCCGGTGCGCCGGCCAGCAGGCTGGCGGGCAGGAAGTTCATGCCCGGCGAGCCGATGAAGTGGCCGACGAAGCGGTGCGCCGGCCGCTCGAACAGCGCATCGGGGCTGCCCACCTGCACCGCGCGGCCGCGTGTCATCACCACCACCTGGTCGGCAAAGGTCAGCGCCTCCACCTGGTCATGGGTGACGTAGATCAGCGTCAGCTTCAGCTCGTGGTGGATCTGCTTCAACTTGCGCCGCAGCTGCCATTTCAGGTGCGGGTCGATCACCGTCAGCGGCTCGTCGAAGAGCACGGCCGAGACGTCCTCGCGCACCAGGCCGCGGCCCAGGCTGATCTTCTGCTTGGCATCGGCGCTCAGGCCGGCGGCACGCGTGCCCAGCTGGCCGCTCATCTCCAGCATCTCGGCGATCTGGCCGACGCGGGCCTTGATGCGCTCGGGCGCGACGCCGCGGTTCTTCAGCGGAAAGGCCAGGTTCTCGGCCACGGTCATGGTGTCGTAGATGACCGGGAACTGGAACACCTGGGCGATGTTGCGCTGCTGCGGCGTGCTGCGCGTGACGTCGCGCTCATCGAAGTGCACCGTGCCGTGCGAGGGCTGCACCAGGCCCGAGATGATGTTCAGCATGGTGGTCTTGCCGCAGCCCGACGGGCCCAGCAGCGCATAGGCGCCGCCGTCGTCGAAGACCATCTTCAGCGGCAGCAGCGCATAGTCGCCGTCCTGCTGCGGATCGCGCTTGTAGCTGTGCGCCAGGTCCAGCGTGATGCGGGCCATCAGCCATGCTCCCGTGTCGGGGCCTGCAGCAGCAGGCCGTCGGCGCCGAACACATAGATCTGGGCCGGGTCCAGATGCAGCGTGATGCCCGCGCCCAGGTCGAAGAAATGCACGCCGGTCAGCTGGGCCACCAGCTCGCCGGCGGCGGTGTGCACATGCACGAAGGTGTCGCTGCCGGAGATCTCGGCCAGCTGCACCGTGCCGGCCACCGCGATGTCGCCGGGCCGCGGCTGCAGGCGCAGCGCGCTGGCGCGCAGGCCCACCGTGGTGTCGGGCCGCACCGCCGGCACGGCCAGGCCGAGCTGGGGCGCACCCTGCGGCAGCAGGTTCATCGGCGGATCGCTGAAGGCACGTGCCACGCGCAGGCTGGCCGGGCGGTGGAAGACCTCGGCCGTGGGCCCGTACTGCAGCAGCTCGCCGGCGTCCATCACCGCGGTCCAGCCGCCCAGCAGCAGGGCCTCGGTGGGCTCGGTGGTGGCATAGACCACGGTGGACGAGCCGGCCGCAAACAGCGCCGACAGCTCCACGCGCAGCTCCTCGCGCAGCTTGTAGTCCAGGTTGACCAGCGGCTCGTCCAGCAGCATCAGCGGCGCGTCCTTGGCCAGCGCGCGGGCCAGGGCCACACGCTGCTGCTGGCCGCCCGACAGCTCGGCCGGCAGGCGCTTGAGAAAGGGCTCGATGTGCAGCTTCTCGGCCAGCACCTGCACGCGCTGGTGGATGGCGGCGCGGTCCATGCCACGCAGCTTCAGCGGCGAGGCGATGTTGTCGAACACCGTCTGCGACGGGTAGTTGATGAACTGCTGGTAGACCATGGCCACGTTGCGCTGGCGCACCGGCATGCCGGTGACATCGGCGCCGTCCACCAGCACGCGGCCGTGGCTGGGCACGTCCAGCCCGGCCATCAGGCGCATCAGCGTGGTCTTGCCGGCCTGGGTGGCGCCCAGCAGAACGCTCACCGTGTCGGCTTGCAGTGCCAGGTCCAGCGGGTACAGGTGCGTGGCCGCGCCCACCCGGTGCTCGACGCGTTGCAGCGCCAGTTTCATGCGGTCTCCGTGTTCGTATTGCCTTCGCGGCCGGCGGTGGCCGGGCCGTGGCGAAGCTGCCACCAGTGCGCCACCGCCGCACGCTGCTCGGGGCTGCAGTGCAGGCCCAGCTTGGTGCGGCGCCACAGCACGTCGTCGGCGCTGCGCGCCCACTCGTGCTGGTGCAGATAGTCCAGTTCGGCCTCGTACAGGCCGGGCGCCACCTCGGCGCCCAGGGCCTGGCCCGGCGGCAGCAGCAGGGCCACGCGCGATCCGTACAGCCGGGCCCAGCGGGCGCGCACACGTTCGGGCACCTGGGGCAGGGTCTGCGCCAGCGCCTGGGCGAAGCGGGCGATGTCCACATCGGGCCGCCGCGCCGCGCCGATGCTGGCCGACAGGTCGCCGCCGGGCAGGTGGGCGTCGCGGGTCCAGGCCGGCCGGCGCTCGCCCAGGCGCTGCACCAGGCCGTCGGCGGCCTCTTCGGCCAGCTTGCGGAAGGTGGTGATCTTGCCGCCCCAGATGCTCAAGAGCGGAGCCTGGCTTTCATCGCCATCGAAGTCCAGCAGATAGTCGCGGGTCACCGCCGAGGCGTCGCCGGAGTCGTCGTCCAGCAGCGGGCGCACGCCCGAATAGCTCCACACCACGTCGGCCGGCGTCAGCTGGCGCTGGAAGTAGCGGCTGGCCTGCTCGCACAGGTAACGGGTTTCGTCAGCGTCGATGCGTGCGGACTCGGGCGCGCCCTGGATCTCCACGTCGGTGGTGCCGATCAGCGTGTACTCGCCCTCGTAGGGAATGGCGAAGATGATGCGCTTGTCGGGGTTCTGGAAGATGTAGGCATGCTCGTGCTCGAACAGCCGCTTCACGACGATGTGGCTGCCCTTGACCAGGCGCAGGTTCTTGGCCGCCGGCTGCTGCGCCTGCTCGCGCAGAAAGCTGCCGGTCCAGGGCCCGGCGGCATTGACCAGGGCGCGTGCGCTGACCTGGATCGCCGGCCGGCCCTCGGGCTGCAGCGTGGCCTGCCACTGCTGCGGCCCGCGCCGCGCGGCCGTGCACTTGCAGCGCGTCAGCACGCTGGCGCCACGCGCGGCCGCGTCCACCGCATTCAGCACCACCAGGCGGGCATCGTCCACCCAGCCATCGCTGTAGACGAAGCCGCGGCGGTAGCCGGGCTTCAGCGGCACGCCGGCCGGGTGCTGGCGCAGGTTGACCGTGGTGCTGCCGGGCAGCCACTCGCGCCTGGCCAGGTGGTCGTAGAGGAACAGGCCGGCGCGGATCATCCACACCGGCCGCATCGACGGATCGTGCGGCATCACGAAGCGCAGCGGCCACATGATGTGCGGCGCGCTCTTCAGCAGCACCTCGCGCTCGGCCAGCGCCTTGCGCACCAGGTTGAACTCGTAGTACTCCAGGTAGCGCAGGCCGCCGTGGATCAGCTTGGTGCTGGACGACGAGGTGTGGCGCGCCAGGTCGTCCTGCTCGACCAGCAGCACGCGCAGGCCGCGGCCGGCCAGGTCGCGGGCGATGCCGGCGCCATTGATGCCACCGCCCACCACCAGCACGTCGAACGACGCGCCATCGGCAGGCAGGGCTGCGCTGGCAGGGCCGCGGGAGGGCAGAGCGGGCACGGGCGGGAGTCTCCTGAGGGGCATGGGCCGTCGGGCAGGCGCGGGCCGGACGGTGGTGCAAGCGGTTCAGCCCGGGTGGCTGCTGCGTTGCATGTTCGATTGCTTATTCGTTTTGGATTCGTTTGTGTTCGCCTTTTTTCTTTTTAACCCAACAACGAAGCGCTGGCAAGCCGGATAGCCCTCATGGAGAACCCGGCCCCATGGCGTAACCTGCGGGCTGGCCAGCGTCAGGAAGCCGTCTTGAGTCCCGTCAGTCCGTCGATCACCCATCCGCGCCAGAGCGCCGTGCTGGACACCGTGCGCGAACAGGGCTCGGTGACGGTGGAGGCCCTGGCCGAGCGCTTCGGCGTCACGCTGCAGACCGTGCGCCGCGACGTGCAGCAGCTGGCCGATGCCGGCCTGGTGCTGCGTTTCCATGGCGGCGTGCGCCTGCCGGCCAGCACCACCGAGAACCTCAACTACCGCCAGCGCCAGCAGCTCAACGACGAGGCCAAGCGCTGCATCGCCCGTGCCGTGGCCGCCGCCGTGCCCGAGGGGTCGAGCCTGTTCCTGAACATCGGCACCACCACCGAGGCCATCGCGCGCGAGCTGATCGGACGCCCCGGGCTGCGCGTCATCACCAACAACCTCAATGTCGCGGCCATCCTCAGCGACGACCCGGGCATCGAGGTCATCATCGCCGGCGGCCTGGTGCGCAGCCGCGACCGCGGCATCGTCGGCGAGACCACGGTGGAGTTCATCGGCCAGTTCCGCGTCGACATCGGCGTCATCGGCATCTCGGGCATCGAGGCCGACGGCAGCCTGCGCGACTTCGACATCCGCGAGGTCAAGGTGGCCCAGGCCATCATGCGCGCCAGCCGCCAGCTGTGGCTGGCCGCCGACCACAGCAAGTTCAACCGCCCGGCGATGGTCGAGGTCGGCCGGCTCGACCAGGTCGACCGCCTGTTCACCGACCGCCCGCCGCCGCCGGCCTTTGCCGCCCTGCTGGCCGAGGCCGACGTGCTGTGCGTGGCCAATGGCCAGGGTGGTCAGGGCGGCCAGGCCAGCCCCGGCGATGCAGGAGACCCCAAGCCATGACCCGCTTCATCCTGGCCCTCGACCAGGGCACCAGCAGCTCGCGCAGCATCGTCTTCGACGACCAGGGCCAGGTGGTGGCCATGGCCCAGCGCGAGTTCCGCCAGATCTATCCCCAGCCCGGCTGGGTGGAGCACGATCCCGAGGAGATCTGGGCCAGCCAGCTGGCCACGGCCCAGCAGGCGCTGGCCCGGGCCGGGCTGTCGGCGCGTGACATCGCGGCCATCGGCATCACCAACCAGCGCGAGACCACCGTGGTCTGGAACCGCCGCACCGGCCGGCCGATCTACAACGCCATCGTCTGGCAGGACCGGCGCGGCGAGCCGCTGTGCGCCCAGCTGCGCGAGCATGGCCATGCTGAAGCCATCCGCGCCAGCACCGGCCTGGTGGTGGATGCCTATTTTTCGGCCACCAAGATCCGCTGGATCCTCGACCACGTCAACGGCGCCCACATCGATGCCGCCCACGGCGAGCTGGCCTTCGGCACCATCGACAGCTGGCTGCTGTGGAAGCTGACCGGCGGCCATGTGCATGCCACCGACGTCAGCAATGCCGCGCGCACCATGCTGTTCGACGTGCGCCACAACACCTGGGACCATGAGCTGCTGAAGCTGCTGCACGTGCCCGACAGCCTGCTGCCCCAGGTGCATGCCAGCAGCCATGTCTATGGCCACACCGATGCCGGCCTGCTGGGCGCGGCCGTGCCGGTGGCCGGCATCGCCGGCGACCAGCAGAGCGCGCTGTTCGGCCAGGCCTGCTTCTCGGCCGGCCTGGCCAAGAACACCTACGGCACCGGCTGCTTCATGCTGATGCACACCGGCGAGCGCTTCCGCCACAGCAGCAACGGCCTGATCACCACCAGCGCCGCCCAGCAGGACAGTCGGCCGCAGTTTGCGCTGGAGGGCAGCGTCTTCATCGGCGGCGCGGTGGTGCAGTGGCTGCGCGACGGCCTGCAGGCCATCAAGGCCAGCAGCGAGGTGCAGGCCCTGGCCGAGAGCGTGCCCGATGCCGGCGGCGTGATGATGGTGCCGGCCTTCACCGGCCTGGGCGCGCCGTACTGGAATGCCGACTGCCGCGGCGCCATCGTCGGCCTGACACGCGGCACCACCATGGCCCACATCGCCCGCGCGGCGCTGGAGAGCATCGCCTTCCAGAGCGCGGCCCTGCTGCAGGCCATGGACCGCGACGCCGGCCCGGTGAGCGAGCTGCGCGTGGACGGCGGCGCCTGCGTCAACGACCTGCTGATGCAGTTCCAGGCCGACCTGCTGGGCATTCCGGTGGTGCGGCCGCGTGTCACCGAGACCACCGCCCTGGGCGCGGCCTACCTGGCCGGCCTGGCCAGCGGCGTCTGGCGCGACACCGACCAGCTGGCCGCGCTGTGGCAGGCCGAGCGCCGCTTTCTGCCGACGCTGGCGCGCGAGCGCGCGGCCGAGCGCATGGCGCGCTGGGACCACGCGGTGCGCCAGGCCACGGCGGCCTGATCCAGGGATCAACGCCCCTGTCGCTGCCTGTTCAGCCCGCTCAGCCGGGGCGGCGCCGGCGCCGCGAGGCGGTGGCCAGCGCGCCCAGGGCCGCGCTGGCCAGCAGGGCCGAGCCGGGCTCGGGCACGTCCGCTGCCGCCGTGCCGGGCGCGGCAGCCGGGGTCGGGTTCAGCTCGAACACCCAGCTGCCGCCATGGGGCGCGAGGTTGGCCGAGCCGAACGGCAGGTTGAACCACTGCAGCGTCAGGCTGTCATCGGTGTGGCTGCTGCGCACCACGTCCAGGGCATAGCCGGGGCCGCTGATCGAGCCCAGGCCCGACACCAGCTGCACCGTGTGGAGGGCCTGGCCCAGGTCCAGGTCTGACAGCGTGATCTGGAACAGGTAGCGGCTGTAGGCATAGATGTTGTTGCTGCCGTCGGTGCTTTCATGCGCGGTGACGGTGACGCGCGTGCCGTCGATGTCCACGCCGATGTCCCAGGCCTGTTGCAACTCGCCCATCACCACAAAGGACCACTGGCCGCTGAACTCGAGCCCGGCGCCCACCGTCGCCGACGGCGCGAAGCTCTGCGTGACCACGCCCCAGGTGCCGGGCCGCGTCTGCAGGCTGGCATCGACGCTGTCACCGATCAGCGAGGCCTGCACCGCCGGTGCGGCGGCCAGCAGGCAGACGGCGGCCAGCGCCGCCCGGGTCTTCCAGGGTTCGTACTTCACAGTTCACCTCCACCGCCCGGGCCGGGCCGGCACACAATCCACAGCGGCCGATTGCCGATGCCGCGCATGCTCGCCGCCCGCGGCGGCCGGCGTCCTTGAAAGTCCTGAAATGTCCTGAACGCCCGCCCCCCGGCTTCCGGGGAGCGGCGGGCCCGTGCCTGCGAGTCCTGCTGTACGTGCACTACCGATTCGACCGTTTCGAGCTGCTGGAAGCGCGGCGTGAGCTGCGTGCCGACGGCCGGCCGCTGCCGGTGGGTGCCCGCGCCTTCGATGTGCTGCTGGTGCTGCTGACCCATGCCGACCGCGTGGTCGGCAAGGCCGAGCTGCTGGACCGCGTGTGGCCCGGCATCGCCATCGAGGAGAACAATCTGCAGGTGCAGGTCAGCGTGCTGCGCAAGCTGCTGGGCGCCCAGGCCATTGCCACCATCCCCGGGCGTGGCTATCGCTTTGTGCGGCCGTTGCAGCGCCTGGGCGCCGCGGTGTCGCCACCGGCCTCGCCGCCGCTCCCGCCAGCGCCGCCGGCCCGCGGCAATCTGCCGCCGCAGCCGCCGCTGACGGTGGGCCGCGAGGCCGATCTGCAGCGCCTGCTGCGGGCCCTGCAGCAGCCGTCCACGGTGTCCATCGTCGCCGCCGGCGGCGTCGGCAAGACCCATCTGGCGCGCCTGGTGGCGGCTCGGCTGAGCGCCACGCTGGCCGATGGCGTGTGGTGGGTGGACCTGGCAGCGCTGAGCAATCCGGCCCTGGTGGCGCCGACGCTGGCGCGGGTGCTGGGCGTGCAGGAGGCCGCCGGCCACACGCCCGAGCAGACCGTGGCCGCGGCACTGCGCGACCAGCAGGCCCTGCTGCTGCTGGACAACTGCGAGCACCTGCTGGGCGCGGTCGTGCCCCTGGTCGAGCAGCTGCGCCAGGCCGCGCCGCGGCTGCGCCTGCTGGTCACCAGCCAGGAGCCGCTGAAGACCGACGATGAATGGGTCTACCGGCTCGACACCCTGCCGCTGCCCGACACCGATGCGCTGCCCGCGGTGGCCGGCAGCGATGCCGCGCGGCTGTTCGTGCGGCGCGTGCAGGCCCAGCAGCCGGACTTTGCGCTGGACCACGGCAACGCCGCCCGCGTGGCCCTGCTGTGCCGGCGGCTGGACGGCATTGCGCTGGCGCTGGAGCTGGCCGCCGCGCGCATGCCGCTGCTGGGCCTGGATGGCCTGCTGGAGCGGCTGGACCACAGCCTGCAGCTGCTGGGCGGCGGCGACGGCCGGCCCGGCCTGCGCCGGCACCAGACGCTGCAGGCCGCGCTGGCCTTCAGCCACGGCCTGCTGTCGGCCGACGAGCAGGCCGTGTACCGGCGCCTGGGCGTGTTTGCCGGCAGCTTTTCCAGTGCCGCGGCCCAGGCCGTGGCCGCCGATGCGCAGATCGACGCCTGGGCCGTGCTCGACCATCTGGCGGCCCTGGTCGACAAGTCCATGCTGCTGGCCGAGCCGGGCGAGCCGCCGCGGCTGCGCCTGCTGGAGACCACCCGCGCCCATGCCCGCCAATGCCTGGACCAGGCCGGCGAGACCGCCGCCGTGCAGGCCCGCCATGCCCGGGCCATGGCCGCGCTGTTTGCGCAGCTGTCGCGGGACTACTGGAGCATCGGCGATGCGCAGATGCGCCAGCGCTGCCTGCCCGACCACGACAACCTGCATGTGGCCATCGACTGGGCGCTGGCCCACGATCCGCCGCTGGCCGTGGCCCTGGTCGGCGATGCCGGGCCGCTGTGGCGCGAGGCCTTGTCGCAGCAGCCCGAGGGCGCGCGTTATGGCGAGCTGGCGCTGGCCCGCGCCGGCGCCGATACGCCGCCGCTGGCGCTGGGCCGGCTGCTGCACACCCAGGCCTGGATGCTGATCTGGTCGCAGCAGCGCCGCGCCCGCGCGCTGGCGCAGCGTGCCGCCGAGCTGCTGCGCGGCCGCGGCGACGCCGCCAACCTGGGCATGGCCCTGCTGCTGCTGATCCCCGGCACCACCCAGCCCGATGCGCTGCAGGCGGCGGCGCTGGACGAGCTGCGCGCGCTGCACGACCCGGCGGCGGCGCCGCGCGTGCGCGCCCAGCTGCTCAGCGCCAGCGCGCGCCTGGCCATGGGCGCGGCGCGCTACGACGAGGCGCTGCAGCTGTATGCCCAGGCGCGCCGGCTGCTGGCCGACTGCGGCGCCGTGCAATGGGAAGGCGTGCTGGCCTGGACCATGGCCGGCATCGCCATGAGCACCGGCGACCTGGACTTCGCCGTCGACACGCTGCAGCAGACCGCGCAGCGCCTGGATGCCCAGCCGGTGCGCGGCATCTTCCTGGCGTTTGCCCAGGGCAGCCTGGCGACGGCCCTGCTGCTGCGCGGCGAATGGGTGGCGGCGCGCACGGCACTGCAGCGCGCCGCGCCGCTGATCGAGCGCTACGACCTGGGCTTTCGCTATGCCGCCACCGCGGCCCGGCTGGCCGCTGCCGAATCGCGCTGGGAGCATGCGGCCCAGCTGCTGGGCTATGGCCAGGCCACGGCGCGCGCCGCCGGCGTGGACGCCGAGGAGCCGGCCGAGCTGCGCGTGCGCGCCCAGGTCGAGGCAGCGCTGCAGCAGCGGCCCGAGGCGGCGCGCCTGGCCGCGGCCCGCGAGGCCGGCCAGTGGCTGGACACCGGGGCCGCGTTCCGCCTGGCGCTGGCTTCGTCCGCCGCGCCAGCCCCGTCGGTCCGGTAGGCCCCATAGACCCCATAGGCCCCGCAAGCACGGGGGGACGGGCCTGAGCCACCGCGGCCGGCCCGGGCGGCGTAAGCCGGCATCCCTGAGCCGTCCGGAGTGCCGCCCATGTCCTGTCCCCCACCCCAAGCGCCGAGCCTGCTGCAACGTGCCGAGGCCCTGCTGGCCGGCGGCGTGCTGGCCACACTGGCCCTGGCGCCGCTGGACGCCGCGGCTCTGGCCAGCCCGACGGCCGACGACCTGGTGGTCGAAGGCTCGGGCGCCTACTTCTACAACGCCAGCGGCTATTTCGCCGACTGGCGCGGCCGGCCCGACGGCGGCACGGTCAACGAGGTCAATGCCGACGGCTCGGTCAAGCTCTACGGCAGCGCCAGCGCCACGCCCGAGCAGTTCCTGGCCCACAACTGCAGCACCGATTGGGGCTGCAGTTGGTACTCCGACCGCGGCCTGAGCCTGGTGTTCTGGGGCACGCTGCGCCAGCCGGCCCAGGCCGGCGAGCGCCTGTCGCTGAGCTACGACTTCACCATCGACGTGCCCGACACCGGGGTCGAATGGGTGCTGCGCGCGCAGATCGGCTCTTGGGACTTCGGCCAGAGCAACAGCCTCAACGGCAGCGGCGCTTCGCGGTACGGCAGCTTCTCCGAGGCCGGCAGCCAGCATTTGCAGGGCAGTTTCAGCAGCGAGGTGGTGCAGGACTGGCAGGTCGGCGAAGGCAGCGAGCCGCTGCGCTACTGGCAGGTGTCGCTGTCGGCCACGGCCCATGCCCCGTGGAGCGAGGGCTACTGGTCCGACACCCATGGCCAGTACCTGACGCCGTTCCGCGGTCTGTCCATCACCGTGCCCAACCAGTCGCTGGATGTGGCCCTGCTGCCGGCCGAGGTGCCGGCCGTGCTCGAGCCGGCGAGCTACGCGCTGTGGCTGGCCGGCCTGGGCCTGTGGCTGGCGACGCGGCAGCGCGCCCGCTGAGCCGCGGCGGGCCGATGGCCATGGCGCGCCGCCTGCTGGTTGCGCTGCCGCAGTCGCTGTTCGACCGTGCCAGCGGCGCTGCGGTGTCGATGCGCCATGCCGCCTGCCTGCTGGCGGCCCAGGGCTGGGACGTGCAGCTGCTGTGCACCAGCGCCACCGAGTCCGGCCGGCCCGGCCTGCCGCTGGACGACGAGGACCTGGGCGGCGCCCGGCTGCAGCTGCTGCGCCTGCCCGATGGCGCCGGCCGCGACTGGGCGCAGCACGACGGCGGCCGCTTCGAGGCGGCGGCGCTGGCGGCGCTGCAGCAGCAGCGGCCCGAACTGCTGCTGAGCTTTGGCGCCGATGCGCCCGAGCAGCGCCTGTGCGCGGCGGCGCGGGCCCAGGGCACGCGCGTGGTGCTGGCCCTGCACAACCTGGCCTACCGCGACCTGCCGCTGCCGCCGCACGATGCGCTGCTGCTGCCCAGCCACTTCATGCGCCGCGCCTATGCCGCTGCCGGCGTGGCCGGCCGTGCGGGCCGGCCGGTGCTGGTGCTGCCGCCGCCGCTGTGGGATGCCGATGTCATCGCGGCCACGCGCCAGCCGGTGTTTGCCACCTTCGTCAACCCCGAGCCGGAAAAAGGCGCCGACCTGGTGGTGCGCCTGGCCGCGGCCTGTCCGCAATGGCCGTTCCTGGTGGTCGGGGGCCGGGCCGGCGCCACGCGCCTTGCCGCCGCCGCGCGCGCCGCCGGCCTGGATGCCTCGGCCCTGGGCCAGGTGCGCCTGGTGGCCGGTGGCGGCCGGCTGCGCGAGGTGCTGGCCCTGACCCGGGTGGTGCTGATGCCGTCGCGGGTGGACGAGGCCGCCGGCCGGGTGGCCGCCGAGGCCGTGGCCAACGGCCTGCCGGCCCTGGTGTCCGACCGTGGCGGCCTGCCCGAGATGGTCGAGGGCCTGGGCGCCGCCGCCGTCGTGCCCTGGGCCGAGACGCTGCAGGCCAGCGTCGAACGCTGGGCGCGGGCGCTGCAGGCGCTGGCCGACGAGGCCGCCTGGCAGGCCGCGGCCGAGCGTGCCGCGGCGGTGGCGCCCCGCTGGCGCAGCGCCGCCCAGGGCCCGGCGCTGGCCGCCGCGCTGCAAGCTCTGCTGTAGCCGGCCCGCGCCGCTATGCTGGGCCCTGCGCCATCTCGGCCCGCGAAAGACCTGCATGACCCTGCCCTCCACCCGACTCGATGGCCAGCGTGTGCTGCTGACCCAGGCCGACCAGTTCATGGGCCCGGCCTTTGCCGAGGTGTTTGCGCGCTGCGGCGCCGAGGTGCTGGCCGATACCCGCGACCTGGTGCCGGTGGAGGCGGCTGCGGCGGCGGTGGCCGCGGCCGGCCGGGTGGATACGCTGATCGTGCACCTGGCGCTGCCGGCGCCCAGCACGCCGGCCCAGGACATCGGCGAGGCCGAGTGGCGCCAGGTGTTTGCCCACCTGGTCGATCCGCTGCCGCGCCTGGTGGCGGCGGTGCTGCCGCAGATGCTGGCGCGGCGCGAGGGCCGCATCCTGGTGATGGGCAGCGCCGGTGCGCTGCGTGGGCAGAAGCGCACCGGCAGCTATGCCGCGGCGCGTGGCGCCCAGCTGGCCTATGTGCGCTCGGTGGGCCTGGAGCTGGCGCCGCAGGGCCTGCGCATGAATGCGATCGCGCAGAACTTCGTCGACAACCCGACCTATTTCGGCCCCGAGGTGCAGGCCAATCCACGCTTCCAGGAGCGCTTGAAGCGCGAGGTGCCGCTGGGCCGCCTGGTCGGCGCCGAGGAGGACGCGCTGTATGCCGCCCACCTGTGCAGCGATGCCGCGGCCTGCTTCGTCGGCCAGGTGTTTCCGGTCTGCGGCGGCTGGGTGGCCTGATCAGGCGGCGGCCTGGGCCTCCAGCTGGGCCTTGAGCTGGGGCGCCAGGCCCAGCTGGCGTGCCAGCTCGTCGAGGTAGGCGCGCTCCATGAAGCTTTGCTCGTCGGCCACCAGCAGGCTGGCCAGGTAGACCTCGGCGGCCAGCGCCGGCGTGGCGGCGGCGCGCGCCACCTCGGCCGGGTCCAGCGGCCGTTCCAGCTGGGCCGCGACCCAGTCGCGCAAGGCGTTGTCGCCGGGTGCGCTGGCCGCGGCCAGGCGGTCCAGCTCACCGCCCAGCAGGCCACGCTCGCGCTCGTCCAGGTGGCCGTCGGCCTTGGCCGCGGCCATCATTGCCAGCAGCATGGCGCGGCTGTGCTGCTCGGCCTCGGGCGCCGGCAGGCGGTCCACGGTGGCGGGTGGCTGCGCCGCAGCCGCCGGTGGCGCCATGCCGGCGCGGGTCTGCTGTTGCTGCTGCTGGTATTGCTCGTAGGCCTTCCAGGCCATCAGGCCGATGGCGGCGATGCCGCCGTACTTCAGTGCCTTGCCGCCATAGCGCCGGCCCTGCTTGCTGCCCAGCAGCAGGCCCAGCACGCCACCGGCGGCGGCGCCCCCGCCAAAGCCGCCGAGGCCCGATTTCAGCAGCCGTTCCAGCATTGCCTGTGCGCTCATGTCCGTGTCTCGCTTTGTCAGTGGTTGCGGGTCAATGATCCGGCGCAGCGCAAAGGGTTCCTGGGCGCTCACCACACGCGCGGATGCACGCCGTACAGCGCGCGCAGCTCGTCGTACAGCGCCGGCTCGGCCTCGGCCAGGGCCTCGGGCTGCTCGAAGAACAGCTCGGTGGCCACCGCCAGCAGCTCGGCCGGCTCGGTGGCGGCATAACTGCCCAAGAGCGGCGAGGGCTGCCATTGCAGGCGCGCAAACAGCTCGCCCAGCACCGCATCCCAGCGGGCGCGCCCGGCCGGCGTGGGCCGCCAGGGCCGGCCGTCGGCGCGGCCGCTGTCCTGGTCGATCTGGTGCGCAAACTCGTGCAGCACGACGTTGCGGCCATCGTCGGGATCGTCCGCGCCCTCGCGCACATCGGCCCAGGACAGGATCACCTGGCCCTGCTGCCAGCTTTCGCCGGCCAGGGCCAGGCGCTGGTCTTGCTGCACACCACCGGGCGCCGGCCGCACGCGGTCGACGACAAAGGCCGACGGATACACCAGCACCTGGCGCAGCGCCGGATACACCGGCCCGCCGGGCTGGCCCAGCAGCAGCAGGCAGGCCTGGGCGGCGATGGTCAGGCGCAACTCGTCGGTGATGGGCTGGCCCTGGCAGCCGATGAAGGCCTTGTCGGCCAGGAACACCTGCACATGGCCTTCGAGGCGGCGCCGCAGCGGCGGCGGCAGGCGCGCGATCAGCGGCACGCGCCGGCGCAGCACGCGCCGCCAGGCGGCCGGAAACGGCTGGCCGCGGCGCCGTGCGTCGCGCCAGGCCTGCCAGCGCGGCGCCAGCGCCAGCGCCGCCACGGCCAGCAGGCCGCTGCCCAGCAGCAGGGCCAGCGGCGCCCAGCCGTTCATCGAGGTGCCTTGGTCATCGGACGCAGGTGGCGGCGCCCGGGCCGGCTTCAAGGGTCTGGGCCGACAATGCGCGCCATGAGGTCTGTCCGCATCGTTCTTGCCCTGTTGCCGCCGGTCCTGGCCGGCTGCGCCAGCAGCGTGTCCAATCCGCTGGCCTCGGCGCCGCCGCCGCCGGCCTACCAGAGCGAGCGCTTCGAGGCCACGGCGCCGTTTGCGCGCGGCTTTGCCGGCCGCTACGACGCGCTGTGCGAAGGCGCACGCCGCGCGCTGATGGGCCAGGGCTACATGATCACCGGCCGCGAGCCCGCGGCGGTGCACGGGCGCAAGTTCTTCCAGCCGCAGCGCGAGGTCCATGTGCAGCTGGCCATCACCGTGTCCTGCGTCGACGACGGCCAGCCCCAGGGCCAGGGCATGGTCTATGCCACCGCCTGGCAGGACCAGTTCGTGCTGAAGCGCAATGCCAACAATGCCAGCCTGGGCGTCAGCGCCTTCGGCTCGATCTCGCTGCCGCTCAATTCCTCGGAGGACTCGCTGGTGAAGATCGGCACCGAAACCATCACCGACGCGGGCTTCTACGAGCGCTTCTATGCGCTGCTGGGCGCCCAGCTGGCCGCCGCCGGGGGCCGCCGGTGAGCGCCGGGCCCAAGGCCGTGGCCGTGGCCGCGGTGGCGCCGCGCCCGGCGGCGACCACGCTGATCCTGCGCGATGGCGCGCTGGGCCTGGAGGTGCTGATGGTGCGGCGCTCGCTGCAGGCCAGCTTCATGCCCGGCGCCTATGTGTTTCCGGGCGGCGCGGTGGATGCGGCCGACGGCGGGCCCGAGGCGCTGGCGGCGCTGGACGAGGACGCGGCCACGCTGCAGCGGCGCATCGGTGCGGTCACCGAGGTCGGCGCGGCAGCGCCGGCCTTTGCCGTGGGCGCGCTGCGTGAATGTTTCGAGGAATGCGGGCTGTGGCTGGGCCATGACGGCCCGCCCGACGCCCAACCGCCGGCCGGCGACTGGGCGGCGCTGCGTGCGGCCCTGCACGGCGGCGCCACGCTGGGCGCGCTGGCCGCCGGTGCCGGCCTGGCCCTGGCCAGCTCGGCGCTGCAGCCCTGGAGCCACTGGGTCACGCCGGTGGGCCTGCCCAAGCGCTTCGACACGCTGTTTTTCGTCTGCCGCGCGCCGGCCGGCCAGCAGCCCGAGGTCGATGCCGGCGAGACCACCACGCTGGCCTGGGTGCATCCGCCCGAGGCGCTGGCGGCGCAGGCCGCCGGGGGCTTCCCGATGGAGTTCGCCACCGTCAGCACCGTGGCCTCGCTGGCGCCGTTTGCGCAGCGGCCGCTGGCCGAGCTGCTGGCCCATGCCGCGGCCCTGCCGCATCTGCCGCCGCTGCATCCGCGGCTGCAGCTCGATGGCGAGGGCCGCATCCGCGGCGTGCTGCTGCCGGACCAGGCCGGCTACGAGCAAGCTTTCCGGGGCTGACGGACGCTCAGCGCTTGGCGGCTTCGGCCACCAGGTTCGGTGCCTCCAGGTCCAGCGCCGTGGCCGGCAGCCGGCGCGCGCCGGCCTCGCCGGTCAGCGCCGAGCCGGCGGCCTCCAGCTGGCCCACCACCACCGCGCGCAGGCCGGGCTCGCGCCAGTGGCGGGCGGCAAAGGCCGCCACCTGCTCGGGCGTCACCGCCAGGATCTCGGGCACGCTGCGCTGCAGCTCGGCCAGCGGCCGCTGGTTGACCCATTGCGCCAGCAGCATGCCGGCCACGCCGCCGCTGGTTTCCAGCCGGCGCGCAAAACCGCCGACCAGGGTGGCCTGTCGCGCCGCCAGCTCGGCCGGCGTGGGCGCGGCCGTGGCCAGGCGGCCGATCTCGCTGCGCAGCAGGCCCAGCACCTCGGCCGCGGTGCGGTGGTCGGTCTGCGTCTGCGCCTGCAGCATGCCGCCCACCGGCGTGGACTCGGCGCTGGCGCTGGCGCCGTAGCTGAGGCCACGCTTGATGCGCACCTCCTGGTTCAGCCGCGCCGAATAACCGCCGCCCAGCACGGCCGCGGCCACCTGGCCGATGCGCTGCTCGCTGGGCGGGGCGTCGGCCTCGGCGCGCCCGTCGGCCTCGGCCAGCGGCCCACGCTGGGCGACAAAGGGCGCGGCCACGGCCACGCCGCTCTGGCCGGCGCCGGGCAGGTCGACCAGCACCAGGCGTTCGGCCAGCGGCTGCGGCGGCTGCAGTCTGGGCGGCTCGGGCAGGGCGCCGGCGCCGCGCCAGCCACCCAGCAGCTGCCGCGCCAGGCCCTGGGCCTGGGCCGGCGTGACATCGCCGGCCAGCACCAGGGCGCACAGCTCGGGCCGCACCCAGCGTGCATGGAAGCCGCGCACATCGGCCACGCCCAGGCGCTGCAGCGAGGCCGGCGCGTCCACCGCGCCATGCGGCGTGGGCCCCCAGTGGCAGCGGCGCAGCACCAGGCCGGCCAGCGCGCCGGGGTCGTTGAGGGTCAGGCGCAGGCCGTCCAGGGCCTGGGCGCGGGCACGCTCCAGCTCGCCCGCATCCAGCAGCGGCGTGCGCAGCACATCGGCCATCAGCGCCAGCGCGGCCTCCAGGCTGGGCCGGGCCACGGTCATGGCCAGGCTCAGGCTGCGCTGGCCGCTGGCGGTGTCGAGGGCGCTGCCCAGGGCCTCGGCCTGGCGCGCCAGCGTGCTGGCGTCGATGGCGCGGCCGCCGCGGCGCGCGCCCTTGGCCAGCAGGGTGGCGGTCATGGCCGCCACGCCGGGCCGGCCGGCGGGATCGTTTTCGCTGCCGGCACGCAGCACCAGCACCGCGCTGACCAGGGGCAGGTCGTGGCGCGGCGCGGTGATCACGGTGAGGCCGTTGTCCAGGCGCTGCGTGTGCAGGGCCGGCATCAGCACCGGGCGTGGCGGCTGCGGCTCGGGCGGCGCGTCGACGCCGGGGGTGGCGGCCCACAGCCCGCCGGTCGGCAGCCAGAGGCCGGCACCCACGGCGCCGGTGCCCAGGCCCAGCAGATGGCGGCGCTTCACGAGGCGGCTCCCTGGGTGTATTCCAGCGTCACGCGGCGTCTTCCCAGCACATGGGTCTTCAGCGCCCGCTGCACATCGGCGGCGCTCACCGCCTGCAGCCGGGCGAGCGTGCGCTCGGCGGCGCGGGCCTCGCCCAGCAGCAGCACGGCCTGGCCGATGGCGCCGGCCTGGCCCTGCGGCGTCTGCCGGCCCAGCAGGGCCTGGGTCACCAGCTGGGTGCGCACCTTGGCCAGCTCGGCCGGCGCAATCGGCTGCTCGGCCAGGCGCTGGATCTGCTGCAGCAGGGCCGCTTCCAGCTTGGCCAGCGGCTGGCCGCTGGCGGCGATGGCATAGGCCACCAGCATGCCGGCATCGGCATTCAGCTCGGCGGCAAAGCCCGCGGCCTGGGCCGACTGGGCGCGGTAGACCAGGGCCTCGTTGAGCCGCGACGAATCACCGGCCGACAGCAGGGCCTGGGCGATCTGCAGCGCCGGCGCATCGGCATGGGCGGCGGCCGGGCCCTTCCACAGCAGGGCCACGGCCGGCAGCGGCACATTCGGCGCGGTCAGCGCCACGCGGGCATCGCGGCTGCGCGGCGGCTCGGTCACGGCCACGCGCGGGATGGCGCCGTCGGGCCGCTGCAGCGGGCCGAAGTAGCGGTCGACCCAGGCATCGAGCTGGCCGGGATCGAAGCCGCCGGCGACGATCAGCAGCGCGTTGTCGGGCCGGTAGTAGGTGGCATGGAAGCGCCGCACATCGTCCAGCGTGGCGGCGTTGAGGTCGGCCTCACTGCCGATCACCGGCCGGCGGTAGGGATGGGCCTCGTAGGTGTTGGGCGCCAGCGCATTGAACAGCCGGCCATAGGGATCGGCCAGCACGCGCTGGCGCAGCTCCTCGATGACCACCTTGCGCTCGCTGTCGAAGTTGGCCTGGTCGACCTGCAGATGGGCCATGCGCTCGGCCTCGGCCCACAGCAGGCGCTCCAGGTGGTTGGCCGGCACCTCGTTCTGGTAGGCCGTCATGTCCTCGGCGGTGAAGGCATTGTTCTGGCCGCCCACGTCCTCGGTCAGGCGGTCGAACATCTCGTCGGGCATGTGGCGGCTGCGCTTGAACATCATGTGCTCGAACAGGTGCGCGAAGCCCGAGCGGCCGGGGGGATCGTCCTTGCCGCCGACGCGGTACCAGACCTGCACGCTGACCGTGCCGGCCTCGGCCATCGGCAGCGCCACCAGCTGCAGGCCGTTGGCCAGGCGGCGCTCGCGCAGCGGCAGCGGCGGCAGGCTGACCGGGCCGGCCGCGGCCCAGGCCGGCAGCGCCGGGGCCGCGGCCAGCGCCAGGGCCGCCGCGCTGCGGCCCAGCCACTGGCGGCGGTTGGCGGTGGCGCTGGATGGGGACGTGGACAGGGACGTGGACAGGGACGTGGACATGGACCGATGATGCCCGAAGGCGTGGCACGGGCTGGCTGCGCAGCAGGAGAACCAACGTGCCATCCGCCGTCTATGCCGCCTTCTTCTTCACCGTGGCGCTGCTGGTCACCACCGCCTACTTCCTGATGGGCGGCCTGCCGCTGCTGGTGCTCAAGCACGACGTGCCGCTGGATGCGCGCTTCGTGCGCGGCTTCTTCCGCGTCTACTACCGGGCCGCGTTCTGGACCGCGCTGGGCGCCTGCATCAGCTATGCGCTGTGGGGCCGGCCGGCCTTTGCCGTGGGCGCGGCTCTGCTGGCCGGCCTGGCCCTGCTGCTGGGTCGGCACCTGCTGCAGGCCATGCAGCGCCTGGGCGCGCAGATCGAGGCCAGCGATGCCGCGGCGGTGCGCCGCTTCCGGCGCGTGCATGTGCTGACGCTGGCCATCAACCTGGCCCAGTTGGTGCTGCTGGTCTGGGGCCTGATCCGGCTGTCGCGCCAGCTGTCCGGCGCATGACGCGCCCCTGCTGACAATCCGCTGTCAGCAGGCCGGGCGCAGCATGGCCGGCCCTTGCCATCCCTCAGGGTCCAACAGGAGTTCCCATGCAATTCGGCTACACCATCGTCTATGTCGGCGACGTCGAGGCCTCGCTCGCCTTCTACGAGCGCGCCTTCGGCCTGCAGCGCGGCTTCGTCTCGCCCGGCGGCGAGTTCGGCACCCTGGCCACCGGGGCCACGGCCCTGGCCTTCTGCCAGCATGCGGTGGCGCGCGACAGCGTCGGCCACGACTATGTGGCGGCGGCCGAATCGGCCAAGCCGCTGGGCATGGAGATCGGCCTGTGCACGGCCGATGTGCCGGCGGCCTTCGAGCGCGCCGTGGCCGCCGGCGCGGTGGCGCTGAACCCGCCCCAGACCAAGCCCTGGGGCCAGACCGTGGCCTATCTGCGCTGCCCCGACGGCAGCCTGGTCGAGCTGTGCACGCCGATGGGCTGATGGCCGCTCGATGCGCCGTGCCGACCGGTTGTTTGCGCTGGTGCAGCTGATCCGCGGCCGGCGGCTGTCCACCGCCGCCTGGCTGGCGCAGCGGCTGGAGGTGTCGCTGCGCACGGTGTACCGCGATGTCGCCGACCTGCAGCACCGCGGCGTGCCCATCGAGGGCGAGGCCGGCGTGGGCTACCGCATGCGCGCCGGCTTCGACCTGCCGCCGCTGATGTTCGGCCACGACGAAGCCCAGGCCCTGGTGGCCGCGGTGCGCCTGGCCCAGCCGCGGCTGGACCCGGCGCTGGCCGCCGGCGCCGAGGCCGCGCTGGGCAAGATCCTGGCCGTGCTGCCGGCGGCCACGCGCGCCGCCGCCGAGGCCCTGGCGCTGTTTGCGCCCGAGGTCGGGCCGGCGCTGGACGCGGCCACGCTGGCGCGGCTGCAGGTGCTGCGCGGCGCCATCGCGGCGCGGCGCCTGCTGAGCGTGGACTACCTCGATCTGCAGGGCCGGCTCAGCACGCGGCGGCTGCGGCCGCTGGCCTGCCTGCACTGGGGCCAGGTGTGGACGCTGGCGGCCTGGTGCGAGACGCGGCAGGACTTCCGCAGCTTCCGCGTCGACCGCATCGCCGCGCTGCAGCCGCTGGACGAGCGCTTCCGCGACGAGCCCGGCCGCACGCTGGCCGATCTGCAGCGGCGTTATGCCGTCGACGAGGGCGCCGGCTCGGCCTGAGGACCGTCGGCCTTCTTGGCCTGGCGGAAATGCCACCAGGGCAGGGCCTGGGTCAGCGACAGCACGGCGCCGGGCTGGGCCGCCGGCGCATAGCCCGGCAGGTCGGCGCGGCCCAGCAGGCGCGCCCAGTCGGGCCCGGCCAGCAGCTGGCGCAGGCGCAGCACGGCCGGATGCTCCAGCGCATCCTTCAGGCACACCAGGTAGTAGTCCTCGTCGATCAGCGGCAGAAAGTCCAGGCCGAACTGGCGTGCCGCGGCGGCGATGCCGGGGCCGGCGTCGGCGCTGCCGCTGGCCACTGCGGCGGCCACGGCCACATGGCTGTCTTCCTGCAGCACCGGCATGGGCCCGGCCTGGTTGGTGGCCAGGCCGGCCTCGGCCAGCAAATGGTCCATCAGCAGCCGCGTGCCCGAGCCGGGCTGGCGGTTGACCCAGCGCAGCCCCGGCCGCGCCAGATCGGCCAGGCCCTGCAGGCGCAGCGGATTGCCCGGCGCCACCATCAGGCCCTGGCTGCGGCGCAGGCAGCCGATCAGCTTGTGGCGGCCCGGCTGCAGCCGCGGCTTCATGGCCCGCGAGAACTCGGCCGAGCCGCCGGGCAGGGCCGGCACATGGAAGCCGGCCACCAGGCAGCGGCCCTCGGCCAGGGCCTGCAGCGCATCCACGCTGCCGGCAAAGCGCAGCTCGATGTGCAGCCGGGCGCCGCCGTCGGTCGGCTCGGCGGCCAGCTCGCGCAGGTGCGGCAGGGCCAGGTCGTGGCTGGCATAGATGGTCAGCAGCTGCTGGTCGCCGTCCAGGGCCTCGGCCAGCACCCGCTCCAGCTCGGCGCGCAAGGCCTCGATGTGCGGTGTGAGCCGGGTGCGGGCGCGGGTCTCGGCCCACAGCAGGCGCTCGGCAAAGGCCGTCAGCCGCGCCGGCTCGCCCTTGCGCCAGTGCAGCAGCGGCTCGCCCAGCACCTCCTCCCAGCGCTTGAGCGCGCCCCAGACATGGCGGTAGCTGGCGCCCAGGGCCTTGGTGGCATGCTGGATCGAGCCATGCTCGCGCACCGCCGACAGCAGCTCGAACAAGGGGTTGTGCAGGGCCGCGCCACGCTGCTCGCTGGCCTCGAACCGGTACTGCAGGTGCACGCCACGGGCTTTCATGGCGGCTATTGTGCTTTGGCCCCGGCCTGCAGCCGCCGCCGCACCAGCTGGATGTGGCTGCGCAGCGCATACAGCGCATCGGTGTGCGACAGCGGCATGTGCACCTGGCTGACGCCGGCCTCGATGGCGTCCAGCTCGGCCAGCAGCTCGCTCAGCGGGCGCTGGCCCGCGGCCTGGGCCTCCTCGACCACGCGCAGCCGGCCATACCAGCGGAACACGCGCGAGCGGATGCGGTACTCCAGCAGCGGCGGCAGCACCCGCGACAGCGGGATCAGCACCGCCACGATGGCCAGCAGCACCACCCACATGCGGTCGGCCAGGTTGGCCAGCCAGAACGGCAGCCAGCGCTGCAGCCAGGGCGTGCCGCTGCGGTAGAAGCGCGCCGCCTCGGGCGCCAGCGCACGCTCGGTGTCGCCGGCATTCGGAAACTCGCCCTTGCGCTGGAACCAGCCGGCGCCGCCATGCACCTGCTGCGCCGCCTGCATGAACAGCTGCACCAGGGCCGGGTGCAGCGATTCACGCGCCACCAGCGAGGCGGTGGGCGCCATGCCGTGCAGATCGGTGGGCGGCAGGTCGCGCGCCAGGTCGACCACGCCACGCGGCAGCACAACCGGCGTCAGAAACGGCAGGCGGCGCGCATAGGCCTCGGCCTGGCTCCAGTCGACCAGGCCGATGCCGGGCGTGCGCAGCAGCATCTGCACCATCGGCGACTCGGGCGCCGAGACCAGCAGCAGCGCATCCAGCCGGCCTTCCAGCAGCTCGACCACGGCCGGCGTGGTGGGCAGCTGCGACAGCTGCAGCGCCGCCGGCTCCACGCCGTTGAGCGCCAGCAGGCGCATGAACAGCGGCGGCCCGCCGCTGCCCGGCGCGCCGACGTTGACGCGCCAGCCGGCCAGCTGCGGCAGCCGGCCCAGCGTGGCGCCGCGGCCCTGGCCCAGGCGCTGGCGGGCCGCGGCGTCGCGGTAGAACAGCCACACCGGCTCGTGGAACATGCGGCCCAGCGACTGCAGGCCGTCGTCGGCCGGCTCGGCCGCCGCGGCCACGCCGGCCTGGGCCAGCTCGTCGGCACCGCCCTGCACAAAGGCGATGTCGACGCCGGACGCGGCGTCGCGCAGCAGGGCCAGGTTGTCGGCCGCGCCCTGGGTGGCGCGCAGCTCGACCGTGATGCCATGCGCCGCCAGCAGCTCGGCATAACGCGCGCCAAAGCCGGCATAGGCGCCCTGGGCGATGCCGGTGGCCAGCACCACATGGCGCGGCGGTGCCGGCTGCAGCCAGTGGTAGGCCAGGCCCACCAGCAGCAGGGCCAGCGCGATGAAGGGGCCGAAGGTCAGCGCCAGTTCGCGCAGGGTCAGCCAGGAGCGTTGCAGGGCGGGGGGCATGGCGGCGATGCTAGCCGCCGCTCCAGCTGCCGCGCGGCCTGGCTGCGCCCGCCATAGCCCCAGTCGCCGGCCGGCAGCTCGCGCACGATCACATAGCTGGCCTCGGCCAGCCTGCCCTGCGGCGCCAGCTGGCGCTGCAGCAGGGCCCAGGCGCCGGCCACGAAGCGGGCCTTCTCGTCGGCGGTGTTGGTGCCGGCGGTGACGGCGATCTCCAGCCGCGCCGTGGGCTGGGTCACCGCCCGGCCGCCGATGAACCACTGCGCGGCCGGCAGGTCCTCGACGATCACCGCCGTCAGGTCGGCGCGCTTGCGCAGCACCTGCTCGGTCAGCGTGGTCAGCTCGGCCGCCAGGCGCGCCGGCAGGGCCGGGTCTTGCAGCGGGGCGATCTGCAGATTCAGCACCGGCATGTCAGGCCTCCAGGTGCTGCAGCGAGGGCCGGTGGCGCAGCCGCTGGCCCAGCGCGGCCAGGCGCGTGCGCAGCCACTGCCAGGCCTGGTCCAGCGCGGCCTGGCGCAGGCGCTCGGCCTCCAGCCGCGCGGCCTGGCGCAGCTGCGCCTGCTGGGCGGCGGGAAGCCGCGGGTAGGAACGCAGCAGTTCGGTGGTCATCGGGCCCTCCTGGACCTTGGTGCGTGAGCGGTGCAGCCACTCTAGGCAGCGCGGTCCGGCACCGACAGGCCCGGCGCCGCAAAGCGCTGTTGCGGCTGGCGCAACACCGTCCAGGCCGGCCATCCCCGCCTACCATCGCCGCATGCACCGCCTGGCCTTCGACGATCTGCGCCTGTTCGGCCGCCTGGCGGCGCTGGGTACCTTGTCGGCGGTGGCGCGCGAGCGCGACGTGCCGGTGAGCCAGGTGTCGCGGGCGCTGACGCGCATCGAGTCGCTGTGCGGTGCCCGGCTGGTGCACCGCCGCACCCAGGGCCTGACGCTGACCGCCGAGGGCCAGGCCTTTCTGGCCCATTGCCAGCGCCTGGGCGCGGGTTTCGACGAACTGGAGGGCGCATTCGCCACCCAGGCCACCGGCCAGGTGAGTGGCCAGGTGCGCGTGGCCGCCAGCTCGGTGGTGGCGCAGTACCTGCTGCTGCCCAGCCTGCCGTCGCTGAGCCAGCGCCATCCACAGCTGCGCGTGGCCCTGCTGGCCAGCGACCGCCTCGCGGACCTGGCGCGCGACGGCATCGACATCGCGCTGCGCACCGGCGATCTGCTGCCCGAGGCCATGGTGGCGCGGCGCCTGGGCACGCTGGCGCGCTCGCTGTATGCGGCGCCGGCCTATGCGCGCGAGCACGGCCTGCCGCGGCATCCCGACGAGCTGGCGCAGCACCGGCTGATCGGCAACTGCGCGGCGCCGACGATGAACCACTGGCCCTTCATCATCGATGGTCAGCCGCAGCTGCGTGGGGTCGACGGCCACTGGCAGGCCGACGACACCGGCCTGATCGCAGCCATGGTGCTGCAGGGCCTGGGCATCGGCCGCTTGTCCACCGTGGTGGCCACGCCGCTGCTGCGCCAGGGCCTGCTGCTGCCGGTGCTGGCCGACTGGGTGGACCGCCAGCCGGTGGCCATCCATGCGCTGGTGGCGGCCACGCGCCAGCGCCTGCCGCGCATCCGCGCCTGCCTGGACCACTGGGTGGACTGGTTCGCCCAGGCCGATTCGCTGGGCTGACGGCCGGGCTTTCAGCCGGCCGCAGGATCGGCCGCGGCCGGCCAGGGCAGGCGCAGCACGAAGCAGCTGCCGCGGCCGGGCTGGCTGCTGGCCGTCAGCGTGCCGCCCAGCAGGCGCGCCAGGCGCCGGGCCAGCGGCAGGCCCAGGCCCGGCCCGGCATCGGCGCCGTCCTGCAGCAGCGCGTCCAGGGCCTCGGGCGCCAGGCCGATGCCGCTGTCGCGCACCTCGAACACCGCCTCGGCGCCGCCGGCCTGGGTGAGTGCGAACGGCGCCAGCGGCTGGCGGCGCACGGCCAGCGTGACCAGGCCCTCGTGCGTGTACTTGCAGGCATTGCCCAGCAGCTGCAGCAGCAGCTGCTGCAGGTGGGCGGCATCGGTGGGCAGCGGCGGCAGGCCCGGCGCCAGCTCCAGGCGCAGGCGGTTGCCCTGGCGCGCGGCCAGCGGCGCCATGCCGGCCTGCAGGGCCTCGCACA
This sequence comes from Burkholderiaceae bacterium, assembly GCA_017992055.1. GTDB lineage: Bacteria > Pseudomonadota > Gammaproteobacteria > Burkholderiales > Burkholderiaceae_C > Pseudaquabacterium. The sequence continues at coordinate 269,601 of JAGOPK010000001.1, forward strand.
GGCCGTCCAGCGCCACCGGCTCGATCTGCACCGCCAGCCGGCCGGCCTCGATGCGCGACAGGTCGAGCATGGTGTTGAGGGTCAGCAGCAGCTCGCGGCCGGCCGCATGCATGGCCTGCAGATCGGGCACCAGGGCGGTGGCGCCCAGCGCGCGGGCATCGTCCTGCAGCATCTGGCTGTGGCCCAGGATCAGGTTCAGCGGCGGGCGCAGGGCCTGCGAGGTGCTGGCCAGAAAGGCCGACTTCTGGCGGCTGGCGGCGGCGATCACCGCGGTGCGCTCGCGCACGCGCTGCTCGGTCAGGGCCTCGTCCAGCGCGGCGTTCTCGAAGCGCATGCGGATCGAGTCCAGCATCACCTGCGTGGCCTGCCGGCTGTTGAACAGCAGCACCGCCACCACCAGGGTCATGCCGCCGGCCGCGGCCAGGTTGACCGGCCCGCCCGCGGCCAGCGCGGCGAGCACGAACGGCACCAGGCTGGGCAGGGCAAAGGCCAGGTTCGACGGCAGGTGGGCGATGTTGCCGGTGTGGATGCTGACCTGCACCAGGGCCAGGCCGCACAGCAGCATGAAGGTGCGCAGCGCATCGCCATCGACCTGCAGCGCCACCAGCAGGCCCCAGCCCAGGCCGTACAGGCCGCTGTGCCAAGTCAGGCGCCTCAGCCACAGCCCGCTGGCGGCCGGCGGCGGCGGCCGGCGCAGCAGCTGCAGCGAGAGCAGCACGCCCGCCAGCAGCAGCGTCGCCAGCAGCGCATACAGGGCCAGAAAGCCGGCGGGCCAGGCGCCGCGGAACAGCGCCAGCCCCAGCAGCGGCACGGCCAGCAGGCCGGCGCTGCAGCCGTTGCGCAGGCTGGTGGCCAGCAACTGCAGCTGGCGGGCCTGCACGGCCTCGTCGGAGGCGGTAATGCTCACGGTGGGCGGCGGCTCGGTGGGCATGGTCTGGCGTCGATTGTGGGGGCGGCGCGGCGCGCTGATGTAATCGGCCTCATGTCCGATGATTACCAGATCCCCATTCCGCCCTCGTTCGAGGCCTTGTACCGCGATGCCCGCGGCCGGCTGACGCTGCCGCTGGCGCAGTTCCGCGAGCGCTACGAGTGGTGCGAGGACATGGCGCAGATGCTGGTCGAGCGCAGCCAGGAGGTGCACCACGGCCAGGGCGTGGCCGAGGACATCGTGCTGGCGCGCACCGAGGCCGGCCTGGCCGGCGAGGGCAGCGGCTTCAGCCCGGCCGAGGCACGCTGGGTGGTCACGCGCCTGGCCGAACTGCTGGCCTGGCCGATGCCCGACGACCAGCCGGCGCCGCCGCGGCTGGCTTAGCATCGCGCCATCCGTCCCCGGAATGCCCTGGAAGCCCCCCATGCACACCCTTGCCACCAAGAACGACAAATCCGCCGATGCCGAGGCCAAGCCGGCCGCCGGCCTGGAAGACCAGCTCAGCTTCAAGAGCCGCTATGTGCTGGTGTTCGGCGAGATCGACGACAAGCTGGCCCAGGCCACCTGCCGCCGCCTGCTGGCCCTGGCCGCCGACAGCGACGCACCGATCACGATGCTGATCTCCAGCCCCGGCGGCCATGTGGAGTCGGGCGATGCCATCCACGACATGATCCGCTTCGTGCGTGCCCCGGTGACCACGGTGGGCAGCGGCTGGGTGGCCTCGGCCGGCGTGCACATCTTCCTGGCGCCGCCCAAGGAGCGCCGGCTGTGCCTGCCCAACACCCGCTTCATGATCCACCAGCCGGCCGGCGGCGCCGGCGGCCAGGCCAGCGACATCGCCATCCAGGCGCGCGAGATCCTTCGCACCCGCGAGCGCATCGCCCAGACCATCGCCACCCAGACCGGCAAGCCGCTGGAGACGGTGTCGCGCGACATCGAGCGCGACTTCTGGATGAGCGCCGACGAGGCCATCGCCTACGGCATCGTCTCGCGCACCATCGAGCGCCAGGCCGAGTTGTAAGCCCCCGGCCGTCGGGCGGCCGCCCCCCGAGGGGGCTCCGGACCCGACCGGGCAACCCGGATCGCTCCCGGCCCTTCGACCACCACCGCTGCCCCTGGCCGCCATCGGCGGCCTGTCCCCACAGGGCTCAGCCGCCGCCGCGCTGCAGGTAGAGATCGAAGTAGCGCATGAAGGCCTGGCGCTCGGCGTCGGCGATGCCGGGCTCGAAGCGGTAGTGCACTTGCAGCCGCGGCAGCCGCACCAGGGCGATGCGGCGTTCGGGCAGGGCCTGCCAGGCCAGGTGCAGGGCGCCACCGGCCAGCGGCACTCGAGCCTGGCCCGGGGCCGGCTGCTGCCAGGGCCGGCCGTTCACCGCGGCGGGCAGCCAGGCCAGCCACTCGGCCTCGGTGCAGCCGTGCTCGCGGCTGAATTCGGGCGGGTGGGCCGGCTGCAAGCCGCTTCAGCCGCCGGCCACCGGCGGCCAGATCGCCAGCACGTCGCCGGCCACCAGGCGGCGCGTGGCGCGCTCCTCCGGCGGCACGTAGACGCCATTGATCAGCACCAGGTGCACCAGCTTCATCGGCAGGCCGAAGGGCTCGATGATCTGGGCGATGCTGGCGCCTTCGGCCACGTCGAGCTCGACGATGTTGCCCTGGCGGCGGTCGGCCGGCAGGTACTGGGCGAGGCTGGCATAGAGCTTGAACGTGATGCGCATGGCGGGCGCCAGCATGGCCGGGGCCGTGCTCATTTCAGCAGCGCCCGCTCGTGCTGGGCCTGGGCGCTGGCCAAGTAGGCCGGCATCAGCTGCGTGGGATCGGCCAGCAGCCGCGCCTTCCACTCGGGCTTGAGCCGCACCTCGCCCTCGACCAAGCCGCGCATCACGCCCACGTGCTCGGTGAAGCCGATGGCATTGCAGCCGACCAGGCGGTCGCCCTTGAACTGCAGGCTGATGTGGCGGTGGTTGGCGCGGTCGGTCAACTCCACCTGCTCGCCGCCCGGCAGGCCCTGCCACTGGCCGAAGCTGGCCGAGATCAGGCCCAGGGTGTCGAGCACGTTGATCTGCGTCACGCCCTTCAGCTCGGCGCGCTGGCCGGCCATGTTCAGCGCCGCCACTCGCGCCTGCTCGGCGGCATTGGGCTGGATGGCGCTGACGATGGTGGTGCCGCTGACCTTGTCGAAGGCCTCGGCGCAGTCGCCGGCGGCATAGACGCCGGGCGCACTGGTCTGCAAATGCTCGTCGGTGAGCACGCCGACCAGGCAGCGAACGCCCGAATGTTCGAGAAAGCCGATGTTGGGCTTGACGCCGGTGGCGCTGATCACCAGGTCGGCCTCGATGCGCTGGCCGGTGGACAGGCGCACGCTCATCGGCGGCTCGCCGGGCGTGGCCCGGTCGATGGCCTCGACGCGCGCGCTGGTGTAGACGGCCACGCCCTTGGCCTGGCACCAGTCCTTGATCATGCCGCCGGCGGTGGGGCCCATCATGCGCGGCACCATGCGGTCGCCCATCTCGACCACGCTGAGCTGCACGCCGCGCATGGCCAGGGCTTCCATGATGATGCAGCCGATGAAGCCGGCGCCCATCTGCAGTACGCGTGCGCCCGGCTTGGCCAGGGCCTGGATGGCGCGTGCATCCTCCAGCGTCCAGCAGCTGTGCACGCCGCGGCCGTGGATGCCCGGGATGGGCGGCGTGGCCGGGCTGGAGCCGGTGGCGATCAGCAGCCGGTCATAGCCCAGCGTGCTGCCGTCGGACAGCGCCACCTGGCGCGCCGCCGTGTCCACGCCGGTGGCGCGCAGGCCGCGGCGCAGCGTGATGCGCAGGTCGTGGTAGTGGGTGACGCCATGGCGCAGGTGGGTGCCGTCCTCGCCCACCTTGCCGATCAGCAGGTAGGGAATGGCCATGCGCGAGTACGGCGCCTCGGGCTCGTCGCCGATCACGACGATGTCGTCGGCCGGCGCATGCTTGCGCAGGGTTTCGGCGGCGATGATGCCGGCGGGGCCGGCACCCAGGATCACATGCTTCATGGCGGGACCGGCCGCGCTCACAGGCCCAGACGGGCGCGGGTGTCGGCCTTGAGCGTGCCGTCGGCGTTCCAGCCGCGGATCTCATAGTACTTGGGCAGCATCTCGGGCAGCTTGCTGACCAGGCCCTTGGCCGGGCCGGTCTTGGCCGGCTCGTTGAGCAGGCGCGGCGGCAGCGTATCGTCCTTGGCGGTGAAGCCGGCGCGGTTGTTGAAGTCGCGCTCCATGTTCCAGATGCGCTCGCCGATCTTGGCCATGTTCTCCAGCGTGAACTCGTCGCCGCAGGCTGCGGCCACCTGCGGTGCCACGTCGGCCAGGCCCCAGGCAAAGCTGGTGAAGATGCAGATGCCGGCCGAGTCGAAGGCGGCGGTGGCGTCCTGGAAGGCCATCACCAGCTCGGGCTTGCCGTCGGCCACCAGCGGGTCGGTCTTCACCGGGATGCCCAGCACCTCGCTGGCCACGGTGTAGCTGCGCAGGTGGCAGGCGCCGCGGTTGCTGGTGGCATAGGTCAGGCCCATGCCCTGGATGCCGCGGCCGTCGTAGGCCGGGAACTCCTGGCCCTTGACGCTCATGCTCAGCTCGGGGTGGCCGTACTTGGCGCACAGGCGCTTGCTGCCCAGGCCGATCTCCTGGCCGAAGCCTTCGCCCTTGGCGGTCAGGTCGGCCAGCTCGCACAGCGCCTTGGCGCTGCCGAACGGCGACTCGATGCCGATCTGCTCCTTGGTCAGCACGCCCATCTCGTACAGCTCCATCACCGCGCCGATGGTGGCGCCGAACGAGATCGGGTCCATGCCCTGCTCGTTGCAGATGGTGTTGGCGTACTGCAGGGCCTCCAGGTCGTCCACGCCGTTGGCCGCGCCCAGGGCCCAAGCGGCCTCGTACTCCAGGCCGCCGGTGGCGCCCCAGTACTGCGGCTTGTTGACGACGCTGAAGTGGCTCTGGTCGATCTTGCTGATGCGGCCGCAGGCGATGGTGCAGCCGAAGCAGGCCTGGTTGGTGACCAGCTGCGGCTTGCCGTCGCTCTTGCGCGGCGTGGCCATGGCCTCGGCCGAGATGTCCTTGGCACCCTCGAACTGGCTGTCGCGGTGGTTGCGCGTGGGCAGGGCGCCGATCTCGTTGATGACGTTCATCAGCACCTGGGTGCCATAGGTCGGCAGGCCCTGGCCGGTGACGGCGTTGTCGGCCAGGATCTTCTTCTTCTCGAAGGTGACCTTCATGAACTCCTTGGGGTTGGCGATGTTGCCCACGCCCTTGGTGCCGCGCACGGCGATGGCCTTCAGGTTCTTGCTGCCCATCACCGCGCCCACGCCGGAGCGGCCGGCGGCGCGGTGCAGGTCATTGACCACGGCCGCATACAGCACCTGGTTCTCGCCGGCCAGGCCGATGCTGGAGACGCGGATCAGCGGGTCCTGGTGCTGCTTCTTGATCGTCTCCTCGGTGTGCCAGACGCTCTGGCCCCACAGGTGGGCGGCGTCGCGCAGCTCGGCATGGTCGTCCTCGATCCACAGGTACACCGGCTTGGCCGACTTGCCCTCGAAGATGACCATGTCCCAGCCGGCCATCTTCAGCTCGGCGCCCCAGTAGCCGCCGGAGTTGCTGCAGGCGATGGCGCCGGTCAGCGGGCCCTTGGTGACCACGGTGTAGCGGCCGCCGGTGGAGGCCATGGTGCCGGTCAGCGGGCCGGTGGCCCAGATCAGCTTGTTGTCCACCGACAGCGGGTCGACGGTGGCCGGGATCTCCTCGACCAGGTACTTGGTGGCCAGGCCGCGCGAGCCCAGGTAGGCGCGGGCCCATTCCATGTTCAGCGGCTCGCTGGCCACGGTGCCGTTGGTGAGGTTGACGCGCAGGATTTTTCCAGCCCAGGACATGGTGATGCTCCGGTGTGTGCGGGGGGATGGCGGGGGCGGTCCGGCGGCTCAGGCGGCCGGCTGGTTGCCCAGCTTGTCGGCCCAGGCCTGCATCTTGGTCAGGCCGGTCCAGTTGGCGTCCACGTAGGTGATGGCGCCGGTGGGGCAGGCGGTGGCGCAGGCCGGGTCGCCGCCGCAGAGATCGCACTTCTGCACCTTGCCGGTCTCCTGCACATAGTTGACGGTGCCGAACGGGCAGCTGATGGTGCAGACCTTGCAGCCCACGCAGGTGGTCTCGTTGACGACCTTGGCGCCGGTCAGCTTGTCCACCGTGATCGCCTCCACCGGGCAGGCGTGCAGGCACCAGGCCTCGTCGCACTGGGTGCAGGTGTAGGGCACCTTGCGGCCGGTGTGGTGGAAGTCGAACACCTTGATGCGCGACTTGGCCGTGGCATAGGTGCCGTAGTTCTCGAACGAGCAGGCCATCTCGCATTGCAGGCACCCGGTGCACTTCTCCGGGTTGATGTGCAGGCTCTTCTGCATGGCGTTGTTCTCCGCGTTGGATGTCCGAAGGAGGGGCGCGCCTGCAGCAACCTATGCTCAGGCGTTCCTATGCAGTGTTCTGCATAGTGTTCCAGGGCGGGAACCTGGGCATAACCCTAGGAAGCGGCCCCGGAGGGCCGCCGGTGTTCCAGCCTGTGACGCCGAGCGCCGTGGGATGCGAAGCGTTCGCGTTCAGAGCCGGGTCCGGCTCCTGAGGCCGGGGGCTTTCGTCGCGAGCGGGCCCAGGGTGGTTCGAGCAACGCAGCCGTACACCCGTACGGCGAGTCGCGCAGGGCCGCCCTGGGTTCGCGCAGCAGAAAGACGCCCGGCCTCAGCGCCAGGGCAATTCGCCGGCGAGGAACTGCTGGGCCTCGGCCGGCAGCGGCGGCAGGCCGGGACCGGGTTCGCCGAAGAACTCGGCCGTGCTGCGGTCGGCCAGCAGGCGGCCGCGGTCCAGGAACAGCACACGCTGGGCCAGGCGCTTGACCTGGCCCAGGTTGTGGCTGCTCATCACCAGGGCCATGCCGGCCTCGCCGAACTGCTCGATCAGCGCCTCGACCTCGCGCTTGGCCGACGGGTCCAGGCTGGCCGTGGGCTCGTCCAGGAACAGGATGTCGGGCTGCACCGCCCAGGCCCGGGCCAGGGCCAGGCGCTGCTGCTGGCCGCCCGACAGCGCCCGCGCCGGCTTGCCGGCCAGCGCCGCCAGGCCCACGCGCTGCAGCGCGCTGTCGACCCGCGCCGCGCGCTCGGCCCGCGGCACGCCGGCCAGCCACAGCGCCAGCGCCAGGTTGCGGCGCACGCTGAAGTGCAGCAGGAACGGGCGCTGGAACAGCATCGCCGTCACCGGCCGGCGGCCGCCGGACGCGCCGGCTTCGCCCGACGCGGCCAGCTGGCGGCTGCCGGCGCAGGGCGGGACCAGGCCATTGAGCAGGCGCAGCAGCGTGGTCTTGCCGGCGCCGTTGGCACCGACCAGGGCGATGCGCTCGCCACGGCGGATCTGCAGCGTGATGCCGTCCAGCGCCGGCGCGCCGTGCGGGCCGTGGCCGTTGGCATAGCGCACGCTGGCCTGCTGCAGGCGGATCAGCGGCGGCGCCTCGTGCAGCGCGCTCATCCGGCCCAGCCCCCGGCCAGGCCCGGCGTGGCGCCGCGGCGCTGGGTCAGGCCCACCAGCAGGTTCAGCACCGCCACCACGCCCAGCAGCACCAGGCCCAGGGCCAGGGCCAGCGGCAGGTCGCCCTTGCTGGTCTCCAGCGCGATGGCCGTGGTCATCACGCGGGTGAAGCCGTCGATGTTGCCGCCGACGATCATCACCGCGCCCACCTCGGCCACCGCGCGGCCGAAGGCGGTGAGCAGCACCGTGGCCACCGCGCGGCGCTCGTGGGCCAGCAGCAGCAGCGCGGTCAGCAGCCGGCCGGCGCCCATGGCCTGCAGCTCGTCGCCGCCCTCGCGCAGCGCGTCGGCCACCAGCTGGCGCGCCAGCGCGGCGATCAGCGGCACCACCAGGATGGACTGGGCGATGACCATGGCCGTGGGCGTGAACAGGATGCCCCAGCTGCCCAGCGGCCCCGAGCGCGACAGCAGCAGATAGACCACCAGGCCCACCACCACCGAAGGCAGGGCCAGCAGCGTGTTCAGCGCGCCCACCACCACCGCATGGCCGGGAAAGCGCGCCACCGCCAGCCAGGCGCCGCACAGCAGGCCGGCCAGCGCGCCCAGCGCCACCGCCGTGCCCGACACCCGCAGCGACAGCGCCACCACCTGCCACAGCCGCACATCACCATCGCTGATCAGCGCCAGCGCCAGTTGCAGGCTCTCGGCCATCGCACCCATGAGGATCCTGTCGTCCCGCGGCCGACCCCCGGCCGCAACGGGGCGCGATTGTCGGCGTGCTGGCGCATCGGCCACGATATGCATCAACATGCATAGCAACTGCAGGCATCATCATGGACCGCCCCGCAGCGTCCGGCCCCGACGATGATCGAACTGCACTACTACCCCAGCAATGCCAGCATGGCGCCGCACATCGTGCTGCACGAGGCCGGCCTGCCGTTCCGCCTGGTGCTGGTGGACCGCGAGCATGGCGCGCACAAGCGGCCCGACTACCTGGCGCTGAACCCCAACGGCCTGATCCCGGTGCTGCGCGATGGCGAGCTGGTGCTGTTCGAGGCCGCGGCGATCTGCCTGCACCTGGCCGACCGGGTGCCGGCCGCCGCGCTGATGCCGCCGCTGGCCACGCCCGAGCGCGCCCAGGCCTACAAGTGGCTGATGTGGCTGAGCAATACGCTGCAGGCCATGCTGATCCACTACTTCTATCCCGAGCGCCTGGTCGACGCCGGCGATGCCGCCGCGGCCGACCAGGTGCGCCGGCATGCCCAGGCCCGCATCGCCGGCTTGCTGGACCTGCTGGAGGCCGAGTTCCAGCGCCACGGCGGGCCCTGGCTGCTGGGCGATGCCTACAGCATCTGCGACGCCTATGCCTTCATGCTGTGCCGCTGGACGCGTGGCTTTGCCGGCCCGCAGGGCGCGCCGGCGCGCGAGCGGCCGCAGCTGGCGGCCTGGCTGGCGCGCATGCTGGCGCGGCCCGCGGTGCAGCGCGTGATCGCCGCCGAAGGCCTGCAGCCGCCGCTGGTGTGAGCGCTGCATGACGCCCGAGCCGTCCCCGCCGCTGCCGCTGCCGCTGCCGCTGCCCACGCCGCAACGCCTGCGCGCCCACCTGCAGGCCATGGGCCAGGGCTTGCTGGAGCGCGAGACCGCGGTGCGCCTGCTGCTGCTGGCCGCGCTGGCCGGCGAGCACCTGCTGCTGATCGGCCCGCCCGGCACCGCCAAGAGCGAACTGGCGCGGCGCCTGGCGCGGGTGTTCGACGGCGCGCGCTGGTTCGAGCGCCTGCTGACGCGCTTTTCCACGCCCGAGGAGCTGTTCGGCCCGCTGTCGCTGCAGGCCCTGGAGCACGACCGCCACGAGCGCCTGATCGACGGCTACCTGCCCACCGCCGGCGTGGCCTTCCTGGACGAGGTGTTCAAGGCCAACTCGGCGATCCTGAATGCACTGCTGACCCTGCTCAACGAGCGCCGCTACGACAACGGCACGCAGCGCCTGGCCGTGCCGCTGATCAGCGTGGTCGGCGCCAGCAACGAGCCGCCCGGCGACGAGTCGCTGCAGGCCTTCCACGACCGCTTTCTGCTGCGCGTGCCGGTGGCGCCGGTGGGTGACGCCAGCTTCGCCGATCTGCTGCGGCTGGACGAGGCGGCGCCGCCGCCCCTGCCGAGCCCGTCGCCGTCGGCCGCACCCATCACGCAGGATGAGCGTGCGGCCATCGCCGCCGCGCGCCGCCGCGTGGCCCTGGGCGACGAGGCCCTGGCCGCGCTGAGCGCGCTGCGCGCCCAGGCCGCGGCGCTGGGCCTGGCGGTGTCCGACCGGCGCTGGCGCCAGCTGCTGGGCCTGATGCGCTGCGCCGCCGCCACCGAAGGCCGGGCCACGCTGGATGCGCTGGACCTGTGGCTGGCGCCCTATGCCGTGGCCGCCGACGCCCAGCACCTGCCGGCGCTGCAGCGCTGGGTGGACGAGCAGCTGCTGCAGGCCGCGCCGCAGCCGCTGCACTGGCTGGGCCAGGCGGTGACGGCCTTCGAGAAGCAGCTGGAGCTGGAGCAGCGCGCACCGGCCGATCCAGCCCATGGTGCCGCCGACAGTGCCGGCGACGATGGCGCCGGCAAGCTGGCGCTGGCGCGGGCCCTGGGCGGCCGGGACGATGGCGCCGGTGCGCTGCGCATGGTCTCGGCGGTGCTGGAAGACCGCCAGCGCCGGCGCTGGAGCCCGCTGCATGTGGCGGCCCGGCTGCAGCAGCTGGACGGCCTGCTGGCCCAGCTGGCCGTGTCGCGCGCCGAGCTGCAGGCCGGGCACGACGCCCTGGCCGCGCGCCTGGCCGGCCGGCTGTGGCTGCCGCCCGCGCTGGCCGGTCGCTGGCTGGACAGCCACCGCGCCACGCTGGCCACGCTGGACGGCCTGGCGCAGCGCCTGCAGGCCTGCCGCGCCGGCTTTGCCGCGCAGCCGGTGGATGCCGGCCTGGCCCAGCCGGCGCCCGAGCCGCTGGTCCTGGACTGAACAAGGAGACGCCGCCCATGAGCCCGATGACGATCCGTGCCATCGCCCCCGATGACCGCGCCCAGTGGCAGCCGCTGTGGGACGGCTACAACGCCTTCTACGGCCGCGAAGGCGCCACCGCGCTGGACCCGCAGATCAGCGACACCACCTGGGCCCGCTTCCACGACCCGGCCGAGCCGGTGTGGGCCGCGGTGGCCGAGGTCGATGACCGCCTGGCCGGCCTGGTGCACTACCTGTACCACCGCAGCACCACCCGGCTGGGGCCGGTGTGCTACCTGCAGGACCTGTTCACCGACCCGGCCCGGCGTGGCCGCGGCATCGGCCGGGCGCTGATCCAGCATGTCTATGGGCAGGCCGCAGCGGCCGGCGCCAGCCGCGTCTACTGGCAGACGCACACCGGCAATGCCACCGGCCGTGCGCTGTACGACCGGCTGGCCCAGCACCTGGGCTTCATCGTCTACTCGCACGAGCTCGGCTGATGCAGCCGGCCGCCGGGCCGCACGACCGGCCGTACGACGCGCTGGCCGGCCTGCCGCGTGGCCTGTGGCTGCCGACCCTGGTCACCGCCGCCGGCACGCCGGCCCAGCGCCTGGCCCAGCTGCTGGCCTGGCGCGCGGCGCTGCTGGCCGGCGAGCTGCCGCCGGCGGCGCTGGACTTCGGCCTGCCCGACGCCCTGCCGCCGCTGCGCGCGGCCATCGCCGAGCTGCAGCTGCCGGCCCTGAGCCGCGGCAGCGAAGGCCTGGCCGACCAGCTGCTGCGCACCCTGCTGTGGCATCTGGACCGTCTGCACGATCTGCAGCCCCGGCTCAGCCGCGCTCAGGCCATCGCGCACATCGCCGCCGAGTTCCGCGCCGCCTGGACCCTGCTGCGCGGCGACTGGGACGAGGTGGCCGCCCTGCTGCAGGGCCTGGGAGAGCTGCACCAGCTCAACCGCGATGCGCTGCAGGGCCGGCTGGCGCGGCGCGAATGGGCCGAGGCCCGGCGCCTGGCCGATGTGCTGCAGCAGCTGCCCGAGCTGGTGGCGCTGATCCGCCGCCTGGGCCGCGAGCGCCGTGCCGTGGCGCCCGCACCGGCGCCGCCGCAGGCCCGCCCGGGACCACGCCGCGAGCAGGGCCTGGCCTGGATCAGCACCGTGCTGCCCGAGGCGCCGGGCGAGCTGCGCGGCATCCGCCTGACCGGCCGCATCGAGCAGATGCTGGGCAGCGAGGCGGCAATGCTGCGCCACCCGCTGCTGCACCGGCTGTGGCATGCGCGCTTTGCCGAAGGCCGGCTGCTGGGCTACGACAGCCAGGCCGTGCTCAGCGAGCCCCGGCCCGATCCGTCGCGGCCGCCGCGCGCCGAGCCGGCGCCAACCCCGCCGCAGGCGCTGGAGCGCGGGCCGGTGATCCTGTGCCTGGACACCTCGGGCTCGATGCGCGGCGCACCCGAGACCCTGGCCAAGGCCGTGGCCCTGCAGGCCTTGCGCACGGCCCATGCCGAGGGCCGCGGCTGCCGCGTCATCGCCTTCGGCGGCGCCGACGAGGTGCTGGAGCGCGAGCTGGCGCTCAGCGCCGACGGCCTGGACGCGCTGCTGGACCTGCTGGGCCAGAGCTTCGACGGCGGCACCGACGTGCAGGCGCCGATCGAGCGCGCCATCGAGCTGGTGCACCAGGCCCGCTGGGCCAGCGCCGACCTGCTGATCGTCAGCGACGGCGAGTTCGGCTGCACCCCGGCCACGCTGGCGCGGCTGGACGCCGCACGCGAGCAGCTGGGCCTGCGCGTGCAGGGCGTGCTGGTCGGCGACCGCGAGACCCTGGGCCTGATGGAGGTGGCCGACGACATCTTCTGGGTGCGCGACTGGCGCCGCCACGGGCCGCCGGGCAGCGGCGCCTCAGGCGCCCAGGCCGGCGGCTTCAGCCCGGTGCACAGCAAGAGCCTGACCGCGCTGTACTTTCCCAATGCGCTGTCTCCGCGGGCGGCCAGGCATCGGCGCTGAGGCCGCTCTCAAGCTCCCTCAAGGCGCCGTCTTGCCCACCCCGATGAACGGCAGCGGCCCGCCGGTGTACTGCGGCAGCTTGCCGTCCCACTTGGCGATGGCGGCCTTCTCGTTCTCGATCTGGCGCAGCTTCAGCAGCTCGGGCGTGATCTCCTGGCGCTGCACGCGCAGGGCCTCGGCCTCGGCCTTGGCCTGGGCGATCTTCTGCTCGGCCTCGACCTTGATGCGCTCCAGGTCGCGCTCGGCCTTCAGCTTGGTCTGCTCGGCCGTGACCTTGGCCTCGATGGCCTGGTCGAAGGCCTGCGAGAAATCGTAGTTCACCGCCGCCAGGCTCTCGACCACCACGCCATAGGGCTTGAGCCGGGCCTCCAGCGTGTCGCGGATCTGCGCCGTCACCTCCAGCCGCTTGGTGATCAGCTGCTCGGCGGTGAAGCGGGCGGTGATGGCCTTCACCGACTCTTGCGCCGCCGGCTCGATGATGCGCGCGGCCACCACCTCGGGCATGCCGATGCGCTGGAAGATCTCGGCCGCGCGCGCGGCGTCGATGCGCCAGTTCAGCGCCGCCGTGGCATTGACGGTCTGCAGGTCGGCCGAGGCGGCCAGGCCCTTGCCCTCGTTCTTCTGCACGCGCACGTCGATCAGCACCAGGCGCTGCACAAAGGGCCACACCACGTGGATGCCCTCGGGCAGCGGCACCGGATCGACCTTGCCGAAGGTCAGCACCACGCCGCGCTGGCCGGCCGAGACGATGCGCAGCGGGTTCAGCAGCGACAGCGCAAACAGCAGCAGCACCAGCAGCAGCAGGCCACGCAGCAGGCGGCGCAGCCAGGGCGAGGAGGCATTGGCGACATTCAGGGCCATGACAAGTCCGGTCGAGAGGGGGGGAGGCGCCCGCATGCTAACGGCCATTGCACGCTGCCGAATCGCCGGGCCGGTCTCCGATCGCACGCCCGGCGGAGGTGTTCGTGGACGCCTGCAACCGCCAGCGCGCCGGTTGAGCGGCCGCGGCCGTGCAATCCTCACGCCTGCGGTCGTACAGTCCGGCACCTGGGCGCCGAAGTCGGGGCGTCATCCCGTTCCCGGTTCTGGAGCCTGCCGCATGCCCTCAGTCTTTTCTCCCCGCCGCCGTCCCCTGCTCGGTGGCCTGGCCGCCGCCAGCCTGGCCCTGCTGTCCGCCTGTGCCAGCCTGGGCGATGCCGAGCCGCCGCCGGTGGCCATGAAGCACAGCGTGGTCGCGGTCACCGACCAGGCCGAGCTGGTGCGCTTCAACCCCGGCCAGCCGCAGCAGTGGCTGGGCGCGCCGGTCAAGCTGCAAGGCCTGGCCGCCGGTGAGCGCCTGCTGGGCATCGACTTCCGCATCTCGCGCGGCGTGCTGTTCGGCCTGACCTCGGGCGGCCGCCTGGTCACCATCGACACCGCCAGCGGCCGCCTCAGCCCCGTGGGCAGTGGCGCGCCGCTGGCCCTGCCCGGTGGCGGCGGCGGCCGCTACGGCTTCGACTTCAACCCGGCGGCCGACCGCGTGCGCGTGGTCGCCGAGGACGGCAGCAATCTGCGCCTGCATCCCGACACCGGCGCCGTGGCCGCCACCGATCCCAACCTGCGCTATGCCGAGGGCGATGCACGCGCCGGCCAGGCGCCGCGGGTCACGGCCGCCGGCTACACCTACAACAAGCGCGACGACAAGCTGACCACCAACTACGCGCTGGACATCGCCGCCGGCAGCCTGGTGATGCAGGGCTCGCTGGAGGGCACGACGCCGGTGGTCTCGCCCAATACCGGCCTGCTGCGCACCGTGGGCGCGCTGGGCACTGGCGCGGTCGACGATGCGGCCTTCGACATCGCCGACGTGGACAACACCGCGCTGGCCGCGCTGCGCGTGGGCGGCCGCACCCGCCTGCACCGCGTGGACCTGGCCACCGGCCGCGCCACGCTGCTGGGCACGGTGGGCCAGGGCCGTGCGCTGTGGGGCATGGCCATCGAGCCCTGATCAGAACCGCAGTTCGGCGCGCAGGTTGACCGTGGTGTAGGTCTTGGTCCAGTTGTCGCTGCGCTGCGAGGCGCCGCTGTCCAGCAGCACGGCCGTGCCGCTGTCGAAGGGCGAGGCGCCGGCGTTGCTGACCGTCAGCCGCGCCGCGGCCTGCGCGCCGAAGCGCCACAGCGCATAGGCATCGACCTGGCTCTTGCGGCCCTGGCGCGCCGACTGGCCCTCGAACTGCTGCACCTCGAAGGACGGTGTGTAGTTCCAGCTGCCGCCCACGGTCAGCGGCGTGCCGCGGATCGGCCAGTCGGCGCCCAGGTTCAGCGTCGCCTTGGGCTGGCCTTCGAGCCGGTTGTTGGGTCCGGGCACGCCGTCCACGCTGGACCACATCAGGCTGGTATTGGCGCGCAGCTGCAGCGGCAGGTCGGTGGCCCACAGGTCCTGGGCGCGCAGCTTGGCCTCCAGCTCCAGGCCGGCGGCGTCGGCGCGGCCGATGTTCTGCGGCCGCGACACATAACGCGGCGCGCTGGACCAGAACGGCTGCTCCAGCGTGGTGACGTTGCGGATCAGGTCGTCGATGCGGCGCCAGTAGGCATTGGCGCTGAGCACGCCGCCGCCGTCGAGGTAATGCTCGAAGGCCAGCTCCAGGCCCATCGCCAGCTCGGGCTTCAGCGCCGGGTTGCCGATGCGGTCGGGGCTCAGCGGGTCGTTGCTCTGGTCCAGGTCCGGGTACTTGGACGAGGTCGACAGCCGGCCGATCATCTGGTTGGTGTTGGGGCTGCGGTAGCTGCGCGTCAGGCTCATGCGCAGCTGGTCGCGCACATCGGGCAGGCGGTAGACCAGGTGGGCCAGCGGCGTGAACACGCTGCTGCGGTTGCTCACCGGCTGGGCCGCGGTGTCGCTTTGCGTGCGGATGCCTTCCCAGCGTGCGCCGACGTAGAAGCTCAGCTGCTTGGTCCACTCCCACTCGTCCTGCGCATACAGCGCGGCGCGCGAGACGCGGGCCTCCAGGTTCTCGCCGAACTCCACCGTCGCCGGGTCTGGAATGCCGTTGATCAGGCTGACCCGGCTGTCGCGGCGCCGGCTGTGCTCCAGTTCCCAGCCGACGCTGACGCTGTGCGACTCGCCCAGCAGCTGCTGGAACTTGCCGTTCAGGTCCAGGCCGGTCTCGCGCGCCTTCGAGTCTTCCTGGCGTTCACGCTGGCCGGCGCTGAGCAGGGCGGCCGTGCCGCCGGTCTCGATGCGCTGGCTGTGGCTTTCGCTGCTGGCCAGGCGGCCGCCGAAGCGCAGGTTCAGCCGCCCGCCATTGCCCAGCGTGCTGGCCCAGTTGCCGGCCAGCCGGCCCATCTGCTGCTGCGACTCGCCCTCGCCTTCGGCCAGGGTGTAGGCTGGCAGCTCGCCGACGTTCTGCTGCAGCCGCGTGCTGCTGCGGCTGTCGCCGCGCGAGGCATTGAAGAAGGGCTGCAGCTCCAGCGTCGAGCCCGGCGCCAGCCGGAACTGCAGGCGCACGGTGGTGAACAGGCCGCTGCGCTGGCCGCGGCTGCGCGAGGCGCTGTCCTGGTCTTCCGTCAGGTCGCCGTCGGCCTCGCGCGATTGGCTGTGGCTGCGCGATTCACTGTCCTGGCCGCCGTGCATCAGGTTGGCCGTCAGGTTGTAGTTGAAGGCCTCGGTCTGGCCGGTGTACTGCAGGCTGCCGCCGGCCTGCGGCCGGCTGCCGTCGACACCGGCGCCCACGCGCAGTTCCTGGTTGCGGCGCTTGAAGTCGCTGCGCATGACCACGTTGATGGTGCCGGCGATGGCGCGCGTGCCGTATTCGGCCACCGGCGCGCGCATGACCTCGATGCGCTCGATCTGCTCGGGCGGGATGGTGTCCAGCGAGAAGCCCGGCGGCACGCGCTGGCCGTCGATCAGGATCTGCGTGTAGCCGCCGCCCATGCCGCGCATGCGCGGGCCGCTGCCACGCCCGGGCGGGCCGCCCATGGTCACGCCGGGCAGGCGCTTGAGCACATCGCCCAGCGAGGCATCGCCCATGCGGTCCAGCTCCTCGCGGCCGATGACGATGCGCCCGGCCACCGCGCGGCGGCGCTCGTCGACGGTGGGGTCGCTGCTCTGCGCGCCGGTGATCTCCACCCGCTGCGGCTCGGTCGCCGGGGGCGGCGTGGCTGGCCGGGCCGGCCGGTTGGCGGCCGGCGGGCGCACCGGGGCCGAGGCGGCGGCGGCCGGCGCCGGGGCGGCGTTCTGCGCCAGGCTGGCGCCATGGGCGATCAGCAGGGCGGCGGTGGCAAGGGCGGTGCGACGGGGGGCGAAAGACTGGGGCATGGCGAGGGCAATGTGGCCAGCGTTTGTATCCGGTTTGTGAAGACCGGGCCGGACGGCGCCCTCGCGCGACGGCCTGAGCCTTGCGGGGGCTGGACGGCGGCGGCCCGGTGGCGGCCCGGTGGCGTCAGCGCCGCTCGACGATGGCCGGCGCCAGCTGCAGCGCCTCGCGCAGCCGCACGGCGGCCTGGTCGGCCTCCTGGCGGCTGGCATAGGGCCCGGCCTGCAGCCGGTGCAGGCCACGCTCGCTGAACAGCGCCAGCAGCGGCGACAGCCAGTCGGCCGCACCGGCCACGCGCTGGCGGAAGCCGACCGCGCCATCGCGGTCGCGGAAGGCGCCCAGCTGCAGCCACCAGCCGGCTGCGGCCTTGGCGGCCGTGGCCGTGCCGGCCTCGGCCAGCGGCTGGCCGGGTGGCGGCGCCGGCGGCAGCGGCGCCAGCGCGCCGCGCAGCGCCGGGCGCTCGCGCAGCAGGGCGGTCAGCGCATCGCCGCGCGGCGGCTCGTCCTCGGCGGCGGCGCGTGGCGAGGACGGCGGCGCGGCCGTGGCCACGGCGGTGTCGTCCAGCACCAGGCCCGGCACCGGCGTCATGCGCGGCTCGCGCCAGCGCCCGGCGCGGATCTCGTCGTGGGTGATGCGCGTCACCTCCACCGGCGCCACGCCGCCCAGCAGGCCCAGCTTCCAGGCCGCGGTGTAGCTGAGGTCGACCACGCGGTCGCTGTGGAAGGGGCCGCGGTCGTTGATGCGCACCACCACCTCGCGGCCATTGGCCGGATTGCGCACCCGGGCATAGCTGGGCAGCGGCATGGTCTTGTGCGCCGCGCTCATCGCATACATGTCGTACAGCTCGCCGGTGGCCGTGGGTCGGCCGTGGAACTTGCGGCCGTACCAGCTGGCCAGGCCGCGCTCGGTCAGCGCCACGTCGGTGCTGGCCGGCTCGTAGCGCTGGCCCAGCACCTCGTAGGGCTTGTTCGGGCCGCCGACGCGCAGCGGCTCGATGCGCGGCTCGGCATCGGGCACGCGGTGCAGGTCGGGCGGCGGATTGGCGCCGGGGCCGTCGCGCGAGGCATCTGCGCCCGGTGGCACGGCCACCGGCGCCTGCGGCACGCGGCCGGGGCGGCTGCCCCCTTCGGCCGGCCGCGGCGGCGTGCTGCCGCAGGCCGCCAGCAGCAGGGCCAGCAGCAGCGCCAGGGACTGCGCGCCGGGGCGTGGGAGGAAGAAAGGGCCGGGCCGTTGTTGCACGGCCGCAACCCTACACCAGACGCCAGTCAGGCGGCGGGCTTGCGACGGCGGCGTGGGGCGGCCTTCTTGGCCGGGACGGCTGCCGGCGCTGCTTGGGCCGGCGCTGGCCCGGCCGGCGCCGCGGCGGTGGGCGACAGCCGGCCGGCCAGCTCCCGCAGGCGCTGCGCCAGGGTCGGCTGGCCACGCAGCGCCAGCAGCTCGGCCAGCATGCGCTGCTGGCTGAGCACCGAGTCCAGCAGCCGCGGCGCGATGGCCACGCCGGTCATGGCCTGGCTGTAGCCGCTGGCCAGCGACTGCACGCGGGCCTCGCCGGCCGCGCCGGCATCGGCCAGCGTGCCGTCCAGCAGGGCCGCGGCCAGGTCGGCATCGGCGGCCATCACGGCATCCCAGGGATCGCGGCTGTGCGCATGGCGGCGCGCGGCCACGCTGGCACAGCGGCGGGCGGCGGCCAGGCGCGACGGCTGCGCCGCGCGGGCATAGTCCTCGGCCTCGGGCGCCACGGCCACCAGCATCAGCGCATTCAGCATCGCATAGGGCTGGGCGGGTTCGGCATCCAGCGGGCCGGCGGCCGCGCCATACCAGCTGGCGGCATCGCGCAGCGCGGCCTCCATCGCGCCGCGGTGGCGGCGTGCGTCGTCGGGCCGCGCCGCGGCGGCGCGCGCATGCAGCACGGCCAGGCGCTTGAAGGCGCTGCCCAGCAGGCTGGCGCGCTCGGGGCTGGCGATCACGTTGGCCGGCGACACCGCCTGCTCCGGCGGCTGCTCGGCACCCAGGCGCAGCAGGTCGACCAGGCGGGCGATGGCGCTGCGCACCAGGGCCAGGCCGGCGTCGAGGTCGGCGGTGCCGCGGCCTTCGTCCAGACGTTCACCCAGACGCTCGCCATGGCGGGCTTCGAGGTTGGCCAGCTGCTCGACGGCATCCACCGGCGCCTGCGCGCCCAGCGTGCCGCGGCCCAGGCCGGCGCGGTCGCGGATGGCGCGCAGATACCAGTCGCGGGCCTCGGCAAAAAACGCCGGGCCCAGGTCGGCCAGCAGCCGCGCCACGGCCACCGCCACGTCGGGCCGCTCCAGCCAGGATGCGGCGCCGACGGCCGGGGCCTGCAGCGCCTGCAGGCGCTGGCGCAGCGCCTGCGCCTGCTGCTCGGCCTGGGCGGCGCCGGGCGGCGGGCCCAGGCGCGCCAGCGCGCGGCGCTGCTGCTGCAGCTCGTCGATCAGCTCGGCCGGCGCCACCGGCAGCGGCGCGGCGGCATCGACCCGGCCGCTGCCGGCCTTGTCGTCGTCGGGCTTGGGCTCCAGGCGCCAGCCCGGATCGCCATAGGCCTGGTAGGCGCCCCAGGTGGTGCACTGCGGCATGCGCTCATGCACCCGGCGCCGCGCCTGGCGCACGGCATCGCCGAAGGCCAGGCGCTCGGCCAGCAGGCCGCGGTACAGGGTTTCGGCAAACAGCGTCGCCGCCTGGTCGCTGACGGCCCAGCCGGCCACCACCACGGCGCGCACGCCGACCTCGATCAGCTCGCGCGCCACGCTGTAGGCCAGGCGGTTCAGCGGCGTCGGCGCACGGTCCATCTGGCCCAGGTGGCAGCAGTTCAGGAACACCAGCTCGGGCACGCTGTCCATGGCGCCGATCTCGGCCGCGCCCAGCATCAGGCCGTCGGACAGGACCACGCCGGTGCGCTGCTGGCCATCCACATGGCGCAGATCGGTCACGCCGTGGGCCGCCACGTGCAGCACGCGCCAGGGCCGCGCCAGCAGCTGGTTGACGATGCCCAGCGCGCGCTCGCCGGGGCCGATGGCGGTGGCCACCTGCCATTGCTGGCCGCGCAGCAGCTCGGCCACGGCACGCGCCTCGCGCTCGGCGCCGGGCAGGGTGTCGAGGTCGCCGAAGCTGCGGCCATCGGCATCGCTGAAGGCCTGGCCGAAGCCCTCGCTGCTGGGGTTGCCGATGACCAGGGCGCAGCGCTCGGCCGTCTGCCTCACGCGCGGGCGAAAGCGCGTGGACGACAGCTGGCGCACCAGGCCGGCCTGCACCGCCAGCGGCCGGCCGTCGACCTGCATCAGCTCCCAGGGCAGATTGGCGGTGGCGCCGTCGACCACCAGCACGGTGCGGTCGAACTGGCGCACCGTGTCCTTCAGGTCGTGCGGCACCAGCAGCTGGAACAGCGTGTGGCCGAAGGCCGGGTCCACCGCCTCGGCAAAGATCTGCTGGTCGACCAGGCGCTCGACCAGGCCCGGCTGGCGCTGCTGCACCACGGTCTCGACACGCGCCCGGCCCGAGCCCAGGTACAGAAAGCGCAGCCGGTCTGCCAGCACGCGCTGCATGCCGCGTGGCCGGCGGCCGGCGCCACGCGCGCTGCGGGCCAGCGGATGGTCCTCGGCCCCATCGTCGCCGGCCTCGTCGGCCGTGGCGGCGTCGGCGATCATCAGCCGCGACCAGTAGCTGGCGGTCTGCGCATCCTGCAGGCGCTGGCGCACGCCCTCGCCCTCGGCCAGCAGCGGCGCGGCCTCGATGCGGCAGCGCAGGCTGCGCTCGGCATTCAGCGTGGCGGCCACGCGCTGCAGCGCCCGCGTGGCCGAGATGGCGGTGTCGCGGTACAGCTCGACGATCTCCAGGTCGGCGACATGCCAGGGCGCGCCGGTGGCCTCGTTGAACTTGCGGTTGGCCTCCAGCACGCCGCGCAGCAGCGCGCCCACCGCATCGCCCAGGCTCAGCTGGGCCGAGGAGTTGTAGCCCAGCAGCAGGCTGGCCAGCGGCACGCCGGCCTCGGCCTCGTCGACGGCGGCGCTGCCGGCCTCGTCGTGCAGTTGCAGCAGCAGGCGCAGCACGGCGGCGCGCACGGCCTCGGTCAGCGCCGAGGCGCCCAGCGTGCCGTCGTAGGCGCCGAGTCCGGCGACCACCGCGCCGCGCCGGCTGCCACGCGCGCGCTCCATCGCATTGGCCTGCGGCAGCACCACGGTGGCGCTGCCCAGCGGGCCGGCATACATGCCCAGGTCGTAGCGCTTGTGCAGCATGCCGCCGACCAGCTCGCGGTCGATCAGGGCCTCGGCGCCGGCAATCGCATCCTGCTCGTAGTGGCCGACCAGGATCGGCCGCTGTACCTCGCGCAGGTCCATCGCGCGCACGCGCACCGCCAGGCTGCGGCCGCGCGGCCGGGCCGGCGTGCGCGGCCGGCGCGCCAGCAGGGCATTGGCCAGCTCGGCATCGCTGGGCGTCTGCGGCGGGCCGGCCTCGTAGGCCCGCGGCGCGGCAGCGGCCTCGGCCGCATCACGGACCGCGGGCGGGCTGGTCATCAGCAGGCCGGGCTCGCCACGCGACAGCAGGGATTCGATGGACTCGAAATAGGCCGGCGTATCGGCCAGCGAGCCATGCTCGGCCGGCATGTACAGGTACTGGCCCACGCCGGCCGCCAGCTTGCCCGAGGCCCAGCTGACCGTGCCGTCGCCATGCGGCGTGGCCAGCATCTGCCAGCGGCCGTTGCGCTTGACGAGGCCACAGGCGGTGCGCGAGGCGCAGCCGTGCACGTAGAACACCCGCTGCGCATGGGCCGCCGGCAGCGCGGTGGCGGCGGCGCCCTGGTCCCACAGCCAGCGCGCGCTGGACAGCACCGCAGCCGAGGGCGTGCCGACCACGCCGTTGCCGAACCAGAAGTCGCGCAGCTCGGTCTTCAGCTGGGTCCAGACCGCGGGCTGGAAGTAGTCGGCCAGCTGCTCGCCGCCGCTGTCGGCAAAGCCCGGCCGCGGCAGCAGCGACAGCGCGCCGCGGAAGCCGACCACGATGTCCAGCACCTGCTGCAGGCTGTGCCTGAAGTCGGCGCGGCCCAGCATGCGGATCATGTCGCTCTTGCCGATCAGGGTCTCGACCATCTGGTGCGAACCCTGGTTGGGCGTGCCCAGCATGATGAAGCGCGCGCCGTCGCGGGCCATCAGCTCCTGCCACAGCGCCGCATGGCGCACGGCCAGCGCACGCACCACCAGGCCGCCCATGCTGTGGGCCAGCACGCGCACCGGGCGCTGCGCCTGGCCCGACGATGGCGAGGCCTGCGTGGCATCGAGCGCGGCACGCAGCCGCGGCGCCAGCGCATCGGCCAGGCGGTCCAGCGGCAGCCGCCAGTCGTAGGCGAAGGTCTCGACGCGGTGCGTGGCGGCCAGGTGGTCGCACAGATCGCCATAGGCCAGGTTGACCAGCTTCTCGGCCTCAACATCGGGCCGGCCGTCGGCCAGCTTGGCCAGGCCGCCGGCCAGCAGGTCGGCCGGATCGAGCCAGACGCGGTCGCTGCGCCGCACCCACAGGTGCGAGCCCATCACGCCGGGCAGCAGCAGCACCAGCGGCAGCGTGGCCGCATCGACGCCACGCGAGGCGCTGCGTGCGGCCGAGCGGGCGCGCTCCTCCTCCAGGCCGGGCTCGGCCGCCAGCGCCGGCAGCGGCGCAAACTGCGGCAGGGCCAGCGGCTCGGGCGAGGCCAGCCACTGGCGCAGGCCCTCGCGCGTGCCGGCATTGCTGAAGTAGCGGAAGTGGTTGACCTCGGGCCCCTGGTCGAACAGCAGGCGCGCATTGGCCGGCCGGGCGATGCCGGCGCTCATCGAGTCGCTGTCGACCACCAGGTCGTTGTCGACGCCGTCGAAGAACATGTGGTCGGTGAACAGCACGCCCAGGCGCTTGAACAGGCCGCCGCCCTCGATGTCGCCGGCGATCAGGCCCAGCGCCAGGCCACGCTGGCTGGGCGCACGCGCCAGCAGCCGGGCGATCGGGCTTTCGGGCAGCATGGCCTCGATGCCCGGCACCAGGTTGGGCCGGGTGCGGTTCTTGGCGATCTCCAGCACCACGCGCTTGAAGGCCGAATACAGCGGGCTGCCGGCCAGCAGCGGGACCAGGCCGATCAGCGACAGCAGGCCCGACAGGAACACGTCGAAGTTGCCGCTGGCCAGGCGCGTGCCACGCGCCGGGCTGGCCACGCGCACATAGCGCTCGATGCGCAGCTGCTTGTCGCGCAGCAGCGCGGCCAGCTCGCGCAGCTCCTCGCGCTGGCGGGCGTAGACGCGCTGCAGCTCGGCGGCGACGCGCTCGCGGTCGTCCTCGGGCACATTGCCGAGGGCCACGCTGTCCAGCGCATAGGCCTCGATCAGCGCGGCCGCGGCCGGCGTGTCCAGGTCGTGCAGGCACAGCAGGTCACCGACCAGGCCGCCGCGCGAATGCGTGACCAGGTGCAGGCGCGCGCCGGCCGGCAGCGTGCGCGCCAGCTGCAGCGCATTGCCGATCGGGCTTTCGCTGAGCGTGCGGTGGTCGAAGGCATAGATGCGCTCGCCGTACTGCTGGGCCAGGGCTGGCCACAGGTTGCCGGTCTGCACATCGCCAAAGCCGCCGGCGGTGCTGGAGGCCGTGCCATGGATGAACAGCAGGGCCGGGCCCAGGGCGCATTCACGCTGCAGGCGCGGATCGTCCTGCGGCGCGAACAGCGTGCCGGGCTTGGCCTCGCCGGCCTGCCAGCGGTACAGGCCGTGGGCGCGGCCATGGCGGTCCTCGATGGCCCACATCAGCGCCTTGGTGCCCCACCAGCTGACGCCCAGCTGGGCCAGGGCGTCGCCGGCGGCATCGCCCAGCCATTCGCGCAGCTTGTCTTGCGCGGCACTGGTGATGGCATCGCCGACGCGGCCCACGTCCAGCGTGGTGACGCGGGTGACCAGGCGCTGCGCGACCTCGCTGCGCACGGCGCGCGTGCCGGCGGCGCGGGTCTCCAGCGCCGCCAGGTCCAGGCTGCCGTCGGCACCCAGCGCATCGGGCGCCAGCTGGGCCAGCGTGCGCTGCAGGTTGTCGGGGCTGGTGTAGACGGTGATGCCGCCGTCCAGCTCGATGGCCAGCACCTGGCCCGGCGCGGCGGCCAGCGATTCGGGCGCGGCGCCCGGTGCGCCACGCGAGGCCGGCGCCAGGTCCACCGTGCCCACGGCCTGCACCCAGCCGCTGGGCAGGAAGGCATCGTCGCTGCCGTCGGCGGCGCCGCGCAGTCCGGCCTGCAGGGCGGGCGGCAGCTCGGGCCGGGCCAGGACGCGGCCGTTCAGCCGCAGGGTCAGCGTGGGTGACGGGGGCTGGGGCATGGCGGCTCCTCACGGCGTTCTGGCGCGGCCGGCGGTGCCGCGCGCCTGTTTGGGCCAGTGTAGTGAGCGACCTGCGGCCGCCGCCTCACGTCATAGGGGGATGGGCGGGCCACCTTCGCCGGCCGGGTCGCCGGCCAGGTCACGCGCCGCCGCGGCGACGATGGCCTGGGCCTGGCGCATCACCGGCAGGTCGACCATCTTGCCGTCCACCGCCACCGCGGCGCCGCCGGCCTGGGCCGCCGCATCCAGCACCCGCTGGGCCCAGGCCTGCTGGGTGGCCGTGGGGCTGAAGGCGGCGCGGCAGGGCGCCACCTGCGAGGGGTGGATGCACAGCTTGCCGCCAAAGCCCAGGCGGCGCGCGCGGGCCGCGGCCAGGGCCAGGGCCTGTGGGTCGTCCAGCCGGGTGCAGACGCCGTCGATGGGCGCGGCCAGGCCGGCCAGGCGAGAAGCCAGCACGATGCGCGAGCGGAAGAACAGCAGCTCCTCGCCCATGTCGTCGTCGCTGGCCTGGATGCCCAGGTCGACCTGGAAGTCGATGGCGCCAAAGGCCAGGGCCCAGACGCCGGGCGTGGCGGCGATGGCGTCCAGCGCGGCGATGCCGGCGGCGGTCTCGATCAGCGGGATCAGCGGCAGCTCGCGTGCCGCCGCCTGGCGCAGCGCGGCCAGCGGCGCCGCGCCATCGGCCTTGGGGCAGACCGCGCCGGCCAGGCCCGGATGGGCCAGCAGCGCGGCATCGGCGTCGAACCAGGGCGTGTCGGCGCCGTTCACGCGCAGCCACACCGGGCAGCCAGGGGCGCGGGCCGCGTCGCTGTCCAGCCAGGCGGCGATGGTCTGGCGCGCGCCGTCCTTGTCCTGCGGCGCGACCGCGTCTTCGAGGTCGATGATGACCAGGTCGGCGCCGGTCTGGCGGGCCTTGGCAAAGCGCTCGGGCCGGTGGCCGGGCACGAACAGCGGGTTGCGCGGGGTGGGGGGCAGGGCGGCAGGCATGCGGGACGGCGGTGACGTGGCGGACAGCCGCGATGCTGCCGCGGCCGGCCCGCGCCGGCCATCGGCATCTGCGCAAGCCCGGCTTTCAGCGGCTTGAAGACCGCCGCACCCGCGCGCCATGGCCGCGGAACAGCCGCAGCAGCAGCTGGCGCAGCCACTGGTGGGCCGGATCGGCCTCGAAGCGCGCGCTCCAGTGCAGCGACACGGTGAAGCTGCTGCGTGGCAGGCCGCTGTCGACGATGGCGAAGTCGCCCGACTCGGCAAAGCCCTGGGCGATGGCCCGGGGCATGACCACGCCCAGGTCGGTGGCGCGCACGATGGCCGGCAGGGCCAGGAAATGCGCCGACACCAGGCGCTGCGTCAGCCCCAGCAGCTGCACGATGCGCAGCGTCTCGGCATGCGAGCGCACGGCCACCACCTCCAGGCGCTTCAGGTCGGCCAGGCGCGGCGCCGGCGCGGCCTGGCCGGCGCGCGCCGCCAGCAGCGGATGGCCTGCGCGCAGCAGCACCGCATAGCGGTCGCGCAGCAGCTCGGTGCGGCGCGTGTCCTGCACGCCGGGCAGGTAGCCGATGGCGAAGTCGATCTGGCCCGCGTCCAGCGCCGCGGCGATCTGCTCATGCGGCAGCGGCCGGCTGTGCACGCTGATGCGCGGCGCCTCGCGGTGCAGCGCCGCCAGCAGCTCGGGCAGGAAGCGCGCCTCGCCGATGTCCGACAGGTGCAGGCGCAGCGTCAGCGGCGTGGCCGCCGGCTCGAAGCTGCGCTGGCCGGCCAGCGCGCCCTCCAGAAGGCGCAGGCCCTGCTGCACATCGCCGGCCAGGCGCTCGGCCCGCGGCGTGGGCTGCATGGCGCCGCCGCCGCGCACGAACAGCGCATCGTGCAGGCGCAGGCGCAGCCGTGTCAGGCCCTGGCTGGCGGCCGGCTGCGACAGGCCCAGGGCCTCGGCCGCGCGACTGACGCTGCGCGTGCGGTAGAGGGCGTCGAACAGGCGCAGCAGGTTCAGGTCCAGCGGCGCTTCAGTATTCGTTTCATGCATGGTGCTTGTTGCCGTCATTGTATTGATCGGGGTTGGTCGGCTGCCCACAATGCGGCGTTTCGACTTGCGATGCCGCCATGTCCGACACCCCGCAACCCCGCACCGTGCTGCAGGCCACCTGGGCGCTGATGCGCGCCCATGGCTTGACCACGGTGTTCGGCAATCCCGGCTCCACCGAGCTGCCGCTGTTCCGCGGCTGGCCGGCCGACTTCCGCTATGTGCTGGGCCTGCAGGAGGCGGTGGTGGTGGGCATGGCCGACGGCTGGGCCCAGGCCACGCGCAATGCGGCCTTCGTCAACCTGCATTCGGCCGCCGGCGTGGGCCATGCGATGGGCAACATCTTCACCGCGTTCAAGAACCGCACGCCGATGCTCATCACCGCCGGCCAGCAGGCGCGCGCCATCCTGCCCTTCGATCCCTTTCTGCATTCGGCCCAGGCCACCGAGCTGCCCAAGCCCTATGTCAAGTGGAGCGTGGAGCCGGCGCGGGCCCAGGATGTGCCGCTGGCCATCGCCCGCGCCTACCATGTGGCGATGACGCCACCACGCGGCCCGGTGCTGGTGTCGGTGCCGGCCGACGACTGGGACCAGCCCTGCGATGCGCCGCCGCAGCCGCGCCGCGTCAGCACCGCGCTGCGGCCCGAGCCGGCGCTGCTGGCCGAGATCGGCGAGGCGCTGGACGCCTGCCAGCGGCCGGCCTTCGTCATCGGCGCCGCGGTCGACCGCGACGACGCCTGGCATGCCGCCGTGGCCCTGGCCGAGCGCCACCGGGCGCGGGTGTGGACGGCACCGATGAGCGGGCGCAATGGCTTTCCCGAAGACCATCCGCAGTTCGCCGGCTTTCTGCCGGCCATGCGCGAGCGCATCGTCGAGCGCCTGGCCGGCCACGACCTGGTGCTGGCATTGGGCGCGCCGGCCTTCACCTACCACGTCGATGGCCAGGGCCCGCATGTGCCACCGGGCGCGCAGCTGCTGCAGATCACCGACGACCCGCAGACGGCGGCCTGGGCGCCTCAGGGCACGTCGGTCATCGCCAGCATCGGCCTGGCCCTGGCCGACCTGCTGGCGCGGCCGGGGCCCGCCACGCTGGCGCAGCGCGCGATGCCGGCGCCGCGCGAGCCGCGGCCACAGATCGCGCCGGCCGCGCCCGGCGAGACCATGAGCGTGGCCTGGGTCATGCAGACCCTGGCCGCGCTGCGGGGCCGCCACAGCATCGTCGTCGAAGAGGCGCCCAGCGCGCGGCCGGTGATGCAGCGCCACCTGCCGATCCTGGAGCCGGCCACCTTCCACACCATGTGCAGCGGCGGCCTGGGCCACAGCCTGCCGGCGGCGGTGGGCATTGCGCTGGCGCGGCCGGGCGAGAAGGTCATTGCGCTGATCGGCGACGGCTCGGCCATGTACTCGATCCAGGCGCTGTGGAGCATCGCCCAGTGGCGGCTGCCGATCACCGTGGTGATCCTGAACAACCGGCGTTACGCGGCGCTGCACGACTTTGCGCCGGTGTTCGGCTTCGGCCCTGGCGAGGCCGTGCCGGGCACCGAGCTGCCGGCGCTGGACTTCGTGGCCCTGGCCGCCGGCCATGGCCTGGCTGGCGTGCGGGTGAGCGAGGCCCAGGCCCTGCCGGACGTGCTGGCCGAGGCCCTGGCGGCGCCCGAGCCCAGGCTGGTCGAGGTGGTGGTGGCCTGAGCCAGACAACAACAGGAACAGGAACAGGAGACAGACATGAAGCAAGCCCCTTTGCCACGCCGCGCCGCGCTGGCGCTGCTGGCGGCCACGGCCCTGGCCGGCGGCGTGGCCCCGGCACAGGCCCAGGCCCCGGCCTGGCCGTCCAAGCCCATCCGCCTGGTCGTCAACTTCCCGCCCGGTGGCGCTGCCGACCAGCTGGCCCGGGCCCTGGCCCAGCCGCTGCAGGAGGTGCTGGGCCAGCCGGTGACGGTGGACAACCGCGGCGGCGCCGGCGGCAATGTGGGCGGCGATGTGGTGGCCAAGGCGCCGGCCGATGGCCACACCCTGCTGTTCAGCTCGGGCGGCATGGTCTCGGTCAATCCGCACATCTATCCGCGCATGCCCTTCGACCCGGTCAAGGACCTGCAGCCGGTGGCTGCCGCGGCCCGCGTGCTGGTCTACCTGGTGGTGCGCGCCGACAGCCCGGTGAAGGACTTCAAGGGCCTGGTGGCCGACCTCAAGGCCCATCCGGGCAAGCGCACCTATGGCTCGCCGGGCAATGGCAGCTCGCCGCACCTGGCCGGCGAGATGATGAAGAGCATGAGCGGCAGCTTTGCCGTGCACATTCCCTACCGCGGCGCGGCGCCGGCGCTGACCGATCTGCTGGGCGGCCAGGTCGACTACCTGTTCGATCCCGGCATCGCCATGCCGCACATCCGCAGCGGCAAGCTCAGGCTGCTGGCCGTGGGCAGCCCGCAGCGCTCGCCGCTGTTTCCCGACGTGCCCACCGTGGCCGAGGCCGGGCTGAAGGGTTTTGATGCCGACACCGTGTTCGGCGTCTATGCGCCGGCCGGCACGCCGGCGCCGGTGGTGGCGCGGCTGAATGCCGAGATCAACCGTCTGCTGGCCACGCCGGCGGTGCGCGAGCGCATCACCGCCATCGGCGGCGTGGCCACGCCGATGAGCGTGGCCGAGTTCGGCCAGCGCATGGCCGAGGATTCGAAGCGCTTCGCCGCCATCATCCGCGAGCGCAAGATCGTCGGCGATTGAACGGCCCTGCACAACACAACACCCCGGAGACCGACATGAGCATCGCCCTTCGACTGCCCCGTGCGCACTGGTTGCTGGCCCTGGCGGCCGGCTCGGCCCTGGCCCAGGCGCCGCAGCCCGCCGGCGTGCCGGCCACGCCGCCACCACCGGCCTGGGCCCAGGGCCGGCCGGCCGAGATGGCCCAGTCCACGCTGGCGCCGCTGCCGGGCCGCAACACGGCCACGCCGCCTGGCGAGATCCCGCTGGACAAGATCCGCGTGCCGGCCGGCTTCCAGGTCGAGCTGTGGGCCCATGGCCTGCCCGGCGCCCGCGCCATGGTGCGCGGCGAGCAGGGCAAGATCTACGTCGGCACCCGCGGCATCGGCCGCGTCTACGAGGTCAGCGACCGCGGCAGCGAGCGCAGCGTGCGCACCGTGGTCGACAAGCTCAACCAGCCGGCCGGCGTGGCCTTCCGCGACGGCGCACTCACGGTGATGGCCATCGACCGCGTGCTGCGCTTTGCCGGCATCGAAAGCCAGCCCGATGTGGCGCCACAGGACCTGACCGCCGCCTTCCAGCTGCCGCCGCTGCAGCACCACAACTGGAAGTACATCCGCTTCGGCCCCGACGGCAAGCTCTACGTGCCCTTTGGCGCGCCCTGCAACATCTGCCAGCCCGGCGCCGAGTACGCGCAGATCCGGCGTTACAACGCCGATGGCTCGGGCATGGAGGTCATCGCCCGCGGCGTGCGCAACAGCGTCGGCTTCGACTTCCATCCGCAGACACGCGAGCTGTGGTTCAGCGACCATGGCCGCGACTGGATGGGCGACGATGGCCCCGAGGACGAGCTGAACCGCCTGCCGGCCGGCGCGGGTGCGGCGCCCAACTTCGGCTTTCCGTTCTGCCATGCCGACGGCGTGCCCGACCGCGACCTGCGGGCCGACAAGCCCTGCGACGGCGTGACCCGGCCGGTGACCACGCTGGGCCCGCATGCCGCGGCCATGGGCGTGATGTTCTACACCGGCAGCCAGTTCCCGGCCGAGTACCGGCAGCAGCTGCTGGTGGTGCGCAAGGGCTCGTGGAACCGCACGCAGAAGTCCGGCTACGACGTGCTGCGCGTGCAGGTCGATGGCAACGGCCGCCACATCGCCACCACGCCCTTCATGACCGGCTTTGCCGACCTGCAGGCCAACAGCTTCTGGGGCCGACCGGCCTATCTGCTGCAGCTGCCCGACGGCTCGGTGCTGGTCAGCGACGAGCAGATGGGCGCCATCTACCGCGTCAGCCACCGTGGGTCTTGAGCGGGTGCGGTGGCCGCTGCTGCCGGGGCTGGCCCTGGCCCTGCTGCTGCCGGCTGCGGCCAGCGCCCAGCCGTCGGCCGCGCTGCAGCGCCTGCTGCCGCAATGCCTGGCCTGCCATGGCGCCGACGGCGTGTCGCGGCTGGACGGCGTGCCCTCGCTGGCCGGCCAGCCGCGGCTGTACCTGGAGAACCGCCTGGTGATGATCCGCGAGGGACTGTCGCCGGTGCCGGTGATGCAGGCCCTGGTGGCGGGCCTGTCGGATGCCGAGCTGATCGCGCTCAGCCGCCACTTCGCCGCGCTGCCCATGCCGCCCGCCCGTCCCGCCCGCGATGCGGCGCGGGCGGCCCGCGCCGAGGCCCTGGCCCAGCGCGCGCTGTGCGCCAGCTGCCATGGCCCGCGGGCCGAGGGCCGCGAGCAGATGCCGCGCCTGGCCGGCCAGCGCGAGGACCATCTGCTGCGCGTGCTGCGCGCCATGGCCGCCGGCAGCGCGCCGGGCCGCGACACGCTGATGACCAATGCGCTGGCCGGGCTGTCGGACGCCGACCTGGCCGACCTGGCCCACCACTTCGCGACCCTGCCCTGAGCGCGGCGGCGCGGTGCTTCAGCCGTCGTCGGTGGACAGCGCCTCGCTGCAATGCCAGGGCAGCACCAGGCGGCCGTCGGCGCCCGGCACGGCCTCGATGCCGATGCGCGGCGGCAGCGAGCTGACACTGCCGAAGATGGTGGCAAAGGCCGCGTCGGCCGCGTCGCGCCCGGTGCCGAAGCGCACAAAGCCCATCGGCACCGCCGTGCCGGAGGGGTCGAACATGTACCAGCGGCCGCCCAGGTACACCTCCACATAGGCATGGAAGTCGGTCGGCCCCAGCGCCGGATCGGCGCCGTAGTCGATGCCGGTGGCAAAACGTGCCGGGATGTTCAGCGCCCGGCACAGCGCAATCATCAGGTGGGCAAAGTCGCGGCACACGCCCACGGTGGACAGCAGGGTGTCCAGCGCCGAGGTGCTGCTGTCGGAGCTGTTGGACTGGAACTTGGTGTGGCTGTGCACCCAGTCGCGGATGGCCTGCACCCGGCCATAGCCCTGCCACAGCGTGCCGAACTCGCGGTTGGCCAGGCGCAGCAGCCGGTCCGACGGGCAGTAGCGGCTGGGATAGATGTAGCCCAGCACCGGCGTTGGCAGCCGTGCCACCGGCACCTCGGCAATGCCGGCCGGTGCCGCGCTGTGGTGGTCCAGCTCCACGGTGGCGGTATAAGCCACACGCAGCGGGCCGGGCTGGGCCGTCAGGCGCAGGTGGCGGTTGCGCGTCACCGGGTCGGTGTCCACCTGCAGCGGCAGCTGCTGGCTCAGCGTCAGCTGCTCGCTGAGCACACGCTGGCGCGCGGTCTTGGCGGCATGGATGTTGAAGACGAAGTCGCAGCCCGGGGCCATGACCTCATAGTCGAGTTCCAGCGACAGGCGCAGGCGGATCATGGTGTGGAGGCTCGGGTCAGGGGTGGGGCCATGGAGGCCGGGGACTGCTGGGCTGCTGCAAACGGCGCCGCAAGAATCGCGCCGCCTGCATTCTTCGGCGCTGGGGGCTTGACGCCCCGCCCGCCGTGACAACAGCATGCCACTCCACTTGCCAGGAGAGCCGCATGCAAAGCTATGAAGCCATCTACCAGACCCCCGGTGCCTTCAGCTGGAACGAGCTGGGCACCAGCGATCCGCAGGCGGCCAAGGCCTTCTACGGCCGGCTGTTCGGCTGGAGCTTCGACACCATGGCCATGGGCGAGCAGGGCGACTACCACCTGATCAAGGTGGGCGAGACCTCGGTGGGCGGCATCATGCAGACCCAGCAGCCGGGCCAGCCCAGCATGTGGGGCAGCTATGTCACGGTGGCCGACTGCGATGCCACGGCGGCGCTGGCCAAGGAGCTGGGGGGCGTCATCTGCGCCGGTCCGTTCGACATCCCGAACGTGGGCCGCATGGTGGTGATCCAGGACCCGCAGGGCGCGGTGATCCAGGCCATTGCCTACACGCCGCCGGCGGGCTGAGGCCGGTGGCGCGCCCGGCTGGGATCGAACCAGCAACCCCTGCCTTCGGAGGGCAGTACTCTATCCATTGAGCTACGGGCGCGCGGAAGCGGCGGATTGTATGCGCTGCGCAGGCCCCTGCCCGGGGCTGTTGGTTTGACGGCAACAGTGCGTGGCCGGCCCCGGGGTGTGGCGCCGCTATAATTTTTAGGTTGTGCCGGAGCCGGGCTGCCCAGTTCCTGCCACCCCTTGACGTCCACCCCCCGCGACGACCCCAGGATTGCCCAGGATTGCCCATGAGCGACGCGCAGAACACCGAACACCACGAAGAATCGCACGAGGGCCCGATCAAGACCCCCAAGCAGCTGATTGCCGCCGTCGTGGCGTCGTTCGTGGTGCCGGTGGTCATCATCATCATGCTCGCCAACTTCGTGAACTTCGGCGGCAAGACCGGCGCCGGCAGCGACGGCATGGGTGAGGAGGCCGTGGCCCGCCGCATCCAGCCGGTCGGCGCGATCGAGATCAAGGTCGCCGGCGACATGAATGCGATGAAGACCGGTGAGCAGGTCTACCAGGCCCAGTGCGCGGCCTGCCATGGCAGCGGCGCCGCCGGCGCACCCAAGCTCGGCGATGCCGGCGCCTGGGGCCCGCGCGTGGGCACCGGCTACGAGGCGCTGCTGACCTCGGCGCTGAAGGGCAAGGGCAATATGGGCGCCCAGGGCGGCGGCGATTTCAGCGACTTCGAGATCGGCCGTGCCGTGGTCTACATGGCCAACCAGGGCGGTGGCAAGCTGGCCGAGCCCAAGGCGCCGGCCGCCGCCGCGTCGGCAGCCGACGCCGCCGCCAGCAAGTGACGGCCCGCCCAGCCACCTGAAGCAACCGCCCCGAGGGGCGGTTTTTCATTGCGGCTGTGGTTCGCGCACAAAGCCGAACTGCGCCGGCGCGGCCGCCGCCTGCAGCGGCTGCGGCTGCCACAGGCCGGCCTCCACCGCGCGTGCGGCATCCACCATGTCCTGGCTGTGCACCAGGCCCAGGCCCAGCTCGGTGGCCAGGTACAGGCGGCCGGCCTCGTCCAGCCAGCTGCCGGTCACGCGGGCCGGCAGGCCGGTGTGGCTGGTGACGGCGGGCGCATCGCCCTGCCACTGCAGGCGCCAGATCCAGGGCGTGGCCTCCAGCTGCACATAGACCCGCTGCGGGCCGTTCTGGAAGAACCACTGGCCGGCGTCGTCGTGGCCGTAGTTGCGGTGGATGAAGGCCTTGAGCTTGTCGTGCTCGATGCGGCTGCCCTTGACCTGCGGAAACGGCCCGGCGCGCTGGATGCGCTCGTCGCGCATGTACCAGTCGCCACGCGCGTCGAGTGCCAGCCAGCCATGGCAGTGCGGCACATTGGGCCATTTTTTCAGCGCGGCTTCGACGATGGCGTCCATCGGCATCTCCTGGCTCGGGTGCGGGCGGGCTTCAAGTGTGCGCCTGCATCCAGGCCATCACCGCCTCGGACAGGCCGAGCACATGGCCGGGCGGCAGGCGGCCGGCCGGAAAGCCGACATGGCCGCCATGCGCCGGCTGCCACAGCGTGACGTGGCGGCCGACCTCGTGCGGCCGCGGCAGGCTGGCCGCCGGCACGAAGGGGTCGTTGCGCGCATTCAGCACCAGGGCCGGGATGCGGATCTGCGCCAGCCGCGGTTTGGCCGAGGCGCGGGCCCAGTAGTCCTCGGTGTCGCGGAAGCCGTGCAGCGGCGCGGTGAAGACGTTGTCGAACTCGTACAGGTCGCGCGCGGCCAGCAGGCGCTCGCGGCTGAACAGGCCCGGATGCTGGGCCAGCTTGGCCAGGGCCTTGGGCTTCATGCTGCGCAGGAACATGCGCGTGTAGATCTGCCGGTTCAGGCCGCGGCCGATGGCATGGCCGCCAGCGGCCAGGTCGATCGGCGAGCACACCGCGGCCACGCCGGCGGCGGTGGCCGCGGCGCTGTCGCCGGCCTCCTCGGCCCAGCGCAGCAGGGCATTGCCTCCCAGCGACACGCCCACCGCGCGCAGCGGCCGCGTGCAGCGCTGGCGCAGGCCGGCCAGCACCCAGGCGATCTCTTCCCAGTCGCCCGAGTGGTAGGCGCGTGGCGCGCGGTTCAGCTCGCCCGAGCAGCCGCGGAAGTGCGGCACCGCATAGGCCCAGCCGGCCTCGCGCGCCCAGTGGCCGAAGGACTGGGCATAGTGGCTGGCCGACGAGCCTTCCAGGCCATGGAACAGCACCAGCAGCGGCCGGCCGGCGGCCAGGCGGGCCGCGCTGCCCTGCAGCCAGTCCACGTCGATGAAGTCGGCGTCGGGCGTGGCCCAGCGTTCGCGCTCGAAGGCCAGGGCCGGGCCACGGTGGCGGCGCGCAAACAGCGCCGGCCAGATGGTCTGCGCGTGGCCGCCGGGCAGCCAGCGCGGCGCGCGGAAGTCCTGCATGCGGAGGGCGGTGGGCGGTGCCTCAGTGCAGCACGGTCGGTGCCTCGGCCACCTCGGGCGGGGCGTCGGCGGTGCCGGGGCTGGCATGGTGGGCGATCAGGCGCCAGCCCTGGGCCGTGCGCAGGTAGACATTGGTGGCCAGCACATGGCCGGTCTGCGTGCC
Organism: Burkholderiaceae bacterium; assembly: GCA_017992055.1. GTDB lineage: Bacteria > Pseudomonadota > Gammaproteobacteria > Burkholderiales > Burkholderiaceae_C > Pseudaquabacterium. The sequence goes on from JAGOPK010000001.1 coordinate 304,261, forward strand.
TTCGGCGGTGCGCAGCAGGATGCGTTCGACCAGGCTGTGCATGGCCGCCTCCAGGCCGTGCACGCGGCGCACGCGCTCGATGCTGAGGTCGATGCGGCCGTTGGCGAAGATGGCCTCGAAGGCCGCGCGGATGGCCACCGGGCCGACGATGCGCGGCCCGCCCGGATGCACGCAGACGATCTCGTCGTCGTCGGCCCACACCGCCATCAGCTTGTCCAGGTCGGCCTCGCGCAAGGCCTCGTAGAACTGGGCCTCGACCTCGTCGGGCGTGCTGGCCACCAAGTGGGCGGCGGGGGGGCGGTGCTGCATGGCGTGGGCCTGGGATTCAGCGGAAGATCACGGTCTTGTGGCCGTTCATCAGCACGCGGTGCTCGACATGCCAGCGCACGGCCCGCGCCAGCACCACGCACTCGACATCGCGGCCGGTGGCGGTGAGGTCGTCGGCCGACATCGCATGGTCGACCCGGGCCACGTCCTGCTCGATGATCGGGCCTTCGTCCAGGTCGGCGGTGACGTAGTGGGCGGTGGCGCCGATCAGCTTCACGCCGCGGGCATGGGCCTGGTAATAGGGCTTGGCGCCCTTGAAGCTGGGCAGGAAGCTGTGGTGGATGTTGATGGCCCGGCCCTTCAGCGCCTGGCACAGCTGCGGGCTGAGGATCTGCATGTAGCGCGCCAGCACCACCAGGTCGATGCGCTCGCGATCGATCAGGGCCTCGATCTGCTGCTCCTGCGCGCGCTTGGTGGCGGCGTCGGCGCCGGCGGGCAGCGGCAGGTGGTGGAAGGGGATGCCATAGCTCTCGGCCAGGCCGCGGAAGGTCTCGTGGTTGGAGACGATGGCCGGGATGTCGACGTCGATCTGACCGCTCTTGACGCGGAACAGCAGGTCGTTCAGGCAGTGGCCATGCTGGCTGACCATCAGCAGCAGGCGCTGGCGCTGGGCCAGCGGATGCAGCTGTGCATCCATCTGGAACTGCGTGCGTACATGCGAGAACAGGTTTTCGAGGGTCGCCGTCTCGGCCAGGTGGTCGGGCGCGGCGAAATGCACGCGCATGAAGAACAATCCGGTCGCGTCCTCACCCTGTACGTCGCCGAACTGGTGTGAATCGATGATGTTGCAGCCCGCCTGGAACAGCAGGCCCGACACCGCATGCACGATGCCGGTGGTGTCGCGGCAGGCCAGGGTGAGGATGAACTCGTTGTGTGACGCCATGCCGGTCATTGTAAGTACCCACCCCCGCAGGACCGTGAGCCGATGAAGACCGCCCCCGAAGACTGGAGCGCCCGCAGCAAGGACCTGGCCCAGCTGCTGTCGCGCAGCGCACTGGGCGACCGCGCTGCCTTCCAGCGCCTGTACGAGCTGAGCAGCGGCCATTTGTTTGCCGTGGTGCTGCGCATCCAGCGCGACCGCGACCTGGCCGAGGACCTGCTGCAGGAGGTTTATGTCAGCGCCTGGAAGGCCGCCGGCAGCTTCGACGCCAGCCAGTCCCAGCCGCTGACCTGGCTGACCCACATCGCGCGCAACAAGGCCATCGACAGCCTGCGCCGCGCCGGCGCCCAGCCGCGGCTGGAAAGCCTGCACCGCCAGGGCGGCGACGGCGACGACCTGCCCGACCTGCACGAGCAGCTGCCCGACGAGGCCCCCGGCCCGGCCGACCTGCTGCAGCGCGCCAGCGATGCCCGCCAGCTGGCCCATTGCATGGACGACCTCAGCGCGCCGCAGCGCCAGAGCGTGGCCCTGGCCTTCTTCGACGGCCTGTCGCATGCCGAGGTGGCCGAGCGGCTGAAGCAGCCGCTGGGCACGGTGAAAAGCTGGGTGCGGCGTGCGCTGGCCTCGTTGAAAGGCTGCCTGGACCGTGCCGCCCGGCGCGACGGCGAGGCCGCCTCCACCCAGGGACAGGGGGCCTGAGCATGGACTACGGACGACGTGATCGCGCCGAGGCCCTGGCCGCCGAATACGTGGCCGGCTCGCTGCGCGGGCCGGCGCGGCGGCGCTTCGAGGCCCTGCTGTCCGGCCATCCGGCGCTGCGCGCGGCGGTGGCCGGCTGGAACCGGCGGCTGATGCCGCTGTCCGGCGTGGTCGAGCCGGTGGCGCCGCCGCCGCGGGTCTGGCAGCGCATCGAGCAGCGGCTGTGGCCGGCCGCACCGGCACCGGCGCCGCTGCCCTGGTGGCAGCGACTGGCGCTGTGGCGTGGTGTGGCCGCGCTGGCGCTGGCCGCCAGCGTGGGCCTGGGCCTGGTGCTCGGCCTGCCCGGCGAGGTGCAGCCGCCGGTGGTGGTGGTGCTGCAGTCCACCGGCAAGGACCCGGCGGTGTCGGGCAGCCTGGTGGCCAGCTTCAGCGCCGACGGCCGTGCCGTGGTGGCCACGCCGATCCAGCGTGTGCAGCTGGACCAGCCGCGCTCGCTGGAGCTGTGGTGGGCGCCGGCGGTGGGCGCGCCACGCTCGCTGGGCCTGATCAAGGGCGACGGCACGACGGTGCTCGACCGCCGCCAGCTGCCCGGCGGCATCCGCGGCAGCGGCATCGACCACATGGCGGTCAGCGTCGAGCCGCCCGGCGGCTCGCCCACCGGCCAGCCCACCGGGCCGGTGATCTTCTACGGCAAGCTGCAGCTGTAGGTCGGGGGGTCAGTGGCCGTGGCCCAGCACCTCGCCGGCCTTCAGCCGGTAGACGGTGCCGCAGTAGGGGCACTTGCCGCCGCCCTCGTGCGCGAGGTCGACGAAGACGCGCGGGTGGTTGCTCCACAGCGGCATCTTGGGGTTGGGGCAGGTCACCACGCCGGGGCCTTGCACGTCCTTGGCGGTGACTTCGACCACCGCAGCGCTCTGCTCTTGGCTCATGGCATTCACACCTTGCTCAGCCAGGCCGCGTACTTGGGGTTGCGGCCGTTGACGATGTCGAAGAACGCGTTCTGGATCTTCTCGGTGATGGGGCCACGCTCGCCGGCACCGATCTCGATGCGGTCGAGTTCGCGGATCGGCGTCACCTCGGCGGCGGTGCCGGTGAAGAAGGCCTCGTCGCAGATGTAGACCTCGTCGCGGGTGATGCGCTTTTCCACCAGCTTCAGGCCCAGGTCCTGGCAGATGTTGAAGATGGTGTCGCGGGTGATGCCGTTGAGCGCACCGGCCGACAGGTCGGGCGTGTAGACCACGCCCTTCTTGATGACGAACAGGTTCTCGCCGGCGCCTTCGCTGACGAAGCCGGCCGAGTCCAGCAGCAGGGCCTCGTCATAGCCTTCGTCGGTGGCCTCCATGTTGGCCAGGATGCTGTTGGTGTAGTTGCTCACCGCCTTGGCCTGCGTCATCGTGATGTTGACGTGGTGGCGGGTGTAGCTGCTGGTCTTGACGCGGATGCCGCGCTTCAGGCCTTCTTCGCCCAGGTAGGCGCCCCAGGCCCAGGCCGCGACCATCAGGTGGATGGTGTTGCCCTTGGGGCTGACGCCCAGCTTCTGGTCGCCGATCCAGACCAGCGGGCGCAGGTAGCAGCTTTCCAGCTTGTTCTCGCGCACCACGTCCTTTTGCGCCTGCTCCACCTGCTCCAGGCTGAACGGGATCTTCATGCGCAGGATCTTGGCGCTGTTGAACAGGCGCTCGGTGTGCTCGCGCAGGCGGAAGATGGCCGTGCCGTCCACGGTGTTGTAGGCGCGCACGCCCTCGAAGGCGCCGCAGCCGTAGTGCAGCGTGTGCGACAGCACATGGATCTTGGCATCGCGCCAGTCGACCATCTGGCCGTCCATCCAGATCTTGCCGTCGCGGTCGGACATCGACATGAAGGGTGCTCCTGTGAGGGGTTCGGGCGAGCCCGCGATTGTAGGTCGCGGCGCCACCCGGCTGCAGTCGGCCGGGCGCAGGCGAACTGGAGCCGGCCGGATGTGAAGCCTGTCACGGCGCGTCGGGCCGCGTGGACTGCCACGGTTTGCGGCCGGGCAAAGCGGGGATCAGTCACGGACCTGCGGGTCAGTTCCTGAAACACTGGCCTGCATCGGTGCCGCCACTGTCGAGCAGGCACACGTTGTTGGGAAGCTCATGAACCTCACCTCCACCCGTCTCCAGCGCCTGTCGATGCTGACCGCCGCCGTGGCCCTCGGCGCCACCCTGGCGACGCCGGCCCTGGCCAAGCCCGCCCAGGCCCAGCCCACGGCGTGCAGCTTCAGCGATCTGACCGGGGCCACGGTCACCGGCTGCTCGGGCTACATCGCCGGCAATCTGCTGCAGGGCAATACCGGGGCGACGGTCAGTGCCGCCGTGGCCACCCAGCTGGCCGCGCTGGGCGTGGCCGACGCCAGCCATGCGACCTATGTCGAGAAGATCGGCAGCCTGGGCGGCGGCTCGGTCATCGACTTCTCGACCGTGCTGTCCGGCACCACGGTGATCGGCCTGCACCTGGGCGGCGGCTCGGACAAGTTCACCAACGGCAATGTCGCGGGTGGCGCCACCGCCTTCTACCTGCTGCAGGCCGGCAGCAGCCTGGACTCGCTGGGCCTGGCCTCGTACATGACCGCGTCGTCGGGCGTGGCCCTGTTCGAGACCCAGGCCGCGCCGGTGCCCGAGCCCCAGACCTGGGCGCTGATGCTGGGCGGCCTGGCCGGCGTGGGCTTCATTGGGGCGCGTCGGCGTCGTCAGGGCGTGTGAGCGTCCAGGCGCTGACGCGGCCACGCTGCAGCGCCACCTCGACTGCCGAGCCCGAGGCATCGCGCCAGCGATAGGTCTCGGGCTCGTCGGCCAGCTTCTCGCCCAGGCTGCCGGTCATGGTCACCAGGTCCATCAGGCGCATGCCGGCCTTCAGCCGGCTGTGCAGCATCACCGCGCTGGCCACATGGCCCACCGGCGCGCTGCCGGCGGCGCGCATGGCGCGCAGCGCACGGCTGAACTGCATCAGCAGCCAGAACACCGTGCCCGACAAGGCCAGCAGCACGCCCTGCCAGCCAAAAAACATCCAGCCCAGCACATGGGCCAGCAGGGCCAGGGCCCATCCCAGTCGCGCATTCATCGCATCTGCATCCTTGCCGTCACGGCCTCGTCGTCACAGTCCACGCACCACGTCCATGGCCTCGTCGATGCGCTCGATGGCATGCACCGTCAGGCCCTCGATGGGTTTTTTCGGCGCATTCGCCTTGGGCACCAGGGCCAGGCTGAAGCCCAGCTTGGCGGCCTCCTTCAGCCGTTCCTGACCGCGCGGCGCCGGCCGCACCTCGCCGGCCAGGCCGACCTCGCCAAAGGCCAGAAAGCCCTGCGGCAGCGGCTTGCCGCGCAGCGAGCCCTGGATCGCCAGCAGCACCGCCAGGTCGGCCGCCGGCTCGCTGATGCGCACGCCGCCGACCGCATTGACGAACACGTCCTGGTCGCCGCACTGCACGCCGGCATGGCGGTGCAGCACGGCCAGCAGCATGGCCAGGCGGTCGCGCTCCAGGCCCACCGACAGCCGCCGCGGGCTGGGCCCGCCGGCATCGACCAGGGCCTGGATCTCCACCAGCAGCGGGCGCGTGCCCTCCAGCGTCACCAGCACGCAGCTGCCGGGCACCGGCGTGCCATGGCTGGACAGAAAGATCGCGCTGGGGTTGGACACGCCCTTCAGCCCACGCTCGGTCATCGCGAACACGCCGATCTCGTTGACCGCGCCGAAGCGGTTCTTGATGGCGCGCACCAGGCGGTAGCTGGAGTGCGTATCGCCCTCGAAATACAGCACGGTGTCGACGATGTGCTCCAGCACGCGCGGGCCGGCGATGGCGCCTTCCTTGGTGACGTGACCGACCAGCACCATGGCGCAACCGCTGCTCTTGGCCGTGCGCGTGAGCTGGGCTGCGCACTCGCGCACCTGGGCCACGCTGCCGGGGGCGCTGGTGAGCTGGTCGGAGTAAAGCGTCTGGATCGAGTCGATGACGCAGAAGGCCGGCTGCTCGCTGGCCAGCGCGGCCTGGATCTTCTCCAGCTGGATCTCGGCCAGCACGCGCAGCTGGCTGCCGGCCAGGCCCAGGCGGTGGGCGCGCAGCGCCACCTGGGCGCCGGATTCCTCGCCGGTGACGTACAGCACCTTGACCTGGGTCGACAGCGTCTCGGCCGCCTGCAGCAGCAGCGTGCTCTTGCCGATGCCGGGGTCGCCGCCGATCAGGGTCACGCCGCCCGGCACGATGCCGCCGCCCAGCACCCGGTCCAGCTCGGCCTGGCCGGTGGGCGTGCGCTCGATCTCGGTGGCCTCGATCTCGGCCAGCGTGGCCACCGGCTGGGCCTTGGCCAGGCCCTGGTAGCGGTGGCGGGCGCCGCCGCTGGCCTCGACCACGGTTTCTTCCAGCGTATTCCAGGCGCCGCAATGCGGGCACTTGCCCAGCCACTTGGGGCTCACGCCGCCGCAGGCGGTGCAGCTGTACTGGGTCTTGTCCTTGGCCATCGTGGCATTGTCCATGGCCGGCCGGGGTGGCCATGCTCCAATACCGGGCATGGAATGGCATGTGTGGACCACGTTTCTGATCGCGGCCATCGCGATCAGCCTGTCGCCGGGGCCCGGCGCCTTTGCCGCGATGAGCGCCGGCCTGGCCCATGGCCTGCGCCGCGGCCAGCCCATCGCCTGGGGCCTGCTGGCCGGCGTGTGGACGCAGACCGCCGTGGTCGGTGCCGGCCTGGGCGCGCTGCTGGCCACCTCGGCCCTGGCCTTCACGGTGGTCAAGTGGGTGGGCGCGGCCTATCTGGTGTGGCTGGGCGTGCAGCAGTGGCGGGCGCCGGCGCTGCCGTTGCAGCTGCCGGCCTCGGGCGATCCGGCCGCAACGCCGACCTGGCGCGCCCTGGTGCTGCGCGGCTGGGCGGTGAATGCGCTGAACCCCAAGGGCACGGTGTTCCTGCTGGCGGTGCTGCCGCAGTTCATCGACGCCGGCCGGCCGCTGGCGCCGCAGTACCTGGCCATCGGCGCCACCTTCGGCGTGGTCGAGATGCTGGTGATGAGCGGTTATGTGGCCCTGGCCGCGCGCCTGCTGCGCGGCCTGCGCTCGCCGCGCCAGCAGCGCTGGCTGAACCGCGGCTTCGGCGGCCTGTTCGTTGCCGCCGGTGCCGCGCTGGCGCTGTTCAAGCGGGCGTGACCGGCTGCGCCTGCAGCAGCTGGCGCAGCGTCAGCACCATGTCCTTGACGCGGTAGGGCTTGAGCAGCAGGCGCCGGATGTCCAGCGCCTTCAGGCGCACGGCCAGGCTGGCATCGCAGCGCACGGCGGTGACCGCCAGCGGCACCTGGGCGGCGCAGGCCAGGTGGTCGGCACGGATGTCGATCAGCAGGCGCAGCGCGTCGCCTTCGTCGTCCAGCGCCACCAGCAGCGCGTCCACGCGCTCGGTGCCGAGCAGGCGGCGCGCCAGGTCGACGCTGGCGGCCTCGTGCATGCGCGCCAGGCCCAGCTCGCGCACCACGCCGGCGACGGTGCGGCGCAGCAGGAAGTCGGGTTCGAGCACCAGCACCGACAGCGCCGGCTCGGGGCGTGCGGTGTTCATGCGGCCGCCGGCACGCCGGCCAGCAGTTCCTCGACCACCAGGTCGCGCAGCGCGCCCAGGATGGCCAGGTCGCAGTCGTCCAGCTGGCGTGGCCGGGTGTCGATCAGGCACAGCATGCCCACGCGGGAACCGTCGGGCAGCTGCAGCGGCGCGCCGGCGTAAAAGCGCATCGGCGGCGTGCCGGTGACCAGCGGGCTGTCGGCAAAGCGTGCATCGAGCCGGGCATCCTCGACCACGAAGACGCCGGCCTGCAGGATGGCATGGGCGCAGAACGAGGCGCGCCGCGGCGTCTCGCACTGCGGCAGGCCCAGGCGCGACTTGAACCACTGGCGGTCCGCGTCGACCAGGCTGATGGTCACCACCGGCATGTCGAACTCGGTGGCGGCAAAGGCCACGATGCGGTCGAAGCGCTGTTCGGGCGGGGTGTCGAGGATCAGCAGGGCGCGCAGCGCGGCCAGGCGCTGCTGCTCGTCGGCAGGCAGGGGAGCGGCGATCATGGGGGCGGGGTTGCCGCCTCGGAGCGGCGGCCTGCCCGGCTTATCGGCCTGCGCGACGCTTGACTGAAGTCAAGTCCGGGCCGGCGCCGGTCAGCCCTGGCGGGTGGCGCGCAGGCGCTGCTCCATCTCGCGGCGCAGCGCGCGCCGCACCTGGGCGGCATCAAAGCGGCGCTGCTCGTCGGGCGTGGCCGGCACGCGCGGCGGCACCGGCACCGAGCGGCCCTGGTCGTCCACCGCCACCATGGTGAAGAAGCAGCTGTTGGCATGGCGCACGACCTGGCTGCGGATGTTCTCGGCCACCACCTTGATGCCGACCTCCATCGACGAGCTGCCGGTGGCATTGACGCTGGCCAGGAAGCTGACCAGCTCGCCCACGTGGATGGGCTGGCGGAACATCACCTGGTCGACGCTGAGCGTGACCACATAGCGCTGGGCATAGCGGCTGGCGCAGGCATAGGCCACCTGGTCGAGCAGCTTGAGGATGGTGCCGCCATGCACATTGCCGCTGAAGTTGGCCATGTCCGGCGTCATCAGCACGGTCATGGTCAGCTGGTGGGGAGGCAGGTCCATGGGGGTGCTCGGTGTCAGTCGTCGTGCACCGACACAGGCACGCGCCGTGCCAGCGCGCACATCAGCTCGTAGCCGAGGGTGCCGGCGGCATGGGCCACCTCGTCGATGGCCAGCACCGCGCCCTGGCTGGAACGGCCCCAGAGCACGACCTCGCTGCCCAGCTGGGCCGCCGGCACCGGGCTCAGGTCGACCGCCAGCATGTCCATCGACACCCGGCCCACGGTGCTGCAGCGCACGCCGTCCACCAGCACCGGCGTGCCGGTGGGGCACAGCCGCGGGTAGCCGTCGGCATAGCCGCAGGCGACGATGCCGATGCGCTGGGCCACCGGCGCGGTGTAGCGGCTGCCATAGCCCACGCTGTCGCCGGGCTGCAGCTGCTGCAGGCCGATCAGGCGCGAGCGCAGCGTCATCGTCGGCTGCAGGTCCCAGTCGGCGATGTGGTGCTCGGGATGGTCCGGCGCGCTGCCATAACAAAGGATGCCGGCGCGCACCCAGTCGTTGCGCAGCGCCGGCCGGCCGGCGGCCTCGGGCCCCAGGTGGCGCAGGATGGCGGCGCTGTTGGCCAGGCTGCGCTCGCCGGGCAGGTCGTGCGTGGCGGCCTCGAAGGCGGCCAGCTGGTGGGCGATGCCGCGCGGGCCATCGGCATCGCTGAAGTGCGTCATCAGCGAGATCTCGTCGACCTGGGGCAGAGCGTTCAGCCGCGCCCAGGCGCCGCGCAAGGCGGTGGCCGTGAAGCCCAGGCGGTTCATGCCGCTGTTCATCTTCAGGAATACGCGCTGCGGCTGCTGCGTCTTGTGCGCCGCCAGCCAGTCGATCTGCTGCTCGCAGTGCACCGCATGCCACAGGTTCAGCCGCGAGCACAGCTCCAGGTCGCGGGCCTCGAAGCAGCCCTCCAGCAGCAGGATCGGGCCGCGCCAGTCCAGGTCGCGCAGGCGCTGAGCCTCGGCCAGGTCGAGCAGGGCAAAGCCGTCGGCGCCGCGCAGCGCATCGAACACGCGCTCGATGCCGTGGCCGTAGGCATCGGCCTTGACCACCGCCCAGAGCCGCGCATCGGGCGCCTGCCGGCGTGCGCGCTCCAGGTTGTGGCGCAGGGCCGGGGCATGGATCAGCGCTTCGATCGGGCGGGGCACGGCAGCAGCTCACACAGGCGGGTGGGCCGTGGATTCTGCCAGCCACCGCCATGCCGGCTGCGCAAGGGTCGCGTGCTATAACCCCCGGCCCGGCAAGCACGGCGACGCGACACAAGACCGAAACTGAGATCAGATGGAGTTGGGGCAGGCCCCGGCCGGCGGATGAAAAAAGGCTTCTACACCATCATGTCGGCGCAGTTCTTCAGCTCGCTGGCTGATAACGCGCTGCTGGTCGCTGCGATCGAGCTGCTGCGCCAATCGCAGGCGCCGGCCTGGCAGGTGCCGGCGCTGACGCCGATGTTCGCGCTGTTCTATGTGCTGCTGGCGCCCTTTGTCGGCGCCTTTGCCGACGCCGTGCCCAAGGGCCGGGTGATGTTCGTCAGCAACTGGATCAAGGTCGCCGGCTGCCTGATGATGCTGTTCGGCGGCCATCCGCTGATGGCCTATGCGGTGGTGGGCCTGGGCGCGGCGGCGTACTCGCCGGCCAAGTACGGCATCCTCACCGAGCTGCTGCCGCCGTCGCAACTGGTCAAGGCCAATGGCTGGATCGAGGGCCTGACCATCGCCTCCATCATCCTGGGCATCCTGCTGGGCGGCCAGCTGGTCGGGCCCAAGCTGTCGCCCTGGCTGCTGGGCCTGGACATGCCGGTGCTCAACACCGGCATCGACACCGCGCCCGAGGTGGCCATCGCCTGCATGGTCGGCGTCTACATCGTTGCCGCCATCTTCAACCTCTACATCCCGCGCACCGAGGCACCGCTGCAGCCGCTGTCGGCCAGCCCGCTGGTGCTGCTGCGCGACTTCACCGACTGCAATGCCCGGCTGTGGCGCGACAAGCTGGGCCAGATCTCGCTGGCCACGACCACGGTGTTCTGGGGCTTCGGCGGCAACCTGCGCATCATCGTCTTCCCCTGGGCCGCGGCGGCGCTGGGCTACAGCACCACCCAGGCCTCCAGCCTGGCCGGCGTGGTGTCGGTGGGCGTGGCCGTCGGTGCGGTGGTGGCCTCGATGCGCATGCGCCTGGACAAGGCCACCGGCGTGATCCCGCTGGGCATCGCCATGGGCCTGCTGGTGATCGGCCTGAACGCCATCCGCGACGTCTGGGTGGCCGTGCCCTTTCTGCTGCTGCTGGGCGCCGCCGGCGGCTACCTGGTGGTGCCGATGAATGCGCTGCTGCAGCACCGCGGCCACAACCTGATGGGCGCCGGCCGCTCGATCGCGGTGCAGAACTTCAACGAGCAGGCCTGCATCCTGGGCCTGGGCGCCTTCTACACCGGCATGACCAAGCTGGGCCTGTCGGCCTTCACGGCGATTACCGTGTTCGGCCTGGTGGTGGCCGGCGTGATGGAGCTGATCCGCCGCTGGCACTGCCGCAACCTGGTCAACGACCGCGACGAGGTCGAGCGCCTGCTGGCCATCGCGCGCAGCGACAAGCACTGATGGCCGGCGCCGCTGCGGCCGCCGCGCCCGGGCTGGCCGCGCTGGCCCTGGTGTTCAATGCCTTCACCTGGGGCGTCAGCTGGTGGCCGTTCCGCCAGATGCAGGGCCTGGGCCTGCATCCGCTGTGGCTGACCACCATCACCTTCGTCGCCGCCACCGCCTTGCTGGTGCTGCGCCACCGCGGCGCCTGGACCGAGCTGCGCCGCACGCCGGTGCTGTGGGTGCTGGTGGCCGCCGCCGGCACCACCAATGCCTGCTTCAACTGGGCGGTGAGCATCGGCGACGTGGTGCGCGTGGTGCTGCTGTTCTACCTGATGCCGCTGTGGACCGTGCTGCTGTCGCGCCTGCTGCTGGGCGAGCGCATCAGCGCCACCGGCGGCCTGCGCGTGGCCCTGGCCCTGGCCGGTGCGGCGGTGGTGCTGTGGCCGGCCGATGCGGCGGGCCTGGGCGGAGCGTCCCTGGGCCTGCCCGATGCGCTGGCCCTGGTTGGCGGCTTCAGCTTTGCGCTGAACAATGTGATGCTGCGCCGCGAGGCCCACCGCAGCGCCCCGGCGCGCGCGCTGGCCATGTTTGGCGGCGGCGCCCTGGTGGCCCTGCTGCTGGCCGCCGGCCTGACGCGGGCCGGCCTGGCCACGCTGCCCCCGCCACCGGCGCTGTCCTGGCTGGCCGGCGCGGCGCTGATGACGCTGTGGTTCCTGGCCGCCAACCTGGCGCTGCAGTACGGCGCCGCCCGCCTGCCGGCCAACACCACCTCGGTGATCATGCTCAGCGAGGTGGTGTTTGCCAGCCTGTCGGCCCTGGCCCTGGGCGCCGGCGTGCTGGACGGCCGCGTCGGCCTGGGCGCGCTGCTGATCGTGGGCGCGGCGCTGCTGGCGGCGCGGCGCGGCTGAGGTGGGTCAGGCCGCCGGCTGCGGCCCGTCCGGGCTGCCGCCCAGGCCCAGCGGCACGGCGCTGACGAAGCCCAGGCCCTGCAGCACCGCGTCCAGCGCCTGCCGGTCCAGCGGCTTGCCGAGAAAGGCCTCGGCCCCGGCCAGCGTGCCACGCACCCGGTCGACCGCGCCATGCTGCACCGACACCAGCACCACCGCCGGCGCCTCGCCGCCGGGGTGCAGGCCGTGGTGGCGGATGCGGTGACACAGGTCCAGGCCGTCCAGCGGGCTGTCCGGGCCCAGGTCCACGTCCATGAACACGATGCCGTAGGCCTGGCGCGCCAGCAGGTCCTGGGCGCGGTCGCTGTCGCGCGCGCAGTCGCAGGCCAGGCCATAGGGCGCCAGCACGCGGCGCAGGAAGTGCAGCGCCACCTCGCTGTCGTCGACCAGCAGGGCGCGGGGCGGCAGGCGCGGGCGCAGCGCCTCCAGCCGGCGGCGGCGGCGCTCCTCGATGGCCGCGCGGTCGCGCGCCAGCCGCGCCAGCGCGGCGCGTTCGCGCTGCTGCTCGCGGTCTTGCCGGGTCTCGGCAAGGGGCGGGCGGTCGTAGTCGCGGCGGCCTCCCAGGGCCAGGGCCTCGATGGTGCCGACGCTGCCGATGGTGCGCAGCGCCCCCGGCAGCGTGCGCTCGCCCAGCGGCGTCAGCGGCGCCGGCGCGGTGGGCGGGCCGTCGTGGAACAGGTCGCGGAAGACGTCGGGCTGGGTCGGCAGCTGGCTGTCGGGCGGCGGCTCGGCCGAGCGCCGCAGCTGCAGGCTGTCGAGCTGGCGCAGCACGCGCGCCGGGTCGATGGGCCGCATCATCCAGCCGGCGCCGGCACCCGGGGTCTGGGCGCCGACGAAGACGGCATCGTCCACGCGGTCGATGCGCTGCAGCAGGGCCAGCACGCCGGGCTGGTCGGCATCGGCAATGATCAGGTCGGCATCGTCGATGGCCAGCACATGGCGGTAGCTGCGCTCGCGGCGCCAGGCCCGCTCCAGCTGCGAGGCCAGGGCGCTGCGCTCGAAATCGCTGAAACCAAGGATGGCGATGCGGACCGGGGCGGTCATGGCGGCTGGCGGGAGGGGCCGGTGAGGTGGGCCGGGGCTGCGGGGGTGAGTGCTGGCTTGCAGCCATCGTGAGCGGCCTCCGCTGGAGCGTCAACCGGCGGCGCGAGCCGATCTAGGGATAGGATGGCCCACCCATTCCTGCATTCCACCGCCATGCCGCACACGATCGCCGACTTCCAGGCCCAGGACATCACCGGCCAGACCCGCCAGCTGTCCGATCTGGCCGGCCAGGTGGTGCTGGTGGTCAACACCGCCAGCGCCTGCGGCTTCACGCCGCAGTTCGCCGGCCTGGAGCAGCTGTGGCAGAGCTACAAGGACCGTGGCCTGGCCATCATCGGCTTTCCCAGCAACGAGTTCGGCGGCCAGGACCCGGGCAGCAACGACCAGATCGCCTCGTTCTGCCAGCTCAACTACGGCGTCAGCTTCCCGATGATGGCCAAGACCGAGGTCAATGGCGCGGGCGCCCATCCGCTGTTCCAGTGGCTGAAGTCCGAGGCCCCGGGCCTGCTGGGCACCCAGGCCATCAAGTGGAACTTCACCAAGTTCCTGGTCGGCCGCGACGGCCGCGTCATCAAGCGCTATGCGCCGCAGGACAAGCCGGCCGACCTGGCGGCCGACATTGAAAAGGCCCTGGCCCAGCCGGCCTGAAACCCTCCCGAGAGCCCCATGTTCGAGCACATCACGCCCTATGCCGGCGATCCCATCTTCGCCGTCGTCCATGCCTTCATGGCCGATGCCCGGCCGCACAAGGTCAACCTGTCGATCGGCATCTATTTCGACGAGGACGGCCAGCTGCCGGTGCTGCCCAGCGTGCAGCAGGCCGAGGCGCGCATCCTGGCCGAGGGCGGCCCCAAGCCCTATCTGCCGATGGAAGGCGATGCGCGCTGCCGCGCCGAGGTGGCCAAGCTGCTGCTGGGTGATGGCCATCCGGCGATTGCCGCCGGCCGCGTGGCGACGATCCAGACCGTGGGCTCGTCGGGCGGGCTGAAGGTCGGCGCCGACTTCCTGAAGGCCTGGCTGCCCGGCGCCCAGGTCTGGGTCAGCGACCCGACCTGGGACAACCACCGCGCCATGTTCGAGGGCAGCGGCTTCCAGGTGAACAGCTACCCGTACTACGATGCCGCCAGCGGCAGCCTGCGCTTCGACGACATGCTGGCCACGCTGCGCGGCCTGCCGGCGCGCAGCATCGTGCTGCTGCATGCCTGCTGCCACAACCCCACCGGCGTGGACCTGACGGCCGCGCAATGGGATGCGCTGATCCCGGTGCTGCGCGAGCGCGAGCTGCTGCCCTATCTGGACCTGGCCTACCAGGGCTATGGCGACGGCATCGCCGAGGACGCCTATGCCGTGCGGGCGCTGGCCGATGCCGGGCTGACGTTTTTCATCGCCAACAGCTTCTCCAAGAGCATGAGCGTCTACGGCGAGCGCTGCGGCGCGCTCAGCGCCGTCTGCGCCAGCGCTGGCGAGGCCCAGCTGGTGCTGGGCCAGCTGGCCGCCACCGTGCGCCGCATCTATTCCAGCCCGGCCATCCATGCCGGCAAGCTGGTGGCCAAGGTGCTGGGCGAGCCCGACCTGCGTGCGCTGTGGGAGGCCGAGGTGGCGCAGATGCGCAGCCGCATCGCCGCCATGCGGCGCGCGCTGCACGACGCGCTGGCACCGCAGGTGGCGGGCCGCGACGTGGGCTATCTGCTCAGCCAGCGTGGCATGTTCAGCTACACCGGCCTGTCGCCCGAGCAGGTGCAGTGCCTGCGCGACGAGCATGCGGTGTACCTGATCCGCTCGGGCCGCATGTGCGTGGCCGGCCTGAGCCGGGCCAATGTGGGCCGCGTCGCCGATGCGATGGCGGCGGTGATGCGCGGCTGAGCCGCATCCGCGGCCACGCGGTCCGCGTACAGATCGGCGGCGGTGTAAGAAACCGGCGCGCAGGGCGACTCAAGCAGCGTGCCGGGTTTCGGCACCGCTGTTTGACCCACCACCGATCTGAAAGGACCGCCCCATGAGCACCCTCTCCCACAAGACCTCTGCCGGCGTGGCCATCGCCACCGCCGCCGCCGCGCTGTTTGCCACCGGCCTGATGGCCACGCCCACGGCCCAGGCCGCCGATGCCACCGTCAAGTGCGCCGGCACCAACAGCTGCAAGGGCAGCAGCGAGTGCAAGACCGCCAAGAGCGAGTGCAAGGGCCACAACGCCTGCAAGGGCCAGGGCTGGGTCACGGCCAAGTCGGCCAAGGAATGCACCGACCAGGGTGGCAAGGTCGTCAAGTGATCCAGGGCTTCGGCCTGGGCCTGCGTACGGCGCACTATGCGGCGCTGCGCGAGGCCCCACCGCCCGGTCTGGACTGGCTGGAGATCGTCAGCGAGAACCACCTGGTGCCCGGTGGCTTGCCGATGCACCACCTCGACCGGCTGCGTGCCGACTGGCCGATGGTGATGCACGGCGTGGCGCTCAACATCGGCGGCTGCGACCCGCTGGACGTGGCCTACCTGGACGAACTGGACGCGCTGGCCCGGCGCGTGCAGCCGGCCTGGGTGTCGGACCACCTGTGCTTCACCGGCGTGGGCGGACGCAGCCTGCACGACCTGCTGCCGCTGCCGCTGACCGAGGCCATGCTGCGCCATGTGGCCGGGCGTGTGCAGCAGGTGCAGGACCGCCTGGGCCGGCGCCTGGTGCTGGAGAACGTGTCCAGCTACATCGCCTACGCCGCCGACGAGATGGCCGAGCACGAGTTTCTGGCCGAGCTGGCGCGGCGCAGCGACTGCCAGCTGCTGCTGGACGTCAACAACGTCTATGTCAGCAGCATCAACCACGGCTTCGATGCCCGCGCCTACATCGACGCCCTGCCGGCCGAGCGCGTGCTGCAGATCCACCTGGCCGGGCATTCGGCCGGCCCCGACGGCCTGCTGATCGACACCCACGACGCGCCGGTCTGCGACGCGGTGTGGGCGCTTTACCGCCACACCATCGCCCGCCTGGGACCGCGGCCGACGATGATCGAGCGCGACGACCACATCCCGCCGCTGGCCGAGTTGCTGGCCGAGCTGGACATCGCGCGGCGCATCACGGCCGAGGTTGCAGCGGCAGAGGTGGCGGCATGAACCTCACCGAACTGCGCCAGATGCAGCAGACGCTGCAGCAAGGCATCGCCGGCGACGCAGGCGACGCTGTGCGAGCCATCGCACTGCTGAGGCCCCGGCCCGGCGGTGGTGCGCCGGCGCTGCAGGTCTACCGCCAGGCCCATGGCGCACGCCTGGCCGCGGCCCTGGCCGACAACCATGCGGTGCTGGTTCTAGCCCTGGGTGACGAGGGTTTTGCGCGGCTGGCCGCGGCCTATGTGGCGGCGCAGCCGTCGCTGACGCCGTCGATCCGCTGGTTCGGCCATCGCCTGGCGGAGTTCATGGACCAGGCCGGTGCCGATCTGGTGCCGCATCCGGCCCTGGCCGACTTGGCGCGCATGGACTGGGCGCTGCGTGCGGCCTTCGATGCCGGCGATGCCCAGGTGCTGGGGCGCGACGAGCTGCTGGGCCTGGCCGCCGCCGACTGGCCGGCGCTGCGTTTCGACCTGCATCCCTCGGTGCAGCGGCGGGCGCTGCGCTGGGCGGTGGAGCCGGTGTGGCAGGCGCTGGATGCGGCCGAGCCGGGTGCCGAACCCGACCTGCCCGAGCCGGTGGCCCAGGCGCACACCTTGCTGGTCTGGCGCCAGGGCCTGGCCACGCGCTGGCGCTCGCTGTCCGAGACCGAAGCCGGGCTGCTGCAGGCGCTGGACCAGGGTGCCGACTTCGCGGCGCTGTGCGCCCAGGCCGGCGATGCGGCCACGGCCGCCGGCCTGCTGGCGCAGTGGCTGGCCGACGGCCTGCTCAGTGCGGCCTTGCCGCAGCGCGCCGACCCAGGCTGAAGACACCGGCCAGGCCGACCAGCAGCAGCAGCGCCGATGCCGGCTCCGGCACCGCCGAGACGCTCCAGGCCAGGCCGAAGCTCTGCAGGCTGTTGCCCACCAGGTCGTAGCGCTCGCCCTTCCAGTCGACGACGATGAAGTACTCGCCCGCGGCGGCCAGGTCGAACGACAGGTGCTCGGTGTTCAGGTACTTGGCGTCCGACTCGGCCACCAGCACCGAGCTGCCCGGGCCGTTCTTGCGCCAGACCTGCAGGGCCAGGTCGGTGAAGAATTGATCGCTGGCGGACAGGCTGCCGTCGTCCAGCACGCCCTCGTAGCTGCGGCCGACAAACCAGTTCAGCGTGGCGCTCAGGTGCTGGTTGGCCGACAGCGCCTGGCTGAAGCTGTAGACCACCTCGCCGTCCTGCGCGACGCTGGCGTAGTCCCAGCCCAGCTGGGAGATGCTGCCGCCGCCCAGGCCGGCCAGGTCGTGGTCGCCCGAGGCGAACTGGTCGAAGGCCGCGTTCAGGTCCAGCGCGCCGGCGCCGCTGGTCCAGTCCAGCGCCTGGCTGGTGCGCAGCACGCCGTCCCCACCCAGGCTCTGGCCGTTGTCCCAGCCTTCGATCTTGCGCGCCGAGTTCAGCAGCACGGCCTTGATGACCTGGCCGTTGCGGCTGGCTTGCGAGCCGGCGAAGCGGTCGTAGGCCAGGTCGTTGAGCAGGGCCACGCCACCGGCGACCATGGGCGCGGCGAAGCTGGTGCCCTCCGCGTCCCTGCGGTACCAGTTGTTGGCGCCGTTGCTGGGATCGCTGCCGCCGGCGTTGCCGCCGGTGGTGCCGCCGTAGTAGGCGGTGGTGATGTTGGTGCCGGGTGCCACCAGGTCGACGCGGGCGCGCACACCGGCGACGAAGCCATCGGGCCCGCTGTAGTCGCTGGGCGAGCGGCTGGAGAGGCCGGCCACCTGCCGGTAGGCGTCCAGGTCGTTGCCCAGCGCGCCGACAATGATGCTGTTGTAGCCCGAGCCGGGCGAGTTCACGGTGTTGGTGGTCGGCCCGTTGTTGCCGGCGCTGAAGACCACGGTCTTGCCGCTGGCCCGGGCCATGCCGTCCAGCGCCAGCGAGAACGCGCTGTCCCCCGCCAGGGACCACCGGCCGCCCCAGCTGGAGTTGACCACATCGGCCTGGCGGCCGGCCACGCCGGTCAGCAGGGCCGTGGCATAGGGCTGGGTGAAGGCCCAGCCGCTGTTCCAGTTGAACGAGGTGCCCTGGCCGAAACTGGTGGCGATCGCGCCCGACCAGAGCTGCGCACCGTGGGCGATGCCCTGCTGGTAGCCCAGGCTGCCACGACCGGCGGCGACGGTCGCCACCATGGTGGCGTGATCGTCGAACTCGCCCATGCGCCCGGCATCCACCCCCAGGCCCTGGAGCAGTTGGCGGGCGTCCAGGAAGGTGCTGACCTGGCCCAGCGTCTCGTGTCCGCTCCAGACATGGCCGCCCTCGATGCTGGCGAGGACGCTGCGGCTGCCGGTGTAGCCCGCTGCATAGAAGCGGTTGGCGCCGATGAAGTCGTTCAGCGACATGCCGTCGAAGGCATTGGTGCCGGTGTTGCTGCTGACGATGGCGCCGGCCGTGCCGCTGATTCCGGCCGCTAGCAGGCCGATGATGGCGGACTTGTATGCACTCATGACGACTCCCCCCTCCGGCCGCGACTTCGGCCGGACGTCATCATGTGTTACTTCCGTACCAAGCTGCGCCCGTCCTCTGGCTTTTCCCGGCCCCGGAGTCGGGGGTCAGATGCAGCGCCCGCCGTCCACTTCCATGCACACGCCGGTGACCATGCTGGCCTCGTCGCTGCACAGATAACACGCGGCATTGCCCAGGTCGTCGGGCTGGCTGAAGCGGCCGATGGGGATGGTGCTGAGGAACTTGGCGCGCATCTCGGGCGTGTCCTGGCCCATGAAGCTCTGCAGCAGCGGCGTCTCGCCGGCCACCGGGTTGAGCGCACAGACGCGGATGCCGAACGGCGCCAGTTCCACCGCATTGGCGCGGGTGGCGGTGATGACCCAGCCCTTGCTGGCGTTGTACCAGCCCAGGCGCGGCCGCGGGCTGACGCCGGCGGTGGAGGCGATGTTCAGCACCACGCCGCGGATGCCGCGGTGGCCCGGCGCATTGGCCTTGAAGCGCGGCACGACCTCGCGCATGGCGTGGTAAATAGCCTTTATGTTGACCGCCACCACGCGGTCGAAATCGGCCTCGCTGACCTCTTCCAGCGGCGCCGGCAGGTGCGTGACGCCGGCGTTGTTGACCAGGATGTCGAGGCGGCCGAAGTGCAGCTCGGCCGTCTCCATCATCAGCCGCACATCGGCGGCCTGGGTCACGTCGATCTTCAGCGCGCGGGCCGCGGCGCCCAGGCGCGCTGCCACGTCCAGGCCCTTCTCCAGGTCGCGGTCGGCGATCAGCACCTGGGCGCCTTCGGCGACGAACTTGGCGGCGATGCCCTCGCCAAAGCCCGAGGCCGCGCCTGTGACGATGGCCACCTTGCCGGCCAGTCTTCCTTGGGTGGTGCTCATGCTGTCTCCTCAGTCGTGTTTGATGGCGATGGTCTTCAGCGACGAGAAGCCGTACAGCGCCTCGAAGCCCTTCTCGCGGCCATGGCCCGAGTGCTTGACGCCGCCAAACGGCAGCTCGATGCCGCCGCCGGCGCCGTAGTTGTTGACGAAGACCTGGCCGCAGTGCAGCTTGCGCGCCATGCGCAGCGCGCGGCTGCCGTTTTCGGTCCACACGCCGGCCACCAGGCCGTAGTCGGTGCCGTTGGCAATGGCCAGCGCCTCGGCCTCGCCATCAAACGGGATCACCACCTGCACCGGGCCGAAGATCTCCTCGCGCGCCAGGCGGTGGTCGGGCGCGGCCGGCGCCAGCAGCGTGGGCAGCACATAACAGCCGCCGGCCGGCAGGTCGGCCGGGCGCGGCGCTTGCGCGGCCACGGCCAGACCGGTGCGCTCGGCCACCGCCAGGAAGCCGTCGACGATTTCCTGCTGCCGTGCCGAGATCACCGGGCCGACATCCAGGTCGGCGGTGGCCGGGCCCACGCGCAGCGCGCGGTAGCGCTCGGCCATGCGCGCGACCACCTGGTCGAACACCGGCCGCTCGACCAGGATGCGCGAGGCCGCCGAGCAGGTCTGGCCGCAGTTCTGGATGCCGGCATTGACCAGGAAGGGCAGGGCCGCATCGAGGTTGGCATCGGCGAACACGATCTGCGGGCTCTTGCCGCCCAGCTCCAGCGTGACCGGAATCGTGTTCTGCGCCGCCGCGGTCTGGATCAGCTGGCCCACGGCCACCGAGCCGGTGAAGGACAGGTGCGCCACGCCACGGTGCTGGCTGAGCGCGGCGCCGGCCTCCTCGCCCAGGCCGGTGACGATGTTGATGGCGCCGGGCGGAAAGCCCGCCGCCTCGGCGATGCGGCCGAAGGCCAGGGCGGTGAGGCAGGCTTCTTCGGCCGGCTTCAGCACCGTGGCATTGCCCATGGCCAGGGCCGCGCCCACCGAGCGGCCGATGATCTGCATCGGGTAGTTCCAGGGCACGATGTGGCCGGTCACGCCATGCGGCTCGCGCACCGTCAGCGCGGTGTAGCCGTTGGCGAACGGGATGGTCTCGCCATGCACCTTGTCGGCGGCGCCGCCGTAGAACTCCAGGTAGCGCGCCAGTGCCACCGCGTCGGCGCGGCCCTGCTTGACCGGCTTGCCCACGTCCAGCGCCTCCAGCCGCGCCAGCTCGTCGGCCTGCTCCAGCACCAGGGCGCTCATCTTCAGCAGCAGGCGGCCACGCTCGGCGGCGGTGAGTGCGCCCCAGGCGCCGTCGAGGGCCGCCTGGGCGGCGGCCACCGCGGCATCGATGTCGGCGGCGCCGCCACGGGCGATCTCGGCCAGCAGGCTGCCGTCGTTAGGGTTGATCAGGGGCAGGGTCTCGCCGCTGGCCGCGGCCTGCCAGCGGCCGGCGATCAGCAGCTGGCGGGTATCGAATGAAAAGCCGGACATGTCTGTCTCCTCGAAGTCATGGCCACCCCCAGGGCTGGGCTGAGCCCAGCCCGCCCCCCACGGGGGTCAAGCAAAGTGGCGGAGCCACATTTGCTTGGGTGCCGCGGAGATTATGGTGGCCGGCCCCCGCCGGCGCAGCGTGCGCGGCTGCCGCCTAGGCCTGCCGGCGCGCCCGGTACAGCGTGTCCAGCGTGATGTGGCGCACTTCGAGCTTGCTCTGCTCGATGTGGGCGCGCAGCAGGCGCTGGGCCTCGTCGGCGCGCCGCCGCGTGATGGCGCGCAGGATGCGCGCATGCTCGTCGTAGGTGGCCTCCACCCGCGCCGGCTTGGTGAAGTCGAGCCGGCGGATGATGCGGATGCGCTCGGTGATCTGGCGGTGCACACGCGCCATCTCGCGGTTGCCGCTGGCCTGCACCAGGCGGCTGTGGAAGTCTTCGTCGAGCTGGCCGACGGTGGCGCCATCGGCCTCGCGCTGCGCCGGCTCGACCTGCCAGATGGCGGCCAGCGCATCCAGGGCCGGCCGCTCCAGGGCCTGGGCCAGCAGCTGGGCCGCATGGCCTTCGATCAGGATGCGCAGATCGTAGAGCTCGTCGAAGACATCGAAGTCGAGTGGCGCCACCTGCCAGCCCACCTTGGGCAGCACCTGCAGAAAGCCCTCGCGCTCCAGCCGCTGCAGGGCCTGGCGCAGCGGCGTGCGGCTGACGGCCAGGCGCTGGGCCAGCTCGCTTTCGCTGCAGCGCTCGCCGGGCATCAGCGCAAAGTCGAAGATCATGCGCTTGAGCTGGGCATAGGCCTGGTCGGCCAGGGTCAGCGGTTCGGCCTCGGGGCGTGCAGGGGTCAGGGCCAGGGCCAGGGGATTCGGGGACGACATGCGGGCTTGATGATACGCAGCGGGCCTGGCAGCGGGCTGAAGGCGCGGCCGCTCAGGCGCCGCCATCGGACCCGTCGGACCAGGCAATCATGCTGACATGGGCGGCGACGATCTTCCAGCCAGCGGCGCCCGGGCCTGGCCCCAGCCGCGCCCAGGTCTGGGTCTGGAAGCCACGCAGCGGCGTGTCGCTGCGCACAAACTCCACCTGGGCCATGGCCAGGTCGGGCCCGTAGCTGGTGATGCGCAGGTTCTCCAGCCGGCGCGTGAAGTCGGGCGCCGGCGTGGCGGCGCGAAAGGCCGCCATCTGTGCAAAGCCCAGCTGGCGGTCGGCGATGCCGTAGCGGGTGAGGCGCGCATCGTCCCAGAAGAAGGCGGTCAGCGTGGCCACGTCGTTGGTCATCAGCGCGCGCTCGTAGGCATGGAACAGCGCCGTGACCTCGGCCAGCACGGCGGGGTCGTCGATCAGGTGGGCGGACAGGGTCATGCTGGGTGCTGGCCTTCAGCGGCTGGCCATGTAGGCGCGCCAGCCGCCGTGGGCGCTGATGTCGGTGGCGCTGTCCAGCGCCGCGCCTTCGCAGATGAAGCCCTTGACCCAGCGTGGCCCATCCTCGCCGCCCAGGCCCGCTTCGAGTTCGATCGAGCCCAGGCCCAGCGGCGGCGGGATCAGCGCGAGGAACGAGCCCAGCTGGTCCATCGGCAGGGCATAGACCTCGACCTCGATGCGGGCGCCGTCCTGGCGGCCCTCGGCCACGCGCGCCAGGCCGGGCTTGGGCGGCACGGTGCCGGGCAGGGCAAACAGCCGGTAGGCCGGCGCGGTGCGGGTGCGCGCCAGCAGGCGCGCGCCGCGCTCGACCAGCTGGCCGTGCAGCGGCATGCCCTGCAGATGGGCGCCCACCACGGCCAGCGCCAGCGTGGGCGCGGCGGCCGGCGCCTGCGTCAGCCGGGGCTCGTCGGCCGGCGTGGCGCGCAGCCGGCAGCCCAGCGGCAGCTGGCGCGCCGCCTGCCAGCGCAGGCCCAGCCGGGCCAGGGCCGCATCGCTGCCGCCGGGGGCGATGAAGGTCACGCCAAAGGGCAGGCCGGCGGGCGTGAAGCCGCTGGGCAGGGCCAGCGCGGCCTGGCCCAGCAGGTTGACGAAGTTGGTGAAGCGGCCCAGCTCGCTGTTGCGCAGCACCGGCGCGGCGGCCACCGCGGCCCGCGTGGGATGGGTGGGCGCGGTGGGCACCATCAGCACATCGATCTGCGACCACAGCGGCGCGATGCGCTGGCGCAGCGCCTCCAGCGCATAACGGGCGTCGAAGGCATCGGTGGCGCTGTAGCGCTTGGCCGCGGCAATGACCTCGCGCACCGTCGGGTCCAGCGCACCGGGGCGTTGGTCGAGCAGCTCGCGCACCACCGTGTGGCGCTCGGCCACCCAGGGGCCGTCGTAGAGCAGACGCGCCACCTCGTACAGCGGCGCCATGTCCACCGGCACCGGCGTCAGGCCCCAAGCGCGCAGCTGGGCCAGGGCCTGTTCCCAGGCGCGGTCGTAGCCCAGCTCGGCATCGCAGCCGGCCGCCATCGGCACGCCCACGCGCAGCGCTGCGGCGCCGCGGCCCAGCTCGGGTGGCTGCAGCAGCGGCTGCTGGAACAGCGGCTCGGCCGCGGCCGGGCCTTCGATCACCGACATCACGCGCGCCGCGTCGTCGACGGTCAGCGCAAACACCGACACCACGTCCAGCGTGCGGCAGGCCGGCAGCACGCCGGCCATGGGCACACGGCCCGGCGAGGGCTTCAGGCCCACCAGGTTGTTGAAGCCGGCCGGCACGCGGCCCGAGCCGGCGGTGTCGGTACCCAGCGCAAACGGCACCAGGCCACGCGCCACCACCGAGGCCGAGCCCGAGCTGCTGCCGCCGCTGACATAGGCGGGGTCGAAGCTGTTCGGCACCTCGCCATAGGGCGAGCGCGTGCCCACCAGGCCGGTGGCGAACTGGTCGAGGTTGGTCTTGCCGACCAGCACCGCGCCGGCATCGATCAGCCGCTGCACCGTGGCGGCATGGCGCCCGGGCGTGAAGGCGAAGGCCGGGCAGGCGGCGGTGGTGGGCAGGCCGGCGACGTCGATGTTGTCCTTCACCGCAAAGGGCACGCCGTACAGCGGCAGCTCGCGGGCACCGGGCCGGGCCTCCAGCTGCTCGATCTGGGCGGCGACAAAGCCCAGCTCGCAGCGGTGGATCCAGGCCGCATCGTCGGCGCTGGCGGCCAGCCGGGCCAGCAGCGGCGCCAGCAGGGCCTGGGGCGTGGCGCCCGCGGCATAGGCGTCGCGCCAGTCGGCCAGGGTCAGGGGGGAAGGGGCAGCGGTCATGGGCTCATCCAGCATCGCACAGGGCCGCCATCACCGCGGCGGCCGGCGCCGTCCAGCCGACGATGCCACCCTGGGCGGTGAGCATCGCCAGCGTGGCGGCCTTGAACTCGGGAAAGTAGCTCTCGGTGCAGTCTTCCACCAGCAGGCAGTCGTAGCCGCGGTCATTGGCCTCGCGCATCGTGGTCTGCACGCAGACCTCGGTGGTGACGCCGCCGATCAGCAGCTGGGTGATGCCGCGCGCCTGCAGCTCGGCCTGCAGCGGCGTGGCGTGGAACGCGCCCTTGCCGGGCTTGTCGATGACCAGCTCGCCGGCGATGGGCGCCACCTCGGGCACGATGGCATGGCCGGGCTCGCCGATCACCAGCACCCGACCCATGGGCCCAACATCGCCGATGCGCAGGCTGGGCGTGCCGCGGTCCCTTTTGGCCGGCGGGCAGTCGCTCAGATCGGGCGCATGGCCTTCGCGGGTGTGGATCACGAAGCCGCCCGCCGCGCGCCAGGCCGACAGCAGGCCGGCGCAGCTGGGCAGGATGGCCTGCAGCCGCGTCACGTCGTTGCCCAGCGAGGCGCCAAAGCCGCCGGGCTCGACGAAGTCGCGCTGCAGGTCGATCAGCACCAGGGCCGCATGGGCCAGGTCCAGTGTGAACGGGAAGGGCTTGGCGCTGGCGATGGCGACGCTCATGCCGCCTCCGCCGCGCTGCCGGCTGACGGTGCCGCCGATCCATGGCCCTTGCCACCCATGTGCGCACCCAGCTCATGCCGGTCGGCATTGGCCGCTGGCACGTCGTGCACGATGCGGCCCTCGCTGATGACCACGATGCGGTCGGCCAGCTGAAGCAGCTCGTCCAGATCCTCGCTGAGCAGCAGCACGGCGCAGCCACGCTGGCGGGCGGCCAGCAGGCGGCCATGGATCTCGGCCACCGCGGCGAAGTCCAGGCCGAACACCGGGTTGCTGACCAGCAGCAGGCGTGCATCGCCCGACAGCTCGCGCGCCAGCACCGCCCGCTGCACATTGCCGCCGGACAGCGTGCGGATGGCCGCCTTCTCGCCGCGGGTCTTGACGCCGTACTCGTCGATCCACTCGCGCGCGCGGCGCGCCAGCCGGCCCCAGCGCACCCAGGCGCCGGTGGCTGCCGGCGTGGCATAGGGCGCCTCGTCGAACTGACGCAGCGCCATGTTCTGCGCCACGCTCAGCTCGCCCACGCAGGCGTTGTGCAGCGGCTCCTCGGGCAGGGCGCGCACCTTCAGGCGGCGATTCTCGCGGCGCGTGGCGGCATAGGCCTGGCCGGCCACGCTGACCCGGCCAGCGGCGCGGGCACGCTGGCCGGTCAGGGCCTGCATCAGCTCGCGCTGGCCATTGCCCGAGACACCGGCCACGCCGACGATCTCGCCGCCGCGCACCTGCAGGCTGAAGCCCTGCACGGCCGGCTCGCCGCGGTCGCCGATGACCTGCAGGTCGGCGATGTCCAGCTGCACTTCGCCGGGCTGCTGGGCCTGGCGGGCCAGCGGCGCCGACAGGGTCTTGCCGGCGCCGACCATGGCCTGGGCCAGGCGCTGCGGCGAGGTGGCGGCCACCGCACCGGTCTCGGCCAGCTGGCCGCTGCGCAGCACGCTCACATCGTCTGCATGCTCGCTGACCTCGCGGAACTTGTGCGTGATCATGATGATGGAGCAGTCGCCGGCATGGGCGCGGTCGCGCAGCGCGCCCAGCACCTCGTCGGCCTCCTGGGGCGTCAGCACCGAGGTCGGTTCGTCCAGGATCAAGAGGCGTGGCTGCAGGAACAGCTGCTTCAGGATCTCCAGCTTCTGCTTCTCGCCGGCCGACAGGTCCAGCGGCGTGGCGTCCAGCGGCAGGCGGAAGGGCGCGGTGTCCAGAAAGGCCTCCAGCTCGGCGCGCAGCCGCCGCCAGGGCAGCACGGCCGGCAGGTGGCCGCGTGCCAGCAGCAGGTTCTCGGCCACCGTCATGCCCGGCACCACCGTGAAGTGCTGGTAGACCATGCCGATGCCCAGGTCGCGCGCAATGGTCGGGCTGGTGATGGCCTGCTCGCGCTGGTCGATCATCACCGCGCCGTCGTCGGGCCGGTAGTAGCCGACCACGCACTTGACGAAGGTGCTCTTGCCGGCGCCGTTTTCACCCAGCAGCGCATGCACGGTGCCGGGCCGCACGGTCAGCGACACGCCGTCTAGCGCGGTGAAGGCGCCAAAGCGCTTGGTCAGGTTGTAGGTCTCCAGATGCAGCGCTCGGTTCATGCGTTCATCTCCCGGCGGAAGACCTCCAGCGTGTGCGCCTTGACGCGCACGAACTCGGGGTCGGCCGTGTCCTCGGGCTTGCGCGGGCGCGGCAGGTCGAAGGGCACGATCTCGGCGATGCGCGTGGGCCGGCGCGTCAGCAGCAGGATGCGGTCGGCCAGGAACACGGCGTCTTCCAGGTCGTGGCTGACGATGACCATGGTGGTGCCGGTGGCGATGTGCGCCTCCTGCAGCTTGGCGCGGATGAACAGCGTCATCTCGAAGTCGAGTGCGCTGAAGGGCTCGTCGAGGAACAGCACCTCGGGCCGCGTGGCCAGGCTGCGCATGATGCACACGGTCTGCATCTGGCCGCCCGACAGCTCATACGGATAACGCTTCAGGTCGAAGCGGATCTCGAACAGCTGGACCAGCTCGTCCACCCGGGCCTTGACCTCGGCGGCCTTCATGCCCTTGCGCTTCAGCGGGTAGGCGATGTTGTCCCAGGCCGTGATCCACGGGAACAGCGCGTCGCGGTAGTTCTGGAACACATAGCCGATCTGGGTTTCGCGCAGCGTCTTGCCGTCGAACAGGATCTCGCCCGAGTCCACCGGCACCAGGCCGGCGATCATGTTCATCAGCGTGCTCTTGCCGCAGCCGTTGGGGCCGAAGATCGAGACGATCTTGCTGCGCGGCAGGTCGAGGTGGAAGTTGGTGTACAGCGGCGCGCCGGCAAAGCTCTTGCACAGGCCGCGCACCGTGACATGGGTCTTGGGCGCGGCCGCCAGCTCGGTGACGCTGCGGATAGCGGGCGCGGGCGGCAGCACCGCCGCGGGAATCGGTCCACTCATGCTTTTCCACTCCAGTGAATCAGCTTCTTCTCGACCAGCAGAAAGCCCAGGTTCAGCAGATAACCCAGGGCGCCGGTGACCAGGATGGAGCAGTACATCTCCTTGACGTTGAAGACCTGCTGCGCGTCGATGATGCGGTGGCCCAGGCCCAGCTCGCTGCCGATGAACATCTCGGCCACGATGACGATCACCAGGGCCATGCTGACCGCGCTGCGCAGGCCCACGAAGGTCTGGGCCAGGCTTTCCATCAGCATCACGTCCTTGAACACATGCCAGCGGCTGACGCCCATGATCTGCGCCGCCATCACCCGCGTCTTCTTCGCGTTCATCACGCCATAGGCGCTGTTGAACAGCACGATCAGCATCGCGCCGAAGCTGGCGATGGCGATCTTGTTGATGTCGGTGATGCCGAAGATCAGCAGGAACAGCGGGATCAGCGCCGAGCTGGGCGTGGAGCGGAAGAAGTCGATCACGAACTCCACGCTGCGGTAGGCGCCTTCGCTGCTGCCCAGCATCACGCCCAGCGGCACGCCGATGGCCACGGCGATGGCAAAGCTGGCCAGCGTGCGGTACACGGTGGCCCACAGGTCGGGCAGGATGGCGCCGTTGGCAAACACGCCCACCATGTGGGCCAGGGTGTCGGCCGGTGGCGGCAGCAGCACGGCCTTGACCCACTGGGCCGAGATCATCAGCTGCCACACGGCCAGCAGCAGCAGCGGGCCGATGACGGGCAGCAAGCGCCGGTCGAGCAGGCGGGTCATGCCGTGTACAGCAGCGACTTGACGTCGAGCCGGCGGCTGAAGATCTTGCGCTCGGTGAACACGTCGAAGAACTTCTGGAAGTACTCGATGTCGGCGGGCTTGAACTCGTTGTACAGCGTGAAGCCGGACAGCGGCACCTCCTTGACCAGGGCCTCCTCGATGGCGGTGAAGCCGTCCATGTGCTTGCGCGATTCGTCGGGGTTCTTGCGCACCCAGTCCACCGCCTTGGCATAGGCCGCCACATAGCGCCTGGCCAGCTCGGGCCTGTCTTTCAGGAAGGCGGTGGTCACGCTGGCCGAGCCGCCGAACCAGGGCGCATCGGCATTGCCTAGCACGTACTTGGCGATCACGCCGGGCTCCAGCACCCGGGTCAGGCCCTTCAGCCGGCCGGCCGTGCCGGTGGGTTCCAGTGTGTAGACCGCGTCGATCTGGCCCGCGGCCAGCGCCGGCACATGCTGGCCGATGGGCAGCTCGGTGACCTGCGGGTTGGCGATGCCGTTCTTCTCCAGGATGATCTTGGCCAGCGTCACGTTCTGGATGCCGGGGCCCGAGGCCACCTTCTTGCCGGCCAGCTCGCTGATGGCCTTGATGGGCGAATCCTTGGGCACGACAAATTCGTCCAGCACCAGCAGGCGGTTGCTGGGGTTGCTGCAGATGATCTTGAACAGGTTGGGGCTGGTGATTTCGGCCAGGCCCAGGGCGGCGCTGGCCGTGCCGTTGGCACTGCCGTGGATGCGGCCGGCGATCATGGCCTCGGCCACCTGCTGGGCGCTGGCGAACTTGGCGCCTTCCACCTGCAGGCCGGCTTCCTTGAAGATGCCGCGCTCCAGGCCCACGTACAGCGGCAGGCCCGAGGCGATGGGCCAGAAGCCGATCAGGATCTTGTCGTCGGCGGCGAGGGACTTGCGCGTCAGGCCCAGCAGGGCCGGCATGGCGATGCCGGCTTGGATCAGGCGGCGGCGGGACGGGGACGGGTGGCTCATGGCGGGCTCCGGGGTCAGAACGTGGACAGCAGTTCCAGCACCGCGCTGGAGTCGGACACGGCGCCGAACACGCCGCCCTGCATCTGGATCATCTTCAGCGCGGCCTCGTGGTTGCTGTGGTCGGTGGCGCCGGTGCAGTCGCTGAGCATCACGCATTCGAAGCCGCGGTCATTGGCCTCGCGCATGGTGGTGTGCACGCACACGTCGGTGGTGATGCCGGTGAGGATCAGGTTGCGGATGCCGCGTACATGGAGGATCAGCTCCAGGTCCGTCGCGCAGAAGCTGCCCTTGCCCGGCTTGTCGATGATGGGCTCGCCGGCCGCCGGGTACAGCTCGGGAATGATGTCCCAGCCCGGCTCGCCACGCACCAGGATGCGGCCGCAGGGACCGGCGTCGCCGATGCCCGCGCCCATCTGCCGGCTGCGCCAGCGCTTGTTGGCCGGCAGGTCGGCCAGGTCGGGGCGGTGGCCTTCGCGGGTGTGGATCACGTGCAGGCCCACGCGACGCGCCTCGGCCAGCAGCTTCTTCAGTGGTTCGATCGGCGCCCGCGTATTGCTGAGGTCGTAGCCCATCTTGTCCACATAGCCGCCGACGCCGCAGAAGTCGGTCTGCATGTCGATGATCACCAGCGCGGTGTTCTTGGGCGTGAACTCGCCGTCGTAGGGCCAGGCATAGGGAACGGAACTCAGGGTCGGCATGGGGGCTCCGGTGTCGTGGTCGGGGTTCAGCGCGAGACGCCCAGCTCCATCGGCGCGCCCTTGATGGCCCGCTGCGGCGAGCACGAGGCGACCAGGATCAGCAGGGTCAGCGCATAGGGCATGGCGTTGAACAAATGCGTGCCGCCGCTGACGCCCACGCTCTGCAGCGCCGGGCCCACGGTGCCGGCACCGCCAAACAGCAGGGCCGCGCCCAGGCAGTGCCAGGGCCGCCAGCGGGCGAAGATCACCAGGGCCACGGCGATCAGGCCCTGTCCGCTGGACAGGCCTTCGTTCCAGCTGCCCGGGTAGTGCAGGCTCAAGCTGGCGCCGCCCAGGCCGGCGATGAAGCCGCCGGCCGTGGTGGCGGCGATGCGCACGCCGTTGACCGAATAGCCCAGGGCCCGTGCGGCATCGCTGGAATCCCCCGCCATGCGCACCACCAGGCCCCAGCGGGTATGAACCAGTCCCCAGGCCAGCAGGCCGGCCAGGGCCACGCCGATCGGGAACAGCGCATTGATGGCCAGTGCGTTCTGCACCCCGGGGCTGCTGCTCCAGGCGCCCAGCGGCACGGCCGGGATCTGCGGTGCTTGCGGCTGGATCAGGCCCTTGCCCAGGTAGAAGGCCAGGCCGGCACCCAGCAGCATCAGCGCGATGCCGGTGGCGATGTCCGACACCCGCTGCAGCGAGCACAGCAGGCCGTGCAGCAGGGCCAGGGCGGCGCCGCTGCAGCCGGCGGCCAGCACGCCGATCCAGGCCGAGCCCGTGAGGTAGGCGCCGCCGAAGCCGGCCATGGCGCTGAACACCAGCACGCCTTCCAGGCCCAGGTTGATGCGGCCGGACTTTTCGGTCAGGCACTCGCCCAGGCTGACGAACAGAAAGGGCGTGCCCACGCGCACCGCGCCGCCGACGATGGCCAGCAGCAGATCGAACCAGGCATTGGCATCCATCAGGCCACTCCCCCACGCGCCACGGCCACCAGGCGCGGCTTGGCGCGCACCGGCAGGCGGATCTCGAACAGCCGCCCACGCAGCGCCTCGGCCGCGAGGATGGCCACGAAGGCAAAGCCCTGCAGCACCAGCACCGACGCATCGGGCAGGCCCATGCGCCGCTGCAGCAGGCTGCCGGCCGCGGCAAAGCCGCCAAACAGCAGGGCCACCGGCGGAATGGCCCAGGGGTTGTGGCGTGCGACAAAGCTGACCAGGATGCCGGTGTAGCCCAGGCCGGCGATCACCGAGGCATTGGCCGCCGTGTGCACGGCCGCCACCTCCAGCGCGCCGGCCAGGCCGGCGCTGGCGCCGCCCAGCGCGCAGGCCAGCACCAGCAGCGCGCCGGTGGGCAGGCCCACCAGGCGTGCCGCCCGGGCATTGCCGCCGACCACGCGCAGCGCAAAGCCCGAGGCGGTGAAGCTCAGCCACAGGCCGGCGGCCAGGCACAGCAGCACGCCGATGACCAGGCCCCAGTGCACATCGCCGAGCAGGCTGTCGGCGCTGATGGGGCCGATGCGCAGGCTCTCGGCCAGCGGGCGTGTGCTGGGCTTGTTCAGGCTGGCCGGGTCGCGCAGCGGGCCTTCGACGAAGTGCTTGAACAGCGCGATGGCGATGTAGCCCAGCAGCAGGCTGGAGATGGTCTCGTTGACGCCGCGCCACTGGCGCAGTGCGCCGGCCAGCGCCACCCACAGCGCGCCCAGCAGGGCGCCGGCGGCCAGCACGGCCACGCTGCCGGTGATGCCGCTCAAGTTGGGCATCAGATAGGGCAGCACCGCGCAGCCCAGCGCCCCCAGCACCAGCGCGCCTTCACCGCCGATGACGGTGAGCCCGGCCCGCGCCGGCAGGGCCACGGCCAGCGCGGTGAGCATCAGGGGCGCGGCGCGCTGCAGCGTGTTCTGCCAGCTGAAGGCATCGCCGAAGGCGCCCTTGAACAGCAGGCTCCAGGCCTCGGCCGGGCTGCCGCCGCCGAACCAGACGAACACGCCAAAGGCCAGCAGGGCCGCGGCCAGCGCGCCCAGCGGCAGCAGCACGGCCTCGGCCGGCGCCTGCCAGCCGTTGGAGGCCTCTTTGGGAGGGGAGACGAGGGCGGTGGCCATGGCAGCGCCGGGCTCAGACCTTGCCGATCACGCCTTCGACCAGGTAGTTCATGCCCTCCAGCTCGACATCGGTCTGCTTGAAGACCTTGCCCTTGGGGATCACCAGCTTGCCGGTGTTGTCCTTCAGCTCGCCGGCAAAGATGTCGAAGCTGCCGGCCATCATCTTGGCGCGCACGGCCTCGGCGTTCTTGCGCGCGCCTTCCGAGACGGCGCTGCCATAGGGCGAGCTCTTGACGAAGCCGTCCTTGAGCCCGCCGCGCACGAAGTTGGGATGCGGCTTGCCACTTTGCGCGGCCTCGATGATCTGCTTGTAGGCGCTGATCCAGTTCCATTCGGCGCCGGTCAGATAGGCCTGGGGCGCCAGCTTGGCTTGGGAGGCGTGGTAGCCGCAGACGAACTTGCCGCGCTTGGCCGCGGTCTCGACGATGACCTTGGGCCCGTCCACATGCATGGTGAACACGTCCACGCCCTGGTCGGCCAGGCTGTTGGTGGCCTCGGCCTCCTTGACCGGCATGCTCCAGTCGCCGGTGAAGATCACCGTGGTGCTGATCTTCGGGTCCACCGAGCGCGCGCCCATGGTGAAGGCGTTGATGTTGCGCAGCACCTGCGGGATGGGCTTGGCGGCGATGAAGCCCAGCTTCTTGCTCTTGCTGGCATGGCCGGCGATGACGCCGTTGAGGTACTGGCCCTCGTCGATGTAGCCGAAGAAGCTGCCGGTGTTGGCCGGGTGCTTGCCTTGGGTCCACATGCCGCCGCAGTGGGCAAAGCGCACGCCGCCGTTCTTGCCGGCGACCGCCAGCATGTGCGGATCAAAGTAGCCGAAGCTGGTGGGAAACAGCAGCGCCGCGCCGTCCTGGGCGATCATGCCCTGCATGGTCTTCTGCACGCCGGTGGTCTCGGGCACGTTCTCCTCTTCCACCACCTTGATGCCGGCCATCTTCTTGACCAGGGCCACGTTCTCGGCATGGGCCTGGTTGTAGCCATAGTCGTCGCGCGGACCCACATAGATGAAGCCCACGGTCAGCGGCTTCTGCGCCAGCACCAGCGGAGAGGTGCCTGCGGCGGCGGTCAGCGCGCCAGCGCCCTTGATCCAGTCACGACGGCTCCAGGCGTTGGGGCTCTTCGACATCTGCGCACTCCTTGAAAGACAAGCGTGGCCGCACCGGGCCGACGGTGGGGAAGCACCAGCGCGGCGCGCTGGTGTGCATGTCGGTATACAAGCAATCGACGGGCCAGGCCCAAGGCCGTTGCCAGCGGCCGGCAGCGGCCGATTCCTGCACCGGCGCTGTGCGTCGGCGGGGTGTGCGCGGCCGTTCGGTGCTGCCTTGGTGCATCGCGCGGCGGCCGGCGTGCAGCGGGCTTTGCGGCATCATCAAGACATGAGTGTTTTCCTGTTCAAGCGCGTGGCCACCCTGCTGGCCACGCTGGCGGTGGCCTCGGTGCTGGTGTTCGCGGTGCTGGAGCTGCTGCCCGGCAACGTGGCCCAGGTGATCCTGGGCGAGACGGCCACGCCCGAGGCCGTGGCCGCGCTGGAAAAGAAGCTGGGCCTGGACCAGCCGCCGCTGCAGCGCTACCAGCACTGGATCGCCGGCCTGCTGCAGGGCCGCACGGCCGACAGCTACAGCTATGGCACGCCGACCTGGGAGCTGATCGCCGAGCGCCTGCAGGTCACCGTGCCGCTGGCCGCGCTGGCCATGGGCCTGACCACGCTGCTGGCCCTGGTGCTGGGCGTGTACGCGGCCTCGCGCCACAACCGCATCGGCGATGTCGGCGTGATGGCGCTGAGCCAGGTCGGCATCGCCATCCCCAACTTCTGGTTCGCCATCCTGCTGATCCTGGTGTTTGCGGTGAAGCTGCAATGGGTCAGCGCCGGCGGCTTTCCGGGCTGGGTCGAGGACGATGGCGGTGGGCTGTGGGACGGCACCAAGGCCCTGCTGCTGCCGGCCGTGGCCCTGGCCGTGGTGCAGGCGGCGATCCTGGCGCGGGTCACGCGCTCGGCGGTGCTGGAGGTGATGCGCGAGGACTTCGTGCGCACCGCCCGCGCCAAGGGCCTGTCGCGCCGCGCCACGCTGTGGAAGCATGTGCTGCGCAACGCCATGATCCCGGTGCTGACCATCATGGGCCTGCAGTTCGCCAACCTGATCACCGGCACCATCGTGGTCGAGAACGTCTTCGTGCTGCCCGGCATCGGCCGCCTGGTGTTCCAGGCCATCGCCAACCGCGACCTGGTGGTGGTGCGCGACGTGGTGATGCTGCTGGTGGCGGTGGTGGTGCTGGTCAACTTCGTCGTCGACCTGCTGTATGCCGCGGTCGACCCCCGGTTGAAGGCGAGCGACGCATGAGCGGCACCGTGATCGCCGGCGTGCCGGCCGCCCGCAGCGCCTTGCCCGGCTTCTGGGCGCGGGCCGCCCGCCATCCCAGCTTTCTGATCGGCGCCGTGCTCAGCGCGCTGCTGGTGGCCGCGGCCGTGCTGTCGCTGTTCTGGTCGCCTTATCCGCCGGCCGACATCGACATCCCCAACAAGCTGGCCGCACCGTCGGCCGCGCACTGGCTGGGCACCGACAGCCTGGGCCGCGACATCGCCAGCCAGCTGCTGGTGGGGGCGCAGAACAGCATCGTGGTCGGCATCGTCGCCGTGGGCATCGGCGTGCTGGTCGGTGTGGGCCTGGGCGCCCTGGCCTCGGCGCGGCGTGGCTGGGTGGAGGAGCTGGTGATGCGCTTCGCCGACTTCACCTTCGCCTTCCCGGCGCTGCTGACGGCCATCATGCTGGGCGCGATCTACGGCCCCGGCCTGATGACCGGCATCGTCGCCATCGGCATCTTCAACATCCCGGTGTTTGCGCGCATCACGCGCGGCGCGGCCAATGCGGTGTGGGCGCGTGAATACGTGCTGGCCGCGCGCGCGGCGGGCTTCGGCCCCTGGCGCATCACGCTGGACCATGTGCTGCCCAACATCGCCAGCGTGCTGATCGTGCAGGCCACGATCTCGTTCGCCACCGCCATCCTGGCCGAGGCCGCGCTCAGTTATCTGGGCCTGGGCACCCAGCCGCCCCAGCCCAGCTGGGGCCGCATGCTCAACGAAGCCCAGACCCAGCTGTTCCAGGCGCCGCTGCTGGCGGTGTGGCCGGGCCTGACCATCGCCCTGAGCGTGCTGGGTCTGAACCTGATGGGCGATGGGCTGCGGGATCTGCTGGATCCGAAGCTGGCGCGGCGGCGCTGAGCCCGGCAGGCGCGGCGCGCCAGGCCGGCGACCGCGGCGCAGCCGCCCCGGCTTAAGGTGAGTTACTGCGGCTTGAACCCGCTGGCCGAGATGATGCGCTGCCACACCGCCGAGTAGGCGCGCTCGCGCGTGGCCAGCTGGGTGCCGCTCTGGAAGCCGACGGACAGGCCCATGGCGGTCAGGCGGTCCTTCACATCGGGCATGGCGATGACCTTGGCCACGGCGGCCGCGGTGCTGTCCAGCGCCGCCTTGGGCGTGCCGGCCGGGGCGAAGATGCCGTAGTAGGGCAGCTCGTCGAAGCCGGCCAGGCCCAGCTCGCCCAGCGTGGGCACGTCGGGCAGCAAGGCCATGCGCTGCGCGCCCATCACCGCCACCACGCGCAGCTTGCCGGCGCGGTGGTTCTCGATGAAGTCGGGGATGGAGCCGATGCCGGCGGCGATCTGGTTGCCCAGCATGTCGGCCATCATCGGCGCGCTGCCGCGGTAGGGCGCCGACACCAGGTCCAGGCCGAACTTCTGCGCCACCACGCCGACCATGAACTCGGGCACCGAGGCCGGCGCCGGCACGCCCACCGCGCTCTTGCCGCCCTGGGCGCTCTTCACCCAGGCCGCATAGTCGGCCAAGCCCTTGGCCGGCGTGCCGCCGGACAGCGCGATGGCGTTCGGAAAACTGGCGAAGCCGGCCACCGGCACAAAGTCCCTGGCCGAGTCGTAGCCCGGGTTCTTGACCACCAGCGGCAGGATGGAGATGGTGTGGTCGTGGCTCAGGAACAGCGTATTGCCGTCGGCCGGCGCGGCCTTCAGCGCCTGCGCCGCCAGCTGGCCGCCGGCGCCGGCCTTGTTCTCGACGATCACCGCATGGCCCAGCTCGGCCTTCAGCTTCTCGGCCAGCAGCCGGGCGATGGCGTCGGTGCCGCCGCCGGCCGGAAAGCCCACCAGCAGCTTGATGGTCTTGTCGCCCTGGGCCTGGGCCGCGGGCAGGCCCAGCAGACCGGCCAGCGCGACCGCCGCCAGGGCCTGCAGACCGCGCCGGCGACCGGACTGGCGGGGGAAGAGAACGCTCATCTGAATACTCCTGTGCGCAAAGTGGAACGAAAAGACTAGAATCGCGGGTTCGGTGCGTGTGTCTGGGAGAGCCGACACGCCCTGACACTCCTGGACACTCCCATTCAGCACCCACACTGTCCTGGGGATGCCCCGATTGTGGGTCTTCCGCCGCCCGAGCCGTGCGCCTTGCGCCGCTCGCCCGACGGACCCTGTCACCGCAGATCGAACTGCACGAGAGAAGAATCCGTCAATGGCCAAGGAAGAACTGATCGAAATGCGCGGCACCGTCACCGAGGTGCTGCCCGACTCGCGCTACCGCGTGACGCTGGAGAACGGTCACGAGCTGATCGCCTATTCGGCCGGCAAGATGAAGAAGAACCACATCCGCATCCTGGCGGGTGATGCCGTGTCGCTGGAGCTGTCGGCCTACGACCTGACCAAGGGGCGGATCACCTTCCGCCACCTGGAACGCCGCTGATCCGCCGCCGCTTCGGTTTTCGCAACCGCAGCGGCTTGCGCCGGATCAAGCCCGGCGCGGCGCTGGCCGGCCACCGGGCCGGCTGGTGTCAACGGGGCGTGGTATCAATCCACCATGTCCCCGCCCTCCTCGCTCCCCGCGACCCCCCTCTTTCCCGACCGGGCCGCCGCCCAGCGCTTTGACGGCGCCCTGCATGCGGCGGCCGCGCCGCTGTGGGCCGGCCTGTCGCCGATCACGCTGGCCCTGGCCGGCGTCGACTGGGGGCTGCACCTGGCCACCCAGCCGGCCCAGGCCGGCCGCCTGGCCCTGGCGGCCCAGCAGCTGGCCCTGCAATGGTGGGTGGATTGCGCCAGCCGCCAGGACCTGTGCGATCCGGCCGGAGCCCATGCGGCCGATCTGCGCTTCTCCCACCCGGCCTGGCACCACTGGCCCTATGCGCCCTGGGCGCGGGCCTACCTGGCCAGCGAGGCCTGGTGGCGCGAGGCCACGGCGCTGCGCGGTATGCAGCCGCACCACCAGGAGGTGACCAAGGTCTTCGCCCGCCAGTGGCTGGACGCCTTCAGCCCGGCCAACGCCGGCCTGGCCAATCCCGAGGTGCTGCAGCGCACCCTGGCCAGCGGCGGCCGCAACCTGCAGCAGGGCCTGGCCCATGCGCTGGACGACTGGCGCCGCCGCCAGGGCCTGGCACCGCTGCAACCGCCCGAGCAGCCGTTCCAGCCCGGCGTCGACGTGGCCATCACGCCCGGCGAGGTGGTGCACCGCAATGCCCTGGTCGAGCTGATCCAGTACGCGCCCGATCCGGCCACCACCACGGTGCAGGCCGAGCCGGTGTTCATCGTGCCCAGCTGGATCATGAAGTACTACATCCTGGACCTGTCGCCGCACAACTCGATGGTGCGCTGGCTGGTCAGCCAGGGCCACACGGTGTTCATCCTGTCCTGGCGCAATCCCGACGCCGACGACGCGCTGCTGGGCATGGACGACTACCTGGAGCTGGGCGTGTTCGACAGCCTGGCGGCGATCGCCCGACGCGTGCCGGGCGAGGCCGTGCACTGCGCCGGTTACTGCCTGGGCGGCACGCTGCTGGCCATCGCGGCGGCGGCATTGGCGCGGCCGCAGCAGGTGCAGGGCGCCGACGCGCTGCCGGCCATCGCCAGCCTGTCGCTGCTGGCCGCCGAGACCGATTTTTCCGAGCCCGGCGAGATGGGCGTGCTGATCGACGAAAGCCAGGTCACGCTGCTGGAGGAAATGATGGCCGAGCGCGGCTATCTCACCGGCCCGCAGATGGCCGGCAGCTTCGCCTTCCTGCACTCGCGCGAGCTGATCTGGAGCGCCACGCTGCGCGAGATCTGGCTGGGCGAGCGGCTGCGGCCCAACGACCTGATGGCCTGGAATGCCGACGTCACGCGCATGCCGGCGGCCATGCACAGCCAGTACCTGCGCCGCTGCTACCTGCGCAACGAGCTGGCCGAGTCGCGTTATCCGGTGGAGGGCGCGCCGGTGTCGCTGGCCGACATCCGCTGGCCGATCTTCCTGGTCGGCACCGAGAAGGACCATGTGTCGCCGTGGAAGTCGGTCTACAAGCTGCACCGCCTGGCCTCGGCCGCGCCGATCACCTTCGTGCTGTGCAGCGGTGGCCACAACGCCGGCATCGTCAGCGAGCCCGGCCATGCCGGCCGCAGCTACGCGCTGCGCAGCCAGCCGGCCGATGCCGCCTGGGTGCCGCCCGAGGCCTGGCGCGAGGGCGCCGAACCGCACGAGGGCTCGTGGTGGCCGGCCTGGC
This sequence comes from Burkholderiaceae bacterium, assembly GCA_017992055.1. GTDB lineage: Bacteria > Pseudomonadota > Gammaproteobacteria > Burkholderiales > Burkholderiaceae_C > Pseudaquabacterium. The sequence goes on from JAGOPK010000001.1 coordinate 342,575, forward strand.
ACGACTGGCTGCTGGCCCGCGGCAGCGGCCGCCAGGTGGCGCCGCGGGCCGTGGCTGCCGCCGACAGCCTGGGCGCCGCGCCGGGCGGCCATGTGCAGCAGCGCTGGCACGACTGACGCGCATGCCTGCGGGCCGGTGCGGCAAATCCCCCACAATCAGCCGCATGCCCGCCAATGTCGAGATCAAGGCCCGCATCTCCAGCGTCGCCGACCTGCTGCCCCTGGCCACTGCGCTGGGTGATGACGAACATGCGCAGCGCATCGTCCAGGACGACACCTTCTTCGCCGTGCCGCCCGGCCATGGCCGGCTCAAGCTGCGCGTGTTTGGCGACGGCTCGGGCGAGCTGATCCACTACACGCGCACCGATGTGCTGGGCCCCAAGCGCTCGGACTATCGGCTGACGCCGGTGGCCGAGCCCGAGAGCCTGCGCGAGGTGCTGACCCGCGCCTGCGGCCTGCTGGGCCGGGTGCGCAAGGAGCGGCTGCTGGTGCTGGCCGGCCAGACGCGCATCCACCTCGACCGCGTGGAGGGCCTGGGCGAGTTCCTGGAACTGGAGGTGATGCTGCGCGACGACCAGAGCGAGGCCGACGGCCAGGCCATCGCCGAGCAGCTGATGGCCCGCCTGGGCGTGGCACCCGAGGCCCTGCTGCGCGGCGCCTACCTCGACCTGCTGCAAGCCCAGCGGTGATGGCGGCACCCCTGCTGGAGGTGGCCGACCTGCGCGTGACGCTGCCCACGTCGCGCGGCCCGGCCCAGGCCCTGCGCGGCGTGGACTTCACGCTGCATCGCGGCCAGACCCTGGGCCTGATCGGCGAGTCGGGCTGCGGCAAGAGCCTCACCGCGCTGGCCCTGATGGGCCTGCTGCCCGATGCCGCCCGCGTCAGCGGCTCGATGAAGCTCGACGGCCGCGAGCTGGTCGGCCTGGCCGAGGACGATTGGTGCGATCTGCGTGGCAACCGCCTGGCGATGGTGTTCCAGGAGCCGATGACGGCGCTGAACCCGCTGCACACCATCGCCCGCCAGATCGGCGAATCGCTGCGCCTGCACAAGGGCCTGTCGGGCGCGGCGGCCCGCGCCGAGGCCCTGCGCCTGCTGGAGCGGGTGCAGCTGCCCGACGCGCGGCGCCGGCTCGACGCCTATCCGCACCAGCTGTCGGGCGGTCAGCGCCAGCGTGTGGTGATCGCCATCGCGCTGGCCTGCGGGCCCGACCTGCTGATCGCTGACGAGCCGACCACGGCGCTGGACGTGACCATCCAGCGCGAGGTGCTGGACCTGATCAACCAGCTGGTCGACGAGGACGGCATGGCCCTGCTGCTGATCAGCCACGACCTGGGCGTGATGGCCCAGACCGTGCAGCGCATGCTGGTGATGTACGGCGGCGTGGTGGTCGAGCAGGGCGCCACCGAGGCGGTGTTCTCGCGCCTGGCCCATCCGTACACACGCGGGCTGTTCGCGGCGCGGCCGCGCCTGGGCCAGCGTGGCGGCCGGCTGGCCACCATCCCGGGCCGCGTGCCCGAGCTGGCCGACCTGCCGGCCGGCTGCGGCTTTGCCGAGCGCTGTGCGCTGGCGGTCGAGGCCTGCCGCGCCGCGCCACCGCCGGTCAGCGTGGTGGACGGTGCGGTCGATGGTGCGGTGGACGGCCAGCATGCCGTGCGCTGCCTGCGCTGGCAGGACGGACTGGAGGCGCGGGCATGACCGCCGCACCGCCGCTGCTGCTGCAGGTCGAGGACCTGCAGCGCCACTACAGCCTGCCGCGCGAGCGCCTGCTGGCGGCCGCGCCGCGGGTGCAGGCGCTGCGCGGCGTCAGCTTCGGCCTGGCCGCCGGGCGCAGCCTGGGCGTGGTGGGCGAATCGGGCTCGGGCAAGAGCACGCTGGCGCGCCTGGTGATGGCGCTGGAGCCGCCGAGTGCCGGCCGCGTGCGCTTCGATGGCCAGGACCTGGCGGCGCTGGATGCGGCAGCCCTGCGCCGCGCCCGCGCCGGCTTCCAGATGGTGTTTCAAGATCCGTTTGGCTCGCTGGACCCGCGCCAGGACGTGGGCCGCATCGTCGCCGAGCCGCTGCGCGCCCAGGGCCAGGGCGATGCCACGCTGCAGCGCCAGCGCGTGGCCGAGATGCTGGAGGCCGTGGGCCTGCGCCCGGCCGATGCGCAGAAGTATCCGCACGAGTTTTCCGGCGGCCAGCGCCAGCGCATCGCCATCGCCCGCGCCCTGGTCACCCAGCCGCGGCTGATCGTCGCCGACGAGCCGGTCAGCGCGCTCGACGTCAGCGTGCAGGCCCAGGTGCTGAACCTGCTGCAGGACCTGCGCGAGCGCCTGGGCCTGGCCCTGCTGTTCATCAGCCACGACCTGGCCGTGGTCGACCGCGTCTGCGACGAGGTGCTGGTGCTGTACCAGGGCCGCGTGGTCGAGCAAGGCCATCCCGATACGCTGTTCAGCGCCGCCGCCCATCCGTACACGCGCGCGCTGATGGAGGCCGTGCCCCAGGTCGAGACCACGGCCCGGCCCGGCCTGCGGCGCGCGCGCCGCACGCCCATCGCGCCGCTGCCGGCCGGCACGCCCGCCACCGGCTGCGACTTTGCGCCGCGCTGCGCCTGGCGCCAGCCGCGCTGCCTGGAGCAGCGGCCGCTGCTGCAGCCCCTGTCCCCGGCCGGCGGCGAGCACCGCGCGGCCTGCCACCGCGCCACCGAGCTGATGGCCGCGCCGATCAGCGCGTAGCATGGCCGCACCGCCTTCCTGTCCATCGTCACCGCAAGGAACACCGAGATGACGCACATCCGCCGCCGCAGCCTGGCCCAGGCCGCCGCCCTGCTGGCCCTGCCGCTGTCCGCCCACCAGGCCCTGGCCCAGCGCAGCAAGGACACCGTGGTGCTGGGCATGGTGCTGGAGCCGCCGGGCCTGGACCCGACCATGGCGCCGGCCGCGGCCATCGGCGAGATCGTGCACTACAACATCCTCGAAGGCCTGACCAAGATCGGCCCCGGCGGTGCGGTCACGCCGCTGCTGGCCGCCGACTGGAGCAGCGATCCCGACGGCAAGGTCTACAGCTTCAAGCTGAAGAAGGGCATCCGGTTCCAGGACGGCACGCCTTTTGATTCGGCCGCCGTCAAGTTCAGCTTCGAGCGCGCCAAGGCGCCGGGCAGCACCAACAAGGCCAAGAAGCAGGTGTTCGACAACATCAGCTCGGTGGTCACGCCCGATGCCGAGACGGTGATCCTGACGCTGAACACCGCCGATCCGACGCTGCCCTTCCGCCTGGGTGAAAACACCGCGGTCATCCTCAGCCCCAAGAGCGCCGACAGCACGGCCACCAACCCGGTGGGCACCGGCCCCTACAAGCTGGAAGGCTGGCAGAAGGGCACGGCGGTGACGCTGAGCAAGTGGGACGGCTTCCGCGATGCCGGCAGCATCAAGATCCGCCGCGCCACCTTCCGCTTCATCAACGACAACGCGGCCCAGGTGGCGGCCCTGCTGGCCGGTGACATCGACGGCATGCCGCGCTTCGGCGCGGTGGACGCGCTGGCGCAGTTCCGCGCCGACAAGCGCTTCACGGTCGAGCTGGGCACCACCGCCGGCAAGGGCCTGCTGGCCATCAACAACAAGCGCAAGCCGCTGGACGATGTGCGCGTGCGCCGCGCCATCGCCCATGCCATCGACCGCCAGGCCTTCATCGACGGCGTGCTGCAGGGCCTGGGCAAGCCCATCGGCAGCCATGCCGCGCCCACCGACGTGGGCTATGTGGACCTGACCGGCGTCTACCCCTTCAACCCCGACAAGGCGCGCGCCCTGTTGAAGGAAGCCGGCGTGGCCACGCCGCTGAACCTGACCCTGACCCTGCCGCCGCCGAGTTATGCGCGCAAGGGCGGCGAGGTCATCGCGGCCATGCTGTCCAAGGTGGGCATCAACGCCAAGATCGAGAACGTCGAATGGGCGCAGTGGCTGTCGGGGCCGTTCAAGGGCAGCTTCGACCTGACCATCATCAACCATGTCGAGCCGCTGGACTATGTGCAGTACGCCAACCCCGACTACTACTGGGGCTACCGCAGCAAGGCCTTCGACGAGCTGGTGAAGAAGCGCGCCGAGGCGCCACGCGGCCGCATCCAGAACCAGCTGTATGCCGACATCCAGCGCATGCTGGCGCAGGACGCGGTCAATGCCTGGATCTTCAACCCGGCCCAGGTGTCGGTGGCCAAGCGCGGCCTGCGCGGGCTGTGGATCAACTCGCCGATCTTCGCCAACGACCTGTCGCTGCTGAGCTGGCAGTGAAACCCCTGGGAGAGGCTGCGATGAATCCCCAACTCGCCGACGAGCTGCGCGCGCTGGAAGAGCGGCTGATGGACCCGGCCGTGCGCGCCGATCCCGAGCAGGTGGCCGGCCTGCTGGCGCCCGAGTTCACCGAGTTCGGCGCCTCGGGCACGGTGTTCGACCGCGCCGCCATCGTCGCCTCGCTGGCCGCCGAGGGCCGGCCGCTGGGCCGGCGGATGCGCCAGTTCAGGCTGCGCGCGATGGGGCCGGACATGGCCCTGACCACCTGCCGCGTCACGCTCAGCGACGGCCGCGAGACCCTGCGCTCCAGCGTCTGGCAGCGCCGCGACGGGCGCTGGCTGATGGTCTTCCACCAGGGCACGCTGGCCGCCGGCGCCGACGAGGGCACGCTGTAGACCCATGAGCGATCTCCACCAACTCGACGCCCAGCAGCTGGCCGACGGCTATGCCCGCGGCGACTTCACGCCCAGCGAGGCCACCGAGGCCGTGCTGGCGCAGATCGGCCGCCGCGAGCCGCAGCTGGGCGCGCTGTATGCCTTCGATGCCGAGGCCGCGCGCGAGCAGGCAGCGGCCAGCAGCGCACGCTGGCGGGCTGGTGCGCCGCTGTCGCCGCTGGACGGCGTGCCCGGCACGCTGAAGGAAAACATCGCCACCCGCGGCTGCCCGATGCCCGCCGGCACCGCCGCCACCGAGTTGCTGCCGCAGCCGGCCGATGCGCCGCCGGCCGCGCGCTGGCGCGAGGCCGGCCTGGTGCTGCTGGCCAAGACCACCATGCCCGACTGGGGCATGCTGTCCTCGGGCCTGTCCAGCTTTCACCAACTGGCGCGCAACCCCTGGGACCCACGCTTCAACCCCGGTGGCTCCAGCGCCGGTGCTGGCACCGCGGCGGCGGCCGGTTACGGCCCGCTGCACCTGGGCACCGACATCGGCGGCTCCATTCGCCTGCCGGCCGGCTGGTGCGGCCTGGTCGGCCTGAAGCCCAGCGCCGGCCGGCTGCCGATCAAGCCGCCCTATGTGGGCCGCGTCGCCGGGCCGATGACGCGCAGCGTGCGCGATGCGGCCTGGATGATGGCCTTGCTGGCGCGCCCCGATCCCGAGCAGCGCGATCCCACGGCCCTGCCGCCGGCCGACATCCCCTGGCTGGACCTGCAGGCCGAGCGCGATCCCGCCGAGCTGCTGCGCGGCCTGCGCCTGGGCCTGCAGCTGGACGCCGGCTGGGGCCTGCCGGTCGAGCCAGAGACGCGCAACGCCATCAGCGCCGCCGCGCGCACGCTGGCCGCCGCTGGCGCCACCGTGGTCGAGGTCAAGCCCTTCAGCACGCGCGAGATGATGGACGGGCTGGACCGCTTCTGGCGCATGCGCAGCTGGCTGGACTTCCAGGCCCTGCCGGCCGAGCGCCGCGCCAAGGTGCTGCCCTACATCCAGCGCTGGGTGGAGCCGGCCGCGGCCTTTGGCGGCCCCCAGGTGTTCCATGGCTTCAGCCAGATCGCCGCCTTCCGTGATGCCGCGCTCGGCGCCATCCAGGGCCTGGACTTCGTGCTGTCGCCGACCAGCCCGGTGCCCAGCTTTCCGGCCGAATGGGCCGGCCCGACCAACGACCCCGAGCAGCCGCTGGAGCACATCGCCTTCACCGTGCCCTACAACATGAGCGAGCAGCCGGCGGTGAGCATCCACGCCGGCTTCACGTCCAGCGGCTTGCCGATCGGCCTGCAGATCGCCGGCCAGCGCTTCGACGACCTGGGCGTGCTGCGCCTGGCCGCGGTGTGGGAACGGCTGCGGCCGGCGATGCCGGCCTGGCCGATGGGCTGACGCAGCGCTGCGCGCAGCGGCCGCCGGCCCAGCGCCGGGCCGCCCCAAGCGGGCCGGCGACCCGCCCGGCGGGTGGCGCCGGTACTCCGGCGCCGGGTGCTCCAGTCAGCGGCTGGGTGTGGCGCCCGGCTCGTGGCTGGCGGCATCCAGCGCGGCGATCTCATCGGCCGCCAGCTGCAGCTGGGCGGCGCCGGCCAGCTCGGCCCATTGCGTGATGCGCGTGGCGCTGGCGATCGGCGCGGTCAGGCCCGGGCGGGCCATCTGCCAGGCCAGCGCCACCTGGGCCGGCGTGGCATGGCGGCCGGCGGCGATCTCGTCCAGCGCCGCCAGCACTGCATAGCCGCGTGGGTTGAGGTAGGCCTTGACGCCGCCGCCGCGTGGGCTCTGGCCCAGGTCGGCCTCGCTGCGGTACTTGCCGGTCAGAAAGCCGCGCGCCAGGCCGTAGAAGTTGATCACGCCCACCTGCTGCTCGCGGCACAGCGGCTCCAGCTCGGCCTCGTAGGCGGCGCGGTCCATCAGGTTGTACAGCGGCTGCAGGCTCTCGTAGCGTGGCAGCCCCAGCTCGGCGCTGACCGCCAGCGCCTGCGCCAGCCGCGGCGCCGTGTGGTTGCTGGCGCCGATGGCGCGCACCTTGCCTTCGGCGATCAGCTCGGCAAAGGTGGACAGCGTTTCCTCCAGCGGCGTGCCGGCATCGTCGTCGTGCGACTGGTAGAGGTCGATGCGGTCGGTGCGCAGCCGGCGCAGCGAGTCCTCGACCGCCTGGCGTATCCACAGCGGCGACAGGCCGACGCGGCCGTCGCCCATGTCCTTGCCGACCTTGGTGGCGATCAGCACCTGGTCGCGCTTGGCGGCATTGCCGGGCAGGGACAGCCATTCGCCGATCAGCGTCTCCGATTCGCCGCCGGCATGGCCCGGCACCCAGCGCGAATAGACGTCGGCGGTGTCGATCAGGTTGAAGCCGGCGTCGACAAAGGCGTCGAGCAGGGCGAAGCTGGTGCCGCGGTCGGCGGTCCAGCCGAAGACATTGCCGCCAAAGGCGATGGGCGCCACTTTCAGGCCGGAGCGGCCCAGTTCTCGCAACTGCATGCAGGATCTCCCGGGGTCGGACTCAGGCGGCCATGGTCGCACAGCCCGGTCCGTCCGGTCGGCCGTGGCGGCATTTCACGCCGCCGGATGACGTTCCGTCGCAGCCGGCTCGCGCCCTGCGCAGGCCCTGCCTACAGTGCGTTCACGGTCGAGATGACCGGCAGAGGAGAGACCCCATGAACCCGCTGAAGACGCTGTTGCGCCCCGTGCACGATCTGACCCAGGCCGTGCTGCTGCCGTTCAAGGCGCTGTTCGTGGTGGGCCTGTGCTTCATGATCAACTGGATGACCAGCCCCGGCCACTGGTGGTTCAAGTGGGTGGCATTCGGCATGGGCATCGCCGTGCTGGTGGCTTGGGCGCGGGCCGCCAGGACCCTGCTGACGCTGGCCCTGGTGGCTTTTGTCGGCTGGTGGATCTGGCGCCGCTACGGCGACGACGCCCGCCGCCAGTTCGACGGCTGGGTGCAGCGCACCCGCCCGCAGCAGGCCGAGCTGCTGAACGTGCTGCGTGGCGCGCCGACGGCGGGCTGAAGGCCCGCCTGCCCCTGCCCGGCCGGCAGGTAGCATGCCGGGATGTTGCAGGGAAGCCTTTACGCGCTGGCCGCGGGATTGATGTGGGGCCTGGTGTTTGCCGGCCCGCAGATGCTGCCGGACTATCCGGCGGCGCTGCTGAGCTTTGGCCGCTATGTGGCCTTCGGCCTGATTGCGCTGCCGCTGGCCTGGTGGGACCGCCAGCGCCTGCGCGAGCTGAGCCGCGACGACTGGCTGGAGGCCACCAAGCTGGGCCTGATCGGCAACATCATCTACTACCTGTTCCTGGCCAGCGCCATCCAGCTGGCCGGCGGGCCGCTGCCGACCATGATCATCGGCACGCTGCCGGTGGTCATCGCCATCTGCAGCAATCTGCGCGATGCCCGGCGCGACGGCAAGCTGCCCTGGCTGCGGCTGGCGCCGTCGCTGCTGCTGATCGCCATCGGCATCGCCTGCGTCAACCAGGCCGAGCTGGCCCATCTGCGCGCCGACCCGGCGGCCGACCTGGGGCGTTATGCGCTGGGCGGCCTGCTGGCGGTGGGCGCGGTGGCCTGCTGGACCTGGTATCCGATCCGCAATGCCGACTGGCTGCGCGACCACCCGGGCCGCTCGCCACGCGCCTGGGCCACGGCCCAGGGCCTGGCCACGCTGCCGCTGGCCCTGGTGGGCTATGCGCTGTATGCGGTGTTCAACAGCGCCAGCGGCGCGGCCTTCGACATGCCGCTGGGCCCGCGGCCTGGCGCCTACCTGGCGCTGATGCTGGCCATCGGCCTGTTTGCCAGCTGGCTGGGCACGCTGTGCTGGAACGAGGCCAGCCAGCGCCTGCCCACCACCCTGGTCGGCCAGCTGATCGTGTTCGAGACGCTGTCGGCCCTGGCCTATTCGTTTGTGCTGCGCGGCCAGGCGCCCGATGCGGTGACGCTGGCCGGCATCGCCCTGCTGGTGGCCGGCGTGCTGTGGGCGCTGCGCGTGCGGCCCGAGCCGCTGGCCGCCGAGGGCCACGCCGGCTGAAGGTCGGGCCTAGCCGCGCAGCCGCAGCGCGCCGCTGACGGCGAAGTGGTCGGATGCCGGCCCGTCGGCGCCGGGCCTGTGGTCGTGCAGGCTGGCTTGCAGCGGCTCGAAGCGGTCGGGCGGGTACAGCAGGTGGTCGATCTGCGCCGGCGCATGGCCCAGCGCCGTGTCCAGCGTGCTGCGCCGGGCCTGCTGCGGCTGCAGCCGGGCCAGCAGCGACTCGAAGTGCGGCGGCCGCAGCAGCGCCATGCCGGCGTCGTCCAGCGTGGCATTGAAGTCGCCCATCAGCAGCCGCGGCACGGCGCCGGGCGGGCCCAGCCAGTCGAACAGGTCGGCCAGCTGGCGTGCGCGGATGGCGCCGCCGCCGGGCGTGTGGTGCAGATGGGTGTTGACCACGTCCACCGGCCGGCCGTCCAGCAGCACACGCAGGCGCTGCGCGCAGCGGTAGTCGTCCAGCGGCGCCAGCTTCTTCCAGTCCTGCTCGACCACCGGCAGCCGCGTCAGCAGCGCATTGCCATAGCGGCGCGGCCGCTGCTCGTCGTCCACCGAGGCAAAGTGCCAGCGGTAGCCCAGGGCCTGGGCCAGCGTGTCGGCCTGGTTGGGCAGCTGGCGGGCCGGGTCCTGCAGCACCTCCTGCAGCGCGATCACGTCGGCATCGGCGGCGCGCAGCAGCGCCAGCACGCGCGGCAGGCGGCGCGGCCAGTCGCCCATGTCGTGCCAGATGTTGAAGGTGGCCAGGCGCAGCCGGGGCCCCTGGGTGGGCGGGGCGCTGGAGCAGGCGGCCAAGCCCAGACCGGCCAGACCGATCAGCGCATGGCGGCGGTCCATCGGCGGGCCGGCCTTCATGGGTTGAGCCGCGCCAGCCGGTCCAGCCAGCGTGGCCAGACCACCTGGCCATGCGAGCGGCCCAGGCGCACGACCACGGTCTGCGTCTCGGGCACGACCACGATGTACTGGCCATGCAGGCCCTGGGCGAAGAAGCTGCCGCCCGGGCGCAGGGCCTCGGCCGGCGTGGCGGCCGGCGCCGGCTCGGGCAGGCGCCGCCATTGCCAGGCATAAAAGGCCGCGCGCAGCGTGCCCGGGCGCTCGAGGTTCAGCCGCGCCGCCGCGTCGGCGCCGGGCAGTCCGTCCTGGGCGCGGGTGCTGGCGCGCACCCAGTCGGCCGGCACGACCTGGCGGCCGCCGACGGCACCGCCATCCAGGAACAGCTGGCCGAAGCGCGCATAGTCCAGCGCGCGCGCGTTCAGGCAGCAGAAGCCGCGCGCCACGCCGCCGGCGGCGCTGTCCAGGCTCCAGCTGGCGTCGAAGCCGGCACCCATGGGCTGCCACAGGCGCTGCTGCACCAGGGCCGCGAACGGCGCGCCCATCGCCCGCTCGACCACCATGGACAGCAGCTGGGTGTCGCCGCTGCTGTAGTGGTAGGCCTGGTCGGGCGGGCCGGCGATCTCCAGCCGGGCCACCTGGGCCTTCAGGTCGGGGCCGAGGTAGAAGTAGGCGGCTTCCGAGAACGGGTTGCCATAGCTCTCGTTGAAGCGGATGCCGCTGCGCATGCTGAGCAGGTGGCGCAGACGGATCTGGGCGAAGCGCGCATCGCGGGCGGCCAGCTCGGGCAGCCAGCGTGTCACCGGCTCGTCGACGCCGGCGATGCGGCCCTCGCCGATGGCGATGCCGAGCATGGCCGAAACCACCGACTTGGCGACCGAAAACGACTCCACCGCGCGCTCGCGGTCGTAGCCGTTGAAATAGCGCTCGTAGACCAGCTCGCCGCGGCGCAGCACCACCAGGGCCACCGTGTCCTGCTCGGCCAGCCAGGCTTCCACCGACTCGCTGGCCCAGTCGCCGGGCCAGCGCAGCGTCACCGGCTGGGCCGGCGCCGGCAGCGGCCGCGGCGTGGCCGAGCGGGCGATGCTCGCATTGTCGAAATGCCGCGCATCACCCAGGCCCGAGCGGCCCTGCACGATCATCCAGCCGGGCAGGGTGCTGCAGCCGGCCAGCAGGGACAGGCACAGGGACAGGGCCAGCGTGGCCGCGGGTGTGCACAGGCGCTTCATGCGAGTTGTTGGTCCAGCCATTCGATCCAGTGCATCACCGGCGTGGCGCTGCCGCTTTGCAGGTGCTGGATGCAGCCGATGTTGCCCGACAGGATGGCCTGGGGCTGCAGCTCGCCCAGGTGGCCCAGCTTGCGGTCGCGCAGCTGGTGGCTGAGCTCGGGCTGCAGCACGCTGTAGGTGCCGGCCGAGCCGCAGCACAGGTGCGACTCCTGGGCCGCCACCGCGATGTCCAGGCCCAGCTCGCGAAACGCCGCCTCGACACCGCCCTTGAGCTGCTGGCCATGCTGCAGGGTGCACGGCGGGTGGTAGGCCAGGCGCCCGGCGGCCGGCCGGGCGCCCAGCCTGGACTTCAGCGTCGGCAACAGCTGCGGCAGCAGCTCGCTCACATCGCGCGTCAGGGCGCTGATGCGCGCGGCCTTGTCGGCATAGTCGGGGTCGTCGCGCAGCGCATGGCCGTAGTCCTTGACGGTGACGCCGCAGCCGCTGGCGTTCATCACGATGGCCTCCACCGGCGGCTGCTCGCCCAGGCCGGCCACCTGCGGCCACCAGGCGTCGATGTTGCGCCGCATGTCGGCCAGGCCGCCGTCGTGGTCGTTCAGGTGCAGGCGGATGGCGCCGCAGCAGCCAGCCTCGTCGGCGACCAGGGTCTGGATGCCGCAGGCGTCGAGCACACGCGCGGTGGCCGAGTTGATGTTGGGCAGCATGGCCGGCTGCACGCAGCCCATCAGCATCAGCATGCGCCGCGGGTGCTCGCGCTGCGGCCACTGGTCGGCGCGGGGATGGCGCCGGCCCGGCACCTTGTCCTTCAGCGTCGCCGGCAGCAGCGGGCGCACGGCCCGGCCCAGGGCCATGGCGGTGCCGAACAGCGGGCTGGTCAGGCCTTCCTTGAGCAGCCAGCGCACGGCGCGCTCGCTGGCCGGCCGCTCGACCTTGCGCTCGACGATGGCGCGGCCGATGTCGACCAGGTGGCCGTACTGCACGCCCGAGGGGCAGGTGCTCTCGCAGTTGCGGCAGGTCAGGCAGCGGTCCAGGTGCTGCTGGGTGGCGCGCGTGGGCGTGGCGCCTTCCAGCACCTGCTTCATCAGGTAGATGCGGCCGCGCGGCCCGTCCAGCTCGTCGCCCAGCAGCTGGTAGGTGGGGCAGGTGGCGGTGCAGAAGCCGCAGTGCACGCACTTGCGCAGGATGGCCTCGGCCTCGCGGCCTTCGGGCGTGTGGGCAAATTCGGCGACGAGCTGGGTTTGCATGTTCTTGTCAGGCCAGCGTGTAGGCGAGCATCCAGTAGTGCGTGTGCGCGATCCACTGCGCATCGCGGGCGCGTGGGCCGAGGCGGGCGATGGCCTCGTCGGGCGTGGGAAAGTTCTTCAGCACCTCGTGCTGCGAGCCGTCGTCCAGCGTGCGCAGCTGGTAGCTGTTGCCCTGGTCGTCGTGGCGGCTGATCGGCGTGCTGCTGGTCTGCACGAAGCTGTTGTCCAGCATCACCACGCGCGCGCCGGGTTCCAGCCGCTGGTGCAGGCTGTCCAGCCAGGCCTCCAGCCGCTGCAGCGGCACATGGCTCCACCAGCAGCCGGCAAAGGCGGCATCGAACGGACCGGACAAGGCCTGGCCGTCGATCTGCGCAAAGCTGTAGGCATCGACCTCGGCGAAGCGCACGCAGGCCGGCAGCGGCTTGGCGCGGGCCACGGCCAGGGTCTCGGCATTCAGGTCGGTGGCCAGCCAGTGCGTGGCGTCGCGTGCGCCATGCGGCGTCCACCAGCCGGTGCCGCAGGCCACTTCCAGCACATGGCGGCCGGCAAACTGCGTGGGCAGCCAGGCCTCCATGGCGCGCAGATCGGTCTGGCGCTCGGGCTTGTGATAGACGCGCTCGTAGTAGGCCGCGCGCTGGCGGTAGTAGGCCGCCATGTCGGCATTGACGCCGCTCATGCGGTCTCCGGCAGCAGCCGTCCGCGGTTGAACAGGCCGTCGGGATCGAAGCTGGCCTTCAGGCGCTGGTGGATGGCGGCCACGGCCGGGGCCAGCGGCTCGAACACGCCCTCGGACTTGTCGCCGCGGAACACCGTGGCATGGCCGCCGGCACGGCGGGCGATGTCGCGCAGCGTGGCCACCGGCGCGGTGGTCACCACCCAGCGCTGGCCGCCGCCCCATTCGACCAGGTGCTCGCCGGGCAGCGGCAGCGCCGGCGCCGTGGGCGGCAGCGACAGCCGCCACAGCCGCGCGCCACCGGCCGAGGCCACGGCATTGCGCGCGCCGATGAAGAACTCGTCGCTGTGGTCGCGCAGGCCCTGCCAGAACGGCGCGGCCAGGGCCTCGTCCACCACCTCGCCGCCCAGCCGCGTGGCGGCCGACTGCACGGCGGCGCTGGCGCCGGCCAGGCGCAGCACCAGCATGCCGCTCCACCAGGCGCTGGCATGCAGCGGCAGCGGCTGGCCGGCCCATTCATTGAGCTTCTTCAGCGCCGTGGCCTCGTCCCACTCAAAGCGCAGCGTGCGCTGGGCCGGCGGGCGTGGCAGCACCTTCAGGCTGACTTCGCAGATCACGCCCAGCTCGCCCATCGATCCGGCCAGCAGCCGGCTGACGTCGTAGCCGGCGACGTTTTTCATCACCTGGCCGCCGAAGCTGAGCAGCTCGCCGCGGCCGTTGAGCAGGCTGGCGCCCAGCACATGGTCGCGCACGCCGCCGGCCGTCGCACGCGCCGGCCCGGCCAGGCCGGCGGCGACCATGCCGCCCACCGTGCCGCCCGGGACCAGGCCCTCGGCAAAGCGCGGCGGCTCGAAGGCCAGGCACTGGCCCTGCTCGGCCAGCGCCGCCTCCAGCTCGGCCAGCGGCGTGCCGGCGCGCACGGTCACCACCAGCTCGCTGGGCTCGTAGGCGCTGATGCCGGCCAGCGGCCGCACATCCAGCGGCAGGCCACGCACCGCGCCGCCGTAGAAGGCCTTGCTGCCGCCGCCGGTGATGGCCAGCGGCGTGCGGTCGTGGCGCGCGCCACGCACCTGGTCGACCAGGCGGCGCAGCGCGGCATCGCGGAGGGTGTCGTTCACGGCGGCCATCTCAGAAGCGCTCGAGTTCGGGGAAGGGCAGCAGGCCCTTCTTGACATGCATCTTTCCGTACTCGGCGCAGCGCTGCAGGGTCGGGATGACCTTGCCGGGGTTCAGCGTGCCAGCCGGATCGAAGGCGCGCTTCAGGCCTTCCATCTGCGTACGTTCCTCGGGGCTGAACTGCACGCACATGCTGCTGAGCTTTTCCACGCCCACGCCATGCTCGCCGGTGACCGTGCCGCCCATGGCCACGCTGGTCTCCAGGATGTCGGCGCCAAACTGCTCGCAGCGGTGCATCTGGTCGGGGTCGTTGGCATCGAACAGGATCAGCGGATGCAGGTTGCCGTCGCCGGCATGGAAGACGTTGCAGCAGCGCAGGCCGTACTTCTGCTCCATCTGCTGGATGGCGATCAGGATGTCGGCCAGGCGCTTGCGCGGGATGGTCGAGTCCATGCACATGTAGTCGGGGCTGATGCGGCCGCTGGCCGGAAAGGCGTTCTTGCGCCCGCTCCAGAACTTCAGCCGCTGGGCCTCGCTGTCGCTGACCGTCAGCTGGGTGGCGCCGCAGCCGCGCAGCACGTCCAGCATGCGGCCGATTTCTTCTTCCACCTCTTCCGGCGTGCCGTCGCTTTCGCACAGCAGGATGGCCTCGGCCGCCAGGTCGTAGCCGGCGTGCACGAAGTCTTCCACCGCGGCGGTCATCGGCTTGTCCATCATCTCCAGCCCGGCCGGGATGATGCCGGCGGCGATGACCTCGGCCACCGCGGCGCCGGCTTTGCGGATGTCGTCGAAGCTGGCCATGATGCAGCGCGCCAGCTGCGGCTTGGGCGTGAGCTTGACCGTGACCTCGGTGACCACGGCCAGCATGCCCTCGCTGCCCACCACCGCGGCCAGCAGGTCCAGGCCCGGCGCATCGAGTGCATCGCCGCCGAAGGTGATGGCCTCGCCCTCGGCGGTGTAGCCGCGCACCTTCAGCACGTTGTGCACCGTCAGCCCGTACTTCAGGCAGTGCACGCCGCCGGAGTTCTCGGCCACGTTGCCGCCGATGGTGCAGGCGATCTGGCTGCTGGGATCGGGCGCGTAGTACAGGCCGTGCGGCGCCGCGGCCTCGCTGATGGCCAGGTTGCGCACGCCGCACTGCACGACGGCGGTGCGGCTGAAGGCATCGACCTTCAGGATGCGGTTGAACTTGGCCAGCGCCAGGGTCACGCCCAGCGCATCGGGCATGGCACCACCCGACAGGCCGGTGCCGGCGCCCCGCGCCACCACCGGCACGCCCAGGCCATGGCAGGCCTTCAGCACCGCGGCCACCTGGTCCTCGGTCTCGGGCAGGGCCACGGCCAGCGGGCGCTGGCGGTAGGCGGTGAGGCCGTCGCACTCGTAGGGGGTGGTGTCCTCGTCCTGCCACAGCAGGGCATGGGCCGGCAGCACCGCCGACAGCGCGCTCACCACCTGGCGCTGGCGGCTGGCACGGTCGGAGGTCGGGGTCGGCAGGGGAGCGTTCATCGCATCGTTCTCGCCAGCTTCGGGGATCGCCCGGTGTCTCGGTCCGGGACCGGTCACTGTACCGTGGCCCGGCTGAGCAACGGCTGAAGGCCGGGCACTGCGGCGGTCAACAGACTTTTGACCGCCGCTGACTCAATCGGCCGACGGCGTGGTGTAGAGCAGGTGGCGCTGCAGCGCGTGGCCGGCCAGGCGCGGGTGGTCGAACTCGCCGGCCGGCTGCAGGCCGATGCGCCGCATCACCGCCGCCGAGCGCTGGTTGCTCCAGGCGGTGAACGAGACCACCCGCTCTTGCCGCAGCACCCGCTGGGCGAAGTCCAGCGCCAGCATCGCGCCCTCGCCGGCATAGCCCAGGCCCCAGGCGGGGCGCGCCAGGCGCCAGCCGATCTCCAGCTGCGGCCCGTCAAAGCCCGGCAGCGGCAGCTCGAACGGCACCCGCGCCAGGCCGACGAAGCCGGCGAAGGCCAGCTCGGGCGTCTGCAGCGCCCACAGGCCCCAGCCCTGCTCGGCCATGCGCTCGCGCACGCGCCCGGCCAGGGCATCGCTTTGCCCGCGGTCGAGCATGGCGGGAAAGTGGCGCATCACCTCGGCATCGGCATTCAGCGCCGCAAACGGCGCCAGGTCGTCGTCGGTCCAGGGCCGCAGCGTCACGCGCGGGCCGTGCAGCCAGACCTGGGCCGTGGGCCGGGTGTCGCCGGGGCTCATGCCGGGCTGGTGAACACCGTCAGCACGCCGGTGTAGCCGACCAGGGCGTCGCGGGCGATCTCGCCGGCGGCGAAGAAGCCGACCAGGGGCACCTCGCCCAGCGCATGCTGGACGATCAGCGCCTCGGCCGAAGGCCCGCCGAAATGCGGCCCGCCGCGGCCCGAGCACGAGACATAGACGGCGCCGGCAATGCGTCGCGCCGCCGGGGCCTCGGCCTCCAGCTCGTCGCGGATCTCGGTGCAGATGCGCACCAGGTCGCGGCGCGCGGCCTCGGTGTCGCGGCGACAGAAGGCCAGGGCCTGGCCTTTGTGCACCAGGTCGGCAATGGCCACGCCCTGGCGTGCCGGGTCGATGCCGATCAGGTGGCGCACGCGGGTGTGCTCGCCGAACTGGCCGCCGCGGCCCAGCAGCGGCGTGGCGGCCTCGCCGCTGCCTTCGTCGCCGTCGTCTGCGGCAGCGGGGTCGCCCAGGCCGGCCAGCGTGGCCCGCAGCACGGCCACCGCCTGCTGAGGCCGGTCCAGCGTGAGCCCCAGGTCGGCCAGCAGCAGCGGCAGCGCCGGCTGGCCGTCCAGCGCCAGCACCAGGTTGCCGTCGCAGTCGCTGATGCGCCGTGCCGGGCCCACCGGCTGGCAGCCCTGGGTCACGCGCGACAGCAGCGGCACGCCGGCATCGAAGGCCACGCCCGACAGCCCGCCCTGGAACACGCCGTCGGCGATGTGCAGGCTGCGGCTGCGGCTGGCGGCCAGGCCGCCGAACAGCACGCCCGAGCCGGTGCGGCCGGCCAGCTCGTCGATCAGCTCGGCCAGGTCGGGCGTGGCCGGGTCGGCATGCACCAGGGCCGTGTGGGCCAGGCGCGCATCCATGGGCTGGCGGCCGTTGAACAGCCTGAACTGCGCCGCCGGCAGGTCCAGCAGCAGCAGGGCCAGCGCCGGCTCGTCGAGGTATTCGACGCCGCTGGCGATGACGCCGATGCCCACGCAGCCGGCCCATTGCACGCCGGGCCAGCGCTGGCGCGCATCGGCCAGCAGGGCCTCGGCCTGGTCGGCGCAGCGGTCGCTGAGGTAGAGCAGGCCCAGCGTGGGCTCGAACGGCGCGCCGCCGGCTGGCACCGCGGCGCGCCGGGCCTCGATCTGCGCCGCCGCCAGGGCCAGCGCCATGCGCGCATCGGGATGGGTGGCGTGGGCCGCCAGGGCCGTGGTCATCGTGGCGGGCGCTTGGCGGCGGTCTTCACGGCGGCCTTGGTGGTCTTGGCGGGGGTCTTGCCGGCGGCACCGCGCGGCCGGCTCTTGGCGGCCGCACGGGCCTCGCCCTTTGCGGCCCCGGAGGCCTGGGCGGCGGCCGCCTGCTGGGCCATGCCGGCGGCGGTGCGCGCCATCTCGGCCGGCATGGCGGCGGCCTTCTTCAGCGTCTCGCCGGCGGCGTCCAGGCCCTGGCGCACCATGCTGCGGGCGGTGTCGCCGGCGCCGTCGTTCAGCGCCTGGCTGGCGATGCTGGCGAACTGCTGGGTCAGCGCGCCCCACCACTGCATCGGGTCGATGACGCCGGGCGGCACCTGGGCCGCGGCCGGCGGCGCCGTGCCGTCGCCGGCGCTGGCCTCGGGTTGCGGTGCGGGTGCGGGGGCAGGCGCTGCTGCGGGCGAAGGGGCGGGGGCCGGCGCGGCGGGCTCGGGCACGCGGATCTTCAGCGATTCGGTCAGGTCGCCCAGCGACACGTTCATGGTCTTCAGCGTGGACAGCGTCATGCGCTGCACTTCCAGCGCCTGGATGGTCGTGCCCAGCAGTTTGGCGTTCTGTTCCAGCCAGAACTGCACCGTGCGCAGCTCCTGGATGCGCTTGTCCAGCTCCTGCGGGTCCAGCGTCGGCGCCACCCACTGGCCGACGCCGGGCAGGGCCGCACCGGCGTTTTTCACCAGGCCCTGCAGGAAGTCGAAGCCGGGCACCATCTTGGCAAAGGACAGCGGGTCGGACATGGGGGTCTCCGGAACGGGATGCGGCGTAGTGCGTGGTGGGATGGTAGCCCGCTCAAGGGGCGGGCGGTGCCAGCCGCAGCACGCCGTCGCGCTGGCTGAAGTGCAGCCGGCCCAGCAGGTCCATGCCCAGCAGCGGCGCGCCCAGCGCCGGCAGCACCGTCACCGGCAGGCGCTCGGCCTGCAGGCCGCCCTGCAGGCGCAGATCGGCGCGCGCCTGCCAGCCCTGCACCGTGCCGCCGGCGGTGGCCGACTGCACCCGGCCCTCGGGCTGCAGGCCGGCGCGGCGGGCCAGCGATTCGGGCAGGGCGGTGCGCGTGGCGCCGGTGTCGACCAGAAAATCCACCGGCACGCCGTTGACCTCGCCCGGCCAGTGGAAGTGGCCGTCGGCGCCGCGCCGCAGCTCGATCACGCCATCGGCCAGGCGCACGCGGCTGGCCTGCTGCTGGCGCTGCCAGGCCAGCACGGCGAGGAACACGGCCGTGCCCAGCAGCAGCCAGACGGTGAGGTGCTTCAGCGAGCGGGGCAGGTCGGACATCGGTCGCAGCGGGCCAGCCGGGCGCCGCACTCAGTCGTCGGCGTCGTGGCCGGGCCCGCTGACGCGCTGGTCGATGGCGCCAAACAGGCTCTGGCCGTCGCGGCCCGGCATCTCGATGCGCACCCGGTCGCCAAAGCGCAGGTAGGCGGTGCGTGGCGCGCCATGCTCCACCGTCTCCAGCGCGCGCTGCTCGGCCACGCAATGCCAGCCGCGCGAGCGCTGGTCATTGCTGACCGTGCCCGAGCCGACGATGCTGCCGGCGCGCACATTGCGCGTCTTGGCCAGGTGGGCGATCAGCTGCCCGAAGTGGAAGTGCATCTCCGGTCCGGCCTCGCACTGGCCGACCAGGCGCTCGTTCCAGTGCGTGTGCAGCTTCAGGTGCACGCGGCCGCCCTGCCAGGCCTCGCCCAGCTCGTCGGGCGTGATGGCCACCGGGCCGAAGGCCGTGGCCGGCTTGCCCTGCACGAAGCCGAAGCCCTTGGCCAGCTCGTCGGGGATCAGCTCGCGCAGGCTCCAGTCGTTGGCCAGCATCAGCAGGCGCACGCCGTCCAGGCCCTGCTCGGCGCTGGCGCCCATGGCCACGTCGCCGGTGATGACGGCGATCTCGGCCTCGAAGTCGATGCCCCAGGACTCGGCGCCGAACCAGGCGTCGTCGCAGGGGCCGAGAAAGTCGTCGCTGCCGCCCTGGTACATCAGCGGATCGTGCAGCAGGCGCTCGGGCATCTCGGCGCCGCGGGCGCGCCGCACCAGGGCCACATGGTTCAGATAGGCCGAGGCATCGGCCCATTGGTAGGCGCGGGGCAGCGGCGCCATGCACTGGCGTGGATCGAAGGCAAAGGCATGGCGCGCCTTGCCCTGGTTCAGCGTCACGTACAGGTCCTGCAGCTGCGGCGACAGGAAGTTCCAGTCGTCCAGCACCTGCTGCAGCCGGCTGGCGATGCCGTTGGCGAAATGGGCGGTGGCCAGGTCGCGCGAGACGACGACCAGCTGGCCATCGCGCGAGCCGTCCTTGAGGGTGGCGAGTTTCATCGTGCGGGCTGGGGAGCGTGGACGCCGCCCGGGTGTTGGTGCGGCGCTTGGTGGGGACTATTGTCGGTGCGATGGCCCGCGCCGCCGCCACGCGACACCGGCCGCCGTGGCCAGCCGCCCGGCGGCTGGGCGGGGCGCTGGCCGTGGTGCTGCTGGGCCATGGCCTGCTGATCGAGCGGCTGGTGCCCGCACCGCCGCCCCCGCCGGGTCCGGCCGCGCGGCCGGCCGTGCTGCTGCGGCCGCCCCTGCCGCCGCCCGTCCCGCCGCCCGCTTTGGCGCTGGAACCGCCGCCGACGCCCCCGCCACCACGCGTTCGGCCCCCGGCGCCCCAACCCGAGCCGGCTGTCCCTGTCCCTGTCCCTGTCCCTGTCGCTGTCGCAGCCACTTCCTCGCCGGCCCCGCAGGCCGAGCCCATGGCCGCCGCCGCCGAGCCGCTGCCGGTGTATGCCACCCGGCCGCCGCCGCCGGTGCGCCTGCGCTACCGGCTGCAGCTGCGGGATGCCGCCGGCGTGCGCGACGGCGAGGCCTGGCTGGACTGGTGGCACGACGGCCAGCGCTACCGGCTGACGCTGCAGGCGCAACTCAACGGCCAGGCCGCCGGCCGGCCCTGGCTGCAGCAGTCCAGCGAGGGTCGCCTCGACGCCGCCGGCCTGGCGCCCGAGCGCTTTGTCGACCGGCGCGGCGGCCGCAGCGCCCAGGCGGCCAACTTCCGCCGCGACGACGGGCCGCCGCGCATCGCCTACTCGGGCCACGACGGCCAGCAGCCGCTGCCCGCCGGCGCGCAGGACCGGCTGAGCTGGATCGCCCAGCTGGCGGCCATTGCCGCGGCGGCCGAGGCCGTCGCGCCCGCCCGCCTGAGCCTGTGGGTCAGCGATGCCCGCGGCTGGGCCGAGACCTGGCACTGGCAGCCGCCCGGCGAGGCCGCACCGCCGCCCGGCGCGGACCCGCTGCCACCGGCCACCTGGCAGCGCCAGCCCGAGCATCCCGACGGCCTGCAGCTGTGGCTGTGGCCGCAGGCCGGGCCCGGGCTGGCCCAGCACTGGCCGGCACGGCTGTTGCAACAGCGCGCCCGGGGCGCCCCGGCGCTGTGGCTGGAGCTGGCCGAGGCCCTGCCGCCCATGCCGCCGTGATGCCACCGTGAAGCCACCGTGATGCCGCCTTGAACAGCCGGGCCACGGCCCCAACTGAGCCACCAAGGAGTGATGTGATGCAGATGCTCTACAACTCGGACCAGTACGTGGTCGTGGCCTTTGAAGGCCTGGTGCTCGAACCCGCGGCCGGCGCGGCGGGCGGTGGCCATGTGCCGGTGCTGTCGCGCGGTGGCTTCGAGATCGTCGACAAGCATGCTGGCCGCGAGATCTTCATCGAGGGCGCGGTGGCCGAATCCTTCCACCTGGGCGTGCAGGCCCTGGTGGAGCAGGGGCCGGACACCGAGGCGCTGGACGAATTCATCGGCCGCTACACCGCGCTGGCCCAGCAGCCGGTGGTGTTGCACTGAACTTTCTACAATCCGGGCGATGAACCCCGTCGCCCGTTCCGCCTACACCCGCGCTGCCGCGCTGCCCGACACGCTGCGCCAGCGCATCGTCATCATCGACGGCGCCATGGGCACGATGATCCAGCGCTACAAGCTGGGCGAGGCCGACTTCCGCGGCCCGCGCTTTGCCGAGCATGGCAAGGACCTGAAGGGCAACAACGACCTGCTGGTGCTGACCCGGCCCGACGTGATCGCCGAGATCCACGAGCAGTACCTGGCCGCCGGCGCCGACCTGATCGAGACCAATACCTTCGGCACCACGTCCATCGCGCAGGAGGACTATGGCCTGGGCCACCTGGCGCGCGAGATGAACGTGGCCGCCGCCCGCCTGGCGCGCGCCGCCTGCGACAAGTACAGCACGCCCGAGCACCCGCGCTACGTGGCCGGCGCCCTGGGCCCGACGCCGCGCACCG
Source organism: Burkholderiaceae bacterium (assembly GCA_017992055.1). Lineage (GTDB taxonomy): Bacteria > Pseudomonadota > Gammaproteobacteria > Burkholderiales > Burkholderiaceae_C > Pseudaquabacterium. The sequence goes on from JAGOPK010000001.1 coordinate 364,048, forward strand.
CCAGCATCAGCCCCGATGTCAACGACCCCGGCGCGCGCAATGTCGACTTCGACACCCTGCGCGCGGCCTACCGCGAGCAGGCCGAGGGCCTGCTGGAAGGCGGCTGCGACCTGTTCCTGGTCGAGACCATCTTCGACACGCTCAATGCCAAGGCGGCCATCTTCGCGCTGGACGAGCTGATGGAAGACACCGGCGAGCGCCTGCCGGTGATCATCAGCGGCACCGTCACCGATGCCTCGGGCCGCATCCTCAGCGGCCAGACCGTGCCGGCCTTCTGGCACAGCGTGCGCCATGCGCGGCCGCTGGCCGTGGGCCTGAACTGCGCGCTGGGCGCGGCGGTGATGCGGCCCTACATCGAGGAGCTGAGCAAGGTGGCCGGCGACACCTTCATCAGCTGCTACCCCAATGCCGGCCTGCCCAATCCGATGAGCGACACCGGCTTCGACGAGACGCCCGAGGTCACCGCCGGCATGCTGGCCGAGTTCGCCCAGGCCGGCTTCGTCAACATCGTCGGCGGCTGCTGCGGCACCACGCCGGCGCACATCGCCGCCATCGCCCAGCGCGTGGCCAGCTACCGCCCGCGCCACAAGGCCGATCCGCTGTTCAGCAGCCTGCTGGCCGCCTGAGCGGCGCGCCGGCCGTTTCGTGACGATGTCGCGGCGTCCGCCGCCCACCGGCTTCGTCAACCTGCACGGCGAGGCCGTCGACCCGCGCCAGCGCGCCCCGGAGGCGCCGAGCCCGCGGGCCGACGACGGCGCGCCGCTGGCCGAGGCCGACCTGCAGACGCTGTTCGACGTGGTCTGCCTGGGCGGCTCGGCCCATGGCAAGACCTGGTACACGCACTGCCTGCGCGCGCTGGAATGGCGCAGCGCCGACGGCAGCCACCACCTGAGCGTCGACGAGGTGGCGCGTGGCCTGCGCCAGCTGGTGGCCCAGGGCCGTGTGCGCGCGGCCGAGCCCATGGGCTGGAATGCCGACCCGGTGGCCTGGCAGCAGCGCTGGCCGGCGCTGTGGCGCCATGCCGATGCGCCCAGGTTCTGGCGCGCCTGGTGCGTGGCCGGCTCGGGCGGCTCGACCAGCATGCAGCACACGCCCGCCTGGGCGCCGCTGCGCCAGCCCGACGATGCCGAGGCCCTGGCGCGCCTGGTGCTGCTGTCCCGACCCTCGGCCCAGGCCTTCCACGAGCTGGCCGAGCGCACGCTGGGCCGCGCTGCCTCGCCCGAGGCCTTGCTGGGCGCGCTGGCCGAGCCCTTCGATCCCGATTTCCTGGCCGCGCTGCCGCCCGACCTGCTGTGGGGCCTGGTCAACCGCCTGCAGCTGCGGGCGCCCGAGGCACTGGCGCTGCGCCCGGCGCTGGCCGGCTGGATCGACCGCCAGCTGGCCGACTGCAGCGCCGAGCAGGCCGCGCAGATGCCGCCGCAGCTGTGGCTGGGCGTGGCCGAGCGCCGGCTGGAGGCCGGTGATGCCGCCGGCTGCCGTCGCGCCCTGGCGGCGCTGCCAGTCACGCTGGCCCAGCGGCCGCTGTTCGAGGCCTTGCTGCAGATCCGGCAGGGCGACTGGGCCGCCGGCACCGAGGCCTTTGCCGCCGGCTACAAGGAGATGGCCCGGCTGGCCGGCAAGCGCCGCGGCCTGGTGCCCGAGGCCCTGCTGCAATGGCAGCTGCTGGGCTGGATGGCCCAGCACCAGCCGGCCGCCTGGACCGCGGCGCGCAAGCTGGCGATCGGCGAATCGGGCAGCCGCACGCCGTCGCCGCACGATGGCTGGGGCCGTTTCGCCCATGCTGCGGCGCTGCGCCTGGGCGAGGCCGGCGCGGCCGGCAGCGCCTTCGATCTGCCGGCGCAGCGCTGGGGCACGCCCGATGCGCGCGGCGAGGCGCTGCGCCTGGTGCTGGCGGCCTGGGTCGGCCACACGCCCCAGGGCTGGAGCGATGCCGCGGTGGCGCAGATGCTGGAGCGCCTGCACCGCCAGGGCCAGCACTGGCTGGCCGATCTGGCGGCCCAGGCCGTGGCCCGCCTGGGCTGGACCGTGCCGCCACGGCCCGACGAGGCGCCGCCGCCCTGGGGCCCGGCCTTCTACCCGGCGCCGGCCGCGGCCTGGCGCGAGGCGCTGGCGGCGATCACCGCGCTGGGCGATGGCGGCAGCCCGGCCGAGGCCGACGGCGCGCCCGTGCCGCTGCACTGGCGGCTGACGCTGGACGCCGCCGGCCGTCCGCACCATCTGGAGGCTTTTGCGCGCAAGCCGGCGGCACGGGGCGGCGCCAGGCTCGAAGCGCTGAGCCTGTCCGCGCTGAAGAAGGCCACGCGCCTGGATGCCCGCGACGCCGCGGTGGCGCGCTGCCTGCGCCAGGCCGAGTGGAACAAGCGTGTGCAGTGGCTGGACCTGGCCAGCGCCGTGGCCGCCCTGGTCGGCCATCCGGACCTGGCCCTGGCCGATGCGCCCGAGCAGCCGCTGATGCTGGCCGAGGGCCTGCCGCAGATCGAGCTGCGCCGCGAGCCCCAGGCCGATGGCAGCGAGGCCTACCGCCTGCATGCCGACGAACTGGCCGCCGACGCGCCGCCGCTGCTCGAACACCACTGGGGCGATGTGCGCGATGCCGAGGAGATGCAGCGCCGCGACGCCGTGCGCGTGCGCCGCGATGCGCCCGACCGCGCCCGCCTGCTGCGCATCACGCCGGCGCAGCGCCGCGTCGTCGAGCTGGCCGCCAAGCCCTGGGCCGTGCCGCTGCAGGCCGAGGCCGAGCTGGCCGGTGCGCTGCGCGCGCTGGCCGGGCACTTCAATGTGCACAGCGACGCCGCCGCCGGCCGCGAAGTGCCGTCCGAATCGCGCCTGGTGGCCCAGCTCACGCCGCGCGGCGGCGTGCTGCTGGTGCGGCTGGCGGTGCGGCCTTTTGCCCAGCTGTCGGCCGGTGCCGGCCAGCCGCCGGGGCCGCTGCTGGTGCCGGGCCTGGGCCGCAGCCGCCTGCTGGTGCAGCGGGCCGGCGAATCATTGAGCACGCGCCGCGACCTGGACGCCGAGCGCCGGCACCTGGCCGAGCTGTGCGCGGCCCTGCCGTTTCTGCCCGAGCCCGACGAGCAGGGCGGCTGGGCCATCGACCAGCCCGAGCTGGCCCTGGCCACCATCGAGACCCTGGGCCGCCATCTGTCGGTGGCGGCAATCGAGTGGCCGCAGGGCCAGCCGCTGCGCGTGATCGCGCCGGCCGAGCCGCGGCTGGAGGCGGTGGTGCGCAGCGGCGGCCGCGACTGGCTGGGGGTGGACGCCACGCTGAAGGTCGACGATGGCCAGGTGCTGAACCTGCGCCAGCTGCTGGCCCTGGTGGCCGAGTCGGGCGGCAGCCGCTTCGTGCCGCTGGGCGAAAACGCCTGGCTCGCGCTGACCGACCGGCTGCGCCAGCAACTGGCCGACCTGGCCGCGCTGGCCGAGGCCGCACCCGGCGCCGCGGCCGGCGGCAAGAAGGGCCGCCCGGGCGAGGCCGGGGTGCAGCTGCCGGCCAGCGCCGCCGCCTGGCTGGCCGAGGCCCTGGGCGGTGACGACGGCAGCGCGCCGGGCGGCGACCGCGCCTGGCAGCAGCGTGTGCAGCAGCTGGCCCGCGCCGCGGCGCTGGCGCCCGAGCCGCCGCCGGCGCTGCAGGCCACGCTGCGCCCCTACCAGGCCGACGGTTTTGCCTGGCTGGTGCGGCGCACCGCGGCCGGCTTTGGTGCGGTGCTGGCCGACGACATGGGCCTGGGCAAGACCCTGCAGACCCTGGCCCTGCTGCTGCAGCGCATGGACCAGGGCCCGGCCCTGGTGGTGGCGCCCACCTCGGTGGTGGCCAACTGGGCCGCCGAGGCCGCCCGCTTCGCCCCCGGCCTGCGCCTGCGCGACCATGCGGTCGAGCGCGAGGCGGCGCTGGCCGATCTGGCGCCCGGCGACCTGGTGCTCACCAGCTACGGCCTGCTGCTGCGCGAGGCCGAGGCCTTTGGCCGCATCGCCTGGGGCACGCTGGTGCTCGACGAAGCCCAGGCGCTGAAGAACGCGGCCACCCAGCGCGCCAAAGCCGTGGCCGAGCTGCAGGCCGGCGCGCGCATCGCGCTCAGCGGCACGCCGGTGGAAAACCGCCTGGCCGACCTGTGGTCGCTGATGAACCTGCTCAACCCGGGCCTGCTGGGCAGTGCCCAGCGCTTCAACGAGCGCTTTGCCAATGCCATCGAGCGCCAGCGCAACGATGGCGTACGCCAGCGGCTCAAGCGCATCGTCGCGCCCTTCATCCTGCGCCGCACCAAGGCCCAGGTGCTGGACGACCTGCCGCCGCGGACCGAGATCGTGCACCGCATCGAGCCCGGCGACGACGAGCGCGCGCTGACCGAGGCGCTGCGCTGCCAGGCGGTGGAGCGCGTCAGCCTGGCCGCCAAGGGCGGCGGCCATGCCGCGGTGCAGGTGCTGGCCGAGCTGACGCGGCTGCGCCGTGCCGCCTGCGATCCGCGCCTGGTGCTGCCCGGGCTCAGCGAGGCCGGCCTGCAGCACGGCGGGGCCAAGCTGCAGGCCATCGCCACCCTGGTGCAGGAGCTGGTCGACGGCCGCCACCAGGCCCTGCTGTTCAGCCAGTTCACCGACTTCCTGGACCGCATCGGCGAGCAGCTCCAGGCCATGGACATCCCGTTCCAGCGGCTGGACGGCAGCACGCCGGCACCGCAGCGGGCGCAGCGCGTGGCCGCCTTCCAGCGTGGCGAGGGTGCGGTGTTCCTGATCAGCCTGAAGGCCGGCGGCTTCGGCCTGAACCTGACCGCGGCCGACTACGTGATCATCGCCGACCCCTGGTGGAACCCGGCCGCCGAAGACCAGGCCAGCGGCCGCGCCCACCGCATGGGCCAGCTGCGGCCGGTCACCGTCTACCGCCTGGTGCTGGCCGGCTCGGTGGAGGAGCGCATCGTTGCGCTGCACCACGAAAAACGCGCGCTGGCCGACGGCCTGCTGGAAGGCCAGGACGCGGCCGGCGCGGTGGTGGATGCCGAGGTGCTGATGGAGCTGCTGCGCGGCTGAAGGCCGCGCTGCCGGGGTGGCGCGGCCTCAGGTCATGCTGCCGGTCTGCAGCATGCGGTCACGCGAGGGGGCCGGGCTGGCCGCCGGCATGGCCTCGTTGGACGGCTGCAGGCCGCCGCCGTCCACCGTCACGCGCTGGCCCACGGCCCAGGCCTCGCTGCGGGTGAAGCTGCGCAGCGTGCCATCGTCCATGCGCACCTTGACCTGGTAGACGGTGCTGGCGCGCTGGCGCTTCTCGATCTCGTTGCCGGCCATGCCGCCGCCGATGGCGCCGATCACCGTCATCGCGGTGCGGCCATTGCCCTTGCCCATCTGGTTGCCCAGCAGGCCGCCGACCACGCCGCCGGCCACCGCGCCCACGCCCGAGCCGTCGCCCTGGCGGGTCTGGGCCTGCACCGACTCGACCACGCCGCAGCTGGCGCAGACCTCGACGGCGCGCGCCGGCCGCGTGTCCAGCGGCGTGCGCGATTCGGCACCGCTGTGGCGCGGCTCGGCCGAGGCCTGCTGGCGCGGCTGCGGCTTGGCCGCGGCCTTGGCCGGCGCGGTCTCGGCCGACGTGCCACGGGCCTGCGCCTCGGGCGCCAGTGCGGCAACGGGCTGGGCCTCGGCCACCGGCGCCGCGTTGTGGCGGCCGATCAGCACGCCGGCACTGGCGCCGACGGCGACCAGCACCGCGGCGGCCAGCGGCAGCAGCCAGGGGCGGTGGCTGCGGGTGGGGATGACGTGCGGCGCACCGCGCATCGCGGGGGAAGGGGTGTTGAGCGTGTCCATGGCCAGCAGTCTGCGCGCCCGCCCGGGGGCGGGCTGTCGGACCAGCGCGCAAAACGGCCGGCATGGTGTCCTACATCCACCGAGCGGCCGCGCGCCAGCGCCTCTAAAATACGAGTTTTCCCGAGGAGCGTTGCGACGGCGGTTCGAGCCCGAACCCGCCGCCAGGCTCGGGACCGCGAAGCTGCTTCGCGTTGGCAACGGCGCTCACCCCACGCTGTACCCCTTCAGCGTCCCGGGTGAGCCGGGGCGCGTCGTGAGTCCTCACCGCCTGCTGCCATGACCGCTTCTTCACTGCCCTCCGTCGAGCCGATGCGCCTGTCCGGCCTGGAGCCCGTGTCCATCGCCGCCGGCACGCTGTTCGTCAACATCGGCGAGCGCACCAATGTCACCGGCAGCCGGGTGTTCGCCAAGATGATCCTCGAGGGCCGCTTCGAGGACGCGCTGAGCGTGGCGCGCCAGCAGGTGGAAAACGGCGCCCAGGTCATCGACATCAACATGGACGAGGCCATGCTGGACAGCCAGGCGGCGATGGTGCGCTTCCTGAACCTGATCGCCGGCGAGCCCGAGATCGCGCGCGTGCCGATCATGATCGACTCGTCGAAGTGGAGCGTGATCGAGGCCGGCCTGAAGTGCATCCAGGGCAAGGGCATCGTCAACTCCATCAGCCTGAAGGAGGGCGAGGCCGAGTTCAAGCGCCAGGCCACGCTGGTGCGCCGCTACGGCGCGGCCACCGTGGTGATGGCCTTCGACGAGACCGGCCAGGCCGACACCTACCAGCGCAAGATCGAGATCTGCCAGCGCGCCTACCGCATCCTGGTCGACGAGGTGGGCTTCCCGGCCGAGGACATCATCTTCGACCCCAACATCTTCGCCATCGCCACCGGCATCGAGGAGCATGCCAACTACGCGGTGGACTTCATCGAGGCCACGCGCTGGATCAAGCAGCACCTGCCCGGCGCCAAGGTCTCGGGCGGCGTGTCCAACGTGAGCTTCAGCTTCCGCGGCAACGAGCCGGTGCGCGAGGCCATCCACACGGTGTTCCTGTACCACGCCATCCAGGCGGGCATGGACATGGGCATCGTCAATGCCGGCATGGTGGGCGTCTACGACGACATCCCGGCCGACCTGCGCGAGCGTGTGGAAGACGTGGTGCTGAACCGGCGCGACGATGCCACCGAGCGCCTGCTGGAGGTGGCCGAGAGCGTCAAGGGCGCGGCCAAGGACGACAGCGCCAAGCTGGCCTGGCGCGCCGGCAACGTGGACGAGCGCCTCAGCCATGCGCTGGTGCACGGCATCACCGACTTCATCACCGTCGACACCGAAGAATGCTGGCAGGCCATACGCGCCACGGGCGGCCGGCCGCTGCATGTGATCGAAGGCCCGCTGATGGCCGGCATGAACATCGTCGGCGACCTGTTTGGCGCCGGCAAGATGTTCCTGCCGCAGGTGGTCAAGTCGGCCCGCGTGATGAAGCAGGCCGTGGCCCATCTGCTGCCCTACATCGAGGAAGAAAAGCGCCAGCTCGAAGCCGCCGGCGGCGACGTCAAGGCCAAGGGCAAGGTGGTCATCGCCACCGTCAAGGGCGATGTGCACGACATCGGCAAGAACATCGTCACCGTGGTCCTGCAGTGCAACAACTTCGAGGTCGTGAACATGGGCGTGATGGTCCCGTGCCAGGACATCCTGGCCAAGGCCAAGGTCGAAGGCGCCGACATCATCGGCCTGTCGGGCCTGATCACGCCCAGCCTCGAAGAGATGCAGCACGTGGCCGCCGAGATGCAGCGCGACGACTGGTTCCGCATCAAGAAGATCCCGCTGCTGATCGGCGGCGCCACCTGCAGCCGTGTGCACACGGCGGTGAAGATCGCGCCGCACTACGAAGGCCCGGTGGTCTATGTGCCCGATGCCAGCCGCTCGGTGGGCGTGTGCTCCGACCTGCTGAGCGATGCGCGCGCCACACGCTTCATCGACGAGCTGAAGGCCGACTACGAGCAGGTGCGCCAGCTGCATGCGAACAAGAAGGCCACGCCCCTGGTCACGCTGGCCCAGGCGCGGGCCAACAAGACGCCGATCACCTGGAGCGGCTACACGCCGCCGGCGCCGAAGTTCATCGGCCGCCGCGTGTTCCGCAACTACGACCTGTCCGACCTGGCCGCGGCCATCGACTGGGCGCCGTTCTTCCAGACCTGGGACCTGGCCGGCAAGTTTCCGGACATCCTGCGTGACGACATCGTCGGCAGCGAGGCCCAGCGTGTGTTCAGCGATGGCAAGCGATTGCTGCAGCGGGCCATCGACGGCCGCTGGCTGCAGGCCAATGGCGTGGTCGGCTTCTGGCCGGCCAACACCGTGGACGACGACACCATTGCCATCTACACCGACGAGTCGCGCAGCCAGGTGCTGATGCACTGGCGGCCGCTGCGCCTGCAAAGCGAGCGGCCGGTGGTCGACGGCGTGAAGCGGCCCAACCGCAGCCTGGCCGACTTCATCGCGCCGGCCGGCGTGGCGCCGGACTACATCGGCCTGTTCGCGGTCACTGCCGGCATCGGCGCCGACAAGAAGACGGCCCAGTTCGAGGCCGACCACGACGACTACAGCGCCATCATGCTCAAGGCCCTGGCCGACCGCCTGGCCGAGGCCTTTGCCGAGCGCCTGCACCAGCGCGTGCGCACCGAGCTGTGGGGCTATGCAAGCGACGAGGCGCTGAGCAACGAGGAACTGATTGCCGAGAAGTACCGCGGCATCCGCCCGGCGCCGGGCTATCCGGCCTGCCCCGACCACAGCGTCAAGCGCGCGATGTTCCAGGCCCTGCAGGCCGACGACATCGGCATGGGCCTGACCGACAGCCTGGCCATGACGCCGGCGGCCTCGGTCAGCGGCTTCTACCTGGCGCATCCCGAGGCCACGTATTTCAACGTCGGCCGCATCGGCGACGACCAGCTGGCCGCCTGGGCCGCGGGCGAGGCGCTGGACGAGGCCAGCGCGCGCCGCTTGCTGGCACCGGTATTGGGCTGACTTCGGCGCTTCACAAGGCCGCGATGGCGCGGCGGTAGGCCTCGACAAAATGGGCCACCGGCGCGGCCATCGGCCGCGACTGCAGCCACAGCGCCTTGACGGCCAGCGAGGTGGCCGGCTCGATGGGCAGCACGGTCAGCGCCTGGCTGAAGCGCGCGGCGCTGAGGTCGTCGACCACGGCCACGCCCAGGCCGCTGGCCGCGAAGTCCAGCGCCACCTGGTGGGTCTTGACCGCCAGCCGGGCCGGAAACGGCCAGCCATGGCGCTCGGCCAGCGTGGCCACCATGCGGCCCACCGGATCACTGCCCAGCACCTCGATCAGCGGCATCGAGCGCATCTGGTCGGCCGACACCTGGCCGGCCTGGGCAAACTTGCCCAGCACCTCGGGCCGCCCGGCGCACACCAGGCGGCGGCGGCCCAGGTCCAGCACCTCCAGCGCCGGATGCAGCGGCGGCTCCAGCGCAATGCCCACGTCGATCTCGTGCATGCGCAGCCATTCGAGCAGGGTGTCGTAATGGCCGGTGGAGAACTCCCAGCGTGGCGCGCCGGCCAGCCGCGGCAGGCCCTGGAAGGCCTGCGGCAGGGCCCCGGCCATCGACAGCACGATGCCCACGCGCACCGTGGCCGTGCTGCCCGAGCGCAGGTTGTGCGCGGCCCGGCGCACATCGTCCAGGCCGTCGAAGGTCAGGCGCAGCAGCGGCGCCAGGTGCTGCAGCTCCGGCGTGGGCCGCAGGCGGCCGCCGCGGCGCAGAAACAATGGATAGCCCAGGCTCTGCTCGGCATGCTGCAGCGTGCGCGTGGCCGCCGGCTGGGTGATGTTGAGCAGGCGCGCCGCGGCGCTGAGCGAGCCGGTTTGCACGACCGCATGGATCAGTTCGACATGGCGCAGCTTCATCACGTGTTTGCGGGGGAGCCATGACCGGGGAGCATGGGCAGGCCCGGACTATGCATGACCACCACCGCGGCACGCTCCTAGACTGGATGAAAGCAGTCACCTCTGGAGTCGTTCGATGGGATTTGTCACGCGATGCGGCGCTGCCGCCGTCCTGGGCCTGGCCGCGCTGTCGGCCCAGGCCGCTCACATCAGCAGCCAGTTCACCGCGCTGGGCACCGGGCAGTGGCGCCTGGACCTGACGCTGCAGGCCGAGCCGGGCGATGCGGCCTTCAATGGCTTCACCGTCTACCTGCCCTATGGCGAGGCCTACGGCCTGGTGCCGCTGGCCACGCCTTCAGGCTGGGACGTGCTGACCTGGGAACCCGATGCCGTGCTGCTGGCCGGCGGTGCCTATGACGCCTGGACCGGTGGCGCCGCCGTGGCCGTGGGCCCGGTGCTGTCGGGCTTTGGCCTGACGCTGAACTGGACCGGCGCGGCCGCACCCGCCGCCGGTCTGGCCTACGACACCTATTGGCTGGACGACCAGGGCTTCAGCCTCGTCGGCAGCGGCAGCACCGTGGCCGTGGCCTCCGTGCCCGAGCCGGCCAGCCTGCTGCTGGCACTGGCCGGCCTGGGACTGGCCGGCCTGGTGGCCCGCCGCCGCCCCATCGTCCAGGCTGAGCAGGTGTCGGCATGAGCGCCGCCGCAGTCTTTCCACTGCGCGCCGGCAGCGCGCTGGCCCTGGCCGCTGCCGGCCTGCTGCAGGCCTGCGGCGGGGGGGCCTCCGATGCCGCGCCCAGCGCCAGCGCGGCGGCCGCGCCGCAGCAGACGGCGCTGGCTGCGGCCTCCGATGCCGGCACCCCGGCCAGCGCCCAGGTGCTGGAGCTGATCCCGGCCGGCGAGACCCGCGTCGCCCGCACCGTCTACGACCTGGTGTTCAAGGTCAGGGTGGCCAATGGCGCCGTGGCCCAGACCGGCATCGTGGCCACGCTCAACGCGGTGGGCAGTGGCACCAGCATCGTCGACGGCCGCGTGGTCGTGGGCGACCTGGGCGCCGGCCAGAGCGGCACGCCGGCCGACACCATCACGCTGCGTCACGACCGCAGCAAGGCCTTCAATGCCGCGGCCCTGCAATGGACGGTGAGCGGCATGCCCACGCGGGTGGTGCGCTTCGATCCCGCGCTGTGCCAGCTGCAGGCCGGCGCGCCCTATGGCCAGACGGTGGGCATCAGCGGCACCAACATGATGGTCACCTCGGCCGACGTGAATGCCTCCGCCGCCGGCTGCCGCGTGCTGGCGCGCGGCGGCAGCGCCGCCGATGCGGCGGTGGCGGTGCAGGCGGTGCTGGGCGTGGTCGAGCCCTTTGCCTCGGGCCTGGGCGGCGGCAGCGTGGTCACCTACTACGACGCGGCCAGCAAGACCGTGCGTGCCTACGACGGCCTGTCGGCCGCGCCGGCCAACATCGGCGCCTCGACCACCACCTCGATCTACCAGATGGCGGTGGCCGACGACCTCAAGTGCCGCAGCGGCCAGTCCATCGGCGGCAGCCTGTCGGCGCAGCAGGGCAATACCAACATCTCCGGCCGGGCCACCGGCGTGCCGGGCACGGTGCGCGTGTTGGGCCTGCTGCAGGCCAACCACGGCCGGCTGGCCTGGAACACGCTGTGGGACGAGGCCATCGGCCATGCCGACAACGGCTTTCCGATGACGCGCTACATGTACTCCACGCTGTACAGCAACGGCACGGTGTTCGACGACGAGACCGGCGAGCCGCTGAACGCCGGCGGCGTCAAGGCCTGGTGGAACAATGCCCGCGACCGCTGGGGCGCGGTGCGCTGCAAGTACAGCGACATCCGGGCCCGTTACTGCGATGCCAGCGACAGCGCCGGCGAGCGCCCGCTGGCCGTGGGCACGGCGATCCGCAACCCCGAGCTGGCGGCCACGCTGCGCAGCGTGCGCGATGGCGGTGCCGACGCCTTCTACGATCCCAGCGGCCCCATCGTCAGCGCCATCCTGGCGCGCTTCCAGGCCGACAAGCTCAAGGCCGACGGCAGCAACAACTGCTATTCGCTGCTGCCCTCGACCTACAACCCCAGCACCGGCACCACCTCGGCGGCGATCACGCCGGCGCGCATCCCCAGCCTGATGACGGCCAGCGACTTCAGCAGCTACCGCGCCATCGAGCGCCGGCCGCTGGTGGGCACGCGCTTCGGCATGACCATCCACACCCAGCCGGCGCCGCTGTTCGGTGGCCTGGTCACGCTGTATTCGCTGGGCCTGCTGGAGCGCAAGGCACTGGCCGAGCAGACCTGGGGCAGCGAAGGCTTCTACTACCGCGTCGGCGAAGCCAGCCGCCTGGCCAATGCCGACCGGCGCAACATCGTCGGCGATCCGGCGTTCTCCAATGTCGATGCACGCGTGTCGGCGCTGCTGTCCGATGCCTACCTCAACGCCCGTGCGGCGCTAATCAATGGCACGGCCCTGGCCAGCGTGTCGGCCGGTGGCACGGCCGACGGCATCCCGGCCTTCCAGGCCAGCGATCCCGCCGGCTACAGCCCGCTGGCCAGTGCGGCGCGCCGGGCCTCGGCCCTGCGTGTGGCGCGCCTGGGCCAGGCCGACCGCGACGAGGACTGGAACACCACCAGCCATCTGTCCATCGTCGATGGCCATGGCAATGCGTTGTCGATGACCACCACCATCAACACCCACTGGGGCGCGCACATCGAGGCCGCCGGCATGATGCTGAACAACGCGCTGTCCAACTTCTCGGCCAGCTCGCCGGGCCTGGACGTCAACGGCTATGCCGCCAACAAGCGGCCACGCAGCTCGATCTCGCCGTCCATCGCCTTCGATGCCCAGGGCCGGCTGCGCCTGGTCTGGGGCGCGGCCGGCGGCGGGCCCATCCCCGACTACATCGTCAAGACCTTCCTCGGCAACGTGGTCTACGGCATGGACATCCAGGCAGCCATGGCCGCCGACAACTGGACCGGCCAGGGCGCGACCAACTCGGTGGCGCAGATCGAAAGTGGCAGTGCCGCCGAGGCGCTGATCCCCGGCATGCGCAGCCGCTACGGCTACACCAGCAGCACGCTCAGCGCCACCGGCCTGACCAGTGGCCTGTCGGGCATCGCCGTGGGCTACGACGTCAACGGCCTGCCGTTCTACAGCGGCGGTGCCGACCCGCGCCGCGCCGGCGGCGCCAGCGGCTACTGACGAGGCGGCGCTGTGAACCCGGGGGGGCCTGCACTTAGCATCGCGGCATGGCCACCGTCACCCGCCCCGCGGCGCTGCTGCTGAACATCGCCCATGCGCTGGACCACCTGGCGCTGCTGATCTTTGCCACCGCGGTGTCGGCGATTGCCGCCGACTTCGGCCTGGCGCGCTGGGAGGACCTGATGCCCTACGGCGTCGGTGCCTTCCTGATGTTCGGCCTGGGCTCGCTGCCGGCCGGCAAGCTGGGCGACCAGTGGGGACGGCGGCCGATGATGGCGCTGTTCTTCTTCGGCCTGGGCGCCAGCCTGCTGCTGGCGGCGCTGACGCAGAACGCCTGGCAGCTGGCCGCGGCGCTGACCGTGCTGGGCCTGTTCTCGGCCATCTACCACCCGGTGGGCATTCCGATGCTGGTGCAGGGCGCGGTGCGGCCCGGCGCGGTGATCGGCGTCAACGGCCTGGCCGGCAACCTGGGCGTGGCCGCTGCGGCCCTGCTCACCGGCGCCCTGGTGCAATGGGCCGGCTGGCGCGCCGCCTTTGCCGTGCCCGGCCTGCTGTGCCTGGGCCTGGGCTGGGTGTTCCTGCGCGTGGTGCCGGCCGAGAGCGAGCCGCCGTCGGCGCGCCGCAAGCCGGCGGCGGTGCAGCTGTCGCGCGCGGCGCTGGCGCGGGTGCTGCTGGTGCTGACCCTGGCCTCGGCCGCGGCCAGCCTGCTGTTCAACCTCACCACCAATGGCAATGCCCAGCTGCTGGCCGAGCGGCTGGACGGCATCGTCGGCGATCCGGCCACGCTGGGCGCGCTGCTGGCCGGCGTGTATGCGCTGGCCTCGCTGGCCCAGGTGGTGGTGGGCCGGCTGCTGGACCGCATGCCGATCAAGCGGCTGCAGATCGCCATCGTGCTGGCCCAGGCGCCGCTGCTGGCCCTGGCCAGCCAGGCCCAGGGCTGGGCCCTGTATGCGGCCCTGCTGGGCGTGATGGCACTGATCTTCGGTGCCATCCCGTTCACCGACGCGGTGATCGTGCGCTATGTCGACGATGCCATGCGCTCGCGCGTGGCCGGGCTGCGCCTGGCCATCTCGCTGGGCTTCAGCTCGCTGGCCGTGTGGGCGCTGGGCCCGGTGGTCAAGGCGGCGAGTTTTGCCACCCTGCTGGCCTGGATGGCCGGCATCGCGCTGTGCACGGCGGCGGTGCTGATGGCGATGCCGGCCGAGCCGGCGCGGCGCGGCTGATCGGCGCTTCAGTCCACCATGCTGTCGGCCAGGCGCATGTCGTGCAGCAGCGTGGCATCGAAGGGATGGCGGCCCTGCTGCAGCAGGCGCATCCAGGCCAGGCGCTGGGCGCGGTACTGCTCGGGGAAGTTGCGGTCGGCCAGCGCCGCGGCGAACTCGCGCGCCGCCTCGGCGCGGCGGCCGGTCAGCGCCAGGGCCACCGCCAGCGAGTCGTGGATCTCGCCGCTGCCCGGGCTCTGCCGCACCGCGCGCTGGCACAGCGGCAGCGCCTGGGCCGCGGCGCCGACCAGGGCGGCGCGGTAGCACAGCGTGTTCAAGGTCTCGGGTTCGGCCGCCGGGCCTTCCTGCTGCTGCGCCTGCAGGGCCTGCAGCGCGCGCGCACGGGCACCGGCGGCGTCGCCGTCGATGGCCATCCGCAGCGCCTGCCGCATCAGTGCACGGCCGATGTGGTCTTCGCTCTCGGCCTGCCGGCAGGTGGCGCGGAAGGGCTGGTTGCCCAGGTGCGACTGCCATTGCTCCAGGTCCAGGTTGCGGCGCACGCGCTGGCACAGCAGCTCGGCCACCGGCGGCAGCGCGTCGGGCCGGCCCAGCGACCAGTGCGTGACCCAGCCGCCCGCATCGGCGCTGACCGCGCTGCCGCCATCGGCGGCAAAGCCCAGTGCGCTGATGGCGTCGCGGTGGCCCCAGGCCAGGCGCTGGCGTGGCCGCCAGTCGGCCACCGACCACAGATAGAGGCTGCCATCGCGGCTGCCGGCCAGCAGCCAGCGCCCGTCCGGTGACGGTGCCAGGCTGGTGATGCGGGCCTCGCTGCCGCTCAGCACCCGCGGCGCCTGGCCAATGCGGTTCGGGCCCGGGCCCTGCCCCAGCCCATGCACATGCACGCCCGCGCCTTCCTCGGCGACGACCAGCTGGCTGCCGTCGAGGGTGAAGGCGCCCAGCTCGGCCCGTGCACGCAGCACCGGCTCCAGCGTTGGCGAGGCGGTGGCCAGCACCCACAGCGAGCTGTCCTGGCGGTTGGTGACGGCCAGCCAGCGGCCGTCGCGGCTGAAGCCCAGGGTCCAGCTGCGCTCGCTGGCGCTGGCCAGTTCACGCTGGCGTGGCGCGCCGCCGGCCTGCAGGTCCCAGATCGCCAGCTGGGGTGGCGCGGCCGGCTCGCCACGCGCCTCGCGCGGGCGCATGGCCCGGCTCGCCGGTGCGGTTCCGCGCGGCGGCTCGCTGACCGCGGCCAGCCAGCGGCCATCGGCGCTGAAGGCCAGCGCGCGCCACTGCTGGCCACCGTCGGGATGGTTCAGCGTGGCCAGCGGCTGGCGGGTCGCCAGCTCCCAGACCTGAAGCCGCGCTCCGGCCCCGTCGCGCAGGGCCCAGGCCAGGCGGTGGCCGCCGGCGCTGGCGGCCAGCGCATCGACGGCGGTGCCGAAGTCGCTGCGGGCCGGCAGCACCACCGCGTCACCCTGGGCCGGATACCAGGCCAGGCCGTGCGAGGTGGCCTGGTTGCTGCCGCTGATCGGGCTGAGCAGGATGCCGCTGTGGTCGGGCGCCAGGCCCTGCAGGCGCTTATCGTGCGCGCCCTGCTGGCGCTCGTCGCTGCGCAAGGGCGCTGCAGCGTCGGCGCTGTCGCGGTGCAGGCGGCCGGCCTCGTCCAGCGCCAGCAGGCGCGGTGTCTCGCCTCCGGCCAGGGCCAGGGCCACGATGTCGTTGTCGCTGCCCGGCAGCCGCTGTGCCCAGCGGCGCCAGCCGCCGTCGGACAGGTCGATGCGGCGCACGCCGTCGTAGGTGCCGACCAGCAGCAAGCGGTCGCCGCTGGCAAAGCCCATCGACAGCGCCGCGGGCAGCTTCAGCGCCGCCGCGCCACCGTTGCCGCCGGCCGGGAGGATCAGCAGCAGGGGTGCAAAGCGCTGGACGGGCTGGCGCTCCGCGCCGACCTGCACCAGCTGCAGCGCGGCCAGGCGGCCATCGGCGGATTCGGCCGCCGCGCCCAGGTCCAGGTCGGTGGGCAGCGGGCCGTGGCGGGCCGGCACCAGGCGCGCCAGCGGCTGCGCGCCGCGCGATGCCGGCTCGCCCTGCGCGTCGACCTGCCAGCGCAGCAGGCTGCCATCGGACAGTGCATACAGCCGCCGGCCATCGGCGCTGGCATGCAGCCGGCGCGGGGGCCGGGCGCCGGCGGGCAGCAAGGACTTGGAGCGGTCGAAGGCCGGTGGCAGCCAGCGCTCCAGCCGGTCGTTGCCGAGCACGACCAGGGTCTGGCCGGCAAAACGCAGCCGCGGCCCGGCACCGCCGGCCAGGCTGGCCAGCGGCTGGCCGTCGGCAAAGCGCAGCACGCGCACGGCGCCGGACTTGTCGGCCACGGCCAGGCGCTCGGCCTCGGCATCCAGGGCCAGGCTGGCGAGGTCGGTCAGCGGCTGCAGCGTGCGCAGCAGCACCGGTGCCGGCGACAGCCGCCACAGGGCCACGCGCCCGCTGGCATCGCCGGTGGCGGCCCAGCGGCCATCGCGGCTGAGCTGCAGCTGCGTCACGCGCCTGCCGGCATGCGCTTCGGCGCTGCCGCCCAGCCGCTCCATGCGTTCATCGGGCAGCGGCCGTTGCAGTGCCAGGCCGGCCGCCGAGTCGACCGCGACGACGCCGGCGCCATCGGGCAGCACCGCCAGCAGCGCCGGCGCCACCGGCGTGGCACGCGGCTCGCTGAGGGCCAGCCGGCGGCCGCTGGCCGCATCCCAAAGGCCCAGGCGGCCCTCCTCGTCCAGCGTGCCCAGGCGCTGGCCATCGGCCGACCAGGCCAGCATGCGCAGCGTATCGTTTCCGGCCAGCGGCGCCAGCTCGGGTGGCCGCGCCAGCACCTGCCACAGCGCGCTGTCGGTTTCGGCGGTGCGCGCCACCGCCAGCGCCTCCA
Organism: Burkholderiaceae bacterium; assembly: GCA_017992055.1. Taxonomy (GTDB): domain Bacteria; phylum Pseudomonadota; class Gammaproteobacteria; order Burkholderiales; family Burkholderiaceae_C; genus Pseudaquabacterium. Next base: position 381,044 of record JAGOPK010000001.1, read on the forward strand.
CCGCCAGCAGGGCGCCCAGCTCGCCGTCGGCATTGCGTGACTCCATCGCCAGGCGGCCGGCCCGCAGCGCCTGGCTCAGCTGCTCGGCCCGCCGGCGCTCGGCCTCGGCCTGCCGCACGGCGGCCGTCAGCTCGTCGGCGCGGTAGGTCAGGGCCGCGGTCTGCAGCTCGACGACGCGGCGCTTCTCCTCCAGCTCGGCATTCTGCTGGTCGAGCTTCTGGTTCTTCAGCGCCAGGTCGGTGCCGCTGCGGTTCAGTTCCTCGTTCTTGCTCGCCAGGCTTTTGCGGCTGCGATCCAGCTCCTGGTTCTTTGCATACAGCGTCCACACCACCGGCGCCACCACCAGCAGCAGCGCCACCGCACCCCAGGTGGCCCAGCGCCCCAGCCGCGAGCGGCCACGCTCCTGCACGCCCAGGTCCAGAAAGGCCATGGCCTGGGCATAGCCCGGGTGGTAGCGCCGCGCCCAGGCCTCGCTGGGTTGCCAGTCGCGGCGCCAGTCCTCGGCGGCGCGCAGCTGCGGATCGACCCAGGGCGCGACCTTGTTCTGGCCGTGGCGCTCGGCATCCTCGGCCAGGCGCAGGTACAGCGCGGCGGCCCCGGCCTCGGCGGCCACCCAGTCGCGCAGCGTCTGCCACTGGCGGATCAGCGCCTCGTGGCTGATGTCGACCACGGTGTCGGGTGCCAGCTGCGGCGGGCGCAGCGCCAGAAAGCCGCGGTCGCCGCCGCGGAAGGCGCCCACCACCTCGGCCAGCGTCGCCAGGTCGGCGCCGGTGACCTCCAGCAGCTCGGCCACGCGGGTCGGGCGGCGCGATTCGCGGTAGTCGGCCGCACGCTCGCACAGCCGCTGGAACAGGCGGCGGGCGATCGGCCGGCGCTCGGCCGGCAGGCCGTTCAGCGCCTCGTCGGCATGGCGCGACAGCGCCGACTGCATCGTGCCCACGGCCTCGTAGTGCGCCTGGTCGATGGGTTCGTCGGCGCCGGCCGAGTCGGCCCAGGCGTTCCAGCAGCGCATCAGCGCATGCTGCAGCAGCGGCAGCTGGTCGGGGTTGTCGCCCACCTCGTTGAGCAGGCGCTGCACCAGGCGCGGCGCGATCTGGGCGCCGCCCACGGCCACCGGGCCTTCGATGGCGGCGCGGCGCTCGTCGCGCGACATGCGCGGCACCAGGTACTGGCCCTGGTTCAGCGCCTCGGGCAGGCCGCGAAAGCGCGCGCAGTCGCCCAGGTAGTCCGAGCGCATGGTCAGCACCACGTAGACCGGCTGCGTGCTCTGGCGCGTGGCTTCCAGCAGCAGGGCCACGAAGTCGGCGGCCTCGGCGGCGCCGGCCTCGCCGCGCAGCCGCGACATGCGGAACAGCTCCTCGAACTGGTCGACCACCACCAGCAGGTTCTCGTCGGCGTCCAGCCGCGCCTGCTCCAGCGCCTCCAGCAGGCCCAGGCTGCCGCGGCGCAGCACGGCCTCGATCTGCGCGCGGCGCAACTCGGCCTCGTCGCCCTTGCGGCCCAGCACCTGGGGCGCGGCCAGGGCCGTGGCCAGGTGGTGCATGGGCGCGTCGCCCGGCGTACTGACGGCGATGCGCCAGTTGGCGCCGGCGCTGGCCATCAGCCCGCCTTCGAGCTGGGGCAGCAGGCCGGCACGTACCAGCGAGGACTTGCCGCTGCCCGAGGTGCCGATGACGGCGACGAAGCGCGTGCGCGCCAGCAGCGAGATGATGGCCGTGCTCTGGCCGTCGCGGCCGAAGAACAAATGCGTGTCCTCGGCCTCGAAGGGCCGCAGTCCCGGGAAGGGATTGGCCGCCCGGCGCGCCGCGCGCAGGGCCGGGTCGGGCGCGGCCGGCGCAGGGCCGTCGGCGCTCATGGCAGCAGGCCCTGCAGCGCCGCCAGGTCGGCGCCCTGCACCAGCTGCACGCCGGGCGGGGCATCGAAGTCCTGCTTGGCCTCGCTGTCCGGCGGGCCCACCAGCACGATGCGCACGCCCAGCGGCGCGCTGCGGCCCCAGCCGCTGGCCTGCTGCAGGTCACGCAGCTTGGCGCGCACCCAGGGCTCGCGCACCTTGCCCCAGACCACCAGGGCGCCGTCGCAGGCCACCAGGTTGCGCTTGTGCTCGTCCAGCAGCTCCTCGGGCGTGCCTTCGACCAGCGGCCGCACGACCTGGCAGCCCTGGGCCTCCAGCGCGGCCTTCAGCGGCCGGGTGTCGGCGCGGTCGCTGGCATCGCAGATCAGGTACAGCAGGCGCGACGCCGCGGCCGCGTCGGCGGCTGCGCTGCCGGCCGGCGCCGCGCTGGCCGCGGCCGGCGGCGGCTTCAGCCGCTCCAGCGCCAGGGCCTTGAGCGCGTCCAGGTCGCCGCGCAGGTACTCGGCGCGCTGCGCCGGATGCGACTGGCCGGCCAGCGCATCGCGCAGCGCGGCCATCGCCGCATCGGGTGCCTCGCCCCTGTCGCTGTCCGCAGGCGACCACAGCAGGGTGGTGAACGGCACATGGCCGGCGTCCAGCGCCAGCTGGGCCTGCAGGGCCACGCCCGAGGCCTGGCTGCCCTCGGGGATGGCGCCATAGCGCCGGCCCAGCAGGTGGATGGACAGGCGCGAGCGCGCCAGGTCGGCGCGCACCGCCTCGGCATAGGCGCCGGCCTCCTCGGGCAGCTCGCCCTGGGGCAGCACCTCGTACTGGCGGTCTTCCAGCTCGTGCTTGAGCGCATCGCGCAGCGGCGCCATGTCGCTGGCGGTGCGCGCCAGGTAGACGGCCAGGCGCGGCGCCGCGGCGGCGGCCGGCGCCGGCGTGGCGCTGGCCGCCGACTCGTCGACGATGCCCTTGATGGTGCGCGCCAGGTCGTCGGCCTTCTGCCACACCAGCGACGCGCCGTCGGGGTGCAGCAGGGCGTCGCGCTCGGTGTCGCCATCGACGCAGAACAGGCGGAAGCCCTCGGTGGCGTCGATCTCGCTGGCCAGCTGCGGCAGCTGCGGCCAGGCCGGCGCCGCCTGGGCCACCTGCGGGCCGGGGTTCTCGGCAAAGCGGCGCAGGTCGCTGCGGTCGACCGCCGTGCGGTAGACCTTGACGATGCGGCTGCGGCTGCCCACCTTGAGCCCGCCGGCGGTCAGCCAGTGGGTGCCGAACAGCTGCAGCTCGTCGCGGCAGTAGTCCGAGTCGAGGTAGTTGCGCGACAGCACGGTGATCAGCAGGTCGGCATCGTGCAGCTGGCGGCGGATCTCGTCGTCGAAGCGCGTGGCCTCGTCCATGCGCCGCTTGTCGCGCCACAGCTCGACACGGCCGCGGCCCACGCGCTGGCCCAGGGTCTCGACCAGGGCGCGCTCGAAGTTCTGCACCCAGCACTGGTCGCGCGGACCGAAGGGCCGGTCGTCGAGGTGGCTGTAGCTGATGAAGACCTTGGTGGTCATGGCGGGGCCCAGCTGCGAGGTGTAGCACCGCCCCCGGCGGGCTCGCATCCCTTGAATGTCGTAGCGTGGCGGGGCGGCGACGGCGGCCGGCGGCGCTTCAGCCCTCCGGCAGCGCGCGCCGGTACTGCACGGCCTCGGCCACATGGGCCGGTTGCACCGTGTCGGCGCCGGCCAGGTCGGCGATGCTGCGTGCCAGCTTCAGCGTGCGGTGCAGGCCGCGGCCCGACCAGCCCAGGCGCGCCGCTGCCTGCTGCAGGAACTGCCGCGCCGCCGGCTCGGCGCACACCGCGGCATCCAGCCTGGCCGCGTCCAGCAGCGCATTCGGCCGGCCCTGGCGGGCCTGGGCCCGCGCCGCGGCGGCGGCCACGCGCTGCGCCACCACCGCGCTGGCCTCGCCTTCGGCCTGGGCCAGCAGGGCCGCCGGCGGCACGGCCGCCACCTCGACCATCAGGTCGATGCGGTCGAGCAGCGGCCCGGACAAACGGCCCTGGTAGCGCGCGATCTGCTCGGGCGTGCAGCGGCAGCTGCGGCCGGCGACCTGGGCGCCCAGCCAGCCGCAGGGGCAGGGGTTCATCGCCGCCACCAGCTGGAAGTCGGCCGGAAACTGCGCCTGTCGCGCCGCGCGCGAGATGGTGATGCGCCGCGTTTCCAGCGGCTCGCGCAGCGCCTCCAGCGCGGCACGCGGAAACTCCGGCAGCTCGTCGAGGAACAGCAGGCCGCCATGGGCCAGCGAGATCTCGCCGGGCCGCGGCGGCGAGCCCCCGCCGACCAGGGCCACGGCGCTGCTGGAGTGGTGCGGCGCGCGCAGCGGCCGCTGGCCCCAGTGGCGGGCGTCGAAGCCGCCGGGCGCCAGGCCGGCCAGGGCGGCGGCGGCCAGCGCCTGGTCTTCGTCCATCGGTGGCAGCAGGCCGGCCAGGCGCTGGGCCAGCATGCTCTTGCCGCTGCCCGGCGGCCCGACCATCAGCAGCGAGTGGCGGCCGACGGCGGCGATCTCCAGCGCGCGCTTGGCGGCGGCCTGGCCACGCACCTCGCGCAGGTCCGGGCCGGGCGCGGCGGCGGTGGCCGGCGGCGGGCTCGCCAGCGGCAGGGCGCGATCCTCGTCGTCGGCCGCATCGCCCGGGCGCATCGCGCGCACCACGTCGAGCAGGTGGGCCGCCCCATGCACGCGCACGCCGGCGGCGCGGGCGGCTTCGGCGGCACTGGCCTGGGGCAGCACCAGGGCGCGCTGGCTGCCGCTGCGCTGCAGGGCCAGCGCCAGGGCCAGGGCGCCCCGCACCGGCCGCAGCTCGCCGGCCAGGCTCAGCTCGCCGGCAAACTCGTGCTGCGCCAGGCGCTGCGCATCCAGCTGGCCATCGGCGGCCAGGATGCCGAGTGCAATCGGCAGGTCGAAGCGGCCGCTCTCCTTGGGCAGGTCGGCCGGCGCCAGGTTGACGGTGATGCGCTTGTTGTGCGGAAAGCCCAGGCCCGACTGGGCCAGCGCGGCGCGCACGCGCTCGCGCGACTCCTTGACCTCGGTGTCGGCCAGGCCCACCAGGCTGAACGCCGGCAGGCCGTTGGCCAGATGCACCTCGACCTGCACCTCGGGCGCGGCCAGGCCGTCGAGCGCACGGCTGAGGATCAGGGCCAGGGTCACGGCAAGGCCTTTGCGGGGAGGGCGGTGCGCGCCGATTGTGCAGTGGCGGCCCTGGATGCCGGCCGCCCGGGCTCGTCAAGGCGGTGGATTGCACCGATGCGGTGCGAATCCGGGCGATCATCACGCGATGCGCCGACCTGGTGCGCGCCGCTGCTGCATGCCGGAACAGCCTCCCCGTCCTGGGGCGCGCTCGCCGGGCTGGTGGATGGCACGGAAGCTGCAGAACTGCCACCGGACCTGCCTTCCCACCACCACCTTCCCCTGTTCCCCCTTCGGAGACCCATCCCATGAAGAAATCGCTGCTCGCCCTGTCGGTCGTGATGGCCGCCGCCGCGCTGCCCACCGCTTCGTACGCCGACCTGGCCTTCAACGTCGGCGTGACCTCCGACTACCGCTACCGCGGCATCTCGCAGACCCGCCTGAAGCCGGCGGTGCAGGGCGGCGTCGACTTCAGCGCTGGCGGTTTCTACCTGGGCGCCTGGGGCTCGACCATCAAGTGGATCAAGGACATCCCCGGCGGCGATGCCGGCGTGGAAGTCGATGTCTACGGCGGCTACAAGGGCGAGCTGGCCAAGGACCTGGCCTACGACGTGGGCGTGCTGTCCTACATCTACCCCAGCAACAAGCTCAGCCCCAAGGCCGACACCACCGAGCTGTACGGCGCGCTGACCTACGGCCCGGCGACGCTGAAGTACTCGCATGCGGTGACCAACACCTTCGCCAACCCCGACAGCAAGAACAGCTTCTACGTCGACCTGTCGGCCGGCTTCGACGTCGGTGGCGGCCTGATGGTCACGCCGCACATCGGCTACCAGAAGTTCAAGGGCCCGGTGGCCGACGCCGCCAGCTACACCGACTACTCGCTGACCGTGTCCAAGGACTTCAGCGGCGTGGTGCCCAGCATCGCCATCGTCGGCACCGATGCCGACAAGGGCTTCTACGTGCCCGGCGCCAATGCCAACAGCAGCAAGTTCCTGGGCAAGACCTCGCTGGTGGTCGGCCTGAAGGTCAACTTCTGATCCGCCTCGTCCACCCTCGCTAAGACAACCAAGGAGTACCGTCATGAAGATGGTGACCGCCATCGTCAAGCCCTTCAAGCTTGACGAAGTGCGTGAGGCCCTCAGCGCCATCGGCGTGCAGGGCATCACGGTGACCGAGGTCAAGGGCTTCGGCCGCCAGAAGGGCCACACCGAGCTGTACCGCGGCGCCGAGTACGTCGTGGACTTCCTGCCCAAGGTGAAGATCGAGGCGGCGGTGGACGACGCCATCGTCGACCGCGTGATCGAGGCCATCGAGGGCTCGGCGCGCACCGGCAAGATCGGCGACGGCAAGATCTTCGTCTCCACGCTGGAGCAGGTGGTGCGCATCCGCACCGGCGAGACGGGCAAGGACGCGCTGTAAGCGCCGGGCCCCGCGCAACAGAACACCGAGAAAGACCTTCCATCATGAGAAAGCTGTTTGCTTCACTCGCCCTGGGCCTGGCGGTCCTGGGCTTTGCCGGTGGTGCGCTGGCGCAGGACGCGGCCGCGTCGGCGCCGGTCGCCGCCTCGGCGGTGGCCGATGCCGGCTCCGCCGCGCCGGCCGCCGCTGCCGCGGCACCGGCGGCCTCGGCTGCGGCCGAGGCGGCGTCGGCCGCTCCGGCGCCGGTGGCCAACAAGGGCGATGTGTCCTGGATGCTGCTGTCCACGCTGCTGGTCATCATGATGACCATCCCCGGCCTGGCGCTGTTCTACGGCGGCCTGGTGCGCAGCAAGAACATGCTGTCGGTCCTGATGCAAGTGATGGTCACCTTCTCGCTGATCGTCGTGCTGTGGGCCATCTACGGCTACAGCCTGGCCTTCACCGAGGGCAATGCCTACATCGGCGGCTTCGACCGGCTGTTCCTGAAGGGCGTGTTCGATCCGGTGGCCGGCAGCTTTGCGATGGCCGCCACCTTCAGCAAGGGCGTCTACATCCCCGAGCTGCTGTTCGCCGCCTTCCAGGCCACCTTCGCCGGCATCACCTGCTGCCTGATCGTCGGCGCCTTCGCCGAGCGCATCAAGTTCAGCGCCGTGCTGCTGTTCTGCGCGCTGTGGTTCACCTTCAGCTACACGCCGATCGCCCACATGGTCTGGTTCTGGATGGGCCCGGACGCCTATGCCAGCAAGGACGTGGTCGACGCCATGAACGCCAAGGCCGGCCTGCTGTGGCAGCACGGCGCGCTGGACTTCGCCGGCGGCACCGTGGTGCACATCAATGCCGCCGTGGCCGGCCTGGTGGGTGCCTTCATGATCGGCAAGCGCGTGGGCTACGGCAAGGAAGCCATGGCGCCGCACAGCCTGCCGCTGACCATGGTCGGTGCCTCGCTGCTGTGGGTGGGCTGGTTCGGCTTCAACGCCGGCTCGGCGCTGGAAGCCGGCAACTCCGCCGTGCTGGCCTTCATGAACACCTTCACCGCCACCGCCGCCGCGGTGCTGGCCTGGTGCCTGGGTGAAGCCATGCTGCGTGGCAAGGCCTCGATGCTGGGTGCGGCCTCGGGCGCCGTGGCCGGCCTGGTGGCCATCACCCCGGCCGCCGGCAACGTGGGCCTGATGGGCGCCATCATCATCGGCTTCGTCGGTGGCTTCGCCTGCCTGTGGGGTGTCAGCGGCCTGAAGAAGATGCTGGGCGCGGACGACTCGCTGGACGTGTTCGGCGTGCACGGCATCGGCGGCATCGTCGGCGCGCTGCTGACCGGCGTGTTCAACACCCAGGACCTGGGCGGCCCCGGCCTGGTGACCGACTGGGTCACGGCCACCGTCGGCTCCAACGGCATCGGCGCCCAGCTGTGGATCCAGCTGAAGGGCGTGCTGATCACCATCGTCTGGTCGGGCGTGGTGGCGGCGGTCTGCTACAAGATCGTCGACCTGGTGATCGGCCTGCGCGTGACCGAAGAGGAAGAGCGCGAAGGCCTGGACATCAGCTCGCACGGCGAGACGGCCTACAGCAAGTAAGCCGGGCTTTCAGCGCAAGCGCAAAGGGCTGCCCTCGGGCAGCCCTTTTTCATGCAGCGCAGCCGGCCGCAGCGCAGCCGCGATACTCGGCGCCCTGTTCCTTGCCGTCCCGGAGTTGCGCGCCTTGCCCCCGCCCGTTCCCGTCGATGCCCGGCCCTGGTGGCGGGCGCTGCGTGCCGACCTGTCGCTGCCCGCGGTGGTGGCCGGCTTCGTGGCCGTGCTGGTGGGCTACACCAGCTCGGTGGCCATCGTGTTCCAGGCCGCCCAGGCCCTGGGCGCCACGCCGGCCCAAACCGCCAGCTGGATGTGGGCCCTGGGCCTGGCCATGGGCATCAGCTGCATCGCGCTGAGCCTGCGCTACCGGCTGCCCGTGCTCACCGCCTGGTGCACGCCCGGCGCGGCCCTGCTGGCCGCCACCCAGGGTGTGGGCCTGGCCGAGGCCACCGGCGCCTTCGTGGTCTGCGCCGTCCTGATCACGCTGGCCGGTGCCAGCGGCCTGTTCGAGCGCCTGATGGACAAGGTGCCGATGGCCGTGGCCGCGGCCCTGCTGGCCGGCGTGCTGGCACGCTTCGGCCTGGACGCGGTGCTGGCTGTGCGCAGCTCACCCGGCCTGGTGCTGGCCATGGTGGCGGCCTACCTGGCCGGCCGCCGCTGGTGGCCACGTTATGCCGTGCCCGGCGTGCTGGCGGTGGGCGTGGCGGTGGCCGCGCTGCAGGGCCGGCTGGACGGCAGCGCCCTGCTGGCCGTGGCCGGCCAGGCCTGGGCGCGGCCGGTGTGGGTGATGCCGCAGTTCTCCTTCAGCGCGGTGATCGGCGTGGCGCTGCCGCTGTTCATCGTCACCATGGCCTCGCAGAACCTGCCCGGCGTGGCTGCCCAGCGCGCCGCGGGTTATGCGGTGCCGGTGTCGCCGGTGATCACCGCCACCGGCCTGGTGACGCTGGCGCTGGCGCCGTTTGGCGCCTTTGCCATCAACCTGGCGGCCATCACCGCGGCCATCTGCATGAGCCCAGAGGCCCATCCCGATGCGGCGCGGCGCTGGGTGGCGCCGGTGGCCGCCGGCGTCTTCTACACGCTGCTGGGCCTGGCCGGTGGCGCGGTGGCCGGCCTGCTGGCGGCCTTTCCGCGCGAGCTGGTGGCGGCCGTGGCCGGCCTGGCCCTGCTGGGCACCATCGCCGGCGGCCTGGCCATGGCGCTGAAGGACGAGCGCCACCGCGACGCCGCTGCCATGACTTTCCTGGTCACGCTGTCGGGGCTGAACATGGCCGGCATCGGCTCGGCCTTTTGGGGCGTGGTGGCCGGCGCTGTCACGCTGGCCGTGCAACACTGGCGCCCCCGAGCCTAGAGCCCACGACCCGGAGGTGCCTGCCATGAAGCTGCTGTTCGTTGCCGACCCGCTGGAGTCGTTCAAGACCTACAAGGACACCACCTTCGCGATGATGCGCGAGGCAGCGCGGCGTGGCCACGAGCTCTGGGCCTGCCAGACCGCCGATCTGGTGTGGCGCCAGGGCGCGCGTGTGGTGGCGCGCCAGGCGCGTGCGATCACGCTCACCGGCGACGAGCAGCACTGGTTCGAGGTGGTGGCCACGGCCGAGCTGGCGCTGGCCGATGCCGATGCGGTGCTGATGCGCAAGGACCCGCCCTTCGACAGCGAGTTCTTCTATGCCACCCATCTGCTGGGCCAGGCCGAGCGCGAGGGCGCGGCGGTGTTCAACAGCCCGCGTGCGCTGCGCGACCATCCCGAGAAGCTGGCGATCCTGGAGTTTCCGCAGCACATCGCGCCCACGCTGGTGACGCGCAGCGCTGCCGCCATCCGCGCCTTCCACGACGAGCACCGCGACATCATCCTCAAGCCGCTCGACGGCATGGGCGGCATGGGCATCTTCCGCGTCGGGCCCGACGGCCTGAACCTGGGCTCGATCACCGAGACGCTGAACAAGGACGGCGCGCAGACGGTGATGGTGCAGAAGTACCTGCCCGAGATCGTGCACGGCGACAAGCGCGTGCTGGTCATCGGCGGCGAGCCGGTGCCGTTCTGCCTGGCGCGCATCCCGCAGGGCAGCGAGATCCGCGGCAACCTGGCCGCCGGCGGCAAGGGCGTGGCCCTGCCGCTGTCCGATGCCGACTGGGCCATTGCCCGGGCGCTGGGCCCCACGCTGGCCGCGCGTGGCCTGCTGCTGGTGGGCCTGGATGTGATCGGCGACCGGCTCACCGAGATCAATGTCACCAGCCCGACCTGCTTCCAGGAGATCACGCAGCAGACCGGCTTCGACGTGGCCAAGATGTTCGTCGATGCGCTGGAGGCGGCGCTGCGCGCACGCACGCCGGGCTGAGCGCGGCCCGGCCGCCGGCCCTCAGCCGGCCGCGCGCCGCGCCTGCTGGGCGGCGATGAAGTCGCGGTACCAGTGGGCGCTGTCCTTGGGCGTGCGCTGCTGGCTGGCGTAGTCCACATGCACCAGGCCGAAACGCTTGCTGTAGCCCGAGTCCCACTCAAAGTTGTCCAGCAGGCTCCAGTAGAAGTAGCCGGACACATCGGCGCCCAGTTCCACCGCCCGCGCCACCGCCTGCAGATGGGCGCGCAGATAGGCCGTGCGCCCGCCGTCGGCCACGCGGCCCCGCTGCAGACTGTCGGCATGGGCCATGCCGTTCTCGGTGATCATCATCGTCGGCGGCAGGTACTCGCGGCTCAGCCGCAGCAGGTGCTGGGTCAGGGCCTGCGGATAAATCTCCCAGCCCATGTCGGTGAAGCCGTCGGCGCCCGGCACCGGCAGCGGCGGCTGGCGCGTGCTGATCCATTCGCGGGTGTAGAAGTTGACGCCCAGAAAGTCCAGCGGCTGGGCGATCAGCGCGGCGTCGCCGCTGCGCAGGCTGGGCACGTCGGCGCCCAGATGGGCCCAGACATCGCCGGGGTAGTGGCCGAGGAAGATGGGGTCGGCATACCAGCGGGTGCTCAGGCCATCGGCCAGGCGCGCGGCGCGGCGGTCGGCCTCGTTGGCCTCGGCGGCAAACGGCGGCGTGAAGTTGAGCACGATGCCCAGCTTGCAATGGGTGCGGCTGCGCATGGCCTGCATCGCCAGGCCGTGCGACAGCAGCAGGTGGTGCGAGACCTGGAAGGCCTGGCGGCGGTTGCGGTGGCCGGGCGCAAACTGGCCGGTCTCATAGCCCAGCGTGGCCGTGCACCAGGGCTCGTTGTGCGTGGCCAGGCTGGCCAGGCGGTCGCCGAAGCGCCGCGCCACCTCGGCCGCATAGTCCGCAAAATGAGCGGCACTGTCGCGCGACAGCCAGCCGCCGATGTCGTCCTGCAGGGCCTGCGGCAGGTCCCAGTGGTACAGCGTGGCATGCGGGGCGATGCCGGCGGCCAGCAGCGCATCGATCAGCCGGTCGTAGAAGGCGAAGCCGGCCTCGTTCCAGGCGCCGCGGCCCAGCGGCTGCAGGCGTGGCCAGGCAAACGAGAAGCGGTAGGCGTCGACGCCCAGCCAGGACATCAGGGCCACGTCGTCGGCATGGCGGCGCACATGGTCGCAGGCGATGTCGATGTGGCTGCCGTCCTTGATCTTGCCGGGCGTGGCGCAGAACTGGTCCCACACCGAGCGGCCGCGGCCGGCGATGTCGCCCTCGATCTGCGGCGCGCTGGTGGCCACGCCCCAGGCAAAGCCGGGCGGGAAGTCGAAACCCGGCTGGTCGGTCAGCGCGGCTTCGGCATCGGGACGGGGGGCGGGTGCATTCATCGGGAATCCTTGACGGGGGCGGCGGCCGGCAAGGGCCGGCGCGGGAACGGGGCAAAGCAGGCGGCCAGCACCGACGGGATGGCCGCAAACATCACCAGGATGAAATAGTTCCTGTAGCCCAGCAGGTCGGCCAGCGGGCCGCTGATGGCCTGGGTGGGCACCAGCATCAGGTTCATCAGCGCGGTGCAGAAGGCGTAATGCGTCATGTGGTACCGGCCCGGCGAGACCTGCTGCATCATGTAGAGCATGTTGGCGACGAAGCCGAAGCTGTAGCCGAACTTCTCGATCGTCACCAGCGTGGCCACGGTCCACAGCGACAGCGTGTGGCCCGTGCCGGCCAGCTGCGACAGGATCACGTAGGTGATGTGCGGCAGGTTCAGGCACAGCGCCATGATCACCAGGGTGCGCCGGTTCAGGCCCCAGCGCGCCATGAAGGCGCCGCCCAGCAGGCCGGCCACCAGGCTGACCGCGGTGCTGATGGTGCCGTCGATCAGGCCCTTCGCCTTCAGCGTCAGGCCGATGCCACCGGACTCGGGCGAGGCCTGCAGGAACAGCGGGCCTTCGATCAGCAGCAGGCCTTCGGAGCTGCGGTAGAAGAAGACGAAGGCCAGCATGCCCCAGATGCTGGGCTTGCGGAAGAAGTCCAGCACCGAGTCGGCAAAGCTGCGGCCGATCTCGGCCAGGCCTTGCGGCCGCTGCGTGACGGCGCCGCTGGGCAGCATCAGCGAGTGGTACAGGGCCAGCAGGCCCAGGCTCAGCGCGGCCAGGCCCAGGGCCCAGGCCCAGGCGGCCTGGGTCGACAGGCCCTGGTCCTCCTTCAGCGAGCCGGCCAGCCACACCACCAGGGCCGTGCCGAAGATGCGGCCGACGTTCCAGAACACGCCCTGCACGCCGATGAAGGCGGCCTGCCGCTTCTCGTCCAGCGAGGTGATGTAGATGCCGTCCACGCAGATGTCCTGGGTGGCCGAGGCAAAGGCCAGCACCCACAGCGCGGCGATGGCGATCTGGAAGTAGTTGGGCAGCGGCAGGCACAGCGCGATGCCGGCCAGCAGCAGGGCCATCAGCACTTCCATGGCCAGCACGAAGAACTTCTTCGTGCGGTACATGTCCAGGAAGGCGGCCCAGAAGGGCTTCAGCGACCAGGCGATGCCGATGCTGGCCGTGGCCACGGTGATCTGGCCGTCGCTGTGGCCCAGGTCCTTGAACATCGTGCCGGCGACCCAGATCACCATCGCGAACGGGATGCCCTCGGCCAGGTAGGCCGAGGGCACCCACAGCCAGGGGTGGCGGATGCGGCCGGCAGCGTGCTTCATGGACCCGGGTCGGCTCGGCAGCGGCCGCTCAGAAGCGGTACTGGCTGCGCAGGCCATAGGTGCGCGGCGGGTTGTAGAACGAGGTCCAGGTGCTGCTGGTGACCCAGGTCACGTCGGTCTTGACCTTCTCGTTGCCGGCATTGACGACAAAGGCCTCGATGAACCAGCGGCCCTTGGCCTCTTCATAGCGCAGGCTCAGGTCGGCCGTGGTGTAGGCCGGCTGGAAGCGTGCATCGGGCGTGGCGCGGGCCGCGGCCGAGTAGCGCGAGTCCATCTCGCCAAACGGGCCCAGCTTGCTGCGGCTCTGGTGGTGCAGCTGCAGCCGCGGCGTCAGCCGGCCATTGCCCAGCACCAGGTCGTGTTCCAGTGCCATGGTGGTGGAGAACCTGGGCGCATGCGGCATCTGCTGGCCCTTGAGGTTGACGGCATTGGCCGCCACCGCGCAGTCGAGCAGGGCCGAGTCGCAGGTCAGGAAGTCGTCGTACTTGGCATCCAGCGCCGACACATGGCCCGAGAAGCGCGTATTGCGCGCCAGGCGCCAGCTCCACTCGGCCTCGATGCCGTTGATGCTGGCCTTGGCGGCATTGCTGGTCACCAGCTGCTGCTGGCGCGCCGTGCCGGTGCCGGTGTATTCGATGGACGAGACCTGCATGTCCTTGTACTTCATCATGAAGGCATCGAGGTTGACCGCCAGCGCGCGGTCGAAGAACTCGGCCTTCACGCCGACCTCGTAGTTGGTCAGGAACTCGGGCTTGTGGCGGCGGCCGCCGTCGGACAGGCCGCCGGACTTGAAGCCGGTGGTCACCGTGCCATAGGTCAGCAGGTCACGGCTGGGCTTGTACTCCACCCGGCCCAGCCAGGTGCTGGCGTTGTCCTTGGCCACGCCGTCGTTCTTGCCGCCGCCCGACCAGGTGCCGGTGCCGTCGGGCAGCTGGTTGGCATAGGCGCTGCCGCAGCTGGCATGGGTGACGGCGCCGCCGGGGCCGATCAGCCGGCCGCCGGTGGCCAGCGTGGCGCCGAAGTCCGGGCACACCCAGTTGCGGCCGCCCACGTCCTTCTTCTCCTCGCTGGTGTAGCGCGCGCCCAGCGTGGCGCTGAGCTCCTTGGACAGCCTGAACGTGCCTTGGCCGAACACCGCATTCGACGACAAGGTGCGGTTGGGCTGGATGAAGCTCATGGCCCAGGCGGTGTCGCCGGGCGCCGTGGGGTTGACGACGATGGGGCCGGCGCCGGCCAGCAGCGGGCTTTGCGAGATGTCGATGTCGAAGCGGATGCGGTTGTCCTCGTTGACCGAGAACAGGCCGGCGATCCATTCGAAGCTGCCGCCTTCGGCGCTCTTCAGGTTCAGCTCATGGGTGTGGCTGTTGAAGCGCGACCATTCGGTGCGGTGCTCCTGCTTGAAGCCGGGCTGGGTGCCGGCGTCGTTGTCGCTGGCGTTCTTGCGCGCCATGGTGGTGACGCTGCCGATGTAGCTCAGCTCCAGCGACGGCGAGACGGCCCAGTCCACCCGCGTGCGCAGCTGGGTGCTGTCCTGGTCCAGATGTCCGGGCGTGTCGACCAGGGCCGAGTTCCACTTCTGGCCGGCGCGTGGCGTCTGCATCAGCGAGATCTGGCCGGCGCCGGCATCGCGGTAGTACTCCAGCGCGGTGGTGGTGGTGACGCCGGCCACCGGCACCCACAGCAGGGTGGCGCGCATGCCGGTCTGGTCGGTGGCGCCGTACTTCTTGGCGCCGGGCTGCACATTGCTGCGCGGCTGGAAGTCGACCCAGCCGTCCTGCTGGTCGCTGATGGCGGCCAGGCGCAGCGCCGCGGTTTCGCCCAGCGGCAGGTTCATCGCGCCCTGCACGGCCAGGCGGTTGCGGTCGCCGACGACAAAGCCGACGAAGCCGCTGCTGTCGCCCAGCTTGGGCTTGGCCGTCACCAGGTTGACCGAGCCGGCCGTGGCATTGCGGCCGAACAGCGTGCCCTGCGGGCCCCGCGCCACCTCGACGCTGGCCAGGTCGAACATCAGCGCCGTGGCGCCCTGCGGCCGCGGCGAGTAGATGCCGTCGACATGGAAGGCCACCGCCGGATCGCCCAGCTCGGTGTGGTTGGTGGAGCCGATGCCGCGCAGGAACACATGCACGCCGCCCGAATCGCCGTGCTGCTCGACCGTCAGGCTGGGCACCAGGGCCTGCAGCGAGCTGAGGTCCTTGACCTGGGCCTTGTCCAGGTCACGCTGGCCGAAGGCGCTGACCGCCAGCGGCGTGTCCTGCACCATGGTCTGGCGCTTGGTGGCGGTGACGGTGACACGCTGGGTGTCGCCGCCGCCGGTCTGCGACAGCGCCGGGGCGGCCGCCAGCAGGGCCAGCACGGCGGCGGCCGCCTGCACGGGAGCGTGGCGGAACGGGACAAGGACAGGGCGAAGGCGGCGGGTCATGGCGGGTCTCCTGGTGCGGGTGCCGGTGGCGCGGCGGTTTCTTGTCGAGGGCGTTCGGCGGGGCGGGGCGCGCAATTGACGGCGCTGTCAACGCTCCGGGCTCGATGTTCGCGCCGCTTGTCCAGCGCTGTCAATTGATCAACTGCCGCCAAAGATCGGGATTTACCCGCAATCCGGCCAAGTCTTGATCGGCGGGCCGGCCGCGCCGGAATCAGCGCGGCGCGGCGGTGGAGTCGCGCATCACCAGCTGGTAGGGCAGCTGGCGCTCGGCCAGGCCGGTGGTGTCGGCCACGGCGTCGCCACCCGTTGCGCCGGCCGCGCTGCGCTGCACCAGCATGTCCACCGCGGCCTCGGCCATGTCCGCCACCGGCTGGCGCACCGTGCTCAGCGCCGGCCACACCAGGCTGGCCAGCGGACCGTCGTCGAAGCCAGCCACCGACAGGTCGCGCGGCACCTGCAGGCCCAGGCGCTGGGCCGCCGCCAGCGCGCCCATGGCCATGTCGTCGTTGGCGGCGATCACCGCGGTGGGCGGCGACTGCAGCGCCAGCAGCCGGCTGCAACCGTCCAGGCCGCTGGCAAAGCGGAAGTCGCCGGGCACGATCAGCGCCTCGTCCTGCGGCAGGCCATGGGCTTGCAGCGCGGCGCGGTGGCCGGCCAGGCGCCGTGGCGCGGCGATCTGCGCCGGGTGGCCGCAGATGTAGCCGATGCGCCGGTGGCCCAGCGCGATCAGGGCCGTGGTCAGGGCCTGGGCCGCCGCATGGTCGTCGATGCTGACGCAGCCGAAGCCCGGCAGCTGCAGGCTGGGCGAGATGCGCACGCAGGGCGTGCCGTCCTGGGCCAGCAGCTGCAGCACCTCGGTGGCGTCGCAGACCGGCGGCGCCAGGATCAGGCCATCGGGCCGCAGCGCCGTCAGCATGTGGTGCAGCTGCTCGGCCAAGTGCTCGCCGCTGTCGTCGAGCTGCTCGACCACCAGGTGGTAGTCCAGCGCCCGGCAGCGCGCGGTGGCGCCACGCTGCAGGCCCATCACGAAGGCGGCGCTGGACGCGTAGTACAGCAGGCCCAGCAGGCTGGAGCGCGAGCGCGCCAGGCTTCGCGCATGCAGATTGGGCCGGTAGCCCAGCGCGGCCACCGAAGCCATCACCCGCTCGCGCATCGCCGGCACCACGTTGGGCTCGTTGTTCAGCACCCGCGACACGGTCTTCATCGACACCTGGGCATGGCGGGCGACGTCCATGATGGTGGGGGCGGAGGCACGGCGCAGGTTCATCGCGGGGCAGTGGGCTGGGGCGGACCACTGTGCCACAGCGTCGACAATCGCCCCCATGGCCCTGATCACCCTTGCCGACGCCCAGCTGGCGTACGGCCACGTCGCCCTGCTGCACCACACCGCGCTGGCCCTGGAAACCAATGAGCGCGTGGCCCTGATCGGCCGCAACGGCTCGGGCAAAAGCAGCCTGCTGAAGATCCTGGCCGGCCTGGAGAAGCTGGACGACGGCCTGCTGCAGCTGCAGCAGGGCCTGCGCCGCTTCTATGTGCCGCAGGAGCCGCAGTTCGCCGCCGGCCTCAGCGTCTTCGATGCGGTGGCCGAGGGCGTGGCCGAGGCGCGTGCGCTGCGGGCGCGCTACGAGGCCCATGCCGATGGCGAGGACCTGGATGCGCTGCAGACCCGCCTCGAGGCGCTGGACGGCTGGACCTGGGAGAACCGCGTCACCGAGGCACTGCAGCGCCTGGCGCTGGACGGCACGGCCGAGGTCGACCGCCTGTCCGGCGGCCAGAAGAAGCGCGTGGCCCTGGCCCAGGCCCTGGTGGCGCGGCCCGATGTGCTGTTGCTGGACGAGCCCACCAACCACCTGGACCTGGACGCCATCGAATGGCTGCAGGAGCTGCTGAACCAGTGGCCCGGCTCGCTGGTGGTGATCAGCCACGACCGCGCCTTCATCGACGCCGTGGCCACGCGCATCGTCGAACTGGACCGTGGCATCCTGCGCAGCTACCCGGGCAGCTTTGCCGCCTACGAGAAGGCCAAGGACGACGAGCTGAATGCCGAGGCCCTGGCCAATGCGCGCTTCGACAAGCTGCTGGCTCAAGAAGAAGTGTGGATCCGCAAGGGCGTGGAGGCGCGGCGCACGCGCAGCGTGGGCCGTGTGGCGCGGCTGCAGCGATTGCGCAGCGAGCGCGCGGCGCGGCGCGACCAGGTCGGCCAGGTGCGGCTGGAGCTGGACGCCGGCCTGCCCAGCGGCAAGATCGTCGCCGAGCTGTCCGAGGTGGGCCTGAGCTTCGGCGACAAGCTGATCGTCCGTGACTTCAGCGCCACCGTGCTGCGTGGCGACAAGATCGGCCTGGTCGGCCCCAACGGCGTGGGCAAGACCACGCTGCTGAAGCTGATCCTCGGCGAGCTGCAGCCCGATGCCGGCCGCATCCGCCAGGGCAGCAAGCTGCAGGTGGCCTATTTCGACCAGATGCGCGCCGGCCTGGACCTGGAGGCCACGCTGGCCGACACCATCAGCCCCGGCAGCGAATGGGTGGAGATCAACGGCCAGAAGAAGCACGTCAAGAGCTATCTGGGCGACTTCCTGTTCTCGCCGGCGCGCAGCGACAGCCCGGTGCGCACGCTGTCGGGCGGCGAGCGCAACCGCCTCTTGCTGGCGCGGCTGTTTGCGCTGCCGGCCAATGTGCTGGTGCTGGACGAGCCCACCAACGACCTGGACATCGAGACGCTGGAGCTGCTGGAGGAACTGCTGCAAGGCTATGGCGGCACGGTGTTCCTGGTCAGCCACGACCGGCGCTTCCTCGACAACGTGGTCACCAGCCTGATCTGCTGGGAGGGCGATCTGCAGCCCGGCAAGTGGCGCGAGTACGAGGGCGGCATCGCCGACTGGCGTGCCCAGCGCGCGCGCATGCTGGCGGCGCAGGCCGCGGCCGCTCCGGCGCCGGCGGCCGCGCCCAAGCCGGCCGCGGCGCCGGCCGCCGCCGCCACGGCCGCCAAGCGCAAGCTCAGCTACAAGGAGCAGCGCGAGCTGGACGAGCTGCCCGGCCGCATCGAGGCGCTGGAGGCCGAGCAGAAGGGCATCGACGCCGCGCTCGCCGACGGCAGCCTGTACGCCAGCGATCCGCCCAAGGCCGCAGCCCTGCTGCAGCGCCATGCGGTGATCGAGGAGGAGCTGCTGAACGCGCTGGAGCGCTGGGAGGCGCTGTCGGCCTGATCAGGCCACGGCCTCGTGGCAGGCCACGCAGAGCTTGTTGCCTTCCGGGTCGCGGAAGTAGGCGCCGTAGTAGTGCGCGTGGTACTCGGGCCGCAGGCCCGGCGGGCCTTCGCAGCGCCCGCCATGGGCCAGGGCCACGGCATGGGCCGCATCCACCTGGGCGCGGCGTTCGGCCAGCCAGGCCAGCATCTGGCCGTTGCCGGCGGCATGCGGCTGGCCGTCGTAGGGCCGGCCGATCAGGAACAGCGGCCGTGGGCCGGGCACCGACTGCCAGCCGGCCCAGGGCCGGCTGCGCTCGCAAAAGCGCAGCGGCAGGCCCAGCGCCGCCATCAGCGGGGTGTAGAAGGCCAGCGCCCGATCAAAGTCCTGCACGCCGACGAACACGTGCGAGAACATCAGCGGTAGCCGTCCCAGCCTTCGTTGGTGGCCGCCGGATGGCTGCGGCTGACGATCAGCGCGCTCTGCAGGTACAGCGCATTCAGCAGGCGCTGGGCGCGCTCGCGGCCGATGCCGTTCCACTCGGCGATCTCGCGCAGATTGCAGGTGTGGCGGCGCAGCCGGGTGATCACCGTGGCCATGGCCGCCGGCATGCCCAGTGCGCCCAGGCTGACGCCCGGGGCCACGCGGTAGGCGGCCTGGCCGGCCAGCTCGGGCAGCAGGGCGCTGCGCGAGCCGTACAGCGCCACCGCCCACAGCACCGGCGCCAGCGGCACGGTGCCGCTGCGGCTGGCCTCGCTGCCGGAGGCGTCGGCGGCCAGGCGTATGCCCGTCAGCCCGGCGTCCACCGGCAGGCGCTCGCGCGCCGGCTGCACCTGCAGCACCTGCAGGCGGTGCAGGTGGCGGGCCAGCAGGTCGTCCAGCGGCACGGTGCAGTGCGCCAGGCGCTGCAGCGGGTAGATGGCCAGCATCGCCGCCTGGCTGCCGGTGTCCAGGCGGATGGCCAGCGGCTGGGTGTGGCGCACGCAGGCGGCCAGCACCTCCAGCAGTTCGCGGCGCTCGCCCTGGCCCTGGTCGAAGCGCATCAGGTCCTGCAGCAGCGAGGGGCTCAGCGAGCTCAGCTCGGTGCTGCCGCCTTCCACCGGCTGCGACCGGGGCCTGGCCGGGCGCGCCGCTTGCGCAGGCCAGGCCGGCGCCAGACCCCGCGGGTCGGACGCTTCCATCGGTTGGGTGGAGGGAAAGGTGCTCATCTTCGGGTCAACCCGGTCATGGTACGCCGCGGCCGTGCACGGGTCTGAGGGGAGCTCTCCACCGCCCCCGCATCACGGGGGCGCCGGTGGCCGTCATAGGGGGGCCAGGGCCTCGCGTGCACGCCCATAGGCCTGCCAGAAGCGGGCCTCGTGCGCGGTGGCGAAGTTCAGCCGCATCAGCGTGCCCGGGCGTTGCGGCGGCGGCTGGCGGTCGGCGGGCGGCCGGGTGTGGAACAGGCTGCCCGGGGCCAGCAGCCAGCCGCTGGCGGCCATGCGCGCGGCCAGCGCATCGGTGTCCACGCCGGCATCGACCCAGCCGAACAGGCCCTGCGGCGGCGTGACGAAGCGGCAGCCGGCGGCCTCGGCCAGGCGCACCACGCGCTGGCGTGCGGCGTCCAGGCGCTGCACCACGCGCTCGGCATGGCGGCGCAGCAGGCCCTGGTCCAGGCACCAGGCGGCGGCGCGCTCCATCAGTGCCGGCGTGGTCAGCGTGCCCAGCAGCTTGGTGTCGATCAGGCGCTCGGCCAGCTCGGCCGGCGCCGCGACGAAGCCGACACGCCAGTTGGGCGCCAGGATCTTGGAGAAGCCGGAGATGTAGACGGTGCGGCGCAGCCCGTCCAGCGCCGCCAGCCGCGGCGCATGCGGCGGCGCGAACCAGGCATAGGTGTCGTCCTCGACGATGGTCAGGTCGTGGGCCTCGGCCAGCTGCAGGATGCGGTGGGCGGCGGCCAGGCTCAGCGTCTGGCCGGTGGGGTTGTGCAGCACGCTGACCGTGACATACAGCCGCGGCCGGTGCAGCATGGCCAGGCGCTCCAGCTCGGCCAGGTCGGGCCCGTGCTCGCTGCGTGGCACCGGCAGCAGGCGCATGCCCATGCGCGTCAGCCGGGCAAATTCGATGGCCCAGCCGGGCTCGTCGACCAGCACCGCATCGCCCGGCTGCAGCAGGGTGCGCGCCACCAGGTCCAGCGCATGGGTGGCGCCCAGCGTGGTGACGATGCGGCCCGGCGCGGCGGCGATGCCCAGCTCGTCGCCGAGCCGGCGCGACAGCGCGGCGCGCAGCTCGGCATCGCCGGCCGGCTCGCCATAGTGCAGGGCCTGGGCGGCATGCGGCAGGGCACGGCGCAGTGCGCGGCCGACCAGGGCCGCATCCAGCCAGCTGTCGGGCAGCGTGCCCTGGCCCGGGCCCTGGCCGGCCAGGCCGATGCCGGGCCGGCCGGCGGCGGCCGTGGCGCTGCCGCGCGCCGCCGGCGCGTGCTGCGGCATGCTGGCCCCGCCCGGCACCAGCTGGAACATGCCGCGGATCAGCGCCGTGGCATCCACCGGCGGTGGCAGGGCCTGGGCCTCGGCCGGCAGGGTCTCGGCCGTGCTGCGCAGCCGGCCGGCCGGGCCGCGCACGAAGAAGCCGCGCTGCCGGCGCGCCTCCACCAGGCCCTGGGCCTGCAGCTGGTCGTAGGCACTGACCACGGTGCTGGGGCTGACGCGGTGCTGGCGCGCGCAGTCGCGCACCGAGGGCAGGCGCGCGCCCGCCGTCAGCGTGCGCTGGCGTATGCGCTCGGCATACAGCGCGGCCAGCTGGCTGCCCAGCGGCTGGGCAGCCTGGCGCAGCAGCGCATCGCCGGGGCTCGGGGCGTTGGTGTCGGGCATCGGGTTCGGTCCTGCGGGCGGGCCTGCTGTATTGGCGTGGACATCGGTACAGATCCGCTGATCTGTATTGGTGACTGTATCGCTGCTGTGCTGGGCCTGTCACTAGACTGGGGGCATGAAACCCAGTCCCGCCGCCTCCGTGACCTCCGCCCCGCCGCCGGCCCTGGCCTGGTCGGCCGCCAGCCGCGGCTGGCTGCTGGGCGCGCTGGGCGTGCTGCTGTTTGCGCTGACCATCCCGATGACCCGGCTGGCCTCCGGCGATCTGCAGCAGCCGCAGCTGCCGGCGGCCTTCGTGGCCACCGGCCGCGCGGCACTGGCCGGTGTGCTGGCCGCGCTGTGGCTGGCCTGGCAGCGCGCCGCCTGGCCCACGGCCGCGCAGTGGCGCGGCCTGGCGCTCACCGCCAGCGGCGTGGTGTTCGGCTTTCCGCTGTTCCTGGGCTGGGCCGTGCAGCGGGTGGATGCGGCGCATGCGGCGGTGGTGTCGGGCCTGCTGCCGATGGCCACCGCGGCCATCGGCAGCCTGCTGCTGGGCCAGCGTGGCAGCCGCGCCTTCTGGGCCTGGGCCGCGGCCGGCCTGGGCCTGGTGCTGGGCTTTGCGCTGTGGCAGGGCGGGGCGCGGCTGCAGCTGGCCGACGGCCTGCTGGTGCTGGCCGTGGTCCTGGGCGGCTTCGGCTATGTGATGGGCGCGCGCATGTCGGCGCCGACGGCCGGCGGGCAGCCGGGCATGGCGCCGCAGCAGGTCATCAGCTGGGTGCTGGTGGGCAGCCTGCCGCTGACCCTGCCGCTGGCCGGGTGGACGGCACCACCGGCCGATGCGGCGGCCTGGCAGGCCGTCCGCCCGTCGGCCTGGCTCGGCTTTTTGTATGTGGCCGTGGTGTCGATGTGGCTGGGCTTCTTCGCCTGGTACCGCGGCCTGCAGCTGGGCGGCATGCTGCGCGTCAGCCAGGTGCAGCTGCTGCAGCCCTTTCTGTCGATCGCCTTTGCCGTGCCGCTGCTGGGCGATGCCTTCGAGCCGGCCAGCGCGCTGTTTGCGCTGGCCGTGGCGGCCACGGTGGCCGGCGCCAAGCGGGCCGCCTGAGCAGGCCAGCCCGATTGAGGCACCATCCCGGGCTGCACATTGCCCACGACCCAGATCCCGGAGACCGCATGAGCCAGCATCCAACGTCGCCCCAGTCCGCGCTGTGGCACCAGGCGCGCCGCAGCGCGCGCATGAACCCGTCGATCATCCGCGAGATCCTCAAGGTCACCGAGAAGCCCGGCATCCTGTCGATGGCCGGTGGCCTGCCTTCGGCCGACACCTTTCCGGTCGAGGCCATCCGCGAGGCCTGCCAGCGCGTGCTGGCCGAGGCGCCGCGCCAGGCCCTGCAGTACGCCGCCAGCGAAGGCTTTGCGCCGCTGCGCGACTGGGTGGCTGCCCAATTGGGTGGGGGCGGGCACGGCATGAGCGTGTCGCCGGACCAGGTGCTGATCACCACAGGCTCGCAGCAGGGCCTGGATCTGGTGGGCAAGGTGATGGTCGATGCCGGCGCGCCGGTGGCGGTGGAGACGCCCACCTACCTGGG
This sequence comes from Burkholderiaceae bacterium, assembly GCA_017992055.1. Taxonomy (GTDB): domain Bacteria; phylum Pseudomonadota; class Gammaproteobacteria; order Burkholderiales; family Burkholderiaceae_C; genus Pseudaquabacterium. The sequence continues at coordinate 404,092 of JAGOPK010000001.1, forward strand.
CGCGCTGCAGGCCTTCAATCCCTTCGAGCCGATCTACGCCAGCCTGGCCAGCGACGGCGAAGGCCCGCTGCCCGAGGCCCTGGCCGCGCTGCCGCATGATGCGCCGGGCACGCGCTTCGCGTACCTGCTGCCCAATTTCCAGAACCCCACCGGCCGCGTCATCGGCGAGGCCCGGCGCCAGGCGCTGATCGCCGCGGCCCAGGCCGCCAACCTGCCGCTGGTGGAAGACAACCCCTATGGCGACCTGTGGTTCGACAGCCCGCCGCCGGCGCCGCTGGCCGCGCGCTGGCCCGAGGGCGTGCTCTACCTGGGCAGCTTCAGCAAGGTGCTGACGCCGGGCTTCCGCCTGGGCTATCTGGTGTCGCCGCCGGAGCTCTATCCCAAGCTGCTGCAGGCCAAGCAGGCCGCCGACCTGCACACGCCGGGCTTCAACCAGCGCGTGGTGCACGAGGTCATCAAGGACGGCTTTCTGGCCGGCCATGTGCCCACCATCCGCGCCCGCTACCAGGGCCAGGCCCGGGCCATGGCCCGGGCCCTGGCCCAGCACATGCCGGCCGGCACCGAATGGCAGGAACCGCAGGGCGGCATGTTCTTCTGGCTGCGCCTGCCCGCCGGCATCGACGCCCTGGCCCTGCTGCCACGGGCGGTGGACGCCGGCGTGGCCTATGTGCCCGGCGCCGCCTTCTATGCCGCCCAGCCCGGCCACGGCCCGGGCCAGGGGCCGGATGCGCGCACGCTGCGGCTGAGCTTCGTCACGCTGAGCGAGGCCGAGATCGCCGATGCCGTGGCCATCCTGGGCCGTGTGCTGCACGAGGCGCTGGACGCCGGGGCCGAGGCCGCGCCGTGAGCCAGTGCCTGCCCGGCCTGGACCTGGCCACGCTGCGCGAGGCGCAAGCCCTGGTGCAGGCCGTGGTGCCGGCCACGCCGCAGCACCGCTGGCCGCAGCTGGAGCAGGCCCTGGCGGCGGCGCCCGGCGACGGCACGGCGCTGTGGGTCAAGCACGAGAACCACACGCCGGTGGGCGCCTTCAAGGTCCGCGGTGGCCTGGTCTGGATGGACCGGCTGCTGCGCAGCGGCGCGCGGCCGGCCGGCCTGGTCAGCGCCACGCGCGGCAACCATGGCCAGTCCATCGCGCTGGCTGGCGGCCGCGCCGGGCTGCCGGTGCTGATCGTCGTGCCACGTGGCAACAGCCGCGAGAAGAATGCCGCGATGCGTGCGCTGGGCGCCGAGCTGGTCGAGCATGGCGAGGATTTCCAGGCCGCCCGCGAGCAGGCCCAGGCCCTGGCCGCGCAGCGTGGCTGGCAGATGGTGCCCAGCTTCGACCTCGGCCTGGTCGCTGGCGTGGCCAGTTATGCGCTGGAGCTGTTCGATGCCGTGGCCGCCGCCGGCACGGCGCTGGACACGGTGTATGTGCCCATCGGCCTGGGCTCGGGCGCCTGCGGCCTGATCGCCGCACGCGACGCGCTGGGCCTGGCCACGCAGATCGTCGGCGTGGTGTCCAGCGGCGCGCCGGCCTATGCGCTGTCGCTGGCCGCCGGCCAGCCGGTGTCGCATGCGGTCAGCACCACGCTGGCCGACGGCATGGCCTGCCGCACGCCCGAGCCGGCGGCGCTGCAGATGCTGGCCGGCGGCCTGGCGCGGGTGGTGCAGGTCAGCGACGCCCAAGTGGCCGCGGCCATGCGCCAGCTGTTCGAGGCCACGCACCAGGTGGCCGAAGGCGCCGGTGCCGCCGCCTGGGCGGCCTGCCTGGCCGAGCGTGGCCAGGCCCGCCACAGCCCGGTGGGCCGGCGCACGGCGGTGGTGCTGTCCGGCGGCAATGTCGACCGCGAGGTCTATGCCGAGGTGCTGGCCGGCACCTGATCCTCTTTTCTCCGCTTGTGCAAGGTCCATGACATGACTTCCCGCCGCCGCTTCAGCCAGCTCGACGTGTTCACCGACCAGGCCCTGCGTGGCAATCCGCTGGCCGTGGTGCACGATGCCCAGGGCCTGGACGACGCGCAGATGGCCGCGTTGGCACGCTGGACCAACCTGTCCGAGACCAGCTTTCTGCTGCCGCCCACCGAACCCGGCGCCGACTACCGGGTGCGCATCTTCACGCCCGGTGGCGAGCTGCCGTTTGCCGGCCATCCCACGCTGGGCAGCTGCCGCGCCTGGCTGGATGCCGGTGGCATGCCGCGCGCGCCGGGCCAGGTGGTGCAGCAGTGCGGCGTGGGCCTGGTGCGTGTGCGCCAGGACCCGCAGCATGCGGGCCGCCTGGCCTTTGCCGCGCCGCCGCTGCGCCGCACCGGGCCGGTGGATGCGCACCTGCGCCAGGTGGTGGCCTCGGCGCTGAAGCTGCCCGACGACAGCCTGCGCCAGCTGGTGTGGGTGGACAACGGCCCGGGCTGGATGGCCGCGCTGCTGCCCGATGCGGCCACGGTGCTGGCGCTGCAGCCCGACTTTGCCGCCCTGCAGGGGCTGAAGCTGGGCGTGGTCGGCCCGCATCCCGCCGGCCACGACTGCGCCTTCGAGGTGCGCGCCTTCGTGCCCGGCCTGGGCGTGCCCGAGGACCCGGTCACCGGCAGCCTGAATGCCGGCCTGGCGCAGTGGCTGATCGGCAGCGGCCTGGCGCCCGACCGCTATGTCGCGGCCCAGGGCGCGGCGCTGGGCCGCGCCGGCCGCGTGCAGGTGCAGCGCGATGGCGAGCACATCTGGATCGGCGGCGACGTGGTCGGCGTGGTGGCCGGCGAGCTGCGGCTGTGAACAGCGAACTGGACCACCTGGTGGTGGTGGCGCAGACCCTGGAGCAGGGTGCGGCCTGGTGCCAGGCCACGCTGGGCGTTGCGCCCGGCCCCGGCGGCCGCCATGCGCTGATGGGCACGCACAACCGCCTGCTGCGCATCGATGGCCCGGGCTTTGCGCAGGCCTATCTGGAGATCATCGCCATCGATCCGGAGGCGCCGCCCCCGTCGCGCGCCCGCTGGTTCGGCCTGGACGACGCGGCCCTGCAGCAGCGCCTGCGCGAGCAGGGCCCGCAGCTGCACCATGCGGTGCTGCGCTCGACCAATGTGGACATGCTGCGCTGGGGCCTGATCACGCTGGGCTGCCAGCCCGGGCCCCTGATCGCCGCCGCGCGCGACACGCCGGCCGGCCGCCTGGCCTGGCAGATCCTGGTGCGCGACGACGGCGCCATCGACCTGGACGGCCATCTGCCGACGCTGATCCAGTGGCAGGGCCGGCATCCCACCGAAGCCATGCCGGCCAGCGGCGTGGTGCTGCGCAGCGCCACGCTGGGCGGCGTGCCGGCGCGATTGCATCCGCTGCTGCGGCTGCGCGCCGGCAATGCCCGGCTGGCCGAGGCCGGCCCGGCCGTGCAGGTTGAACTGGACACGCCGCGCGGGCGCGTGGCGCTGTCCAGCCCCGCCTGAAGGCTTTACTGGACGCGGAAGTTGTCGTGGCAGCTCTTGCAGCTGCCGGCGGCCGAGCCGAAGGCGGCCTTCAGCGCATCCAGGTTGTTGGCCTTGGCCGCGGCGGCCAGCTTGACCACCTCGTCCTGCATCTTCTTGGCCGCCTCGTCGAACTTGGCGCGCTCGCTCCAGACATTGGCCTTGGGCGCGCCCTTCTCGGTGCCCGAGGTGCCCTCGACGAAGCCGGCATAGGGCAGCTTGGACATCGTGACCACGATGTCGGCATTGGCCGCCGCGGCCGCGCCGTCGAAGGGCGCACGGCCGTTGGCCATGGCACCGATGCGGCCGAAGTGAGCGGCCATCACCGTGAAGGCCGCCTTGCGGTACTTGACCGCGTCCTCGGGCTTCTGGAACTGGGCCGCGGCGGGCAGGGCGGCGCCCAGGCCCAGGACGGTGGCGGCGGCGACGGTGGCATGGGCCAGCAGCGATGTCTTCTTCATGCAGGAATCCTCCAGGCGGATGGCAGGGGACGCGTCCGGCAACGGCGCCGGGCACTGCAGCAGTGTACGGAGCGTCGCCGCGACTATTCCCTGGCGATTCCGTTATCGTCGGCACCTCCGGCCGCCCACCGTCCTTCCACACCGCCCGCCGCATGCAAGCACCGAACCCCCAGCTCCAACCGGTGCGGGTCTGGGACCTGCCCACCCGCTTGTTCCACTGGCTGCTGCTGGCGGCGGTGATCGGCCTGGTGGTCACCGGCAAGATCGGTGGCAATGCCCTGGTCTGGCATTTCCGCCTCGGCCTGCTGGTGGGTGCGCTGCTGGTGTTCCGCCTGCTGTGGGGCCTGGTCGGCGGGCGCTGGTCGCGCTTTGCCAGCTTCGTGCCCACGCCCGGCCGGCTGCTGCGCTATCTGCGGGGCACGGCACGCGCCGGCGAGCATCTGGAGGTCGGCCACAACCCGCTGGGCGCGCTGTCGGTGCTGGCCCTGCTGGCGGTGCTGCTGGCCCAGGTGGCCACCGGCCTGGTGGCCGATGACGAGATCGCCGTCACCGGGCCGCTGAACCGCTTTGTCGAGACCGCCACCGGCCTGGCCGCCACCGCCTGGCACAAGGGCTATGGCCAGTGGCTGATGCTGGGCCTGGTGGGCCTGCATGTGGCGGCCGTCGCGGCCTATGCGCTGCGCGGCAAGCGCCTGGTGCCGCCGATGATCCATGGCGACAAGGACCTGCCCGCCGAGGTGCCGGCCAGCGCCGACGGCCTGGTCCAGCGCCTGCTGGCCGCGGTGCTGGCGGCGGCCTGCGCGGCCGGCGCGGTGGCCATCGGCCGGCTGGGCTGAGGCGCGGCATGGCGATGAAAACGCCCGAGATCCGCCTGCAGATCCCCGACACGCCCGAGTGGCTGGACGCCACGCGCTCGCTGTTCCGCGAGTACGCGCAGCAGCTGGGCATCGACCTGTGCTTCCAGGGCTTCGAGGCCGAGCTGGCCGATCTGCCCGGTGCCTATGCCGAGCCCCACGGCGTGCTGCTGCTGGCCTTCGTCGACGGGCAGCTGGCCGGCTGCGGCGCCTTCCGGCCGCTGCACGACGTCGACTATGCCAATGCCTGCGAGATGAAGCGGCTGTTCGTGCGGCCCGACTTCCGCCGCTATGGCCTGGGCCGGCTGCTGGCCCAGGCGCTGATCGACCGCGCCACCCAGGCCGGCTATTCGGCCATGCTGCTGGACACGCTGGACGACATGGAGGCCGCGCGTGGCCTGTACGAATCGCTGGGCTTCGAGGAAGTGCCGCCCTACTACTACAACCCCATCCCCGGCGCGCACTACCTGAAGGTCGACCTGGCGTGAGCGGGCTGCAGCTGCGCGCCGGCGCACTGCGCCTGGCGCTGCGTCCCGATCTGGGCGCGGCCATCACCGGCCTGTGGTTCGACGGCCTGCCGCTGCTGCGCAGCAGCGACCTGCCGCAGGCCCTGAGCAGCGCGCGCCAGGCCGGCGCCCTGGTGCTGGCGCCGTACAGCAACCGCATCGCCGCCGGCCGCTTTGCATGGGATGGCCAGCCGCAGCAGCTGGCGCTGGCGCCCGGCGAGCCGCATGCACTGCACGGCCTGGCCTGGCAGCGGCCCTGGACCGTCACCGGCCACAGCGCCGAGGCCGCCCAGCTGGAGCTGCGCCACCGGCCCGATGCCGACTGGCCCTTCGGCTTCACGCTGCGCCAGCACCTGTCTCTCCGTCCGGATGGCCTGGACCTGGCGCTGCAGCTGGACAGCGACGACGCCCGCGACCAGCCGGCCGGCCTGGGCTGGCATCCGTTCTTCGAGCGCCGTGACGGCGCGCACCTGCGCCTGGCCGTGCAGCGGCGCTGGTCCTGCGGGCCCGACCGCCTGCCGCTGGCGCCCGAGCCGCATGCGCCGCTGGATGCCGACATTGCCGCGCTGGACCTGGACCATGTGTACGACGGCTGGGACGGCCAGGCCTGGATCGACGACGCGCAGTTGAGCCTACGCCTGCACCTGCGCAGCGATGCGCGGCGCGTGGTGGTCTATGCGCCGCTCGGCCGGCCGTTCTTCTGCGTCGAGCCGGTCAGCCACATCCACAATGCGCTGAACCTGGACGATCCCCTGGCCGCCGGCCTGGTGCGGCTGCGCCCCGGCGCCCGGTTGACGCTGGACTGCCACCTCGACCTCCATCCGCTCCCGCCATGACCGCTGCCTGGACCCCCGAGATCACGGCCCTGCCGGTGCCCGCCGCGCTGCTGGGCGAGTCGCCGCTGTGGCATCCGGTGGAGCAATGCCTGTACTGGGTGGACATCCCGGGCCAGCGCCTGCACCGCTTCGATCCGGCCAGCGGCGCCCACCAGGCCTGGGACCAGCCCAGCCAGCCGGCCTGCATCGCGGCCCTGCTGGGCGGCGGCCTGCTGGCGGCCATGCGCGACGGCCTGTGGCGCATCGACACCATCAGCGGCGAGCGCAAGCGCATCGCCAAGCCGCCTTATGACCCGGCCAGGCAGCGCTTCAACGACGGCAAGGCCGATGCCCAGGGCCGCTTCTGGATCGGCAGCATCGACGATGCGCGCGAACCGCAGGCGGCGCTGTACCGCCTGGGCCGCGGCCCGGCCGGCCGGCTGGAGAAGCTGGCCGGCGGCATCAGCGCCAGCAACGGCCTGGCCTTCAGCCCCGACGGCCGCACGCTGTACTGGGCCGACACCAAGGCCCATGTGGTGCAGGCGCTGGACGTGGACCCGCTGGACGGCAGCCTGTCGCGCCAGCGCGTGTTTGCGCAGTTCCCGCTGCGCGATGCGGCCCAGCCGCTGCAGGCCTATGGCGGCCGGCCCGACGGCGCGGCGGTGGACAGCGAAGGCGCCTACTGGGTGGCGATGTTCGAGGGCCAGCGCCTGCTGCGCCTGGCGCCGGACGGCAGCCAGCTGGCCGAGCTGCGCCTGCCGGTGCGTTGTCCCACCATGCCCTGCTTCGGCGGCGCCGACCTGAAGACGCTGTACATCACCACCGCCCGCGACAAGCGCCCGGCCGACGAGCTGGCGGCCCAGCCGCTGGCCGGCTGCGTGCTGCAGCTGCGCGTGGACGTGCCGGGCCTGCCGGCACACCTGGCGCAGCTCTGAGCGGCGATCAGGCGCCCGAGCCGTACTTGATCGAGCAGCCGTAGGGCCGCGTGCTGGGCTGGCTGACCGGCTTGCCGGCGCTGGTCTCGGCCAGGGCCTGCTTCACATGGTTGGTGGCGCTGGCGATGTCGGCCGGGTTGGCGCTGGGCTTGCTGTCGATGGCGCCGGCATACACCAGGGTGCCGCCGCCATCGACGATGTACAGGTGCGGCGTGGTGCGCGCGCCATAGGCGCGGCCCAGCTTGCCGTCGGCATCCATCAGCGTGGCCGTGGCCGCGGCCTTGTGGCCGCTCATCCACTGCGCCATGGCCTGCGGCGTCTTGTAGTCGCTGGCATCGGCGGCGGTGGAGTTAATCGCCAGCCAGACCACGCCCTTGGCCGCGGCCTCCTTCTGCGTGCCCTGCATGTTGGCGCTGTTGTAGTGCTTCTGCACGAAGGGGCAGCCGGGGTTGACCCATTCCAGCACCACGGTCTTGCCCTTGAAATCGGCCAGCGACACGGTCTTGCCGCTGGTGTCCACGGCGCTGAAGGCCGGTGCCGGCTGGCCCACGCTGGCCGCGGCCAGGGCCGTGGCGCTGCCGCCGGCCAGCAGGGCCAGCATCAGCGACAGACGCAGGGAGGGTTGCAAGCTCATGCTCATCATCGGGCTCCGTTCGATGCGGGTTTCAGGGCGGGGGTGGAAGCGCGGCCACCGCTTGGCGCAGCTCGGCGACGCTGGGAATCTCGCTCAACAGATGGGGCCTTGCAGCGCCCGGGGCATGCAGCGCATACACCGGCACGCCGCTGCGGCCCAGGCGCTGCAGCTCGGCGGCGATGGCCGCGTCGCGGCGCGTCCAGTCGGCGCGCAGCAGCAGCACCTGGCGGTCGCGCAGCGCCTGCAGCACCGAGGCATCGGCCAGCGTGGTGCGCTTGTTGTACTGGCAGGTCACGCACCAGGCGGCGGTGAAGTCGACAAACACCGGCCGGCCCTGGGCCAGGGCCTGGTCCACCGCCGCGGCCGACCAGGGCGACCAGCCGGCATCCGCCACGGCACCGGCCGCCGAGGCCGGCGCCGGCTGGCGCAGCGACGGTGCGGCCCAGACCAGGGTCAGCCCGCCCAGGGCCAGGGCCAGTGCGCCAAGGCCGCGGCGCGCGCGGCGGCCCAGCGCCGGCGAGCCCCAGGCCCAGGCCACGAAGGCCAGGGCCAGCAGCAGGCCCAGCAGCGCCGCGGCGCCGTCGATGCCGGTCTGCTGGCCCAGCACCCAGACCAGCCAGACCACGGTGGCCAGCATCGGAAAGGCCATCAGCCCACGCAGCTGGGCCATCCAGGGGCCGGGCCGCGGCAGCCGCGTGGCCAGCCCCGGCCAGGCGCTGGCCAGCAGATAGGGCAGGGCCATGCCCAGGCCCAGCGCGGCAAACACGGCCAGGGCCTGGGCCGGCGGCAGCGTCACCGCCAGGCCCAGCGAGGCGCCCATGAACGGCGCGGTGCAGGGCGAGGCCACGGCCACCGCCAGCACGCCGGTCAGCGCCGAGTCGGCCAGCGGATGGCGGGCGCGCGCCGTGGCCCAGCGGTCGGGCAGCACCGAGCCGACCTCGAACAGGCCGGCCAGGTTCAGCGCGATCAGCGTGAACAGCGCCGCCAGTCCGGCCACCACCGCCGGCGACTGCAGCTGGAAGCCCCAGCCCAGTTGCTCGCCGCCGGCGCGCAGCGCCAGCAGCAGCGCCGCCAGCGCGACGAAGCTGGCGACCACGCCGGCGCTGTAGGCCAGGCCGCCGGCCAGCATCGCGCGGCGGTCATGGGCATGGCGGGCAAAGTCCAGCAGCTTCAGCGACAGCACCGGAAACACGCAGGGCATCAGGTTCAGCAGCAGGCCGCCGGCCAGGGCCAGCAGCAGCGCCAGGGCCAGGCCCGGCGCTGGATCGGCAGTGGCGACGGTGGTGGCCGGGGGGGTGGCCGCCGTAGCGGCCGTGGCAGCCGGCGCGCCCGGGGCCGGCCAGGCGCCCTCGATCGCCACCTGCAGCTGCAGGCCGGCGGCCTGGCCATCGCCCACCAGCACCGCCGGCAGCTGGTGCGGGGCCTCGCTGCGCTGCGGATCCAGCGGCACGCGGGCGGTCCACAGGCCATCGCGCCATTGGCCGGCGACGGCCGCCGCATGCCGGATCACGCCGCCGGTCTCGGGCAGGAACTGCAGCTCGCGGCCGCGCCAGTCGGCCGGCAGGCCGCTGACCTGCAGCTGCAGCGCATCGGGCTGCACCGTGGCGCTGGCCTGGGCGCCGGGCACGGTCCGGGGCCGAGCAGCGCGGGCGGCCTCGAACAGCGGCGCCTCGGCGGTGACGGCCGGCCCCACCGGCAGGCGCAGCGCCAGCTCGCCGCCCTCGGGGATGCACACCTCCTTGCACACCAGCCAGTCGGCGCGCAGGCGGATGTCCAGCTGCGGCGCGCTCCAGCCGGCGGGCAGTTGCAGCGCCACCGGCAGCAGCAGCCGGCCTTCGTAGCCATAGTTCAGCAGCGGGCCCACCGGCAGGCGCCTGGGCGTGGGCCATTCGATCTCGCCGGCCTGCACGCCGGGCGGCAGGGTCCAGGCCAGCGTGGTCGGCAGGCCGGAGTCGCCGGGGTTCTTCCAGTAGCTGTGCCAGTGCGGCTGGTGCTCGATCTTCAGGCCCAGCCACAGCGGCTTGCCGGGCTGCAGGCCCTCGGGCGCATGGGCCACCAGTTCGGCGCGCACCTGGGGCGTCTGCAGGCTGCTGCCGGCGGCCAGCGCATGGCCTTGCCAGGCCAGGGTGGCCAGAAGCGGCAGCAGGTTCAGGAGGGCGCGCATGTGCTGCAGACTCTGCGCCGACCGGCCGAGTTCCGGCCGCAGCGGCCCCGGGCAAACCCCGGGGCCCAGGGGAATGGTCGAACTGCAGGGGTTTCCACGTATACTCCCGCGGTTTGCCGCAACCGAACGCGAAGTCCTGCCATGTCTGAACGGCCTGCCCCAATCGCCGGCCGCCCGGATTCCCGCCCCAAGGCTGTCCAGCCGCGGGGTGGATGGGAAGACTCAGAAGATGAGGTGGCGAACCGGGCTTTCAAGAGCCTCAGCCGGGAGGAGGCCGAGGCGCTGAGAAAGCAGCAGCCGTCGCTGTCGCCCTGGGTGGTCATCGCCGCCCAGCTGGCGACCGGCGTGGTGGTGGCCCTGATCGGGCTGCTGCTCACGCGGCGGTCGGAAGTGGCGTGGTCGCTGCTGTATGGCGCGGCCACGGTGGTGGTGCCGGGCGTGCTGATGGCACGTGGCATGACCAGCAAGGCCTCCAGCATGGCGCCGGGCACGTCGGCCGTCAGCTTCATGTTGTGGGAATTTGTGAAGATCGGCGTTTCGGTCGCGATGCTTGCTGTCGCGAACCGGATCGTGCAGCCCCTGGTCTGGCCGGCTCTGCTGGTGGGCCTGGTGGTGTGCATCAAGGTGTACTGGGTGGCGCTGCTGTGGCAGCGGCGCCCGATCTGAAGACTTAGACGACGCTTACGGGACACACAGCACATGGCAGCCGAAGGTCACGCGCCAACCGCCGGTGAATACATCATTCACCACCTCACGCACCTGCAGAACCACAAGCAGACGTCGATCGTCGACTTCTCGGTGTTCAACCTAGACAGCATCTTCTATGCCGTGCTGCTGGGTCTGGTGAGCTCCTTCGTGCTGTGGCGCGCCGCGGCCAAGGCCACCTCGGGCGTGCCGGGCCGCTTCCAGGCCGCGGTCGAGCTGCTGGTCGAGATGGTCGACAGCCAGGCCAAGGGCATCGTGCACAACGCGCAAAGCCGCAAGCTGGTGGCCCCGCTGGCGCTGACCGTGTTCATCTGGATCTTCATGATGAACAGCATGGACTTCCTGCCGGTGGACCTGCTGCCCAAGATCGGCGAGGCCTTCGGCATCCACTACATGCGCGTGGTGCCCACCGCCGACCTGTCGGTGACCATGGGTCTGTCTCTGTCGGTGCTGATCGTCTGCCTGGTCTACAACGTCAAGATCAAGGGCCTGGGCGGCTGGATCCACGAGCTGTTTGCCGCTCCGTTTGGCGACAAGGTGTTCCTGTATCCGATCAACTTCCTGATGCAGGTGATCGAGTTCGTGGCCAAGACCGTCTCGCACGGCATGCGGCTGTTCGGCAACATGTATGCCGGCGAACTGATCTTCATGCTGATCGCGCTGATGGGCGGCGCCTTTGCCTTCACCGGCACGGGCATCGCGCTGTTCCTCGGCCACATCTTTGCCGGCACCGTGTGGGCGATCTTCCACATCCTGATCGTCGCGCTGCAGGCCTTCGTGTTCATGATGCTGACCCTCGTCTACGTCGGTCAGGCTCATGATGCCCACTGAGCCGGCGCGGTTCGGTTTCTTTCTCTCTCCTCTCGTCCGTAGTTTTTCCCTTTCTCACTCTCTCTAACTAGGAGTCATCATGGAAGTCATCAGCTTTGTCGCCCTCGCCGCCGGTCTGATCATTGGTCTGGGTGCCGTGGGTGCCTGTATCGGCATCGGCATCATGGGCAGCAAGTACCTCGAGTCGGCCGCCCGCCAGCCCGAGCTGATGGGCGAACTGCAGACCAAGATGTTCCTGCTGGCCGGCCTGATCGACGCGGCCTTCATCATCGGCACCGGTATCGCCCTGTGGTTCGCCACCGCCAACCCGTTCCTGGGTCAGCTGGCCAACCTGCCGAAGTAATCGCGCACGGCCCGGAGCAGCACGCTCCGCTGTCGTGGCTGGCCGCCGGCCGTTCCCCCGTGGACGCAGTCGAGGCCGGTGTTTTCCGTCACCGTGATTGAGGCATCAAAGTGAGCATCAACGGTACCCTCATCGCCCAGATGATCGTGTTCCTGATCCTGGTCTGGTTCACGATGAAGTTCGTCTGGCCGCCGATCACCGCCGCGCTCGACGAACGCGCGAAGAAGATCGCCGACGGCCTGTCGGCGGCCGACAAGGCCAAGGCCGACCTGGCGGCTGCCAACACCCGCGTCGAGCAGCAGCTGTCTGCCGCCCGCGACGACGCTGCCAAGCGCCTGGCCGATGCCGAGCGCCTGGCGCAGCAGATCGTCGAGGAGGCCAAGGGCCGCGCCAACGACGAAGGCGCGAAGATCGTCGCCGCGGCCCGTGCCGAAGCCGAGCAGGAGGCCGTCAAGGCCCGCGAGGCGCTGCGCGACCAGGTGGCCGCGCTGGCCGTCAAGGGCGCCGAGGCGATCCTGCGCAAGGAAGTCAACGCCGGCGTGCACGCCGAGCTGTTGGGTCGCCTGAAGGCCGAGCTGTAATCATGGCCGAGCTTGCAACCATCGCCCGCCCCTATGCCGAGGCCTTGTTCAAGGCCGTCGGCGGCGACAACGGCGCCTTTCTGGCCGAGCAGGTGAGCCTGCTGGGCCAGGTGGCGTCCGATCCGGCCACGCGCCAGTTCGCCGACAGCCCCAAGGCCCTGCCGTCCCAGGTCTTCGACCTGGTCAACGGCGTGGCCGGCATCGTGCTCGACGCCAAGGTCGCCAACCTGCTGCAGGTGGTGATCGAGAACGGCCGCCTGGCTGCGCTGCCCGAGATCGCCGCGCAGTTCAAGGCCCTGGTCAACGCCCGCTCGGGTTCGTCGGATGCACTGGTGCAAAGCGCCTATGCCATCGACGGCGCCGCGCTGGCCGAGGTCGTGGCCTCGCTGGAGAAGCGCTTTGGCCGCAAGCTCAATGCCCGCGTCGAAATCGCTCCGGAACTGATCGGCGGCATTCGCGTGGTCGTCGGCGACGAAGTGCTCGACACCTCGGTGAAGGCCCGTCTCGAACAAATGAAGGTCGCCCTGACGGCGTGAGCCGCGCTTGAGCGCGTGCACCGTCGACAAGACTGGAGAAAGCTATGCAACTGAATCCCGCTGAGATTTCCGAGCTGATCAAGAGCCGCATCGAGGGCCTTGGCGTCTCGGCCGACATCAAGAACCAGGGCACGGTCGTGTCCGTCACCGACGGCATCGTGCGCGTGCACGGCCTGTCCGACGTGATGGCCGGCGAAATGCTGGAGTTCCCCGCCACCGCCAGCGGCCAGCCGACCTTCGGCCTGGCGCTGAACCTCGAGCGCGACTCGGTGGGCGCGGTGATCCTGGGCGAATACGAGCACATCTCGGAAGGCGACACCGTCAAGTGCACGGGCCGCATCCTGGAAGTGCCGGTGGGCCCCGAGCTGATCGGCCGCGTCGTCAACGCGCTGGGCCAGCCCATCGACGGCAAGGGCCCGATCAACGCCAAGATGACCGACGTGATCGAGAAGGTCGCGCCGGGCGTGATCGCGCGCAAGTCGGTGGACCAGCCGGTGCAGACCGGCCTGAAGTGCATCGACTCGATGGTGCCCGTCGGCCGTGGCCAGCGCGAGCTGATCATCGGCGACCGCCAGACCGGCAAGACCGCGGTGGCGATCGACGCGATCATCAACCAGAAGGGTCAGAACATGACCTGCGTCTACGTCGCCATCGGCCAGAAGGCGTCGTCGATCAAGAACGTGGTGCGTGCGCTGGAGCAGCACGGCGCGATGGACTACACCATCGTCGTCGCCGCCTCGGCCTCCGAGTCGGCCGCCATGCAGTACGTGTCGGCCTACTCGGGCTGCACCATGGGCGAGTACTTCCGCGACCGTGGTCAAGACGCGCTGATCATCTATGACGACCTGTCCAAGCAGGCCGTCGCCTACCGCCAGGTCTCGCTGCTGCTGCGCCGCCCGCCGGGCCGCGAAGCCTTCCCCGGCGACGTGTTCTATCTCCACAGCCGCCTGCTGGAGCGTGCCGCGCGTGTCAACGCCGACTACGTCGAAGCCTTCACCAAGGGCGAGGTCAAGGGCAAGACCGGTTCGCTGACCGCGCTGCCGGTGATCGAAACGCAAGCCGGTGACGTGTCGGCCTTCGTGCCGACCAATGTGATCTCGATCACCGACGGCCAGATCTTCCTGGAAACCAACCTGTTCAACAGCGGCATCCGCCCGGCCATCAACGCCGGTATCTCGGTGTCGCGCGTCGGCGGTGCGGCCCAGACCAAGCTGATCAAGAGCCTGTCGGGCGGCATCCGTACCGACCTGGCCCAGTACCGTGAACTGGCGGCCTTCGCCCAGTTCGCCTCGGACCTGGACGACGCCACCCGCAAGCAGCTGGACCGCGGCGCCCGCGTGACCGAGCTGCTCAAGCAGGTGCAGTACGCGCCGCTGCCGATCAGCCTGATGGCGGCCTCGCTGTATGCGGTGAACAAGGGCCACTTCGACAGCGTCGAGGTGAAGAAGGTCCTGGCCTTCGAACACGGCCTGCACCAGCACCTGAAGAGCAGCCACGCCGCGCTGCTGGCCAAGCTCGAGGCCGAGAAGGCCATGGACAAGGCCGCCGAAGAAGAACTGACGGCCGCGATCACCGCGTTCAAGAAGTCCTTCGCCTGAGCCCCGCCCTGACGACACCTCTTCGAAAGGAGTACCGTCATGGCGGTCGGTAAAGAGATACGCGGCAAGATCAAGAGCTTCGAGAACACCAAGAAGATCACCAAGGCCATGGAAATGGTCTCGGCCTCGAAGATGCGCAAGGCCCAGGACCGCATGCGTGCGGCCCGGCCCTATGCCGACAAGATCCGCAACATCACGGCCAACCTGTCGCAGGCGAACCCCGAGTACCACTCGGCCTACATGCGCACGGGCAACAACTCGAAGGTGACCGGCTTCATCGTCGTCACCACCGACAAGGGCCTGTGCGGCGGCTTGAACACCAACGTGCTGCGTGCCGTCACCAACAAGATGCGTGACGTGCAGGCGGCCGGCGGCAAGAGCCAGTCGGTGGCCATCGGCAACAAGGGCTTCGGCTTCCTCAACCGTGTCGGCGGCAACGTCATCAGCCATGTCACCCAGCTGGGCGACGCGCCGGTGCTGGAGAAGCTGATCGGCCCGGTCAAGGTCATGCTCGATGCCTTCGTCGAGGGCAAGGTGGACGCGGTGTACCTGTGCTACACCAAGTTCATCAACACGATGAAGCAGGAGCCGATGGTCGAGCAGCTGCTGCCGCTGTCGGCCGAGCGCCTGGAGCAGACCGCCGCCGAGAAGGCCCAGTACGGCTGGGACTACCTCTACGAGCCGGATGCGGCCACGGTGATCGAGGATCTGCTGACGCGCTACATCGAGGCCCTGGTCTACCAGGCCGTGGCCGAGAACATGGCTTCGGAGCAATCGGCGCGCATGGTGGCCATGAAGGCCGCCACCGAGAACGCCGGCACGCTGATCGCCGACCTCAAGCTGGTCTACAACAAGACCCGCCAGGCGGCCATCACCACCGAGCTGTCCGAAATCGTCAGCGGCGCGGCCGCCATCAGCGGCTGATCGGCCGCACGCAACGAATTCAGATTGAAGGATTACCAAATGGCTAACACCCAAGCACAAGGCAAGATCGTCCAGTGCATCGGCGCCGTGGTCGACGTGGAGTTCCCGCGCGACGCGATGCCCAAGGTCTACGACGCGCTGAAGCTGGACGGCTCGGCGCTGACGCTGGAAGTGCAGCAGCAGCTGGGCGACGGCGTGGTGCGCACCATCGCGCTGGGCTCGTCCGACGGCATCCGCCGCGGTCTGATGGTCAGCAACACCGGCGCGGCCATCACCGTGCCGGTGGGCAAGGCCACGCTGGGCCGCATCATGGACGTGCTGGGCAACCCGATCGACGAGCGCGGTCCGGTCAGCATGGACCTGTCGGCGCAGATCCACCGCAAGGCCCCCAGCTACGACGAGCTGAGCCCCAGCCAGGAACTGCTGGAAACCGGCATCAAGGTGATCGACCTGATCTGCCCGTTCGCCAAGGGCGGCAAGGTGGGTCTGTTCGGCGGCGCCGGCGTCGGCAAGACCGTGAACATGATGGAACTCATCAACAACATCGCCAAGGCCCACTCGGGTCTGTCGGTGTTCGCCGGCGTGGGTGAGCGCACCCGCGAGGGCAATGACTTCTATCACGAGATGGCCGATTCGGGCGTCGTGAACCTGGAGAAGCTGGACGAGTCCAAGGTGTCCATGGTCTACGGCCAGATGAACGAGCCCCCGGGCAACCGTCTGCGCGTGGCCCTGACCGGCCTGACCATCGCCGAGTCGTTCCGCGACGAAGGCCGTGACGTGCTGTTCTTCGTCGACAACATCTACCGCTACACGCTGGCCGGTACCGAGGTGTCGGCGCTGCTGGGCCGCATGCCTTCCGCCGTGGGCTACCAGCCGACGCTGGCCGAAGAAATGGGCCGCCTGCAAGAGCGCATCACGTCGACCAAGGTCGGCTCGATCACCTCGATCCAGGCCGTGTACGTGCCGGCGGATGACCTGACCGACCCGTCGCCCGCCACCACCTTCGCCCACCTGGACGCCACCGTGGTGCTGAGCCGCGACATCGCCGCGCTGGGCATCTACCCGGCCGTGGACCCGCTGGACAGCACCTCGCGCCAGGTCGACCCCAACGTCGTCGGCGAAGAGCACTACAGCACCACCCGCGCCGTGCAGGGCACGCTGCAGCGCTACAAGGAACTGCGCGACATCATCGCCATCCTGGGCATGGACGAACTCTCGCCCGAGGACAAGCTGGCCGTGGCCCGCGCGCGCAAGATCCAGCGCTTCCTGTCGCAGCCCTTCCACGTGGCCGAGGTGTTCACCGGCTCGCCGGGCAAGTACGTGCCGCTGAAGGAAACCATCCGCGGCTTCAAGATGATCGTGGCCGGCGAATGCGACCACCTGCCGGAGCAGGCGTTCTACATGGTCGGCACCATCGACGAGGCCTTCGAGAAAGCCAAGAAGATGCAGTGAGTGGCGCAATGAGCGGCGCATTCGGCCGCCCAGCGTCGTTGCGCTCCTCGCCGTACGGGTGTACGGCTGCGGGGCGCGCCTAGCCGGACAGCCGACTGCTTGCTCCTTGCACCCCTCACCCCAAATTCTTGAACCTTGAAAGCGAGTCCCAGATGGCAACCATTCACGTCGACGTGGTCAGCGCTGAAGAGAGCATCTTCAGCGGCGAGGCCAAGTTCGTCGCGCTGCCGGGCGAAAACGGCGAGCTGGGCATCCTGCCCCGCCACACGCCGCTGATCACCCGCATCAAGCCCGGTGCCGTGCGCATCGAGCGCGCCGACAACGGTCAGGAAGAGTTCGTGTTCGTCGCCGGTGGCATCCTCGAAGTGCAGCCGGGCACGGTCACCGTGCTGGCCGACACCGCGATCCGCGGCCACGACCTGGACGAGGCCAAGGCCGCCGAGGCCAAGAAGAAGGCCGAAGAGGCGATGAAGAACGCCAAGAGCGACATCGACCTGGCGCGTGCCCAGGGCGAGTTCGCGATGATGGCCGCGCAGATCGCCGCCATCGCCAAGCTGCGCAAGAAGCGCTGACGCCTTCTGGCCCCTGGCCCACGGCCTGCCCGGCATTGCTGCCTGGCAGGCCGTTTTGTTTGGCGGGGGGCCGCGTCCGGCGTGCGCTCAGCGCAGCTCGGGCGCGTCCGGCAGCTCGTTCGGATTGGCCTGGCCCTCGGCCAGCGCAAAGTGCTGCAGCAGCAGGCCGTCCACCGCATCCACGGCCTGCATCAGCCCGTCTTCGAAGCGGCCGGCGCGAAAGGCTTCGCGCATGTGCGTCACCAGGGTCTGCCAGGTGGCGGCGTCCACGCGCCGGGCCAGGCCGCGGTCGGCCACCACCTCGATGGCATGCTCGGCCAGCAGCAAATAGATCAGCACGCCATTGTTGTGCTCGGTGTCCCAGACGCGCTGCTTGCCGAACAGCGTCACCGCCCGCGCCCGCGCCGGCAGGCGCTGCCAGACATAGGACAGCGGCAGGCCAGCCTCGACGACGATGCGGATCTCGCCGCTGTGGCGCCGCTCGCCGGCGGCGACGCGCGCCTGCAGCCGGGCCAGGGCCTCGGCCGGCAGCACACGCTGGGCATCGCGCTCGTCCCACAGCCGCTGGCGCAGCAGGCGCAACAGGCGCGAGCCGGCCACGCGCGCGGCGGCCGGGGGCGGATTGGTGTTCATCGGCATCTGTTCACCCGTCACCCATCACCCATCACCCATCACCCGTCACCAGTCGCCGGAGGCACCGCCGCCGCCGAAGTCGCCGCCGCCGCCGGAGCTGAAACCGCCGCCATCGCCGCCGCCCCCGCCAAAGCCGCCGAAGCCCCCGCCCGAGCCGCCGCCCCAGATCACCGGCATGCCGCCGCTGCGTGCGCCGCGCCTGCCGGCCGCGCCGATGCCCAGCACGCCCACCAGGATCAGCGCCACCACGCCGGCGATGACGCCGATCAGCGTGCTGGCCATCAGCCAGCCGGCGATGCCGCCGGCGCCCAGGCCGGTGAACAGCGAGCCCAGCTTGCGGCCGAACACGCCGGTCAGCAGCGCGCCGATCACCGGCACGCCGATGAAGAAGAACATGGCCAGCGATTCCAGGTCCAGGCCGAAGCCGGTGGAGCCGCTCTGCTTGCCCGGCCGTGGCTCGGGCACCGGCAGGTGTTCGCCCTGGATGCGCGCGATCAGCGCGGTGATGCCGGCGTCCAGGCCGGCCGCGTAGTCGCCGCGCTTGAAGGCCGGCGAGATGTCGCGCGTGATGATCTGGCGCGCCGCCAGGTCGGGCACGGCACCTTCCAGCGCCTTGGCCACCTCGATGCGCAGCTTGCGGTCGTCGCGGGCGACCACGATCAGCAGGCCGTCGCCCACCTCGCGGCGGCCGATCTTCCAGGCGTCGGCCACGCGCTGCGCATAACTGGCGATGTCCTCGGGCTGGGTCGTGGCCACGGCCAGCACCACGATCTGCGGCCCGGCCTGGGCCTCGAAGGCGGCCAGGCGCTGTTCCAGCGCGGCGCGCTGGCCGGCGTCGAGCAGGCCGGCGGCATCGACGATGCGGCCGCTGAGCGCCGGCACCGGCTGCACCTCCTGCGCGCGCGCGCTGCCCACGGCCGCCAGCAGCAGGCTCAGGGCCAGCCACCAGGCCAGGGCCAGAGTGGGCATCGGGCGGCGGATCAACGGGCCATCACTTGCTGGCGGCCGGAGCAGCGGGCGTGGCGGCCGGCGCCTTGTCGAAGTTCACCGTCGGCGGCGCGCTGATGGCGGCCTCGTTGGCCACGGTGAAGCTGGGCTTGGTCTTGTAGCTGAAGACCATCGCCGTCAGGTTGCTGGGGAAGCTGCGCGTCAGCACGTTGTAGTCCTGCACCGTCTTGATGTAGCGGTTGCGCGCCACGGTGATGCGGTTCTCGGTGCCTTCGAGCTGCACGCGCAGGTCCTGGAAGCCCTGGTTGGCCTTCAGGTTGGGATAGTTCTCGCTGACCACCAGCAGCCGGCTCAAAGCGCCCGACAGCTCGCCCTGGGCGGCCTGGAACTTCTGGAAGGCCTCGGGGTTGTTCACCAGCTCGGGCGTGGCCTGGATGCTGGTGGCCTTGGCGCGGGCCTCGACCACCTTGGTCAGCGTGTCCTGCTCGAAACCGGCCTCGCCCTTGACCGTGGCCACCAGGTTGGGCACCAGGTCGGCGCGGCGCTGGTACTGGTTCAGCACCTCGGCCCAGCTGGCATTGACCGACTCGTCGAGCTTCTGGAACTCGTTATAGCCGCAGCCCGACAGCGCCAGCGTGGCGGCGAGCACAGGGGCAGCGAGCAGGGCACGGGCAGCGGTCATCGGGTCACTCCAGGCAGGGTCCGGGCAGGGCAGAAACGCCCGGCAGCATAGCTGAGGGCCGACGCGGCCAGATCAAGTGGCGCCGGCCGGGCCGCCGCCGGCCCTACCATCGCCGGCATGACGCTGCTGCACCACGCCCTGCAGGCCGGCCTGGCACCGGCCACACCGACCGCTGCCGCGCCGCGCCGGCTGCTGGTCATCGGCGCCGGCGGGGCGCTGGGCTCGGCGGTGCTGGAGCGCCTGCTGGCCGATGCCGCCTGGTCGCGCGTGGCCACCCTGGTGATCCGTCCGGTCGAGGTGGCGATGCGCGGCCTGCAGGCCTGGCCGCACGATGCGGCCGGCGGCTGGCAGCGGCCCGCCGATCTGCCCTGGGCGCCCGACACCGCGGTGCTGGTGTTCGACCGCGAGCGTGGCCGCCATGGCCGTGAGGCGGCACTGCTGCGGCCCGATCCAGCCCAGCTGGCGGCGATGGGGCGCTGGTTGCGGTCGGCCGGCGTGCGCCGGCTGCTGCTGGTCACGCCGCATGCGCCGGGCCTGCTGCCGCAGGCGCTGAAGGCCGGCCTGGCCTCGCTGGACGAGCAGGCCCTGGCCATGCTGGGCTTCGAGCAGCTGGTGCTGGTGCGGCCCGCGCGCCTGGGCGGCGAGGCCGGCACCGAGCGCCACTGGGGCCGGCGCATCGCCCGCGCCCTGCTGGCCCAGCTGCACTGGATGGTGCCGCAGCGTGAGCAGCCGCTGCGCCCGGTCAAGGTGGCGGCCTTCGTCGCCGAGCTGGCGCGGGCCCTGCCGCAGCTGCCGGTGGGCACGCGCGTGGTGCCGCCCGAGCTGCTGTGGCAATGGGCCCAGCCCGAGGGCGGTGGCGCGGCCGTGCTGCAGGCCTGGCTGGGGCCGCAGCCGGGTTGATTGCCCGGCCGCCGGCTCTGACCTGGGGCAGCCGGCGCAGGGATGCCGGCCGCGATAATCCGCCGATGACCGCCGCCTCCACCGCCCGCCCGACCGGCTTTGCCAACGACAGCTTTCTGCGCGCCTGCCTGCGCCAGCCCACCGAGCACACGCCGCTCTGGCTGATGCGCCAGGCCGGGCGCTATCTGCCCGAGTACAACGCCACGCGCGCCCGCGCCGGCAGCTTCATGGGCCTGGCGACCAATCCCGACTACGCCTGCGAGGTCACGCTGCAGCCGCTGGAGCGCTATCCGCTGGACGCGGCCATCCTGTTCTCCGACATCCTGACCGTGCCCGATGCCATGGGCCTGGGCCTGAGCTTTGCCGCCGGCGAGGGGCCGCGCTTTGCCAAGGCCGTGCGCAGCGAGGCCGACGTGGCCGCGCTGGCCGTGCCGGATCTGGACAAGCTGCGCTATGTGTTCGACGCCGTGTCCACCATCCGCCGTGCGCTGCAGACCACCGATGCCCAGGGGCAGACGGTCTCGCGCGTGCCGCTGATCGGCTTTTCCGGCAGCCCCTGGACCCTGGCCTGCTACATGGTCGAAGGCGCCGGCAGCGACGACTACCGCCAGGTCAAGACCCTGCTGTACCGCCGCCCGGACCTGATGCACCGCATCCTGGCCATCAATGCCGATGCCGTGGCCGCCTACCTGAATGCGCAGATCGACGCCGGCGCCCAGGCGGTGATGATCTTCGACTCCTGGGGCGGCGTGCTCGAGCACCGCGCCTTCCATGCCTTCAGCCTGGCCTACACCCGGCGCGTGGTGGCCCAGCTCAAGCGCGAGGCCGAGGGACAGCGCGTGCCGGTGATCGTCTTCACCAAGGGCGGCGGCCAGTGGCTGGAGGCGATTGCCGACTGCGGCGCCGACGTGGTGGGCCTGGACTGGACCACCGACCTGGGCCAGGCCCGTGCCCGCACCGGCGACCGCGTGGCCCTGCAGGGCAACCTCGACCCGATGGTGCTGTTCTCCAGCCCCGAGGCCGTGGCCGCCGAGGCGCGTGCGGTGCTGGACAGCTTTGGCCCGCCGCAGCGCGCCGACGGCGGCTGGGGCGGCCATGTCTTCAACCTCGGCCATGGCATCAACCAGCATACGCCGCCCGAGCATGTGTCGGCCCTGGTCGAGGCCGTGCACGGCCACTCCCGGCGCATGCGAAATCCGGGTTGATCCGGGGTGCGGCGCCGCCTCCCACGAATGGGTGAGTGAGCGCTCAGGGCTTGACTTATCCCCAAAACCGGCAACCACCTGCAGCCGGCCGGGCGCCGCAGTACCGATCTGCCAGAAACTCAACAAAATATCGGCAAGTTGTTGATTTTGAACGGATTTCTTTGAGTGCTGCAGGATTGGGCAATCCAAGCCCAGGCACGGCGGATCAAGCACTTAGCGCGGCCGTGAGCAGCTTTCCCACAAAGTTATCCACAGAAGCCGGGGACAGCTGGAAAAGTCCTTGTCAATCATCGACTTAACGAAGATTCTTGATGTGAACTCGACGCCGACCCGCGATCAGCGAAGGGCTTGCACTTGACGGCGGCTGCGGCGCCGGTGGTGCTGCCCGTGGTGGTCGAGCTGCCGCAGCACAGCGGCCTGGCCGGCGCGCTGGACTATCTGGCGCCGCAGGCCCTGGCGCCGGGCAGCCTGGTGCGGGTGCCGCTGGGCCGGCGCGAGGTGCTGGGTCTGGTGTGGGACAGCCCGGCGTCGGCCGAGGCCCCGCCGGCGCCTGAGGCCGCCGCCTTGCGTCCGCTGACGGCGGCTCTGGATGCGCTGCCACCGCTGCCGGTGGCCTGGCGCGCGCTGATCGCCTTTGCCGCCGGCTATTACCAGCGTGGCCTGGGCGAGCTGGCGCTGGCCGTGCTGCCGCCCGAGCTGCGCAAGGTGGATCCGGCGGCGCTGGCGCGGCGCCTGGCGCGGTTGCGCAAGCGGCTGGCCGTGGCGCCGGCTGCCGCACCGGCATCCGCCGTCGCGCCCGGGCCCGCGCCCGAGCCGCCACCGCTGGCGCCCGACCAGCAGGCGGCGCTGGAGGCCATCGCTGCGCTGCGCGAGCTGCCGCGGCCGCCGCCGCTGCTGCTGCACGGCGTCACCGGCAGCGGCAAGACCGAGGTCTATCTGCGCGCCACCGCCGACACCCTGGCCGCGGACCGCCAGGCCCTGGTGCTGGTGCCCGAGATCAATCTGACGCCGCAGCTGGAGGCGCGCTTCGCCCAGCGCTTTCCGCAGCACCGCCTGGTGTCGCTGCACAGCGGCCTGACGCCGGCGCAGCGCCTGCAGCACTGGCTGCAGGCCCACCTGGGCGGCGCCGACATCGTGCTGGGCACGCGCATGGCGGTGTTTGCGCCGCTG
The DNA here is from genome assembly GCA_017992055.1 of Burkholderiaceae bacterium. Lineage (GTDB taxonomy): Bacteria > Pseudomonadota > Gammaproteobacteria > Burkholderiales > Burkholderiaceae_C > Pseudaquabacterium. Next base: position 426,966 of record JAGOPK010000001.1, read on the forward strand.
CCGCGCCTGGGCCTGGTGGTGGTCGACGAGGAGCACGACCCCTCGTACAAGCAGCAGGAGGGCGCGCGCTATTCGGCACGCGACCTGGCCGTGTACCGCGGCCACCTGGAGCAGGTGCCGGTGATCCTGGGCTCGGCCACGCCCTCGCTGGAAACCTGGCACAACGCCGCCGAGGGCCGCTACCGGCTGGCCAGCATGGCCGGGCGCATCGGTGGCGGCGCGCTGCCGCGGGTGCGGCTGTTCGACATGGGCGTGCTGCCGCGCCCGTCCGGCCCGCAGAGGGGACCGGGGCCGCTGTTTGCGCCGCCGGTGCTGGCCTCGATGCAGGAGCGGTTGCAGCGTGGCGAGCAGACCCTGGTCTTCCTCAACCGCCGCGGCTATGCGCCGGTGCTGCACTGCGCCGACTGCGGCTGGAAGAGCGGCTGCCCGCACTGCAGCGCCTGGCGCGTGTTCCACAAGGGCGAGCGCACGCTGCGCTGCCACCACTGCGGCTACACCGAGCGTGTGCCGCGTGCCTGCCCCGACTGCGGCAACCTGGACATCGCGCCCATGGGCCGCGGCACCGAGCGCCTGGAAGAGCAGCTGGCCGAGCTGCTACCCGGCGCGCGCATCGCCCGCATCGACGCCGACACCGCGCGTGGCAAGGGCCAGCTGGAAAGCCGCCTGGCCGAGGTGCATGCCGGCGACGTGGACGTGCTGGTTGGCACGCAGATGGTCACCAAGGGCCACGACTTCCGCCGCATCACCCTGGTGGTGGCGGTGAACCCCGACGCGGCGCTGTTTGCCAGCGACTTCCGCGCGCCGGAGCGGCTGTTCTCGCTGCTGATGCAGGCCGGTGGCCGCGCCGGCCGCGAGGCCCAGGCCAGCCAGCACAGCGAGATGTGGGTGCAGACCTGGCATCCGCTGCACCCCTTGTATGCGGCGCTGAAGCGCCACGACTTTGCCGCCTTCGCCACCAGCCAGCTGGAAGAGCGAGCCAGCGCCGGCCTGCCGCCGTACAGCCACCTGGCCCTGCTGCGCGCCGAGGCCCGCGATGCCGAGGTGGCGATGGCCTTTCTGCAGGCCGCCAGCGCGGCGGCGTCGCGGCTGCAGGCCGAAGGCCTGGCGCCCGACGACGTGACGGTCTACCCGCCGGTGCCGCCCACGCTCAGCAAGCTGGCCGGCATCGAGCGCCTGCAGATGCTGCTGGAGGCGCCGTCGCGCGCGCGCCTGCAGCGCCTGCTGGCGGTCTGGCTGCCCGAGCTGCAGGCACTGCGCCAGCACGAGCACAAGCGGCTGACGCGTTGGGCCATCGACGTCGATCCGCTGGCGATCTGACCCGCTGAACGCCTTGCGATCTCGCGGCTTGCGGCAGACAGATGCTTTTGCATTGCCGTCGCACGCAAGTGGGGGGGTGCCAACCCTTCGGCGCCGACCTCGCATTGCTCGTGCGATGCACAAACAGTACGCTGCCAGCCGGGTGGCTGTGCCCAATCCCCAATCAATACCAAGGGAGGTTTGTGATGAAGAAACTCATGCTGGCTGCCGGGGCCCTCGCGCTGTGCGCCCAGGCCAGCGCGGCACTTGTCGACAGAGGCAATTTTGTCACCGACACCAGCACCAATCTGGACTGGCTCAAGCTGACGGTACTGCAAGGGTACTCATTCGAAGAGGTTGAGCGGGGGGCCTACGGTTATGTCACGGAAGGTTGGAGATTCGCCAATGCCAGCGATCTTCTTTCGCTGGTCACGGCCTACATCGGGCCGGCCATCGGAAATTACGCCCGCACCAGCAACAGCTCCTGGACCGCAGCCGATTTCGCGGGCGCCAATGCCCTGGTTCCGCTGCTCGGCATCGTTTCTGGCTTCAATGATCCCCGCGCCGCGTCCAACGTTGAACTGCCACTCCAGCCAGAGTACCGTTCGATCACCACCCAGGGCTTCATGCTCTACGGAAGCAACAACCGACGAGTGGGCGTGACCGAGATCACCGCCATCATTTCGACCCCTGCCGTCATGTCGAATGATGTGCTGGTGGGCCCCTCTGGGAGGTGGGCCATCTTTGAGCGTGATGTGATCGACCCAGATATCGCCTATGCGGGACTGGGCAGTTTTCTTGTCAGAGCGGCCAGTCCGGTTCCCGAGCCCAGTGCGCTGGCGTTGCTGGCCGCGGGAGTTTGTGTGTTGGCGATGAGGGGGGCGAAGGGTGGACGCCGTCCGGCGGCGGCAAACTGATCGCGGTACCTGATGTCTCGGCCGCGTCAGCCCGGCTGCACGCCGAAGGCCCAGGCGATCAGCGTGAAGCTGACGAAGGCCAGCGTGGTGCTGGCCATGATGATGCGCGCCACGCGGCCGGCGTCGGCGCCGTAGCGCTCGGTCAGCAGCGACACATTGCTGGCACTCGGCAGGGCCGCGGTCAGCACCAGGGCGGTGGTTTCGAAGCTGCCCAGCGGCGCGCCCAGCCGGCGTGCGGCCAGGCAGGCCAGCAGGGTCAGCGCCGGGTGCAGCAGCAACTTGATCAGGGCCACCGGCAGATAGTCCGCCGGCGCGGTGCGGGTGTGCGCATGCTGGCCGGCGCGCCACAGCACGGCGCCGATGGTGAACAGCGCCACCGGGCTGGCCGAATCGGCCAGCATGCCGACGATGCGCGCCAGCGGTCCGGGCAGCGCAAAGCCGGTGGCCGAGGCCAGTGCGCCGATCAGGATGGACCAGCCCAGCGGATTGGCCGCCGTGCCGCGCAGCGCACGCAGCGCGGCATCGCGCGCGCCATGCTCGCCCGCGCCCTGCAGCTGCGACAGCGCGATGCACACCGAGCTGGTGACCACCATGTCCAGCAGCACGGTGGCGATCACCGGGCCGGCCGCGGCCGGGCCCATCAGCGCCACCAGCAGCGGCACGCCCATGAAGCCCGAGTTGGGAAAGGTGGCCACCAGGGCGCCGAACGACGCATCCTTCAGCCCCACGCGCGGATTCAGGCTGACGGCGATGGTGAAGCCGACCACGGCCATGGCCACCGCCAGCCACAGCAGGCCGACCACCGGGTTCAGCAGCTGCAGCACCGGCGTGCCGGCGCCAAAGCGGTACAGCAGGCAGGGCAGGGCGAAATACAGCACATAGGCGTTGAGCCCGGGGATCGCCGACTCGGGCAGCAGGCCACGCCGGGCGGCCAGCCAGCCCAGCAGCACCAGGGCAAAAAACGGCACGGTGACGGCGACGATGGCCTGCATGATGGCCGGCAGTATCTCCGCGCCACCGGCGCGTGGGCGGCCTGCGGGTGCGCCGGACGCCGATGCAGGCTTGCAGGGCGCCGGTGCCGCCGGCTCAGCGCTGCAGCCGCAGCTGCAGTTCGTCGCGGGCCGGCAGCTGCAGCGTGGCCTGGGCCTGCAGCGCCGTGCCGTCGCTGTCCTCGGCATCGGCGCGCAGGCGGTAGCGGCCCGGCAGCGGCGCGGCCAGCGTGAAGCCGCCGTCGGCGCCGCTGAGCAGGGCGATGTCGGGCAGCGGCACCGGACCGTCGACCCAGCTGATGCGTGCGCCGGCCACGCCGCGGCCCTGGGCATCCAGCACCCGGCCATGGACCAGCAGCGGCGCCGACGCCGGGTTCATGCCCGCCAGCCCAGCAGGTTGCCGTAGACCGCGCTGTTGATGCGCGTGCCCGAGTTGGTGCTGGCGCCGCCATAGGCATGCACGGCAAAGGCATAGCGCCCGCCGTTGACGATGCGGTACACCGCCGCGCCGCTCTGGCCGCCGGCGGTGTCGATGTCGTAGTGCACCTTGCGTGCCGACACCGCGGCAATGCGTCGTGCGTCGTACCACAGCGTGCCGCTGGGCTTGTCGCCGGGGTAGCCGGCGATGTTGCCCACCGAGGCCAGCAGCTCGGCATCGGTGTAGTTGCCGAAGCCGAACCAGCCGGTGCTGTTGCCCAGCGGCGTGGGCAGGATGATGGCGCCGTAGTCGTACTCGGCATTGCCGCTGTTGGTCCAGCCGGTGACCGAGCGGAAGGTGGTGGAGGTCACCGAGCCATAGGGCAGGCTGCTGCCGTTGCGCCCGGGCATCACGACGATGCGCTTGACCCAGCCGTCGCGCCCTGGCACGCCGCTGCCCTTGATGCACACGCAGTGGCCGGCGGTGATCAGGGTGCGCGCACTGATGAACCAGGCCGTGCCGATCCACTGCGAGTTGTCGGCCGCGGTGATCAGCAGCGAGGCCGTGGCGCGCCAGGGGTAGACGCCGGTGTTGCTGATCTGCGTGCGGTTGTCCACGCCATGCACGGTCTCCAGCAGGCCGCCGGCCTCGCCGAACGAGGCCACGCCGATGTCCTGCAGGTTGGAGGTGTCGGGCGCGCTCAGCTCCATGGCCTCGCGCGCGCTGTCGAAGCTGGCCAGCTTGAAGCCGGCCACCTGTTCGGCGCCATTGCTGCCGACCTTGTTGCTGCGTGGATTGGGGCCTTCGGCCGGCGGCTTGCTGACCGCGCGCTTGACGCTGGCGGCCTCCTCGTCGGCCTCGTTGCCGACCGAGGCATGCAGGTCGATCCTGGGCGGCTTGGCCGCGGTCTTGGCGGCGGGCTTGGCGGTCTTGCTGGTCTTGGCGGTGGCCATGTCGGCTCCTCGGTTCCTCGGTGGGTGGACCGGGGCCGGGCCGGTACAGGCCGCCGCTGCCGGTCCGTCAGCAGCGCCATGCCAATCTAGGCCCATGCGCTGCGCCACCCCACCCTGCCAGCTAGGGGGCGTGTCCCTCAAGCTTGGGACGGCCCCTTCAGCCTTTCTGCACGCCCGGCCGACCCAGCTCGACCACGAAGCGCGCATCCACGCGCACCGGGCTTTGCGCATCGTCGTGCCGGTCCACGCCCAGCAGCTCAGCGCTGCACTGGCGCTCGTCCACCGTCAGCACGATGGCGCCGCGGCGGTCGCTGCGGCCATGGCGCAGCAGCGGATTGGCGCGCAGCGCACGCTCGGTGAACAGCTGCGGCGCACCATTGCTGGAGATCGAGCTGGTGACGAACTCGCTGGCGATCAGCGGCGCGCGCTCGTCGTCGAACTCGGCCACCAGGTCGGCGGCGTAATGCGCATGCACATCGCCGCCCAGCACCACGGTGCCGGGCAGGCGGCGCTCGGCCACCGCGCCCAGCAGCCGGCGCCGGCAGGGCGCATAACCGTCCCAGCCATCGGTCCAGTAGCGTCCGGGGTTGTGGCCACCGCCCGCGCTGACCAGCGGCCGGCGCGACGAGCGCGACATCAGCGTGGTCTGCAGCAGCAGGTTCCAGGGCCGCGCCAGGTCCCAGCCCTGCTCCAGCCAGCGCTCCTGGGCCGGGCCCAGCATGCTGCGCGAAGGATCGGCCAGGGCCGGGCAGTCGGCCTCGTCGACGGTGGACGAGCGCGCCATGCGCAGCCAGTCGGGGCAGGCCTGGGCATCGCGGAACTGGCGCGTGTCCAGCGCATGGATGCGCGCCAGCCGGCCCCAGTCGTGGCGGCCGTGCAGCGCCATCGCCGTGCCCTGCGGCCGCATGCGCAGCGGCAGCGGCTGGTGCTCCCACCAGGCCTGCATGCCGGCGGCGCGCAGCGCCTGGAAGGCCGCGCCGCTGGCGCGGGCGCTGCGCTCGGCGGCGCAGTCGTTGTCGACCTCGTGGTCGTCGGCGATCAGCAGCCAGGGTGCGGCGGCATGGGCCGCCTGCAGCGCCGGGTCGCTCTTGTACAGCGCATAACGCCGACGGTAATCGTCCAGCGTGCGCGCGGTGGGGAGGTCGTGGCTGCGCACGCCCAGGGCCGCGCCGGTGGCCGCCGCGCCGTATTCGTAGATGTAGTCGCCGGCAAACATCACCAGGTCCAGGTCCAGCGTGGCCAGGTGGCGCCAGGCGGCGTACTCGCCATGCTCCCAGCGCTGGCAGCTGGCCAGCGCGGCACGCAGCCGCGCCGGCGCATCGGGCGCCGGCGCGGTGCGCGTGCGGCCCACGCTGCTGCGCTGGCCCAGCGCCGTGAAGCGGTAGAAGTACCAGCGCGCGCTGTCCAGGCCGGAGGGCTCGGCATGCACGCTGTGCGCCCAGGCGCGCTCGGCAGTTTCGGTGCCCCGTGCCGCGATCTGCGTGAAGGCCGCGTCATGGGCCAGCTCCCACTGCACCGGCACGCGCTCGGGCAGATCAACGCCGGTCAGCCGCGTCCACAGCACCATGCCGTCGGGCCGTGGCGTGCCCGAGGCCACGCCCAGGTCGAAGCGGGGAAGGTCGGCGGCGCGGGCATGGCGGATGAAGGGCAGACTGGCCAGGGCCGTGGCCGCGGGCAGGGCCAGCACCTGGCGTCGCGAGGGGGACGGGGGCAGGACGTCGGCAGGGATGGGTGGCATTGCGGCTGGTGAAACGGGCCGCCGCTATCATCCGCGGCCCTGCATGGCATCCCGGTTCGGGCGCGCCGATTCTCCCTGTTTGCCCATGGCCGACGCCCCTCCTTCGCTCAACCCGGCCCAGCTGCAGGCCGTGCACCATTTGTCCGGCCCCTGCCTGGTGCTGGCCGGCGCCGGCTCGGGCAAGACGCGGGTCATCACGCACAAGATCGCGCGCCTGCTGCAGGCCGGGCTGGAACCCAGGCAGATCGCCGCCATCACCTTCACCAACAAGGCCGCGCAGGAGATGCGCGAGCGTGCCAAGGGCCTGGTGGGCCCGCGCGCGGCGCGCGAGCTGGTGGTCAGCACCTTCCACAGCCTGGGCGTGCGCCTGCTGCGCGAGGACGGCGAACGCGTGGGCCTGAAGCAGCAGTTCTCCATCCTCGACTCCGACGATGTGCTGGGCATTCTGCGCGAGGCCGGCGCCACCACCGATGCCAAGCTGGCGCGCAGCTGGCAGTGGCAGATCAGCCTGTGGAAGAACCAGGGCCTGGACTCGGCCGGCGCACTGGCCGCGGCCAAGACGCCCGACGAGCAGACCACGGCGCGCATCATGCAGCGCTACGAGGAGCGCCTGGCCGCCTACCAGGCGGTGGACTTCGACGACCTGATCAGCCTGCCGCTGAAGCTGCTGCAGCGCGACGAGCCGGCCCGCACCAAGTGGCAGGCCACGTTCCGCCATGTGCTGGTGGACGAATACCAGGACACCAATGCCGTGCAGTACGAGCTGCTGAAGGTGCTGGTCAGCAGCGACGATCCACGCAACCGCGGCCAGTTCACCGCCGTGGGCGACGACGACCAGAGCATCTATGGCTGGCGCGGCGCGACCATCGAGAACCTGAAGCGCCTGCCCGAGGACTGGCCCAATCTGACGGTGATTCCGCTGGAGCAGAACTACCGCTCCACCGGCAGCATCCTGCGCGCGGCCAACAACGTGATCGCCGGCAATCCCAAGCTGTTCGAGAAAAAGCTGTGGAGCGAGTTTGGCGACGGCGAACCCGTGCGTGTGGCCGAATGCGATGGCGAGGAACACGAGGCCGAGCGGGCCGTGGCCTTCATCCAGGCCCAGCGCGGCCGCGGTGGCGAAGTGAAATGGGCCGACTTCGCCATCCTCTACCGTGCCAACCACCTGGCGCGGCAGTTCGAGCAGAAGCTGCGCGCGGCGCAGATCCCGTACAAGGTGTCGGGCGGCCAGAGCTTCTTTGACCGCGCGGAGATCAAGGACCTGTGCGCCTGGCTGCGCCTGTTGGTGAACCAGGACGACGACCCGGCTTTTCTGCGCGCCGTGACCACGCCCAAGCGCGGCATCGGCCACACCACGCTGGGCAAGCTGGGCGAGTTTTCGGCCAAATGGAAGACCAGCCTGTTCGAGGCGCTGTTCGCCGACTCGCTGGCCACGCAGATCAGCGGCAAGGCCATCGACGGCCTGCACGAGTTCGGCCGCTACCTCAACGACCTGGAGCACCGCGCCCGCCACACCCGTGGCAGCGAGTCGGCCAAGGCGCTGCTGCTGGAATGGCTGAAGGACATCGGCTACGAGCAGCACCTCTACGACAACGAGGAGAGCGAGAAGCTCGCCGCCTCGCGCTGGACCAATGTGCTGGACTTCGTCGACTGGATCGCCAAGCGCTGCGGCGGCGAGCTGGCCGAGGACGGCAGCAGCCAGATCCGCGAGGAGCAGAGCGTGCTGGACGTGGCCCAGACCATCAGCGTCATCATCAGCCTGGCCGAGCGCGGCGAGGAGCAGGACGTGGTCACGCTGTCCACGCTGCATGCCAGCAAGGGCCTGGAGTGGCCGCATGTGGTGCTGGCCGGCGTCAACGAGGGCCTGCTGCCCTTCTGCGCCGACGGCGAGCAGATGACGCCGCAGCGCCTGGAAGAAGAGCGCCGGCTGATGTACGTGGGCATCACCCGCGCGCGCAGCACCCTGCTGGTGAGCACGCTGCGCCGGCGCAAGAAGGGCCGCGAGACGGTGGCCGGCATCCCCAGCCGCTTCATCGCCGAGATGAAGCTCAACGAAAGCCAGACCAAGGAAGACCCGCGCGAGCGCCTGAAGCGCCTGCGCGCCGAGCTGGCGGCCAAGGCCGCGGCCGCGCCGCCGCCGGTCTGAGGGCCGTGCTCTGGCGTTGGCCCCGATGGCCGGCCATCCGGCTCGGCCCTAGCATCGCGGGCTCATGATTCGATTCCGTCCGGCCCGTCCGGCTTTTCTTGGCGCCCTGGTCCTGTGTGCGGCCCTGAGGCCCGCGAGCCTCCAGGCCACGCCCTCGGCCTGCAGCGACTTCTACGCCCATGTCAATGCCGACTGGCTGGCGCGCACCGAGCTGCCGCCCGACCGCGCGCGCATCGGCAGCTTCGACCAGCTGGCCATCGCCAACCAGCACCGGCTGCAGCAGGCGCTGGCGCGGCTGATCGCCGAGCCGGCGCGCCAGGACACGCCGGGCCTGCGCCTGCTGGCCACCTGGTATGGCGGCGCCAGCGACGAGGCGGTGAGCGAGCGTGCCGGCCTGCGCGCCGCCCAGCCGCTGCTGCAGCGCATTGCCGCACTGGACCGCCAGGACTGGCGCCAGGCCCTGCCGGCGCTGCTGGCGCGCTTTGCCAAGCAGCGCATCGCCGCGCCGCTGCCGCTGCAGGTGCTGCCCGACAGCGCCGACGTGCGCCGCCATGCGCTGGTCATCGGCCAGGCCGGCCTGGGCCTGCCCGAGCGCGACGACTACCTGAAGGACGACGCCGGCGCGCTGCGCCTGCGCCAGGCCTACCGCGTCTATGCCGGCCGGCTGCTGCAGCTGGCCGGCGCGCCGCACGATGCGGCCACGCTGGATGCGCTGCTGGCCCTGGAGGCCGGCCTGGCCCGCGGCGCGATGACGCCGCTGCAGCGCCGCGATCCCCAGGCCACGAACAACCGCCTCACGCTGGCCCGGCTGCAGGCGCTGGCGCCCGAGTTCGACTGGGCCGCCTGGCTGGTGGCCCTGGGCGTGCCGCTGCCGGCCGATGCGGGCACGCTGCCGCTGGTGCTGGTGCAGCCGGCCTTTGCCCAGGCCCTGGCCCAGCAGGCCGCCGAGGCGCCGCTGCCGGCCTGGCAGGCCTATCTGCGCCTGCGCCTGCTCGACGAGCTGGCGCCCTGGCTGAATGCCGACTTCCGCGCCGCGCATTTCGATTACCGCGAGCGTGCGCTGCGCGGCCTGCGCCAGCCGCCGCCGCGCCACGAGCAGCTGATGCGTTTGATCGCCGGCCCCACCGGCTTCGAGCCGCTGGGCCAGACCCTGGGCGAGCTGTTCGTGCGCGACAGCTTCTCGCCGCGCGCCCAGCAGCGCGCCAGCCAGCTGGTCGAAGACCTGCGCTCGGCGATGGCCGCGCGCATCGCCGCGCTCGACTGGATGGGCCCGGCCACGCGGCAGCGCGCCCAGGCCAAGCTGGCGGCGATGGTGGCCCAGATCGGCGCGCCCACGCGCTGGCCCGACTATGCCGGCCTGGCGCTGGAGCGTGCCGATCCGGCCGGCAACCTGCTGCGCGTCAATGCCTGGTTCTTCAAGCAGCGCCTGCTGGAGTGGCCGCAGCCGGTGGACCGGCTGCGCTGGCAGACCTCGCCGCACATCGTCAATGCCTTTGCCGGCGGCCTCAACCGCATCATCTTCCCGGCCGGCATCCTGCAGCCGCCGTTCTTCGATGCCGAGGCCGAGGACGCGCTCAACTACGGCGGCATCGGCATGGTCATCGGCCACGAGATCACCCACCACTTCGACGACCGCGGCCGCCAGTACGACGAGCAGGGCAATCTGGCCGACTGGTGGACGGCCGAAGACGCCGCCGCCTACCGCAGCCGCGCCGAGCGCGTGGTGGCGCTGTACGGCGGCTACGAGCCGCTGCCGGGCCTGCGCATCAACGGCCGGCAGATGCTGGGTGAGAACATCTCCGACCTGGGCGGCCTGCAGATCGCCTACGACGCCTACAAGCTGGCGCTGAAGCGCCAGCCCGCGCCGCTGCTGCACGGCCGCACGCCCGAACAGCGGTTTTTTGCCGCCAATGCGGTGATCTGGCGCAGCAAGCAGCGGGTCGAGGCGATGGAGCAGCAGATCCGCAGCGGCCAGCATTCACCCGGCCCCTTCCGCGTGCGCGGCCCCATGTCCAACATGCCGGCCTTTGCCGCCGCCTTCGGCTGCCGGCCCGGCGACGCCATGTTCAGCGCCGATCCGGTGGCGGTGTGGTGACGCGCCGCCGCGAAACCCTGCTGGCCGTGGCCACCGCGCTGGCCGCGGCCCTGGCCATCGCCTCGGCGCCCTGGGCGCTGGACCAGCCGGCGCTGAACTGGGTCTTCAAGCCACTGGCCACGCTGGCCATCATCGCCTTGGCCTGGGGCCGTGGCGACGGTTCTGGCCCGGCTCAGGGCCTGTCGCGCCGCTGGATCCTGGCCGGCCTGGCGGCCTCGCTGTGCGGCGACGTGGCGCTGATGTTTCCCGGTGGCTTCATCGCCGGCCTGCTGAGCTTTCTGCTCGCCCACCTGGCCTATCTGTGGGCCTTCACCCGCGTGCGGCGGCTGGCGGCGCTGGCCTGGCCGTTTGCCGCCTATGCGCTGGTGGCCGGCGCCATCCTGGCCGGGCTGTGGCCGGGCGTGCCGGCGCCGCTGCGCGCGCCGGTGCTGGCCTATGTGGTCTGCCTGGCGGCGATGGCCGCGCAGGCGGCGGTGCTGTGGCGCAGCGGCCTGGCTCGCGGCGGCCGGCTGGCGCTGGGCGGGGCGCTGTTCGTGGCCTCCGATGCGCTGCTGGCCACCAACAAGTTCGCCGGGCCGCTGCCGCTGTCCTCGCTGTGGATCCTGGCCAGCTACTGGTCGGCGCAATGGCTGATCGCGGCGGCGCTGCCGCCGTCGGTGTCCGGGTCTGGGCCAGAATGCGCGCCCAGGCAAGGGCCGCCGAGGAAACCGTGATCACGACGCGCGTGCTGCTGCTGACCGATGTGGTCGACAGCACCCAGACGATGCAGGACCTGGGGGACGCGCAAGCGGCCCGGCTGTGGGCCGAGCACGACCGTGCGGCCCGCGATCTGCTGCCCGCCTGGCGCGGCCGCGAGATCGACAAGACCGACGGCCTGCTGCTGCTGTTCGAGACCGTCGCCGATGCCCTGGCCTATGCCCGTGCCTACCATGCGGCGCTGGCCGGGCTGTCGCTGCCGCTGCGCGCGCGCGCCGGCCTGCACCTGGGCCCGGTGGTGCTGCGCGAGAACAGCGCCGACGACGTGGCGCGTGGCGCCAAGCCGCTGGAGGTCGACGGCCTGGCCAAGCCGGCCACCGCCCGCATCATGGCCCTGGCCGGCGGCGGCCAGACCCTGCTGAGCCAGGACGCGCACCAGGCGCTGGCCGCCGCCGATGCGGCCGGCGCGGCCGAGGCCGTGTCGCATGGCCACTGGCTGATGAAGGGCGTGGACGCGCCCATCGAGCTGTTCGAGTGGCCGCTGGCCGGCGATCCGGTGCCGGCACCGGCTGAGGGCGACAAGGGCTGGCGCGTCACCGCGGTGGACAGCGGCTGGCGCCCGGTGCGCGAGGTGCCGGGCAACCTGCCGGCGGCGCTGTCCAGCTTTGTCGGCCGCGCCGCCGAGCTGCGTCAGATCCGCCGCCTGCTCGAAGGCCCGCTGCGCCTGCTCACCCTGGTGGGCATGGGTGGCCTGGGCAAGACCCGGCTGTCGCTGCAGGCGGCCGAGGCCTCGCGCCACCGCTATCCCGACGGCACCTGGTTCCTCGATCTGTCGCCGCTGGCCGATCCGGCGCTGATCGCGGCCGAGCTGCTGCAGCTGTTCGGCCTGCGGCCGGTGGCCGACCGCACGCCACTGCAGGTGCTGTGCGAGCACCTGGCGCCGCGCCGCACCCTGCTGGTGGTGGACAACTGCGAGCACCTGATCGCCATGTCGGCGGTGCTGCCCCAAGCCCTGCAGGCGCTGCTGCGCGCAGCGCCGCGGCTGCAGATCATCGCCACCAGCCGCGAGGCGCTGCGCCTGCCCGGCGAGCAGGTGCTGGGCATCGCGCCGCTGGCGCCGCCGCCGGCCGGCGCCGGCGACGATGCCGCGGCGCTGGCCGCCAACCCGGCGGTGCAGCTGTTCGTCGAGCGCGCCCGGGCCCACCAGCCGGCCTTCGACCTGGCCCAGCAACCGGCGGCGGTGGCCGAGCTGGTGCGGCGGCTGGAAGGCATCCCGCTGGCGCTGGAGCTGGCCGCGGCGCGCACCCGCCAGCTGGCCGTGGCCGACATCCTGAAGCGGCTGGACGACCGCTACCGCCTGCTGACCGGCGGCTCGCGCTCGCTGCAGCAGCGCCAGCAGACGCTGCGCGCCCTGGTCGACTGGTCCTACGACCTGCTGGGCGAGGCCGAGCAGACGCTGTTTGCGCGGCTGTCGGTGCTGCGCGGCAGCTTCGACCTGGCGGCGGCCGAGGCCGTGGGCGGCCTGGCGCCGCTGGACCCGCTGGACGTGATGGATGCGCTCGGCGCCCTGGTCGACAAGTCGCTGGTGCAGCTCGACGGGGCGGCCGGCGAAGGTGCCTACCGCCTGCTGGACACGCTGCGCGACTATGCCGCCGACAAGCTGCGTGCCGCGCCCGATGCCGCCGACGTGGTGGCGGCGCATGCGGCGCACAGCTTCACCCGCGCCAAGCAGGGCCGCGACGGCCTGCGTGGACCCGAGCAGGGCCTGTGGCTGGCGCGCATGGAGCGCGAGCTGGACAACGTGCGCGCGGTGATCGAGCGGGCCCAGCAGGCCGGCAGCGGCGTGGAGCCGCTGATCGGCGTCAAGGTGGCGATCGCGCTGCACAACTTCTGGGTGCTGCGCGGCCGTGCCGCCGAGGGCCGTGCCGCGCTGCAGTCCATGCTGGACTGGCCGGTGGTGCGCGACTCCGGCGTGGTGCGTGCCCATGTGCTGTATGTGCTGGCCGGCCTGGCCGGCGAGCTGGGCGAGCATGCGGCGGCGCTGCAGGCGCTGGAGGACTGCCTGGCGCTGCGCCGGGCTCACGGCGGCGCGGTCGAGGTGGCGGCCACGCTGCACGAGGTGGCGATGGCGCGCCTGGCGCTGGGCCACAGCAGCGCGGCGCGTGCGGCCAATGCCGAGTCGCTGGCGCTGTTCGAGCAGGCCGGCGAGGCGGTGGGCGTGGTGCAGGCGCGCTTGCTGCAGGGCCAGGTGGCGCTGTTCGATGGCGATGCCGAGGCCGCGCGCGAATCGCTGGGCGCCGGGCTGCAGCGGGCGCGGCAGCTGGGTCTGCCCGAGGGCGAGGCCGAGGGCCTGCTGCTGCTGGGCCAATGCGCCTGGCAGGCCGGTGACCTGGTGGAGGCCGGTCAGCAACTGGCCGCATCGCTGCGGCGCTGCGACGAGGCCGCCGATCTGCGCGGTGCGGTGCAGGCGCGGGCCTGGCTGGGCCGGCTGGCGCTGCACCAGGGGCGCATGGCCGAGGCCGCCCAGGCCCTGGCCGCAGCGCTGCGCGAGGCCCACGCGCTGGGTCTGGCGTCGGTCTGGCTGCAGGCCCTGGACGACACGGCGCGCCTGGCCTGGCAGGCCGGCGACGCCCTGGCCGCGGTGCAGCTGGCCTGGGCCGCCGAGCCGCTGCGGGTGCAGGCCGGCGTGGCCCTGGGCCAGCGCGATGCCGCGCAATGGCAGGCGCTGCGCGAGGCTTTGCGCGCCGATTCCGGCGCGGCGCAGGCCGTGGCGCTGGAACTGGTGCCGCCCACCCGCGCCGCGGCCCAGAGCCTGGCCCTGGCCTGGCTGAGTCGAGCCGCGGCGGCGGCCTGAGGAGTCAGCGGCGGCGGCCTGCCGTGGTCAGCGCCGCAGGCGGCGGCGCGTGGCGCCCAGCGCCAGCAAGGCCGGCAGCAGCAGGCCCAGCGTGGCGGGCTCGGGCACGGTCGCGCCGCTGGTTCCCACCACCACCCGGCCGTCCACATAAGAGTAGGTCACGACGATGGGCTTGCCTTCGGCGTCGCGGCCTAGGAAGGGGTCGCCTGCGTCACTGGTCTGCAGCAGCGTGCCCTGGTAGCCGTCCAGGCCGGCGGTGAAGTTGAGCCACGGGCCGCAGTCCTCCCATTCCAGGCCGGCGCCGCAGGCGTTGGCCAGCCGCAGGTGGGGCGCATAGTCCTCGAACGAGAACTGGAAGTACAGGTCCGGCGCCAGGCTGTGGGCCAGCGCCGGGTCGTCGAAGGCGTTGGCGTCCAGCCAGCTGCTGGCCGAGGTTTTCACGCCATCGATCATGCCGGCGGCCGTGACGCGCAGCTCGGTGATGGTCAGGGCGATGCTGGTCGCCGTGGCCGTGGTGGCATCGACGCTGGGGTCGTTGATGGTCAGGAACAGGTTCAGCGTCGCCGTCGGGCTGGGCAGCACACCGCAGAAGCCGTTCGGATTGGTGTACTGCCCCGGCGCGCCCGCCGCCAGCGCCGACAGGCAGCTGTCCATCACGGTGAAGCCCAGCGACCCGCTGTACGAGACCTGGCTGAGGATGGCCGGCGCATTCGGATCGTTGGGCGGCTGGATCGGCGGATCGAAGTTCACCACCACATGGCCGGCCTGGGCCGTGCAGGCCAGGCCCAGGGCCAGGCAGGCGCCGCTCAGGTGGCGGAGCAGCCGGCGGAACAGCGGGCTGGGGCAGGGACGGGCGGCAGCGTGCATGGCAGGTTGGGCAAGAACGTAACAACAGGTTCCCCAACTGTCGCAGCCGCAGCGCGCCAGCGTCCTGAAAAAACCTGAATCAGGCTCGGCCTCCCCACGCCTGAGGGGGCGTGGCCGCCGCTTCACATGCCCTTGAACAGATGGCTGTAGCTGCGGCTGACTTCCAGCTTCTCGGCATGGCCCTTGACGGCCACGATCTGGCGGCCGCGGAAGTCGCGCGAGATGCCGGCGATGGCCTTCACATTCACCAGCGTGCTGCGGTGGATCTGCCAGAACACCGCCGGGTCCAGCTCGTCGACCAGTTCCTTGATCGGCTTGCGGATCAGCGCCTCGGTGCTGGGCGTCTGCACCCGGGTGTACTTCTCGTCGCTGATGAAGAACAGCACCTCGGCCACCGGGATCATCTGGATCGCCTGGCCCACGGTGGCCTGGATCCAGTCCAGGTAGCGCGGTGCGCCGCCGGGGCTGAGCCGGGCCGACAGCGCATGCAGCAGCTGCTGCACCGGCGGCCTGGGATCGCGGTCGTCCGGCGCCTCGGGCGTGCCGCGCCGCGCCAGCCGGCGCTGGATGCGCGTCACCGTGACGGCCAGGCGCTCGCGCTCGGCGGGCTTGAGCACATAGTCGGCCACGCCCTGCTCGAAGGCCTGCACCGCGTATTCGTCGTAGGCGGTGATGAAGACGATCTCGGGCAGGTGCTCGTCGTCGGCGATGTCCATCTGCGCGATCTGGCGCGCCGCATCGACGCCGGTCAGACCGGGCATGCGGATGTCCAGGAACACGATGTCGGGCCGGTGCTGGGCCACCAGTTCCACCGCTTCCAGGCCGTTCTTGGCCTCGGCCACGATCTGCAGCTCGGGCCAGGCCTCGGCCAGGCGGGCGCGCAGCTGCTCGCGCATCAGGCGCTCGTCGTCGGCGATCACCGCACGCGGTGCGGCCGGGGTGTCGTGGCTGCTCATGGCGGCATGCTAACCACAGATCAGCGCAGCGCCCACCACAGCAGCAGCAGGGGCAGCAGCAGCGGCAGGGCCAGCAGGCCCAGCACCAGCAGCACGGCCAGCAGCGGCAGGCCGATCAGCGTCAGCAGCACCAGCAGCAGGCCCACGCCGGCGGCCAGCAGGGCCACCGGCAGCACCACGGCCAGCATCAGCGCCAGCGCGGCCAGGCCCAGCACCAGCATCACGCGGTGGGCCGGCGGCAGCTGGTCCAGGCGCAGCGCGCTGCCGACGTCGTGGCCGTTGATCACCACGTCCACCGGCAGGCCGCCCCAGGCCACCCCGCCCGCGGCACTGCCCAGCAGCTGCCACAGGCCGCCCACCATCCAGGCGCCCAGCAGCAGCATCAGCAGCGCGCCCAGCGCCAGGCGCAGCGGCCAGCGGCGGCGTTGCAGGCGCTGTGGGCGCGGCGGACGCTGCGGAGGGGCGGACAGACCGGCATCCAGGCTCGGGTTCATGCGGCTTCTCCTGCATTGCCCAGGGGCTTGTAGGGCACGCTGATGGTCACGCGGGTGCCACCGCCGGGGTTCTCGGTGATGGTCAGGCTGCCGCGGGCGCCGTACAGCAGCTGCAGCCTCTCGCGGATGTTGGCCAGGCCCACGCCGGTGCCGGCGGTGGCGGCGCGGCCGAAGCCCAGGCCGGTGTCGGCCACGGTGATGGCCAGCTTGCCGTGCACGATCTCGGCCTTGACGCTGAGGTGGCCGCCCTCGGGCTTGGGCTCCAGGCCGTGCTTGATGGCGTTTTCCACCAGGGTCTGCACCATCATCGCCGGGAACTCGGCCGACAGCAGGCCGTCGGGCACGTCGATGGCGGTGGTCAGCCGTTCCTCCATGCGCACCTTGAGGATCTCCAGGTAGGGCCGGATCACCGCCAGCTCGCGGCCCAGGTCGCGGCCGCTGCCGTTGCCATCCATGCGGCCGGTCTCGCGCATGGTCGGCATGCTGGCGCGCAGCAGCGCGATCAGGTTCTTCTGCATCTGGCTGGCGCGCTGCGGGTCGACCTCGATCAGGTGGTCGATGCTGGCCAGGGTGTTGAACAGGAAGTGCGGCTCGATCTGCGCCTGCATCGCCGCCATGCGCGCCTCCACCACCTGGCGGCGCAGCGACTCGGCCTCGGCCGTCTCCACCGCCTGGGCGGCCTGGGCCTCGGCCTGGATCTGGCGCTTGTAGGTGATCTTGATTACCAGCGAGGCGATGATCCACAGAAAGGCCAGGCTGGGCAGGTACTCGCCCAGGCTGACCTGGTGCACCTCGTGGCGCGGCGCGCGGCGGCGGATGTCGGCCAGCGCGCGGTTGGCCTCGCGCGTGGCCTGCTCGGCGGCCTGGCGCGCGGCCTCGTTGGCGGCGTCGCGCATCACCTCCGCCTCGGCGCGGGCCGCATCGGCCTCGGCTTGGGCCTCGCGCACCGCGTCCTCGATGTCCTGCTGGGCATTGCGCACCGCCTCGCGCACGGCCTCGTTGGCACCGGGCGGCAGGCGGATGTCGACCAGCGGCTTGCCATCGGCCGGCGCCGAGGCGGAGCCGGCCGGGGCCTGGGCCTGCGCCTGGTTCTGCGCCGCCTTGGGCTTGGGCACCACGCGGATGCCCTGCTCGTCGATGGTGATCTCCACGCCGCCGGTCTTGCTGCCGCTGGCCGGCTTCTCGATGCGGATCGCCGGCTTGGGCTCGGCCGGCGCCTGCGGTGCCGAAGCCGGACGCGCCGGGCGTGCCGGCACCGGCGGCAGCGGGATGCTGGGCGTCTCGATCTTCACATCCGGCAGGTCGGCATCGACGGCCACGGTGTGGGTCCAGCTCCAGCTGAACGGCGGAATGTTCTGCAGCACCGCCGACACCAGCATCAGCAGCACCGCCAGCACGATGAAGCGCCGCCAGCTGATGCCCACCAGCCAGCCGGCATAGGCATGGAAGAAGCGCAGGGCCGCGGCCGAGAAGCGCTGCCAGCGGCCGGAGCCCGGCATGCCGGGGGGCGGCGGTGGCGGCGACGGCGGGGACGGCGGGGACATGGCGGGATTCATGGACGGGGGCACGGCAGGTCGATGGAACCACTGTAGCCGTGGCCTGCGGCGCGGGCGCCCGCCATCCGATGCGCTGCCGCCGTGCATCGACAGGGTGCAGCCCGGGGCGACAGGCGGGCTGCGCCGCGGCCTTGTCTGCGGCCGGGAACTTTTTTGCCTGCGTTTTCCAATAGCAGCACACACCGGCAATACACACCGCCGCACCGATGATGCTGTTCGTGCCCTGGACCTCCCGCCCCGCCCGCGCCGCGCCCACCCCGGCCGCGGACACGGCCAGCCTGCTGCGCGCGCTGGCCGCCGGCGATGGCGCGGCGCTGGAAGCGCTGTACCGCCAGCAGGCCGATGCGGTGTACCGCTATGCGCTGGCCCTGGCCGGCGATGCCGCGGCCGCCGCCGATGCCACGCAGGAGGCCTTCATCGCGCTGGCCGCGCGGCCGGCGGGCTTCGACCCACTGCGCGGCGAGCTGGGCGCCTACCTGGCCGGCATCGCCCGCCACCACCTGCTGGCGCTGCGCCGAACCGCGGGCTCGGCCGGCTCGGCCACCGCCGCCGACGGCGACGAGGCCGCACTGGCCGGCCTGCCGGCCGACGGCCCTTCGCCCGAGGCCCTGCTGGTGCAGCGCCAGGACGTGGCCCGCGTGCGCGCGGCGCTGGCGGCCCTGCCCTGGGCCTTCCGCGAGGCGGTGGTGCTGGTGGACCTGCAGGGCCGCGCCTATGCCGAGGCGGCGGCGATTGCCGGCTGCGAACTCAACACCTTGCGCACCCGCGTGCACCGCGGCCGCGCCCGCCTGGCCGAGCTGCTGCGGCCCGGCGCTGGAGATCTGTGATGACTGCCAAACCCCTGTCCCCTCCCCACGATGGCGCCCCCGCACTGGCCACGCTGGCCCAGGCCCTGGGCCTGCTGCGCGACGATCTGCAGCGGCAGCCGGTGCCGCCGCTGTCGCCGCGTGCGCTGCTGGCGCTGCAGGCCCGGCAGGGGGTGTCGGCCGTGGCGCCGGCCGCCGTGCCGGTGGGCGTGGGCGGCGAAGGCACCGGCAGCGCCGGTGGCGGCTCGCGCTGGTGGTGGGGCGCGGCGCTGACCGGCCTGGCGCTGTGCGCCTCGCTGTGGCTGATGTTGGTGCCGCCGCCGCCGCGGGCCGCACCGCCCGGCGACTGGCAGGCCAGCGGCTTTGTGCCGGTGGTCGGTGCCGAGCGCTGGCAGCGCCTGCTGCGCGACACCCCCGGCGGCGCGGCCTGGCTGGTGGCCTCGGAGCTGCCACGCGAGCGCCTGGCGGCGCTGGGCCTGCCCTTCGACCCGGCCCGCGCCGGCGAGGCCGTGCCCGCCGAACTGCTGCTGCACCCCAGCGGCGAGGTGCTGGCGGTGCGCGTGCTGCACCCCTGACTTCCGGATTCCCGGTTTCGCAGCCATCCCCGTTCTGCAAGGAGAGCGACCATGTCCCCCAACACTCCCGCACGTCTGCTGTGCCTGCTGCTGCCGCTGGCCGGCCAGGCCCAGGAGGCCACGCCGACGCCGCCCGAGCCCGCCAGCCTGCAGCGCAGCCTGAACCTGTTGCTGGCCCAGGCCGACCGCCTGCCGGCCCTGCCCGCCGCGCTGGACCTGGGCGGCGACAACGCCGCCTTTGCCGCCGGCGAGCTGGCCGCCGGCCGCGTGGTCAAGGGCGCGCCCTATTGCGCCGACGCGGTGCACGAGACCGTGCAATGGCTGCCCGATCCGCAGGGCGGCGCGGCCAACCGCATCGTGCGCCAGCAGACCAGCCGGCTGTGCCGCGACGGCGAGGGCCGCACGCGCCAGGAGGTCGAGCGCGACGGCCGCAAGCGCGTCTACCTGCGCGATCCGGTGGCCGGCGAGAGCTGGGTGCTGGACCCGGCCTCGCGCAGCGTGCGCCGGCTGGGCGGTCCGGTGGTGATCGGCAACCGCAGCGGCGGCCATCCCGATGCCGCCGCCTGGCGCGACTATGCCGACCGCATGCGCGACTGGGCGCGCCAGATGGCCGACCGCGTGCGCAGCAGCACGCCGCTGCCGGCACCGCCGGCGCCGGTCGCGCCGCCGGCCCCGTCCACCGGTGCGGCGGTGGCGCCGCCGGCCCCGGCCGCGCCGGTGCTGCTGCACGGCGGCGAGACCGTCAGGTCCGACGTGCAGGTGCGTGTGCTGCGCCACGATGCCGCGGCCGGCGAGGCGCCGCTGCCACCGGGCCTGAGCCTGCGCGCCGCCGGCCTGGCGCCGCGTGGCCCGGGCGTGACCACGGCCCTGCCGGCCAAGGACATCGACGGCCTGCGCGTCGATGGCGAGCGCACCACCTGGACCATCGAGGCCGGGCGCATCGGCAACGACAAGCCCATCGTCATCAGCCGCGAGGTCTGGCGCTCGCCCGAGCTGCTGCTGACCGTGCAGACCCGCGACATCGATCCACGCAGCGGCGAAACCGGCTACCGGCTGAGCAATCTCAAGCGTGGCGAGCCCGATGCCGCCTTGATGAAGGTGCCGGCCGACTACCAGCTGCCGGCGCCCAAGGGCCAGGGCGCTGCGTCGTCGCGCGCCACCGGCTGAGCCCGGCCTCAGGGCGACTGCCGCACCGCTTCCACCGCGATGCGCAGCCGCACCTCGTCGCCGACGAAGGGCAGGCCCAGCGTCAGGCCGTACGCGCTGCGCGACAGCGTGGCGCTGAAGTCGCCGCCGCAGACCTCGCGCCGCAGCAGCGGGCTGGTGTAGCAGCGCCAGCGCTCGGCCTGCAGCGTCAGCCCCTGCGACTGGCCGCGCAGCGTGAACTCGCCGCGCAGCGAGCGCAGGGCGCCGTCGGCATCGACGTCGAAGCGCTCGGCGACGAAATAGGCCTGCGGATGAGCGGCCACGTCGAACAGCTCGGCGCCGCGCAGCCGCGAATCCAGCGCCGCGATGCCGGTGTTCACCGCGGCCATGTCGACCACCACCTGCACGCGGCCGCTGCGCGCCTGGCGGTCCAGTGTGACCTGGCCGTCCAGCGGTGCCGTGCGGCCGCGGATCGTCGAGGCGCCGAAGTGCGGCAGCTCGAAGTGCACCAGGCTGTGCGTGGGGTCCAGCCGGTAGTCCACCGGCTGGGCCATCAGCGGGACGGCCCACCCGGCCAGCGCGGCCATGGCGAGCCTGGCGCTCATTGCTTGATGGCTTCGACCTGGATCACCAGCTTGACGTTGTCGGAGAAGCCGAAGTTCAGGCCCCAGCCCATGCCGTACTGGCTGCGCACCAGCACGGTCTCGAAGTCGCCGCCGCAGACCTCGCGCTTGAGCATCGGGTTCTCGTAGCAGCCGAAGTTGCTGGCCTTCAGCGTCACCGGGTTGGTCTTGCCCAGCAGGGTCAGCTGGCCGGCCACTTCGCTGACCTTGTCGCCGTTGAACGTGAACTTGTCGGCCACGAACTTGGCGGTGGGGAATTCGGCGCTGTTGAAGAAGTCCTTGCTCTGCAGGTGCTTGTCGAAGGCGGCGGTGCCCGAGTTGATCGAGCCGGTTTCCAGCGTGATCTCGACCTTGCCGCTCTTGCCGGCCTTGTCCAGCTGCACCGAGCCGGTCTTCTTGTCGAAGCGGCCGCGGTTGGTGGTGACGCCGAAGTGCGGGATCTCGAAGGTCACGAAGGTGTGGGTCGGATCGATGGCGTAGGTGGCCGACTGGGCCTGGGCGCCCAGGGCGGCGGTGGCCAGCGCGGCGGCGGCGATGAGGGTGCGGATCATGCTTGTTCTCCTGAGGAGCGTTGGGTGGGGAGGGGAAACGGTGTGACTCACAGCGGCGCCATGCCGGTGAGCGCGAGCTTGAACTTGACCTGCACCTCGTTGGCGACCATCGAGGTGTCGGTCCATTCGCCTTCGCCGATCTTGAAGTCCAGGCGCTTGATCGTGAACGCGCCGCTGGCGGTGCTGGCCGGGCCGGCCTGGGTGACGGTGACCGGCACGGTCACGTCCTGGGCGTTGCCCTTGATGCTCAGCTTGCCCTTGACCTCGAACTTGCCACCGCCCAGCGGCTTGATGGCGGTGCTGGCAAAGCTGGCCTGCGGGAACTTGACCACGTTGAACCACGGTGCCTTGACCACCTCGGCATCGGTCTCGGCGGCGCCGAAGCTGGCCGAGGCGGTGTCGATGGTGAAGGCCACCTTGCCGGCCTCGGACTTCTTGGGGTCGAAGGCGATCTGCGCCGTCCACTTCTTGAACTTGCCCTCGACGGGCACGCCCATCTGCTTGCTGACGAAGGCGATCTCGCTTTGTGCCGGCACCAGGGTCTGGGCGGCGGCGGGCAGCAGCGGGGCGGTGGTGAGGGCCAGCACGGCCAGCGACAGGAGGGTGGTTTTCATGGCGGGGGCTCCGACAGGGGCGGGACGCAAAAAGTTCAACGGACGGTTTCAGCCGCGGCCGGGGCGCATGCGGTCGAGCAGGCCGTCGCGATCGATGAAGTGGTGCTTGAGCGCAGCGCCCACATGGGCCAGCACCAGCAGCGCCAGCAGCCAGGCCAGGCGGCCGTGCCAGGGCTTGATGGCCTCGGCCAGGGCCTTGTCGGCCGGCACGAAGTCGGGCAGCGGCAGCACGCCGAACCAGACGATGGGGAAGCCCGCGGCCGAGCTGTAGGCCCAGCCCACCAGGGGCACGGCGAAGAACAGCACATACAGCGCCAGATGGGTCAGGTGAGCGGCCCGGGCCTGCCAGGCCGGCATGGCCACATCGGCCGGCGGCCGGTGCGTCAGCCGCCACAGCAGGCGCGCGGCCGACAGCGCCAGGATGGCCACGCCAGCCCACTTGTGCCAGTTGTAGAGCTTGAGCCGCTGCATCGACATCGGCAGGTCGGTCATGTAGACGCCGACGCCGAAGGCGGCAACGATCATCAGCGCCAGCAGCCAGTGCAGCACGATGGCCGGCAGCGTGTAGCGGGCGGTGGCGGCGGGTGCGGTGATCGAGTTCATGGCTGGCAGTGTCCCTGCCGGCGCCAGGGCCGGGTTTCAGCCCCCTTGACCCGCCACTTCAGTTTGATTGAACGCAAAAGTTCCGCAATCGATGCGAAACCCCGGCGCAGCAGGGGTCAGCAGCGCGCCGGGCCGCAGTCCAGGGCCTGCAGCTGCGCTGCCAGCGGGGTGGCCTGGTCGGCCGGCAGCAGGCCGTGGCGCAGCGCGAAGTCCAGCGTTGCCAGGCTGGCGTCCACGGTCATCTCGCCGGCCGCGGCGCGCGCCAGCGCCTGCTCCATCGGCCAGCAGTGCAGGGCCTGCACCTCTCCGTCCTGGTTGACCGGCTGCAGCCCGGCTGGCAGGGCCAGGTCGTAGACGCTCAGCCATTCCAGCTGCCAGCCTTCGGGCAGGTCGCGGGCCAGGCGCAGCACGCGGCCGGGCTGCAGGCCGGCCATCTGCGCCGGCGTCAGGCCGGCTTCTTCCCAGCCTTCGCGCACCACGGTCTCGGCCGGCGACTGGCCCTGGGGCACGCCGCCGCCGATCAGGTTGTCCAGCAGGCCCGGGTCGGTGGGCTTGGTGTCGGCGCGGCGGGCGATCCACAGCCGCTCGGGCCGGCCGTCGGGCCCGGCCACATGGCCGTTGCAGTGCGCGCCGAAGGTGGCCGTGCCCCAGAAGCGGGCTGCGGCGCGCTCGATGCTGGCCAGCAGGTCATGCTCGGGGTCGGGCGCCGAGCCATCGGCCGGCAGGGCCAGCACCGGATAGGTCTCGTCGCGCCAGGCGACGATCAGGCCCTGCCCGTGCAGCCGGGCATTGGCCTCGGCGAAGAAGGCATCGCGTGCGGCAGCCGGCACGGTGAGCGTGACCGCGCCGTGGTCGTCGATGTGCAACGCGGCGCCGGCCCCGGGCAGCGCGGCCAGGGCCGGCAGATGGGCCTGGGCCACCGATCCCACGCTGCGCGGCCGGCCGCCGTCCAGCAGCCGGAACGGCAGCCGCGGCAGGCGCGACAGCCTGGCCTGGGCCAGGGCCGGCCAGCTCGGTGGCTCGCCTTGTGGCCCGCTTTGTGGCCCGTTCACTGGCCGCGCCACTGCGCCATCAGCTGGGCCCACTTGGGCCGCACCGCGGCCAGGTGGCGGGCCTTGACATGGCCGTAGCCGCGGATGTCCTCGGGCAGGCGGGCGATGGCCATGGCCTGCGGCAGGCGCTGGGCGCTCAGGCCCCGCAGCAGCTCGGTGATGCTGTCGCGGTATTCGCCGATCAGCGCGCGTTCGCTGCGGCGTTCCTCGCTGCGGCCGAACGGATCGAGCGCCGTGCCGCGCAGGCCCTTCAGCTTGGCCAGCCAGGGCAGGGCGCTGCGCATCCAGGGGCCGAACTCGGTCTTCACCGGCTGGCCCTGGGCATCGGTCTTGCCCAGCAGCGGCGGCGCCAGGTGGTGCTTGATCTGGTAGTCGCCCTCGAACATGGCGGCGATGCGCCCGGTGAAGGCCGGATCGGTGTGCAGGCGCGCGACCTCGTACTCGTCCTTGTAGGCCATCAGCTTGAACAGGTAGCGGGCCACGGCCTCGGCCAGCTGGCTGCTGCCGGGCACGGCCTGGGCCTCGGCGGCGCGCACCTGCTCGACGAAGGCCGCGTACTCTGCCGCATAGGCGGCATTCTGGTAGCCGGTGAGGAAGTCCACGCGCCGCGCCAGCAGCTCGGCCAGCGAGGGCTTCTTGATCAGCTGGATGACCTGGGCGGCCTGGAACTGGGCCGTCACCGCGGCCAGGTCGTGGGCGCAGCGGCGGCCCCATTCAAAGGCTGCCTTGTTGTTGTCGACCTGGGTGCCGTTGAGCTCGATGGCGCGCATCAGCGCCGCTTGGCCCAGCGGCACGCGGCCCTGCTGCCAGGCATAGCCCAGCAGCAGCGGGTTGGCATAGATGCTGTCGCCCAGCAGCTGCAGGGCCACCTGCTCGGCGTCCAGCGCGCCCAGGTTCCGGCGGCCCACGGCGCCGGCCAGCGCGGCCTCGCAACCTCCTTCGGGATGCTGCCAGTTCGGGTTGCCCACGAAGGCCGCGGTGGGCGTGGCATGGGTGTTCAGCGCCACATAGGTCTTGCCCTCGCGCATCAGCGCCAGCGTGCCCTTGCCGGCGGCGACGATGCCGTCGCAGGCGATGATCAGGTCGGCCTTGGCGGTGTCGACCTTGGTGGTGTAGATGGCCTCGGGTCGGCTGGCGATCTGGATGTGGCTCCAGGTGGCGCCGCCCTTTTGCGCCAGGCCGGCCGAGTCTTGCGTGATCACGCCCTTGCCTTCGAGGTGCGCGGCCATGCCCAGCAGCTGGCCGATGGTGATGACGCCGGTGCCGCCGACGCCGGCGACGACGATGCCCCAGGCGGCCTCGGCCACCGGCAGCTGAGGCTGCGGCAGCGGCGGCAGCGCGAACGGATCGGCCCGGCCCTGCTTCTGCGGCTTCTTCAGCTGGCCGCCTTCCACCGTGACGAAGCTGGGGCAGAAGCCCTTGACGCAGCTGTAGTCCTTGTTGCAGCTGCTCTGGTTGATGCGGCGCTTGCGGCCGAACTCGGTCTCCACCGGCTCCACGCTGAGGCAGTTGCTCTGCACCGAGCAGTCGCCGCAGCCCTCGCAGACCAGCTCGTTGATGACCACGCGCTTGGCCGGATCGGCCATCGTGCCGCGCTTGCGGCGGCGGCGTTTCTCGGTGGCGCAGGTCTGGTCGTAGATGATGGCGGTGACGCCGGGCAGCTCGCGGAACTGGCGCTGCAGATGGTCCAGCTCGTCGCGGTGGTGCACGGTGACGCCGGCTTCCAAGGCCACACCGTGGTACTTGTCCGGCTGGTCGCTGACGATCACCAGCTTGGCCACGCCCTCGGCGACCAGGCTCTTCATGATCTGCAGCACGCTGTGGCCTTCGGGGCGCTCACCCACGCGCTGGCCGCCGGTCATGGCCACGGCGTCGTTGTAGAGCAGCTTGTAGGTGATGTTCACGCCGGCGGCGATGCTCTGGCGGATGGCCAGGATGCCGCTGTGGAAGTAGGTGCCGTCGCCCAGGTTGGCAAACAGGTGGCGCTCGGTGGTGAACGGCGCCTGGCCGACCCAGGTGACGCCCTCGCCGCCCATCTGCGTGAAGGTGGACGTGCTGCGGTCCATCCAGTTGGCCATGTAGTGGCAGCCGATGCCGGCCACGGCGCGGCTGCCCTCGGGCACGCGGGTGCTGGTGTTGTGCGGACAGCCCGAGCAGAACCAGGGCAGGCGGTCGCCGGTGTCGGTCTGGATCTCCAGCACCGCGCGCTCGCGGGCCTCGATCACCGCCAGGTGGCGATCCATGCGCGCCACCACGTCCTCGGGCATGCCCAGCTTCTTCAGCCGCCGCGCGATGGCCTTGGCGATGATCGCCGGCGTCAGGTCGGCCTTGGCGCGCAGCAGCCAGTTGCCGCTGGGGTTGGGCAGGCTCCATTCGCCGCCGTCGTGCGTGCCGTCGGCCTCGTCGAACTTGCCCACCACATCGGGCCGCACATCGGGGCGCCAGCCGTACAGCTCTTCCTTCAGCTGGTATTCGATGACCTGGCGCTTCTCCTCGACGACCAGGATTTCCTTCAGGCCGGTGGCGAACTCGCGCGTGGTCTGCGCCTCCAGCGGCCACACCACGTTGACCTTGTGCAGGCGGATGCCCAGCCGGCGGCAGCTGTCATCGTCCAGGCCCAGATCGGCCAGGGCCTGGCGCGTATCGTTGTAGGCCTTGCCGCTGGCGATGATGCCGTAGCGGTCCGTCGGCGTGGCGATGACGTCGTGGTTCAGCCGGTTGGCGCGGATGTAGGCCAGGGCCGCATACCACTTGGTGTCCATCAGCCGCGCTTCCTGCTCCAGCGCGGTGTCGGGCCAGCGCATGTGCACGCCGCCCGGGGGCATGGGAAAGTCCTGCGGCAGCACGATGTCCACGCGGTCGGGATCGACGTAGACGCTGCTGGCCGACTCCACCACCTCCTGGATGGTCTTCATGCCGGCCCACACGCCGGAGAAGCGGCTCATCGCGATGGCATGCAGGCCCATGTCCAGGATGCCCTGCACATCGCTGGGAAAGAACACCGGCAGGCCGCAGGCCTTGAAGATGTGGTCGCTCTGGTGGGCGGCGGTGCTGCTCTTGGCCACATGGTCGTCGCCGGCGATGGCGATCACGCCGCCGTGCCTGGACGTGCCGGCCATGTTGGCATGCTTGAACACGTCCGAGCAGCGGTCCACGCCCGGGCCCTTGCCGTACCAGATGCCGAACACGCCGTCGTGCTTCTTGGTCTGCGGATACAGGTCCAGCTGCTGCGTGCCCCACACGGCGGTGGCCGCCAACTCCTCGTTGACGCCGGGCTGGAACACCACGTTGTGCGCGGCCAGGTGCTTCTTGGCCGCCCACAGCGCCTGGTCATAACCGCCCAGCGGGCTGCCGCGGTAGCCGCTGATGAAGCCGGCGGTGTTGAGGCCCGCGGCGGCGTCACGCTGCTGCTGCAGCATCGGCAGGCGCACCAGGGCCTGCACGCCGCTCATGAAGGCGCGGCCACGCTCCAGCGTGTACTTGTCGTCCAGCGTGATCGATTCGAGCGCACGGCGGACGGCATCGGGCAGGGGGGCGTTCATGCTTCAGGTCTCCGGTGGGCGGCGGCGCGAGTCGGGTCAGTGTCGCAAAACAGGGCTGTGAAGTCTTTTCTTTCGTTGCCCGATTGGCGATGATCCAAGAAAGCTTCTTGCGCACACCATGGCATCCAAAGAAAGAAATACGCCCAAGCCGCGCCAGTCCGGGAAAACCCCAGAGGTCGAGGCGGCGGACGAGAACCACGGCCCGGGCCTGGACCGGTTCGACCTCGCCATCCTCGACGAGTTGCAGCGCGATGCGCGGCTGTCCAATGCCGAGCTGGCCAGCCGCATCGGCCTGAGCGCCGCGCCCACCTGGCGGCGTGTCAAGTGGCTGGAGCAGCAGGGCTACATCACCGGCTACCGGGCCGAGATCGACCGCCGCCGCATCGGCCTGGGCGTGCTGGCCTTTGTGCGCATCGATGCCGAGCGCAACAACGCCGAGGCCACGCGCACGCTGGAAGACGCCATCCGCGCCCTGCCCGAGGTGGTGAGCTGCCACTACATCAGCGGTGCCGGCACCTTCGAGCTGCAGGTGCTGGCCACCGACCTGGACGCCTATTCACGCTGGGCCCACGAGCGCCTGTTCACGCTGCCGAACGTGAAGGACCTGCACACCAGCTTCTCGCTGGGCGAGGTCAAGGCCGGCGCGGCCCTGCCGCTGGGGCATCTGCGGCGGGGCTGAACCCGCGCCGGTTTAGCCGGGTGGCAGGCTGCCGCGCGGCCACAGCGCCCATTTGCGCAGCGCCTGCTTCATGCGCCCGGCATTGGCCTCGGCGGCTTCGCCCCAGCCCCAGAACAGGTCGATGCGCACGGCGCCGGTGATGGCGCTGCCGGTGTCCTGTGCCATCACCAGGCGGCGCAGCGGCCGCGCCGACAGCGGCTCGGTGGTGTCCAGCCACAGCGGCGTGCCATAGGGCACGGCCTGGGGATCGACGGCCACCGAGCGGCCCGGCGTCAGCGGCACGGCCTGGGCGCCGCGTGGTCCCAGCTCGGGATCGGGCAGGGCCTCCTCGCGGAAGAACACCAGGCGCGGGTTGCTCCACAGCATCTCGTTGCGGCGGGCCGGGCTGGCGCGCCGGCCCCAGTCGCGGATGGCCGGCCAGTTGGCGCCGTCGGCCTTCAGCTCGCCCTGCTCGATCAGCCAGCGGCCCACCGACTTGTAGGGCTGGTCGTTGTGGCCGGCAAAGGCCAGGCGCACCAGGCGCTCGCGGCCATCGGCCTCGGTAAGGCGCAGCCGGCCCGAGCCCTGGATCTGCAGCAGCAGCGCATCCATCGGATCGGCAACCCAGGCGATGGCCTGGGCATCGAGTGCGCGGCGCAGCGCCGGCTGGCTGTCGAGCTGCTGGCGCGTGTGCCAGGGCTTGCGTGTGGCCAGGTCAGCCGGCGGGCGGTGCAGCGGCACCTCGAAGCCCGGCATGGACCGGCGCCGGGCTTCGATCAGCGGCTCGAAGTAGCCGGTGGCCAGGCCCTGGGTCTCGCCGTCCGGCGCGCTGATGCGCCAGGGCTGCAGCCGCTGCTGCAGCCAGGCGCGGGCCGCGGCATCGTCGGCCGGCTCGTGCAGCAGGGCCTGGGCGCACAGCGCTTGCCAGCCCGGCGCCGGCCGGCTGCAGCCGGCACGCAGGGCCGGCCACAGCGCCAGCGCGCGCTCGTCGTCCCAGCCCGGCAGGGCGGCCCAGTCCACCGGCTGCCACAGCGCGCGGCCGCGGCGCAGCGGCGCCGCCTCGGGCGACGGCGGCGTGGTGATGCTGCCATCGGCCGCGTCGGCGGGCAGGGGCAGCGGTGGCCGCGGCTGCGCCATGGGCTTGGGCATGGACGGGGCGGGTTCGGGCGGGGTGCTGGCGCAGGCCGCCAGCAAGGCCGCCAGGGCCAGGGCGCCGGGCCCGGACCCGAGGCCCCGGCCGGCTCGGGATAATCGCGGCATGTGGGTCATTTTGCTGGAAGCCCTGGGCGCGCTGGCGCTGCTGCTGCTGATCGTCTGGTGGACCATGTTTGCCGGCCGGCGCCGTGGCGAGCGTGCCGACGACGACGACGCATGACGGGCTTGCCGGCCGAGCGCCGGGCCGCCCCAAGCCGGCCGGCCTACCCGCTCGGCGGGTGGCGGCGCGTACCCGCGGCGCCGGGTGCTGCCATCAGCGGCGCTGCAGTTCCCTGAAGGCCGTGAACAGCCAGCTGCGCTGGGCCAGCACCAGGGTGAACGGCCGCTTGTGCGCATCGGGCAGCTGCTGGTCGGCGCGGTGCTGGGCGGCAAAGTCCTCGGCCACGCGCTGCAGGCGCTCGCTCAGGCGGGCGGCGGCGCCGGGCGCGATCTCGCCATGCACCAGCATCAGCAGCTCGCCTTCGCCGTCGAAGCCGCCGCCGTAGTACTCGCCCAGCACCTGCTCGCGGAAGAACTGCATCACCGGGCCCTGCGGCCGCCAGCGCAGGGTCTTGGCCACCTTCAGCCGGTAGCGGTTGCCGGGCCGCAGCTCGATGATGTCCAGATGGTCCAGCCGCGCCAGCAGGGCCACGGCCTCGGCCTCGCCGAGGCGGTAGCTGGCCAGCATCTGCGCCAGGCTCCACTGGCTCAGGCAGCAGATGGCCAGCAGCAGCAGCTTGCGGTCGGCGACCACCGCGCGCTCCTGCTCCAGCGTCAGCTCCAGGCGCAGCGGCTGGGCATCGGCGACGCGGCGGGCCAGCTCGGCGAAGTCCAGCCGCAGCACCCGGCACACCGCGTCGACGCGGGCCAGCGTCATCTCGCTGCGCGCGAACATGCGCTTGATGCTGGACTCGGCCAGGCCCAGCTCGCGCGCCAGCGTGGCATAGGTCAGGCCGGCGGCCTTCAGCTCGGCCTTCAGCTGCTGCACCAGGGCCTGGCTGCTGGACATCGGGGTCTCCGGCAAAAGTATCGCCAATCGATACCTGAAGTGGCAGAACTCGCCACAACGTCGATTGTCAGGCCACTTTGGCGGGACGGGCGGCAAGATGGCGCCGTCATCCACTGCTGGAGCCCGTTGTGAACCTGTCCTCTGTTGCCGCCCCGCTGCTCGTGATGGCGGCGCTGCTGGCGCCGTGCGGCCCGGCGGCCGCGCATTCGCCCCAGATCTCGGCCGACCTCAGCGCCATCTCGGCCCTGCCGGTGGTGGTGTCGGTCACGGCACCGGCGCTGCTGCTGGGCTCGGGCGTGGGCCTGAGCGTGGTGGCGGTGGAGGCCAGCGCCGACGGCACGGTGTGGGTGCTGGAGCGGGCCTCGGACGGCGCGCGCACCAGCCTGCGCCTGTCGGGCAAGGCCCTGGTGGCCAGCGGCACGGCGGTGGAGGTGGTGGTGCTGGGCACCGGCCGGGTCATCGCCGCCGCGGGCCGGGCCCTGCTGTTCATGCCCAACGAATCGGCCGTGGCCCTGCTGCACCATGAGCAGGTGACGCGATGAGCCGCGCCGCGCCGCTGCTGCCGCTGGCGCTGGCCGCAGCGCTGGCCGTGGCCCTGCCGGCCCGCGCCGGCCGCGCCTGCGACGAGCAGCCGCTGACGGTGGCCCAGCTGGCCGGCGGCCTGGGCCTGGCCCAGGCCACGGCCCGGCGCCTGGACGCCAGCGGCGCCGAGGTGGTGATGCTGGCCCGAGCCGGCCAGGACCTGGGCAAGTACGGCCTGCAGTGGTCGCACCTGGGCCTGGCCTACCGCGACGGTGGCGCCTGGCGCGTGCTGCACAAGCTCAACCACTGCGGCAGCGACCGTGCCCAGCTCTACCGCCAGGGCCTGGGCGACTTCTTCCTCGACCATCCGCACCGGCTGGAAGCCGGCTTCGTGGTGCTGGCGCCGGCGCTGCAGGCGCGGCTGGCGCCGCTGCTGCGCGATGCCCAGGCCGCGCTGCAATGGCACGAGCCGCGCTACAACATGGTGGCCTATCCCTGGAGCACCCAGTACCAGCAGAGCAACCAGTGGGCCATCGAGACCCTGGCCGGCGCGATGGACCCGCTGGCCGCGGCCGAGGCCCAGCCGCAGCGCCGCCGCGAGCGCGCCCAGGCCTGGCTGCGCCTGGCCGACTACCGGCCCACGCCGCTGAAGCTGGGCGCCTTCGAGCGCCTGGGCGCGCGCGTGTCCATGGCCCATGTGGCCTTCGACGACCATCCGGGCGCGCAGCGCTGGGCCGACCGCATCGACACCGTCACCGCCGACTCGGTGTTCGACTGGCTGGCCCGCGCCGGCCTGGGCCAGCCGCTGCAGCGCGTGGGCTGCGACGCCACCTGCCGGGCCGGCGGCTGAGAATGCGGGCGATGAGCGATCCCGCACCGTCCAGCCAGTTCGGCCTGCTGCGCCAGCGCCGCTTCGCGCCGTTTTTCGGCGTGCAGTTCCTGGGCGCGGCCAACGACAACCTGTTCAAGTTCGCCTTCACCGTGCTGGTCACCTACCGGCTGCAGCTGGACTGGCTGCCGCCGGCCCAGGCCGGCCTGGTCATCGGCGCGGCCTTCATCGCGCCCTTTCTGCTGTTTTCGGCCACCGCCGGCCAGCTGGCCGACCGCCACGACAAGGCCCGGCTGACGCGCTGGATCAAGACCCTGGAGCTGGCCATCGTGGCCCTGGGTGCCTGGGGCTTTGTGCAGCCGCAGTCGCCGGCGGCGGTGCCGCTGCTGCTGGCCTGCATCGTGCTGCTGGGCCTGCACAGCACGCTGTTCGGGCCGGTGAAGTACGCCTACCTGCCGCAGCACCTGCGCGAGCAGGAGCTGACCGGCGGCAATGGCATGGTGGAGATGGGCACCTTTGTCGCCATCCTGCTGGGCAACCTGGCCGGCGGCCTGCTGATCGGCCTGCCCGAGGGCGGCCCCGTGTCCGGCGGCGAGGCGGTGGCCGCGGCCTGCCTGGTGCTGGCCGTGGCTGGCCGGCTGGCCGCGCAGTGGGTGCCACCATCACCGGCCAGCGCGCCGGATCTGCGCGTGAACTGGAACCCGGTCAGCGAGACACTGGCCAATCTGCGCCTGGCGCGGGCCCATCCCACGGTGTTCCGCTCGCTGCTGGGCATCTCGTGGCTGTGGTTCTTCGGCGCGGTGCTGCTGTCGCAGTTTCCGGCCTTTGCGCGCCAGGTGCTGCATGGCGACGAGCGTGTGGCCTCGCTGCTGCTGGCGGTGTTTTCCATCGGCATCGCCTGCGGCTCGCTGCTGTGCGAGCGCCTGGCGCGCCGCCATGTGGAGATCGGCCTGGTGCCGCTGGGCGCCATCGGCATGAGCCTGTTTGCCGCCGACCTGTACCTGGCCACGCGCGGCCTGCCGCCGGCCGCGGCCGGCGAGCCGCTGCGTGGCCTGGCCGCCTTTCTGGCGCTGCCGGCGCACTGGCGGGTGCTGGCCGACCTGGCCCTGCTGTCGGCCGCGGCCGGCCTGTTCAGCGTGCCCATGTATGCGCTGATCCAGCTGCGCGCGCCGGCCAGCCACCGCGCGCGGGTGATCGCCGCCAACAACATCCTGAATGCGCTGTTCATGGTGGCCAGCAGCCTGATCGTCGGCGCCCTGCTGACTGCGGGGGTGAGCATTCCGCAGCTGTTCGGCCTGCTGGCCCTGGCCAATGCCCTGGTGGCGGCCTACATCTTCTGGCTGGTGCCCGAGTACCTGCTGCGCTTCGTGGCCTATCTGCTGTCGCGCTGCGTCTACCGCTTCCGCGTCACCGGCGACCAGCACCTGCCCAGCGAGGGCGCGGCCATCCTGGTGTGCAACCACGTCAGCTTTGTCGATGCGGTGCTGCTGATGGCGGCCAGCCCGCGGCCGGTGCGCTTTCTGATGGACCACCGCATCTTTGCCCAGCCGCTGCTGGGGCCGCTGTTCCGCCTGGCCAAGGCCATTCCGCTGGCGCCGCGTGCCGAAGACCCGGTGGCCTACGAGGCGGCCTTTGCCGCCGCCGCCCAGGTGCTGCGCGAGGGCGAGCTGCTGGGCCTGTTTCCCGAAGGCGCGATCACCCGCGACGGCCAGCTGGCCGAGTTCCGCCCCGGCGTGCTGAAGATCCTGGCCGAGCAGCCGGTGCCGGTGGTGCCGGTGGGCCTGAGCCACCTGTGGGGCTCGTTCTTCTCGCGCGTGGAAGGCGGCCGGGCCATGGTGCGGCCGTTCCGCCGCGGCCTGTTCAACCGCGTGCGGCTCAGCGCCGGCCCGGCGCTGGCGCCGGACCAGGTGACGCTGCCGCGGCTGCGGGCCGCGGTAGGCGGGCTGATCGAGCCCTGAGCCGGCCGCTCAGCGCATCAGTTCCAGGATCGTGGCCGAGCTGGCGCCCCGCAGGGTGCGGGGCCGGCCGTCGATGGCATAGCGCACCGACAGCTGGGTGGCGATGCGGCCCGCCTGGGCCTGCGGCAGGGTCAGGTTGTCGAAGCTCAGCGCCGCCTGCATCTCCGCATCCAGCAGCTGCCGGGCGCTGAACCGGCCGGCTTCGCCGCTGCGCGGATGGGTCGATTGCGGCGGCACGGTGAGCAGCGGCGCGCGCTCGCCCGACAGCGTGCGCACCTTGCCGTTGACGCTCAGGGCCACGTCCAGGATGTCCACGAAGTCGGCCGAGCGGTTCTCGATCACCAGGCCGCCGGCCTGCCACTGCACGCGCAGCAGCTTGTCGTCGGCCTGCACCGCGGGCGCCAGCTCGGCCTTGACGCCGTTGACCACCAGCGGCAGCTCGACCTCGGCGTCCGGGCCGGACAGCAGCACCTGGCCGGGGCAGGCCGGCAGGCTGACGTTGAAGGCGCCGACACGCCGGCTGCCGCCGGGGCAGCTGGGCTGCAGCACCACCGGCTCGGCGGCCAGCTGGGCCAGCCGCGCCTGCAGCTGGGCGGCGAAGGCGGGCAGGCCGTCCAGCGTGGTCGGCTGGGCCGGCAGCGTGGCATAGGCCTTGGGGAAGGCCGGCGCATAGCCCACCAGGCGCTCGGCCTCGCGGACCGGCAAGCCGCTGGCCAGGCCCTGGCTGTCGTCGCGGATGGCAAAGCGCGTGCGTGTCTGGCGTGCGGCCTGGGCCCAGTCGGCGCGGGTGCGCGCCAGCGCCTTGTCGTAGAGCTGGCGCTGCGCCTCGACCTGGCTCAGCAGCTCGTCGAGCCGGGTGTCGCGCACCAGCTTCTTGAACTCGTCGGGCAGCGGGAAGTACTCGGTGCGCTTGTCCATCGCCATGGCCACCGCGCCCAGGCCGCCGGTCAGCACGGTGCCGATCAGGATGCCGGCGGCGCGGCCGGCGGTCAGCCCCTCGGGCCGGGTCGACGAGGTCAGCAGCGACTGGCAGGGGCTGGTCTGGCGCGCCCGGTCGATGGGCGTGTTCTCGGCCAGGCCCACCGGGCGCGGGCCGATGCAGCGCATCTCCGGGCCACGCTCGGTGTCGACCAGGTCGAACAGCGGGGCGAACTCCCAGCCGGCGGTGCCGCGGCGGCGTGCCAGCACGATCTCCTCGTCGGCGCTGGCGATGCTGCGGCGCTCGTTCAGTGCCACCACCTGCCAGTGCTCGTCGCGCCGGGCCACGACCGCCACCTGGGTGGCCGGATCGCGCAGCCAGTCGCGGCTGTTCTTGGCCCAGCTGTACTGGTGCTGGTTGGCACCGGCCGGATCGGCGGCATGCACGGCCGGCAGCAAGGCCAGGCCGATCAGGCCCAGCAGCCTGCGGACCGGCCGGCGTGCGCGCGACAAGGGCTTCATGGGGGATCTCCGAGGATGTGACGAGCCCGGAATTGCAGCAGGCCCCGGCCGGCGCCCCCCGCGAATGCAGGGGGTGCCGTGACGGATTGCCGAATTCGCGGCCGCCGGCCCGGGCCCAGCCCCGGATCAGGCCAGGCGCAGATGCGGCGCCACGGCCTGGCGCAGGCGCTCGCTGGCACCGCGGGGCACCCGCCCCGACACCGCCAGCGCCGCGCCGCCGGCCAGCATCTGCTCGAAGCTGCGCTGCAGGGCCGGCGCATCCAGCGCCTGCAGCGCCTCGCGCCAGTCGGCCTGGGCGCGCACGCGGCCGTGCACAAACAGGTCCAGCGCCGCGGCCTCCAGCCGGCGGCCGGGTTCTTCCAGCTGGCGCAGCCGCCGCACCAGCAGCTGGTTGCGGCCACGCTCCAGGTCGATCGGGGCGATGCGCTCGGCCTGGGCCGCCAGCAGCCGGGCCAGCTCGGCGACAAACTCGTCGAGCTGCTCGGGCGCGGTGCTGGCATCGACGATGAACTGGCCGCCGCCGTCCAGCGCATCGGCCGAGCAGGCGGCGTAGTACATCAGGCCGCGCTTCTCGCGCAGCTCGCCCAGCAGCGGGCTGCTCATGCCTTCGCCGAACACCGCCGCCGCCAGCGCGGCCGTCACGTCGTTGGCGGCCAGGCCCGGCACCGCAAAGCCCAGCACCACATGGCTCTGGCTGCTGCCGGCCATGGCCTTGGTGCGCAGGCCACCGACGAAGCCGGGCGCGGCCAGGGTGTTGGGCAGGCCCGCCGGCGCGGCGCCGAAGGCCGCCTCGGCCTCGCGCAGCACGGCCTCGGGGTCCATCGGCGAGGCCACGGCCAGCACCAGGTTGGGCGCCACGTACTGGCGCTGCACATGCTCGACCAGGTCGTCGCGCGTGAAGCGCTCGATGTTCTTGCGCGTGCCGATCACCGGCTGGGCCAGCGCATGCTGGCCCCAGCAGGCGCGGTCGAACAGCTTGAAGGCCGTGGACATGGGGTCGTCCTCGTCCTCGGTGAACTCGTGCAGCAGCACCTGGCGCTCGCGCTCGAACTCGTCGGCCGGAAAGCTGGGCTGCAGCACGATGTCGGCCAGCATCTGCACGAACAGGCCGGTGTCGCGCGCCAGGCCGCGCAGGTGGAAGGCCGTGTGGTCCTTGTCGGTGTGGGCATTGACCTCGGCGCCCAGGCGCTCGGCATCGAGGTTGATGCGCTGCACGTCGCGCGTGGCCGTGCCCTTGAACACCATGTGCTCGACCACATGGCTCAGGCCGTTGCGGGTTTTGCTCTCGTGGCCGCTGCCGGCGCGCACGAAGGCGCTGACGCTGGCCGTCTCGGCCCGCGGATGGTGGAAGCAGGCCAGGCGCACGCCGTTGGCGAGGCTGGCCACATGGGGCTCGTTGCTGCCGCTGTGGATCATGCGGCGATTGTCGGTGCTGGGCGCCCGGGCCGGGCGCCGCGCTCAATCGGGCCGCAGAAAGCTCAGCGGCGCCGTGCGCAGCCGGCGCCAGATGGCGGCGTTGAGCCGCCGCCGCTCGGCCACCGCCACGCCGCGCGAGCGCAGCGCCACGCGCAGCGCCAGCGTGAAGCTGACGCCCAGGTTGAGCACGCCGGTGAAGCCCAGGCCGGCCACGCACCACCAGAACGCCGGCTCGGCCAGCGTGGCCCAGCCCAGGGTGCTGGCAGCGGCCATCAGCTGGCCGGTGGACAGCGTGACGTGGCGCACCTCGATGGGCAGGCCGACAAAGGCCATCAGCACCGGCACCAGGCCCAGCATCATGCCCAGCGAGACGTTCGAGGCCAGGCCCGAGATGTTGCTGCGCCACCAGGCGGCCCAGCGTGCGGCACGCGGCGCGCCCAGGCGGGCGACGATGGCCGGGTGGTGGGCCAGGGCGCTGTCCAGCCGGTGGTAGACGAACCAGTTCTCGGTCCAGCCGGCGATCAGGCTGCTGGTGAACAGCAGCACGCCGGTGAAGGCGGCAAACAAGGCCGTCGGCCCCAGCAGCGTGATCGAGTGCAGCACGTACTGCGCGCTCTTTTCGTCGACCAGCGGCCGGCCCAGCAGCCACCAGGCCAGCCACTGCACCATCAGCACCAGCGGCGTCACCGCCGCCAGGTTGCCGACGATGCCGGCGATCTGGCTGCGCACCAGGTTGGCCACTTCGTCGACAAAGCCCTCGATGGCCGGATCGGGCGCGGTCAGGGGCTGGCCATGCTCGCCGCCCGCCGGGCCGGCCGGCGCCGGCTTGACCATGGCCAGCTTGTCGGCCATGGCCGGTGCGGTCATCGCCGGCTGCTTGGTGGCCACGGTCCAGTGCAGCAGCTGCACCAGCACAAAGCTGCCGGCGTAGTTGAGGCCGGCGCCGACGCCGGCCCAGAACGGCGCCAGCGCCAGCGCGGCGATGGCGAACTTGGCAAAGGTGGTGCCGGCGATGATGGCGCCGCCGCCGGCGGCGGCGCGC
Organism: Burkholderiaceae bacterium; assembly: GCA_017992055.1. Taxonomy (GTDB): domain Bacteria; phylum Pseudomonadota; class Gammaproteobacteria; order Burkholderiales; family Burkholderiaceae_C; genus Pseudaquabacterium. Next base: position 464,521 of record JAGOPK010000001.1, read on the forward strand.
AGCATGGCGCGGTAGTCGTCGCGGTTGCGGGTGATGTAGTGCTCGCCGGTCTCGGCATGGCGCTCGGCGATCTGCCGCGCCAGCAGCGAATAGTGGCTGGCCAGCAGCGCACGCAGGCTGCGGCGCTGACGCAGCAGCGCCACCATCGCGGCCAGCAGGTGCTGCAGCTCACGCGCCGGGGCCTCGGCCAGCAGCATGTCCAGCACCGCCTCCAGGCGCAGCGTGCGCGCCTTCAGCTGGTCGACCTCGAACACCACGTCCACCGACACGCCGTGTTCCTCCAGGTGCTCGTGCACGCTGTCGGCGGCGTCGCGGCAGGCCTGCAGCAGGCCGCGCAGCAGATTGGACTGCTGGGCCACGGCCAGGTCGTCGCCGCGCAGCAGGGCTTCTTCCAGCGCCTCGGCCACCCGCACCAGCTGCTCGAAGGGCCGGTGGGCCAGGCGGCCGGGTGCGATGCGCCGGCGCAGCGCCGGCTCGAAGGCCGCGCCGCGGATGGCGCTGACCAGCCAGGTGACGGCCTGCAGCAGCGGCGCACGCCAGTCGTCGGCGGCACCGGCCGCACCGGATGCACCCGGGGCGCCGCCGTTGCGGGCGTCGGCAAACAGCGCCGACAGCCGCGCCAGCGTGGGCGCGTCGATGGCGGCGATCCATCCGGCATCGTCCGGGTCGGAGAACAGCAGCGGCAGCAGCGCCGCCAGGTCGTCGGTGTCGGGCGTGCCCGGCAGGATGCGCCGGCGCAGCCGCTCGGCCACCTCGCCCCACAGCGCATGGCGGGCGGCAAAGCCGAAGTCGGCGAACAGCGCCGCCACGTCCGACTCGCGCCACAGCCGCGCCAGCAGCGCCACCACGCGGGCGCGCGGCTCGGCATTGCGCTCCAGCATGTTCAGCAGGTGCTTCAGGCGCAGCACCGGCAGCGGCGTGGCGTCGCCGTCGGACTGGGCCTCGCCATGGCGCAGCCATTGCACCAGGCGGATCAGCCACAGGTGGCGCTCGGCCCGCGTGGCGCGCGGGTCGGCGGCATTGACCAGGGCGGTCAGGTCCCAGGACCCGCGTCGCGTGGCTGCCATGCGGCGCGGCGCCTCAGTGCAGCATGGCCGCGTCGGCCAGCGCAAATTCGGCCACTGGCGACTCGAACCAGTGGGCGTCCTCGGTGATGCCGATGAAGGCGCCGCGCATCGAGCCGGTGGGCGTGTTGATGCTGGCCCAGCTGGTGTACTCGAACTGCTCGCCGGGCTTCAGCAGCGGCTGGTGGCCGACCACGCCCAGGCCGCGCACCTGCTGCTCGGCGCCGTGGCTGTCGCTGATGATCCAGTGCCGCGCCACCAGCTGGGCCGGCACGTCGCCGCTGTTGCGGATGGTGATGGTGTAGGCATAGGCCCAGCGGCCTTCGGCCGCATCGGTCTGTTCGGGCAGGGGTTGCACCGCGACGGTGCTGGTGAATGCAGGGCTGGCCATGCGGGCATTCTAGGAAGGCTGCGAAAATCCGGCCTCCCACGATCTCCGACCGCCCGCCGCCGCCTGCCACCATGAGCCGCTCCTTCCGCATCGCCCCCAGCCTGCTTTCCGCCGACTTCGCCCAGCTGGGCGCCGAGGTGCGCAAGGTGATCGACGCCGGCGCCGACTGGATCCATTTCGACGTGATGGACAACCATTACGTGCCCAACCTGACCTTCGGGCCGATGGTCTGCGAGGCCTTGCGCAAGCATGCGGTCACCGCCGACGGCCAGCCCGTGCCGATCGACGTGCACCTGATGGTGCAGCCGGTGGATGCGCTGGCCCAGGCCTTTGCCAAGGCCGGCGCCGACTACATCAGCTTCCACCCCGATGCCAGCACCCATGTGGACCGCACGATCCAGCTGATCCGCGCCGCCGGCTGCAAGCCCGGCCTGGTGTTCAACCCGGCCCTGCCGCTGGACGTGCTGGAATGGACGCTGGACCAGCTGGACCTGGTGCTGGTGATGAGCGTGAACCCCGGCTTCGGCGGCCAGAGCTTCATCCCGTCGGCGCTGAAGAAGGTGGAGCAGATCCGCCGCCTGATCGAGGCCTCGGGCCGCGACATCCGGCTGGAGGTGGACGGCGGCATCAAGGTCGACAACATCCGCCAGGTGGCCGATGCCGGCGCCGACACCTTCGTGGCCGGCAGCGCCATCTTCGGCCAGCCCGACTACCGGGCGGTGATCGCCGCGATGCGCCAGCGCCTGGCCGGCTGAGCGGCCGGCTGGCCCTGCCGGCGCGGCCGGCGTAAGCTCATCGCCCCGGCACGGCCGGGAGATCGGAGCGGGCGATGGGCGCGCAGCACAGGGCAGGTCGGGGCGTGGCAGGTCGGTGCGGCGGCGACCGGCGCCGGCTGTTGGGCTGGCTGGCCGCGCTGCCAGTGCTCCAGCTGGGCCTGGCCGGCTGTGCCACGCCGCTGCCGCCGGCATCGCCGCTGCAGTCGCTGCTGGCCGACGAGCAGCATGGCCTGCCGCCGGCCGATCTGCCGTCGCCCGAGGCCGTGCTGGCCATCGACGAGGCCATGCGCGGCTATCTGGAGCGCCGGCTGCGCGGCCTGCTGGCGCAGAACAGCCCGCAGCGCGCCCTGGTGCAGGCCTTGTATGCCCGCGGCGAGCTGCAGCTGGACTACGACAGCGGCCCCACCCGCACCGCCCGCGAGGCCTTTGCCGCGCGGCGGGGCAACTGCCTGTCCCTGGTGCTGATGACCGCCGCCTTTGCGCAGGAGCTGGGCATCAACGTCACCTTCAACCAGGCGCTGATCGAGGACGAATGGCGGCGCGAGGGCGGCCTGGTGCTGCGGGCCGGCCATGTCAACCTGACGCTGCGCGCCAATGGCGCCCGCTGGGCCAGCACCGTGACCCAGGGGCTCATGATCGACTTTCTGCCCACCAACGACCTGGCCGGCCTGCGCACCGAGCCCATCGAGCAGGCCACGGTGCTGGCCATGTTCTACAACAACCGCGCCGTCGAGCTGCTGGGCCAGGGCCGGATCGACGCCGCCTACTGGCATGTGCGCCAGGCCCTGTGGCTGGACCCCGGCCACGACGGCGCGCGCAATACGCTGGGCGTGGTGCACCTGCGCAGCGGCCGGCCCGACCTGGCCGAGCGTGCCTATGCCCAGGTGCTGCAGCGCCGGCCCGACGACCTGGCGGCGCTGGCCAACCTGGCCTCGCTGCACGAGGCCCAGGGCCGCCTGGCGCTGGCCCAGCCGCTGCGCGAACGCCGCCGCCAACTGGAGCGGGCGCTGGCCGACGAGGCCTGGAAGCGCAGCCTGAAGGCCTGGCGCCGCGGCGATGCCGAAACGGCCGAGCGCGCCCTGGTGCAGGCCGAGGCCATCAGCGCCGACGAGACCGAGCGCGTGCGCTATGGCGGCAAGCTGGCCTGGCTGCGCGCCCAGCGGGGCGGCGGGGCTGCGGCGCTGTAGCGCGGTAGCGCGGTAGCGCGCCCGGCGCGGGCGTCTCATGGTCGACACCGGGCCGCCGGGGCCTGCGGCACACTGCCTGGCAGTTGCCATCAAGTTGCCATGAACCGAGCAGGAGACCCGACCCCATGTCCACCGGACCGTTGAACGGATTGCGCGTGATCGAACTGGCCAGCATCGGCCCCGGTCCGCTGTGCACCATGCTGCTGGCCGACCTGGGCGCCGACGTGATCCGCATCGACCGCGTCGAGCCCAGCGGCCTGGGCGTGCCCTCGGACGATCCGACCACGCGCTACGACGTCACCGGCCGCAACCGCCGCTCGATCGCGCTGGACATCAAGTCGCCGGCTGGCCGCGAGGCCGCGCTGCGCCTGATCGACCGCGCCGACGTGCTGATCGAAGGCTGGCGGCCTGGCGTGGCCGAGCGCCTGGGCCTGGGCCCCGAGGTCTGCCATGCACGCAACCCCGGCCTGGTGTTCGGCCGCATGACCGGCTTCGGCCAGCAGGGCCCGCTGGCCCATGCCGCCGGCCACGACCTGAACTACATCGCCCTCACTGGCGCCCTGCATGCCATCGGCACCGCCGGCCCCGGCGGCAAGCCGGTGCCGCCGCTGAACCTGGTGGGCGACTACGGCGGCGGTGCGCTGTACCTGGCCTTCGGCCTGCTGGCGGCGATCTTCGAGCGCAGCCGCTCCGGCAAGGGCCAGGTGGTGGATGCGGCCATGGTCGACGGCGTGGGCTCGCTGCTCAGCATCTTCCACGGCATGGTGGCCTCGGGCCGCTGGGACGCCAGCCAGCGCCAGGCCAACATCCTGGACGGCGGCGCACCGTTCTACGACACCTACGAAACCGCCGACGGCAAGTGGGTGTCGATCGGTCCGATCGAGCCCAAGTTTTTTGCCGAGCTGGTCGAGCGCATCGGCCTGGACCGCAAGTACATCCGCAGCCAGTACGACCGCCGCTGCTGGCCCGAGTTGCGCGCCGACCTGGAGCGCATCTTCAAGACCAAGGCGCGCGACGAATGGACCGCGCTGCTGGAAGGCACGGACGCCTGCTACGCCCCGGTGCTGAGCCTGGCCGAGGCGCCGGCCCATGCCCATGCGCAGCAGCGTGGCGGCTTCATCACCGTGGACGGCGTGGTGCAGGCCGCGCCGGCGCCGCGCTTCTCGCGCAGCCAGCCCGAGGCGCCGCGGGCTCCGGTGGCGCCGGGCGCGCACAGCGATGCCATCCTGGCCGAGGCCGGCTACGGCGCCGCCGAGATCGCCGCGCTGCGCCAGGCCGGCACCGTGGTCGGCACCCCGGTCGGCGGTTGATCGCCATGGCCAGCAGCCTGCCCGATCTGCCGGCCCCGGCCGAGCCCCCCAAGCCGCGCGCCGCGGCCTCGCTGATCGTGGTGCGCGATGCGCCGGACGGCTCCGGCCTGCAGGTGCTGATGCTGCGCCGCGCCGAGCGCCCCGGCGACCAGAACAGCGGCGCCGCGGTGTTTCCGGGCGGGCTGCTGGATGTCAGCGACCGCGGCCACTACGGCCGCTGCCGCGGCGTCGACGATGCCAGCGCCAGCGCCCGCATGGGCCTGGACCAGCATGGCCTGCACTACTGGGTGGCGGCGGTGCGCGAATGCTTCGAGGAAGCCGGCCTGCTGTTTGCCAGCGACGATGCGGGGGGGCTGGTCGACCTGCAGCGGCTGGATGCCGACGACGTGGTGGCGCTGCGCCGCGCCCTGCATGCCAATGAGATCGGCATGGAGGCGGTGTGCGAGCGCTTCGGCGTGCAGCTGGCCACCGACCGGCTGGCGTATTTCAGCCACTGGATCACGCCGATCGGCATGCCCAAGATCTTCGACACCCGGTTTTTCATCGCCGAGGCGCCGCCCGGGCAGGTGGCGGTGGCCGATGCCACCGAGACCGCCGAGCTGATGTGGCTGAAGCCGGCCGAGGCGCTGAAGCGGGGTTTCAAGCTGCTCAACGTCACCGAGATCACGCTCAAGCAGCTGGCCGGTTTTGCCACGGCCGCCCAGGCCATCGCCTGGGCGCGTGGCCAGGACCAGGTGCCGACCATCCGCCCGCGCATCGGCCGCAGCGCCAAGGGCAAGAAGCCCATCAACCCCGGCGACTGGGCCTTTGCCGAGCTGGGCCGGGTCGACCCAGAGGGCCGCGGCACCGGCCTGGTGGAGCTGATCCCCGGCGAGCCGCTGTGGCTGAGCCCGCGCGTGCTGCGCGTCACCGCGCCCAACGGCAGCCTGATGACCGGGCCGGGCACGAATGCCTATTTCATCGGTGCGCCGGGCAGCGACGACTGGACCCTGCTCGACCCCGGTCCCGACGACGCCGAACATGTCAAGGCCCTGTTGGCCGCGGCGCCGGGGCGCATCACGCGCATCCTGGTCACGCACACCCACAAGGACCATTCGCCGGCCGCCGCCGCCATCGCCGCGGCCACTGGCGCGCCCACCTATGGCCAGGTGGCCGCTCATCCCGAGTGGCAGGACACCGGCTTCGTGCCCAGCCATGCGCTGGTCGGTGGCGAGCGCCTGCCGCTGGGCGAAGGCGTGACGCTGCGCGCCGTGCACACGCCCGGCCATGCCAGCAATCATCTTTGCTACCTGCTGGAAGAAGAGAAGCTGCTGTTCACCGGCGACCACCTGATGCAGGGCAGCACCGTGGTCATCAACCCGCCCGACGGCGACATGGCCGTCTACCTGCGCTCGCTGGAGCAACTGCTGGATCTGCCGCTGGACTGGCTGGCGCCGGGCCATGGCTTTCTGATCGAGCGGCCGCACGAGGTCATCCGCAAGACCATCGCCCACCGCCTGGGCCGCGAGGCCAAGGTGCTGGCCGGGCTGACGGCGGTGGACCAGGCCGAGGCCCAGCTGCTGGCCACCGTGTATGCCGACACGCCGGCGGCGCTGCACGGCGTGGCGCTGCGCTCGCTGCGTGCGCACCTGCTGAAGCTGAAGGCCGAGGGCCGGGTGGCCGGCGACAGCGGCGGCAACTGGCGCTTGCTGAATGCCTGACATGGGCGGCCGCAACTTCGACGCCGCCAACGCGGTGCTGCAGGCCGAGGTCGACGCCCGGCGTCTGCCCGGCGTCAGCGCCGCGGTGATGGTGAACGGCGAGGTCGTCGACCAGTTCTGCAGCGGCCAGGCCGATCTGGAGGCCGGCCTGCCGCTGCGGCTGGATGCGATCCACCGCGCGTTTTCCAACAGCAAGCTCATCACCTCGGTGCTGACGCTGATGCTGGCCGACGAGGGCCGCTTCGGCCTGGACGATCCCATCGCCGAATGGCTGCCCGAGCTGAAGGCCTTGCGCGTGATGCGGGCGGGCGCGACGGCGCTGGACGATACCGAGCCGCTGGCCCGGCCGGTGAGCATCCGCCAGTTGCTGACCCACACCGCCGGTTTCAGCCATGGCGTGTTCGAGCCCGGCACGCCGCTGCACGAGGCCTATCTGGCCAGCGGCGTGCGCAGCGCCGACACGCCGCTGTCCGACCTGCCGCGCCGGCTGGCGGCGCTGCCGCTGCAGTTCCAGCCCGGCGAGGGCTGGGACTATGCGCTGGGCTGCGACCTGCTGGGCCGGCTGGCCGAGGTGGTGAGCGGCCGCTCCTTCGGCGAGTTGCTGCGCGAGCGCCTGTTCGGCCCGCTGGCCATGGTGGACACCGGCTTTGTGCTGCGGCCCGACCAGGCGCCGCGGCTGGCGGCCCTGTATGCCGGCGACATGGCCGATCCGATGAAGTCCGGCCTGCGCCGGCTGGAGGGCACGCCCTGGCCCGGCGCCTACCTGCAGCCGGTGGCGCGGCAGTCGGGCGCCGGCGGCCTGGTCAGCACCCAGGCCGACATGCTGGCCCTGCTGCGCGCGCTGCGGCCCGGCCAGGGCCTGCTGAAGGATGCGACGCTGGCCGCGCTGTGCACCGACCAGCTGCCGCCGCAGCGCTGCGTGCGCTTCGCCTTCACCGGCGCGCTGCCGATGCTGGGCTTCGGCCTGGGCGGCGCGGTCACGCGCACGGCCGTGGCCGGCACGCCGGCGGCCCAGGCCGGCGAGCTGCAATGGGGCGGCCTGGCGGCCACGCACTGGTGGCTGCATGCGGCCAGCGGCACGGCCGGCGTGCTCATGACCCAGCGCTTCATGGGCTTCTGGCACCCGTTCTGGGCCGAGTACCGGGCCCGCGTGGTGCAGGCCCTGGGCTGAGCGGCCGCGGCGCGGCCCGCCGCTAGTTCGCGGTCGATTTCAGCAGCTCGGCCACCTCGGCCTGGCGCGGGAACTTGGCGCCCAGCGCGGCCAGCGTCTGCAGCTCGCCACGCGCTGCGGCCTTGTCGCCGGCCTGGATCTGCAGCCGCGCCAGCTGCAGCCGGTACTGCGCCGCCTCGGGCGCCAACTTGACGGCCTTGGCCTGCACTTCCACCGCCTTGGGCAGCTGGTTCTCGGCCGCCAGCGCCAGCGCCAGCGTGTCCAGCATGGCCGGGGCCTCGGGTGCGGCCTTCAGCGCACGCTCGGCCAGGGCCACGCCGCCGGGCTTCTTCTGCGCTGCCAGCGCATAGGCCAGGTTGTTCAGCGCCAGCGGATGCTCGGCACGCAGGGCCAGCACCTCGCGGTACAGGGCCTCGGCCTTGGCCAGCTGGCCGGCGGCCATGGCGCTGTCGCCCAGGTGCATCACAAAGCCCAGGTCCTGCGGATGCCTCTTGCGCCAGTCGGCGGCCAGGGCCTCGGCCTCGGCGGTCTTCTTGCCGGCGTTCAGCGCCGCATGCAGGCGGGTGGCGGCATCGCCGGGCTGGGCCTTGGCCAGGGCCTTGCGCAGCGCCGCGGCGGCGGCGTCCCAGTGCTGCTGGCGCATCTCCACATCGCCCTCGATCAGCCAGCCGGTGGCGGCTTCGGGCAGCAGGGTCTGCACGCGGCGCGCGGCGGCCAGGGCATCTGCCGGGCGCTTGTCCTGCAGCGCGAGCATGGCCTGGGCCTGCAGCACCGGCAGGGCGTCGGGGGCGATCTCGCGCGCGCGCTGCACGGCCGCGGTCACGCCGGACGGGTTCTTGGCCGCCGCATGGGCATCGGCCAGGCGCAGCTGCGGCAGCGGCGAGGCCGGCAGCAGCTTGGCCAGCTTGCCGAAGGTGGCGATGGCCTGCTGGGTGTCGCCACCGGCCAGCTGCAGCCGGCCCAGGCGGTCGGTCAGCTCGGGGTGGTCGGGCAGGGCCGCCAGCGCGGCCTGGGCCGCCGCCAGCGCGGCCTTGCTGTCGCCGCCGCTGGCCAGGTGGTCGATCAGCAGCACGCGCGCCGTGGCATCGGCCGGATCGGCCTTCACCGCCTCGTCCAGCCACTTCTGGGTCTCGCTGCGGGGCGCGCCGCTGCGCGCGCTGATCTCGGCCAGCGCCAGGCGCGAGCCCACGTGCTTGGCATCGGCCTTGGCCACGGCCTCGAAGCGGGCCCGCGCCTGCTCGGGCTTGCTGTCGGCCAGATCGAGCATGGCCAGGCCCGACAGCGCCGGCATGAACTGCGCGTTCTTGGCCAGCGCGGCCTCGAAGTGCTTGCGTGCGCCGGCGCCGTCCTTCTGCTGCAGCGCGACGCGGCCGCGCAGCTGGTCGGCCAGCGGGTCCTTGGGCTGCTTGGCGGCCAGGGCGTCGATGGCCTTCAGCGCGCCGGCCACGTCGCCGCGGCGCAGCTTGCCGCTGATCAGCGCCAGGTCGGCGCTGCTGCCCTTGTCCTGGGCGGCCAGGTTCTCCAGCGCGGCAAAGCCGCTGGCGTCCTGGCCGCGGGCGATCTGCGACACCGCCACCGCGGTCTTCAGCCGCGCATCCTCGGGCTTGAGCTTGGCGGCCTTCTGGAAGCTGGCTTCGGCGGCCGCGCCGTCGCCCTTGGTCAGCTGGGCCTGGGCGGCCAGGGCCAGGGCCTCGGCATCGGCGGCCTGGCCGTCGAGCAGCGGCTGCAGTGTGGCCAGGGCCTTGTCGGCCTGGCCGTTGCGCAGCTGGGCGCTGGCCAGCAGGCGGCGCGCCGCCGCGGCCTTGGGCGCATTGGCCACGGCCTTGCCGAGCAGGGCCTCGGCCTGGGCGCTGGCGCCCAGCTTCAGCTCGGTGCTGCCGGCCAGCAGCAGCACGCGCGGGTTCTCGGGCGCGCCGCGCAGCAGCAGCTGGGTGATCTCGCGCGTGCGCTTGAGGTCGCCACGCTGGTCGGCCAGCAAGGCCTCGAAGAACAGCGTCTGCGGATGGTTGGCGGCGACCTTGTTCATCGCCTGCCACTGCGTGGTGGCGGCGGCGAAGTCGCGGCGGGCGATCAGCGCACCGACCACGGCGCTGTGCGCGGCCACGTTGCGCGGCTGCAGTTCCAGGCTCCTGCGGTAGGCGGCGATGGCCGGCGTGGCGTCGCCGTCGCCGCCGGCCTGGGCCAGCAGCAGGTCGCCCTTCAGCGACCAGGCGCCGGCGTTGTCGGCCTGGGCCGCGATCAGCGCCTCGGCCTGCTGCAGGGCGCCGGCCAGGTCGCCGCGGCCGGCGGCCAGGCGTGCCGCCAGCAGCCGCGCCGGGCCGAAGCCGGGCACGCGGCGCTGGGCCTGGGCCAGCGCCTCCTCGGCGGCATTGAGGTCGCCGTCGGCGGCCTCGGCCTCGGCGATGTGGGTGCGGAACTTGGCCTCGGCCTCGGCCTCGGCCAGCTCGGTCTTGCCAAACTGCAGCACCAGCAGCTTGCCCTTGCCCTGGGCCACCATGCTGGCGGCCAGCAGCGGCAGCACCGAGGCATCGGGCTGGCCGGCTTCGAGCGCGCGGCGCAGCTCGGCCTCGGCGCCGGCCGGGTCGCCGGCCTCCAGCAGCAGCTGGCCCAGCAGCAACCGGCCCTCGGCCGATTGCGGATGCTGCTGCAGCAAGGCCTTCAGCGTGATGCGCGCGGCCTCGCCGTCCTTCTTCTCGATCAGCGTGCGCGCCTTGGCCAGCTCGGAGGCCTCGGTGGCCAGCAGGCGTGGCAGCATCACCACGCCGGCGGCAATGGCCCCGGCCACGGCGGCCACGCCCAGCGTGATCAGCAGCGGCTTGCGCCAGGCGGGCGGGGCCTTGGGCTTGCGGGAGCGGCGCGAGGAGGCTTGACTGGACGGCATGGCGCCGCAGTATGACCCAGCGGCCCCCGGCTGCCCATCGGGAGCCGGGAGCCGCGCGCCGGCGCGTGACTCAATCCGCGCCGTCCAGCCCGGCCATCCCGGCCAGCAGGGCGGCATTGCCGCCGGCCGCGGCGGTGTTGATGGTCAGCGTCTGCTCGGCGCAGAAGCGCGGCAGGTAGTGCGGGCCGCCGGCCTTGGGCCCGGTGCCCGACAGGCCTTCGCCGCCGAAGGGCTGCACGCCGACCACCGCGCCGATCATGTTGCGGTTGACGTAGACATTGCCGACGCGGGCCGCGTCGGCGATGCGCTGGGCGCGGCTGTCGATGCGCGTCTGCACGCCCAGCGTCAGGCCATAGCCCAGGGCATTGATGCGCTCGACCAGCAGGTCCACCGAGCCGCCCCAGCGCAGCACATGCAGCACCGGGCCGAACACCTCCTCGCGCAGGTCTTCCAGCCGGTTCAGCTCGAAGGCCACCGGGGCGATGTGGCTGGCGGCCCAGGCCGCATCCAGCGGCGCGCGCGCCAGCAGCCGGGCCTCGCGCTCCAGGCGCTGCACATGGCGCGCCAGATGGGCCTGGGCTTCGGCATCGATGACCGGGCCCACGTCGGTGGCGGCCTCGGCGGCATCGCCCACGCGCAGCTCGGCGATGGCGCCCCGGAGCATCTCGATCATGCTGTCGGCCACCTGCTCGTGCACGCACAGCAGGCGCAGCGCCGAGCAGCGCTGGCCGGCCGAATGGAAGGCGCTGCGCACCACCGCGTCGATGACCTGCTCGGGCAGGGCGCTGGAGTCGACGATCATCGCGTTCAGGCCGCCGGTCTCGGCGATCAGCGGCACGATGGGGCCGTCGCCGAAGGCCAGCGTGCGCTGGATGGCCTTGGCCACCGCGGTGCTGCCGGTGAAGGCCACGCCGGCGCAGTGGCGGTGCGCGACCAGGGCCGCGCCCACGGTCTCGCCGGGGCCGTGCAGCAGGGCCAGGGCATCGTCGGGCACGCCGGCCTCGTGCAGCAGCTGGGCGAAGGCCTGGGCCACGGCCGGCGTCTGCTCGGCCGGCTTGGCGGCCACCGCATTGCCGGCCACCAGGGCCGCCACCACCTGGCCGGCAAAGATGGCCAGCGGGAAGTTCCAGGGGCTGATGCAGACGAACACGCCGCGGCCGTGCAGGCGCAGCACGTTGGACTCGCCGGTGGGGCCGGGCAGGGGGAGGGGGTTGAGCCGCTCGTCGGCCTGGGCCGCGTAGTAGCGGCAGAAGTCCACCGCCTCGCGCAGCTCGGCCACTGCATCGGCATAGCCCTTGTGCGCCTCGGCCACCAGCAGGCCGCAGAAGGCCGGCCCGCGCTGCTCCAGCAGCTCGGCGGCGCGGCGCAGCACGGCGCTGCGCTCGGCCACCGGCCGCGCGGCCCAGGCGCGCTGGCCACGCTGCAGTCTCTCCATCGCCGCCTGCGCCGCCGGCACCGTGGCCTCGGTCACCCGCAGGCTTTGCGCACGCGCCGCGGCGGCCGCGGCCTCCAGCGGCGCACGCTGCTCGGGCACGTTGATGTCCAGGCCCAGCGAGTTGCGGCGGCTGGCGCCATACAGCGCCGCCGGCGCCGGCAGGCCCGGATGCTGGGCCGGCACCAGCGGCGAGCGCAGCAGCAGCTCGGCGGGCACGGCGGCATCGGCCAGCTGGTGCACGAAGGACGAGTTGGCGCCGTTTTCCAGCAGGCGCCGCACCAGGTAGGCCAGCAGGTCGCGGTGCTCGCCCACCGGCGCATAGATGCGCAGCGCCAGGCCGGGCTCGTGCGCCAGGACCTCGCGGTACACCGCCTCGCCCATGCCGTGCAGGCGCTGCATCTCGAAGCGCGCGCCGCTGCCCTGGGCCATCTGCACGATGGCGGCGATGGTGCCGGCGTTGTGGGTGGCGAACTGCGGCAGGATCAGCTCGTGGTGGCCCAGCAGCGCGCGCGCGCAGGCCAGGTAGGCGATGTCGGTGTGGTGCTTGTGGGTGAACACCGGGTAGCCGGCCAGGCCCAGCTCCTGGGCGCGCTTGGCCTCGCCGTCCCAGTAGGCGCCCTTGACCAGGCGCACCATGAAGCGCAGGCCGCGGCTGCGCGCGATGCCGGCCACCGCGTCGATCATCTCGCGCGAACGCGTCTGGTAGGCCTGCACGGCCAGGCCGAAGCCGGTCCAGCCGCGGTGCGCCGTCTGCACATGGGCGGCCAGCTCGTCGAACACCGCCAGCGACAGCTCCAGGCGCTCGCTCTCCTCGGCATCGATGGTCAGGTTGATGTCGGCGGCGGCGGCCAGGTCCATCAGCTCGCGCACCCGCGGCAGCAGCTCGGCTTGCACGCGGTCGAACTGCAGCGCCTCGTAGCGCGGGTGCAGGGCCGACAGCTTGATCGAGATGCCGTCGCGCTCGGCCGGGTTGCTGCCGCTGCCGCTGCGCTGGTTCTGCGCCGCGATGGCCTGGATCGCGGCCGCGTAGGCGGCGTGGTAGCGCGCGGCATCGGCGGCGGTGCGCGCGCCTTCGCCCAGCATGTCGAACGAGAAGCGCAGCCGCGGCTCGCTGCGGCGCTGGCTGCGGGACTCGCCCAGGGCCTCGTCGATGTTGCGGCCGAGCACGAACTGCTTGCCCAGCAGCTGGATGGCGCGCACGGTGGCGGCGACCACGGTCTGCGCGCCCAGGCGGTCGATCAGGCCCGGGCGCTCGCCGCCGGCCGCCGCATCGGGCAGCACGCGCTTGGCCAGCGCGATGGCCTGGGCCGACAGCCCGGCCAGCAGCTTGTGCGGCGAGGCCTCGTGGCCGCTGGTCGAGAAGTCGGCGCGGCCCAGCTGGTCGGCGGTCAGCGCGATGGCGGTCTCGGCATCGGGCACGCGCAGCAGGGCCTCGGCCAGGCGCATCAGGGCCAGACCCTCGGCGCTGGAGATCGGGTACTCGCGCAGCAGCGATTCCATGGCCCAGAACGGCGCCGGCTGCTCGCGCACCGCAGTCACCCAGGGCCGGGCGCGGTCGACCACCGCCGACCAGTCCAGGCCGCCGGCCGCGCGCAGGCCGGTGAGCAGCTGCTGCACGACGGCGATCTCGTCGCGGCAGGGCGGCGGCAGGCGCGAGGGGAGGGGCAGGGCGGCGGGCATGGGCAACTCCGGTTCGGTCGAATGGATGGCAGCTTATGCGGCCATGCCCTTGCGTGACTCACCAAAGAACGCGGCTGCCGCCGCAGGAAATTCAGCTCATGCCATGGCCGCCATGCGCCGCGGCAGCGCCGCCGCCTGCTCGGCCACCGCCGCCAGCAGGGTGGTGGTGATGGCCAGGCCCTCGCGCATCAGCCCGCTGAGCACATGCTCGTTGGGCGCATGCTGGCTGCAGGCCGGGTAGCTGTGCGGCACCCACACCGTGGGCAGGCCCAGGGTGTCGGCGAACACGTCGTTGGGCAGGCTGCCGCCCAGGTTGGGCAGCAGGGCCGGCTTGGTGCCGGTGGCGCGCTGCAGCGCATCCAGCGCCAGCCGCACCCAGGCGTTGTCGGGGTCCAGCCGGGTGGCGCCCATGATCACCGGGTGGCTGAGCTCGATGTCGCCAAAGCCGGCGCTGGCCAGGGCCTCGGCGATGTGCTGGCGCATGCGCTGCGCATCGGTGCCGACGACGAAGCGCAGCTGCAGCGTGGCCCGTGCCGAGGCCGGGATGGCATTCACCGGTGCCGCCGGGTTGCCGCAGCCGAGAGCCAGCACCTCCAGCGTATTGAAGCCGAACACGCGCTCGGCCGGCGTCAGGCCGGGCTCGCCCCAGCCCTCGGCGATGTCGGGGTCGCCGGGGCCGCCGCCCACCGTGATGTCGGCCAGCGCCGCGCGCACCGCGGCCGGCATGGCCGGCGGGCGCAGGCCCGGCACCAGGATCTGGCCGTGGCCGTCGACCAGGCAGGCGATGGCATTGGCCAGCACCGTGCCCGGGTTGCGCAGCAGGCCACCCCAGTTGCCGGAATGGTGGCCGCCGTCGCGCAGCTTCAGCGTCAGGTCGATGTTGGCCACGCCGCGTGAACCCAGGAACACCGTCGGCCGGTCGGCGCGCAGGCGCGGGCCGTCGCTGGCGATCAGCACGTCGGCGGCCAGGCGCTGGCGCTCGCGGGCGCAAAAGGCGTCGAGCCCCGGCGAGCCGGTCTCCTCGCCCATCTCCACCAGCCACTTGGCATTGAAGCCCAGCCGTCCCTGCGTGGCCAGCAGGCTGGCCAGCGCGGCGATGTTGATGCTGTGCTGGGCCTTGTTGTCGGCGGCGCCGCGGCCATACCAGCGTTCGCCGCCGTGTTCGCTGTCACCAGCGGCCGCACGGCTCAGCGTCCAGGGGTCGCGGCCCTGGTCCCACTGGCCCTCGTGGCCGCGCACCACGTCGCCATGGCCGTAGAACAGCACCGTCGGCAGGCCCGGATCTTCGATGCGCTCGGCCGTCAGCAGCGGCGGCGCGCCGGGCTCGGGGTTGTCGTGCAAGGTGCAGGCAAAGCCCAGGGCCGCCAGCGTGGGCGCGATCTCGCCGTCCAGGTAGCGGCGCAGCTCGCCGCCACGCTCGGGGTTCTGGCTCTCGCTGCGGATGGCCACGCGGCGCGCCAGGTCGGCGAAGAACGCGCCGGCGTCGAAGGCCTGCAGCGCATGGGCGGTGGCGGGATACATGGCCGGGCCGCCGGTCAGTCGGCCGACTTGCCGACCAGCTCGAAATGCTCGACCACCGGCGGCGCGGCGAAGAACGGGCCGACGATGGCGCGCCACTGCGCAAACAGCGGGCCGCCGCGGAAGTGCACCGTGTGGTCTTCCAGCGTGTCCCAGAAGATCTGCAGGATGTAGCGCTCGGGCGATTCGACGCCCTTGTTGACCTTCCAGCCGCGGAAGCCCTGGGCCTGGCTGATCACCGTGGCGAGGCCGCGCTGGATGGCCTCGTCGAAGGCGGCCTGCTGGCCGGGCTGGATGCGGATGTCGGCAAGTTCGAGGATCACGTTCGGGGGCTCCGTCGGGTCGGTGTGGGAGACGCTGTTCAGTGTAGGTCGCCGCTACAGTGGCCGCATGGCCCACCCTGCCGCCGAGGTTTCCATGTCCCAGCGCCAGCACCTGCTGATCATCGACGCGCAGAACGACTTCTGCGACCTGCCCGCCGACTGGTGTCCCACCGATCCGCTGAGCGGCCGGCGGCTGGCACCGGCCCTGCCGGTGGCCGGCGCCCATGCCGACATGCTGCGCCTGGCCGGCTTCATCCGCGAGCAGGGCGCGGGCCTGGATGCCATCACCGCCACGCTGGACAGCCACCACCGGCTGGACATCGCCCATCCGCCGTTCTGGCGCCAGGCCGATGGCAGCGCGGTGGCGCCGTTCACCGCCATCTCGGGCGCCGACCTGGACGCCGGGCGCTACGTGACGGCCGACCCGCTGAATGCGCCGCGCGCCCGGGCCTATGTGCAGGCGCTGGAGGCCGCCGGCCGCTACACCTTGATGGTGTGGCCGGTGCACTGCCAGATCGGCAGCTGGGGCCATGGCCTGCATCCGGCCGTGCTGGCCGCCTGCAGCGACTGGGAAGAAGCGCAGGGCCGGGTGATGGCCTGCGTGCACAAGGGCGACAACCCCTGGACCGAGCACTACAGCGCGCTGCAGGCCGAGGTGCCCGATGCCCACGATGCCGCCAGCGGCCTGAACACCGCCCTGCTGCAGCGCCTGGCCCATGCCGGCAGCCTGCTGGTGGCCGGCGAGGCTTCCAGCCACTGCGTGCGTGCCACCGTCGAGCACCTGGTCGAGCACCTGCCGCGGGTCTCGCCCGGCTGGACCCCGGCGCGCCTGGTGCTGCTCAGCGATGCGATGAGCCCGGTGGCCGGCTTCGAGGCCCAGGCGGACGGGTTTCTGGCGGCGATGCGCCAGCGTGGCGTGCGCAGCACGACGCTGGCGCAGCTCAGGCTGAGCTGACGCAAACCGGCGGCCGGCCTCCTCCCCCAGACTGGGGGCGATGCGTGCCGGGGGGCGCTAACCCTCGGTTACGCTTTGTAGCTTCTGCAGCAAATGCCTGGGAGGGCAAACCGATGATCCGTTTGAGTGCCGCCGTGGCGGTGAGCCTGGCCCTGGGTGGCTGTGCCTCCATCGTCAACGACACCACCCAGCCGATGAAGCTGGAAACCCAGACCGCCGACGGCCAGTTCGTCAGCGGGGCCGAGTGCCGGCTCAGCAACGACTACGGCACGGTGTCCGGCAAGTCCGGCGACACGGTGCAGATCCGCCGCTCCAGCAAGGACCTGGACATCAGCTGCAAGCACCCGTCCAACCCCGAGGCCCAGGCGCGGGCGATTTCGCGCGCCAATGCCGGCCTGGCCGGCAACATCATCTTCGGCGGCGGCATCGGCGCCATCATCGACCACAACAAGGGCACGGCCTACACCTACCCGACCTGGGTGCAGCTGGTGTTCGGCAAGACCCTGGTGTTCGACCGCTCGGCCGAGAAGGAAGGCCAGCCGGTGCTGGGCGCCGAGCCCGCCGCGGCCAGCAAATAAGCCTCAGACGCCCAGCACCTGGTGCAGGGCGGCCGCATCGTCGGCCAGCGACGCCGAGTCGCCGGCCAGCACGATGCGGCCTTTTTCCATCACCACCGCGGCATCGGTGTGGGCCAGCACGGCCTTGTAGTTGCGGTCGACGATCAGGGTGCTGATGCCGCTGGCGCGGATCAGCGCGATGACGCGCCAGATCTCGGCCACGATCAGCGGCGCCAGGCCCTCGGTGGCCTCGTCCAGGATCATCAGCCGCGGGTTGGTCATCAGCGCGCGGCCGATGGACAGCATCTGCTGCTCGCCGCCCGACAGCTGCTGGCCGCCATGCTCCAGCCGCTCGGCCAGGCGCGGGAAGGTCTGCATCACGCGCTCGAAGGTCCAGTCGCGCCGACCGTCGACGCCGGCGCGGGCGCTCATCAGCAGGTTTTCGCGCACCGACAGGTTGGCAAAGATGCCGCGGCCCTCGGGCACATAGCCGATGCCGCGCCGCGCCATGCGCTCGGGCGCCTGGCCGGTGACCTCGTCGCCCTGCCACAGCACCTGGCCCTCGCGTGGCCGCACATAGCCCATGAGGCTGCGGATCAGCGTGGTCTTGCCCATGCCGTTGCGGCCCATCAGGCCCAGCGCGGTGCCGGCGGGCAGGCTCAGGTCCACGCCGCGCAGGATGTGGCTGTCGCCCAGGTGGGTGTGCAGGCCCTGCACCTGCAGCATGGCCGGCGCGCTCAATGCGAGTCCCCCAAATAGGCGATCTGCACCTCGCGGTTGGCGCGGATCGCCGTCGGCGCGTCGCTGGCGATCAGCTGGCCATTGACCATCACCGAGATGCGGTCGGCGATGCGGAACACCGCGTCCATGTCGTGCTCGACCAGGGCGATGGCATGGCCGGTCTTCAGCCGCGCCAGCAGGGCCAGCATGCGCTCGGTCTCCTCGGCGCCCATGCCGGCCAGCGGCTCGTCCAGCAGCAGCACGCGCGGCCGCGTGGCCAGGCACATGGCGATCTCCAGCTGGCGCTTGGCGCCATGGCTCAGCGCACCGGCCGGGCGCTGCGCGGCGTCGGCCAGGCCGGCGGCCTGCAGCGCCTGGTCGGCGGCTTCGCCGGCCAGGCGGCAGGCGGCGGCCGATTGCCAGATGGCCCAGGGCCGCGGATGCGCGGCCTGGGCGCACAGGCGGGCGTTTTCGCGCACCGTGAACTCCGGGAAGATGGTCGTGCGCTGGTAGCTGCGGCCGATGCCGGCGCGGGCGCGCCGCGGCTGGGCCAGCGTGGTGATGTCGCGGCCGTCCAGCGTGATGCGCCCGGCCGAGGCCGGCAGCTCGCCCGACAGCATGTTGATCAGCGTGCTCTTGCCGGCGCCATTGGTGCCGATCACCGCATGCACCTCGCCGACGCGGAAGTCCAGCGACACGTCCTGCACCGCGGCCAGGCCGCCGAAGCGCCGGGTCAGGCCCTGGCAGGCCAGCAGCACGGTCATGGCTGGTCCCCCGGCCGAGCGCGGGCCAGGCCGACGATGCCCTTGGGCAGCAGGGCCACGCAGGCGATCACCGCAAAGCCCAGCGTCAGCTGCCAGCGCTCGGACAGCAGCGGGCCCACCAGGGCCGGCGTGGACAGCGCCTCCTTCAGCAGCACGAAGCTGGCCGCGCCGATCACCGCGCCACGCAGCGAGCCCAGGCCGCCGAGGATGATGACCAGCAGCACCGCGCCGCTTTCGTGCCAGCTCAGCATCTCGGGGTTGACGAAGCCGTCCTTGGCCGCGACCAGGAAGCCGGCCAGGCCGGCAAAGGCGCCGGCGATGACGAAGGCCGCCAGCTTGTACAGCGTGGTGGCGAAGCCGGCCGCGCGCAGCCGCTGCTCGGACACGCGGATGCCGGCCAGCGCATGGCCGAAGCGCGAGCGCCGGATCAGCGCCAGCGCCGCATAGGTGGCCACCAGCGCGGCCAGCGTCAGCCAGTACAGCTGGCGCTTGTCGTCCAGGTTCAGCAGCTCCTGCCCGCCCAGGCCCAGCACCGGGCGCACATTCAGGTAGATGCCGTCGGTGCCGCCACCGAACTTGGTGTCGTGGAAGACGAAGTAGGCCATCTGCGCAAAGGCCAGCGTGACCATGATGAAGTACACGCCCTTGGTGCGCAGGCTCAGGGCACCGACCAGCAGCGCATACAGCGCCGCCGCGCCCATCGCCGCCGGCAGCAGCAGGGCCAGGTTGCCGGCCTCGTATTCGGGCGACAGCATCACCGTGGCATAGGCACCGATGCCGTAGAACGCGGCATGGCCCAGGCTCACCAGGCCGGTGGTGCCGACCAGCAGTTCCAGGCTCAGCGCAAACACCGCCAGCACCATGATGCGCAGCACCAGGTCCTGCAGATAGGGGCTCAGCACGCCGGGCAGGGCGGCCAGCAGCAGGGCCGCGGCCAGCGGCAGCAGTCGGTTCAGCAGCGCGGGCATGCTCGTCAGGCCTTTTTCATCAGCCCTTCAGGCCGCCACACCAGGATCACCGCCATCAGCAGGTAGACGCCGATGCCCGACAGCTCGGCGAAGAAGACCTTGCCGAAGGTGTCGACAAAGCCCACCAGCAGGGCCGCGATCAGCGCGCCCGAGATCGAGCCGATGCCGCCGATGACCACCACCACGAAGCAGATGATCAGCACATGGCCGCCCATGCCCGGGTACACGCTGCTCATGGGCGCGGCGATCATGCCGGCCAGCGCGGCCAGGGCCACGCCGCCGGCAAACACGATGCGGTACAGCCGCGTGATGTCGATGCCCAGGCCGCGCACCATGTCGCGGTTGCTGGCGCCGGCGCGGATCATCATGCCCAGGCGGGTGCGCTGCACCACCCAGTACAGCGCCAGGCCGATGGCGATGCAGGCCGCCGAGGCGAACAGCCGGTACACCGGATAGGTCATCAGGCTGCCCAGCGGGATGCTGCCGGACAGCCAGTCGGGTGCCTTGACGCCGTGCACGTCATTGCCCAGCAGCAGCGAGCGCGCCTCCTCGAACACCAGGATCAGCGCCCAGGTCATCAGCACCTGCTGCAGATGGTCGCGCTGGTACAGGTAGCTGAAGAAGGCCCATTCCAGCAGGTAGCCGAACAGCGCCGCCAGCAGCGTGCCGCAGACCAGCATCAGCACGAAGTTCTGGCCGAACAGCGGCGCCAGGCTGAAGGCCAGGTAGGCGCCGATCATGTAGAAGCTGCCGTGCGCCAGGTTGATCACGCCCATGATGCCGAAGATCAGCGTCAGCCCCGAGGCGACGAGGAACAGCAGCAGGCCGTATTGCACGGCGTTCAGGCACTGGACGGCGAAGGTGGCGAGGTCCACGGGCGGTATCGTTCAGGCGAAGTCAACCGGCGCCGCCGCGTGTGCGGGGCGCCGCAGGCGCTGGCGGGGGCTCAGCTCTTGCAGCCGCGGCCGGGATCGGCCAGGGCCTTGACGGCCACGCCCGTCATCACGTTGTATTCGCCCTTGGCCTCGCGCACGTAGAAGTCCTGCGTCGGGTTGCGCTGCGGGCTCAGCGTGAACTTGCCGCGCGGGCTGTCGATGCTGGCCTTGTTCATGGCCACCTGCAGCTCGTTGCGCTTGCCGGCGAAGTCGCCCTTCACCGCGACCAGGCCCGCGCCCAGCAGCTGGGCCGCGTCATAGCCCTGCACCGAGTACACGTCGGGGTTGGACTTGTAGGCCACCGCGTACTTGTTGCGGAAGGCGTTGTTGCGCGGCGTCTCGATGCCGTCGGCATAGTGCAGGCTGGTGATCAGGCCCTGCGCCGCCGCGCCCTGGGCCAGCAGCGTGCCATCGGTGAGGAAGCCCGAGCCCATCAGCGGCACGGTCTTGCGCAGGCCCGCGGCGTCGTAGTCCTTGACGAACTTGACCGCGCCGCCGCCGGCGAAGAAGGCGAACACCACGTCGGGCTTCTGCGCCGCGATCTCGGTCAGCAGGGCCTGGAACTCGACATTGGGGAAGGGCAGCGACAGGTCCTTGACCACCTTGCCGCCGCCTTTTTCGAAGGCCTCGGTGAAGCCCTTCACCGTCTCGGTGCCGGCGGCATAGTTCCAGGTGATGGTCATGGCCCGCTTGTAGCCCTTGCCGGCGGCGATCACGCCGGTGGCATAGCCCGGCTGCCAGTTGCTGAAGCTGGAGCGGAAGATGTTGGGCGCGCACAGCGGGCCGGTGATGGCGTCGGCGCCGGCGTTGGGCACGATCAGCAGGGTGTTGCTCTCCTTGGCCGCGCGCGCCATGGCCAGGGCCACGCCCGAGTGCACGGTGCCGACGATCACGTCAACCTGGTCGCGCTTGATCAGCTTGTTGACGTTGTCGGTGGCCTTGGACGGCTCGCTTTCGTCGTCGACCTTGAAGTACTGGATGCTGCGCCCGCCCAGCTTGCCGCCCTGTTCGTCCACATACAGCTTGAAGCCGCGCTCGATGTTTTCGCCCAGCGCGGCGAAGGTGCCGGTGTAGGGCAGCATGAAGCCCACCTTCAGCGGCGCGCCCTGGGAGGTGGCGGCCAGCGGAACGGCCAGCAAGGCGGCGGCGGTGCCGATCAGGGCCAGCTTGGTCATGGCGTGCATCGTGTCGGTCTCCTGATGCTGTGGTCTGATGTGGGTCGAGGCATGCATGATGCCTTGGCTGTGGCGGGCATCTTGGCTGCGGCCTGGATGGGCGTCAAGCAATATAGTGCATGCTTGGTGTTTACACCGAGGCCTTCCGTGCACCATAGTGCGTCGCTGCGGCGGCCTCGCTGACCGGTAGACGACAGGCGCCGGCCGATCCGGCGGCCTACACTGGTCCGGCGATGTCCAGCCCCCGCCAGAGCCCCGAGACCGACGCCGAAGGCCTGTACGCCTGGGTCATGGTCTGGGCCACCTTCGTCGCGCTGGCGGTGATCTTCGGCGTGGCCTATTCGTTTGCCGCCTTCTTCGAGCCGCTGGCGCGCGCCTTCGATGCGCCGCGCGCCGAGGTGGCTCTGGTGTTCGGCCTGTCGGGCCTGGTTTATTTTGTACTGGGCGCGGCCGGCGGCTGGCTGGCCGACCGCCATGGGCCGCCCATCGTCTGCGGCGCCGGCATGCTGTGCATCGCCGCCGGGCTGGTCGGCGCCAGCCTGGCGCAGTCCATCCAGGCCGTCTACTGGGCCTATGGCGCCGGCGTCGGCGTGGGCATCGCCCTGGTCTATACGCCGTCGATTGCCGCGGTCCAGCCCTGGTTCACGCGGCGCCGCGGCCTGGCCTCTGGCATCGCCAGCGCCGGCATCGGCGCCGGCACCGTGGCTGTGCCGCTGGCGGCCACGGCGCTGATCGCCGCCTGGCAGTGGCGCGGCGCGCTGCAGGGGCTGGCGCTGTTCGTGCTGAGCGTGGGCCTGGGCGCGGCCCTGCTGCTCAAGCGCGCGCCGGCGGCCACCGCCCGCGGCGGCCAGGCCGTGGCCGGCCACAGCCTGGCCCAGGCGTTGCGCACGCCCAGCTTCGGCTGGCTGTACCTGATGACGCTGGCCAGCGGTCCGGTGATGTTCATCCCGTTTGCCCATGTCTCGGCGGCCGCGCGCGATCTGGGCGTGGCCGACGGCCTGGCCGTGGGCCTGGTCGGCGTCATCGGCATCGGCAGCCTCGTCGGGCGCTTCGTCATCGGCGCGCTGGCCGACCGCCTGGGCCGGCCGTTGACCCTGCTGCTGGCCCAGGCCTCGCTGGGCCTGAGCTATCTGCTGTGGTGGGCGGCCGGTGGCCATCTGGCGATGGCGCTGTTTGCGCTGTGGCTGGGGCTCAGCTACGGCGGCATCGTGTCGCTGCTGCCGGCGTTGGTGATGGACTGCTTCGGTCCGCGTGCGGTCAGCGCCATCCTGGGCACGCTGTACACCGGTGCGGCCCTGGGCAACCTGGGCGGGCCCTGGCTGGCCGGCGCGGTGTTCGATGCCCGGGGCAGCTACACGCCGGTGATCCTGGCCTGCCTGGCGCTGTCGGCCCTGGCCACCGCCGCCAGTTCGCGCCTGCTGCCGTCGCGTCGCGCCGGGGCGGCAGGCAACACCCGCGGGACGGCGGCGTGAAGGCCCTGTCCTGCGGCATCCTGGTGCTGCATGGCGAGGGCGAGCGCGGCGAACTGCTGCTGTGCCATGTCACCGGCGCCTGGCACTGGGACATTCCCAAGGGCGGCGTCGAGCGGGGCGAGACGCCGCAGGCCGCGGCCCTGCGCGAGACCCAGGAGGAATGCGGCCTGGACCTGAGCGGCGCGCCGCTGCTGGATCTGGGCCGCATGCCCTACCAGCGCGTCAAGGACCTGCACCTGTTTGCGCTGCGCACCACACGCTTCGACGTGCGCGACTGCCGTTGCCGCAGCCGTTACCAGGACCCCTGGGGCCGCGCCCGGCCGGAGATGGACGGCTTCGAATGGACGCCGTTCGAGCGTGTGCTGCGCCGCTGTGCCCGCCACATGGGCGAGCTGCTGACCCAGCGTGTGCTGCTGCCCGAGCTGCTGGCCCGGCTCAGCGGGCCCGAGGCGCCTGCGCCCTGGCCGGCGCAGCCGCTGCCCGACCGCGCGGCCTAGGCTTCAGTGTCGGCAGCGGCGGGCCGATATGGAGTCGGCCCGTCCAGCGGCCGCCATGCCGGCCCCCTCGGACGAGGCCCGGTTTGCTGTAGGTCAAACCAGGCCTACCTCCGGTTACCGCTGTGACATCTTCTGCCCTGTATCGCGCGGCGCAACGGTCGAAACGACAAGCAGAGCCGGGTTGACAGTTCGCCCTCCCGGGCGCGCGGCGCCCCGGCCAGATCTGACGAGCGATCCGCCATGAAGCGAACCCTGATCTCCGGCCTGCGCAAGGCCGTCCACAACGGCGCCCGCGAGGCCATGGCCCTGCTGCCGCGCGAGGCGCGCTTTGCGCTGTACCGGGCGATGGCCGAATGCGACCCGACGCCCGACCCGCGGCTGACGCTGAAGATCGCCGAAACCCAGGACGAGCTGGAAGACTGCTTCCGCATCCTGCACGACTCCTATGTGGCCGCCGGCTTCATGAAGCCCGACCCCTCGGGCCTGCGCGTGACCATCTACCACGCCCTGCCCACCACCACCACGCTGTGCGCCAAGTGGGACGGCAAGATCGTCGGCACCATCAGCATCATCCGCGAAGGCGTGTTCGGCTTTCCGCTGCAGTCGGTGTTCGACCTGACGGCGGTGCGCGCCAAGGGCGGCAACGTCACCGAGGTGTCGTCGCTGGCGGTGGACCCGCGCTACCGCACCACCGGCGGCAAGGTGCTGTTCCCGCTGATGAAGTTCATGCGCGAGTACTCGCGGCACTATTTCGACACTCGGCATCTGGTGATCGCGGTCAACCCCAACCGCATCGAGATGTACGAGGCCCTGCTGGCCTTCCAGCGCCTGCAGGCCTGCGAGGTCGACAACTACGACTTCGCCAACGGCGCGCCGGCGGTGGGCGCGACGCTGGACCTGATCGAGTCTCCGGCCGCCACCGAGCGGTTGTATGCGGGCCGGCCGCGCGGGCGCAACCTCTATCAGTACCTGTACGTGGACCCGCTGCCCAACATCGAATGGCCGGCGCGTCCGTACCACACCACCAACGACCCGGTGCTGACGCCGGCGATGATGGATTACTTCTTCAACCAGCGCACCCAGGTGTTCCAGGCGCTGGACGACCGCAAGCGCCTGCTGCTGCGCTCGATCTACGACCTGGACGACTATGCCGCCGTGCTGCCCCGGCCGCAGACCGCGGCCGCCACCGGCGTGGCGCTGCGCCGCCACCAGCGCTTCTCGCTGCGCTGCCCGGCCTCGCTGCAGGCGCAGACCGCCGACGGCCCGCTGGCCTTTGCGCTGAACGTGGTCGAGGTCTCGCTGCACGGTTTCCTGGCCGAATGCACCCAGCCGCTGCCGGCCGGCCTGCGTGGCCGCGTCACCGTGCAGCTGGGCGATGCCGAGGTGGCGACGGTGGACGCGCACCAGGTGCGCAGCACCGGCGGCAATGGCCTGATGTTCCACGGCTTCTCGGTGCCCGAGCCCGATGCGGTCTGGCAGCGCTGCGTGGCCGCCTTGCAGGCCGGCCGCGTGCACCGAGACCTGCTGGCACCGCCGCCGCGCGCCACGCAGGCGGCGCAGGCCGCCGGTCTGCCGGCCAAGGCGGCCCTGCAGCCCGCCTGAAAGCCCCGACCGGTCCGTCGCCCGGGCCCACGCTTGGGCGCTTGCGTGCGATGTGGCCGTGACATCCTGCGCAGGCCCCGCGGCTCCGGGATTGCCCGCAACTGTCGGTGCTGTTTACAGTCTGAGCCATCCCACTGACGGCGGCAGTTACAGTGGCGGCATGGGCTGCCAACATGGACAGCCGCGGCAGGGAGCAGGAGTTATCCGTGGTCAGGCTGTTCAATCATTATTTCCACGCCTGGACGGTGCAGCGCATCACCGTCGATTTCCTGCTGTCGCTGCTGGCCCTGGCCGGCGTGGTGCTGGTGCAGGCCGACAGCGTGGCCGGGGCCTTGCCCGGTGCCGGTCCCCAGGTACTGACACTGGCCGCCGGCCTGTTCCTGATCAACAGCCTGACCGGCCTGTACCAGCGCGTGCAGGACTGGTCCTTCATCGAATCACTGCTGCGTGCCGGCGTGGCGCTGGCGCTGGCGGTGCTGCTGACCTACCAGATCTTTGCGCTGCTGCCGGTGGGTTTTGGCAACTCGGCGGCCATCCGCACCTCGGCCCTGCTGGTCATCGCCGCGCTGATCCTGCGCCGCGTGGTCATGGGCTACTGGGCGACCCAGGCCAAGGCCGGTGCGCGCGTGCTGGTGTTCGGCGCCGGCCAGGCGGCGCAGATGGTCGGCGCCACGCTGCGCGCCGCCGATCCGCTGGCCACCATCGTCGGCTACTACCCAGGTCCGAATGAGAAGCAGAGCGCCGTGCCCGAGGTCGAACGCCTGTCCAACGAGCAGTCGCTGATCCAGACCGCCAAGCGCCTGGGCGTGGACGAGATCATCGTCGCGCTGACCGAGCGCCGTGCCGGCAGCATGCCGCTGCGCGAGCTGCTGGACTGCAAGCTGTCGGGCGTGCGCGTCTTCGACCTGACCACCTATTTCGAGCGCATGCTGGGTCAGATCCGCGTCGACTTCGTCAACGCCGGCTGGCTGATCTTTGGCGATGGCTTCAACCAGGGCTTTGCGCGCACCGCGGTCAAGCGGGTGTTCGACATCTTCTTCTCTGGCCTGCTGATCCTGCTGGCCTCGCCGGTGATGCTGATCGCGGCGATTGCCGTCAAGCTGGAAAGCCGCGGCCCGATCTTCTACAAGCAGGAGCGCACCGGCCTGGGCGGGCGCAGCTTCAACGTCGTCAAGTTCCGCAGTATGCGCACCGACGCCGAGAAGGACGGCCGCCCGGTCTGGGCGCAGAAGAATGACTCGCGCATCACCCGCGTCGGCCAGATCATCCGCAAGACGCGCATCGACGAGCTGCCGCAGCTGTTCAACGTGCTGGGCGGCGACATGAGCCTGGTCGGCCCGCGGCCCGAGCGGCCGTTCTTCGTCGAGCAGCTGACCAACGAGATCCCGTACTTCGCCGTGCGCCACAGCCTCAAGCCCGGCGTCACCGGCTGGGCCCAGGTGCGCTACCAGTACGGCTCGACGGTCGAGGATGCGCAGGAAAAGCTGCAGTACGACCTGTACTACGTCAAGAACCACAGTTTGCTGCTCGACCTGGTGATTCTGTTCGAGACCGTGGGCGTGGTGCTCACCGGCAAGGGGGCGCACTGAGCGCCGGCGCGCCGCGGCTGTTCTTTTCGCCAGCGGCGCTGCCGGCCGCCAGCCGCCCGGCCTGAACCGAGCTGTGTCCGTGGCCGATCCGATCCCGACTTCCGGTGGCCTGCTGCTGCTGGGCCATCTGCTGACGGCGCTGGTCTACGGCGCCTATGCTGTCTACCTGTTGCGCGTCGGACTGCTGCGGGCCAACCGCGGCGCCTCGGCGCGGTTGTTCCTGGCGGCGGTGATCGTCAGCGCGGCCTGGGGGGCGCTGGCGGCGCTGGACCAGCTGTCCAGCAAGCGCGTCAGCTGGCATCTGGCGCTGGCCGCCGACCATCTGCGCAGCGGCCTGTGGGCGGTGTTCCTGCTCGGGCTGTTGCCCACGGCTGCCGCTGGCGCCAGCGGCTGGCGCCGACTGGCCTCGCATTGGGGCATGCGCCTGGTGGTGCTGCTGGCCCTGGCCAGCCTGGCGCTGAATGCCGGTGTGGGCCTGCTGCCCGACGACCCCGACCGCGCCACGCGGTGGGCTGCGATGTTGCAGCTGGGCTGGGCCGTGGCCGGGCTGCTGCTGGTCGAGCAGGTGTTCCGCAACCAGGCCGAGCAGTCGCTGTGGTCGGCCAAGCCGCTGTGCCTGGGCCTGGCCGGGCTGTTCATCTACGACCTGTATCTGTACTCGCAGGTGATGATGTTCGGCGACATCGACCTGGATGTGGCCGATGCCCGCGGCCTGGCCCATGCGCTGGCGGCCGGCCTGCTGTTCGTGGCCTCGCGCCGCCATGCGCGCTGGCTGGCCAAGGTGGAGATCTCGCAGGCCGCCGCCTTCTACTCGGCCTCGCTGCTGCTGGTCGGCGGCTACCTGATGCTGATGGCCGCAGCCGGCTACTACGTGCGCGTGGCTGGTGGCAGCTGGGGCGGGGCGCTGCAGGTGGCCCTGCTGTTTGCGGCCCTGGTCGGCCTGGGCGTGGTGCTGCTGTCGGCCGAGATGCGGGCGCGGCTGCGCGTGTTCCTGGGCAAGAACTTCTTCCGCTACCGCTACGACTACCGCAAGGAATGGCTGCGCTTCACCGCCCTGCTGTCGGATTGCGACGATCCGCAGGAGGTCGGCGCCACCGTGGTGCGCGGCCTGGCCGACATGGTCGAGGCCCAGGGCGGCGGCCTGTGGCTGAAGGCCATCGGCGAGCCCGGCTGCGTGCAGTCGGCGGCCTGGAACCTGCCCGAGATCGCGGTGCGCGAGCCGCTGGATTCGCCGTTCTGCACGCTGATGCGCGAGCGCGAATGGCTGTTCAAGCTCGATGCCGGGCCGCAGCAGGCCGCCGACCGCGAGGCCACGGCGGTGCTGCCGGCCTGGCTGCGTGAACTGCCCCAGGCCTGGGTGGTGGTGCCGCTGATCGTCGGCGACCAGCTCAATGGCTTTGTCGTGCTGACGCGGCCGCGCGCACCGGTGGAGCTGAACTGGGAGGTGCGCGATCTGCTGAAGACCGCCGCCCGCCAGGCCGCGGCCTTTCTGGCCCAGATGCATGCCACCGAGGCCTTGCTGGAGGCGCGCAAGTTCGAGGCCTTCAACCGCATGTCGGCCTTTGTGGTGCACGACCTGAAGAACATCGTCACCCAGCTGGCGCTGATGCTGAAGAACGCCGAGCGCCACCGCGACAACCCCGAGTTCCAGGCCGACATGCTGGAGACGGTGCAGAACTCGGTGGAGAAGATGCGTCAGATGATGCTGCAGCTGCGTGAGGGCCAGCGGCCCACCGTGGGCAGCCAGGCCGGCGTGGAGCTGGCGCCGATTGCCGAGCGCCTGCAACAGGCGGCACGCCAGCGCGGCCGCGAGCTGGAGCTGCAGCTGGTCGACCGCCTGGCCACGCGCGGCCATGCCGAACGGCTGGAGCGTGTGATCGGCCATGTCGTGCAGAATGCACTGGAGGCCACGCCACCATCGGGTAAGGTCTGGTTGCGGCTGCAGCAGTCGGCCGGCCGGGCGGTGGTCGAGGTGGGTGACACCGGCGCGGGCATGACCCCCGAGTTTGTGCAGAACCGGCTGTTCCGACCGTTCAACTCCACCAAGACGAGCGGCATGGGCATCGGCACCTTCGAGAGCTTCCAGTACGTCAAGGAGCTGGGCGGCCGCATCGATGTCGAAAGCGAGCCGGGAGCCGGCACCCTGGTGACCATGCTGCTGCCCTTGTTCGATCTGCGCACAGGCAGCGACCTGCACGCCAAACCCACCCTGCCTGGGGCCTTGCTGCCATGAGTTCCGAGAATGATCGTCCGCTGCTGGTCGTCGAAGACGATCTGGCATTGCAAAAGCAGATCAAGTGGTCGCTGGACCGCTTTGACGTGGTCACCGCCAGCGACCGCGAATCGGCGCTGGCCGCCTGGCGCCGCCACCGGCCGGCGGTGGTCACCATGGATCTCGGCCTGCCGCCCGATCCCGACAGCACGGGCGAGGGCTTTCGCCTGCTGAGCCAGCTGCTCGACCTGGATCCGGACCTCAAGGTCATCGTGCTCACCGGCCAGAACGACCGTGCCAATGCGTTGCGCGCCATCTCGCTGGGCGCCTACGACTTCTTTGCCAAGCCCTTCGAGCCCGAACTGCTGGCCCTGACCATCGACCGCGCCTACCGCCTGGCCGACCTGCAGGCCGAGAACCGCCGCCTGCAGACCGTGCAGCAAAGCGATGCGCTGGGCGGCCTGATCACCCGCGACCCGGCGATGCAGAAGGTCGGCCGCATGATCGAGAAGGTGGCGCCCAGCGATGCCACCGTGCTGCTGCTGGGTGAAAGCGGCACCGGCAAGGAGGTGCTGGCCAACGGTCTGCACAACACCAGCAAGCGCAAGGGCAAGTTCGTCGCCATCAACTGCGCGGCCATCCCCGAGAACCTGCTGGAAAGCGAGCTGTTCGGCTACGAGCGTGGCGCTTTCACCGGCGCGGCCAAGACCACGCCCGGCAAGATCGAGACCGCCCATGGTGGCACGCTGATGCTCGACGAGATCGGCGACCTGCCGCTGCCGCTGCAGGCCAAGCTGCTGCGCTTTCTGCAGGAACGCAAGATCGAGCGCCTGGGCGGCCGCCAGGAGATTCCGGTGGACGTGCGCGTGGTCTGCGCCACGCACCAGAACCTGAAGGGCCAGATCGCCGATGGCCGCTTCCGCGAGGACTTGTTCTACCGCCTGGCCGAGATCGTCGTCGACATCCCGCCGCTGCGTGCGCGCAGCGGTGACGCGGTGCTGCTGGCCCATGCCTTTGTGCGCCGCTTCGCGCAGGAGAACAAGCGCGGTGCCATGAGCCTGGCCGACGATGCGGCGCGTGCCATCGAGGCCCATGCCTGGCCCGGCAATGTGCGCGAGCTGCAGAGCGCGATGCGCCGCGCGGTGATCATGGCCGATGGCAACCGCATCACCGCGGTCGACCTGGGCCTGCCGGTGCCGGCGGCGGCGGCCGAGGAGGGCGCCGACTCGGCCAGCCAGGCGGGCAGCGGCGATCTGGACCTGCGCAGCGTGCGCGAAGCCGCAGAGCGCCAGGCCGTGCTGGCGGCGCTGGCGCGCACCGACAGCAACATCGCCAAGGCCTCCGAACTGCTGGGGGTCAGCCGGCCGACGCTGTACGATCTGATGAACCGGCTGGCGATCCGCTGAGACGTCCAGTCGAACGCTGCACTGCTGCAGCCCCTGACTGGAGCCCGGCTCGGTGCCCGACCGCCTGAAGCTGCTGTTCTTCGCCGAGGCCGTGACCCTGGCCCATGTGGCCCGCCCGGTGGCGCTGGCGCGCCAGCTCGATGCAGCGCGCTACGACATCGCCATCGCCTGCGCGCCGCGCTATGCGCGCTTCGCGCAGGGCGGGCCCTGGACCGTGCTGCCCTTGCACAGCCTGCAGCCCGAGCGCTTCAATGCCGCCCTGTCCCAGGGCCGGCCGGTGTACGACGTCGACACCTTGTCGGCCTATGTCGACGAGGACCGGGCGCTGATCGAGCAGCACCGACCGGATGCGGTGATCGGCGACTTCCGTTTGTCGCTGGCCGTCAGTGCCCGCCTGGCCCAGGTGCCTTATCTGGCCATCGCCAATGCCTACTGGACGCCGCTGGCGCCGCCGCGGTTTCCGATGCCGGTGCTGCCGCTGAGCCGCGCCCTGCCGCTGCCGCTGGCGCGGGCGCTGTTTGTGATCGGCCGGCCCTTCGTTTTTCCCAGCCACTGCCAGCCGATGAACCGCCTGCGCCAGCGCCATGGCCTGCCTGGCTACGGCAGCGACCTGCGCCGTGTGTATTCCGACGCCGACCACCTGCTGCTGCCCGATGCGCCAGCGCTGTTTGCCGACATCGTGCCGGGCGCGCATGCCAGCTGGATCGGCCCGCTGGCCTGGGCGCCCGCGTTGCACTTGCCGCCCTGGTGGGCCGAAACCGAGACCCCCGGTGCGCCCTGGGTCTATGTGACCCTGGGCAGTTCGGGCCCACCGGCGGCCTTGCAGCTGGTGCTGCAGGCACTGGCAGACCAGCCGGTGCGCGTGATGGCCTCGACGGCCGGTGGCCCGGTGCCGGCCCAGGTGCCGGCCAATGCCCGGCTGGCCGACTATCTGCCCGGCGACGCGGCCGCAGCGCGGGCGCAGCTGATGGTCTGCAACGGCGGCAGCCTGGGCACGCAACAGGCGCTGGCCGCGGGCGTGCCGGTGTTGGGCCTGGCCAGCAACATGGACCAGTTTCTGAACATGGCGCCCATCGAGGCCGCGGGGGCCGGGATCACGCTGCGCACCGATCGTTTGAGCGTTCGCACCGTGGCCCAGGCCAGCAGCTTGCTGCTGGACGGCTCGGCGCACGACGCGGCCAGGCGCTTGCAGCCGGCGATGCGTGTAGCGCCGGGGCCGGCGGCGGTGTTGGCGGAAGCCCTGGACCGGCTGGACGTCAGTGCCGGCCGGCGCCGTCAGAAGTAGACCGCGGCCAGCAGCTGCAGGCTGCGCCGGTTGGGGATCACGCCGTACTCGCTGTGCGAGCGTCCGCGGCTGTCCAGCCATTGGGCGGCGAGGTCCACGCGGTCAAAGTGCCAGCGTGCCTCGAGCCAGGTGAAGCGGCTGTGGTCCTCGCCATTGATGCGCACGAAGCCGGCCAGGTCCAGGTTCTTCCACAGCAGGCTTTTCTGCGAGGCATAGACCAGCCAGGCGCTGCGTGAGGCGCTGTCCTGGCGGCGTTGCACGTCCAGCAGATAGCCACCCAGGCCTCCGCTGCCGGCCAGGGCCGCTGCGGCATCCCAGGCGGCACGGTCCGGCGCCGCGCCGTTGTGCTGGTATTCCAGCGTCAGGGCCAGGCGGCTGGCCGTGGTGTAGGTCAGGCCGGCGGCGGCACGGTCGCGGCTGCGGCGTTCGGCCGGCAAGCCCAGCGCCTGCGCCAGCCGGTCGGTTTCACTGCCCCGCGACCATTCGCCATGGGCCACGGCGGCATCCGACAGCAACCAGGTGGCATTGGCGCCGAGCTGCGGCGCCCGGCCGTCTTCGCCATAGGCCAGGGCCTGGGTGCTGAAGCGCTCGCCCCAGCTCTGGCTCCAGCTCAGCAGGGCCTTGCGGCGGCGGTTGGTGGCACCCAGGTCCAGGCTGAAGCTGTCGTCGCTGGCGGCATCGGCCAGCTTGGGTGCCAGGGCCAGCGACAGTGCGCCACCTGTCCACAGCCGCTGGGCGCGCAGCATCACCGTGCCCAGGCGGTTTTCGCGCAGCGCCAGCGGATCGGCGGTGGTGACGGTTCGCAGCGCATCTTCGCGCAGGTAGTCGGTGGGGTTGAAGCCGTAGGCCGGGCCATTGCGCAGGTTGATGCGTCCGGCCTCCAGCACCCAGGCGCCACCCGCATCCTGCCAGCTGGCATAGGCCTCGCGCAGGCTGTTGACGGTGGAGCGCTCGCCGCTGTCCACCGGGTGCAGGCTGTCCAGCCGGTTGGACAGGGACAGGCGCCAGCCCGTTGCCGGCTGCCAGCTCTGGCTGTAGTCCAGCGAGAGGCGGCGCGTGTCCAGCGTCGGCAGGCCGTAACGCTGGCTGACGCGGCCGACGGCGGCCTCGGCATACAGCTTCAGGGTCGAGGTGGCTGCGGCGGGCGCCGCTGGCGAGGCCGTGCCAGCCGTGCCACTGGCAGCGGCCGGCTGGTCCGGCTCGGCTTGCAGCGACAGCGCATCGTCTTCGGCCGCCGCTTCGTTCTTGTTGCCACCGCCGGTGGAGGGCGGCGTCTGGGCCAGCGTTGCCAGCGGCAGCGCGACCAGTTGCAGCGCCAGCAGCGCCGGGCGCAGGTTCTTCACATCAGTCTCCCTGGAAGCGCGGCAGATAGTCGCGCTGGAACCAAGCGGTGGGAATGTTGCGCGCCGCGTAGTCCGAGAAGCGCACCAGGGTCACCGCCTGGGGGTTGA
Organism: Burkholderiaceae bacterium; assembly: GCA_017992055.1. Lineage (GTDB taxonomy): Bacteria > Pseudomonadota > Gammaproteobacteria > Burkholderiales > Burkholderiaceae_C > Pseudaquabacterium. The sequence continues at coordinate 497,545 of JAGOPK010000001.1, forward strand.
GGCCATCGATGATCACCGTCTCGGTCGGCCGTTCGGCACCCAGATGGCTCTGGAACTTGCGGAAGAATGCGGTCTTCAGCAACCGGCCCGAATCGGCCAGGAAGCGGGCACGGATCGGCGCGCGGCTGTCGGCATCCAGCCACAGCTCGATGGCGGCATAGGTGGCGTCCTCGGTGGCGGAGGCCAGGGCCAGCTTGTGGGCCCGGCGGGGTTTGCGCTCGCCGTCGGTGATGTTCTCTTCGGCCACGAACGTGGCCTTGTAGTCGCGCGCGAAGTTCACCGTCACCACGTCGCCATTGGAAGCCTGGCCCATCAGCCGCTGCTGCGGCGAGATGCGCACACTGGCCTTGGTGCCGGGATCGAAGAACCACAGGTCGCTGCCGTTTTTCAGCATCAGCTTGCCGGCATCGCGGGCCGGCTGCACAAAGCGCAGCAGGCTGGCGAACTGGCCACTTTGCTCCACCGTGCGCGAGTAGCTGATCAGCTGGCTGGTATCGACCTGCTGGCCCTTCTCGAACTCGGTGATGGTGACGGTGACGCGAAATGGCTGGCCAGGGTTGCGGATGGCGTCGCTGGCCACCAGCAGGGCCTGGGCGTCGGGCGAAGCCCAGGCCAGGCGTGGCAGCGGGTTCATGGCCAGCGCCAGCCAGGGGCTGCGGCGCAGCAGGGTGCGGCGATCAAGCATCAGGCATGCCTCAGGGCGTCAACGATCTTCAGGCGCGCGGCGCGCCAGGCCGGCCACCAGGCCGACCCGGCGGCGATGAACATCAGTCCGACCGCAGCGCCGACCATCATCGTGGTCTCGCCCCAGACCCGGATGTTCAGCGGCAGCCGTTCCGAACTGCCCGGCGGCAGCCAGGTCAGCTCCATCCAGTTGACCATGCCGGCCACCCCGAGGGCGGACAGCACCCCCACGATCGCACCCACGGCACCGAGCAGCACGCCTTCGGTGACAAACAGCGCGCGGATGCCGCCCTGGCGCAGGCCCACCGAGCGCAGCGTGCCGATCTCGGTGGTGCGTTCGACCACCGCGGCATTCATCGTATTGCTCACCGTGAACAGCACGATGCCGCCGATCAGCGCGAAGATGAAGCCGAAGATGGTGTCGAACAGGTCGATGGTCTGGCGGTAGAAGGGGTTCAGCACCTCGAAGTCGAGCACCGTCAAGGGCTGGCCAGGGGCCGCCTGCTGCAACAGTTGCTGCAAGCGGGCACGAGCGGCCGGGATCTGGGCCGTGTGATGCAGTTGCAGCATGATCGCCGTGGCCCGGGGCGACTCGCGGCCGAAGACCAGCTGCTGGGCCGACTTCAGCGGCAGGATCACGGTGATCTCGTCCAGTTCCTTCATGCCCTGGTCTTCTGCCGCCAGCACATTCAGCGCGGCCACGTTGGGCGAGCCACGGCCATGGCCGGCCAGCAACTCGATGCGTGCGCCGGTCTTGCGAGGGGCCTGGGCCGGCGCTGCGGCAGGCGCGGTGTCGGCGGCCAGGGCGGCGATGTCGTCGGGCAGGGCCGGGCCGGCCTGGCGCACCTCGGCGGCGGGCTTGGGGCAGTTCGGGATGCCGAGCTGCTCGCACAGCAGCAGCACCCGAGCCACGCCAATGCCCACGATGGCGGAGTCGCCGGCCGCACCTTGAAGGGCAAACCTGGGCGCGGCCTGGGCGATGCCATACTCGTTCCACTCGCGCATGCGCGAGACATCGTCCGCGACGAAGCCGGTGCCGATCACGGTGCGCGAAACGCCGGCGTCGTAGTTGCCGGCGATGCCGCCAAACTGCAGCGTCGGCGAAACCACGGTCACCAGGTTCTTCAGCGGCTCATCTCGGCGTATGGCCTCGATCAGCGGGCCTACGTCGCGGATGGCATAGGCCGTCGGATTGCCATTGCCGTAGAGGAAGAAGTCCCGGTGCTGGATCTGCAGATGCCCGCCGGCGCGCACATAGCCGGTGAGCATCGCGTAGCGGATGTCGGCGCTGTAGCCGCCGAACAGCAGCAACGACGCCGTGCCGATGGCCAGCGCCAGCAGCGTGGCCAGTGAACGTCGGCGGTTGCGCAGCAGATTGCGGACCGCGAGCGACAAGGTCATCATGACGCGGGCTCGGTATCGGCAATGGTGTCTTCGGCCGCCGCTGGCTCGCTGGCCTTGCGCGAGATCTTCTGGATCACGCCGTCCTTGAGCATGATCAGGTCGTCGGCCGCACCGATCAGGCTGCGGTCGTGGGACGAGAAGATGAACGAGATGCCATAGCGCGTCTGCATGCGCCGCATCAGCGACAGGATGGCGGCCCCAGTCTGGCTGTCCAGGTTGGCGGTGGGCTCGTCGGCAATCACCAGCTTGGGCTTGCGCACCAGCGCCCGGGCAATCGCCACACGCTGACGCTGGCCACCGGAGAGCTGGCCCGGGCGGTTCTTTGCCCGGTCGGCCAGGCCCACCGCTTCCAGCAGCTTGGTCACGCGGCGGTGGCGTTCGGCCGGCGCGATGCCGGCCAGTACCAGCGGGTACTCGATGTTCTCGTAGGCTGTCAGCACCGGCAGCAGGTTGAAGTTCTGGAACACGAAGCCGATGTTCTTGGAGCGGAAGTCCGCCAGTTCGTCGTCGGACAGCTTGTTGATGGCCGTGCCTGCGACCACCACCTCGCCACGGTCGGGCCTGTCGATGCAGCCGATCAGGTTCAGCAGCGTGGTCTTGCCGCTGCCCGACGGGCCCAGCAGCACGGTGAAGTGGGCCGGTCGCACGAGGATGTCGATGCCCCGCAGCACGGGCACCTCCACCTCGTCCATCTGATAGGACTTAGTGATGTCGGTAAGCAGGGCGACGGGTTCGGTCACGGTATCAATGCACCGGCAAAGGTGGGCAACAAGACTACGGCAGCAGGCGCTGCGAAGGTCCAGCAAGCGGCGTTACGTGTATTCTGACTGCATGTCCATGCACCCGAACAACAGAAGAGGTGCGCAACTTCTCCCCGAGGCAGCCCATGAAGGTCACTCCAATCGACTATCTGCTTTCTGCGTTGGTGATCACTGTGCTGTGTCTATCAAGTTTGGCCGCTGTCATGTTTGTCACGACCTGGACTAGGGCGTTGCTGGGGGCGTACCACGTGGTGGCTGACACAGCGCTTTGGATGATCGGCTATGGCGTGTTATCCGCGATTCTGCTGCGGGGCCTGTTGCATTGGCGGCCGCTGGCGGCCGGGCAGTTCAGCGAGACTTCGCCCGAGTTCACGCAGTGGAAGCTGCTCACCGTCGTGCACCGACTCGGGCAAGGGGCCTTGCGGCCTTTCACCCCGGTGTTCCTGCTGCCTGTCGTGGATGCGCTGTTCGGCGCTCGTATCGGTAGTGACGTGGCTTTTGGTGGCGAGATCAACGACCCTTGGCTGGTGGAGGTGGGTGAGGGCACCACTCTGGGGACTCATTCCATCGTCACTGGCAGCACCACTGGTGGTGGGCTGCTGACGATGGCGCCGGTCCGGCTCGGCAAGGGCGTGACCGTCGGACCCAATGTCATGATTTCTCCGGGTTGCGAGATCGGCGACGGGGCCAAGCTGATGGTCGGCTCTTACCTGATGCCCAACTCGCGAGTGCCGGCTGGTGAAACCTGGCGCGGCAATCCGGCGCGCAAATGGGTCCCGGTCAAGACCACTGCGGCCCTTGTGGATTGATGCCATTCCAGCTATCAGCCGAACGCATCGTGCGCTACCTCGAAACACAGATCGACATTGATGCGCAGCCTGGAGACGTCTGGTCCGTGCTGGTCGACTTCGCCCGATATCCGGAATGGAACCCCTTTGTCCTGCGTGCCGAGGGCCTATTGCAGGAGGGGGCGCTGCTGGACATCGTGATGCGTCCCTGGCAGCAGCCACCAGCACCTTACCGGGTCCGTCTCACTAGCATTAGAGCTCCGCATCATCTGGGCTGGCTGGGCCACTTCAAGGTACCTGGCCTGATTGACGGCGACCATTCTTTCGCGCTTGAGGAGTTGCCCTCCGGCGCCACCCGCCTGCGGCAAGATGAACGGTTCGGCGGCCTGCTGGTCCCGTTTGTCTGGCGTAGTTTCATCCAGCGCTATCTTGCGCTGTCCTTCGAAGCGCTGAACCAGAACCTGAAGGCACGCTGTGAAGGGCGCCCGCTGCCGGTTCCCATCACTTGAGGCTGGCGCGCAGCTTGGCCACCGTGGCCTGGCCGCCGGCGAACTTGGAGCCCAGCGCTGCCAGTTGGTCCAGTTCCTTTGTGGCCGCGACCCGGTCCCCCTTGCGCACGAGGTAGCGGGCCAGATTTAAGCGGAACGCCGGCTGGACGGGGGAAAGGTCCGCCGCCTGGCGGGCAACGGTAATCGCCTTGTCCAACTGACCCTCTTCGGCCAGGGCGAAGGCCAGCGTGTCGAGAAAGGGCGCGGTTTCTGGCTGCAGTTCGCAGGCGCGTTCTGCAAGTTCTCGGCCCCCGGGCTTTCGGTTGGTCACACGCATGTAGGCCACGTTGTTCAGTGCCATCGGGTCATCCGGCCGCAGCTTGAGCCAGGTTTCGTAGTGCTGCAGAGCAGTGATCGCATCGCCTCGAGATGTGGCAGCGTCGCCCAGGTAGGCTAGGAAGGCTACGTCGTTGGGATGGCGCTGCAGCCACTGGGCGGCGAACGCATCGGCGGCGGCGTTCTGCTTGCTGTAGAGCAGCATCAGGTGCAGCCTCACCGGTAGCTTGCCCACCTGCTGCTTGTCCAGGCCCTTGCGGTACGCGGCTTCGGCCTCGGACCACTTGCGCTGCTCGGCCGCCAAGTCGCCTTCGAGCAGGAAGCCGTAGGCGAAGCCTGGAAGGCGCCTTTGCAACTCGAGGGCCTTGTCGAGCGCTACTTCGGGCTTCTTGGCCGCTATTGACGTGGTCACAAGGGCACGGCGCGCGTCTGTCGAGTGTGGTTCCAAGTCCACGGCCCGGGCGGCGCTGCTAACCGCCTGCGCTGGCATTCGGTTGGCCAGGTACGCGTTGGTGATATGTACCAGCGGCGCCGCAGATTGCGGCATCATCGAGGCCACCTTGTTGAAACTCGACAGAGCCTGCTGGACCTCGCCCGCGGCCAACTGGGCGCGTCCCAGGGCTTCCTGCAACTCGGGAGCCTGTGGCAGCGCCGTCGTTCCGCGTTGCGCGGCGGCCACGGCACCGTGGGGATCGTTGGCCGCCAGAAGGTGGGCTACAAGCGCCAGATGGGCTGTGCTGTCGAGCGGGTTGGACTTGACGGCTGTCTCGAGCAGCGGGGTTACGTCCTGGCGCTTGGTGCCGGTACGCAGCCTAAGTTCGCCCAAGGAGATCGCCGCAGGCACGCTGCGAGGATCGGCCTTGATTACTGCCTCAAAGCGCTTGATCGCTTCTGCGGTATTGCCAGCGCGTGCGTCCATTTGGGCCAGACTGGCGGCGGCGGTGAAGAACTTTGGATCCTTGGACAGTGCGCTCTCAAAGCTCTTGCGTGCACCAGCTTCGTCGTGCTTGCCCAGCAGTACGCGGCCGCGCAGGTTGTCCACCTGCGGGCTGGAGGGGTTCTTTTTGCCCATCCCGTCGATGGCCACTAGTGCAGCATCGAACTCTTGGCGCCGCAGGCGCAGGTTGATCAACGCCAGATCGGCGACCACGCCCCGGTCTTCCGCCGCAATCGACTCCAGGCTGGAAAGTACCGCCGACTCGTCTTGGCTCAGCCGCGTCATCGCTAGGGCAGTGCGTAGCGCGGCATCGTTGGGCTTGAGCTTGGCTGCGCGCGCATAAAGCTCCTCTGCCGCGGCATGGCGGCCCAGGCTCAACTGGATTTCAGCCGCAGTCTCCAGGACTTCCGGACGGGCATTGTTCTGGGCTGCCATATCACCAATCAGCGCCAGCCCCTTGGCAGGCTGTCCGCCGCGCAAATAGATCTGTGCCAGCAGGCGTCGGGCCAGTGGCAGACTGGGAGCCAACGTGAGTGCTTTGCTCAGGTAGTTCTCGGCTTGCAGCAGCCCGCCCCGCTGCAACTCGATGGCGCCAGCCAACTGCAGCGCGGGCAGGTGTTCCGGTGCGAAGCGCAAAACCCGAACCGCCGCATCGCGTGCCCCGTCCAGGTTGCCCTTCAGGAATGCGAGTTGCGCTTCGAAAAGAGTGGTCTGAGGGTGTTGGGGGAGAACCTTGCGCATCTCGCCAAGCAGGGTCTCCACGGCCTTCGCGTCGCCTTCATGGAACGCAAGAGCCACCAGCGCGGTGTAGGACGACACTGAACGCGGATCGAGCGCGAGCGAGCGCTGGTAGGCGGTGCGCGCGCCTGCGATGTCGTTTTTGCCGATCAGCAGAACATTGCCGAGATAGTTGAACGCCTCAGGCGACTTCCCGCCCTCGCCGGTGATCGGCTTCAGCTTTGCCAGCAATTCGTCGGGGCTGGACCTGTCGGCCGCCAACATCGCCTCCAACAGCACGGCATCGGTCAATTGCGGCGCATCCACCAGGATCTTGGCTACGGCTGCACGGGCCGCGTCGCGCTGGCCCAGCATGCCCTGCGCCTTGGCCAGTTGCAGTCGCAGCCTGTTCCACGCGACCGCATCCTTAAGTGTGACCTTGCTCCCTTCGTTGATCAGCGCGTTGGCCTTGCCTTGGGCCAGCATGGCCGTGGCCAGTTCGGGCCAGACCGCATCGGGCGGGTGGCCATACTCGAGCGCCCGGCGAAACTCGGCCTCCGCACCTTCTGCTTCGCGCTGACGCAAGAGCACGGTGGCCAGCAGATGGCGCGCCGCCGCCGAGCGCGGATCCTCCTGTAGCAGCGACTTGATCTGCAGATAGGCCGCGGGGAGGTCTCCCTTGCTGGTTAGCACCTCGACCGACGCCAAGCTGGGCCGGGTGCCCGGTTCGCAGGCGCACAGTGCCAGCAGCAAGGTCAGCGCAGCCCAGCGTACGTTGTGACTCTTGGGAAAGAAGTTCATGGGTGGTTCTGCTGGCCGGCGTTTGGGTTTGAACGATGACGATGTCACTGGAACTGGCCGACGAACTGTACGGCTTCATACTCCTTGACAAGTTCCTTGCCTCAGTGGCGCGCGTGACCTCGGCCACGAACTGGGTACGGCAGCATCATCGCAGGGCGCAGAAGGGCCGGGGCTTGTTGTTAGGCAGGGTGTCGAAAACTCTGACGATCAAGTCGCTCTTCGAGGCCGGGTGTTTCGTAGGTATTTGATTTTTAAGGAAATTAGAGATCTGGCACGATGAGTGCTTGATATTCTTCGGACTTGTTGGATGTCGGGCGTGTCGCCCGCCAAATCGGTCAACCTTCGGTTCGGAGTTAATCATGAAGAAGCACTTTGCAACGCTGTTGACGGCGATGGCGCTGGCGGTTCCGCTCGCATCGCAGGCGACGGTTACTTTCTCTTTCAACCCCAACGGTACAGGTGCTGCTGGTGCGCTGTCGCTGGATCAGCTGGATCCGTCGGCTGGCAGTGCCCTGTCCGTCGGTGGCAACCCGGTCGGCGGGGTCGGCTTGGGTGAGACCTACAAGCTGCTGTACCAAGCGAACATGGGTACCGGTGCTTTTGAAGGTACGCCTATCAATCTGGGTGGCAAGCTGTTTACGGTTGTGATCGGCTTTGAAGAGACGGTGAGCGGCGCGTCCGCCAGTGCGAACGCCGCCACGGTGAGTTTCGAACTTGCTGCCGGCACCGGTGCCAGCCGGACGTCAGACAACTTCTTCTACGTTTACGCCAACACTGGTGGCAACGCGCTCGCAGGCACGGGCTTCACCAGTGGCAGCCTGATCATGTCGGGCTATGTGTCCGCAGTGACGTCGAGCAGCTTCACGCTGAACACGCCGGCCAACAACACTGCAGGTGCTTGCTCTGGCGGCGGTACGCCCTTGACCCGTCCGCTGGATTGCGCGGGTGCTGACGACTGGGCTGGTACCCGTACGCTGGTTGGGTCGGGCGCCACCGACATTGAGCTGACGATCGACTTCGTCAATTCCGGCTACTTCCCGGACCTGACGCCCTCCGGCACGATGACCTTTGGTTTCACCAACTCCAGTCTGGTTGATCCGTTCCGTCAGGTGAACCCGTCGAAGGCGTTCAGCACGGACGGCATTGCCAACGGGAACCATGCGACCAACGTCGGCCCGGTCAATGGCTTCAACACCAACCCGTCTGGCGGCCAAGCGTATGACTTTATCTTCCAGGCCGATGCCAATATTTCGTTTGACCGCGAGGTTCCTGAGCCGGGTTCGCTGGCCCTGATCGGTTTGGCGCTTGGCGCCGCGGGCATGATCGGCCGCCGCCGTATTCGCTAATTGCTGACAGAGCCGCCCCATCTTCTTGGGGGCAATGAAACAGGGAGCTTCGGCTCCCTTCTTTTTGGGGTCTTCTCGTCTGAGCGCCCTCGATCTCGCAGCGACAGTGGGCGTTCTAGGGGCGGTCGTTCTGCTACAGCGACGCCGCAACGCGCAGCGCATTTGCCGCGATAGTGAGGCTCGGGTTAGTGCCGCCGCTGGACGGGAAAAAGGATCCGTCTATCACCCACAGGTTGCCTACGTCGTGGGTCCGGCAGTGCGCCGTGAGAACCGACGTTGCGGGACTCAGTCCGGCTCTTGCGGTGCCGCAGGCGTGGGCGATACGCTGGTTGTTCTCGGCCTGCTTTAAGAGGCTTACCCCATGTGGTGCAAGGGCTTTCCGCATCCTGCTTCGCATGATCTGCAATCGAGGCAGATCGCCAGGGGGCAGTCGGTAGTGGATGCGCAAGCGGTCATCGCCATTGCACGCAGGGAGCACTCGATTGCTGGCTTGGGCGGTATCTTCGAGCGTTGCTGCCAGCAGCAGTCGTTGCTCAAATTGGCGGTCAACGATCTTGGCCAGCAGACCTTCCATGGGCTGTAGAACCGATCCGACCCAGTGCCCCAGGGCAGCTTGTGCAGAGTTACGCAGATCCGTCGCGACGACTGTTCCAGGAGGCAGTTTGCCGAACGACTGGACGGAGCCGAGCTTGACGCCATCGCGGTCATACCAGTCGTTGAAGGCAAGTTGCTTTTGTCGCAAGTCGTCCGGCGGACAGGCTTGTGGCGGTAGAGGTACGGCGTACAGGTCAATGGCATGCCGCATCAGGTTGCGGCCCACCAGCCCGGACCGATTGGCGAGCCCGGAGGGCGCCTGCTCGCTCGCGGACCGCATCAGGATGTGTGGGGTGACCAGCGCGCCTGCGGCCAAAGCGACGTTTCGGCACAGCAGTTGGTGGCTGAGGCCTTGCGAATCGACGAGCTCAACCGCCCGCACTTCTGGCCCATTCGCATGCAGGCGTTGGACGGTGCATCCCGTCAACAGCCTCGCTCCATGGTCCCGGAGTGCGGGCATAAGGCATTGCGATGCAGCATCGCGTTTGCACGGATGCGGGCAAAGTACGCCTTGGCAGCCTTCGCATTGGCTGAGCAAAGCGCAGGCCACCGGTACCCGGTAGGGGTGCAATCCCTGGGCATCAAGATGCTCGCGTAGCCAACGATGCTCGCGGTTCAGGGTGGGGCTGTCACTGGGTGAATCTTGGGCCACTGACTCCTGCCGCAGTGGATCGCGTTCTCCCTGAACACCGTAGAGGCGCTCTGCCGCAATGTAGTACGGAAGCAGTTCGTCATAGTCGAAGGGCCAGCGGGCGCGGGCCAGCCCGTCCCCTTCGAAGTCGCTCGGGAAGAATCGCTCCATCACCATGCCATAAAGAGCGCTGGAGCCGCCTGTCCCGGATCCGATAAAGGGCGTGAAGGGTCTCGGCTTGGCGGTGCTCTGGTCGTGCAGGATCTCGCTCCATCGGCCGCTGCGTCGCAATAGATCCGCGCGGGCGGATGGATCGGCGGTGAAACGGGAGTCCTCTTCGGGGTATCGGCTCGCTATACGCAGCGAGTTCCCGTGGGTTGCGAAGCCCCGCTCGACGAACAGCACTGAATGACCCTTGCGGGCCAGCGCATGGCCGAAGGTTGCCCCGCCCGGCCCTGTTCCAACCACTACCCAGTCCCAGTGATGGCCCGAGGCCTCGATAACCGACAACTGTTCGGGCAGTGTGGCGGTCATTGGCGTCACCTCAGCAGCTCGTCCAGCGGCCGACGCAGGGAGCGGGCTGCCGTCTGCGGAGCATGGCCAATCCGGCCGATCCACACCGCGCGGGGCGCTAGGTCACCCATCAGCTGCCGTCCGCCCTCCTCGATAGATCGGGCCAGTGCCTCGCAGGTCGGGATGGAGGAGAAGCGCCGCCCTTCGCGTACGTAACGCGAAAAGACCAGCGGTGTTACGGCTGGCTGATGCACCAGCCCCAGGGTAGTGGCGCAAAGCCATACACGCTGTATGGCACGGCCGGCGTTCACGTAGTCCATCAGGTACTGTGGCGGCCTCTCGGCGGCCAGTACGAAGTGGGCCGCACAGCGTAGGGCTGGCAGCAGATCCATTTCGAGCCGAGGCGTCAGCGTGCCTCCCATCCAGCGGTTCATGAAGGCGATACGGTCCCAGCTGACCATCGCCCAGCGCATCAATTTCAGAGTGGCGGCGGAGGCTCCCAATGCCTGGTCTGGCAGGCGTATGTTGCTCCAGCGCGCATGCCAGTCGATGATGTTTCGGTGCGTCTCGAACGCTTCGGGCAGCGTCAGCCGCAGCCCGGCATTGCGCCATAGATAGCGGGCCCAGGCCCAGCGTGCGGTCATGCTCTCGTACCAGCGCAAGGTCCAGCCGTCACCGGCTGCATCCTGCATTGCCCGCTTCTGTAGGGCGCTGAGAGGCTGGGTGGTGTACGGAAAGCGGTTCACCGAGCGGCGCGGCACGGCGGCCAGCCAGGGGCTGGGCTGTGTGGCCGAGTCGGGCGTGAGATCGACCTCGAGGCGGGGCTGCGTTTCCGGGGATCGCTCGTCATGGCGCACATTGAGCGATAGGCCATGACGGCTGGCCGCGATAGCCGCAGTCTCGACCATGGCGCCGATGGAGATTTGACTGGGGCGGCCGTCCAGGTCGTAGACGCAATGCTCTCTGGTGTCATGGCCGTGGATCCGGAAACTGAGCGGGCCGGTCCGTTCGAAGCGCCATGGCTGGGTGTTGTCTCCACTGGGGGACCAGCGGGCGAACTCCAGCACTTCGCGAACTGGATCGGCGGTGATCATGTTTTCAATCTCCACGCGGTTGCATCGCCGCAAACTGCCGACGGCCAACGGCCAGGGTCAGGCGCTGCAGCCAGTTGCGATGACCGCCGGGCCGCCAGGTGCGCACCAGCTTGCCCAGGTAGGCATCAAATTGAAGTCCACGCGGGGCAGCAGTCACCGGGCCGCGGGCCAGCAGCACTTTCAGGGCTTCGGTGGCGGCCACGCCGGCACAGATCTGGCAAGCCATGCCGGTTGACGGGCCACGTCGCTGGGCCAGGTCGACGGCGCGGGGGTCGACGAGATAGGCGCGGTGCAAAAAGGCCGGCGCCAGGCCGATCGCGAAGCGCAGGGCTTTCTCGTGTTCGGGGTGATCGCCCCAGCCGAAGTAGTCATCGAAGCTCATGCCGCCGGGCATGAACGTCAGCAGGGCTGCGCCCATGCCCAGCGGAGCCGCGGTGATCGCCGGGATGCCGCGGGCGGCACAGGCGGCAAACACCGCCTGGCGGGCGTCGAAGGCAAAGAAGTCCAGGCCGTCCACATACAGATCCACGCCATCGAGGAATTGCTCGATGTTGCTCGACGACACCCCAGCGGGAAACTTCTGGATGTCGAGCTCTGGATTGATGTCGGCCGCCTGATGCGCCATCACCTCCAGCTTGGGCTGATCCAGTGTCGACATCATCGCGCCAGCCTGGCGATTGAAGTTCGGCAGGTCGAAGCGGTCGAAGTCGGCGATGTGGAAGGCGCCGATGCCAAGGCGCGCCAGGGTCAGCAGATGCACTCCTCCCACGCCGCCCATGCCGGCGATGGCCACGCGCTTCAGGCGCAGGATGGCTTGCTCATGCTCGGCCAGCCAGCCGATGTTGCGTGAGAAGGCTGCCCCGTAGTCGAACCCACGCGCAGGCGTCACCATGCGGGCGATCCGTTCCAGCATCGGCCATGTCCACGCCGCATGCGTGACAAATGCGGAGCTTGCGGCCGGTTGGAGCGACTGGCGCCGACGGAGTCGGCCTGCCGATGTGACATGATCTCAATCTCGAAGAGGGTGTTGCTGCCCTGGCCCGCGTGCGCCACATGGCGTCTGAAGCGGGCGTGGCGCCAAGGCGCCTGCGCCTGCGTCGGCTTGAGCTGAACTGTCTCACAACCAAGCAAGAGGATAACAAGGTGATGGATCAAATCGGCAAGACGTTGCGCGGTCGGCTCGGCTTGTTCCTGGTCTCTCTGGCGGGCTTGGTGCTGGGCGGTTGTGCATTGACGCCTCCCCACCCCGTGGTGCCGGCGTCGGCGTCCGTTCAGGACTACACCTACGTGATCGGTGCCGGTGATGCGCTGAACATCATCGTCTGGCGCAATCCGGAGCTGTCGATGTCGGTGCCGGTGCGTCCGGACGGCAAGATCGCCTCGCCGCTGGTCGAGGAACTGGTGGCCCAGGGCAAGACCTCCACCCAGCTGGCGCGCGACATCGAGCAGCACCTGGGCAAGTACGTGCGCGATCCGGTGGTCACGGTGCTGGTGACCGGCTTCGTCGGTCCTTACAGCGAGCAGATCCGGGTGGTCGGCGAGGCGGCCAGGCCGCAGTTCCTCAGCTACAAGAAGAACATGACCCTGCTCGACGTGATGATCGTGGTCGGCGGGCTGACCGATTTCGCCGATGGAAACCGCGCCACCATCCTGCGCACCAGCGAGGGCAACAAGCAGTACTCGGTGAGGCTGAAGGACTTGATCAAGCGTGGTGACGTTTCGGCGAATGCCGAGGTCAAGCCGGGTGACATCCTGATCATTCCGCAGTCGATCTTCTGAAGCGCCGCCGTGGGTGGCAAGTGCCGGGCTGAAGCCGCTGGGTGAGTCATGGAAGAGTTGATCCGACAGGTGTTCTCGATCGCCCGGGGCATGTGGCGCTACCGCTGGGTGGCGTTGCTGGTGGCCTGGGTCGTTGGTGTGGTGGGCGCGGTGATGGCCTTTCGGGTGCCCGACCGCTACGAGGCGTCGGCGCGCATCTTCGTCGACACCCAGTCCATCCTGCGGCCGCTGATGGCTGGCCTGGCCGTGCAGCCCAACGTCAATGAGCAGGTGGGCATGCTCAGCCGCACGCTGATCAGCCGGCCGAACATCGAGAAGCTGGTGCGCATGGCCGACCTGGACCTGAAGTCGGGCACCAAGGCCCAGCAGGATGCGCTGGTCGAGAGCCTGATGCGCACGGTGCAGATCCGCAGTGCGGGTCGGGACAATCTCTACACCATGCACTTCAGCGACACCGACAAGGACAAGGCCAAGCGCGTCGTGCAGTCCATGGTGTCGATCTTCGTGGAGTCCAGTCTGGGGGCGACGCGCAAGGACACCGACGCGGCCAAGGTGTTCCTCGACGAGCAGATCAAGACCTACGAGAAGAAACTCGAGGAGGCCGAGGCCAGGCGCAAGGACTTCCGCATACGCAACCTCGAAACCCAGACCGAGGACGGTCGTGACGCCGCGTCTCGCTTATCGCAGATCCACCAGCAGTTGGAGACGGCTAGGCTGGAACTGCGCGAAGCGGAAAATTCGCGCGAGGCTGCCAAGCGTCAGCTGGAAGCGGAGAAGGCCGGAGCAGCGGCAGCCCTGCCCAATCTGCTGGAGCAACCCAGTGGCACTAACTCGGCCAACGCCGATCCGGTGTTCCCGACGCCTGAGATCGACGCCCGCATCGAGGCCCAGAAGCGCAACCTGGATGGTTTGCTTCAGCGCTATACCGACCAGCATCCGGACGTTGTCAATACACGTCGGCTGATCCGCGACCTGGAAGAAAGCCGCAAGCGCGAGGTCGCCGAGCGGCGTCAGCTGGCAATCGCCAACCGTGGCAAGGTGACCGCCACCAACCCCAATGCGCCGGTTTATGACCGCGCTTCACTGGCGGTGCAGGAACTGTCGCGTGTGATGGCAACCGCCGAGGTGCAGGTGGCCGCATTGCAGGCCCGGGTAGCCGAGTATCAGAACCGCTACAGCCAGGCCCGTGCCGGCATCAAGGTCGCGCCGCAGATCGAGGCCGAGGCCTCGCAGCTGAACCGCGACTACACCATCATCAAGAAGAACTACGAGGACTTGGTGGCCCGGCGGCAGGCGGCGACGCTGTCCGGTGAGCTCGACATGGCTTCGGGTGTTGCCGACTTCCGCCTGATCGACCCACCGCGCGTATCGCCGAAGCCGGTGTCGCCCAATCGCATGCTGCTGCTGGCGATGGCGCTGGGAGCGGCGATTGCCGCGGCCCTGGCAGTGGCCTTCGGTATGAGTCAGATCCGGCCGGTGTTCAACGACGCGTTCGAACTGCGCAACCGTTCGGGGCTGCCGCTGCTTGGCGTGGTGTCCATGGTCGCCACCGATGAGGAGCGCCGTGCCATCCGGCGAGGCAATTTGCGGTTCGTGGCGGGGGCCGGCGGTTTCTTCGCCAGCTTTCTGGTGGCCATGGTGTCGGTGTCCGTCTTGTCGGCACGCATAGCGGGGTGAAGCAGTGTCCAGTCTGATTGAGCAGGCGGCCGAACGGCTGGCCCAGATTCGCCAGGCCGGCATCGAGCTGCCGGAAGACGTGGTGCCGCCGACGCAGGCCGCTGCAGTCAAGGTGGCTGAGGTGGCCGAGGTGCCCGTGCAGCCTCCGGTGGCGGCGTCCGGTCGTGGCGATGCGCCCGCGGGCATGCCGCCACCGGTGTCCAAGCAGGTGGCGCTGGATCTGGACAGCCTGGCCCGGCAGTCCTTTCTGGTGCCGGCGGCACCACGCTCCCATCTGGCCGACCAGTTCCGCGTCATCAAGCGGCCGTTGATCGCCAATGCCACCGGCAAGGGCGAGGTGGCGGTGCACCACGCCAACCTGATCATGGTGACCAGCGCCCTGCCCGGGGAGGGCAAGAGCTTCACCGCCATCAACCTGGCGATGAGCATCGCCTCGGAGCTCGACCACACGGTCATGCTGGTCGATGCCGACGTGGCCAAGCCGTCCATCCTGCGCAAGCTGAGCCTCGACGAGGCCCCGGGCCTGCTGGATCTGCTGGTGGGCAAGGCCCAGGTGCAGGACGTGCTGCTGCGCACCAACATCGAGAAGCTCACCCTGCTGCCCAGCGGGCGGCCCCATCCCAAGTCGACCGAGCTGCTGGCCAGCGATGCCATGCGCCAGCTGCTCGACGATCTGGCCTCGCGCTACCCGGACCGCATCATCATCTTCGACTCGCCGCCGTTGTTGCTGACCACGGAATCGCGTGTGCTGGCCAGCCAGATGGGCCAGGTCGTGATGGTGGTGCATGCCGGCAAGACCTTGCAGTCCGATGTGACCCATGCCCTGTCGGCCATCGAGAGCTGTCCGATCCGTCTGATGCTGCTGAACCAGGTGCGGTCGACCCTGCGTGGCGACTATGGATACGGCGGCGGTCGCGGCTACGGCTATGGATACGGCTATGGTTATGGCTATGGCGAATCCGCCGGCGAGGCGGAGCCTGGCAACGGTCCGGCCGCCGATGCCGCGGGCGGCCAGGCCTCGGGGCGCTCGTGAGGCCTGGTTCGGCCGTCTGCCGACCGCCTGCTCCACGACGCCTGGCCCGGGCGTGCGTGGCACTGGGGGTCCTGGGCCTGGCGGCACCGGTGCTGGCGCAGTCGACGTCGGGTGGCGGCTGGCGCGTGCAGCCCGAGGTGACCTTGCAGCAGTCCTTCACCGACAACGTGCGGCTGGCCGCCACCGACACGCAGTCCGAGGCCATCACCGAAGTCCGGGCGGGTTTCAGTGCGCGCGGCCGGTCGTCGTCCACGCAGGGCAGCCTGCGTTACGCCCTGTCGAGCTTCGCGTACCAGAACGGCACCGCGCCGCGCAGCCACCAGAACTCGCTCAACGCCAATCTGGAGAGCGAACTGGTGGACAAGCAGGGTTTCGTCACCCTGGCGGCCAGCATCGCCCAGTCCACCGTGTCGGCATTCGGCGCCCTGGGCGAATCGGCCACCCTGGTCCAGGCCAACAGCACCGAGGTGCGCAGCCTGCGGATCAATCCGCGCTGGACCGGCCTGCTGGCGCCGACGCTGGACTACAACGTCGCGGCCGATTTCAACGCATCCGACACCTCGGATGGCACCGTGGGACGGAGCCTGTCGTCGACCTACACCGCCAATGTGGTCAGCGACTCCGGCGGAGCCATCAACTGGGACCTGGGTGGCACCCGGGTCCAGTCCGGCTTCGGCAATGGTGGCCGGCGCAGCAGCAGTGACCGTCTGACCGGGCGGGTCCGCTGGCGCATCGTCGATCTCGATCTGGAAACCTACGCAAGCGGTGGCTCCGAGAGATCCAACCAGGTCAGCAGCGAACGCCAGTCCCATGCCACCTGGGGCCTGGGCGGTGCCTGGGTGCCATCACCCAGGATGCGTGTCGGGCTGGACCTCGAAGACCGGCCGTTCGGCACCACGCACAAGCTGGCCCTGCTGTACCGCTGGCCCATGACCACGGTGCAACTGTCCAGCACGCGTGCGCTGTCGACCAGTGCCACCACGCTGAGGGCGGGAGCGGCTTCCACGGTCTACCAGCTGATCGACGCGCAGTTCCAGGCCAGCGAGCCCGACCCGGTGCGCCGGGCCGAGCTGGTGGAGGCCTATCTGCGCGACAACGGCCTGTCCGGTGCCGATCTGGTGGTCAGCAATCTGCTGACCTCGGCCAGTTCGCTGCAGACCAACCAGACGCTGTCGGTGGCCCTGCGCGGCACGCGCAGTTCTCTGGTGCTGAACCTGGGCCATGGTGTGTCGCGCCGCATCGATCGATCGTCCAGCGTGAGCGACGACCTGAGCAGTGCTTCCGAGGTGGTGCAGGACTCGGCCAGCGCGCAATGGACGCATCGTCTGACGCCGCACCTGGGTGTCACTGCCGAGCTGGCGATGCAGCGCAACCACGGAGACCTGCCCACCCAGTTCAGCCAGCAGCGTTCGGCCACCTTGCGCGCCAGCGGACGCTGGACCAAAGAGCTGAGCTGGACGCTTTCTGCCCGTCGTGCGCTGTACCAGACGGCCACCAGCCCGTATGCGGACCGGCTGATCACCGGCTCGATCAGCGCGCGGTTCTAGGACGCCCCATGTACGAACAGTTCTACGGGCTCAGCAGCAAGCCCTTCCAGCTCAACCCCGACCCGAGCTTCTACTTCGGCAGCAAGCAGCACCGGCGCGCCAAGGCCTATCTGGACTATGGCGTCTCGCGCAACGAGGGCTTCATCGTCATCACCGGCGAGATCGGCGCCGGCAAGACCACGCTGCTGCGCACGCTGATCGAAAGCCTGCATGGCAGCAATGTCGTGGTCGGCCACCTGGTCACCACCCAGCTCGGCGCCGAGGACACGCTGCGCATGGTCGGCGCGTCGTTCGGCTTCAAGGTCAAGGACGTGCCCAAGAGCGAGCTGCTGATCACGCTCGAGGCCTTTCTGATCAGCCAGACCAGCAAGGGCAAGCGCTGCCTGCTGATCGTCGACGAGGCGCAGAACCTGACGCCGCGCGCGGTGGAAGAGCTGCGCATGCTGAGCAACTTCCAGTTCGGCAACCAGGCGTTGATGCAGAGCTTCCTGGTTGGTCAGCCCGAGTTCCGCGAGATCCTGCAGCGGCCCGAGATGGAGCAGTTCCGCCAGCGCGTGGCGGCCACCTGCCACATCGGGCCGATGGACCGCGACGAGACCCAGCACTACATCGAGCACCGGCTCAAGTGCGCCGGCGCCACCGACAAGCCCAGCTTCGAGCCGGCCTGCTTCGACGTCATCCACAAGGCCAGCGGCGGCATCCCGCGGCGCATCAACTCGATCTGCGACCGCGTGCTGCTGGCCGGCTTCCTGGGCAACAAGACCCATCTGGAAGCGGCCGATGTCGAGGAGGTGGTTCGCGAGTTCGCCCAGGAAGCGGCCGTGCCCCTGTCGCGTGCCGTGCCGGCCGCGCCGCTGGCCGCCGACAGCATGCCGGCCGAGCTGTCGCCCGCCGGCCCGACCACCGCCGCCGCGGTGCTGGACGTGGACCTGGGCAAGCTGCAGCTCGATCCGGCCGCCGCCGACACCATGTCGCGCCAGCTCAACCGCCTGGCCGCCGAGCACCGCGGCGACCAGTTGCAGCGGCTGGAGCGGCACATGCTCCGGCTGGAGCGCACCAATCTGCAGATCCTCACGCTGATGCAGCAGCTGGTGGCCGCCGTCAAGCAGCCGCAGGCCCAGACGACGCCCGCCGGCCCGACGGCATCCGCCACGCCCCCGGCCGCCGAGGGCCTGGCCCAGCCTGCCCCCCCAAGCGAGGGGGCACAGTAGTTCACGGCAGCTGTTCACGGGGCGGCAAGATCGCCGCCGACCTGTCGTTTTCCCGGAGTCCAATACGCGCATGGACCGCCCCGCCATCACCAACGCCCTGAGCATCGACGTCGAGGACTATTTCCAGGTCTCGGCCATGGCGCCCTACATCGCCCGCAGCGCCTGGGACAGCCACGAGTGCCGCGTCGAGGCCAATGTCGACCGCCTGCTGGCCCTGCTGGCCCAACACGACGTGCAAGCGACCTTCTTCACGCTGGGCTGGATGGCCGAGCGCTATCCGGCCATGGTGCGGCGCATCGTCGCCGGCGGCCACGAGCTGGCCAGCCATGGCCATGGCCACGAGCGGGTCAGCGACCTCAGCCCCGAGGCCTTCCGCCAGGACTTGCTGCGCGCCAAGGGCCTGCTGGAAGACATCGGCGGCGTGCGCGTGCTGGGCTACCGCGCGCCCAGCTTCTCCATCGGCGCCGGCAATCTGTGGGCCTTCGACGTGCTGCGCGACACCGGCCACCGCTACAGCTCCAGCCTGTTCCCGATCGCCCACGACCACTACGGCATGCCCGAGGCGCCGCGCTTTGCGCACCCGGTGCGCGACGGCCTGCTGGAGGTGCCGGCCACCACCGTGCACCTGGTCGGGCGCAACCTGCCCTGCAGCGGTGGCGGCTGGTTCCGCCTGCTGCCCTATGCCGCCTCGCGCTGGATGATCCGCCGCGTCAATGCAGTGGATGGCCAGGCGGCGGTGTTCTACCTGCACCCCTGGGAGGTCGATCCCGGCCAGCCGCGGGTTCCGGGCATCGACGCCAAGACGCGCTTTCGCCACTACGTCAACCTCGACCGTGTGCATGGCCGGCTGGATGCGCTGCTGCGCGACTTCCGCTGGGGGCGCATGGACCAGGTGTTCCTGGGCGCCGGCGCACAGGCGGCGCAGACCCCCGTCGCGGCGCGGGCGGTCCAGCCCGCCGCGGCGTGAGCGGCACAGCGGCGGCCGTGGCCGCCACCGTGCAGGTCCGCCGCCTGGCGGAGGCCGACGACGCCCAGTCGCGCCGCTGGGACGAGTTCGTCTTCGCCTGCCCGCAGGCCAGCTTCTTCCACCGCGCCGGCTGGCAGCGTGTGATCCGGCGCGTGTTCGGCCACGACACGCAGTTCCTGTACGCCGAGCGCGACGGCCACATCGTCGGCGTGCTGCCGCTGGCGCGCGTCCACAGCTGGTTGTTCGGGCATTCGCTGGTCAGCCTGCCGTTTGCCGTCTATGGCGGCGTGGCGGCGATGGACGACGAGGCCGCCGACGCGCTGGAGCGCGAGGCCCAGGCGATTGCCCAGCAGGCCGGCGTCGAGCACCTGGAGCTGCGCCATGTGCAGCGCCGCCACGACGACTGGCCGCTGCAGGACCTGTACGTCACCTTCCGCAAGAGCATCGTGGCCGACGACGAGGCCAACATGGCGGCCATCCCGCGCAAGCAGCGGGCGATGGTGCGCAAGGGCATCAAGAACGAGCTGCGCAGCGAGATCGATGCCGGCGTCGACCGCTTCTTCGCGCTGTTTGCCGACAATGTGCACCGCCACGGTACGCCGGCCCTGCCCAAGCGATGGTTCCAGGCCCTGCGCGACGAGTTTGGCGACGACTGCGAATGCCTGACCGTGGTGACGCCCGACGGCCGGCCGCTGTCGGTGGTGATGAGCTTCTACTTCCGCAACGAGGTGCTGCCCTATTACGCCGGCGACCATGTGGATGCGCGTGATCTGGCGGCCAACGACTTCAAGTACTGGGAGCTGATGCGCCGGGCCGCGGCGCGCGGCATCACGGTCTTCGACTACGGCCGCAGCAAGGTCGGCACCGGGCCCTACAGCTTCAAGAAGAACTGGGGCTTCGAGCCCACGCCGCTGCACTACGAGTACCGGCTGTACAAGCGCGACAGCGTGCCCCAGAACAACCCGAACAACGCCAAGTACAAGCTGCTGATCGCGACCTGGCGGCGCATGCCCATCGCCCTGGCCAACTGGCTGGGCCCGTTTGTCGTGCGCAACCTGGGCTGAACGGCCACAGTCCGTCATGGCCAAGCTGCTGTACCTGGTGCACCGCCTGCCCTATCCGCCGGACAAGGGCGACAAGGTGCGCTCCTACCACCTGCTCAAGCACCTGCTGGCGCAGCACGAGGTGCACCTGGGCAGCTTCATCGATGACCCCGAGGATGAGCGGCATGTGCCGGCCCTGCAGGCGCTGTGCGCCAGCACCTGCCTGCGGCCGCTGCAGCCGCGCAGCGCCAAGCTGAAGAGCCTGTCGGGCCTGGCCACCGGCGAGGCGCTGACGCTGCGCTACTACGACGATGCCCGGCTCGATGCCTGGGTGGCCGAGACGCTGGCGCGCGAGGCCATCGATGCCATCGTCGTGTTCTCGTCGTCGATGATGCCCTATGCCCAGCGGCACGCGGCCGGCCGGCCGGTGCTGCTGGACCTGGTGGACGTGGACTCGGCCAAGTGGACCCAGTACGCGCACAACCATGCCTGGCCGCTGTCCTGGCTGTACCGGCGCGAGGGCGCGCGCCTGCTGGCCTACGAGCGCCAGGCGGTGGCCGCGGCCACCGCCTCCTTCCTGGTCACCGCACAGGAGGTGGCGCTGTTCGAGCGCCTGGCGCCCGAGTGCCGCGGCCGCGTGACGGCGGTGGCCAATGGCGTCGATGCCGAGTTCTTCGCGCCCGATGCGTCGCGGCCGTCGCCGTTTGCGCCCGACGAGCTGCCCATCGTCTTCACCGGCGCGATGGACTACTGGCCCAACATCGATGCCGTGACCTGGTTCGTGCAGGACATGCTGCCGGCGCTGCGCCAGCGCCATCCCGCGCTGCGCTTCCACATCGTCGGCCGTGCGCCGACGCCGGCGGTGCGCGCCCTGGCCGGGCCGGCCGTCAGCGTCACCGGCACCGTGCCCGATGTGCGACCGTATCTGCAGCATGCCGCCGCGGTGGTGGCGCCGCTGCGGCTGGCGCGTGGCGTGCAGAACAAGGTGCTGGAGGCGATGGCGATGGGCAAGGCGGTGGTCTGCGCGCGCAGCTGCGTGCAGGCCATCGGTGATCCGGCGCAGGTGCCGCTGTGCCCGGCCGAGACGGCCGCCGACCACCTCGAACAGCTGCTGCGTCTGCTGGAGCAGGCCCCGTCCGCCCAGGCCCTGGGCCTGGCCGCCCGCCGCCATGTGCTGGCCCACTACAGCTGGCCCGCGCGGCTGGCTGGCGTGGATGTCGCGCTGCAACATGCCTGCCGCACCAATCTGAGCGTCGAACCCGCATGAACTCCCTTGCGCTGACCTTTCCCCGGCTGTCGCCGGCCTGGCGCCTGCCCGGGCTGAGCCTGGCGATCTACTGGCTGCTGGTGCTGGTCGTCTACCGCGAGTCGTTTGCCTCGATGGTGGCGATCTGGGACCGCTCCGAGACCTACACCCATGCCTATGTGGTGCCGCCCATCGTGCTGTGGCTGATCTGGCGCCAGCGGGCTGCGCTGGCCCTGTTGCAGCCCCGGCCCGTGCCCTGGCTGGCCCTGCCGCTGGCGGCCGTGGCCCTGCTGTGGTGGGTGGCCGACCGGGTGGTGGTGAATGCCGCCGAGCACTTCTCGTTGGTGGCCATGCTGGTGGCCGGCGTGCCGCTGCTGCTGGGCTGGCGCATCACCTGGCAGCTGCTGTTCCCGCTGGGGTTTTCGTTCTTCGCCGTGCCCTTCGGCGACTTCCTGACGCCGCTGCTGATGCAGCACACCGCCGATTTCACCGTCTCGGCGCTGCGCCTGTCGGGCATTCCGGTCTACCGCGAAGGCCTGCAGTTCGTGATCCCGTCGGGCCATTGGTCGGTGGTCGAGGCCTGCAGCGGCATCCGCTACCTGATGGCCTCGTTCATGGTCGGCACGCTGTTCGCGTACCTCAACTACCGCAGCCCGCTGCGGCGCTGGGTGTTCGTGGCCGTGTCCATCATCGTGCCCATCCTGGCCAACTGGCTGCGCGCCTACATGATCGTGATGCTGGGCCATCTGTCCGGCAACACCATCGCCACCGGTGTGGACCACCTGGTCTATGGCTGGGTGTTTTTCGGCATCATCATCACCGCGCTGTTTTTCATTGGTGCGCGCTGGGCCGAGCCCGATGAGGCGCTGGCATCGGTGGCTGCGGGTGATGCCTCTGCATCGGCGATGGGCCGGCCGGTCTGGCAGGCCCTGGCCGCGGTGCTGGCGCTGGCAGCGGTGCTGTGGACGCAACTGCTGGGCACGCGCGAGCCGCCTTCGGCTTCGACCCGGGCTGAGATGCCCGCGCACCTGAGCGGCGGCTGGGTGCAGGACGATGCGGCGCTGACCGGCTGGCGGCCGGTGTATGCCGGGGCCGCCGCGCAGTTGCACCGTGCCTACCGCGATGGTCAGGGCGCCATCGGTGTGCACCTGGTCTACTATCGCAGCCAGGGTGCCGAGGCCAAGCTGATCAGCTCGACCAATGTGCTGGCGCTCAGCGACGATCCCGAGTGGCGTGTGCTGAGCCAGCGTGTGCGATCGCTGCCCGACGGCAGCGCCTGGCAGTCGGCCCTGCTGACGGGCCAGCGCGACGCCACCGGTGCGGCGCGCCAGCGCCTGCTGGTGCGGCGCGTCTACTGGGTGGCCGACCGCACCACGCCCAGCGAGGTGCGGGCCAAGCTGTGGCAGGCCTGGCAACAGCTGCGTGGCCAGGCCGACGACGGGGCGGCCGTGATGCTGTCCCTGCCGGTGGAGGGGGATGGCGACGCGGCGCTGCAGCAAGCCGAGCAACGACTGGATGCCTTCGCGGTCCAGCAGTTGCCGTCCCTGCTGCAGGTGCTGGCGGTTTGGCGCGCTCGCTGAGCATGGCCCGGCCCGAGACCTTGCCGGCGGCCGATGTCCGGCCGCTGGTGATGCACGTGGTCTACCGCTTCGACACCGGCGGGCTGGAGAACGGCATCGTCAACCTGATCAACCACATGCCGCCGCAGGCCTACCGGCACATGGTGGTGGCGTTGACCGAGGTCACCGACTTCAGCCGCCGCCTGCGCGTGCCGGATGTGCAATGCGTGGCCCTGCACAAGCCGCCGGGGCATGGGGCCAAGGTCTACCCGGCGTTCTGGCGGCTGCTGCGCCAGCACCGGCCGGCGGTGGTGCACACCCGCAACCTGGCGGCGCTCGAGATGCAGGCCGTGGCCTGGGCCGCCCGCGTGCCGGCGCGCATCCATGGCGAGCATGGCCGCGATGTGGACGACCTCGATGGCCAGAGCCTGCGCCACCAGCGCATCCGGCGCCTGTATGCGCGCTTCGTGCCCAGCTTCGTCGCGCTGTC
Organism: Burkholderiaceae bacterium; assembly: GCA_017992055.1. Taxonomy (GTDB): domain Bacteria; phylum Pseudomonadota; class Gammaproteobacteria; order Burkholderiales; family Burkholderiaceae_C; genus Pseudaquabacterium. The sequence goes on from JAGOPK010000001.1 coordinate 521,191, forward strand.
GCAGGATCTGGCCGGTTACCTGCAGCACCGTGTCGGCCTGGCGCCAACACGCATCGCGCAGATCTACAACGGCGTTGACACGCTGCGTTTCAGTCCACCCGCCGGGTTGCCGGTCCAGCCGATGGAGGGCTGCCCGTTCGACCCGCAGCGGCACTGGCTGATCGGCAGCGTCGGCCGCATGCACCCGGTGAAGAACCCGCAGCTGCTGGCGCGTGCCTTCGTGGCCCTGCTGCAGCGTGCGCCACAGCTGCGTGAGCGGGCGCGCCTGGTGATGATCGGCGAGGGTGGCGAGCGCGCGCTCTGCCAGGCTTTGCTGGACCAGGCCGGCTTGTCCGACCTGGCCTGGCTGCCCGGAGAGCGCAGCGACGTGCCCGACGTCATGCGCGGCCTGCATGTGTTTGTGCTGCCGTCGCTGGCCGAGGGCATCTCCAACACCATCCTCGAAGCCCAGGCCAGCGGCCGCGCCCTGGTGGCCACGCAGGTGGGTGGCAATGGCGAACTGGTCAGCGACGGTGAAACCGGTCTGCTGGTGCCCAGCGACGATGCCGCGGCCATGGCCGCGGCGCTGCAGCGCCTGCACGACGAGCCCGGCCTGGCGCAGCGGCTGGGCACCGCCGGGCGCGAGGACGTGCTGCGCCGCTTCAGCCTGCAGGCCATGGTGGCGCGCTACCAGGGGCTGTACGACCAGCGGCTCGGCCGGGCCTGAACCGCTGCCGCCGCTGTGGCGGATGTCATGCCCCGGGCGTCGGCAGCGTCCGGCCCGATCGTGTGGCCCGGGTTCTCCCCTAACATCCGGGGGCCTTGCGCGCCGCGCCGGCGCTCCTTCCCAACCTGCAGAGAAGCCTATGTGCGGCATCACCGGCATCTTCGACACCCGTGCCCAGCGTGAGATCGACCGCGCCGCGCTGCACCGCATGAACGAGGCCCAGCTGCACCGCGGGCCCGACGAGGGCAGCCTGCACCTGGAGCCGGGCCTGGGCTTCGGCCACCGCCGCCTGTCCATCATCGACGTGGCCACCGGCCAGCAGCCGCTGTTCAACGAGGACGGCAGCGTGGTCATCGTCTTCAACGGCGAGATCTACAACTACCAGGACCTGGTGCCCGAGCTGGAGGCCCTGGGCCACCGCTTCCACACGCGCAGCGACACCGAGGTCATCGTGCACGCCTGGGAGGCCTGGGGCGAGGACTGCGTGCTGCGCCTGCGCGGCATGTTCGCCTTCGCCATCTGGGACCGCAACCGCCAGACGCTGTTCATGGCGCGCGACCGCCTGGGCGTCAAGCCCATGCACTATGCGGTGCTGGACGACGGCATGCTGCTGTTCGGCTCGGAGCTGAAGACGCTGCTGGCCTATCAGTCCAATGGCACGGCCTTGCGCCGCGACATCGACCCGCTGGCCGTGGAGGACTATTTCGCCCTCGGCTACGTGCCCGAGCCACGCACCATCTACCGCCAGGCGCTGAAGCTGCCGCCGGGCCACCACCTCACGGTGCGCCGCGGCCAGCCGGTGCCCCAGCCCAAGGAATACTGGGATGTGCGCTTCACGCTGGACAGCCGCGCCAGCGAGGCCGAGATCGAGGAGGAGATGCGCCGCCGCCTGATCGAGTCGGTCAAGCTGCGCATGATCGCCGAGGTGCCTCTGGGCGCCTTCCTGTCCGGCGGGGTGGACAGCAGCGCGGTGGTGGCGGCCATGGCCGGCCTGAGCCGTGAGCCGGTGAACACCTGCTCCATCGCCTTCGACGACCCGGCCTACAACGAGTCCGAATTTGCCCAGATGGTGGCCACGCGCTATGGCACCCGCCACCATGTGGAGACGGTGCAGAGCGACGACTTCGGCCTCATCGACACCCTGGCCCAGCTCTACGACGAGCCCTATGCCGACAGCTCGGCCATCCCCACCTACCGCGTCAGCCAGCTGGCCCGCCAGCGGGTGACGGTGGCGCTGTCGGGCGACGGTGGCGACGAGACCTTCGGCGGCTACCGCCGCTACCGGCTGCACATGATGGAAGAGCGCATGCGGGCCGCGCTGCCGGCCGGCATCCGCCAGCCGCTGTTCGGCCTGCTCGGCCGCGTCTATCCCAAGGCCGACTGGGCGCCGCGGGTGTTCCGCGCCAAGACCACCTTCGAGGGCATGGCCCGCACCTCGGTGGAGGCGTATTTCCACAGCATGTCGCTGATCCGCTCGCCGCTGCGCCAGCAGCTCTACAGCGAGCGCCTGCGCCGCGAGCTGGGCGGCTACAGCGCGCGCGAGGTGTTCGAGCACCATGCGCGCCGCGCCAACACCGACGACCCGCTGGCGCTGATCCAGTACATCGACCTGCACACCTACCTGGTCGGCGACATCAACACCAAGGTCGACCGCGCCTCGATGGCCCACAGCCTGGAGGTGCGCGAGCCGCTGATGGACCATCCGCTGGTGGAATGGGTGGCCACGCTGCCCTCGCAGCACAAGCTGCGCGGCGGCAACGGCAAGCACTTGTTCAAGAAGTCGCTGGAGCCGATGCTGCCCAACGACGTGCTGTACCGGCCCAAGATGGGCTTTGCCGTGCCGCTGGCGCGCTGGTTCCGCGGCCCGCTGCGCCAGCGCATCACCGACGGCCTGCTCAATGGGCCGATGGTGGCCAGCGGCTGGTTCAACCCGGCCGTGGTGCGCCAGATCGTCGAGCAGCACGTCAGCGGCCGCAGCGACCACAGCACGCCGATCTGGACCCTGCTGATGTTCGACGCCTTCCTGCGCAACAGCCTGGGCGAGCCGGCGCTGGCCGAGGCCGCCTGAGCAACCGGCGCCATCGATGAAGATCCTGTACCACCACCGCACGGCCTCGCGCGACGGCCAGGCCGTGCACATCGACGAGATGATCGCCAGCCTGCGTGCGCTGGGCCACGAGGTGCGGGTGGTGTGCCCCGCGCCAGCGCCAGCCGAAGAGGGCGGCCGGGCCGCGATGGGCGGCGAGGTTGGCTGGGTGCAGCGCCTGCGCGAGCGCCTGCCCAAGGGCGTGTACGAGCTGCTGGAGCTGGGCTACAGCCTGCTGTCGTTCTGGCGGCTGTGGCGGGCGGCGCGGGAGTTCCGGCCCGACATGCTCTACGAGCGCTACAACCTCTACCTGCTGTCGGGCCTGATGCTCAAGCGCCTGACCGGCCTGCCCATGCTGTTGGAGGTGAATGCGCCGCTGGCCGACGAGCGCGCGGCCTTTGGTGGCCTGGGCCTGCCGCGGCTGGCCCGCTGGGCCGAGGATGCGGTGTGGCGCGGCGCCGATGCGGTGCTGCCGGTGACGCGGGTGCTGGGCCAGCGCATCGCCGCGCGCGGCGTGGCGCCCGAGCGCATCGTCGTCGTGCCCAATGGCATCAACGAGCGCCATTTCGCCGAGGCCCCGGCGCCGGCCCAGGCCCGTGCCGCGCTGGGCTGGGACGGTGCGCTGGTGCTGGGCTTCACCGGCTTTGTGCGCGACTGGCATGGCGTGGACCGCGTGCTGCGCTGGCTGGCCAGCCCGCAGGCCCCGGTCTCGGCGCGCCTGCTGGTGGTGGGCGATGGGCCGGCGCGGGCCGACCTGGAGGCGCTGGCGCGTGAGCTGGACATCGTCGAACGCGTGCGCTTCACCGGCGTGGTGCCGCGTGACCAGGTGCCGTCGCTGGTGGCGGCCTTCGACATCGCGCTGCAGCCGGCGGTTGTGCCCTATGCCTCGCCGCTGAAGCTGTTTGAATACCTGGCACTGGGCAAGGCCATCATCGCGCCGGCGCTGCCCAACATCCAGGAGGTGCTGAGCCATCGCCACAATGCCTGGCTGTTCGACGAGTCGCGGCCGGGCGATTTCGAGGCCGGCCTGACCGCGTTGTGTGCCGATGCCGCGCTGCGCGAGCGCCTGGCCGCCGAGGCCGCCGCCACCATCGCCGTGCAGGGCCTGACCTGGCAGCGCAATGCCCAGCGTGCCGTGGCCATGGGCCAGGCCTTGCGCAGCGGCCAGCCGGTGGCCGAGGCCGCCGGTGCCGTGCTCGCCCAGCGCCCCGGCCAGCCGTGAGCCGCCCGCTGCGCACCCTGCTGTTCTCGACGCTTTATCCCAGCGCGTCGCGGCCGGCGCATGGCATCTTTGTCGAGACCCGGCTGCGCGAGCTGCTGAAGACCGGCGAGGTCGAGACGCGCGTGGTCGCGCCGGTGCCCTGGTGGCCGTCCACCGCAGCCCGCTGGGGCGACTATGCGCGCATGGCGGCCACGCCGCGCGAGGATGTGCGCCACGGCATCGCGGTGCAGTACCCGCGCTATCCGGTGGTGCCGCGCTTCGGCATGACGGTGGCGCCGGCCCTGCTGGCGCTGGCCGCGCGCCCGGCCATCCAGCGACTGATCGACCAGGGCTACGACTTCGACCTGATCGACGCCCACTACTACTACCCCGACGGCGTGGCCGCGGCGCTGCTGGCGCGCCACTTCCGCAAGCCGTTCTGCATCACCGCGCGGGGCACCGACCTGAACCTGATCCCGCAGCATGCGCTGCCGCGGGCGATGATCCGCTGGACCTCGCGCCAGGCCTTCGCCTCCATCGGCGTGTGCAGCGCGCTGATGGATGTGCTGCGCGACTGGGGCGACGTGCCGGCCTCGCGCCTGCACGTGATGCGCAACGGCGTGGACCTGCAGCGCTTCCATCCGCTGCCGCCGGCCGACTGCCGCCGCCGCCTGGGCCAGGACGGCGCGCCGCTGCTGCTGTCGGTGGGCCATCTGATCGAGCGCAAGGGCCACCATGTGGCGATCGATGCCCTGGCGCAGCTGCGCCGCCACTGGCCTGGCGCCCGGCTGCTGATCGTCGGCGAGGGTGGCGAGCGCGGGGCCTTGCTGCGCCAGGCGCAGTCGCTGGGTGTGCAAGATGCGGTGCAGCTGGTGGGGGCGGTGCCGAATGCCGAGCTGGCGGCCTGGTACAGCGCCGCCGACGTGCTGATCCTGGCCTCCAGCCGCGAGGGCTGGGCCAATGTGCTGCTGGAGGCCATGGCCTGCGGCACGCCGGTGGTGGCCACCGACATCTGGGGCACGCCCGAGGTGGTCACGCCGCGCAGCGGTGGCCGCCTGGTGGCGCAGCGCGACGGCGCCGCCTTTGCCACCGAGATTGCCGCGCTGCTGGACGCGCCGCCCGAGCGGGCCGCCGTGCGCGCCTATGCCGAGGGCTTCAGCTGGGACGAGACCAGCCGCGCCCAGCTGGCGCTGTTCCGCCAGATGGCCGCGGCAGGCCAGGCCAGGAGCGGCTGATGCGCGACATCGTGCTGACGCTGGTGTTTGCCGGCATCCTGCCCTTTGCCTTCAAGCACACCTGGATCGGCGTGCTGCTGTGGACCTGGTTCAGCGTGATGAACCCGCACCGGCTGACCTATGGCTTTGCCAACGGCCTGCCGTTCGCCTTCATGGCGGCCATCGCGGTGCTGGCCTCGACGCTGTGGAACCGGCGCGAGCTGCGCTTTCCCAAGGATGCGATCTCCGTGTTCACCGTGCTGTTCACGGTCTGGATCTGCATCACCACCGCCGCCGGCTTCATGCCCGAGCAGTCGATGCGCGACCTGGACCGCGCGCTGAAGGTGCTGGTGATGGTGGTGATTTCGATGACGGCCCTGCGCGAGCGGCGCCACATCGAATGGTTCATCTGGGTCAATGTGCTGTCGATCGGCTACTACGGCCTCAAGGGTGGCCTGTTCACCATCGCCAGCGGCGGCGGTGCCCGCGTCTGGGGGCCGACCGGTTCGTTCCTGGAGGGCAACAACGAGATCGGCTTGGCCTTCATCATGATGATCCCGTTCGCCAACTACCTGCGCGTGATCTCGCCGCACCGCTGGGTGCGGCGCGGGCTGATGCTGATCATGCTGCTGTCGGCCGCCGGGGCCCTGGGCACGCAGTCGCGTGGCGCCTTCCTGGCCATCGTCGCGATGGGCCTGGTGCTGTGGCTGCGATCGTCGCGCAAGGCCGTCGGCGCGCTGGGCATCGGCACGGCCGCGGTGCTGCTGCTGATGTTCATGCCCGAGTCCTGGGAACAGCGCATGAACACCATCGGCACCTACCAGAGCGATGCCAGCGCCCAGGGGCGGCTGAACGCCTGGACCACGGCCATCAACATCGCCAACGACCGCATCACCGGCGGCGGCTTCTACATCGAGCATCCCAGCGTGTTCTCGATCTACGCGCCCAACCCCGAGGTCATCTTCACCGCCCACAGCATCTATTTCCAGGCGCTGGGCGAGCAGGGCTGGACCGGCCTGTTCCTGTTCATGTCCATAGGCGCCGCGGCCTTCTGGTCGGCCGGCCGGCTGCGCAAGGCCGGCCTGGAGCGCGAGGAGATGCGCTGGCTTCACGAGCTGGGCGGCATGGCCCAGGTGTCCATGGTCGGCTTTGCCGTGGGCGGCGCCTTTCTGAGCCTGACCTATCTGGATCTGTCGTTCAACGTGGCGGTGATCGTGGTCTGTGCCAAGTGCTGGATGCTGGAAGAGCGCTGGCGCACCGACACCGTGGGCGCCCTGGGCGCACGTGCGCCCAGACCCGCAGGGGATCCCAAGCTGCATGCGTGGCGTCTTTGGAGGCCGGCCTGATGCGCGCGCTGTTTGCCCTGCTGTCACCCGCCGGTGCGCGGGCCAGGCTGCCCATCCTGATCTTCCATCGCGTGCATGCCGAGCCCGACCCGCTGTTCCCCGACGATCCCTGCGTGGCGCGCTTCGACCAGATCTGCCGTTGGGTGGCGCGCTGGCACCAGGTGCTGCCGCTGGCCCAGGGCCTGCGCCAGCTGGCCGACGGCAGCCTGCCGGCGCGGGCCCTGGCCATCACCTTCGACGACGGCTATGCCGACAACCACGATCTGGCGGCGCCCATCCTGCGCCGCCATGGCCTGAGTGCGACCTTCTTCATCGCCACCGGCTTCCTCGACGGCGGCATCATGTGGAACGACATCGTCGTCGAGACCCTGCGCCGGGCCCGCGCCGAGCGGCTGGATGCCGGCGCCTGCGGCATCCCCGGTCTGCAGCAGCTGGCGCTGGGCGACATGGCGGCGCGCCGCCAGGCCATGCATGCGGTGCTCGATGCGGTGAAGTACCTGCCGCTGGCCGAGCGCCTGGACTGCGTGCAGCAACTGGCCCGGCAGGCTGCGGTGTCGCTGCCGGCCGACCTGATGATGGCCAGCCACCAGGTGCCGGCGATGCGCCAGCTGGGCATGGACATCGGCGGCCATACGGTCTCGCATCCCATCCTGGCCAAGCTGGCGGCGACCGAGGCCCGCGACGAGATCGTGCGTGGCAAGCGACGGCTGGAGGATCTGCTGCAGCAGCGCGTGGCGCTGTTCGCCTATCCCAATGGCCGGCCCGGCCGCGACTACGACGCGCAGACCGTGGCCCTGGTGCGCGAGGCCGGCTTCGATGCCGCGGTGACCACCTCGCCCGGTGCAGCGGGGCAGGGTGCCGATCCGTTCCAGATCCCGCGCTTCACGCCTTGGGAGCGCAGCGGCTGGCGCTTTGCGCTGCGTCAGGCGAGCAATCTGCGCAATACCGGGCAGACTGTGCAACGGAATTGAGTTTGCGTGCGCTCAAAGGGCACTGGGTGGTACTGGCAATGGCAAGGGACGGCTCAGAGCTGTGAAGTGTGGCTGCTTGATAAGATTGAAGTGGCGATCGCCGGTGTGGAGGTACAGGTATGGGCGGAGAACTAAAGAGCGAACCGGCCATGCGGCAGGCCGCATGGCCTCAGATCTTCGCCAGCGTCACGGGATACTGGTGGGCGCTCTCCGGTGCCTTTGCCTTTCTCGCCCTGGCGGTGGCGATGACGTTGCATTGGAGCAATCGCGGCGTCTTTGATCAGCACGACGTGCTTTTTGACACCGACACAAAGTCTCGCCTCGGCTGTTACGCCAATGGTTGGGTCGGGCACGGGCGTAACACGGTCCACCCCAATTTGTGCAATCTGGTTAATCCTCCGATCCGTGGGTTGGCTATTTTGGTTTCCGATGGTCCTGACCGCCGAACTGTACGAGAAAGGCTTGCCCTCTGGGTTTCTCCGCTGGCTGGAGCGGCGTCATTGTTTCTGTTGATGATGGCCGCGGCACGCTGGGGTGCTGGGCGCCATCAACAAGTGCTGCTGGGACTAACGCTAGCAGCGAGCTTCACGACCCTGCTGTTTGCCAGCGTGCCAGATCACTTCGCCCTTGGAGGACTGACTTTGGCCATTGCCTTGCTGCTCTTCACCGACCGGCTGGCAGGGGGGGCGCCACGCCTCTGGGCCTGGACCATTGCCGGTTGGTTTGCCGCCAGCATTACACTGACCAATCTATTGCCCCTGGTAGCGCTGTTTTTTCTGGCGAACTTGCGCCAACTCGGGGCTTGGCGAGCAACGACCCGAGCCTTAGTGCTTGGCGCCTTTGCTGTGGTAACCGCCTTTGGAAGTGCTGTGGTGCTGAACCTGGGCTATGACATCCATGGCCTCGACATTTTCATGCCTCACCATGGAACTGGTCCGCGCAAAGCCGAACCGTTGATGGAATTGGTTCGCTTTCCGCTGCAGGTACTCCAATCCTTCGCGCCATCTGGTTACGAAATTGTCCCCAACGCGCTATCGCTGCGTGAGCCGCATCACTACCGTATTCAGCTTGACTTTCTTGGCCACCATGTACCTGGGCCTGCCGGCTGGCTGCTGGCTTTAGTGTTGGTGCCTTGTATGGCTCTGCGTTGGCGTACCAACGTTCAAGAACGCACGATGGTGATCGGCTTGGCGGCCGCGGTTTTCTTTCATGGCTTTTTGCATGCACGCATTGGCAACGACTACTTTCTCTATTCGTTTCACTGGGCTGCACCGCTGGTTCTAATGCTGATGCTGCCCGAGCGTGTGTCTGCGTCTGTCCCCGGCGTCCGGCTTCTGCATCTGGGCCTGATGGTCTTGCTGGTCATCGGCCTCGCCTTGAATTCTGCAAGGATGTTGCGCGCTATCGATCGGGACTTGGGAGAGCGCTGGATGCCGTTGACGGAGCATGCCGGTGCTCGATGAGTGGTATGCCCCGGCGTTCCCCAGTTCTCGGCTGTCCAACTTTAGGGGTCTGCGGGGTCGTTGAATCAGATTGGCGAGCCCGGCTCTCAGCGTCAGCTGCGGCCCACCAGCACCACGCCGATGCAGATCAGCGCGATGCCGGCCAGACGCATGGCGCCCACCGCCTCGCCCAGCGCCAGGCTGATCACCGCGGTCATCGCAAAGCCCAGGCCGACCAGCGGATAGGCCTTGCTGACCTCCCAGTCGGCCAGCACGCGCAGCCAGATCACCGCGCCCAGGCCGTACAGCGCAAATCCCAGCAGCACCTGGGGCTGGGTCAGTGCCGCCCACAGCAGCCGCCACAGCGGCTGGGGCGTCGACAGCGCGCCCTGCTTCAGCGCCGTCATGCCGGCCTTGAACGCAAACTGCGCGGTCACCGACATGGCGATGCTGGCCAGCGCCAGCCACAGCGGCTTCACAGCCAGTGCTCCATGCGCACGAAGCGGGCCGCCAGCGCGGCCGCCACCATGGCCTGCACGGTCAGCCGGCTGCCGCGGTCGCGCAGAGCATAGACCACCGGGTCGTCGTGCATCTCGCCCCGCGAGGTCTTGATCCACAAGCGGCCCAGCCAGTACAGCAGCCCGGCGGCGGTGATCCACAGCAGGCCCGGCGTGGCATAGCGGGCCAGGGTCTCGGGTGCGCTGACAAACAGGCCGAACACCACCACCGCGCTCAGCGAAGCGCCCACGCCCATGGGCCACAGCACCACCAGATCGTCGACGCGGTAGTCCCGGCCCGAGGACGCTGTGCGGCCCTGCTGCCGGTACAGCACCAGCTCGGCACAGCGCTTGACCAGGGCCAGGCTGAAGAAGATGAAGGCCGAGAACACCAGCAGCCAGGAGCTGACCGCCACCTGGATGGCCACTGCGCCGGCGATGATGCGGATGGTGTAGAGCAGGCCCAGCGCCAGCACGTCCAGCAGCACATAGCGCTTGAGGGCCGCGCTGTAGGCCGTGGTCAGCACCAGGTACACGGCCAGCGCCAGCGCAAAGGCTGGTGACAGGGCCAGCGCCATGGCAAAGCCCAGCAGCAGCAGCGCCAGCGCCACGGCCACCACCTGCAGCACCGGCAGGGCGCCGCTGGCCAGCGGCCGCAGGCGCTTGCGCGGATGGGCCCGGTCGTTGTCCAGATCGCCCAGGTCGTTGACCACATAGGTGGCCGAGGCGACCAGCGAAAACGCCAGAAAGGCCAGCAGCAACTGGCCCAGGGCCACCAGCATCGAGGCCGGCCAGGCGGTGATCAGCGGCACGAACAGCAGCGCGTTCTTGGCCCACTGGTGCACGCGCAGCGCCTTCAGCCACGCCGCCCACCCGCCGGCCGGACGCTCGAAGTGCCGCTCCAGCGGGGTGCCGGCCTGCACCTGGGCCAGGCGCTGCGGCGTGCCACCGACGACGATGGCGGCCTGGGCCCCGGCCCACACCGGCAGGTCGGCCGTGCTGTCGCCGGCATAGGCGAAGCGCTCGCCCTCCTGGGCGCGGATGGCGGCGAGCTTGGCCTCGCCCTTGAGGTTGTGGCCGTCGTCGGTGGCCAGAACGGCGTCGAACAGGCCCAGGTGGGCCGCCACGTCGTCGGCGATCTGCCGGTGTGCGGCAGTGGCCAGCACCAGGCGCCGACCGGCGGCCTTCTGCTCGCGCAGATAGTCCAGCAGCGGCTGGTTCCAGGGCAGGGCGCCGGGGTCCAGGCGCAGGCGCTGGGCGACGGCATTCTTGAAGCCGGCGCGGCCGGCGGCCAGCCACAGTGGCGCCTGCAGCACCTGCAACGGCTGGCGACGCAGCAGGCGCGCCAGCGACTCGTGCAGCGTATCGACGGGCGTGAGCGTGCCGTCGAGGTCGACAACCAGCGTGATGGACAGATCGGGGCGGACGGACGGGGCCGACATGCTCGGTGCGGGCTCAGCGGCCCAGTGCAAAACGCGGGGCATGGCGCTGCAGCCACTGCTCCAGCATCATCAGGATCCACACCATCTCGCCGTAGTAGCCGGGGTGCTCGGGCAGGTGCCGGCCCAGCAGGACCTGCACGAAGCCGGGCTGCACCAGGCCGCGCTGGGCCAGGCTGTGCAGGCTGTCGCTGGCTAGGCGGTTGAGCGCCGCATGCCGCACCGCCCACACACCGAAGGGCAGGCCGAAGCCCTGCTTCTTCTTGGTGATGATCTCGTCGGGCAGGAAGCCGCGCAGCGCCTCCTTGAAGAACCAGCGCAGCTTCAGCCCGCGCAGCTTGTAGGCCGTGGGCAACCGGGTGGAGAAGTCGACCAGGTCCTCGTCCAGCATCGGAAAGCCCACCGCCAGGCCCGCCAGCGTGGTGGTGCCGCAGACCTTGGGCAGGTCGTTCTCGGCCAGCGTGTAGCGCCAGTCGAAGGCCAGTTGCCGGTCCAGCGCCCCGGCGCGCTGCGGCTGGCCCCAGACCTCGCGCTGCTGGCGGGCCGGGCTTTGCCGGTCGATGCGCTGCAGCAGCGCCGGCGGCAGCACGGTCTCGACGCCCAGGCGTTCCAGCAGGTTGTAGGTCTGCAGCCGGTCGGGCAGCGGCACGCTGGCCTGGCGCACATAGCTGCTGCCCTTCTTGAGCAGCGGCAGCGCGCCCACCAGCGGGTTGTCCAGCGCCGGGCCCAGCAGGCCGCGCAGCGGCCCCGGCAGCGCATCCCAGACGCCGAACACGCGCTGCGTGGCATAGCGCTTGTTGCCGCCGAACAGCTCGTCGCCGCCGTCGCCGGCGAGGATGCGGGTGATGCCGTCGTCGCGGGCCATGCGCGCGCAATAGAAGGCCGGCACCGCCGACGAGTTGCCGAACGGTTGGTCGTAGTGCGCGGCCACGTCGGGGATGCTGCGCACCAGGTCGTCGGGGGTGACGTAGTACTCGTGGTGCTCGGTGCCGAAATGCTTGGCGGCGATGCGCGCAAAGGCCATCTCGTCATAGCCCTCGGCCTCGAAGCCGATGGAATAACTCGCCGCCTGGCCGGCCACCTGCTTGAGCATGCCGGCGACGGTGGAGCTGTCGGTGCCGCCGCTGAGAAAGCAGCCCGGCTTGCCCTGGTCCCACTGGCGGGACACCGCCTGCTTCAGCAGGCCGCGGAACTCGTCGCGCAGCGCGCCGAAGTCGGCGCCGCCCGCGGCCTGCGGGTTGAACTCGGGCACCCAGTACGGCCGCACCTCGATGCGACCGTCGCGGAACAGCGCCCAGTGCCCGGCCGGCAGGCGCTGCACGCCGACGAAGCCGGTGCGCGGCGCCGGGATGACGTGGAAGTACAGATAGTCGTAGACCGCCTGCAGGTCCAGCTCGGCCGCTGGCGCCAGCCGCGCCAGCTCGTCGGCGCGCTCGGCCACATGCAGGCAGCCGTCGACGATGCGCCAGCACAGCGTCTGGCGGGCGAAGCGGTCCACCGCGAGCAGATGGCTGCCGTCGGGGCGCTGCAGGGCCACGGCAAAGTCGCCCTGCACCGAGCGCAGCCGGGCCGCCGTGTCGGCGCCGTCGAGTGCCAGCGACCAGGCCGTCGCATCGTCCTGGCTGCGCTGGGCGGCTTGTGCGGCCGGCGTGGCAAAGCGCGGCTTGCCGGCGGTGAGGGGGCGCGTGGACAGGGTGGCAGGGCTGGTCATGGTTCGAACTTCAGGGGAGTGCCGCGCGGATCTTCTCGGCCGCGTCGGCGGTGACGCGCGACTCGTCGTAGTGTTGCATTGCGCAACGCCGTGCGGCCTCGCCGAGGCGCAGGCAGCGCCCGGGATCGTCCAGCAGTGCGCACAGTGCATCGGCAAAGTCGGCGGCGGCGTCGGCCAGCACGATCTCGCCGCGCTCGGCCGAGAACACCAGGCCTTCGGCCCCCAGGGTCGTGGAGACGATGGGCCGCTGCTGCAGCGCGCCCTCGACGATCTTGATGCGCGTGCCGCCACCGCTGTGGATGGGGCAGGCCACCACCCGGGTCTGCGCATACAGCGCGGCCAGGTCGAGCACGAAGCCCAGGAACTCGACGCCGGGCGGTGGCGCGGCGAAACCGGCGATGCGCTCGCAATCCTTGCCGGCGATGCGCAGTTGGGCCTGCGGGCAGCGTTGGCGCACCCGCGGCCAGACCTGCTGGATCAGCCACTCGGCGCCTGATCGGTTGGGTCCATAGGTGTGCACGCCCAGGAACAGCACCGAGGGCTGATCCGGCAGCGCACTGACCGTGGGCGTGGGCACGGCATTGGCCACGGCCGCCACGCGCGTGCTGTGGCAGCGCGCATTGAGCTCGCGGGCGTCGGCGTCCGAGCACACCAGGGTCAGTGCGGCGCGCCGGATGGCCCAGTCCTCCATGCGCCGCAGCGCCGGCACCTGCAGCAGCTGCAGGCGCTTGCTGCGCCACACCGGCGGCAGGGCCACGGCGCGGGCGAACGCCTTGCTCTCGATGTCGTCCAGGTCGAAGGCCACCGGCGGCGTGGGCCGGCCGCTGCGCCGCAGCAGGGCCATGGCCGGCAGGCGGTGGGCGAACACCAGGGTGGGCCGGGTCTGCGACAGCACATCGTGCAGCGCGTCCTGCAGGGCAGCGCTGCTCATGCGCGCATAGGTCCACTGCCGGTACAGGCTGGTGGCCGGCCGCAGATAGCCGCGCCACAGGTCGTGCATCACCGGCTGCGGCGGCTTGGGGTCGACCTCGACGCGGATCTCGCCGACCTGCACGTCCCACAGGCGTGCGAAATCCCCGCGCAGCGCATCGGCCTCGGCCAGGCCCCAGCGCGTGCCGTGCGGGGCCAGCAGCAGCAGGTGCAGCGGCCCGCCGCAGGCCTGCTGCAGCGCGCGCATCAGCAGGCGCATGCGCTGGGCCGTGCCATGGCGGAACGCAGCCAGCGGACGGGGCCAGCGGTCGGAGATGAACAGCGCGCTCATCGTGCGCACGCCAGCTGCCAGTCGGAGCGCAACATGCGCAGCAAGGCCCCGGGCAGGCTGTGCTGCTGCAACTTGCCAAGCCGCCGTGCCAGTGCAACCCGCGGCAGGCCGGCAAAACGTATGCCGGCATTTCCGGCCTGCTGGTAGAGCCAGTACCGCGCCGCCCCACGCAGTTTCGTATCGTCAGGGTCGCCGGGCTCCAGCGGTAGCTGGGCCAGATGGCCATCCAGCCACTCCAAGAACTGCACCCAGGCCTCCAGCTTCAGCGACGCCAATCTTGTGTTCGCGTACTGGCTGATGTTGGCGTCCGACAGTCGCCAATGCACCCTGGCCCCGCGCACGGCCCGGATGCCGCCACCGCGTGCGGCCAGCTTGATCCAGGTGGCGTCGTCGCTGCACCAGGCCAGCGGGAAGGACTGGAAACCGCCCGCGGCCTGGAAGGCCGAGCGGCGGAACACATAGTCCGGCGCGTAGCTGGAGAGCTCGAACCTCAGCCGCTGCAGCAGAAAGCGCCGTGCCGACAACCGGTCCGCAAACGCCGGTTCGTCGCGCAGGGGCTGGCCTTCGCCATCGATGCGCAGCACATCGAAGTGAAAGACGTCGGCCTGCGGCTCACGGCCCTGGGCCTCGCGCCAGGCCCTGACGCAGCCCGGCTCCATGACATCGTCGTCGCTGAACAGCCAGACCCAGGGCTGGTCGCCGAGAGCGATGCAGCGGTGCCACTGGGCCACCAGGTCGCGGCCGCCCAGGTTGTGTTCGAAGCGGTGATAGACCAGGGGCACGCGATCCTGCCAGCGGCGGCAGACCGCCGTCAGGTCATCGGGCGAAGCGTCGTCGCCGATGTGCACGCGAAAGCCCTGGTCCTGCTGCTCGCTGATCGAGCCCAGTGCAGCGTCCAGGTACCTGGCCTTGTAGGCCGGGATGACGATGGACAGGTCGGCGGTGTCGCTCATCACCGCGACTAGACCCCTGCCCGGCGCCGAGCCTCGGCATGGGCCTCCAGGTAGGCACGGCCCCAGCGCTGGCAGGGTTCCAGGTGGTTGCCTTCGGCCCATTCGTTCCAGGCGTTGACGAACACCAGTTTCTCGTCGGCCGGGCACTGCAGCGCTGCCTCGGCCTGCAGCACCTGCTCCAGCCAGCGGCCATAGGCCTGCGGCGTGCCATTGACGAAGATGGTCGCGTCCTTCTTGCGGCGGGCCGAGTTGTCGAAGCCTGGTGTCACGCAGCGATGGCGCCTGAAGCCAGGTTGCGGCTTGGCCAGCATGTCCGCCACCAGGTCGTCGTACTCGGCGAAGCGGTGCTCCAGGTAGCCGCGCGGATACAGGCCCAGCCGCGCCGCAATGCGGTGCAGGCGGCCATGCTGGCGCGCGCGCACCTGGCGCCAATCGGGAGCGAACTCCATCGCGGCATCGAAGCCGATTTCGGTCGGATTCACGTCCGAGCGGAACGACTCCACGCGCATCAGGTACAGGTCGCCCAGGCCGGCACGGGCCGCTTCGCGTCGCCAGGTCTCGGCCGTGCGCTGGGGCTGGGGCAGCAGTTCAGTGCGGTAGACCAGCAGCACCGGCCTGCCGCCGACGCGCAGATAGCGTGCATCCGCCAGGATGGGCAGCAGGTGACGGATGTGGGCCTCATCGTCGGCGTCGGAGTAGTGCTGCTCCAGCAACGCCTGATTGGAGCGTCCATCCCAGGCGCGCGTCCAGTTCTCGTTGGCCCAGCACAGGCAGAACGGAAAGTCCGGCTGGCCGCTGGCCACGATCTCGCGCACCGGGCGCTCCAGCACCTGCTTGCCGGTGAACCAGTAGTGGTAGTAGCAGAACGCATCGATGCCGTATTGCCGCGCCAGTTCGGCCTGCGCCAGGCGCGCTTCGGGCAGGCGCAAGTCGTAGAAGCCCAGGTCCGCCGGTAGATGCGGCTGAGTATGACCGGGCACCACCGGACGCGCCTTGGTGACGTTAGTCCACTCGGTGAAGCCCTTGCCCCACCAGGCATCGTTCTCGGGGATGGGGTGGAACTGGGGGAGGTGGATGGCGATGGTGCGCATGAAGCTCGTGCCGTTATCGGAGCGTACGGACCGCACGCAGTCCAAGTGACGCGCCCAGCCACTGGCGCACGCGCCAAGGCAGGAGCGCGCACACGCGGTGAAACACCCGTCGCCCCATCCAGTTGTGATGCAGACCAAGGTAGACGACCGCCTGCAGCCGCTCCCTGGCATTGCCAACGCTCAACAGCAGCGGCCAGATCAGACCGGGCTCACCGGCCTTTGAGGCCTCGACCGTGGCGCGCAGCAGTTCGTCGAGATGGTGGTCGCGCAGTGGACCGGCCGGCAGCGAGTTCAGGTGCTTGCGCCGCAGTCGCAGGTAGGCCTGCTTGATGCGAGGAGACTCGTGGGTCATGCTGGTGCCATGCATGCGCACCAAGGCATGGGATTGGTCGGCCGGGCAGTAGGCGAAGCGCACGGATTGAAGCTCGCAGCGCCACCAGAAGTCCCAGTCCTCCAGGGCTGGCAGCTCGCAGTCGAACAGCCCCACGCGGTCCACCACCGACCGCCGCAGCAGCGGGCTGCACACAGGAAACAGGTTGCGGTGCACGAAGCCCGGCGCCTTCGACTGCCAACCCAGCCAGTTCTCCTGGATCCAGTCATGGTCGGGCCCGCGGGCATACATGCCGAACGAGAGGTCCCGCGGGGCCTCATCCCGGAAGTAGCGGGCGCTGCCGTAGACCACGTCCACGTCCGCATGGCGTTCCAGCACGTCGGCCTGCTGCTGCAGTTTGTTGGGCTGCAGAAGATCGTCGGCATCGAGAAACTGCAGTGCCGCGCCGCGGGCCACCGCAATCCCGGCATTGCGGGCCGACGACAGGCCTCCGTTGGGCTTGCGCACATAGCGCAGCCGGGGTTCCTCACGGGCCAGTTCGCGGACCACCTGCTCGGTGTCATCGGGCGAGCCATCGTCGACCACGATGGCTTCCCAATCGGTGTAGGTCTGCTGTTGCAGCGACGCAATGCAGTCGCGCAGGTAATGCGCCTGCCGGTAGCAGGGCACGATCACCGAGATGCAGCCGATCACCGGGCGGCTCCGAAAAGCCGCGCCAGCCGCCACTTCCAGGCGCGTGCCAGCTCGCGGCGTGCCGGTGCCGCCAGCGGGGCCATGCGCAACGCCCGCCAACGCATGCGCCGCGCCTCGGCGTGCCGGCCTTGCGCACTCAGCCGCGTGCTGGTGTCCAGCAGTTCGGCGGAGCAGGCCACCAGCAAGTCCGGCCGTCGGCGCAGCACCGCCTGCCGTGCCGCGGCCAGGTTTTCTGGCCCTCCGGCGCGACGCTGCAGCGCCAGCTGCCGGTACAGCTCGGCCGCCTCGCGTTGCGCAACGATCTTGTCCACAGAGATCTGACCCTCGTGGACGCGGTAGCGCAGCAAGGCCTCGGGCAGGTTGTCCATCTCGCCCAGATCGGCCAGCCTGAGCCACAGGTCATAGTCCTGAGCGAAGCGTCCGCCCAGTGCCCGGTAGCCGCCCGCGGCCCTGAAGGCATCGGCCCGCATCATGGCCGTGGGATGTCCGAACGGGTTGTTCTCCAGCAGCGCCGTGCGCAGCACGCCGTCGCCCGACTTCACCGTCTGCCGGCCCAGGGCTTCGCCCCGGGCATCGATCAGATCGAAGGCCGTGCCCAGCAGCACCAGTGCAGGCCGCTGGGCAAAAGCGGCCACCTGGTGCTTCAGCCGTTCGGGATGGGCCACATCGTCGGCATCCATCCTGGCCAGCAGCGAACCCCTGGCGTGTGAAGCCGCCAGATTGAGCGCCTCCACCAGGCCCGCATTGACCGGCTGCTCGATGACGCGCAACCGCGCATCGGTCCAGCCACGCAGCAGCGCGCCCGAGCCATCGGTGGACGCATCGTTGACCACGATCAGCTCGAAATCCGCAAAACTCTGCGACAGCACGCTGGACACCGCTTCGCCGAGGAACGCTTCCCCGTTGAAGACCGACATCAGCACGGATACCAGGGGCATTCGACGCGTCCTGCCGATCAGTTGCCGCCCGGCTTGCGCAACAGCACCCGAAGAGCCTGTGTGGACAGATCCTCGACCGTCAGGCCTCGGCCCCGAAATGCGCCCGGGTAGCGGGACACCAGGGCCAGTTGGCTGAGGTTCTCCACCCGCTGTTGAAGCACGATCTCGCAGCCCGAATCGGCCCACAAGTTCTCGAACTGGGCCACGGTCCAGCCGTTCAGCGGTTGCAGCTCGTCGAGGTCCTGCCCAAGGTCGCGCACACCAGTCTGCCTGAGCTTGTCGCGCCAGAAGGGCTCGCTGAACAGAAACTGCATGTACGGAATGGGGATCATGCGGTAGGCATGCAGCCCCCAAGGACCTGCGTACAACGGGCCGAACTCGAAGAACAGATGGCCGCCCGGACGGGTCACCGCCAGCATCTTTGACAGGGCGGTGGCCGGGTTCCCGAAGTGCTCGAACGCGTTGTACGAAAAGACCAGGTCATGTCCCGGCGATCCGCCGGCGGGCAGCGGATCGGCCCAGTCGATGTCCAGGGCTTTGAACGGCAGTTTCGCCGCCCGCGGATCGCGCCAGTCCCGCAGATCGGCGGTGCTGGTGGCCAGGCCATGGGCCGCCAGGATGACCGACGTCATGCCATCGCCGCAGGCCACCTCCAGCGACCGTTGCACCGCCCCGAAGTCAGGCACGACCGATGCGAGCTGCAGCGCTCGCTCGGCCCCACGGCGCCAGTTGGAAACCGCGTCGTAGCCGTACTCAGGCAGGGGCTTGGACGAGGCGAGGAGGTGATCGAAGTCGGCTTCTGCAGCACTGCAGTCGGGGCTGTCGCCACTGAGGCAAATGGTCTGGACCTGATCCCGCAACTGATTCAGCGCGGCCTGGGTCTGCCGTTCACTCCAGACTTTTCGGCTGGCTTTGGCAATCTGCTTGATCGTATAGCTCATCGCGCGGCACTCCACATGCTCTGGATTCGGGCATTCCCGACGTTCAATGGGTCTGCCGTGCTTTTAGCAACCAACGCAGTGCGGTGTGCGGAAGCATGCTCGCGATGAACTTCTTCTTGCCCGCTTCTCGCAGTTCTTCGCCCAACCAGCCCAGGTGTGATGGGCAAGTGACCCGTGAAGGCACGTGCCAACCCATCGACATGCGAGGGTTAAAGCCCCAATCGACTTGACCAAGCGAAGTGTCTGAAAGAACCTCGCCGATGAGTGCCAGCGTGTGCAGACGGAACCAAGTTCCAAACACGGTGCCCTGATTGGCGGGCGTCAACGTCGATTGCATTCCCATGTGTGAGAACGGTTCGTTTCGGCGATAGACGAAGCCCCCATCATCGACCTGTTGGTTGATGATCAAGAGAGCCGCTCTGCGCAGAGCGTTGCGAATCTCTGGACGTCGGTAGTCATGCCTCTTGTAGAGGTTGACCAGAATATCCACGGCGTCTACATCCTCGCAGGCGCCGCCGCCGCCCTCAGGATGGAACCCTCCATCCGGATGCTGCAGGTCAAGCGTGACATCGACCAGACGGTTCGGCGAAACCAACGGGCGGTTCTCAGAGTAGTAGGCCAGCAGTTGGTGGTAGCCGCCGCACATGGCGATGAACTTTGAACAGAGCCCGTCGGTGCCCCACAGCCCCGTGTTTCGATCAGCTGTGCGATCTAGCCAATCGAACAGTTCGGCCAGGCGCTGCGCAGCCCCTGCCGCCGCCTCATCGTCACGAAGGTAGATCAGCAGTTGGAGGACGAACAACAAGTTGTTGCCCTCCAGCCATGCATCACGCATGTCTCTGGCGTCTAACCATCGGGCCAGGGCTTCCGGAGCGAGGAATCTATGGGCGAACTGAAGGGGAAACTTTGGACGCACGCCCAGTATGTCCAAACAGGGCAGGACAGTGGTTGCCAGATGCAAGGTCAGGTGTTCTTGATCATGCGAGCCCCCAGTTCCGGAAAACAGCTCCGGACTGACAAACGCGCCCGATTCCGGCTGTTGATGAGCCAGGATGTAGCTGGCCCACTCGCTACGATCACCTATTTCCGAGCCGAGATAGTGCAGGCTCATCAATGCGTAGCATGATGAATAAAGAATGGGCTGACCGACGTTCGAGTACTTGTACTCGCCGTGTTTCCCGGTGTTCAAGCCCAATACGAAGTCCTGGGCTCGCTTCCGCTTCTGAATGAGGTCGTTCTTGGAAAGCATGGGGCCTACGCTGCTTGGTCGGCTTCGGATTGCTTGACCGTCCAGCTTGCCTCCATCTGTATGAAGGTGATTGCAGAATACCTTGCGTGCGAAGCCCCCGGTGGGGGGGTGATATGAAAGGGCGAGGCGTTTTCACAGTGCCACATCATCTGGCCCCACTGATCCTTGATCCCGATCTTCAGCATGAAAAGTCCCGGCAAGATGCCGGTCCGGCCAAAGCGGCATCGAATGCGATTGAAGCCTTCGCTGAGGCTGATTTCATCCGGAAGCGAAGCTGTGAGTGGCGAAATGCCGATGTTCATCAAATCGGGCGTGTGAATGGCAATCGCCATGTCGACAGCCTTCAACGGCTTCAAAGCGTGGACGTCGAGTTCCGCCGTGATGGGATCGCCAACATGGAACTGGTCACTTGCAGTGCCATCGTCATGCAGCAGCCGAATGGAGTGAACAGTGAGGTCGCCTGAAGACTCGAACCTCCCCAATGTTGAGGCGGCTCGCCCTCCAGTCTCCTGAAGCATGCCGGACTTGCCAGAGAGTGTTGCGAGGTCAAAGAACTTGTTGGCGACCTCAACAGGGCCCCCGTCCATCAAGACCTTTCCATGGTCCAGGAGGATCATGCGTGTGCAGATCCTCTCCATCTGCCGAATGTTGTGACCAACAATCAGGACCGTCTTTTGACTCTCGGAGATCAAACGTTGCATGCGTTCGATGCTCTTTCGCTGGAACTGCAGGTCGCCCACGGCCAGCACTTCGTCAACGATGAGAATCTCGCAGTCCACCGCCGTGGCAATTGCATACCCCAGCCGCACCTGCATCCCCGAGCTGTAGCGCTTAATGGGCGTGTCGATGAACTTTTCCAGCTCGGCGAAAGCGATGATCTCGTCGACTTTGGAGTCGATCTCGGACTGGCTCAGCCCGAGGATGCTGGCGTTGAGATAGATGTTCTCTCGGCCGGTCATGTCGCCCACCAGCCCGGCACCCACCTCGATCAGCGGCGCAACCCGGCCGCGCACGGTGACCGAGCCGCTGCTCGGCGTGGTGATGCGGCACAGGTGCTTGAGCAGGGTGCTCTTGCCCGCGCCGTTGTGGCCGATGATGCCCACCACCTCACCGCGGCGAACACTGAAGCTGACGTCGTCCAGGGCCTTGAAGCCCTGGGCCTGGCTCGCACCGCCGCGGCCCAGCAGCCTGCGCACCGTGGCGCGCAGGCCTTGCATCGCACCCAGACGGTATTCCTTGGTCAGGTGACTGACCTCGATGACTGGCGCCTCGTCGGCCGGCCTCGGCATGGGGGTGCGGGTGCTCATATCACGTCGGCAAAGTAGGCTTCGGCCCGCTTGAAGAACAGGTAGCTCAGCGGCAGCAGCACCGCCACCAGGGCCGCCCCGGGGGCCAGCGTGGCCCAGTCAGGGGGGTGTCCCATCAGCAGGCAGCGTTGGAAGGAACTGATCACGCCGACCATCGGGTTCAGGATGTACAGCTCGTAGATCCAGTCGCTGGCCGCGCCCGCGGCCTGGTTCTCCAGCAGCGCGCGCTGCACCAGGGGCAGCGGATACATCACCGGCGACAGGTACATGCCCAGGCTCAGCATTAGCGGCACGCCCTGCGACATGTCGCGCGAGAAGACGTTGAGCGCCGCGCCGGCCAGCGACAGGGTCAACGCGATCAGCATGGTGTACAGGATCAGCGGCAGCAGCCACAGGGCCTGCAGCGTCGGCGCCCACTGGTACCAGAGCATCAGCATCGACAGGATCAGCAGCCCGACCGCCAGGTCCACGCACTTGGTCAGCAGGCTGGCCAGCGGAAAGATCTCACGCGGAAAGTAGATCTTCTTGATCAGGTTGGCGTGGCTCACCACGCTGCCCACGCCGTCGCTGGCGGCCTCCTGGAAGAACACCCAGGGCACCATGGCGCAGTAGGTGAGCAGGGCATAGGGCACGTGGCCGCTGTCGATGCCGACGAAGGCGCGCACGACCATGAAGATGCCGACCAGCATCAACGGTCGCAGCACCACCCAGGCCAGGCCCAGATGGCTTTGCTTGTAGCGCAGGACGATGTTCTTCCACGTCAGCACGCGCAGAAGGTCGCGGTAGGCGTAGAGGTTGCGAAAGGTGGAGAGCATGGACAGCGGCCCGCAACCGATGATGGGCGGCGGAAATGGCGACGATAAGTCATCGCGTGGGTCCGGCACGAGGGTCCGGCACGATGCGGGCCGCAGGAGCGGCCAACTGTTCACGCAAGTGTCGGTGATTTATCGGCGCTGCCGGTCAGGCCATCCCCAGACCAAAGGCGGTGCAGCGCTGCGCAGCCGCGCATGGCGTCGAGATGGCGCTGCACGGCGCCGCGCTGCGCACGCACGGCGGCATCGAGCCGGGCGCGTCCTGCTGCCGGGGCTTCCCGGCCGGCTTCGAGTTGCGCGCACCACGCCGGGCCCAGGCCGTCCAGCGTGCCCACGTCGTGGATGGCGCCGACGGCTCGCAGCTGCTCATAGACCGGGAAGCTGGGGTAGGTGGGTTCCCAGTGGCCGCCGACAAACACCGGCTTGCCGAAGCCCAGCGGCTCCAGCACGTTGTGGTCGGTGCCCACGAAGGCCAGCGTGGCGGCCGCATAGCAGCCGCGCAGCTCGCCCATGGTGTCCAGTACCAGCACGCCCGGTGCCAGCGCCGCCGGCGTCGCAGGCAGCGTGCTGCGCAGTGTCCAGGGCAGGCCGGACGCCTCGAGCATGGTCCGCAGCGCGGCCATGCGCGGCAGGTTCTCGGGATGGCGAGGCGCCAGGACCAGCAAGGCGCCGGGGTGGCGGTCGTGCACCTGGCGGAAGGCCTGCAGAAGGTCGTTCTGGTCGGCTGTCTCGGTGACGCTGCCCGCGACGATCAGCGGGTGCAGGGCCGAACGCCGCAGCGCGGCCCCCAGCGCGCCCAGGCTGCTGTCGGGTGGATGGTCCTGCGGCGGCCAGGGCATGGCATCGAACTTGACGTTGCCGGCCACGACCACGCGCCGGGCCTCTGCGCCGCGTTCCAGCAGGCGCTGGCGCACGGCATCGGTCTGCACGATGCACAGGTCGAAGGCGCGCACATAGTCGCCGCCGAACCAGCGCTGCTCCAGCAGGTCCAGCCGCGACGGCGGTGCATAGCCGTAGAGCCAGCCATTCAACAGCACGCAGGGGGCGCCGGCGGATCGTGCCGCTTGCAGCGTGGCATAGGACAGCCGGCACGGGGCGTCATGCAGCAAGGCAGGGATCTCGGCCACCAGCAGCAGCAATGGGGGCCGCCGCCGCTTCAGCGAGGCCACCGCCGCCACCGTGCCGTCCAGGCGCTCGATGGCGGCTTCCGGGTGCCGGGCGCGATAGGCCGCTTCGTAGGTGTCGCGGTCGGTGATCAGCGTCAGCGCAGGATGGCCGAGTTCACGGCGCAGGCGTTCCAGCAGCGGAGCGATGGCGTTCAATTCGCCGATCGTGGACACGAACAGCCACAGCGAGGCCGGCGCGGGGGGCTGTGATGGCGTGTCGACGCTTCCGGGCTGGGTGTTGCGGTTCGGCTGTCGCAGCGCGCTCAGCCATTCCAGGGCGCGGAAGGTGGCGAGCTTGAGGGACGGCACGAAGGACATGGGGCGCATGTTATGCGGGCAATGTGTCGCCAGGCCGCCAGCCCACCAGCGCCGCGGTGGCCAGGGCCAGGTAGCGCAGCCGCCGGGGCTGCATCCTCCAGGCATCCAGCAGTGCGGCAATGGCGATCTGCCGGCTGCCATGCTGCAGGTGCTGATAGCCGTACTCCATGCGGTAGCCGGCCAGCAATGCAAGAAACTCAGGCTCCGGCAGGCCGCGCCCGTCGGCGCTGCGCAAGCCGTGCCTGTGCCAGTGCTCGCGCAGCAGCCGGCAGCGATAGTCGATGTCGCGCGGCACCCGCGAGCCCTGGCGGGGATGCTGGCGATACAGCACCGGCGGTCCATTGACGGCGGCAAAGCGGCCGATGCGCGACAGCCGCAACCAGAGCTGCCAGTCTTCGCTGAACGGCAGTGAGGGATCGAATGCCCCGTGGCGCAACAGCGATTCGCGGCGCAGCAGCGTGGCACTGGTCAAGGCCCAGCAGTCGCGCATGAACTGGTGGTAGACCCAGCCGCTGAACTCGGGCAGCAGGCGTGGCTCGGACGGTGGCGGAAACAGCGTCTGGGGTTCCGCGTACTGGCCGTCCGGCCGGGGGTGCCAGTGCTGGTAGGGGCTGACCACCGCCACCGGATCGGTGGCCGCGTTCAGGGCCCAGCGCTGGTGCTGCAGATGCTGCGGATGCCAGATGTCGTCCTGGTCCAGGAAGCAGACGAAGTCGCCCCGGGCCGCGGCCAGGCCGGCGTTGCGCGCCACGCAGACCCCCTGGCGGGTCTGTGTCAGCACCGTCAGGCCACGCGCCGCCGCCAGTGCCGCGCCCTGGTCGGTCGAGCCGTCGTCGACGACGATGAGCTCGTCGGCGGGGCTGGCCTGGGCCAGCACGGCATCCAGCGTGGCCGCGAGGAAGCGCGAGCCGTTGTGGATGGGCACGATCACGCTGATGGTGGACAAGGGCGGCTTCGGTGTCGCGGCGGTACAGGATCGCCGCCGTGGTGCCAAAAGCGACACGGGGCGGCGCTCCGTGCGGCCCTGCGGGCAGATGCCCGGCAGGTGGTCGCTCGGATAGCATCGAATTCTGCTTCCAACCCGATCGGCCGAGCGTGTCCGGCGCCCGTCGAATCCGAGACATGCTTGTCGTTCACCTCACCCACACGCCGCTGGCCGGCGCGCCGATCCGCATCTGCCAGGCGCTGCAGCTGCATCCCGGCATCGAGTCGCGGGTCTGCGTGCTGAACGCGGCGGCCTTCGGCAGCCGCACCTTCGACGAGGATCTGGTCTGGCAGCGCGACAAGGACGAGGTCATCGACCTGGTGCAGCGCTGTGACGTGCTGCATCTGCACAACTACATCGACCTCGACTCCCAGGAGTTCGCGCCGATCGACTTTCGCCGCCTGTGGCAGCAGGGCAAGCCCATGGTGCGGCAGTTCCATGCCGGCCCGGCCCTGGTGGCGCGCTTCATGGGGCGCAGCGAGGCCCAGGTGCTCGATTGCCCGATTCCCAAGCTGGTGTGCGGGCAGTGGCAGGAGCGCTGCTATCCGAACGCCCGGCCGGTGCCGCTGATCGTGTTTCCGCCCGAGCCGGCACCGCGCCCGTCGGCGCGGGACGGCGTGCGCATCTCCTATGCGCCCAGCCTGTTCAGGCCCGCACGGGCCGAACGCTGGGACACCAAGGGCTACCCCGAGACGCGGCGCATGCTCGACCAGGTGCAGAAGCGGGCTCGCGCCGAAGGGCATGCGGTGACGGTCGACGTGATCGAGATGGTGCCGCACCAGGAATGCCTGGCGCGCAAGGCGCTGTCGCATGTGGCCATCGACGAGCTGGTCACCGGCAGCTACCACACCAGCACCCTGGAGTCGCTGGCCGCCGGCAGCGCGACCATGGTGTACTTGGACGACCGCACGCGGGCCTCGTTCATGCGCCTGTCGGGCCAGTACGAGCTGCCGGTGCTCAGCGTGCCGCTGGAGCATGCCGCGACGATGCTGGGCGCGCTGGTGCGCGACCCCGAGCTGGTGGATGCGCTGGGCCAGCATTCGGCGCGCTGGATGCGCGAGCACTGGCACCCGCGAGACATGGTGCGGCACTTCCTGGCGGCCTACGAGCAGGTGCGGGCCGACCCCCATCGGCCGTTCGAGACCCGGTTCGACGGGCAGGGTCTGGAGGGATGGCTCAGCCGAGGTCGCTATGACCTGATGTGGCAGAGCCGGTCGGCGCTGTGGCCCAAGGAGCCGCCGGCCTGGCTGCTGGCCGGCCGGGGGCTGGCCGGACGCCTGCTCAGGAGCGTGGGCCTGCGGCGCTGAACAGGTCCAGCAAGGTCTGCGTGTGGCGCTGGTTGCTGCGGCTCATCCAGTCCCAGGCCGCATCCGACAGCGCCCGCGCGCGCGCCGGGTCGCACAGCACCGACAGCGCGGCTCGGGCCATGGCCTCGGGCTCGTCCTCACACAACAGGCCCTGGCCGATCAGTGGCTCGAAACCACGCGCGCCGGTGGAGCTGCTCAGCAGCGGCAGGCCATGGCCCAGGGCCTCGGCCGACTTGATGTTCAGCCCCGTGCCCAACCGCACCGGGTTGACCACCAGGCCAGCGCCCGCGTAGGCCGCCAGCAGGTCATCCACGCGGCCCAGCAACTCGACCCCTGGGGCCTGGGCCAAGCGCTCGCACACGCCGCCGGCCACCTGCAACACCGCCGCGGGCAGCTGCTGGCGGATTCGAGGCAGCACCTGTCCGATGAAGTGGCCGATGCCGTCGGCATTGATCGGGCTGCTGCCACCCACGAACAGCATGCGGGCGCCGGCCGCTGGCGTCGGGTGGATGCGTTGCAGCGTCTGCAGATGGCCGACCTCGACCACGCGCCGGGCGCCCAGCTGCCGGAAGTGGTCGATCTCGCCGGCCTGGATGGCGATCGTGACGTCGGCCCGGCGCACCGCAATCCCTTCGTCGGCCGCACGGGTGCTGAACCACTCCGGTTGCAGGCCCTGGGCGATGAACTGCCGGTGCCGGCCGGCGAAGACGTCGTGGGTGTCGAGCACCTTCAGCGTCTGCGCATCGAACAGGTCCAGCGCGCGCGACAGGAAGCCGTACTCGACCATCACCGCGTCAAAGGCCAAGCGTTGCTGCAACAGCAGCAGGGGGGCATCGATGGCGTCGTCGTACC
Organism: Burkholderiaceae bacterium; assembly: GCA_017992055.1. Taxonomy (GTDB): domain Bacteria; phylum Pseudomonadota; class Gammaproteobacteria; order Burkholderiales; family Burkholderiaceae_C; genus Pseudaquabacterium. The sequence goes on from JAGOPK010000001.1 coordinate 548,008, forward strand.
AGTCGTCGATGCCGAAGGCGTGCCGCGAGTCCACGTCCCACAGGTTGCGCACGCGACGTGTCAGCCGTTGCAGGCCGGACTCCCGCCGTGCCGGCTGGCGATAGCTCAGCAGATGGAAGTTGCCGCCGAAGAACGCCGCCATCGCCGCCTCATCGCCGGGTGAGTCGCGCTTCACATAGGCCATGTGCAGTTCGTGGCCGGCCCGCATCAGGGTGGCGGCCAGCGCCTGCACGCGGGCGCGGCTGCCGGAGTTGGCGGGGTGGGTGGCGGTCGGCGAGACGATCAGGATGCGCATGCCTCAGCGCGCCGATGCGGCGGCGGCGGAAGGGGTGGCGCGCATCGCCTTCTCCACCTGGGCCAGACGGGCCTTCAGCTCGGCACTGGCCGGGGCCGCGGCCACCCCGGCCTGCGCCAGTTCCAGGGCCTGCGCATACATCTTGCGGCCCAGCAGGCTGTCGATCGAGGCGGTGTAGGCTGGCCAGTAGTCGGGCTTCAGCGCCCGGGAACGGGCATAGGCGCTCTCGGCGCCCAGGGGGTCGCCCAGCAGGGTCAGGACTTCGCCCAGCTTGAGGAAGACCTCGGGCAGCAGCGGCATCTTGGGGCCGCAGTTGTTGATGACGTAGTACAGGTCGTTGCGGGCCCGTTCATAGAGCTGCTGGCGCTTGGCCGGCCCGAGTCCGGCCTTCTTCGACCGCATCAGGTCACGCAGCGCATAGCAGTAGTGGTGCATGTGCCAGAAGTCACGCCCCATCAGCGACACCCAATGGGGGGCCCGCGGCGACTTGTTCATGTAGGCGCCGCCCTCGGGGGTGCCATAGATGCCGGCCTGGCTGTCGATGCACCAGTCCGGCAGCAGGGCGATCTCGCCCCAGGTGAAGGCCGTCAGCGGTTGGGTGCCGGCCGGCACCGGAACCTGGGCCAGCGGGGCCGTCGGCAGTCCCAGCGAGGCGATCAAGGTGGCGGCTGCCAGGCAGTGCAGCAGGCGGGGCTGTGTGGATTGGGCAGGCATGGTGTGGGGTGAGCGGGTGGCGGCTCAGGCCTTGCGGGCGAAGGGAAACGCAGCGAGCAGGGGATGGCACAGCATACGCAGGATGGCCAGCCACGCAAGCAGTCCTGCCAGGCCGGTGAGGCCCAGGCGGGACAGGGCGACCAGGGCCGAAGGCGCCCAGGCGTCCACCAGCCGGGATGCCGACCAGATCGACAGGCCGACCAGGGCGGCCAGCACGGCGCTGCGCCAGCAGCCGCCCAGCAACCGGCCGATCGATGTCCGCAAGGCCACGGCCAGCTGGCGTGCGTACAGGACCGACGACCACAGCGCGGTGATGCCCCAGGCGCAGGCCATGGCCCTGAGCCCGAACGGCGCGGCCAGCAGCAGCCCACCCAGGTGCACCGGTGCCACCTGCCAGGCCATGCGCAGCCGCGCCTGCACGCGGCCGGTGGCCGACAGCAGCTGCGGCGCCAGCGCATACAGACCATGCGGCAGCGTGGCCAGCGCCAGCACGGTGGCCAGGGGCGCAGCCTCCACCCATTGCGGGCCGAACATCAGCAGCAGGATGTCATGGGCCATTAGGGCCACGGCGACGAAGAACGGCCAGGCCACGCCGGTGTACATCGCCGTGGCCAGCGCGTAGCGCTCGGCCAGCGCGCCGCCGTCGCGGTGGGCCTGGGCGAACACCGGCGTGGTCACGCGCACCACGGCGCTGGCCACGTTCTGCTCGAACAGGTCGACCAGGCCATAGGCGCGGCTGAACAGGCCCACCGAGGCAAAGCCGAACTGGCGGGCGATCAGCGGCTCATGCACGCTCTGGGTCGCCGTCTCGATGCCGCGGGCCAGGCTGTAGCGCCAGCCGAAGCGCAGCACCTCCAGGGCGCCGTGGCAGCGCGGCCAGCCCTGGCCCCACCAGGCCGGTCGGGCCAGCCACAGGGTCTGCACGCCGACATTGGCCAGATTGCCCCAGGCCAGGCTGAGCGCGCCGTGGCCGCGCGAGGCCAGGCCCAGGGCCACGCCGGCCTGGACCAGGGCACCGGCCAGCTGCAGATGGAACAGCTCGCGAAATCGAAGCTCGCGGTTGAGCCGGGCGAACTCGGGCGAGGTCAGCGGCAGCAGCACGAAGCCCAGGCTCAGCAGGCGCAGCACATCGGCCACGCCGGCAGCGCCGAAATAGCCCGCGGCCGGTCCGGCCAGCAGCCACAGCAGCGCGGCCGTGGACCAGCCGGCCAGCAAGGCCACGCCGCGCACGGTGCGCAGGCGCTCGGGCGCCACGTCCGGCGCCTGGATCAGGTACTCGCTGGTGCCCAGGTCGCGCACGATGGCCAGCATGCCGGCGAGTGCGGCGCACAGCGAATACAGGCCGATCTGCGCCGGCGTCAGCAACCGGGCCAGCAGCAGCGTGCTGGCCAGGTTGATGGCCAGGCTGGCATAGCGCTCGGCAAACGACCAGGCCAGCGCGCGACGCGTGCTTGACATGGCCCGGGCTCCGGTGCGGGGGCGTGGCGCTCAGCAGGAGAAGTCGTTTTCCAGCAGCGGCTGGCTCTTGACCACGCGGTCCAGCGCCTGCAGCTGCTCCAGCAGCGCCGCCATGTGCTTGAGCGGCACGGCATTCGGCCCGTCGCTCAGCGCGTTGGCCGGATCGGGATGCGTCTCCATGAACAGCCCGGCCACGCCCACGCCCACGCCGGCGCGCGCCAGCACCGGCACGAACTCGCGCTGGCCGCCGCTGCTGGTGCCCTGGCCACCCGGCAGCTGCACGCTGTGGGTGACGTCGAACACCACCGGCGCCTGCGTCTCGCGCATGATGGCCAGGCTGCGCATGTCCGACACCAGGTTGTTGTAGCCAAAGCTGGCACCGCGCTCGCAGGCCATGAAGCGGTCGCTCGACAGGCCGGCCTCGGCGGCCGCCGCCCGCGCCTTGTCGATGACGTTCTTCATGTCGTGCGGCGCCAGGAACTGGCCCTTCTTGATGTTCACCGGCTTGCCGCTTTTGGCCACGGCATGGATGAAGTCGGTCTGCCGGCACAGAAAGGCCGGCGTCTGCAGCACGTCCACCACGCTGGCCACGGCCGGGATCTCGGCCTCGCTGTGCACGTCGGTGAGCACGGGCAGGCCCAGCTGCTTCTTCACCTGGGCCAGGATCTCCAGGCCGGCGTCCATGCCGGGGCCGCGAAAGCTCTTGCCGCTGCTGCGGTTGGCCTTGTCGTAGCTGCTCTTGAAGATGAAGGGGATGCCGAGCTTGCCGGTGATCTCCTGCAGCCGGCCGGCCACGTCGATCTGCAGCTGCAGCGACTCGACCACGCAGGGGCCGGCGATCAGGAAGAAGGGCCGGTCCAGGCCGACATCGAATCCGCAGAGTTGCATGGGGGGCTCCGTGAGCAGGCAGGGCGTGCCGGTCAGATGACCTTGGCCCGCATCAGATCGTTGGTGTTGAGGGCGCCGACCAGGCGGCCCTCGTCGTCGACCACCAGCACGCTGGTGATCTGGTGGGTTTCCATCAGCGCCGCGGCCTCGGCCGCCAGGGCGGAGGCGGCGATGCTGCGCGGCGAGCCGTGCATCAGGTCGCGGGCCCGCAGGGTGCGCAGATCCTGGCCGCGCTCGATCAGGCGGCGCAGGTCGCCGTCGGTGAAGATGCCCAGCGCCCGGCCGTCCTCGACGATGGCCGCGAAGCCCATGCCCTTGCCGCTCATTTCGCGCAGCAGCTCGGTCAGCGGGGTGTCGGGCGCCACCACCGGCAGGGCGGCGCCGGTGCGCATCAGGTCCTGCACATGCACCAGCAGGCGCCGGCCCAGCGCGCCCCCGGGGTGCGAGCGGGCGAAGTCCTCGGGGCTGAAGCCGCGCGCGTCCAGCAGGGTCACGGCCAGTGCGTCGCCCAGGGCCAGCTGGGCCGTGGTGCTGGCCGTGGGCGCCAGGTTCAGCGGGCAGGCTTCCTGGGCCACGCCGCTGTCCAGCACCACATCGGCCTGGCGCGCCAGGGTCGAGCCGGCACGACCGGTCATGGCCACCAGGGGGATGCCCAGGCGCTTGATCACCGGCACGATGACGTTCAGCTCGTCGCTTTCGCCCGAGTTGGACAGGGCCAGCACCACATCGCCCGCGGCCAGCATGCCCAGGTCGCCGTGGCTGGCCTCGGCCGGATGCATGAACAGCGCCGGCGTACCGGTCGAGGCCAGGGTGGCGGCGATCTTGCGGCCGATGTGGCCGCTCTTGCCCATGCCGGTGACGACCACGCGGCCGCGGCATTGCAGCATCAGCATCACGGCCTGGGCAAAGCGCTGGTCGAGTGCGGCGCGCACGCCCAGCACGGCCTCGGCCTCGAGGGTCAGCGTGCGTGCGGCCAGGGCCAGCAGCAGGGCCGGTTCGGTGCGCGAGTTCATGCCGCGGTCTCGGTGCCGGTGGTGGCCGCAGCCGGCTCTGCCGCCGGACGCGAGCGCAAGGACTTGACCCACTCATGGGCCCGGCGCAGGCCGGTCCAGCGGTAGGCGTTGGCGTGGTACAGCATGCGGTGGCTGTCGGTCCAGCGCGTATGCCATTCCATGGTCTTGCCGTAGAACTCGATGCGCTGGTAGCGGCCTTCCTGCCACCACTGGCGGAACTGCTCGTGGCGCATCAGGGTCGATGGCGACACGCTGCGGTGGCGCTCGTCGTAGGCCGTCTTCAGGATCACCACCAGCGGCCCGTTGTCGATGCACAGGTCCATGGCCACGACGTCGTCGCCGAACCAGTAGCGGTACAGGCGGCCACGGCCCTGGGCGCAGAAGCGCTTGAGCATGGCCGCATAGAAACGGCCCTGGTCGTTGTCGGCGGCGATGGCGGTGCCGGTGTCGGACTTCCAGCCGGCGGTCTCCAGCGCACCGTACTGGGCCAGCGCGGCATCGACCTCGGCCGCATCGGTGACGCAGTCCAGCCGCGGCTGCACGCCATCGGCCTGCAGCTTGTTGAGCTGCTTTCGCGTGTTCTGGCGCAGGTTCTTGCCGCGCTGGGCCCAGTAGTCGTCGAAGCTGCCGCCGACCTCGACCCAGGAGGTGCTGATGTAGTCCAGCGTCTGCCATGGGCCTTCATCGGCGGGCCGCTGGCACAGCCGGGGGTCCAGCTGGGTCAGGCCCAGGCCCAGGGCCAGGCCGGGCAGGTCCTGCAGCAGGCCGACGGCGTTGGCGCCCGGCCCCTGGGCCGTGCCGTCGGCGCCCGCCTCCTGCAGCCACGGACCCAGCGGCAGCTGCGAGGGCTGGAAGGTCTGCCAGCGGCCGGTCCCGACCGGCTGCAGCAGGGTGGCCGCCTGCCAGCCCTGGCGGCCCGGCAGAAAGGCCAGGCGCAGGCCGTCATGGCCGTAGACCTCGATCAGCGGCTGCAGGAAGGCCGACTCGAGGAAGGGCACGCGGGTGCTGCGCGCCTGCAGGGCATCCCATTCGGCGACATGGTTTGCGAACTGCCGGATCGGCACGGTCTGCCATGGCATGGCGGGGCTCCTATCGGAAAGGCAGGGCGGGTGCCGGATCAGCCACAGACCGGCAAGGCCGCCTGGACCGAGGGCAGGGAGGGCGAGGCCGGCGATGCGGCCTGGGGCGAGGCAAAGATGCCCTGCACGCAGGCCACCAGCGCATCCACATCGGCATCCGTCAGATCCTGGTGGCAGGCCAGCTGGATCACATGGTGCGACCAGAGCCGGCCATGGTCGTCTTCCAGCTCCGGCGTGCCGGGCCACAGCCGGTCCCAGCGGAACACCGGCATCTGCCGTCGGCGCAGCTCGGCATAGCCCGGATCCGGCCGGTCCACCCACAGCGGGAAGACATAGGGCGCACAGTCGTCGGGCAACACCGGCATCAGCGGCCGCAGCCCGGGCAGGCCGGCCAGGCGCTGGCTCAGCTCCTGGTAGCGCAAGCGCCGGCGCTCGACGATGCGTTGGCGCGGCAGCCACTGCGCCACCCAGCGGCAGGCGGCCGCAGGCGCGCGATGGGCCAGGCGGGGGTCGACCAGCATGTCCGGGTCGTCGGGCACCTCGGCCCCGGAGCCGGGTTCGGGGGCTGCGGCGGTCGCCGGCATCGGGTGGTGGCGCTGCCTCAGCCGGCGCTGCGCATCCAGCGGGGCCTGGATCCACCAGTTCAGGCCGCCCAGCCGGCCATGGCGGGCGCCTTCCTCGGCAATGTCCAGCACGGCCTTGACCTGCTGCAGCGGGCCGCAGCGCTGGAACTCGGTGCGCGCCGGTCCGCGGTTGACGACCAGGCAGCCGCCTTCGGGCACCGGCAGGAACTTGGTCAGGCTGCTGATCGCCAGGTCCCCCCAGGTGCCGATGGCGCGCTCGCCGCTGCGGCCGAACAGCGCATGGGCGCAGTCCTCGATCAAGGCGATGTGCCGCTGGTCGCACCAGTCGCGCAGCGCCTGCATCGGTTGGGGCAGGCCGAAGAAGTGGGGCACCAGGATGGCGCGCACCGCGTCCAGGTTCTGCGACTGCAGCCAGTCCAGGCGCGGTTGGCCCCGGCCGTCGATGGGATAGAAGCGGGGCGTCGCCCCCAGGCCCACCGCTGGCGCGACCATGGTCGGGCAGTGGTAGGTCGGCAGCAGCACCTGCTGGCCGGGACCCAGGCCCAGGGCCTCCAGCGCCAGCAGGATCGCGGCCCGGCCGCTGGTGGTGTAGCGCAGCGCCTGTGGGTCGCGGTCCAGCAGCGTGGGCAGGGAGGCCTGGGTGGCACCGCCGAAGGCGGCCCACCCCAGGACGGGCAGCCGGGGCAGGGTGGGCGTGCGATGGGGCATGGTCGTGGGCGCCTGAGGTCAGACCGCCCGGCCGGCGGGCGAGAAGCATTGCTGCAGCCAGGCGCAGGTGGCCTGCTCGGCGGCCTGCTGGGAGCCTGGCACCGAGCAGGTGTGATCGGCCCCGGCCAAGGTCACGCGCTGCGGCGGGCGGCGGCGCAGCGCGGCCTGCCAGGCGGCATCGGCGCGGCTGTGCTCGTCGAACTCGTGCGCCGTCAGATCCTGCTCGGACATCAGCAGCAGCACCTGGCCGCCAAAGTTGGACCAGGCGCGGGCCATGCGCTGCTGGAACGGCAGCTCGCGCCCGGCCGCGGCAACAGGGCGCTGCCCCCCGGCCCGGCGCAGATTGCCCAGCAGGCCGGTCACGGCGCCCAGGCCGATGCCGCCACGCAGCAGCTTGGTCCAGAACTCGGCCTGCAGCAGCCGCTGGCGGTAGTAGTGCTTGACCTGGGTGCGGGCCAGGCTGGCCTCCGAGCGCACCCAGGGATTGGCCAGGCACAGGCCGCCGACCGGGCTGTCCGGATGCTGGTCCAGGTGCAGCAGGGCGGCCGAGGCGCCATCGCACAGGCCCCACAGCACCAGGTGGCGCAGTTGCGGCTGGGCCTGGCGCAGGGCCTGGATCGCCGGCGCGATGTCGCGGCTGGCCTGCTCGAAAGCCCGCAGCGGGCCCTCGCTGTCGCCCATGCCGGTGCTGTCGTAGCGCAGTACGGCGTGGCCGGCGCGGGCCAGCTGCCGGGCCAGGCCGACGAACTGGCGGTGGCTGCCGACCCGGTACTGCGGGCCGCCGACGATGATCAGCACGCCGGTGTCGGCCGGGCGACCGACGGCGTGGGTCAGGATGCCCAGCAGCGCATGGCCGTCGGCACCGTGGAACATCAGCGCCTGCTCGACGGGCTGGGACCCGTCGCCCGTGGCCGTGCCGGTGATGGGCATGGTGGCGCTCATGCCGGCGCCGTGTCCGCGGCCGGCAGCCGCATCAGGTCCAGCGTGGCCTGCAGCAGCAGGTCGGCATCCTCGATCTCCTGGGTCTGCCAGAAGGCCGGCCCGGCGAGGGCCCGCGCCTGCAGCTGGCAACCGGCCTCGACCCAGGCCTGGGCCAGCGCCGCCGAGGCGGGCGCCAGCGCCGGCTCGGCCTGCGACGAGACTTCCAGCCACAGCACCTCGGTTCCGGCCGGCGGCCGGTCCAGCGTCGCAGCCTCCAGTCCGCGGGCCAGGCCGGCGCCGAGCTGATAACCGGCAACGTCGATGGCCTGGCCGTCCTGCAGCGCGCTGCGCAGGCGCTGCATCGTGGTCTTGCTGTCGGTGTGGGCCATGTCGGCGGCCGCGCGCAGCCTCAGGAACTGTGTCAGCTGCAGCTTGCCCTGCAGCACCGGTTGCCACAGCAGCAGCCGCGACACTTGGGCCGGCAGATGCCGGGCCACGGCGCTGGCCAGCAGGGCACCGCTGCGGTGGCCCCACAGCGTCAGCGGCGCATCGTGCCTGGCCAGCAGCCAGCCGGCGGCGGCCACGGCGTCATCGATCCAGTCCTGCCAGGTGGTGTCCAGCCAGTCGCCGCTGCTGTCGCCGCAGCCCTTCAGGTCGAGCAGCAGCACGGCCTGGCCCGCCTGGGCCAGTTGGCGGGCCTGCCGGGCGACCATGCGCCGCGACTTGTTCAGTTCTTCGCCCCAGCCATGCAGGTGCAGCACGCAGCCGCGCAGCGGGCCCTGGGCGGGATGGAACAGGCACAAGCGCTGGCCCGCGCCGACGGGCAGGAAGAAGGCTTGCGTGGCGGGCCGCATCGGCACCCGGGGACGCTGGTCGCTCAGCCCGCGAGCTTGGCGCTGACGAAGTCGGCCAGGCTGCCCACCGAGGCGAAGGTGTCGCCGCTGATCTCGTCGTCGTCGACGGCGATGCCGAAGCGCTCTTCCATGGCCGTGATCAGCGAGACCACGGCCATGCTGTCCATTTCGGGGATGGCGCCCAGCAGCGGCGTCTCGGGGCCGAAGGACAGGCCGCGCCCGCCCAGGCCGAGGACGGCGTCGATCAGCGTGGCGACTTCTTGCACGGTGTTCATGTGAGGCTCTGCAGGCGGTTGGTGACGGACGCTGGAGCGGTGCACCAGGGACGGCGGATTCTAGGTGGCGGGCCCGGTCCACCACAGGGGGCGGCCCGTCCCGGTGGCCGGGTTGCGGCAACCTGTCACACCTGTACGTCCCGGGGCCGACGGGGTTGTCCGTCAGAATCTGCGCATCCGCCGGTTCCGGAGGCGTCAGCCGTCCCAGCATGTCCGATACGCATCTGCTCCACGATCTTCCGCTGCATGCCGCGCTGCGCCAGCCGCAGGCTGCGGCCCTGGGCGACGCCGGCCGGTCCATGGCCTATGGGCCGCTGGCGGAGCAGGTGCAGGCCCTGGCCAGCGGCCTGCGGGCATTGGATCTGCCGCGCACAGGCCGCGTCGGCATCTGGCTGGACAAGCGGCTGGAAACCGTGATCGCCAGTTTCGCCGCGCCAGCCGCCGGTGGCGTGATGGTGCCGATGAACCCGCTGCTCAAGCCCGAGCAGGTGGCCTACATCGCGCGCGACTGCAATGTGCGGGTGCTGATCACCTCGCCGGAGCGGCTGGCCCTGCTGCAGCCGGTGCTGACCCAGTGTCCCGACCTGCGCCATCTGGTGCTGACCGACGCCGCAGCCCAGGCCGCCGTGGCGCTGCCGCCGGGCCTGTCGCTGCACCGCTGGTCCGATCTGCTGGCGGCGCCGGCGGCCGCGGGCCACCGCGTCATCGACACCGATCTCTGCGCCATCCTCTACACCAGCGGCTCCACCGGCCGTCCCAAGGGCGTGGTGCTGAGCCATCGCAATATGGTGGCCGGCGCCAAGAGCGTGGCCTCCTACCTGGGCAACCATGGCGGCGATACGCTGCTGGCCGCGCTGCCGCTGAGTTTCGACGCCGGCTTCAGCCAGCTGACCACGGCCTTCCACGTCGGTGCCCGCGTGGTGCTGCTCAACTACCTGCTGCCGCGCGATGTGCTCAAGGCCATGGCGCGCGAGAAGGTCACCGGCCTGACGGCGGTGCCGCCGCTGTACATCCAGCTGACGCAGATCGCCGACTGGCCGGCCGAGATCAACCAGCATCTGCGCTACTTCGCCAACACCGGCGGCCGCATGCCGCGCGAGACGCTGGACCAGCTGCGCGCCAGGATGCCCGCGGCCAAGCCGTTCTTGATGTACGGCCTGACCGAGGCCTTCCGCTCGACCTACCTGCCGCCGGAGCAGGTGGATCGCCGTCCCGATTCCATCGGCAAGGCCATCCCCAATGCCGAGATCCTGGTGCTGCGCGAGGACGGCAGCGAATGCGCGCCCGACGAGCCCGGCGAACTGGTGCACCGCGGTGCCCTGGTCGGCCAGGGCTACTGGAACGACGCCGAGAAGACCGCCGAGCGCTACAAGCCGCTGCCGGCGGGCGTGGGTGGGCGCGAGGCCGGGCTGATGCTGCCGGAAATCGCCGTGTACTCGGGCGACACCGTGCGCCGCGATGCCGAGGGCTATCTGTACTTCATCGGCCGGCGCGACGAGATGATGAAGACCTCGGGCTACCGCGTCAGCCCGACCGAGGTGGAAGAGGTGCTGTACGCCAGCCAGCGCGTGGGCGAATGCGCAGCCTTCGGCGTCGACCATGCGACGCTGGGCCAGGCCATCCAGGTCATCGCCACGCCGCCCGCCGGCGCGGACACGGTGGACGTGGCCGCGCTGCTGGCCGACTGCAAGACGCGCATGCCGGCCTACATGGTGCCGCATGGCATCGAGGTGGTGGCCGGGCCGCTGCCGCGCAATCCCAACGGCAAGATCGACCGCAAGGCGCTGTCCACCCAGTGGGTGGAGCGCCACCCGCCGCAGGCCTGAGCTGCAGGCCCGCGGCGCGGGGCTTCAGGCCTTGAAGTAGCTGCGGTACCAGGCCACGAAGCGGCCCACGCCTTCGTCGATGGGCGTGGCCGGGTGGAAGCCGGTCCAGCGCTCCAGCTCCGACACATCGGCAAAGGTCGCCGGCACGTCGCCGGGCTGGATGTCGCGCAGCTCCTTCACCGCGGTCTTGCCGGTGTGGCGCTCGATGGCCGAGATGAAGTCCATCAGCTGCACCGGGTTCTGGTTGCCGATGTTGAACACGCGGTACGGCGCCCAGCTGCTGGCGGTGTCGGCCGCCACCTTGTCGTAGCCGGCATCGGCCTGCGGCGGGCGGTCCAGCGTGTGCACCACGCCGGCGGCGATGTCGTCGATGTAGGTGAAGTCGCGCACCATCTTGCCGTGGTTGAAGACCTGGATCGGCTCGCCGGCCAGGATGGCGCGGGTGAACAGGAACAGCGCCATGTCCGGCCGGCCCCAGGGGCCGTAGACGGTGAAGAAGCGCAGGCCGGTGGTGGGCAGGTTGAACAGATGGCTGTAGGTGTGGGCCATCAGCTCGTTGGCCTTCTTGGTGGCCGCGTACAGGCTCACCGGATGGTCTACGCCATGGTGTTCGGAAAACGGCATCTGCGTATTGCCGCCGTAGACGCTGGAGCTGGACGCGTACACCAGGTGCTGGACGCCCGAGTGCCGGCAGCCTTCGAGGATGTTGGTGAAGCCGACGATGTTGCTGTCGATGTAGGCATGCGGGTCGACCAGCGAGTGGCGCACGCCGGCCTGGGCCGCCAGGTGCACCACGCGGTCGAAGCGCTGGCGCTGGAACAGTTCGGCCATGCCCGGGCGATCGGCCACGTCCATCTGCACGAAGCTGAAGCCCTTGCCGCCGCTCAGCCGCGCCAGCCGGTCATGCTTGAGCTTGGGGTCGTAATAGGCGTTCAGGTTGTCCAGGCCGACCACGGTGTCGCCGCGGTCGAGCAGGATGCGGGCGACATGCGAGCCGATGAAGCCGGCGGCGCCGGTGAGCAGGATGTTCATGGGGAAGCCACAGCAGTTTGCTGCGCATTGTCTGCCAGCCCCAGGCGCTGCAACGCTGCTGTGCGCTTGCCGTCCGTGGCAGGTGCCACGGCTTGGGGGGCCCGGCAAGCCCTGATCTGCAGGCGCCTGAATGCACAATCCGCGCAGTCTCTCCTTCTGAGGTCCTTGCAGCGATGAAGATCACCGTGGTTGGCGCCGGTTATGTCGGTTTGGTGACGGGTGCCTGCCTGTCGGAAATGGGCAACCATGTGGTCTGCCTGGACGTGGACCCGCGCAAGATCGACATGCTCAATCGTGGCGAGATCCCGATCCACGAGCCGGGGCTGGACGCCATCGTGCAGCGCAATGCCAAGGCAGGGCGGCTGCAGTTCACCACCGATGTGGCGGCGGCCGTGGCCCACGGCACCATCCAGTTCATCGGCGTGGGCACGCCGCCGGACGAAGACGGCTCGGCCGACCTGCAGTACGTGCTGGCGGCCGCGCGCAACATCGGCCGCCACATGACCGACTACAAGGTCATCGTCGACAAGAGCACGGTGCCGGTGGGCACGGCCGACAAGGTGCGCGCGGCGATTGCCGAGGTGCTGGCCGAGCGCGGTGTCAGCATCGACCATGCGGTGGTCAGCAACCCCGAGTTCCTGAAGGAGGGCGCGGCGGTCGAGGACTTCATGAAGCCCGACCGCATCATCGTCGGCAGCGAGGACGAGCGTGCCACGCTGCTGATGCGTGCGGTGTACGCGCCCTTCATGCGCAACCACGACAAGCTGGTGGTGATGGATGTGCGCAGCGCCGAGTTCACCAAGTACGCGGCCAATGCCATGCTGGCCACGCGCATCAGCTTCATGAACGAGCTGGCCCTGCTGGCCGACCGCGTGGGCGCCGACATCGAATGGGTGCGCCGCGGCATCGGCAGCGATCCGCGCATCGGCACGCACTTCCTGTATGCCGGCACCGGCTACGGCGGCAGCTGCTTTCCCAAGGACGTGAAGGCGCTGATCCGCACCGGCGCTGTCAACGGCCTGAACCTGCAGGTGCTGGAGGCGGTGGAAGCCGCCAACGAGCGCCAGAAGCAGGTGCTGGTGGACCGCGTGGTGCAGCGTTTCGGCGACGACTTGACGGGGCGCAGCTTCGCCGTCTGGGGCCTGGCCTTCAAGCCCAACACCGACGACATGCGCGAGGCGCCGAGCCGGGTGATCGTGGCCGAGCTGGTCAAGCGTGGCGCACGGGTGCAGGCCTACGATCCGGTGGCCATGGACGAGGCGCGCCGGGTCATGGGCGAGACGCCGGGCCTGGCCCTGGTGTCCAGCCAGGAGGCGGCGCTGGAAGGCGCCGATGCGCTGCTGGTGGTGACCGAGTGGAAGGAATTCCGCAACCCCGACTTCGAGCGCATCAAGGCCGAGCTGAAGCAGCCGGTGATCTTCGATGGCCGCAATCTCTACGATCCCAAGCTGATGCAGGCCTTTGGCATCGAGTACCTGGGCGTCGGCCGGGGCGTCCTGCCCACGCGCGCCTGATCCGGCACACGGCAATGAGCCATCCTGCTCCGTCACCCGCCCTGCGCAAGCCCCCGGAGCATGCGCCGATGGCGCAGTTCCCTGTCCGCGATGGCGAGCTGGTGGTCGGTGGCGAGCGCCTGTCGACGCTGGCCGCTCGCGTTGGCAGCACGCCGTTCTATGCCTACGACCGGGGCCTGATCCGCGCCCGTGTGGCCGAGTTGCGCACGGCCCTGCCGGCCCAGGTCAAGCTGCACTATGCGATGAAGGCCAACCCGATGCCGGCCGTCGTCGGCCTGCTGGCCGGCCTGGTCGATGGCATCGACGTGGCCTCGGGCGGCGAGCTGAAGGTGGCGCTGGACGCCGGCGCCGATCCGGCCGAGATCAGCTTTGCCGGGCCCGGCAAGCGCGATGCCGAGCTGCGGCAGGCCGTGGCCTCGCGGGTGCTGGTGAATGTGGAGTCGGCGCGCGAGCTGGACGTGCTGGCCCGGGCCTCGCAGGAGCTGGGCCTGCCCGCACGGGTGGCCGTGCGCGTCAATCCGGACTATGAGCTCAAGGGCTCGGGCATGAAGATGGGCGGCGGGCCCAAGCAGTTCGGCATCGACGTCGAGCAGTTGCCCGAGGTGCTGGCGCGCATCGGCGCCCTGGGCCTGGACTTCGAGGGCTTTCACCTGTTCGCCGGCTCGCAGAACCTGCGCGCCGAGGCCATCTGCGAGGCCCAGTGCAAGAGCTACGAACTGGCCTTGCGGCTGGCGGCGCTGGCGCCCTCGCCGCTGAAGTTCCTCAACCTGGGCGGCGGCTTCGGCATTCCCTACTTCCCGGGCGAGCAGCGGCTGGACCTGGCGCCCATCGGTGCCAATCTGGCGGCCCTGGTGGAGCGCGCACGCACCGAGCTGCCCGAGGCGCACCTGGTCATCGAGCTGGGCCGCTACTTCGTCGGCGAGGCCGGTGTCTATGTCACCCGCGTGCTGGATCGCAAGCTGTCGCGCGGCCAGGTGTTCCTGGTCTGCGACGGCGGCCTGAACCACCATCTGTCGGCCTCGGGCAATTTTGGCCAGGTGGTGCGCAAGAACTACCCGGCCACCGTGGGCAACAGGGCCGACAGTGCCCAGCGGGAGCCGGCTTCGGCCGTCGGGCCGCTGTGCACGCCGCTGGACCTGCTGGCCGACCGCATGGATCTGCCGGTGGCCGGGGTTGGCGACCTGGTGGTGATCTTCCAGTCCGGGGCCTATGGCGCCAGCGCCAGCCCCCAGCCATTTCTCGGCCATCCGTCGGTGACCGAGGTGCTGGTGGGCTGACCCGCCGGGCGGGCCCAAAGCGAGGGCTTCCCGTATCCGTCCCAGGATGCGAAAGTGGCGATACTCGCAACAGTTGTATCCGAGTATGTCCTCAACCCATTCCCCCACCGGCACCGCGGCGCGTCCTGTTGTGCGCATGCGGTCCATCTCGGTGCGGCGGCTGCCGCAGCGACTCGCCCTGGCCTGGGCCGTGCTGCTGACCGGGCCGGCCATGGCGGGGCCCGTGACTGGCGATCAGGCCGCCGGCGAGGCTCCGGCAGTCGGGGCGGCGCCGGACCGCGCGACCCAGCCCGCGGTCTCCACGGGGCACCGCAACCTCGACATGCTGCTGGAGATCCAGGCCCAGTCGGCCGCCGGCAAGGCCACGGGGGCCGCGTCCTCGGCACGATCCGCGGGACGGCCATTGAACGTGCCGACGCCGAACACCAACCTGTCGGGGGGCGTGCTGGCCGAGGCGGGCAAGGCGGCCTCGGCGCCGGCGCCGGCGGTCTCGGGTCTGTGGAATGACTTGGGCGGCCTGTCGTCACGCAAGACCTCGGCCGAACCGGGGCAGCGCGTGCGGGTCGACTGGGGCGGTCAGGGACCGTCGGGTGGCGCCGTTTCCAGCGAGCCGCAAGAAACCGATGCCCAGCGGCCTGCCTCGCGCTGGGTGGACGAGCCCGAGTTCATGCGCAGCCTGCGCGAGATGGTCCTCGCCCTGCGTGAGCACCGGTGGAGCGTGCTGTCGGGCATGCTGCTGATGGGCCTGGTCCTGGGCGGCGTCAAGCTCTACATGCGACGGCGCTGAGGCGCGCGGCCGCCTCCGCGGCAGTGGATGGGGTCAGGGTGCCCCGGGCCGGGACCAGGACCCGCGGGTCCAGACAAACTTCCGTGCGCAGCGCCCCCAGGCCTGGCCGGTCACCAGGGCCGAGACCAGGCCCGGCCCGTCGACCACCCAGCTGCCGCCCACGGCGGTGAGACCACGCTCGAACAAGGCATCGGGCAACAGGCCGGCGCCGGGGCCGATCATCACCAGGGCCCGGGCCTGGCGGAGGAACGGCAGCAGCTCGTCCAGGGTGTGGTTCAGCAGCACGGTGCTGGTCAACAGCACGGCATCGCAGTGGCGCAGTGCGGCGGGGTCGAGCGTGACCTCGCAACCGGCATGGCGACCGACCAGGTCCGCGCGCAGTTCCAGCACCGTCAGCCGGGCGCCGCAGCCGGTGACCTGCTTCAGCAGCGGCGGGAACAGGCCGACCATGCCGATGTGATCGCCGGCGCGCGGTTGCAGGCCGCCGATGGAGTCGGGTGCATCGGGTGGCTCCCGACCGCAGGCATCGAGCAAGTGGCGGCTCAGCGCATTGACGGCGGCAAAGCCCAGGGCCCGTTCGGCCGGTGTCGGGCCATCGCGCCACAGGCGGGCCAGTTGCAGCGCATCGCTGCCCGACAGCGCCGGCGCCGTGCCGGCCGGGCCGTCCAGCGCCGCCAGCGTGCCGTCCAGCAGCAGATAGCTCAGGCCCAGCGCCCCCTGCCCGGGCCGGCCGGTGTCGAGCTCGATGGCGCCGAACTCGCCGTCCTTGCTGCCGTTCCAGGGCCGGGGCGGCAGGTGCAGGGCACGCACCCGCGGCCCGGGCCTGCCGGCAAGCCGTTGTTCGAGCTGGGTCAGCACATCGTCGGCCAGGCGCATCGGCGCATCATGCCTGCTGCGACGTCGTTGCCGGCTTGTGCTGCATCAGGCGGCGGGGCTTGAAACCCCGGGCCTGGGCCCAAAATGCCGGCCGCGGTCCGGTCGGCTCGGGCCATTCCAACACCGTTTCCTGTCACCTCCATGAGCAAACAAACCCACGCCTTCCAGGCCGAGGTCAAGCAGATCCTGCACCTCGTCACCCACAGCCTGTACTCCAACAAGGAGATCTTCCTGCGCGAGCTGGTGTCCAACGCCTCGGATGCCTGCGACAAGCTGCGCTTCGAGGCCCTGGACAATGCCGGCCTGTACGAGGATGCGCCCAACCTTGAAGTGCGGGTGTTCTTCGATGACCAGGCCAAGACGCTGACCATCCGCGACAACGGCATCGGCATGAGCGCCGACGAGGCCGCCGCCCACTTGGGCACCATCGCCAAGAGCGGCACGCGCGAGTTCATGGCCAAGCTGGAAGGCGACCAGAAGAAGGACGCCCAGCTGATCGGCCAGTTCGGCGTGGGCTTTTATTCCGGCTTCATCGTCGCCGACCGCATCACGGTGGAAAGCCGCCGCGCCGGCCTGGCTGCCGACCAGGCCGTGCGCTGGAGCAGCGAGGGCACCGGCGAATACGAGCTGGAAACCATCACCCGCGCCGAACGTGGCACCGACGTGATCCTGCACCTGCGCGACGAGGAGGCCGAGTTCCTGTCGACCTGGAAGCTCAAGTCCGTCATCGGCAAGTACTCTGACCACATCTCCCTGCCCATCCTGATGCGCAAGGAGGAGTGGGATGCCGAGGCCTCCAAGCAGGTGCTGAAGGACGAATGGGAGACGGTCAACAAGGCCGCCGCGCTGTGGGCGCGCAGCAAGAGCGACATCACCGACGCCGAGTACCAGGAGTTCTACAAGCAGATCAGCTACGACCAGGCGGCGCCGCTGGCCTACACCCACAACCGCGTGGAGGGCCGCAGCGAGTACACCCAGCTGCTCTACATCCCGGCCAAGGCGCCGATGGACATGTGGAACCGCGACAAGCGCGGCGGCGTCAAGCTCTACGTCAAGCGTGTCTTCATCATGGACGACGCCGAGGCGCTGATGCCGGTGTACCTGCGCTTCGTCAAGGGCGTGATCGACTCGGCCGACCTGCCGCTGAACGTCAGCCGCGAACTGCTGCAGGAAAGCCGTGACGTCAAGGCCATCCGCGAAGGCAGCACCAAGCGCGTGCTGGGCATGCTGGAAGGCCTGGCCGACAGCGACAGCGCCGACGACAAGGCCAAGTACGCGGCGTTCTGGAAGGAATTCGGCGCCGTGCTCAAGGAAGGCGTGGGCGAGGACTTCGCCAACCGCGAGCGCCTGGCCAAGCTGCTGCGCTTTGCCTCCACCCACGGTGGTGGCGACGAGCAGGGCACCAGCCTGGCCGACTATGTGTCGCGCATGAAGGAAGGCCAGGAGGCGATCTACGTCATCACCGCCGACAGCCTGGCCGCGGCCAGGAACAGCCCGCAGCTGGAGATCTTCAAGAAGAAGGGCATCGAGGTGCTGCTGCTCACCGATCGCGTGGACGAGTGGCTGCTCAGCCACCTCTACGAGTTCGAGGGCAAGCCGCTGCAGAGCGTGGCCAAGGGCGCGGTGGACCTGGGCCAGCTGCAGGATGAAACCGAGAAGAAGGCCGCCGAAGAGGCCGCCGAGGCCTTCAAGCCCACGCTGGACCGGCTGAAGGACACGCTGAAGGACCGCGCCAAGGACGTGCGCGTCACCACCCGCCTGGTCGACAGCCCGGCCTGCCTGGTGGTGGAAGAGGGCGACATGAGCGGCCACCTGGCGCGCCTGCTCAAGCAGGCCGGCCAGACCGCACCGGCCAGCCAGCCCATCCTGGAGGTCAATGCCGAGCATGCGCTGGTCAAGCGGCTGGCGACCGATGGCGCGCCCTTCGACGACCTGGCCCACATCCTGTTCGACCAGGCCCTGCTGGCCGAGGGTGGCCAGCTCGACGATCCGGCGGCCTACGTCGCCCGCGTCAACAAGCTGCTGGCGGCCTGATCAGTCGCCGAAATCCAGGCCGAAGGGATCGAGCGGTGGCCGCGCCATCGCCTCGATCTGCTCGCGCAGCTGGGTGGTCTGCTGGCCCCAGTAGGCGGCCGAGCCGAACCACGGAAAGGCCGGCGGGAACGCCGGGTCGGCCCAGCGCTCGGCCAGCCAGGCGCTGTGGTGCAGCATGCGCAGCGTGCGCAGCGGCTCGATCAGCGCCAGCTCGCGGCTGTCAAAGCGCTTGAACTGCCGGTAGCCGCCCAGCACCGCGGCCAGCTGCGCGGCCATGGCCTCGGGCTCGCCGGACAGCAGCATCCACAGGTCCTGCACCGCCGGGCCCGTCAGCGCATCGTCCAGGTCCACCAGGTGCGGGCCGTGGCCGCCGTCGTCCGGATCGCGCCACAGGATGTTGCCGGGATGGCAGTCGCCGTGCAGGCGCAGCGTCGCGGCCGGGCAGGCGGCGAAGGCGGCGTCGACCCGGTCCAGTGCCTGCGCCGCGGCATCGCGCCAGGCCGGCAGCTGGGCTGGCGGCACGGCCTCCAGCTGCAGCAGGCGCTGCACCGCCGCATGGCCGAAGCCGCCCGGCTCCAGCCGGCGCCGGTGCTCGAACGGACGCCGCTCGCCCACCGCATGCAGCCGGCCGATGAAGCGGCCCAGCCAGCGCAGCGTCCGGGCGTCGTCCAGCTCCGGGCCATGGCCGGCGCGGCGCGGATAGGCGGCCACGCGAAAGGGCTGGCCCGCCACGCCCACCGTGGCCAGCGTCGGCACACCGGCCACGGTGGCGCCGTGCAGCGGCAGCGGCGCCACCACCGGCACCTCGGCCGCGGCCAGCTCGGCGGCGAAGCCGTGCTCTTCGGCGATCTGCGCGTCGCTCCAGCGGCCCGGGCGGTAGAACTTGGCCACCACCACCGGGCCGTCCTCCAGGAACACCTGGAACACCCGGTTCTCGTAGCTGTTGAGCTGCAGCAGCCGGCCATCGCCGCGCAGGCCGCAGCCGTCCAGCGCGTCGAGCACCGCCTGCGGGCTCAGGTGGTCGAAGGGGTGCAGGCCGCCCGCCAGGCGGTGCTGCGGCGTGCTCAAGTCGGCTGCGGCGAGGCGGCCGCGCCCAGGCCGGCCGGAAAGCCGATGTCGGCCGGCGACGGATCGGCGTCGGTCTGCAGATCGTCCTGGCCGGCGGCGTCGTAGCGGCGGTCGGCGGTCATGAAGAACGAGTCGGTGAAGGGCAGCGAGTCCTGCCACAGCGTGGTGCGCTCGCGCCGGCGCGAGCTGCCGGCCAGCGGCCGGGCCTCGGCCGGCGCGGCGGCGGCCGGCAGCGGGATCGCGCTGTCGGCGCTGGCCGGCTGCGGGCCACGGCTGGCGCTGACGCTCTGCGGCACCAGCAGCTGCAGTTCGGTGACGCTGGGCAGGTGGTCGGCCGGGCAGCGCAGATAGCGCACACGGCAGGCGCCCAGCACCGACTGCTTGATGCGCGTGGCGCGCGCCGGCGGGCCGCCGCGGTCATAGTGCAGGTCGATCGCCGCCAGCACCCGGCCATTGGTGCTGCACACCGCAAACTGCACCTGGATGCTGCCCAGGATGCCGTACCAGTAGCGCACCTGCTCCGGATCGGCCGGCTGGCAGAAGCGCACCAGCGGCAGCTTGGCCAGGATGGTGTGGTGCGGCAAGGCCTCGCGCAGCTGGCGGTACAGGCGGCGCTCGTCCGCGGTGAACACCGGGCGCGGCAGCAGATCCCATTCCACCGGCAACGGCGGCGGGCCGGAACGCACCCGGCGCGACAGCCACCACCAGGTGGCCAGCGAGGCGGATGCGGTCAGGGCCAGGGCGGCAAGGATCCAAGGAAGGTACGGCGGCATCGGATCGGCGGCGCGAGGAAGCGGCCCGTTGCCGCGTACTGCCGCAACCTGCCAAAACTGAAAATCTCGGTCGAACCGATATTACAGCCTGACCGGGCCCGTGCCGGCCCTCCCGGACCCCCCCAAGAGGGGCGATCACGGGCCGCCGGATCGGGGTCAGTCGCGGCCGGCGCCACCGTTGCGGCCGACCGCGGTCTTGACCTCGCCGATGGCGTCGATCAGCGATTCGACGCGCTGGGCCTGGCGCTTGACCTGGTAGTCCAGCGCCGCCGCATGTTCTTCCACCCATTGCTCGACCTGGGAGGCCAGGGTCTCGGGCGGCAGCGTCAGATAGGCCTCGGACTCGCTGCCGTCGCGCTGCACCTTGGCCCCGGCCCGGCGCGCGATGCGCAGCATCACGGTGTTTTCGCTCAGCGCATGGATGAACAGCGTGTCCAGGCCGGCATTGCGCGCATGCAGCATCGCATGCTCGAACAGCCGCGCGCCATAGCCGCGGCCGCGGGCATGGGGCAACACCGAGCCGCCGAACTCGGCGCCGGGCCGCGTCGCCTGCCCGGCCGGCGCAAAGGCCAGGTGGGCCAGCGCAATCAGCACCAGGTGGTGGTTGTGGATGCCGAACACCTGGTCGCGCTCGAAGTCCAGCCCGTCCACATAGCGCTGGATCTGGGCATCGGTGGCGGCATAGCCGAAGCGCAGATAGCGGTCGCGCGCCGGCAGGGCCAGCAGGTGGGCCAGGATGCGCGGCCGGTGGCGCGGCGCCAGCGAGCGGATCGGCACCCAGGGCAGGGCCTTGGGCGCCGGTGCAGCGGTTTGCGGCGCCGCCGCGGGCACGGCGGCGTCCAACACGGCATGGCGGCTGGCCAGCGCAGGATCGGCGGACGGCGGGGTGGAGGCCATGTGAATACTCGGTATTAACCCTGAGTCTAGTCTTGTTGTCTGCGCTGTGCTGTCGCCTTCGAGATGTCCGCAGCCGGGGCAGGCTGTCCGGCCGCCACGGTTGTGGCTATAATCTGCGGCTTTCCCGAAGTTGGCGGGGTGGATTGCCTCATGGTCTGAGGCCGGGTTGGATCGCAGCATCCGACATCGGACGCAGCCATGCAAGCCACGGGGTCCGAGAGGCTGCACACACAAGCAGTTCCGAGGTCCGCGTGGCGTGGCGGCCGAACAGCCAGCGTTTGCGCCGGTGTCCCGTGCTGGGGTGCCGGCGATTGAAAGACCCTCATGAAGACCTTCAGCGCCAAGCCGGCCGAGGTGACGCACGAGTGGTTTGTGCTCGATGCCACCGACAAGGTGCTCGGACGTGTCGCCAGCGAAGTGGCACTCCGTCTGCGCGGCAAGCACAAGGCCATTTACACGCCTCACGTCGATACCGGTGATTTCATCATCGTCGTCAACGCCGACAAGATCCGTGTCACCGGCAACAAGGCCGAGCAAAAGGTGTACTACCGCCATTCGGGCTTCCCGGGCGGCATCTACGGCACCAAGTTCAAGGACATGCAAGCCAAGCATCCGGGCCGCGCCCTGGAGAAGGCGGTCAAGGGCATGCTGCCCAAGGGTCCGCTCGGCTACGCGATGATCAAGAAGCTGAAGGTCTATGCCGGTGATTCGCACCCGCACACGGCCCAGCAGCCGAAGGTGCTGGAAATTCCAGCGCTGGCAATCTAAGGAGCGGCGATGATCGGCAATTGGAATTACGGCACCGGCCGCCGCAAGTCGTCGGTGGCGCGCGTGTTCATCCAGAAGGGTGACGGCCAGATCGTGGTCAACGGCAAGCCCGTCGACCAGTACTTCGGCCGCCAGACCTCGATCATGATCGTCAAGCAGCCGCTGCTGCTGACGAACAACGAGATCACCTTCAACATCAAGGTCAACGTCAAGGGTGGCGGCGAAAGCGGCCAGGCCGGCGCGGTGCGCCACGGCATCACCCGTGCGCTGATCGACTACGACGCGACGCTGAAGAGCGAGCTGAGCCAAGCCGGCTTCGTGACCCGCGACGCCCGCGAGGTCGAGCGCAAGAAGGTCGGTCTGCACGGCGCGCGTCGCCGCAAGCAGTTCAGCAAGCGCTGATGCTGCTGGACCGGACTCCCCGCTGCAGGCGTGGGAATCTGGTCTGGAGAACCCAGTCCAAAGCCGCCGGCAGCCTTGTGCCCCGGCGGCTTTTTCATCATGGGCAAGTCCCCGGTCGCGGCAAGGACAAGGCGCCGCGGGCCATCATGCATGGCAAATTGACTTGCATCGCACCGCTTCCAGGAGCCTGAACAATGAATGCCGTGGTCGAAAACCTTGCCGCCGATCCTTCCGAGATGCCCGTGCCGCTGATCTTCACCGACAGCGCGGCCGCCAAGGTGGCCGATCTGGTGGCCGAGGAGGGCAATCCCGATCTGAAGCTGCGCGTGTTCGTCCAGGGCGGCGGCTGCTCGGGCTTCCAGTACGGCTTCACCTTCGATGAAATCGTCAACGACGACGACACAGAGATGAAGAAGAACGGCGTCACGCTGCTGATCGACGCGATGAGCCTGCAGTACCTGATGGGCGCCGAGATCGACTACAAGGAAGATCTGCAGGGCGCGCAGTTCGTGATCAAGAACCCCAACGCCACCACCACCTGCGGCTGCGGTTCCAGCTTCTCGGTCTGAGGTTCTCCGCGCTGTGATCGACGGCCGCCTTCGGGCGGCCGTTGTGCTTTCAGCCGGCCGGATACAGCGCGCCCAGCAGGCGCGGCCCCGCGGCGCCGGTGACCGCTGGCAGATTGCCCGGCTGCCGGCGCACAAAGGCGGCGGCCAGCCAGGCAAAGGCGGCGGCCTCCACCTGCAGCGGCGGCAGGCCGGCGGCCTCGGTGGACTGCACCGGGCCCTGCGGCCACAGCGCGGCCAGGCGGCGCATCAGCTGGCCGTTGAGGGCGCCGCCACCGCAGACCAGCAGGCGCGTGGCATCGGGCTGGTGCTGCTGCAGCGCATCGACGGCGGCGCGGGCGCTGAACTCGGCCAGCGTGGCCATCACGTCGACCGCCGGCACCGGCTGGCCGTGGGCGGCGAGGTGGGCCTCCAGCCACTCGGCGTGGAACAGGTCGCGGCCGGTGCTCTTGGGCGGCGGGCGCTGCAGAAACGGCTCGGCCAGCCAGCGTGCGAGCAGGCCGGCATCCACCCGTCCCTGGGCCGCCCAGGCGCCATCGGCGTCGAAGGGCTGGCCGCGGTGGCGCTGGCACCACAGGTCCATCAAGGCATTGCCGGGGCCGCAGTCGAAGCCGCGCACCGAGCCGTCGCCGCCCAGCAGGGTCAGGTTGGCGATGCCGCCCAGGTTCAGCACCGCCTGGGCCAGGCCGGGCCGACCGAACAGTGCGGCATGGAAGGCCGGCACCAGCGGAGCGCCCTGGCCGCCGGCGGCGACATCGCGGCTGCGCAGATCGGTGACCACGGCGATGCCGCTCAGCTCGGCCAGCAGGGCGCCGTTGAGCAGCTGCACGGTGTAGCCGGTGGCATCGAACTCGCCCGGCCGGTGGCGCACGGTCTGGCCATGGGCGCCGAGCGAGGTGACCTGCGCGGCCGCGATGCCGCCGCGCTCCAGCAGCTCGGCCACCGCCTGGGCATAGGCCCGGGCCACGCCATTGCCGGCCAAGGCGGCGCGGTGCAGCTCGTTGTCGCCGGGCCGATTCAGCGCCAGCAGCTCCTCGCGCAGCGCGGGGTCGAAGGGCCGGTGCACATGGCCCAGCACCTGCAGCAGCGCCTGGCCGCTGCCATCGCCAAACTGCGCCAGCACCGCGTCGACCCCGTCCAGCGAGGTGCCGGACATCAGGCCGATGCTCAGCACGGCTTACTCGGCGTCACCGCGGAAGCCGGTCAGCGTGGCCGCGGCCTCCAGCTGGCGCTGGGTGTCGGCGGCCAGGGCCATGAACTCGGGCCGGGTGGCGGCGTCGATGGCCACCGCCTCGGCACCGCGGGCGGCCTTCAGCGGGTCCTGGAACTGGCCGTTGACGCGGAATTCGAAGTGCAGGTGCGGGCCGGTGGCCCAGCCGGTGGCGCCGACGGCGCCGATGCGCTGGCCCTGCTCGATGCGCTGGCCGCGCTTGACGTCGATGCGGCTCAGGTGGGCATAGACGCTGGTCTTGCCGCTGCCGTGCTGCACCTGCACCACATTGCCGTAGCCACCCTGGCGGCCGGCGAACTCGACCACGCCGTCGCCGATGGTCTTGACCGCGGTGCCGGAGGGCGCGCCGTAGTCGACGCCGTTGTGCGCGCGCCAGGTCTGCAGGATGGGGTGGAAGCGCATCGCGAAACCGGAGGTCACGCGCGAGAACTCCAGCGGGCTGGCCAGGAAGGCGCGGCGCCGGCTCTTGCCGTCCGGGCCGAAGTAGGCGCCCTTGCCGGTGCCCTGGCCGTCGAACCACAGCGCCTGGTGGCGGCGGCCGTTGTTGACGAATTCGGCCGCCAGCACGCGGCCCGTGCCCTCGTTCCAGGTGATGGGCTGGTCGTCGGCGGTGAGGCCTTCGAACAGCACGCTGAAGGTGTCGCCCTTCTTCAGCTGGCGATGGAAGTCGATGTCGCCGGAGAAGATCTCGATCATCTGCGCGGCGATGGCGTCGGGCAGGCGGGCGTCGTCGGTGGCGGCCCACATCGAGCTGCGGATGCTGCCGCTGCCCAGGCGCACCTGGCGCTGCAGCGGCGCGGTTTCCAGCCGGCTGCTGAAGCGGCCGTCGCCGCGCTGCAGCGTCAGCCGGGTGAAGTGCGTGCCGCTGCGGGCGCTGTCCAGTGCCGGGAAGCGGGCGATCAGCTCCAGCAGGCTGCCGTCGGCGGCGGTGCGCACCTGCACCATCTTGCCACCTCGGCCATCGACCAGGCGGCGCGCGTCGGCATCGCTGCGCAAGAAGCTGGCGGCGACCGGGTCGATCACGCCCAGGCGGCGCAGCAGGCTGTCGGCGGTGTCGCCGGAGCGTGTCAGGTCGCTGCGCGACAGCTGCAGCTCGTGCAGGTCGAGTGCGTCGACCTGGCTGTCCAGGCCGGGGATGCGGATCTCCTCGCTGACCAGGCGCTGCGGCAGGTCGGCGGCATCGGGCGCCAGCGGCGCGATACCGAAGGCGGTGACGGCAAATCCGCCCAGCGCAGCCAGCACGGCGGCCGCGACGCGGCGCGGATGGCGGTGCAGGGCGGCCTGGGTGGCCTGGAGGCGCTGCCCGAGGGCTTGGCGGGCAGACAACAGCGGTGAACTCGGCGGCAAGGGCAAAACTTCGGCTAACTCGACAGCAGCCCGCACGCCGGGCCATGGACAAAAGCAATGCAGGCTCTGTGCCAGCGTCGCTGCGGCAGTGTGGATCCGCCCGGGACGACCGGGTTCCCTGCCACCGGCCCGCGCGGCGCACCATCGCGGGCGGAGCGCCGGGAGGCGTCCTCTAGAATCCATCGGCTTCGCCGGGCTCCGGGCTGCGTGAATAGATCACGCAGCCGGCTTCCGGGCGAAGCGCGAGTATAGCCATCGCCCTTTCTGCACCCCATTGGGGCGAGCACGTACGGGCGGCCCGATCCCAGCCACGACATGAGCCCATCAGAATCCGCCGCCGCCCATCCCGTCACCGAGCGCGTGCGCGAGGCCATGGCCATCAGCCTGCGCGGCTGCGAGCAGTTGCTGCCCGAGGCCGACTGGCTGAAGAAGCTGGCGCGCAGCGAGGCCACCGGCCAGCCGCTGCGCATCAAGCTGGGCCTGGACCCGACCGCGCCCGACCTGCACCTGGGCCACACCGTGGTGCTGAACAAGATGCGCCAACTGCAGGACCTGGGCCACCAGGTGATCTTTCTGGTCGGCGACTTCACCAGCATGATCGGCGACCCCTCGGGCCGCAACAGCACGCGCCCGCCGCTGACGCGCGAGCAGATCGAGGCCAATGCCCAGACCTACTATGCCCAGGCCAGCCTGGTGCTGGACCCGGCGCGCACCGAGATCCGCTACAACAGCGAATGGAGCGATCCGCTGGGCGCGCGCGGCATGATCCAGCTGGCCGCCCGGTACACGGTGGCGCGCATGATGGAGCGCGAGGACTTCAGCAAGCGCTTTGCCGCCAACACGCCGATCAGCGTGCACGAGTTTTTGTATCCGCTGATGCAGGGCTACGACTCGGTGGCGCTGAAGAGCGACCTGGAGCTGGGCGGCACCGACCAGACCTTCAACCTGCTGATGGGTCGCCACCTGCAGCAGGAATACGGCCAGGAGCCGCAGTGCATCCTGACCATGCCGCTGCTCGAAGGCCTGGACGGCGTGGACAAGATGTCCAAGAGCAAGGGCAACTACATCGGCATCACCGAGGAGGCGAACACCATGTTCGCCAAGGTGCTGTCGATCAGCGATGCCCTGATGTGGCGCTGGTACACGCTGCTGTCGTTCCAGCCCGAGTCGGCCATCGCGGCGCTGAAGGCCGAGGTGGCGGCCGGCCGCAACCCCAAGGATGCCAAGGTGGCGCTGGCGCGCGAGATCGTCACGCGCTTCCACAGCGCGGCGGCGGCCGATGTGGCCGAGACCGATTTCCACAACCGCGCCAAGGGCGGCATCCCCGACGACATCGCCGAGGTCACCTTGAGCGGCGCTCCGCTGGGCCTGGGCGCCCTGCTCAAGGCCGCCGGCCTGGTGCCTTCCACCAGCGAGGCCATGCGCATGGTCGAGCAGGGCGGCGTGCGCATCGATGGTGCGGTGGTCTCGGACAAGGGCCTGAAGCTCGACGCCGGCACCGTGGTCGTGCAGGTCGGCAAGCGCAAGTTCGCGCGCGTCACGCTCACCGCCTGAGCCGCGGCACACGCCAGGCACCGGACGCCGGATGCAGGTCGCCTCGTACCTGAAGCTGTCGGTGGCGGTGGCCCTGGCCACCATCGCGCTGAAGACCGGCGCCTGGTGGCTGACCGGCTCGGTGGGCCTGCTGTCCGATGCGCTGGAGTCGCTGGTCAACCTGGCCGGCGCGATGTTTGCGCTGACCATGGTCACGGTGGCTGCCCAGCCGCCCGATGCCGAGCATCCCTACGGCCACCACAAGGCCGAGTACTTCAGCAGCGGCTTCGAGGGCGTGCTGATCCTGGCCGCGGCCCTGGCCATCCTGTGGGCGGCCGGCCAGCGCCTGCTGGCGCCCCAGCCGCTGGAATCGCTGGGCTGGGGCCTGTCGCTGTCGGTGATCAGCTCGGCGATGAACGGCGCCCTGGCCTGGGCCATGCTGCGCAAGGCGCACGAGCACCGCTCGATGGCGCTGGAGGCCGATGCGCGCCACCTGTTCACCGATGTCTGGACCTCGGCCGGCGTGCTGCTCGGCCTGGCCGCGGTGCATTTCACCGGCTGGCTGTGGCTGGACCCGCTGGTGGCCATCGGCGTGGCGCTGAACATCGTGCGCGAGGGCTGGCGCCTGATCCGCCGCTCGGCCGACGGCCTGATGGACCATGCGGTGGAGGCCGAGGTGGCGGCGGAGATCCGGCGCACGCTGGACGGCTTTGCCCATGCGGCGATCCGCTTCGACCATGTGGTGACGCGGCGCGCCGGCCAGCGCCGCTTTGTCGACCTGCACATGCACATGCCGGCCGGCTGGACGCTGGGCCGTGCCGCGGCGCTGCGCAGCTCGGTGGAGCAGGCGCTGATGGCCGCCGTGCCCGGGCTGCGCGCCAGCATCCAGCTGCTGCCGATGGACGTCGAGGCGCATTTCGACGATCCGCGGGACCCGCTGTGATCGGCCTGATCCAGCGTGTGGCCGAGGCCCGTGTCAGCGTGGCCGGGCGCGTGGTCGGCGAGATCGGGGCCGGCCTGCTGGTGCTGGTGTGCGCCGAGCCGGCCGATGGCGAGGCCCAGGCGCTGAAGTTCGTCGACAAGCTGCTGAAGCTGCGCATCTTCAGCGACGAGGCCGGCAAGATGAACCGCAGCCTGGTCGACGTGGGCGGCGGCCTGCTGATCGTCAGTCAGTTCACGCTGGCCGCCGATTGCTCGGGCGGCAACCGGCCCAGTTTCACCGGTGCCGCGCCGCCGGCCCAGGGGCGGGCGCTGTATGAGCGTGTGCTGCAGCTGGCGCGCGCCGCCCATCCGGTGGTGGCCAGCGGCGAGTTCGGCGCCGACATGCAGGTGGCCCTGGTCAACGATGGGCCGGTGACGATCCCGCTGCGCATCGCCTGACAGCCAAAAGCAACAGGGGCCCGCAGGCCCCTGTTCCAGATCGGCGCAGCCGCCGGATCAGTCGGCGTACTGGCCGGCGGCCTTGATCGCCGGGCCCCACTTGTTGATCTCGGACTCGACGAACTTCTTGTGCTCGGCGCCGCCGACGCGGCCGTCGGTCACCAGCACCGCGCCCAGGGCTTCCTGGCGCTTGTGGAAGTCGGCGTCCTTCAGCGCGGCGCGCAGCGCGGCATTGAGCTTGTCCTGCGCGGCCTTGGGCGTGCCCTTGGGCGCATACAGGCCGTGCCAGATGCTGACGTTGAAGCCCTTCAGGCCGGCCTCGTCCAGCGTCGGCAGCTTGGACAGCGACGGCGTGCTCAGGCGCTTGGTGGTGGTCACCGCAAAGGCCTTGACCTTGCCGGTCTCGATCTGGCCGGTGGTGTTGGTGGTCTGGTCGCACATGATGTCGACCTGGCCGCCTAGCAGGTCGGTCATGGCAGGCGCCGTGCCCTTGTAGGGCACGGTGGTCATGTCCACCGCCACGCTCTGCTGGAACAGCAGGCCGCACAGGTGCGAGGCGGCGCCCAGGCCGGCATTGGCCAGGTTGATCTTGCCCTTGTTGGCATTGATCCAGGTGCGCAGCTCGGCAAAGTTGTTGGCCGGCAGGGTGCTGCGGCCGATCAGCGTCATCGGCACCTCGTTGACCAGGCCCAGGTACTCGAAGTCGCCCAGCGTGTCGTAGGGCAGCTTGCGGTACAGCGCCGGCGAGGTGGCCATGCCGATGTGGTGCAGCAGCACGGTGTAGCCGTCGGGCGCCGACTTGGCGACCTTGGCCGCGCCCAGCGTGCCGCCGGCGCCGCCGACGTTCTCGATCACGATGGGCTGGTTGTTCAGGTGCTTGCGCAGGGCCTCGGCCAGGTCGCGGGCGACCTTGTCGGTGGGGCCGCCGGCGGCGAACGGCACGACGATGGTCACCGGCTTCTCGGGGTAGTCGGCCAGCGCGGCGCCGGCCGTGGCGGCCAGCAGGACGGACAGCAGAAGCTTCTTCATCGGGTGTCTCCGTGGGGCTTGGTTCATCAAGGCCGGTCATGATAGGCGGCGGCCCATGGCCCTGCCGCGCGGTTTCTACGTAGCAACAAGGCGGCAACGCGATACTGGGTGCCGCCGTGCCGCCGTTGCCCCACCCGCTTTCTGCCACCGCACCCGCCCGACGCGCCCTGCGCGTGCTGCTGGTGCTGCTGCTGCCGCTGCTGCTGGCCTGGGCCCTGCACCAGGCCAGCCAGGCACCGGCACCGCCGCCGGATGCGCGCCTGCTGCACCTGGTGGCGGCGCATCGCGCCGATGGCCCCGGCCTGCAGCCACCGGCCCAGGCCGGCCGGCCGCAGAGCCTGCCGCTGCGCCTGAGCCGCGCCGATGCCGACGCGCCGGCCGTGGCCACCTGGCTGCGCGTGCTCCTGCCGCCGGTCGATGCCCGGGGCAGCGTGTGGACGCTGGAGCTGCGCTACCGGCCGACGGTGCTGGTGCTGCTGGACGGCCAGGTGGTCGCGCATTCGGCTGCGCCGCGCGATGGCGACGTGCCGCCGGCCGGCTTTGAGCTGGGCGGGCGCTTGCTGCGCATCGACCTGCCGCCCGACCGGCTGCAGGGCAGCGGCCACGAGCTGGCCATCCGCATCGGCGCGCCCGGCGCGGCCGGGGCCCTGCTGTCCAGCCTGTGGCTGGGGCCGCAGGCGGCGATGGCCGAGCGCAGCCAGGCCCAGGCGCTGGAGACCGTGCCGCGCACGCTGACCACCGCCGCGGCCTGCGTGGTGGGCGTGTTCCTGGTGCTGCTGTGGCTGCTGGTGCGCCACGAGAACGAGTGGCTGTACGGCCTGGCCGGCCTGCACCTGCTGCTGCTGGCCCTGCTGCTGTCGGCCTACCTGCCCGAGGTGCCGCCGCTGCCCGATCCCTGGTGGCGGCTGCTGCTGGATGCGGCCGATGTCGGCGCCAAGGCCATCCTGCTGGTCATCGTCGCCCGGCTGGCCCTGGCCCAGCCGGGCCGCGTCATCGCGCTGGCCATGGCCTATGCACTGGCCGGCCTGCTGATCGACGGCTGGGCCGCCTGGCACATGTTGTCCTGGGGCGACTTCCGCCATTCCTGGCCCTGGTGGGCCCTGGGCAGCCGGGCCGCGGTGTTCGGCCTGGCCTGGGCCCTGGCCCTGCTGGCGGTGTGGCGCCGGGCCACGCTGGAGACCCTGGGCACGGCCTGCGCCGTGGGACTGTCGGCCACGCTGTGGGCCTATGTCAGCTGGTTTGCGCTGGTCCGGCCGGGGGCGTTGGCGGTGGTGGACCTGAACTACGTGGCCCATGCCGGCTGGGTGCTGCTGCTGGGCGTGTTGCTGCTGGGGCGCTTTGCCGGCACGCTGCGCCGCGAGGCCCGGCTGCGCGCCGAGCTGGCCCAGGCGCTGCGGCAGCGCACGCAGGAGCTGGCCGGCAGCTTCGAGGCCCTGCAGGCCAGCGAGCGGGCCCGTGCCGAGGCCGAGCGCGCCCGCGCCGTGGCCGACGAGCGCGAGCGCCTGATGCAGGAGATGCACGACGGCATCGGCGCGCAGCTGATCGCCGCGCGCCTGCAGGTGGCCGCCGGAGGCCTGCCGGCGGCCCAGGCCGCGGCGCTGATCGACGACTGCCTGGCCGAGTTGCGCCTGACCGTGGATGCGCTGTCGCTGGACGACGGCGACCTGGGCGCGCTGCTGGCGGCGCTGCGCCAGCGCCTGGCGCCGGGCCTGCGTGCGGCCGGCATTGCGCTGGACTGGCAGGTCCAGCCCACGCCGCTGCTGCCGGTGCTGCAAGGGCCGGGCGCGCGCGAGCTGCTGCGCCTGGTGCAGGAGGCGGTGAGCAATGTGCTGCACCATGCCCGGGCCACGCGCCTGGCGGTGGCCACGGCGGTGGTCGATGGCGCGGTGCAGCTCAGCGTGCGCGACGACGGCCTGGGCCGTGCCGCCGATGTGCCGGCCGGCCGCGGCACGCGCTCGATGCGCAGCCGCGCGCAGCGTCTGGGCGCGCAGCTGGACTGGATCTCGCCGGCCGAAGGTGGGCGGGGCACCGAGGTGCGGCTGCGCTTGCCGCTGCCCTAGCTGTCCAGCAGGCCGCGCCTGCGGGCCTCCAGCAGCGCCTGGGTGCGCGAATGCACCTGCAGCTTGCGGTAGCTGCGCTTGACGTAGGTGCCGATGGTGTGGCGCGACACACCCATGCGCTCGGCGATCTCGTCGACGGTGTAGCCCAGCGCGCTGTAGCGCAGCACCTCCTGCTCCTTGGGCGACAGCGTGGTGTCGTCGGCCGCGGCGGTGGACGCAGCGGCGCCACGCGGGCCCAGGCCGGGGGCCGGCGGCAGCTCGCCCAGGCGCGCCATCAGCCGGCGTGCGATCACCGGGCTGACCGGGCTGCCGCCATTGCGCAGCACGGTGATCTGCGCCACCAGCTCGGCGGCGCTGGCGTCCTTGAGCAGGTAGCCGGTGGCGCCGGCCTCGATGGCCGCCAGCACGCGCAGCTCGTCGCCCAGCGTGCTGACGACGATGGCCTCGGTGTCCTCGCGCAGCGCCAGCGCGGCGCGGATCAGCTCGATGCCATTGCCGTCGGGCAGGCCCAGGTCGATCAGCAGCACATCGGGCCGGCAGCGCTGCACCAGGGCCAGGCCGTCGGCCAGGTTGCTGGCCGCGCCCAGCAGGCGCAGGCCACTCTCGCGCATCACCGCCGAGGCAAAGGCCGCGCGCATGGTCGAGTCGTCCTCGACGATGGCGACGGTCAGCGGTGTGCCGGCGGCGGAATTGGCCATGTACGCCGCAGTATAGGAAGCGGGCGGCCGCGGCTGTCCCGCGAACGCGGGACCGTGGCCCTGTCCCGCCACTCAGCGGTAGCTGCGCGCGTCCTCGATGACCTTGCCGTCGTTGGGCAGGCTGCCCGGGGCCACGGCCACGATGTCGGCGCGCAGCTTGGTCACCTCGCGCACGCTGGCGGCCACGGCCTCGGCCAGGCCCGGCGGCAGCTGGCCGCCGGCGACCTCGATCTTCAGCGTCATGCGGTCGCTGGCCATCTCGCCTTCGACCACCAAGCGCGCCCGGCCCAGCTCGGCATGGCGGCGCACGACCTCGGCCACCTGGCTGGCATGCACGAACATGCCACGCACCTTGGTGGTCTGGTCGGCGCGGCCCAGCCAGCCGCGGATGCGGGTGTTGCTGCGGCCGGTGGGACAGGGGCCGGGCAGCACCGCGCTGAGGTCGCCGGTGCCAAAGCGCACCAGCGGATAGTCGGCATGCAGCACGGTGACCACCACCTCGCCCACCTCGCCATCGGGCAGCGGATCGCCGGTGCCGGGCCGCACGATCTCCAGGATCACGTCCTCGTCCAGCACCAGGCCCTCGCGCGCCGCGGTCTCGTAGGCGATCAGACCGGCGTCGGCGGTGGCATAACACTGGTAGCCGGCGATGCCACGCTCGGCCAGCCAGTCGCGCAAGGACGGCGGAAAGGCCTCGCCCGAGACAAGGGCCTTGGTGATCGAGGCGATGGACACGCCGCTTTCGGCGGCCTTCTCGACCAGGATCTTCAGGAAGCTGGGCGTGCCGGCATAGGCCTGGGGCTGCAGGTCGGCAATGGCCTGCAACTGCAGCTCGGTATTGCCCACGCCGCCGGGGATGACGGTGCAGCCCAGGGCCTGGGCGCCGGCGTCCATCATCCAGGCGCCGGGCGTCAGGTGGTAGCTGAAGCTGTTGTGCACCAGGTCGCCGCTGGCAAAGCCGGCCGCGCGCATGGCCCGGGTGACGCGCCAGCCATCGCCGTGCTGTCCTTCGGGCTCGTAGATCGGGCCCGGCGACTGGAAGACGCGGCGCGCGCCGGCCATCGGCTGGCCGCCACGCAGCAGGCTGCGCCAGCCCACGGCCGAGAAGCCGCCGAAGGGATCGCCGCCGCTGGCGCGGCTGGCCTGCTGGCGCTCCAGCAGTTCGTGCTTGCGCAGCACCGGCAGCCGGGCCAGCGCGGCGCGGCTGGTGACGGTCGCGGCGTCGATGCCGGCCAGCAGCCCGCCCCAGGCCGGGGTGGCCGATTGGGCATGCCGGATGTGGGCCGGCAGTGCGGCCAGCAGCGCGGCTTCGCGCGCCGCCGGATCGCGGCGTTCCTGCGCATCGGGGGCCAGGGCTTCAGTCATCGGAATCGCTCCATTGCGCCAGCTGTTTCTTCAGGTCGGCGACGAAATCACGCACATCGGCGCTGTGCTTGGCGGTTTTCTCGATCCATTCGGGGCTGCTGCGCGACGGCCGCTTCACGCGCGCCAGCTTCAGCGTCGCGCCGTCGATGGCGGCGCGGGCCAGTGCCGTGCCGCGGCGCTCGAAGCGGCCTTCGCGCTCGGCCAGGCCCAGCTCGCGCAGATCACGCCGCAGCCGCTGCAGCGCCTCGTCGGGCTGGAAGGGCGGCGGCGCAAAGCCGAAGTCGTCGTCGGTGCTCATCGCGGATCCCTCAGGCCAGCCAGCGCTTGCGGCGCTTGTAGCTCTTCACATCCTTGAAGCTCTTGCGGTCGCCACCGCCCATGCCCAGGTAGAACTCCTTGACGTCCTCGTTCTCGCGCAGGGCCTGGGCCTCGCCGTCCATCACGATGCGGCCGTTCTCCAGGATGTAGCCATAGTCGGCATAGCGCAGCGCGATGTTGGTGTTCTGCTCGGCCAGCAGAAAGGTCACGCGCTCCTTGGTGTTGAGGTCCTTGACGATCTCGAACACCTCCTCGACGATCTGCGGCGCCAGGCCCATGCTGGGTTCATCCAGCAGCACCATCTTCGGATTGGCCATCAGCGCGCGGCCGATGGCGCACATCTGCTGCTCGCCGCCCGAGGTGTAGGCGGCCTGGCTGCTGCGCCGGGTCTTCAGCCGCGGGAAGTACGCGTACACCTTCTCCAGCGTCTCGGCCACCGCGGCCTTGCCATCGCGGCGGGTGTAGGCGCCGGTGAGCAGGTTCTCCTCGATGCTCAGGTGGGCAAAGCAGTGCCGGCCCTCCATCACCTGGATCACGCCGCGGTCGACCATCTGCGCCGGCGACAGCTTCTCGATGCGTTCGCCACGCAGCTCGATCGAGCCCTTGGTCACGTCGCCGCGCTCGCCGGCCAGCAGGTTGCTGACGGCGCGCAGCGTGGTCGTCTTGCCGGCGCCATTGCCGCCCAGCAGCGCCACCACCTTGCCCTCGGGCACCTGCAGGCTCACGCCCTTGAGCACCAGGATCACGTGGTTGTAGATGACTTCGATGCCGTTGACGTTGAGGAGGGTGGTGTTGGACATGCGTCACCTCGTTGACTCATCGAAGCACGGCACGCCGCGCTTCGATGAGGGCTCCGCGAGGAGCCCATCCCCTCCCGCTTGGCGGGAGGGGCAGGGGAGGGTGCCCCAGGACAGGCGCAAGGCGCGAGTCCGAGGGCGGCCAGTCCGTCAGGACTGGCAGTCCGAGGGATCGCGGCGCGAGATCTTCTTCTCGGCCGCGTACTTGTCGGCCGCCGACTTGACCATGGGCTTGAGGATGGACTCGTCGGCCTGCAGCCATTCGGAGCTGAACTGCCACTTGGCGCCGTCCCAGGTGTGCACGCGGGCCCAGTTGGCGCCCATGTGGTCGGCGCAGCTGGTGGACACCGGGCGCATCACGCCGGCAAAGCCCAGCGCGTCCAGCTTCTTCTGGTCCAGCGCCAGGTTCTCGTAGCCCCAGCGCGCCTGTTCGCCGGTGACCACCTTGCCCTTGCCGAAGCGCTCCTGCGCGCGCTTGACGCCTTCGACCGCGAACATCGCGCTCATCAGGCCGCGCATGTACAGCACCTGGCCGACTTCTTCCTTCGGGCCCGTGCCCTGGCCCTTGGCATGCAGCTCCTTCAGCACGTCCTGGGCGATCTTGCTGTTGGTCTCGGTGCCATGCTGCATGGTCACGGCGTTGTAGCCCTTGGCGCCGGCGCCCACGTCCTTGACATCGGGCTCGGCACCGGCCCACCACACGCCGTACATCTTCTCGCGCGCATAGCCGGTGGCCACGGCCTCCTTCAGCGCGGTGGAGTTCATCACGCCCCAGCCCCACAGCAGCACATAGTCGGGCCGGCTCTGGCGCACCTGCAGCCAGGTGCTCTTCTGCTCCACGCCCGGCGCGGCCACCGGCAGCAGCTGCAGGTCAAAGCCGTGCAGCTTGCTGCGCTCCTGCAGCAGCGGGATCGGCTCCTTGCCGAAGGGGCTGTCGTGGTAGACCAGGGCGATCTTCTTGCCCTTCAACTTGTCCAGCCCGCCTTCCTTCTTGGCGATCTGCTGCACCAGCGCATCGGCGGCCACCCAGTAGGTGCCGGCGATCGGGAAGTTCCACTTGAAGACCATGCCGTCGGCCGACTCGCTGCGGCCGTAGCCGGCGGTGATCAGCGGGATCTTGTCGATCGGCGCCTTCTCGGTCAGCGCGAAGGTGATGCCGGTGGACAGCGGCTGGAACACCGTGGCGCCCTTGCCCTTCAGGCGCTCATAGCACTCCACGCCCTTGTCGGTGGCATAGCCGGTCTCGCATTCTTCGAAGCTGAGCTTGACGCCGTTGATGCCGCCGCGCGCATTGACCAGCTTCAGATAGTCCACATAGCCGTTGGCGAAGGGCACGCCATTGGGCGCATAGGCGCCGGTGCGGTAGACCAGCACCGGGAAGAACTGCTCCTTGGCCTGGGCGAAGGCCGGGGTGGACAGGGTGGCGCTGAGGCCGGCGGAGATCACCGCGGCGCAGAGGGCAAGGGTCTTGATCTTCATGTCTGTCTCCTGGGGTTGGGGTTGGACGGGGGATGGAACCTCAATGCGGGAACGGCCACAGGCGCAGCTTCTCTTTGCCGATGGACCACAGCCGGGCCAGGCCATGCGGCTCGACGATCAGGAAGAACACGATCAGCGCACCGAAGACCATGAAGGTCAGGTGCGAGGCCAGCGCGGTGTCGAAGCCCACGGCCACGCCCAGGATGTCCAGCATGATGGGCAGCACGACGATGAAGGCCGCGCCGAAGAAGCTGCCCATGATCGAGCCCAGGCCGCCGATGATGACCATGAACAGCAGCTGGAACGAGCGGTCGATGGAAAACGCCGCCGGCTCCCAGGAGCCCAGGTAGACAAAGCCCCACAGCGCACCGGCCACGCCGACGAAGAACGAGCTGACGGCAAAGGCGGTGAGCTTGGCGTAGACCGGGCGGATGCCGATCACCGCGGCGGCCACGTCCATGTCGCGGATGGCCATCCACTCGCGGCCGATGTGGCTGCGCACCAGGTTCTTGGCCAGCAGCGCGAAGATGACCACGAAGCCCAGGCAGAACAGGTACTTGTCGGCCGGCGTGTTGATGGTCCAGCCCAGCAGCTTCAACTCGGCCACGCTGACCGAGCCCGAGGCCGAGTCGTTGGTGAACCACTTGATGCGCAGAAAGGCCCAGTCGCAGAAGAACTGCGCGGCCAGCGTGGCCACCGCCAGGTACAGGCCCTTGATGCGCAGGCTGGGGATGCCGAACAGCACGCCCACGACCATGGACGCCACGCCGCCCAGCAGGATGGCCAGCACCACCGGCATGCCGTCGATGCGGATCAGGAAGTTGTAGGCCGCATAGGCGCCCACGGCCATGAAGCCGCCGGTGCCCAGCGAGATCTGGCCGCAGTAGCCGACCAGCACGTTCAGACCCAGCGCCGCCAGCGACAGGATCAGGAACGGGATCAGGATGGCGCGGAACAGGTATTCGCTGGCCACGAAGGGCACGACCACGAAGGCCGCCGCCACCAGGGCCAGGATCAGCCAGCGGTCCTGGGCGATCGGAAAGATTTGCTGGTCGGCGCGGTAGCTGGTCTTGAACTGGCCATTTTCCCGGTAGATCACGGTGTTCTCCTTGTGGGTGCCTGGCGCTCAGACGCGGTCGATGATCTTTTCGCCGAACAGGCCTTGCGGCCGCACCAGCAGGAAGAACAGCGCCAGCACATAGGCAAACCAGATCTCGATGCCACCGCCCAGCAGCGGGCCGATGAAGACCTCGCTGAGCTTCTCGCCCACGCCGATGATCAGGCCGCCGAGGATGGCGCCGGGCACGCTGGTCAGGCCACCGAGGATGACCACCGGCAGCGCCTTCAGCGCCACCAGGCTGAGCGAAAACTGCACGCCCAGCTTGCTGCCCCAGATGATGCCGGCCACCAGGGCCACGAAGCCGGCCACGCTCCAGACGATGACCCAGATGCGGTTCAGCGGGATGCCGATGGACTGCGCCGCCTGGTGGTCGTCGGCCACCGCGCGCAGCGCCCGGCCGGTGCCGGTGAATTGGAAGAAGGCCGCCAGCGCCGCCACCAGCGCCGCCGCGATCAGCGCCGCCGCCAGGTCTTCCTGGTTCACCAGCACGCCGCCCTGGAATGTGCTTTCCAGCAGGAAGATCGGGTCCTTGGGCAGGCCCACGTCGATCTTGTAGATGTCCGAGCCGAAGATGGTCTGGCCGAAGCCGTCGAGGAAGTAGGTGATGCCCAGCGTGGCCATCAGCAGCGTGATGCCTTCCTGGTTGACCAGCTTGCCCAGCACCAGGCGCTCGATCAGCCAGCTCACCGCCACCATCACCGCCATCGCGCCGGCAAAGGCCAGCACATTGATGACCAGCTTGCTGTCCAGGCCGGTGTACTTGGGGATCCACTCGGCAAAGCGCGCCATCGCCAGCGCCGCGAACAGCACCATCGCGCCCTGGGCGAAATTGAACACACCCGAGGCCTTGAAGATCAGCACAAAGCCCAGGGCCACCAGCGCATACAGCATGCCCGACATCAGGCCGCCGATGGTCGCTTCGAGAAAGAATTGCATGGTCCGCTGCTCCTGGCCTGCGCTCAGTGGGAGGTGCCGAGGTAGGCCTTGATGACCTCCTCGTTGTTGCGCACCTCGTCGGGTGTGCCGTCGCCGATCTTCTTGCCGTAGTCCAGCACCACCACGCGGTCGCTGATGTCCATGACCACGCCCATGTCGTGCTCGATCAGCACGATGGTGGTGCCGAACTCGTCGTTGACATCGAGCACGAAGCGGCTCATGTCCTGCTTCTCCTCGACGTTCATGCCGGCCATCGGCTCGTCCAGCAGCAGCACCTGCGGCTCCATGGCCAGCGCCCGGCCCAGGTCCACGCGCTTTTGCAGGCCATAGGGCAGGCGGCCCACCGGCGTCTTGCGGAAGGCCTGGATTTCGAGGAAGTCGATGATCTGCTCGACGAAGGCACGGTGCTCTTCTTCCTCGCGCTGGGCCGCGCCCAGGCGCAGCGCCTGCTGGAAGAGGTTGGTCTTCATCTTCAGGTTGCGCCCCGACATGATGTTGTCGATGACGTTCATGCCCTTGAACAGCGCCAGGTTCTGGAAGGTGCGGGCCACGCCCATCTCGGCCACCTGGCGACTGCTCATGTGGCTGAAGGTCTGGCCGCGGAAGCTGATCGAGCCCTCCTGCGGCGCATAGACGCCGTTGATGCAGTTGAGCATGCTGCTCTTGCCGGCGCCGTTGGGGCCGATGATGGCGCGGATCTCGTGCTCGCGCACATCGAAGCTGATGTCGGTCAGCGCCTTCACGCCGCCAAAGCGCAGGCTGATGTTCTTGACGTCGAGGATGACCTCGCCGATCTTCTTGTGTTCGCTCATCGTGGCAATCCTCAGGCGGCCTGCTTGGCCACGGTGGCGAAGGTGGGCACGTCCACCAGCTTCAGCGTTGCCGACACGCTGCCCGTGCGGCCGTCCTCGAACTTGACCGCGGTCTCGATGTACTGCTCGGTCTTGCCCGCATACAGCGCGTCCACCAGCACCTGGTACTTGTCGTTGATGAAGCCGCGCTTGACCTTGCGCGTGCGCGTCATCTCGCCGTCGTCGGCGTCCAGCTCCTTGTGCAGCACCAGGAAGCGCGTGATCTGGCTGCCCGACAGCATGGCGTCCTGGGCCAGGTCGGCATTGACCTTTTGCACGCAGTCGCGGATCAGCTCATAGACCTCGGGCTTTTGCGCCAGGTCGGTGTAGCCGGCATAGGGCAGGTTGCGCTTCTCGGCCCAGTTGCCCACGGCCTCGAAGTCGATGTTGATGAAGGCGCAGACGCGCTCGCGCTTGTCGCCGAAGGCCACGGCCTCCTTGATGAACGGGAAGAACTTGAGCTTGTTCTCCACGTACTTGGGCGCGAACATCGCGCCGTCATTGGGGCCGCCGACGATGCGGCCCACGTCCTTGGCGCGGTCGATGATCTTCAGGTGGCCGCCGGCATCCAGGAAGCCGGCATCGCCGGTGTGGTACCAGCCCTCGGGTGTCAGCACCTCGGCGGTGGCCGCGTCGTTCTTGTAATAGCCTTTCAGCAGCCCCGGGCTCTTGACCAGGATCTCGCCCGAGCCGGCCACCTGGATCTGCACGCCGGCGATCGGCACGCCCACGGTGTCGGCACGCGCCTCGTGGTCGGGTTGCAGGCAGACGAACACCGCGGTCTCGGTGCTGCCGTACAGCTGCTTGAGGTTGATGCCGATGGAGCGGTAGAAGGTGAACAGGTCGGGGCCGATGGCCTCGCCGGCGGTGTAGGCCACGCGCACGCGGCTGAAGCCCAGGGTGTTGCGCAGCGGGCCGTAGATGCACCAGTCGCCCAGGGTCCAGGCCAGGCGGTCGAGCAGGCCCAGCGGCTTGCCGTCCATGCGGTCGGGGCCGACGCGCCGGGCCACGGCCATGAAGCGCTGGAACAGCCACTTCTTGAAGGCGCCCGCATCTTCCATGCGGATCATCACGCTGGTCAGCAGGCCTTCGAAGATGCGCGGCGGCGCGAAGTAATAGGTCGGCCCGATCTCCTTCAGGTCGATGGTCACGGTGGCGCCCGACTCGGGGCAGTTGACCACGTAGCCGCAGGCCAGCCACTGCGCATAGCTGAAGATGTTCTGGCCGATCCAGGCCGGCGGCATGTAGGCCAGCACTTCCTCGCGCTCGCTGAGCCTGTCGAAGTCGGCGCCGGCCTTGGCGCGGTCCAGCAGCGTGACATGGCTGTGCACCACGCCCTTCGGGTTGCCGGTGGTGCCCGAGGTGAAGAACATCGCCGCCACGTCGTCGGGCCGGCCGGCGGCCACTTGGCTGTCAAAGAACTGCGGCTCGCGCGCCTGGCGGCCGCGGCCGGCCTCGATCAGCGCGTCCAGCGAGGCCAGGCCGGGCTCGTCGTACTTGCGCAGGCCGCGTGCATCGTCGTACCAGATGCGGCCCTGCTGCAGCAGCGCGCACTGCGGGCGGATCTCCAGCAGCTTGTCGACCTGCTCCTGGTCCTCGACCACGGCAAAGCCGATCTCGGCATTGTTCAGCGGGTAGACCATCTCGGCGGCCACCGCGTCCTGGTACAGCGGCACGGGAACTGCGCCCAGGCTCTGCGCCGCCAGCATGCTGGCATACAGGCGCGGCCGGTTGTCGCCGATCACCACCAGGTGCTGGCCCCGCTGCAGGCCGGCCTCGGCCATGCCGCAGGCCAACAGGCGCACCAGCTCGGCCAGCTCGCGCCAGGCGGTGGTCTGCCAGATGCCGTATTCCTTCTCGCGCAGCGCCGGCGCGTCGGGGCGGCGCTGCGCATGCTCGAGCATCAATCGGGGGAAGGTCGTCTGCACCTGCTGCCTCCTGGGTCCTGGGCGCGGGCTTGCGGCCCGTCGCATTGGAGACGCATGCTAGGCAGGGGTTTGACGCCAGGTTGTCGGTCCAACGACAATTTCCGGGACATCCCTTTGCGGACATTCCCGGGGCCGACTTGATGCAAGCCAATCCGCGACTGCGTGAACGGGCCCGGCCGCTGATCCAGGCCGAGGCCGACGGCATTCCCTGGCTGTCGCAGCTGGCGCCGGCCGACCGCGACGAGGCCCTGGCCCATCTGAGCGTGGGCGAGGCCCAGCCCGGCGAGCGCATCTGCCGCACCGGCGCGCCGTCCAACTACTGGTTCGGCGTCATCGACGGCCTGCTGAAGATGAGCAACGACACCCGCGAGGGCGGCCACATCACCTACACCGGCGTGCCGCCCGGCGCCTGGTTCGGCGAGGGCACGCTGCTCAAGCGCGAGGTCTACCGCTACAACATCGAGGCCCTGCGCGCCAGCCGCGTGGCCGGCCTGCCCAGCGAGGTGTTCCACCGCCTGCTGGACCGCAGCATCCCGTTCAACCGCTTCGTGATGAACCAGCTCAACGAGCGCCTGGGCCAGTTCATCGCCGCACGCGAGATCGACCGCGACAACCAGCCCGATGTGCGCGTGGCGCGCAGCC
The DNA here is from genome assembly GCA_017992055.1 of Burkholderiaceae bacterium. Classification (GTDB taxonomy): domain Bacteria; phylum Pseudomonadota; class Gammaproteobacteria; order Burkholderiales; family Burkholderiaceae_C; genus Pseudaquabacterium. Next base: position 589,331 of record JAGOPK010000001.1, read on the forward strand.
TGGCGGCGCTGTTCCATCCGGTGCTGTACCCGGGCGTGGGCACGCTGCTGCGCATCACCCAGCAGGAGCTGGCCTGGCTGATCGGCCTGTCGCGCCAGCGGGTCAACCAGGCGCTGACGGCGCTGCAGGCCGCCGACCTGATCCGCGTGGAATACGGCGGCGTGCGCGTGCTCGACCTGGCCGGCCTGCGGCAGTGGCGGCCGGGCGGCTGATGTCCGAACACCGCCCCGCCACGACCACGCCGCCGCTGCGCCCAGCGCCGCGCCAGCGCGTCAGCGCCGAGAACCTGAACGTGGCCCCGGCCCTGCTGGGCCAGCCGCTGGCGCGGCCGCTGCACCGGCTGGTGGCGGTGGCCATCGACGGCCTGTGCATCGCCGCCTTCAATGCCCTGGGCAATGCCTGGGTGGTGCTGGCGCTGGCCGGCCTGCTGCTGTGGCAGTGGCTGCGGCGGCGCCAGGCCGTGGCGGCCGGGCCGTCGGACGCACGGCCGTGGCGCGCTTTGCTGCTGGCCGCGCTGCTGCTGGCCCTGGGCGCGCTGACCCACGACGACGCACCCTCGACCGCGCCCGAGCAGCGCGCGGCCGCCAAGGCGGCCGCGGCCGCGGCGGCGGACGTGGCCGAGGACACGGAGGTGCAGCGCCTGCGCCAGCGGCTTCGCGCCCAGCGTGACGAGATCGAGCAGCTGCGCAGCCCCGGCCTGGGCGCCTGGCAGGCGCGCATCCGCCACTGGCTGGACGAACTGGGCCAGGGCTGGCTGTGGTCGCTGCTGTATTTCACGCTGCTGCCGGCGGGCTGGCTGGGCGGCCGGCCGGGCCAGACCCTGGGCAAGCGCCTGGTCGGCCTGCAGGTGGCCGAGCTGACCGGCAAGAGCATGACGCCGCTGCTCAATCTGCGGCGCTATGGCGGTTATGCCGCCGGCATGGCCACCGGCGGCCTGGGCCTGCTGCAGCTGCTGTGGGATGCCAACCGCCAGGCGCTGCAGGACAAGACCGCGCACACGGTGGTGCTGGACCTGCGGCGGCCGGCGGGCTGAGTCCCAGGTGGGTGATCCTCAGCCGCGGCGGCGGCGTGCCGCCAGGCCCACCGCGCCCAGGCCGGCCAGCAGCAGGGCATAGGTGTCGGGTTCGGGCACGGCCGGGGTCACGCTCAGGCCCGACAGCGTCAGCGTGCTGACGCCGGTGGCATCGCCCACGTCCAGCACCGCAAAAGCCAGCGTGTGCGGGCCGTCGCTGGCCAGCGTCAGCACCAGGCCGCCGCCCACCGTGCCCAGCGAGGCGAACGAGCTGGCCACGCCGTCCAGCACATAGTAGGCGCGGTCCAGGCAGTCGGGGCAAACCGCATCGGCCGGCGCGCCGTTGAAGCCGAAGTCGACGCTGATCTTGGTGCCGGCGGCGGCGCTGAAGCTGGTGAACAGCGCCGAGCCTTCGTAGGTGTCTGCATCGAAGGCCGTGCCCAGCGCCGACTCGAGTTCGAACCACAGCAGCGCGCTGCCGCCGTACTGCGCGTCCTCGCCGGCAAAACCGGTGGACAGGCTGGCGCTGCTGCTGGTGGCCAGCACATCGCCGAGAGCCGTCCAGGTGCTGAAGTCGGCGGACTGGGCCTGGGCCGGCAGGGCCGCGGCCAGGCCCAGGGCCAGGGCGACGGCGCTGTGTTGCAGGGAGGACATCATGGGAACTGCTCCGTGAAATGAGGGGGCTTCGGCGTGTGATCGGCGTGCGTTCAGCGCGCGATGAGGCTGGGCTGGGCGACAAAGGCCGACGGGCTGACATTGGCCAGCGTGGTCAGGCCACGCCAGGTGCCGGCGCCGGCCGGGCCGTCGGCATCGATCTGCACCGCGGTGCCGGTGCCCGACGCGACGAAGCGCACCCAGCCTTCGGCCACCGGGTTGCTGCCGCTCCAGCCCAGGCCGGCCAGCAGGGTGCGCAGGTCCAGCCAGTCCTTGCCCGGCACGAAGTCGGTGATCAGGTCACCGGCATCGCGCAGCGAGGTGTAGACGAAGACATTGGTGCCGGCCCCGCCGGTCAGCGTGTCGGCGCCGACGCCACCGATGATCTGGTCGTCACCGGCGCTGCCCACCAGGGTGTCCCGGCCGGCCGTGCCCTGCACGGTCTTGAACAGCGCCAGGCCCACCAGCACCGGATCGTGGTCCGACGCGCGGAACGGCGTGCTGCTGTCGAACGGATCGGCCGGGCAGGCGCGCGGCGCGGCATCGGTGCCGCAGTTGCTGTCGGTCGGGGCCTTGTCCTCATGGTTGTAGTCCTGGGCCACCGACTCGTCGGCATTGATGTGCCATTCGGTCACGCCGGTGACCTTGGGCGACAGCGAGGCCGAGCTGATCGCATGGTCCAGCCGGCCGGCTTCGCCGCTGAACACATACGAGTAGCCGAAGCTCTGGAAGCGCGCCACCTGGTCGACGAAGCCGTTGCCGGTCAGCGCCAGGATCGGGTCTTCGGCGGCATAGGCATTGAAGTCGCCGACCATCAGCACGTCGCTGACGCCGGTGGCCGCCTGGCGCTGGGCGATGAAGCTGCGCAGCCGGTTGGCCTGGGCCAGGCGGGTGGCGTTCCAGCAGCCCTGGCCGTCGCCGATGTCGGTGTCGCCGGCGCCGGCGCCGCCGCAGCTGCCCTTGCTCTTCAGGTGGTTGGCCACCAGCATGAACTTCTCGCCGTTGGCCAGCTGGAAGGTCTGGGCCAGCGTGGGGCGGTTGTTGACATCGTCCAGGTCGCTGACCGCCACGCCCACCGGCGACAGCCGGGCCGGCTTGTAGATCATTGCCACCTTGATCGCATCGCCGCCGGTGCCTTCGGCCGGATCGGCCACTGCGGCATAGGTGCCGGCACCCATGCGTGCATTCAGCGCCGTCACCAGGGCCTGCACCGCGTTGTCGGCGGCCACGCTGTTGTGGCGGTTCTGGATCTCCATCAGGCCCACGGCATCGGCATTCAGCGCGGCCAGCATGTTGACGATCTTGGTCTGCTGGCGCTGGAACTCGGCCAGGCTGTCGGCGCCACGGCAGTTGCCGGCGCTGGTGCCGCTGCTGGTGGTGCAACCCTTTCCGGTCTGGCCGCTGGCCGTGTTGCCGTTGGTGAAGACGGTGAAGTAGTTCAGCACATTGGCGCCGGCCACGCGCAGGTTGCCGCCCACCGCATCGGGCACCAGCGTGCGCGCATTGCCGGTGCTGAAGCTGACGGCGGTGTTGTCCAGCGGCACGATGCGGTAGTCGCCGCCGCTGCTGGTGCTGGTGGTGGTGGGGCCGTAGTCGATCACGCCGGTGACGCTGGACACGGTGTAGCCGGCGCGCACGGCGGCGGCAAACGGCGTGGTCGCCGGATAGGTCAGCGAGTTGCCGTCGTCCAGCGTGATGCGGCGCGCCGCATTGGCCGCGGCCAGCGCCGTGCGCTGGGCGGCGGCGCTGGTCGGGTTGTAGACATTGGTCGGCGTCTGCAGCCGGCCGCCGGCCGACAGCGTGAGCTGGCCATACTGCGACTGGAAGGCGGTCTGCGACACCGTCAGCGGGCCCTGCAGCGTGACCAGCATGCCTTCGTAGCGTTCCAGCTTCAGGTCATGGGCCACCGGCAGCGAGATGACCACCGGCGTGATGCTGCCGCCGCTGCCCAGGTCGGTGACCGTGGGCGCGCTCAGCTCGGTCAGCGTGCCGCCGCCTGTTGCGAACTCGACCACCGTGGCGGTGACGCTGACCAGGCGGCCGACCGTGGTGGTGGGCGCGCTGCTGGTGAAGACGAAGATGCCCTCGGAGGTGGCTGGGTCGGCATCGGGCGTCTGCGACTGCATGTAGAAGCCGTTGTTGGCCAGCTTGGTGACCACGCCCTGGGTGATCACGCTCTGGCCCAGCAGCGGGCTGGTGGCGCCGCTGCCCTGGATCTGCGCGATGCTGGCGGCGGTGGTCGCCGGCGGCGTGGTGCCGCCTCCGCCGCCGCTGGCCGGGCCGGCCACGTCGCAGGCGCCGGTCACGCTGCTGTTGCGCGGGTTGGGTGCCAGCAGCAGGAAGTCGGTGTTGTTGTTGCCGCTGTCGGTGCAGCTGGCGCCGGCCACGCTGCGGCGCAGCGCCTGGGTGGCGCTGGGCACCAGCGCATTGGCCGTCTCGCTGCAGTTGGCCGTGGTGCCAAAGCCCACCAGGTCGCGGATCGTCGCGTCGCCGGGGCAGGTCACGGCCGTCAGGTTGGCCGTGCTTTCGACCAGCGCCAGCTTGCCGGCGCTGGCGCTCATGTTGAAGGTGCCGCTGGCCTCGGCCGCGGGCAGGGCCGTGCCGACGCTGCCGCCCGAGCCCAGCTGGATCAGGTAGTAGCCGCCGGCCGGGATGCTGCCGTTGAGCAGCACCTTCTGGTTGGCCCAGGAGCTGCCGGTGGCCGACGAGTACTGCAGCGACCAGCCGGCCAGGCTGACCGCGCTGCTGCCGCTGTTGTGCAGCTCGACGAAGTCGTTGAGCCAGGGGGCATTGGCATTGCCACCGCCACCATAGACCTGGCTGATCATCACCGCGGCCTGGGCCGGCAGGGCGGCGCCCAGCATGGCCAGGGGCAGGGCGGCGGCCAGCGCCGCGAGCAGGCGCCTGGGCGCCGAGGGAACGGAAGTGTTCAGGTTCATGGCGGAAGAGGGGGTGTCAATGCAAACGCCCGGCGGACCGGTCCGCCGGGCGCGGGGCAGCGGCCGGCGCGGCCGCCGCGGGTTCAGGCGCCCTGGCGGCGCCGGCGCGCCATCAGCCCGATGGCGCCCAGGCCGGCCAGCATCAGCGCGTAGGTCTCGGGCTCGGGGACGGGTGAAACCGACAGGCTGACGTTGTCGATGGCCAGCAGATGATCATTGCCGGCGTTGTTCAGGTCGAACCAGCGCAGCCACAGCGTTTGGCCGGCGGCCCAGCCGGAGGACAGCGTTACGGTCCCACCGATGTCAGCTTGGCGGTTGACTGCCAGGTTGCCGTCCAGCAGGCTTGCCGTGCCGCCAAACTGGGGCGAGCTGAAGTCGAAGCCAGTATCGACAAAGCTGACGTCTGCGTAGTTGGTGCCGAAGCCGTACTGGAGCTTGAGCACATGGGCAGCAGTGTTCTGGTTGCGCCACTGTTCACCGTCGTAGCTGACGGTGAAACTGTCCAGGCTCTGACCGGTGGCATTGCTCAGGGCCAGCGCCATCGATACATGGCCAACGCCCGCCGCACCGGCGAAGGCATTGGTGGGAATAGCGCCCAGCGCACGATCTGTGCCGCCGCTGGCGCCAAAGCTGTAGAAGCCGGCGGTAGTGCCGTTCGAGCCGGTGGACAAGCCGATGGTCTCGACCACGGTGCTGGAATTGCTGCTGAGCAGGCTCCAGCCTTCCAACGAGAAGCTGCCGGCCGTGGTCAGCGAATCAAAGTCCTGGGTGTAGCTGGGTTCGTCTGTGGTCAGGCCGATGGCGGCTTGTGAGCTGCACGCTGCCAGCGTCAGGACCAGAGGCAACAACTTCTTCATGCAATGCACTCCTGTAGGGATTCGGTGACAAGGCGATGACGGAACATTCATCGTGTCGCAAAGCCTTGCACGCAGCGCGCCATGCCCGCCCCGCATTCCGGGGGAGGGCATGCCCGAAGTTGACCGTCGGGTCAGGATGCAAGCTGACCGCTTGGTCAGGACCACGGCGATGCCGGGCCCGGGATCAGCCGCGGCGGCGCCGTGCCGCCGCACCCACCAGGCCCAGGCCGCACAGCAGCAGGGCATAGGTGCCGGGCTCGGGCACCGCGGTCACGGTGAAGGCGGCCAGGCCCGGAACCTGGTTCTCCTGGCTGCCACCGACCAGGATGGTCCAGTTGGCGGCGTCGTTGACCAGGGTCCGGTAGTCGGCAAAGCTGGCCAGGCCCGAACGTGGGCCGGCATAGGCGGCGTAGTCCGTGCTGTTGGTCAGCACGACCGCGCTCTGGCCGGCCGTCAGACCGGCGGGGCCGAGGTTGCTCGTGCCTTCCGACGACACGCCGGCAAGAAACACGCTGGGCGAATTGCTGCTGCCCAGGAAGGCATAGATCGTTTCATTGGTGGCGCTGGTGCCGGTGTCGCCGCTGCCGCTGAAGCTGCCCACGCTGGCCGCCCGTCCGGCCGCATCGGTGCTGCTGAAGCGCACCACGGTGCCGGCGCTGATCACCGCGGCGCCGGAGTTCCAGGTCCACTGGCCTTCGCCGGTGTTGAAGGCCGAGCCGTTCCACTCGTTGTCGCTGAAGTGGATGGTTGTGTTGGCGGCGATGTCGACAAAGGTCACCAGGCTCCAGCCGTCCTCGTCGGCATTGAACGAGGTGAAGGCGACGTCGCCGGTGCTCAGGGCATGGACCGGGGCGGACAGCAGGGTGGCCGCGGCGGCGGCCAGGGCGAGAAGGCTCTTGGACATGGGGGCTTTCGCTGACGAAGTGGGCGATGGGGTGGGCGATGGGGGTGGGCGCCTTGGCACCCGACCCGCTCACGGTAGGCGGCGGCCATGACGGATCCGTGTCACCGGCGGCCGGACCGGCCGGCGCCCCCGCGGATGCAGGGCGGCTCAAGTCCCTGGTGGCCGGGCCGATAGACAGAACAGCCCGGATCCCCAGGGCCTGCCACCCCCGTCCCACGTGAACCCTCACCGCCTGCCGTCGCTGCTGCTGCGCCTGTGGCTCCTGGTGTTGGTGCTGCTTGCACCGACCGGTGGCGCCTGGGCCGGCACCACGCTGGTGCTGGACGACGAGCAGCCGCGCCACCTGGCCTGGCCGGTGGTGCGTGTGCTGGGCGATGCCGAGGGCACGCTGGACCTGGCCGAGGCGCTGCAGCGCCGGCGCGAGTTCCAGGCGCCGGCCGGCCCCGAGGGCAACCTGGGCGTGCGCCGCGATGTGGTCTGGCTGCTGCTGCCGCTGCGTGTGCAGTCCGGCAACGGCAAGTGGCTGCTGGACATCGACTACCCGCCGCTGAACCATGTGCAGGTGACGCTGCTGCGCGACGGCCGGCCGCTGCTGACGCGGCAGCTGGGCAATGCCCAGCCCTTCGACGAGCGGCCGCTGCGCGTGCGCCCGCATGCCATGGGCCTGGTGCTGGAGCCCGGCGTCGACTACGAACTGCTGCTGCGCGTGCAGACCAGCAGCTCGATGCTGCTGCCGATCAGCCTGGTCAAGGCCGAGGCCTTCCACGAGCAGGAATCGCGCACCCAGCTGCAGCAGGGCCTGCTGGGCGGCCTGGCGCTGGCCCTGCTGCTGTACAGCCTGGCGCACTGGGCCAGCCTGCGCGAGGCCATCTTCCTCTGGTACGCGGTGATGCTGGTCGGCGTGGGCCTGTTCTTCGTGGCCTATTTCGGCATCGGCCAGCAGCACCTGTGGAACTCGCAAGCGGGGGCGCTGGACAAGATCGCGCCGCAGGCCATCTTGCTGGCCCTGGTCGGCGGGGCGCTGTTCGTGCGCGAGTCGCTGGGCACGGTCGCCCGCTCGCCCGGCGTGGACCGCACCCTGATCGTGCTGGCCGCGCTGTCCGGCCTGGGCCTGCTGGCCTCGCTGGCCGGCCTGCTGGACTACCGCGGCACGCAGACCGTGGCCACGCTGCTGGGGCCGCTGCCGCTGCTGGTCACGCTGCCGGCCGCCTGCCGCATGGCCTGGCAGGGCGACCGTGTCGCGCTGTACCTGCTGCTGGGCTGGAGCGCCTACACCGTGGGTGCGCTGTGCACCGCCAGCCTGCTGCGCGGCTGGCTGCCGGTGAGCGACTTCACCCAGCACCTGTTCCAGTATTCGTCGGCGCTGGAGATGGTGCTGTGGACCCGCGTGCTGGGCGTGCGCATCGAGGGCGTGCGCCTGGAGGCGCAGCGCAGCGCGCTGGAGAAGGCGGCGCTGATGTCGCTGGCCCACACCGATGCGCTGACCGGCCTGCCCAACCGCCGCGGCCTGAACCAGGCCCTGGCCCAGGCCCTGCCGCAGGGCCGCAGCGACAGCGCGGTGGCGGTGTTCCTGCTCGACCTGGACGGCTTCAAGCCGGTCAACGACCGCCATGGCCACGATGTCGGCGACGAGCTGCTGAAGGCCGTGGCCCAGCGCCTGAAGCGCACGCTGCGCGCCAGCGACCTGGTGTCGCGCCTGGGCGGCGACGAGTTCGTGGTCATGGCCTGCGGCTTGGCCGGCGAGGCTGAGGCCATGGCCCTGGGCCGCAAGCTGCTCGATGCCTTCGACCTGCCGTTCGAGGTGGCCGGCCAGCGCTGCAAGGTCGGCCTGACGATCGGCTTTGCGCTGTCGCCGCACGACGGCCTGGAGGCCAACGACCTGCTCAAGCGCGCCGATGCGGCGATGTATGCCGGCAAGCAGGCCGGCCGCCACCAGCTGCGCCGCGGTGCGGCCTCGCCGGGGCTGGTCACCTAGAGGCCTAGTTCAGAAAGCCCAGTGCGCCACGCTTGCCGCTGCCATTGGGCAGATCGGCGACGGTGATCTCGTCGCGGCCGGCCAGCCGGGCATTGCCGAAGGCCGTCATCCAGGCGCGGCGCATCTCGCGCGGCGCCAGCTCGGCCAGGCGCTCCAGCACCTCGGCGCCGGGTTCGGGCTCGAAGCGCCGGCCCCAGTCGTGCTCGCCGCGGATGCCGCGGTACAGCCGCGCGGCGATCTGCCGCGCCGCATCGCGGTCGGGCATCTCCACGTGGTAGACGTTGACGCGGTTCAGGATCGGCTCGGGAATGGCCCGCTCGTCGTTGGCCGTGGCCACCCAGATCACCTGGCTGGCATCCACCGGCACCTCGGCGAACTCGTCGACGAAGGCGCCGGCCGTGTCGTGCTCCAGCAGGCTGTACAGCGCACCCAGCGGGTCGTAGGCATGCTCGCCGCGGGCCTTGTCGATCTCGTCGACCACCATCACCGGGTTGGCGTACTGGCCGTCGACCAGGGTCTCGAAGACCTTGCCGGCGCGTGCGCCCTTCCACTGGCTGCTGGCGCCCGACAGCACCCAGCCGGCGGTCAGCGAGCTCATCGAGACGAAGCCCATGCCGGTGCCCAGCAGCTGGGCCACCTCGCGCGCGAAGTGGGTCTTGCCCACGCCGGGCGGGCCCAGCAGCAGCATGGGCGTGATCTCCAGCGCGTCGCGGCTGTCGTGGCACAGCGCCAGCTGGCGGCGGATGTCGTCCAGCACCTCGTGGAAGTTGGGCAGCTGCTCGTACAGGTGGTCCATCGCCGGCAGGCCGCCGGGCTTGACCTGGAAGCGCTCGGGCCCCTTCTCCAGCATGCGCTCGTAGGTGCTGCGCAGGCTTTCATGCTCTTTGGCCGGCAGCTTGGCCAGGCGCTTTTCCACCTCGTCGCAGCGGTACACCGGGCGCATCTGCGCGATCGGGATGCCACGCTGCGGCGCAACGGTGACCAGGTCGGTTGACGGGGACGACGCTGAAATGCCAGACATGCACACCTCCACGAACAATGCCTGCACATTGCCGCACGCCCGCCGCCCCCGATCCTGCGATCAGCCCGGCCCGCGCCCGGCAATTGCCTGGACGCAAGATTAGCAAGTCCTGCGCCGCCGTCCCGCCTACTTCACCCAGCTGTTGAGCTGGATGATGGGCAGCATCACGGCCAGCACGATCAGCAGCACGATCGCGCCCATGGCCACGATCAGCAGCGGCTCCAGCACCGTGGCCAGGGCCATGGCGCGGCGGCTGACCTCGCCCGACAGCTGGCGCGCCGCGCGGTCCAGCATCTGCGGCAGCTGGCCGGTCTGCTCGCCCAGGCGGGCGAACATGGCCAGCAGGCCCGGAAAACGCTTCTTCGCCGCCAGCGCCGAGGCCAGCGGCGCGCCCTCGCGCACCTGGGTCAGCGCATCCAGCGCATCGGCGCGCAGCGCGCGGTTGCCCAGGGTCTCGGCGGCGGCCTGCAAGGCGCGCAGGATGGGCACGCCGGCATTCGCCAGCAGCGACAGCGTGCCGGCAAAGCGCGCGGCGTTGTAGCCGCGCGCCAGCCGGCCCAGCAGCGGCAGGCGCAGCCAGGCGGCATCGAAGCGCTGGCGGAAGGCCTCGCCGCGCAGCGCCAGGTGCAGCAGCAGGCCACCGCCGGCGGCGCCCAAGGCCACCAGCCAGCCCCAGGCACGCACAAAGGCGCTGATGGCCAGCATGGCCGAGGTCAGCGCCGGCAGCGACTGCTTGGTGCCGGCAAACACGCCGGCCACCTGCGGCACCACATAGGTGACCAGGATGATGACGATGCCGAGCGCCACCAGGGACACGATGGCCGGGTACAGGGCCGCGCCAAGCAGCTTGGCGCGTAGCGCCTGCTGCTCTTCCTGGTCGTCGGCCAGGCGGTCCAGCACCCCGCCCAGCGCGCCGCTCTGCTCGCCGGCGGCGACCACGGCGCGGAACACCTCGTCGAATTCACGCGGCGCGCTGCCCAGCGCGCGCGCAAAGCTGCTGCCGGCATTGACCTCGGCGCGCAGATGCGCCACCAGCTGGCGCTGGCGCTCGGTCTCGGCCTCGTCGGCCAGCGCGGTGAGTGCACGCTCCAGCGGCAGGCCGGCGGCCACCAGGCCGGCCAGCTGGCGTGTCCACACCGTGCGCTGGCTGCGGCTGAACACGCCGCGCAGGGCCAGCCGCGGCGCGCTGCCGTCGCCGCCGGCCGTCGAGCCGGCGGCCACCGCGGCCACGCCCAGCGGCACCAGGCCCTGGCCACGCAGCTGGCTGCGCGCGGCCTTGGCGTTCTCGGCCTCGACCACGCCCTTGCGGGCCTTGCCGTCGGCGTCCAGCGCTTCGTAGGTATAGGCCGGCATCGGGGCTTCAGTCGCGGGTGACCCGCAGCACTTCTTCCAGCGAGGTCTCGCCGCGCGACACCAGGCGCTCGCCGTCCTCGCGCATGGTCACATAACCGCTGTTGCGGGCGGCGGCGGCGATGTCGGCTTCCGACGCCTGGTTGTGGATCAGCGTGCGCAGCGCATCGTCCACCACCATCAGCTCGTAGACGCCGGTGCGGCCCTTGTAGCCGGTGTGGCCGCAGGCCTCGCAGCCCACCGGATGCCAATGGCCCTCGCCGTCCTGGCGCTTGCAGGACGCACACAGCTTGCGCACCAGGCGCTGGGCCTGGGCGCCGAGCAGGCTGGATGACAGCAGATAAGGCTCGACGCCCATGTCGATCAGCCGCGTCACCGCGCTCGGCGCATCGTTGGTGTGCAGCGTGGCCAGCACCAGGTGGCCGGTGAGGCTGGCCTGGATGGCGATCTGCGCGGTCTCGAAGTCGCGGATCTCGCCGATCATGATCACGTCCGGGTCCTGGCGCAGGATGGCGCGCAGGGCCTTGGCAAACGTCAGGTCGATCTTGGCATTGACCTGGGTCTGGCCGATGCCGGGCAGCTCGTATTCCACCGGGTCTTCCACCGTCAGCACATTGGTGCTGCCGGTGTCGATGCGGCCCAGCGACGCATACAGCGTGGTGGTCTTGCCCGAGCCGGTGGGGCCGGTCACCAGCACGATGCCATGCGGCTGGTGCACCAGGCGGTCGAACTCGCCCAGCACCGCGCCGCTCATGCCCAGGGCTTCGAGCGTGAACTTGCTCTCGGTCTTGTCCAGCAGGCGCAGCACCGCCCGCTCACCATGGGCGCTGGGCAGGGTGGACACGCGCACGTCGATGGCGCGGCCGCCGATGCGCAGGCTGATGCGGCCGTCCTGCGGCAATCGCTTTTCGGCGATGTCCAGCTCGGCCATGATCTTCAGCCGGCTGATCAGGGCCGCATGCAGGGCGCGGTTGAGCTGCACCACCTCGCGCAGCGTGCCGTCGACGCGAAAGCGCACGCTGGAGCTGCGCTCGTAGGCCTCGATGTGGATGTCGCTGGCGCCGTCCTTCGCGGCCTGCGTCAGCAGCGCATTGAGCATGCGGATGATGGGCGCGTCGTCGGCGGCCTCCAGCAGGTCTTCCACCGCCGGCAGGTCCTGCAGCAAGCGGCCCAGGTCGACCGCGCTTTCCACCTCGCCGACCACCGCCGCGGCGCTGGATTCGCCGCCGGCATAGGCCGCGGCAATGCGCTCGGCCAGGCGGGCCGCCTCGACGGCCTCGACCCGGGCCACGCCCGGCTGGGTGCGCAGCACCTCGGCCAGGGCGCTGGCCGGGCTGGACTCGGCGGCCCACAGCACGCGCTCGCGGCCGTCGTCTTCCAGCAGCAGGCTGTGCGCCTTGGCAAAGGCGTAGGGCAGGGGATGGCGGCTGGCCATGGCGCTCAGGGGGCCTTGGCGGCAGGGGCTGCGGCCGGCGCCGCGGGGGTGCCGGTGGCGCTGGCCGGACGCTCGGGCAGCAGCGGCGCGCCGCCCACGTCCAGCACCGAGCTGGGCGCCGGCTGGCCGCCCTGCTGGCGGGCGCGGATCTGCTCGTAGCGGTCCAGGCTCAGCGCATTGGCGCTGCCGGCATCGCGCAGCACCACCGGGCGCAGGAACACCATCAGGTTGGTGCGCTTGCGGCTGCGGCTTTCGCTGCGGAACAGCGGGCCCACCCAGGGCAGGTCGCCCAGCACCGGCACCTTGCTCTTCTTGTCGGTGTAGCGGTCCTCGATCAGGCCGCCCAGCACCAGGGTGCCGCCGTCGTCGACGACCACGGTGGATTCGATCGAGCGCTTGTCGGTGGACGGGCCGGCATTCGAGGTGCCCGGCGCCACCGTCTCGCTGACCGACGACGACTCCTGGAAGATCTGCATGCGCACGGTGCCGCTTTCGCCCACCTGCGGGCGGATGCGCAGCGTCAGGCCCACGTCCTTGCGCTCGATGGTCTGGAACGGGCTGGTCGTGCCGCTGCCGGTGCTGGTGTACTGGCCGGTGATGAAGGGCACGTTGCTGCCGACGATGATCTTGGCCTCTTCGTTGTCCAGCGTGATCAGGTTGGGCGTGGAGACGATGTTGATGTTGCTGTTGCTCTGCAGCAGCCGCGCCAGCGCGCCCAGCGCATAGGTGCCGCCGTAGTTGCGCAGCAGGCCGATGTTCAGGCCCTCGCTGAGCGAGGTGCTGGTGCTGCTGGAGGTGCCGGCCAGCGTGGTGCTGAGGTTGATGATGTTGGAGCCGCCGATCGACGAGTTGGTGCCGGCGATCAGGCCCCACTTGTCGCCGCTCTGGCCCAGCAGGCCCTGCCACTGGAAGCCGAAGTCGGCGGCGTTGTCGCCCGAGACCTCGACCACCATGCTCTCGATGTAGACCTGGGCGCGGCGGCCGTCGAGCTGGTCGATCACCGAGCGCATCTGGCGGTACAGCGGCTCGGCGGCGGTGATGATCAGCGAGTTGGTGGCTGGGTCGGCCTGGATGAAGCCGCCGGTGGACGGCTGGGCCGAGGCCGACAGCGGCGCCGTGGCCGCGGCCGAGCTGCTGCCCGCGGCATTGCCGGCGGTGGTGGCCGCCGGCGTGGCGCTGGCCAGCGCACTGCCGCCCAGGCTGCTGCCGAAGCCGCCGCTGCTGCCGCCCGAGCTGCCACCGCCGCTGCCGCCGCCGAAGGCCGCGCGCAGCACCGCGGCCAGCTTGCTGGCCTCGGCGTTTTTCAGGTAGACCACATGGATCTGGCCCACCGGGCCGCCGACGCCGGGCATGTCCAGGCGCTCGATCAGCGCGCGCGTGGCCGCCAGCCGCGCCGGATTGGCGGCGCGCACGATCAGCGCATTGCTGCGTGCATCGGCGGTGATGGTCAGGCCGCCGCCCGCGGCCACCGCACCGGGCACGGCCACCGCGCCGCTGCTGTCGGCCAGCTTCTGCACCAGCGTCGCCATGTCCGAGGCGATGCCATGCTTCAGCGGCACGATGTCGATGTCGCTGGCCGAAGGCTGGTCCAGCGCGGCGATGATCTTGCCCAGCCGTGCCAGGTTGTCGGCATAGTCAGTGATCACCAGCGAGCTGTTGCCCGGGTTGGCATTGATGGTGTTGTTGGGGCTGATCAGCGGACGCAGCACCGCCACCAGGTTGTTCGGGTTCTCGTGGTTGAGGCGGAACACCTGGGTGATGATCTGGTCGCCGCGCGTGGCCGCCGCACCCGGCGCGCCGGCCGGCCCGACGCTGACGGTGCCGGTCTGAAGCTTGGCCTCGGCCTCGGGCACCACCTTCAGCAGGCCCGAGGCATCGACCACCGCAAAGCCCAGGCCGCGCAGCCCGGCCAGGTACTGGCGCCAGGCCTCGGCCACCGGCAGCGGCTGCTCGCTGTAGAGCGTGATCACGCCCTTGACCCGCGCATCGACCAGGATCTGGCGGTCCATCATCACCGCCATCGCCCGGCTCACCGCCTCGATGTCGGCATTGACGAAGTTCAGCGTCACCGGCGCCTGGCGGCCGGCGGCACGGCGGCCCGGCGCGGGCGTGGTCGTCGCCTCGCTGCCAGGCGGCGGCGGCGTCTGCGCGGCGGCGGGCAGGCTCAGGCCGGCGGTCAGGGCCAGGCAGCACAGGCCCAGGCGCGGGAGGGCTGGCGGGGTCGTCATGGTCATCCGATCGAAATGACGGACTGCGCGCCCTGGCGCCGTCCGATGATGTTGAGCAGGTTGGCCAGCGCGGCCTCGTGGCCGGGCGCGGCCTCGGCCAGGCCGCGGAAACGCCAGCCGGCGCCGGCGGGCTGGCCTTCGCCGCTCAGGCGCAGCGCGCCGCCCAGCGTGGCCAGGTGCAGCCGCGTTGCGCCGCCGCTGCCTTCCAGCGCCAGCCGGTAGCTGCCCAGCGCCGGCAGCGGCGACAGCCGCGACGAGGCCCGGTGCAGCTCCAGCACCAGGGCGCCGTCCAGCTGCAGCCGGCCCTGCTGCGACTGCAGGCGCAGCCCGGGCGAATGCAGCAGCAGCTGGCCGCCCAGCTGCAGCGTGTTCCAGGGCGTGCCCAGGCCGGCCAGCCAGGACGCCGGCCACTGCCATTGCAGCGGTGCCTGCGGCGTGGCCTGCAGCACCAGCTCGAAGCCGCGCCAGCGGGGTGACAGCGCCAGCTGCAGCGGGCCGCGGCTGTGGCCGGGGTGTTCCAGCGCCAGGTCCAGCGCCGGGGCCAGGCCGCGCCAGGCCGGGCGCAGCCGCCATTGCAGCCGGCCGGGCAGGGCCGCGGCATCGCGGCTGCCGCTGCCGCCACTGAGCACGGCCACGGCGCTGCCGGTCCACAGCGTGCCCCGTGCCTCGGCCAGCAGCAGATGGCCGCCGCTGGCCTGCAGCACGGCGCTGGCCAGCCAGCTGGCCGGGGCCTGGCTCAGCAGGCCCAGCAGCGCGCCCAGCAGGGCGCCCCACAGCGCCCAGCGCCGCCCGGCGCGCTGCTGGCGCTGCCAGCGGCGTGCGGGCGCGGCGCGGTCGGCCAGGCTCACCGGCCAGCTCCTGCGCCCAGGCCCAGCACCAGGCTGCCGTTCCAGGTGCCGGGCGCGGCCGGCAGCAGCTGGGCCTCGACCACGCGCGCCCGGGCACCGGCACGGGCCTCGCCGACAAAGGCCAGCAGCTGCTCGGCATTGGCGCCGCGCAGCGCCAGCACCGCGCGCTGCGGGCCCTGCGGCGTCAGCTGGCCGGCCGGGCCCAGGCGCTGGGCCGCGGCCTGCAGCGCCGCCTGGGCCTGCTCGGGCGCGATGGCCGGCGCGGCGCGCAGGGCCTGGGCCTCGCCGGCCAGGGCGCGCATCTGCTGCAGCTGCAGCTCCAGCGCGGCGCGCTGGGCCGGGGCCTCGCGCAGCGTGCGCCAGGCCGGCGCCACGCCCAGCGCCCACAGCAGGTACAGGCCCAGCACGGCCGCGGCCAGGCCCAGGCTGCGGCGCTCGCGTGGCGCCAGCCGGTCCCAGCGCGCCTGCAGCGGCGCCAGCTGCGGTGCCAGCCGCTGCTTCAGTGTCGGTCTGGTGGGCGTGTTCATCCCCGTCCCCCGTCGGCGCGCTGCACCGTCAGCCGGCCCTGGCTGAGCTCCAGCGCCCAGCCGCCGGCCTGCAGGCGGCTGCGCAGCTGCTCGACCAGCGGCGGCGGCAGGGCGCCGGCCGGCAGCGACAGCCGGCCGGGCTCGAACTGCAGCTGGGCCAGCGGCGGCAGGCCCTCGGGCCAGGCCGCCGACAGCGCCGCCAGCAGCGGCTCGAAATCGCCGTCGCCGGGCACGCCGGCGGCCTCGCGCAGCAGCGCCGTCTCGCGGCGCATCTGCAGCGGCGCGTCGAGGATGGCACGCACCTGCGGATGGGCCTGGCGCAGCAGGGCCTCGGCCTGGCTGCGGCCCTGGTCCAGGGCCTGGCGCTGGCGCCAGGCCAGCAGGTTGAGGCCGGCCAGCTGCACCAGCACCAGGGCCACCAGGCCCCAGCGCAGCGGCCGCAGCGCCGGCGCCCGCCACTGGCCGAGCAGGGCGCCCAGGGCCTGCAGGCCACGGTGCTGCGGCGCCAGCCCGAACTGGCGCAGCTGCCAGCCGGCACGCAGCATGGCCAGGGCCTGCTCGGCCTCGCTGCGCACGGCCACGGCCGGGCCGCCATCGCTGCCGGCGACGCTGGCCCAGGCCCGCTCGGCCGCGGCCATGGCCGCCGGCGTGGCCGCCAGCACCAGGCCTTGGCCACGCCCACGCGCCAGCAGCTGCGGCGCCAGCGAGCCGTCCAGCGGCAGGCTCAGGGCCTGGTCGGCATCGGCCAGCGACAGCCAGGCGTCGCCGGCTTCGTCCAGCGTGACCAGGCCGGTCTGGGCCGGGCTGTCCGGGTCGCGGTTTTTGTCGGCACCGGCCAGCATCGGCGCCAGCAGCGGCAGCACGCGGTCCACGCCGGCGCCGGCGGCCTGCAGCGCGGCCAGCCAGGCGGCCAGCGTGGCGCGGTCGGTGGCGGCCACCCAGGCCGGCTGGCCGGCGCGTGCGTCGGGCGACAGCGCCAGGTGCACGGCCTCGTCGTCGGCCAGCAGCTGGTCTTCGAGCAGGCCGCCAAGCGCGGCGCGCAGCCGGGCGGCCGGGGCCTTGGGCGGGCTGATGCGGTGCCAGGCCAGGGCCTGGGGCGGCAGCACGGCCACGCGCTGGTCGGCGGCCGGCCATTGCGCGGGCTGGCCCTGGCCGTGGCTGGACAGCGTCAGGCCGTCGTCGGTGCTCAGGGCCCAGGCCAGCGCGGGCACGGGCTCGCCGGGTGGCGGCGGGCGCTGGGGCAGCAGGATCAGCAGCAACGACATGGTCAGGAATGCGGATGAGGCGCAGGCCGCGCAGGTTAGCGGGGCATTGTGTCGCAGCCGTCAAGGCCTGCCGGGGTGGTGCACGCGGACGGCCTTCAGCGCGACGGCAGCGCGGCGGCGGCCGTCGCGACCTGGGCCACCTGGCGCTCGCGCTGCACCACCCGCACCTCCAGGCCGCGGCGCTGCAGCAGCGAGCGCTCCTGCAGCACGCGCTCGCCCAGGCGCATGCGGCCGGTGACCTCGAACCAGCTGGACTTGACGTCGGCCAGTGGCTGCTGCAGCGTCACGCTGCTGCCCAGCAGGGCCGCGGCGGCGGCCGGATCGTTGAAGGCCGCGCGCTGGCGCGCCTGCACCAGGCGGTCGGCGGCGCCCAGGTCCAGGCCCGGGATCACCGCCGCCAGCACCTCGCGCGAGGCGGTGTTGAGGTTCAGCGGCGTGGGCTCGGGCAGCAGCACCACCAGCGGCGCCAGGCGCTCGCGGCTGACGGCGTCCAGGCCCAGCCAGGCCAGGTCGTCCCAGCGGCGCGGCGCCAGCGGGGCGTCCTCGGCCGCGGCATCGCTCTTGCCGTCCACGCCCCAGGCGGCGGCCAGGCCGTCGGCGATCTGCGTGGCCACGGCCGGCGACAGGCCGGCGGCGCTGCACAGCCGCTGCAGCATGGCCAGCTGGGCCGGGTCCTTCTTGCCTTCGGGGAACAGGTTGCGCAGGTTGTAGCGCGACTGGGCATCGACGATGCTGCCCGACAGGAAGGCATCGAGGTCGATGTCGCTGTTGTGGTCCTTGTCGGCGGCCAGAAAGGTCGACAGCCGGGCCTCGGCCAGCGGCGTGGCCCAGGGTTCGAGCAGGCTGGTGGGCTTGCCCGAGCGCGCGTCCTCGCGCAGGATCAGCCGCGCCCAGTCGAGCGCGCCATGCAGGATCCAGGCGCTTTGCACGCGGCTGCGCTCGGCGGCCTCGATCTGCACCGCCTTCCACTGCTGCCAGACCATGCCGGCGGCCAGAGTGGCGACCACGCTGACCAGCACCATGGCCACCAGCAGGGCCGCGCCACGCTGTGGCGCCGGGGTGGGCCGGCGCCTCATGAGGCCGAGGGCGCGAGCATCACGTCGCGCGTCAGGCGGCCGGCGGGCAGGGCGATCTGCAGGCGCACGGCGGCGGGCAGCTGCACCCGCGTCGCCGCGGCCGGGGCCGATTGCGGTGCACTGGCGCCCGAGGCCGGCGGCGGCGGCGGCGCGGCGGCCACCAGGTCACCGCTGGACTGGGCATTGCTCCAGCCCTGGCCGCGCCAGAAATAGACCTGCCATTCGGCCACGCCCTCGGCCAGCACCAGCTGGCCGCTGCCGCTGCCCTGCAGCAGGCCGGCCGCGGCCCAGGCCTGGTTGAGTGCGGCGCGGCGCTGCAGCGGCGGCGAGGCCCAGCGCAGCCAGCGGCCCTCGTGCACCCGCCAGGCCACCACCTGCACGCCGCTGCCGCTGTCGTCGCCGCCGGTGGCGGCGCGGCGCAGCAGGCGCAGCGAGGCGCCGTCGAAGGCGATGCCCGGCAGCTGGGCATCGTCGACCACCGCCTGCAGGTCCTGCTCCCATTGCGAGACCACGGCCGCCAGGCGCAGCGTGCGCTCGCTGGCCTCGGCGCTGATCTCGCGCGCCCGCGCCATCGCCGACACGCCCTGCCAGCCCATCACGGCGATCACCGCCATGATCAGCAGGGCCACCATGACCTCGATCAGCGTGAAGCCGCGGCGCATGCGCTGCCCTTCTCCTCAGTAGCGGCCGAGCACGGTGGACAGGCTGGCCAGCACATGGCCTTGCTCGTCGCGCACCACGGCGTCGATGCGGCGGAAGTTGGGGTTGGGCGTGCCCTGGCTGCGCAGCGTGCCGCGGTAGTCGCGGCCCAGCTGCTGGCAGGCGAAGTCGCTGTCGCCGATGCCGGGGAACTGGCGCGCCAGGCGCAGCGCGGCCAGCGCGTTGTCGGCGCACCAGTGCGCCGCCGTGACATCGGCCAGGCGCTGGGCGTTGTCGGTCAGCGCCCCCGAGGCGCGCAGGCCGGCGCCCAATGTGATGGCCATGATGGCCAGCGCCACCAGCACCTCCACCAGCGTGAAGCCGCGACGCCGGCCGGCCTTCATGGCTGGACCTGCGCGCTGCGCACCGCAAACGGCGCCAGCCCGTCGCTGGCCACGTCGAGCTGGCGATCGCCCAGGCGCAGGCGCACGCGCTGGGCACCGATCAGCGGTTCGGGGCCCAGGGTCAGGGCCGCGGCGCCGCTGCGCAGGCCCTCGTCGGTCCCGGTCAGCAACTGGGCCTGCAGGCCGTCGTTGAGCCAGCGTGTCTGCGGCAGCACCTCGGGCGGCAGGCCGGCGAAGCGAAAGCCCGGCTCGCCCGGGTTCACCGTGGCATCGAGCCGGAACCGCACCACCATGCCGCTGGCGCGGGCCTCGGCGCGGCCGGCCTCCAGCAGCGCCGCCAGGCGCGCGGCCTCGCGCTCCAGGCGCACCTCGTCGCCGTCGCGCAGCGACAGCGTGGCCGCCGCGGCGGCGATGGCGATCAGCACCAGCACCACCAGCAGCTCCACCAGGGTGAAGCCGCGGCGGGCGGGTCCGAGCTCACTGCCAGGAGCCGATGTCGGCGTTCTTGCCATCGCCGCCGGCCTGGCCGTCGGCGCCGAAGCTGAACACATCGACCTCGCCCTTCACGCCAGGAAACACATACTGGTACGGCCGGCCCCAGGGGTCGGCCGGCAGCTTGTCCAGATAAGGCCGCCAGGCCGGCGGCAGGGCGCCGGTGCTGGGCTTCTTGACCAGGGCTTCCAGGCCCTGCTCGGCGCTGGGAAAGCGCTGGTTGTCCAGCTTGTACAGCTTCAGCGCCTGCATCAGGTTGTTGACGTCGGTGCGTGCCGCGGTGGCGCGGGCATCGTCGGTGCGGTCCAGCACATTGGGCACGATCAGCGCCGCCAGCACGCCGATGATGACCAGCACCACCAGCAGCTCGATCAGCGTGAAGCCGCGGCGCGACGGCAGGGGGCGGCGGAGGGTGGGGGCGGCGGCGGGCATCGGGTGCATCACGGAAGGGGTTGGGCCGCTGGCGCGACATGTTGGCGCAACGGGCCGGCGATCATAATCGGCGCATGGTTGCTCGTTTGTTGACAGGCGCGGTCTGGTGTGCGGTCGCGGCCACGGCGGTGGGCTGGGGCCTGGCGCTGAGCTCGCGCGGCATGCCGGTGCCCGCCGGCGCCCAGCTGGCCCAGCCGGCGCCGGCGGCCGCTGGCGACTGGTCGCGCCTGCTGGGCCGTGCTCCGGTGCTGCCGGAGGCCGCGCCCGAGCCGGTGGCCGCGGATGCGCGCTATCGCCTGATCGGCGTGGTCGCGCCGCGCGCCGGCCAGCGTGGCGGCGTGGCCCTGCTGGCGGTGGACGGCAAGCCGCCGCGCGCGGTGGCGCTGGGCCGCGAGGTCGAGCCCGGCGGGCTGCGGGTGCTGAGCGTGCAGCACCGCGAGGTCGGCCTGGGCCAGGGCCAGACGGTCAGCGTGCGCCTGGCGCTGGCGCCGCTGGCCGAGGCCGCACGCGGCCTGCCACCGGGCGCCGGGCCGGCCCTGCCACCCGCCGGTCTGCCGGTGGGTGTGCCCATGGGTGTGCCCCCGGGGGCGCGGCCGCAGCCGCCGGTGCAGACCGCGCCGTCGCTGCTGCCGCCGGTGGCCGCGCCGGCCGCGGCCGACGCTGGCCAGCAGGTCGACGGCCACGACGGCGCCGAGCAGCGGCCGCAGCCGGTGGCGCCCGGCCGCTGAGCGCGGCCCGGGCTCAGCCCCGGGCCAGGCCGGGGATTGCCGGCGCGTGCGGATCGTAGAGGCTGCGCACCGCCGGCGCGTCGATGCCGGCCGGCTGCGACAGCTCGTCGTCGTCGGCCACCTCGCTGAGCAGGGCGGCGGCGCTTTGCAGCAGCGGCCAGGCCAGGCAGGCACCGGTGCCGTCCAGCGCTTCCAGGCCGAGGTCCAGCAGCGGCCGGGCATGGAACAGGCCCAGCGCACGGTCCAGCCCCTGGTGGCGGCGGCTGCGCGCGAACACGCAGTAGTCGACCACCGACGCGGCGATGCGCGAGGCCACCAGCAGGGCCGCGCAGGCGGCCAGGCCGTCGACGACGATCAGATGGCGCTTGCTGGCGGCCACCAGCATCACGCCGACCATCACCGCGGTCTCGTAGCCACCGAGTGCGGCCAGCACCTCGACCGCGTCGGCCACGTCGCGGTGCCGGCCCTGGGCGGCCTGCACGATGATCATCAGATGCGCCAGCGTCTCGGCCGACATCGTCGGACCGGCATGGACCAGCTCGCGCACCGGCACCTCGGACAGCCGCGACAGCACCAGGGCCGCGCTTTCGTGCGAGCCCACGCCCAGGCCGGCGCAGACCACCAGGTTGCCACGCAGCGTATCGCCGATCTCCATGCCGGCGCGGATGGCGGCATGGGCCTGCTCCAGGTTCATGGCCGCGCCCAGGCGCACATTGCGCGTGCCATGGGCGATCTTTCGCTGCAGCAGGTGCTCGTGCGCCGGCACCTGGCTGGCCAGGCCGCAGTCGACCACCGTCAGCGCCAGGCCCAGGCGCCGGGCAAAGGCCGACAGCGGCTGCTGACCGCCCAGCACCTGCAGCACCACCTCGTCGGTCTGGCGGCCGCTGGCCGGGTGCAGGCCGTCGACGGCCAGGCCATGGTCGGCGGCGAACAGCAGCAGCTGCGGCTCGCGCAGCCGGGGTTTCAGCGAATGCTGCAGCAGGCCCAGGCGCAGGGCCAGCGGTTCCAGCTCGCCCAGGCCGCCGGGGTGGCCCGGGCTTTCGTTGCGCCGCTCCAGCTTGTCGAGCAGGGCGCGCTCGAGCAGCGGATGGGCGGTGGCGGCGATCAGCGACATGCGGGCCAGTGTAGGCAGGCCGGTGTCAGCGCAGGAACAGTTGATACACCGGGTTGCCAGTTTCCTCCACACAGGGGTAGGCCAGCTGGGCCAGGAAGGCCTTGAAGGCGCGGCGGTCGGCGGCGGTGTCGGGCACCTGCAGGCCGACCAGGATGCGGCCGTAGTCGGCGCCCTGGTTGCGGTAGTGGAACAGGCTGATGTTCCAGTCCGGCGCCATGCTGGACAGGAACTTCATCAGCGCGCCGGGCCGCTCGGGGAAGATGAAGCGGAACAGCCGCTCGCTGGCGGCCAGCGGCGTGCGTCCGCCGACCATGTGGCGCACATGCTCCTTGGCCAGCTCGTCGTCGGTCAGGTCGACCGTGGCAAAGCCCTGGCGGCGGAAGCTGCGCGCGATCTTGTCGGCCTCGTCGCGCTTGCTGATGGCCAGGCCGACGAAGACATGGGCCACGTTCTCGTGCGAGATGCGGTAGTTGAACTCGGTCACCGCGCGCGGGCCGACCAGCTCGCAGAAGCGCTTGAACGAGCCGCGCTCCTCGGGGATGGTCACCGCGAACAGCGCCTCGCGCTGCTCGCCGAACTCGGCCCGCTCGGCGACGAAGCGCAGGCGGTCGAAGTTCATGTTGGCGCCGCAGGTGATGGCCACGAAGGTCTGGCCCTTGGGCTTGTGCGTGGCCACGTACTGCTTGATGGCGGCCACGCCCAGGGCGCCGGCGGGTTCCAGGATGCTGCGCGTGTCCTGGAACACGTCCTTCATCGCCGCGCAGACCTCGTCGGTGTCCACCAGCACATAGTCGTCGACCAGGGCGCGGGCGACGCGGAAGGTCTCCTCGCCGACCAGCTTGACCGCCGTGCCGTCGGAGAACAGGCCCACGTCGGCCAGGGTCACGCGCTTGCCGGCCTGCACCGAGCGGTACATGGCGTCCGAGTCCTTGGTCTGCACGCCGATGACCTTGATCTCCGGCCGCACCGCCTTGATGTAGCTGGCCACGCCCGAGATCAGGCCGCCGCCGCCGATGGCCACGAACACCGCATCGATGGGCCCGGCGCCGTGCCGCGCCTGGTGCTGGCGCAGGATCTCCATGGCGATCGTGCCCTGGCCGGCGATCACGTCCGGATCGTCGAAGGGGTGGACGAAGGTCAGGCCCTGGTCCTGCTGCAGCGTCAGCGCATGGCCGTAGGCGTCGCTGTAGCTGTCGCCATGCAGCACCACCTCGCCGCCGAGGGCAGCCACGGCGTCGATCTTCAGCCGCGGCGTGGTCACCGGCATCACGATCACCGCCCGGCAGCCCATGCGCTTGGCCGACAGCGCCACGCCCTGGGCATGGTTGCCGGCCGAGGCGCAGATCACGCCGCGCTGCAGCTGCTCGGCCGACAGATTGGCCATCTTGTTGTAGGCGCCGCGCAGCTTGAAGCTGAACACCGGCTGCTGGTCCTCGCGCTTCAACAGCACCTGGTTGCCCAGGCGGCGCGACAGCGTCTTGGCCGGGTCCAGCGGCGACTCAATGGCCACGTCATAGACCCGCGCGGTGAGGATCTTCTTCAGGTACTCGGTGGCGACCTGGGCGGGGGACGTGGCCGGGCGCGGGGCGCCGGACTTCGCGCGGGGCATGCGGACTCCAGTTTGCTGCAGCGCCGCATGATAGCCGCCAAGAAAAACGGCCCAGGGCCGCGAGGCCCTGAGCCGAAACCACCATTGAGGAGGTGGAGGAGACAAACGGTGGAATCGTTACCACGCCGAGTCATCAGCGCATCAACGATTCGATGGAAGCCAGTCTAGCCGCTCGAATGCTGCGCTGCAATATCGTTGGTGCCGCATCGATGTGGATTCCTGCAGATTTCTCTAGGGCAATGCCTCCAGAGCGCGGTGCATGGCCGCACAACCATGGTGCGTATGCGGTCCGCGGCCGGGCGAGGCACACTGCGGCCCCTCATCAGCCTGATCGACATGCCGCCTGGCATCGGAGAAGAACATGGAATGCACGATTCACTGGGTGCCCGGCAGCGGCATGGGCTTCATGGCCGAGACCGGCAGCGGCCATGTGCTGGCGATGGACGGCGCGCCCGACGGCGGCGGCCGCAACCTGGCGCCGCGGCCGATGGAAACCCTGCTCGCCGGCGCCGGCGGTTGCACCGCCTATGACGTGGTGCTGATCCTCAAGCGTGGCCGCCACGAGGTCAGCGGCTGCCAGGTGAAGATGAGTGCCGAGCGTGCGCCGGCCGATCCCAAGGTGTTCACCAAGATCCACCTGCACTTCACCGTCAGCGGCAAGAACCTGCCCGAGGCCGCGGTGGCGCGGGCCATCGCGCTGTCGCACGAAAAATACTGCTCGGCGACCATCATGCTGGGCAAGACCGCCGAGATCAGCACCAGCCACGAGATCGTGGCCGCCTGACGCGCCGGGCGCCTCCTAGGCGTCGATTCAGATGTGATGTGCGGTGCGGGTCATCACCCGCGCCGCCGCGCGCATCAGCCAGCGCACCGGCGCCGGCATCGGCGCGGCGCCGGCCTGCTGCGCCTCGTCGGCATGGCGGGCCTCGTCGGCCTGCATCTGCGCCACCACCGCGCGTGAGGCGGCATCGGCCGCCGGCAGCCGGTCCAGGTGGCCGGCCAGATGGGCCTCGACCTGGCGCTCGGTCTCGACGAGAAAACCCAGGCTGATGCGGTCGCCGGCCGCACCGGCGGCCAGGCCGATGCCAAAGGCGCCGGCATACCAGAGCGGATTCAGCAGGCTGGGCCGGTCGCCCAGTTCGGCCAGGCGGCGCTCGGTCCAGGCCAGGTGATCGGTCTCGTCGCGGCCTGCGGCGCGCATCTGCTCGCGCAGCGCCGGATCGCGCGCCGCCAGCGCCTGCGCCGCATACAAGGCTTGGGCGCAGACCTCGCCGACATGGTTGACGCGCATCAGCGCGCCGGACAGTCGCCGCTCATCGGCATTCAGCACCGTGGGCTCGGCGCCGGCCGGCGCGGCGGGCCGCGGCATGCTGCGCACTGCCCGCAGGCCGCCGCCCAGCGTGCGCAGGGCCTGGTCGGCGGTGGCGATCAAGGCATCGGTGGCGATCATGCGCACGAGGATAGCGCAGCGCCATGGCCGGCCTGGCCGTGGTCAGGCCCGGGATGGCTCGTTGTTGGCAGACAACATCCCACCGCCTTTTTGCCGGCAAAGCTTTGCAAGCCCTGCGGGGGTCTGGTGCAATAGCCGCAACTTCCGATGAGGAGGTTGGCCTGACCGGCCCCCACCGTTCCCGGTGAGAGGGTTCTCTACGGGATCGGGACCTCTTGTTCAACCTAGGAGATAGTCGCAATGAAAAAGTCTCTGCTGGCCCTGGCCGTCCTCGGTGCTTTCGCCGGTGCCGCCTCCGCCCAATCCAGCGTCACCCTGTACGGCCGTGTTGACCTGTCGGTTAACAAGGGCGTTGGCACGGCCAACAAGGGCATCAGCAACGGCTCCGGTAGCCGCTTCGGCGTGCGTGGCGTGGAAGACCTGGGTGGTGGCCTGCAGGCCCTGTTCCAGATCGAGCACCGCTTCGATGCCGACACCGGCGCGTCGCAGAACTTCAACATCACCCCGGCTGGCAGCACCACCGCCAACGCCAACCGCTTCTGGGGCGCCCGCTCCATCGTCGGTCTGAAGGGTGGTTTCGGCCAGGTTCTGCTGGGCCGCGAGTACACGACGGCGTTCCTGATGTCGCAGCTGGCGGCCGACCCCTGGGGCTGGGACACCGTGGTGTCCGGCACCCCCGGCACCGGCCTGAACCAGGTCATCACCGGCGGTGGCATCGCCCGCGTGCGCAATGACAGCGCAGTGACTTACAACCTGTCGGTTGGCGGCTTCGCCTTCGGCGCTCAGGTTGCCGAGGCGTCCGACGCCATCAACGGTTTCCAGAAGAAGCCGTTTAACTTCGCCGCGACCTACAAGGCGGGTCCGTTCTCGGTTGGCCTGGGCTATGAGAAGACCGGTCAAGTGGCTGCTGCTTCGGCCAAGTGGCTGACGGTCAATGCGGCCTTCGACCTGGGCATGGTCAAGCTGGGTGGCCTGTACGGCACCGGCAACACCGCCGCCAATGCCGACAACAAGTCGCTGCTGATCACCGCCGTGGCGCCGATGGGCCAGGGTGAAGTGCGCGCCAGCTATGGCAAGACCACCTCGGACGGCGCTGGTGCGCTGCCGGAAGTGTCGCTGGCCAAGGGCTTCGCGCTGGGCTACCACTACGCGCTGAGCAAGCGCACCACGGTCTATGTCGACTACGCGCGCAACACCGCCGTGACGACCGAGAAGACCGGCTACGACTTCGGCATCAAGCACAACTTCTGATGTCCGCAAGCAGCCCGGCCACTGGCCGGGTTGCTGTAGCGCAAGCCGCCTTCGGGCGGCTTTTTTTCGTCCCGCCAGCCAGGCCATCGGCGGCCGGCCCCGGGCTTCCCCGCTAGGCACCGGGCATGGGAATTGCGCATGATGCGCTCCCTGTCTTTCGCGCATCCGGCCACGAGCCGGGCCGCGCCCACGGCCTGAGGGCCGCTCCAGGATTTCATGCTCGCCTTCATCCTCCGCCGGTTGTTCCAGGCCCTGATCGTGATGTTCACGGTCGCCTTCATCGCCTTCATGCTGTTCCAGTACGTGGGCGATCCGGTCACCAACCTGCTGGGACAGGATGCGACGGCCGAGCAGCGTCAGCAGCTGCGCCATGACCTGGGCCTGGACCAGCCCTTCGTGGTGCAGTTCGCCACCTTCGTCGGCAATGCCGCCCAGGGCGAGTTCGGCATCAGCCTGCGCCAGGGGCGCAAGGTGTCGACGCTGATCGCCGAGCGCTTTCCGGCGACGCTGGAACTGGCCCTGCTGGCCGCCGTGATCGGCCTGCTGCTGGGCATTCCGCTGGGCGTGTACGCGGCGCTCAAGCGTGGCAGCTTTCTGTCGCAGACGGTGATGACCGGCTCGCTGCTGGGCGTGTCGCTGCCCAACTTCCTGATCGGCATCCTGCTGATCCTGATCTTCGCGGTGCTGCTGAAGTGGCTGCCCAGCTTTGGCCGTGGCGAGGTGGTGGCGCTGGGGCCCATCACCACCGGCCTGCTCAGCGCCGACGGCATCAAGCACCTGCTGCTGCCGGCGCTGACGCTGAGCCTGTTTCCGATGGCCCTGGTGCTGCGCCTGGTGCGCTCCGAGATGCTGGAGGTGCTGCGCACCGACTACATCAAGTTCGCACGCGCACGTGGCCTGCCCGACCGGCTGGTGTACTTCCGCCATGCGCTGAAGAACACCCTGGTGCCGGTGATCACCATCGCCGGCCTGCAGCTGGGCAACATCATCGCCTTTGCCATCGTCACCGAGACCGTGTTCCAGTGGCCGGGCATGGGCCTGCTGTTCATCTCGGCGGTGCAGTTCGCCGACGTGCCGGTGATGGCCGCCTACCTGTGCCTGATCGCGCTGGTCTTCGTCAGCATCAACCTGGTGGTGGACCTGCTGTACTTCGCCGTCGACCCCCGTCTGCGCATCGAGCGCAGCGCCGGCGGGCACTGAGCCGACGACCTCCCAGAACAAACCAGTTGGGTAGCTTCTTGAGTCAAACCACCACCACTGCGCCGGCGGTGCCCGGCGCCTGGGCGCGCTTCTTCGATGGCGATGTCTGGCACAGCTTCCGCAGCTCGCCGGTGGCCATCGTGGCCGCGCTCATCGCCGCGGTCTGCGTCATCGCCGCGGCCTTCGCGCCCTGGCTGGCGCCGCACAACCCGATGGACCTGGCCTCGCTGGACCTGATGGATGCGCGCCTGCCACCGGCCTGGGCCGACGAGGGCAAGGCCAAGTACCTGCTGGGCACCGACGACCAGGGCCGCGACATCCTGTCGTCGCTGATGTACGGCTCGCGCATCTCGCTGCTGGTGGGCCTGGCCTCGGTGCTGCTGAGCGTGATCTTGGGCGTGGGTCTGGGCCTGCTGGCCGGTTTTGTCGGTGGCCGCACCGACGCCTTCATCATGCGCGTCTGCGACGTGATGCTGTCGTTTCCGGCGATCCTGATCGCGCTGCTGATCGACGGCGTGGGCCGCGCGATCTTTCCCAATGCCCATGAGACGCTGGCCTTCTCGGTGCTGATCCTGGCCATCGCGCTGACCGGCTGGGTGCAGTACGCGCGCACCGTGCGCGGCAGCACCCTGGTCGAGCGGCAGAAGGAATACGTGCAGGCCGCGCGCGTGATCGGCGTGTCGCCGCTGCGCATCATGCGCCGCCATGTGCTGCCCAATGTGCTGGGGCCGGTGCTGGTGCTGGCCACCATCCAGATCGCCTCGGCCATCATCACCGAGGCCACGCTGTCCTTTCTGGGCGTGGGCGTGCCGCCCACCTCGCCGTCGCTGGGCACGCTGATCCGCGTCGGCCAGGACTTCCTGTTCTCCGGCGAATGGTGGATCACCATCTTTCCGGGCGTGGTGCTGGTGATGATCGCGCTCAGCGTCAACCTGCTGGGCGACTGGCTGCGCGATGCGCTGAACCCGCGGCTGCGCTGAAGGGCACGACCATGACCTCTGCCCTGCTCGAAGTCCGCCAGCTGCGCGTGGAATTCCCGTCCCGCCGCGGCAATCTGCTGGCGCTGGACGACATCTCCTTCGACATCGCCCCCGGCGAGATCCTCGGCGTGGTCGGCGAGTCCGGTGCCGGCAAGTCGCTCACCGGTGCGGCCATCATCGGCCTGCTGGAGCCGCCCGGGCGCATTGCCGGCGGCGAGATCCGGCTCGAAGGCCAGCGCATCGACAACCTGCCGGCCGAGCAGATGCGGCGCCTGCGCGGCCGCCGCATCGGCGCCATCTTCCAGGATCCGCTGACCTCGCTGAACCCGCTGTTCACCGTCGGCCAGCAGATCATCGAGACGGTGCAGGTGCACCTGGGCCTGGACGCCGCGGCGGCGCGCCAGCGCGCCATCCGCCTGCTGCAGGACACCGGCATCCCGGCCGCCGAGCAGCGCGTGGACCACTATCCGCACCAGTTCTCGGGCGGCATGCGCCAGCGTGTGGTGATCGCGCTGGCCCTGGCGGCCGAGCCCAGGCTGATCGTCGCCGACGAGCCGACCACGGCGCTGGACGTGTCCATCCAGGCGCAGATCATCGCGCTGCTGAAGAAACTGACCAAGGAGCATGGCGCGGCCGTGATGCTGGTGACCCACGACATGGGCGTGATCGCCGAGGCCTGCGACCGCGTGGCCGTGATGTATGCCGGCCGCGTGGCCGAGATCGGCCCGGTGGCCGAGGTCATCCACAGCCCGGCCCATCCTTACACCCGCGGCCTGATGGGCTCGATCCCGTCGATGACCGGCGAGCGCGAGCGCCTGGAGCAGATCGACGGCGCGATGCCGCGGCTGAATGCGATCCCGCCGGGCTGCGCCTTCAATCCACGCTGCCCCAGTGCCAGCGAGCGCTGCCGCAGCCAGCGGCCCGAGCTGATGGACGCCGGCGCCACACGCGCCGCCTGCTGGCTGCAGGCCGGCGTGGGCGCCGAGGTGACGGCATGAGCGCGGCCACCCCGGCGCTGGTGCAGGTCGACGGCCTGGCCAAGATCTTCGATGTCTCGGCGCCCTGGCTGAACCGCGTGCTGGAGCGCAAGCCGCGCCAGCATGTGCATGCGGTCGACGGCGTCAGCTTCAGCATCCAGCGCGGCCAGACCCTGGCCCTGGTCGGCGAGTCAGGCTGCGGCAAGAGCACGGTGGCGCGGCTGCTGGTTGGCCTGTACCCGCCCAGCCGCGGCGGCGTGCGCTTCGACGGCCAGGACACGGCCGCGGTGCTGGCCTCGGGCCAGGCCCCGGCGCTGGCGCTGCGCCGGCGCATGCAGATGATCTTCCAGGATCCCTATGCCAGCCTGAACCCGCGCTGGAAGGTGCGCGAGATCGTCGCCGAGCCGCTGCACGAGCATGGCCTGGTCAGCGATGCCGCGCAGCTGGAAGCCCGCGTCGGCGAGCTGCTGGCCCAGGTGGGCCTGGCGCCGGCCGACCAGCTGAAGTTCCCGCACCAGTTCTCCGGAGGCCAGCGCCAGCGCATTTCCATCGCCCGCGCCCTGGCGACCCAGCCCGAGTTCCTGATCTGCGACGAGCCGACCTCGGCGCTGGATGTCTCGGTGCAGGCCCAGGTGCTGAACATCATGAAGGACCTGCAGCGCAGCCAGGGCCTGACCTATCTGTTCATCTCGCACAACCTGGCCGTGGTGCGCCATGTGGCCGACCAGGTGGGCGTGATGTACCTGGGCCGGCTGGTGGAGCTGGCCGACCGGCGCGCGCTGTTCGACACGCCGCGCCATCCGTACACGCGCATGCTGCTGGACGCGATCCCGGACATCGCCATGACCGGCCGCCAGCGCACGCCGGTGCAGGGCGAGGTGCCGAATCCGCTGCAACCGCCCAGCGGCTGCGCCTTCCATCCACGCTGCCCGCATGCCAATGCGCGCTGCCACAGCGAGCGGCCGGAGCTGGTCGAGTTCAAGGGCATCCGCGTGGCCTGCCACGCGGTGACCGAAGAACGAATCTGAGCCTCAGCCCGCCAGCAATTCGTCGCGGTACAGATCGGCCAGCTGCTCGCGGCGGCGGATCAGCGTCGCCCGGCCGTCCTCGACCATCAGCTCGGCGGCGCGCGGCCGGGTGTTGTAGTTGCTGGCCATGGTCATGCCATAGGCGCCGGCCGACAGCACGGCGATGACATCGCCTTCGCGCAGCGCCAGCTCGCGCTCGCGGCCCAGCCAGTCGCCCGATTCGCAGACCGGGCCCACCACGTCCCAGCGCCGCGCCGGCTCGTCGTGGCGCTGTTCGCAGGGCTCGATGCGCATCCAGGCCTCGTACATGGCCGGGCGCACCAGGTCGTTCATCGCCGCATCGACGATGCAGAAGTTCTTGCTGCCCTCGCTGCCGTCGCCGGGCTTGAGCACCAGCACCTGGCTCAGCAGCACGCCGGCATTGCCCACCAGCGAGCGGCCGGGCTCCATCAGCAGCTCGCGCTGGCCGTGGCCGCGTGCGTCCAGCCGCGCCAGCATGGCCGACACCAGGGCGTCGGCGGCCGGCGGCTGCTCGTCGTCGTAGGTGATGCCCAGGCCGCCGCCCACGTCGATGTGGTGGATGGCGATGCCATCGGCCTCGATGGCCTCCACCAGGTCGAGCAGCCGGTCCAGCGCGTCCAGGTAGGGCGCGGTGTCGGTGATCTGCGAGCCGATGTGGCAGTCGATGCCCACCACCTGCAGCCCCGGCAGGCTGGCTGCCAGGCGGTAGACCTCGCGCGCGCGCTGGTGGGCGATGCCGAACTTGTTGCCCTTCAGGCCGGTGGAGATGTAGGGATGGGTGCCCGCGTCGACATCGGGATTGACGCGCAGGCTCACCGGCGCCGTGCGGCCCATCGCGCTGGCCACCTGGGACAGCAGGCGCAGCTCGCTGTCGCTCTCGACATTGAAGCAGCGCACGCCGGCCTGCAGCGCGGCGCGCATCTCGTCGGGCCGCTTGCCGACGCCCGAGAACACCACCTTGGCCGGATCGCCGCCGGCGGCGATGACACGCGCCAGCTCGCCGGCCGAGACGATGTCGAAGCCCAGGCCCATGTCGGCAAAGTGGCGCAGCACGGCCAGGCTGGAATTGGCCTTCATCGCATAACACAGCAGGTGCGGCCGGCCGGCCAGCGCGCGCTGGTAGGCGGCGGCGGCACTGCGCATGGCGCCGCGCGAATACACATACAGCGGCGTGCCATGCTCGCGGGCCAGGGCCGCCAGGTCGCAGCCGTCGAAGCGCAGGGCATCGCCCTGGCGCGTGAGGAAGGGGGCGCCGGGCAGGCTCATCGGGGATTGGCAGCGGGAGTGGCGGGAGGGGCGGCGGCCGAGGCCGCGGCGGCGGGGGCAGGCGGTGCGGGCAGGTAGAGCGCGCCCTTCTGGCCGCAGCCGGCCAGCAGGGCCAGGGCCATTGCCGCGAGGGGGGCCGCGACCGCACGCCATCCCGGGCGGCGGCAAGGGCCTGGGGCCGTGGCTACACTGGATCGCAGTTGCATTCCGGGATTTTACCGACCATGTCCTCGCCCACTGTCCCGTCCAGCCCGCCCGCGCCGGCGGCCACGCCGCTGACCGACGCCGAGTTCCACCGCCTGACCGCGGCCGTGCTGTCGGCCATCGAGGCCCAGGCCGACCGCTGGCTGCAGGACGATGTGATCGACATCGACGGCCAGCGCACCGGCGGCCTGCTGGAGCTGAGCTTTCCCAACGGCAGCAAGATCGTCATCAACACCCAGCCGCCGCTGCACGAACTGTGGCTGGCCAGCAAGGCCGCAGGCCAGCATTTCCGCCATGTCGCCGGCCGCTGGCTGGACACCAAGGATGGCAGCGAGTTTTTTGCCGTGCTGTCGCTGCAGGCCAGCGCCCAGGGCGGGCAGGCGCTGCGCTTCGAGCCGCCGGCGGGCTGAATCCCGCGGCGCGCCGCACTCAGCGGCGGAAGAGGTCGAGGATGCTCTTCTTCTCGCTCTCGCTGGCCGGCGGCGGCAGCTTGTCGTCCAGGCCCAGGCTGCTGACGCCGGCGGCGCCGCCGTATTCGTCGAAGACCCAGTCGCCGCCGCGCTGGATCAGGCCGTCGGGCACCTCGGGCGGGGCCTCGGGCAGCTTCTTCAGCGCCTGGCCCATGTATTCCATCCACACCGGCAGGGCCAGGCCGCCGCCGGTTTCGCGGTCGCCCAGCTTGCGCGGGTTGTCGTAGCCGACCCAGACCACGGCCACCAGGTTCGGCTGATAGCCGGCGAACCAGGCGTCCATCGAGTCGTTGGTGGTGCCGGTCTTGCCATACAGGTCCAGGCGCTTGAAGCGCTGGTAGACGCCGGCCGCGGTGCCGGCGCGCGTGACCTCGCCCATCAGCTGGGTCATCACGAAGGCATTGCGGGCATCGATGGCGCGCATGGACTCGTCCAGTGGCGTGGTCTGGGTCTGCAGCAGCACGCGGCCCTTGTCGTCGGTGATCTTGGTGATCAGCTGGGGGTTGATGCGGTAGCCGCCGTTGGCAAACACGCTGTAGGCGGTGGCCATCTGCATCGGCGTCACCGAGCCGGCGCCCAGGGCCATGGTCAGGTAGGCCGGGTGCTTGTCGGCCTCGAAGCCGAAGCGGGTGATCCACTCCTGCGCGAAGTGCACGCCGGTGGACTGCAGCACGCGGATCGAGACCATGTTCTTCGACTTGGCCAGCGCCGTCTTCAGCGCCATCGGGCCGTCGAACTTGCCGTCGTAGTTTTTCGGTTCCCAGGGCTGGCTGCCTGTGGTGCCGGCGTCGAAGAACAGCGGCGCGTCGTTGACCACGGTGTGCGGCGTGAAGCCCTTTTCCAGCGCCGCCGAGTAGATGAAGGGCTTGAAGCTCGATCCCGGCTGGCGCCAGGCCTGGGTGACGTGGTTGAACTTGCTCTTGCCGAAGTCGAAGCCGCCGACCAGGGCGCGGATGGCGCCGCTGCGTGGATCCAGGGCGATGAAGGCGCCCTCGACCTCGGGCTGCTGGGTCAGCGCCCAATCGCCCTGGGTGCCGGCGGCACCTGGCGCCTTGGCCGGCAGGCGCACCGCGCGCACCACCGCGCCGCGGCGGATCTGCTTGTGCGGCTCGGCCTTGTCGGCCAGGCCCGAGGCCACCGGCTTCAGGCCGTCGCCGATCACGGTGATCTGCTCGCCGCTCTGCAGCACCGCCACCACCTTCTTCGGCCCGGCCTCCAGCACCACGGCGGCCTTCAGCTCGTCGTTGTCGGGATGCTCGGCCAGGGCCTCGGCAATGCGCGTGTCCAGTGCCGCGGCATCGGTCGGCAGCTCGACGAAATCCTCCGGCCCGCGGTAGTGCTGGCGGCGCTCGTAGTCCAGCAGGCCGCGGCGCAGCGCGCGGTAGGCCACGGCCTGGTCTTGTGCGTCGATGGTCAGGTAGACGTTGAGGCCGCGCGTGGTGGTGTCGGCGCCGTACTGGCTGGCCACCAGCTGGCGCACGGTCTCGGCCACGTATTCGGCATGCACGGCGGCCTCGGTGGGCTGGCGCAGGCGCAGCTTCTCGTTGCGCGCGGCCTCGGCCTGCTCCTCGGTGATGAAGCCGTTGGCTTCCATGCGGTCGATGATGTACTGCTGGCGCCGCGCCGCGCGCTTGGGGTTGCTGATCGGGTTGTAGGCCGACGGCGCCTGCGGCAGGCCGGCCAGCATCGCGGCCTCGGCCACCGTCACGTCTTGCAGGCGCTTGCCGAAGTAGATCTCCGCCGCCGCGGCAAAGCCATGGGCGCGCTGGCCGAGGAAGATCTGGTTCATGTACAGCTCCAGGATCTGGTCCTTGGACAGCTGGCGCTCGATCTTCAGCGCCAGCAGGATCTCGTAGATCTTGCGCGTGAAGGTCTTTTCGGTGCTCAGGTAGAAGTTGCGCGCCACCTGCATGGTGATGGTGCTGGCGCCCTGGCTCTTGGCCTTGTTGAACTGGGCCAGGCCGGCGCGCAGCACGCCCACATAGTCGACGCCGCCATGGCGGTAGAAGCGCGCGTCCTCGATGGCCAGCACCGCGTCCTTCATCACCTTGGGGATCTGTGCGATCGGCAGGTAGGTGCGGCGCTCCTCGCCGAACTCGCCCAGCAGCACGCCGTCGGCCGACAGCACGCGCAGCGGCAGCTTGGGCCGGTAGTCGGCCAGGCCGTCGATGTCGGGCAGCTGCGGATAGGCCACGGCCAGGGCCACCGCCACCAGCAGCGCGGCGGCCAGCACGGCCGCCAGGGCCAGGCCCAGCAGGCCGCCCAGCGCGCGCAGCAGCCAGCGGCCGGCGGTGGAGGAGGGGGGGGCGGAGGCTGCAGCCGGCGATGCCGGCGTCTGGGACTTGCTCATCTGGCGGCAGAGTGTATAGAACACCATCCTGGCGCCGGCGGCTTGCCGTTGGTTGCAAATGCCAGGCCCCGGCGTCGGAAAGCCACAACGCCGCGGGGTCACCCGACAGGCGTTTTTCTTTGGGCTACAAAGGCTTTACTGCTAGCATTGAAGTAACTTCTTAAGAATTGCACGCCCTCTAACCCCCCTTCCAAGGCTGTTGGGAGACGCCACCCGTGAGCTTTCTGGACCTGCTGCTGGGTCGCACGCATCCGCCGCTGATCGGGCTGGACATCAGCTCGTCCAGTGCCAAGCTGGTCGAGCTGGGTCGCACGCAGGCCGGCGAGTACGTGCTCGAGCGCCTGGCCAGCGAACCCTTCGAGAAGGGCTGGATCACCGACGGCCAGATCGAGAAGTTCGACGAGGTGGCTGCGGCGGTGCGCAAGCTGATCGACAAGAGCGGCACCAAGACGCGCAATGTGGCCATGGCCATGCCGCAATCGGCGGTCATCACCAAGCGCATCATGCTGCCGGCCGGCCTGTCCGAAGACGAGATGGAGCTGCAGGTCGAGTCCGAGGCCAACCAGTACATCCCGTTTTCGCTGGACGAGGTCAGCCTGGACTTTTGCGTGGTCGGCCCCAGCACCACCTCCAGTGGCGATGTCGAGGTGCTGATCGCCGCCTCGCGCAAGGAGCGCGTGCAGGACCGCCAGGGCCTGGCCGAGGCCGCCGGCCTGAAGCCCATGGTGCTGGACATCGAAAGCCATGCCTCGCTGCTGGCCATGCACCGCCTGGTCGAGGCCCTGCCGCAGCAGGGCCATGACGCGTTGGTGGCGCTGTTCGAGATCGGTGCCGACACCACCAGCCTGAAGGTGCTGCGCGAGGGCGAGCTGCTGTACGACCGCGACCAGGCCTTCGGCGGCTCGCAGCTGACCACGCTGATCCAGCGCCAGTACGGCTTCTCGTTCGAGGAGGCCGAGCAGAAGAAGCTGGCCGGCGACCTGCCCGACGACTACAACAGCCTGATCCTGGCGCCCTTCGTCGACACGCTGTCGCAGGAGATCGGCCGCGCGCTGCAGTACTTCTTCACCAGCACGCCGCACCACAAGGTGCATTACGTGATGCTGGCTGGCGGCACGGCCGGCCTGCCGGGGCTGAAGGACAAGGTCACCACGCTGACCGACTTTGCGGCCATGGTCGTCAATCCCTTCGAGGGCATGAAGACCGGCTCAGGCGTGCGCGAGGCCAAGGTGCGGCGCGATGCGCCCTCGTACCTGACCGCCTGCGGCCTGGCGATGCGGAGGTTCCCGCAGTGATCCTGATCAACCTGCTGCCCCACCGCGAGGAGCGCCGGCGCCAGCGCAAGCGGGCGTTTTTTGTCGGCTTGGGCCTGGCCGCGGCCGCCGGTGCGGTGGTGTCGGTGGTGTGGATGTTCACGCTGCAGCAGATGACCGATGCGCAGAACGGGCGCAACGAGTTCCTGCGCGGCGAGATCAAGCGCCTGGAGGCGCAGATCAAGGACATCGCCACGCTGAAGTCCGACATCGAGGGCCTGAAGGCCCGCCAGGCCGCAGTGGAAGACCTGCAGCTCAACCGCAATGTGCCGGTGCACCTGCTCGACCAGCTGGTGCGCCAGTCGCCCGAGGGCGTGTACCTGACCGCGGTGCGCCAGGCCGACAGCAATGTGCAGGTCATCGGCGTGGCCCAGACCAATGAGCGGGTGTCCGAGTTCCTGCGCAATACGCAGAACAACTCGCCCTGGTTCAGCCGCGTCGAGCTGGTCGAGATCAAGGCCGTGACTCAGCCGCCGGCCCCTGGCACGCGCGAGCCGCGGCGCCTGTACGAGTTTTCGCTGCGCATGACCGTGGCCCTGCCGTCGGCGGCCAGTGCGCCGGCCTCGGGCGCTGCGGCTTCGGCGCCGGCCAAGCGCGTCTGACCCCAGCGCCCGCCCGCGACACCCGCCATGGCCACTTCCACCCTGACCCGCCCCGCCGCCCTGGATCTCGGCGTTGCCGCCGAGCGGGCGACCTCGCAGTTCCGCAACCTCAACCCGCGCGAGCCCGGCCAGTGGCCGCTGCTGCCCAAGATCGCCGCCTGGATCGGCGCCGGCCTGGCCGCGCTGGCCCTGGGCTGGGTGGCGGTGGTGTCCACCGCCTCTGAAGAGCTGGCCACGGCACGTGGCGTCGAGCCCGGGCTGAAGACCGACTACCGCGCCAAGCTGGGCCAGGCGGTCAACCTGTCCGAGCTGCGCAAGCAGAAGCAGCAGGTGCAGGAGTACGTGACCCAGCTGGAGCGCCAGCTGCCCGGCAAGGCCGAGATGGATGCGCTGCTGTCCGACATCAACCAGGCCGGCATCGGCCGCGGCCTGCAGTTCGAGCTGTTCCGCCCCGGCCAGGTCGAGGTCAAGGACTATTACGCGGTGCTGCCGATCACGCTGCGCGTGACCGGGCGCTACCACGACATCGGCTCGTTCGCCGCCGACGTGGCCAATCTGTCGCGCATCGTCACGCTGCACAACCTGGCCATCGTGCCCGCCAGCAAGGACGCCGCCACCGGCACCCTGGCCATGGACGCCGTGGCCCGCACCTACCGCTACCTCGACGTCAACGAGCTGGCCGAGGTGCGCAAGAGCAAGGCCGCTGCCGACGCGGCCAAGGCCAAGGGAGCACGCAAGTGAGCCGCCTTGGCCTGATCCCGCTGGCCCTGCTGCTGGGCCTGCTGGCCGCCTGCGATGGCGACCAGCAGGAGCTGCAGTCGTGGATGGACCAGCAGCGCCGCGAGGTCAAGCCCAGCGTCGAGCCGCTGCAGCCGCCGAAGAAGTTCGAGCCCGTGCCCTACCAGGGTGGCCAGGCGGTCGATCCCTACAGCGCGCAGAAGCTGTCGGTGGCCATCAAGCAGGAGGCCAAGGCGCCCAGCTCGCTGTTTGCCGCCGAGTTCAACCGCCGCAAAGAGCCGCTGGAGGCCTATCCGCTGGATGCGATGAGCATGGTCGGCAGCGTGGTCAAGGGCGGCGTGCCCTATGCGCTGCTGCGCGTTGACAACCTGCTCTACCAGGTGCGGCCGGGCGATCACCTGGGACAGAACTACGGTCGCGTGACGCG
Organism: Burkholderiaceae bacterium; assembly: GCA_017992055.1. GTDB lineage: Bacteria > Pseudomonadota > Gammaproteobacteria > Burkholderiales > Burkholderiaceae_C > Pseudaquabacterium. Next base: position 627,117 of record JAGOPK010000001.1, read on the forward strand.
CATCACCGAGACCGAGGTGACGCTGCGCGAGATCGTGCAGGACGCCGCCGGCGACTGGGTCGAGCGGCCCGGCACCCTGCAGCTGCAGGAGCGTGGCCAGGGAGCGGCCGGGGCGTCACGATGACACATATGCAGGAGAACACCATGCCGAACTGGCGCGTCCGGCCAGCCGCCCGAAAGTGGAGCCTCTGGCAGGTGGCGCTGGCTCTGACCGCCGCGCTGCCGCTGCTGGGGCCGGTGCAGGCCTGGGCCCAGAACACCATCAAGTCCGTCACCAGCAGCCAGCAGGGCGGGGCCGACATCGTGCGCATCGAGCTGGAGCAGCCGCTGGCCGCGCCGCCCGAGGGCTTCTCGGTGCAGACCCCGCCGCGTGTGGCGCTGGACCTGCCGGGCCTGAGCAATGGCCTGGGCCGCAACATCGTCGACATCAACCAGGGCAATCTGCGCTCGGTGGCCATCGCCCAGAGCGGCGAGCGCACGCGCCTGGTGCTGAACCTGCGCCAGAGCGCCGCCTACCGCACCGAGCTGCAGGGCAAGGTGCTGCTGGTGGTGCTGGAAGGCGCGGCCGCCCCGGCGGCGGCCAATACCAGCACCGGTGAGGCCACGCACTTCGCCAAGCCGGCCAACGAGCAGATGCTGCCGCTGCGCGACATCGACTTCCGCCGCGGTCCCGACGGTGCCGGCCGCGTGGTGGTGGCCCTGGCCAGCACCCAGGTGGGCGTGGACATCCGCCAGCAGGGCCAGAGCCTGGTGGTGGAGTTTTTGCGCTCCAGCCTGCCGGCCACGCTGCGCCGGCGCCTGGACGTGACCGACTTCGGCACGCCGGTGCAGAACGTCTCGGCCTTCCAGGCCGGCGACCTGGTGCGCATGGTCATCGAACCGCGTGGCAACTGGGAGCACAGCGCCTACCAGAGCGACAACCAGTTCGTGCTGGAAGTGCGGCCGGTCAAGGCCGACCCGAACAAGCTGACCCAGGGCGCCGGCTATTCCGGCGACAAGCTCAGCCTCAACTTCCAGAGCATCGAGGTGCGGGCGCTGCTGCAGGTCATCGCCGACTTCACCAACTTCAACGTCGTCACCAGCGACACCGTCACCGGCAATGTGACGCTGCGCCTGAAGGACGTGCCCTGGGACCAGGCGCTGGACATCATCCTGCAGAGCAAGGGCCTGGGCGTGAAGAAAAACGGCAATGTGCTGTGGATCGCGCCCAAGGACGAGCTGTCGGCCAAGGAGCAGCTGGAGCTGGAGGCGAAGAAGAAGATCGCCGAACTGGAGCCGGTGCGCACCCAGTCCTTCCAGCTCAACTACACCAAGGCCGAAGAGGTGGCCAAGGGCCTGACCGGCCAGTCGCTGGGCAGCAGCGGCTCCAGCGCCGGTGGCGGTGCCGCGGGCAGCAGCACCCAGGCCCAGCGCATCCTGTCGCCGCGCGGCAGCGTGCTGTTCGAGACCCGCACCAACCAGCTCTTCGTCAGCGACATCCCCAGCAAGCTGGAGGAGATCTCGTCCCTGATCGCCAAGATCGACATCCCGGTGCGCCAGGTGCTGATCGAGGCGCGCATCGTCGAGGCCGACGACAAGTTCGGCCGCGCACTCGGCGTGAAGCTGGGCGCCACCGACCTGCGCGGCCTGCAGGGCGGCGTGCCGGGCTATTCCATCGGCGGCGGCAACTATGTGCAGATCGGCAGCACCTACACCAATGCGCTGAACCAGCTGGGCGTGACCGGCGCCACCAACGCCACCACGGTCACCGGTTCGCAGCTGGTCAACCTGCCGGCCAATACCAGCTCGCTGGGCGGCATCTCGGCGGCGACGCTGGCGCTGTCGCTGTTCAGCCCCTCGGCCAACCGCATCCTGAACCTGGAGCTGTCGGCGCTGGAGGCCGACGGCAAGGGCAAGATCATGTCCAGCCCGCGCATCATCGTCTCCGACCAGGGCAAGGCGCTGATCGAGCAGGGCGAGGAGATCCCTTACCAGGTGGCCACCAGCAGCGGTGCCACGTCGATCCAGTTCAAGAAGGCCAGCCTGAAGCTGGAAGTGACGCCGCAGATCACGCCCGAAGGCAGCGTGATCATGGAGCTGGACGTGGCCAAGGACAGCCGCGGCGAGAGCACCACCGCCGGCCCGGCCATCAACACCAAGCATGCCAAGACCCAGGTGCTGGTGGAGAACGGCGGCACCGTGGTCATCGGCGGCATCTTCACGCAGGACGAGCGCACCGACGTCAACAAGGTGCCGCTGCTGGGCGATGTGCCGGTGGTCGGCAACCTGTTCCGCAACACCGTGAAGATCGCCAACAAGACCGAGCTGCTGATCTTCATCACACCGAAGATCGTGACCGAGCGCGCCCAGGTGCGCTGATCGCCGTCACACCGGTTCTGCAGGATTGGATCTGAGGCCCGCCGCAGCGGGCAAGGATCGGGGAGTTTTTATGAGTCTCATGAAGATCAGGACCTGGCTGGCCGCGCTGTGCGTCACGGCGCTGGCGGCCTGTGGCGGGGGCGGCGATTCCGGGACGCCGATCCTGGGCAACGACGGTGGCAGCGGCTCCACGGCCGCCAGCGTCTCGGTCAGCACCGACAATGCCACGCTGGGCGACGGCAGCAGCACCATCACCGTCACCGCGGTGGTGAAGAACGCCAACAACGTGGCCATGCCGGCCACCGCCATCACCTGGTCGGCCAATGCCGGCAGCCTGACCGGCGCCGCCACCCAGACCGATGCCACCGGCACGGCCACGGCCACCTTCTCGGCCACCGACAGCGAGCGTGCCGCCGGCACCGCCACCATCACCGCGATGTCCGGTTCGGCCCGCGGCACCGCCAGCGTGGCCCTGCAGGGCACGCGCAGCGTGGTGCTGACCAGCAGCAAGAGCCAGGTCGGCACCGATGGCGACACCGCCACGCTGACCGCCGTGGTGCGCGACGGCAGCAACCTGACCATCAGCGGCGCCGCGGTGGTGTGGACCAGCAGCGCCGGCGCGCTGAGCGGCCAGACCTCGGTGACCAATGCCAACGGCGTGGCCACGGCCACCTTCACGCCCACCGGCATCAACCCGACGGCGACGCCCACGGCCACGGTGACGGCCCGCTCCGGCACGTCGCCAGTGGCGCAGACGGTGCTGAACATCAGCCCCAGCACCACCTCGGTGGAGCTGCTGGCCTCGCAGCCCACGGTGGGCACCGGCGGCGAGCAGGTCACCGTCACCGCCTTCGTCAAGGACGGCAACAACCTGGCCAAGGTCGGCGCTCCGGTGAGCTGGAGCGTGGACAGCGGCCGCATCAGCAACCAGGTGGCCACCACCAATTCCAATGGCATCGCCACCGCGGTGCTGGATGCCGGCAGCAACAAGAGCAACCGCACGGCCGTGGTCACGGTCAATTCCGGCGCGGCCCGGCAGACGCTGAACGTGCCTGTGGTCAATACCAAGCTGGCCTATTCGGGCGCCACCACGCTGGCCATGGGCGCGGCCATGCAGGTCACGCTGACGGCCACCGACTCCAAGAGCGTGGCCATCCCCGGCGTGACGCTGGCGCTGAGCAGCAGCCTGGGCAATGCCGTGCCGGCCACCGCCACCACCGACAGCGCCGGCCAGGCCATCGTCACCTACACGGCCACCAAGTCCGGTGCCGATACGCTCAGCGTCAGCGGCGCCGGGGCCTCGGTGAGCACGGCCATCACCGTCAGCGGGCTCGAAGAGCAGCTGGTGTTCGTGACGCCAGCGGCCAGCACCAAGGTCACCGTCGGCCAGATCCAGCCATTGCAGCTGCGCTACCGCAAGAACGGCGTGGCCCAGGCCAATGCGGTGATCAACCTGGCGGCGACCATCGGCACGCTGAGCGCGCCCAGCGTCACCACCGCGGCCGACGGCACGGCCACGGTCAATGTCAGCTCGGGCTTCGCCGGCTCGTCGACGATCAGCGCCACGCTGGCCGGCTCGACCAGCCAGCCGGTGCAGGCCACGTTGCCGATCAACTTCATCGCCACCACGCCGGCCAAGCTGGTGCTGCAGCTGACGCCGTCGGCGCTGGCGCCCAACCTGGCCGGAGCCACCACCAACCAGGCCAGCGTGGTGGCCAAGGTCACCGATGCCAACGGCAATCCGGTGGCCGACAGCACGGTGAACTTCAGCCAGGTGGCCGACCCCAGCGGCGGCCGGCTGCAGCAGGCCTCGGCAGTGACCGACCTGAACGGCGTGGCCACGGTGCAGTACCTGTCGGGCGCCGAAAGCACGGCCAGCGGCGCCGTGCGGCTGCGTGGCACGGTGGCCAGCAACACCGCCATCACCGGCGACGCGCTGATGACGGTGAACCAGAGCGCGCTGTTCATCGCGCTCGGCACCGGCAACACCATCTCCAACTACAACACCGAGACCTACGAGAAGAAGTGGACGGTCTACGTCACCGATGCCAACGGTGTTGCGGTGACCAATGTGCCGTTGACGATCAAGGTCATCCCGCTCTACTACGTCAAGGGCAAGATGGAGTGGAATGAGACGGCCTCCCAATGGGTCTATGTGAACACCGACTCAAACGGAAAGCCGATTCCCGAGTGCCCCAATGAGGACGGGCCTGACAACCTTTCTTTTGCGGTGAACACAAAACCGCGTGCCTACGACTTCAACGGCATCCTCGACGTTTCGCAGGAGGACACCAATGGCGATGGCACGTTGACGCCCGGCAATGTGGTGGCGCTGACAAACGGCGTCGTGACCACCGACACCAATGGCTCGGCCACCATCACGCTGCGCTATGCCGAGCTGTATGCCCCTTGGATCATTGTTCGCTTGACGGCCACGGCCATCGTGTCGGGCACCGAGTCGACGACCTTCAAGGACTTCCCGCTGGACAAACTGGCCGGCGATTTTTCGGTCAAGACCGTGGCGCCGGCAGGGGCCCTCAGCCCCTTCGGTATTGACGTGAGCACGTGCAGCAACGCGCGCTGAGCATTGCCCTGGTGGGCATGCCGGGCGCCGGCAAGTCCACCGTCGGCCGCCAGCTGGCGCGGCAGCTGGGCTGGGCCTTCCTCGATTCGGACCATGAGCTGGAAGCCGAGCTGGGCTGCTCGGTGCGCACCTACTTCGACCAGCATGGCGAGGATGCCTTCCGCGACCGCGAGCAGGCGAGCATTGCCACGCTGAGCCAGCGTCCGGGCATCGTGCTGGCCACCGGCGGCGGCGCGGTGCTGCGCCCGGCCAACCGCCAGGCCCTGCGTGCGGGCTGCGTGGTGGTCTACCTGCGCTCCTCGCCCGACGACCTGTACCGCCGGCTGCGCCACGACACCCAGCGCCCGTTGCTGCAGGTGCGTGATCCGCTGAAGCGCCTGCGCGACCTGTTCCGCGAGCGCGATCCGCTGTACCGCGAGACGGCGCGCTTCGTCATCGAGACCGGCCGGCCGTCGGTGCCGACGCTGGTGAACATGATCCTGATGCAGCTGGAGCTGGCCGGCCTGCTGGACCCGGCGCGCACGCCGGTGCCGCCGCCGGCCGCGCCCGGGGCCGGCGGTCCGCACTGAACCCGCCGTGCCGGCGCCGCCGGCGGCGCTGCCGATCCGGCCGCATACACTGCCGGCCATGAGCGAATCCATGATGGCGGCTGCCGCCAGCGCCTTGCGCGTGCCCATCGAGCTGGGCGAGCGCAGCTATCAGATCCTGATCGGCGCCGGCCTGCTCGGCGATGCCGCCAGCTATGCCGACCTGCCGCGCTCGGCCGATGCGCTGATCGTCAGCAACACCACGGTGGCGCCGCTGTACGCCCAGGCGCTGACCGAGGCCCTGGCGCCGCGCCACCGCCGCGTGCTGCTGGTCGAGCTGCCCGACGGCGAGCAGCACAAGGACTGGCAGACACTGAACCAGATCTTCGACGCGCTGCTGGGCGCCGGCTGTGACCGCAAGACCGTGCTCTATGCGCTGGGCGGCGGCGTGGTCGGCGACATGACCGGCTTTGCCGCCGCCTGCTACATGCGCGGCGTGCCCTTTGTGCAGGTGCCCACCACGCTGCTGGCCCAGGTGGACTCGTCGGTGGGTGGCAAGACGGCCGTCAACCATCCGCTGGGCAAGAACATGGTCGGCGCCTTCTACCAGCCGGTGCGCGTGGTCTGCGACCTGGACGTGCTGGCCACGCTGCCGGCACGCGAGTACTCGGCCGGCCTGGCCGAGGTCATCAAGTACGGGCCCATCGCCGACCTGGACTTCCTGGCCTGGATCGAGGCCCACATCGACGCGCTGATGGCCCGCGACCGCGACGCCCTGGCCCATGCGGTGCGGCGCAGCTGCGAGATCAAGGCCTGGGTGGTGGGCCAGGACGAGCGCGAAGGCGGCCTGCGCGCCATCCTCAACTTCGGCCACACCTTCGGCCATGCCATCGAGGCTGGCCTGGGCTATGGCGCCTGGCTGCATGGCGAGGCCGTGGGCTGCGGCATGGTGCTGGGCGCCGAGCTGTCGGCGCGGCTGGGGCTGGTGCCGGCGGACTTCGTCGGCCGGCTGTCGCGGCTGTGCCAGCGCGCCGGCCTGCCGGTGCGCGCGCCGTCGCTGGACGATCTGCCGCTGGCGCGCTGGTTCGAGCTGATGCGCGTGGACAAGAAGGCCGAGGGCGGCGAGATCCGCTTCGTCGTGCTCGACGGCCTGGGCCGGGCGGCGATGCGCCCGGCGCCCGATGCGCTGGTGGCCGAGGTGATCCTTGCCCACAGCGCCGCGCACAGCGGCGCCTGAACCGCCGGACCCGGCCCGCCCACCATGATGCCGCCGGCCCGCGAGCTTGCCGCCTATGCCAGCGCCGCAGCGTCCAGCCGCGGCCGCCGCCATGCCGAGCCGCCGACACGCGACCGCGACGACTTCCAGCGCGACCGCGATCGCATCGTGCACAGCACGGCCTTCCGGCGCCTGGTCTACAAGACCCAGGTCTTCGTCAACCACGAGGGCGACCTGTTCCGCACGCGGCTGACGCATTCGCTGGAGGTGGCCCAGCTGGGCCGCTCGATCGCGCGCTCGCTGCAGCTCAACGAAGACCTGGTCGAGGCCCTGGCCCTGGCCCATGACCTGGGCCACACGCCCTTCGGCCATGCCGGCCAGGATGCGCTGCACGAGTGCATGGACGGCCAGGGCGGCTTCGAGCACAACCTGCAGAGCCTGCGCGTGGTGGATGTGCTGGAGGCGCGTTATGCCGCCTTCGACGGCCTGAACCTGTGCTTCGAGACCCGCGAGGGCATCCTCAAGCATTGCAGCCGGCGTGATGCGCAGGCGCTGGAGGCGGCCGAGCCGGGCGGCGTGGGCCGGCGCTTTCTCGACGGCACGCGGCCCAGCCTGGAGGCCCAGCTCACCGACCTGGCCGATGCCATCGCCTACAACGCCCACGACCTGGACGACGGCGTGCGCTCGGGCCTGATCACGCTGGACCAGGCGGCCGAGCTGCCGCTGGTGCGCGAGCACCGCGATGCCGTGCTGGCCCAGCATCCGCGCCTGGCCACGGCCAGCGACCGCCGCCTGCTGCACGAGACCATCCGCCGCATGCTGTCGGCCCAGGTGCACGATGTCATCGACGCCTCGTCGCGGCGGCTGCAGCAGGCCGCGCCGGCCGATGCCGCGGCGGTGCGTGGCCTGCCGCGGCTGATCGGCTTCTCGGACGCCATGCACGAGCAGAGCCAGGCGCTCAAGCGCTGGCTGTTCCAGGCCCTGTACCGCCATCCCCAGGTCAACCGCACCACCGCGGTGGCCAAGGAGGTGGTGCGCGAGCTGTTCGCCGCCTATGTGGCCCAGCCGCAGCAGATGCGGCCCGACTTCGCCGCGCGCCCCGACCGCCACCGCGCCGTGGCCGACTATGTGGCCGGCATGACCGACCGCTTTGCCACGCGCGAGCACCGGCGGCTGACCGGCGGCGACCCCTTCGGCGAGCTGCAGGCCGCGGCGCAGTCCGGCTTCGGGGCGCTCTGATGGGCCTGCGCTGATGGCCCGTCTGCCACGCCTGGCCGTGGCCGGCCTGGCGCACCTGGTCACGCTGGCCGGTCTGGGTGTGCCGGGCGGCGCGGGCCAGCGGGTGTTTGTCGACGACGAGGACCGCCAGGCCTTTGTGCATGCGCTGCGCGAGGCCGTGGTGCCGCGCCGTGTGGCGGTGCTGGGCTGGACCCTGGCCGACGACCATGTGCACCTGCTGCTGCGGCCCGAGGTGGCGGCCGAGCTGAGTGCGGCGATGCAGGCCCTGGGCCGGCGTTATGTGGCCGGCTTCAACCGCCGCCATGGCCGCAGCGGCACGCTGTGGGCCGGCCGCTATCGCGCGGCCGTGGTGCAGCCCGGCGCGCCGCTGCTGGAGGCCCTGCTGTTCATCGACGGCCATGCCTGGCGCAGCGGCCGCGTCGAGGCGCCCCAGGCCGACCGCTGGAGCAGCGTGCGCCACCACCTGGGCCTGCAGCGCGACCCGCTGGTGACCGAGGGGCCGGACTGGTGGGCGCTGGGCAATACGCCGTTCGAGCGCGAGGCCGCCTGGCGCGCGCGGCTGGACGAAGGCCTGTCACGCGAGCGGCTGGCGGCGCTGTCGGCGGCCAGCCGCGGCGGCTGGGCGCTGGGCGATGCGGCCTTCCTGGCGGGCCTGGCCGGCCTGGGCGAGGGGGCCGCGCGGCCGTTGCAGCCGCGGCCACGCGGTCGGCCGGCCAAGACGGCAGGCGGGCCGGGCGGCCGGACAGCCTGAGGCCACGGCCCGGCCGACGGGCCGGGTGCGGGAATTGCTCAGGACGCTCGGATCGGTCGGTTTGAATATGTCCCCATTTAATCCGCACCGAAACGAAGCGCGATATTAAATTGAGTCTGACCCCATTTAATACGGCTTGAGTCCCATGCTGCACCGCAGTAAATTCCGCATCCCCTCGTTGAAGCCAGGAAGGAGTGCGCCATGACCGCGTCCACCCCCGCCACCCCGATGAACGCCACCGCCGCCAGCACCGCCGAGATCCAGGCCCTGGCCGAGCAGGGCCTGTACAGCCCGGCCAACGAGAAGGACGCCTGCGGCGTGGGCTTCGTGGCCCACATCAAAGGCCAGCGTGCGCATGGCATCGTGCAGCAGGGCCTGAAGATCCTGGAGAACCTGGACCACCGCGGCGCGGTCGGTGCCGATGCGCTGATGGGCGACGGCGCCGGCATCCTGATCCAGGTGCCCGACGAGTTCTACCGCGCCGAGATGGCGGCCCAGGGCATCACGCTGCCGCCGCCCGGTGAATACGGCGTGGGCATGATCTTCCTGCCCAAGGAGCATGCCAGCCGCCTGGCCTGCGAGCAGGAGCTGGAGCGCGCGGTCAAGGCCGAGGGCCAGGTGCTGATCGGCTGGCGCGACGTGCCGGTGGACCGCGACATGCCGATGAGCCCGATGGTGCGCGCCAAGGAGCCGGTGATCCGCCAGATCTTCATCGGCCGTGGTCCCGACGTGATCGTGCCCGATGCGCTGGAGCGCAAGCTGTATGTGATCCGCAAGACGGCCTCGGCCGCCATCCAGCGCCTGAAGCTCACGCACAGCCGCGAGTACTACGTGCCCAGCATGAGCTGCCGCACGGTGATCTACAAGGGCCTGCTGCTGGCCGACCAGGTGGGCACCTACTACCTGGACCTGCAGGACGAGCGCGTGACCTCGGCCCTGGCCCTGGTGCACCAGCGCTTTTCCACCAACACCTTCCCCGAGTGGCCGCTGTCCCACCCCTACCGCATGGTGGCGCACAACGGCGAGATCAACACCGTCAAGGGCAACTTCAACTGGATGCGCGCCCGCGAAGGCGTGATGAAGAGCCCGGTGCTGGGCGACGACCTGAAGAAGCTGTACCCGATCAGCTTCGAGGGCCAGAGCGACACCGCCACCTTCGACAACGCGCTGGAGCTGCTCACCATGAGCGGCTACCCGCTGGCGCATGCGGCGATGATGATGATCCCGGAAGCCTGGGAGAACCATGAGCTGATGGACGCGCGCCGCCGCGCCTTCTACGAATACCACGCGGCGATGATCGAGCCCTGGGACGGCCCGGCGGCGATGGTCTTCACCGACGGCAAGCAGATCGGCGCCACGCTGGACCGCAACGGCCTGCGCCCGGCGCGCTACATCGTCACCAACGACGATCTGGTGGTGATGGCCTCCGAGAGCGGCGTGCTGCCCATCCCCGAGAACAAGATCGCCAAGAAGTGGCGGCTGCAGCCGGGCAAGATGTTCCTGATCGATCTGGAGCAGGGCCGTATCATCGACGACGAGGAGTTGAAGGCCCAGTACGCCAGCGCGCGGCCCTACCGCCAGTGGATCGACCAGGTGCGCATCCGCCTGGATTCGCTGGAGGTCACGGCCGGCCCGGCGCAGTTCAGCGAGTCGCTGCTCGACCGCCAGCAGGCCTTTGGCTACACCCAGGAGGACATCAAGTTCCTGCTGGCGCCGATGGCCGCGGCCGGCGAGGAGGCCATCGGTTCGATGGGCAACGACAGCCCGCTGGCCGTGCTGAGCGACAAGAACAAGCCGCTGTACAACTACTTCAAGCAGCTGTTCGCCCAGGTCACCAACCCGCCGATCGACCCGATCCGCGAGGCCATCGTGATGAGCCTGAACAGCTTCATCGGCCCGCGTCCCAACCTGCTGGACATCAATGCGGTGAACCCGCCGATGCGCCTGGAGGTGGCCCAGCCCATCCTGGACTTCGACGACATGGCGCGCATCCGCGCCATCGACGGCCAGACCGGCGGCAAGTTCAAGAGCTACGAGCTGGACATCACCTACCCGCTGGCCTGGGGCCGCGAGGGCGTGGAAGCCAAGCTGGCCAGCCTGTGCGCCGAGGCCGTGGATGCGCTGGGCTCGGGCCACAACATCATCGTCATCACCGACCGCCGCATGGGCCGCGACCTGGTGGCCATTCCGGCCCTGCTGGCGCTGAGCGCCGTGCACCACCACCTGGTGCGCGAGGGCCTGCGCACCACGGTCGGCCTGGTGGTCGAGACCGCGTCGGCGCGCGAGGTGCACCACTTCGCGGTGCTGGCCGGTTATGGCGCCGAGGCCGTGCACCCCTATCTGGCGATGGAGACGCTGGCCGACATGCACGCCGAGCTGCCCGGCGCGCTGAGTGCCGAGAAGGCCATCTACAACTACGTCAAGGCCATCGGCAAGGGCCTGTCGAAGATCATGTCCAAGATGGGCGTGTCGACCTACATGTCCTACTGCGGCGCCCAGCTGTTCGAGGCCATCGGCCTGCAGAAGGACTTCGTCGAGAAGTTCTTCCGCGGCACGGCCACGCAGGTGGGTGGCATCGGCGTGTTCGAGGTTGCCGAGGAGGCGCTGCGCACCCACCGCGCGGCCTTCGGCGACGACCCGGTGCTGGCCACGATGCTGGAAGCCGGCGGTGAATACGCCTGGCGCGCCCGCGGCGAAGAGCACATGTGGACGCCGGACGCCATCGCCAAGCTGCAGCACAGCACACGCGCCGGCAAGTTCGACACCTACAAGGAATACGCCCAGCTCATCAACGACCAGAGCAAGCGCCACCTGACGCTGCGCGGCCTGTTCGAGTTCAAGCTCGATCCCAGCAAGGCCATCCCGGTCGACGAGGTCGAGTCGGCGGCCGAGATCGTCAAGCGCTTCGCCACCGGCGCCATGAGCCTGGGCTCGATCAGCACCGAGGCCCACAGCACGCTGGCGCTGGCGATGAACCGCATCGGCGGCAAAAGCAACACCGGCGAGGGCGGCGAAGACCCGGCGCGCTACCGCAATGAGCTCAAGGGCATCAAGATCACCGCCGGCACCAAGGTGTCGGACGTGGTTGGCGCCAAGGTCATTGCCGCCGACTACGAGATGCAGGACGGCGACAGCCTGCGCAGCAAGATCAAGCAGGTGGCCTCGGGCCGCTTCGGCGTGACCACCGAGTACCTGGTGTCGGCCGACCAGATCCAGATCAAGATGGCCCAGGGCGCCAAGCCCGGCGAGGGCGGCCAGCTGCCCGGTGGCAAGGTGTCCGAGTACATCGGCTTCCTGCGCTACAGCGTGCCGGGCGTGGGCCTGATCTCGCCGCCGCCGCACCACGACATCTATTCGATCGAGGACCTGGCCCAGCTGATCCACGACCTGAAGAACGCCAATCCCAAGGCCAGCATCAGCGTCAAGCTGGTGTCCGAGGTGGGCGTTGGCACCATCGCCGCCGGCGTCACCAAGTGCAAGGCCGACCACATCGTCATCGCCGGCCATGACGGCGGCACCGGCGCCTCGCCCTGGTCGTCGATCAAGCATGCCGGCTCGCCCTGGGAGCTGGGCCTGGCCGAGACCCAGCAGACCCTGGTGCTGAACCGTTTGCGCGGCCGCGTGCGCGTGCAGGCCGACGGCCAGATGAAGACCGGCCGCGACGTGGTCATCGGTGCGCTGCTGGGCGCCGACGAGTTCGGCTTCGCTACCGCGCCGCTGGTGGTCGAGGGCTGCATCATGATGCGCAAGTGCCACCTGAACACCTGCCCGGTGGGCGTGGCCACGCAGGACCCGGTGCTGCGCGCCAAGTTCTCGGGCAAGCCCGAGCATGTGGTGAACTACTTCTTCTTCGTCGCCGAAGAGGCGCGCCAGATCATGGCGCAGTTGGGCATCCGCAAGTTCGACGAGCTGATCGGCCGCGCCGACCTGCTGGACACCAAGAAGGCTATCAGCCACTGGAAGGCGCGTGGCCTGGACTTCGCCAAGGTCTTCCACGTGCCGGTGGTGCCGCCCGAGGTGCCGCGCTTCCACGTTGCCGAGCAGGACCATGGCCTGGACCGCGCGCTGGACGTCAAGCTGATCGAGAAGTGCCAGCCCGCCATCCTGCGCGGCGAGAAGGTGCAGTTCATGCAGGACGTGCGCAACGTCAACCGCACCGTCGGCACCATGCTGTCGGGCGAGCTGATCAAGCACCGCCCCGAGGGCCTGCCGGACCACACCATCTTCATGCAGATGGAAGGCACGGGCGGCCAGAGCTTTGCCGCCTTCCTGGCCAAGGGCATCACCCAGTACCTGATCGGCGACGCCAACGACTACACCGGCAAGGGCCTGTCGGGCGGCCGCGTGGTGGTGCGGCCCAGCATCGACTTCCGCGGCGATGCGTCCAAGAACATCATCATCGGCAACACCGCGCTGTTCGGTGCCACCAGCGGCGAGGCCTTCTTCCGCGGCGTGGCCGGCGAGCGCTTTGCGGTGCGGCTGTCGGGCGCGACCACGGTGGTGGAAGGCACGGGCGACCACGGCTGCGAGTACATGACCGGCGGCACGGCCGTGGTGCTGGGCAAGACCGGCCGCAACTTTGCCGCCGGCATGTCGGGTGGCATCGCCTATGTGTTCGACGAGGACGGCCAGTTCGCCAAGCGCTGCAACACCGCCCAGGTGGCCCTCGACAAGGTGCTGCCCAAGGCCGAGCAGGAAGCCAGCATCGACCGTGCCATCTGGCACCGCGGCGAGGCCGACGAAGACCTGCTGAAGGCGCTGATCGAGCAGCACCACAGCTGGACCGGATCGCTGCGTGCGCGCGAGATCCTGGACAACTGGGCGGCCTCGCTGCCGCGCTTCGTCAAGGTCTTCCCGCACGAGTACAAGCGCGCGCTGGGTGAGATCCACGCCGCCAAGGCCAAGGACGACACCATCGCCAAGGCCAAGGGCGACAAGAAGCCCGCCAAGTCGGTCCCCGCCAAGTAAGCAGATCCAGGAGCCAACACCATGGGAAAAGTCACCGGCTTTCTTGAATTCGAGCGCCTGGAAGAGGGCTATGAACCGGTCGCCAAGCGCGTCAAGGACTACAAAGAGTTCGTCATCGGCTTGAACACCGAGCAGGCCAAGGTGCAGGGCGCACGCTGCATGGACTGCGGCACGCCGTTCTGCAACAACGGCTGCCCGGTCAACAACATCATCCCGGACTTCAACGACCTGGTGTACCGCGGCCGGCCGGCCGACTGGGCGAATGCGATCACGGTGCTGCACAGCACCAACAACTTCCCCGAGTTCACCGGCCGCATCTGCCCGGCGCCCTGCGAGGCCGCCTGCACGCTCAACGTCAACGACGACGCGGTGGGCATCAAGAGCATCGAGCACGCCATCATCGACCGCGCCTGGTCCGAGGGCTGGGTGCAGCCGCAGCCGGCCAAGGCCAAGACCGGCAAGAAGGTGGCCGTGGTCGGCTCCGGCCCGGCCGGCCTGGCCGCGGCCCAGCAGCTGGCGCGTGTCGGCCATGAGGTGACGGTGTTCGAGAAGAACAGCCGCATCGGTGGCCTGCTGCGCTACGGCATCCCCGACTTCAAGATGGAGAAGTCGCACATCGACCGCCGCGTGGCGCAGATGGAAGCCGAGGGCGTGGTGTTCAAGACCAGCACCCTGGTCGGCGCCATGCCGGCCGACGGCCCCGGTGCCAAGGTCACCAACGATGCCAAGACCACCATCAGCGCCGACGAGCTGAAGGCCCAGTTCGACGCCGTGCTGCTGGCCGGTGGCAGCGAGCAGAGCCGCGACCTGCCGGTGCCCGGCCGCGAGCTGGACGGCATCCATTTCGCGATGGAGTTCCTGCCGCAGCAGAACAAGGTCAATGCCGGCGACAAGCTCAAGGGCCAGCTGCGCGCCGATGGCAAGCACGTCATCGTCATCGGCGGCGGCGACACCGGCAGCGACTGCGTGGGCACCAGCAACCGCCATGGCGCGGCCAGCGTCACGCAGTTCGAGGTGATGCCCATGCCGCCCGAGCAGGAGAACAAGCCCCTGGTCTGGCCCTACTGGCCGCTGAAGCTGCGCACCAGCTCCAGCCACGAAGAAGGCTGCCAGCGCGAGTTTGCGATCAGCACCAAGTCCTTCAGCGGCAATGGCAAGACCGGCAAGGTCACCGGCCTGACCACGGTGCAGGTCGAGTTCAAGGACGGTAAGCTGGTCGAGGTGGCCGGCACCGAGAAGCAGTACCCGGCCGATCTGGTGCTGCTGGCCATGGGCTTCACCAACCCGCTGGCCAGCGTGCTGCAGGCCTTTGGCGTGGCCGCCGATGCGCGTGGCAATGCCAAGGCCGGCACCGACGACGGCAGCGGCTACAAGACCGGCGCCGACAAGGTGTTCGTGGCCGGCGACATGCGCCGCGGCCAGAGCCTGGTGGTGTGGGCCATCCGCGAAGGCCGCCAGGCCGCGCGCGAGGTCGATCGCTTCCTGATGGGCGAGACCACGCTGCCGCGCTGAAACGCAGGCTTGCAGGCGCCGTTCGTCGCCTGCTGCTGCACTTCGTCGCAGCGGCGTCGTGCCGCTGCAACAAGGCGTCAGGACCGGGGTCGTTCTCTGGCTAGACTGCGCGCCCCTGCCGCAATGCGACAGGGGCCAACACAACAGTCACTGAAGGGAAGACTCCATGAACCATCGCCAACTGCTGGCCGCCACGGCCATCACCCTGCTGTCGGCCACCGCCGCCCAGGCCGCCGAGCTGTACGGCACGGCCTCGCTGGGCCGCTCCGACTGGAAGGTCGACGACGAGCCCGGCATTTCCATCGACAAGACCGGCACCGGCTTCAAGCTGGGCCTGGGCGCGCAGCTGACGCCCAACCTCGCCGTCGAAGGCGGCTATGTGTCGCTGGGCAAGGCCAGGCTCAGCGGCGCCGGTGGCAGCGGGTCGGTTAAGGGCCAGGGCGTGTTCGCCGATCTGGTGGGCAGCCTGCCGATCAACAGCGAGGTGGCGCTGTTTGCCAAGCTCGGCGTGTTCCATGGCAAGGCCAAGGCCAGCGCCTCGGGCATCAGCGAAAGCGACAGCGGCACCGACGCCAAGTTCGGCTTCGGCGCCAGCTATGCGCTGAGCAAGACCACCCAGCTGCGCGCCGAGTGGGAGCGTTACCGCTTCAACCTCAGCGGCGACAAGGGCGACGTCGATCTGCTGTCGGTGGGCCTGAACTTCGCGTTCTGACCCCCAGAGGTCGCCACGGGGCGGCAAAGCTACTTTGCCGCCCCGAATCAGTGCAATCCCTGAGGTTTTTGGGGCTGCATGCGAGAATCCGACGCAACTTCATCTCCAGCCTGCCGCCAGGGAGGGTGATCTCGCATCACCGCAGGCGGCGCCTTGCACTTGTCCAGCGACACCCTGATCGAGATCGACCACGTCACGTTCGGCTATGACGCAAGCCGCACGATCCTCAATGACGTGAGCCTGCGCTTTGCGCGCGGCAAGGTCACGGCCGTGCTCGGCGGCTCGGGCTGCGGCAAGACCACGCTGCTGCGCCTGATCGGCGGCGTGCACGGCGCCAACTCGGGCCGGGTGGTCTTCGACGGCGAGACCATCGATGTGCACGACCGGGCCCAGCTCTACCGCCTGCGCCGGCGCCTGGGCATGCTGTTCCAGTTCGGCGCGCTGTTCACCGACCTGACGGTGTTCGACAACGTGGCCTATCCGCTGCGCGAGATGACCGACCTGCCCGAGGCGCTGATCCGCGACATCGTGCTGATGAAGCTCAATGCCGTGGGCCTGCGCGGCGCCGCCTCGCTGAAGATCAGCGAGGTCTCGGGCGGCATGGCGCGGCGCATCGCGCTGGCCCGCGCGATTGCGCTGGACCCCGAGCTGATCATGTACGACGAGCCCTTTGCCGGCCTGGACCTGATCAGCATGGGCGTGGCCGCCAAGCTGATCCGCACCCTCAACGACGTCACCGGCGCCACCTCGCTGGTGATCAGCCACGACGTGCCCGAGTGCATGGCCATCAGCGACCATGTGGTGCTGCTGGCCGGCGGCGGCCGCATCGTGGCCCAGGGCACGCCGGCCGAGCTGATGGACAGCAGCGACCCCGAGGTGCGGCAGTTCGTGCGCGGCGAGCCCGACGGCCCGGTCAAGTTCCACTATCCCGCGCCCGACATGGCCAGCGACTACGGCCTGGCCGGCGGAGCCCAGCGATGACCGGCCTGCTCGATCTGCTGGCGCGCCTGGGGGCGGGCGTGCTGGCCACGCTGCGTGGCTGGGGCCGGGCGGCGATGTTCTTCGCCGACCTGCTGCTGGCCCTGCCGGCGGCGCTGCGCCGCTTCGGCCTGGTGGTGACGCAGATCCATGCCATCGGCAACCGCTCGATGGTCATCATCCTGGCCTCGGGCATGGCCGTGGGTTTCGTGCTGGCGCTGCAGCTGTACAACACGCTGATCACCTTCGGCGCGGCCGAGTCGCTGGGCCTGGTGGTCAACCTGAGCCTGGTGCGCGAGCTGGGGCCGGTGGTCACGGCGCTGCTGTTCGCCGGCCGTGCCGGCACCTCGCTGACGGCCGAGATCGGGCTGATGAAGGCCGGCGAGCAGATCGCCGCGCTGGAGCTGATGGCCATCGATCCGCGCCAGCGCGTGCTGGCGCCGCGTTTCCTGGCCGGCGTGATCTCGATGCCGCTGCTGGCCATCCTGTTCTCGGCCATCGGCATCCTCGGCGCCTGGGTGGTGGCGGTGGGCCTGATCGGCATCGACGCGGGCAACTTCTGGGCCATCCAGCAGAACGGCGTCGACGTCTGGCGCGACGTGGGCAACGGCGTCATCAAGAGCTTTGTCTTCGGCATCGTCTGCACCGCAGTGGCCCTGTACCAGGGCTACGAGACCGAGGCCACGCCCGAAGGCGTGGCCTATGCGACCACGCGCACCGTGGTGGTCTCGTCGCTGGGCGTGCTGGGCATGGACTTCATCCTCACCGCGCTGATGTTCTCGACCGGGCGCTGAACGGCGGCTTAGGACACACACACATGGCAAAACGCAATCTTGAAATCCTGGTCGGCCTGTTCGTGATGCTGGGCCTGCTGGCCCTGGTGTTCGTGGCCCTGAAGGCCGCCAACCTGACCAGCTTCAGCAATGGCGCCACCTACACGCTGAGCGCGCGCTTCGACAACATCGGCGGCCTGAAGCCGCGCGCGCCGGTGCGCTCGGCCGGCGTGGTGGTGGGCCGCGTCACCTCGATCAGCCTGGACCCCAAGACCTACCAGGGCGTGGTCATGCTGGAGGTCAACCGCGGCTTCGAGTTTCCCAAGGACAGCTCGGCCAAGATCCTCACCGCCGGCCTGCTGGGCGACCAGTACATCGGCCTGGAGCCGGGCGGCGACACCGCCAACCTGGCCGCCGGCGACACCATCAAGCAGACCCAGTCGGCGGTGGTGCTGGAGAACCTGATCGGCCAGTTCCTGTTCAACAAGGCCGCCGATGCCGGCGGCGGCGAAGCCGGAGCCAAGCCATGATGCGCCGTTTTTCGGGCCTGCTGGCCCTGGGCCTGGTGGTGCTGCTGAGCGCCGGTTGCGCCAGCGTGCCCGCCGATGCCGGCCGCACCCGCAGCGATCCCTTCGAGCGCTTCAACCGCCATGTGTTCGCCTTCAACGAGGGCCTGGACCAGGCGGTGATCAAGCCCGCCGCGCTGACCTACCAGAGCCTGGTGCCGCAGCCCGTGCGCACCGGCATCGGCAACTTCTTCGGCAACCTCGGCGACGCCTGGACCACGGTCAACCTGTTCCTGCAGGCCAAGCCCGAGGCCGGGCTGAACATGGGCATGCGCACCGCGGTGAACACGGTGCTGGGCCTGGGCGGCCTGCTCGACGTGGCCGAGGAGGCCGGCCTGGAGCGCAGCAGCGTCGAGGACCTGGGCCAGACCCTGGGCCGCTGGGGCGTGCGCAGCGGGCCCTATCTGGTGCTGCCGCTGCTGGGCCCGTCGACGCTGCGCGACACGGCCGGCCTGCTGGCCGACGTCAAGGACAGCGGCCCGGCCCTGGTGTTCAGCGAAAACCGCGACCGCTTCGCCGGCACCGCGCTGCAGGTGCTCAACACCCGCGTCAAGCTGCTGGGCGCCGAGCGCATGCTCGACGAGATCGCCCTCGACAAGTACACGCTGCTGCGCGATGCCTACCTGGCGCGGCGGCGCAGCCTGATCTACGACGGCGACCCGCCGGAGGACGCGGCTCCGCCCGCCAAGTGAACCGCCGCGCCGGCTGGCGCGTTGTGGCGGCGGGCCCATGGCCCGCCCCCCGAACCTGAAGGACATCCCCCCATGCTGCGACGCCACCTGATCTCTGCCTTCGTCCTGGCTTCCGCCACGCTGGCCGCACCGCTGGTGCAGGCCCAGGCCCAGGCCGCCGATGCCTTCGTCAAGCAGCTGTCGGCCGAGGTCATCGACACCGCCAAGACCGACAAGTCGATCCAGAACGGCGACATCGGCAAGATCCGCAGCCTGGTCGATGGCAAGGTCATGCCGCATGTCAACTTCGAGCGCATGACGGCCATGTCGGTGGGCCCGCAGTGGCGCAGCGCCACCCCCGAGCAGAAGAAGCGCATGCTCGAAGAGTTCAAGACGCTGATGATCAACACCTACTCGGGCGCGCTGACCCAGGTCAAGGACCAGGCCGTGGTCGTCAAACCGCTGCGCCCGGGCGCGGCCGACGGCGGCGAGGTGGTGGTGCGCAGCGAGGTGCGTGGCAAGGGCGATCCGATCCAGCTGGACTACCGGCTGGAGAAGGCCGGCGACGGCTGGAAGATCTACGACGTCAACGTCGGCGGCTTCTGGCTGGTCGAGGCCTACAAGGGCCAGTTCGCCAAGGACCTGTCCAACGGCGGCCTGGATGCGCTGATCGGCCGCCTGGCCGAGAAGAACAAGGCGCTGGCCAAGTAAGCACAGGCCATGGGCTCCCCCACCGCCATCCGCCTGCCGGCCACGCTGACGCTGGGCGAGGCCCGCGCCACGCTGGCCCAGCTGGCGCCGCAGCTGCAGGCCACCGCCGATCCGGTGCTGGATGCCTCGGACCTGCACACGCTGGACTCGTCGGCCCTGGCCCTGCTGCTGGAATGCAGCCGCCAGGCCGCCGCCGCCGGCCGGCGTCTGCGTGTCATCGGCGCGCCGCCCAAGCTGGTGCAGCTGGCCCGGCTGTATGGCGTGGATCCGTTGCTGGGCCTGGCGCCGGCGGCCGACGCCGCCTGATCAGACGCTGGCGTCGTTGGCCGATCCTGCGGGATGGGCCGGCTGGGCATAGCGCTTGGCGCGCAGATTGCGCTTGATCTCCTGCAGCGCCGGGCGGCTGCCGGCGCCCAGGCGCAGCGCCACGCCGGTGGTCAGCACGTCCACCACCAGCAGGTGCAGCAGGCGCGACACCATCGGGCTGTAGCGGTCGGCATCCTCGGGATGGTCGGCGGCCAGCAGCACCTGGTTGTGCGCCAGCGTCCACTGCGCCAGCGGCGAGCCGCTGGCCGTCAGCACGATCACCGTCGCGCCCTTGCGGCGGGCGATGTCGGCGGCATCGATCAGGTCGCGGCTGCGGCCCGAGTTGCTGAACACAACCGCGCAGTCGCCCGCGCCCAGCATGGTGGCGCTCATCACCTGCACATGGCCGTCGCTGGAGGCGCCGGTGTGCACGCCCAGGCGGAAGAACTTGTGCTGTGCATCCTGGGCCACGATGCCCGAGTTGCCGACGCCGTAGAACTCGATGCGGCGGTGCGCGGCGGCGGTGGCCGTCAGCGCCGCGATGGCCTGGTCGAAGGCATGGCTGGCGGCGTCGTTGCGGAACTTCAGCATCGCCGCCACCGCGTTGTCGATGACCTTGACGATCAGGTCGCCGGGCTTGTCGTCCTCGTCGACCGCGCGGTGCACAAAGGGCACGCCTTCGTTGACCGTGCCGGCCAGCTTGAGCTTGAAGTCGGCCAGGCCGTCATAGCCCACGCTGCGGCAGAAGCGCACCACGGTGGGCTTGCTGACATGCGAGCGCTCGGCCAGCTCGCCCACCGGCAGCGTGGCAAAGGCGCGTGGATCGGCCAGCAGCAGCTTGGCCACCCGCTGCTCGGCCGGCGGCAGGGCCGGCATCGAGGCTTTCACACGTTCGAGCATGGACATGGTGCAGCCTAACTCTCTTCGTCCCAGGTGCAGCCGTCGCGCGCCACCATCGCGCTGGCGGCCGGCGGCCCCCAGCTGCCGGCGGCATACAGGCGCGGGCCGTGCGGATCGCTGGCCCAGGCATGCAGGATGGGCTCGACCCAGCGCCAGGCCTGCTCCTGCTCGTCCGAGCGCACAAACAGGTTCAGCCGGCCGGCGATGGCATCCAGCAGCAGGCGCTCGTAGGCGCCCACACGTTCGCTGGCGAAGGCGCGGTCGAAGTCCAGGTCCAGCTTCACCGGCGCCAGCAGCTCGCCCTGGCCCGAGCCCTTGGCGGCCAGCAGGTGCAGCTCCAGCCCGTCTTCCGGCTGCAGCTTGATGACCAGCTTGTTGGCGCGGGCCGAGCCCGGAAAGATCGGATGCGGCACCGGCCGGAAGTTGACGACGATCTGCGCGTCGCGCGCCGCCAGGCGCTTGCCGGTGCGCAGGTAGAAGGGCACGCCGGCCCAGCGCCAGTTCTGCACCTCGGTGCGCAGCGCGACAAAGGTCTCGCAGCGGCTGTCGGCCGGCACCTTGGCCTCGTCCAGATAGCCCGGCACGGCCCGGCCGGCGATGCTGCCGGCCTTGTACTGGCCACGCACCACGTCGCGGGCCACGGTCTCGGGCGTGAAGGCCTTCAGCGACTTCAGCACCTTCAGCTTCTCGTCGCGGATGGCATCGGCGTCGTGGGTCGACGGCGGCTCCATCGCGATCATCGTCAGCAGCTGCAGTGCATGGTTCTGCACCATGTCGCGCAGGGCGCCGGTGCCGTCGTAGAAGTCGCCGCGCGTGCCCACGCCCAGGCTCTCGGCCAGCGTGATCTGGATGTTGGCCACGCTCTCGCGGCGCCACAGCGGCTCGAACAGCGCATTGCCGAAGCGCAGCGCCATCAGGTTCTGCACGCTGGGCTTGCCCAGGTAGTGGTCGATGCGGAAGGCCTGCTGCTCCTGGAACACCGCGCGCACCACGCGGTTGATCTGCTGGGCGCTGGCCAGGTCGTGGCCCAGCGGCTTTTCCAGCACCACGCGCACGTTCGGGCCGTTCAGCCCGGCCACGCCCAGCTGCTCGCAGATCACCGGAAACAGGTGCGGCGCGGTGGCCAGGTACAGCACCACGGTGTCGGCGCCGCGCTGGTCCAGCCAGGCCTTCAGGTGGGTGTAATGCGCTGGCTGCGACAGGTCCATGCGCCGGTAGTGCAGCAGCTCGGCGAAGCGCGCGAACTCCTCGTCGCTGGGGCGCTTGGCGCTGTCCACCTCGACGAAGCGGTCGCGGATGAACTGGCGGTAGTCGGCATCGCTGCGCTCGTCGCGGGCCACGGCCAGGATGCGTCCGTCCGGCGGCAGCTTGCCGTGGCGGAAGGCCTGGAACAGGGCGGGCATGAGCTTGCGCCAGGTGAGGTCGCCGGTACCGCCAAAGAAGACGAGGTCGAAGGCCATGGGCTGCGTCTGGAAGAGAGGATGTAACTTGGTTACTTATTCCATGATGCAGCAGTTTCTTCGCGGGGTCAATCGGGCGGCAGGGCGCCGGCGCGGTCGTCGTGGCTGCTGGCGCCCGTGCCCAGCTCGATGCGGCCGCCGCCCAGCCACTGGTTGCCATGGCTGGCCACCGGCGTGCCGGGCGGCAGCCGCTCGGTCCACACGCGCACCGGCACGCCGCGTGCGCCCAGGCGGTTGACGAAGACGTTGTGCTCCAGCAGCAGGCGGCTGCCCGGCCAGGCGCGGCCGCCGTCGGCCTCGGCGCCATAGGCCAGCATCACCGGGTTCTGCGTCTGCGGCCCCTGGCCCAGGCGGTTGTGGGCCAGGCGCACCTCGCCGCCATTGGGCAGGTCCAGCACATAGGACGAGCGGCCATCGCGCCCGTCGTCCAGACGGTTGTGCTCGATCAGCGACTGGCGCGCCCGGCTCTTCACCAGATGGCCCTCGAAGCCGTTGGCAAAGCGGCTGTGGCGCAGCGTGAAGCGGCCGATGCGGCCCACGTACAGCAGGTGCGGCAGCGAGCCGCTCTGCACCGGCGCATCGCTGAACTCGCAGTCGGCGATGTCCAGCTCGGCCTCGCCATGGTTGCCGGTGAGCAGGCCGTTCTGGTTGTCGCGGAAGCTGCAGCCGCGCAGGCGCAGCCGGCCACGCTCGAAGCGGATGCCGGCGCCGTTGCGGTCGGGCACACGCGCGCCCTCGAAGTGGAGGTTCTCGATCTGGAAGTCGCCGTCGCGCAGCACCCAGATGGCCTTGCCCTCGGCATGGCGGCCGTCGGCGATCAGCCGCGGCGCGCGGTCGCCGATGCCGACGATGCGCAGCCGCCGGTGCAGCAGCACGGCCACGTCGCCGCGGTAGTCGCCGCTGGCGATGGCCACGGTGTCGCCGTCGCGGGCCTCGTGCAGCGCATCGGCGATGCGGGCAAAGCGCTGGCCGGGGCCGACGCCCAGCGTCGCCGAGCCGGCTTGGGCCCAGGCCAGGGACGGCAGGCCCAGCGCGGCCTGCCACAGCGTGCGGCGGTGCATGGCGGCGATTGTCGGCGCGGCCGTTGCCGTTCCACGCCGTCACCGTTTGGTAACCCGCGCGCCGGTGGACGCGTTCTAATCCGTGCCGGCCCCCTGGCCTCAATCCTGCATCGAACCCGTCGCCATGAACCAGCTCGAACAGCTCAAGCAGCACACCACCGTGGTCGCCGACACCGGCAACTTCAAGCAACTGGCGCAGTTTGCGCCGCAGGATGCGACCACCAATCCCAGCCTGATCCTGAAGGCCGTGCAGCAGCCCGACTACCTGCCGCTGCTGAAGGACACGGTGGCCGCGCACCGCGGCACGGCGCTGGATGCCATCGTCGACCAGGTGCTGGTGCGCTTCGGCCTGGAGATCCTGAAGATCGTGCCCGGCCGCGTGTCCACCGAGGTCGATGCGCGCCTGAGCTTCGACACCGCGGCCACGCTGGCGCGCGCGCGCCGGCTGATCGCGCTGTACGAGGCGGCGGGCATCCCGCGTGGCCGCGTGCTGATCAAGATCGCCGCCACCTGGGAGGGCATCCAGGCCGCCCGCGAGCTGGAGGCCGAGGGCGTGCACTGCAATCTGACGCTGCTGTTCGCCTTCTGCCAGGCCGTGGCCTGCGGCGACGCCGGCGTGCAGCTGATCAGCCCCTTCGTCGGCCGCATCTACGACTGGTACAAGAAGTCGGCCGGCGCGGCCTGGGACGAGGCGGCCCGCAGCGGTGCCAACGATCCCGGCGTGCAGTCGGTCGAGCGCATCTACCAGCACTTCAAGCGCCATGGCATTGCCACCGAGGTGATGGGCGCCAGCTTCCGCAATGTCGGCCAGATCATCGCCCTGGCCGGCTGCGACCTGCTGACCATCAGCCCCGAGCTGCTGGGCGCGCTGCAGGCCAGCGAGGCGCCGCTGCTCAAGCGCCTGGACGCCGCTGCGGCTCGCGCCATGGACCTGCCGGAAGTGCACTTCGACGAGAAGGGCTTCCGCTGGGCGCTGAACGAGGATGCGATGGCCACCGAGAAGCTGGCCGAAGGCATACGCGCCTTCGCGGTGGATGCCGGCAAGCTGGACAAGATGATCCTGGAGCTCTGAGCATGGACCACAAGCGCTGCGACCAGACCGTGGCCTGGACCGGCCTGCAAGGCCATTACCAGGCCCATGGCCGCGACCTCGATCTGCGCGAGGCCTTTGCCCGCGATCCGCAGCGCTTCGAGCACTTTGCGCTGCAGGCGCCCGAGGTGTTTGCCGACCTCAGCAAGAACCGCTGGGACCTGGCCACGCGCCGCCTGCTGCTGGAGCTGGCGCGCGAGACCGGCCTGGAGGCCCGGCGCGATGCCATGCTGGCCGGCGAGCCCATCAACCACACCGAGGGCCGCGCCGTGCTGCACACGGCCCTGCGTGCGCCGCGTGGCCAGGGCCTGTTCGGCGACGAGGTGCACGAGGTGCTGGACCGCATGCTGGCCTTTGCCGAGCAGGTGCGCGACCGCAGCCGTTCGGGCATTCGCCAGGTGGTCAACATCGGCATCGGCGGCTCCGACCTGGGGCCGCAGATGGCGGTGCGTGCGCTCGAGCCCTTTGGCCGCGACGGGCCGGCGCTGCACTTCGTCAGCAATGTCGACGGCCACGACATCACGGCCGTGCTGCGCCACCTGAAGGCCAGCGAGACGTTGTTCATCATCGCCAGCAAGACCTTCACCACGCAGGAGACCATGGCCAATGCCCAGGTGGCGCGGCAGTGGTTTCTGGACCAGGGCGGCAGCGAGGCCGACATCGCCCAGCACTTCGTCGGCACCACCACCAATCTGGCGGCGGCCGCGGCCTTCGGCATCCACACCACCTTCGGCTTCTGGGACTGGGTGGGCGGGCGCTATTCGCTGTGGAGCGCCATCGGTCTGCCTATCGCCATCGCCATCGGCGCCGAGCACTTCCGCGCGCTGCTGGACGGCGCGCATGCGATGGACCGCCACTTCGCCGAGGCGCCGCTGGAGGCCAATCTGCCGGTGCAGCTGGGCCTGCTGGACGTCTGGTACCGCAACTTCCACGGCTTTGCCAGCCGCTCGGTGGCGCCCTACCACCAGGGCCTGGCGCGGCTGCCGGCCTATCTGCAGCAGCTGGAGATGGAGAGCAACGGCAAGTGCGTGGACCTGGACGGCACGCCGCTGGCCTATGGCAGCAGCCCGGTGGTCTGGGGCGAGCCGGGCACCAACGGCCAGCATGCCTATTTCCAGATGCTGCACCAGGGCACCGACGTGGTGCCGGTGGAGTTCATCCTGGTCAAGACGCCCAGCCACGACCAGCCGGAGCTGCAGGCCAAGCTGCTGGCCAACGGCCTGGCGCAGAGCGCGGCCCTGATGCTGGGCAAGACCACCGAAGCCGCGCTGCAGGAGAAGGCGCCCACCGCCTCGGCCACGCTGGGCAAGCTGACCGTGGCCCGCCACCGCAGCTTTCCGGGCAACCGGCCCAGCAGCACGCTGCTGCTGGAGCGGCTGACGCCACGCGCCCTGGGCGCCCTGGTGGCGATGTACGAGCACCGCGTGTTCACCAGCGGCGCGGTGTGGGGCATCAACCCCTTCGACCAATGGGGCGTGGAGCTGGGCAAGGCCTTGTGCAACGACCTGCTGCCGCGGCTGGCCTCGGGTGATGCCAGCGGCCTGGATGCCTCCACCGCCGGCCTGCTGGCGCGGCTGCGCGGCTGAGGGCGGGGTTGGCGGCGATGGCCTGGCACTATGTGTTCGATTTCGGCCGCGTGCTGTTCCGCTGGGAGCCCGAGGCCTTGCTGCGCCAGGTGCTGCCGCAGCGTGCCGCCGATGCCGGGGCGGCGCGCCACTGGGTGGCCCAGGTGTTCCAGGGCTATGACGGCGACTGGGGCGACTTCGACCGCGGCAGCGTGAGCGTGGACGCGCTGGTGCAGCGCATCGCCACGCGCACCGGCCTGGCGCCGGCCGAGGTGCAGGCCCTGGTGGATGCCGTGCCGCAGCAGCTGCATCCGCTGGCCGACAGCGTGGACCTGCTGCAGCGCCTGCGTGCGGCCGGCCAGCGCACCTTCTACCTGTCGAACATGCCGGCACCCTATGCCGACCACCTGGAGCGCGAGCACGGCTTTGTCGCCGGCTTCGAGGCCGGCGTGTTCTCGGGCCGCGAGGGCCTGGCCAAGCCCGATGCGGCGATCTTCGCGCTGGCGGCGCAGCGCTTCGGCGTGGCGCCGCACGAGCTGGTGTTCCTCGACGACCATGGCCCCAATGTCCAGGCCGCCCGGGCCGCCGGCTGGCAGGCGCTGCAGTTCCACGATGCGGCCCAGGCCGAGCGCGAGCTGCGCGCCGCCGGCTGGTGGCCAGGCTGAAGTCAAGGGTCAAGGCCACCGACCCGCTGCGGTGCGCCATGCACCGTATGGGGGTAGATCCCGAGCAATTCGGCGCCGCCCGCGGTGGCATGGATCTGGCTTCATGGTGACAATAAGCTGACCGTTTGGTTAGGTTTCCTGCAGGCCTTGATGACCGTTTCCAGCCAGCCCGCCGTCGCCGTGCGACGCGCCAGCGTGATCTACCCGGCCAGCAAGGCCGGCGACCAGCCGGTCCATGCCTTGTCCGAGGTGGACCTGGACATCCAGCCCGGCGAGTTCGTCTCGCTGATCGGCCCCTCGGGCTGCGGCAAGACCACGCTGCTGCGCGTCATTGCCGACCTGGAGCCCATCACCTCGGGCGAGGTGCGGGTCAACGGCAAGACGCCGCACGATGCCCGCCTGGCCCGGGCCTATGGCTATGTGTTCCAGGCGCCGGCGCTGTTTCCGTGGCGCACGGTGCTGGCCAATGTGATGCTGCCGCTGCAGATCCAGGGCCGCGCCCGCGCCGAGGCCGATGCCGTGGCCCGCGAGCACCTGGGCCGCGTGGGCCTGGCCGGCTTCGAGTCCAAGTACCCCTGGCAGCTGTCGGGCGGCATGCAGCAGCGCGTGTCCATCGCCCGCGCGCTGGGCTTCGAACCCCAGCTGCTGATGATGGACGAGCCCTTCGGCGCGCTCGACGAGATCACCCGCGACGACCTCAACGACCAGCTGCAGCAGCTGTGGCGGCGCGAGCGGCGCACGGTGGTCTTCGTCACCCATTCCATTGCCGAGGCGGTGTACCTGTCGACCAAGATCGTGGTCATGACGCCGCGGCCCGGCCGCATCCTCAAGGTCATCCAGTCCACGCTGCCCGACGAGCGCACGCTGGACCTGCGCGACACGCCCGAGTTCATGGCCCTGGCGCACGAGGTGCGCGAAGGCCTGGCCCACGGCCACGGCGGGGGCCATGGCCGCCATGGCTGAGCGCGCGGCCCCCGCTGTGCTGCAGCGCGCCCTGCCGGTGGCGGTGGTGCTGCTGGCCGTGCTGCTGCTGTGGTACGCCGGCGCGGTGGGGCTCAATGCCCAGGGTGCCGTCGAGCGCGTGCTGGCGCCGCGCGGGCCGGGGCCCTATGCCTGGCAGGAGCTGGTGGCCACCACCTGGGCCATGGAGCGGCCGGTGCTGCCGGTGCCGCACCAGGTGCTGGCCGATCTGCGCGAAAGCCTGCTCGACTTTCCGCTGGACTCGCCGCGCAACCTGGCCTACCACGCGGCGGTGACGGCCGAGTCCACCCTGGTCGGCTTCGTGCTGGGCACCTTGCTGGGCATGGTGCTGGCCGCGGCCATCGTGCACAGCCGCACGCTCGACCGGGCCCTGCTGCCCTGGATCGTCGCCAGCCAGACCGTGCCGGTGCTGGCCATTGCGCCCATCGTGCTGGTGATCCTGGGCAGCCTGGGCTTTGCCGGCCTGGCGCCCAAGGCGGCGATTGCCATGTACCTGTGCTTCTTCCCGGTGACCGTGGCCATGGTGCAGGGCCTGCGCGCGCCGCAGCGCATCGAGACCGAGCTGATGCACACCTATGCCGCCAGCCGCTGGCAGGCCTTCTGGCTGCTGCGCCTGCCGTCGGCCTTGCCCTACCTGTTTCCCAGCCTGCGCGTGGCCATAGCCGCCGGCCTGGTGGGTGCGATGGTGGCCGAGCTGCCCACCGGCGCCCAGGCCGGCCTGGGCGCGCGCCTGCTCACCGGCAGCTACTACGGCAATACCGTGGGCATCTGGAGCGCCCTGGTGCTGAGCGCGCTGTTGGGCCTGGCGCTGACCGGCGCGGTGGCCGGCATCGAGCGCCTGGCGCTGCGCGGGAGGCGTACATGAGCCGCCGTGGCGCAACGCCCTGGTGGCTGGCGCTGGACATCGCCCTGACCGCCGCCGTCGGCCTGTGGCTGGCCCTGCCCGAGGCCGGCAGCTTCGGCGATGCCGGCGTGCCGCTGGGCTGGCGCCTGGCCCTGCTGGCGGTGCTGGGCCTGGCCGGCTGGAGCGTGCGCGCGGTGGCCGCACTCGACGGCCGCGCCTGGTATGGCACGGCCACGGCGGCGCTGTTCGGCGCCTGGGTGCTGTACTTCTGGCAGGTGGGCGTGACCCTGTTCGACGTGCCGCGTGTGCTGCTGCCATCGCCGGCCTGGATCGCCGGCATGCTCATCGACCGCTGGGACACGCTGCTGGGCGACTTTGTGCAGACCGTGCTGAAGGCCGTGCTGATCGGCTGGGCCCTGGGCTCGGGCCTGGGCTTCGCGGTCGGCGTGGCCATCGACCGCGCGCCCTTTCTGCAGCGCGGCCTGCTGCCGCTGGCCAGCCTGACCAGCACCGTGCCGCTGGTGGCGGTGGCGCCGATCATGGTCATGTGGTTCGGCTTCGAATGGCCCAGCAAGGCCGCGGTGGTGGTGCTGATGACCTTCTTCCCGATGCTGGTGTCCACGCTGGCCGGGCTGCAGGCGGCCGGCAAGCTGGAGCGCGAGCTGATGCACAGCTATGCCGCCGGCTATGCGCGCACGCTGATCGACCTGCGCCTGCCGATGGCCCTGCCGTTCATCTTCAGCGCGCTGAAGGTGAATGCCACGCTGGCCCTGATCGGCGCCATCGTGGCCGAGTTCTTCGGCTCGCCGACCGTGGGCCTGGGCTTTCGCATCAGCACCGAGGCCGCGCGCATGAACATGGGCCTGGTGTGGGCGGCCATCGTGGTGGCCGCGGTCACCGGCTCGCTGGCCTACGCCTTGCTGGTGGCGCTGGAGCGCCGGCTGGCGTTCTGGCACCCTTCGATCCGCGCCAGGACCTGAACCCGGCGAGAGCTTCCCCGACGCCGGCCGCGGCCGGCACTTCCGACGACAACCAACCGATGCAGGAGCGAGTGATGGCAGGTGTTTCGATCAAGAGCGTGGCCCTGGCCGCGGCCCTGCTGGCGGCAGCCTTTGGCGCGCAAGCCCAGGAAAAGGTCACCGTGCAGCTGAAGTGGGTGCCGCAGGCGCAGTTTGCCGGCTACTACATGGCCGCGGCCAAGGGCTACTACAAGGCCGAGGGCCTGGACGTGACCATCAAGCCGGGCGGCCCCGACATCAGCCCGGTGCAGGTGATCGCCGGCAACCAGGCCGACGTGGTGGTGAACTGGATGCCCGATGCGCTGGCCGCGCGCGAGGCCGGCGTGCCCCTGGTCAACATCGCCCAGGTGTTCGACAAGTCGGGCCTGATGCTGACCTGCCGCAAGGACAGCGGCGTGGCCTCGCCCAAGGACTTCAAGGGCAAGACGCTCGGCGTCTGGTTTGGCGGCAACGAGTACCCGTTCCTGAACTGGATGGGCAAGCTGGGCTTCAAGCCCGACAGCGATGTGAAGGTGCTGAAGCAGGGCTTCAACGTCGATCCGCTGCTGCAGAAGCAGGCCGCCTGCATCAGCACCATGATCTACAACGAGTACTGGCAGGTGGTGGACGCCGGCATCAAGGAAAGCGACCTGATCACCTTCTTCTACGAGAAGGAAGGCGTGGCCTCGCTGGAAGACGGCCTGTACGTGCTGGAGAGCAAGCTCAAGGACAAGGCCTTCGTGGCCAAGATGGGCAAGTTCCTGAAGGCCACGTTCAAGGGCTGGAACGACGCGGTGAAGAACCCCGAGGAAGCCGCCAAGGTGGTGGTGGCCGCCGATCCCTCGGGCAGCGCCAAGCTGGCGGTGCAGAAGCGCCAGATGGAAAACGTCGCCAAGCTGATCAGCAATGCCAGCACGCCGAAGATCGGCTACCTGGAGCCGGCGGCCTATGAGCGCACGGTCAAGGTGCTGCTCACCGGCGGTTCGTCGCCGGTGATCAAGAAGGATCCGGGCAAGGCCGGTTACAGCCACGTGGTGTGGGAAGCCGCCGCCAAGTGATGGGGCGGGTGCTGGAGGGGCCGGCGGTGCAAGCCGCCGGCCCGGCCGCACGGGGCCTGGCCAGGCCATGGGGGGCTGGCTGATGGCCGCCAGACGCCGCAGTGCGCTGGCGGTGGCCGCCGAGGCCGCTGCCGCACTGGACGACGAGGGCCGCGATGCCTCGGGCAAGGGCGCCATCCGCCAGGCCAACGAGGCGCTGATCCTGGGTGCCGGCGAGCGGGTGTTTGCCCGTGCCGGCTTCAATGGCGCGACCATGGCCGCCATCGCCGACGAGGCCGGCCTGCCCAAGGCCAATCTGCACTACTACTTCGGCAGCAAGGCCGAGCTGTACCACGCGGTGCTGGCGCGCACGCTGCGTGACTGGCTGGTGCCCATGGACGGCCTGGAGCCCGAGGCCGATCCGGGCCAGGCCCTGGGCACCTACATCCGCGCCAAGATGGCGCTGGGCTTCGAGCGCCCCGATGCCAGCCGCGTCTTCGCCAACGAGCTGCTGCATGGCGCGCCGGTGCTGGGCGAGTTGCTGCGCACCGATCTGCGCTCGCTGGTGCGGCGCAAGGCCGCCGTCATCGACGGCTGGGTGGCCGATGGCCGCATGGCCGCGGTGGATGCGGTGCACCTGTTCTTCACCATCTGGGCCGCGACCCAGACCTATGCCGACTTCGACCTGCAGGTGCGGGCGGTGCTGGGCAAGGAGGAGCTGTCGGCCCGCGACCATGCGCGCGCGACCGAGCATGTGGTATCGCTGATCCTGCGGGGGTGCGGGTTGGTGTCCTGAGCTGGGCTTGCATGCGCTAGCACTGAGCAAGCCAGGCCGTGGGCCGGTGCCGCCGGCGGATCGACTGCGGCGCCCCGCTGCGCGGGGTCCGCTGCGATGCTCGGTCCAGGGGCGTGCTGCAGAACTCGCTGCGCTCCCTACGGTCGCTGCGCTCAAACATGCTGCAGCAGAAGTGATGGCCGATGCGCGCTGCGCGCGCCGCCCCTGGCCCTGCGCTTCTCGCCACCGCAGACTCACCGCCGGCGGCACCGGCCCACGACCTGGCCGACGCACCGCGCGTCGCGGGCATCGGGCATCGGGCATCGCCATGCTCGGTGGTGGTCCGGGCTGGAGGCGGTCGGGTGGCTGGCGCGCCTCTGCGGCGCCGAGGAGCGCAGGCCTGGGGTCGGCGCGCGCAGCGCGCTTCGTGGACTGACTTGTCGCAGCATGTTTGAGCGCAGCGACCGAAGGGAGCGCAGCGAGTTCTGCGACAAGACCCCGGGCCGAGCACCGCAGGGCAGTCGGCGCAGCCGACCGCCGCAGTGAAGCGCCAGCCACCCGGCCGCCTCCAGCCCGGCGCGAGGTCTGAGCACGCCCGGCACAGAAAGAAGCTCAGACCCAGGCATCCGCGCTTCCCCCAACACCCCAGGTCACCGACGCGACGGCGCACCTTATATCGACCGTCCTATGCTGGCCTCGATCTCCACACCCAGAAGCAACCGATGGCCGACTACGCCACCCTCGACTGGCAGCTCAGCAAGCGTGTGCTGACGCTGACGCTGAACCGTCCGCAGCAGCTCAATGCCTTCACCACCCAGATGGCCGAGGAGCTGATCGATGCCTACAACCGCGCCAGCGACGACGATGCCGTGGGCGCGGTGGTGGTCACCGGCGCCGGCCGGGCCTTCTGCGCCGGCATGGACCTGTCGGTGGGCGGCAATGTGTTCGGCCTCGATGAAAGCCTGGACCCCAGCCTGCAGCAGCTGGACGAGCGCTGGGACGACCCGGCCATCGTGCAGGGCGTGCGCGACACCGGTGGCCGCGTGTCGCTGGCGGTCTATGACTGCAAGAAGCCCATCATCGCCGCCATCAATGGCGCGGCGGTGGGCATCGGCGCGACCATGACCCTGCCGATGGACGTGCGCCTGGCCTCCGACAAGGCGCGCATCGGCTTCGTGTTCGGCCGCATCGGCATCGTGCCCGAGGCCTGCTCCAGCTGGTTCCTGCCGCGCCTGGTGGGCCTGCAGCAGGCGCTGGACTGGGTGTATTCGGCCGACATCCTGACGCCCGAGCAGGCTCTGGCCGGCCGGCTGCTGCAGGCCGTGGTGCCGCATGAGCAGCTGCTGGACGAGGCCCACAAGCTGGCCCATCGCTACATCGACGGCCGCAGCCCGGTGTCCATCACGCTGATGCGCCAGATGCTGATGCGCAATGCGGCCCTGCCGCATCCGCGCGACGCGCACGCCATCGAAAGCCTGGCCATGCTGCACACCAGCCGCCACGACGGCAAGGAAGGCGTGGCCTCGTTCAATGAGAAGCGGGCGCCGCAGTACAGCGGCCGGGCGTCCGACGGCCTGCCCGGCTTCTACCCGTGGTGGTGAAACAGGAGGATCGCGACATGGACCAGGCCTCTCCGGCATCTGCGCAAGCCGCTCCCATTGCGCGCAAGGTCTGCGTGGTCACCGGCTCGTCCTCGGGCATAGGCGCCGCCACCGTGCGCCTGTATGCCGAGCGCGGCTGGAACGTGGTGGTCAACTACTCGCGCGACGCGGCGGCCGCCGAGGCCGTGGCCGAGGACTGCTGCGCCCGCGGCGCCGATGTGCTGGTGCACGCCGCCGACGTGGCCGACGATGGCCAGTGCCGCGCGCTGGCCGAGGCCGTGGCCAAGCGCTGGGGCCGCTGCGACGTGCTGGTCAACAACGCCGGCACCACCAAGTTCGTCGGCGCGCGCCACCTCGATGGCCTGGATGCGCAGGACTTCCAGCGCATCTATGCGGTCAACGTGGTCGGCGCCTTCCAGATGGTGCGTGCGCTGGAGCCGCTGCTCAAGGCCAGCGCGCCGGCGGCGGTGGTCAATGTGTCGTCGATCGCGGCGCTCACCGGCATGGGCTCGTCGATCGCCTATGCGGCCAGCAAGGGCGCGCTGAACACGCTGACGCTGGCGCTGGCGCGGGCCCTGGGCCCGGCCATCCGCGTCAATGCCATCGCGCCGGGCCTGGTGGAAACGCCCTGGCTGCAGCAGGGCCTGGGGCCCGAGCGCTATGCGGCCAGCGTGCAGGGCTACAAGGCCCGTGCCGCGCTGGCCGACATCGTCACGCCCGAGGACGTGGCGCGTGCCGCCTGGTACCTGGGCGTGGATGCGCTCAAGACCAGCGGCGAGGTGCTCAGCGTCGATGCCGGCGCCAAGCTGATCCCGCTGTAGCTCAGCCTGCGGTCACCGCGGCCAGGCGCTCGCCGAAGGCCTTGGCGGTGGCGATGTCGCCGGGCACCATCTCGTCCACCGAGGCGTCCGAGGGCGTGCTGGTCATCAGGCCGGCCGACGAGGCCACGTAGTTGATGTCGTTGCGCGTGGCGGCCTTGCTGTTGCTGGGCATCATGCCGGTGCCCACCCACAGGCCGCTGTGCTGCATGGCCAGCGTGATGAAGTAGTGCAGGGTGCTGTGCTTGTCGCCGTTCATCGAGGCGCTGTTGGTGAAGCCGGCGAACAGCTTGTTCTTCCACTGCTGGGTGAACCAGGCCTTGCTGCTGGCGTCGGCGAACTTCTTGAACTGCCAGCTCACGCTGCCCATGTAGGTGGGCGAGCCGAAGACGATGGTCTTGGCCGCGGCCAGCGCTTCCCAGCCGCCTTCGGGCAGGTTGCCCTCGGCATCGATGGCGATCAGCGTGGCGGCGCTGCCGGCACCGGCGGCCACGGCCTCGGCGATCTTCTTGGTGTGGCCGTAGCCGGAGTGGTAGACGATGGCGATGCTGGACATGGC
The DNA here is from genome assembly GCA_017992055.1 of Burkholderiaceae bacterium. GTDB lineage: Bacteria > Pseudomonadota > Gammaproteobacteria > Burkholderiales > Burkholderiaceae_C > Pseudaquabacterium. The sequence continues at coordinate 661,343 of JAGOPK010000001.1, forward strand.
GGATTCCTTTCGGTTCAGTGCGGCGCGGGCCTGTTCCCGCGATGACTGAAATTCTGGAGTGCCCCGCTCGGGTATTCGTCCAGCCGATTCGATGCCGGCGTTCAACGGCCGTGAATGATCACTGGAATGCGACCTCGGCAAAGCTGCGCAGCTTGCGGCTGTGCAGCTGGTCGAGCCGCTGGCGGCGCAGCAGCTCCACCGCGCGGATGCCGATGCGCAGATGCTGGTCCACGCGTTCGCGGTAGAAGGCATTGGCCATGCCCGGCAGCTTGATCTCGCCGTGCAGCGGCTTGTCCGACACGCACAGCAGGGTGCCGTAGGGCACGCGGAAGCGAAAGCCGTTGGCCGCGATGGTGGCGCTTTCCATGTCGAGGGCCACCGCGCGGCTCTGGCTGAAGCGGCGCTCGGGCCCCGGGTGCGGCAGCAGCTCCCAGTTGCGGTTGTCGGTGGAGGCCACGGTGCCGGTGCGCAGGATCTTCTTCAGCTCATAGCCTTCGAGCTGGGTCACGTCGGCGACAGCCTTTTCAAGTGCCAGCTGCACTTCGGCCAGTGCAGGGATGGGCACCCACAGCGGCAGCTCTTCATCGAGCACATGGTCTTCGCGCACATAGCCGTGGGCCAGCACATAGTCGCCCAGCTCCTGCGTATTGCGCAGGCCGGCGCAGTGGCCCAGCATCAGCCAGGCATGGGGCCGCAGCACGGCGATGTGGTCGCTGATGTTCTTGGCGTTGGCCGGGCCGACGCCGATGTTGACCATGCTGATGCCCGAGCCGTCGGGCCGCACCAGGTGGTAGGCCGGCATCTGCGGCAGCCGCGGCGGCGGCGCGCCCAGCGCATCGTCGGGCTCGGCCGGCAGGCCGGCACGGCGCGTGACCACATTGCCCGGCTCGACGAAGGCGGTGTAGCCGTCGGAGTCGGCCGCATGCTTGGGCCAGTTGCCCAGCAGGCCGCCTTCGCCCGGGGCCTTGGCCATCATCTCGTGGCCCAGGCGCACGAACTCGTCGATGTAGAACTGGTAGTTGGTGAAGAGCACGAAGTTCTGGAAGTGCTCGGGCGCGGTGCCGGTGTAGTGGCGCAGGCGCTGCAGCGAATAGTCGACGCGCGGCGCGGTGAACAACGCCAGCGGCTGCGGATCGCGCGGGCCTGGCTCGTAGGTGCCGTTGGCAATGCCGTCGTCCATGGCCGCCAGGTCGGGCAGGTCGAACACGTCGCGCATCAGCTGGCGGCGCTCGCGGCTCATCGTGCCCTCCACATGGTCGTGCTGGGCAAACGAGAAGTGGATCGGGATCGGCTGCTTGCTCATGCCCACTTCCAGCGGGCCGCCATGGTTCTTCAGCAGCAGGTGGAACTGCTCGCGGTAGTAGTTGGCGAACAGGTCGGGCCGGGTCAGCGTGGTCTCGTAGACGCCCGGGCCGGCGACGAAACCATAGCTCAGCCGGCTGTCGGCACGGGCCACGGTGTCGGTGCGCACGCGCACAAAGGGGTAGCAGGCTCGGATGCGCTGGCCGGGGCCGCCGGGGTCCTTGCCGGCGACGAAGTCCTGCAGGCTTTGCCGCAGGTGGGCGATGCCCGTGTCGTAGATCGTCGTCGCGTGCGCCAGGGCGGCGTCGGCGTCGGTGAAGCTCTGGGTGACGATGAGTGTGGGAGTCGACATGGCGAATTATCGCTGCCTGCCCATGTCTGCGGCACGACAACCGGGTTTCACCGGGTGCGCATCCTTCACGCGGCGGCCGGCGCCAGGTGCAGGGCCGACAGGAACTGGCGCAGCTCCGGCGTCTGCGGCGCGCCGAACAGCGCTTCAGGCGGCCCCTGCTCATGGATGCGGCCGGCATGCATGAAGACCACGCGGTCGGCCACCTTGCGCGCAAAGCCCATCTCGTGCGTGACCATCAGCAGGGTCATGCCCTCGTCGGCCAGGCTTTCCACCACGCGCAGCACCTCGCCCACCAGCTCGGGGTCGAGCGCCGAGGTGATCTCGTCGCACAGCAGCACGCTGGGGTCCATGGCCAGTGCGCGGGCGATGGCCACGCGCTGCTGCTGGCCGCCCGAGAGCTGATCCGGCCAGGCCTCGAACTTGTCGGCCAGGCCCACGCGCTGCAGCAGGCTGCGTGCACGGGCCTCGCCTTCGCTGGCGCTGCGCTGCTTGACCAGGGACGGCGCCAGCATCACGTTGCGCCCCACGGTCAGGTGCGGGAACAGGTTGAAGCTCTGGAAGATCATGCCCACATGCTGGCGCAGCGCGCGCATGGCGGCGGCGTCGCCATGCTTCAGCGGCTGGCCGTCGACGGTCAGCGAGCCTTCCTGGAACACTTCCAGGCCGTTGACGCAGCGCAGCAGCGTGCTCTTGCCCGAGCCGCTCTTGCCGATGATGGCCACCACCTCGCCGCGCTTGACGTCCATGTCGATGCCCTTGAGCACCTCGTTGTTGCCGTAGCGCTTGCGCAGGCCCTGGATGTGCACGATGGGCGCGGCATTGGCGCCATTGGAATGGGACTCAATGGGCACGGTGCATGCTCCTTTCGAGCGAACGGGCGGCGGCCGACACCGGCCAGCACAGCAGGAAGTACATCAGCGCCACGCAGGCGTAGACGGTGAAGGGCTTGAACGTGGCATTGGTGATCATGGTGCCGGCCTTGGTCAGCTCGATGAAGCCGATCACCGAGGCCAGGGCCGTGCCCTTGATGACCTGCACCAGAAAGCCCACCGTCGGCGGCACGGCCACGCGCAGCGCCTGCGGGCCGATGATGTGGCGCATGGTCTCGCCAAAGCTCAGGCCCAGGCTGTCGGCGGCCTCCCACTGGCCGCGTGGCACGGCGTCCACGCAGCCGCGCCAGATCTCGGTCAGGAAGGCGCTGCTGTACAGCGTCAGCGCCAGGCCGGCGGCCAGCCAGGGCGAGATGTTCCAGCCCAGCAGGGCCAGGCCGAAATAGGCCAGGAACAGCTGCATCAGCAGCGGCGTGCCCTGGAACAGCTGCACATAGGCGGCCACGCCGCGCTGTGCGCCGGGCAGCCGGGCCAGCCGCGCCAGCAGCAGCGCCAGGCCGACCAGGCCGCCGCCGACGAAGGCGATCAGCGACAGCGCCACCGTCCAGCGTGCGGCCAGCAGCAGGTTGCGGAAGATGTCCCAGAGCGAGAAGTCGACCATGGTGCGTTCTCCGGTGTCAGCGCCGCGCGCCGGCGGCGCGGCCGAAGACGAAGCGCGGCCCCAGCCAGTTCAGCGCCTGGCGCAGCGCGATCGACAGCGCCAGGTACATCACGGTGGCGACGATGAAGGCCTCGAAGGCGCGGAAGTTGCGGCTCTGGATCAGGTTGGCCGCGTAGCTCAGCTCCTGGGCCGAGATCTGGCCGCACACCGCCGAGCCCAGCATCACGATCACCATCTGGCTCACCAGGGCCGGCCACACCCGGCCGAGGGCCGGCGGCAGCACCACGCGGGTGACCACCTGCCATTCGGTCAGCGCCAGGCTGCGCGCGGCCTCCAGCTGGCCGCGTGGCGTGGACACGATGCCGGCGCGCACGATCTCGGCCGCATAGGCGCCCAGGTTGATGACCATGGCCAGCACCGAAGCCGCCTCCGGCGACAGCCGCAGCCCCAGGCTGGGCAGGCCGAAGAACAGGAAGAACAGCTGCACGATGAAGGGCGTGTTGCGGATCAGCTCCACATAACAGGCCACCACCGCGGCCAGCGGCTTCGGACCCCATGCCCGAGCCCAGCCGCAGGCCAGGCCCAGCAGCAGGCCCACGGCCGCGGCGGTCAGGCTCAGGGCCAGCGTCATGCCGGCGCCACGCAGCAGCGCCGGCCACTCGGCCAGCACCGCCATGAAGTCGAACTGGATCATCGCGGTGCTCCGTGGGCGGCGGGGTTATTGCGGCAGATCGCCGGCCGGACGGCCAAGCCACTTCTGTGCCATCTTGTCCAGGTCACCGGCGGCCTTGGCCGCGGCGATGATCTCGTTGACCTTGGCGCGCAGCTTGTCGTCGCCCTTGGCCAGGCCGATGAAGTTGGGCGAGTCCTTCAGCACGAACTTGTATTCGGTGCCCAGCTGCGGGTTGCGCGCCATCATGTTGCCGGCCACCGAGGCCCCGGTGGCAACGGCCTGCACCTGGCCCGAGACGAAGGCCGAGACGGTGGCGTTGTTGTCCTCGAAGCGCTTGATGTCGGCGCTGGCCGGGGCGATCTTGGACAGCTCCATGTCCTCGATGGCGCCGCGCGTCACGCCCACGCTCTTGCCGGCCAGGTCGGCCGCGCCCTTGACGGCCAGGCCCTTGGCCGCGAACACGGCCTGGAAAAACGGCGAGTAGGCGGCCGTGAAGTCGATGACCTTCTCGCGCTCGGCGTTCTTGCCCAGCGTGGAGATCACCAGGTCGGCCTTCCTGGTCTGCAGGTAGGGGATGCGGTTGGCGCTGGTCACCGGCACCAGCTCCACCTTCACGCCCAGCTTGGCGCCGATGTAGTTGGCCATGTCGATGTCCAGGCCCTGGGGCTTGAGGTCGGTGCCGACGAAGCCATAGGGCGGGAAGTCGGTGGGGATGGCGATGTTGATCTGCTTCTTGGCCATCACCTCGTCCAGCGCCGACTGCGCCTGGGCGGCGAGTGGCGCCGCAGCGGTGGCGATCAGCGACAGGGTGGCGAGCAGGGAGCGGCGGTGCAGGTTCATGGGGCCTCGCGGAGTGGCTTGGAGGTGGGGAGGGGCTCGCCGGCCTCGACCAGCGATGTGAAAAGCGTGCGCGGCCGGGCCGTGGCCTGGCGCCGGCGTGCCGCGGCCGCGCCGGGCGCGGCCATCGGCGTCAGCGCGGCGCGCAGCGGTGCCAGCGGGTCGTCGGCCTCGCCGGTGGCCGCGCGGCCCAGGTGCTCGGCCACGCTGCCGATGTGCTGGCGCAGGCGCTGCCGGGCCAGGTCCAGATCGCCGGCGGCCAGGGCCTCGACGATCAGCGCATGCTCGGCGCAGCTGGTGCTGGCCGCGTGCGTGCTCTGATAGAGGGTGGCGATCAGCGTGGTGCGCGCGGTCAGGTCCTTCAGGATCTCGGCCAGCAGGGCATTGCCCAGGCAGTCGGCCAGGCAGACATGGAAGTCGCCCAGCAGCCAGCTGCGCTCGCCGGCGTCGCCGGCACGGATGGCCGCGCGCTCCTGCGCCACATGCGCCTTCAGCCGACGCACGGCGGCCGGCGGCGGCGGGCCGTCCAGGGTCTGCAGCAGGCCGGTCTCGATGGCCAGGCGGGCGCCGAAGGCATCACGGGCCTCGTCCAGCGAGGGCTGCACCACGAACCAGCCACGCCGTGCATTGACCTCGACCATGCCACGCGCCGACAGCCGCGCCAGCGCCTCGCGCACCAGGGTGCGGCTGCAGCCGAACAGGTCGGCAAGGGCCTGCTCGCCCAGGCGCTGGCCCGGGGCCAGGCGGCCGGCCAGGATGGCGTCGACGATGCGGTCGGCGATCTGGTCCGGTCGGCTGGCGTCGGCGGCGTGGGCGGTGGACGGCGGCATGCAGGCTTCTGGTGCACAGGCGTGGTTGACAAGCCTTGTATGCAAGGGCGATGCCAGCGCATCCGGGCTCTGCGAACCTGCGCAGGCCCCGCCTGATACCCTTGGCTTCCTTGTGTCAACGCAGTGGCGCCCCGAAAGGGTGCGGGCTACCCGGGCCATGAGCTTCTTCGCGATCGACGTCGGCAATACCCGCCTCAAATGGGCGCAGTACGCCCATCCCCAGCCCGGTGCGCCGGTGCTGGCCCATGGCGTGGTGTTCCTGGAGCACATCGACACCCTGGCCGAGCAGCAGTGGCGCACGCTGGCCACGCCGGGCTCGCTGCTGGGCTGCAATGTCGCCGGTGATGCGGTGCGCCGCCGGGTGGAAGAGCAGCTGGAGCTGTGGGACCTGGAGCCGCGCTGGGTGGTGTCCAGCGCCCAGGCCGCCGGCGTGACCAATGGCTACGACCACCCGGGCCGGCTGGGCACCGACCGCTTCGTGGCCCAGATCGGCGCGCGCCACCTGGTGCTGTCGCGCGGCCCGGCGCGGCCGGCCCTGGTGGTGATGGTGGGCACGGCGGTGACCGTGGATGCGCTGGACACCGGCGGCCGCTTTCTCGGCGGCCTGATCCTGCCCGGCCACGGCATCATGCTCAGCGCGCTGCAGGGCGGCACGGCCGGCCTGCGCGTGCCCACCGGCGAGGTGCGCGAATTTCCCACCAACACCAGCGACGCGCTGACCTCTGGCGGCAACTACGCCATCACCGGCGCCATCGAGCGCATGCACCGCCACCTGGCCGCGCACTGCGGCCAGCCGCCGCTGGTGCTGATGACCGGCGGCGCCGGCTGGAAGGTGTCACCGTCGCTGGACGTGCCGCATGAGCTGCACGAGTCGCTGATCTTCGACGGCCTGCTGGCACTGCAGGCGCACCGGCTGGCGCTGTAGCGGCAGTGCGCGGCCGCTCAGCTGAGCGCCGGGCCGCCCCAAGCCAGCTGAGCACCCGCCCGGCGGGTGGCGACGCGTACCCGCGGCGCCGGGTGCCCCAGTTCAGAGGATGTAGCGAGACAGGTCCTCGTTGGCCGCCAGCTCGCCGAGCTTGGCATCGACCAGGGCGGCATCGATGGCCACGGTCTGGCCCTGCAGCCGCGGCGCATCGAAGCTGATGTCGTCGAGCAGCCGCTCCAGCACCGTGGCCAGGCGGCGCGCGCCGATGTTCTCGGTGCGCTCGTTCACATCGTGGGCGATCTGCGCCAGCCGGCGGATGGCCTCGGGCGTCAGCTCCAGCGTCACGCCCTCGGTGGCCAGCAGGGCCTGGTACTGCTTGACCAGGCTGGCATGGGTGCTGGTGAGGATGGCCTCGAAGTCGTCCACGCTCAGCGAGCCCAGCTCGACGCGGATCGGAAAACGGCCCTGCAGCTCGGGGATCAGGTCGCTGGGCTTGGCCAGGTGGAAGGCGCCCGAGGCGATGAACAGGATGTGGTCGGTCTTGACCATGCCGTGCTTGGTGCTGACGGTCGTGCCCTCCACCAGCGGCAGCAGGTCGCGCTGCACGCCCTGGCGGCTGACCTCGGCGCCCGAACCCTCGGCCCGCGAGGCCACCTTGTCGATCTCGTCGATGAACACGATGCCGTTGTTCTCGGCGTTGTGCAGGGCGGCGGTCTTGATCTCGTCGTCGTTGACCAGCTTGGCCGCCTCTTCATCGACCAGCAGCTTCAGCGCCTCGGCGATCTTCAGCTTGCGCGTCTTCTTCTTGCCCTGGCCCATCTGCGAGAACAGGCCCTTCAGCTGCTCGGCCATCTCCTCCATGCCCGGCGGGGTCATGATGTCGACACCGGCGCGCGGCTCGACCAGGTCCAGCTCGATCTCCTTGTCGTCGAGCTGGCCCTCGCGCAGCTTCTTGCGGAAGGCCTGGCGCGCGGCGCCGTCGCGCGGCGGCTCGGCGTCACCAAAGCCCGAGCGCGGCGGCGGCACCAGCACGTCGAGGATGCGGTCTTCGGCGGCGTCCTCGGCGCGGGCGCGCTGGCGCTTCATCGCCGCCTCGCGCTCCTGCTTGACGGCCATGTCCACCAGGTCGCGCACGATGGTGTCCACGTCCTTGCCGACATAGCCGACCTCGGTGAACTTGGTCGCCTCCACCTTGATGAAGGGCGCATCGGCCAGCTTGGCCAGGCGGCGCGCGATCTCGGTCTTGCCCACGCCGGTGGGGCCGATCATCAGGATGTTCTTGGGCGTGATCTCGGTGCGCAGCTTCTCGTCCACCTGCTGGCGGCGCCAGCGGTTGCGCAACGCAATGGCCACCGCCCGCTTGGCCGCGGCCTGGCCGACGATGTGGCGGTCGAGTTCGGAGACGATCTCCTGCGGCGTCATGCTCATGCCAGCACCTCGATGGTGTGGTTCTGGTTGGTGTAGATGCAGATCTCGCCGGCAATCACCAGGCTCTGCTTGACGATGTCGGCCGCGCCCAGCTCGGTGTGCTGCACCAGGGCGCGTGCGGCGGCCTGGGCATAGGCGCCACCCGAGCCGATGGCCACGATGCCCAGCTCGGGTTCCAGCACGTCGCCGTTGCCGGTGATGATCAGGCTGCTGTCGCGGTCGGCCACGGCCAGCATGGCCTCCAGGCGGCGCAGCACGCGGTCGGTGCGCCAGTCCTTGGTCAGCTCGATGGCCGCGCGCTGCAAATGGCCCTGGTGCTTTTCCAGCTTGGCCTCGAAGCGCTCGAACAGCGTGAAGGCGTCGGCCGTGGCCCCGGCAAAGCCGGCCAGCACCTGCTCGCGGTAGAGCTTGCGCACCTTGCGCGCGCTGGCCTTGACGACGATGTGGCCCAGCGTGACCTGGCCGTCGCCGCCGAGCGCGACCTGCCAGCGCCCGTCGGGCAGGCGGCGGCGCGCCGAGACGATGGTGGTGCCGTGGAAGGGTTCCATGGGGAGGGGGAGGCAGGGGAAAGGGAGAACCTGGGGGCGGCGCACCGCCTTCCAAGACCGGCGGCTCAGGTGCGCGGCACCTGCACGCGGGCGTGCTCGTTGATGCCCATGGCGCCGAAGAACAGCGCCACCAGGCGGTGGGCGTCGGTGAAGCTGACCTGGCGGCCCTCGCCCTGCTTGGACAGCACCCAGTTCAGCAGGTCGCCGGCAGCGATGAAGTCCACGCGGATCAGGCGTGCGCAGGACACGCTGACCAGGGCGCCCTGGCCCAGGCGCTTGTCCAGCTGCTGCAGCGTGGGGCCGATGTCGCCCGACAGCTGGCCCGACAGCTCCACCGAGCTGACCTGGTGGCCGGGGCTGGCCTCGTCGGCCAGGTGCGATTCGAGGAAGCTGCTGCTGGCCTCGCTGACCAGGGACAGCGAGGCCGACGAGGTGGAGGCGCTGCTGCCACCGCTGCAGCGCACCGCGCAGCGGGCCGCCTCCCAGGACGGCGGCGAGACCTCGTAGGTGACGCAGTAGTCGATGGCCGCTTCGTCGAACTGGTCGGGCCGGTTGACCAGGCGCAGCGCCTCCAGCCGGGCCATCCAGAACGCCGGATCGGCATCGCGCACGCCGGTGGGCGCGGCCTCCTGCAGCGCGCCGAACAGCCGGTCGGCACCCAGCCAGCGCATGTCCAGCGCCTGCGGCGCCCACTGGCGCAGCAGCTGCTGCAGCGCGATCGCCGCATCCACCTGCACCTGCTGCAGCTCGCTCCAGTCCAGCACCCAGGGCAGGGGCAGCTGCAGCGTGGCCGAGCGCAGCCGGGCCACGCCCTCGGCATCCAGCTGGGCCGGCGCCACCCAGCCCACGTCGCCCTGCACGCCGCGGGTGTCGGGGCGCTCGTCGGCGGCGGCCTCGGCCACCAGGCGCGGCAGCGAGTACCACTGCGGCGCCGAGCGGCCGAACAGGTTGACGAAGTCCAGCGCCAGGTTCTCGAACTTGGCCTGCTGGCCGGTGGCGCGGAACAGGTCGAACAGCACGGCCCAGGTCTCGCCGTGGTTGCGGCGCGGGCCACCCTGGCGCACCAGGGCGGTCAGCGACTGCTCGCAGGGGTCGAAGTCGGCATTGGCGAAGGCGATCACCGCCTCGTCCAGCTCGGGGTCGTGCACCACCTCGCTGACCTCCACCGCCAGCCGGCTGACCGCGGCCGGCGTGCTGGGCGCACGCGGCGGCGGTGGCGGAGGCAGGTCCAGGTCCAGCCGGGGCAGGGCGCTGCTGCGCTCGCCCAACGGCTGGGCGGCACGGGGCGGCGGCGCCTCGGGCGCGGCCACCGGCGGCAGCGGCCGGTGGCGCTGGCCGGGCCGGTCGGGCGGCATCGGCGGCGGCAGGCTGGCGGCAGGGCGTGGCGCCGACGACGCAGCGTGTCCGGGCCGGCCCAGGTCCAGATCGGGCAGCGGGGGCAGCTGGTCCAGCACATCCAGCGGGTCCGGTCGCGAGCGCGGCGGCGGCGGTGCGGGCACCGGCGGCGTCTGGGCCCGGGTCGGCCGGCTGTGCAGGCCCAGCGGCTCGGTGGGCGCGCTGTGGAAACCGCTGGGCAGGGCGATCGGCGGTGGCGGCTGGCGCCGCGGCGCGGCCTCGGCCGGCGGCGCACGGCGTGCCGGCACCGGCGGCTGCGCAGGGGTCGGGCCGGGGCTGCCCAGCGTGCTGGGCGAGCCATTGGCCTGGCCCTCGCCGACCATCTGCTGCTCGATCTCGTCGATCTTGGCCTTGACGCCGGCTTCCTGGCGCAGCGTGCTGGTCTGCTCGGTCAGCCGGGCCTCGGAGTCGTCGACCTTGGACGAGCCGCCCAGCGCCGCCAGCTGCTCGGGCGACAGGCCGTCGCGGCGCAGCCGGCGCAGCGTGTCGAACTCGCGCTTGCGCACGAAGTCGTTGCGCCGCTTGCGCTCGACCATGGCCTTGAGCTCGCTGCGCTCCAGGTCCAGGCTGTCGTCCTGGCGGGTGGCGAGCTCGTTCCAGTCCGTGGCCGGGTTGGCGACGAACCTCACCACCTTGCGGAAGAAGCTTTCGCCGTCCTTGGGCTCGGCCATGGGGCTGGGGTGTGCGGGAAAGGGGGCGCGGAGCGTCAGTCGCCGAACATCTTCTGCTTCATCTCGCGCCGCTGCTGTGCCTCAAGCGACAGCGTGGCCGTGGGCCGCGCCAGCAGCCGGCCCAGGCCGATGGGCTCGCCGGTCTCGTCGCAGAAACCGTATTCGCCCGATTCCAGGCGGCCCAGCGACTGCGAGATCTTCTTCAGCAGCTTGCGCTCGCGGTCGCGCGTGCGCAGCTCCAGCGCATGCTCTTCCTCGATGGTGGCGCGGTCGGCGGGGTCGGGCACGATGGTCGTGTCCTCGCGCAGGTGCTCGGTGGTCTCGCCGGCGTTGGACAGCAGGTCGTCCTTCAGCGCCGTCAGCCGGGCGCGGAAGAAGTCGATCTGCTTGTCGTTCATGTACTCGGCCTCGGGCATGGCCAGCAGTTCGGCCTCGCTGAGGTCGCGGCCGGCCTTGGACTTCCAGGCATTGGCCAGCTTCGGGTCCGCTTTGTGCGCGGGCTTCACGGTTTCCATCGGTTCTGGGTATCCCCGGGCAGGAGGCTTGGGCGGTGAGAATCGTTCAGAGAATCGGTTGCGGGCCGGTTCCGGTTCGGGGGCTGCGGCGGGCACGGGCGCAGACTTGGCCGCAGCCTTGCCGGTCGATCTGGCCCCAGCCTTGGCAGGCAGGTCGGCATGGCCGGGGCCTGCCTTGTCGGAAGGGGCGTCGTCGCCGTTCGGCTTGGCCGGGGTCTTGGCCGAGGTCTTGCTCACTTCGGGACTCCTCGCAGTGGCTTTATACCTGTGATCCGTCGCAGCCGTCGCAGCGCACTCGTCGCTACTTGGGCCGGTTTGGGCGCGCGGATTGTAGCCACGGCCCCACGCGGCTTTGCTGACGCCGCCCGGGGGGCCGGCGACGGGCTCAGACCAGGCAGCCTTCCAGGCCTTGTAGCAGGATTTCGCGCGGCAGATCGATGCCGATGAAGACCATGCGGCTCTGCTTCTGCTCGGCCGGCACCCACTTCGGGCCCAGGTCGCTGCCCATCAGCTGGTGCACGCCCTGGAACACCACCTTGCGCTCGGTGCCCTTCATATAGAGCACGCCCTTGTAGCGCAGCATCTTGGGGCCGTAGACCTGCACGATGGAGCCCAGGAAGTCCTCCAGCTTGGCGGCGTCGAAGGGCCGCGTGCTGCGGAACACGAAGCTCTTCACGTCGTCGTCGTGATGGTGGTGGTGCGGGTGGTCGCAGTGCTCGCCATGATCGTGGTCGTGATCATGGTGGTGGTGGCCATGGTCGTGGCCATCGGCGGCGTTGAGGAACTCGGGATCGATCTCGAGCTTGCTGTTGAGGTTGAAGCCGCGCAGGTCGAACACCTTGGCGATCGGCACCTCGCCGAAGTGCACCTTGGACACCGGCGCGCGCGGGTTCATGTGCTTGATGCGGTGTTCCAGCGCCTGCACCACCTCGGCGTCGGCGATGTCGGTCTTGCTCATGAAGATCTGGTCGGCAAAGCCGACCTGGCGCCGCGCTTCCTGGCGCGTATCCAGCTGGCCGTCGGCATGCTTGGCATCGACCAGGGTCAGGATGGAGTCGAGCAGATAGCTCTCGGCGATCTCGTCGTCCATGAAGAAGGTCTGGGCCACCGGGCCGGGGTCGGCCAGGCCGGTGGTCTCGATGACCACGCGGTCGAACTGCAGCTCGCCCTTGCGGCGCTTGGCGGCCAGTTCGGTCAGCGTGGTGCGCAGGTCCTCGCGGATGGTGCAGCAGACGCAGCCATTGCTCATCTGGATGATCTGCTCCTGGGTGTCGGACACCAGGATGTCGTTGTCGATGTTCTCCTCGCCGAACTCGTTCTCGATCACGGCGATCTTCTGGCCATGGGTCTCGGTCAGCACGCGCTTGAGCAGCGTGGTCTTGCCGCTGCCGAGGAAGCCGGTGAGGATGGTGGCGGGGATGAGGCCAGGCGAAGAGGCGGCGGGGGCTGACATGGAAGCTCCGGGGGACCGAGAAGGTGGACGGGCCAAGGTGGGGGCGGGCGACTGTGTTGCAAGCGCCGTGCCCTGTCAAGGCAATCGGGTATTCTCGCGGCCATCGTCACTTCCGGCACCGCCTGTGTCCGAACCCCCTTCGAGCCGGTCGCTGCGGCCGGCCGGCAACCGCGGCAGCGGGTCTGCATCCGGCCATGCCGCCGGCAGCGGCGAGCGCCGCACCCTGTTCACCCGCCTGGTTGAATTTCTCTCGCCCGGTCCCGATTCGCGCGACGAGCTGATCGAGACCCTGGCCGATGCCGAGCAGCGCGACCTGATCCCGCCCGAGAGCCGGGTGATGCTGGAAGGCGTGATCCGCATGGCCGACATGAGTGCCGGCGACGTGATGGTGGCCGCGCCGCGCATGGACCTGCTGGACATCGCCGCGCCCTATGACGAGCTGCTGGCCACGGTGATCGACACCGGCCACTCGCGCTTTCCGGCCTACGAGGGCCAGCGCGACAACATCATCGGCATCCTGATGGCCAAGGACCTGCTGAAGCTGCAGCGCGCGCCCGAGCTGAACCTGCGCACCCTGCTGCGGCCGGCGGTGTTCGTGCCCGAGAGCAAGAGCCTGAACGAGCTGCTGCGCGATTTCCGCAGCAACCGCAACCACCTGGCCATCGTCATCGACGAGTTCGGCAATACCGCCGGCCTGCTGACCATCGAGGATGTGCTGGAGGAGATCGTCGGCGAGATCGAGGACGAGTTCGACGACGACGTGACGGTGGCCGAGAACGGCATCGTCTCGCTGGCCGACGGCAGCTGGCGCGTGGCCGGCGATGCCGGCATCGCCATCGTCAACCAGGTCTTCGGCACCCACCTGCCGGATGCTGAGTTCGACACCATCGGCGGCCTGATCGCCCACGAGCTGGGCCATGTGCCGCGGCGCGGCGAGGCCAGCCTGGTGGGCGGCCTGCGCTTCACCGTGATGATCACCCGCGGCGGCGCGGTGCGCTGGTTCCGCGCCGCGCGCGAGTCGGTCCCGGCGCGCGAGGCCGGCGACGGCGGCTCCGGCGTGTGAGCGCGCCGACCCGGGGTCGTGGCGCCGGGCTGCAGGCGCTGGCGGCGGCCGCCGCCGGCCTGCTGCACACCGCGGCGTTTGCGCCGGTCGAGGCCTGGTGGCTGCAGATCCTGGCCCTGGCCGGCCTGGCCGGCCTGGTCTGGCAGGCCAGGCCGCGCCGTGCCGCGCTGCTGGGCTGGGTCTTCGGCACGGCCTGGCTGGCCAGCGGCCTGTGGTGGCTGTACATCAGCATGCACCGCTATGGCGGCCTGCCGGCGCCGCTGGCCGCGGCCGCCGTGGGCCTGCTGGCGGCGGCGCTGGCGCTGTACCTGGCGCTGGCCCTGGCGCTGTGGGCGCGCTGGGCCCAGCGACGGCCCGATGGTCTGGCCGGTGGCGTGGCCGGCCGGGTGGCGCTGTTTGCCGCGCTCTGGCTGGGCGCCGAGCTGGCGCGGGCCCAGCTGTTCACCGGCTTCCCGTGGATCGCCTCGGGTTATGCCCACACCAGCGGCCCGCTGGCCGGCTGGGCGCCGTGGATCGGCGTCTACGGCATCGGTGCCCTGGCGGCGGTGGCGGCGGCGGCGCTGGCGGCCTTTGTGCATGCCGGCACCGGTCCGGCCCACAAGCCGGCCGCGGCCGTGCTGGGCGCGGCCCTGCTGGCGGTGGCCGCCGGCTGGGCGCTGCCGCAGGACTTCACGCGCAGCAGCGGCCGCCTGAGCGTGAGCCTGGTGCAGCCCAACATCGCCCAGGACCTGAAGTTCGACGCCAGCCGCATCGATGCCAACCTGGATGCGCTGGCGCGTGCCGTCGAGGCCGCCCGCGGCCAGCTGGTGGTGACGCCGGAATCGGTGGTGCCCCTGCCTTTTGCGGCCGTGGATCCGGCCTACTGGCAGCGGTTGCAGCGCGCCGTGGCCGGTGCGGGCCAGCCCCCGGGGCGGGCGGCCCTGGTGGGCGGCTTTCTTGGCGACGAGCATGCCGGCTATGTCAATTCCATGCTCGGCCTGGACGCCGGCAGTGACCTGGCGGCGCAGCGCTTCTATGCCTATGGCAAGCGCCATCTGCTGCCGTTTGGCGAGTTCATCCCGCCGGGCTTCGGCTGGTTCGTGCGCGCCATGGCCATTCCGCTGGACGACCAGGCGCGTGGCCGCCACCAGGCGCCGATGGCCGTGGTCGGCCAGCGCCTGCGGCCGCTGATCTGCTACGAGGACTTGTTCGGCGAGGACATCGTGGCCAGCGCGGTGGACGGGCCGGACGCCGCCACGGTGTGGGTCAATGCCAGCAACCTGGCCTGGTTCGGCACCGTGATGGTGCTGGACCAGCATCTGCAGTTCTCGCGCATGCGTGCGCTCGAATTTCAGCGGCCGCTGGTGCGCAGCACCAACACCGGCGCCACCGCGGTGGTGGACCACCGCGGCCGCGTCAGCGCCGCGTTGCCGCCGGCCGTGGCCGGCACGCTGGAGGCCGAGGTCGAGGGCCGCAGCGGCGCAACGCCCTATGCGCGCTGGCTGCATGCCACCGGCCTGTGGCCGCTGTGGGGGCTGGTGCTGGCGGCGGTTCTGGCCGGACCGGGCCTGGGCGGCTGGCGCGGCCGGGGCCGCCGTAGCGGCCGCTAAACTCGGCCGCTTTGCGGCGGTGCGTCCGCCGCCACCTTCTCCGAGCCGGGCCTGCGATGCTCAACTTCCAGCAAATCATCCTCCGTCTGCAAGACTACTGGGCCGCCCAGGGCTGCGCGCTGCTGCAGCCCTATGACATGGAGGTGGGCGCCGGCACCAGCCACACCGCGACCTTCTTGCGCGCCCTGGGCCCCGAGCCCTGGAAGGCGGCCTATGTGCAGCCCAGCCGCCGGCCCAAGGACGGCCGCTACGGCCAGAACCCCAACCGCCTGCAGCACTACTACCAGTACCAGGTGGTGCTCAAGCCCGCGCCGGCCAACATCCTGGAGCTGTACCTGGGCAGCCTGGAGGCGCTGGGCTTCGACCTGAAGAAGAACGACGTGCGCTTCGTCGAGGACGACTGGGAGAACCCGACGCTGGGCGCCTGGGGCCTGGGCTGGGAGGTCTGGCTGAACGGCATGGAGGTCACGCAGTTCACCTACTTCCAGCAGGTCGGCGGCATCGACTGCAAGCCGGTCACCGGCGAGATCACCTATGGCCTGGAGCGCCTGGCGATGTACCTGCAGGGCGTGGAGAACGTCTACGACCTACAGTGGACCGACGGGCTGAGCTACCGCGACGTCTACCACCAGAACGAGGTGGAGCAGAGCACCTACAACTTCGAGCACAGCGACGTCGACTTCCTGCTCGGCGCCTTTGGCGCGCACGAGAAGCAGGCCCAGCACCTGGTGGCCCAGCAGCTGGCGCTGCCGGCCTACGAGCAGGTGCTGAAGGCGGCCCACACCTTCAACCTGCTGGATGCGCGCGGCGCCATCAGCGTCACCGAGCGCGCGGCCTACATCGGCCGCATCCGCAACCTGGCGCGCAGCGTGGCCGCCAGCTACCTGGACAGCCGCAAGCGCCTGGGCTTCCCGATGGCGCCCAGGGCCTGGGCCGACGAGGTGGTGGCCCGGCTGGATGCCGAGGCCGCCAAGGCCGCCGCCAAGAGTCTCAAAGACGACAACAGCGACAACCAGAAGGCCGCCTGAGCATGAGCACCCAAAACCTGCTGGTTGAACTGTTCGTCGAGGAACTGCCGCCCAAGGCGCTGAAGAAGCTGGGCGAGGCTTTTGCCGGTGCGCTGGCCGAGTCGCTCAAGGCCCAGGGCCTGGCCGCGGCCGATGCGGTGGTGACGCCGTTCGCCTCGCCGCGCCGCCTGGGCGTGCACCTGGCCGCGGTGGCCGCCAAGGCCGCCGACCGCGCGGTGCAGAGCAAGCTGATGCCGGTGGCCGTGGGCCTCACCGCCGATGGCCAGGCCACGCCGGCGCTGCTGAAGAAGCTGGCCGCCCTCGGCGCCGACGCCTCGGTGGTGCCCAGCCTCAAGCGCCAGCCCGATGGCAAGGCCGAGGCCTTGTTCCTCGACAGCCTGGTGCCCGGCGCCACGCTGGCCGAGGGCCTGCAGAAGGCGCTGGACGAGGCGATTGCCAGGCTGCCCATCCCCAAGGTCATGACCTACCAGAAGGCCGATGGCTGGAGCGACGTGAAGTTCGTGCGCCCGGCGCACCGCCTGGTGGCCCTGCATGGCGTCGACCTGGTGGCCGTGCAGGCCCTGGGCCTGGCCGCCGGCCGCGACACCGGCGGCCACCGCTTCGAGGCGGCGCAGCCGGTGGTGTCCATCCGCGATGCCGACAGCTATGCCGCCCAGCTGCGTGACGAAGGCGCGGTGATCGCCAGCTTCGACGAGCGCCGTGCCGAGATCGCGCGCCAGCTGCAGGCCGCGGCCGCTGCCGAGGGCCTGAAGCCCATCGCCGACGAGGCCCTGCTCGACGAAGTCACGGCCCTGGTCGAGCGGCCGAATGTGCTGAGCTGCCAGTTCGAGCCCGAGTTCCTGGCCGTGCCGCAGGAATGCCTGATCCTGACGATGAAGGCCAACCAGAAGTACTTTCCGCTGCTCGACGGCGCCGGCAAGCTGACGCACAAGTTCCTGGTCGTCAGCAACATCCGCCCGGCCGATGCCAGCGCGGTGACCGGCGGCAACGAGCGCGTGGTGCGCCCGCGCCTGGCCGACGCCAAGTTCTTCTACGACCAGGACCGCAAGAAGACCCTGGCCAGCCGCGTGCCCGGCCTGGCCAAGGTGGTCTACCACGGCAAGCTGGGCAGCCAGGGCGAGCGCGCCGAGCGGGTGCAGGCGATTGCGCATGCCATCGTCAACCAGCTGCGCATGGCCACGGTGCCGTTCACGGTGGAGGCCAAGGACGAGTTCGACGTGCTCGACAGCAAGCTGCGCGAGGCCGCGCTGCTGGCCAAGACCGACCTGCTGACCGACATGGTCGGCGAGTTTCCCGAGCTGCAGGGCGTGATGGGTGGCTACTACGCCCGCCACGAGGGCCTGCGCGACGGTGTGGCCATCGCCATCGAGGACCACTACAAGCCGCGCTTTGCCGGCGATGCCCTGCCGCGCAACCACACCGGCACCGTGCTGGCCCTGGCCGACAAGCTGGAAACCCTGGTCGGCCTGTTTGGCATCGGCCAGCTGCCCACCGGCGACAAGGACCCGTTTGCGCTGCGCCGCCATGCGCTGGGCGTGATCCGCATCCTGGTCGAGAAGAACCTGCCGCTGGCCGTGCCGGCGCTGATCGACGCCGGCTTCGGCGCCTTTGCCGAAGGCCTGCTGACGCGCGACACCGCGCGCGACGAGCTGCTGCACTTCGTCTACGAGCGCCTGGTGGGCCTGCTGCGCGAGCAGGGCTACAGCGCCCAGGAGGTGGATGCGGTGATCGCGCTGCGCCCGCCGCAGTGGGGCGACATCCCCAAGCGCCTGGCCGCGGTGCGCCACTTTGCCGCGCTGCCCGAGGCCGCCTCGCTGGCCGCGGCCAACAAGCGCGTGGCCAACATCCTGAAGAAGAGCCAGGGCGATGGCGTGGCCGCCGCCCCGGCGGTGGACGTGGCGCTGCTGAAGGAGTCGGCCGAGGCCGCACTGCAGCACAGCCTGGCGGCCCTGGTGCCGCTGGCCGACGGGGCCTTTGCCGCCGGCGACTACGGCGCCTCGCTGCAGGCCCTGGCCGGGCTGAAAGCGCCGGTTGACGCCTTCTTCGACAGCGTGATGGTCAATGCCGACGACCCGGCCCTGCGTGCCAACCGCCTGGCCCTGCTGGGCGCCCTGCATGCGGCGATGAACCGCGTCGCCGACCTGTCGCGGCTGGCCGCCTGAGCGCCGCCGACCGCAACCGCCTGGAGGCCCCGACGCCGCGTCCACCATGCAGCACGGTCTGAAACTCGTGATCCTGGGCCGCGACGGCATCCTCAACGTGTTCCGCGACGACCACGTCAAGGTGCCCGAGGAATGGCAGACCATTCCCGGCGCGCTGGAGGCGGTGGCGCGGCTCAACCATGCCGGCTGGCATGCGGTGCTGGCCACCAACCAGTCGGGCATCGGCCGCGGCATGATCGACATGGCCCTGGTGAATGCCGTGCATGCCCACATGCTCAAGCAGCTGGCGGCGGTGGGCGGGCGGCTGGATGCGGTGTTCTTCTGCCCGCACACGCCGGCCGATGGCTGCGACTGCCGCAAGCCCCTGCCCGGGCTGATGCACGACATTGCCAAGCGCTACGGCGTGGACCTGCGCCTGGTGCCCATGGTCTGCGACACGCTGCGCGACCTGCAGGCGGCCCAGGCCGCCGGCTGCGAGCCGCACCTGGTGCTGTCGGGCCGCGCCGCCGGCCTGGACGAGGCCCAGCTGCAGGCCATGGTGGCCCAGGTGCCCGGCACCCGCGTGCACGACAGCCTGGGCGCTTTTGCCGAGCACCTGCTGCGCCGCGGCCAGGTGTCGCTGTCCCTGCCCGGCGAGCTGCGCTGAGCCGGGCCCTTTCTCTGTAGTCCTTGCCGATGATCTACCTGCGTTCGCTGTTGTTCGTGCTGTGGCTGGCGGTCACGGTCATTCCCTGGGGCACGGCCGTGGTGCTGGTGTCGCCCTTCCTGTCCAGCACCCGGCTGTACTGGATGTGCGCCGGCTGGCTGAAGGTGGCGGTGCACGGCGCGCGCTGGATCTGCGGCGTGCGCTGGCGCGTCAACGGCATGCAGCATGTGCCCAGCGCCGCCGATGCCCATGCCGCGGTGCTGCTGGCGGCCAAGCACCAGAGCACCTGGGAGACCTTTGCCTTTCCGGCGCTGATGCCGCATCCGCTGGCCTATGTGTTCAAGCGCGAGCTGCTGTATGTGCCGTTCTTCGGCTGGGCCATGAGCCGGCTGGACATGGTGCACATCGACCGCAGCCGCCGCACCGAGGCCTGGAACAAGGTGCTGGCCCAGGGCAAGCGCCTGGCCGGCCAGGGCGTGTGGGTGATCATGTTTCCCGAGGGCACGCGCATCGAGCGCGGCCAGGTCGGCGACTACAAGAGCGGCGCCTCGCGCCTGGCCGCGGCCGCCGGCATCCCCATCGTGCCGATCGCCGTTAACTCGGCCCGCTGCTGGCCGCGCAAGAGCTGGCTGCTGCGCCCGGGCCTGATCGACGTGTCCATCGGCCCGCCCATCCCGTCGGCCGGCCGCGACCCGGTGGAGCTGATGCGCGAGGTGCAGGACTGGATCGAGACCGAGATGCGGCGCATCGACCCCGAGGCCTACGCCTGAGTCCGCCTGAGGGCGCGGCCGGCTTCGTAGAATCGCGGTCCATGGTGGACCCCGCATCGGAACCGGCATCGCAGCAGCTGTCGCTGTTCGAGGCAGCGCCTGCCCCGGCGCTGCCGCTGGCCAGCGCCGCGCCCGAACCGGCCACCGCGCCGGCCACCGCGCCGGCCGTCTCTGCCGCCGCGCCAGCGCCCAGCCCACGCTTCCACCACCCGCGTGCGCAGCGCCACATCCAGCTGGGCGAGCACCGTGTCGGCTACGAGTTCCGCCGTGCGCGCCGGCGTTCGATCGGCTTTGTCGTCGGCAGCGAGGGCCTGAGCGTCGCGGCGCCGCGCTGGGTGGGCGTGGGCGAGGTCGAGCAGGCGCTGCAGGCCAAGGCCGGCTGGATTCTGCGCAAGCTGCACGAGCAGCACGAGCGCGCCCAGCGCCTGGCCGCGACACGCCAGGAATGGCGCGACGGCGCGACCCTGCCCTTTCTGGGCGAGACCGTGATCCTGGTGCTGGACCCGCGTGTCAGCGGCGCCCAGCTGCACACGGCCGAGCATGTGCTGCCCGGCGTGGCCCGCCAGACCCTGCACCTGGGCCTGCCGCAGTCGGCCGGCAGCGAGCAGATCCGCGAGCTGGTGCAGAGCTGGCTGCAGCGCCAGGCGCGGCGCGTGTTCGAGGAGCGCTGCGCGCAGTTTGCGCCGCGCCTGGGCGTGCGCATCAAGCGGCTGAGCCTCAGTTCGGCGTCCACGCGCTGGGGCTCGGCCAGCGCCGATGGCTCGGTGCGGCTGAACTGGCGGCTGATCCACTTTGCGCTGCCGGTGATCGACTATGTGGTCGCGCACGAGCTGGCGCACCTGCGCGAAATGAACCACAGCCCGGCCTTCTGGGACGTGGTGCGCTCGGTGCTGCCGGATTTCGAGCAGCACCGCGGCGCGCTGCGCAGCGAGTTGCTGCCCCCATTCGAATGACGGCCATGAGCACGCGCGCCAAGGAATCCCGCACCTACACCATCACCGAGCTGGCGCAGGAGTTCGACGTCACGCCGCGGGCGATCCGCTTCTACGAGGACATGGGCCTGCTGTCGCCCGGTCGCGCCGGCCGCAACCGCGTCTACGACGGCATCGACCGCACACGGCTCAAGCTCACGCTGCGTGGCAAGCGCCTGGGCCTGTCGCTGCAGGACATCAAGCAGCTGGTCACGATGTACGACAGCGATGCCGACACCGTGCCGCAGCTGGAGGCCTTTCTGGCCGTGGTCAGCGCGCACAAGCAGTCGCTGGAGCAGCAGCTGGAGGACATCCGCGTGACGCTGGAAGAGCTGTCGCTGCACGAGGGCCGCTGCCGCCAGCTGCTGCAGGAAAAGGCTGCGGCGCCGGCGGCTGCGTCGGCCCCCCCCGCACGCAAGCGCGTGCGTCCGGCCGCCGCCTGAGGCCGCCGTCCCCAGTTTCCCCAGTTCGCAGTCGGCACCGGGCCGGCTATGATTGACGTTTACGTAAACGTCATTTGAAGGCCCGCGGCAGCGTATATCGTTGCCCCCGGACCCTCCAGGAGACATGCCATGACCCAGCTCCCCGGCCTCGACTTCCAGCTTGGCGACGACATCAATGCGCTGCGCGACGCGGTGCGCGACTTTGCCGCCGCCGAGATCGCGCCGCGCGCGGCCGAGATCGACCGCAGCGACCAGTTCCCGATGGACCTGTGGCGCAAGATGGGCGAACTGGGCGTGCTGGGCGTGACCGTGCCCGAGGAATACGGCGGCGCCGGCCTGGGCTATCTGGCCCACATGGTGGCGATGGAGGAGATCAGCCGCGCCAGCGCCTCGGTGGGCCTGTCCTATGGCGCGCACAGCAATCTGTGCGTCAACCAGATCAAGCGCAACGGCAGCGAGGCGCAAAAGCGCAAGTACCTGCCCAAGCTGATCAGCGGCGAGCATGTGGGCGCGCTGGCGATGAGCGAGCCCGGTGCCGGCAGCGACGTGATCAGCATGAAGCTGCGCGCCGAGTGGAAGGAACCAAGCTCCGCCGGGGGCGGCTACTACCTGCTGAACGGCAGCAAGTTCTGGATCACCAACGGGCCCGATGCCGACACCCTGGTGGTGTATGCCAAGACCGAGCCCGAGCTGGGCGCGCGTGGCGTCACCGCCTTCCTGATCGAGAAGGGCATGCCGGGCTTTTCCATCGCGCAAAAGCTCGACAAGCTGGGCATGCGCGGCAGCCACACCGGCGAGCTGGTGTTCCACAACGTCGAGGTGCCGGCCGCCAATGTGCTGGGCAACGTGGGCGGCGGTGCCAAGGTGCTGATGAGCGGCCTGGACTACGAGCGCGCGGTGCTGGCCGCCGGGCCCATCGGCATCATGCAGGCGGTGATGGACAACGTCGTGCCCTATGTGCACGACCGCAAGCAGTTCGGCCAGAGCATCGGCGAGTTCCAGCTGATCCAGGGCAAGCTGGCCGACATGTACACGGTGCTGCAGGCCGGCCGGGCCTTCTGCTACACCATCGGCAAGAACCTCGACAGCCTGGGCAGCGAGCATGTGCGCCAGGTGCGCAAGGACTGCGCCTCGGTGATCCTGTGGTGCGCCGAGAAGGCCACCTGGATGGCCGGCGAGGGCGTGCAGATCTTCGGCGGCAACGGCTACATCAACGACTATCCGCTGGGCCGGCTGTGGCGCGATGCCAAGCTCTACGAGATCGGCGCCGGCACCTCCGAGATCCGCCGCATGCTGATCGGCCGCGAGCTGTTCGCCGAGACCATGTAAGCCCCGCGCGAGTCCGCAGCCGGGGGCCGCTGCGTAAACTGTGCACTGCAACAAAAGCCACTCCAGCCCGCCCATGAGCCACGACCTGACCGAACTGTTTGACAAGAACCGGGCCTGGGCCGCGGACACCGAGGCCCGCGAACCCGGCTTCTTCACCCGTCTGCTGCAGCAGCAGACGCCGCAGTACCTGTGGATCGGCTGCGCCGACAGCCGCGTGCCGGCCAACGAGCTGGTCGACCTGCTGCCCGGCGAGCTGTTCGTGCACCGCAACGTGGCCAATGTGCTGGTGCACTCCGACCTCAATGCGCTGTCGGTGATCCAGTACGCGGTGGATGTGCTGAACGTGCAGCACATCATCGTCGTCGGCCACAGCGGCTGCGGCGGCGTCAAGGCGGCGCTGCTGAACCAGCGCGCCGGCCTGGTCGACAACTGGCTGCGCCATGTGCAGGACGTGCGCGATGCCCACGAGGGCTTTCTGGCCGGCCTGCATCCCGACCTGCAGGTCAATGCCCTGGTCGAGCTGAACGTGCTGGAGCAGGCGCGCAACGTCTGCCGCACCACGGTCGTGCGCGATGCCTGGCAGCGTGGCCAGGCGGTGGTGGTGCATGGCTGGGTCTATGGCCTGCACAACGGCCTGCTGGAGGACCTGCGCCTCACCGCCGCCAGCGCCGACGAGGTGGGCCTGGCCTACGACACCGCGCTGGCCCTGGTCAAGCAGCGCCACCGCCAGCTGCATGCGGCGCTGGCGGCGGTGCAGTCGGACTGACGCGCCGGAGCCCGCCGCGATGTTTCCGCACCGCCTGACCGACAGCCGCGCCTACGACATCGCCGCGGCGATGCTGCAGGGCTTCAACCGCCACTACCGGCTGTTCTCCGAGACCAACCGCGAGGCCAAGCGCCGCTTCGAGCAGGCCGACTGGCATGGCCAGCAGCGTGCCCAGCGCGAGCGCATCGAGTTCTACGACATCCGCGTGGACGAGGCGGTTCAGCGCCTGCAGACCGAGTTCGACATCGCCTCGATCTCCGACGACACCTGGCAGCAGGTCAAGCTGCACTACATCGGCCTCCTGGTCGACCACCACCAGCCCGAGCTGGCCGAGACCTTCTTCAACTCGGTCACCACGCGCATCCTGCACCACAGCTATTTCCGCAACGACTTCATCTTCGTGCGGCCGGCGGTCAGCACCGAATACATCGAGAACGACGAGCCGGCGGCCCTGCCCACCTACCGCGCGTATTACCCGACCAAGGACACGCTGCGCGAGACGCTGATGCGCATCGTCGACAACTTCCAGCTGCAGTGCGAGTTCGAGGACCTGCAGCGCGACATCGACGACGTGATGGCGGCGCTGCGCCGCGAGGTCGGCGACAACGTGCGGTTGCGCGCCAATTTCCAGATCCAGGTGCTCAGCTCGCTGTTCTTCCGCAACAAGGGCGCCTACATCATCGGCAAGATCGTCAACGGCTTTGCCAGCACGCCGTTTGCGCTGCCGGTGCTGCATGGCGACGGCGGCAAGCTGATCCTCGACACCGCGCTGTTCACCGAGGACGACCTGCTGATGCTGTTCAGCTTTGCGCGGGCCTACTTCATGGTGGACATGGAGATCCCGTCGGCCTATGTGCAGTTCCTGCGCAGCCTGATGCCGCGCAAGCCGCGCAGCGAGCTGTATTCGGCGCTGGGCCTGCAAAAGCAGGGCAAGAACGCCTTCTACCGCGACTTCCTCTACCACCTGCGCCACAGCTCCGACCAGTTCCGCATCGCGCCCGGCATCAAGGGCATGGTGATGCTGGTGTTCGACCTGCCGTCCTTCCCCTACGTGTTCAAGGTCATCAAGGACTTCTATCCGCCGCAGAAGGACACCACGCGCGAGCAGATCAAGGGCAAGTACCTGCTGGTGAAGACCCACGACCGCGTCGGCCGCATGGCCGATACGCTGGAGTACACCAAGGTCGCCTTCCCGCGTGCGCGCATCGAGCAGGAGCTGATCGACGAGCTGATGAACTTCTGCCCCAGCCAGATCGAGATGGACGGCGACGCCCTGGTCATCAAGCATGTCTACATCGAGCGGCGCATGATCCCGCTGAACATCTACCTGCAGGACGCCAGCCCCGAGCAGATGCAGCATGCGGTGCTGGAGTACGGCAATGCCATCAAGGACCTGGTGGCGGCCAACATCTTTCCCGGCGACATGCTGTGGAAGAACTTCGGCGTCACCCGCCACGGCAAGGTGGTGTTCTACGACTACGACGAGATCGAGTACATCACCGATTGCAACTTCCGCCGCGTGCCCGCGCCACGCAACGAGGAAGAAGAGATGTCCGGCGAGGTCTGGTATTCGGTCGGTCCCAAGGACGTGTTCCCCGAGACCTTCGGTCCCTTCCTGCTGGGCAATCCGCAGGTGCGCGACATCTTCATGAAGCACCATGGCGACCTGCTGGACGCTGCCTTCTGGCAGGGCCACAAGCAGCGCATCCTGGCCGGCCATGTGCACGACGTGTTTCCGTATGAGCCGCACCGGCGCTTTGCCGTGCAGCGCGCCGCGGCCTGATCCCGCCCACACCCACTGCCCCAGGAGAGCATCCCATGGCCACCGATCCCATCGTCATCGTCTCCGCCGCACGCACGCCCATTGCCGGCCTGCTCGGTGATTTTTCGTCGCTGGCCGCCTGGGAGCTGGGTGCCGTGGCGATCAAGGCCGCGGTCGAGCGCGCCGGCGTGCCCGGTGATGCCGTCGACGAGGTGCTGATGGGCAACTGCCTGATGGCCGGCCAGGGCCAGGCCCCGGCGCGCCAGGCCCTGCGCAAGGCCGGCCTGCCCGACTCGGCCGGCGCGGTGACGCTGAGCAAGATGTGCGGCAGCGGCATGCGCGCGATGATGTTTGCCCACGACATGCTGGCCGCAGGCAGCGCCAATGTGATGGTCGCCGGCGGCATGGAGAGCATGAGCAATGCGCCGCACCTGATGTTTGCGCGCAAGGGCGTCAAGTACGGCGCGGCCCAGCTGTTCGACCACATGGCCATGGACGGCCTGGAAGACGCCTACCAGCGTGGCAAGGCCATGGGCGTGTTCGCCGAGACCTGCGTGGAGAAGTACGGTTTCACGCGCGAGGCCCAGGACGCCTTTGCCATCACCTCCACCACGCGCAGCAAGCAGGCCAACGAGGACGGCAGCTTCGACTGGGAGATGGCGCCCGTCAGCCTGCCGGGCAAGACGGGCGACCTCGTGATCAAGCACGATGAGCAGCCGTTCAAGGCCAAGCTCGACAAGATCCCCGGCCTGAAGCCGGCGTTCAAGAAGGACGGCACCATCACCGCCGCCAATGCCAGCAGCATCTCCGACGGCGCCGCGGCCCTGGTGCTGGTGCGCGAGTCCACCGCCCGCCAGCTGGGCCTGACGCCGCTGGCGCGCATCGTCAGCCATGCCGTCCATGCCCAGGCGCCGGAATGGTTCACCACCGCACCGGTGGGCGCCATCGACAAGGCGCTGAAGAAGGCCGGCTGGGATGCCAAGAGCGTCAACCTGTGGGAGGTCAACGAGGCCTTTGCCGCGGTGACCATGGCCGCGATGCACGAGTACAAGCTGCCGCACGAGATCGTCAACGTGCATGGCGGCGCCTGCGCGCTGGGCCATCCCATCGGTGCCTCGGGCGCGCGCATCGTTGTCACGCTGCTGGGCGCGCTGCGCCAGCGCGGGCTGAAGAAGGGCGTGGCCGCACTGTGCATCGGGGGGGGTGAAGCCACGGCGATGGCGCTGGAAATGCTCTGACGACTATGCTTGGCCCCGGGTTTTCCATGATCCAGGGAGCATGAACATGACAGCCGCCGTGAGCGTCGAACCGATTGTTGCCGTCAGCCAGGGCGAGCGCTGCTCGCGCGAGGTGCGCTTCAGCCGCGAGACCATTGCCGCCTTCGCCCAGCTCAGCGGCGATAGCAATCCGCTGCACCACGATGTACAGGCCGCTCAACGTGCGCGCCATGGCGAGATCATCGCCAGCGGCCAGCAGGTGATGGCCTTGCTGATGGGCCTGGCCGCCAGCCACTTCTCGCGGCCGGGCGACGGCTTCCAGCGCGAGCTGCTGTGCCTGAACACCAATTTCGCCTTCAAGGCGCCGGTGTTCGCCGACCAGACGCTGGAGCTGGGCTGGGTCGCCTCGCAGGTGGAATGGCATGCCGGCCTGGGCGGCTGGCTGGCGCATTGCGACGGCCGCGCCGCGGTGCGCCATGCCAAGCCGGCGGTGGTGGCCCGTGGCACCTTTCTGGTCAAGGGCGTGACCGGATGAACCTGCTGGTCATCGGTGCCTCGCGTGGCATCGGCCTGGAGCTGGTGCGCCAGCAGCGCGCCGACGGCCACCGCGTGCTGGCCACCGCACGCGACGACGCCGGCCTGGCCCGGCTGCAGGCCCTGGGCGCCCAGCCGCTGCGCCTGGACGTGGCCACGGCCGCCGGCTGTGCGGCCCTGGCCTGGCCGCTGGACGGCGAGCAGTTCGACCAGGTCTGGCTGGTGGCCGGCGTCTACGGCCCGCGCCACAGCGGCCTGCAGACGCCCACCGAAGCCGAGTTCGACGCCGTGATGCACACCAATGTGCTGGCGGCGATGCGCCTGCTGCCGCAGCTGGCCGAGCTGCTGGCGCCGGGCGCGCGGCTGGCCGTGCTGTCCTCGCGCATGGGCTCGATGGGCCTGCGCAGCAGCCCGTCGGGCTGGCTGTACCGGGCCTCCAAGGCGGCGCTCAATTCGCTGGTCAAGGATGCCTCGCTGGTGCTGGCCGGCCGCGCCATCTGCGCCGTGCTGCATCCGGGCTGGGTGCGCACCGACATGGGCGGCGCGGGCGCCGACCTCGACATCGCCCGCAGCGTTGCCGACCTGCGGGCCACCGTGGCCGCGCTGACGCCGGCCGACAACGGCGGCTTCTTCAACCACGACGGCCAGCCGCTGGCCTGGTGACGGCCGGCGCCACAAGAACAATCCCTGGAGACTTTCGATGCTGCTGTCCGACGACCACCTGGCGGTGCAGGATGCCGTGCGCGCCTATGTGCAGGCCGAGATCGCCCCCCATGCCGCGGCCTGGGACAAGAGCCACCAGTTCCCGGCCGCCCAGCTCCAGGGCCTGGCCCAGCTCGGCTGCTATGGCGTGGCCGTGCCGGCCGAGCACGATGGCGCCGGCCTGGACTATCTGGCGCTGGCGCTGATCCTGGAGGAGATCGCCGCCGGCGACGGCGCCACCAGCACCGTGGTCAGCGTCAACAACTGCCCGGTGTGCTCCATCCTGATGGCTTATGGCAACGCGGACCAGAAGGCCCAGTTCCTGAAACCGCTGGCCCGCGGCGACATGCTGGGCGCCTTCTGCCTGACCGAGCCCCATGTGGGCAGCCAGGCCGACGGGCTGAAGACCACCGCGGTGCGCGACGGCGATGATTACGTGATCAACGGCGTCAAGCAGTTCATCACCAGCGGCAAGAACGGCGACGTGGCCATCGTCATGGCCGTCACCGACAAGGCCGCCGGCAAGCGCGGCATCAGCGCCTTTCTGGTGCCCACGGCCACGCCCGGCTACACCGTGGCGCGCATCGAGGACAAGATGGGCCAGCATGCGTCGGACACGGCGCAGATCCTGTTCGAGAACTGCCGCGTGCCGGCCGCCAACCGCATCGGCGAAGAAGGCGAGGGCCTGAAGATCGCGCTGTCGGGCCTGGAGGGCGGGCGCATCGGCATCGCCAGCCAGTGCGTGGGCATGGCGCGCGCGGCCTTTGAGTGCGCGCTGGCCTACAGCAAGGAGCGCCAGGCCTTTGGCACGGTCATCTTCAACCACCAGGCGGTGCAGTTCAAGCTGGCCGAGATGGCCATGCAGATCGAGGCGGCGCGCCAGCTGATCTGGCATGCCGCCAGCCTGAAGGATGCCGGCCGGCCCTGCCTGAAAGAAGCGGCCATGGCCAAGCTGAATGCCAGCGAGATGGCCGAGCGCGTGTGCTCGGCGGCGATCCAGGTGCTGGGCGGCTATGGCTATGTCAGCGACTTTCCGCTGGAGCGCATCTACCGCGATGTGCGCGTGTGCCAGATCTACGAGGGCACGTCCGAGGTGCAGAAGATCCTGATCGCGCGCGCCCTGGGCTGAGTCAGTCGCGCGGCAGGTAGAGGCGATCCGAATAGGTCGCCAGCCACTGCGGCCGGAAGGCCACGAAGATGGCCGCGAACATGCCGGTCAGAAAGGCCTCGCCGCTGGCCGCCAGCAGGCGGCCGATCAGCAGGTCGGCCGGCTCGCTGCCCGGCGGAGCGCCGGTCACGGCCAGGGCCAGCGCGCCGGCGCTGGCCGCGGCGATCCAGGTGGCGAAGAAGCCGCGGCCCAGGATGTAGATGAACAAATGCTGCGGCAGCCAGCGCCGCAGCGCCGCGCCCAGGCCCAGGGCCAGCGTGCCCGGCACCACGCCCAGCCAGACCAGGCGGTGCAGGGCCTGGTCGGGCGCCAGCCCGCCGACCACGGCGGTGACCAGGGCCACCGGCACCATGGCCAGCATGGCCAGCGGCCAGCCGGCCAGCAGCACCAGCAGCGAGGCGCCCGACAGCGGCTGCAGGATCGGGATGCGTGCCACCTGGTCGGCGGCCCACAGCAGCGGCAGCGCCGCCCACCAGGCCAGCCAGGGCCAGGGCGGGCCGTCGGCACCCACCGCCCGCCAGGGCCGCAGCGCCAGGGCCACGGCCAGGGCCGGGGCCAGCAGGACGGCGTTCAACCACGGGGCGGGCAGCGACATCGGCGCATTGTGGTGGCCGGGCCGGCGCCGGGCCTGATCCCGGTCAAGCCGGGCCGGTACCCCCTTGGACCGGGGGACACCGGCCGAGCCTCGCGGCCCGCCGGCACGGCGTAAGCGGCTGTCATCCACCGTCCAGCCATCGCCATGACCATCCTGACCGCCAGCCCCGCCGCGCTCCGCCCCCGGTCCGCAGGCCGGCCCGTTCACCGCCGCGCCGCGCTGGCCCTGGCGGCGCTGCTGCTGGCCGGCGCCCCGCCGGCGCGGGCCCTGGACACCACCTGGCTGGGCCAGGTGGACAACCTGTGGTTCAGCAACCCGACCGTGGTCAACGGCGTGGCGCGCTACAACTGGGCACCGGGCGCGCCGATCAACAGCGCCGACACCGCCATCATCATCGACGGCCTGGCGGGCCGCGGCAACCGCGTGCAGGTGGCCTCGATCTCGCCGCTGAGCGCCTCGCCCGGCTGCAGCGGCAGCTTCATCTGCGCCAGCGTGGGCCCGCGCATGGGCCGGCTGACGCTGGGCGCCGGCACGCTGCTGGCGGTGGGTGGATCGGATGCCTTTGGCGACGGCCCGCAATATGCCAACGGCGGCGCGCGCCTGGAATGGATGGGCGCCAACGGCGGCGCGGCCGAGGTGCTCAACGAGGGCACGCTGCGCCTGAGCTCGCTGGGCCGCAATGCCATGGTCGGCATCTTCGGCACGGTGCAGCTGTCGGGCAGCGGCCAGACCGTGCTGGACAACGGTTATGCCGAGGGCACGGCCCTGGCCGCTCACAATGCACGCCAGTTCTTCTACGGCGGCAATGGCGGCTATGGCGATGTGCTGGTGGTCAACGCCGGCCACACGCTGCGGGGCCGCGGCAGCCTGGGCACGGCCAATGGCTACCTGGCCATCGACAACCACGGCCTGATCCAGGCCGAGTCCGGCGGCCAGCTGCTGCTGACCGGGCTGCTGGGCATTGCGCCGCCGCGCACGCATTCCATCGTCAACACCGGCACGCTGCAGGCCGTGGGTGGCGCCCGGCTGACGCTGCAGGGCACCGTGGACAACCATGGCGGCCAGCTGCTGGCCCAGGCCGGCAGCGTGGTCGAGCTGGGCGCCAGCGTCAGCGGCGGTGCGCTGGCCACGGCGGACGACGGCCTGATCCGCGTCACCGGCACGGTGTCCAACCGGGTCACGCTGGCCGATGCGCGGCTGGCCGGCGAGCTGCAGGTGGGCAATGGCAAGTGGCTGGGCCTGGGGCCGGGCCTGGTCAACGACGGCCTGCTGCGCATCGGCGGCCTGGTGCCGGGCTCCAGTTCCAGCCAGGGCGCCGAGCTGCACGTGATGGAGGATGTGCGCATCGCCGGCAGCGGCCGCATCGTGATGGGCGATGCCAGCATGCCCACGCCGCGCTTCACCGGCTATAGCGGCCTGATCGGCCGCACGCCGGTGCTGACCTTCGGCGCCGGCCAGAGCCTCAGCGGCGCCGCCGCATTCGGCGGCAGCAGCGGCGCGGGCACGCTGGCCTTCGTCAACGAGGGCACCATCCAGGTCAACGGCACGGCGCCGCTGATCGTCAATGCCGCGGTGCTACCGGGGCGCAGCGACAGCATCGGCTTTCTCAACCGCGGCCTGCTGCAGGTGCAGGGCGGCGCCATGCTGCAGTCGCTGGCGTCCAGCCTGGGCAATGGCAGCGACGGCCGGCTGATCGTCGAGGCGGGCGGCACGCTCAGCGGCGGCCTGGTGCAGGTGGACGGCCATGTCAGCATCGACGGCCAGGCCGGCAGCATCCAGCTGCGCGGCGGCCTGCTCGACGGCAGCGGCAGCATCGGCTCGCTGACGCAGACCGGCGGCGTGTTTGCGCCGGGGCATTCGCCGGGCCGCCTGGCCATCGAGGGCAACTACACGCTCAACGGTGGCGATCTGGTGCTGGAGGTCGACGGCAGCGGCGCTGACCAGGCCGACCACCTGCACATCGGCGGCGCGCTGAACCTGTTCAACGGCCGCATCGTGGTCGATCTTTCCGACTACCAGGGCCAGGGCGCGCTGAGCTTTGCCGATCTGCTGCAGGTAGACGGCCTGCTGCGCAGCGCCCACCCGGTGCTGGGCACGGCGGCCAGCCTGGTGATCAGCGGCCTGGCCCCGGGCCGCCAGGCCAGCCTGGCCTGGAACGGCGGCCAGCTGGGCCTGAGCGTGGCCGCGGCGCCGGTGCCCGAGCCGGCGGCCTGGGCGCTGTGGGCCGGCGGCCTGCTGCTGCTGGGCCGGCGCCTGGCGCGGCGGCGCGGCTGAAATCCGCGTCCGCCACCGGGTCCGTCCCGGATGGACGCGGGCGCGCTGCCGCCGCTAAGGTGCGGCGATGAATGCCGTTGTCCCCGCTCCCCTCGATTTCTGGTTCGACTTCTCGTCGCCGTACTCCTACATCGCCAACGAATGGATCGATGCCCTGGCCGCGCGCCATGGCCGCACCGTGCGCCGCCATGCCATGCTGCTGGGCGTGACCTTTGCCGCCGCCGAGCTGAAGAGCCCGGTGTCCTATCCGCTGAAGCGCGAATACAGCCTGCACGACTTTGCCCGCTCGGCGCGCTTCGAGGGCCTGCCCTACCAGCTGCCGGCCCAGTTCCCCATCGCCAGCCAGAACGCCGCGCGTGTGTTCTGGTGGCTGCACGACTCGCCGGGCCAGGGACCGGAGGCCGCCGCGCAATGGACCCGCGCCGCCTTCCGCGCCTACTTCACCCAGGGCGTGCTGCTGTCGGATGCGGCCCAGCTGAAGGCCTTGTGCGCCCGCGCCGGCCTGGATGCCAATGCCGCCGAATCGGCCTGGAACGACCCGGCCTGGAAGGCGCGGCTGAAGCTGGCCAATGACATGGCGATTGCCGCCGGCGTGTTTGGCGCGCCGTTCTTCCTGGTCGATGGCGAGCCCTTCTGGGGCAATGACCGCAAGCCGCAGATCGAGCGCTGGCTGGCCCAGGGGCCGATCTGAGCCGATGCGCGTCCGGCCTCAGCCCCGCACCCGGCCTGGCCCGAGGCTTGCACGGCGCCGGCCATGACTTCTGCACAGACCCTGATCGCCCGGCCCCTCGACGAGGCCGGCTTCGCGCCCTATGGCCGCGTGCTGCAGGCACCGCCGGCCGGCAGCGCCACCGAGCCCATGAACCAGGGCACGGCGCAGCGCCTGGAGCTGGTGCCCGATGCCCGCCTGGGCGCCGAGGGCGACCGGCCGGTGCTGGCCTGGGTGCGCGCCCAGGCCCGGGCGCTGCCGCTGCAACTGGAGCTGATGGAGCGCCACCGCCTGGGCAGCCAGAGCTTTGTGCCGCTGGCCGCGCGCCTGCGCTTTGCGCTGGTGGTGGCCCGGCCCGGCGCCGCGCCGGCCGGCGGCTTTGCGGCGGCCGACCTAGCGGCCTTCGTCACCGACGGCAGCCAGGGCGTGTGGCTGGCGCCCGGCACCTGGCACCACCCGCTGCTGGCGCTGGAGACCGGCGACTTCCTGGTCATCGAGCGCCGCAGCGCCCAGCCCGATTGCGACCTGGCGCCGCTGGCCGGGCCGCTGCAGCTGGTGCTGGCGCAGGCCTGATCAGGCCGGGGCGGCCGCGGCCATCAGCCGCTGCGCCAGCGCCACCAGGCTGCGGTCGCTGCCACGCGGGCCCAGCAGCGACAGGCCCAGCGGCACCGGCCGCGGGCCCAGGTCGTGGCGCCAGGCCAGCGGCAGGCTCAGCTGGGGCAGGCCGGTCAGGCCGGCCAGGCACAGCAGGCGGATGGCGCGGTTGCGGTAGTCCTCCAGCGCCGACTCGGGCGCGCTGCGCAGCGGCGCCACGTCGGGCATGCTGGGCAGCAGCAGCAGGCCGTCGTTGCCCAGCAGGGCCTCGACATGGGCGCGGATGCGGCGCCGGTAGGCCCAGGCCTCGGCCACCTGGGCATCGCTGACCTGGCGCGACCAGGCAAAGCGCTCGGCCACGCCCGGGCCCAGCGGCGGCGCAAAGCGCTCGATGAAGCCGCCGTGCGTCATCCAGGCCTCGCGGCCCTGGATGTGGCGCAGATGCCAGTACATCGCATCCAGGTCGTCCAGCACCACCTCCACCGGCGTGGCCGGGCCCAGACTGGCCTGCACGGCCTCGGCCGCGGCCTGCAGCGCCGGCGCGGCCTCGGGCAGCAGCTGCTGCCACAGCGTCTGCGGCCACAGCAGGCGGGGCCGTTCGGGCAGCGGCCGGTCATCGTCGCCCAGCAGCACCTCGGCCACGCGGGCAAAGGTGGCGGCGTCGCGGGCAAACCAGCCGCAGGTGTCCAGGCTGGGCGCCAGGTCCATCGCGCCGGCCAGGCTGACGCGGCCATGCGTGGGCCGCAGGCCCAGCAGGCCGCAGTGGCTGGCCGGCGCGCGCACGCTGCCGCCGGTGTCGGTGCCCAGCGCAAAGTCGACCAGGCCGTTGGACACCGCCGCGGCCGAGCCCGAGGACGAGCCGCCGCTGATGCGATCCGGCGCCGCGCCATTGACCGGCGCGCCGAAGTGCGCGTTCTGGCCGTTCATCGAAAACGCCAGCTCGTCGGTGACGGTCTTGCCGGCAAAGGCCGCGCCGGCGTCCAGCAGGCGCTGCACCGTGGGCGCGTTGCGGCCCTTGATGCTCGACAGCGCCAGCAGGAGGGGATTGCCGCCGCCGGTGGGGTGGCCGGCGACATCGAACAGGTCCTTGACGGCAAAGCGCAGGCCGCTCAGCGGGCCGCTGGCGGCTTGGGCCACGTGCGCCTCGGGATAGGGGACGAAGGCGTGGGCGGGATCGTGCAGCGGCATGGGTTTGGGCAGGGGCTCAGGCGTGGGCTCAGGCATGGGCGGTGAGCTCGGTGCGGTGGCAGCGCGCCCGGTGGCCGGCATCGAACTTCACCGTGGGCGGCAGCGCCTGGTGGCAGGCCGGGGCGGCCAGCGGGCAGCGGGCGGCGAA
Organism: Burkholderiaceae bacterium; assembly: GCA_017992055.1. Classification (GTDB taxonomy): domain Bacteria; phylum Pseudomonadota; class Gammaproteobacteria; order Burkholderiales; family Burkholderiaceae_C; genus Pseudaquabacterium. The sequence goes on from JAGOPK010000001.1 coordinate 695,421, forward strand.
GGCGCAGCCCGGCGGCAGCGCGGCCAGGTCGGGCGGGCTGCCGGCGATGGTGGCCAGGCGTGCGTCCGGATCGCTGCGGTCCATCGCGCCATGGGCGCGGCTTTGCAGCAGGGCGCGGGTGTAGGGATGGCGCGGCGTGCGGATCAGCTGGCGCGCCGATCCTTCTTCGACGATGCGGCCGGCATACATCACGGCGATGCGGTCGGCCACCTCGACGGCGGCGCCGATGTCGTGGGTGACGAAGATCACGCCCAGGCCCAGCTCGCGCTGCAGCTCGCGCAGCAGCAGCAGCACCTGGATCTGCACCGTGGCATCCAGCGCCGTGGTCGGCTCGTCGGCCAGCAGCAGCTGCGGCTGGCAGGCCAGGGCCAGCGCGATCATCGCGCGCTGGCGCATGCCGCCGCTCATCTCATGCGGATAGGCGGCCAGGCGGCGCTCGGGGCTGGGGATGCGCACGCGCTCGAACAGCGCCAGCGCGCGCTGGTGGGCCTGCTGGGCCGTGACGGCCTCGTGGCGGCGGATGGACTCGACGATCTGCGCGCCCAGCGTATACACCGGGTCCAGTGCCAGCAGCGGCTCCTGGAAGATCATGGCCGTGGTCTTGCCGCGGTAGTCGGCCAGGGCCCGGCCCTGGAGCGCCAGCACATCGGTGCCGGCCACCCGCACCTGGCCCTGGATGCGCGTGCGGCGCTCGGGGTGCAGCTTGAGCAGGGTGCGCAGCGTGACGCTCTTGCCCGAGCCCGACTCGCCGATCAGCGCCAGCACCTCGCCACGCTGCACCTGCAGGCTGACGTCGCTGACCGCCTGCACCGCACGGCCCGAAGCGCCGGCGCCGCTGAAGGTGACCTGCAGATTGCGGATGTCTACAAGAGCCTCGCTCATGCCGCGACCTCCTGCGCCGCCGGATGGCCGCTGCCGGCCTCGTGCATCAGGCAGGCCACGCCATGGGCATCGCCCGGCGCCACCGGCCGCGGCGCGCGCTGGCTGCACACCGGCGCGGCCAGCGCGCAGCGCGGATGGAAGCGGCAGCCGCTGGGCGGCGCAATCGGATTGGGTGGATCGCCGGCCAGCGGCGGCTCTTCGGTGCGCTGGTCGGGGTCGGTGGCCGGCATGCTGCTCAGCAGGGCCCGCGTATAGGGATGGCGCGGCGCCTGGTACAGCGCTTCCACCGGCCCCATCTCGGCCACCCGGCCCAGGTACATGACCATCACGCGGTCGCTGATGTAGCGCACCACCTGCAGGTCGTGGCTGATGAAGACATAGGTCAGGCCGAAGTCGCGCTTCAGGTCCAGCAGCAGGTTCAGCACCTGGGCCTCGACGCTCTTGTCCAGCGCCGACACCGCCTCGTCCAGGATCAGCAGCCGCGGCTGCAGGGCCAGCGCGCGGGCGATGTTGACGCGCTGGCGCTGGCCGCCCGACAGCTCGTGCGGCCAGCGGCCGGCAAAGCGTGCCGGCTCCAGGCCCACGCGGGCCAGCAGGTCGTGGGCACGGGCCACGGCCTCGCGCCGCGACACGCCATGCACCATCGGCCCGAAGGCGATGGAATCCTCGATGGTCAGGCGCGGGTTCAGCGAGGCATAGCTGTCCTGGAACACCATCTGCACCTGGCGGCGGAACTCCTTCAGCGGCAGGTCGCGCGTGCCGACCACGCGGCCGTCGAACACCAGCTCGCCGGCGGTGGGCGCGATCAGCTGCATCACCAGGCGCGCGGTGGTGCTCTTGCCGCAGCCCGACTCGCCGACCACGCCCAGGGTCTCGCCCTTCATCACGCGGAAGTCCACGCCGTCCACCGCGCGCACGCTGCCGCCACCGGCGCCCAGCAGGCCCTTCTTCAGCGCGAAGTGCTTGGTCAGGCCGCGGATGCTCAGCAGCGGCTGCGCCGGGCCGCCGACATCGCTGGGGTCGAGCATGGCGCTCATCGCTTGTTGTCCATCGCCGAACGCAGGCCGTCCGACAGCAGGTTGAAGGCGATCGAGGTGATGAAGATCATCATGCCGGGCAGGGCCGCCACCAGCGGCTGGGTGTAGATGGCGGTGCGCAGCGTGTTCAGCATCAGGCCCCACTCGGGCTCGGGCGGCTTGACGCCCAGGCCCAGGAAGCTCAGGCCCGAGGCCAGGATCAGGCTCACCGCGATCAGGCTGGTGGCATAGACGAAGATCGGCCCCAGCACATTGCCCAGCACATGCACGCGCACGATGGTGAAGGCGCCGGCGCCCGAGGCGCGTGCCGCCTCCACATAGTCGCGGCCCTTGGCCTGGGCGGTGACGGCCTCGGCCACGCGGGCGATCTGCGGCACGAAGACGATGGTCAGCGAGATCAGCGAGTTGACGATGCCCGCGCCCAGCGCGCCGCTCAGCGCGATCGCCAGCAGCACCGACGGGAAGGCATAGAACACGTCGATGGTGCGCATGATGGCGCTGTTGATCCAGCCGCCGGCATAACCTGCCAGGATGCCCAGGCCCGAGCCGATGACAAAGGCCATCAGCACCGGCGTGATGCCCATGAACAGGCTCAGCCGCGCGCCGACGATCAGCCGGCTCAGCAGGTCGCGGCCCAGTTCGTCGCTGCCCAGCGGATAGCCCTCGGCGCCCACCGGCTGCAGGCGCTTGAGCATCGAGCTCTGATAGGGATCGGCCGGCGCCAGCCAGGGGCCGAACAGGGCCAGGCCGACCAGCAGCAGCACCACCAGGCCGGCGGCCATGGCCAGGCGGTCGGCCAGCAGGCGCGTGAGCACGCTGCGCCAGTAGCCCGGCGAGTGCTGCACCGCGGCCGTGGCCGCGGGCGGGGACAGGGTGGCGCTGGAGCTCATGATCTGGCGATGCGCGGGTCGAGCAGGCTTTGCACGATGTCGACCAGCAGGTTGAGCACGACGAAGAACAGCGCCAGCACCAGGATCGTGCCCTGCAGCAGCGGCAGGTCACGCTGGAAGATGGCGCTGTTGAGCAGGAAGCCGGTGCCGGGCCAGGAGAACACGGTCTCGATCAGGATCGAGCCGCCCAGCAGATAGCCCAGTTGCAGGCCCATCACCGCCAGCGCGGTGGGCGCGGCGTTTTTCACCACATGGCCGAACACGCCCAGGTCGGTGAGGCCCTTGGCGCGCAGGCCGACGATGAACTCCTGGGCCAGGATCTCGGCCACCAGGGCGCGCACGGTGCGGGCAATGATGCCCATCGGGATCACGCTCATCGTCAGCGCCGGCAGCAGCATGTACTGCAGATGGGTCCAGTCCCAGGCCCAGGAGCCCGAGCCGTCGGGACCGGCGCCGGTGCTGGGCAGCCAGCCGGTCAGCGCCGAGAACAGGATCACCATCACCATGCCCAGCCAGTAGTGCGGCACGCTGACGCCCAGCACGCTCAGCAGCGAGGCCAGGCGGTCGGGCCAGCTGCCCTGGAAGTAGCCGGCGACAAAGCCGAACAGGCTGCCCAGCACAAAGCCGATGGCCGTGGCCAGCAGCGCCAGGCGCAGCGTATTGCCCACCGCATTGAAGACCTCGGCCGCCACCGGCCGGCCGGTGGCGATGCTCAGGCCCAGGTCGCCCTGCAGCGCGCGGCCGACCCAGCCGAAGAACTGCTCGGGCAGGCTGCGGTCGAAGCCGTAGAGCACGCGCATCTGCGCCGCCAGCTCGGCCGAGGCATCGGGCGGCAGGATGGACACCAGCGGGTCGCCCGGTGCCAGGTGCACCAGGGCAAAACACACCAGGGCCACGCCGGCCCTGATGGGCAGCGCGTACAGCACGCGCCGCAGCAGGGTGATCAGCATGGGCTGGCGGCGGCGTGGGGCTTCAGTCCACCGTCACCGGTGCCAGGTCGATGAACCAGCTGCGCGGCTGCACCACGCCCTTGACCTTGGCGGCGATGGCGCGCGGGCCCACGTCGTGGGCGATCCAGACGAAGGCCGCGTCCTCGACGATGCGTGCATGCAGCTTGGCCAGCGCGGCGTCGCGGGCCTTGTCGTCGAAGCTGGTGCGCGCGGCGGCGATCAGCTTGTCGATCTCCTCGTTGCCGTAATAGCCCCAGTTGTTGCTGACCGGCGGGAAGGTCTTGGTGCTGGAGAAGCGCACCATCGCGAAGAACGGGTCCATCGCCGCGAAGCTGACGTTGATGGCATTGCTGCCATTGGCCGACGGGTCCTTGGCGCCCTTGCGCCAGTTGGTGAACAGCGTGTTCCACTCGATCACGTCGAACTGCACGTCGAAGCCGCAGGCCTTCAGGCTTTGCTGCACGAACTCGTTCATCGGCAGTGGCTGCATCTGGCCCGAGCCGCTGGCGCTGATCTGCACCTTCACCTTGAGCGGCTTGGCCGGCGTGTGACCGGCCTCGGCCATCAGCTTCTTGCCCTCGGCCGGGTCGTAGCGGATGTCGAACTTGGGATTGCCCCACCAGGGATGGCCCGGCGGCACCGTGCCCTTGGGCACGGCCATCATGCCGCCCAGCAGCTTGAGCAGGCCGGTGCGGTCCACGCACAGGTTGGCGGCCTGGCGCACGCGCTTGTCCAGCCAGGGCGAGCCTTCGGCAAAGCTCAGCTGCCAGGGCCAGACATGGGGCTGCTGGTTGAAGTAGATCTTGTGGCCACGGCCGGTGATGGCGCCCATGGCATCGGGCGCCGGGGCCTCGATCCAGTCCACCTGGCCCGACAGCAGGGCGGCGGTGCGCGCATTGGCCTCGGGCATGGGCAGCAGCACCACCTTGTCGATCTTGGGCGTGCGCTTGGGGTCCCAGTAGGCCTTGTTCGGCGCCAGCTCCAGCCGCTCGCGGGCGACGAAGCGCGTCATGCGGAACGGGCCCGAGCCCGAGGCATCGGCGGCAAAGGCGGTCCAGGCGGCCTTGGCCTTGTCGGCCGGCGTGGCGCCGGCGGCGGCGTCGAACTTCTTCTGCCAGTGGGCCGGCGAGGCCATGAACAGATTGGTCAGGTTCAGCGGCAGGAAGGCATCGGGCTCGCTGGTCACCAGCTCGACGGTCAGGTCGTCGATCTTCTTCGCGCTGCGCAGCGTGGGCATGCGGCTGGCGGTCACGCCCACCTGGCTGGCGTCGAAGTGCGGCGCGTCCTTGTCCAGCACCTTGCGCACGTTCCACACCACGGCGTCGGCATTGAAGGCGCTGCCGTCGTGGAACTTCACGCCCGGGCGCAGCTTGAACAGCCACTTGGTCTTGTCCTTGGCATCCACCGCCCAGCTCAGCGCCAGGCCGGGCACCGGCACGCTGGGCGCGTCGGCCTTGCTCAGGTCCCAGTGCACCAGCGCGTCGTACAGCGGGATGCCGGTGAAACGGTTGCCTTCGAAGCCCTGGTCGGGCTGGCCCAGCGTGCGCGGGATGTCGGCCGCGGTCATCGCGATGCGCAGCACTTTTTCCTGCGCCTGGGCGGCGGTGGCGGCGAGCAGCGAGGCGGCGGCGAGGGCCGCCAGCGCGGCAAACTTGGGCTGGGTCATTCGGTGATCACTCCATCAACGGGAACCCACCACACCGCAAGCGGCGTGCCAGGCGGTTTGCAACCCCAGTCGCACGTTGTCGATCAGGGGCACGGGCAGCAGCGGCGCCAGCGGCGCCGCCAGGTCGGCCAGCGCGGCGCCGCCGATGACGATGGCGCGCACGCCGCCCAGGGCCAGGGCCTGGTGGCAGGCGCCCAGCAGCAGGGCCTGGGCGGCCTCCGGATCGGCCATCAGCTCGGCGCCGGTGCGTTCCACCGTCACCACGCCGGCCAGGTCGGCCTGCAGGCCACGCTGGTGCGCCAGTGCTTCCAGCATCGGCTTCCAGGCCGCGCCGCCGGTGACGATGGCATAGCGGCCATGGCGGGCGGCCTCGCGCATCGCCACCTCGGCCAGGCCCAGCACCGGCCGGTCGGTGAGCGCGCGCAGCGCATCGACGCCGGGGTCGCCGAAGCAGGCCACCAGCACCGCATCGGGCTGGCCGTGGACGGCGACATGGGCCGCCCAGGCCGCCGGCACCGCCTGGGCGGCCACCGCCGCGGCCTCGGGGCTGGCGATGTAGGCGGCGCCGAAGGGCGCGGTCAGCGCATGCAGCCTGGCACCGGCCGGTGCCAGCGCCTGTGCGTGGCCGGCCAGCAGTTCGGTGACGGCCACGGTGGTGTTGGGATTGACGATCAGCAGCTGGGGCATGGTCGGCCTGACCATGCAAAGCCTATGCGCGCCAGGCCTGGCACCCATCTGGTGCAAACCATGAGGCCGAAGCCGGCCGCATCCGGCCCCAACCGCCCGGCCGGGGCGGGCGCCAGTGCACCGCTGCGGTGCGTCGCCCGGTCTATCGTCAGTACGCCACGGCCGCCTGGCGGTTGGTGGCATTGCCTTCCAGCTGCGGCACCTGGCTGAACTTTCCCTTCAGCTCGGCGCGCACCTTGGCGATCACGTCCTTGCGCGAGAGCTTGTTCTGCGTCGCCCGCATCACCTTGACCCAGGAGTAGGTGAAGGCGCCGCTGTAGCGGCCGTTGAAATAGGCGTCGGCGCTGGTCTGGTTGCTCTTGCAGCCGGTCCACAGCACATGGTGGGCGCCGGCCACCGCCTTGGCGCTGCTGGCGGCAGCGGCCTTGGCCGCCTTCTTGGCCGGCTTGGCCGGCGGGGCCTCGAGCGTGAAGCCGCGCACCTGGCGCTGCTTGACCGGGCCCTGGAACTCGCCGGCCGGCGGCGCCACATAACGGGCGCGTGGCGCGTTCAGGCTGAATTCGGCGCCACGCAGGCCGGTGCCGCTGTGGCAGGTGTCCAGATAGACCTCCAGCAGCACATTCGCCGGCAGCTGGGCGAACAGCGCATTGAACTCGTCGTCGCTGATGATGCGCGCCGGGTCCCACTGGTTGCCCTTCTGCGCGATGTCGTAGGGCACGAAGGCCTCGTCCATGCCATCGGGCTCGTCGCCGGACTTGTCGGCCATCTGCGTGCCATGCGAGGACAGGCTGAACAGCAGGTAGTTGATCTTGCCGGCCTTGGCCTCGGCCACCGCCGCCTGCAGCGCGGCCATGATCGCCGCCTTGGTGGCCTGGGCATCGGTGAGGGTCTTGATCTGCGTGCTCTTGAAGCCCAGCAGGTCCTTGCAGATGGCTGCCATGTCCTTGGCATCGTTGACGCAGCCGTTCAGGGCGAACTGCGGGAAGTTGGCGAACTTGTTGATGCCGACGCAGATGGCGCGCTTGCTCATGGGTGTCTCCTCGGGGCCGTGTGATGGTGGTTTGGCTTCGGGACCTTGCCCCCGCGCTTGCCATCGGGACCATCCCTAGGCGTGCCGGCCCGGCCTGGCCGTTGCGCCCCGGCCACGCCCGCGGCGCCGGCCGCGGCCGTCCCCTGTCCGGGTGGCGGCCCCCATGAACCGGGGGGCGGATGACGGGGCTGCGTCAAACCCGGGCCAGTGGCCGCATGCCATCATGGTTTCCAGCAGCGCCAATGTGAAGCCAGCATTGCGCGACCGTATGTGACTGACAAGCTGTGTGGGGGCGACATGAAGATTCCGATGGGCCATGGGGCCAAGCGTGTTTTGCTGGCCATGGCGGCCGCAATGGCCTGTGCGTCGACGCAGGCTGCCGGTGATCCGACCTGGTTCGGCGTCGATGTGGCGCCCACCGCCGGTGGCAGCTTCTGGCTGAGCTGGCTCGACGATGCCGTGCCCGAGGACACCGGCTTCTCAGACACCAGCGTGGTCGTGGCCTACGACGCGTCGGTGCTGACGCTGACGGCCGCTGCCGCCGGCCAGGCCTTCGGCGTGGCCGCTCTGGGTCAGGTCGATGGCTACTGGGATCTGGAGATCGCCGGTGTGCCCTATGCGAACAGCCTGTTCTCGCTGTCGCGTGTCGAGGGCCTCGCGGCCTACCCGACCGACCTGCTGCACCTGCAGTTCGACGTGAAGCCCGGCACCCAGGGGCAGCTGACCAGCATCTACTTCTTCAATCCTGAGCCTGGCTTGGTCATGAACGGCTACTACTCGTTCGTGGACACCGGCACCGCGATCCAGGTGGCCGTGCCCGAGCCCGCCACCGTGGCTTCGATGCTGGCCGGCCTGGGCTTGCTGGCCGGCCTGGGCGTGGCCCGCAAGCGCCGGACGCCGCAGGCCGCCTGAACGATCTCCGGCCAGCCGGCGGCCTGGGCCGCCGGTGCGCCGCCACACGATGACCGACTGATCACCAGGGGCGCGCTCACGGCGGCCCGTTGCACGGTGTCCGCCCGCCCCTCGCGACAACGCACGAGGAGAGACAGGGATGAACACCTTCGCCAATACGCCGATTCGTAACAGCGCGTACGAAGTTCCGCCGTTCCGCCGCAAGGCCTTGTTCGAGGCCCTGGAGCCGCGGCTGCTGCTGTCGGCCGATCTGCTGCCCGGCGGCACGCCGGCGGTGGTGGTGGCGGCCTCGGCCGCGGCCGAGCCCAGCGTCGAGCTGAGTCCGCAGGCCAGCGAAAGCGCCACGCCGCTGCAGCTTTCACCGGTGGGGCCGCTGGAAGGCGGCGTGCGCCTGTCGCAGACCGAGAGCGGCTCGACCTCCGGCCACTGGAACGACCTGCCGTTCGAGCACGAGTTCAGCGTCGACCTGGCCGCCGGCCAGCGGCTGAGCGTGGCCGGCATGCTCGATGCCGGCGAGTCCAACGACTACTACGGCGTCGTGCTGACGCTGCTGGACCCCGAGGGCAACGAGGTCGGCAGCGCCGATGGCAACCAGCGTGCGCTGCTGCAGACCCTGGCGGCGCCGATGGATGGCAGCTACAGCGTGCTGCTGCGGCTGGAGTTCCGGGCCGAGCCCGGCGAGTACAGCCCGCCCGAGAGCATCGCCTGGGAGCTGGTGGCGACCATCGACGCGGCCATCGAGCAAGAGGCCATCGGCGACGGCAGCAACAGCTGGCTGGGCGATGCCCAGGCGCTGGACGACTTCCGCCCGCTGCCGCTGGGCGGCGCTTCGCGCACCGCGGTGGTCGGCGTGCTGGAGCGCGCGGCCGGCAACGGCAGCGATGCCGACACCTACCGCATCGACCTGGGCGCCGGCGAGACCCTGGAGGTCGAGACCACGCTGAGCAACCAGTACGGTTACCTGCAGCTGCTCAACGACCAGGGCCAGGTGGTGGCCGCGGCGGTGCGCACCGGCGAGTCCATGGCCTGGGAAGGTCCGATCGGCCTGCCGCGTTTCGTCAGCGAGGTCGATGCAACCTACTTCCTGCGCCTGGAGACCTGGTGGGACGAGACGCCCGGCCTGCCGCCGCTGGAATACACCCTGGTCGTGGCGCGCAATGCCAGCCTGGACCCGGACAGCCATGAGCGCCTGGGCGAGACCGGCGTGCAGCTGGTCGGCTTCCAGACGCCGCCCGTCGAAGCCTCGGCCTCCGGCGAGCTGGCGCCGGCCTCGACGCAGATCGGCAACCAGCACCAGTACCTTGCGCTGGCCCAGTCAGACAGCGTGCTGATCGATCTGGCGCCCATCGCCGATGCCGGCAACCTCGGCGGCCTGTGGGCCGACCTGCGCGTCGAAGATGCCGACAGCGGCGAGACCCTGCTGCTCAGCGAGCAGGCCCCGCCCGAGGGCCAGGCCGGCCGCCGCTTCAGCGTGGCCACCGAGGTCGGCCAGCGCCTGCGCATCGTGCTGGAGGCCTATGACAACGGCCAGCTGCTGATGCAGGTGCAGGGCGCGGCGGGCGAGAACCCGCTGCCCGAGGTGCTGTACAGCTCGCTGGACGATGGCCGGGTGGCCGCCAGCTCGCCCTGGCAGTGGCTGACGCTGTCCGAGCCGGTGCTGGCCGACCGCCTGGGCGCGCCGCGTCTGCTGGACGGCGAGGGCCTGCAGATCGGCACGGCCCTGCTGCAGATCTACAGCCAGGGCGACTCGCTGAGCCTGCGCCTGCCCGACAACCTGCCGGCCGGCGACTACACCCTGGTCTTCGACGACGGCATGCTGTCCGATCTGAGCGGCCAGCCGCTGCCGGGCTTCGAGTACAGCTTCAGCGTCGACGACCAGCGGCCGCAGCTGCTGTCGCCGTCGCTGGCCACGCCGCTGGAGCTGCAGCCGGTCGACCAGAGCATCACGCTGCAGTTCGACGAGGCCATGAACACGGCCTACTGGCCCAACCCCAGCTTCACCGATGCCCAGGGCCAGCCCATGGAGCTGGGCTGGAGCCATGCCTGGTCGGCAGATGGCACCCAGCTGACGCTGCACCTGCAGGGCGAGCTGCCCGAAGGCCAGTTCACGATGTCGCTGGACGAATGGGTGCTGCAGGACCTGGCCGGCAATACGCTGGACGCCGATCCGCTGAGCGCCGGCGTGCAGCCGCTGCAGCTGCGGCTGTCGGTGGACCGCGAGGTCTATGCGATGCCGGCGCTGGCCGAGCGCGAGCCTTTCGGCGCCCTGGTCTATGCCAGCAGCGTGAATGCGGTGATCAACGGCGGCACCGGCAGCGACGATGTTGACGAGTTCACCATCGAGCTGCAGGCCGGCATGCGCATCACGCCGGTGCTCAGCGCCGCGCTGGGCCAGGCCGTGTCCACGCTGCCGCGGCTGGGCGTGGTGCTGGTCGATCCGGAGGGCGTCGAGCGGGCCTGGGGCGAAACCACCGCGCCCGGCCGCGCGCTGCTGCTGGATGAGTTCGTGGTGCCGCAGACCGGCACCTGGCGCCTGCGCGTCAGCTCGCCCGATGGCGGCAGCGGCGCCTACCAGGCCTCGATCATCGTCGGCGCCGCGCTGCAGCGCGAGTTCACCGAGCTGAACGGCCAGCTGCAGCCGTCCAATGGCAGCCGCGCCCAGGCCGAGGACCTGGAGCCCAGCTCGCGCAGCCTGGCCGAGGGCATCGACCGGCTGGCCAGCGTCGGCCGCTTCTCGCCGTCGTTCCATCCCGACACCGGCGCCCTGCAGTCCGACCTGGACTTCTTCAGCTTCACGCTGGAGGCCGGCCAGACCGCCAGCATCGTGCTGGCGATCCAGGGCACGACCCCGGTCAGCAACCTGCGCATGGCGCTGTTCGACGACTCGGGCGACTGGGCCAGTTCGGCCGGCCAGCTGGTGGCCGCGGCCATCAGCAGCCAGAGCGCCGACCGCATCATCCTCGACTACACCAACCACGGCGACAGCGCAGTGACGCTGTTCGCCCGCCCGCGGGCCGACAGCTCGGCCAGCTACACCCTGGTGGTGACGCGTGGCGCCGGCTTCGACGTCGGTGCCACCGACGGCGTGCCCCAGGCCCTGGGCCCCACCGGCGCGGTGCTGGGCGCCATCGACGGCTCCAGCGCCACCGTGGCCGGCGGCGTGGGCCCGATCAGCGGCAGCCCGGCCAGCCAGATGGACGTCTACGACGGCAACGGCTTCTACTGGGACATCGAATCGGACGGCAGCGTCAACAACGGCACCAGCGACGCCTACGACGGCGGCCTGTACCTGTCGCTGCAGGAAAACGGCAGCGACCAGGGCTTCGACTACGAAAACGGCACGCGGGCCAATGCCAGCCAGACCCTGGCGCTGAGTGACGACACCGGCAACGACCTGCGGCTGGACCGCCGCATCTTCGTGCCCACCAACGACGGCTTTGCACGCTACCTCGACCAGGTCACCAACACCGGCAGCAGCTCGCGCACGCTGACGCTGACCCTGGCCACCAACCTGGGCTCGGACAGCGGCACCCAGCTGATCGCCACCGACGCCGGCGACCTGGGCTACGACGCGGCCGACCACTGGCTGATCACCGACGATGCCGACGGCATGTACGACCCGTCGATGGCCCATGTGGTGTGGGGCGACGGCGGCCAGGCGCCCGACAGCGCCTCGCTGTCGCGCGACAACATGCAGCAGCGCTGGACCGTCACCCTGGCCCCGGGCCAGACCGTGGGCCTGCTGCACTTCGCCGTGCAGGCGCAGAACCAGGCCACGGCGCGGGCCACGGCCGAGCGCCTGGTGCAGCTGCCGGCCGAGGCCCTGGCCGGGCTGTCACCGGCCGAGCTGGCCAGCATCGTCAACTTCAACACCGCCGCCGGTGATGCCTACCGCTTCTGGGCCCAGGCCGGCGACGAGCTGGCGCTCAGCGTGCAGGCCCTGGTCGACGGCGGCCTGCCGTTCACGCTGCGCCTGGTGGCGCCCGATGGCTCGGTGCGCCTGGACACCGGCACGCCCAGCGGCGCCCTGGCCGGCCTGAGCACCGGCCTCACGGTCGACCTGGCCGGCGAATGGACGGTCCAGGTCTATGGCGGCCAGTCGCGCGGCGAGTACCTGCTGCTGCTGCAGGGCGCCACCGGCACGGCGCCGGCGCCCCAGGTGGTGGCGGTGTCGCCCACCGCCGACCAGCCGGTGGCGGCCACGCCGGCCTACATCGACGTCAGCTTCGACAGCTTCATCCGTTCGGATTCGGCCCAGGCCGAGGACCTGGCGCTGGACGCCAGTGCCACCGCGGCCGGCGTCGCCGTCAGCTCGGTGGAGGTGCGCAGCGGCAAGACCCTGCGCTTCCATCTCAACGGCGTGCAGCAGCCCGAGGGCCTGGTCGGCTGGTCCATCGCCGATGGCGCCCTGATGGGCCATGACGGCCAGGGCAACCAGGCCGCCGACGGCAGCTTCTTCATCGACCGCACGGCGCCGGTGGTGCTGGGCGGCAGCAGCGGCTCGCAGCGCGCGCCGCTGCAGCAGCTGCAGTTCGTGCTGTCCGAGGCCATGGCCACGGCCGGGCTGGACCTGGACGACATCCTGTCCTTCACCGGCCCGCTGGGCGAGGATCTGCGCAACCAGATCTATGCCGTCGAGGCCGATGGCGACCTGCTGACGGTGCGCTTCTACAACCAGTCCGCGCTGGGCCTCTACAGCATGACCCTGGCCGGCAGCGTGACCGACCGCGCCGGCAATGCCCTGGACCAGGACGGCGACGGCCAGTTCGGCGAGCTGCAGGACGACAGCTTCAGCATCAGCGTGGAGGTCACCCAGGTCGACCTGGTGGCCGGCTCGCTGACGCTGCCCGAGAGCATGACCACCGGCCAGCAGGTGCAGCTGAGCTGGGTCATCACCAACCAGGGCAACAGCCCGCTGCCGGCCGATTCCAGCTGGTACGACCGGGTCTGGCTGGAGTCCGAGGACGGCACGGTGCAGGTGCACCTGGGCGATTTCTCGCGCTACCAGTACGAGCCGCTGCCCAGCGGCGAATCGGTGCTGATCTCGCAGTGGATCACCGTGCCGCAGAACGCCAACCTGGCGTCGGGCAACTACCGGCTGCGCGTGCAGGCCGACATCTACGGCTACATCGCCGAGTCCAACGACAACAACAACGGCGCGCTGTCCGAGGCCAGCACGGCGCTGACCGTGCTGCGCCCCGACATGGTGGTGCGTGATCTGGTGGTGCCGGCCCAGGTGCAGGGCGGCCAGAACTTCGAGGTCCGCTGGACCGACTTCAACCAGGGCGATGCCAATGCCAGCTCGCCCTATGGCTACTACTACGCGCGCATCGAGCTGCTGGACAGCAGCGACGGCGTGGTCGGCAGCTGGAGCCAGTACTACTACACCGACGGGCCCATCGAGGCCGGCACCGGCGAGGCGCGCAGCTACTGGCTGACCGTGCCCAGCGATCGGCCCGAGGGCGAGTACCGGGTGCGCGTCACCACCGACCTCTACAACTACATCGTCGAGCCGGGCGCCGAGGACAACAACAGCAGCGTCTCCGAGCCCATTGCCGTGAGCCAGGTGGACCTGGTGCCGGTGTCGGTGACCACCAGCGCCAGCAGCGTCGACATGGGCGCCTCGCTGACCATCTCGTGGGAGGTGCGCAACGACGGCAGCGCCACCACCGAAGGCAGCAGCTGGTACGACCTGGTGCTGCTGATCGATCCGACCACGGGCCAGGAGGCCTGGTCCAGCTATGTGTCGGTCACGCCGACCCTGGTCTCGGGCGCCAGCTACAGCCAGTCCTACACCTTCAACGTGCCGATGTCCGCCGCGCTGGCCCGCGGCGACTACATCGTGCGCGTGATCGCCGACGGCTGGGGCTACCGCACCGAAGGCAACGAGAGCAACAACACGCGGGACGCCGAGCAGCTGCTGCACATCGTGCCGGCCTCGGTGGCCGACCTGGTGGTCACCGAAGTCACGCCGGGGGTGGCCAGCATCGCCGCCAACCTGGAGCTGGCGCTGAGCTGGACCGTCGCCAACCAGGGCGACGCCGCCAGCGGCTATTTCTACGACCGCATCTTCCTGGTCAACGAGGCGGGCAGCGCCACCTACCTGGGCGAGATCTACCAGAACGCCGGCCTGGCCGCCGGCGCCTCGATCACGCGCGAGACCACGGTGCACGTGCCGCACACGCTGCCGGTGGGCAACTACCGGGTGCGCGTGGTCAGCGACTGGTACGACCATGTGGAGGAGTTCAACGACGAGAACAACAACACCGGCGAGTCCACGCCGATCAGCGTGACCACGGCCATCGTCGCCGACCTGCGCATCGACAGCGTCACGCCGCCGGCCTCGATCACGCTGGGCCAGCCCATCACCGTGGCCTGGACCGGATCGAACCAGGGCACCGGCGACATCCCCGCCGGCAGCGGCTGGTACGAGCGCGTCGAGCTGCTGCGCGCCAGCAACAACGCCGTGGCCTTCACCACCTATGTCTGGGTCACGCCCAGCGGCGGCGTGCCCGCCGGCGGTGGCAGCTACAGCGGCAGCCTGACGTTCACGCCGCCGCTGGACGCGGCCAACCTGCCCGAGGGCGACTACCGCATCCGCGTCACGGCCGACCAGTACTACAACTATGTGCGCGAGTCCGACGAGAACAACAACAGCCTGACCAGCAGCGGCGTGGTGCCGCTGCTGGCCGCGCCCACGCCCGACCTGGTGCCCGAGGTGCCGGTGGTGTCGACCAGCTCGGCACCGGCCAATACCCGCGTCACCATCAGCTGGAACGAGCGCAACGACGGCGACGCGGCCACGTCCGGCGGCTACTACACCCGCATCGACCTGATTCGGGTCAGCAACGGCAGCACGGTGCTGCAGCAGTTCCCGCTGTTCAATACGCCGGCCAGCATCAACCCCGGCGAAACGGTGGCGCGCAGCCAGGAGATCGTGCTGCCGGCCAGTCTGACGCCGGGCCAGTACCGGGTGCGCGTGGTCACCGACCACTACGGCAACATCAACGAATACGACCGCGAGGGCAACAACACCGCGCAGTCGGTCGAGTTCACCGTCACCGAGGCCATCCGCGCCGACCTGGGCAATGTGCGCATCACCTCCGAGCTGCCGGCCGCGCCGCAGTTCGGCAGCACGCTGAGCCTGACCTATGCGGTCGACAACATCGGCAGCGGCAGCACGCAGAACGTGCGCTGGAACGACAGCGTGCGCCTGGTGCGCATCAGCGACGGTGCCGTCATCTCGACCACCAATGTGACCTCGGGCAACACCGGCACCGGCGTGGCCGCCGGCGGCAGCTACAGCAACACCGTGGTGCTGAGCCTGCCGCTGCAGGCCGGCACCAACTCGGGCGACTACCGCATCGAGATCCTGACCGACACCAACAATGCGTTGAACGAGGCCGACCGCAGCAACAACAACGGTGCCAGCGCAGCCCTGGCCGTTGCCGTGCCGCCGCTGGCCAACCTGGTGGTGCGTGATGTCACGGCCCCGGCCGCCGTCACCGCCGGGCTGGAAATGGACGTGTCCTGGGTTGTCGACAACATCGGCGACGGTGGCCTGTACCTGCGCCACGGCGCCAGCTACAACTACTTCCACGACCGCGTCTACCTGGCCGATGCCAGCGGCGCCAACCTGCTGCGCGAGCTGGGCACCTTCCAGGTCAACGGCCCGTTCCCGGCCGATGCCGACCCGCTGGCGCGGGTGCAGCGCATCACGCTGCCGGACACGGTGGTCAACGGCACCTACACCATCGTCGTCGTCACCGACTATCACAACTACATCGAGGAACACAACGGCGAGAGCGACAACCGCGCCGTCTCGGCCCAGTTCACCGTCACCCAGCCGCCGCGCGTGGACCTGCAGGTCGATACCGTGGCCGTGCCGCCCAGCGCCCAGGCCGGCAGCACGCTGTCGCTGACCTGGCGCACGCGCAATGCCGGCAGCGCCGACTTCGTCGGTGGCTTCCGCGAGCAGGTGCAGATCTCGCCGGTGGCCGACTTCAGCAGCGGCGTGCAGACGCTGTCGCCGGCGGCCGACTTCAGCGGCAACCTGGCCGCCGGGGCCAGCGTCGAGCGCAGCGCCACGCTGACGCTGCCGATCTCGGTCAACGGTCCCAACGACGTGACGCGCAGCTGGTATGTGCGCGTGGTCACCGACACGCTGAACCAGGTCTATGAATACGACCTGGAGAACAACAACGCCAGCACCCCGGGCAGCACCGTCATCACCCGGCCGGCCCTGCCCGACCTGGTGGTCGACAGCGTGGACGCGCCCGATGCCGCCGTGGCCGGCACCGAGGTGGTGGTGACCTACACCGTCACCAACAACGGCAGCGCCGAGGCCGGTGCACGCACCGACCGCATCCGCCTGAACGTCGAGAGCGGCTCGGCCTGGGCCCTGGTGCTCGACAACGTCGTCGATACGCCGCTGGCCGCCGGCGCCTCGCAGACCCTGACCGCGCGCTTCACGCTGCCGGTGAACAACGGCAACACCGGCTTCAGCGGCCGGCTGCGCGCCCAGGTCACCACCGACGTGCTGGGCCAGGTCAGCGAATACCCGCTGGACGACAACAACTCGCGCCTGGACCTGAACCAGCTGGTGGTGAGCCTGCCGCCGCTGCCCAATCTGACGGTGGGCGACATCGTCGTGCCGCTGGATGCGCTGACCGAGACCGACATCCCGCTGCGCTGGACCATCAGCAACAGCGGCGCGGCCGCCGTCACCGGCGGCTGGACCGACTACCTCTACCTGTCGGCCGACGGCGTCATCGATGCCAGCGACCGCTTCGTCGGGGCCTACAACATCGAGGCCCAGCTGGCCGCCGGTGCCTCCATCGAGCGGGTGCAGACCTACACCGTGCCGCAGGACCTGGTGGGCACCTGGCGCCTGCTGGTGCGCACCGATGCCGCGGGCCAGATCTTCGAGGGTGCAGGCGGCGAGAACGACAACGTCGGCATCGATGGCCAGACCCTGAGCACGCGGCTGCGTCCGCTGCCCAACCTGGTGGTGCAGACGGTCACGCCGCCGGTGAATGCCTTCTCCGGCCAGGAGGCCGTGGTCAGCTGGACCGTGGGCAACGTCGGCACCGGCGCCACCTCGGTGCCGGTGTGGCGCGACGCCGTCTACCTGTCGCTGGACGATGTGCTGGACAGCGCCGACACCCTGCTGGCCACTGCCGCCAACCCCGGCTACCTGGAGGTGGGCGGAGCCTATGCCAACAGCGCCAGCTTCACGCTGCCGCGGGGCATCGACGGCAACTACCGCTTCATCGTCGTCACCGACGTCTACCGCGAGATGTTCGAGGGCCTGGCCGCCTCGGCCGCCGAGACCGACAACACCAGCGCCCCGGCCCTGGCCCGCGTCACGCTGACGCCGCCGCCGGACCTGCAGGTCAGCACCGTCAGCGCGCCGCCCCAGGCCTTCTCGGGCGAGCCGGTGACGGTGAACTGGACGGTGATCAACGACGGCGACGGCCGCACCCGCGAGGCCAGCTGGTCCGACCGCATCTACCTGTCCACCGACGACAGCCTGGACGGTGCCGACACCGTGCTGGCCACCATCGCCCACAACGGCGCGCTGGATGCCGGCGAGCACTACAACGGCAGCGCCAGCCTGCAGCTGCCGATCGGCATCTCCGGGCCGTTCTACTTCATCGTCGTCAGCGACATCTACAGCCAGGTCTACGAGCACACCAGCGAGAACAACAACGGCCGCGTCGAGGAGACGCCGACCGAGATCCTGCTGACGCCGCCGCCCGACCTGGAGATCACCGACGCCGGCTTCGCCGCCACCGCCCGCGCCGGCACCACCTACACGGTGCAGCTGCGCGTGGACAACCTGGGCGCCAGCGACACGCCGGACCGCCAGTCCTGGTGGTATGACCAGCTCTGGCTGTCGCTGGACGACATCGTCGACGGCTCCGACCTGGCGCTGGGCTCGCTGTGGCACTACGGCACGGTGGCCGCCGACGGCGGCTACAACCTCAGCATCAGCGGCCTGCTGCCGGCCGGCATGCAGGGCCGCTACAAGCTGCTGGCCCGCGTGGACGTGGACAACCGGCTGTTCGAAGGCGTGGCCGGCAGCGCCGGCGAGGCCAACAACTTCCAGCTGCTGGGGGCGGTGGACGTCTACCAGTCGCGGCCCGATCTGGTGGTCAGCAGCTTCAGCATGCCCGACACGGTCGAGGCCGGCCGCACGGCCACCTTCTCGTGGACGGTGGGCAACCAGGGCGATGGCGACACCATCACCGCCGGCTGGAGCGACAGCCTGTGGGTCAGCCTGGACGGCACGCTGGGCAATGGCGACGACGTGCTGATCGGCAGCGTCGGCCATGCCGGCGTGCTGGCCCCGGGCGGCAGCTACACCGTCACGGTGGCGCCGACGCTGCCGTTCTCGCTGATCGGCAACGGCCGCTTCTATGTGCGCACCGACGGCGGCGCCCAGGTCACCGAGTCGAACGAGACCAACAACCTGAGCACGCCGGTGCTGACACCGATCAGCCGCCGCGACTCGGACCTGGTGGTCAGCGAGGCCCAGGTCACGCCGGTGGCCGGCGACGACCGCAGCTTCGACCTGCGCTACGTGGTCACCAACACCGGCGAGGCCGCCACCCACCTGAACGCCTGGAGCGACGGCATCTGGCTGTCCAGCGACGGCGTCATCGGCGCCGGCGACACCCGCGTCAAGACCGTCTTCCGCGGCAACCCGCTGGCCGCTGGCGAGCACTATGTGGTCACCCAGCGCATCACCGTGCCGGCCGATGTGCCCGAGGGCAGCTTCAAGGTGCTGGTGCGTGCCGACGAGGACAACGCCGTCATCGAGGCCAGCGATGCCAACAACGTGGCCCAGGCCGAGGTGCGCATCGGCGGCCTGCCGGCGCCCGACGGCGAGCTGCCCATCGGCGGCCTGGAGGTGCTGACGCCCGAGTTCACGGTCACCGCGGTCGATGCGCCCGAGGCCGCGTTCAGCGGCCAGCAGGTCACGCTGCGCTGGACCGTGCGCAACGACGGCGATGCGGCGCAGAACCCGTACTGGTGGTACGGCGCCTACGACCAGGTGTTCCTGTCGTCCGACCCGTTCCTGGACAACGGCGACCTGTCGCTGGGCTTTGCCGGCTGGAACAACCAGGCCGGCGGCGGCAACGAGGTCGAGCGCAGCCTGCAGGTCACGCTGCCGGTGGGCCGCGCCGGGGCCTTCTACGTGCTGGTCAAGGCCGATGCCGGCAACCACTTCGCCGAGAGCAACGACGCCAACAACACGGCCTTCGACCCGGCTCTGCTCGACATCACGCTGGCCCCGCCGGCCGACCTGGTGGCCGGCAGCATCAGCCTGCCCGCCAATGCCCAGCCGGGCCAGGCCATGGCCATCACCTACCGCGTCGACAACGCCAGCAGCAATGCCGCGCTGGGCGCCTGGCGCGACACCCTGTACCTGTCCAAGGACGATGTGCTGGACACCGGCGACGTGGTCTTCGGCAGTGTCGACGTCTACGGCCCGGTGGCCGGCGGCACGTTCTATACGCGCACCGTCAATGCCACCGTGCCGGGCGTGGACCCGGGCGAGTACAAGCTGATCGTGCGCAGCGACGTGCGCAATGTGCTGGTCGAGGCCAGCGAGGCCAACAACCTGTCGGCCTCGGTCGACGCGGTGACGCTGGACCTGCCCGAGCTGCAGCTGGGCGTGCCCACCACCGGCACCCTGGGCGCGGGCCAGTCGCTGTTCTTCAAGGTCACGGTGGGCGCCGGCGAAGCCCTGCGCTTCACGCTGGACGGCCCCGGCGACGACGTGGCCCACGACCTCTGGGTCGGCCACAACAGCGTGCCCTCGCGCTCGCGCAACGACGTGGGCAGCGGCGAGCAGTACACGCCCGATCCGGTGCTGACCGTGCCCACCACCGAGGCCGGCACCTACTACGTGCGCATCGACGCCTCGGCCTTCGTGTCGGGTGCCTATTCGCTGCGTGCCGACCTGGTGCCGTTCTCGGTCGAGGCCGTGGATGAAGACACGGTGGGCAACCGCGGCGAGGCCACGGTGCGCGTGGACGGCGCCCGCTTCGACGCCGACACCCAGTTCGAGCTGGTGGCCACCGACGGCACGGTCTACCGCGCGGTCGAGGTCAACCTGCGCGATGCCGGCCGTGCCTATGTCACCTTCGACCTGTATGGCGCCGAGGTCGGCCAGTACGACCTGCGCGCGCTGCGCACCGATGCCGCCACCGGCGCCACGGTGCAGGCGGTGCTGGCCGCTTCGGTGGCGGTGGTCGAGGGCGTCGGCGCCGATGCCTTCCTGACCATCAACGGCCCGACCGCGGTGCAGGTCAACCGCGATGCCAGCTTCCAGCTGAACTACAGCAACGATGGCGACGCCGACACCATGGCGCCGCTGATCATCGTCACGCCCAGCAACGGCACCCAGGTCGGCATGAGCAGCAAGAGCCTGGGCAGCGAGCCGCTGTTCATCCTGGGCACCAGCCTGGATGGACCGCTGGACCTGCTGCGCCCCGGCGCGCGCTACAGCCTGCCGGTGGCCTACAAGGCGCCGGGCGAAACCGGCTTCCTGTCCATCGAGGCGCGGCCGGTGCAGAGCGACAGCACCGAGGCCATCACCGACTGGGCGGCGATCGAGCGCGCCCTGCGCCCGACCGGCGTCAACCTGCCGGCCTGGCAGAGCTTCTGGGCCCGGGTGCAGCCGGCCATCGGCAGCACCCTGGGCGACCTGGTGCAGGTGCTCAACGACATGGCCGTGCGCCTGTCGCCGGCCGGTGACCCGGTGCGCGACGTGCGCCAGCTGTTTGCGCTGCAGCTGGCCGCCGATCCGGACTGGCTGCCCACGCGCGCCGTGGCCGGCCAGCTGCTGTCGTCCGACGACGGCACGGCCGTGGCCGGCGCCACCGTGCAGCTGGTGGCCCAGCGGGGCGACACCTGGCAGGTGGTGGGCTCGGCGGTCACCGCCGCCGACGGCAGCTTCGGCATCTCCGGCGTGCGCGCCGGCAACTACTACTGGGCCCTGGGCTCGGGCCAGTTCGACATGGACCGCGACGGCGCGGCCGACACCGTGCTGACGCCGCTGTCCGTGGCCGCCAATGCCGCGGTGCCGTCCAGCACGCTGTACCTGCTGCCCTCGTCCTACGACGATGCGGTCGACCGCCAGGACAGCAATGCCCAGCTGCTGGTCGACAGCAGCGGCGTGGTGCACATGATGTGGACCCGCGGCGACCTGCTGTACCACGCCTGGCGCGATGCCTCGGGCGAGTGGGTGGACGCGCGGCCGATCTCCGAGCGTGCCGGCAGCAACCTGGCGGTGGCCGCCGGCGCCACCCTGGTCGGTGGCGAGCCGGGCCTGATCGCGGTGTGGGAGGAGGGCGTCGGCAACGACACCCAGGTCTTCGCCGCGGTGGCGGTGGCCGCCGAGGGCGGCGGCTATGTCTGGTCGCGGCCGACGCAGATCACCGACGAGGACGTGGGCAGCTACGCGCCGTCGGTGGAGATCAACGGCCTGGGCCAGGCCGTGGTCACCTTCCTGCGCCGCGACTTCGACATCCAGGACGATCCCGACCAGTACCACGCGCTGATCGAGATCGATCCGAATGCGCTGGTGTGGAGCGACATCGACGGCTACCTCGGCACGCCGGCGGCCCAGGCGGCCTTCGACGCGGCCGAGATCGAGCCGCTGGGCACGACCAAGATCTCGGTGGGCTATCCGTCCAAGGACTTCGGCCCCTATGAGATCGCCGGCTTCAGCTTCAACGCCAGCTTCGAGGGCACGATCTCCAGCACGCTGGACGATGCGGCCTGCACCGTCACCGATGCGCTGACCGGCAAGGCTTCGCTGGCCTTCCGCGTGCCCGAGATCGGCCGCGCCGTGTTCGAGGGCCAGGCCAGCGGCAATGCCAACTGGTCTGTGGATCCGAACACCCAGGACTGGAAGTTCGGCGGCGCGCAGATCGATGCCGCGGCCTCGGGCAAGCTCGAGGTCAAGGACGGCATCTTCAAGGTGCTGCAGGCCATCCCGGCCACGGCGCCGGTGGCGCTGAGCCTGCGCAAGGCGATGAACTTCATCTCCAACAAGACCGGCGGCGCGGTCAAGCTGGAGAACACCGTCATCCTGGGCCCGTTCGGCTTCGAGGCGAAGGATCTGCGCTGGAGCACCAATGCGCCGTTCCCGGCCTTCATCTGGCCTGACTCCATCGGCGAGTTCTCCATCGGCGGCGAGATCGGCCTGGCCGCCAAGGCGGTGGTCAAGTCCTGGGATGCCGAGCTGAGCCTGGAAGGCCGCGTCGGCCTGAAGGCCAAGCTCTATCCCAGCTTCCAGCTCGATGCCAACTACACCGTCAGCCTGCAGGGCAAGGTGGCCGGCTGGGTGCTGATCAACGGCGAATGGTCCGACTCGGGCAACATCGTCGGCGGCAGCAGCCTGGAGTCGGCCAGCGGCGCCGCCAACCCCGAGGACGCCGACGACCTGATCTTCGTCTGGGACCCGGCGGCCACGCTGGGCACGACCAATGTCTACGGCAGCGGCGCCATCGATTCCGGCGTGGCCGGCAACCGCGTCGGCGACTCGTCGCTGGAACTGGCGCGGGGCAACGACGGCACGGTCTACGGCCTGTTCGCCCGCGACGGCGATGCCGTGGCCGGCGAGATCGGCAACCGCATCATGGTCACCTCGCTGGCCGGCGGCGGCTGGGGCTCGGCCACGGCCATCGACGGCACGCTGGGCTTCAACAGCGAGGGCGAGCTGGCGGTGCTGGCCGACGGCTCGCGCCTGGCGCTGTGGTCGCATGCCTCGACCGACGGCCTGACCACGGCCTCGGCCATCGACGATGTGATGGCTGCGCGCAAGCAGTCCGACCTCTACTTCTCCATCGACACCGGCAGCGGCTTCTCGCCGGCCGTGCGCCTGACCGATGCCGTGGGCAGCGACGGCGACGTGGCGATTGCCAAGGGTGCCGATGGCAGCATCGCCATCGCCTGGGTCAACGACAACGGCGGCGAGCAGGTGCTGTACAGCGCGCGCTGGAACGGCACCGGCTTCGACGCGCCCACCGAGGTGGCGCGCACCACCGGCGGCACGCTGTCCAACGTGACCATCGCGCTGTCCGGCGGCCAGACCCTGCTGGCCTGGAACCTGGACAGCGACGCGGCCGACGATGCCAATGCGCTGAGCCTGCAGTTCGCCACGCTGGACGGCGCCACGGCCGAGGTCGGCGAGTTCGAGACCGCGGCCATGGACCCGGCCTTCGAGAAGCTGCTGGTCACGCCGGCGCCGGTGGACACCGGCACCGGCCTGGACTCGGCCTCGCTGATGCCGCTGGCCGGCTGGCCGCTGTTTGCCGTGCCCGAGGACTGCAAGCAGTGCACGCCCGAGAAGCTGAAGAAGATCACCGAGGCGGCGCCCGACTGCCGCCCCGGCGGCGGCTCCAGCACCACGCTGGACAGCAAGAAGTGCATCGAGAAGACCATCACCTACGCGCCCTGCGTGACGCGGCCCAGCGACCCCAACGACATCGTCGGTCCGGACGGCTATGGCGAGGAGAAGTGGGTCAAGGCCAGCGAGGCGCTGGAGTACACGATCCGCTTCGAGAACCAGGCCAGCGCCACCGCGCCGGCCCAGGTGGTGACCATCACGCAGACGCTGGACGAGGACCTGGATGCGCGCAGCTTCCGCGTCACCGGCTTCGGCTTTGCCGACCTGCGCATCGACCCGGCGCAGAGCCGCGCCTCCTACAGCGGCCGGCTGGACCTGCGCGAGAGCCAGGGCATCTACCTGGACGTGACGGCCAACATCGACACCGCCACGCGCCTGATCACCTGGACCTTCACCACCATCGACCCGGCCACCGGTGACGTGCCGGTGGATGCCAACCTCGGCTTCCTGCTGCCCAACGACGACACCGGCCGTGGCGACGGCTTCGTCAGCTACACGGTCAAGCCGCTGCGTGCGGCCGACACCGGCACGGTGATCGACGCCCAGGCGCGCATCGTCTTCGACACCGAGGCGCCCATCGACACGCCGGCGATCTTCAATACGCTGGACGTCGGCCTGCCCAGCAGCCAGGTCGAGGCCCTGCCCGAGACCACCAGCGAGTCCACCTTCACCGTGCGCTGGGGCGGCACCGACGCCGAAGGCGGCTCGGCCATCCGCGACTACGAGGTCTACGTCAGCACCGACGGCGGCGAATGGACGCTGTGGCAGCTGGCCACCAGCGACACCGAGGCGGTGTTCGAAGGCGAGGGCGGCCACGTCTATGCCTTCTACAGCGTGGCGCGCGACAACGCCGGCAACGTCGAGGCCGCGCCGGCCACGGCCGATGCCACGATCCGCGTGCTGGCCCAGACCGGCAGCGTGTCCGGCATCGTCTTCGGCGACATCGACGCCGATGGCAGCCAGGACGAGGGCGAGGCCGCGGCCGAAGGCTGGACCGTGTTCGTCGACGCCGACGCCGACGGCACGCTGGACGAGGGCGAGCTGTCGGTGGTCACCGCCGCCGACGGCGCCTGGAGCTTTGCCGAGCTGCAGCCCGGCGACTGGCGCATCGCCATCCAGCCGCGCTCGGGCTTCGAGGTCACGTCGCCGCTGGCCGGCTACCACGATGTGGCGGTCACCGCCGGCGGCGCCGTGTCGGGCCGCAACTTCGGCACGCTGGCCCTGGGCTCGATTGCCGGGGCGCAGTTCAACGATGTCAACGGCAACGGCCAGCGCGAGGCCGGCGAAGACGGCCTGGCCGGCTGGACGGTGTTCATCGACGCCGACGGCGACGGCCTGCTCGACGCCGGCGAGCGCTCCACGCTCACCGCCGCCGACGGCAGCTATGCCTTCGACGGCCTGCGTGCCGGCACCTACCAGGTGGCGGTGGTCACGCCCGAGGGCTGGATCCAGACCCGGCCGGGCACCTCGGCCGCCGGCCAGGCCAGCACCGCCACCGTGGTCACGCTGGCCGGCTCGCTGGCCTCGATCAGCCTGCCGGCCTGCGCCTGCGGCGGCACCGTCACCACGCTGGCCGCGCAGCAGGCCGGCTGGGACGAGCAGCTGGTCGAGCTGGACCAGCTGCGCGCCGACCCGGGTTATGCCGGCGTCGACGGCAGCGGCATCCGCGTGGTGGTCATCGACACCGGCATCGACGCCTCGCATCCGTTCTTCGACGGGCGCGTGGTCTACCAGTACGACTTTGCCGACAACGATGCCCAGGCCATCGACCGCAACGGCCATGGCACGCACGTGGCCGGCGTCATCGCCGGTGCCGACGCCATGTTCGGCGGCGTGGCCCAGGGTGCCGAGCTGATCGTGCTGAAGGTCTTCGGCGACGACGGCAGCGGCTCCTTCGCCAACCTGGAGCGCGCGCTGCAGTGGGTCAATGCCAATGCCGCGGCCTGGAACATCGGCGTCGTCAACCTGTCGCTGGGCGACGGCAGCAACTGGGACAACGCGGGCAGCCGCTACGGCCTGGGTGACGAGTTCGCGTCCCTGGCGGCCAAGAACATCATCACCGTGGCCGCGGCCGGCAACAACTACGCCAGCGTCAATGCGCTGGGCGTGGCCTATCCGGCCGCCGACCCGGCGGTGCTGGCGGTGGGCGCGGTGTGGACCGGCGACTTCGGCGGCCCCTGGAGCTTCGGCAACGGCGGCACCGACCATGTCACCGGCCTGGACCACATCGCCAGCTTCAGCCAGCGCGACGATGACCAGGTGGACATCTTCGCGCCCGGCGCGCGGCTCACCTCGGCGGCCATCGGTGGCGGCGTGCGCACCATGCAGGGCACCAGCCAGTCGGCAGCCTATGTCTCCGGCGTGGCCGCGCTGGCCCAGCAGCTGGCCCACCAGCACCTGGGCCGCTCGCTGACCGTGGGCGAGTTCCACGAGCTGCTGGCCAGCACCGCCGTCAGCATCAACGACGGCGACGACGAGCGCGACAACGTCAACAACACCGGCCTGAACTACGGCCGGCTGGACGTCAAGGCGCTGGCCGACGCCATCGTCGCCATGTCCGGTGGCAGCACCGGCGGCGGCCAGCCCGGCGGCGGCGACGAAGGCGGCGACGGCGACACGCCGACGCTGCCGGCCGCCGGCGGCGGTGCCATCACCGTCGAGCTGGGCGTGGGCGAGGCCGAGACCGGTGCCGACTTCGGCGCCTTCCAGCTGGGCCGCGTGTCCGGCATGGTCTGGGACGACCGCGATGCCGATGGCCTGCGCGACGCCGATGAAGCCGGCATCGCCGGTGCCACGGTGTTTGTCGATGCCAATGCCAACGGCAGCCTGGACGACGGCGAGACCACGGTCACCACCGACGAGCATGGCCACTGGTCGCTGACCAGCCTGCGCGCCGGCACGCTGAGCGTGGT
This sequence comes from Burkholderiaceae bacterium, assembly GCA_017992055.1. GTDB lineage: Bacteria > Pseudomonadota > Gammaproteobacteria > Burkholderiales > Burkholderiaceae_C > Pseudaquabacterium. The sequence continues at coordinate 721,814 of JAGOPK010000001.1, forward strand.
CGAGCAGTTGCCGGCCGGCTGGGCCCGCGCCGGTGCCCCGGCCAGCCACAGCATCAGCGTGACCAGCGGCCTGGACCGCAGCGACCTGGACTTCGGCCGCCACGACATCGCGCCCGAGGCCCAGGACGACAGCGCCAGCGTGGTCGCCGGCCAGACGGTGGCCGGCAATGTGCTGGACAACGACAGCGACCCCGGCCGCGCCGACAAGTCGCTGCTGGTCGTGACCCTGGTCGAAGGCCCGGCCCATGGCGGCCTGGTGCTGGGTGAGGACGGCAGCTTCAGCTACACGCCGGCGGCGGGCTACGAAGGTGGCGACAGCTTCCGCTATGCGGTCAGCGACGGCGTCAGCAGCCGCGAGGCCACGGTGCAGATCGTCGTGCGCCACCAGATGCTGACCGTGGTCGGCTTCAGCGGCGGCCACGACGGCTTCACGGTGCAGTTCTCGCGGCCGCTGGCCAGCGACGGCCTGGACCTCGGCGGTGCCGATGGCGACATCGTCGTCACCGACGCCGCCGGCCAGGTGGTGGCCGGCTCGCTGTTCGTCGCCGCCGATGGTCTGAGCGCACGCTTCCTGGCCAGCGGCTCGCTGCTGGCCGACGGCGTCTACGGCGTGCGCCTGCGCGCCGGCGCCGCCGCGCTGCACGACCAGGCCGGCGTGGCGCTGGATGGCGATGCCAATGGCACGGGTGGCGACGACTGGCTGGGCAGCTTCAGCGTGGCGCGTGGCGCGGCGCTGAGCGTGGGCCTGGCCGACACCGCCCGCGGCCCGGGCCAGGTGCTGGGCGTGGCCATCGCCGACACCGGCCTGGCCGTGCGCCTGAGCAATGGCGCGGGCGTGACCTCGGTGCGCTTCACGCTGGCCTATAACCCGGCCCTGCTGGGCCTGGCCACGGTGGCCCGCGGGGCCGGCCTGCCGGCCGGTGCCAGCTTCAGCGCCACGGCCCTGGGCAGTGGCCTGATCGCGGTGGAGATCAGCGCCGCGGGCGGCTTGCCGGCCGGTGCGCTGACCCTGGCCCAGCTGGTGGCCACCGTGCCCAGCGGCGCCAGCTACGGCGCGGCGGCGGTGATCGACGTGCGCGAGCTGCAGGTCAACGGCGGGGCCCTGGCCGCGCTGGACGACGATGCCGTGCATGTGGCGGCCTATGCCGGCGACGTCAGCCGCGACCGCCAGCACAGCACGGCCGACGTATCGCTGATGCGCCAGCTGCTGTCGGGCGTGATCAACCGCCTGCCGGGCTGGGCCCTGGTCGACGGCCGCATCATCGGCGATGTCAACGGCAGCGGTGCCTTCGACGCGGTGGACCCGCTGCGCCTGGAGCAGGCCCTGGCCGGCATGCCCGGCGTCACGGTGCCGATCCCTGGCGCGCCGGTGGTCACGCCGCCGGTGCCGCCGGTGATCCGCATCACCGTGCCGCCGCGTGTGCTGCCGCCGGTGATCACGCCCAAGCTCAGCAGCACACCCCTGAGCACGGTGACGCCGCTGGTGACCCCCTCTGCCACAATCAGTGCCAACAGCAGCATCCGAGTGACGCTGTGATGCCGGCCTGAACGTCAGAACGACGGCGGCAGCAAGGATCAGGGGGCCCTCGGGCCCCCTGATCGCTGATGTCCGTCGCGGGCCGCCTGTCTCATCCGTTCTCGCGCCGGAGTCCCGTCGTCTTGGAACCGAACGAACGTGAAGGGCGGAGCGCCACCGCCGCGGTCGCCACCGTCGCCGCAGCGGCCAGCTCCGCCAACCAGGCCTGGACGGCCTTCACCCAGGCCGACTCGGTCGGCGCCTTCGCCCAGTCCTGGCTGGCCCTGGTGGCCGAGCAGGTGGGCCGTGCGCGGCGCGCCATGGTGCTGCTGCGGGGCGCCGATGGCAGCTTTGCGCCGGTGGCCTTCTGGCCCGCCGCCGAGCTGGACATGACCGACCTGGCCGAGCCGGCACGGCGCTGCCTGGCCGCGCGCAGTGCCCAGGCCGAGCTGCTGGCGCCACCGGCCGGCGCCGCGGCCGGCACGCCGGCGGCCGTGCCGGGCCTGGTGCTGGCCTATCCGGTGGACCTGCGCGGCGAGCTGCGCGGCGCCGTGGTGATGGACGTGATGGGCCGGCCCGAGGCCCAGGTGCAGCAGGCCTTTCGCGCGCTGACCTGGGGCATGGGCTGGCTGGACGCCATGCTGCGCGGCGAGGAGGCCACGCAGCAGGCCACGGCCGCCGAGCGCAGCCGCCAGGTCATCGACGCCATGCTGCGCGTGGCCGAGGCCGCCGACCTGGACGAGGCCGCGCACCTGGCGGTGGACGGCCTGGCCGAGCGCCTGGGCCTGTCGCGGGCCTCGCTGGGCCTGGTCGACGATGGTGGCGACCGCGTGCGGCTGCAGGCCTTGTCGGCCACCGCCTGGTTCGACCACCGCAGCGCCCTGGTGCGGCGGCTGGAAAACGCCATGGAGGAGGCCTGGGACCAGCGTGCCAGCCTGGTGCTGCCGGCGCTGGCCGAGCGGCCGGTGGCGGTGGACCTGGCCCACCAGGCGCTGGCCGGCGGCGGTGAGGGCGGTGCCGGCGCGGTCAGCGTGGCCTCGGCCGTGGTGCTGGCGCGCAGCCAGGCGCTGGGCGTGCTGTGCATCGAGCGCCCGGCCGAGCGGCCGATCAGCGCTGCCGACCTGGCCACGCTGGAGGCCTGGGCCCAGGCCCTGGGCCCGGTGCTGGCCCTGCACCGCGACGGCAACCGCTGGCTTGCCGGACGCTCGCGCCGGCAGTGGCTGGCCGTGCGCGAGGCCTTCAGCGATCCACGCCGTCCGTCCTGGCGCATCGGCGCGGCGGTGGTGGCCGTGCTGCTGCTGGCGCTGGTGTTTGCCGACGGCCACTGGCGCATCAGCGCGCCGGCCACCATCGAGGGCGCGGTGCAGCGCGCCGTGGTGGCGCCGTTCGAGGGCTTTGTGCGCAGCGCGCCGGTCAAGGCCGGCCAGCGCGTCAAGGCCGGCGATGTGCTGGCCACGCTGGACGACCGCGACCTGCTGCTGGAGCGCGAGCGCCATGCCAGCGAGCGCGACCGCCACGAGCGCCGCTACCGCGATGCGCTGTCGCGCCACGAGCGCGCCGAGGCGCGCATCGCCGCGGCCGAGATGGCCGAGGCCCAGGCCCAGCTGGCCCTGGTCGAAGAACGCCTGGCACGCACCCGACTGGTCGCGCCGTTTGACGGCCTGGTGGTCTCGGGCGACCTGAGCCAGCAGCTGGGCAGCCCGGTGGAAAAGGGCAAGACGCTGTTCGAGGTGGCGCCGCTGGATGCCTTCCGCGTGGTGCTCAAGGTCGACGAGACCGACATGCGCGGCGTCGCCGTGGGCCAGCGCGGCCAGCTGGTGCTGGCCGGCCTGACCGGCGATACGCTGGGCTTTGCGGTGCGTGGCATCTCGGTGGCGGCGCCGGCCGATGGCCGCAATGCCTTCGAGGTCGAGGCTCAGCTCGATGCCGCGCCGGCCATGCTGCGCCCGGGCATGGAAGGCGTCGGCAAGATCGAGGCCGGCGAGCGCCGCTTGCTGTGGATCTGGACCCACCGCTTCACCGACTGGCTGCGCCTCAAGCTCTGGCAGTGGCTGCCCTGAACGCATGACCGCCGCCTTCCACAGCGACGCCTGGTATCGCATCGCCGAGCTGGTGCCGCGCCTGGCGCGCGAGGCCCAGGTGCACCGCCAGCGCTACCGCGGCGCGGCCTGGTATGTGCTGCGCGAACCGGCCGGCGGGCGCCTGCACCGCTTCACGCCGGCGGCCTGGCTGCTGGTGTCGCTGATGGACGGCCAGCGCACGGTGGATGCGATCTGGCAGCAGGCCGTGGCCCGCCTGGGCGACGATGCACCGACGCAGGACGAGGTGCTGGGCCTGCTGGCCCAGCTGCACCAGGCCGACCTGCTGCTGGCCGATGTCTCGCCCGATGTCGACGACCTGCTGTCGCGCGGGCGCAAGCAGCGCCGCTCGCTGTGGGTGAAGAACCTCACCAATCCGATGTCGCTGCGCCTGCCGCTGTGGGATCCGGATGCGTTCCTGACGCGCACCCTGCCGGGCCTGCGCTGGCTGCTGTCGCCGCTGGGCGTGGCGCTCTGGCTGGCCCTGCTGCTGCCGGCCGGCGTGGCCGCGGCCATGCACTGGCAGGCCCTGACCGGCAACCTGAGCGACCGCGCGCTGGCGCCGGACAACCTGCTGCTGCTGCTGATCGTGTTTCCGCTGGTCAAGGCGGTGCATGAGCTGGCCCATGGCTGGGCCGTCAAGGCCGGCGGCGGCGAGGTGCACGAGATGGGCCTGATGCTGCTGGTGCTGGCGCCGGTGCCTTATGTCGATGCCTCGGCCAGCACCGGCTTTCGCAGCCGCTGGGCGCGGGCCGGCGTGGGTGCGGCCGGCATGATGGCCGAGCTGGGCCTGGCGGCGCTGGCCATGGGCGCGTGGCTGCTGGTCGAGCCCGGCCTGGTGCGCAGCCTGGCCTTCAACGTGATGCTGGTGGCCGGCGTGTCCACCCTGGTCTTCAATGCCAACCCGCTGCTGCGCTACGACGGCTACTACATCCTCTGCGACCTGATCTCCATGCCCAACCTGGGCCAGCGCGCCACGCGCTGGTGGGGCTGGCTGGTGCAGCGCCATGCCTTCGGCGCCCACGACATCGAGCCGCCCGACGAAAGCCCGGCCGAGCGCCGCATCCTGCAGGCCTATGGCGGCCTGTCCTGGGTCTACCGCATGCTGGTGGTGTTCGGCATTGCGCTGTTCATTGCCGAGCAGTACTTCTTCATCGGCGTGCTGCTGGCGGTGTGGGGCGTGGTGCAGGGCGCGCTGTGGCCGCTGCTGAAGTCGCTGCGCTTCGTCATCGCCTCGCCGCTGCTGGCGCGCCAGCGCCAGCGCGCGGTGGGCATCACCGCCGGTGTGCTGGGCCTGGTGGCGCTGCTGCTGGTGGCGGTGCCGATGCCGCTGTCCACGCTGGCCGAGGGCGTGGTCTGGGTGCCCGAGCAGGCCGAGATCCGCGCCCGCGCGCCGGGCACGCTGGCACGCCTGCTGGTGGCGCCGGGCCAGGCCGTGGTGGCCGGCCAGCCGGTGGCCGAGCTGTCCGATCCGGGCCTGTGGACCGAATACGACGTGCAGCGCGCCCGCGTCGAGCGCCTGCAGGTGCAGGTGGCTTCCGAGCTGGTCAGCGACCGCGCCCAGGCCGCCGCCACCGCCACCACGCTGGACCGCGAGCTGCGCGGCCTGGCGCGGCTGGAGGAGCGCATCGACCAGCTGGTGCTGGTGGCCGGCAGCGACGGCCGGCTGCTGGTGCCGCGCGCCGCCGATGCCGAGGGCCGCTGGCTGAAGCAGGGCGACCAGCTGGGCTATGTGCTCGACGGCGCGCTGCGCAGCGCGCGCCTGGTGGTCACGCAGGACGACATCGGCCTGGTGCGCCACCGCCTGCGCCACATCCGCGTGCGCCTGGCCGACCGCCTGGATCAGGTGCACGAGGCGCGCATCGTGCGCGAGGTGCCGGGCGGCAGCGACCGCCTGCCGTCCAAGGCGCTGACGCCGGCGGGCGGCGGCCAGCTGCTGGTCGACCCCAGCGATGCCGACGGCCTGCGCACGCTGAACCGCGTGTTCGTGTTCGAGCTGGCCCTGCCGGCCGACATCGGCTCGCCGCAGCTGGGCACGCGCCTGCATGTGCGGCTGGAGCACGAGCCCGAGCCGCTGGCGGCCCAGGCCTGGCGGCGGCTGCGCCAGCTGTTCCTGAGCCGCTTCGACCTGTGATGGGCGGCCTGTCGTGAGCCGCGTCTTGCTGCAGCAATGGCAGGCCCAGCATCTGCGCGCCGGCCCGGTGGTCGAGCGCGACGACGGCCACGAGCAGGCGCTGGACCGCTGGCTGGCCGGCTGGCATGGCTGGGCCGCGCCCTGGCTGTCGGCCTGGCGCTGCCGCCGCCTGCGTGCCGACGTGGCCGCGGTGCTGGCCCAGGAAGCAGCGCTGCAGGCGCTGGACGAGGCCGGGCTCGATGCCCACCTGGCCGCCACCCGGGCGCGCCTGCAGTCCGAGGGCCTGACGCGCGGTGCGGTGCAGCAGGGCTTTGCGCTGGTGCGCGAGGTGTCGCGCCGCACCCTGGGCAAGGCCCATTACCCGGCCCAGCTGACCGGCGGCCTGGTGCTGCTGGACGGGCGCCTGGCCGAGATGCAGACCGGCGAGGGCAAGACCCTGACCGCGCTGCTGCCGGCCGTCACCGTGGCCCTGGCCGGCGCGCCGGCCCATGTGGTGACGGTCAACGACTACCTGGCCGCGCGCGATGCGCAGATCATGGAGCCGGTCTACCGCCGCTGCGGCCTGCAGGTGGGCGTGGTGGTCGAAGGCCAGGAGCCCGAGCAGCGCCAGGCCGCCTGGCGCTGCCCGGTGGTCTACACCACCAACAAGGACCTGGTGTTCGACTACCTGCGCGACCAGCTCGACCATGGCGGCCGCCACCTGCACGCGGCCGTGCGCCCGCTGCTGGGCGAGCGCGGCGGCGCGGCCGCGCGGCGGCTGCGCGGCCTGTACTTCGTGCTCATCGACGAGGCCGACAGCGTGCTGGTCGACGAGGCGCGCACGCCGCTGATCCTGTCGGCCGAGCGCCCGGGCGGCGACGAGGCCGGCGCCTGGGCCGCGGCGCTGGAGGCGGCGCGTGCGCTGGAGCCGGGCATCGACTTCCGCCTGCGCCTGCGCGAGCGCCAGATCGAGCTGCTGCCGGCCGGCCAGGTGCGCATCGACGCGCTGTGCCAGGGCATGCACCCGCTGCTGGCGGCGCGCCGCGCCCGCCAGGCCATGGTGCAGCAGGGGCTGTCGGCGCTGCACCTGTTCCAGCGCGACCGCCAGTACATCGTGCGCGAGCACGAGGGCAAGCCCACGGTGCAGATCGTCGACGAGAACACCGGCCGCGTCATGCCCGACCGCACCTGGGAGCGTGGCCTGCACCAGATGGTCGAGCTGAAGGAAGGCCTGGCCGCCAGCAACAAGCGCGACACGCTGTCGCGCCTGACCTACCAGCGCTTCTTCCGCCGCTACCTGCGCCTGTGCGGCATGAGCGGCACGGCCATGGAGGTGGCGGCCGAGCTGCGCTCGGTGTATGCGCTGGACGTGGTGCGCGTGCCCACGCACCGGCCGGTGCAGCGCCGCCAGCTGGGCGCGCGCGTCTACTGGCGGGCCCAGGCGCGCTGGCAGGCGGTGGCCGAGCGCGCGCGCGAGTTCGCGGCCCAGGGCCGCGCGGTGCTGATCGGCACGCGCTCGGTGGGCGCGTCCGAATCGGTCAGCGCCGCACTGCAGGCGCTGGGCCTGGAGCATGCGCTGCTCAATGCCCGCCAGGACGCGGCCGAGGCCGAGATCGTGGCCCAGGCCGGCCAGCCCGGGCGCATCACGGTGGCCACCAACATGGCCGGGCGCGGCACCGACATCCTGCTGCACGACGCGGTGCGCACCGCCGGCGGCCTGCATGTGATCCTGACCGAGTTCCACGAATCGGCGCGGGTCGACCGCCAGCTCTACGGCCGCGCCGGCCGCCAGGGCGACCCCGGCAGCTGCGAGGCCCTGGTGAGCCTGGAAGACGACCTGTTCAGCGGCTTCGGCGCGCTGCCGATGCGCCTGGTGCGGGCGCTGCTGGGCCATGCCCATGCCGCCGAGACCGACACCGCCCACCTGCCGTCCTGGCTGGGCCAGGCGCTGCGCCGCTGGGCCCAGCAGCGCGCCGAGGCGCATTTTTCCGCGGTGCGCCGCCGTACCATCACCCAGGACCGCGAGCTGGACCGCCGCCTGGCCTTCGGCGGCAAGCCGATCTGAGACTTCTCTGCGAGATCCCCATGAGCCCCCTGACTCGCTACTCCTTTCTGCCCCTCTTGCTGTTGCCGCTGGCAGCCCTGGCCGGCGAGCACGACTGCGTGCTGGAGCCCCGCATGACGGTGGACGTGCGCGCCCCGGTCGAAGGCCTGATCGAGCAGGTCTTCGTCGACCGCGGCGAGCGCATCCGCGCCGGCCAGGTGCTGCTGGTGCTGGACAGCGGGCTGGAAAAGGCCAATCTGGAGCAAGCCAAGTACCGCGCCACGATGATCGGCGCGGTCAAGTCCGGCGAGAGCCGGGTCGAGTTCTCGACGCTGAAGCTGCAGCGACGCGAGAAGCTGGCCGACGGCCAGTTCGTCTCGCTGCAGGACCGCGACGAGGCCGCCGCCGAGAAGCGCCTGGCAGAGGCCGAGCTGGTGCAGGCGCGCGAGAACCAGCGCGTGGCCGTGCTGGAGCAGGTGAGGGCGTCCGAGCAGCTGCGGCTGCGCACCATCAAGAGCCCGTTCAACGGCGTGGTCACCGAGCGCATGGCCCATCCGGGCGACCTGGCCGACAACCGCGACATCCGCAAGCCGCTGCTGCGCATCGCCGACATCGCCGTGCTGCATGTCGAGGCCCTGCTGCCGGTGGCCGCCTACCGCAAGCTGCAGCCGGGCCAGGCGCTGGAGGTGCGGCCCGATGCACCGGTGGGCGGCAAGCTGACGGCCAAGGTCAAGACCCTGGACCCGGTCATCGACGTGGCCAGCGGCACCTTCCGCGTGCGCATGGAGCTGCCCAATGCCGACCTGAAGCTGCCCGCCGGCCTGACCTGCCGGGTCGAGGTGCCGGGCGTGGAGCGTGGTGGCGGCGGCCTGTCGGGTGCGCGCAGCCGGCCGGTGCCGGCGCCGGCTCCGGCCCCCAGCGGCGTGCCGGCCGCCGCTGCGGCGGCGCGCTAGGCCGGGAGCCCGGGTGTCGCGCCGCCGCAGTCGCAGCAGCAGCAGCGATGCCGGCCGTGCGGCGCGGCCGCTGCCGGCCTGGCAGCGTGGCCTGGCGGCCCTGGTGGTCACGCTGCTGGGCCTGTCGGCGCTGTGGACGGCCTCCGGCCTGGCGCGCACGCTGTGGCAGGCCCAGGCCACGCGCCACTGGCAGCCGGTCAGCGCCCAGCTGCTGCACTGGCAGTCGCTGGGCCTGGGCCGCGGCACGGTGATGCCGCGCGCCGGCGCCGTGCCCATGCAGCAGGTCGTCGCGCGCTACCGGTATGAAGTCGACGGCCGCAGCCACGAGGCCGACGGCGTGGCGCTGACGCCGCTGCGCGACAACTTCTCCGACCGCCACCGCGACCGCATCATCGCCACGCTGCGCGCGGCCGAGGCCGATGGCGGCCGCCTGCAGGTGTGGGTCGATCCGGCCCAGCCGCAGCAGGCCCTGGTCGACCGCCGCCTGCCGCTGGCGGCCTGCGGCTTCCAGGCCCTGCTGCTGCTGTTTCCGGGCGGCCTGGCTACGCTGGTGGCGGTGTCCTGGGGGGGCCGCCTGGCCGGCCGGCCGGCGCTGGCCCTGCCCCTGTGGGCCCTGCTGCACGGGCTGACGGCCCTGCCCATCCTGGCCCTGGCCGCGGCCGAAGATCTGCAGGGCGGCCCGCTGCTGCTGCTGGCGGCCCTGGTGCTGCTGGGTGCGCTGGGCGCGATCACGCTGCTGGCGCGGCTGCGCCGGCCGGCGGCTTAGGCCGCCGCCCGCGCGGCCTGCTCGCCACGGCCCATGTCCAGGCGGCGCAGCAGCAGCAGGCTGGCCACGAAGAACAGCCCGGTCGAGGCGATGGCCAGCCGGTGGTTGCCGGCGGTGGCCCAGGTCACCAGGCCATAGCTCAGCGGGCCGACGATGGCCGCCAGGCTGGTGGCCACGGCCCACAGGCCGTAGAACTCGGCCAGGCGCCGGGCCGGCGCCAGCAGGCCGACCATGGCCCGGCCGGCCGACTGGCTGGAGCCCATGCACAGGCCGGCGATCACCGCCGCGGCCCAGAACAGCGGGCGGTTGGTGGCCACGCCGGCCAGCAGGGTCATCAGCACCCAGCCGGCCAGGGTCAGGCCCAGCGCGCGGCGGTGGCCGATGCGGTCCTGCCAGTAGCCGAAGGCAAAGGCGCCCAGGGCGGCGGCGATGTTGACCAGGAAGATCAGCATCATGGTCTCGACCATGCCGAAGCCCAGCGCCTGCTCGGCATACACCGCGGCCAGCGCAATCACCACGGCAATGCCGCACTGGTAGGCAAAGCCGCAGGCCAGCAGCCAGCTGAAGTCGGTGAAGCTGCGCGCCTCGCGCCAGCTGCGGGCCAGACGCTGCAGCGCCGCGGCCAGGCCGCCGCCGTCGCCGCCTTGCGGCAGCGCACGCTCGCGCAGCAGCGCAAACGTGGCCAGCGCGGCGCCGCCGTAGATGGCCGCGGTGATCAGCATCGTCACCGGCACGTACTGCGCGGCCGGCAGCTTCTGCCCCTGGGCCCACAGCACATAGCCCAGGCCCAGGCCCAGCGCCAGCATGCCGCCGCAGTAGCCGAAGCTCCAGCCCCAGCCCGACACCCGGCCCAGGGCCTGGGGCCGCGCCAGCTCGGGCAAAAAGGCGGCGATGGTCGCCTCGCCGATGCTGAAGGCCAGGTTGCTGGCGACGATCAGCGCCACCGCCAGCGCCACGTCGCCCGGCCCCACCCAGGCCAGGCCGGCGGTGGCGGCCACGCAGGCCACGGTGCTGGCCGCCAGCAATCGCTTCTTGGCCGCATGGCGGTCGGCCCAGGCGCCGAGGGCCGGCATCAGCAGCATCACCAGCGCCCGCGACAGCGCCAGCGAGGCGGTCCAGGCCAGCGTGGCCCAGGCCGCGCCGCCGGCCACCGCGCCGACGAAGTAGGCATTGAACACCGCCGTCAGCACCACCGTGGTGTAGCCCGAGTTGGCGAAGTCGTACATGGCCCAGCCGGCCACCTCGCGCCGGCGCACGCCGGGGTTCAGCGCGTCAGCGGGAAACAGCGCCATCGGCGTCTCCGGTGGCAGGGGCAGGGGTGTGCTGCATGATGCGGGTCCAGGGCGGCGGGTGCCGGGGCCGGCGCAGTATGCGCGAAGCCCGGCCCGCCGCCAGGCTGCGGAGCACGACGATGATCCCGACCCTGACCCTGCCAGTGCGCCTGCTGCGGCGCCTGGCGCTGCTGGCCCTGCTGCTGACGCCGTTGCTGTCGCTGGGCCAGGCGCTGTCCCCGGCCACGCTGACCGGCCGCTGGCAGGTCATCAGCGAGTCCAGCGGCCAGGTCATCGGCAGCCTGCAGGTGCGCGCCGGCGACGGCCCGCGCCGGCTGCAGGCGCTGTTCGACTACAAGGACAACGGCCGCGGCCCGACCAGCGAAGAGTGGCTGGAGCTGGCCGAGGACGGCACGCCGCGCAGCTACCGCGTCAGCGGCACCGGCACCTATGGCAATGCGCTGGCCGAGCAGTACCGGCGCGCCGATGGACGCGTCAGCTGGCAGTCGCCGGTGGACCGCGGCGACCAGGCCCTGCCGGCCGGCCAGGACCGGCCGGCGCTGTATGTGGCCATGGGCGGCTCGCCGCTGCTGGACGCGCTGGCCGTGGCCGCGCTGGCGCAGGCCGGCGCCGAGCGGGCGCTGCCGCTGTGGCCCAGCGGCCGGCTGGTGCAGCAGACGCTGCAACGCCTGACGCTGGACCATGGCGGCCGGCCGCTGGCACTGCAGCTGCTGGCCCACACCGGCCTGGGCCTGTCGCCCACGCTGCTGTGGGCCAGCGACGAGGCCAGCCCGCGCCTGCTGGCCATGGTCTGGCCCGGCTGGGGCGCGCTGGTCGCCGAAGGCCACGAGGCCCTGCTGCCGCAGCTGCGCCAGCAGCAGCTGGCGGCCCAGGGCCTGCTGCACCGCCAGCGCGTGGCCGACTGGCTGCAGCCGCTGCCGGGCCTGACCCTGCTGCGCAATGCGCGTGTCTTCGACAGCGCCACGGCGCGCCTGCTGCCGCCGCAGGACCTGTTCATCGCCGGCGGCCGCATCACCGCCATGCAGCCCGCCGGCAGCCTGACCGCGCAGCAGCCCGATACGCTGATCGACGCCGCCGGCCGCGTGCTGCTGCCCGGCCTGTACGACATGCATGCCCACAGCGACCGCGACAGCGGCGTGCTGCACCTGGCCGCAGGCGTGACCACGCTGCGCGACATGGGCAATGGCAATGCCAACCTGCAGGCGCTGCTGGACGAGGCCGCGCGCGGCCAGCTGCTGCATCCGCGCGTGGTGCCGGCCGGCTTCATCGAGGGCGCCAGCCCGTTCTCCAGCCAGAACGGTCGCATGGTGCGCACGCTGGACGAGGCCAAGGCGGCGGTCGACTGGTATGCCCAGCGCGGCTACACCATGGTCAAGATCTACAACTCCTTCCCGCGCGAGCACCTGGCCGCCACCGTGGCCCATGCCCATGCGCGCGGCCTGCGCGTGGGCGGCCATGTGCCGGCCTTTCTGCGCGCCGACGAGGCGCTGGACGCCGGCTTCGACGAGATCTCGCATGTCAACCAGCTGCTGCTGAACTTTCTGGTCACGCCCGAGACCGATACGCGCACGCTGCAGCGCTTCTACCTGCCGGCCGAGCGCCTGGGCACGCTGGACCTGGACAGCCCGGCGGTGCAGGCCTTCATCGCCCGGCTCAAGGCGCGCGGCACGGTGGCCGACCTGACGCTGATGACCTTCCAGTTTCTGCAGCAGCGCGACGGCGAGGCGCCGGCCGAGCTGGCCGAGGTCATGGCCCATCTGCCGCCGGACCTGCAGCGCGGCCTGCGTGCGGGGCAGATGAAGATTCCCGACGAGGCCACGGCCCAGCGCTATCGCGCCGCGGTGGCCAGGCTGGCCGAGTTTGCCGGCCGCCTGTACCGCGCCGGCGTGCCCCTGGTGGCCGGCACCGATCACATCGCCGGCCTGGTGCTGCACAGCGAGCTGATCGGCTATGTGCAGCAGGCCGGGCTGACGCCGGCCCAGGCGCTGCAGATCGCCACCCACCAGGCGGCGCGCATCAGCGGCACGCTGGCCGACCGCGGCCAGGTGGCGCCCGGCCGGCTGGCCGACCTGCTGCTGGTCGAGGGCGATCCCACGCAGCGCATCACCGACCTGCGGCGCGTGTCCCTGGTCATCACCCAGGGCGGCCTGCTGCGGCCACGCCGCGTGCATCAGGCGCTGGGTCTGAAGCCCTTTGTCGAGCCTGGCGAAGAACCGCTTGTCACGACCGCCGCACCTGAACGGCGTTAAGCTGCGCGCCTTGCCGACCAGGCCCGTCACCGAGCCGCTGCCATGACCGCCGCCGACGAACAGCCTGCCGAGCCGCTGCGCGGCACGGTGTTGTACATCGAGGACGAGCCCGTCAGCGCCCTGCTGGCTGGCGAGATGCTGCGTGCCCACCCCGACGTGCGGCTGCAGCTGGCCAGCACCGGCGCCGAGGGCGTGCGCCTGGTGCGCGAGACCCGGCCCGACTTCGTGCTGCTGGACATGCACCTGCCGGACATGAACGGCCTGGAGGTGGTGCGCCAGCTCAGCGAGCAGATCGCCAACCGCGGCCTGCGCATCACCATCCTCACCGGCGACCGGCTGACCATGGACATCATCAAGGCCATGAGCCTGGGCGCCTACGAATACTGGGTCAAGCCGCTGGATGCCGCGGTGTTCGAGGCCGGCCTGCGCCGCGCCCTGACCGGCAAACGCGCCGATCCGGCGCGCACCCTGGTGGCGCGTTGAGCCGACGGCGATAACCCGGGTCTACTGCGGCGCGGCCAGCGTCAGCACCCAGAAGCGCTCGTGGCCGGCGCGCTGGCGGCAGGCCAGGCCCAGCAGGCTCATGCGCGGGTGCATCAGGTTGGCGCAGTGCACGGCGCTCTGCGACCAGTGCAGCACCAGCGCATCGATGCCGTCGTGGCCGCGGCCCAGGTTCTCGGCCCAGGCGCGCCAGCGCAGGCCGGCGCGCTCCAGCCGCCGATCGGCCTGGCTGCCGTCGCTGCCGCGGTGGTCCATCTGATCGTGCCGGGCCGAATCGGCGGCATGGGCCGCCGCCGCTGCGGCCACCGGCTCCGACCAGGCCAGCGCCGCCACCGGCGGCCAGTCGCGGTCGCCGCAGTGCGCGCCGGCGGCACGCCGGGCATTCACCGCGGCCAGCACCTGGGCCACCCGGTCCGGCGGCGCGCAGTCCAGCAGGCCCTCGGACGGCTCGGCCCGGAGCGCCTGGGTGGCCAGGGCCAGCAGCCCGGCCAGGGCCAGTGCGGCCCGGGCCGGTCGGCTCACCGGCCGGCCTCCAGCAGCGCGCACACGGCCTCGGCAATGGCCAGCGAGGCGGTCAGCCCCGGCGACTCGATGCCGAACAGGTTGACCAGGCCGGGCAGGCCATGGCGGGCCGGGCCGTCGATGCGGAAGTCGGCCGCCGGCTCGCCCGGCCCGCTGATCTTGGGGCGCATGCCGGCATAGCCCGGCTGCAGGCTGCCGTCGGCCAGGCCCGGCCAGTAGCGCCGCACCTCGGCATAAAAGCCGTCGGCAATCGCCGGGTCGACCCGGTAGTCCAGCGCTGCCGCGTCCTGCGTGTCCATCCAGGCGAAGCTGGGGCCGAAGCGGGCCTGGCCGCCCAGGTCCAGCGTCAGGTGCACGCCCAGGTGGCCGGCCTTGCCGTGGGCGCCGGGTGCCGGGTAGATCAGGCGCGAAAACGGTGCCCGTCCGGGCAGCGTGAAATAGCAACCCTTGGCGAAATGCGGCTGCGGCACCTGCTCGGCGGCCAGGCCCTGGCCGACCAGGGTCCGGGCCAGGGCCGGCGCCTGCAGGCCGGCGGCATTGACCACCTGGCGCGCGCGCAGCCGGCTGGGCGTGGCGCCACCGACGTCCAGCTCCAGCCCGCCGTCCACCGGCCGCAGGCCGGTCACCGGCGAGCACAGCGCCAGCATCGCGCCATGGCCCTCGGCCTCGCCCAGCAGGGCCAGCATCAGGCCATGGCTGTCGACGATGCCGGTGGACGGGCTCAGCAGCGCGGCCACGCCGGCCAGCTCGGGCTCCAGCGCCCGCGCCTGGGCAGCGTCCAGCCATTGCAGGTCGTGCAGGCCACAGGCCAGCGCATTGGTCTGCAGCGCCTGCAACTGCGGCAGCTCGTCATCGCTGCAGGCCACCACCAGCTTGCCGCAGCGGCGGTGGGCCACGCCATGGCTTTGGCAGAACTCGTACAGCAAGGCCTTGCCACGCAGGCACAGCCGGGCGCGCAGCGAGCCCGGCGGGTAGTACAGGCCGGCATGGATGACCTCGCTGTTGCGCGCGCTGGTGCCGGTGCCGAAGGCGTTCTCGGCCTCCAGCACCACCACCTCGTGGCCGGCGCGGGCCAGCGCGCGGGCGCAGGCCAGGCCGACCACGCCGGCGCCGATGACCACGGTGTCGATCTGTTCCGGCGAGTCCATGCCCGCATTGTCGCGTTGCGGCAGGCGCCATGTCCTGCCGTCCTGATGTCGATCAAGTCCGGCGCGCCGCGGCTGGGCTAGCCTGCGCGCCTTTGTAGCCTTCCTGCACCCGGTCGCCTTGCTTCGCGACGGGCCTGCCGCCATGCCCCGCGAATCCGCTCCCGACGCCATCCCCGCCAACCTGCAACCGGCCCTGGCCGCCAGCGGCCTGCAGGCCCTGCGCCTGGCCGGCCGCCAGCTGCTGCCCATCGTGCAAGGCGGCATGGGCGTGGGCGTGTCGGCGCACCGCCTGGCCGGCGCCGTGGCCGCTCAGGGCGGCGTGGGCACGCTCAGCTCGGTGGACCTGCGCCGCCACCATCCCGACCTGATGGCGCGCACCGAGGGCCTGTCGGCCCGCGCCGGCCAGGATGCCGACACCAAGGCGCAGATCGACGCCGCCAACCTCGAAGCCGTCGAGCGCGAGGTCAAGGCCGCCCGCGCCGCCGCCGGCGGCCTGGGCCTGATCGCGATGAATGTGATGCGCGCGGTCAGCGACTACGCCGCCTATGTCAGGCGCTCGCTGGAGGCCGGCGTGGACATGGTGGTGGTCGGCGCCGGCCTGCCACTGGACCTGCCGGAGCTGGCCGCCGATCACCCCAAGGCGCTGCTGGTGCCCATCCTGTCCGATGCGCGCGGCATCCAGCTGATCGTCAAGAAGTGGGAGCGCAAGAAGCGCCTGCCCGACGCCATCGTCATCGAGCATCCGCGCCTGGCGGGCGGCCACCTGGGCGCGGCGCGCATCGCCGACCTCAACGACCCGCGCTTCGACTTCGAGCGCGTGATCCCCGAGGCCCGGGCCTTCTTCGACAAGGCCGGCCTGGACATCCCGCTGATCGCCGCCGGCGGCATCCGCAGCTGCGAGGACATCGCCCGCATCCAGGCCCTGGGCGGTGCCGGCGTGCAGCTGGGCACGCCGTTTGCCGTGACCGCCGAATGCGATGCCAGCCCGGGCTTCAAGCAGGTGCTGGCCGAGGCCCGCGACGAGGACATGGTCGAGTTCACCAGCGTTGCCGGCCTGCCGGCGCGCGCCGTGGCCACGCCCTGGCTGAAGGCCTATCTGAAGGCCGAGCCGGCGCTGCAGGCCGTGGCCCATGCCAAGGCCCGCTGCACCAAGGCCTTCGACTGCCTGGCGCAATGCGGGCTGCGCGACGGCTTCAAGGACTGGGGCCAGTTCTGCATCGACAACCAGCTGGCCGCGGCGCTGCGCGGCGATCTGAAGAAGGGCCTGTATTTCCGCGGCGTCGGCGCGCTGCCCTTCGGCGCCCAGGTGCGCAGCGTGCGCGAGCTGATGGAGCGCCTGCTGACCCGCGGCATGGCCGTGCCGGCGCCGCTGCCCGCCTGAGGCCGCGATGCTGCCGCTGCAAACCGCCACCGCCGGCCCGCCGTCCGGCGGCTCCCGCAGCTTCGGCCACCGCCGCTCCAGTGCCTCGCGGGCACGCCTGGGCCGGCTGTTCGACGCGCCGCACCGCCTGGGCTTCTTCGCCGGCGCGCTGATGATGGCCTTGCTGGCCCTGTGGTGGGGCGTGGCCCTGCTGGCCCGCCATGCCGGCCTGCTGCTGCCCTGGGCGGTGGCCCCGTCCACGGCCCACGGCCTGGCCATGGGCTTCGGTTTCATGCCGCTGTTCTTCACCGGCTTCCTGTTCACCGCCGGTCCGCGCTGGCTGGGCCTGGAGCCGGTGCCTGCGGCGCGCCTGGCGGTGCCGGTGGCGGTGATGCTGGGCGGCTGGGCGCTGGCGTTGGCCGGTTTCCATTTCTCGTCGGCGCTGGCTGCGCTGGGCCTGGGCGCGGCGGCCATGGGCCTGGCCCTGGCCACCGGCCTGTTCGGCCTGATGCTGCTGGACAGCCGCGAGCGCCAGCCCGAGCTGGACCGCGACCATGCCTGGCTGGTGCTGCTGGGCTGTCTGGTTTGCGTGCTGGCGGTCTGGACCGCGGCGGTGGCCGTGGCCCTGGGCCGCGACGGCATCGCCCGGGCCGCCCTGCAGGGCGGGCTGTGGGCCGGGCTGTGCCTGGTGTTCGTGGTGGTTGCGCACCGCATGATTCCGTTCTTCAGCAGTGCCGCGCTGCCGGCGCTGGACGCCTGGCGTCCACGTGCCCTGCTCGGCCTGCTGGCCGGGCTGGTGCTGCTGCAGGCGCCGCTGGCGGCGGCCGAGGCCCTGCTGGGGGTCGACCTGCCGCTGCCGCTGCTGGCCGTGCGCGCCGTGCTGGAACTGTGCGGCGGTGCGCTGCTGCTGTGGCTGGCGCTGCGCTGGGGCCTGCGGCAAAGCCTGGGCCATGGCCCGGCGATGCGCCTGCTGGCCATGCTGCACCTGGGCTTCTTCTGGCTGGGCCTGGCCTTTGTGCTGGGCGCCGCCTCGCATGGGCTGATGCTGGCCAGCGAGGGCCGGCTGTCGCTGGGCCTGGCGCCGCTGCATGCGCTGACCATGGGTTATCTGGGCAGCACCTTGCTGGCCATGGCCACGCGCGTGGCCGCCGGCCATTCGGGCCGCACGCTGGCCGCCGACAACTGGGCCTGGATGATGTTCTGGGTGCTGCAGGTCGGCATTGCCGCGCGCCTGGCGGCGGCGCTGTGGCCGGCCATGGCCACGCCGCTGACGCTGTTTGCCGCCCAGTGCTGGCTGGCCGCGCTGGGCGCCTGGGCGCTGCGCTACGGCCGCTGGTTTCTGCGGCCGCGCGCCGACGGCCGGCCGGGCTGAGGCCGGGCCCGGCGCGCCCGCTGCATCGGCGCCGGCATCGGCACCGGGCAGCGCAACATCGCTGGTGCAAGATCGCGGCTGTGTCCGCCGACCTTGCCCCACCGCCCGCCGAGCCCCGTTGGCCGGGCCAGCGGCCGACCCCGCTGAGCCAGTGCCTGACGCTGGCCCTGCTGCTGCACCTGCTGGCGCTGCTGGTGCTGGGCAATGCGCCGGGCGGCAGCGCCCGCCGCGGTGAAGGCGTTTGGGGAGCGATCAATGTCACGCTGCGCGGTGCCGAGCGCGGCGGCGACGGTCCCGAGGCCACGGTGGCCAGCGATGCCTACAGCGGCCCGCAGGGCCAGGCCGAGCAGCGCCGCTGGGGCGGCACGGTGCGCCAGACGCCACAGGCCGAAGCCGCCCAGCGCCAGCCCGGCGCGGCCCGGCTGGGCCAGTGGCAGGCCAGCGAGATGCCGGCCGCGGCGCCTGCACCAGCGCCGGCGGCGACACCCGAGGCCATGCCGGCGCCGCCAACGGCGCCCGCTATCGCGACTCCGGCTCCGGCCGCCGATGCGCCTGCCGTGGTGACGGCGCCGGACCTGGCCCCCAGCCTGCCGGCGCCTGCCCCGGCCTTGCCGCCGGCCATCGCCCCGCTGCGCAGCATCACCAGCGCCGATACCTCGATCCGCCCGCTGCCGCTGCCCGAACTGCCGTCGGTGCCTGCACCTGCACCTGCACCTGCACCTGCTCCCGCCGCCATGCCGGCACCGATGCCCGCCGCCATGCCGGCACCGATGCCCGCCGCCAGACCGACGCCGCCGACGCCAGTGCCTGCGTCCCCTGCGCCGCCAGCCCCAAGGCCACTGCCACCGGCCCCGGTTCCTGCACCTGCACCTGCACCTGCCCCCGTGCCTGCACCTGCCCCTGTGCCTGCACCTGCCCCTGTGCCTGCCCCGGCGGCCGCCCCGGTGGCCGCTCCGGTGGTCGCCCCTGCAGCCGCGCCAGCGCCGGCTCCGGCTCCCGCACCGGTCTCATCCACCGCAGCCACGCCGGTCCAGGCGCCTGCCGCGGCCAGTCCGCAGCCACCGGCTGCGGCAGGTCCTCCGTCCGCGGCCCTGCCGTCGCCGCAGTCCGTGCCCGGTGGTGCTGCACGCAGCGCCGGAGCGCCCGACGCCGGTTCGCGCGTCGGCCACGATGTGGCCACGCCGCCGTCGCTGCCGGCCAGCGCGCCGCGTCTCAACCTTGAACTGGTGCGGCCACGCGGCGGCGAGCTGTCGCGCTCGCCGTCCACCGGCCTGGTGCCGCTGCTGCCGCGTCCGCCCGAGCAGAAGTCCAAGCTGGCCTCGGACCTGGAGAAGGCGGCGCGGCCCGATTGCCGCCAGGCCTATGCCGGCCAGGGCCTGCTGGCGGTGGTGCCGCTGGCCCGCGACGCGGTCAAGGGCGAGGGCTGCCGCTGGTGAGGCGCGGCAGGCCGCGTCACCTGGGCGTGCAAAGCGCACGATCCGGGGCCGCAAGCTGTGCAAGCTATGCATAACCACGTAGCGTGCAAACGCCGCGACAACGATAGAATTGCTAAAAGACCACAGACCTCCACCCGTCCTGCGAGCGGGGGTCTGCAGGTCGGGCCGGGGCACGGATCGGGCGCTGAACGATCCAGGCGGTTGGGAGTGCCAGGGCCGGAT
Source organism: Burkholderiaceae bacterium (assembly GCA_017992055.1). Classification (GTDB taxonomy): domain Bacteria; phylum Pseudomonadota; class Gammaproteobacteria; order Burkholderiales; family Burkholderiaceae_C; genus Pseudaquabacterium. The sequence continues at coordinate 741,386 of JAGOPK010000001.1, forward strand.
CTGCGGGTCGACAACAACGACAAATCGGGACGCCGTGCGGCGCTGTTCGGCCGGCGGTGTGCCAAGGGAGGAGCCCTTGACCCGCGTGCACACCATGAACACCAGAACCGTCACCATCTACTCCGGCGTCCGCATCCGCGTGCCCGAACACATCCAGCGCATCGACACCCACAGCACTCATGGCTGGCAGATGCGCTACGGCCAGCCGACGCTGTTCTTCTCCGACGGCCAGGGCCCCGGCAATGGCCCGCGCCCGGCACTGAAACGGGCCACCGAGGCGCTGCTGCAGCGCATCGCCGAGCTGCCGGCCCCCACCGGTCTGCAGCGCGACATCAGCCCGAACAAGCAGAACGACCTGCCGGTGGGCATCAGCGGCCCGATCCTGCGCCACCGTCCCGGGCGCTCGGTGCCGGAATGCCATTTTTCGGTGAACCTGCCGCGCTACAACGCCAAGCCCTTGCGCCGCAGCGTCTACATCGCCAACCAGAACACCTACACGCCCGAGCGCTACCAGGCGGCGCTGGATTCGGCCATCGAGATGCGCCGTGCCGCCGAGGAGCAGTACCAGCTCGACGCCACCGAGGCCAAGCGCCGGGCCGCAGCCAAGCTCTGAGGCCGGTGAGGGCCGCGCCGGCGGTGGCATGGCCGCCGTCGGTCGCGGTCCGCGACGCTTGAGCGCGACGCGGCTGCAGTTCGTCGCATCCGGCTCGCGCGGCCGGGGGCCTGTGCCGATGATTCAAACATCGACACAGTCTTTCGCCCCCCGGAGCCGACCATGACCACCGCCCAAGCCCGCCTGTCCGCCACTTCTTCCTATGCTGCCGGCTCGCGCCAGCGCCTGGCTGCCGCCATGCTGTCGGCGCTGATGACCCTGGCCCTGCTGGCCACGATGGGCGGCCTGGCCGACGGCTACCACGGCGAGGTGCAGGGCGCTGCGCAGTGGGCGCAGTCCGCACCGTCCGCTCAGGCTGCGCGTCAGTCCTGAACGTCCATCCTGAGCGTCCAGCGTTGTTGCAGGAGACTGCGATGAACACGAGCCACGCCTATCAGACCCTGGATGCCCGCGGCCAGCTGCTGTCGCTGGGCGGGGCCCTGCTGGTGCCCCTGGTGCTGCTGGCCAGCATGGGGGGCCAGGCCGATGGCCGCCATGCCGAGGTGCTGGCGGCGCAGGCGCGGCTGCAGCAGCAGGCCCAGCTGATGTGCGCGGCGCCGCCGCGCTCCTGAGCGCAGGCTCAGGCCGAGTGCCGCAAGGCAGGCTCAGGCCTGGTGCCGCACGTAGATGTCGGTGTCCGGCAGCAGCCGGCGCAGCGTCTGGAAGGCGGTATCGGCCAGCTCGGCACCGCCGCATTGCGGGGCCACGGCCAGCGTCAGCTCCACCTCGCCGTCCTGCACGTGCAGGGCGCGCACCACGCGGTTGTCCTGGCCCTGCACCGGCAGGCCCAGTGACTCGCCCAGCGCCTGCAGCAGGCGCTGCAGCTGCTGGCCGGGGCCGCTGAGCGTCGGCGCGCCGCAGGCCTGGCCCAGCACCGTGCGGCACACCGGCCCGCTGGACGCTTGAACGCAGGCCGAGCAGCCGCGCGAGGCCTGGGCCGGCAGGATGGGAATGGTGGTGGCGGTGCGTGCCATGTTGTGCATCCTGCCTGAACTGGCTGACGCCAGCTTGACCAACATCAAACACTTGACCGAAGTCAAGCGCAGCCCTGGCGATCAGAGGCCCAGCCGCGCCGCCAGATCGCCCAGATCGTCGGCCACGAGGTCGAAGCGGGCCTCGCCCACCGGCTCCATGGCACCCCCCGGGCCACGTTCCAGCGGGCGCGGGATGTAGGCCGTGCGCAGGCCGGCACGCTGGGCCGCGACCAGGTCGCTGGGGTGGGCGGCCACCATCATCAGCTGGTCCGGCGCCAGGTCCAGCAGGCGGGCTGCGCCCAGGTAGACCGCGGGATCGGGCTTGTAGCGCTGGAACAGCTCGGCCGACAGCACGCAGTCCCAGGGCAGGCCGCCGGCGCGGGCCATGGCCACCAGCAGCGACAGGTTGCCGTTGGACAGCGTGGCCAGCACGTAGCGCTGTCGCAGCCGGGTCAGGCCGGCGACGCTGTCGGGCCAGGGGGCGAGGCGGTGCCAGGCGCGGTTGAGGTCGGCGCGCTGCGCCTCGTCCAGCGCCTCCAGGCCGAAGCGCGGCAGCAGCCCGTCGAGGATGATGCGGTGCAGGCGGTCGATGGTCGTCCACGGCAGCTCGCCGCGGGCCACGCGGGCCATGGCCGGTGCGTAGCCGTCGCGCCAGGCGTCGGCCAGCGCTGCCCAGTCCACCTCGGGCGCCAGCCCCAGGCGCTGGCCCAGGGCCTGGCCTTCGCGGATCAGCGAGCCACGCCAGTCGACCACGGTGCCGAAGATGTCGAAGGCCAGGGTGCGAACGCCGCGCAGCGCCTCGGGCACGGGAGCGTCGCCGGCCATCTCAGCCCCGCACGAACAGCGTCACCAGCGGCTGCTCGCCGACCTGGCGGCTCCAGTGGCCGTGCACCGCGGGGTCGAAGCTGGCGCCGGCCGGCAGGGTGTCGGCGGAATAGAAGTGCTCGCCGGGACCGAAGACGCGCGAACTGCCGTCCTGCAGGCCGATTTCCATGCGGCCGGCCAGGATGAACACCCATTGCGCATCGCCGGTGCAGTGGAACTCGCTGCGAAAGCCGACCGGGCTTTCGCGCAGCTGGTAGCCGGCGCTGGGCAGCAGCGGCGACAACCGCGCCTGCGGCTTGCCCTCGCTGAGCGCGATGGCCGTGTCGCGCCAGCGCGCACGGCCGTCGACGTCGGTGAACAGTTCGACGCGGGTGAAGATGGGCTGGCTCAAGGCAAAAGCTCCGGGCTGGATGGACCAGGCCGGAGCATAGGGCCAGACCGCGGGGCCTGGCGCCGGGGGCGAGTCGCTTACTCGGCGCGGCGGCGGCGCTTGGCCAGCAGGCCGAACATGCCCAGGCCGGACAGCATCAGGGCCAGGCTGGCGGGTTCGGGCACCGGGGCGGCGGCATAGGTGTAGGTGATGTCGGCATAGCCGCCGGCGCGGGTCTGGATCCACGAGGCCAGGTTGGCCGAGCCGGTGACCGTCGAGGCACTCTTGCCGGTCAGCGGCGCGCTCAGCGAGCCCACGCCGGTGAACAGCAGCAGGTCGGCGGCCGCGGTGCTGCTGTAGCTCTCCGAGCGCGACCCGGTCAGGCCCAGCAGCGTGGCGCCCGAGCTTCCGGACCAGTTCAGGCTGCCATCGAAGGCCGTCAGCGACAGCACCTGGGTCACCAGCGGCACGGTGATGACCAGGGTGGTCTGGTCCGGCCGCGACAGCGTCAGCGTGGAGGCCAGGTTGAGCGTGACCGTGGAGGCCTTGGCGTCGGTGCTTTCGATGCGCGCGTCGCCGATGACGTTGCCGTGCAGCGTGATGTCGACCTGCAGCAGGTCACCCAGCGAGCTGTCGAACAGCGGCAGGCTCAGGCTGCTGGCCCAGTTGGTGGTGGTCAGCGGCACCACGTTGGAGGTGTAGGTCACCTGGGTGGCGGCATTGGCGCCGGCAGCCAGCGAGAACAGCAGGGTCGACAGCAGGGCGGTGGAGAGCTTCATGGGATGTTCCAGGGGGCGGTGTGCGGGGTGTCGATGGATGCCGGCGCGACTCAGGCGCGGCGGCGGCGGGTCGACAGGCCCACGCCGGCCAGGGCCAGGCCCACCAGCGCCAGCGAGGCCGGTTCCGGCACCTGGGCATTCGGGGTGTAGTCGTAGGTCACCCGCAGATTGGCGCCGGCCGTGGTCTGGATGATGGTGATCAGGTTGCCCGAGCCGCTGGCGTTCGAGGTGCCGGCGGCGCTGACGCCGATGCTGTAGAGGTCGCTGCCGATCAGGCCGCCGAAGCCGCTGTTCATGACCGCCAGGCCGCTGTTGCTGGCCGTCAGCGCTGCGCCGCTGAAGCCGGAGGCGCCGCCGAAATCGACGTCGCCATCAAAGGCCGCGACGTCGCGCGTGCTGCTGTTGCTCAGGTTCAGCACCACGGAGATCGGCAGGCCGAAGGTCAGCGCGGCCAGCGTATTGGTGCTGATGGTGGTGGCGGCGCTGTCCAGGCTTTCGATGCCGAAGGTCGACGTCGCCGAGCCGCTGTAGGCAAAGCTCACCGAGTTCAGCGTGCCCAGGCTGGCATCGAACTTCTGGAACGTCAGCGTGCTGTCCCAGTTGGTCGTGGACACCGCGATCACGGCCGAGGTGCTGATGGTGGCGGCTTGGGCTGCGGTGGCGGCGACCAGGGCGAGGGCGGTGAGCAGGCGCTTCATGGGGTTCCCGAACGACGTTGTGGTGGTGGAGCCGGGCCGGTGACCTGGCGTTTGAGTTCTCTTAAGCGAATGCCGTGCCAGGTCTTTTGATGGCAATAAAACCCATATAAATCAATTGCTTGAATCTGATTTTGAAGGTGCAACCAGGGTTGGCCCAGGCCCCCCCTTGTTCCTTGTCAAAGTGCCTGACGTGCGTTCTTTCACGGATGGCCGCGGTTCGTGACGGATCGCACGCCGCGGCCGGCCGCGGGGGGCTTGTGGCTGTCAAGGAATTCGACAGGGCAAGCCTGCACAGCCCGTCGGCGCCGGCGTGACAGGGCCTTGGCGGGCTGGCTGGCACACTGCGCCGGATGTCTGCTGCCCTCTCTCCTGCGGCCATGCGCCTGCCCCTGCTGGTGACCATGGCCGCCTGGGGCGCCAATCTGTCGGCGATGAAGCTGCTGCTGGAGCGCTACGACCCGGTGCTGATCTCGGCCTCGCGCATGGCCGTGGCCGCGCTGGCCCTGGCGGTGGTGGCCTGGCTGAGGCATCTGCGCCGCACCCAGCTCTGGCCGCGGCTGTCGGGCCGGCAGTGGCTGGGACTGCTGGCCTGCGCGGTGCTGATGGTCTATGTCAACCAGCTGCTGCTGGTGTGGGGCATCCAGCGCACGGCGGCGGCCAATGCCTCGCTGGTGATTGCGCTGAACCCGCTGGTGTCCTCGCTGCTGGCCGCGGCCCTGCTGGGCGACCGGCTGACGCCGGCGCGCCTGGCCGGCGTGGGCCTGGGCTTTCTGGGCGTGGCCGCGGTGGTGCTGAACCGGCCCGGCGCCTCGCTGGCCGGGGCCGGCTTCGGCGACCTGCTGGTGCTGGGCGCGGTTCTGACCTGGGTCGCCGGCGGCGCCCTGGTGCAGCGCCTGGGCCGTGGCCTGGATGCGGCCAGCATCAGCACCGTGATCCATGTCGCCGGCGGCCTGATGCTGGCCCTGCATGTGGCGCTGCTGTCGCTGCTGGACCTGGGCGTGAGCTGGCCGCCGCTGGCCGCGGTGCGGGCCCAGGATGTGGCACTGATCGCCGCCACCGGCCTGGTGGCCACGGCCTTCGGCGCCATGGTGTGGAACCGCGCGCTGCAGCTGCTGGGCGTGGCGCGCACCGCGCTGTATGCCTACTGGGTGCCGATCTTCGGCGTCGGCTTTGCCGTGGCCTGGCTGGGCGAGCCGCTGACCGGCTGGCATGCCTTCGGCCTGGTGGCCGTGCTGTCGGGCACCTGGCTGGGCACGCGCCGGCCGGCGGCGGCGTTGGTGCAGACTGGCGCTCCCGTCCCCACTTCAAGGCCCTGAAGACCATGCGCCGCCTGCCCCGCTTCCTGTCCGTCCTGCCCCTGGCGCTGCTGGCCGCCCAGGGCATCGCCCAACCCCAGCCCCAGCCGGATGCCACCCTGCTGGCCGCGGCCCGCGCCGCCCAGCCGGCCCTGCTGCAGACGCTGCGCGAGATGGTGGCCATCGAGTCCGGCACCATGGACGCGCCGGGCCTGGCGCGCATGCTCGACGACGCCGAGCGCCGGCTCAAGGCCGTGGGCGCCACGGTTGAGCGCCGCCCCGGCGCCGCCGCCGGCACGCCCGAGGTGCTGCTGGGCCGGCTGGCCGGCACCGGCAAGCGCCGCATCCTGATGATGGCCCATCTGGACACCATCTACTGGCCTGGCGCGCTGAGCACCCAGCCGATCAAGGAAGAAGGCGGCAAGCTCTACGGTCCCGGCATCGCCGACGACAAGGGCGGCGCGGCCACCATCCTGCATGCGCTGCAGATCCTGCAGGCCGCCGGCTGGAAGGACTATGGCCAGATTACCGTGCTCTTCAATGCCGACGAAGAATCGGGCTCGCGTGGCTCGGGGGCGCTGATCGCCCAGCAGGCCGCCGAGCACGACGTGGTGCTGAGCTTCGAGCCCACCGCGGCGCCCGATCCCGGCGTGCTGCTGGCCGCCGCCGGCGTGGCCGAGCTCAAGCTCACGGTCAAGGGCCGGGCCGCGCATGCCGGCGCCGCGCCGCAGCTGGGCCGCAATGCGGCCATCGAGCTGTCGCACCAGGTGCTGCAGACGGCCGACATCGCCAAGGGCATCCCCGGCGCGCAGCTGAACTGGACCACGCTGAGCGCCGGCAAGGTGCGCAACCAGATCCCCGATGCCGCCGAGGCCGGCGCCGACGTGCGCCTGACCGCGCCCGATGCCGCCGACAAGCTGCTGGCCGCGGTGCAGGCCAAGGTGGCCGAGAAGAAGGCCGTGCCCGACACCGAGGTGGCGGTGAGCCTGAACGTGGGCCGGCCGCCTTTTGTCGGCGATGTGCGCACCAGGGCCCTGGCCCAGCGCGCCCAGGCCATTGCCGCCGAGCTGGCGCCAGCCAAGCCGCTGTCGCTGCACCCGATCAGCGGTGGCGGCACCGATGCCGGCTTTGCCGCGCAGTCGGGCAAGGCCACGGTGCTGGAAAGCCTGGGCCTGCCCGGCTGGGGCTACCACGCCCGCGATGAATACATCGACATCGCGCAGGTCGTGCCGCGCCTGTACCTGGCGCTGCGGCTGCTAGTGGATCTGGGCAAGAACTGAGCGGGCCGAGCGCCGGGCCGCTCCCAAGCCGGCCCGCACCCGCCCGGCGGGTGGCCTCGCGTTCCCGCGAGGCCGGGTGCCCCAACTCATTCTTTGAAGTACACGACCTGGTGCGTGGTGGCCAGCAGCTGGCCCTGCGCATTCCACAGCTGGCCGCTGTGGTCGAAATAGCCGTGGTGGAAGGCCTGGCCCTGGGCCTGGGCCAGCAGATGGCCGGCGCCGCTGGCCGCCAGCAGGCCGCTGTCGGCATGGAAGTACACCGTCATCGACACCGTGCCCACCGGCACGCGGCGTGCGCGCCGCAGCCAGATGCGCGGAAAGAAGATGTCGGCCAGCGCCGCCAGCGAGCAGAAGTCCAGCGGCCGCGGCGGCGCATCGCGCACCCACAGCCGGCTCAGGCTGGGCTCGCCGCGGTCGTCCCAGTGCGCCGGGATGTGGCCGGCCAGCGGCCGCATGTCGTAGCAGGCCAGCCAGGCCACGGCGCCGGGCGGCGGCTGCACCGGCGCCACCGCGTCGGCCGGCGGCACCGTGGGCATGGGCATGTCGCTGGCGCCCCAGGTGGCGCGCCGCGCGGCGGTGAACACCGTGGCCGTGGTCGCCACCTCGGGCCGGCCGTCGGCGTCGGGCTGGCTCAGCTCGACCATCCAGTGCTGGGTGCTGCGGTTGGTGCGCACCGGCCGGGCCTCGATGCTGAACGGCGCATCGCCCACCGGGCCGGCGAAGTTGACGGTCAGCGACACCGGCTCGCCCAGGCGCTGCGGATGCAGCATCACCGCATTCAGCATCGTGGCGGCCGTGATGCCGCCATAGGGCCCGACCATGTTGCGCCACAGCGGATGGTTCTGGCCGGCAAAGTGGTCGCCGCCGGCGGGGCGCAGGGCGATGCCCTGGTCGAAGGGATGAGGTGCAGAGGACAGATCGGTCATCGCGCCAGTGTGCCGGCTGGGCAGGGCGCGGCCCGTCGTGCAGGCGACGGCCGGGCCCTGGTCGGCTTCAGCGCCAGGCCGCGCCCAGCAGCGCCGCCAGGTCGACGCGGGCCTCCGGTGCTGCCGCCCAGGCCGCCGGCGGCTGCGGCCCGGCCGGCCCCAGCCGGTCCAACGTGGCCAGCACCGCCGGCGTGACGAAGCGCGACACGCCACCATAGAGGTGGCGGTCGCCATGGCGGTGCTGCTGGGTGACATGAAAGCGCAGCGGCGCCAGCAGCTGCAGGTGCTCACGCGCGCGGGTGATGCCCACGTAGAGCAGGCGCCGCTCCTCGGCCAGCTGGGCGGCGCTGCCGGCCGACACATCGGCCGGCAGGCAGCCGTCGACCACGTTGAGCAGGCTCACCGCCCGCCATTCCTGGCCCTTGGCCGAGTGCAGGGTGCTGAGGATCAGGTAGTCCTCGTCGCGGTGCGGCGGGCCGGCCTCGTCGCTGCTGGCCGCCGGCGGGTCCAGCGTCAGCTCGGTCAGAAAGCGCTCGCGGCTGGCCTGGGCCGCGGCCAGGCGCTGCAGCTGGTCCAGGTCGGCCAGGCGCAGTGCGGCATCGTCGGCATGGCGGCGGTGCAGATGCGGCGCCAGCCAGTCGCGCACCGCGCCCAGCTCGGCCGGCCAGGGCGAATCGGGCGCGGCCAGCGAGCGCAGCAGGGCCAGCAGGGCCGGCCAGTCGCCGCGCGCGGCCGGCGGCGGCGTCCAGGCGGCCAGCGCGGCGCGTGGATCGTCGGCCGCATCCATGGCATCCAGCAGGCGCCGCGCCGCCGCCGGGCCGATGCCGGGCAGCTGGGTGGCCACGCGCCAGCCGGCCAGGCGGCAGCGCGGGTTGTGCGCCCAGCGCAGCACGGCCAGGCAGTCCTTGACATGGCCCGCCTCGATGAACTTGAGGCCGCCGAACTTGACGAACGGGATGGCGCGGCGCGCCAGCTCCAGCTCGAGTGCGGCGCTGTGGCTGGCGGTGCGGAACAGCACGGCCTGGTCACGCAGGCGCAGGCCCTGCTCGCGCAGCGCCAGCACGCGGTCGGCCACCTGGCGCGCCTGGTCCAGCTCGTCGGCCACGGTCAGCAGTTGCGGCCGCGGGCCGCTGTCGCCGCCCTGGCGCTGTGCGCGCAGCGTCTTGGCATGGCGCGAGCCCTCGGGCGCCGCGGCCATCACCGCATTCGCCGCATCGAGGATGGGCTGGGTGCTGCGGTAGTTGCGCTCCAGCGTCACCACCCGGGCCGGCGGCGCAAAGCGCTGGGCAAAGCCGAGGATGTTGTCGACCTCGGCGCCGCGGAAGGCGTAGATGCTCTGCGCATCGTCGCCGACCACGGTCAGGCCGCGGCCGTCGGGCTTGAGCCGGGCCAGGATGGCCGCCTGCAGGCGGTTGGTGTCCTGGTATTCGTCGACCAGCACCTGCTCGAAGCGCTGGCCCAGGTGGGCGGCCAGCGCCGGCTCGCCCAGCAGGCCGTGCCAGGCCACGAGCAGGTCGTCGTAGTCCAGCACCGCCTGGGCGCGCTTGTCGTCGGCATGGGCGGCAAACAGCCGGCGCAAGCTGTCGTGGTGCTCGGCGCACCAGGGGTAGTCGTCGGCCAGCACCCGGGCCAGCGGCTGCTGGGTGTTGAGGCAGCGGCTGGCAATCGCCAGGCAGGTGGCGGCCAGCGGAAAGCGGCGCCGGCCGGTGGCCTCGCCGCCCAGGTCCAGGCGCTCGCGGGCCTGGGCCATCAGCGCCTCGGCATCGGCGCGGTCGATGATGGTGAAGTTCTCGGCCAGGCCCAGCCGGGACGATTGCTCGCGCAGCAGGCGCGCGGCCACGCTGTGGAAGGTGCCGGCCCAGGGCAGGACCGGCGGCGGCTGGGTCGTGCCCAGGCCCAGGGCCTGGTGGATCAGCCGGCCGGCACGCTGGGCCAGGGTCTGGGCGGCGCGGCGCGAAAACGTCAGCAGCAGCAGCCGGCCGGGATCGGCGCCGTCCAGCACGCATTGCGCCACGCGGGCGGCCAGGGTCAGGGTCTTGCCGGTGCCGGCGCCGGCCAGCACCAGCAGCGGGCCGCCGCGGTGGGCCACGGCAGCGGCCTGCTCGGGGTTCAAGGTGTCGATGATTTGGGCCACGTCAAGACCGCGTTGCGCCAGGGGAGGGACCGGCGCCCGGACCGCGAGATTACTGTATAAATCTCCAGATTCTGCACACCCCAATGCCGATCCCGGCCTGCCGACGCCGCCCCACCATGAGCCCGACCTCGATCACCGCGCCCGCCGCGACCCCTCTCGCCGCCGCCGCCGCCGCAACCGCCCCCAGCCGCGCCACGCTGCCGCCCCAGCCCATCAGCGCCGAGGTGCTGGTGGAGAAATACGCCAAGGGCGACGAAACCACGCTGGACGATGTGCGCCAGCGCGTGGCGCGGGCCCTGGCCCAGGCCGAGGCGCCCGAGGCCCGCGCGCTGTGGGAGCAGCGCTTCCTCGATGCCCAGCGGCGCGGCTTCGTGCCCGCCGGGCGCATCAACTCGGCCGCCGGCACCTCGCTGGCGGCCACGCTGATCAACTGCTTCGTGCAGCCGGTGGGCGACTCCATCGCCGTGGCCGAGGACGGTTTTGCCGGCATCTATACCGCGCTGACCGAGGCTGCCGAGACCATGCGCCGCGGTGGCGGCGTGGGCTACGACTTCTCGCGCATCCGGCCCTCGGGCGCCTGGGTCGCGCCCACGCAGAGCAGCGCCTCCGGCCCGGTGAGCTACATGCGCGTGTTCGACCGCAGCTGCGAGACGGTCGAGTCGGCCGGCGCCCGCCGCGGCGCGCAGATGGCCGTGCTGCGCTGCGACCATCCGGACATCGAGCGCTTCATCCATGCCAAGGACCAGGGCGACCTGCGCAACTTCAACATCTCGGTCGGCGTCACCGATGCCTTCATGGCCGCGGTGCTGGCCGATGGCGAGGTGGAGCTGGTGCACAAGGCCGAGCCCGGGCCCAAGCTCAAGGCCGAGGGGGCGCAGCAGCGCGCCGACGGCCTGTGGATCTACCGCCGCGTGGCCGCACGCGCGCTGTGGGACCAGATCATGCGCAGCACCTACGACCATGCCGAGCCGGGCGTGCTGTTCCTGGACCGCATCAACCAGGACAACAACCTGGGCTACTGCGAGACCATCGCCGCCACCAATCCCTGCGCCGAGCAGCCGCTGCCGCCCTATGGCTGCTGCTGCCTGGGCAGCGTGGACCTGACGCATTTCGTGCAGCGCCCGTTCGAGCCCGACGCGGCCTTCGACGACGCCGGCTTCGCCGAGGTCTGCGCGGTGGCCACACGCATGCTGGACAACGTGCTCGACGTCACCGTCTGGCCGCTGCCGCAGCAGCACGAAGAGGCGCGCAACAAGCGCCGCGTGGGCCTGGGCTTCACCGGCCTGGGCGATGCGCTGGTGATGCTGGGCCTGCGCTACGACGGTGAGCCGGCACGCGCCATGGCCCGCCACATTTCGCAGGTGATGCGCGACGCCGCCTATGGCGCCAGCGCCGACCTGGCGCGCGAGCGCGGCGCCTTCCCGCTGTTCAATGCCGACCTGTACCTGTCGGGCCGCGCCGGCGACGGGGCCGAGGCCGCCGACCGGCCGGCGGCCTCGGTGCGCGGCTCTTTCGCCTCGCGCCTGCCGCAGCCGCTGAAGGACAAGATCCGCGCCCAGGGCCTGCGCAACTCGCACCTGCTGTCGATCGCGCCCACCGGCACCATCAGCCTGGCCTTTGCCGACAACGCCAGCAACGGCATCGAGCCGGCCTTCAGCTGGAGCTACCAGCGCAAGAAGCGCGAGGCCGACGGCAGCTTCAAGCAGTACAGCGTTGAAGACCATGCCTGGCGCCTGTACCGCCACCTGAAGGGGGCCGATGCGCCGCTGACCGAGGCCTTTGTCACCGCGCTGGAAATGAGCGCCGAGGCCCATGCCAGCATGGTGGCGGCGGTGGCGCCCTACATCGACACCTCGATCAGCAAGACCGTCAACGTGCCGGCCGACTATCCCTACGAGGAGTTCCAGAACCTGTACCTGCAGGCCTGGAACCAGGGGCTCAAGGGCCTGGCCACCTACCGGCCCAACAGCGTGCTGGGCTCGGTGCTGAGCGTGGAGCCGGCGGCCGTCGCCCCGGCCACCACCACGGCGGCGGCCGTCGCGCCGATGGCGGTGAGCGCGGCCGATGGCGCCCACCAGCGCCTGCGCGTGGAGCGCCTGCCGGCGCCGGTGCTGGCCTCGTTGCGCTGGCCGGGCCGGCCCGAGCTGCCCGGCGGCAATGCCGCCTGGAGCTACCTGATCCAGCATCCGCATGGCGACTTTGCGCTGTTTGTCGGCGAGATGCCGGCCGAGGCCGGGCCCGACGGCGGCTTGTTCGGCCGCAGCCTGCCGTTCGAGGTCTGGGTCAATGGCGCCGAGCAGCCGCGCGGCGTGGGTGCGCTGGCCAAGACCCTGTCGATGGACCTGCGCAGCAACGACGCCGCCTGGCTGCGCCTGAAGCTGGACGCGCTGGCCACGGTGGCCGAGGAGCGGGCCTTCGAGATGCCGTCGCCGCCGGTCGGCGACAAGCGCCTGTACCCGGGCGTGGTTGCCGCCACCGCGGCGGTGATCCGCTGGCGCTGCGAGCAGCTGGGTGCGCTCACCGAGGGCGGCCCCACGCCGGTGGTCGATGCGCTGTTCAGCCGCGACGAGCCGCGCACCGGCCCCGATGGCACGCTGGCCTGGGCGGTGGACATCGACAACCATGCCACCGGCGAGCACTTCACGCTGACGCTGAAGGAGGTGGCGCTGGCCACGCCCGAGGGCGGCACGATCAACCGGCCCTGCGCCATCGGCTTCTCGGGCAACTATCCCAAGGCCTACGACGGCCTGGCGCGGCTGCTGTCGCTGGACATGCGCGTGATCGACCCGGCCTGGATCGGCATGAAGCTGCGCAAGCTGCTGAACCTGGGCGAGCCGCTGGGGCATTTCATGGCGCCGGTGCCGGGCGAGCGGCGCCAGCAGGTCTGGCCCAGCACCGTGGCCTACATCGCCCGCCTGGTGATCCACCGCTATGCCCAGCTGGGCGTGCTGGACGAGACCGGCCAGCCGGTGCAGGCCATGGGCATCCTGGCCGCGCCGCAGTCGCTGCCGGCGCCCGTGGCGGTGGCCGGCGAGGCCGGCGGCGCCGCGCCGGTGATCGCCGGCAAGCCCTGCCCCGAGTGCGGCAATGCCACGCTGATCCACAAGGACGGCTGCGAGTTCTGCACCGCCTGCGGCTTTGTGGGGCAGTGCGGCTGAGCGAGCTTCAATCCGGCCGGCGCACCGCTGCCTCGTAGACCGTCACAAACTCCGGCGGCATGCGCCGCGGCGCGCCGCTGGACAGTGCAATGCACACCAGCTCCCAGTGGCCGCGCAGCACCGTCGCCCGGTCGGCGGCGCGGATCAGCTGGAAGCCGCGGGTCATGGCCAGGCGGCCGTCGCTGGCCAGCAGCCAGGTGCCCAGCACCAGGGCCTCGCCCTCGGCGGTGGGCAGCAGGTAGTCGTAGTGGGCACTGCGGATGGCCATGGCCCGGTCCAGCCGGTGGTAGTCGGCCAGGCCCAGGCCCAGGGCCTCGGAATGGGCCCAGGCCACCTGCTCGCACCAGCGCACATAGACCGCGTTGTTGGTGTGCTGCAGGCCGTCGATGTCGGCCGTGGCCGGCGTCACCGCCAGGCAGTGCGGCTGGGCATGGTCCCAGGGCAGGTCGTGGTTCATCGGCGGCGATTGTGTCGCGGCCGGGGGCCGGGTTCCTGCGCAGGCCGCGCCCTGGGCCGCGGCCTACACTGAGGCCATGAACGACGTCGTCATCTCCGGCACCGGCCTGTACCGGCCGCCGCACGTGATCACCAATGCCGAATTGGTGGCCTCCTACAACGCCTATGCCGATCTGCAGAATGAGCAGCATGCCGCGGCCATTGCCGCCGGCGAGCGCGCGGCGCTGGTGCATTCCAGCGTCGAGTTCATCGAGAAGGCCTCGGGCATCAAGCAGCGCTATGTGATCGAGAAGCAGGGCGTGCTCGATCCCCGGCGCATGAAGCCGCATTTCGCGCCGCGGCCCGACGAGCAGCTGTCGCTGATGGCCGAGATCGCCGTGGATGCGGCGGCCAAGGCCCTGGTGGCGGCCAATCTGGAGGCCGGCGAGATCGACGCCGTGTACTGCGCCGCCGCCAACATGCAGCGCGCCTACCCGGCCATGGCCTGCGAGATCCAGGCCGCCGTCGGCGCCAAGGGCTTTGGCTTCGACATGAACGTGGCCTGCTCGTCGGCCACCTTCGCCATCGAGCAGGCGGCCAATGCCGTGCGCTGCGGCAGCGCGCGGCGGGTGCTGATCGTCAACCCCGAGATCACCTCGGCCCACCTGGAATGGCGCGACCGCGACTGCCACTTCATCTTTGGGGACGTGTGCACGGCCATCATCGTCGAGGCCGCCGACACCGCGCGCAGCGCAGAGCGCTGGCAGGTGCTGGGCACCCAGCTGGCCACGCAGTACAGCAACAACATCCGCAACAACGCCGGCTTCCTGAACCGCTGCGAGGACACCGATCCCGACGCCCGCGACAAGACCTTCATGCAGGAAGGACGCAAGGTGTTCAAGGAGGTGGTGCCGATGGCCGCGGCCCACATCGAGGCCCACCTGGGCAAGCTGGGCCACACGCCGGCCCAGGTGCGGCGCTACTGGCTGCACCAGGCCAACCTGGGCATGAACCAGCTGGTGATCAAGAAGCTGGTCGGCGGCGAGGTCGGCGACGACCTGGCGCCCATCATCCTCAGCGAATATGCCAACACGGCCTCGGCCGGCTCGATCATCGCCTTCCACCACCACCGCGCCGACCTGCAGGCCGGCGACCTGGGCGTGATCTGCTCCTTCGGCGCCGGTTATTCGATCGGCAGCGTGGTGCTGCGCCGGCTCTGAGGCGCCGGGGCCTGGGCGATCAGGCTTCGCCGAGGCTCACGCCGATCTGTCGGGCGCAGTCCAGCAGCGGGTGGTCCAGCGGCACGCGGCGGTTGATGCCGGCCACCTGTTCCAGCGGCAGCTCGACCAGTTCGCCGCGCTGCAGCGACACCATCTGGCCAAAGCGTCCGGTCAGCACCATCTGCGCCGCCCGGTGGCCGTACTGCGTGGCCAGCACGCGGTCGAACGGCGTGGGGCTGCCGCCGCGCTGCACATGGCCCAGCACGGTGCTGCGCACCTCGCTGGCGATCAGCGGCTGCAACTGCTCGCGCAGCACATGGCCCACGCCGCCCAGGCGCAGCGGGTCAAAGCGGTCGCCGCTGTCGTCGCGCCCGGCCACGGTCTGGGCGCCGCCGCGGGCCTTGGCGCCCTCGGCAATGCAGATCAGCGTGTGGCGCTGTCGCTGCTCGCGCTGGCGGCAGACCTCGGCCACCGCCGCGATGTCGTAATCGATCTCGGGCAGCAGGATCACATCGGCCGCGCCGGCGATGCCGGCTTCCAGCGCAATCCAGCCGGCATGGCGGCCCATGGTCTCCAGCACCATCACCCGGCCATGGGCCTGTCCGGTGGTCTGCAGCCGGTCCAGCGCCTCGGTGGCGGTGGCCACCGCGGTGTCGTAGCCAAAGCTGCGCTCGCAGCCCTGGATGTCGTTGTCGATGGTCTTGGGCACGCCCACCAGGGCCAAGCCGATGGCCTGCAGCTGGTGGGCGATGGCCATGGTGCCGTCGCCGCCGATGGCCACCACCGCGTCCAGGCCCCAGGCGCGGGCCTGGGCCAGCACGTCGGCCGAGCGGTCGCGGCCCTGGTACTGGAACGGGTGGGCGCGGTTGCTGGTACCCAGCAGCGTGCCGCCGGTGGCCAGGATGCCGCTGACCGAGCGCCAGTCCAGCGGCCGGCCGCGGCCCTCGATCAGGCCCAGGTAGCCGTCTTCGATGCCCAGCACCTCCACGCCGCCATGGTGGATCAGCGACTTGGTGACGGCGCGGATCACCGCATTCAGGCCCGGGCAGTCGCCGCCGCCGGTGAGCAGGCCCACGCGCCGCACGCGGCCCGTCACAGCGGCTCCCGGCGCGCGTAGCGCAGCACGGTCACGCCGCGCCGCGCCTGGCGCAGCGAGGGCATCACCAGCACGCAGTCGTCGTAGGGCGTGGTGATGGGCTGGCCGGCATTGCGGCCGATCTCGGTGCCGGCGCGCTCGATCAGCGCCAGCGGCGCCACCTGCGGGCCGAAGCCGACCTCGTCGCCCTGCGCCACCTCGGGGCCGGTGACCTGCAGCGCCCACTGGCGCGGCGCGTCGGCGCCATGCCAGCCGGGCAGCAGGGCGTCGGCCTGGGCAGCGTCCAGCGTGCCGGCGGCGACCAGAAAGCGCCAGCAGGCATCACGCGCCACCTCGCGGCTGGCCAGCGCGCCGTGGAAGCCGCATTCGATCAGCAGGCTGCGGCTGTCGCCGGCGCTGGGATCGTCCAGGCCGAAGCGGCCGAAGTCGCGCAGCCGCGTGCCGTCCTGGTGGCCGGCGTCGATGACGATGTGCTCGGGCGCGGCCAGGGCCTTGGCCAGTGCCAGATTGCGCGGCTGCAGGCCGGTCAGCAGCAGCGGAGGGCCGCCTTCGTGCATGGAATGCAGGTCCAGCAGCCAGTCGGCGGCCTCGGCAAAGGGCTTCAGCGCCAGCGCGCGCTGGCGCTCCTGCGTGCGGGGCTCGGCCAGCTTGTCGTCCTGCCAGACGCGGTTGAAGTCCTCGTCGACAAATCGGCTGGCGTCGTGCTGTGCCGGATCAAAGCGGTCAAAGGCCGCCAGATTGCAGAAGGCCAGGGTCAGCACGCCGCGCTGCGGCCGCAGGCCGGCCTGCAGCAGGCCCAGCAGGGCCCAGGCGCCGCACAGCTCGTTGCCGTGCACCAGGGCCGTGATCAGCACCTGGCGGCCGGGCTGGCCGCTGTCGAAGCGCCACACGCCCTCGGTGCCGGTGTTGCCGGCGCGCCAGGCGCCCAGCTCCGGCCTGGGCAGCTCGAAGCGCAGCGGTTGCGCGTTCACGGCCTCACTCCTTGATCTTGGCGAAGTCGACGATGCGCTGGTACTTGGCGGTCTCGTCCTTCAGGAACCTGGCCATGTCGACGTGGCTGGGCGCGATGGTCGAGCCGCTGGCCTCCAGCTTGGCGCGCAGCTCGGGCGCGGCCAGGGCCTCGGCCAGCGCGGTCTTCAGCTTGGCCAGCACCGGTGCCGGCAGGCCGGCCGGGCCCATCAGCGCAAACCAGCTGCTGATGTCGGTGCCCTTCAGCTGCGGATGCTCGGCCAGCGCCGGGATGTCGGGCGTCACCGCCGAGCGTTTGGCCTCGGTGGTGCCCAGCGCCACCACCTTGCCGGCCTTGATGTGCGGCAGGCCCGAGGACAGCACGTACACGCCGAACTCGATGTTGCCGCCCAGCAGGTCGGTGGTCAGCGGCGCCACGCCGCGGTAGGGGATGTGGGTCATGAACAGCCGGCCCTGCTCCTTGACCATCTCGGCCGACAGGTGCAGGGCCGTGCCCACGCCCGACGAGCCGTAGCTGAACTTGCCGGGATTGCTGCGCACCAGCGTGAAGAACTCGTCCAGGTTCTTCACCTGGGCCTTGGGCCCGGCCACCAGCACCATGGGCTGGGAGGCGATCAGGCCGATGGGCGTGAAGTCCTCCAGCTTGTACTTGACCGCCGGCGACACCAGGCGGCTGATGGCGATCTCGTTGTTGGCGCCCACCAGCAGGGTGTAGCCGTCGGGCGCGGCGTTGGCCACCTTCTGCGCGCCGATGGCGCCGCCGGCGCCGCCCAGGTTTTCCACCACCACGGTCACGCCCAGGCGCTTGGACAGCTGCTCGGCCACGGTGCGGCCGGTCAGGTCGGTGCTGCCGCCGGGTGGGTAGGCGACGACCACGGTGATGGGCTTGCTGGGATAGGCGGCGGGCTGGGCCTGGGCGGCCGTGCCCAGCGTCAGCATGGACAGCAGGCCGGACAGCAGGCCGGACAACAGCGGGCGGCGGTGGAGGGCGTTGGAGGTCATGGCGGCCATTCTGCCGCCGCCCTGGCCGCGGCCCTGAACCTCGGTCAGGCGAACAAGCCCTTGTGCTGCTCGCGCAGCAGGTTCTTCTGCACCTTGCCCATGGCATTGCGCGGCAGGTCGGCCACCACGAACAAGTGCTTGGGCACCTTGAAGTTGGCGATCTGCGACTTCAGCCGCGCCAGCAGGGCCGCGCCGTCCAGCGTGGCGCCGGGCTTGGCCACCACCACCGCCACCACACCCTCGCCGAAGTCGGGATGCGGCACGCCGATCACCGCGCTCTCGGCCACGCCGGCCATGTCGTTGATGAAGCCCTCGATCTCGGCCGGGTAGACGTTGTAGCCGCCGCTGATGATCAGGTCCTTGCTGCGGCCGACGATGGTGACGTAGCCGTCGGCGCTGCGCTGGCCCACGTCGCCGGTCTTGAACCAGCGCTGGCCGTCGGCATCGACGGCAAATTCCTCGGCGGTCTTCTCGGGCATGCGCCAGTAGCCGGCAAACACATTCGGCCCGCGCACCTGGATGTGGCCGATCTCGCCGGCCGCGCAGGCCTGGCCGTCGTCGCCCAGCACGCGCAGCTGCACGCCGGGCAGGGCCGGGCCCACGGTGCCGCGGCGGCGTTCGCCCTCGGCCGCGCGGCAGGGATTGCTGGTCAGCATCACCGTCTCGCTCATGCCGTAGCGCTCCAGGATGGTGTGGCCGGTGCGTGAGGTCCAGTCGTCGAAGGTTTCCACCAGCAGCGGCGCCGAGCCGCTGATGAACAGCCGCATGTGCGCCGCCTGCTCGCGGGTCAGCGCCGCCTCGCCCAGCATGCGCACATACAGCGTGGGCACGCCCATGAACACCGTGGCACGCGGGAACTGCGCGATCACCGTGCGCGGATCGAACTTGTTCAGCCACAGCATGGGGCTGCCATTGATCAGCGCGCCATGGCTGGCCACGAACAGGCCGTGCACATGGAAGATCGGCAGCGCGTGGATCAGCACGTCGTCGGCCTGCCAGTCCCAATACTGCTTCAGCACCTGGGCATTGCTCAGCAGGTTGCCGTGGCTGAGCATGGCGCCCTTGCTGCGCCCGGTGGTGCCGCTGGTGTAGAGGATGGCGGCCAGGTCGTCGGCGCCGCGCTGCGCCGGCTGGTGCACATCGCTGCAATGCGCGGCGCGCTCCAGCAGGCTGCCCGAGCGGTCGTCGCCCAGCGTGAACACATGGGCGGTGCCGGCATTGAAGGCGATGCGGCTGACCCAGGGGAAGTTCTTCGGCGCGCACACCACCACCGCCGGCTCGGCATTGCCGATGAAGTAGCCGATCTCGGCTTCCTGGTAGGCGGTGTTCAGCGGCAGGAACACATGGCCGGCACGCAGCACGGCCAGGTAGAGCATCAGCGCCTCGACGCTTTTTTCCACCTGCACCGCCACGCGGCTGGCCGGCGGCAGGTCCAGGCCCTGCAGCAGGTTGGCGATCATCGCGCTGGCGCGGTCCAGGTCGCGCCAGCGGTAGCGGCCGCCGGCCAGCGGGCCGTCCAGCTGCTCGATGGCGGTGGCGTCCAGGTCGGCGGGAAAGGCAGCGCGCAGGGCGCTGAACAGGTTGTGGTTCATGGTCAGTCGAGCTTGGCCCCGGAATTCTTCACCACCTCGGCCCAGCGCTTGACTTCGCTGGACACGAAGCGGCCGAAGTCCGGGCCCCAGCTGTTGGGGGGCAGCGCGCCCAGGTTGGCCCAGGCGGTCTTCAGCTCGTCGCTGCCCAGGGCCTTCTTCATCTCGGCGGTCATGGCGTCGATCACCGGCTGCGGCGTGCCCTTGGGCGCCCACAGGCCGTACCAGGTGGCCACCTGGTAGGTGGGCACGCCGCCCTCGGTGCTGGTGGCCACGTCGGGGAAGCCCGGCGCGCGCTGGCCGCTGGCCACCGCCAGGGCCTTGATGCGGCCGGCCTTGATGTGCGCGGCCGAGCTGCCCAGGCCGTCGAACATCAGGTCCACCTGGCCGGCGATCAGGTCCTGCAGCGCCGGGCCGGCGCCGCGGTAGGGGATGTGGGTGATGAAGGTCTTGGTCTGCAGCTTGAACAGCTCGCCCGCCAGGTGGTGGCTGGTGCCGTTGCCGGCCGAGCCGTAGTTGAGCTTGGCCGGGTTCTTGCGCAGATAGTCCAGCAGGCCCTTCAGGTCGGTGGCCGGCACGCGCTGCGGGTTGACGACGATGACCTGGGGCACGCTGGAGATCAGGCCCACCGGCACGAAGTCGGTCTCGATGTTGTATTCGAGCTTGGGGTACATCGACGGCGCGATCGCATGGTGCACCGCGCCCATGAAGAAGGTGTAGCCGTCGGGTGCGGCCTTGGACGCCAGCGTGGCGCCCACGGTGCCGCCGGCGCCGCCCTTGTTGTCGATGACGAACTGCTTGCCGGTGGCCCGGGTCATGGCGGCAAACAGCGGCCGCGCAAAGGCGTCGGTGCCGCCGCCGGCCGGGAAGGGCACGACGATGGTCACCGGCTTGCTGGGCCAGCCCTGGGCCTGGGCCGGGGGGATGCCGGTCAGGGCCAGGCCGCAGGCCAGGGCGGCGGCGGCCAGCAGCGGGCGGCGCGAGGGACGGTTCATGCGTGTCTCCGGGGTGTGCGGGCCGTGGTCGGCCCGTCGGTGGTGGTGGGGAAGGGCGGTGTCAGCCCCTGAGGCTACAACAGCGCCGTCAGCGTGCGTGCATGCACCACGCGGCCGTTGACGAAGCGCTGGTGGTGGGCCTCGATGCGGCCCAGGTCGTAGAGGTAGTTGACCATCAGCCCGGCCGACTGCTTGAGCCCCTTGGCCGACAGGTCGGCCTGGGCATTGAGCCGCTCCAGCCGCGCGCCATTGTCCAGGTGGAAGCGCGCCACCGGATCGCCGCCGCCCTGCGGGCTGCGGTGCACCAGCCAGGTGGCGGCCAGGCGCCACAGCGCATGGTGGGCGGGCGGCGGCAGCGCGGCCAGGCTGGTGGCGTTGCCCAGGGCCTGCAGCTGGTCGCCGGCGGCCTCGCGCAGCAGGGCCAGCGCATGCACGGCGCGCTCGGTGGTGGCCTGGGGCAGGCCGGCGAAGGCCCGGCCGGCCTGGGCCGGGTCGCGTGCGCTGTGCAGCCAGGCCATCAGGCCGGGGATGGGCGACAGCGTGCAGAAGGTCTTCAGCTGCGGCAGCTCGCGCTTCAGCTCATCGGCCACGCGCTTGATCAGGAAGTTGCCCAGCGACACGCCGCGCAGCCCCGGCTGGCAGTTGCTGATCGAATAGAACACCGCCACCTTGAAGGACTCGGGCGGCAGCGGCTGCGAGGTCTTGTCGATCAGCGGCGCAATCGCGCCGGCCATCTCGGGCACCAGGGCCACCTCGACAAAGATCAGCGGCTGGTCGGGCAGCTGCGGATGGAAGAAGGCAAAGCAGCGGCGATCGGGCTGCAGGCGGCGGCGCAGGTCGTCCCAGCCGTCGATGGCATGCACGGCCTCGTGGCGGATCAGCTGCTCCAGCAGCTGGGCCGGCGAGTTCCAGTCCACCCGCCGCAGCTGCAGAAAGCCGGGGTTGAACCAGCTCGACAGCAGGTGCAGCAGGTCGTGCTCGACGCCGGCCAGCGCCGGCTGGGCCGGCAGGCGCTGCAGCAGGGCGCGGCGCAGGCGCACGATGGCCGCCGTGCCGCCCGGCGCGCGGTTCAGGCGCCTGAACAGCTCCTGGCGCGGCGGCTCCACCGCCTGGGTCAATCGGATCAGCTGCTCGGCGTTCTGCGGCGACTGGGCATAGGCCAGGGCGGCGGCGACCACGGCCTTGGGATCGGGCGCGAAGTCGCGCGCCAGGTGCTCGAAGAAGCGCGAGCGCGTATCGTCGGCCAGCGCATCGAGCTGGGTCACGATGCCGTGGGCGATGCCCGGGCCATTGGCCTCGCCACGCTCGGACAGCAGGGCGCGACAGTCCTGCAGCAGCGGGCGCAGGCGCTGGTCGCGGACGGCACGGCGGGGGACGGCGGCAGGGGCGTCAGGCATGGTCGTGCGGGGCGGTGTCGGGATCGGGAGGGGCGCTGGCCTGCTCCAGCCGGCGCAGCGCCTGCAGCGCCGCCAGCTGGGCCGTCAGGTGGTCGTGCATGGCGCGCTCGGCGCGCCGCGCATCGCCCAGCAGCATGGCGTCCAGCAGCACGCGGTGCTCGTTGATCGAGGCCTGCAGCCGGCCCGGCAGCTGCAGCTGGCGGCCGCGCCACAGGCGCATGAAGCGGCGCAGGTCGCCGGTGACGCGGTCCAGCCAGCGGTTGTCGGCCAGGGCCTGCACCGCGGCATGGAAGTCGTGGTTGGCGCGGTAGTAGCCGTCGATGTCGCCGGCCGCCGCATGGCGCTCCAGCGCCTCGTGCAGGTGGCGCAGCCGGGCCCGTGGCTCCTCGCCGCCCTCCTGGCCGCCGGCGCCCAGCGCCAGCGTGGCCTCGTGGGCGCAGCGGCCCTCCAGCATGGCCATCACCGGGAACAGCTGCTCGGCATCGGCATCGGTCAGCGTGACCACGCGCGAGCCCTGGCGCGGCACGGCCTCCACCAGGCCCTCGGCGGCCAGCACCTTCAGCGCCTCGCGCAGCGGCGTGCGGCTGATCTGCCAGCGCGCGGCCAGCGCCGCCTCGTCGATCAGCTCGCCCGGCCCCAGCTCGCGGTCGAAGACCATGGCGCGCAGCCGCGCGGCCACGCCGTCGTGCATCGAGGTGCCGCGCAGCGGGGGCGCATCGGCCGCGGAGTGGGTCGCCATGGACCCACTGTAATGCTGTAATTACACAATCACAACCGGGTGCAGACCCTGACCCGCAGGCTGGCGCCAGCGCTGCAGGCGCTGGCCCAGGCGGCGCAGCAGGCCCGCGGGCCGGGCTGCGCCGCGCGACGGGGCCGCCGCGGCCGCCGGCTGGCACAGGCCCAGCGTGCCCTCGCCCAGCAGGGCCGTCACCAGCAGTGGCTCGTCGGCATCGACCACCCATTCGTCGCCCGGGCCCAGCACCAGGTCGCGGGCATCGCGGTCGATGGTCACCCACAGCTGGCCGCGCATGCCGCGCAGGTGCAGGCCGCGGGCCTGGGTGAAGCGCAGCGCCTGGCGGGCACGCAGCGGCACCAGCAGCTGTTGCGATTGCTGGCGGGCTTGGAGGTCGACGTGCATGATCAGCTCCTGCGGACCGGCTGGCCTGGCATGCCGGAAGTGCATGTCATCAGCCAAGCCATGGCGGCAGTGTCTGCATTCGGTGCCGTTGATTCCAACGCTGAATGCACATGGCTAACATTCGCCACACGCATGCAAGACCATCCCCGCCGACTGCCGCCGCTGGACCTGCTGCTGGCCTTCGAGGCCGTGGCCCGCCATGGCTCGGTGACGCGTGGCGCGGCCGAGCGCTTCATCACCCAGTCGGCGATGAGCCGGCAGATCCAGGCGCTGGAAGACGAGCTGGGCACGGCGCTGTTCCTGCGCCGCCACCGCGCGCTGGAGCTCACCGAGGCCGGTCGCCGCCTGCAGGCCGCCTGTGCCCAGGCGCTGGAGCCGCTGCGCGACATCGTGGCCGAGCTGCGTGCGCCGCCGGCGCGCGAATGGCTGGCCGTGACCACCACGCCCAGCTTTGCCTCGCTGTGGCTGATTCCGCGCCTGGCCGGCTTCACCCGCGAGCATCCGGGGCTGGACGTGCGCCTGGATGCCAGCTTCGAGCGCCGCGACCTGCGGCGCGATGGCTTCGACCTGGCCGTGCGCTATGCCCGCGATGGCGCGAGCGAAGGCCAGCGCCTGTTTGGCGAGGCCATCGTGCCGGTGTGCGGCCCGCAGCTGCTGGCCGATGGCGAGGCGCCGCTGCGCACGCCGGCCGACCTGGCCGGCCACACCCTGCTGCAGGTGCTGGCGACGCCGGGGGCCACGGCCTCGGGCATGCCGGTGGATTGGGAATCCTGGCTGGCCGCGCTGGGCCTGCCCCAGGTGCGGCCTCGGGCCACGCTGCAGTTCAGCAGCTACAACGAGGCGGTGGCCGCGGCCGTGGCCGGCCAGGGTCTGGTGCTGGGACGCCGGCCCCTGGTCGATGGCCTGATCGCCGAGGGCCGGCTGTGCCTGCCCTTCGGCGTCCAGGCCACCACGGCTTGGGCCTACCACCTGGTGCTGGAGCCCACCGCGGCGCAGCGGCCGGCCGTGCAGGCCCTGGTGCAGTGGCTGCTGCAGGCCTGCGCCGCGGCGCAGGCCTGAACCTCGGCTTCAGCTCTGGACCAGGCCCAGGCGCCGACCGATCTCCAGCGTCAGCGCGCTCTGGTTCAGCGCGTAGAAGTGGATGGCCGGTGCGCCACCGGCGATCAGCCGCTCGCACAGCCGCGTCACCACGTCCAGGCCGAAGGCGCGCACGCTGGCGGCATCGTCCAGATAGCCTTCCATCTTCAGCATCACCCAGCGCGGGATCTCGATGCCGTCGCGCGCCGCAAACTGCACGATGCGCGCGAAGTTGTGGATGGGCATGATGCCCGGCACGATGGGCACCGTGACACCCAGCGCCCGCGCCTCGTCCACGAAGTGGAAATAGGCGTCGGGGTTGAAGAAGAACTGCGTGATCGCCGAGTTGGCGCCGGCCTTCACCTTGTCGGCAAAGTGCTGCAGGTCCTTCCTGGCATAACGCTGCTCCGGGTGGTACTCCGGATAGGCCGCGACCTCGATGTGCCAGTCCGGCCCTTGCGTCTCGCGGATGAAGGACACCAGCTCCGAGGCATAGCGGAACTCGCCGGCCACCGCCGTGCCGCTGGGCAGGTCGCCGCGCAGCGCCACGATGCGGTGGATGCCCTGGGCCCGGTAGCCGGCCAGGATCTCGGACAGCCCCTCGCGCGTGGAGCCCACGCAGCTCAGGTGCGGCGCGGCCTCATGGCCCAGGGCCGCGATGTCCCGCACCGTGGCCAGGGTCTTGTCGCGCGTGGCGCCGCCGGCGCCATAGGTCACCGAGAAGAACTCGGGCCGCAGCGCCGACAGCTCCTGCACCACCGTCTTCAGCTTCTCCGCCCCCACCGGGGTGTTGGGCGGGAAGAACTCGATGCTGACGGGCAGGGCCATCTCAGTAGCGGTAGCTGTCGGGCTTGAACGGGCCGGACACCGGCACGCCGATGTAGGCGGCCTGCTCCTCGGTCAGCGTGGTCAGCTGGGCGTTCAGCGTCACCAGTTGCAGGCGGGCGACCTTCTCGTCCAGGTGCTTGGGCAGCACATAGACCTTGCCGATGTCGTACGCGTCCTTGTGGGCGTACAACTCGATTTGCGCCAGCGTCTGGTTGGCGAAGCTGGACGACATCACATAGCTGGGGTGGCCGGTGCCGCAGCCCAGGTTCACCAGCCGGCCCTTGGCCAGCAGGATGATGCGCTTGCCGTCCGGGAAGATCACGTGGTCGACCTGCGGCTTGATCTCCTCCCACTGGCACTTCTCTTCCAGCTTGGCGACCTGGATCTCGTTGTCGAAGTGGCCGATGTTGCAGACGATGGCGTTCTGCTTCATCGCCGCCATGTGCTCATAGGTGATGACGTCGCGGTTGCCGGTGGTGGTGACGAAGATGTCGGCCTGGCTGGCGGCCCAGTCCATGGTCACGACGCGGTAGCCTTCCATCGCCGCCTGCAGCGCATTGATCGGGTCGATCTCGGTCACCCACACCTGGGCGCTCAGCGCGCGCAGGGCCTGGGCCGAGCCCTTGCCCACGTCGCCATAACCGGCCACCACGGCGATCTTGCCGGCGATCATCACGTCGGTGGCGCGCTTGATGCCGTCGACCAGCGATTCACGGCAGCCGTACAGGTTGTCGAACTTGCTCTTGGTGACCGAGTCGTTGACGTTGATGGCGCGGAACAGCAGCGTGCCCTTGGCCGCCATCTCGTTCAGGCGGTGCACGCCGGTGGTGGTCTCTTCGGTCACGCCCAGGATCTGCGCGCTCTTGCGGCTGTACCAGCTGGGATCGGTGGCCAGCTTGGCCTTGATCGAGGCGAACAGCTCGCGCTCTTCTTCGCTGCCCGGGTTGGCGATCAGGCTCTGGTCCTTCTCGGCCTTCTTGCCCAGGTGCATCAGCAGCGTGGCATCGCCGCCGTCGTCCAGGATCATGTTCGGGCCTTCGCCCGGCGTGCCGGCGGCGCCGAATTCGAAGATGCGGTGGGTGTAGTCCCAGTAGTCCTTCAGCGTCTCGCCCTTGTAGGCGAACACCGGCGTGCCGGCGGCCACCAGGGCGGCGGCGGCATGGTCCTGCGTGCTGAAGATGTTGCACGAGGCCCAGCGCACCTCGGCGCCCAGGGCCTGCAGGGTCTCGACCAGCACCGCGGTCTGGATGGTCATGTGCAGGCTGCCGGTGACGCGCGCGCCCTTCAGCGGCTGGCTGGCCGCGTACTCGCGGCGGATGGCCATCAGCGCCGGCATCTCGCTCTCGGCGATGTTCAGTTCCTTGCGGCCCCAGTCGGCGAGCGACAGGTCGGCAATGGCGTATTGGTCGGTGGGCAGGGTCTTCAGCGGGGCATTCATGGCACGGCGCTCCAGGGGCTTGTGGGTACACGCCGGGGGCGGGGGGCCTGATGCCACTCACCCTCGGCAGGACGACTGCTGGGTGAGCGCGGTTGCAAAACCGGTGCTGGAGGCCGGGGCGGCCACAGCGGTTCGGCAGCGGTTTCGAGCCTGGGGCCACGCACTGTCCATGAAACCCATGGCAGCCGGCCTTGCAACGCTCCTCGAAACCAGAGCCGGCATTGTAGGCGCATCGCCCACCGCCGCCGCATCGACCAGCGTGTGAACTGCCCTGGTTTGCTCGGGCTTTTCGGGCTTCAGCCGCCGGCCAGCAGGCGCCGCGCCACCTCGGCGGCGATGGCCTCGGCGCCGGCCTGCAGCGCGGCGCGGGCGCGCGGGATGTCGCCCAGCAGCGCGGCCATGTTGTCGAAGCGCTCGGGCATGTCCACCACCTCCAGGTGCGTGGCGCGCGGGTCCAGGCCGCGGAAGCCGGCGGTGAAGATGTGGTCCAGCAGCGGCGTGCCGCCACGCGCCGGCAGGGCCTTGACGCCGATCAGCAGCGACGGCGCATAGGCCGCCAGTCCATGCAGGGCGACGAAGCGGCCCATCAGGTTGACCAGCATCAGCGCATCGGCCTGCGGCGCCTTGCGGCGCATCTGCAGCAGCAGCTGGTCTTCGCTGGGCTCGGCGTCCATGGCCACCAGCATCAGCCTGGCCTCGGCATCGGCCAGCTCGCCGGCCAGGGCCTGCACGAAGTGCTCCAGCAGCCGGGTCTGGGCCGGGTCCAGCGCGGCGGTCAGCTTGTCGGTCTTCAGCTGCTCGTCGGCCTCGCTGACGGCACGGGTCAGCACCTTGGCGATGGTGCCGCGGGCCAGCGGCGGGGCCATCGCGATGATGACCTCGTACTCTTCCTCGAACGGCGGATCGGCTACCGCCAGGCGGCGGAACGGCGCGCTGGCGCGGGTCTGGCCCTGGCTGAAGACCGGCAGCGGCAGCCAGGCCAGGCCGGACTGCAGCAGATGGCGGCGGCGGGGAGTCATGCCGCCGATGCTAGCGCCGGTGCCGCAAGTTCAGGACGGCCCGCCGCCGGCCAGCTGGTCGTCGTTGAGGCTGGACACCAGGGCCGGCCGGCCGACGATCAGCGGATCGACCGGGCCGATGGTCGCCAGCTCGCGCGAGCGGTAGGCCAGGCGCTGCAGCACATAGCGCATGGCATTGAGCCGCGCGCGCTTCTTGCAATCGCTCTTGATCACCGTCCAGGGCGCGTCGCTGGTGTCGCAGTGCAGGAACATGGCCTCCTTGGCGCGGGTGTAGTCGTCCCACTTGTCCAGGCTGGCCAGGTCGATGGGGCTGAGCTTCCACTGCTTGAGCGGGTGCAGCTTGCGCTCCTCGAAGCGGTGGCGCTGCTCGGCGCGCGAGACCGAGAACCAGAACTTGAACAGGTGGATGCCCGAGCGCACCAGCTGGCGCTCGAACTCGGGCGCCTGGCGCAGGAACTCGTCGTACTCGCGCTCGCTGCAAAAGCCCATCACCCGCTCGACGCCGGCGCGGTTGTACCAGCTGCGGTCGAACAGCACGATCTCGCCGGCCGTGGGCAGGTGCTGGATGTAGCGCTGGAAGTACCACTGGCCGCGCTCGACCTCGCTGGGCTTTTCCAGCGCCACCACGCGCGCGCCGCGTGGATTGAGGTGCTCCATGAAGCGCTTGATGGTGCCGCCCTTGCCGGCGGCGTCGCGGCCCTCGAACAGGATCACCACCCGCGCGCCGGTGTCCTTGACCCAGGCCTGCAGCTTCAGCAGCTCGACCTGCAGCCGGTAC
The DNA here is from genome assembly GCA_017992055.1 of Burkholderiaceae bacterium. GTDB lineage: Bacteria > Pseudomonadota > Gammaproteobacteria > Burkholderiales > Burkholderiaceae_C > Pseudaquabacterium. Next base: position 769,458 of record JAGOPK010000001.1, read on the forward strand.
TTCTGGCGCTCGTAGGTCCGGCGCGACAGCAGGTTCTTGTACGGATAGCCGCCCTCGCGCCAGCCCGGTGCCAGCAGGGTGTCGGCATCGCGCAGCGGCGGCGCCTGGGCCGCCACACGCTCGGCCAGATGGCGGCGCAGGGCCTGCAACTCGTCGGGCGCGGCGCCGTCCAGCAGGGCCAGGGCGCGCACGGTGCGCGAGCGGGTCTGCGCACGCTGCACCCGCTCGGCCTCCAGCGCTGCCGGCGCCAGCGAGGCCGCAATGTCGCCGGCGGCCACGGCGCGGGGCGCCGATGCGCGGCGCCTGGCCGCCGGCCGGGCAGGGGTCGCCGGCACAGCGGCGGAGGCAGGGTCTTTGGCCATGGTGGACCTTGTGACAGCGTGATGACAGTCCGGATGTTGGCGCCGGGGCGGTGGCCCGGTCTTGTCCGGCATCAAGCCCCGACCTGCGTGCGAGACTGTCCAGCCGATGAGCCCCAACGAACCCGGCCCCCGCCTGCAGCCGCTGGCCCGGCTGCCGCCACAGCGCCTGGCCGCGCTGCGCGGCGTATTGACCGACATCGACGACACGCTGACCGCCGATGGCGCCATCGCCCCGGCGGCGCTGGCCGCGCTGGCGGCGCTGCAGGCGAACGGCATTCCGGTGATCGCCATCACCGGCCGGCCCGCCGGCTGGAGCGAGCCCATGGCCCGGGACTGGCCGGTGGCGGCCATCGTGGCCGAGAACGGCGCGGTGATGCTGCGCCGCGATCCCGCGGCGGCCGATGGCCTGCGGCGCGACTTCGTCGATGACGCGCCCAAGCGCGCGGCCAACGCCCGCCGCCTGCAGGCCTGCGCGGCGGCGGTGCTGGCCGGCGTGCCCGGCGCCAGGCTGGCCACCGACAGTGCCGGCCGCCTGACCGACATCGCCATCGACCACGGCGAGCATGCCCACCTGGACGAGCCCCGCATCCAGCAGGTGCAGGCGCTGATGCGCGCCCATGGGCTGACGGCCACCGTCAGCTCCATCCACATCAACGGCTGGATCGGCGGGCACAGCAAGTGGACGGCCGCGGCCTGGGCCGTGCGGCAGACCCAGGGGCTGGACTTCGATCCGGCCGAGTGGGTCTATGTCGGCGACTCCACCAACGACCAGCTGATGTTCGAGCGCATGCCGCTGAGCGTGGGCGTGGCCAACATCGCGCGCTTCGTGCCGCAGCTGCGCTGGCTGCCGGGCTGGGTGACGCAAGGCCTGCGCGGCGAGGGCTTTGCCGAGCTGGCCGCGGCCGTGCTGGCGGCACGCGGCCGGGCCGGCCCGCCGCTCAGCTGAGCTGGGACAGGATCTCGCGTGCCACGTTGTCCAGCGGCACGCTGCGCTCCACGCCGCCGCGCTTGACCGCCTCCTTGGGCATGCCGTAGACCACGCAGCTGGCCTCGTCCTGGGCCAGCGTGCGGGCGCCGGCCTGGCGCATCTCCAGCAGGCCGGCGGCGCCGTCGTCGCCCATGCCGGTCATGATGATGCCCAGGGCATTGGCGCCGCTGGCCTTGGCCACCGAGCGGAACAGCACGTCCACCGACGGCCGGTGGCGGTTGACCACCGGGCCGTCGACCACGTCCACATGGTATTGGGCGCCGCTGCGGCGCAGCAGCATGTGGCGGCCACCCGGCGCGATCAGCGCGCGGCCGGGCATCACGCGGTCGTTGGGCTCGGCCTCCTTGACCTGGATCTGGCACAGGCTGTCCAGCCGCGCGGCAAAGGCGGCGGTGAACTTCTCGGGCATGTGCTGCACGATGACGATGCCCGGGCAGACCCGCGGCAGGCTGGTCAGCACCTGCTCCAGCGCCTGCGTGCCGCCGGTGGAGGTGCCCAGCGCGATCACCCGCTCGGTGGTCTGCACCATGGCCCGGCCCGAGGCCGGCGCCAGGATGGCATCGGCATTCAGCTTGGGCGGGGCGCTCAGCGGCGCATTCAACGGCGCCTGCGCCGAGCGTGCCGCCAGCCGCCGCACATTGGCCTTGGCCGCGGCGCGCACGGTGGCGATCAGGTCGTCGCTGCCCTCCTGCAGGAACTGCTTGAGCCCCAGCTTGGGCTTGGTGACGATGGCCACCGCACCGGCGGCCATGGCTTCCATGGTGGTCTTGGCGCCGCGCTCGGTGAGCGTGGAGCAGATCACCACCGGCGTCGGCCGCTCGGCCATGATCTTCTTCAGGAAGGTGATGCCGTCCATGCGCGGCATCTCCACGTCGAGCACGATCACATCGGGCCAGGCCTGCTTGAGCCGCTCGATGGCCAGCAGCGGATCGGCCACCGCGGCCTGCACCGCGATGCCCTGGGCCGCGCCCAGCAGGCCGGTCAGCACCTGGCGCACCACGGCCGAATCGTCGACCACCATCACCTTGATGCTCACGGCAGCTCCTGCAGCAGCTCGTCGGACTGGCGTCGGCCCAGGCGCGCGGCGCGCTCGTCGCGGCGCCGGTAGACCGAGGGGCAGACCGCGTCCAGCGGCGCGCTGATGTCGTTCAGGCTCTCGGAATGGCCGATGAAGAACAGGCCGCCGGGCTTGAGCAGGCCGATCACCCGGCGCACCACCTCGCGCTTGGTGTCGCGGTTGAAGTAGATCAGCACGTTGCGCAGGAACACCACGTCGAACTGGCCCAGCGCCGGCAGCGGTGCAATCAGGTTGGCATGCACGAAGCGCACGCGCTGGCGCAGGTTGCGCTCGACCAGCAGGGTGCCGTCCTGCTCGCCCAGGCCGCGCAGACAATAGCGCCTGAGCAGATGGGGCGGGATGTGGCGCGCCCGCTCCATCGGGTAATGGCCTTGCCGGGCACGGGCCACGATGCGCGAGCTGATGTCGGTGCCCACCACCTCCCACGGCGCCTCGCCCAGCACCTCGGCCAGCACCATGGCGGCGCTGTAGGCCTCTTCGCCGGAGGAGCTGGCGGCGCTCCACACGCGCAGCGGCGCGCCGCCGTCGCGGGCTGCGTCGCGGGCCACGTCGCGCAGCAGGTCGAAGTGCTTGGCCTCGCGGAAGAAGTAGGTCTCGTTGGTGGTCAGCAGGTCCACCGCGGTCTGCACCTCCTGGGCCTCGTGGCCGGACAGCAGCAGGCGGTGGTAGTCACCAAAGCTGTTCAGGCCACGCTGCACCAGGCGCTTGGACAGGCGCCCGGTCACCAGGGCGCGCTTGGAGTCGGCGATGGTGATGCCGGCGCGCTCGAAGATGAAGCGCTGGAACTGCGCGAACTCCTGATCGGTGATGGCGATCGTCATCGGGAAGACCGGGCAAACACAGGGTCAGAAGCGGCCGAACTGCGCCTCGTCGGGGCCACCCTCGGCGACCAGGCTGTCGGCGGCACCGGCGGCGGCCGGCGCGTTGCCGCGGCGGCGTGCCGGGGCCTGGCCGCTGCGCGCGGCGGCGATGGCCGAGCGCGCCACACGCGCCGGCGACGGCGCCGCGCCACGCGGGGCGCCGCCGGACTGGCCACTGCCCTCGGCATGGTGGAAGAACGAGATCACCTGGCGCAGCTGCTCGGCCTGGCTGCTCATCTCCTCGCTGGTGGCGGCCAGCTCTTCCGAGCTGGAGGCGGTCTGCTGCGTGGTCTGGCTGAGCTGGCCGACGGCGCCGTTGATCTGGTTCACGCCCGAGCTCTGCTCTTCAGAAGCGGCGGTGATCTCCTGCACCAGGTCCGAGGTCTTGCGGATGCTGGGCACCATCTCGCCCAGCAGGCTGCCGGCGCGCTCGGCCAGCTCGACGCTGGAGCTGGCCACGGTGCTGATCTCCTGAGCCGCCACCTGGCTGCGCTCGGCCAGCTTGCGCACCTCGGCGGCCACCACCGCAAAGCCCTTGCCATGCTCGCCGGCACGGGCGGCCTCGATGGCGGCATTCAGCGCCAGCAGATTGGTCTGGTAGGCGATGTCGTCGATGATGCCGATCTTCTGCGCGATCTGCTTCATCGCCGAGACCGTGGCCTTGACGGCCTCGCCACCTTCGGCGGCCTGGGACGCGGCCTTGGCGGCCATGCCGTCGGTGACACGCGCGTTTTCGGTGTTCTGCGAGATCGACGCCGTCATCTGCTCGATCGAGGCGCTGGTCTCTTCGACGCCGGCGGCCTGCTCGCTGGCGGCCTGGCTCAGGGCCTGGGCGGTGGCGCTGATCTCTTCCGACGCGCTGACCAGCGACTCGGCGCTGCTGCTCACGTCGCCCACCACTTGCGACAGGCGCTGCACGGTGTTGTTGACATAGTCCTTCATCTCGCCGAACGCGCCCTGGTACTGGCCACGGATGCTCTGGCTCAGATCGCCCGAGGCCATCGCACCCATCACCTGCACCACCTCGGAGACGCTGCGGCCGGTGGTCTCGACCAGGCTGTTGACGCCCTCGGCCATCTCCAGCTGGAAGCCGCGCAGGCCCTGGGTGGGCACGCGGGCGTCGAAGCGGCCGGCATTGGCCGCATCCACCACCTCGCGCTGGCCGTCGATGACCTGCTGCAGGCGCTGCGACATGGTCTTCACCGCATGCATCAGGCTGCTCTGGTCGTTGGCGCGCAGCTGGATGTCGCTGCTCAGGTCGCCATCGGCCACACGCTGCAGCAGGGCCGAGGCGTCGTGCGGATCACCGCCCAGCTGACGGCCGACGATGCGTGTCACACCCAGGCCCAGGCCGGCGGCCACCAGCACCGAGCCGCCAATGACCACCAGCATCACGGTGACGGCACGCTCTATCGAGGCGGTGGCGGCGGCATTGTTGGCCTCGGCCTGGCTGGCCAGGTCGGCGACGATGTCGTTGAGCAGGTTCTCGATGTTGTTGACCGCCTTGCGCGTCTGGTTGTTGCTCAGCGCCGAGGCATCGCCGGCCTTGCCGGCCAGGGCCAGCGCCACCACCTGCTCATGCAGGCGCAGGTACTCGGGCATCTGCTTGTCGATCTCGGCCAGCAGCGACCTTTCCTTGTCGGACATATTGGTCTTGCGGTACTTGTCCAGCGACTTGTTCAGCTTGTCCAGATGGGTGCCGCTGCGCTTGACGGTGTCCTCGATCTCGGCCTTGTCGTCCATGCCGGTGACGCGCACATAGGCCCGCGAATGGGCACCGACGCGGGTGATGGCCTCGGAGATCATCTGCGCCGGCAGCACCGAGTCGTTGTAGGTGGTGTGCACGCGCTGGCCGATGTCGCGGGCCTGGAGCAGGCCGTACAGCCCCACCGCGGCGGTGATCGCCGAGCAGGTGAGAAAGGTCAGCAGCAGCTTGTGCGCCAGCTTGAGGCGGAGGAACCAGTTCATGGTGGGGGTCTGCGCAGGGAAGGGGTGAGGGGCGGGGCGGCTGGGGACTGGAGCTCAGTGGGCCAGGGCGGGTGCGGCCGGAGCGATCAGGGTCGGCGCGGCCTCGGCGGCGGGCTCGGTCTCGACCAGCTCGTCCAGGGCCAGGGCATGGCGGGTGTCGAGCAGGATCACGAAGCGCTCCTTGACCTTGCCCATGCCGAGGATGAAGTCGGCGCGGATGCGCGTGCCGAAGCTGGGCGGCGGCTCGATGTCGCCGGTCGGGATGTCGATGACCTCGTTGACCGCATCGACCACCAGGCCCACGACCTGGCGCTCGCCGTCCTGCTCCAGCTCGACGATGACCACGCAGGTGCGCTTGCCCACCGGGCTGCTGGGCCGGCCGAAGCGCGCCAGCAGGTCCATCACCGGCACCACCGCGCCGCGCAGGTTGATCACGCCACGCACGCAGGCCGGCATCATCGGCACCTCGGTCAGCGCCGGGTACTCGATGATCTCCTTGATGCTGAGGATGCCGATGGCGAACATCTCGCCGGCGAGCATGAAGGTCAGGTACTGCACCGGCTCGGTGGTGGCGGCCGGCGGCGTGGCCGGGCTGCGCGAGGCTTGGCGAATCTGCAGGGCATTGCTCATTGCGGGCTCTTCTCTGGGGACGTCAAGGCGGGGTTCAGAACGAGGTGAAGCTGGCTTCGTCGACTTCGGCATCGCCGGCCGTGCTGCGCTGGCGCGGGGCCGGCTTGGCGCGGCGCGCCGAGCTGCGGGCCGAGTTGCTGGCCGACTGGATGGCGCGGCGGGCCGGCGCCGCGGCCTGGCCGGCGCCCGGGCCGGCGGTGTCGGAGCCCAGGCGGAAGAAGGCCATGCTGCGCTGCAGCTGCTCGGCCTGGCTGCTCATCTCTTCGCTGGTGGCGGCCAGCTCTTCGGAGCTGGAGGCGGTCTGCTGCGTGGTCTGGCTGAGCTGGCCGACCGCGGCATTGATCTGCTTGACGCCCGAGGTCTGCTCTTCGGACGCGGCGGTGATCTCCTGCACCAGGTCGGAGGTGCGCTTGATGCTGGGCACCATCTCGCCCAGCAGCTCGCCGGCCTTCTCGGCCAGCTCGACGCTGGAGCTGGCCACGGTGCTGATCTCCTGGGCCGCGACCTGGCTGCGCTCGGCGAGCTTGCGCACCTCGGCGGCCACCACCGCAAAGCCCTTGCCATGCTCGCCGGCACGGGCGGCCTCGATGGCGGCATTGAGCGCCAGCAGATTGGTCTGGTAGGCGATGTCGTCGATGATGCCGATCTTCTGCGCGATCTGCTTCATCGCCGAGACCGTGGCCTTGACGGCCTCGCCACCCTCGGTGGCCTGGGCCGCGGCCTTGGCCGCCATGCCGTCGGTGACGCGGGCGTTTTCGGTGTTCTGCGAGATCGAGGCGGTCATTTCCTCGATCGAGGCGCTGGTCTCTTCCACGCCGGCGGCCTGCTCGGCCGAGGCCTGGCTCAGCGACTGGGCGGTGGCGCTGACCTCGTCGGAGGCGCTGGCCAGAGCCTCGGCGCCGTTGTTGACCTCGCTGACCACCTGGGACAGGCGCTGCACCATGTTCTGCATCGCGCTCAGCAGCTGCGCCGTCTCGTCCTTGCCCTGGACCTCGACCTGCACGCGCAGATCGCCCTGGGCCAGCGCATCGGCCACCTCGACGGCACGGGTCAGCGGCCGCGTCACGCTGCGGCTGATCAGCACGCCCAGCACCACGCCCAGCAGCACGCCGCCCAGGGCCAGGCCGATCATCAGGTTGCGGCTTTGCTGGTACAGGGCCTCGACCTCCTCGTTGGCGGCCTGGGCACGCTTTTCCTTCTGCTCGTTGAGTTCGTCGAAGGCCTTCACCAGCACATCGGCCGACTGGCGCACCTTGCCCATGGCCTGGTCCAGTTCCACGTCCTGCTTGTGCAGCGACTTCTTCGCCGCCAGGGCCATGGTCTCGGCCATGTCCTGCTGGTAGGCGCCCCAGACCTGGTCGACCTGGGCAAACAGCTGCTTGGCGCGGTCGGACACGAACAGCGGCTTGGCTTGCTCGATGCGCTCCTTGGCGACGGCCGACTGCTTCTTCAGCGAAGCCAGGTGCTGGGCGCGCTCTTCTTCGCTGTGGGCGAGCAGGAAGTTGGAGCGTGCGCGGCCGATCGAGATCAGCGCCACGTTGGCGTCCTTGATGTGGGCCAGGCCCATCAGCTCGCGCGAGTACATGGCCTCGGCCAGCTCGTTCATCTGCGCCGAACTGCGCAGCGCCACACCGCCGACGACGGCGGCGATCAGCGCGGTGAGGATGAAGCCGGCGATCAGCCGCGTGCCGATCTTGAAACGTGAGAACATGACGCAACTCCCTTGGTTGGCTGTGGTGTCCGGTGGTGGCCGGGCCGTGGATTCAGGCGCCCTGGGTCTGGGCCAGCGTGTCGGGGGCCACTGCGCTGGCAGCCTCCTGCAACAGCGCCGGCACGTCCAGGATCAGCGCCACTTCGCCGCTGCCCAGGATGGTGGAGCCGCTGACCGCGCGCACGCGCTGGAACATCTTGCCCAGCGGCTTGATCACCGTCTGCAGTTCGCCGTGCAGTGCATCGACCACCACACCGGCCTTGCGCCGGCCATGGCGCACGACGACGATGTTCTGCCGCGGCGGCACCTCGCCGGCCTGGCCCAGGTCGAACACCTCGCGCAGGCGCACAAAGGGCAGCACCTCGCCGCGCAGGTTGGTGTAGTGCTGGCCGGCCTCGCAGCTGTAGGCCACGCACTCCTCCACCATGTCCAGCGGGATCACGAAGGTGGAGCCGCCGGCCGAGACCTGGAAGCCGTTGATGATGGCCAGGGTGAGCGGCAACCGCACGGTGACGGTGGTGCCCTGGCCCTCGATGCTGTGCACGTCGACGCTGCCGCGCAGCGCCGTGATGTTGCTCTTGACCACGTCCATGCCGACGCCGCGGCCGGACAGGTTGGTCACCGCCTCGGCGGTGGAGAAGCCGGGCTCGAAGATCAGCGCATAGACCTCGCCGTCGCTGAGCACGCGGCCGGGCTCGACCAGGCCGCGCTCGACGGCCTTGGCCAGGATGCGCTCGCGCTTCAGGCCGCCGCCGTCGTCGCCGACCTCGATCACGATGCTGCCCGAGTCGTGGTAGGCGTTCAGGCTCACCGTGCCCTGGGCCGGCTTGCCCTGGGCCAGGCGCTGCTCGACCGGCTCGATGCCATGGTCCATGGCATTGCGCACCAGGTGGGTCAGCGGGTCGCCGATCTTCTCGACCACGGTCTTGTCCAGCTCGGTGTCCTCGCCCGACAGCTGCAGCGCGATGTCCTTGCCCAGCTCGCGGGCCACGTCGTGCACCACGCGCTGGAAGCGGCTGAAGGTGGCGCCGATCTTCACCATGCGCAGCTGCAGCGCGCTGTCGCGCACGCTCTCGACCAGCTGGCTGACGGCGCTGCTGTATTCGATCAGGTCCGCATCGCGGCTGCGGCGCGAGGCCAGGCTGGCGCTGGCCGAGGCGATGATCAGCTCGCCGATCTGGTTGATCAGCTGGTCCAGCTTGGCCGCATCCACGCGCACCGAGGCCGATTCCTGGTGCCGCGCCTCGCGCACCTGGCTCTGCTTGCGCAGGGCCGCGTCCACCACCACCGGCGGCACCGCGCCCTGGGCCACCAGGATCTCGCCCAGCGGCGGTGCGGCCTCGCCGCTGCGCTGCTGCACCTGCAGCGCACGCGCCAGCTCGGCCTCGGTCAGCGTGCCGCAGCGGCTGAGGATCTCGCCCACCCGCGACGGGCCCTCGGGCAGCTCGGCGATCAGCTGCAGGTAGTCGGCGATGCGGCTGTGCGGCGGCACGATGGCGATGCGGCACTCGTCCTGCACGAACTCGAACACCGAGGCGATCTCGGCCTTGCTGGCCGCGCTCTCGAAGGCGATCTCGAAGCCCAGGTAGCACTGCTCGGCATCCAGCTCGGCCAGCGGCGGCAGCGCGTCGGCGACGGTGACGATGGCGGCGATGCGGCCCAGCTTGCCCAGGTAGCGCAGAAAGGCCGCCGGGTCCATGCCGTTGCGCAGCACGTCGGGGCCGAAGCGCAGCGACAGATGCCAGTGCTGGGCATGGGCCGCGCCCTCGCCGGTGGCCGGGCCGGGCGGCACCGGCGCGCCGTCCTGCAGGCCGCCTTGGGCGCTGGTCTGGGAGGTCAGGGCCATGGCCGGCACGGTGGCGGGTGAGGCGCCCCCGGCCATCGCCGCCTGCAGGCCTTCCAGCAGCGGCCGGCCTTCCTGCTCCAGGCCGTCGTCGCTGTCCAGCTCGCCGGCCTCGACCGCATCCACCTGGCGCTTGCTGTGGTCGGCGCAGCCCAGCAGCAGGGCCACCAGGTCGGGGTTCAGCGCCAGCGTCTGCTCGCGCACCCGGTCCAGCAGGCTCTCGACCACATGGGTGAAGTGCACGATGCGGTCCAGGCCGAACAGGCCGGCCGAGCCCTTGATGGTGTGGGCGGCGCGGAAGATGGCGTTGATGGCCTCGGCCTCGGGCTGGGCCGGGTCCAGGTCCAGCAGCGCGGCCTCCATGTCGTCGAGCAGCTCGCGCGCCTCGACGATGAAGGTGTGGATCGCCTGGTCCATGGCGTCTGACATGGCGGGTTCTTTCGCGGGTCGGGTGGCGGGGCCGGGCTTCAGGCGGTGGCCACGAGCAGGGGGTCGTCGAGCTGGGCGGCCAGATCGAACAGCGCGATCAGGTCCAGCACCGCCGGGCTGTGGTCGGTGAACTGCAGCTGACAGCCACGCTGGGCGGCCAGGGCCTTGGCCGCCAGCAGCAGCTGGGCACCGGCCGAGTCGATCTCGCTGACCTCGGCCAGGCCGATGCGCAGCGTGGCGCCCGCCGGCGTGGCCTGCAGCAGGTCCAGCAGCCACTGGCGCAGCTCGGCGGCGCGGTAGATGCTCAGCTCGCCGCTGATGGCCAGCGGGCCGTCGGCGGCCGGGGCCAGCGGGGCGTCGGCGCTCATGGCAGCACCAGCTTTTCCACCGCCGACAGCAGCTGCGGCGGGTTGAAGGGCTTGACCACCCAGGCCTTGGCACCGGCGGCCTGGCCTTCGCGCTTCTTGTTCTCCTGGCTCTCGGTGGTGAGCATGATCACCGGCGTGAAGCGGTAGGCCGGCAGCGCCTTCATGGCCTTGACGAAGCTGATGCCGTCCATGTTGGGCATGTTCACGTCGCTGATGACCAGGTTGATCTTCTGCCCGCCCAGGCCTTGCAGCTTGTGCAGAGCCTGGGCGCCGTCGCCGGCCTCCAGCACCTGGTAGCCGGCGCCCTTCAGCGCAATGCCGACCACCTGCCGCACCGAGGCGGAGTCGTCGACGATCAGGATGGTCTTGGCCATGTGGCGGCTCCCTCAGAAGAACGTGATCTCGGTGGCGGCCGGGGCCGCGGTGGCGGACTTGGCCGACGGGCTGCTGCGGTGCAGGTCGCGCTCCTCGGCCATGGCATAGGTGCTTTCCAGCTCGGCCAGCAGGCCCTGGGCGCTCAGCGGCGCGGGCGCCGCGCCGTCGCGCTCGGGCGCGGCCATCACCTCGGGCAGGCGGGCGATGTTCTGGCTGACATGGCTCATCACCTGGCCGATGCGGTCCTGGAACTGCAGGTGCACCAGGCTGTCGTTGATCTCGCCCTTGATGCCCTGGCTCTCGGCCTTCAGCACCTCGGCGGCCTGCACCACCGCATCGGTGCTGCCGCGCAGCTCGCCCAGCACGGCGCTGATGCGCTGCTGGGCGGCCTGGGTCTCGGCCTCGTCGCGGGCGGTCGAGGCCTGGGCCGAGGCACGGGCATCGGCAATCGCCTGGCTGATCAGCGCCACCTTGTCGGCGATGCTGGTGCCGGTGCTGCCCGAGCGGCCCGACAGCGCGCGCACCTCCTGGGCCAGCACGCCGAAGCCGCGGCCCTCGGGGCCGGCATGGGCGGCCTCGATGGCGGCATTGATGGCCAGCAGATTGGTCTGCGCGGCAATGCTCTGCACCGCGCCGGCCATCTGCTGCAGCTCGGCGACAAAGCCTTCCAGCGCGCCCACCTGGCGCAGCATCTCCTCGCGGCTGTGCATCACGCGCTGCAGCGCCTCGGCCACCGTGGACAGCTCCTGCTCGCAGCGGGCAAAGCTGGCGGCCAGCTGGTGGCCATCGTCGCCACCCTGGCCCTGTCCGCCGGCGCCCGACAGGGTCTGGTCCAGGCGCTGCACGATGGTGGCAAAGCGCTGCGACAGCTCGCCGATGGCGTCTTCCATCTGCTGGCGCGAGTTGTCGATCTGGCGCCGCCAGACCGGGGCCAGGTCGTTGGCAAACTGCTGGCGGCTGCCCAGGTAGGCCTGCCATTGCTCGCGCTGCTGCGCCTGCTGGCGCCAGGCCTGGCGGGTGGCGACGCCGCCCCAGGCGGCCAGCACCGCGGCGCAGGCCCAGCCGGCCCAGCTGCCGCCCGACAGCGTGAGGCTGGCGGTGGCCGCGGCCAAGCCCAGGGCGGGGGTCAGGAACTGCGATCCCGACGCGGTGCGTGCATGCATCTTGTGGTCCGGTGGTTGATGACCTGCCGGGCCGCGTCGCGGTGCTGGGCAGGTCGGGTCCTTGATTCGGTGGCATCCGCCGACTGCCCACATGCGGATATCCCCCTCAGTATCGGCAGCGCCCGCCGCGGCTTGAGCCGGGAACAACGGGGTGGAGACTGCACAGTTCCACGGCATCGACGCCGTGGGCGGGCATTGAGCGGCCTCAAGCTGCACGCTCATGGGCCGATACAGGTTGGGCTGGCATGGCCGACGCCTGCCGGCCCGATGCCCCGAACATGCCCGATCAACGATCTGCCGCCCGCGCTGCCGCCCAGGCCGAAGCCCAACAGGCCTCGGCAGGGGCCTGGGTGCCCGACAGCGTGCTGGTGGTCGACGACAGCGCGGTGCAGCGTGCGCACAACGTGGGCGTGATGCGCCGCCTGGGCGTGGGCCTGATCTACGAGGCCGGCGACGGCCAGGAGGCGCTGGACCTGCTGAAGATGCTGGTGCTGCCGCCGGCCCTGCTGGTCACCGACCTGGAAATGCCGGGCATCGACGGCGTGGAACTGATCGAGCGCCTGAGCCAGGCCCATCCCGAGCTGCCGCTGATCGTGGTCTCCAGCCGCGAGGACACGCTGATCCACACCGTCGAGGCCATGGCCAGGGCCCTGGGCCAGAAGGTGGTGATGGCCATGCGCAAGCCGCTGCAGCAGGAGGCCGTGGCCCAGGCCCTGGCCCAGTGGCGGCCGGCCGGCAGCGGCCCGGCGGCGCGGCGCGCCGAGGCCCGCATCGACCCCGCCGACCTGCTGCGCGCGCTGGACCAGGGCCTGATCCAGCCGCATTTCCAGCCCAAGGTCGATGTGCAGACCGGCCTGCTGCGTGGCGTGGAATCGCTGGCGCGCTGGGACGATCCGCTGCTGGGCCGCATCACGCCCGACCGCTTCATCCCGCTGGCCGAGAGCCAGGGCCTGATCCAGCGCCTGACCATGGCCATGCTGGACCAGACGCTGACGCATCTGGAAGCCTGGAACGCCCGCGGCCTGCGCCTGTCGGCGGCGGTCAACCTGTCGCCGCAGCTGCTGCTGGTGCCGGGCCTGGCGCGCGACATCGTCGAGCTGGCCGAATGCCACCAGGTCGACCCGGCGCAGCTGACGCTGGAGATCACCGAGGGCTCGGTGACCTCGCAGTTCGGCACCGCGCTGGCGGCGCTGGCGCGGCTGCGGCTGAAGGGCTTCGGCCTGTCCATCGACGACTACGGCACCGGCTTCTCGTCGATGCAGCAGCTGGCGCGCATCCCGTTCACCGAGCTCAAGGTGGACCGCAGCTTCGTGCACGGCGCGCACAAGAAGCGCAACCTGCAGGTCATCCTGCGCTCGGCGCTGGACATGGCGCGCCAGCTCAGCCTGCTGACCGTGGCCGAGGGCGTGGAAGAGCTGGACGACTGGCGGCTGCTGCAGGACTGCGGCTGTGCCGTGGCCCAGGGCTGGCTGATCGGCAAGGCCATGCCGCCGGCCGAGTTGCCGGCCTGGATACGCGGCCACCAGCTGCAGCTGCCGCGGCTGCGGCGGCCGGGTTGAGCTTCAGACCACCCACTGGTCGGCGCGGGCCTGGCCACCCATGGCCGGATCGCTGATCGACGGCGCGCCGGTTTCCACCCGGCCGGCGAAACGGCGGCTGAAGCCAGCCATCCCGGACACCTTGACGCTGAAGTCATACCAGCGGCCGCTGGCGGCCAGAGGCAGTCGCAGCGCCTGTTCGCTGCGCGCGACCACCGTGTACTGGCCGACGGCGCGGCTGGCATAGCGGTTGGCCACCAGCTCGAACACGCAGGGCGTGCCGCCGCTGTTGACCAGCTTGACCAGCAGGTCGCCGCTGCTGCGCTCGGCGATCACCTGCACATCGGGATTGGCCGCGGTTGGGCTGGTCAGGCCTGCCGCATTGCCGGTGATGTGGCGGTGGAAGCCGTTGGGTCCGAGGATCCACAGGTCGTAGCCGCCCCGGCCGTCGGGTGCCCAGCTGCCCTGCAGCTGTTTGCCCGGCTCCACCGTGTAGCGGCTGGGGATGTCCGCCAGGCGCAGCCGGTCATAGACGTGGAACACGGCCGCCGCACTGCCGGTGTTCTCGAAGCCGATGGTGACGGCGCCGGCTGTCACACGGGCCGTGGCCGCCAGCTCGTAGGGCAGGGCCGACGAAGGCCGCACGCCACTGGCCTGCACCGGCAGGGTCAACGTGGTGGGCAGCGTGGGGCGCGGCTTGGTGGGGTTGCCCAGCGCGCGGGTCTTGTCGGCCAGCGCACGGGTGTCGGGCAGCAGGGCCAGGAAGTCGGTGCTGTGGTTCGGGTTGGCGAAGTTGAAGGCGCTGGTCAGGTCACCGCAGACCGCACGGCGCCAGGCCGAGATGTTGGGTTCCATCACGCCGAAGCGCTGCTCCAGGAAGCGCAGCACCGAGGTGTGGTCGAACACCTGCGAATTGACCCAGCCACCCTTGCTGAACGGCGAGACCACGTACATCGGCACGCGCGGGCCCAGGCCATAAGGCCAGTGCAGGGTGTCGGGCGCCGGGCTGTGGGGGTTCTCGACCTCGTGGTACTCGCCCGTGGTGTCCACCGTCGAAGCCCCGGCAAACACCCGCGCGGCGGGATTGCTGCTCCAGCTCAGCACCGACGGGGCGGCGGGCGGCGGCACATGGTCGAAGAAGCCGTCGTTCTCGTCGAAGTTGATCAGCAGCACGGTGCTGGCCCAGACCTCGGGATTGGCGGTCAGCGCTTCCAGCACCTTGGCCGTGTATTCGGCCCCCTGCGCCGGGCTGGACGGGCCGGGGTGCTCGGAGCCGCCCTCGGTGGCGACGATCCACGACACCTGGGGTAGCTTGCCGTCCACCACATCCTGGCGCAGCAGGTCCAGGTCGCGGGTGCTGATGCCACGTGCCTTCAGCGCGGCCGAGGCGCCGGGCCGGTTGAACCAGGCATCGCGGAAGGGCTTGAAGCCGGCCAGCGGGTTGTCGGTGAAGTTGTCGTCCATGTTCTCGTACACCTGCCACGAGATGCCGGCGGCCTGCAGCCGCTCGGGATAGGTGGTCCAGGTGTAGTCGGGCAGGTTGTCGAACCAGTCGTTGCGGTTGCTGACGGCCGGGCCGCCGCGCTGGCCCAGTGGATCGTTGGTGCCGGTCCATATGAACAGGCGGTTCGGGTTGGTCGACCCGGCCAGCGAGCAGTGGTAGGCGTCGCAGACGGTGAAGGCATTGGCCAGTGCAAACTGGAACGGGATGTCGTCCTTGCCGTAATAGCCCATCGAGTGGTTGTGCTTGGTCAGCGGCCACCAGTTCATGCGGCCCTGGTCCCAGTGGCGGTCGCCCCAGCCATGCGGCGTGCCGTCCACGCGCATCAGGTTGAAGTTGAGCCTGGTATTGAGCTGGAACGGCGCAATGGTCTTGGGCTGGCTGCGGCCCGGCACGGCCGGGTTGCTGGTGGCATTGGTCGGCTCGGTGGGCTGCACCCAGACGCTTTTGCCCTGGATCAGGCCGGGGCGGTCCACCACCGGGATCGGGAACGGATCGCCAAAGCCACGCACGCCGGCCAGCGTGCCGAAGTAGTGGTCGAAGGAGCGGTTTTCCTGGGTCAGGATCACCACATGCTGCACGTCCTTGAGGGTGCCGGTGACGACCTTGGCGGGCGCGGCCAGTGCCTTCTGGATCACCGCCGGAAAGGCGCCGAGCGAGCCGGTGGCGGCCACCGATTGCAGGAAGGTGCGACGTGAGGGATGGCTCATCGGGAGTCTCTGTGGGGTGCTGCGGTTGGGCGTGCGTGCGGTGTGGCTCAGCGGGCACGGCGGCGCGCGCCGGCGCCCACGGCCAGCAGGCCCAGCGCCATCAGCGCCCAGGTCTGCGGCTCGGGCACGGCGGCGGTGAGCGTGAAGCTCAGGTTGTCGGCATAGGCGCCGGTGCTGTCGCCGTCGGGCGCGTCCATCGACAGGCTGAACTGGATGGAGCGTGTGCCGCCGGGCAGCCAGCCACTGGTGTGGAAACCGCCCAGCACCGTCAGATTGGCGCGCAGGTCCAGGAAGATCGGCCCCAGCTCGGTGTGGCCGAGCTCGGCGCCCGCCGCGTCCAGGAAGGAGACGTAGAGCAGCGGGTTGTCTTCCTGGTCACCCACGCCACCCAGGTAGGCGTCAAGCTTGAAGCCGATCTGGCCGGCGTCGATGGCCGCGGCCTGGTCGCTCAGATCCACGCTCTGCCAGCCGGCGGCCAGGCCATTGGCGCTGCCAATGAACATCAGGCTGCCATGCGGCGCATCCGGGTACAGGAACACCGGGGGCGCATAGCCGGCGGTGGCCAGCGATGCCACGCCGTCGAAGTCGTGCCAGCCGCTGATGCCGGACTCGGCGTCACCATTGGCGATCAGGTTGACGTCCAGTGCCGCCGCCTGGGCGTGGATCGTGGCCATCAGCAGTGGCAAGGCGAAAGCAAGGCAGAGTGACTTCATGGTGGCCCGGGCGGAGTGATGGAGAGGAGAAGGCGACAAGGGGCGGCCGATGGCCGCCTCGCTCTTCATCGTCTCGGACGCGGGTGACCCGGTCGTGTCGCCCAGCCGCCCGCCGAACGGCCTATGCCGGCGTGCCCATGCTGCTGCGCAGCCGCTCCAGCTCGGCCCGCGGCGGCAGGCCGAACAGGCCGCGGTAGTCGCGGCTGAACTGCGAGGCGCTTTCGTAACCCACGCGGTGCGCGGCCGCCGCGGCATCCAGGCCTTGGGCCAGCATCAGCCGGCGCGCCTGGTGCAGGCGCAGCTGCTTCTGGTATTGCAGCGGCGACAGCGAGGTCAGCTGCTTGAAATGCTGGTGCAGGCTGGACGGGCTCATGTGCGCGGCCTGGGCCAGCTCGTCGATGCGCACCGGCTCGGCATAGCGCCGCTCCAGCAGGCCGATGGCGCGTGCCAGGCGCTGGGTCCGGCTCTCGGCCACGGCCAGGGCGCGCAGCTGCTGGCCCAGCTCGCCGATCAGCACGTGGTAGAGGATCTCGCGAAGCACCAGCGGCGCCAGCACCGGCAGATGCTGGGGCGTGTCCAGCAGCCTCAGCAGGCGCAGCACGGCGTCCAGCAGCGGCAGCGTGACACGCGCCAGGTTGAGGCCGCGCGCCGCGGCCTCGGCCTTGCTGTTCGACGCCGTTCCGGCCGTGCTTTCGAGCAGCAGCGCCGCCAGCGCCTGGCTGTCCAGCGTCAGGCGCAGGCACAGATACGGCGCCTGCGGCGAGGCCTCGGTGATCTGGCCGCTGGGCAGCATGGTCACCGACACCAGCAGGCAGTGCAGCGGGTCGTAGCGCAGGATCTCGCGGCCCAGCAGCGCCTGCTTGCGCCCCTGCAGCACCAGCACCAGGCCGGGCTCGTAGACCGTGGGCAGCGGCAACGCCGGCGTGCTGGCGCGGATCAGCTGCAGGCCCGGCACCGCGGTGGCATGGTGGCCGTCGGCGGGCGCATGGGCCAGCGCCAGCCGCCGTGCCTGGGCCAGCAGGGCCTGCAGCGCGGCGCTGTCGGGGTCGTCGCAGTCGGCGGGGGTGGTGGCGGTGGTGGTGGTCACGGCATCTGGCATGGCCGGACGATTGTGGGCCGTGGCGTAGCGCGGGCCAGGGTCATGCGGCGCCGGACGGCGTGCATTTGGAGGATCGGGCAAGCATCGGCGAGCTTCCGGCTGGTCTTGGCACGCCGGCCTGCCTACGCTGGAGGCCCCGTTCATCACTGCAGTTGCCGGAGTTTCCTGCCATGCCCGCCACCTCTCTCACCACCGCCTTCCCCCGCCGCCGCCTGGGCCGCCACGGCCCCGAGGTGTCCGCCCTGGGCCTGGGCTGCATGGGCATGTCGGACTTCTACGGTCCGGCCGACGATGCGCTGTCGCTGGCCGTGCTGCACCATGCGCTGGACCTGGGCATCAACCTGCTGGACACCGCCGACATGTATGGCGTGGGCGCCAACGAGCGCCTGCTGGCGCCGCTGCTGGCGGCGCGCCGCGACGAGGTGGTGCTGGCCACCAAGTTCGGCAATGTGCGTGCGCCGGACGGCCGGCTGCTGCGCATCGACGGCAGCCCGGCCTATGTGAGAAGCGCCTGCGAGGCCAGCCTGCAGCGCCTGGGCGTGGACCACATCGACCTGTACTACCAGCACCGGGTGGACAAGACCGTGCCGATCGAGGACACCGTGGGCGCCATGGCCGACCTGGTGCGCGCCGGCAAGGTGCGCCACCTGGGCCTGTCGGAGGCCGCGCCCGAGACCTTGCGCCGTGCCGCCGCCGTGCATCCGATCGCCGCGCTGCAGACCGAATATTCGCTGTGGACCCGCGATGTCGAGGCTGAGATCCTGCCCACCTGCCGCGCGCTCGGCATTGCCCTGGTGCCCTACAGCCCGCTGGGCCGCGGCTTTCTGACCGGCGCCTTGCGCAGCGCCGATGCCCTGGCCGCCGACGACTGGCGCCGCGCCAACCCACGCTTCCAGGCCGACAACCTGGCGCACAACCTGGCCCTGGCCGATGCGCTGGGCGCGCTGGCGGCGCGCCTGGCCGTCACGCCGGCACAGCTGGCCCTGGCCTGGCTGCTGGCGCAGGGCGAGGACATCGTGCCGATCCCCGGCACGCGGCGCATGGCGCGGCTGGATGAAAACGCCGCCGCCGCCCGGCTGAGCCTGGGCGCCGAAGATCTTGCCGCCGTGGCCAGTCTGCTGGACCGGCATGCGGTGGCCGGCACACGCTATCCGGCACCGGCTATGGCGGCGCTGAATGGCTGAGCCTGCGGCGCGCCGGATCGGGCCCTTCAGCCCAGGCCCAGAAAGCCGCTGATGCGCTGCAGCTCGTCGTCCAGCGCCGCGGCAAAGCCGGCCTCGCGCGGCGCCCGGCCCGAGGCCGACTGATAGCCGGTCTGGGCCTGCAGCCGGCCATTGGCCACCGACAGATTGGCCCAGCCGATGACCTGGCCGCGCCACAGCAGCGGCAGCGCGTAGTAGCCGCGCAGGCGCTTGGGCGCCGGCGTATAGGCCTCGAAGCGGTAGGCCCAGCCCCAGAAGAGTTCGAAGCGCCGCCGGTCCCAGACCACCGGGTCGAACGGCGCCAGCAGGTCCACCCGGTCGTCGCGTGCCGCCGCATGGGCGTGGCGGCGCAGCGCCGGGTTCTCGTCGGCCGGCCAGTACCAGCGCAGGCCGTCGACCTCGGCCGAGCCCAGCCGCGCCTTGGCCCGGGCCAGGGCGGCGGCGCGCAGGCCGGCCCATTGCGGCGCGCCACCGCGCAGATGGCTGACCAGCTCGGACAGCGAGCGCTCGGGCAGCGGCGCGTACTGGCCGACGACGATGTCGATCAGCCGGTCCATGGCCGTGGCCGGATCGGCCACTTCGCCGGCCGGCGCCAGCCGCGCCGCATACAGCCGCGTGCCGCCCTCGCGCCGCGCCACGCGCAGCAGGCCGCGGTAGTGCATGCCGTCCAGCAGCTGGGTGCTGGCATTGGACGAGCCGCCGAACCAGTTGCGCGCCTTGCCATGATGGAACTGGGCATCCACCTCGCGTGGATGCACCACGCCACGCTCGCGCACAAAGGCCAGCACCTCCTGGGCCTGGTGCCAGCGCGCCGCCGGCCAGGCGGTGGCCGGGCTGCGCGGATGCATCAGGTGGTGGATGTCGCGGGGCAGAAAGCCGTAGTTGACGAAGAAGTCCTCCTCCACCGCCAGCCGCGGATAGCGCTGCTCCAGCTCGCCGGCGCGGTAGCCGGCCACGCGGTGGCGCAGCATCAGGTCTTGCGCTCGCGCCGGCGCGCGGATCGGATCGGCCTGCACATAGCCCAGGCGCTGGATGGCCCGGGGCAGGGTGGTGGGCTTGAACAGGCTGCGGGCGATGGCGTGCTGGCGCAGCTGGTCCAGGGTCGGGGGTCGGGAAGCCATGGGGCGGCAGGTTAGCGCGGCGCGCGACAATCGCCGCTCGACATCCACCCTGACGACGCCTGCTGCCATGTCCACCACGCTCGGTACCCCGCTGTCCCCCAACGCCACCCGCGTGATGCTGCTGGGCAGCGGCGAGCTGGGCAAGGAGGTGCTGATCGCGCTGCAGCGCCTGGGCGTGGAGACGATTGCCGTGGACCGCTACGACAACGCGCCCGGCCAGCAGGTGGCCCACCATGCACGCACCATCGCGATGAGCGATCCCGCCGCGCTGCGCGCGCTGATCGAGGCCGAGAAGCCCGACCTGGTGGTGCCCGAGATCGAGGCCATCGCCACGCCGGTGCTGGAGGCGCTGGAGGCCGAGGGCCGGGTGCGCGTGATCCCCACCGCCCGCGCCGCGCGCCTGACCATGGACCGCGAAGGCATACGCCGCCTGGCCGCCGAGACCCTGGGCCTGCCGACCAGCCCCTACCGCTTCTGCGATTCGCTCGCCGAGCTGCAGGCGGCCATCGCCGGTGTGGATGGGCAGCCGGGCATCGGCTACCCCTGCATCGTCAAGCCGGTGATGAGCAGCTCGGGCAAGGGCCAGAGCAAGATCGACGGCCCGGACGATGTGCAGAAGGCCTGGGACTACGCGATGGCCGGCGGCCGCGTCGGCCCCGGCCGGGTCATCGTCGAAGGCTTCATCCGCTTCGACTACGAGATCACCCAGCTCACCGTGCGTGCGCTGGGGCCCGACGGCCAGGTGCAGACGCAGTTCTGCGAGCCCATCGGCCACATCCAGGTCAGCGGCGACTATGTGGAAAGCTGGCAGCCGCATGCGATGAGCGCCACGGCGCTGCAGCGCTCGCGCGAGATCGCCCAGGCCATCACCGACAACCTCGGCGGCCAGGGCCTGTTCGGCGTGGAGCTGTTCGTGCAGGGCGACCAGGTCTGGTTCAGCGAGGTCAGCCCGCGCCCGCACGACACCGGCATGGTGACCCTGGCCACGCAGTGGCAGAACGAGTTCGAGCTGCATGCCCGTGCCATCCTCGGCCTGCCGGTGGACACCTCGTTGAAGACGCCCGGCGCCAGCGCGGTGATCTACGGCGGCGTCGATGCCCAGGGCATCGTCTTCGACGGCGTGGCCGATGCGCTGGCCGTGCCCGGCACCGAGCTGCGCCTGTTCGGCAAGCCCGAGAGCTTCGTCAAGCGGCGCATGGGCGTAGCGCTGGCGCGTGATGCCGATGTGGAGACGGCGCGCGAGCGCGCCAAGCTGGCGGCGTCCAAGGTCAAGCCGCGGCGGGCCTGAACATGGCCGCGACGCCCCAGCATGCGCTGGACGGCCTGACCGTGCTGGAGCGCGGCTGGCTGTCGTCCAACAACCTGATCGTGCATCCGGCGCCTGGCGAGGCCGGCGCCTTGCTGGTCGACACCGGCCATGTCAACCATGTGCAGCAGACCCTGGCCCTGGTGCGCCAGGCGCTGCAGGCTGGCGGTGGCGTACCGCTGGCGCGCATCGCCAACACCCATCTGCACAGCGACCACTGCGGCGGCAATGCCGCGCTGCAGGCCGCGCATGGCGCGCCGCTGGCCGTGCCGCCGGGCCAGATCCAGCAGGTGCGCGACTGGTTCGACGGCCGGCCCGAGGTCGATGCCGACGGCGTGGGCCGGGCCTGGGACGGCACCGGCCAGCGGCTGGCGCCGTTCCGCCCCGATGCGGTGCTGCAGCCCGGCGAGCCCCTGGTCGCCGGCGGCCGCGAATGGCAGGTGATCGAGGCGCCGGGCCACGATCCCGATTCGGTGATGCTGTTCGATGCCCGGCACGGCGTGCTGGTGTCGGCCGATGCGCTGTGGGAAAACGGCTTCGGCGTGGTCTTCCCCGAGATCGCCGGCGAGCCCGGCTTCGACGACGTGGGCGCGGTGCTGGAGCAGATCGCCGCGCTGCCGGTGCGTGTGGTCATCCCCGGCCATGGCCGGCCCTTCGACGATGTGCGTGGCGCGCTGGACCGTGCCCGCTCACGCCTGGCCGGCTTCCAGGCCGACCCGTCGCGCCATGCCCGCCATGCGGTCAAGGTGCTGCTGAAGTACCACCTGATGGAAGAGCGCAGCCAGCCGCTGGACGCGCTGCTGGCCTGGGCCGCGGCCACGCCGATGCTGCAGGGCAGCTGGGCCCTGCACCGGCCGCCCGGCGTGGCCAGCGCCGAGGCTTGGCTGCGCCAGCTGCTGGAGGAACTGGCCTCGGCCGGCGCGCTGGCGCTGGACGGCGGTGTGGTGCACGACCGCTGAGGCCGGCCGGCCGCCCATGAAAAAGGCGGCCCGCAGGCCGCCTTGGCGATGGCAAGGGGCCTGGCTTACAGGCCGGCTGCTGCGCGCAGCGCCTCGACCTTGTCGCGCTTTTCCCAGGTGAATTCCGGCTCCTCGCGGCCGAAGTGGCCGTAGGCGGCGGTCTTCTGGTAGATCGGGCGCAGCAGATCCAGCATCTGGATGATGCCCTTGGGCCGCAGGTCGAACACCTCGCCGACGATGGCCGACAGCTTGTCGTCGGCGATCACGCCCGTGCCCTCGGTGTAGACGGTGATGTTCATCGGCTTGGCCACGCCGATGGCATAGGCCACCTGAACCTGGCACTGCTTGGCCAGGCCGGCGGCGACCACGTTCTTGGCCACGTAGCGTGCGGCATAGGCGGCCGAGCGGTCGACCTTGCTCGGGTCCTTGCCCGAGAACGCGCCACCGCCGTGCGGGCAGGCGCCGCCATAGGTGTCGACGATGATCTTGCGGCCGGTCAGGCCGCAGTCGCCCTGCGGGCCGCCGATGACGAAGCGGCCGGTGGGGTTGACCAGGTAGCGCGTGTTCTGCAGCCATTCCTTGGGCAGCACCGGCTTGATGATCTCCTCGATCACCGCCTCGTAGAAGCTGTCCTTCAGCTTGGTGGCGGTCTCGCTCTGGTCGGGACTGTGCTGGGTGCTCAGCACCACGGTGTCGATGCTGTGCGGCTTGCCGTCCACATAGCGCATCGTCACCTGGCTCTTGGCATCGGGGCGCAGGAAGGGCAGGCGGCCGTCCTTGCGCAGCTGGGCCTGGCGCTCGACCAAGCGGTGCGCGTAATAGATCGGCGCCGGCATCAGCTCGGGCGTCTCGTCGCAGGCATAGCCGAACATCAGGCCCTGGTCGCCGGCGCCTATGTTCAGGTGGTCGTCGCTGGCGTGGTCCACGCCCTGGGCGATGTCGTTGCTCTGCTTGTCATAGGCCACCAGCACCGCGCAGCCCTTGTAGTCGATGCCGTACTCGGTGTTGTCGTAGCCGATGCGCTTGATGGTGTCGCGCGCGACCTGGATGTAGTCGACGTGGGCGTTGGTGGTGATCTCGCCGGCCAGCACCACCAGACCGGTGTTGGTCAGGGTCTCGGCGGCCACGCGGCTGCGCGGGTCCTGCTGGAAGATCGCGTCGAGGATGGCATCGGAGATCTGGTCGGCCACCTTGTCCGGATGGCCTTCGGACACCGATTCCGAGGTGAAGAGAAAGTCGTTCGCCACTTCAATACACTCCTGTGATGGTGTGAAACATGCGTCGCCGTTTCAAACATCTGGAGGGCGGCGAACGCTTTAGCGGTATTTGTCGCGCGGTACGGGTCGCCCCATCGCGCATCGCCCCGCAAGTTGTCCTGTTAACTCGGCGATACGCCGCAATCTTAGCAAGCTCCCCCCCGCATGCTTTCGTTGATGCGCTGGCTATCCAGGCGCCATTTGTCAACTTTGCAGTTCTTCGGCGCCCTGCTGGGCTGGCTGGCCTATGCGCTGTCGGCCAGCTACCGCCAGCGTCTGGCGGCCCATGTGGCCCAGGCTGGCCTGGGCGCGGCGGTGCGCCGCCAGGCCGTGGCCGCGGCCGGCCGCATGGTGGCCGAGCTGCCCTGGCTGTGGCTGCGGCCGCAGCACCGCCCGCTGGCCGGCCTGGTGCGCTGGCAGGGCGAGGCGCTGATCGAGCAGGCCGCCGCACGCGGCCAGGGCCTGGTGCTGCTGACGCCGCACCTGGGCAGCTGGGAGGTCTGCGCCCAGGCGATTGCCGAGCGCTGGGGCGGCAGCGGCCTGCGCCTGACGGCGATGTACCGGCCGGCGCGCCAGCCCTGGCTGCGCGAGCTGGAGGAAACCGCCCGCGCCCGCCCGGGCCTGGCCACCGCGCCGGCGGCCCTGGCCGGCGTGCGCCAGATGATCCGTGCGCTGCGCCGCGGCGAGGCCGTGGGCCTGCTGCCCGACCAGGTGCCGCCCGAGGGCATGGGCGTGTGGGCGCCGTTTTTCGGCCGTCCGGCCTACACCATGACCCTGGCCGCGCGCCTGGTGCAGCAGACCGGCGCAGCCCTGCTGCTGATCTGGGCCGAGCGCCTGCCGCGTGGCGCCGGCTGGGTGCTGCGCGTCAGCTCGCCCGGCCTGCCCCTGCCGGCCACCGCCGCCGACGAGGCGGCGCTGCAGCAGGCCGGTGCGCTGATGGTGAACCAAGAGATGGAACGACTGATCGCCCAATGCCCCGGCCAGTACCTGTGGGGCTACCACCGCTACAAGCAGCCGCGCCGCGTGCAGCCGGCCACCGGCGACGAGGTGGCGCCATGATGCAGCGCTGGCTGGCCCAGGCCCTGCTGGGCCTGTTGCGCGGCCTGCAGGCGCTGCCGCTGGGCCTGCAGGCGGCGCTGGGGCGCGGCCTGGGCGCGCTGCTGTACCGCCTGGCCGGCTCGCGCCGCCGCGTGGCGCTGCGCAATCTGCAGCTGTGCTTTCCCGAGCTGGATGCGGCGGCCCGCGAGGCGCTGGCGCGCCGGCATTTCGGCTGGGTGGCGCGCAGCCTGCTGGAGCGTGGCCTGCTGTGGTTTGCCTCGCCGCAGCGCCTCCAGCAACTGATCCAGGTCGAGGGCGCGGTCGACTGGGCCCAGCGCCATCCGGACCGGCCGGTGATGTGGCTGGTGCCGCACTTCGTCGCGCTCGATGTCGCCGGTGTCGCCACCCAGCTGTTCCAGACCCGGCCGGTGGCCTCGATCTACCAGGCGCAGAGCAATCCGGTGTTCGACGCGGCGATGCGCCAGGGCCGCATCCGCTTCGGCCTGGCGCGGGTGTTCGCGCGCAGCGAGCGGGCGCTGCCGCTGGTGCGCGCCATCCGCCAGGGCGATGTGTTCTTCAACCTGCCGGACATGGACTTCGGCGCCAAGGACGCGGCCTTCGTGCCGTTTTTCGGCGTCGATGCCGCCACGCTGCTGGCGCCGGCGCGCATGGCGCGCTCGCTGGGCATGGTGGTGCAGCCGGTGGTGGCCGAGATGCTGGACGGCGGCGCCGGCTACCGCGTGCGCTTTCTGGAGCCCTGGACCGACTTTCCCGGTGCCGACGACGACGAGGCTGCGGCGCGACGCATGAACGCCTGGATCGAGGCCGAGATCCGCCGCAACCCGGCGCAGTACCTGTGGGTGCACAAGCGCTTCAAGACCCGGCCGCCCGGCGCGCCCGGTCTGTATTGACGGCACCCGGTCTTGCGGGTACGCAAGCCCACCCGCCGGGCGGGTACGCGGCCCGCTTGGGAGCGGCCCGGCGCCGGGCCGCGCGCAGCGGATAATCGGGCCATGCGACTGAAGTTCACCAAGATGCAGGGCGCGGGCAACGACTTCGTCGTGCTCGACGCCACGCGCGCGCCGCTGGAGCTGACGCGCGACCAGCTGCGCCGCCTGGGCGACCGGCGCTTCGGCGTCGGCGCCGACCAGATCCTGCTGGTCGAGCCGGCGCGCAGCGACGACGTGGATTTCCGCTACCGCATCTTCAACAACACCGGCGACGAGGTCGAGCACTGCGGCAACGGCGCGCGCTGCTTTGTGCGCTACGTGCACGGCCACGGCCTGACCGACAAGCGCAGCGTGCGCGTGGAAACCGTCAACAACCGGCTCGAGCTGCGCCTGCAGGACGATGGCCGGGTGACGGTGGACATGAACCGGCCGATCTTCGAGCACGAGCGGCTGCCGTTCCGCTCGGCCGGCCTGAGCCCGCGCACCGAGGGCGGCTTCGAGCTGTGGCCGCTGGACATCGGCGAAGGCCGCCAGGTCGAGGTGGCGGTGCTGTCCATGGGCAATCCGCATGCGGTGCAGCGCGTGGCCGATGTGCGCGAGGCGCCGGTCGACCTGCTGGGCCCGCTGGTCGAGCACCATGCGCGCTTTGCGCGCCGCGTCAATGCCGGCTTCATGCAGGTGCTGTCGCGCAGCGAGATCGCGCTGCGCGTCTGGGAACGCGATGCCGGCGAGACCCTGGCCTGTGGCACCGGTGCCTGCGCGGCGGTGGTCGCCGGCATCCGCCTGGGCTGGCTGGACCGGCGCGTGGATGTGCAGGCCCGTGGCGGCCTGCTGACCATCGAATGGCCGGCCGACGACGCCGGCGTGCTGATGACCGGGCCGGCCGAGACGGTCTACGAAGGGGAAATCGAGCTGTGAGCATCCAGGGCGCCATCACCGAGGCCGACATCGCCAACTACCTGGCCAATACGCCGGGCTTCTTCGAGCGCCATGCCGAGCTGCTGGCCAGCATCCAGCTGGCCAGCCCGCATGGCACGCGCGCGGTGTCGCTGCAGGAGCGGCAGATGGAGATGCTGCGCGACAAGATCCGCGGCCTGGAGCACCGCATCATCGAGATGATCCGCCATGGCAACGACAACATGGCGATTGCCGACCGCATGCACCGCTTCACCCGCGAGAGCATGCTCACCCGCCATGCCCGGGCCCTGCCCGAGGTGCTGCTGGCGGCGGTCAAGCGCGAGTTCATGATCCCGCAGGCCGCGCTGCGCCTGTGGGGCGTGGACCCGGCCCATGGCGACCAGCCCTTCGCCCAGGCCGTGGGCGACGACACCCGCGCCTTTGCCGCCAGCCTGAGCCAGCCCTATTGCGGCGCCAACAGCGGCTTCGAGGCCGTCAAGTGGCTGGACGACCACCTGGTCACCCAGTCCATCGCCCTGGTGCCGCTGATCGGGCCGGCGGCGGGCGGTGCCGGCGCCTGCTTCGGCCTGCTGGTGCTGGGCTCGCCCGACCCGACGCGCTACACCGCCGACATGGGCACCGAGTTCCTGGCGCGCCTGGGCGAGATCGCCAGCGCCGCGCTGACCCGGCTGCTGCCGCTGGACTGACCGCCGGCCGGGCCGCGCCACGCGATTCCACGCTTGGGCGACGCGCGACGATGGACGCCGCCGAGGCCACGCCGCAGCGCTTTCTGGAGCATCTGCGCATCGAGCGCCGGCTGGCGCCGCGCACCCTGGCCATGTACGGCGATGCGCTGCGCTGGCTGCAGCGTTCGGCCGACGACGACGGCGTGGCCTTGTTCGAGGTCCAGCCGCATCACCTGCGCAGCTGGATCGTGCGCCTGCGCGAGCGTGGCCTGGGGCCGCGCAGCATCGCCATCGCGCTGGCCGCCTGGCGCGGCCTGTACCGCTGGTGGGGCCGCGAGCGCCTGGTGCCCAGCAATCCGGTCGAGGGCCTGCGTCCGCCCAAGGCGCCCAAGCCCCTGCCCAAGGCGCTGAACGTCGACCAGGCCATGGCCCTGGCCGACCAGGCCTCGCCCAGCGAGCATCCGGCGCTGGCCGCGCGCGACCATGCCATCGTCGAGCTGCTGTACGGCTGCGGCCTGCGCGTGGGCGAGCTGTGCGGGCTGGACGTGGCGGCCAGCGCCCGGGCCGCCGGCTGGATCGACAGCGCCGATGCCACGGCCCATGTGCTGGGCAAGGGCAGCAAGCGGCGCAGCGTGCCGGTGGGCCAGGCGGCGCTGCAGGCGCTGGCCGGCTGGCTGGCGCTGCGCGGCGACATCGCCCGGCCCGACGAGCCGGCGCTGTTTGTCACCCGCACCGGCACGCGGCTGTCGACCAGCCAGGTGCGCAGCCGGCTCAGCGCCATCGCCCGTGCCGCCGGCCTGCCCACCGGCGTGCACCCGCACATGCTGCGCCACAGCTATGCCTCGCATTTGCTGCAGAGCAGCGGCGACCTGCGTGGCGTGCAGGAACTGCTGGGCCATGCCAGCATCAGCAGCACGCAGATCTACACCCAGCTCGACTTCCAGCACCTGGCCAAGGTCTACGACGCGGCCCATCCGCGGGCGCGGCGCAAGGGCTGATGCGCGGCGGCGGCCGGCCTCAGTCGGCCCGCCAGTGCCACATCGCCTGCAGCGAGGCCATGTGGCCGCTGCGGCCATAGACCTTGCCCTGCAGCCAGGCCGCCTGCCATTGCCAGTGCCCGGCCTGGCCGCCGCTGGGCGCGACGAACAGCGCCGGCCCCAGGCGGTGCGATTGCGCGGCATGCGCCGACCAGCGGTTCCAGTCGCCCAGCTCGCCAAAGCCCTGCAGGCCCCAGTGCAGGCCGGGCCGCCAGCGCTGGCGCAGCTGCCACTGGTACTTGAGCTGGGCCGCGCCGGCCAGGCCGCGGCCCAGGCCCTGCTCGGCAAACAGGCCGGCCGTCAGCTGGGTGCGGCCGAGGTCGGTGTTGAGCACCGGGCCCAGCTCCAGGGCATCGCCATGGCCGTCGAAGCCACGCCGCAGCACGCTGTGCAGGGCCAGGTCCAGCGGCCACTCGCCCTGGGTCAGCAGCACGTCGTTGTGCCATTGCAGGGCCTCCAGCCGCTGGCCGTCCAGGCTGTGGCCGATGCCGCTGGCCAGCAGGCGCATGGTCCAGCGCGAATTGACGCCCCAGGCCAGGCCCAGCTCGGGCCACATCAGGCTGCGTTGGCGCGCGCCGCGGCGGGCATCCCAGTAGCGCAGCTCCAGCGACAGCCGGCCGGCGTCGTCGTAGGGCGTGACCACGTAGTAGCCGGGGTCGCTGCCGGCCTGCGCCGCGGCGGCGCACAGGCCCATGCCGCAGGCCAGGCCGATCAGGCGGGGGCGAGTGCGGGGCGACGGATGGACGGGGCGCATGGCGGTCGCCCATGCTGCCCGGGCCCGGCGCGGTGCGCTGCGTCGAACAGCGGGGCCGCGGGCGGCCAGTCCCGGGCTTGGCCGTCCGGGCTAGGTGCCGCGTCGTCCATCGCGCCAGCAGGCGGCGGCGGCGTCGACCATCGCCGGCAGGCCCGGGGCCGAGCGCTCGCGCAGCCACTGGGCGTCGTTGCCCTGTTCCAGCAGCCTGGCCATGCCGGCCAGCGCTGCCTCGGCGCCCAGCTGGCGCGACAGCGGCGCCAGCTGTTCCAGCGTGGCGGCGATGTCGTCGCGCAGGCGCAGCGGCTGCAGCTGGCGTGGCTCGACCAGCATGCCGTCCAGGCCGAAGCGGCAGGCCTGGAAGCGGTTGTAGGTGTAGACCAGGTAGTCGTCCTCGTGTGGTGCCGGCCGGCCGCCTTCCAGCAGCCAAGCGCACAGCACCTGCAGATAACCCGCCAGGTCGGCGGCCTGGTCGCTGGTCAGCGGCGTGTCGCAGACGCGCAGCTCGATGGTGCCGTACTCGGGCTTGGGCCGGATGTCCCAGTAGAAGTCCTTCATGCCCTGCACGATGCCGGTGGCCTCCATGCGCTGGAAGTAGCCGTCGCAGAACTGGCGCCAGTTCAGCACGAAGGGCGCGCGGCCGCTGAGCGGAAAGGCGAACACCGAGTTCAGCCGCGCCGAGTCGAAGGCCGTGTCCTGGCCCTGCACAAAGGGCGACGAGGCCGACAGCGCGATGAAGTGCGGCACATAGCGGTTCAGCGCGTGCAGCAGGTACAGGGCCTCGTCGCCGCTGCTGCAGCCGACATGGATGTGCTGGCCGAACACGGTGAACTGCTTGGCCAGATAGCCGTACAGCGCCGACACCTGCTGGAAGCGCGGCTTGTCGGAGATGGTGCGCTCGGTCCACTGCTGGAAGGCGTGGGTGCCGCCGCCGGCGACCTGGGCGCCCACGGTGTCGGCGCCGGCCACCAGGGCCAGGCGCATCTGCTCCAGCTGGGCCTTCAGCGTACCGTGCCGCGGGTGCACGCCGCTGGCGATCTCGATCATGCTGAGCGTGATCTCGGGCATGGCCTGGCCGGGAAAGCCGCGCCGCTCCAGCAGGGCCAGCAGTTCGGCGCTGACCGGATGCAGATCGCGTGTGCCCGGGTGCAGCAGCTGCAGTTCCAGCTCGACGCCCAGGGTCAGGGGTTGCGAGGGCTTGAAGGGCGGCAAGGCCATGTCGGTCTCCTGGAAGTGGGTCTTGTTCCAGGCCGCGCCTGGAACAGAGGGAGCGCCGGTGGCCGGACAAAGTTCCGCGGCTGGCCGCGCGAGACAATGCGGCTATGAAGATCATTCGACTGCGCGCGGGCCGCGAGCGCTCGCTGCTGCGCCGCCATCCCTGGGTGTTCCAGGGCAGCGTGGAGCGGGGTGCCGCCGATGCCGGCGAGACCGTGCGGGTGGAGGCCGCCGACGGCCGCTTTCTGGCCTGGGCGGCCTACAGCCCGAGTTCGGCCATCCGGCTGCGCGCCTGGAGCTTCGACGAGGCCGAGCGCGTGGATGCAGGCCTGTTCGCCCGGCGCATCGCGCGCGCCGTGGCGCTGCGCAGCCGGCTGGCGCTGGCCAGCGACGGCCAGCGCCTGGTGCATGGCGAGGCCGACGGCCTGCCGGGGCTGATCGTCGACCGCTATGGCGATGTGCTGTCGGCGCAGTTCCTGTCCACCGGCGCCGAGCGCTGGCGCGAGGTGATCGCCGACGCCCTGCTGCAGGCCACCGGGCTGTCGCGGCTGTACGAGCGCAGCGATGCCAGCGCACGCTCGCTGGAAGGGCTGGAGCCGCGCACCGGCTGGCTGCGCGGCGGTGGCGAGGGCGTGGCCACCGAGGTGGTGATCCGCGAGCATGGCTGGCAGCTGGGCCTGGACGTGGCGGCCGGCCACAAGACCGGTTATTACCTGGACCAGCGCGACAACCGCGCGCGTTTTGCCCAGCTGGTGCGCCAGCTGGGCGCGCGGCGCGTGCTCAACTGCTACAGCTACACCGGCGGCTTCAGCGTCGCTGCGCTGGCCGGTGGCGCGGCCGAGGTGACCAGCGTCGATTCCTCGGGCCCGGCGCTGGAGCTGGCCCGCGACAACCTGCGCCGCAACGGCTTTGATCCGGCGGCGCAGGCCTTCGTGGATGCCGACGTGAATGCCTTCTTGCGCCAGGCGCTGAAGGAGGGCCGGCAGTACGACGCCATCGTGCTCGATCCGCCCAAGTTCGCGCCCACCGTGGCCCATGCCGAGCGCGCCGCTCGGGCCTACAAGGACATCAACCGCCTGGGCCTGCTGCTGCTGGCGCCGGGCGGGCTGCTGCTGACGTTTTCGTGCTCGGGCGGCGTCAGCGCCGACCTGTTCCACAAGATCGTCGCCGGTGCCGGCCTGGATGCCGGCGTCAATGCCGCCATCCTGCAGCGGCTGGAGGCCGCGCCGGACCATCCGACGACGCTGGAGTTTCCCGAGGGCGAGTACCTGAAGGGCCTGGTGCTGCTGCGGCCTTGACCGCCCTCAGCCGGTGCCCAGATCGACCGCCGGCTCGAACTTGGCGCGGTGGGTGGCGAAGAAGGTCTTCACGCCGCGCACATTGGCGTCGGCGGTGAACAGGCGCTGCACCAGGGCCTGGTAGGCGGGCATGTCGGCCAGCCACAGCACCAGCACCAGGTCGGGCCCGGCGCTGGTGCGCCAGCACTGCTGCACCGCGGCTTCGGCCACCGCCCGCGCCTCGAAGGCGGCCAGGGCTTCGGCGCCCTGGCGCTCCAGCGTCAGCTCGACGATGGCCTGCAGCCCGCCCGCCCGTGCCGGCGAGACGATGGCCACCTGGCGCTCGATGACACCGGCCTCGACCAGGCGCCGCACCCGGCGCAGCGCGGTGGCCGGCGACACATGGGCGGCCTCGGCCAGCGCCTGGTTGGAGCGCGAGGCATCCTGCTGCAGCAGCATCAGCAGGCGGCGGTCGACGGCATCCAGCGGCAGGTCAGAAGTCGGATGGATCATGGATCGATCTTGAATGAAAGATTATTCCACTCGACAGAACGCGACATCAATCATTTCATGATCGACTGAAATTTGCACGCCTATTTCAGGCCGCCCTGACTACGATGCCGACCACTGCAACCCGTCTCAAGGACCCGAGTCATGTGTGGCATCGTCGGCGCCGTCAGCAACCGCAACATCGTCCCCGTGCTGGTCGAGGGCCTGAAGCGGCTGGAGTACCGTGGCTACGACAGTTGTGGCGTGGCCGTGCACCAGGACGGCGGCCTGCGCCGCACGCGCAGTACCAGCCGCGTGGCCGAGCTGGATGCGCAGATCGCCACCGATGCGGTGCAGGGCGGCACCGGCATCGCCCACACGCGCTGGGCCACGCATGGCGCGCCGGCGGTGCACAACGCCCACCCGCATTTCTCCGGCGATCGTATTGCCCTGGTGCACAACGGCATCATCGAGAACCATGACG
Organism: Burkholderiaceae bacterium; assembly: GCA_017992055.1. Classification (GTDB taxonomy): domain Bacteria; phylum Pseudomonadota; class Gammaproteobacteria; order Burkholderiales; family Burkholderiaceae_C; genus Pseudaquabacterium. The sequence goes on from JAGOPK010000001.1 coordinate 801,462, forward strand.
AATTGCGCGCCGAGCTGCAGTCCAAGGGCTACGTCTTCGCCAGCCAGACCGACACCGAGGTCATCGCCCACCTGATCCACCAGCTTTACGACGGCGACCTGCTCGATGCCGTGCAGCGCGCCGTGGTGCGGCTGAAGGGTGCCTATGCCATCGCGGTGTTTGCCAAGGACGAGCCGCACCGCGTGATCGGCGCCCGCGAAGGCAGCCCGCTGGTGCTGGGCGTGGGCCAGGGCGAGACCTTTCTGGCCAGCGATGCCATGGCCCTGGCCGGCGTCACCGACCAGATCGTCTACCTCGAAGAAGGCGATGTGGTCGACCTGAGCCTGGGCAAGCACTGGATCAGCGCACGCGATGCCGAGGGCCGGTTCAAGAGCGTGGAGCGCCCGGTGCGCACCGTGCATGCGCACAGCGGCGCGGCCGAGCTGGGCCCGTACCGGCACTACATGCAGAAGGAGATCTTCGAGCAGCCCAAGGCCATCGCCGATACGCTGGAAGGCGTGGCCGGCTTCGATGCCGACCTGTTTGGCGAGCGTGCCGGCGAGGTCTTCGATGCCATCGACCGCGTGCTGATCCTGGCCTGCGGCACCAGCAGCTATGCCGGCATGACGGCCAAGTACTGGCTGGAGGCGATTGCCGGCATTCCGTGTGCGGTGGAGATCGCCAGCGAATACCGCTACCGCGAGAGCGTGCCCGATGCGCGCACCCTGGTCGTCACCATCAGCCAGAGCGGCGAGACCGCCGATACGCTGGCGGCGCTCAAGCATGCGCGCGGCCTGGGCATGACGCACACGCTGACCATCTGCAACGTGGCCACCAGCGCCATGGTGCGCGAGTGCGAGCTGGCCTACATCACCCGCGCCGGCGTCGAGATCGGCGTGGCCAGCACCAAGGCCTTCACCACCCAGCTGGTGGCGCTGTTCCTGCTGACCATGGTGCTGGCCAAGCGCCGTGGCAAGCTCGATGCCAAGGGCGAGGCGGCGGCGCTGCGCAATCTGCGCCACCTGCCGGCCGCGCTGCAGGCCGTGCTGGCGCTGGAGCCGCAGATCATCGGCTGGTCCGAGGCCTTTGTGCCGCGGCAGAACGCGCTGTTCCTGGGCCGCGGCCGCCACTACCCGATCGCGCTGGAAGGGGCGCTGAAGCTCAAGGAGATCAGCTACATCCATGCCGAGGCCTATCCGGCCGGCGAGTTGAAACACGGCCCGCTGGCCCTGGTGGACGCCAGCATGCCGGTGATCACCGTGGCCCCGGCCGACGACCTGCTGGAAAAGCTCAAGAGCAATATGCAGGAGGTGCGGGCGCGCTCGGGCGAGCTGTATGTGTTTGCCGATGCCGACACGCACATCGACTCCAGCCCCGGCGTGCACGTGATCCGCCTGCCCGAGCACTACGGCGCGCTCAGCCCCATCCTGCACGTGGTGCCGCTGCAGCTGCTGGCCTATCACACGGCCTGCGCCCGTGGCACCGATGTCGACAAGCCGCGCAACCTGGCCAAGAGCGTGACGGTGGAGTGAGCAGCGTCCCCTGATTGAGGGGCCCTCAAGTCCAGGGATTCTGTAACCCCTTGTGGCAATTGGGCGGTCGGTGCCGGGACAAGCCGCTAAGCTATCGGCAAATTCAAGCGAAGACCGAGGAATCCCCATGATCCGCAAACTGCTGCTGTCCAGCCTGATCGCGCTCGGCGCCGCCGGTGGCGCCCAGGCCGACAACTACTACTCCACCAACTTCGGCGACATCACGCCCGAGTTCGACACCGCCGGCACCGCGACCGTCGGCGTCGGCGCCTTCGTCTACGACTTCTTCTTCTCGGCCAGCGTGCCCTACATCGGTTCGGTGACCGTCGGCGACCTGCCGACCGTCATCCAGAACACGCAGAAGTACGACATCACCGGCCTGTCGCTGTCGCTGTGGGCGGACAACGGAACCGTCGGCAGCAAGGACGCCGCCGACGTGTTCCTGGGTTCCTTCGGCTCGGGTGAATACATCAGCACCCAGACGCCAGGCGCCTTCACGCCGGGCAGCTACTTCTTCGAGGTCACCGGCGCCGGCGCGGGCACCAGCGGTGGCCGCTTCGCCTACACCGCCTCGGCGGTTTCGGCGGTGCCGGAACCCGAGACCTATGCGCTGCTGTTCGCCGGTCTGGGCGTGGTCGGCTTCGTTGCCCGCCGTCGCCGCGCCTGACGGCCTTCGCCCCAAAGTAGACGGGCCCGCATTGCGGGCCCGTTTTTCATAGTGCCGGCGCCAGCCTGCTCAGGCCAGCGCCCCGCGCAGCGCGGCCGTGGCCTGCAGCCGGCCGACCTCGATGCCGTTCCAGTTGCGCTGCACGGCGTCGGCCAGGCCGGCGATGAAGCCGCGCTCGCCATCGTCCAGGCGCACGCGCGCCGCTATCACCGCGGCCATCACCACCTCGGCGGCGCGGGCGGTGTTGCCGTCGTCCAGCTTGAGGGCCACGCCCAGGCCCTGCTCGGGCAGGGCCGCGCAATACACGCCTTCGGCGCCGACCTTGCAGCACACGCGTTCGCCCAGGCGTTGCATGACCCGGGTGTCGAAGCGGCCGCTGCCGGCCACATGCCAGGGCGAGCGGGCCACGGCCTGGCGCAGCCGGCGCGCGGCGCGGGCCTGCTCGGGCGCCAGGCCCTGGCCGGTGGCCACGCGGGCAAAGCCCAGGGCCAGGGCCCGCAACGGGAGGCCATAGGTCGGGATCGAGCAGCCGTCGGTGCCCACCGGCGTGTCGGCCGATTCCAGATTGCAGCCGGTGGCCACCGACAGCGCCGCGCTGACCTCGCGCATCACCGGGTGCTGGCGGCCGACATAGCCGCGCAGAAAGGCCGCCGGCTCCTGGCCCGCGGTGCGTGCCAGCAGGCAGCCCAGGCAGGCAAAGCCGGCGTGCTTGCCCGAGCAGTTGTTGTGCAGCGCCGTGGCCTGGCCGCCGCTGTGCACAAGCGCCTTCAGCACGGCCTCGTCGCGAGGCCAGTGCGTGCCGCATTCCAGTGCGCCGGCGTCCAGCCCGGCCTTGGCCAGCATGGCGGCGGCGGTGGCCACATGACCGGGCTCGCCGCTGTGCGAGGCGCAGGCCAGGGCCAGCTCGGCATCCACCAGGCCCAGGCTGTCGGCGGCGCCACTGGCCACCAGCGGCAGGGCCTGCAGCAGCTTGCAGGCCGAGCGTGGAAACACCGGCCGGTGGATGTCGCCCAGGCCCAGCACCAGGCCGCCGTCGCCATCGACGATGGCCAGCGCGCCGCGGTGGCGCGATTCCACATGGCCGCCACGCAGCAGGGCGACGAGTTCGGGATTGGCTGGGGTCATGGTGCGGCGGGCCGGGCTTCAGTGCCGCGACTGTAGCCGCCGGCGCTGCCAGGCCAGACCGGCCAGGGCCAGCAGGGCCAGCGCCAGCGCGGCGGGTTCGGGCACGTCGTTGCCGGGGTCGGGCAGGGTCATCGGTGGCAGCAGCGGAGGCACAGGCGCGGGCAGGCCGGGTGGCGTGCCGGTCATCGGCGCATCGTTGACCTGCACGCTGCCGCTCCAGCTGCCCACCACCACCTGGCCGTTGACGTGGCCCCAGCTGGTGCTGGTGCTGGCCAGCGGCGCCAGGATCGACGCATAGATGCCGCCGCTGAGCGTCAGCTCGGTGGCGTCCACGAAATTGAACAGCACCTGGCCGGGCTGGAAGCCCAGCGCGCCACCGGCGTTGAAGCTCACCGACTGGCCGTGCACATTGATGACGATGAGGGCGTCGTCGCCGAGGTGGTTGATCTTTAGCTCCGAGATGCCCGAGGTCCAGGCATTGAGCTGGCTGCCGCTGATGTCGAACACCGACAGCTGACGGCCCGCGGCGTCAAACGACAGCGTGCTCCACAGCAGCGAGCCGCTGCCCATGCCCATGCCGCCCAGCTGTTGCGACAGCGCCAGCAGGCGCTGCTTCTCGGCGGCGAAGTCGAAGCCCAGTGCCGCGGCGCTGCTGCCCAGGTTGGCGGTGGCCGTGCCGCCGACGATGCTGCCCTGGCCGTTGTTGCTGTGGCTGCCGCCGATCAGCGCATTGCCGTAGACCGAACCGCCGCTGTAGCTCAGGCTGCCGGCCACCGTGAGGGCCGGTCCGTCGCTGTACAGCGCGCCGGGCACGCCGTTCTTGTGGTTGATCGAATAGCCCTGGATGCTGGCATTGCCACCCACGGCGACACGGCCCTCGACATCGCTGTACTGCACGCGGAAGTCGCCGAAGCTCAGCAGGTTGAGCCCGTCGCTCAGGCTCAGCAGATTGGCCTGGGCCGGCAATGCGGCGGCCAGGGCCAGTGCGGCGGCGGCCAGCGCAGGCCGCAAAAAGGTCGAAAAGCTCATGCAATGATCGGCGGCTTGTGGCCGCGGCAGGGACGGGCGCGCAGCGGTCGCGCGAAGCTGGGCACTGTAGGGGCCGCCGCCGCGTGCAACGGCCGGGCTGGCGCAGCCCGCGGCCTGCAGCGTGGCAAAGCGCACGGGCCTGGGCACGGCGGCCACGACAATGCGCGGCCATGGACATTCCGTTGATCGGCGTCGACTTCAGCAGCGCCCCGTCGAAGCGCAAGCCGGTGCTGCTGGCCCAGGGCCGGCTGCAGCCTGCCGGCCAGGTCGCGCTGCTGCGGCTGGACGGCCTGCAGCGCTTCGAGACCCTGGTCGCCTTCGGCGATTGGTTGAGCCGGCCCGGGCCCTGGATCGGCGGCTTCGACCTGCCGTTCGGCCTGCCGCGTGAGCTGGTGCAGCAGCTGGGCTGGGCCAGCGACTGGGCGGCCTGCATGGATTTCTATTGCGCCCAGCCGCGGCCCTGGCTGCGTGAGCGCTTTGTCGCCTTCTGCGCCGCGCGGCCGGCGGGCGCCAAGTTCGCCCACCGCGCCTGCGACGGCCCGGCCGGCTCCAGCCCGGCTATGAAATGGGTCAACCCGCCGGTGGCCTGGATGCTGCACGCCGGCCTGCCGCTGTTGCGTGCGGCAGGGGCCAGCCTGCCAGCCCATGCGCCCGGCCTGGGCGATGGCCAGCGCGTGGCGCTGGAGGCCTATCCCGGCCTGCTGGCGCGCGAGCTGCTGGGCGCACGCAGCTACAAGAGCGACGACAAGGCCCGGCAGACGCCCGAGCGCCTGATCGCGCGCAAGGACCTGATCGAGGCGCTGGAGCAGGGCCGCAGCGCTCGCCTGCAGGGCCTGCGCCTGAAGCTCAGCGCCGCACAGCGCGACGCGCTGGCCGCCGATGCCAGCGGCGACAGCCTGGACGCCGTGCTGTGCCTGCTGCAGGCCGGCTGGGCGGCGCAGCAGCCCGGTTATGGGCTGCCGCCGGGGGTGGACCCGCTGGAGGGCTGGATCCTCAGCGCCTGAGTCGGCGGCCTGACTTCAGCGCTGCGTGATCGGCAGGCCGTCCGCGGCCGGCGCCTGGTAGCCACCGTTGAGGCGGGCGAACGTGGCCTCGCGCTCGGCGGCGATGAAGCCGCGCAGCGCCTCGGTCTGGAACGGTCGCAGCACCGGCAGCTGGTGCAGCGCGATCTCGGCGGCCAGCGCCCAATCGACCTCGCCGCCCTCGCCATGCCCGGCGTCCGGCAACAGCCACAGCGGCGCCTCGCCGGGCACGGCCTGCAGCAGCGCGGCCAGCATCGCCGGCGCCTCGGCCGGCAGCAGCAGCACCTGCTGCGGCCAGCGCTGGGGCCGCGGCTGCGACGGCGACGGCGGCGCCCACAGCAGGGCCAGGCGGTGCTCGGCATAGGTCTCGACCACCGGCCCGTTGGCGGTGGTGACGAACTCGGTGCTGGCCTGGCTGAGCACACGCACTGCGGCGATCCAGGCCCCCGGCTGCCAGGCGGCCAGGCGGCGTGGCGAGGCCTCGGGCCGCAGCATCAGCGCCTGCGGCTCGGGCTGCCAGGCGGCCAGGTCGTCGGGGCGGGCGGCGGCCTGGGCGCCGTCGGCCGCGCTCTGGCTGACGCTGCGCACCACCGCGGCCACGTCCTCCACATCCTCGGCCGACCAGGTCTGGCCGCTGCGCAGCCGGCCGCCCCGGGCCGGCGGTGCCGCTGCGGCCTCGGGCTGCAGGCCGGCGTTGAGGGCGCCCAGGTCCAGCAGCACATCGGCCGCTGGCGCAGGGGCCGCCGGGGCGGTGGTCCGCAGGCGCTGCACAAAGCCGTCCAGCGCGCGGGTCGGGTCGTCGTCAGGGGTGGAGGCCATGCCGCATTCTGCGGGCAAGCCGGCCGCTGCGGCCGGTGATCAGCCGGGCGTGTTGCGTGCTTTGACGCGCACGCCGTCGGCCACCTCGGCCGGCGGGTAGACGATGACGGTCTCGCCGGCCTTCAGCCCGGCGCCGACCCAGGCCTGGGCGCCGTTGCGCCCGGCCAGCGTCACCGCGCGCAGCCGGGCGCGGCCGCCGTCGATCACGAACACCGCCGAGCCGGCGCCGTCGCGCGCCGGGAACACCGCGCTCACCGGCACCAGCAGGGCGCCGTCCTGCTGGCGCGTGAGGATGCGCACGCCGACGCGGTAGCCGTCGCCCAGCGCCGCCCATTGCGCGGCCGGGCTGGTGATGTCGATCAGCACGTTGACCCGCTGCTCCTCCACGCCCAGCGCCGAGACCTTGGTGAAGGCCGCCGGCTCGACGCGGCGCACCCGGCCCTGCAGCTCGCCCGGCCCGCCCCAGCGGGCGATGGCCACCGGCGCGGCCGGCGGCAGGGCCAGGGCATCGGGCGTCAGCAGCTCGGCCAGCACCTCCAACTGGGCCAGGTTGCCGATCTCCAGCAGCAGCGTGCCCGGCGCCACCGTGGTCTCGCTGAGCTGGCCTAGCTTCAGCACCCGGCCGGCCACCGGGGCCTTGAGCACGAAGCTGGCGGGGTCGCCACGGCCCGGGCTGGCCTGGCTGAGCTGCAGCGCCGCCTGGGCCAGCTCCAGCTCGTGGCGGGCGATGTGCTGGGCCTGCTCGGCCGCGGCCAGGGCCTGGCGGGCGGCGTCGGCGGCCAGGCGCTCGTTGACCAGCTGGGTGCCGGCGATGAAGCCCTGCTGGGCCAGCTGCTCGCTGCGCGCCAGCGCATTGCGCGCCTGCTCCAGCAGCGCGCGCTGCTGGCCCACGGCGGCCGCGGCGCGCTGCACGCCGGCCTCGGCCGCCGCGCGGCGGGCCTGCAGCTCGCTGCGGCTGCGTGCGTCCAGCATCGGTGCCGGCGACGGGCGGATCTCGGCCACCACCTGGCCGGCGGCCACCGCATCGCCCTCGCGCAGCGTCAAACGCAGCAGCCGGCCGGCCAGCGGCGCCGTCAGCGCATAGCGCTCGCGCAGCCGGGTGCGGCCGTCTTCCAGCACCGCCTGCTCGTAGCGGCCGGTGCTGGCCTGGGCCACCTCCACCGCCAGCGGGCGCGGCGCAAAGGCCCAGCCCAGCAGGGCCAGGGCGGCCAGCGTGGCGCTGGCGAACAGGAGCTTGCTGCGGGTCTTCATCGTCTGCGTCCGGATTCAGTCTCGGGTCTTCAGGGCCGACACCATGTCGATGCGGTGGATGCGCCGGCGCACCACGGCGGCGCTGGCCGCGGCCGCGGCCAGCACGGCCAGGGCCGCCATGGCATAGGTGCGCGGCTGGATCACCACCGGGAAGAAGAACTGGTCGCTCTTCAGCGCCTGGGCCGTGGCCTGCACCAGGGCCCAGCCCAGCAGCATGCCCAGCGGCAGGGCCAGGGCGATCTGCAGCGCCATCTCGCCCAGCAGCAGGGCCGTGACCTCGCCGCGGGTGAAGCCCAGCACGCGCAGCGAGGCCAGCTCCCAGGCGCGCTCGGCCAGCGCGATGCGGGCGTTGTTGTAGACCACGCCGATGGCGATGACGCTGGCAAACAGCGTCAGCACGCTGCTCATGATGAGGATGTTGCGCGCGGTGATCTCGCGCATGTTGCGCAGCATGGTGGCCTTGCTGAAGGCGCCGGTGACCATCGGCAGGCGCTGCGTGGCGGCCAGGAACTCGGCCTCGCGGCCGCGTTCCAGCGCCAGCACGAAGCCGCTGGACAGGTCGCCATCGCCCAGCGCCTGGTTCAGCGCCTCGCGGCGGATGTAGGCATTCAGGCCCATCATCTCCTGCACCAGGCCGTCCACCGCCAGGCGCACGCTGCGGCGCTGGCCGTCCTTCATGCTGGGCAGCTCCAGCAGCACGCTGTCGCCCACGCGCAGGCCCAGCTTGTCGGCCAGGCGGTCGGTGAGCAGCAGGCCGTCGCCCAGCGGCGGCGCCACGCGGCCGGCCACGTCGACCACGCGGTACAGCTCGGGCGTGGCCGGCATCGCCCGCACCAGCAGGCGCTCGCGGCGGTGGCCGGCGATCAGCGTGCCCTCGACGAAGCGCGACGATTCGAGCGCCAGCACGCCGGGCAGGCGCGCCAGCTGCAGGCGCACCGCATCGTCGGCCGGCTCGGCCAGCCAGATCGAGACATCGCTGCGCATCTTCAGCGTGAACTCGGTGTCGACGATGACGTCGATGGCATCGCGGAAGAAATTGCCCATCACCACGATGGCCACCGCCGCCGCCACGCCGACCACGCCGAGCGCGCTGCGCAACGGCTTGCGCTCGATGTTGCGCAGGATCATGCGCAGCGCCGGCGACAGGTGCAGGCCGACGCGCTCGGCCAGCGTGCGGCGGAAGTGGCCGGGCGCCGGCGGCCGCATGGCCTCGGCCGGCGTCAGCCGCACCGTGGCCAGGATGGCGCTGAGCGTGCCGGCCACCGCCGTGCCCAGGCTCAGCCCGCCGGCGATGGCGATCAGCGAGGGCTCGATGCGGTGGGCGAAGGCCGGCATGTGGAAGACCTCGGCATACAGGCCCAGCAGGGCGCTGCCCAGCCAGTGGCCCAGGGCCACGCCCAGCAGCACGCCGACCAGGGCGATCAGGCCCACCAGGCCCAGGTAGTGCGCGGCGATGCTGCGGTGCGGATAGCCCAAGGCCTTGAGCGCGGCGATCTGCTCGCGCTGCGTGGCCACCAGGCGGCTGACCACGACGTTGAGCAGAAAGGCGGCCACGGCCAGGAAGATCGCCGGCAGCACCGTGCCCAGCACGCGCTGCTCCTTGATCTCGTTGTCCAGCATGGCGTGCGAGATCTGGTCGTCGCGGCCCACCGGCTCGGCGCCGCCATAAGGCGCCAGCAGCTCGCCCAGCTGGCGCCGCACCTCGCGCTCGTCGACCGTGCGCACCGACGGCGGTGCCAGCCTCACGGCGGCGCGGTTGAAGGCGCCGTCCATGTCCCAGGCCGCGGCCAGGGCCTGCTGGTCGACCCAGAACACGCCGAAGCCGCGCTGGTCGGGCATGCCGAACAGGCCGGCGAAGATGAACTCGGGCGACAGCGCCCAGCCGACGATGCGCAGCGTGCGCTGGCGGCCGTTGACCAGGGCACCGACGGTGGCGCCGGGCTGCAGGCCACGCGCCTGGGCAAAACCCTCAGACACCAGGGCGTCCAGCGTCTCGCTGTTGCCGGCACCGGCGTCGGCGGCCCGGCCCTCGTGCAGCGGCCGGCCGGCGACCACCGTCAGCTGGTTCAGCCGCGGTGGCCGCTGCCGGTCCACGCCGATCAGCTGGCCCAGCACCGGATCGCCGCTGCCCGGCACCTGGATGCGCACCACCTGCTCCACCGTGGCCTGCACATCGGCCACGCCGGGCACGGCCAGCAGGCGCGGCAGCAGCGACTCGGGCGCACGCTTGACGGTGATGAAGACCTCGGCAAAGCGCCCGCGGGCATAGAAGCTGTCGCGGGCCTGCTCCAGCGAATCCACCGCCGACAGGCTGGTGAGAAAGCCGCCCACGCCGCTGGCCACCACCAGGGCGATGGTCAGGGCCTGGCTCCACATCAGGCGCAGGTCGCGCCAGAGCTTGATGTTCAGCGCGCGCATCGCATCAGCGCCCGTTCACCAGGTCAGCTCGCTGGGCGACAGCTTGTGCGCATTGGCCTCGATGCGCTGGATGCGGCCGTCGCCCAGGTGCACCACGCGGTCGGCCATGGCGGCGATGGCGGCGTTGTGGGTGATGACCACGGTGGTGGTGCCCAACTCGGCATTGACGCGGGCAATCGTCTCCAGCACCAGCTTGCCGGTGGCGTAGTCGAGCGCGCCGGTGGGCTCGTCGCACAGCAGCACCTGGGGCCGCTTGACGATGGCCCGCGCAATCGCCACGCGCTGCTGCTCGCCGCCCGACAGCTGCGACGGAAAGTGATCGGCGCGCGCCGCCAGGCCCACCTGGCCCAGGGCGTCGGCGATCGGCATCGGATCGGCGACGATGTCGGTGACCAGGGCCACGTTCTCGGCCGCGGTCAGGCTGGGGATCAGGTTGTAGAACTGGAACACGAAGCCCACATGCTCGCGGCGGTAGCGGGTCAGCTCGGCATCGCTGGCGGCGGTGAGGTCTTGCTCGCCATACAGCAGGCGGCCGGCCGAGGCCGTCTCCAGCCCGCCGACGATGTTCAGCAGCGTGCTCTTGCCACTGCCCGAGGGGCCCAGCAGCACGATGAACTCGCCGCGGCGGATGTCCAGGTCCACCTCGCGCAGCGCGGGCACGGCCACGTCGCCGGCCTGGTAGGTCTTGGCCAGGCCACGGGCACGGAACACCAGCGGTCGCGGGTCGGCATCGTCCATGGAGGACCATGCTGCACTGCATCAAGATCAAGCGACTTGATGCTGGTCAAGCCCGAATGCCGGGTTGGAGTGGAGAGCACAGCCTAGGTTTTGCGGCCGGTTTTGGGTTTCGCCCTCTAGGCGCTGCTGGGGACACTGCGGCCATCGTTTCTCCCAACGCAAGGATTCCTGATGAGCACCCCCAGCCTGCGCGCCGTGACCCTGGAAACCGTGGCCAATGCCACCCGCGCCGCCGAGCGCACCGTGGGCGCCTACCGCGCCGGCGGTCACCGCCTGGTGACGGTGATCCGCAGCCGCGTGGCCAGCCCCGCCGCCGACCGCGCCGAGCCCTACGCTCCCCGCCTGGCCGCCGCGCTGCGCAGCACCGCCACCCAGGCCGGTGATCTGGCGCTGCAGGGCATCGACAGCGTCAGCAGCCGCAGCGAGCAGGTCATCGAGGTGGCGTCGAGCACCGTGACCACCCAGGTCAAGACCCTGGCCCGCCTGGCCAACGACGTGGACAACCGCCTGGTCGCCAACGGCCTGGACGCCGCCGCCCGCGCCGCCCTGCCGGGCGCCCAGGCCGCGCTGGCCCTGAGCGAGCGCCTGGCCGATGGCGCCGAGCAGCTGGCCACGCTGGCCGCCGGCCCCAAGGCCAAGAAGGCGGCCAAGGCCCGCAAGGCCGCCACGCCGCGCACCGCGAAGGCGCCGGTGAAGGCCGCTGCCCAGCCGGTGAAGAAGGCCGCCGCACCCCAGGCCGCGCAGCGCAAGACCGCCGCCAAGCCGGTGGCCGAGGTGGTGGCCAAGGCCGTGAAGACGGCCAGGACCGCGGCCAAGACCGCGCCCAAGACCATGGAAAAGGCCGTGGCCAAGACCGCCGCCAAGCCGGTGCGCCGCGCCGCCAAGGCCGTGCAAGCCGCCGCCGAGGCCGTGCAGGCCGGCGCTGCCGAGGTGGCGGCCGCGGTCTGATCCGCATCGGCCGTCGCCATCGGTCCCTCCCCCCTTGATCGTTGACAAGGCGCGCCATCACGGCGCGCCTTTTGTTTGTTAGCGTCGCCTGCGTCAATCCATGGGGAGGCACAGATGGCGATGAGAACTGCAGGCGGCCGCTGGATTGCGCTGTGTCGATGGCAATGGCTGTGCCTGATCGCAGCGCTGTGCCTGTGCACGGAATCCCGGGCCCAGGCGCAGCTGTTCGGGGCTTGTCTGGCGCAGGCCGATGACAGCCTGCAACTGTGCGCACCCGAGCAGGAATCCCCCGGGCAGTTCGTCCAGGCGGCCCAGGCCGTGTCCAGCGGGGCGGCTGCGTCGGCGCGGCTGGAAGCCTTTGCCCTGCCGGGATGGCTGGGCGGGCAGGCCCGGTTGCAGGCCGACGTCCAGGCGGGCGGGTCCGAGGCGACCGTCGTGGCCGGCGTGCAGGCGCAGTGGCGCGATCGGGTCACGGTGCAGGCCGCGACGCCCGGCGCCAGCGGTGGCGCACGCTTTCGACAGCTGGTTCAGGTCACGCTCAGCGAGCTGACGCCGCTGGTGGATCAGGCGCTCGGCGACTCGGTGCTGCACTCCGGCATCGGCGCCATCGCTCAGTGGTGGATCGAGGATGCGCAGTATCCGAACAGTTATCCCATCGGCCTGACGACCCTGTGCCTGGGCCACGGTTACACCCTCGACAATGCGCAGTGCCAGCTGGCCAGCGACACCGGCACCTGGCTGGCTTCCTCCATGGATGTCGAACTGCAGGTCGGCGCCGAGTACACGCTGGTCATGAGCCTGGCCCTGGCTGGCGAGGTCTTGCTCGGCCCAGCCGCCGGCGTAACGCCGATGTCGCTGGAGGCGCGGCTGGCGTCGATGAACTCGGCGCACTTCTACCTGTCGCCGCTGGATGCAGGGACCGGCCTGCTCAGCGCCAGCGGACACGACTATGCGGCCCCGGCGGTCCCCGAGCCCGGAACGCTGGCCATGCTGCTGGCCGGCTTGTGCCTGGTGCTTGCTCGCCCCTTGGGCCGGTCATCGGCAAGGCGGTTGAATGCGCTGATCTCGTACCGCCCCGCCCCGGCCGGGGATCACGCATGAGTGCCCGGTTCGTTGGCGTGGTCAGAGCTTGGGCCCTGGGCGCGCTGGGCGCGTTGTGCGTTGGCGCGTCGGCGGCCACGCCGTACACCTTGCCAACCCCCATGTCGCGCCCCGGTTTCCTGGCCGTGCAACCCTGGGATGTCAACGATGCCGGCGTCGTTGTGGGCGCCTCGGATGCGGAGGCCTTTGTTCTCGAGGCAGGGGATCTCCGTTCCTTGGCCTTGCCATTTGTGCACGCCAGGGCCATTGCAACCGGCATATCCAATCAGGGCCTGATCGTCGGCACTTACTACGATGCTCAGGAATCGGCCCAGGGCTTTCTGTACGAAGACGGAACCTACTCCACCTACAGCGTGGCATCGGGGTCCAATACCTCGATCCGGCACGTTTCTTCGGACGGTCGATTCATCTCCGGAACGTTCTCGGGTTCCGGCGGATGGATGCATGGCTTTGTCCTGGATCGCTGGACGGGCGCGTTCACCGATGTCTTCACACCCGGTACGCTGACCATCGCGCAAGGCGTCAACATCCACGGTCAGGTGGTCGGCAGCTATTCCGCAGCCAGCGGCAGAGGCGCCTTCGTTTTGGACACCGTCAGCGGCCAGCGGACGGACCACGCCACTCTGGGCGGTCTGGATCGGGTTTTCTTTCGCGACATCAATGACAGCGGCTTGATCGCTGGAAGCCTGGGTTCTCGCGCATTTGTCGGCGTGGTGGACGACCTCTATTTGTTCCCGGATGAAGCGGGCGTCGATGTGAGCTTCGGGTACGGGCTGAACAATCGGGGCGATCTGGTCGGCTTTTCCGAGAACTTCGCGGACGGCTCTCTGCTTGGCTGGGTCGCCGCTCCTGTGCCCGAACCGCATGCCCTGGCGCTCTGGATCCTGGGCGCACTGGCCATGCTGACCAGACGGCAGCGCCGCAGCCGGTTCTAGACCAGGCAAGCCGTCCGGCACAGGGTCCGGACGGCTTGCCACAGTCCGGGTTCGGACCTTTCCTATGATGGTCCGATGTCCGGCGTTCATCACGGCGTTCAAGACCTGCAGGCCTGGTTCAGCGCCCGCGGCTGGGCGCCGTTCGACTTCCAGCGCGAGGTCTGGTCGGCGATGGGCGAGGGCGCCAGCGGCCTGCTGCATGCCACCACCGGCGCCGGCAAGACCCTGGCCGTGGCCCTGGGCGCCTGGGCGCGGGCGCGGCAGCTGGGCCTGCCGCTGCAGGGCGGTGCCACGCCGCCGCCCCTGGGCGTGCTGTGGCTGACGCCGATGCGCGCCCTGGCCGCCGACACCCACCGCGCCCTGGCCGGCCCGCTGGCCGATCTGGCGCCGGCCTGGAGCCTGGGCCTGCGCAGCGGCGACACGCCCAGCGCCGAGCGCGCGCGGCAGGACCGCCGCCTGCCCACGGTGCTGGTGAGCACGCCCGAATCGGCCACGCTGCTGATGAGCCGGGCCGATGCACGCGAGCGCCTGGGCGGCATCCACAGCGTGGTCGTCGACGAATGGCATGAGCAGGTCGGCAACAAGCGCGGCGTGCAGGTGCAGCTGCTGCTGGCACGGCTGGCCTCGTGGAATCCCGGCCTGGTGGTCTGGGGCCTGTCGGCCACGCTGGGCAACCTGCCCGAGGCCCTGGCCATGCTGCTGCCCGCACCGCCGCCAGGCAGCCAGGCCCCGCCGCCGCGCCTGGTGCGTGGCCGCATGGCCAAGGCCCTGGTCATCGACACCTTGCTGCCGGCCCAGCCGGGCCGCTTCTCCTGGGGCGGCCACCTGGGCGCGCAGATGCAGCAGCCGGTGGCCGACGAGCTGGCGCGCACCGCCGCGGCCGGCGGCACGGCCCTGGTGTTCACCAATGTGCGCTCGCAGGCCGAGGCCTGGTATCAGCTGATCCTGGCCGCCCGGCCCGAGCTGGCCGGCCGCATCGCCCTGCACCACGGCTCGCTGGACAAGTCGGTGCGCGAATGGGTGGAGGCCGGCCTGAAGAACGGCACGCTGGCCGCCGTGGTGGCCACCTCGTCGCTGGACCTGGGCGTGGACTTCCTGCCGGTCGAGCGTGTGCTGCAGATCGGCTCGGCCAAGGGCGTGGCGCGGCTGTTGCAGCGCGCCGGCCGTTCGGGCCACCAGCCGGGCCGGCCCAGCCGCATCACCCTGGTGCCGACCAATACGCTGGAGCTGGTGGAGGCCGCCGCCGCACGCCGGGCGGTGCTGGCCGGCCGGGTGGAGCCGCGCAGCGCGCCCGAGGCGCCGCTGGACGTGCTGGTGCAGCACCTGGTGACGGTGGCGCTGGGTGGCGGCTTCGAGGCCGAGGCCTTGTATGCCGAGCTGCGCCGTGCCTGGAGCTACCGCGCGCTGACGCGCGAGGCCTTCCAGTGGGCGCTGGACTTCGTGCTGCGCGGCGGCGACTCGCTCACCGCCTATCCCGAGTACCACCGCGTGCGGCTGCGCGATGGCGTCTACCGCGTGGAGGACCGCGGCATCGCTCACCGCCACCGGCTGCAGATCGGCACCATCGTCGGCGACTCGACGATGCTGGTGAAGTGGCTGTCGGGAGGCACGATAGGTCAGGTCGAGGAGGGCTTCATCGCCCGCCTCAACAAGGGCGACTGCTTCGTCTTTGCCGGCCGCGTGCTGGAGTACGTGCGCACCCAGGACATGGTGGCCTATGTGCGCAAGAGCAACGGCCAGCGTGGCGTCGTGCCCAGCTGGAACGGCGGGCGCATGCCGCTGTCGTCCGAGCTGGCCGATGCCACGCTGGAGGTGCTGGACGACTGCGCGCGCTGGCTGGAAGGCGTGGAAGGCGGCGCGGGCGGGATGGCCGGGGAGGCGCCGGCCGATCCCGAGCTGCATGCGGCGCGCCCGATGCTGGCCGCCCAGTTGCGCCTGTCGCGCCTGCCGGGTGCGCAGCGCCTGCTGATCGAGCGCTACCGCTCCCGCGAGGGCCACCACCTGTTCGTCTATCCGTTCGCCGGGCGCCTGGTGCACCTGGGCCTGGCCAGCCTGCTGGCCTGGCGGCTGGCACGCCAGCGGCCCAACACCTTCTCGATCAGCATCAACGACCATGGCTTCGAGCTGCTGTCGGCCGAGCCCGTCGACGAGGCCGGCCTGGTCGACGGCGCCCTGCTGGACGAGGGCCCCGACCTGCTGCACGACGTGCTGGCCAGCCTCAACAGCAGCGAGCTGGCGCAGCGGCGCTTCCGCGAGATCGCGCGTGTGGCCGGCCTGGTGTTCGGCGGTTATCCCGGCGCGCCCAAGAGCAGCAAGCAGCTGCAGGCCTCGGCCGGCCTGTTCTACCAGGTGTTCCGCCAGTACGACCCCGGCAACCGCCTGCTGGGCCAGGCCGAGTCCGAGGTGCTGGCCCAGGAGCTGGAGCTGGGCCGCCTGGCCGCCAGCCTGCGCCGGCTGCGCGGCCAGCGCCGCGAGGCGGTGCAGCTGCGCGCGCCCAGCCCCTGGGCGCTGGCGCTGATGGTCGAGCGCTTCCGCGAGCAGCTGTCCACCGAGAAGCTGGCCGACCGGCTGGCGCGCATGCTGGCCGATGCCGAGGCGCTGCTGGGCGAGGAGGGCGGGGCGCCGTCAGCCGCCGTCGCTGCGCGCAAAAAACCGGCCGTTCGCCGCCGCTGATCGGCGCATCGCGCCAGCGCGCTCCGGGCGAGCATCGCCGGAGATGAGTCCGCCCGTGCCCGACACCGTTCTGCCGTCCACCGGTTCCGCCACCGGCCCGCTGCGCCGCAGCCAGCGCCTGCTGACCGCCCTGCTGGGCCTGCTGGCCCTGGTGGGCGTGCTCACCGGCGTGTCGCTGCACCGCGCCAGCCAGCTCGACGAGGCGCTGAGCCGGCTCGACGACAGCGCCTGGCCGTCGGTGCGTGCGGTGCACGGCCTGGCCCTGCTGGTCGACGAGGCGCGTGGCATGGAGGCCCTGCACCTGCTGCTGGACAGCGAGGCGGAGCGCCGCGAGGTCGAGACCCGGCTGGCGCGCCAGCGCAGCCGCATCGCCGAGCGCCTGGCGGCCCAGGCCTCGCGCACCAGTGATGCCGCCGAGCGCCGCCACCTGGCCGAGGTCAACGGCGCCGCCGCCGCCTGGTGGGGCGTGCAGGACCGGGTGCTGGCTGCCTCGCGCGCGGCGCCGGCCGATGCCGTGCAGGCCCAGCGGGCGCGCACGCTGATGACCGGCGAGTCCCAGGCCGCCTACCGCCAGCTGCTGGATGCGCTGGAAGCCTGGTGGCAGCACCACGACCAGCAGGCCCAGTTCCCGCCCAGCAAGGCGCGGGGCGGGGCGCTGCAGGGCCTGCGCGGCCTGCACCTGCTCAACGGCCTGGCCCTGCTGCTGGGCGTGGCCGCGCTGGCCCTGGCCGGTGCGGCCTGGCGTTCGCTGCGCGAGGCCGGCGCCGACCGGCATGGCGCCGCGCGGGCGGCGGCAGGCCCACCCGCCGGCGACCGCCATGCCGAGGCCGCGGCGGCCCTGCTGGACCAGCTGGCCCAGCGGCCCCGGCCCGAGGCGGCCGATCCCGTGGCGCCGCCACGCAGCAAGGACCTGGCCTGAGCGCTCGCGGCGCTACAGTGCGGCACGCCATGCCGCAGCCCGACATCCCGCACGATCTCCTGCCCGCCTCGGTCCTGCCGCAAGACACGGCCGGCCTGCTGAAGCTGGCCGCGCAGTCGATGTTCGACCTCTATGCCCAGACCGTGCAGGGCATGATGGTGGTCGACCGCGACCACCACATCGTCTGGATCAGCGAAGGCTACAAGCGCTTTCTGCCGGCGCTGGGCTTCGAGCACGAGCAGCAGTTCGTCGGCCAGCGCATCGAGGACGTGGTGCCCAACACCATGCTGGGCCAGGTCATCGACAGCGGCCGGCCGATCATGGTCGACCTGCTGACCAACAAGGCCGGCACCTTCCTGGTCAGCCGCGTGCCGCTGCGCGATGCCGCCGGCGAGGTCATCGGCGCGCTGGGCATGGTGCTGATGGACCATCCGGAAAGCAATATGCAGCCGCTGATGGCCAAGTTCGTGCACATCCAGCGCGAGCTGGAGGCGGCCCAGCGTGAACTGGCCGCCGAGCAGACGCGCAACCGCCGCGCCAAGTACGGCATCGCCACCTACATCGGCGCCAGCCCGGCGGCGCTGGAGGTCAAGCGCCAGGCACGGCGCGTGGCGGCCACCGATTCCACCGTGCTGCTGCTGGGCGAGACCGGCACCGGCAAGGAGCTGCTGGCGCATGGCATCCATGCCGCGTCGCGGCGCGCGGCCCAGGCCTTTGTCGGCGTCAACATCGCCGCCGTGCCCGACACCCTGCTGGAGGCCGAGTTCTTCGGCGTGGCGCCGGGCGCCTACACCGGCGCCGACCGCAAGGGCCGCGACGGCAAGTTCAAGCTCGCCGACGGCGGCACGCTGTTCCTCGACGAGATCGGCGACATGCCGCTGGCCCTGCAGGCCAAGCTGCTGCGCGCGCTGCAGGAGCAGGAGGTCGAGCCGCTGGGCAGCAACCGCGTGCAGAAGGTGGATGTGCGCGTCATCGCCGCCACCAGCCGCGACCTGGTGGCGATGGTCGCCGACGGGCGCTTCCGCGCCGACCTGTACTACCGGCTCAACGTGCTGCCGATCCGCCTGCCGGCGCTGCGCGAGCGCCTGGCCGATCTGGAGCCGCTGGCCGACAGCCTGCTGGACGACATCGCGCGCCGCTCGGGCCTGGCGCACAAGGGCCTGTCGGCCGAGGCCCTGGACCGGCTGGCCGACCATCCCTGGCCCGGCAACATCCGCGAGCTGCGCAATGTGCTGGAGCAGGCGGCGCTGATGACCGATGCCGCGGTGCTGGAGCGCGACGACATCCACCACGCCCTGTTCGGCAGCGGCACCGGCCCGGCGCCGCTGCCCCCGCCGACCCCGGCGCCGCGGCCCTGGCACGTGCCGCCGGCCCCGCCGGCACCGCCCGTGGCCGGCACCGCGCCGCAGGCCCTGCCCGTGGCCGTGGCCGAGCTGGAGAACCGTTTGATCCGCGAGGCCCTGGCCGCCACCGGCGGCAACAAGCTGGCCGCCGCGCGGCGACTGGGCATTGCCCGCGCCACGCTGTACGAGAAGCTGGCGACGCGGCCCGAGCTGGACCCCGGCCGGGCCTGAGCGCCGGCCCCGGCCCGGCCGCCGCGTGACAGCGGAGGCGAACGAATTTATCATTTAGGCCTTGCCACCCCGCGATCCAGCCCAATGCCGGGCCTTTCCGCGCCACCATGCCCTATACGCTGACCTGGGAGCCCCAAGGGGTCTGCCGCCGCTACCACGGTGACATGAGCATCGCCGAGCGGCGGCGCTCCTTCGACGAGATCGCCGCCGACGAGCGCTTCGACGGGCTGCGCTTTGCCATCACCGACTACCTGGACGTGGCCCATTACGAGATCACGCCGATGGCCACGATGGAAATCGCGGCCATGCACATCGGGCCGCTGATCACCAACCCGCGCATGGTCATGGCGGCGGTGGTGACGCGGCCCGACATCGTGGCTGCGATCGAGGATTTCCGCAGCCAGGGCTTCACGCACGCGGCCTACCGCATCTTCGCCACCCAGGCCGAAGCCCGGGACTGGATCGAGGGCCTGGACGGCTGAGCCGGCGGGCGGACGGCCTTGGCACACCGCCCCCCGGTCTGGCCCACGTCGGCCACCCGCCGCCGGCTGCTGCTGATGCCGGTTGCCGCGGTCGTGATACCCGGCCCGGCCTGCGCCGACGAGGCCGACTGGCGCAGGCTGTCCGATGCCCCCGATGCCGCACCGGATGCCGCAACGCGCCGTCCGCTGCCGGCCGCCGATGCGCCGTCCAGCCATGCCGAGGCGCTGCGCCGCTGGACCTCGGCCGAGGCCATGGCCGGCTGGCTGGGCGCGCACTTCGAATACGACGCAACGCGCGCGCTGGCGCTGTCGGAAACCGCGCGCCAGGCCCGGCCGGCCGACGCGACCCATACGATCCACACGCCCGAGGCCTTTTTTGCCCGGCCGCGTGGCATCTGCGTGGACCTGGCGCATTTCGCCGTGGCCACGTTGCGCCAGATCGAGCCGCAGGCCCAGGCGGCCTATCTGATGATCGAGTTCGAGCCGGTGCAGATCGCCGGCCAGCTGCTGCGCCGGCACTGGCTGGCGGCCTTCCAGCGCGACGGCCGGCATTTTTTCGTCGCCGATTCCAAGCGGCCGGGCCATCTGGCCGGGCCTTGTGCCAGCGTCGAGCAGTTCCTCGCCGACTATGCGGCCTACCGCGGCCGGCCCATCGTCGCCCACCGTCTGCTGGCCAGCCACCAGCGCCAGCTGCGCCGCCAGGCGCCGCGGGCGCTGCGCACCGACGCCGCGCCCGATCCGGCGCTCTGAGCGCCCCCAGGGCCGGGCTGCGCCCAGCCCGCCCCCCGCGGGGGTTTAAGGTGCCCGGCAAAGCCGGTTCACCTTAAGAGGCCGCGGCCCATCACCGCCGGTGATGCCGCGGCCCCAGCCCGGCATGGGCTGCTGTGGCGGGCCCGCCGCAGAATCGGCCCATGCCGTCCACGCTGTCCTCGCCTTCCAGCCCGGTTCCTGCCGCCTTCGCCGCCCTGCCGCCGGGCGCCACCGTGGCCATCGTCGCACCGGCCGGGCCGGCGCCGGCCGAGCGGCTGGCGGCGGTGCCGGCCCTGCTGACGGCCCAGGGCTGGCAGGCCCGGATCTATCCCGGCTGCCATGCCGGCCACCCGTCGCTGGGCTTTCTGGCCGCGCCGGACGCGCAGCGCCTGGCCGATCTGCAGGCGGCACTGGCCGATCCCGGCGTGGCGGCGATCTGGTGCCTGCGCGGCGGCCATGGCAGCGCCCGACTGCTGCCGCATCTGGACCTGGCCGCCGTGCGCGCCGCGGCCAAGCCGCTGATCGGCTACAGCGACATCACGGCGCTGTTTGCGCTGTGGGCCCAGGCCGGTGTGCCGGCCCTGCATGCGCCGATGCCGGCGTCCGATCTGCTGCTGCCGGGCCAGGTCGCCGAGGCCCAGGCCGATGCCGCGGCGCTGTTTGCCGTGTTGCGCGAGGGCCTGGCCGAGGGTGCGCTGTTGGCGCCCGAGCTGCAGCCCGGCGCCTGGCGGCTGCACGGCGCCGGTGACGGCCGCGCCACCGGCCGCCTGTTCGGCGGCAACCTGGCCGTGCTGGCGGCGTTGTGCGGCACGCCCTGGGAGCCCCGGCTGCGCGATGGCGAAGGCGGCCTGCTGTTCATCGAGGACGTGGGCGAGGCCCCCTACCGCGTCGACCGCCTGCTGCTGCAGCTGCGCCTGGCCGGCGTGCTGGACGGCCTGGCCGGGGTGCTGGTGGGCCGCTTCAGCGAGGCCGACGATGCCACGCCGGTGCTGCAGGACCAGCTGGGCGCGCTGGGCCTGCCGGTGCTGGCCGGCTGGCCCAGCGGCCATGGCCGGCCGAACCGGCCGCTGCCGCTGGGCCTGAGGGCCACGCTGGACGTGGCCGCCGGCACGCTGCGCCTGCACGGGGCGGCGGCATGAGGCCGCCGCGCGGCGGCCCTGCGCTGGCCCTGGCCGCCGCGGCCCTGCTGGCCGGCTGCGCCAGCGGCCTGCGCATCGACGAGTCGTACAGCGCGCGCTCGCAGGACAGCCGCGTGCAGCACATCGTGCTGCACTACACCACCGGCAGCTTTGCCGGCGCGCTGAAGGTGCTGACCGAGGGCCGCGTCAGCAGCCACTACCTGGTGCGCCGCGAGCCGCCGTCCATCCTGCGCCTGGTGCCCGAGGACCGGCGCGCCTTCCATGCCGGGCTCAGCAGCTGGGAGGGCGTCAACGGCATCAATGCCAGCTCCATCGGCATCGAGATCGACAACGCCGGCTTCATCGACCATGCCCAGGGCCGCTACACGCCCTTCGACGCGGCCCAGATCGACCAGGTGATCGCCCTGGTGGCCGACATTGCCAAGCGCCATGGCGTGAAGCCGCACCGCATCGTCGGCCACAGCGACATCGCGCCCACGCGCAAGCAGGACCCGGGGCCGCTGTTCCCCTGGCAGCGCCTGGCCGATGCCGGCCTGGTGCCCTGGCCCGATGCGGCCCAGGTGGAGGCGGCGCGTGCAGCCTTCGAGGCCGACGGCGCCACGCTGCCCGACATCGCCTGGTTCCAGAGCCGTCTGGCCCAGGCGGGTTATGCCGTGCCACGCCACGGCCAGGCCGATGCCGAGACCCGCGACGTGCTGGTGGCGTTTCAGATGAAGTACCGGCCGCGGCTGTTCAACGGCCGGCCCGATGCCGAGACCGCGGCCCTGCTGCAGGTCATCACCACGCCGGGCGGCCTGCTGATCGCCGATGACCAGGGCCGGCGCCAGCCCTATCAGCGCTGAGCCGCGGGCCTGGCCACGATGAGCCCGACCCTGCTCGGCGCCAGCGTGCTGGCCTACTTTGCGCTGCTGTATGCGGTGGCCTGGTGCACCTCGCGCGGCGCCGACAATGCCGCGTTCTTCGTCGGCAGCCGCGCCAGCGCCTGGCCGGTGGTGGCCTTCGGCATGATCGGCACCTCGCTGTCGGGCGTGACCTTCATCAGCGTGCCCGGCGCGGTGGGCAGCGGCGGCTGGGGCTATGGCCAGGTGATCCTGGGCCACCTGCTGGGCTATGCGCTGGTGGCCGGCCTGCTGCTGCCGCTGTATTACGCCAGCGGCGGCGTGTCCATCTACGGCTGGCTGCGCCAGCGCTACGGGCCCTGCAGCTGGCGCAGCGGCGCGGCGCTGTTCATCGTCGCGCGCACACTCGGCGCCACCGCGCGGCTGTACCTGGTGGTGCGCATCCTGCAGGACCTGATCTTTGACGCCTGGGGCCTGAGCTTTGCCGCCAGCGCCGCGGCCCTGGTCGGCCTGATCCTGGCCTACACCTGGCGCGGCGGCGTCAAGACCATCGTCTGGACCGATACGCTGCAGACCGCCGGCATGCTGTTCGGCCTGGGCGCCTGCATCGTCTTCATCCTGGGCGCGCTGCAGCTGTCGCCCGGCCAGGCGCTGGACGCGATGCAGGCCCAGGGCCTGTCGCGGCTGTGGGGCACCCAGCCGGCGGCGGCCGACTTCTGGGCCAAGCAGCTGCTGGCCGGCGCGGCGATCGCCATCGCCATGACCGGGCTGGACCAGGAGATGATGCAGAAGACCCTGTCGGTGCGCACGCTGCGCGGCGCGCAGAAGAACATGCTGGCCATGGCGCTGGCCATGGTGGCGGTGGTGTTCGCCTTTCTGTTCCTCGGCGGCCTGCTGACGCTGTTTGCCCAGCAGGCGGGCCTGCCGCAGCGTGGCGACCGGCTGTTTCCGGCGGTGGTCATGGGCCATCTGCCCGCCCTGGTGCAGGGCGTGTTCATCCTGGCGCTGATCTCGGCCCTGCTGCCCAGCGCCGATGGCGCGCTGACGGCGCTGACTTCGTCGGTGTGCAACGACCTGCTGGACTTCGAGCGCCGCACCGACCTGGACGAAGCGCGGCGCACGCGCATCCGCCAGCATGTGCACCTGGGCCTGGCCGCCGGCTTCCTGGCCCTGGTGCTGGGCTTTCGCTGGCTGGACGACCCCAGCATGATCGGCCTGATCCTGAAGATCGCCGCCTACACCTATGGCCCGCTGCTGGGCCTGTGCGCCTTCGGCCTGTTCACCCGGCGCCGCGTCGCCGATGCCGGCGTGCCCTGGGTGGCGCTGGCCGCGCCGGCGCTGTGCGGCGTGCTCGATGCGCTGCAGGCGCAGTGGTTCACGCACTGGCGCATCGGCCTGGAGATGCTGGTCATCAATGCCGCGCTGACGGCGGCCGGGCTGTGGCTGCTGTCGCTGAGGAAGAGCCGTCCAGCAAGCGCCGCCGCCTGACCGACAATGCGGCCACGATGTCCGCATCCCTGCCCCGCGTCTCCATGCACTTCGACCTGGTCGATCTGCGCCTGATGGTCCAT
Source organism: Burkholderiaceae bacterium (assembly GCA_017992055.1). Classification (GTDB taxonomy): domain Bacteria; phylum Pseudomonadota; class Gammaproteobacteria; order Burkholderiales; family Burkholderiaceae_C; genus Pseudaquabacterium. The sequence continues at coordinate 824,973 of JAGOPK010000001.1, forward strand.
GTGGCCGAATGCAACAGCCTCACCCGCGGCGCCGAGGCCTCGCACATGTCGCTGCCGGCGGCCAGCACGCGCATCAAGAACCTCGAAGAGGGCATCGGCGCCAAGCTGCTGTACCGCACCAGCCAGGGCGTGACGCTGACGCCGCCGGGCCAGGCCTTCGTGCACCATGCGCGCGCGGTGCTGGGCCAGATCGAGCACCTGCGTGGCGACATGCAGGAATACGCCAAGGGCGTGAAGGGCCATCTGCGCGTGTATGCCAACACCACCGCGCTGGGCGAGTTCCTGCCGCCGGTGCTGCGCCGCTACCTGGCCAGCCATCCGGACGTGAACATCGACCTGCGCGAGCGCCTGAGCCACGACATCGTGCGCGCGGTCAGCGAGGGCCAGACCGACATCGGCCTGGTCGCCGGCCATGTGCGCACCGAGAACCTGCAGGCCATTCCCTACCGCCGCGACCGCCTGGTGCTGGTGGTGCCGGCCGGCCACGGCCTGGCTGGCCAGGCCGACGTGGAGTTTGCCGAGACGCTGGACCTGGACTACGTGGGCCTGCACGAGGCCAGCGCCATCCATGCCTTCTTGCGCCAGGTCTGCGATGCCTTGCACCGGCCGCTGCGCCTGCGCATCCAGGTCGGCAACTTCGAGGCCGCGGCGCGCATGGTCGAGGCCGGTGTCGGCGTGGGCATCCTGCCCGAGTCGTCGGCGCGGCGCTATGCGCAGTCGCTGGCCATCACCATCGTGCCGCTGCGCGACGACTGGGCGCTGCGCGCCATGCACATCTGCGTGCGCCAGCTGGACGCGCTGCCGCTGTTTGCACGCGACCTGGTCGACCTGCTGGTGGCCGACGCCGCCGGCAGCGACGCCACCTAGGAGCCCGCCGGCGCCAGCCGCCGCAGCAGCGCCGGGATCTGCTCGGCCGGCACCGCCGGCGAGAACAGCCAGCCCTGCAGCTCGTCGCAGCCCTCCTGCTGCAGGAAGCGGCGCTGGGCCTCGGTCTCCACGCCCTCGGCGACCACGGTCTTGCCCAGGGTGCGGGCCAGGCCGATGATGGCCCGCACCAGCATGGCATCGGCCTCGTCGTGGGTCACGCCGCGGATGAAGGCGCGGTCCATCTTCAGCCGCGACACCGGCAACTCGCGCAGATGGCCCAGCGACGAGTGGCCCATGCCGAAGTCGTCCAGCGCCAGCTGCACGCCCAGGCCGGCCAGCCGCTCCAGCAGGGCCTGAGACTGCTCGCGATGGGTCATGGCCGCGGTCTCGGTGATCTCGATCTCCAGCTGCTGGGCCGGCACCCGCCAGCGCTCCAGCGTGGCCTGCAGCTGCTCGGCAAAGGCCGGCTGGCGCAGCTGGTGGGCCGAGACATTCACCGCCACGCGCAGCACCAGGCCCTGCTCGCGCCATTGCGCGATCTGGCGGCAGGCGCGCTCGATGACCCAGTCGCCCAGGCGCACGATCAGGCCCGAGCTTTCGGCCACCGCGATGAAGCGCGACGGCGCGATCTCGCCCAGCTCGGCATCGTGCCAGCGCAGCAGGGCCTCGGCGCCCACGGCCTGGCCGGTGCTGGCGCTGAACTGCGGCTGGAAGTGCAGGCGCAGGCCGTCGTGCTCGATGGCGCGCTTGAGCCGGCCCTGCAGCAGCGCCTTCTCCTCCATCTGCTGGGCCATCTGCACGTCGAACAGCATGTGCGTGCCACGCCCGGCCTCCTTGGCGCGGTACATGGCCATGTCGGCATGGCGCATCAGCGTGCGTGCATCCTGGCCGTCGGCCGGCGCGATGACCACGCCGATGCTGGCGCTGGGATAGGTCTCGTGGTGGCCCAGCTGCCAGCTGCGGCCCAGGGCCTGCAGCAGCTGCTGGGCCATGGCCACCACCTGGCGGCGGTCGGGCGCGTCGCGCAGCAGCACGGCGAACTCGTCGCCGCCCAGCCGCGCCAGCGCGTCGCCGGAGCGCAGCACGCTGCGCATGCGCTGCGCCACCTCGCGCAGCAGCTCGTCGCCAACATGGTGGCCATGGCCGTCGTTGACCGACTTGAAGTCGTCCAGGTCGATCAGCAGCACGGCCAGCGGCGCGCCGCCGCGGCGGATCTGCTCCACCGCATGGCCCAGCAGCTCGTTGAACATGTGGCGGCTGTAAAGCCCGGTCAGCTCGTCGTGCATGGCCAGGTAGCGGGCGCGCTCGTGCATGGCCTGCACCTCGCGCTGGTCGTGCACCACGGCCAGGGCCAGCAGGTCCTCGCCGTGGCGCAGCATGCCCAGCGACACATCCACCGGCACGTCGTAGCCGTCGTGGTGCCACAGCGTCAGCCGCGGCACGCGGCCCATCGGCCGGTTGCGCGGCTCGGCGAAGAAGCCGCGCAGGTGCTGGTCGTGGCTCTTGCGCTTCCACGGTGGCAGCAGCATCGACATCGGCTGGCCCAGCAGCGCGGCCAGCGGCCAGCCGCACAGCGCCTCCAGCGCCGGGTTGGCGCAGGCGATGCGGCCCTGGGCATCGACCATCAGCGCGCCGTCGGGGATCAGCGCGATCAGCTGCGTGACCTGGTCCCAGGGCAGGCGCGGCGTGGCCGGACGCACCGTGGCGGTGGTCATCGGCGCGGGTGCGGCTGCCGGCGGCTCACCCATGACGGAACACCGCGATGGCCCGCGCCAACCAGCCGCTGCGCTCGCGCATCTGCGCCGCCGCGGCCACCGACTGGCGCGCCATCTCGGCATTGCGCTGCGTCAGCTGCTCCAGGTCGTCGACCTGCTGGCCCAGGCCGGTGATGCCGCGGGCCTGCTCGCGGCAGGCCTGGCTGATGGCCTGCACCAGGCCGCTGACCTCGCGCGTCTGCCCCAGCAGCTCGTCCATGGCCTGGCGCGACTGGGCCACGCGCTGGCTGCCCTGGGCCACGCCGTCGCTGCTGCTGGCCGCCAGCTGCTTGATCTCGCGCGCCGCCTGCTGGCTGCGCTGGGCCAGCTGGCGCACCTCGCCGGCGACGGCGGCAAAGCCCAGGCCCTGCGGGCCGGCGCGGCCGGCCTCGGCGGCGGCATTCAGCGCCAGGATGTTGGTCTGGAAGGCGATCTCGTCGATGACGTGCACGATGTCGGCAATGCGGGTGCTGGCCTGGCGGATCTGCGCCATGGCCTGGTCCACCGCGCCGACCTGCTGGCCGACCTGGGTGGCGGTGCCGGCCATGGCCTCGGCGGCGTCGCGGGCGCGCAGCGCCGACTGCGCGTTCTGCGCCACGCTGCCGGTCAGCTGGGCCAGGGCGCTGGCGGCCTCGGCCAGGCGGATCGAGGCCTGCTCGGTGCGGCTGCCCAGCGCGCCGCTGGCCTGCTGCACCTGGTCGGCCACCTGCTGCAGGCCGCCGACCTGGCCGCCCACATCGGCGACCAGGGCACGCACATTCAGCCCGGCCTGGTTGATCGAGCGCAGCGCCATGCCGATCTCGTCGATGCGCGCCATGCGCAGGTCGGCATCGAACTGGCCGGCCGCGGCATCGGCGGCCTGGCGCGCAATGCGCTTCAGCGGCGCCGTCACCTGCCACTGCAGCCAGGCGTCGGCCAGGGCCAGGGCCAGCGTGCCGACCAGGGCCAGGCCGGCCAGTGCCGCGGGCTGGCGCAGGCCGGCCAGCCAGGCCATGCCCACCATCAGAGGGGCCTGCGGCCACAGCGCCAGGCGCAGCCGCGTGGCCATGGTCGCGGTCTGCAGCAGGTTGCGCCAGCGCTGCCAGCCGCGGCGCACCACCAGGCCGCGGCAGAAGGCCAGGCCCTGCGCGCTGCCGTCGCGAAAGCGCTGGTACAGCCGCTCGGCGGCGGCCACCTCGTCGCGCGTGGGCTGGGTGCGCACCGAGATGTAGCCGCGCACCTCGCCGCCGCGCCGCAGCGGCGCGACATTGGCGCGCACCCAGTAGTGGTCGCCGTCGCGGCGGCGGTTCTTCACCAGCGCGGTCCAGGCCTGGCCGGCGCGCAGCGTGGCCCACAGGTCGGCAAAGGCCTGGCGCGGCATGTCGGGATGGCGCACCAGCTTGTGCGGCGCGCCGATCAAGGCCTCGGCCTCGAAGCCGCTGACCTGCACGAAGGCGGCATTGGCATATTGGATGTGGCTGTGCAGGTCGGTGGTGGACATCAGCGTGGCCTCGGCCGCAAAGCGGTACTCGCGCTGCGTGACCACCGGGTCGGCGGCGGCCGCGCCCGTCTGTTCAGTCCCCATGTCTGCTCCCGCTGTGCGTCGTACGGCACGACAGCCGCCGGCGGCCCCGCTGCCACCGGCTGGCGCCTGCACGGCGCGCGGCGATGCTATGCGCAGGATCAGGGTCCCAGCAGGGCCGATGTGCGGCGCTGTGAGCCAGATCACAGCTGGGGCGGGTGGCCCGGCAGGCTCAGCGTGGCAGCGGCGGTGGTGGCGGCAGCAGCAGCGCGTGGTTGATGTCCACGCTGCCGCCGCTGCGCCGGCGCACCACGCCGCGCAGCTCCAGATCCTTCCAGACGCGGTTGATGCTCTCGCGCTGCGCGCCCAGCAGCTCGGCCAGCACGGTCTGGTTGGGCACGCGCACCGCGCCGGCCGGCTGCATGCGCGCCAGCAGCTGCAGGGCCAGTGTCAGCCGGTGCTCCAGCCGCGGCAGGCGCAGCAGCAGGCTCCAGTCGGCCAGCGTGGCGATGACCTGGCGCGTGTGCTGCAGCACGAAGTCCGAGGCAGAGACCGGGAGCTGCACCAGGTCCTGCACCAGGCGCGGTGAAAACTCGCAGGTCGCCACCGGCGTCAGCGCCTGCACGGTGAACATGGTCGCGCGCTCGAAGGTGCTGGACTGGCCCAGCAGCGTGGCCGGGCCTATCACCGCAATGGCGCGTTCACGGCCGGACGCGTCGAGCCGGCGTATGGCCATCAGGCCCAGCTTGACGAAGGCCGTGCGTGCGCCGGCCTCGCCCTGGCGCTGCAGCACCTGGCCGCGCCGCCACAGCCGTGCCTGCGGCACCATCGCCGCGCTGTCGGGGCCGGCTTGCTGGCGGCGCAGCGTGACCGGGCATTGCGCCGCCACCACGCATTGCGCGCAAGGCGGGGGGACATGGGCCGGGGGCCGGGGTGGGGCAGAGGGGCAGCGTCTGGGCATGGTGCAAGCCCTTCAGCATACCCGCATCGGTACCCTGGCCGGCCCGCCTTCCCCTCAGAGCAGGGCCCGGCAAGCGCGGGGTTGCGCGGCGGTGCCGTGCTCAGCCGCCGCTGCTGTCGGGGCTGCGCCAGGCGCGCTCGAAGGGCAGGCGCCAGGCATGCGGCGCGATCAGCTGGTGGATGGACTTCGGCCCCCAGGAGCTCGGCTCGTACAGCCGCACCGGCGGCGGCGATTCCAGCAGCGGCACCGACACCTGCCATAGCCGCTCGATGCCCTCGGCGGTGGTGAACAGCGTGCCGTCGCCGCGCATGGCGTCGAGGATCAGGCGCTCATAGGCCTCCAGCACCTCGCCGGCCAGGCCGGTGTCGCGCATCGCGAACTGCAGGCTCAGCTTGTCCAGGCGCATGCCCGGGCCGGGGCGCTTGCCGTAGAAGCTGAGCGACATCTTGCTGGCATCGGCCAGGTCGAAGGTGAGGTGGTCGGGGCCTTGCGCGCCCACGCCCGAGCCGGGCGGGAACATGCTCTTGGGCGGCTCGCGGAAGGCGATGGAGATGATGCGCTGGCCCTCGGCCAGGCGCTTGCCGGTGCGCAGGTAGAAGGGCACACCGGCCCAGCGCCAGTTGTCGATGAAGCACTTCAGCGCAATGAAGGTCTCGGTCTCGCTTTGCGCATCGACGCCGGGCTCGTCGCGGTAGCCCACGTACTGGCCACGCACCACGTCGGCCGGCAGGATGGGCAGCATGCTGCGGAAGACCTTGTTCTTCTCCTCGCTGATCGAGCGCGGCTCCAGCGCCGTGGGCGGCTCCATGGCCATGAAGCCCAGGATCTGGAACAGATGCGTGACCACCATGTCGCGGTAGGCGCCGGTCTGCTCGTAGAAGCCGGCGCGCCGGCCCACGGCCAGGGTCTCGGGCACGTCGATCTGCACGTGGTCGATGAAGTTGCGGTTCCAGATCGGCTCGAACAGGCCGTTGGCGAAGCGGAAGGCCAGGATGTTCTGCGCCGGCTCCTTGCCCAGGAAATGGTCGATGCGGAAGATCTGCTCTTCGGCAAACACCTCGTGCAGCCGGTGGTTCAGGCGCACGGCGCTGGCCAGGTCGGTGCCGAAGGGCTTTTCCATGATGATGCGCGAGCGCTCCACCAGGCCGGCCTCGCCGATCAGGCGCACCGCCTGCAGGGCCGCGTCGGGCGGCACGCTCAGGTAGTGCAGGCGGCGGCTGTCCTGGCCCAGCGCGGCCTCGGCCCGGGCCACGGCCGCGGCCACCGCGGCCGCGCCGGCGCCCAGCGGCACATAGTCCAGCTGGGCGGCGAAGGCCTGCCAGTCGGCCTCGGTCAGGCGGCGGCTGAAAAACTCGTCCAGCGCCTGGCGGGCGATGCCGCGGAAGGCCTGCTCGTCGCAGTCGTCCAGCGACACGCCGATGATGCGGCAGCCGGGGATGAAGCCGGCGCTGCACAGGTGGTACAGGCCGGGCAGCAGCTTGCGCCGCGCCAGGTCGCCGGTGGCGCCGAACAGCAGCACCACCTGCGGATGGCGCGGGCCCACGCCCGGCTGGATCTTGGCCATGCGGTTCTCCTCGTCTTGCGCTGCGCTACCGCGGGGGCAAGCAAGGTCCGCACCATCCGCGGCGCGGCCGATCACCGGCTCAGTCGGCGTACTGCCCGGCGGCGCGGATCAGCGCGCCCCATTTGTCGATCTCGGGCTTGAGCCAGCTGCGCAGGCCTTCGGGCGTCTGCTTGGCCTCGGGCACGATCTCGCCGCCCAGCTCGGCCATGCGCGTGGCCACGGCCGCGTCCTTCAGCGCCGCGCGCAGGGCCGCGCCGAACTTCTCGACCACCGGCGCCGGCGTGCCCTTGGGCGCATAGATGCCATGCCAGACCTTGACCTCGAAGTCCTTCAGCCCGGCCTCGTCCAGCGTGGGCGTGGACGGCAGGGACTTGATGCGCTCCTTGGTCGTCACGCCATACAGCTTCAAGCTGCCGGCGCGGATGTGCGGCAGGGTCTGGGTGGTCTGGTCGCACAGGATGTCGACCTGGCCGCCCAGCAGCGCATTCAGCGCCGGCGCCGTGCCCTGGTAGGGGATGGCGTTGAGCTCGGTGCCGATGGCCTTCTGGAACAGCATGCCGCAGAGCTGGCTGACCGCGCCCAGGCCGGCATGGGCCAGGCTCAGCTTGCCGGAGTTGGCCTTCACATAGGCCACCAGCTCCTGCAGGTTGTTGGGCGGCAGGTCCTTGCGCGCCAGCAGGGTCATGGGCACGTCCAGCACCTGGCCCACGTATTCGAAGTCGGTCAGCGGGTTGTAGGCCAGCTTGCGGTACAGGCCCGGCGCGGTGGCCATGCCGTTGTGGTGGATCAGAAAGGTGTGGCCGTCGGGCGCGGCCTTGGCCACGAAGCCGGCGGCCAGCGTGCCGCCGGCGCCGGTCTTGTTCTCGACCACCACGCTGTGGCCCAGGGTCTTGCCCATGTGCGCGGCCAGGGTGCGCGCCACCACGTCGGTGGGGCCGCCGGCGGCAAAGGGCACGACCAGCGTGACATTGCGCGTGGGCCAGGCCTGGGACCAGGCGCTGCCGGTGGCGGCCAGGGCCAGGGCGCAGCCCAGCAGGATGCGGCGGGGGCGATTCATCGGGCGTGTCTCCTCGGGGCGGGCCAGGGTCGGCCCCCGAGGTTCTACGCGCCCAGCAGCGGGCCGACCACCGGGGTTTCAGCCAATGTCCAGATGCGCTGGATCAGGGCCTGCATCTCGGTCGCGCTGGCCGCGTCGCGGTACTGGCCCAGGCGCGTGGCCTTGGCTTCCAGCTCGGGCCGCGACAGCGTATTGCCGGGATCGCCCTTGGGCTCGTCGACCCGGCCCTGCAGCACCCGGCCGTCGCGGGTGTGCACCACCACCTTGCCGATCCAGCGCGCCGGATAGGCGCCGTCGACCTCGGCATCCAGGGTCATGGCCACGCGTTCGCGCAGGGCCACCGTGGCCGGGCTGCGCCAGTGGGCGTCGAACTCGCTCAGGCCGGCATAGCCGTGCACCGCGGCCAGGCCCAGCACCGTGCCCATCGAGAACTTGCTCTGGTGCACCGTCTGCGGGTCGACCACCGGCCCCAGCACGTCGATGGCGCCCTGGTGCACCAGGGTCTCCACGCGTTCGATGTCGGCCGCCGTCAGGCCGTGCTGGCCCATCACCGCCAGCAGTGCATCGGCCGCCGGATGGGTGTGGCGGCAGGAGGCGTGGTACTTGAACGAGGTCTCGGCCGTGGCCCAGCGTGTGCCCAGGCCATCGGTCAGCCGGGCCGGATCGGCATCGCTGGACATGCCGGCGGCCAGGCCCTGGGCGCCGTCGAGGATGCGCGCCGCGCCGGTGAAGCCGTCGGCCGCCAGATAGGCCGCGGTCAGGCCGGTGGCCGCCGCATGGGCGGTGTGCAGCTGCTTGCTGTCGGCGGCGGTGCGCAGAAACTCCCACAGCCCGGCCGACTGCGTGCCCGCCGAGCCGAAGGCATGGGCCATCTGCTGCGCATCCAGGCGCAGCAGCCGGCCCACGGCGGCGGCCGCGGCAATGCTGCCCACGGTGCCGGTGGTGTGGAAGATGCGGTAGTGCGAGCGGCCGAGAAACTCGCCGATGCGGATGCCGACCTCGTAGCCGGCCACCACCGCGGCCAGCAGCTCAGGCCCGCTGCGCCCCAGCGCCTGGGCCACGGCCAGGGCCGGCGGAAACACCACCGCCGCCGGATGGAACACCGAGCCGTTGTGCACATCGTCCTGCTCGGCAAAGTGCGAGGCCGCGGCATTGACGGCGGCCGCCACCAGCGGGCTGGAGCGGCTGCGGTCGATCAGGATCTCGCAGGGACCGTCCGATGGGCCCTGCGACTTCCAGAACTTCGCCAGGCTTTCCACCGGCCTTGCGCCCTTGCCGGCCAGCGTGGAGCCGGCCCAGTCCAGCATCAGGTCCTCGGTGCGGCGCAGCACCGGCGCCGGGATGTCGCCGGGCTGCAGCGCCGCGGCAAAGGCGGCCAGGGTGTGTCCGGGTGAGGCTTGGCTCATGGTCGTTTGGCGATGGGGTTCAGATCGTGCCGGCCGCGCGCAGCCCGGCAATGGTGTTGGCGTCATAGCCGAGCTCCGCCAGCAGCGCCTCGCTGTGCTGGCCCAGGGCCGGCACGGCATCCATGCGCGCCTCGGTGCAGCCGGGCGGCAGCAGGGCCGGCACCGGGCCGGCCGGCGTGTCCACCGCCACCCAGCGCTGGCGCGCGGCCAGCTGCGGATGCACCCACAGGTCGGCCATGGTGTTGACCTGGGCATTGGCGATGCCGGCCTGATCCAGCCGCTGCAGCACCTGGGCAGCGGTGAGCGGCGCAAAGGCTTCGACGATCAGCGCACGCAGCTCGTTGCGGGCGGCGCTGCGCTTGGCATTGGCGTTGAAGCGGGCATCGGCCGCCAGGGCGGGCTGCAGCAGCACCTGCTGGCAGAACAGCTGCCATTCGCGCTCGTTCTGCAGGCCCAGCATCACCGTCTTGCCGTCGCCGGTGGGGAAGGGGCCGTAGGGATAGATCGTGGCATGGGCGGCACCGGCCCGCGGCGGCGGCGTGGCGCCCTTGTACGCGTAATACAGCGGATAGCCCATCCACTCGGCCATGGCTTCGAGCATGGACACGTCCAGGTGCTTGCCCTGCCCGGTGCGGCCCCGCTCGATCAGCGCATTCAGGATGCCGGTGTAGGCATACATGCCGGCGGCGATGTCGGCAATCGAGCAGCCGGCCTTGGCCGGCTCGTCCTCGCTGCCGGTGATGGAGACGAAGCCCGACTCGCTCTGGATCAGCAGGTCGTAGGCCTTCTTGTCGCGGTAGGGGCCGTCCTCGCCATAGCCCGAGATGTCGCAGACGATCAGCTTGGGGTACTTGTCGTGCAGGGCCTCGAACGACAGGCCCATGCGTGCGGCGGCGCCTGGCGCCAGGTTCTGCACCAGCACGTCGGCGCCGGCCAGCAGCTTGTGCAGCACCTCGCTGGCGATGGGCGCCTTCAGGTCCAGGCCCAGGCTCTGCTTGCTGCGGTTGGTCCAGACGAAGTGCGAGGCCAGGCCGTCCACGCGCTCGTCGTAGGCGCGGGCGAAGTCGCCGACGCCCGGCCGCTCGACCTTGATGACGCGTGCGCCCTGGTCGGCCAGCTGGCGGGTGCAGAAGGGCGCGGCAATCGCATGTTCCAGCGTGACGACGGTGATGCCTTCCAGGGGCAGCATGTCAGCGGCTCCTGTCAGAAGGAACGGGGCAGGCCCAGCACATGCTCGGCGACATAGCTGAAAACCATGTTGGTGGAGATGGGCGCCACCTGGTACAGCCGGGTCTCGCGGAACTTGCGCTCCACGTCGTATTCGCAGGCGAAGCCGAAGCCGCCATGGGTTTGCAGGCAGGCGTTGGCGGCCTCCCAGCTGGCCTTGGCCGCCAGGTACTTGGCCATGTTGGCGGCGGCGCCGGCGTTCTGGTGGGCGTCGATCTGGGCGCAGGCCTTCCAGCGCATCAGGTTGGCCGCCTCCAACTCGATGAAGGCGTCGGCGATCGGGAACTGCACGCCCTGGTTCTGGCCGATGGGCCGGCCGAACACCACGCGCTCCTTGGCGTACTTGGCGGCGCGGTCGACGAACCAGTAGCCGTCGCCGATGCACTCGGCGGCGATCAGCGTGCGCTCGGCGTTCAGGCCGTCGAGCAGGGTCTTGAAGCCCTTGCCCTCGGGGCCCAGCAGGCTGTCCTCGGGCAGTTCGAGGTTGTCGAAGAACAGCTCGTTGGTCTCGTGGTTGACCATGTTCGGGATCGGCCGCACCGTCAGCCCGTTGCCGATGGCGGCCTTCAGATCGACGATGAAGCAGCTCAGGCCCTCGGAGCGCCGGGTCACCTGGTCCAGCGGCGTGGTGCGCGCCAGCAGGATCATCAGGTCGCTGTGCTGGATGCGCGAGATCCACACCTTCTGGCCGTTGACCACCCAGCGGTCGCTCTTCTTGACCGCCAGGGTCTTGAGCTTGGTGGTGTCGCTGCCGGTGGTGGGCTCGGTCACGCCCATGCTCTGCAGGCGCAGCTCGCCGGCGGCGATCTTGGGCAGGTAGCGGCGCTTCTGCTCCTCGCTGCCGCTGCGCACCACGGCGTTCATCACGTACATCTGGCCGTGGCAGGCGCCGGAATTACCGCCCGAGCGGTTGATCTCCTCCATGATCACCGAGGCCTCGGCCATGCCCAGGCCCGAGCCGCCGTACTCCTGCGGGATCAGCGCGGCCATCCAGCCGGCGCGGGTGAGCGCCTCGACGAAGGCCTCGGGATAGGCGCGCTCGGCGTCGACCTTGCGGTGGTACTCGTCGGGGAACTCGGCGCACAGCGCACGCACCGCGTCGCGGATCTCGGTGAAGTCGGTGTCTTGGGTGGAACTGGAATTGGACATGGCAGGGTCGTCGGGAGGAGTCAGGCCAGTTCAGCCTCGGCGCGCATGGCCAGCGCGCCTTCGTGGTCGCGCGCCCACAGCCGGTGGCGGCGGCCGTCGCTGCCGGGCTCGGCCCGGCCGCAGACGCTGAACGGGTGGATGTCGAACACCGGCCGCATCGCGGTGAAGGCAAAGCGCTTGACGCGGGCGGCCGGCTGCTGGCGGCGCAGGTTGTCCAGCAGCAGGGTGGCGATCAGCGGGCCGTGCACGATCAGGCCCGGATAGCCCTCGACGCCGGTGACATAGGGCTGGTCGTAGTGGATGCGGTGGCCGTTGAAGGTGAGGGCCGAATAGCGGAACAGCAGCACCGGGTCGGGCACGATGCCGCGCTGGTAGTCGGCGTCCTCGGGCGCGGGCTGCGGCGCGGCGGCCGGGGCGCCGGGGGCCGGCGCCTCGCGGTAGACGATGTCGTGTTCCTCGGTCAGCAGCAGGCCACGCGCGCCGGTGACCTCGTGGCGCACGGTGACGAAGACCAGGCTGCCGCTGCGGCCGCTCTTGACCTGCACATCGCGGATGCGCGACAGCCGCGTGACTTCGTCGCCCACCTGCAGCGGCTGGTGGAAGTCGAGCCGGCCGCCGGCCCACATGCGCCGTGGCAGCGGCACCGGCGGCAGGAAGCCGCCGCGCCGCGGATGGCCGTCGTCGCCGAGCTCGGACTGCCGCGCCACCGGCAGGAAGTACAGCCAGTGCCACAGCGGCGGCACGTCGCTGCCGGGCAGGGGCTCGGCGTCGTCGCGGTCCAGCGTGGCCGACAGCATGGCCAGCGGCGCGGCGGTCACCAGGTCCTGGCGTTGTTCGGTGCGGCCGATCCAGTCCTTGAGGTGCGACAGATCGGCGGCGGCGGCAGGGGCAGGGGCGGACGGGGTCATGCGGGAGGCGGAAAAAGCCAGGCCCGGAGCATGACCGTGGCGCCGCCGGCGCGCCATTCGTATTGCGGGAAGCGCGTCTTTGGCAGCTTTTAAGCACGCCCTAGACTGGCGTGCACAGCCACCCCCTGCGGAGACACCCCATGAGCCACACCGTGCGCGCCGCCGTCCTCGACACCATCGGCCTGCCCGCCCCCTATGCACACAGCCGGCCGCTGAAGATCCGCCAGGTGGAGCTGGCGCCACCCGGACCGGGCGAGGTGCGCGTGGCGGTGCGTGCCGCCGGCCTGTGCCATTCCGACCTGTCGGTGATCTCGGGCGACCGGCCGCGGCCGGTGCCCATGGTCATCGGCCACGAGTCGGCCGGCCAGGTGCTGGAATGCGGCCCCGGCGTGCACGACCTGGCGCCCGGCGACCGCGTGGTGATGGTCTTCATGCCCAGCTGCGGCGGCTGCCTGCCCTGCCAGGAGGGCCGGCCGGCGCTGTGCGAGCCCGGCGCCGCGGCCAACGGCGCCGGCACCCTGCTGGGCGGCGTGCGCCGCATCACGCTGGACGGCCAGCCGGTCTACCACCATGTGGGCGTGAGCTGCTTTGCCGAGCAGGCCATCGTCTCGCGCCGCTCCTGCGTCAAGGTGGACAGCGACCTCAGCGATGCCGAGCTGTCGCTGTTCGGCTGCGCCGTGCTCACCGGCGTGGGCGCGGTCATCAACACCGCCAAGGTCACGGCCGGTGCCAGCGTGGCCGTGCTGGGCCTGGGCGGCGTGGGCTTCTCGGCCCTGCTGGCGGCGGTGGCCAGCGGCGCGCGCCAGGTGGTGGCGCTGGACCTGAACGAGACCAAGCTGGCGCTGGCGCGTGAACTGGGCGCCACGCACACGGTCAACGCCGCGGCGCCCGATGCCGCGGCCCAGGTCAAGGCCGCCACCGGCGGTGGCGTCGACTTCGCATTCGAGATGGCCGGCGCCATCCCGGCCATGGAGCTGGCCTGGGCCATCACGCGGCGCGGCGGCAGCACCGTCAGCGCCGGCCTGCCGCACCCGGACCGGCGCTTTGCGCTGCCGCCGGTGCAGCTGGTGGGCGAGGAGCGCACGCTGCGCGGCAGCTACATCGGCTCGGCCGTGCCGGCGCGCGACATCCCGCGCTACATCGCGCTGTACCGCGCCGGCCGCCTGCCGGTGGACCGGCTGATGGGCGAGCGGCTGAGCCTGGACGACATCAACCGCGGCTTCGACCGCCTGGCCACCGGCCAGGCGCTGCGCGACGTGGTGCTGTTCTGACACCTGGGCGACAGGGCGTTTCGGGACTAACCCGGCGTTTCGCAAAAAACAAACCCACAAGGCACGCGGACACACCATCATCCGCGCGGGTGACGGGCGCCGGCCAGTCCAACAAGCAAGCGAACGAGACAGACACGCCGCACCCACACGACATCCAGGCCGAATCTCGTTTGTCGAGGAGTGCAGATGCGCAACATCGCTTCGAAGACGCTGGCCCTGGCCGCCCTGGCCACCAGCTTGGTGGCCGGCACGGCCCAGGCCCAGCAGGACTGGTGCAAGAGCAAGTGGGGCCCCAATGACGAGATCGGCGCGGCCAACCTGCTGACGCCCGAGCTGGCCCTGGCCGCGGCCAAGCTGGTGAAGACCGGCAAGGTCTACCGCCTGGGCGTGGAGACCAACAGCAAGACGCCGGCCTTCGGCCCGCGCAGCTGGGCCCTGGTGATCAACCAGCCCGGCCAGGTCGGCGGCGGCGGCCTGGGCCACACCAAGACCAACTACAACGACGACATCTACATGGGCTATGTCGGCACCGGCACCCAGCTGGACGGCATGGGCCACATCGGCGTCGACAACGTCTACTACAACTGCAACAAGAACGCCGACTTCGTGCAGGCCAACGGCCTGACCAAGCTGGGCATCGAGAAGGTGCCCAACTTCGTCACCCGCGGCGTGGTGCTGGACATGACGGCCTACTACGGCAAGAACCCGGTGCCCGAAGGCACGGCCTACAACCGCAAGGAGATCGACGAGCAGGCCAAGCGCCAGGGCGTGGAGATCCGCAAGGGCGACGTGGTGCTGTTCTACAGCGGCTGGCTCAACCTGGTGGGCAAGGACGACAAGCGCTACATCTCCGGCGAGCCGGGCGTGGGCAAGGAAGGCGCCGAGTACCTGGCCAGCAAGCAGGTGGTGGCGGTGGGCGCCGACACCTGGGGCGTGGAGGCCATCCCGTTCGAGAAGGGCGTGGGCGTGTTCGAGATCCACCAGATCCTGATCCCGAAGAACGGCATCTACATCCTCGAGAACGTCGACACCGAGGGCCTGGTCAAGGACAAGGCCTGGGAGTTCATGTTCGTGCTTGGCCAATCGCGCATCACCGGCGGCGTGCAGGCCATCATCAACCCGACGGCGATCCGCTGAAAGGCTTGATCGCCTCGCTGCTGCGCTGGCTGGCGTCGGCCCTGCTGCTGTGCGGCGTGGCCGGCGCGGCGGCCCATCCGCATGGCCGGCTGGACTGCAGCCTGGCCCTGCAGGCCGATGGCCAGGGCCGGCTGCAGGGCGTGGCGCTGGCCCTGGTGCTGGATGCGGCCAGCTCGCAGTCGCTGCGGCCGAGGCTGCAGCTGGACGCTCCGCATGAGCGCCAGGGGCAGCTGTTTGCGCAGATGCTGGCCGGCATGTTCCGCCACAGCGGCTGGATGCTGCAGCTGCGCGGGGCCGAGGCCGGGCCGGACGGCGCGGCGCTGGACCTGCAGGACCCCGAGCCGCCGCGCTGGCGCACGCTGGCCGACGGCCGACTGGAGCTGGCGGTGGACCTGAAGCCCGCTGCCGGCGCCCCGGCGCTGGACGGGCTGCAGATCGCCTGCCGCGACCCGGTGTGGTACTGGCTGACCGGCTTTGCCGAGCCGGCGCAGATCCAGGCCCCGGGCTCGGCCTGCCAGGCGCGGCTGGATGGCCTGGGCGACGCCGCCGAGCAGGCCCAGGCCCTGCAGGCCGCGGCGCGGCAGGCCGGCGCGCCCGGCGCCGACCGCATGGCCGAGGGCCTGGAGCGTGGGCCGCAGCGGCTCAGCCCCACGGCGCGCCTGGCCTGCCCGGGCTGAAGTCTCCAGCCAGTGCACGCAAGACGCCCCACGGCGGCGGGCGGTGTACTGGCCTACCGTCGATACGACACCAAGGAGACAGCCGCCATGTCCTGGCAACGCCGTGAATGGATCGCCGCCGCTGCGGCACTGGCCGGTGCAGGAGGCCTGGGCCTCGCGCCCTGGGCCCACGCCTCGACCGTGCAGGGCGTCACCGACACCGAGATCCTGCTCGGCAGCCACCAGGACCTGACCGGCCCGGTGCAGGCCCTGGGCTCGCACCTGCGCGACGGCCTGCAGCTGGCGGTGGACGACATCAATGCCGCCGGCGGCGTGCACGGCCGCAAGATCCGCCTGCTGGTCGAGGACAACGGCTTCGACCCGAAGAAGGCCGTGCTGGCCACGCAGAAGCTGGTGCAGCGCGACAAGGTGTTTGCGCTGATCGCCACGCTGGGCTCGGCCACCACCATGGCCTCGATGGGCATCGCGCTGGATGCCGGCATCCCGCTGCTGTTTGCCGGCACGCCGGCCGACTTCACCTACACGCCCTATCACAAGCTGAAGTTCGGCCTGGCCGTGCCCTATGGCGAGCAGGTGCGCGCCGGCGTCAAGTTCTCGGTGGACAAGCTGGGCAAGAAGAAGTTCGGCATCCTGTACCAGGACGATGAGACCGGCCTGCAGGTGCTGCGCGCCACCGAGGAGCAGCTCAAGCTGCATGGCCAGACCCTGGCCGAGCGCACCAGCTACAAGCGTGGCGACATCAACTTCGCCAGCCAGATCGGCAAGCTCAAGGCCGCCGGCGTGGACATCGTGGTGCTGGGCACGGTGATCCGCGAGACCGCCAGCGCCATGCAGGAGGCGCGGCGCCAGGGCTGGAACGTGGACATGCTGGGCAACCAGGCCTCGGCCAATTCGTCGGTGATCAAGCTCGGCGGCGAGGCCATGGAGGGCTTCTACGCCACCAGCCCGGCCCTGCTGCTGAGCGCGATGGAGCCCACGCCGGCCATCAGCGCGCTGCTGGAGCGCTTTCGCAAGAAGTACGGCAAGGAGCCCGAAGACGGCATGATCTTCGGCCACGTGGCGATGATGCTGTTTGCCGAGGGCGCACGCCTGGCCGGCCGCAACCTCACGGCCGACAGCCTGGCCGCCGGCCTGGAGCAGGTGAAGAACTGGACCACCACGCTGCCGATGGTGCCGGCCACCTTCGGCCCCAACGACCGCCTGGCCTCGCGGGCCAGTTACATGATGCAGGTGAAGGGCGGCAAGTTCGTGGCCATCACCCAACCCATCACGTACTGATCCCCGGTCAGGCCGAGGCCAGGGCCTCGCGCACCCAGTCCAGCCGGTCCTGGCCGAAGAAGAGGGTGTCGCCGACGAACATCGTCGGCGCGCCGAACACGCCGCGGGCCACCGCCTCGTCGGTGGTGGCGCGCAGCGCGGCCTTGGTCTCGGCGGCATGGGCCAGGGCCAGCAGGGCCTGGGGCTCGAAGCCCGCGGACTGCCACACGGCCGCCACCTCGGCCGGTTCGTTGAGGTTGCGCGCCTCGACCCAGATGCCGCGGAAGCTGGCCTCGACCAGCGCCTGCAGCCGATCGGGCTGCTGCAGCTGCACACCAGCGATGGCGCGCATCAGCGTCAGCGTGAGGATCGGGAAGTGCGGGTTGCTGCGGTAGTCCACGCCATAACGCGCGGCATAACGCGCCAGGTCCTGGTTCATGTAGCGGCCCTTGGCCGGCACCGTCACCGGCGAGGCATTGCCGGTGGCCTGGAACACCGCGCCCAGCAGCATGGGTTTCAGCACCAGCGTGGCACCGGTGTCGCGGCAGATCGCCGGCAGCTGGGTCCAGGCCAGATAGGACGCCGGGCTGCCGACGTCGAAGAAGAATTCCACCGTGTGTGCCATGCGGTCTCCTGTCGTGGCGTGGGATGATGCATTCTTTGATTGAACGATCGTTTGGTCAAGCGCTATGCTCCGCCCTGATCGACCACCCCAATCGACCGCCCCGGGAGCCCCATGCGCTACGCCGCCACGCACAAGCAGGACACACGCGACAAGCTGGTCGCCAGCAGCAGCGCCATCGCCAAGAAGGGCGGCTTCGCCACCACCGGCGTCGATGCGCTGATGGCCGCCATCGGCCTGAGCGGCGGCGCCTTCTACAGCCATTTCGGCTCCAAGGACCAGCTGTTCGCCGCCGTGGTGGAGCAGCAGATCGCGCACAGCGCCCAGCTGCTGGACGCCAGCGCTGGCCGCGCGGCGCTGCGCAAGCTGCTGCGTGCCTACCTCAGCAGCACCCATGCCCGCCAGCCCGAGGCCGGCTGCGCGCTGCCGGCCCTGGGCGCCGAGATCGCCCGCGCCGAACCGGCCGTGCGCGCCACGGTCGAGGCCGGGCTGAAGCAGCTGCAGCGGGGCTGGGCCGAGCAGCTGGGCGAATCAACGGGCGGCGCGGCGGACGCCGGCCTGGCCGCGAGCGACCGCGCCTGGGCCCTGCTGTCGCAATGCGTGGGCGCCCTGGTGCTGGCCCGCGTGGTGGACAGCGAGCGCACGCGCCAGGAGATCCTGGCCGCCAACCGCCGCGTGGCCGAGCAGGCCGTGGCCGACTGACTGCTGACTGCTGACCGCTGACCGCTGACCGCTGACCGAGGAGAACCCCATGAACACCACCACCACCGACCCGCGCCCCGGCGTGGCCCTGGTCATCGGCGCCGGCGATGCCACCGGCGGCGCCATCGCGCGGCGTTTTGCCGCCGGCGGCTACACCGCCTGCGTGACCCGGCGCGAGGCTGACAAGCTGCAGCCGCTGCTGGCGGCCATCCGCGAGGCCGGCGGCCAGGCCCATGGCTTTGGCAGCGATGCGCGCAAGGAGGAGGAAGTCCAGGCCCTGGTCGAGACCATCGAGCGCGACATCGGCCCCATCGAGGTGCTGGTGTTCAACATCGGCGCCAATGTGCCCAGCAGCATCCTCGACGAGACCGCACGCAAGTACTTCAAGATCTGGGAGATGGCCTGCTTCGGCGGCTTTCTCAATGGCCGCGAGGTGGCCCGGCGCATGGTGGCGCGGGGCCGCGGCAGCATCCTCTTCACCGGGGCCACGGCCTCGCTGCGTGGTGCCGCCCACTTTGCCGGCTTTGCCGGCGCCAAGCATGCGCTGCGCGCGCTGGCCCAGAGCATGGCGCGTGAGCTGGGGCCGCGGGGCATCCATGTGGCCCATGTGGTGGTCGATGGCGCCATCGACACCGAGTTCATCCGCAGCAACTTTCCCGAACGTTATGCGCTGAAGGACCAGGACGGCATCCTGAACCCCGAGCACATTGCCGAGAACTACTGGCTGCTGCACCGCCAGCCGCGTGATGCCTGGACCTTCGAGCTGGATCTGCGGCCGTGGAGCGAGCGCTGGTGAATCAGGGGGCGGCGCCTTGTCAGCCGCCCAGCAAGTCGGCCGCGCTCAGGCCGGCCTTGCGCACCAGGGCGTCGAAGAACATCTGGCCGCGGCGTGCCGTGCCCACGTGCATGGGCTTGGACTGGGCCGGGATGGCCTGCAGCACAGCCTCCGGCACCGGCTGGTTCTGGCCCTGCATGGCATCGGCGCGGGCCTGGATGTCGCAGGCGCGCTGCAGCACCCAGTAGCTGATCAGCGCATCGGGCACATGCTCGCCGGTGACCAGCAGGCCATGGTTGCGCAGGATCAGGTGGCGCTGCTGGCCCAGGCTGGCGACGATGCGCTGTTGCTCGTCGGCATCGGTGGTGATGCCCTCGAAGCCGTGGTAGGCCACGCGCCCGGCCAGCGAGGCGCTGTAGAAGTTGTCGTGGCGCAGGCCCTCGCGCTTGCAGGCCACGGCCATGCCGGTGTCGGTGTGGGTGTGGACCACGCAGTGCGCATCGTCGCGGGCGCCGTGGATGGCGCTGTGGATGACAAAGCCGGCGCGGTTGACGGGGTGCGGCGAGGGCGCCAGCTTCTCGCCCTGCAGGTCGATCTTCAGCAGGTTGTGCGCCGTGACCTCGCCGTAGTGCAGGCCGTAGGGATTGATCAGGTAGGCGGCCTGGCCGTCGGCGCCGGGCACACGCAGCGAGATGTGGTTGAAGATCATCTCGGTCCAGCCCAGGTGGTCGAAGATGCGGTAGCAGGCCGCCAGCTCCAGGCGGGCGCGCCATTCGTCGGTGGACTGGCCGGCGGGGCACTGGTGCAGCAGGGAATCGATCAGCGTCATGGCGGTCGTGGGTTGGGGGACGGGGTTCAGTAGCCGCGCTGGCGCACGACCAAGTGGGGCAGCGGCAGGCCGGCCTGCAGGCAATGCAGGGACTGCACCACGCTGTGGGCGATGGCCTGGGCCGAGGGTTGCGAGGCGATGTGCGGCGTCAGCGTCAGGCCGGGCACGCTCCAGGCGGGCGACTGCGGCGGCAGCGGCTCCTGGCGGTGCACGTCCAGCACGGCGCCGCCCAGCCGGCCCTCGCGCAGCAGGGCCCACAGCGCCGCATCGTCGACCAGCTCGCCGCGGCCGACGTTGATCAGCAGGGCGCCCGGCGCCATCAGGCCCAGGCGTTCGGCGTCCAGCAGGCCGGCGGTGAGCGGCGTCAGCGGCAGGGTGCACACCACCACCTCGGCCTGGCCCAGGGCCGTGGCCAGGCCCTCGGCGCCGTGGCAGCAGGCCAGGCCATCCGGGCTGCCCAGGCCGTTGAGGCCGTCCAGACCATCCAGTCGGCGCGGCGAGCGGCTCCAGCCGGTGACGGCAAAGCCGGCCGCGGCCAGCAGGCGCGCCACCGGCTCGCCCACCTGGCCCAGGCCCAGTACGCTGGCCCGGCTGCTGCCGAAGGCCGGCGGCGCATGGCGCTGCCAGTGCGCGCGGGCCTGCTGCTCGCGGTAGCGGGCAAAGCCGCGCACATGGGCGATGGCCTGGCCCAGCACGTACTGGGCGATCTGCGCCGACTGCAGGGCATCGACCACGCGCACCACCGGCAGGTCGTGCGGCAGGCCCGGCGTGGCCAGCAGCTTGTCCACGCCCGACGAGGCCGCGCACAGCAGGCGCAGCCCGGTCAGCCGCGGCAGCAGGTCGGCGGGCAGGCGGTAGGCCACCAGGCAGTCCACCGTGGCGGGGTCGATGCCGTCCAGCGAGGTGGCCAGCGCCAGCGCCGGGTCCAGCGCGCGCAGGGCCGCGGCCACCGGCTCGGGCGGCTGGGGCTGGGTCAGCAGCAGCACGGCCATGGCGGGGCTCAGTCCAGCGTCACGCCGCTGGCCTGGATCAGCTTCTGCCAGACCGCGCGCTCGCGCTCGAACAGCGCGCCGAATTCGGCCGGCGTGTTGCCCACCGGCAGCAGGCCCAGCTGGGCAAAGCGCTCCTTCACGTCGGGGCGCATCACCACCTCGCGGATGGCGCGCTGGTAGCGCTCGACCATGGGCGCCGGCGTGCCCCGCGGCGCATAGGCCACGCCGTACAGGCCCAGCTTGAAGGCGTCATAGCCCTGCTCGGCAAAGGTCGGCACATCGGGCAGGGCCGGCGAGCGTGCGCTGCCGGTGACCGCCACCACCACGGAGCTGCCCTGTTCGCGGAAGGTGCGTGCGCCATTGGGGCTGGCCCAGGTCATGTCCAGGTCGCCGCGGGCCATGTCGGTCAGCGCCGCCATCTCGCCCTTGTAGGGCACATGGTCCAGCTTCAGGCCGAAGGCGTTTTCCAGCATGCCGCCGAACAGATGGCCCGACGAGCCATTGCCCCAGGAGCCATAGGTCAGGCCATGCTTGGCGCCCTTGGCCTTGGCCTTCACATGGGCCACGAACTCGGCCAGGTTCCTGACGTTCGCGGCCTTGGGCACCACCAGGGCGATGCTGGAGTCGTAGATCACCGAGATGCGCTGCAGGTCGCTCACTTCGTAAGGCAGCTTGCGGAACAGATAGGGGTTGAGCAGCTCGATCGAGCTGGTGCCGAACAGAATGGTCTGGCCGTCCGGCGCGGCCGCCTTCAGCGCCGCCACGCCCAGGGCGCCGGTGGCGCCGGGCCGGTTCTCGATGAACACGCTCTGCTTGAGCAGCGGCGCCATGCGCTCGCCGACCAGGCGGGCCATCACGTCGACGATGCCACCGGCGGCAAAAGGCACGAGCAGCTTGACCGGGCCGGCCGGCAGGCCGTCGTTCTGGGCCAGTGCCCAGGGGCTGGTGCAGGCGGCCAGGGCGGCCAGCGAAAACTGTCGGCGGTGCATGGGCATGGGAGTCTCCTGGGGGATGGGTTGAGGTGGCGCTCAGCCACGTTCGAGAAAGTTGCCGGCCAGCGAGGGCACGTGCTCGCGGCCCGGCTCGAAGGCCACGCCGACGGGGTCGTTGCCGGCCTGCACCGCCTGCACCTGGCGCAGCAGAAAACGCCTCAGCATGGCGATGCCGCGGTCGGTGGTGCCCAGGTTCTCGTGGTTGTGGGCGGTGATCGCGCCCTGGCTGACCTGGGCCTCGTAGTCGCCGGGGAAGCGCTGGTGCTCGTCGTCGCTCAGCTCGGCCCAGGCCTTGCCGTTCATGCGCGAGCGGATGCGGCCCAGTGCCCCAGGCTCGCGCACGCGGCCGGCGGTGTAGATGCGGAAGTGGGTGTCGTCGATGGGCAGCACCCAGCCGATCAGGCTGCAGCGGCCGTATTCCTCCACCCGCGGGCTGGGCACCACGCGCAGCGTGGGCAGCAGGGCCTCGGTGACGCGGCGGTGCACCTGGCCATCTGCCAGCCGGCGGATCTGCGTGCTGCGGATGCCCAGCTCGGCATAGGCGAAGTCGACCTCGGGCATCAGTCCCATTTGCGCGATGAACTGCGGACCGCTGAACGAGCCGTGCAGGATGGGCACGTGGTACGGGTCCATCACGTTCTCGTAGTGCTGCAGCCAGTTGCAGGGCACGATGGCCGGACCGCCGCTGCCGATGCTGGAGTCATCGGCCTCCAGCGTCTCGCCCTCGCCCAGATCCTCCAGCAGCGCATGGCGCGGCAGCAGCGGCTGGCGGTGCTGCGGGCCGAGGTAGGCGAAGATCAGGCCGTAGCGTTCCTGCACCGGATACCAGGGCTGCTGCACACGCGCGCATTGCTGGTTGCTGGGTTCGCAGGGCTGGTCGACGCAGCGGCCATCGACCGCGAACATCCAGCCGTGGTAGCAGCAGCGGATGCCCTGGTCTTCGGTGCGGCCGTAGAACAGCGAGGCGCCGCGGTGGGCGCAGCGCTCGTGCAGCAGGCCGGCGCGGCCCTGGCCGTCGCGGAACAGCACCAGGTCCTCGCCCAGCACGCGCACACGGCGCGGCGTGGCGCCGGCGTCGCTGCACAGGCCCACCGGATGCCAGTAGCGGCGCAGCAGCTCGCCCATCGGCGTGCCGCGGCCAACCTCGGTGAGTTCGGCCAGATGGCTGGGCGGCGGCAGGTCATAGCCGGTGCGCAGGGGGCTCATGCGGGGGTCTCCAGAAATCGCGATGGGAGGGGTGTCAGAGGTCCAGCACCAGGCGTGGGCTGGCGGCGCGCGAGCAGCAGACCATCAGGCTCTGGCCGCTGGCGCGCTCGTCGGGGCTGAGCACCAGGTCGTGGTGCTCCGGCATGCCGGCCAGCACCCGCGTCTCGCAGCTGCCGCAGACGCCGTTGCGGCAGGAATGCGGCACGGCGATGCCATGCTCCAGCAGCGTGTCAAGCAGGCTGGTGCCGGGCGGTACGACCAGGCAGCGGCCGCTGCGCGCCAGCTCGACCTCGAAGCCACCGTCGGCCCGGCCGGCGGCCGGTGCCGGCGCGGCAAAGTGCTCGACATGGCGCTGCCCGGCCGGCAGATGGGCGGTGGCGGCATCGAAGGCGGCCAGCAGCGGCGCTGGGCCGCAGGCATAGAACTGCGTGCCGGCATGGTGGGCCGTGGCCGCGGCCACGATGGCCGGCAGATCCAGCGGCGCGCCGGCCTGGTCGTCCAGATGCAGCTGCACGCGGCCAGGCCAGCGCCGCAGCCAGTCGGCAAAGCCGGCGCGGCCGGCATGGCGCACGCCGTAGTACAGCCGCCAGTCGCGGCCAAGGCGCTGCAGCGCATCGGCCATGGCCAGCAGCGGCGTGATGCCGATGCCGCCGGCGATCAGGCAGGCCGGGCCGTCGCCATCGTCCAGCGCGAAGTGGTTGCGCGGCCCGCCCACGGCGACGGTCTGGCCCGGGCGCAGCTGCTCGTGCAGCCAGCGCGAGCCGCCGCGGCCGCCGGCCTCGCGCTGCACGGCGATCCACAGGCTGTGCTCCGACTCGCGCGGCAGCACCGAATACTGGCGCTCGCCCAGCTGCGGCAGCTGCAGGTCCACATGGGCGCCGGGCGGCGTCTCGGGCCAGGCCTGGCCGTCGCAGCGACGCAGCTCGAAGGCCAGCACGTCCTCTGCTTCCACGCGCAGCGTGCGCACCCAGGCCTGCACGGGTTCCGGTGCCACGCTCATGATGACGCGGCGCCGCTGGCGTCGGCGGCCTGCAGGGCCTGGCCCAGCGCGGCGTGCAGGCGTCGCGCCAGTTCCAGGTCCAGCGCCACGTTGGGAACCTCGACCTCGGCGGGCTGGGGCGGTGGCGGTGCGGTGGGCAGGCCGCGCTGGTCGGCGGCGATCATGTCGCGGGTGCGGGCGATCAGCTTTTCCACCAGCGCCAGCAGCTGCTGGCGCTCGCCGTCGCCGAGCACGGCCAGCCAGGTTTGATTGCGCTGCTGCGCGTCCTCGTAGATCGCCCGGTGCAGCGCGCGGCCTTCGTCGGTGAGGTTCACCGAGATGGCGCGCTGGTCGTTGCTGCTGTCCAGCTTCTCGACGATGCCACGCTGGCGCAGCCGGTCGATCAGCTTGCTGGCATGGCTTTTCTCGATGTCGGATTCCTGGCAGATCTGCTTCAGCGACAGCGGCCCCAGGCTGCCGACCAGGCCGACGATGCGCGCCTCCAGCAGGCGCAGGCCGAACTTCTTGACGAAGCGCATCTCGGCATGGCGTGCCGACATGCCGGCCAGCAGGTGCACGCGAAACGAGGGCAGGGCGCGGAAGCTGCCGGGCCGTGGCAGCTGCTCTTCGTGCGAGGGAATCAGTCCGTCCATGTCATTCACCGTTCGATTACTAACATTGTAGTAATTATCGTGGTCAATGACAACCAATTGATCGGGATCAGGCGCTTGGTGCGGGCTAGTGATTTCCCTGATGGTGCTGTATTGGTTGAAATGGAAACGAATTGGCTGACCTGCACACCGACGTCAGGCCGTCCCGGCCCTGCACGACAATGGGGCCATGCCCCTTGCCACGGCGCGCCGGCTGACCGGCCAGGACCGCACGCGCAGCGCCAACCGCCAGCTGGGCGCGGCCCTGGCCTTCATTGCCGGCGCCACCAATGCCGGCGCCTTTCTGGCGGTGCAGCAGTACACCTCGCACATGACCGGCGTGGTGTCCTCGCTGGCCGATCACCTGGTGCTGGGCCAGTACGGCCTGGCGCTGGCGGCGCTGGGCGCGCTGCTGTCCTTTGTGGCCGGCGCGGCCACCACCGCGGTGCTGGTCAACCTGGCGCGGCGGCGCGGGCTGACCAGCCTGTATGCGCTGCCGCTGCTGCTGGAGGCGGTGCTGCTGCTGCTGTTCGGCCTGGTCGGGGCCTGGTTGTCGGGCCTGCACGGCCTGTTCGTGCCGGCCACGGTGATGCTGCTGTGCTTCACCATGGGCCTGCAGAACGCGGTCATCACCAAGATCTCGCGGGCCGAGATCCGCACCACCCATGTCACCGGCCTGGTCACCGACATCGGCATCGAACTGGGCAAGCTGCTGTACTGGAACCGGCTGCAGCACGATCCGGCCCTGCATGTGGCGGCCGACCGCCAGCGCCTGGTGGTGCTGGGCGCCCTGGTGGGCGCGTTTCTGCTGGGCGGTGTCGTCGGCGCTTTCGGCTTCCAGCGGCTGGGCTATGCCACCACGCTGCCGCTGGCGCTGATCCTGGTCTGGCTGGCCGGCGTGCCGGCGGCGGACGACCTGCTTCAGCTGCGGGGGCCGAACTCCTCGCCGCCCAGGTAGATGCGGTTCCACACCGGGCTGATGACCAGCTCGTTGATGCACACATGGGCCGGCTGGGTGGCGATGTAGGCGATGCAGCGGCCCAAGTCGGCCTCCTGCAGCATGCGCGCCTTGTCGGCGTCGCTGGGCTCCACCGGCCGCTGCTTCATGATCGGCGTGGCCGCCTCGCCGGGGCACAGCGCGGTGGCACGCAGGCCATGGCGGGCGTTCTCGACATTGAAGGCCGCGCTCAGCGCGATCAGCGCCGCCTTGCTGGCGGTGTAGGCCGGGCCGGTGAGCGGCGTCACATACCAGCCGGCGAACGACGAGACATTGATCACCGTGCCCTGGCCCCGCGCGCGCATGCCCGGCAGCACGGCATAGGTGCAGGCCGCCACGCCGACCAGGTTGACCTGGGTCACGGCCTCGAAGGCCGCGGCATCGCTGACCTCCCAGGCGCGCTGGCGCACGTTCAGCCCGGCGCTGTTGACCAGGATGTCCACCCGGCCCAGGCGCTGCTGGATCGCCGCGCCAACCCGGGCCACCGCCTCGCGGTCGGCCACGTCCAGCGGCTCGGCACTGATGGCGCCGGCCGGCGCACCGGCGGCCTCGGCCTGGACGAGTGCGGCCTGCAGCTTGGCCGCATCGCGGCCCGAGATCACCACCTGGGCGCCGGCCCGGGCCAGCTCGATCGCCCCGGCCAGGCCGATGCCGCTGCCACCGCCGGTGACCCAGGCAACCTGGCCGGACAACGGGCCGGACAACGCGCTCATACCGTGCGGCCGCCGTCCACCGGGAACTCGACGCCGGTGATGAACTCGGCATCGTCGCTGGCCAGGAACACCGCCGCGCGGGCGATGTCCAGCGGCGTGGACAGCCGGCCCAGCGGGATGGTGGCCAGGAACTTCTGCCGGTTCTCCGGCGTGTCCGGCATGCCCATGAAGGCCTCCAGCAGGCCGGTCACGCCCATCACCGGGCAGATGGCATTGACGCGGATGTTGTCCGGGCCCAGTTCCACGGCCAGGCTCTTGCTCATCAGGTTCACCGCGCCCTTGGAGCTGTTGTACCAGGTGAGGCCCGGCCGCGGCCGGATGCCGGCGGTGGAGCCGACGTTGAGGATCACGCCCGACTTCTGCGCGCGCAGCCGCGGCACCACCGCATGCACCATGTGGAAGATGGACTTGACGTTGATGTCGTAGACCTTGTCGAAGGTGGCCTCGTCCACGCTCAGCAGCGGCTGGTTCTTGTGCGTCCAGCCGGCGTTGTTGACGACGATGTCCAGGCCGCCAAAGGCCTGCACCGTGGCCGCCACCAGGGTGTCGATGTCGGCGCGTTTCGTCACGTCGCAGGCCACGGCGATGGCCTGCGCGCCCAGGCTGGCGGCCACGTCGCGGGCGCCGGCGGCATTGATGTCGGCCACGGCCACCTTGGCGCCTTCGGCCACGTACTGGCGCGCGATCTCGGCGCCAAAGCCGCTGGCCGCGCCGGTGACGATGGCCACCTTGTTGTTCAGTCTCATCGCTTCGCTCCGGATGTTGGTTTGGACGCTCACTCGCCGTGGTACTGCACCACGGTCTTGACGGTGCAGAACTCCTCCAGCGCCAGAAAGCCCTTCTCGCGGCCGTGGCCGCTGCGCTTGACGCCGCCAAACGGCAGCTCCACGCCGCCGCCGGCGCCATAGGCATTGAGGTAGACCTGGCCGCACTTCATGGCCTTGGCCAAACGTGTCTGGCGGCCGCCGTCGCGGGTCCAGATGCCGGCCAGCAGGCCGTAGTCGGTGGCATTGGCCAGCGCGATGGCATCGGCCTCGTCGTCGAAGGGGATGGCCGCCAGCACCGGGCCGAAGACCTCGTCGCAGGCCAGCTCGTGGCCGCGCGGCACGGCGCCGAACAGCGTGGGCGCCACGTAGTAGCCGCCCGGGTGCACGCCGTCGGCGATGCGCCCTTCGGCCAGCAGCGGGATGCCGCTGTCGCGGGCGCGGCGGATGAAGCCTTCGACCCGCGCCTTCTGCGCGGCATTGATCAGCGGGCCGCAGTCGCGGTCTTGCGCGGGCGTGCCGGCGGCGCTGGCCTTGAAGCGCTCGACCACCATGGCCATGAAGCGCTCGTAGACGCCGCGCTGCACCAGCAGCCGGCTGCCGGCCGAGCAGGTCTGGCCGGCGTTCTGCGTGATGGCCTTCAGCACCACGGTGGCGGCGCGCTCCAGGTCGGCATCGTCGAAGACGATCTGCGGGCTCTTGCCGCCCAGCTCCAGCACGCACTTCAGCGTGCGATTGGCGGCGGCCTTCTGCACCAGGGTGCCAACCTCGGGGCTGCCGGTGAAGGTGACGAAGTCGATGTCGTGGTGGGCGGTGAGCGCGGCACCGGCTTCTTCGCCCAGGCCGGTGACCACGTTCAGCGCGCCGGCTGGCAGGCCGGCCTCGCGGGCGATGTCGCAAAAGGCCAGCGGCGTCAGGCAGGCGTCCTCGCTGGGCTTCAGCACCGCGGCATTGCCCATGGCCAGGGCCGGCACCACCGAGCGGCCGAACATCTGCGCCGGGTAGTTCCAGGGCAGGATGTGGGCGGTGACGCCATAGGGCTCGTGCAGCACCACCACGTGGTAGTCGTTCAGGTAGGGGATCTGCTGGCCGTGCAGCTTGTCGGCCGCGCCGCCGTAGAACTCGCAGTAGCGCGCGGCGACCACGATGTCGTTGCGCGCCTGGCTGATGGGCTTGCCGGTGTCGCGCGATTCCAGCTGGGCCAGCACCTCGGCGCGCTCCAGCATCAGCGCCGACATGCGGCTGAGGATGCGGCCACGCTCGGTGGCCGTCAGCTTGCCCCAGGGACCGGACAGCGCGGCGCGGGCCGCGGCCACCGCGGCATCGATGTCGGCGGCGCCGCCGCGGGCCAGGGTGTCGAAGGACTCGCCGGTGCTGGGGTCGATCACCGGCAGCGTGCGGCCGTCGGCCGCCGCCACCCACTGGCCATTGATGAAGTGCTGGGCCATGGTCGGGCTCCTCAGGAAGTGGCTGGGGCTGGGGTCAGTGCACGGCGGCGGCCGCGGCTTCGCCGCGCTGCAACTCGCCACGCTCCAGCACCAGGGTCTCGGTGGGAATGTCCTTCAGCAGGCTGCGGTTGGACTCGGTGACCACCACGCACAGCTCGGGCCGGGCCTGGTGCAGGCGCTGCAGCGAGGCCGCGTACTGCAGGGCCAGCACCGGCGCCAGGCCCTGGAAGGGCTCGTCCAGCAGCACCAGGCGCTCGCCGGCCATCACCGCCCGGCCCAGCGCGGCCATCTTGCCCTGGCCGCCCGACAGCGCCGCGCCCGAGCGCGCCAGCATGGGCTTCAACTCGGGCACCACGCTCAGCGTCTGCTCCAGGCGCTGGTCGACCGCGCTGCGCTTCAGGCCGATCACCTCGCAAGGAAAGCGCAGGTTCTCCTCGACCGTGAAGCTGGGGAACATGATCCGGTCTTCCGGCGCATAGCCGATGCCGAGCGCGGCACGCTGGCGTGCCGGCACCGTGGCCAGGTCCTGGCCGTCCAGCAGCACGCGGCCGCCATGGCCGGGCATGAAGCCCATGATCAGGCGCAGCAGCGTGGTCTTGCCGGCGCCGTTGCGGCCGACCACGGCCACCGTGGCGCCACGCGGCAGGCTGGCGGTGATGCCACGCAGCACCTGGATGCCGGCCAGGGTGGCGGAGAGGTTTTCCAGCGTCAGCATGCGGGGCTCACTCGCCGATCACGTTCTTGATGACCACCGGGTCGCGCAGCACCTCGTCGGGCGCGCCGTCGGCGGCGATGCGCCCGGCGATCCAGGCCGCCAGCCGCGTGGCATAGCGCCGCACGATGTCGATGTCGTGCTCGACGAAGATGCTGGTCACCTGGCGCTCGTCCAGGGCCTTCATCAGCACCGCCATCAGCGCATGCTTCTCGTCGCTGGACACGCCGCTGGTGGGCTCGTCCATGATCATCAGCTTGGGCCGCAGCACCAGGGCCATGGCCACGTCCAGCAGCTTGCGCTGGCCCTCGGGCAGGGCGCCGGCCAGGTCGTGGGCACGGGCGCCCAGCTGCAGCAGCTCCAGCGTGGCATCCACCTCGTCGGCATCCACCGCCTGCTCCAGCGGCAGCCACAGGCCGGCCAGGCCACGCCGGCGCTGCACCGCCGACGCGGCCAGCATCAGGCACTGGCGCACCGTGTGCTCGGTGAACACCTGGGGCAGCTGGAACGAGCGGCCCACGCCACGCCGGGTGATGGCGCGCGGGCTCTGGCCGGTGATGTCGGCGCCGTCCAGCCACACCTGGCCGGCATCGGCCTTCAGGTAGCCGGTGCAGATGTTGATGAAGGTGGTCTTGCCGGCGCCGTTCTGGCCCACCACGGCCAGACGCTCGCCGGGCATCAGGTCGAAGTCGATGGCATCGGCCGCGACCACGCCCCCGAACTTCAGCGACAGGCCGCGGGTGGACAGCAGTCCCTTGGGGGTGGCACTCATGCGCGTTCCCCCGATGCCGGCCGGCGCAGATGGCGCTCGACCAGGCCGAACAGGCCGGTGGGCGCGACAAACACCATCACGATCAGCACCAGGCCCAGCGCCAGCTGCCAGGCGCCGGTGAGCAGGGCCGCGGCATAGAGCTTGACGAACTCGAACACGAAGGCGCCGACCACCGCGCCCACGGCATGGCCCGAGCCGCCGAGGATGGCGATGAAGACGATCTCGCCCGAGCGCACCCAGTAGCCCATCTCCGGCGTCACCAGGCCCTGCGTCAGCGCAAACACGCTGCCACCCAGGCCGCACAGCGTGGCCGACAGCACATAGCCGCCCCAGAACACGCGCTTGGCCGACAGACCCAGGTATTCCAGCCGCGTCTCGTTGGTCTTGATGGCCGCCAGCGCCTGGCCGTTGGCGCTGGCAAAGTAGCGCTGCACCGCCAGTCCGGCCAGCACCACCAGGGCCAGGGCCAGCCACAGCAGCGCGGTCTCGAAGCCCTCGCGCTCCAGGTGCAGGCCGGCAAAGCCCGGGCGGTCGAAGCGCAGGCCGTCGGTGCCGCCGGTGGTGGCGCCAAACTTGCCCAGCACCGAGAACAGCACCATCGAGAAGGCCAGGTTCAGCATGCCGAAGAAGATGCCGCGGTAGCGCACCATGAACAGGCCGATCAGGGCGCCGGCGATGGCGGCCAGGCCGGTGCCGAGTGCGATCAGCCACAGCGCGTCCAGGTGCCAGGCGCGGCCGGCAAAGGCCACGGTGTAGCCGGCCAGGCAGGCATACAGCGCATGGCCGAAGGACACCTGGCCGGCGCGGATCAGCACGATCACGCCGATCACCGCCAGGCCGTTGGCCAGGGCCAGCAGCACCGGGGTCTTGAGCCAGGGCGCGGCGGCGGTGGCTGCCAGCACGGCCAGCAGCAGCAGGGCCACGACCAGGGACAGGCGGTGCTTGTTCATCGCCTCAGATCCTGCGCGCCGCGGTGGTGGAGAACAGGCCCTCGGGCCGCAGCAGCAGCACGCCGACCATGATCAGATAAGGCATCAGCACTTCCAGCTCGGGCATCAGATAGACCGCGAAGCTGCGCGCCAGGCCGATCATCAGCGCCGCCAGCGCGGCGCCGCCGATCTGGCCCAGGCCGGCGGTGGCCACGACGGCAAAGCTCAGCACCATCATGTCGGCGCCGATGCCGGGCGTGAACGAGGTGGTGGGCGAGGCCAGGGCGCCGCCCAGCGCGCCCAGCGCGCCGCCGATGGCAATGGTCAGCCAGGTCACGCGGTGGGTGTTGACGCCCATCGCCGTGGCCACCTCGCGGTGGTGGGTGACGGCCGTGACCTGGCGGCCCAGCGCGGTGCGGCCCAGAAACCAGCGCAGCCCGGCAAAGGCCGCCACCGCCACCGCCGGCAGCAGCAGCAGCTGGTAGCGGGTGTAGGTGACGCCGGCCACCTCCAGCGTGCCCAGCTGGTTGACGACCTCGGACACGAACACCGGCTGCACGCCCCAGATCAGGCGCTGCAGGTCCTCCAGCACCATGAAGGCGGCGAAGGTGACCAGCAGCTGCAGGATCGGGTCCTTGTCGAGGATGCGGCGCAGCAGCGCAAATTCGAGCACCGTGCCCAGCAGGCCGCCGATGACCAGGGCCGCGGCAAACAGCGCCGGCAGGCCCAGCCAGGCCGGCAGCGCAAACTTGGCGATGCCCAGGCCCAGCGTGGCAGCGAAGTAGCCGCCCCAGGCATACAGGCTGCCATGGGCGATGTTGAGGATGCGCATGACGCCGAAGATCAGCGTCAGGCCCAGCGCCACCAGGAACAGCAGTGCCGCATAGGACACGCCGTCCATCAGCGCCAGGACGAAGAGGCTGGCGTCCATCGGCGATGCGTCTTCAGCCTGCGGTGCTCACTTGAAGTCGTGGGTGGCCAGCTGGTTGCTGGTCAGCACCTTCAGCAGCGAGGGGTCGATGGACTTGACCCAGGTCGGCGACTGCTGGCCCACCGGCGTGGTCACCAGCTCGGCCGGCACCAGCACCATCTTGTCCATCACCGCAAACGGGTACTTGGGCGTGTGCTTGGTGATGCCCAGCAGCTGGGCCTCCAGGCCCTGGCCGTCCTCGCGCATGGTGATCTCGCGGCCATAGGCCTTGAACTTCATCTTGCGCATGGCGTCGGCGATCTGCTCGGGCGCCGGCCACTTGCCGCCATTGGCCTTCAGCGCGGCCTCCACGCCCGTCTTCAGCCCCACCAGGGCCTGGGCCATGTGGTAGGTGGGATAGATCGGGTAGGCGCCGGTCTTGGCCTTGAACTTGTTGATGAAGTCCTTGTGCGCCGGGTCGTTGTGGGTCTCGGGGTGCAACCAGTAATGGTCGCCACGCGCGCCGACGATCACGCCCTCGGGCAGGGTCTTGCCCAGGCGCTCGAACGAGCTTTCGGCCAGCGGCAGCACAAACTGCGTGCCGCCCTTGAACAGGCCACGCTGGGCCGCCTGGCGCACAAAGGTGTCGAGGTCGCCACCCCAGCTGGTGTTCAGCACCACGTCGGGCTTTTGCGCCTGCAGGCGCGAGATCTCGGTGGAGAAGTCCGAGGCGCCCAGCTTGGGGAACATCTCGGCCACCACCTTGACGTCGGGCTTCAGCGCACGCAGCGTGTTGATGAAGATCTCCCACGAGTCGCGGCCCCAGGCGTAGTCCTGGTTGACCACCGCCACGGTGGAGAAGTTGGGCTTGTGCTTGAGCAGGTACAGCACCGTGGCCACCATCTCGGTGGTGGCATTGGCCTGGGTGCGCACCACGTACTTGTAGCGCTTCTGCTCCAGGATCTTCTCGGTGCCGCAGTCCCACATGACGTTGAGCACCTTCAGGTCCTCGGCCACCGGCGCCACGATGTTGCAGTTGCCGCTGCTGATGGCCGACAGCATGACCTTGACGCCCTGCTCCTGCACCAGGCGGCGGTATTCGCTGAGCATCTTGTCGCCGCCGATGCCTTCGTCGATGAAGGTGGGCACGATCTTCACGCCGCCGATGCCGCCCTTGGCGTTCATCTCGTCGATCAGCAGCTCGGCCGCGGCCTTGCCCGGCACGCCGAACACGCTGGCCGCGCCCGAGGTGAAGGTGGTGATGCCGATCTTCAGCTCGGCGGGCTTGTCCTGCGCGCGGGCCAGGCCGGCGGCCAGGGTCAGCGCGGCCGCAGCCAGCGCAAGGGGAATGAATCGCATGACGCTTGTCTCCTGATCTCGCGGTTCGGCAGGCCGCTGACGGACCTCGTCCGGGTCCTGGTCAGCGGTGCCGGCGCAGTATGCAGGGCAGGGCCGCGACGGCCCATTTGCGATTCTGGAAGCGCGCCTTCCGTGCCACGGAAGTGCGGCTTCGTCTGGGGATAACCCTAGGCGTGCTGGGCCAGGTTCTTCAGCATCTGGCGCGCGATGACGATCTGCTGGATCTGCGTCGTGCCCTCGTAGATGCGGAACAGGCGCACGTCGCGGTAGAAGCGCTCAATGCCGTATTCGGCCATGTAGCCGGCACCGCCCAGGATCTGCACCGCGCGGTCGGCGATGCGGCCGCAGGCCTCGCTGGCGAACATCTTGCAGCAGCTGGCCTCCAGCGCCACGTCGCGGCCCTCGTCGCGGCGGCGCGCGGCGTCCAGCGTCATGCACTCGGCGGCATACAGCTCGGCCTGGCTGTCGGCCAGCAGGGCCTGCACCAGCTGGAACTCGGCGATGTGCTGGCCGAACTGCTTGCGCTCGGCGGCATAGCGCAGCGCATCGTCGAGGATGCGGGCGGCCACGCCCACGCAGACCGCGGCAATGTGGATGCGACCTTTTTCCAGCACCTTCATCGCGGTCTTGAAGCCGCGGCCCAGCTGGGCCTCGCCGCCGATCAGGTTCTCGGCCGGCACGCGCACGTTGTCGAACACCACGTCGCAGGTGTGGGCGCCGCGCTGGCCCATCTTCTTGTCGGGCTTGCCCAGCGTGATGCCGGGGCTCTTGGCATCGACGATGAAGGCCGACACGCCGCCGGCACCCTTCTCGGCCGGGTTGGCGGCCGAGCCGGTGCGCGCCATCAGCGTGAACACGCCGGCCTGCGGTGCATTGGTGATGTAGCGCTTGCTGCCGTTGACGACGAAGTGGTCGCCGTCTCTCACCGCCGTGGTGCGCAGCGAGGCGGCGTCCGAGCCGGCCTCGGGCTCGGTCAGCGCAAAGCTCGCGATGACCTCGCCACGCGCCATGGCCGGCAGCCAGCGGTCCTTCTGCGCCGGCGTGCCGTCCATCACGATGCCCTGCGAGCCGATGCCCACCGTGGTGCCGATGATCGATCGGAAGGCCGGCGCGGTGCGGCACAGCTGCAGCAGCACGCGCACCTCTTCCTCCATCGTCAGGCCCAGGCCGCCCCAGGCCTCGGGAATGGTCAGGCCGAACAGGCCCAGCTCGCGCATGCCCTGCACGATGGACTCGGGGATCTGGTCGGTCTCGGACACCAGGGCTTCGGCCGGCACCAGCTGCTCGCGCACGAAGCGCGCGACGCTGTCCTCCAGGGCCTGCATCAGTTCGGGATCGCGGATCATGGTTTTGCCTTGCTTCTTGCCTGGTTCACAGGGTGTCGGCCGTGCCGAGGATGGCCGTGGCCTGGCTGCTCAGCGTGCCGCCGTTGCCATGGCACAGGGCCAGCTGGGGGTTCTTCACCTGGCGTTCGCCGGCGTCGCCACGCAGCTGGCGCACGGCCTCGATCAGCGTGTAGATGCCGTACATGCCCGGGTGCACGCAGCTCAGGCCGCCGCCGTTGGTGTTGACCGCCAGCCGCCCGCCCGGGGCGATGGCGCCGTTCTCGACGAAGGCGCCACCTTCGCCCTTGGCACAGAAGCCCAGGTCTTCGAGGAACAGGATGGTGTTGATGGTGAACGCGTCGTACAGCTCGACCAGGTCCATGTCCTTGGCGGACGCGCCGGCCATGGCATAGGCCTGGGCGCCGCTCTGGCTGGCAGCGGTGACCGTGAGGTCGTGCATGCTGCTGATCTGGCGGTTCCAGCAGGCGGTGGCCGCGCCCAGCACATGCACCGGCTTGTGCGGCAGGTCGCGGGCGCGGTCGGCGCGCACCAGCACCAGGGCGCCGCCGCCGTCGGTGACCAGGCAGCAGTCGCGCACGCTCAGCGGGTCGCTGATCATGCGCGCCTTCAGCACGTCGTCGATGCTCAGCGCATCGCGCATGAAGGCCTCGGGATTGAGCTGCGCCCAGGCCCGCGCCGCCACGGCCACTTCAGCCAGCTGGCGCCGCGTGGTGCCGTACTGGTGCATGTGGCGCGAGGCCGCCAGCGCATAGGCGCTGGCCGGCATGAAGGGCTCGTAGGGGCTTTCGTAGGGCTGCGGGTCCAGGTGGCGGCGGGCCTGGCCGATGGCGGCGCGGCCCAGCGTGCTGGTGCGCTGGGCGCTGCCGTAGCACACCAGCACCGCATTGCACTGGCCGCTGTCCAGCGCACGCAGGGCCGGCAGCAGATGGGCGATGAAGCTCGATCCGCCCAGCATGGTGCCGTCGATGTACGTGGGGTTGATTCCCAGGTGCTCGATCACCGGCATGGTCCACATCGCGGCACCGGCGCTGCAGGTGGCCAGGCCGTCGATGTCGGCCATCGTCAGGCCGGCATCGGCCACGGCCAGGCGCGCGGACTGGGCCAGCAGCGACATGTCGTCGTGGCCATGGGCTTCGCCGCAGCCATAGGTGGCCACGCCGGCGATGGCGGCACGGCCGCGCAGCGCGCGGTTGTCGGGTTGGAAGGCGGGGCGCAGGGTTGCAGACATCACAGGCCTCCCGTCAGCGGATCGAACACCACCAGGCCATGGCCTTCGCTCACCGCCACGCGGGCCTGCACCCGCAGGCCGATGGCCACGGCCTCGGGCGCCAGGCCCTCGACGCGGCTCATCAGCCGGCAGCCTTCGTCCAGGTCGATCAGGGCCACGTTGTAGTCGCCGCCATCGGCCGGCTTGCGCCGCACCACGGTGGTGGCATGGACCGTGCCGGTGCCGGCCGGTGCGCTGAAGGCCAGCTCGCCGCTGCCGCAGTGCGGGCACAGCTCGCGCGGCTGGAACACCGCGCGGCCGCAGCCGCCGCAGCGCTGGATCAGGAAACGGCCCTGGTCCAGCTCGCGCTGGTAGGCCTGTTGGGCATTGCTCATGGGGTGCTCAATCCAGCTTGATGTTGAAGTCCTTGATCAGCTTGGCGTACAGCGGACCATCCTTCTTGATGACCTCGGCAAAGGCCTCGGGCGTGCTGCCCACCGGCACCTGGCCCAGGTCGTCGATGCGCTTGCTGATCTCGGGCAGGCGGGTGATGCGGGCGATCTCGGTGGCCAGCTTCTGCACGATGGGCGTGGGCGTGCCGGCCGGCACGAAGAAGCCGAACCAGCCCTTGGGGTCGAGGTTCTTGTAGCCCAGCTCGCTGAACACCGGTGCGTCGGGCGCCATCTTCATGCGCTCGGTGCCGGTGACGGCCAGCACCTTGAAGGCGCCGGCCGCCACATGCGGGCGCGCCGTGCCGGCATCGACGAAGGCGGCGCTGATCTGGCCGCCCAGCAGGTCGTTGACCATGGGTGCGGCGCCCTTGTAGGGCACGGCCGTCAGGTCGATCTTGGCCTGGGCCTTCAGCGCCTCGCCCTGGATGTGCGAGCTGCTGCCGGCGCCATAGGTGCCGTAGCTGTGCTTGCCCGGCTGGCTCTTGACCAGGGCCACGAACTCGGCCAGGTTGTTGACCGGCAGGCTCTTGGGCACGGCCAGCAGGCTGGTGGAGCTGGACAGCAGCGACACCGGCAGCAGATCCTTGTAGGGATCGTAGGGCAGCTTCATCAGCGTCACGTTCTGGATGATGGCGGTGATGCCCAGCAGCACGGTGTAGCCATCGGGCACCGACTTGGCCACCAGGTCGTTGCCCAGCGCGCCGCTGGCGCCGGCCTTGTTCTCGACGATGACCTGCTGGCCCAGCGATTCCTGCAGCTTCTGCGCCACCAGGCGGCCCAGGATGTCGGTGGCGCCGCCCGGTGCATAGGGCACGACCAGCTTGATGGGCTTGCTGGGATAGGCCTGGGCCAGGGCCAGCATGGGCGCGGCCAGGCCGAAGGCGGTGGCCACCGCCAGCAGGGCGCGGCGGGACAGGGGGGTCGGGTACTTCATGCTCGTCTCCTTGTTCACGGTTGATGGGTCGCGGCCGCTGCGGCCATTTCCTGTTCCTGCAATTGGCGCCAGGCGATCTTGCCGGTGCCCGAGCGTGGCAGCGCGGCGACGAACTGCACGCTGCGCGGCGCCTTGTAGACGGCCATGTGCTCGCGCGCCCAGGCCATCAGCTCGGCCTCGGTGGGCGCGGCCACGCCGGGGCGCAGCACCACCACGGCCTTGACGGCCTCGCCACCCTTGGCGGCCGGGCTGGCGATGACGCAGGCCTCCAGCACGGCGGGGTGGGCATACAGCGCGTTCTCGACCTCGGCCGGCCAGACCTTGTAGCCCGACACGTTGACCATGCGCTTCAAGCGGTCGCGCATGAACACATAACCTTCGTCGTCGGCGGCGCACAGGTCGCCGGTGCGGAACCAGCGCCGGCCGTCGCGCTCGAAGAAGCTCTGCGCATCGGCCTCGGGCCGGTTCCAGTAGCCCAGCATGACCTGGGGCGCGCTGGTCACCAGCTCGCCGGTCTCGCCGCTGGCCACCGGCTGCAGGGTCTCGGGGTCGACGATCAGCGTGTGCACGTCGAAGGTGGGCACGCCCAGGCAGCAGGGCTTCTCGCGGCCCAGCGGGTTGGCATGCAGGAAGCTGGCGGTCTCGGTCAGGCCATAGGCCTCGCTGTAGGTGATGCCGTAGCGCTCGCGCAGCAGCGTGGATACGGCCTCGGGCATGGCCGCGCCGCCACCGGCCAGCAGCTTCAGGCTGGACAGGTCGCGGTCCTCGATGCCGGGCTGGGCGAAGAAGTCGGTGATCATCGGCGGCGGCGCGGCCCAGAAGCGCACCCGCCAGCGCTCGATCAGCCGCGCCGCGGCCACGCGGTCCCAGCGCGGCAGCATGACCACGGTGCCGCCCAGCAGCACCGGCAGGTTCATGCCGTTCTGCATGCCCAGCAGGTGGAACATCGGCGCCACGCTGAGCATCACGCAGGCCTCGGGCAGGGCGCGCCACTGGCGTGATGCCGCAATGCTGTGCTGCAGCGTGCGGTGCGGGTGGCGGCAGCCCTTGGGATGGCCGGTGGTGCCCGAGGTGTAGGGCAGCACGCACAGGTCCTCGCGGCCGCCCTGGTAGGGCGAGGGCACGCGGGCAGCGGCCAGCGCGTCGCTCCAGCGCGTGGCGCCGGCGGGCAGCGCGGCCTGGGCGGCCTGGGCCACCCAGTCGGGCAACTGGTCCTGCTGCTCGGGCGCCACCGCCTCGGCATAGGCATGGACCAGCAGGCTGTGCAGCCGGCCATCGGCCTGCAAGGCGGCGGCGCGCTCGGCCAGCTCGCTGGCGACGATGGCCACGCGGGCACCGGCATCGGCGGCCAGCCAGGCCAGTTCGTCGGCCGTGCTCATGGCATTGACCGGCACCACCACGGCCTCGGCGCGCAGCACCGCATAGTAGGCGCAGGTGAACTGCGGGCAGTTCTGGCTGAACAGCAGCACGCGGTCGCCCCGCTGCACGCCGGCCACCTGCTGCAGCCAGCCGGCCAGGTGCTCGGCCTGGCGCTGCAGCGCGGCATAGGGCAGGGCCGTGTCGCAGAAGACGATGGCCGGCCGCTCGGGCGCCCGCGCCGCGGCGGCTTCCAGGTTCTGCCACAGCGTGCCGGCCGGCACCTCCTGCTGCCGCGGCATGCCTTGCGGCCAGAACGAGGTGGTCGACAGGTCGGCCACCGTCACTTCTCCAGCGCCCGGGCGACCAGTTCCTTCATCACCTCGTTGCTGCCGCCGTAGATGCGGCCCACGCGGGTGTCGGCATACAGGCGGGCGATCGGGTACTCCATCATGTAGCCATAGCCGCCGTGCAGCTGCACGCACTCGTCGACCACCTGGCAAACGGCCTCCGACACCCAGCACTTGGCAATCGCCGAGGTGGGCAGGTCCAGCGTGCCGGCCAGCGAGCGCTGCACCAGATCGTTGACGAAGCTCTCGGCGATGCTGGCCTTCATCTGGCACTCGGCCAGCTTGAAGCGCGTGTTCTGCATGCTCATCAGCGTCTGGCCGAAGATCGTGCGCTGCTTGGTGTAGGCCACGGTCTCGGCAATGGCGCGCTGCATCGTCGCCACGCCGCCGGCGGCGATGATCAGGCGCTCGCGCGGCAGCTCTTCCATCAGCTGGATGAAGCCGCGGCCTTCCTGCACGCCCAGCAGCTGGGTCTGCGGCACGCGCAGGTCTTCGAAGAACAGCTCGGCGGTGTCGACCGTGTGCTGGCCCACCTTGTCCAGCAGCTTGCCGCGGCGGAAGCCCGGCGTATCGGCCTCGATCAGCACCAGGCTCACGCCCTTGCCACCCTTTTCTTCGCCGGTGCGGCAGACCAGCACCACCAGGTCGGCGTGGTAGCCATTGGTGATGAAGATCTTGCTGCCGTTGACGACGTAGTCGCTGCCCTGCTTGACCGCCCGCGTGCGGATGGCCTGCAGGTCGGTGCCGGCGCCGGGCTCGGTCATGGCGATGGCCGCGACGATCTCGCCGGTGGCCATTTTCGGCAGGTAGCGGCGCTTCTGGTCCTCGGTGCCATAGCGCAGCAGGTACTGGGCCACGATGCCCGAGTGCACGCTGTTGGACATGCCGCCGGCCATCAGCCGCGCCCAGGTCTGCAGGATCACCATGTCATGGCGGAAGTCGCCGCCGCCGCCGCCGTATTCCTCGGGGATGCTGGCGCACAGCAGGCCGGCGGCGCCGGCCTTGCGCCACAGCTCGCGGTCGCCATGCTTTTGCGCGCGCCAGCGCTCGTCGTGCGGCAGCATCTCGCGCTCGGCAAAGCGTGCGGCGGTGTCGGCCAGCAGTTCCAGGTCCGGCGTCATCCAGGCCGGCTTGGGGGCGGTGATCATGCTCTGTCTCCTGCGGGTTCTGGGGCGGGCCGCTCAGTCCAGCGCGACGATGGCGTCGCCGCTGAGCTTGACCTGGCCGTTCTGGTCCACGGTCTGCAGCGTCAGCCGGGCGCGGCGCTCGCCGGCCTCTTCAAACACCTCGCTCACCTGTCCCGAGCAGGTGATGGCATCGCCCACCTGGGTGATGGAGGTGAAGCGCACGCCGTATTCGCGCAGCCGCGACTGCGGCACCCAGTTGGTCAGCAAGCGGCCCAGATAGGCCATGGACAGCATGCCGTGGGCGAACACGTCCTTGTAGCCGGCCTGGCGCGCAAAGTCGATGTCCACATGGATGGGGTTGTGGTCGCCCGAGGCGCCGCAGTACAGCGCCAGCGTCAGCCGCGATACCGGCTCGGTGGTGAAGGCGGGCAGGGCGTCGCCGGGCTTCACATGGCTCAGATCGATGCCCATCAGCCGTTCCTCACCACGGTGGTGCCGATCAGGTCGGCGACATGCTCGCCACGCTGGTTGGTCACGCGGGTCTCGCGCACCACGAACTCCAGCGCGCCGCCCTTCTTGGCATAGATGTCGGCGATGCGCTGCTCGAAGCGCAGCGTGTCGCCGGCATGGGCCGGGCGGTGGTAGCGAAAGCGCTGCTCGCCATGCAGCACGCGGGCGATGTCGATGCCCAGCAGCTCGCGCAGCGCGGCCGGATTGGGCGCGTCCATCTCCAGGCAGAACAGGAAGGTGGGCGGCACCGGCAGGCCGGCATGGCCGGCGTCGCGGGCCGCGGCCTCGTCGCGGTAGACCGGATCGTGCTGACCGATGGCCTTGGCGAAGAACTTCAGCCGGCCGGCCTCCACCGGCACCGTGTAGGCCGGCAGCGTGTGGCCGATGAACGAGGTGTCGAGCATCACGCCATCCTTTCGTACAGGGTCACGACGCAGGCGCCGCCCAGGCCCAGGTTGTGCTGCAGGGCCAGGCGGGCGCCTTCCACCTGGCGCTGGTCGGCCTGGCCGCGCAGCTGCCAGGTCAGCTCGGCGCATTGCGCCAGGCCGGTGGCGCCCAGCGGATGGCCCTTGCTGAGCAGGCCGCCCGAGGGGTTGGTGACGACGCGGCCGCCATAGGTGTTGTCGCCGTCGACGATGAACTTCTCGGCCGTGCCCGGCGCGGTCAGGCCAAGGGCCTCGTAGGTCACCAGCTCGTTGGCGGTGAAGCAGTCGTGCAGTTCCACCACGTCCAGGTCTTCCGGGCCGATGCCGGCGGCCTCATACACCTGCTGGGCGGCGGCGGTGGCCATGTCGGCGCCGACCAGCTTGCGCAGGTCGCCGCTGTCGAAGGTGCTGGCGCCGTCGGTGGTCATGGCCTGGGCGGCGATGCGCACGCGCAGGTCCAGGCCGTGGCGGCGCGCGAAGTCCTCGCTGCAGACGATGGCCGCGGCGGCGCCGCAGGTGGGCGGGCAGCATTGCAGCCGGGTCAGCGGGTCGAACACCGTCGGCGAGGCCAGCACCTCATCCAGCGTGACGGTGTTGCGGAACACCGCCAGCGGATTGCGCGCCGCATGCTGGCGTGCCTTGACCGAGATGCGCGCAAAGGTGCTGGCGGCGATGCCGTGCTCGGCCATGTAGGCACGGCCGGCGCCGCCGAAGAACTGCGCCGCACGCGGCACGCCGTCCTCGAAGCCCTGCACCTCGGTCAGCGTGGTGATGAAGCGGTCCAGCGGGCTGGGCCGGTCGGTCCAGGCGCCCTTCAACGGGCCGGGCACCATCTGCTCGAAGCCCAGGGCCAGCGCGCATTCCACCGCGCCCGAGGCCACGGCCTGGCGCGCCAGGAACAGCGCGGTGGAGCCGGTGGCGCAGTTGTTGGTGACGTTGACCACCGGGATGCCGGTGAGGCCCACGCCATACACCGCGGCCTGGCCGGCGCAGGAGTCGCCGAACACATAGCCCACATAGGCCTGCTGCACGCGGTCGTAGGGCACGCCGGCATCCTGCAGGGCCAGGCGCGCGGCCTGGGCGCCCATGTCGGCATAGGGCGCGCTGGCGCCGGGCTTGGTGAACGGGATCATGCCCACGCCCACCACATGCACCGGCGTCTGCGTCCGGGCGGTTTGCTTGTTGTCGATCACGGGGTTCCTCCTGTTGGGGCAGCGGCGTCGCTGGATGGGTGGGGGTGGTGCGGTGCGCGGTAGCGGAAGGTGCCCATGGCCCGGGCCACCGCATGGCCCTGGGCGTCGCGCACCTCGGCCTCGCAGAAGCACACCGAGCGGCCGCCGCCCACGGCCTTGCCATGGGCCTGCAGCGTGCCGCCGGCCGGGCGCATGAAGGCGATGTGCATGTCGATGGTCACGACCTCGCGGTCGTAGTCGACCTGGCTCAGCGCCGCATGGGCCATGGCGCAGTCGAGCAGGGTCATCAGCACGCCGCCATGGCCGGCGCCGTGGTTGTTGCACAGCTCGGGGCGCAGCGTCAGCTCGATCACCGCCTGGCCGGCCTCGGCGCTGACGCGGCTGGCGCCCAGGTGGGCGATGAAGGGCACGTGGCGGTCGCGGCCGGAGCGTGGCTTGTCTTGGGACATGGCGTTCATGCGCTGGCTCGTGCCGCCGCAGCGGCCGCGGCAGCGGGGGCAAAGTCGCGCGGGCCGGTCAGCGACAGGCCGCCGTCCACCGGGATCACCGCGCCGGTGATGTAGCTGCCCAGGTCGCTGGCCAGCACCAGGGCCAGGTTGGCGATGTCGGCGCGGCTGCCCAGCCGGCGCAGCGGCACGCGCTGGGCCATCGCATCCAGCGTGGCGGCGCTGGGCGCCAGGCGCTGCAGGCCCTCGGTGTCGGCGATCGGGCCGGGCACGATGGAATTGATGCGGATGCCCTGCGGCCCCCATTCCTGGGCCAGCACGCGGGTCAGCATGTCCACGCCGGCCTTGGCGGCGCAGACATGGGCCTGGTAGGGCGTGGGCGTGAAGGCCTGCGAGGCCGAGATCTGGATCACCAGCGCGCCCGGCTGGCGCAGATGGGCATGGGCCAGGCGGGCGACGTTGAAGCTGCCCAGCAGGTCGATGTCGACCACGGTCTTGAAGGCATTCGGCGACAGGTCCAGCGCCTGGGCCAGGAAGTTGCCGGCCGCGCCCGACACCAGCACGTCGATGGGGCCGAAGCGCGCCTGGGCGGCGGCCAGCGCCGCGGCCATCGCCGCCGGGTCGCGCACATCGGCGCTCTGGCCGTCGGCATCGGGGGCCAGCGCCTTCAGGCCGGCCACCGCGCTGGCCACCTTGTCGGCCGAGCGGCTGATGATGAAGACGCGGGCGCCGGCGCGGCCAAAGGCCTCGGCAATGCCCAGATTGATGCCCGAGCTGCCGCCGGCCACGAAGACGTGGCGGCCGCTGAAGTCGAATGTGGGATGGGTCATGGCCGCGCTCACTCGGGCTTGAAGCCGACCTCGGCCAGCATCTGCTTCTCGCGCGCCGACTGGGCCACCGCATAGCTGCGGAACTCGGCCCCGCTCTGGAAGCGCGGCGACCAGTCGAACTCGTCCAGCAGGCGCTGGTAGGCCGGCGACTCGGCGGCCTTGCGGAAGGCGGCTTCCAGGCGCGCGGCCACGGCCGGGTTCAGGCCCTTGGGCGCGACCAGGCCGATCGGCGAGATCACGCTCAGGTCATGGCCCAGCTCCTTGACCGTGGCCACCTGCGGCCAGCGGCGCAGGCGCTGGTCGGTGAAGGTGGCCAGCAGGCGCACCTTGCCCGAGATCGCCATCGGGCCGAA
Source organism: Burkholderiaceae bacterium (assembly GCA_017992055.1). GTDB lineage: Bacteria > Pseudomonadota > Gammaproteobacteria > Burkholderiales > Burkholderiaceae_C > Pseudaquabacterium. The sequence continues at coordinate 868,589 of JAGOPK010000001.1, forward strand.
GCCGGGATCGCCATACACATCGAGGTGGCCGCCCAGCAGGGCCTGGAAGGCCTCGGCCCCGCCCTTGAACGGCACCATGTTGAACCTGGCGCCGGCGCTGGCGGCCAGGCGCTCGCCGGCGATGCGGTTGACGCTGAGCGCGCCCACATTGCCCCAGCTGATGATGCCGGGCCGGGCCTTGGCATCGGCCAGCAGCTCGGCCAGGTTCTTCCATGGCGCATTGGCGGCGACCACGATGCCGGTGTTCATGCCGGCCAGGCTGCAGACGTAGCTCAGGTCCTTCAGCGGGTCCCAGCCCACCTTCTGCATGAAGGGCGTGCGCAGCACGGTGTTGTGCATCACGCTCAGCGTGTGGCCGTCGGCCTCGCCCATCATCGCCAGGCTGGCCACCGCGGTGACGCCGCCGGCGCCGGGCTTGTGCTGGATGATCACCGGCTGGCCCAGGTCGGCCGCCGCGGCATCGCACAGCGCGCGCAGCACGGTGTCGAACGAGGCCCCGGGCGGGAAGGGCAGGTGCAGCTGGATGGGCTTGCTGGGGAATGTCTGGGCCCGGGACAGGGCCGGGGCCAGGCCGCCGGCCGCCAGGGCCAGTGCGGCCGAGAAGCGGCGGCGGTTGAGGGCGGGGGTCATGTCTTGTCTCCGATGGGATGGGGGGCGGCGGCGCTCAGCGGCAGGTAGCGGAAGCAGCCCTGGGCCAGGGCCACGGTGCGGCCCTGGGCGTCGTGGACCTCGGCGCGGCAGTGCACCACGTCGCCATCGACCTCGCACACCTGGCCATCGGCGGTGAGCGGGCCGTGGCCGGGGCGCAGGAACTGCGAGGTCATGCCCAGCGTCACCGCGGTGCGCTCGAAGTTGACCTGGGATACCGCGGCGCTGGCCATCACCACGTCCAGCAGGGTGAGCACCACGCCGCCGTGCACCGAGCCGATCAGGTTGGTCAGCTCCGAGCGGCCGTCGACCACCAGCTGGGCGCGGCCGGCCTCGGACAGCGTGCGCTGCATGCCCAGCAGGCCCATGAAGGGCACGCGGTTGAACAGCGCGCCGCTGGCGCCTTGCTGCACGTCAGCCATGGGCCGGCCCCGGCTGGCTGGGGGTTTCGCGGAACTGCGCGCGCAGGCTGGTCTTCAGCACCTTGCCGGCGGCCGACAGCGGCAGCGCATCCAGGCAGAACACCTGGCGCGGGCATTTGTAGCCGGCCAGGCGCTCGCGGCACCAGGCCTGCAGTTGCTCGGCAAAGGCCTGCTGTGCGGTCTGATCGGCCGGCAGGCCGCCGCGCCGCACCACCACCGCACACACACGCTCGCCCCAGCGCGCATCGGGCAGGCCGATCACTGCCGCATCGGCCACCTCGTCATGGGCGCGCAGCGCGGCCTCGACCTCGGCCGAATAGACGTTCTCGCCGCCCGAGATGATCATGTCCTTGAGCCGGTCGACCAGGGTCAGCCAGCCTTCGCCGTCGATGTGGCCACCGTCGCCGGTGTGCAGCCAGCCATTGCGCAGCGCCTGGGCCGAGGCCTCGGGCTGCCGCCAGTAGCCGCTGGTGACCATGGGCCCGCGCACGATGATCTCGCCCACCGTGCCGGGCGCGCAGTCCTGGCCGGCGGCATCGACGATGCGGATCTCGGCGCCCAGGCCGGCGCGGCCCACGCTGCCGCTGCGCGTGCCGGCACGCTGGGCCTCGGGCAGGTTGATGCACACGGCGCCGGCGGTCTCGGTCATGCCATAGGCCTGGAAGAACTCGGCCTGCGGCCAGGTGGCCAGCGCGCGCTGCAGCAGGTCGGGCGGCATCGGCGCAGCACCGAAGGCGATGCGCTTCAGGCTTTGCACCGCCGCGGCATCGAAGCCCGGATGGTCCAGCAGCATCTGCAGCATGCTGGGCACGAAGATGATGTCGCCGATGTGCTCATCGACGATGGCCTCCAGCACCGCATCGGCACGGAAGGCCGGCAGCGTGACGCAGGGCGCGCCGGCGATCTGCTGGCCGATCAGCCGGCCCAGGCCGGCCACATGGAACAGCGGCGCCACCAGCAGCGACACGCCGTCGGGCGGATTGGGCAGCTCGGCGGCGCGCGACACCGACGCGGACCAGAAGTTGGCATGCGTCAGCATCACGCCCTTGCTGCGGCCGGTGGTGCCACCGGTGTAGAGCAGGGCGGCCAGGGCCTCGCCGCCGGTGCGCGTATCGGCCAGTGGCTCGCAGGCGGCGGCCTGCGTGGCCACCTCGGTGAAGCCCAGCGGAGTCAATGCCAGGCCGGTGCTGGCCGTGGTGGCCAGCTCGGCCAGCGCCTCGTCGCACCAGAAGGCGCCGGGCGTGCTGTCCTCCAGCGCCTGGCGCAGCTCGGTGGCGGTCCAGCGGGTGTTCAGCGGGCAGGCCACGGCGCCGCGCCACCAGCAGGCCAGGATGGCGCAGATCAGCCGGTCGCTGTTGCCGCCCAGCAGGGCCACGCGGTCGCCGGCCATCACGCCCTGGCGGGCCAGCAGCGCGGCCTGCTGCGACACGGCCTGCTGCAGTTGCAGCCAGCTCAGGCGGCGGGTCTGGCTCTCGCCGCGGTGGCTCAGCGCGGTGGCTTGGGGATGGCGTTGCACCGCACGGTGCAGGCCCTGGGTCAGGTACATCGCTCGCGTCTCCGGCACGCTCTGCCGGCGTGCAATGACGCTCAGGATGCGCGTGCGGCCAGGCCACGCCAATGGCCGATGCAACCAGCGGCATTGGCCGATGCTGACACTGCGGGTAAATCCCGAGGCCGACCCGGCACCGCCTCAAGCGGCCGTCAAGCCGGCCCGGCGATGCGCGTGTGGCGGTACTCGCCCGGGGCCACGCCGGTCCATTTCTTGAACGCGCGGTGGAAGGTGCTGGCCTCGCTGAAGCCCACCTGGGCGGCGATGTCGATCAGCGTCAGCTCGGGCTGGGCCAGCAGGGCGATGGCGGTGTCGCGGCGCAGGTCGTCCTTCAGCTCCTGATAGCCGCGGCCCTCGTCGCGCAGGCGGCGGCGCAGCGTCTGCGGCGTCATGCCGAGTGCCGTGCCCACCTCTTCCAGCGAGGGCAGCTCGTCGCCCAGGCCCAGGTGGCGGCGCAGCAGGCGGCGGATGCGCTCGGTGGAGCTGCCGGGATCGCGGTACTTGATCAGCAGGTTGGCCGGCGCGCGCGCCAGGAACTCGCGCAGGCTCTGCGGGTTCTGCACCACCGGCAGGGCCAGCCAGCGCGACTCGAAGGTGAAGCCCAGGTGCGGCCGGCCGGCGCGGATCGGTGCCTGGTAGACGCGCGAGCTGTCGCTGCCCGGCATGGCCACCGTGTAGTCGACCTCGACGATGGGCACGCGCCGCGCCACCAGCCACGAGGCCAGGCCGAAGCCGAACAGCAGAAAGGCCTTCTGCGCATAGTCCAGCCGCGCATTGAAGGGCGCATGGCGCACGATCTGCACCCGCGCCAGCCCGCCCTGCACGCTGAGCCGGGCGGTGAAGTCATCGATCAGCAGGTGGTGGAAGGCAAAGCCCTTGCGCAGCGCCTCTTCCAGCGTCTTGCAGTGCACCAGCTGGGCCGCGCACTGGCCGAAGCTGCCGGGTGGCACCGGCCGCGACAGCAGGCCCCACAGCTCGCAGCGCGTGGCGCGGCGCAGCGCGCGCAGCAGCATCGCATACTGGCCCTGGCTGACACGCGCCAGCGGCGAATCCAGCAGCGCCGGCGCAATGCCGGCGCGCGCCAGCAGCGGGCCCAGGTCCAGGCCGCGCGCGCGGGCGCCGGCCAGCACATGGCGCACCTGCACGATGGCCACGGTGGGCGGTGCCAGGGTCGTCTCCGTCATGGCGTCATGCTAGCCGCCCGCGCTGTGCTGTCCCTGTCACCTGCAGCGCAAGGCGGCCGGCATTGGCCGATCCGATCAGGCCGCATTGGCCGCTTGGCTCAGGCTTAGCGGCCGGCAAAGCATCCCCTTGGCAAAGCCGAATGGCGCGCGCCGCGCCATGCGGGCACGCTTGCGGTCCGCGCCGCGGCCGGCCATCCTGGCCCGGGCCCGCGCATTGAACATTGAAGCAACACACGGCAACAGGAGCAAGGCCATGGCAGGCATGATGGACGGCAAGGTGGTGGTGGTCACGGGCGCAGGCGGCGGTATCGGCCGCGACATCGCGCTGGCCGCGGCGGCCGAGGGTGCCCGCGTGGTGGTCAACGACCTGGGCACCAGCACCACCGGCGAAGGCGCCAGCACCGGCCCGGCCCAGCAGGTGGTCGACGAGATCAAAGCGGCCGGCGGCCAGGCCGTGGCCAATACCGACAGCGTGGCCGAGGCCACCGCGGCCAACCGCATCATCCAGTGCGCGCTCGACACCTTCGGCCGCATCGACGGCGTGGTCAACAACGCCGGCATCCTGCGCGACCGCATCTTCCACAAGATGAGCGATCCCGAGTGGGACGCGGTGATCAAGGTGCACCTGTACGGCGCCTGGTACGTCAGCCGCGCCGCCGCCAACCACTTCAAGGAGCAGGGCAGCGGCGCCTTCGTGCACATGACCAGCACCTCGGGCCTGATCGGCAACTTCGGCCAGGCCAACTACAGCGCGGCCAAGCTGGGCGTCACCGCCTTCAGCAAGAGCATCGCGCTGGACATGGCCAAGTTCAATGTGCGCTCCAACTGCATCGCGCCCTTCGCCTGGAGCCGCATGATCGGCTCCATCCCCACCGACACGCCCGAGCAGCAGGCCCGCGTGGCGCGCATGCAGCAGATGACGCCGGCCAAGATCGCGCCGCTGGCCGTCTACCTGCTGAGTGACGTGGCCAAGGACGTCAATGCCCAGGTGTTTGCGGTGCGCAACAACGAGATCTTCCTGATGAGCCAGCCGCGGCCCATCCGCAGCGTGCAGCGCAGCGACGGCTGGACGCCGCAGCACATCGCCGAGCATGCGATGCCGGCGCTCAAGGGCAGCTTCGTCGCCATGGACCGCTCGGGCGACGTCTTCAGCTGGGACCCGGTGTGATGCGCCGCCGTGCCATCGTGCTGGCCGCGGCGCTGTGCGCCGCCGCCGGCGTGCAGGCCCAGGGCGCGGCGCCGCTGCGCCTGATCGTCGGCTACACCGCCGGCGGTCCGGTGGATGCGGCGGCACGCCAGTTCGCGCCGGCCCTGGCCAAGGAGCTGGGCCAGCCGGTGCTGGTGGAAAACCGTCCCGGTGCCAACGGCACGCTGGGTGGCGACCTGGTGTCCAAGAGCCCGCCCGACGGCCTGACGCTGTGGTTTGCCGCCAGCCCGCCGCTGACCATCGGCCCCAATGTGATGAAGAAGATGCCCTTCGATCCGGCGAAGGACATTGCCGCGGTGGCGCCGCTGGTCAGCTACTACAACGTGCTGGTCATGAACAAGGAGCTGCCGCCGCAGAACCTGAAGGAGCTGATCGCCTATGCCAAGGCCCATCCGGGCAAGGTGGCCTTCGGCTCGGCCGGCATCGGCAGCAGCAACCACCTCAGCGGCGAGCTGTTCGCCGAGCGCTCGGGCACGCAGATGCTGCATGTGCCCTACAAGGGCAATGCACCGGCGATGACCGATGTCATCGGCGGCCAGCTGACGATGATGTTCGACATCATCAGCACCGCGCGCACCTTCATCTCCAGCGGCCGCGTGCGCGCCGTGGCCGTGACCTCACCCCGGCGCAGCCCCTCGCTGCCCGACGTGCCCACCATGTCCGAGGCCGGCCTGCCCGGCTACGAGGTCGGCGGCTGGTATGCGCTGTACGGTCCCAAGGGCCTGCCGACGGCCACTGCGCAGAAGCTGGCCGACGCCACCAAGCGTGCGCTGGCCCAGCCCGAGCTGGCCAGGACCTTTGCCGACCAGGGCTACGAGCCCTGGGCCGGTGGCGCCGACCAGGTGGCCCAGCGTGCGGCCAGCGAGCGCGCGCTGTGGGCCACGGTGACCAAGGGCATCACGATCGATTGATGGACCGGTCCACCCGCATCCACTCGCTGTTCGACGCCGCGCTGGCCCGCGCGCCGCAGCAGGTCTTCCTGCACGAGCCGGGCCGCGACTGGCGCTTCGCCGACCTGGCGCCGCTGGTGCAGGCCGCCGCCGACGAACTGCGTGGCGACGGCGTGACGGCCGGCGACCGCGTGCTGATCGTGGCCGAGAACTGCCCGGCCCATGTGGCGCTGATCCTGGCCTGCAGCCGTGTCGGCGCCTGGAGCTGCGGCGTCAATGCGCGCATGGCGCCCGGCGAGATCGCCGCCATCGCCGCCAAGGCCGATGCCCGCCTGGCCTACTACACGGCCGGCGTGTCCGATGCCGCCGCCGCCCATGCGGCGCGCTCTGCCGGCGGCCCGGCACGGCCCTCGGTGCTGCCCGGCCTGCTGCGCAGCGCCCCGCGCCGCGAGGCGCTGGCCGAGTCCGGCCCGCTGCGCGACGCGGTGGGCGCGGTGATCTTCACCTCGGGCACCACCGGCACGCCCAAGGGCGTGCTGATGACGCACGACGGCGTCACGCACTTCGCCCGCGTCTCGGCCGCCTCGCGCGCGCTGGGGCCGGGCGACCGGGCCTATGCCTGCCTGCCGATGACCCACATCTTCGGCCTGGCCACGGTGCTGCTGGCCTCGATGCAGGCCGGCGCCAGCCTGGTGATGCGGCCCCGCTTCGACGCCGCCGAGGCCTTGCAGGCCCTGGCCCAGGACGGCGTGAGCCAGTTCCAGGGCCCGCCCACGCTGTTTGCCCGCCTGCTGGCCGAAATGGACCAGCAGGGCCTGGCGCAGCCGCCGGCCCCGGCGCTGCGCTACCTCTACACCGGCGCCGGCCCGCTGGATGTGGCGCTGAAGCAGCGCGTCGAGGCCGCCTTCGGCCAGCCGCTGCACCATGGCTACGGCCTGTCGGAATACGCCGGCTCCATCCACCTGACGCGGCGCGGCGAATGGCGGCACGACACCTCGGCCGGCTACTTGGTCGACGGTGCCGAGCTGCAGGTGGTGGATGCCTCCAGCGGCCAGCCGCTGCCGGCCGGCCAGCGCGGCGAGATCTGTATGCGCGGCCGCGGCCTGATGCCCGGCTACTTCCGCGATGCCGAGGCCACGGCCGCGGTGATGCGCCCCGGCGGCTGGTATGCCAGCGGCGACCTGGGCGAGCTGCACGAGGACGGCGCGCTGTTCGTGGTCGGCCGGCTCAAGGAAATGATCATCCGCTCGGGCTTCAACGTCTACCCGGCCGAGGTCGAGGCGGCGCTGAACCAGTTTGCCGCGGTGCAGCGCAGCGCCGTGGTCGGCAAGCCCACGCGCGACGCCCAGGGCGACCTGAACGAAGACGTGCTGGCCTTCATCGAGCTGCGTGCCGGCGCGGTGTGGGACGAGGCCACGCGCGCCGCGCTGGACGCCCATCTGCGCGAGCAGCTGGCGCCGTACAAGCGGCCGGCCTCGGTGACGGTGCTGGAGTCGCTGCCGATGACCACCAGCGGCAAGCTGATGAAGCGCCGGCTGCTGGAGCCCGGTGCGGCCTGAGTGACTGCCGCTCAATCGGTCGTTTAGGTCAGGCTGCCGCGGGGCGGCTGGCATACTGCCCGCCGTTCCCCTGCCGCCACCGTGCCACCGCCCGATGCCCTGTTTGCGACCGATGCTGCCGTCGACCCTGCTGGGCCTGAGCCTGGGCCTGGCGTTGCCGGCGCTGGCCCAGACCGGCCAGCCGGCGGCTGCGCCCGCCGCCGAGGTGGGCGCCATCGCCTGCACCCAGCTGGCCGACGATGCGGCCCGCCTGGCCTGCTATGACCGTGCCCATGGCCGCCTGCCGGCGCGGCTGCAGCCACCGCCGCCGCCGGTGGCCGTGCCCGGCACCCAGCCCGGCACGCCGCCGGGGCCGGCCTCGCACCTGAGCGACCGCTGGGACCTGGACCAGGCCCGTGGCGAGCTGTTTGCGCCGCGCCCGCACCGCCCGGTCTATCTGCTGCCGCTGACCTGGACCAGCGCGCTGAACCGCCGGCCCGCGTCGCCCTCGGCCGGCCGCAGCGCCAGCGAGGACATGCCGCTGCGCGACCTGGAGGCCAAGTACCAGATCAGCCTGAAGGCCAAGCTGGGCCATGAGCTGCTGGGCACGCCGGTCAGCCTGTGGGCCGCCTACACCCAGTCGTCGCGCTGGCAGGTCTACAACGGGCCGGCCTCGCGGCCCTTCCGCGAGACCAACTACGAGCCCGAGCTGATCGCCTCGGTGCCGCTGCAGGGCCGGCTGCTGGGCTGGGACCTGCGCATGGCCTCGCTGGCGCTGAACCACCAGAGCAATGGCCGCTCGATGCCGCTGTCGCGCAGCTGGAACCGCGTCATCTTCGGCCTGGGCATCGAGCGTGGCGAATGGCTGGCCGAGTTCAGGCCCTGGCTGCGCCTGCCCGAGGCGGCCGACGACGACGACAACCCCGACATCCTGGACCAGGTGGGCCGGGCCGAGCTGCGCCTCTCGCGCTTTCGCAACGACCATGCGCTGACCCTGCTGCTGCGCCACTCGCTGCGTGGTGGCGCGCGCTCGCGGGGCTCGGCCCAGCTGGAATGGGTGTTCCCCTGGTCGGGCGCGCTGCACGGCTATCTGCAGGTCTTCAGCGGCCAGGGCGAAAGCCTGGTCGACTACAACGTGCGCCAGACCAAGCTGGGCCTGGGCCTGACGATCGCCGGCTGGCGCTGAGCCCGCGCGGCCGCTCAGCCGCCGGTGCGCCGCACCTTGAAGCCCTGCTGGCCCAGCCAGGCCAGCGCGCGCTCGGCATGGTCGCCCTGCACCTCGATCACGCCGTCCTTGACCGTGCCGCCGCTGCCGCAGGCCGCCTTCAGCCGCTTGCCCAGGGCCTGCAGCTCGGCGGCATTCAGCGCCGCGCCACGCACCACGGTGACGGTCTTGCCGCCGCGGCCGGCCTTCTCGCGCGAGACGCGCAGCACGCCGTCGCCGGCCGGCACGGCGGCCGCGGCGGCCTGGCGGCAGGTGCAGGCGGCCAAGGGCTGGCGGCAGTCGGGGCACTGCCGGCCGCTGTCGGTGGAATAGACCAGGCGGGACGGGGAGGTCATGGCCGCATTGTCGGCCCGGCCCGGCCCTGGCCTGTCAGCCGGCGGCCGGGCCGCTGGCCAGCGGCAGGGCCTCCAGCCCGCGCAAGTTGATCAGCCGCCGCCAGCGTGGCACCGGCTCCAGCAGGCGCAGCGTGGCACGACGCGCCAGCAGGCGGCCGATGGCGATCTGGCCTTCCAGCCGCGCCAGCGGCGCGCCGATGCAGTGGTGGATGCCGGCGCCGAAGCCCAGCTGGTGGTTGGGCGTGCGCGCGATGTCGAAGCGCTCGGGATCGGCAAAGGCCGCCGGGTCGCGGTTGGCCGCGCCGAGCATGAAGAAGACGGTCTCGCCGGGCTGCACCTCCACGCCGGCGATGCGGTACGGCGCCAGCGGATGGCGGCCGACGAAGTTGACCGAGCCCTCGTAGCGCAGCATCTCCTCGACCGCGCTGTCGATCAGCCCGGGCTCGGCACGCAGCCGCGCCAGCTGGTCCGGGTGGCGCAGCAGGGTCAGCAGGCCGTTGCCGATCAGGTTGGTGGTGGTCTCGTGGCCGGCCACGAACAGCAGGATCAGATTGCCCAGCAGCTCGTCGTCGCTGAGCGCGCTGCCGTCGTCCATGGCCCCGACCAGGGTGCCCAGCAGGTCGTCGCGGCGGCCGCTGGCACGGTGGCGCTGCACATGCTCGCGCAGATAGGCCGCCATCTCGATGGCGGCGCGGCCGGCGGCGTCCAGGTCGGCGCGGCGCCGCACCGGCTCGACGATCAGCGCCAGCGCATCCGACCAGGCCTTGGTGCTGGCGAAGTCCTCGTCGGGCAGGCCCAGCACGCCGCAGATCACGCGCACCGGCAGCGGCTGGGCCAGGCCGGCCATCAGGTCGAAGGGCTGGCCGTCGGCCGGCAGCGCATCGATCAGCTCGTCGGCCACCGCGGCGATGCGCTCGCGCAGGGCCTCGATCACCGGCGGGCGGAAGGCCTGGTTGGCCAGGCGGCGCAGCCGCGTGTGCTTGGGCGGGTCGTTGAACAGCATCCACTGCTCGACCCAGCGCTCCATCGGCGAATCGGCGATGAAGGGCCGCAGCTGGCGGTAGGCCGGGCTGCGCCAGGGCTCGCGGCTGAGCTGGCTGCTGCGCAGGCCGGCGCTGACATCGGCATGGCGGCCGACCAGCCAGATGCCCAGCACATCGCGGGTCGGCCCCTGCTCGCGCAGCCGGCCCAGCAGCGGGTGTGGATCGTCGCGCCAGACCGGATCGCGCATGTCGACCGGGGCGGGGGCGTTCGGGTCGGTGTCGGCGGGCATGGGCGGCCTCCCTCGCACCATCGTGCGCCCAAGGGGCCGACCCATCATCCGCAGTAACCCGCGGGCCGGGACTGCGCACAATGCGGCTGGATGACCACCGCCGTCGGCCGTGAAAGGATGCTCCGATGTCGTACCTGCTGCTGATCGCCGAACCCGTGGGCCAGCGCGCCACGCGCACCCAGGCCGAGGGCGAGGCCGCCTATGCGCAGATGCGCGCCTTTGCCGAGGAACTGCAGCGCGAGGGCAAGCTGCGGGCGGTGGAGTCGCTGACCGGGCTGGACCAGGCCCGCCGCGTGCAGGTGCGCGACGGCGTGGCGCGGCAGATCGACGGGCCGTTCTCCGAGGCCAAGGAGATGATCGGCGGCTTCTTCCTGCTGCAGGACGTGGACGAGCCGCAGGCGCTGGCGATTGCCGCGCGCTGCCCGGCTGCGGCCTGGGCCACGGTCGAGGTGCGCCGGCTGGGGCCCTGTTTTCTGTGAAGCCGGCCGGCGCCGGTCGAAAGCCGGCGCCGTCGTTCGTCGTGGGTTCGAGGCGGTGATGGCCCACCGCCGCCGTCGATGCCGATCCCAGCCCCAGGAGCCCTGCGATGAGCCTGCCCGCCACCACCCATGCCCAGATCTTCGTCAACCTGCCGGTGCGCGACCTGCCGCGCTCGCGGGCCTTCTTCAGCGCCCTGGGCTATGGCTTCAACGAGCAGTTCAGCAACGAGCTGGCGGCCTGCCTGGTGCTGGGTGGGAACCTGTTCGTGATGCTGCTGACCGAGCCCTTCTTCCAGGGCTTCATCGACAAGCCGGTGGCCGATGCCCGCGCCGCCACCGAGGTGCTGGTCTGCGTCAGCTGCAGCGGCCGCGCCCAGGTGGACGAGCTGGTGGCCCGTGCCCGGGCCGCCGGGGCCCAGGTGCCGCGGCCGGTGCAGGACCATGGCTTCATGTACAGCCACGGCTTCGAGGACCTGGACGGCCACCTCTGGGAGCTGGTGCACATGAGCGGCGAGCCGCCGGCGGCCGCATCCTGATGGTGGACGGCGCCGCCAGCGCAGCGTCCAGGCAGGCCTGTGCCGAGGTGCTGGCCGAGGTCTGGCACCGCGAGTCGGCCCTGCTGGTGGCCCTGGTGGCGCGCTGGGTGCGCGACCTGGGCCTGGCCGAGGACCTGGTGCAGGACGCGCTGGAGGCTGCGCTGCAGCACTGGCCGCTGGACGGCATCCCCGAGCGCCCCGGCGCCTGGCTGCTGACCACGGCCCGCCGCCGCGCGCTGGACCGGCTGCGCCGCGATGCCTCGCTGGCCGCCAAGCTGGAGCAGATCGGGGCCGACCTGGTGGCCCAGGAGGCGCTGATCGTGCCCGACTTCGTCGATGCCCTGGATGCCGCGCGTGCCGATGTGATCGGCGACGATCTGCTGCGCCTGATCTTCACCGCCTGCCATCCGCTGCTGTCGGCCGATGCCCGCGAGGCGCTGACGCTGAAGATCCTGGCCGGCCTGTCCACCGAGGAGATCGCGCGCGCCTTCCTGGTCTCCGAGGCCACGGTGGCCCAGCGCATCGTGCGCGCCAAGCGCACGCTGGCCGAGGCCGGCGTGCCCTTCGAGCTGCCGCGTCCCGAGGCCCTGGCCGAGCGCCTGGACTCGGTGCTGGAGGTGGTCTACCTGATCTTCAACGCCGGCTACACGGCCTTGCGTGGCGCGCAGTGGATGCGGGGCGAGCTGACCCACGAGGCCCAGCGCCTGGCGCGGCTGCTGGCCGGCCTGATGCCGCAGGCGCCCGAGGTGCATGGCCTGGCGGCGCTGCTGGACCTGCAGGCCTCGCGCAGCGCCGCGCGGCTGGACGATCAGGGCGCGCCGGTGCTGCTGCTGGACCAGGACCGCAGCCGCTGGGATGCGCCGCTGATCGGCCAGGGCCTGCAGTCGCTGGCCCGCGCCGAGGCCTTGCTGGCGGCCGCCGCCGTGCCGGCCGGGCCCTATGTGCTGCAGGCCGCGATCGCTGCCTGCCATGCACGCGCGGCCACGGCCGAGGCCACCGACTGGGCGCACATCGCCCGGCTGTACGGCCGCCTGCTGCGCGTGCAGCCCACGCCGGTGGTGGCGCTGAACCGCGCCGTGGCCGTGGGCATGGCCGACGGCCCGGCCGCCGGCCTGGCCCTGGTGGACGGGCTGGTCGGCGAGCCGGCGCTGCGCGACTATCCCTGGCTGCACAGCGTGCGCGGCGATCTGCTGCAGCGCCTGCAGCGCCGCGACGAAGCCATCGCCGCCTTCGGCCAGGCGCTGGCGCTGAGCCACAACGGCCACGACCGCTGGCTGCTGCAGCGCCGGCTGCAGCAGCTGCAGCAGCCGGGCGGCTGAGCGCGGCCTCAGCCCACCTGCACGCTGATGCGCCGCGGCTGGGCGCGCTCGGCCTTGGGGATGCGCACGCGCAGCACGCCATGCGTCATCTCGGCGCTGACACGCTCGGCATCCAGCTCCTTGCTCAGCGTGAAGCTGCGGCGGTAGCGGTTCAGGCCGACCTCGGCATGGTGCGGCGTCAGGCCTTGCGGGTCGGGCAGCACCATCTGGCCTTCCAGCGTCAGCTGGTCGCCGTCGACACGCAGCGACACCTGGTCGCGCGGCACGCCCGGCAGGTCGGCATACAGGGTGATGCCGGTGGCATCTTCGATCACGTCCACCGGCGGCAGCAGGGCTGCCTCGGGCGGGGTTTCGGGCCGGGTCGACGAGGTGGTGGCGGGGATGTTCATGATCGGTTCTCCGGGTTCTGGGCGGTTTTCACTGCACCTCGATGCGCCGCGGCTGGGCCTGGGCGCGCCGCGGCACGCTGACACGCAGCACGCCGTCGCGGTAGCTGGCCTGCACGGCCTGGGCCTCGATGTCGTCGGGCAGGCTGACCACGCGGCGGAAGCGGCCGTCGAAGCGCTCGTTGATGTGCAGGGTGCTGCGCTCGTCGCCCGCCGCGGCGCCGGCCGGCGCCACGCCGGCACGCTGGCCCGACAGCGTCAGCACGCCGCGCTCCAGCTGCACGTCGATGCTGGCCGGGTCCAGGCCCGGGGCGAAGGCGAACACCTCCACTGCCTCGGCCGTGCTGCCGACGTTGAGCGCCGGATAGCCGCCGCGGCCGATGCCGCGGATGGCCGGCGAGCCGCGTCCATCCAGGCTGCCGTCCAGGCCGCCCTGCAGCTCGCGCTGCAGGCGGTCGAACTGGTTGAAGAGATCGCGCGGGAACAGGCTGCGGTAGAGCATGGGCATCTCCGGTTCGGTGGGTCTGGCTGGCGGGGCCGAGGGGGTGGGCCGGCCCCGCCATGACTCCAAACTAGGGTTGCCCGGAAGGCTTTCAAGGGCCCGGCCGCTGCAGCGCCGCGTCAGGCTTGCGCTGCGTCAACCCTGGGGCGTGGCCGCCATGCGCTCGCAATAGGCCTGCAGTTCTTCGGGCAGGCCCGTGGGGCAGACACCGCACTGGCGGTTGCCCGGCACCGCATGGTCGATGAACTTCGGATAGGGCAGGTTCAGCGCCGCCATCAGCGCGACAAACTCGTCCTCGGTGCGTGCGCCGCCCAGGCGCGGGTTGCGCGCTCGCTCCTGGGCGATGGTGGAGACGCGGCGCTGCTGGTAGTCGTGGCCGGGATAGACCAGGGTGTCGTCTGGCAGCGTGAACAGGCGCTCGTGGATGCTGCGCCACAGCGTGCGCGCATCACCGCCCTGGAAGTCGGTGCGGCCGCAGCCGTCGATCAGCAGCGCATCGCCGGTGAACACGCGGTCGCCCAGGCGGTAGGCGAAGTGCCCGCTGGTGTGGCCGGGCGTGGCAATCGGCTCCAGGTTCAGGCCGCCCACGGCCAGTGGCCGACCGGGCTGCAGCTGGATGTCGGCGCAGGCCAGGGCATCGGCGCCGGGCATGGCCACCTTGCAGCCGGTGCGCTCGCGCAGGTGCAGGGCGCCGGTGATGTGGTCGGCATGCACATGGGTGTCGACCGTGGCCACCAGCCGCAGGCCCAGCTGTTGCAGCAGGGCCAGGTCGCGCTCCATCGCATTGACCACCGGGTCGATCAGCAGCGCCTGGCCGGTGTGCGGGCAGGCCAGCAGATAGCTCAGCGTGGACGACAGCGGCTCGAACAGCTGGCGAAAGACCAGGGCGGGGGACGGCATGCGGGGCTCTCCGGTGGTGGATGCTGCGCGATGATGATCGGATAAGCTGGCGCCCGCAATGAACCAGCCCGTACAAAACCCGCCCAAGCCGCGCCGCGGCCGGCCGCCCAAGCTGCCCGGGGCGGAGCCCGCCAGCGCCAGCCCGCCGCCGGACGGCGAGGCCGCGGCCGACGGCGATGCCGGCCGCACCAACGACCCCGAGCGCACCATGGCCGACATCCTGGCCGTGGCCACGCGCGAGTTTGCCGACAAGGGCCTGGCCGGCGCGCGCATCGACGAGATCGCCGCCGCCACGCGCACCAGCAAGCGCATGATTTATTACTACTACGGCAGCAAGGATGGGCTGTACGTGGCCGTGCTCGAAGAGGCCTACCGCCACATGCGGGCCATCGAGAGCGAGCTGCACCTGGACGACCTGGAGCCGGCCGAGGCGCTGCGCCGCCTGGTGGTGCACACGGTGGACTACCAGGCCGCCCACCCCGACTTCATCCGCCTGGTGATGACCGAGAACATCCACCGTGGCGAATACCTGGCGCGCAGCAAGAGCATCCGCCAGCTGAACGTGCCGGCCATCGAGGGCCTGCGCCGGGTCTACGAGCGCGGCGTGGCCGCCGGCCAGTTCCGCCCCGGGCTGGACCCGGTGGACCTGCACATGTCGATCTCGGCGCTGAGCGTGTTCAACGTCGCCAACCGCCACACCTTCGGCCTGATCTTCAAGCGCGACCTCGGCGCGGCACGCTCGCTGGCGGCACGCCGCGAGGCCATCGTCGACATGATCGAGCGCTACGTCAAAAACTAGGGCGCCCGGCCCGGCCCGGCCCTGCCATGCCCCACCCGCCGCCGCCTTGACGCGGCTCAAGGGTTTTTACCGATACGTACAACTAACCAGTTCGTACATTATTCGGCCGCCGCCCCACACCCCAGGTCGGCGCTGCGGCCGCGTCGGTTGCGCGGCGCGGCCCGAACCACCAGGAGACCGGCGTGAACAAGCTGATCAACGCCTACTGCCGATTGCTGGAATGGACCATGGTCGCCCTGCTGGTGCTGATGGTGCTGCTGGTGTTCGGCAACGTGGTGCTGCGCTATGCCTTCGACTCGGGCATCACCGTGTCCGAGGAGCTGTCGCGCTGGCTGTTCGTGTGGATGTGCTTCCTGGGCGCGGTGGTCGCGGTCAAGGAGCATGGCCACCTGGGCACCGACATGCTGGTGTCGCGCCTGGGCGCGCCGGGCCGGCGTGTCTGCCTGGTGCTGGTGCAGCTGGCCATGCTGGGCATCGACGGCCTGCTGCTGCAGGGTGCCTGGCAGCAGATGCAGATCAACCTGGAGGTCGAGGCCCCGGTCACCGGCGCCTCGATGGGCATCTTCTACGGCGCCGGCGTGGTGTTCGCCGTCTCGGCCGGCCTGCTGACGCTGCGTGAGCTGTGGCGCACCGTCACCGGCCAGCTCAGCGACGCCGAGCTGGTGGCGGTGCGCGAGAGCGAGGACCTGGCGCAGATCGACGAGCTGCACCTGGACCGCAGCGGCACTTACAAGAACCGCTGAGCCGCCGCCGCGCCGCACCGCCGCAGCACTGCCAACCGGACCGCAGACCATGACCGTCACCATCTTCCTCGGCGCGCTGATCGGCGCCATGCTGCTGGGCATGCCCATCGCCTATGCCCTGCTGGTCTCCGGCGTGGCCCTGATGTGGCACTTGGACCTGTTCGATGCGCAGATCCTGGCGCAGAACGTCATCAACGGCGCCGACAGCTTCCCGCTGCTGGCCGTGCCGTTCTTCATGCTCGCCGGCGAGATCATGAACGTCGGCGGGCTGTCGCGGCGCATCGTCGACCTGGCCATCACCCTGGTCGGCCACAAGCGCGGCGGCCTGGGCTTCGTGGCCATCCTGGCGGCGGTGCTGATGGCCGCGCTGTCGGGCTCGGCGGTGGCCGATACCGCGGCGCTGGCGGCCCTGCTGCTGCCGATGATGGTGCGCGCCGGCCACAACAAGGCCACCGCCGGCGGCCTGATCGCATCGGCCGGCATCATCGCGCCGGTGATCCCGCCGTCGATCGGCTTCGTGGTCTTCGGCGTGGCCGCCAACCTGTCGATCGGCAAGCTGTTCCTGGCCGGCATCGTGCCCGGCATCCTGATGGGCGTGTCCATCGCCGTGGCCTGGTGGTGGGTGTCCAAGCGCGAGGCCATCACGCCGCCGCCCAAGGCCAGCACCGCGCAGCGGCTGAAGGCCCTGCGTGAATCGGCCTGGGCCCTGTTCCTGCCGGTGATCGTGGTCGTGGGCCTGAAGTTCGGCGTGTTCACGCCGACCGAGGCCGCGGTGGTGGCGGCGGTGTATGCGCTGTTCGTCTCGGTCTTCGTCTACCGCGAGCTGAAGTGGCACCAGCTGGGCGAGGTCTTCAAGGCCTCGGCCAAGACCACCGCGGTGATCATGTTCCTGGTGGCGGCGGCCATGGTCAGCGCCTGGCTGATCACGGTGGCCGACATCCCCAGCAAGATGATCTCGCTGCTGGAACCCTTCATGGGCAACCAGACCCTGCTGCTGGTGGCCATCATGCTGCTGGTCATCGCCGTGGGCACGGCCATGGACATGACGCCGACCATCCTGATCATGACGCCGGTGCTGATGCCGGTGGTCAAGGCCGCCGGCATCGACCCGATCTACTTCGGCGTGCTGTTCATCATGAACAACGCCATCGGCCTGATCACGCCGCCCGTGGGCACGGTGCTCAACGTGGTGGCCGGCGTCGGCAAGATGAAGATGGACGACGTCACCCGCGGCGTGCTGCCCTTCATGCTGGCGCAGTTTGCGGTGATGTTCCTGCTGGTGTTCTTCCCGTCGCTGGTGATCGTGCCGGCGCGCTGGTTTGCTGGCTGATTTCGCTTTCCCCTGGCGCGACGCGCCATCCATCCCCCCTCGGAGACAACCATGAAACGCCTGATGCTCAAGACCCTGCTGGCCATTGCGGCCGTGGCCACCATGGGTGCGGCCAGCGCCGTGCACGCCCAGGAGCGCACCTTCAAGTTCGCGCTGCAGAACCCCAAGGGCCATCCGCTGGAGATCGGCGCGCAGAAGTTCGCCGAGCTGGTGGCGGCCAAGTCCGGCGGCAAGATGAAGGTCAACGTCTTCCCCGGCGGCGCGCTGGGTGGCGACGCGGCCAATGTCTCGGCCCTGCAGGGCGGCACCATCGAGTTCGTGCAGCTGAACTCGGGCATCCTGGCCTCGCAGGTCAAGGACTTCGAGGTCTATGACTTCCCGTTCATCTTCGCCAATGCCAAGGAGGCCGATGCGGTGGTCGACGGCCCCTTCGGCCAGAAGCTGCATGCCAAGCTGGCCGACAAGGGCATCATCGGCCTGGCCTATGTGGAGCTGGGCTTCCGCAACATCACCAACGGCCGCAAGCCCATCAACACCGTGGAGGACATCGCCGGCCTGAAGCTGCGCGTGATCCCCAACGCCATCAACGTCGACTGGGTCAAGGCTCTGGGCGCCAACCCGACGCCGATGGCCTTCCCCGAGGTCTATGCCGGCCTGGAGCAGAAGGCCATCGACGGCCAGGAGAACCCGCTGTCGGTGATCCTGGCCAACAAGTTCTACGAGGTGCAGAAGCACCTGGCCATCACCAACCACCAGTACAACCCGCAGTCGCTGATCTTCAGCAAGAAGGTCTGGGACGGCTTGAGCGAAGCCGACCGCAAGATCATCAAGGATGCGGCGGTCGAGGCCGCGGCCTACCAGCGCAAGGTCAACCGCGACAAGTCGGCCGACGACCTGGCCGAGCTGAAGAAGGCCGGCATGCAGGCCACCGAGTTCTCGGCCGCCGAGCAGGCCAAGCTGCGCGACAAGCTCAAGCCGGTGCTGGACAAGCACGGCGCCGCCGTGGCCGCCACGCTGGCCGAGCTGCAGGCCGAGCTGGCCAAGCTGCGGAAGTAAGCCCCCCCCGGAGCGCCTGGCGGCGCTTCCCCCCAGGGGGCGCCGCCTGCGGCCTGGCCAAGCCAGTTCCGCGGCGACTGCTGGGTTGTACCGAGCGGTGGCAACGTCCCCGCCACGAGAGACCATGAGCAACACTGTTTCCACAGGCGCCAAGCTGCTGGTCGGCCTGATCGGCGCCGGCATCCAGCGCTCGCTGACGCCGGCCATGCACGAGGCCGAGGCCCGCGCCCAGGGCCTGGCCCTGCACTACCAGCTGATCGACCTGGATGCCGGCGGCGTCGGCGCCGAGGCCCTGCCGGGCCTGCTGCAGGCCGCCCGCATCATGGGCTATGCCGGGCTGAACATCACCTACCCCTGCAAGCAGGCGGTGCTGCCGCTGCTCGACGAGCTGTCCGACGAGGCGCGGGCCATGGGCGCGGTCAACACCGTGGTGTTCCGCGACGGCCGGGCCATCGGCCACAACACCGACGGCTGGGGCTGGGCCTGGGGCTTCCAGCGCGGCCTGCCGTCGCCGCAGCCCGGCGACCTGGACTGCGTGGTGCTGCTGGGCGCCGGCGGCGCCGGCTCGGCCATTGCCCATGCGGTGCTGGGCCTCGGCGCGAAGCGGCTGCGCATCGTCGACCAGGACCCGGCCCGCGCCGCGGCCCTGGCCGCCGAGCTGAATGCCGGGCCCGGCGAGCACCGGGTCCAGGCCTGTGCCGACATCGCCGTGGCCCTGCAGGGCGCCAGCGGCCTGATCCATGCCACGCCCACCGGCATGGACAAGCTGCCCGGCCTGCCGCTGCCGGCCAGCCTGCTGCACCCGGGCCTGTGGGTGGCCGAGATCGTCTACTTCCCGCTGGACACGGCCCTGCTGCAGGCCGCGCGCGCCGCCGGCTGCCGCACCGTGGACGGCGGCACCATGGCCGTGGGCCAGGCGGTGGGCGCCTTCCGCCTGTTCACCGGCCTGGAGCCCGAGGCCGAGCGCATCGACGCCCACTTCCGCCGCCTGGTGGCTGCACGCGCCGCCAACCCCTGATCCGGAGTTCCCGATGACCGACCTGCCAAGCCTGGCCCGCGAGACCCGCAGCGCCCTGCCCAACCCGCTGGGGCTGGAGGGCATCGAGTTCGTCGAATACCGCAGCGGCCGGCCCCAGGCCCTGGGCCAGGTGCTCGAGGCCATGGGCTTTGCGCCGGTGGCCCGCCACCGCTCGCGCGAGGTGCTGCTGTACCGCCAGGGCAGCATGAACGTGGTCATCAACGCCCATGGCGCGGCGCCCGACGAGCCGGCGCAGATCGCCGCGCTGGGCCTGCGCGTGCGCGATGCGGCCCAGGCCTTTGCACGCTGCTGCGAGCGTGGCGCCTGGGCCGTGCCGGCCCAGGTGGCGGTGATGGAACTGAACATCCCGGCCATCCACGGCGTGGGCAGCACGCGCATCTACTTCGTCGACCGCTGGCGCGAGTTCTCGATCTGGGGCGTGGACTTCGTGCCCATTCCCACCGTCGAGCAGCAGCCGCCGGCCCTGGCCGGCCTGCACTGGTTTGGCGTGGTGCAGTACATCGGCGCCGGCCGCATGGCCGACTGGTGCGCCTTCTACGGCGAGCTGTTCGGCTTCGACCAGCTGCCCGACGAGCGCCGCTTCGGCATCCTGCCCAAGGGCCGCATCCTCAGCAGCCCCTGCGGCACGTTCCATCTGCAGCTGATCGAGCCGGAGTCGGACGATGCCGAGCTGGTGGGCATCGCCGGCCGTCCGGACGATGGCGACGAATGCCTGCAGCGCATGGGCCTGGGCACGCCCGACGTGGCCGCCGCCATGCAGGCCCTGGCCGCGCGCGGCGTGGGCTTTGTCGACCAGGCCGACCTGCATCCCGATGCACGCGGCGCGCTGACCCGGCCCTGGCTGGGCGGCGTGATGTTCGAGCTGGTGCGCAGCCCGGTCGCGGCAGCCTGATGGGGTTGACGACCATGCCGCACCGCGACCATGCGATCAGTCCCACGGCCGACTTCGGCATGGACACCATCACGCTGGCCGGCTCGCTGCAGGCCAAGCTGCAGGCCATGCGCGACGCCGGCTTCGGCCAGGTGATGCTCAAGGCCAACGACATCGTCGGCCACCCGGGCGGCGTGGACGAGGCCGTGCGCGTGGTGCGCGCCAGCGGCCTGCGTGTCACCGGCTTCCAGGTGCTGCGCGACTTCGAGGGCCTGTCCGGCCATCTGCACGACTACAAGGTCGACATCGCCAAGAGCATGCTGGAGATGGCCCATGCGCTGGGCGCGCCGCTGCTGCTGGCCTGCTCGTCGACCAGCCAGCATGCCAGCGGCGAGCCCGAGGTCATCGCCCGTGACCTGCGCAAGCTGGCCATGCTGGCCCTGCCGCTGGGCATCAAGGTGGCCTACGAGGGCCTGAGCTGGGGCCGCCACATCAACGAGTTCACCACCGCCTGGGAGGCGGTGTGCCGCGCCGACATGCCCAACCTCGGCATGGGCGTCGACTCGTACCACATCTTCGCCACGCAGACGCCGCTGGGTGCGCTGGCCACGCTGGACGCGCGGCGCATCTTCCTGGTCCAGCTGTCCGACTTCATGTGGCAGGAGACACGCTCGGTGGAAGAGCGCATCGCCACCGCGCGCACCTTCCGTGTCTTTCCCGGCGAGGGCGTGCACAGCGAGCAGCTGGCCCAGCTGGTGCGCACGCTGGCGGCCATCGGCTACCGCGGCGACTACAGCTTCGAGGTCTTCAACGACGACTACCAGCAGCTGCCGCTGCCCACGGTGGCGGCACGGGCCCAGCGCTCGGCCCAGTGGCTGGGCGAGGAGGTGCTGCGCCGCTCGCTACCATTGCCCAACGAGATTCGACTTAAGCGCCGCCAGGCCAAACCCACATGATCAAGCTGCTGGTCCTCAACGGCCCCAACCTCAACCTGCTGGGCACACGCGAGCCCGCCGTCTACGGCCACACCACGCTGGCCGATGTGGAGGCGCTGTGCCGCGCCGCCGCCGCCGAGCGTGGTGCCGAGGCCGAATGCCGGCAGAGCAACCACGAAGGCCAGCTGCTGGACTGGATCCACGAGGCCGGCCGCCAGCACCGTGCCGGCGAGCTGGCCGGCGTGGTGATGAACCCCGGCGCCTACACCCACACCAGCATTGCGCTGCACGATGCGATCAAGGGCACGGGCGTGCCGCTGATCGAGGTGCACATCAGCAATGTGCATGCGCGCGAGAGCTTCCGCCACCACAGCTACATCTCGCCGGCGGCCGCCGGCATCGTGGTCGGCTTCGGCGTCGATGGCTATGTGCTGGCCATCGACGGCCTGCTGCGCAAGGCCCGCGCTGCAGTCTGAGCGGGCGGGCTGAGGGACTTCAGGCCGCAGCGATCAGCTCGGCCGGGATTTGGTGGTTCTGCGGCCCGTGCTGGGCGATCTTCAGCGCGCCCACCTGGTTGCCCAGGGCCACGCAGCGCTGCAGCGTCCAGCCCTGCGACAGGCCGTGCAGCAGGGCGCCGCGGAAGGCGTCGCCGCAGCCCGTGGGATCGTTGACCGCGCTGGCGGCCACGCCCGGCACATGGCTGCGCTGGCCGTTGATCCACAGGTCGCAGCCCTGGGCGCCCAGGGTCACGATCACGCCCTGCAGATTGGGCTGGCGCGACAGCTCCTCGATGGTCGTGCCCATGCGCTCGGTGAGCATGGCGCCTTCGTAGTCGTTGACGGCCACCCAGCTGGCCAGCTGGGTGAAGCGGCGCAGCTCGGTGCCGTCGAACAGCGGCAGGTTCTGGCCCGGATCGAAGATGAACGGGATCTTGGCCGCGGCCAGCTGCTCGCAGTGCTTTTGCATGGCCTCGCGGCCGTCGGGGGCGACGATGGCCAGCTTGACATCACCGCGCTGCGCCGGCACGTCGGTCTGGTGCGCCAGCAGCATCGCGCCCGGGTGGAAGGCGGTGATCTGGTTGTTGTCCTCGTCGGTGATGATCATGCACTGCGCGGTATAGGTCTCGCTGGCCTGCAGCACCATCGAGGTGTCCACGCCCCAGCCTTCCAGCCGGCGCAGGTAGTCGCCACCGTCGTTGCCGATGGCGCCCTTGATCAGCGGCTTGCCGCCCAGCAGGTGCAGGGTGTAGGCGATGTTGCCGGCGCAGCCGCCGAACTCGCGGCGCAGCGTCGGCACCAGGAAGGACACATTCAGCATGTGCACCTTGTCCGGCATGATCTGCTGCGCAAAGCGGCCCGGGAAGTTGGTGATGGTGTCGAAGGCGAGCGAGCCGCAGATCAGGACAGAGGACATGGGTGTGCCGTGGGTGGGGGCTGAGAGGGCAAACGCGCGATTGTCGCCGCGAACGGCGCCGCCGCATCAGGGGTAGAACAGCTCGACCGTGTAGCCTTCGACGCGCCGGTCGCCGCTGCTCAGCTGGGCCTGCAGCGCCAGTTCGCCGCCGGCGGCGATGACCGTCTCGCGTGCGCCCAGCTCGGCCAGGCCCAGCAAACGGCGTGACAGCAGCCGGCCCTGGGCGTCGGTCAGGCTCAGCTCCAGCGACGGCAGCATCAGCGGCGTGTCGGCGCGGCTGCGCAGCGTCAGGCCCAGCCGGTAGCGCTGCTGCTCGGGCGTGGATTCGGCATCCAGGCGCTGCAGCGACGAGCTGTCCACCGCCAGCAGCTCGATGCGGCGCAGCGGCTGCAGCTGGCAACCGAACGGTGAACACAGGGCCTGCAGGACCGGCGCCCAGCCGGGGTGGCGGGCGGCCAGCACATCGCGCTTGAACAGGGCCAGCTGCAGCGCCGACAGCGCGGCCAGCAGCAGGGCCAGGCCGATCAGCAGCGCGCGTGCGGCCGGGCCCTGCCACAGCGCGGCGCGCTGGGCCTGGCGCACAAAGCTGGGCTGGCTGGCGATCTCCACATGGAAGGCCTGGCTGTCGGCGGCACGCTCGGCGGCCCAGGCGGCGGTGGGCGCCCCGGTGGCGATGTCCTGCGGCGATTCGGTCAGCCGGGCCAGCGGTTCGGGCTCGCTGGGCACGGCGGCGAACACCGGGTCGGGCTCGGGCGGCGGCTCGGGCGCGGGAGGTGGCGGCGGCTCGGGTTCCGGCTCCGGCTCCGGCTCCGGCTCCGGCTCCGGCTCGGGTTCGGGCGGTCCGTCCAGCGCCTGGGCCGGCCGGCGCAGCAGCGCCTCGGACGGGGGCAGGGCGTCGTCGAAGGCCGGGGCATCACCCGCCGGGGCCTCGGCCTCGGCCTGCAGCCGCAGCGGCGTGCCGGTCTCGATGTCGAACAGCTCCTCGGTGGCGTCGAACACGCCGTTGCAGCGGCCGCAGCGCACCCAGCCTTCGGACACCAGCAGCTGGTCGCGCACCACGCGGAACACCGTGCCGCACGACGGGCATCGCGAGGCGAGGTTCATCGAGTCGGTGGCGTGGTGTGCGTCATCGTGGTGGCGATGATGCCATGGGGCCGCAGCGGCCCCGGCTGATGCGGGTCAGGCCGGGCTCAGGCCGGCCGCCGGGCCGTCATCAGGATCCAGCCGTCCTCGCTGTCGCTGACCTGCAGCGACAGCCAGGGCGCGTAGGCGGCCTTCAGCTCATCGGCCTGGCGCTCCAGGATGCCGGCCAGCACCAGATGGCCGCCGGGCGCGACATGCGAGCACAGCAAGGGCGCCAGCAGCTTCAGCGGCGTGGCCAGGATGTTGGCCAGCACCAGCGGGTACTCGCCGCGGGCCGCCTCGGGCAGGCCGGGGTTCAGGTCCACGCCATTGGCGGCGGCGTTGTCGCGGGTGGATTGCACCGCGGCCGTGTCGATGTCCACCGCGTCGATGGCCTGGGCGCCATGCAGGGCCGCGGCAATGGCCAGGATGCCCGAGCCGCAGCCGTAGTCCAGCGTGCGCTGCCAGCCGGCAGCCAGCGCCGGCGCCTGCTGCGCAATCCAGCGCAGGCACATGCGCGTGGTCGGGTGGGTGCCGGTGCCGAAGGCCAGGCCGGGGTCGAGGCGGATGATGCGCTCGGCCGCCGGCGGCGCCTCGTGCCAGCTGGGCACGATCCAGAACGTCGGCGTGATCTCCACCGGCGCAAACTGGCTTTGCGTCAGCCGCACCCAGTCCTGATCGGCCACCTCGCGCAGCGCCAGCACCTGCACCTGGTCGTCGGCGGCCCAGTCCTGGGCCAGCACCAGGGCCGCGGCCTCGGTGGCCTGGGCCTCGTCGGCAAACAGCGCGGTCACGTCGCTGCGCTGCCAGCCTTCGCGCGGCGCGGGCATGCCGGGCTCGCCGAACAGCGCCTGCTCGGCCTCGGTGCCGGCGTCGGCATCGGCCACCGAGACCGACAGCGCATCCAGTTCGTCGACCAGGGCCTCGCTGACCGCTTCGACCAGCGCCTCGGGCAGGCGCAGCACCAGTTCATGCATGTTGTGCTCCGGGCTCAGCGCTGGTGGTGCTCCATCCACTTTTCAAGGTAGTGGATGCTGGTGCCGCCTTCGATGAACTTGGCATCGGCCATCAGCTCGCGGTGCAGCGGGATGTTGGTCTGGATGCCTTCGACCACGGTCTCGGACAGGGCCGTGCGCATGCGCGCCAGCGCCTGCTCGCGGGTGTCGCCGTGCACGATGATCTTGCCGACCATCGAGTCGTAGTTGGGCGGCACCATGTAGTTGGTGTAGATGTGCGAATCCACGCGCACGCCGGGGCCGCCGGGCGGGTGCCACATGGTGATGCGGCCGGGCGAGGGCGTGAACTTCCACGGGTCCTCGGCATTCACCCGCACCTCCAGCGCATGGCCGCGCATCTGGATCTGGCGCTGGGTGAACGGCAGCTTCTCCATCGCCGCGACGCGGATCTGCATCTGCACGATGTCGATGCCGGTGACCAGCTCGGTCACCGGATGCTCGACCTGCACGCGCGTGTTCATCTCGATGAAATAGAACTCGCCGTTCTCGAACAGGAACTCGAAGGTGCCGGCGCCACGGTAGCCGATCTTCTTGCAGGCCGCGGCGCAGCGGTCACCGATCTTCTCGATGATGCGGCGCGGGATGCCCGGCGCCGGCGCCTCCTCGATGATCTTCTGGTGGCGGCGCTGCATCGAGCAGTCGCGCTCGCCCAGCCAGACCGCGTTCTTGTGCTGGTCGGCCAGCACCTGGATCTCGATGTGGCGCGGGTTCTGGAGGAACTTCTCCATGTACACGGCCGGGTTGCCGAAGGCCGCGCCGGCCTCGGTGCGGGTGGTCTGCACCGCATGCAGCAGGGCCGCCTCGGTGTGCACCACGCGCATGCCGCGGCCACCACCGCCGCCGGCGGCCTTGATGATCACCGGATAGCCGACGGCGCGTGCCGCCTGCACGATGGCCTTGGGGTCCTCGGGCAGGGCGCCCTCCGAGCCCGGCACCGTGGGCACGCCCGAGCGGATCATGGCCTGCTTGGCCGACACCTTGTCGCCCATCAGGCGGATCGACTCGGGCGTCGGGCCGATGAAGGTGAAGCCGCTTTTTTCCACCCGCTCGGCAAAGTCGGCGTTTTCGCTGAGGAAGCCGTAGCCGGGATGGATGGCCTCGGCATCGGTGACCTCGGCCGCCGCGATGATCGCCGGCATGTTGAGGTAGCTCTGCGCGCTGGGCGGCGGGCCGATGCACACGGCCTCGTCGGCGAGCTTGACGTACTTGGCCTCGCGGTCGGCCTCGGAGTACACCACCACCGACTTGATGCCCATCTCGCGGCAGGCGCGCTGGATGCGCAGGGCGATCTCGCCGCGGTTGGCGATGAGGATTTTCTTGAACATGGCGCTTCAGCCGCCGATCACTCGATGATGAACAGCGGCTGGCCGAACTCGACCGCGGCACCGTTCTCGACCAGCACCTTGGTCACCGTGCCGGTCTTGTCGGCCTCGATCTCGTTCATGATCTTCATGGCCTCGATGATGCAGACCGCCTCGCCTTCCTTGACCTGCTGGCCCACCTCGGCCAGCGGCTTGGCGCCGGGGCTGGAGGCACGGTAGAAGGTGCCGACCATCGGCGACTTGACCACATGGCCGGTCTCGGCCGGCGCGGCCGCCGGGGCGGCGGCCGCGGCCACCACCGCCGTCGGGGCGGCGGCCGGCGCGGCCACTGCGGCCGGCGCCATCATCATGGTCTGCATCACGCCGGCCGGTGCGGCACCGGCCTTCACGATGCGCACCTTGCCCTCGGCCTCGGTGATCTCGAGTTCGGAGATGTTCGATTCCGACACCAGGTCGATCAGCGTCTTGAGCTTGCGCAGGTCCATGCGGGACTCCTAGCAGGGCGGTGGCGAAGGCTCGCCACCGCGGGATGGTCGGTGGATCGCTGCCCGGCCGCGGCGCTGCGGACGTCTGCGGCGATCTGTTCACATCAATGCCGGCATTCGCAGCGATCTGCCGGCTTCTGTCGTTGAATCGGCGGCAGGCCGACCGACAGGGCTGCGCATTGTGTCACAGCGGCCGGGGCTGGGAAGGGCTCTTCAGATCTTTTTGTCAGATCGATGATGTGGACCAATCCATGTGCGTTCAAAGCGAAATCATGACGCGATGACCGACGTTGGCGAAAATCGCCACAAGCTCGAACAGGCTCAGCCGCCGCGGGCCCAGCCGGCTAGCTCGTCGTAGCCGGTTTCGCCCAGCTTGCGGTGGCGGATGCGGCCCTGGGCATCGAAGGCCACGGTGAAGGGCAGGCCGCCCTGGGGATTGCCCAGCTCGCGCACCAGGTCCGTGCCGTCCAGCCCGGCCAGGCCGATGGCAAAGCCCACCGGCACGCGCGTGAGGAACTCGCGCACCGGTGTCGGGCCGTCGATGGCCAGGCCCACGACCTGCCAGCCGCGGGCGCGGTGCTCGCGGTGGAAGCGGTCGATCTCGGGCATCTCGCGCACGCAGGGCTTGCACCAGGTGGCCCAGAAATTGACGATCAGCGGCTGGCCGCGCAGCGTGGCCATCACCAGCTCGCCGCCTTCCGGGCGTTCAAAGCGCAGCGACCACAGCGAGCCGGCTTCGGCCGAGCCGCCGCCGGCCGCGCTGGCGTCGCCGGCGGGCCCGGAGGCACCCGCCGCCGGCTGGCCCTGGCCGCGCCACAACGCCAGGCCCAGGCCGGCGGCGCCCGCGGCGGCGGCCACGCCGGTCAGCAGCAGCCGCCGACGGCGGGGGGCGATGGCGGCGGGGGCAGTGTCTGTGTTCATGCAGCGGTATCGGCGGGTCCAGCTTCTTGCAGCAGGCGGCGCAGTGCGTCGGCATCGCCACGCCAGCTGCGGCCGCGGCTGTCGGGCTTGAGCGCGCCGCGCAGGTCGTCGTGGTCCAGCACCGCCAGGTGCAGGGTGATCCAGTCGTCCAGCTCGCGCGAGCGCTGGGCCAGGCTCAGCACATCGTGCTCGCCGCCACGGCCGGGACGCGGATCGCTGCGGCTGCCAACCTCGTAGTCCAGGCCCAGGTTGATCAGCGCGATCTCGGCCGACTTGCTGTCGTCGCAGTACAGGTCCAGTTGCACCACCGATTGCCGCGTGGCCGTGCCGCGCCAGACCGCGCCGCCCAGGTGCGGGCGGAACTCGGCCAGCCGCTCCATCCACTGCAGCGCCAGCCGGCGCAGCGCCAGCAGCTCGGCCGGCTGGGTGTCGGCGTGGAACAGCGCGATGTGCTCGCGCACCGCGTCTTCCACCTGCTCGTTGGACGGCAGCTCGGCCGAGCGCGCGCCGCGGCCGTCCAGGCCCAGCGCCCGCAGCGCCTTGCGCTTGGCGCCGCCATAGTCCAGGCCTTCGTCGACGACCAGGCGCGCCGCGGCGGCGGCGATCTCGTCGGTGACCTGGGTGCTCATGGCGGCGATTGTAGAAAAGCGCCCAAGTCCGGTTTCAGGGCAGGGCCACGCCGCCCATGCGCGCGACGATGGTGCCGGCACGCCCGGACACATAGGCCGAGCCCGGCGTCTTCTCGAAGCGCTTGGGCGCCGGCAGCATCACCGCCAGCCGGGCCGCCTGCCAGGCGTCCAGCCGTGCCGCGTCGACGCGCCAGTAATGCCGTGCCGCGGCCTGGGCGCCAAACACGCCCTCGCCCCATTCGACGTTGTTCAGATAGATCTCCAGGATGCGGCGCTTGCTCAGCAGGCCCTCCAGCGCGAAAGTGAGCAGAAACTCCTGCGCCTTGCGCAGCACCGTGCGCTCGCCCGACAGGAACAGGTTCTTGGCCAGCTGCTGGGTGATGGTGGAGCCGCCCACCACCTTGGGCACGGCCTGCGGGCGGGGCCTGAGCTGGGTCTGGCTTTGGGTCTGGGCGCGCTTCTCCAACTGGGCATTGCGCCGCGCGGCGGCGGCCTCGGCGCGCTGGTTCTTCTCCCAGGCCTGCTCGATGGCGTCCCATTCCACGCCCGAGTGCTCGGCGAAGCCGGCGTCCTCGCTGGCGATCACCGCGCGCTTGAGGTGGTTGGACAGGCGCGCATCGTCCACCCATTCCTGGCGCCAGGCGATGTGGCCCTGGGTGGTGAGCAGGCGCCAGGCCTCGCTGCGCTGGAAGCTGGTGGACTGCGGCGCGATCCAGTTCATCAGCGCGATGCGGGCGACGAAATACAGCTGCAGCGACAGGGCGCACAGCAGCAGCAGGGCCACCGGCCGCCACAGCCGGGCCAGCCAGCCGCCACGGCCGCCACGGCCGGTTCGGCCGGTTCGGCCGGTGCCCAAACGCAGGGAGCGGATGCCGGGCATGGCCTGGGCCGTTCCTGCTCAGGCGGCCAGCTTGGCCGCCAGGTGCTGGCGCAGCGCGGCCAGCACCGGCGCGGTGTCGGGCCGCCGGCCACGCCACAGCTCGAAGGCGCCAGCGGCCTGCTCGACCAGCATGCCCAGGCCGTCGCGGCCGCGGGCGCCGTGGCGGCCGGCCCAGTCCAGGAACGGCTGGGCCGACGGGCCGTACATCAGGTCCACCGCCAGCGTGCCGGGGCGCAGCACCGCATCGGGCACCGGGATGGCCGCACCGGCCAGGCTGGAGGCGCTGCTGTTGATGACCACGTCGAAGGCCGCGCCGGCATCGCCCAGGCCGCTGGCCGACAGCGCCACGCCCTGTTCGGCGGCGCAGCGCGCATGGCGCGCCACCAGGTCATCGGCCTTGCCGCGGCTGCGGTTGGCCAGCACCACGGCGGCCGGCCGGCATTCCAGCAGGGGCCCCAGCACGCCGGCGGCGGCGCCACCGGCGCCGATCAGCAGCACACGCAGCCCGGCCAGCGGCAGCCCCGCGTTGTGCTCGATGTCGCGCATCAGGCCGATGCCGTCGGTGTTGTCAGCGGTCCAGCCGTCGGCATCGAAGCGCAGCACATTCGCCGCCTGGGCCAGCTGGGCCCGCGCCGAGACATGGCGCGCCAGCGGCAGCACCTGGAACTTGAACGGCACGGTGATGTTGCAGCCGCGCGCCGGGCCCAGGCCGCGCCGCGCATCGCCGCTGGTCTCGAAGCGCTGCACGGTGGCGGCAAAGGCATCGGGCGCACATTCCAGCCGGTCGTAGACCAGGTGCTCGCCGGTCTGCTGCGCAAACAGGGCGTGGATGAACGGCGACTGGCTGTGCGCGACCGGATGGCCGAGCACGACGTAGCGGTCCGGCAGGGCGCCGGCAGCAAGAGGATTGGCGGACGGGCTGGAACTCATGGCGGCGGCGATTGTCGCCGCTGGCCGGCGGGTTCCGGCTGTGGCCCGGGCTGGCCGCTCAGCGCGAGGCCGGCCGCTCGCTGAGCGTGGTGGCCAGGCCTTCGTCGCGGGTGAAGCGAAAGCGCGAGCTGACGACGATCTGGTCGGCCTGGTCCAGCATCTTGCCGCTGAAGGCGCCGAAGGGCTGGGCCGCACGCACGATGGCCAGCGCGCGCCGGTCCAGGATCTTGCTGCCCGAGCCCTGCACCACCTCGGCATCGACGACGCGGCCGCTGGCATCGACGGTGATGTTCATCGTCAGCTCGCCATACAGCTTCTTGCCCTGGTGCACCGGAAAGTCGCGCGTGCCACGTTCCTCGACCTTGCGGCGCAGCCGGTCGTAGTAGATCGCATAGACCGCCTCCTGCGTGGCCGGGCTGATGTAGCGCTTGCGCGGGCGGGCGTTTTCTTCCTGGATGCGCTTTTCGATCTCGGCCAGCAGCTTGAGCAGCTGGCGGCGGCGCTCGTCCTGCTCGCGCGCCTGCGGGTTGCCGGCCTCGCGCTGCGGGTCGGGCGGCGGCAGCGAGGCCAGCTCGCGCCGCACCGTGGCCAGCAGCTGCTGTTGCTGCTGCTGCAGCTGCTCGATGCGCTTGCGCGCCTCGTCGGCCGATTCGCCCAGCTCGACCTGGGCCGTGGCCGGCAGCGGCGAGGTGGCGCGGCCGGCGGCGGCCTCGCCACCGCCGGCCAGCGAGGCCTGGGCGATGGCCTGGGCCTTGTCCAGGCTGGGCCGTTCGTCGCCCTTGGCATTGACCAGGATCACCTCCAGCGGCGTGTCGCGGAACACGCGCTCGAAGCGCTCGGGGTCGACGAAGCGCAGCGTCAGCAGGCCGGCATGCACGGCCACCGAGAAGGCCAGCGCCACCTGCAGCAGGCTGGGCCGCAGGCGGCGGGCCGCGGCGGCGGCCGGCTGGGACGGGGCCGCAGCAGGGGCAGGGACAGGAGCTGCAGGCTTGCGCACCGGCGACGGCGCCGGCCCGGCCGCGGCGCGGCGCAGCAGACCGGGCGCAGCAGGCCGGTCAGGCGCCGGAGGCTGCGCCATCGCTGGCCGCGCCTGCTTCGGCACCGGCATCGCCCAGGTCGATGGCCAGGGCCAGCGGTGCGGCCTCGGCTTCGTCGTCCTCGTCTTCGGCCGCGGTGTCGGCAGCGGCCGCCGCTGTATCGTCGAGCCGCGTCAGCAGGCTGGCATGCAGCTCCAGCGTCAGCAGGTCGACGCCGGTGATGCGCAGCCGCACATGCGCGCCGCGCGGCAGGGCTTCGCAGCCCAGCGCGCGGAACACCAGCGGCAGCGCATCGGCACGCACCAGGCCCTCCTTCAGCACTGCGGCATCGAGCTCGGTGATGCCCTGCTGCTGCAGCCAGCGCAGCGCCCAGAAGCGCTCGATGCCATGCTGGAAGTCGTTGTAGGCGCTGTAGGCGGTGTCGAAGTTGGAGATCACCGCAAACAGCGTCGCGTCCTTGGGCTTGAACGGCGCGGCCAGCGCGGCCGTGCGGCCATGGCGGGCGCAGGCGATGATCTGCCACTGGTTGACCAGATCCACATAGCGCCGCAGCGGGCTGGTGGCCCAGGTGTACTGGGCCACGCCCATGCCGGCATGCGGCAGCGGCTTGGTGCCCATGCGCACCTTGATGCCCGGCGCCAGGCTGGCCTGGCTGCGGTAGATGCCGGGCACGCCATGCTCGGCCAGCCAGCCGCCCCAGCGGCTGTTGGCCAGGATCATGGCCTCGCTGACGATCAGGTCCAGCGGCGCGCCGCGGCGGCGCTCGCTGATCGTCACCGTCTCGCTGCCGTCGGGTTCTTGTTCCCGATCACCGTCCAGCCGGAAGTTGTAGTCGGGCCGGTTGAAGTTCTCCGGCTTGCCACGCACCACCTCACGCTGGGCCTTCAGGTGGCGGGCCAGGCGGAAGCAGAAGCCCAGCTCGGCGGCAAACGGGTAGTCGGCCACCGCCTCGCCGCTGAGGCTGGCCTCGGTGACCACCTCGTCGAGCTGGTCGTGGCGCAGGTTGGCGGCAATCGGCACGCGCTCCAGCCGCGTCTCGGACTTCTTGACTTCCAGCGTGGCCTCGTCGAGCGTCACATACAGGCTCACCGCCGGGCAGTCGCGGCCCTCGATCAGCGTATAGGCCTGCACCACCGCGTCGGGCAGCATGGTGATCTTCCAGCCCGGCATGTAGACCGTGGACAGGCGCTCGCGCGCCACCTTGTCCACCGCCGAGTCGGGCGCGATCGCCAGGCCCGGCGCGGCGATGTGGATGCCGAACACGATCTCGCCCGAGCCCAGGCCGGTGACCGACAGCGCATCGTCGATCTCGGTGGTCAGCGAATCGTCGATGGAGAAGGCCTGCACCGGTGCCAGCGGCAGCTCGTCGGCGATGGCCGGCGCGGAAAGCGCCGGGAAGCCCGTGCCCTTGGGGAAGGTCTCGAACAGGAAGCGCCGCCAGTGGAACTGGTAGGGGCTGTCGATGGCGCCGGCCGATTGCAGCAGGTCCAGCGGCGAGTGCTGGCTGCGCCGGGCGGCCTCGACCACCGCCTTGTACTCGGGCGCATTCTTGTCGGGCTTGAACAGGATGCGGTAGAGCTGCTCGCGCACCGGCGCCGGGCACTGGCCGGCGGCCAGCTCGCCGGCCCAGGCCTCGATCTGCGCGGCGATCTGCGCCTTGCGCTCGATGGCCAGCAGGGCGGCCTGGACGATCTCCTCGGGCGCCTTCTTGTACTGGCCCTTGCCGGCGCGGCGGAAATAGTGCGGCGCCTCGTGCAGGCGCAACAGGGCCGCGGCCTGCTGCTCGGGACCGGCCTTGGCGTCGAAATACTCGCGCGCCAGGTCGCTGAAATGGAATTCGCCGTCGGGGGCGAACTGCCAGGCCAGATCCAGGTCGATCTCGGCGGCCAGCGCCTGGGCGGCGCTGAGCAGGGCCGCCGGCTCGGGCTTGGCGAAGCGCAGCAGCACATTGGCCAGCTTGACCTTGACACGTTTGCCCGAATCCAGCTCGACCTGCATCGAGGCATCGGCTTCGGACATCACACGGCCGGCGAGAAACTTGCCGGCCTCATCGAAGAGGGCGTAATTCACCCGGCGATTGTCCCATCGCCTGCCGTCCACGCTAGCATCGCCGCATGGGCCGGCCGCAAGTGCGCTTCAGCGTCGATGACTTCCTCGCCTGGGAGAGCACCCAGGACGAGCGCCACGAGTTCATTGGCGGCGAGGTGTTTGCGATGGTGGGGGCGAGGCGGGTGCATGGCATCGTCAGCCTGAACATCGCCGCCAGCCTGAAAGCCCAGCTCAAGGGCACGCCCTGCCGGGCCTTCACCGAGAGCATGAAGCTGCGCACCGCCGACGACGCGGTGTTCTATCCCGACGTCTTCGTCACCTGCGACCCCGACGACCTGCGCACCGAGCAGGTGTTCCGTGCGCCCACCGTGGTGGTGGAGGTGCTGTCGCCATCCACCGAAGGCCAGGACCGCGGCATCAAGTTCGCCCACTACCGCCGCCTGGCCAGCCTGCGCGAATACCTGCTGGTGGGCCCGGATTCGCGCGAGCTGACACTGTTCCGCCGCGGTGCCGACGGCCTGTTCACGCTGCACGACCTGAGCGGCGCGCCGGCGGTGGAGCTGGCCAGCATCGCCTGCACGCTGCCGGCCGACGAGGTGTTCGACGGCCTGGAGCCCGATGCCCAGCAGGCGCTGCCGGGCATCGTCTGAATCAGTCCGCCAGGCCCAGGGCCTGGACCACGAAATCCAAGTGGTCGTCGAAGTCCGACAGCGCATGGTCGCTGCCGTCCAGCAGCTTCAGCCGTGCGCCGGGATAGCGCGCCACCATCTCGCGCCAGTCCAGCAGCTCGTCGCCCTGGGCGATCAGCGCCGCATAGCGCCCGGGCCGGCTGATGGCCGCTGGGGCCAGCGCGCGCAGTTCGTCGATGAACTCGGCGCGGAAGAAGAAGCGCGCGTCGGCATCGTCCGGCGCATGAAAGGCCGTCTGCTCGCCGATGTGGGCGGCCAGGTCGCGCGCCGGGTCCACCGCCGGGTTCATCACCAGCGCGCGGCAGCCCCAGGCCTCGGCCGCCACGGTGGCGTAGAAGCCGCCCAGAGACGAGCCGGCCACGGCCATGGCCTCGCGTGGCCAGCCGGCCGTCAGCTGCTGCAGCAGCGCCCAGGCCGCCGCCGGTGACGGCGGCAGCTGCGGGCAGCACCACACCAGATCCGGCCGGTGCCGGGCCACCCAGTCACCCAGCCGCCGGGCCTTGAACGACTTCGGCGACGAGCGGAAGCCGTGCAGGTACAGCAGGTGGCTGATCCGGGTGGCGGCCATCGCCGCTCAGACGCCTTGGCGCACCAGCGGCGCCTTCAGCGCCTCGCTCAGCGTGGCCAGGCTGTCGGCCAGGTGGGCGCGGGCAATCGGCGTCCAGTTGCCGGCGGCCAGGGCCTTGCTCAGCTGGGCCTGCAAGGCCAGCGCGGTTTGGCGCTGCACCGCGCGCACATCGGCGGCGGCGGCCGAGCCCGGGCGCAGCACGCCGCCGGCCAGGCGGCGCAGGTGCTCACGCTGCAGGTTGCGGCGCAGGCTGTCGATCTCGCCCTTGCCGGCCTTCAGCTCGGCCCACACCGCGTCGGCCAGGCGCTGCTGCACCTCGGCAAAGCTGAGCAGGCTCTTGGGGTCCTCGACCTTGACCTCGGCATCGGCCAGGCGCACGGCCAGGCCGTCGGCCATCAGGAAGTCCAGCGCCGGGCGCTGGATGGACAGCACGGCCTCGCCCAGGCTGAAGTCGGTGTTGGGCGAGAAGCGCTGCAGGCGCTCGTTCTGGTCCACGCCCAGCCGGCTCATCAGCTTGGGGTCGAAGCGGAAGCTGGCGCTGCCGAAGACCTCGCCCAGCACCAGGCCCAGGGCCTCGCGCTGCCGGGCCGCCGGCACCGGCGCCAGCAGCGGCTGGTTGGCGCCGGCCAGGGCGCGCGAGGTCAGCACGCCGCCCACATGGCGCACCGCCAGCGGCACCGAGGCATTCAGGCCGGCCAGCATGCGCTGCAGGTTGCGGCGGTAGATGCTCATGTCGTCGTCGGCCGGCAGCGTGCGCGTGGCCGTGCGCTGCCACAGCTCGCGGGCCAGCTTCAGCTGCCGTCCGGCAAAGGCCAGCGGGTCGTCGCCCAGGTCGAAGCGGTTGACCTGCGGATCGGGGCCGGCCGCATCTTCGTCGGTGGCATAGGCCAGCGAGGTATCGCCGGCGCTGCGTGCGGCCAGCGCCGACAGCGCCTGCGCCTCCTGCTCGGCCGGGTATTCGCGGTAGCCGTATTCGATGGCCCAGAAGTCGTAGGCGCCCAGCGTGCGCATCTGCACATCGGCCTTGGCCTCGCCTTCCAGCGGCAGGTTCAGCGCGTTGTAGTCCATGATGGAGTTGGACACGCCGCGCTGGGCGGTGAAGCCGGCGTCACGCAGCTGCGCCCGCGTCACGCCGGTGGAGCCGCGGAAGTTGTGGCGCAGGCCCAGCGCATGGCCGACCTCGTGCATCACCACGTCCTTCAGGCTGTCGGCGATGAAGCGCTCGGCCTCGGGGCCGTTGGGGTCCATCTCGCCCCGCGCCACCAGCAGGTCAAAGCCCAGCTGGGCCTGCTCCAGCGCATCGCTGCCCAGCGAGCACTGGGCGATGCGGCCGGCAAAGTCGCCGGGCATCGGCGTGGCCGCGGCGGCGGCCTGGGCCTCGGCGCCACCCATCAGCCGCGGCTGGGTGTCGGCGATGCGGGTGCGGCCCACGCGCACCCAGTTTTCCGGAATGATGGCTGCGCCGCGCAGGATCTCGCCGCTGCGCGGGTCGGTCTGGCTCGGGCCCACGGCAGTGGCACCCGGGCCTTCCAGTGCAAACCAGCGCACGGCCAGCAGCTTGGTGCCCTCGGTGGTGCTCCAGTCGGCATCGGCCGGCTGCTGTTCCAGCGCGATGGCGTTCCTGAAGCCGGCGCGCTCGAAGGCCTTGTTCCATTCCAGGATGCCGGCCTTGACCGGCTCGCGCCACTTCTCGGGGATGTTGCGGTCCATCACCACGCGGATCGGCTCCTTGGGCTCGGACAGCTCGGCCGCCGGGTCCTTCTTCTCCAGGCGCCAGCGGCTGATCACATGGGTGCGGCGGTCGCCGCCGCCATCGGCGCCGAAGTCCATGTAGGCGTCGGTGAAATAACCCACGCGCTGGTCGGCACGGCGTGGCTTCATGGCCTGCTCGGGCAGCGGCGCCAGGGTGTAGGCGACGTTCAGGAACAGGCTGCGCACATCCGGCAGCACCTGCGAGGGATTGGGCAGCATGGCCGGGTTGGGCGGCGGCGCACCCGGCACCATCACCGGCGGCGTCGGGATGCGCGGCACGGCAAAGTGCTGGCGCAACACCAGGCTGGTGCCGCCGGCCGCCGTCTTGGTGCTGACGATGCTGGAGTTGCCGCGGTCCAGCGAATACGGCATGCGGTACATCATCTCCAGGAAGGGCTGGAGCGACGGCAGGTCGCCGCCCAGCAGCATCTGCGCATCGACCAGCAGCGACTTGCGCTCGGCATGCGGCGCGGCGGCCAGCGGCGCGGCGGCCAGCAGGCTGTCGGAATAGCTCTCCTGCAGCGCACGCTCCAGCGGCGAGCCGGCGGCGGCGCCGCGCGCATGCAGGTTGCGGGCGACCAGCTGCACGCTGTTGCCGACGCGGCGCAGCACCACCAGCTTCTCGCTGCCCATCATGCCGGGCCAGAACGAGCGCTCGCCCAGGCCGCTGGCCAGCGAGTTGCCCAGGAACATCGGCTTGTCCAGCAGCGCGGCCGGGATCTCCAGCCAGGTCTTCTCGTCCTTGGTCCACACCGGCAGGAAGCCGTCCACGCTCTTGGCGTCCTTGGTCACGTCGGCAAAGGCCGGCGGCTGGCCCGGGGCCGGCGGACGCGCGGCGGCGGTGGGCGCCGGCGCGGCGCCGGCCGGGCGGCCGGCTGCTGCACTGGCACCGGCGGCCGGCGGGGTGGCCGCCGCCGGCGGGGCGGCGGGCGCGGCGGTGGTGGCCGTGGCGGCCGCCGTGGCCGGCTTGGTGGCCTCGCCAGCGGGCGGGGTGACGCTGGCACAGCCGGCCAGCATCAGGGCGATGGCACTCAGCAGCGCCGGATGGGCGCGGCGGAACAGGCGGTCCGGGGTACGGGGCATGAAGCGTTCCTGCGGTGGGATCAAACCGCGGACGTTACCCGATGGCAGGCCGGTTCGGCCCCGGGCCTGCGACGAACGGCTGCGCCGGTGGGGCGAACGGCGGTCGGGCGCCTTGACGTCGCCGGCCGGCGCGCTTCAGCGCCGGCCCAGCGCCGCCAGCAGCTTGGCATGGATGCCGCCGAAGCCGCCGTTGCTCATCACCAGCACATGGTCGCCGGGCCGGGCGGCGCGCACGATCTGCGCCACCAGGCGGTCCACGTCGTCGGCCACCACGGCCAGCTCGCCCATTGGCGCCAGTGCCTCGGCGGCGCTCCAGCCGTAGTTGCCCTGCAGGCAGAAGCTCAGATCGGCCTCTTCCAGCGCCCAGGGCAGCTGGGCCTTCATTGCGCCCTGCTTCATGGTGTTGCTGCGGGGCTCGAACACCGCCAAGATGCGCTCCAGCCCGACCTTGCGGCGCAGGCCGTTGACGGTGGTGCGCATGGCCGTGGGATGGTGGGCGAAGTCGTCGTAGACCTTCACGCCACCGGCCTCGCCCTTGAGCTCCAGCCGCCGGCGCACGTTCTCGAAGCTGGCCAGCGCGGCCGCGGCGGTCTCGGGCGCCACGCCCACATGCTCGGCCGCGGCGATGGCCGCCAGCGCATTGAGCTGGTTGTGCTCGCCCAGCAGGCCCCAGTCGACGCGGGCGATCTTCAGGCTGCCGCGCAGCACGTCGAAGGCATGAGGCTCGCCACGCGCGCGCAGCGCACCGGGCTCTTCCTTGCGCGCACCGAAGCGCTGCACCTCGCTCCAGCAGCCGCGGGCCAGCACGCGGTCGAGTGCAGCCTCGCGGATGTTGACCACCAGGCGGCCGCTGGCCGGCACGGTGCGCACCAGGTGGTGGAACTGGGTCTCGATGGCGCCCAGGTCGGCAAAGATGTCGGCGTGGTCGTATTCGAGGTTGTTCAGGATGGCCGTGCGCGGCCGGTAGTGCACGAACTTGCTGCGCTTGTCGAAGAACGCGGTGTCGTATTCGTCGGCCTCGATGACGAAGCTCTGGCCCGCGCCCAGCCGTGCCGAGACGCCGAAGTTCAGCGGTACGCCGCCGACCAGAAAGCCCGGCTGCAGGCCGGCCTGCTCCAGGATCCAGGCCAGCATCGAGGTGGTGGTGGTCTTGCCATGGGTGCCGGCCACGGCCAGCACATGGCGTGGCCGCGCCGCATCGCGCAGCACGGTTTCGGCCAGCCATTGCGGGCCGCTGGTGTAGGGCGCGCCGGCGTCGAGGATGGCTTCCATCAGCGCATTGCCGCGCGTGACCACGTTGCCGATGACAAACAGGTCGGGCTTGAGCGCCAGCTGGTCGGCGCCGAAGCCCTCGATCAGCTCGATGCCCAGCGCGCGCAGCTGGTCGCTCATCGGCGGATAGACATTGGCGTCGCAGCCGGTGACGCGGTGGCCGGCCTCGCGGGCGATGGCGGCCAGGCCGCCCATGAAGGTGCCGCAGATGCCGAGGATGTGGATGTGCATGGGGCCGGGATTCTAGGAGTCGGGGCCGGGCGCGGACGGCCCGGCCAGGCTGGCACCGTAGCATGTGCGGGTGATCACCGCACTCGTGTCCCACCCCTGGGCCTATCCCGCGCTGGAAGTGC
Source organism: Burkholderiaceae bacterium (assembly GCA_017992055.1). Taxonomy (GTDB): domain Bacteria; phylum Pseudomonadota; class Gammaproteobacteria; order Burkholderiales; family Burkholderiaceae_C; genus Pseudaquabacterium. Next base: position 907,276 of record JAGOPK010000001.1, read on the forward strand.
TGCACCTGCTGGGTGTGGGCCTGCTGCTGGGTAATCTGCTGCTGCTGGAATGCCGGGTCTGGGGCCTGTTCCGCGCGCTGCCGCTGCCGGCGCTGGCGCGGGCCGCGCTGCCGCTGGTGGGCCTGGGCTTCGGCCTGGCCGCGGCCAGCGGCCTGCTGATGTTTGCCAGCCAGCCGCAGGAGCTGCTGGCCAACCGCGTGTTCACGCTGAAGCTGGGCCTGCTGATGCTGGCCGGCGGCAATGCCGCGGCCTTTCATGCCCGCGGCGGGCTGCAGCGCGCCGATGGCCTGGCGCGGGCCCAGACCGCGTTGTCGCTGGGGCTTTGGATCGCCGTGGTCGCGCTGGGCCGCGCCATCGCCTACGTTTAGCGCCTTGCTTGCAGGAGATGCCGATGTTGCAGCGCCGTTCCCTTGTCTTGGCCCTGGCCGCATTGCCCTGGGCCGCGCGCGCCCACCATGGCTGGAGCAGCTTCGACCAGAACCGCCCGCTGTGGCTGGAAGGCCGGGCGGCCCAGGTGCGCTGGCGCAATCCGCATGCCGAGCTGGTGCTGGAGCTGCCCGAGAACCCGCGCCTGCCCGCCGACCTGGCCACGCGCGCCGTGCCGGCGCAATCGGCCGCGGTGGATGGCAAGGCCTTGCTGGCCGCGGCCCGGCTGCCGACGCGGCGCGACCGCCGCTGGAGCATCGAGCTGGCGCCGCTGACGCGCCTGGGCGCCTGGGCCGTGCCCGAGATCCAGAACGGCCAGCCGCTGGCCGTGCTGGGCTTCACCTTCAACGGCGAGCAGGGCGAGGCCGTGCTGCGTGCCGAGTACCTGTGGCTGGGCGACAAGGCCTACGGCCTGCGCTCCTCGCCGGCCTGAGGCTCAGCTTTCCAGGCCCTGGCGGCCGGCCCACTCGGCGCCCGGCGCCAGGCGCACCGGCTCTGCCACCGCGCCGGCCTCCACGCACAGAAAGTGCCGCCAGTCGCCATCGGGCAGGTCGGCCAGGGCCGCGGCCTTGTCGGGGCCGGGGTTCCAGACCACGGCATCGGGCAGGCCCTCGGCCTCGATGTGCAGCCGGCCCAGGCCGCTGGCCAGCTGCAGCGGATGGCGCAGCTCGCAGTAGACGCGGTCGATCTCGCCGACGAAGCCGATCGGGTCGAACTCCTGGTGGCCGCGCTCGCCGCCATGCAGCATGTCCTCGTAGACCAGGTCGTGCACGCCGTGCAGCCGGGCCTTCAGCAGGTCGTCGATGCGCAGGTAGGTGTGCAGCGCGGCGGTGAACTCGAAGGCGTGGTCACCGGTGTTGGTGACGGCCAGCTCGATGTCCAGCCGCTTGCCGGCCACCACCAGGGTCAGCTCGGCCTCGAAGTCGTGCGGCCAGATGGCCCGCGTCGACGCGTCGCTGGCCAGGCGCAGCACGCCGATGGCGGCGCCGCCGCGCTGTGCGCCCTCGGCCCATTGCCAGGTGCGGTTGCGCACAAAGCCATGGCGCGGCAGCGGGCCGCGGCGCTCGAACTGCGGAAAGATCACCGGCACGCCGCCACGCACCGCCTGGCCATCGCCGGCCACCGCCAGCGGCGACAGGTACAGCTGCTCGTCGCCGCCGGCCGGGATCCAGCTGACCACCTGGGCACCGTGCAGCAGCACGATGGCCTGGGCGCCATCGGGCGCCACCAGGCGCATCGCCGGCTGGCCCAGCAGCTGCAGGGCCTCGATCATCGCGCCAGCTCGGCAAAGGTCTGGCGGGCGGCGGCCAGCGTGGCCTGCAGGTCGTCGTCGCCGTGCGCGGCGCTGACGAAGCCGGCCTCGTACAGCGCCGGCGCCAGGTACACGCCACGCTGCAGCATGCCGTGGAAGAAGCGGTTGAAGCGCTCCTTGTCGGTGGCCATCACCGCGTTGTAGTGCTGGGGCAGCTCGGGCAGGAAGAAGAAGCCGAACATGCCGCCTTCGCTGTCGCCGCAGAACGGCAGGCCGGCCTCGCGGGCCGCGGCCTGCAGGCCATCCACCAGGCCGCGTGTCTTGGCGCTCAGCGCCTCGAAGAAGCCGGGCTTGGCAATCTCCTTCAGCGTCGCCAGGCCGGAGGCCGTGGCCACCGGATTGCCGCTGAGCGTGCCGGCCTGGTAGACCGGGCCCAGCGGTGCCAGGTGCTTCATGATCTCGCGCGTGGTGCCGAAGGCCGCCAGCGGCATGCCGCCGCCGATGACCTTGCCGAACACGCTGATGTCGGGGCGGAAGCCCGGGATCTGCGCCGCATACACGCTTTGCGCGCCGCCCAGCGCGACGCGGAAGCCGGTCATCACCTCGTCGAACACGAACAGCGCGCCATGCTGCGTGCACAGCTCGCGGATGCGCGCGACAAACGGCACCTGGGCGCGCACGAAGTTCATGTTGCCGGCAATCGGCTCGATCATCACGCAGGCGATGTCGTCGCCATGGGCCTGGAACGCGGCCTCGATCTGCTCGATGTTGTTGTACTCCAGCACCAGCGTGTGCTGCACCACCTCGGCCGGCACGCCGGCGCTGGTGGGGTGGCCGAAGGTGGCCAGGCCCGAGCCGGCCTTGACCAGCAGGGCATCGGCATGGCCGTGGTAGCAGCCCTCGAACTTGATGATGGTGTTGCGGCCGGTGGCGCCACGCGCCAGGCGGATGGCGCTCATGCCGGCCTCGGTGCCGCTGCTCACCAGTCGCACCTGCTCGATGCCGGGCACCAGGCCGATGATGGCCTCGGCCAGCTCGACCTCGCGCTCGGTGGGCGCGCCGAAGCTGAAGCCGTCGAGCGCCGCCTGCTGCACCGCGGCCAGCACCGCCGGATGGCCGTGGCCGAGGATCATCGGGCCCCAGGAGCCGATGTAGTCGATGTAGCGCTGGCCCTCGGCGTCCCACATGTGGGCGCCCTGGGCGCGGGCGATGAAGCGCGGCGTGCCGCCGACGGCGCGGAAGGCGCGCACCGGCGAATTGACGCCCCCGGGAATGACGCGCTGGGCGCGCTCGAACAGGCCGGCGTTGGTCTGGGTCATGGTGATGGCAGGATGGCTCGGGAGATCAGTGCACGCGGCGTTGCGGGCCTTTGGGCGACTTGGCTTCGGGGCCGGGCTCGGTGCCGGCGTCGGCGGCGGCCGGCGCCTGGCCTTCCAGCGGCAGGCCGGTGCCCGGGTCCACGCCTTCTTCGGGTGGCAGGGCCCAGAAGAAGCGGTCGGGCACCACGCTGCCCATGCCGGGGCGGAAGCCCGCGTCCAGCGTCTGGTCCATGAAGCTCAGCGCCTCGCCGACGGCGGCCTGCAGCTCGCTGCCCGAGGCCAGCAGCGCGGCCAGGGCCGCACTCAGCGTATCGCCGGCCCCGACGAAGGAGGTGTCGAACATCTCGAACTTCTCGCCGCTGATGGCGCCCTGGGACGAGGCCAGCACATTGTCGATGTACTGCTCGGCGCCCGGCTTGACCCCGCCCTTGACCGGCAGCAGGATGCCGGTCACCAGCACATAACGCGTGCCGCGCTCGGCCGCCGCCACCGCCAGCTCGCGCGCCGACGGCGGGCGCTCGCTGTCCCAGTCGGGCAGCAGAAAGTCGGTCAGCGTCTTGTGGCTGCCCACCAGCAGCTCGGTGGCCGGCAGGATCAGGTCGCGGAAGGCCTCGTGGTAGGTCTGGGCCGCGTCGTCGTCCAGCCAGCCCAGGTTGGGCAGATAGGCCACCAGCGGCAGCTCGGGATAGTCGGACAGGATCTCGGCCACCGCGCTGACGCCCTCGGCACTGCCCAGGAAGCCGACCTTCCAGCCCGACACGGTGATGTCCTCCAGCACCGTGCGCGCCTGCTCGGTGATGACCTCGGCATCCAGCTCGTGGTGGTCGAAGATCTCGGCCGAGTCGCGGATCAGCACGCCGCAGGTCACCGGCAGCGCATGGGCGCCCATCGCCGCCAGCGTGGCCACGTCGCCGGCCACGCCGCCGGCGCCGCTGGGGTCGGCGGCGTTGAAGCTCATCACGCAGGCGGGCGGCGGCGCCTCCTGCTCGTTGAGGTCGGCCGGGGCCGCGGTGCCGGCTTCGGTGCCGTCACCGTCGGGCCGGTCGGCGGCGCGGGCGCCGGCCGACTTGGGGCCGGAAGGGGGGCTGGAGCTCATGGGTCGGGGGTTCCGGTGGTCCTGCGCGGCGGGTGCCGCGCCAGGTGGGGATCAATCTGTGACGGCCGGTGAACGGCCTCTGCGCACGCCGACGGAGCGGCGTGGGCCCGTGGCTACAATGCCCGCTTCATTGTAGTGACCTGCCCGACAACGTGACCGAAGCCCGCCAAGCAATGACGTGGATGTGCCTGATCTGCGGCTGGATCTACGACGAGGCCGCGGGAGACCCCGAGCACGGCATCGCTCCCGGCACCCGCTGGGAAGACGTGGACATGAACTGGACCTGCCCCGAGTGCGGTGCGCGCAAGGAAGACTTCGAGATGGTGCCGGTCTGAGTTCGATGCCCGCCACGGCCGTCGCCATCCAGCCAGGGAACAGACATGGACGATCTGCCCGCTTCGTTCGGTGACATCGGTGGCGGCACCCGGGTGCTGGTCATCGACGACAGCAACACCATCCGCCGCTCGGCCGAGATCTTTCTGAAGCAGGGCGGCCACCAGGTGGTGCTGGCCGAGGACGGCTACGACGCCCTGGCCAAGGTCAACGACACCGATCCCGAGCTGATCTTCTGCGACATCCTGATGCCGCGGCTGGACGGCTACCAGACCTGCGCCATCATCAAGCGCAATCCGCGCTTTGCCCGCGTGCCGGTGATCATGCTGTCGTCCAAGGACGGGCTGTTCGACAAGGCGCGTGGCCGCATGGTCGGCTCCGAAGACTATCTGACCAAGCCCTTCACCAAGGACCAGCTGCTGCGTGCCGTGGCCCAGTTCGGCCGCGGCGCGTCGCCGGCAGGCCACACCCCCACGGCCTGAGCGCGCGGTCCGGCCCACAGCGCTGCACGATCCGGGAGAATCCACCGATGCCAGTGCAAAAGATCCTGCTCGTCGACGACTCCAAGACCGAGCTGCATGTCCTGTCGGAGCTGCTGCGCCGCGAGGGCTACCAGGTGCGCACCGCCGAGAGCGGCGACGAGGCCATGAAGCGCCTGGCCGAAGACAAGCCCGACCTGATCCTGATGGATGTGGTGATGCCGGGCCAGAACGGCTTCCAGCTCACCCGCACCATCACCCGCGACCCGCGTTATGCCGGCACGCCGGTGATCATGTGCACCAGCAAGAACCAGGAGACCGACCGCGTCTGGGGCCTGCGCCAGGGCGCCAAGGACTATGTGGTCAAGCCGGTGCAGGCCGACGAGCTGCTGGCCAAGATCCGCCAGTTCGACTGAGCAGCAAGCACCGAAGCAATGGCCAACAAGGACGCCCTGCGCGCATTGCAGAACCGGCTTGCCGAGCGCATGCAGCAGGTGCGCACCGAGCAGCCCGGCGTCACCTGGCTGGCGGTCGATTGCGGCGGCCAGGGCCTGCTGTTTCCGCTGAAGGAGGCCGGCGAGATCTTCGATCTCGGTGCGCTGACGCCGGTGCCGCACACCCAGCCCTGGTTCAGCGGCGTGGTCAATCTGCGTGGCGGCATCTGCACCGTGGTCGATCTGGCGGCCTTTCTGGGCCTGCGTCCGCAGGGCCGGCCGGTGGGCGACCAGGCGCGGCTGGTGGCCTTCAATGCGGCGCTGGGCGTCAACGGCGCGCTGCTGGTGGATCGGCTGGAAGGCCTGCGCCATGCCGCCGACCTGCGGCTCGAAGCGGATGATGATGCGGCGGCCGACGCCGACGTGCAGCGGCCGGCGTTTGCCGCGGCCCGCTGGCGCGACGCCGCCGGGCGCAGCTGGCAGGAGATCAGCCTCGCGGCGCTGGCGCGCGAGGCACAGTTTCTGGCGATTGCCGGCTGAGTCAAGGCCGGACAGCGTCGACAGGCGCTGACAGACAGGCAGTGAAAGGGATCAGATGGGCTTCCTCGACAGACTCAAGGGCAACCGCAGCGGCCAGGACGGCGAGCGCGCGCCGGCCACCTTCGACGAGTTGCAGGCGGCCGAGGATGCGGGCCAGCTCGGCGCACGCGGCGGCCGTGCCGGCGCGGCCGACGATTCCAGCTTCGAGGCGCCATCGCCGGCGTCCACGCTGCTGCCGGCCGAGCCCGACAGCACCATCGCCGGGGATCTGCCGGCCACCGAGTCGCCGCCGCCGAGCGAGTTTGCCGACTCGCGCCAGCCGGCCGCGGCCGGCCTGGCGGCGCCGGTGGCCGCAGCCGGCGGCCTGGCCGCGGCCAGCGCGCTGCCGCTGATCGGCGAGCGCCCGGTGGCGCAGCAGCAGCGCATCCTGGCCGTGGTGCTGGGCCTGGGCCTGCTGCTCTTGGTGCTGACCGCGGTGCTGGCCCTGGCCGCCGCCAACCGCAATGCGGTGCAGGTGGCTGCCACCGGCCAGGCGCTGATGCAGGGCCAGCGGCTGGCCAAGGCGGTGTCGCAGGCGGTGGTCGGCAATGCCGGCGCCTTTGCCGAGGTCAAGGAGGCCGCCGCGGTGCTGGCCGCCAACACCCGCGCGCTGCGCGATGGCGGCGACAGCGTGGCCGCGGCCTCGTCGGGCGTGCAGGAGCTGCTGGCGCCGCTGGCCGCAGCCGTCGACCGCGCCGAGAAGAGCGCCGCGGTGGTCATCGGCCAGCAGAAGACCCTGACCCAGGTGGGCGAGGCGCTACGCACCATCAACCGCCAGTCGGTGGACCTGCTGGAGACCGCCGAGACCGTGTCCTCGCTGAAGCTGCAACAGGGCGCCAGTGCCGCCGAGCTGTCGGCCGTGGGCCAGGTGGTGATGCTGACCCAGCGCATCGGCAAGAGCGCCAACGAGTTCCTGACCAGCGAAGGCGTCAGCCCCGAGGCGGTGTTCCTGCTCGGCAAGGACCTGAACTCCTTCCGCGAGATCGTCGACGGCTTGCTCGACGGCAATGCCGAGCTGCGCCTGCCGGGCAGCCGCGATGCCGCGGTGCGCGAGCAGCTGGGCAAGCTCAAGCAGCAGTTTGCGCAGACGCAGACCCAGGCCAATGCCATCCTCGGCAACCTGCAGGGCCTGGTCAGCGCCCGCGACGCCCAGGGCGTGGTGGTGAAGGACAGCGAGCCGCTGCGCCAGGGCCTGGAGGCGGTGCAGACCGCGCTGGCCGGCGAGGGCGGCTTCCGCGCGCTGCACATCGTGGCCCTGCTGCTGGGCCTGGGCCTGATCGCCGCCGGCGGCTACGGCTTCCTCAAGCTCTTCGTCGCCGACCAGGCCCAGCGCGCCGCGCTGGCCGAGTCGCAGCGCCTGCAGGCCGAGAGCCAGGAGCAGGATGCCAAGCGCGTCAACGATGCCAACCAGGCGGCGATTCTGCGGCTGATGAACGAGCTGCAGTCGGTGGCCGAGGGCGACCTGACCCAGCAGGCCACCGTCACCGAGGACATCACCGGCGCCATCGCCGACTCGGTCAACTACACGGTGGAAGAGCTGCGCAGCCTGGTGTCGCAGGTGCAGGGCACGGCGGCGCGGGTGACCGAGACCACGCAGCGCGTGGAAGACACCTCCACCGAACTGCTGGCCACCGCCGACGAGCAGCTGCGCGAGATCCGCGAGACCGGCGAGTCGGTGCTGCAGATGGCCCAGCGCATCAACGAGGTCTCGGCCCAGGCCCAGCAGTCGGCCCATGTGGCGCGGCAGTCGCTGCGCGCCGCCGAGACCGGCCTGACCGCGGTGCAGGACTCCATCGGCGGCATGAACGCCATCCGCGACCAGATCCAGGAAACCTCCAAGCGCATCAAGCGCCTGGGTGAAAGTTCGCAGGAGATCGGCGAAATCACCGAGCTGATCTCGGACATCACCGAGCAGACCAATGTGCTGGCGCTGAACGCCGCCATCCAGGCCGCCAGCGCCGGCGAGGCCGGCCGCGGCTTCAGCGTGGTGGCCGAGGAAGTGCAGCGCCTAGCCGAGCGCTCGGCCGATGCCACGCGCCAGATCTCGGCCCTGGTCAAGACGATTCAGGCCGACACCCAGGACGCGGTGGCCGCCATGGCGCGCAGCACCCAGGGCGTGGTCGAGGGCGCCCAGCTGTCCGACGCCGCCGGCGCCGCGCTGGGCGACATCGACCGCGTGACCCGCCAGCTGGCCGAGCTGATCGAGGCCATTTCCGACCAGGCGCTGCGCGAGGCCGACTCGGCCAACGTGGTGGCCGGCAACATCCAGCACATCTTCGCGGTGACCGAGCAGACCGGCGACGGCACGCGCTCGACCGCGCAGATGGTGCGCGAGCTGACACGCACCGCCGAAGAGCTGCGCCAGTCGGTGGCGCGCTTCAAGATCGCCTGACGGCGGCACAGCAGGGCGCAGCGCATGGCAGCAACAGGCGTCACCGGGGCAGACGGCGGCAGCGGCATGGATGCGGGCGCCGCGCAGGACGACCTCAGCGCCCTGTCCTGGGTGCAGGAGGAGCTGCGCCGCTCGCTGGAGCTGGCGCACAAGGCGCTGCGCCGCTACCTCAAGGAAGCCGGCAGCGGCGGCGACCTGGACATGGTCGATCCGTCGGTGCTGCGCCAGGCGCGGGCCGCGCTGCACCAGAGCGTGGGCGTGCTCGAGCTGGTGGGCCTGGGCACGCCGATCGAGCTGCTGCGCGCCGCCGAGGCCGCGCTGCAGCGGCTGTCGGCCAAGCCGCGGCTGATCAATGCCAAGGCGGTGGAGGCCATCGAGCATGGCTCGTTTGCGCTGCTGGACTACATCGCCCGCAGCCTGGCGAGCAAGCCGGTGTCGCCGCTGGCGCTGTTCCCGCAGTACAAGGTGCTGCAAGAGCTGGCCGGCGCCACGCGCATCCACCCGGCCGACCTGTGGCCCGTGCCCTGGCGCTGGGCGCCGCTGGCACCCGAGGCCGGCCTGGCCGCCCGCCATCCCGATGCGCCCACGGTGGCGCTGATCGAATCCGACCTGCTGGCGCTGATGCGCGGCGCGCCGCCGAGTGTGGCCGCGCGCATGAGCGAGGTGTTTGCCGGCCTGGCCATCGGCGTGCGCCAGGCCGCGCCCGGTGATCTGGCGCACCAGCGCCTGGCCACGCTGTGGCAGCTGGCGGCCGGCTTCTTCGAGGCCCAGGCCGACGGCCTGCTGGCGGTGGATGTCTACAGCAAGCGCGTTGGCTCGCAGCTGCTGCGCCAGCTGCGCGCCGGCGAAGACGGCGAGGCCGCGCAACGCCTGGCCCATGATCTGCTGTACTTCTGCAGCCAGGCCGCGCCACGCAGCGGCGTGCCCGTGCTGGGCACCGGCGGTCGCCGGCTGGCCGCGGTGCGCGAGGCCTGGGCCCTGCCGGATGAGCCGCCGGTCGACATCGAGCAGACCCGCCTGGGCCGCTTCGACCCGGCCTGGATCGCCCAGGCGCGCAAGCGCGTGGCCTCGGCCAAGGAAGTGTGGTCGGCGGTGGCCGGGGGCGACCTGGCCCGCCTGGCCGGGTTGCAGGAGCAGTTTGCGCTGGTCGCCGACTCGCTGCAGCGCCTGTATCCCGATGGCGCGGTGCTGGGCCGCGCGCTGCAGGTGGCGGTGGCCCAGACCACCGCGGCCAATGCCGAGCCCTCGGCCGAACTGGCGATGGAGGTGGCCACGGCCCTGCTCTACGTCGATGCCTCGCTGGACGACGCCGACTTCGACCATCCGGAGACGGCGCCACGCATCCAGCGCCTGGCCCAGCGCGTGGAGCAGGTGCGCCAGCAGCGCGACCCCGGCACGCTGGAGCTGTGGATGGAGGAGCTGTACCGCCGCGTCAGCGACCGCCAGACCATGGGCAGCGTGGTGGCCGAGCTGCGCGCCTCGCTGTCCGAGGTCGAGAAGAACATCGACCAGTACTTCCGCGATCCCACCCAGCGCCAGGTGCTGGTGCCGGTGCCCGGTCAGCTGGGCGCGATGCGTGGCGTGCTGTCGGTGCTGGGCCTGGACCAGGCCTCGCAGGCCGTGCTGCGCATGCGCGACGACGTGGCCGCGCTGGCCGAGACCGAGGTCGATCCGCAGCGTGCCATCGCCTCCGGTGCCTTCGACCGCCTGGCCGACAACCTGGGCGCGCTGAGCTTTCTGATCGACATGGTCGCGGTGCAGCCGCAGATGGCCAAGTCGCTGTTCCGCTTCGACCCGGTCAGCGGCAACCTGTCGGCGGTGATGGCGCGCGAGGACCGGCCCTCGGGCTATGCCGAGCTGGACGAGCGCGAGGGCGCCGACACCCTGCCGCCCGGCGGCCAGGACACCGATGCGCTGGCGGTGACGCTGGAGTTCGACCGCATGGTCAAGCAGGCGCGGGTCAGCCACCGCGCGGCCCATCCCGAGGCCGCCGGCCAGGCCCTGCCGCTGCTGCACCTGGACGAGCCGCTGACCGAGCAGCCGACGATGCGGCTGCCACGTGCCGACGAGCGCACGCTGAAGCTGTCGCTGCACGACGAGGACGACGAGCGCACCATCCAGCTGCCGCGCGCCGAGCAGCGCACCGTGCGGCTGGAGCACGACGACGAGGACGAGCGCACGCTGCAGCTGCCGCCGCGCGACGATACGCGCACGCTGCAGCTGGACCTGCGCCCCGGCCAGGGCCTGCCGTCGCTGGCAGAGGAGGACGACGAGCGCACGCTGAGGTTGGAGCGCGCGCCTGCGTCGATGCCGCCGCTGGCCGCGCCGGTGGCCGCACCGGTGGCCAGTGGCAGCGGGCTCGAGGACGATCCGGAAATGCGCGAGATCTTCCTGGAGGAAGCGCGCGAGGTGCTGCAGTCCGCCGGCGAGGGCCTGGACGCGCTGCAGCTGCGCCACGACGACAGCGCCGCGATGACCACGGTGCGGCGCGCCTTCCACACGCTCAAGGGCAGCTCGCGCATGGTTGGGCTGACGGACTTCGGCGAAGCCGCCTGGGCCTGCGAGCAGCTCTACAACACCCGCCTGGCCGAGCACCAGGGCGCCGACCAGGACCTGCGCGAGTTCAGCCGCGAGGCGCTGGCGCATTTTGCGCAGTGGGTGGATGCGCTGGCGGCCGGTGATGCCGCGACCTTCGACCCGGCCAGCATCGCCGTGCCGGCCGATGCGTTGCGCACCGAGCACCGGCGCCTGCCTGTGGGCGGCGCGGCCCCGGCCGCCGAGCCGGTGGACGATACCGTCACCGTGCTCGGCGAAGCCCTGGCGTCCGAGCCGTCGACCGCGACCGTGGTCGACACCATGGTGGAGCCTGGCGGGCCGATCGAGCTGACCGAGCCGACCGAGCTGCCGGCCCCGGCCTTGCCCGTGGTGCAGGAGCTGCAGGAACTGCCCGAGCTGGACCTGGCCGACTTCGGCGAGGCCTTTGCACCGCCGCCGGCAGAGCCGGCGCCGGCCTCGCCACCGCATCCTACCGGCGCGCACAGCCTGCTGCAGCGCGTGCCCGACCTGCCGCTGGCCAGCGACCTGGACCTGGACTGGATTCCCGAGCTGGACGAGGCCCCGGTCACGGCGCTGGCCGAGCCGGCGCCGCCGCCGTTGCCCGAGCTGTCGATCGACCTCGGCGATCTGGACGACGGCCTGGCCGAGCCGCCGCCGGCGCCCTACGAGTCCACCCAGCTGTTCAGCGGTCCGGCACCCGATGCGACGCTGCCGCTGCCGGTGCCCGGCGCGCCCACCGATCTGCTGCTGGATTTGGCCGACGACCAACCGACGCTGGCCGCCGAGCTGGACCTGGACTTTGCCGCCGAGCCGGTGGATGCCGCCCCGCCGCCGGCGCCGCCCGAAGCCCTGCCTCCGCCTCCGGCGGCCGTGGCCGAGCGCGACGACGATGCCGTCAAGCAGATCGGCCCGCTGCGCATCGCCATCCCGCTGTTCAACATCTACCTGGGCGAGGCCGACGAGCTGTCGCGCCGCCTGGGCGTGGAACTGGCCGAATGGTCGCTGGAGCTGCACCGGCCGGTGGGCGACACCGCGGTGGCCCTGGCCCATTCGCTGGCCGGCAGCTCGGCCACGGTGGGCTTTGCCGACCTGTCGCAGCTGGCGCGGGCGCTCGAACATGCGCTGGAGCGGGTGCAGGCCCGCGGCCGCGGCCGTGCCGACGAGTCGGCGCTGTTCAGCCGCTGCGCCGACGAGATCCGCCGCCTGCTGCACCTGTTTGCCGCCGGCTTCCTGCAGGCGCCCGAGGCCGATTTGCTGCCGCAGCTGCAGGACATCATCCATGCCGCGCCCGAGCCGCTGGCCGATGGCGACGTGGTCACGGTCATCGCCGGCCTGGAGGGCGAGCCGGCACTGGTCGAGGCCGTTGAAGTCGTTGAGGCCGTTGAGGTCGTCGAGCAGGTTGAACCGGCCGCGGTCGCCGAGGTGGCCGAACCTATCGAGCCGGACGAGCCGGCCGAAGCGCCGCGCCTGGTCGCCACTGGCGAGCTGGGCCGTGCCGCGGTGCTGCCCTTCACCGCGCTGGACGAGGCCGCGCCGCGCCCGGTGGTCGTCGCCACCCGCATCGCCGATGCGCCGGACATCGGCGACGAGATCGATGCGGTCGACCAGCTCGACGAGGACCTGTTCCCGGTCTTCGTCGACGAGGCGCTGGAACTGCTGCCGCAGATCCATGCGCGGCTGCGCGAATGGTCGGCCGATGCGGCCGATCCGGCCGCCGGCAGCGCCTGCATGCGCGCGCTGCACACGCTGAAGGGCGGCTCGCGCCTGGCCGGTGCGATGCGCCTGGGCGAGATGGCGCACCGTCTGGAATCGGCCGTGGAACGCCTGCTGGCCGCGGGCGCGCAGACCACCGCTGCCGAGCTGGAACCGCTGGTGCACTACGCCGATGCGCTGGAGGCCCAGTTCGACGTGCTGCGCGGTGTGCGCAGCGCCGACGAGGCGGGCGAGTTCGCCCTGCCCGTGGTGGCCGAGCCCCAGCCGCCGGCGGTCGAAGCGATCCAGCCCCAGGCCCCGGCCCAGGCAGAGCCCCAGGCCGCCCCTCAGGCCGTCCCCCAGGCGCCGGCGCTGGAGGCCCTCGCGCCGGTGGCCCTGGCGCCGGTGGCCTTGCCGCCGCAGGCCGCGCAGGCCCCGGCCGCGCGCATCGACTGGCAACGCTTCCGCAGCCCGCAGGCGGCGCAGCCGGTCCAGCCCGAGCGCAGCGCGGCCAGCGCCGCCGCCCAGGCCAGCGTGCGCGTGCGCGCGCCGCTGCTGGACCGCCTGGTCAACCAGGCCGGCGAGGTCAGCTTCTCGCGCACGCGCATCGAGACCGATGTGCGCCAGCTCAAGGGCGCGATGGTCGACCTGCACGAGAACCTCGAGCGCCTGCGCAGCCAGTTGCGCGACATCGAGCTGCAGGCCGAGACCCAGATCGGCAGCCGCATGGAAGCCGCACGCGCCGCGGCCCAGCAGTTCGATCCGCTGGAGATGGACCGCTTCACGCGCTTCCAGGAGCTGACGCGCATGATGGCCGAGTCGGTCAGCGACGTGGCCACGGTGCAGCGGGGCCTGCAGCGCACGCTGCAGTCGGCCGAGGACGCGCTGGCCCACCAGGCGCGCATGACGCGCGACATGCAGGACGACCTGCTGCGCACGCGCATGGTCGAGTTCGACAGCCTGTCCGAGCGCCTGTACCGCGTGGTGCGCCAGGCGGCCAAGGAGACGGCCAAGCCGGTGCGGCTGGACATCGTCGGCGCCTCCATCGAGGTCGACCGCGGCGTGCTGGAGCGCATCACGCCGGCCTTCGAACACCTGCTGCGCAACAGCGTGGTGCACGGCATCGAGTCGGCCGAGCGCCGCGCGGCGGCCGGCAAGCCGGCCACCGGCACCGTCACCGTGGCTGTCAGCCAGCTGGGCAACGAGGTGGCCGTGGAGGTGCGCGACGATGGCGCCGGCCTGGACCTGGAGCGCATCGCCAGCCGGGGTCGCGCCCTGGGCCTGATCGCGCCCGAGGCCCAGCCCGACGAAGCGGAACTGGCCAACCTGGTGTTCCAGCCCGGCTTCACCACCGCCAGCGAGGTCACCGACCTGGCCGGCCGCGGCGTCGGCATGGACGTGGTGCGCACCGAGGTCAATGCCATGGGCGGCCGCATCGAGACCGCCACCGCCGCCGGCCAGGGCGCCAGCTTCCGCGTCGTGCTGCCGCTGACCACCGCCGTCACCCAGGTGGTGATGCTGCGCTGCGGCGAGCGCACGGTGGCCGTGCCCTCGACCCTGGTCGAGACCGTGCGCCGCCTGCCGCGGGCCGAGGCCGAGCAGGCCTACGAGCGCGGTGCGGCCCAGCATGCCGGCCGCGAGCTGCCGTATTTCTGGCTCGACGCGCTGCTGCAGGGCAGCCCGGTGGGTGCGGTGGCCGAGCGCAGCGCCGCGGTGCTGGTGGTGCGCAGCGCCGACCAGCGCATCATGCTGCATGTCGACGAGGTCATGGGCAACCAGGAAGTGGTCATCAAGCACCTGGGGCCGCAGCTGTCGCGGCTGCCGGGCCTGGTGGGCATGACGCTGCTGCCCTCGGGCCTGCCGGCGCTGATCTACAACCCGGTGGCCCTGGCCACGCTGTACGGCGACGCCGCACGGCTGCAGGCCGCCGAGGCCCACCGCGCCGAGCGCCAGCGTGCCGCCGCCGAGCCCTCGCCACGTGCCGCGGTGCTGGCGCCGCTGGTGCTGGTGGTCGACGACTCACTGACCGTGCGCCGTGTCACCCAGCGCCTGCTGGAGCGCGAGGGCTATCGCGTGGCCCTGGCCAAGGACGGCATGGAAGGCCTGGAAAAGCTGGGCGGCGAGCGCCCGGCGGTGCTGCTCAGCGACATCGAGATGCCGCGCATGGACGGCTTCGACCTGGTGCGCAATCTGCGCGCCGATGCGCGCCTGGCCGATCTGCCGGTGATCATGATCACCTCGCGCATCGCCCAGAAGCACCGCGACCATGCGGCCGGGCTGGGCGTCAACCACTACCTCGGCAAGCCCTATGCCGAGGACGAGCTGCTGGCCCTGGTGGCGCGTTATGCGCGCACCGGCCTGGGCTTGCCCTCGGCGTCGATGGCCACATAGGTCAGGTTGGCCTCGGTCACCTTGACCACCTGCAGGTCGGCCGGGTTGCGCTCGGCAAACACCTCCACGTGCACGGTGATCGAGGTCTTGCCAATGCGCTCGACCCGGGCATAGAAGCTGACCAGATCGCCCACCGACACCGGCTGCTTGAACACGAACTGGTTCACCGCCACGGTGGCGATGCGGCCGCGGGCGATGCGCGCCGGCAGCACCGCGCCGGCCAGGTCCACCTGGGCCATCAGCCAGCCGCCGAAGATGTCGCCATTGCCGTTGACGTCGGCCGGCAGCGGCATCACCCGCAGCACCAGTTCGCTGCCATCGGGCAAACTCAGGGGTCCGGTGAGCGCCGGTGCGACGGGGGAAGGGCGGGGGCTGGAGTCGGTCATCGCGCGTCTCGGTAGCTGACGGATCGGGCGCTGCATTGTCCACGCGGCCGCCGGATTCTCATGCCCAGCCCCAAGCCATGCGCCGATCCGCCACCGTCCCCAGCCTGCCCGCGTCCCCCAGCCCCAGCGACCTGCCGCGCAGCGACTGGCAGACCCTGCGCCGCCTGCTGCCCTATCTGTGGCCCTGGCGTGGCCGGGTGGCGCTGGCGCTGGGCTTTCTGTTCGCCGCCAAGGCCGCCAATGTGGGCGTGCCGGTGCTGCTCAAGCACCTGGTCGATGCGCTGGACCTGAAGCCCGGCGATCCGCGTGCGCTGCTGGTGGTGCCGGCCGGCCTGCTGCTGGCCTATGCCGGCCTGCGCCTGGCCACCAGCCTGTTCACCGAGCTGCGCGAGCTGGTGTTCGCCAAGGTCTCGTTCGGCGCCAGCAAGCAGATCGCGCTGGAGGTCTTCGGCCACCTGCATGGGCTGAGCCTGCGTTTCCACCTGGAGCGCCAGACCGGCGGCCTGACACGCGACATCGAGCGTGGCACGCGGGCGCTGCAGTCGCTGGTGTCGTACTCGCTCTACACCATCCTGCCCACGCTGGTGGAGGTGCTGCTGGTGCTGGCGGTGCTGGGCGGGCGCTTCGACCTGGGCTATGTGTGGATCACGCTGGCCGCGCTGGCGGCCTATGTGGGCTTCACCGTCAGCGTCACCGAATGGCGCACGCGCTTTCGGCGCGAGATGAACGAATACGACGCCAAGGCCAACAGCCGGGCCATCGACGCGCTGCTGAACTACGAGACCGTCAAGTACTTCAACAACGAGGCCTTCGAGGCCCAGCGCTACGAGCAGGGCCTGGAGGCCTTCCGCCGTGCCCAGGTCAAGTCGCAGACCACGCTGTCCCTGCTCAACACCGGCCAGCAGCTGATCATCGCCACCAGCCTGGTGGCCCTGCTGTGGCGCGCCACGCAGGGCGTGGTCGACGGCCGCATGACGCTGGGCGACCTGGTGATGGTCAATGCCTTCCTGATCCAGCTGTACCTGCCGCTGAACTTCCTGGGCGTGCTGTACCGCGAGATCAAGCAGAGCCTGACCGACCTGGAGCGCCTGTTCGGCCTGCTGGAGCGCGAGCGCGAGGTCGCCGACGCGCCCGGTGCGCCCGAGTTGCAGGTGAGCCGGGGCGTGGTGCGCTTCGAGGACGTGGACTTCGGCTACGACCCGGCCCGGCCCATCCTCAAGGGCGTCAGCTTCGAGGTGCCGGCCGGCGCCACGGTGGCCGTGGTCGGTGCCTCGGGCGCCGGCAAGAGCACGCTGGCGCGGCTGCTGTACCGCTTCTACGACGTGTCGGGCGGGCGCATCAGCATCGACGGCCAGGACATCCGCCAGGTCAGCCAGGCCAGCCTGCGCCGGGCGATCGGCATCGTGCCGCAGGACACGGTGCTGTTCAACGACACGGTGGGCTACAACATCGCCTACGGCCGGCCGGGCGCCAGCCGCGACGAGGTCGAGGCCGCGGCGCGGGCCGCCCACATCCACGACTTCATCGCCGCCACGCCCAAGGGCTACGAGACCATGGTCGGCGAGCGTGGGCTCAAGCTCTCGGGCGGCGAGAAGCAGCGCGTGGCGATTGCGCGCACGCTGCTGAAGAACCCGCCGGTGCTGATCTTCGACGAGGCCACCTCGGCGCTGGACTCGGCCAACGAGCGCGCCATCCAGGCCGAGCTGAAGAGCGCCGCCCAGGGCAAGACGGCCCTGGTCATCGCGCATCGCCTGTCCACCGTGGTCGACGCCCAGGCCATCGTGGTGCTGGACGCCGGCCGGGTGGTCGAGCAGGGCACGCATGCCGAGCTGCTGGCCCTGGGCGGACGCTATGCCCAGATGTGGCGGCTGCAGCAGGCGGAAGAACCGGCGGCCTGAAACGACAACGGCCGCCCGGAGGCGGCCGTCAGCGGATGGCGCTGGCGTTCAGTCCGCGCGGCGGCGCCGCGTTGCACCACCGGCGGCCAGCAGGGCCAGACCGGCCAGCGCGTAGCCGGCGGGCTCGGGCACGGTGCCGCCCCCGACGAAATAGAAATCGAGGTTGTCCAGCGACACGGTGTTGCGGCCGCTGGTGGTGGACGAAAACGCCACTTCCTTGATCAGCTCGCCGAAGTCTTCGAATACCAGCTGATCGGCCCAGCCGCCCGAACCCGGCGTGGCGCCGAAGGAGAACTGGCCGGTCTTGCCGCTGATCCCGGTGACATCGACGATCAGGTTGTTGCTGTTCTTGAAGCTCAGCTTCAGGCTGTTGGCGTTCAGCGCGTTGGGGTCGTTGACGACGATGCGCAGCGGCAACGTGGTGGAGTTGGTCGTGACAAAGCCCACCGAGGTGCCGTCGCTGTCGAAGAAGGCGTCATAGAAGCTCAGGCCCAGGTAGGACACCGGGCTGGAGCCATCGGTCGGCAGCGCGGGGTCGAGGCTGGAGCCGTTGTCGAACGTGATCGGTGCCGCCATGGCCGCGACCGGTGCAAGGGTCGCCAAAGCCACCGAAAGCAAGAACTTCTTGGACATGGGGGTACCTGCTGAAGGTTGGGGTGGCGCAGCCTGGATCCCACATCCGACCGCTGTCTCACCGTTTGACGAACTGTAGCGAAGGGCCTTGGCGGGCCGGTCGGGGCCTGGCCCTTTGTTCAGGGGGGGCGCTGCGGTGCTTTGTCCCACCGGCCCCGCGAATGGTGGGTGTTTTGTGGCAGATAGACTGCGGCGATGGAGACCAAGTGGTTGGAAGACTTCGTCAGCCTGGCCGAGACGCGCAGCTTCTCGCGCTCGGCCCAGCTGCGCCATGTCACGCAGCCGGCGTTTTCGCGCCGCATCCAGGCGCTGGAGGCCTGGGCCGGCGTGGATCTGGTCGACCGCTCCAGCTATCCGACGCGGCTCACGCCAGCCGGCGAGACCCTGCATGCGCAGTCGCTGGAGATCCTGTCGGCGCTGCAGTCGGCGCGCAACCTGATGCGCGCCCACCGTGCCAGCGGCCAGGACGTGATCGAGTTCGCCGTGCCGCACACGCTGGCCTTCACCTTCTTCCCGCAGTGGCTGCTGGCCCTGCGCGAGCGCTTCGGGCCGATCAAGAGCCGGCTGAATGCGCTGAACGTGCACGACGCCGTGCTGCGCCTGACCGAAGGCGGCTGCGACCTGCTGATCGCCTATCACCATGCCTCGCTGCCGCTGCAGCTGGCGCCCGAGCGCTACGAGATGCTGTCGCTGGGCCACGAGACGCTGGCCGCCTATGCCAAGTCCGATGCCCATGGCCAGCCGCTGTTCCGCCTGGGCACCGGCAGCACGCCGGTGCCGCTGCTGGCCTATGCCGCCGGCGCCTACATGAGCCACATGGTCGACCAGATCATCCGCCAGATGCCGCTGCCGCCGGCGCTGGAGACGACCTACGAGACCGACATGGCCGAGGGCCTGAAGGCCATGGCCCTGGCCGGCCACGGCCTGGCCTTTCTGCCGGCCAGCTCGGTGCGCCAGGACTTGAAGGCCGGCCGCCTGGTGCCGGCCGCCGCCCCCGGCGTCGGCGAGCTGACGATGGAGGTGCGCGCCTACCGCGAGCGTCCGGCGCTGGCCCGCCATCCCAAGGCGGCGGCGTTGGCGCTGTGGGAGTTTCTGCAGCAGCTGGACTGAGCCGGCCCGGCATGGCGGCGATGGGACAATCCCGCCCATGACCCAGCGCCTCACCATCATCCGCCCCGACGACTGGCATCTGCACCTGCGCGACGGCGCGGCGATGGCCGCCGTGCTGCCCTACACCGCGCGGCAGTTCGGCCGCGCCATCATCATGCCCAATCTGCGGCCGCCGGTGACGACCACCGCCGCGGCCCTGGCCTACCGCGAGCGCCTGCTGGCCGCACGGCCGGCCCCGGGCCAGCCGGGTGCCGACTTCGAGCCGCTGATGACGCTGTACCTGACCGACCGCCTGGCGCCCGAGGAGATCGTGCGCGCCAAGGCCGCCGGCATCGTGGCCTGCAAGCTGTACCCGGCCGGCGCCACCACCAACAGCGATGCCGGCGTCACCGACATCCGCAACATCTACCCGGTGCTCGAGGCCATGCAGCGCGAAGGCCTGCTGCTGCTGGTGCATGGCGAGGTCACCGATGGCGAGATCGACCTGTTCGACCGCGAGGCGGTGTTCATCGACCGGGTGATGGCGCCGCTGCGCCGCGACTTTCCCGCGCTGAAGGTGGTGTTCGAGCACATCACCACCCGGGAGGCGGCCGACTACGTGGCCAGCGCCGGCGCCCACACCGCGGCCACCATCACCGCCCACCACCTGCTGTACAACCGCAACGCCATCTTCCAGGGCGGCCTGCGCCCGCACTACTACTGCCTGCCGGTGTTGAA
This sequence comes from Burkholderiaceae bacterium, assembly GCA_017992055.1. GTDB lineage: Bacteria > Pseudomonadota > Gammaproteobacteria > Burkholderiales > Burkholderiaceae_C > Pseudaquabacterium. Next base: position 926,969 of record JAGOPK010000001.1, read on the forward strand.
GCGCGAGGTCCATCGCCAGGCCCTGGTGGCGGCGGCCACCTCGGGCTCGGACCGCTTCTTCCTCGGCACCGACAGCGCCCCGCATGCCAGCCAGATGAAGGAGGCCAGCGTCTGCGGCGCCGGCTGCTTCACCGCCCTCAGCGCGCTGGAGCTGTATGCCGAGGCCTTTGACGCCGTCGGCGCGCTGGACAAGCTGGAGGGCTTTGCCAGCCGCCACGGCCCGGCCTTCTATGGCCTGCCGCTGAATGCCGGCACGCTGACGCTGGAGCGCCAGCCCCTGACCCTGCCCGAGGCAGTGCCGTTTGGCGACGCCACGCTGAAGCCGCTGCGCGCTGGAGAGACTCTGGCCTGGCGCCAGCTGGGCTGAAGCGGCCGCGGCTCTGCTAAGCTTGATGAAAATCAATACGAAGCCGCGGGCCTCTCTGTGAAGGAGACGGCAAAAGACGGCTGACGATATCGGGAGGGCGGTATCCGCCATGTCTGCGCAAGCCACGCCGCCTCTGGGCGATGAACTGCTGGCGCGGGCCTTTCAGGCCGCGCCGAACGGCTTTGTGCTGGTCGACCGGGCCGGCCTGATCGTCGCTGCCAATCCCCAGCTGGCCAGCATGTTCGGCGTGGCGCCGGCCGAGCTGCCGGGCCGGGCCATCGAGAGCCTGCTGCCGGCGGCGCTGGGCGAGGCCCATGTGCGGCTGCGCGAAGGTTATTTCGCCGCACCCGAGCACCGCGCCATGGGCGCCGGCCGCGTGCTGCATGCACGCCATGCCGATGGCCACGAGTTCCCGGTCGAGATCGGCCTGAGCCCGGTGCCCAGCCCCCAGGGCATGCTGGTGCTGGCCTCGGTGGTCGACATCAGCGAGCGCCTGGCGCTGGAGTCGGCCTTCCGCGGCGTGTTCGACGCCTCGCCCTACGGCCTGCTGATCGTCGACGACCAGGGGCTGATCGCGATGGCCAATCCGCGCATCGCCGAGACCCTGGGCTATGCGGTGGCCGACCTGCTGGGCCAGCCGCTGGCCCTGCTGCTGCCCGAGCGCTACCGGCCCCAGCATCCGCCGCTGATGGCCGGCTACCGCGCCGACGGCAGCTCGCGGATGATGGGCCAGGGCCGCGACCTGTCGGCCCGCCACCGCGACGGCAGCGAGGTGCCGGTGGAGATCGGCCTGAGCCGGGTGCGCTGGCGCCGCCAGCCCATGACCCTGGCCGCGGTGACCGACATCAGCACCCGCCGCCAGCTTGATCTGGACCTGCGCCAGGCCAATGCCAAGCTGGAGGAGTTCACCTACGTCGCCTCGCACGACCTGCGCTCGCCGCTGCGTGGCATCGCCGACCTGATCGACTGGATCGACGCCGACCTGGGCGAGGCCAAGCCGCCCGAGGTGGCGCGCAACCTGGGCCGCGTGGCCCAGCGCATCGCCCGCCTGGAGCGGCTGATCGACGACCTGCTGACCTATGCCCGCGCCGGCCGCGCCGCCACCGAGGTCGAGGCCATCGACCTGCAGGCGCTGGTGGCCGGCATCGTCGAGCTGCAGCCGCTGCCGCCCGGCCTGCAACTGCAGCTGGACATCGCGGTGGCGCCGTTCCTGGCGCCGCGCGTGCCGCTGGAGACCACGCTGCGCAACCTGGTCGGCAATGCCGTCAAGCACCACGACCGGCCGGACGGCCGGGTGCGCGTGCTGGCGCGCGATGTCGGCGGCCATTGCGTCATCGACGTCGAGGACGACGGCCCGGGCATCCCGGCCGGCTCGGCCGAGCGGGTGTTCAAGCTGTTCCAGACGCTCACCGCCAGCCAGCGCGGCAGTTCCGGCCTGGGCCTGGCGGTGGCCAAGCGCCTGGTCGAGCTGCACGGCGGGCGCATCGACCTGGAATCGCCGTTGCAGGACGGCCGCGGCGCGCGCTTTCGCGTCCGCTGGCCCCGCTTTGCCTGGAGGAACAACGATGGACACGCGCTCAACCCCGCTGACCATCCTGCTGGTCGAGGATGACGATGTCGCCGCCGAGGCGGTGATGCGCAGCCTCAAGCGCGAGGGCTGCGACTGCCCGCTGGTGTGGGCCGAGGACGGCGCGCAGGCGCTGGCCGCGCTGCGTGGCCAGGATCCGCAGCGCCCGGTGCCGCGGCCGCGCGTGGTGCTGCTGGACCTGAACATGCCGCGCATGGACGGCTTCGAGTTCCTGCGCCAGCTGCGCGCCGACCCGACACTGCACCACGACGTGGTGTTCGTGCTCACCACCTCGGACGCCGACCAGGACCGCATGCGCGCCTACCAGGAGAACATCGCCGGCTACATGGTCAAGTCGGTGGTCGGCCGCCAGTTCACGCGCCTGGCCGCCATCCTGTCGGGTTATCAGGCCGCGGTGCGCCTGCCATGACCCACGGTGCCGCTGCCGCCATGCCGGGTTCCCGGGCCGGGCCGGGCCGGCGCCTGCAGCTGCTGGTGGTCGACGACGACGATGTTGACCGCGAGCGGGTGCGCCGCCTGCTGGCGCGCAGCGCACCGCTGATCACCGTGTCCGAGGCGGCCTCGGGTGCCGAGGCCCTGGCCCGGGTGCGGGTGCAGGTCTACGACTGCGTGGTGCTCGACAACGAGCTGGGCGACACCTCCGGCGCCGAGCTGCTGCCGCAGCTGCACAGCCAGGCCTGCGCCGGCTTTCCGGTGGTGTTCGTCACCGGCGCCGGCAACGAGTCGCTGGCGGTGCAGGTGCTGCACCAGGGCGCGGCCGACTACCTGGTCAAGACCCAGCTGAATGCCGAGGGGCTGGCGCGCTCGGTGCAGCGCAGCGTCGAGCACTTCCGCCTGGAGCAGGAGAACGAGGACCTGCACCGCCGCCTGGCCCAGCGCGTCGAGGCCCAGGCCGCGGCGCTGCGCCAGGGCGAGCGCGACCTGCGCGCGCTGATCGACAACGCCCCGATGGTCATGGGCTGCTGGGACCGGGCGCTGCGCTGCCGCTTCGGCAACCGCGCCCATGCCGACTGGTTCGGCATCGACGCCGAGCGCCTGCCCGGCATGCACCTGGACCAGGTGCTGCAGGCCGAGCTGCGCGACGCCTGCCAGCAGGCGATTGCGACGATGCTCGACGACCGTGGCGACGCCGTGCCGGCGCAGGCCTTCGAGCACTGCCTGCCGGCGCGCGACGGCCGGCCCGAGCGCCATGTGCAGGTGCTGCTGAGCCCCGACCGCAACGAGGACGGCCAGGTCGCCGGCTTCTACCTGACGCTGGCCGACGTCAGCGCCATCAAGCTGGCCCAGCGCGGCGCCCACGAGGCCCTGGTGCAGGCCCGCGACGTGGCCGAGAGCGCGGCGCGCGCCAAGAGCGCCTTCCTGGCCAACATCAGCCACGAGATCCGCACGCCGATGAATGCCATCGTCGGCCTGTCGCGCCTGGCGCTGGACGATGCGCTGCCGCCGCGGGCCCACGACTTCATCGGCAAGCTGCACGGCTCGGCGGTGGCGCTGATGGGCCTGCTCGACGACGTGCTGGACTATTCCAAGATCGATGCCGGCCACCTGCGGCTGGAGCGCATCGCCTTCGATCTCGAAGAGCTGCTGCAGCGCGTGCTGGACCTGTTCCAGGCCCGCGCGGCGCAAAAGGGCCTGGCTCTGGCCGTGCTGCTGGCCCCGGGCCTGCAGCGCCAGCGCCTGGGCGATCCGCTGCGCCTGTCGCAGCTGCTCAACAACCTGGTCGGCAATGCGCTGAAGTTCACCGCCGTCGGCAGCGTGCAGCTGGCGGTCAGCGACGACGGCGACGGGCGGCTGCGCTTCGTCGTCAGCGACACCGGCATCGGCATCGCGCCCGAGCGCCAGCCGCATTTGTTCGAGGCCTTTGTGCAGGCCGACGACAGCGTCACGCGGCGCTACGGCGGCAGCGGCCTGGGCCTGGCCATCTGCAAGCGCCTGGTGCAGCTGATGGATGGCGAGATCGGCCTGGCCAGCCAGCCGGGGCAGGGCACCCAGGTCTGGTTCAGCGTGCCGCTGGGGCCGGTGCTGCAGGCGCCGCCACCGGCGCTGGAGCCGCCGCCGCTGCCGTCCCTGCCCTGGCCGGCCACGCCGGTGGCCGAGACTCCGTCCCGGCCCTGGCTGGGGGCGGGCTGGCGCGTGCTGGTGGTCGAGGACAACCCGCTCAACCAGCTGGTGTGCACCGAGATGCTGCGCGGCCTGGGTGTGGCCAGCCAGGTGGCGGCCGATGGCCAGGCCGCCGTGGCCGCGGTGGCCGCGGCGCCGGCCGGGTACTTCCAGCTGGTGCTGATGGACCTGCACATGCCGACCATGGGCGGTCTGGAGGCGACGCAGCGCATCCATGCCCTGCCGGTGGCGCAAGGCCTGCCCATCGTCGGCCTGACCGCGGCCGCCCTGCCCGACGACCGCCAGCACTGCCTGGATGCCGGCATGCTGGGACATCTGGCCAAGCCGGTGCTGCCCGAGCAGTTGCAGGCCCTGCTGCTGCAGCTGGCGCCGCAGGTGCCCCGGCCGGCCGTGACGCCGACGCCGGTACCCACCCCCACGCCGGTGCCGCCCCCGGTGCTGGACCTGGCCGGCGCCGCCAGCCGGCTGCGCCTGGCCGAGGCGGTGATGCTGCGCATGCTGGGCCTGTTTGCCGAGCGCGAGGCCGGCACGGCCGCGGCGCTGCGGCAGCAGCGCGACGGCGGCGACTGGGCCGCGGTGTTCCGCAAGGCCCATGACCTGAAGGGCAGCGCGGCCACGCTGGGTGCGGCACCGCTGGCCGCCACCGCCGCCCAGCTGCAGGACCGGCTGGAGCGCTGCTTCGGCGCCGGCGGGCCGGCCGAGGGCCAGGCGGCCCCGTCCGGCGCCGAACTGCAGGCGATGGAGGCCGGCGTCGCCGCGCTGTGCCAGGCCCTGGACCTGGCCCTGGCCGCGGCGGCGCTGCAGCTTCAGCTGGGCAGGAAGCCGTCCACCGACAGGTAGCGCTCGCCGGTGTCGTAGTTGAAGCCCAGCACCCGCGCGCCGGCGCCCAGCTCGGGCAGCTTCTGCGCGATGGCCGCCAGCGTGGCGCCGCTGGAAATGCCCACCAGCAGCCCTTCCTCGCGCGCCGAGCGGCGTGCCATCTCGCGCGCGGCCTCGGCCTCGACCTGGATCACGCCGTCCAGCAGCTCGGTCTTCAGGTTGGTGGGAATGAAGCCCGCGCCGATGCCCTGGATCGGGTGCGGGCTGGGCGCGCCGCCCGAGATCACCGGGCTGGCCGAGGGCTCCACCGCAAACACCTTGAGCCCGGGCCAGCGCGCCTTCAGCACCTGGGCGCAGCCCGACAGATGGCCGCCGGTGCCCACGCCGGTGATCAGCGCATCCAGGCCCTCGGGAAAGTCGGCGGCGATCTCCTCGGCCGTGGTGCGCACATGCACGGCGATGTTGGCCGGGTTGTCGAACTGCTGCGGCATCCAGGCGCCGGGCGTGCTGGCCACCAGCTCCTGCGCGCGGGCGATGGCGCCCTTCATGCCCTTCTCGCGCGGCGTCAGGTCGAAGCTGGCGCCATAGGCCAGCATCAGGCGGCGGCGCTCGATGCTCATGCTGTCGGGCATCACCAGCACCAGGCGGTAGCCCTTGACCGCGGCCACCATGGCCAGGCCGATGCCGGTGTTGCCGCTGGTCGGCTCGACGATGGTGCCGCCCGGACGCAGCAGGCCGCGGGCCTCGGCATCCTCGACCATGGCCAGCGCGATGCGGTCCTTGATCGAGCCGCCGGGGTTGCTGCGCTCGCTCTTGATCCAGACCTGGGCGCCGGGCGCGGCCGTGGCAAACAGGCGGTTGATGCGGATGTGCGGCGTGCGGCCGATGGTCTGCAGGATGTTGTCGGCTTTCATGGGACGGTCTCCGGAAAACGCGGGGTGCGTGACAGCCCCGATAATGGCACGGTGAAGCACGCCAGACCGCCGCTGGGGCAAGCACCGAAAGGTGGCCCTGGAGGAAGGTCCGGACTGCACAGGGCAGCGCAGGAGCTAACGGCTCTCCACCGCGAGGTGAGGATCAGAGCAACAGAGACGAGCCGATTCAGTTCGGGTGAAACGGGCAATCTCTGCGCGCAGCAACACCAAATAGGCCGGCGTTGATGTGGCCCGCGGAGCCGGCGGGTAGGTGGCATTGAGCCGGGTGGGCGACCCCCGGCCCAGAGGAATGGCGGTCACGCCGGGCCGGTCGCAAGACCGGCCTGGTGCACAGAATCCGGCCTATCGGCGCGCTTCACACTTATTCCCCCCGACCGGCGTGGCCCATGGTGGCCGCGCCGGCGCAATCGGTTCAGTGCTCACTACACTGGACGTGACAATGAATCCTGAAGCCTCCCACCTGTGGCGCCACCCGCGCTGGGCGCTGGCCGCGCTGCTGGCCTGTCTGGGCACGCTGGGCCCGTTTTCCATCGACACCTATCTGCCGGCGTTCTCGGGCATCGCCGCGTCGCTGAGCGCCACGCCGGCGCAGATGCAGCAGACGCTGTCGGGCTATCTGTTCGGCTTTGCGGTGATGAACCTGTTCCACGGCGCGTTGTCCGACAGCCTGGGCCGCCGTCCGGTGGTGCTGGGTGGGCTGGTGGTGTTCACGCTGGCCTCGGTGGGCTGCGCGATGAGCCAGTCGATTGCCGCGCTGGTGGCCTGGCGCACGCTGCAGGGCATGTCGGCCGGCGCCGGCGTGGTGGTGTCGCGGGCCATCATCCGCGACATGTGCCCGCCGGCCGAGGCGCAGCGGGTGATGTCGCAGGTGACCATCTTCTTCGGCGTGGCGCCGGCCATCGCCCCGGTGATCGGCGGCTGGCTGTTCGTGCATGCCGACTGGCATGCGATCTTCTGGGCCCTGGCCGCCATCGGCGCGCTGCTGATCGTGCTGAACGTGACCATGCTGCCCGAGTCGCTGCATCCCAGCCAGCGCCAGCCGTTTGCGGTCGGGCCGCTGCTGCGTGCCTACCGCGAGCTGCTGCGCAATCCGCGCTTCATGCTGCTGGTGTTTGCCAGCGGCGTGCCGTTCAACGGCATGTTCCTGTACGTGCTGTCGGCGCCCGAGTGGCTGGGCACGCTGCTGGGCCTGGGCCCGACGCAGTTCTTCTGGTTCTTCTGCCTGTCCATCGGCGGCATCATGGGCGGCGCTGCGCTCAGCGGCCGGCTGGCCGGCAAGGTGCAGCCCAAGCAGCAGATCCGCTGGGGCTTTGCCATCATGCTCGGCACCTCGCTGGTCAACGTGGTCGCCAATGCGCTGCTGCCGCCGCACCCGGCCTGGGCGCTGTGGCCGGTGGCGGTGTATTCGTTCGGCTGGTCGCTGATGGTGCCGGTGGTCACGCTGATGGTGCTGGACCTGGCGCCCGAGCGGCGCGGCATGGCCTCGTCGCTGCAGGCCTGCGTGGGCAGCATCGCCAACGGCCTGGTGGCCGGCCTGGTGGCGCCGCTGGTCATGCATTCGGCGCTGGGCCTGGCGCTGGCCTCGCTGGGCCTGATGTCGGTGGGCCTGCTGGCCTGGGTGCTGCTGCGACAGCGCGACAGGCTGCACGCGGCGCGGGCTCAAGCCTGAGGGGCTGGCGGCCGATAGCCAGGGAACAGTCCCCCTGGCCGGTGCCAGGGGACAGCGTTTGCTGCGCGATGTCCGCGCGAACCCTGTGCCACAAGGCCCGCCATGACGCCCAGTTCCTCCTTCCGCATTCCCCCAGGCCTGCTGCCCCGGTGGGTGGCCCTGGCCGTGCTGGCCCTGCTGGCGCCGGCGGCGATGGCCTCCGATGCCCATGGCGACGGGCATGCGGCAGCGGCCAAGCCCGCGGCCAAGGCGGCCAGATCCGAGCACAGGGCCGAACCCAAGGCCGAGCCCAAGCCCGCCGCCAAGGGCGAGCACAAGGCCGACGCCAAGGCCGATCCGATGGACCAGCTGCGCGAGAAGCTGGCCGCCAAGCTGGGCGCGACCAAGGCGCCCGAGGCGCCCAGCCCCTACGTGGTGCGCGTGGTGTCCAAGACCGGCGAGGCCGCCCATGGCGGTGGCGCGGCGGCCAAGGCCGCCGAGCACGGCGAGGCCGCGGCCACGGTGAAGAAGCTGCGCGCGGCCAAGGCCGCCGACAAGGGCGACAAGGGCGGCCATGCGGCGCACTGGGCCTACAAGGGCGACTACGGCCCCGAGCAATGGGGCGCGATGAAGCCCGAGTTCGGCCTGTGCGCCAAGGGCAGCCGGCAGAGCCCGATCGACATCCGCGACGGCATCAAGGTCGACCTGGAGCCGATCCAGTTCGACTACCGCAGCACCGGCTTTGCCGTCATCGACAACGGCCATACGGTGCAGGTCAACCTGCAGGGCGGCAATGCCATCGAGGTCAGCGGCCGGCGTTTCGACCTGGTGCAGTTCCACTTCCACCGCCCGTCGGAGGAGCGCATCAACGGCCGCCAGTTCGACATGGTGGCGCACCTGGTGCACCGCGATCCCGAGGGCAAGCTGGCGGTGGTGGCGGTGCTGCTGGACCGCGGCAGCGCCCACCCCATCGTGCAGACGGTGTGGAACAACCTGCCGCTGGAAAAAGGCCTGGAGCAGGGCGCCCAGGTGGCGCTGGACCTGAACAGCCTGCTGCCGGCCGACCGCCGTTACTACACCTACATGGGTTCGCTGACCACGCCGCCCTGCAGCGAGGGCGTGCTGTGGCTGGTGATGCAACAGCCGGTGCCCATCTCCAACGAGCAGATCGCGGTGTTCAGCAAGCTCTATCCGATGAACGCGCGGCCGGTGCAGCAGGCCTCGGGCCGGCTGATCAAACAGAGCAACTGATCAGGCCACTCGGGGCGCGGGACTATCATCCCGCCCCGCCATGCGCATCCTGATCGTCGAGGACGAAGCCAAGACCGCCGCCTACATCCGCAAGGGTCTGGGCGAGCATGGCTTCATCGTCGATGCCGCCGACAACGGCCTGGACGGCCTGCACCTGGCGCTGAACGGCAGCTACGACCTGGTGATCCTGGACGTGATGCTGCCCGGCCTGGACGGTCTGGAGCTGCTGCGCCGGCTGCGCAGCCAGCGCGACACGCCGGTGTTCGTGGTCAGCGCCCGCGACACCGTGCCCGACCGCGTGCGCGGCCTGCAGCTGGGCGCCGACGACTACCTGATCAAGCCCTTCGCCTTCTCCGAGCTGCTGGCGCGCATCCACACCCTGCTGCGCCGCGGCGCGGCCAAGACCGAGGGCGTGCTGCGCGTGGCCGACCTCGAGGTCGACCTGCTGCGCCGCCGCGTGGCCCGCGCCGGCCAGCGCATCGAGCTCACGGCCAAGGAATTTGCGCTGCTCGACTACTTCGTGCGCCAGCCCGGCGTGGCGTTGTCGCGCACGCTGATCGCCGAGCATGTGTGGGACATGAACTTCGACAGCGACACCAATGTCGTCGATGTCGCGGTGCGCCGGCTGCGCATGAAGATCGACGAGGGCTTCGAGCCGCGGCTGATCCACACGCTGCGCGGCGTGGGCTATGTGTTCGAGGCCCGCGAGTGAGCTGGTGGCGCCGCCTGTGCCGCACGCCGGCACGCTGCCGCGGCATGCTGCGCGGCTCGATGACGGCGCAGATCGGCCTGGCCGTGATGGTCATCGCCATGCTGCTGGTGGGCGGCTCCAGCCTGCTGCTGATGCGGCTGTTCAAGCAGGACCTGTCGGACATCGGCGATGCGCTGATGCTGGGCAATCTTTCGCTGATCCAGTCCGAGCTGTCGGGCTCCTACGGCGATGCGCCGCTGGTGGCGCGGGCCCTGGTCGACCGCATCGGCGCGCAGATCGGCGGCCTGCATGTGGCGGTGGTCGACGAGCAGCGCGTGACCCTGGCCGCCACGCCCGACTTTCCGCTGCCGCCGGCCTGGCTGCCCGGGCCCACCGTGCCCGACCAGGTGCTGCCCACGCGGCTGACCACCGATGCCGTGCGGGCGCTGCGCGAGCGCTGGGGCCGGCTGGCGGTGGAGACCAAGGCGCCCGATGGCGCGCGCTACCTGGTGACCATGGGCCGGGTCTGGGAGCGCCGGCATGGCGACGATGCGCCACGCCCGCTGGGCTGGGCCGTGCTGGTGCTGGACACCGGCATCGCCCGCGAGCTGGTCATCGACGGCGTGCAGATCGTTGCCGGCCTGCTGGCGCTGAGCGCCCTGGTGGCGGCGCTGGCCGGCTGGTGGCTGGCGCGGCGCATCGTCGATGCCGCGCGCCAGCTGGGTGACACGGCCTCGCGCATCGGCGCGCGCGACCTCAGCGAGCGGCTGGAGATCCGCCGCCTGCCCACCGAGCTGCGCGCCGCCGGCGAGGCGCTGAACCACATGCTGGACCGGCTGCAGGCGGCGTTCACGCGGCTGCAGCAGTTCTCGTCGGACCTGGCGCACGATCTGCGCACGCCGCTGCACAACCTGCTGGGCGGGGCCCAGGTGGCGCTGTCGCGGCCGCGCAGCGCCGAGGAGTACCGCGCGGTCATCGAATCGGCGGTGGAGGACTGCGAGCGCCTGATGCGCCTGACCGAGAGCCTGCTGTTCCTGGCCCGCGCCGACGAGCGCCAGGCCGTGCTGCAGTGCGAATGGGTGGAGGTGCAGGACCTGGCCGCACGCCTGGCCGATTATTTCGAGCCGCTGGCCGAGGACCGCGGCCTGGGCCTGGCCATCGAGGTGGCGCCGGCCAGCGCCGCCGCGCTGTGCGTGGACCGCATGATGCTGATACGTGCGCTGGGCAATCTGATGCACAACGCGCTGCGCCATGCGCGCCAGGGCTCGACGCTGCGCGTGCTGATCGCCGCCGGCACCGGCGGCTCGGGCCGCGTGGCCGTGGCCAACGACGGCGAGCCCATCCCGGCCGAGCTGCAGTCGCGCGTGTTCGAGCGCATGTTCCGTGTGGACGCGGCGCGCTGCGACTCGGCCAGTGGCGCCGGCCTGGGCCTGGCCATCGTCAAGTCGGTGATGGAGCTGCATGGCGGCAGCGTGCAGCTGTCCAGCGCGCCGGGCCAGCCCACGGTGTTCACGCTGCACTTTCCGCCGCGCACGCCGGCCTCGGTGTCGGCCGCGGCCGCGATGCCGTCCGGCACCGCCTGAGCCATTTAGCCAACGGCCTGTGCGCTGTTTCCACCCCCCGGTGCTCGCACCGGTGCCGGCCTTCGGTCATGGCGCATGCCGTGGACCGGCGGTCTTCCTAAGCTGTGCTCCGTCCCGCCATTTCACCGCTGCCCAGCCGGGCCGGTTGGCCCGGTCGAGGCCGCGGGCCTGTGTGCAACCCTGCTAAGGAAGATCATGAAGAAACTTGCTGCTTTCGCTCTGCTGGCCACCGCCGCCGCCGCGGCCAGCGCCCAGTCCAGCGTCACCCTGTTCGGTGTTTTCGACGCCTCGCTGCGCAGCGTGAAGAACGGCGACGCCTCGCTGAAGTCGGTCAGCAGCGGCGGCATCAACTCCAGCCGCCTGGGCGTGCGTGGCGTCGAGGACCTGGGTGGCGGCCTGAAGGCCAGCTTCTGGCTGGAGCACGGCTTCAACGCCGACACCGGCGCGCAGACCGACGGTTCGCGCTTCTGGGGCCGCCGCAGCACCGTGTCGCTGCTGGGTGGCTTCGGTGAGGTGCGCATCGGCCGCGACTTCACCCCCAGCTACACCGGCTATGCCGACTTCGACGTGTTCGGTGACAACGGCGTCGCCGCCGCTGGCAAGTTCACGCCGACGCTGGGCACCGATGTCGACACCCGCACCCGCTCGGACAACGAGGTCAGCTACTTCCTGCCCTCGGGCCTGGGTGGCTTCTACGGCCAGTTCTCGGTCGCCGCGGGCGAAGGCAATGGCGGCAAGAAGTACGCCGGCGGCCGCCTGGGCTACGGCGCCGGCCCGCTGAACGTGTCGGTGGCCTTCGGCAACACCAAGGTCACGCCGCTGGTCGCCGGCCAGGACGACCACAAGCTGTACGACCTGGGCGCTTCGTATGACTTCGGCTTCGCCAAGCTGAGCGGCTACTACACCCAGACCAAGTACGCGGCCCAGAAGTCCACCGTGTACAGCCTGGGCGCCAGCGTGCCGGTCACCTCGCTGGCCTCGGTGCGCGTCGCCTACACCAAGGCCGACCTGTCGGGCCGCAATGCCGCCGGCACCAGCATCGAAGCCAACGATGCCAACCAGTTCGCCGTCGGTGGCGTGTACCTGCTGTCCAAGCGCACCGCGCTGTACGGCACCTACGCCCGTGTCGACAACAAGGGCAGCTCGGCCATCGCCGTGTCCACCCCGCCGGCCGCCGTGGCTGGCAAGAAGTCGACCGGCTACGAAGTGGGCGTGCGCCACTCGTTCTGATCGTCACACCGCAGCGCGTCCGCCCACAAGGCGGGCGGGCCGCCGTGCCAGGGCCGCACCCGCACCGGGTGGCGGCCCTTTTTCATGGGCCGGGCCAGGCCCGGCGCAGCGCCCGTGCATAACCGCTGCCTGACCGGCAGATGACGGCTTCGTCATCTGCCGGTGGGCCTGCCGACAGGCCCGGTTTTCCATCATCGCGGTGTCAGTTTTTCACCGGGGTCGTGCCCATGGACCTGGCGGTTGTTGCCGCCGGCCGTCGCGGCCCCGCCACGACAGGACACCGACGATGCGACGACAGGACATCCAATTGCTGGCCCAGGCCCGCCAGGGCGACGTGCGTGCACGCTGCGAGGTCGGCCGGCGCTACCTGCTGGGCGTGGACGGCTTTAGCCGCCATGTGGCCTCGGGCATCGAGCACCTGCGCCAGGCGGCCCTGAGCGATGCGCCGGCCGCGGCCCGCGTGCTGGCCGAATGCCTGCCGCTGCACGAGCTGCTGCAACAGGGCCTGGACGAATCGCTGCAGCTGGCGGCCCAGACCGGCAGCGCCATCGCCCAGCTGCGCGCCGCCGCCTGGTTGAGCACGCAGCGCGAGCGCCAGCCGCAGGCGCGCGAGCATCTGGCCCAGCTGGTGGCCGCGCCCCATCCCGCCACCGCGGCCGCCGCCAGCGCCGCGGCCCGCGCGCTGCAGGTGCTGGACATCACGCCGGCGCCGCAGCGCCTGCGCGCACTGCTGCAGGCCCTGCACCAGGCCGGCGAGCTGGACGGCGAGGCGCTGTCGCGGCTGGCCGTCGCCCGCGCCCGCGGGCGTGCCGACCTGACGGCGCTGCGCGATGCGCTGGACGCGGCCCTGGCCTTCGTGCCCGCCGCCGATGCGGCGCTGGCGCGCGACATCGCTGCCGCGGTGCAGCTGGCCGAGTCGCAAGGCCTGCAGCTCGACGGCCTGGACGACGCCGCGCTGCGCGAGGCGCTGGAGACCAGCGCGCTGGGCGACCGCGACGCCGCCTATGCGCTGGGCCGAGGCCTGTGCGGCCTGCCGCTGCCGGCCCTGCCGGACAGCGTGTTCAATGACCAGCAGAACATGCGCAAGGGCGCGGCCTTTCTGCTGCGCGCCGCCGATGCCGGCTGCGACGAGGCCTGGCTGCACCTGTACCGCCTGCATTCGGACCACCGGCTGTCGGTGGCCAATCCGCAGATGGCGCGCTTCTTCCTGGAAAAGGCCGCCGCGCGTGGCCAGGCCGAGGCCCAGCGCAAGCTCGGCGCCCTGCTGCTGCGCGAGGCCGGGGCCCTGGCCGACAGCGAGCAGGCCATTGCCTGGCTGTACCAGGCCGCGGCCCAGGGCGACGGCCATGCGCCGGGCCTGCTGCGCTCGCTGGTGCTGCCGGTGGCCGGCAGCCAGGCCGAGGCCGACTGGGGCATTGCCCAGGTGCGCCAGAGCGACCCCTGGCTGGCCGCGCGCCTGGCCCTGGCCCGCGCCTTCGGCCTGACCAAGCTCGAAGGCCTGTGCGTCGATCCGGTCGACGGCCAGCGCGACTGGGGCCTGGTGGTCGGCCGCAACCCCTTCATCCAGCAGGTGCGGCTGTCGGCGCCGCGGGCCATTCCGGCGGTGGACGCGGCCGCGGCCCAGGCCCTGCAGCAGGCGGTGCAGCTGTATGCGCAGACCCGCGGCGCCGCCGGCGAAGGCGATCTGCGCACGCGCTCGCTGCGCCAGCGCCGGCTGTTCGAGCGCCTGGGCCTGGACGAATCGCTGTACTTCGCCGATGCCAGCGCCAATGCGCTGGAGGCGCTGCGCCTGGGGCCCAAGTGGGCCTGGCGCGAGCGCGCGCCGCTGGCGGCGGCGCTGGCCGGCTGAGGCACGGCGCAGGGCCGGCCGGCGCGGTTCAGCCCGGCGGCCGGGGGCCGGCGGATGGCGGGTCTGTGCCGCCGTGCGCGGCCCAGGCGCCGGCCGGCAGCGCGAACAGCGCCAGCAGCCGGGGCCGGTAGGCCAGCAGCGCCGCCACCAGCACGGCACTGCCCACCAGCAGCATCACCCACACCAGCACGGCCATCGAGGGCCGGTCGGCCCTCAGGCAGGCCAGCATGGACAGGCCCAGGGCGGCCGCGCCCAGCCCGCGCAGCCTGCGGCGTGGGCCCGGGGCCGCATCGGCGGGCCGGTGCATCACCTGGCCCCAGTGCACGTCCATGGCCAGCGCCAGCCAGGCCATGCCGGCCAGGCCCAGGGCGGCGGCGGTCAGCAGCCACAGTGGCTCAGACATGGGCCGCTCCGCTGGTCTCGCCAGCACCGCCGGCCTCGGGCGCTGCCAGCGCTTTGGCGGGTGCCCGCTCGCGCAGCGCCAGCCGGCCCGCTGCCCAGCCGGCCAGGCCGGCGCTGGCCAGCAGGGCCAGGTCCACGCCCGCCACCGGCCAGTAGGGCTGGGTGAAGACTGTCTTCAGCAGGTGGTCGCCGGTGCTCAGGGCATTCAGCAGCACCGCCGCCACCGCCAGCGCGGCAATGGCCCAGCACTGCTCGCGCCAGGCCGGGTTGAGGCGCGCCTGCGCCACCGGACTGCTGCGCAGCCAGGCATGCAGCAGCGCCAGCAGCCAGGCGCCCCAGAAGGCCAGCTTCTCCCACTGGCCCTTGCCGGCCAGGTCGGCGGGCAGCAGCCGGTTGAGCAGCAGCATGCCGACGGTGGCGATGACCATGCCGCTGACCGCGGTCACCGCCAGCGCGTCCACCACGCGGCTGCCCTGGCTGTGGTCGCGGACATGCTGGGCCTTGCGCTTCTCCACGAAGAACACGAAGCCGGTGGCGATGCACACGCAGCCCAGCAGCCCGCCCAGCACATACAGCCAGCGCAGCAGCCAGTGCTCGAAGTGCTGCAGGTGCAGGCCGGTCAGGAACTCGTTGACTTCGGAGACCACGCTGCGCGGCGGGTCCTCGCGCAGCACCTCGCCGGTGCTGGCCTTGAAGTGGATGCCTTCGCCGACCAGGGCCACGCGGTCGCTGCCGGCGCGGAAGATCGACACATGGCCGTTGGCATCGCCCACATGGTGCACCTGCAGAAAGCCGACCTCGCCGGCCATGTCGCGCGCGGCCCAGCGGCGCTTGGCCTCGGCCACCATCGCGTCGACCGAGGCCAGCGGCGCGGCCACCCCCAGCGGCCGGTGCGGCAGGCCGGTGGCCTGGGCTTCGATGGCCTCGTGGCGGTCGTGCAGCGGCTTCAGCAGCGTGTGGCTGACCGGGAAGTAGTAGAAGCTGGCAAAGATCAGCAGCCCTGTGAAGGCAAAGAAGAAGTGGAAGGGCAGGGCCACCACGCCGCTGAGGTTGTGCAGGTCGAGCGCACTGCGCTGCAGGTGCTTGTTCGGCCGGAAGGTGAAGAACTCGCGGAAGATGCGGCGGTGCATCACCACCCCGGTGACCAGGGCCACCAGCATGGTGAAGCCGGCCAGGCCGACGATCCACAAGCCGATGTCCTTCCAGGCCCAGTTCAGGCTGTAGTGCATCGGGTAGAACCAGTCGCTGCCGATCTTCAGGGCGTCGTTGGGCACGCGGGCGCCCGAGCGCGGGTCCAGGGTCAGCTCGCCATGGATGTGGTTGTGTGCGCTGGGGTCCTTGGCCAGCGGCACGCCGAAGCTGGCGCCCATGCGCAGCACCGGGTCGCGGTGGGTGGTGTAGGCCCAGTACTCCTCGGCCGGCAGTTGCGGGCGCGGCGTCATCGGGCCCTTGGCCGCGTCGTGCAGCGTGGGCATGTTGGCCGCGTATTCCACCGGGTCGGGCTCCAGCCGCTGCAGCATGGGCAGCAGCATCTGGTCGAAGCTGGGCATGGGCTGCGGCTCGAAGCGCGTCTGCGGAATCGCCCAGCGGTCGATCTCGCGGTCGAATACCGACAGCGAGCCGAAGAAGAAGCAGGCCATCAGCACATAGCCCAGCACCAGGCCCATCCAGGTGTGCAGCCAGGCCATGGCCTGGCGGAAGTTGGCGAACATCGAGAAGCCTCCCAGTCGGTTCAGGCCAGCAGGGCGCGTTGCAGCAGCCAGGCGGCGGCGGCCATCAGCGCCGCGCCGCCGGTCAGCAGTGCCATCACCCGCCCCTGGCGGGGCGAGGCAAAGCCGCACAGAAACAGCGGCAGCAAGACCGCAACGGCCAGCAGCATCATGGCCACCTCGGCCTCGTGATAGTCCACGCCCAGCGCGGTGAGCCCGGCCACGCCCAGGGCCACCAGGCCCCAGACGAAGCCGAAGCTGGCGAGCAGCACGCCGGCCAGGCGGGCCGCCGCCCGTGCGGGCCGGGAGGATCGGGAGGTCAGGGGTGTGGTGGCCATGGTCCGGGTCTTCAGAAGCGCAGCGTGGCGCCGAGGTGCAGGCTGCGCGGATCGCCGGCCTTGATGTAGTTGCTGTACTGGTACATCCAGTAGCGGTGGTTGAACAGGTTGTGCAGGGTGGCCCTGAGCGTCAGCTCCTGGCCCGACAGCTGGGTGTCGTAGGTGGCGCCCAGCATGGCCAGGGTGTAGCCGTCCACGTCCACGCTGTTGTCGGCGCGCAGGGGGGTCCTGCCCGTGTGCTTGACATCCAGGCGCAGCTGCAGCCCGCTGAGCTGCGGCACGCGATAGGCCAGCTGCGCGGTGGCCACCCGGTCGGGCGCGCCCACCACGCGGCGGCCGGTGATGGCGGCATCGCCCGCGCCGTACTCGGCATCGAGCAGCATCAGGCTCGCGCCCAGGCGCCAGGCCTTGTCGGGCTCGACCGTCGCGCCCAGCTCCAGGCCCTGGAACACCGACTCGCCGCTTTGCACCTTGGTCAAGCAGTTGCTGCCGCAGCTGCGATCGAACTCGCTGGGCCGGGTGACGCGGAACAGGGCCGCGGTGGCCGACCAGCGGCGGCCGTCGCGCTTGAGGCCCAGCTCCCACTGCTTGCTCACCAGCGGGTCGAGCATGGCCCGGGCATTGCTGTAGATCGGGTCGCTGGGCACCGTGGCCCCCTGCTGCAGCGACTCCACATAGCTGGCATAGGCCTGGGTGTCGGCGGCGGGCTTGTACATCAGCGCCAGCGTCGGCGTGACGATGCCGCTCTTGCGGTAGTCGGAGCTCAGGGCGCCGGCGCTGTTCCAGTTCGGCTTCTGGTAGTGCATCCAGCGCAGGCCGGCAATGGCCGACCAGCGTGCATCCAGCTCGATGCGGTCGCTGGCAAAGGCCGACTTGTGCGTGACCTCGGTCAGGCGGTACAGCCCCAGGCTGTCGAAGGGGCCGATGCTGTCGTAGCGGTTGGTGTTCTGCTGGCCCAGGCGGCCGCTGCCGTGGTTGGAGATCCACACCGCATTGCGCGAGTCGTCGTTGCTCTGCTGCTGCCACGACAGGCCGGCGACCAGGTGGTGGCTGATGCCGGCCGCGCGCACACGGCCCTGCAGCATGGCGTCCCAGTGCTGGTACTTGTAGCGCTCGCCGTAGTCGGCGCGCGCATCGATGTAGTCGCCGGCCGCGTTCTGCAGGTAGAGGATGGACTCGTTGCGCCGCGTCTTGGAATGGCTGCTGCTCAGGCTGGTGCTGGCCTGCCAGTCTTCGCTGAGCCGGTACTTCAGCCCGGTGGTGACGAAGCCGAAGCGGTTGTCCACGTAGTTGCCCGGCCCCACCAGCTTCTCGTCGTTGAGCACCGCGGCGGGCAGCACATTGCCCATTGCGCGGGTGGCGATGCCGGGCTCGGTGTCCTCGGACAGCCGGTCCTGGTAGATGGCCTGGAAGTCCCAGCTCAGGCGGTCGCTCAGCCGGGCATCCAGCGCCAGCAGCATCGAGCTGCGCTCGAGGGAGCCCTCGTTGGCGGTGCGGCCCCGCTCGTGCGTGGCATCGAGCCGGTAGCCCAGGGCGCCATCGGCGCCGAGGCGCCCGCCCAGGTCGCCGTTGACGCGCACGATGCCGCTGCCGACCAGGGACAGGCTGAGGTTGCGCAGCGGCGTGCGCGGCGGCTTCTTGGTCACGTAGTTGAGCATGCCGCCGGGCGCGCCAAAGCCGTACATGAAGCCGGTGGCGCCCTTCAGCAGCTCCACCTGTTCCATGTGCTCATAGGGCAGGTTGACCGTGTAGCCCAGGTAGGGCTTGCCGTCGATGCGGTAGGAGTTCTGCCAGTCCAGGTCCATGCCGCGCACCGTCAGGTAGGTGCTCCAGGCGGTGTAGGCGCCGCTGTTGTCCGACACCGAGGCGTCCTGCACGAACAGGTCGCCCAGCTTCTGCACGGCCTGTTCCTGGATCTGCTCGCTGGAGATCACGGCGCTGGAGAACGGCGTCTCGCGCTGCGACAGCCCGCCCAGCGCGCCGCCGGTCAGCGTCAGCGCCAGGTTCTGGCTCACGCCCGACCAGGCCGGCGCGCTGGCGCGCACCGTGGGCAGGGTGGCCAGGTTGGGCGGCGCCGACGCCGCCTGGACGATCACCGACGCACCGTCGATCACGGCTTCCAGGCCGCTGCCGGCCAGCAGGCGGTCCAGGGCCTGGCGCGCCGTCAGCTGTCCCGACAGCGCCGGCGCCTGCTTGCCGGCCACCAGCTCGCGGCGCACCAGCAGCTGCAGGCCGGCCTGGCGCGCCAGCTCGTTGAGCGCATCGCCCAGCGGCTGCGCCGCCAGCCGGATGCTGTGGCCGGGCTGGGCCAGCGCGGTGGCCGGGATCTGGGCGCCGAGGATCACGGCGGCAGCCAGCGCCAGCGGCGCGAGGTGGAGGCGGGGCGGACGGTGCGGGAACATGAAAAAGGGCTCCTCAGGGTAATGAATGCGAATCACTACCAACGAAGACGCACGTGTTCCAGGACAGTTGAGGTGGGGCCAGGCGATCAGCTGCCGTTCGCCGGCAGCACCTCGGTCCGGCCGTCGGGTCGGGCCTGCAGACGCACCGGCAGCACCTGCGGCAGGGCGCGCTTGAAGGCCTCGGTCTGGCGCAGGTCGAAGCTGCCGTTCAACCGCAGCGCGGCCACGGCCGGATCGCGGATCAGCAGGCCGGTGTCCACATAGCGCTCGAACTCGCGCACCGCCTCGCCCAGCGGCAGGTCGCTCAGCACCACGCGGCCGCTGCGCCAGGCCAGGGCCGCCCCCAGCGGCACCGTGGTCACGGCGGACAGCCGGCCCTGGGCGTCGGCCTGCACGGCCTGGCCGGCGCTCAGCTCCACCGCCTCGGCCGCGGTGTCGGCCGGGGCCACACGCACCCGGCCTTCTTCCACGACCACCTGGACCTGGCCGGCGCCGTCCGGCGCATGGCCGACCGAGAAGCGTGTGCCCAGCACGCTGATGCGCAGCGGCCCGGCCAGCACATGGAAGGGGCGCGACGGGTCCGGCTGCACCTCGAACATCGCCCGGCCCCGGGTCAGGCGCAGCTCGCGCTGGTGGCGGTACAAGGCCACGTCCAACTGGGTGGCGGTGTCCAGCCGCAGCCGGCTGTGCTCCGGCAGCTCGGCCGACAGCTGCTGGCCGCGCGCCGTGGCCAGGCTCTGGCTGAACGTCGGCTGCTGCTGCCGCTGGTTCCAGCCCAGCCAGCCGCCGCCCACCAGCACCGCGGCCAGGCCGGCCAGGGCCAGCTGCAGCGCCAGGCCCCGGCGTGCGCGGCCCTGGCCCCGGTCGGCCGGCGCGGCGGTCTTCAGCCTGGCCAGGCCGTCCGCTGGCAGGTCGTCCAGCCGCCCCCAGGCCGCTTCGAGCTGGCGCAGGCGGGCGCCGCGTGCCGCATCGCCGGCCAGCCAGGCTTCCAGCTCGGCCTGTTCGTCGGCATCCAGGCCGTCCTGCCGGCGTGCCGCCCACAGCGCGGCCTCGGCATCCAGCGCAGGCTGGCCGGCCAGGAAGTCGGCCAGTTCACGCTGGTCCGGATCGTCGGCGGCGGGGCTGGGTTGGGTCATGGCGGGCCTGTTCTTGTGGAGGAAGACGCACGGCCGGCCGGGAAGTGGAGGCCGGGCACCCGGCATCAGCCGGGCGGTGCCACCGGCGCGGCCAGCCGGTCCAGGCAGGCCTGGCAGCTCAGGATGGCGCGCGCCACATGCTGGGCCACCATGTTCTTGCTGATGCCCATGCGCTCGGCCACCTGCTGGTGCGACAGCTCCTCGAAGCGGTTGAGCACAAAGGCCTCGCGGCAGCGCGGCGGCAGCGTGGCGATGGTCTGCACCAGGGCGCGCGCCTGCTGCTCGTAGGCCAGCACCTCGTCGGGCTGCAGATGCCGCGGCGCCAGCGGCTGCTCGTGCTCGTCCAGTGCATGCAGGTCCAGGTGCTGCCGGTGCACGGCGCGGCGGTGCAGGTCGATCACCAGGTTGCGCGCCGTGCGGTAGAGCAGGGCGCGCAGGTCCAGCACCGCCCGGCCGGAGGATTGGGCCGACAGCACGCGCACAAAGCTCTCCTGGGCCAGGTCGGCCGCCGTGTCGCGGTCGTTCACCTGGCGGCTCAGGAAGTTCAGCAGTTCGCGGTGGTAGCGCTCCAGCACGGTCGAGGCCAGATGTGTTTGACGGATCGCTGCACGCGAGCGAATAAGAATCGTTCTTATTATTGACCAGAACCCGACCAGCGGCTCACCGCGGAGCGGCGGTGCATGGCAGACGTCCGGGCCGGTGGGGCCGGAGCGCCGGCGGGTTTGTCCCGCAACTGCTCAGAAGCAGCTTTCACAAGCGTTTGCAAGTCCCTGTTTTGGGCTGATTTTTTGGACCCTGGATCCACTTCCGGAAAGGCCTGTAACTCCTTGATTTGACTGATTTTTTTGTGTCCCGGAGGCTGCTTTCGACAAGGTTTATGCGGTAAAGTGTCGATCAGTGGGTTTTGGTGGGGCAAAGTGTCTGATCTGGTGTTTCAAGGAACGTCGGCGTTGTCGCTGGACGCAAAAGGGCGGGTCACCGTCCCGGCGCGCCATCGCGAAACGCTGAACGCCTTGTGCGGCAACCAGCTGACGATCTGCCGCCACCCGGTCGGCTGCCTGATGGTGTTTCCGCGGCCGGCCTGGCTGGCCTTCCGCGACAAGCTGCTGGCCATGCCGATGAGCGCCGATGGCTGGCGCCGGCTGTTCATGGGCTCGGCGGTCGATGTGGAGATCGACTCGGCCGCGCGCGTGCTGGTCTCGCCCGAGCTGCGCGCCGCCGCCGGCCTGGACAAGGAGGTGCTGCTGCTCGGCAACGGCGCCCGTCTCGAGTTGTGGGACCCCGTGCGCCATGCGGCGCGCGAGGCGGAGACCCTGGCCGGCCCGATGCCGACCGCGATCCAGGACTTCGTGCTGTGAGCGTCGCCCCCGTCCCGTCGACCGCGGCGGGTCCGCTGCAGCACACCACGGTGCTGCTGCAGGAAACCGTCGACGCCGTGTTCACTCGCAGCGACGGCCTGTATGTGGACGGCACCTTCGGCCGCGGCGGCCACAGCCGCGCGCTGCTGGCGCGGCTGTCGCCGGCCGGCCGGCTGATCGCCTTCGACAAGGACCCCGAGGCCGTGGCCGTGGGCCAGGCCCTGGCGGCCGAGGACAGCCGCTTCGCCATCGTGCACGACGGCTTCGCCACCCTGGCCCAGGCGCTGGCCGAGCGCGGCATCGCCCGCATCGATGGCCTGCTGCTGGACCTGGGCGTCAGCTCGCCGCAGATCGACGATCCGGCGCGTGGCTTCAGCTTCCGCTTCGATGCGGCGCTGGACATGCGCATGGACACCACCCGCGGCGAGACCGCCGCGGACTTCCTGGCCAGCGCTCCCGAGCGCCGCATCGCAGAGGTGATTCGTGACTACGGCGAAGAACGGTTTGCTGTTCAGATTGCAAAGGCGCTTGTTGCTCGCCGGGAGGGCGGGGGCGCTGTTCGAACCACCGCCGAGCTTTCCCAGCTCGTGGCTCGTGCGGTCAAGACCCGCGAGCCGGGCCAGGACCCTGCAACGCGCACGTTTCAAGCTCTTCGGATTTTCGTCAACCGTGAGCTCGAGGAGCTTGAGCAAGGGCTGAATGCGGCGCTGCCGCTGCTGGCGCCCGGTGGCCGGCTGGCGGTGATCAGCTTCCACTCGCTGGAAGACCGCATCGTCAAGACCTTCATCGCCCGCGAGAGCAAGGACGAGATCGACCGCCGCGCGCCGATGGCGCCGCCCAAGGCCATGCGGCTTGTGGCGCTGGGCCGCATCCGGCCCTCGGCGGCCGAGGTGGCGGCCAATCCGCGCGCCCGCTCGGCCATGCTGCGCGTGGCCCAGCGCACGGAGGCCACATGATGGGCCGGCTGAACCTGCTGCTGCTGGCCGCGCTGATCGCCAGCGCGCTGTGGGCGGTGACCGTGGCCTATGACGCGCGCCGCGTGGTCAGCGACATCCACCGCGCCGACCAGGAGGCGCTGCGCCTGGACGGCGAGCGCACGCGGCTGGAGGCCGAGCGCCAGGCCCAGGCGACCACGCTGCGCGTGGAGCGCACCGCGCGCGAGAAGCTGGCCATGCGCACCGTGACGCCGGCCGTGACCATGTACGAAGGCGCGGCCACCGTGCCGCTGGTGGTGGCCAGCGCGCCGCGCGGTGCGCGGGCTGGGGCGGGGGCTGCGGGCCCGGGAGCGTCGAGATGAGCAAGCTGCGTGGACAACAGGCCAGCGTGCGTGGCGTCGACTACGCCACCAGCCCGCTGCTGGCCAGCCGCACGCCCAACTGGCGCAGCCGCTTCATCGTTGCCGCCGTCGGCCTGGGCTTTGCCGGCCTGCTGGGCCGCGCCGCCTACATCCAGCTGATCAACAGCGAGTTCTACCTGAAGCAGGGCGAGATGCGCTATGCGCACCGCCTGGAGGTGCCGGCCACGCGCGGCCGCATCCTCGACCGCAGCGGCCAGCTGCTGGCCGCCAGCGTGCCGGTGCCCAGCCTGTGGGCCATTCCCAAGGAGTTCCAGGCCACGCCGGCACAGCGCAGCCAGCTGGTGCGGCTGCTGAACACCGACGAGAAGGAGCTGGACCAGCGCCTGGCCAGCGGCAGCCAGAACTTCGCCTGGATCCGCCGCCAGATCGAGCCCGAGACCTGGGACAAGATCAAGGCCCTGGGCATCAAGGGCCTGTACCAGGACCGCGAGTACCGGCGCCGTTATCCCGAGGGCGAATCCGCCGCCCATGTGGTGGGCTTCACCAACCTCGACGACCAGGGCCAGGAAGGCGTGGAGCTGGCCTTCCAGCAGGACCTGCAGGGCAAGAAGGGCGCGCGTGGCGTGGTGAAGGACCGGCTGGGCCGGGTCATCGAGGACCTGGGCCTGGATGCCGAGCCGGCCGACGGCCGCGACATCCGCCTGGCCATCGATGCCAAGGTGCAGTTCTTCGCCTACCAGCGCGTGCGCGACGCGGTGGCCGAGCACAAGGCCAAGGCCGGCAGCGTGGTGGTGCTGGACACCCAGACCGGCGAGATCCTGGCGCTGGCCAACTGGCCCAGCTACGACCCCGGCGCCCGCGCCCGGCTGTCGGGCGAGCAGCTGCGCAACCGCGCGCTGACCGACATCTTCGAGCCCGGCTCGACGATGAAGCCCTTTGTCGTGGCCCAGGCGCTGGAAAGCGGCCGCGTGCGGCCCGACTCGCCCATCGTGTCCAACCCCGGCAGCATGGTCGTCACCGGCGTGGCCATCCGCGATGCCCATCCCTACGGCACGCTGAGCGTGGCCCAGGTGATCCAGAAGAGCAGCAACATCGGCACCGTGCGCATGGCCATGCAGATGCAGCCGGCCGAGCTGTGGGACGTGTATTCCAAGGTCGGCTACGGCCAGAAGCCGCAGATCCACTTTCCCGGCGCCGTCACCGGCCGGCTGCGCCCGGCCAAGACCTGGCGGCCCATCGAGCAGGCGACCATGGCCTATGGCTACGGCCTGTCGGCCTCGCTGCTGCAGATTGCCCGCGCCTACACGGTGTTCGCCCGCGACGGCGAGGTCATCCCGGTGACCATGCTCAAGCAGGATGCGCCGGTGTCGGGCCTGCGCGTGTTCTCGCCCGAGACCGCGCGCGAGGTGCGCAAGATGCTGCAGCTGGCCGCCGGCCCGGGCGGCACCGGTCCGCTGGCCCAGACCATCGGCTACTCGGTGGGCGGCAAGAGCGGCACCGCGCACAAGCAGGAAGGCAAGGGCTACGCCAGCAACAAGTACCGCAGCTGGTTCGTCGGCCTGGCGCCCATCGCCAATCCGCGCATCGTCGTCGGCGTGATGCTCGACGAGCCCAGCAACGGCGTGTACTACGGCGGCGCCGTGGCCGCGCCGGTGTTCAGCCAGGTGGTGCAGCAGACGCTGCGCATGATGAATGTGGCGCCGGATCTGGACGTCACGCCCCAGGTGCTGGCCAAGGCCCTGCCGGCCGCCCCCGAGAGTTTCTGAGAGCCTGCGACCGTGAACGCCCCGCACCTCCTCGCCGACACCGCCGCCGCGCTGGCCTGGCTGCGCACGGCCGGCGTCAGCGGCACGCTGCGCACCGACAGCCGCGCGGTGCGGCCGGGCGATGTCTTCATCGCCTGGCCCGGCTATGCCACCGACGGCCGGCGTTATGTGGCCCAGGCCCTGGCGGCCGGCGCGGTGGCCTGCCTGGTCGAGGCCGAAGGCCTGGACACCGTGGCCCTGCCGGCCGATGGTCGCATCGCCGCGCTGGCCGGGCTGAAGGCCGCCACCGGCCCGCTGGCCTCGGCCTGGTTCGGCGAGCCCTCGCAGGCGCTGCAGGTCATCGCCGTCACCGGCACCAATGGCAAGAGCAGCACCGCCTGGTGGACGGCCCAGGCGCTGACGGCGCTGGGCCGGCCCTGCGGTGTGGTCGGCACGCTGGGCGTGGGCCGGCCGCCGCTGGCGGGCGACCCCGGTGCCATCCGCCACACCGGCCTGACCACGCCCGACCCGGTGACGCTGCAGGCCACGCTGGCCGAGCTGCGGGCCCAGGGCTGCACGGCCTGCGCCATCGAGGCCTCGTCGATCGGCATCGTCGAGCAGCGCCTGGCCGGCACGCGCATCGTGGTGGCCCAGTTCACCAACCTGACCCAGGACCATCTGGACTACCACGGCGACATGGCGGCCTATGGCCAGGCCAAGCGCCGGCTGTTCGCCTGGCCGGGCCTGCAGGCCGCCGCGGTGGACATCGACGATGGCTGGGGTGCCGAGCTGGCGCGCCAGCTGGCCGGCAGTGGCCTGCAGCTGTGGACCGGCGCGGTGAAGACCGCCGGCGCCCGCCTGCGTGCCGAGGCCGTGGCCTATGACGCCACCGGCCTGGGCTTCACGCTGGTGGAGCAGGGCGGTGGCCGGGCCGAGGTGCGCACCGGCCTGATCGGCGACTACAACCTGCACAACCTGCTGGCCGTGGCCGGCGCGCTGCGCGCGCTGGGCCTGCCGCTGGACGGCATGGCCCAGGCCTTTGCGCGGCTGACCCCGGTGCCCGGCCGCATGGACCGAGTGCCGGGCCAGCCCGGCCAGCCCGAGGTGGTGGTCGACTATGCCCACACGCCCGATGCGCTGGACAAGGCCCTGGCCGCGCTGCGCCCGCTGGCCGCGGCGCGTGGCGGCGCGCTGTGGTGCGTGTTCGGCTGCGGTGGCAACCGCGACCCCGGCAAGCGGCCGCTGATGGGCGCCATCGCCCGCCGGCGTGCCGACCAGCTGGTGCTGACCAGCGACAACCCGCGCGACGAGAAGCCCGGCGCCATCCTGTGCCAGATCCTGGCCGGCATCGCCGACTCGGCCGAGGTGGCGGTGATCGAGGACCGGGCCCAGGCCATCGCCGATGCCATCGGCCGCGCCGCCCCGGCCGACGTGGTGCTGATCGCCGGCAAGGGTCATGAGGACTACCAGGAGGTGGCCGGCGTCAAGCGGCCCTTCCTCGATGCCAGCGTGGCCGCCCAGGCCCTGGCCCAGCGGGGCGCTGCATGAGCGCCGATCTGCTGATGACCCTGGCCCAGGCGCAGGCCCTGCTGCCCGGCAGCCGCCTGGTCGGCGACGGCGCCACGCCCATCCTGCGTGTGCACAGCGACACCCGCACGCTGCAGCCCGGCGACCTGTTCGTGGCGCTGAAGGGCGAGCGCTTCGATGCCCATGACTTTCTGCCGCAGGCGCGTGCCGCCGGCGCGGTGGCGGCCATCGCCCAACACGGTCTGGACGCGGCAGGTCTGCCCGGCCTGGAGGTGGCCGACACCCTGGTCGCGCTGCAGCAGCTGGCGCGTGGCTGGCGCCAGGCCCATCCGCTGCCGCTGATCGCGGTGACCGGCAGCAATGGCAAGACCACGGTCACGCAGATGCTGGCGTCCATCCTGCGCGCCTGGGTCGGAGCCGGGCACACGCTGGCCACCGCCGGCAACCTCAACAACCACATCGGCCTGCCGCTGAGCGCGCTGCGCCAGCGCCCCGTGCACCGCGCCGGCGTGCTGGAGCTGGGCATGAACCACCCGGGCGAGATCGCGCTGCTGGCGCAGATCGCCCAGCCCACGGTGGTGCTGGTCAACAACGCCCAGCGCGAGCACCAGGAGTTCATGGCCACGGTGGAAGCCGTGGCGCGCGAGAACGGCAGCGCCATCGCCGCGCTGCCGCCGCAGGGCGTGGCGGTGTTCCCGGCCGACGATGCCCAGGCACCGGTGTGGCAGGCGCTGGCCGCCGGCCGGCCGCAGCTGACGTTTGCGCTGGATGGCCTGGCCGATGTGCATGGCGGCGGCCAGTGGGTCACCGACGAGCGCGATGCCGAATGGGGCGGCGCCTGGCGGCTGACGATGCACACGCCGGCCGGCCCGGCCACCGCCACCCTGCATGCCGCCGGCCGCCACAACCTGAAAAACGCGCTGGCCGCCAGCGCCGCGGCCCTGGCCGCCGGGGCGCCGCTGCAGGCGGTGGTCGACGGCCTGCAGGCCTTCCGCCCGGTGGCCGGCCGCTCGCAGGCGCGGCGCCTGAAGCTGGGCGCGGCCACCGTCACCCTGGTCGACGACAGCTACAACGCCAACCCCGATTCGGTGCAGGCCGCCATCCAGCTGCTGGCCACGCTGCCCGGCCCGCACTGGCTGCTGCTGGGCGACATGGGTGAGGTCGGCGACCAGGGCCCGGCCTTCCATGCCGAGGTCGGTGCCGCGGCACGCGCCGCCGGCATCGCCCACTTCTGGGCCGTGGGCACGGCCTGTGGCCATGCGGCCGCGGCCTATGGCCCGGGCGCCCGACGCTTTGACGATGCGCAGTCGGTGGTGGCTGCGCTGGACGACAAGAACCCAGGCCTGCCCGACTGCGGCGCGGTGCTGGTGAAAGGATCGCGCTTCATGCGCATGGAACAGGTGGTGAAGGCGCTGCAGGCGCGTGCGGACAAGAACAGCCCCGGGGGTGCCGCATGCTGCTGAGCCTGTCGCAATGGCTGCTGGCGCAGAACCCCGACTGGGGCTTTCTGCGCATCTTCCAGTACCTGACCTTCCGCGCCGTGATGTCGGCGATGACGGCGCTGCTGATCGGCCTGGCCTTCGGTCCCTGGGTCATCCGCCGCCTCACCGAGCTGAAGATCGGCCAGCCCATCCGCGAATACGGCGTGCAGGCCCATCTGCAAAAGCGCGGCACGCCCACCATGGGCGGCGTGCTGGTGCTGATCGGCATCGGTGTCTCCACCATCCTGTGGTTCGACTGGACCAACCGCTTCGTCTGGGTGGTGATGGTGGTGACCTTCGGCTTCGGCGCCGTGGGCTGGGCCGACGACTGGCGCAAGGTGGTCAAGAAAGACCCCGAGGGCATGCGCTCGCGCGAGAAGTTCATCTGGCAGAGCCTGATCGGCCTGGCCGCGGCCATGTACCTGGCCTTTGCGGTGTCGGAGTCGACCAACCAGCGGGTGCTGGAGCTGTTCTTCCAGTGGATCGCCTCGGGATTCAGCACCGAGCTGCCGCCCAAGGCCGGCCTGATGGTGCCGTTCTTCAAGACCGTCAACTACCCGCTGGGCGTGGCCGGCTTCATCGCGGTGACCTACTTCGTCATCGTCGGCGCCAGCAATGCGGTGAACTTCACCGACGGCCTGGACGGCCTGGCCATCATGCCGGTGGTGCTGGTGGGCTCGGCGCTGGGCATCTTTGCCTACATCGTCGGCAATGCGGTCTACAGCAAGTACCTGTTCTTCCCGCACATCCCGGGCGCCGGCGAGCTGCTGATCTTCTGCGGCGCGATGGCCGGTGCCGGCCTGGCCTTCCTGTGGTTCAACGCCCATCCGGCCCAGGTGTTCATGGGCGACGTGGGCGCGCTGGCACTCGGCGGCGCCCTCGGCACCATCGCCGTCATCACGCGCCAGGAGATCGTGCTCGGCATCATGGGCGCGGTGTTCGTCGCCGAGGTGCTGTCGGTGATGATCCAGGTCAGCTGGTTCAAGTACACCAAGAAGAAGTACGGCGAGGGCCGGCGCATCTTCCTGATGGCGCCGTTGCACCACCACTTCGAGAAGAAGGGCTGGAACGAGACCCAGGTGGTGGTGCGCTTCTGGATCATCACCATGCTGCTGTGCCTGGTGGGTCTGGCCTCCCTCAAGCTGCGTTGAGCCGGCGATGAACCACCTGCAAGACCTCGACGTGCTGGTGCTGGGCCTGGGTGACTCCGGCCTGGCGATGGCGCGCTGGTGCGCGCGCTCCGGCGCGCGCGTGCAGGTCTGGGATTCGCGTGAGCAGCCGCCGCAGGCCGCGGCCCTGGCCGCCGCGGTGCCCGGCGCCACGCTGCGCAGCGGCGCGCTGGGCGCCGACGATCTGGGCGCGGTGCAACTGGTGCTGAAGAGCCCGGGCCTGGCGCCGCACGACGGCCGCATCGCGCCGCTGCTGCAGGCCGCCCAGGCGCGGGGCATTGCCACCGCCGGCGAACTGGACCTGTTCGCCCGCGCGCTGGCCGATCTGAAGACCGCGCGTGGCTACGATCCCAGGGTGCTGGCCATCACCGGCACCAATGGCAAGACCACCACCACGGCGATGACGGCGCTGCTGGTCGAGCGCTGCGGCCTGCGCGTGGCCATGGCCGGCAACATCGGCCCGACCCTGCTGGACACGCTGGCCGATGCGCTGGACCGCGAGCCCGAGCCCGCATCCGAACCCGAAGCGGTGGCCGACGCGGCTGTCGTCAGCGAGCCGCTGAATGCCGACCCCGAAGTGACGGCCGAGGCCGACGCGGACGAAGCGCTGCCGCCGGCCGAAGACGACGACGACGCGGCGCCGCTGCAGCTGGCGCCGCCGCCGCCGGCCGCGCCGGTGTTCGAGGTGCTGCCCGAGGTCTGGGTGCTGGAGCTGTCCAGCTTCCAGCTCGACGGCGGCGGCCAGGGTGTGCGCGGCTTCAACCCCAGTGCCGCGGCGGTGCTGAACATCACGCAGGACCACCTGGACTGGCATGGCGACCTGGCCGCCTATGCCGCGGCCAAGGGCCGCATCTACGGCGAGGGTGGTGCCGAGGGCAGCACGGTCTGCGTGGTCAACCGCGACGATGCCGTCACCCTGGCCCTGCTGCCGGCGCCGGTGACGGTCAAGGGCGGACGCGGCGTCAAGCCGCGGCTGCTGCAGCGCCGGGTGGTGCGCTTCGGCCTGGACGCGCCGCAGCGGCCCGGCGACTTCGGCCTGGTGGTCGAAAACGGCATGGCCTGGCTGGTGCGCGCCCGCGAGGTCGACGAGACCCTGCGCCGCGGCAGCCGCAAGGCCGCGGCCGAGGACGAGGAGATCCTGCTGCAGCGCCTGATGCCGGCCGATGCGCTGCGTGTGCGCGGCCGCCACAACGCCGCCAATGCGCTGGCCGCACTGGCCCTGGCCACGGCCATCGGCTGCCCGCTGGCGCCGATGCTGCACGGCCTGCGCGACTACCGCGGCGAGCCGCACCGCGTCGAGTACATCGGCCACGTCGGCGAGGTCGAGGCCTTCGACGACAGCAAGGGCACCAATGTCGGCGCCACCGTGGCCGCGCTCGAGGGCCTGGGTGCCGACAGGGACCCGGCCAGGCTGGTGGTGATCCTGGGCGGCGACGGCAAGGGCCAGGACTTTGCGCCGCTGGCCGCGCCGCTGGCCCGCCATGCGCGGGCCGTGGCCCTGATCGGCCGCGACGGCCCGGCCATCGCCGCCGCGGTGGCCGCGGCCTGCGAGCCGGCCGGCATCGCCGTGCAGGCCCATGACAGCCTGCAAGCCGCCGTGGCCTGGGGCCTGCAGCAGGCGCAGGCCGGTGATGCGCTGCTGCTCAGCCCGGCCTGCGCCAGCCTGGACATGTTCCGCAACTATGCGCACCGCGCCGAGGTGTTTGTGGCCGCGGTGCAGGCTGAAGCCCAGGCCCGCGGGGAGCTGCTGCAATGACCGCCATCGCACACAAGCTGGGCCTGGCCACGCTGATCGAGCGGCTGAAGTCGCTGCGCGCCGGCAGCGGCGAGCCGGTGCCGATCCGCGACTGGCAGGGCGCCGGGGCCGGTCAGGCCACGCGCATCGCCGGCTTCGACCAGGGCCTGGTGTGGTGCGTGCTGGGCCTGATGATGCTGGGCCTGGTGATGGTCTATTCGGCCAGCGTGGCCCTGCCCGACAGCCCCAAGTACGCGCGCTACACGCCCACCTTCTTCCTGTCGCGCCATGCCTTCTCGCTGGGCCTGGCCTTCGTCGCCGCGCTGGTGGCGGTGCAGGTGCCGGTCAAGCTGTGGGAGCGCGCCGCGCCCTGGCTGTTCGTCGGCGCGCTGCTGCTGCTGGTGGCGGTGCTGATCCCCGGCGTGGGCAAGGGCGTCAACGGCGCGCGCCGCTGGCTGCCGCTGGGGGTGATGAACTTCCAGCCCAGCGAGCTGGCCAAGCTGGCCATGGCCATGTACGCGGCCAGCTACATGGTGCGCAAGATGGAGGTCAAGGAGCGCTTCCTGAAGGCCGTGTGGCCGATGGCGGTGTCGCTGGGCGTGATCGGCGTGCTGCTGCTGGCCGAGCCCGACATGGGCGCCTTCGTGGTCATCGCGGCGATCTCGCTGGGCATCCTGTTCCTGGGCGGCGTCAACGGCCGCATGTTCGCGGTCAGCGTGGCCATGCTGCTGGGCGCGATGGTGGTGATGATCATCACCAGCCCCTGGCGGCTGGAGCGTGCGCTGGCCTTCACCGATCCCTTCGACCCGCTGTATGCCAAGGGCAAGGGCTACCAGCTCAGCCATTCGCTGATCGCCATCGGCCGCGGCGAGTTCTCGGGCCAGGGTCTGGGCTCCAGCGTCGAGAAGCTGCACTACCTGCCCGAAGCCCACACCGACTTCATCCTGGCCGTGATCGGCGAGGAGCTGGGCTTCGTCGGCGTGGCCTGCGTCATCGTGGCCTTCTTCTGGCTCACGCGGCGCATCTTCGTCATCGGCCGCCAGGCCGTGGTGCTGGACCGCGTGTTCGCCGGCCTGATGGTGCAGGGCATCGGCATCTGGATCGGCGGCCAGACCCTGATCAACATGGGCGTCAACCTGGGCGCGCTGCCGACCAAGGGCCTGACCCTGCCGCTGCTGAGCTATGGCGGCTCGGCCATCCTGATGAACCTGGTGGCCCTGGCCATCGTGCTGCGGGTGGACATCGAGAACCGGCAACTCATGCGCGGAGGCCGCGCATGACCCATCTGGTGATCATGGCCGCGGGCACCGGTGGCCACATCATGCCCGGCCTGGCGGTGGCGCAGGAGGTGCAGAAGCGCGGCTGGACCGTCAGCTGGCTGGGCACCGAGGCCGGCATGGAAAACACCCTGGTGCCGCCCACGGGCATCGCGCTGGATCGCCTGGCCTTTTCCGGCCTGCGCGGCAAGGGCCTGCTGCACACGCTGACCGGCGGCCTGCGCCTGCTCAAGGCGATGTGGGACAGCGCCCGTTTGCTGCGCCAGCGTGGCGCCAGCGTGGTGCTGGGCATGGGCGGCTATGTCTGCTTTCCCGGCGGCTGGGCCGCGGCGGCGCTCGGCAAGCCTTTGATGCTGGTGAATGCCGATGCCGGCCTGCTGCTGAGCAACCGCGGCCTGCTGCCGGTGGCCGACCGCGTGGCCTTCGGCTTCGATGGCGCGGCCTCCAGGCTGAAAAACGGCGTGGTCACCGGCAACCCGGTGCGCGCCGAGATCGAGGCCATCGCCGCGCCGGCGCAGCGCTTTGCCGGCCGCCAGGGGCCGCTGCGGCTGCTGGTGGTGGGCGGCAGCCTGGGCGCCCAGGTGCTCAATGCCACGCTGCCGGCCGCCCTGGCCGCGCTGCCGCCGCAGCAGCGCCCCCAGGTGGTGCACCAGACCGGCGCCAGGCAGGCCGACGAGGTGCGTGCGGCCTATGCCGCGGCCGGCGTGCAGGACGTGGAGGTGCTGCCCTTCATCGGCGACATGGCCCGGCGCCTGGCCGACTGCGACCTGATCGTCTGCCGGGCCGGCGCCATCACCGTCAGCGAGCTGTGCGCGGCCGGCGTGCCGGCCATCCTGGTGCCGCTGGTGGTCAGCACCACCGCCCACCAGCGCGACAACGCG
This sequence comes from Burkholderiaceae bacterium, assembly GCA_017992055.1. GTDB lineage: Bacteria > Pseudomonadota > Gammaproteobacteria > Burkholderiales > Burkholderiaceae_C > Pseudaquabacterium. The sequence continues at coordinate 959,508 of JAGOPK010000001.1, forward strand.
GCCTGGATGGCGGCCCAGGGCGCGGCCCTGCACCAGCCGCAGGCCGGGCTGACGGCCGCCGGCCTGGCCGCCACGCTGCAGGGCCTGGACCGCCCGGCCCTGCTGGCCATGGCCGAACGCGCCCGCGCGCTGGCCCGGCCCCAGGCCGCGGCCCGCGTGGCCGATGAACTTGAACACCTCGTGGCAGGCCAGGCATGAAGCACGCCGTCAAGCGCATCCACTTCGTCGGCGTCGGCGGCGCCGGCATGAGCGGCATTGCCGAGATCCTGCACAACCTGGGCTACCAGGTGTCGGGCTCCGACCAGGCCGACAGCCCCACCACCCAGCGCCTGGCCGCGCTGGGCCTGCGCATCGCCATCGGCCACGACGCGGCCCACATCGGCGAGGCCCAGGCGGTGGTCACCTCCACCGCGGTCAAGGCCGACAACCCCGAGGTCATCGCCGCGCGGCTGCGCCGCATCCCGGTGGTGGCGCGCGCGGCCATGCTGGCCGAGCTGATGCGGCTGAAGGCCGGCATCGCGATTGCCGGCACGCATGGCAAGACCACCACCACCTCTCTGGTGGCCAGCGTGCTGGCCGAGGCCGGCGTGGACCCCACCTTCGTCATCGGCGGCAAGCTCAATGCCGCCGGCGCCAATGCCCGCCTGGGCTCGGGCGACTACATCGTGGTCGAGGCCGACGAGAGCGATGCGTCCTTCCTGAACCTCACGCCGGTGCTCAGCGTCGTCACCAACATCGACGCCGACCACATGGACACCTATGCGCACGACTTCGCGCGGCTGAAGGCGGCCTTCGTCGACTTTCTGCACCGCATGCCGTTCTACGGCGCGGCCATCGTCTGCACCGACGATGCCGGCGTGCGCTCCATCCTGCCGATGGTCTCGCGCCCGGTGGTCAGCTACGGCTTCAACGAGGACGCCCAGGTGCGCGCGGTGGACGTGCAGGCCCTGCCTGGCGGCCAGATGCGCTTCACCTGCCGCCGCCCCGATGCGCCGGACCTGGCGGTGACGCTGAACCTGCCCGGCGAGCACAACGTGCGCAATGCCCTGGCCACCATCGCCGTGGCCAGCGAGCTGGAGCTGGACGATGCGGCGGTGCTGCGGGCGCTCGAGGCCTTCCAGGGCGTGGGCCGGCGCTTCCAGCGTTACGGCGATCTGCCGGTCGCCGGCGGGGGCCGCTTCACGCTGATCGACGACTACGGCCACCACCCGGTGGAGATGGCCGCGGTGATCGCCGCGGCGCGTGGCGCCTTCCCGGGCCGGCGCCTGGTGCTGGCCTTCCAGCCCCATCGCTACACCCGCACGCGCGACTGCTTCGAGGACTTCGTGCAGGTCATGGGTGCGGCCGATGCGGTGCTGCTGAGCGAGGTCTATGCCGCCGGCGAGGCGCCCATCGTCGCCGCCGACGGCCGCGCGCTGGCGCGGGCCTTGCGAGTGGCGGGCAAGGTGGACCCGCTGTTCGTGGCCGACATCGCCGCGCTGCCCGAGGCCATCGCCGCCCAGGCGCGTGACGGCGACGTGGTCATCACCATGGGCGCGGGCTCCATAGGCGGCGTGCCCGGCCGCCTGGTTGAACAACTTCAGCATCAGGAGACGCGTGCATGAAAGCGCTGACCGTGGCCGATCTGCCCGCGGTGGACCCGCAGGCCATGGGCAAGGTGGCCGTGCTCACCGGCGGCGACAGCGCCGAGCGCGAGGTGTCGCTGATGTCCGGCGCCGGCGTGCTGGCGGCGCTGCAAAGCCTGGGCGTCGATGCCCAGGCCTTCGACCCCGCGCAGCAGCCGCTGCAGGCGCTGCGCGAGCAGGGCTTTGCGCGCGTCTTCATCGCGCTGCACGGCCGCCACGGCGAAGACGGCACGGTGCAGGGCGCACTGGAGCTGCTGGGCCTGCCCTACACCGGCTCGGGCGTGATGGCCTCGGCCGTGGCCATGGACAAGACCATGACCAAGCGCGTGTGGAAGGCCGAAGGCCTGCCCACGCCGGCCTGGGTGTGGCTGGCACCGGGCGAGCAAAGCCGCGAGCGCATCATCACCATCCCCGACAGCCTGGGCCTGCCGCTGATCGTCAAGCCGCCGCGCGAGGGCTCGACCATCGGCATCAGCAAGGTGCAGGGCTACAGCGACATGGCCGAGGCCGTGGCCCTGGCCACGCGCTACGACCCCGACCTGCTGTGCGAGCAGTTCATCGAAGGCGACGAGGTCACCTGCCCGGTGATCGGCGAAGGCGACCAGGCCCGGGCCTTGCCGGTGGTCAAGATCGTGGCGCCCGCGGGCAACTACGACTACCAGGCCAAGTACTTCAGCGACGATACTCGCTACCTGTGTCCCAGCGACCTGCCCCCCGACGAAGAGCGTGAGATCCAGCGCCTTGCCGTCGCCGCCTTCCGGGCACTGGGCTGCCGCGGCTGGGGACGCGCCGACTTCATGATCCGCGCGTCCGACCGCCAGCCCTTCCTGCTGGAAATGAACACCTCGCCCGGCATGACCGGGCATTCGCTGGTGCCGATGTCGGCGCGTGCCGCCGGCATCTCGTATGAACGCCTGTGCCTGCACCTGCTGGGTCAGGCCCGACTCGACGGCCAGGCCCGCTGAGACACCATGGCCGCCTACGCCAGCCCCAGCCCCGCCATCGGCGCCACCGGCCTGCCGGTCGATGTGCGCCTGATGCAGGCCACCGCGAACACGCTGTTCGCCGTGGCCGGGCTGGCGCTGTGCGCGGCCCTGCTGGCCTGGGGTGCGCGGCTGCCGCTGTTCGGCCTGCGTGCGATCAAGGTCGACGGCGAGGTCGCCCGCAACAGCGAATCGACCATCCGCGCCAATGCCGCACCCAAGCTGGCCGGCAACTTTCTGACCATGGACCTGGGCCAGGCGCGCAGTGCCTTCGAGTCCGTGCCCTGGGTGCGCCGGGCCGTGGTGCGCCGCACCTGGCCGATGGGCCTGGCGGTGGCGCTGGAAGAGCACAAGCCGGCTGCGCTGTGGGCCGAGGCGGACGGCAACGACCGCCTGGTCAACAGTCATGGCGAGGTGTTCGAGGCCAACATCGGCGACGTCGAGGACGAGCGCCTGCCGCGCCTGTCCGGCCCCGAGGGCAGTGCCGCGGCCATGCTGGCCATGCTGCAGCGGCTGGCGCCCCTGGTCGAGCCGCTGCAGGCCGGCGAGATCAGCGCGCTGGCCCTCACGGCGCGCGGCAGCTGGCGCATCACGCTGGACAAGGGCGCCGAGGTCGACCTGGGCCGTGGCAGCGACGACGAGGTGCTGGCCCGCACCCGCCGTTTCATCGCCACCATGCCCCAGGTGCTGGCCGCCTACCGCCGTCCGCTGGAGGCCGCCGACCTGCGCCATGCCGACGGCTTCGCGGTCAGGCTGCGCGGCGTGATCACCAGCGCGCCGGTGGTCCCGGGCAGGCGAAAATAAGCGGCTGAGATCCAGCCACGGATTGATTACAGAACACGAGCATCGCAGCGCGAACATGGCCAAGGAATACAAGGATCTCATCGTCGGCCTCGACATCGGCACCGCCAAGGTGATGGCGGTGGCCGCCGAGGTGCTGCCGGGCGGCGAGCTGCGCCTGGCCGGCCTGGGCATTGCGCCCTCGCACGGCCTGAAGCGCGGCGTGGTGGTGAACATCGACGCCACGGTGCAAAGCATCCAGCAGGCGCTGAAAGAGGCCGAGATGATGGCCGCCTGCAAGATCGAGCGCGTCTACACCGGCATCACCGGCAGCCACATCCGCGGCCAGAACTCGACCGGCATGGTCATCGTGCGCGACAACCGCGAGGTCACGCCCACCGACGTGTCGCGTGTGGTCGAGACGGCCAAGGCCATCAACATCCCGAACGACCAGCGCCTGCTGCTGGTCGAGCCGCAAGAGTTCGTCATCGACGGCCACGAGGTCAAGGAGCCGATCGGCATGAGCGGCAGCCGGCTCGAGGTCAAGGTGCACATCGTCACCGGCGCGCAGAGCGCGGCCGAGAACATCCTGAAGTGCGTGCGCCGCTGCGGCCTGGAGGTGGAGCGCCTGGTGCTCAACCCCAGCGCCAGCGCCGCCGCCGTGCTCACCGACGATGAGAAGAGCCTGGGCGTGGCCGTGGTCGACATCGGCGCCGGCACCACCGACGTGAGCATCTACACCGAGGGCTCGATCCGCCACACGGCGGTGATCCCGATCGCCGGCGACCTGATCACCAGCGACATCGCGATGGCGCTGCGCACGCCGACCAAGGACGCGGAAGAGATCAAGGTCGAGTACGGCGTGGCCAAGCAGCTGCTGGCCGACCCCGGCGAGACGCTGGAAGTGCCCGGCCTGGGCGACCGCGCTCCGCGCATGTTGAGCCGCCAGGCGCTGGCCGGCGTGATCGAGCCGCGCGTCGAGGAGATTTATTCGCTGGTGCACCAGGTCATCCGCGAATCCGGTTACGAGGAGCTGCTGTCCTCGGGCATCGTCATCACCGGCGGCTCGTCGGTGATGCCGGGCATGGTCGAGCTGGGCGAGGACATCTTCCTCAAGCCCGTGCGCAAGGGCCTGCCCACCTACAGCGGCGCCTTGTTCGACATGGTGGCCAATCCCCGCTCGGCCTGCGTGATGGGCCTGCTGGAAGAGGCCCGCATCGCCCGCGCCCGCGGGCACAAGGTGGCGCAGCAGGCCGGGTCGGTGAAGACCCTGGTCGGCCGCGCCAAGGACTGGTTTCTCGGCAATTTCTGATCACACCCAACAGGGGCGGCCAACGCCCCGCGCTCTTTGCGCTCCGGCAACGGGGCAAACCCAATCAACGGCAACTGCTTGACGACAAACAGGAGGTCTCCATGCCCATCGAGATGATCGACGAATTCGACCAAGGTACCCGCATCAAGGTGGTGGGGGTTGGCGGCGGCGGCGGCAACGCCGTCGAGCACATGATCACGCAGGGCGTGCAGAACGTGGAGTTCGTCTGCGCCAACACCGATGCGCAGGCCCTCAACCGCAGCAGCGCGCACACGCTGATCCAGCTGGGCGAAAACGGCCTGGGCGCCGGCGGCAAGCCCGACAAGGGCAAGGCCGCGGCCGAGGAGGCCGAGGCCCGCGTGCGCGCGGCGCTGGAAGGCGCGAACATGGTCTTCATCACCGCCGGCATGGGCGGTGGCACCGGCACCGGCGCGGCGCCCATCGTGGCCCGCGTGGCCAAGGACATGGGCATCCTGACCGTGGGCGTGGTCACCAAGCCCTTCGACTTCGAAGGCCCGCGCCGCATGAAGCAGGCCGATGCCGGCACCTCCGAGCTGGAGGCCAATGTCGACAGCCTGATCGTGGTGCTCAACGAGAAGCTGCTCGAAGTGCTGGGCGACGACTGCACCCAGGACCAGGCCTTCGCCCATGCCAACGACGTGCTGAAGAACGCGGTCGGCGGCATCAGCGACATCATCCACATGCACGGCCTGGTCAACGTCGACTTCGAGGACGTGAAGACGGTGATGAGCGAGCCCGGCAAGGCCATGATGGGCACGGCCACCGCCAGCGGCCCGGACCGCGCCACCAAGGCCGCCGAATCGGCCGTGGCCTGTCCGCTGCTGGAAGGCATTGATCTCTCGGGCGCCAAGGGCGTGCTGGTGCTGATCGCGGCCAACAAGAGCAACTTCCGCCTCAACGAAAGCAAGGCGGCGATGAACACCATCCGCCGCTATGCCGCTGAAGACGCGCACATCATCTACGGCGCGGCCTACGACGACAGCCTGGGCGACCAGATGCGCGTCACCGTCATCGCCACCGGCCTGAGCCAGCGCAAGCCGCAGGCCGCGCCGCTGACCGTGGTGCAGCCGGTGGCCATGCCGCGCACCGGCACCGACAACCTGCCCATCCTGCACAACGTGGCCCAGGTCGGCCAGCAGGCCGGCCAGCAGCCCCAGGCCCACGACTACAGCAACCTCAGCACGCCCAGCGTCTGGCGCAGCGCCCGCACCCAGGCCGCGGCCAAGGTCGAGGCCCTGTCGTCCAACGGCATGGACGAGATCGAGATCCCGGCTTTTCTGCGCAAGCAGGCAGACTGAAGCGCCGCAGCGACCGTCCTGAGTCGTTGTTGATGGCCCGTGCGGCCGCTGCTCCCAGGCCGGGCATGGCGTGGGGCCGGCGGTGCCGGGCCTTTTTGCCATGGGTGCATTGCCGCTGGCCGCTGCGGCGCAAGGCCGATTCACCGACAATCCGCCGACCATGCTGCAGCAACGCACCCTCAAGTCCATCACCCGCGCCGTGGGCGTGGGCATGCACAGCGGCCAGAAGGTCGAGCTGACGCTGAAGCCGGCCGCGCCCGACACCGGCATCGTGTTCCGCCGTGTCGACCTGGCCCAGCCGGTGGAGATCCCGGTGCGCGCCGAGTCGGTCAGCGACACCCGCATGGCCTCCACCATCAGCCCGGTGGGCGACCCCGGCGGGCCCAAGGTGCAGACCATCGAGCACTTCATGAGCGCCTGCTGCGGCCTGGGCCTGGACAACCTGGTGGTCGACATCACCGCCGACGAGGTGCCCATCCTCGACGGCTCGGCAGCCAGCTTCGTCTACCTGCTGCAAAGCGCCGGCATCGCGCTGCAGGACGCGCCCAAGCGCTTCATCCGCATCAAGCAGACCGTGGAAGTGCGCCAGGGCGAGGGCAAGCGCCTGATGTGGGCGCGGCTGGAGCCGTATCACGGCTTCAAGCTCAGCTTCGAGATCGACTTCGACCATCCGGCCGTGGATGCCACCGGCCAGCGCGTCAGCTTCGACATGGGCTCGGGCCGCTACAAGCGCGACATCGCGCGCGCCCGCACCTTCGGCTTCACCAAGGACGTGGAGCTGATGCGCAGCCGCGGCCTGACGCTGGGCGGCAGCATGGACAACGCCATCGTCGTCGACGACAGCCGCGTGCTGAATGCCGACGGCCTGCGCTACGACGACGAGTTCGCCAAGCACAAGATCCTCGATGCCATCGGCGACCTGTACAACGCCGGCCATCCGATGCTGGCCCACTATGTGGCCTACAAGAGCGGCCATGCGCTGAACAACCTGCTGCTGCGCGAGCTGTTCCGCCGGCCCGAGGCCTGGGAGCTGGTCAGCTTCGACGACGAGCGCGAGGCGCCGGCCGGCTTTGCCGAGCTGGCGCCGGCCTGGTGAGGCCGCTCACGGCGGGCCTGCGATGCTGATCTTTCGCCTGGTGTTCGGCCTGCTGCTGCTGGCCAGCCTGCTGTGCTTCGGCATGTACGTGGGCACGCGCGACGTGCGCTGGCGCGCCCGGGGCATCATCGTGCTGAAGTGGGCACTGCTGGCGGCGGTCGGCTTCTTCGGCGTGCTGTTGTTGGAACGCCTGGCGCTGATGCTGTAGTAGGCTCGCCGCCCATGATGTTGTTCTGGATTTCCGGCGTGCTGCTGGTGATCACGGCGTCGGCCTCGGCGCTGTTCTTCGTGCTGCACCTGTCCACCAACGAGTTGGTGCCGCTGCAGCGTGCACGCAACTTCTGGCGCTGGTCGGTGGTGGTCGTGCTGGGCACTTTCGACTGGTGGATCTTCAGCCGCGTCTTCAAGGCGATCTGGGAGATCTGGTTCTCCTGACGCCTGGCGCGCTCGGTCAGCGGGCGCGTGCCGAGCGGTAGCGGCCGTGCACCCGGGGTTGCAGCGTGGTCGCCAGCCCCAGCGCCTCCAGGTGCCGTCCCACATGGGCATGGGTGATGGCCAGGCCCAGCGCGTCGGCGGCGTCCTTGCCCGGCAGGCCGGGCAGGTTCAGCAGCCGTCGCACCATTTCCTGGATGTCGGCCTTGGTGGCGCCGCCATGGCCGACCACGGCCTTCTTCAGCTGGGCCGGGCTGTATTCGGCCACCGGCAGATCGGCCATCACCAGGGCCGCCAGCGCCGCGCCACGCGCCTGGCCCAGCAGCAGCGTGCTCTGCGGGTTGACGTTGACGAACACGATCTCCAGCGCCGCGGCCTCGCAGCGGTAGCGCTGCTGCACCTCGGCGATGCCCTCGACGATCAGCTTCAGCCGCGCCGGCAGGTCGTGGCGCGGTGCTTCCAGCGTGCCGATGGTGCCGCTGGCCACATAGGCCAGGCGCGGGCCGTCGACGTCGATGACGCCGAAGCCGGTGCGCTGCAGGCCGGGGTCGATGCCGAGCACGCGCATGCGGGGCCTCAGCCGCGCAGCTGGAAATACCAGCGCAGCGAGTGAAAGAACACCGGCGCGGCAAAACACAGCGGCGCCACACGGTCGAGCAGGCCCACGGCGCCGGTGACCGAGCTCTGGTTGCCCCACCACTGCACGCCGGCGTCCTTCTTCAGCGCGCGCATCACCAGCTCGCCCAGCGTGCCGGTGCCGGCGGCGATCAGCGCCGCCACCAGGGCCTGGCCGGGCTTGAACGGCGTGATCCAGTACAGCGCCGCGCCGACCAGGCCACCGCCGGCCATGCCCAGGGCCCAGGCGCGGGCCGAGAAGCTGCGCGAGATCTGCCGCGCCAGCGGCCGGCTGCGCAGGCGGCGGCTGGCGGCCTCCTGCGTGAGCTGGCCGGTGGCCGTGACCACCACCAGGAAGAACAGCAGAAAGGCGCCGCGGCCGCTGCCGTTGGCAATGCCTGGAAAGTCCAGCAGCAGCAGGGCCGGCGCATGCGACAGGCCGTAGATGCAGACCATGATGCTCCACTGGATCTTGGCATTGCGTTCCAGAAAGCGCTGCGGATCACCGGCCAGCGCGCTGACCACCGGGATGGCCAGGAACACATAGACCGGGATGAACACGGTGAACAGGTCGAAGCTGCGGCTGCCGACCAGCAGGTACTGCAGCGGCAGCACCACGAAGAAGGCGGCGATCAGGCTGCGGTGGTCGCTGCGGCGCGTGGCCACCAGGGTGATGACCTCGCGCAGCGCCAGAAACGAGATCAGGCCGAACAGCAGCGTGGCGCCCACGGCGCCGGAGATCCAGGCGCTCCAGAACACCAGCGCGCCGACCCACACCGCGCGCAGGTCGCGCTTGAAGCGCTGGTGGCGGTCGTCGGCCCGCAGGTCGGGCTCGCGCTCGCGCATGGACCACAGGGCCGCCACCGCCGTGCCCAGGGCCAGCAGGCCGAACAGCACGACGAACAGCAGGGCCACCTGTGCGTCGGCGCTCCAGTGGCGCAGGCTGCCCATCAGCGGCGCTCCATCATGCCGAGGCCTCGGCCACGCTGCCCTCGGGCTGCAGCGCGATCACCGCCTCGCGGGCGCGGGCCAGGAAGCCGGCCTTGTCCTCGGGCTGGCCATCCACGGTGCGCAGCAGCAGCGGCTCGCCAAAGGTCACGGTGCACAGGATGGGCACCGGCACCACCTCGCCCTTGGGCATCACGCGCTGCACATTGGCGATCCAGGCCGGCACCAGCGGCACCTGCGGATACTGCCGCGCCAGGTGGTAGAGCCCGCTCTTGAAGGGCTGCGGCAGGCCCTTGGCGCTGCGCGTGCCCTCGGGAAAGATGACCAGCGAGTCGCCGTTGGCCAGGGCGTCGAGCAGGGGCTCCAGCGGGTCCTGGTCGTCGGTGCGCTGCCGGTTCACATAGACGGCGTTGAACACCTCGCGCGTCAGCCAGTGCTTGAACGGGCTGGAGGTCCAGTAGTCGCGGGCGGCGATGGGCCGGGTGGTGGCGCGCAGCTCACGCGGCAGGGCGGCCCAGATCAGCACCCAGTCCAGGTGGCTCTGGTGGTTGGCGAAGTAGATGCGCTGCTCGGCCTTGGGCGGGCAGCCGCGCCAATGGCCCTGGGCGCCGGTGATCAGGCGGGCGACGAAGGACAGCAGCCGCCCCATGGCGTCGGCACGGGTCATGGGCGCATCTTATGCCCCGGCAGGGCCGCCTCCGCCGCCTGACCCGCGGGTTGTTCCCAGGCGCCACTGTCGTGCAGGCGATAGGGCGCCGCAAGGCCCCGGCCTAGAGTGTCCGCGCGGTGGTCGCGGAGTCGGCCACGAGGAGACCGCCCGTGCTGCACCCCTGTCACCATGCCCAGCTCACGCCCGACAAGCCGGCGCTGATCGTGGCCGCCACCGGCCAGAGCATCAGCTACCGCGAGCTCGACCAGGCCTCCAACCGGGTGGCCCAGCTGTTCCGCTCGCTGGGCCTGGAAAGTGGCGACCACATCGCGCTGATGCTGGAGAACCATCCGCGCTATTTCGAGATCTGCTGGGGCGCGCAGCGCGCCGGCATCATCTACACCGCGATGAGCACGCGGCTGGCGGCGGCCGAGTCGGCCTACATCGTCAACGACTGCGGCGCCAAGGCGGTGATCGCCTCGCATGCGCTGGCCGAGGCCGTGGCCCACCTGCCCGCCGCCTGCCCGGCCGTGCGCCACTGGGCCATGGCCGACGGCGCGGTGGCCGGCTGGGACGCCTGGGAGGCCGCGCTGGCCGGCCAGCCGGACACGCCGATTGCCGACCAGACCGCCGGTGGCGACATGCTTTATTCCAGCGGCACCACCGGCCGGCCCAAGGGCGTGTTCTCGCCGCCCGATGCGCCGGAGATCGACGCGCCCAATCCGCTGACCAAGATCCTGGGCGGCGTGTTCGGCTTCGGCGCCGACACCATCTATCTGTCGCCGGCGCCGCTGTACCACGCCGCGCCGCTGCGCTACACCATGACCGTGCAGCGCCTGGGCGGCACCGTGGTGATGATGGAGCACTTCGACCCCGAGGACTATCTGCGCCTGGTCGAGACCTACCGCATCACCCACAGCCAGCTGGTGCCGACCATGTTCGTGCGCATGCTCAAGCTGCCCGAGGAGGTGCGCCGCCGCTACGACCTGTCGTCGCTGCGCTTTGCCATCCATGCCGCGGCGCCCTGCCCGGTGCCGGTCAAGCGCCAGATGATCGAATGGTGGGGCCCGGTGATCTGGGAGTACTACGCCGGCACCGAGGGCAACGGCATGACCCTGGTCGGCGCCAAGGACTGGCTGGCCCATCCGGGCACGGTGGGCAAGGCGGTGATCGGCGAGCTGCGCATCGTCGACGACGACACCGGCCAGCAGCAGCCGCCGGGCCAGCCCGGCACGGTGTACTTTGCCAATGGCCGGCCGTTCGAGTACCACAACGACCCGGCCAAGACCGCCGGCGCGGCCAATGCGCAGGGCTGGACCACGCTGGGCGACGTGGGCTATGCCGACGACCAGGGCTTCTTGTACCTGACCGATCGCAAGGCCTACATGATCATCTCCGGCGGCGTGAACATCTATCCGCAGGAGGCCGAGAACGTGCTGATCACCCACCCCAAGGTGGCCGACTGCGCGGTGCTGGGCGTGCCCAACGAGGAGTTCGGCGAGGAGGTCAAGGCCGTGGTGCAGCCGCGCGACATGGCCGATGCCGGGCCCGAGCTGGAGGCCGAGCTGATTGCCTTCTGCCGCGAGCAGCTGTCGCACATCAAGTGCCCGAAGTCGGTGGACTTCGAGTCCGAGCTGCCGCGCCATCCCACCGGCAAGCTCTACAAGCGCCTGCTGAAGGACCGCTACTGGGCCGGCCACGCCTCGCGCATCGTCTGACGCGCCTCAGTGCGAGGTGCCCTCGCTGCGCGTGATCTTGTTGTGCACGTTGTACTTGCCGATGGGCTTGCTCATCGGTAGGCGCGCCACCTCGCGGAAGCTGGCGGCGTCGTAGACGATCAGCGCGCCGTCCATCTCGCTCAGGCTGGCCAGCGCATGACGGCCGTCGCGGGTGAACTCGATGTGGGCCAGGGTGCGGCCGGGCTCGCGCACCTGGGCCACCAGCTGCAGCGTGCGCTTGTCGATGATGGACAGCGTATCGCGGGCGCTGGCGCTCATCATCGAGTCGGTCCAGGCATAGGGCGTGGCCTCGTGGCTGCGCAGGAAGAAGCCCGGCCCCGGCGTGGCGATGCTGCGCAGCCGCTGCCAGCGGTCCAGGTCGATGATGTCGATGCTGCCGTCCTTCAGGTTGGGGCTGGCCATCACGCGCTGGCCCTGCCAGTCGAAGCTGATGCCCGAGCCCAGGTGCGGCATGCCGGCGATCGGCAGCTCGGCGATGCGCCGGCGGGCGTCCAGGTTGACCACCTGGGCGCTGGCCTGGCCATCGCCACGCGGCCGCGTCGCGCCCAGCACATGGCGGTAGCCGGGGTCGAAGAAGAAATCGTCCAGCGGCTCGTCCAGCGGCGTGCGCCGCGGGCCTGCAAAGCCCGGCGCGCCACCCGCCGCGCCGCCGGCCGCGTCATAGGAGATCTCCCAGAGCTCGGGCAGGTCCTTCAGCGCCACCACGAAGCTGCGCCGCGGCGCCGCGTCGTAGACCGCCGAGACGCGTGAGCTGGACTGGCCGTCCGCCGTGGCCGCGGCAAAGGTCTTGACCAGGTTCAGCTCGGCGTCGAACAGCGCCAGCGTGTGCGGCAGGTAGTTGGCCGCCAGCACCCAGCGGCCGTCGCCGGACACGGCCACGTTGCGCATGTTCAGGCCGGCGCGCACCTCGGCCACCACCTGCAGGCTGTAGAGGTCGTACTTGCTGATCCAGCCGTCGCGCGAGCCGAAGTACACGAAGCGGCCATCCGGCGAGAACTTGGGCCCGCCGTGCAGCGCATAGCGGCTGGCAAAGCGGTGGATGCGCGTGAAGCGGTCGCCGTCGACCAGGCTCACATGGTGGTCGCCACCCTCGACCACGACAAACAGGTTCAGCGGATCGGCCGACCACTGCGGCCGGGCCGGCAGCGTGGCCGCATCCACCGGTGCCAGGCGGCTGGCGCGGATCTGTGCCTCGGTCCAGGTGGGCGCCGGCAGCACCGGCGTGCGGATGTAGCGCGCCAGGGCCTCGATCTGCGCCGCGTCCAGCGTGGCCGCAAAGCCCGGCATCTGCGTGGCCGCGCGGCCCTGGGCGATGACCTTCAGCGCCTCGGCCGGGCGCAGCCGCTCCAGGCTCTCGGGCAGCAGGGCCGGGCCCATGGCGCCGGTGCGCGATGGCGCATGGCAGGCCGCGCAGTGCTGCTGATAAAGCGCCGCGGCATCGGGCGCGGCGCGGGCGGGCAGGGCGCCGGCCAGCAGCAGGCCGGCCAGGGCCAGCAGGGGCAGGGTGCGCATGGTTCAGGCCTCCACGATGGGGATGGCGCGGGCCGCGCGCTGCGACGCGGCCGAGCGGAAGGGCGTGGTCTGCAGCCGTGCCGGCAGCGCCTGGTCATCGACGCCGATCTCGGCATCGTCCAGGTAGCAGCCGGGGTCCTCGGCCCAGGCGTCGCCGCTGACCTGCTGGGCGCGCACGCGGGTGTTGCCGTTGCAGATGTCCAGGTGCCGGCACACGCCGCAGCGGCCCTGCACCGGGCGCGGCCGCTGCTTGAGCCCGGCCATCAGCGCATCGCCGGTGTCGGGCCAGATGGCCGAGAACGGCCGCTCGCGCACATTGCCCAGGCTGTGGTGCCACCACATGGTGTCGGCATGCACATTGCCCAGGTTGTCGATGTTGGCGACGTTGACGCCCGAGGCATTGCCGCCCCAGGCCACCAGGGCCTGGCGCAGCGGCTCGGCCCATTGCGGCCAGCGCGCGGCTACCCACTGCAGCAGGTAGGGGCCGTCGGCATCGTTGTTGCCGGTGACGTAGTCTTCGTCGCGGCCCTCGCTGGCGGCCTGCCAGGCGCGCTCGAACAGCAGGTCCAGCGCGGCGCGCGTGGCCTGGTGCTGGGCATCCTTGCTGCGGTGGATGTTGCCGCGGCCGGCGTAGTTGAGGTGCGAGAAATAGAACTTGTCCACGCCCTCGGCGCGCATCAGCTCCAGCAGCGCCGGCAGGTCGTGGGCGTTCTGCGCCGTCATCGTGAAGCGCAGCCCGATCTTCACGCCGCGGGCATGCAGCAGGCGCACGGCGGCCAGGCTGCGGTCGAAGGCGCCGTCCAGGCGGCGGAAGCGGTCGTGCGTGGCGCGCAGCCCGTCCAGGCTGATGCCCACATAGTCCAGGCCCAGCGCGGCCAGGCGGTCGGCCTCGAAGCGGTCGATCAGCGTGCCATTGGTCGACAGGCCGACATAGAAGCCCTGGGCCTTGGCGCGCGAGGCGATGCTGTGCAGGTCGGGCCGCAGCAGCGGCTCGCCGCCCGACAGGATCAGCACCGGCACGCCGAAGCCGCGCAGGTCGTCCATCACGTCGAAGACCTCGGCCGTGCTCAGCTCGCCGGCATAGTCGTGGTCGGCCGACAGCGCATAGCAGTGGGTGCAGCTGAGGTTGCAGCGGCGGATCAGGTTCCAGATCACCACCGGGCCGGGGGAGGGGGAGGAGGCGCCGCCGCGCTGCCGCGTGGCCACGGGCCACTGGCCGCTGCGCTCGGCCTGGGCCAGGCTGCGCAGGTACTGGGAGATGCGGAACATGTCGGTCCTTCGGTCGCTCAGTCGTTCAATCCATGCGGCCCGGATGACGGCCGGCCGGTGCCAGGCGCAGGCCGGTCTTCTTGAGGATGGCGCTGGAGTACAGGATGTCGTGGCCGCGGCAGGCCGGTCCCAGCAGCGCCAGGATCTGCTGCGCCTGCTGCTCCACCTGCTCGCGGTTGCGGCCGTGCAGCATGGCGAACAGGTTGTAGGGCCAGTCCGGCAGATGGCGTGGCCGGCGGTAGCAGTGGCTGACGCCCTGCAGCGCGCCGATGCGCTGGCCCAGCTCGTCCACCTGGGCGTCGTCCACGTCCCAGACGCTCATGCCGTTGGCCACGAAGCCCAGCCGGTAGTGGTTGGGCACGGCGCCGATGCGGCGCACCAGGCCCTGCTCCAGCATCTGCGCCAGGCGCTCGCGCACCAGCTCGCCGCTGACGCCCAGCACAGCGCCGACGGCCTCGTAGGGCCGCGGCACCAGGGGCAGGCCCGACTGGGTGGCGGCGATCAGCGCCCGGTCGAAGTCGGTCAGTTGCATGGGCTCACTCCGCATCCAGCAGCGGCAGGCGCAGCTCGACGAAGTACTCGCGCTGCTTGGGAAAGGCCAGCACGCGCAGGCCGGTGGCGGCCTCGATGTCGGCCAGCACCGCATCGGCCTGCGCGGGGGTCTCGGTGGCGACCACGAACCACAGGTTCAGCGCATGCTCGCGGCGGTAGTTGTGGGCCACCTCGGCATGGGCATTGACCTGCTCGGCCACCTCGGCAAAGCGCGCCTCGGGCACGGCCATGGCCGCCAGCACGAAGCGGCCACCGGCCTGCTCGATCTGGAACAGCGGGCCGAAGCGTGTCAGCACGCCCTGGGCCAGCAGCTCGTGCAGGCGCTCGATCAGCGCCTCCTCGCCCATGCCCAGCTGCGCGCCCAGCTCGGCAAACGGCCGGTCGCTGAGCGGCACGCCGCCATGCAGGCGGGCGATCAGCTGGCGGTCGGCGGCCGACACCGCGGGCGACACGGCGGCAAAGGCGGTGGCGGATTCAGGCCGTGGCATGGTGGGTCTCCCCGCTGGGGTGGAGGGCGCTGGGCCCGGCGTCGTCGGCCGCAACGGACTCGCCCGACTCACGGAAGCGCCGCGCGCCGGTCTGCTTGAAGCGCCGGCACGAGAACAGCAGCTGGTGCTCGAAGCCGTCCAGGCCGGCGGCGCGGCGCGCCGCAGCCAGCGTGGTGCGCACGCTGTCGCGGTCGCGGCCATGCACCATGCAGTACAGGTTGAAGGGCCAGCCGGCCGCGCGCTCGCGGCGATAGGCCAGGGTCACGCCGGGCTGCTCGCCCAGGGCCTGGCCGAGGCGGTCGATGGCGTCCTCGCCCAGCGCATCGGGCAGGTTGAACACGCCCATGGCATTGGCGGCAATGCCCCAGTCGTGGTGGCGCAGCACGGCGCCAAAGCGGCGCAGCGTGCCCTGGTCCTGCCAGCGCTGCAGGGTCTGCAGCAGCTCGTGCACCGGCCGGCCCAGGCGGTCGGCCCAGGCGTCGTAGGGCAGGGGCTGCAGCGGCAGGCCGGCCTCGGCCAGCGCGGCCAGCGGGTGGTCGCCCACGGCGACCGCGGGCACGGCGCCGGCGTCGATCGGCTGCTGGCGTGGTGCCCGCGGCCGCGGCCGCGGCGTGGCGCCGGGCTGGCGCAGGTCGAAGCCCAGGTCGATGTGGTACGCCCGCAGCATGCGCAAACGCAGCGCCTGCAGGCCGGTGGCGGCATCCAGCGCATCCATCGCCGCAGCCACCGCGGCGGCGTCGCGGCCGGTCATCACGAACCACAGGTTCAGGCGGTGCTCGCGCTGGTAGTTGTGGTTGACGCCGGGATGGGCGCTGATGCAGGCGGCCACCGCCTCCAGCCGCCCCGGCACCTCGGTGGGCACGGCCAGCGCGGCCAGCAGCGCGGCGCCGCCGGCCTGGCCGTGGAACACGCCGCCGATGCGCGACAGCCGGCCGTCGGCCTGCAGCCCGCGGCACAGCGCCAGCACCCGGTCCTCGCTCAGCCCGCTGGCCGCGGCCAGGGCCTGGAACGGCCTGCGCTGCAGCGGAAAGCCGTGCTGCCAGGGGTTGATCAGGTCCAGGGCCGGATCGGCGACTGCCGCGCTGCCCATGGCCTAGAACCCCAGCCGCGCGGCACGCGAGGTGAAGAAGATGCCACTGGGCGCCGGCACGGCCAGCGAGGCCAGCGGCTCCAGGCGGCGGGTGTCGTAGACCTCGACGCTGTTGTCGTCGCGGCAGCTCAGCCAGACGGCCTCGCCGCGCGGCGTGAACTCCATGTGCAGCACCGCATGGCCGGGCTGCAGCGTGGCCACGACGCGGCGCGTCGGCACGTCGATGACCTGCACGCGGTGGTAGTCGGGCATGGCGAAGCTGACCCAGACCTGTCGGCCATCGGGCCGCGCCATCACGAACACCGGCTGGCCGGCCACGGCGATGCGGCCCACCTCCTGCCAGGTGGCGGTGTCGACCACCAGCACCTCGCGGCGGCCGATGGCCGGCAGATAGGCATGTCGGCCGGCCACGGCCCAGCCGCGCAGATGTGGCATCTTGTACACCGGCAGCGGCGCCTGGCCGCGGCCGTAACCGGGCAGGATGCGGCGCGCGCGCGGCTCGTCGTCCCACAGGTCGACCATGGCCAGGCCGTCCTCGCCGAACAGACCGGCGATGTAATAACGCCCATCGGGCGTGACCAGGGCATCGTAGGGCTGGCGGCCGATGCCGGGCAGCCGGGTGATGCGCGGGTGGCGCGGGTCCAGCGACAGGTCGGCGATCCAGATTGCGTCGGCATCGAACAGGCTGAAGGCGAAGCGGTCGCCGGGCAGGTCGACCAGGCCGACCACGCGCGAGCGCGCCGCCGACGGGTCGCCGTCGGCGCTGGTGGGGATGTCGGCCAGCAGCTCCAGCGTGCGCGAGTCGAACACCTTGACGCCGCCGGGCGTGTAGTTCTGCGCCGCCAGCAGGCGGCCGTCGGCATTGATGGCGCCGCCGATGGAGTTGCCGGCCTGCATCACCCGGCCCTCGATGCGCGCGGCCAGCAGGTTGACGCGGCTCAGCGCGCCGTCGCGGCCGAACACATTGGCATGCAGGCCGTCGCGCGAGAACACCACCGAGGCATGCGACAGATCGCCCAGGCCGCCGACCTCGCCGCGCAGCTGGCGCCGGCTGGTGTCGACGATGGACAGCGCGCCGCGGGAGCGCTGCACCACCACGCCGAGGTCGCCGGTGCCGGTGTAGAACGGGCCGTCGCCGGGCGTGGCATTCGGTGCAGGGTTGGGCGCGGCATTGGCGCGGGCCTGCACAGCGGTGCCGGCCGTGGCGGCCAGCGCCGCCAGGCCCATCCAGTCACGGCGTTTCATCGTGGGTCCTCCTCTGGAAATCCGCCGGCCAGGCGCTCGGCGATCCACTGCGCCTCGGCATCGCTCAGCAGCTGGCGCCAGGGTGGCATCGGCGTGCCGGGCCGGCCGTGCTGGATGGTGGCAACCATCGAGCCCAGCGGCTTGCCGGCCAGCGCGGCCGGCGTGATGGCCGGGCCCAGGCCGCCGGTCAGGCGCATGCCGTGGCAGGCGCCGCAGTCCTGGCGCACCAGGCGCACCAGGGCCTGCTGGCGCGCGGGCTGCGGCGCCGGATCGGCGGCCCCGGCGGCAACCGGGGCGATGGCCGTCAGCAGCAGGATCGGCAACAGCGTTGGCAGCAGGGCGGGGACGGTGCGGCGCATGGTGAAGCTATGGTCGCCGTGCGCCCGCCGGGCGTCCTTGAACTGGTTCAAGAGGACTCGTGCTGCGCTGCCACCGTGCCGTGCTCGAGGTCGATCTGCAGCAGCGCCCCGGCCGTGGCCGCCAGCAGCCGACCATCCGGCCGGGCGCGCACCCAGCGCAGCGGCGCCGGCACGGCCAGCGACTGCAGGGCCTGGCCGTCGGCATCCAGCCAGTGCAGCAGCGGCCGCGCCGCATCGGGCACGGCCAGGCCTGCGCGGCCGTGGCGCTGGCACCAGGTGCCGGCCCGCGGCCGCGGGTCGCCGCCCACCGCCCAGGCGGCGGCGCGGCGCCGTGCGTCCAGGTTGTAGCCCAGCACCGGCTGGCCGGGCGCCGCACCCACCAGCAGCAGGCCGGCCGCGTCGAGCGTGATGTGGGCCAGCGGATGGGGCAGGCGGGTGCGTCGCAGATGCAGAAAGCCCGGCACCGGCAGGCCCTCGCCCATGCGGAAGTCGTGCACCAGGCCCTCGTACTGCGGCTCGGCATGGGGGTCCAGCGAGATCTCCCACAGCTCGGGCAGGGCGGCTGGCGCGACGACCACGCTGCGCCGCGTGGCCGAGGCCAGCAGCTCGCCACCGCCGGGCAGCGGCCAGCGCTTCAGCACCTGGCCACGGTCGGTGGCCAGCAGCTGCAGCTCGTCGGCGCCGGCTGGGGCCTGCAGGCGCCAGCGGCCGCCGTCGGCCAGCACGCTGTCGACCGCATCCTGCTCGTGCAGATCGTGCAGAGCGCGCGGTGCCGCCGGGGCCTGACGCGGCATTGCAGCGGCCAGCGACAGCAGCGCCGGCACAACGCGGCGGCGCCTCAGGGCAGCACCTCGATCAGGCCGCGCATCTCGGGATGCGGGCCGCAGTCGTAGGCATAGCGGCCCGGCTGGTCGAAGCGGCGCTCCCAGTGCTCGCCGGGCAGCAGGCGCTCGCTTTCCAGGCCGCCCTCGGCGGCAAAGCGCACCGAGTGCGAGCTGCGCTTCTCGTCGTTGATCCAGCGCACCGTGCTGCCGGCGGCGATGCTCAGCGTCGCCGGCTCGAAGCGGTGGCCGTGGATGCGCACGATGGCCGGCAGGCCGGGCCCGGCCGCTTCAGCCCCGGGCAGCGCGCACAGGCCCAGCAGGCCGACCTGCAGCGCGTGGCGGCGGGACCGGTGGTGCGCGCGCATCACGGACTCACTGCTTGGCGGCGGTGATGTCGGCCTTGGCGTCCAGGCCCAGCGTATAGCCCAGCGAGACATGGTGGAAGCGCCCGGCGCTGTGGTCGTCGTGGATGGCGAAGCCGAAGTTGACGGTCTTGCCCGGGGCCAGGGTCACATCGCCCTCGCCACCGGCGAGCTTGCGGGTGAACACCACCACCCACTCGTCGCCCTTCTTCTCGCCCTTGGCCTCCAGCAGGGCCTTGCCGCCGTCCATCACCCGCTTGTCGGCGACGTAGCCGTCGGACTTGCCGCCCTTGCTGGTCCATTGCAGCAGGTCGTAGAACTTGCCGCTGGCCAGCGAGCCGCCGACGACGTACTTGGTCTTCTTGTCGTCCTTGCCATCGGGCATGGTGCGTGCGTCGGTGTGGCAGGTCTCCCAGCAGCCCGACAGGTTGGCGCGCTCGACCTTGTTGTCCTCGAGCATGAAGGCCAGCTTGACGGCATTGTCCTTGTCCATCTTGTCGGCGCCGCCGGCGGGCTGCTTCCAGGCGAAGCGCAGGTACAGGTTGGCGCCGTCGTGGGCCGCCTGCAGCTTGACCGGGATGCTGCCGGCCTTGCCCTTGATGGGCGCGGGCTCGTTCTTCTGGCCGCTGGCCAGCTTCTTGCCCATGTCGGCGGCTTCTTCCTGGTGGCAGCTGGCGCAGCTTTCGCCCTTCTTCAGCGCGCGGGCGCCGCCGTGCTCGCTGCCCTTGGTGATCCACTCGATCGGCGAGGCGCCCGGGTAGAACAGGGTGATGGACTTGGCGGGCACCTTGGACCAGTCGGGCGCCGCGGCCAGCGCACTGCTGCCGGCGAAGAGGCCGCCGGCGGCGCCCAGAGCGCACGCGGCGAGGAGGGGAAGTCGGTTCAGGGGCTTCATGGTGTGGCCTGTGTTGGGGTGGCAGGGGAGCGAGGGGGGGGACGCTTGCGCGGCGCGACGGCCGGCTCAGTCCTGTTCCTCGGGCATGTTCTGCGGCTTGTGGTGGGCAATGCCCTTGTGGCAGTCGATGCAGGTCTCGTTGTTCTTCACCGCCAGCTGGTGCGACTTCTGCGCGCGCGGCTTCTGCGCCTGCGAGTTCATCGACTTGAAGTCGTGGCAGTTGCGGCATTCCAGCGAGTCGTTGGCCTTCATGCGCGCCCACTCGCTCTGCGCCAGCTGCAGCCGCTTGGCCTCGAACTTCTCGCGCGTATCGATGGAGCCGGTGAGCTTGCCCCAGACCTCGCGCGAGGCCTGGATCTTGCGGATCATCTTCGGGCCCCATTCCTTGGGCACGTGGCAGTCGGGGCAGGTGGCGCGCACGCCGGTGCGGTTGGTGTAGTGGATGGTGTTTTCCGAATACTCCTTGTAGACGTTGTCGCGCATCTCGTGGCAGCTGATGCAGAAGGCCTCCTTGTTGGTGGCCTCCAGCACGGTGTTGAAGCCGCCCCAGAGCACCACGCCGGCGACGATGCCGATGCCCAGCAGGGCCAGCAGCGAGCGTGGGCTCGGGCGCAGCAGGGCTTGCCAGGTCCGCCTCAGCAGGCCCGGGCGGGAGGGGGTGTCGGCCATGCGGGCCTCCTCACTGGATCGGGAAATCGGGCGCCCGGGCGCCGCCTGGGGCGGCCACCCGGGCGGGCACACATCAGTAGATGTCGTGCTGGGTGTTGTAGACGTTGAACTTGCCGGTCGGGGTGACGATGGCCGGATCGGTGATCACCTTCTTCAGCTTCAGGGTCTTGTCGTCGTAGATCACGATCGCCGACTGGTCGGTCTTGCCGCCCCACAGCGAGATCCACACCTCGTCACCCGCCTGGTTGTATTCGGGGTGGGTGGCGCGGCGCAGCGCCTTGGTCTCGGGCAGGCCGGAGTCCTTGGCCACGTCCAGCTTCACCGGGGCCTTGTTCAGGTCCTTGAGGTTGTAGACATAGACCGACTCGGCGTTTTCACGCTCGGGGTTCATCGGCAGGTCGGCCCACAGGTTGCCCGACTTGGGATGGGTCTTGACGAACAGGTTGCCGGCGCCCGGGGTCTTCAGCTCCTGCACCACCTTCCAGTTGTGCTGCTTGAACTTGGCATGCTTGGGATCGTCCGAGGGCGTGGAGATCAGCGTGATGGCCGCGTCGCCCAGGTGGCCGGTGGCCCACACCGGACCGTACTGCGGGTGCATGAAGTTGGCGCCGCGGCCCGGGTGCGGGATCTTCTTGGTGTCCACCAGCGCGGCCAGCTTGCCGGTCTTGGTGTCCACCGCGGCGATCTTGTGCGAGGCATTGGCGGCCACCAGGAAGTAGCGCTTGGACTGGTCCCAGCCGCCGTCGTGCAGGAACTTGGCCGACTCGATGGTGGTGGTCTTCAGGTTCTTGATGTCGCTGTAGTCGACCAGCATGATCTGGCCGGTCTCCTTGATGTTGACCACCCATTCCGGCTTGGTCATCGACGAGACGATCGAGGCCACGCGCGGCTCGGGGTGGTACTCGCCGTCCACCGTGTTGCCCCGCGTCGAGACGATCTTCATCGGCTTGAGCGTCTCGCCGTCCATGATCGAGAACTGGGGCGGCCAGTAGGTGCCGCCGATCAGGTACTTGTCCTCGTAGCCCTTGAACTTGGAGGTGTCGACCGAGCGCGCGTCGGCGCCCAGCTTGACCGTGGCCACCGTCTGCGGCGTCTCGTACCAGAGGTCGATTAGCGTCACCAGGCCGTCGCGGCCGACGGTGTAGACATAGCGGCCCGAGGCCGACAGGCGTGAGATGTGCACCGCATAGCCGGTGTCCAGCACCTTCCAGATCTGCTTGGTGTCACCGTCCACCAGGGCCAGCTTGCCGGCGTCGCGCAGCGTGATCGCGAACACGTTCTGCAGGTTGATCTTGTTGCGCTGCGCCTTGGGCCGCTGGTCCACCGGCACCAGCAGCTTCCAGCTGGCCTCCATGTCCTTCAGGCTGAACTCGGGCGGCACATCCGGCACGTTCTGGATGTAGCGCGCCATGATGTTGATCTCGTCCTTGGACAGGATGTCGTCGTAATTGACCATGCCGCCCTCGGTGCCCAGGGCGATGATCTTTTCCAGGCGCGCGGTGCCCAGCTTGAGCGTGCCGCCTTCCTGCACGCTGCCGTCGGCACCCTTCTTCGACCACATCGGCTCCAGGTTCTTGCCGGTGGCGCCCTTGCGCAGCACGCCGTGGCAGCCCGCGCAGCGTTCGAAATAGATCTTCTTGCCGATCTCCTTCTCCTGCGGGCTCAGTGGCGGTGCCGCGGTCTGCGCCAGGACGCCCTGGGCCAGGCCGGCCAGCAGCAAAGCGAAGGTCAGACGGGGCAGGGAGCTGTGCTTTCTCATGATGGGTTCAGTCCTTCGTTGGCCGCGGCGGTTGCCGGCTGCCACCCTTCTTTAGGTGCCATGCGCGGGCTCGCATTCACAGGCGGCGCTGGATTCGGCGAGCGGCGCAATGGTCCCCCCGACGGTGATCCAGCGTCCTTGAACCAGTTCAAGGACGCTGGGCCGGGGCGCATCGAACATGGCCGGGATCAATTTGGAGTCCATCCCATGGCCGTCGTCGACCTGCTGCCGCCCCGGCGCGGCGAAACCGAACCCGCACCCGGGCCTGCGCACACGCCGGGCCAGCCCGGCCGCGTCACCCTGGTGGGCGCCGGTCCCGGCGACCCCGACCTGCTGACGCTGCGTGCGCTGCGCGCGCTGCAGTCGGCCACCCTGGTGCTGCACGACCACCTGGTGGCGCCCGAGGTGCTGGCCCTGGTGCCGGCCACGGCCGAGCGCATCTACGTGGGCAAGGAGAGCGGCGCGCACACGCTGCAGCAGACGGCCATCACCGAGCTGATGCTGGGCCTGGCGCGCAGCGGCCGGGCGGTGCTGCGGCTCAAGGGCGGCGACCCCTACATCTTCGGCCGCGGCGGCGAGGAGGCGCAGGCCCTGGCCGCGGCCGGCGTGCCCTTCGAGGTCGTGCCCGGCATCAGCTCGGCCCAGGCCGCCGCGGCCCTGGCCGGCATGCCGCTGACCCACCGCGACCATGCCGACGCGGTGGTGCTGGCCACCGGCCACCTGCGTGCCGAGCGCCAGCCCGGGGGGCCGGGCCCGGAGCTGGACCTGGATCTGGACTGGGCCCGGCTGGCACGGCCGCACCAGACGGTGGTGATCTACATGGGCGTGGGCGCGCTGCCGCTGATCTGCAGCGGCCTGGTGGCCCATGGCCTGCCGGCCGAGACACCGGCAGCCACCGTCGAGCGCGCTTCGCGCAGCGACCAGCGCATCACCGTCGGCACCCTGGCCAGCCTGCCGCGGCTGGCCCAGGCCCAGGGCGTGCGCGCGCCAGCGCTGATCTTCGTCGGCGGCGTGGTCGGCCTGCATGCCGAGCTGGCGGCCGGTGGCCGCAGCCTGCCGGTCGCGGCGGCGACAGCATCACGGGCTGCGGCTTGACTTGAGTCAAGACGAAGCATGTCCGGGGTTCGCAGAATGCGCCTGTCCGATCCCTGGCGGATCGGGCCATGCGCCTTGAACCCCACTACCCCTTCCTCCTTCTCCGTTGATCACGCCGACGCCTGGCTGCAGACGCGGCAGCTGGTCGGCGCGCGCAACGGCCAGCGCCTGTGGGGCCCGCTGTCGCTGCGGCTGGCGCCGGGCGAGGCCCTGCATGTGCAAGGCCCCAATGGCAGCGGCAAGACCACGCTGCTGCGCACCCTGGCCGGGCTGCGGCCGCCGGCGCTGGGCCAGGTGCAGTCCTCGCCGGCGCTGCAGGCCGGTGGCCTGT
Organism: Burkholderiaceae bacterium; assembly: GCA_017992055.1. Taxonomy (GTDB): domain Bacteria; phylum Pseudomonadota; class Gammaproteobacteria; order Burkholderiales; family Burkholderiaceae_C; genus Pseudaquabacterium. Next base: position 983,456 of record JAGOPK010000001.1, read on the forward strand.
GGTGGCTGGGCCATGCACTGCCGCTGGCCGACGCCCTGGACGCGCAGCACAACCTGCTGCACTGGCTGGCGCTGGCCGGCGCCCCGGTCGACGCCCAGGCCGTGGCCCGGCAGCTGCAGCGCCTGCAGGTGCCGGCCGGGCGGCCGCTGCGCCAGCTGTCGGCCGGCCAGCGGCGCAAGACCGGCCTGGCCGTGCTGGCGCTGGCGCCGCGCCCGCTGTGGCTGCTGGACGAACCCTTCGATGCACTCGACCAGGCCGGCTGCGACTGGCTGGCCGAGCTGGCCGCGGCGCATTGCGCGGCCGGCGGCGCCCTGGTCTTCAGCGCCCACCAGGTGCCGCCGGGCGCCCTGGCCCGGGCCCGGGTGCTGAACCTGCAGCCGGCGGCCGCGCCCGCCAGTGCCGAAACGGCCAGCCAATCGGCCCGCCAAGCGGCCACGCCGGTCTGGGCCGGGGCATGAGCATGCTGGCCAACCGTCCCTGGCTGCCGGCGCTGCAGGCCGTGCTGGCGCGCGAATGGCGCCTGGCCTGGCAGCGCCCGGCCGATCTGGGCCTGCAGGCGGTGTTCTTCATCGTCGTCACCAGCCTGTTTCCGCTGGCCCTGCAGCCCGAGGCCAGGCTGCTGCAGACACTGGCGCCGGGCGTGCTGTGGGTGGCGGCCTTCCTGGCCGTGCTGCTGGCCAGCGTGCGGCTGTTCGACGAAGACCTGCGCAGCGGCTGGCTGGACCAGTGGCGCTTGTCCGGCGTGCCGCTGGCCCTGCTGATGGCCGCGCGCATGGCCGTGCAATGGGCGCTGGCGGCGCTGCCGGTGCTGATCGTCGCGCCGCTGGTGGCGCTGCAGTTTGCGCTGGCGCGCGAGGCCCTGGCCACGCTGCTGCTGGCCCTGGCCCTGGGCACCGGCGTGCTGGCCATGCTGGCGGCGGTGGCCGCGGCGCTGTCGGCCGGCCTGCGTGGCCAGGCCTCGCTGGCCGTGCTGCTGGTGCTGCCGCTGGCCACGCCGGCCCTGGTGTTCGGCACGCTGGCCGTGGCCCGCGCCCAGCAGGGCCTGCCGGCGGCGGCCGAGCTGTCGCTGCTGGGGGCCATGGCCGCCTTCAGCGCCGCGCTGGGGCCGTGGATCGGTGGCGCAGCCCTGCTCGCTGCGGTGGAAAGTTAGCCCATGAGACTCAATCAACTGCTGTTTCACTTTGCCAGCCCGCCGCGGGCCGATGCACTGGCCGCGCGCCTGCAGCGTCCGCTGCTGTGGCTGGCCCTGGCCCTGGGCCTGCCCGGCCTGTGGCTGGGCTTTGTCGCCACGCCGGCCGATGCGGTGCAGGGCGAGGGCTACCGGCTGATCTACCTGCATGTGCCGGCGTCCTGGCTGGCCATGTTCTGCTATGCCATGCTGGCGCTGTGGAGCGCCGTCGGCCTGGTCTGGCGCACCAAGCTGTCGTTCCTGATGGCGCGGGCCCTGCTGCCCAGCGGCCTGGTCTGGGCCGTGCTGAGCCTGGCCACCGGCGCGCTGTGGGGCCGGCCGATGTGGGGCACCTGGTGGGTCTGGGATGCGCGGCTGACCTCGTCGCTGCTGCTGCTGCTGCTGTACCTGGGCCTGGCCGCGCTGCAGCATGCCCATGAGGACGGCGAGCGCGGCGAACGCGCGGTGGCCCTGCTGGCCGTGCTGGGCGCGCTGAACCTGCCGGTGATCTATTTTTCGGTGCGCTGGTGGAACACCTTGCACCAGGGCGCCAGCATCGGCGCCGGCCACAGCAGCATGGACCCGGCGATGCTGGCCGCCCTGCTGCTGTGCTGTTTTGCCGCCTGGGCCTGGACCGCGGCCACGGTGCTGGCGCGCTTTCGCCTGCTGCTGGCCCAGCGCCTGGCCAGCCAGCGCTGGATGGATGCGCTGCAGGCCGCCCCCGACCTCACCCCGCACGCCGCCGCCGAGGCGCCATCGCGCGCCGCACAGGAGACCTGCCATGCCTGACTGGCTTGCGCCGCTGTTCAACATCCACTGGGCCGACTGGCCGGCGTTCTGGGCCATGGGCCGCCATGGCGCCTATGTCTGGCCGGCCGTGGCCCTGAGTGCCGTGCTGCTGCTGGCCGAGCGCTGGCAGCTGTCGCGCCAGATCCGCGCCCAGGGCCAGGCCGGGGAGGAGCGGTCATGAAGCCCCGCCACCGCCGCCTGGGCCTGCTGCTGGCCGTGCTGCTGCTGCTGGGCCTGGCCGGCACGCTGGCCGCGCGCGCGCTGCGCAGCAACCTGGTGTTTTTCGTCACGCCGGCGCAGATCGCCGCCGGCGAGGCCGCCGGTCGCGAGCTGCTGCGCGTGGGCGGCATGGTGCGCGCCGGCTCGGTGCGGCGCATCGGTGACGGCACCGAGCTGCACTTCGTCATCGCCGACTCGCGCCATGCGGTGCCGGTGGTCTACCGCGGCGTGCTGCCCGACCTGTTTGCCGAAGGCCAGGGCGCGGTGGCCCAGGGCCGGCTGCAGGCCGATGGCACGCTGCAGGCCAGCGAGGTGCTGGCCAAGCACGACGAGAACTACCGGCCGCCGGGCATGGATGCCGCGCCCTCGGGCGCGGCCGGCCATCCCGGCGCCCAGGCCGCCACCGGAGCCCGGCCATGACCGGCGAGCTGGGCCACCTGGCCCTGATGCTGGCCCTGGTGGCGGCGGCGGTGCAGGCCGCCGCCGGCCTGCTGCCCGGCGCACCGCCACGCCTGGCGGTGGCGGCGATGCGCCTGCAGGCCCTGGCCCTGGCCGGCGCCTTCACCGCACTGTCGCTGGCCTTTGCGCAGCAGGACTTCACGCTGGTCTACGTGGTCCAGCACAGCAATGCCCAGCTGCCCATGCTTTACCGGCTGGCCGCGGTGTGGGGCGGCCACGAAGGCTCGATGCTGCTGTGGACCCTGGTGCTGGCCGGCTGGAGCCTGGTCGCCGCGCCGGCGCTGCAGCGCGGCGATGCGGGGCTGGCGCGCAGCACGCTGGGCGTGCTGGGCCTGGTGTCGCTGGCCATGCTGAGCTTTGTGCTGTTCACCTCCAACCCCTTCATCCGCCTGCTGCCGGCGGCCCAGGACGGCCAGGACCTGAACCCGATGCTGCAGGACCCCGGCCTGGTGTTCCACCCGCCGCTGCTCTACCTGGGCTATGTGGGCACGGCCGTGCCGTTTGCGCTGGTCATCGCGCGGCTGCTGGCGCCGCCGCGGCCGGCCGGCGATGACTGGGTGCAGCTGCTGCGGCCGTTTGCGCTGTGGGCCTTTGCCTTTCTGACGCTGGGCATCGCACTCGGCAGCTGGTGGGCCTATTACGAGCTGGGCTGGGGCGGCTGGTGGTTCTGGGACCCGGTCGAAAACGCCTCGCTGATGCCCTGGCTGGCGCTGGCGGCCCTGCTGCATGCGCTGCCGGCGCGGCGCCAGCGTGGCGCCTTCGGCCTGTGGACCGGCGTGCTGGCGATTGCCGCCTTCGCGCTGAGCCTGATCGGCACCTTCCTCGTGCGCTCGGGCGTGCTGACCTCGGTGCATGCCTTTGCCAGCGATCCGCGGCGCGGCGTGTGGATGCTGGCCCTGGTGGCGGTGACGCTGCTGGCCTCGACCGCGCTGCTGGGCACGCGCGCCGCCCACCTGGCGCCGGCCCGGCCGCCACGGCCCTGGACCACGCTGTCGCGCGAGACCGGCCTGGCCCTGGCCGGTGCGCTGCTGGCCGCGGCCTGCGGCTCGGTGCTGCTGGGCACGCTGTATCCGCTGGCCATGGATGCCTTCGGCGGCGGCAAGATCTCGGTCGGCCCGCCGTACTTCGACGCGGTGATGGCGCCGCTGACCCTGCCCCTGGTGGCGCTGGCCGCGCTGGCGCCCTGGCTGGGCTGGGGCGAGTGCGAGCCGCGCCAGCTGCTGCGGCGCATGGCCGGCGCCCTGCTGGCCGCGCTGCTGCTGATCGTGGTCCTGCCCTGGGCCCTGCTGGAGGCCTATGGCCAGCTGCGCATCGGCGTCTGGCTGGCCCTGGCCGTGGCCGGGCTGCTGGCCGCCAGCACCCTGGCCCATCTGCTGCCGCGCTGGCGGCGCAGCGGCGCCGGCGCCTGGGGCATGGCCCTGGCCCACCTGGGCGTGGCGGTGTTTGCCGTCGGCGTGGCCCTGGTCAACGGCCATGGCAGCGAGCGCGACCTGCGCCTGGCCCCCGGCGAGCGCGCCACGCTGGGCGGCTGCGCGCTGAGCTTCGACGCGGTGCGGCCGGTGCAGGGCCCCAACTACAGCGCGCTGCAGGGCCAGTTCACGCTGGACTGCCCGGGCGAGGCGCCCCGCCGCCTGCAGCCCGAGAAGCGCGCCTATCCCGGCGCGGCCATGCCGATGAGCGAGTCGGCCATCGTGCCCGGCCTGACCCGCGACCTGTACCTGGCGATGGGCGACCATCTGGCCGACAAGCAGGCGCTGACCGGCGGTGGCACCGAGGCCCAGGCCCTGCAGGCGCCCTGGACGCTGCGCCTGCAGGTCAAGCCCTTCATGCGCTGGGTCTGGGCCGGCACCCTGCTGATGGCCCTGGGCGCCACGCTGGCCGCCCTCAGCCGGCAGCCGTGGCGGCGCCGCAGCGCCAACCCTGCCACCACCCCGCCCGGCCCCGCCGTGGCCACCACGCTGGCCGGAGACGCCGCATGAACACCACCACCTCGCTGCCCCCGCCCGCCGCCCGCCCGCGCTGGCCGCTGTGGCTGGGCCTGGCGGCCATGGCCGGCCTGCTGCTGCTGCTGGGCCTGGGCCTGCGCCACGATCCGCGCGAGCTGCCGTCGGTGCTGGTCGGCAAGCCCTTCCCGGCCTTTGCGCTGCCGCTGCTGGATGGCGGCCGCATGCAGCAGGCCGACCTGGCCGGCCTGCCGCGCATCATCAATGTCTGGGCCAGCTGGTGCGCCACCTGCCGCGAGGAGCATCCGGCCCTGCTGGCCCTGGCCGCCGAGCTGCGTGCCGCCGGCCGCTCACAACAGCTGCTGGGCCTGAACTACAAGGACCAGGACGGCGCCGCGCGGCGCTGGCTGGCCGCCGACGGCAATCCGTACTCGGCCAGCATCGTCGATGCCGACGGCCGGCTGGGCATCGAGCTGGGCGTCTACGGCGTGCCGGAGACCTTTGTCACCGATGCCCAGGGCCGCATCGTGCACAAGCATGTGGGCGCGCTGACGCCGCAGGTGGTGCGCGACACCCTGCTGCCGCTGCTGGCCCTGCCGGCCGGGGCACGGCGATGAAGCGCGCCCTGCTGCCCGCGCTGGCCATCGCCTGCAGCCAGGCCCTGGCCCAGGCACCGACGCCGCCGCTGGACGAGGTCCAGCTGCGCCAGTTCCTGCGCGAGCTGCGCTGCGTGGTGTGCCAGAACGAGAGCCTGGCCGATTCCACCGCGCCGCTGGCGCTGGACCTGAAGCGCGAGATCACGCAGCGCCTGGCCGCCGGCCAGAGCCCGCAGCAGGTGCGCGACTGGCTGACCCAGCGCTATGGCGATTTCGTCAGCTACACGCCGCCGCTGAACAGCGCCACCGGCCTGCTGTGGGTCGGCCCGGCCCTGCTGGCCCTGCTGGGCGTGGGCGTGGTGCTGCGCCTGTCGCGCCGGCGCCCGGCGATCCAAGGAGACGAAGCATGAATACGCTGCCCGGCTGGCTGCTGCCTTTTCTGGGCACGGCGGTGGTGGGCCTGGGCGCCGCCAGCGCCTGGATGACCGCGGCGGCCACACCCGCTGCAACAGCGGCCGCAGGCCCTGCCAGCCCGGGACCGACGCCCCCGGCCGATGGGCGTGGGCGCAGCGGCCGCGCCTGGCGCTGGGGCCTGACCCTGGGCCTGCCGCTGGCCGTGCTGTCGCTGTACGTGGCCCTGGGCCATCCCCGCGCGCTCGACCCGGCCCAGCGCGCCCGCCCGGCCGATGCCCAGACCATGGTCGACAAGCTGGCCGCGCGCCTGGCCGCCGGCGAGGGCTCGGCGCAGGATTGGGCCATGCTGGCGCGCTCGTACCGCGTGCTGGATCGCGAGGCCGATGCCGCCGCCGCCTACGAGCGTGCCGAATCGCTGGCCCTGGCCGATGCCGACCTGCTGGCCGACTGGGTGGAGGCGCGGCTGCTGTCCGGCGGCCGGCAGTTTGATGCGCGCTCGCTGCAGCTGCTGCAGCAGGGCCTGGCGCTGGCGCCGCAGCATCCGGGCCTGCTGCTGCTGGACGGCCTGGCCGCCTTGCAGCAGGGCCAGCGGGCGCGGGCGGTGACCCGTTTTGCCACGCTGCGCGAGCTGCAGCCCGAGGGCAGCCCGGACCGCCAGGCGATGGACAGTGCGCTGGCCGAGCTGGCCGCGGGCCGCGATCCGCGGCGCCTGGGCCAGGCCCAGACCAAGCCTCAGGAGCCCGCAGCCAGGCCCTGAAATTCGGTCTGCAGGCCCGATTCGGCCTGCATCAGCGTGCAGCTGCGGCCGTCGCGGGCCTCGGCCGCCAGCAAGGGCTGCGGCGCCACGCTGTAGCCGGCCGGCAGGCCGCCGATCAGCAGGGCCGCCAGGTCCTGGCAGTCGCGCACCGGCTGGCAGGCGAGCCCGCCCTGGCACAGCGCCTGGTTGACGGCCATGGCCCGCGTGGCGGTGCCGGCCAGCTGCTGCAGCGCCACCTCGCGCGCCTCGTGCTGCAGCTCCACCAGGCGCGGCAGCAGCGTGCTGGCGCCCACGCCCACCAGCAGGGCGCCGACCACGGGGTCGAGCAGGCTGAAGCCGCGGCGGCGGGGGCGGGGAAGGGACGGCATGCCGGCATTCTGGGCCGGCGCCGCCCAGCCGCCCAGCCCCAGATCAGGCGGGCTTCAGGCCGATTTCAGGCGCCACAGCGAGGTGACTTCGCGCGCGCGCGCCGCATGCAGCGCATCGCCGGCGTCCTGGGCCTTGGCATGGCGCGGGCGGATGTCCTGGCGGCCGGCCACCACCAGGCCGGCCTCGGCAATCCAGGCCAGCAGCTGCTCGCGGCTGCGCAGGCCCAGGTGCTCGGCCAGGTCCGACAGGATCAGCCAGCCCTCGCCGCCGGGCAGCAGATGCGCGGCCAGGCCGGACAGGAAGGCGCGCAGCATGCGGCTGTCGGGGTCGTACAGCGCGGCCTCGATGGGCGCATGCGGACGTGCCGGCAGCCAGGGCGGGTTGCACAGGGCCAGGGCGGCGCGGCCCTCGGGCCACAGCTGCTCTGGTCCGGTGGCCAGCAGTTCCACCGCCTTGCTGCACTTCAGGCGCTGCAGATTGTCCTGGGCGCAGGCCAGCGCACGCGGGTCGCAGTCGGTGGCGACGATGCGCTTGACGCCGCGCCGCGCCAGCAGCGCCGCCAGCACGCCGGTGCCGGTGCCCAGGTCGAAGGCCAGGCCGCCCTGCTGCAGCGCCGCCGGCAGCGGGGCCTGGGCCACCAGGTCCAGGTATTCGCCACGCACCGGGCTGAACACGCCGTAGTGCGGATGGATGCGCGCGCCGCCCAGGGCGTCGAGCGGCAGGCCCTTGCGCCGCCACTCATGCGCGCCGATCAGGCCCAGCAGCTCGCGCAGCGAGGCCACGCTGGCCTGCGAGGCATCGGCACTGCCCGGGCCCCAGGCCTCGCTGCAGGCCTCGCGCACATCGGGCGCGCGGCGCAGCGGGATGCTGTGGTCGGCATCGAAGGGCAGCAGCAGCATGCCCAGGATGCGCGCCCGCTCGGCCTGGGCCTTGCGGTGCAGGTGGAAAGCGGCGGCCGCGGCCTCGGCGGCGGCCGGGTCGGCGCCGGTCGCTGCGCTGTCGGCCTCAACCGCCTTGGCCTTGCGCACAAAGGGTCCGCTGGCGGGTGCGGCTGAGGCCCGGGCCAGCGTGGGCGTGGCGGCCTGTGCCGCCGCCTTGGGCTTGTGCGGCTTGCGCTCGACGCGCCGCGTCAGCGCCTGCAGCAGCAACTTGGCATTGTGGAAGTCGCCGCACCACAGCAGGCCCGTGCCTTCGCAGGCCAGGCGGTAGGCGGTGTCGGCATTCAGCTGGTCGTCGACCAGCTGCACGCGCTTGGGCGGGCGGGCGCCCGACTCGCTGCGCCAGCGCACGGTGTGGGAGGCGCCGTCGGCGTCGGTCCAGCTCAGGGTGGGGTGGTCGGTCATCGTGGACGGTTCTGTTCGGCCCGCCATTGCAGCACGCCGGCGCCGGCAGCGCGACCGCTGGCGATGCAGGCGGTGAGCAGATAGCCGCCGGTGGGCGCTTCCCAGTCCAGCATTTCGCCGGCGGCGAACACGCCGGGACAGGCCTTCAGCATCAGCCGCGGGTCCAGCGCCGACGCGGCAATGCCGCCGGCGGTGCTGATGGCCTCGGCCAGCGGCCGCGGCGCGGCCAGCGGCAGCGGCAAGGCCTTCAGCGCCGTGGCCAGCGTGGCCGCATCGGCCAGCTGGGCGGGCGTGAGCCGCTCGTGCAGCAGGGCCAGCTTGAGCCCGGCAATGCCCAGCCGGCTCTTCAGGTGCGTGGCCAGGCTGCGCGGGCCACGCGGCCGCGACACCTCGGCCAGCACCTGGGCCGGCCTGTGGTCGGGCAGCAGGTCCAGCCACAGCGTGGCCTGGCCGTCGCGGTGGATGGCCTCGCGCAGCGGCGCCGACAGCGCATACACCAGGCTGCCTTCGACACCGGTGTCGGTGAGCACAAATTCGCCCTGGCGGCGCGAGCCGGCATCGTCGCCGACCCAGGCCACCACCGGCTTCACCGGCTGGCCGGCAAAGCGCTGGCGCAGGTAGTCGCTCCAGCCCGAGCCCGGTGCGCCATCGGCCAGGCGCGGTGCCAGGTCAAAGCCGCAGTTGGCCGCCTGCAGCGGCGCGATGGCCACGCCGCGCTCGGCCAGCAGCGGCGCCCAGGCACCGTCCGAGCCCAGGCGCGGCCAGCTGGCGCCGCCCAGGGCCAGCACGGTGGCCGCGGGCCGCAGTAGCAGCTCGCCCGCGGGCGTGGCCAGGCGCAAGGCGCCGTCGTCGCTCCAGCCCAGCCAGCGGTGGCGGGCATGCAGGCGCACGCCGGCCGCGCGCAGCCGGTGCAGCCAGGCGCGCAGCAGCGGCGCGGCCTTCATGTCGGTGGGGAAGACGCGGCCGGAGCTGCCGACGAAGGTGTCGATGCCCAGGCCGCCAGCCCAGGCGCGCAGCGCGTCGGCATCGAAGCCACGCAGCAGCGGCTCCAGCCAGGGCCGGGCGGGGCCGTAGCGCTGCAGAAAAGGCTCCAGCGGCTCGGAATGGGTCAGGTTCAGCCCGCCGCGGCCGGCGAGCAGGAACTTGCGGCCCACCGAGGGCATGGCGTCGTAGAGGTCGACCTGGGCGCCGCCAGCGGCCAGCACCTCGGCCGCGGCCAGGCCGGCCGGGCCGCCGCCGATCACCGCCACCGAAGTGGCGCCGTTCAGGGCGGTGCTCAATGCGCGCCCCCGGCATCCACCGCGGTGGCCACGCCGGGCTTGGGCCGCTGCGGCCGGCTCAGCCAGACCAGGCCGATCAGCAGCAGGAACAGCACCGACGACAGGTGGAACAGGTCGGTGGCGGCCATCGTGAAGGCCTGCTGGTCGATCAATCGGTTGATGCTGGCCGAGGCCTGCTCGGGCGTCAGGCCGCTGGCGGCCAGGCCGGACAGCGATTGCATGGCCGTGGCATTGCCGGCGTTGATGGTTTCGGCGAGGTGGGCATGGTGCATGGCCGCCCTATCCTCCCACAGCGTGGTGAAGATCGAGGTGCCGATGGCACCGGCGGTGATGCGCACGAAGTTCGACAGGCCCGAGGCCGAGGGCAGCTGCTCGGGCGTGAGGCCGCTGAAGGTGATGGACTGCAGCGGGATGAAGAAGAACGCCATTGCCGCGCCCTGCAGCAGCGTGGGCACCAGGATGGTGGCGAACGGCGCCTGGGTGTTGAACTGCGAGCGCATCCACAGCACCGCGGCAAAGCCCAGGAAGGCCACCGTGGCCAGGCGGCGCGGGTCGATGCGGCCGACGTTCTTGCCCACCCAGGGCGAAAACACGATCGCCAGCAGGCCCACCGGCGCCGTGGCCCAGCCGGCCCAGGTGGCGGTGTAGCCCATCCACTGCTGCAGCCACAGCGGCAGCAGCACCACATTGCCGAAGAACAGGCCATAGCCCACCGACAGCGCCGCCGTGCCCATGACGAAGTTGCGCCGCGCAAACAGCCGCAGGTTGACGATGGGATGGGGCTCGGTCAGCTCCCAGACCAGGAAGAAGGCCAGGCCCACCACCGCGGCCAGGGCCAGCAGCACGATCTCGGTGGAGCTGAACCAGTCGTTCTCCTTGCCCAGGTCGACCATCAGCTGCAGCGCGCCCACCCACAGCACCAGCAGGGCCAGGCCCACGCGGTCCAGCGGCACGCGGCGGGGTCCGGGATCGCGCTTGCGGTAGATGCTCCAGGTCACGGCGGCGGCGAACAGGCCCACCGGCACATTGATGTAGAAGATCCAGGGCCAGCTGATGTTGTCGGTGATCCAGCCGCCCAGCAGCGGCCCGGTGACCGGCGCCACCAGGGTGGTCATGGCCCACATGGCCATCGCCGTGCCGGCCTGGGCCGGCGGATAGCTGGCCAGCAGCAGGGTCTGCGACAGCGGGATCAGCGGCCCGGCCACCAGGCCCTGCAGCACGCGGAAGAAGATCAGCGACTCGATGGTCGGCGCCAGGCCGCACAGCCAGGAGGCGATGACGAACAGCAGCACGCTGGCGGTGAACAGCCGCACCTGGCCGAAGCGCTGCGTCAGCCAGCCGGTCAGCGGCACGGCGATGGCATTGGCCACCGCGAACGAGGTGATGACCCAGGTGCCCTGGCCCGGGCTGACGCCCAGGTCGCCGGCAATGGCCGGGATGGACACGTTGGCAATCGACGTGTCCAGCACGTTCATGAACGTGGCCAGCGACAGCGCCAGCGTGCCCAGCACACGCTCGCCGCCCTGCAGCGGCTCGAACCGTGCCGGCTGGCTCACGCCGCGCCGCCCAGGTTGCGCTTGACGATGGCCTGGATGCGCTGGTCGATCGCGGCGGTCGGCAGGTCCAGCGCCTGGGTGCGGCTGCTGGCGCGCGGGCTGGCCTGGGCATCGAGCACCGGCCGGCCGTCACCCTGGCCGGCCACGTCGACCACCGCCTGCATCGACAGGCCCACGCGCAGCGGATGCTCGGCCAGCTCCTTGGCGTCCAGCTCGATGCGCACCGGCACGCGCTGCACCACCTTGATCCAGTTGCCGGTGGCGTTCTGCGCCGGCAGCAGGGCGAAGCTGGCGCCGGTGCCGGCGCCCACGCCGGCCAGCTTGCCGTGGTACTCGACCTGGCTGCCGTAGAGGTCGGCGGTCAGCGTCACCGGCTGGCCGATGCGCATGCGGCGCAGCTGCACTTCCTTGAAGTTGGCCTCCACCCACACCTGCTCCAGCGGCACCAGGCTCAGCAGCGGCGTGCCCGGGGCGATGCGCTGGCCCACCTGCACCGTGCGCTTGACCACCTGGCCGCTCACCGGCGCCGGCAGCAGCATGCGCTGCTGGGCCAGCCAGGCCTCGCGCACCGCGGCGGCGGCGCGCTCGATGTTGGGATGGGCGGCCATCGCCGTGCCATCGGTGAGCACGCGGTTGGCGGCGGCCTGCTGCTGGGCGGCCAGCACCGCGCTGCGCGCCGCCGCCACTTGGCCTTGCGCCGCGGCCTGGGCGCTGCGCGCGGCGGTCAGCGCCGATTCGGCATGCTGCAGTTCCTCGGCACCGATGGCACCGCTGGCCAGTAGCGGGCGGCGGCGCTGCAGGTCGGAGCTGGCGCGCTGCACCTCGTTGTCCAGGCGCGTGGCCTCGGCCAGCGCGCGCTGCAGCTCGGCCTCGCGCAGGCGGATGCCAGCGTCCAGCGTGGCATTGTTGGCATACAGGGTGCGCACCTCGCGCGCGGTCTGCGCCAGCTGGGCCTCGGCGCGGGCCAGGGCCACGGCGGCATCGGCCGGGTCCAGGCGCACCAGGGGCTGGCCGGCCTGCACGCGGTCGGTGTCGTCGACCAGCACCGCGGTCACGGTGCCGGCGACCTGGGGCGTGACCTGCACCACCGGCGCCTGCACATAGGCGTTGTCGGTGTGCTCCTGGTGGCGGCCATGGGTCCACCACCAGGCGCCCCAGCCGGCGCCGGCCAGCAGCACGGCGGCACTGAGGATCAGCAGCGCCGGGCGGCGGCGCGAGGTGGGCACGGCCGGGGCCGGGGCGGCGACGGTCGCGGGGGTGGGGCTGTTGCTCATGATGTCCAACGGGTTCGGGTGTTCGGGAATTCAGCGCTGGGCGGCCTGGGCCATCGCGGCCGGCAGGCCCTCGGGGCCGGCCTGCCAGCCGCCGCCCAGGGCCTTGGCCAGTGCCACCTGGGCCTGCAGCACGCGGCCCTGCAGCTCCAGCTCGTTGCGCTGCTGGGCCAGCAGGCCCAGCTCGGCCTGCAGCAGCGGCGCGCGCGAGCCCAGGCCGGCCTCGGCGCGCTGGCGTGCCAGCGCCTGCTGGGCCTGGGCGGCCTGGCTGGCCTGCTGCTGGGCCTGCTGCTGGCGCGCCAGGGCCTGCAGGCTGGCGATCTCGTCGGCCACCTCGCGCAGGGCGCGCAGCAGCGTGCCGTCGTAGCCGGCCACCGCGGCCTGCACCTCGGCCTGGCGCCCGCCCAGCTGGGCACGCAGCCGGCCGCCGTCGAACACCGGCAGGCGCAGCGCCGGGCCCACGCCATAGGTCAGGGCGCCGGCTTCGACGAAGTTCTGCAGCCCCAGGCTGGACAGGCCGACGAAGGCCGTCAGGTTGAGGTTGGGATAGAACTGGGCGCGCGCCACGTCCACCTCGCGCAGCGCGGCCTCGACGCGCCAGCGCTGGGCCACCAGGTCGGCGCGCCGGCCCAGCAGGTCGGCCGGCAGCTGCTGCGGCAGCGCCTGGCTGGGCGCTTGGGCCGGCGGCAGCGCCGGCGCCAGTGTGGCCAGGGCCTGCGGTGCCTGGCCGCTGAGCTCGGCCAGTGCATGGCGGCTGCGCTGCACGGCCTCGTCCAGCTGGGCCAGCTCGGCGCGGGCCTGGGCGATGCTGCCATCGGCCTGGCGCAGCTCGATCTCGGTGTCCAGGCCGGCTTCGCGGCGCTGGCGCACCAGCTGCTGCAGCTGCTGGCGCCGCAGCAGCGTGGCCTCGACCAGGCGCTGCTGGGCCAGCTGGCGTGCCAGCTGCACCCAGGCGGCGCTGATCTGGCTGGACAGCAGCAGCCGCGCGGCCTGGGCCTCGGCGGCGGCGGCACGGGCCTGGCCGATGGCCGCGGCCAGTGCCGCCTGCTGGCGGCCGAACAGGTCCAGCTCCCAGCTGAAGCCCAGCGTGGCGCTGTTGTTCCAGCGGATGCTGCCGGCCACCGGCTTGGGCACCAGGCCGTTTTCGGTGAAGCGCTGGTCGGTGAGGTCCACCGACAGCTGGGCCTGCGGCCCCTGGGCGGCACGGGGGATGCCCAGCGCCGCCTCGGCCTGGTCCAGCCGGGCAGCGGCCAGGGCCAGCGTGGGCTGGCTGTCCAGGGCGCGTGCGATCAGGGCCGACAGCTGCGCGGCCTCGCCCGGGGCGGCAAAGGCCAGCCAGGCCTGCTCGCCGGGCCAGGGCAGCTCGGCGGCGGTTTGGGGGCTGTTGGGGCTGGGGTCGGCGAGGCCCAGCTGCTGGGCGCTCAGCGGTTGGGCCAGTGGGCGCCGGGCCTGCGGGCCGGGGCTGGCGCAGCCGGCCAGCAGGCAGGTCAGGCCGGTCAGGGCCAGCACCGCGGCGGCCAGTCTCAGCGGGGGGGTCTTGTTCGGGGGCAGCATCATGTCTTGGGCGGGAAGGCGGCAGGGGGGGCGACCGTCGGCAGCTCGGCGGCGTTGGCCAGCAGGCGGTCGAGCAGCTGGGTCAGCATCTGGCGTTCGGCCTCGCTGAAGCCGCGCTGCAGGTCCTGGTTGACGGTGGCCAGCACCGCCGGCACCTGGGCCACGGCGCTGTGGCCGGCCTGGCTGAGCGCCAGCTGCACCACGCGCCGGTCGGTGGCCGAGCGCGTGCGCGCCACCAGGCCCTTGGCCTCCAGCCGGTCGAGCAGGCGGGTCACGGCGCCGGCATCGGTGTCCAGCTCGCGCGCCAGCTCGGCCGGCGTGGTGGCGCGGCCGATGTGCAGCAGCCACAGCGGCTTCCATTGCGCATCGGTCAGGCCATGGGCGGCCATGCGGGCATCGGCCTCGCGGCGCAGCAGCGACACCAGGCGCACCAGGCGGTGGCCGACGCTTTGCGCCACGCTGGCGGGAAAGGGGACGGGGGGGCTGGGGTCGGCCATGCGGCGCTCGGGCGGTGGCGGGGGGGGCTGCTTGTCAGGTCAATACTTGCTTAGGCAAATTTTGACATGACACAGGCCAATCCCTGCCGCCACCGGGGTCATGCCGGCGTGAATTGCTGCAGCTGGCGGCACCTGAAAGAGGGCCCCGGCATGGGTTCCCTCCACGCCCCCGCCACCGGCCCCCTGGCGGGGGAAGCCGCCGCAGGCCGGGCTGCGAACAATGGATTCGGCCCGGTCACACCCGACAGGTGCCGGGCCGGTTCATCCCCGTCCGTTCACATCGCTCGAAAGGAGCCCGCCATGATCCGCATGCGTCCATTGATTGCCGCCCTGCTGGGCGCGCTGGCCCTGGCGGCCGGCGGCGCCTGGGCCGCCACCGAGGCCAACCGCGCCAGCCAGGCCGAGCTGGAGACGGTCAAGGGCATCGGCCCGGCACTGTCGGCCAAGATCCTGGCTGCGCGCCAGCAAGCGCCGTTCAAGGACTGGGCCGATCTGCAGCAGCGCGTGGCCGGCATCGGTGCCGGCAATGCGGCCCGCATGTCGCAGGCCGGGCTGACGGTGGCCGGCGCGGCCTATGCGCCGGTGGACGTGGCCACGTCGGCCACCACCGCCGCGGCGCCGGCGAAGAAGCCGCGCGACGCCCGCTAGGCGCGGCCTCAGCCGCCGGCCGAAGCAGCCTTGTCTGCGGCCTTGTCTGCAGGCTTGTCCGCCGAGGCCGGCGCCGAGCTGGGCGGCGGCACCTCGGCCGCGCCGACCTTGGGCGCGCCGATGCTCTGCTCGATGGCCGGCAGCGAGTGGGCAATGCCCTTGTGGCAGTCGATGCAGGTCAGGCCCTTGTTGAAGGCTTCCTGGTGCATGGAGGCCGAGCGCCGGTTCTGCTCGGAATAGTCCATGAACTCGAAGTGGTGGCAGTTGCGGCACTCGCGGCTGTCGGTGCGCTTCATGCGGTCCCACTCGTGCTGGGCCAGCTCGGCACGCTTGGCATTGAACTTCTCCGGCGTGTCGATGGTGCCCAGCACCTTGTGCAGCACCTCGTTGCTCGCCTGGATCTTGCGGATGATCTTGTGCGTCCACTCCTTGGGCACATGGCAGTCCGGGCAGGTGGCGCGCACGCCGGTGCGGTTCTGGTAGTGGATGGTGTTGCGGTACTCCACGTAGACGTTGTCGCGCATCTCGTGGCAGGAGATGCAGAACTCCTCGCGGTTGGTCAGCTCCATCGCGGTGTTGAAGCCGCCCCAGAACAGGATGCCGGTGACAAAGGCGCTGGCCATGATGGCGAAGCGCCGCGTCTTCACCAGGGCCCAGCCTCGGGCCAGCAGTCCCGGCCTGGCGCCGGCGTCGGATGCTTGTTGGTCGGCCATGTCGTCCTCCTCGCTGCGCGGTGTTTACTGCAGGCCGCGGGCGCGCTGGAAGGTGTTGTCCACCAGCGGCTTGGCGTCGGTCTGCGGCACATGGCACTGGGTGCAGAAGTAGCGCCGCGGGCTGATGTTGTCCAGCTCGGTACCTTCGCGGGTCTTGAAGTGGGTCACGCTGACCTTGGTGGCGCCGCTCTGCTTGGCCTTCTGGAAGGCATGGCAGTCCATGCACTTGTTGAAGTTCTTGGTGATCTGGTAGTTGGCGATGGTGTGCGGGATCAGCGGCGGCTGCTGCACATAGTCGCGGTCCATCGGCGCGCGGTCACGCTCCTGGTGGCCGCCCAGCGGCGGGTTGTCCTGGTTCACCGGCGTGCCGCCGCGCAGGCTTTGCAGCTTGACCGGCTCGGCGGCCTGCACCGGCTGGGCCAGGTGCGCGCCGAAGGCGACGAGGCCGGCGGCCAGTGCGAGCTTGACGAGGTTCAGGATGGTCAGCGGTCTCATGGTCAGTCCCTCTTCGAATCGAGGCGGTGGGTGTAGCGGAAGACATCGGGGCCGCAGACATCGATGCAGCGGCCGCAGTTGGTGCAGTTGGAATCGGTGATCACCGGGCCGTGGCCCTGCTTGCCCTTCAGCGGCAAGGCGATCACCTGGGGTTCGGGGCAGACGGCATAGCAGTCGGCGCAGTCGTTGCAGCGGCTGGAATGGGTGGCGGCCACGCGCAGCAGGCTCTTGCTGCCGATCAGCGCATAGGCCGCGCCCACCGGGCAGACCTGGCCGCACCAGCCGCGTGGCGCCACCAGCAGGTCGAACAGGAACACCGCGGCGGTGGCGCCCCAGGCCAGGCTGCCGCCGAAGATCAGCGCCCGCTGGGTCAGCGAGACCGGGTTCACCGCCTCCCACACGGCCTGGCCGCTGAGCGCGCTGGCCAGCAGCACCGCGGCCAGCAGCCACCAGCGCAGGCCGCCGCGCGGCGCACGGCCGCTGGTGATCTTGAGCCGGCGGCGCAGCCAGGACGCGCCATCGGTGACGGCATTCACCGGGCAGACCCAGCTGCAGAACACGCGGCCGCCGACCAGGGCATAGAAGCCGATGACGATGGCCGCGCCCAGCAGGGCGCTGGCCTCGGGCAGGTGGCGCGTGGCCAGCACCTGGGCCAGCACGAAGGGATCGGTCAGCGGCAGCACGCCCAGCGTCAGCGACGAGGACAGATTGCCCTTGACGATCCACAGCCCGGCCAGCGGCCCGAGCAGGAACAGGCCCAGGATGCCGGCCTGCGAGGCCCGGCGCAGCAGCAGGAAGCGGTGCGCCCGCCACCAGCCCTTGGCCTGCACCGCAGCATGGCCCGGCGCCGGCGAGGCGGCCTCGCGCCGGCCGCCGAAGCTGCGGCTGATGACGCGCGGATCGGTCTGCAGGCCGCTCATCGCTGCGCTCCAGAGGCCGGGCCGGCGCCATCGCCCATCGAGCCCGGATAGGGCAGGGCGCCCGAGCGCAGCCGCGACAGCTCGCCCTCGGCCGGTGCGGCCGGCAGGTTCTGCTGCTGCGGTTGATCAAAGCGCGGCCGGGCATCGAGGTTGCCGCTCTCCCAGCCCTTGCGGTAGTGCGCGCCCAGCACGCCACGCGCCAGCGTGGCCGGCAGCACCTTGATCGCCGCCTGCTCCAGCACGCAGCTCTTTTCGCACTTGCCGCAGCCGGTGCAATCCTGCGCATGCACGGTGGGCAGCAGCATGGCGTGGCGGTCGCTGCGCGGGTTGCTGACCTTCTCCAGCGTGATGGCCTGGTCGATCACCGGGCACACGCGGTAGCAGACATCGCAGCGCAGGCCCAGGAAGTTCAGGCAGTTCTCCTGGTCGATCAGCACCGCCACGCCCATCTCGGCCTGGGTGATGTCGGTCAGGTGCGGGTCCAGCGCGCCGGTGGGGCAGGCCTTAACGCAGGGGATGTGCTCGCACATCTCGCAGGGAATGTCGCGGGCGATGAAGTAGGGCGTGCCCACGGCCACGCCACGCGCCAGGCCGGCGTCGCCGCTCAGCGTGCCGAGCTTGAGGTTGCCCGGCGGGCAGTCGCGCACGCACAGGCCGCAGCGCACGCAGGCGCCGAGGAAGCGGTCTTCGTCGAGTGCGCCCGGCGGCCGCAGCGCCTGCGCCGGCCGGGCCTGCGCCGGACGGCCGACCAGGGCCGCACCGCCGGCGATCAGGCCGGCGGTGCTGGCGCTGGCGGCGCCTTGCAGCAGTTCACGTCGATTCAGGGCCATGGCGGCGGCAGTGCTGGGCTGGTGGTCCTCAGGCGCGCACGACCTTCACCGCGCACTTCTTGAAGTCGGTTTCCTTGCTGATCGGGCAGGTGGCGTCCAGCGTCAGCTTGTTGATCAGCTTGCCTTCGTCGAAGAAGGGCACGAAGACCAGGCCGCGCGGCACCTTGTTGCGGCCCTTGGTCTCCACATGCAGCAGCAACTCGCCGCGGCGCGAACTCACCTTGACCTGCATGCCGCGCTGGATGCCACGCGCCTTGGCGTCGTCGGGGTGCATGAACAGCTGGGCCTCGGGCACGGCACGGTGCAGCTCGGGCACGCGCCGCGTCATCGTGCCGGTGTGCCAGTGCTCCAGCACGCGGCCGGTGCACAGCCACAGGTCGAAGTCCTTGTCCGGGGCCTCGGCGGCGGGCTGGTAGGGCAGGGCGAAGATCACCGCCTTGCCGTCCTTGTGGCCGTAGAAGCGCACGCCCTCGCCCTTCTTCACATAGGGGTCGTAGCCTTCGCGGAAGCGCCACAGCGTCTCCTTGCCCTCGACCACCGGCCAGCGCAGGCCACGCACCTCGTGGTAGGTGTCGAAGGCCGCCAGGTCGTGGCCGTGGCCGCGGCCGAACTCGGCATATTCCTCGAACAGGCCCTTCTGCAGGTAGAAGCCCAGTTCCTTGCTCTCGTCGTTGGCGTAACCCGGGATGTACTTGGCATTGACCTTGGTGAGGTCGGCCACCGGGAACTTGTTGACCTTGCCGTTCTTGTAGAGCACGTCGAACAGGGTCTTGCCACGCAGCGAGGGCTGCTTGGCGATCAGCTCGGCCGGCCACACTTCCTCGACCTTGAAGCGCTTGCTGAACTCGATGTACTGCCACAGGTCGCTCTTGGCCTGGCCCGGGGCCGAGACCTGCTGGCGCCAGACCTGGGTGCGGCGCTCGGCATTGCCGAAGGCGCCTTCCTTCTCCACCCACATCGCGCTCGGCAGGATCAGGTCGGCGGCCATCGCGCTGACGGTCGGATAGGCATCGCTGACGACGACGAAGCTGGCCGGGTTGCGCCAGCCGGGATAGACCTCGCCGTTGACGTTGGGACCGGCCTGCATGTTGTTGGTGGTGCTGGTCCAGTAGCACTTGAGCTTGCCGTCCTTCAGCGCGCGGCTCTGCGCCACCGCATGCAGGCCGATCTTGTCGGGGATGGTGCCCTCGGGCAGGCCCCAGATCTCCTCGGTGTGCTTGCGGTGCTCGGGATTGGTCACCACCATGTCGGCCGGCAGGCGGTGGGCGAAGGTGCCCACCTCGCGCGCCGTGCCGCAGGCGCTGGGCTGGCCGGTCAGGCTGAAAGGGCTGTTGCCGGGCTGGCTGATCTTGCCGGTCAGCAGGTGGATGTTGTAGACCATGTTGTTGGCCCAGGTGCCACGCGTGTGCTGGTTGAAGCCCATGGTCCACAGGCTCATCACCTTGACCTTCGGGTCGGCATACAGCTTGGCCAGGTCTTCGAGCTGCTTGACCGGCACGCCCGACAGCTTGCTCACCTTCTCGGCCGTGTAGTCGCTGACGAACTTGGCGAAGTCGTCGAAGGTGATCGGCGTGGCGTCGTTGGGGCTGCCCTTGGGCTTGCCGTCGGCACCGGGATAGCCGTTGGCCTTGGCGTCCTTTTCCAGCGCATGGCCGGGGCGCAGGCCGTAGCCGATGTCGTCCACGCCCTTCTTGAAGTTGACGTGCTTCTTGACGAAGTCCTGGTTGACCTTGCCGTTCTTGATGATGTAGTGGGCGATGTAGTTCAGGATCGCCAGGTCGGTCTGCGGCGTGAAGATGATGGGCAGGTCGGCCAGGTCGAAGCTGCGGTGCTCGAAGGTCGACAGCACCGCCACCTTGCAGCTGGGGTGCGACAGCCGGCGGTCGGTGATGCGGCTCCACAGCACCGGGTGCATCTCGGCCATGTTGCTGCCCCACAGCACGAAGGCGTCGGCCTGCTCGATGTCGTCATAGCAGCCCATCGGCTCGTCGATGCCGAAGGTGCGCATGAAGCCGGTCACCGCGCTGGCCATGCAGTGGCGCGCGTTCGGGTCGAGGTTGTTGGAGCGGAAGCCGGCCTTCCACAGCTTGGACGCCGCATAGCCCTCGAACACCGTCCACTGGCCCGAGCCGAACATGGCGATGCCGGTGGGGCCGTCGGCCTTCAGCGTCTCTTTCCACTTGGCGGCCATCAGGTCGAAGGCCTGGTCCCAGCTGACCGGCACGAAGTCGCCGTTCTTGTCGTACTGGCCGTTCTTCTGCCGCATCAGCGGCGTGGTCAGCCGGTCCTTGCCGTACATGATCTTGGACAGGAAATAGCCCTTGATGCAGTTCAGGCCGCGGTTCACCGGCGCATCGGGGTCACCCTGGGTGGCGACGACCTTGCCGTCCTGCACACCGACCATCACCGCGCAGCCGGTGCCGCAGAAGCGGCAGGGCGCCTTGTCCCAGCGCACCGCGCCAGCGGCGCCGGTAGCGCCGGTGCCCGATGCCGCCGGGGCGGCCTCGGCGACGATGGGGATGCCGGCGGCCGCGGCGGTGGCGGACAGGGCCTGGGACTTGATGAAGTCGCGACGGTTGGCTTGCATGGAGAGCTCCTGACAGAGGAGAGGGCGTCGGTTACGGGTTTTCCCGGAATGTTGCGTTGCCAGCAGGGACAAGTCCTTGAACTGGTTCAAGGTGTGGCCGGTGTGCCGGCCTGCGGCCCGGCCAGTGACTTGAGGCTGGCGCGCCAGTCGGTGTACTGGGTCACGGCCTCGGGCGCGCCGGGCACGTCGGGGCCGCTGTACTCATAGACCAGCGAGGTGTTCAGCACCTGCGGCCACAGCGCGATCTCGGCCATCAGCGAGGCCGCGGCGCGTTGCTCGGTGTCTTCGATCACCACCACCAGGCGACCGTCGGCGGCGCCGACGGGCAGGGCCAGGTCGGTGCCGGGCAGCTCGCGCAGCGCCTGCTCGGTGGCCGGCAGGTGCTCGGGACGGACGCGGACGATGACGCCTAGGATGCTCATGGCGGTGGGGAATGGGGGCGGTTTGGGGCGGGGCGCGACCGGGAAGGACGGCGGATCGGGGCCCGGCCGCGCATCGTCGCGCCGCCGGGGCTGCACCGCGGCACGGCTGACGCCACGGGTGCATGACAGGCACTGTGCCGGCAGCACGCGGTGCGCGGGTTGACATGCATCAAGCTGATCAAGATCAAGCGCCAGGAGCCGCCGGCCGGCGCCGGCCGCGCCGTGTTTCTTGAACCCGTTCAAGGAAATTACCCGAGCGAATCCCTAGGCTTCGGGCATCCCAATCCACCCACACAGAGATCAGGAGGCCGGCCATGGCAGGCACAGGCGGCGGGTTCACCAAACAGATGGCCCGCAACATCTTCTACGGCGGCACGGCCTTTTTTGTGCTGCTGTTCATCGTACTGGTCAGCGACAGCTCGCGGCAGATTCCCCATCGCTCGAATGAAGCGGCACTGACGCCGGCGGTCGAGCGCGGCAAGGTGATCTGGGAAACCCGCAACTGCATCGGCTGCCACACCCTGCTGGGCGAAGGCGCCTATTTCGCGCCCGAGCTGGGCAATGTGGTGCCGCGCCGCGGCCCCGAGTTCGTCAAGGCCTGGATGAAGGCCCAGCCCACCGGCGCGCCGGGGCGGCGCCAGATGCCGCAGTTCCACCTCAACGAGCAGCAGCTCGACGACCTGGTCCAGTTCCTGGACTGGAGCAGCAAGATCAACACGGAGAAGTGGCCTCCGAACATCGAAGGCTGAACGGAGTACCGAGATGCAACCCGCAACACTGAAGTACAAGTCGCAGGCCGTGGCGAGGTATTACTTCGTCGCCGCCCTGGCCCTGTTCGTCGGCCAGATCGTGTTCGGCCTCAGCCTGGGCCTGCAGTACGTGGTGGGGGATTTCCTGTTCCCCTACATCCCGTTCAACCAGGCGCGCATGGTGCACACCAACCTGCTCATCGTCTGGCTGCTGTTCGGCTTCATGGGCGCCGCCTACTACATGGTGCCCGAGGAGAGCGAGACCGAGCTGTGGAGCCCCAAGCTGGCGCTGGCGCTGTTCTGGGTCTTCCTGGTGGCCGGTGCGCTGACCATCGTCGGCTACCTGGTCGTGCCCTATGCCAAGCTGGCCGAGCTGACCGGCAACGAGTTGCTGCAGACCATGGGACGCGAGTTCCTGGAGCAGCCCCTGCCGACCAAGCTGGGCATCGTGGTGGTGGCGCTGGGCTTCCTGCTGAACATCGTGATGACGGTGCTCAAGGGCCGCAAGACCAGCATCAGCCTGGTGCTGCTGATGGGCCTGACCGGCCTGGCCCTGCTGTTCCTGTTCTCGTTCTACAACCCCAGCAACCTGGTCAAGGACAAGATGGCCTGGTGGTGGGTGGTGCACCTGTGGGTCGAAGGCGTGTGGGAGTTGATCCTGGCCTCGCTGCTGGCCTTCGTGCTGGTCAAGACCACCGGCGTGGACCGCGAGGTCATCGACAAGTGGATGTACCTGATCATCGCCATGGCCCTGATCACCGGCATCCTGGGCACCGGCCACCACTATTACTTCATCGGCCTGCCGGGCTACTGGACCTGGATCGGCAGCATCTTCTCGGCGCTGGAACCGATCCCGTTCTTCATGATGACGGTGTTCGCCTTCAACATGGTGCAGCGCCGCCGGCGTGAGCATCCCAACCAGGCCGCCGTGCTGTGGGCCGTGGGCACCTCGGTGCTGGGTTTCCTGGGCGCCGGCCTGTGGGGCTTCATCCACACGCTGAGCCCGGTCAACTACTACACCCACGGCACCCAGGTCACCGCGGCCCACGGCCACCTGGCCTTCTACGGCGCCTATGTGCTGGTGGTGATCACCATCATCAGCTATGCCATGCCCATCATCCGCGGCCGCGAGGCCAATCCGCGCCGCGCCCAGACGGTGGAGATGTGGAGCTTCTGGATCATGACCGTCGGCATGGCGGTGATGGTGCTGGCCCTCACCGGCGCCGGCATCCTGCAGGTCTGGCTGCAGCGCCTGCCGACCAGCGGTGCGCTGGGCTTCATGGCCACGCAGGACCAGCTGGCCTTCTTCTACTGGCTGCGCCTGGCCGGTGGCGTGGGCTTCCTGGTCGGCCTGCTGGCCTACCTGAGCAGCTTCTTCATCGGTGAAGGCCAGGCCGAGCGCGAGGCCGCGCTGAACGGCCGCGCCGCGGCCCAGCCGGCGAGGTGAGGGCGATGGACCTCAGCGAGCTGAATCCGGACCTGGCCGGGCGCCTGGCTGAGGGCCTGGTGCCGGCACCCCTGCCGTACTACGCCGAGCAGGGCGACGAGTGCGCGCTGTTCGCCCATGCCGCGGCCTGCCAGCTGCCGGTGCTGCTGAAAGGCCCCACCGGCTGCGGCAAGACGCGCTTCGTCGAGCACATGGCCCAGCGCCTGGGCCGGCCGCTGATCACCGTCAGCTGCCACGACGACCTGGGCGCGGCCGACCTGGTCGGCCGCCACCTGATCGCCGGTGGCGATACGCTGTGGTGCGACGGGCCGCTGACCCGCGCCGTGCGCCAGGGCGCGATCTGCTACCTCGACGAGGTGGTCGAGGCGCGCAAGGACACCACCGTGGTGCTGCACCCGCTGGCCGACGACCGGCGCGTGCTGCCGATCGAGCGCACCGGCGAGCAGATCGCCGCCGCGCCGGGCTTCATGCTGGTGGTCTCGTACAACCCGGGTTACCAGAACGTGCTCAAGGGCCTGAAGCCCAGCACCCGCCAGCGCTTCGTGGCGCTGAGCCTGGGCTATCCGGCGCCCGAGATCGAGGCCGCCATCGTGGCCCGCGAAGGCGGCGTCGATGCGGCGCTGGCGCAGCGCCTGGTGAGCCTGGGCCAGGCGCTGCGGCGGCTCAACGAGCACGACCTCGAAGAAACCGCCAGCACCCGGCTGCTGGTGATGGCCGCGCGCCTGGTGGCCACCGGCGCGCCGCTGCGTGCGGCCTGCCAGGCGGCCATCGTGCAGGCGCTGTCCGACGATGCCGACACCGTGGCCGCGCTGCACGAGCTGCTGCGCGTGGTGCTCGGTGACTGATTCCGGTTTTGCGGCGGCGGGTGCGCAGGCCCTGGCCCCGGCTGACATGGTCTCCTCCTCCTCCTGTTCCCGCAAGGGCAGCGGGCTGGGACTGCAAGCTCGCCGCCGCATCTTTCAACTGGGCTTTTTTGCGCTGTTCCTGCTGGCGCCGGCGCTGGACTGGCTGCGCTTCGACCTGCACGAGACCCAGCTGTGGGTGCTGGGCCAGCGCTGGAGCCTGGGCCTGGACGCCTTCCAGCAGGGCCGGGCCACGGCCGCCGACACCGCGCTGGCCCTGCTGCTGCGCGGCTTTCTGCCGGCCCTGCTGCTGATCGGCGGCTTCCTGGCCGTGGCCTGGCGCTATGGCCGGCTGTACTGCGGCTGGCTGTGCCCGCATTTCTCGATGGTCGAGCTGCTCAACGGCCTGCTGCACCGCGCCTGCGGCAAGCACAGCCTGTGGGACCGCCACCGCAGCCCGAGTCCTGGCGGCAGTGCGCCGCCGCAGCGCCGCTGGTGGCCGCTGTTTGCGCTGTCGTGTGCGCTGCTGGGCTTCACCTGGGCCATCACCCTGCTCAGCTACCTGCTGCCACCGGCCGAAGTCTGGGGCGGCCTGCTGCACGGCACGCTGACGCCCAACCAGGCGCGCTTCCTGGCCATCGCCAGCACCGTGTTCACGCTGGAGTTCGCCTTCGCCCGCCATCTGTTCTGCCGCTTCGGCTGTGCCGTGGGCCTGTTCCAGAGCCTGGCCTGGATGGCCAATCCACGCGGCATGGTGGTGGCCTTCCGCCGCGAGGCGGCACGCGACTGCAGGACCTGCGATGCGCCGCGTGGCTCGGCCTGCGACAACGGCTGCCCGATGCGCCTGCATCCGCGCGACATCAAGCGCATGATGTTTTCCTGCGTGCAATGCGGCCAGTGCCTGACGCATTGCGAGACCAGCCAGGGCGCGCAGCAGCGCCAGCCGCTGCTGCAATGGGCCGTCGGCGCCGACGCGGTGCGCGAGACGCTGCGCCAGAAGAAGGCCGAGCTGGCGGCGCGCCAGGCCGACCCATCCCGGGCCGATCCATCCCGAGGGAGCCGCTGATGGAAGAGTGGATCGGCGGCCTGTGGCACCGCGCCATCACCCGCGCGGCCGACCGCGAGCATGAGCAGGCCGCGGTCACGCTGGACGAGGTGCAGCCGCTGCTGGGCCTGCTGTTCCGCGCCGCCGGTGGTGCGGCCACGGTGCGCCTGGCGCCGGCCGGCGATGCCAGCGTGGCCCTGGGCCGTGGTGCCCGCGGCTGGCTGCAGCGCATCGCCCATGCCGGCACACGCGCGGCCCTGCCCTGGTGGACGCCCGAGGTGCTGGCCCTGCCGCCGCGGCTGGCGGTGTTTGCCGAACGCGAGCTGAACCGCGACCTCTATGTCTGGCTGGCCGCCCAGGCCGCCTGCTTCCAGCCCGGCGGCGACTGGATCGCCGACAACCAGGCCGCCACCCAGCAGGCGCTGCAGCGCTTTGCCGGCCTGGCGCCGCGCCACCAGCGCCTGCTGGCCGCGCACCTGGCGCAGCGGCCGGCGGCGTCCAGCTCGGCGGCCGAGGCCGCGGTGCAGGCCGCGCTGCGTGGCGCCGCAGGCGCGATGCCGGTGCAACCCCGCGAGGTGGCGCCGGTGTGGCTGTGGCTCGACGGCCAGGCCGCGGCGGACGGCGCGGCCGCCCGCTCCGCGGCCGGCCAGGGTGACCCCGGCGGCCGCCCGCGCGACGGCGCCGCGCCCACGCCCACCGATGCCCACCGCCGCCGCGCCGAGCGCGTGGACGACCAGCGGGGCCGCGCGCCCTTCATGCTGCCCTTCCGCGCCGAGGCCCTGCTGAGCTGGGCCGAGCTGGTGAAGCTGGACCGTGCCAGCGACGACGAGGCCAATCCCGATGCGCTGAACGCCGCGCGCGACCTGGAGCGCCTGGCCCTGGCCCGCGACGGCCAGGCCAGCGCCTCGCGCGTCAAGTTCGACCTGGACCTGCCCAGCGAAGCCGCCGACGACCTGCCGCTGGATGCCGGCGCCGATCTGCAACTGCCCGAGTGGGACTGGCGCCGCCGCCGCCTGCAGCCGGCGCACTGCGCGGTGCAGTGCCGCATCGCGCGGCCCGGCCAGGCCTTTGTGCCGCCACCGGCGCTGCGCGCCACTGCGCGCCGCATGCGCCGGCGCCTGGAGGGCCTGCAGGGCGCGCCGCTGTGGCGCCATGGCCAGAGCCAGGGCGAGGCCATCGACCTGGACGCCTGGGTGCGCCATGCCGGCGGCGGCGCCGCGGCGGCCTGCGACAGCCAGCCGCCGGTCTATGCCCAGCGCCAGGGCGCGGGCCGCAGCCTGGCCACGCTGCTGCTGGCCGACCTGAGCCTGTCCACCGATGCCCATGTGCCGGCGCCGGCGGCGGCCGGCGGCTCGCAGCGTGTCATCGACGTGGTGCGCGAGGCCTTGTATGTGTTCGGCGAGGCGCTGGACGCCACCGGCGACGCCTTCGAGATGCTGGGCTTCAGCTCGGTGCGGCGCCAGCATGTGCGGCTGCAGCACCTGAAGGGCTTCAACGAGGCCTGGGGCGAGGCCGCGCGCAACCGCGTCGGCGCCATCCGCCCGGGCTACTACACGCGCATGGGCGCGGCCATCCGCGCCGCCACGCTGCGCCTGCAGCAGCGGCCCGAGCGCCAGCGCCTGCTGCTGCTGCTGACCGACGGCAAGCCCAACGACCTGGACCAGTACGAGGGCCGCTACGGCCTGGAGGACACCCGCCATGCGGTGCAGGCCGCGCGCGAGGCCGGGCTGACGCCGTTCTGCGTGACCATCGACGACCAGGCCCACGACTACCTGCCGATGCTGTTCGGCCAGCGTGGCTGGGTGCTGGTGCGCCGGCCGGCCGAGCTGGTGTCGCGCCTGGTGCCTTTGCATGCGCGGCTGATGCGCGCCTGAAGCCGCCGCGGCCCGACCCGGCAGGTTCTTGAGCTTCGTCAAGTCCGGCAGGCCGGCCGCCGGGCCACACTGCCGGCCGACCCATTTCCCGAAAGCCGACCGTGGATGCCCGCCCGTTCGATGTGCCGCGATATCTGTCGGTGCTGCCGCTGTTCAACGACCTGAGCCGCCCCGAGCTGGAGCGCCTGGCCGAAGGCTGCACGCTGCGCCGGCTGGCGCGTGGCGACATGGTGTTCCGCGTCGGCGATCCCTGCGAGGCCTTCCATGTCACCGTCATCGGCCAGGTCAAGCTGTTTGCCATCTCGCCGGCCGGCCAGGAGAAGGTGATCGAGCTGATCGGTCCCGGCCACAGCTTTGCCGAGGCGCTGATGTTCACCGACCGGCCCTGCATCGTGAACGCCCAGGCCCTGGCCGACACCCTGCTGCTGACGGTGGCCAAGTCGGCGGTGCTGGCCGAGATCGACCGCGATCCGCGCTTTGCGCTGCGCATGCTGGCCGGGCTGTCGCGCCGCCTGCATGGCCTGGTCAACGACGTGCAGGCCTATGCGCTGCACAACGGCATGCAGCGTGTCATCGGCTACCTGCTGCGTGGCCAGCCCGACCTGGACGACGAGGAAGAGGCCGAGCGGGCCGACAGCGCGCCGGTGCAGGTGACGGTGTCGCTGCCGGCCAGCAAGGCCACCATCGCCTCGCGGCTGTCGATCACGCCCGAGTACTTCTCGCGCGTGCTGCACGAGCTGGAGGCCGAGGGCCTGATCGTCATCGACAAGCGCGACATCCGCATTGCGGACCCCCTCGCGCTGGCCCGCTTCCAGCCCGGGTGAATGGAGCACCCGGCGTCGCGTTGGCACGCGCCGCCACCCGCCGGGCGGGTCGCCGGCCGGCGCGCTCCGGTTTACGCTGGCGTCTGGCCGGCCTCGGCGGCGATCTGGCGCAGCGCCTGCAGATACACCTCGACCGGCTGGCCGCCCGAGATCAGGTAGGCGTCGTTGACCACCACCGCCGGCACGGCGCTGATGCCGGCGCGCTGGTAGAAGGCCTCGGCCGCGCGCACCTCGTCGGCAAAGCGGCCGGCATCGGCCAGCACCGCGGCCGCGGCCTCGCGGTCCAGGCCGGCCTGCACGGCGCAGTCCAGCAGCACCGCGGGATCGTTGGGCAGGCGGCCCTGGCCATGGTAGGCGGCCAGCAGCGCACGCTTGAGCTGCAGCTGGGCTTCACCGCCCTGCTCGCCGGCCCAGTGCAGCAGCCGGTGCGCATCGAAGGTGTTGACGATGTGCGTGCGCTTGCCGACGCCGAACTCGAAGCCCACCGACGCCCCGCGCTGGCGGATGGCCTCGCTGTTGGTGGCGATCTGCTCGGCCGTGATGCCGTATTTGCGCTGCAGGTGGGCGACGATCTCCTCTCCCTCGGCCGGCATCTGCGGGTTCAGCTCGAAGGGCTGCACCCGCAGCTGGGCCTGCAGCTCGGGCGCCAGCTCGCGCAGCGCGCTGTCCAGCGCGGACAGGCCGATGGCGCACCAGGGACAGACCACATCGGAAACGAAGTCGATTTTCAGCATGGCCGGCAGTGTAGGCAGGCGGCACCATCGCTGCATGACCGGCATGGATTTGGGGAGAATGCCCCGATGATCCCCGCCACCGGTCTTGACGACGCCTCCGCCCGCGCTCTGCTGCGCCAGCTCTACGACGCCGCGGTGGCCCGGGCCCTGCCGGCGCGGGTGATGGCCGCTCACCTGCCGCCGCCGCCCGATCCGGCACGCGGCCGCACCCTGGTGCTGGGCGCCGGCAAGGCCGGCGGCGCGATGGCCGCGGCGCTGGAGGCGCTGTGGCCGGCCGAGGCGCCGCTGTCGGGCCTGGTGGTCACGCGCTACGGCCATGTGCCGCCGCGCCCGCCGCAGTCGGCGCCGCCGCGCATCGAGGTGGTCGAGGCCGCCCATCCGGTGCCCGATGCCGCCGGCCTGGCCGCCACCCAGCGCCTGCTGGCGCTGACCGAGGGCCTGGGCGAGAACGACCTGGTGCTGTGCCTGATCTCCGGCGGCGGCTCGGCCCTGCTGGCGGCGCCGGCACCGGGCATGACCCTGGCCGACGAGCAGGCGCTGAACCGCGCCCTGCTGGCCAGCGGCGCGGCCATCGACGAGATGAACACCGTGCGCAAGCACCTCAGCGCGGTCAAGGGCGGGCGGCTGGCGGTGCGCTGCGCGCCGGCGCAGGTGCTGACGCTGCTGATCAGCGACGTGCCCGGCGACGACCCCGCGGTGATCGCCAGCGGCCCCACGGTGGCCGATGCCAGCACCTGTGCCGATGCGCTGGCCATCCTCGACCGCTACCGCATCGCCATTCCGGCGGCGGCGCGCGCCGGCCTGGAGAGCGGCGCCTTCGAGACGCCCAAGCCCGGCGACGCCCGCCTGGCCGGCCATGGGCTGCGCATGATCGCCACGCCGCAGCAAAGCCTGCAGGCGGCGGCCGAGCTGGCGCGCAGCCTGGGCCTGGACGCCCACGTCCTGGGCGATGAGATCGAGGGCGAGAGCCGCAGCGTGGGCCAGGTGCATGCGGCCATCGCGCGCAGCGTGGCCCGCCATGGCCAGCCGTTCGCGCGCACGCCGGGCCGGCCCTGCGTGATCCTGTCCGGCGGCGAGACCACGGTCACCGTGCGCCATGCCCGGCCGGGCCGCGGCGGCCGGGCCGGCGAATTTCTGCTCGGCACGGCGCTGGCGCTGCAGGGCCAGGCCGGCGTCTGGGCCCTGGCCGCCGACACCGACGGCATCGACGGCGTGGAGGACAACGCCGGCGCCATCGTCACGCCCGATACCCTGGCACGCGCCCGCCGCAGCGGCCTGAATGCCGCCGAGCACCTGGACCGCCACGATGCCTACGGCTTCTTCAGCGCGCTGGGCGACCTGGTCGTCACCGGGCCGACCTTCACCAACGTCAACGACTTCCGCGCCCTGCTGATCGCCTGAGGCGTGGGCCGGCCGCGGGCCTCAGAACTCCACCTCCAGCTCGTCGATGGCCTCGGGCTCGGCCAGCGCGGCGGCGGTCCAGGCCTGCATCTGCGGCAGCGCCAGGATGGCCGCGCAATAGGCGGCGCTGGCCGGGCGCTGCACCGCCACGTCATAGGTCTGCAGCCGCGTCACCACCGGCGCATACATGGCATCGGCCAGGCCGGGCCGGGCGCCGAACAGATAGGGCCCGCCATGGCTGGCCAGGCACTGCTCCCAGATGTCCAGCACGCGCTCGATGTCGGCGCGGGCCCGGCTCCAGACCTTGAAGCCGGGGAAGCGGCCCTTCAGGTTCATCGGCAGGGCCGAGCGCAGCGACGAGAAGCCCGAGTGCATCTCGCCGCAGATGGCCCGGCAATGGGCGCGCGCGGCGCGGTCGGCGGGCAGCAGGCCGGCCTTGGGCCGGATCTCGTGCAGGTATTCGCCGATGGCCAGCGTGTCCCAGACCTGGATGCCGTTGTGCTGCAGGCAGGGCACCAGCATGCTGGGCGCCAGCAGCAGCATCTCGGCCCTGGCGCCGGGGTCGTCGGGGCTGAGCATCAGCTCCTCGACCTCCAGGCCGGCCAGCTGCACCATCAGCCAGCCGCGCAGCGACCAGGACGAGTAGTTCTTGCTGCTGAGCGTGAGCGTGCTGCGGGCCATGGCCTTCTCGTGTCTGCGGGCGATGGCAGCGCGTTTGCAAGCCATGTGCCATGGTCCGCAACTTGCCTGTGCCCGGCATGCTGTATTCGACCTACCAAGCCCTGCAGGACAGCCTGGGCCCCTGGCAGCGCGCCGCCGGCTGGGGCGGGCAATGGCTGGATGCCGGCCAGGCCTGGCTGGAGGCGCTGGACCCGGGCCTGTCGCAGCCGCCGCTGTGGCGGGGCCTGGCGGCGGCGTCCGAGGTGTTTGCGCGGCTGCAGCTGACGCACCAGCGCCCCGGCTTCGGCATCGACCAGGTGCTGGCCGATGGCCGCCCGGTGCCGGTGCACGAGCGCGTGGTGCAGCGCCTGGCCTTCGGCAGCCTGCTGCACTTCCAGCGCGAGGACCTGGCCGACGCCTCGCGCGAGCCGCTGCCGCGGGTGCTGATCGTGGCGCCGCTGTCGGGGCACTTCGCCACCCTGCTGGCCGACACCGCGCGCACCATGCTGGAAGACCACGATGTCTACATCACCGACTGGCACAACGCGCGCATGGTGCCGCTGGACCAGGGCCGCTTCGGCCTGGCGGACTATGTCGGCCATCTGATCGGCTTTCTGGAGCACCTGGGCCCGCACACCCATGTGCTGGCGGTGTGCCAGCCCTGCCCGTCGGTGCTGGCGGCGGCGGCGCTGATGGCCCAGCGCAACCATGTGGCCCAGCCGCGCAGCATCACGCTGATGGCCGGGCCGGTGGATTGCCGCGTCAATCCCACCGAGGTCAACCGGCTGGCCACCGGCCGGCCCATCGAGTGGTTCGAGCGCAATCTGGTGCATCGCGTGCCGCTGCGCTATCCCGGTGCACGGCGTCGCGTCTACCCGGGCTTTCTGCAGCTCGGTGCCTTCATGAGCATGAACCCCGACCGCCACCGCCAGGCCTTCGTCGACCTGTACCGGCAGCGCCTGGGCGGCGAGCACGGGGCGGCCGATGCCACGGCCCGGTTCTACGAGGAGTACTTCGCCGTCAACGACCTGCCGGCCGAGTTCTACCTCGAGACGGTGGAGCAGGTGTTCCAGCGCCATGCGCTGGCGCTGGGCGAGCTGGTCCTCGACGGCGAGCGGGTCGAGCCGGCGGCCATCCGCCGCTGCGCGCTGTTCACCGTCGAGGGCGAGCGCGACGACATCTGCAGCATCGGCCAGACGGTGGCCGCCCACGAGCTGACGCCGGGCATCAAGCCCCACCTCAAGCAGCACCATGTGCAGCCGGGCGTGGGCCACTACGGCGTGTTCAGCGGCCGGCGCTGGCGCCAGCAGATCTATCCGCGGGTGCGCGAGATGATTCACATGCTGCACTGAGGCCGTAGACTGCCCCGCGCCGGGCCGGTGATGCCCGGATCGGAGACCTCGCCATGACCGAACGAACCGGCGGCTGCCTGTGCGGCGCCGTGCGCTTTCGCCTCAGCGCCGAGCCGGCGGCGGTGCGCATCTGCTGGTGCCGCGACTGCCAGCGCCTGGCCTCCAACGGCACGGTCAATGCGCTGCTGCCCTCGGCGGCGATCGAGCTGCAGGGTCTGGCGCCAGCGGCCTATGTGAAGACCGCCGACAGCGGCAACCAGGTCACGCGGCGCTTCTGCCCGCAATGCGGCAGCCAGCTGTTTGCCGATTCCAGCGGCCGGCCGGGCTTGACCGTGGTGCGCCTGGGCACGCTGGACGATCCTTCGTCGCTGCGGCCCACGGCCAACATCTGGGCCGCCAGCGCACCGGCCTGGGCCTGCCTGGACGAAGGCCTGGAGCGCGCGGAGCGCCAGCCGGCGCCGCCGGCCGCGGCGGCCCCGTCGGCGCCGGCCTGAGCGGACCGGACCGCGGTGGACACCGCCTCGCGCACGGCCAACCTCGCGCCGGCGGCCACCGACTGGCGGGCGCTGGCCGCCGAGTTCGGCCACTTCGTCGCCAAGGAGGCGCGGGCCTGCGTGTTTGCCGGTCTGTTCTTCGCCGCGGTGCTGTTCATCCCGCGCCAGGGCCTGGCGGGCCTGCCGCGCTACGACCTGCTGCTGCTGGTGGCGCTGGCCATCCAGGTCTGGCTGGTGGTCAGCGGACGCGAAAGCCGCGACGAGTTGCTGGCCATCGGCCTGTTCCACCTGCTGGGCTTCGCGCTGGAGGTGTTCAAGACCTCGGCGGCGATAGGCTCGTGGTCCTACCCCGACGCCGGCCACAGCAAGCTGTTCGGCGTGCCGCTGTTCGCCGGCTTCATGTACGCCGCGGTCGGCAGCTACATCATCCAGGCCTGGCGGCTGCTGCATCTGCGCATCGAGCACCACCCGCCGCACTGGATGGCCGGCATGGTGGCCGCCGCGCTGTACCTGAACTTCTTCAGCCACCACTTCATCGGCGACTACCGCTGGTATCTGGCGGCACTGGCGCTGGGCCTGTATGCCCGCGCCACCGTGGTGTTCCGCCCGCAGCACCGCGACCGCCGCATGCCGCTGCCGCTGACCCTGGTGCTGATCGGCTTCTTCCTCTGGCTGGCCGAGAACGCCGGCACCTTCTTCGGCCTGTGGGCCTATCCGCACCAGCTGGGCGCCTGGGCCGCGGTGCACGTGTCGAAGTGGAGCGCCTGGTCGCTGCTGGTGCTGATGAGCTTCACCATCGTCACCAACCTCAAGCACGTGAAAGCCACCGTGTCGGTGCCGCGATGAGGCTCGCGTGCCCGCTGCCCCTGCCCCGGAGATTTGCATGATCGCTGACGACATCCTGGCCGGCCCGGACACCGTGCTGCAGTTCTGGTTCGGCGAATGCCGGCCCGAGCAGTGGTTCAAGGTCGATCCGGCCTTCGACGAGCTGCTGCGCCAGCGCTTCGGCGCGCTGCACCGGGCCGCCCACCTGGGCGAGCTGTGGGACTGGCGTGGCGGCGCCGAGGGCCGGCTGGCCGAGGTCATCGTGCTCGACCAGTTCTCGCGCAACCTGTTCCGCGGCCGGGCCCAGGCCTTTGCCAGCGACGCCATGGCCCTGGCCCTGGCCCAGGAGGCGGTGGCCGCCGGCCTGGATGCGGCGCTGGCGCCGCAGCAGCGCGTGTTCCTGTACCTGCCCTATATCCACAGCGAGTCGCGCCGCGTGCATGTGCAGGCCGAGCGCCTGTATGCGGCGCTGGGCCTGGAGGTGCACCTGGACTACGAGCGCCGCCACAAGGCCATCGTCGACCGCTTTGGACGTTATCCGCACCGCAACCAGGCCCTGGGCCGCGAGTCCACGGCCGAGGAACTGCAGTTCCTGACCCAGCCCGGCTCGCGCTTCTGAGACTGCAGGCTCAGCGCGGCGCGCGCTCGCGCAGCGCCTCCAGCACCTCGATCGCCGCGCGCACCCGCGCCGGCAGCAGCCGGCCCGAGGGATAGACCAGGTGGATGGGCAGCGGCTGCGGCCGGTGCTGGGGCAGCAGCTCGACCAGCTCGCCACGCTGCAGCGCCGGCTGGGCCAGCAGGTCGGGCATCTGGCACAGGCCCCAGCCATGCAGCGTGGCATCGAGCAGGGACTCGGTCTCGCCGATGCGCACGCGGGCCGGCGCGGCCAGTTCCACCGCCAGGCCACGCTGGCGGAACTGCCAGGGCCGGTCCCGGCCGGTGCTGGGCAGGCGGAACACCACGGCCTGGTGCGCGGCCAGGTCCTCCAGCCGCTGCGGCCGGCCCTGCTGCTGCAGATAGGCCGGGCTGGCGCACAGCACCAGGCCCTGCTGGTCGACGCGCCGCGCCACCAGGCTGGAGTCGCGCAGCGGGCCGATGCGCACCGCCAGGTCGATGCCGTCGCGCACCAGGTCCACCTGCTGGTCGTTCAGGCGCAGGTCCAGGCGCAGCGCCGGATGCTGCTGCAGCAGCCGCTGCAGCAGCGGCATCACGAAGCGCTTGCCGTAATACACCGAGCAGTCGATGCGCAGCGTGCCGCTGGGCGCGGCGCGGCTGCCGGCGGCCTCGGCCTGCAGGTCGTCGATCTCGGCCAGCAGGCGCTCGCAGCGCGCATACAGGCGCTCGCCATCGGGCGTCAGCCGCACCTGGCGGGTGCTGCGGTGGAACAGCTTGACGCCCAGCGTGGCCTCCAGCCGGCCCACGGCCTTGGCCAGCGTGGACGGGCTCAGGCCCTGCTCGCGCGCGGCAGCGGCAAAGCCGCCATGGCGGGCGGTGGCGGCGAAGGCCAGGTAGGGCTGCAGACCTTGCATGGTATTGGAGCGGCCGGATTGAAGAAATTTTGTCGGCAATCTTAGGCCGTCAAAGGCTATTCACCAATCAATCCCGGCTGGACACACTGACGGCTCAGCCAACCAAGGAGTGATGCAGATGACCGCCACCGTGATCGACCAAGCCCGCCCCGCCGCCACGCCGCTGCCGGGCATTGCCCACAGCACCTGGGCCGGCGCCGCCCAGGGACTGAGCCAGCTGTCGGTGTGGCGCCAGAGCCTGGCGCCCGGCAGCCTGACGCCGCCGCACCGCCACGACTGCGACGAGGTCGTGCTGTGCCTGTCGGGCTGGGGCGAGGTGCACCAGGACGGCCAGGTGCTGCGCTTCGGTGCCGATTCCACCGTGGTGCTGCCGCGCGGCCGCGTGCACCAGCTGTTCAACGTCGGGCCGATGCCGCTGGAGCTGGTCGGCCTGTTTGGCGCCAGCCCGGTGGCCACGGCGCTGCCCGATGGTCAGGCGCTCGACCTGCCCTGGCCCACCTGACTCGGCGGCCGTGCACCAGCACCATCTCCGGCGCCGGCCGGGCCCGGCGGCGGCGTGCCCGGGCCGGGACGCCACCGATGGACGCCAGCGGCCGCCGGCGCCTAGGCTGTGGCCCGATGCCAAGCCTCTGGGAGACACCATGATCGACACCGCCGCGCTGCAGGCCCTGCTGCAACCGCTGTTCCCCGGCCTGATGGGCGTGCGCCTGGTCGAGGTCACGCCCGAACGCGTGCTGGCCGAGATGACGGTGCGGCCCGAGCTGTGCACCTCGGGCGGCATCCTGCACGGCGGCGCCTACATGGCCTTTGCCGATACGCTGGGCGCGGTGGGCACCGTGGTCAACCTGGGGCCGGGCAAGCGCACCACCACCACCGACTCCAGCACCAAGTTCATCGCCGGCGCCAAGGTGGGCAGCGTGGTCAGCGGCGAGAGCCTGGCCTTGCACCGTGGCCGCACCACCCAGGTCTGGCAGACCAGCGTGCGCAATGCCGACGGCAGGCTGTGCGCCGTGGTCACGCAGACCCAGCTGATCCTGGACGGCGCCGGCTGAGGCGGTGCGCGGGGCCTGGCCTGGCTTGGCTCAGGGTTGCCACCATCTTGTCTGACATCTGACAAGACGGGGACACTGCGCGTCCTCGCCAACCTGTCCGGAGTCTTGATCCATGCACCGCCGCCATCTCCTTGCCGCTGCCGCCGTCCTGCCCTGGGTGGGCGCCGCGCGTGCTGCCGGTTATCCCGAGCGTCCGGTGGAACTGCTCGTGCCCTACCAGGCCGGCGGTGGCACGGACGCGCTGGCGCGGGCCTTTGCCGACCATGCGCGCAAGCACTTCGCCCAGCCCTTCGTCGTCAGCAACAAGCCCGGCGCCAGCGGCGCCATCGGCTGGGCCGAGGTGCTCAATGCCAAGGCCGACGGCTACAAGATGGCGGTGATGACGGTGGAACTGACCACCTTGCCGCACCTGGGCCTGGCCAAGTTCACGCACGAGGACTTTGCGCCGGTGGCGCGGCTGAATGCCGATCCGGCGGCCATCACCGTCAAGGCGGAGGCGCCCTGGGCCACGGTGGAAGAGTTCCTGGCCGCCGCGCGCAAGGCGCCGCAGCCGCTGCAGATGGGCAACTCGGGCAATGGCTCGATCTGGCACCTGGCCGCGGCCTCGCTGGAAGACAAGACCGGCGTCAAGTTCAACCACATCCCGTTCCAGGGCGCCAATCCGGCGGTGCTGGCGCTGATGGGCGGCCACATCGACGCGGTGGCCGTGAGCCCGGCCGAGGTGGGCACCTTTGTGGCCAGCGGCAAGCTGCGCACGCTGGCGGTGATGGCCGACCAGCGCGCGCCGGGCTTCGACAAGGTGCCGACGCTGAAGGAGCGTGGCATCGACCTGTCGGTGGGCACCTGGCGTGGCCTGGGCGTGCCCAAGGCCACCCCGCGCGAGGTGGTGCAGGCGCTGAAGGACGTGGCCGCCAAGGTCATGGCCGAGCCCGGCATGCGCGAAGCCATGACCAAGCTGAACCTGGGCATTGCCTACGGCGACGATGGGCTGTTCAAGGCCACGCTGCAGCGCGACCACGAGGCCTTCCGCACGCTGATCCCCAAGCTGGGCCTGAAGGGCTGAGCCAGCGGCCCGGCGGCGCGGCGGCCCGGGGTGCGGCTCAGCCCGCCCGCTCGCTGACCACGCGCAGTTCCCCGTTCACGCGCCTCAGCCCCAGCAGCGTGCTGCCCTGGCCACGGCGCCAGTGGCCGTCGCGCGACACCTGCCAGCGGAACTGCAGCAGCACCTGGCAGGCGTCGGCGCCGCAGCCGGGCTGGGCCGTGGTGGCCAGCAGCTGGTAGTCGCGCTCGGGCCAGCGGCGCAGATAGGCGCTCTTGTCGGCCGCCACCAGCGGCCAGGTCAGGCGGCCACGGTCGTAGTAGTCCACCGCATCGGCATAGAAGCGGCGCATGGCTTCGGCCTGGTCGGCCCGGGCGCCGGCTTCGAACCAGGCGGTGGCGGCGGCCAGCGCCGGCCGGGTGTCGCCAGCGGCGGGCGCTGGCTCGGGCGCGGCCGCGGGCGCAGGCATGGGCAGGGGCGCAACCGTGGCCGTGGCAGCCGAGGCTGGCGGCAGGGCGGGCGTGGGCGCGGAGGGCGCGGCCTGGGCCACCTGTGGGGCCGGCAGCGCGGCCGTCGCCGCTGCGGTGGGTGCGGTGGATGTGATGGGAGCCTGGGTGACCGTCTCGCTGCTGCGCCAGGCGCTCAACAGCAGGCCGCCACCGGCCACGCCCAGGGCCAGCGCCAGCGCCAGCGTGCCCAGGGCCAGGGGCTGGCGCCAGGTCGGGCGCGCTTCGGTGGGAGGCAGGCCGGCCTGGGCGGAGGGCGACCCGTCGCCGGCGCCCGGCTCGTCGTCATCCAGCGGCAGGGCCTGGGTGGGGCTGCGCCAGCGGCCCTTGCGCGCATGCTCCAGCGCCTTGGCGGCCTCGGGCCCCACCAGCGGCAGGCCGCAGCCGCTGCAGTACTGGAGGTTCCAGGCCAGCCATTCGCCGCAGTGCGGGCACTCCACCAACTTCATGCTACTTCCCGACAAACCTCGGCGCTGTCATGTGCTGTTGCACATTGTTGCGAATTTGTCGATTGTGCATGGTCGGTGGAGGCGGAGGCCGGCCACCGGGGGCGTCCCCCCGCGGGTTGGTGTGTTTCAGGTCACCGGCGCCGGATTGAACAGCACCAGGGCGTTGTGCAGCTTCCACTGCTCGGCCCAGGTCTTGCGGCCCGAGGCCACGTCCAGCATCAGCTCGAACAGCTCCTGGCCCAGCGATTCGATGCTGGCCTCGCCGTCGGCCACGCGGCCGGCGTTCAGGTCCATCAGGTCGTGCCAGCGCCGCGCCAGCTCGCTGCGCGTGGCCACCTTGATCACCGGGCACTCGGCCAGGCCATAGGGCGTGCCGCGGCCGGTGGTGAAGACGTGCAGGTTCATGCCCGCGGCCAGCTGCAGCGTGCCGCAGATGAAGTCGCTGGCCGGCGTGGCGGCATAGACCAGGCCGCGCTGGTCCGGCCGCAGCTTGTCGCCGGGGCTCAGCACATGCGAGATCGGCGAGCGCCCGCTCTTGACCACCGAGCCCATGGCCTTCTCGACGATGTTCGACAGGCCGCCGGCCTTGTTGCCCGGCGTGGTGTTGGCGCTGCGGTCGACGCGGCCGCGCTCCAGATAGCGGTCGTACCAGGCCAGCTCGCGCACGATGGCCTCGGCCACCTCGGGCGTGGCGGCACGCGCGGTGAGCTGGGCCACGGCGTCGCGCACCTCGGTGTTCTCGCTGAACATCACGGTGGCGCCGGCGCGCACCAGCAGGTCGGCCGCATGGCCCACCACCGGGTTGGCGGTGATGCCGGACAGCGCATCGCTGCCGCCGCATTGCACGCCCACCACCAGCTCGCTGGCCGGCACGGTCTCGCGGCGGCGGGCATTGAGCCGCTCCAGATGCGGCCGGGCGCGCTCGACGATGGCGTCCAGCATGGCCATGAAGCCGATGTGCTGGGCGTCCTGCAGGCACACCAGGTCCAGGCCAGCCTCGGCGGCGATGGCGGCGCCGGCATCGCTGTCGGCACGCACCGCGATCACCGGCCGGGGTCGGCTGTCCGGCGGCAGCAATCGATCCGGCTGCAGCTTCTCGCAGCCCAGGCTGACCACCATCACCTCGCCGCCGAAGTTCGGGTTCAGGCTGATGTGGCGCAGCGTGCGGATCGGGATCACCGCATCGGGCGCGTCGATGGCCACGCCGCAGCCATAGCTGTGCTCCAGGCCGATCACGCCGTCGACGTTGGGGTACTGCGGCAGCAGCTGGGTGCGGATGCGCTCCACCGCCTGGGCCACCACGCCGGCCACGCACTGCACCGTGGTGGTGATGGCCAGCAGGTTGCGCGTGCCCACGCTGCCATCGGCATTGCGGTAGCCCTGGAAGCTGTAACCTGTGAGTGCAGCGTGCCCGGGCCGCGGCGCGGTGCACAGCGGCAGATCGTCGAAGCCGCGCGCCGGCGGCATGTCCAGCAGGCGCTCGTGCACCCAGCGGCCGGCGGCAATCGCCTCGCGCGCCGTGCCGATGCTCACGCCGTAGCGGCGCACCGGCGTGCCGGCGGCAATGTCCTGCAGCGCGACCTTGTGGCCCTGCGGCACCTTGTCCACCAGCACCGGCCCGCCGGGCCAGTGCGGATCGGTGGCGGTGCCGGCAGGCAGGCCACCTTCGTTGGCGACGACGGCGACGTTGTCGTCGTCGTGCATGCGGATGAGCAGCGGCGCGGCCATGGTCGGCGCCGCCTCAATCGGCCTTCAGGCCGGCGCTCTTGACCACGCCCGACCACTTGGCGCGCTCGCGGTTCTCGAAGGCCGCCAGTTCCTCGGAGGCCATGCCCGAGGGCTCCAGGCCCAGCGCGTCCAGGCGCTGGCGGATGTCGGGCTGCTGCAGGATGCGCGCAATCTCGGTCTGCAGCCGGGCCACGATCTCCTTGGGCGTGCCGGCCGGCGCATGCACGGTCTGCCAGCTGACCACGTGGTAGCCGCTGACGCCGGACTCGGCAATCGTCGGCACGCTGTCAAAGCCCTTGACGCGCTTGTCGGCGGTGACGGCCAGCGCGCGCAGCGTGCCGGCCTTGATGTGCGGCGCCGTGGTCACCAGGGTGTCGATGCCGAAGTCCACCTGGCCGGCGATCACGTCCTGCACCGCCGGGCCGCTGCCGCGGTAGGGGATGTGCACGATGAAGGTGCCGGCCATCTGCTTCATCAGCTCGCCGCCCATGTGCTGGCTGGTGCCGGTGCCGGCCGAGCTGAAGCTCAGGCGGCCGGGGTTCTTGCGCGCATGGGCGATCAGCTCCTGGATGGTCTTGAACGGGCTGCTGGCCGGCACCACCACGGCATTGCTGGTGGCGCCGATCATGGTCACCGGCGCAAAGTCGCGTGCCGCGTTGTACGGGATCTTAGGGTTCAGCGCCGGGTTGATGGCCTGGGTGGCGATGGTGCTGCCGAGGATGGTGTAGCCGTCCGGCGCGGCCTTGGCCACGCTGTCGGCGCCCAGCACGCCGCCGGCGCCGGCCTTGTTCTCGATCACCACCGGCTGGCCCAGGGCAATGGCCAGCTTGGGCCCGACCAGGCGCGCCAGGATGTCGGTGGTGCCGCCGGGGGCGAAGGGCACGACGTAGCGGATGGGCTTGGCCGGCCAGGCCTGGGCCTGGACGGTGAGCGGCAGCAGCACGGCAGCGATCAGGGCAGCAGCGGCACGCAGGGCCGGGCGGCGGGGCAGGGCGGGCTTCTTCATCGGTCTCTCCTGGGGACAGGCGGCGTCAGGCCGCTCCTTGGGTGTTGACCGCCAGCGTGTACAGCGAGTGGCTGGCGGCCATGAACAAGCGGTTGCGGCGCTCGCCGCCAAAACACAGGTTGGCGCAGCGTTCGGGCAGGTGGATGTGGGCGATGGGCCGGCCGTCGCGGTCGTAGCAGCGCACGCCGTCCAGCGCGGCGGCGTCGGCGGGCGACAGATCGGCGCGGCCATCGCTGCCGAAGCCGGCCCAGAGGCGGCCGTCCACGTCCACCGCGATGCCGTCCAGCGCGCCGGCGCCGTCGGCATCGATGTGCAATCGCTTGTTGACCAGCTTGCCGCGCGCGCCCAGGTCATAGGCCCAGATCAGCCGGCTGGGCCTGGCGCGGCTGTCCACCACGTACAGCGTCTTCTCGTCGGGCGAAAACGCCAGGCCGTTGGGCGCGGCCAGGTCGTCGATGGCGCAGCCGATGCGGCCGCTGGCGCCGTCGATGCGGTAGACCGCCGGCGGTCGCTCGGCCACCGCCGGCTCGCCCTCCCACCAGCCGTGGATGCCGAACGTGGGATCGGTGAACCAGATCGTGCCGTCGCGCTGGCAGACGATGTCGTTGGGCGAATTGAGGCGCGCGCCGTCGAAGCGGTCGGCCAGCACGGTGATGCGGCCATCGGGCTCGGTGCGCGTGATGCGCCGCGTGTGGTGCTCGCAGGCCAGCAGCCGGCCCTGGGCATCACGCGCCAGGCCGTTGGCGTGGTTGGACGGCTGGCGGAACACCGTCACCGCGCCGCTGGCCGCGTCCCAGCGCAGCAGGCGGTTGTTGGGGATGTCGCTCCACAGCAGGCAGCGGTGGTCGCCAAACCACTGCGGGCCTTCGCTCCAGCGGCAGCCGCTGGCCAGCTGCTCGACGCTGCTGCTCATCACGCGCAGCGTGGCAAAGCTGTCGTGCAGGATCTCCACCGCCGGATCGGGGTAGCGGGCGGCGGGAGTGAAGGGGATCTGCGGCCCCTGGCTCAGCGAAACACGGTCCATGTCAGTTCAGGATCAGCTTGGGCAGCCACAGCGAAAACGCCGGCACATAGGTCACCAGCAGCAGGCACAGGCCCAGCGCGGTGTAGAACGGCCAGATCGAGCGCATCACCTGGCCCACCGAGATGCCACCGATGGCGCAGCCGACAAACTGCACCGTGCCCACCGGTGGCGTGTTCAGGCCCAGCGCGCAGTTGATCAGCATGACCACGCCAAACTGCAGCGGGTCCATGCCGAACTGCTGGGCGATGGGCATGAAGATCGGCGTGCAGATCAGGATCGTCGGCGCCATGTCCAGAAAGGTGCCCAGCACGAACAGCAGGATGTTGATCAGCAGGAAGATCACCCAGGGCTCGGTGGAGAAGGCCTTCATCAGCT
This sequence comes from Burkholderiaceae bacterium, assembly GCA_017992055.1. Taxonomy (GTDB): domain Bacteria; phylum Pseudomonadota; class Gammaproteobacteria; order Burkholderiales; family Burkholderiaceae_C; genus Pseudaquabacterium. The sequence continues at coordinate 1,025,241 of JAGOPK010000001.1, forward strand.
CGCCGGTCTTCTGCGGCACCTCGTACAGCGCCAGGAAGTAGCCGAAGGCCGCCGAGATGCCGATCAGCAGCAGCACCACGCCGGTGGTCTTGCAGGCCTTGGCGCAGGCCTTGAGAAAGTGGCTCCAGCTCAGCGTGCGGTACACGACGGCGGTGACCAGCAGGGCCCAGGCCACGGCGATGGCCGCTGATTCGGTGGCGGTGAAGGCGCCCGACAGGATGCCGCCCAGGATGATGACCACCACCAGCAGCCCCGGCAGCGAGGCCGCAAAGGCCGCCAGCACCGCGCCCCAGCCCGGGAAGGCGCCGCGCGTCGGATAGCCGCGCTGGCGTGCCACCCACCAGGCCGCGCCCAGGTTGCACAGCGTCAGCAGCAACGCGGGGATCACGCCGGCCAGGATCAGGCCCATCACGCTGACCGAAGCCAGGCCCGAGGTGGCCAGCGTGAACAGGATCAGGTTGTGAGAGGTGGGCATCAGCGCGCCGACCAGGGCCGCATGGGTGGTGACGTTGACCGCGTAGTCGGCGTCGTAGCCCTCCTTCTTCATCAGCGGCACCATCACGCTGCCCATGGCCGAGACATCGGCCACCGGGCTGCCGACGATGCCGCCAAACAGCGTGCAGCCCAGCACATTGCTCATGCCCAGGCCGCCACGCACATGGCCGACCAGGCTGTTGGCAAAGCGCACGATGCGCTCGGCGATGCCGCCGTACAGCATCAGCTCGCCGGCGAAGACGAAAAACGGGATGGCCAGGAAGCTGAACACCTGCATGCCGCCGACCATCTTCTGGAACACCACGGCCATCGGCAGGCCGGCGGCCAGGATGGTGGCAATGGACGACAGGCCGATGGCAAAGGCCACCGGCACGCCCAGCAGCAGCAGGGCGGCAAACGAGAGACAGAGAACCGTCAGTTCCATGCCGGCTCCACGACCTGGCCACGCAGGTTGGCGATGATGTGCTCGATGGAAAACAGCACGATCAGCGCGCCGGCCAGCATCAGCGGCACATAGTCGATGCCGTCGGGCACCGGCAGCATGGGCTTCTTCTCGCCCCATTTGGCGGCGGCCCAGGTCCAGCCGCCGTGCACCATCAGCGCGCCGAACAGGCCCACCAGCGCATGGATGACCAGCTCGATGCGGCGCTGCCAGGCCTCGGGCAGCAGGGCCACCATCGACTCCAGGCCGATGTGGCCGGCATCGCGCACGCCCACCGCCAGGCCCAGCGCGGTGACAAACAGCACCAGCAGCATGGCCAGGGCCTCGGCCCAGGTGGGCGTGTCGTTGAGGATGTAGCGGCCGAACACCTGCCACTGCACGCAGGCCACCACGGCCAGCAGCAGGGCCACGGCCGCCATCAGGCTGAGCCGGGACAGCCCGGCGCACAGACGGGTGTAGAGCATCGCGGCGGCCGTCTTACTTGGTCTCTTGAACGGCCTTGACCAGGCGCTTCATGTCCGGCGTGGTCATGAACTTGTCGTAGACCGGGCCCATCACGGCCTGGAACGAGGCCTTGTCCACGTCGACGATCTGCGCGCCCTGGGACTTGACCGTGGCCAGCGACTTGGCCTCCTGCTCGTCCCACTTCTGGCGCTGGAAGGCCACCGATTCCTTGGCCGCCTTGCGCACCATGTCCTGCTCGGCCTTGGGCAGCTTGTCCCACACCACCTTGGACATCAGCAGCATCTCCGGCGCCATCGAATGCTCGGTCTTGGAGTAGATCTTCACCGCCTCCACATGCTTGGCCGTGTCGTAGCTGGGGATGTTGTTTTCGGCGGCGTCGATCAGGCCGGTCTTCAGGCCGGTGTAGACCTCGCCATAGGGCATGGGCGTGGCATTGGCGCCCATGGCGCTGACCAGGGCCACCCACAGCTCGCTTTGCTGCACGCGGATCTTCAGGCCCTTGGCATCGGCCACGGTCTTGATCGGCTTCTTGGCATAGATGCTGCGCGCGCCCGAGTCGTAGAAGGCCAGGCCGATGAAGCCGGCCGATTCGCAGCTCTTCAGGATCTCGTCGCCCACCGGGCCGTCCAGCACATGGCGCATGTGCTCGACCGAGCGGAACAGGAAGGGCATGGTCGGCACCTGGGTCAGCGGACACACGCCGTTCATCGGGCTGATGTTCACGCGGGTCAGGTCCAGCGCGCCGATCTTCACCTGGTCGATGGTCTCCTTCTCGGTGCCCAGCGCGCCCTTGTTGAAGACCTTGATCTTGTGCTTGCCGCCGCTGGCCTTGTCCAGCAGCTCGCTCATGCGCTTGACGGCCACCACGGTGGGGTAGTCGTCGGCATTGTGGATGTCGGCCGAGCGGAACTCGGCGGCCTGGGCGGCCAGCGGGGCCACGGCGGCGGCGGCCAGGGTGGTGGCCAGCAGGTGGCGGCGGAACGGGTTCATGGGGTCTCCTGTCGAAACGGCACGTCGGTGGAACGTCTGGGGCGGTCAGCGCGGGGCCGGCGTCAGTCCGGTTCCGCAGGAAAACGGGGCGGGGGCGGGGCCGTTCAGGCCCAGGGCGGGGGTGGGTCGTCGTCGTAGGGGCCCAGCTGCACGAAGCGGCCGCCCTGGTAGATCACCTTGGGGTCGCTGGCATCCAGCCAGGTGGGCTCGCTGGCCTCGACCTGGGCACGCCAGGCCTCGCTGGAATCCTGCGGCCGGTAGCCGATGTGGGCCGCCTGGCGGTTGTCCCACCAGACATGGCGGTTGTCGCTCATGCCGAAGACGATGCTGTGGCCGGCCACCGGCGTGGTGAGGCTGGCCAGCACCAGGCGCTCCAGGTCGGCGATGCTCAGCCAGGTGGCCAGCATGCGTCGGTTCTCGGGCGCGGGCGTGACGCTGCCGATGCGCAGGCACACGGTCTGGATGCCGTGGCGGTCCCAGTACAGGCGCGACAGGTCCTCGCCGAAGGCCTTGCTCAGGCCGTACAGGCCATCGGGCCGCGGCGGTGCCGAGGCATCGATGGTCTGGTCCTGGCGGTAGAAGCCGGTGACGTGGTTGCTGCTGGCAAACACCACGCGCTTGACGCCCTGGCGGCGCGCGGCCTCGTAGAGATTGAACAGGCCCACGATGTTGGCCTGCAGGATCGGCGCCCAGGCCGCCTCCACCGAGATGCCGCCCAGGTGCACCACCGCATCCACGCCCTCCAGCAGCTTGTGCATGGCGGCGGCGTCTTCCAGCGCCGCCGGCATCAGCTCCTCGCCTGGCGCGGCCTCGCCCAGCGGGCCGATGTCGGACAGGCGCAGGTGCGTGCAATGCGCGCGCAGCCGCGGCCGCAGCTGGCGGCCGATGCCGCCGGCGGCACCGGTGAGCAGCAGGCGGTGAAAGCGCAGAGGTGCGGGAGTGGGGTTCATGTTGTCTGATATCGTACAACTGTACTGCCGACAGTGGCATTCGGGAAACAACCAGTTCCCGGCCGCCGCCGCGGCCGGCTCAGCGCCGTGCCGGTGCCGGGTCCAGCGGAAATTGCGTGCAGCCCAGGCCCTGCGAGATGCTGCGGCTGGCCGCGGTGAGCATGGCCACCACCTCGGGCGTGCGCGCCTCGTCGTAGCGGAAGGTGGGAAACGAGACGCTGAGCCCGGCGATGGGCTGGTTCAGCCGGTCGAAGATGGGCACGCCCAGGCAGCGGATGTGCTCGTCGAACTCCTCGCGGTCCTCGCCGAAGCCCTGGCCGCGCACACGGTCCAGCTCGGCCAGGTAGGCGTCGCGCTCGACGATGGTCTTGTCGCGAAAGCGCTTGAACTCGGCGCCATCGAGGATGAGGTCGCGGCGCTCGGGATGCTCCCAGGCCATCAGCACCTTGCCGATGGCCGTGCAGTGCAGCGGCGCACGCCGGCCGACGCGCGAGTACATGCCCAGCATGTGGCGGCTGTCGACCTTGTGCACATAGATGATCTCGCTGTCGATCAGCATGCCCATGTGCACCGTCTCGCCGGTGCGGTCGGCCAGCATCTGCATCGGGTGCTTGGCCAGTTCCACCAGGTCGGGATGCTGCAGCGCCTTGGTGCCCAGCTCGAACATCTTCATGTTCAGGCCGTAGCGCTCGCTGTCGCCGTCCTGGCGCACATAGCCCAGGGTCTTCATGGTCTGCAGAAAGCGGTAGACCGTGGCCTTGGGCATGGCCAGGCGCACCGACAGCTCGGACACCCCGGTCTCGGCATGCTCGCCCAGGGCCTGCAGGATGGCAAAGACCTTGAGCACGGCCGCCACCGATTCGGGTTGCCGGCTGTCGAGTGCGTCGTCGTCCATGGATCGGTGTGCTTGTTGAAATGCTGTTTCAGCACTCATTGTCGCTGCCCCGACTGCGCTTTCGCGCTCAGGAGGTTGAGATATTCGGCCAGCCAGGGCTGCGCCGGTGCAGGCCGCTGCCAGCCCCAGCGCGACGGATCGTGGCCGGCGGTCTGCAGGGCCTGCCACAGCGCGTCGCTGTCGGTCATCACGCGGCGGAAGGCCGGCTGCGTGGGCTGGCTGCTCCAGTCGGCCCAGGGCGCATCGGCACGCAGATGCGGGCCCAGGCGCGAGCGCAGCACCACCATGCGGCCCACGGCTTCCAGGCTGGCGGCCGGCAGCAGGCGGCCGTCGGCCGGCAGGCTGGCACCGACGGCCAGGGCCGGCTCGGGCAGGCAGCGCGGGCCATTGGGCTGATCGGCCGTGGCCTGGCCATAGGGGCTGCAGCGGGCGCCGGCAAACCACTGGCGCGCCAGGTGCACCTGGCCAGGGCGCTCGGGCGCGGCCAGGCCCTGGCCGTCGCTGCTGAAGTCGCAGTCGTCGAAGACGAAGCCATAGGTTGCACGCCGCGCCGTGCTGGGCGCGGCCACCCAACCGTTGCTGGCGCCACCGCCGCCCGGCCGAGCGCCCAGGAAGCGGATCTCCGAGCGCCCGAACCAGGCGATGGCATTGCCGAAGATGAAGTCCACGTCGCCAGCCACCAGGCTGCGGTGCACGGCCACGCGGGCCACGGCATCCGGGCCGGGGCTGCGCAGGTACAGCGTGTCCTGCCAGCCCCACAGCTGCACCTGCTCCAGGTGCACGCGGTCGGCGCCTTCGGTCATCAGGGCCACCGCCTGCTGGGCCGGGCCGGGCTGGTCGAGCTGGAAGCGGTTGGCCACGCTCACGCCGCGCAGCTGGAAGCCGTGGTTGCGCACGCGCAGCGTGGCGGTGCAGCCGGTGCCGATGCGCGGATTGCGCGCGCAGGCGCGCAGCGGCTCGGCGATGTCGGGGTGCTGGTCGGTGGCATCGAACACCGCGCCATGGCGGCGCAGCAGCTCGGCACCGGTCATCTGGCTGTGCAGGCCGGCCTCGATGCGCACGGCCTCGGGCGTGGCGCCCAGGCCCCACAGCGTGACCGGCAGCGGCGTCGACGGCACCACCACCAGCTCGTTGTAGCGGCCCGGCGCGATGGCGATGTAGAGCCGCGGCGTGCCGGCATGGCGGCCGGCCAGCGCATCCTGGTGGGCCTGCCCTAAGGCGGCCTGCACGGTGGCGAAGATGCGCTGCCCGTCGGCGCGCGCCGGGTCGACCTCGTAGTGCCAGCGCGCCGGCCGTGCATCGCCGGTGATCACCGCATCGGCCAGCGGGTCCCAGCCGTCGCGCTGCAGCGCGTCCAGCGGGCCGGCGGCGGCCAGCACCTCGCGGCGCTGATAGGCCTGTGCCTGGGCGTCGCTGAGCTGGGGACGCTGCGCACCGGCGCCCGCCGCGGCCAGCAGCAGCGTCCAGGCCAGGGTGCGTAGCGGCAACGGCAGCGACAGCGGCATGGCGCTCAGAGGTCGACCAGGAACAGCCCGGGCTCGCCGGCCTTGTCGCAGCTGAACAGCACCTGCTTGTCGTCGGGCGTGAAGCTGGGATGCGGGTGCGTGACCTGGCGGTCGCCCTTGTAGACGCCCCAGCTGCTGTCGTGGCGGGCCAGCTTGCGGGTGGTGCCGGCCTTCAGGTCGAACACATGCAGATAGGGGTCGCCGGTGAGCATGGCATTGCTGGCCGTGCTGTCGTTGCTGACCTGGCCGCAGCCGTCGCCGACGATCAGCGTGCCGTCGTGGTTGCTCATCAGGTGCGAGCAGGGCGGCATCTGCGTCAGCACCTTGTTCTCCAGCGTCACCGGGTCCAGGCTGCAGATGAAGCGCTCGGGCGCATCGTGGCGGTAGCTCACATAGATCATCGCGCTGCCATCGGGCACCCAGAACTCGTGGGTGCAGCTCTCGCCGTTGGCGTGCTCCTTGCCGCAGCGGCGGTTGCTGCCGTCTTCGTTGATGAACCACATGCGCGCATCGATCAGGTCGTGCGGGCCCTCGTGGCAATAGGCCACCGTCTGGTCGTCGAAGGGCCGGTACTGCGGATGGCCCAGCCAGCCCTTCTGCTCCAGGATCAGGTTCTGCCGGCCCTGGTGGGGGCCGCTCAGGTCGACGCTGAACAGCCGGCAGCGCGGCTGCTTGTGGAACATCTGATTGAACTTGCTCCAGTCCGACAGCGGAAACCAGTCCTCGGCCGCGATCTCGATGCCGACCATCTTGGTGCAATCGCTGTTGCTGACCCAGGTGCCATAGCCCACCCAGCCCTCGGGCACGACATAGACTACCTCTTCCTGCAGCGTGGCCAGGTCCAGCCGGATCAGCGCTCGCTTGGCGCGCACGAAGTACAGGTGCCGGTCGTCGGGGCTCATGAAGCCGCCGAAGGTGTTTTCATCCGGCTGGTCGGTCAGCTGCAGGCAGTCGCCGCTCTTCAGGTCCAGCAGGTGGTAGTTCCAGTCGGTGCCGGGGCCGAACTCGCCGCCGAAGATCAGCTTGGAGCCGTCGTTGCTGAAGCACTTCTGGTAGAAGTAGTTGCGGTGGCAGGTGATGTCGGGCGGCGTCAGCCGCGTCACGCGGGCGCCGGTGTCGGGGTCGGTGCTGACGGCAAAGGGCAGGCGGCGGACGGTGTGCTTGGGCATGGTGGGGGGCGATCAGTGGATGCGCTTGAGCAGGGCATTGCCGTGGCTCAGCAGGCGTTCGGCGGCCTCGGCGGTGTGGAGCTTGTTGTAGGCCACGCGCTCGAACACGTCGCGCAGGAACTTGCGCATGCGTGCGTCTTCCAGCACCGGCGAGGGCAAGGGGATCTGGCCCGACTGGCGCTGGGCCTGGATCTGGCGGAAGGCCTGCAGCTCCAGCGGGCTGAGCTTCTTGTCGGCCATGGCCACCTCCAGCGCGCTGCGCGCCGAGGGCAGGCCACGCACCAGGCCGAGGGTGCGTGCGGCATCGGGGTCGCTGACCAGAAAGCCGATGAAGCGCGCCGCCCATTCGGCATGGCGCGTGCGCTTGCTGGCCGAGAACAGCATTGCCGGACGGCCAAATACGCCGGAGGAGCGTGCTCCCGGCAGCATCAGCGGGTTGCCGATGGTCAGGCGCTGCTGCTTGTCCAGCGTGCTCTGGCGCAGGCGGATGGTCGAGTCCCAGGTGTAGTTGCCGGCCCAGCGGCCGGTCACCCAGTCGGGCTGCTGCTCGGTGGGCTTGTCGGCGCCGCCCAGGCTGGCGCGGTAGCGCAGCGGCGTGGCCACATGCTCGGACGCCAGGCGCTGGAAGCAGGCCACCCAGTCGTGCAAGGCCTCGCGGGTCATCGCCACGCGGGGCTCTGTGGGGTGCAGATAGGCCATGCCATGGCGCTGGTGCACCCAGCTCTGCGACAGCAGCAGCATGTCGTAGATCTCGCCGTCCAGCGGATAGGCGCGTTCGCCCAGGCGCTGGCGGAACAGCGGCCCGGCGGCGAACAGCGCGTCCCAGCTGTCGGGCACCGGCAGGCCGGCGCGCTCGAAGGCCGCCGCATTCCACAGGAACAGCCGCGCCGAATAGGACGGCGGCAGGCCGTTCAGCTTGCCCTGCAGCGTGCACAGCGCACGGTCCTCGTCGCTGAACTGGGCCAGCTCGGCGGCCGGCAGATGGCGGCCCAGGTCGAGGAAGCCCGAGCCGTCCTTGCTGAACATGGCCAGCCAGGCCCAGTTGATCTGCATGATGTCGGGCTCGGTGCCCCCGACCATCTGCATCGTCAGCTTCTCCAGGTAGCCGTTGAAGCCCATGTACTCGGCCTTGATCTTCACGCCCGGATGGCGCGATTCGAACAAGGCAATGGCTTCCAGCGTGCGCTTGTGGCGCTCGCCGCCGCCCCACCAGCCAAAGCGCAGCTGCACCGGTGCGGGGCTCTGGGCGCGCAGGCCCAGCGGCGCAGCCAGGCCGGCGGCCAGCAGGCTGCGGCGTGACATCACGGTTTGCTGCATCGTGCTCACAGCAGCAGGTTGGCGCCGCTGGCCGTGCAGAACACCTGCACGCCCTCGGGCTGCAGATGGAACAGATGAGCCTCGCCGCGGGCCTTGGCCGCCAGCTCGCCCAGCGCATCGGCGGCGACGCGGCTGGTGAAGGGCAGGCCGCCCAGCGTCAGGTGCACGAAGACCTCGCTGCCCATGTGCTCCATGAAGCGCAGCGTGCCGGGCAGGGCCACCGAGCGCGCCGCCGAGGCCGGGGCCTGGGCCGTGATGTGCTCGGGCCGCAGGCCCAGCTGCACCTGCTGGCCGGCATCGAGCTTGAGCTTGGCGGCCTTGGCATCGGGCAGCGGCAGCAGCAGTGGCGTGCCACCGTCACCGCCGCCCCAGCGCAGCGCCAGGCCGTCGCCGGCCGAGACCAGCTCGGCCGGGTGCAGGTTCATCTCCGGCGAGCCGATGAAGCCGGCGACAAAGGCATTGGCCGGCCGGGCGTACAGCGTGGTCGGCACGTCCACCTGCTGGATGCGGCCGTCCTTGAGCACGCAGATGCGCTCGCCCATGGTCATGGCCTCGGTCTGGTCATGCGTCACATAGATCACCGTGCTGGCATGGCCGGCATCGCGCAGCGTCTTGTGCAGCTCGGTCAGGCGCACGCGCATGGCCGCACGCAGCTTGGCATCGAGGTTGGACAGCGGCTCGTCGAACAGGAACACGCCGGGCTTCTTGACGATGGCCCGGCCCACGGCCACGCGCTGGGCCTGGCCGCCCGACAGCTGCTTGGGGTAGCGGTCCAGCAGGTGGCCCATTTCCAGCAGCTCGGCCGCCTCGCGCACGCGGGCGTCGATTTCGGCCTTCTTCAGCCCGGCCAGCTTCAAGCCGAAGGCCAGGTTGTCGTAGACCTTCATGTGCGGGTACAGCGCGTAGTTCTGGAACACCATCGCGATGCCCCGTTCCTTGGCCGCGACGTTGTTGACCAGCTTGCCGCCTATGCGCAGCTCGCCGCCGGAGATGCTCTCCAGCCCGGCCACCATGCGCAGCACCGTGCTCTTGGCGCAACCCGAGGGGCCGACGAAGACCATGAACTCACCGTCGTTCACTTCGAGGTCGATGCCGTGCACCGCCTTGAAGCCGTTGGGATAGACCTTCTCGATCTTGTTGAGGCTCAGCTGGGCCATGGGAGAAATCAGCCTTTGATGCCAGACGACGTGGCGCTTTCGATGAAGTGGCGCTGCGCGGCAAAGAACACGGCCACCGAGGGGATCAGGGCCACCACCGAGATGGCGATGGCACTGGACCATTCGACCTCCTCGGTGGCGCCTATGCTCATCTTCAGCGCCAGCGACACCGGGTACTTTTCCACCGTGCTCAGGTAGATCAGCGGGCTCATGAAGTCGTTCATGGTCCAGATGAACTGGAACACGACCACCGAGACGATGGCCGGCTTGAGCATGGGCACGACGATGTGCCACAGCAGCTGCAGCGCATTGCAGCCGTCGATGACCGCGGCCTCCTCCATGTCGCGCGGGATGCCGCGCAGAAACTGCACCAGCATGAACACGAAGAAGGTGTCGGTGGCAAAGGCCGAGGGCACGATGATGGGCAGGTAGCTGTCCAGCCAGCCGAACTCGCGGAACATCAGGTACTGCGGGATGCGCAGGATCACATGCGGCAGCATCATCGTCGCCACCATGATGCCGAACAGCCACTTCTTGCCCCAGAACTCGAAGCGCGCAAAGGCATAGGCCACCAGCACGCAGCTGATGACCGTGACCACGATGCGCGGCACGGCGATCAGAAAGCTGTTGAGGAAGTAGGTGGCGAAGGTGAACTCGGTGCTGGTCTTCCAGCCCTTCACATACGACTCGAAGTTCCAGGTGGAGGGCCAGAAGCCGGCCGAGCCGAAGATCTCGGCATTGCTCTTGAAGGACGCCCCCACCAGCCAGACGATGGGGTAGAGCATCAGCACCGACACCGCGCCCAGCACCAGGTAGCGCAGCGCCAGCTGCAGCTGCTCCTTGCGGCGGGTGCGGGCGGCTTCGCGACGGCCCAGGTCGAGGGCGGCCGCGTCCAGCGAATCCAGCGTGGCGCTCACTTGGCACGCTCCTTCTCGCCGGCATAGAACACCCAGTAGCGGGAACTCCAGAAGCTGATCGCGCTGAAGGCGCCGACCACGGCAAACAGCACCCAGCTCATGGCCGCGCCATAGCCCAGGTTGAAGTAGCGGAAGCTCTCTTCATAGATGTACAGGCTGAGCAGGTAGGTGCTTTGCAGCGGCCCGCCCTCGGTGACCATGTAGGGGCCGTTGAACTCCTGGAAGCCGTGCACCAGCTGCATGATCAGGTTGAAGAAGATCACCGGCGTGATCAGCGGCACCGTGATGCGGATGAACTGCTGCCACTTGCTGGCGCCATCGAGCTCGGCGGCCTCGTACAGGCTGGTCGGCACGTTCTGCAGCGCGGCCAGGAAGATCACCATCGACGAGCCGAACTGCCAGGTGAACAGCAGCACGATGGTCCACATCGCATGGCTTTCGTCGGCCAGCCACATCACCGGCTCCAGGCCCACCGAAATAAGCACCTGGTTGACCAGGCCGTGGCGGGCAAAGATGAAGCGCCACAGCACCGCCACCGCGATGGAGCCGCCCAGGATGGACGGCAGGTAGAAGGCCGCGCGGAAGAAGCCGATGCCGCGCAGCTTGTAGTTCAGCACATGGGCCACCAGCAGCGCGAAGCCCACGCGCAGCGGCACGGCCAGGGCCACGAACCACAGCGTGGCGCCCATGCTGCTGCGGAAGGTGGGGTCATGCAGCGCCAGCTGGGCATAGTTGTCCAGGCCTACGAACTGCGGCGGCCTGAACACCTCGTACTGCGAGAAGCTGAGCGCAAAGCTCATCACGAACGGGAACAGCTTGAAGCCCAGCACGCCCAGCACAAAGGGCAGGGCGAACAGGAAGCCGACTTTTCTGTTCTCGTACATGACCAGGCGGGATCAGCGTGCCAGCCAGCCACCATCGACAGCGATGGTGTAGCCGTTGACGTAGTCGGATGCCTGTGAGGCCAGGAACACCACCGGGCCGGCCAGGTCGTCCGGCGTGCCCCAGCGGCCGGCCGGGATGCGTTCCA
>JAGOPK010000001.1:1036672-1046955 GCA_017992055.1 Burkholderiaceae bacterium
GCCAGCCAGCCACCATCGACAGCGATGGTGTAGCCGTTGACGTAGTCGGATGCCTGTGAGGCCAGGAACACCACCGGGCCGGCCAGGTCGTCCGGCGTGCCCCAGCGGCCGGCCGGGATGCGTTCCAGGATGGCGGCGCTGCGGTCGGCGTCGGCGCGCAGCGGCGCGGTGTTGTTGGTGGCCATGTAGCCCGGGGCGATGGCGTTGACGTTGACGCGGTGCTGGGCCCATTCGTTGGCCATCAGCCGGGTGATGCCCATCACGCCGCTCTTGCTGGCGGTGTAGCTGGGCACGCGGATGCCGCCCTGGAAGGACAGCATCGAGGCCACGTTGATGATCTTGCCGCCGCTCTTCTGTGCCACGAACTGGCGCGCCGCGGCCTGGGCGAAGAAGAACACCGACTTCAGGTTCAGGTCGATCACGTCGTCCCAGTCCTTCTCGGAGAAGCGCAGCGCATCGTCGCGGCGGATGATGCCGGCGTTGTTGACCAGGATGTCCACCTGGCCGCCAAAGCCCAGGGCTTCCTTCATCACCGCCGGAATGCTGGAGATGTCGGCCAGGTCGGCACGCAGGTCCAGAAAGCGCCGGCCCAGCTCGCGCACCTGGGCTTCGGTCTCGCCGGGCTCGGTGACGTTGACGCCGACGATGTCGGCGCCGGCAGCGGCCAGCGCACGCGCCATGCCCTGGCCCAGGCCGGTGTTGCAGCCGGTGACGATGGCCACCTTGCCCTGCAGGCTGAATTGTTGAAGCACCATGGTGAGTTCGTCTTTCGCTTGTTCAGTGCGGGATGGTCACGGCCCCAGGGCCGCAGCGGCAGCCGCGGGCGGGCGGCCATCAAGAGCCATCCGGGGGGTGGCGCTGGCCATGCGCCGCAAGGCCACGCGGCGGCGGCACGGGACGCATGATGGCTTTCATGAAAGACGGGTTCCATTAGGGTGAACCAGTGTTTCAGAAAAAATCAGCGTCGATATAGTAACGCCAGATCGGTGTTTCACCCTGGCTCTGCATGGGCCGCACCCCCGAGTTCCTTGCCACCCTGTCCGGACGGCCGTGCACTGCAGTGCGGCCGGCCTTTATGCGCGAGACGCCCTGCGAGCGTCCGGCCTGCCCTCAGCCTTCTGGGCGGGCCTGCTGACAAAGATTGGAGACCCGCATGAATCGATTCGCCTCCCAGCCCGAGCAGGGCCGCCTCGACACCGGCCTCAAGGCCACCACGCTGGCCGTGCTGGGCCTGCTGGCGGCCATGGCCGCACCGGTCGCTGCCCAGACCCCGCCAGCCAGCGGTGATGGCGCAGCCCAGCGCGTGGAGATCACCGGCTCCATCATCCGCCGCGTGGTCGATGACTCGCCGCTGCCGGTGACCTCGATCTCGGCCGTCGAGCTGGAGGCGCGCGGCCACACCGAGCTGAAGGAATTCATGCTCGAGCTGCCGCAGGCCAATTCGCTGGGCACCAATGCCGGCACGGCCGGGCCGATGACCAGCCTGCGCGGCTTCGGCCCGATGCGCACGCTCACGCTGCTGGACGGCCGCCGCCTGGCCAAGGAATCGCTGGTCAACCAGTACGTCAGCGTCTCGGTGATCCCGCGCATGGCGCTGGAGCGCACCGACATCCTGCGCGACGGCGCGTCCAGCAGCTATGGCTCGGACGCCATCGGCGGCGTGCAGGCCTTCTATACGCGCAAGAGCTTCGAAGGCCTGAAGATCAAGCTGGAGGCCCTGCAGCCCGAGCGCTCGGGCGGTGCCGATGAGCAGAGCATCGGCCTGATGGCCGGCCGCGGCAACCTGCAGAAGGACGGCTGGAACGTCTATGCCGCGCTGGAAGTGCAGCAGCGCGCCGCGCTGATGCGCAAGGACCGGCCCGAACTGACCGATGTGGCCACGCTGACCGCGATGGGCGTGCCCAGCCTGAACAACGGCACGACCCTGGGCACGAATGCCACGCCCGGCAACTTCACCGTCGTCGGTGGTGGCTCGGTGCGCTACAACCCCTACTACGCCACCGGCTGCGGCGCCTATGCCGATCCGTCGGTCAGCGGCACCGGCAGCAACATCAGCCGCACCTGCTTTGCCGACAACGAGAACAACTACCGGCCGTTCGGCAACGACAACGACATCACCACGCTGTTCGCCCGCGGCAGCCTGATGCTGGGCGGCCACAAGATCAGCGCCTCGGTCAACCACGGCTTCTACCGCGTCGGCCAGTACAACGACCCGATCCCGGTCACCGTGCGCCTGACCAGCACCCATCCCTACTACCCGGGCAACGGCATCGTGCCGGCCGTGGCCGGCCTGGCGCTGAACGGTCGGGCCATCGACGTGCTGTGGTCGGTGGTCGACACCGGCCCGCGCATCCGCGAGGACGAGCACACCAACACCCGCCTGGTGCTGGAGGCCGAGGGCCAGGTGATGGGCTGGGACTACCGCACCGGCCTCAACGTCGGCCGTGCCGAGCGCGCCACCTACTTCGGCAGCGGCTGGACCTCGGTCAGCGGCCTGGCCACGGTGCAGGGCACGGCGACCACGCTGTTCCTCGATCCCAAGCTCAACCCCTTCGGCCTGCAGACCGCCGAGGGCCTGGCCCTGCTGAAGAGCCGCAGCCTGGAAGGCCGCTTGTACCGCCTGCACAAGACCGTCAACGACAGCATCGACTTCACGCTGACGCGCGAGCTGGGCGAGCTGCCCGGCGGGCCGATCGCGCTGGCCGTGGGCGGCGAGTTCCGCCGCGACGGCTGGGAGGCGATCGGCTTTGCCGCCAACGACCCGCAGACCTCGCTGAACGGCCTGATCGACGTGCTGGGCGGTGACTCGGCCGTGGCCGGTGCGCGCGCCTCCAGCAGCAACTCGCGCAGCCGCAACATCAGCTCGCTGTTCACCGAGGTCGACCTGCCGGTGCTGAAGAGCGTGACGGTGAATGCCGCGGTGCGCGCCGACAAGTACGCCGACCTGGGCGAGACCACGGTCAACCCCAAGCTCAGCCTGCGCTGGCAGCCGATGGACACGCTGACGCTGCGCGCCTCGGCCAACACCGGCTTCCGCGCGCCCAGCCTGCCCGAGATCTACACCAAGGAGACCGAGCGCACCGAGCTGGCCACCTTCAACGATCCGCTGTACTGCGCCAACGGCACGCCCACCGGCGGCTATACCGCGGCCCAGGTGTGCAATCTGAGCCCGGCCGGCGCCCGCCTGTACCAGATCACCAAGGTGCCCGGCAACAGCGGCGTGCAGCCCGAGACTTCGAAGGCCTTCACCTTCGGCCTGGCGTTCCAGCCGACCAAGGGCCTGGGCATCAACATCGATTACTGGCAAACGCAGATCGACGACGTGATCGGCACGCGCAACATCCTCTTCATGCTGGCCAACCCGACGCTGTACCAGCAGTACTTCCGCCGCAATGCCGATGGCACGCTGGCCAGCGATGCGGTGATCAACACGCCCAGCAACGTGGGCTCGATCCGCGCCCGCGGCCTGGACGTGAGCCTGAAGTTCGTCGCGCCCAAGATGGACATCGGCCAGCTCACCGCCGGCATCGACATCGCCTACCTGCTGAAGTGGGATGCGCGCAGCGAAGACGTCAACGGCAACCAGTGGATCTCGGCCCTGGGCCAGTACAACGACGTGGTGCCGGTCAACCCCAACGCCGGCATCAGCAACAACACCCGCGGCCTGAACAACCGCTGGCGCCACACGGCGATGATCGGCTGGGCCCTGGGCGACTGGTCGGCCCAGCTGTCGCAGCGCTACCAGAGCCGCATCCGCGACCAGAACGCGACGGCCACCCTGGCCCGGGCCGGCGCGGCCCCGGCACGCGACGTGGCGGCCTACGAGCAATGGAATGCGGCGCTGAACTACAAGGGCATCAAGAACCTGAAGCTGGGCCTGGCGGTGAACAACCTGTTCGACAAGAACCCGCCGCAGACCAACCACGGCGGCTACCAGGGCTACCTGACCAGCGTGGCCGACGTGGTGGGCCGGGCCTACCGCGTCAGCGCCGAGTACCAGTTCTGATGGCTGGCGCCGCCAAGCTCGCAGGCCTGGGCTGCGCGCTGGGCCTGGCCGCCTGCACCGCGACGCCGCCGGGGCCTAAAGCGACTGGTGCAGCGGCGGGTGCAGCGGCTTCGGCCGCTGCCGCATCGGCCTATGTGCCTTCGGCCGGCCCGGCGCCCAGCACCGGCTGGAAGGCCAGCGACGGCGCACGCGACACCGGCCTGGTGGCCTTTCCCGGCGCCGAGGGCGCAGGCCGCTATGCGCTGGGCGGCCGCGGCGGCCGCGTGATCTTCGTCAGCAACCTGGCCGACAGCGGCCCGGGCTCGCTGCGCGCGGCGGTCGAGGCCGAAGGCCCGCGCACCGTGGTGTTCGAGGTCTCCGGCACCATTGCGCTGAAGACGCCGCTGGTGGTCAAGCACGGCCGCCTGACCCTCGCCGGCCAGACCGCGCCGGGCGACGGCATCACGCTGCGCGACCAGCCCTTCGAGATCGCCGCCGACGATGTGGTCGTGCGCTTCCTCCGCAGCCGGCTGGGCGACGAAAGCGGCGTCGATGGCGATGCCATCGGCATCGTCTCGGGCCGGCGCATCGTCATCGACCATGTCTCGGCCAGCTGGAGCACCGACGAGGTGCTATCGGTCAGCGCGCGTTTCGACCGGCCCGAGCGCAGCTTCGATGCGGTCAGCGTGCAGTGGAGCCTGATCTGCGAATCGCTGGACGCCAACCGCGTCAAGGCGCCGCAGAAGCACGGCTTCGGCACCCTGCTGCGCGCCGGGCGTGGCGCGCGGGTGAGCTTCCAGCACAACCTCTGGGCCCACCACAACGACCGCATGCCGCGGCCCGGCAACTGGCATGGGCCGGACATCGATCCCGACGGCGGCCTGTTCGACTTCCGCAACAACGTCTTCTACGACTGGGGCCGCGAGCGCGCCGGCTACAACCTCGACACCGCCACGCGCTCGACCTACAGCTTCGTCAACAACGCCTACCGCCGCGGCCCGTCCAGCCGGGGCGGCCTGGTGTTCGAGGAGAGCAGCCCGTTCGCACGTGCCTTTGCCGCCGGCAACAGCCTGGACGGCCAGCTGCCGGCCGATGCGCGCAGCCTGTGGCGCGCCCATGCCAAGCACCTGCCGCAGGGCCTGCCGGCCGGCTACTGGCTGGCCCAGGCGCTGGACCTGGGCGCGGTGCACACGCTGCCGGCCGACCAGGCCCAGGAGCGGGTGCTGGCCCATGTGGGTGCCTCGCTGTCGCGCGACGCGGTCGACCGGCGCGTGCTGCAGCAGTTCAAGGACCGTGCCGGCCGCCTGATCGACAGCCAGGCCCAGGTGGGCGGCTGGCCGGCGCTGAAGAGCCTGCCGCCGCCGCCCGACAGCGACCGCGACGGCATGCCCGATGCCTGGGAGCGGGCGCGTGGCCTCAACCCCAACGACCCCGCCGACGGCCCGCGCAGCGATCCCTACACCGGCTACACCGAGCTGGAGCTGTACCTGGCCAGCCTGGTGTCCAAGCACATGCCGGTGCCCAGCGCTGGCAAGGCCAGCCCGCCGCTGCCGCTGGCGCGCCTGCATCCGGCCCTGCACCTGGTGGGCGACTCGACCATGGCCGACAAGGCGCCGCTGCCCCTGCACCCCGAGCGCGGCTGGGGCATGGCGCTGCGGCAGATGCTGGATGTGCCCGAGCGCCTGGTCAACCATGCCGCCAACGGCCGCAGCACCCGGCGCTTTGTCGACGAGGGCCGCTGGGCCCATGTGCTGGGCCAGCTGGCGGCCGGCGACGTGGTGCTGGTGCAGTTTGCGCACAACGACATGAAGGCCGACGACCCTGCGCGTTATGCCGAGGCGCACAGCGACTACAAGGCCTATCTGCAGCGCTTCATCGCCGACGTGCGGGCCAAGGGCGCCACGCCGCTGCTGGCCACCTCGGTGGCGCGGCGCAGCTTCGACGGCCAGGGCCGGGTGCAGCATACCCTGGGCGACTATCCGGCGGTGACGCGTCAGGTGGCGGCCGAGCTGGGCGTGGGCCTGATCGACCTGAATGCGCTGACCACGGCCCAGCTGCAGGCCCTGGGTCCCGAGGCCAGCAAGGCCTTGTTCATGCACATCGCGCCGGGCGTCTGGGACAGCCTGCCGCAGGGGCTGAACGACAACACCCACTATGTGGAGGCCGGTGCCCGGGCCACGGCCGAGCTGGCGGCCAGGGCCTGGCGCGCCCAGGGCCTGGCCGGCGCGGCCTGGCTGCGCTGAGGCGGCGCCCGGCTCAGTCCGCCGCGCCGCGCTGCAGCCGCCACATCGTGCGCAGGTTCACCGCGGCGATCACCAGCTCCAGCAGGGTGCCGCCCACCGATCCGGCCAGCGCGTTGTGCAGCACCCAGATCAGCGTGCCGCACAGCATCAGGCCGCGCATGGCCAGGCCTTGCAGGCGGAACAGCGCCCAGGTGCCGCAGATGCTGGCCGCCAGCGGCAGCAGCGACAGCCAGCCGCGATAGAGGACCGCGGCGAACACCGCGTTGACGGCAATGAACAGCCAGGCCAGCTGCGCGTTCTGCCAGCGCAGCGAGGCCAGGGCCCGCGCCAGCGACACCAGGGTGCTGGCCGCCGCCGCCGGCTGGCCCAGCAGCGCGAAGTGCAGCGCATAACACAGGCATTCAGCGGCCATGAACCAGCGGAAGCGCCGCTCGTCGGTCTGCGCAAAGCAGGCCACGCCGAAGACGAAGGCCAGCCAGCCGGGCCACTGGGCCGGCTGGCTGGCCTGGAGCCACCCTTCGGCCAGCGTCATGCAGGCCGGGTCAGGCCCCGGATCGCCGCCCAGCCGCCACGCGGCGCCAGCGCCTCCAGGTCCCAGTCGGCCTCGCGGAACGGCCGGCGCGTCAGCACCGCGGCCGGATAGCCCAGCGGGTGTTCAAGCTCGCTGTCGATGATGCGGCCCTCGCCGCGCAGCAGCTGCTCGATGAAGCCGGCATCGATGGCATCGCGGTCCCAGGGCCGTGCGCCCACGCAGGCCGGCAGGCGCTGCAGGGTCTGGGCCGCGGTCCACAGCGGCAGGCCGGCCGGCAGATCGGCCTGGGCCAGCGGCTGGATGCGGGCCGCGCCGCCGCTCTGGTCGGCGGTCAGCGGCAGCGGCCGGCCCTGGCGGTCCTGCGCCAGGTTGTCGGCCAGGTGCAGTTCCACGTCGCCCACGCCGCGCAGCGTGAACAGCGCGGTGCCAGCCTCGGTGTCGGGCCCGGCGCGGTAGACGTTGCCGACCAGGCTGACGCGGCCCAGCTGCGGCGGGCGCTGCTCCCATTCGTTGGCCAGCAGGTTGTAGTGCACCGCGCGCCGGCCGGGGTTGGCGATCCAGTTGTTGACCATGGCGCCACGCGCCCCGCCCTTGAACAGCGCATTGCGCTCGCGGTTGCTCAGGTAGGCGTTGCGCCACAGCAGCACGGCGCTGGTGTTGTCGTGGATCAGCGAGCCCTTGGAATGCTCGCCCTTCTCGTGCACCGAATGGCTCAGCGACTGGGCGATCAGGTTGTGGCTGTAAGTGATGCGGTGCGAGGTGGCGCGGCGCCAGTCGTCGGGCGTGGCGCCGTCGAAGCGGGGGCCCGAGGCCGACAGGTTCTCGTCGGTGGCCCAGCTGAAGCTGCAATGGTCGACGATCACGTCGTGCGCGCCGCCCAGCGTGGAGATGCCGTCCTGGTCGCCGCCGCCCTTCTTGGGCCGGCCGAACTCGCCGGGGCGAAAGCGCAGGTGCTGGATCAGCACGTCGTGGGTGCCGATGGTGAACTCGCTCTTGAGGATGCTGATGCCGGGGCTGGGCGCGGTCTGGCCGGCGATGCTGATGTGCGGATGCCTGATGGCCAGCGGCGCGCCGGCCATGTCGATGACGCCGCCGACCTCGAACACCACGGTGCGCGGGCCGGGGGTCTCCAGCGCCTCGCGCAGCGAGCCCGGCCCCGACGGCGCCAGCGTGGTGACACGGATCAGCCGTCCGCCCTGGCCGCCGCGCGTGGCCGTCCAGCCGCGGTGGGGCAGGGTGTGGGCAGGCTCATCGGCGCTGTCTGCATGGGCCGGGCCGGCCGGCAGGGCCAGCCAGGGCGTGGCCAGACCGGCCAGCAGCAGTTGGCGGCGCAGGCTGGAAGCGGGATCGGTGGGGTGCTGGGTCATGGTGCGGTGCAGGGGCTTCGGGTGCGGTTCTTCAGGCGAGCTGCGGCAGCAGATCGGCCATGGCCTCGGCCGGGATCACCGCGCCACGGTGCTGGATGACCCGCGCCGCCAGCCGGTTGCCAAAGGCCGCAGCTTCCGCCGGGCCGTCGCCGGCCAGGCGCCGCGCCAGATAGCCGGCGGCAAACGAGTCGCCGGCGGCGGTGGTGTCCACCACCTGGGCCACGGCCTCGGTGGCCACGCTGTGCCAGTCGCTGCCGGCCTGGCGCCACAGCGTGGCCTCGGCGCCGCGCTTGACCACCAGCTCGGGCACCGGCAGGGCCGCGGCATGGGCCAGGGCCAGGTCGGCGGCCACCGGCCGGCCATCGGCCTGGCTGCGTCCCAGCCAGGCCTGGTGGTCGTCCAGCGTGATCAGCGCGATGTCGGCACGCGCAAAGGCCTGCTCATAGGCGTCGCGGGCCACGGCGGCATCGGGCCACAGCCGCGGCCGGTGGTTGTTGTCGAACACCACGCGCCCGCCGGTCGCACGCAGCCGGTCCATCAGCGCAAACAGCCGCGCCCGGCCGGCCGGCGGCAGGATGGCCAGGCTGATGCCGCTGCAGTACAGCCAGTCGCAGGGCAGGGGATGGGCTTCCAGCGGCGTGGGCTCGCTGGCCGCGTCGGTGTCGAAATAGGCGCGGGCGGCGGCCTGGTCGCGCCAGTAGCTGAAATGGCGCTCGCCACGGCCGTCGACCTCGATCAGGTACAGGCCCGGCATGCGCCCCGGCAGGCGACGCACCAGATCCAGCGCAATGCCCTCGGCGGCCCAGCGCTGCATCATGCCGGCCGACAGGTTGTCGTCGCCCAGCGCGGTGGAGTAGTGCACCGACATCGGCTGGCCGCGGGTGCAGCGCGACAGGTAGACGGCGGTGTTCAGCGTATCGCCGCCAAAGCCCTGGCTCATCGGGCCGAAGGCCTGGCCTTGCAGCTCGATCATGCATTCGCCGAACAGGGCAACACGGATGGGGGAGTCGGAGGCCATGGGAGGATGATTTATCGAAACGTCGTTTCATTATGCCGGCGACTGGGGCTGGAGTGTCAGATGTCAGACCTCTCGATGACCCTGCCCCGGCGGTCCGTCGCGCTGCCGGACAATGGGTCCCATCCGCCGTGTGGCACCGTGGCCGCCGGCACCTGCTTCAAGCCCCCTGACGATGACCCGACAACTGGCCGCCGGCCGACCCCGCAACCTGGCTCAGCACCTGGTGGATCAACTCGGCCAGCGCATCCGCGACGGGCTGTGCGTGCCCGGCGAGCGACTGCCCACCGAGTCGGCCCTGGTGGCCGAGTTCGGCGTCAGCCGCACCGTGGTGCGCGAGGCGCTGAGCAAGCTGCAGGCGGCCGGCCTGGTGACCACCCGCCATGGCGTGGGCACCTTCGTCGCCGAAGAAGGCGAGGCCGAGCGCTGGAACTTCCGCATCCAGCCGCATGAGCGCAGCACGCTGGCCGATGTGATCGCGCTGCTGGAACTGCGCATCGGCGTCGAGAGCGAGGCCGCGGCCCTGGCCGCGCTGCGCCGCACGCCCGACAACCTGGCGGCGATGCGCACCGCGCTGGACGACTTTGCCGCCGCGGTGGACGAGCACCGCGATGCGGTCAATGCCGACTACCAGTTCCATGCCGAGATCGCCCGGGCCTCGCAGAACGCGCATTTCGCGGCGCTGATGGCCTCGTTCGGCACGCGCGTGATCCCGCGCGCGCGGCTGGCCGGCGACATGCCCGATGCCGCGCGCCAGGCCTTTCTGCGCCGCGTCAACCTCGAGCACGAGAGCATCCTCGACGCCATCACCGCCCAGGACCCCGACAGCGCCCGGGCGGCCATGCGCACGCATCTGGTCAACAGCCGCGAGCGCCGCCGCCGCGCGGCCGAAGCCGGCGAAACCCTGGCCTGAGCGCGCCCGCTCCTGCGGTGCTGGACACAGGGCCAGGCTTAGACGTATGATGTCTGACAACTAAGCCGCTGCCATCCCACCCCAGCACCCCGAGGAGACTTCGCATGCATCCCCAAGACCTGAAGACCGCCATGTCCAGCGGCCTGCTGTCGTTTCCGCTGACCGACTTCGACGCCCAGCTGCGCTTCGAGCCGCGCGGCTATGTCGAGCGCCTGCAGTGGCTGATGC
>JAGOPK010000006.1:0-45148 GCA_017992055.1 Burkholderiaceae bacterium
CCCGCAGACAGCCCGAGCGGTGCCATCCGGGACGCGCATGGGCCTCGATTCCGCCTCGATCCGCCATCGCCCGAGCGCCAGACACTGGCTGGCCCCTCAACCTGGCCATTGATCAGCGCGTCCCTAGTGCTTGACGTCACCAAAGACGCGGGCGCATGGATCGGCTTATCGCAGCAGGTCAGCGACTGGCTGATGGCCAACCTGTAGTTGTCCGCACGGCCCAGCACCGGTGTGCTGTGAGGCAGCTCGAACGGCATGCCGTTGATGTGGATGATGGTGCCAGCAGGTACGGTGATCTGATCCATCTGTAGCTCCTGGCCTATCGGCCGTTGAAACACCCGTGGGAAATCTTGCTGGGCGTGCGCCTACCGCGCACCTACACTGCTGCCGATGGACGCCGACACCACCCGCAAGCTCTTGGCGGCCGCACTGACGGTGCCAGTCGCCCAGGGCCTGTGGTGGCTGTCGGACCTACTTGCCCGCGGCCACGCCGAGCGCGAACGGCGCCGGCGCGAACAGGCGCGAGATCGCCTGTACCGTCGCTGGGTCGAGATCGGCCGCCGCCTGCGGCACCGGCTTCAGCGCCGCTGACGCCTGCATGCGCTGTGCACCAGTGGTGAGCGGCTTCGTGATCACGTCGTGCACCCAGGGCAGGCCGCCGATGGTGCTGGCGGCGCCGCGGGCCTTGCCGACCAGGCTGGCGATCATCTGCCCCGTGCCACTGGTGTTCGGTGTTGCGCCCTCTGGCACCTGCTTCATGTAGCTCAGCACCCGGCTCAGCTGCAGCAGCTCGTTCGTGCCGTCCTCGCCGAACAGCGCCACCAGCTTGGGCCGGCCAATGCGCACGAGTTCGGCGCTGAAGGCGTTGGCCGCGGCCTTGCCATCGCCGGCCACGTTCGGCCCGAACGCCTTCTGCTGCAGGTGGCGGGCCATCTGCGCAGCCATGATCTGCCGGCCCTCCGGCCCCATGGCCTCACCCAGGCGCTCGATCTCGTTGACCTTGCCGGTGATGACGTAGCGCTGCACGAACTGGTCGGGCTCCATGCCCTCCACCGCGGCGCGCAGGCCGGGCGTGGCCGCCAGGTTGCGGAAGTTGTCGGCCGCGAAGCCCCGGGCCTCCTTGGCCAGCTGGGCGGCCATGGCCCCCTCGCCGCTGGTGTCGGCGCTCTGGGTGATCGCCCGCTCCAGAGCCCCGCGCAGCTGGCCCAGGGCACGCATCGCCGGCTTGTCGGCCGGGTTCGCGTTGGCGTTCAGCACCTTGATGAGCTGCTCTGCGCCGTCGATGGTCAGGCCGCGGCGCTGGGTACCGCTCATGAGGCCCAGCCCTTCGAACTGCTTGCGGACTGCGGCGGGGATCGCTTCACCGAAGGTCTGCACCGCCTCGGCGTAGTCCTGCGCCAGACCCTGCAGGGGCACCTCGAGGTCGCGGCCGGTGGCGGACCGGAAGGTATCGTAGGCCGCGCGCACGTTGCCGTCGCGCACCTTCTGCCCGGCCTGGGCCAGATCGATCATCTGCGCTCCGGCGTCGAAGGGCTCGCCCGCGCCGCGCGCCATGGCACCGAGCCGGCTGTCGATGCCGCGCGTCTGGCGCTGGAACACCTGCTGCAGCGGCTCGCCAATGCCATCGACGCCGGCCATGTTCACCTCGCGCTGCCACTGCATCGGGTTGCGGGTGAGCTGGCCGCGGGTGGCCGGCAGGCCCAGAGCGTCGAAGTCCTGCTTGCGCAGCGCCGCGGCGAGGTCGAGCTTCTTGCCCGACGCCAGCGCGGCCTTCACCTCGTCGCCCAGGCGCGAGAACACCTGGTCGGGAATCGTGGTTGCGTCGATGCCGTCGTCGGCCAGCTGGCGACGCACCAGCTCTTGCAGGCGCTCAGGCGTCACGTTCACGGTGCGGGTGCTGCTGCGCCACCGGTCCACCAGGCGGCCGAGCGACTCGCCCAGCTTGCTGACCACCGGCCCCAGCACCGCGCCGCCGGCTGCGCCGAGCGCCACCTGGCCGAGCTTCTCCGCGGCGAAGTTGTCGCCGGTGACGGGCTGAGTGGCGCCGCCCACTGCACCCGCGACAGCACCGGTGCGGGCCGTGCGCGCCACGCCTGATGCGATGGGGCTGCCGGGCACCAGACGGCCGACGGTGAGGCCCACGGGCCCGGTCACGTTGCCCAGCAGCCGCATGCCGTCGACGGTCGGCTCGCCGGTCTTCGGGTCGACCTGGCCAGTGGCGCGCCGAGCTTCGTCGACTTGCTGGTTCGCGCCGCGCACATCCGCCGTGAGCTGGTCGCGCGTCATGCCGCGGATGCCGAGCACCTCGCCCGCGAAGTCCCCCTTGTAGTCCTCGGGTGCGCCTATCAGGCGGTTGAAGGTCGGCGTGTTGAAGACGTGCTGGTTCAGGAATCCGCCCACCGCGTCTGCCGCCTTGTTGAGCGTGTTCAGGTTGCCGTCGCTGGCCACATGCTGCAGGACCTGGGCGCCGGCGTCGATGCCGTCTTTCCCGCCACGAGCCCACCGCACCGGCGCGCTGGCCAGGTACTGCTGCCGCGGTGTCGGCTTGGCCGCGAATGAACCGGCCGCCGGCCGCAGGTGCGTGATGATCTCGGCGTCCGAGTAGCCGGATCGCCGTGCGCCCGCTGCGTCGAAGCCAGAGTCCCGGCCCATGAAGTCTGCGATCTCGCTGTCGCTGTAGCCCGCCTTGCGAGCGCCTTCAACGTCGAAGGGCATGGTTCATCTCCGGAAGCTGTCGAGGGGAGGACGGCCGCCGGCCTGTGGTGGCGCGCCGGCGGCGGGCTGCTGTGCGCCGGGCGCTCCGCCACCCATGCGGCCGCGGTAGTAGTCCTGGTAGCTCACACGGCCCGGGTTCAGCGCCAAGCGTCCCTGCTCCTGAGCGCGTGGGTCGAAGATCGGGTTGGCGTCGACGTACTGCTTCCATGCCCGGTCGGCGCCCCGCAGGTGCCCGTTCAGGTCGGCATAGGCCCGGTCGAAGTCGAGCTTGTCGGCCGACAGCTGGGCGCGGGCGATCATCGCGTCGGCGATGGCGCGGTTCGTGGATGCCGGCTTGTCGGTGCCGATCGTCGCGGAGGCAAATAGGCGGGCATCGAAGTCGCTGGTGGCGCCGCTGCCCGGCTCCCGCATCTTCGGCACCAGCCGGTTTGCGATGGCGCGCATCTCGCTGAAGTCGCCGTCGAACGCTCCGCGAACAGCCCCGACACCGGACACCGCGTTGATGCCGCCAGTGGAGTTGCCCTTGTTCAGCTCCATGAACCGCTGCGCATCGCGAGCCATGGCCATCTCGCCGTCGATCTGAGTGCCACGCTCCGCGAACATGCGGTCCATGTTGGCCGCAGCCACCTTGCGCGCCTGGTCTGCCGTCTTCGGTGTCATGCTCGCATACGGGTCGATGTCGGCCAGCGGGATTCCAAGGGCCACCGCGGCCTGCTGTCGGTTGGCCTGCGCGCCCGGCATCCCGTCCATCAGGTTGAGTTCTGCCAGCGTCTTGCGGGTCTGGGCGCGATGCTGGTCTGCGCTGGCCGCGCTGGCACCTGCCGTCGCGTAGGACTGAACGGCGTTCGCCTTCTGCGCTCCGGTCTGGGCCGCCACGTAGCCCTGCCGTGCCGCGTTCACCGGTGCCTGCACGTCGATGGCGCCGGTGTACTGGTCGCCCTGGTAGCCCTCGGGGATCTTGTAGATCGGCGATGCTTTGAGGATCGCCATGCCCGGGGAGAACGCCGACTTCGGCGCCGTGCCATCCACCAGAGCCCGGGCCAGCGCGCTCTCAAACTGCTGGTTCTGGCCCTTGAAGTAGTCCTCCTGGCTCTTGGCCGCGGCGCCGATCACCGCCTGGTCGGCAGCCATGGCCTGGGAGATGCGGCTGAGGCCCTCCGGCTTTGCCCAGGTCGGAGTAGGAAGCACCGGCCCGGCCTGGCCGGCACCGAGCTGGTACTTGTCGATACGACCGGAGTTCAGGTACTGGTCAACGTCGCCGGCCGCATCCAGTGGAGCACCTGCGGACAGCATGGCGCGGCTGCGAATCGCCCCCGGAGTCTGCAACTCGTTGGAGCGCTCCATGCCGGCGGCCTTGGCCTCCGCTTCGCGCTGCTGAGCGCGCTGCAGGTCGATCTTGCCCATCGCCGCGGCCAAGCTGCTCAACCTGGCCTGCTCCTCCGCTGCGCCCTGCTGCTCGAAGTGCCGCCCGTTGATGAACGAAGCGATGCCGCGCGCCAGCCCAGAGGTGGCGCCGGCCAGGATGGGAGAAGACTTGGTTGGCATGTCGATAGTCCTTCGGTCAGGGAAGTCTCGTGCCCATCGGGATGTGTTTGCACCCTGAGGGCGACGGCTTCAGTCGTCAGCGCCGTTCCCGGGCAGCAGGTCAGCGGGTGGTGTCTCCAGGCCGTGCTTGGAGCGCCACTTCTCCAGCGTCAGGCGAGGGCGCTGGAAGACGAGCGTCAGGACATGGTTGCCGCTGATGGGCTTGAAGAGCTTGAGCGCCTCGACCTTGGCCCGCTCCTTGAATGCCTCCGACGACTCGCCATCAGCCTGGGTCCACCGGTGCCCGTCGTGCTCGACGAAGATCGGGTCAGTGGCCAGGCCGCGCTCATCGAGCTCGACGGTGATAACGGGGACGACCCCGCCCAGATTGGTCGCTGTGGCCTCCAGGGCCTCAATGCGCTTGCGGGTGCTGGCTCGCATGGCGCGCTCCTTCAAGTGGCCGACCGCGAGGCTTCCAGGGCAGCCAGGCGGCGTTCCCAGTCCTCGAAGTCGATCAGGTTGCCCAGGGCACCCAGCGCGCTGATCAGCTGGCCGGCCTGGGACATGGGGATGTCACCGGCTGCAGCTGCAGCCAGGACGGCGCGCCCGCGATCGGCGAGGGTGGCGGTGGAGTCGGCGCGCAGCACCTCGGCCGCGGCGCCGCTGGCCTTGAACCGGTCGTACAGGCCCAGGTGGCGCGCCAGGCGCTCCATGGCATCGACCTTGGGCAGCAGCTTGACCTCGAAGCCGTCGCGTGTCGCCTTGACGCCGGCGTAAAGGCTGGCTGCGGCGGCACTGATGTTGCGGGTATCGCGCAGCACCGCCCGGCCCTGGCCGTCGCCGAAGCATTCGGGGCATTCGGGGTTGGGCGCGCGGCGGCCGTGAAAGCCGACGCCGCCCTGCTCATCGAAGTCCTTGCCGGCCCGGGCTGCTTCAGCACGATCGCGCTCCATCTCGGCCGGCGTGCGCTGGTAGCGGTGGCCAGCGCCCCAGCAGTGCCGACAGCAGCTGACCCTGAACTCGACGAGCTCACGCGGGTCGGCGGTGAGGATGTTCCAGGCTTCGGACAGGACACGGCCGGCGTCGATCTCGAGCTTCTGGGCGACCTTGGCGCGGCCGGCAGCCACAGCGGCTTGAACCTGAGCATTTCTGAGCAGCCTGGCGGCATTGACCTCAGCGGTGTTGCCTCTCGCTGCATACCCGGCCCGCCGATAGGCAGCCGTGGCGTTCAGGTCGACGAGGTACTCATCCACGAAGCGCTGCTGCTTCGGGGTGAGGGCTGGCGCTGCGCGAGGCGTCCGGGGGGAGGTCTTCTTCTTGGTCATCAGCTCTCGCTCAGCTTTGCGACTGCCGGAAGACGGATCGCGTACTCGCGCTCGTGGACCGCGTACGCCTCAGGGCAATAGCGGGCGAGCAGAGCCAGCACGATTCGGGCATCCGACTCCTTTGGTTCCGATCCTTCGGCCCAAGCCTGCACAGTGGTGGGTGAGCGCCCGCACGCTCTGGCAACGTCGGACATGGCGATGCCCGACAACATCAGGTCGCGCAGCACGCGGAACCAGTCTCGACGCCGCTTCACGACGGGCGCGGTGATCGTCTTGGTCCTCCCGCTCCGTCTCATCGAACCCCCGAGACGGTTGAGAAGGGCCGGGCCAGCGGCAACTGCGGGCTTTGCTGAACCGCGGCACCGGTGGCCAGCGACGGGCGGGCCATGAACGCCTCGAAGCGCCGCGCGCGATCCACCAGCACCGGCACTTCGTCGACGGTGAAGTGGCTCACCACCTGCGCCGAGAGCTTCAGCCCTCGCGGAGTGATACGGCCGACACGGAAGGCAGCGCGCATCTGGCGCTCGTCACTGAACCCCCGTGACTTGGCCAGGCGGATCCACTCGTCTGTGGTGCGGCGCGCTACGCAGCTGGTGATGGTGGACACGCCCAGGCGGTGGGCCTGCTCGGCGATCACGCCGCAAAGCAGCAATAGCTCGGCGGGCGTCACGCTTGGCGACAGGGCGCCGGTTGTGGGCAGCGGCGGAAGGATGCTCAAGCTGCACCTCGCTGTCGTCGTTCGACATTGGAGTTGCTCGGTACCCAGGCTTGGTGCCGGCCGTCGAAGCCCAGCGCGATGCGCACGCGCCTGCCGCCGCGGTTCTTCGCGATCTTGCACAGCACCGTCATCGCGCCGCCCGGCTCGTTGCCCATGGGGTGCAGAAGCAGCACCGTGTCGGCGTCTTCCTCGACGGCGCCGGACTCCTTCAGGTGGTGTAGCTCGGGCTCGCCATCCTCGGCGCCGCGGTTCAGCTGCGACAGCAGCAGCACCGCGATGCCCAACTCCTTGGCCAGGGCCTTGATGCCACGACTGATGCCTTCGATCTGGTGGTGCCGGCTCTGGCCCTTGACCTGCTCCGCCGCGCACAGCTGCAGGTAGTCCACCACCAGCAGGCACAGCCCGTGGCGCCGCTTGACCGCCCGGGCCTTGGCCGCGATGTCCACCAGGCGCAGCGCCGGTGTGTCGTCAAGCCAGACCGGCAGCGTGGCCAGTTCGTCGGCGGCCATCGGCAGCGCAGACCATTCGTCGGCGAGCAGTTCGGCGGTGGCCAGGCGGTCCATGGCGATGTGGCCGCGGTGCGCCAGAGCCCGGGCTGCTAGCTCGGCGCCGGTCATCTCCTGGCTGAGCATCAGGCCCTGGTGCGCGTCCCTGCCAAGGTGCAGCAGCACCTGGGTGGCGAGGCTGGTCTTGCCGACGCTGGTGCGGGCGGCCACCACCACCACACGGCCGGGCTTCAGGCCGCCGCCGAGGGCCTTGTCGAGCGAAGCCAGTCCGGTCGGCCAGCCCGGGGAACGGTCGCCAGCGGCCACCGCGTTGACCTCGGCCACGGCCTCGGCGACGAAGGTCGCCAGGGCCTTCGGCTCGCCCCTGCCGGCGGTGCGCTGCAGCTGGGCCAGCGCGGCTTGCAACTGGTCGATGGCTGCCTCGGCGCTTGCAGCGCGACCCACAAGGCCAGGCATGCCCTCGGCCAGGTCCAGCAGCGCCCGATGCCGGGCCTGCTCAGCCACCGCCTCGGCGTACCGCAGGACTGCCCGGGGCGTAACCACGCTGGAGGCCAGATCCTGCAGGTGCTCAAGGTCGCCCACCGCTTCGGCGCCGCCGGTCAACCGGAGGTGCTCGCACACCGTCTCGGCGTCGGCTGCCTCGTGCTGCGCCACCAGGTCGCCGATTGCCTTGAACACCAGGCCGTAGGGCGCGTGACCGAAGCTGCCGGGGTCGACGAGGGCTGTGACCTCGGAGTGGGCGGCGTTGTCCAACAGCAGGCACCCGAGCAGCGACTGCTCGGCCAGGAGGGACAGCTTGGGATCGTGCTTCATCGCAGCACCTCCTCGCAGTCGAGGAGAGCACGCCGCGCGCCGGTGTGTTGTTGTCGGCCGTCCCGCAGCTTGGCCCAGTCGTCCCTGACGGCCCCCATGAAGGCCGCATCCCAGTCGGCGTAGGAGTAGCCGTTCGCTGCGCACTTGCCCTTGAACGACTCAAAGTGCTCGGGCAAGCGGTCATAGCCCTTCTCAGCGGCCCAGGCTTGCACGCGCGGGCTGATGCTGAATTCGGCGGGCATCGGTTGCTTCTTCGCCTTCTTGGGTTGGGTGGTGGGTGCGGGTTGGCGAGCCTGCGGCGAGTCGCCTTCCACTCCACTCCTATCCACTCCACTCCTATCCACTCCGGGGGGTGGGGCTCGGCGAGCCTTCGATGAGTCATCGCCGACATTCATTCGACGAGCGCTCGTCGAACTGGCTCGGCGAGTGCTCGGCGAATCTTGGGCAGGCGGTGCCGGGTGCTTGTACGAGGGGCGATCGATCTTCTGGTGACGGTCCCACCCTGTGACATGCCAGTAGCGCTCGCCGTCTTCAGGGGCCTCGAATTCGCGGACCAGGCCCACCTTCACCAGTTCGGCCACCCACTCGCCGACCTGCGCGGCGGTGATGTCGTCCATAGGGTAGAGCTCGGCCTTCAGCGTCTTCGGCTTGGCCGGGTGCACACCCTGGTCGTCGCAGAAGTTCCACATGCCGACGAACGTGAGGCGAGCATTCGACGAGCACTCGGCGATCTGCTCCGACACCCAGAATTCGGGCTTGATGCTTCGGATGCGGGCCATCAGTCGCCCCTTCCTTGCGGCCAGGCACCGGGGTAGCCCGCGCGCTGGTCTTCGTGCCTGCACGCGGCGATCAGTTGCTGTTGCGCAGCAAGTTCGAAGTCGTGGAGTGGGGCCCAGAATGAGCCACCGCGGGTACTCCAGACGATGGCGAACAGCCCGGCACCGGCCACGGCGCCAGACGGTCGCCATGGACCTCGGACGTTGGCCAGACTGAGCTGGCGCCCTGCGACAGGCCAGAAGCGCACAGGAGGCTGTTGCAGTTGGTGGCGCTCGGCGCGGCTGATGCGGTCAGTGGAGCGCATGCGCACCTCCCTGGTCGATATCTAGCCCCGCCGTCGTTGCTGCCGCCGCCTTGCGGCTGTCCGCCAGGGCCTGCAGGGCGGCCGCCTGGCCGGCGATCATCTGGGCGTGCAGTTCCAGCACCGAGGCGGGCGTCAGCTGGGCCCAAGCCACATGGTGCGTGTCGCCGTACGCGGTGAGCACGATGCCCTCGTTGGTCACGATCAGCGAGAAGCCATCAGTGCCAGCGACGAGCGGCAGCAGGTCCTGCAGTTCGAGTGGCAGGAGGGAGGCCCAGGCGAAGGGCCCGCCGCCATGAAAGCACCGGCGCCGGAACTCTTCGAAGGCGTCGCGGTTGCGGTCGATCCGTTCACTCACAGCGGCCCTCCAGCATCGCAAGGAAGCGCTCGGCGGCTTCCATGTCGGGCAGGTCACGAGCCCGTCCCCAACGGCTGGCCAGGAGGGTGCCGTCGGCTGCCGGATCCAGCGCCCAGCCGACGAGGGCGAAGCGGGCCTGGAGAGTGGTGAAGGCCTTGGCCGCGTCCTGCCCGGTGGCGCCGGCCGGGTGATGGTGCTGCAGCATGAGCAGCACCTCAGGCGGACGGGGCGTTGCGCAAGTTCGCGTTGATGAACGCGTCCAAGTCTGCGCGGCGGTAGCGCACCTGGCCACCCACCTTCACATATGCGAGCTTCTTGCGGTTCGTCGACCGCCAGACGGACAGAGTCGATTCTGTGATCTGGAGGTACTCGGCGGCAGCAGAGGGCTTCATGAGGCCCGAAGGCGCGATGCGTTCGATGACCGAGTCGTTGGCAGCTGCGTCCATGGCTTACGTTCCTTTCGGAAGGTTGCAATGGATGCACGTTCGCCTAGTCGCTCCATTTCTCCTGGGACGATAGGTCGCAACTTTTAGCCCTGACTCGCCTCTTTCTTCTCGCGTTGGATGAGTGCCTTGAGCGCCCGCTCGGGGCCGTTCGCACCGGAATCGAATCGGCCAGGCTGTAGCACTTCGAAGCAGAAGAGCGCGATCTGGCACATCGGGGATGCTGGCGCGCTCTGCAGCTGGATCCCCATGTGTTGCACAACCTCCCAGATCGCCGAGACCGCGCCCAGGCCGGAATCCCGTCGCCGCTGGGCCGGCATGCCGATGGCCAACGCCGCATCGACGATCGCTGCGAGCCGTTCAGGAGCGCTCGCGATCTGCCGTACCCGCGCTGGTCCATCGTCACCGACAAAACCCGGCGCGAATGGCGCGCCGTCCCGCCGCGCCTGACCGTATGCGGCAACCGCGATCCGGCGCATTGCTCCGGTCAGCCCGGATGGAGGCGCCTCTGCCGTGGCCTGCGTCAGGAGCGAATCCAACTGCCGGCCAGGCTTGCGAGATGCGTGCTTGAATTTCTTGAGCCAGATCCGGACCTCGTCTGTGCGATCAAGCCCGTGGAGGTAGTTCGCAGCCGCAGGGAGGGCCTCCGTCTCCAACTGGTCAACTTGCTGCGAGGTCAAACCCAAGCGCAGCAGATCCTGGCGCCTCGCTTCAGCGAATCGCACTGCTCAACCCTGTTCGCGCGCCGTTCGGCCTGCCTGAGTGACGAACTCCACCGCCGTCCTGTCCCCCTTGGCCAGGTTACACGGTGCACAGGCGGCCACCAGGTTGCCGATCTCGTCGGCGCCGCCCAGCGCGCGAGGCAGCATGTGCTCGACGTGCCAAATGCCGTCGAGGATGAGCGGCCGGCAGCAGTAGTGGCACTTGCCAGCGGACTTCTCGAACACGTCGCGGCGGCGGCGTGAGATCGACCGGACCCGAACAGCTGGCGCGCCGCGGTCGATCTCGGCCTCAGGCCAGAGCGCAGCTTGTGCCGCGGCCACTGCGGTTGGCTCCGAGGGCGGGCATTGCTGCAGCAGTTGCCTGATGGCCCGGCGCGCCGCCTGCAGGACCTCGGTCTTCGTGTCGGCCGTGGCCAGCACGGTGCCGGCGCGCGGATCCAGCACCATGAAGCGCACCGCATGCAGGCCGTTCGCCACGCAGGGCCGCGTGGCCAGGACGTACCGGCCCGATCCGAAGACACCACCCAGGATCGGGCGTTGGAGTAGGCCGGGGGTGGTCATGGCGTGTCCTCCGGGCACGTCGAACAGAAGTTCGTTGTCATCGCGCGTGCTCCACCTTCACGGCGGTACCTTCTCGCACATAGCGCAGAGCCGCGTCCAACGACGCCCCGTAGTGGGAGCAGACGCGCCTGTGCAAGTTGTCGAACTCCATGCGCAGGGCGCAGATCCGCAGTGCGTCATGTGCCACTCCGGCAGCCACGAAGATGCCAGGGTGATGCAACAGGATGCCACCACATGCCTGCTCGATCTCGCTCGCCGTGCAGGCCAGAGCAGCCCCACGGAAGTCCGCAACGAACGCACCAATCAACTGGCCCGACAGCGCGCCAGACTGGCTGCGCACCTCCAGCGATACGCGCTGCGTGATTCGCGACAGCACCCCCGCCGTCAGCAAGCCGCGATAGGCAATCTTCAGCACCCCATCGCGGCAATCGACCCGGGCGCTGCCAGGCCCGGCGGTGATGACCAACACGGGTTGGCGCCTGGTTGTTCGCCTGCGCTTTCCCGCAGCTCCGCCGGCTCCAGCCGCGACTCCGTTGGTAGCCGTGCTCATGCCTTGGCCTCCGACGGCAGATTGCCGAAGTCCTCGGCCGCCGTCTGCACAGCTTCATTGGCCATGAGACACCTCCGTCCCCGGCAGGACACCGACCAGCACTGCGATCACCCAGCAGCGCTCCTCGCTCGACAAGACAGGCTCGTACTCAGGGTTCAGAGCGCAGCCTGCCCATTGCCCGTCCGAAAGCGGCTCGAACTGGCGGATTTCGGGGCCGAAGTCCGTGCTGATCAGCACGCAGGAGCCAGGCTCCGGCTTGGTCAGCGTGCAGAACACAGCGTAGTCGCCGAGTGACAGCATGGGCTCCATCCCAGCATCCTTGACCGGCAATCGGAACTGCGCAGGCAGTGTGCCGGGCGGGTGCGGCTTGTGGCAGCCCATCAAGAACCCACCCTTCGGTGCCGGCCCGCGCGGTGGGCGAATCGGAATGAATGGGAGCTCCCGGACGGGGCGCGCCTTCGCGGCGTCCATCCCGCCAGAGCTGAGAGAATTTGCAGCAGCCATGATTCACCTCCAATCAGGTGGGTTGTGGTCAGGCCGGGCCCAGGGCTCCTACCCCCTGTGCTCGGCCGCCTTGCCTCAGAGCCGCTGAGGCGCCGGGGTTACTCCGTCGGCTCCCTGGCCTTGTCGATGCGTGCGCGGACCCACACGGCACCGCCCAGCCGGCCCAGCTTGGCCTTCTGATCGGCGGTCATCTTGATCGTCACCGGCACGGTGTCTTGACCCTTCTGCAGAGGCTTTCGTCCCTGGCCTCGACCGGCTCCGCCGTGCTTCGGTTGCTCACTTGACATTTTGAAATGGTATTCCCTTATCAAATGAGAATCAAGGCTTTGAGCGACCCGATCGCCCAGGCTTCATCAGACCAGTTGAGCCCTCGTCGGCGCGAGTGGCAGGGAACTGCAGCACCTTTGCGACCTCCTTTGCGCCGGCCGCCTCGAGCATGGCGGAGGCTGCTAGATTGACTGACTGCCGGATCGGATCCAAGTCGAGCCGGGCATAGATGGCGGTGGCTTGCTGGCTCTTGTGGTTCAGGCTCTTGCCGATCAGCACCAGAGAGGCGCCGGTGCGGGCCAACCAGCTGCCCAGCGTTCGGCGCAGATCGTGGATGCGCAGATCGTCGAGGTTGGCGCGCTTCAAGATGCGCGTCCACCCCGAGTGCGGCTCAGTCATGTGACCTGACTTGCTTCGGCTGGATTCAAAGACCCACTCGCCCTTGTGCTTCTCGGCCCGCGCCTTGAGCAACTCGACCAGTTCGGGCGTGAGTGTGATCGTCTGTGGCTGACCGTTCTTCATCAGCTCTCCTGAGACGCGCCACTCGCCCCGCTTTAGGCTCAGCTCGTCCCAGCGCATGGCGATGACGTTGGACCGGCGTGCACCGGTCAGCACCGCGCACAGCACGAAGTCGCGGATGTCCTCGTTGGGTTCTTCGGCCAGCGCCTGGAAGAACGGGCCCAGTTCGTCCGGCTGGATGAACCGTTCTCGCTCGACCTCTGCAAACAGTTCGTGGCGTGCCGCAGGGTTCACGCCGGTGAAGATGGCGCGCTTGGGCTCGCCGGCCCAGTTGTACATGGCGCGCAGCGTCTCAACAGCCCGGTTTGCCGAGGTCTGTCCCGTGACCCGCGGCGGCACCAGTGGCGTGGCAGGCCGTGGCTTCGGATCCGGTCCATGGCGACGCACGGTCTGGCGCGCGGCAACCTGCGCGCGCCGCGCTGCTGCAGCTTCTCGCTTCGCTCTGGACTCCTGTTCTCGGCGGGCCACGATTTGGGCGGGGAGGGCGCGGTGCCACCGCTCGACATCCAGACCCGTCACATCCGACAGGCGGCGGGTGCCAAAGGCGGGCTGGATCAGCGCTTCCCAGCGGCGCTCGATCTCGTCGACGCTCTTGCGATCGCGCGCGGTCAACGACTCCTTGTAGAGCTTGAACAGCTCTGCGACGGACATCTCGCCGCGTCGTTGCCGGGATGCCGCCGCCGCACTGGTTCCGCCGGCCAACTCGCCGGCCAGGACAGTGGCCTTGCGCCTGGCCTCGTCGGGCTTCACCGTGGGGAACTTGCCGAACGTGACACGTTCGACCCGGGCGGCGCCCTTGGCGCGGCCGACGAACGAGAACGTCTTGATGCCGCTCGCCGTCACGCGCAGGTAGAGCCCAGGCGTCTTGCTGTCCTTGAACTCCAGCCGACCCTCGGCCGGCGGCTTGATCGCCTCGATGGTCCTGATCGTGAAGTCGATGATCTCCGCCACAGCGTGCCCCGGGGTAACGTCGGGGTAACAGAATAGCGGAAAACTCCGAAAAGATCCGTAGTCTCCAGAGTGTCTTTAGATCAACAACTTAGGAAGAAATAAAGGTTCCGAAAAGTCTGGAAGTGGCTTGGCTTGCTGCTTTGGGAGCAGAGGGTCGCACGTTCGAATCGTGTCGCCCCGACCACTTTGAGCACCGGTTGACGGGCTGATGGCTGTTTGCCTTCGGCCCGTTTTCCATTGGGCGCTGGCATTGGCATGGCCGAGCCTGTCCGCTGGCCTGCCCGGAGGGACTCGAACCCCCGACCTGCTGCTTAGAAGGCAGCTGCTCTATCCAGTTGAGCTACGGGCAGATCGCGCCAGACGTCAGAGCCGCCCGGCGTGAAGGCTGCGCATTCTAGGAGCCCGCGGCGCGGCCGGCCGCGGGCGGGCGCCGGCTACAGTGCTGCATGTCCCCGATCGCGCCTGCAGCACCGGCGTCGCCCCTTCTGCCCCCTGTTGCGCCCACCCGCGCCGACCGCCTGGATGCGCTGCGCGGCCTGGCCATCGTGTGGATGGTGGGCTTTCATTTCGCCTTCGACCTGAACCACCTGGGCTGGCTGGAGCCACGCCAGGACTTCTACCGCGATGCGCTGTGGACCGGCCAGCGCACGGCCATCGTCAGCCTGTTCCTGCTGTGCGCCGGCCTGGGCCAGGCGCTGGCCCTGGCGGCGGGCCAGGGCTGGCCGCGCTTCTGGCGCCGCTGGGCCCAGGTGGCTGTCTGCGCGCTGCTGGTTTCGGCCGGCTCGGCGCTGATGTTTCCGCGCAGCTGGATCAGTTTTGGCGTGCTGCACGGCATGGCGGTGATGCTGATCGTCACCCGCGGCCTGGCCGTGGCCGGCCTGCCTGGCGTCTGGCTGTGGCCGCTGGGCGCGCTGGCCCTGGTGGCGCCCTGGCTGTGGCAGCACCCGTGGTTCGACCACCGCGCCAGCAACTGGATCGGCCTGGTCACGCACAAGCCCGTCACCGAGGACTATGTGCCGGTGCTGCCCTGGCTGGGCCTGATGCTGTGGGGCCAGGCCGCCGGCCAGTGGCTGCTGGCGCGGCGTGCGCACTGGCTGGCCGCGCCCCTGCCTGCGGCGCTGGCCGGCGCCGGTCGCGGCCTGGCCTGGCTGGGGCGCCGCCCGCTGACGGTCTACATGCTGCACCAGCCGCTGCTGATCGGCGGCCTGATGGCGCTGGGCTGGCTGCTGCAGCGGGGGGCGCGATGAACCAGCCGCTGGATGCACAGATCGGCGAGGCCCTGGCCCTGGTGATCGACGGCAACACCGGCACGCGCCGCGCGCTGGCCAATATGCTGCGCGACTTCGGCGTCACGCGCATCGAGCAGACCGGCCGGCCGCAGGATGCGCGCGGCATGCTGGAAATCCGGCCGTTCGACATCGTGCTGTGCGAGCACCACTTTCCCGGCGAGCCGATGAACGGCCAGGAGCTGATGGACGATTTGCGCCAGGCCGGCGTGCTGCCGCTGTCCTGCGTGGTGGTGATGATCTCCGGCGAGGCCAACTACGGCCATGTGGCCGAGGCCGCCGAGGTGGCGCTGGACGCCTACCTGCTGAAGCCGCACACCCCGGATGCGCTGCGTGTGCGCCTGCGCCAGGCGCGCGAGCGCAAGCGGGCGCTGGCCACGGTGTTCGAGCTGATCAACGAGCGCCAGTTCGAGAATGCCGCGGTGCAGGCCGAGGCCCTGGTCGATGCGCGTGGCCAGGTCTGGCTGCAGGCCGCGCGCATCGCCGCCGACCTGTGGCTGCGCCTGGGCCGGCCGGCCGACAGCGAGCGCCTGCTGGAGCTGGTGCTGCAGAACGGTGCGCTGCCCTGGGCGCGCCTGGGCCTGGCGCGCGCGCAGACCGAATCCGGCGCGGTGTTCCGTGCCCGGCGCACGCTGGAAAGCCTGATCACCGACCTGCCGGGCTATACCGATGCCTACGATGTGCTGGGCCGGGTGCTGTTCGAGCAGGGCGACGTGCCGGCGGCGCTGCAGGCCCTGGGCCAGGCCGCGCGCATCACGCCGCACAGCGTGGCCCGCCAGGTCAAGCTGGGCGTGATGCAGTTCTATTTTGGCGAGGCCGGCGATGCCGCGGCCTCGCTGGCCCAGGCGGTGCGGCTGGGTGCCAGCTCGCGCAGCTTCGACCTGCAGGGCCTGATGCTGCTGGCGGCGCTGCAGTTCGAGGCCGGTGATGCGCGCGGCCTGATGTCCTCGGTGGCGCTGCTCGAGCGCACCCTGGCCACCGCGCCCGAAAGCCCGCGCCTGCAGCGCTTTGCCAGTGTGCTGCAGGTGCTGCTGGCGCTGCTGGAGCGGCGCGTCGTCGAGGCCCTGGCGGCGATCCGCGCGATGGTCGACGAGATCGCCGAGCCCAGCTTCGACTTCGAGGCCGGCTGCAATCTGCTGATGCTGCTGGCGCGGCTGGACAGCAAGGAGATCCACCTGCCCGAGCTGCCCGAGCAGGTGGGCCGGCTGGCCTCGCGCTTTGCCGTCAGCCGCGCCACCTGCGACCTGCTGTGCGCGGCGCTGCGGGCCGGCCACGAGCTGGTGCCCACGGTGCGCGCCGAATACGAGCGCATCAATGCCATCGCCCAGCAGGCCGTGGGCCACACCGTGGCCGGCGAGCCCGACCAGGCCGCCACGCTGCTGCTGGCCGGCGCCGAGCGCACGCTGAATGCCAAGCTGATGGACCTGGCGGCCAGCACCATCCAGCGCCACCGCGAGTCCATCGCCGATGCCGATGGCCTGCAGCAGCGGCTGCAGGCGCTGAACGACACCTACCGCAGCTATGGCACGCAGCTGCGCGTGGCCCGCGTCGACGACCCGCGCACGCTGACCGGCGCCGCCCGGCCCGAGGCGGTGCCGCTGGACGGCGTGGATGCGGCAGTGGCTGCCGACCCGGCGGTCGATCCCGCGGTCGATCCGGCGGCCGTTGCCGCCGCCGGCGATGCAGCGGGTACAGTGGCTTCATGAGCGCCCAGGTCCTGTTCGGCTTCCATGCCGTCACCGTGCGGTTGAAGACCGCCCCCCAGTCCATCGTCGAGATCCACGTCGATGCCACGCGGCGCGATGCGCGCATGCGCCAGTTCGTCGAGCGGGCCCAGGCCGCCGGCGCCAAGATCGTCGACAGCGACGACCAGCGCCTGATCCGCCTGGCCGGCAGCCCGCGCCACCAGGGCGTGGTGGCGCGTGTCACGCCGGTGGCGCGCAGCCATTCGCTGGACGATGTGCTCGACCAGGTGGAAGGCGCGCCGCTGGTGCTGGCGCTGGACGGCGTGACCGATCCGCACAACCTGGGCGCGGTGCTGCGCGTGGCCGATGGGGCCGGCGCCCATGCGGTGGTGGCGCCCAAGGACCATGCGGTGGGCCTGAACGCCACCGTGGCCAAGGTGGCCTCGGGCGCGGCCGAGACCATGCCCTATCTGATGGTCACCAATCTGGCGCGGTCCCTGAACGAGCTGAAGGAGCGCGACATCCGCATCATCGGCCTGTCCGACGATGCCGAGCGCACGCTGTACGACCTGGACCTCAGCGGCCCGGTGTGCCTGGTGCTGGGCGCCGAAGGCCCGGGCATGCGCCAGCTCACGCGCAAGACCTGCGACGAGCTGGTCAGCATCCCGATGAGCGGCGCGGTGGAAAGCCTCAACGTCTCGGTGGCTGCCGGCGTGTGCCTGTACGAGGCCTTGCGCCAGCGGCGCGGGCAGGGCGAGGCCTGAACCTGGCCTGAGCGCGTCGATACACTGCGGTCCACCTCTTCCGACCGAGCCGCGCCATGCCCGTCTTCGCCGTCCAACACCCCCTCGTGCGTCACAAGATCGGCCTGCTGCGCGAGGCCGACATCTCGACCAAGAAGTTCCGCGAGCTGACGCATGAGCTGGCGCGCCTGCTGGCCTACGAGGCCACGGCCGACTTCCCGCTGGAAAAGACCACCATCGATTGCTGGAGCGGCCCGACCGAGATCGAGCAGATCGCCGGCCGCAAGGTCACCGTGGTGCCCATCCTGCGCGCCGGCCTGGGCATGCTCGACGGCGTGCTGGACCTGGTGCCCAATGCCAAGGTCAGCGTGGTCGGCCTGGCGCGCGACCATGAGACGCTGCAGCCGGTCAACTACTTCGAGAAGTTCGTCGGCCAGCTGGAAGAGCGCACGGCCATCATCATCGACCCGATGCTGGCCACCGCCGGCTCGATGATCGCCACGGTCGATCTGCTCAAGGCCCGCGGCTGCAAGGACATTCGCGCCCTGGTGCTGGTGGCCGCGCCCGAGGGCATTGCCGCGCTCAACGCCGCCCATCCCGACGTGCGCTGCTGGACCGCGGCCATCGACAGCCACCTCAACGAGATCGGCTACATCATCCCGGGCCTGGGCGACGCCGGCGACAAGATCTTCGGCACCAAGGACGAGGCCACGCGCTGAGCATGGCAGGAGCGGGTCCGGCCGCTGCGCCGGTGGCGGCCACGGCGTCGGCCACGCGCAGCCTGGTGGCGCTGTTTGCCGCCACGGGGGTCGAGCTGACTTCGATCTTCGTCTTCGGTCCGCTCTTGCTGATCGAGCTGAAGGCGCGCGGCCTGGGCAGCACCGCCGCCGGCGCCTTTGCCGCGCTGGGCTGGATTGGCGTGCTGGTGGCCACGCCGTTCGCCTCGCGCCTGGTGCGCCGCCTGGGCACGGCGCGGGCCCTGCTGGTCAGCGGCGGCGTGCCGGTGCTGACCATCACCGGCATCCAGCTCAGCGACAGCGTGCCGCTGTGGGCCCTGCTGAACACCATCTCCGGCATGGCCGGCGCGCTGCGCTGGGTGCTCAGCGAGGCCCTGGTGGCCAAGCTGGCGCCGCCGCACCGGCGCGGCCGGCTGATGGGCTGGTTCTCGACCATGATCGGCGGCACCTTCATGCTCGGCCCGGCCCTGCTGGCGGCGGTGCTGGCGCGCGGCTGGACGCCGCACCAGGCTGGCTGGCTGGCGCTGGGCCTGGCCGTGCTGGGTCTGCTGCTGCTGGCCGGCGTGCGCGCGCCCGAGCTGGCCGCGGCGCCGGCCGCCACCGCTGGCGACACCGCGCCCAAGGCCGGCCTGGGCCTGGCCCTGCGTGCCGCGCCGGTGGTGATGGTCACCGGCCTGGTGGGTGGCTTCTTCGAGGCCGGACTGTCCGGCGCACTGCCGCTGTGGGGCCTGGCCCTGGGCTGGACCGAGGCCGCCGCGGCCCTGCTGGTGACGGTGTCGGGCCTGGGCAGCACGCTGGCGGCGGCGCCGGTGGGCGAACTGGCCGACCGCTGGCCGCGCGAGCGGCTGCGCCGCATCGGCGTGGCCCTGTGCCTGGGCGGGGCGCTGCTGGTGCCGGCGGTGTCGGCCGGTGGGCTGGGCGGGGGCGGCACCTGGGCCTGGCTGATCTGGCCCATCGTCGCGCTGTGGGGCGCGGCCGGCGCCGGCCTGTATACGCTGGCGATGACCGAGATCGGCCACCAGTATGCCGACGGGGCCGCCCACGACCAGGCGCCGGGCGGCGGCCTGGTCGATGCCACGGCGGTGCTGGTCACCGCCTACACGCTGGGCGGCGTGCTGGCACCGGCGGTGGCCGGGCTGATGCTGGACCTGGCGCCACGCTGGGGCCTGGCC
Source organism: Burkholderiaceae bacterium (assembly GCA_017992055.1). Taxonomy (GTDB): domain Bacteria; phylum Pseudomonadota; class Gammaproteobacteria; order Burkholderiales; family Burkholderiaceae_C; genus Pseudaquabacterium. Next base: position 19,178 of record JAGOPK010000006.1, read on the forward strand.
GCGGCGCTGGCCGTGGTGGCCCTGGTCGGCTTCTGGCGACCGTCCGTCGCACGGCGCTAGCGGCGCCACGCGGCTTGGTTACCATCGCGCCCGTTTCAATCTTCAACTTGCTTCAGGAGCACACCCGCCATGGCCATGGATGTCGTCGACTACGAGATCAAGGGCTCGGAAATGCAGTTTGTCGAGGTCGAGCTCGACCCCGGCGAGGCCGCGGTCGGCGAGGCCGGCAGCCTGTTCTTCATGGATGCCGGCATCGGCATGGACACCGTCTTCGGCGACGGCAGCAACCAGGGGGGTGGCGGCTTCTTCGGCAAGCTGCTGGGCGCGGGCAAGCGGCTGATCACCGGCGAGTCGCTGTTCACCACCGTCTACACCAACCAGGCGCCGCAGAAGCAGCGCGTGGCCTTCGGCGCGCCCTATCCGGGCAAGATCATCCCGATGGACCTGCGCCAGCTGGGCGGCATGCTGGTGTGCCAGAAGGACAGCTTTCTGTGCGCGGCGCGCGGCGTCTCGCTGGGCATCTATTTCCAGCAGAAGCTGTCTGTAGGCTTCTTCGGCGGCGAGGGTTTCATCATGCAGAAGCTCGAAGGTGACGGCCTGGCCTTCGTGCATGCCGGCGGCACCGTGGTCAAGCGCGAGCTGCAGCCCGGCCAGACGCTGATGGTGGACACCGGCTGCGTGGTCGCCTTCACGCCCAACGTCAATTTCGAGATCCAGTACGTCGGCAAGATCAAGACCGCGCTGTTCGGTGGCGAGGGCCTGTTCTTCGCCAAGCTCAGCGGCCCGGGCACGGTGTGGCTGCAAAGCCTGCCGTTCAGCCGCCTGGCCAGCCGCGTGTTTGCCGCCGCGCCGCAGAATGGCGGCTCGCGCGAGCAGGGCTCGGTGCTGACCGGCGTGGCCGGCGGCGGCCTGCTGGGCGGCATCCTGGGCGGTGGCGACGACGATTGAGCCGGAAGTGATCGTGGCTTGATCGACGACAAGGCAGTGTGGCGGCCCGGTCTGCCACCTGCCCTTTACACTTGCGGGTTGCCCTGAAGCCTGCCGCCCTGTCGTGATCCTGCTGCCTCCCGCCGGTGTCGCCCGGCGCCAACTCCTGTCCCTGGGCCTGCGGGCCGCCGTGGCTCCGGCCATGCTTGCGTCCCCGCTGGCCCGAGCCGACGGTCTGGGCGCCAAGCCTGGCGCAGCGCGGCGGCCGATCTTCGTGCTCAATTCGCTGGACGCCAACGTCAGCGTCATCGATCCGCAGACCTGGACCGAGCGCCGCCGCATCCCCACCGGCAAGGAGCCGCACCACCTGTACCTGACGCCGGACGAGAAGAGCCTGATCGTCGCCAATGCGCTGTCGGACACGCTGACCTTCATCGACCCGGTCACGGCCGAGGTGCAGCGTGTGCTGGACGGCATCGTCGATCCCTACCAGCTGCGCTTCTCGCCGGACATGAAGTGGTTCGTCACCGCCGCCAACCGGCTGGACCATGTGGACATCTACCGCTGGGTGCCCGCCGACACGGCCCAGCCGCTGAAGCTGGCCAAGCGCATCGCCGCGCCCAAGACGCCCAGCCATCTGTTCATCGACAACCGCAGCAGCACGGTCTACGTGTCGCTGCAGGACAGCGACGAGCTGATGGCCATCGACCTGGCCACCCAGGCGCCGCGATGGAAGATCAAGGTCGGCAAGATGCCGGCCGACGTCTACCTGTCGCCCGACGACAAGCGGCTGTTCGTCGGCCTCACCGGCGACAAGGTGGTCGAGGTCTACGACGTCACGCAGTCGCCGGGCAAGCTGATCGAGCGCATCGTCACCGGCGAGGGCGCGCATGCCTTCCGCGCCCGCGGCGACGGCCGGCAGCTGCTGGTCAGCAACCGCGTGGCCAATACGCTGAGCCTGATCGACGTGCAGACGCTGAAGGTGCTGGCCACGCTGCCCGGTCCCAGCGGCCCCGATTGCATGGACCTGCTGGCCGATGGCCGCACCCTGCTGCTCAGCTCGCGCTGGGCCGGCAAGATGAGCGTGATCGACCTGGAGACGCGCCAGGTGCTGCGCCAGGTGAAGGTCGGCCGCTCGCCGCATGGCATCTGGACCCTGGACCATGCGCCTCGGCGCTAGCGCCAGCACCGCCCTTGGCCTGGTGCTGGCCGTGTCCAGCGCCGCTGCGGCGCCGGCCTGCGCCAAGCCGGTCTACCTGAGCTTCGACACCGGCCACATGGGCGTGGCCGAGCTGGTGGCCCAGGTGCTCAGGCGCCAGCAGGTCAAGGCCACCTTCTTCCTGGCCAACGAACGCACCCAGACCGGCGGCGCCAGCCTGGACGAGCAATGGGCGCCGTGGTGGCGCGAGCGCGCGGCCGAGGGCCATGCCTTCGGCTCGCACACCTGGGACCATGGCAGCTGGCTGGCCGACCGGCCCGACGGCCGCTTTGATCTGCGGCCCAGCCAAGGCCCGCAGGCCGGCCAGCGCCTCACCGTGGACGCCGCCGCCTACTGCGCCGAACTGCAGCGCCCGGCGCAGCGCTTCCAGGCCATCACCGGCCAGGCCATGTCGCGCTGGTTCCGTGCGCCGGGCGGCAAGACCTCGCCGGCCCTGCTGGCGGCGGCCCGGTCCTGCGGCTGGACCCATGTCGGCTGGAGCCCGGCCGGCTTCCTGGGCGACGAGTTGCCCAGCGAGCGCTTTCCCAATCAACGGCTGCTGGCCCAGGCCCTGCGCGACATCCGGCCCGGCGACATCCTGGTGGCCCACCTGGGCATCTGGTCGCGCCGCGAGCCCTGGGCGCCGGCGGTGCTGGAGCCGCTGATCGAGGGCCTGAAGGCGCGGGGCTTCTGCTTTGCCACGCTGCGCGAGCATCCGCAGCTGGGCCCGGCGGGCGGATAGAACACGGCCATGGACTGGATCACCGACCGCTTCGAGCAGGCCCAGCTGTGGCTGTTCGAGACCTGGCTGCAGCCGCTGATGTTCCACGCCGGGCTGGGCAATCTGCTGGCCGACGGCCACCGCGCCACCGGCTGGCTGCTGGTCGGCCTGCTGCAGCTGGCGGTGATGCTGGCGGTGTTTCGCACGCTGGAGCGCTGGCGTCCGGCCGAGGCCGTGGTCGACCGTGCCGCGGTGCGCACCGACATCGTCTACACGCTGATCCACCGCCTGGGCCTGTTCCGCGTGGCGCTGTTCTTCGCCATCGACCCGCTGTGGGACCTGCTGCGCGGCTGGCTGGGCCTGCACGGCATGGGCGGCCTGGAGCTGGACCGGTTGTGGCCGGGCGTCACCGACCAGGCCTGGGTCAGCTTCCTGATCTACCTGCTGGTGTTCGACGCGGTGGACTATGTGTACCACCGCGTGCAGCACCGGCTGGACTGGTGGTGGCAGCTGCATGCGGTGCACCACAGCCAGCGCCAGATGACGATGTGGAGCGACAACCGCAACCACCTGGCCGACGACCTGCTGCGCGACAGCGTGTTTGCGCTGCTGGGCATCGCCATCGGCGTGGCGCCGGCGCAGTTCATCGCCCTGGTGGCGGTGACGCAGCTGGTCGAGAGCCTGTCGCATGCCAACACCCGGCTGGACTTCGGCCCGCTGCTGAGCCGGCTGATCGTCAGCCCGCGCTACCACCGCACCCACCATGCCATCGGCATCGGCCACGAGGCCAGCGGCCCGCGCGGTGGTGCGGGCACGCTGGGCGGCTGCAATTTCGCGGTGCTGTTCCCGATCTGGGACATGCTGGGCGGCACGGCGCGCTTCGATGCACCAGCATCGCGCATCGCCCCCACCGGCATCCGCGACCAGCTCGAAGGCCGCGACTACGGCCACGGCTTCTGGGCCCAGCAGTGGCTGGGCCTGCGCCGGCTGTTCGACCGCGACGCCTGAACGGGCCTTCCGGCCCGCGGCCCATCCCCCTCGATCACGGGGGTGGTGGCGACCGTCCCAGGCCGTGGCCCATGCGCCAAGTGCTTGTCTTTACAAGCGATTCACTATTCCGTCATCCCACCATCACTTTCGGGGGCGGGCTTGCCCGGGGTGAACTCGGCGCTCTACTTGCTTAGCCTTCCCGGTCTTGGCGTGACGGATTGCACCCAAGGGGCCGGTGCGATGCACCGCAAACCCTGGACAGACTGCCGCGCACAGGTCAGGGGCCGCTTCATGAGAGCGGTCCGATTCGCTACCCATCCACTCCATAGAAGGACGGAGTCACAGACCATGAAGAACAACCTCGCACGCACCGCCCTGGCGCTGGCCAGCCTGCTGGCCCTGGCCGTTCCCGCGTCGGCCCAGAGCGTGGCCTCGCAGCTGACCGCCACCGGTGCCAACCACTCGCCGCTGATCCTGGCCGGCGGCGGCGCCTACAACGCCAACCGCCTGGTGGACGCCAACGTGCCGACCTCGGCCTTCAGCGGCGTGGTCAGCGTGCGCACGGTCTACGACATCGGTCTGCCCACCCAGGCGGCCTACATCTGCTCGGGCGCGCTGATCTCGCCCTGGCATGTGCTGACCGCCGCCCACTGCATCGACAAGAACGATGACGGCCTGGGCATGTCGCTGAATGCGCAGAACACCGTGGCGGTGAACTTCAACCACGACAACGCCAGCAGCACCCTCGCCGGCACCACCCGCATCTCTGCGCAGACGGTGCGCATGAATGGCAACTACCAGGGCTTCAACAACTGCCCCGATGGTTCCACGGGCTGCCTGAACGACGACCTGGCCATCATCACGCTGGCCGAGAAGGCTCCGGACGCGGCCAAGATCTACAGCATCTACAGCGGCGCGCCGGCCGATGGCCAGCTGATCACCATGGTCGGCTACGGCACCTCGGGCACCGGCCACGTCGGCCATGTCAGCGGCACGGCCAACTACTACATCAAGAAGGTGGCCTACAACGCCGCCGACCTCTACGATCTGGACGACGAGCAGGGCTTTGCCGCCGGCCCGTCCGAGGTCTGGTACGCCGACTTCGACGGCGTCGACCAGCGTGGCCAGCTGCAGGACACCTGGGGCCAGCTGGGCCTGCCCAACACCCCGCGCCTGCCCACCGGCGTCGAAGGCAACATCGGCGGCGGTGACTCCGGCGGCCCGTCGTTCATCCTGCACGAAGGCCAGCTGGTGCTGTTCGGCAACAACACCTTCGGCGGACGCTGGGACGACCAGGTCAGCGGCACCTACGGCACCTACTTCGGCGGCATGGTGCTGTCGGCCTATGGTGACTTCATCGACAGCAGCACGCTGGGCATGGCGCAGATGGTGCCGGAACCCGAGACCTATGCGCTGATGCTGGCCGGTCTGGGCGTGGTGGGCCTGCTGGCCCGCCGCCGCCGTCAGGACTGATCCACCCGGCTTTGAGCCACTCGCCCGGGCCGCGCGTATGCGCGGCCCGGGCGATCCTCATTCTGGGCACCAGCCCGGCGATCCCTACAAACGCATTGCGGTCTTCATCGATTGTTGCGGGGCATCGCTGTACGCTCCTCTTGCATGCTGGGTGATTGGCCTGGTGGCGAGGAGACAACGATGATGACTTCTTCTTCGATGCGCCTGCTGCTGGGCACGGCGCTTTCGCTGTGCGGCCTGGCTTCGGCGCAGGCCGCCAGCGGCCAGATCGACAGCTTCAGTGCCAATGCACTGAGCGTGCCGGTGGGCGGCACGGTCGACTTCACGGTCAGCTACAGCGTCAGCGCCAGCAGCTGGTCCTCCGGCGGGGCCGATCCGGTCGAGCCGGCGCCCCAGGAGGGCTACCAGTTCTGGGCCGTGAATTGGTACAACTCCGAGACCGAGACGGTGAGCAGCATCAGCCTGCAGGCCGGTGGCAACGGGTTCAACGACATGCCCAGTGCGCCTGCCGGCAGCGGCCACAGCGGCAGCTGGACGTTTTCGATGCTGTTCCCGCAGGCGGGCGTTTTCCAGATCACCGCGTCCGGCGACTGGGCGGTCAACGTCACCTCGTACTACAGCCAGGAGTCGGCGTCACGCCAGTGCGACAACATCGATCCGGAAGGCAGCGGCACCCTGCAGTGCACGTCCTGGCAGTGGCAGTACAGCGATGGCAGCAACGAGAGCAGTCTGAGCGGCAGCATGCCGGCGCTGACGCTGAGCATCGAGGTCGTGAACGCCGTGCCCGAGCCCGCCACCTGGGCCCTGTGGCTGGCCGGGGCCGCCTGGCTGACCAGGCGCGTGCGGCATGGCCGTGGCCGCCTGCGCTGAGCCCGGTCGCCGCAGACCGGCGCAGGGTCAGCCGCGGGCGTCCAGCACCGCCCGCACCAGGCGGGCGCCGGGGGCGGCCAGTCGGGGCAGGTCGGGCACACGCTGGGATTCCACGGCCTGCAGCACCCATTCGTGGATGCCGCCGACGATGGCCACCGCCTGCTCGCGGCCCAGGTCGTGCTGGCCGCTGGCTTTGACCACCTCGATGATCAGGTCGGCAAAGCGCTCGGTGCTGCGCCGGCGCGCGGCCAGGCCTTCGGCGCCCAGGCCCATGATCTCGACGAACAGCGTGGCCAGCAGGGCCGGGTTGCGCGCCAGGCAGGCCAGGTAGGCGGCGAGCGCCTGTTCGACCTGGTCATGCCAGTCGCGCCGCGGGTCCAGCGCCTCGCGCAGCACCTTCAGCGTGGCCAGGCTGGCCGATTCGTACAGCGCGATGAAGCAGGCCGGCTTGTCGCTGAAATGCTCGTAGAAGCTGCGCTTGGACACCCGCGCGGCCGAGGCCAGATCGGCGATGGTGACTGCCGCATAGCCCTTGGCGGCCACCGTCTCGGCCATGGCCTGCAGCAGGCGGTGGCGGTGGTCCAGGTCGGGCAGGACGTCGACGAGCATGCGGGAATGATGCCATGCACGCCCGCCGCCATCCTGACGCTCGGACATTGGTACTGATAAGTACCAAATCCGGTTAGCATTGCCGTCGTGCGCCCGTTGCGCCGCGGAGATGCTGTGACCGACCTGCCCGTGCGCCGCCTGCTGGTGGATCTGCAAAGCCCGTTCGAGCGGCGCTGGAACGGCGGCGACGCCTTCCGCAGCGCCTTCTTCAATGCGCTGTCGATGAGCTTTCCGGTGGGCGAGCAGTTTTTCATCGACTCGGTGCGCGATGGCCTGGCCAAGCTGCCGACCGATCTGCCCGCGGAGCGCCGCGCCGAGTTCGAGGCCGAGGTGCGCGGCTTCATCGGCCAGGAGGCCACGCACCGCCGCATCCATGCGCTGTACAACCAGCAACTGCAGCAGCAGGGCTTCGTCAACCACTGGGAACAGCGGGCCAAGCGCCGGCTGCGCAAGCTGGAGGGCGTGGATGTGCGCATCTGGCTGGGCGCCACCGCGGCCACCGAGCACTTCACCGCCATCCTGGCCGAGCATTTGCTGAACCACCACAGCCCGCTGGCCGGGGCCGAGCCGCGCCTGGCCCTGCTGTGGCGCTGGCATTCGGCCGAGGAGAGCGAGCACCGCTGCACGGCCTTCGACCTGTACCGGGCGCTTGGCGGCAATCAGACCTGGCGCCAGCGCCTGTTCCTGATCGTCACCTGGCATTTCGCCACCGATGCGCTGCGCCAGACCCTGCACAACCTGTGGCGCGACGGTGCGCTGTGGCGCTGGTCGACCTGGAAGAGCGCCTGGCGCTTTCTGTTCGCCGGCCAGGATGGCGAGCCGGGCCTGATCCCGGCCATCGCCGGACCCTGGCGCGCCTACCGCCGTGCCGACTTCCATCCCGGCCAGCACGGTGGTGAGGCCGGCGGCCGCTGGCTGGCCGACAACGCGGCCAGCTACACCCTGGTCGGCCGCGCCTTGTAGAAGGTCAGCGGCGCCGCCGGCGTGGCCGCCAGCTCGGCCGCACGTTCGGCCGCCCGGGCGGCCTTCAGCACATGCGGCTGCATGCGGCCCACCACATGCATCTCGCAGGGCTTGCAGTCGAAGCGCAGCGTCAGCACGTCATCGCCATGGCGCAGTTGCAGCGGCTCGGCGCGTATCGTGCCCTGCACGCCGGTCACGCCCTTGGCCTGCTTGGGGCACAGGCTCAGGCTGAAGCGCACGCAGTGCCGCGTGACCATCAGGCTGACCTCGCCCAGCTCCTCGTGGCTTTCGTAAGCAGCCTCGATCAGCTCCACGCCATGGCGGGCATAGAAGTCGCGCGCCGCATGGTTGTAGACATTGGCCAGGTAGCTGAGCGAGCGTTCGGGGCAGGGCGCCGGCGGCTCGACCGGCGTGGCCCGCGGCAGGCGCTGCCAGGCGGCGGAGCGGGCGGCTTCGAGCGCCGCCACGGCATCGCGGCGCAGCGCATTCAGCGCCGCGGTGGGCACGAACCAGGGCTGTGACAGGGCCAGGTCCAGGCTGCGTGCGGCAAACATCGTCGTGCCCAGCTTGGCCAGCTGCTCCTGCAGCTGGGCCTGGGCGCGGGCCGCATCGCGCGCCGGCTGCAGCGGGCCGGCCAGCTCGGCCTGGCCGACATGGCCGTCTTCGTCGGTCAGCGTCAGCACCAGGCCCGCGCCCAGTTCACCGGTCTCGTCCAGGCGCAGGTCGCAATCGATGCGGCGCTCGGCGGTCTTCTTCTCCAGCGTGCGGTCCCAGGCGATGTCGCGGTTGCGGAACAGGGCCGTGCCACGCTTCAGGTCCTTCAGCCCGGCCAGCGTCTCGTTGGGCAGCAGGCGCCAGCGTCGGCCGGCCGCGTCCAGCGCGCGGGCGGTATTGACCTGCACGCCGTTGAGCTCGCCCTGCAGGTCCCACCAGGTGATGCCGTCGCCATTGGCCACTGCGTCCACGCCGTCGGCCAGCAGCACGTCCAGGTGCTCGGGCCCGATATTCAGCACCTCGCCCAAGGCCAGGCCGGCATGCTTGGGGCTGTCGAAGGCGCCGATGTCCTCTTTGCGGCCGTTGACGAAGTAGTCGGTGGTGCCGCGGTTGAAGTTGCGCTCGGGGTCGGGCGTGAAGAAGAACGTGCAACGGCCGCTGGACGAGGCCCGCAGGTCGCGCCGCCCGTCCAGGATCTGGTCGAACAGCCGCCGGTAGTGGGCGGTGACGTTCTTGACGTAGCCCACGTCCTTGTAGCGGCCCTCGATCTTGAAGCTTCGGATGCCGGCCTCGACCAGGGCGGCCAGGTTGGCGCTCTGGTTGTTGTCCTTCAGGCTCAGCACGTGCTTGTCGTGGGCGATGATGTGGCCGGCCGCGTCGGCCACGGTGTAGGGCTGGCGGCATTCCTGGCTGCAGCTGCCGCGGTTGGCGCTGCGCCCGGTCAGCGCATGGCTGATGTCGCACAGGCCCGAATAGGCCACACACAGCGCGCCGTGGATGAAAAACTCCAGCACCGAGTCACGCACCTCGGCACGTATCGCCCGGATCTGCGGCAGCGTCAGCTCGCGCGCCAGCACCATCTGGCTGAAGCCCACGTCCTGCAGGAAGCGCGCCTTCTCGGGCGTGCGGATGTCGGTCTGGGTGCTGGCATGCAACTGCAGCGGTGGCAGGTCCAGCTGCAGCAGGCCCATGTCCTGCACGATCAGTGCATCGGCGCCGGCCTCGTAGAGCTGCCAGGCCAGGCGGCGCGCCGGCTCCAGCTCGTCGTCGCGCAGGATGGTGTTCAGCGTGACGAAGATGCGCGCGTTGTAGCGGTGGGCATGCTGCACCAGGCGGGCGATGTCGGCCACCTCGTTGCCGGCCTTCTCGCGCGCGCCGAAGCTGGGCCCGCCGATGTAGACGGCGTCGGCGCCATGGTCGATGGCGGCGATGCCGATGTCGGCATCACGTGCCGGGGCCAGCAGTTCGAGGGTATCGCGGGCGATGTTGCGGAGCATGCGGCGATTGTCGCCGCTGCTGCCATGGCTGTCGCTGCCGCCGTTTTCAGCGCAGGTGCGGCGTGGTGCGGCCCGAGGCCGTCAGGGCCAGCTGGGTCACCCAGTCGTGCGTGCGCGAGGGCGGGGCCCAGGCCACGGCCAGCGGCACGCAGGCCAGCAGGGCCACCGCCGGCCAGCGGGCGAAGGGCGTGCGCGGCAGCGGCCCGGCCAGGCGCGCCAGCACGCTGGCGGCCGTGCCCAGCGCAAAGCCGGCGATGACCTCGCTCCACGAGTGCGCGCCCACGGCCACGCGCGACACCGCCACCATGGCGGCCAGCGCCAGGCCCAGCGCCCAGCCGCTGCGCACGCGGGCATGCGGCCTCAAGGTCTGTGCCAGCACCACCAGCAGCGGCGGCAGGATGGCGGCGGAGAACATTGCATGGCCGGAGATGCCGGTGAAGTCCAGCGAGGCCAGGCCCAGGCCCCAGCCGATGAAGGCCAGCTTGGTGGCCGTGGTCAGCAGCGCAGCCAGCGCGGTGGTGGCCAGCCAGGTGCCGGCCAGCGCCCGGCTTTCGGGCCGGCGCGCCAGGGCCAGCAGGGCCAGTGCCATGGCCGGCAGCAGCAGCTGGGCTTCGCCCAGGCGGGTGACGGCCGGCCAGAGCAGGTCGCCCATGGCCTGGGGCTCAGGCCGCGGCGGCCTTCAGCCGGGCGGCGGCGCCGTCGATGCTGGCCTTCAGCTCGGCATAGCTGCGGTTCACCGGGAACTGCGGGAACTGAGCGACGATGCTCTCGGGCGGGTGGATGAAGAAGCCGGCGTCGGCCGCACCCAGCATGCCGGTGTCGTTGTAGCTGTCGCCGGCGGCGATGACCTGGTAGTTCAGGCCCTTCAGTGCATTGACGGCATGAAACTTCTGGTTCGGCTGGCGCAGCTTGTAGTCGGCGACGAAGCCGTCGCCGTCGATCACCAGCTTGTGGCAGAACAGCGTCGGCCGGCCCAACTGGCGCATCATCGGATCGGCGAACTCGTAGAAGGTGTCCGACAGGATGATGACCTGGAAGCGGCTGCGCAGGTCGTCGAGGAAGTCCTTGGCGCCGTCCATCGGCGCCATGCCGGCGATCACCGCCTGGATGTCGGCCAGCTTCAGGCCATGCTGCTTGAGCAGGGCCAGGCGCCAGCGCATCAGCTTGTCGTAGTCGGGTTCCTCGCGCGTGGTGCGGCGGAACTCGGCGATGCCGGTGCGTTCGGCAAAAGCGATCCAGATCTCGGGGATCAGCACACCTTCGAGATCGAGGCAGACGACTTGCATGGGCGGGACTCAGGGCAGGTGGAAACAGCGGCCGGCGATGCTAACGCATGGGCTTGACCCGGCCTTGACGCGGCCGCTGTTGCAGTCGGTTGCCATTTGCCACCGCCGGGCCCCCGTCTTTGCGGGGGCGTGGCCCTTGCTGCGGTCGCTGGCGGCGCGCCCAATCCAGCCACAAGTCGAGGAGAACGGCATGGCGAGAGGTGGCAACAGGTGGGGGATGCTGATGTTGGCCCTGGGCTTGGGCTTGGGCTTGTGGGCGGCGCTGCCCGCCCAGGCCCAGACCGGGCCGGTGCGGGTGGATCTGTACGGTGGCTATGAAGAGACCGTCGGCAGCGGCATCGCGCTGTCGGACTGGCGCGCCAGCGAATGGGCCATGGTGATCGACTTCGGCCATGCCGCGGAAGGCCTGAACGACTGGTGGCCGCTGGGCCAGTACAACTCCTTCGGCGCCCGCATCACCGTCGACGTGGATGCGGCGACCTCGCGCGACTACGCGCTGCTGCTGGGCTCGGACGATGCGGCCTATCTGTTCATCGACGGCCAGCTGGTGCTGTCGCGGCCCGGCCCCAATTCCTATGGCCAGACCGGTGCCGACGTGGCCATTGCCGCCGGCCGCCACCGGCTGGAGATCCAGTTCTACAACTCGTTCTGCTGCGGTGGCTCGCTGACGCTGGACACCGACGGCCTGGAACTGCTGGTGTCACCGGTGCCCGAGCCGGCGGCCTGGGCGCTGTGGTCCGGCGGCCTGCTGGCGGCCGGCGCCTGGACGCGCCGGCGCCGCCAGCCGCGCTGACCCGGCCGGCTCAGGCCGGGCTCACGCTCACCGCCACGCCCGACAGCACGGCATTGCCCGACAGCGGGTCGATCAGGCCATCGTCGAGCACCGCATTCAGGTTGGCGCCGGGGCGCTGGGCGGCCAGCGACAGGCGCGAGCCCGGCAGGTCGTGGCCCCAGCCGTGGGGCAGGCAGGCCACGCCGGGCCGCACCCGCTCGGTGATCTCCACCGGCGCGCTGATGCGGCCCTGGCGGCCGCTCAGCTGGGCGCTGGCGCCCTCGGTCAGGCCCAGACGCTGTGCATCGTCGGGATGCAGCTGCAGCGTGCAGCGCTCGGGGCCCTTGGCCAGCGTGGGCAGGTTGTGCATCCAGCTGTTGTTGGAGCGGCTGTCGCGCCGGCCGATCAGGCTCAGCTGGCCGGCCGCGGGCGCGGGCGCTTGCAGCTCGGCCAGGGCGCGTGGCAGGTCGGCCAGCAGCATGGGATGGGCGATGTCGACACGGCCCGTGGGCGTGCGCAGCATGCCCGGCAGGCGCGGCGACAGTGTGCCCAGGTCGATGCCGCCCTCGGCATCGGCGACCCTGGCCAGGTTCAGTCCGCCGGGCTGCTTGCCGGAGCCATCGCCCCATCCCTCGCCATAAGGGCCGCTGCGCAGCGCCAGGTCCACCAGGCGCTCGGGGCCGGTCCAGGGCTTCAGCGCGGCCAGCACCGGCGCGGCGTCGGCCAGGCCCTGGCGGCGCAGGTCGTCGCCGAGCAGCTCGTCGTCCAGCGCCTGCAGGTCCTGGCCGGCCAATGCGCCGCGCCCCTGCACGATGGCGATCAGCTGCAGCAGGCTCTGCCATTCGGCCGGCTGGCCGGCGGCCGGCTCGAACACCGGCCGGCTGTAGCGCGCCTGGTTGCGCCAGCTCAGCTGCGGGAAGGGCACGTCGTAGTGGCCTTCTTCCAGCGGCGACAGGCCGGGCAGGATGACGTCGGCCAGGCGCGAGGTCTCGTTGCAGTAGATGTCCAGGCTGACCATGAAGTCCAGACCTTGCAGCGCCTGGGCCAGGCGTTCGCCGCCCGGCGCCGACAGCACCGGGTTGGCGCTCATCACGATGGCCGCGCGCACCTGGCCGGGCCCGGGGGTCTCGATCTCCTCGGCCAGCTTGACGATGGGCAGCTCGCCAAACACCTCGGGCGCGCCGCTGACGCGGCTGCGGTGGCGGCCGGTGGCCACGCCGCGGCCGCGACCCGGCGTGCCCTGGGTGTTGGCGGCAAAGGCCGCGGCCTGGGCGAACATCAGCCCGCCTTCCACATCCAGCCGGCCGGTGAGGATGTTCAGCAGGTCGATCAGCCAGGTGGCCAGCGTGCCCAGGCTCTGGGTGCAGGTGCCGATGCGGCCATAGGCGCAGGCCCGCGGCGCGGCGGCAAAGTCGCGCGCCAGCGTGGTGATCTGCTCGGCGCTGATGCCACAGCGCCCGGCCACCGCCTCGGGCGTGAACGGTGCCAGCGCCTCGCGCAGCGCCTGCACATCGGCCTCGGCGATCCAGGCCGCGGCCCGGCCCAGGGTCACCCGCTCCTCGGCAAACAGCGTGTGGATCATCGCCGCCAGCAGCAGGGCGTCGGCGCCGGGGCGGATGGCCAGGTGCTGGTCGGCCAGGTCGGCGGTTTCGGTGCGCCGCGGGTCGATCACCACCAGGCGGCCGCCACGCTCGCGCAGCGCCCGGGCCTTGCCGCGGAAGTCGGGCACGGTCCACATGCTGCCGTTGCTGGCCACCGGATTGGCGCCCAGGATCAGCATGAAGTCTGTGCGCGGCAGGTCGGGCAGGGGCACGCTGAGCCAGTGGCCGTAGAGCAGGCCGCTGGCCAGCTGGCGCGGCATCTGGTCCAGCGTGCTGGCCGAGTAGACGTTCTTGCTGCCCACCGCGCGCGCCAGGCGGGCGAAGTACAGCAGCAGGCCCATCTTGTGCGCCGACGGGTTGCCGGCCACCAGGGCCAGGCTGTCGCGGCCGTGCTCGGCCAGCAGCGGCGGCAGCCGCGCGGCGATCAGCGCATAGGCCTCGTCCCAGCTGGCCGGCTGCAGCGGGCTGTTGCGGCCGCCGCGGCGGATCAGCGGCTGGCGCAGGCGGTCGGGATCTTCGTGCAGGTCCTTCAGCGCCACGCCCTTGGGGCAGAGGTAGCCGTCGCTGAGCACGTCGCCGGCCCAGCCGCGCACTGAAATCACTTGCTGGTCGCGGCTGCGCACCTCCAGGCCGCAACAGGCCTCGCACAGCGGGCAGATGCGGTAGTGGCGTTGGCTGTCAGGACTCGGATCTGGACTCACAGGCGGTCTCCGGCGCTCGTCAAGGAGCGTCGGTTCTCGCCGGATGTGCCCGCCTTGTCAATGACCTCGGAGACAGGGCTCAGCCGGCCTCGCGTCCCAGCTGGCGCAGCCGGGCGCGCCAGCGCGACACGCCCTTGTCGCCCAGCTGCTCGACGCTGCCGATCAGCGTGGACTGCACCGGCGCCATGCCGACGAAGCCGAGGATGTTGCGCTCCAGCGACTTGACGCTGTGGGCGCGGAACCAGGTGCGGTAGAGCAGGGCCGGCATGCCCATGGTGACGACGATGCGCGCCGACTTGCCGGCCAGGCCCTTGTGCGCAAACGGGTTGCCGCCCTCGGCCCGGAAGGCGAAGCCCGGCCGCGCCACCTGCTCCAGGAAGCCCTTCACCAGGGCCGGCATGTCGCCCAGCCACAGCGGGAACAGCAGCACGATGTGCTCGGCCCAGGCGATGGCGTCCTGCGCCGGCTGCAGGCTGGCCGGCAGCGCGCCGTGCTGCCATTGATCGGCACTGCGCAGCAGCGCGAAGTCCAGCGTGGCGATGTCCACCGTCTTCAGCGAATGGCCGGCCTGCTGCGCGCCTTCGGCATAGGCGCGGGCCAGGGCATGCAGCAGGTGGTGGCCGGAGGCGTCGGGATGGCCTTGCAGGATCAGGATGCGGCGCGGGGTCATGCCCGCATGCTGCGCGGCCGGCGTCGCGCCGGCCTTGATGTGCGTCAGTCGCCCTGGCCCAGATGCACCTGCACCTTGCGGCCGCGGCCGTTGCGCGACACGGCCAGCGTCACCGCATCGCCGGGCTGGCGCTTTTCCAGCAGCGTGAGCATGTCGTCCAGGCTGGCCACCGGCTCGTCGTTGATGGCCACGATGATGTCGCCGGCGACGATGCTGCCGTCGCGGGCGCGGCTGAAGGCCTGCAGCCCGGCCTTGGCCGCCGGGCCGCCCGGCGCCACCTGCACCAGGGCCACGCCGTCGGGCAGGCGCAGTGCACGCTGGATCTGCTCGCTGGCGGCGCTGATGCCCAGCGTCGGCCGGCTGATCTTGCCGTCGCGGATCAGCCGCGGCACGATGCGGTTGACCTCGTCGACGGGAATCGCGAAGCCGATGCCGGCGCTGGCGCCCGAGGGGCTGGCGATCTGCGTGTTGACGCCGATCAGCCGGCCGGCCGAATCGAGCAGCGGGCCGCCCGAGTTGCCGGGGTTGATGGCCGCATCGGTCTGCACCACGCCGCGGATGCTGCGGTTGTTGAAGCTCTCGATCTCGCGGTTCAGCGCGCTGACGATGCCGGTGGTCAGCGTTTGATCCAGGCCGAAGGGGTTGCCGATGGCAAACACCTTCTGGCCCACCTGCAGGTCGCGGCTGGTGCCCACCGGGATGGCCGGCAACTTGTCCTTGGGTGCGTCGATCTTCAGCACCGCCAGGTCGCGGTCGGGAAAGGCGCCCACCAGCTGGGCCTTGAAGGTGCTCTGGTCGGCCAGGGTCACGGTGGCGCCGCTGCCGCCCTGGATGACGTGGAAATTGGTGACGATGTGGCCGTTGCCGTCCCAGACGAAGCCGGTGCCGGTGCCGCTGGGCACCTGGCCGACGGCGCGGTTGAAGAAGTCGCGCTGCACCTGCAGCGTGGTGATGTGCACCACCGACGGCGACAGGCGCTTGAACAGGTCCACCGTGGCCTGCTCGTCGGCATGCAGGGCGCCGCGTGGCGTCACCGCGCGCGGCGTGGCCTCGCCGCGCTGGGCTTGCAGCTGGGTGGACAGCAGGGCCCCGGCCGCGCCCAGCAGCAGGGCGGCAAAGGCATAGGGCAGGCTGCGGCGCAGGACAAGCGGCATGGTCGGAAAGGGCGGTGGATGAACTGTGCGGGACGTGGGGATGCTGCCGGGATTTGCAAGTCCGGCGCTTGAGTATGCTCGGCGACCATGACCCATTCGCCCCCGCCACCGCGCCGCAGCGCTGCCGAGCAGTCCCGGCTGGACACCGAACTCACCGAGCTGATGGAGCAGCGCATCAGCTTCAACCAGCTGCTGGGCCTGAAGGTGCAGCGCCTGCTGCCCTCGCTGGAACTGCGCTTCGACATGCGGCCCGAGCTGGTTGGCCATTTCCACTATGGCCGGTTGCATGGCGGCGTGATCTCGGCCGTGCTCGATGCCCTGGGCGGCGGCGCGCTGCTGGTCGGCCTGGCCGAGAAGTTCGCCCATGAGAGCACCGACCAGGTGATGCACCGCTTCCTGAAGATGGGCACCATCGACCTGCGGGTGGATTTTCTGCGCCCCGGCCTGGGCAAGCACTTCATCGCCAGCGCCGAGATCACCCGCCTGGGCGGCCGCGTCGGCTCCACGCAGATGCGTTTGCACAGCGACAGCGGCGAGCTGATCGCCACCGCCGCCGCGGCCTACGTGGTGTCCTGACGGCAGCGCCGGCGGCGTCGGCCGGGCCGGCCTCAAGTTCCGGCGCGGCCGGCCGATCAGGCTGGGATGCGCCGTCGACTGCTCCAGCTGCTGCCCTCCCTGCTGTTCAGCGCCGCCGCGTCGGCCTCGGCCTTTGCCGCGGTGGGCGTGGCCTGGCATGGCGCGGCCAGCCCCTGGACGGCCGCCGCCTTCTATGCCCCCTTTGGCGCCATCAGCGGCCTGCTGTGCAGTGCATTGCAGCTGGCCTGGCGCCGACTGCCGGTGCAGGACATGCCGCTGGACGGGTCGGGCCACGGCGAAACCCCGGCCGCGGCACTGGCCCGCAGCGTGCTGGCCCAGATGGCCGCCGCCACGCCCGCACGGGCGCCGCGCGCGGAGGCTGCAGCCCCTGCGGCGGCCGCACCACCCCGTCCGGCCCCGGCCGATCAAGAGACCACCGCCTGAGGCTCGCCGCATGATCGAGGTCAAGATCGCCAGTGTGCTGGGCCGTCGTGGTGTGGAGGGCATGCGCTGGGTGCTGCTGGATCCGCAGGAGCCCGGCATCGAGGCCGCCGCCCAGCGTCCGGCCGATGGCACGGCGGCCCTGGCCGCTCAGCGCTCGGCCGATGCGCTGCTGGACCTGCACCGCCATGCGCGGATCGAGCACGGGCCGCAGCAGCGCCTGCTGCTCAGCGGCCTGAAGCTGCTGCTGAGCCTGACCATGCTGGGCCTGGCCGTGTGGGCCGCCAACCAGCACCTGGGCGCACCGGGGCGGGCGGGCGGCGAGGCCCAGCCGACCGCGCCCGGCGCCAGCCCCATGCCGGCTTCGTCGCCGTCGCCGCTGCCGGCGCGGCCCCTGATCACCACCCAGGCCTGAACCCATGGCGTCCGTCTCCACCCCGCTGAACTGGCACGACGAGGCCGAGTTGCTGGGCGTGCGCGTGCGCGCCTATTTCTTCGATCCGGTGGCGGTCGAGGCCCTGGCCGATCCGGTGGCGCGGCTGCTGCCGGTGCTGGCCGACGGTGCCGACGGCGAGCCGCTGCCGCAGCGCCTGGGTGCCGAGGGCGCACGCAGCACCTGCCGCGCCGGTGCGCTGCAGGCCCAGCCCGATGTGCTGCTGAGCCATGGCGACGGCCTGATCTGCCTGAGCCAGGCGCCGGGCCTGCGCGGCAGCGACCGGGCGGCCGAGGCACGCCTGCACGACCGGGCCCAGTGGCGTGGCCAGCTGCGCGTGGACCTGATGCTGCAGAGCATTGCCGCGGCCATGGCCGCCGCCGGCCAGCATGGCCGGCCCACCGCCGCACTGTGGCGCGGCGCCAATGTGCTGTACCAGTTCGACCCCGGCTCGCCGGTGCTGGAATGCCTGGCCACCAGCGTGGGCCCGGCGCGCAGCTACTGGAACGAGGCCGGCGCCATCAGCCCCGCTCAGCTGGCCAGCTTCTGCGAGCCGCGCTTGCGTGCGCTGCCCGGCCTGGTGCCCGATCCGACCCAGCCAGCGGCGCCGGCCTTCAGCGATCCCGACTGAGTGCCGGACTGGGCGCCGGACTGGGCGGTCGGCAGCTCCCAGCCGTCCAGCGCCGCCTCGCGGCCCATCCAGCGGCCGCCGCCGACCACCAGGCCCCGCTGGGCGGCATGCTGCACCACGCGCTCGCAGTCGGCGGCCGACAGGCGCAGCGCCAGGCGCTGCCAGCGGCGGTTGACCAGCGGATCGGCCCAGGCGTCTTCCAGCGCGCGGCGCACGTCGGCCGGGCCGGCATCCACGCCAACGGCCAGGCGCCGCGCCAGCAGCGTGTGCATGAAGATCTGGAAGGCCTGGCGGGCCTCGTCGCCGGGCATCAGCGCGGCCAGCTCCAGCAGGCGCCGGGCATAGCCGTCGCGGCTGAACTGCAGCGTCAGCAGCAGCTGCAGCGACTGCACCGGGTTGATCACGCGCACGCGGTTGGGCGGCAGCACGCGCAGCGGCAGGCAGGCGGCACGCTCGTGGGCGATGGGCGTGGCAAAGCTGGCCAGCACCGCCAGGCGCAGCCATTCGTCGCGGTCCAGGCCGCGCAGCGTGGCCGAGGCTTCGCGGCCCTCCAGTTGCTGGGCCAGGGCCAGCAGTTCGTCCCAGCGCAGCGCGCCGCGGGCCCGGGCGGCGCTGCGGCTGATCGCGGCCAGGTTGCCGGCGGCATAGGCGGCCTCGGTGTTCAGGCGCTGCACCTGGCTGTCGTCGTCGCGGCCACTGGCCAGCAGCAGCGTGACGCGGCGCACCGGGCACTGCACGGCGTCGATGCGGGCCAGGAAGTGCGGCGTGACCTGCACGTCCTCGAAGCTGGCGCCGGCCGACCAGGCCTCCAGCCGCAGCGCCAGCCATTGGCGCACCGCGGCGCTGGCCGGGCGGCTGCGCTGGCCCAGGGCTGCACGGCCGGCCTGCCAGCCCTGGCGCACCGGGTTGTCGGCCTGCAGCTGGTCCACCGGCGGCGTCAGGCGGTGGCGGGCATGGTCCCAGCCCAGCTGGAAGCCCTGCGCCTGCAGCGCATCGCCGGGCTCGTCCGTGTGGGTGCTGGCCGGGGTCAGCGGTGCGGCCAGGCCACGGGGGGCGAAGCCGACGCTGGCTGCGGCGGCCGCCAGCGTGGCGGGCAGGGCAAAAAACGGGAGCGCGGTCTGGAACATGCGGATCTCCTGGGGCGTTGGCCGTCGCCGGGACCTCCCGGCATGGCTGCCAGTGTGGGCCGCATGTAGATCAAATAGTGATCCACCCTGATTTCACATCCAGTATTTTTTTACCTATAGAGTGCCATCCGCAGATGGGCCTGGATGGATCATCTGATGATCCAGATTCATGACACACTGCAGGCCCCGCCACCGCCAGCAGCACCCCCCTTGCGCCTGACCAAGACCAAGCTCGTGGCCGCACGCCAATGCCCGCGCCGGCTGTGGCTGATGCTGCACCGCCCGGTGATCGAATCGCTGCCGGCCGGCCGCGAGCGGGTCATCGCCGAGGGCCACCGAGTCGGCGCGCTGGCGCGCCGCCTTGCCGAGCAGCAGACCGGCCTGGCCGGCGAGCTGATCGATGTGCAGGACGGCTGGGAGACGGGCCTGGCGCGCTGCCGCGAGCGCCTGGCCGGCGACGGGCCGGTGCTGCTGTTCGAGGCGCCGTTTGCGGTGGATGCCGGGCCTGACGGCCACGCCGGCCTGGCCGTGATCGCCGACATCGTGCACCACGATCAGCAGGGCCGGCTGCACCTGATCGAGGTCAAGTCGTCCACGCGGCTGGCCGGCAAGCCCTATGCCGAGGATGCGGCGGTGCAGGCCTGGGCCATGGCGGCGGCCGGCCAGGCGCCGCAGCAGGTGGTCATCCGCCTGATCGACCGCAGCTTCGCCTACGCCGGCGATGGCGACTACAGCGGCCTGCTGCGCGACGAGGACGTCAGCGACACGGTGGCCGCGCTGCAGCCCCAGGTGGCGCAGTGGCTGGCCGATGGCGCGGCCATCGCCGAGGGCGGCGAGCCGGCCATCCGGCCCGGCGCGCACTGCCTGCGGCCCTATCCTTGCGGCTTTCGCGGCCACTGCGACGCCGCCGATGCCGCGCTGCACGGCCCGCCGCCGACGCAGCCGGTGGCCTGGCTCACCGGCGGCCGCAACCTGGGCAAGCTGACGGCCGGCGAACGCGCGCAGATCACCGAAGCCGGCTGGACCGATCTGGGCCAGCTGCCGCCGGACTTTCCCGCCGATGGCCGGGCGCGTGCCACGCTGGCGGCCCTGCGCAGCGGCCGGCCCTGGGTCTCGCCGGGCCTGCGCGAGGCGCTGCGGGCCTTGCCCTGGCCGCGCTGGCATCTGGACTTCGAGACCATTGGCCTGGCCATTCCGCGCTGGGCCGGCGCGCATCCCTTCGATGCGCTGCCGTTCCAGTGGAGCTGCCATGTCGAGCAGGCCGATGGCCGGGTGGAGCACCATGCTTTTCTGGATCTGAGCGGCGACGACCCGCGCCCGGCCTGCGCCCGGGCGCTGGCCGGGCTGCTGGCGCCACTGGCCGCCGGCCAGGCCGGCTGCGTGCTGGCCTGGAATGCCGACTTCGAGCGCCAGCAGCTGTCTGCGCTCCTGGCCCAGGGGCAGTCGACCGCCGCGCCGCTGCGGGCGGCGATCCAGCGCCTGCACGACCTGCTGCCCATCGTGCGCCAGCACTGGTATCACCCGGCGCAGCAGGCCAGCTACAGCCTGAAGGCGGTGCTGCCGGCGGTGGCGCCCGAACTGGACCATGCCGACCTGGACGAGGTGCAGCACGGCGAGGCCGCCCAGGCCGCCTGGCTGGAAGCGGTGGACGAGGCCACGCCGCCGGCGCGCCGCGAGCAGCTGCGCCAGCGCCTGCTGGCCTATTGCGAGCGCGACACCTGGGCCATGGTGGTGCTGAGCCGGCGCCTGGCCGAGTGGCCCACGGACGAGGAGGTTCAATGAGCAAGACGGCCAGGCTGTACAAAATCGAGATGCTGATCCGCAGCCGCGGCCATGTCAGCTTCCAGGCCCTGCTCGATGAGCTGGAGGTGTCGTCGGCCACGCTCAAGCGCGACCTGGCCTGCCTGCGCGACGAACTGGGCGCGCCCATCGAATACGACGCCGCGCTCAATGGCTACAAGTTCGGCAGCGCCGGCTTTGGCCTGCGTGGCGCGCAGCGCCATGAGCTGCCGGGCCTGTGGTTCAGCGAGCGTGAGCTGTATTCGCTGCTGATGGCGCATCAGCTGCTGTCGGGCCTGGACACCGAGGGCCTGCTCAGCCGCCATCTGCAGCCGCTGCTGGAGCGCATCCACGACCTGCTGGGCCCGGGCGACGAGTCGGCGGCCAAGGTGCTGATGAAGCGCGTCAAGATCATCAGCGCGCTGCGCCGGCCGGTGCCGGCGGCCTGCTTCGAGCGCGTGGGCGAGGCCCTGGTGCGCCGCCAGCGCCTGCACATGCGCTACCTCACGCGCACCCGCGGCGAGGTCAGCGAGCGCCAGGTCAGCCCGCAGCGCCTGGTGCACTACAAGAACACCTGGTATCTGGACGCCTGGTGCCACAGCCGCGACAAGCTGCTGCGCTTTGCGCTGGATGCGGTGCAGGAGGCCCAGGTGCTGGAGGCCCGCGCCAAGGACGTGGCCATGCGCCAGGTCGAGGCCGAGATGGACTCGGGCTACGGCATCTATGCCGGCGGCACGCGCCGCCTGGCCGTGCTGCTGTTCAGCCCCCAGGCCGCGGCCTGGATACGCCACGAGGAATGGCATCCCGAACAGCAGGGCGAGTTGCTGGCCGACGGCAGCTGGCAGCTGACCCTGCCCTATGTGGACGAGACCGAGCTGGTGATGGACCTGCTGCGCCAGGGCGAGCAGGTGCGGGTGCTGGCGCCGGACAGCCTGCGCGAGGCGGTGCGGCGCAGGTTGGCGGCGGCGCTGCAGGCCTATGCGCAGGCAGATGCCCAGGACGGTCGGGGATAGCACACCGGCCGGAGTTCGGTCTGCACTTTGGCGGCGGCAGTCGCCTTTCGCCCTAACCCAGCTTGGACGCGTCCCGAATCGTATAGGACAGGCCGTGCCGCATGCAGGTCGCACAGAACGGATGCCTGTACTTGGCGGCTTCCAGCTCGGCATGCGGCGTGTCGACAAAGTCCAGGCCCAGCATATTGGGCTGGTCGTAGACATTGCAGCACAGCGCCACGGTGCCGTCGTGGTTGATGACGGTCTGGTTGAACCGCAGTTCGCAATCGTGTCGCGTGCTGCGGGCGGCTGCGATGCGCGGCAGGTAGACCTGGGGCGGCTCGATCAGCATCGACACGATGGGGTCGGGACTCCCGCGTCCCTCCAGCAGGTCCACCAGCCGTTCGAGCGGCTGGTAGAAGGCGGCGATCGGGTGGTGCTCGAAGCCCAGCTCGTCGCACAGCGCCCGCACGGCGGGAATGTCGGCCTCGCCGCCCTTGTACAGGTGATGGCCCACCCAGACCCGGGTCGTGGCCCGTGCCTCGTCCAGCAGGCGGCGCAGCAGGCGCATGTTGGACTTCACCAGCACCAGGTCGCCGCGCTGGTGCGTGATGGCGTAGCGCTCGGGCGTGAAGCCGGACAGCGAGATCTTCAGGTCGTCGGGGTTGGCCTGCGCCAGTTCGCGCAGGCCCCGGGTGACGTTGAGGTTGGTCGACAGATGGCAGGGAAGGCCGCGCTGCTTGACGGCGCGCACCAGCGCTCCCAGCGCCGGGTGCAGCAAGGGCTCGCCCCAGTTGAACAGCCAGATCGCCGGCCGAGCGGCCACCGCTTCGGCCATGATCTTGTCGAGGATGCGCTCGAACAGGTCCAGCGCCATGTGGCCTCGGGGCCGCTGCGCCGCCGGGAAGTTGCCGACCGGACAGGTCGGGCAACGCAGGTTGCAGGTGCCGACCACGTCGATCGCATAGACGTAGGTGTCCGATTCCCGCGGCGCGTAGCGCAGCAGCGCGCGCCCCTGCAGCGGGTCAAGGACCTCGGGAGCCAGGTGGTCGCGCGGCTGGATGCGGTGCAGCGCGTCGCGCAGGGCGGGCGCCAGCGTCGTGCCGGGGGGCGCATGGGTTGCAGCCCGCCCCAGCCACAGCCGGGCGTCCTCCCACAGGCCCATGTGGTACAGCACCATGCCGATCTCGGGCAGGCTCTGCAGCCAGCCATCGTTGTTGCCATCCTCGGCCCAGGCCTGCTCCAGCAGCGGCAAGGCCCGGGCCGTCGACCGCTGGTGCAGGCGGATCATGCCGAGGTTGTGGCGCAGCGACGGCTGGCGCGGGTCTGCGGCCAGGAGTTGTTCATAGGCCTCCGAGGCGGCCCCCAAGTCTCCCGCCTGATGCAGGGCAAGGGCCTGTTCCAGCCCGGTCGCTTGCACCGGACGGTCGTCCGTGGGGCGCGCTGAGGGCATCGGCCCAGGAGCCTGCGCCGGCTGGCTCATGCAGATGCTGCCCGGCGACGGGCCTCCAGCCGGCGTTGAAAGATCGCCTCCAGCTCGGCGGCCAGGTTCCTTCCATCGCACAGCGGACTGGTGGCCATGCGATGTCGCAGGCCCGTGGGGCCGTTGTCGCGCAAGGCCTGGCGTGCTGCGAGGTCTTTTGCCAGGCCTGCCGCCTGCAGGACGTAGTCGCGCGGGCTTGTCGCCATGCCGCGAGCTTGCCCGATGGCCTGCAGCACGGCCAGCGACTGGCGCGAGACGGGGCGCTGCCAGGGCAGCGTCACGACCGGCACCCCCATCCACAGCGCCTCCAGCGTGGAGATCAGGCCGCAAAACGGAAACGGGTCCAGCGCGACGTCGATGTCGCCGTACTCGGCCAGCATGCCGGAATGCGGCGATGCCGGCCGGGGCTGGATGCGCGCGGGGTCGACGCCGCAGGCCGCGAAACGCCGCTGCGTGTGCGTGACGAAGCCCGGGTCGGCGAAGGTCTTCCACTTCAGCACCAGGCGGCTGCCGGGCACCTCGTTCAGCACAGTCGACCACAGCTGCACGACGTCGTCGCTGAACTTGGCCGGATTGTTGAATGAGCCGAAGGTGATGAGCCCGGTGCGGGCCGAGGGTGGTGGCGCCAGGTCCGGCGCATACGGCGGCGGCGCATAGGCGAAATGGGCGCCCGAGACGCGCTCCAGCGCTTCGGTGTAGCCGGCCTCGCTGCCCGGCGGCGCCTGCGCCGCCCCCAGCACCACCGCATCGACGGCGGGCACGCCCGTGCTGCCGAAATAGCCCAGCCAGGACAGCTGAACCGGTGCAGGGCGCAGCGCCAGCACGCCCAGCCGGCCGTGTTCGGTGTGGCCCGACAGATCGACCAGCACGTCGATCCCGGCGGCGCGGATCTGCAGTGCGAGTGCCTCGTCATCCAGGTCGGCGACGGCATGCCAGTGCTCCGCGGCGGCGCGCAGGCGCTGGTGCATCGGATCGTCGGCGATGTGATGCGGGTGGTGGTCGAAGCAGTGCAGCTCGACGACCCCGCGGTCGTGGGCTTCGATCACGGGTGCCAGCAGCCACGCCACCGGATGGGCGTACAGGTCGCCACTGAGGTAGCCCAGGCGCAGCCGACCCGCCGCTGCGGTGGGCGCCGGCCAGGGCGGTGGCGATGGCCAGGCGATCGCTGCATGCAGCGCTGTGCTGCGCAGATCGTCCGCGCCCTGGGTCGGGTCGTACTGGCTGGCCATCAGCAAGTTGGACCACACCCGGCGGTCGCGTGGTGCGAGGTCGCGGGCGTGTGCCAACGCTGCACGCGCCGCCGCCGCATCGCCCAGGTCCTGCAGTGCCAGGGCCAGGTTGATCCAGGCCTCGGGCATGCGGGCATCGACCTGCACGGCGTGCCGAAAGCACGCCAGCGCTTCGGTCAGCCGCGCTTGTGCGCGCAAGGCGATTCCGCGTGCCACCAGGGTGTGTACTGTCCCGGGCGCCAGCCGGTGGGCCTGCGCTTCCGCCTCTTCGGCGCCGGGCAGCTCGCCCAGCTGCCGCAGCGCCAGCGCCAGATTGGTCCAGGCCGCGGCGAACCCGGGATCGACGGCCAGAGCCTCACGCTGGCGTGCCGCGCCTTCGCGGTGACGCCCCAGTTCCGACAGCAGCAGTCCATGGTTGGTGAGGACGGCCGCAGCGTCGGGGGCGAGTTGCGCCGCCTGCCGAAGCAGTTCCTCGGCCGCCTTCAGGTGACCGGCGGACCGCAAGACGCCGGCCCGTTCGACCAGCCCCGCGACCGCCGGCGCCAGTGCCGGCAGCGCCGTGTCCGCGCAGTGCGTCAAGCCTGAACAGCGCGGCGGCGACGGCCGAAAAGGGCGCCCATCAGGCCCAGCCCGGCGAGTCCGAGCATGCCAGCCCCGGGCTCGGGCACCGGCGCGACACCGTTGCTGCCGGTGAAGGTCCAGGTGAACTGCTGGCCCGCCGCGCCGAAATCGGCAAACTGGTCGGTCTCCAGCGTCAACGAGAACACGAAGTCGCCCGCCGGAAGGTCCGCGTTGGCGCGCACCGACAGGGCCGCGCCAGCACCAGCCGCGAGCGTCATGCCGCTGGTGAATCCCAGCAGGTCAAAGGAGGCCCCGTTCGGGCCGGTCAACGTGAATGAGTGCAGCGTCAGCGTGGTCAGGCTGGCCGTCGAGGCACTGTCGGTCGATGCATTGCTCACGCCGAAGGCAAAGCTGTCGCCCGGCGCCAGCGAGCCCAAGGCATGCGTGCCGCCGGTGCCAAAGTCACTGGCCAGCTCGGGCGAGACCACATGCGTGGCATCGCCGGCGAAGCCCGGCGTGACGATGCGGCAGGCGGATGCCGCGCCGTAGGAGTTGGATCCGGCGACACAGTCCTCGGCGGCCGCCGCGCCGACCACTGCCACGAAGGCGCCCGCATGCGCGGCCGTGGCCGCCGTGGCGGCCGAACCGCTCACGTAGTGGCCGACCGGCGCCAAGGTGGCCGCCGAGGCGCCGGCGGTGCTGACGAACGACCCCGGCAGAGCGGCCTGGGCACTGGACTGCCCGGTCGATGCCACGTAGTAGCCTGGGCTGGCGAGCTTGGCGGCGCTGGCGC
>JAGOPK010000006.1:45248-360974 GCA_017992055.1 Burkholderiaceae bacterium
CGACCGTGTCGACATAGCGTCCCACGGGGGCCGGCGTCGCAGAAACCGCCGCCGTGGTGCCGACATAGCTGCCCAGCGCCGCGGCCGTGGCCGCCGAGGCACCGCTGCCGGCGACGTAATAGCCCAGTCCGGCCGCCTGGGCCTTGGATTGCCCGGTGGATGCCACGTAGTAGCCGGCGCTGGCGAGCTTGGCGGCGCTGGCACCGACCGTGTCGACATAGCGTCCCACGGGGGCCGGCGTCGCAGAAACCGCCGCCGTGGTGCCGACATAGCTGCCCAGCGCCGCGGCCGTGGCCGCCGAGGCACCGCTGCCGGCGACGTAATAGCCCAGGCCGGCCGCCTGGGCGCTGGACTGTCCGGTCAATGCGACGTAGTAGCCGGGGCTGGCGGTCTTGGCCGCGCTGGCCCCCACCGTGTCGACGAAGCGGCCGACCGGTGCAGCCGTCGCCACCGAGGCGCCAGTCGTGCTGACGTAATACCCCAGCGGGGCAGGCGTCTGTTGGGTCGCCCCGCTGGTGGGCACGAAATTGCCCAGGCTCGCCGTTGTGCAGGGCGCGAAGCCGGTCGCGCTGAAGGAGCCGGGCGCGCATTGCTGCTGGATCGGCGGTGGGGGCGTGTAGGCGAAGGCAGCACCCGAACCGGAGCCCGCGGCGATGGCCGCAAACAGCACCCTGAGACGCTGCAGGCTGGCCGTCTCGCCAACACCGCAAATGTTCAACTCAGACATCAGGAGCCACCTCCGTACAACGCTCACCGACGTCTGAGCATTGATTCAGTCTAGCGCAGCAACTGCGCCAGCCCCGGTCGCGCCAGCACCCTCGGTTCTAGGGAATGCGCAGCGCGATCCATCACCCGCCCCCGCGCAGCGCATTCACGCTGGCAAACCCCGCCACCGTCATCGCCACGCTGCCCAGCAGGTGCACGGCCGCGGTGGCCAGGGCCCAGCCGTAGCGGCCGGCCTGCAGGTTGTGCACGACCTCGGCCGAAAACGTGCTGAAGGTGGTCAGCCCGCCCAGGAAGCCGGTGATGACAAACAGCCGCCAGGCCGGCGGCAGGGCCGGATGCTGGCCGAAGAAGGCCAGGGCCACGCCGATCAGGTAGCCGCCGATCAGGTTGGCGGCCAGCGTGCCCGGCGGCAGCTGGGGCCACAGCGCATTCAGGCCATTGGCCAGGCCCCAGCGGGCGATGGCGCCGAGTGCGGCACCGGCGGCGATGGCCAGCAGGGCGCTCAGCATGCCGGCCCGCCGCAGGCCGGCGTGAACGGCGCGCGCACCGGCTGCAGCGTGACATGGGCGATGCCATGTTTCTGGCGCAGCAGCTGCGTGGCCTGCAGCAGCAGCGCATCGTCGGCGCCGCCCTCGGGCATCACCAGCTGGGCGGTCAGCGCCACCTCGGTCGTGCCCATGGCCCACACATGCAGGTCGTGCACCGCGGCCACGCCGGGCAGGCCGGTCAGCGCGGCCTGCACCGCCGCCAGGTCCACCTGCTCCGGCACGCCGTCGAACAGCAGGTGCAACGACTGGCGGAACAGCCCCCAGGTGCTGGCGACGATGACGGCCACGATGACCAGGCTGGTCACCGGGTCCAGCCAGGCCCAGCCATAGCCCAGGGCCAGCAGGCCGCTGACCACCACGCCGGCCGAGACCAGGGCATCGCCGGCCATGTGCAGAAAGGCGCCGCGCAGGTTCAGGTCGTCGTGGCTGCCACGCAGGAACAGCAGGGCGGTGCCCAGGTTGATGGCGATGCCCACTGCCGCCACCACCACCACCGGCCAGCCCGGCGGGGCGGTGGCCGCACCATCGCCGAGCAGGCGCTGCAGCGCCTCCCAGCCGAGTGCGCCCATGGCCAGCAGCAGGGCCAGGGCATTGACGAAGGCGGCCAGGATGCTGGCGCGCTTGAAGCCATAGGTGTGGCGCGGCCCGCCGCGCAGCCTGGACGCCGCCGCCGCGGCCCAGGCCAGCACCAGGCCGGCCACGTCGCCCAGGTTGTGGCCGGCATCGGCCAGCAGGGCCAGCGAGCCGGTCTTCCAGCCCCAGAAGGCCTCGACCGCGACAAAGCCCAGGTTCAGCGTGATGCCTAGCGCGAAGGCACGGTCGAAGCTGGCGGGGGCGTGGCTGTGGCCATGGCCGTGCGCGTGGTCGTGCGTTTGGTCGTGAGCGTGGTCTGCGTGGTGGTGATCGTGGTGCGCGTGATCGTGCGCATGACCGTGTTGCTGCGATGCCGGGCTAGCCATGCCGCGATTGTGGGTCAGCCGTCGGCTGGGGCGGCTGCAAGCCCATCAGCGCGGCAAAGGCCAGCAGGCCCAGGCCGGTGGACAGCCACAGCGCCGCCGCGCCGATGCGGTCGATGACCAGGCCGAACAGCACCGGCGCGGCCGCGGCGGCGACGCGCGTGGGCAGCATCAGCCAGCCCTGGCGTGCGCCATAGCCCTGGGCGCCGAACAGCGCCAGCGGCAGCGTGCCCTTGGTGATGGTGATGATGCCGTTGCCGGCGCCGTGCAGCAGCGCAAAGACAAAGGCCAGGGTCGACGGGCCGCCGGCGGTCAGCAGCAGCAGGGCGCCCAGCGGATGCGTCAGCGCCGCCAGCCGCGCCGACAGCAGCGGATGCACGCGGTGCAGAAAGCCCAGCTCCATCAGCCGCCCGGCCACCTGGGCCGGCCCGACCAGGGCGCTGGCGGCCACCGCCGCGGCCAGGCCCAGGCCCAGTGCCTGCAGCAGCTGCGGCAGGTGCATGGCCATGGACGTGCCGACGAAGGAGAACACCGCGAACACCAGGCTCAGCAGCAGCATGTTGCGCCGCGCGGCCGGGCTGGCCGCCGGCGGGGCTGGCGTGGCGGTGGCCGACGCTGAGGTGGATGCCGGGGCGGGCGTTGGTCCGGGCGCCGCCGTGCCCGTGGCCCGCGGCAGGCTGGCGTTCAGCGGCAGGCCCAGCAGCAGGTGCAGCGCGGCCCAGCCCAGGCAGGCGCCGCGCCAGCCCCACAGCGTCTCCATCCAGGCCGACAGCGGCCAGCCCACGGTGCTGGCAAAGCCGGCGATCAGCGTGATGCCGGTGATGCCGCGGCGCGCACCCGGTCCGTACAGGCGCACCAGGGTGGCAAAGGCCGCTTCGTACAGGCCGCTGCCCATGGCCAGGCCGATCAGCACCCAGGCGGCCAGCAGGCTGAGCGGGCCCTGCACGCCGGCCAGGGCCACCAGGCCGAGTGCAAACAGGCCGTTGGTGGCCATCAGCACCGGCCGGCCGCCATGGCGGTCCACCCAGCGGCCGGCGGCCGGCCCGACGCCGGCCGACACCACCACGGCCAGCGAAAACGCCGCGAACACCATCGCCGGCGCCAGGCCCAGGCTCGCGGCCATCGGCTGGGCCAGCACCGCCGGCAGGTACAGCGACGAGGCATAGGCCAGGGTCTGGGCGCTGCCCAGCGTGATCACCTGGGCGGTGCTGGCTTGGGCGGGGGCGGTGGACATGGCTCGGGGACGGCAGGCGCGGTCGGTGGTGGCAGCGCGCATGGTAGGTGGCCGCCGGGCTCAAGCCGGGTCGCCCACGCGCCGACAACACGGCATATGTTGCGCATCGCTTCCATCCTGCCGCTCCTGGCCGGCCTGCTGCTGCTGGCTTTGCCAGCGCGGGCGCTGGAGGGCGGCGATGCCGCGGCGCTGCGCGCCCAGGAGATCGCTGAATGCCGGCCGGCCGAGATCACGCACTGGGGCGATGGCCGCGACCGCCCGGCGCTGGCCTCGCCGCTGCGCCTGGTCTACGACCCCGCCGGCGCACCGCCCTGGTTTGCGCCGCAGCAGGTGCTGCAGGCCCTGCTGCGCGCGGCCGAGGCCTGGTCGGGCGGCTGCGGCGTGCCGGCCACGGTGCTGCCGCTGGCCCCGGGCGCATCCGCCGAGCGCCTGCCCGAGGGCACGGTGCTGGTGCAATGGAACGATGCCCAGGTGCGCGGCCACTTCGGCCTGGCCCATGTGGGCCTGCGCCGGCTGTGGCTGGGCGCCCAGGCCTTCCACACGCTGCGCACGCGCAATCCGGCGCATCCGGCCGAGACCACGCTGCAGATGGTGATCTCGCACGAGATGGGCCATCTGTTCGGCCTGATGGCGCATTCCAGCCGCTGCGTGGACGTGATGTCCTACTACACCAATGGCCAGGGCGAGCGCTGCCAGTCGCGCGCCGACATCACGCGCTGGCGCGGCGACTACCGCGCCCTGCTGCCCACCGCCTGCGACCTGGCGCGCTGCCGCGCGGTCAATGCCGGGGCGCAGACGGCGCAGCGCTGAGGTCTTTCTAGGGCACCTCGCGGCCTTCGGCGGCCTCCCACAAGCGATACCACTGCTGCGCATCCAGTCGCACATCGAGTGCGGCCATGGCCTCGCGCGCCACCTCGATGCGGCGCGAGCCCAGGATGGGCAGGGGCTGGCTGGGGTGGCGGCGCAGCCAGGCGCTGACCACGGTGATCGGCGCCAGCCCCAGCTCGTCGGCCATGGCCTGCAGCGTGGCGCGCACGCGGCGGGCGGCCTCGTCCTGGCCGGTGAAGATGCGGCCACCGGCCAGCGGCGACCAGATCATCGGCCGCAGGCCGAGATCGAGGCACTGGTCCAGCGTGCCGTCGTGCAGCGGCTGCAGGTGCAGCGGCGAGCACTCGATCTGCGTGGTGGCCAGCGCAATGCGCCGCTGCAGCGGCGCCAGCTGGCTGGGCGTGAAGTTGGAGACGCCGAAATAGCGCACCAGGCCCTCGCGGCGCAGCGACTCGAAGGTCTCGGCCAGCTCGTCGGGATCGAGCAGGCAGTCGGGGCGGTGGATCAGCAGCAGGTCCAGGTGGTCGGTGCGCAGGCTGCGCAGCGACTGCTGGACCGAGGCGCGCACATGGGCCGCCGAGGTGTCGTAGTGCTTGAGCGCATGGCCGGGCCGCGCCGGGCTGACCAGCTTGATGCCGCACTTGCTGACCAGCTGCATGCGCTGGCGCAGCGCGGGCTTCAGCGCCAGCGCCTCGCCGAACAGGCTTTCGACCGAATAGCCGCCGTAGATGTCGGCATGGTCGAAGCTGGTCACGCCCAGGTCGAGGTTGGCCTCGATCCAGGCCAGGCGCTGCTGCGGCGTCCAGCCCCATTCGGCCAGGCGCCAGGCGCCGGCGACGATGGGGCTGAGGCCGGCGGGGTTGTGCATCAGGGCCAAGGTTCAGTCCTTCTTCTTCGGGAGGCGGCCCATCAGGTAGAACTCGTCGTTGGGCTTCATGCCGCTGACGTTGGCGATGCGGTTGGACAGGCCGAAAAACGCGGTGATGGCGGCGATGTCCCAGGCGTCCTCGTCGTCGAAGCCATGCGCCTGCAGCGCGGCGAAGTCGGCGTCGTCAACCTCATGCGAGCGCTGGCAGACCTTCAGCGCAAAGTCGAGCATGGCGCGCTGGCGCGGCGTGATGTCGGCCTTGCGGTGGTTGATGGCCACCTGGTCGGCGACCAGGGGCTTCTTCTCGTAGATGCGCAGGATGGCGCCGTGCGCCACCACGCAATACAGGCACTGGTTGGCCGCGCTGGTGGCGGTGACGATCATCTCGCGGTCGCCCTTGCTCAGGTTGCCGCCTTCCTTGAGCATCAGCGCGTCGTGGTAGGCGAAAAACGCCCGCCATTCGGCCGGCCGCCGCGCCAGGCCCAGAAAGACATTGGGCACGAAGCCGGCCTTCTCCTGCACCTCCAGGATGCGGTTGCGGATGTCCTCGGGCACCTGGTCCAGCGTCGGGGCGGGGTAGCGGGCAGCGGTCATGGGGTTCTCCTGCAGCGTCGAATGTGGGCCGAGGATACCCGCCGCCCCGCTCAGAGCAGGCGCTCCTCGACCAGCAGGCCCTGCAGCCAGCGCAGCAGGCGCTGCCAGGCATCGTCGTCGGGTTCGTCGCCCAGCACGCCGGGCCGGCCCTCGGCATCCAGCGTCAGCCATTCGATGGTCTGGCCGTCGGCGGCCAGGCGCAGGCGGTACAGGGCGGTGCTCGGGCCGCCGCTGGCCGACAGCAGCTGCTGCAGCTGGGCGGCCAGCGCCGGGCTGTCGATGACCAGGCCCATCTCGGTGTTGCCCACGGCCGAGCGGGCATCGAGGTTGACCGAGCCGACCAGCACCTGCCGCTGGTCGACGATGGCCACCTTGGCATGCAGGCGCGGCGTGGAGCGGCCGAAGCTGCCGAACTGGCGGCTGCGCTGCACCAGGGCCGGGCCGATCTCGCTGATCTCCACGCCCAGCTTCAGCAGCGCCGGGCGGCGCCGCGCATAGGCCGCATGCACCAGCGGCTCGTCGGTGGAGGCCAGCGAATTGGTCACCAGGATCAGCTTCACGCCATGGCGCCGGGCCTGGGCCATCATGGCCATCGCCGCGTCGTCGGGCACGAAGTAGGGCGAGACGATGGCCACCGACTGGCGCGCCCCGGACATGGCCTGCAGCAGGCCGGCCATGGCCTCGGTGGGCTCGCGGCGCGGCTCCAGCCGGGCGGCCTTCTCGGGCGGATCGGCATGCACCCGGGCCTCGGCCCAGGCCAGGGCCAGCGTGCCCGGGCCGGGCCGCAGGGCCAGGTCGGCGCTGAGCGGCGCCTGCTGCAGCGGATCGCGCAGCGCGGCCGGCAGCGGCGGTCGGGCCTCGCCGAGTGCGGCGTCGAACCCGGCCCGCAGCGCGGCCTGGTCCGCGGCATCGGCGGGCAGGGCGCGCAGCCGGTCCAGCGGCCAGGCCTGTTCGCTGTTCCAGTAGCGGTCGAACACCGCGCCCAGGGCCAGGCCCACCGGGCCCAGGCCCAGCAGGTCCATGTCGATGAAGTTGGTCTGGGCGTTGTGCATGAAGTATTCGTCGGCCAGGTTGCGGCCGCCGAACACTGCGGCCACGCCATCGGCCAGCAGCAGCTTGTTGTGCATGCGGCGGTGGTTGCGCTCGAACTCGCCGCGCGAGGCGGCGATGCGCCACAGCGCCGGGCCGTGGCGCAGCGACAGCGGATTGAACAGCCGCACCTCGGCCTGCGGCTGCAGGGCCAGGCCGGCCAGCAGCGGCAGGACCTCGGCGGCATGGGCATCGTCGACCAGCAGGCGCACGCGCACGCCGCGGGCCGCGGCATCGCGCAGCGCGCGCAGCAGGCTGCGGCCGCTGGCATCGGGATGCAGGTGATAGGCCTGCAGGTCCAGCGTGCGCTGGGCCTGGTGGATCAGCGCCAGGCGGGCGTCGAGCGCAAACTCGCCGCTGGGCAGCAGGCGAAAGCCCGAGGCCGTGGCCGGCACCCCGGCCGGCCGCTGGCCGGTGGCCAGCCGGCCCAGCGGCGTGGCCGCGCTGTCCGCGGCGGCCAGCGCCTGGCTGGGCGGCGTGTCGCCGCGCGGCGGCAGCGAGCCGCAGCCGCTCAGGGCGAGGATCAGGATCAGCGGCAGGAGCAGTGAGCGCAACATGGCTGCAAGCCTAGCCAGCTCGGCCCGCCGCGGCCAGGGGTCTTGCGACGCAGCGTCGCCGGCGCACGCGAAACGTCGCCAGGCGCGGGGTTTCAGCTGCGGAACTGCATCGCATGCAGCCGCGCATACAGGCCGCCGGCTTCCAGCAGCGTGGCATGCGAGCCCTGCTCGACCACGCGGCCGGCGTCCATCACCACGATGCGGTCGGCATGCTCCACGGTGGACAGGCGGTGGGCGATGATCAGCGTGGTGCGGCCGCGCATCAGCGTCTCCAGCGCCGCCTGCACCGCGCGCTCGCTTTCGCTGTCGAGTGCCGAGGTGGCCTCGTCGAGGATCAGCACCGGCGCGTCCTTGTACAGCGCGCGGGCGATCGCCAGGCGCTGGCGCTGGCCGCCCGAGAGCTGGCCGGCGTTGTGGCCCAGCACGGTGTCGATGCCCTGCGGCAGGCCGTCGATGAAGTCGAGCAGGAAGGCGCTGCGCAGCGCATCGCGGATGCGCTCGCGGTCGGGCGCCGGGTCGCCCAGCGCCACGTTGGCGGCCACCGTGTCGTTGAACATCACCACGTCCTGGCTGACGAGTGCGAACTGGCGGCGCAGCTGGGTGATGTCCCAGTCGGCCAGCGGCACGCCGTCCAGGCGCACCGTGCCGGCCTGGGGCTCGACGAAGCGTGGCAGCAGGTTGATCAGCGTGCTCTTGCCGGCGCCCGAGGGCCCGACCAGGGCCACGGTCTCGCCGGCGCCGATCTGCAGCGATACGCCGTCGAGCGCCGGCGGCACGTCGTCGCGAAAGCGCAGCAGCACGTCGCGCAGGCCGATCTCGCCCTCGGCGCGGTGGCTGCGGTGGTTGCCGCTCTGCTCGGCCGGGCTCTGGTCCAGCAGCTCCAGGCCGCGCTCCACCGAGGCCAGGCCGCGGGTGATGGGCGCCATCACGTCCGACAAATGCTTGATCGGCGCCACCAGCATCAGCATGGCGGTGATGAAGGCCACGAAGCCGCCCACCGTGGTGCCGGTGGCCTGGCTCTGCCACAGCGCCACGCAGATCACCGCCGACAGCGCCAGCGCGGTGATGACCTGGGTGATCGGCGTCATCAGGCCGCTGGCGGCGACGATCTTCAGCAGCACGCGGCGCAGCGTCAGCGCATGGGTGTCGAAGCGCCGCGCCTGGGCCGGCTCGGCGCCGTGCAGGCGCACCACGCGCCAGGCCAGCACGTTTTCCTCGACCACATAGCCCAGGGCGTCGGTGGCGTCCTGGCCTTCGCGTGCCAGCCGGTGCAGGCGCCGCCCGGCGCTGCGCATGACCCAGGCCACGGCCGGGAACAGCACGCCGACAAACAGCGTCAGCCGCCAGTTCAGCCACATCAGATAGCCCAGCAGGGCCAGCAGGGTCAGCGAGTCCTTGACCAGCGTGAGCACCGAATTGACCAGTTGCTGCGCGCCGCTCTGCACCTCGTAGACCAGGGTGTTGGTCAGGCTGGAGGCCGACTGCCGGGTGAACATCGCCGGCTGGGCATTGAGGATGCGCAGGAACATCGCCTCGCGCAGCGACTGCACGCCCTGGTAGGCGGCCCAGGACAGCGCGTACTGGGCCACGAAGCCGGCCACGCCGCGCACCGCGAACACGCCGACGATGGCCACCGGGATCATCCACAGCGGCAGGCTGCCGCCGGCAAAGCCCTGGTCCAGCAGCGGCTTCATCAGCTCGGGGATCAGCGGCTCGGTCAGTGCACCGACCAGCGACGCGACGAAGGCCGCCACGATGCCCAGCCGGCCATGGCGGAAATACGGGGCGATGCGGGCGAAGCGCTGCAGCAGGGACGGCATGGAGAGATGGGCAGCGCCGCCCGGGACGGGTGGCGTGGGGCGCGATTATCGGTGCTGCGCGAGCCGCTCCGGAACGCCCGGCTTGCCGAAAAGACTGTATAAAAATACAGTCATGGTGTGAACCTGTCCCTGCCCCTGTTCGATCCGCTGGATCTGCCGCTGCCTGCGCCGGCGTCCGCACCGGCGTCCGTGCCAGCGGGCGCCGTGCTGGCGCCGCCGGTGGCTGCGGAGCCGGTCATCGCCCCCCCGCCGGCGGTTGGCGCTGGCTCTGCGCCGGACCCCGCCGCCCTGCATCCGGCGCTGTGGCGGGCCAGCCAGGTGGGCGGCGGGCGGCTGCGCTGCACGGCCAGCGGCTTTGCCGAACTCGATGCCCAGCTGCCCGGCGGCGGCTGGCCGCATGGCGAGCTGAGCGAGCTGCTGCTGGCCCGGCCCGGCACCGGCGAGCTGCGCCTGCTGGCGCCGGCGCTGCGCGCCATCGCGCCGCGCTGCGTGATGCTGTTCGATCCGCCGGCCCTGCTGTGTGCCTGGGGCCTGGCCCAGCAGGGCCTGGACAGCCGCCATTGGCTGGTGGTGGCGCCGCCCCAGGGACAGGGCCAGGGCCAGGCGCCGCCGCCGCTGCCGACGGCCGATCTGCTGTGGGCGCTGGAGCAGGCGCTGCGCAGCGGCCAGGTCGGTGCGGTGCTGGCCTGGCTGCCGCAGCGCCTGCGTGCCGACGCGCTGCGCCGCCTGCAGCTGGCCGCCCAGGCCCACGACGGGCCGGTGTTCCTGCTGCGCCATGCCGCGCAGCAGCACCAGGCCAGCGCCGCGCCGCTGCGCCTGCTGCTGCAGCCCCAGGGCGTGGACGGCCTGTCGCTGCGCCTGCTCAAGCGCCGCGGCCCGCCGCTGGTCCAGGGGCTGCGCCTGGCGCTGCCGACGCCGCTCACGCCCGGCCAGCAAGCGCATGCGCTGGCGCGGCGGGCGCTGGGTCAGACCCGGCAGCCACCGGCACGGCCGGCGGCACGGCAGTCGGCATGATGCGGTCCCGGCGATGCTCTGGCTGGCCCTGCATTTCCCGGCGCTGTCGCTCGAATCCTGGGCGGCCACCCTGGCCCCCGCCGATGACGCGCCGCTGCTGGCCCTGCAGCACGAGCACCACATCACCCAGGCCAGCGCCGCCGCCCGCGCCCGCGGCGTGCGCCCGGGCATGCGGCGCGCCACCGCGCTGGCCCTGGTGCCCGAGCTGCGCCTGGGCCAGGCCGATGCGCTGCGCGATGTGCGTGCGCTGCGCGCCGTGGCGCATGTGGCCCTGCAGTTCAGCCCGTCGGTGGCCTGGGCCACGCCACCCGACTGGTGTCCGCTGACGGCGCGGTCAGGCCAGGCCTCGGCCGCGGCGGGCGAGGCCGAGGCCCGCGACGCCGACGAGCTCAACCCCGACGACACGCCGCCGCAGCCGGCCTCCAGCTCGGCCCTGGTGGGCGTGCGGCTGGAGGTGCAGTCCTGCCTGCGCCTGCACGGCGGCCTGGCGGCGCTGCTGGCGCGGCTGCGCGCGGCCCTGGCCCAGGTGCTGCCCGGCATGGTGCGGCTGCGCATCGCCAGCGCGCCCACGGCCCTGGGGGCGGCCCTGCTGGCGGCCTGGCGCGCCGACCTGGAGCAGGGCCCGCACAGCACCGACCTGGCCGCGCTGCAGCCGCTGCTGGACCCGCTGCCCCTGCACTTGCTGGGACCGGGCCGGCGCCACTGGGCCGCGTTGCAGGGCATGGGCCTGCGCCGGCTGGGCGATCTGGCCGGCCTGCCGCGCGCCGGCCTGGCGCGGCGCTTCGGTCCCGAGCTGCTGGCCGACATCGATGGCGCGCGCGGCCAGGCGCCCGAGGCGCAGCGCTGGCTGGGCCTGCCGGCGCAGTTCCACAGCCGGCTGGAGCTGCAGGCCCGCGCCGACACCAGCGCCCAGATGCTGCATGGTGCGCAGCTGCTGCTGGCGCGCCTCTTGGCCTGGGCGCGGGCGCGGCAGGTGGCCATCGTGCGCTTCACGCTGCGCCTGCACCACGAGCCGCGCTGGCTGGTCTCGGCCGATTCGCCGGCCAGCCCGTGCACCGATCTGGCCATCGCCCCGGCCCAGCCCAGCGCCGAGGCCGCCCACCTGGCCCTGCTGCTGGCCGAGCGCCTGGGCGCGCTGGCGCTGCCGGCGCCGGCGCTGGAGCTGAGCCTGCTGTGCCAGGCCACGGCGGCGGCGGCACCGCCCAGCGCCGAGCTGTTTGCCGACGCCGGCCAGGCCAGCGCCGCCAGCCGCCAGCAGGGCCTGGCGCGCCTGGTCGAGCGCCTGCAGGCGCGGCTGGGCCGCGAGCGTGTGCAGCGCCTGGGCGCGCGGGCCGAGCGCCGGCCCGAGCTGGCCACCTGCTGGCAGCCGGCCGATCCGGCGCGGCTGCTGGCGCCCTTGCCGGCGACGTTGGCCGAGTCCACGGCCGAGCTGCTGGCCCTGGCGCGCCAGGCCCTGCCGGCCCAGCCGGTGTGGCTGCTGCCGCAGCCGCAGGCGCTGGCCGAGCGCGACGGCCTGCCGCTGCACCAGGGCCGCGGCCTGCAGCTGCTGGCCGGCCCCGAGCGCCTGGAAACCGGCTGGTGGGACGGCGCCCTGGTGCTGCGCGACTATTTCATCGCCCAGCATGACGGGGCCGGGTCCGGTCTGCTGTGGGTGTTCCGCAGCCACGACGCCCACCGGCCCGGCTGGTATCTGCAGGGCCTGTTTGCCTGATGATGCGCGGGTACTCCGATGCCAGGCCCCGCGCATGAGCGATACCGTCCGCCCCGCAGGTTATTCAGGCACGCCGCTGGCGCGCAAGCTGGGCCTGGCGGCCGGCCAGCATTGGCATGCCGAGGCCGCACCCGAGGGCCTGACGGACTGGCTGGCGCCGCTGCCGGCCGATCTGCACTGGCAGGCCCAGCCCGATGCGCAGACCGACCTGGCCCTGGTCTTCACCCGCCAGCGCGAGCATCTGGCGCAGCGCCTGCAGGCCCTGCGCCAGCGGCTGCGGCCCGACGCCATGCTATGGGTGTGCTGGCCCAAGAAGGCCTCGGGCCTGGCCAGCACGGTCAGCGAGGACGTGGTGCGCGAGCTGGCATTGCCGCTGGGCTGGGTGGATGTCAAGGTCTGCGCCGTCAGCGACATCTGGTCGGGGTTGAAGCTGGTGGTGCGCAAGGGCTTGCGCTAGCGTGGCGCCAGCCCAACCCTTTGCCCGCCGATCCGCATGAGCGACACCCTGTCTCCAGCGTCCGATACCGTCACCAGCCTGGCCGAGCTGCAGGCCTTGTATGCCGCGCCGGGTGAGCGGGCGCTGCGCAAGCAGCTGCCGGCGCTGGACGCGCATGCACGGCGCTTCATTGCGCTGTCGCCGTTTCTGGTGCTGTCCAGCCACGACGGCGCCGGCGCCCTGGATGCCTCGCCGCGGGGCGGTGCGCCGGGCTTTGTGCAGGTCACCGAGGGCGGCGAGCTGCTGATCCCCGATGCCGCCGGCAACAACCGGCTGGACTCGCTGCGCAACATCGTGCAGACCGGTGCGGTGGGCCTGCTGTTCCTGATCCCCGGTGTCGACGAGACGCTGCGCATCAACGGCCGCGCCTGGCTGTCGCGGGCCGCGGCCGACATCGCGCTGTGCTCGGCCAGCGTGCAGGCCGAGCGCCGCCCGCCCAAGCTGGTGATCCGCGTGGCCGTGCGCGAGGCCTATCTGCATTGCGCCAAGGCGCTGATGCGCTCGCGTCTGTGGTCCGACGAGGCGCGCCAGCCGCGCAGCGTGCTGCCCAGCATGGGCCAGATGATCCACGACCAGGCCGGCCTGAGCGGGCCGGTGGAATCGCAGGACCAGATGGTGGCGCGCTACGCCGCCGATCTTTGAGCGTGCCGCCCGATCCGCCCGTCCAGTCTGTCGGACCGCCGGGCCTGGAGCTGCGCCCGGCCCGCCCGGCCGACCGCGCGGCGCTGCAGCAGATGCTGGAGCTGTACCAGCACGATCTGGACAACGCCGGCATCTGGCCGCAGGAGCTGGATGCCCGCGCCTGTTATGGCTACCCGCTGCAGCCCTGGTTCGAGGCCGATGCCGCGGCCCAGGGCCGCCATGCCTTCGTCGCCACGCTGCACGGCGGCTGGGCCGGTTTTGCGCTGGTCAGTCCGGCACTGCGCATCGGCCCGCGCCGCGCCGACGGGCGCTGGATGGACCAGTTCTGGGTGCGTGCCCGCCTGCGCCGCAGCGGCATCGGCCGGGCGCTGGCGCGGGCCGTGTTCCAGGCCCTGCCAGGCCATTGGCAGGTGGGCCAGATGCCGGCCAATGCCGCGGCCCAGGCTTTCTGGCGCACGGTCATCGCCGGGCACTGCGCCGCGCAGGGCTGGCCGCCGCACCGCGAGCAGCGTCTGGTCGACGGCCCCTGGCAGGGCCTGGTGCAGTGCTTCGAGCCCCCGGCGCGGTGAACCCGGCCGATCCCATGCAGGCCCTGGCCGCGCCCGGCCTGCGGCTGGAGCCGCTGCTGGCCAGCCATGCCGACGAGTTGTATGCGGTGCTGCGCGAGCCCGGCATGTTCCGCTGGATCGACCAGCCGCCGCCGGCCTCGCTGCAGGCGCTGCGCGAGCGCTATGCCCTGCTGCAGGCGCGCATGCCGCCCGATGCCAGCCAGGCCTGGCTGAACTGGGCGCTGCGTCCGCTGGACGGCGAACAAGCCTGCATCGGCCTGGTGCAGGCCACGGTGCTGCCCGAAGGCAGCGGCAGCTGGGCCTGGGTGGCCTACCAGCTGTCGGCGGCCTGGCGCGGCCGTGGCCTGGCCCGTGCCGCCACCGCGGTGATGATCGAGCACCTGCGCCAGCACTGGGGCTGCACCCGCTGGCTGGCCACCGTGGAGGCCGATAACCTGGCCTCGGTGCGCCTGCTGCAGGCGCTGGGCTTTGCCGCCGCCACGGCTGACGAGGCCGCCGCGCATCGGCTGGCGGCCAGCGAGCGGCTGTTTGTGCTGCGGGCCATGCCGCAGCCGCAGCCGTAATTGCAGCTCAGCGGGCGCCGTCCAGCCCCAGCTTCAGACCCAGCGCGACGAACAGCGCGCCCACGCCGCGGTTCAGCCACAGCCCGGCGCGGCGCGCCGCCGCATGCCGGCCCAGGCCGCGCGACAGCGCCGCCGCCAGCCCGGCCAGGCCCAGGTTGACCAGGGTGCCATTGACGGTGAACACCGCGCCCAGCAGCACAAAGGCCAGGGCCGACTGCAGCGGCGGCAGCGCCTGGCCGGCCACCACCGGGTGGATGAACTGCGGCACGAAGGCCAGGAAGAACAGCGCCACCTTGGGGTTCAGCGCATTGGTCAGAAAGCCCTGCCAGAACACGCGCCGCCAGGGCTGGGGCGAGGGCGTCGGCTGCCCGGCGGTGCCATCGCCGTCCACGGCGGCGGCCGGCCGGCTGCGCAGCAGGCCCAGGCCCAGCCACACCAGATAGGCCGCACCCACCCAGCGCAGCAGCGTGAAGGCCAGCGGCGAGCCGGCCAGCAGCGCGCCCAGGCCGGCGGCGGCCGCGGCCACATGCACCGAGCAGCCGGCGCCCACGCCCAGCGCCGCGGCGGCGCCGATGCGCCAGCCCTGGGCCGCGGCGCGGCTGGCGATCAGCGCCATGTCGGCACCGGGCGTCAGGTTCAGCAGCAGGCCGGCGGCGATGAACAGCGGCCAGTCGTGGATGGCGTCGAGCATGGTGCAGGCGTGCGAGCGGCGTTCAGGCCCAGCCGGCCAGGCCCGCCAGGGCGCCGGCGGCAATCGGCCACAGCGGGTTGAGCTTGCCACGCAGCATCAGCAGCACGGTGGCGGCGGCCAGGGCCAGCTGCGGCCAGCGCTGGGCCAGCAGGCCCGGCTGCTGCAGCGCGCCCAGGCCCTCGGGCAGCACCAGCACCACGCCGGTGGCCAGCAGCAGGCCCAGCGTCACCGGCGTCATGCCGGTGGTGAAGGCGCGCATGGCCAGCGACTGCGCCTGGCGCCGGCCGTAGCGCCCCATCACCAGGGCCAGCGCGCTGGACGGCAGCAGCATGCCGCCCATCGTCGCCGCGGCGCCGGCCAGGCCGGCGGTGTAGAAGCCGACCAGGGCCACGAACAGGATGTTGGGGCCGGGCGCGGCCTGGGCGATGGCCACTGCGGCGCCAAAGTCGCTGGCGCCCAGCCAGCCGCGCTCGGCCACCAGCCAGCGCTGCATGTCCGGCGCGGTGGTGATGGCGCCGCCCACGGCCAGCAGCGACAGCAGCGCAAAGTGCCCGGTCAGCGCCAGCAGGTCGGCCAGGCCATGGCCGTGCAGGTCCAGCCACTGGGCCCAGAAACCGCTCATCGGCGCCCCTTGTCGACCTGGTCGGCCCGGTGCAGCCGCAGCGCAACCGCGGCCATCGCCGGTGCACCCAGGCCCAGCACCACCCACAGCATGGGCCAGCGCAGGCCGCCCACGCCGGCCAGCGTGGCCAGGGCCAGGCTCCAGGCCAGCGGCCGGCCCAGCGGGCTGGAGCGCAGCGTGCGCGCCAGCTTCAAGCCGGTGGCGATGATCAGGCCGGCGGCCACCGCGCCCATGCCACGCAGCGCCGCGGCCACCTCGGGCAGCTCGCGCCACTGCTGGTACAGCGCCGCCAGCAGCAGCACGATGGCCAGTGGCAGCGCCAGCAGGCCGGCGCTGGCGGCCAGCGCGCCGCGCAGGCCGAACCAGCGGTCGCCCAGCATCAGCGCCAGGTTGACGATGTTCGGCCCCGGCAGCACCTGGGCCAGCGCCAGCTGGGCCACGAAGTCCTCGGCCTGGAGCCAGCGCCGGCGTTCCACCAGCTCGTGGTGGGCGATGGGCAGCACGCCGCCAAAGCCCTGCAGCGCCAGCCGCGTGAAGGCCCAGAACAGCTGGGTGCAGGAGGTGGGGCGTGGCTCAGCCATGCTGCGCCACCGGCCGCCGCGCCAGCGCCGCGCCGGCCCACAGGCTCAGGCCCATGGCCGCCAGCAGCCAGGCCAGGCCCACCCAGTGCAGCTGGCCGAAGCCACCGCCGGCCAGCAGCGCGCCACCACCGATGGCGCCCAGCGCCTGGCCGCTGTACATGGCCGAGGTGTTCAGCGCCACCAGGGCCGGCGCCAGCGCCGGCGCCGCCAGTGACAGCCGCACCTGCTGGGCCGAGTTGGAGGCAAAGCAGGCCAGGCCCCAGGGCGCGATCACCAGCAGCATGCTGGCCAGGCCGGTGCCCAGCGGCCACAGCAGCAGGCTGGTGGCCATCAGCGCCAGCGTGGCCAGCACCAGGCGTGGCGCGCCCAGGCGGTCGATGCGCCGCGACAGCCACACATTGCCGGCCACGCCCAGCGCGCCGAAGGCGAAGAACAGGCCGCTGACCTGGGCCGCGCCGGCCTCCAGCACCTGGCGGTAGTAGGGCGCCAGGTAGGCGAACAAGGTGAACTGGCCCGAGGCCGAGAACAGCGTCACCGCCACCATCGCCAGCAGGGCCGGATGGGTGGCCACCTGGGCCCAGCCGGCGCGCGACATGGCCGGCGGCCGCACGCCGTCGGGCATGGCCCGCCACACGGCCCAGGCGCCGGCCGCGGCCAGCGCGGCCACGCCGGCAAAGGCCGCGCGCCAGCCCAGGGTCTCGCCGATCCAGGCCGCCAGCGGCATGCCGGCCACCGAGGCCAGGCTCCAGCCCAGGAACACGAAGGTGATGGCGCGGCCGCGCTGCTCCGGCGGGGCCATCACCGCGATCGCCGCCGCCGCCTGCGGCGAAAACACCGCCGCCGCCAGCACCGCGATGGCGCGCACTGGCATCAGCGCCGCATAACCCGGCATCAGCGCGCACAGGGCATGGCCCAGCGCATACCAGACCAGGGACCAGGCCAGCAGCCGGCGCCGGTCGAAGCCGGCCACCACCGCCGCGGCCAGCGGCGCGCCCAGCGCGATGACCACCGCGGCCACGCTGATCAGCTGGCCGGCCACCGGCACGCTGACCTGCAGGCTGCGCGCCAGGTCGTTGAGCGTGCCGGCCGTGACCATCACGCCGCAGCCGATGGCGAAGTTGCCGAACAGCAGGGCCCAGCGGGCGCGGGCCAGCGCGGCAGCAGCGTCGGCCGGGGCCGCCGCCGCGGCGTTCAACGGATCACCTTCAGCGCCTCGGGGTTGACGATGTTCGTCGGCTGATTGCGGATGAAGTTGACGATGTTCTGGAACGCCGCGCCGAAGTACATCTCGTAGCTGTCCTGCTCGACATAGCCGATGTGAGGCGTGCAGATGGCGTTTTCCAGGCGCAGCAGCGGATGGCCCTGCAGGATGGGCTCGCTCTCGAACACATCCACCGCGGCCAGGCCCGGCCGGCCCTTGTTGAGTGCCGAGACCAGGGCGTTTTCTTCCACCAGCTCGGCGCGCGAGGTGTTGACGAACAGCGCCGAGGGCTTCATGCGCGACAGCAGCTCCAGCCGCACGATGCCGCGGCTGCCCTCGGACAGGCGCAGGCTGACGCTGAGCACATCCGAATCCTCGAACAGCGCTTCGCAGCTGGGTGCGGTCTCGTAGCCGTCGGCCTCGGCCCGGGCGCGCGACTCGGCGCTGCCCCAGACCACCACGCGCATGCCGAAGGCGCGGCCGTAGCCGCAGACCAGGCTGCCGACCTTGCCATAGCCCCACACGCCCAGGGTCTTGCCACGCAGCACCATGCCGATGCCGAAGTTGGGCGGCATCGATGCCGACTTCATGCCGCTTTGCTGCCAGGCGCCGTGCTTGAGGTTGCCGATGTACTGCGGCAGCCGGCGCATCGCGGCCATGATCAGCGACCAGGTCAGCTCGGCCGGCGCCACCGGCGAGCCCACGCCCTCGGCCACGGCAATGCCCAGCCGGGTGCAGGTCTCGACGTCGATGTGGCTGCCGATGCGCCCGGTCTGGGCGATCAGGCGCAGCCGGGGCAGTTTTTCCAGCAGGGCGCGCGGAAAGGCCGTGCGTTCGCGGATCAGCACCAGCACCTCGGCGTCGCGCAGCCGCACCGACAGCTGGCCGATGCCCTTGACGGTGTTGGTGAAGACCTTGGCGTTGAAGGGCTCCAGCAGCGACGCGCATTGCAGCTTGCGCACCGCATCCTGGTAGTCGTCGAGGATGATGATGTTCATGGCGTGAGCCGGGGATTGTGCCCGCTCGGCGCATGACCCTGCTGTCCGCCGCTAGCATGCCGGCCGCAGATCATCCCAGCCCGAGGAGACACCGATGAGCGACACCCCGATCACCCTGCACAGCGCCAGCCTGCCCGTGCTGCAGCGCCAGCTGACCGCCCTGCTGGGCTGGCTGGACAAGGCCGAGGCCCATGCCCAGGCGCGCGGCTTCGACACCGCCAACTACCTGCAGCTGCGCCTGGCGCCGGACATGCTGCCCTTTGTGAGCCAGATCCGCATCGCCAGCGACACCGCCAAGGGCTGCGCGGCGCGCCTGTCCGGCAGCACCCCGCCGGTGTTCGAGGACAACGAGACCAGCCTGGCCGAGCTGCGCGAGCGCGTTCGCCGCACGCTGGACTACCTGGCTTCGGTGCCGGCCGAGCAGATCGTCGGCAGCGAGGGGCGGGCCATCAGCATTCCGCTGCGCAACCGCGAGCCGCTGCAGTTCGACGGCCTGGGCTATCTGCAGCACTGGGCGCTGCCCAATTTCTTCTTCCACTGCAGCATGGCCTATGCGCTGCTGCGCCACGCCGGCGTGGCCCTGGGCAAGGCGGATTTCCTGGCCGGGCGCTGAAGCCTGCGGTCCGATCAAGCGCGGCCCGACCGAGCGCCG
Organism: Burkholderiaceae bacterium; assembly: GCA_017992055.1. Classification (GTDB taxonomy): domain Bacteria; phylum Pseudomonadota; class Gammaproteobacteria; order Burkholderiales; family Burkholderiaceae_C; genus Pseudaquabacterium. The sequence continues at coordinate 64,209 of JAGOPK010000006.1, forward strand.
GGCCGCCCCAAGCCGGTCGGGCGACCCGCCCGGCGGGTGGCGCCGCGTACCCGCGGCGCCGGGTGCCCCAGGCTAGGCCCTGACGCCGTAGGGCAGCAGCTCGCCGTGGTCGGGGAAGACGCTGTCCAGCGCCTCGTGCAGCTCGCCGCGCACGCGCTCGGCGGTGCGGCCTTCGCGTGACAGGGCCTCGAACACCGCGCCGCGCAGCAGCCACAGGTCCAGCACCTCCTGGGTCTGGCGCACCTGCCAGCGCAGCCAGGTGGCGCGGCTGGCGCGGTCGTGTTCGTCGAGCAGGGCCACGGCGTTCATGAAGCGCTGCTTCAGCGCGACAAAGCTGCGCCGGGCGGCGATGCGCGCATGGCGGTCCTGCGGCAGGCCGAATTCGCCATGGCGCGGCAGCGCCGGCGGCAGGGGCTGGAAGGATGCCGAGGGCAGCTCAGCCCAGGTACTGCAGGCCGGCAACATGGCGTGGCTCATCCGTTCAGCGTGGGGTGGCCGATGCGCGGGGCGCGCACCGGGAAATGGCGGTTCAGGCGCTGCAGCCGGCGGCCGGCCTCGGACTCGCTGCGCAGCGTCGCCACCTCGCCATACAGTGGCAGGCGCAGATGCCACAGCTCGCGCAGCGAGCGGGCACGGGCCACGCGCTCGCACAGGTCCCAGGCGCCGGCGCTGTTCAGGTCGCCGAGGGCGTCCTGGAACTCGTCGCGGGCCTGGGTCAGCCGGTCGGTGGGACGCTGGGTGCTGCCCAGCCAGCCCGGATGGGCATTCAGCCAGCGCTGCAGCCGGCCGCGCCAGCTCAGCGACGAGGGCCACAGCTCGGGCGGGCAGACCTCGATGCGGCTGTGCATCAGGCTGCTGGGTGGCGCTTGGCGGCGGGCGACGAGGCGGGACATCCAGCGGGGCAGGGGAGTGGGCGACTGCAACATGGCGTGTACTTCGGCAACAGACTGGCATGTCTGTAGGCTGAGGGCGATTGTTCGCAGCCGACCGCCCTGCATTGAGGCAAACAGCGCCGGCAGAACGGCCAGTTCGCCACGCTGCGCCGCCGTTGGCGGGGCGATGGCCGTCTACACGCTGTTACGCTTGCCGCCGCCGCAAAGTGAGCCGCAGCCGGAACCCCGGCCGGGCTTGGAGGAGTACCACGATGCCGGGAAGCTGGGGACGCCGTGTGCTGGCAGCGCTGCTGCTGTTGCTGGTGGGGGCGCTGGCCGCGGGCTGGATCTACAGCCGCCGCGTGCTGCCGCAGACCGAGGGCCGGCTGGCCCTGGCCGGCGCCCGGGCTGAGATCCGCATCGAGCGCGACGGCCATGGCATCCCGACCATCCAGGCCGGCAGCGTGCACGACGCCATGTTCGGCCTGGGCGTGGCCCATGCGCAGGACCGGCTGTGGCAGATGGAGATGCACCGCCGCATCGCCGCCGGCCGCCTGGCCGAGACCTTTGGCGAGGCGGCGCTCGATACCGATCGCTTCCTGCGCATCCTGGGCGTACGCCGCGCCGCCGCCGCGCAATGGGCCCGCGTCGGCCCGGCCGCGCGCGAGGCGCTCGGCGCCTATGCCGCCGGCGTCAATGCCTATCTGGCGCAGCTGCCGGCGCGGCCGCCCGAATTTGTCATCCTCGGCATCCAGCCCGAGCCCTGGACGCCCGAGGACAGCCTGGGCTGGGCCATCATGATGGCGGTGGACCTGGGCGCCAACTGGCAGGCCGAGGTGCTGCGCCTGCGCCTGGCGATGAAGCTGCCCAAGCCGCGCATCGACGAGCTGATGCCACCCTATGCCGGCGACCCGGTGCCGCAGACCCAGGACTATGCGGCGCTGTACCGCAGCCTGCGCCTGGATGCGCGCCAGGCGGCCAATGGCGCCGGCGGCGGCGGGGCGCTGGACGAGGGCCTGCTGCAGCGCCTGCTGGCCGCCGCGCCCACGGCCGAGATCGAGGGCCTGGGCTCCAACAGCTGGGTGCTGGCCGGCAGCCGCAGCGCCACCGCCAAGCCGCTGCTGGCCAACGACCCGCACCTGAAGCTGAGCACGCCGGCGCTGTGGTACTTCGCGCGGCTCAAGGCCCCGGGCCTGGACATCGCCGGCGCCAGCATGCCCGGCCTGCCCAGCCTGGTGATGGGCCAGAACGCCAGCCTGGCCTGGGGCCTGACCAACACCGGCCCCGATGTGCAGGACAGCTATCTGGAGCAGATCAACCCGGCCGACCCCAGCCAGTACCGCACGCCCGAAGGCTGGGCGCCGTTCGAGACCCGGCAGGAAACGATCAAGGTCAAGGGCAAGCCGGCGGTGCAGCTCAGCGTGCGCGCCACCCGCCACGGGCCGGTGATCTCGGATGCCGGCGCCGCCACCGGCGCCACCGAGGAGGCGCTGGGCCCACGCTCGGCGCCCACCCATGTGCTGGCGCTGCGCTGGACCGGCCTGGATGCCGATGCCGACATCGTCGGCACGGCGCTGAAGATGGCCGGCGCGGCCACGGTGGAGCAGTTCATCCAGGCCTCGCGCACCTGGGTCGCGCCGATGCAGAACATGGCCGTGGCCGACGCGGCCGGTGCCATCGCCCTGGTCTCGCCGGGCCGCGTGCCCAAGCGGCGCGCCGACAACGACCTGCAGGGCCTGGCGCCCGCACCCGGCTGGGACGCCCGCTACGACTGGGACGGCTACCTGCCGGTGGACGAGCTGCCCCAGGTGCGCAACCCGGCGCGTGGCTTCGTCGCCAATGCCAACCAGAAGATCACGCCGCCGGGCTATCCGCACCACATCAGCCACCAGTGGGCCGCGCCCTACCGCCACCAGCGCATCGAGCAGCTGATCGAGGCCCGGCCCACGCACAGCCTGGACGACCTGGCGGCGATGCAGGCCGACATCAAGTCGCTGGCCGTTGAACGCCTGCTGCCACGGCTGCTGGCGGCGCGCAGCGAGCATCCGCTGGCCGCCGCGGCCCTGGCCCAGCTGCAGGGCTTCGACGGCACGATGGCCGCCGACAAGGCCGCGCCGCTGATCTTCTGGGCCTGGAACCGCCAGCTCGGCAAGCGTGTGATCGAGGACGAGGTCGGCGAAGCCCTCTACGAGCGCATGCTGGGCCAGCGTGGTTACTTCGATGCGCTGGAAGGCGTGCTGGCCCGCGACGACAGCTGGTGGTGCGACGACAAGACCACGCCGGTGGTCGAGAACTGCGAGCAGCAGGTGGGCGAGGCCCTGACCGCGGCGCTGGACGAGCTGAAGGCCCTGCAAGGCCCCGATCCGGCGGCCTGGCAATGGGGCAAGGCCCATCAGGCGCGCTCCGAGCACCGGCCGTTTTCGCGCATCAAGCAGCTGGCGCGCTGGTTCGAGGTGCGCGAGCCGGTGGGCGGCGACACCTACACCGTCAACGTCAGCCGCGTCAGCCTGAAGGCCGACAGCGCCACCGGCGAGCACTACCTGGACGAGCACGGCCCGTCGCTGCGTGCGCTGTACGACCTGGCCGACCGCAGCCGCTCGCGCATCATCCACAGCACCGGCCAGAGCGGCATTCCCTGGAGTCCGCTGTACCGCAGCTTCTCGGCCATCTGGCGCGACGTGGGCTATGTGCCGCTGTTTGCGCCGGCCGGATCGCCGGTGCAGGTGCTGGAGCTGGTGCCGGCGGGGCGCTGAGGCGTCACCGCGGCGGATCGGCCATGACAAGCTTGCGCAAGTTCTTGAGAGCCTGGATGGCTCTGTCGATCGGGCTGATATCGCCGCCGGCCCTGCTGCTTTTCCTCGACGACATCTGCGGTCCGAGCACCATGATCATGGTGGTGCCGCTCATCGCCGGGCTTCCCTGGGATTGGCTGCTGATCAGAGTGTCCGGTGTGGAGTTCTCCGTCGAGATGCCCGATGGCCGTCTCTGCTTGACCTCGGCCATTCGATGGATCGTGCTGGTTTCGCTGACCCTGAACCTGGGTGTCCTGGTCTTGCTTTGGCATCTTCGCGACTTGCTTGCCGAGTTCCGACGCGAGAGGCAAAAGCAGCAGGCGCCGGACTGATCGATCTCGGGCGGATGGCGATGACTGTGTGCCCGACCGACGCCTCATCTCTGTTCGCCTTCGGCGACTTGCAGTGCGTCAGTGCCAAGGCTCATCAGCCGCCGCTGGTGACAGCTCGCCCGCCATGAACCCGCCCGCCGATCCGGCCGCCACCGTGCGCCTATTTGTCTACGGCACGCTGAAGCAGGGCTTTCCCAACCACCACCACAACCGCGGACGGCGGCTGCCGGGCGAGTTCCGCACCCGGCTGGCCCATCCGATGTGGGTGGTGCGCCTGCCCAACGAGGACCGCGCGCCCTGGCTGATGGACCAGCCGGGCCAGGGCCTGCAGGTCACCGGCCAGGTCTACGAGGTGACGGCCGCCGAACTGCCAGCGCTAGACCGGCTGGAGGAGGTGGGACAGCCCAGCGGCTATGTGCGCGTGGCCATCGAGTTGGAGCCGGCCGATGGTGACGGCCAGGCCTTCTGCGCCCAGGCCTATCTCAAGCCGGCCAGCCAGCTGCCGCAGTGCCTGCAGCGCGAGGGGCCGTATGCGGACTACACGCTGGTCCTGGCCGAAGGCTACTGGCTGGTGCAGGACTGAGCGTCGCTTGCACCAGCGACCCGCGCCCGCTCTTCCTCCTGCAGCCGCAGCACCCGCCGCTGCACCTTGCCGGTGGTGGTCATCGGCAGCACGGCGATGAACTCGATCTCCTTCGGGTACTCATAAGGCGCCAGCCGGCCCTTCACATGCTGCTGCAGCTCGGCCACCAGGGCGGCGTTGCCGTGCACGCCCGGCGCCAGCACCACATAGGCCTTGACCACGGCGCCGCGCGCCGCGTCGGGCTTGGGCACCACCGCGGCATTGGCCACCGCCGGATGCTTGACCAGGCAGTTCTCGACCTCGCTGGGGCCGATGCGGTAGCCAGCGGCCTTGAACACGTCGTCGCTGCGGCCTTGGTACCAGAGGTAGCCTTGCTCGTCCATGACGGCGGTGTCGCCGGTGCGGCACCAGCTGTCGTCGGGATCACCGGTGAACTTGGCGCGTGTGGCCTCGGGGTTCTTCCAGTAGCCGAGGAAGAACACCGGATCGGGGTCGCCATGCACGTCGCGGCGGTGCACGGCCACGTCGCCCGGCGTGCCGCGCGGGCATTCGCGGCCGTCGTCGGCGATCACCGCCACGCGGTGGCCCGGATAGGCCCGGCCCATGCTGCCGGGGCGGGCCGGCCAGCCGGGTGCGGGGCGGCCCCGCGCATCCAGGCTGCGCGTGCAGTTGCCGACGATGTAGTTGATCTCGGTCTGGCCGAACATCTCGTTGACGGTCACGCCCAGCGCCTCGCGGCACCAGTCGAACACCGCATCGCCCACCGCCTCGCCGGCGCTCATGATGGCGCGCAGCCGCAGCTCGAATCGCGCTAGCGGCGCCGGCACCGCCTTCATCATCGCCTTCAGCGCGGTGGGGAACAGAAAGCTGTGCGTCACGCCCTCGTCGGCCATCAGCTGCAGTGCGCGCTCGGCATCGAAGCGGCCCTGCCAGGCCACGATGGGCCGGCCGAAATACAGCGTGGGCAGCAGCGCATCCATCAGGCCACCGGTCCAGGCCCAGTCGGCCGGGCTCCAGAACACGGCGTCGTCTTGCGGATAGAAGTTCTGGCTGCAGACAAAGCCGCTCAGGTTGCCGATCAGCGCGCGGTGCGGGATCAGCGCGCCCTTGGGCGGGCCGGTGGTGCCGCTGGTGTAGATCAGCACGGCGGGATCGTCGGCGCCGGTGAGCACCGGATCGTGGGCGTCGGCGGCGGCCTGGCCCAGCGCCCGGTCCCAGTCCACATCGCCCTGGCCGGCGGCCTCGCCGACCGCGATCACGCAGCCCAGGCCGGGGCAGGCGGTGCGTGCCGCGCGCAGGTTGGCGATGGCACTTTCGTCGACGATGGCCAGCACCGCCTCGCTGTGCTGCAGCCGGTATTCCAGCGCCTCGGGGCCGAACAGCATCGACAACGGCATGGCCACCGCGCCCAGGCGGTGCACGGCAAAGTGGGCGATGGCCGTCTCGGGCCGCTGCGGCATGACGATGGCCACGCGGTCGCCGCGCCGCACGCCACGCTGGCGCAGTGCGCCGGCCAGGCGCTCGGCCGCCTGCTGCAGCTGCGCGAAGCTCCAGTCGGCGCGGCGGCCGTCCTCGTGGCGCCAGCGGATGGCGATGGCCTGCGGTGTGTCGCGCGCCCAGCGGCCGCAGCAGGCCTCACCGATGTTGAACTGCGCCGGCACCTGCCAGCGGAAGTCTGCATGCAGCAGGGCATGGCGGTCGTTGGCGGGGGGGCGTGCAGCGGGCATGGCCGGAGGTTAAGGGCTTCCGGCCCGGGTCCGGCTTCGTCGAAACCCGGCGCTGAAGGGCGGGGTTGATGGAGGTTTCCCCTCAAGTCCGCCTTGGACCACCCGATAACCCGCCAGCAGCCCGCCGGCTGCACGGATTTATCACATCAGACTCGGCGAGTAGTTCATGCAGCAGTCCACGCAGTTTTCCCCGTTGTCCGTGGTGCGCGCCCGCGTCGCGCTGGATGCACCGCTGCCGTTTGGCGTCTACGACGCCGACCGCACGCTGCTGCTGGCGCGGGGCCGCTGGATCGAGGGCCTGGGGCAGCTCGAATCGCTGCTGGCCCGCGGTGCCCTGGTCGACATCGCCGAACTCAAGGACCCCACCGAGGCGGTGCAGAAGGCTGCCGCGGCCGAGCTGCCCGGCCTGTGGGACCGCAGCCTGCAGCAGATCGAGAGCACCCTGCACCATGCGGCCTGCGACGGTTTTGTCGAGGCCCTGGACCAGGCCACGCCGGCGGTGCTGGCCCTGGTCGAGCGCGACAAGGACCTGGCCATCTTCCAGGTGCTGCGCCAGGAGGGCAATGCCTTCGTGCAGTACGGCATCCAGCATGCCACGCATGCGGCCATCACCTCGCTGCTGGTGGCCCAGCGCCTGGGCTGGAGCCGCGACGAGGCGGTGCGCGCCTTCAAGGTGGCGCTGACGATGAATGTGTCGATGTTCGAGCTGCAGGGTGAACTGGCCCAGCAGACCGAGCCGATGAGCGAGGCCCAGCGCGATGCGGTGCGCGCCCATCCCGACTTCAGCCGCCTGATGCTGGAGATGACCGGCGTCACCGACGAAGACTGGCTGCGCGCCGTGGCCGAGCACCACGAGGCGCCCGACGGCTCGGGCTACCCGGGCCGGTTGAAGGAGATCAGTCCCATCGCCGACCTGGTGCGCCGCGCCGATGTCTACACCGCCAAGCTCAGCCCGCGGGCTTCGCGCGCGGCGATTGCCGCCGACCAGGCCGGCCGCCAGATGTTCATGCAGGACCCCGGCCATCCGATGACCGCGGCCCTGGTCAAGGAGTTCGGCGTCTATCCGCCGGGCTGCTTTGTGCGCCTGGTGTCGGGTGAATGCGGCATGGTGGTGCGCCGCGGCGCCACCGTCACCACGCCGCTGGTGGCGGTGATGACCCTGCCCAGCGGCCAGGCGCTGCGCCAGCCGCAGCGCCGCGACACGGCCCAGCCCGGCAGCACCATCCAGGCGGTGATCGGCGGCCACATGCTGGCCGCCGACATGCCGCCCGAGAAGCTGCTGCTGCTGGCGCTGACCTAGGCGTCCGGCGCGAAGCGCTGCAGCGCCGCGCCGGCAACGCGGCAGATGCGCCACTCGGGCATCACCGTCGCGCCCATCTTCTCGTAGAAGTGGATGGCGTTGACGTTCCAGTCCAGCACGCTCCATTCGAAGCGGCCGTAGCCGCGCTGCACCGCCAGCGCGCCCAGGTGGCTGAGCAGGGCGCGGCCGATGCCGCTGCCGCGGTGCGCCGGCTGCACATACAGGTCTTCCAGGTACAGGCCGGGCTTGGCCAGGAAGGTCGAGAAGTTGACGAAGAACAGCGCGAAGCCCACCACCTGATCGGGCCCTCCGTCCACGCCCGGCACTTCGGCCACCCGGCACTCGACCACCGGCCGCTCGCCGAACAGGTGCGGATGCAGGCTCTCTGGCGTGGCCTGCACCAGATGTTCCAGGTGCTCGAACTGGGCCAGTTCGCGGATCAGGCCGACGATGGCCGGCACGTCGCGCGGCTCGGCGGCGCGCAGTGCAAAGGCGGGGGAAGGTGGGCTCATGCGGCCCATTCTGGCATCGGCTGTGCATCGACCCCGGGGGCCGGCCCGCCTGTCGCCGCAGCAACAGAGGGCGACGCGCGCGGCTCTTACAGTGCGGCCATGCCTTATGTGCCCCGCCTCGACTTCATCGCCCGCCAGCTTCCCATCCGCGGCCTGTCCTACCAGCTGCTGCAATGGGGCCAGCCCCGGCCCGGCGAGCCGCTGCTGGTGATGATGCATGGCTGGATGGACGTGGCGGCCTCGTTCCAGTTTGTCGTCGATGCGCTGCAGTCCACGCCGCTGGCCGGGCGCTGCATCGTCGCCGCCGACTGGCGCGGCTTCGGCGGCAGCCAGGCCCCGGCCGGCACCGATGCCTACTGGTTCCAGGACTATTGCGGCGATCTGGATGCGCTGCTCGATGCGCTGTCGCCCGAGGCGCCGGTGGACCTGCTGGGCCACAGCATGGGCGGCAACGTGGTCATGACCTATGCCGGCGTGCGGCCGCAGCGCATCCGCCGCCTGGTCAACCTCGAAGGTTTCGGCCTGCCCGACCTGCCGGCCGACAAGGCGCCAGCGCGGCTGGCGCAGTGGCTGGACGAGTTGAAGACGCCGCAGACCCTGCGCCCCTATGCCAGCCGCGACGAGGTGGCGCAGCGCCTGCAGCGCAACAACCCGCGCCTGGCGCCCGAGCGTGCCGCCTGGCTGGCCGGCCACTGGGCGGCCGAGCAGGCCGATGGCCGCTGGGCGCTGCAGGCCGATGCCGCCCATCGCCGCGTCAACCCGGTGCCCTACCGTGCCGCCGAGGCGCTGGCCTTCTGGCGCGCCATCCGCGCGCCGCTGCTGTGGGTGCAGGGCGCGGCCAGCCGGCCCGAGGACCATTGGCAGGGCCGCTATTCGCTGGCCGAGTTCGAGACCCGTCTGGCCCAGGTGGCCGATGTGCGCCGCGTGCTGCTGGAGGATGCCGGCCACATGCTGCACCACGACCAGCCCGAGGCGCTGGCGCAGGCGCTGGCCGACTTCCTCAGTCCTTGAGCGTGAAGTAGAAGCGCGCGCCCTGGCCGACTTCGCTCTCGGCCCAGATCTCGCCGCCGTGGCGGCGGATGATGCGCCGCACCGAGGCCAGGCCCACGCCATGGCCGGCAAAGTCGCTGGCGCTGTGCAGGCGCTGGAACACGCCGAACAGCCGGTCGGCAAAGCGCATGTCGAAGCCGGCGCCGTTGTCGCGCACCACGAACACCGGCCGTCCGGCCTGCTCGGCGCGCTCGAACACGATCTCGGCCGCCGGGTTCTTGGCGCTGTATTTCCAGGCATTGCCCAGCAGGTTCTCCAGTGCCAGGCGCAGCAGCGTCGGGTCGCCCACGGTGGTCAGGCCCGCGGCGATGAGCACCGACACCTGGCGCTCGGGCTGGTGGCGCCGCAGCTCGTCGACCACCCAGCCTGCCAGCTGCGACAGGTTCACCGGCTGGCGCGCCAGCGGCTGCGTCGACAGCTTGGACAGCGCCAGCAGCGCATCGATCATGTGGTTCATGCGCGCCGCCGCGCTCATCACCCGGTCCAGGTGGTCGTTGCCGATGCGGTCCAGCTGCGCGCCGTAGTCCTCCTTCAGGATGCGGCCAAAGCCCTCGACGACGCGGATCGGCGCGCGCAGGTCGTGCGAGATCGAATAGCTGAAGGCCGCATGCTCGGCCGCCAGGGCCTGCAGCGCCAGCTCGTGGCCGGGGTCGGCGGGGGCCGGCGCGCTGGCTGCGCCGGCTTCGGGCCTGGCCTCGGCGGCCGCCGGCTCCGGCTCCGGCTCCGGCTCCGGCTCCAGTGGCTCGGCCACGCCCAGGTGGCCGCAGAAGCGGCCGCGCAGATCGTGGCGCGGCAGGCCGCGCAGGCGGAAGCGCCGCGCCGGTGCGCCCTCGCGCTGCGGGGCCTGCTCGACCACCAGGTCCGGCAGCGGGCCCTGGCTCTGCAGTCGGGCCTGCAGCGTGTGGCCCGCGTCGTCGAAGCGCTGCCACAGCGGCGCACCGCTGAAGGCACCGGCGGCCCAGGACGAGGCCGGCGCGCCCTGCGGCGGCTGCAGCCGCACCAGGCGGTGCTCATGGTCGGTCTGCCACTGCCACAGCCCGGCGCTGCCGACCAGCTGCATCAGCAGCTGGCCTTGCTGGCGCGATTCGCGCAGCCGCTCCAGCTGGCGCTGCCGCGCCCAGTAGGCGCCGCTGGTGGCGGCCCCGGCGGCGATCAGCAGCAGGGCCAGCAGGCCCAGCGGCCCGGGCAGCACCTGGGCCGCCACCAGCCAGGCCGCCAGCACGGCGGCCAGCAGCAGGCCCAGCGGCAGCAGCCAGCGCGGGCGCAGCGCGGCGTCGCGGGACGCCGCGGTCAGGGACAGACTGCCGGCGGGACGGTCGCGGGACATGCGGCGGATTGTATGTAGCGGCCAAACTGCACACGCCGGCGCACGATCTGCCGGTCGGCCGGGCCCGGCCGGCCCGATTCGGCAGCGCGCGGCCTACAGCCGCAGCCTGCGCGGCCGAAATGGCGTCAAGCACCCGGGCCGGGTGCTCCTGTCCGCAGCCGCCGCATTCGTGCTAGTGTCGGGTCGCAGAGGGTGAGCACAGGGCCGGGCCGTTTTGCGTTTCGTGCCACCGGATGCCCCAGCCACCATGACCGCCACTCTAGACGCCCCCCAGCAAGCGGCCGCCGCCCAGGCGGCCGACGGCCTGCCCGTGGCGCTGGACCCGCACACGCTGGGCCTGCTGTCCCAGCTCGATCCGACCGGTGCCAACCAGCTGGTGCAGCGCGTGCTGAACACCTACCGGGCCTCGCTGGCGCGCTTGCGCCAGCAGGCGCTGCAGGCCCATTCGACGGGTGATGCGGCCACCGTGAAGCTGGCCGTGCACACCCTAAAATCCTCATCGGCCAGCGTGGGTGCGCTGCGGCTGTCGGCGCTGTGTGCCGAAGCCGAGCAGTGTGTGCGCGAGGGCCGGCTGGACTCCCTGCCCGAGGTACTGGGCCGGCTCGATGCCGAGGCGGCGCGGGTCGACGAGGCCGTTTTCTCCCTGCTGCAAGCGCCGCGCTGACCACCGCCATCTGATGACCCTGCCGCACGCCTTCGACGCCGACGCCTCCTCCGAGCGTCCCGAGGTCCTGCTGGTCGACGACGACGAGGTGACGCTGATGCTCACCGCGGTGGCGTTGCGTGAGCGCGGCTTCCACATCACCGAGGCCGCCAGCGGCGAGCAGGCCCTGGCCATGCTGGCCACGCACACGCCCGACATCGTGGTGCTGGACGCGATGATGCCGGGCCTGGACGGCTTCGACACCTGCCGCGACCTGCGCACCCTGCCGGGCCTGGAAAACATGCCGGTGCTGATGCTCACCGGCCTGGAGGACGAGGCCTCGATCACCCGCGCCTACCAGGCCGGTGCCACCGACTTCTTCGTCAAGAGCACGCAGTGGAGCCTGCTGGCCGGGCGGCTGCGCTATCTGCTGCGCTCGGCGCGCACCCGGCTCGAGCTGGAGCGCAGCAAGGCCAAGCTGGCGCGGGCGCAAGACCTGGCGCGCATGGGCAGCTTCGACTGGAAGCCGGCGGCCGTGGGCCCGGCCGGCCAGGCCATGGGCGGCCTGCAGCTGGCGCCCGAGGCGGCGCGGGTGTTCGGCTTTGCCGCCGACACCCAGGTCTCGGTGCGCACCCTGCTGCGCATGGTGCCCCACCCCGAGCGGCGCGGCGTGATGCGCGTGCTCAGCGACATCACCGCCCAGAGCACGGTGCTGGCCATCGACGTGCCGGTGGAGATGCGCGACACGCTGCTGCGGCGCATCGTGCATGTGGAGGCCGAGCCCGAGTTCAACGAGCTGGGCCATGTCATCGGCTACACCGGCATCGTGCAGGACGTGACCGACCGCCGCGTGGCCGAGGACCGCATCCGCCACCTGGCCAATTTCGATGCGCTGACCGGCCTGCCCAACCGCCGCCAGCTGATCTGGCGCACCGAGCGGGCACTCGACTGGGCGCGCCGCTTCGGCCACCCCGCGGCCCTGCTGCTGATCGACCTGGACCGCTTCAAGGTCATCAACGACACGCTGGGCCATGCCGCCGGCGACGAGCTGCTGGTCGAGGTGGCGCGCCGCCTGCGCGGCTGCGTGCGCCACAGCGACCAGGTGTTCGAGGACCGCATCGAGACCGCCGGCGCGCGCTCGCACCGCACGCTGGAGGCTGTGGGCCGGCTGGGTGGCGACGAGTTCATTGCGCTGTTGCCCGAGGTCGGCGACGAATCCGATGCGCAGCGCGTGGCCGACCGCATCCTCGAGGCCATGCGCGAGCCCATCTTCGTCGGCGGCCAGGAGTGTTTTGTCACCGCCAGCGTGGGCATCGCCATCTACCCGCGCGACGGCCAGAGCGTGGCCGACCTGCTGCGCAATGCCGACGTGGCCATGTACTCGGTGAAGGACTCGGGCCGCGATGCCACGGCGGTCTACAGCCCGCAGCTGGCCGGCCGCGGCCGCGAGAAGCTGGAGCTGGAAAGCGCGCTGCACAAGGCCATCGAGCGCAACGAGCTGGTGCTGCACTACCAGCCCAAGATCGATGTGCGCACCACGCGCATGGTCGGCGTGGAGGCGCTGATGCGCTGGCAGCGCGGCGACAAACTGGTGCCGCCGGGCGACTTCATCCCGCTGGCCGAAGAAACCGGCCTGATCGTGCCGATGTCCGAATGGGCGCTGCGCGAGGCCGCGCGCCAGGCGCGCATCTGGCGCGACAACTTCGGCTTCGACGATGCCATCGCCGTCAACCTGCCCAGCCGCGTCTTCAGCCGCACCGACCTGGTCGAGCACCTGCATCAGGCGGTGATGGCGGTGGACCTGCCGCACCGCGTGATCCAGGTCGAGATCACCGAGAACAGCCTGAACACCGAGGACATCGTGCCCACGCTGCACCGCCTCAACGAGATCGGCGTGGAGATCGCCATCGACGACTTCGGCACGGCGTACTCCAACCTGGGCGTGCTGCCAACGCTGCCGATCTCGGAGCTGAAGATCGACATCCAGTTCGTGCGCAACCTGGGCATTGCCTCGCAGAGCTCGGCGGTGGTCAACGCCATCATCGCGCTGGCACGCTCGCTGGGCCTGCGCGTGGTCGCCGAGGGCGTGGAGAACCTGCGCCAGATGGATGAGCTGCTGCGCCTGGGCTGCAGCGTGATGCAGGGCTTTCTGTTCAGCCGCGCGGTGTCGGGGCCGGACCTGGAGGCCTGGCTGCAATCCACCGTGACGCCGGGCAAGGCCGACTGGATCCAGCACGGCGGCGGCCTGCGCCTGGAGGCCGTGCGCAGCGGCGGCCGGGTCCGTGGCTGAGGCCGCCGCGGCGCAGCTGGCCAAGGGCGCGCTGCGGCGTCTGGCCGCCCAGCAGCTGGAGCCCACGCCGGCCAACTATGCCCGTGCCTATGCCGAGGAGGCCGGCGAGGCGCCGCCGGCCGAGGCCGCCGCCTCGCCCCGGGCCAAGGCTTTGATCGAGCGCCTGGCCATGCGCGTCAGCGACGATCCGGCGCTGCGTGGCGAGCTGGCCACGGCCCTGGTGGGTGGCCGCTGGGACGATCTGCAACGGGCGCTGGACCGCAGCAGCCAGGCCCAGGCCGGTCAGGGTCAGGCCTGGGCCCGGTTGCTGGGCCGGCTGGCCCAGGGGCTGGAGCGGGGCGGGCGCCACTGGACCCTGGGCCGCAAGAAGGACAGCCTGGCGCGGGTGCTGGATGGCAGCCATGCCGATCCGGCGCGTCTGCTGCAGCGGCTGGGCCAGCTGATGGGGGCCTGGGAGCGCGACCAGGACGATGCCGAGGTCGATCTGGACGACGATACGGCTGCGGCACCGGCCGTGGCCATGCCGGCCATGCCGGCCATGCCGGCCGGCGCGGACGGCCTGCCGCAGGTGGTCGAGCAGTTGGCCGGCACCGTGCGTGCCGGTCTGCCGCCGCAGCTGCCGCGTGCGCTGGCCCTGGCCGACGAGCTGGCGGCGCTGGCCAGTGCCATCGCCTGCGACGGGGCCACGCCCGAGCTGGGTGCGGCCGTGGCCGAGCTGTGTGGCCGCATCCAGCGCGTGCTGGGCCTGCGCCACGAGCTGGTGGACGAGCTGCTGGCCCTGGCCCGCACCTGCGCCGATGGCGTGGTCGAGCTGGCCGAGGACGCCAGCTGGGCCCGCGGCCAGGCCCAGGCCCTGCAAGCGCGCCTGGTCCAGGCCGACAGTGCGCGGGCCGTGCGCGCCGCCCGCGAGCTGATGGAGCAGACCCGCGCCCAGCAACGCAGCCTGCAGGCCGAGCGCCTGGCCGCACGCGATGCGCTCAGGCAGGTGGTGCAACAGGTGCTGCTGGAGCTGGGCGACCTGGGCGATGCCACCGGCCGCTTCAGCGATCAGGTGGGCCAGTATGCCCAGCGCATTGCCGCGGCCGATTCGCTGCAGGCCCTGGCCGGCCTGGTGCAGGAGCTGCTGGGCGACAGCCGCGCCGTGCACCAGGTGGTTGATGGTGCGCGCCAGCGCCTGGCGGGCGAGCATGCCCGCGCCGCGGCGCTGGAGGCCAAGGTGCGCGAGCTGGAGTCCGAGCTGCGCCGCCTGTCCGACGAGGTGTCCACCGATCCGCTGACCCAGGTGGCCAACCGGCGCGGCCTGGAGCGGGCCTTCGAGGCCGAGCGGGTGCGCATGCAGGTGCAGCTGTCCGGTGCCGACGCCACCGCGGCCTCGGCCGCTGCAGGCTTGGCCGTGGGCCTGATCGACATCGACAACTTCAAGAAGCTCAACGACAGCCTGGGCCATGCCGCCGGCGATGAGGCGCTGAAGTCGCTGGCCGCGCGGGTCACGGCCTGGCTGCGGCCGGCCGATCGGCTGGCGCGCTTCGGCGGCGAGGAGTTCGTCGTGCTGCTGCCCGAGACGCCGGTGGACGAGGCCCAGCAGGCGCTGACGCGATTGCAGCGCCAGCTGACCGCCAGCCTGTTCATGCACGAGGGCAAGGAGGTGTTCGTCACCTTCTCGGCCGGTGTCACCGCCTGGCGCCCCGGCGAGCCGCTGGCCGATGCGCTGCAGCGTGCCGATGAAGGCCTGTACGAGGCCAAGCGCAGCGGCAAGAACCGCACCTGCATCGCTTGATATCGGGTAAACCCTGGATTTTGAATCGACTTGATTCCGTACACTGAATCACACTCAGCGTACTGATTGACAGGAGAGCGCGATGATCCCGATGAATGCCTGGTACGTGGCCTGCACGCCGCAGGAAATCGACGACAAGCCGCTGGGCCGCACCATCTGCAACCAGAAGATCGTCTTCTACCGCGGCCCGCAGGGCGAGGTGGCGGCACTGGAGGACTGGTGCCCGCACCGCGGCGCACCGCTGTCGCTGGGCCGGGTCATCGAAGGCAAGCTGGTCTGCGGCTACCACGGCCTGGAAATGGGCTGCGATGGCAAGACCATCGCCATGCCGGGCCAGCGCGTGCGCGGCTTCGCGCCGGTGCGCAAGTTCCCGGCGGTCGAGCGCCACGGCTTCGTCTGGGTCTGGCCCGGCGAGGCCGACAAGGCCGACGAGGCCCTGATCCCGCCCTGCCACTGGGCCCATGACCCCGAGTGGGCCTATGGCGGCGGCCTGTACCACATCGCCTGCGACTACCGGCTGATGGTCGACAACCTGATGGACCTGACGCACGAGACCTATGTGCATGCCACCAGCATCGGCCAGCCCGAGATCGACGAAACGCCCTGCGTCACCAAGGTCGAGAACGGCGAGGTCATCACCAGCCGCTTCATGAACGACATCCCGGCGCCGCCGTTCTGGAAGATGGCGCTGCGCGCCAACGGCCTGCCCGACGACCAGAAGGTGGACCGCTGGCAGATCTGCCGCTTCAGCCTGCCCAGCCACGTGATGATCGAGGTCGGCGTGGCCCTGGCCGGCCGCGGCGGCTACCAGGCGCCCAAGGAGGCCAAGGCCTACAGCATCGTGGTCGACTTCATCACGCCGGAGACCGACACCTCGATCTGGTACTTCTGGGGCATGGCGCGCAACTTCCGCGCCGACGACAAGGCGCTGACGGCCCAGATCCGCGAAGGCCAGGGCAAGATCTTTGCCGAGGACCAGGAGATGCTGGAGCGCCAGCAGGCCAATCTGCTGCGCTGGCCCGAGCGCAAGCTGCTGATGCTGAACATCGACGCCGGCGGCGTGCAGTCGCGCAAGCTGATCGAGCAGGCCGTGGCCGCCGAGCAATCACCGGCAGTGGCCTGAGCATGGCCATGTCCCCGCAGACCCTGCGCGTGCGCGTGGCGCGCAAGACCGTCGAGGCCGAAGGCATTGCCGGCCTCACCCTGGTGGCCGCCGATGGCGGGGCGCTGCCGGGCTTTGCCGCCGGCGCCCATGTGGAGTTGCAGCTGTCGGCCACGCTGCGCCGGCCCTATTCGCTGTGCAATGCGCCGCCGCCGGCGGGGCAGGGCGCCAGCCACTACGAGCTGGGCGTGCTGCGCGAGCCGGCCTCGCGCGGCGGCTCGGCGGCCGTGCACGAGCGGCTGAACGAAGGCGACGAGCTGGAGATCCAGGCGC
The DNA here is from genome assembly GCA_017992055.1 of Burkholderiaceae bacterium. Classification (GTDB taxonomy): domain Bacteria; phylum Pseudomonadota; class Gammaproteobacteria; order Burkholderiales; family Burkholderiaceae_C; genus Pseudaquabacterium. Next base: position 80,849 of record JAGOPK010000006.1, read on the forward strand.
CGCGCAACCTGTTCCCGCTGGCCGAGGCCGCGCCGCTGCACCTGCTTCTGGCCGGCGGCATCGGCATCACGCCGCTGCTGTCCATGGCCCAGCGGCTGGCCGCCGTGGGGGCCGAGTTCCTGCTGCACCATGCCACGCGCAGCCTGGCGCGCACGCCTTATGTGCAGCGCCTGGCGCAGCAGGCCTGGGCCGACCGGGTGCACCACCATCCGGACGACGACGCCACGCGGCGGCTGGACATCGCGGCCCTGCTGGCGGCCAGCCGTGAGCGCGAGCCCGGCGCCCATCTGTACGTCTGCGGTCCGCGTGGCTTCATGGACGCGGTGCTGGCCGCGGCCCGCAGCGGCGGCTGGCCCGAGGCCCAGCTGCACTGGGAAAGCTTTGGCGGCGGCGAGGCCCAGCCGTCCACCGGCGGCGCCTTCGAGGTGCAGATCGGCCGCGGCGGCCGCGTCATCCCGGTGGCCGCCGACCAGAGCGTGGTCCAGGCCCTGGCCGCGGCCGGCGTGGAGATCATCACCTCCTGCGGCGAAGGCGTCTGCGGCACCTGCCTGACGCGGGTGCTGGACGGCCTGCCCGAGCACCACGACCAGTACCTGCTGCCCGAGGAGCAGGCCGCCAACGACCAGTTCCTGCCCTGCTGCTCACGCGCCTGCAGCCCGCGCCTGGTGCTGGACCTGTAGCCGCCGCTGCCGCCATCTTGGCCATGCCGGGCTGCGATAGCTGCTATCCGCCCGCATGCCGAAGCCGTCAGGGCAAGCGCGGGGTGTGCGCCCCGGGCCTGCCACGCACAATCCCTTCCCAAACCGAGGATCGCCGATGACCGTTCGCACCACGCCCCCGTTCCGCGCCGACCATGTCGGCAGCTTTCTGCGTCCCGCCTACCTGCTGGCCGCCCGCGAAGCCAAGGCCAAGGGCGAGATCACGGCCGAGCAGCTGCGTGCGGTGGAGGACAAGGCCATCACCGAGATCGTGCAGTTCCAGCGCGACGTGGGCCTGCAGTCCATTACCGACGGTGAATTCCGCCGCACCTATTTCCACATCGACTTCCTGGAGCAGCTGGGCGGCGTGAAGACCGACATCCCGGTCACCATCCGCAAGCCCGATGGCACGGAAGAGCTGGCGCCGCCGGTGATGCGCGTGATCGACAAGGTGCGCCATGCCAAGGACATCCAGCGCGCCGACTTCAACTACCTGAAGTCGCAGATCGAGGCCCTGGCGCCAGGCGCCACGCCCAAGGTGACGATCCCGTCGCCGACCATGCTGCACTTCCGCGGTGGCCGCGCCGGCATCAGCCGCGAGGCCTATCCCGAGCTCGATCCCGACTTCTACGACGATGTGGCCCGCGCCTACGGCGACGAGCTGAAGAGCCTGTTCGATGCCGGCTGCCGCTATGTGCAGATGGACGACACCAACATGGCCTACCTCTGCGACGAGAAGATGCGCGAGGCGGCGCGCCAGCGCGGCGACGATCCCAACGAGCTGCCGCACCGCTACGCCCGCTTCATCAACAAGGTGGTGGCGCACAAGCCCGCTGGCATGACGCTGGCCATGCACCTGTGCCGCGGCAACTTCAAGAGCACCTTTGCCGCCCAGGGCAACTACGAGCCGGTGGCCGAGGCCCTGCTGTCCGAGATGGACCTGGACGCCTACTTCCTGGAGTACGACGACGACCGCTCGGGCGATTTCCGGCCGCTGCGCTTCCTGCCCAAGGGCAAGATCGTGGTGCTGGGCCTGGTGACCACCAAGTTCGGCGAGCTGGAAACCAAGGACAGCCTGAAGCGCCGCATCGGCGAGGCCGCCCAGTACGCACCGCTGGAGCAGCTGGCGCTGAGCCCGCAATGCGGCTTCTCCAGCACCGTGCACGGCAACAACATCGCCGTCGAGGACCAGCGCCGCAAGCTGGCCCTGGTGGTCGAGACCGCGCACGAGGTCTGGGGCTGAGGCCCGCCGCGCCCCACCACGCCATCCATCCCGTTCCCCGGAGACGTCGCATGAAGAAGAGCATTGTCCGCAGCAGCCTGGCCCTGGCCGCCAGCCTGACCCTGGGCCTGGCCGCCCAGGCCCAGGAAGTCACGCTGAAGTTCCACCACATCTGGAACAACCAGGCCATGGCCTCGGTGAACGTGATCCAGCCCTGGTGCGACAAGATCGCCAAGGAGTCGGCCAACAAGCTCAAGTGCCAGGTGTTCCCGGCCATGAGCATGGGCGGCACGCCGCAGCAACTGGTCGACCAGGTCAAGGACGGCGTGGCCGACGTGGTCATCACGCTGCCCGGCTACACCGCCGGGCGCTTTCCGGCACTCGAGGTGTTCGAGCTGCCGTTCATGACCAACTCGGCCGAGGTCGGCGCCCGCGCCGCCTGGGACTACCTGCAAAAGCATGCGCTGAAGGAGTTTCCGGGCACCAAGATCCTGGCCATCTGGGTGCATGACGAAGGCTATGTGCACACGCGCGAGAAGCCCATCCACACGCTGGCCGACTTCAAGGGCCTGAAGATGCGCGCGCCCACGCGCCAGACCAACAAGCTGCTGGCCCGCCTGGGCGCCACGCCGGTGGGCATGCCGCTGCCGGCGGTGGTGGATGCGGTGAGCAAGGGCACCATCGACGGCTTCCTGCTGCCCTGGGAGGTGATGCCCAGCCTGAAGCTGCACGAGATGGTCAAGTTCCACAGCGAGACCGATCCCAGCCGCCCGGCGCTGTACAGCGCGGTGTTCGTGTTCGCGATGAACCAGGCCAAGTACGACAGCCTGCCGGCCGATCTGAAGAAGGTCATCGACGACAACCAGGGCGCGGCCTATTCGCAGGCCATCGGCAAGGTCTGGGATGCCAGCCAGGCCGCCGGCCGCAAGCTGGCCAAGGACCGCGGCAATACCTTCCATACCATCCCGAACGCCGAACTGGACAACTGGGTCAAGGCCTCGGCGCCGCTGTACGACGACTTCGTGTCCGACATGGACAAGAAGAACCTGCCGGGCAAGCAGATGCTGCAGGACGCACGCGACCTGCTGGTCAAGTACCGCAAGTGACGGTGTGATGGCATGCCGGCGACGGCTGGCATGCCTGCAAGAAGAACTCGTTGGGGAGAGGGCGCATGCACCTCCTGTTCAAGCGCATCGCGCTGTGGTTTGCGCTGGCCGGCGGCCTGGCCGCCAGTGCGCTGGCCCTGCTGACCGTGGTCAGCATCGTCGGCCGCGCCGGCTGGTCCACGCCCATCCAGGGCGACGTGGAGATGATGCAGATGGGCATCGCCCTGTCCATCTCGCTGTCCCTGCCCTGGTGCCAGCTGCATGGCAGCAACATCATCGTCGACTTCTTCACCCAGAACCTGGGCCAGCGCAGCAACCGCCGGCTCGACGGCATCGGTGCGCTGATGCTGGCGCTGATGTGCGCGCTGCTGGCCTGGCGTACCGGCGCCGGCGCCATTGCCGTGCAGGCCGCTGACGAGCAGACCATGATCATCGGCCTGCCGATGTGGTGGGCCTATGCGATGCTGGCGCCGGGCCTGGCGCTGACCGCGCTGATCGCGCTGTGGCAGGCCCAGCGCCTGCTGCGCGGGCTGGACGCGATGGCCGTGGCCGAGAGCGAGGCCGCCGCCGCCACCGCCGGCGCCGCAGGAGCGGTGCGATGAGCGCCACCGCCATCGGCCTGTGCATGTTCGGCGCCATGCTGGCGCTGATGGCGCTGCGCGTGCCCATCGCTGCGGCCATGTTCATTCCCGGCGCGGCCGGCTACATGGCCATGTCCGGCGACACCGCGCTGCTGAACCTGCTCAAGGGCAGTGCGGTGGCGCGGCTGACGGTCTACGACCTGAGCGTGATCCCGCTGTTCCTGCTGATGGGCCAGTTCGCCACCCAGGGCGGGCTGTCGCGGGCGCTGTTCCAGGCCGCGGCGGCCTTCGTCGGCCACATCCGCGGTGGCCTGGCCATGGCCGCCATCCTGTCGGCCGGCGCCTTTGGCGCGGTCTGCGGCTCGTCGGTGGCCACTTCGGCCACCATCACCCAGGTGGCCTATCCGCCGATGAAGGCCATGGGCTACCACGGCCGCTTGACCACCGGCGCGCTGGCCACCGGCGGCACGCTGGGCATCCTGATCCCGCCGTCGGTGCCACTGGTGGTGTATGCCATCCTCACCGAGCAGAACGTCGGCAAGCTGTTTGCCGCGGCCATGCTGCCGGGCATCGTGGCCATGCTGGGCTACATCGTCGTCATCGCGCTGATGTGCCGCGTGAACCCCTCGCTGGCCCAGCCCAGCCAGCCCCTGCCCTGGAGCCAGCGCTTTGCCGCGCTGCTGGGCGTGTGGCCGATCGCGGTGATCTTCGTGATCGTCTTCGGCGGCATCTACGGCGGCGTGTTCTCGCCCACCGAGGGCGCGGCGGTGGGCGCCTTCGGCACCTTCGTCGCGGCGCTGGCGCGGCGCGAGCTGAGCCTGGAAGGCATACGCCGCAGCTTCCTGGGCACGGCCGAGACCTCGGCCATGGTGTTCATGATCTTCCTCGGCGCCGACATGATGAACTCGGCCCTGGCCCTGACCCAGATGCCGGCCGCGCTGGCGCAGTGGGTGGGCTCGCTGCCGGTGGCGCCGCTGGTCATCATCGCCGCCATCATGCTCAGCTACATCCTGCTGGGCTGCGTGATGGACGAGCTGTCGATGATGCTGCTGACCATCCCGGTGATCTTCCCGGCGGTGATGGCGCTGGACCTGTTCGGCCTGGCGCCCGAGGGCAAGGCCATCTGGTTCGGCATCCTGGTGCTGATGACGGTCAGCTTCGGCCTGATCGCGCCGCCGGTGGGCCTGAACGTCTACGTCGTCAACAGCATCGCCAAGGACGTGCCCATGGCCGAGACCTACAAGGGCGTGCTGCCCTTCCTGGCCAGCGACCTGATCCGCATGGCGCTGCTGCTGTTCTTCCCGTCGCTGACGCTGGGCGTGGTGGCGCTGTTCTTCAAATAGCCAGCGCCTGCTGGTACAGCCGGGTGGAGCGTGCACCCGAGCGGCAGAAGGCCAGCACCGGATGCGGCAGCTCGGCCAGCAGGGCCTTGAACGCGGCGATCTGCTCGGGCGACTGCCAGCCGCCGTCCACCGGCAGGTGGCGGTAGACCAGGCCGGCGGCCTGGGCTGCGGCTTCCATCGCCGCGCTGGTCGGCTGGTCGGGGCCGTGCTCGAAATCGGGCCGGTTGTTGATGACGCTCTTGAAGCCCAGGCGCGCGGCCTCGGCCATGGCCTCGGGCGTCAGCTGGGGCGCGACGCAGACGGTGTCGGCGACGGGGCGCAGCGGGAGGGTGGTCGGCAGGGAGGTGTCCATGGTTGGCAAGCTTACCGTGCCGTGCTCACTTGGCCAGCGCGGCCTTCACCGCCGCCGACACCTGGGCCATCTCGGCCTTGCCGGCCAGGCGCGCCTTGGCCGCGGCCATCAGCTTGCCCATGTCGCCCGGGCCCAGCGCGGCCGCGCCGCCCAGTCCGGCCACGATCTCGGCCACCTCGGCGGCAATCTCCTCGGCCGACAGCCGCGCCGGCAGATAGGCCTGCAGCACGGTCAGCTCGGCGGCCTCCTTGTCGGCCAGGTCCTGGCGGCCGGCGCCCTGGTAGGCGGCGATCGAGTCCTTGCGCTGCTTGATCAGCTTGTCGACCACGGCCACCAGCTGGGCGTCGTCCAGCGTGATGCGCTCGTCGACCTCGCGCTGCTTGACCGCGGCCAGCAGCATGCGGATGGCCGACAGGCGCTGGCTGTCCTTGGCGCGCATCGCGGCCTTCATGTCCTCGGTGATCTGGTCCTTCAGGCTCATGGCAATTCCTCGGCGAAGAAATGACAACGCCCGCTGCGGCGTCCCGCGCGGGCGTGTGGCTCGTATCCCGTCGGCGCCAAGCTGGCGCCGGCATCGCGATCAGTACAGCTTCTTGGGCAGCTGCATGCTGCGCACGCGCTTGTAGTGGCGCTTGACGGCGGCGGCCTTCTTGCGCTTGCGCTCGGCGGTGGGCTTCTCGTAGAACTCGCGGGCGCGCAGGTCGGTCAGCAGGCCCAGCTTCTCGATGGTGCGCTTGAAGCGGCGCAGTGCGACGTCGAACGGCTCGTTTTCCTTGACGCGAATCGTGGTCATGTAAAGATCGTATCCAGTAAAAAATTGCGCTCGGTGTTCCGGACTCGGCTGCGGCACTCCGGATGTGCCGGGGCGTTGTTCCACATGCGTTGTTCCACGTGGTCTAACACCCTGGGCCGGGGAATCGACGCGCGGTTTGCCAGCAAAGACAGCGATTCTAGCGCGGATTCGTCGGCTTTTCCAGTGCCCGTGCACAGGCGGCTGCGCTGGCCCAGGCCCACTGGAAGTTGTAGCCGCCCAGCCAGCCGGTCACGTCGACCACCTCGCCGATGAAATGCAGGCCGGCCAGGCGCCGGCTGCCGAGGTGGCGCGAGTCCAGCTCGCGCGTGTCCACGCCGCCGGCCATGACCTCGGCCTTGCGCCAGCCCTCGGTGCCGCTGGGCACCAGGCTCCAGCGCTGCAGGGCCTCGGCCAGGCGGTTGGCATCGCGGTCGCGCAGTTCGGGCATGGGTTTGTCGGCCGGCAGTTCCAGCCTGGCCAGCCAGGCCTCGGCCAGGCGCTGCGGCAGCCACGTGGCCAGCTCGTTGCCCAGCTGGCGGCGTGAGCTGGCCTTGGCGTCGCGCAGCAGCGCGGCCAGGTCGCGGCCGGGCAGCAGGTCCAGCGTGAGGGCGGCGCCCGGCTGCCAGAAGCTGGAGATCTGCAGCACGGCCGGGCCGCTCAAGCCGCGGTGGGTGAACAGCAGGTCTTCGACGAAGTGCCCGCCGCCCTTCTTGGCCCCGCTGCGGATGTCGACCTCCAGCGCCAGGCCGGCCAGCGCGCTGAACGGCGCCCAGTCGGCGGCGTCGAAGGTCAGCGGCACCAGGGCCGGGCGTGGCTCGACGATGCGGTGCCCGAACTGGCGCGCCAGGCGCAGGCCGAAGTCGCTGGCACCGATCTTGGGCACCGGCAGGCCGCCGGTGGCCACCACCAGCTGTGGCGCCGCCACCTCGCCGCGGTCGGTGGCCAGCGTGAAGCGGGTCTGGCCGTCGATGAGCTCGTGCCGCACCTCGGCCACGCGGCAGGGCTGCCAGCGCTCGACCTGGCCGGCCGCGCATTCGTCGAGCAGCAGGCGGATGATCTGCTCGGCCGAGTCATCGCAGAACAGCTGGCCGCGGTGCTTCTCGTGGAAGGCAATGCCGTGGCGGCGCACCAGGGCGATGAAGTCGGCCGGCGTGTAGCGGGCCAGCGCCGAGCGGCAGAAGTTGGGGTTGGCCGACAGGAAATTGGCCGGCGTCGCCTCGCGGTTGGTGAAGTTGCAGCGGCCGCCGCCGGAGATGCGGATCTTCTCGGCCACGCGCTCGGCATGGTCGATCAGCAGCACGCGCAGGCCGCGCTGGCCGGCGATGCCGGCGGCAAACAGGCCGGCTGCGCCGGCGCCGATGATGATGGCGTCGAAGCGTGGCGCGGCGTCAGGCATGGGCCGCGATTATCGCGGCACCCTCCAGCCGGGCCAGCGCGGCCAGCAGCAGGTCGACCTGTCGCTCCAGCGGCGCCGGACCGGGCTGCTGGCCGGCCACCACGGCCTGCACGTACAGCGCCACGGTGGCGGCGTCGATGCTGCGCGGCAGGATCGGCAGCTCGGCCAGCACGCCTTCCTGGGCCGGGCAGCCCAACTCGGGATGGGCGCGTCCGGCCAGCCACAGGTCCATGCGCGGGCAGCGCCGTGGATCGGCCACGGCCTCGCCCTCGGTGCCGCGCAGCACCATGATGTCGGCCGCGGCGCGCTCGGCAAACTGGGCCATCAGCGCGCCGAACTCGGGATGGGTGTAGCTGGCCAGGCGCAGCGCCGTGGCGCCCTGCACCGGGTTGATCAGCTTGGCCACGGTGTGGCCGCTGTTGCGCACGCCGACCACGCGCCGCACATCCAGCAGGCGCTGCAGCGCCGGGTTCAGCACCTCTGTTGCGACAAAGGCCGGCTCGTGGCGCTGCCAGCGCTCGTGCACCGCCTGGGCGCTGTCCAGCGGCGGCAGGCCCAGGGCCTGGAACACCTCGTGGCTGGTGACCCGCGCCGGATCGTGGCGCGGCCCGTGCACCAGCACCGCCGCGCCTTCCTGGGCCAGGCGCATGGCCAGCAGCGGCACCAGGTTGGGCAGGCGGCGCGCACCGTTGTAGCTGGGGATCACCACCACCGGCCGCGTGCTCGGCAGCACCATGCAGCGCTGCTGCACGGCCTCGGTGAAGCCCAGCAGCTCGTCGACGGTCTCGCCCTTCATGCGCATGGCCAGCGCGAAGGCGCCGATCTCCAGATCGCTGACCTGGCCGTCCAGCACCTGGGCCATCAGGTCACGCGCCTGGTCCACGCTCAGTGGCCGCGCGCCCTCGGGGCCGCGGCCGATCTCCTTGATGTACTGCGCGATGCTCATGGCTGTCTCCGGGAAAAGGCGCTCGCTGCGGCGTTCCGCAATTTTCGGGCCGCCATCGTCCCCTGTGCGCAGGAAGCCGCCTTGACCCGCCTCAAGACGATGAGACAGCCGCCACCGGGGCCGGCGTGGCCTCGATCAGGCGCTGCAGCTCGGGTACGCAGGAGCCGCAGTTGGTGCCGCACTTGAGCTGCTGCTGCAGCTGGCCCAGGCGCTGCGCCGGCGCACCGGCGCAGCGGCCCAGCCATTGCACGATCTGCGGCTCGCTGACGTCGAAGCAGGTGCAGACCTGGCGGCCGCGCGGCGCCAGCGCCACCGGCGCCTGGGCCGAGGCGCTGAGCAGCTGCCGGCCGTAGCTCTGGGCCGGCAGGCGATCTTGCAGCAGGGTCTTGATCCAGGCCTCGGCCCGGGTGTCGCCGGCAATGACGAAGGCCTGCAGGCGCAGCTCGCCGGCCTCCCAGCCCAGGCCGGCCGGGTCTGCCTGGGCCGCCTGCAAGGCCACGGTGCGACGCTGGCCGCGCTGGCGATCCTCGTAGCGCAGCAGGTCGTTGCGGCCGGCGTCCAGGCCGAACAGGCCTTCCAGCTCGGCCAGCAGGGCCGGCGGCGGCGGCTCGGCCGCGGCGGCGCGCAGCAGCACGCCATGGCCGGCATGGCCGAAGGGCACGACGCTGGCGAAGGCGAAGCGTGGCAGCCAGTCGGCCAGCCTGCGGCGCAGCGCCAGCGCGGCGTCGGCGTCGAACCAGCCGGCGGCCAGCAGCCGCCAGGGCAGGTCCACCGCCTGCACCTGCACCGCGCTGTGCTTCAGCTCGGGCTGCTTGCTGCCGGGGCAGAAGGCGCCGGTGGTCAGCGCATTGATGCCGGCCACCGGCCGGCCCTGTCCATCCTGGCCGCCCAGCACCTCGTCGCCCCAGTGCATGGCCACATGGGCCTGGCCCGGGGCCACGGCTTCGCTGGCCTGGGCCGGCAGCAGCAGCTGGCCGCGGCGCGAGCGCAGCGCCACCAGGTCGCCGCTGGCCAGGCCCAGGCGCTGCAGGTCCTGCGGATGCAGGTCGACCACCGGCTCGGGCGCATGGCCGAACAGCCGGCCCAGCGTGCCGGTGCGGCTCATGCCATGCCACTGGTCGCGCAGGCGGCCGGTGGTCAGGCTGAACGGGTACTGCGCATCGGGCGCCTCGGCCAGCGGCGCGGCCTCCGCATCGACAAAGCGGGCACGGCCGTCGGGCGTGGCAAAGTGATGGTCGGTGTACAGGCGCAGCCGGCCGCTGGTCTCGCCCTCGGGGCAGGGCCAGCACTGCGGGCCCTGCTGCTCCAGCCGCGCATAGCTGAGGCCGGTGATGTCCAGGTCGCGGCCGCGGGTCGATTCGCGGTGCTCGCACCACACCGACTCGGGGTCGGCATAGGGGAACAGCGTGGGCCGGCCCGGGCGCAGCCGGGCTTCCAGGCGCTGCGCGATGTCCAGCGCGATGGCCCAGTCGTGGCGGGCCTGGCCCGGCGCGGCCACGGCCGGGCGCACGCGGCTGATGCGGCGCTCGCTGTTGGTGACGGTGCCGTCCTTCTCGCCCCAGGTGGTGGCCGGCAGCAGCCAGTCGGCATAACGCGCGGTGGCGGTGGTGGCAAAGGCCTCCTGCACCACCACCAGCTCGGCACGTTCCAGCGCCCGCCGCACCGTGGCCTGGTCGGGCATCGATTGGGCCGGGTTGGTGCAGGCTATCCACAGTGCCTTGATCTGGCCGTCGGCGGCGGCCTGGAACATCTCCACCGCGCTCTTGCCCGGCGTGGCCGGCACGCTGTCCACGCCCCACAGCGCGGCCACCTCGGCGCGGTGCTGGGCATTGCCCAGGTCGCGGTGGGCGCTGAGCAGGTTGGCCAGGCCGCCGACCTCGCGCCCGCCCATGGCATTGGGCTGGCCGGTGAGGCTGAACGGCCCGGCGCCGGGCTTGCCGATCTGGCCGCAGGCCAGGTGCAGGTTGATCAGCGCGGCATTTTTGGCCGTGCCGCTGGCGCTCTGGTTCAGGCCCTGGCAGTACAGGCTCAGGCTCGCCGGCGCGGTGGCAAACCAGCGCGCGGCGGTCAGCAGGTCGGCCTCGGCGATGCCGGTCAGGCGCTGCGTCTCGGCCGGCGTGAAGCCCTGCACCCGCTGCTCCAGAGCCTCGAAGCCGCTGGTGTGGCGCTGGATGAAGCCGGCATCGGTCCAGCCCTCGCGCAGCATCAGGTGCAGCAGGCCATGGCAGAGCGCGATGTCGCTGCCGGGCAGGATCTGCAGGTGCAGGTCGGCCTCGGCGGCGGTGTCGGTGCGGCGCGGGTCGACGACGATCCACTTCTGGCCGGACCGCGCGCGCCGGCCGTCTTCCAGCCGGCGGAACAGGATCGGATGGGCCCAGGCCGGGTTGGCGCCGCTGATGAACACGGTGTCGGCCAGGGCCAGATCCTCATAACAGGCCGGCGGCGCGTCCGAGCCCAGCGTGGCCTTGTAGCCGGCCACCGCGCTGCTCATGCACAGGCGCGAGTTGGTGTCCACGTTGTTGGTGCCCAGCAGGCCCTTGGCCAGCTTGTTGAAGACGTAGTAGTCCTCGGTCAGCAGCTGGCCCGACAGGTACAGGCCCACGGCGTCGGCACCGTCGCGCTGCACGATGTCGGCCAGGCGCGTGGCGATGTCGTCGGCGGCCTGCGGCCAGCTGGCGGCCTGCGGCACGGCGCCGCGCTCGAGCCGGCGCAGCGGCTGCAGCAGCCGCGCCTGGCGCAGCACGGCCGGGCTGGCGGTCAGGTGCAGGGTCTGGCCCTTGCTGCACAGCCGGCCGGCATTGGCCGGGTGCTCGGGGTCGCCGCGCACGCCGGTGATCTGCGCGCCATCGCTCTCGATGATCACGCCGCAGCCGACGCCGCAGTAGGGACAGGTGGAACGGGTCTCGGCCATGGGCGTTGCGGGCAGTGGGGCAGGTGGGCGTGGGCTCAGGCCGCGGCCGGCGTGGCATCGTTGGCCGGCGGGCCGAACAGCAACTGCTCGCGCAGCGCGCTGATGTTGCGGCCCTCGCGCAGCAGCTGGAAGTACCAGGCGCTGTCGGCGGTGTCGCCGTACAGGCAGGCGCCGACCAGGCGCCCGTCGCGGATCACCAGCTTCTTGTAGACGCCGCCCTGGGTGATGGGGTCGCGCAGCACCAGTTCCTCGCAATGCTCGCCGCCCATGAAGTCGCCGGCCGAGAACAGCTCGATGCCGGTGACCTTGAGCTTGGTGCTGGTCTGGCTGCCCGGATAGCGGCCGATGCCGAACTCGGCCAGGTGCGTGGCGCAGACCTTGCCCTGCTCGAACAGCGGCGCCACCAGGCCATAGGCCACGCCGCGGTGCTCGGCGCATTCACCCACGGCCCAGATGCGCGGGTCGGTGACGGTCTGCAGCGTGTCGTGCACGACGATGCCGCGCCGGCACAACAAGCCGGCCGAACGCGCCAGATCGGTGTTGGGACGGATGCCGGCGGCCATCACCACCAGGTCGGCTGGCACCTCGCTGCCGTCGGCAAAGCGCACCGCGCGCACGCGGCCGGTGCCCGGGTCGGGCTGGCCTTGCGCGTCCAGGCCGTCGCCCAGCAGCTCCTGGGTCTGCGTGGCCAGGCGAAAGCGCAGGCCGCGCTGCTCCAGCGAGCGCTGCAGCAGCGCCGCCGCATCGGCGTCGAGCTGGCGCTCCAGCAGCCAGGGGCCGATGTGCACCACGGTCACCTGCATGCCGCGGCGCTGCAGGCCGTTGGCCGCCTCCAGGCCCAGCAGGCCGCCGCCGATGACCACCGCATGGCGGTGCGTCGCGGCGGCGTCGATCATGGCCTGGGTGTCGGCGATGTCGCGGTAGGCCAGCACGCCGTCCAGCGTGCGCCCGGGCACCGGCAGCATGAAGGGCTGGGAGCCGGTGGCCAGCAGCAAACGGTCATAGGGCACGCTCAGCGTGCCGCCGTCGGCGGTGCTGGCGGTGACCGTGCGGCGGCGGCGGTCGATGGTGGTCACCGTGCTGCCGGTGTGCAGCGTGATGCCCTGCTGGCGGTACCAGTCCAGCGGGTTCAGCACGATCTGCTCGAGCGTCTGCTCGCCGGCCAGCACCGGGCTGAGCAGGATGCGGTTGTAGTTGGGATGCGGCTCGGCGCCGAACACCGTGATCTGATAGCGGCCCGGCGCGATCTTCAGCAGCTCTTCCAGCGTGCGCACGCCGGCCATGCCGTTGCCCACCATCACCAGTCTCATCGGTTTCATCGCATGCACTCCTTGATCGCTTGATCGCGGCGCGGCCGTGCCGCCGGGCGGGCTCTGGGGGTCGCGGTCGGCATCGGGGCCAGGGCAGGGCGCCGGCATGGAGGCCGGAGCGGCGGGCGCTGGGCGGCAAGTGCCGCACCGTCCCGCATCTGCGCGTCTGTGGCAGGCGGACAGCGCGGCGGCGAGGCCCGATGTCCGGCTAGAACCGGCGTGGAGCCGGTGGCGGGTGCAGCGTCACACCCTGGAATTGCCGGGTTGACAAGCAGCAAGCATGCCAGGCCATTGGCGACGCTGCGGGCCGGCCTGACCTATGCTTGCTGCCTTGTCAGACGCAGGAGTGGCGGATTCAGATGGTGTCGGTGCTGATCGTGGGCGAAGCCGCGGCGCAGGCGGGTGTGGCCGGGCCGCAGCAGGCCTGGCAGCAGGCCTTGCTGCAGGCCCTGCCGGCCTGCGGCGTGAGCGTGGCTGGCCAGGCCGATTGCGGCAACTTGGTGCGCGAGGCGGTGCGGCTCGCACCGGAAGTGATCGTCGCCCTGGTGCCGGTGATCGACGCCCCGCTGCTGGCCTCGCTGGGCCTGCTGCAGCAGGGCCAGGCGCGGCCGGTGCTGCTGGTCGGCCCCCCGCGCCTGCAGTTGCCGGAAGCCGATCCGGCCCCGGCCCGTGGCCTGGCCGCCGGCCTGGCCACGGCCGGCGTGCAGGCCTGGCTGCCCGGCCAGCCCACGCCCGAGGCCGTGGCCGACGCCCTGCAGTGGGCGCTGCAGCGCCAGGCTGCCGAGCAGCGCCAGGCCAGCGAACTGGCCGGGGCCCTGACCCGGCTGGACGAGCGCAAATGGGTGGACCGCGCCAAGGGCCTGCTGATGAGCACCCAGCCGCTCAGCGAGGACCAGGCCTTTGCCGTGCTGCGCACCGCCTCCATGCATGCCAATCTGCGCCTGGGCGAGGTCTCGCGCGCGCTGGTGGCGGCGGCGCGCACGGCCGAGGCGGTCAACCGTGCCGGCCTGCTGCGCATGCTGTCGCAGCGCCTGATCAAGGCCCTGGCCCTGCACCTGGCCGGCGTCGAGCGCCACCGCGCCGAGGCCCTGCTGGCCGACTCGCTGCAGCGCGTGCAGGCCAGCCTGGTGCTGCTGGCCGGCCTGGCGCTGGAAGGCCTGGCCGCGCGCCGGCTGCAGGCCGCCGACGCCGCCTGGCGCGAACTGCAGGTGCTGCTGGAGCCCGAGGGCCTGGACGCCGCCCGCCTGCACCTGGCCGACCAGCGCGCCGAGACCCTGCTGGCCGCGGCCGATGCGCTGACCTCGGCCATCGAGCAGGCCGGCGGCCGGCCGCATCTGCGCCTGGTCAACCAGTGCGGCCGCCAGCGCATGCTGGCCCAGCGCCTGGCCAAGCAGGTCCTGCTGGCCGGCCTGCTGGACGAGCTGCTGGACGGTGCGGCCGGAGCCGAGGCGGCGCAGGAACAGCAGCAGCAGATCGCCGCCACCGTGGCCGAGTTCGACGGCGCCCTGGCCTGGCTGGAGCGCGCGCCGCTGACCACCGACGAGATCCGCCGCACCCTGGCCACCGCCCGCGGCCAGTGGCAGCGCATGCTGGACGGCGTGCGCCGCGCCGCCATCGACAGCCCGCCGCACGAGGCGCGGCGTGTGCTGGGCCGCGAGAGCGAAGCCCTGCTCGACAGCTTCGACAGCCTGACCTCGCTGTACGAGCACAGCCTGCAGGGCCTGATGGCCTGATCGCCCACCGGGCCGAACAGGCCAGCCGCCGGCGCTCAATTCGGCGGTTGCAGGGCCGCGGTGACAGCTGTTGCGATAGGTATCATGGTTGGCCGGCCGCGGGAGCATCGCCACCGCGGCCGGCTGACCGCCGGCCTGCCTTGGACGCGTGTGCCTGTCACGCACGGACATAGGGGGCCCCCCTCGGGCCGTGCTTGTGGGGCCTGTGGGGGCTGCCCAGAATCCAGCTGAAACCGTCCGCATTCCGCATCCGCTAGGGCCAGGATCTTCTCGCCATGGTTGCCGCCGCCTCCCTCGTCACCGACCGCCTCGTTGCCGCGCCGCCGGTGTCGTCCGTGCAGGCCCTGGCGCTGCAGGCCCTGGCCGAGCAGCAGGGCTGGCCGCTGGCCATCAAGGGCGCCGACGATGGCCGTTATCAGTGGGTCAATGCGGCCTTCGCCGCGCTGGCTGGCCGCGCGCCGCACGAGGTCTGCGGCCATGGCGACATCGAGCTGTTCGAGGCCGCGGTGGTCACCGCGCTGCGCGCCGCCGACCAGGCGGTGATGATGCCGGGCACGGCCGGCCAGCTGACCACCGACCACAAGCTCGAACTGCGTGGCGAGCGCCGCGAGTTCAGCGTGCTGCGCCAGGTTGATCGCAACGGTGCCCAGACCCTGCTGCTGACGCTGTGGCAAGACCAGCAGCCGCAGCGCCGCCAGGCCCAGCAGCTGGCGCTGGCGCTGGAGCAGCTGGAGCAGCAGCAGAAGGCCAACGACCAGCTGCGCCGCGAGCTCACCGAGCGCGGCCTGCGCGACCAGGCCAGCGGCCTGAACACCCGCGCCCACTTCGACGACCAGATGCGGCGCGAGTTGGACCTGTCGGTGCGTGAGCACCGCGAGTTCGCCCTGGTCTACATGGCGCTCGATCCGCTGAGCCCGCGTGTCGCGGCGCTGGGCGAGCGCGCCCATGACCGCATCTGCGAGGCCATGGGCCGGCTGCTGAAGGGCAATACCCGGGCCATGGATGCGTCCTGCCGGCTCGACGACCGGCATTTCGCGGTGCTGCTGTCCGGCGTGGGCCTGGCCACCGCGCATTCGCGCATGGAAGGCCTGCGCCGCCAGTGCGCGACGCAGATCGTCATGCTCGATGGCGAGCGCCTGGAGTTCACCGTGGCCATGGGCGTGGCCAGCTTCCCGCACACCGCCCATGGCCAGGACGAGCTGACCGGCGCCAGCCGCGCCGCGCTGGCCGAGGCCCAGCGCCGCGGCGGCAACACCGTGGCCCTGGCCAGCATCCGCTTCGACGCAGCTTGAAGGGCGCAAGAAGGACGTAGGCGCGCTCGGCCGAGCGCCGGGCCGCCCCAAGCCGGCCGGCGACCCGCCCGGCGGGTGGCGCCGCGTACCCGCGCCGCCGGGTGTCCCTGTTCAGGCGGTGACGGCGCGCCAGGCCATGTAGCCGGCCAGGCCGTACAGCAGCAGCGCAAACACCCGCTTCAGCTGGGCCACGTTCATCGCATGGGCGGTGCGCGCGCCCAGCGGTGCGGTCAGCACGCTGGCCGCGGCAATCACCGCCAGCGCCGGCAGCACCACATAGCCCAGGCTGCCAGGCATGGCCGGCGGCAGGCCCCAGCCGGCGATCACATAGCCGATGGTGTTGGCCAGCGCGATCGGAAAGCCCAGTGCCGCGCTGGTGGCCACGGCGTTGTGCATGGCCACATTGCACCAGGTCATGAACGGCACCGAGACGAAGGCGCCGCCGGCGCCGACCAGGCCGGACAGGAAGCCGATGCCCGTGCCCACCGCCAGCGTGCCGCCCGGCCCCGGCATCTGCCGGCTGGGCTTGGGCTTCTTGTTGCGCAGCATCTGCGTGGCCGAGAAGCCGACGAAGGCGGCGAACACCAGGGCCAGCCAGGCACCCTTGAGCACCGCGAACACGCCGGCGCCGGCCAGCAGGCCGCCGGCCACCAGGCCGGGCACGAAGCGCCGCACCAGTTCCCAGCGCACCGCGCCGCGCGCATGGTGGGCGCGCACGCTGGAGATCGAGGTGAACAGGATCGTCGCCATCGACGTGGCGATGGCCATCTTCACGGCCATGCCCGGTTCCACGCCGCGGGCGCCGAAGATCATGGTCAGAAACGGCACCATCAGCATGCCGCCGCCGATGCCCAGCAGGCCGGCGAGAAAGCCGGTGATGCAGCCCAGCAGCAGCAGTTCGGCGACCAGGGTCGGATCGAGCAAGGACATCAGGGCTCCACCAGGACAAGGGCGGTCACGGCGTCCCATTGCTCGGGCGTGACCGGAGTGATCGACAAGCGGCTGCCGGGCTTGAGCACCAGCATCGTCGCCAGTTCGGGGCGCTGGCGCATCTCGGCCAGCGGCAGCAGCCGCGTCGTGCGTCGCCAGCGCACGTCCACGCACAGCCAGCGTGGCGAGGCCGGCTCGCTGCGCGGGTCGTGGTACGGGCTGGTCGCATCAAACTGGCTGGGGTCGGCATGCACGCCCGAGCACACCTCGGCCAGGCCGGCGATGCCCGGCTGGGCGCAGGACGAGTGGTAGAACAGCACGCCGTCGCCGATGCGCATGGCATCGCGCATGAAGTTGCGCGCCTGGTAGTTGCGCACCCCGGTCCAGGGCAGGCCGGCCGGGCCGGCGGCTTGCAGATCGGTGATCGAGCACTCGTCGGGCTCGCTCTTCATCAGCCAGAACGAGGCCATGTGCAGCAGGAAGCAGGGGGCGGGAAGAGGGTGTCCGCCGGGCCCCCGGGGGCCGTTATCCTGAACCCTTATGGTCAGATTCAGGTGGGCGAGGTCAGCAAGGCTTCGGGTTCATCTGACGCGAGACGATCGCACCAGCTTCGCAATTTCCAAGCCCTAGCTCAACGAGCATCGGTTCAGGGAATTGAACCCCCGGGGACACGACGGACGAGGCCATTCTATGCCCGCCTCCGGCCCGTTTGGACAGGCCGCGGGCGTGAAGCCCCTCACAGCAGCAGGCCGTCTTCGCCCAGGGCCTGGTCGATGCGCTGGATCAGCGCGGCCAGGGCCGGCGACTCGGCATCGCTGGCCGAGGCCGCAGTGACCACGGGGGCCGCCGCGGCGGTGGCCGGTGCCGTGGCCTTGCCACGCTCGGCCTGCTGGTAGGCCAGGTTCAGCGCGGTGAGCACGGCGATGCGTTCGCGCGCCTTGACGCGGCCGGCATCGCGGATGGCGCTCATCTCGCGGTCGACGATGGCCACCGCCTCGCGCAGCAGGGTTTCGCCGTCGGGCGGGCAGGCCAGCATGTAGCTCTGGCCCAGGATCGTGGCTTCGATCTGCTTCATGCGGCGTCGTCGGCGGGGTTGGCCTGGTGCAGCAGGGCCGGGGCCACGCTGGGCGCGGTGACCGGCTCGGGCGGCAGGCGGTCGAGCAGGGCGTCGATGCGGGCGCGCGCCGCGGCCAGGCGCGAGCGCAGGCTGTCGCGCTCGCTGGCCAGGCCCTCGACCTGCTGCTGCAGCAGGGCATTGGTGCGCTTGAGTTCCTCATGGCGCAGCACAAGGCGCTCGATGCGGTCGGCGAGATCGTCCAGGCGAGACATGGCCGGGATTGTAGGCGGGGCGGCCGCGGCCTCCGGTCGCGGGAAGGGCGCGCAACGGCTGTTAGCATGGCGGCCGTTGGTGCTCTGTGTCCATGCGCTCTGCATGGCCGAGTCAAACGGGAAGCAGGGAGGTCCGGACCCCACGGGACCCGACCCAACCTGCGCTGCCCCCGCAACGGTAAGCGGACGGGGTGGACGGGACGATGCGTCGTCCCCACGCCCCCGCTCCTGTGATCTCGCCACTGGTGGCGCTTGCTCGCAAGCGCGCCGGGAAGGCCACAGGGGTTGTCTCCGCCAGCCCGGATACCGGCCAACGAGGTGGTGTGCCGTCCGTCGATGAATCGGCTGGTCGGCATGCCGTGAGGTGCGCGGCTGCGGGGAAGCGGCCTGCACGTGTATCCGTCGTTCCCTTCCGATGTCCAACTCCCTCCTGGTTCCGGGCCGCTGCGCTCCGACCCCCTCCACCCCTGCGTCCCTGCGCCTGTCGTTGTCGTTGTCGCTGGTTGCCACGGCGACTGCAACGCTGGCCGCCGCCCTGCCGGCGGCCGCCCAGTCCAACCCGCCCTCGGCCACGGCCGCGGCCACCGAAGCCGTGGTCATCACCGCCAACCGCCGGCCGCTGGCGGCCTCGCGGGTGCTGGCCGATGTCACGGTGCTCGAGCGCGAGGCCATCGAGCGCAGCGGCGCCACCTGCGCCGCCGATGTGCTGAGGTTCCTGCCCGGCATCGAGCTGGGCCGCTCTGGCGGCCCTGGCGGCACGACCAGCCTGTTCCTGCGCGGCGCCGAGGGTCGCCACACCGCGGTCTACATCGACGGCCTGCGCGTCGATTCGCAGTCCACCGGCGGCGCCGCCTGGGAGATGATCCCGATCGACCAGATCGAGCGCATCGAGGTGCTGCGTGGCCCGGCTGCGGCGATCTACGGCTCGGATGCAGTGGCTGGCGTGATCCAGCTGTTCACGCGGCGTGGCAAGGGGGCGTTGCAGGCCTATGCGACCCTGAATGCGGCCTCCCACGACACCGTCTACGGCAGCGCGGCGCTCAGCGGGGCCAGCGGCATGCTCGACTACTCGCTGTCGGCCGCGCAGGGCCGCAGCGAGGGCTTCAACGCCCGCACCACGGCCACGGCCAATCCCGACCGCGATGGCTGGCGGCGCAGCGGCATGGAGGGCTCGCTCGGCCTGACGCTGCTGCCGGGGCAGCGCCTGCAGGCCAATCTGCGGGCCTCCAACCTGCGCGCGCAGTACGACGGCAGCCGCACCACCGACGACGTCTCGCGCCACACCCTGCGCACCGCGGCCCTGAAGTGGGAAGCCGCCTGGAGTGCCGACGCCGAGACGCGTGCGCAGATCGGCCAGTCCGAGGCCAACTACGAAACCCAGCCGTCCTACTACCGCACCGAGACCACGCTGCGCGACATCGTGCTGCAACACGACCAGCGCTTCGGCGACCACCAGTGGGGCCTGATCCTGGAGCGCCGCGAGGACAAGCTGGTGAACCCGGCCACCGCCTTTGCCGCCACGCTGCGCGGCGAGCGCCACCAGGATGCGCTGGCCGTGTCCTGGCGCCTGGACGCGGGCGCGCTGTCCTGGCAGGCCAATCTGCGCCACGACCGCGACAGCGAATTTGGTGGCCAGACCACCGGCGGACTGGCCGCGGGCTGGCGCTTTGCGCCGGGCTGGCGCGCCACCGCGGCGGCGGCCACCTCGTTCCGTGCTCCCACGCTGTACCAGCGCTTCAGCGAATACGGCGTCGGCACGCTGCGGCCCGAGTCCGGCCGCAATGTCGAGCTGGGCCTGCGCTGGGCCGAGGCCGGGCGCGAGTTCACGGCCACCGCCTTCCGCAACCAGGTGCGTGACCTGATCAACTTCGGCGATCCCGGCCCCTGCGCCTCCAGCTTCGGCTGCTATGCCAACGTCGGCCGCGTGCGCTACGAAGGCCTGTCGCTGGCCGGCCGGCTGCCGCTGGGCCCGCTGGCGCTGCGGGCCTCGCTGGACTGGCAGGACCCGCGCAACCTCGACGCCGACCGCCGCCTGGCGCGCCGCGCCCGCGTGCACGGCACGGCCGGCGCCGACTGGGCCTGGGCCGGCTGGCAGTTCGGCGCCGAGTGGCTGGCCAGCGGCAACCGCCTGGACCTGAACAGCAGCACCTCGGCGCTGAACGGCGGCTACGGCCTGCTGAACCTGCGTGCCGAGCGTGAGCTGGGCGCCGGCCTGACGCTGGATGCACGCATCGACAACGTGGCCGACAAGGCCTACGAGACCGCGCGCACCTATGCCACCGGCGGTCGCAGCCTGATGCTGGGCCTGCGCTGGGCGCTGCGCTGAGCGGACGGGGCGGGTGATGGCAAGCGCCCACCGCTGCGCCGCGCTGTTGGTGGCCGCGCCGGCCTCGGGCCAGGGCAAGACCACCGTGGCCAGCGCGCTGGCGCGCCTGCATGCGCGCGCCGGCGCGCGGGTGCGGGCCTTCAAGTGCGGGCCCGACTTCCTCGACCCGCAGTGGCTGGCCCTGGCCAGCGGCGCGCCGGTGGATTCGCTGGACCTGTGGATCAACGGCCAGGACGACTGCGCCCAACGCCTGTGCGACGCGGCCAGCCAGGCCGATCTGCTGGTGGTCGAGGGCGTGATGGGCTTGTACGACGGCCAGCCCAGCGCCGCCGACCTGGCCCAGCGCTTTGGCCTGCCGGTGCTGGCGGTGGTCGATGCCTCGGCCATGGCCGGCACCTTCGGCGCGCTGGCCCACGGCCTGGCCGACTACCGGCCGGGCCTGCCCTGGCTGGGCGTGCTGGCCAACCGCGTGGCCGGCGAGCGCCATGCGCAGATGTTGCAGGACGGCCTGCGCCGCCCGCAGGACTGGTGCGGGGCCTTGCCGCGCGATGCCGGCTTCAGCCTGCCCGAGCGCCACCTGGGCCTGCAGCAGGCCGGCGAGCTGGACGATGGCCTGGCGCGCCTGGATGCCGCGGCCGATGCGCTGGCCGCCACGCCGCTGGGGCGGCGCGCGCTGGGCGAGCTGCCGGCCTGGCGGCTGCCCGAGGGCCTGGCGCCTTCGCCGGCCGAAGGCCCGAGGCCGCCGCTGCCGCGCCTGCTGGCGGGGCGGCGCATCGCCATCGCCCGCGACGCGGCCTTCGCCTTTCTCTACCCGGCCAACCTGGCCCTGCTGCAGGCGCTGGGCGCCGAGCTGAACTTCTTCTCGCCGCTGGCCGGCGAGGCCTTGCCGCCTTGCGATGCGCTGTGGCTGCCCGGCGGCTATCCCGAGCTGCATGCGGCCCGGCTGGCGCAGCACGGCGGCCTGCGCCAGCAGCTGCGGGCCCATGCGGCCGCCGGCCGGCCGCTGTGGGCCGAATGCGGCGGCCTGATGGCCCTGGCTGAGACCCTGGTGGATCTGGACGGCCAGGCCCACCGTCTGTGGGGCCTGCTGCCCGGCACCACGGTGAGCATGGGCCAGCGCCTGGCGGCGCTGGGGCCGCAGGCCTTGACGCTGGGCGGGCACACGCTGCGTGGCCACACCTTCCACCATTCACGCTGCGACAGCGGCCTGGTGCCGCATGCTCACTGCGAGGCGCAGCGCGGCGGCGTGCGTGGCCCTGGCGAGGCGCTGTATGTGCAGGGTCCGGTGCGGGCCAGTTATTTCCACGCCTGGTTCCCGTCCAGCCCGGTGCTGACGGCGCGCCTGTTTTCGCCGGAGCCGCTGTGATGACGCCGCTGCACACCCTGGTGCTGGGCGGCCAGAAGAGCGGCAAGTCCCGCCATGCCGAGCAGTGCGCGGCCGACTGGCTGCGCGCGGCGCCGGGCCACCGCGCGCTGCTGCTGGCCACGGCCGAGGCCGGTGATGCCGAGATGGCCGCGCGCATCGCCCGCCACCAGGTCGACCGCGCGGCGCGGGTGCCGGGCCTGGCCACGCTGGATGTGCCGCAGCAGCATGGCGGCGACCTGGCCCGGGCGATCCGCCTGCACAGTGCGCCGTCGCAGCTGCTGGTGGTGGACTGCCTGACACTGTGGCTGACCCAGCTGCTGATGCCGCTGCAGGGCCCGGCGCCCGACGATGGGCTGCTGCAGCCGCGCCTGGATGGCCTGCTGCAGGCGCTGGAGGCCGCGCCCGGACCGGTGCTGTGGGTGTCCAACGAGATCGGCCTGGGCATCAGCCCGCTGGGCCGCGAAGTGCGGCGCTTCGTCGATGTGCTGGGCGGCCTGCACCAGCGGCTGGCGGCGCGTTGCCAGCGGGTGCAGCTGCTGGTGGCCGGCTGCGTGCTGGATGTCAAACACGAGGGGAGGGCGGCATGAAGTGCATCGCCAACCGGCTGCTGCGCGGCCTGGCCGTGCTGTTGGCCGGCGGGTTCTTGGCACTGGCCCAGGCCCAGCCGCTGCAGCTGAAGGACGACCGCGGCGCCGAGCTGCGCCTGGCCGGTCCGCCGCAGCGCATCATCAGCCTGCTGCCCTCGCTGACCGAGACCGTCTGCGCGCTCGGCGCCTGCGCGCGCCTGGTCGGCGTCGACCGCTGGAGCAACTGGCCGGCCGAGGTCAAGCAGCTGCCGCGCCTGGGCGGGCTGGAGGATGCGCTGCTCGAACCCATCACCCGGCTCAAGCCCGATCTGGTGCTGGCCTCGACCTCGGCGCGTGCGCTGGACCGGCTGGAGGCGCTGGGCGTGCCGGTGCTGCGGCTGAAGTCCGAAAGCCACGACGACGTGCGCCGCACGCTGGAGCTGCTGGCGCGTGTGCTGGGCCAGCCCGAGCGTGGCGCCCAGGTCTGGGCCACGATCCAGCGCGACCTGGATGCGGCCGCGACCCGCCTGCCGCCGGCCTGGCGTGGCCAGCGCGTGTATTTCGAGGTCGGCGGCGGACCCTATGCGGCCGGCACCCAGTCCTTCATCGGCCAGACGCTGACGCGCCTGGGCCTGAGCAACATCGTGCCGGCCAGCCTGGGGCCGTTTCCCAAGCTCAACCCGGAGTTCGTGCTGCGCGCCCAGCCCGACGTGATCATGGGCGTGGGCCGCGAAGCCCAGGGCATGGGCGGGCGCTCGGGCTGGTCGGCGCTGAGCGCGCTGCAGCACCGCCGCCAATGCGGCTTTGCCACCGAGGTCTACGAGATGATGATCCGGCCCGGCCCGCGCCTGGGCGAATCGGCGCTGCACCTGGTCGACTGCCTGCGCGGCCTGCCGCCGCCGGAGGCCAGGCGGTGAGGCGTCGCCGGCTGGCGCTGGCCCTGCTGGCCTTGGGCCTGCTGGGCCTGCTCGGTGGCCTGGTCACCGGCAGCGACGGCTTTGCGCCGCTGGCCACCTGGGCCGAGGCCCAGGGCGATCAGGCCGGCCTGATCCTGGGCCAGCTGCGTGCGCCGCGCACGCTGGGCGCGATGCTGGTCGGCGCCTTGCTGGGCCTGGGCGGTGCGCTGGCCCAGGGCCTGTTCCGCAATCCGCTGGCCGATCCCTATCTGCTGGGCAGCGCGGCCGGCGCCGGCCTGGCGGTGGTGCTGGTGCTGGCCGGGGCTTCGCTGGGCGGCGTGGCGCTGAGCCTGGCCGCGGCGCAATGGCTGGAGCGGGTGGGCCTGGTGCTGGCGGCCTTTGTCGGCGCGCTGGGCGGCGTGCTGCTGACGCTGAGCCTGGCCCGCGGCGCCGCGCAGACCCTGCGCCTGCTGCTGGCCGGCGTGGTGGTGGCGGTGCTGCTGGGCGCGGTGTCGGACCTGGTGACCGTGGTCTCGCCCGATGCGCTGCGTGGCAAGCAGGCCTTCATGCTGGGCAGCACCAGCTTTCTGGACTGGTCCTCGCTGGCGCTGATGGCCGCCGGCCTGGCCCTGCTGCTGTGGCTGGCGCTGCGCCATGCACGGGCGCTGGATGCGCTGACCCTGGGCGAAGACGCCGCCGCCAGCCTGGGCCTGGACCTGGGCCGCGTGCGCCTGCTGCTGGTGGCCCTGCTGGCCGCGGCCACCGCGCTGGCGGTGTCCCAGGCCGGGCTGGTGGCCTTTGTCGGCCTGGTGGCGCCGCACCTGGTGCGCCGCCATGCGCCCGGCGCCCATGCCTGGCTGCTGGCGGCCAGCGCCGGCATGGGCGCGGTGCTGCTGGTGCTGGCCGATGTGCTGTCGCGCGCCTTGGTGGCGCCGCAGGAGCTGCCGGTGGGCGTGGTCACGGCGGTGCTGGGCGGCACCTACCTGTTCGTGCTGCTGCGGCGGCAGGGGGTGGGTTCATGAGTGCCGGCGTGGATCTGCGTGCCGAAGCCGTGCAGGTGGCACTCGGCGGCCGGCCGGTGCTGCACGATCTGACGCTGGCCCTGCGTCCCGGCTGGACCGCCATCGTCGGCCCCAACGGCGCGGGCAAGAGCACGCTGCTGCGCACGCTGGCCGGGCTGCAGCCGGTCGAGTCGGGCCAGGTCTGGCTGGATGGCCGGCCCATCCAGCAGTGGCGGCCGGCCCAGCGCGCGCCGCGCCTGGCCTGGCTGGCCCAGCAGGGCCAGGTCAGCGGCGACCTGACGGTGGGCGAGACCGTGGCCCTGGGCCGCATCGCCCACCTGGGCCTGCTGGGCTCGCCCGGGCCGGACGATGCCGCGGCCGTGGCCCAGGCCATGGCGCTGACCGAATGCACGGCCTGGGCCGGCCGCCGGCTGCAGGCCCTGTCGGGCGGCGAGCGCCAGCGGGTGCTGCTGGCGCGTGCCCTGGCCACCGGCGCGCCGCTGCTGCTGCTGGACGAGCCCACCACGCACCTGGATGCGCCGCACCAGGTGGCGCTGGCACGGCTGTTCCGCCGCCTGGCGGCGACGCAGACCGTGGTCAGCGTGCTGCACGACCTGCCGATCGCCGTGCATGCCGACCGTCTGCTGCTGCTGCGCGAGGGCCGGCTGGTCGCCGACGGCGACCCGCGCGAGCCGGCGCTGCAGCAGGCCCTGGCCGCGCTGTTCGACGGCGCGGTGCGGCTGTCGCCCGGCGGCGCCGCGGGTGCCGCGCCGCAGGTCAGCCTGGCCCTGGATTGACGTTTTCTGGAGATTGAGATGGACATCGTCGCCCCGCCCACCGCACCACAAAGCCCCAAGGCCCAGGGCGAGCGCCGCGGCCTGGTGCTGGTGCACACCGGCAACGGCAAGGGCAAGAGCACGGCGGCCTTCGGCCTGGCGCTGCGCGCCCACGGCCGCGGCAAGGCGGTGAAGATCTACCAGTTCATGAAGGTGCCCAGCGCGCGCTTCGGCGAGCACCGCATGTTCGAGCAGCTGGGCGTGCCCATCGAAGGCCTGGGCGACGGCTTCAGCTGGAAGAGCCGCGATCTGGAGCACAGCGCCCAGCTGGCCCGCGATGGCTGGGCGCGGGCCGAGGCGACCATCCGCGCCGGCGAGCATTTCCTGGTCGTGCTCGACGAGGTCATGTACCCGCTGCGTTATGGCTGGCTGCCGCTGGAGCCGGTGCTGGCCTGCCTGCGCGAGCGTCCGCCCCATGTGCATGTGGTGCTGACCGGCCGCAATGCGCCCGAGGAGCTGGTCGCGCTGGCCGATACCGTCACCGAGATGGCCCTGGTCAAGCACCACCACCAGGCCGGCGTGCCGGCGCAGCGGGGCATCGAGGATTGAGCGCCGGCCTGGCCCTGCTGCTGGCCTGCCTGATCGACCGCCTGGCCGGCGAGCCGCGCAATGCGCTGCATCCGGTGGCCTGGTTCGGCCGGCTGATGGGCGCGCTGGGCCGCGGCCTGCCGGAGCTGCCGCCGTCCGCGGCCCTGCTCGCCGGCGCCCTGGCCTGGACCGCCGGCGTGGGTGGCGCGGCGGCGCTGGCCTGGGGCCTGCTGCAAGCCCTGTGGCAGCTGCCCGCCTGGGCCACCGTGCCGCTGCTGGCCCTGGCCATCAAGCCGGGCTTTGCCTGGCGCATGCTGCACGACGAGGTGGCGGCCGTGGGGCTGGCGCTGCAGCAGGGTCTGGAGGCCGGCCGGGCGCGGCTGTCGCGGCTGTGCAGCCGCGACGTGAGCCGGCTCGATGCCGGCCAGGTGCGCGAGACGGCCATCGAGACCCTGGCCGAGAACTTCAACGACTCGCTGCTGGCGCCGCTGTTCTGGTGGCTGCTGGCCGGCCTGCCCGGCCTGTGGGCCTGGCGTGCCGCCAACACCCTGGATGCGATGTGGGGCTACCGCGGCCGCTGGAACCATGCCGGCCGCTGCGCGGCACGTGCCGACGACCTGCTGGCCTGGCTGCCGGCCCGGTTGGCCGCGGTGCTGCTGCTGGCCGTGGGGCGCTCGCCCCGGGGGCTGTGGCAGGCCCTGCCAGTCCAGGCCGCCCGCACGCCGTCGCCCAACGGCGGCTGGCCCATGGCCGCGGTGGCGCTGCGGCTGGGCCTGCGCCTGGGCAAGCCCGGCGTCTACACGCTGAACCCGCAGGGGCGGGTGCCGCAGCCGGTGGATCTGCAGCATGCCCTGGCCCTGGGCCAGGGCGCGGCGCTGTGGGCCATGGCCCTGGCGGTGCTGCTGAGCGCGCTGGTGCCGGCGGGCGCCGGCCTGGGTCCGGGCCTGGGCCTGGTCGGGCTGATGCGGTGATGGAGGCCGTGCGCGCCCATGGCGGTCCCGACAGCGGCCCGCCGGCCTGGCTGGATCTGTCCACCAATGTCAATCCGCTGGGCCCGCCGCCGCCCTTGCTGGCCGCGGTGCAGCACGCGCCGCGCCAGCGTTATCCCGATCCGGCGTATGCCGCGCTGCGCCAGCAGCTGGCCACGGCGCAGCAGTGGCCGGTCGAGCGCCTGCTGGTCAGCGCCGGCAGCAGCGAGGCCATCTTCCGCCTGACGCTGGCGGCGCGGCTGCAGGGCGTGCAGCAGGTCTGCGTGCCCGAGCCGGGCTATGGCGACTATGCGGCGGCTGCGCGGTCCGCCGGCCTGGCCGTGCAGGCCTGGCGCGATGCGGACCAGCTCTGCGCGGCGGCCTCGTGCGAGCGGCCCACGCTGCTGTGGGTCAATGATCCGGTCAATCCCAGCGGTGCCGCGCTGGATGCGGCCACCTGGCAGGCCCTGGGCCAGGCCCTGCGGCCCGGCGTGGTGCTGGCCATCGACCAGGCCTATGCGCCGCTGCGCCTGCAGGGCTGCGCAGCGCTGCCGGCCGACCTGGCCGACCGGGCCTGGCGGCTGTGCACGCCGAACAAGGCCCTGGGCCTGCCCGGCGTGCGCGCCGGCTGGCTGCAGGCGCCGCGGGATGCCGGCCCGCTGCTGCAGCGCCTGCAGGCGCTGGCGCCCAGCTGGGTGCTGTCGGCCGAGGGCGTGGCCCTGCTGGGCGCCTGGACCGAGCCGGCCACCGGCGCCTGGCTGGCGGCGGCCCTGCCCACGCTGGCCGGCTGGCGCGCGGCCCTGGTGCAGGCCCTGCAGCGGCGCGGCTGGACGCTGGCGCCGGGCGTCGCGCCCTTTGTGCTGGGCCGGCCGCCCGGCGTGGCCGAGGCGGTGCGCACGCGCCTGCAGCGGCTGCGCGCCGAGCAGGGCATCGCGCTGCGCGATGCCGCTTCGTTCGGCCTGCCGGGCTGGGTGCGCATCGGACTGTGTGCGCCGGCCGTGCAGGCGCAGTGGCTGCAGGCCTGGGAGGATCTCGATGGGCATTGAACACCCGGCTCGCCCCAAGGCCCGCGCCGTCGCCGTGCTCGGCTGCACCAGCGGCGCCGGCAAGAGCTGGCTGACCACCGCGCTGTGCCGCTGGTATGCGCGGCGCGGCCTGGACGTGCGCCCGTTCAAGGCGCAGAACATGAGCAACCATGCCCGCGTGGTGGCCGACCTGCAGGGCCGGCCCGGCGAGATCGGCAGCGCCCAGTGGTTCCAGGCCCTGGCCGCCGGCGTGCGGCCCGAGCCGCGCATGAACCCGGTGCTGCTCAAGCCCGAGGCCGATACACGCAGCCAGGTGGTGCTGATGGGCCAGGTGCGGCCCGAACTCACCACCATGGCTTGGCGCGAGCGCAGCGCCCTGCTGTGGCCGGCCGCGCGCGAGGCGCTGGACTCGCTGCAGGCCGAGGCCGAGCTGCTGGTGATCGAGGGCGCCGGCTCGCCGGCCGAGATCAACCTGGCGGCCCACGACTATGTGAACACGCTGACCACGGTGCAGGCCGATGCCGCGGCCCTGCTGGTGGCCGACATCGACCGCGGCGGCGCCTTCGCCCACCTGCTGGGCACCACCGAGCTGATGGACGGCCGCGTGCGCCAGCGCCTGCGCGGTTATCTGCTGAACAAGTTCCGCGGCGATGCCACGCTGCTGGCGCCGGCGCCCGAGCTGCTGCGCCAGCGCACCGGCCTTCCGGTGCTGGGCGTGCTGCCGATGCGCCGCGACCACGGCCTGCCCGAGGAGGATGCGGTGCCGCTGGGCAGCAGCGCCGCCACCGGCCCGCGCGTGGTGCTGCTGGCCACGCCGCATGCCAGCAACCTGGACGAGTTCGAGCCGGTGGTGCGTGCCGGCCTGCCGCTGGTGGTGGTGCGCGATGCGCCGTCGCTGCGCGCCGCGCTGGCCGCGCCCGGCGCCGTGCTGGTGCTGCCCGGCAGCAAGCACACCCGCGCCGACCTGGCCTGGCTGCGCGACCAGGGCCTGGCCGCGCCCATCGCCGACCAGGTGGCCGCCGGCCGGCCGGTGCTGGCCATCTGCGGCGCGCTGCAGTGGCTGGGCCGGCTGATCGACGATGCGCAGGGCCTGGAGGGCGGCACGCCGGGCCAGGACGCCGGTCTGGGCCTGCTGCCGCTGGCCACGCGCTTTGCCGCGCACAAGACGCTGCGCCATGGTCGCCACCGCCTGGGCCCGCTGCAGGGCTGCTGGGCGCCGTTGTCGGGGCTGGAGGTCGAAGGCTACGAGATCCACCTGGGCCACAGCCACTGGCAGGATGACGCCGAGGCACTGCCCGCCGTGCCGGCCCAGCCTGGCCTGGGCTGGCAGCAGGGCCCGGTGCTGGCGCTGTACCTGCACGGCCTGCTGGAAAACCCCGCGGTGCTGCAGGCCCTGTTCGGCCGCGCGCCCGAGCCGCTGTCCACCGTGTTCGACCGCCTGGCCGATGTGCTGGACGAGGCGGTGGGCGCGGCCACGCTGATGTCCCTGCTGCAAGCCAAGCCCCACGATGCCTGAGATGCCCGACACGCCCGACCTGCCCGATATGCCCGGTATGCCCGACACCCTGCCCGCCGACCTGGCCGCCGACCTGGCCGCGCTGTGCCGCGCGATCCGGCCGCACGACGATGCGGCGCTCGACGCCGCGCTGCAGCGGCGCATCGACCGTCTGACCAAGCCGCTGGGCGCGCTGGGCCGGCTGGAAGACCTGATGCTGCAGATCGGCCGCCTGCAGGGCCGCAGCGACCCGCGGCTGCAGCGGCCGCAGCTGCTGGTGTTTGCCGCCGACCATGGCCTGGCGCGGCAGGGCGTCAGCGCCTATCCGCAGGCCGTCACCGCGCAGATGGTGGCCAATATGCGCGCCGGCGGCGCGGCCATCAATGTGCTGGCCCGCGCTCATGGCCTGGACTGGACCCTGGTCGATGCCGGCATCGCCAGCGTGCCGCCGGCCGGGGCCGACCTGGTCGATGCCCGCCTGGGCGCCGGCAGCGACGACGCCAGCCGGGTCCCGGCGCTGGGCCACGCGCGTGCCGTCGAAGGCCTGCGCCGTGGTGCGGCCCTGGTCGCCCAGCGCCCCGGCAATGCCGTGCTGCTGGGCGAGATGGGCATCGGCAACACCTCGGCCGCGGCCCTGCTGCTGGTGGCCCTGACCGGCCTGCCGCTGGCCCAGGCGGTGGGTCGCGGCACGGGTCTCGACGATGCCGGCCTGGCGCACAAGCGCAGCGTGCTGCAGCGTGCACTGGACCGCGCCGGCCTGGCTGACGGCGGTGCCACGCCGCTGCAGGCCCTGGCCGAGTTCGGTGGCTTCGAGATCGCGATGATGGCCGGCGCCATGCTGCAGGCCGCGGCCCAGCGCCGGCTGATCGTGATCGACGGCTTCATCGCCGGTGCGGCGGCCCTGGTGGCCCAGCGGCTGGCGCCCGCGCTGTCCGAGGCCTGCGTGTTCGGCCACCGCGGCGCCGAGGCCGGCCATGCGGCGATGCTGCAGGCCTGGCCCGCCGGCCAGGCACAGCCGCTGCTGGACCTGGGCCTGCGCCTGGGCGAGGGCAGCGGTGCCGTGCTGGCCTGGCCGCTGATCACCGCGGCGCTGGACCTGCTCAACGGCATGGCCAGCTTCGACTCGGCCGGCGTCAGCGGGCCTGAGTCGTGAATCCGGGCCAGCGCCTGGTGCATGAGCTGCGCCTGGTGGCCGTGGCGCTGCAGTTCCTGACCCGGGTGCCGGTGCGGCTGGCGCGCTTCGAGCCGGCCTGGCTGGAGCAGTGCACGCGGCATTTCCCGCTGGTCGGCGCCGCGGTCGGGGCCTTTGGCGTGCTGGCCATGACCGCGATGCACGCTCTGGGCGCAGCACCGCTGCTGGCGGCGGTGGCGGCCACCGCGGCCACCGTCTGGCTGACCGGCGGTTTCCACGAGGATGGCCTGGCCGACACCTGCGACGGCCTGGGCGGCGCGGTCGAGCGCCAGCGGGCGCTGGCGATCATGAAGGACTCGCGCCTGGGCAGTTATGGCGCGCTGGGCCTGGTGCTGACGCTGGCCGCCAAGATCGCCCTGCTGGCGCAGCTGCTGCAGGCCCATGGCCCGGGTGCCGCCGCCGCTGCCCTGCTGCTGGCCCAGGCCGCCAGCCGGGCCGGCGCGGCCACGCTGCTGGTGCTCCTGCCTTATGCCGGCGATGCCGAGCATGCCAAGGCCAAGCCGCTGGCGCGCCGCATCGCCCCGGGCGGCCTGGCCGTGGCCTGGGGCTGGAGCGCGCTGCTGGCGCTGGCCCTGGCCGGGCCGCTGCAGCCGCTGGCCCTGCCGGCACCGGCGGCCTGGCGCGCGCCGCTGGCCCTGCTGGCCGTGCTGCTGCTGGCCTGGCGCATGCGGGCCTGGCTGAAGCGGCGGCTGGGCGGCTTCACCGGCGATACCTTGGGCGCCACCCAGCAATGGGCCGAGCTGGCGGTGCTGGGCGTGGCCGCGCTGGGACCATGAGCCCGGGCCTGCCCACGGCCGGGCTGTGGCTTTGGCGCCATCCGCGGCCGCATGATGCCGCCGGCCGCTGCATCGGCCGCAGCGACCTGGCGGTGGACCCGCGCCGCGCCAAGCGCCTGGCCCATCGCATCCGTGCCGCGGCGCGGCGCCACGGCCTGCCGCACGAGGTCTGGACCTCGCCGCTGCAGCGCTGCGCTGCGGTGGGCCGCTGGCTGGCGCGCTGGGGCTGGCGACAGCACATCGACGCCCGCCTGCTGGAACTGGACTTCGGCACCTGGGAGGGACGGCACTGGAGCGGCATCGCCTGGTCCGAGGTGCAGGCCTGGGAGGCCGACTTTGCCCGGCATGCGCCGGGCGGTGGCGAGTCGCTGGCGGCGATGGCACAGCGCCTGGCCAACTGGCGCGCCGGCCTGCCGGCCGGTGCCATCCTGGTGGTGGCCCATGCCGGGGCGATGAACCTGCTGCAGCGCGGCGACGCACCGCCGTCGCAGGCTGCCGACTGGCCGCCGGCGCCGCGCCATGGGCAGCTGCTGCGCCTGGCCTAGACCGGCAGCGCCCGCCCCGTGTCGCACCAGGCGCGCACCTGGCAGGCGCCGCACTTGGGCGAGCGCGCGGTGCAGACATAGCGCCCGTGCAGGATCAGCCAGTGGTGGGCGTCGCGGCGGTAGGGCGCGGGCACGCGCTTTTCCAGCTGCATCTCCACCGCCAGCGGCGTCTTGCCCGGGGCCAGGCCGGTGCGGTTGCCGACGCGGAAGATGTGCGTGTCCACCGCCATCGTGGGCTGGCCGAAGGCCACGTTGAGCACCACGTTGGCGGTCTTGCGGCCGACGCCGGGCAGGGCCTCCAGCGCCTCGCGGCTGCGTGGCACCTGGCCGCCATGCTGCTCGACCAGGATGCGGCAGGTGGCCATCAGGTGGCGGGCCTTGCTGCGGAACAGGCCGATGGTCTTGATGTGCTCGGCCAGCTTTTCCTCGCCCAGGGCCAGCATCGCCTGCGGCGTAGGGGCCACCGGAAACAGCCGCCGGGTGGCCTTGTTGACACCCACGTCGGTGGCCTGGGCCGACAGCAGCACCGCCGCCAGCAGCTCGAACACGCTGGTGTACTCCAGCTCGCTGGCCGGCTGCGGATTGGCCGCGGCCAGGGTGGCGAAAAACGGGGCGATGTCGGCGGTCTTCATGGCGGCGGTTCAGAACGTGGACGACAGGCGTTGGCGCAGCAGCGGCAGGATCTGCACGAGCAGGATGCTGGCCAGGATCAGCGCGCAGCCGGCCAGGCCGGCCGGGCCCAGGCGGTCGCCCAGGAAGGCGGCGCCGAACAGGGCCGCAAACACCGTCTCGGACGACAGCACGATGGCCGCGTCGGCCGGTGGCGCATGGCGCTGGCCGATGACCTGCAGCGTGAAGCCCACGCCCACCGACAGCAGGCCGGTGTAGGCGATGGCGCCGGCCGCGCGCAGCAGGCCGTCGCCGCTGATCGGCTCCAGCGCCAGGCCGGCGGCGGTGGCGACGATGCCGCAGACCGCAAACTGGCCGCAGGCCAGGCGGAAGGCGCCGCGCAGCCGGTTGGCCACCTGGCCCACCCACAGCACATGCACCGCCCAGGGCAGGGCGCTGGCCATCACCCACAGGTCGCCGCGGCTCAGGCCGGTCAGCGTGCCGCCGGTCAGCAGCCAGGTGCCGGCCAGGCAGCCGATGACGGCCGGCCAGGTGCTCCAGTGCGGGCGCTGGCGCTGCAGCCACCAGGCCAGCAGCGGCACCAGGGGCACGTACAGCGCGGTCAGGAAGCCGGCATTGGTGACCGTGGTGCTCATCAGGCCGAACTGCTGCATCACCACGCCGCTGCACAGCAGGCCGCCCAGGCCCAGCACCCAGCGCGTCTCGGCGGCGCCGAAGGCATGGCCCTGGGCACGCAGCCTGCGCGACTCGCGCCAGGCCAGCGGCGCCACCACGGCCGCGCCGAGCAGGAAGCGCAGGCCGGTGAAGCTCAGCGGCCCCAGGCCGTCCATGCCGATGACCTGGCCGACGAAGGCCGAGCCCCAGATCACCGCCGCCAGCAGCAGCAGGGCATTGGCCTGGATGCGGCTCATGGCGTTGGACGCTTGGCGCGGGCCCGCGCCAGGGCGGCCTCGATCACCGCGCGCTTGCGGTCCAGCACTTCGGGATCGGTGTGCCGCGTATGCGCCGGCAGGTCGGCCAGCTTGGCCGCAGCCTTGGCTTCCAGCCGCGCCTCCTGCGCGGCCTGCTGGCGCGCCCGGCGGGCATTGCGCTCGGTGTAGCGGCGCCGGGCCAGGGCCGCGTCTTCGCCCGACCAGGCGGCCCAGCCGCTGCGGCCCGGCGTCACCGGCTGCAGCGAGATGCAGTCCACCGGGCAGGCCGGCACGCACAGCTCGCAGCCGGTGCACTGCGCGTCGATGACGGTGTGCATGCGCTTGTTGGCGCCGACGATGCAGTCCACCGGGCAGGCCTTGATGCACAGCGTGCAGCCGATGCACCAGGCCTCGTCGATCACCGCCAGCAGGCGCGGGCCTTCGTTGCCGCAGGCCTCATCCAGCGGCTGCAGCGGCTGGCCGGTCAGCGCCGCCAGCCGGGCCAGGCCTTCGGCACCGCCGGGCGGGCAGCGGTTGATGGCCGCCTGGCCGCTGGCCATGGCCTCGGCATAGGCGCGGCAATCGGCATAGCCGCAGCGCGTGCACTGGGTCTGCGGCAGGGCCGCGTCCAGGGCATCGGCCAGGGACGGGACGCGGGAATCGGGGACGCTGGCGATGGCGATGCGGCGGGACACCGCCGCATTGTCCCCGATGGTCGCTCAGGCCTTGGCGCGCGCCGTGCTGCGGGTCGAGCGCTTGCTGGCCTTGCGCGCCGGCTTGGCCGGGGCGCTGTCCACGGCGATGCGCGCGGCCTCGTAGCCCGGGCCGTCTGCCGCCTCGGCCTCCGGCGCCGCGGCCTGGGCCGGTTTGCTGCCCAGGTCCAGCTTCTCGCCATCGCTGTTGAAGCGCTGGATGAAGGCCTTGATCTCCGGGTACACCTTCTCGCGCCAGCGCCGGCCCGAGAAGATGCCGTAGTGGCCGGCACCGGCCACGTCGTAGTGGAACTGGCGCGCCTTGGGGATGCCGGTGCACAGGTCGTGCGCGGCCCGGGTCTGGCCGGCGCCGGAGATGTCGTCGAGCTCGCCTTCCACGGTCAGCAGGGCGCTGGTGCTGATGTCCTGCGGCCGCACCAGGCTGCCCTTGACCTTCCAGGTGCCGTTGACCAGGGCGAAGTCCTGGAACACGGTCTTGATGGTCTCCAGGTAGTACTCGGCCGGCATGTCCAGCACCGCGTTGTACTCGTCGTAGAACTGGCGGTGCGCTTCGGCCGAGTCGTCGTCACCGCTGATCAGGTGCTGGAAGTAGTCGTAGTGGCTGCTCAGGTGGCGGTCGGGGTTCATCGCCACGAAGCCGGTGTGCTGCAGAAAGCCCGGATAGACGCGCCGGCCGGCGCCCGCGAAGTTGGGCGGCACGCGGTAGATGACGTTGTTCTCGAACCACTCGAAGCTCTTGTTCATCGCCAGGTTGTTGACCGCGGTGGGCGAGCGCCGGGCGTCGATGGGGCCGCCCATCATGGTCAGCGTGCGCGGCGTGAACTCGCCCTGCGAGGCCAGCAGCGACACCGCCGCCAGCACCGGCACCGTGGGCTGGCACACCGAGATCACGTTCACCTCGGGGCCCAGGTAGCGGATGAAGTCCTGCACGTATTCCACATAGTCGTGCAGGTGGAACGGGCCCACCTCCACCGGCACGGTGCGGGCGTCGGTCCAGTCGGTGATGTAGACCTTGTGGTCCTGCAGCAGCTGGCGCACGGTGTCGCGCAGCAGGGTGCTGTGGTGGCCCGACAGCGGCGCCACCACCAGCACCGCCGGCTGGGTCTTCATGGCCTCCAGCACCGCCGGATCGTCGGAAAAGCGCTTGAAGCGGATCAGCCGGCAGAACGGCTTCTCGATCGGCACCTGCTCCTGCACCGCCACCTCGACCCCGTGGACCGGCACCGAGCGGATGTCGAAGCCGGGCTTCTCGTATTCCTTGGCCAGGCGGTGCAGCAGGTCGAAACCGGCCGAGACGCGCTGGGCCAGCGGCGTGTGCGTGAACGGCGACAGCGGATGGTTGTACAGCTTGGCGCTGGCGCTGGCGAACTCGGAGAACGGCGCCATCAGTGCACGCTGGGTTTCGTAGATCTGGTAGAGCATGGCGCGTTCGGGGCTGGGTTGGCGGGGGGATTGAAATTGCTGCACTGCAGCATTGGCAATCATACGCCCACCATGGTGCGGCTGCACAGGCCTGGATGGCCTGGGAAAAACACGCAAGTTCGCGCCGCAAATCGGCTTTTCTGTCGCCTTGGCGACAAACCGGGCGCGCGCTGCGCCAAAAGCAAACAGCCCGGCGCGCGGGCCGGGCTGTCTGGGGGGCGGAGGCGCCGGGGCGGCTTACAGCACCGCGGCGATCGCGGCCACGACCTTGTCGATGTTCTTGCTGTTGAGCGCGGCCACGCAGATGCGGCCCGAATCGACGCCGTAGACGCCGAATTCGCTGCGCAGGCGCTCCATCTGCGGCTTGCTCAGGCCCGAGTAGCTGAACATGCCGCGCTGGCGCACGATGAAGCCGAAGTCCTGCTTGACGCCGGCCGCCACCAGCTTGTCGGCCAGCAGGGTGCGCATCTGCTTGATGCGCTGGCGCATGCCGGCCAGTTCCTGCTCCCACTGGGCGCGCAGCGCCGGCGTGTCCAGCACCGTGGCCACCACCTGGGCGCCATGGGTGGGCGGGTTGCTGTAGTTGGTGCGGATGGTGATCTTCAGCTGCGACAGCACGCGGGCGGCCTCGTCCTTGTCGGCGCACACCACGCTGAGCGCGCCGACACGCTCGCCGTAGAGGCTGAAGCTCTTGGAGAACGAGGTGGCGACGAAGAAGTTCTCCACGCCCGCGGCCAGGAACTGCTGGATCACCGCGCCGTCTTCGGCGATGCCGTCGCCGAAGCCCTGGTAGGCCATGTCCAGGAAGGCCACCAGGCTCTTGGCCTTGACGGTGGCGATGACCTGCTCCCACTGCGCCGGCGTGATGTCGTAGCCGGTGGGGTTGTGGCAGCAGGCGTGCAGCACGACCACGGTGCCGGCGGCGGCGGCGTTCAGGTCGGCCAGCATGGCGTCGAAGCGCACGCCGCGGTTCTCCGCGTCGTAGTAGCTGTAGGTGCCGACCTCGAAGCCGGCGTTCGTGAACAGCGCGCGGTGGTTTTCCCAGCTCGGGTCGCTGATCAGCACCTTGGCGGCCGGGTTGAGCTTCTTCAGGAAGTCGGCGCCCAGCTTCAGCCCGCCGGTGCCGCCCAGGGCCTGCACGGTGGCCACGCGGCCGGCGGCCAGCACGGCGCTGTCGGCGCCGAACACCAGGCGCTGCACCGCCTTGTCATAGGCAGCGATGCCGTCGATGGGCAGGTAGCCGCGCGGCTTGGCGGCCTCGGTCAGCGCGGTCTCGGCGGCCTTGACGCAGGCCAGCAGCGGCAGCTTGCCCTGGTCGTCGAAGTACACGCCGACGCCGAGGTTGACCTTGTCGGTGCGGTTGTCGGCGGCAAATTGTTCGTTCAGACCCAGGATCGGGTCGCGCGGGGCCATCTCGACGGCGGCGAAGAAGCTCATGGAACGGGTTTCCTGTCAGGGCGGTGGCAGCAGTGGGCGCCAGAGCAGCAAGCGGCTTGCGGTACGCTGGCGGATGGACCGGCGTCGCTGCACCAGGCGAAACGCGGCCGGCCGAGATTTTAGAGCCTGCGCCCCAGGAAAACCCGATGTCCGAAGTTGCCGCCGTCGACCCCTCTGCGAGCGAGCCGCCGCAGGGCGAGTTCGTCAGCTTTCCCGATTCGCCGTTCCAGCTGTTCCAGCCCTATCCGCCGGCCGGCGACCAGCCCACGGCCATCGCCCAGCTCTGCGAGGGCATGCAGGACGGCCTGACCTACCAGACCCTGCTGGGCGTGACCGGCTCGGGCAAGACCTTCACGATGGCCAATGTGATCGCCCGCATGGGCCGGCCGGCGATCGTGTTTGCGCCCAACAAGACGCTGGCGGCGCAGCTGTATGCGGAGTTCCGCGAGTTCTTCCCGAAGAACGCGGTCGAGTACTTCGTCAGCTATTACGACTACTACCAGCCCGAGGCCTATGTGCCGCAGCGCGACCTGTTCATCGAGAAGGACTCGTCGATCAACGAGCACATCGAGCAGATGCGTTTGAGCGCCACCAAGAGCGTGCTGGAGCGCCGCGACACGGTGATCGTGGCCTCGGTCAGCGCCATCTACGGCATCGGCAAGCCCGAGGACTACACGCAGATGCGCTTCATCGTGCGCGTGGGCGACAAGATCGGCCAGCGCGACGTGATCGCCCAGCTGATCCGCATGCAGTACGGGCGCAACGAGACCGACTTCAGCCGCGGCAGCTTCCGCGTGCGCGGCGACACCATCGACGTGTTCCCGGCCGAGCACAGCGAGCTGGCGATCCGCATCGAGCTGTTCGACGACGAGATCGAGGCCCTGAGCCTGCTGGACCCGCTGACCGGGCGCATCCGCCAGAAGATCCCGCGCTTCGTCATCTACCCCAGCAGCCATTACGTGACGCCGCGCGAGCGCGTGCTGGCGGCCATCGACAGCATCAAGATCGAGCTGCGCGAGCGGCTGGACGAGTTCGTCAAGGCCGGCAAGCTGGTGGAGGCCCAGCGCCTGGAGCAGCGCACCCGCTTCGACCTGGAGATGATGCAGGAGGTGGGCCACTGCAAGGGCATCGAGAACTACACCCGGCACCTGAGCGGCGCACGCCCCGGCGAGCCGCCGCCGACGCTGGTGGACTACCTGCCGCCCGACGCGCTGATGTTCCTGGACGAGAGCCATGTGCTGATCGGCCAGCTGGGCGGCATGTTCAACGGCGACCGGGCGCGCAAGAGCGTGCTGGTGGAATACGGTTTTCGCCTGCCCAGCGCGCTGGACAACCGGCCGCTGAAGTTCGACGAGTTCGAGTCCAAGATGCGCCAGGTGGTGTTTGTCACCGCCACGCCGGCCGACTACGAGAAGACCCATGCCGGCCAGGTGGTCGAGCAACTGGTGCGGCCCACCGGCCTGGTCGATCCGGTGGTCGAGGTGCGGCCGGCGGCGCACCAGGTCGACGACGTGCTGCAGGAGATCCGCGCCAACGTCGAGCTGGGCGAGCGCGTGCTGATCACCACGCTGACCAAGCGCATGGCCGAGCAGCTGACCGACTACCTGACCGACAACGGCGTCAAGGTGCGCTACCTGCACTCGGACATCGACACCGTCGAACGGGTGGAGATCCTGCGCGACCTGCGCCTGGGCACCTTCGACGTGCTGGTGGGCATCAACCTGCTGCGCGAGGGCCTGGACATCCCCGAGGTCTCGCTGGTGGCGATCCTCGACGCCGACAAGGAAGGCTTTCTGCGTGCCGAGCGCAGCCTGATCCAGACCATCGGCCGGGCCGCGCGCAATGCCAATGGCCGCGCCATCCTGTATGCCGACAAGATGACCGAGTCGATGAAGAAGGCCATCGGCGAGACCCAGCGACGGCGCGAGAAGCAGATCGCCTTCAACGCCGCCCACGGCATCACGCCGCGCAGCGTGAAGAAGCAGATCAAGGAGCTGATCGACGGCGTGGTCAGCGGCCAGGACGACAAGAGCAAGGTCAAGGCCCTGGTCGACGCGGCCGAGACCGAGGCGCTGAGCGAGAAGGACCTGGCCAAGCGCATCAAGCTGCTGGAGAAGCAGATGCTGGAACACGCCAAGAACCTGGAGTTCGAGAAGGCCGCCCGCGTGCGCGACCAGCTGGCCCTGCTGCGCGAGCAGGCCTTCGGCGCCGGCGGCGCGCACGATGCCAACGTGGTGCCGCTGGTGGGCGGCGCCCGCGCCTGATCCGGGCCGATCGGTCGGGCCTGCAGTTCATCGCCCGCCGGCGGCGGTTCGTCGCACGTGGGCTGGCAATCCGTCGCACCGTTCCTACACTGGCGCCGCTTCACAAGAGCGAAACACCGGCGCCAAACGCCGGTTCAGAGCGACGAGACCAGGACAGGAAGGACGAGGCATGCGCAAGCGCTGGCTGATCGGGGCGGGGGGAGTGGCGGTGGCGGCGGCGGCCACGCTGGTGCTGGTGGGCGTCATGCCGCTGGGCCGGGCCAATGTGGGCCCGGGCGCCAAGGCGGCATCGGCGCCGGGCCAGGGCGCCTCGGCCGCGCCGCTGGTGTTCCGCAGCAACGAGGTGGTGCAGCCGGCGCTGGCCCAGCTGCCGCAGCGCATCGAGTTCAGCGGTCCGCTGGTGGCGCCCAATACCGCGGTGCTGCGCGCCAAGGCCGCCGGCACCCTGGTGACGCTGACGGTGGCCGAGGGCTCGCGGGTGAGCGCCGGCCAGGTCATCGGCCGCATCGACCAGGCCGAGCTGGCCAGCCGCGTGGCCGAGCGCAGCGCCAACCTCGATTCGATGCGCGCCACGCTGGCCCAGGCCGAGCGCAGCCACGCCAGCAACGAGCGGCTGGCGGCACAGAACTTCATCTCGCCGGTGGCGCTGGAACAGTCGCGGGCCACGCTGGATGCAGCCCGGGCCGCGGTGCAGGCCGCCCAGGCCTCGCTGGAGACCACGCGCGTGGTCGGCCGCGACGCCGTGCTCACCGCGCCGCTGGCCGGCATCGTCGCCAAGCGCCATGTGCTGCCCGGCGAGAAGGTGGCCACCGAGCAGCAGGTGCTGACCATCGTCGACCTGCGCCAGCTGGAACTGGCGGCCACCGTGGGCACGCACGAGGTGGCCAAGCTGTCGCCCGGCATGGCCGTGGCGGTGCAGGTCGAGGGCGTGGCGCGGCCGGTGACGGCCAAGCTGGTGCGCATTGCCCCGGCGGCCGAGCCGGGCACCCGCGCCATCGGCGTCACCGTGGCGCTGGACAACCCGCGCGAGCAGCTGCGTGCCGGCCAGTATGCGATGGCCCAGGTGGAGCTGGCCGACGAGCGCCAGCGCCTGGTGCTGCCGACGGCGGCCGTGGGCTCCACCGCCGGCCAGGCCCATGTCTGGGTGCTGGCCGACGGCAAGCTGCTGCGCCGCGCGGTGACGCTGGGCCGGCGCGACGAGGCCAATGGCCGCATCGAGCTGCTGGGTGGCGTGGATGCCACGGCCACGGTGCTGGCGGCGCGCTTCGACAACCTGCGCGAAGGCCAGGCGGCACGTGTCGGCGAGGCCTCGGCCGGCCGCGCTGCGGCGGTGGCCTCGGCCTCGGCCTCGTCGGCCACCACGCTGCGCTGAGGACACCGCCATGTGGATCACCCGCGTGTCGATCGCGAACCCGGTGTTCGCGACCATGGTCATGGTGGCGCTGTGCGTGCTGGGCCTGTTCTCCTATGTGCGCCTGGGCGTGGAGCAGATGCCCGACATCTCGTTCCCCGGTGCCTGGGTGCAGGTGCAGTACCCGGGCGCCTCGCCCGAGGCGGTGGAGCGCGAGGTCACCAAGCCGATCGAAGAGGCCGTCAACAGCGTGGCCGGCGTCAAGCGCATCCTGTCGCGCAGCTACGAGGGCCGCAGCGAGACCAACATCGAGTTCAGCCTGAGCACCGACATGGGCCGGGCCATGCAGGATGTGCGCGACCGGCTCTCGGCCGTGCAGGCCGGCCTGCCCAAGGATGCCAAGGCGCCCACCGTGGCGCGCTACAACAACGACAACAGCGAGCCCACCGTGACCATGGCGCTGCTCAGCGCCAGCCGCTCGGCGCGTGAGCTGTCGCTGCTGGCCGAGCAGACGGTGGACAAGCGCCTGCAGCGCGTGGAAGGCGTGGCCCGGGTGGAAAGCTCGGGCATCACCCAGCGCGAGGTGCGCATCGACCTCGACCCGGTGCGCCTGCGCGCCTATGCGGTGACGCCGGCCGAGGTGGCGACAGCGCTGCGCGAGGCCAATGCCGACCAGCCGGTGGGACTGCTATCGGATCGCACGCAGGACGCCATCCTGCGTGTCGAGGGCCGGGTCAAGGACCCGCGCCAGTTCGAGCAGACCGTGGTCGCCCACCGCAATGGCCTGCCGCTGCGCCTGGTCGATCTGGGCCAGCTGGTCGAGCGCGAGCGCGAGGCCGATTCGAAGTCGCGCATCAACGGCCAGCCGGCCATCAGCTTCCGCGTCTTCAAGCAGCAGGATGCCAACATCGTGGCCGTCGGCGACGCCACCAAGGAGGCCATGGAGGAACTGAAGAAGACCCTGCCGCCCGATGTGGAGCTGCGCCTGATCTATGCCAGCAGCGACTGGGTCAAGGGCTCGCTGGATGGCCTGAAGCGCACGCTGATCGAAGGCGCGCTGCTCACCGTGGCCATCGTGTTCCTGTTCCTGCACAGCTGGCGCTCGACCATCATCACCGGGCTGACGCTGCCGATCGCGGTGATCTCCAGCTTCATCGCCGTGCATGCCTTCGGCTTCACGCTGAACTTCATGACGATGATGGCGCTGAGCCTGTGCATCGGCCTGCTGATCGACGACGCCATCGTCGTGCGCGAGAACATCGTGCGCCACGTGGCCATGGGCAAGGACCATTTCACCGCCTCGCGCGAAGGCACCGAGGAGATCGGCCTGGCGGTGATGGCCACCACCTTTGCCATCTGCGCGGTGTTCGTGCCGGTGGCCTTCATGGGCGGCATCATCGGCAAGTTCTTCTACCCCTTCGGCATCACGGTGGCCGTGGCGGTGATGGTCAGCCTGTTCGTCAGCTTCACGCTCGACCCGATGCTGTCGTCGGTGTGGCACGACCCGCCGTCCACGCGCCTGAAGCGCCTGCCGGTGATCGGCCATGCCATCCGCGCCACCGACCGCGGCATGGACTGGCTGCATGCCAT
Source organism: Burkholderiaceae bacterium (assembly GCA_017992055.1). Lineage (GTDB taxonomy): Bacteria > Pseudomonadota > Gammaproteobacteria > Burkholderiales > Burkholderiaceae_C > Pseudaquabacterium. The sequence goes on from JAGOPK010000006.1 coordinate 122,629, forward strand.
CTACGAGCGGCTGATCCGCTGGGCCTTCTCGGCGCGGCGCTGGCGCCTGCCGCTGCCGGCCTATGGCCGCGGTTTCGACCAGAGCACCGGCAAGCGGCTCAAGCAGGGCCCGCGGCGGCTGCGCCTGGCCACGCTGTCGCCGCGTGGCGTGGTGATGGCCGTGGGCGTGGCCAGCTTCGTCGGCGCGCTGGCGCTGGCGCCGCTGGTGGGCAGCGAGTTCGTGCCCGAGACCGACCAGGGCTTCACCCAGGTGGCGCTGCGCCTGCCCGAGGGCTCGGCGCTGGACCGCGCCGATGCCAAGGTGCGCCAGGTCGAGGAGATCGTGCTGGCCATGCCCGAGGTGCAGTCGCTGTCCACCTGGGTGGGCGGCGCCGGCCAGCGCAACCAGGCCTGGCTGAACATCGCGCTGAAGGAGCGCAAGCAGCGCACGCGCAGCCAGAAGGAAGTGGAAGGCGCGATCCGCGAGAAGATCGCCGCCATCCCCGGCGTGGATGCCGCGCTGGGCTTCAACCGGCCCATCTATGTGGCCATCCTGGGCAGCGATCCCGAGGGCCTGGCCAAGGTGGCCACCGACTTTGCCGAGAAGGTGAAGAAGATCAAGGGCACGGTGGACGTGGAGGTGTCGGTGCGCCCCGGCATCCCGGCCTATGCGGTGCGGTTGAAGCCCGCGGCCGTGCGCGAGCTGGGCCTGACCGCGCCGCAGCTGGCCTCGTCCTTGCGCGCCTATGTCAACGGCGAGACCGCCACCTACTGGACCACGCCCGACGGCAACCAGGTGGACGTGGTGCTGCGCCTGAACCAGAGCCAGCGCGAGCGCGTGGACCAGCTGCGCGGCCTGCCGGTGGCCTTTGCCAAGGACGGCACGCCGATCACGCTGGATGCGGTGGCCGACATCGTGCCGGTGTTCAACCCCGAGATCATCCGCCGCCAGAACCTGCAGCGCCGCGAGGCGGTGTTTGCCGGCGTCAACGGCCGCTCGGCCGGCGAGGTGGGTGAGGAGGTGCAGAAGCTGGTCAAGGAGACCCAGCTGCCACCGGGCTTCAGCTTCGACGTGGGCGGCCAGACCAAGGACCAGCAGGAGGCCTTTGCCGGCATGCTGGGCGCCATGGGCCTGGCGGTGATCTTCATCTACATCGTGCTGGCCAGCCAGTTCGGCAGCTTTCTGCAGCCCATCGCCATCATGGCCAGCCTGCCGCTGGCGCTGATCGGCGTGATGCTGGCCCTGCTGTTCTGGCGCAGCACGCTGAACATCTTCTCGATGATCGGCCTGGTGATGCTGATGGGCCTGGTGACCAAGAACGCCATCCTGCTGGTGGACTTTGCCAACCATGCGCGCAAGGCCGGCGCCACGGTGGCCGAGGCGGTGCTGCAGGCCGGCCTGATCCGCATGCGGCCGATCATGATGACCACCGCGGCCATGGTCTTCGGCATGCTGCCGCTGGCCCTGGCGCTGAACGACGGCGGCGAGATCCAGGCACCGATGGGCCGGGCCATCATCGGCGGCGTCATCACCAGCACCCTGCTCACGCTGGTGGTGGTGCCGGTGATCTACAGCTATCTGGTGCGCGACAAGGGGCGCGAGAAGAAGCCGCAGCCGGCGGCCCAGCCGGTGTTGGCGGCCGGCCTGCTGCCCCCGGGGGCGCCGGCGGACCGGGATTGAGCGGCCGGCGGCTGGTGGCGCTCCGGTAAACTCGCCGCGCCATGCCGCGCTGCGCCGTCATCCTTGCCATGCTGTTTGCCCTGTTGTGGCAATCGTTGGCGCTGGCACGCCCGGGCTCGACGGTGAACGCGCTGGTCGACGCCGAGCATGCGGCCCTGCACTGGCAGGAAGAAGGCCACCATCACCACGATGACGGGTCCTACCACCAGGACGACTCGGCAGAGTCGGTGCAGCATGCGCTCGGCGATTCGCTGGGCTCGGCGCTTGCGCTGTTGACCGCCACGGCGCCGGGCTTCGCCCGCCTGGCGGCGCCCGCACCGCCGGGGCTGCACCCTGGACGGGTGCCCGATCCCACGTCCGACGGCCTGCTCAGGCCACTTCGCGCCCGCTCCTGACCCCGCCTTCGCGGCGGGCGTCCGCCCATGGACGCCCGGCCCCCGGCCTCCGGCCCCTTGCCGGCCGACGAATCGTCAGGATCCCCGTGAGCATCTTTCCCTGGCTGGCCGCCTGCGTTGTCGCGGGCGGCCTGGCGGGCTGGCCCGTGCAGGCCCAGCCTGCTGCTTCCCCGCAGCGCCCCGCCGCTGCACCGCCCCCATCCAGCACCGACCGCGATGCCCGTGGCCTCACGCTGCAGGCGGCGCTTGAATCGGCCTGGCAACGTGCCGTCGCCGCCCGCGAGAGCGAAGGCCAGCGCCGCCGAGTCGACGCCGAACGCGCCGCCGCCGCCAGCCTGTGGGCCGCGCCACCGTCGCTGGCGCTGAGCCATCGCGATGACCGCCTGCACGGCAGCGCGGGCCGGCGCGAGACCGATGTCGGCGTGTCGGTGCCGCTGTGGCTGCCGGGCCAGCGGGCGGCCCGCGCCGGCACGGTCGAGGCCGCAGCGGCCCAGGCCGGGGCGGCCGAAGGCCTGGCGCGCCTGCGGCTGGCCGGCGAACTGCGCGAGGCGGCCTGGCAGCTGGCCGCCGCCCAGGCCGAGGCCGCTCAGGCCGACGCCCAGGCCCGGTTGCTGGCGCAGCTGGCCGAGGACGTCGACCGCCGGGTCCAGGCGGGTGATCTGGCACGGGCCGATGCCCTGGCGGCCCGGTCCGAGCAGCTGGCGGCCACCTCCCTGCGGGCCGAGCTTCACCAGCGCCTGCAGGCGGCCCATGGCCGCTGGGTCCAGCTCACCGGGCTGACGGCGCTTCCCGACCTGGGCGCCAGCGTGGCGGCGCATGCGGCCAACGGCATGCCGCATCCGGAGCTGCAGCTCGCCAGCCAGTCCACCGAGCTGGCCCGCCAGCGTGTGGCGCTGATGCGCCATTCGCGCCGCGATCCGCCCGAGCTGTCGGTCGGCCTGCGGCAGGACGTTGCGGGCCGCGCCCAGGCCTCGCAGGGCAGCCTGGCCATCGGCCTGCGCCTGCCCCTGGGCACCGACGACCGCAACCGGCCGCTGGAGGCCGCGGCCCTGGCGGAGCTGGACGTGGCCCAGACCCACGAGCAGCGGCTGCGCGAGCGCCTGGACAGCGAGGCCGGCATTGCCCGGATGGCCTGGCAGTCGGCGCAGGCGCAGCTGGATGCCGAAACCGCCCGCCGCCGGCTGCTGCGCGAGCGCAGTGACCTGATCGACCGGTCTTTCCGTGCCGGCGAAACGCCGCTGCCCGATCTGCTGCGTGCACTGGCCGCCGCAGCCCAGGCCGACAGTGCCGTGGCCCGCCAGACCGCGGCGCTGGGCCTGGCCATCGCCCGCCATCAACAAGCCCTCGGACTCCTGCCATGAACCTCTGTCTGTCACGCGGCGCGGCACGGTGCCTGCCCGCATTGGCCCTGGCCGGCCTGCTGCTCGGCGGCGTCGGCGCGCCGGCCGCACCGGGTGCCCACGGCCCCAATGGCGAGCACCTGGATGGTCCGGCCACCGCCATGACCGGCGCGGCCCTGCCGCGCCTGGAGGCCAAGTCGGAGGCCTTCGAACTGGTGGCGACGCTGCAGGCCGGCGAGCTCTCGGTGTTCATCGACCGTTTCGCGACCAACGAACCCGTGCTGAACGCGGTGCTGGAGGTGGAAAGTGGCGGCCTCCGGAGCCAGGCCAGGTTCCACGCCGACCACGGCGACTACGCCGTCGACGACGCCAAGCTGCTGGCGCTGCTGCGCACGCCGGGAGAACATGCCCTGGTCTTCACCCTGGCGGCAGGCCAGGACAACGACCTGCTGGACGGCACCCTGGTGACGGCGGCCGGCGACATCCCGGCAGCGGCCGCTCACGACCACGCCGGGGAGCGCAGGGCCTGGGTGGCGGCCGGCATCGCCGCACTGGGCCTGATCGGTGGCACGGCCTGGTGGCGCCAGCGCCGCCGCCAGGCGAGCCAGGCGCAAGGGAGTCTGTCATGAGCCGGCGCTGCGCATCCCGGGCCCGTCGCCCGCAGACCGCCGCAGCGCTGCTTGCGCTGGTGCTGCTGGCGCCGGCGGCAGATGCGGCGCCAGGCGCCCACGGCCCCAACGGCGAGCACCTGGACGCCCCCGGCGCCGCGGTGAGCGCCTCCGGCCTGGCCCGCCTGCCCGATGGCAGCGTGAACGTGCCCAAGCTGGCCCAGCGCCGCATGGCCATCCGCACCGTGCTGGCGCCCGAAGGCGAGGCCGCCGCCACGGTCCAGCTCCCCGGCCGCGTGGTGGTGGACCCGAACGCCAGCGGCCGCGTGCAGGCGGTGCACGGCGGGCGCATCGAGGCCGGCCCGCAGGGCCTGCCGTTTGCCGGCAAGGCCGTGCGGCGCGGCGAGGTGCTGGCCTATGTGCGCCACCATGCCGAGCCCTATGCCCAGGGCGCGCAGCAGGCCCAGCTGGCCGAGCTGCGCGCACAGCGGCAACTGGCCGAGCAGCGGCTGCAGCGCCTGGAGGGACTGGAAGGCACGGTGCCGCGCAAGGAGATCGAGGCCGCGCGCAGCGACGCCGGCAGCCTGGCCGAGCGCGAGCGCAGCATCGGCGCCAGCCTGGTGGCGCGGGAGGCGCTGATCGCCCCGGTCAGCGGCGTGGTGGCGCGTGCCGACCTGGTCATCGGCCAGGTGGTGGAGTCGCGCGACGTGCTGTTCGAGGTGGTGGACCCGGCGCGGGTGCTGGTGGAGGCCAGCACGGCCGACGCCGGCCTGGCTTCGCGCCTGGGCAGCGCCACGCTGCAGGGCCTGCCCGGGGTCTCGCTGCGCCTGCTGGGAGCGGCCCGCATGCTGCGCGACGGCGTGCTGCCGCTGACCTTTGCCGTGGCCACGGCCCGGCCGGGCGCGGGCGCGCCGGCGCTGCCGCTGGCCATCGGCCAGCCGGTCACGGTGCTGGCGCAGTCCACGGCACGCCTGCGCGGCGTGGTGCTGCCGGCCCAGGCCGTGGTGCGCAACCCGGCCAACGAGGCCATCGTCTGGATCAAGTCCGGCGCCGAGCGCTTCATCCCGCAGCCGGTGCAGTTCCAGGCCCTGGATGCCGCCACGGTGGTGGTGACACAGGGGCTGGGTGCCGACAACCGGGTTGTCGTCCAGGGTGCCGCGCTGATCGCGCAGATCCGCTGAACCGGGAACCGACATGTTCAACTGGATCGTTCGCTACAGCCTGCACAACCGCCTGCTGGTGCTGGCGGTGGCCGCGCTGCTGATGGTGTACGGCGCGCTCACGGCCTGGCGCACGCCGGTCGACGTCTTCCCCGACCTGAACAAGCCGCTGATCACCGTGCTGACCGAGGCCGGCGGCATGGCGCCGCAGGAGGTGGAGCAACTGGTCAGCTTTCCGCTGGAAACCGCGCTCAACGGCATGCCGGGCGTGACCCGCGTGCGCTCGACCTCGGGCGTGGGTCTGTCGCTGGTGTATGCCGAGTTCGACTGGGGCACGGACATCTACCGCAACCGCCAGCTGGTGGCCGAGCGGCTGGCGGTGGTGCGCGCGCAGATGCCGGGCGACATCACGCCGGTGATGGGCCCGGTGTCGTCGATCATGGGCGAGGTGATGCTGGTGGCCCTGCCGCTGGCCTCGGCCGATGGCCAGGCGGCGTCGCCGATGGCCGCGCGCGAATATGCCGACTTCGTGCTGCGCCCGCGGCTGCTGTCCATTCCGGGCGTGTCCCAGGTCATCCCCATCGGCGGCGACGTGCGCACGCTGCGCGTGGCGCCCGACACCCAGCGGATGGCGCAGTTCGGCGTCTCGCTGACGCAGCTGGAACAGGCCATCAAGGGGTATGCCGGCAATGCCGGTGGCGGCTTCATCGACCTGAACAGCCGCGAGTACCTGATCCGCCACCTCGGCCGCAGCAACCGCGCCGACGACCTGGCCGGCGTGGCCGTGGCCTGGAAGGACGGCCGCGCCATCCTGCTGGAGCAGGTGGCCAGCGTGTCCTTCGCGCCAGGGCTCAAGCGTGGCGATGCGGGCTACAACGGCCTGCCGGCGGTGGTGGTCAGCGTGCAGAAGCAGCCCGATGCCGACACGGTGAAGCTGACGGCGCAGATCGAGACCGCGCTGGCCGAGCTCAGGCAGGGCCTTCCGGCCGGCCTGGCCGAGCCGCGTGTGCTGTTCCGCCAGGCCGACTTCATCCAGGCCGCCATCGGCAATGTCGCCGAGGCCCTGCGCGACGGCGCCATCATGGTGGCCATCGTGCTGTTCGCCTTCCTGCTGTCGGCACGCACGACGCTGATCTCGCTGGTGGCCATCCCGTTGTCGCTGGCGGTCACGGCCCTGGTGTTCCAGTGGCTGGGGCAATCGATCAACGTGATGACACTGGGCGGGCTGGCCATCGCGATCGGCGAACTGGTGGACGATGCCGTCGTGGATGTGGAGAACATCCTGCGGCGCCTGAAGCAGAACCGGGCCGCCGACCACCCGCTGCCCATGCTGGAAGTCGTGCGCCGCGCCAGCGTGGAGGTGCGCTCGGGCATCGTCTACGCCACCGTCATCGTGGTGCTCGTCTTCGTGCCGCTGTTTGCGCTGCCGGGCATCGAGGGCCGGCTGTTCACGCCGCTGGGCATCGCCTACATCGTGTCCATCCTGGCATCGATGCTGGTCTCGATGACGGTCACGCCGGTGCTGAGCTGCTACCTGTTGCCGACGATGAAGCGCCTGGACCACGGCGACAGCCCGCTGGTGGCCTGGCTGAAGCGGCAGGATGCGCGGCTGCTGGCCTGGTCCTTCGGCCGGTCCCGGCTGCTGATCGGTGCCGCCGTGCTGGCGGTGGCCGCGGCGATGGCCAGCGTGCCCTTCTTCCCGCGCGCCTTCCTGCCGGCGTTCAACGAGGGTTCGCTGGTGCTGGGCCTGGTGATGCAGCCCGGCACCTCGCTGGCCGAAGCCAACCGCCTGGGCACCGTGGCCGAGACCCTGATCCGCCAGGTGCCCGAGGTCACGCAGGTGGGCCGCCGCACCGGCCGGGCCGAGCTCGACGAGCATGCCGAAGGCGTGCACTCGGCCGAGATCGACGTGGACCTGAAGCGCTCCGACCGCGACCGCGACGCCATCATGGCCGACATCCGTGGCCGCTTGTCGTCGCTGCCGGCGCAGGCCACCATCGGCCAGCCCATCAGCCACCGGCTGGACCACCTGCTGTCGGGCGTGCGCGCCCAGATCGCCGTCAAGATCTTCGGCGACGACACCGACACGCTGCGTGGCCTGGCCGAGCAGATGCGCGGCCAGCTGGCCGCCGTGCCGGGCCTGGTGGACCTGACGGTGGAAAAGCAGGTGCTGATCCCGCAGATCACGGTGCGCCTGGACCACCGCAAGGCGGCCCAGGCCGGCCTGTCGCCGGGCGAGGCGATCCGCGTGCTGAAGGCGCTGACCGACGGTGCCCATGGTGCCGACATCGTCGACGGCCCGCGCCGCTACGAGCTGGTGCTGCGCCTGCCCGACGACCAGCGCAGCCCGCAGGACCTGGCGCGCACGCTGATCGACACGCCCTCGGGCCGCATTCCGGTGTCGAGCATCGCCAGCGTGGAAGAGACCGACGGCCCCAACCAGATCGGGCGCGAGAACGGCCGCCGCCGCATCATCGTCTATGCCAACACCGACGGCGGCGACATGGGCCGCATCGTCGGCGACATCCGCGCCATCATCGGCAAGACGGCTTTGCCCAGCGGCACCTTCATCAGCCAGGAGGGCCAGTTCCAGGCCCAGGAGCAGGCCACGCGCCTGATCGCCGGGCTGTCGCTGCTGTCGCTGGCGATGATGTTCCTGGTGCTGTACTCGCGCTACCGGTCGGTGGTGCTGGCCGGCATCATCATGGCCAACATCCCGTTGGCGCTGATCGGCAGCGTGCTGGCCATGTGGCTTGCCGGCGTGCAATTGTCGGTGGCCTCGATGGTGGGCTTCATCACCCTGGCCGGCATCGCCACGCGCAACGGCATCCTGAAGATCAGCCACTACATCAACCTGTGCAGGTTTGAAGGCGAGCGCTTCGGCCAGGCCATGATCGTGCGCGGCTCGCTGGAGCGGCTGACGCCGGTGCTGATGACGGCGCTGGTGGCCGCCTTTGCGCTGACGCCGCTGCTGCTGGCCGCCGACGCCCCGGGCAAGGAGATCCTGCATCCGGTGGCGGTGGTGATCTTCGGCGGCCTGGTCAGCTCCACGCTGCTGGACACGCTGCTGACGCCGGTGCTGTTCTGGTTGTTCGGCGAGAAGGCCACCCAAGGCCTGAGCCAGCCCGCGCCGAAGCCTGAAGCAGCGCACGGCGCCGATGACGCCCAGGAAGCCTATTGAGTGGAGATCAGGCCCGGCGGCGCCGCCTGTTCCAGTGCGCCGCAGCTTTTTGCTGGAGATGGATCCATGACGACGAAATTGCTGGCCGCCGCGCTGCTGTGCGCATCGGCGCTGAGCCTGAACACCGCGCTGGCGCATGGCGGGGCCAAGGCCAAGCACGGTGGCGTGGTGGCCGTGGCGAGCGACCTGGGCTTTGAACTGGTGGCCACGCCCACGGGCGCGGTGATCTATGTCGAGGACCACGGCAAGCCGCTGGCGCCCACCGGCCTCAGCGGCAAGCTGACCGTGCTCAACGGCGCCGAGAAGTCCGAGGCCGAACTGGTGGCCGCCGGCGACAGGCTGGAGGCCAAGGGGCTGAAGCTCGCCACCGGCGCCAAGGTGGTGGCCGCGCTGACCACCAGCGCCAAGAAGGCCATCACCGTGCGCTTCACCGTCAAGTAATGGCCCCGTCCGCCCCCACCCTGCCGGCCCTGCGCGGAGGGCTGCTCGCCTTGCTGGCCGCAGCGCTGTTTGGTGCCAGCACGCCGCTGGTGCAGCGACTGGGCGCAGGTCTCGGTGTCTTCAGCACAGCCGCGCTGCTCTATGCGGGCGCCGCCGTCGTCGGCCTGCTGTCACGCCAGCGCATCGACCGTGAGGCCCGCCTGCAGCGCACCGACCTGCCCCGCCTGCTGGCGATGGCGGGCTGCGGAGCGGTGGTGGGGCCCGTGGCCCTGGCCTGGGGGCTGCAGCACACCAGCGGCACCAGTGCCTCGCTGATGCTGACGTTGGAGGCGCTGTTCACGGCCGTGCTGGCCTGGCGCCTGTATCGAGAGACCATGGACGGTCGGGTCTGGACCGCGATGGCATTGCTTCTGGCCGGCGGCATGGTGCTGGTGCTCGACCAGGGGCGGGCAGGGGGAGCGCAGTTGTGGGGCCTGCTGGCCGTGCTGCTGGCCACCGCGGCCTGGGGCGTCGACAACACCCTGTCCCGCGCCCTGGCCGAGCGCGATCCCGGGCAGGTGGTGATGGTCAAGGCACTGCTGGGCGTCACGGCCACCGTGCTGCTTGCCGTTGTCCTCGGTGAACCCTTGCCGTCGGCCACTGCCGCACTGGCCTTGTTCGCGATTGGCGCCACGGGCTACGGCCTGAGCCTGCGCCTCTATCTGCTGGCACAAAGGGCCTTTGGTGCCGCCCGGACCGGATCGGTCTTCGCCTTTGCTCCGTTCATCGGCGCTGCGTTCGCGGTTGCCCTCGGGGACCGGTCGGCCAGCGGCTTGCTGGCGCTGGGCAGCGGGTTGATGCTGGCCGGCGTGCTGCTGCATCTGGCGGAGTCGCACGACCACGAGCATCAACACGAGGCGCTGGAACATGAGCATGCCCACCGCCATGACGATCACCATCACGACCACGGGCATGACCCCATGCCGTCCGGCGAACACAGCCATGCGCATCGGCACGCGCCGCTGCGGCATGCCCATGCCCATGTGCCCGATGCGCACCACGACCATCGGCACTGAGCGCTGGCAGTCCTGATGCGGAACCTGGCCTGCCGCAGGCACGGGCCGGCGGCGGACACGGCGCCACGCTGCTGATATGGATCTCGCACGGCACCTGGCGCTGCCCATCGTCGGCAGAGCGATCGTGGCAGACGGCCGGCTCGGCCGGGTCGCGTGCGGCCCGGTCGCCGGGGGGCAACAGCGGGACCCGCGGTGCCGGTGCGCTCATGGCGCGGGCCCTGCCGCTGGGTCCGCGGGCTTGTCCACCAGGGGCCGGCCCGCGGCCTGCCAGCCCTCGATGCCGCCACGCAGATGGCGTGCGTCCAGGCCCGCTGCGCGCAGGCGCAGCGCGGTGGCCCGGCTGACTTCGTGGCCGTGGACGCAGTACACCACCACGGCCTGGCCCGCCGGCAGCTCGGTGCTCCAGCGGGCCACTGCCGCCGGATCGCGCCAGCGCGCGCCGGGCAGCATCCTGCCCGCCTGCTGGAACGCGCCGGCGCGGCGCACGTCCAGCAGCAGCGCACCACCGATCTCGTCCGGCCCCGCGCCAAAGGCCTCGCTGGCGGCCTGCACGGCCGCCTGGTAGCGCAGGTGGATCGCGGCCCAGTCGATGCCGCTGAGCAGGGTCTCCAGCAGGGCATCCAGCTCGGCGCCGATGGCCGCGACAGCCTCCGCGGACCGGCCCGGCCCGGACAGCTCCAGGGCCAGCAGCGGCACGCCATCGGCCTGGACCGGCGGGTGAGCGGCCAACCCCTGGTTGACGAGCAAGCCCCGGTCCGGCTGGAACGCCAGTTGCACCCGGCCCGGCTTGGCGCCGCAGGCCTTGCCCAAGGCCAGAAACTCGTCGCGCCAGCGCTGCACGCTGCCGAAGCTGGCCTCGAGCGCCAGCGCCATGGCCGGCGCCATCGGCGTGCTTTCGCCGCCGGGGCCGGCGGTCCGCTGCGGCCAGACGCGGCCCCAGGCGGTCGGGCATGGGTCCATGGGCACTCCCTCAGCGCAGCAGGGGCAGGGCCCAGGTGGACACCAGGCCGACGGCCGCGCAGGCGCCGAGCAGGGGCAGCACGCCCACCTTGAAGCGGAACAGGGCCACGGCGGCGGCCACGGCGATGGCTGCCGACAGCGCGTCGAAGCGGCCGCCAAAGCCCTGCGGCCACAGCACGTGGTAGGCGAAGAACAGCGCCAGGTTGACGATCACGCCGACCACCGCCGCGGTGATGGCCGACAGCGGCGCGGTGAAGCCCAGCCGGCCGTGCGTGGCCTCGACCAGCGGTCCGCCGGCCAGGATGAACACGAAGGACGGCAGAAAGGTGAAGAAGGTGACGACGCTGGCCGCCAGTGCACCGCCCAGGAACAGGGCGTCCGGCCCCAGCACCTGCTTCAGCCAGCCGCCGACGAAGCCGACGAAGGCCACCACCATGATCAGCGGGCCGGGCGTGGTCTCGCCCAGGGCCAGGCCGTCGATCATCTGCGGGCCGCTGAGCCACTGGTGCGCGTCCACCGCGCCCTGGTAGACATAGGGCAGCACCGCATAGGCGCCGCCGAAGGTCAGCAGGGCGGCCTTGGTGAAGAACCAGCCCATCTGGGTCAGCGTGCCCTGCAGGCCGTTCACCGCCACCAGCATGCCCATGGCCAGCAGCCACAGGCCCAGCCCGATGCCCAGCACCCGCAGCAGGCGGCTGCGCGAGAAGCGTGCATGGGCCGGCGTCGGCGTGTGATCGTCGATCAGCGCCGGGCCGTGGCCGGCCTTGGCGCTGCCGTGCCCGCCGCCCAGCGCAAACACCCGGGGCCAGCGGCGCGCGCCGAAGTGGCCGATCAGGCCCGCGGCCAGCACGATGGCCGGAAACGGCGTCTGCAGCGCGAAGATGGCGATGAACGACGCGGCGGCGATGCCCCACATCCAGCGGTTCTTCAGCGCCCGGCTGCCGATGCGGTGGGCGGCGTGCAGCACCAGCGCCGTCACCGCCGGCTTCAGGCCGAAGAACAGGCCGGCCACCAGCGGCACGTCGCCGAAGCGCAGGTAGATCCAGCTCAGCGCGATCAGGATGAACAGCGACGGCAGCACGAACAGCGCGCCCGCGACGATGCCGCCCAGGGAGCGGTGCATCAGCCAGCCGATGTAGGTGGCCAGCTGCTGCGCCTCGGGGCCGGGCAGCAGCATGCAGTAGTTCAGCGCATGCAGAAAGCGCTGCTCGCTGATCCAGCGGCGACGCTCCACCAGTTCGGTGTGCATGATGGCGATCTGGCCCGCGGGGCCGCCGAAGCTGATGAAGCCGAGCTTGAGCCAGAAGCGCAAGGCCTCGGCAAAGCCCACCGGGGCGGGCGGGCGATCTGGCACGGGGGTGGCGGTGTTCAAGAGGCGGGTCCGTGTTCAGGCAGCGGGGGCGGGGGCGGCGTACAGCGCGTCGAACACCGCCGCCGCCGCCAGGCACAGCGGGTCGTCGTCGGCATGCACCTCGCGCAGTCCGGCCAGCACGGCTTCCAGCCCGGCGGCCTCGGGCACCGGAATGCCGCCCACGTCCAGGAAGTGCACGGCGCGTGCGATGCGCTGCAGCCGGGCATCGGCATCGAGCCCGAAGCTGGCCGCCAGCACCTCGAAGCTGACCCGCGCACCGACGTGGGTGAAGCGCGCGCCGTCGTAGTCGAAGCCCAGCGCGCCGCGGGGCGGCGGCGTGCTGCCGGCGGGGTCGGCCAGCCAGACGAACTGCGCGGCCGGGTCGATGAAGCGGCGGATCAGCCAGGCGCAGGCCAGGCGGTCCACCCAGGGCCGGGTGCGCGTGGCCCAGCGCCGGCCCTGGAACCGGCGCCGCTCCAGCAGCGCAATACCCTGTGGCGCCTGGGCCACCGGCTCGCCCCGCGAGTAGCGGGCATCGAGGGCCTGGCGCAGCGCGTCCAGTTCGGCCCGGGCCTGCTCGGCGGCGGCCCCGGGGTAGTGGTCAATGCGCTGCAGCGCCTGCAGGGCCTCGGCCACGCCGCGCCAGCGCCGGCGTGCCTCGGCCTCGTCCAGCGTGGCCAGGGCGGCCACCAACGCACGGGCATCGGCGCACCACTGGCCATAGGCCTCGCTGCGGTCGAACAGCGCCAGCACCTCGGCCCGCCGGGCCTCGTCGTGGGTCGACAGCTCCAGCACGCTGGCCTGTCCGCCATGCGCCAGCACCTCGGCCACCAGCGGGTCGAACCAGGCCGCCTGCGCGGCCGGCAGCACATAGACCCCGTCGCGCAGCGCGGCGCAGCCCAGGGCCTTCAGCCCTCGCCAGACGCGCAGCCGCACCGCATTCGGCTGGGTCGGCAGGGTGAGGAAGAGCGCGCTCCACATGGGTGAAGCATACGCTACCTCTTTGAATCAGATATTTCACAAACTTATCGCCGCCGTCCGGCACCCGATCCGCAGCCGCATGGGCTGCGGCATCAGGCCTGGCCGGCCGTCTCCACCTGCCGGTAGAAGCCGCAGCCGACGATGTGGCGGCCGTCCAGCCGCAGCACGAACGAGGCCTTGGGCTGCACCGAGCCATTGGCCGGGTTGACGATGTCGTATTCGATCCAGCCACCGCCGTCGGGCACGGCCCAGGCATCGCGCACGAAGCGCTCGCCGTCGATGCCGGGGATCTCGTGCACGCGCTTGCCCTCGCTCTCGGGCTTGGCGCCGTGCACCACGTAGCGGCCTTCGCGGTCGATCACCCACACGTACAGGTCGCGGTCGACAAAGCCCTGGGTCTTGGAATGCAGGGCCTCGGCGGCACCGGCCACGCCCTGCTGCTGCAGCAGCGGCAGCGCACGCTGCACCAGCGAGCGGGCCTCGTCGGCGCTGCCCTGGCGCAGGCGGATCGAGGCCACGGCGCTGGACAGGCGCTGGGCGCGGCCGACCAGGTCCTTGGAGGCCACGGTCGACTCCTCGACCATGGCGGCGTTGTCGCGCGTGATCTCGTCGAGCGCACCGACGCTGGCGCTCATCTCCTCGAGGTCGCTGCTCTGCTGGGCGCTGGCCGAGGCGATCTGGCGCAGCGAGGACGAGACCTCGCGCACGCCGTCGACCAGGGCCGCCAGCGCATCGCCGACCTGGCGCGTGCGGCCCACCGAGGCATCCACCTGCTCGGTGGAGCGGGCGATCAGCGTGCGCACCTCGGCGGCGGCGGCGGCCGAGCGCTGGGCCAGGTTGCGCACTTCGGCGGCCACCACGGCAAAGCCGCGGCCGGCCTCGCCGGCGCGGGCGGCCTCGACCGCCGCATTCAGCGCCAGGATGTTGGTCTGGAAGGCGATGCCGTCGATGGTGCCGATGATCTCGCCGACGCGGCGCGAGCCGGCCTCCAGCTCGGCCATCGAATGCTGGGCCTGGTGCATGGCCTGGCCGCCGTCTTCGGCCTGGCCGCGCAGGCGCTCGGTCAGCTCGCTGAGGCGGCTGGCGGACTGGGCGTTCTCGGCCACCGCGGCACTGAGCTGGCCCACCGAGGCCACGGTCTGGCGCAGGCTGGCGGCCTGGGCCTCGGTGCGCACGGCCAGCGACTGGCTGCCGGCCGACACCTGCTCGCCGGACATGCCCACGCGCACGGCGCTGGAGCGGATCTCGGCCACCATCGCCGACAACCGGCTGTTCATGCGCTCGACCATGCCGCCGATCTCGGCCAGCTCGTCGCCGCCGAGGATCTCGACCTTCTGCGACAGATCGCCGCCGGCCACCGCATCCACGCCCTTGTGCAGGGCGCGCAGCGCGCCGCCGAAGCTGGCGTAGAAGGCCGTGGCCAGGTAGCCGACGATGGCCGTGGCCAGCACGATGGCCGCCACCTGCAGCAGCACCAGCTGCCGGATGCCGGTCTCGCGCTGGCTCAGCGCCGTGAGCAGCTGGGTCAGTGCCTGCTGCTTCAGGGCCATGGCGCTGTTCTCGGCGCCGGCGGCCTGCTTGGCATAGGCACCGGCCTCGCCGCTGATGATGTCGGAGCCGAACAGCGTGCGCACCTGCTCGGCCAGGGCCTGGCTGTCGGCCTGGGCACGGGCCCAGGCGGCCGGCACGCTGGCACCGGTGCGCTGCAGCGCGCCCATCGAGAAGGCGGCGCCGTCCAGCTCGGTCAGCAGGGCGTCGGCCCGGCCCACCAGCACCGCGCGTTCACCGGCGCTGGCGTCGCCGCGCTGCAGCACCACGCTGCCATGGGCGTTCAGCGTGGCCAGAGCCTCCAGCCAGGGGATCATGCGCTGCACGCTCAGGTCCATCAGGAAGAAGCTGCCGGCCTCGGGATCGAGCAGCAGGCCCGAGCGCTCGCCCACATGCAGGGCCAGCCGGCCCAGGGCCTCGACCTGGCGGCCATGCTGCTTGAACAGCTCGTCGCGGCGGCCCTTGGCGCCGGTCTCGGCCAGCTGGCGCACGCCGTCGCGCACTGCGCTCCACTCGGGCGGCAGCGTGAACGGCGCGTCCTCGACGCTGCGTTCCACCGCCGCCACGGCATCGCCCAGCGCACGCGCGGCCACCGCCTGCTGCTGGCGCGCCGGCGCATCGTCGGACAGCGCGCGCAGCACCAGCACGCGGTGGTTCTGCACCACGGTGGCCAGGTCGATCAGCGCCGACAGCGTGGCCGCGCCGCTGCGCTCGCCCTGCAGCACCGCCAGGTCGGCGCGGGCGCGCAGGCCGGTGGTCACCACCAGCAGCAGCATCGGCAAGGCCAGCAACAGGCCCATCAGGCCCATCTTCACGGGCACGCGCAGGCCGCGCATCAGCAGCACGCCGGGGCGCAGCAGATGGACGGACCGGGCGGTCGGGGAACTGGTCATGACGGCATGTCTCCGGAAAGGGGCGAGGACCCGGCGCCAGCATCGCCCGACGGTCGTGTTCCGGGGTTTTCGGCCGCAAACTGGAAAAACTGAAGCCGCTGCCGTTCAGCACTCGACGATGTTCACCGCCAGGCCGCCGCGGGCCGTCTCCTTGTATTTGCTCATCATGTCGGCGCCGGTCTCGCGCATGGTCTTGATGACCTGGTCCAGGCTGACATGGTGGCTGCCGTCGCCGCGCAAGGCCATGCGCGCGGCATTGATGGCCTTCACCGAGGCGATGGCATTGCGCTCGATGCAGGGGATCTGCACCAGGCCGCCCACCGGGTCGCAGGTCAGGCCCAGGTGGTGCTCCATGCCGATCTCGGCGGCGTTCTCCACCTGCTCGGGCGTGCCGCCCAGCAGCGCGCACAGCGCGCCGGCGGCCATGCTGCAGGCCACGCCCACCTCGCCCTGGCAGCCGACCTCGGCGCCGGAGATGCTGGCGTTCTCCTTGTAGAGGATGCCGATGGCCGCGGCGGTGAGCAGGAAGTCGCGCACGCCGGCGTCGTCGGCGCCGTGCACGAAGCGGCGGTAGTAGTGCAGCACCGCCGGCACGATGCCGGCCGCGCCGTTGGTGGGCGCGGTGACCACGCGGCCACCGGCGGCGTTTTCTTCGTTG
Source organism: Burkholderiaceae bacterium (assembly GCA_017992055.1). Classification (GTDB taxonomy): domain Bacteria; phylum Pseudomonadota; class Gammaproteobacteria; order Burkholderiales; family Burkholderiaceae_C; genus Pseudaquabacterium. Next base: position 138,860 of record JAGOPK010000006.1, read on the forward strand.
ACCGCCAGCGCAAACAGATTCACCCAGTCCAGCACCTGCAGCGGATCTTTCAGCGCGGCCATCGGGTCGGCGGTCAGCTGGCGCTGCAGGTCGGCCGCGCGCCGCCGCACCTTGAAGCCGCCGGGCAGGGTGCCCTCGGTGCGGCAGCCGCGCGCCACGCAGTCCTGCATGGTGCGCCAGATGCGGTCCAGGCCGGCGTCGATGTCGGCGTCGCTGCGCCAGTGGCGCTCGTTGGCGCGCATCAGGCCGGCGATGTCCAGGCCGCTGGCGCGGCAGCGCTGCAGCAGCTCGTCGCCGGTGCGAAAGGGCAGGGGCAGCACCGTGGCATCGGGCGCGATCACGCGCTGGCGGCTGCCGTCGGCCGCCACCTCGTCGCTGACCACGAAGCCGCCGCCCACCGAGTAGTAGCGCCGGCTGTCCAGCTCGGCGCCGGCCGCATCGAAGGCCGTCAGCTCCATGCCGTTGGCATGGAAGGGCAGGCTCTTGCGGCGGTGGAACACCAGGTCGGCGCGCTCGTCGAAGGCCAGCGCCGCGCCCCAGGGCAGGGTCAGCGCGCGGCTGGCGCGCACGCTGGCCAGGCGCGCCGGGATGGCGTCCACCTCCACCGTGTCGGGCTCCTCGCCCATCAGGCCCAGCAGCACCGCGGTGTCGCTGCCATGGCCCTTGCCGGTGGCGCCGAGCGAGCCGTACAGCTGCACCTGCACCCGCGCCAGCGCCGGGCTCAGCCCCATCTGCTGCCAGCGCAGCACGGCCATGCGCGCGGCGCGCATCGGCCCCACGGTGTGGCTGCTGCTCGGGCCGATGCCGATCTTGAACAGGTCGAAGACCGAGATCGCCATCGCCGCCGCCAGCCGCTGCTCAGGCCTCGGTGTCGAGCTCGGCCAGCGGGATGCAGGAGCAGAACAGGTTGCGGTCGCCGTGCACGTTGTCGATGCGGCCCGCCGGCGACCAGTACTTGCTCTGGCGCAGGCTGGCCAGCGGCCAGGCGGCGTCCTCGCGGCTGTAGGCATGGGCCCAGTCGCTGGCGCCCACGGCGGCGGCGGTGTGCGGCGCGCCCTTCAGCGGGTTGTCGGCCTGCGGCCACTGCGCCGCCTCCACCTTGGCGATCTCGCCGCGGATGGCGATCATCGCGTCGCAGAAGCGGTCCAGCTCGACCTTGGGCTCGCTCTCGGTGGGCTCGACCATCAGCGTGCCGGCCACCGGAAAGCTGAGCGTGGGCGCATGGAAGCCGTAGTCGATCAGGCGCTTGGCCACGTCCTCGGCGCTGACGCCGCTGGTCTTCTGCAGCGGCCGCAGGTCGAGGATGCACTCGTGGGCCACGCCGCCACCCTGCAGGCCGGCCACGCCGCTGGAGTAGTGGATGTCGTAGTGCGGAGCCAGGCGCGCGGCCACGTAGTTGGCGGCCAGCACCGCGGTTTCGGTGGCCGCGGTCAGGCCTTCGGCGCCCATCATGCGGATGTACATCCAGCTGATCGGCAGCACCGCGGCATTGCCCAGCGGCGCGGCCGACACGGCGCCGGTGGATTGCCCGGTACCGACACCCGCGGTGCGGTGCGCCGGCAGGAAGGGCACCAGGTCCTCGACCACGCACACCGGGCCCACGCCCGGGCCGCCGCCGCCATGCGGGATGCAGAAGGTCTTGTGCAGGTTCAGGTGGCTGACATCGCCGCCGAACTCGCCCGGCGCGGCCAGGCCGACCAGGGCATTGAGGTTGGCGCCGTCCACATACACCCGGCCGCCGTGGCGGTGCACGGTCTGGCACAGCGCCTTGATCTGGGCATCGTAGACGCCGTAGGTGCTGGGGTAGGTGATCATCATCGCCGCCAGGCGCTCGGCATGCTGGGCGCACTTGGCCTCCAGGTCGGCCAGGTCGACCGCGCCGTTGGCATCGCACTTCACCACCACCACCTGCATGCCCACCATCTGCGCCGAGGCCGGGTTGGTGCCATGGGCCGATTCGGGGATCAGGCAGATCACGCGCTGGTCGTCGCCGCGGCTGCGGTGCCAGGCGCGGATGATCAGCAGGCCCGAGTACTCGCCCTGCGAGCCGGCATTGGGCTGCAGGCTGACGCCGGCATAGCCGGTGGCCTGGCTGAGCCAGGCGCACAGCTGCTGGTTCAGCTCGGCATAACCGGCCAGCTGATCGGCCGGGGCAAACGGATGCACCTGGGCAAACTCGGGCCAGGTGATGGGGATCATCTCGCTGGTGGCATTGAGCTTCATGGTGCACGAGCCCAGCGGGATCATGCTGCGGTCCAGCGCCAGATCCTTGTCGGCCAGCTTGCGCAGATAGCGCAGCATCTCGGTCTCGCTGTGGTGGGTGTTGAACACCGGATGCGTCAGAAAGTCGGAGCGGCGGCGCAGCCCGTCGGGGATCAGGTCGGGCGTGGCGGCCAGGGCGTCCACGCTGGGCAGGGTGCGCTGGTCGTCGCTGAAGATGCGCCACAGCAGGGCCAGGTCGTCGCGCGTGGTGGTCTCGTCCAGCGTGATGCACAGGTACTCGCCCCAGGCGCGGCGCAGGTTGGCGCCCAGGCTCACCGCGCGGGCCAGCAGGCGCTCGGTGTGGGCGCCGGTGCGCAGCGCGATGGTGTCGAAGGCGCCGGCCTCCAGGTGGTGGGTCTGCGTCAGGTCCACGCCCAGTTCGCGCAGGCCGGCCACCAGGATGGCGGTGTAGCGCGCCACGCGCCGGGCGATGCGCTTCAGGCCCTCGGGGCCGTGGTAGACGGCGTACATGCTGGCCACCACCGCCGGCAGCACCTGGGCGGTGCAGATGTTGCTGGTGGCCTTTTCGCGGCGGATGTGCTGCTCGCGCGTCTGCAGCGCCAGGCGCATGGCCGGCGCGCCATGGCTGTCGATGCTGACGCCGACCAGGCGGCCGGGCATGGCGCGCTTGAAGTCGTCGCGGCAGGCCATGTAGGCCGCATGCGGGCCGCCGGCGCCCATGGGCATGCCGAAGCGCTGGGTGCTGCCCACGGCGATGTCGGCGCCCAGTTCGGCCGGGCTCTTCAGCAGGGTCAGGGCCAGCAGGTCGGCCACCAGGATGAAGGCCGCGTTCTTGCCGTGCACGGTGGCCGCGTCGGCGCTCCAGTCGTGCAGCCAGCCGCTGGACGCCGGGTACTGGGCCAGCGCGGCAAAGTAGTCGTCGGACGCCAGCGCGGCCGCCCAGGCCTCGGCCGAATCGGCCTGGCGGATCTGCAGGCCCAGCGGCTCGGCGCGCGTGGCCAGCACCTCCAGGATCTGCGGATGGGTGTCGCCCGAGACCACCAGCACATGGCCCTTGGCCCGCACGCTGCGCTTGGCCAGGGTCATGGCCTCGGCCGCGGCCGTGGCCTCGTCCAGCATCGAGGCATTGGCGATGTCCAGACCGGTGAGGTCGGTGATCATGGTCTGGAAGTTCAGCAGCGCCTCCAGCCGGCCCTGCGAGATCTCGGCCTGGTAGGGCGTGTAGGCGGTGTACCAGGCCGGGTTCTCGAGGATGTTGCGCAGGATGACGCCCGGCGTGTGCGTGCCGTGATAGCCGCAGCCGATGAAGCTCTTCAGCACCTTGTTCTTGGCCGCGATGGCGCGCAACTCGGCCAGGGCCTGCGCCTCGGTGGCCGGCGCCGGCAGGTCCATGGGCCGGCTGCGGGCGATGTCGGCCGGCATCACCGCCTCGATCAGCGCCCGGCGCGAGGCCGCGCCGATGACCGACAGCATCTGCGCCTGCTCGGCGGCATCGGGGCCGATGTGGCGGCCGGCGAACTCGGCATCGTTTTCCAGTTCGGCCAGGGGGAGGTGGGCGCTGCGCAGCATGGTCGGTGGTGCGGAAGGTGTCGTTCGGGGAGGGAGATCAGAGGGTCTTCAGCAGCGCGTCGTAGCCGGGCGCGTCCATCAGGCCTTCGAACTGGGCCATGTTGGTGACATGGACCTTGAAGAACCAGCCTTCGCCCAGCGGGTCGCGGTTGGCCAGGGCCGGGTCGGCGCGCAGGGCCTCGTTGACCTCGACCACCTCGCCGTCCACCGGCATGTAGATGTCGGCCGCGGCCTTGACCGACTCGACCACGCCGGCCACCTCGCCCTTGGCATAGGTGCGGCCGACCTCGGGCAGGTCGACGAAGACCACGTCGCCCAGCGCATCCTGCGCATGCAGGGTGATGCCGACGACCGCGGCCTCGTGGTCCTCGATGTTGATCCATTCGTGGTCGGGGGTGAACATCGTCGTCATGGCGTTCCTTGTCAGGCCTGGGGGATGAAGGGGAGGGAGCCGGGCGGGCCCGGCGGAAACAGATTCAGCGGTGGTAGCGGTGCGGCGCAAACGGCATCGCCGTCACGCGCATCGGCAGGCGCTTGCCACGCACCTCGGCATACAGCTCGTGGGCCAGGGCCGCATGGTTGGCCGCCACATAGCCCATGGCCACCGGCTGGTTGACCGTCGGGCCCAGCGTGCCGCTGGTGACGCGGCCGATGGCATGGCCATGGGCATCGACCAGGGGCGCGCCTTCGCGCACCGGCACCCGCTCCAGGCCGACCAGGCCGATGCGGCGCAGTGCCGGCGGCGCGGCGCCGAACTGCGGGCCGATGACGTCGGCGCCCGGATAGCCGTTCTCGCGCGCGCCACCGGGACGGCGCACCTTCTGGATGGCCCAGCCCAGGCCGGCGGCCAGCGGCGTGGTCTCGGTGTCGATGTCGTGGCCGTACAGGCACAGGCCGGCCTCCAGGCGCAGCGTGTCGCGTGCGCCCAGGCCGGCCGGCGCCACCTCGGGCTGGGCCAGCAGGGCCCGCGCCAGGCTTTCAGCCTGCGCCGCCGGCACGCTGATCTCGAAGCCGTCCTCGCCGGTGTAGCCCGAGCGGGTGACGAAGCAGTCGGCACCGGCCAGCACGAAGTCGCCGCCGCTCATGAAGCTCAAGCCGGCCACGCCGTCATGCAGCCGGCGCAGCGCCGTCACCGCCTGCGGGCCCTGCAGCGCCAGCAGCGCGCGGTCGGGCAGGGGCACGACGGTGCAGCGGTGGCCGATGTGGGTGATCAGGTGGCGGGTGTCGGCGTCCTTGCAGGCAGCATTGACGACCAGGAACAGGTGGTCGGCACGGCGCGTGACCATCAGGTCGTCGAGCAGGCCGCCGGCGCTGTTGGTGAAAAACGCATAGCGCTGCTTGCCGACGGGCAGGTCGACGATGTCCTGCGGCAGCAGCGACTCCAGCGCGGCGGCGGCCTCATCGCCCAGCAGCTTGAGCTGGCCCATATGCGAGACGTCGAACAGCGCGGCCGACTCGCGGCACTGGCGGTGCTCGGCCAGGATGCCGGCCGGGTACTGCACCGGCATGGCATAGCCGGCAAACGGCACCATCTTGGCGCCCAGTTCCTGGTGCAGGGCGTGCAGCGGGGTGGTCAGCAGATCGGCGGAGGGGGTGGCGGACATGGCGCTCTCGGCGAGGGGACCCTTTGGCCCACCCGGCACACCGGGTGGGAGCAAGACCCCTCGCTGTCCGCTTTACCTGAGAGATTGACGGCGACGTGGTTGACGTGCACCGCTTGCCCCTTCGGTGGACGGACTGCGGTGTTGCCACCGGCCCGCCTCTCTCCAGTGAGGAACGCCACGCTTGCGCGCCGCGCCAGCCAGTCCTTTTGCCTGAGCGTTCGAGGGGGTGCCTCTGCGCCTTCGGCGGCCCCGGGTGGGGCTCTCTCCTGGCTGGCGGCCAGTGTAGCGCAGGCCATGGCCGCAGGCTTCGTATAGTCGGCGCCATGGACGCCACTCCCTCCGACGACGGCCTGGGCCAGGCCGAGCTGCGCCGCATCCTGCATCCCGGCGTCGGATCGGCCCGCCGCATCGCCGTGGTCGGCCTGTCGGCCGACTGGAACCGGCCCAGCCACTTTGCCGCCAGCTACATGCAGCACAAGGGCTGGACCGTGCTGCCGGTGAACCCGCGCTATGCCGGCCAGAGCATCCTGGGCCAGCCCTGCGTGGCGCGGCTGGAAGACCTGGACGCGCCGCCCGACATCGTCGACGTGTTCCGCCGCAGCGAGGACGTGGAGCCCATCGCCGCCAGTGCCATCGCCCTGGGTGCGCGCTGCCTGTGGCAGCAGCTGGGCGTGGTCAACCTGGCGGCCCACCAGGCGGCGCTGCAGGCGGGCCTGGCCAGCGTGTTCAACCGCTGCGTGAAGATCGAGCATGCGCGGCTGTTCGGCGGCCTGCACTGGGCCGGCGTCAACACCGGCGTGATCTCGGCGCGGCGCCGCGCCTGAAGCACACGAAAGGCGCAGCATGAGCGAGCACCGCTTCCGCCCCGAGACCCTGGCCATCCATGCCGGCCAGGTGCCCGACCGCGACACCGGCGCGCGTGCGCTGCCGATCTACCAGACCACCAGCTTCGTGTTCGACTCGGCCGAGCAGGCAGCGGCGCTGTTCAACCTGCAGACCTTCGGCAATGTCTACAGCCGGCTGTCCAATCCCACGGTGGCGGCGCTGGAAGAGCGCGTGGCGGCGCTGGAAGGCGGCCGCGCCGCGGTGGCCACGGCCAGCGGCATGGCCGCCGAGGCGCTGGCGCTGATGACCCTGCTGCAGGCCGGCGACCATGTGGTGGCCGCCGGTGCGTTGTATGGCGGCACGGTGAGCATGCTGGCGGTGAACCTGGCCAAGTTCGGCATCGGCACCAGCTTCGTCGACGCCACCGACCCGGCGGCCTTTGCCGCGGCGATGCGGCCCGAGACCCGGGCGGTGTTCATCGAGAGCCTGGGCAATCCCAGCCTGGTGCTGCCGGACATCGCGGCCATCGCCGAGGTGGCGCATGGCCATGGCGTGCCGCTGATCGTCGACAACACCGTGCCCAGCCCGTTCCTGTGCAATCCGCTGGCGCTGGGCGCCGACATCGTCGTGCACTCGGCCACCAAGTACCTGGCCGGCCATGGCACGACGCTGGGCGGCGTGGTGGTCGACGGCGGGCGCTTTCCCTGGGACAACGGCAAGTTTCCGGGCATGACCGAGCCCTCGCCCGGCTACCACGGCGTGAAGTTCTACGAGACCTTCGGCGACTTCGGCTTTGCCATGCGCTGCCGCATGGAGACGCTGCGCGTCTACGGCGCGGCGCTGAGCCCGATGAGCGCCTGGCAGATCCTGCAGGGCATCGAGACCCTGCCGCTGCGCATGGAGCGGCACTGCCGCAATGCGCTGGCGGTGGCGCGCTTCCTGCAGAACCATCCGCGCGTGGCCTGGGTCAACTACCCCGGTCTGGCCGGGCATGCCCAGCATGGCCTGCTGCGACGGCAGATGCGCGATGTGGGGGATGCCGGGCAGGACGTGCCCGGTGCCTCGGGCCTGCTGGCCTTTGGCATCCGCTCAGCGCCGGGCGAGGGCGCGGCGGCCGGCGCGCGCTTCATCGAGGCGGCGCGGCTGATGAGCCACCTGGTCAACATCGGCGATACACGCAGCCTGATCAGCCATCCGGCCAGCACCACCCACCGCCAGCTCGATGAGGCCCAGCAGCGCGCCGCCGGCGTGACCGCCGACATGGTGCGGCTGTCGGTGGGCCTGGAGCACATCGACGACCTGCTGTGGGACCTGGACCAGGCCCTGGCCGCCAGCGCGGCCCCGGCCTGACGGCGCTCAGGCGGCCTGGGCCAGGCGCTGCAGCGTCAGCGTCTCGGCGTCGGCCTGCTCGCTGAGCTGGGCCGACTCGCTGCGCTGGCCCAGCTGCCGGGCGATGCGCGAGGCCTGCAGCAGCAGCGGCGCGGTGCGCGGCACGCCCAGCTGCAGCGCAATGGCACGGGCGCGGCGGTTGGCCTCGTCGGCGGCCGGCGCATCGTCTTGCCGCAGCAGGGCCTCGGCCAGCGCCGACCACACGCCGCTGACCCAGGCCGAGGCCACCGGCTGGCGCGCCAGCCAGGCGCGGCCCTGGGCCAGGGCCTCGTCGGGCCGGCCCAGGCCGACCAGGATGCGCACCCGGCAGGCCACCAGGTCGGCGGCCAGGCCGCTGTCGGCCAGGTCGTCGGCGCCCAGGGCGGCCTCGGCCTGCTGCGACTGCACCAGGGCTTCGTCGAGGCGGCCGCTGCGCTCGAGGTGGCAGGCGCGGTTGTGCAGCGTGGCGCCATGCACCGGGCTGCCATGGTGGTCCTGCAGCTGCAGCAGCAGATGCTCGTACAGCGCGTCGGCGGCCTCGGTGTCGCCGGCCTGCGAGCGCAGGCCGGCACGCAGGGCCAGCCAGCCCAGGCGCTGCTCGGCCTCGCCGGGCGGCAGGCATTGCGCGGCACGGTCGCTGGCCAGCAGGCCGGGGCGGGGCAGGTCCAGGTCGGCCCAGGTGCGGGCCTGGCCCAGGTGGGCGTCGTACAGCGCCTCGGCCAGGCCGCTGTCGCGCGCCAGGCGCAGCGCATCGCGGTGGCGCGCCAGCACCGCCACGACCGGCCGGCGGCGCAGCGCCAGCCGGGCCTCGGTGACGATGGCCTTGACGCGCAGGCCCTGCTCGCCCAGCTCATGGGCCCGGGCCTGGGCCGCCACCAGCAGGCCCATGGCCTGGCCATAGTCCTTGGACACGCCGGCCATGGCCTGCGCGATCCAGTGCTTGACTTGTTCGGGCATGGGGCGGGCGGCTCGGTTGGGCGGTGGCGGACAGCGCCGATTCTGCAGCACGCCGATGACCGGCGCCTGCGCCTCAGCCGGCCAGGCGCTGCAGCATCTCGCCCATCTTCTGGTGCACCATGTTCACCGCCTTCAGCGGCCGCACCATGACCTTGAAGTCGGTGATGCGGCCGGCCTCGTTCCAGCGGATCAGGTCGATGCCGTTGACCTGGATGCCGTCGAGCACGGTGGCGAACTCCAGCATCGCATCGCGCTCGCCGACCAGCTCGCGCTCGTAGTGGAAGCTCTCGTTGTTGAGCACCTGCATCGCGCCCATCAGGTACTTCAGCGTGATGGCCTTGCCACGCTGCGGCGTGTGCACCACCGGCGAGTGGAACACCACGTCGTCGTCCAGCAGCTGTTCGAGCAGGGCCATGTCGCGGCTGCGCACCAGGGCATGCCAGCTGGCCAGGACGGGGGGCAGGGAGGAGGGGTGGTCGTTCATGGCGGCTCGGGGGAGGGACGGGCGTGCAGTCTGCGCCAGCCCCCGGTCGCCCGGCGTCACCTCGGCGCCAGCCGGCAGATTTGCAGGCTGTTGCATATCCGGCTCAAGTTTGCGGCCGCAGCGAACGATAAGCCGTGCATGTGGTCCCCGATGTCCCCTTCCAGGGTGCGGCGCGGCTTCACGCTGATGGAGTTGGTCATCGTGCTTGCCGTGCTGGCGCTGCTGGCCGCCATGGCCTGGCCCAGCTACATGTCCAGCCTGCGCCAGTCGCGCCGCGTGGATGCGATGGATGCCGTCGTGCGCGCCCAGCAGGCCCAGGAGCGCTGGCGCGCCACCCAGGCCAGCTACTCGTCGGTGCTGGCCGACCTGGGCCTGGCCGCGGTCTCGCCGGCCGGCTACTACGCGCTTGCACTGTCGGCGGCCAGCGAGACCGCCTACACCCTCACCGCCACCGCGGTCAGCGGGCGCAGCCAGGCCGCCGACACCGGCTGTGCGGTGCTGACGGTGGTCGTCACCCGCGGCAATGCCGTGTTCGGCCAGCCGGCCTGCTGGGGACGCTGATGGCCCGGCATCGACGGCGCTCCGGGCTGACCCTGATCGAGCTGATGATCGCCATGGCCATCGCCGTGCTGCTGCTGGCCATGACCGCGCCGTCGATGCGCAGCCTGATCCTGCGCAGCCGGCTCGAGGGCGTGATCAGCGAGCTGAGCCTGGACCTGTATTACGCGCGCAGCGAGGCGCTGCGCCGACGCAGCACCGTCAACCTGATCACCAATGCCAACGGCAGCGGCTATGCCATCAACGTCGGCGTGCTGTCGCTGAAGGCGGTGAGCCTGCCCACCGGCGTGACGCTGACGCCCGAGACCACGCTGGCCTTCGATGGCGTGCGCGGGGCCACGCTGGGCGATGCGGCGCTGGATGGCGCCGTGGCCGGCCACGATGCGCTGGGCCTGCGCGCCTCGGTCACCGCGGTCGGCCGGGTCAGTGTCTGCGTCAGCCGCGGCAAGCTGCCGGGAACACCGGCATGCTGAGCCACCTGCGCCTGCGCCTGCGCCCGCGCTCCGGCCTGTCGATCATCGAGCTGATGGTCGGCGTGGCCGTGGGCCTGCTGGTGGTGGCCGGCGCGCTGTCGCTGTATGTCAACAACCTGGTCAGCTCGCGCGCCCTGGTCGGCCAGGCCCGGCTGGCCCAGGACCTGCGCGCCGCCGCCGACCTGGTGGTGCGCGACCTGCGCCGTGCCGCCTACTGGGGCAATGCCATCAGCGGCACCAGCGCCGTCGGCGCCGGCAGCACCACGCCGCGCAACCCCTATGCCGCGGCCACCGGCAGCACCGCCGACGGCCTGAGCTACGGCTTCACCCGCGACAACACCGAGAACGATGCGCTCGACGATGGCGAGCGCTTCGGCTTTCGTGTGCGCAGCGGCGTGCTGCAGATGCAGACCAGCGTCGACACCTGGCAGGACGTGACCGACCGCCGCGCCGTGCTGATCGACGACAACGGCCTGAGCATCACCGCCACGCTGACCACGTTGCCGCTGGGCCACTTGTGCCCGCGCACCTGCGTGGCCGGCACGCCCAACTGCCCGACGACCACGGTACGCCGCTTCGACATCACGCTCAGCGGCCGTTCGCTGAGCGACGACACCGCGCAGCGCCGCATCACCGCCTCGGTGCGCCTGCGCAACGACGCCCTGGCCGGCCAGTGTCCGGCCTGATCCAACCCGGCCCGAGCAACCTGGCCCGACGACGATGAGTGCCATCCCCCGTCCCACCGCCCGACCGGCCCCGCCGCAAGGCGCCGCGGCGCTGACCGTGGTGCTGGTGCTGGTGCTGGCCACGCTGCTGGGCACGCTGTACCTGAACCGCAGCCTGGTGTTCGGCCAGCGTGCCGCGGCCAACCAGCTGCAGGGCCTGCTGGCCCACGAGGTGGCCGAGGCCGGCATCGAATGGGCCACCGGCATGCTGAACTCGCCGTTCGACATCGGCAGCAACTGCGGCTTCCTGACCACCACCAACACCTCGTTCCGCAAGCGCTATGTGCTGACGCGCTTCAACGACGCCAGCAATCCCAGCACCGACGTGGTGCCGGCCACGGCCACCTTCCCGGGCTGCAAGCTCACCGCCAACGGCCTGAGCTGCCACTGCCCGACCGTGCCGGCCAGCGGCGGCGCCGTGGCCGACCTGGGCTCGGCCCTGGCGCCCAGCTTCACGGTGGCCTTTGCCGCGGTGGCCGGCGATGCCGAGGCGGTGCAGGTCACCGCCTGGGGCTGCAATGCCCGCGCCGCCAGCTGCGCGCCCGACAGTGCGGCCGATGCCGAGGGCCATGCCCGCGTGGCGGTGGTCCTGAAACTGCGGCCGCTGCTGCGCGCCGTGCCGTCGGCACCGCTGACCTGCGGCACCTCCTGCGAGCTGAACGGCTCGTTCAACATCGTCAACCGCGACACCGCCACCAACGGCATCCTGGTCAACGCCGGCACCACCATCAGCAGCAGTCCCGGCACCTCGCTGACCACGCTGCAGGGCCAGCCCACGGCCAATGCCATGGTCGGCAGCGATGCCTCGCTGTCGGCGCTGTCGTCCAGCGACACCACCTGCAGCAACTCGGCGATGTTCAACGCCTACTTCGGCTCGACCATCGAGCAGTTCCGCAATGCGCCGTCGACCAAGGTGCTGTCCTGCGGCAGCGCCTCCGACTGCCGCAGCCAGCTGACCGGGGCCTACAGCGACGGCTGGCGCTCGTTCTACTTCGACTCCGACCTGCACCTGAGCGGCAACAACACCTACGGCAGCGTGACCGACCCGATCACCATCGTCACGCCCAATGCCATCGACGTGAACGGCAACAACGAGTTCTGGGGCCTGATCTTCTCCAACAGCGCGGTGTGGAACGACCTGGGCACCGGCTCGGCCATCATCCACGGCGCGCAGATCTCCTGCGCCGCCTACCGCAACAACGGCAACGGCACGCTGGACTACTCGCCCGACGCGCTGCGCAATGCCCGCCGCCTGACCGGCCTGGTGGTGCGCGTGCCGGGCAGCTGGCGCGACTTCCGCCAGACCGGGGACACCATGCCATGAGCACCCGCACGCGCTGCCTGCGCCGCCGCAGGCCCACGCCACCGGCCGGCTTCGCGCTGCTGGAATCGCTGGTGGCCATGGCCCTGGTGGCCTTCAGCCTGCTGGTGCTGGCCGGCATGTACTCGACGCTGGCCCGCGGCGAGGACGACTCGCGCCAGCGTGGCGAGGCGGCCCTGCTGGCCCAGGACCGCCTCGAGCGGCTGCGCAGCTACACCAGCATCGACGGCGTGGCCGACAGCTGGAACACGCTGGCCGCCGGCAGCGACGCCATCGACGGCAACGTCACCTACACCCGGCGCTGGACCCTGGGCGGCACCCGTGCCGACCCGATGCGCACGGCCTCGGTGCAGCTGGCCTGGACCGACCGCGCGGGCGCCAACCAGCAGCTGACGCTGAACACGGTGATCTCGCGCACCGATCCGGCCGACGTCGGCCTGCTGGGCTTTCCGCTGCCGGCCAACACCACGCTGAAGCGGCCGAAGAACCGCAACCTGAACATCCCGGTGCCGGCCTCGGACCTGGGCAATGGCGAGAGCGCCTTCCGCCTGCCCGGCACCAGCTATGCGGTGGTGTTCTCCAACGAGTCGGGCTATGTGGTCAAGACCTGCAACCTGACCACCAGCAGCGCCACCATCACGCTGGCCGACCTGTCGGGCTGTGCCACCGCCTATGCCTACATCCTGGCCGGCTACATCTCGCTGTCGGGCCCGTCCTCGTTCCCGGCCGGGCTGGCCGTCAACACCAGCGGCCTGAGCGGCGCCACCAGCGTCACCTGCTCGGTGTCGGCGGCGGTCGACCAGGGCAGCGGCGCCACCATCGCCGGCTACCAGTACTACCTGTGCGTGGTGGCCGTGCCCAGCGCCGGAGCGCCCTGGTCCGGCACGCTGCGCCTGGCCGCGCCGTCGCTGAACAGCAGCAGCGGCGGCAGCAACGACCGCCTGGTGTGCCGCTTCCAGTTTCCGGCCGCGGCCGGCATCAGCACCAACATGCGCAATGTGCAGCCCTACAGCGCGGTGTCCGAGTCGCTGGACAGCCAGAACTACGTCATCACCAATGCCGGCAGCTGCCCCACGGTCAGCAGCCTGGCCACCACGCTGCACCAGGACTGCCGCAACAGCAACAGCGCCCGCGCCAGCGACTGCCCGTCCAGCTGAGGGGTGACCGGCGCGCGGCAGGCGGCCGCTCAGGCCGCCAGCACCAGCGCCGGATCGGCCAGCAGCACGCGGTTGCGGCCGCTGGCCTTGGCGCGCAGCAGGGCCTGGTCGGCGGCCCGCAGCAGGTGTTCGGCACAGCCATGGCCCGCGCCGCGGCCGTCGCCGCTGTCGGCCACGCCGGCTGAAAAGCTCAGGCCCTGCAGCTGCAGCGCTCCGGCCGGCAGCGTCAGCTGGCGCCAGCGCCGCAGCAGGGCCTGCACCTTGCGCTGGGCCGAGGCCGCGGTGGAGCGTGGCAGCAGCAGGCAGAACTCCTCGCCGCCGTAGCGGCAGGCCAGGTCGCTGCGGCGCAGGCTGGATGCCAGCAGCTGGCCGAAGCTGGCCAGCAGCGCATCGCCGACCTGGTGGCCATGCTGGTCGTTGACCTGCTTGAAGTGGTCCAGGTCGATGATCACCACCGCCAGCGGCAGCGACGAGCGCTGCGCCGTGGCCAGCATCGTCGGCAGCACCTCGTTGAGGTGGCGGCGGTTGTGCAGGCCGGTCAGCGCATCGACGATGGCCTGCTGGCGCAGCGCCTCCTGCAGCGACTGAACCTCGGCGATCTTGCGCGCCAGCTGCTCGTTGATGGCCGCCAGCTGAGCGCGCGAGCGCTCAGTGGCCTGGCGCTTGGCCTGGCTGTCCTGCAGCCGGTGGGTCAGGCGCACCAGCTCGCTCTGCAGCGCCGCCGAGCGGTAATGCGCGCGGTGGGCCTGGCGGTCCTGGCGCTGGTGCAGCAGCTGCCAGTGGCGCAGGTCGGCCAGCGCGGCCTCGGTCTGGCCGGCCTGGTGGCGCAGCTGCGAGGCCTGCAGGAAGTACTGGCAGCGCACGCGCAGGCTCAGGCCGTCCATGCCGTCGTCCTCGGCCAGCGGCCGCACCGCATCCAGATGGGCCAGGGTCGCATCGGTGCGTTGGCGCTGCCAGGCCAGCAGGGCCAGCGCCAGGCCACGCTCCAGGCGTTCGTCGGGCAGGTTCAGCGACGGGCCGGCCTGGGCCAGCGCCACCAGGCGCTCGCCCAGCGCCGGGTCGCCGGCGTTCAGCGCCGCGATCGCCAGGCATTCGAAGTGGCAGGCATTGCCGCCGCGGCCGCTGGCATCGGTGGGCAGGGCCAGCACCTGGTGGATGTCGGGCAGGGCCTCGGCCGCCCGGCCCAGGTCGGTGAGGATGATGACGCGGTTGATCAGCAGCGCCGCCTGCAGGTAGGGGTTGCGCATGCCCTCCATGCGCGACAGGCCCTGGCCGACATGGCGCAGCGCCTGCTCGCAGTCGCCCAGCTGGGTCAGCTCATTGGCCAGGTTGCAGTGCAGCACCGCATCGAAGCCATTGCCGCGGCGCGGCCCGGCGTCGCGCAGCGCCTCGTGCATGTAGGCAATGGCCTGTTCCGAATCGCCCAGCGCCGACCAGCCACCGGCGATGGCATTGAGCAGCACCGCGCGGTCGTGGTGGCGCAGCAGGCTGAGGGCCTCGTCGCGCAGCGGCAGCAGCAGGTCGAGCGCGGCGCGGAACTGGCCGCCGCGCCATTGCGTGCGTGCCAGCACCGCGGTGGCCAGCAGGGCGCCGGCACGCTCGTCCAGGGCCTCGAACAGGCCCCGGGCCTGGCGCAGCAGCTCGGCCGACTCGGCCAGGGTGCCGAAATACTGCTGGTGGTAGCCCAGCGCCATCAGCGACCAGGCCTCGGCGCGCCGGTCGCCATCGGTGGCGGCCATGGCCAGGGCACGGCGCGCGTCGGTGCGTGCGCGGCTGGGTTCGGCCAATACCCGGGCCCAGGCACGACGGGCCAGGCGCTGGGCAGGGGTGGCGGCAACCGCAGACGGCACGGTGGGCATGGGCGCGCATTATCGGCAAAGCCCGGCGCCTGCCGGCCCGGCCATCCCCTGCCGGCGGGACAGGCCGGCGGCAGGGCGCGGGCTCACATGCTGCGCCGGTACTGTCCGCCCACCTCGAACAGCGCGTCGGTGATCTGGCCCAGCGAGCAGCAGCGCACGGCCTCCATCAGCACCTCGAACACATTGTGGTTGGCGATCACCGCCTGCTGCAGCCGCGCCAGCATGGCCGGCGCCGCATCGGCGTGGCGGGCATGGAAGTCGGCCAGGCGGGTGAGCTGGCTCTGCTTTTCTTCGTCGGTGCTGCGCGCCAGCTCGATGTGCTCGGGCACCGGGTCGCCATGCGGGTTGCGGAAGGTGTTGACGCCGATGATCGGGTACTCGCCGGTGTGCTTGAGCATCTCGTAGTGCATGCTCTCTTCCTGGATCTTGCTGCGCTGGTAGCCGGTCTCCATCGCGCCCAGCACGCCGCCACGCTCGGCGATCTTCTCGAACTCGGCCAGCACCGCCTCTTCCACCAGCTCGGTCAGCTCGTCGATGACGAAGGCGCCCTGGTTGGGGTTCTCGTTCTTCGCCAGGCCCCATTCGCGGTTGATGACCAGCTGGATGGCCATGGCCCGGCGCACGCTTTCTTCGGTGGGCGTGGTGATGGCCTCGTCGTAGGCATTGGTGTGCAGGCTGTTGCAGTTGTCGTAGATGGCGATCAGCGCCTGCAGCGTGGTGCGGATGTCGTTGAAGGCGATCTCCTGCGCATGCAGGCTGCGGCCCGAGGTCTGGATGTGGTACTTCAGCTTTTGCGAGCGCTCGTTGGCGCCGTAGCGGTCGCGCATGGCCACCGCCCAGATGCGCCGCGCCACCCGGCCCAGCACGGTGTACTCCGGGTCCATGCCGTTGCTGAAGAAGAAGCTGAGGTTGGGCGCGAAGTCGTCGATGTGCATGCCACGCGCCAGGTAGGCCTCCACGAAGGTGAAGCCATTGCTGAGCGTGAAGGCCAGCTGCGAGATCGGGTTGGCGCCGGCCTCGGCGATGTGGTAGCCCGAGATGCTCACCGAGTAGAAGTTGCGCACGTTGTGGTGCACGAAGTACTGGGCGATGTCGCCCATCACCTTGAGGCTGAACTCGGTCGAGAAGATGCAGGTGTTCTGGCCCTGGTCTTCCTTCAGGATGTCGGCCTGCACCGTGCCACGCACATTGGCCAGCGCCCATTCGCGGATCTTCGCCGCCTCGGTGTCGGTGGGCTGGCGGCCGTTGTCGGCGCTGAACTTGGCCAGCTGCTGGTCGATGGCCGCGTTCATGAACATCGCCAGGATGCTGGGCGCCGGCCCATTGATGGTCATGCTCACCGAGGTGTTGGGCGCGCACAGGTCGAAGCCGTCGTAGAGCACCTTCAGGTCGTCCAGCGTGGCGATGGACACGCCCGAGTTGCCGACCTTGCCGTAGATGTCGGGCCGCAGCGCCGGATCGTGGCCGTACAGCGTGACCGAGTCGAAGGCGGTGGACAAGCGCTTGGCCGGCATGCCCTCGCTGACCAGCTTGAAGCGCCGGTTGGTGCGGAAGGCATCGCCCTCGCCGGCGAACATGCGCGTCGGGTCCTCGTTCTCGCGCTTGAAGGCAAACACGCCGGCGGTGTACGGAAAGCTGCCGGGCACGTTGTCCAGCATCAGCCACTTCAGGCGCTCGCCGTGGTCCTCGTACTGCGGCAGCGACACCTTGCGGATCTTGTTGCCGCTGAGCGTGGTGTGGACCAGGCGGGTGCGGATCTCCTTGTCGCGGATCTTCACCACATAGTCGTCGCCGGCATAGGCCGCCACCATCTCGGGCCATTGCGCCAGCAGCTTCTTCGCCGCCGGGTCGAAGCGGGCCTCGCGCTCGTCGGCCAGGCGCAGCACGGTGTTCTTGGCGCCATCGCGGCTGGCATCGTCGTCGTGCAGCATGCGCGCGGTCTCGCGCAGCTGCTGGATCTCGCGCGCCAGCGTGGCCTGGCTGCGCGCGCGGGCCTTGTAGCCGCGCACGGTGTCGGCGATGTCGGCCAGGTAGCGCACGCGCTGCGGCGGCACCACCGGCGTCTGCTGGGTGCTGTGGCGGGTGTTGACGCGCGGCAGCCGGCCGTCGGCATCGGCCAGCTTCAGGCCTTTCTCGACCAGGCGCTCGCGCAGCGCCTGGTACAGCGCGGTCACGCCGTCGTCGTTGAAGCGGCTGGCCATGGTGCCGAACACCGGCATGGCCTCGGTGGGCGTGCCAAAGGCCTCGCGGTTGCGCTGCACCTGCTTGGCCACGTCGCGCAGCGCATCGGCCGCGCCCTTGCGGTCGAACTTGTTGATGGCCACGAACTCGGCAAAGTCCAGCATGTCGATCTTCTCGAGCTGGCTGGCGGCGCCGAACTCCGGCGTCATCACATACATCGGCACGTCGACCAGGGGCACGATGGCCGCGTCGCCCTGGCCGATGCCCGAGGTCTCGACGATCACCAGGTCGAAGCCGGCCACGCGGGCCGCGGCGATGACGTCGGGCAGGGCCTTGCTGACCTCGCTGCCGGTGTCGCGCGTGGCCAGGCTGCGCATGTAGACGCGTGGCCCGTCCTGCCAGGGCGAGATGGCGTTCATGCGGATGCGGTCGCCCAGCAGGGCGCCGCCGCTCTTGCGCCGGCTGGGGTCGATGGAGATCACCGCGATGTGCAGCGCATCGCCCTG
The DNA here is from genome assembly GCA_017992055.1 of Burkholderiaceae bacterium. Lineage (GTDB taxonomy): Bacteria > Pseudomonadota > Gammaproteobacteria > Burkholderiales > Burkholderiaceae_C > Pseudaquabacterium. Next base: position 156,670 of record JAGOPK010000006.1, read on the forward strand.
GTCCAGGCGCAGGCGGCGGATCAGCTCGTCGGTGAGGCTGGACTTGCCGGCGCCGCCGGTGCCGGTGATGCCCAGCACCGGCACCGGGCGGGCCAGGGCCGCCTGGTGCAGCTGCGCCACCCGTGCCGCATCGGCGTCGCCGTTTTCCAACTGGCTGATCAGCCGCGCCAGTGCGCGCCAGGCGGCCTCGCCATGTCCCTGGATCTGCTCCAGCGGCACCGCCGCACCCGCCGACAGGCTGCGGTCGCAGCGCATCAGCATCTCGCCGATCATGCCCTGCAGGCCCATGCGCTGGCCGTCCTCGGGGCTGTAGATGCGCACGCCGGCCTCGGCCAGCGCGCGGATCTCGGCCGGCACGATCACGCCGCCACCGCCGCCGAAGACCTGGATGTCGTCGCCGCCGCGCTGGCGCAGCAGCTCGACCATGTAGCTGAAGTATTCGGTGTGGCCGCCCTGGTAGCTGCTGACGGCGATGCCCTGCACGTCCTCCTGCAGCGCCGCGGTGACCACCTCGTCCACCGAGCGGTTGTGGCCCAGGTGGATGACCTCGGCGCCCATGCCCTGCAGGATGCGGCGCATGATGTTGATCGCCGCGTCGTGGCCGTCGAACAGGCTGGCGGCGGTGACGAAGCGCAGCTTGTGCGTCGGGCGGTAGCTGGCCAGCGACTGGTACTCGGCGGCTAGGTCGGTCATCGCATGTCTCCTCGGTGTCTGCGCACGGCTCGGGCGCAAGCACGCCCGACGGCGAGTCTAGGCCGTGGCCCGCCCGGCTGCGATGGCGGCAATGCTCAGTGGCCTGACCGGTTTTGCCAGAATGCGCGCATGGCCAGCGCCGCCCCGTCCACCAACACCACGGTCTCCATCGCCTTTGTGCGCGGGGCCGTGCAGCGCCTGGACGCGCGCCACCGCGAGGCCGTGCTGCACGAGGCGCAGATCGCCCCCGCGCTGCTGGCCCAGGACGGCGCCCGCGTGCCGTCCGCGGCCTATGGCCGGCTGTGGATGGCGGTGGCCCGGGTGCTGGACGACGAGTTCTTCGGCCTGGACTCGCGGCGCATGAAGGTGGGCAGTTTTGCCATGCTCTGCCATGCCCTGGCCGGCCAGGCCCAGCTGGGGCCGGCGCTGCGCCTGGCGCTGCGCGGCTTCAACCTGTTCTTCGACGATGTGCGGGCCAGCCTGCAGGTGGCCGGCGGCACGGCCACGGTGCGGCTGGACAACCGCATCGCCGAGCCGGGCGCGCGGCGTTTTGCCGACGAAACCCTGCTGGTGATGCTGCACGGCCTGATGTGCTGGCTGTCGGGCCGCCGCGTCACCGTGCAGCGGCTGGACTGGGCCCATGCCCGGCCGGCCCATGCCGACGAGTACCGGCGCATCTTCTCGCCGGTGCAGGGCTTCGATGCCGAGCACACGGCGATGCAGTTCGACGCCCGCGTGCTGCAGGCCGCGGTGGCCATCGATGCTGCCGCGCTGAAGGCCTTTCTGCGCGACGCGCCGCAGAGCGTCTTCCTCAAGCATGTCACCGCCAGCGGCTGGAGCGACCGCGTGCGCCGCCTGTGCCGCGAGGCCCTGCTGGACGCCGATGGCACGCCGACGCTGGACGACCTGGCGCGCCGCCTGGAGCTGAGCCCGGCCACGCTGCGCCGCCGCCTGGCCGACGAAGGCGCCAGCTGGCAGCGGCTGAAGGACGGCGTGCGCCGCGAGCTGGCGCTGCAGCACCTGGCCGAAGGCCGGCTGACGGTGGACGAGATCGCCGCCCGCCTGGGTTTCGAGGACGCCAGCACCTTCTACCGCGCCTTCCGCAAATGGACCGGCCAGGCCCCCGGCGCCTGGCGCGACCACCACCGCCAGCCGGCGGCTAGCATCGAGACATGAGCAAGGCTTTCACCCGCGAGTCGGAGGCTGCCGACGATGACGACGACGGCGAGGGCGCAGGCGCCCCGCCCATTCCCGCCGGCAGCAAGAACTACATGACGCCGCAGGGCTACCAGCGCCTGCGTGCCGAGCTGCTGCAGCTGATCGACGACGAGCGGCCGAAGATGGTCGAGACCGTGTCCTGGGCGGCGAAAAACGGCGACCGCAGCGAAAACGGCGACTACCTCTACGGCAAGAAGCGGTTGCGCGAGATCGACCGCCGCATCCGCTTCCTGACCAAGCGCCTGGACATCGCCGAGGTCGCCGACCCCTCGGCCCACCACGGCAGCGACCAGGTGTTCTTCGGCGCCACCGTCACCTATGCCAATGGCCGCGGCGAGCAGCGCACCATCACCATCAAGGGCATCGACGAGGCCGACGCGCTGGCCGGCGAGGTGAGCTGGATCGCGCCCATCGCCCGCGCGCTGCTGAAGGCCCGCGAGGGCGACGAGCTGCGGCTGCAGACGCCCGGCGGCTGGGACACGCTGGAGGTGCTGGAGGTGCGCTACCCCGCACCGGCGTCGCCATAAACCAAGCGGCGCCTGCTGCAGATGCAACAGGCGCCGTGGCTGCTTTCCCTGAGCGAGTGCCGGATGACGGTCTGCTGGGGAATGTAGGGAAAACACGATCCGCCGTCTTCAGCCATCCTGACGAGGGATTTTGTGAATCCGTCACAACCCGGGCGGCGCTCTGTGTGATCCAGGCCCGGCCCAGCGCCGGGCCGCTCCCAAGCGGGCCGGGCACCCGCTCGGCGGGTGGGGCCGCGTAACCGCGGCACCGGGTGCCCCAGTTCAGCCTTTGATGCGCGCTGCGCGCAGCACCGGTGGCGAGCGTTTCAGCGCGCGCAGCACGTCGGCCAGGTGCTGGCGGTCGCGCACGGCCAGCAGCAGGCGCAGCTCAAGGGCCTCGGCCTGCGGCTCGTTGTCCATGTCCAGGTGGCTGATGTCGGCCTCGGCGGCGCTGATGGCCGAGGCGATCTGGGCCAGCACGCCCTTGCCGTTCTTCACCAACAGCTTCACGGACGTCTCGAACTGGCGCGCCGGCTGGTCCGACCATTCCACCGCCATCCAGCGCTCGGGGTCGCGCTCGGCCAGGCGCTTGCCCACCGAGCACTCGGCGGTGTGCACCACCAGGCCTTCGCCGCGGCCGTGGTAGCCGCGGATCTCGTCGCCGGGGATGGGCCGGCAGCAGGGCGCCAGCTGCACCGAGGCACCTTCGCTGCCGTCGATGACCACGCCGTGCAGCGCGGCCGGCGACTCCTCGGCGGCGCGGAAGCGGTTCATCGTCAGCGTCACCGCATCGGGGCGCTGGCCGCGCTCGGCCATCAGCTGGGCCAGGCGCTTGGCGACGATGGTGGCGATCTTCTTGCCCAGGCCGATGTCGACCAGCAGGTCGGCGCGGCCGCGGTTGCCGCTCCAGCGCGACAGCTGCTGCCACAGCGCCTGGGCCGGTGCGTCGTCCAGCTCGGCCGAGGGCAGGGCCAGGCCTTCGGCGCGCAGCGCCTGGGCCAGCAGCTTCTCGCCCAGGGCGCGCGACTCCTCCTGCTCCAGGGTCTTCAGGAAGTGGCGGATCTTGGAGCGTGCGCGGCCGGTGCGCACGAAGTTCAGCCAGCTCGGGTTGGGCCGCGCGCCGGGCGCGGTGATGACCTCGACCACGTCGCCGCTCTTCAGTTCGGTGCGCAGCGCCACCGGCTCGCCGTTGAGCTTGGCCGCCACCGTGTGGTCGCCCACATCCGAGTGGATGGCATAGGCGAAGTCGACCGCGGTGGCGCCGCGGGGCAGGGCCAGGATCTTGCTGCGCGGCGTGAACACATACACCGCCTCGGGCACCAGGTCGATCTTCACGTGTTCGAGGAACTCGCTGGCGTCGCGCGTCTCGTCCTGGATGTCGAGCAGACTCTTCAGCCACATCGCGCCCAGGCGCTGGGCGTCGCTGGCGCCGCTGCCGGCCTTGTCCTTCTGCTTGTACAGCCAGTGCGCGGCAATGCCGCTCTCGGCCACCGCATGCATCTGCTCGGTGCGGATCTGGAACTCCACCGCCGTGCCCAGCGGGCTGACCAGGGTGGTGTGCAGGCTCTGGTAGCCGTTGGCCTTGGGGATGGCGATGTAGTCCTTGAAGCGCCCCGGCACCGGCTTGTACAGCTGGTGCAGCGTGCCCAGCGCCAGGTAGCAGTCCATGTCTTGCGGCACGACGATGCGAAAGCCGAAGATGTCGCTGACCTGGGCAAAGCCGGCATGCTTCTCGCGCATCTTGCGGTAGATGCTGTAGACGGTCTTCTCGCGGCCCGACACCTGCACCTTCATCTTGGCCGTCGAGAATGATTTTTCGACCTCGCCGCGCACGCGGTCGACGATGTCGCGGCGGTGGCCGCGGGCGCGCAGCACGGCCTTGGCCAGGGCCGCATGGCGCCAGGGGTGCAGGTGCTCGAAGCTCAGCTCCTGCAGCTCGCGGTAGATCATGTTCAGGCCCAGCCGGTGGGCGATGGGCGCATAGATGTCCAGCGTCTCGCGCGCGATGCGGCTGCGCTTGTTGGCGGCCATCGCCGCCATGGTGCGCATGTTGTGCAGCCGGTCGGCCAGCTTGACCAGGATCACGCGCACGTCGCGCGCCATCGCCAGCAGCATCTTGCGGAAGCTCTCGGCCTGGCCTTCCTCGCGGGTGGAGAACTGCAGCTTGTCCAGCTTGGTCAGGCCGTCGACCATCTCGGCCGTGGGCGCGCCAAAGCGCTGGATCAGCTCGGTCTTGGTGACGCCGCAGTCCTCCATGGCGTCGTGCATCAGCGCGGCCATCAGCGCCTGGGCGTCCAGCCGCCAGTCGGCCACCAGGCCGGCCACCGCGATCGGGTGGGTGATGTAGGGCTCGCCACTGGCGCGGAACTGGCCCAGGTGGGCCTGGTCGGCGAACTTGTAGGCCTCGCGGATCTGCTTGACCTCGGCCTTGCTCAGGTAGTGCAGCTTGCCTTCGAGCGCGGCGAACGAGGCCGGGTCCGGACCGGGCACCGCAGCCGCTGGCGGCGCCGGCCGCGGCCTGGGCTGCAGCGAGGCCGGCAGCCGCAGGTCGACGAAGGATTGGAGGATGCCCATGGGCCGAAATTAGCATGCTTTGCGCTGCACGCCGGCCAACAGGGCTGCGACAAAAGCAAAACGGGGCGCCCGCAGGCGCCCCGTCGTGGTCAGCAGATCGCTGGCGGGTTCAGATCGGCACGCGGCGCAGCATCTCGGTGCCCACCTCGCCGGCCGACACCTCGCGCAGGGCGGTCACGCCCGGCTTGTTCTTGCTCTCGATCTTGGGCGCATGGCCCTGGCTGAGCATGCGCGCGCGGTAGGTCGCGGTCAGCACCAGCTGGAAGCGGTTCGGCACCTTTTGCAGGCAGTCTTCGACGGTGATGCGGGCCATGGGCGTTGCCTTGTTCAGCAGGGGATCGGGAGGTTCAGCGATGTTCAGATCAGACCCAGCGCCGAAAACACGGTGGAGCGGTTGCGCAGTTGCGCGGCATACCGCAGCCGCTGGGAATGCACGACGGTCTTCAGGTCGAAAAGCGCCGTCTCGAACAAAGCGTTGATTATAACGAAGTCGAAGTGCCGGGCCTGGGCCACTTCCACGCGGGCGTTGTCCATGCGCTGGGCGATGACCTCGGGGCCGTCCTCGCCGCGGCGCGTCAGGCGCTGGCGCAGCTCTTCGTAGCTGGGCGGCAGGATGAAGATCAGCACCGCATGGGCGAAGATCTGCTTGATCTGCAGCGCGCCCTGGTAGTCGATCTCCAGCACCACGTCCTCGCCCTTGGCCAGGCGCTGCTGCACCGCCGGCCGCGAGGTGCCGTAGAGGTTGCCGTGCACCTCGGCCCATTCGAAGAACTCGCCGCGCTCGACCATGGACTGGAACTGGGCGCGGTCGGTGAACCAGTATTCGCGGCCGTTCTGCTCTTGTCCGCGCGGGGCGCGCGTGGTGTGCGAGACCGACACCGCCAGGTGCGAATCCAGCTCGAGCAGGGCCTTGACCAGGCTGGACTTGCCGGCGCCGCTGGGCGCGGCGACGACGAACAGGTTGCCGGGGGTTTCGGGGTGCATGGACGGATTTTCGCTCAGTCCGCGGTCAGGGTCGGCAGCTCGCAGGCGCTGCGGCCGCGGCCGGCCTGCTTGGCCCGGTACAGCTGGGCATCGGCGCGCTGCACCAGCGAGCGGCCGCCGTCGCCGGCCTCGGCGCCGTGGGCCAGGCCGACGCTGGCGCCGATGCGCAGTTGCAGGCCGTCGATCTGGAAGCTGCGGCCCAGGGCCTCCACCACCTTGTGCGCCACGCTGCGCGCGGACAGGGCATCGCGCACGCCGGTCAGCAGCACCGCGAACTCGTCGCCGCCCAGCCGCGCAATGGCGTCGCTGGGCCGCACCAGGCGCTGCAGGCGCATTGCCACCGCGCCCAGCAGGGCATCGCCCACGGCATGGCCGTGGCCGTCGTTGACCGGCTTGAAGTGGTCCAGGTCGATGTACAGCAGGGCCAGGCCGGCGCCCAGGCCGGCCTGCAGGGAGCGCGCCAGCACGGCCTCGAAACCGGCGCGGTTGAGCAGGCCGGTCAGCGCATCGCGCTCGGCCAGCGCACGCAGCCGCACCTGCTCGCGGCGGTGTGGCGTGATGTCGAAGCCGACGCTGACGAAGCCGTCGATGTGGCCGTCGTCCAGCCGCACCGGGATGTAGCTCAGCGACAGCACCGGCTTGCCGGGCCGCTGCACATAGCTGCGCTCGAAATGCACCGACTCGCCGGACAGGGCGCGCCGGGCCCAGTCCTGGCTTTGCTCGCGCTCGTCGGCCGGCATCAGCTCCAGCGCGTTGAGGCCCAGCAGGTCCTCGCGCCGGTGGCCGTGCCACTTCTCGAAGGCGCTGTTGACGAAGCGGTAGCGCAGCTGCGCATCGACCGCCGAGACGATCACCGGCAGGGCCTCGGTCACCGAGCGCAGCGTGGCCGTCTGGCGCAGCAGCTGCTGGCGGGCGGCCACCTCGCTGGAGATGTCGCGCAGCACCGACGAGTAGCGCGTGATGCGGCCCGAGTCGTCGCGGTGGGCGATGGCCAGGTGGCTGACCGGCAGGCTGCGGCCGTCGGCGGCGGCGACCTCGGTCTCGCCGCGCCAGACGCCGTCGCGCTGCACGGCCGGCAGCAGCTGCTGGCGGATCAGGCGGTTGGTGGCCTCGGTGTTGAACTCCAGAGCACGGCGCCCCTGCAGCGGGTCCTGCGGCGCCAGGCCGGCGATGCGGCGTGCCGCCGGGTTCATGTACAGCAGCTCGCCATCGGGGCCGCTTTGCAGGATGAAGTCGGGGCTGGTGTCGAGGATGGCGGTCAGCACGCGCAGCGCCTGCTCGTCGCGGTGGCGGTCGCTGACGTCGATGCCGGTGGCGAAGAAGCCGCGCACCTGGCCCTGCGCGTCGATGTCCGGGTGCAGCCGGCTCTCGATGCGCACGCGGCGGCCGGCCAGCTGCTCCTCGAATTCGAAGCGCTGCGCCTGGCCGGCCAGCACCGCGGCTATGCGCTCGGCCACTTCCGGCGGCTCGTTCGGCCCCAGCAGCTCGGCGCGGCTGCGGCCCAGGATCTGCTCGCGCGGCAGGCCGAAGCGCTGGCAATGGGCCTGGTTGACGAAGCGGTAGCGCCGCTCGCGGTCGACATAGGCCACACGCACCGACAGCCGGTCGGTGATCTCGCGCACGAAGCGCTCGCTCTCGGCGATGCGCAGCTGCAGCGCCTTGCGCTCGCTGATGTCCTGCACGGCGCCGACCAGGCGCACCGGGCGGCCGTCGTCGAACTCGACCTCGCCGACCGCGCGCACCCAGATCCTGCGGCCGCGCGCGGTGTCCAGCTGCAGCTCCAGGTCCCAGCCGAGTCCGCTGGCCATGCCCTGCCGCACCGCGGCCTCGATCAGCGGCCGCGACTCGGGGGCGTAGAAGCCGATGGCCTGGTCCAGCACCGGCTGGTAGTCGGGCTCGAGCTCGTGGATACGCCGCGTCTGCTCCGACCAGCGCAGGCACTGCGTGCGCAGGTCCAGCTCCCAGCCGCCGACGCCGGCGACGCGGCCGGTGCGGTGCAGGAAGTCCTGGCTGGCGCGCAGCGCGGCCTCGGCACGCTTGCGCGCGCTGATGTCGCGGCCCACCGAGCGCACCCAGCGCTGGCCGTCGGCCTGCAGTTGCAGGCTGTTGGTCCAGACGATCCAGGTCTCGGCCTGGCCGTCGAGGCACATGCGGTTCTCGCCGACGATGGGTTCGCCGGTCTCCAGCACCCAGGCGATGCGGTCGCGCACCATCTCGCGGTCGGCCGGATCGACAAAGTCGTACAGGCTGGCGCCGGTCATCTGCTCGGGCCGCCGGCCCAGCGCCCGCGCATAGGCCGGGTTGGTGTAGGCCAGGCGGCCATCGGCGCCGGCCAGCGAGATCAGCTCGGACTGCTCCTCGACGATGGCGCGGTGCTGGGCCTCGCTGGCCGCCAGCATGCGCTCGTGCTCGCTGCGTGCGGCCAGCGCGCGCTGCAGCAGATCGCCGCGCATGGCCAGGGCCAGGCTGGCCAGCAGGGCCAGCCGGCTCAGCTTGGCGGCCTGCACCGCGTCCAGGCGCCGGGGCTGGCGGTCGATCACGCACAGCGTGCCCACGCGCTCGCCGCCGGGCAGCACCAGCGGCGCGCCGGCATAGAAGCGGATGCCCGGCTCGCCGGTGACCAGCGGGTTGGCGGCAAAGCGCGCGTCGGCGGTGGCATCGGGCACCTCCATCAGCGCGTCGTCGAGGATGGCATGGGCGCAGAAGGCCAGCTCGCGCGGCGTCTCGTGCACGCCGGGCAGGCCCAGGTTGGCCTTGAACCATTGGCGCTGGCTGTCGACCAGGCTGACCAGGGCGATGGGCACGCCGCAGACCTCGGCCGCCCACTGCACCAGATGGTCCAGCAGCGGCTCGGCCTCGGTGTCCAGCACCAGCAGCTGGTGCAGGCGCGCCAGGCGCCGTGCTTCGTCGGCGGGGATCGGGGGCAGAGGATGGGGCGTCATCGCGGCTGCGGCGCCGCTGGCGGCACGGGCTGGGAGAGATTGGGACGCCAGGCCGCGGCGGGCAGGGCGGCTGTGCCGGCATGCCAGCGCCGCAGCGACGCGTCCAGCGTCGCCAGGGCCAGCGGCTTGTGCAGGCAGTCCTGCATGCCGGCGCGGCGGCAGCGGGCCAGCTGGGTGCTGCGTGCATCGGCGGTGAGGGCCAGGATGGGCAGGTCGGGGCCCAGCTGCGGGTCGGCGCGCACCGCCTCGGCCAGGCCCCAGCCGTCCAGGCCGGGCATGTTCAGGTCGGTGATCAGCAGGCTGTAGCGGCCGGGCTGCTGGCGCAACGCGTCCAGCGCGGCCAGGCCATCGCCGACCAGCACCGCCGGCACGCCCAGATGGGCCAGCTGGCCCTCAATCAGCAGGCGGTTGACCTCGTTGTCGTCGGCCACCAGCACCGGGCGCCGGTCGTCGGGCGGCGTGGCGGCGGCGGGTCGGCCCGCCGGCGCCGTGCGTTCGGTCACCGGATCGGCCGCCAGCGCTGCCGCGCCCTGCGCGGCCAGCAGCACGGCCTGGCACAGCGATTCGCGGCGCAGCGCCTGCGGGTCCAGCTGCACCAGGCCGTCGGCCACGCGCCGCGGCGCGCGCTGGCGGCCGGCCTGCAAGCGCAGCCAGCCGGGCGCGGCGCCGGCGCTGCCGGCGTCGATGCGCAGCCGCGGCAGGCCCTGGCCCGCCGTCGGCGCCGGCGGTTCCTGGCCCGGCGCCGGCCAGGCGTCGACGCGGGCACCGGCGGCCAGCAGGTAGCGGTTCCAGTCGGCGCAGGCCGGATGCCAGGGGCCGACCCAGCGGCAGCGCAGGCCTTGCAGCGGCAGCTCCGGCAGCGCCGACGAGGCGGTGGCCGGATCGGCGGCCAAGGCCTCGCAGGGCAGGTCCAGGCTGAAGCGGCTGCCCCGGCCGGGCGCCGACTGCAGGCTCAGCCGGCCCTGCATGGCCTCGGCCAGGTGGCGGCAGATGGCCAGGCCAAGGCCGCTGCCGCCGAAGCGCCAGGCGGTGTCGCTGCCGGCCTGGGCAAAACGCTGGAACAACTGCTGCTGCACCTCGGCCTCGATGCCCAGGCCGTTGTCGCTGACCTGCAGCCGCAGCCGCCGCGGCCCCAGCCGCTCGGCGCGCAGCTGGATCTGGCCGCCGCCGGACGCGCCGCTGCAGAACTTGATCGCATTGCCCAGCAGGTTGTCGAGGATCTGGCGCAGGCGCAGGCCGTCGGCCAGCAGGCGCGGCGGCAGCCCGGGGTCGACGAACACATGCAGGTCCACGCCACGCTGCCGGGCCAGTGGCTGGTGGGCCTGGGCGGCGGACTCGACCAGTTCGGCCAGGTCCAGCGGCGTCGGCGCGATGCGCAGCCGGTTGGCCTCGATGCGCGACAGGTCCAGCGCATCGTCGACCAGGTGCAGCAGGCCGCGCGTGGAGGCGGCCACCGAGCCGGCCAGCTCGCGTTGCCAGCGCTGCAGCCGCGAATGCTGCAGCAGCTCGACCAGGCCGAGGATGCCGTTCATCGGCGTGCGCACCTCGTGGCCCAGCGTGGCCAGGAACTCGCCCTTGGCCGCGTGGTCGGCACGTGCCTGCTGCAGCGCCTGCTGCTGGCGCAGGCTGTCGTCGCGCTGCGCCAGCCAGCAGCTGGCGGCGCGCGCCAGCTCGACCAGCACCTGGTGCTGTCCGGCCTGCAGCTGGCGCGGCGCCAGGTCGGCCACGCACAGCGTGCCCAGGCGGATGCCCTGCAACTGCAGCGGCACCGCGGCATAGAAGCGCGGCGCCGCGGCGGGGCCGTCGGCGGCCGGGGCGGCCAGGGCCCAGGTGTCGTGGATCTGCAGCAGCCCGCCGCCGGCCGCGGTGGCGATGGCCTGGCGGCACAGGTCCAGGCGGTGCAGGGCCTGCAGGGCCGCTTCGGTGGCCGGCTGGTCGTTGCCGGCCCGCGCCAGCGACCAGCTGTGCCGCGCACCGACGATGTTGATCATCGCCAGCCGGCAGCCCAGGGCGGTGGCCGCGGCCCGGACCAGGCCCTGCAGCAGGCCGGTGTCGCCGGCCTCGTGCAGGCGCAGCCGCTCCAGCAGGGCCAGGCGCGTGGCTTCGTGCGCGTCGGTGGGGCTCATCGGGGCACTTTCAGGCCGCCCAGCAGCTGCGGCAGCGCCGTCCAGGCCCAGACCTGCTGGTGGCCGCCTGCGGCGCGCAGGGGATCGTCGGCCATGCGCAGCACCTCCAGCGCGGGCAGCCAGCGCGCCAGGCGCTGCACCAGGGCCCGGCTGGCGGCCAGGTCCAGCTGCATGTCGACCACCACCAGGTCGGGCGGGCTGGCGATGGCCTGGCTCCAGGCATCGCTGGCGTCGCGGGTCCAGACCAGCTGCAGCGCCGCGGCCGCCGGCCCGGCCAGGGCCAGCGCCAGGCGCAGCTCGCGCTCGCGGCTTTGCTCGGCGCAGACCAGCAGGATGCGCAGGCTGCCTGCCGTGGCGGCGCCGCAGGGGGTGTCGGGAACGTGGCTCAGGGCGGTCTCCAGCGCGGCCGGAGAACGGTGGAGGGACCGGGCGCACCGGAGCAATGTCGGCGCCGCCGGGCGCCGGCGCTGCCGGGGAAGTTGGATCGCGGTTGCGAGGGATCTGCGCCGCCACCCGCATGGCGGTGACGGATGTCACGCCCGGCGGCCCGGCTCAGTCGTCGACGCCGATCAGGCCCTCGCGGATGGCCAGGCGCACCAGGGCCGGCAGGTCGCCGACGCCCAGCTTGGCCATCAGGCGGCTGCGGTAGGACTCCACCGTCTTGGTCGACAGGTGCAGGGCCTCGCCGATGGCGGCGCTGGTCTGGCCGCGCACGACCATGCGGATGACCTGCTGCTCGCGTGCCGACAGCGTGGCAATGGCGCTGGCCTCGCCGGCCTGGGCCAGGCCGTCGATGGCCAGCTGGGCGGCTTCGGGCCCCAGGTGGCGCCGGCCCTGGGCCACCACCTCGACCGCGCGCAGCACCTCGCTGGCCGGCGAGCCCTTCAGCACATAGCCCAGTGCGCCCAGGCGCAGCGCCTCGGCCACATGCCGCGGCTGGGCGGACATGGTCAGCACGATGCAGCGCGTGGACAGCTGGCGGCGCTGCAGCGCCTCCAGCAGTTCCAGGCCCGAGCGCTGGCCCAGGTGCAGGTCCAGCAGCAGCAGCTCGGGCTGCAGGCGCAGCAGCTCGGCCAGGGCCACGGTGGGCTGGTCGGATTCGCCGACCACCTGGTGGCCCGCATCCTCCAGCACCGCGCGCAGGCCGTCGCGCACCATGGCATGGTCGTCGACCAGGTAGATCCGGCTCATGTCGGGCTCCGCTGTGGGACTTGGGTCGATGGCGAGGGCCGCGTGGGCTGCCAGGACAGGCTGACCAGGGTGCCACCGCTCGGCCGGGCCTTGAACTGCAGCCGTGCGCCGATGGCCTGGGCACGCTCGCGCATGCCGACGATGCCCAGGTGGCCGGGCCGGCCCTGGGCCGCGGCCTCGTCCAGGCCGATGCCGTCGTCGGCCAGGCCCAGCTCCAGCCGGTCGGCGCCGCCTTGCAGCCGCACCAGGATGTGCCGGGCGCGCGCATGCAGCACGGCATTGACCAGCGCCTCTCGGGCGATCATGAAGGCCGCGTATTCCACCTCCGGCGGCCAGCGCTGGTGCTGCAGTGCGGCCTCGGCCTGCAGCTCCAGCTGCGCCGGCTCGGCATCGTCGGCGCGCAGGCGCAGCTCGTTGTCCAGTGCCGCCAGCAGCCCCGCCTCCTGCAGCATCGGCGGACGCAGCTCGGCCAGCACCTCGCGCACCTGCTGCACGGCCTGGGCGATCAGCCCGTCCAGCGCCTGGGCGCGGGCCTGCAGCGCCTCGCTCCAGGACGCGCGCAGCGGCGCGCACAGCGCGTCGTGGCGCAGGCGGATCGCGGCCAGCGTCTGGCCGAGCTGGTCGTGCAGGGCCTGGGCCAGGCGCTGGCTGGTCTGGCGCTCCTGGTCGAGCAGGCGCTGCGTCAGGTCCGACAGCTCGACCTGGTACTGGGCCAGCGCCTGCTCGGCGCGCACACGCTCGGTGATGTCGCGCAGCATGGCCGTCAGCTGCTGCTGCCCGCCGGCGCGGATGGCCGAGATCGAGGCCTCCAGCTCCAGCACCGCGCCATCGGCACGCAGGCCCTGCACCCGGCCCTGGCCCATGCGCCGGCTGCCGGCACCGGTGCCGGCCTGCGCGGCAAAGCCCTGCATCCAGCCGCCGTGGGCGCTGCGCGCGGCGGGCGGCAGCAGTTCGTCCAGCGGCCGGCCCAGCATGGCCTGGGCGCGGTGGCCGAAGATGCGCTCGGCAGCCGGGTTGAACAGCGTCACCCGGCCCTGCAGGTCGACGCTGACGATGGCGTCGCTGGCGGCATTGACCACCGCCTGCAGCACCTCGGCCTGCTCGCGCAGCTGCTGCGCGGCGGTGCGCATCGCGGTCAGGTCGCGCACCTGCACCACCAGGCCCATGGCCTGGCCCTCGGCATCGAGCACGCGGCTGACCTGCCACTGGCCCCACAGGTCGGAGCCATCGCGGTGCAGCACCTGGGCCTCCAGCTGCCAGGGGCCGGGCTGGCTGACCAGCTGCTGGCGCAGCGCCGCCAGCGCATCGGCGTCCAGCGCCGGCCGCAGCAGCTCGGACGCCGGCCGGCCCAGGGCCTGCTCGGCGCTCCAGCCGAAGACCTGCTCGCAGGCCGGGTTCCAGTAGACGACGCGCAGGCCGGGGTCCAGCAGGTACAGCGGCGCCGGCAGCTGGGCCAGCACGCGCTGCAGGCGCTCGGCATCGCGCAGCAGGTGGTCGAGCAGGCGCTCGGCCGGGGCCGCGCCAGCACTGGGCGGCGGCAGCCTGCGCAGCTGCTCGGCCACGCGCTGCAGCGCCAGGCCGGGGGCGGCGGGGGCACCGGGCGAGCCGGCGCCGGCGGCGTCGATCTGCAGCGCCAGCGCATCCAGCATCTCGCTGTAGGGACGGGCCAGCCGGCGCGAGATCCAGAAGCCGGCCGCGCCGATCAGCAGGGCCGCCAGCAGCCCCCACAGCAGCAGGCTGCGCTGCAGCCGCGCCACCGGCTGCAGGGCGGCGGCCAGCGGCTGCATGGCCACCACCTGCCAGTCGGGACGCAGCGGCGAATCCATGGCCTCGGTCTGCGCCCGGGCCAGCAGCAGCGGGCCGGCATCGCCGGCGGTGGCGCCGGTCTGCAGCACATCGCCGGCCGGCCGGCCAAACAGCGCCTGCCAGTCGGCCGCCGGCACCGGCGGGCGCAGGCCCAGCACCGGCTGGCCGTCGGCGGTGGTCAGGGTCAGGTCCAGGCTGCGCCGAGCCGCGGCCGGACCCAGGGCCTGCTGGCGCAGGCGCTCGAAGTAGTGGCCGTCCAGATGGGCGGCCAGCACGCCGCTGAGCCGGCCGGCGCTGTCGTGCAGGGGCAGGGCCAGGTCGGCCACCTCGGTCGGTGGCGACAGCGCCAGCTTGAGCATCTCGGGACGCAGCGCCACCGGCGCATGCAGGCTGCCGAAGAACGGCCCCTGCCGTCCCTGCACGAACACCGGCCGCGTGGCGATGTCGCGGCCCTCCAGCAGGCCGTCGGTGCCGGCGATGACGCGGCCGTTGACATCGATGACGCCGATCCAGACATAGGAGGGGGCGCCGGCCTTGAGCTGCTGCATCTGCTGGCGCCAGACCGCGGGCCGCGGGTCCAGCTGCGTCATCGCCGCCAGCAGCTGCAGCTCGGCAAAGCGCTGGCCCAGCGCGCGCGACAGCTGATCGGCATAGCGCTGCGCGGACAGCTCGACGCGGAATTCGGCGCGCCGTGCCAGGTCCTGGCCGACGATGCGCTCGGCCGCCCACAGCACCACCGCCAGCAGCAGCAAGGCCACCACCGCCGGCAGCAGGGGCAGGAACAGCTGAACCGGCCGGCGGTGGGGTCGCATCATCGCCATGCTGTGCGGGTGGGCGGGCTGGGGTGCAAGGCTGCGCCGGGCCGCGGCCATCCCCGATGGTGACCGCCGTGCGCAGGCCGCATGCTAAGCGGCAGGCCGGGGCGGCCGCCCGGTTGGTTACCGGTTGGCCGCCCAACCGCCCTGTTGCGGGTTTACCAGGGGGCGCTTGCCTTCAATCGTGGGGGGCGCTGGCGTTTGCGCAGGATTCGGTCCCCAAACCCGGGTGGCGGCCGGCGTTTACCGGTTGTGAAGGTTTTTTCATAAGTTAGCCTTTGTCAGTTTTGTCGCCAGCTGCCGCCAGCGCATCGAAGCCCTGCTTCGCCTGTGCCCGCGGGCGGCCAGCCACCGACCGGTCCAGCTGACCCCGGCGGTGCGCTCCGGCGGGGGCCCGGGCCCCGAGGTCAGATGTGCCGTGGGGGGGACCCGCCATGCAGTGGCTGCGCCAGTTGAAGAGCCGTATCGCCCAATCTCGCCAGGCCCAGCAGCAGATGGCGAACAAGGCGAAACGGCCGGCGGCGCGGCGGCCCTCGATGCGGCTGGAGGCGCTGGAGCCGCGCCTGCTGCTGTCGGCCACGCTGGACGGCGCGGGCCTGCTCAGCGTCACCGGCAGCGTGCTGGACGACCAGGTGGTGATCGAGCAGACCGGTGCCGACGCCGGTGGCGCCGACATCACCATCCACCTCAGCAACAGCCTGGGCAGCACCAGCTACAGCTTCCAGGACGTGCACAGCATCGACGTGCAGGGCCTGCTGGGCGCCGACGCGATCACCGTGGCCTCGCAGATCACGCTGGGCGAGGGCGGCGAGCTGCGCCTGTACGGCAACCAGTCGGGCGCGCCGGGCCTGGTCGACGACCTGGGCCGCGACAGCGTGCTGTTTGCCGCCGGCGCCAGCACCGGCGACGGCCTGATCGAGGTCTTTGCCGATTCCATCGTCGTTGCCGCCGGCCAGGTGCTGGACAGCGGCGAGGCCGACATCGTGTTCCGCGCCCGCAGCATCGACAGCACCGACCTGACCAATTTCCCGCCGCTGGGCGTGGCGCTGCGCGAGGTCGAGATCGTGGTGCGGGCCGGCGCCGAGCTGCACGGCGGCGGCATCTACCTGATCGCCCAGGCCGAGGACCGCGACCTGCCCGCGCTGCTGGGCGTCGACCGGCTGGACAACACCTTCGTCATCGAGCCGCTGAAGGACCTGGTGTCGGACCTGACCGCGCTGCCGGTGAAGGTGCTGTTCAAGCAGAGCGAGGCGCGCATCAGCCTGGGCGAGGGCGCCCAGCTGATCGGCAGCGGCACCGTGGGCCTGTATGCCAGCGCCGGCTCGGACGCCTCGGGCCAGGCGCAGAGCGCGCTGTTCAGCATCGGCTATGCCCAGGCCCAGGCCACGGCCCGGGTCGAGCTGGCCAGCGGCGCACGCGTGCAGGCCGGCGCCGCGGCGGTGATCACCAGCGACGCCAATGCCACGGCGGCGATGAGCACCGAGACCAGCCAGGACCTGGGCGACAGCGGCCTGGCCGTGTCGCTGGCCATCGCCAATGCGCAGATCGACTCCAGCATCCACGTGGCCCAGGGCGCCAGCGTGGAAGCCGGCAAGGCCGCCAATGTGCGTGCGCGCGGCGAAATCGTCACCGAGACCGAGGCCGAGTCGGGCACCTTTGCCGACGGCACGGCCGGCCTGGCCTTCGGCATCTCGTTTTCCAGGTCCGACATCCACACCCAGGTCGACGGCACGGTGATCGCCCACATGGACGGTCCGTCGCTGGCCGAGTTCTTCATCGACCCGACCGTCACCGACCCGAGCAAGGTCGGCTACATCGACTACGACCAGGACATGATCTACGTCGGCGGCACCTCGCTGGTGACCGAGGACGTGATCGAGTACGACGCACGCCGCGGCAGCCCGATCGGCGGCCTGGTCGACGACTGGTCGTATGTGGTGATCTCGCTGGCCGACGACCCCGACACCACCGACCGCGACGAGTCGCTCTACATCCAGCTGGCGGCCACCGAGCAGGACGCCATTGCCGGCAATGCCATCGACCTGCTGGCCGTGACCGTGCCGGCGGTGTCGAACAATGCCAAGAACTTCGACGCCGACCTGCTGCCCGACGGCGCGCCGCGCGTCAACGGCGACAAGGACACGATCACGCTGGACAACCAGGCCTGGAGCGCCAGCAACGACGTCGACTTCTCGCTGCTGGGCCTGACCTTCGAGCTGGGCCAGTCGGTGGTCTACCACGAGGGCACGGCGCCGATTGCCGGCCTGACCGACGGCAAGACCTATTACGTGGTCACCGGCATCAACGAGTTCGACCTGCAGGGCGACAACCGCTTCGTCGGCCGCCAGGTGATCCAGCTGGCCGAGACCGAGGCCGAGGCCCGCGCCGGCATCGCCATCGACATCGGCGATGCGCCGGCCGGCGCCACCGGCTACCGCATCGAGGCCAAGCACCTGATCGACTCCGAGTTCGCCAACGGCGTGGGCGTGCAGGCCCTGCTGGGCGCCGAGGACAAGGCCAGCGCCGAGGCCGGCGTGGAGGATGCGGCCGAGCCGCTGTTCGAGCTGGATGCCAATGTGCTGGACGGCAGCATCTTCGACACCATCGTCGGCACCCTGGCCGCGCCGGCCAGCCAGGCCATCGCCGCCGGCCTGCAGGTGGTGCCGGTGACCGTGGCCGGCGCGCTGGCCTTTGCCTTCTCCGACCACAACGTCACCACCGACGTCGGCTCCAGCGCGGTGCTGAAGTCCAACCAGGACCTGCAGGTCAAGGCCACGATAGACCACGAGGTGCAGCTCAGCGCCGAGAGCAGCATCGAGCCGCCCGAGCCCGACCCGGCCAACCCCGATGCGCCGGCGCCCGAAAACGCGGTCAGCGCCGCGGTGTCGGTGGGCGTGTTCGACAACGACGCACTGGCCGAGGTGCATGGCGGCGCCCAGCTCGACGCGCTGCGTGCGCTGCGCGTGATCTCGATGATCGAGCACCCGTACATCACCTCGCCCGACGAGTTCTTCCCGTCGACGATGGCCGAGTTCGTGGATTCGGTGAAGACCGAGGGCTACGACGCGCTGAACAAGTACATGGACGAGACGCTGGGCCTGAAGTCCGGCCTGTTCAACAGCTGGGCGCGCGCCACCGCCGGCTCGGACAACGTCTCGGTGGCCGGCTCGGTCAACGTGCTCAGCTTCGACAGCAGCGCCGAGGCCGTGGTGCGCTCGGGCGCGCTGCTGAACCAGGACCTGGCCTGGCGCGACAACGCCAGCAATCCGCATCCCAACCAGGACAACTCCGCCGGCAAGGACGCCGACGGCGCCGAGAAGGAGCAGGTGGTCTCGATCGAGGCTTCCAACTATGCCGAGCTGATCAACATGAGCGGCATCTTCAGCCTGGAGCTGCCGTTCTCGGGCTCGGTCACGCCCACCAACCCCAGCTTCGATCCCAAGCTGGGCGTCAACCCGGTGGCTTCCGAGGGCGGCAAGGGCGGCGTGGGCGGCGCGCTGTTCGTGATGGTGGTCGACAACAAGACCCACGCCACGGTCGAAGACGGCGTGCACATCTACAGCGGCGAGGACGGCGGCTTCAACATGAAGGCCGACGAGGCCATCTTCAACATCGACCTGGGCCAGGCCGGCGCCTCGGCCGGATCGGTGTCGGTGGGTGGCACGGTGATGTACAACGAGCAGCACAGCGATACGCGCGCGCTGCTGTCGTCCGAGGCCATCGTCACCGGCCGCAACGTCAGCATGCTGGCGGCCAACCTGCAGACCAATGTGCTGTGGGCCGGCGGCATCAGCAAGGGCGAGGCGGTGGGCGCCGGCATCGCGGTGGCGGTCAACAACATCGACCGCCGCACCCGCGCGCTGATCGGCGACGAGGTCGATGCCACGCCCGATGGCCAGGCCGACGCCGGCACGCGCATCGACGTCGACGAGGGCGTGGCCGTGCGTGCCCTGGTGGGCGGCCAGATCTGGAGCTTCTCGGTGGCCGGCGCCGTGGTCAGCGAGTCGCGCGACGAGCCCGCGGCCGATGGCGGCCCCGGCGGCCAGACCACCGGCGCCGGGGCCGACCCGCTGGCCGGCCTGCCGCTGCCCGGCGTGATGGACGACCCCTCGGGCACGCCGACCCAGCCCGACGCGGCCCAGCAGGAGCAGAAGCCGCAGACCGGCATCGGCATCGCCGCGGCCGCCGGCGTCAACATCCTGCAGGAGCAGACCCAGGCCTCGGTGGTGGGCGCCGGCCAGGTGCAGGCCGGCTCGCTGTCGATCACGGCCGAAAACCGCAGCGGCATCGTCTCGGCCAGCGGCGGCCTGGCGCTGACCAAGGTGTCCAGCGGCAGCACCGCGGCCTCGCTGGCCGGGGCCTTCAGCTACAACGGCATGGACGCCGAGACGCTGGCCTTCTCCAGCCGCACCGGTTATGCGCTCAGCGCCAACGAGGCCGACGAGGAGACGCTGAAGATCGGCGCGCTGACCAGCGGCCAGGTGATCTCGGCGGCCGCCGGCGGCGCCGGCGCCATGGCCTCGGGCACCGATACCAGCGGCGGTGGCGGCGGTGGTGGTGGTGGCGGTGGCTCCACCGCGATTTCGGTGGCCGGCTCGGTGTCGGTCAACCGCATTGACAGCCTGACCGATGCCCACCTGCGTGGGGGCACGGTCAGCCTGGCCTCGGGCGATGCCGCGCTGTCGGCCTCGGACAGTGCCGACATCTTCGCCATCGCCGGTGGCCTGGCCCTGTCGCTGGCCAGCGGCGACCAGGGCAGCGCCACCGCGGTGTCGGCCGGCGTGGCCGTCGCCGTCAACTTCGTCGATGCCGCGGCCGATGCCCGCATCGACGATGCCACGCTGCAGTGGGACGCCGGCGCCGAGGGCGACCTGACGCTCACCGCGACCTCCGATGCGCGCATCCAGGCCTATACCGTGGCCGGCGCGGTCAGCGCCGCCAGCGGCACCCAGGGCAGTGGTGTCGCGGCGTCGGGCGCCGGCTCGGGCTCGGTCAACTTCATCGACCTGCAGACCCAGGCCGTGGTCAGCGACAGCCGACTGCAGCTGGGCAGCGGCGCGCTGACGCTGGAGGCCAGCGACACCTCGGCGATCCAGGCCGGCGCCGGCAGCCTGGCGGCCTCGCTGGGCCTGAGCACCTCGGGCGCGGCCGGTGGCCTGGCCTTTGGCGCGGCCTTCTCGGTCAACCAGATCGGCAGCCAGGGCGGCAACCTGGTGCTGGCGCTGATCGACCATTCCGAGGTCGAGGCCGGCGGCGCGGTCAGCGTCCAGGCGCTGGCCGATTCCAGCATCTATGCGCTGGCCATCGGCGCGGCCGGCAGCGTCTCGGCCTCGGGCAGCTCGGCGGCCATCGGCGGCAGCCTGGCCGGCAGCGTGGCGGTGAACAAGATCCGCGGCAGCACCCAGGCCGGCGTGCGCCGCGGCAGCACGCTCAGCGCCGGCGAGGCGGTCAGCGTCACCGCCGCCGACGACAACCGCATCACCGTCGATGCCGGCGGCTTTGCGCTGGCCATCGCTGCCAGCGGCGGCGGCGCCGGCCTGGGCCTGGCCGTGGGCGCCGGCCTGTCGTTCAACGACATCGGCAACACCGTCAGCGCCGAGGTCGGCGACAGCCAGCTTGGCCAGGTGGGCGGCAGCGGACTGGAACTGGCGGCCACTTCCAGCGGCGCCATCGATGCGCTGAGCATCGTCGGCAGCGCCTCGGCCGGCGTGGGCACGGCCGGCATCGGCGTGGCCCTGGCCGGCGCGGTGTCCAAGAACGACATCGCCAGCACCGTGCAGGCGCGCCTGCACGGCTCGGACGTGACCCTGCAGGACGGCAGCGTCTCGGTGCGCGCCAGCGACAGCTCCAGCATCAATGCCGACTCGGGCGGCGCCGCCGTGGCCCTGGGCGTGGGCAGCAGCTCGGCCGGTGTGGCCGTGGGCCTGGGCATCGGCCTGTCGATGAACACCATCAGCGACCACATCACCGCGGCCATAGCCGATTCCGTCCTGGTCTCCACCGGCGGGGTCGAGGTGCTGGCCGAATCCGGCGCCGGCATCCGCGCCTTCTCGCTGGGCGTGGCCGGCACGCTGGCCGCCGGCACGGCCGCCGGCATCGCGGTGTCGGGCGCCGGCTCGGCCTCGGTGGCCAGCATCCGCAACCAGACCGAGGCGCGCATCGACGCCTCCGACGTCGAGGTCGGTGGCGACCTGACCGTGCTGGCCAGCGACGCGGCCCAGATCGACACCATCGCCGGCGCCGTGGCGCTGGCCGTGGCCGTCGGCGGCACGGCCGGCGTGTCGGTGGCGGTGGGCGTGTCGGTGTCGCTGAACGACATCGAGAACAGCAGCTCGGCCCTGGTCGAGGACAGCACGCTGACCGAGGTGGGCGAGGTGCAGATCGGCGCCGAGTCCAGCTCGGGCATCCGCACGGTGGCGGTGGCCGGCGCGGCCAGCGTCGGCGCCGGCCTGAGCACCGGCATCGCGGTGTCGGGCGCCGGCTCGGTGTCGCTGAACAACATCCACAACCACATCGAGGCGCGTGCCGCCGACAGCGAATTCACGCTGCGCCAGGGCGCCGGCTTCGCGGTCACGGCACGTGACCAGTCCAGCATCCAGGCCGATGCCGCGGCGATCTCGCTGGCCGTGGCCGCCGGCATCGACGCCGCGGTGGGCGCGGCGGTCGGCGCCTCGGTGGCCATCAACGAGGTCGGCAATGCCACGCTGGCCCTGGTCGACGGCGTGACGGTGAACGCGCCGGACGGCGGCAGCCTGGGCGCGGTGCAGGTCATCGCCGAGTCCGATGCCCAGATCGACGCGCTGGCCGTCAGCGCCGCCGGTGCCGCGTCGCTGGCCGGTTATGCCGGCCTGGCCGTGTCGGGCGCCGGCGCGGTGTCGCAGAACGCGATTGCCAACACCACCGAGGCGCGGGTGCGCGGCGGCAGCCAGATCGCCCGCGGCAGCAGCGTCACGGTGCGCGCCGTCAACGATGCCGAGATCCTGTCCAACTCGGTGGGCGCGGCGGTGTCCATCGCCGTGGCCCTGGGCTCGGCCTCGATCAGCTTCGGCCTGTCGCTGGCCGACAACCACATCGCCAACCTGACCCTGGCCGAGGTCGACGACGCCAGCCTGGCGGCCAGCGGCAACATCACGGTGCAGGCCGATTCCACCGGCCGCATCGATGCGCTGGCGGTGGGCGCGGCGCTGTCGATCTCGGGCGGCGCCGGCGCCATCTCGATCGCCGGCGCGGCCAGCGTCACCAACAACTCGGTCAGCAACGACACCCAGGCCCGGGTCACGGGCAGCGCCGCGGACCAGGACCAGGGCCTGCAGGCCGGTGGCGACATCCGCATCGCCGCCAGCGACGTCACCGGCATCAAGGCCGAGAACGTGGCCGCCAGCCTGGCGATCTCGGTGGCCATCGGCGGCGGCTCCATCGCCATCGCCGCCTCGCCGGCCACCAACCACATCGACAACCGCGTGCGCGCCCATGTCGACGGCTCGCGCGTGCATTCCAGCGGCGGGCGCGTGGACGTTACGGCCGCATCGGACAATGACATCGAGGCGCTGTCGGTGGCCGCGGCGCTGGCGATCTCGGCCGGCGCCTACACCGGTGCCGCAGCGGGCGCCGGTGCCAGCGCCGAGAACCTGATCGGCGCCGGTGGCGCGGGCGCCACGCCGCAGCTCACCGAGGCCTCGATCAGCGGCGGCTCCGATGTGTCGGCCGGCACTGCACTGACGGTCGAGGCCAGCGACGAATCGCAGATCACCGCCACCGTGCTGGGCGTGGCCATCGCCGGCGGGGCCGGCGGCGTGGGCGTTGGCGTGTCGCTGACCGACAACCAGATCGGCGGCGTGGTCACGGCCTTCGTCGCCGATTCGTCGGCGCATGCCGCGGCCGGCGACCTGCAGATCAGCGCCGATGCCACGCAGAGCATCGGCGTGCAGTCGGTGGCCGTGGCCGCCGCCACCAGCGCCGCCGGCGCCGGGGCCCAGGCCAGCGCCAGCATCGGCAATGCCGTGCTGGCCTATGCCCAGTCGGCCCAGCTGTCGGCCAGCGGCGAGGTGCGCGTGGCCGCCAGCTCCGAGCACACGGCCAGCGCCGAGACCGATGGCGCCGGCGCCGGCGGCCTGGCGCTGTCGGTGGCCCTGCCCACGGTGGACATCGGCGGCAGCACCCAGGCCTGGGTGTCCGGCAGCAGCCAGATCAGTGCCGGCGACGGGCTCAGCGTCAGCGCCGATGCCCAGGCCGATGCCCAGGCCACGGCGCTGAGCCTGGTGGTCGGCGCCATCGGCGGCGCCGGTGCCGGCGCGGTGACCCATGTGCACCGCATCGTCGACGCTCACCTGGGCGCGGCCCATGACGATGCCACGCCGGACAGCAGCCAGATCGGCGCCGGCGACGTGGTGGTCAGCGCCAGTTCGCGCTCCACCGCCACCACCGACGCCTATGGCGGCGCCGGCGGCATCGGCGTGGTGGCGGTGTATGCGCCGTCGGCCACCATAGCCGGCAGCACCCGGGCCTATGTGGGCCAGGGCACGACGCTGCAGGCGCGCTCGCTGGAGCTGGAAGCGCGCTCGACCGAGGATGCCCGCGGCGATGCGGTCATCGTCGGCGTCGGCGGCTTTGCGCTGAACATCGCCAAGTCCGAGGTGCGGGTCGACAGCGACACCGAGGCCTTCGTCGGCGCCGCGCGCAATGGCCCGGTGGCCGGCAGCGCGGCCACCCTGGTGCTGGACCTTGGCGCCTCGATTGCCGCCGACAACGACTCCAGCGCCACCGCCACCGTGCGCGGCGGCGGTGGCGGTCTGCTGGTGGTCAATGCCTACCAGGCCAATGCCACCGACAGCGCCCGCGTGCGGGCCTCGGTGGGCCGCAATGCCGATGTCAGCGCCGGCACGCTGTCGGTCAGCGGCCACGGCGAGTTCGACACCGATGCCACCGCCTTCGTGGTTGGCGTGGGCGCCATCGGCGGCAGCGGCGCCGGCACCGATTCGCGCATCGATGCGCTGGTCGAGGCCTGGATCGGCGCGCCCGCCGGCCAGTCGCTGGCCAGCGTGGGCACCGAGATCGACGTGGACGGCGCGGTGGTGGTGCATGCCGATTCGGACGCGCTTGCGCTCACCGATGCCTCCGGCGGCACCGGCGACGTGGTCGGCGTGCAGGCCCTGCTGCCCAAGGCCACCGCGGCCACGCAGACCGCGGCCTGGGTGGGCTCGGGCGTGGCGCTGCAGGCCGATTCGCTGGACATCAAGGCCACGGTGGACGGCCGCCAGGCCCGGGCCAGCACCGACCTGATCGCGGTCAGCCTGCTGGCCGGCGGCGCCGGCACTTCGGCCACGGCCACGGTGTCCGGGGCGGTGCAGGCCTTCGTCGGCGGCACGGCCACCACGCTGAGGCTGGACGGCGCGCTGGACGTGGTGGCCGAGACCGCCGTGGGCAATGCCTCGGCGCGCACCAAGCTCGGTGGCGGCGGCGCGGTCAGCGTGCAGGTGGCGCTGGCCAGCGCCTCCAACACCGCGGCCACCCAGGCCTGGGTGGCGGCCGGCACGCAGATCCTGGACGCCGGCAGCGTGGCCGTGCGGGCCGATTCCAAGGACACCGGCTATGCCACGTCCAACGTGGCCAGCGGCGGCGCGATCAGCGGCCGCGGCACGCGGGCCAGCACCACGGTCACGCCCAGCACCCAGGCCTGGATCGGCCAGAACGTGCGCCTGGACACCCGCGGCGCGCTCAGCGTCGATGCCATCGCCCAGACCGCCGAAGGCGATGCCAGCGCCACCGCGGTGGGCGGCGGCCTGATCTCGGTGGGCGCGGCGGTGTCGGACATCGACATCCGGCCCACGGTGCAGGCCTGGATCGGCGGCGGCAGCACGCGCGTGGATGCCGGCGGCGACGTGTCGGTGAATGCCGAGCTGCGCCAGCAGCAGGGCGGCGTGCAGCTCACCGACAACCTGGCGCACAACAGCGTCAACACCGGCAGCGACAGCTTCGTCTTCAACAGCCATGGCCTGGCCACCGGCGACGTGGTGACCTACAGCGCCAACGGCCAGGCGGCCATAGGCACGGCCACCTCGATCAGCCCGGCAGCCGGCACCCTGGTGTCCGACCGCGACTACGGCGTGATCGCCATCGACGCCAATACGCTGGCGCTGGGTGCGGCCAGCAATGGCACGGCGGTGGATGCGGGCAGCCCCTTCCCGCTGGGCGCCGGCGTCTCGGGCGTGGACACCGACCGCGACCTGATCGTCTTCGGCGGCCCGCACAACTTCAACACCGGCGACCGCATCGTCTATGCCGGCGGCGGCGCGGCCGGCAACATCGTGGCGCCGGGCTCGTACTACGTGCGCGTCATCGACGACCGCAGCATCAAGCTGGCCAGCACGCTGAGCGCGCCGGTGGCCTTCAGCGCCACCCAGTCGGGCCTGATCAGCAGCGGCAACCGCCTGCACCTGACCGGCTTTGCCGATGGCGACCTGGTGACCTACCGTGCACCGGCCAGCGCCGGCTTCAGCAGCGATGCGGTGGACCAGTCCGGGCCCAATGGCGACGGCGAATTCAGCCCCAGCGACAACAACCAGATCTACATCAAGAACCGCATCGACACCAACGGCGACGGCGCGCCCGACACCGATGTGGGCCATGGCCTGGCCGATGGCCAGATCGTCACCTACCGCAGCAACGGCGCGGCCATCGGCGGCCTGGTCGACGGCGCCAGCTACAAGGTGCAGCGCATCGACGACTACCGCGTCAAGCTCAGCGGCACGGTGCAGACCACGGTGGCCGGCCTGGTGTTCGACCGCGTGGCCAATGCCAACGACACGCTGACACGCAGCGATGCCGGCGGCAGCTGGCTGACCGACGGCTTTGTGGTCGGCCAGAAGATCAGCATCAGCGGCACCGGCAGCAACAACGGCGAGCGCACCATCGCCAGCGTCAGCGCCACCGTGCTGGGCTTTGCCGGCGACGTGCTGACCGACGAGACCAGCGGCGCCACGCTGCGCAGCGCCGACATCCTGCTCGACCCCAGCAGCTCGCCGGACAGCGTGCGCCACCTGCTGGTGCCGGCCACGCTGGGAGGGCTGCAGAACGGCATGAACTACACCGTGGTCAACAGCGCCGGCGGCAGCTTCCAGCTGCGCGGGCCCGACGGTGTGATCGTGCCCAGCATCAGCGTCGGCCAGGCCCTGGGCCAGCACCAGCTGGGCAAGGAGGGCGTGGCCCTGAGCGCCAGCGGCGGCACCCAGGCCGACCACCAGCTGCGCCTGGACCTGACCGGCACCAGCGCCGGTGCGGTGAACCTGCTGCTGGGCCCGGGCGGCGTGTCGCTGCGCCAGGTCAGCCCGCCCATCGGCGACGGCCAGTCCTCGTCGTCGGCACGCGGCTCGGGCGGCGCCTTTGCCGACGTGCAGGTGCCCGAGGCCAATGCCGACTTCTTTGCCGACGTGCAGGCCTCCATCGATGCCGACCGCGTGCGCAGCGGCGGCGATGTCAGCATCACCACGCTGTCGGCCGGCTCGGTCTCGGCCTTCGGCAACAGCCGCTCGGGCGGCTTCGTGCAGGTGGGCGTGACCAATGCCAACCTCGACTACGACAGCCGCAGCAATGCCTTCGTCGGCCATGCCGCGCCCGGCGTGGTGCGCGGCCTCAGCGACGAGGGCGCCGCTCCTCAAATCAATGCCAGCGGCGTGACCATCGAGGCCGCCGGCGACTTCAAGCTCGGCGCCATCACCGACATCCGCGCCAGCAGCACCGCCTCGGGCAAGGGCGGCGGCTTCATCTCGGTGTCCGAGGCCACGGCCACCAACGACATCGTGGCCCGCACCAATGCCGTGTTCGGCAGCGGCGCCACGGTGGATGCGCGCACGGTGGACGCCAGCGCGCTGGCCCGCAACATCCTGCCCGTCGCCCGTTCCGAGGCCACGGCCGGCGGCTTTGCCGGCGGCGCCACGGCGCGTGCCGACAACGACATCACCAGCAGCACCCTGGTGCTGCTGGAGGGCACGGCCGCCGGCCTGACCGCCATCACCGGCCGCCAGGGCATGGACATGGAGGCGCGCCATGCCAACGTCAACGCGGTGCGCGATCCCGACGGCCGCTGGTATGGCCTGTTCGGCGGTTCGTCCGAGCCGGGCGACAACTCCGGCACCGTGCGCAACCTGATCGACGGCGACGCCGGCGTGGTGGTGACCGTGGCGCCGCGCCCGGGCAGCGCCACCAGCAGCGCGGTGCCGGCCGGCCCGCTGAACACCGTGGCCGGCTTCAACAGCCTGGCCCTGCTGGGCCAGGCCAACAACGGCCATGTCAGCGACGGCATCGAGCAGGACCGCCGCGCCATCGCCTGGGACTCCGACGTGGTGGTCGGCGCCGGCCCGGCGCCCGAGCTGTATGTGCGCGCCGACGGCACCATCGATCGCGCGGTCAACATCACCGTCAACGGCCAGGACCATCCGGCGCCCGGCACCCCGGTGGGCGCGCAGATCGAGGTCGGCGACATCGCCAACAACCAGCTCGGCGAGGTGGTGTTCCAGGCGCTGAGCCAGATCTCCGGCGGCCAGCAGATCGGTGACCACTACTGGGGCACCTTCACCTTTGCGGACGGATTCGACACCGTGCGCATCACCAACGAGTCCGACCGGCCGCTGCTGATCAACGGCATCGACCTGATCGATGCCCAGGGCCAGCCGCGTGTGCACCTGGACCGCGGCGGCCAGGCGGTGACGCTGAACTTCCGCCTTGACCAGACCTACGAGCCGGCGCTGATCGACATCCGCAACCTGGGCGCGGCCGACATCACGCTGCGCTACGGCAAGAAGATCAACAACCCGATCGGCGAGACGCGCATCCTGAACACCGGCGGCAGCATCGTCGCCGAATCCGGCGCCGATTCGGCCGGCACCTACCTGATCACCACCGGCCAGCTGGGCAATGAGCACACGGCCACGGTGCCGGCCGACTTCGAGGGCGAGAGCAACCGCCGCTACGAGGGCCTGATCCACTTCGCCACCGATGGCGCAGCGGCCGACAGCCTGACGCGCAGCGATGGCGGCAGCTGGGTGGCCGAAGGCTTCGTGGTCGGCGACCTGGTGAAGATCGAGGTGGCCGGCCAGACGCCTTATGTGGTGCAGATCGCCGGCTTTGCCGGCAGCAACCAGCAGACCGCGGTGCTGAATACGCTGGAGTCGGTGCAGGCCGGCACGGTGGAGGCCCAGGTCAGCCGCTTCCATGGCGTCGAGGCCCGCGGCTCGGTGGGCTCGCTGTCCTCGCCGCTGCGGGTGGAGCTGATCAACGCGCCCGGCCAGGTCTCGCAGACCTGGGGCGAGGCCGGCGACGACCTGTACCTGGACCTGTCGGCCCGCTTCCGCGACCTGCTGGCCGAGCCGGCCGGCGGCGTGACGCCGCACATCGATACGCTCAGCGCCGGTGGCGACACCGTGGTGCGCCTGGGCCAGAGCGTCATCGAGGCCGGCCGCCAGGCGGCCAACGGCGTGCTGGTGACCGTGCAGGGCCGGCCGGCCTATCCGGAAAGTGGCACCTACTACCACTTCTACGACGACGACCCGCGCGTCAACGGCCAGCCGCTGCGCGCGCTGTACCCGGCCGCCGCCGTGGCCACCGGAGCCGCCACCGCGGTGGACGCGACCTGGAGCTTTGCGCTGGCCGAGGCCGGCGAGCACCTGAGCATCCGCGCCATCGACAGCGGCGACCCCGATGCCGACACCCGTGTGGTCAACATCCTGGGCGTCAGCAACATCCGGGCTGGCGGCGAGTTCGTCGACCTGCTGAGCAATGGCTTCATCGGCAGCGAGGCCGACCCCTGGCGCGAGCTGGTGGCGGTGGACGCTGCCGACGGCGACGACCTGCGTGTGGGCAGCATCCGCTCCACCACCGACAGCGTGTTCCTGCTGGCGCCGGCCGGCATCGTCGATGCCGACGCCTCCGACAACGACGCCACGGCCCTGGCCGATGTCAGCGGCATTTCCATCACCCTCACCGCGCTGGCCGGCGCCGTGGGCGGCACGGCCGATTTCATCGAGACCGACCTGGTCGACACCGTGCTGAGCGGCCTGCGCGCCGGTGACAAGAGCGGGGCGCTGACGGTCAGCGCCGCACGCTCGGTCTACATCGAGGAGATCGCCGGCGACCTGCGTGTGAACAGCGTGCTGGCCGATCGCGGCGACGTGTCGCTGGCCGCCCGCGGCGGCAGCATCGTCGACCAGCGCAGCGGCCAGGCCGCCGATGGCGACGACCTGGCCAACATCACCGCCCGGCGTGTCGACCTGGCGGCCCATGGTGGCAGCGTGGGCCGGATCGACAACGACCTGGACGTGGACAGCGGCGTGCAGGCCGGCGCCTATGTGGCCGATGGCCGCGTCTATGTGCAGGGCGATGCCGGCGTCTACCTCAGCGAGACCGAGCGTGAGCTCAACCTGCTGGCCGCACGCTCGCTGGCCGGCGACATCCGCCTGACCGTGCCCGACACGGCGCTGACGCCGCTGTTCCTGAACGGCGACCCGTCCCAGGTGCAGAGCACCGGCGAAGACCTGTACCTGCTGGCCGGCGACGGCGGCGAGGGCGCGCAGATCGCCCAGGGCGATGCGCTGACGGTGGCCAGCGGCGAGGCCGTGGCCGCGCTGAGCGTGGTGCTATGGGTGGGCGACAACGTGGTCACCCAGTCGGTCAACCGCGTGCTGGCCGGCACCGGCATCCAGATCCGCGGCGACGAGCGCCGCCGGCCCGACGGCAGCGTGGACCCGGTCGATCCCGATGTCGGCTTCGGCAGCACCCTGCTGCTGCGCGGCAGCATCGGCAAGAGCGGCGCGCCGGCCGACCTGGCCCAGGCCAATCCGAATGCCAAGACCTTCACCCAGATCTTCGGCCACGACGACAGCGACAGCTTCCTGTTCCACGAGACCGACCTCGACGCCAATACCAGCGCCTATGGCAGCGCCGCGGTCACCGCCGGCGCCCGCCTGCCCGCCGGCCACAGCGACGGCGAGGACCGCTTCACCGTCACCCGCCTGGGCTCGATGCACGTCGACCGCTTCGGCATCGGCGATACGCTGACGCTGGACGGCCAGGCCGACAGCGACAGCGTGGTGGTCTACACCACCGGCAGCCAGGGCGCCGAGCGCAACCATGTGATCAATGTGCTGGACACCGGCGCGCCCGACGACGGCGTGGACGAGCTGTCCATCCACGGCATCGACGGCAGCGCCGCCGCCGGCGCCACGGACGACATCTTCCTGCTGCGCCGCAGCACCGAGATCCCGTCCGAGCAGGCCATGGCGCCGGCCTTCGTGGCCCTGCTGCACGGCTCGCTGGACCAGGCGCGCACGGCCAGCGCCGATGCCGGCCAGCGCCCGCAGGCGGTGCAGCGCATCAACTACGACGCCGCGCTCAACGGCCGCCTGCAGGTGTTCGGCCTGGGCGGCAACGACTTCTTCGCGGTCGACGACAACGCCGCCATCACCAGCCTGGACGGCGGCAGCGGCGACGATGTCTTCCAGATCGGCCAGATCTACGGCAGCCAGCGCCAGCCGGGCAACCTGCCGGCCAGCGATGCCTTCGAGACCATCGCCACCACCCGCGGCTACGTCAGCCGCGGCGCCTCGGCGCCGCTGGTGGCCCAGGGCGGCAGCGGCAACGACAGCTTCAGCGTCTACAGCAACAAGGCCGAGCTGCGCCTGGAAGGTGATGCCGGCGATGACCTGTTCATCGTGCGCGCCTTTGCGCTGGCCCAGGTCGATGCCGCCGGCAACATCGTGCTCGGCGCCGACGGCGTGGCCCAGCCGCTGCTGACCAGCGATGTCTCCACCGCGGCGCAGATGAACGTGCGCCCCGGCGAGGGCAACGACACGGTGCAGTACAACATCAATGCGCCGGTGTCGGTGGACGGCGGCAGCGGCTTCGACAAGGTGGTGGTGCTGGGCACCGAGTTCGCCGACAACTTCGTCATCACCGAGGGCGGGGTGTTCGGCGCCGGCGTCAATGTGCGCTTCCAGAACATCGAGGTGCTGGAGGTCGACGGCCTGGAGTCCGACGACGACTTCTATGTGCAGGGCACGCCGGTGGGCGTGATCACCCGCGTCATCGGCGGCCTGGGCAGCGACAGCATCAACGTCGGCGGCGACGTGGCCGAACCCATCGTGATGCAGCAGCTGGAGGGCAGCTCCAGCAGCCTGGTGCACAGCGTCAGCGCGCCCGGCACGCTGTACGACGGCCTGGCGGTGGACGGCCTCGATCCCACCGTGGCCCAGGCCAGCAGCGGCGCCGTGGTGATCCGCGAAAGCGGCGGCAGCACCGTGGTGCGCGAAGGCGCCAGCGGCGATGCCGCCAGCGTCGACGGCTACTTCGTGCGCCTGGCCACCCGGCCGGCCGAGGGCGTGGTGGTCTATGTCACGGTCTCGGCCGCGCGCTCCAACCGCGAGGAGCAGGGCGCCGGCGGCGACGGCCTGTGGCTGGCGCGGGTGCTGCCCTCCGGCTTCACGCGCCAGGTGGCCATCGACGGCCAGAGCGTCACCACGCCCGACCGTGCCCTGGTGCTGGCCTTCGACTCGGCCAACTGGGACCAGGAACAGGCGGTGCAGGTCTACGGTGTCGACGACGGCCTGGCCGAAGGCGAGCGCACGGTCAGCATCAACCACAGCGTGCTGGCCATCGCCGAAGACCCGTCGCTGCACAGCGCGGCCAACGACCAGGCGGCGTCCATCGCCACCTTCGGCTTCGCCAAGGTGCGCAATGTCGAGGTCACCGTGGTCGACGACGACGCGCCCGAGCTGATCTTCAGCCAGAGCGACGGCGGCAGCCTGGTGCTGGAAGGCAGCCTGGTGGCCGATGCCGACGGCTTCACGCCCGGCATTGCCGACCGCGTGAACCTGCGCCTGGGCCAGGCCCTGGCCGCCGGCCAGACCGTCACCGTGACCCTGAGCTACGACGCGCAGCAGCTCACGCTGGCCGGTGCCGGCGTCACCCTGCTGGGTGCGGGCCAGGCGCAGCTGAGCTTCGATGCCGGCACTGCCGCCAGCGGCATCGACATCGACGTGGTCGCGGTGGACGACGCCACGCGCGAGGACTTCAAGCGCAGCTTCGTGCAGGCCGCGGTCAGCGCCCACAGCGGTGCCTCGGCCTATGCCGGCCAGCGCGCCCAGCTGGCGGTCAGCGTCTACGACGACGACGCGCCGGGCGTGCTGGTGCTGCAAAGCGGCGGCAGCACCCAAGTGGTCAAGGACGACGCCTCGGCGCCAGGCGACCAGTCGGTCGCCGACAGCTACACCGTGCGCCTGGCCCAGGCGCCGACGGGCGCGGTCACGGTGGCCATTGCCACCGACGGCCAGGTGCTGGCCACGCCGGCCGCGCTGGTCTTCGATGCCGGCAACTGGTACCGGCCGCAGACGGTGACGGTCAGCGCCAATGCCGGCTTCGATCCGGCCAGCCTGCCCATCGACCCGAGCACGCAGAAGGTGTGGGCGCCTCAGCAGCATCTGCTGACCAAGCTGGGCGGTCCGCTGTCGGTGGTGGGCGGCACGCTGGGCGAGCGCGCCCTGACCCCGGCCGTGCTGCTGCCGGCCGAGCTGAACGCGCCGCTGCTGCAGATCGGCGACCAGCCCGACGAGCGCGACCAGATCGATATGCTGAACATCTTTGACGACGGCAGCCTGGAGGACAAGGTCGGCGTGCTCAGCGCCACCGGGCTCAGCGGCTTCGGCCTGGCGCCGGACCTGCTGGTCGGCGCCAACAGCTTCGGCGAGCCGGCCAGCTTCCCCGGCGGCATCACCTGGGGCGACGCGGCCACCGGCCGCTCGGGCATCGAGGTGCTGAACCTGCTGATGGGCCAGGGCAACGACCGCCTGAGCATCACCGGCACCCTGGTGCCGGCCGACGAGGGCCGCGATGCCAACCGCGGCCCGGCCCGCCACGGCACGCTGACCACGGTGCACGGCGGCGGCAACCTGGCGACCACGTCGGGCGGCAGCGCCATCAGCGGCGACACCATCACGGTCACCGGCGGCGGCGGCGCCAGCTCGCCGCTGGTGGTCTATGGCGACACCTCGCAGGACGGCCTGTGGTACAGCGGCATCGCCAACCAGAGCAGCCGCGGCGACAACCTGGTGCTGGGCGCCAAGCTGTTCGACCCGGCCGGCACGGCCGACGACCTGTTCCGCTTCCCGCGCGCCAATCCCTTCCTGCAGGCCGGCAACGACGTCATCGACGCCAGCGCGCTGTTCGGCGCGGCCGACGCCAACACCACGGTGCTGGGCATCGTGGCCTATGGCGGTGCCGGCGACGACACCCTGCTGGGCACCGGCGCGGGCGACCACCTGGCCGGTGGCTCGGGCAACGACCGCATCGTCGCCCACGGCGGCCTGGACATGGTCTACGGCGACTCGGGCTTCAATGTCGACCCGATCACGCGCAGCCTGGTGGTGGTGACCACCGATGCCGGCATCGGCACGCTGGCCTTCGGCCCCGTGCGCGACGGCCTGGTGGCCGGCGCCGACAGCCTCGACGGCGGCAGCGGTGACGACGTGATCTTCGGCGACCACGGCGTGGTGCAGCAGGACGTGCCGCGGGGCCGCATCCATCCCGATTGGGCCGCGGCCAGCGGCCGGCCGGCGGTGTTCGGCTATGCCACCGGCAATGCCGGCATCGGCCAGTTCAGCCAGCTGGCCAGCGACAAGCTGCTGACCACCGGCTACATCCAGGACCTGCGCACGGCCGAGCCCGGCAACGGCGGCAACGACAGCATCCTGGGCGGCAGCGGCCGCGACCGCATCTTCGGCGGCAATGGCAGCGATGTGCTGGACGGCGGCAGCCAGTCCGATGTGGTGTTCGGCGACCAGGGCCATCTGAGCTACCTGGGCGCCGACTACTTCGGCAACGTGGAGACCGGCCTGGCCGGACTGGCCACGCTGGACCTGCTGGAAAGCGTGGACACCGCGGCGATTTACGGCGCGGGCGATGTCATCAGCGACGACGACAGCGACGACATCCTGGTCGGCGGCCAGGGTGGCGACCGCATCGACGCCGGCGCCGGCCAGAACATCGTCTTCGGCGACCATGGCCGCATCCTGGGCCTGGACAGCGGCGCCAACCGCCCGGTGGATGCGCCGGCCGGCAGCGACGACGACTACCCGGTGCAGGTGCTGGGCTTGGTCACGTCCATCGACTGGGGCACGGTCAACGGCAGCGCCAACGAGTTTGGCAATGGCGACGACCAGATCCGCAGCGGCGTGGGCCGCGACATCCTGCTGGGCGGCGGCGGCGACGACCTGATCGAGGCCCATGCCAGCCTGGGCGGCACGGCCGCGCTGGACGGCAGCAACATCGTCTTCGGCGACCATGGCCTGATCGACTACCTGGCCTCGGAGCTGCTGCAGAACAGCGCGCTGAACCCGCAGCGCAGCGACGACATCGACCGCGTGTGGTCCATCGCCGCGGCCAGCCGCATCGGCGGCGCCGACCGCATCGTCACCGGCAACCACCACGACCTCGTCATCGGCGGCACCGGCGCCGATGCCGTCCAGGCCGGCGACGGCCACAACATCGTCTTCGGCGACAACGGCCGCATCAGCACCGGCCTGGTGGACGAGGCGGCCACGCCGTTCTCGGTGCACCTGTTCACGGTGCAGAGCATCGAGTCCATCGGCTTCCTGGACGCCGACAACGGCGCCGACACCGTCACCACCGGCAGCGGCAACGACTTGGTGCTGGGCGGCGGGGCTGGCGACACGGTGCAGGCCGGCGCCGGCGCCGACCTGGTGTTCGGCGACCAGGGCCTGGCCGAGGGCGTGGCCGGTGCCTACCTGCCCGAGCAAAGCCTGCCGGCGCTGGCGCCCGAGCTGCTGCTGGCCGGCCAGCGCACGCTGGCCTTCACCGCGCTCAACACCACCACCAACACCGGCAGCGGCGACGACGAACTGCATGGCCAGGACGGCAGCGACATCCTGCTGGGCCAGCAGGGCCGCGATCTGGTGTTTGCCGGCAACGACGACGACATCGTCATCGGCGGCAGCAATGTGGTGGGCGCGCTGGACGGCGACGACCGCCTGGACGGCGGCAGCGGCCACGACGTGATCGCCGGCGACAACGCCGACATCTACTTCCGCCCCGACCACCTGGACCTGCGCTTTGCCACGCTGACCGGCGCCACGCTGTACAGCGAGCTGGCCGGCGCCGACGAGGGCCGCTCGCAGACGCGCTCGGTCGATGCGCTGGGCCGTCCGCTGAATGCCGATCCCGACGGCGTGCTGCCGGCCGAGGCCACGCCGCAGCGGCCCATGCACCGCGAGTACCGCATCCAGCTGCTGGACCACAGCGCGGCGCTGGAACAGCAGGCCGACGATCCAGCCCTGCGCGTGTGGGGCGACGACCGCATCGCCGGCGGCGCCCAGGACGACGAGATCTTCGGCCAGCTGGGCGACGACGTGATCGAGGGCGACGCCTCGATCCTGGGCGCGCCGGTGGGCGCCAGCATCAGCGCCGGTGGTGCGCTGGTGGTGCTGGCCTCGGTGGAAAGCCTGGGCAGCGACGGCGACGACTACATCGAGGGCGGCGGCGGCAACGACGTGGTCTTCGGCAACCTGGGCCAGGACGACCTCATCGGCGGCAGCTCCAGCCTGTATGGCCTGGCCACGCCGGGGCTGCGGCCCGATGGCGCCGACATCGTGTTCGGCGGCGCCGGCCTGCGCATCGATCGCAATCAGCTGGGCGCCGGCGGCGACTCGCGCCTGGGCCTGGTGGCCGAGCATGCCTTCGACGCCGACGTGATCACCGGCGACAACGCGGTCATCCTGCGGGTGCTGGGCACCGACGGCCGGCCGCTGCAGTTTGCCTACGACGCCACGGTGGACATCGGCAACGATCCGGCCAACCCGCAGCTGACCGAGCCGCGGGGTGCCGAGCGCATCGTCGTGCGCACGTTCGACCTGCTGGACTACACGCCGGGCAACGACGCGGCGGCCATCGGCGGCAACGACCTGGTCAAGGCCGAGGACGGCGACGACATCGTGCACGGCGGGCGCGGCAACGACGTGCTCTACGGCGACGGCTGGGACGACGACCTGTACGGCGGCACCGGCAGCGACCGGCTGTTTGGCGGCAGCGGCGAGGACGGCCTGCTCGGCGACGACGGCCGCATCTCCACCAGCCGCAATGGCGTGGCCGAGCCGTTGTACGGCATCACGGTCAGCACCGAGCGCCTGATCGAGCTGCCCGGGCCCTTCATCGGCGCGGTGGTCGACCTGAACGGCTACCTGAAGAAGACCGTCAACCTGCTGGCCTGGGAGCAGCAGGGCGGCGACGACGTGATCTACGGCGGCCTGGGCGACGACTTCATCCACGGCGGCGACGGCAACGATGCGCTGTCGGGCGCCGAGGCCCTGGCGCCGTTCTACGACGACGTGCGCGCCGCCAGCGCGGCGCCGTTCCAGTACGACGCGGTGACGCGCAAGCTCGACTTCTACGACGCCGATGCGCCGCTGCTGAAGATCGACAACTTCCTGCTCAACTTCGAGGCCTTCGAGCGCGGCGTGCTGATCGAGGACGGCAAGGACTGGATCTTCGGCGACGGCGGCCACGATGCCCTGGTCGGCGGCACCGGCCACGACCGGTTGTTCGGCGGCCTGGGCGACGACTACCACCAGCTCGACGACAACCTCGACACCCACGGCGGCCTGAACGACGAGACCGACGACGCCACCGATGTGCAGAACACCGGCGGCAGCGGCGACTTCGCCTATGGCGGCGGCGGCCTGGACGTGCTGATCGCCAACACCGGCCACGACCGCATGTTCGACTGGACCGGCGAGTTCAACAGCTTCTTCGTGCCCTTTGCGCGCTTCGGCGCGCCCACGGTCAACCGCCTGCTGGCGCCGCACACGCTGCAGTTCATCGTCGACCTGGCCACCGCCGGCGGCGCCGACCGCTCGCTGGCCGAGCCGCATGGCGAGATCGGCCTGGTGACCCAGCACGATCCGGAGTGGAACGAGCAGCATGGCGCGCCGCGCGACCCGCAGCCGGGCAACGGCCATGCCCGCCACGACGATGCCGGCGGCAAGGAGGACGACCGCACGCTGGCACCGCTGCAGACCGAGCATGGCAGCACGCCCAGCGGCGGCGTGCCGGCCGCGCCCGACACCGCGGTGATCGAGGTGGAGAGCGCGCTGAATGCGCTGCAGCCGCTGGCGCCCACCTCGGCCGAGGATGCCGATGCGCCCAGCGGCCCGGCCCTGGCCGCCGGCTCGCCGCTGGTGCTGACCTACCTGGTACGCAACCTCAGCCCCGATGGCTCGGCCATCGGCGACGTGAGCCTGGTCGACGATGGTGGCAGCCCGGCGCTGCTGGGCGATGACATCGTGCCGGTCTACGTCAGCGGCGACGATGGCGACGGCCTGCTGGAAGTGGGCGAGACCTGGCTGTTCGCCGCGCCCCCGGGGGCGCTGGCCCAGCCCGGCCCGCAGCGCCACACGGTCACGGTGCAGGGCACGTCGGCCGCCGGCAATGCGGTGCAGGACAGCGATCTGCTGCACTACAACGGCAATGGCACGGCCCAGCCGGTGATCCGCATCGAGAAGGCGGTGAATGCCGCCGATCCGACCCAGCCCACCGCTGCCGAGGATGCCGACAGCGCGCCGGGCCGCAGCCTGGCCGTGGGCACGCCGCTGACCTGGACCTACCAGGTGTTCAACGACGGCGCCGAGGCCCTGCAGCTGCAGTCCATCGTCGACGATGCCGGCACGCCCGGCCTGGCCGGCGACGACTTCACGCCGGCGGCGGTCACGGTCAGCGTCGGTGGCCAGCTGTTCAACGTCGGCGACTTCGACCACGATGGCCTGATCGACAGCGGCGAGGCCTGGCTGTTCAGCTCGGCCGGCACGGTGGCGGATGGCTCCCTGGTGCTGGCCGGTGCCTATGCCAACCTGGCCACGGTGCGCGGCATCGGCGTGTCCAGCGGCCTGGCGGTGCAGGACAGCGACGCCGCCCACCATGTGGGCCTGGCCACGCCCCAGCCCATCGGCGTGCGGCTGGAGAAGGCGGTGAATGCGGCCAACCCCGGCGCACCGACGGCCTACGAAGATGCCGACAGCCCCAGCGGGCCCATCCTGGCCGTGGGCAGCACCGTGGTCTGGACCTACCAGCTGTTCAACACCGGCACGCTGGCGTTTGCGGTCAGCTCGCTGCGCGACGATGCCGGCACCGCCAGCCTGGCCGGCGACGACTTCACGCCGGCGGCCGTGCTGGCCAGCGGCAGCAGCTTCAACATCGGCGACAGCGACCGCGACAACCTGGTCGATGCCGGCGAGGTCTGGCTGTACCGCGCCAGCGGCACGGTGACGGCGGGCCAGTACGGCAACACCGCCCTGGTGACGGTGCGCGACCCGGCCGGCACGGCCGTGGCCAGCAGCAGCGACATGGCCCACCACTACGGCAGCGCCGCCGGCCTGCAGGTGGTCAAGGCCATCAATGCCAGCCAGCCCGCGTCGCCCACCACGGCCCAGGACGCCAACAGCCCGGCCAGCCCGGTGGTGGTGAACGCCGGCACGATGGTGACCTTCAGCTATGCGGTGAAGAACACCGGCAGCGACGCCTTGCGCGACGTGGTGCTGGTTGACGACAACGGCACCGTGGGCCAGGCCGGCGACGACTTCCAGCCGGCGCCGGTGACGGTCACCGTGGGCGGCAGGGTCTACAACAGCGGCGACAACAACCGCAACGGCCTGCTCGACCGCAACGAGACCTGGCTGTACAGCGCCAGCCGCGCGGCCCCGGAAGGCG
Source organism: Burkholderiaceae bacterium (assembly GCA_017992055.1). GTDB lineage: Bacteria > Pseudomonadota > Gammaproteobacteria > Burkholderiales > Burkholderiaceae_C > Pseudaquabacterium. The sequence goes on from JAGOPK010000006.1 coordinate 195,282, forward strand.
CCTACACCAACTACGCCAGCGTCAGCGCCACCAACACCCGCACGCTGGCCACGCTGCGCGACGACGACCCGGCCAACCTGTTCGGCGCCGTGGCCCGGGTCGATCTGGAGAAGGCGATCAATGCCGCCGATCCGGCCAACCCGACGCCGGCCGAAGATGCCGACAGCGCCAGCCAGCCGCTGCTGCTGAATCTGGGCACGCCCATCACCTTCAGCTACCTGCTGCGCAACACCGGCAACGGCGCGCTGAGCGTGGGTGCGCTGCGCGACGATGCCGGCACGCTGGGCACCAGCGCCGACGACTTCACGCCGGCGGCCGTGCTCAGCGGCGGCTTCAACATCGGCGACACCGACCGCGACAACCTGCTGGACGTGGGCGAGACCTGGCGCTACAGCTCGGCCGGCACCTCGGCCGCCTACGCCGTGGCGCAGAGCGGGCTGCACACCAACATCGCCACCGTCAGCGCCACCGATGGCCGCACCGGCGCCACGGCCAGCGACAGCGACTCGGCCAGCTACCTCGGCCAGGCCGGTGCCATCCGCGTGGAGAAGGCGCTGAATGCCGAGCATGCCAGCGCGCCCACGCGCTACGAAGACGCCGACCTGCCCACCGGCCCGGTGCTCAACGTGGGCGCATCCACGGTCTGGACCTACCAGGTCTTCAACCAGGGCGACGTGGCACTGAGCATCCTGGACCTGGTCGATTCCGATGGCTTCTCGCCGGTCTACATCGGTGGCGACACCGATCCCGACGGCCTGCTTGGCGTCAACGAGGTCTGGCTGTTCAGCTCGGCCGGCGTGGCCGGTGCGCCCAGCACGGCCCTGGCCGGCCAGCATGCCAACACCGTCACCGTGCTGGCCCAGGACGAGTTCGGCCAGCGCCACAGCGACACCGATCTGGCCCACTACTACGGCACGGTGGCCGACAGCCAGTCGGCGATCCGCGTCACCAAGGCCATCAACGCGGTCGACCCGCTGCATCCCACCAGCGCCGAAGACGCCAACGACGCCGACCAGCCGGTGCTGCTGACCCAGGGCACGCTGCCGGTGTTCACCTTCCTGGTGCAGAACCTGGGCACGCACGAGCTGTCGGACATCGTGCTGGTCGACGACGCCGGCACCGACAACCCGGCCGACGACTACCAGCCGCTGCTGCTGCGCCAGGGCCAGCGCATCGTTGGCGACACCGACCGCGACGGCCGGCTCGACCCCGGCGAGACCTGGCAGTACACCAGCCAGGGCCTGGCCCTGGCCGCGCCCGGCGCCGGTGCCCAGGTCAACGTGGCCCAGGTGCAGGGCACCGACGTGCTGACCGGCACCGTGGTGCGCGACGACGACCAGGCCCATTACCTGGTCACCGCGCCGGCCCATGCCGAAGGGCGCATGACCGGCGGCGGCAGCGTCTACACCGAAGACGGCATGCGCGTGACCCATGGCTTCGAGCTGCACTGCGACATCGACGTCGGGCCGAACAACCTGCAGGTCAACTTCGACGGCAACCGCTTCCACCTGGAAGAGCTGCTCAGCGTGCACTGCTACGACGCGCCGTCGCTGGACCCGCTGCCGCGCCAGGCGCCGTTCGACACCCTGGTCGGCGAGGGCCTGGGCCGCTTCAACGGCCAGTCGGGCTACCGCATCTCGTTCACGCTGACCGACGACGGCGAGCCGGGCAAGAAGGACTTTGCCCGCCTGGAGATCCGCGATCCCCAGGGCCGGCTGGTGCTGTTCGTGGCCGGCAACCTGCACAACGGCAACCACCAGGCGCATCCGGAGAACAAGGCCGACCTGCTGCTGGCCGAGGCAGCGCCCACGCAGGCGGCTGCCGCAGCCCCGGCGCTGTCCGAGACCCAGCTCGCCGGCCTGCTGGCCCAGGCCCGGCAGGAATGGGCCGAGGCCGGCGTCGGCGCCGCGCAGCTGGCCCGGCTGGATGGGCTGCAGCTGGCCGTCGCCGACCTGCCGGGCCTGGCCCTGGGCGCGGCCGAGGACGGCCGCATCACCATCGACCTCGACGCCGCCGGCTGGGGCTGGTTCGCCGACGCCACGCCGCAGGACGACCTGGAGTTCGGCGCCGCGGGCCGGGCCGGTGCCGCCAGCCCGGCGGCCGGACGCATGGACCTGCTGAGCGTGCTGACCCACGAGCTGGGCCATGTGCTGGGCCTGGACCATGCGGGCCAGGGCGTGATGCAGGAGCAGCTGGCCGCCGGCCAGCGCAGCACGGTGGCGGCCGCGGCGGCCACCGCCGAGGTTGCGGCCTCGCCGTTGCCGGCGCCCGCGGCCTTTGCCATCGACTGGGGCAAGGCGCCGGCCCAGGCCATGCTGCGCGAGCCGCAAGGGGCAGCGCTGGCCAGCCCGGCCGGCCGCGGCAAGCCGCTGAGCTGGCAGGACCGCTTCGTCAGCCACCTCGGCGCCACGGCCCAGCGGCTGGATCCGAATGCATCGCTGCGCCTGCATCTGGAGGTGTCTGCCCCAGTGGCGGCCAAGCTGCGGGTTCTGGCAGACTGAAGCTGGCCCCTGATCGCGCCCATCCCTTGCCCTGAAAGCCCCGATGTCCAAGCAGTTGCTGATCTATGACAGTGTCGTGCCGGTGTCGGCCGCGCGCCATGCCCGGGTGTCGCTGGAGCCCAGCCCGGGCTATGGCTTCTCGGCCGGCGTCAATGCCGTGCCGCTGATGGCGGTGGAGTTCCAGCGCGCCGCGCCCGAGTACGCCATCGTCTTCACGGTGCAGGGCGACGAGGTCGTGCCGGTGGTGGTGCTGGGCGTGCGGGGCGACCAGAACCTCTACCTGTCGCCCGATGCCCAGTGGCAGGCGAGCTATGTGCCGGCCTTTGTGCGCCGCTACCCGTTCGTGTTCTCGCGCAGCGCCGACGGCAAGACGCTGACGCTGTGCGTGGACGAGGCCCATCCCGGCATCAACCACGAAGGGCGGGGCGAGCGCCTGTTCGACGACGCCGGCAAGCCCACGCCCTACATCGAGCGGGTGCTGAAGTTCCTGCAGGAGTACCAGAGCCAGTTCGAGCGCACGCGCCAGTTCGGCCGCCGCGTGCAGGCCCTGGGCCTGCTGGAGCCGATGCAGGCCCAGGTCGGCACGCCGTCGGGCCAGACCGTGTCGCTGAACGGCTTCCACGGCGTCAGCCGCGCCCTGCTGCGTGCGCTGGACGGCGAGGCCCTGGCCAGCCTGGCGCGCAACGACGAGCTGGAGCTGCTGTACCTGCAGCTGCACTCGATGCGCAATTTCGTCGAGGTGAAAGACCGCTTCCTCGGCAGCCTGGCCGACGAGCCGGTGCCAGCCGCGGCCGCGGCCGGCAGCGCCGCCGCGTGATCGCCGGCGCCGGCGGCTGACGGCCCGCCCGACGACCCGCCCGACCCGCCACCCAGCACGATGCAAGGCAGCGCACCGGTCTACTCCCTCGCCGACGAGCAGCGCACGCGCAGCGAGTCGGCGGCCTGGTCCAGCTTCACCACCACCGACGACGCGGCCGAGCTGCATGCGGCCTGGCTGGTGCTGCTGGCCGCCCGCATCCCGCGCGCCCGCGCCGCGCTGCTGCTGACCCGCGACGGCGCCGCCGGCGCCTTCGGCGTGGCCGCGGCCTGGCCCGATCCACGGCGTGACCTGCAGTACCTGTCGCCGGTGGCCCAGCAGGCGCTGCAGGCGCGCGAGGGCGTGGTCAGCGCACCGGGCGGCGGCCAGCCACCGGGCGCCGACGGCCTGGCCCATGTGGCCTATCCGATCGAGGCGGCCGGCGCGCTGTGTGGCGTGGTGGTGTTCGACCTGGGCCCGGGGCCGCAGGCCGAGCTGCAGACCGCGCTGCGCGACATCCACTGGGGCGTGGCCTGGCTGCTGCAGCACTTCAGCCTGCAGGCCCTGGCGGCGCGCCAGGCCGAGCTGGACCGCGTGAGCCTGCTCAACGACGCCATGGCCACGGCCATGCAGCATGTGCAGCTGCGGCCTTCGGCGCTGGCGGTGGTCAACGAGCTGGCCCAGCGCCTGCAGTGCGACCGTGTCTCGCTGGGCTTCGAGGCCGGTGGCCAGGTGCAGCCGCTGGTGATGTCCAACACCGCCAGCTTCGATGCCCGCTCCGACCTCGTGCGCTGGCTGGGCGAGGCCATGGACGAGGTGCTGGACCTGGGCGTGCCGGTGCAGCTGCCGCTGCCCGCCGACGAGCCGCTGGGCGCGCTGGCCCACCAGGAAAGCGCGCGCCAGCTGGCGGTGCAGGCCATGCTGTCGGTGCCGGTGCGCGACCAGGGCCAGACCATCGGCGTGCTGTGCTTCGAGCGCATCGCCGGCCCGGCCTTCAGCCCGGCCCAGGCTCGGCTGGCCCAGGCCCTGGGCGTGCTGCTGGGCCCGTACTGGGGCCAGCAGCGCCGCCACGAGCGTGGCCTGCTGGCGCGCTGGCGCGAGACCGCCGGCAATGCCCTGCGCGAGGCCGGCGGGCCGCAGCGCCCGGGGCTCAAGCTGGTGGCGCTGCTGGGCGCCGTGCTGCTGGCCGGGCTGGCGCTGTGGCAGACCGACCACCGCATCGCCGCGCGCACCGTGGTCGAGGGCGTCACGCAGATCGCCGCGGTGGCGCCGTTCGACGGCTTCGTCGCCGAAGGCCTGGTGCGCGCCGGCGACACCGTGCGCAAGGGCCAGCCGCTGGCCCGGCTGGACGACCGCGACCTGCGCCTGGAGCGCAGCCGCTGGCAGGCCGAGCGCGAGCAGCTGCAGCGCCGCTACCAGGTGGCTCAGTCGCAGGCCGACCGCGCGGCCATGGGCGTGCTGGCGGCCCAGGTCAGCCAGGCCGAGGCCCAGCTGGCCCTGGCCGAGGAACGCCTGGCCCGCGCCACGCTGGTGGCGCCCTTCGACGGCGTGGTCGTGGCCGGCGACCTGAGCCAGCAGATCGGCTCGCCGCTGCAGACCGGCCAGACCCTGTTCGAGGTGGCGCCGCTGCAGGGCTTTCGTGTGATGCTGCAGGTCGACGACCGCGACATCGCCGGCCTGGCCGGCGGCCAGCGCGGCGAGCTGCTGCTGTCGGGCCTGCCCGACCGGCCGCTGCCGATCCGCGTGCAGCGCATCACGCCGGTGTCCACCCAGCAGGACGGGCGCAATGTGTTCGCGGTCGAGGCCGCCATCGAGGGCCAGGCCCAGTCGCAGGCCGCGCTGCGGCCCGGCATGCAGGGCATCGGCAAGGTGGTGGTGGGCCGGCGCAGCCTGCTGTGGATCTGGACCCACGGCCTGGTGGACTGGCTGCGCCTGAGCCTGTGGGCCTGGGCGCCCTGAGCCCGGCATCCGCATGGCCGGCCTGGACGCTCCGCTGGAAAGTGGCCTCTGGTACCGCGTGGCCGAGCTGCGGCCGCGCCTGGTGGCACGCGCCCGGCTGCACCGCCACCGCTACCGGGGCGGCGTCTGGTATCTGCTGCAGGACCCGGCCTCGGGCCGCGTGCACCGCTTCAGCCCGGCGGCGCGCCTGGTGCTGGCGGCGATGGACGGCCAGCGCAGCGTGCGCGAGCTGTGGAGCCTGGCCGGCGAGCGGCTGGGCGAGGACGCGCCCACGCAGGACGAGCTGATCCAGCTGCTGGGCCAGCTGCACGGCGCCGACCTGCTGGCCACCGATGTGCCGCCCGATGCGCTGGAGCTGTTCGACCGCAGCCAGCGCGAGGCCCGCTCCAAGCGCCGCCGCTCGTGGATCAATCCGATGGCGCTGCGCGTGCCGCTGTGGGACCCGGGCCGCTGGCTGGACCGCCATGCCGGCGCCTGCCGCCGGCTGTGGAGCCGCGGCGCCGGCCTGCTGTGGCTGGCCGTGGTGCTGCCGGCCCTGCTGCTGCTGCCGGCGCACTGGGGCGAGCTGAGCGGCAACCTGTCCGACCGCGTGCTGCAGGCCGACAACCTGCTGCTGATGGCCCTGGTGTTCCCGCTGATCAAGCTGCTGCACGAGATGGGCCATGCCACGGCCACGCGCGCCGCCGGCGGTGAGGTGCACGACATGGGCCTGATGCTGCTGGTGCTGATGCCGGTGCCCTATGTCGATGCCTCGGCCGCCAATGTGCTGCGCTCGCGCTGGCAGCGGGCGCTGATCGGCGCGGCCGGCATGCTGGTGGAGCTGTTCATCGCCGCGCTGGCCTTCTATGCCTGGCTGCTGCTGGAGCCGGGGCTGGCGCGGGCCGTGTGCTTCAACGTGGTCTTCGTCGCCGGCCTGTCCACGCTGGTGTTCAACGGCAACCCGCTGCTGCGCTACGACGCCTACTACATCCTGGCCGACCTGGCCGAGCTGCCCAACCTGGCCACGCAGTCCGCGCGTTACTGGGGTTATCTGCTGCAGCGCCACCTGTTCCGGCTGCGCGACGTGGAGTCGCCCGCGCACAGCCGTGCCGAGCGGCTGTGGTTCGGCCTCTACGGGCTGGCCTCGGCGCTGTACCGGCTGTTCGTGTCGCTGGCCATTGCGCTGTTCATCGGCGGCCGCTTCTTCTTCGTCGGCGTGCTGCTGGCGCTGTGGGCGGTGGCGATGATGAGCGTGGTGCCGCTGTTCAAGGCGGTCAAGGCCCTGCAGGCCCAGCCCGAGGTGCGCGAGCGCCGTGGCCGCACGCTGGCCATCGGCGGCGCCAGCGCGCTGGCCCTGCTGCTGCTGGTGGCGGTGCTGCCGCTGCCCAACCGCACCGTGGCCCAGGGCGTGGTCTGGCTGCCCGAGCAGTCCATCGTGCGTGCCGCGGCGCCGGGCTTCTTCCGCGGCTTCGAGGCCGAGCCGGGCAGCCTGGTCGTGCCCGGCCAGGTGCTGGCGCGCAGCATCGACCCGGCGCTGGACGCCGAGCTGCGCCTGCTGCAGGCCCGGGTCGAGGAGCTGGAGGCCAGTTATGCGGCCGAGTTCGTGGCCGACCGGGCGCGCGCCGAGATCGTGCGCGAGCAGCTGCAGCTGGCCCAGGTCACCTGGCAGCGTGCGCGCCAGCGCGCCCAGGGCCTGCTGATGGTCGCGGCGGCGCCGGGCCGCTTCACCGTGCCGCGCGCCGGCGACCTGCCCGGCCGCCATCTGCGCCAGGGCGATGTGCTGGGCTATGTGCTGGGCGATGCCGCGCCGGTGGTGCGCGTGGTGCTGGACCAGGGCGCGGTGGATGCGGTGGGCTCGGCCACGCTGCAGGTGCAGCTGCGGCGCGTCAGCGAGGCCGGCCAGGTGCTGCAGGGCCGGGTGCTGCGCCAGGTGCCGGCCGGACGCGACGAGGTGCCCAGCCAGGCGCTGACGCCGTCGGGCGGCGGCAGCATCGCCGTCGATCCGCGCGATCCACGTGGCCTGCGCACGCTGGAGCGGGTGTTCCAGCTCGACGTGGGCGTGGACGCGATGGCCGGCCAGGGCCTGCGTTATGGCGAGCGCGTGCAGCTGCGCTTCACGCACGAGCCGGCGCCGCTGGCGGCCCAGCTGTGGCCGGTGCTGCGGCGCCTGTTCCTGCGCCACTTCGATGTCTGAGGCCTTGCTGCTGCGGCTGCGCCCGCGTGACCTGGCCAGCGGCCGGCCCTATGCCGAACGCGACGAGCGCACGCCGGCCTGGCACGACGAGCTGGCGCTGGGCCTGTGGCATGGCTGGCTCAGGCCGGCGCTGCAGCCGCTGGGCGGCGCCTCGGCCGGCGCGCGCCGCGTGGTGCGCCTGGCGGCCGGCCATGCGCCGGCCATGGCCGCGCTGGACACGCCCCAGCTGCGCCAGCGTGCGGCCCAGCTGCGCCACGAGATGCGCCGCAGCCGCTTCGGTGCCGAGCCGGTGGCCGCCTTCTTCGCGCTGGTGCGCGAGGTGGCGCAGCGCGTGCTGGGCAAGCGCCACTACGACAGCCAGCTGCATGCCGGCTGGCTGCTGCTGCATGGCGGCCTGGCCGAGATGGCCACCGGCGAGGGCAAGACCTTCGCCGCCACGCTGCCGGTGTGCGCCGCGGCCCTGGTCGGCCTGCCGGTGCATGTGGTCACGGTCAACGACTACCTGGCCGCGCGCGACGCCGAGGCCATGGCGCCGCTGTACCAGTTCTTCGGCCTGCGCTGCGGCGCCATCGTGCACGGGCTGACGCGGGCCCAGCGCAAGGCCGTCTATGCCGGCGACATCGCCTACTGCAGCAACAAGGAGCTGACCTTCGACTACCTGCGCGACCGCACCGCGCTGGGCGACCGCGCCAGCCCGCTGCACCGTGCGCTGGCCGAGGGCGCGGGCAGCCCGGCCGACCAGGCCACGGCCCAGCCGGCCACGGTGCTGCGCGGCCTGGCCTTCGCGCTGGTGGACGAGGCCGACAGCGTGTTCATCGACGAGGCGCGCACGCCGCTGATCCTGTCGGCCTCGCTGCCGGCCGGTGCGCGCAGCAGCCTGGTCGACTGGGCGCTGCAGCAGGCGCGCGGCCTGCAGCCGGGGCGCGACTGCCTGCTGGAGCCGGCGCAGCGCCGCGTGCGCCTCAGCGAGGCCGGCCATGCCGCGGTCGAGGCCTGGCTGGATGCGGCCGCCGAAGCCCCCTTGCCGTCGGATGCGCCAGGCACGCTGGCACCACCGCCCGACGCCGGCCGGCGCGCCTGCACCGAGGCCATCACCCAGGCCTTGGCCGCGCTGTGGCTGTACCACCGCGACCAGCAGTACGTGGTGGTCGACGGCAAGGTGCAGATCGTCGACGAGTCCACCGGCCGCGTCATGGCCGACCGCGCCTGGGAGCGTGGCCTGCACCAGATGATCGAGGCCAAGGAGGGGCTGGCGCTCAGCGGCGAGCGGGTGACGCTGGCGCGCATCACCTACCAGCGTTTCTTCCGCCGCTACCTGCGCCTGGCCGGCATGACCGGCACCGCCACCGAGGTGGCGGCCGAGATCGGCCGCGTCTACGGCCTGCCGGTGGCGCGGGTGCCGCTGCACCGGCCCACGCAGGCGCGGCGCACGCCGCCGCGCTGCCTGGCCGATGCGCACTCGCGCTGGGCCGCGGTGCTGGACAGCGTGCGCCGGCATGCGCAGCAGCAGGGCCGGCCGGTGCTGGTGGGCACGCGCACGGTGCAGGCCTCCGAGCAGCTGTCGGCCCTGCTGCAGGCCGCCGGCATCGACCATGTGGTGCTGAATGCCAAGCAGGACCGCGCCGAGGCCGAGGTCATCGCCGGCGCCGGCGGACCGGGCCGGGTCACCGTGGCCACCAACATGGCCGGCCGTGGCACCGACATCGCCCTCGGCGAGGGCGTGGCCGGGCGCGGCGGCCTGCATGTGATCCTGACCGAGTTCCACGACTCGGCGCGCATCGACCGCCAGCTGTTCGGCCGCGCCGCGCGCCAGGGTGATCCCGGCAGCGGCGAGGCCATCGTGGCGCTGGACGACGAGCTGTTCCGCGTGCAGGCGCCGCGGCTCAGCGCGCTGGCGCAGCGGCTGGCGGCGCGGCCTGGCGGCTTGCCGGGGCCGCTGCTGTGGCTGCTGCGCCGGGTGGCGCAATCTTCGGCCGAGGCCCGCCACCGTGCGGCGCGCACGGCCAGTCTGCAGCAGGACCGCCGGCTGGCGGCGATGCTGTCGTTTTCCGGGAGGGGTGAATGAGCGGGCGCCTTGTGTGGACCGGACTGCTGCTGGCTGCGGCCCAGGCGGCGCAGATGGCCATGGCGGCAGAGGAGGGGGCAGGCACGCGGGCCGGCGCCGAGGCCGGCTTCGAATGCCTGCTCGAGCCCTGGCAGGTGATCGAGATCCGCACGCCGGTGGACGGCATCATCGCGGCCATCAGCGTGCAGCGCGGCGATGCCATCCGGCGCGGCCAGCCGCTGGTCGAGCTGCAGTCGCAGAGCGAGCGCGTGGCGGTGGAGCTGGCGCGCATGCGCAGCCGGCTGGAGGGGCCGCTGGCCACCGCGCGCAACCGCATCGACTACGCCAGCAAGCGCCAGGCGCGCCAGGCCGACCTGGAGAAGGAGAAATTCATCTCGGCCCAGGCCCGCGACGAGGCCGATGCCGAGAAGCGCCTGGCCGAGGCCGAGCTGCAGACCGCGCTGGAAAGCCGCGAGCTGGCCAAGGTGGAGCTGCAGCGCGCGCAGGAGCAGCTGGCGCTGCGCACGGTGAGCGCGCCGTTCTCGGGCGTGGTGGTCGACCGCATGCTCAACGTCGGCGAGCTGGCCGAGGCCGGCAGCGGCCGCAAGCCGGTGCTCAAGGTGGCCCAGATCGACCCGATGCGCGCCGACGTGGCCTTGCCGGCGGCGCTGTTCGGCCAGGTCAAGCCCGGCACCCGGGCCACGGTGCGGGCCCAGGTGGGCGGCGCGCGCTTCCAGGCCGTGGTGCGCAGCGTGGACCGCGTCATCGACGCCGCCAGCAGCACCTTCGTGGCCCGGCTGGAGCTGCCCAATCCGGGCGACAAGGTGCCCGGCGGCTCACGCTGCAGCGCCAGCATCGAGGGCCTGCAGCCGCCGCCACGGCCACGACCCTAGGGACGGGCCCTGGACCGGGCGGATCGGCGCCGCTCGGAGCCTCACTCGATGTTCTGCACCTGCTCGCGCATCTGCTCGATGGCGACCTTCATCTCCACCGAGATGGCGCTGAGTTCCAGCGCGGCGGACTTCGAGCCCAGGGTGTTGGCCTCGCGGTGCAGTTCCTGGATCAGGAAGTCCAGGCGCTTGCCCAGTTCACCGCCGGCCTTGAGCAGGCGGCTGATCTCGTCCAGGTGCGCGCCCAGGCGGCCCAGTTCCTCGGCCACGTCGATGCGGATGGCCTGGGCCGCGGCCTCGTTGAGGGCGCGCTCCTGCAAGGCCTCGGGGCTCACCGTGCTGGCCGCGCCGGCCTGGGCCAGGGCCTCGTGCCAGCGCTCCAGAAAGCGCTGCTGCTGGCGCTGCACCACCGCCGGCACCAGCGGGCCGGCCTGTTCGGCCAGGCTGCGCAGCGTGGTGATGCGCTCCTTCAGGATCGCCACCAGGCGTGCACCTTCGCGGGCACGGGCCTCGCGCAGGCCTTCGACGGCCTGGCGTGCAGCGCTCAGCGCGGCTTCGTCCAGACGCTCGGCCTGGCCGCCCTGGCGGCACCAGCCCAGGGCCTCGTTGACGCTCAGCGGCCGGGCATTGGGCAGCCAGGTGGCGACCGTGGCCTCCAGCCGCGCCAGCTTCATCAGCTGCTCGGCCTGGGGCTGGGGCCAGGCGCCATCGGCCTCGCGCTGGGTGGCCACGCGGGCCTCGATCTTGCCGCGCTTGAAGGCCGCGCCCAGCAACTCGCGCAGCGCCGGCTCCAGGCCGCGCAACTCGTCGGGCAGGCGGAAGGCCAGGTCCAGGAAGCGGCTGTTCACCGAGCGCAGTTCCACCGTCACGGCCGCGCCGGCGGCGGGGCTTCCCTCGCTGGCGGCGGGTGCGGCCGTGGCGCTGGCAAAACCGGTCATGCTGTAGACTGCCATCGCCATCCGCTCCCAGACAAAACCGCGATTATGTCCAAGCCGAAACCCGCCCCGTTGCCTCCTGGCACCGTGGTCGGCGGCTACACCATCGTGAAGCGGCTGGCCGCCGGTGGCTTTGGCGTGGTCTACCTGGCCGAGGATGCCGAGCGGCGTCCGGTGGCGGTCAAGGAATACCTGCCGGCCTCGCTGGCCGAGCGCTCGGTGGGTGAGTTCACGCCCCGCGTCAAGCCCGAGAAGCAGCCGCTGTACCGGCTGGGCCTGAAGAGCTTCTTCGAAGAAGGCCGCAGCCTCGCGCAGATCAGCCACCCCAGCGTGGTCTCGGTGCTGAACTTCTTCCGCGAGAACGAGACCGTCTACATGGTGATGAACTACCTGCAGGGCGATACGCTGCAGGACTTCATCGTCACCGCGCGCGACCTAAAGCGTGACAAGGTGTTTCGAGAGAGCACCATCCGCAGCCTGTTCGACGAGATCCTGCGTGGCCTGCGCATCGTGCACCAGCACAAGATGCTGCACCTGGACATCAAGCCGGCCAACATCTTCATCACCAACGACAACAAGGCGGTGATGCTGGACTTCGGCGCCGCGCGCGAGGTGCTGAGCAAAGAGGGCAACTTCATCCGGCCGATGTACACGCCGGGCTTTGCCGCGCCCGAGATGTACCGCCGCGACGGCACGCTGGGCCCCTGGACCGACATCTATGCCATCGGTGCCTGCATCTATGCCTGCATGCAGGGCTATCCGCCCAACGATGCGCCGCAGCGACTTGAAAAAGACCGGCTGGCGCTCAGCCTGTCGCGGCTGCGCAATGTGTATTCCGACAACCTGATCGAGGTCACCGAGTGGTGCATGTCGCTGGACCCGCTGAGTCGGCCGCAGAGCGTGTTTGCGCTGCAGAAGGAACTGGCCCGCGAGACCGAGCGCCGCTACACCAAGCTCAGCTTCAGCGAGCGCCTGAAGCTGCAGATCGAGAGCCTGAAGACCGGGGTCAAGCCCTGAGCCACGGGCGTCGACAAGTCCTGCCATGAGGTTCTCTGTCTACCAGGTCAGCCGCAAGGGTGGCCGCCACAAGAACGAAGACCGCATGGGCTATTGCTACACGCGGTCGGCCGGCCTGTTTGCGCTGGCCGATGGCATGGGCGGCCATCCCGAGGGCGAGGTCGCCAGCCAGATGGCGCTGCAGACCCTGTCGGCGCTGTTCCAGCGCGATGCGCGGCCGTCGCTGAAGGACCCGCTGCGCTTTCTGCACGACGCCATCCTGGCCGGCCACCACTCGCTGCTGCGCTATGCCACCGAGCGCGGCCTGCTCGATACGCCGCGCAGCACGGTCGTGGCCTGCGTGCTGCAGGGCCAGGCCGCCTACTGGGCGCATTGCGGCGACTCGCGGCTGTACCTGGTGCGCGGCGACAAGCTGGTGGCGCGCACCCGCGACCACAGCTACACCGAGCTGCAGGACGTGCTGGGCCCCAATGCCGCGGCGGTGGTGCCGCCCAGCCACCAGTTCAACCGCAATGTGCTGTTCACCTGCCTGGGCAGCCCCGGCAAGCCGGTGGTCGACACCTCGGGCCCGCTGCTGATGCAGCCCGGCGACAAGGTCATGCTGTGCAGCGACGGCCTGTGGTCCAGCCTGAGTGATGCGCAGATCACCGAGCTGCTGGCCGAGCGTCCGATCAGCGATGCCGTGCCCGAGCTGGCCGAGCGTGCGCTGCGCAAGGCCGGCGCCAAGAGCGACAACGTCACCGTGCTGGCGGTGGAATGGGAAGGCGCCGAGGAGATCGACGACACCGCCGCCGTCTCCACCAAGGCCCTGGGCGACGAGGTCTTCGCGTCCACCATCCAGGCCAGCCTGGGCCCGGGCGAAGGCCCGGCCGCCGAACTGGACGAGGCCGAGATCGAGCGCTCGATCCGCGAGATCAACGAGGCCATCAAGCGCTCGTCGCAAAAGCGTCCCTGACTTTTCCCGAACGAGGTTTCCCGATGAGCGACTTCCAGCGCGGCGATGGCCGTGCCCATGACGCCTTGCGCGCCGTCAGCATCCAGCGCCACTACACCTGCCATGCCGAGGGCTCGGTGCTGGTGTCCTTCGGCCGCACCCAGGTGCTGTGCACCGCCTCGGTCGAAGAGAAGGTGCCGCCGCACAAGCGCGGCAGCGGCGAGGGCTGGGTCACGGCCGAATACGGCATGCTGCCGCGCGCCACCCACACCCGCGGCGACCGCGAGGCCGCACGCGGCAAGCAGAGCGGCCGCACCCAGGAGATCCAGCGCCTGATCGGCCGCAGCCTGCGCGCGGTGTTCGACCTGAAGGCGCTGGGCGAGCGCAGCATCCTGATCGACTGCGATGTGCTGCAGGCCGATGGCGGCACACGCACCGCGGCCATCACCGGCGCCTGGGTCGCGGCCCATGATGCGGTGAGCTGGCTGCTGGCCCAGGGCAAGATCGCCGCCAGCCCGATCAAGGATGCGGTGGCCGCGGTCAGCGTGGGCATCGTGGACGGCACGCCGCTGCTGGACCTGGAATACACCGAGGACTCGGCCTGCGACACCGACATGAACGTGGTCATGACCGGCGCCGGCCATTACGTGGAAGTGCAGGGCACGGCCGAGGGCGCGGCCTTCACCCGCGCCGAGATGGACCGCCTGCTGCAGCTGGCCGAGGCCGGCATTGCCGAGCTGGCGCGTCTGCAGCGCCAGGCCCTGGGCCTGGGTTGAGTCGGAGCATCGTGATGCGCCTGGTGCTGGCCTCCAACAATGCCAAGAAGCTGGCCGAGCTGCGTGTGCTGCTGCAGGGTCTGCCGCTGCACATCGTGGCCCAGGGCGAGCTGGGCATCGCCGAGGCCGAGGAGCCGCACCACACCTTCATCGAGAACGCCCTGGCCAAGGCCCGCCATGCGGCCCGCGCCAGCGGCGGCGCGGCGATCGCCGACGACTCCGGCCTGTGCGTGGGCGCGCTGGGCGGCGCGCCGGGCGTGATCTCGGCCCACTATGGCGGCGAGGTGGCGGTGGTGGAGGGCGAGGACCGCGAGGCGCGCCGTCGCCGCCAGGATGCGCTGAACAATGCGCGCCTGCTGGCCGATCTGGATGTGCTGGGCCCGCAGGCGGACCGCCGCGGCCACTTCATCAGCACCCTGGTGGCCGTGCGCCATGCCGACGATCCCGAGCCGCTGGTGGCCGTGGGCCGCTGGCCGGGCACGGTGCTGGCCGCGCCGCGTGGCAGCCAGGGCTTTGGCTACGACCCGCTGATGCACATCGCCGAGCTGGGCGCCACCGTGGCCGAGCTGGACGCGGCCACCAAGAACGCGCACAGCCACCGCGCCCGCTCGGCCGCCGCGCTGCGCCAGATGCTGGCCGAAGCCTGGCACCTCGGCTGATGCGCCTGGCATGAGTGACGACCTGGTCAGCCGCTACCTGCGGCCCGGCACGCTGAGCCTGGGCGCGTCGCCGCCGCTGTCGCTGTATGTGCACCTGCCCTGGTGCATCGCCAAGTGCCCGTACTGCGACTTCAACTCGCACCAGCGGCCGGCCGGCGATGACGGCGGCCTGCCCGAAGGCCGCTACCTCGATGCCCTGGTGGCCGATCTGGAAGCCGCGCTGCCCCAGGTCTGGGGCCGGCCGGTGATCAGCATCTTCATCGGCGGTGGCACGCCCAGCCTGTTTTCGCCGGACGGCATCAACCGCCTGCTGGCCGACATCCGCGCCCGCCTGCCGCTGGAGCCGGGCTGCGAGATCACGCTGGAAGCCAACCCCGGCAGCTTCGAGCGCGAGCGCTTTCGTGCCTTTCGCGCGGCCGGCGTCACGCGCCTGTCGGTGGGCGTGCAGAGCTTCGACGATGCCATGCTGCTGCGCCTGGGTCGGGTGCACGACGGCGCCCAGGCCCGCGCCGCGGTGGCCGAGGCGGCGGCGGCCTTCGACACCTTCAACCTCGACCTGATGTATGCGCTGCCGGGCCAGGATCTGCAGCATCTGCAGGCCGATCTGGACACGGCGCTGGGCTTTGCGCCACCGCATCTGTCGGTCTACCACCTGACGCTGGAGCCCAACACCCGCTTTGCCAGCCAGCCGCCCGAGGGCCTGCCCGACGACGATCTGGCCAGTGACATGCTGGACCTGATCGTCGAGCGCACGGCCGCGGCCGGCCTGCAGCGCTATGAGGTCAGCGCCTTTGCGCGCGAGCGCCACCGCTGCCGCCACAACCTGAACTACTGGCAATTCGGCGACTATCTGGGCATAGGCGCCGGCGCGCATGGCAAGCTGAGCTATCCGCACCGCGTCATCCGCCAGGTGCGCTGGCGCGAGCCGCGGGCCTACATGGACCAGGCCCTGGCCCAGCCGCCGGGCCAGGCCATGAGCAACGACGAGGAGGTGGCGCGCAAGCAGCTGCCGTTCGAGTTCATGCTCAATGCGCTGCGGCTGAAGGAGGGCTTTGCGCTGGCCGATTTCAGCGAGCGCACCGGACTGCCGCTGAACGCAATTGCCGCGCCGCTGGCCGAGGCCGAGGCGCGTGGCCTGATCGAGCGCGACTTCGCCCGCGTCTGGCCCAGCGCCCGCGGCTTTGACTTTCTGTCGGACTTGCAGGCGCTGTTTCTGCCCGCCGACGCCGCTTAGCCGGCGGCCGGGCGTGCATCGCCCAGGCCTGCGGCCGACCGCGCCAGCTCGGCGCGCAGCCAGTCGCGCAGGCGCAGCAGCGGCGGCCAGTCGGCCCGCTCGGGCGGGCACACCAGCCACAGCTGGTCGGGCTCGTCGTCGGGCAGCGCATGCGGCGACAGCCGCACCAGGCTGCCGCTGGCCAGCGCGTCGGCGGCCAGCAGCTCACGCGCCAGCGCCAGGCCCAGGCCCTGCTCGGCGGCCTGCAGCATCAGGCCGGCATCGTTGAAGGCCGCCACCGGCGCGATGCGCGGCGACAGGCCCTGGGCCTTGAACCAGGCCTGCCACTGGCGTGGGCTGCCCAGCAAGGCCTCGTCGGCCAGGGCCGCCGGGCCACGGCCCGCCAGGCGCTGGGCCGCGGCCGGCGCGCCCACCGCGATGCGTGGCGACACCAGCAGCGGCTCGCAGTGCAGGCCGCGCCAGGGGCCGCGGCCTTGGCGCAGCGCGGCATCGAAGCCCTGTCGCTGCAGGTCCTCGATGTGCTGGGAGCTGTGCAGGTCGATGACGATGTCGGGCGCCGCCTCGCGCCAGCGGCCCATGCGCGGCAGCAGCCAGCGCTGGGCAAACGAGGGCAGCACGGTCAGGCGCAGCAGGGTCGCCTCGGCGCGGCTGGATGCGGCGCGGGCTTCGGCCAGCGCCGCATCCAGCTGGGCCAGCGCCGGCTGCACGCCGGCCAGCAGGGCACGGCCGGCGGCATTGAGCACGATGCGCCGGCCCGGCCGGTCAAACAGCTGCAGCCCGGTCTGCTCTTCCAGCAGGCGGATCTGCTGGCTGACCGCGCTGTGCGTCAGGTGCAGGGCCTCGGCAGCCGCGCGCAGATTGCCAAGGCGGGCGACGGTGGCAAAGGCGGGCAGGGTGGACAACGGGATGCGGCTCATGCTGTTCAGCATAGCCGACCAGACTGGCCGGAATTGCGCGCTTTTCTGGCCGGGATTGGCCGCCTATGCTGACCAACCATGAACACCGCCCTGTCCCTGTCCCCCGCCAGCCTGGCCACGCGGCCGCATGGCGATCTGCTGGAGCAACTGCTGCGCGCCCTGGGCCGTGGCCTGCTGCGCGCGGCCGAGGCCCGTCACCGGGCGCGGCAGCGACGGGCCGAGCGGCGCCAGGGCCGGCTGGCCGAGCAGCTGAGCCCGGCCCTGCTGCGCGACATCGGCGCGCCCGACTGGCTGCAGTTGGAAGCCCGGGCCTGGCGTCAGGCCGAGAACCTGCGCCAGCAGGCGCTGCGCCAGCAAGCCGCCGGCGGCCTGTGACTCAGACCCGGTGCACCGAGGCGCCGACGGTGCGCTTCAGGTGTTCCAGCAGCGTCGGCGCGATGCGCTGCAGCGGCAGCACCTCGTGGGCCGCGCCCTGGGCAATGGCCTCGCGCGGCATGCCGAAGACCACGCAGCTGGCCTCGTCCTGGCAAAGGTTCCAGCTGCCGGCGTCCTTCATCGCCCGCATCGCGCGCGCGCCGTCGCCGCCCATGCCGGTGAGCATCACGCCCAGCGCATTGGGGCCGACCACGCGCGCCGCCGACTCGAACAGCACCTCGACGCTGGGCTTGTGGCGGTTGACCGGCTCGCCGTCGCGCACGCGGGCGATGTAGTTGGCGCCCGAGCGTTCCACGCTCAGGTGCAGGCCGCCCGGTGCGATGTAGGCATGGCCGGGGATCACGCGCTCGCCGTCGCTGGCCTCCTTGACGCGGATGCGGCACAGCCCGTCCAGGCGCAGCGCATAGCTCTTGGTGAAGCCGGGCGGCATGTGCTGGGTGATCATCACCGCCGGGCAGTCGGCCGGCAGGTTCATCAGCACTTCCTTGGTGGCCTCGGTGCCGCCGGTGGAGGCGCCGATGAAGATGATCTTCTCGGTGGACAGCCGGCCCAGCGAGGCCACCGGCGGTGCCGCGCGCACGCCGGCGGCCGCGGCACCGGCCGCCTGGCCAGGGGCGGATGCGGCCGTCGCCGTGGCGGCCGGTGCCGGCGGCAGGCGGCGCACATGGGCCTTGGCCGCGGTGCGCACCTTGTCGGTGATGTCCTCGGCCAGCTGGCGCAGGCCGTCGGCCACGCCGATCTTGGGCTTGGCCACGAAGTCCACCGCGCCCAGTTCCAGCGCGCGCATGGTCACCTCGGCGCCACGCTCGGTCAGCGTGGACACCATCACCACCGGCATCGGCCGCAGCCGCATCAGCCGGCTGAGGAAGTCGATGCCGTCCATGCGCGGCATCTCCACGTCCAGCGTGATCACGTCGGGGTTGAGGTTGCGGATCATCTCGCGCGCCACCAGCGGATCGGCGGCGGCGCCCACGCATTCCATGTCGGGCTGCTTGTTGATGATCTCGGTCAGCAGGCCGCGCACCAGCGCGGAATCGTCCACCACCACCACACGGGTCTTGGCCATCGTGTCGTCCTTCTGTCGCGATGCCGGGTTCAGAACAGGTCCACCGAGCCGCCGCCGGTGCTGGCGGGCACGGCGCGCTGGGCCGCGGCGCGGTCCTGCGCGGCCAGGGCCTCGGTATTGGTCGGGGCCAGGCGCTTGACCATGGCCTTGCCGCTGTGCGGCAGGAAGCAGACCTTGCGCGCGTAGATCTCCATCACGTCCTTGCTGACGATGGGGATGCGCTCGGTCTGCAGGTAGTCGATGACGAACTGCGTATTGCGCTCGCCGACGTTGATCGAGTTCATGCCGCTGATCACCGCGCCGCCGCCAAAGATCTTGGCCTCCAGCGTCAGCCGCGAGGCGCCGCGCTTCATCAGCTCGTTGATCAGCAGTTCCATCGCATAGCTGCCGTAGCGGCCCGATTCGCCGGCGCCGTCGGGCAACATGAAGTGGTTCATGCCGCCGATGCGGCGCTCGCGGTCCCAGATGCAGGCGGCGATGCAACTGCCCAGCGTGGTGGTGATGAGGATGTCCTCGTCGTAGACGAAGTACTCGCCGGGCAGCACCTTGACGGCTTCGTTCTTGAAGTGCGCGTCCCAGTAGAAGAACGAGGCCTCGCCGCTCTTGCGCGGCGCAGCCTTCAGCTTGGCCAGCCGGGGCGTGGCATTGAGCACGGGCATGCGTGCGGCCGACAGCGGCGCGGCGGAGATCGGTTGGAGCGTCATCGGCGGTGCGTCCTTGCAGAGGGTTTTATCGGCAGTGCCGGCCTGAACTGCAGGCCCGGCGCAGGCCAGGGATCACACGCGCTGGTAGACGGTCTTGCCACGCAGCTTGAACAGGTCGCGCGAGTCGGTGAAGTTCTCCGAATGGCCGACGTAGAGCAGGCCCTCGGGCTTCATCGCGCCATGGATGCCTTGCAGCACCTTGCGCTGCGTGGGGCCGTCGAAATAGATCATCACGTTGCGGCAGAACACGATGTCGAAGGCCTCGCCCAGCGAGGACCAGGAGGTGCTCATCAGGTTGAACGGGCGGAACTCGATCATGCGCGCCAGCTCGGGCTTGATGCGGATCAGCCCCGAGTTGCCACCCTTGCCGCGCAGAAACCAGCGCTGCAGCCGCTCGGGGCTCAGGCCGCGCGCGCCGGCCTCGTAGACGCCGCGCTGGGCCGTGGCCAGCACCTTGGTGTCGATGTCGCTGGCGACGATCTTCAGGCTGGCGCTGTTGCCCAGGGTCTCGGCCACGGTCATGGCGATGGAATAGGGCTCCTCGCCGGTGGAGGCGGCGCTGCACCACACGCGCAGCGGCCGGTTCTCGCGCGCCTTCAGCGCCTTCAGGTCGCCCACCAGGTCGTGGAAGTGATGCTCTTCGCGGAAGAAGGCGGTCAGGTTGGTGGTCAGGCAGTTGACGAACTCCTGCCACTCGGCCTCGCCGCTGGCGCCCATGGCCGACTGCAGCCAGCCCAGGTAGTCGGCAAACGAATGGTGGCCGGTCTCGCGCAGCCGCCGCGACAGCCGGCTGTAGACCATGGCCTGCTTGCCCGCCTGCAGGCTGATGCCGGCACGCTGGTAGATCAGCGAGCGCACGCGCTCGAAGTCGGCCGCCGAGAAGGCGAATTCCTGGTCGACGCCAGCGGGTGCGGCGGCGCGGGTCAGCAAGGCGGAGTCGGACATGGGCGTGGCGGTGCAGACAAGGGCAGACCTGGTTATCGGCCGCCGGCGGCCGATCTGCACTGCGACCATGCACCCGGGCATCGGCAACGCGAAATGCGCGAGCTATGCCGCAAACATCGCCTGCGGCGATGCACCGGGGCGCTGCTAGACTGGATTGCACATTCCTTCATTTCACCGCCGCACCGCCGCCCCGCCAGTGGACTTGTCGTCCCGTACCGCCCCAGCCCCGACTGAGCACGAGCCGCCCAGCGCCGACGTGCCGCCCTGGCGCCTGGAGCCGGCGCTGGCCCTGCTGCGGCATGCCGGCCAGGCCGAGCCCGAGGCCGAGCCCGGCTCGCCGGCCTATCTGCAGGCGCTGATCGACCAGCTGGTGTCGCTGTCCTCGCGCGATGCGCTGACCGGCCTGTCCAACCGCCGCAGCTTCGAGCTGGCGCTGGCACGCGAGGTCGACCGCGTCGCCCGCTCGGGCGAGTCGGCCCTGCTGCTGCTGGTGGACATCGACCATTTCAAGCGCGTCAACGACGGCTATGGCCATGGCATCGGCGACGAGGTCATCCGCGCCGTCGGCCGCGCCCTGTCCGAGGCCGTGCGGCCGATGGACCTGGTGGCGCGCATCGGCGGCGAAGAATTTGCCCTGCTGCTGCCCAACTGCCCGGCCGCCTTCGGCCCGCAGGTGGCGGCGCGGGTGCGGCTGCGCGTGGCCCGTGCCGCCGTGCCCCTGCCCAGCGGCGCGGCGCTGGGCGTCACCGTCAGCGTCGGCGGGGCCTTTGCGCCACAGTGGGTGCGCTCCTCGCCATCGATGTGGATGCAGCGCGCCGACCAGCAGCTCTACCGTGCCAAGGACGAAGGCCGCGACCGCGTGTGCTTTGAACTGCAGGCCCTGCCCGAGGTCAGCGCGCAGGAACGCGAACTGCTGCTGGGCGGCGCGTTCCCCACCCAGGATTCCGAATGAGCGACCTCGTCTTCCCGCAAGCCGGCACCGATGCGGCCCCGCCAGGCCGGCGCCTGGCCCGCGTCACCGCGGTCACCAGCGGCAAGGGCGGCGTGGGCAAGACCTTTGTCGCCGCCAACCTGGCCGCGGCCCTGGCCCGGCGCGGCGAGCGTGTGCTGGTGCTCGATGCCGACCTGGGCCTGGCCAACCTCGACGTGGTGCTGAACCTGGCCGCCCGCGCCACGCTGCACGATGTGCTGACCGGCCGTGCCGTGCTGGAGCAGGCCTTGCTGCCAGCGCCCGGCGGCTTCACCGTGCTGCTGGCCGGCTCGGGCCTGGTCGAGTATTCGCGGCTCACGCCCGAGGTGCGCGACAAGCTGCTCACCGTCATCGCCCAGGTCCGGCCGCACTACGACCATGTGCTGCTGGACACCGGCGCCGGCCTGTCCGACGTGGTGCTGTTCACCATCTCGCTGGCCGACGAGGTGCTGGTGGTGGCCACGCCCGAGCCCACCTCGCTGGCCGATGCCTATGCCATGGTCAAGGTGCTGGCCAGCACCCAGCCGCGGCGCGAGGTGCGCCTGCTGGTCAACCAGGTGCAGCGCACCGGCGAAGGCCGCGGCGTCTGCAACCAGCTGCAGCTGGTGGTCGACCGCTTCGTCAACACCATGCTGCCGGCGCCGCTGAAGCTGGGCTGGATCGGCGAGGTGCCGCTGGACCTGGCGGTGCGCGAGTCGGTGCTCAAGCGCGAGCTGCTGCTGGACAAGGCGCCCGGCAGTGCCGCCGCCGTGGCCCTGGTGGCCGCGGCTGGCAAACTGGCCGGCGCATGACCGCCACCAACAACACCCGCGACGACGACGCGCCCGAGCCCGGCCCCACGCCGTTTGAACGCCTGGGCGGCGAGCCCGCGGTGCGCGCCCTGGTCGACCGCTTCTACGACCTGATGGACCTGGAGCCGGCCTATGCCGGCATCCGCGCCCTGCACCCCAGCACGCTGGACGGCTCGCGCGACAAGCTGCACTGGTTTCTGTGCGGCTGGCTGGGCGGCCCCAACCACTACATCGAGCGTTTCGGCCATCCGCGGCTGCGCGCCCGCCACCTGCCGTTTGCCATCGGCATCGCCGAGCGCGACCAGTGGCTGGCCTGCATGATGCAGGCCATGGAAGAGCGCGAGATCGATCCGGCCCTGGCGCAGCGCCTGGCCGAGTCGCTTTACGGCACCGCCGACTGGATGCGCAACAAGGGCGGGTGAAGGGGCCGACTCAGCGCTGACGGCGCCGCGCCGCCACGCCCACCAGGCCCAGGCCGGCCAGCAGCAGCGCATAGGTGCCCGGCTCCGGCACCGGCGCGGTCAGCACGAACAGCCGCGAGTTGGCCGTGCCCGAATCCTCGGCCACCAGGTAGATGTTGCCCAGCGCATCCACGGTCACGCCTTCGATGGCCTGGGTGGTGATGGCCGACAGGTCGAAGCTGCTCAGCACGCTGCCGCTGGCCACGTCCAGCTCGACCAGCTTCTTCGAGTCCAGGCTCAGCAGCAGCAGGTTGTCGGCGGCGGCGCTGCCGGCCAGCGCGCTCACCGACGACAGGCTCTGCACATCCGACAGGCTGTTCAGGCCGAACAGCGAGGTCTGGCCGCTGAACAGCACGCTGCTGGTGGCCGTGCCGCCGCCGACCGCAAAGCTCAGCGTGTGCTCGCGCAGCTGCACCGGGCCGTCCTGCTTGACGCTGTAGAACTTGCCGCTGGCGGCATCGAAGCTGATGCCTTCGGTGCCCACATTGCCCACGCTGGCGCTGCTGCCGGTGATGGCCACCTTGGGCGCGCTGTTCAGTGCCAGCGTGCCGCCGTCGACGAAGCTGAAGCGGTAGGCCATCTGCGGCCGCTCGTCCACCACCACCAGCTGGCCATTGCCCAGGTAGGTCAGGCCTTCGGCGTCGTTGTTGCTGCTGCCGGTGCCGGCCCAGTTGAAGGCCATCGTGCCCAGGGTCTGGCCGGTCAGGCTGACCTCGACCACGCCCAGGCCCTCGTCGCCGACGAAGAACAGGCTGTTGCGGTCGGCCGCATAGGTCACGGCCGAGGCTTCCAGGCCCATGCCACCCAGCGCGGCCAGCACATGGTTGCCGCTCAGGCTGTAGCGGCTGAGGTCGATGGAGGGGGCGGCCTGGGCGCCGCTGGCCAGCAGGGCGGTGGTCAGGCAGAGGCTGAGTTGCTTGAAGTTCATGGCGACGGTTCGAGACGGTGGTGAAAAGGCGTTGCGGCGCCGCTCAAGCGCGACGGCGGGCGGCCGCGCCGACGGCCACCAGGCCGGCCAGCATCAGCGCCACGCTGGCGGGCTCGGGCACGGCCAGCGTGAACACGCCGGGGTTGCCGACCATGCCGGTGCTGGAGCTGATCGAGGCATACAGGTCGCCGGGCGCCGACAGCACCCAGCCGCCGCTGTGACCCTGGCCCAGCAGCGCCAGGCTGGCGGGGTTGCCGCTGATGTTCAGCGTGCGGATGCTGCCGGGCACATAGCTGCTGTCGCCGTAGCGCAGGCGGTCGACCAGCTGGCCGCCGGCGTCGTAGAGGTTGATCTCGTCGTTGCGGCCGAGGTTGACGCTGTTGCCGCCGATCACCGCCACCGAGGCCGCCAGGCCCCATTGGCTGCGGAAGGCATCGGCCTCGTCCTCGGCCAGGATGGCCGAGGCACCGGCCGCCAGGCTGCCGATGGCCGACAGGTCCACCGTGCCGGCGATCTGCGACTCGTCGTCATAGGACCAGCCGCTGAAATCGACCGCGCTGCTGCCCAGGTTGGTGAACTCGATGAACTCGCTGCCGTTGTACATCCACTCGGTGATGCGCACCTGGGCGTGCGAGCTGGCGGTGCCGATGGCCAGCAGGCTGGCCAGGGCGAATTGGTGCAGGGGGCGCATGGACGGACTCCTCGGGGTGTGTTCGATGGCGATGGACGCCTGTCCATCACGCTGCGCACCCTAGGTGTGGCCTGTGACGCGACGACGACGGCCAGCGGCCGCAAGCCGCCAGCCCCCGCACTGAGGGGGAGGGGGAAGGGGCTCAGTGCCCGGCCAGCAACACCACCAGCGCCCCGGCGCCGCCCTGCGGCCCGCTGGCCTGGGCGAAGGCGATGACCTCGGCGCATTGCGCCAGCCACTTCTGCACCTTGCCCTTGAGCACCGGCTGCCGTCCCGGCGAGCCATTGCCCTTGCCATGCACCACGCGCACGCAGCGCATGCCGCGGCGCTGGCTTTCGCGGATGAAGGCGGCCAGCAACTCGCGCGCCTCGTCGCGGTTGTGGCCATGCAGGTCGACTTGGCCCTGCAGCGCCCAGTGGCCGCGGCGCAGCCGCGTCACCACATCGGGGCCGATGCCGGCGCGGCGAAAGCTCAGGCCGTCGTCGGTGAGCAGCAGCGACTCCAGCGTGACCTCGTCGGACAGCGATTCGGCCAGCGCCGCCTGCTCGTCCAGCTCGCGCTGGCGCGGGATCGGCGGCGGCTTGGGCAGTTGCAGCTCGGCCAGGCCGTGGTCGCGCAGCGCATGCACCTTGCCCACGCTGCGCGCGAACAGATCGTGCTCGGCCTGGGCCTGGCTCTGGCGCAGCCGCCGGGCTGCGGCCTCGCGCGCCGCCTGTTGCGCGGCGGCGCGTTCGGCCGCGCGCACCGCATCGCGCAGCGCGCCCAGCTCGGCCAGCGACTTGATCTTCACAAGCCGACCTTCACAACAGCCCCCGCTCGGCAAACGACACCGTGGCGCCGCAGCCCACCACCAGGTGGTCGAGCACGCGCACGTCCACCAGGGCCAGCGCATGCTTCAGCTGCTGCGTGAGGTGCTCGTCGGCACGCGAGGGCTCGGCCACGCCCGAGGGGTGGTTGTGCGCCAGCACCACCGCCGCGGCATTGAGCGCCAGCGCGCGCTTGACCACCTCGCGGGGATAGACGCTGGTGGCCGCCAGCGTGCCGCGGAACAGCTCTTCCATGCGCAGCAAACGGTGCTGGCTGTCGAGGAACAGCACCGCGAACACCTCGTGCTCGCGCTGCGCCAGTTGCAGCTGCAGATAGTCCTTCACCGACTGCGGCGACTCGAACACCGGCGCCGCCGCCAGGCGCTGGGCCAGCGCACGCCGCGCCATCTCGACCACCGCCGACAGCTCGGCACGCTTGGCCGGCCCCAGGCCGCGCACGCCGGCCAGCGCCGCCGGCGCGGCCTGCAGCAGGCCGGCAAAGCCGTCGAAGCGCGCCAGCACGTTCTCGGCCAGTTGCAGCACGCCCTGGCCGCGCAGGCCGGTGCGCAGCAGCAGGGCCAGCAGCTCGGCATCGGCCAGCGCGGCCGGGCCTTGCTGCAGCAGCTTCTCGCGCGGGCGGGCGGCGGCGGGGAGGTCCTTGATCGACATGGCGCTTCGGTGCAGGTCGGGCGGGCGGGGTGAGCCTTAAAATCGCCGCCAGTCTAGACCGGCCGTGGCTGCGTCGGCTTCCCCCAACTCTTCCCCCATTGGCGTGAACACCATTCAGGAGGGGTCGTTCCTGACCCTGCACTACCGGCTCAGCGGGCCCGATGGCCTGGCCGTCGTCACCACCTTCGACGGCCCGCCGGCCACGCTGTCGCTGGGCGCCGGGCAATTGGCGCCAGCCATGGAGCAGCGCCTGATCGGCCTGGCCGAAGGCGCACGCCAGAGCTTCACGCTGGCCGCCGGCGAGGCCTTCGGCGAGCGCAATCCCGAGCTGCTGCAGAAGGTCAAGCGCAGCCTGCTGCGCGAGCTGGGCGACCCCGATGCCGACTACCAAGTCGGCGACGTGGTGCAGTTCCCCACGCCCGACGGCGCCGGCCAGTACGCCGGCGTGGTGCGCGAGCTGGGCGAGCCGCAGGCCGCCGATGGCGGCTGGCTGCTGTTCGACTTCAACCATCCGCTGGCCGGCCAGCCGGTGCAGTTTGAAGTGCAAGTCATCGGGGTGCTGTGAGATGAGCGAGCCGGCTGCCATGCCCGCCCTGGTCGACGATGTGCTGCTGGCCGAGCCGCGCGGCTTCTGCGCCGGCGTCGACCGGGCCATCGAGATCGTCGAGCGCGCCATCCAGCGCTTTGGCGCGCCGATCTATGTGCGCCACGAGATCGTGCACAACACCTATGTGGTCAACGACCTGAAGGCCAAGGGCGCGATCTTCATCGAGGACCTGGCCGAGGTGCCGGCCGGCGCCACGCTGGTGTTCTCGGCCCATGGCGTGAGCCGGGCGGTGCGCGACGAGGCCGAGGCGCGGGGCTTCCAGGTGTTTGACGCCACCTGCCCGCTGGTGACCAAGGTGCATGTGGAGGTCGCCAAGCTGGCCAAGCAGGGCTATGAATTCATCATGATCGGCCACAAGGGGCATCCCGAGGTCGAGGGCACGATGGGCCAGCTGTCCGACGGCATCTACCTGGTCGAGGACATCGCCGACGTGGCCGGCGTGCGCCCGCGTGGCAACCAGCTGGCGGTGGTGACGCAGACCACGCTGAGCGTGGACGATGCGGCCGGCATCCTGGCCGAGGTCAAGCGCCTCTTTCCCCATGTGCGCGAGCCCAAGCAGCAGGACATCTGCTATGCCACGCAGAACCGCCAGGATGCGGTCAAGCTGCTGGCGCCCCAGGTCGACGTGGTCATCGTCGTCGGCAGTCCCACCAGCAGCAACAGCAACCGCCTGCGCGAGCTGGCCGAGCGCCTGGGCACGGCGGCCTACATGGTCGACAGCGCCGACGACCTGCAGCCGGCCTGGTTCGACGGCCATCCCCAGGGCGCGCGCGTGGGCCTGACCGCCGGCGCCTCGGCGCCCGACATCCTGGTGCAGCAGGTCATCGCGCGGCTGCGCGCGCTCGGCGCCACCAGCGTGCAGCGCATGCAGGGCGTCGCGGAGACGGTGCAGTTCCCGCTGCCCATGGGCCTGGGCGACAAGTCGATGCAGCAGGTCGCGGCCTCGCGATCCTGACCGCCGCGCCGCGTCCTTTTTTCCAGCGGCGGCGCCCGCAGGCGCCGCCCTCCCACGGCATTTCGCACGAGAGATTCCCATGCTCGACATCAACCTGCTGCGCCGCGACCTGGCTTCGGTCGTGGCCCGGCTCGAAACCCGCAAGACCCCGCAGCCCTATCTGGACGTGCAGCGCTTCAGCAGCCTGGAGGCCGAGCGCAAGACGCTGCAGACGCGCACCGAGGAGCTGCAGGCGCGGCGCAATGCGCTGAGCAAGCAGATCGGCCAGAAGAAGGGCAAAGGCGAGGACACGGCCGAGCTGATGGCCGAGGTGGCCGGCATCGGCGATGCCCAGAAGCAGGGCGCCGAGCGGCTGGAAGCGATCCAGGCCGAGCTGTCGGCCCTGCTGCTGGCCGTGCCCAACCTGCCCGATGCCGCGGTGCCGGTGGGCGCCGACGAGGCCGCCAACCAGGAGGTGCGACGCTGGGGCCAGCCGCGCAGCTTCGACTTCGCCGTGCGCGACCATGTGGACCTGGGCGGCCCGCTGGGCCTGGACTTCGAGACCGGCGCCCAGCTGTCGGGCTCGCGCTTCACCTTCATGAAGGGGCCCATCGCGCGCCTGCACCGCGCGCTCGCCCAGTTCATGCTCGACGTGCAGACCGGCGAGCATGGCTACACCGAGTGCTACACGCCCTATCTGGTGCAGGGCGCGGCGCTGCGCGGCACCGGCCAGCTGCCCAAGTTCGAGCAGGACCTGTTCCACGTCACCTCGGGCGATGGCGAGGCCGCGGGCAACAAGTGGTACCTGATCCCGACCTCGGAGGTCACGCTGACCAACACCGTGGCCGAGCGCATCCTGGCCGCCGACGAGCTGCCGCTCAAGCTCACCGGCCACACGCCATGCTTCCGCTCGGAAGCCGGCTCGGCCGGCCGCGACACCCGCGGCATGATCCGCCAGCACCAGTTCGACAAGGTGGAGATGGTGCAGATCACCACGCCCGAGCACAGCGACGCGGCGCTGGAGCAGATGGTCGGCCATGCCGAGGCCATCCTGCAGAAGCTGGAGCTGCCCTACCGCGTGGTGCTGCTGTCCAGCGGCGACATGGGCTTTGGCGCGCAGAAGACCTACGACCTGGAGGTCTGGGTGCCGGCCCAGGCCACCTACCGCGAGATCAGCTCGTGCAGCAACTGCGGCGCCTTCCAGGCGCGGCGCATGCAGGCGCGCTACCGAAATGCCCAGGGCAAGCCCGAGTACGTGCACACGCTCAACGGCTCGGGCCTGGCGGTCGGCCGGGCCCTGGTGGCGGTGCTGGAGAACCACCAGCAGGCCGACGGCAGCATCCATGTGCCGCAGGCGCTGCGGCCCTGGCTGGGTGGCTTGGAGCTGTTGCGTGGCTGAACGCCGCAGGCCGCAAAACCTGAGCTAGAATGCGCGGCTTGACCCGAACACGACCCCGGGTGCACCGATTCAGGAGAGGTGGCAGAGTGGTCGAATGTACCTGACTCGAAATCAGGCGTACGGTATCCCCGTACCGAGGGTTCGAATCCCTCCCTCTCCGCCAAAGCAAAAGCCCAAGTGATTGATTCACTTGGGCTTTTTTCATTCCGGCGGCGGCTGTCCAGGCCGCCGCCGGCGGGCGCGTCCTGCGGGGCAGGCACAATGCGCGGCATGGAAGATTCCCGCGCATGACCGCCACCGCCCTGATGTCCCCGCGTGGGTCGGGATGGCTGGCGCTGGCCGTGCTGCTGGGGGCCTGTGCGTCCCTGGGTGGCTGTGTCACGCGCTCGGCCGAGATCCTGCCCAAGCCCGGCGACGCCGCGGCCTATGCCGGCTGGGACTGCGACCGCCTGCGCGATGGCATGGACCTGGTGCAGCAGCAGGCCGCCGACGTGGCCTATGCGGTGGATGCCCGCGCCGGCAACAACATGATCGCGCTGGGCCTGGGGGTGACGGTGTTCTGGCCGGCGCTGCTGGCGATGCGGCCCGACGGCCATGACGCCGTGCAGCTGGCCGATCTGAAGGGCCGCTTCGAGGCCATGCGCCAGGCGGCCGCGGCCCAGCGCTGTGCGCCGGCCGACGACAGCATGTCGGCCCAGCGCGCGGCCACGCTGCCGGTGGCCACCGGCGACCGGCTGGTCTACGAGGAACGCCAGGGCATGCCCGGCCATGTCCGCCAGCTGGCCATGCAGGTCAGTGCGCTGCGCCGCGACCGCATCGATTTCCGCGTGGATCTTGGCGGCGGCCGGGTGCTGCCGACCTGGTCGCAGGATCTGGCTGGCAACATCCTGGCCGATGGCGCCCAGCCGCTGCCGCGCTGGCGCCACCTGCTGCGCCGCGAGCTGGTGCTGGGCCAGGTGCTCAGCGGCGAGCTGGCCGCCGCCGGCGAGGCCGTGCCCGGGGCGCGGGTGCGTGCCCAGGTGGTGGCCGTGGGCCCGCAGGAGCTGGCCGGCCGGCGCTTCGAGGTGGCGGTGATCGAGCTGTTCGGCGAGGCGCCGCTGTCCCATCCCAGCATCGGTGCGGCCGCCGGCAGCACGCGGCTGGACGGCGTGATGGCCATCGACCGCGCCAGCGGCGTGCTGCTGCGGCTGGACCTGCGCAGCGCCAACCCCGATTTCGCGCTGCGCCGGCGCCTGCTGCGCATCGAGCCGGCCACG
Source organism: Burkholderiaceae bacterium (assembly GCA_017992055.1). Taxonomy (GTDB): domain Bacteria; phylum Pseudomonadota; class Gammaproteobacteria; order Burkholderiales; family Burkholderiaceae_C; genus Pseudaquabacterium. The sequence goes on from JAGOPK010000006.1 coordinate 224,779, forward strand.
CCCTGAGGCGCACCGCGTCCGGCCGGCCAGCCGGCGCTTTACATTACTTTTCCGCTGCGACGAGCCGCAGCCACTGCGCAGGCCGACCATGACCTCACTGCAACTTGTGCTGACGAGGTGACGATGATGAAGCGACGCAATCACTCCTTGCCCAAGCCCAGCGCCAATCCGGGCCGGCTGGTGGGTCTGGCCCTGGCGGCCGCCCTGGCCGGCGGCCTGGCCTCGGCGGCCTGGGCCCAGGCCCCGGCGCCGCGTGATGGCGAGCGCATGGGCCCGCGCCATGCGGCCATGCACGGCCATGGCGGCCCGGCCGAACGCATGGGCCCGATGATGGGCGGCCAGTTCAGCGGCCGTGCGCTTGACGCGGTCGGCGCCAGCGCCGAGCAGAAGGCCAAGCTGCGCGAGATCATGCAGGCCGCGCGCAAGGACCTGGACGGCCAGCGCGAGGCCCAGCGCAACCTGCATGGCGAGATGGCCAAGCTGCTGGCCGCGCCGCAGATCGACGCCGCCGCTGCCGAGGCCCTGCGCCAGAAGATCCATGCCGGCCACGAGGCCGCCAGCAAGCGCATGCTGCAGGCGCGCCTGGATGCCGCGGCGGTGCTCAGCGCCGAGCAGCGCCAGAAGCTGGCCGAGCTGGCGGCCCAGCACCGCGGCCGCATGTCCCACCCTCCTGGCCAGCGTGGCGGCCGCGGCCCCGGCGCGCCCGACGGCGCACCGCCGGCGCCGCGCAGCTGAGCGGCCCGCCGCGCCGTTCCCGGCCTGCCGATGACGGCCGAGTCCCCCTCACTTCAGGGCTTCGCTCCGGTGCAGCAATCGCGCCGGGGCGCTTTTTTGCTTTGTTCCTCTCCAACTTCCAACCGGTTCCGCTTCCAGACATGAGCACTGCCCGGCTGCTGCTGATCGACGACGACCTGCGCCTGTCCACGATGGTGGGCGACTACCTGCGTGCCAACGGCTACGAGGTCGACACCGCCGGCTCGCTGGCCGCTGGCCGCGACCGCCTGCGCATGGGCAACTACGACGCCCTGGTGCTGGACCTGATGCTGCCCGATGGCGACGGCCTGGACCTGACGCGCGAGCTGCGTGCCGACCCGCGCCACAAGCGCCTGCCGCTGCTGATGCTCACCGCCCGTGGCGAGCCGCTGGACCGCGTGCTGGGCCTGGAGCTGGGGGCCGACGACTACCTGCCCAAGCCGTTCGAGGCGCGCGAACTGCTGGCCCGCGTCAAGGCCCTGCTGCGCCGCGCGGCGCCCGAGCCCAGCAGCGAGGAGGTGCTGAGCTTCGGCCGGCTGGAGATCGACCTGGGCGCCCGCCAGGCGCGGCTGGGCCAGGAGGTCTGCGACCTCACCAGCCACCAGTTCGACCTGCTGGTGGTGCTGGCCAAGAGCGCCGGCCGCGTGCTCAGCCGCGACCAGATCATGGATGCGCTGAAGGGCCATCCGATCGACGCCTTCGACCGCAGCATCGACGTGCACGTGTCGCGCATCCGTGCCTGCATCGAAGAAGACCCCAAGAACCCCAAGCGCGTGCTCACCGTGCGTGGCGTGGGCTATGTGTTCGCCAAGAAGCAGGATGGCGAGTAAGCCCGCGCGCCACCCGACCCAGAGCCGAACTTGAAGTCGCTGTACCTGCGCATCTGGCTCACCGTGGTGGCCGCGCTGGCGCTGTTCGCGCTGGTGTCGGGCTGGATGTGGCAGCGTCACCTGGAGCAGGAACGCAGCCGCTTCGAGCAGGCCGCCAGCGAGCGCCTGGGCGCCTGGGCCGACCTGGTGCAGCGCAGCCTGCCGGCCGCCGAGGCGCCGGCCCAGCAGCAGGCCGAGGCGCTGCGCGAATGGTCGGCGCGGCTGCGCGTGCCGATGGCGCTGGACGATGCGCAGGGCCAGCGCGTGGCCGCCTCCGAGAGTTTTGTGCGCCGCCAGGCCGAGGGCGGGCCGCTGGCGGTGGTGTCGGTCAAGCTCGACGACGGCCGCACGCTGTGGCTGGCACGGCGTGGCCGGCGCGCCAGCACGCCGGGCGGCCCGCTGCCCGAGCCCATGCTGCTGTGGCCGGCGCCACCACGCGCCGACGGCGGCGGGCCGGGGCCGGGCCTGGGGCCGATCGGGGACGGCGGTCCGCCGCCCGAGCTGCGCGCCGGGCCGGGCCGGGCCGACGCCGGCCAGCCGCAGCCGATGCTGCCCTTCGGCCTGCCGCGTGCCGTGGCGCCGCTGGTGCTGGTGGCGGTGCTGTTCGTCGCGGTGGCCGCCGGGGCCTATCCGGTGGTGCGCCGGCTGACGCGCCGGCTGGAGGCGCTGAAGCAGGGCGTCGCAGCCTTTGGCAGCGGCGACCTGGGCCAGCGCGTCGACGCCGAAGGCCGCGACGAGGTGGCCGCGGTGGCCGCCACCTTCAACCGCACGGCCGAGCGCATCGAGTCGCTGGTGCGCTCGCACAAGAGCCTGCTGGCCAATGCCAGCCACGAGCTGCGCTCGCCGCTGGCACGGCTGAAGATGGCGGCGGCCATGCTGGCCGATGCGCCCGAGGGCCAGCGCGCCTCGCTGCGGCGCGAGATCGACGCCAACATCGCCGAGCTGGATGCCCTGGTCGACGAGGTGCTGCTGGCCAGCCGCCTGGACGGCTCGGCGGCGCTGGAGCGCGACGAGCAGGTCGATCTGCTGGGCCTGGCGGTGGAGGAGGCGGCCCGCGTCGGCGCCGAGGCCGAGGCGCCCGACGGCCCGGCCGCCTGCGTGGTGCCGGGCAGCGAGCGCCTGCTGCGCCGCGCCCTGCGCAACCTGCTGGAGAACGCGCGCCGCTACGGCGGCGACGATGTGCGCGTGGTGGTCGGCCACGGGCTGGGCGGCCAGGTGTCGGGCCAGGTCCGGGTGCAGGTCTGCGACCGCGGCCCCGGCGTGCCGGCCGAGCTGCGCGAGCGCATCTTCGAGCCCTTCTACCGCTTGCCCGGCCATGCCGAGCAGGCTGGCGGCGTGGGCCTGGGCCTGAGCCTGGTGCGCCAGATCGCCGAGCGCCATGGCGGCAGCGTGCGCTGCCAGGCCCGCGACGGCGGCGGCAGCTGCTTCGTGCTGAGCCTGCCCGCGCGCTGAGCGTGGCTCAGCGCCGCTGCTGCTTCATCACCCAGGCCTGCAGCGACACCAGGGCCAGCGCCGCCACCGTCAGCGCGGCGGTCGAGGCGATCCAGAAGCCCTGCGCCCCCTGCCAGCTGCTCGGCACCCAGGCGCCGCCCGCACTGCCCGCACTGCCATAGGCCAGCCAGTAGCCGCCGCCCAGGCCCAGGCCCCACAGCGCGAGCACGTAGATGACCATCGGCAGCGTGGCGATGCGCCAGGCGCGCAGCACGAAGGCGGCCAGGGTCTGCACCGCGTCGGCGGTGTGGAACAGCGCCACCCAGGCCACCAGCGGCAGGGCCGCGGCCACCACCGCGGCATTGCCGGTGTACAGGCCCACCACGCCGTGGCGCGCCTGGTACACGCTGCCGCCCATCACCAGGGCCACCGCGGTGGTGAAGACCAGGCCATGCCAGCCCAGGCGGCGTGCATCGGCGATGTCGCCGGCGCCGATGCGCTGCGCCACCAGGGTGCTGGTGGCATTCGACAGGCCCAGCGGCATCATGAACAGCAGGGCCACCAGGTTGGCGGCGATCTGGTGGCCGGCCACCGCCGTCTCGCCCAGGCGGGCGATGAAGATGGCCATGAACGAGAAGCCGGTGACCTCGACCAGGATGGTCAGGCCCATCGGCAGGCCCAGCTTGCCCAGTGCCCGCAGCGACGGCCCGTGCGGCGCCTGCTGGCCCGGCGCATGCAGCTCGAAGCGCTGGTAGAAGCGGTCGTGGTGCAGCAGCCACCAGGCCAGGCCCAGCTGGGCCCACATGACGATGGCGGTGGCGATGCCGCAGCCCACCACGCCCAGCGGCGCCAGGCCCCAGGCCGGCTGGCCGCTGACCAGCAGCCAGCTCAGCGGCACCTTCAGCGCCAGGCCGCCCAGTTGCAGCGCCATCACCGCCTTGGGCCGGCTGACGGCATTGTTGAAGCCGCGGTAGACGGTGAACAGCAGCGCGGCCGGCAGGGCCACGGCCAGGGCCAGCAGATAGCCGCGCACCTTCTCGGCCACCGCCGGGCCGGCCTGGGCCAGCGCCAGAAAGGGCTGCGGAAAAACCAGCAGCAAGCAGCCCAGCAGGGCCAGCGCCATGGCCAGCCAGCCGGCCTGCCAGACCTGGTGGCCAGCCTCGCGCAGCCGGCCGGCGCCAAAGGCCTGGCCGACGATGGGACCGATGGCCAGCACCGCGCCCATCAGGCCCACGAACACCGTCACATAGGCCGAGGCGCCCACCGCCAGCGCCGCCAGGTCGGTGGCCGAGTGCCGTGCCACCAGCAGCGTATCGACGGTGGAAAAGCCCAGCACCGCCAGCTGGCCGATGAACAGCGGCCAGGCCAGCGGCACGATGCGGCGCACGCTGGCGGCAAAGCCGCCGCTCACGGGGCGGGGGCCGGCGGCGTGGCCCGGTCCGTCTCGCCGTGGATCAGCACCGCGCGCTCGGCATAGCGGTTGAAGCGCCAGGCCGTGCCCTCGGCGCTGATGCGCCGCCACACCAGGCGCTTCTCGGCCGGACTCAGAAAGGGCCAGTGCTGCACCTCGTGCTCGCTGCGGCCGCAGCCCTTGCACAGCGCATCGCCCTGGGCCGTGGAACAGATGGCGATGCAGGGCGCATCGGGCGTGCTGCGGTACCAGGCCAGCCAGGCCTGGCGCGCGGCGTCCGGCATGCTGGCCTCGTCGGCCAGGCTCTCGTGGTAATAGACCAGCAGGGCGTACACCTCGGCCAGCGCCAGCACCTCGGGGCAGGCGGTGATGCCGTCGGGCGAAGGGCTGCGCTCACGCCACCAGTTGATGGCGCTTTCGATGTCGGTGATGTGGATGCCGGCCATGGAGGACTTCGCGGGGGGCGGCAAGCATAGCCGGTTGCGCGCGGCGGGCACCGGCACGGGGCATGCATACTGCGGCGTCGCATGCCAAACCTCTTGTTGATCCTCGGGCTGGTGGTCGCGGGCCTGTCGGCACCGGCGGCGGCCGGCGAGTTTTCCGACGAATTCGACCGCCAGCGCTACAAGGACGGCTTCCAGCACGAGATCGCCTTCCGCGAGGCGGCCATCCACGTCGCCTGGGGCGCCGAATCGCTGTGCGACGACACCAGCGAGATCGAGCCCTTTGTGCTGTGGTCCACGCGCACCGTGCGCAAGGGCCTGTCGGCGCACCACGAGAAGCTGTTCAAGCAGGCCACCGGCATGGACGAACACTGGCGCATCGCCTGGCTGGACGAGGCCGCGCCGGAGGAGCTGAAGATCGGCACCCGCGTGGTCGCGGTCAACAAGCGGCCGCTGCCGGCGCCCGGCGCCAAGTTCGAGCTGGCGGCGGTGTTCCGCGGTGGCTCCACCATGTCGGTGGACGACCAGGCCTTCTGGGCGGTGATGCACAAGGCCCGCGAGGAGGCCAACGACGGCCAGCAGATGACGCTGACGCTGGACGGCGGCCGCGACATCCAGGTGTCCACGCAGACCGGCTGCGCCGGCACGGTGATGGCCAGCGCCTTCGACGACGAGCCCGGCAACTTCCTGCGCCAGGAGGGCCGGCGCAGCAAGATCCCCGGCAATGCCATGCTGGAGGCGCGCAGCCGCGACGAGCAGCGCTGGCTGGCGGCCTTCGGCACCTACTTCCTGGCGAGTGAGCGCAGCATCCTGCGCCAGCGCTCGTCCGACGACGTGGGCAATGCCTTCATGATCGGCAAGGTGCTGGCCCTGGCCGTGCCGGGCGGCGGCACCATCCTGTCGGCGGTGGAGGCGCAGACCCAGCGGTCCATCCAGGTCGACGGCCTGGTCGGCGGTGCCGACCTGTTTGCCAACGAGGTGGTGATGGCCATGGGCGGCGACCCGTCGGTGGGCCTGAAGCTGTCGGACCGGCTCAAGGCCAAGGGCGTGCCGGCCGACGTGCTGGTGCTCAGCGAGTTCCGCCGCTCGACGGTGGAACTGCACCTGCGCTCGCTGCGCGACATCGACCAGGCGCGCAAGAAGGCCGACGAGGCGGCCGAGCGGGCCGAGCTGGCCGGCGGCTCGGCCGCAACGCCGGCGACGGCCGCAGGCGCGGCGTCAGCGCCGCGGCCTGCTGCCTCACGCTGAGCCTCAGTCGCGGCGCTCGCGGCGCGGGCCGCCGGCGGGCTTGAAGCCGCCGCTGCGCGCCGGACGGTCGCTGAACGAGGGCTTGGCCGGACGGTCGCCGAAATGTGCCGGGCGGTCGCCGAAGTGCGCCGGGCGGTCCGCGAAATGCGGCGCGCGGTCGTGCGTGCCGCGGTCGGCAAAGTGCGGCTTGGCCGGACGCTCGCCGAACTGGCCGCGGTTGGGCCGGTCGCCGTGGAAACCACGCTCGCCCTGGGGCGCGAAGCCGCCGTCGCGGCGCTCGCCGTGGAAGCCGCCCTGGCCATGACCGGCACCGTGGCCGCCGTTCGGGCCCTTGAAGCCCTGCTGGCCCCAGCCGCTGAAGCCACCCTCGCGGCGCTCGCCACCGCGGTCGTTGAAGCCGCGGTCGTTGAAGCCACGATGGCCACCGCCAAAGCCGCCCCGGCCACCGCCGAAGCCACCGCGGCCGCCATGGCCGCCCGGGCGACCCTGGCGCGGGCCGTCGCCGAAGCGCGGCTCCACCGGCACCGGCATCTTGGGCTCCAGGCCCGGCACCACCGCGATGGCGATGGGCTGGGTGGTGAAGCGCTCGATGCGGCGGATCATCATCGCGTCACGGCGCTCGGCCAGCGTGATGGCCAGGCCATTGCGGCCGGCGCGGCCGGTGCGGCCGATGCGGTGCACATAGTCCTCGGCCTTCATCGGCAGGCCCCAGTTGATGACGTGGGTGATGGTCGGCACGTCGATGCCGCGCGCGGCCACGTCGGTGGCCACCAGCACGCGCAGCTGGCGCTGGCGCAGGCCCTGCAGCACGCGGTTGCGGCGGCCCTGGGGCATGCCGCCGTGCAGCGAGGCCACGGCATGGCCGATGTCGGCCAGCTGGTCGGCCAGGATGTCGGCGTCGTGCTGGGTGCTGGTGAACACCACCGCCTGGTCCATGGCCGGGTCGGCCAGCAGCTGCTCCAGCAGCGCACGCTTGTGGCTGGCGTTGTCGGCCCAGTGGATGCGCTGCTCGATCTGGCTGTGGGTGTCGGTGTGGCTGGCGGTGTTGATGCGCTGCGGCGAGCGCGTCAGCGACTCGGCCAGGCGGCCCACATGGCCGGCGAAGGTGGCGCTGAACATCACCGTCTGGCGCGCCTCGGGCAGCGACTGGGCGACGGTGGTGATGTCGTCGATGAAGCCCATGTCCAGCATGCGGTCGGCTTCGTCCAGCACCAGCATCTCCACCTGGCCCAGCACGGCGGCGCCCGAGCCCATCAGGTCGAGCAGGCGGCCGGGGGTGGCGATCAGCAGGTCGACCACGCCACGCAGCGCCTTCAGCTGGGCCTGGTAGGGCACGCCGCCCACCACATGGGCCACGCGCAGGCCCTGCACGCCCAGGCCGTAGGTGGTGCAGGCACGCGACACCTGCATGGCCAGCTCGCGCGTGGGCACCAGCACCAGGATGCGCGGGCCGCTGGGCTGGCCCTTGACGCGCTTCTTGGCCGGGTCGCGGCGGGCGGCCAGGATGCGTTCCAGCGCCGGCCAGACGAAGGCCGCGGTCTTGCCGCTGCCGGTCTGCGAGGACACCAGCAGGTCGTGGCCGGCCATGGCCGCCGGCACGGCGCGGGCCTGCACCTCGGTGGGCTGGTCGTAGCCGGTGCGGGCGATGGCCTGCACGACCTCGGGCGACAGGCCCAGCGCGGCAAATTCGGCGCCGGGGGCGGCCGTTTCAACAGCAGCGGTGGCGTCGGCGGGGATCAGGATCTCGGAGTTCATCAAAAACTTTCTGCAAAGGCACGGCCGTGCCCGGCAGCCTGGTGGGCCACGTCAAGGCACAGCCCGAGGCGGCCGGCCGGTCATGGCAGGTGCCTCGAGGAGAGGTCGCGGGAGTGGCTCTGGACCGCGCCTTGCAGCACCTGGCGCACCCGATGCGGGTGGCAGGCCCATGCGGAACTGGCGGGGCTAGGAGGTCGTCCGGTTGCGACGGCATCGCCGCCGACCAGGACCCGAGACACCGTGGAACCCCCGCAGCGGTGGCGGGGCAGTGCTCGAAAAGGCCAGAGGGGATGAACGAGCGACGCCAACCGGAGTTGGCGTCGAAGCGCGCATTGTCTCAGAGTTTTCCCGAACGTGCTCGGGAATCTATGGCTCAGCCGCTGCGGATCATGTCGGCGGCCTTCTCGGCAATCATCACCGTCGGCGCATTGGTGTTGCCGCCGACGATCTTCGGCATCACCGAGGCATCGACCACGCGCAGGCCCTGCAGGCCGTGCACGCGCAGCTGCGCATCGACCACCGCCAGCGCATCGCCGGCCGGGCCCATGCGACAGCTGCCCACCGGGTGGTAGATGGTGTCGGCATGGGCGCGGATGAAGTCGGCCACCTGCTCGTCGCTGCGTGCCGCGGCGCTGGCCGGCGCCTCGCGGCCGAGCAACGCCGCCAGCGGCGGCTGGCCGATGATGCGGCGCAGCGCCTGGTAGCCGCGCACCATGCGCTGCAGGTCGTCCGCATCGGCGAAGAAGGCCGGGTCGATGCGCGGCGCGGCCAGCGGGTCGGCGCTGGCCAGCTGCACGCTGCCGCGGCTCTTGGGATGCAGCAGGCAGACATGGGTCGACCAGCCATGGCCGAACACCGTGCGGCGGCCATGGTCGACCAGCTTGCCGATGACGAAGTGCAGCTGCAGGTCGGGCACCGGCTCGCCGGGGCTGCTGCGCAGAAAGGCGCCGGCCTCGGCAAAGTTGGTGCGCAGCCGGCCCGTGCGGTGGGCACGCCATTCGCGGATGTCGCCCAGCGCCCGCCAGGCGCCATGCAGCGACAGGCCGAACAGCTCGCGCACGCCCGGCGCATCGACCACCTGCACCACGTCCACATGGTCGTGCAGGTTCTCGCCGACGCCGGGCAGCTCGTGGCGCAGGGCGATGCCAAAGCGCTGCAGCTGGGCGCCGGGGCCGATGCCGCTGTGCAGCAGCAGCTGCGGCGACTGCAGCGCGCCGGCGGCCAGCAGCACCTCGCGCCGCGCCAGCAGCTGGCGCCGCGTGCCGCCCTGCACGATCTCCACGCCGCTGGCGCGGCGCGGGTCGTTGGCATCGAACAGCACGCGCGTGGCCTGGGCGCCGGTGAGCACGGTCAGATTGGGCCGGCCACGTGCCGGATCGAGATAGGCCTTGGCCGTGCTGCAGCGCTCGCCGCCGCGGTGCGTGACCTGGAACCAGCCGGCGCCTTCCTGCTCGGCACCATTGAAGTCATCGTTGCGCGCCAGGCCGGCCTGGCTGCAGGCGTCGATGAAGCGCTGGCTGATGGGGTTGGGCGCCCCGGCGTCCTGCACCGTCAGCGGGCCGTCGGCACCGTGCAGCGCATCGGCGGCCAGCGCCGGCCGGGCATTGCCCTCGCTGCGGCGGAAGTAGGGCAGCACCTCGTCGAAGGACCAGCCGGCATTGCCCAGCGCGGCCCAGCCGTCGTAGTCCTGGCGCTGGCCGCGGATGTAGATCATCGCGTTGATCGAGCTGGAGCCGCCGAGCACCTTGCCGCGCGGCTGGTAACCGCGGCGGCCGCCCAGGCCGGGCTGGGGCGTGGTCTCGAAGGCCCAGTTCAGCTGGCTGGCCTTGGCCATCAGGGCCAGGCCGGCCGGGCAGTGGATCAGCACGCTGCGGTCCGGCGGGCCGGCTTCCAGCAGGGCCACCTGCAGCTGCGGGTCCTCGCTCAGGCGTGCGGCCAGCACACAGCCCGCCGAGCCGCCGCCCACCACGATGTAGTCGTATGTCATTGCCACGCGTCTCCTGCCGCCCCGTGCAAAGCCGTGCAACGGCGTGGGGGGCTGGAAACGATGATAGGCAGGGCCGACAGCGGTGGCGGGGACTGGGGAGCCGGGTCTAGATGCGGGCTTCCCCGCTTGCGCGTGAGCGCAGTCTCAAGCGCCGGTCGCGGCCGGCGGCGCGGTGTTGCCGTCGGGGTCGGCGGGCGCTTCGCCTTCGCCGGCTTCCGTGCCCTCGGCGGCTTCGCCTTCGCCGGCGGGCTTGACCAGCTTCTTCTGCCGCTTCTCTTCGGCCTTGCGCTTCTTGGCCAGTTCGCGCTGGCGCTTTTCATATGAGTAGTTCGGGGTCGCCAAGGCGGGGGGTCCTTTCGAAGCAGCGCGGCGAGGGGATCCACGCCCGGCGCAGGCGCCAGCATACGGCATCGCCCAGGCCGGACCGGGTCTGGCCATGGCGCGGGTGCTTGCGGCCGGCCCAAAAAGGCAAAGGGCCATGCATGCATGGCCCTCAGGTGTCAGCGCCGGGTACGGGTTCCGGTGGTCCGCCCATTGGTGCGGTCGGTTTTCGCGTCGACAGAAGAGATTGTGCGCGGTCCCTGTGTCGGCGATATGACGAGCAGCAAGGTCTTGTCGATGCAGTTCCATCGATGGGGTGAGCCGTCGATCATGCTGCAGTGCACAATTGCGCCATCGATCACACCGGAGCCACAGCGCCATGCGCCATGTCGTGTTCAACCAGAAGGGCGGGGTCGGCAAGTCGACGATCACCTGCAACCTGGCGGCGATTGCGGCCAGCCGCGGCCGGCGCACGCTGCTGGTGGACCTGGATGCGCAGGCCAACAGCACACGCTATCTGCTGGGCGATGCCGCCGAGGCCGGCGCGCCGGGCGCGGCCGAGTTCTTCGACCAGACGCTGAAGTTCACGCTGCGCGACCAAGGCATCGAAGCCTTTGCCGTGGCCACGCCGTTCGAGCACCTGGACCTGATGCCGGCCAGTGCGCGCCTGGACGAGTTGCACGGCAAGCTGGAGAGCCGCTACAAGATCTACAAGCTGCGCGATGCGCTGGCGGCGCTGGACGGGCGCTACGACGAGGTCTGGATCGACACGCCGCCGGCGCTGAACTTCTACACCCGCTCGGCGCTGATCGCGGCCCAGCGCTGCCTGATCCCGTTCGACTGCGACGACTTCTCGCGCCGGGCGCTGTATGCGCTGCTGGAGAACGTGCAGGAGATCCAGGCCGACCACAACCCGGACCTGGTGGTCGGCGGCATCATCGTCAACCAGTTCCAGCCGCGCGCCAACCTGCCGCAGCAGCTGGTGCAGGAACTGCTGGACGAGGGCCTGCCGGTGCTGCAGCCCTACCTGGGCGCCAGCGTCAAGGTCAAGGAATCGCACCAGCGCCATCTGCCGCTGATCCACCTGGATGCGCGACACCGGCTGACGCAGGACTACCTGGGCTTGTACGCGGCCTTGTTTCCGGAGCCGTCGGCGCCCAAGGCCAAGCGGGTGCGGAACCAGTCTTCCAGCATGCGCGCCTCGTAAGGCAGCTCGCCGCGGCCGGCGAACAGGCTGGCGCCGTGCATCAGATAGGCCATGTCGCTCAGCCGCTCCTGGCCGCTGGCGACGGTGCGCTCGCCGTCGCGCAGCGTGAAGCGCAGCGTCAGCTGCGGCCAGTCGGCGCGGCCCTGGAGCACGCGCACGTCCATCGGCGCCTGCACCCGCGGCCAGGTCTCGCCGGCCAGGTCGATGTCCAGCACCTCGACCTGCAGCGACTGCGACTCGGGCAGCCAGCGCCGGGCCAGGGTCTCGAAGTGCCGGGTTAGCTGGGCCTGCACCCGCTCGGCCTCGATGCCGCGGCCGGCATCGGCATAGCGCTCGGGCTCGACATAGCTGACCTGCACCGTGCCGGCCTGCACGGCGGCGCCAGACAGCAGGACGGCGGCCAGGCTCAGATTCAGGGCGGTGTTGCGCATGAAATCTCTCCTTTGCGGGACCACGGAGGGAGTATCGGCGCGGTGCCGAAGTTCCTGCCTGCTCAGTCCCGCCGGGCCAGCGGCGCCTCGATGGCGAGGTCGGCCTCGGCCAGGGCCACGCAGGGCAGGATCCAGCCCTCGGCCTTTTCTTCGGCCAGCAGGCCCGGCCATTCGATGCGGTAGCGCACGCTGCCGCTGCGCAGACGGCAGATGCAGGCGCGGCAGCTGCCGTTGCGGCAGGAGCGCGGCAGCTGCACGCCGGCGTCGAGCGCGGCTTCCAGCAGCGAGCGGCCGGCCGGCACCGGCAGGCTCCAGCCCTGGGGCAGGATCAGCAGCTGCGGCGCCGTCATCGCGGGCGTGCAAACACCAGCAGCAGGTTGTTGGCCGGCATGGCCACGCGCTGCTGCAGCGCCAGGCCGGTGCGCTCGGCCTCGGCCGCCACCTCGTGCAGCCAGCGCAGGCCCCACTGCGGATGGCGCTGGCGCAGGTCGGCATCGAAGGCCAGGTTGCTGGGCGCGGTGGCCTGGCCCTCGACCTGGAACGGACCGTAGATCAGCAGGCGGCCGTCGGCGGCCAGGTGCCGGGCCGCGCCCTGCATCAGCGCGGCGCAGCAGGGCCAGGGCGCGATGTGCAGCATGTTGGCGCAGAACAGGGCGTCGAACAGGCCGTCCACCGGCCAGGGCTGGCTGAGCACGTCCAGCGCCAGCGGAGGCGCCAGATTGGCCAGGCCGCTGTGCTGGCGCCAGGCGCGGATCGAGCCCAGCGCGGTGGCCTCGGTGTCGCTGGGCTGCCAGTGCCAGCCGGGCAGGGCGGCGGCCCCGTGCACTGCATGCTGGCCACTGCCCGAGGCGATCTCCAGCAGCCGGCCGCTTGCCGGCAGCAGGCGCTGCAACTGCTCGGTGATCGGGCCCTTGTTGCGCTCGGCGGCCGGGCTGGTCTGGCGGAGGGGAGGGGCGGCGCTCATCCGCGCCAGTCTGCCATGCCGGGCCGCGGCGGCTCAGGCCTGTTTGAGGCGGTCCAGCGCGCTGCGCAGCGCACGCTCGCGGTTGGCCCAGGCCACCGAGCCCAGCTGGGCGCAGACCGCATGCACGGCGGCCTCGACGCCGATCTGCTGCAGCCGCGCCAGCGAGGCGATGCCGGCCTGCTCCAGGCGCTGGATGACGGTGGGACCGATGCGCGGCATGGCCAGCAGCCGGGCGCGCTCGTGGGCCGGAAACCGCGGCGGCATCAGCGTGGCGCCGGCAGGGCCGAGCGCAGCGTGGTCGTGAAGTCCAGCGGCGCCAGGCCCGGCAGGCCGTGGCAGGTGGGCGAGAGCTGGCCGGCGGCAGCGCCGGGGCCGTCACAGGGGCGGTCACGGTCCAGCGACCAGAAGTGCACCGCCTCCAGGCCGGCGCTGCGCGCGTCTTCGGCCAGGCGGCGGGCATCGGCCAGGTCGAAGCGGTTGTCGGCCACGTCGTTGCGGCCCAGCATGGGCGTGACGGCGATGCGCGACAGCGGGATGCCGTGGACCGCGGACAGGTTGCGCGCGGCCTGCAGGGCCGAGGCGCCCATGTCGCAGCGCGGGCCTTCGGCCGGCTGCGGAGCGCGGCGCACGCAGTGCCGCCGCGCGGCCGGGCCGTAGTTCATGACCATCAGGTTGACGACCAGCCGCTCCAGCACGCCGGCCTGGCGGGCGGCGGCCAGCACCTGCTCGCCGGTGCGGTTCAGGCCTTGCCGGCTGCCGTCGTCGGCGGCATGGGTGGCCAGCGTGACGCTCCAGCGCAGGCCGGGGCGCAGCGGCTGCATCGCGGCGATGCGCTGCATCAGCGACAGCATCTGCGCCGGTGTCTGCGCGCCCTCGATGTCGAAGTCGAAGCCGCGCAGCTGCGGCGAGTCATAGCGCGCGACGAACGCGGCCATGGCGGCGTCGCTGGCGCAGGTGAAGATGCCGGCCTCGCCGCCGGTGGCGACGATGTAGCCGGCGCCGGCTGCGGCAAAGGCCGCGACATTGAGCCGGGCGAACTCGGCGGTGTCGAACGGGCCCCAGCGCTCGGCCCCGCATTCGCCGGTGGCGAACGACCAGATCAGCGCGTCGGCGCGGCCGGGCAGACCGCCGGGTTGTGGCAGCAGTTGCGGCGCGCCGCCGGCCACCGCGGTGGCGATGCGCGGGTTGGCCGCGTCCACCGCCAGCGAGACGTCCTTGTAGGGCATCAGCGCGGGCGGTGCGGCCATGGCCGCGGTGGTGGCCGCGGTCGTGGCCAGCAGCGCAGCGCTCAGACCGGCCAGCTTCATGCTCAGAGCGTGAAGCGCGCGCCCAGGTAGTACTGGCGGCCGTTCTTGTAGAAGGCGCGCGGCTGGTCGGGCGTGCTGGCGTAGGACTTCAGCAGCGGGTCGTTCAGGTCCTTGCCTTCCAGCGTCAGCGTGATCTTCTCGCCGATCTTGTAGGCGATGGACGCCGCCACCGTGCCCACGCCGGACTGGTAGATCGCGCTCTTGCGGTCCAGGCCGTTGAGGAAGGTGGAGCGGTAGTTGTAGGTCACGCGGGCGCTGAACGGGCCGTTCTCGTAGAAGCCGCCCAGGTTGTAGACGTCGCGCGAGGTGCCCACCATGTCGCAGTTGCCGCTGGTGGCGCAGGCCGAGCCCGGGGCCTTGCCGGTTTCCTTGCCGTCGCTGTAGGTGTAGTTGGCATTCATGCCGAAGCCGTTGCCCAGGTCCTGCACATAGGCCAGTTCCAGGCCCTTCAGCTCGGCCGCGGTATTGGCCGCTGCGCTCATCTGGTAGGTGGTGACCTTCTTCTCCGCGTTGTTGTAGAAGTCGGCGGTGAAGGAGGCGAAGGTCACATAGGACGGCATCTTCATGTAGTACAGGCCGGCCGAGACCATGGACTTGGGCGAGAAGTACCACTCCAGCGCCAGGTCCAGGTTGTTCGAGCGCACCGGCTTCAGGTTGGGATTGCCGCCCGAGCCGGTCTTCTGGATGTCCAGCAGGTTCAGCGCGCCCAGCTGGCCGAAGTCGGGCCGGGCCATGGTGCGGCTCAGCGCGGCGCGGGCGATCAGGTCCTTGCTCAGCTGCATGCGCAGGTTGGCACTCGGCAGCAGGTCGTTGTAGGTGTTGACCACGTTGACCGGCGTCCAGACGTCGTTGCTGGAGCTGTTGGTGACGCTGATCTTGGTCTGCACCATGCGCAGGCCCACATTGCCCTGGATGGTGTCACCCACCAGGTCGGCCATCAGGTAGCCGGCGTTGACCGTCTCCTTGAGCTGGAACTCCTTCTGGTAGGCGTGGGCGTTGAAGCTGACGTACTTGTCGCCCCAGCCGTTGATGGCGTCGGCGGTGATGGTCCAGGCGTTGCTGAGCAGGTTGGGCAGCGGTGCCGCCGGGAACTTGGTCAGGCCGCCCAGCGGCGCATTGGCCAGCGTGCCGCCGGCGGGGGCCACCGTGCCGTTGAGCCATTCCAGCGAACGCGTGTGGCTGGCATGGCGCACGCCGAAGTGCAGCGTGGACAGCATGTCCAGGTCCATCTTCAGCTTGCCGTCGGCCTGGGCATAGTCTTCCTGGTCCTTGGCGGTCACGCGCGAGGCCCAGCCGCCGAAGAAGTCGGCGCCGGTGCGCGGCGAGAAGGTGCCGGCGTTGGCGATGCTGACATTGGCCGGCGCGGACAGGCCGTTCAGCGTCATGCTGGCGCCGGAGTAGGCGTTCCAGACCTCGTAGCCATAGTCCTGCGCATGGCCGGTGCCGCGGGTGCTGCCGATCTTGCCCTTGAAGCTGAGCTTGTCGCTGGCCTTGTAGTCCAGGTCCAGGTTCAGGAAGTTGGACTCGCTGTACGAACCCGGGCGCGAGATGATGTCCTGCACCGACGAGCCCATCTTCGAGCAGTCGGCCACCGGGCAGGTGCCGGGCAGGGTGATCGAGGTGATGGTGTCGCCGGTGATCTTGTACTGGCTGGGCACCACGCCGCCCACGCCCGACCAGTTGTTGGACAGCGCCTGGTAGGGCGAGAACATGAAGTTGGCGTTGATGTTGCTGGCCTTGAGCTTGGACTGGAAGCCGCTCAGATCCAGCGACAGGTCGCGCGTGGGCCGGAACTGCACGTCGATCAGGCCGCCCTGGCGGTGGCGCTCCTGCTCGAACAGCGTGGAGCCGGTCAGCAGCGAGATGTTCTTGCCCTCGACCTCGGGGTTGGCGGCGATCCACTGCGGCGCAAACCAGGTGGCGACCTTGTCCCACCACAGGAACTCCTGGCCCATGCGGCGCAGCTGCCGCTTCTCGTCGAACACCTGCACCAGGGCGCCCAGCGTGCCCTCGGGGTTCTTCCAGGCCACCAGGCCGCTCAACTGGGGATCGGTTTCGCCCGAGGCCGTGCCCTTGACCAGCGAGACATTGGCAAAGCCGGTCACGGCCTGCTTGAAGTCCAGCGGCTTGCGCGTCTCGATGTCCACGCTGCCCACCGCGCCGCCTTCGATCAGGTTGGCCTGAGAGGACTTGAACACACGCACGCGGCCGACGATCTCGGACGGGAACAGCGAGTAGCTGACGCTGCGGCCGCCGCCGCTGATGTTGTCCACATACCAGTCGCCGCTGGACAGGCTGTGGCCGTTGATGGTGGTCAGCGTCATGAAGGACGGCGCGCCGCGCAGGCTGACGCGGTCGTTCTCGCCGAAGCCGCCTTCGGCACCGCCGGCGGTGGCGATGTTCACGCCGGGCAGTCGCTGCAGCGAATCGGCCACGTTCTTGTCCGGCATCTTGCCGATGTCCTCGGCGGTGATGACCTCGACCACGCCGTCGGCATTGCGCTTCTGGTTGATCGACTGCTGCAGCGCCGCGCGGATGCCGGTCACCACCACCTGGTTGGCATTGGCCGCCGGCGTGCTCTGGGCCGAGGCGGCGCCGGCCGACAGGGCCAGCAGCGCCGCGGCCAGCGCGGTGGGGGTCAGGGACAGGACAGTGGGCTTGCTCATCAAGGACTCCTGGGTGGAAGGTCGGGGCGGTGGTCTCAAGTGCCCGTGTTCGCCGTGGAAGGGCGACGTCGGCATCTATTGGTCTGATACCAATATACTACCAATCTAGACATTGTTGCTACCAGTTTTCCCGGGTCTTGCCCTGTGTCACCCTTGGACGAGGGCCTCGCCGTGCGCCATTGGTGTGGCCGGCGGTCCTGTGGGGCAGAACCTGTGCGGCCGCGGCGCGCCGGCTTGGGGCGCGGGGCACTCATTTGGTATGCTATTGGTCATGATCCAGCCTCGCTGCCCGGCCCCATGAGCACTGCCCCCGACGCCGCCGTCGTGCTGGCCACGCTGCGTGGGGCCCTGGATGCCCAGGCCACGCAGCCGCTGTACCTGCAGCTGCAGCAGGCGCTGCGCCGCGCCATCGAGCAGCGCATGCTGGGCCCCGAGACCGCGCTGCCGCCCGAGCGCCAACTGGCGGCCGACCTGGGTGTGTCGCGCATCACCGTGCGCAAGGCCATCGACGGCCTGGCCGAAGATGGCCTGCTGGAGCGGCGCCAGGGTGCCGGCAACTTCGTCTGCACGCGCATCGACAAGAACTTTGCCAAGCTGACCTCGTTTTCCGAGGACATGCGCGCGCGCGGCCGCACGCCCAGCAGCGTGTGGCTCAAGCGCAGCGAGGGCACGGTGTCGCCCGAGGAAGCGCTGAAGCTGGCGCTGAGCCCGGGCACCACGGTGTTCCGCTTCCAGCGCCTGCGCCTGGCCGATGGCCATCCGATGGCGCTGGAGCTGTGCACGCTGGCGGCCTGGACCCTGCCGTCGCTGGAGGCGGTGGACAACTCGCTGTACGAGGCGCTGGACCGCGCCGGCCACCGGCCGGTGCGTGCGCTGCAGCGCCTGCATGCGCTGCTGCTCAATGACGAGCAGGCCCGGCTGCTGGAAGCCAAGCCACGAGACGCCGGCTTGCTGGTTGAGCGCCTGGGCTATCTGGCCGATGGGCGGGCGGTGGAGCTGTCGCAGTCGGTGTACCGCGGCGACACCTACGACTTTGTCGCGGAGTTGAACGCGATCTGAGGATCTTTTAGGTCTGGGCTTGCCGGGGTCTGCGCGAAGCCGAGGCCGCGGGTTGCCCGGATTCCTCCGTGTCCCCCGGGCTGCGCTGCGCTACGCCCTCCTCCTTTACCTGCGGAATCCGGGCAACCCACGTCCTCGGCCCGCACCACCGCGACGTGCGACGGTCTTCTTTTTCGCATGCGCAGGTGGTGGCTGAGCGCCGGGGTGGGGGAGGCGCTTCACGTAGGTAAAGGAGGAGCCTTGTGCCTGACTTCAGTCAGGCGCAAGGCGGGGGACACGGAGTGAAGCGCCTCCCCCATCCCGGCGCGACCGCGCCAACCCAAGCGCAACCAATCAAAGATTGCAGGGACTGTCCGCCGCCGGCTGCGGCGCAGCCACGCCATCCTGGCGCGCAACTCCGGCAGCGCGCAACCGCAGAACTTCGGCATCGACTTCGGCCAGAGACAGTTGCTGCCCGGCGGCATGGAAGACCCAGTCCACCTCCTGCTGCCAGCGCCGCGGCTGGGCCGTGGGCGCGCCCAGGCCGCCGGGCGAGAACCACAGGTTGAACTGGATGGCCATGGCCTGCACCGGCACGTTGCGGCCACGGTGGGTGGCGAAGGGCCGGCCGTCGACGTAGAGACGCACCGCGTCGGGCGTCACCTGCATCAGCAGCGTGCGCCAGCCGGCAAACGAGCCGGCCTCCTCGTGCGCGCTGTTGTGCGCCTGCCAGGGCTCGATGCGCACGGTCTGCCAGCTCAGGCCATACAGCCGCGTGGCCGGGCTGCCCCAGCCGCCGTTGGCCAGGTACTCCCAGTCGACCTCGGAGAAGTTCGGGTCGAAGTCGTGGGCCAGCGGGCTGGCGGCATAGAAGGTCTGGATCACCGGGTCGCCATCGGCGCCGGCCACCGGCTCGTCGGCCAAGCGCAGCCGTGCCGCATAGGTGCCGTACAGCCACTTGCGCGGGCTGCACAGCTGGGCCTGGCGGGTGCCGGCCGGCGTGCCATCGGTCTGGGCCGACAGGCGCAGCAGGCCGTTGCCGGGCAGGCTGATCGCGGCCGGGTCCCACACCGCGCCGGGCACGCCGGGATGGCCGGCCGTGCTGCGCAGGATCCAGCCGTCGGCGGCCAGGGCCTGGGCATCGGCCTGGCTGAAGTCGTCGAAGAAGACGCCGGAGAGACCGGCGGCCGCGGCCAGCGCCAACAGGCCCAGGCTCATGCCTTGGGTGCCTCGTCGCGGATCGGCAGCCAGCGCAGCATCGCGAACACCGGCACCGCGCAGGCCAGCACCCACAGGAAGAAATGCTGGTAGCCCAGCAGCTTCTGCAGGTCGCCGCTGATGGTCTTGAACAGCACATAGCCCAGGGCCATGAAGCCGGTGGCCAGCGCATAGTGGGCGGTCTGGTAGCGGCTGCCGGCGACGAACTGCATCATGAACAGGATCACCGCCACGAAGCCGAAGCCGTAGCCGAAGGTCTCCAGGCTCACCGCGGCCGAGATCAGCCACAGGTCATGCGGCTGGGCCAGGGCCAGCGCATAGAAGGCCGCATTCGGCAGGTTCATCGCCACCACCAGGGTCAGCAGCGCACGCCGCAGGCCCAGCCAGGCGGTGAAGTAGCCCGAGGCCACGCTGCCGGCCAGAAAGGCCAGCGTGCCGGCCGTGCCGTAGCTCCAGCCCACCTCGGTGGTGGCCAGGCCCAGGCCGCCGGTGGCCAGCGCGTCCTTCAGGAACAGCGGGCCGATGGTCTGCACCTGGGCCTCGCCGGCGCGGAACAGCACGATGAAGGCAATCGCCCAGCCCACGCCGGGCAGTTGGAAGAAGCTGCGCAGCACGTCCAGCAGCGTGCCGCCCAGGCCGCCGTCCGCCGGCGCCTCGCCCGCGGCGCGGCGTGTATCGGGCAGGGCCCAGGCATGGTAGGCCGCCAGCACGCCCATCAGCAGCGCCGCCAGGCCGAACACGCTGGCCCAGGCCATGGCCACGCCGATGCGGCCTTCCAGCTGGCCGGCCAGGATCACCAGGCCGCCCATCGCAAACAGCTTGGCGCCGTTGAAGCAGGCGCCCAGCCAGCCCGACCAGACGGCGCGCGAGCGCGCGTTCAGCGAGGCGATGTACAGGCCGTCGCAGGCGATGTCGTGCGAGGCCGAGGCGATGGCCGCCAGCGCCAGCACCGCGATCACCGCCAGCAGCGGGCTGGGCAGCTGCAGCACCAGGGCCACGGCCGCCAGCGCCGCCGCGCCCACGGCCTGGAACAGCACCACCAGCCACTTCTGGCTGGGTGCGGCCTCCAGCAGCGGGCTCCACAGCGGCTTGAATACCCAGGCCAGGCCCAGCAGGCCGGTCCAGCGCGCGATCTGGTCGTTGTCCACGCCCAGGCTTTTGAGCATCAGCCCGGCCACCACGTTGACCATGAAAAACGGCAGGCCCTGCAGGAAGTACAGGCTCAGCACCCAGGTGGCGGGCGAGCGGGCGGTGGGGTTGGAGGTCATGGCCTGCGGGCGGGGGTGTGGAGGGCGGTCAGGCCAGCGGCACCGGCGGCACGCCGGGCGCATCGGCGCGGCCCTGCAGCCAGGCGCGGGCGGCGGCCAGCGCGCCCTGGGCGTAGCCCCAGGTCACCAGCGTGGGCACGCCCAGGTCCAGGGCCTGGAACGGGTTCCACAGCGTCAGGTGCAGGTCGGGCCGCAGCTCGGCGCGCAGGCCCGGGCCGGCCGCATAACGCTGGCGGTGGTTGGACACCAGGATGTTGATGCGGCCATCGGCCGGCAGGTCGGCGGCCGAGGCCTGGCGCAGATCGGCCAGCTCGCGCCAATCCACATCGCTCCAGGCATCGAAGATCGCGCGCAGCGCCTCGGCCGGCGCGCCGGCCTCGGACACGCCGTCGCTGGCCACGCTGGCCTGGGTCAGCACGCGCAGCCGGGCGCCGGGCGCCGGCGGCACGGCGCCGCGCAGCGCCGTCAGGCCGCGTGCCCAGGCCGCGTGCATCAGCGCATCGTCGGCGCTGCGCTGCGTCGCATCCAGGGGTCGGGGGCTGACCGGATAGGCCGCAGCCAGCGCATCCAGCCGCAGCGCCGAGCGCTGCAGCGCTGCCGCGTCCAGCCGGCCATCGGCCAGCGCCTGGGCAATGGCCTGCACCGTGGCCGCCTGCTCGGCGCGCGAGCCCTGGGCCAGCGGCATGTCGGCGCCGGCCTGCAAGGCCATCACCGCGGCCCGCGCATGGCCCCAGCGGGCGTGCACGGCCTGCATCATCAGCGCATCGGTGATGACCACGCCGTCGTAGCCCAGGCGCTGGCGCAGCAGGCCTTGCAGCAGCTGCGGCGACAGCGTGGCTGGGCGCTCGGCATCCAGCTGCGGATAGACGATGTGCGCCGTCATCAGCGACGGCGCCGGGCCGCCGCGGCCGGCCAGCGCGGCAAAGGGCTTCAGCTCCAGCGCCAGCAGCTGGTCCAGCGACTTGTGCACCGTCGGCAGCGCATGGTGCGAGTCCTCGTGGGTGTCGCCATGGCCGGGAAAGTGCTTGACGCAGCAGGCCACGCCCTCGGCCAGGCTGCCGCGCATCCAGGCGCCGGCCAGGCGCGCCACGGCCACCGGGTCGGCGCCGAAGCTGCGTTCGGCGATCACCGGGTTGGCCGGGTTGCTGTTGACGTCCAGCACCGGCGCGAAATTCCAGTTGATGCCCAGTGCGCGCAGCTCGCGCGCCACCGCCGCGCCCACGGCCCGGGCCTGGCGGCAGGCGGCCTCATCGCTGCCCGCTGCGCCCAGCGCCATCGCCGACGGCGCCTGCGGCACGAAGGTGGCGCGCACCACCGAGCCGCCTTCCTGGTCGATGGCGATCAGGGCCTGCGGTCCCAGCACCTGGCGCAGATCGGCCAGCAGCCGGCGCACCTGGGCTTCGCTGCCCAGGTTCTTGCGGAACAGGCACACGGCGCGGATCTGCTGCTCGCGCAGAAAGGCCCCGGTCTCGGCGTCCAGTGTGGTGCCGGGGATGTCGACCATCACCAGGCGGCCGGGGTGGAAAGCCGGCTCGTGCAGGGTCGGGTTCATGTGGTGCGCGTGACCTTGGCCAGGTGCGGCGGACGGTCGGGATGGCGGCCGCGGGCGCGGGCCAGGGCCTCGACCGCCGGGTAGAAGCTCTGGATCGCCGCGATCACATCCAGCTCTTCATGGGCCGTGGTGACCAGCGGCAGGTTGGCGCCGGGCGTGCCGGCAGGTGCGGCCAGCAGCACGCGGGCGCCGCGAGCGCGCATCTGCGCGGCCAGCTGCAGCAGGCCGGCCTGGGCCGGACCGCGCGGCGCAAACACCAGCAGCGGCCAGCCGTCGTCGATCAGCGCCATCGGCCCATGCTGGACCTCGGCGCCCGAGAAGGCCTCGGCATGCAGGCCGCAGACCTCCTTGAATTTCAGCGCTGCCTCCATGGCCACGGCCAGGCCGGTGCCGCGGCCGATGACATAGAGCTGGCGCGATTCGGCCAGCGTCTCGACCAGTGGCTGCCAGTCGGCCCAGGCGGCCTGCTCCAGCGTCTCGGGCAGGGCGTCCAGCGCGCGGATCAGCGCCGCATCGGCCTGCCAGTGCGCGACCAGGGCCGCGCCCTGCACCAGCTGGGCGATGTAGCTCTTGGTCGCGGCCACGCTGGTCTCGGGGCCGGCGGCCAGCGGCAGAACCCATTGCGCGGCCTGGGCCAGCGGCGACTGGTCGTCGTTGACCACGGCCACGGTGCGGCCGCCACCGGCGCGCACGTACTGCAGTGGCGCCACCAGGTCCGGGCTCTGGCCGGACTGCGAGAAGGCCAGGGCCAGCAGGCCCTCGCAGCGCAGCTGGCTCTGGTACAGCGTGACCAGGGACATCGGCAGCGAGGTCACCAGCCGGCCCAGCCGGGCCATCACCAGATAGGCCATGTAGTGAGCGGCATGGTCGCTGCTGCCGCGGGCCACGGTGAGCACCGAGCTGGGTGGCGCGGCGCGCAGCTCGGCGCCCAGCGAAACCAGCGTCTCGCGGCCGGCCTGCAGCGCTCGGGCGGCGGCCGCCGGCGCCTCGCGGGCCTCGGCCAGCATGCGCGACGGCGAGGTCACGCCAGCGGTTTCAGACAACATCTTCTCCTTCGACGATCACCCGCTGCAGCTGCAGCCCGGCATCGAGCACCACCAGGTCGGCCCAGGCGCCCGGCTGCAGGCGGCCGCGGTCGCTGGCGCCGATGAAGTCGGCGGCATGGGTGGAGACGCGGCGCGAGGCCTCGTCGATCTCCAGGCCCAGCGTCAGCACCAGGTTGCGCAGCGCCTGGTCCATGGTCAGCGTGCTGCCGGCCAGCGTGCCGTCGTCCAGGCGCACGCCGCCCAGGCATTTGCGCACCACATGGCTGCCCAGCCGGTATTCGCCATCGGGCATGCCGGTGGCGGCCGTGGAATCGGTGACGCAGTACAGGCAGGGGATGGCGCGCAGCGCCGCGCGGATCGCACCCGGGTGCACATGCAGCAGGTCCGGGATGATCTCGGCATGGCTGGCATGGGCCAGGGCCGCGCCGACCATGCCCGGCGCGCGGTGGTGCAGGCCGGTCATGGCATTGAACAGATGCGTGAAGCCGGCCGCGCCCCGCTGCAGCGCGGCCACGCCGTCGTCGTAGCTGCCGGCGCTGTGGCCGATCTGCACCACGAAGCCGGCCTCGCGCAGCCGCGGGATCCAGTCCAGGTTGCCGGCGATCTCGGGCGCCAGCGTGATCAAACGGATCGGCGCCAGCGCATGCAGCTGCAGCAGCTCGTCGGTATTGCCGGGGCGGGCATGGTCGGGCTGGGCGCCCAGGCGGCCGGGGTTGATGTAGGGGCCTTCCAGGT
This sequence comes from Burkholderiaceae bacterium, assembly GCA_017992055.1. Lineage (GTDB taxonomy): Bacteria > Pseudomonadota > Gammaproteobacteria > Burkholderiales > Burkholderiaceae_C > Pseudaquabacterium. The sequence goes on from JAGOPK010000006.1 coordinate 248,429, forward strand.
GCACGCCCAGCACGCGGGCCGTGCCGGCCGGGCGCTGGCGGCAGGCCGGGCCCATGGCCGCCATGGCGGCGGCCAGCTCCTGCGGCGGTGCGGTCATGGTGGTGGCCAGCAGGGCGGTCGTGCCATGGCGGGCATGGGTGCGGGCGATGGTCGGCAGCGCATCGCCGGCCTCCATGGTGTCGCGGCCGCCGCCGCCGTGCACATGCAGGTCGACGAAGCCGGGCAGCAGCAGCGGCAGCGGGCTGTGGCGCACCTCGGGCTCGGCCACCGGCGTGCCGCTGATGGCGGCGATGCGGCCGTCGGCGTTCCACTGCAGCTGGCCACGCAGCCAGCCGGTGGGGGTGAGGATGTGGCCGGAGATCATGCGCGGCGGTCCTGGGTTGCGGGCAGGGCTGCAGTGTCGGTCAGCAGCTGCAGCGCGCCGGCCGTGGCATCGGCCAGGGGCTCGACGCGGCGCTGCTGCAGCCGCTCGGGCAAGCGCGAGACCAGGCGCAGGCCGATGCTGCCGCCCACCACCAGCGGCAGCCGGCCTTCGCTGTCCAGCGCATCGACCAGATCGGCCAGGGCCTGGGCGGCTTCGTCCAGCAGGCCCTGGGCCACCGGGTCGGTGCCGGCATGCTCGAACACCAGCGGCGCCAGCGTGGCATAGGCCTGCTGGCCGGCGCGGGCGCACCAGTCGATCAGGGTCTGCGGATCGCGGCCGATGCGCTGCCACACGGCCTCGGCCAGTGCGCCGCGGCGGCCGCGGCCGTCCATGGCCTGCTGCGACAGCTGCATGGCGCGCAGGCCCAGCCAGGCGCCGCTGCCTTCGTCACCGACCGGAAAGCCCCAGCCGCCGCAGGAGCGGTGCGCGCCGTCGGCGCCCAGCGACTCACCCACCGAGCCGGTGCCGGCGGCGACGATCACGCCGGGCTGGCCGCCGAAGGCGCCGCGCAGCAGGGTGGCGGCATCGGTGTCCAGCAGCAGGCGGGCATAGCCCGGATCGGCGGCCCGAAACGCCGCGGCCAGCGCCGGCGCATGCACGCCGGCCAGGCCCAGGGCGATGGCGCACTGCGCCGGGGCCAGCGGCGCCAGGCCGGCGCTGGCGCAGGCCGCATCCACCGCCTGGCGCACATGGCGCCAGGCCTGGTCCACGCCCTGGGCCAGGCCCGAGGGGCCGGCCTGGCCCAGGCCCAGGGTGCGGCCCTGGGCGTCGGCCAGGCGGGCGCGCGTGCCGCTGCCCCCGCCGTCGATGCCGATCAGGTGGGTGACGCCGGCCGCGGCGCTGGGAGAGGGAGGCGGGTGCATATAGGACCAATATAGTACCACAAGGCCCGATCGAAGTGCCAATTCCGGAGGGACTGGATATAACCAATTGCAATCCAATCCCCCCAAGGCATGGGGTGGCGGCAATCGGCGACAATCCCGGCACGCGCCGGTTTCGTGCCCCCGAAGCCGGCGCGCTCCATTTTCCGGGGCCATGTCGAGGACAACCATGCTCAAAAACCTCAGGCGCGCCGCCACCGCTGCGGCATGCATCGCCTGTTCCCTGCTCACCCCCGCCCAGGCGGCCCCGCTGCAGGCCTGCTTCGTCTATGTCAGCCCGATCGGCCAGGCCGGCTGGACCTACCAGCACGAACTGGGCCGCCAGGCCCTGCAGCAGGCGCTGGGCGAGGCGGTGAAGACCCGCTATGTCGAGGCCGTGCCCGAAGGCGCCGACAGCGAGCGCGTGATGCGCGACCTGGCACGCGACGGCTGCGGCCTGGTGTTCGCCACCAGCTTCGGCTACCTGGAGCCGGCGCTGCGCGTGGCGGCCGACTTCCCCGGCGTGAAGTTCGAGCATGCCGGCGGCTACAAGACCGCGGCCAACCTCAACACCTACAACGCGCGCTGGTACGAGGGCCGCTGGCTGGCCGGCTGGCTGGCCGGCAAGCACAGCAAGTCCGGCGTGGCAGGTTATGTGGCCGGCTTTCCGGTGCCCGAGGTGGTGCAGGGCATCAATGCCTTCGCACTCGGCATGCGCGCGGCCAATCCCAAGGCCGAGGTGCGCGTGGTCTGGCTCAATGCCTGGTTCGATCCGACGCGCGAGCGTGATGCCGCGCTGGCCCTGGTGGCGCAGGGCGCCGACGTGCTGACCAACCACAGCGGCTCGCCGGCCGTGGCCCAGGCCGCCGAGGACAAGGGCGTGGCGCTGCTGGCCTACCAGAGCGACATGCGCCGCTTTGCGCCCAGGGCCCAGCTGGCCGCGGTGACCCAGCAATGGGGGCCGTACTACACCCAGGTGGCCAAGGCGGTGATCGCCGGCCAGTGGAAGCCGCAGCCGGTGTGGGGCGGCATGAAGGACGGCGGCGTGGCGCTGAGCGCGGTCAGCGAGGCCCTGCCGGCCGCGCTGCGCAGCGAGCTGGAGAAAAAGCGCGCCGACATCGTCGCCGGCCGGCTGCTGCCGTTCTCGGGCAGCCTGGTCGACAACGCCGGCAAGAGCCGCTGGAGCGGCGCGGCCCTGCCCGATGCGCAGATCGCGCAGATGGACTGGCTGGTGCAGGGCGTGGTGGGCAGCGTGCCGGCCCTGCGCTGAGCGAATCGGCTGATCAGCCGGCCAGCCTGGCCGCCTGCGGCCCGAAGGCATAGGCGTCCATGCCCAGGCAGCCATAGGTCAGGCTGTCGTGCAGGCGGGTGGCCGGCAGCTCGCCGCCGGCGCCGGCGGCCACGTAGAACGGCAGCAGGTGCTCGTCGGTCGGGTGCATCAGCTCCGCCTGCGGCGCCTGGCGTCGATAGTCCAGCAGCGCGGGCCAGTCGGCGGCGGCCGTGCGCTCGGCAAACCAGCGGCGGAAGGCCGCGCTCGCGGGGATCTCGGGCGCATCCAGCGCCGGCATGCCGGAGGCGCGGGCGCCGAACACCAGGCGCAGGTTGTGCGTCAGGCTGCCGGTGGCATAGATCAGCACGCCCGAATCAGGGTCAGCGGCCAGCGGCGCCAGCGCCTGGCCCAGCGCAAACAGCCGCGCCGGGCTCCAGTCGGGCGGAAAGCCCAGCGGCAGCACCGGGATGTCTGCCTCGGGCCAGACAAAGCGCAGCGGCGCCCAGATGCCATGGTCCAGGCCGCCGCGGTCCAGCACATGCACCGGCAGATCGGCGGCCTGCAGCAGGCCGGCCACCCGCTCGGCCAGGGCCGGCGCGCCGGGCGCGTCGTAGCGCAGCCGGTACAGCGCATCGGGAAAGCCGCCGAAGTCGTGCACCGTCTGGTGCTGGGCCGCGGCCAGCAGCACCGGCTCGCGCGTCAGCGTGTGCGCCGAGATGGCCAGGATGGCGCGTGGCCGGCCGCCGGCCAGGGCCTCGATGCGTGGCCCCAGCGCGCTCCAGAACGGGCCCACCACGCCGGGTTCCAGCGCCGTCATCGGCGAGCCATGGGACAGGTAGATCGGGGGCAGGGCGGCGGGGTTCATGGCGGAATTACAGCAGCGCCACCGCCGCGCGTCGTTCGAAGCCGCTGCATGCGGGGTTCAAGCCAATGCCATGGCGGCGGCAGCGGCCGGGGCCGCTGGTGTACCGTGCCGGCCCATGACACCCGAACTGCTGAAGGTCTCGATGTGGGCGCTGGCCTGGCGCCAGGGCTGGCGCGATGCGCGTGCCGGTGAGCTGCGCCTGCTGCTGGTGGCGGTGATGCTGGCGGTGGCGGCGATCAGCGCGGTAGGCTTCTTCGCCAGCCGGCTGGACGCGGCGCTGGCCCGCGACGCCCTGCAGCTGCTGGGCGGCGATGCCGTGGTGGCCAGCGACCAGCCGCTGCCGCCGGCCTTTGCCGACCAGGCGCGGGCGCTGGGCCTGCGCCAGTCGGTCAATGCCAGCTTTCCCAGCATGGCGCGGGCCGACGATGCCCAGGGCGGCGGCGTGCGCCTGGCGGCCATCAAGGCGGTGGCCGACGGCTATCCGCTGCGTGGCCGGCTGCGCCTGCAGTCCGCGCCCGGTGGCCCGGTGCAGGCCGTGGCCGCGGCGCCGGCGCGCGGCGAGGCCTGGGTCGATGCGGCCCTGCTGGATGCGCTGCAGATCCGCCTGGGCGATGCGCTGCTGCTGGGCGATGGGCGCTTCCGCGTGACGCGGCTGATCGTGCAGGAGCCCGACCGCGGCGCCGGCTTCATGAGCTTTGCGCCGCGGGTGATGATCCATGCCGACGACCTGCCGGCCACCGGCCTGATCCAGCCGGCCAGCCGCGTCACCTGGCGCCTGGCCGTGGCCTCCGGCGTCAACGGCCGCGGCGCCGCCGACCCCGGCGTGCGCGAGTACCTGCGCTGGGCCGAGCAGCAGCTGGGCCCGGGCAAGCTGCGCGGCGCGCGCATCGAGAGCCTGGAATCGGGCCAGCCGGCGATGCGCCAGACGCTGGACCGGGCGCAGCGCTTCCTCAACCTGGTGGCCCTGCTGGCGGCGCTGCTGGCGGCGGTGGCGGTGGCGATTGCCGCGCGCGACTTTGCCGAGCGCCACCTCGACGACTGCGCCATGCTGCGCGTGCTGGGTGCGCCGCAGCGGGCGATTGCCGGCGCCTATGCGTTGGAGTTCGGCGGCGTGGGCCTGCTGGCCAGCCTGGGCGGCGTGGCCCTGGGCTGGGCCGTGCACTTCGTCTTCGTCAGCCTGCTGGGCGGCCTGCTGGATGCGACGCTGCCGCCGCCCACCGCGCTGCCGGCGGCCTTTGGCATCGGCGTCGGCCTCACGCTGCTGGCGGCCTTCGGCCTGCCGCCGGTGCTGCAGCTGGCCCGCGTGCCGCCGCTGCGCGTGATGCGCCGCGACGTGGGCGGGCTGCGCCCGGCCTCGCTGGCCGTGCTGGCCGCCGGCACCGCCGGCTTTGCCACGCTGCTGGTGGCGGCCTCGTCGGATCTGAAGATGGGCCTGATCGCGGTCGGCGGCTTTGCCGCCGCCGGCCTGGTGTTTGCGCTCTTGGCCTGGGTGGCGGTGCAGCTGCTGCGCCGCGCCGTGCCCGAGGCCCGGGCCCCGCGCTGGCTGGTGCTGGCCACGCGCCAGCTGGCGGCGCGGCCGGCCTTCGTGGTGCTGCAGGTGTCGGCGCTCTCGGTGGGCCTGCTGGCGCTGATGCTGCTGGTGCTGCTGCGCACCGACCTGATCTCGGCTTGGCGCCAGGCCACGCCGGCCGATGCGCCCGACCGCTTCGTCATCAACCTGCAGCCCGACCAGGGCCCGGCCTTCCAGCAGGCGCTGAAGACCGCCGGCGTGCAGCGCTACGACTGGTTCCCGATGATCCGCGGCCGCCTGGTGGCGATCAATGGCCGCGAGGTCGGCCCGGCCCAGTACACGGACGACCGTGCCCAGCGCCTGGTCGAGCGCGAGTTCAACCTCAGCCATGCGGCGCAGATGCCGGCGCACAACCAGCTGGCCGCGGGCCGCTGGACGCCGGACGAGGCCGACGGCCTGAGCGTGGAGGAGGGCCTGGCCAAGACCCTGGGCCTGCAGCTGGGCGACCGCCTGCGCTTCGACATCGCCGGCCAGATGCACGAGGGCCGCATCACCAGCCTGCGCCATGTGGACTGGGGCTCGATGCGCGTCAACTTCTTCGTGATGTTCCCGCGTGCGCAGATGGACGGCGTGCCGCTGACCTACATCAGCGCCTTCCGCGCGCCCACGGCAGCCCAGGCGCCGGGCTTCGACCGCGAGCTGTCGCGGCAGTTTCCCAACCTGACCAATGTGGACCTGAGCGCCTCGCTGGCCCAGCTGCAGCAGGTGCTGGGCCAGGTGGTGCGGGCGGTGGAGGTGCTGTTCGGCTTCACGTTGGCGGCCGGCGTGGTGGTGCTGTTTGCGGCCGTCAGCGCCACCCGCGAGAACCGCGCGCGCGAATACGCGGTGATGCGCGCGGTGGGCGCCGGCAGCGCCCTGCTGCGCCAGGTGCAGCGTGCCGAGCTGCTGGGCGTGGGCGCGCTGGCCGGCCTGCTGGCGGCGCTGGCCGCGGTGGGCCTGGGCGGCCTGCTGGCGCGCCTGGTGTTCGAGTTCAGCTGGGCGCCCAAGCCCTGGGTGCCGGCCGCCGGCCTGCTGGCCGGCGCGCTGCTGGCCTGGGCCGCCGGCTGGTGGGGCCTGCGCGAGGTGCTGCGCCGGCCGGTGATGGACACGCTGCGCCGCGCAGCCGACTGACGCCCAGGCGTCAGAAGGTTTCCCAGTCGTCGTCGCCACCCTTGTGGGCGGCGGGCGCGGCAGGCGCGGCGGGCGCGGCCGGCGCCGGCCGGCTGGATTCACGGGCCTGGGCAATCACCGTCTTGGCGGCGTCGGCCGGGCGCGTGGCGGGGGCCGTGGCCTGGGGCGCGGCCGGGCGGGGCTGCGCCGCGGGGCGCAGCACGGCGGCGGGCGCGGCCGGGGCCGGCACGGCCACCGCGGTTGCGATGCTGCGCGGGCTGCTGCCATCCACGCGGAAGGTGCTGATCACGCCGGCCAGGCGCACGGCCTGGTCCTTCAGGCTTTCGGCGGCGGCGGCGCTTTCTTCCACCAGGGCGGCGTTCTGCTGCGTCATCTGGTCCAGGCTGGCCACCGCGCCATTGACCTGGGCAATGCCCTGGCTCTGCTCGCTGGCGGCGCAGGAGATCTCGCCGATGATGTCGGTGACGCGCTGCACGCTGGCGACGATCTCGCCCATGGTGCTGCCGGCGTCCTGCACCAGGCGCGAGCCGGACTCCACCTTGTCGACGCTGGCGCCGATCAGGCTCTTGATCTCCTTGGCCGCCTCGGCGCTGCGCTGGGCCAGGTTGCGCACCTCGCCGGCCACCACCGCGAAGCCGCGACCCTGCTCGCCGGCACGCGCGGCTTCCACCGCCGCATTCAGCGCCAGGATGTTGGTCTGGAAGGCGATGCCGTCGATGGTGCCGATGATGTCGGCGATCTTCTTCGAGGCCTGGTTGATCTGGTCCATCGTGGCCACCACCTGGCCCACCACCTCGCCGCCACGCTGGGCCACGCCCTGGGCGCTGGCCGCCAGCTGGTTGGCCTGGGCCGCGGCCTCGGCGCTCTGGCGCACGGTGCCGGTCAGCTGCTCGATGGCACTGGCCGTCTGCTGCAGGTTGCTGGCGGTTTGCTCGGTGCGCTGGCTCAGGTCCTGGTTGCCCACCGCCACCTCGGTGCTGGCGGTCTGGATCGACTCGGCCGACTGCTGCACCTGGCCGACGATGGTGCGCAGCTTGTCGCGCATGGTGGCCAGCGACTTGAGCACCGCGCCGATCTCGTCGTCGCGCTGGTCGCGTATCTCCAGCGTCAGGTCGCCGTCGCCGATGCGCTGGGCGATGCGCTGCAGCTCTTCCATCGGCCGGCAGATCGAGCGCACCAGGAACAGCGTGCCGATGCCCAGGCCCAGCACGATCAGGCCCATCACCGACACCGTGCCCCAGACGGCCACGCGTCGCGAGCTGGCCACGCTGTCGCGCACCACCTCGGCCTGGGCATGCTGGGCCTTGACGAAGTCCTGCTGCGCGGCCAGGTAGGCGGCCACTGCCGGCAGCACCTTGGCCTTCAGCGCCTGCTGGGCCTCTTCGGCCTGGCCCTTGCCACGCAGCTCCTGGGTGGCATTGCGCTCGGCGATGTAGGCCTTGCGCGTGGCCGAGACCTTGTCCAGCAGCTGGCGGTCCTCGGGCCGCGTGGCCGCGGACTCGACCTGCTTCTGGATCTCGCTGATGCGTGCGGTGGTGGCCGCGATGTCGGGCTTCAGCGCATCGGCCACGCCGTCGTCGGCGGCCAGCAGCGAGGCGGTGACGCGGGCCGCATTGGCCTGGGTCAGGCCGGCCCAGGTGGCGGCCTGCTCCAGCAGCTGCTCCTGGTTGGACAGCTGCAGGTTGGCTTCGGTGATCTGGCGCTCGGTGCGCACCGACACCGCGGTGGCCATCACCACCAGCATGCCCCCCATGGCCAGGGTGGGAAGCCACAGACGGGTCTTGATGCGCAAGGTCATGGTGCAGGATTCGGGGTCAGAAGGTCTCCCAGTCCGCATCGGTGGCGGCCGGGGCTGCCGTTCGTTGCGGCAGGGGATGGGGCGCCGGCTGTGGCGCTGGAACCGGGGCGCGCGCGGTACTGCAATGCGCGGGCGCGGCCGGTGGCAGGGAAGGGGAGGACGGGCGGGGCTTGACCGCGGCCGAGGCCGTGGCAGCGGCTGGCCGGGCGGCGGCCGGGGGCATCACCACGGCTGGCACCACGGCCGATGTTGGCTGGGCCTGGCCGTCGATGCGGAAGGTGGCCACCAGGCCGCCCAGGCTGCGGGCCTGGTCGCGCAGGCTCTCGGCGGCGGCGGCGCTTTGTTCCACCAGGGCGGCGTTCTGCTGCGTCATCTGGTCCAGGCTGCCAACCGCGCCATTGACCTGGGCGATGCCCTGGCTCTGCTCGGTGGCGGCGCTGGAGATCTCGCCGATGATGTCGGTGACACGCTGCACGCTGGCGACGATCTCGCCCATGGTGCTGCCGGCGTCCTGCACCAGGCGGGCGCCGTTTTCCACCCGCTCGACGCTGGCGCCGATCAGGCTCTTGATCTCGCGCGCCGCGGCGGCCGAGCGCTGGGCCAGGCTGCGCACCTCGCCGGCCACCACGGCAAAGCCGCGGCCCTGCTCGCCGGCACGGGCGGCTTCCACCGCCGCATTCAGCGCCAGGATGTTGGTCTGGAAGGCGATGCCGTCGATGGTGCCGATGATGTCGGCGATCTTCTTCGACGACTGGTTGATCTGGTCCATGGTGCTGACCACCTGGCCCACCACCTCGCCGCCACGCTGGGCCACGCTGGCGGCCGAGCCGGCCAGCTGCTTGGCCTGCACCGCGGCATCGGCGCTGTGGCGCACGGTGCCGGTGAGCTGCTCGATGGCGCTGGCGGTCTGCTGCAGGTTGCCGGCGGCCTGCTCGGTGCGCTGGCTCAGGTCCTGGTTGCCGCTGGCGATCTCGGTCGAGGCATTGGCGATGGCATCGCTGGTCTGGCGCACCTGGGCCACCATGCGCTGCAGTGCCTGCTGCATCTGGGCCATCGACTGCAGCAGCTCGCCGATCTCGTCGTGGCGGTCGCTGCTCATGCGCTGGGTCAGGTCGCCATCGGCGATGGCCCGGGCCAGGCGGTTGGCGCGGCCCAGGTCGCTGACCATGCGCCGCTGCAGCGTCCAGGTCAGGGCCACGGCGGCGGCGGCCACCAGCAGGCTCAGGCCACCCAGCAGCCATTGCAGGCGCGTGGCATGGGCCTGGGCGGCGGCGGCGGCGGCATCGGCCTGGGCCTGCACCGCGGCCACCACCTGGCCGAGGGCCGTCGACAGCTCGGCATGGCGCGCATCGGCGCCTTGCAGCGCGGCCACGCCGGTGTTGGGATCGACCGTGGCCATGTCGATGGCCTCGTCGGCCACCTTCAGATAGCGCGCGATCACCGGCACCGGCGCGGCCAGGGCGGCGCGCGTGCTGGCATCGCTGCTGGCCTCGGCCAGGCGCTGGAAGCCCTGGCGGGCGCTGTCCAGCTCGGCCTTCAGCTTGTTGCGCGCGGCCTGCACCTGGGCCTCGTCCAGCGAGCCGATCAGGGCCACGGTGCGGTAGGTGGCGGCATGGGCCGCGCCCACCTGCTGCTGCAGGCGGGCGATCTCGCGGAAGCTGGCCAGCCGGTCCTGCTGGCTGCGCTGCTGGGCGCGGTCTTCGCGGGCCGTCAGCAGGGAGTCGATCTGGCCCACGGCCAGCACCGTGCTCACCGCCAGCAGCGGCGGCAGCAGCAGCTTGGTGCCGAGTTTCATCGCGGTCGCCGCGTTGGGTTCAGGGGCCTACTTGTAGACGCCGCCGCAGACCACGGCGTCGTCCAGCTTCTCGCAATACATCTGCTTGGGCTCGACCTTCTTGGTCTCGGGGTTGGTGAACTTGTAGTCCTGCCAGAACGTGCCCTTGCTCTGCGCCAGGTCCACGCGTTCCTTGACGAAGGCCTTGCCGTCCACGTCCTTCATCTCGATCAGGTTCTTGCCGACCATCTTCTGGTTGGCGCCATGCGCACGCACCGTGCCGTCCAGGCCGTAGACCACCAGGTACAGGTCGCGGTCGGTGAACTGGCCGGCCTTGTTGCTGATCTCGGCATGGCCCTTGTCCTTGCCGTTGGCCTTGAGGAAGGCCACGCCCTTCTTGACCATGGCCGTGGCCTCGTCCTTGGTGGCGTTGCCGGCCAGGGCCGGCAGGGCCAGGACGGCGATGGCCAGGGCCAGGGTGCTGCGCAGGTGTTTCATGATCGGGTCCTCGTCGGATGTGGGGGGAGGGCGATGCGGCCGTCAGCCGGCGGCCTGTTCCAGCAGGCCCATCTCGGCGCTGCCCATCAGGGCCTCGATGTCCATCAGGATCAGCATGCGCTCGGCGACGCTGGCGATGCCGGTGATGAAGGCGGCGTCCACCGCCGAGCCCATGGCCGGCGCCGGACGGATGGCGTCGCCGGACAGCTCCAGCACGTCGGACACCGAGTCGACCACCGCGCCGACCACGCGGCCGCGCAGGTTGAGCACGATGACCACGGTGAACGGCGTGTACTCGGCGCTGTCGCAGCCCAGCTTCAGCCGCAGGTCGACGATGGGCACGATCACGCCGCGCAGGTTGACCACGCCCTTCAGGAAGGACGGCGCATTGGCGATGCGCGTGGGCTGCTCGTAGGAGCGGATCTCCTGCACGCGCAGGATGTCGATGCCGTATTCCTCGCCGCCCAGGCGGAAGCTCAGGTATTCGCCGTTGTGCGCGCGCAGCGAGGCGGCGGCACGCTGGCCGGCGGCCTCGACGGCGCGTTGCGCTGCCAGGCGGGCGGCGTCGGGGTGGGCCTGGGCCGCAGTGGCTTCGGTGGTGATGTCCATGGCGCTGGTGTTCTCGCGGTGTGGGCGGGGTGTATCGGTTTTATCGGTTCGGCCGGCCGGAACTTGAGGGCCCCGGCTTGGACCGGCGCCTCAGGCGCTGCCGACGCGGAAGCGGCCGACCAGTCCGGTCAGGGCTCCGGCCTGGTCGGTCAGGCTTTCGGCGGCGGCGGCGGTCTCTTCGACCAGCGAGGCGTTCTGCTGGGTCATGCGGTCCAGGCCGGTGACGGCGCCGTTGACCTCGCCGATGCCCTCGCTCTGCTGGGCGGCGGCCTGGGTCACGGCGGCGATCATCTCGTTGACGCGGTGCACCGAGCCGACGATCTCGTCCATGGTGCGGCCGGCGGCCTGCACCTGGGCCGAGCCTTCGGCCACGCGCTCGACGTTGGCGCCGATCAGCGCCTTGATCTCGCGCGCCGCACCGGCCGAGCGCTGGGCCAGGCTGCGCACCTCGCCGGCCACCACGGCAAAGCCGCGGCCCTGCTCGCCGGCACGGGCGGCTTCCACCGCCGCATTCAGCGCCAGGATGTTGGTCTGGAAGGCGATGCCGTCGATGGTGCCGATGATGTCGGCGATCTTCTGGCTGGCCTGGTGGATGGACTCCATCGTGCCCACCACCTCGGCCACCGCGGCGCCGCCGCGCTGGGCCACGTCCTGGGCCGTGCGTGCCAGCTGGCTGGCCTGGGCCGCGGCCTCGGCGCTGTGGCGCACCGAGCCGGTGATCTGCTCCAGCGACGAGGCGGCGCGCTGCAGGTCGCTGGCGGCCTGCTCGGTGCGGCCCGACAGGTCGAGGTTGCCCGAGGCCACCTCGCTGGAGGCGTTGTGGATGCTGCTGCTGGTCTCGCGCACCTGGCCGACCAGGGTGGCCAGGGCGGTCTGCATCTGGCTCAGCGCACGCAGCAGGTCGGCGGCTTCGTCGCTGCCTTCGATGCGGATGCTGTTGCCCAGGTCGCCGTCGGCAATCGCCAGGGCCACCTTGCGTGCATGGTCCACCGGAGCGGTGATCGAGCGCGAGTTCAGCAGCGTCAGCGGCACCACCACCAGCACCACCAGGGCCATCACGCCGCCGAACACCCAGCCGGTGATCAGCATCTGCTGGCGGAACTCGGCCTGGGTGGAGCGGGCCTCGTCGTCGATGATGCGGCCCATCTGGTCGACGGCCTTCTCGACGATGGCCACCTGCTCCTTGGCCCGGCCCAGCATGCGGTCGGCGGTGCGGGCGTTGTCGTAGTCGCCGTTCTGGATGCGGTCGAAGATGGAGCCGCTGGCCGTGGCATAGGCCTTGATCGCGGCCAGCGCGGCGCGTGCATGCAGGTTGTCGGCATCTTCCGGGCCGGCCAGCAGGCCTTGCAGCTGCTTCTCCAGGCCGGCCACGGCCTTCAGCCACAGCTCGCGGTGCTTGGCCACCTCGACGCCGTTCTCGTACTGGATGATGGCGTCCTTCTCGTGGCGCCGCACGTCGCCCAGCAGGGCGCGCACATTGGACAGCGCACGCGCCTCTTCCACCGAATGCTGCATGAAGTCGGCGTTCAGCTCGGCCAGGTGGCCGCCGCCGATCAGGCCGGTCAGGCCGACCAGGGAGAACAGGCCCAGCACCACGGCAATCGCGGCCTGCATGCGAAAGCGGATCGAGAAGCGGCGCATCCAGAGCATCGCGAGGTTCATGCGGGACTCCTGTAGGGGGCGGGCGGCGGTGCGACCGTCAGACCGTGGCGTGGTGGCCGTCGACGCGGAAGCTGCTGACCACGCCGGCCATGCGCTCGGCCTGGCCACGCAGGCTCTCGGCGGCGGCGGTGCTTTCTTCCACCAGGGCGGCGTTCTGCTGCGTCATCTGGTCCAGGCTGTTGACCGCGCCATTGACCTCGCCGATGCCCTGGCTCTGCTCGCGGGCAGCGGCCGAGATCTCGCCGATGATGTCGGTGACGCGCTGCACGCTGGCGACGATCTCGCCCATGGTGCTGCCGGCGTCCTGCACCAGGCGCGTGCCGCTCTCGACCTTGTCGACGCTGGCGCCGATCAGGGTCTTGATCTCGCGCGCGGCCTCGGCGCTGCGCTGGGCCAGGTTGCGCACCTCGCCGGCCACCACCGCGAAGCCGCGGCCCTGCTCACCGGCACGGGCGGCTTCCACCGCCGCGTTCAGCGCCAGGATGTTGGTCTGGAAGGCGATGCCGTCGATGGTGCCGATGATGTCGGCGATGCGCTTGGACGACTGGTTGATCTCGTCCATGGTCGCCACCACCTGGCCGACCACCTCGCCGCCGCGCTGGGCCACCGTGGCGGCCGAGCCGGCCAACTGGTTGGCCTGGGCCGCGGCATCGGCGCTCTGGCGCACGGTGCTGGTCAGCTGCTCGATGGCGCTGGCGGTCTGCTGCAGGTTGCCGGCGGTCTGCTCGGTGCGCTGGCTCAGGTCGGCATTGCCGGCGGCGATCTCGGCGCTGGCGGTGCGGATCGAGTCGCTGGACTGGCGCACCTGGGCAATGGTGCGCGCCAGCGAGTCGGCCATGCTGCGCAGCGCGCTGTTCAGCTCGCCGAACTCGTCGCTGCGCTGGCTGGTCGGCACCGCGCTCAGGTCACCCTGGGCAATGCGGCCGGCGGTCTCCACCGCCTGCTGCAGCGGCGTGCGGATGCTGCGCACCAGCAGCACCGTGCCAAACAGCAGGCCGGCGATGATGGCGGCCACGGTGACGGCGGCGATGACCACGGTGCTGCGCCGGTCGGCGGCGACCTTGGCGCGCGAGACCTCGGCCGCGGCTTCCTGGATCTCGACAAACTCCTGCAGCGCCTTCACATACGGCGCCACCGTGCCCATGAACGGGCCGATGGCCTCGGCACGGGCCTCGTCCATCTTGCCTTCCTTGCGCAGCTCGCCGATGCGGGCGTTGTGCGCCAGCACGGACTTGCGCAGCTCGCCGATCTTGGCCATCTGGTTGCGCTCGGCCTCGCCGAGCTGGCCCTCGTTGAGCTGCTTCTGGATCTCGCTGATGCGGGCGATGGCCTTTTCGTTGGTGTCCTTGAAGGCCTTGCCGACCTCGGGGTCGGCGCTGATGGCCGAGGCCAGGGCGCGGGTCACCGCACCTTCGGTCAGCGCGGCCCATTGCGTGGCCATGCGGATCTTGGCGTCGGACTCGGCCAGCACCTTGTTGGCCTCGGCCTGCGACTGGGTGGAGCGCACGGCGGCAAAGGCGATCAGGGCCACCAGGGCGGCGACGAACAGGCCGACGCTGAGCCACAGCTTGGCGCCGATGCGCAGGTTCTGGAAATTCATGCAGTTGTCTCCTTCAAGGCGTCGATTCAGTGGCGGGTGCGGCGCACCAGGCTGCCGATGTCCAGGATCAGGGCCACGCGGCCGTCGCCCATGATGGTGGCGCCGGACACGTCATCGACCTTGCGGTAGTTGGCCTCCAGGTTCTTCACCACCACCTGCTGCTGGCCCAGCAGCTCGTCGACCAGCAGGGCCACGCGCGTGCCCTCGCTCTCGACCACCACCATGATGTTGCTGACATGCTCGAAGTCGAAGCGCGGCACGTCGAACACGCGCTCCAGGTCGATCACCGGCATGTACTCGCCACGCACCTCGACCACGCGGCCGGTGGTGCCGATGGTCTTGACCATGTTGGCCTGCACCTGGAACGACTCGACCACCGAGCCCAGCGGCAGGATGTAGCACTCGTCGCCTACACCCACGCTCATGCCGTCCATGATGGCCAAGGTGAGCGGCAGGCGCACCTTGACGCTCATGCCATAGCCCTCGGCGGAATCGATGTCGACCGTGCCGCCGAGCGCCATGATGTTCTTCTTGACCACGTCCATGCCGACGCCGCGGCCCGACACGTCGGTGACCACGTCGGCGGTGGAGAAGCCGGGCGCGAAGATCAGGTTCCAGACCTCGTTGTCGCTCATCGAGTCGGGCGCATCGATGCCCTTCTCGCGCGCCTTCTTCAGCAGCTTGTCGCGGTTCAGGCCGCGGCCGTCGTCGCGCACCTCGATGACGATGCTGCCGCCCTGGTGGCTGGCCACCAGGGTGATCTGGCCGGTCTCGGGCTTGCCCTTGGCCAGGCGGTCGGCCGGCATCTCGATGCCGTGGTCGCAGCTGTTGCGCACCAGGTGGGTCAGCGGGTCGGTGATCTTCTCGACCATGCCCTTGTCCAGCTCGGTGGCTTCACCCTGGGTGACCAGCTCGACCTTCTTGCCCAGCTTGGCCGCCAGGTCGCGCAGCATGCGCGGGAAGCGGTTGAAGACCATCGACATCGGGATCATGCGGATCGACATCACCGCTTCCTGCAGGTCGCGGGTGTTGCGCTCCAGATCGGCCAGGCCCGAGTTCAGCTGCTGGTGCAGCGTGGGGTCGATGTCCTTGCTGTTCTGCGCCAGCATGGCCTGGGTGATGACCAGTTCGCCGACCAGGTTGATCAGCTGGTCGACCTTTTCCACCGACACGCGCAGCGTCGCCGCATCGGCGGCAGCCGGCTTGGCCTCGGCACGCGGCGCGGCGGCGCGGGCGGCCACCGGTGCGGCCGGCGTGGCGCTGATGCTGTGCTCGGCCGGGCCGCTGGCGGCCACCGGTGCATGGGCGGCCGCGCCGTCGGGCGCGCCGGGGGCGTTGTCGAAGAAGCCGTAGCCGCTGTCGGCCTGCGGGGCCTCGGCCGGCGGCGCGCCGGGCGCGCCGTCGTGGAAGCCGTAGCCCAGGCCCAGCGGCGCCAGGCGCACGGCCTCGCGCGGCACATGGAAGGTGAACAGGTCCAGCAGGTCGTTGTCGCTGGAGGTGGTGACGATCTTGAAGCGGCGCATGCCGTCGGCCGAGCGGCCGGCGTCCAGCGGCTCGATGGTGCCCAGATCGGTGATCTCCTTGAACAGCTCGGCCAGGCTGTCGGCCAGGCTGGGGTCGGGCAGCTCGCCCACCGTCAGCTCCAGCGTGCGCACGGTCTTGCCCGCGGCGGCCGGGGCCGCCACCGGCGCCGCGGCCGGCGCGGCGATGCTGGGCGCCGCCGCTGCCACGGCCGCCACCGGCGTGCCGCCGTCGCACAGCGTGCGGATCGAGAACAGCAGCTCGGTGGTGTCGGGCACCTCGGTGCCGGTGCCCTGGTGGCGCGCCAGCAGGGCCTTCAGCGAGTCGCCGGCGGCCAGCAGCACGTCGACCATCTGCGAGGTCGGCACCAGCTCGTGGCGGCGCAGCTTGTCCAGCAGCGCTTCCATCTGGTGCGTCAGCTCGGCCACGTCGGAGAAGCCGAAGGTGGCGGCGCCGCCCTTGACCGAGTGGGCGCAGCGGAAGATCGCGTTCAGTTCTTCGTCGTCGGCGGCGGTGACGTCGAGTTCGAGCAGCATCTGCTCCATCGACTCGAGGTTCTCGCCGGCCTCCTCGAAGAAGACCTGGAAGAACTGGCTCAGGTCGATGCCGGCGGACAGGTGTGCGCCTTCGTTGCTCATGTCAGCCATGGCTGGGGCTCCTGAAAGTGCTGCGGGCGGTCAGCGGATGACCTTGCCGATGACCTCGATCAGCTTGGCCGGATCGAAGGGCTTGACCAGCCAGCCGGTGGCACCGGCGGCGCGGCCGGCCTGCTTCATCTGGTCGCTGGACTCGGTGGTCAGGATCAGGATCGGCGTGCCCTTGAACTTCGGGTTCTCGCGCAGCTTCTTGGTCAGGCTGATGCCATCCATGCGCGGCATGTTCTGGTCGGTCAGCACCAGGCTGAAGTCGCGCTGGCCGGCTTTCTCCCAGGCGTCCTGGCCGTCGACGGCCTCGACGACATTGAAACCGGCGTTCTTCAGCGTGAAGGACACCATCTGGCGCATCGAGGCGGAATCGTCGACAGCGAGGATCGAGTGCATGGTCTTCTCCGGGAAAGCGTCAAAAATGCGTTTGGGGGGCGGGCTCAGAACAGCTCGATCGAGCCGGCGTCCATTTCGTCCTGCGTGACCGGGTTGGGGCGCAACGGCGCCTCCTCGACCACCACCAGTCCTTCATCGTCGTCATCGCCCATCACATTGCGGGCAATGCGATCGGTGCAGGCGCGCAGCCGGCGCTGGGTGTGGGCGATCAGCTGCGAGGCCATGTCCTGGAACTGCATCGCGGTGACCGCGCCGCCCAGGTGCTGCAAGGCCTCGTGCAGGCCGGCGGCGTCGAATTCGGGGTGCTGGGCCGCCTGCCGGGCAAAGCCGGTGACCTGGGCCGAGGCGCCGTAGAAATGGCCCATCAGCGTCTCGGTGGCGTCGCTGAGCAGGCGTTGCAGGCGGTCCAGGTCATTGCTGGCCACCATCAGGCTGTCCTGCAGATCCGCGGCCACCTCCAGCGGCAGCTCCGCAGTGGCGAGGTGGGTGGGGATCGGGTCGTCGTCGGGCATCGTCGCTCCAGGTTCGGCGTCCAATCCAGACGGCCATGGAAGTCCATGGACACTGGCAATGGCAGCGGCTGCGAGATTTTTCGGCGCCCGGTCGCAAAACATTAGCGCGATCACGCTGGCCTTGGCGGGCCTATTCCACGACGCGCCCACGACGGGCCCACGGCCGGCCCGCGTCGGGCCCACGCCAGGCCCCCGCGCCAGGCTTTGCCATACTCCGTCCATGCCTGCCGTCTCCCCCCGCCGAACGCTGCGCGTGCTGCATGTCGAGGACTCGCCCGACGACCACGACCTGGCCATGGCCCACCTGGCGCGCGCCGGCCACCGCCTGGACGCGCTGCGCGTGGACACCGAGGCCGGCTTTGCCGACGCGCTGGCCGAGCGCGGCCGCGACTGGGATGTGGTGCTGTCGGACTTCAAGCTGCCCGGCTTCACCGGCCTGCGTGCCCAGCAAATCCTCAAGGACAGCGGCCGCGACCTGCCGTTCATCCTGGTCTCGGGCGAGATCGGCGAGGACACGGCGGTGGCGGCGATGCGCAACGGCGCCAGCGACTACCTGCTGAAGAACAACCTGGCGCGGCTGGCGCCGGCGGTGGAACATGCCATCGAGGCCCACCAGGAGCGGCTGGCGCGGCGGCAGGCCGACCGCGAGCTGGCCGCCAGCCGCCAGCGCCTGCGCGAGCTGGCCCAGCACCTGCAGACCAGCATCGAGATGGAGCGCGCGGCCATCGCCCGCGAAATCCATGACGATGTGGGCGGCAGCCTGACGGCGATCAAGTTCGACCTGGCCTGGATCGCCCGCCATGTTGATCTGCCCGAGGTGCAGCAGCGCGTGGCCACGGCGCTGGACACGGTGGCCCATGCGGTGGAGGCCAGCCAGCGCATCATGCTCAATCTGCGCCCCGCCATCCTGGAGCAGGGCTTGGTGCCGGCGCTGCACTGGATGGCCCAGCAGTTCGAGAAGCGCAATGCCATCGTTTGCCGCGTGCATGCGCCGGGCGAGGGCGGCGGCCTGGGCGTCGAGGGCGTCACGCTGCCGGCCGGCGTGCCCCTGGTGGCCTATCGCTTTGCCCAGGAGGCGCTGACCAATGTGGCCAAGCATGCCCAGGCCAGCCAGGTGGGCATCGACCTGGCGCTGTCGGGCGGCGTGCTGTCGCTGGAGGTGGCCGACAATGGCCGCGGCCTGACCCGGGCCGACCTGGCCAAGACGCGCAGCTTCGGCCTGCGCGGCCTGCAGGAGCGGGCCGGCACCGTGGGCGGCTGGGTCGACATCTCCAGCCCGCCTGGCGGCGGCACCGTGCTGATGCTGTCGGTGCCGCTGCCCGGTGCCGGCAGCGAGGCCGGCTTCGACCCCGATGACGAGGAGGACCCCACCGAGTGGGGCACGCCATGATCCGAGTGATTCTTTGCGACGACCATGCGCTGATCCGACGCGGCATCCGCGACACCCTGGCCGATGCGCCGGACATCGAGGTGCTGGGCGAGGCCGGTGACTATGGCGAGCTGCGCACGCTGCTGCGCACGCTGAGCACGCGCAACGGCGGCACTGGCAGCGGCTGCGATGTGCTGGTGCTGGACATCAACCTGCCGGGCCGCAGCGGCCTGGACGTGATGCATGCGCTGAAGGACGAGGGTTCGACGGTCAAGGTGCTGGTGGTCAGCATGTACCCGGAAGACCAGTACGCCATCCGCTGCCTGCGCGCCGGCGCCTTTGGCTACGTCAACAAGGGCGGTGATCCGCAGGGCCTGGTGCAGGCCGTGCGCACCGTGGCCCAGGGCCGCAAGTACGTGACGCCCGAGATCGCCCAGATGCTGGTGGAGAGCCTGACCACGCCGGTGGCCGAGCATGCCCACGACAAGCTCAGCGACCGCGAGCTGCAGACCCTGGTGATGATCGCCTCGGGCAAGCGCCTGGCCGACATCGCCGAGGAGCTGACACTGAGCCCCAAGACCGTCAGCGTCTACCGCGCGCGGGTGCTGGAGAAGCTGGCGCTGCAGAACAATGCCGAGCTGACGGTGTACGCGATCCGCAACGGGCTGGTGGGCGAGTGAGCGGCCGGCGGCGCTGACGGCGCGCCGGGCCGGCCATCGGTCGGTGCTCAGTCCGCCAGCTGCAGCGCCGGCCCGACCAGGTCACCGTGCACCGGCCCCTGGCCCGGCGCCACGGCGGGCAGGCCCAGGGCCCGGATCAGCGCCCCATGGCTGTCGGACAGCTGCTGCAGGCCGTCGCCGGCGGTGGTGCCCAGGCCGTCCTCGCCGGCATCGGCCAGCGCACTGGCCAGGCGCAGCACGCCGCCCAGCGGATTGAAGGGCAGGGCGCCCAGCGGGTCGCCGGCGGTGTGCAGCGCATCGACCAGGGCCGTGGGCAGGCGCCAGCGCACCGCCAGCTCGGCGCTGACCTCGGCATGGCTGCAGCCCAGGTGCAGGCGTTCCAGCTCGAACACGCTGTCGGGCTCGCCCGACAAGGCCTCGATCAGCGCCAGCAGGCCCGGTTCGCGCACCAGCATCAGCAGCTGGCCGCTGCGCAGCAGCAGGCCGCCGGTGTCGGCCAGATCGCTGTCCAGGCCCAGGCGCTGCGCCAGCCAGCGCGCCTGGCCGGCCGTGGCCAGGTTCTGGCGCCAGAAGCGCAGCCGGTCAAAGCCCGGCGGCTGCGGAAACGCATCGGCCAGGCTGGCGCCCAGGGCCAGGCCGCGCAGCGGGCCCAGGCCGATGCGCTGGGCCGCATCCTGCAATCGCAGCACACGTTGGCCACCGGCATGGCGGGCGCTGTTGGCCAGGCGCAGCAGGCGCGCGGCCAGCGCGGCGTCGCTGGCGATGATCTCGGCCAACTCGTCCAGCGACAAGTCCTCGCGGCCCAGGCTGGACAGCAGGCGCCGCGCCACCTCGGGCATGGCCGGCAGGCTCAGCGGCGGCTCGAAAAACAGGTCGACATGGGACATGGCTTGGGGCGGGCAGGGGGGGATCGACAAGGCCTACTGGAACGGCGCCAGCATGCGCTCGAAGGCCATCATGAACGGCCGCTCCAGCATCGGCAAGGTCAGCAGCATGCCGGCCAGGCCCACCGACAGCGTGATCGGAAAGCCGATGGAAAAGATCGACAGCTGCGGCGCCACGCGCGAGATCACGCCCAGCACCAGGTTCACGAACAGCAGCATGCCCACCAGCGGCAAGGCGATCCACAGGCCCAGCGCAAACAGCTCGGCGCCCCATTGCTGGGGCTGCAGCTGGCGCAGCAGGGCGAAGGGCTCGTCGCCGACGGCAAACACCTCGAAGCTCTTGACCAGGGCGCCGATCATCGCCAGGTGGCCGCCGATCAGCACGAACAGAAAGGACACGATGGTGCCCAGGAAGCGGGCGCTGGCCGTGCCCTGCGAGGCCGTCACCGGGTCGAAGAAGCCGGCGAAGTTCAGGCCCATCTGCAGGCCGATCAGCTCGCCGGCCAGCTCGACGCCGGCAAACACCACGCGCACCGAGAAGCCCATGGCCAGACCCACCAGCACCTGCTGGGCCACGACCAGGAAGGCGGTGGGCGAGTCCAGCGCGATCACCGGCATGGCCGGCAGCGAGGGCTGGGCGGCGATGGCGATGAACAGCGCCAGGCCGGCCTTGACGCGCACCGGCACCGAGCGCTGGCTGAACACCGGCAGCGTGGCCAGCAGGGCCAGCGCGCGCAGCAGCGGCCACAGCAGCGGCGTCAGCCAGGCCAGCAGCTGCTGCTCGGTGAAGCTGATCATCTCAGCCGATGGATGACGGAATGGCCAGCAGGGTGCGCTGGATGTACTCGACCAGCATGGTCAGCATCCAGGGCCCGGCAATGGCCAGCACGGCCACCGCGGCCACCACCTTGGGCACAAAGCTCAGCGTCTGCTCGTTGATCTGGGTGGCGGCCTGGAACACGCTGACCACCAGGCCGACCAGCAGCACGGTGAGCAGCAGCGGCGCCGACACCAGCAGCAGCATGTACAGGCCTTGCTGGCCCAGGTGGAAGGCTTGTTGCGAATCCATGGTGGGTTGTCTTTGAAAGTCAGGTCGCGAAGCTGGCCGCAAGAGAGCCGAGCAAGAGGTTCCAGCCGTCGGCCAGCACAAACAGCATCAGCTTGAAGGGCAGGGCCACCAGCACCGGGCTCAGCATCATCATGCCCAGGCTCATCAGCACGCTGGCCACGATCATGTCGATGATCAGGAACGGGATGAAGATCAGAAAGCCGATCTGGAAGGCGCTTTTCAGCTCGCTGGCCACAAAGGCCGGCACCAGCACGCTGAACGGCATGTCCTCGGGCTTGACCTGGGCGTCGACCTTGGCCATCTTGCGAAACAGCTGCATGTCGCTCTGCCGCGTCTGCTTGAGCATGAACTCGCGCATCGGCTTGGCGCCACGCTGCAGGGCCTCGGGAAAGTCGATCTGCTGCGCCGAGTAGGGCGCCCAGGCCTCGTTGTAGACGCGGTCCAGCGTCGGCGCCATGACGAAGAAGGTGAGGAACAGGCTCAGGCCCAGGATCACCTGGTTGGGCGGCGCGGCCGGCGTGCCGAGTGCCTGGCGCAGCAGCGACAGCACGATGACGATGCGGGTGAAGCCGGTCATCATCAGCAGCACCGCCGGCAAAAAGCCCAGGGCGGTGAAAAACAGCAGGGTCTGCACCGGCACCGAGTAGCTGGTGCCACCGGCCGAGCCCACCATCAGCGGCAGGCCGGGCGCCGACGATTGCGCTAAAGCCGCTACAGGCGCGGCCGATAACACCGACAAGCCCAGGATGCGGGCGGCGCGGCGCAGGCGGCGCCAGAAAACACACCGTGCATCAGCGCCCATCACCGCTCCCCGGCTTGCCCTGCTGAAAGCGGCCCAGCACCTGCGACAGGGACTGGGCAAACGGCGTGGCCGGCGCGGCGGCCGGCGTGGCATCGTGCTGCGGCGTCAGCGTGTGCAAGGTGTGGATGCCGGCCGGCGTGACGCCCAGCACCAGCCAGCGCCGCTCGTCGCCGCTGCCCACTTCCACCGTCACCAGGCGCTGGTTGGGCGCCAGCGCCAGGGCCGAGATCAGGCGCATTGCGCCGGCGCCGCCGGTGCCGCCGGCCACCCCGCCCAGGGCCGAGCCCATCGGGCTGCGCTTGAGCAGCCACAGCGCCAGCGGGATCAGGGCCAGCACCGCGACGAAGGCGGCTATGGACCCGAAGAGGGAGTTCATGGGGTGCAGATCCTCGTGAGTTTGTCGGGCGTGACGGCGTCGAGGCCGGCATCACCTGGGGCGTGGCGGGGCCGCTCAGAAGCCGCTCAGAAGCGGCTCAGCCGGCGCATGCGCTCGCTGGGCGTGACGATGTCGGTCAGGCGGATGCCGAACTTCTCGTTGACCACCACCACCTCGCCCTGGGCGATCAGATAACCGTTGACCAGCACGTCCATCGGCTCGCCGGCCAGCGTGTCCAGCTCGACCACCGAGCCCTGGGCCAGCTGCAGGATGTTCTTGATCGGGATGCGCGTGCGGCCCAGCTCCACGGTCAGCTGGACCGGGATGTCCAGGATCATGTTCAGGTCGTTGCCCGCGGCGCCTGCGGCCTGGCCCGGCATGGCCGGCGCGGCGGGGCTGCCGAAGTTGGCAAATGCCGGTGCGCTGACAGTCTCGGCCACCGCGGTCTCGGCGGGCTTGGCCTCTTCCAGCGCGGCCGCCCATTCGGCGGCCATGCGGTCTTCTTCGGACATGCCGGCCATGTTGTCGTCACTCATTGAAACCCCCCAGCCAGCTGCGGTCGTCCACGCTCAGCAGCTTGTCGATCTTGACGGCGTAGCGCCCATTGGTGGTGCCGTACAGGCAGTCGAACACCGGCACGCTGTCGATCTTGGCCTTGATCTTGGACAGCAGGTCCAGCTCGATGAAGTCGCCCGGCTTGAAGCTCAGCAGCTGGGCGATCGTGGCGTCGGCATTGGCCAGCTCCACGCACAGGTCCACCTCGGCGGCCTGGATCTCGTGGCGCAGCATCTTCACCCAGCGCTTGTCGGGATCGGCCACATCGCTCTGGATGGTGCTGTAGAGCACGTCGCGGATCGGCTCCAGCGTGGCATAGGGGATGCAGATGTGCACCGTGCCCACGGCCTCGCCGATCTCCAGCGTATAGGAGCTGGTGACGACGATCTCGCTGGCGGTGGCAATGGCCGCAAACTGCGGCTGCATCTCCGAGCGCTGGTATTCCAGCTCCACCGGGTAGATGCCGCGCCAGCTCTTGGCAAACTCTTCGCCGATGCAGTCGACCAGGCGGCGGATCACGCGCTGCTCGGTGGGCGAGAAGTCGCGGCCTTCGATGCGGGTGTGGAACTTGCCGACGCCGCCGTACAGCGCGTCGATCACCGCAAACACCAGCGACGGGTCGCAGATCACCAGGCCATGGCCGCGCAGCGGCTTGACCTGCACGATGTTGAAATTGGTCGGCACCACGATCTCGCGCAGAAAGGCCGAGTACTTGGTGACCTTGATGCCGCTGATCGAGACCTCGGGGCTGCGCCGCATCAGCTTGAACAGGCCCAGGCGGATGTTGCGCGCAAAGCGCTCGGCCACCACCTCCATGGTGGGCATGCGCCCACGCACGATGCGTTCCTGGCTGGCCGGGTCGTAGTCGCGGATGCCCTCGGACTTTTCTTCCTTGGGCGCGTCGAGCTTCTGGCTCTCGCCGGTGATGCCCTGCAACAGCGCATCGACCTCGTCCTGGGACAGGATCTGCTGGTTCATGCCGGGTCTGGCGGTTTGGTGCGGTGGACGACGGGGTGGCTGGGGCGCTGCGACGGGCTGGCCGTCACTGCACGACGAAGGTCGAGAAGTGCACCGCCAGCACCGGGAAGCTCTGCATCACCGGCTTCTTCTTCTTTTTCTTCTTCGGCGCCTCGCCGTCGGCGGCTTCGTCCTCGTCTTCTTCAAAGTCCACCGGATAGCCCAGCGGCTGCACCGAGGCCAGCAGGATCTGCCGCGCCAGCTTGTCCTTGCCTTCGCGGCTGAGCAGCTGCTCGGCGGTCTTGGCCGACAGCACGATCAGGATGTTGCTGCGGATGGCCGGCATGTACTGCTTCATCTGGTCGCCGAACTTGGCGTCGTCGATCTCCAGCGTCACGCCCACCTGGGCATAGCGGTCGCTCTCGCGGTCGGCCAGGTTGACGGTGAACGGGTCCAGCGGCACGAACACCGGCGGGTTTTTCGGATCGCGCAGCTTGGGCGCCGGCGCATGCACGGCCTCGGCCTTGGGCTTGGACTTGGCCTCGGCATGGCCGCCGTCCTCGCCTTCCTCGCCGTCGGCATGCTTCTTCTTCAGCAGGAAGAAGGCGGCGCCGCCGCCGATCAGCACCAGCAGCAGCACGACGGCGATGATGATGATCAGCTTCTTCTTGCCTCCCGCAGCGGGGGCGGGAGCGGCTTCGGCGGTGGCGGCGGACATGCGTTCTCCAGGGTCGGCAGGCAGCTGACCAGGGGGCTCGCCACCCGGTCAGGCTTCTCGATCCATTATTCGGACGCCAGGCGCCGACATTGAGGAGAAAAAGCCGGCGGAACACCGGCTGTCTCGCGCCCAGGCCCGCGTGGCGGGCCTGCAGGCAGGGTCAGGCCCGCTCCGGGGCCGGCCCGGGACGGGCTTCAGGCGACCAGGTCGACCAGGCCGCGCGGCTGGCGCAGCGGGGCGCTCAGCGGCGCCAGGCCGTCGCCGTCATCGGCGGCGCGGCCGCCGCGCCCGGTGCGGCCGCCGGCCTCGGCCGGCTCGTGCTGCTGCCGGCCCGGCGACTGCTGGAACACGCCGCCGCCGGCCAGCGTCAGGCCGGCTTCCTGCAGGGCACCGGCCAGGGCCGGCAGCGAGGCTTCCAGGGCCTGGCGCGTGGGCGCCAGCTCGGCCTGGAAGTCCACCCGCGCAGCACTGCCATCCACGGTGATGGCCACGGTGATCGGGCCCATCTCGGCCGGATGCAGTTGCAGCCGGGCTTCCTGCACGCCGTCGCGGGCCAGCAGCGTGACCTGGGCGCCGAGCGCCGGCGCAAAGGCCGGCGAATCCAGCGGCACCGGGATCTGCGCCTCGACCAGGGCGCGTGCCGACGGTCCGGACGGCGTGGCCGGGCCGCTGGCCGGCGCGGGCGCCTGCAGCGCGGCCAGCAGGCTGCTGGCGTCGACCGGCGCCGGGCTGGACGGCGTGGCGGCCTGGGCGGTGGCGGCGCTGGTGGAGGTGCTGGCGCTGGCTCCGGTCGCGCTTTCGCCGCGTTCGCCGGCCAGTCGGCTGGCAAAGTCGCCGGCCAGGCCGGCGCTGCCACGCGACGTGGCGTCGGCCGGCGCGGCGTCGACCGGCCCGGCCGAGGCCGCGCGCAGCGGGCTGCGTGCCTCGGTCGCTGCGGTGATGGCGCCGCCTGCGCTGGGGGTGGTCACGGCCGGCCGCTGGGCCACGCCCAGCACCGCGGACATCGCGGCAGTGGCCGTCAGCAGCGGCTGGGTGGCGCCGGGGCTGGCGGCGGCGGCGGGCAGGGCGGTTGCGCCGGCCGGGGATGTGGTCGCGGCCGGGGCGGCGGTGACGGGGACCGCCGTGCCGGTGGCGGCCGGGGCGGTCGAGGCCGCGGCCGCTGCCTCGTCGGCGGGAGCGACGGCTTCGCTGCGGCCGCGACGCTCGCCGCGGCCGCTGGCCTGGGCCGTGTCGCCGGTCCGGGCCTCGCGGGCCTCGCGGGCGGTGGCGGGTGCGGCGGATGTGGTGGCGCTGCTCCGGGAGGGCTGGGCTGGCTGTGCCGTCGGGGCGGCCTGGGCCGTCTGAGGGGCTTGGGCCACCTGGGCAGCCCGGGCAGCCTGGGCGGTCTGGACGCCTTGGATCGTCTGGGCCGCCTGGACGGTCGCGGCCTCGCGGCCGGCTTCCGGCGCCGCTGTGGTCGCTGGCAGGGTCGCCGTGGCCGCTTGGGCCGGGACGGCCGGCTCGGCCGGCCGGGGTGCGGCCTCGGCAGGGGCCGGAGCCAGGATGGCGACCGGCAGCGGCAGGGCCGCAGCCTGTTGTGCCAGCTCGGCGGCGCCGGGCTGGGGCGGGGTGGCCGAGGCGCTCTCGGTGGCCGGCGTGCCGGTGTCCGGCAGCTCCGCCGGGGCCGGCCGCTGCGCTTCGACCGGCGGCGTGGCGGCATCGGCGCTGCGGCGGGCGGCCTGGGCCCGGGCCCGCAGCAGCTCGGTGGTGCTGGTGGCGGCGCTGGTGGTGGTGTTGGTGCCTGGGCCGGCCTGGCTTTCCCCGGCGGGCCGGGTCGTGGCCGCGGCATCGCCGGCCAGGGCCGGGCGGCGGCCGGGGCGGGGCTCGCCGAGCGTGGCGGTCGGCAGTCCGGTGGATGCGGCGGCGCCGTCGGTGGCGGCGCTCGCCGGGGCGGCTGAAGGAGCAGCGCCCGCGCTGGCCGCGGCCGCGTCGGCCGCCGGCGCGGGCTGGGGCGTCTCGCCGCCGGCCGGCGGCTGGCCACTGGGTGCGGCGCTGGCGGCGGCATCGTCGGCGCGCTGGCGCGGCGGCCGCACCTGGCTGCCCTGCAAGGCCTGGGAGGTGGACCCACCGGCAGGCTGGCCCTGGCTCTGCGCCTGGCCCAGCACCGCCGCGAAGGGCGGGCCGCCGTCACCGGCCCCGGCGCGTGCGCTGCCGCCCGCGGAGGAGGTTTCGGGGGAAAGGCTGGCGATGGCGGCGAGGCTGGAGACCATGCGTGGGCTGCGGTTCGGGTTCGGTTTGCGGGCGGCTCAGCCGGCCAGGGCCTGGCGGCGCTGGTGCTGGCGCTGGGCCATCTCGTCTTCGTTGCGCTGGGCGCGGCGTTCGCTGCTGCGCAGCTGCTCGGCCTCGCGGCGCTCGATCAGCTTGCGCACCGCGGCCACGCGCTGCTCGCGCTGCAGCAGGGCAGCCTTGGCGCGCTGCACGCGCTGCGCCACCTGCTGGGTCTGGCCCTGCTGCTGCGAGATGGCCTCGCCCAGGCGCAGGCCGAAGCTCTGGTGGCATTGCAGCAGCGAGCGCGTGCCCTGGCCGCTGCTCTGGAAGCGCTGGGTCCAGCGGCTGTCGAAGTCGCTGCGGTAGTCGTTGAGCTGGCGCGCCTGGGCTTCGGCGGCACGCAGCTGGCCTTCGGCCTGGCGCACGATGGCGATGGCGGCGTCGCGCTCGTCCTCGGCGCGTTGCAGCAGGGTCTGGAGCATGGCGATGCGGTCCATGGTTCAGGGGGAAGGGGGATCAGTGCTTGGCCAGCAGGCGCAGCAGCTGGGCGCGGCACATGTCCAGAGGCGCGCGGTCGTGCATGTCCTGCTGCAGCAGGGCCATCAGCTGCGGCTGCAGCTGCACGGCCAGGTCCAGCTCGGCATCGTGGCCGGGCTGGTAGGCGCCCAGCTGGATCAGGTCGCGGGCCTTGGTCAGGCGGGCCAGCAGGCCGCGGGTGCGGCGTGCGGCATCGAGCTGATCGCGCGGGGCCACGCTGGTCATCACCCGGCTGATGGACTTTTCCACGTCGATGGCCGGATAGTGGCCGGCCTCGGCCAGGTCGCGGCTGAGCACGATGTGGCCGTCGAGGATGCCGCGCGCGGCATCGGCGATCGGGTCCTGCTGGTCGTCGCCCTCGCTGAGCACGGTGTAGAAGGCGGTGATCGAGCCCACGCCGTGCAGGCCGTTGCCCGAGCGCTCCACCAGTTGCGGCAGCTTGGCAAAGCAGCTGGGCGGATAGCCCTTGGTGGCCGGCGGCTCGCCGATGGCCAGCGCGATCTCGCGCTGGGCCATCGCATAACGCGTCAGGCTGTCCATCAGCAGCAGCACATGGCGGCCCTGGTCGCGGAAGTGCTCGGCAATCGCCGTGGCATAGCTCGCGCCCTGCATGCGCACCAGCGGCGGTGCATCGGCGGGCGCGGCCACCACCACGCTGCGCTTCAGGCCTTCTTCGCCGAGGATGTCCTCGATGAACTCCTTGACCTCGCGGCCGCGCTCGCCGATCAGGCCGACGACGATGACGTCGGCCGCGGTGTAGCGGGCCATCATGCCCAGCAGCACCGACTTGCCCACGCCGGTGCCGGCAAACAGGCCGATGCGCTGGCCGCGGCCGACGGTGAGCATGCAGTTGATGGCGCGCACGCCGGTATCCAGCGGCTGGCGCACCGGGTCGCGGTCCATGGCATTGATGGGGCGGCGCTGCAGCGGCTCGGTGCGCACATGGTTCAGCGGGCCGCCGCGGTCCATCGGCTGGCCATGGGCGTCGAGCACGCGGCCGAGCAGGCCGTCGCCCATCGGCAGGTGCAGGCCACGGTCCTCGCTGCGGCGCCACAGCGCATGGTCGCGGCCCAGCTGCGGTGCCACCTGGGGAATGGGCCGCGGCCGCACCGGCGCGCCGCTGGCCAGGCCATGCAGCTCGCCGGTGGGCATCAGAAAGGCGCGGTCGCCGTTGAAGCCCACCACCTCGGCCAGCATCGGCGCCTGGCCGCCCTCGGCCTCGCCGACCTCGCACACCGCGCCCACCGGCACCTTGACGCCGGCGGCCTCCAGCACCAGGCCGGTGACACGCACCAGGGTGCCATGGGCCGGCAGCGGCACCGGCAGCGTCGCGCTCATCTCCAGGTCGCGCAGCCAGTGCTGCCAGCGCTCGGTGCGCGCCGATACGGTGGGTGTGGCCGGTGCGGCCGGTGCGGCCGGCGCTGCCGCAGCAGCCGGTTCGGCGGGTTCGGTGCTTGCCGCCGCCGGTTCCACCGGCAGGTCGGGCACCAGGTCGATCTCGGGCGTCATGCCTGGCGCTCCCCGCGCGGCTGCCAGGGCGTGTCGTCGCCCAGTGTGCGCAGGGCCGCGGCCCAGCGCGTGGCCACGGTGGCATCGACGCCGCCGGCATCGGTGTCGACGCGGCAGCCGCCGCGGGCCAGCGAGGGATCGGCCAGCACATGGCCGCCGCGGGCGGCCAGCAGGTCGGCACAGCCCTGGGCCACCAGGGCCTGGTCGTCGGGATGCACGCGGATCGTCAGCTGGCGTGCGTCGACCAGCAGGGCCGCCACCGCCTCCTGGGCCACGCGCACCACCGTCTCGGGGCGCTGCTGCAGCTCCTGGCGCAGCACATGGCGGGCCAGCGACACGGCCACCTTGGACACGCTGCCGGCGATGCGCTGCTCCAGCGCGCGCAGCTCACCGTCCAGCGAGGTCAGCACCAGGCCGACCTGGGCCGTGACCTGCTGGGCATAGCTGGTCTTGAAGCTGTCCAGCGCCTCCAGGCCGTCGCGGTAGCCGTCCTGGTAGCCCGACTGGCGTGCGGCCTGGACCTCGGCCTGCTGGCTCTCGGCCTGGCTGGACTGCAGCTCGGCCATCAGCTCGGCGCTGAGTTCGGCACGCAGTTCGGCACGCAGCTCGGCCAGCAGCTCAGCCCGCAGCTCGGTGCGGGACGGGGCATGCGCTGGCGCAGCGCCGGTGGCGGGAGACGCCGCAGCCGCCGGGGGGGCGGTGGGCGCCGCTGCGGTGGCCGCCAGATCCGGCAGGCCCAGGTCCAGCGCCTGCCAGGGCCGGGCCGGCGCCGTGGCCGCGGCCGGCACAGCGGCATCGAAGGCCTGGCCCAGCATGCCGGGGGCGAACACCGACAGGCTGCCCAGCTCCTCGGCCGGGATGAAGCGGGTGTAGGGGCTGCGCTCGCGAGAATCGCGGGCGTCGCGGCTGTCGCCGGCCTGCAGCGGCAGCTGGTGCGGCAGAAAGGGGCGGGCTCCCATGGCGCTGGACTCCGGGGCTCAGCTCACAGGAACTCGTCGGCACCGCCGGAGGCGATGACGATCTGGCCTTCGTCGACCAGGCGGCGCACGATCTTCAGGATTTCCTTCTGCTCGGCCTCGACGTCGGACACGCGCACCGGGCCGCGGCCGTCCAGGTCTTCCTTCAGCGTCTCGGCGGCGCGGCTGGACATGTTGCGGAACACCTTCTCGCGCAGCTCGGGCGTGGCGCCCTTCAGCGCCAGCACCAGCGACTCGCTTTGCACTTCCTTCAGGATCATCTGGATGCCCTTGTCGTCGACCTTGTCCAGGTCGTCGAAGCCGAACATGTTGTCCATCAGCTTCTGCGCCAGGTCGGCATCGCTTTCGCGCACGAAGTCCAGCACCGCGGTCTCGTGGGCGCTGCCCAGCAGGTTGATGATCTCGGCCGCCGGCTTGACGCCGCCCAGCGAGGCCTTGCGCATGCGCTCGCCGCCGGCCATCACATTGCTCATCACGTCGTTCAGGTCGCGCAGCGCGGTCGGCTGGATGCCGTCCAGCGTGGCCACGCGGATCAGCACCTCGTTGCGCTGGCGCTCGGTGAAGCACTTCAGGATCGACGAGGCATGCTCGGGGTCCAGGTGCACCAGCAGGGCGGCGACGATCTGCGGATGCTCGTTGCGCAGCAGCTCGGCCACCGTCTGCGGGTCCATCCACTTCAGGCCCTCGATGCCGGTGATGTCGTTGCCCTGCAGGATGCGGTCGATCAGCAGGTTGGCCTTGTCCTCGCCCAGCGCGCGGCGCAGCACGCTCTTGACGTACTCGTCGGTGTCGGGCACCAGCACCTGGGACTGCACGGCGGTGTCGGCAAAGCGGTCCAGCACCTGGCCCAGGCGGTCGCGCGGCACGATCTTCAGCTTGGCGATGGTCTCGCCCAGGCGCTGCACTTCCTTGGGGCTGAGGTGCTTGAACACCTCGGCGGCCTCTTCCTCGCCCACCGTCATCAGCAGGATGGCCGCGTCTTCCACGCCCTTGTCGTCCATGTCGTGCGTCCTCGCTCAGCGTTTGTGTGTGGGATGCGGCGGTGCTCAGGCCTTGGCCGGCTCGCCGTTCATCCAGTCCTTCAGCACATTGGCCACGCCCAGCGGGTTTTCCTTGGCCATCACGCGGGCATCGGCCAGGATGCGCAGCCGCTCGGGCGACTCGGGGTCGTGCGGCTCCAGGCCGGCGCCTTCGATGGCCTCGGGCGAGGGCAGGGCCTCCAGGTCGTCGATGACCTCGTCGACCGCGGCCTCTGGCTCGGGCGGCTTCTCCTTGGCCAGGGCCGGGCGGATGACGCCGAACACCAGGGCCAGCGCGACGATGCCCAGGCTCACCGGCACGGCCGAGTTCTTCACCAGCTCCAGCACCCAGGGCTCCTGCCACAGCGGCAGCGGCTCGGGCTTGGGCTTCTCCAGGAAGGACAGGCTCATGACCTTGACCGTGTCCTTGCGCTCGGCGCTGAAGCCCACCGCCTCCTGCACCAGGGCGGTGAGCTTGTCCAGCTCTTCCTGCGGCAGCGGCTGCGGCGCCAGCTTGCCCTTGGCATCGGCCACCATGCGGTGGTTGACGACCACGCCCACGCTGAGCCGGCGGATGCCGCCGACGGCCTTGCGCGTCACGTCCACCTGCTGGTCGACCGCGTACTCGGTCTGGTTGTCCTTGATGAGGCCGCCGCCGATGACGCCCATCTGCGCCGCATGCAGCGGCGCCGAGGCGCCGCTCATCGGCGCGGCCGGGGCCTTGCCTGGCTCGTTGCTGGCCGCGCCGGGCACGCCGCTGGGCAGGGCCTGGCCATTGGTCAGGCGCTCGCGGTTGATCTGCAGCTTGACCGCGGCGGCGTCCGGAGTCTGGTTCGGCCGGTGCGCCTGGCTGGTCGACTCCACCTGGTTGAAGTCCAGCTCGGCGGTGACGGTGGCGCGCAGGTTCTCCTTGCCGAGGGCCGGCTCGAGGATCTCGTTGACGCGGTCCAGCAGGGTCTTCTCGATCAGGCGCTGGTGCTCGCGCTGCTGCTTGGTCAGGTCTTGCCGGTCGCCATCGGCGCTGCGCGACAGCAGCGAGCCGTCGCGGTCGACGATGCTCACGTCCTTGGTGTCCAGGCCCGGCACGGCGCCGGCCACGATGCTGGTGATGCCGGCGATCTGGCTGCGGTCCAGCGAGTGGCCATGCTGCATGCGCACGATCACCGCGGCGGTGTTCTTGTCCTGCTCGCGGTAGAAGCCGTTCTTCGACGCCAGCGCCACCTGCACCTCGGCCGACTCGACGCCGGAGAGCTGCTCGATCATCTTCTCCAGCCGGCCGCTGAGGGCGCGGATCATCTGCGCGCGCTCCTGGTTCGCCGACTGGCCGAACTGCTGCTTGTCCAGCAGCTCCAT
Source organism: Burkholderiaceae bacterium (assembly GCA_017992055.1). GTDB lineage: Bacteria > Pseudomonadota > Gammaproteobacteria > Burkholderiales > Burkholderiaceae_C > Pseudaquabacterium. The sequence goes on from JAGOPK010000006.1 coordinate 280,594, forward strand.
GCCGACCTTGCCCTTGACCACGCCCTGCGTGGCCAGGTCCATGCGCAGGCTGTCGGCCTGGGCGGCCGGCACCAGGATGGCGCCGTTGTCCACCGTGAACGGCACGTTCATCTGGCGCAGCTTGGCCAGCACCGCGCCCTTGTCCTCCTGCGACATGCGCTGGCCTTCGTACAGCGCCACCTGGTCGGGCTTGCGGTTGAGGGTGAGCATGGCCACCAGCACCAGCAGCAGGCCGGCCACGCCGCCGATCAGCATCCAGCGTTTGCGCGGCGGCAGGGCCAGGATGCGCTGCAGCGGCGACGGCGGCGGGGCGTCCTGGCGCGCAGCCAGCTCGGCGGCGGCATTGGCGGGGGTCAGCGGTGTGACGGAGGCTTCCATGGGGAGCGTGTGCGGTCGGTATCGAGAGGGCCGGGCATGGAACAAACCAGGCCCCGATGCCAGGGCATTGTGGTGGGCCGATCCCCGGGATCAAGGCGCAAACAGCCCGCAATTCGGGCTTCAGTTCGCGCCATCCCTGCCGAGGCCGCGCGCCTACAGTGCGTTCACGGTGCACAAGCGGAACTCCATCCACCGCCCGCACCGGCCGCCACCATGAAGCTCGAGCTCAAGCCCTTCGATTTCCACCAGGCCGTCGCCCGCGCCGGCCTGCGTCCGGATGGCCAGCCCATTCAGCGGCCGGCCGAGACGGCGGCGGCCGAGGGTGGCAGCTTCCAGGTGGCCATCGCCCAGGCGCTGCGCCAGGTCAGCGATGCGCAGAACGAGTCGACCGGGCTGCAGAAGGAGTTCTCGCTGGGCAACCGCGAGGTCAGCCTGGAGCAGACCATGATCGCGATGAACAAGTCGCAGCTGGGCTTCCAGGCCGCGCTGTCGGTGCGCAACCGGCTGGTGCAGGCCTACACGGAAGTGATGAACATGCAGGTCTGACGGGCCTGACCCGCTGCGGCGAAGGCCGCTGCCGGCGTCAGGGCTCCTCGTGCCGGCGCGCCGGACAGGCGTTGGACTGGCCCAGCGCGCCGGTCTCGCTGCACACGCTGGCGCGGCCGGGGATGCCCAGGCGCACAGTCAGGCGCTCGCCGCGCGGCGTGGCGAAATGGGCCTCGCGCGGGCCGGCATTGCTGGTGCCGCTGCGCGCGGCCAGCACCATGGCCTGGGCTTCGTCCAGGCGCACCAGCGGAAACTGCTCCGCGCGCACGCGCTTGATCACCAGGCCGGGCGCCACGCTGGAGTGGCAGTCCGCCGGCCCGCCCAGGCTCAGCACATAACACCACTGCGGACCGGGGTGGAAGCTCAGGTGCACGTCGGTGGCGCGGTCCATGGCCAGCTGGCGGGCCAGCGCCAGGTCGGCGCGCAGGTGCTGGGCCGCGGCCTGCAGCCGGTGGCGGCCGACGATGGACTGGAAGCCCGGCACACTGGCCGCGACCAGCAGGGCCAGGACGGCCAGCGCGATCATCAGCTCGATCAGCGTCAGCCCGGCGCGGCGTCGGAAGGCCGGCCGCACGGCGATCACTCCAGCGACAGCAGGCGCCGCCGGCGTTGCGTGTGGTCGATGAAGCGCTGCAGCAGGCGCTCGTGCTCGGCCGGCATGCGCAGCAGCTCGCAGCCCAGGCGCAGGCCGGCGTTGTCGCCCAGCAGCGAGGTCGCATGCTGCAGGCGCAGCGTGGCCTCGAAGCGGGTGAAGCTGTCCAGCGTCAGCGTCACGCCGTGCAGCGTGGCGCCCACCGGCAGCGGCGGCACCTCGGGCGGCAGCAGCAGGGCGCAGCCGCCGATGCTGACGTCGAGGATGCGCAGCGTCAGCAGCATGTCGGGGATGGCCGGGTGGCGCAGCTGGGCCGAGGGCATGCGCGCGTCGATGGGCCGCACGCGGTAGGCGCCGCGGCGCTGGAAGCGCCACAGCCGCCGCGGCAGCCGCGCCTGCAGCGCCGTGGCCTGGGCGCTGCGCACCAGCACCAGGCCGTCCAGGTCGAACTGCAGCTTCACCGATTCGAGGTAGGCCACGCCGGTGGCCTCGTTGCCGTCGACCAGGGCCTGCAGCGACGGATCGCCGGGCTCGATGTCCAGCGACAGCTGGCGGCGTTCGCCGTCCAGCGACCAGACGGTGGCGCTGAGGGCCGCGCCCGAGGGCGCCGACAGCGCCACCGGCACGCCGGCGTCGCGCACGTCGCGCAGCAGCAGCAGCACCTGGCGCGCATCGTCGATGCGGAAGCTGGAGAAGGGGTCGGCAGCATCGGCCAGGCCGATGTCGGCCGGGCGGGTGTCGAGGAAATCGGGGGGCGGCGGCATCGCAGGGGCCGGTGGCGGAGGGCCGGGGCTCAGTGCAAGGTCTTGGGACGGCCGTGCATCAGGTCGTCGATGTCTTCCAGCCAGGGCTCGGCCAGGTGGCGGATCTCGGCGTCGTTGACCAGCACGCGCTTCATGATGCGCGACTTGAGCTGGCTCTCCTCGGCCGACAGCGAGTTGCCGCGGGCGGCATTCTTCAGCTGGCTGATCAGCAGCACGCAGGCGCCTTCGAGCTTGATCACATGGTCCCAGTTGCCGGCGCGCGCGGCTTCGAGCATGTCGGCACTGGCGCGCTCGATGGCTTCGTAGAAGGTCAGAAGACTGCTGTTCATGGGGTCCACCCTTGCCTGTACTGCTGGTTCTGTGGGCACTGCGGTTCAGCCACGGGCCGGCGGCTCGACCTGGTTGGCGATCGCGGTCCAGGCATCGCGCAGCGGCTGGATCAGCCCCAGGCATTCCTCGAGGGCGGCTTCGTCGTTGCGGAAATTGGCCTGCGTCAGGCGCAGGCAGACATAGGCATACAGCTCGCCCAGGTCGCTGGCCAGCTTGCCGCCGGCGTTCAGGTTGAGCGCCGACTTCAGGCCCTCGTCGATGATGCGCACCGCGTGTCCGATGGATTCGCCCTTGACCGTCAGGTCGCCCGAGCGCATCGCGCCGCGGGCCCGGTTGACGGCGACGACGAAGCCGTCGAACAGCATGGCCACCAGCTGGTGCGGGCTGGCCGTGCACACCGCGGTCTGCATGCCCACCTGGTGGTAGGCGCCGGCGAGGTGCCGGATGCGGGGCGTGGCGACTGCGGACGGTGCGCTGTACATGGTGTGGAGGCCGTGGCTTGTGCGTTGCTGTTGCTGTGTTTATCGGACCCGCCGCGCCCCGACTTGAGACGCCTCTGGTGAGCGGCTGTGACGCTTTTCCACCGTTGTTTTGCCGCGCCGCTGACGCAAACGGCCACCTTGCGGTGGCCGTCGATGGCGGGCGTGGCCGGCTTCAGCTGCTGCTGTTCCAGTTGTTGACCTGCTGCGTCACATAGTTGCCCAGCGCATTGAGCTTGCTCATGGTCGTGTCCAGCGCCGAGTACTGCTTGCGCAGCCGGGCCTCGGTCTGCTCCAGCCGCAGCTCCATCGCCTCCTGCGACTTGGTATTGCGCGTGACGCTGGTCTTCATGCTGGTGGTGCGCGTCTCGAAGGTGCCCTCGGCGCCCAGCGCGGCATCGGCCAGGCGCTTGAAGCGGCGCACAAAGCCCGAGCTCTCGCTGTCGCTGCCGTCGGCCGAGAACAGCTTCTTCAGCTCACCCAGGTCGCCGGACAGGGCGTTGTCGAGCTTGGTGGTGCTGACCTCCAGCGTGCCGTCGGACTTCATCGAGATGCCGATGTCGCTGAGCCGGCTGTAGGTGGACGAGGCCGTGCTGCCCTGGTTGAGCACCGCGCGCAGCTGGTTCTGGATCGCCAGCGTGCCCTGGTCGCCCTGCAGGTCGCCGCCGGTCTTGCTGTCGGCGTTGTAGGCGGTCTGGGTGCGGATGTAGCTGGCCACCGTGTTGAAGGCGCTGACGAAGTCGGTGATGGCGGTCTTCATCGCCGTGGTGTCGGCGGTGACGTCGATCTGGATCGGCGTATTGGCCGCGGTGGTCTTCTGCAGCGTCACCGTCAGGCCGTCGATGACGTTGTTCAGCGTATTGCTGGACGAGCTGACGGCGATGCCGTTGATGGTGGCCTCGGCATTCACGGCACGGGTGGTGCGCGTCATCGCCGCGCTGCCGGCCAGCGGGTCGTAGGCCAGGGCCGACAGGCCGGTGGCGGCGTCGCCATCGTCCACCGCCTCGGTGGCGCTGATGCGGAAGGCGTTTTCGGCGCCGGTGTCCTTGGAGCGGATCGACAGCCGCGCGCCCGAGGCGTCGTTGACGATGGAGGCCACCACGCCGGCGCCGGCGGCATTGATCTTGTCGCGGATGGCGCTCAGGCTGGTGGCGCCGTCGGCGATGTCGATGGTCACGGCGCTGGCGCCGGCCTTGGCGTCAAAGCCGCTGGCCGTCCAGCCATTGGCCTCGGTGCCGCCGGTCCAGGTACCCAGCTCGATGGTCAGCGAGCCGGCGCTCAGCGTGGCGCTGCTGCTGGCCAGCGCGCTGCCGGTGACGGTCTGGCTGGTGGCCAGGCGCGACACCTCCAGCGCATAGCTGCCGACGCTGGCGCTGCTGCTGGTGCTGACCTTGGCCACCGTGGTGTCCGACGAGGCGGCGGTGGTGCCGGTCCACAGCGTGGGCGAGATCAGTGCATTGGCCTTGTCGCGCATGGCCGAGAAGTTGCTCTGCAGCTTGCCGAAGCTCGACAGCTTGGCATTCAGCTCGGTGGCCTGGTTCTGCAGCAGGGTCAGCGGCGTCGACTCCACCGCCATCAGCTGGGTGATGATGCTGCTGACGTCCAGGCCACTGCCCAGGCCTGCGGAACTGATGCTGCCGATCGAGGTGGCCATGGTGAGAACTCCTGTCAGACGCTTCTTCGGCCGCCGCGGGCCCGGACTTGAGCCGGACCGGCGGCCACCAAGCACAACGGCCCGGGAATGCCGGGCCGTCGAGGGGGGTGAGTGGGGCGCGCGCAGGCGGCCGGCCGGCCGCAGCGGAGTGCCTTGAACGCCGCGGGCGGCCGGCGCGCCCGCTTGCTCACTGGCCCAACAGGCGCAGCACCTGCTGGGGCAACTGGTTGGCCTGGGCGACCATGGCATTGCCGGCCTGCTGCAGGATCTGCGCGCGGCTCATGTTGGCGGTTTCCGCCGCGAAGTCGGCATCCATGATGCGGGCGCGGGCGGCGTTCTGGTTCTCCACCGACACCTGCAGGTTGGAGATCACCGACTCGAAGCGCGACTGCGAGGCGCCGAGCACGGCGCGCTGGTTGTTCAGGTTGTCCAGCGCGGTGTCGATGTCGTCGATGACCTGGTGCACATTGGCCAGCGGCGCGGTGTTGTCGATCACCGCCCGGCCGGCGCCGGTGTGGTCGGTGCCGGCCACGGTGGTGATGTACGCGGCCACCGTCAGGTCGACGGTATCGATGGAGATGGTGTCCGAATCGGTGGTGTTGGCGCCCACCTGGAACACCTTGGTGCCCGCATCACCGGCCAGGATGCGGCCGCTGTTGAAGGTGGTGCCACCCAGCACGCGCTGCACTTCCTTGGCCAGCTCGCCGAACTCGCGGTCCAGCGAATCCTTGTCGCCGTCGGAGTTGGTGGCGTTGGCCGCCTGCACCGCCAGTTCCCGCATGCGCTGCAGCGCATCGGTGACCTTGCCGATGGCGCCTTCAGCCACCTGGGCCAGCGAGATGCCGTCGTTGGCATTGCGCACCGCGGCGTTCATGCCGCGGATCTGCGCCGACATGCGCTCGGCAATCGCCATGCCCGCGGCGTCGTCCTTGGCGGAGTTGACGCGCAGGCCCGACGACAGGCGCTGCATCGAGATCGCCAGCGAAGCTTGCGATGTGTTCAGGTTCCTCTGCGCGTTCAGCGATGCGAGGTTGGTATTGATCGTCTGGGGCATTTGGCACTCCTCAAGTTCGACGACACCCGGCGGATGCGCCGGCAATTTCGAAAGCGGCTCACTGCGGCTGTTTCCAGCCACCTGCCGCTTCCGAGACCGGCTTGGTATCCACTGGCGATTTGCGTCGCCGGGGCTTCCGGACGGCGCCTGTGCGGCAACTCAGGCGTTGGTCGAACTTTAAGAAACCTGCCCCGCGTCCATTGCGGCGAAATGCAAGCCGAAATCCGGCCTGTTCGCGTCCGGGAACGCCAGCACCCGCATCCCCCCGGCTGCGAAGCCGGCGGGTGCGGGGGGGTGGGGGTGCAAACTTCCGGCAGGCCCGGGAGGCCGGCCGGAGGGGGACGTCAGCGCAGCAGGGCCAGCACCGATTGAGGTATCTGGTTGGCCTGGGCCACCATGGCCACGCCGGCCTGCTGCAGGATCTGCGTGCGGCTCATATTGGCCGTCTCGGCCGCATAGTCCGCATCCATGATGCGGCTGCGTGCCGCGGTCTGGTTCTCGATCGACACCTGCAGATTGCCGATCACCGTGTCGAAGCGGTTCTGCGCCGCGCCGAGCGTGCCGCGCTCGGTGCTCAGCGTGTCCAGCGCGGCGTCGATGTCGTCGATCACCGACTTGATCTGGCTGGACGACACCGACGAGTCGATCACCGCGCGGCTGGAGCCGTTGTAGTCGGTGCCGGCCACGCTGGTGATCGTGGTGTCGGTGGTCATGTTGGTGGTGACGATGTCGATGGTGTCTTCACCACCGGTGTTGGCACCGATCTGGAAGGTCTTGGTGCCGGCATCGGCCCCCAGCACGCTGAGGTTGTTGAAGCTGGTGCCGCCGAGGATGCGCTGCACCTCCTTGGCCAGCTCGCCGAACTCGGCGTCCAGCGAATCCTTGTCGCTGTCCGAATTGGTGGCATTGGCCGACTGCACGGCCAGCTCGCGCATGCGCTGCATGGCCTCGCTGACCTTGCCCAGCGCGCCCTCGGCCGTCTGGGCCATCGAGATGCCGTCGTTGGCATTGCGCATCGCCACGCTCATGCCACGCACCTGGGCGTTCATGCGCTCGGCGATCGCCAGTCCGGCCGCGTCGTCCTTGGCCGAATTGACGCGCAGGCCCGATGACAGCCGCTGCATCGACGTGGACAGCGCGCTCTGCGTGGTGCTGAGGCTGCGCTGGGCATTGAGCGAGACGATGTTGGTGTTGATGGTCTGGGGCACGGACGACTCCTGGGCTGCGTTGGGCTGCCGGGCAAAACCCCGAACAGCACGACCTATGCAGCGCTTTTCGACCGATCGCCGCCGCGCTTGAGCCATGGCGGGCGCGAGGCGTGAAAAAAAAACGACGCGCCGGGCCCGGTACTGCTGGTTGGGCGGCGGCGCGTCGTTGTCGGCTGGCGACAAGCCGTGGGTCTGCGGGCCGGGTCGCGGCCGGGGCAGGCGCCCCGGCTGCGGCGGCGCTGCGTTCAGCGCAGCAGCGACAGCACCTGCTGCGGCAGCTGGTTGGCCTGGGCCACCATCGCATTGCCGGCCTGCTGCAGGATCTGGGCGCGGCTCATGTTGGCCGTTTCCGAGGCGAAGTCGGTGTCCATGATGCGACCGCGGGCGGCGCTCTGGTTCTCGATCGAGATCTGCAGGTTCGAGACCACCGAGTCGAAGCGGTTCTGCGAAGCACCCAGCGTGGCGCGCTCGCTGTTGACCGTGTCCAGCGCCACGTCGATGTCGTCGACCACGGTCTGGATCTGGTCGGCCGTGACCGTGTTGTCGATCACCGCGCGGCCCGAGCCCGTGTAGTCCGTGCCGGCCACCGTGGTGATGGTGGCGTCGGTGGTCATGTTGGTGGTCTGGATGTCGATGGTGTCTTCGTTGGCGGTGTTGGCGCCGACCTGGAAGGTCTGGGCACCGGCATCGCCGGCCAGCACGTACTTGCCGTTGAAGTTGGTGGCGCCCAGCACGCGCTGGATTTCCTTGGCCAGCTCGCCGAACTCCTTGTCCAGCGAGTCCTTGTCGCTGCCGCTGACCGTGGCGTTGGCGGCCTGCACCGCCAGTTCACGCATGCGCTGCAGCGAGTCGGTGACCTTGCCCAGCGCGCCTTCAGCGGTCTGCGCCATCGAGATGCCGTCGTTGGCATTGCGCACGGCCACGTTCATGCCGCGCACCTGGGCATTCATGCGTTCGGCAATCGCCAGGCCGGCGGCGTCGTCCTTGGCCGAGTTGACCCGCAGACCCGAGGACAGGCGCTGCATGGACGTGGCCAGCGAGCTTTGCGAGGTGCTCATGTTGCGCTGAGCATTCAGCGAAGCCATGTTGGTGTTGATGGTTTGGGGCACGATGGTTTCCTTTCAGTTTCCATAAATCCCGGCGGAAGCGCCGGCGTCACTCGGGTGGTGGGGCCGCGTCGATTTGCATCTAGGCGACAACACCACCGTTGCACGCCGGACACCGGTGAAGGTGTCCGACACGCCCGCGCTAGTCGCTTCTGGATCGCAGTGCCTTCCAGGGGGAGAGGCCTTCGTCCATCGGCCGGCTAACCGGACCGCGGGGGTCTTGTCGACCACCCGTTGGGTTGGGTATCGGCGGTCCGCGAACGCGACTTGAGGCCGTGACCGCAGCTTTTTTTTCGGGACTGTCAATACACGATCAGCCCAGTGATGCGCGGTCTTTCACGCTTTGTTCGGCCATCGGGCCTCAAGTCGGCTTTGCAGAATCTTGAGGCCGCCGCAAAGCCCGAACAGCGGCGCGAAAGCCTCCCGAAACAACGCCGAGCTGGAGCCCCGGATGTCCGCCGTACCGCAGTTGCACCCTGGTCAGTCCCACACCCCGCCCGAACGATCGCCCCGGCCGCCCCAGCCACCACGGCCAGCAGGGCGCCACGCCCAGACCAAAGCGCAGGCCCAGGCCCAGGCCGCCGCCCAGCGCGGCGTGGCCCTGGTGCGCAGCGGCCAGCTGCCGCAGGCGGCCCAGGCCTTCGAGCAGGCCACCCGGCTGGCGCCCGCCATCTCTCAATACTGGGGCAACCTGGCCGGCGTGCAGCGCGGCCTGGGCCAGGACGGCGCGGCCCTGCAGAGCGCACGCCGCGCCTGCGAGCTGGATGCCGGCAACATGCTGGCCAATCGCCTGCAGGCCGAGCTGCTGCTGGCGCGCCAGCAGGCCGGCCAGGCCGCCGCCGTGCTGCGGGCGCTGCCGCCGTCCAGCCCGCGCGATGCCCGCTGGCATCTGGTGGCCGGCCGGGTGCAGGCCGCACTCGGCCAGCACGGCCAGGCGGCCCAGGCCCTGCTGGCCGCGCTGGCGCTCGACCCGCGCCTGGCCGAGGCCCACCAGCAGCTGGGCTTTGCGATGTTCCACCTGCGCCACTACGGCGAGGCCGCCCAGTGCCTGCGCACCGCCACGCTGCTGGACGGCGGCCAGGCGGGCAGCGCGGTGTTTGCCGCCCACTATGCGGCCTGGGCCTGCGACTGGGAGTCGGCCGAGGCGGACCTGCAGCGCCTGCGCCAGGCGCTGGCGCGGCTGGACGACGGCGACGCCGCGGCCGGCGGCGCCGGCCTGAACCCGTTCTGCCTGCTGGCCATGGACGATGACGCGCCGCTGCACCGCCGTGCGGCACAGATCGAGGCGCAGCGCCTGGCCCGCGAGCTGCGCCACCAGGCCGCAGCCCAGCCGGTCACCGCCGGGCATGCGCCGGCCCGTGCGGCGCTGGACGCCGGCCGCATCCGCCTGGGCCTGATGTCCGGCGACTTCCGCACCCATGCCACCAGCCTGCTGCTGGTGCAGACGCTGGAGCGCCTGGACCGCAGCCGCTTCGAGGTGCTGCTGTATTCACATGGGGCCGACGACGGCAGCCCGCTGCGCCAGCGCCTGCAGGCCGCGGCCGACCAGTTCATCGACACCCAGGCGCTGGACCTGGTGCAGCAGGCGCGGCGCATCCACGACGATGGCGTGACCGTGCTGATCGACCTCAGCGGCTACACGCAGAACTCGCGCGTGGCGCTGATGGCCCTGCGGCCGGCGCCGGTGCAGGTCAACTGGCTGGCCTATCCGGGCACGCTGGGCGCCGACTGGGTGGACTATCTGATCGGCGATCCGGTGCTGACGCCGCTGGCCCTGGCCGGCGACTATGCCGAGCACATCGCCCAGCTGCCGCTGTGCTACGAGCCCACCGATGCGCAGCGCGAGCATCCGGCCACCCATTGGAGCCGCGCCGATGCCGGCCTGCCCGACGGGGCCTTCGTCTACGCCTGCTTCAACCAGAGCTACAAGATCACCGCGCCGGTGTTCACGCTCTGGTGCCGCATCCTCGAACGCGTGCCGGGCAGCGTGCTGTGGCTGCTGGTGCCGCAGGCCGACATCCAGGCCGCGCTGCGCCGCCAGGCGGTGGCGCGTGGCATCGCCGCCGAGCGCCTGGTGTTTGCGCCCTTCGTCGACACCCGCACCCATCTGCAGCGCCTGCCGCTGGCCGATGTGTTCCTCGACACCTATCCTTATGGCGCCCACACCACCTGCAGCGATGCGCTGTGGATGGGCCTGCCGGTGCTGACCCAGCGCGGCCGCAGCTTTGCCTCGCGCGTGGCCGCCAGCCTGCTGCATGCCGTGGGCCTGCCCGAGCTGGCGGTGGACAACGCCGACGACTACGAGACCCTGGCCGTGCGCCTGGCCGAGGACCGCGACGCGCTGGCCGCGGTGCGCGGCCACCTGCAGCACAACCGGCTGCAGCTGCCGCTGTTCGACAACCCGCGCTTCACGCTGGAACTGCAGGCGCTGCTGGAGCGCATGGTGGCGCGCTGGCAGCAGGGGCTGCCGCCGGCGGCCTTGCCGGCGGCCTGATTCAGGCTCAGGCGTCGCCGACCAGGCGCTGCACCAGGCGCCGGGCCAGCGGCGCCACCACCAGCACCACCGGAAACGCCACCAGCCAGGCGGTGAGCCAGGCGCTGGTCCACAGCGTGATGAACGGCGGCTCCAGCCCGGCCGCGCGGGCGGTGGAGATGCCCGATACCAGCAGCGACATCAGGCCGGACAGCAGCAGGCCGAACAGCAGCGGGGCGTATTTCTTGGGGATCATGGCGTGGCTTCTCTTTCGTTGGCGGAAGGGAGGGGAGGGAGGGGGGGGCGTTCAGATCGCGGCCAGCAGGGCGGCGGCCGCATACAGGCCGAGGCCGAACACCGCATGGTTGGCCAGGCTGCGCAGCGCATTGCGCAGCGGTGCGCCGCTGCGGCGGGCGGCGATGCCGGCCCCCATGGCCGGCTGCATCACCAGCCAGGGCGCGGCCACCGTGGCCAGGCCGAAGGCCAGCGCCGGCCAGGGGCTGGGCCGCTGCAGCCAGGGCGCGCCGGCCAGCCCGGCCAGCGCCGCGGCAAAGGCGATGCCCACGGCGTAATGCGTCAGCCAGCCCAGCGCCTGTTCGTGGCGCACCGGCGCGGCGCGGCCTATGGCCGCATGCGCCAGCCGGCCGCGCGCCAGGTGGCCGACCCAGCGGCCGATCATCGCGACGTTCGACGGCGCCAGGCCCAGGCGGGCCTGCGCCAGCAGCCACAGATCCATCAGCGCCGTGGCGCCGATGCCGATGGCGGCCACCTGCAGAAATGGGGTTTGGGAGTTCATGCTGCGTCCTGGTTGATCGACGGTGTGCTACTGTAGAAGTTGAAGTCAACTTCAAGTCAAGCACCATGGACATCGCCGAGGTTGCCAAGCGTTCGGGAATTGCGGCATCGGCCTTGCGCCATTACGAACGCAAGGGCCTGATCCATCCGCTGCAACGCGACGGCGGGCGGCGCCACTTTGCGCCGGCGGTGCTGGATCAGCTGGCGCTGATCGCGCTGGGACAGGCGGCCGGCTTCTCGCTGGACGAGATCCGCAGCATGTTCAGCCCCGGCGGCGAACCCAGCATCGACCGCGCGCTGCTGTCGGCCAAGGCCGACGAACTCGACCGCATGGTCCGGCGCCTGAAGGCCATGAGCGAGGGCCTGCGCCATGCCGCGGCCTGCCCGGCAACCAGCCATGCCGCCTGCCCGTCGTTCCAGCGCCTGCTGAAGGCGGCGGCGGCCGGTGCGCTGGAGGGCCGGCAAAAGCGCGCCCGTCGGCGCGTGCCGGGGGCGCCCGCCCCGCAGGCCTGAAGCCTGCGGCGGGTTCTCGTCCGGGCCCGGCGCGCCATGAAAAAGGCCCGCCGAAGCGGGCCTCGTCAATGGGGCCGAGCCCCGGGCTGCCGTCAGGCCGTCAGGCCGCCAGCCGCGCCGCCTCGCGCACCAGCGCTTCGAGCTGGGCCATCTGCTCGCGCAGCTGCCTGACCTCGTCGCGGGTGGTCGTCAGCTCGGCCTCGGCGCGGCGCAGCGCATCGCCCTGGCGCTGCAGGCCGGCGTCGGCCAGGCCCTGGCGCAGCCATTGGTGGCCACGCGCCGTGGCCTCGGCCAGGCCGCTCCAGTCGTTGAGCAGGCTGCGCAGCAGGTCGGGCTGGGGCGCCACCGGCAGGGCGTTGGCGCGTGGCGTGGTGCCCAGGGCGGTGGCCCAGAAGCCCTCGTCCATCAGCCGGTGCGGAGCGATCTGCAGCCAGCCGCCGGAGGTGGGCTCGGCGTCGAAGCCGGGCGCGCCCGGCGTGCCGTGCAGCGCATAGGCCTTGCGGCCGAACCAGGCTGCCTCCTGCAGCAGGCCGGCCGACAGGCCCACCAGCATCAGCTCGTCGTCGCAGGCCAGCAGCGAGTAGCCGTCCAGCTCGCACAGCGCCACGCGCTGGCCGGTGACGCGGGCGATGGCATCGCGCTCGATGCGTGCAAAGTCGCCGGCACGCGGATCGGGCAGGTACAGCATCGGGCCGGTGCGCGACAGGCGGTACAGCGTCTCGGCATGGTCGGTGGCGCGCACCAGGCGGCCGTCCACGTCCACCAGCGAGGCGTCGTTTTCGGTCTGGCCCACGTACACCACCGGGTCGGCCGGCAGGCGCAGCTGGCCCTGGCGGCGCTGGGCCAGGCGCAGCCGGGCGGCCAGGCGCGAGGCATCGGCGACCAGCATGTCCACGCTCAGCGCCAGCGGCTGCACCGCCGCCAGGATGGCCGGCACATTGCTGCGCAGGCCCACCACCAGGTCGCTGGCAAAGCGCAGCGGCGACAGGCGCAGGTCGATCCAGGGCTGTGCGGCGGCGTCCAGCCGGGCCAGCAGCCAGGGCGGCAGGTCGTGGCCCAGCACCAGGGCGCCGTCGGGCAGGTGGTCCATCAGATAGGCGGCCGCGGCATCGGGCACCGCATGGTGCAGCGTGTGCCAGGGCGCGGGCGGGCGGCCGTCGTGGCACAGCGCGCGGAACTGCGCCAGCGAGAAGCCGGCGCGCAGGCCGCTGGCCTCGGCGCGGTGCGGCGTCTTGGCCATGCCCAGCCCGGTGGCATGGAAGATCGGCAACCGCACCAGGTCGAACATGAATTCACTGGCCGGCCAGGTGTCTTCGCGGACCAGGTCGTCGAGGCAGACGAGGGTGCTGACTTGCATCGAAAGCTCCAGGGGCCTCGCATGGTCCGGTCCCGGGCTCGGGGCCATGGACGATGGGGCTGTGGCGGCAGTCTAGGCAGGCACCGTGGCCGGCTAAAGCGCGATAAGCCGGCGATTGGCCGGCCAGAACCGGCCCGGCGGCTCAGCGCCGGGCCGAGGCGGCCAGCAGCTGCTGCACCCGCTGCAGCAGCAGGGCATCGTCCCAGGGCTTGCGGAACAGCCCCTGGATGGGCTGCAGCCCGGCGAGTTGCTCGTGCAGGGCCTCGTGGCCGCTGATGGCCAGGATGGGCAGGCGGGCCGCGGCGCCACTGGCCTGCAGTGCGCCGATCAGGGCCACGCCGTCCATGCCGGGCATCTCCAGATCGGTGATCAGCAGCGCATGCGGCTGGCGCTGCAGGCAGGCCAGGGCTTCCTGGCCGTCGCGCGCCAGCGTCACGGCCAGGCCGGCGCCTTCCAGCAGCTTGCGCAGCTTGGCCCGCACCACGGCCGAGTCGTCGACCGCCAGCACGGCGCCGGCCGGCGCGGGGGCCGGGGTGGGGGCCGGCGCAGGCGGCGGCGGAGCAGGGCGGGCGGCAACCGGGGCCGGCGCCGGAGCAGGGGTCGGCGGTGCCGGTGGAGCCGGCCTGGCGGTTGGCGCAGGGGTTGGCGCAGGGCTTGGCGCCGCGGTCGGCACCGGCACCTGGCGTGGCGGCGGGGCCGGCGGCGGCGGACGTGGCACCGGTGGCGGTGCCGGTGGCTGGGAGGCTGGCGGAACCGGCGCCCTGGCGGGCGGCCGCACCGCCGGACGGGGTGGGGCGGCGGGTGGCGCTTTGGGTGGGGCTGTGGGTGGCGCCGCGGGACGTGCCGGCGGGCGTCGGCGTGCACGGGCCAGCAGCGCCAGGCCCAGCCCGATCAGCACCACGACCACCAGACCCAGCAGCACCGCGCCCAGCGGTCCCAGGTCCTGCAACAGCGACTGCATGCCCACCATTCTCCCTGCGGGCCGTGTCTGCCGTCCCGTGTGCGGCGGATTCTGCCAGCCGCCTCTGTCGCCACCATGACCGGGCGCAGGCCGCCCGCGCCGGAAGACACCTCGATCGGCTTGTAAGGCTTTTTCCTACACCGGCACGGAAAAAGCGGGACTCAAGTCGCGGAAACGGACCGATGTTGCCCCCCAGTTCCGGTCACTACAGTTCATTCCACGCCAACCGACCCACCGAACCCAGGAGCAGCCCGATGAACACCGACCAAATCCTCGCCGAGATCCGCGAAGCCAACCTGTCGTACCTGATGCTGGCCCAGTCGCTGATCCGCGCCGACCGCGACCAGGCCCTGTTCCGCCTGGGCGTCAACGAGGGCACGGCCGACCTGATCGGCGCGCTGACCCCGGCCCAGATGATGAAGATCGCCTCCGGCAACACCCTGCTGTGCCGCATGCGCTGCGACGACGACATGGTCTGGGGCCTGCTGACCAGCCACGGCAAGTCGTCGGCCAACGATGCCGTCAGCCGCCTGCACGCCAGCATCCTGATGGCCGGCCGCCACCAGGAAGCCGCGTAACAGCCGGCCAGGCCACAGGCCGGCACCGCTGCACACACACACAAAGCCACGGAGAGAGAACCATGTCGCGCACCAAGAGCATCCTGACCGAAGCCAAGCAGATCGAGACCGCGGTGGAGCTGATCAAGCTCGGCGCGCGACTGCAGGTGCTGGAAAGCGAGACCGACCTGAGCTACGAGCGCCTGCTGCGCCTGTACAAGGAGGTCGCCGGCAAGAGCCCCAGCAAGGGCCAGCTGCCGTTTTCCACCGACTGGTTCATGACCTGGCAGCCCAACATCCACGCCAGCCTGTTCCTGAACATCCACGAGTACCTGAACAAGGTGGCCGCGCTCGACGAGATCGACACCGTTATCAAGGCCTACAAGCTGTACATGGAGCAGGTCGGTGCGCAGGACCTGGAGCCGCAGCTGTCGGTCACCCGTGCCTGGCGCCTGGTGAAGTTCATCGACAACGGCATGCTGACGATGACCAAGTGCAGCAAGTGCGGCGGCCACTTCGTGACCCATCCGCACGAGATCGCCCGCCACTATGTCTGCGGCCTGTGCAACCCGCCGGCGCGCGCCGGCAAGGGCCGCAACGCCGGCGCCATCCGCCTGCCGTCGGTGGCCGAGTGCGAACTGCATGGCGCCCACGACGAACTGCACGCCGCGCACTGACTTTTTCGGCCCGCGGGCTTGAGTTGGCTGCCGGCGGGCCGATATGACTCCCATGGGGCCTGCATGCAGACCCCGCGATCCAGCGATGGATCGACCGATCGACTGAGTTTTTCTTGCTTGTCTCCTCCTGGCACAGTCCCTGTGCTTTGCAGGCGGTTTCCCTGGTGGAAACCGCCTATTTTTTTGCCCGCGTGGTGTTGGTTTCAAGTTGTGGCCGCGCCGGTCGATAGCCTGCCAACAGACATCTGCCGTACACCTTGAACGCCCTTTCCATCCGTTCGCGCCAACTGGCCCTGGATCTGCGCCGCCTGCCGGCCGACAGCGGCCAGCCGCGCCGTGGTGAACTGGCCGCGGCCTGGGAGGCGCTGATCCATGGCCTGGACCTGGTGCTGCGCGAACTGCGGCCGGAATCCGACGCCGCCGCGCGGCTGCGCCTGCTGCGCCAGCGCGGCGCCGCGCTCAGCGACGCCGATGCCCAGGCCAGCCTGCGCCAGCTGGTGCAGCTGGCCGGCCAGCGCAGCATCCGCTACACCGCCCACCATGCCTGGCTGTGCTGGGCCCTGGTGCGGGCGGCGCAGCCGGGCGAGGCCGATCCGAGCCTGCCGGAGCCGGCCCTGGAGCATGCGGCGCTGAGCATGCACTGCATGCTGCGCCCGCTGCAGGACCGGCTGGCGCTGCAGCCCGGCCCGCCGACGGCGGCCGAGCAGGCGCTGATCCAGCAGCATGCGGTGCTGGCCGGGTCGCGCCTGGCAGCCCTGCCGGGCGTGGACGGCGATTGGCTGCGCCTGGTGCGCGAGCACCATGGCGGCGGCGAACCCGCCACGCGGCTGCTGGCGCTGGGCGAGCGCCTGGCGGCCGCCTTCAGCCGCCGCATCGAGCGCCCGGCCATGGACGGCCCGCGCCTGCGGGCCCTGCTGGCGCAGCTGGCGGCCGACGAGCAGGCGCTGCTGGAGCGCCATCCTGCCGCGGGGCCGGCCTGGGTGCCCCGGCTGCAGCAGATCCTGCTGCCGCTGCTGGCGCCACCGACGCCGGCAGCCTGAGCGCTGCGGGCCGGGAAGGCCCCGCTTTTCCAGCGACCGCCGGCCGGGCCCGCCGCCCACACTGGTGGCCATGACTGCGTCCGTCCGCGTCCACCGCCCATCCGCTGCGACCGAGGTCCAGGCCCTGACGCCAGGCCATGGCCGCCTGCCATGGCCGCTGCCGGCGCTGCTGGTGTGGTCTGCGGCCTGGGGCCTGGCGCGGCTGCTGGCCCAGGGCCTGTCGCTGCCGGCCGGGGCGTCGGCCGCCGCCGGCCTGGGCCTGGGCACGCTGCTGGCGCTGGCCTGGCCGGGCCTCAGCCGCTGGCGCCGCATGATGCTGGCCGCCGGTTATCCGGTGGCCCTGCTGGGCAGCGGCTTGGCCGCGGGCGTGCCGGCCTGGGTCTGGCTGCTGCCGGCGCTGCTGCTGCTGCTGGCCTATCCGCTGCGCGCCTGGCGCGACGCGCCGCTGTTTCCCACCCCGCCCGGCGCCCTGGCCGGCCTGGCCCAGGCCCTGCCGCTGGCCGAGGGCGCGCGGGTGCTGGATGCCGGCTGCGGCCTGGGCCAGGGCCTGGTGGCCTTGCGCGGCCAGTGGCCGCAGGCGCGGCTGTCGGGCGTGGAATGGAGCCTGCCGCTGGCCTGGGCCACGCGGCTGCGCTGCCCCTGGGCCCAGGTGCGGCGCGGCGACCTGTGGGCCGGCGACTGGTCGCAGCAGGACGTGGTCTATGTGTTCCAGCGGCCCGAGAGCATGGCCCGCGCCTGGGCCAAGGCCTGTGCCGAGATGGCCCCGGGCAGCTGGCTGGTGAGCCTGGACTTCGCCGTGCCCGGCCGCCAGCCCACGCAGCGGCTGCAGAGGCCCGGCCGCCAAAGCGTCTGGCTCTACCGCCTGGACGGCGCGGCCGGCATGCCGAACTCAACCCCGGGACGCCGCCGCCGATAACCCCGCATCGGCTCGGCGCATCGGCGCCGGCCAAGCACACCCACAGCGCAGCACACCATGTTCGTCATCGTCGGTTGGGTTCTCGCCATCGCCTGCATCTTCGGCGTGTACATCGTGCACGGCGGCAACATGGGCGTGATCCTGAAGGCCTTGCCCTTCGAGTTCACCACCATCTTCGGCTCGGCCTTCGGCGCCTTCCTGGTCAATAACCAGATGAAGGTGGTCAAGGCCACCATGGCCGGCCTGGGCCGCTGCTTCAAGGGCAGCAAGTTCAGCAAGGCCCGCTATATGGAGCTGCTGGCGCTGATGTACGACATCCTGCAGAAGGCGCGCAAGGAAGGCCTGATGTCGATCGAGAAGGACGTCGAGGACCCGCACAGCTCGGCCATCTTTCAGAAGTACCCGACCGTGGGCAACGACCACCATGTGGTGGAGTTCATCACCGACTACCTGCGCATGATGGTCTCGGGCAACCTCAATGCCCATGAGATCGAGAGCCTGATGGACTCGGAGATCGAGACCCACCACCAGGAAGAGCATGCGGCGGTGGCGGCCATCGCGCGCCTGGCCGGCGGCCTGCCGGCCTTCGGCATCGTGGCCGCCGTGCTGGGCGTGGTCAACACCATGGGCTCGGTGGGCCAGCCGCCGGCGGTGTTGGGCGGCATGATCGGCTCGGCCCTGGTCGGTACCTTCCTGGGCATTCTGCTGGCCTATGGCTTCGTCGAGCCGCTGGGCGGCCTGCTGGAGCAGAAGGTCGAGGACGCCGGCAAGGAACTGCAGTGCATCAAGACCACGCTGCTGGCCAGCATGCAGGGCTATGCGCCGCAGGTGGCCATCGAGTTCGGCCGCAAGGTGCTGTTCTCGGGCGATCGCCCGTCGTTCAGCGAGCTTGAGCAGCACGTCAAGAAGAAGTGATGGGCCAGGCCTCGTCATCGCTGGGAGCAGGTCATGGCCGGTGATGCCAAGAAGCTGCAGCCCATCATCATCAAGAAGGTCAAGAAGGGCGGCCATGCGGCGCATGGCGGGGCCTGGAAGATCGCCTATGCCGACTTCGTGACCGCGATGATGGCCTTCTTCCTGCTGATGTGGCTGCTGGGCAGCACCAGCGAGGGCGACAAGAAGGGCATCGCCGACTACTTCAACTCGCCGCTGAAGGTGGCCCTGCTCAACAGCGGCTCGGGCTCGGGCGATTCGTCGTCGTTGCTCAAGGGCGGCGGCCAGGACCTGACGCGCTCGCATGGCCAGGTCAAGCAGGGCGATGTGCAGGCGCCGCGCAGCACCATCAACCTGCAGGCGCTGAAGGCCGAGCAGCGCCGCGCCGAGGGCCAGCGCCTGGAAGAGCTGCGCGAGAAGGTCGAGTCCGAGCTGCGCAATGCGCCCAAGCTGGCGCAGTTCGCCTCGCAGATCAAGCTGGACATGACCCGCGACGGCCTGCGCATCCAGATCGTCGACGAGCTGAACCGGCCGATGTTCGATTCCGGCAGCGCGGTGGTCAAACCGTATATGCGCGAGCTGCTGCGCGCCATCGGCAGCGTGCTGTCCGAGGTGCCCAACCGCATCACGCTGGAAGGCCACACCGACGCCCAGCCGTTTCCCGGCGGCGACCGCGGCTACGGCAACTGGGAGCTCAGCGCCGACCGGGCCAATGCCGCGCGGCGCGAGCTGAGCGGCGGCGGCCTGGGCGAGGAGCGGGTGCTGCGTGTGCTGGGCCTGGCCTCCAGCCAGCCGTTCAAGCGCGAGGACCCGCAGGACCCGGAAAACCGGCGCATCAGCATCATCGTGATGAACCGCGATGCCGAGGAGCGCTTCTTCCGCCCCGGTGGCAGCGAGGCCGAGCCGGCCGAGGCCGGGCATGGCGGGCATGGCGGGCCCGGTGGGCAGGGCGCCGATGGCGCCGCCGCTCCGGCGAAGCCGCTCCTGCGCGCACCGCCACGCTGAGCTGCGGCGCGCCGCGAACAGGCCCGGCTTGGCCCGCCTGTTCCGGCGCTGGCGCTGCGGTCGGCGTGCCTACCATCGCTCGGCCGCTTCCTGGTGGCGCTCCGCCCCCGAAAGACCTGCACCATGCCCGCCGAGCCCGGATTCCCGCACGCCGCAGCGCCCGCCGCGCGGCGCACGTCCTTGCGTTCCAGCCTGCTGCGCACGCCGGCCGCCGCCCAGCTGCTGGCCGCCGACGCGCCACTGTGGCTGGACACCGAGCCGCCCGCCACCGAGCCGCCGGCGCCGCGGCCGCTGCCGCGCCAGGCCGCAGCGCGGCCGGCGGCCGTGCCGCCACGCCTGCAGGCGCGCACCGAGCCGCAGATCGATCCGCTGGCGCCGGCCATGCCCTGGCTGGTGCGCCACCTGGGCGTGGCCGCGGCGGTGGAGGCCGCGGTCGGCCCGCTGCAGGGTGGCACCGGCCTGGACCTGCAGCGCCTGCTGCCGCTGCTGCGGGATCTGGGCGTCGATCTGCGCAGCGACGACCGGCCGCTGCAGGCCCTGGGGGCCCAGGACTGCCCGGCCGTGCTGCTGCTGCGCAGCGGCGACACCTGCGTGCTGACCGGCTGCGAAGGCCCGCCCGGTCCGCAGCGGCGCTGGCAGCTGGTGGTGCCCGAGCCGCAGCCGCTGGCCTTCAGCGTGGCCGAGTCCGAGCTGGCCCAGGAACTGCTGGGCCTGGCCCTGGTCGTGCACCGCGCGACGCCGCAGCCGCCGCGCTCGGACCTGCGCCGGCGCGCCGAGCAGCAGGCCGGCCGCGCCGCCCCCGACGTCCTGCCGCTGGCGGCGCTGGCCGCGGCCATGCAGCTGCGGCCCGAGGCCGCCCGGCCCGTGGTCCGGCCGCCGGGCCGCGCGCTGCTGGATCGCCTGCTGTCGGGCCCCGCCCGGCTGTGCGGCCGCGCCGCGCGGCTGGCCGACCTGGGTCCGGCCCTGGCCGCGACCCTGGTCCCGGCCTGGCGGCGGCAGGGCCAGGCCCTGGTGCAGCGGCTGCGGCCACGCCTGCCGCGCCTGCAGCCGCCCCGGCAGCCGCTGCAGCCGCGGCAGCCCGCGGCCGAGGCGTCGGCCACCAGCGGCAGCGCCATGCGCACGCGCCTGGACCGGCTGGACCAGGCCCTGGCCCAGCGCGCCGGGCAGGGCCTGCAGCGCATCGTCGGCCTGCTGGGGTGGTTCCGGCCTGACAGCCTGCTCGGCATGCTGCTGCTGGGCGCCCGGCCGTTCGAGCGCCTGGTGCGCCAGCCGCTGCTGGCGCTGTGCGCCCTGCTGTGCCAGGGCCTGGGCCTGCCGCTGCCGACCTGGGCGCCGCTGCTGGGCGCCTGCGGCCTGCAACTGGCCGGCCTGCTGGTGCCGGGGCTGGCGCGGCGCGCCTTTCCCGACGAGCAGGCCCAGGCCGAGGCCATCGTGCGGCGCGAACAGCGCCGCCGCGAGCGTGCGCTGCGCGAGCGCGAGCTGGCCCTGGCCGAGGCGCGGGCCCAGGCCAAGGCCCGGCGCCGCGCCGCGGCCATGGCGCCGTTTGCGCCGGTGCTGCCCGGTGCCGGCACGGCCCTGCGGCCGGCCTCGGCCGGCGGCAATGTTTCACGCCCCGCCTGAGCTTGGCCGCCCGCCGTGGCGGGGGTGCTGCACGGCAGTCAAGTTTTTTCGCCATGCACCGATAACCGGACAGCGCGTGCCTCACGCTAGCCCGTCCGATTCGCCAAGCCCCCGACTCTGAGGAACCTCATGAATCCCGCCGACCTGAAATTCCTGATCGTCGACGACTTCTCCACCATGCGCCGCATCGTGCGCGGCCTGCTCAAGGAGATGGGCGCCAACAACGCGGACGAGGCCGAGGACGGCGCGATCGCGCTGCAGATGATGAAGAACAACCGCTACGACTTCGTCGTCAGCGACATCAACATGCCCAACATGAACGGCTTCGACCTGCTCAAGGCGGTCAAGGCCGAGCCCTCGCTGAAGCACATCCCGGTGCTGATGGTGACGGCCGAGGCGCGCAAGGAAGACATCCTGCTGGCGGCCCAGAACGGCGCCGCCGGCTACGTGGTCAAGCCCTTCACCAAGGCCACGCTGGAGGAGAAGGTCACCAAGATCATGCAGAAGCTGGCCACCGCCGCCTGAGCGTCAAACACTGGGAGCAGAACCATGAAGATGGAAGACATCGGCGCCCTGGTGCCGCCGACGGTGCAAAGCAATGTGCACGCCTCGCCCGAGGTGGTGCAGAAGATCGGCGAGATCACCCGGCTGCTGCACGACACGCTGGAGCAGCTGGGCGTGATGCCCAAGCTGCAGATCGCCGCCGACGGCCTGCCCGATGCGCGCAGCCGCCTGAGCTATGTGGCCGACAAGACCGCCGCCGCCGCCGAGAAGGTGCTGAACTCGGTCGACCAGGCCAAGGCCGAGCAGTCCCACATCGCCGAGCAGACGCGCACGCTGGCCGCCCAGCTGACGGCCGACCCGGTGCGCGCCATCGCCAGCGGCGCGGTGATGAACTTCGTCAACGACGTCGAGGCGCGCACCAGCGCCGTCGACGCCCACCTGACCGACATCATGATGGCCCAGGACTTCCACGACCTGACCGGCCAGGTGGTGCAGAAGGTGGTGCGCCTGGCCAACGACCTGGAAGACAGCCTGCTGAAGCTGCTGGTGCAGGTGGTGCCGCCCGAGGCCCGCGAGAAGGTGGACACCAGCATCCTGAACGGTCCCGTGGTCAACCCCGAGGGGCGGACCGATGTGGTGCAGAACCAGGGTGAAGTGGATGACCTGCTGGCCAGCCTGGGCTTCTGACGCCAGGGCCTGCGGCGCTCAGCAGCAGCAAGGCGGCCTCCGGGCCGCTTTTTGCGTTGCGGCGACGGTTGCCGCAGTGCCCGGAACAGGCCGGCTTCGCCCCGCTTATCCCGCCACTGCGGCCGCGGGTGGCCCCCTACGATGGCTTGCCACCATCGCCTCATGCGTTGGTCGGGACCTGCCATGCCCGCTGTCACGCTGAATCCTTCCCCGATGAGCCACATGCCCGCCGCCCCGGCCGCGCCGCGCAGCCTGCCCGAGCTGGTGCAGGAGGCGCAGCGCCTGCAGGCGGCCGGCCAGACCGATGCCGCCGTGGCCCTGTACCGCGACTGGCTGGGCGACGGCCAGGCGGCGATGCGCCATGTGGCGGCCTTCAACCTGGGCACCCTGCTCAGCGGCCTGAACCGCGTGGACGAGGCCGAGGCCGCCTACCGTGAGGCCATCGCGCTGCTGCCCGACTTCCCGCATGCGCGGCTCAACCTGGGCCATCTGCTGGAGCGCCGCGGCGAGCCCGAGGCCGCGCTGGCGCAATGGCGCGCGGTGCTGGCCGGCCATCCGGCGGCCGAGCTGCGCGTGCATGCGCACAACAACCTGGGCCGGCTGCTGGAGACGCTGCGGCGCTATCCCGAGGCCGAGGCCGAGCTGCGCGCCAGCCTGGAGCTGGATGCGCAGCAGAGCGGCGTGGTCCAGCACTATGTGCACCTGCGCCAGAAGCAGTGCGCCTGGCCCATCCACCAGCCGGTGGGCGAGGTCACGCCCAACCAGCTGCTCACCGGCACCTCGCTGCTGGCGATGATGAGCGCCAGCGACGATCCGGCGCTGCAGCTGATGGTGGCCCAGCGCTTTGCCGCCGAGCGTGTGCCCAAGCCGGCGCCGGTGGCCCTGCACAAGACCATGGCGCCGCGCCAGGGCCGCATCAAGGTCGGCTACCTGTCGGGCGACCTGCACATGCATGCCGTGGGCCTGCTGATCCCCGAGCTGCTGGAACTGCACGACCGCAGCCGCTTCGAGGTCTGGGCCTTCGACTGGACGCCCGAGAGCGAGCAGCCGCAGCGCCGGCGCATCCGCGCCGCCATCGACCAGCATGTGCGCCTGGGCGGCGTGGACGACGCCACCGCGGCGCGCCTGATCGCCGAGGCCGGCATCGACGTGCTGGTGGACCTGCAGGGCCTGACCAGCGGCGCACGGCCGTCCATCCTGGGCTGGCGCGCCGCGCCGGTGCAGGTGGGCTACCTGGGCCTGCCCGGCACCTCGGCCCTGCCGGGTGTGGACTGGATCATTGCCGACCGCTTCGTGCTGCCCGAGGCCATGCAGCCGTACTACACCGAGCGGCCGATCTATCTGCCGCACTGCTACCAGGTCAGCGACCGCCAGCGCGAGGTGGCGCCGCGGCCCGAGCGCAGCCGCTACGGCCTGCCCGACGATGCCTTCGTGTTCTGCTCGTTCAACAACAACTTCAAGTTCACCGAAGAAGTGTTCGACAGCTGGATGCGCATCCTGGCCCAGGTGCCGGGCAGCGTGCTGTGGCTGCTGGCCGACAACGACACCGCGCGCGAGAACATGCTGGGCCGCGCCGCGGCCGCCGGCATCGCGCGCGAGCGCCTGATCTTCGCGCCGCGCGTCGCGCCGCCCGAATACCTGGCGCGCTTCCAGTGCGCCGACCTGGTGCTGGACACCTTCCCGTACAACGCCGGCACCACCGCCAGCGATGCGCTGTGGATGGGCACGCCCATCCTCACGCTGGCCGGCCGCAGCTACATCAGCCGCATGGCCGGCAGCCTGCTGACGGCCGTGGGCCTGCCCGACCTGGTGACCGAGAGCCTGGCCGACTACGAGCGCCTGGCGGTGACGCTGGGCCGCGCGCCGGCGCGTGTGGCCTCGTACAAGCGCTACCTGGCCGAGCAGGGCCGCAGCTCGCCGCTGTTCGACCTGCCGCAGATCGTGCGCGATCTGGAAGCCGAGTTCGAGCGCCTGGCCCTGGACGCGCGGGCGCGCGCCGCCGCCGGCCGCTGAGCGACCGCAACGCCGCCCTCTGACCCCGCTCTGACGCCACACGCTCGTGACTGCACGCATCGAGCCCATCGTTCCCGGCCAGGCCGCCAATGCCGCGGCCATGGCGCAGGGCGCCGATCCGGCGCCGCAGGCCAGCCTGGAAGACGATGCGCTGGCCCATGCCCTGGTCTGGCTGACGCGCCACCACGGCCAGGCGCGCAGCATTGCCTCGCTGCTGTCCAACCAGCAGGTGGACGGTGCGCTGGGCCCCGACCAGGCGCTGCGCGCGCTGCGCGAGGCCGGCTACAACGCCGCGCTGATGCAGCGCCCGCTGGCCGAGATCCCGGCGCTGCTGCTGCCGGCGGTGCTGCTGCTCAAGTCGGGCGACGCCTGCATCCTCACCGGCCGCCAGCTCACGCCCGGCGGCACGCTGTGCAGCGTGGTCATGCCCGGCCCCGAGCCGCAGGAGCTGCAGGCCAGCGAGTCCGAGCTGGCCGCCGAATACACCGGCGTGACCCTGGTGGCCACGCCGCTGCCGCAGGCGCCGCCGGTCAGCCACCATGCCACGCCCGAGCAGAAGGCGGCGATGGAAGACCCCGGCCAGCACTGGCTGTGGGGCACGATGCGGCGCTTCCTGCCCTATTACCGCTCGGCCCTGGTGGCGGCGCTGCTGAGCAATACGCTGATGCTGGTGACCGGGCTCACCACCTCGGTGATCTACGACAAGGTCATCCCGCACCAGGCCTTTGCCACGCTGTGGGCCATGACCGCGGCCGGCGTGCTGGCCCTGCTGTTCGACTTTGCCGCGCGCCAGCTGCGCACCTACCTGATCGACCTGGCCGGCCGCAAGGCCGACCTGCTGGTGGGCGTGCAGCTGTTCCGCCAGAGCCTGGGCGTGCGCATGGAGAACCGGCCCGAGTCGCCCGGCGCCTATGCCCACATCGTCGGTCAGATCGAGACCGTGCGCGAGTTCTTCTCGTCGGCCACGCTGTCGGCCATCTCGGACCTGCCGTTCATCTTCATCTTCGTCGGCATGACCTTCGTGATGGGCGGCGTGCTGGGCTGGGTGCCGGTGCTGGCGATCCCGGTGATCCTGGGCGTGGCCATGATCGTGCAGGGCCAGCTGCGCCGCAACACCAGCGCCAACATGCAGCAGACGGCCGACCTGCACGGCGTGCTGGTCGAGGCGGTCGAAGGCATCGAGGACATCAAGGCCACCGGCGCCCAGGGCCGCTTTCTGCACCACTACGAGCAGAGCACGGCCCAGGCCGCCGAGACCCAGCTGCGCAGCCGCTGGCTGATGAGCTGGACCACCAACTTCTCCGGCGTGGCCCAGCAGCTGATCACCCTGGTGATGCTGGTCTGGGGCGTGTACCTGATCGAGTCCAAGGAGCTGACCGGCGGCGCGCTGATGGGCGCGGTGATGTTTGCCATGCGCGCGGTGGCGCCGCTGTCCACCGTGGTCATGCTGGCCATGCGCTACCAGGGCGCGCGTGCGGCCATGCGCGCGCTCGACCGGGTGATGAAGCAGCCGCTGGACCGCGAGCCCGGCCGCAGCTATTTGCCGCACCGTGGCGGCCAGGGCGAGGGCCAGGGCCGGCTGGGTCTGCACGACGTGGCGTTTTCGTACCCGGCCTCGCCCGGGCGCGAAACCCCCAAGGTGCTCAAGGGCGTGAACCTGGCCTTCCAGCCCGGCGAGCGCGTGGCCATCCTGGGCAAGATCGGCTCGGGCAAGAGCACGGTGCTGCGCCTCTTGGCCGGCCTGTACCGGCCCACCGAGGGCCTGGTCGAGGTCGACGGCATCGACCTGCGCCAGATCGACCCCACCGACTACCGCGCCAATGTCGGCTATGTGCCGCAGGACCCGCGGCTGTTCAACGGCACGCTGCGCGACAACGTGCTGCTGGGCCGCGCCGCCGCCGATGCCAACCGATTGATCGAGGTGGCCCGGCTCACCGGCCTGGCGCGGGTGGCCGATGGCCATCCGCTGGGCTGGGACCTGCCGGTGGGCGATTCCGGCGGCCTGCTGTCGGGTGGCCAGCGCCAGCTGGTGGCCCTGGCGCGCTGCCTGATCACCCAGCCGCAGATCGTGCTGATGGACGAGCCCACCAGCTCGATGGATGCGCAAAGCGAGCTGGCCTTTCTGCGCCAGCTGAAAGAGGCCACGGCCGGCCGCACCCTGCTGGTGGTGACGCACCGCCCGGCGGTGCTGGAACTGGTCGACCGCATCATCGTCATGGATGCCGGCCGCATCGTCATGGACGGTCCCAAGCAGCAGGTGCTGGCGGCGCTGTCGGGCGCGCGCCCGGTGCCGGCGGTGGCCACGCCGGGATCGCCAGGATCGGCACAAGCGGCCGCGCAAGCCGGTGCTTCTCCATCGAACGTGCACCTACACCCCAGCGCCCAGCCGGCCGATAGCAAGGCAGCGGTCTGATCCCCGACCGCACAACCGCCTCAGCTTGATACGCAGCCGGCATGGCATCCCCCTTCCAATCCGATCGTGGTTCGGCGCTGCAGCGCGGTGACCTGGCGTTTCTGACGCCGGTGCAGATCGCGCGCCAGGTCGAGCCCACGCCGGGCGCCACCTGGGCCCTGTACCTGATGCTGGCGGCCGTGGTGGTGGCCTTTGCCTGGGCCGCGCTGGCCCAGGTGGACATGGTCACGCGCGCCGATGCCCGCGTGGTGCCGGTGGGCCGCGAGCAGATCATCGCCAGCCTGGAAGGCGGCATCCTGCGCGAGCTGAAGGTGCGCGAAGGCCAGGCCGTCGAGGCCGGCCAGCCGCTGGCCCTGCTGGACCCGACGCGCGTGGAGGCCCAGGGCAACGAAAGCCGGGCCAAGCGCTTGTCGCTGCTGGCCACGGTGGCGCGGCTGCAGGCCGAGGCCGGTGGCCGCAGCCTGAACTTTCCGGCCGAGCTGGACGCTGCGCCGGCCATCGTGCGCGGCGAGACCGACAGCTACCAGGCGCGCCAGCGGGCGCTGAACGAGGCCGTGGCGGTGAACCTGCGCAACGTCAAGCTGCTCGAGCGCGAGCTGGCCATGGCCGAGGGCATGGCCGCCAAGGGCCTGATGAGCGACGTGGAGGTGATGCGCGTGCGCCGCCAGGTCAACGACATGAACCTGTCGGCCCAGGAGCGCATCAACCGCTTCCGCCAGGATGCGGCGGCCGAGCTGGTGAAGGTGCAGACCGAGCTGACCATGCTGGGCGAGCAGCTGGTGGTCAAGGACGACCAGCTCAGGCGCACCGTGCTGGCCTCGCCGGTGCGTGGCCTGGTCAAGAACATCCGCGTCAACACGGTCGGCGGTGTCATCACCGCCGGCGCGCCGGTGATGGAGGTGGTGCCGATCGCCGACGAGGTGCTGGTGGAGGCGCGCGTCAAGCCGCGCGACATCGGCTTCGTCAAGCTGGGCCAGCCGGTCGAGGTCAAGCTGACGGCCTACGACTACACCATCTACGGCAGCCTGCGCGGCAAGGTCGAGGTGCTGTCGCCCGATGCGCTGGGCGATGCCGACAAGGGCACGGCCGGCGCCGCCGCCGATGCCACCTGGTACCGCGTGCTGGTGAAGGCCGATCCGTCGACGCTGAAGGCCGGCAAGAAGGCGCTGGAGGTGCTGCCCGGCATGGTCGGCACGGCCGAGATCCGCGTCGGCGAGCGCTCGGTGCTGAGCTTTCTGTTCCGGCCCATGCTGCGCGCGACCGAGGCCTTCACCGAGCGCTGAAGGCGCGCCGGCCGCTGCGGCCGGCTACAGATTGCCGGCGAACAGCTTGCGGATGAACAGGTCCTTGAAGCTGTGCGCCTCGTCCAGGCCCAGGCGCTGCAGATAGGCCTGCGGCGCCTCCTTGCCCTCGACCAGGCTCTTGATCGCCAGGCTCACCAGTTCCACCGGATGCTGGGTGGCCTTCTTCAGCCGCTTCAGCGCGGTGACGATGTGCAGCTCGTCGGCCGTCAGGTCGGTGCCGAACGGGAAGGCCGGCAGCAGGCCGGCCTCGCTCCAGGGGTGCAGCTGGGCGTCGAGCGCGGCCGGCAGGTTGTGGCGGTAGCGCTGCGGCAGCTCGTAGCCGGCCTCCAGCTTGCCATGGGCCTGGGCCTCGCGGATCAGCCCGTCCTGGAAGCGCGAGTCGGCGATCTGGATCAGGCGCTTGACGATCTCGCCATCGGCCTGGCCGCGCAGGTCGGCCACGCCGTACTCGGTGATGACGATGTCGCGCAGATGGCGCGGAATGGTCACATGGCCATAGTTCCAGACGATGCTGCTGTGCAGGCCGTCCTGGTTGTCATGGGTGGCGCGCAGCATCAGGATCGAGCGTGCATCGGCAATGGCATGGGCCATGGCGACGAAGTTGTACTGCCCGCCCACGCCCGACACCACCTGGCCCGACTCCAGCGCGTCCGAGGCCGCCGCGCCCAGCAGCGTGACCTTCATGGTCGTGTTCATGAAGCGCGCCTGATGGCGCTGCTGGCGCTTCAGCTCGCTCTCGCCCGGCGCATCGGCATGGCCGTAGAGCTGGTTGATGAAGTCGATGCGCGTCATGTCGATCTTGGCCAGCTCCTGCGGCGGCATGCTGCGCAGCCGCTCATAAAAGTCGTTGGGGCCGAGGAAGAAGCCGCCGGTCATGACGATGCCGTGCGCCAGCCGCGTGCCCAGCAGCAGGCTGCAGACGGCGTCGAACTGGGCCGCGCCCTGCAGGTCGTTGGGCAGAGGCAGGCCGTCCAGCACCAGGTGGTCGCCGTCCAGCATGACGCCGGGCTTGAAGATGCCGAAGTGGCACAGGAAGTCCAGGTCGGCCTGGCGCAGCGGCGAGTGGATGCGGCCGGCCTGCAGCAGGGCGCGCAGCGTCTGCGGCGTCACCGTCGCATCGGCCAGCGTGCCGTCGTTGAGCAGGCGCTGCAGCGTGGCATCGGCAAACACCTCGCGGCGGATGATGCCGGCCTCGATCAGCTTGAGAAAACCGTTGACGAACATCTCCGAGCAGCCGTAGAGGCCACGGTCGAAGCGGCCGGTCTCGCGGCCCTCGATGCCGTCCGGGCACAGGCCAGCCAGGATGCGCCGGTATTCGGCGCCATGGCGGTCGCGCACGATCAGCGCCTGGGCGATGGCATCGCCCAGCGAGCCGATGCCGATCTGCAGCGTGCCGCCGTCGGCCACCAGGCTGCTGGCATGCAGGCCGATGGCGTAGTCGGCGGTGCTGACCTTGCCGTTGGGCGGGCCGAAGGGCTGGTGCGTGGCCGCCGGGTCGGTGACCACCAGGTCGAAGAAGCCCGGCGCGACCTCGGCGCCATTGGGCATGAAGGGCATCTTGCGGTTGACCACGCCCACCTTCAGCAGCGGCCGGCCGGCCGCGGCATAACGTTCCACCACCTCGAACACCACGTCGGGGTTGCTGGACACCGACAGCCGCCAGTCGCCGCCGCCCTCGCTGCCCTGCTCGGCCACCGCCTGGGCGATCACGTTCATGCCCTGCAGCAGCATGTCGCGGGCGACGAAGGTGTAGTTGGTGGAGATGTAGTTCTGCTGCGCGACGCCGTTGCCCAGGTAGTCGCCGGTCTTCATGAAGAACTCGCGCACCTGGATGTTGGGCGGCAGCTGGCCGCTGCGCAGGTCCTTCACATAGTCCAGGTCGGGATAGTCGGCGAACACGCGCCCGACCAGCGGCTCCAGGAAATGGCGCTCCAGATCGCTTTTGCCCACCGGCTTTTCCAGCGACAGCGCGGTGACGATGGTCAGCCGCCGCGTGCCGCCGTCCTTGATGCGCCGGTACAGCGCATTGACGAAGGGGTTGGGCTTGCCGATGGCCAGCGGGATGCCCAGCACGATGTCGCCCGGAATGCGGTCGAGCACCACATCGACGGCGGCGCTGATCGTGGGGATGACCTGGGGCTGCGGCATGCTGTCTCCTGCTTCTGAAAGTATGTTGTCGCAGTCTGCGGCGGCGGTGGCGGCGGCGCCTTGACGGTGGACAAGCCTTGGCCGCCCCGGGCCGGGCGCCGGCAGCCTGGCGCTGGCGACGCATTTGGTGGCATATGGCCGTGTGCAGGCCGCATCTTCGGCGAGCAGGGCCGGCGCCTTTGTGTTGGAATCGAATGAGAGCCTGCCCGTCCGCCATGACCCAAGACCCACGCCCCGCCGCTGCCGCCTCCACCCCTGCCTCGCCCTGGCCGCTGCGGCTGGCCACCGGCGCCGGCGCTGCCGGCTTTGCCGCCCTGGTCGGCTACGGCCTGGGCCACAGCCTGCAGCAGGCCCTGGGCACGGCGGCCGCCGGCGCCACGGGCGGCTGGGTCGGTGCCCTGGTGGGCGCGGTGGTGGCCGGCGTGGCCGTGCCGCTGGCGCTGTGGGCGCGGCCGCCGCAGGCCCCGCGGCTGGCACGGGGCGAGTTGCAGGCGCTGATCGGCCAGCGCAGCGAACGCAGGCGCAGCGGCAAGGCCGCCGAGGCGGCGGCAGCCACCGGCGGCCAGGCCGCCAGCAATGTGGTGGCCCTGCCGGGCCGCTCACTGGATCGATCGCTGGAAGCCGTGCTCAGCGGTGGCGATGCGCCGCCGTCGCGCCAGGCCGCCGAGGCGCCCGGCGCCCAGCGCAGCATGCGCGACGCGCTGACCGGCGCCTTCACCCAGCAGCATTTTGTCGCCGCGGCCGACCGCGAGTGGGCGCGCATCCGCCGCCACAACGAGGACGCGGCCCTGCTGATGGTCGACATCGACCACCTGGCCGCCGTCAATGCCGAGCAGGGCCCCGAATGCGGCGATGCGGTGCTGGTCGAGGTCACGCGCCTGGTGTCGGCCACGCTGCGCCAGTACGACCTGCTGGCGCGCTTTTCCGGCGGCGTGCTGGTGGTCTACCTGCCGCACACCGACCCCATCGGCGCGCTGGACGTGGCCGAGCGCATCCGCGAGCGCGTGGCCCAGCTGCGGCTGGACTGGCGTGGCCGCTCGGTCAAGGCCACGGTCAGCGTCGGCGTGGCCGGCATCGGTGCCAGCCATGGCGTGCTCGACGATGTCATCGCCGATGCCGGCGCCGCGCTGCGCGAGGCCAAGCAGGCCGGCCGCAACTGCGTGCGCGCCGCGCCCATTCCGCCGCGCCGCGGCGCGCCGGCAGGGCGTTCGGAGCAGGGCCGGCCGGCTTCGCCGAACTGAGCCGGACCCAGCCCGGCTACCTTCAGGCCCGGAGCGTCAACCCAGGCGCATCGCGCCGGCGCGGCCGGTCATCTCCAGATAGCCCAGGCCGATGCGGCGGCCGTCTGCATCCAGCAGCTCGGCCAGGCCTTCCCAGTAGACGGTGCCGCTGCTGGCGCGGCTGTCCAGCTCCTGCGCATCGAGCAGGGCGCGCAGCTCGTGCGTGCCGGCCGGTGTCTGCACCCGCCAGCGCACCGGATAGCGCGCGCCGGTGTCCGGGCTGGTCCAGTGGGCCAGCGGCGTCCACAGCACGGCATCGGCGGCAAAGCTGTGCGTGGCCTCGTCGGCGCGGCGCAGGCTGCCACCGGCCCACAGCGCAGCGTCGTCGCGTCGCCGCAGCTGGAAGGCGGTGAGCGCGCCGCCGTCCAGCAGGTTGATGCCCAGCCAGTCCCAGCCCACGGCCTCGGGCGCCAGCAGCTCCTCGCTCCATTCATGGTCCAGCCAGCCGCGGCCGGCCAGGCGCTGCGGCCGGCCGTCCAGCATCAGATCGGCCTGCACCGCCAGCTGCGGCTGGCTGTAGTAGTGGCTGGCCTGGCTGGGCCGCGGGCCCTTGCGCGAGAAGCCGGCCTCGCCCTGCAGCAGCAGCGGCTGGGTGGGGCGCAGCTGCAGCGCCAGCGAGAAGCCGGCGTCCGGCGCGGCCAGCCGGGCCTGGTAGACGCCTTGCTCGCCGCGGCGCAGCGTCCACGGGCCCAGGGCCAGCCGGGTGTCGGCGCGTGCCGCATGGGCCTCGGGCCGGGACTCGTCGCCCGACCAGCGCATCAGCCGCTGCGCATGGCGGTGGCGTCCGGCGGCCAGGTCGGTGACCGCGGCATGGGCAAACAGCAGCTGCTGCGGCGCAAAGCGGCCGGCGGCCAGGCCCGGCCAGCCGCGGCCGTCGCCGACGCGGCTGCGGAAGAAGGTCAGCTGGAAGCCGTGGCGCGGCCGGCCGTCGTCGCCGTGCAGCCAGCCGGTGGCATACCACCATTCGATGCGCGAGCCCGGATGGGCGCCATGGTCGCGTGGAAAGCGCAGCACGCGCTGCGGCGAGATGGCGTCGTCGCCGGCCGGCTGGGCCCAGGCCGGTCGCGAGGCCTGCGCCGACGCCAGGGCCGATGCCAGCAGCAGCAGCGGGCGGCGGCGCATCACCAGTCCTCCTTGACCGCCAGCACCGCCTGGCGCCCGGCGGCACGGCGCGCGGCCCACAGCGCGGTGAGCGCGCCGCACAGCACCACGGCCGCGGCCAGCGCCGCCAGCCGGCCGCCAGGCACGGCCAGCGGCATGCTCCAGTGGAAGCTCTGCGGATTGATCACCTGCACCAGCACCACCGCCATGGCCAGGCCCAGGGCCAGGCCGATCAGCGCGCCGGCCAGCAGCCAGGCGCCGGCCTCCAGCGCCACCAGGGCCATGATCTGGCGCCGCGTCAGCCCCAGGTGGCTGAGCAGGCCGAACTCCTTGCGCCGCGCCAGCACCTGGGCCGACAGGCTGGCGGCCACGCCGACCAGGCCCACGCCGATGGCCACGGCCTGCAGGTACAGCGTGACCGCAAAGCTGCGGTCGAAGATGCGCAGCGACATGCGGCGCAGCTCGGTGGTGCTGGCGGTTTCCAGCGGCAGGGCCTGGTCGCCCTGGCCGCCCAGGTCCTGCAGTGCACGCGCCACCTGGGCCGGCGCCGCGCCGGGCGCCAGCCAGACGGCCAGGTCGTTGAGCTGCCGGTCGCCGGTGGCGCGCTGGTAGTCGGCCAGGTCGATGGCGATGGCGCCGAACTGGCGCGCATAGTCGCGCCAGACGCCACGCACGCGCAGTTCCAGGCCCTGCGGGCCGGCGCCGGCTATGCCGTCCAGCGGCAGCGTCAGCCGGTCGCCGGGCTTCCAGCCATGCAGGGCGGCGGCCGGCTCGCTGACCCAGGCGTCCAGCGCTGCGCCGGCCGCGGCCGGGGCCAGCGGCGGCGCCAGCAGCGGCAGCTGGCGGCCGGGATCGTCGGCATCGATGGGCCGGGCCAACAGGGTCACCGGCGGCTGCTGCGGCGTGATCAGCAGGGCGCGCTGGCGGCTGGCGGCGATGCGCTGCACGCCGGGCAGGGCCGCGGCGCGCGCCGGCAGGTCGGCGGGCAGCACGCTGCGCTCGCCGCCGCCCTGCACGCGCAGGTAGAGGTCGGCCGGCAGCACGCTGTCCAGCCAGACGATGACCGCATCGCGGAAGCTGGTGACCATCACCGTGATGGCCACGCACAGTGCCAGGCTGGCGACCACGCCGGCCACCGTGGCACCGGCGGTGCCGCGCGCGAAATGCGCGCGCCGCAGCGCCAGCAGCGGCACCGCGGCCTGCGGCTCGGGCCAGCGGCGCAGCAGGCCATCCACCGCCGCCGGCACCAGGGCCACGCCGCCGGCCAGCAGCAGGGCCACCGAGGCATAGGCGGCCAGCGGCAGGCCGGCGATGGGCGGGGCCAGCGCCAGCAGGCCGCCGCCGGCCAGCAGGGCCAGGGCCGGCCAGATGCGGGCGCGTGGCGCGCTGGCGCCGTCCGTGCCCAGGCCTTTCAAGGCCTGGGCCGGGGCCAGGGCCTCGGCCTGGCGCGCCGGCCACCAGGCGCCGGCCACCGCCGCCGCCGTGCCCAGCAGCAGGCACAGCGCCAGCAGGCCCCAGGGCCAGTGCAGGCCGGGCGCGACGCCGGCGAAATAGCCGCCGCCCAGGTCGGCGCCCATCCAGCGCAGGGCCAGCGCGGCCAAGGCGGCACCGGCGGCCAGGCCGATCAGGCTGCCGGCCAGGCCCAGCAGGGCGGTCTCGGCCAGCACCAGGGCGCGGCGCTGGCGAGCCGGCAGGCCCAGCACGCCCAGCAGGGCCAGCTGCGGCAGGCGCTGGGTCACCGACAGCGAAACCACCGAATAGACCAGGAAGCCGCCCACCAGCAGGGCCACGCCAGCCAGCACGCCCAGGTTGACGCGGTAGGCCCGCGACAGGTTGGAGACGCGCTGCAGCGCATCGTCGGCCGCGGCCCAGGTGGCGCCGGCGGGCAGGGCGCCGTCCAGCGAGCGCTGCCAGGCCATGCGGTCGGTGCCGGCGACCAGGCGGATGTCGATGCGGCTCAGCCGTGCGGCGCGGCCGAAGCGGGTCTGGGCCGCGGCGATGTCCAGCACCGCCAGCGGCGCGCCCGGCGCGGCCACGCTGCCGGCGATGCGAAAGCGCAGCCAGCCGTCGGGCCCGCGCAGCCACAGCGGCGCGCCGTCGGCCAGGCCCGCGCCCAGGGCCTGCCGCGCGGCGGGGTTCAGGTACAGGGCCTCGGGGTCGAACAGCCTGGCCACGCCGCGGTCACCGGCTTCGGCGGCCGAGGCCGGACGCGGCAGCAGGGCCGGCGCCATGCCGGCCACGGTCAGCGGATCGATACCGGCCAGGCGCAGCGTGCCCGCGGCGCTGGCGCCGTCGCGGCGTGCCAGCACCTCCAGCTCCAGCACCGGGCTGAGCGCGGCCACCGCCTCGTCCTGTGCCAGCCGGGCATACAGCGCGTCGTCGAAGCCGTCGCGCTGGCGCGCCGCCAGCACTGCATCGGGCTGGCCGTTGACGGCGCGCACCGCCTGGGCAAATTCGGCCAGCGCCGATGCATTGATGATCTGCACCGATGCCGCCAGCGCCACGCCCAGGGCCACCGCCAGCAGGGCCACCGCATGCCGCCCCGGGTGGTGGCGCCATTCGGCCCAGGTCAGCACAAGCAGGTGATGCCACATCGGCGCCATGTTACGCAGGCGCATCGGCCGCATCGGCCGCAATGGCTGTGTCGGTTGCGGCCCTCTTGCGTTCCCGCGGGTCAGCGGTTGCAATGGGCCGCATGAACGCACCCGACCCGGCGCTGCGCGCCCAGCCCACTTCAGACGCCCTGGTCAGCGACGACCAGATCCTGGCCGCCGTGGCCGAGCAGCATGGCGAGGCCGTGGCCCTGCTGGCCGAGCTGGTGGGCCATGCCTCGCTGCTGGGCGAGGAGGCCTCGGCCCAGGCGCGCATGGCGCAGCTGTATGCCGGCCTGGGCCTGGCGGTGGACGAGTTCGCCATCGACGAGGCGGCGCTGCGCCAGCATCCGGCCTGGTCGCCGTCGCTGATCTCCTACGAGGGCCGGCGCAACGTGGTCGGCGTGCACCGGCCGCGCGCGCAGGCTGGCGTGGCGCCGGGCCGCTCGCTGATCATCAACGGCCACATCGACGTGGTGCCGGTGGGCTGGCCCGAGCTGTGGACCACGCCGCCGTTCGAGCCGCGCATCGAGGGCGACCGGCTCTACGGCCGCGGTGCCTGCGACATGAAGGCCGGCCTGGTGGCCGGCGCGATGGCCTTGCAGGCCCTGCAGCGCCTGGGCTGGGAGCCGGCGGCCGAGCTGGTGCTGCAGTCGGTGATCGAGGAGGAATGCACCGGCAATGGCGCGCTGGCCTGCCTGGTGCGTGGCTACACCGCCGAGGCCGCGCTGATCCCCGAGCCGACCAATGAATGCCTGATGAGCGGCCAGCTGGGCGTGATGTGGCTGACGCTGGAGGTGTTTGGCGTGCCGGTGCATGCCTCGCATGCCCACACCGGCGTGGCCGCGCTGCAGTTTGCCCAGTACATGGTCGACGAGCTGCGCGAGCTGGAGCGGGCCTGGAATGCGCCGGCCGCCCGCCACCGTTTGTTCTGCCAGCACGAGCATCCGATCAACTTCAACCTCGGCAAGCTGTCGGGTGGCGAATGGACCTCGTCGGTGCCCACCCATGCCCGCGCCGACCTGCGCCTGGGCTTCTACCCGGGCAAGAAGCCGGCCGAGGTGCGCGCCGAGGTCGAGGCCCTGCTGGCCGAGGCCCATGCCCGGCATCCGCAGTCGGCCTCGGTCAAGTACCGCATCACCTACCAGGGCTTCCAGGCCGAGGGCGTGGAGGTCGATCTGCAGCAGCCGGCGATGCAGCTGCTGATGCAGTGCCATCACGACCTGCTGCAGGCCGATTGCCCGAGCTTTGCGCTGCCGGCGACCACCGACGTGAAGTTCTTCCACCTCTATGGCCGCATCCCCAGCACCTGCTATGGCCCGGCCGGAGCCGACATCCACGGCATCGACGAATGGGTGTCGCTGTCCAGCCTGCAGCGGGTGACGGCGGTGTATGCGCTGTTCATCGCGCGCTGGTGTGGCTTGCAGCGCCGCGAGCCGGGTTGAGTCAACCAGGTACGCGGTAGTCGGCCGGTCCCATCAGGTCGATGCCGCAGCGCAGCTCGCGTGCCCAGGCGATGAACTCGGCCACCGCCGGCCCGGCCAGCGGCGCGCCGTGCTGGGGCACGATCATCGCGATGTCCAGCGGCGCCACCATGTCGGCCCACAGCCGCAGCACCTTGTTGCTCACCATGTAGCGGCGGTGGAAGCGCTCCATGCCCGGCAGCAGCTCGGCCAGCCGCGTCACCGGCGTGCCGGCCTCGCGGCCTGGCAGCATCGACACGCCCAGATCGCCCGAGAACAGGATGCGCGACACCGGGTCGTAGAACTGGAAGTTGCCTTCGGCGTGCAGGAAGTGCGCCGGCAGCGCCAGCAGATCGTGGCGGCCGACGCGGATGCGCATGCCGGCGTCGGGGATGCCGATGATGCGGTCCACCGTCTTGCCCGGCTTGCAGAAGTGCGGCACGAAGCGCTCCCACACCGTGGAGATGTAGATCGGCGCCTGGGTCGCGGTGGTCCAGCGGTCCAGCGAGGCGATGATGTCCGGGTCGGCATGCGAGGCGATGATGGCCGACAGCGACTGCGGCGGGAAATGCCGCGTCATGCCCAGGTACAGGTCGTTGTAGGCCAGGTTGCCGCCGGGGTCGAGGATGGCGCCGGTGCCGCCGTCGACGATCAGGAACTGGTTGGCCTGCACCGCCTCGCCATCGCGGTCGCACAGGTCGGTGAACATCAGGCACTGGTGCCCGTCGCGCTGGTAGAGGGTGGTCGGCATCGCCGCACTGTAGGCAGGCGCCCGGCCGCGCGTCTTGAGCGATATCAACGCCCGCCGCGGGGCGGGCCGAGTCCGGCCTGCGCGACCTCGGCCTGCATGCCCTGGCTGCTCAGGTGCAGCCGGCGGTCGGCCTGCGCCGCGGCCGCGGCCGAATGCGTGACCAGCAGGCAGGCGCAGCCCTGCTCGCGCACCTGGTCGCGCAGCAGCTCGATCATGCGTTCGGCGGTGGCCGGGTCCAGGTTGCCGGTGGGCTCGTCGGCCAGCAGCAGGCGCGGGCCGTGCACCAGGGCCCGCGCCAGCGCCACGCGCTGCAGCTGGCCACCCGACAGCTGGGCCGGCGAGCGCCGCGCCAGCGCCGCCAGGCCCACCGCCTGCAGCACCTGCTGCACCCGCGCCTCGGCCTCGGGGCCGTGGCGGCCCTGCAGGCGCAGCGGCAGGCCCACGTTGTGGGCCACGTCCAGCTGCGGCAGCACATGGAAGGCCTGGAACACGAAGCCCAGCGACTCGCGGCGCAGCCGGGCGCGGCCCGGCTCGTCCAGGCCGCGCAGGTCCTGGCCGTCGATCAGGATGCGGCCGGCATCGGCCTCGTCCAGGCCGGCGATGCAGTTCAGCAGCGTGCTCTTGCCCACGCCCGACTCGCCCAGCAGCGCGACGAACTCGCCCGGCGCCAGCGCCAGCGAGACATTGCCAAACACCGGCGTGGACGCGCCATCGACGGCATAGGCCTTGGCCAGGCCGTCGATCTGCAGCACCGGCGCGGCGCTCATCGCGGCCCGGCCAGCGCACGCTGCGCCGCGTCCATGGCCGGGGCCAGCGTGTCCAGGGCCAGCGCAGCCGCATCGTCGGCATCGCAGGCCAGCACCGTGCGCGCCATGCCGCGCAGCCAGGTCAGCTGGCGCTTGGCCAGCTGGCGCGTGGCGGCGATGCCGGTGTCGCGCAGCCGCCCCAGGTCGGGATGGTCGGCGTCGGCCTCCAGCGCCTCCCAGGCCTGGCGGTAGCCGACGCAGCGCATCGCCGGCAGGCCGGCCTGCAGATCGCCGCGTGCACGCAGGCGGCGCACCTCGTCGACCAGGCCGGCTTCCAGCATCGCGTCAAAGCGCTGGGCGATGCGCGCATGCAGCCAGGCGCGCTCGGCGGGTTCGAGCGCAAACAGCGGCAGGTCCAGGCCGGGCACCGATCCGGGCCGGGCCTGGCGGCCGTGGAAGGCCGAGATCGGCTGGCCGCTGAGCTGCCAGACCTCCAGCGCACGCTGGATGCGCTGGGCATCGCCGGGCTTGAGCCGGGCCGCGGTGACCGGGTCCACCGCCGCCAGCTCGGCATGCAGGGCCGGCCAGCCCAGGGCCGCGGCACGCTGGTCCAGCGCGGCGCGCACCGCGGCATCGGCCGCCGGCATGGCGTCGATGCCGTCGAACAGCGCCTTGAAGTACAGCATGGTGCCGCCGGCCAGCAGGGCGATGCGGCCGCGGCCATTGATCTCGCCGATCAGCCGGTGGGCATCGGCGACGAAACGCGCCGCCGAATAGGCCTCGGTGGGCTCGCACAGGTCGATCAGGTGGTGCGGCACCTGGGCGCGCTCGTCGGCCGTGGGCTTGGCCGTGCCGATGTCCATGCCGCGGTAGACCAGGGCCGAGTCGACGCTGACGATCTCCAGCGGCCAGCGCCGGGCCAGGGCCAGGGCCAGGGCGCTCTTGCCGCTGGCCGTGGGGCCGGCCAGGGCGATGGCGGCGACGGCCTGGGCCGTCGCGCGGGGCTCAGAACCGCTCATGCGGGCCCAGGTAGCGCCATTGGCCCGGCGGCAGCTTGCCCAGCACCACGCTGCCGATGCGCACCCGCTTCAGGCCCAGCACCTCCAGGCCCACGGCCTGGCACATGCGGCGGATCTGGCGCTTGCGGCCCTCGCGCAGCACAAAGCGCAGCTGGTCCTCGTTGGCCCAGCTGACCTTGGCCGGCTTGAGCTGGCGGCCGTCCAGCGACAGGCCGTATTGCAGCAGGGCCAGCTGCTCGGGCGGCAGCGGCCCGGGCTGCAGATGGCGCACGCGCACCAGGTACTCCTTCTCCACGCGGCTGTCGTCGCCGATCAGGGCCTTGGCGATGCGGCCGTCCTGCGTGAGCACCAAGAGGCCGGTGGAATCGATGTCCAGCCGGCCGGCCGGCGCCAGGCCACGCTGCTGGCCGGGATGGAAGCGGATCGGCGCGCGGTCTTCGCTCCAGCGGTTGGCGGCGGTGATCAGCACGCTGGCCGGCTGGTAACCGTCTTCGGCCTGGCCCGAGACATAGCCGATGGGCTTGTGCAGCAGCACGGTCACGCGCTGGGCCTGCTGCTGGCGCGCGGCGGGATCGATGTCGATGCGTGCATCGGGCTGGGCGCGCTGGCCCAGCACCGCCGGCTGGCCGTTGACGCTGACCCAGCCGGCCTCGATCCAGGCATCGGCCTCGCGGCGCGAGGCCAGGCCACGCTCGGTGAGCAGCTTGGAGATGCGGATGCCTTCGGGCGCGGCGCTGTTGTCGGTGTCGGAGGGCGTGACCATGGCCCGGATTGGACCATGGCCGGCGCGGCTCAGCGGCCGCGCAGGAACAGCGCGTCCAGCTCCTTGAGCGTGACCTGGCGCCAGGTCGGGCGGCCGTGGTTGCACTGGTCGGCACGCTCGGTGCGCTCCATGTCGCGCAGCAGGGCGTTCATCTCCGGCAGGGTCAGCGCGCGGTTGGCACGCACCGCACCATGGCAGGCCATGGTGGCCAGCAGCTCGTCGCGGGCCCGCTGCACCAGGCGGCTGGCGTCGCCATGGCCCAGCTCGGCCAGTTCGGCCAGCACCGCACGCGCCAGGGCCACCGGGTCGGCATCGGGCAGGGCCGCCGGGCGCTCGCGCACCGCCAGCACGCCGGGCGACAGCGGCGCCACGTCCAGGCCCAGCTGGGCCAGCGTGGCGGCATGGGCCTCGGCCGTGGCCAGCTCGGTGGGCGTGGCGGCAAAGGTGGCCGGGATCAGCAGCGGCTGGCCGGGCAGTTGCTCGCCGCCCAGCGTGGCCTTCAGGCGCTCGTAGACGATGCGCTCGTGGGCCGCATGCATGTCGACGATGACCAGGCCGCGTGCGTTCTCGGCCAGGATGTAGGCGCCGGCCAGCTGGCCCAGGGCCCGGCCCAGCGGCCAGGCGGTGTCGGCCGGCATCGTGGCAGCGGGCGCCGCCGGGGCCGGCGCCGGCTCGGACATGGTGGTGGCGGTGGCGGAGGCAGCGGCCACCGGCGACGGCGCCGCGGCCGGCGGCGACCAGCGCGCGGCCGGCTCCTGCGCATACAGCACGGCCAGGTCCTGCAGGCCCAGGGCCACCTGGCCACCGGCCACGCTGGGCCGCCAGGCCGGGGCGGGTGCCGCTGCCGGCATGGTGGCGGGCGCCGCTGCCGGCATGGCCGAGGGCAGGGCCTCGGCCGGTGCGCGCGATTCGGCCAGCACCGCCTCCACCGCATGGCGCACCGCCTGGTGCACCTCGCGGCCATCGCGGAAGCGCACCTCGATCTTGGTCGGGTGCACGTTCACGTCCACGCGCAGCGGGTCCATCTCCAGCAGCAGCACATAGCTGGGCTGGCGGCTGCCGTGCAGCACGTCCTCGTAGGCCGAGCGCGCGCCATGGGCCACCTGGCGGTCGCGCACATAACGGCCATTGACATAGACGTACTGCATGTCGGCACGCGCACGCGCCGCATCGGGCAGGCCGACGCGGCCGGCCAGGCGCACGCCCGGCGCATGGGTCAGGGCCTCGGGCAGGGCCCGGCTCTGGGCCACGAAGTCGTCGCCCAGCACGTCGGCGATGCGCTGATCCAGGGCCTGGGCAAACGGCGTGCCGTCGGCGGCGCGCCGCCATTGCTCGACCAGCCTGCCTTCGTGCCAGACGGCAAAGCCCACGTCGGGCCGCACCAACGCATGGCGGCGCACCGCCTCCAGGCAGTGCGCCAGCTCGGTGGCATCGGTCTTCAAGAATTTGCGCCGCGCCGGCGTGGCGAAGAACAGCTCGCGCAGCTCGACGCTGGTGCCGGTGGCACGGGCCGCGGCCACCAGCTCGCCCGAGCGTGCGTCCAGCCGCCAGGCGTGCAGGGCATCGGCGGTGCGGCTCGCTATGCTCAGCTCGGCCACCGAGGCCATGGCCGCCAGGGCCTCGCCACGAAAGCCCATGGTGTGCACGGCTTCCAGATCGTGCAGGCTGGCGATCTTGCTGGTGGCATGGCGCTTGACGGCCAGCGGCAGCTCGGCCTCGGCAATGCCGCTGCCGTCGTCCTCGACCACGATGCTGCGCACGCCGCCGGCCAGCAGCCGCACGGTGACCTGGCGCGCGCCGGCATCCAGCGCGTTGTCCACCAGCTCGCGCACCACCGAGGCCGGGCGCTCGATGACCTCGCCGGCGGCGATCTGGCTGATCAGTTCGTCGGGCAGTTCACGGATCGCGCGGCGCGGGGGCAGGGGGCTCATCGGGGCGGGATTATCCGGTCACGCGAGCCCCTGATAATCGGCCGCCATGGACGCCATCATGACCCTCGTGGACTTCATCCTCCACGTCGACCGCCACCTCAAAGAGTTTGTCGACGCCTATGGCGGCTGGGTCTATGCCCTGCTGTTCCTGATCGTCTTCGTCGAGACCGGCCTGGTGGTGATGCCCTTCCTGCCCGGCGACTCGCTGCTGTTCGTGGTCGGCACGCTGTGTGGCGCCGGGCTGATGAGCTATCCGCTGGCCATGGCCCTGCTGCTGGTGGCGGCCATCGTCGGCGACCAGGTCAACTACAGCATCGGCCGCTATTTCGGGCCGCGCGTATTCCAGTGGGAGAACAGCCGCTGGTTCAACCGCCAGGCCTTCAACCAGGCCCATGCCTTCTACGAGAAGTACGGCGGCATCACCCTGGTGCTGGCGCGCTTCATGCCGTTTGTGCGCACCTTCGTGCCCTTTGTCGCCGGCGTGGCCGAGATGAGCCGCGGCAAGTTCAGCTTCTACAACGTCACCGGCGGCCTGCTGTGGGTGGTGGGCCTGGTCACCGCCGGCTATTTGTTCGGCAACGTGCCCTGGGTGCAGGCCAATCTGAGCAAGATCATCTGGGCCATGATCATCATCCCCGGCCTGATCGCCCTCTTCGGCGCCTGGAAGGCGCGCCAGGCCGCGGCCACGGTGAACGGTTGACGGCGGCCGGTCAGAGCGTGCGCTGGCGCGCGGCCGGTGGCTGGCGCGCGAAGTAGCGGCGTATGCCGGTGAACAGCGCCTCGACCAGCTGCTCGCGGTAGCCCTCGTCGCGCAGCTTGGCCTCTTCGTCCGGGTTGGAGATGAAGGCCGTCTCGACCAGGATGCTGGGGATGTCGGGCGCCTTCAGCACCGCAAAGCCGGCCTGCTCGACGCCGCGCTTGTGCAGGTGGCCGACCTTGCCGATGCGCTCCAGCACCTCGCGGCCGATCTTCAGCGAGTCCTTGATCTGGGCGCTGGTGCTCATGCTCAGCACGGCGCGCAGCACCTGCGGGTCTTTCACCGCGCTGTTCACGCCGCCCACCAGGTCGGCGGCGTTTTCCTTGTTGGCCAGCCAGCGTGCGGCGGCGCTGGTGGCGCCGGTGTCGCTGAGCGCAAACACCGACGCGCCCCGCGCCGTGGGCGTGGTGAAGGCGTCGGCATGGATGGACACGAACAGGTCGGCCTGCACCCGCCGCGCCTTGCGCACGCGATCGTGCAGCGGCAC
Source organism: Burkholderiaceae bacterium (assembly GCA_017992055.1). Taxonomy (GTDB): domain Bacteria; phylum Pseudomonadota; class Gammaproteobacteria; order Burkholderiales; family Burkholderiaceae_C; genus Pseudaquabacterium. The sequence goes on from JAGOPK010000006.1 coordinate 323,510, forward strand.
GAAGAAGTCGGCATCGCGGGTCAGCATGGCGCGCATGCCGGGCACGCTGTTCAGCCGCTCGCGCAGCTTCAGCGCAATGGCCAGCACCACGTCCTTCTCGCGCAGGCCGGTCGGGCCGATGGCGCCGGGGTCCTCGCCGCCATGGCCGGGGTCGAGTGCCACCACCACCAGGCGGTCGATGCGGCGCAGGGCCTCGTCGTCCACCGGCGGTGGCGGTGCGGGCGTGGCCAGCGGCGGATGCGAGGCCGGGGCCGGTGGCAGCGGGGCCGGCACCGGCGGCGCGGCAGCCGAGGCGGCCGCGGCCGGCAGCGGTGGCCGCTCCAGCTTGTCGATGAACTCGCCCAGCGCATCGCGCACGCTTTGCGCGGCCTGGCCCTCGGCACGCTCGCGCTCGCGGATCAGCGCCAGCAGCGGATCGGGTGCCTCGCTGGGATAGAGGTCGAACACCAGCCGGTGCTGGTAGGCGGCCACCGGCGTCAGCGAGAACAGCTGCGGCGCCACCGCCTGCTTCAGGTCCACCACCAGGCGCACCACGCGCGGCTGGTACTGGCCCACGCGCACGCCGGCGATCTGCGGGTCGTCGGGCCGGATCTTGCCGACCAGTTCACGCAGCGCCGGGCTCAGCTCCAGGCCGTCGATGTCGATCACCAGGCGCGGCGGGTTGTCCAGCAATTGGTGCTGGGCAGCCAGCGGGCTGTCGCTTTCCAGCGTGACGCGGCTGTAGTCTTTGGACGGCCAGACGCGCACGGCCACCAGGGTGGCGCCGAACACCAGCTGGCTGGGGCCCAGCAGCAGGGCCAGGCTGGCCAGGGCATGGCGGCGGCCGCGGTTCATGGCGCGGCCTTTGTGGCCTGGGCCTGAACCAGGGCCTGCAGCAGCGCCTGTCCCAGTGCCGTGCCGGCCTGCAGCTGCACGCGGCGGGCCGATTCGTCCAGCGGCTCGATGCGCAGCCGCAGGTCGGCCACGGGCAACAGGCCGGCGGCCTGCTCGGGCCATTCGGCCAGCTTCAGCCCCGGGCGCGCGAATACATCGCGAAAGCCCGCGTCCAGCCATTCGCGTGGATCGCCGAAGCGGTAGAAGTCGAAGTGCGAGACCTCGCCACCATCGGCCAGCGCATAGGGTTCCATCACCGCATAGGTCGGGCTCTTGATGCGGCCGGCGATGCCCAGCGCCCGCAGCAGGTGGCGCACGAAGGTGGTCTTGCCGGCGCCCAGCGGGCCATGCAGCTCGATGAAGGCCTGGCGCAGGCCGGGCAGGGCGGCCAGGCGCTGCGCGAAGGCGGCGCAGGCGGCCTCGTCGGGCCAGTCAAAATCGCGGGTTTCGAGGGGATGCGGGTGGACGGCGGTCACGGGCGGCAGGCGACAGAAGCGGTGGCTGCAGCGCAGGCGGATGCCCTGGCGCTGGGCCGCGAGCTGTGGCCGCAACTGCAGGACTGGGCCACAGCGCTGGGATTCTCCCAGATCGGGGTGGCCGACGTGGACCTGGCCTCGGCCGAGCCCGGCCTGCAGGCCTGGCTGGAGGCCGGCTTCCAGGGTGGCATGGGCTATATGGCCGCCCATGGCCTGAAGCGTGCGCGGCCGGCCGAGCTGGTGCCGGGCACGCTGCGCGTGATCACCGTGCGCATGGACTATCTGCCGCGCGACACCGACCCGGGCTGGCAGGCCATCGAGTTCAGCCGGCTGCGCCAGCCGGCGATGGCCGGCGTGTCGATCTATGCCCGCGGCCGCGACTACCACAAGGTGCTGCGCCAGCGCCTGCAGCGCCTGGGCGAGCGCCTGCAGCAGGCCCTGGCGCCGCGCGGCTTTGCCGTGGCCCACCGCGCCTTCACCGATTCGGCGCCGGTGCTGGAGGTGGAGCTGGCGCAGCGCAGCGGCCTGGGCTGGCGTGGCAAGCACACGCTGCTGCTGGGCCGCGACGGCGGCTCGATGAGCTTTCTGGGCGAGCTGTTCGTCGACCTGCCGCTGCCGACCACGCCGCCGGTGGACGCGCACTGCGGCGCCTGCAGCGCCTGCCTGGAGGCCTGCCCCACGGCGGCCATCGTCGCCCCTTACCGGCTGGATGCGCGGCGCTGCATCTCCTACCTGAGCATCGAGCACGACGGACCGATCCCGGTCGAGTTCCGCGTGCCCATGGGCAACCGCATCTACGGCTGCGACGACTGCCAGCTGGCCTGCCCCTGGAACAAGTTTGCGCGGCGCAGCCCGCTGCCCGACTTCGATGCCCGCGAGGGGCTGGCCGGCGCCACGTTGCTGCAGCTGTGGGCCTGGGACGAGGCGGCGTTCCTGCAGCGCACCGAGGGCAGCGCCATCCGCCGCATCGGCATCGCCCGCTGGCGGCGCAACCTGGCCGTGGCCCTGGGCAATGCCTGGCGCGAGAACGGCGATGTGGCCATCGCCCAAGCCTTGCACGACGCTCTGCCGCAGGCCGATGCGCTGCTGGCCGAGCACATCGCCTGGGCGCTGGATCAGCGTCAGGCGTAGGTGATCCAGTCGGCCAGCCCCGGCTCGTCCAGGTGCGGCAGGGTGTTGAAGGTCAGCAGCGAGTGGCGCTTGGCGCTCATCTCGAACTCGCAGACCGCGCTGTTGCGCAGCCGCATGTTCAGCTCGATGCTGACCTCGGGCGAGACGCCCAGCACCTGGGCCACGGCGGTGGAGATGGGGCCGCCGCTGGAGACCAGCAGCACGCGGGCCTCGGGCGTGCGCCGGGCCTCGTCCAGCGCCGCCGCCACGCCGGCACGAAAGCCGGCATAGCTGGGCATGCCGGCCGGCTGGGTCTGGCCGCTCATCCAGGCTGCCAGGCCCTGGCGCAGCAGGCGGAAGTGGTGGCGGTACAGCTCGGGCGTGGTCGGCCGCGCCAGCGGCTCGGGGTGGATGGCGGCGATCACCGCATGGCTGTCGTATTCGTCCAGCCCCGGCAGGCCCAAGGCCTCGGGCAGGCTGGCATCGGCCAGGCCTTCGGCCAGCGCGGCGCGGCTTTGCTCATGGCGCACCAGGGTGCCGGTGATGACACGGTCGAAGCGGCGGCCGCGGGCCGACAGGTATTCGCCCAGGCGGCGGCACTGGCGCTCGCCCAGCGGGCTGAGCTGGTCGTAGTTGTCGGCACCGAACGAGGCCTGGCCGTGGCGCACGAGGTAGAGGCTTCCCATGGCGGCGATTGTCCCGGCGGCGGCCGGCGCGGGCCTGTCGCCGCGGCGACCCCGTGCCAGCCTGGTGCGGTGCGCGGCACCGCGGCGGTGCGCCGGCGGGCCGGGGCGGTGGCCTGCCCAAAAAAAGAGCCCCGCGGTGCAGGCACCGGGGGGCCGGACTAAAGGGCAAGGGCCCTGCTGAGGAGATAGACAGACACCTCGCGGTGCCGATCAATGTTGAGCAAGGGGCGTGCCAGGCGCCTGCCTGCCGACCCGGCGCAGCTCAGGCCGCCTTCTCCACATGCCCATGCCGGGTGTAGAGGAAGTCCAGCACCTCCTTGCGGCAGTGCATATAGGCCGGGTCCTCGGCCAGTTCCACGCGGTTGCGCGGCCGCGGCAGGTCCACTTCCAGGATCTGGCCGATGGTGGCGGCGGGCCCATTGGTCATCATCACGATGCGGTCGGAGAGCAGCACCGCCTCGTCCACGTCGTGGGTCACCATCACCACCGTGCTTTGCGTGCGGGCGACGATCTTCAGCAGCTCGTCCTGCAGATGGGCGCGGGTCAGCGCGTCCAGTGCCCCGAAGGGCTCGTCCATCAGCAGCACCTTGGGCTCCATGGCCAGGGCGCGGGCGATGCCCACGCGCTGCTTCATGCCGCCGGAGATCTCGTGCGGCCGCTTGGACGCCGCATGGCCCATGTTCACCAGTTCCAGCGCGGCCAGCGTGCGCGCCTTCAACTGGGCCTTGGACTCGGCCGCGCCGAACACCCGCTCCACCGCCAGGTAGACGTTGTCGAAGCAGGTCAGCCAGGGCAGCAGCGAATGGTTCTGGAACACCACCGCGCGCTCGGGGCCGGGGGCCTTGATCTCCTTGTTGTCGCACAGCAGCACGCCCTCGCTGGGCAGGGTCAGGCCGGCGATCAGGTTCAGCAGCGTGCTCTTGCCGCAGCCCGAATGGCCGATCAGCGCGATGAACTCGCCCTTGTGGATCTGCAGGTGGATGTCGCGCAGCGCGTGGAAGCGGCCCTTCTTGGTGCTGAACACCATCTCGGCGCCCTGGACTTCAATAAACGCAGTCATGGTCGTTTCCTTGGAGGGGTTCCGGATCAGCTGTCGAACGAGAAGCGCTTGGCCAGCAGCATCAGCGCCTGCTCGAGCAGCAGACCGACGATGCCGATGACGAAGATGGCGATGATGATGTGCTGGACGTTGAGGTTGTTCCACTCGTCCCAGACCCAGAAGCCGATGCCCACGCCGCCGGTCAGCATCTCGGCGGCCACGATCACCAGCCAGGCCGTGCCCACCGACAGGCGCACGCCGGTCAGCATGTAGGGCAGCACGGCCGGGAACAGGATGCGCGTGATGACCTTCCATTCGCTGAGGTTCAGCACCCGGGCCACATTGAGGTAGTCCTGCGGCACGCGCTGCACGCCGACTGCGGTGTTGATGACCATGGGCCAGATCGAGCAGATGAAGATGGTCCAGATGGCCGCCGGGTTGGCGCTCTTGAACACCAGCAGGCCGATCGGCAGCCAGGCCAGTGGCGACACCGGGCGCAACAGGCTGATCAGCGGGTTGACCATGCGGTTGAGCACCTCGAAGCGCCCCAGCATGAAGCCCAGCGGGATGCCCACCGCGGCGGCCAGGCCGAAGCCGAGGGCCACGCGCTGCAGCGAGTTGAGGATGTTCCAGCCGATGCCCTGGTCATTGGGGCCGTTGCGGTAGAACGGGTCGGCAAACAGCTTGACCGCCGCGTCCCAGGTCTTGGCCGGTGACGGGAAGGCGCTGCTGTTCATCGTCGCCAGCGCCCACACGCCGATCAGCAGGGCCAGGCCGGCGATGGGCGGCAGCACGGTCAGCGCGAGGCCGCGCCAGTCGATGGGGGGGCGGGCTGCACGGGCCGGCTTGCTGGCCGTGGTGGCTGTGGCAGCGGTGGCAGAGGGTGCGGCGGCGGCCGGCAGGCTGCGCGCGGCCGGTTTGGCCACCGGCTCGACCGGGGCGGAATGGAACACGGCACTGACCATGGCGGTTCTCCTGGAGAAGGTGGGGACGCAGGGCTCAGGGGCTTGGGGCCGGCCGTCAGGCGCGGACCTTGAACGAGTCGGCGTACTTGGCCGGGTCCTTGCCGTCCCAGACCACGCCGTCGATGAACTTGCTGCTGCGCATGTCGCTCTTGGGCAGGCTGGCCTTGACGCCGGCCGCGGCCTCCTTGTAGAGCGCCACCTGGTTGACCTGCTTGGCCACCGCCAGGTAGTCCGGATGCTCCTTGATCAGGCCCCAGCGCTTGTGCTGGGTCAGGAACCACATGCCGTCCGACAGGTACGGGAAGTTGACCGCGCCGTCGTTGAAGAACTTCATGTGGTCGGGGTCGTCCCAGGTCTTGCCCAGGCCGTTCTGGTAGCGGCCCAGGATGCGCTGGTTGATGGCATCGACGCTGGTGTTGACATAGGCCTTGTCGGCGATGGTCTCGGCCATCTTCATCTTGTTCTGCAGGCCGGCATCGATCCACTTGCCGGCCTCGATGATGGCCATCATCACCGCGCGGGCGGTGTTGGGGTACTTCTTGACGAAGTCGCCGGTGGTGCCCAGCACCTTCTCCGGATGGTCCTTCCACACCTGCTGGGTGGTGGCCGCGGTGATGCCGATGCCGTCGATGATGGCGCGGTGGTTCCAGGGCTCGCCGACGCAGAAGCCGTCCATGTTGCCCACGCGCATATTGGCCACCATCTGCGGCGGCGGCACGGTGATGACCTTGGCGTCCTTCATCGGATTGATGCCCGCCGAGGCCAGCCAGTAGTACAGCCACATCGCATGCGTGCCGGTCGGGAAGGTCTGCGCGAAGGTGTATTCGCGCTTCTCGGCGGCCATCAGCTTGGCCAGGCCGCCCACGTCCACCGCGCCCTTGTCGGCCAGCTTCTTGGACAGGGTCAGCGCCTGGCCGTTGTGGTTCAGGTTCATCAGCACGGCCATGTCTTTCTTCGGCCCGGCCGTGCCCAGGTGCACGCCGTAGATCAGGCCGTACAGCACATGGGCCATGTCCAGTTCGCCATTGACCAGCTTGTCGCGCACACCGGCCCAGCTGGCCTCCTTGGTGGGCACGATCTTCACGCCGTACTTCTTGTCGAAGCCCAGCACGCTGGCCATCACCACGCTGGCGCAGTCGGTCAGCGGGATGAAGCCGATGCGCACTTCCTCCTTCTCGGGCTTGTCCGAGCCAGCGGCATAGACGGCGCTGCGCAGGCCGGGCAGCAGGCCGGCGCCGCCGACGGCAGCGGCCTGGATCAGGGAACGGCGGGTCATGGTGGTCGCTTCCTTGGCGGGGGGCGTAGCTAGGGGCGTATCGACGGGCGTGAGGGGACGGGACATCGTGGCTTCTCGCTTCCAGGGCTGGCCGATTGAGGCGTGCAGACAAACAAAAAGGCGTCCTGACCAGCCCGCTGCGGCGCAGCGGGGGGTCAAGGACGCCTTCGTCCGGGACCGATGCATCGTCAATGACGCACCAGAACCATGTTGCTGGGGTCGTCGTTGACCCCCACGCAGTCTCTTGAGCAATCGGTGTGCCAGGGCTGCGGGCCGCTTTGGAGGGGGATCTGCGGCCTCTCCACGGCCTTGGTGCACCAGCACTGCGCCGCCGTGCCTCGGCGCGGTGCGCGGCCCGATCCGAGTCCGTTCAGCCCAGCAGGTCGGCCGCGTCGATGATGCGTTGGGCCAGGTCCACCAGCTTCAGCTTGCGGTCCATGGCGCCGCGGCGCAGCCGCGCATAGGCCTCTTCTTCGCTGAGGCCCTGGCGCTTCATCATCAGGCCCTTGGCGCGCTCGATGGTCTTGCGCTCGTTGAGCTGGTTGCGCGCGCTGGCCAGCTCCTGGCGCAGCGATTCCTCGACCTGGAAGCGGGCCATCGCCACCTCCAGCACCGGCTTCACGCGCTCGGGCGCCAGCCCGGCCACCACATAGGCGCTGACCCCGGCGGCGATGGCATCGCGCACATGGCTGGTGTCCTCGTCGTCGGTGAACATCACGATCGGCCGGCGCTCGTCGCGCGTGGCCAGCACCACATGCTCCAGCGTGTCGCGGGCCTGGCTCTCGGCGTCGACGATCACCAGGTCGGGCTGGATCTGCGCCAGCTGCACCGGCAGGAACATGTCGGCCGGCAGCACCGCGACGATGTTGTAGCCGGCCTGCAGCAGGCCGATGCGCAGGCTGCGCGAGCGCTCGGCCTCGCTCCAGGCCTGGGCATCATCGGCATCGGGCACCAGCGATTCGGGTGCGACGATGACGATGCGCAGCGGGCGCGGATCGGGCGGCAACATGGTGCTCAGTCCGCGCGCAAGAAGCGCGCCATGCGTGCCATGCGCACTTCAGCCCCGACAATCGGCGCATGAGCTTCGACGTCGACATCGGCCATGCCAGCGCCAGCGGTCCGCGCCCGGTCAACGAGGACTTTGTCGGCGCCCTGCGCAGCAGCGAGCGGGGCCGCGGCGTGGTGGCGGCGCTGGCCGATGGCGTGTCCACCGGCGGGCGTGGCCGCGAGGCCGCGCAGAGCACGGTGATGGGCCTGCTGGCCGACTTTTTTGCCACTCCCGAGACCTGGCAGACCACGGTGGTGTTCGACCGCCTGATCTCGGCGCAGAACGGCTGGTTGGCCGACCACAACCGCCGCCGCTCGCGCGAGGCCGATGGCACGGCGCTGACCACGCTGACCGCGCTGGCCCTGCGTGGCCAGACCTGGACCGTGGCCCATGTCGGCGACAGCCGCGCCTGGCTGCTGCGCGACGAGGCCGAGCCCGCACCGGAACCCCAACTCGATCCCGCCGCGCTGCGCCCGCCGGCCCTGCTGCAGCCGCTGACCCAGGACCATGCCTTCGAGGCGCTGGACCTGCGCTCGCGCCTGACCCGCGCCGTGGGCCTGGACGATGTGGTGCGCATCGACCACCTGCAGGGCGAGGCGCGCATCGGCGACAGCTTCGTGCTCAGCAGCGACGGCGTGCACGGTGTGCTCAAGCCGGCGGCGATGAGCGCGCTGCTGCGTGGCGCGGCCACCGCCCAGCAGGCCGCCGAAGCCCTGGTGGAGGCGGCGCTGCAGGCCGGTGGCCGCGACAACGCCAGCGCCCTGGTGCTGCGTGTCACCGGCCTGGACGAGCGCGACCTGCACGACGAGCGCGCCCAGGTGCACGAGCTGCCGGTGCCCGCGCTGCTGAAGGTGGGCGAGCTGCTGGACGGCTACCAGATCACCGCGCGGGTGGCCGACAACGGCATCCACCGCCTGTACCAGGCCCGCGATGTGGGCAGCGGCGGTGCCGGCGGCCCGCTGGTGGCGATCAAGACCCTGCACCCCAGCCGGGCCAGCGACGCCGAGGAACGCACGATGCTGGCGCACGAGGCCTGGCTGGCCCTGCGTGTGGCCGGCGAGGGCGAGGCCGGCGCCGCCGACGACCCCGGCGAGCCCGGCTTTGTGCGTGTGCATGCGCGCCGGCGCCAGGCCACGGCGCTGTACTGGGTCTACGACTGGCATGGCGGCCGCACCATGGAACAGCTGGCCGCCGATGGCGCCCTGCCCACCGTGGGCGAGGTGGTGGCCGCGGCCCAGGCCGTGGCCCTGGCCCTGGGCCGGCTGCACCGCCTGGGCGTGGTGCACCGCGACATCAAGCCGGGCAATCTGCACCGCGGCGACGACGGCCGCTGGCGCGTGCTCGATCTGGGCGCGGCCATCAGCGGCCGCGAGTCGGCGGCCCAGCGTGAACTGCATGCCGGCACGCCCAGCTACATGAACCCCGAGCAGTGGCAGGGCGCCGCCGCCGATGCCGCCAGCGACCTGTTCGCGCTGGCCGTCTCGCTGTACCAGTGGCTGACCGGGCGCCTGCCCTATGGCGAGGTCGAGCCCTATCAGCTCGGGCGTTATCGGCGCGATCCGGTGCCGGTGTCGCGGCTGCGGCCCGATGTGCCGATGTGGCTGGATCATCTGCTGGCCAAGGCCCTGGCGCGTGAGCCGCGCGAGCGTTTCGAGACCGCCGAAGAGCTGCTGCTGGCCTTGCAGCGTGGCGCCGCCCGTCCGCTGGCCGCGCCGCGGGCCACGCCGCTGTTGCAGCGCGATCCCGCCGCGCTGCTGAAGGCCGCGCTGGGGGTGTCGCTGCTGTTCAACGGGCTGCTGATCGTCTGGCTGCTGTTCCTGCCGCGCTGACCGGCGCCGCGCCGCGCTGCTGCACGGGCCTGGCCCGGCCACCCTTCTCGGCCCAGGTGCGGGTCCAGCGGATCTGCACGATGCGCAGCATGGCCAGCATCACCAGGGCCAGCGCGGTGAAGGCCAGGAAGCCGCCCAGGTAGCTGCCGCTGTACTGCTTGGACAGGCCCATGGCATTGGGCAGGAAGCCGCCGCCCAGCGCACCGACCTCGCCGATCATCGAGCCGGCCACCGCGGTGGTCAGCGGCCAGCGCAGCGGCACCAGCTGGAACAGCGCGCCATTGCCGGCGCCCAGGGCCGCGAAGCACAGCATGAACAGCAGCGTGGTCAGCACCAGCGACTGGCCGGCAAAGCCGCAGGCCGCCAGCGCACCGGCCACCACCAGCAGCACGCCGCTGAGCGTGTGGATGCCGCCGATGCGGTCGGCGATCCAGCCGCCCACCACGCGCACGGCCGAGCCCATCAGCGTGGCCAGCATGGTCAGCTGGCCAGCCTCGATCTTGCTGACCTTGAACTGGTCGTAGAAATAGGTCGGCAGAAAGCTGGCCAGGCCGATGAAACCGCCGAAGGTGACGATGTAGATCAGGCTGAACGACCAGCCGTCCTTCTCGAACAAGCAGGACAGGTGCTCGCGCAGCGTCTGGTGCTCGCGGTCCGGCGGCTCCTTGGCGGCAAACCACATCACCAGCATCGGCAGCAGCATGGTGGCGGCGGCGATGCCGTACACCGTCTGCCAGCCGAAGGCCTGGGCCAGCGGCGGCGCAAACAGCACGGCCAGCACCGTGCCCGAGTTGCCAGCACCGGCAATGCCCATGGCCAGGCCCTTGTACTGCGGCGGAAACCAGCCCGAGCCCAGGCTCAGCGCCACGCCGAAGCTGGCGCCGGCAATGCCCAGCAGCACGCCCATGGCCAGCACGCTGTCGTAGCTGTCGACGAACAGGAAGCCGAAGCCCAGGGCCAGCACGATCAGGCCCATCTCGACCATGGCCGCGTTCTTGCGGCCGATGTACTGCGCCAGCACGCCCAGCGGAAAGCGCATCAGCGCGCCGGCCAGGATGGGCACCGAGATCATGAAGCCCTTCTGCGCCGCATTCAGGCCGAAGGTCTCGCTGATGAACGGTGCCATCGCGCCGTTCAGCACCCAGATCGCGAAGCAGAAGTCGAAGTACAGGAACGACGCGGCCAGCGTCGGCCAATGGCCCGAGCGGAGAAAGGTCTTGAATTGGGACATGGTGCGCAGGCCCGCGCAGCGGGCGCGGGCGACCGTGGCGGGGAAGGGCGGAAGCCTGCGTGGGGCGGCTCCGGCATGCGATGCACCACCGTCGTTGGCGGATCACCGGTTTGGTGCGCTGCAACACACCAATGCCCGGGATACGCAAGACCGGTGCCAAGGCCGGTGCCGGACGGGCCTGGACGGGCCGCCTACACTCGCCGCCCATGATGAATGTGCTGGGCATCGAATCCTCCTGCGACGAGACCGGCGTGGCCCTGGTGCAGACCCGCGACGGCCAGGCCGTGCCCTCGCTGCGTGCCCATGCACTGCACAGCCAGGTGGCCATGCACCAGGACTATGGCGGCGTGGTGCCCGAGCTGGCCTCGCGCGACCACATCCGCCGCGTGCTGCCGCTGGCGCGCCAGGTGCTGGCCGAATCCGGCGCCACGCTGGCCGACATCGACGTGGTGGCCTTCACCCGCGGCCCGGGCCTGGCCGGGGCCCTGCTGGTCGGCGCCGGCGTGGCCTGCGCGCTGGCCACGGCGCTGGACCGGCCGACGCTGGGCGTGCACCACCTGGAAGGCCATCTGCTGTCGCCCTTTCTGTCGGCCGATCCGCCCGAGTTCCCGTTTGTCGCGCTGCTGGTCTCGGGCGGCCACACCCAGCTGATGCGGGTGGACGGCGTGGGCCGCTACCTGCTGCTGGGCGAGACCATCGACGACGCCGCCGGCGAGGCCTTCGACAAGAGCGCCAAGCTGCTGGGCCTGGGCTATCCGGGCGGGCCGGCGCTGGCGCGGCTGGCGGCCTTCGGCAACCCGCAGGCCTTCGATCTGCCACGCCCGCTGCTGCACAGTGGCAACCTGGACTTCTCGTTCGCCGGCCTGAAGACCGCGGTGCTGACCCAGCACCGCAAGCTGCTGGCTTCGTCGGCGAGCAACCTCTGCGAGCAGGCCCGCGCCGACCTGGCGGCCAGCACCCAGGCGGCCATCGTCGAGGTGCTGGTGAAGAAGTCGCTGGCCGCGCTGAAGGCCAGCGGCCTGAAGCGCCTGGTGGTCTCGGGCGGTGTCGGCGCCAATGCCGAGCTGCGCCGCCAGCTCAACGAGGCCGCGGCACGGCGCGGCTGGCGCGTGCACTATCCGGAGCTGGCGCTGTGCACCGACAACGGCGCGATGATCGCGCTGGCCGCGGCCATGCGCCTGCAGGCCGGCGTGGCGGTGGCAGCGCGCGACTATGCCTTCGACGTGCGGCCGCGCTGGGCGCTGGACGGGCTGGCCGCCTGAGGCGGGCCGAGGTCACCGGGGCTTCTAGAATCCGCGCAGCGCCGCTGGACTGTCAGCGGCTTTTTTTTGCGCTGCCCGCTTTCACCTCCATGCTTCACCGTTCCACTTCGCTGCTGCAACGCCGCTCCCTGCTCCAGGGCCTGCTGGCCGCGCTGGGCGCCAGCGCCGGCCTGGCCGCACAGGCCCAGGCCGAGTCCATCAAGCTGGCCATGGTCGAGGGCCTGTCCGGCCCGGCCGGCCATGCCGGCGAGGCGGTGTTCCGCAACCTGCTGTGGGCGGTGGAGCGTGTCAATGTCCGCGGCGGCGTCAAGCTGCCAGGCGGCGCGCGGCCACTGGAGCTGCTGCGCTTGGACAGCAAGGGCCAGACCGACGAGGCGCTGTCGGCGCTGCGCTCGGCGCTGGACCAGCGCATCGCCTTCGTGCTGCAGGGCAACAGCTCGGCCGTGGCCAGTGCCCTGGTCGATGCGCTGAACAAGCACAACGAGCGCGAGCCGCAGCGCCGCGGCCTGCTGCTCAACTACTCGGCGGTGGATCCGGCGCTGACCAACGAGCGCTGCAGCCCCTGGCACTTCCGCTTCGACGCCCATGCCGACATGCGGCTGGCGGCGCTGATGACCGTGCTGCAGGAAGACAAGGCGCTGAAGAAGGTCTACCTGATCGGCCAGGACTACAGCTTCGGCCAGCAGGTCAACCGCCAGGCGCGGGCCATGATCGAGAAGCTGCGGCCCGACATCGAGATCGTCGGCGACGAGCTGCATCCGATGATGCGGGTCAAGGACTTCATGCCCTATGCCACCAAGATCCGCGCCAGCGGCGCCCAGGCGGTGGTCAGCGGCAACTGGGGCAACGACCTGACGCTGATGGTCAAGGCCGTGGCCGAGCTGGGCGTGCCGCTGAAGTTCTACACCTTCTACGGCAATGCCCTGGGCGTGCCGGCGGCCCTCGGCGAGGCCGGCGTGGGCCGGGTGCTGGCGGTGGCCGAGTGGCAGCCCAACATGGGCGACACGGCCAGCGATGCGCTGGTGCAGGGCTTTCGCAAGCGCTTCCCCGATCCCAAGGAAGACTATCTGCATGCGCGCATGCAGGCCCTGGTGGAGCTGCTGGTGCAGGCCATCGAGCGCGCCCGCAGCACCGAGGCCGGCGCGGTGGCGCGGGCGCTGGAAGGCCTGAAGCTCGATGCCACGGCGCTGGGCGGCGTGCACCAGGGCCAGATGCGCGCAGCCGACCACCAGTTCCAGCAGCCGCTGGTGGTCAGCGTGATGGACCGCGCCGGCGCGCCGGGCGTCAGGTTCGACGTCGAGGGCTCGGGCTACGGCTTTCGCACGCTGCGCCGCTTCGAGGCCCGTGCGGTGGAATTGCCGCACCAGTGCCGCATGGCACGCATCGACTGACCCAGCACCCGGAGACCTTGGCCATGGACCTGCGTCCGCACATCGCCGGCCTGCCCGGCAGCAAGATCCGCGAAGTGGCCAATGCCGGCCTGGGCCGCAGCGACGTGCTGCCGTTCTGGTTCGGCGAGAGCGACGAGGTCACGCCCGAGGCCGTGCGCCAGGCGGCGGCCGAGTCGCTGGCCCGCGGCGAGACCTTCTACAGCCACAACCTGGGCCTGGCCGAGCTGCGCGAGGCGCTGCGCACCTATCTGGCCGGCCTGCATGGTGATCCGGGGCCGGAGCGCATCGCCGTGACCTCGTCGGGCGTCAGCGCGCTGATGATCGCCACCCAGCTGCTGGTGGCCGCCGGCGACGAGGTGGTGGTGGTGGTGCCGGTGTGGCCCAATCTGCCGGCCCAGCCAGCGATCCTGGGCGCCAACGTGCGCCGGGTGGCGCTGGCGCCGGACGAGCGAGGCGCCTGGCGGCTCGATCTGCAGCAGCTGCTGGACGCGGTGACGCCGTCCACCCGCGTGCTGCTGCTGAATGCGCCGAACAACCCCACCGGCTGGACGCTGACGCGCGACGAGCAGCAGGCCCTGCTGGCGCATTGCCGGCGCACCGGCACCTGGATCATTGCCGACGAGGTCTACGACCGGGTCTGGTTCGGCGGCGCCGACGGCGAGGTCGCGCCCAGCTTCCTGGACATCGCCGCGCCCGACGACCGCCTGGTGGTGGTGGGCAGCTTCTCCAAGGCCTTTCTGATGACCGGCTGGCGCCTGGGCTGGCTGGTCGTGCCGCGGCCCTGCCTGGACACGGTGGCCAAGCTGGCCGAGTTCAACAGCAGCTGTGCGCCGGTGTTCGTGCAGCGTGGCGCGCTGGCGGCACTGGCCATGGCCGACGGCTTCGTGCCCGGCCTGGTGGCGCGGCTGCGCGCCGGCCGCGATGCCCTGGTGCCGGCGCTGGCGGCGCTGCCGGGCGTGCAACTGGCCTGTCCGCTGGGCGGCATGTATGCCTGGTTCCGCGCCCCGGGGGCCGGAGACTCGCTGGCCTTTGCCAAGCGCCTGGTGGCCGAGCAGGGCCTGGGCCTGGCGCCGGGCGTGGCCTTCGGGCCCGAGGGCGAGGGCTGGCTGCGCTGGTGCTTTGCCTCGCGCGACACCGCGCGCCTGGGCGAGGGTGTGGCCCGGCTGGCGCGGGCGCTGGCGGCCTGAACCTCGATCGCGGGGCCGGCCGCATCGGCTATACTCCGCCGGTTTTGCGCCGGGCCGGTATCTCCTGCCAAGCGCGCAACGCAGGCACGGCACGGGTCGGTTTCACCCGTGACCGCAAGTGATAAACGCCGCCGTCGAGGATGTTCCATCCCGCAGCGGCACTCGGAAACCGCCTGACGCCCTGGGGCTTGCCGTCCCGTGGCGCCGGCCCGGCGGTTTCCATACAACCAAGGAAACGTCCATGTCCGTGGCCGACATCAACCGCGCCGAGATCGTCAAGGCGAACGCCCGCAGCACCAACGACACCGGCAGCCCCGAGGTCCAGGTGGCCCTGCTGACCGCCCGCATCAACGAGCTGACCCCCCACTTCAAGGCCAATGCCAAGGACCACCACGGTCGCCGCGGCCTGCTGAAGATGGTGTCGCGCCGCCGCAAGCTGCTCGACTACCTGAAGGGCCGTGCGCCCGAGCGCTACACCGCGCTGATCCAGAAGCTGGGCCTGCGCAAGTAATCGGCCCATGATGCGAGAAGCCTGTCTGGACCCGTGCCAGCACAGGCTTCTTGTCATTTGGAGAACAGCGGTTCCCTGCATGCACGCCGAGACCTTGCTGTGTCATTCCAACGGCGTCCTGAGCGATGGCAGCCATCGCCGCGGATTTCACTGGAATGGCATCCAGTCTCGAGGCATGAGCAACGCCTGATCCTCCCGGTTCTTTGCGGCGCCACCGCGAGCGCGCCGACGACACCTCCACCGGAGACGCACGCATGACCATGTTCAACAAAGTGACCAAGAGCTTTGCCTGGGGCCCGCACCAGGTGACGATGGAAACCGGCGAGATCGCCCGCCAGTCCGGCGGCGCCGTGCTGGTCGACATCGACGGCACCGTGGTGCTGGCCACCGTGGTGGCGCGCAAGGAGCCCAAGCCGGGCCAGGACTTCTTCCCGCTGACGGTCGACTACATCGAGAAGACCTATGCCGCCGGCCGCATCCCCGGCAGCTTCTTCAAGCGCGAAGGCCGTCCCAGCGAGCTGGAGACCCTGACCAGCCGCCTGATCGACCGCCCGATCCGCCCGCTGTTCCCCGAAGGCTTCTTCAACGAAGTCCAGGTCGTCGTGCATGTGCTGAGCCTGAACCCCGAGGTGCAGGCCGACATCGCCGCACTGATCGCCACCAGCGCCGCGCTCAGCGTCTCCGGCATCCCGTTCAACGGCCCGATCGGCGCCGCGCGCGTGGGCTATGTCAACGGCGAGTACGTGCTGAACCCGGGCAAGGCCGATCTGGCCAACAGCAAGCTCGACCTGGTGGTGGCCGGCACCGAAGCCGCCGTGCTGATGGTCGAGTCCGAAGCCGACCAGCTGAGCGAAGAGGTGATGCTGGGCGCCGTGGTCTATGGCCACGACATGGGCAAGATCGCCATCAACGCCATCCACGAGCTGGTGCGCGAGGCCGGCAAGCCCGAGTGGCAGTGGACGGCCCCGGCCAAGGACGAGGCCTTCATCGCCAAGGTCACCGAGCTGGCCGAGCCCAAGCTGCGCGCCGCCTACCAGATCCGCAGCAAGCAGGCCCGCACCCAGGCCTGCCGCGAAGCCACCGCCGACACGCTGGCCGCGCTGAAGGCCGAAGGCCTGGCGTTCGACAGCGTGGCCGTCGAAGGCCTGCTGTTCGACATCGAAGCCCGCATCGTGCGCGGCCAGATCCTGGCCGGCGAGCCGCGCATCGACGGCCGCGACACCCGCACCGTGCGCCCGATCGAGATCCGCAGCAGCGTGCTGCCGCGCACCCACGGCTCGGCGCTGTTCACGCGCGGCGAGACCCAGGCCCTGGTGATCTCCACGCTGGGCACCGAGCAGGACGCGCAGAAGATCGACGCGCTGGCCGGCGAGTTCCAGGACCGCTTCCTGTTCCACTACAACATGCCCCCGTTCGCCACCGGCGAAACCGGCCGCGTCGGCAGCCCCAAGCGTCGCGAGATCGGCCACGGCCGCCTGGCCAAGCGCGCCCTGGTGCCGCTGCTGCCGCCCAAGGACGAGTTCCCGTACACCATCCGCGTGGTGTCGGAGATCACCGAGTCCAACGGCTCGTCGTCGATGGCTTCCGTCTGCGGCGGCTGCCTGGCGCTGATGGACGCCGGCGTGCCGATGAAGGCCCATGTGGCCGGCATCGCCATGGGCCTGATCAAGGACGGCAACCGCTTCGCCGTGCTGACCGACATCCTGGGCGATGAAGATCACCTGGGCGACATGGACTTCAAGGTCGCCGGCACCACCGCCGGCGTGACCGCCCTGCAGATGGATATCAAGATCCAGGGCATCACCAAGGAGATCATGGAAGTCGCCCTGGCCCAGGCCAAGGAAGCGCGCATGCACATCCTGGGCAAGATGCAGGAGGCGATGGGCGAGGCCAAGACCGACGTCAGCCAGTTCGCACCGCGCCTGTACACGATGAAGATCAACCCCGAGAAGATCCGCGACGTGATCGGCAAGGGCGGTTCGACCATCCGTGCGCTGACCGAAGAAACCGGCACGCAGATCGACATCGGCGAAGACGGCACCATCACCATCGCCTCCACCGATGCCGACAAGGCCGCCCTGGCCAAGAAGCGCATCGAGGACATCACGGCCGAGGCCGAGGTGGGCGCCATCTACGAAGGCCCGGTGACCAAGATCCTGGACTTCGGCGCGCTGATCAACATCCTGCCCGGCAAGGACGGCCTGCTGCACATCAGCCAGATCGCCCACCAGCGCGTGGAGCGCGTGGAAGACTTCCTGAAGGAAGGCCAGATCGTCAAGGTCAAGGTGCTGGAGACCGACGAGAAGGGCCGCATCAAGCTGAGCCTGAAGGCCCTGCTGGACAAGCCCGAAGGCTACGAAGAGCCCGAGCGCTTCGAGCGCCCGCGCCGCGAATACGGCGACCGTCCGGACCGCGGCGAGCGCCGTGACCGTGGCGACCGCGGCCCGCGTCGCGAGCGTGGCGACCGTCCGGAGCGCGCCGACCGTCCGGAGCGTGCCGAGCAGGCCGCCCCGGCCGAGGGCGCGGCGCCGGCCGAAGGCCACGAGCAGCAGCAACAGCAGCAGCAGTAAGCCGCGGCGCGCCGTCGACTGCCATGCGTGCCATCGAGATCACGCGCTTCGGCGCACCCGAGGTGCTGGTCGAGACCAGCCGTCCCGACCCGCAGCCCGCGGCCGGTGAACTGCTGTTGCAGGTCACGGCCTCGGGCGTCAACCGGCCTGACGTGCTGCAGCGCAAGGGCGCCTATGCACCGCCGGCCGGGGCCTCGGACCTGCCGGGCCTGGAGATCGCCGGCACCGTGGTCGGCGGCGATGCCGCCGAGCTGTCGGCCGCCGGCTTCGCGCTGGGCGACCGCGTCTGCGCCCTGGTGGCCGGCGGCGGTTATGCCGAGCGCTGCGTGGTGCCGATCCCGCAATGCCTGCCGGTTCCGATGGGGCTGAGCGACATCGAGGCCGCGGCGCTGCCGGAGACCTTCTTCACCGTCTGGTCCAACGTCTTCGACCGCGGCCGCCTGCAGCCGGGCGAGACCCTGCTGGTGCAGGGCGGCTCGTCGGGCATCGGCGTGACGGCCATCGCGCTGGCCAAGGCCTTGTATGGCCAGGACGGCACCCGGGTGCTGGTCACCGCCGGCAGCGACGACAAGGTCGCGGCCTGCCTGGCCCTGGGCGCCGATGTCGGCATCAACTACAAGACCCAGGACTTCGTTGCCGAGGTCAAGGCAGCCACCGGCGGCCGCGGTGCCGACGTGGTGCTGGACATGGTGGCCGGCGACTATGTGGCGCGCGAGATCCAGTGCCTGGCCGACGACGGCCGCATCGTCATCATCGCGGTGCAGGGTGGCGTGAAGAGCGAGTTCAACGCCGGCGAGGTGCTGCGCCGGCGCCTGCTGATCACCGGCTCCACGCTGCGACCGCGGCCGGTGGCCTTCAAGGGCGCCATTGCCGCGGCCTTGCGCCAGCGCGTGTGGCCGCTGATCGAGGCCGGCCGCATCCGTCCGGTGATCCACCAGGTGTTTCCGGCGGCCCAGGCCGCCGCCGCCCATGCATTGATGGAGTCCAGCACGCACGTCGGCAAGATCGTGCTCGACTGGACCCGGGCTGTTTGAAGGAGTGAATCTGATGCGTCGCAAGCTCGTCGCCGGCAACTGGAAGATGCACGGCAGCCACCCGGCCAATGCCCAGCTGCTGTCGGGCATCGTCGCCTCGCGGCCCTTTGGCTGCGATGTCGCGGTCTGCGTGCCGTTTCCCTACCTGTCCGAAACCGCCGTGGCCCTGGCCGGCAGCGACGTGCGCTGGGGCGCCCAGGACTGCTCGGCCCATGAGCAGGGCGCCTACACCGGCGAGGTCTCGGCCGGCATGCTGGCCGAGTTCGGCTGCCGCTATGCCATCGTCGGCCACAGCGAGCGCCGCCAGTACCACGGCGAGAGCGACCAGCTGGTGGCCGACAAGGCCAAGGCCGCGCTGGCCAAGGGCGTGACGCCCATCGTCTGCGTCGGCGAGACCCTGGCCCAGCGCGAGGCCGGCGAGACCGAGGCCGTGGTCAAGCGCCAGCTGTCGGCGGTGATCCACACGCTGGGCCACTGCGTCAGCGAGATGGTCGTGGCCTACGAGCCGGTGTGGGCCATCGGCACCGGCAAGGTGGCCACGCCCGAGCAGGCCCAGGCCGTGCACGCGCTGCTGCGCGCCCAGCTGAAGGCGGCCACGCCGCATGCCGACGGCATGAAGATCCTCTACGGCGGCAGCATGAAGCCCGACAACGCGGCCACGCTGCTGGCCCAGGCCGACATCGACGGCGGCCTGATCGGCGGCGCCAGCCTGAAGGCGGCCGACTTCGTGGCCATCTGCCGCGCCGCCGGCTGAGTCCCGGCCCCGTCCGTCCCGAATCCCGTATTTCGAGTTTGCGAGAAAGAACAACATGCAGATCTGGATCAACCTGGTGCTGGTGGTGCAACTGGTGGCCGCACTGGCGATGATCGGCCTGGTGCTGGTGCAGCAGGGCAAGGGCGCCGACATGGGCGCCTCCTTCGGCAGCGGTGCCTCGGGCAGCCTGTTCGGCGCCACCGGCAGCGCCAACTTCCTGTCGCGCTCCACCGCCATCTGCGCCACCGTGTTCTTCGTCTGCACGCTGGCCCTGGCCTTCTTGTCCAACAGCGCCAGCATGCGCGCGCCGGCCGCCGGCGGCAGCGTGCTCGACCGCGCCGCATCGGCCAGCGCGCCGGCAGCGGCCGGCAGCGCGCCGACCATTCCGGGCGCGCTGGCCCCGGCCCCGGCCCCGGCCGCGGCCTCGGCCGCCGCAGGCGCCATCCCGACCAAGTGATGGTCGCGGCCTGGCGGCGCTGATGCTGCCTGGCGTTGCGTGCGGGCGTCTGCAGCGCTGGCGCCTACGCGCAAACCCGAAGATTGCCCCTGCTTTCGATATAGAATCCAGGGCTGTTCAGCGAGCCATTCCTCACGCCAGCTGAACCGCCGCCGGGCCCGGCCTGGCACACCGCCGTCGTGGTGAAATTGGTAGACACGCTATCTTGAGGGGGTAGTGGCGAAAGCTGTGCGAGTTCGAGTCTCGCCGACGGCACCAGATTTCAGCGCCGGCCCGGGTTTCATCCGGCCCCTGTCCGGCGAGCGCCCCAGCCTTGTCCGTGCGCGGCCCTTGTCGGCATGGCAGGCATCCTGAGCGGCGCGCTGGCGTGAGCGGTCTTCGCCCCGACGGGCGAAGCGGCGCGAACGGCACAGCAGGCGCGCCTTTTTGTGGCCGGATGGACTTTGCTTCATCGCCGCCGCACACCATGGACCTGCAACAGTACCTCCCCGTCATCCTGTTCATCCTGGTGGGCATCGGCGTGGGGGTCGCGCCCCAGGTCCTGGGTTTCCTGCTCGGGCCGCAGCGTCCGGATGCGGCCAAGAACAGCCCCTACGAGTGTGGCTTCGAGGCCTTCGAGGATGCGCGCATGAAGTTCGATGTGCGCTACTACCTGGTGGCCATCCTCTTCATTCTGTTTGACCTGGAAATCGCCTTCCTGTTTCCGTGGGCCGTGTCGCTGCACGACATCGGCGCGTCAGGCTTCTGGGCGATGATGGTCTTTCTGGCGATCCTCGTGGTCGGCTTCGCCTACGAGTGGAAGAAGGGCGCCCTCGATTGGGAATGACCGGCCTGGCCGGCTGCAAGCGAGCACAGCACGCACCACAAGGACAAGCAACATGGGCATTGAAGGCGTTCTGAAGGAAGGCTTCGTCACCACCTCGGTCGACAAGCTGATCAACTGGTCCAAGACCGGCTCGCTGTGGCCGATGACCTTCGGTCTGGCCTGCTGCGCGGTGGAAATGATGCATGCCGGCGCGTCGCGCTACGACATCGACCGCTTCGGCATGCTGTTCCGTCCCAGCCCGCGCCAGAGCGACCTGATGATCGTGGCCGGCACGTTGTGCAACAAGATGGGCCCGGCGCTGCGCAAGGTCTACGACCAGATGGCCGAGCCGCGCTGGGTGCTGAGCATGGGCTCCTGCGCCAACGGCGGCGGCTACTACCACTACAGCTACAGCGTCGTGCGTGGCTGCGACCGCATCGTGCCGGTCGACGTCTATGTGCCGGGCTGCCCGCCCACCGCCGAGGCCCTGCTCTACGGCATCCTGCAACTGCAGGCCAAGATCCGCCGCGAAAACACCATCGCCCGCGCCTGAGGGCGCCGGCCACAAGTCAAGCAGCCATGACCCAACGCCTGGACACCCTGCAGGCGGCGCTGAACGCGTCGCTGGGCGACAAGATCAAGCACTTCAAGCGCGACCGCGGCGAGATCACCATCACCGTGTCCGCCGCCGACTATCTGGGCGTGGCCCAGCGCCTGCGCGACGATGTCACGCTGAAGTTCGAGCAACTGATCGACCTGTGCGCGCTCGACTACAGCAGCTGGAAGGACCAGGCCTGGGACGGCCCGCGTTATGCGGTGGTCTCGCACCTGCTGAGCGTGAGCCTGAACTGGCGTGTTCGTCTGACGGTGTTTGCGCCCGATGACGACCTGCCGGTGGTGGCCTCGGTCAACGACGTGTGGAGCGCGGCCAACTGGTTCGAGCGCGAGGCCTTCGACATGGTCGGCGTGATCTTCGAGGGCCACAACGACCTGCGTCGCCTGCTCACCGACTACGGCTTCATCGGCCATCCGCTGCGCAAGGACTTCCCGGTGTCGGGCCATGTCGAGATGCGCTACGACGCCGAGCAGAAGCGCGTGATCTACCAGCCGGTGAGCATCGAGCCGCGCGAGATCACGCCGCGCGTCATCCGCGAGGACAACTACGGCGGCCTGCACTGAGCGCAGCCCGCACGTCGAACCGGATCTCCTCATGGCAGACATCAAGAACTACACCCTGAACTTCGGCCCGCAGCACCCGGCTGCCCACGGCGTGCTGCGCCTGGTGCTCGAGCTGGACGGCGAGGTCATCCAGCGCGCCGACCCGCA
Source organism: Burkholderiaceae bacterium (assembly GCA_017992055.1). GTDB lineage: Bacteria > Pseudomonadota > Gammaproteobacteria > Burkholderiales > Burkholderiaceae_C > Pseudaquabacterium. Next base: position 345,340 of record JAGOPK010000006.1, read on the forward strand.
CATCGGCCTGCTGCACCGCGCCACCGAGAAGCTGGCCGAGAGCAAGACCTACATCCAGTCGCTGCCGTACATGGACCGTCTCGACTACGTGTCGATGATGTGCAACGAGCATGCGTACTGCCTGGCCATCGAGAAGCTGCTGGGCATCCCCGTGCCCGAGCGTGCGCAGTACATCCGCGTGATGTTCAGCGAGATCACGCGCCTGTTGAACCATCTGCTGTGGCTGGGCTGCCATGGCATGGACTGCGGTGCGATGAACATGCTGATCTACTGCTTCCGCGAGCGGGAAGACCTGTTCGACATGTACGAGGCGGTGTCGGGCGCGCGCATGCATGCGGCCTACTTCCGTCCGGGCGGCGTCTACCGCGACCTGCCCGACAGCATGCCGCAGTACAAGGTCAGCAAGATCCGCAACGAGCGGGCCATCAAGGCGCTGAACGACAATCGCCAGGGCTCGTTGCTGGACTTCATCGACGACTTCTGCAAGCGCTTCCCGCCGCTGGTCGATGAGTACGAGACCCTGCTCACCGACAACCGCATCTGGAAGCAGCGCACCGTGGGCATCGGCGTGGTCACGCCCGAGCGCGCGCTGAACCTGGGCTTCACCGGCGCCATGCTGCGCGGCTCGGGCATCGCCTGGGACCTGCGCAAGAACCAGCCCTACGACGTCTACGACAAGATGGACTTCGACGTGCCCATCGGCGTCAACGGCGACACCTACGACCGCTACCTGGTGCGCGTCGAGGAGATGCGCCAGTCCAACCGCATCATCCAGCAGTGCGTGGCCTGGCTGCGTGCCAACCCCGGTCCGGTGATCACCGACAACCACAAGGTCGCCCCGCCGTCGCGCGTGGGCATGAAGACCAACATGGAGGAGCTGATCCACCACTTCAAGCTGTTCACCGAAGGCTTCCGCGTCCCCGAGGGCGAGGCCTATGCCGCGGTCGAGCATCCGAAGGGCGAGTTCGGCATCTACCTGGTCAGCGACGGCGCCAACAAGCCCTACCGGCTGAAGATCCGCGCCCCGGGCTTCGCCCATCTGGCGGCGCTGGATGAAATGAGCCGCGGCCACATGATCGCCGACGCGGTGGCGATCATCGGCACCATGGACATCGTGTTCGGCGAGATCGATCGATGAGCAATCAAGCAGCCACCCAGGCCCAGGCCTATACGCTGTCCGCGGCCACGCGGGCCCGGTTCGACAAGGAAGTGGCCAAGTACCCGGCCGAGCAGCGGCAATCGGCCGTGATGGCCTGTTTGTCCATCGTGCAGCAGGAAGAAGGCTGGGTTTCCGGCGAAGCCGAGACGGTGATCGCCGGCTACCTGGGCATGGCGCCGATCGCCGTGCGCGAGGTCACCACCTTCTACAACATGTACAACCAGCGGCCGGTGGGCAAGTTCAAGCTCAACGTCTGCACCAACCTGCCGTGCCAGCTGCGCAACGGCCAGCATGCGCTGGAGCATGTGCTGAAGAAGCTGGGCATCGAAGACGGCGGCACCACGCCCGACGGCCTGTTCACGGTGGCCAAGTGCGAATGCCTGGGTGCCTGCGCCGATGCGCCGGTGGCCCTGGTCAATGACCGGCAGATGGTCAGCTTCATGAGCGACGACCGTCTCGACGATCTGCTCGACCACCTGAAGGCCCAGGCCAAGTGAGCGCGCCCACCATGCTGGATCTTTCCAAGTTTCAGGCCCGGGGCGTGGAGACCTGTTTCCACGACCGCCACATCAACCCGCAGATCTATGCCGGTCTGGACGGCAGCAACTGGCGGCTGAAGGACTATGAGGCGCGCGGCGGCTACCAGGCGCTGCGCAAGATTCTGGCGGCCGAAGGCGGCATGACGCCCGACCAGGTGGTGGCCGAGGTCAAGGGCTCGGGCCTGCGCGGCCGCGGCGGCGCCGGTTTCCCGACCGGCCTGAAGTGGAGCTTCATGCCGCGCGCGCTGCCGGTGCAGAAGTACCTGGTGTGCAACAGCGACGAGGGCGAGCCGGGCACCTGCAAGGACCGCGACATCCTTGCCTACAACCCGCACATCGTCATCGAGGGCATGATCATCGCCGCCTACGCGATGGGCATCTCGGTGGGCTACAACTACATCCACGGCGAGATCTTCGAGGTCTACGAACGCTTCGAGGCCGCGCTGGAAGAAGCCCGCGCCGCCGGCTACCTGGGCAACAACATCCTGGGCAGCAAGCACAGCTTCCAGCTGCATGCGCACCATGGCTTTGGCGCCTACATCTGCGGCGAAGAAACCGCGCTGCTCGAAAGCCTGGAAGGCAAGAAGGGCCAGCCGCGCTTCAAGCCGCCGTTTCCGGCCAGCTTCGGCCTGTATGGCAAGCCGACCACCATCAACAACACCGAGACCTTTGCCGCGGTGCCCTGGATCATCCGCAACGGCGGCCAGGCCTATCTGGAATGTGGCAAGCCGAACAACGGCGGCACCAAGATCTTCTCGATGGTCGGTGACGTCGAGCGTCCCGGCAACTACGAGATCCCGATGGGCACGCCGTTCGCCAAGCTGCTGGAACTGGCCGGCGGCGTCAAGGGCGGCAAGAAGCTCAAGGCGGTGATCCCCGGTGGCTCGTCGGCGCCGGTGCTGCCGGCCGGCATCATGATGGACTGCACGATGGACTATGACTCCATCAGCAAGGCCGGCTCGATGCTGGGCTCGGGCGCGGTGATCGTGATGGACGAGACGCGCTGCATGGTCAAGAGCCTGCTGCGGCTGAGCTACTTCTACACCCATGAGAGCTGCGGCCAGTGCACGCCGTGCCGCGAGGGCACGGGATGGCTGTGGCGCCTGGTCAACCGCATCGAGCATGGCGAGGGCCGCACCGACGACCTGGTCCTGCTCGACAACGTGGCCGAGAACATCATGGGCCGCACCATCTGCGCGTTGGGGGATGCGGCGGCGATGCCGGTGCGCGGCATGCTCAAGCACTTCCGCGACGAGTTCGTGCACCACATCGAACACAAGAACTGCATGGTCCCGGCTTACGTGTAAGCAGGGCAGGGCACACACATGATCGAAATCGAACTCGACGGCCAGAAGGTCTCGGTGCCCGAAGGCAGCATGGTGATGCATGCGGCCGATGCCGCCGGCAAGACCATTCCGCACTTCTGCTACCACCGCAAGCTGTCCATCGCGGCCAACTGCCGCATGTGCCTGGTGGACATCGAAAAGGCGCCCAAGCCCATGCCCGCCTGCGCGACGCCGGTGACGCAGGGCATGATCGTGCGCACCCAGAGCGACAAGGCACTGAAGGCCCAGCAGTCGGTGATGGAGTTCCTGCTCATCAACCACCCGCTGGACTGCCCGATCTGCGACCAGGGCGGCGAATGCCAGCTGCAGGATCTGGCGGTGGGCTACGGCAAGAGCGCCTCGCGCTATGAGGAAGAAAAGCGCGTGGTGTTCCACAAGAACGTGGGACCGCTGATCTCGATGGAAGAGATGAGCCGCTGCATCCACTGCACCCGCTGCGTGCGCTTCGGCCAGGAGATTGCCGGCGTCATGGAACTGGGCATGGTGCATCGCGGCGAGCACTCCGAGATCACCACCATGACCGGTGGCACGGTGGACAGCGAGCTGTCGGGCAACATGATCGACATCTGCCCGGTCGGCGCGCTGACCAGCAAGCCCTTCCGCTATGCCGCCCGCACCTGGGAGCTGTCGCGCCGCAAGAGCGTGAGCCCGCACGACAGCACCGGTGCCAACCTGGTGGTGCAGGTGAAGAACGGCAAGGTGCTGCGCGTGGTGCCGCTGGAGAACGAAGACGTCAACGAGTGCTGGATCGCCGACCGCGACCGCTTCAGCTATGAAGCCGTCAACAGCGAGCAGCGCCTGACCCAGCCGCAGATCAAGCAGGGTGGCCAGTGGCAGACCGTGGACTGGACCACGGCGCTGAACTATGTGGCCGACGGCCTGAAGCGCGTCAAGGCCGAGCATGGCACGGCGGGCATCGGTGCCGTCGGCTCGGCCCACCGCACGGTGGAAGAACTGCACCTGCTGGCCAAGCTGGTGCGCGGCCTGGGCAGCCAGAGCGTCGATACGCGCAGCCGCCATGCCGACTTTGCCAACACCGCGCCGGCCGGCCAGGCGCGCTGGCTGGGCACGTCCATCGCGTCGCTGTCGCAGCTGGATCGCGCCTTCGTCATCGGCAGCTTCCTGCGCAAGGACCATCCGCTGTTTGCCCAGCGCATCCGCCAGGCCGCGCGCCGCGGAGCCGCGGTCTACAGCCTGAACGCGGTGCACGACGACTGGGCCCTGCCGCTGGCCGGCCGCCTCACCGCCGCGCCCGGCGCCTGGGCCCAGGCCCTGGCCGACGTGGCCGGCTATGTGGCCAGCGCCAAGGGCGTGCCGGCACCGGCCAGCGCCCTGGTCAATGCCGAAGCCGAGGCCGTGGCCCAGGCCCTGCTGTCCGGTGAACGCAAGGCCCTGCTGCTGGGCAATGCCGCCGCGCAGCACCCGCAGGCCAGCCAGCTGCTGGCCCTGGCGCAGTGGATCGCCACGCAGACCGGCGCCACGGTTGGCTACCTGGGCGAGGCCGCCAACACGGTGGGTGCCCAGCTGGTCAACGCGCTGCCGGGCCAGGGTGGCCTGAACGCCGGCCAGATGCTGGGCCAGCCGATGAAGGCCCTGCTGCTGCTGGACGTGGAACCGGTGCGCGACGCCGCCAATGCCGCGGCCGCCACGGCCGCGCTGGCCGGCTCGGGCCTGGTCGTGGCCCTGACCTCGTTCAAGGACGCGGCCGTGGCCAATGCCGACGTGCTGCTGCCGATCGCGCCGTTCACCGAGACCGCCGGCGCCTACGTCAATGCCGAAGGCCGTCTGCAGGCCTTCCACGGCGTGGCCAAGCCGCTGGGCGACAGCCGTCCGGCCTGGAAGGTGCTGCGCGTGCTGGGCAATCTGCTGGGCCTGGACGGTTTCAACCAGGAGACGGTGGAAGAGGTGCGTGCCCAGGCCCTGGGCGATCTGGCCACGCTGCCCCAGCGCCTGAGCAACGCGGCCACTGCCGCCATCTCGGCTCCCGGTGCTGCCGCCGGACTGGAGCGCATTGCCGACGTGCCGATCTACAGCGCCGACGCCCTGGTGCGCCGCTCGCCGTCGCTGCAGGCCACGGCCGATGCGCGCCCGCCGGTGGCCGGCCTGCCGGCCGCGCTGTGGGCCCAGCTGGGCCTGGATGCAGCCGGCGAGGGTGCTCGCGTCAAGCTGAGCCAGGGCGGCGCCAGCGCCGTGCTGCCGGCCCGGCTGGACACGACCCTGGCCGCCAACGCCGTGCGCGTGGCCGCCGGCCATGAGCACACCGCCACGCTGGGCGCGATGTTCGGCGCGATCACGGTGGAGAAAGCCTGAGCATGATCGACCACATCAACGCAATGGGCGGCGGCCTGATCGCCGCCCCCTGGTGGCAGGGCATCGCCTGGCCGGTGATCTGGACCCTGGTGAAGATCGTGGCGCTGGTGCTGCCGCTGATGATCTGCGTGGCCTATCTGACGCTGTGGGAGCGCAAGGGCATCGGCTTCACCCAGCTGCGCCCCGGCCCCAACCGCGTCGGCCCGTTTGGCCTGCTGACGCCGATCGCCGATGCGGTGAAGCTGATCTTCAAGGAGATCATCCGCCCCACCGCGGCCAACAAGGGCCTGTTCTTCCTCGGCCCCATCATGACCATCATGCCGGCGCTGGCCGCCTGGGCGGTCGTGCCGTTTGGTCCCGAGGTGGTGCTGGCCAATGTCAATGCCGGCCTGCTGTTCCTGATGGCCATCACCTCGCTGGAGGTGTATGGCGTGATCATCGCCGGCTGGGCCTCGAACTCGAAGTACGCCTTCCTGGGCGCGCTGCGCGCCTCGGCCCAGATGGTCAGCTACGAGATCGCCATGGGCTTCGCCCTGGTGGTGGTGCTGATGGTCTCGGGCTCGATGAACATGGTCGAGATCGTGATGCAGCAGGACAAGGGGCGCATGGCCGAGATGGGCCTGAACTTCCTGTCCTGGAACTGGCTGCCGCTGCTGCCGGTGTTCGTCGTCTACTTCATCTCCGGCCTGGCCGAGACCAACCGCCATCCGTTCGACGTGGTGGAAGGCGAGTCGGAGATCGTCGCCGGTCACATGATCGAGTACTCGGGCATGTCGTTCGCGATGTTCTTCCTGGCCGAGTACGCGAACATGATCCTGGTCTCCACGCTGTGCGTGGTGATGTTCCTCGGCGGCTGGCTGCCGCCCATCGACTCGGCCCTGTTCAACTGGATCCCGGGCTGGATCTGGCTGGCACTCAAGGTGTTCGTGGTCGTGACCATGTTCCTGTGGGTGCGGGCCACCTTCCCGCGCTACCGCTATGACCAGATCATGCGCCTGGGCTGGAAGATCTTCATCCCGGTCACCCTGGTGTGGCTGATCGTGGTGGGCCTGTGGATGCAGACCCCGCTCAACATCTGGAAGTGAACCCCGCCATGGCCACCCAGACCCCATTCAAAGACTTCGTCTCCAGCTTCATGCTGCTGGAGCTGTTCAAGGGCCTGCGCATCACCGGCAAGTACTTCTGGGCGCGCAAGGTCACGGTGCAGTTCCCGGAAGAGAAGACGCCGCTGAGCCCGCGTTTCCGCGGCCTGCATGCGCTGCGCCGCTACGAGAACGGCGAGGAGCGCTGCATTGCCTGCAAGCTGTGCGAGGCCGTGTGCCCGGCGATGGCCATCACCATCGAGAGCGATGTGCGCGACGACGGCAGCCGCCGCACCACGCGCTACGACATCGACCTGACCAAGTGCATCTTCTGCGGCTTTTGCGAAGAAAGCTGCCCGGTCGACTCCATCGTCGAGACGCACATCTTCGAGTACCACGGTGAGAAGCGGGGCGACCTGTACTTCACCAAGGACATGCTGCTTGCCGTGGGCGACCGCTACGAGCGCGAGATTGCCGCCAACAAGGAGGCTGACGCCAAGTACCGCTGATCCCGGCCGGGATCGGCGCGTCCTCCGTCGCTGCACAAAAACATGACCACCACTGGCGCTCTCTTCTATCTGTTCTCGGCCGTGCTGCTGTTCGCTTCGTTCCGCGTCATCACGGCGCGCAGCACGGTGCACGCGGCCCTCTACCTGGTGCTGGCCTTTGCCAACGCCTCCGTCATCTGGATGCTGCTGAAGGCCGAGTTCCTGGCGATCACGCTGGTGCTGGTCTATGTCGGCGCGGTGATGGTGCTGTTCCTGTTCGTCGTGATGATGCTGGACATGAACTCCGACGAGTTCCGCGAGGGCTTCTGGAAGCATCTGCCGCTGGCCGGCTTCATCGGCGCGCTGATCGCACTCGAGATGGCCATGGTGCTGATGGGCGGCTTCCGCCTGTCCGAGGCGCCGGTGCTCGATCCGGCGCTGGCCAAGCTGGGCAATACCCGGCTGCTGGGCATCGAGATCTACACCAAGTACCTGTACCCGCTGCAGCTGGCCGCAGTGCTGCTGCTGGTGGCCATCATCGCCGCCATCGCGCTGACGCTGCGCCGCCGCAAGGACAGCCGGGCCATGGACCCGGCCGAACAGGTCAAGGCCCGCAAGGCCGACCGCGTGCGCCTGGTGAAGATGCAGCCGGTGATCGATGCGCCTTCGGTGCCTGCCGCCGCCGCCGCCGAGGAGAAGAAGGCATGAATCTCGGTCCCATCACCCTGGGTCACTACCTGTCGCTGGGCGGCCTGCTGTTCGCGCTGTCGGTGATCGGCATCTACCTGAACCGGCGCAACCTGATCGTGTTGCTGATGGCCATCGAGCTGATGCTGCTGGCCGTCAACATGAACTTCGTTGCCTTCTCGCACTACCTGGGCGACATGGCCGGCCAGGTGTTCGTGTTCTTCATCCTCACCGTGGCGGCCGCCGAGTCGGCCATCGGTCTGGCGATCCTGGTCGTGCTGTTCCGCAACCGCGCCACGATCAACGTCGAAGAGCTCGACACGCTCAAGGGCTGAGGCCAGGGACACGGTAGAACAACATGGCTGCACAACTTTCACAGAACCTGCTGCTCGCGGTGCCGCTGGCACCGCTGGCCGGTGCCGTGCTGGCGGGCTTCTTCGGCAAGACCATCGGTCGCCGCGGCGCGCACACGGTCACCATCCTGGGCGTGCTGATTGCCTTCATCATCTCGGCGATGACGCTCAGGAGCGTGGCCGTCGACGGCGCGCGCTTCAACGCCACCATCTACGAGTGGATGGTGCTGGGCGGGCTGAAGATGGAGGTCGGCTTCCTGGTCGACAGCCTGACGGCGATGATGATGTGCGTGGTGACCTTCGTGTCGCTGATGGTGCACGTCTACACCATCGGCTACATGGAAGAAGACCCGGGCTACCAGCGCTTCTTCTCCTACATCAGCCTGTTCACCTTCTCGATGCTCATGCTGGTCATGAGCAACAACTTCCTGCAGCTGTTCTTCGGCTGGGAAGCGGTGGGCCTGGTGTCCTACCTGCTGATCGGCTTCTGGTTCAAGAAGCCCACGGCCATCTTCGCCAACATGAAGGCCTTCCTGGTCAACCGGGTCGGTGACTTCGGCTTCATCCTCGGCATCGGCCTGCTGGCCGCCTATGCCGGCACGCTGAACTACGGCGAGACCTTCGCCAAGTCGGCCGAGCTGGCCAAGCTGCAGTTCCCCGGCACCGACTGGATGCTGATCACCGTGGCCTGCATCTGCCTGTTCATCGGCGCGATGGGCAAGAGCGCGCAGTTCCCGCTGCATGTGTGGCTGCCCGACTCGATGGAAGGCCCGACGCCGATCTCGGCGCTGATCCACGCCGCCACCATGGTGACGGCCGGCATCTTCATGGTTGCGCGCATGTCGCCGCTGTTCGAGCTGAGCGACACGGCGCTGAACTTCGTGCTGGTGATCGGCAGCATCACCGCGCTGTTCATGGGCTTCCTGGGCATCATCCAGAACGACATCAAGCGCGTGGTGGCCTATTCCACGCTGTCGCAGCTGGGCTATATGACGGTGGCGCTGGGCGTGTCGGCCTATTCGGTGGCGGTGTTCCACCTGATGACCCATGCCTTCTTCAAGGCCCTGCTGTTCCTGGGTGCGGGCTCGGTGATCATCGGCATGCACCACGATCAGGACATCCGCAACATGGGCGGCCTGCGCAAGTACATGCCCATCACCTGGATCACCTCGCTGCTGGGCAGCCTGGCGCTGATCGGCACGCCGTTCTTCGCCGGCTTCTATTCCAAGGACTCGATCATCGAGGCCGTGCACGCCAGCCAGCTGCCGGCCGCGCACTGGGCCTACTTCGCGGTGGTGGCCGGCGTGTTCGTCACCGCCTTCTACTCGTTCCGCATGTACTTCCTGGTGTTCCACGGCAAGGAGAACTTCCACCACAAGCCGTTCCCGCCGGAAGACGACCACCATGATGACCATGCCGACGACCATGGCCATGGCCACCATGCCCACACGCCGCACGAGTCGCCGTGGGTGGTGACCGCGCCGCTGGTGCTGCTGGCCATCCCGTCGGTGGTGATCGGCTTCCTGGCCATCGGCCCGATGCTGCACGGCGACTTCTTCAAGGACGTGATCTTTGTCGATGCCGCCAAGCACCCGGCCATGGCCGAGCTGGGCAAGCACTTCCACGGCGCCACCGCGATGGCCCTGCACGGCGTGCAGACGCTGCCGTTCTGGCTGGCCCTGGCCGGCGTGCTGGTGTCCTGGTTCTTCTACATGAAGGCGCCGCAGATCCCGGCGGCGATCGCCAAGGCGCTGTCGCCCATCGTGCGCGTGCTCGAGAACAAGTACTACTTCGACTGGTTCAACGAGCATGTGCTGGCCGCCGGCTCGCGCGCCCTGGGCCGCGGCCTGTGGAAGGGTGGCGACCAGGCGCTGATCGATGGCCTGCTGGTCAACGGCTCGGCCAAGCTGGTGGGTGTGTTCGCCGGGCTCACGCGCCTGGTGCAGACCGGCCACATCTACTGGTATGCCCTGGTCATGCTGCTGGGCGTGTTCGGGCTGCTGACCTGGCAGCTCTGGCCCGCACTCGCCGGGCTCACCGGTCGCTGATGTCGCACCGGGCGGAGAACAACAAATGGGTCTTCTGAGTGTTTCGATCTGGTTGCCGATCGCCTTCGGCTTCCTGCTGCTGGCCATCGGCCGTGACGAGAACGCGCACACCGTGCGCTGGATCGCGCTGATCGGTGCCATCGCCAGCTTCCTGGTCACCATCCCGCTGATCACCGGCTTTGCGCTGGACACGCCAGCGCTGCAGTTCGTCGAGAACCTGCCGTGGATCGAGCGCTTCAATGTGCGCTACCACCTGGGCGTGGACGGCATCTCGGTGTGGTTCGTGCTGCTCACCGCCTTCATCACCATCATCGTGGTGCTGGCGGCCTGGGAGGTGATCACCGAGCGCGTGGGCCAGTACATGGGCGCGTTCCTGATCCTGTCGGGCCTGATGGTCGGCGTGTTCAGCGCCGCCGATGGCCTGCTGTTCTACGTGTTCTTCGAGGCCACTCTGATCCCGATGTACATCATCATCGGCGTCTGGGGCGGCCCGCGCCGGGTGTATGCGGCGTTCAAGTTCTTCCTGTACACGCTGCTGGGCTCGCTGCTGATGCTGGTGGCCCTGGTCTACCTGTACTACAAGTCGGGTGGCAGCTTCGACATCGCCACCTGGCACAAGCTGCCGCTGCCGCTGTCTGCGCAGACGCTGCTGTTCTTCGCCTTCTTCGCCGCCTTCTCGGTCAAGGTGCCGATGTGGCCGGTGCACACCTGGCTGCCCGATGCCCACGTCGAGGCGCCCACCGGCGGCTCGGTGGTGCTGGCGGCCATCATGCTGAAGCTGGGCGCCTACGGCTTCCTGCGCTTCTCCATGCCCATCGCCCCCGATGCCAGCCGCGAGTACGCCTGGTTCATCATCGCGCTCAGCCTGATCGCGGTGATCTACATCGGCCTGGTGGCCCTGGTGCAGCAGGACATGAAGAAGCTGGTGGCCTACAGCTCCATCGCCCACATGGGCTTTGTGACGCTGGGCTTCTTCATCTTCAACGAACTGGGCGTCTCGGGCGGCCTGGTGCAGATGATCAGCCACGGCTTCGTCTCGGGCGCCATGTTCCTGGCCATCGGCGTGCTGTACGACCGCGTGCACAGCCGCGAGATCTCCAGCTACGGCGGCGTGGTCAATACCATGCCCAAGTTCGCGGCCTTTGCGCTGTTCTTCGCCATGGCCAACTGCGGCCTGCCGGCCACCGGCGGCTTCGTCGGCGAATGGATGGTGATCCTGGGCACGGTGAAGGTGAACTTCTGGCTGGGTGCGCTGGCCGCCACCGCGCTGATCTTCGGCGCCGCCTACACGCTGTGGATGTACAAGCGCGTGTACTTCGGCGACGTGACCAATGACGACGTGCGCGCGCTGACCGACATCAATGCGCGCGAGTTCCTGATCATGAGCCTGCTGGCCATCGCCACGCTGTGGATGGGCGTCTACCCCAAGCCCTTCACCGATGTGATGCACAGCTCGGTCAACGGCCTGCTGGAACACGTGGCCAAGCCCAAGCTTGGCGCGGCGCAGTGATGCCTGAGGGCCGGAGTCGAACAACATGAATGCAATGAACTGGCTCGTCGTCTACCCCGAGGCCCTGCTGCTGCTGATGGCCTGCGTGGTGGCCCTGGTGGACCTGTTCGTCACCGACGAGCAGCGCCGCCCCACTTTCTGGCTGACTCAGATCAGCATCGCCGCCGTCGGCCTGCTGCACCTAGCCTACTTTAACGGCGGTGACACCGCCTATGGCATGCAGCGCATGATGGTCAGCGACCCCATGGGTCATCTGCTGGCGTTCTTTGCCTGCTTTGCCACGCTGATCACCATCGCCTATGCCCAGCCCTATGTGGGCAGCCGTGAGATGCAGAAGGGCGAGTTCTACACGCTGATGCTGTTTGCGCTGCTGGGCATCTGCGTGATGGTCTCGGCCAACAACTTCCTGGTCGTCTACCTGGGCCTGGAGGTGATGAGCCTGTCGCTGTATGCGCTGGTGGCCATGCGCCGCGACCATGGCGTGTCCACCGAGGCGGCGATGAAGTACTTCGTGCTGGGCGCGCTGGCCTCGGGCTTCCTGCTCTACGGCCTGTCGATGATGTACGGCGCCACCAAGTCCCTGGAGATCAACGAGGTCTTCGCCGCCATCGCCACCGGCCGCATCAATGCCACGGTGCTGACCTTCGGCGTGGTGTTCGTGGTCGCCGGCCTGGCCTTCAAGCTGGGCGTGGTGCCCTTCCACATGTGGGTGCCCGACGTCTACCACGGCGCGCCCACCGCGGTGACGCTGATGATCGGCGGCGCGCCCAAGCTGGCGGCCTTTGCCATCACCGTGCGCCTGCTGGTCGAGGGCATGCTGGGCCTGGCGGTGGACTGGCAGCAGATGCTGATCGTGCTGGCCGTGTGCTCGCTGGTCATCGGCAACCTGGCGGCCATTGCGCAGACCAATCTGAAGCGCATGCTGGCCTATTCCACCATCTCGCAGATGGGCTTCATGCTGCTGGGCATGGCCGCGGGCGTGGTCAACGGCAATACGCTGTCGGCCGGCAATGCCTATTCGTCGGCGATGTTCTACACGGTGACCTATGTGATCACCACGCTGGGCACCTTCGGCCTGATCATGTTCCTCAGCCGCCAGGGCTTTGAGAGCGAGGAGATCAGCGACCTGGCCGGCCTGAACCAGCGCGCGCCCTGGCTGGCCGGTGTGATGACGCTGTTCATGTTCTCGCTGGCTGGTGTGCCGCCGATGGTGGGCTTCTATGCCAAGCTGGCCATCGTGCAGGCGCTGGTGACCACCAATGTCACCGGCTACATCGTGCTGGCCGTGGTGGCCGTGCTGCTCAGCCTGATCGGCGCCTTCTACTACCTGCGTGTGGTCAAGGTGATGTACTTCGATGCGCCCACCGAGGCCTCGCGCCCGGTGCAGGGCAGCGGCGTCAGCGCGCTGCTGGCGCTCAATGGCGCGGCGGTGCTGGGCTTCGGCCTGCTGCCGGGCGGCCTGATGGCCATGTGCCGCGACGCCATCCTGCGCGCGCTGGCCACCTGAGCCAGCGGCCGCAGATCACCGACGCGAGCGCCACCGGTGTCCGGTTCCGCCCAGGCCTGGGGCCTGCTGCTGGTGGGCTTTTGCGCCGCCAACTGGCCCTTTCTCACCGAGCGCCTGCTGCTGGTGGGGCCGCTGCGGCCCGGCAAGGCCCTGGGCTGGCGGCTGCTGGAACTGCTGCTGGTCTCGGGCGGGGTCATCGCCCTGGGCCTGCTAATCGAATCGCGCATCGGCCAGCGCCATCCCCAGGGCTGGCAGTTTTATGCCGTGGCCCTGTGCCTGATGCTGACCTTTGCCTTTCCGGGCTTCGTCTGGCGCTATCTGCGACGCGGCCGTGACTGAGCCGCTGCCGCAATCGCCATTCGCCGGTGCGGCCTGCCCCGAGGCTCCGCACCTGGCTGAGCGTCGTGTCAGCGGCGAACGCGTTTGGGCCGGCCGCTTTCTCGATGTGCGCCGCGACACCGTCGCCCAGGCCGATGGCCACCTGGCCACGCGCGAGTACATCGTGCATCCCGGCGCGGTGATGGTCGTGCCCATCCTCGACGACGGACGCCTGGTGATGGAGCGCCAGTACCGCTATCCGCTGGGCCGTGTGCTGCTGGAGTTTCCGGCCGGCAAGCTGGACCCCGGTGAAAGCGTGTGGGACTGCGCCCGGCGCGAGCTGGCCGAAGAAACCGGCTACCGCGCCGCCGAATGGGCCCGCGCCTGCCTGATCCACAACGCCTGCGCCTACTCCGACGAGCGCATCGAGATCTGGTTTGCCCGCGGACTGAGCCGGGGCGAACAACATCTGGACGAAGGCGAGTTGATCGACCTGGTGACGGTGGATGAGGCCGAACTCGATGCGCTGGCCGGCCGCGGTGAACTGACCGACGTGAAGACGCTGCTGGGCCTGCAATGGCTGCAAAAGTGGCGCAGCGGCGCATGGACTCTGCAGTGGATGACGCAGCCGTGACGGCGGGCCGCCGATAATCGTCGTCCATGAAGGTGTTCAACCTGCGCTGCGCGCACGAGCATGGCTTTGAAGGCTGGTTCGGCTCGGAAGACGACTACCAGCAGCAGCTGGACCGCGGCCTGATCGAATGCCCGCTGTGTGGTGATCGCCTGATCCAGCGCCTACCCAGCGCGCCGCGGCTCAACCTCTCCGGGGCCCGCGAGCCCCAGCCCCCGGTGCCGGCCAAGCTGCCCGCAGCCGGCGGCCACGCACCCTCAACGCCGCCCCAGCCCATCGTGGCCCACGAAGGCCAGGGCCCGGGCCCCCACCCGACCGCAGCCATGGTGCAGGCGGTGTGGATGCAGGCGGTGCAGCATGTACTGAAGAACACCGAGGACGTGGGCGAGCGCTTCCCCGACGAGGCGCGGCGCATCCACTACGGCGAGACCGAGCACCGAGCCATCCGCGGCCAGGCCACGCCCGAGCAGCGGGCCGAGCTGGCCGACGAGGGCATCGAGGTGGTGGCCCTGCCGCTGCCGGCGGGCTTGAAAGGCCCGTTGCAGTGAGCGCGACAGGCGCGGCGTAGTACGTCGCTGACCGACAGGCGGGGCCCAAGCCTTGCTGAACCGGGTGGACGGAGACACGCTGGGTGCGGCGGCCATCAAGCCGCTTCTTCACGGGCAGTTGGGGCCTCATTGGCCCGCTGGTGGCTCCCACAGTTCGACCTTGTTTCCCTCGGGGTCGATGACCCAGCCGAACTTGCCGTATTCGGACTCATCGTACTTGTCTAGCACGTTGCAGCCTTCTTCCCTCAAGGCCGCAAGCAGTGCTTTCACGTCCGCGACGCGATAGTTGATCATGAACGCGGCCGTGCCTGGGGCGAAGGAAGCCTCTTCGGCCGAGCCTATGGACCAGATCGTGGTTCCACCGACGGGCTGGCCGTCTTCATCCGCCCACGTGAAAGCAGCGCCACCCCATTCCAGCACGTCGATGCCGAGATGACGCTGGTACCAGGCCTGCATGGCTTTCGGGTCCTTGGCCTTGAAGAAGATGCCGCCAATGCCGGTGACGCGCTTCATATGCACCTCGCTCGTGGAGTGACAACGACGCTCGATTCTGCTCGTGCAGGCTGCAATTGCGCGCCCGCTTGAGCGAAGGGTTCAGGCGTCACCCTTGGGCTGCTCGCAAGTCTCGCGGTCGTAGTAGTCGACCGTGGATTCGGCTCTGTGCATCCTGTGCAGTCCAGGCGCGGGCTCATCGGCATGCACTCCGATCTTGTTGGAGTCGGGGTACTCGCAAATCTCGATCTTCGACAGCTTGGACAATGCCAGGTAACGCATCGTTGTGCTGCCTGTGTTGATGATCTGATGCGCAGTACTGGCGTCCCCTGTCGGGCAAGCGATGACGTCATGCCTTCGGATTTGGTACCTTTCAGCTCCATATCGAAGCTCACCTTCCCCCTCCAGGATCAGAAACATCTCCTCCTCTGCGCGGTGGGCGTGAAACGGGCATTGGGCCTTGCCAGGCGGCAATTCCGTCAGGTTGTAGCCCAGGTGTTGGCGCCGACCGAAATTTGACCACCCGCGCCGATTGAAATTTGACCAGGGGCGGGAGGCTGTCTTGGAGACAGCCATCTGTGGATAAGTCTATTCGCTGGTCGGGTTGAGGCCCTCCT
>JAGOPK010000018.1:0-41582 GCA_017992055.1 Burkholderiaceae bacterium
CGGATGGCCGGCACCGAGGCGCGGATGCGCGTGTCCTCGGTGATGTTCCCGGCATCGTCCTGCGGCACGTTGAGGTCGGCGCGGATGAAGACACGCTTGCCGGTCACCTGGCCCTGGGCCACCAGGTCTTGCAGTCGGAGGATGTTCATGGTCTGGGTCGATGGGAGTGGACAAACTTCGCGGACTTCGCTGACTTCCGCCTCAGGGCGAAGTTTGGCATGTCACCAGCCCAGGCCCAGGCGGCAGATCAACATCGCCGCGGTGCCGGCGACGATGGTGCCCAGCATGTCGCGCCGCCACAGATACCACAGCGTAGCGGCGGCCACGCCGGCCAGGCGCGGCTCCTGCCAGGTGGCGATCAGCCGGCCCTGGGTGAGCAGGATCTCCGGTGCGATCACCGCCACCAGGGCGCCCACCGGCGCATGGCGCAGGCCTTCCTTCAGCCAGCCGGGCATGGGCAGCTCACGCTCGGGCAGGAGGAAGAAGCCGCGCGTGGCCAGGGTGATCAGCACCAGGCCGGCGATGGTGACGATGACTTCCCAGGTCTCCATGGCGCGGGCTCAGGCGCTGCGGCGCAGGCCGCGGCTGCTGTGGTCCATGACCGTGCCGATGACGATGGCCGCGGCAATCGCCACCAGCATGTTCAGCTTCAGCGGCAGCGCATAGGCGGCCACTGCAGCGCCGCCGGCCACCACCGCCGGCAGCCAGGTGGCGCGGTCGGCCAGCATCGAGTAGGTCATGCCCAGCAGGGCCACGGTGCCGGCAAAGCCCAGGCCCCATTCGGTCGGCACGCGGTGGCCCAGCGCAATGCCGACCAGGGACAGCAGGTGCCAGGAGCCGGCATTGATGGTCACGCCGCCCCAGAAATACGGCACCTGGCCCGGGCCGGGCCGCGGCTCGGGAAAGCGGCGCATGAACAGCACGAAGTTCAGGTCGGCGCAGAAGTAGGCCAGCCGCGCCCGCCGGTTGCGCGGCAGGTGGGCGAAATAGGGCCGCCACTGGGCACTGAAGATGATGAAGCGCAGGTTCAGCGCCAGCGCGGTGGCCCACACCACCCAGATCGGCGCGCCGCTGCCGATCAGCGGCGCCGCGGCCAGCTGGGCCGTGCCGGCAAACACCGTCAGCGACATCAGCACCGCCTGCCAGGGCTCCAGCCCGCTCTTGACCATGGCCACGCCGGTGACCAGGCCCCAGGCGCCGATGCCCAGCGACACGCCGGTCATGTCGCGCAGGCCCTGGCGGTACTCGGGGTGGCGGGTCAGCGCCGCGAGGCGGGCGCGCAGGCCGAAGCGCTTTGCGGCGGCTGAAGCGGAGAGGGCGGTGCCGGCTGCGGCACCGCCCTCGCGGGAAGGGTCCATGCCGGGATTGTCGCGGCGAAGCCCTGCATGCGCATGCACAGCGCCTGTGCAGCGCCGCCCATGGCGTGTTTCAGTACTGGCGCACCGAGCCGCTGCCGGCGATCGAGCGCTGCACCGTGGCCGCGCCGGTGTAGCGCACATCGCCCGAGCCGGCGATCTTCACCGCCAGCGTGCGCTGGGCCTGCAGGTCGGCATCGCCCGAGCCGGCGATGCTGATGCTGACGTCGTCGGCCCGCAGCGCCGCGGTCTTGATGTCGCCCGAGCCGGCGATGCTGGCCGACAGCCGCGCCGCCTGGCCGCTGGCCACGATGTCGCCCGAGCCGGCCACGGCCAGCGTCAGCGACTCGGCCTGCAGGCCGTTCAGGCGCACATCGCCCGAGCCTTCGACCCGTGCGGCCAAGGCACCCAGCTTCAGCTCGTCGGCCACGATGTCGCCCGAGCCGCTGACCACCAGGGTCTTCAGCTCCACCGCCGTCACCTGCACCAGCGGCGCCACGCGCGGCCGGATGCTGGTGTTGGACTTCCAGCGCAGCACCAGGGTCTGGCCATGGCGGTTGTTCTCGACCACGGTCTCCAGCAGCGGCAGCAGGTTGGCATCGGCGGTGACCACCACCTGGGCCACCGGGCCCTGGCGCACCTGCACCTTCAGGCCCTGGGTCTGCACCGCCGTGAAGGCGGTGACCGGGCGCTGCTCGGTGGCCGCCGTGCCCGAGCCTTCCACGCGCTCGGCGGCCAGGGCCTGGCCGGGCCAGGCGGTGATCAGGGCCATCAGCAGGGCGCCGGCCAGGGCCAGGCCCAGCAGGCGGTCGAGCCAGGTGCCCACGCGGTGAAAGGTGATCATCGGTGCCTCCTCGTCGATCGGACTGCACGCATCTTCGGCGCCGCCGCGGCGCCGGTCATCCGGTCTGCGACGGAGCGCCGGTTTGGCGCGATCAAGCGTTGCGCCAGGCGACCGGGTGCAGCCCGGTGGCGGCTCAGTGGCCCTTGGCCTCGCCGGCCGGCGCGGACTTGGCGGTCGGGGCCTCGGCCTCCTCGTCGTCGGCCGGGGCCGAGGCGGGGGGCGGTGGTGGCGGCGGGGCCTTCTTGACCGGCTGGGGCGGCGGCAGAGTGGCCGGCACCGGCTCGATCTTGTTCTCGCGCATGTACGCGTCCATCTCGCGCCAGCCGGTGTAGATGGCGGCCTTGTCGGACTTCTGGTACAGCGTGTAGCAGTCCTCGATGGCGCGGCCGGCGTGGCGGCAGGCGCCGCCGACGGCCTTGCTGTCGGCCTCGCGCTTGGCGGCGGTGGAGGCCGGCGTGTCGATGCCCAGCTGCTCGCAGCCGGACAGCAGCGAGGCCGCGGCGATCAGGGCAAGGGCGGCGGGCAGGGCGGGGCGCATGGCTGCATATCGGCCGCCTGCAGCGGCGACTTGAGCCCGGCCCCTGCCCGCCCGACCGGTGCTCAGCGCCCGCCGGCCAGGGCCATCAGGCGCTCCACCCGTTCTTCGGTCGACGGATGGGTGGAGAACAGGCCACGCAGGCCCCCGCCCGACAGCGGATTCATGATCATCATCTGCGCCGTCTCGGGGTGGCGCTCGGCGGCTTCCAGCGGGATGCCCTGGGCATAGCGCTGGATCTTCTGCAGCGCCGAGGCCAGGGCCTGCGGGTCGCCGGAGATCTCGGCGCCGCCGCGGTCGGCCTCGAACTCGCGGGCGCGGCTGATGGCCATCTGGATCAGGCTGGCGGCAATCGGCGCCAGGATGGCCACCAGGATGCCGACGATGGGATTGGCCGGCCGGCCCTCGCTGTCGCGGCCGCCGAACATCATGCCGAAGTTGGCCAGCATGCCGATGGCGCCGGCCATGGTGGCGCTGACGGTGGAGATCAGGATGTCGCGGTGCTTCACATGCGCCAGCTCATGGGCCATCACGCCGCGCAGCTCGCGTGCCGACAGCACGCGCATGATGCCGGTGGTGGCGGCCACCGCCGCATGCTCGGGGTTGCGGCCGGTGGCAAAGGCGTTGGGCGCGTCCTCGTCGATGACATAGACCTTGGGCATCGGGAGGCCGGCCTTGTCGGCCAGCTCGCGCACCATGGCCACGAACTGCGGCGCCGTGCTCTCGTCGACCTGGCGCGCGTTGTACATCTTCAGCACCATCTTGTCGCTGAACCAGTAGCTGAAGAAGTTCATGCCCAGGGCCAGGGCCAGCGCCAGCATCATGCCGGCCTGGCCGCCGAGCAGGCGTCCCATGGCCATGAACAGCGCGGTGATGGCCGCCATCAGCACAGCGGTCTTCATCAGGTTGAACATCGTCGGCCTCTTGGTGCTGCCACGCAGGCAGCGGTGGTTGCGGTGCCCGATAGATGCGGCCGCGGCGGCGGAGTTCAACCGAGCACGGTGCCGGCCGCCAGCGGCAGGGCCTGCAGAAAGGCCGCCGCCTCGACGCGCCGGCCGCCGGGGCGCTGCAGCGTCAGCAGCTCCAGCGCACCGTCGCCGCAGGCCACCACCAGCCGGCCTTCATCGGCCTGCAGCACGGTGCCGGGCACGCCGGCCAGCTCGGGCCGCAGCGCCGCGCGCCACAGCTTCACGGTCTCGCCGCCACACTGGAAGCTGGCGCCCGGAAACGGGTCGAAGGCGCGCACGCGGCGTTCGATCTGCGCCGCCGGCAGCGTCCAGGCGATGGCCGCCTCGTGCTTCTCGATCTTGTGCGCGTAGGTCACGCCGTCGGCCGGCTGCGGCCGGCGTGGCAGCGAGGCGGCGGCCAGGCCCTGCACGCACAGCGCGCCGCCCAGGGCCGCCAGGCGGTCGTGCAGGCGGGCGGTGGTGTCGTCGGCGCGGATGGCTTCTTCGGCCGTCAGCAGCATGTCGCCGGTGTCCAGGCCGGCGTCCATCTGCATCAGCGTGATGCCGGTGACGGCGTCGCCGGCCTCGATGGCGCGGTGGATGGGCGCGGCGCCCCGCCAGCGTGGCAGCAGCGAGGCATGGATGTTCAGGCAGCCGCGCGGCGGCAGGTCCAGCACCCATTGCGGCAGGATCAGGCCATAGGCGGCCACCACCAGCAGTTCGATGTTGGCGGCCTGCAGCGCGGCGCGCGCGGCTGCAGCATCCTCGGGGTACTTGCCGTCCAGGCGCAGGCTGCGCGGCTGGGCCACGGCAATGCCCTGCTGCAGCGCCAGCTGCTTGACCGGCGAGGGCGTCAGCTTCAGGCCGCGGCCGGCCGGGCGGTCGGGCTGGGTCAGCACCAGCGCCACCTGGTGGCCGGCCGCCAGCAGCTGGCGCAGGGCCTCGGCGGCGAATTCCGGCGTGCCGGCGAAGGCGATGCGCATCAGCGGCGCGATCCGCGGCCCGGCGCCTGCTCGTCGCGCGTCTTCTTGACCATCTTGGTCTTGATGCGCTCGCGCTTCAGCGGGCTCAGGTATTCGACGAAGACCTTGCCCAGCAGGTGGTCCATCTCGTGCTGGATGCACACCGCGGTCAGGCCCTCGGCCGCGAGGTCGAAGCTCTGGCCGTTGCGGTCCAGCGCACGCACGGTGACGCGGGCATGGCGCTGCACCGGCTCGTAGATGGTGGGCACCGACAAACAGCCCTCGTCGCCCACATGCATCTCGGCGCTGCGCTCGATCAGCTCGGGGTTGATCAGCACCACCGGCCGGTCGCGGCCGTCGGAGGTGTCCATCACGATCACGCGCTGGTGCACGTCGACCTGGGTCGCCGCCAGGCCCACACCCTCGGCCTCGTACATGGTCTCGAACATGTCGTCGACCAGGCGGCGGATGCCCTCGTCGACCTGGGCCACCGGCTGGGCCACGGTGTGCAGGCGGGGGTCGGGAAAGCGCAGGATGGGAAGCAGGGCCATGGCGGTGCGGCGTCGGGGCCAGGCCCGACACTTGGGGTAACAACTGTGGATGTCAAGCAACGCAGCCGGTTCGCCGGGGCCGTGGCCGCAGGGCGGCCGGCTGCAGTTTTCTTGGCGACATCAAGGCTTTAGCGGCAGAATCTAGCGTGCAGCATGAGGTTTGCGTGCGTCCAGGCCGCGAAGCGCGGATTGTCGCATCGGCTGTCATGCCTTGTTGTCCATGTCCTCGCCCCGGGGCTGGATTGGCCGTTCGGAGACCCTGCCCATGCCCCGTCAAACCCGTCGCATCGCCCGCCCCAGCCCTGGCGCGTGGGTGGGCGTCGTGGGCATGGCGGTGGCGCTGCTGGCCGGCCCGGCCGGCGCCAACGAGCCGCTGACGCCGGCCTGGCGCGCCACCGCCCAGCAGGTGGCCGAGGCCGGCGTGCCGCTGTCCGAGCTGGCCGCCGACGCGCCCGATTCGCACACCGTGCAGCGTGGCGACACGCTGTGGGGCATCTCCACGCTGTTCCTGAAGAGCGCCTGGCGCTGGCCCGAGCTGTGGGGCATGAACCTGCAGCAGATCCGCAATCCGCACCTGATCTACCCGGGCCAGGTGCTGGTGCTGGTCAAGCGCGATGGCCGCGCACGGCTGGAGCTGGCGCAGAGCCCGCAGGGCCAGGCGCCGACCAACACCGTCAAGCTGTCGCCGCGGGTGCGCAGCCAGCTGCTGGACAACGGCGCCATCGCCGCGCTGCCGCTGCACCTGATCACGCCCTTCCTCAACGAGGCCGTGGTGCTGAGTGCCGATGCGCTGGCCACCGCGCCGCGCATCGTCGCCACGCAAGAGGGCCGGGTGATGGTGTCGCGCGGCGAGACCGCCTATGTGCGCGGCGAACTGGCCGGCGCGCGCAGCTTTGCCGTCTACCGCCAGAGCAAGCCGCTGACCGATCCGGCCACGCGCGAGGTGCTGGGCTACGAGGCCGGCTATGTGGGCACGGCCGACCTGGTGCGCCAGGCCGCCGAGGGCGTGGCCATGCCCACGCCGGCGACCTTTGTGATGACCAGCGCGCGCCAGGAGGCCGGCGTCGGCGACCGCCTGGCGCCGGTGCCGCCGCACGATGTCGATGCCTACATGCCGCATCCGCCCAGCGCGCCGGTCGACGGCCAGGTGGTGTCGATCTACGGCGAGGCCATGACCGCCGGCCAGAACCAGATCATTGCGCTGAACCGCGGCGCCCGCGACGGCCTCGAGCGTGGCCATGTGCTGGCGCTGTGGCGCGCCGGCGCGATGGTGGTCGACCGCACCGGCGCCAAGCCGCAGCCGCTGCGCCTGCCCGACGAGCGCAGCGGCCTGCTGTTCGTGTTCCGCGTCTTCGACCGCGTGTCGTATGCGCTGATCGTCTCGGCGCAGGATCCCGTTAAGCCGGGCGACCGCTTCAGCCAGCCCTGAGCGGCACTGTTCGGGGCACTGCGGGGCACTTCGGGGCATCGGCCTGTGTCCGCCACCGGCCCCGACCTGAGCGACGACGAACTGGTCGCTTGGCTGCGCCTGCTGGCCACGCCGAGCGTGGGCCGCGACACCGCGCGCCGCCTGCTGGCGGCCTTTGGCGGCCCGGCCCAGGCGCTGGCCGCCGACGAGACGGCGCGGCGCCGCGTGGCCGGAGCGGCCGTCGCCGCGGCGCTGAACCGGCCGCCCGAGGGCTTCGAGGCCCAGTGCCAGGCCACGCAGGCCTGGCGCCGGGCGGCTGGCGCCGCGGCGCCGCGCCGGCTGATGGTGCTGGGCGATGCCGACTATCCCGAGGCCTGGCTGAACACCGCCGACCCGCCGCTGCTGCTGTATCTGGAAGGCCGGGCCGAGCTGCTGCGGTCGGCGCGCACGCTGGCCATCGTCGGCAGCCGCAAGCCCACGCCGCAGGGCCGCGACAACGCGCGCCAATTTGCCGCCACGCTGGCGCAGCAGGGCTGGGTCATCGTCTCCGGCCTGGCCGCCGGCATCGACGGCGCGGCCCACGAAGGTGCGCTGCAGGCCGGCGGCGACACCGTGGCGGTGATCGGCACCGGCATCGACATCGCCTATCCCGCCAGCCACCGCGGCCTGGCCCGGCGCATCGCCGAACACGGCCTGCTGGTCAGCGAGCTGCCGCTGGGCGCGCCGCCGCTGGCCGCGCACTTTCCGCAGCGCAACCGGCTGATCGCCGGCCTGGCCCGCGGCACCCTGGTGGTGGAGGCGGCGCTGCGCTCGGGCTCGCTGATCACCGCGCGGCTGGCCGCCGAGGCCGGGCGCGAGGTGTATGCGCTGCCGGGCTCGGTGCTGTCGGCCCAGTCCGAGGGCTGCCATGAGCTGATCCGCCAGGGCGCCACCCTGGTCGGCTCGGCGGCCCAGCTGCTGCAGGAGCTGGACGGCCTGCCGGCCTGGCCCGAGGGCGCGGCGCCGGGGCCGGCGCTGCCGCTGGACAGCGCCGAGGCCACCGATCCGGTGCTGCGTGCGCTGGGCCTGGACCCCTGCTCGCTGGATGCGCTGATGGCCCGCTGCGGCTGGCCGGCGCCACAGCTCTCGGCCCATCTGCTGACCCTGGAATTGAGCGGCCAGATTGCCCGCCTGCCCGGCGGCCTGTTCCAGAGAATCCATTCGGGATAAGCACTTACAGATCAGTGAGCGCATGCTCACTTGATTTGAAACGGCCTCGACAATCGCCCCGCTTTTCTGCCGCTTCCCCGGCGGAAGGCCTGGGGTATAGTGGATTCATGTTCGAGGTCCTGGTCTATCTCTACGAGAACTACTGGCGCCCTGACGCCTGTCCCGACCATGCGCAGCTGACGCGCAAGCTGTCGGCCGTGGGTTTTGAAAACGACGAGATCCAGGAGGCGCTGAGCTGGCTGGATGGCCTGGCCGAGGCCGCCGCCGCCCACGAGGGCGAGCAGTCGGCGCAGAGCATGCGCGTCTACGCGCCGGCCGAGATCGACCGCCTGGGCACCGATTCGGTGGCCTTCGTCAGCTTCCTCGAATCCGCCGGCGTGCTGCCGCCGCCGATGCGCGAGATGGTCATCGACCGCGCCACCGCGGTGGGCGAATCGCCGCTGCCGCTGGAGGATCTGAAGGTCATCGTGCTGATGGTCTTCTGGAGCCTGGGCGAGGAGCCCGATGCACTGATCCTCGACGAGTTGTTCGTCGCGCCGGAAGAGCGACTGATCCACTGAGCCAGCAGGGGCTCAGTTCATCAGCCTGGACGGATCGGCGTCCAGCTTGGCGAGCGCGCTGCGCGTGGCCTTGACGGTCAGCGCCTCGTCCTGGGCCGGCAGCAACAGGCCGGCCTGCAGATAGGCGGCCAGGCGCTGCTGCTGGAACAGCATGCAGCGGCCATTGGTGGTGACAAACAGCGACAGTTGGCGCCGCAGGCCGTGCCAGACCAGCTGCACGTTGTCGCGGCGGTTGCGCCATTCCAGCGTGTACCAGCTGCCCACCAGCAGCTCGCGGGCCCAGGCCAGCATCGGCGCGGTGGGCATGGAGCCGCCCTCGGACACCACTTCCAGCTCCGAGCTTTCGTGGCCCGACAGGTCCAGCACCATCGATTCGTCGATCTCGATGTCCTCGGCCGCCGGCAGCAGCTCTTCCAGCGAGTCCAGGCGCTCCACCAGATCCTGCAGGCGCTCGTGCGGGATCACCGCGGCCTTGGCGGTGAAGGCCGCGGCCAGCGCATTGTTCAGCGCATTGATGCGCTCGTCCTGCTTCTCGGTGCTCATGTTGGCGCTGGCCATGCCGTCGCGCAGGCGCTTGAGTAGCGGCGGCAGGCGGCGGATGACCTCGGCGCGTTCCTCGCGTGTGACCTTGGCGCCGGCCGACCAGATCAGGTCGGCCGCGGCGCGCTTCATCGCCCGGGTCTCGGGCGCCTGCGGGCCGTAGCGCACGGCCGAGGTGGCCAGCACATCGGCCCAGACCTGGAACAGGAACTGGCGCACGCCCTCCTGCACCGGCACCTCGTTGAGCATGCGGCGCAGCTCGATAGTGTACTGGATGGCCAGGGTCTCGCGCTGCTCGACCTGCTGGGCCAGCGACACGCCGCGCCGCGTGGCCTCGTTCTCGTTCTTGAAGTAGTGCTCGAGGAATTT
Organism: Burkholderiaceae bacterium; assembly: GCA_017992055.1. GTDB lineage: Bacteria > Pseudomonadota > Gammaproteobacteria > Burkholderiales > Burkholderiaceae_C > Pseudaquabacterium. Next base: position 9,281 of record JAGOPK010000018.1, read on the forward strand.
CTCGAACTCCACCAGCACGGTCTGAAACACGCGCCGGCCGGTGTCGGGATAGGCCTCGACCACCTGCACCACGCGCTTGATCTCCTTTTCCAGCGCATCGCCGACGGCGCCGCTGGCTGAATCGAGGCCCATCACGCAGGCGCCCATGCGGTCGATCAATCGGCGCGCCGGATGATCGAGCGTGGCAAAGAAGTCGGGCTCGCTGATCGCCACGCGCAGCACCGGCATCTGCAGCCGCGCGAACCACACGCGCATCGCCGCCGGGATGCGCTCCTCGGTGAGGATGCTCTGGAACATCATCGCCACGATCTCGATCGTCGCGCGTTCGGCCGGCGTGCTGGCGGCCTGCTTCAGCGCCTGCTTGCCCTTGTTCAGCTCGTCGACCAGCATCGGCCCGGTGACCGTGGGCGCATGGGCGATGACGGTGCGGCCCTGGCGGTCGCCGCCGGAGGGCGTGCCCGCCGGACTGAGCCGGCGGCGCAGGTTCTGCTGGGCGTTGTTGATGGCCAGCGACAGCGCGTCGGTGACCGGCCGGGTGATGGCGGTGTCGGAGAAGCCGGGCAGGTGGCGCCCGACCAGGCGGTTGAGCCGGCCCAGCACGGCCTCGGCATGGTCGCTGCCTCGCGCCAGCGGCGCGGCGCGGGTCATCATGCGGGTTTCTTCGCTAACGCCGCGGGCATCGGCCCGCGTGGCCGGCGCGCTGCTGCGGCGGGCGGGCGGGCGGCCCGGCGCGGCCGCGGCCCGGCCCTGGCCGAAGCCGGTGCTGTCGTCGAAGAAGTCGCCGCCCGAGCTGGCATGGGCCTCGGCCTGCCGGCTGTCGGCCGCCGCACCGGAAGCCCCGCCTGCCCCGCCGCCAGGCCGGCTGCGGCGGATGAAGGGCCGCAGGTCCACGTCTGGCATGACCTTTTGCTCGACCAGCCAGCGGTTGGTCTCGTGGTAGGCCTCCTGAGCCAGCGCGCTGAACTCGTCGTGCAGCAGCGGCTGGGCCTCGCGCCAGTCGTCGGCGCCCAGGCCGGCGGTGCGCCAGGCATCCAGGGCCACGCGGGCCAGGATGTGGGCACGCAGCATGTCGTGGGTGTCCAGCTCGCCGCGGCGCTCGAGCATGGCCACGCGCGAGCGCAGGTCGCTGAACTCCCAGCTGGCGCGGTCCATGATGGCCAGGGCCAGGCGCGAGGTCAGGATCTCGCGCTCGATGGTGTCGTTGTCGACCAGGGACAGGCCGCCGCCGCGGGTGGCGCCGGCCAGCACGTCGCCACCGAACGAGGTGGTGGCGCCATGCTGCAGCACATGGCGCAGGCCGGCGGTGATGGCATGGTGCCAGGCGCCGGAATGCTTCATCAGCGCCTGCACCAGGTCGCGCCGGCGTTGGGCCGTGCCGTGCTCGGCCGGCTTGTCCAGCAGCACGCGGGCACCGGCGGCCACCGCCGACACCAGGCCGGGCAGGCCCTTCAACAGCTCGTCGGCGTAGCGACGGCGGGCCTGGGTGGCGATCTGGGCGTGTTCGGCGGCGGTCGCCATGGTGGGAAGGGGCAGGGTCGGCGCGAGGTTCTTGTTGTGCCCTGACTCTACCCCAGCGTCAGACCACGGCGCCGGCGTTGGGATCGTTGGGGTCCTGGTCCGGGCCCTTGGCCGGACCGGCCTTGACCAGGTCCTCGCGCTTGACGCCCAGCCACATGGCGATGGCCGCGGCGACGAACACCGACGAGTAGATGCCGAAGCAGATGCCGATGGTCAGCGCGATGGCGAAGTGGTGCAGCGTCGGGCCGCCGAAGAACAGCATCGCCAGCACCATCATCTGCGTGGAGCCGTGGGTGATGATGGTGCGGCTGATGGTCGAGGTGATGGCGTGGTCGATGACCTCGGTGGTGCTGAGCTTGCGGTACTTGCGGAAGGCCTCGCGGATGCGGTCGAAGATCACCACCGACTCGTTGACCGAGTAGCCCAGCACCGCCAGCACCGCCGCCAGCACCGCCAGCGAGAACTCCCACTGGAAGAAGGCGAAGAAGCCCAGGATGATGATCACGTCGTGCAGGTTGGCGATGATGGCCGCCACCGAGAACTTCCACTCGAAGCGGAAGGCCAGGTAGACCATGATGCCGATGATCACGAAGGCCAGCGCCTTCAGGCCGTCGGCATACAGCTCGGCGCCGACCGCCGGGCCGACGAACTCGGTGCGCGACAGCTTCAGCGGCTCGGTGCCGGCGGCCACGGTGCACGAGGGCCGGCTGACCTGCTCGCCCTGGGCCGTGGTGTAGGCCTTGGTGCCCACCGTGCCGGCGTCGGCCTTGCACAGCGCGTCGAAGACCTGCTGCGCGACCTCGCTCTGCTTGACGTCGCCACGCACCGGCAGGCGCACCAGCACGTCGCGCGAGGTGCCGAAGTTCTGCACCTGGACCTCGCCGAACTTCAGCGTGTCCACCGTGGCGCGCACCTTCTCCAGGTTGGCCGGCTGGGCGTACTCGACCTCGAGCACGGTGCCGCCGGTGAACTCGATCGACAGGTGCAGGCCACGCGTCAGCAGGAAGAACACCGCCGCGGCGAAGGTGGCGAAGCTGATGATGTTGAACACCAGCGCATGCCGCATGAACGGGATGTCGCGGCGGATGCGGAAGAATTCCATGGTCGTGTCTCGCGGTCGGGTTCAGGCGTTGCCGGTGGTGTCGCTGCCACCGGGCGTGGCGGCGGGCTTCCACACCTGGCCGATGGACACCGACTTCAGCTTCTTCTGCCGGCCGTACCAGAGGTTGACCAGGCCGCGCGAGAACATCACCGCCGAGAACATGCTGGTCAGGATGCCCAGGCAGTGCACCACGGCGAAGCCGCGCACCGGGCCCGAGCCGAAGGCCAGCAGGGCCACGCCGGCGATCAGCGTGGTGATGTTGGAGTCGAGGATGGTGCCCCAGGCGCGCTCGTAGCCGGCCGAGATCGCCGCCTGCGGGCTGGCGCCGTTGCGCAGCTCTTCGCGCACACGCTCGTTGATCAGCACGTTGGCATCGATGGCCATGCCCAGTGCCAGGGCCATGGCGGCCATGCCGGGCAGCGTCAGCGTGGCCTGCAGCATCGACAGCACGGCCACCAGCAGCAGCAGGTTGAAGCCCAGCGCCAGCGTGCTGAACACGCCGAACAGCAGGTAGTAGCAGCACATGAAGACGGCGATCGCCGCGAAGCCGTAGGCCACGCTGGAGAAGCCCATCTGGATGTTCTCGGCACCCAGGCTGGGGCCGATGGTGCGCTCCTCGATGATCTCCATCGGCGCGGCCAGCGAGCCGGCGCGCAGCAGCAGGGCCGTGTCGTTGGCTTCCTGGGTGCTCATCTGGCCGCTGATCTGCACCCGTCCGCCGCCGATCTCGCTGCGGATCACCGGCGCGGTGACGACCTCGCCCTTGCCCTTCTCGAACAGCAGGATGGCCATGCGCTTGCCGACGTTCTCGCGCGTGACGTCGCGGAAGATGCGCGCGCCCTTGGCGTCCAGCGTCAGGTGCACGGCCGGCTGCTGGTGGTCGTCGAAGCCGGCCTGGGCATCGGTGAGGTTCTCGCCGGTCAGGATGACCTGGCGGAACACCACGATGGGCGCGCCGTCCTTCTCCAGATAGCGCTCGCTGCCGAAGGGCACCGGCCCGCCGCCCGACAGCGCGGCCAGGGCCTCGCTGCTGGTATTGACCAGGCGCACTTCCAGCGTGGCCGTGCGGCCCAGGATGTCCTTGGCGCGCGCCGTGTCCTGCACGCCGGGCAGCTGCACCACCACGCGGTCGGCGCCCTGCTGCTGGATCACCGGCTCGCTGGTGCCCAGCTCGTTGACGCGGTTGTGCAGCGTGGTGATGTTCTGCTTGATGGCCGCGTCCTGCACCGCCTTGGCGGCCTGCGGCTTGAGCGTGCCCAGCAGCTGCGGCTCGGCGGCATCGCCGCCGGCGCTCCACTGCCAGTCGGGCAGCTGGTCGCCCAGCAGGCCCTGGGCCTGCTGCAGCGTGGCCGCGTCGCGGAAGCGCACCGTCACCTGGTTGCCGTCGCGGTTGATGCCGGCATGGCGGATGTTCTTGTCGCGCAGCAGGGTGCGCAGGTCGCCGGTCACCGACTCGGCCTTTTTCGTCAGCGCGGCCTTCATGTCGACCTGCATCAGGAAGTGCACGCCGCCACGCAGGTCCAGGCCCAGGTACATGGGCAGGGCGTGCAGCTTGGTCAGCCAGGTCGGCGAGCGGCTCAGCAGGTTCAGCGCGACGATGTAGCTGGGGTCGGCCGCATCGGGGTTCAGCGCCTTGGCGATGGCGTCCTTGGCCTTGATCTGGTCGTCGGTGGTGGCGAAGCGCGCCTTCACCGAGTTGCCGTCGATCTGCACGAAGTCGGCCTTCAGGCCGGCGGCCTGGATCGCCGCGGACACCCGCGGCACCAGGCCGGTATCGACCTTGATCGTGGCCTTGCCCGACGACACCTGCACCGCCGGTGCCTCGCCGAACAGGTTGGGCAGCGTGTAGACCAGGCCGATCACCAGCGCCACGGCCAGGATCGCGTATTTCCACCAGGGATAGCGGTTCATGCAGGTTCCTCGTCCCACGCGGCGGGCCGCGTTGCCACGGCGGCCGGGGGGCGGATCAGGGTCGGGTCAGTCGGGGATGGCGGCCGGCCTGCGCCGGCCGGGGCTCACTTGCCGTAGGTGCCCTTGGGCAGCACCTGGACCACGGCGCCGCGCTGCAGCTGCAGTTCCACGCCGCTGGAGACCTCGACGTTCAGGTAGCTCTCGCCGATCTTGGTGACGCGGCCGATGATGCCGCCGTTGGTGACCACCTCGTCGCCCTTGGCCAGGGCCTCCAGCATGGCCTTGTGCTCCTTCTGGCGCTTCATCTGCGGGCGGATCATGATGAAGTACAGCACCACGAACATCAGCACCAGGGGCAGCAGGCTCATCAGGCTGCTCTCGGTGCCGCCGGTGGCAGCGGCCGGCGCGGTCTGGGCAATGGCTTCGGAAATGAACATCTCGGTCCTTGTTGTTCAGGCGGGCAAACCGCCCATTTTAGGTGTGGGTGGCGGGGGACTGCCGGGGTTCAGAACAGCGCCATGCTCAGCTTGCGGCGGTACTGGTCGATCACCGGGTCGCTGGGTGCGACCGCGGCCTTGCCGGTCAGTTCCAGCGTGCCTTTGCCGCCGGCGGCGTCGGCACCGCCGGCCGCTTTGTGCGTGGGCTGGGGCTTGGTCATCAGCTCCAAGATGGCCACATAGGTCTTGCGCGCCAGCTCGCCGTTCCAGGTCTTGTCGCGCAGGATGATCTCCAGCAGCGCATCCATCGCGTCGGTGAAGCGGCCCGTCGCCATCAGCAGCTGGGCCAGCTCGTAGCGGGCCTCGAAGTCGCGGCGGTTGGCGGCGATGGCCGCGTCCAGCGCCTGCGGGCTGCGTGCGCTGGGTGCCTTTTCGCAGGCCGCCAGCCACAGGCCCAGCGCGGCCAGGCGGGCGTCGAAGGCGGTCTTGCTGGCCACCGGATCGAAGGCCTGGCGGGCATGCTCGACCTGGCCGGTCTCCAGCAGCAGCTTGACGTAGTCGAAGCGCGCCACGTCGTTGGCCGGGTCGACCATCACCGCCTGCTGCAGCTTGGCCAGCGCGGCGTCCAGGTCGCCGTCGGCCTCCAGGGCCTCGGCCTCGGCGGTGTCGGCCTCGGCCTCCGCCTCGGCGGCGCTGGGCACGTGGCGGTCGAGGAACTCGCGGATCTGCGCCTCGGGCAGGGCGCCGACGAAGCCGTCCACCGGCTGGCCCTGCGCGAACATCACGCAGAACGGGATCGAGCGCACGCCGAAGGCCTGGCTCAGCTGGCTGGCGATCTCGGGCTGGTCGTCGCTGTTGAGCTTGGCCAGCTTGAAGCGGCCGGCATAGGCCGTTTCCAGTTTCTCCAGGATCGGGCCCAGCGTGCGGCAGGGGCCGCACCAGGGCGCCCAGATGTCCAGCAGCACCGGCTGCTGCATCGAGGCCTGGATCAGCTCGGTTTCGAAGTTCTGGATGGTGATGTCACTCATGCGCTTGCAGCCCTGCTGGGTTGACGGTGGCCGGCCTGGGGATATGCGGCCGCCCGCCTACAATTCAATGTTTCGCCGTCTTGCGGCACTCGGACAGCTTGCGGAGCCCGCCCTTGTCTTCAGATCCGTCTGGTTCGCCAGTCACCGCGCCCGAATTTTCCTTGCAGCACCACCCGCAAGCCCTGGTCGGCGTGCTGATGGGCTCGTCCAGCGACTGGGAGACGATGCGCGAAGCGGCCCGGATTCTCGCCGACTTCGGTGTCGCTTTCGAATGCCGGGTGGTCTCGGCCCACCGCATGCCCGATGCGATGTTCGCCTATGCCGAGGCGGCCGCCGGCCGCGGCCTGCGCGCCATCATCGCCGGTGCCGGCGGCGCGGCCCACCTGCCGGGCATGCTGGCGGCCAAGACCACGGTGCCGGTGCTGGGCGTGCCGGTGCAGTCGCGGGCGCTGTCGGGCGTGGATTCGCTGCATTCCATCGTGCAGATGCCCAAGGGCGTGCCGGTGGCCACCTTTGCCATCGGCGCCGCCGGCGCGGCCAATGCGGCGCTGTTCGCCGTGGCCCAGCTGGCCACGCAGGATGCCGCGCTGCGCGCGCGGCTGGAGGCCTTCCGCGCGCGCCAGACCGCCGCGGCCGAGGCCATGAGCGCGGAGCTGAGCCTGTGAGCGCCGGCAAGGTCATCCTGCCCGGGGCCACGCTGGGCGTCATGGGGGGCGGCCAGCTGGGCCGCATGTTCGTGCAGGCGGCGCAGTCGCTGGGCTACTTCACCGCCGTGCTGGATGCCGATGCGGCCTCGCCGGCCGGCCTGGTGGCGCATTACCACATCGAGACCGGCTACCTGGACGAGCAGGGCCTGGCCCAGCTGATGCAGCGTAGCGAGGCCATCACCACCGAGTTCGAGAACGTGCCCGCCGGCGCCCTGGTGACCCTGGGCGCGCACCGCCCGGTGGCGCCGGCCGCCGATGCCGTGGCCATCTGCCAGGACCGCGCCGCCGAGAAGGCCATGTTCGGCCGCGCCGGCGTGCCCTGCGCGCCGCATGCGCTGATCGAGACCGAGGCCCAGCTGGCCGCCGTGCCCGAGGCCCTGCTGCCCGGCATCCTGAAGACCGCCCGCCTGGGCTACGACGGCAAGGGCCAGGTGCGCGTGGCCGACCGCGCGGCGCTGGCCGCCGCCTGGGCCCAGCTGAAGGGTGTGCCCTGCGTGCTCGAAGCCCTGCTGCCGCTGGCGCTGGAGCTGTCGGTGGTGGTGGCGCGCAGCGCCCAGGGCCAGGTGGTGCGCCTGCCGGTGCAGCAGAACCTGCACCGCGACGGCATCCTGGCCGTGACCCAGGTGCCGGCGCCCGATGCTTCGCCCGAGCTGCAGCAGCAGGCCGCCGATGCCGCCGCCGCGCTGGCCCAGGCCATGGGCTATGTGGGCGTGCTGTGCGTGGAGTTCTTCGTGCTGCGCGACGGTCGCCTGGTGGCCAACGAGATGGCGCCGCGGCCGCACAACTCGGGCCACTGGTCCATCGATGGTGCCGACGTCAGCCAGTTCGAGCTGCAGGTGCGCACGCTGGCCGGCCTGCCGCTGGTGGCGCCGCGCCAGCACTCTGCGGCGGTGATGCTCAACCTGCTGGGCGACCTGTGGTTCAGCGATGCGGCCGACCCGCAGCGCGAGCGCACGCCGCCCTGGGCCCAGGTGCTGGCCCTGCCCGGCGTGCACCTGCACCTGTACGGCAAGGCCAGCGCCCGCCCCGGGCGCAAGATGGGCCATCTGACCGTGACCGCGGCCGACGCCGGCCAGGCCCGCGCCGTGGCCCTGCAGGCCGCGGCCGTGCTGGGCCTGCCGGCCTTCTGAGGCCGGCGTCCCGCCCCCGGCCCCGAGCATGCCCGTCCTGTCCGGCGACGATCCCGCCGCGCTGGCCGCCGCCGCCGCCGCGCTGGCCGCGGGCGAGCTGGTGGCCCTGCCCACCGAGACGGTGTATGGCCTGGGCGCCCGCGCCGACGACGATGCCGCGGTGGCCCGGATCTTTGCTGCCAAGGGCCGGCCGGCCGACCATCCGCTGATCGTGCACGTGCCCGATGCGGCCGCGGCCCAGGCCTTTGCCGCCGACTGGCCGCCGGCCGCCCAGCGCCTGGCCCAGGCCTTCTGGCCCGGGCCGCTGACCCTGATCCTGCCGCGCCGGCCGGACATGGCCGCGGCCGCGGCCGCCGGCCAGTCCAGCATCGGCCTGCGCTGCCCGGCCCATCCGCTGGCCCAGGCCCTGCTGTGCCAGGCCGCGGCCCTGGGCGTGGCCGGCGTGGCCGCGCCCAGCGCCAACCGCTTCGGCCGCGTCAGCCCGACGCGGGCCGCGCATGTGGCCGGCGAGTTCGGTCCCGGGCTGATGGTGCTGGACGGTGGCGACTGCGCGGTCGGCATCGAGTCGGCCATCGTCGACCTGAGCCGCGGCTTTGCGGCCCTGCTGCGGCCGGGCGTGCTGACACGCGCGCAGATCGAGGCCGTGCTCGGCGAGCCGCTGCGTGCGCCCGATGCGGCGGCGCCGCGGGCCTCGGGCACGCTGGCCTCGCACTATGCGCCGGCAGCTCGGGTGCGGCTGCTGCCTCCGGCCGAGCTGGCCGCGGCGCTGGCCGCGCTTCACATGCCGGACGCGGCCGCGCCACCGGCCGGCAACGCGGCCGCCCGGAGCGTGGCGGTATATTCCCGCCTGGCCTGCCGGCCGCCTGCCGCGGCCCCGGTGCTGTGGCAGGCCATGCCCGACGACCCGGTCGCCGTGGCGCACCAGTTGTTTGCGGTGCTGCGTTCCTTCGACGACCGCGGCGCTGCCGAAATCTGGGTCGAGCAGCCACCGGCCACGCCGGCCTGGGAGGGTGTGCAGGACCGCCTGCGCCGCGCCGCCACCCCGGCCGATGCGGCCTCCGAACCGGCCACCCCTGCTGCCGCCGGCAGCGCGGGCGGCACCACCTGATGCGAAATGGATTGTTCGATGACTGTGTTGCGTGAACTGCGTCGCCTGGCCGGCCGCACCCCGCTGACGGCCCTGGCCGTGGCGGCCTCGACCGCGCTGCTGCTGTCCGCCTGCGGCGGCGGCACCTCGCAGGTGCAGGCCTTCAAGCCCGATCGCATGCTGGCCTTTGGCGACGAGAACAGCGTCATCGTCGATGCCACCGACAGCAGCGGCAACCACGATGGCTTCAAGTACACCATCAACGACCGCACTGCCACCACCGGCCTGAAGTGCACGGCCACGCCGATCTTCACCCAGTCGGTGGCCGGGCTGTACGGCTTCTCGTTCGCCGAATGCCGCGAGGCGGCCACCGCGATCAAGGCCTACACCCTGGCCAAGGTCGACGCCAAGGTCGGCGACGCGGTGTCGGGCCTGGCCCAGCAGATGGCCGAGGTGCAGACCGCCACCGGCAAGGCCCTGGGCAGCGGCGACCTGGTGACGGTGCTGATCGGCGCCAACGACATGCTGGCGCTGTATGCCGAGGTCAAGGCCGGCACGCGCACCAGCGCCGAGGCGCGCACCGAGGCCAAGGCCCGCGGCGCGCTGGCCGCCGCCCGCATCAACGAGATCCTGGGCACCGGGGCCCGCGCCCTGGTCATCACGCTGCCCGACATGGGCTTGTCGCCCTATGCGCTGACCGAGGAGACCACCCGCCCCGGCGCCGTGGCCCTGCTGTCGCAGATGAGCTACGACTACAACGCCGAGATGCGCACGCGCATCGACGCCACCGCCTACGACGGCCGCAACTACGGCCTGGTGCTGGCCGACGACATCGTCTCGGCCATCGCGCGCTATCCGTCGGCCTATCTGTCGTCGCCGGCGGTGGCCAATGTCGCGGCCTGCGATGCCACGCTGGCGCCCACCGTCACGCAGTGCACCACCACCACCCTGGTCAGCGGCGCCAGCTCCAGCTCGCACCTGTGGGCCGATGCCACCCACCTGGGCCCCGAGGGCCACAGCCGCATCGCCTCGCAGGCCCAGTCGCGGGCGCTGAACAACCCGTTCTGAAGTTTCAGCCCGGCGGCTGCGCCTGGCGCCGCTGCCACTGCAGCCGCCGCACCAGGATCAGCGCCGCCAGCATCAGGGTGATGAAGTTGGCGACGATGATCGGCCATTCGCCCAGCGACAGGCCGTACAGCAGCCACATCGCCACGCCCAGCGTGAAGGCGGCGTACATGCCCACCGAGATGCCCGACAGGTCGTGGGCGCGAAAGGTGTGCCAGGCCTGGGGCAGGAACGAGCCGGTGGTCAGCGTGGCCGCCACATAGCCCAGCCAGGGGGTGAAGGATTCGGCGGTGACGGGATCGAGGTTCATGCGCGCGTGGGCCGCCGATTTCGGGAAAACCCGAATCCTGCCATGGGCTGCCTTGCTTGGCCAGCGCAGGCCCATGCGCTGCAGCGCGCCGGCTAAACTGATTCTTCGCATCCATGTCCACGCCCCGCCTGCTCGCCCTCGACACCTCGACCGACCAGCTGTCGCTGGCCCTGCTCACGCCGCAGGGCCGCTTCAGCCATGGCGAGGCCGGCGGCGCCCAGGCCTCGGCGGCACTGCTGCCCAGCCTGCAGGCGCTGCTGCGCTCGGCCGGCCAGGCCATGGCCGGCCCCGCGGCAGCCGACGGCCTGCAGGCCATTGCCTTTGGCCGCGGCCCCGGGGCCTTCACCGGCCTGCGCACCGCCTGTGCCGTGGCCCAGGGCCTGGGTCTGGGCCTGGACTGCCCGCTGCTGGCCATCGATAGCCTGCTGATCGTGGCCGACGATGCCCGTGCCCAGGCGCAAGACCAGGGCCTGGCCACCGACGGCCTGTGGTGGGCGGCGGTGGATGCGCGCATGGACGAGGTCTATGCCGCGCCCTACGAGCACAGCTCCCAGGGCTGGCAGGCGCTGGCCGAGCCCGCGCTGTACACGCTGTCGGCGCTGGCCGCGGCCTGGCAGGCCGCGCCGCCGGTGCGTGTGGCCGGCAATGCCAGCCGCGTATTTGCCGGGCGCCTGCCGCTGGGCAGCGCGGCTTGCTGGCCCGAAGCCCGCGACCGCGCCGCCGCCCTGCTGCGCCTGGCCGAGGCCGCCTGGGCGCGGGGCGAGACCCTGGCCGCCGATGTGGCCCTGCCCAGCTATCTGCGCGACAAGGTGGCGCTGACCACGGCCGAACGCGCCGCCCAGGCCTTGCTCAAATGAGTGCGCAGCTGGATCCGGCACTCACGCTGCACCGCGACATGCAGGTGGCCGATGTCGACGCGGTGATGGCGCTGGAGGTCGGCGCCTACAGCCATCCCTGGTCGCGCGGCAATTTTGTCGATTCGCTGGCCGCCGGCTACGAGGCCGAGCTGCGTCTGGATGGGCGGCGCGGCGAACTGCTGGGCTACAGCGTGGCCATGCGCGGCCCCGGAGAAACCCATTTGCTGAACCTGACCGTGGCCCCGGCCCGGCAGCACCAGGGCCATGGCAGTGCGCTGCTGCAGCGCCTGGTGGCGCGTTGCCGCGAGCGCGGCGACGAGGCGCTGTGGCTGGAGGTGCGGCAGAGCAATGCCGGCGCGCGGGCGCTGTACCGCGCCGCCGGCTTCGACGAGGTCGGCCTGCGCCGGGCCTATTACCCGGCCGAGCAGGGCCGCGAGGATGCGGTGGTGATGCGCCTGGCGCTGCCGGCCGCCGGAGGGTTGGGTCATGCGCTGGTCTGAGCGGCAGCAGGCCATGCTGCGCGAGATCGGCGTGCGGCTGTGGCTGCCGCCGTCGGCCGAGATCGGGGCCCAGGCCGAGGCCATGCCTGCGCCGGTGCCCGCTGCAGTGGTCGTGCCGACCGTCGTGCCGGTGGTCGTGCCGGTGGCCGCCCCCGTGGTGGCGCCGCCGATGCGCAGCCCGGCGCCGGCGGCCGACGGCGCCGTGGCCACGCTGGACTGGCCGGCGCTGCGCGAGGCCGTGGCCGGCTGCCAGGCCTGCGCGCTGTCGCGCACGCGCAAGAACACCGTCTTCGGCGTCGGCCATCCGCGTGCGCACTGGATGATCGTCGGCGAGGCGCCGGGCGAGCTGGAGGATCGCGAGGGCGAGCCCTTCGTCGGCGCCGCCGGCCAGCTGCTGGACCGCATGCTGGCCGCGCTGGGCCTGACCCGCGCCGAGGCGCCGGCCGACAAGCAGGTGTTCATCGCCAATACGCTGAAGTGCCGGCCGCCACGCAACCGCAATCCCGAGCCCGAGGAGCTGCAGCGCTGCCAGCCCTATCTGGAGCGCCAGGTGGCCCTGGTACAGCCACGGGTGATCCTGGCCATGGGCCGCTTTGCGGTGCAAAGCCTGCTGGGCACCGACGAGGCCATCGGCCGGCTGCGTGGCCGCGTGCACCAGTGGCGCGGCGTGCCCCTGGTGGTGACCTACCACCCGGCCTATCTGCTGCGCCAGCCGGCCGACAAGGCCAAGGCCTGGGAGGATCTCTGCCTCGCGGCAGAGATGGGGCACCCGGTCGCCGGGTCCGGCGCCCACCCGCCGGGCGGGTAGCCCGGCCGGCTTCGGGCGGCCGGGCGCTCGGCCGGGCCCGCTCCGGCAAGAGCTTCGCCTACTTCTTCGTCTTGACCGGCCGCGTCCAGCCGGCCAGCGACACCTGCTTGGCGCGCGCCACCGTCAGCTGGCCGGCCGGCGTGTCCTTGCTGATGGTGCTGCCGCCGCCGATGGTGCCACCGGCGCCCAGGCTCACCGGCGCGATCAGCACGCAGTTGCTGCCCACGTGCACGTCGTCGCCGATCACCGTGCGGTGCTTGTTCGCGCCGTCGTAGTTGGCGGTGATGCTGCCGGCGCCGTAGTTGACGCGCTCGCCCACCGTGGCATCGCCCAGGTAGGCCAGGTGGTTGGCCTTGGCGCCGCGGGCCAGCGTGGAGTTCTTGACCTCGACGAAGTTGCCGATGTGCACCTCGTCGCCCAGCTCGGCGCCGGGACGCAGCCGCGCATAGGGCCCGACCAGGGCGCCGGCACCGACCTTGGCGCCCTCGATGTGGCTGAACGGGTGGATCACCGCGCCCGAGGCGATCTGTGCATCGCGGATCACGCAGTGCGCGCCGATGCGCACCTCGTCGCCCAGCTCCACCCGGCCCTCGAACACGCAGCCCACATCCACCTCGCAGTCGCCGCCATGGCGCAGCGTGCCGCGCAGGTCGAAGCGCGCCGGATCGGCCAGGCGCAGGCCGGCTTCCATCAGCGCCTCGGCCTGGCGGCGCTGCAGCCGGCGCTCCAGGTCGGCCAGCTGCAGCGGGCTGTTCACGCCCAGCACCTCGGTCTCGTCGTGGGCATGGCTGGCCACCACCGGCACGCCCTGGGCCACGGCCATGGCCACGATGTCGGTCAGGTAGTACTCGCCCTGGGCATTGCGGTTGTCCAGCGCCATCACCCACTGCTTGAGCAGCCGCGTCGGCGCGGCCATCATGCCGGTGTAGACCTCGCGGATCTCGCGCTGCGCCGGCGTGGCGTCCTTGTGCTCGACGATGCCCAGCACGCGGCCACCGCTGCCATCGCCCGAGCGCAGGATGCGGCCATAGCCCGTGGCATCGGCCAGCTCGATGGTCAGCAGCGCCAGGCGCTCGCCACCGCAGGCCGCGGCCAGCGCGCGGGCGGTGTCGGCGGCGATCAGCGGCACGTCGCCGTTGAGGATCAGCGTGGTGCCATCGTCGTGCAGATGCGGCACCACCTGCTGGATGGCATGGCCGGTGCCCAGCTGCGGCATCTGGCGCACCGCCTGCACGCCGCGGGCGGCGATGGCAGACTCGACCTCGTCGGCGCCATGGCCGGTGATGACCAGGCTGCGGGCCGCGCCCAGCGACTGCGTGGTGTCCAGCACATGCATCAGCAGCGGCTTGCCGGCCAGCCTGTGCAGCACCTTGGGCAGGCGCGACTTCATCCGCGTGCCCTTGCCGGCGGCCATGATCACGATGTCCAGAGCCATGCGACTGTCCCGTTCCCTGTTGAACTGCCATTGGTGCAGGCTGGCGATTATCGGCGCCCTGCTGTGGGCGCTGGGCGGCTGCAGCACGGTACAAGTTGGCTACAACCAGGGGCCGATGCTGGCCTGGTGGTGGCTGGACCGGCAGCTGGACTTCGACAGCGTGCAAAAGCCGCGTGTGCAGCAGGCCCTGGCCGACTGGTTTGCCTGGCACCGCCGCAGCCAGCTGGCCGACTACCACGACGAGCTGGCCCGGCTGCAGCGCCTGGTCCTGCAGCCCACGCTGGCCCCGGCCGAGCTGTGCGCCCTGGTGCCGGCCTGGCAGCAGCGGCTGCGCGTGGCGGCCGAGCCGCTGCTGGCGCCGGCCGCCGAGCTGGTGCGCACGCTGACGCCGGCCCAGCTCGACCACCTGCAGCGCCACCTGGCCGAGGGCCTGGACGATGCGCGCCGCGAGTTCCTGCCCGACGATGCGGCCGAGCGCCAGCAGCGGGCGCTGAAGCGCGCGGTCGAGCGCTACGAGGGCTTCTACGGCAGCCTGGACGAGGCCCAGCAGCGCCTGCTGGCCGAGGCCCTGGCGCAATCGCCCTTCGATGCCCAGCGCTGGCTGGCCGAGCGCCGCGCCCGCCAGCAGGCCCTGCTGCAGAGCCTGCGCCAGTGGCAGGCCGAGCGCGCCGATGCGCAGACCATCGCCGCCGGCCTGCGCCGCCTGCTCGACGAGATGCTGGTCTCGCCGCGGCCTGACTACCGCGAACTGCAGCGCCGCAATGCCGAGGCCGGCTGCGTGCTGACCGCACGCCTGCATGCCAGCACCAGCCCGGCCCAGCGCCAGAAGGCCGCCGAGCGCCTGCGCCGCTGGCAGGACGATCTGCGCGCGCTGCAATCGCGCAGCTGAGCGGCTCGGCCGGGCGCCGGGTGCGCCTGTTCAGGGCGTGGCCGTCAGCGGCACGCGCACCGAGCGCGGCGTGGGCTGCACCGCCGGAAAGTCGGCCAGCGCGGCGCGCAGCATGGGCTCGGCCAGGCCGGCCGTGCTGCTGCCAAAGCCGGTGCTGGAGGCGCGCGCCTCGTACAGCGGCTTGCCGCTGGCGCGCTCGCGGATCAGCAGCGCCACCTCGCGGTCGTAGCGGGCCGGCTCGCGCTGCAGGATCACGCCCCCGTAGCCGTTCCAGTACGGGCCGCGCCAGGGGTTGTAGCGCCAGCGGCCGAAGCCGCCATGCCACCACAGCGGATCGTCCCAGGGCGAGCGCTCGGCATAGTCGACCCGCGCGCCGAGCTGGATCACCAGGTCGGGCTCGGCGCCGGCGGCCACCGGCGTGAAGCCGGCCTGCGCCAGCGCCGCGGCGGCGGCGGTCTCCAGCGCCTGCTGCTGTTCGGCGCGCTGCTGCTGCGAGGGCAGGCGCTCGAAGGCATAGCTGCCACGCGCGCCGGGGCCGCGTGCGGCCGGCCATTCGCCGAAGCTGCTGACATCGACCGACAGCGTCTGCATCGCCGCACAGCCGGACAGCGTCAGCAGGGTGGTCAGCATCAGGGCGCGTCGTTGCATCTGCATCTCCCGGGGGTTCAGCGCATCAGGCGGATGGTCTGCGGGGCCGGGCTGCCGGTGCCGCAGCCATCGTCCACCGGTTCGTCGTCGAAGGCCTTGTCACCGGCCGGATCGGGCCGGCCTGTCGGTCGGATCGTCTGGAACGGGAACAGGTTCCGGTCCAGCATGTGCGACGGCGTGATGTGGCCCATGGCGCGCAGCATGTTGTCGCTGCGGCCCGGGTGCTGGCGCTCCCAGTCGCGCAGCTGGGCCTTGATGGTGGCGCGCTGCAGGTTCTCCTGGCTGCCGCACAGGCTGCAGGGAATGATCGGGTACTGGCGGTGCGCCGCCCAGGTCTCCAGGTCGGTCTCGGCCACATAGGCCAGTGGGCGGATCACCGTGTGGCGGCCATCGTCGCTGACCAGCTTGGCCGGCATGCCCTTCATGCGGCCGCCGAAGAACATGTTCATCAGCAGCGTGACGACGATGTCGTCGCGGTGGTGGCCCAGCGCGATCTTGGTCGCGCCCAGCTCGCCGGCCACGCGGTACAGGATGCCGCGGCGCAGCCGCGAGCACAGGCTGCACATGGTCTGGCCCTCGGGCACATGCTGCTTGACGATGGAGTAGGTGTCCTGGTTCTCGATGTGGAAGGGCACGCCCACCTTGGCCAGGTACTCGGGCAGCACATGGGCCGGAAAGCCGGGCTGCTTCTGGTCGAGGTTGACGGCCACCAGGTCGAACTTCACCGGCGCGCGCTGGCGCAGGTTGATCAGGATGTCCAGCAGCGCATAGCTGTCCTTGCCGCCGGACAGGCAGACCATGATCTTGTCGCCGTCCTCGATCATGCCGAAGTCGGTGATGGCCTCGCCGACCTGGCGGTGCAGGCGCTTGCTCAGCTTGTTCATCTCGAAGGCCTGCTTCTTGGCCTTCTGTGCCTCGTTGCGGGCTTCGAGGTGCTCGGTGCTCATGTCGTTCATCGGGCGGCTTCCTTCATGCCGAAGACCTCGCAGCCGACCGCGTCGCAGTCGGGGTAGACATCGGGCTTCTCGGTGGCGACGCGGGCGGCGCGCACCTTGGGATGGGCCAGCATCGTGCGCAGCACGTCGTCGGCCAGTGTCTCTTGCAGGTGGATGTGGCCCTGCGATACGCGCTCGGCCACGCTGCGGCGGATGAAGTCGTAGTCCACCACCTCGTCCAGACGGTCGTGCTGCGGCGTGCTCTCGGCCAGCGGCACGTACAGGTCGACATTGATGACCACGCGCTGCTCGCCCTTCTTCTCGAAGTCGTGCACGCCGATGTTGATCCAGACCTCGTAGTCGCGCAGGAACAGGCGCCGGCAGTCCATCAGGCTGGGGTTGCTGAGCAGGCTTTGCATGGAGGCCTCAGGTTGGGGCGGTGGACTGGGCCTGGGCCAGGAACAGCACGTCGCGCGGCTGGCCCCACAGGTGCTGGCCCCCGTCGACCAGCAGGTTGTGGCCGGTGATGGCCGGCGATTGCAGCAGGTAGCGCACGGCGCCGGCGATGTCTTCGGGCGTGGACGAGCGCGCCAGCGGCGTCATGCGGTGGGCGGCCTGGAACTCGTCGCCGCTCATCGGCCCCGACAGCAGGGTCACGCCCGGCGACACGGCATTGACCCGCAGCACCGGCGCCAGCGCCTGGGCCAGCATCACCGTGGCCGACTGCAGCGCCGCCTTGCTCAGCGTGTAGCTGAAGTAGTCGGGGTTGGGATTGGCCAGCTTCTGGTCCAGCAGATTGACCACCGCGCCGCGGGCCTGGCGCTGCACCAGGTGCTCGTGCAGGGCCTGCGCCAGCAGCACCGCCGGCGCGGTGTTGGCACGCCAGTGGCGCTCCATCGCCGCCAGCGTGAAGCCGGCGACATCGTCGTACTCGAACAGCGAGGCGTTGTTGACCAGCGCATCCAGCCGGCCCAGGCGCAGCAGCACCGCCGGCACCAGGGCCTCCAGGTCGGCGCCATCGGCCAGGTTGGCGGCAAACACCTCGGCGCGTGCGCCGGCCTGCGCCAGCTCGGCCGCGGTGGCCTCGGCCTCGCTGCGCGAGCGGTGGCAGTGCAGGGCGATGTCCCAGCCGGCGGCGGCCAACTCCAGCGCGATGGCGCGGCCGATGCGCCGCGCGCCGCCGGTGACCAGGGCCACGGGGCGACTGGCCGGGTGGGCAGCAGAAGGTGGGGCGGGGGCGCGGGGACTGGACATGGCGGGCGGGAGGCGGGGGCGGCCGTGGCGGCGCTGGGCGCGATGCGGGCGCTGCGGCACCGGACTGCGGCGCCTGCTGGCGCAGGCCGCAGTGTATCGGCCAGGCCCGGTCCGCCGTTGCCGGCGCCGTGCCACCGGCCGTGTTGGGGATGGCGCCACGGCCCCGGCCGCGCAGAATCAAATCGTCACAACAAGGCCGCCGCGGCCATCGCCGCGGTGCCGGGCTTGGAGGGTCGTGCGATGAAGCAGGCGCTGTGGCTGTGGTCCCTGGTTCTGGTCTTGCTCTTACCCGGGGCGGCCTCGGCCCTGACCCTCAGCGAGCATCTGCTGGGGCCGCTGGCGCCCGGCGCCACGCCGCTGGGCTCGCAGCTGCCGGCCGACGAGTTCCTCGATGTCTACAGCTTCGAGCTGAGCCAGCCGGCCATCGCCATCGGCGTGATCGTGCCGCGGCAGTTGGACAACGAGCTGCTGCCCGGGCCCGAGTTCATCACCGCCATCGCCTTTGTCGCGCTGCTCGATGCGGCCGACCAGCCGCTGGCCGTGGATGGCGATCCCGTCGACGCCTATGTGGTGCCGGCGCTGCTGCCGGCCGGGGCCTACAGGCTGGTGGTGCAGGGGGTGGCGGCCGGCCTGCTGGGCGGGCTGTACGACGGCGTGCTGCTGCTGCAGGCCCAGCCGGTGGCCGAGCCGGCCAGCGCCGCGCTGTGGCTGGCCGGCGGCCTGCTGCTGCTGTTGCGGGGCGCCCGGCGCAGCCGCCGATGAACCCGCTGCGGCGCGGCGTGCGCTGGCTGTGCGCCGCGCTGCTGGCGGTGCTGTCACCGGCCTGGGCCCTGCCGGCCGGCGTGCCGGCCGATGCGGCGGCCCTGCGTGCCGGCTTTGCCACGCCGCCGCGTGCCGCCGCGCCCATGCTGCGCTGGTGGTGGCCCGGCGCGGCGGTGCAGCCGGCCGAGCTGGAGCGCGAGCTGGCGCTGATCGCCGAGGCCGGCTTCTCCGGCGTCGAGATCCAGCCCACGGCCATCGGCCTGCCGCCGGATGCCGATGGCAGCGTGCACCGCGTCGGCACGGCCGCCTGGCTGGAGCAGCTGGCCGGCGTGCTGGCGGCGGCGCGGCGCCTGGGCCTGGTGGTCGACCTGACGCTGGGCTCGTCCTGGCCGCTGGCCAGCCCGGCCATCGCCGACCAGCATGGCCTGCGCGAGCTGGTGATGGGCGTGCAGACGCTGCAGGGCGGCCAGCTGTTCGACGGCCCGGTGCCGGCGCCGCCGCTGCCCGACTACCAGCGCCTGGGCGCCGACTGGCTGAAGCTGCCGGCCACCTTCGACGCCAGCCGCTTCCGCCGCGTGGCGGTGCTGGCGATGCGCGTGGATGCCGCGGCGCCGGCCGGCCTGCCGCAGCCGGGGCGCGATGCGGCCCTGCCGGCGCTGGCGCCGACGCTGTGGCTGGATGCCAGTGTCGTCGTCGACCACAGCGCCTTTGTCGAGGCCGATGGCCGGCTGCGCTGGCAGGTGCCCGACAACGGCGAGTGGCGGCTGTTTGCGCTGTACGAGGGCCCCTCGGGCCAGCAGCCGTTTTATGCCGCGATGCCCGGCCAGCCGCGGGTGCTGGACCCGCTGTCGCGCGAGGCCGTGCAGCGCTTTCTCGATGACTTTGCCGAGCCGCTGCGCGCGCGCCTGGGCACCGAGTTCGGCCACACGCTGCGGGCCTTGTTCATCGACAGCCTGGAGCTGCGCGCCGAGCTGTTCTGGACCCACGACTTCGCCGACGAGTTTGCGCGCCGCCGTGGCTACCGCATCGAGACCCTGCTGCCGCTGCTGTTCGTGCCCTATGCCGACGATGCCTATCTGCGCCAGGCCTATCCCGATGCCGGGCCGCGCTACGACATGCGCGAGTTCGGTGCCCGCGTGCGTGCCGACCACCGGCGCACGGTGTCCGAGCTGATGCAGGAGCGCTTCTTCACGCCGCTGCGCGACTGGGCCGCCGGTGCCGGCCTGCTGCTGCGCGTGCAGGCCCATGGCGGGCCGGTGGACGACCTGGCCGCCTACCGGCTGGCCGACATCGCCGAAACCGAATCGCTGTATGCAGGCGGCCAGCCGGCGTTTCTCAAGCGCGCCGCATCCACTGCCCACCAGCGTGGCCAGACCCTGGTGTCCAGCGAGGTCGGCGCGGTCAGGCTGCCGGCCGCGGTGTCGCTGGACCTGCTGCGCCGCCAGGCCCAGCTGCAGCTGGTCAGCGGCGTCAACCACCTGGTGCTGCATGGCTATCCCTACCGGCTGGATGCGGGCTTTGCCTGGCCGGGCTGGATGCCCTTCGACTCGCCCTACCTGCCTGCCGTCGAGGCCATCGGCCGCTACGGCATGCGGCTGACCGAGCGCAGCCCGCTGTGGCGCGACCTGCCGCTGCTGCAGCAGTACCTGGCGCGGGCCCAGTGGTGGCTGCGCCATGGCCGGCCGCAGGCCGATCTGGCGGTGCTGTCGGCACCGGGCTTTGCGCCCGACCGCAACCAGGTGGCGCCGACGCTGGCGGCGCTGGAGGCCGCGGGCTATCTGTACGACCTGGTCGACGGCCCGTCCCTGCTCGATGCCGGCAACGGCATGGCCGCCGATGGCCGGCTGCGCATCGGCGCCATGCACTATCCGGCGCTGCTGGTCGATGACCTGGCGGCGATCCCGCCGCCGCTGCTGCAGCGCCTGGCCGAGCTGGCGCTGCAAGGCCTGCGCCTGGTGTTCCGCGGCCAGCTGCCGCAGCGCAGCGCCGGCCTGGCCTTTTATCCGCAGGACGACCAGGCGGTGCGCCAGGTGATGGCGGCCCTGCTGGGCGGCGAAGGCCCGTCGCCGTCTGCCGCCGACGGCCAGCCGCGGCGTGGCCCGCTGGCGCTGCAGGTGCCGCAGGCGTCGCAGCTGGAGCGGGCGCTGCGCGAGCAGCTGGGCCTGGCGCCGTTGGTGGAGCTGGGCAGCGGCGCCGGCCAGTTGCTGAGCCAGCTGCGCCGCAGCGACGACGGCCGCCTGCGCCTGCTGCTGCTGAACACCGGCGAGGGCGAGGTCGATGCGCTGCTGCGCATCCGCGGCGCAGCCGGGCGAACGCCCGAGCTGTGGGATTTCTGGACCGGCAGCATCCTGCCGGCCACGCTGTACCGCGACGACGGCGACGACCTGCTGCTGGCCGTGCACCTGCTGGCCGGCGGCCTGCTGGCGGTGGGCATCGATGCCGACACGCCACCGGCCCTGCACCTGCAGTCCACCGACCAGCCGATCACGCTGCAGCGCCGTGCCGACGGGTCCATCGAGGCCAGTGCCGAGCAGCCCGGCCGCGTGGCCGTGACCCTGGCCGATGGCCAGCGCATCGTCGTCGACGTGCCGGGCAGCGCCGCGCCGCCGCTGGACCTGGCGCTGTGGGACCTGGCGCTGACCTGGGTCGATGCCCAGGGCGTGACGCGGCGGCGCTTCGAGTCGCGCCGGCCGCTGGCCGATCTGGTGGCCAGCGGCCGGCTGCCGCCGGACACGCCGGCCGAGATCGTCTACACCGGCTACATCGAGCCCAGCGCCGCCCAGCTGGCGCAGCTGGCCGCGGGCGCCAGCCTGGTGCTGGACCTGGGCGCGGTCGACGAGACGGTGCAGGTGCGCGTCAACGGCCAGCTGCTGGCTATGGCGCCGGTCCATCCGTACCGGCTGCTGCTCGACGGGCGGCTGCGGCCGGGGCCGAATGCCATCGAACTGCGCCTGTCCAGCAGTGGCGGGCGCAGCGTGGGCCTGCGCGGGCCGGTGCAGATCCGCCAGCGCCAGGTGTTCACGCTGGCGCGGCCGCTGGCGGTGTCGGTGGTGGTCACGCCGCCGAACTTTCCCAACCACACGCACGAGCAGATGATGGCCGCGGTGGCCACCGCGGCCCAGGTCTCGCGCCATGTCAACTTCCAGTGGTTCTGGCGCACGCCGCCCAGCGCCAGCCAGCCCGAGGGCGGGGCCACGGTGGATTGCGACACCGTGCTGCCCTGGGTGCTGGAGGCGCGGCGCCTGGGCCTGGCGGTGACGCTGCAGTTCCAGACCTACTATGTGGAGCTGGGCGCGCCGGGCCAGCGCCCGGCCATCCGCATCGCCTCGCCGGTGCTGCCCTTCACCAGCGCCAGCTTCGGCGATGCGCGGCTGAAGGACCGCTACCTGGAGCAGATCGCCTGCCTGGCGGCGCTGCAGCCCGAGATCCTGGTGCTGGGCCCGGAGATGAACTTCGTCGTCACCTATGACTGGGCCGAGTTCAACCGTTTCCAGCAGGTGTATGCCGAGGCCTACCGCCTGGTCAAGCGCATCTCGCCGCGCACCCAGGTCGGCCTGTCCTGGCAGTACGACGGGCTGCGCATGTCGCTGCCGCTGGACGACTGGGGCTATGTGCGCCATGCCGGGCCGCAGGACTTCTATGCGCTGACCAGCTACTACGGCTTCTCGCAGGAGCGCCACCAGCAGTACCCGCTGGCCCAGGCCATTCCGGCCGACTACTACCACCCGATCAAGACCCTGCTGGGCGACAAGCCGGTGCTGTTTTCCGAGCTGGGCTGGTCGTCCTACTTCCCGCCCGGGGCCAGCGAGCAGTCGGCCTTTGTGCGCCGCGTGCCCGAGCTGATGGCCCAGGTGGGGCCGAGCCAGATCACCTGGGCCCTGCTGCACGATGTGCAGTACTTCGAGGGCGCCGGCCAGAGCCTCAATGCCAGCGGCCTGCGCCGCGCCGACGGTACGCCCAAGCCGGCCTGGGACGAGGTGCTGCGCCTGCGTGGCACCGGCCAGTTCAGCGGCGGCGCCAG
Source organism: Burkholderiaceae bacterium (assembly GCA_017992055.1). Classification (GTDB taxonomy): domain Bacteria; phylum Pseudomonadota; class Gammaproteobacteria; order Burkholderiales; family Burkholderiaceae_C; genus Pseudaquabacterium. Next base: position 31,685 of record JAGOPK010000018.1, read on the forward strand.
CGGGCCGCAGGCGCGGCAGACGCTGCCGCTGGCCATCACCGTCGGGCCGGCGCAGTTTCCCCAGCGCTATTCGCAGGCGGCGGTGTTCGAGGCCATCGCCACCGCGGCCCAGCTGGCGCGCCACGTCAGCCTGCAGGTGGCCTGGGTCGACGAGGCCACCGGCAAGGTCTGGGACTGCGCCGCGCTGACGCCGGTGGTGGCCGAGGTGCGGCGCCTGGGCCTGGCGCTGACCCTGCAATGGAACACCTATGCGACGCGGCCGGTGCCCGGCGCACCGGCCGGCGCCCTGCCCGAGGTGCTGCTGTTCAACCCGGTGCGCAATGCCCGGCCCGGCATGGCCGATCCACCCAGCCTGGCCGAGCCGGCCATCCGCGAGGCCTGGCTGCGCGAGTTCCAGTGCATTGCCGCGCTGAAGCCCGAGGTGCTGGTGCTGGGGCCGGAGATCAACTTCGTGCATGCGCTGCGGCCGCTGGAATTTGCCTGGTTCCGCGAGGTCTACCGCGCCGCCCACCGGCTGGCCCGGCAGATCGCGCCGGCCACCCGCGTCGGCCTGTCCTACCAGTACAAGGTGCTGCGCGACGATTTGCGCGCCGGCCGCGACCTGGGCTGGATCGCCAGCCTGGGCGCGCAGGACTTCTTCGGCCTGACCATGTACTTCGCCGAGTCCGAGGCCTCGCTGCGCGACATCGCTGCGCCGCTGGACGTGCCCGACGACTATTTCGCCGCGGCACGCCAGTGGCTGGGGCCGGACATGCCGGTGATCGTCACCGAGCTGGGCTGGAGCAGCGCCTTCCCCGGCGGCCTGGGCCACCAGGTGGCGTTCTTGAGCCGCTTGCCGGCGCTGATGGCGCCGCTGCGCCCGGCCCAGGTGACCTGGGCCATGCTGCACGACCTGGGCGACTACTTCCAGGGCGAGATCGCGCCGCTCAACCTCAACGGCCTGCGCCTGAACGACGGCAGCGCCAAGCCGCTGTGGGCCCAGGCGCAGCGGCTGCGCGCGCTGGGCATCCTGGTCGATCCCTGAGCGGCTCAGCGCGGCTGCTGGCCGGTGATGTGGATCTGGAACTTCTGCGCCTCGGCCGGCGTGTACTGGCTCAGAAAGACACCGGCCGCGCCGGCATAGCCGCAGGCGCCGTTGAACGAGCCGGCCGGCCCGGACACGCGCAGCGCCGGCTCGGCCTGCACCTGGGCCGGGTCCAGCGAGCTGATGCGGTAGAAGGCGCAGCCGTGGTAGGTGTCGCCGGGCTGCTTGGTCGGCGTGGCGACGACGAAGGCCTGGCCGTCGCGCTCGATCAGGTCGGTGCCCGAGAAGCCCGACACGCCGCCGCCCAGCTTGCGCGCATCGGCATCGCGCAGCAGCGCGCCACGGTAGTCGCAGCGGCCGAGCTCATGGTCGCAGCGCAGCAGGGCGACCTCGCCGTTGTCCTTGCGCGTCGGGCAGGTCAGGGCCACGTACAGGCCCTCCTCGCGCGCCAGCATGCCGGGCTCGGTGAAGGCCGGGCACTTGGCCAGGGCCTTGTGCTGCTGGTCCAGGCGCATCTCCGGCGGGCCGATGGTGTTGTCGTTGTTCTTGTTGTAGACGCTGCCGACAAACAGCTTGCGCGGCTCGCTCCAGGGGCCGCGCGGCTCGGCCGCGGTGCGCAGCTCGATCCAGCCATGCTCGAACAGCGGCACCGAGTCGGGCCCCTTGCCGTCGTAGACGCGCAGATAGCGGTGGCTCAGCAGCTTCCAGCGCGTGGCCTCGCTGGCCCAGGGATCGCGCTGCAGCCGCGACACCTCGTATTCCCAGCGCGCGGCCAGCTTGTTGTGCGGCCAGGGCAGGGCCTGGTCGCGTGCGGCGTTCACCAGGCCCTGGTCCTCCCAGGTCTTGCCGCCATCGCCCGAGACCGCCAGCCGGGTGTTGATCGAATTGAACTTGATGCCATGGGTCTTGTCGGCGACGACGGTGGAATAGCTCATCCACAGCCGGCCGCGGCCATCGTCGGCAAACGAGGGGTCGAAGATGCCCACCGGCGCGTCGGCTTCGGCCAGGCGCTGCACGGCCAGGCGCTTGCCACCTTCGGCCGCGGCCGGTGCGGGTGGCAGCAACAGGGCCGAGCAGGCCAGCACCAGGATGGCCAGGCGGCCCGGGCGTGCAGGGGCAGGGCGGGGAGCGGGAGGAGGCATGGCAGGGGCTCCTTGTGAGGGTCAATCGGATCGAACAGGGTCGATCAGGATCGGTCAGGGCCGGTTGGGATGCACAGGCCCGCTGGACCGTTCGGCCTGGGCCATGCCCGGCTGCAGGCGCAGCCGCGGACACAGGCGCCGCAGCAACGACACACGCTCGTCGCGGCGCAGTCCCAGGAACCACAGGCCGGCCACGGCGCAGGCGGCGGTGGTCAGCAGTTGAAGGATCGCCGCAGTGGCTCCGGAGTTCCCTGGCAGCAGGCTGCGCACCAGCCAGGTGCCGACGGCGGCCAGCGCCAGGCCGCCCGCCAGCAGGCGCAGTTCCTGGCTGCGCACGGCCAGCAGGCCGTGGTGCCGGCGCAGCTGGTGCAGGCGCAGCAGGTTCAGCGCCAGCAAGGTGCTGGCGCTGGCCAGGGCCGCACCCAGCGGGCCCCAGCGAGGGATCAGCCACAGGTTGAGCGCCAGGTTCAGCGCTGCGGCCAGCGCGGCATTGCGCGTCTCCAGGCCCTGGCGGCCGCTCATCACCAGCGCAAAGCCGACGATGCTGAACCAGGCGTGCACGAACTGGCCCAGGGCCAGCACGCGCAGCGCATCGGCGGCCGGCACGAAGGCCGGGCCCAGCAGCAGCAGCACCGCGTCGGCCTGCAGCAGCAGCACCGCCAGCAGCGGCGTGCCCAGCAGCACCAGGCCACGCAGGGCCTGGGCCAGCGGCGCGGCCAGGCCCGGTGCGGCCGCGCCCGCGGCCACCGCGGCGGCGGCCAGCGCAAAGGCGTTGGCGCTGGCGGCGTTGAAGGCGATGCTGAGCATGTCGAAGGCGATCACCGCCTGGGTGCAGGCGCGGTACAGGCCGGCCGCCTCGGCCGGCGCCAGCCAGCCCAGCAGCAGCAGGTCGGCCCAGCCGATGGCCAGGTAGAGCAGGCTGTTGGCCCACACCGGCACGGCATAGGCCCACAGCCGGCGGCGCCAGTGCGGATCGGCCGCTGCCGGCGCGGTTGCCGGGCCGGTCTCGCGCGCGGCGGGCGGCCTGCTGCGGTCCTGCCGCATCGCCTGGCGCAGCAGCAGCGCCGCGATCAGGGCCGCGACCAGGCCCGACAGCGCAAAGGCCCAGGCCGCCAGCAGCGGCGCCGGCCAGGGTCCGGCCGGGCTGCCGGCCAGGGCCCGGCCGGCCAGCAGCAGCAGCAGCAGGCTGAGCTGGGGCGCCAGATGGCGTGCGATCACATAGTGCTGCAGCCGGCCGTAACCGCGGGCGATGTTGCCCAGCAGCTCGCACAGCGCGAAGAACGGCACCGCCAGCATGGCCGGGCCGATCAGCGCGGCCAGCGCCGGCTTGCCGAACAGCTGCGTGGCCAGCGGCTCGGCCAGCCAGGCGCCGGCGCCGGCCAGCAGCACACCGGCGGCGGCGCAGGGCAGGACGGTGGCGCGCAGCAGGCCCGCCAGCGCCGCCTGGTCGCCGCGCTGGCGGGCCGGGGCGATGAAGCGCAGCGCCGCCACATGCAGGCCCAGCACGGCCAGCTTGTCGCCGATCTTGGCCAGCGCCAGCGCCAGCGCGAACAGGCCGTAGCCGGGCAGGCCCAGCCAGCGTGCGGCCAGCCATTCGTTGAGCAGCAGCAGCACACCGCCGACGGCGGTGCCGGCCAGCGTCAGTGCGGCGCCGGTGCCGATCGAGCCCGCACTGGCCGCGGTGCTGGCACGGTCAGCCGGCGTGTCCGGGCTCGGTGCCGGGCTGGCCATACAGGGCCACGGCGTCGTGCACGCCCTTGAAGAAATGCCAGGAGATCACGCCGCGGTACAGGTCGCGGTGCACCCAGCGCGCCAGCGCCGGCTGCTGCTCGGCGCGGCGCAGCAGCGGCAGCCACAGGCCGGGCAGGGTCAGGCGGTTGAACAGCAGGCTGCGCAGCAGGTAGCGCAGCACCAGCAGCAGCGGGTTGCGGTCGGCGCCGATCAGGAAGCGGCGGCCGGGGCCGGTGAGCGCACGCCAGTGGTCGCCCAGCGTGTCCCAGCCCAGCACGTGGTAGCGCACGACGATCTCGGGCGTGGGCACGCGCTCGCGGAACTCGCCCCAGTTCAGCCCGCGCTGGTGGGCGCGCTTCATCGCCCCGTCCAGCGTCTCCACATGGTGGTGGTGGCCCAGGCCGTCCATCGCCAGATAGAGCTGCAGGCCGTGCTGGTGCAGGCGGTAGCCCAGTTCGGCATCCTCGTGGGCGGCGGCGCCGGCGCGGCCGCGGCGGGCGTGGAACATGCCGTGCTGCAGCATGAAGTCGCGCTTGAAGCTGACGTTGCAGGCCCAGAACAGGTAGTAGGGCAGCTGCTGCAGGCCCTCGAAGCTGTCGAAGCGGAACGGGTCCCAGGTGCGCAGGAACACGCTCTGCGTCAGCGCCGGCGACTGCAGCACGCGGCCCAGCACCGCGGCACCGGGTTCCGGATGGGCCCGGTGCTGGGCCAGGTGGGCGGCCAGGGCCTGTGGCGCCAGCAGGATGTCGTCGGCGATCAGCAGCACCAGCGGCGCGGCGGCCTCGGCGATGCCGCGGTTCTGCGTATGGCCGGGGCCGGCATTGGCATGGCTCATCCAGCGGTAGCGGCAACGCATCCAGGCCGCCGCCTCGGCCAGCACGCGCTGCGTGTCGTCGGGCGAGCCGTCGTCGACGACGATGACCTCGAACTCGTGGTCGGCCAGGGTCTGGGCATTCAGCCGGCGCAGCGTCTCGGGAATGATCTCGGCGCGGCCATAGGTGGCCATGACCACGCTGATGCGTGGCGGCGTGGAGGCGGGCGGGGTCATCGTGGTGTCTCCGGGGCGGGCGTATCCTGGGCTTCGAGCAGCCGGGGCAGGGCCACGCTGGCGGCCAGCACATGCCACAGCATCATGAACACCACCGGCTCGCGGTACAGCGGATTGGTCAGGCCGTCCAGCAGATAGGCCAGCAGGGCGGCGGCAAAGGCCAGGGCCAGCTGCGCCGGCAGGCCACCGGGCCGGCGCGCGCAGCGCAGCAGTCGCGCCAGCGCCAGCAAGACCAGCGAGAAGAAGGCCAGCACGCCGAACAGGCCCTGCTCGGCGCCGATCCACAGCAGCACGTTGTGCACCGGCAGCTCCAGCGCGCTGTTGAAGTTCATCGTGCGCAGCGCCTCCACATAGTTGCCGGCGCCAACGCCGAACAGCGGATGCTCGGCCCAGATGCTCAGCGCCACCTGCCATTGCTCGAAGCGGGTGGTCATGATCTCGGCCGGCGCCGAGCTGAAGCGCTCGACGATCTTGCCGGCGGCCCAGGCCGCCAGGCCCAGCAGCGGCAGCGCCGACACCGCCAGCGCCGGCAGCACGCTGCGGTTGCGCCAGCGCAGCTGCAGCCAGCCGGCCAGGGCCAGCAGCATGATCAGCGCCGACAGCCAGGCCGAGCGCGAATAGGTCAGCACCAGGGCCACCAGGGCCGCCAGCACCAGCGGCAGCAGCCACAGCCGCTGCTTCCAGGGCCGGGCATCGTCGAGCAGGCGGATCAGCGGCAGCGGCAGCAGCATGGCCATGTACAGGCCCAGCGCATGGCTGTCATAGGCCGTGCCCTCGGCGCGCCGTGCCGACTCGATGCCCGGCACCTCGTACTGCGACTGGCGGTCGGCCGAGCCGGCGCCTTTGTCGCGGGCCAGGCCCTGCAGCAGGCCGAACTGGCTTTGCAGCAGCGCCAGCAGCACCTCCAGCACGATGGCCGCATAGATGGCGCGCAGCAGCCAGCGTGCGCTGCGCTCATCGAGATGCCGCGAGACATAGAAGTAGACGAACAGGTGCTTGGCCAGGTACAGCGTGGAAAACCAGCCCAGCGCCGGCACCAGCGTGCCCCACAGCGAGGCCAGATAGGCTGCCAGCACCAGCAGCACCGGCAGGTCGGCCGGCTGCAGCGCCGCGGCGCGGCCGGCACCATGGGCCGGCCGGCCGGTGTGCGGCGCGGTCAGCGTGCGCACCAGCCAGGACAGGGCCAGGCCGGCGATGGCCAGGTCCACCGGCCCCAGGCCCAGCGCGCCGGAATAGACGACATTGCCGTACTGGTCGTCCGAGACCACGTCGAAGAAGAACCAGCGCTCCAGGCTGGACAGCGGGATGCAGAACATCAGCGCCGGCAGCAGCCACTGCGCATAGCGCCCGGCCGTGGCCATGGCCAGCGCGGCCAGCGCGATGGCCACGATGCCGACCACGAACCAGCGGGTCTCGGCCTGCCACAGCTGCGACACGCCGAGCGCGAACAGCGCGCCCAGCAGGGCCGCGGCCCAGGGCGACAGCCGTGGCGGCAGCTCGTGGGCCGGCGTCGGGGAGGGCGTGGACGGCGTGTCCATGGCGCTACAGGCCCAGCTTGCGCAGCAGGTAGCTGGCGCTGGCGCCGATCAGCGCGCCGGCCAGCGCGACCAGCAGCAGGCGCAGCAGGGCCGGCAGATGGCGGCGGCGTTGCAGCGGCAGGGCATGCACCGCGGCCAGGCCGGCACGCGGCGGCGCCTGCGGCGGTGGCATGTCGACCGACGGGATGTCGGGCTCAGCCGGCATGGGCATGGGGCTCTGCCTGGGCATCGCTGGCCGCGGGCGCGCTGGCCGCCGCACGCCGCGCGCGCCAGCCGCGCGAGGCGAAGAACACGCGCACGTTGAAGTAGCTGAGCAGGTAGACCAGGCCGATGCCGACCAGCAGGCCCAGCAGGCCGGCCAGGGCCACGTGGTAGACCTTGATCGGGCCGATGGGCTGCGAGGGCGCGCGCGCCGCATGCAGCAGGTTGACCTCGGAAAGCACGGCGCCGGCGCGCACGCTGGCCTCGGCCGCGGCATCGGTGTATTGCACATAGTCGCGCTCGGCCGCGGCCAGGCGCATGCGCTGCGCATCGAGCTGGGTCTGCACGTCGGGCAGCTGGCGCAGGCGCTGCTGCAGGTCTTGCAGCGAGGCCTGCAGCGCCGAGCGCTTGGCCAGCAGGCCGTTCAGCTCGACCTCGTCGAACACGCGCTCGCTGGCCAGGCGACGGAAATCGTCCGGCGAGATCGGCAGGCCGCCGGGCTCGGCCGGCGCTGCGGCCGGCGCCGCGGTGGCCGGTCCGACGGCCGCCAGTCCGCTGGCCAGCTGGCGCTTCTGCGCCTGCTTCTGCGCCACCTGGCTCAGGCGTTCGCGGGCGCGGGCGATGTCGGCGTCGAGCTTGCTCAGGTCCAGCGCCAGCGCCGATTCACGCTCGGCGCTGCGCTCGATCTCGGTGCTCAGCGACACCAGCTGGTGGCGCCGCAGCAGCGACTCGACCGACTGGCGCAGCGCGGCGATCTCGCCGGCCTTGGTCTGCAGCAGCGCGTTCAGCTGGTCGAGCTTGGCCGCGCCGGGCACACGCTCGCTCTGGCGCAGCTTGTCGATCAGCATCTCGGCAATGCGGTTGGCGATGGCCGCGGCGCGTTCGGGCGACTTGTCGCGCACGCTCAGCGCAAACACGTAGGAATCGCGGTTGCGCAGCCGCACGTTGTTGCGCAGATCGCCGATCGCGCCTTCGACCGGATCCTGCTCGATCAGCCGGCCGTGCTTGAGCACGGTCCACAGGTCGCCCAGCTCGTCGCGCAGCCAGTCCTTGGTCTGCGCAAACCACACCCGCCACCAGGGGCCGCTGTACTGGCGCTCGACGCGGGTGAGGTCGAACTCGGCAACGATGCGCGCCATGATGGCCTCGCTGCCCACCAGTTCCTGCAGCGTCTGGCTGATGACCTTGAACGGCGGCGCCGGCACCGCCGAGCCGAAGGACTGGGCCTCGGGCGCTCGCAGGCGGATGATCTCCTGCGGCCGGTATTCGATCGCCACCTGGGCCTCGTAGCGCTCGCTGTAGACATAGGTCAGGCCCAGGGCACTGAGCGCGGCGGCGAGCACGAACACCACGACGAAGGACAGGTTGCGCTGCAGCGGCAGGAAGAAGCCGCTGGGCGCCCGCCAGTCCGGCGAGGGGGGCTGCACCAGGTTCATGCGCAGCCTCGGCGACATCTGCATCCGGCAGCAGCGCAACGGGGGTGGTCCACGTCAGAAGGCTCCATGCCGCGTCAGCACCAGCACCACGGTGCGCAGCAGGATGCGCAGGTCGAGTGCGACCGAGCGCGTGCGCACGTACTCCAGATCCCAGGCGATGGTGTCGCGGAAGTTCAGGTTGCCACGGCCGTTGATCTGTGCCAAGCCCGTGATGCCGGGTCGCACGGCGAACTTGAGCATCTCGTGCGGCTGGTAGTTGACCAGCAGGCCGGGCAGTTCGGGCCGCGGGCCGACCAGGGCCATGTCACCGGTGAGCACGCACCAGAAGTTGGGCAGCTCGTCCAGCGTGCTGCGGCGCAGCCAGCGGCCGGCGCGGGTGATGCGGGGATCGTCGTCGCGCTTGAAGCGGTCGGCCAGGAAGTGCTCGCGGTCGCCGTAGCGGTAGCGGTACAGGTGCGGAAAGCGCTGGGCGCTGTCGGCATGCATGGTGCGGAACTTGACGAAGCCGAAGTCCTGCGGCACCAGGTAGGGCGCCTGGTCGCCGGCCTGGCCGGGCGCCGGCTCGGCCAGCTGCAGCCCGGGGTGCTGGCGCACCGCGGCGGCCGGCAGCACCCGGCTGCGCGCCACGCGGCGCTGGCGGAACAGCACCGGCCCCGGCGAGTCCAGGCGGATCCAGGCGGCCTCCAGCAGCATCAGCGGCAGCAGCAGCAGCAGGGCCAGCGCGGCGGCGATGATCTCGGCACCGCGGTAGGCGATGCGCTGCCAGGCCGGCTCGGCCGACGGCGGCACCAGGGCCAGCGGCACGGCCCAGACGCGGCCGGGCTGGCGCTCGCCGCTGTCGCGGCTGCGGCGTGCGGCCTGGCGCCGGTCCGGTGCGGCGAAGGGCTGGTGGCTGTGGCGGCGGTCGGCCTGGCGGCGCTCGCCCCCGTCCCAGGCCCGGCCGGTGGCGGCCAGTTGCAGATCGGGGCTCATCGCGTCGGGTCCGTCCAGGCCTGAGCCTGAGCCTGGCCATGAACCGCCGCTGCCGGCCGCGGCCCGTCGGGGCTGCGCAGCTGGTTCAGCCCCAGCTGCAGCAGCGCACGCAGCCCCAGCGCCAGGCCGGCCAGCAGGGCGCGTGGATCGGCCCAGCCGGCGCAGCGGTGCAGCCGGTAGAAGCGCCAGGCACCGAGGTGGAACATCCAGATGCGCGACGGCGCGACGCGGCGGCCCGGCCGGTTCTGCTCGTGGTGCACGATCTGCGCCTGCGGCACGCAGGCGATGCCGACGCCGGCGCGGCGCACCCGCGCGCACCAGTCGGTGTCGACCCAGTAGCCGCGGTAGCCCAGGTCCCAGGGGCCGACGCGGTCGGCATCGAACAGCCGGCGCCGCAGCAGCATGCAGGCGGCCGAGACCTGTTCGACCGCATGCGGCTGCAGCGAGTCCAGCCGGTCGCTCATCAGGTAGCGGCGCGAGAACGGATTGCCGGGCCAGCAGCGCGTCAGCAGGCTGCGCCGGCCGAACAGGCCGCTCATCGCCGACGGCAGGGCACGCGCGGTCTGCTGCACGCTGCCGTCGCTGTTGAAGGTGCGTGGCGCGACCACGCCGACCTCGGCATGCTGCTGCAGGTGCTGGCACAGCCGCATCACCGCGTCGGGCGCCAGCTCGGTGTCGTTGTCCAGCACCAGCACCCACTCGCCGCGGGCCAGGGCCACGCCCTGGTTGACGCCGGCGGCATGGCCGGCGTTGTGCGCATTGCGCTGCAGGCGCAGCCGCTCGGCCGGCCAGGCCTGGGCCAGCAG
>JAGOPK010000018.1:41682-83125 GCA_017992055.1 Burkholderiaceae bacterium
TGTCCAGCACCAGCACCCACTCGCCGCGGGCCAGGGCCACGCCCTGGTTGACGCCGGCGGCATGGCCGGCGTTGTGCGCATTGCGCTGCAGGCGCAGCCGCTCGGCCGGCCAGGCCTGGGCCAGCAGTTCGGGCGTGCCGTCGCTGGAGTGGTTGTCGACCACGATCAACTCGTGCTCGGGCAGGGTGGCGCGGCGCAGCGAGGCCAGCAGCAGCTGGGTGTCGGCCCAGCCGTTCCAGGTGACGACGACGATGCTCAGCTGCGGCGTCGTCATGGCGCCACCACCTGCACCGGGTTGCTGTTGTGGTAGCGGATCCAGCCCAGGTTGAACAGCACCGAGCGGGGGATGATGGCGTTGATGTACTGGTCGACCCACTGGCCGAGGTTGGCGATCTCGCTCTTGGGCACGTGCACGATGTCGTGGCGCTGCACATAGGCGTCGGCGGCCTCGCCACGCAGCACCTGTTCGAGGTCGATCTTGTAGACCAGGGTCTGCTGCTCGGGGCCGCGGCGCAGCAGCAGCACCTGGCGCAGGTTGGCGCTGGGCAGCGCGCCGCCGGAGGCGGCCAGCGCCTGCAGCACGGTCATCGAGCCTTCCAGCCGCTGCATCGCCGGCTGGCGCACCTCGCCGCCGAGGTAGATCACCAGGTTGGCGGTCTTGGTCAGGGCCACCGTGATATCCGGCGAATCGACCACCCGGCCATAGGTGGCCAGCAGCTGCTCGCGCAGCGCCGTCGGCGTGGTGTCGACCACGCGCACATCGCCCACCAGCAGCAGCGAGATGCGGCCGTCGGGCCGCACCACCACATCCTGGTTGAACTGGCGGTCGTAGTAGGAGCGCACCGAGATGTGGTCGCCGACCTGGAAGCGGTATTCCTGTTCCACCGGCGGCACGTACAGCATCGGCGCCTGGCTGGGTGCGGGCAGCTCGGGCACGGCCGTCAGCGGTGGTGGCGACACCGCCTGGCAGCCGGCCAGCAGGCAGGCCGCCAGCAGGCAGGCCGCCTGTGCCCGGCTCATGCGCGCAGGCCCAGGCTCAGCGCCTGCAGTTGCCGCCGGTCCAGGCCCGAGCGCCGCTCGGGGCCGCCGTAGCCCAGGCTGGAGATGCGCCGGCCGCGGCCGATGCCGTCGGCATCGCGGCGGCGATCGGCGCCGTCCCAGCCGCCGGCCAGGCCGTCGCGCAGCGCCTGCGGGAACTCGCGGCTCAGGTAGTCGCGCAGCGCGGCCTGCCAAGGGCGCATCAGGTTGATGCCCAGCTCGCCCAGGCGCTGGTTGCGCATCATCTCGGACGGCGGGCGCGGCGCGAAATAGCGGTCCTTGAAGAACTCCGAGCCCACCGGCACCAGCTCCACGTCCTCGCGGCGGCACACCTTCAGGATCTCGGCGGCCACGTCGAAGCGCGAACCGAAGCCCTCGCAGACCATGTGATACAGACCGTAAGCGCCGGTGTCGAGCAGGCGGAACAGGTTCATCGCGAAGTCGTGGGTATAGGTCGGCGTGCCCCAGCGGTCGTCCACCGCATGCAGCGTGGTCTGGCCGGCCAGCAGCTGCTGCAGCATCAGCATCACGAACTTGTGGTCCTTGCGGCTGCCGCCGCCGACCATCCAGCCGGCGCGCACCGTGTACTGGCGCTGGCAGGCCCGGGCCACCGCCAGCTCGCCGTCCAGCTTGGTGCGGCCGTACACCATGATCGGGTTGGCCGCGTCGGATTCGGTATAGAAACCCGGCTTGGTGCCATCGAAGACACCGGCCGTGCTGATGTAGACCAGGGTGGCGCCGCCGGCCTGGGTCAGCTCGGCGACGCGGCCCGCGGCGACATGGTTCACCGCCTCGGCAACGTCCGGATGCTGCTCGCAGAACTCGAGGTCGGTCTCGGCGGCCAGGTGCAGCACCAGCGCGGGGCGCTCGCGCTCGAAGATGGCGCGCAGCGCCGCCTCGTCGCGCACGTCCAGCGCCTGCAGCCAGGGCTCGCTGAGGATCTTGTCGGTGGCCAGCACACGCCGGTAGCGCGTCCTGAAGTACGGCACGATGGCATTGCCCAGCATGCCACCGGCGCCGGTCACCAAAACGGTCTGGTCGATCATTCCCGTCCCTCCCGCAGTGCACACCGCAGCCGGCGACACGGCGGCAACGATCACCGCAGGGCCGCAGGCCGACAAGGTCTGCGCAGCATCGGCCTCCCCAGTTCGAGTGGCAATCCCAATCCTGCGGGACTTGCCGCCACCCGAACTTCGGCCGCAAGCTCGCGGCTGCGCTCGACGGCCTTGCCGCGCGTCAAGCCGCCACGGCCCGCCGGGCCGGATGTCTGCACGAACGGAGGTTCCCGTGAAGGTCCTGTTCATCTACACCGACATCGGCATTTCCGTGGGGTATTCCTGCGGCATCGGTGTCCTCTCGGCCTATCTCAAGCGCCATGGGCACCAGACCAAGCTGCTGCATGTGTCCGACGAGCTGGGCTATCCGCTGGACGTCGAGCGCATCGTGCGCGACGTGGTCGACTACGACCCCGGCCTGGTCTGCTTCTCGGCGGTGACCAACCAGTGGTTCTACGTCAAGACCATCGCCAAGTTCATCCGCCGCGCCAGCCGCGTGCCGATCTGCGTCGGCGGCCACCATGCCAATTCGGCGCCGCAGGACGTGATCAAGGAGAAGTCGGTCGACTTCGTCTGCAAGGGCGAGGGCGAGCTGCCGCTGCTGGAACTGGTGCGCCGGCTGCAGAGCGGGGCCTCCACCCAGCACATCCCCAATATGCTGACCAAGGCCAGCGAGGTCGCCGAAGAAGAGCCGATGCTGGCCACCGGCACCTTCGGCATGCCCTCGGGCCGCAGCATCCCGGTGGCCCAGCCGGGGCCGGCGGCCAAGTCCTTCACGCTGCCCGACGGCATGCAGGTCACCGACAACCCGGTCGGGCGCTGGGTCGACAAGCTCGACGAGCTGCCGTTCGAGGACCGCGAGGTGTTCGACTACGGTCGCATCGTCGAGACGCGCAGCGGCTGGGCCGAGGTCATTGCCTCGCGCGGCTGTCCCTATGCCTGCACCTACTGCTTCAACATCCCGTTCCTGGACATGTACAAGAAGGACCTGGCGGGCACGCCCGATCAGGTCACGACCAAGGACTTCGTGCGCCGGCGCAGCGTCGACAGCACGGTGGAGATGCTGCGCGAGGTGAAGGACAAGTACAGCAACGTCCAGTACTTCACCTTCGTGGACGACGTGTTCGCCATCTACTCGCGCTGGCTGGCCGACCTGGCGCCGCGCTACAAGGACGCGGTGGGCCTGCAGTTCGCCGCCACCTCGCAGCCACTGGCCTTCAACGAGAACATCGCCCGCCTGCTCAAGGAGATGGGCTGCAAGGTGGTGAAGATGGGCGTGGAGGCCGGCACGCCCGAGATCCGCAACCGCGTGCTCAACCGCAACATCACCGACAAGGTGCTGATCGACTCCTTCGGCCTGGCGCGCAAGTACGGCCTCAAGCCCCAGGCCTTCAACATGATCGGCCTGCCCACCGAGACCGCCGCCGACATGGAGCGCACCGCGGCGCTGAACGCCAAGCTGCGCGCCTACATCGTCTGGGTCTCGACCTTCATGCCCTATCCGAACACCGGGCTGGACGACTTCTGCCGCGAGAACGACCTGATCGACCCGGCGCGCTGGGACGAGGTGCGCAGCTACCGCGGCGGCTCGGTGCTGAAGGAGAAATCCTTCACCCACGTCGAGCTGGAGAAGATGCGCGTGATGTTCCGCTGGCACCTCAACGCCAACCTCGACAACGAGTGCTCCGACGGCTACCGCCGCGCCATCGCCGACCTGTCGGCCCTGCCCGACGACAAGTGGATGGCCGGCGAGGTGGAGCCGCTGTGGGCCGAGCGCGAGGCGGATCTTGACAAGCACTATCGCAATGCCAAGATCGACCACTACGTGGGCAAGAAGTACATCAACCTGCTGTGGGCCAAGGAGTACGCCTATGACCTGTCCTGAAGCGGCCGCCGGCATGCCTTTGCGGGCGTGCGGCGTGGCCGCCCGGCCGTGAGTGCCGCGGCGCTGGCCACGGCCAGCTGCTCCTGCGGGGCGGCGGCCGGGCTGGAGCGCCTGGGCGAGCGCAGCATCACCGAGACCGTCGAGGAGGTGGTCTACGTGAAGCAGCGCATCAAGCATTTCAACCGCGAGGGCTCGGAGTATTGGGACGAGGTCTCGGTGCCCGACCTGGTCGAGCGCGAGGTCACGCGCCGCTGCGTCGAATGGGTCTGCCGCAGCTGTGGCAAGACCCGGCTGGAACCGCTGGCGACACAGCCACTGGAGGGTGGATGAGCGAGGCATGGGTGAAGGTCGCCGAGGTCGGCGATGTGGCGCCGGGCACCGGCTACGAGTCCGGCGTGGTTGTCGATGGTCACGAGGTGGGGGTGTTCTGCGTCGAGGACCGCTTCTATGCGCTGGGCGAATGCCCGCATGAGCGGGGCCCGCTGGCCCAGGGCATCATCGACGGCGACGAGGTCATGTGCCCCTGGCATTCGGCGCGCTTTCGCATCAGCAGCGGCGAGTGCCTGATCGGCGCCAATGCCTGCCGCACCACCGGCGATGTCGATGTGGAGCATGGTGGCGACGCCCAGCCGCTGCCGGCCTGCAAGCGCTACGAGGTGCGCCTGGACGGCGACGCGATCCTGGTGCGGCCGGCCTGAGCCGCGCCGGCGTTGCGCAAGCAGACCCGGACCCGATGCGCGAAGAGCCCATCGTCATCCTCGGCGGCGGCATTGCCGGGCTGGCGGCGTCGATGGCCTGCGGCGCGCCGGTGTTCGAGGCCGGCAGCCAGCCCGGTGGCGTGGCCGCCTCCGATGCCGCCGACGGCTTCGTCTTCGACCGCGGCATCCACATCCTGCAGTCGCGCCACAAGCGGGCGCTGGAGCTGTTCGACCATCTGGGCGTGCAGTTCAGCGCCCACAAGCGCCGGGCCTTCATCCACTCGCACGGCAAGTACACGCCCTATCCGTTCCAGGTCAACACCGCCGGCCTGCCGCTGGCGCTGCGCGCGCGCTGTGTCTGGGGCTTTGTGCGCCGCCACCACGAGCCCGAGCCGCGCAACTACGAGGAGTGGATGTACCGCTCGCTGGGCCGTGGCTTTGCCCAGACCTTTCTGATCCCGTACAGCGAGAAGTTCTGGACCGTGCATCCGCGCGAGATGAGCTTCGAATGGACCGGTGGCCGCGTGCCGCAGCCGCGGCTGTCGCAGGTGCTGCGTGGCGCGCTGTGGAGCCGGCAGACGCGCATCGGCACCAATGCCGAGTTCCGCTATCCCGAGCCCGGCGCCGGCTATGGCGCGGTGGCGCGGCGCCTGGCCGAGCATGCCGGGCCCGTGCACCTGGGCTGCCGGGCCACACGCATCGATGTGCGGCGGCGCATCGTCGAGTTCGACGGCGCGCCGCCGCTGCGCTACCAGGATCTGATCAGCAGCATCGCGCTGCCCGAGCTGGTGGCGCTGTGCCCGGATGCGCCCGAGGAGGTGGTGGCGGCGGCGCGGCGGCTGCGCAGCAACAGCATCCTGGTGGTCAACCTGGGCATCAATGCACCCGCCATCCGCGACATGCACTGGGTGCACTTTCCCGAGCCCGACGTGGCCTTCTTCCGCATCAGCTATCCGCACAACTTTGCTCACGATGTGGCGCCACCGGGGCTGTCGTCGATCTCGGCCGAGGTGGCTTATTCCGAGCAGCGGCCGCTGGACCGCGCGACCATCGTCGACCGCGTCATCGCCGACCTGGTGCGCGTGGGTGCGCTGGACCGTGCCGACCAGGTCATCAGCCGCCAGGTGCACGATGTGCGCCGCGCCTACTGCATCTACGACATGCAGCGCCACGACTCGGTGCGCACCGTGCACCATTGGCTGCGCGAGGTCGGCATCCTGCCCACCGGGCGCTACGGCCTGTGGACCTATTTCTGGAGCGACCAGGCCATGCTGTCGGGCCGTGGCGCCGGCCTGCGCGTGCTGCGCGAGCGGGCCGAGCGCGACGGCGCGGCACTGGGCCAGCAGGCAGCCTGATCGCCGCCGCTTTTTGCGGCATCAACCGGCTTGGTTTTGCGCCGTGGCGGCCGATAAGCTGCCATGGCTTCCGATCTTCTTTCGCGGCGCAGCTGCCTGCGCCGGCTGGCCGCCGTTCCTGCGGCCACCTCCGTGGCGCCCCTGCTGGGCCTGAGTGCCTGCGGCGGCGGCGGCGATGCCGGCAGCGCCGCTGCGTCGTCGTCCACCGCCAGCCCGGTCCAGGCCGCGCAGGGGGCGGCATCCACGCGCGGCTGGCGCATGGGCTTTGGCGGCCTGCCGCCACGCTTTGATGTGGCCACCGCGGTGCAGGGCATCTCGCTGTGGGCGCCCAGGGCCGAGGTGGCGGCCATCCACGAGGAGATCCCCTGGCAGGCGCTGCTGGCCGGGGCCGATGCGCTGGCCCTGGTGCAGGCCGAGAAGCTGCCGCTGGTCAACCTGTACCGGGCCCATGGCCTGAAGCTGCTGTTTGTGGCCGAGCTGAACGACGGCATGGCGCGCGAGCTGGAGGCGCCGCAGCTGCGCGCCCTTGGCCGCAGCCTGGCCGAGCCGGCGGTGCAGGCCGTCTGGCGTGCCTATGTGCTGGCGGTGGCCCGCGTGCTGCAGCCCGACTGGCTGTGCCTGGCCACCGAGACCAACCTGGTGCGCGCGGCGGCCCCGGCGCCGCTGTATGCCGCCGTGGTGCGCGCCGCCAACGAGGCCGCCGCCGAATTGCGGGCCGCCGGCCTGGCGCGGCCGCCGCAGCTGCTGACCAGCGTGCAGGTCGAATGCGCCTGGGGCCGGCTGGGCGTCCAGACAGGTCAAACAGGCCAGGCCGGGCCCTATGTCGGCATTGCCAGCGACCGGCGCGATTTCGGCTTTGCCGACGCGCTGGGCCTGTCGTCCTATCCCTACCTGGCCTACGAGCGCCCGGAGCAGATTCCGGCCGACCACTACAGCCGGTTGCTGGATGGCGGCTCGCTGCCGGTGCTGGTCAGCGAATGCGGCTGGAGCAGTGCCGCGGTGGGCGGCCATGCCGGCTCGCTGGCCGATCAGAGCGCCTACTGGCTGCGCCATGCCGACCTGCTGGACGGCATCGCTGCGCAGGCCGTGGTGCAGCTGCTGTTCGCCGACCTGGACCTGGCCGCGCTGGCCCAGCCGGTGGGCGAGAACCTGCCGCTGTTCGCCCACATCGGCCTGGCCGATGCGCAGTTCGGCGCCAAGCCGGCGCTGGAGGTCTGGGACCGGCTGCGCGGCCGCCACCTGCGCTGAGTCGGGCTGAGCCGGCCGCCGCACGCCGACGGTGAGGGGGCGGCGACAATCGCCGCATGTCCCCGCCCGACGCCGCCCCCGCCACCGATGCCGCCACGCTGAGCGCGACGCTGGGCCAGCACATCCGCCAGGCCATCGCCGAGGCCGGCGGCTGGCTGCCGTTCGACCGCTACATGGCCCTGGCCCTGTATGCGCCGGGCCTGGGCTATTACGCCAACGACAGCGCCAAGTTCGGTGCCATGCCCGCGTCGGGCAGCGACTTCGTCACCGCGCCCGAGCTGTCGCCGCTGTTCGGCCACGCGCTGGCCGCCCAGGTGCGCCAGGGCCTGCAGGCCGCCGACGCACACACGGTGCTGGAGTTCGGGGCCGGCTCGGGCGCCCTGGCCGAGCAGCTGCTGGAAACGCTGGGCGAGGCCGTGCGCCACTACCGCATCGTCGACCTGTCGGGCACGCTGCGCCAGCGCCAGGCGCAGCGGCTGGCGCGTTTTGCGCCCAAGGTCGAATGGCTGGACGCCTGGCCCGAGGCCATCCACGGCGTGGTCGTCGGCAACGAGGTGCTGGACGCGATGCCGGTTCAGCTGCTGCATTTCGACGGTGCGCAGTGGTTCGAGCGTGGCGTGGCCCTGGCCGGGGACGGCGCGCTGGCCTGGGCCGACCGGCCAAGCCCCCTGCGCCCGCCGGTGGAAGCGCCCTTCGTGCCCGGCACCGTCACCGAGATCCATGCGCAGGCCCAGGCCTTCATCCGCAGCCTGGCCGGCCGGCTGCAGCGCGGCCTGGCGCTGTTCATCGACTACGGTTTTCCCGAGGCCGAATACTGGCTGCCGCAGCGCCACATGGGCACCCTGGTCTGCCACCGCGGCCACCGCGTCGATGCCGACCCGCTGGCCGATCCGGGGCTGAAGGACATCAGCGCCCATGTGGACTTCACCGGCATCGCGCTGGCCGGACAGGAGGCCGGGCTGGAGGTGGCCGGCTACACCTCGCAGGCGCGGTTCCTGATCAACTGCGGCCTGCTGCCGCTGCTGGAAGGCGCTGATCTGCGCCAGCGGGCGATGGCGCAGAAGCTGGTCACCGAGCACGAGATGGGCGAGCTGTTCAAGGTCATCGCCTTCACGCGCGACCTGGATCTGCCGCCGGGCCAGCCGCTGCTGGGCTTTGCCCAGGGCGACCGCACGCACCGGCTGTAGGCGGCGCCGCGATGCGCTGGCTGCTGGTGTTCGTGATCGCCTCGCTGCTGGTCGGCGGCCTGCAGGGCTGGCTGCGCCGCATCGGCCTGGGCCGGCTGCCCGGCGACATCACGCTGCGCTGGCGCGGCCGCGAGATCTACCTGCCGTTTGCCAGCGGCCTGCTGTTCAGCTTTGTGGCGATGGGCGTGGGCATGCTGTTCTGAGCGCCTGCTCCACCGCCGCCAGCCGCAGCGCGCGCACGCGCTCGCCGATCTGCGGGCCGGCCAGGCCGCGTGCCTGGGCCTCGACCACCACCACCTGCACGTCGGCGGCCAGGGCCGCATCCAGCGCCGCCTGCAGCCGCTGGCGCTGCGGATAGGGCCGCTGCTCGAAGCCGGTGCGGCCACGCGCATCGCATTCGCAGGCCCACAGGGCCTGGGCAAAGCGCTCGGGCCGGCGCAGGCCGTCGCAGCGTTCGATCAGGCGCAGCACGGCGTCGGCGCCGAACTCGCTGCTGCGGTGGATGTTGCCGTGCTCGCGGGCCACGGTCTCGGCCAGCTCGCGGCACTGGTTGGGCACTTTCCAGCGCTCGGCCACGCGCCGTGCCAGGCCCACGCTGCGCTGCTCGTGGCCGATGTGGCGCGGCCACTGCTCGGGTGGCGTGGTGCCCTTGCCCAGGTCGTGCATCAGACAGGCCCAGCGCACGGCCAGCGGCGCGCCGCTGTCGGCCGCGGCGCGCAGCACCAGCAGCTGGTGCAGGCCGGTGTCGACTTCCGGGTGGTGCTGCTCGGGCTGGGGCACGCCCCACAGCGCGTCCAGCTCGGGCAGCAGCACACGCAGTGCGCCGCAGCCGCGCAGCAGCTCGATCATGCGCTCGGGGGCACTGGCCAGCAGGCCGCGCGACAGCTCCTGCCACACGCGCTCGGGCACCAGGTGGTCGACCTCGCCGTCGCCCACCATCTGCGCCAGCAGCGCGGCGGTCTCGGGGGCCAGGCTGAAGTCCGGAAAGCGCGCCGCCAGCCGGGCCACGCGCAGCAGCCGCACCGGGTCTTCGACAAAGGCCGGCGACACATGGCGCAGCAGGCGCCGCCGCAGGTCGCCCTGGCCGTCGTAGGGGTCGACCAGGGCGCCGCTGTGGGGGTCTTGCGCGATGGCGTTGATGGTCAGGTCGCGCCGCGCCAGGTCTTCTTCCAGCGTCACCTCGGGCGAGGCCAGGAAGGTGAAGCCGTGGTAGCCGCGGCCGCTCTTGCGCTCGGTGCGCGCCAGCGCATATTCCTCGCCGGTGTCCGGATGCAGGAACACCGGGAAGTCCTGGCCCACCGGCCGGTAGCCGGCGGCCAGCATGGCCTCGGGCGTGCTGCCCACCACCACCCAGTCGCGGTCGTGCACCGGCAGGCCCAGCAGGGCGTCGCGCACCGCGCCGCCAACGATCCAGGCCTGCATCGCCGGGCGCTGTCCGTTCAGCGGTGCTGGGCGCGCCAGCGCTCGGCGTCGGGCCGGGCGGCAAAGTGCGCGGCCAGCCGGGCCAGCGGCTGCGGGCGCAGGCCCAGTGTTTCCAGGCCCGGCAGCCTGCCGCTGGCCACATTGGGCACGCGCAGGCTCAGCAGGTTGTCGCGGCTCATCGGCGGCTCGCCGGGCAGCAGGGCCATCAGCGCGGCCTGCAGCTGGCCAGCCCATTCCGGCAGGCCGATCACCGGCCGCGGGCAGCCGGCCATGGCGCCGACCTGCTGCACGATCTGGCCCAGCGTCAGCCGCTCGGGGCCGGCGGCCTCGACGGTGGCGCCGGTCCATTCGCTGCTGTCGCGGCCGACCAGTTCGACGATGGCCTGGGCCACGTCGCCCACCCACACCGGCTGGAACAGCGCATCGGCGCGGGCCAGCGGCAGCAGCGGCAGGTGGCGCAGCAGGCCGGCGAACAGGTTGGTGAAGCGGTCGGCCTCGCCGAAGATCACGCTGGGCCGAAGGATGCGCACATCCAGCCCGGGATGGGCCTGCTCGGCCTGGCGCCACACGCCTTCGCCGGCGGCCTTGCTGCGCAGGTAGGCGCTGGGCGCCTCGTGGCCCACGCCCAGCGCGCTGACCTGCACCACGCGCTGCACGCCGCACAGCGCGCAGGCACTGGCCAGGCTGCGCTGCAGCGCCACATGGGCGCGGTCGAAGTCCTGGGCGCTGCCATGCAGGATGGCCACCAGCTGCACCAGCGCGTCGGCGCCCTGCAGCACGCGCGCGGCATCGGCCGGGTTGTGCATGTCGGCGACGATCACGTCGACATTGGGCAGCGGCTGCACCGCGCGGGCATTGACCGCGCGGCGTGTGGGCACGCGCACGCGGCAGCCGGGCCAGCGCGCGGCCAGCTGCTCGCACAGCGTGCGGCCGACAAAGCCCGAGCCGCCGGTGACGACGATGCACGCAGGCGTCATGGCAGCTCCCCGTTCGGCGTGGGCGCATTCGGATCGCGCGGGCCGATGGTTGTGCCCAGCCGGGCGCGCAGCGCCGGCGGGCGCTGGTTCAGCAGCGCGTCATACACCGCGGCGTTGTGCAGCACACGCTTGACGTAGTCGCGCGTCTCGTTGAACGGCACGCTCTCGGCCCAGGCCGCGGCATCGAGCACCGCGCCTTCGCGCCAGCGCCGCGGCCGGCCGGGGCCGGCGTTGTAGGCGGCGGCGGCCATGGCCTGGTTGCCGCCCAGGTCGTCCAGCACCAGCTTCAGATAGCTGGTGCCCAGCTTCAGGTTCACCGCCGGATCGCCGATCTGCTCGGGCCGGCTCCAGTCCATGCCGATCTTCTTGGCCACCCAGCGCGCGGTGGCCGGCATCACCTGCATCAGGCCGCTGGCGCCGACATGGCTTTTCAGCTGCGGCATGAAGCGGGTTTCCTGGCGGATCAGGCCGAACACCAGCGGCGCATCCAGGCCGGCGGCGCTGGCGGCGGCGCGGATCTCGGCCTCGAAGGGCATGGGATAGCGCAGCGCCAGGTCGACCTCGCCGCGTGCGCGCTCGGCGGTGTTGATGCACAGCTGCCAGTCGGCGATGTCGCAGGCCAGGCGGGCGGCGGCGCGCAGCTGGCGGTCGTTCATGCCACGCAGCGTGAAGTTCCATTCGCGCCGGGCCTCGTCGCGCAGGCCGGCCTGCACCAGCAGCAGCGCACGCTGCAGGCCGGGCAGGGCGCGGGCCTGGGCCAGGTCGTCGGCCACCAGGGCCGGCGGTGCCGGCGGCAGCTGTGGTGCGCGGCCCAGGGCCTCGGCGGCCAGCTTGCCGTAGAAGTGGGCGTCGGCGGACAGGCTTTCCAGCGTGCGCATGGCCAGCTGGCGCTGCGGCTCGCCATCGGCGCCGTCGCGGGCGGTGGCGCGCCAGGCCAGGGCGCGCCAGTACATCCAGGCCGGATCGGCCTGGGCCGCGGGGCTCATCAGGTCGATCAGCGTGCGCATCAGCGGCCAGCGCTGCTCGCTGTTGCTGCGCAGCGTGGCGCGCACGGCCCAGCCCAGGGTCTCGTCGGTCCAGCCGGGATGGGGCGCGTGCGAGGGGTCGCGGCCGGGCAGCAGGTCCAGCGCCCGGCGCACATGGGCCAGGGCCTCGGGCGACTGCTTGAATGCGGCCTGGCGCGCGGCATAGATCCAGGCCCAGGCCGACAGCGACGCCGGCAGGCCGTCTTCGGCCAGCCAGCTGGCCGCGCCTTCGACATCGCTGGCGGTGGCGCGCATCAGCGCCAGCAGGCGCAGCTCCTGCTGGGCACGGCGCGGGCTGACCGGGCGGCGCAGAAAGCGCGCCGGGTTGTCCAGCGCCTCGGCGGCATCGCGGGCCAGGGCATTGCCCGGGGTGGCGATCAGGCCGATGGCGGCCTTGGCGGCGGCTGGGCGCTGCAGTTCGATGGACAGCCGGGCCTTGAGCCAGACGTCCTCGTCCTTGAGCTTCTTGGCGTCGAACAGCGCGGTGGCCAGCATCTGGCAGCCGTCGTCGGCCTCGCGCTGGGCCAGCCAGGCGGCGCGGCCGGCCTCGCGCACGTCGCGGCCGGCCAGGTGCTCGGTCAGCAGCCACCAGCAGCTGACCTCGCGGTCGTCGTTCATGCGAAAGCGCGGATAGTCGCGGGCGATGCCGGCAAAGTCGCGGCGCCGGCCCAGCTCCAGCAGCCAGTCGTTGCGCAGCCGGTCCTCGACATAGCTGCCGCGCCAGCGCGTGTAGAAGGCCTCGACCTCGTCGGCCGTGGCCTCGGGCAGGCGGCCGCTGAGATCCCAGTAGTCGACCCAGGGCAGCAGCGGATGGTCCACCGCCGCCAGCGTGGCGCGCACCGCGGCCAGGCGGGCGCGGTCGGCCCGGGCGCCGGGCTTGCCGGCCATGCCGCGCGCGGCTTCGCGGGCTTCGATCAGCAGGGCGCCGTCGGCGCTGGCTTCCAGGCCGGCGGCGGCCGGGCGGTTGGCGCCGGCCGGCACCGACAGCGCCGCAGCGCACAGCAGAACGGCGGCGGCCCGCACAAGGCCTTGGCGCCCACGGGGCCAGAGGGAGGAACCGGTCATCTCAAGAGCAAATCCAGGCCCGGGCAGGCTGCCCGGGTGACCGGCCCAATGTAACCCAGGGCCCGGATTTCAGCGCTGCTGGCGGTAGGGCTCGTCGAAGGCGACAAAGGTCTTTTCGGCCAGCGCCTGCTCGACCCAGGCGACGACGCCGGGCGCCTGCCACAGCCGCTGCACATAGGCCCGGGCCGCGGCCGGCACGGCATCCAGCAGGCCGTAGCTGATCAGCCGCGAGGCCACCGGCGCATACATCGCGTCGGCGATCGAGAAGCCGCCGAACAGGAACGGCCCGTTGCCGCCGGGCGTGGCGGCCAGGGCCGTGGTCCACAGCGCGGCGATGCGCGCCAGGTCGGCCTGCACCTCGGGCCGTTCGGCCAGCAGGCGCGGGCCGATCTCGGGCAGGCTGGCCTCGATGTTCATCGGGAAGGCATTGCGCAGAGCGCCAAAGCCGCTGTGCATCTCGGCGCAGACCGAGCGCGCCTGGGCGCGCCGGGCCGGGTCGGCGGGCCACAGCGCCAGCTGCGGATGCCGCTCGGCCAGGGTCTCGCAGATGGCCAGCGTGTCCCACACCGCCGTGCCGTCGTCCAGCACCAGCACCGGCACGCGGCCGGCCGGCGACACCTGGGCCACGGCGGTCTTGAAGGCCGAGCCCGGCTCCATGCTGTCGAAGCGCAGCATGACCTCGTCGAAGGGGATGCCGAACTGGCGCATCAGCACCCAGGGGCGCATCGACCAGGACGAGTAGTTCTTGTTGCCGATGTAGAGCTGCATCACGGGCTTTCGCAAATGGGAACGAGGACGGGGAGCCGCGATGCTAGGGGCCCGGCCCGGCCTGCGGCGTGCGTTTGTTGCATCGCAGTCATGCCGACTGCGCATCCGCCAGCGCCGCGCGGGTGCGTGCCGCCTCGTCGCGCACCCAGGCGATGAAGGCCTTCAGCTCGGGCCGCAGCCGGGCCCCGGGCAAGGGCAGCAGCCAGTAGGCGGCCGGGCTGGCCACGCGGTGGGCCGGGCCGAAGGGCTCGACCAGCTCGCCCCGCGCCAGCTGCTCGTGCACCAGGGCCATGCGCGCCAGCGCCACGCCCTGGCCGGCCAGCGCGCCCTGGATCTGCTGGTGGGTGTAGTTCAGGTAGACCCAGCGCCGCGGCTCCAGCGTGGGCAGGCCGGCATCGCGCAGCCAGCGCCGCCAGCTCAGCCAGGCGGCGCTGGGGCGGTGGTCGTCTTCCTCCAGCAGCGCATGCTGGGCCAGGTCGGCGGGCTGCGACAGCGGCGGCGCCTGGCCGCTGCGCGCCTGGGCCAGCAGCCAGGGGCTGGCCACCGGCGTCAGGCGCTCGTCGAACAGGCGCTCGGCGCCCGGCGGCACGTTGTCGGCAAAGTCGTAGCGCAGCACCAGGTCCAGCTCGGGGTCGTCCATCTCGACCATGCGGTCGCCGGCCTCCACGCGGATGTCGATGTCCGGATGCTGCTGCTGGAACACCGCCAGCCGCGGCAGCAGCCACAGCGTGGCAAACGAGGCAAAGGTGGACAGGTGCACATGGCGCCGGCCCTGGGCCACGCGGATCTGGCGCACCGTGCGGTCGATGCGTTCCAGCGATGGCAGCACCGCCGCGCGCAAGGCCTCGCCGGCGGCGGTCAGCTCGACGCGGCGCGTGCCGCGGGCGAACAGCACCGTGCCCAGCTCCTGCTCCAGCGACTTGATCTGGCGGCTGATCGCCGACTGGGTGAGAAACAGCTCCCCGGCCGCGGCGCTGAACGACAGCCGCCTTGCCACCGCCTCGAAGGCGCGCAGGCCAGTCAGGGTGAGGGGGCGGCGGGAGGCGGGATTCATGAGCGTTGCGCATCAAACAAGCGAACCGTCCGCATTGGACCACGGCGCCGTTGCTGCCGATGATGCAGGCATGCGGCGAGCCTCCGGCCATCGGGGTCGGGGCGGATCACCGCAATGGGACGCACATCATGACCAGCTCGCATCAATCCCTGGGCCGCGCGCCGCACCGTCTGCAGCTGCACGGCGCCGGCCGCCTGCAGGCCCGTCAGGGCGGCTGGCTGGTGGTGGACGCCGGCCGCGTCTGGCTGACCCGCGACGGCGGCAGCGACGACCATGTGCTGGCCGCCGGTGGCCGGCTGTGGCTGGCGCGTGGCCAGCAGGTGGTGGCCGAGCCCTGGCAGGCCGGCGAGCCGGTGGCGCTGCGCTGGTTCCGGGATGCCGTGGGCGATCAGCCGCGCGGCTTGGCCGGGGGCCTGCCGGGCCTGGCCTGGGCCGGCCTGGCGCGCGGCCTGCGGGCCGGTGCCGCGGCCTTGGCGGCCGCCGCGCGCAGCGCCGAGGCCAGGGCCAGGCGCAGCCAGGGCGCCATCGCCTCCGGTGAGTCCATGGCCTGCTCGGGTGCCGTCCAGTAGGACATCACCACCGTCTCGCCACCGGACTTGGCATAGCGGAAGGGCTGGCAGCCGGCGGCCTCGAACTCGGCCCGCGTGGCCTCGTCGGCCTTCAGGTACAGCTGTTCGTCGCTGAGGATGGCGACAAACAGCCCGTCCACATACAGGCCATGGCCGCCGAACATGCGCCGTGCGCGTGCCGATCCGGGCCGGCTGCCGGACAGCAGTTCCAGACACAGGTCGACAAAGCCGGAGGCGCTGGCCATGGCGCCAGTGTAGGCGTGCGTTGTGTCATGTCCGCCCGGGCCGGCGGCGTCCACATGGCTGGCGGCGCGCCGGGGTGGCGGCGACAATGCCGCATGAGTTCAGATGCGCCGCGCTTCCGCTTCGACGAACCTGCCCGCGACAAGGCCACGCTGCGCAAGCAGCTGCAGGCCGAACGCCAGGCCATGGTCGACCGCCACCAACGCTCGGTGCATCTGCAGCAGGTGATGCAGGTCTGGCTGCTCGACCGGCCCGAGGTGGCCATCGGCGCCTACTGGCCGATCAAGGGCGAGTTCGATGCGCTGCCGGCGCTGTACCGCTGGAGCGAGGCCAACAACCAGCGCCTGATCGGCCTGCCGGTGATCGACCGCCAGACCAAGCAGTTGCGCTTCCATGCCTGGTTCCCCGGCTGCCCGATGGAGGAGGATGCCTACGGCATCCCCAAGCCCAAGGACACGGTGCAGTTCCAGCCCCAGCTACTGTTCGTGCCCTGCGTGGGCTATGGCCCGCGCGGCACGCGCCTGGGCTATGGCGGCGGCTTTTATGACCGCACGCTGGCGGCGCTGCAGCCGCGGCCGCTGACCGTGGGCCTGGGCTATGCCCATGGCTACATCCCGTGGCTGGAGGCCGAGCCCCACGACGTGCCGCTGGATGTGATCCTCAACGAGGACGGCGTGGTGCACGACGGCACGGCCTGACGGGCCGGCGGCGGCCGGGGCTGTCGCCCCGCCGCCGCATGGGCCGGATCAGAAGCGCTTGCCGACGCCCACGCCGACCAGGGTCGGGTTGACCTTGAACTTGCCCTGGTCCACGCCGTTCAGCGACACGGTGGTGCCGATCTGCACCTTCTTGACATCGAAGTTCAGCAGCCAGCCACCGCCCAGCTGCACGTCGGCGCCGACCTGGGCGGCCAGGCCGAAGCTGTTGCGCTCCAGGTTGGCGGCGCCGCCGGCCAGCTTGACCGACGAGATGTTGGTGTAGTTGACACCGGCGCCGACATAGGGGCGCACCGTGCCCATGGGCCAGTGGTACTGCAGGGTCAGCGTCGGCGGCAGGTGCTTGAAGGTGCCGATGTCGGCATTCAGCGCGGCCGAGTGCACGGTCTGCTTCTGCGGCACGGTCAGGATCAGCTCGGCCGCCAGGTTGGGCGACAGGAAGTAGGTGATGTCGACTTCGGGCAGGGTCTTGTTGTTGATCGTCAGGCCCAGCGTGGTGCCGTCCTTGTTGGCCGAATCCAGGTGCACGGCGCGGGCGCGCACGATCCAGTTGCCGGTGTCCTGGGCCTGGGCCGGCAGGCCGGCCAGGGCGGCGGCAGCGGCGGCGGCGACGGTGATCAGCGAGCGGATGTTCATGGTGGTCTCTTCCTCAGGGTTGCAATGCACGGGCCGCCATGCAGGGCTGCGTCGCGGCCAGTGAAGCCATTGCAAGCCGGCGCCGGCCGGCCGCGCTTGGCCCAGCGCAAGCCACCGAACGGGCCGACCCTGCGCAAACCAAGGGTTTGACCTGAGGCAACAAGTCCTGTCGTTGGACTGATGTTGCGGCGCAACACCGGACTTGCCAGATCGGCGGGCGCCACGGGTTGGCGCTATTTGACGTTTACGTAAACGTCAATTGATAATGCAGCAGCACCCCGGCGGTTTAAGCTGGGGGCTGGACGACACAAGAACCCGCGCCGGAGACCGCATGGCCGTTTTGCACACCCAGCTCAATGCCCGCTCGGAAGAGTTCCGTGCCAATGCGGCCGCGATGCGCGCCCTGGTCGACGACCTGAACGCCAGGCTGGCGCAGATCGCCGAAGGCGGCGGCGCCGACGCCCGGGCCAAGCATTTGTCGCGTGGCAAGCTGCTGCCGCGCGAGCGTGTCGAGCGCCTGCTGGACCCGGACACGCCCTTCCTGGAGATCGCGCCGCTGGCCGCGCTGGGCATGTACCCCGAGAAGAACGGCCAGGACAGCGCGCCCTGCGCCGGCATGATCGCCGGCATCGGCCGCGTCGCCGGCATCGAGTGCGTGATCGTCTGCAACGACGCCACGGTCAAGGGCGGCACCTACTACCCGGTCACGGTCAAGAAGCACCTGCGCGCGCAGGAGATCGCCGAGCAGAACCACCTGCCCTGCATCTACCTGGTCGATTCCGGCGGCGCCAACCTGCCCAACCAGGACGAGGTCTTCCCCGACCGCGACCACTTCGGCCGCATCTTCTACAACCAGGCCAACCTCAGCGGCCGGGGCATCCCGCAGATCGCCGTGGTGATGGGTAGCTGCACCGCCGGCGGCGCCTATGTGCCGGCGATGAGCGACGAGACCATCATCGTCAAGAACCAGGGCACGATCTTCCTGGGCGGCCCGCCGCTGGTGAAGGCCGCCACCGGCGAGGTGGTCAGCGCCGAGGACCTGGGCGGCGGCGATGTGCACACGCGCCTGTCCGGCGTGGCCGACCACCTGGCCGAAAACGACCTGCATGCGCTGGCCCTGGCGCGCCAGGCCGTGGGCCGGCTCAACCGTGTCAAGCCGCAGCCGCTGGCCCTGCGGCCGGCGCGGCCGCCGGCCCTGCCCGCCGAGGAGCTGCTGGGCGTGATCCCCACCGATACGCGCAAGCCCTTCGACGTGCGCGAGGTCATCGCGCGCATCGTCGACGGCAGCGAGTTCGACGAGTTCAAGTCGCGCTATGGCAGCACCCTGGTCTGCGGCTTCGCCCACATCGAAGGCATGCCGGTGGGCATCGTCGCCAACAACGGCATCCTGTTTGCCGAAAGCGCCAACAAGGGCGCGCACTTCATCGAGCTGTGCTGCCAGCGCAAGGTGCCGCTGGTGTTCCTGCAGAACATCACCGGCTTCATGGTCGGCCGCAAGTACGAAAACGACGGCATCGCCCGCGCCGGCGCCAAGATGGTCACCGCCGTGGCCTGTGCCGCGGTGCCCAAGTTCACCGTCATCATCGGCGGTAGCTTCGGCGCCGGCAACTACGGCATGTGCGGCCGCGCCTACAGCCCGCGCCTGCTGTGGATGTGGCCCAACGCGCGCATCAGCGTGATGGGCGGCGAGCAGGCGGCCAGCGTGCTGGCCACGGTCAAGCGTGATGGCATCGAGGCCAAGGGCGGCAGCTGGAGCGCCGACGAGGAGCAGGCCTTCAAGGACCCGATCCGCGCCCAGTACGAGCGCCAGGGCCATCCTTACTACGCCAGCGCCCGGCTGTGGGACGACGGCGTCATCGATCCCGCCGACACCCGCCGCGTGCTGGCCCTGGGCCTGTCTGCGGCGCTGAATGCGCCGATCCCGGACACACGCTTCGGCGTGTTCCGCATGTGAGGCGGGTGGCCGGTCCATGTCCCTCGGCGACACCCGGCTGCGGCCCTGGAGCGATGGCGACAGCGTCGCCGAGCTGACCACCCTGCTGCACCGTGCCTATGCGCCATTGGGCGCGGCCGGCATGAACTTCACCGCGGTCGACCAGACCGAAGCCCAGACCCGCGAGCGCATCGACGGCGGCCATTGCTGGGTGGTGGAGCGCGATGGCCGGCTGATCGGCACGGTCACGGTCAACGGCATGTTCGATCCCAACCGCCAGGCCTGGGCCCGCGCCACGCCCTGGTTCTACCGCGCCGACGTGGCCCATCTGCACCAGTACGCGGTCGACCCCGGTGAACAGGGCCAGGGCCTGGGCGGCCTGCTGCTGGCCGGCGCCGAGGCCTGGGCCCGCGATCAGGGCTGCAGCGCGCTGGCGCTGGACACGGCCGAGCCGGCGCAGGCGCTGCGCGAGCGCTACCGCCGCGCCGGCTTTGCCGAGGTCGACGTGGTGCAGTGGCAGGGCAAGCGCTACCGCAGCGTGGTCATGCTCAAGCCGCTGGCCGAGCCGGCCCCGACCACCGGCGATGCCCAGCACCATGCGGCCCGTGTGCGCACGCTGTGGGCGCATTTCCAGGCCCGCGACTGGACCGCGGCGCGCGCCCTGTTCGCCGACCACGCCCGGCTGCATTGGCCGGCCAGCGGCGAGCATTTCGGCGATGCCGACACCATCGTGCGCCTGCAGCGCCTGTATCCCGAGGGCTGGGCCCTCCACCAGCACGAGGTCACGCCGCTGGCCGATGGCCGCGTGCACTCCTGGGTGCAGGTCGAACAGGCCGGCCAGCGCTTCCATGCCCACACGCTGTGGCGCTTCGATGGCGACGGCCGCGTCTGCGAAGCCGTCGAGACCTGGGCCACGGCCGAGGCACCGCCGGCCTGGCGCAGCGCCGATACGCTGGGGCCGGCCTACCGCCGCGACGATCCCCGGGCCTGATTCCCGCCTCCAACCCGCCACGCCATGAGCACACTCGACCTCCAGCGCCAGGGCCCCGTCGCCCGCGTCTTCCTCAACCGCCCCGAGCTGCGCAATGCCTTCAACAGCGAGGTCATCGCCGAGCTGAGTACGGCCTTTCGCGAACTGGGCGCCGACGACGGCGTGCGCGCCATCGTGCTGGGCGGCCATGGCAAGGCCTTCTGCGCCGGTGGCGACCTGAACTGGATGCGCGCCATGGCCGACTACAGCTGGGAGCAGAACCGCCAGGACGCCCAGGCCCTGGCCGACATGCTGTGGACCGTCTACACCTGCCCCAAGCCGGTGATCGGCCGCCTGCACGGCGACTGCTATGCCGGCGGCGTGGGCCTGGCCGCGGTCTGCGACATCGTGGTTGCCGCCGAGGGCATGCACTTCTGCCTGTCCGAGGCCAAGGTCGGCCTGCTGCCGGCGACCATCGGCCCCTATGTGGTCAAGGCCCTGGGCGAGCCGGCCTCGCGGCGCTACTTCATCACCGCCGAGCGATTCTCGGCCGCCGCCGCCCAGCGCCTGGGCCTGGTGCAGCTGTTGTGCGAGCCGGCGGCCATCGACACCGAAATCGATGCCCTGCTGGCCACGCTGCTGGCCAACGGACCGGCCGCGGTGGCCGCCAGCAAGCGCCTGGTGCAGGACCTGGCCGGCCGCGAGATCAGCGCCGAGCTGCGTGCCGACACCGCGCGCCGCATCGCCGACATCCGCGCCAGCGCCGAGGGCAAGGAGGGCGTGGCCGCCTTCCTGGCCAAGCGCGATCCGGCCTGGAAGACCGGTGGCTGAGCCGCTTGCGCGATGAACCTGTCGTCGCTGGACACCTCGCACCTGCTGGCCCTGGCCGCGGCGCTGGGCTGGGCCAGCGGGCTGAGGCTGTACGGCGTGCTGTTTGCCGTCGGCGCCGTGGGTTATGCCGGCTGGGTGGGCCTGCCGCCGGGCCTGCAGATCCTGCAGCATCCGCTGGTGCTGGGCGCCTCGGGCCTGATGCTGGTGGTGGAGTTCGTCGCCGACAAGATCCCCTGGGTCGATTCGCTGTGGGACGCGGTGCATGCGCTGCTGCGTGTGCCGGCCGGTGCGGCGCTGGCCGCGGCGGTGTTCGGCGGCGAGGCCCAGCCCCAGGCCTGGGCCTGGGCGGCGGCGATTGCCGGCGGCTCGCTGGCCGCCGTGGCCCAGCTGGCCAAGAGCGCCACGCGGGCCGCGGTCAACACCTCGCCCGAGCCGTTGTCCAACCTGGCGCTGTCGCTGGCCGGCGATGCCGCGGTGCCGGCCATGCTGTGGCTGGCCTGGGCGCATCCGCTGTGGTTTGCCATCGCGCTGGCGCTGGTGGTGCTGGCCATGCTGGCGCTGACCGTGTGGCTGCTGAAGTTTCTGAAATCCCTGCTGGGCGGCCTGCGCCGACGCTTTGGCGGCGCCAGCGGCCTGCCGGCCTGATCGAGGCTATGGAGACACCATGTTCAAGAAGATCCTGATCGCCAACCGCGGCGAGATCGCCTGCCGCGTCGCCGCCACCGCGCGCCGCCTGGGCATCCGCACCGTGGCCGTGTATTCCGACGCCGATGCCCAGGCCCGGCATGTGCTGGCCTGCGACGAGGCCGTGCACATCGGCGGCGCGGCGCCACGCGACAGCTACCTGCGCGCCGAGGCCATCCTGGCCGCGGCCCGCGCCAGCGGCGCCCAGGCCGTGCACCCGGGCTACGGCTTCCTGTCCGAGAACGAGGGCTTTGCCCAGGCCTGTGCCGACGCCGGCATCGCCTTCATCGGCCCGCCGCCGGCGGCCATCGCCGCGATGGGCAGCAAGAGCGCGGCCAAGGCGCTGATGGAAAAGGCCGGCGTGCCCCTGGTGCCCGGCTACCACGGCCAGGACAACCATCCCGAGCTGCTGGCCCGCGAGGCCGCACGCATCGGCTACCCGGTGCTGATCAAGGCCAGCGCCGGTGGCGGTGGCAAGGGCATGCGCCGCGTCGACCGGGCCGAGGACTTTGCCGCCGCGCTGGCCTCGTGCCAGCGCGAGGCCCGCGCCAGCTTCGGCGACGACCATGTGCTGGTCGAGCGCTATGTGCTGCGGCCGCGCCACATCGAGATCCAGGTCTTTGCCGACGGCCAGGGCAATGCCCTGCACCTGTTCGAGCGCGATTGCTCGGTGCAGCGCCGCCACCAGAAGGTGCTGGAAGAAGCGCCGGCGCCGGGCTTGAGTGAAGCCCGCCGCGCCGAGATGGGCGCCGCTGCGGTGGCCGCGGCCCAGGCCGTGGGCTATGTGGGTGCCGGCACGGTGGAGTTCATCGCCGAGGAGGTGGACGACGGCGACATCCGCTTCTACTTCATGGAGATGAATACGCGGCTGCAGGTCGAGCACCCGGTCACCGAGGCCATCACCGGCCTGGACCTGGTGGAGTGGCAGCTGCGCGTGGCCGCCGGCCAGCCGCTGCCGCTGCGCCAGGACCAGCTGCGCATCCACGGTCATGCCATCGAGGCGCGCATCTGCGCCGAGAACCCCGATGGCGGCTTTCTGCCCGCCACCGGCCAGCTGGACGTGCTGCGCTGGCCGGCCCATGTGGCTTTTGAGCGTGGCGCCGTGCGCGTGGACGCCGGCGTCGGCGAAGGCGATGCCATCAGCCCGCACTACGACTCGATGATCGCCAAGCTCATCGTCTGGGGCGACGACCGCGCCCAGGCCCTGGCGCGGCTGGAGGCGGCGCTGGCCGCCACGCGCATCGTCGGCCTGCACACCAATGTGGCCTTTCTGCGCCGGGTCGTGGCCTGTCAGAGCTTTGCCACCGCCGACCTGGACACGGCGCTGATCGAGCGCGAGCGCGCGGTGCTGCTGGACCAGCCGCCGCTGGCGCTGGAGATCGCCGCCGCCGGCGTGGTGGCGCACACGCTGGCCGACGAGGCCGCGCAGCAGCGCCACGAGGCCCAGGATCCCTGGGCGCAGCGCGACGGCTGGCGCCTGCACGGCGGTGCGCGCCGGCACTTCGACATCGAGCATGCCGGCGCCGTGCATGCCGTGGCCCTGGCCCGCCACCACGACGGCGCCTGCGAGCTGCAGATCGGCGATGCGCGCTGGCCGCTGTCCGTGCGCTCGCTCGGCGGCGAACGCCACGACCTGGTGCTGGCCGGCCGCCGCCTGGCGCTGGACGTGCATGTGCACGGCGAGCGCGTGGCGGTGTTTGCGCCCGAGGGCAGTGCCGTGCTGCGCGAGATCGACGCCATCGCCCATGCCGGCGACGCCGCCGGCGACGGCGGCCGGCTGACCGCGCCGATGCCGGGCAAGGTGGTG
Source organism: Burkholderiaceae bacterium (assembly GCA_017992055.1). Taxonomy (GTDB): domain Bacteria; phylum Pseudomonadota; class Gammaproteobacteria; order Burkholderiales; family Burkholderiaceae_C; genus Pseudaquabacterium. Next base: position 64,849 of record JAGOPK010000018.1, read on the forward strand.
GCCTTCCTGGTCGCCGCCGGCGCCAGCGTGACCAAGGGCCAGCCGCTGGCGGTGATGGAGGCGATGAAGATGGAGCACACGCTGAGCGCGCCGCGCGACGGCGTGGTGGCCGAGCTGCTGTATGCCCCCGGCGACCAGCTGGCCGAAGGCGCCGAGCTGCTGCGCCTGCAGGACTGAAGCCGTGCCCCAGCCCCGCCGCGCTTCAGCGCCGCCAGCGCTGCAGCCAGGCGCGCCGGCGTTCCGGCGTCGCCGCGTCGTCGCCCGGCGGCCGGCTCAGGCCGAAGCCCGAGGTGTCGGCCGCCCAGTCGTTGCTCTGCCGGGCATGGCCGGGCGGGCTGGCTGCGGCCGGCGGCGCGGCGTGATGGGCGGCCGGCTGGGCCTGCGCCGGCAGCGCCTCGCGGAAGCGCTGCGACCACTGCGGCAGCTCGCTGTCCACGCAGGCCTCGCAGACCAGCAGCACATCGCGCGCATAACGCGGCTCGGCGAGCAGGCGCTCGATCTGCACCGAATGGCCGATCTCGGCCAGCAGCAGGTCGTGGATGCGCTGGGCCAGCTGCAACCGGGACAGGGGCTGCGGCAGCGAGGCCGCGGCAGGGATGGGGGCGATCAAGGCCGTCTCCTTGCGCCGGTCTCCCTGGTGGATCTGCTGAATGCCGGCTGGGTGCAGCGCATTGTGCGCGGCCCGCCCGGCCACGCCATCCCCACGATAATTCGCAGCCAGATCTGGAGCCAGCCATGAACGCCCTTCCTTCCCATGTGACCCTGGTCGAGGTCGGCCCGCGCGACGGCCTGCAGAACGAGAAGCAGCCGGTGGCCACCGCGCACAAGGTCGAGCTGGTGCAGCGGCTGCAGGCGGCCGGCCTGCGCGAGATCGAGGTCACCAGCTATGTCAGCCCCAAGTGGGTGCCGCAGATGGCCGACAACGCCGAGGTCATGGCCGCCATCCAGCGCGCCCCCGGCGTGCGCTACAGCGTGCTGACGCCCAATCTGAAGGGGCTGGAGGCGGCGCTGGCCGGCGGCCCGTCCACGCGCCCGGACGAGATCGTGGTCTTCGGCGCGGCCAGCCAGGCCTTCAGCCAGAAGAACATCAACTGCAGTATCGAAGAGAGCATCGAGCGGTTTGCGCCGGTGGTGGCGGCCGCGCGCGAGGCCGGCATCAAGGTGCGCTCGGCGATCTCGTGTGCGCTGGGCTGCCCCTACCAGGGCGAGGTCACGCCCGACGAGGTCGAGCACCTGGTGCGGCTGTTCAAGGACATCGGCGTGCAGCACTGCGGCGTGGCCGACACCATCGGCGTGGGCACGCCCAGGCGCGTGCAGGCGGTGATGGAGCGGGCGCTGAAGCACTATCCGCTGGCCGAGGTCAGCGGCCATTTCCACGACACCTATGGCCAGGCCCTGGCCAACATCTACGCCTGCCTGGAGCTGGGCGTGCACAACTTCGATGCCAGCGTTGCCGGCCTGGGCGGCTGTCCCTATGCCAAGGGCGCCACCGGCAACGTGGCCACCGAGGACGTGCTGTTCCTGCTGCAGGGCCTGGGCATAGACACCGGTATCGACCTCGACGCCCTGGTCGAGGCCGGCGGCTTCATCAGCGAGGTGCTGGGCCGGCCGCCGGTGTCGCGCGCCGGGCGTGCGCTGCTGACCAAGAAGGGCAGGGTGTTTGCATGAACGCCATGGTGGGCGAGGACAGGCCGGAGGGCTTTCGCCGCGTTGCCGCGGCCCTGGCCGAGCGGGGTCATCCGCATGCGCCGCTGTGGCTGGAGGTGTCGGCGCGCACCTGCGCCGAGGCCGCCGAGGCCCTGGGCGTGGCCACCGGCCAGATCGCCAAGAGCGTGATCTTCCGCTCCAAGAGTGCTGGCCCGGGCGGCGAGCGTGCGGTGCTGGTGGTGACCAGCGGCGACCGGCGCGTGGACACGGCCAAGGTGGCGGCCCTGGTCGGCCCGGTGGGCCGTGCCGATGCCGACTTCGTCAAGGCGCGCACCGGCTTTTCCATCGGCGGCGTGTCGCCGCTGGCCCATGCCAGCGAGCCGCTGGTGCTGGTCGACCGCGAGCTGTTCCGCTTCGACGCCGTGTGGGCCGCGGCCGGCCATCCCAACGGCGTGTTCCGCGCCTCGCCCGACGAGCTGCTGGCCCTGACCGGCGCGCCGGCGGCCGACGTCACCGAGAGCGACGGCGCATGAAGCCCGCCGCCCCCGGCGTGGCCAGCCCCTGCGTCAGCATCTGCCGCATGGACGCGGCCAGCGGCTGGTGCGAGGGCTGCTTGCGCACGCTGGACGAGATCGCCGGCTGGAGCCGCATGGACGACGCTGCCAAGCGCGCCGTCTGGCAGCTGCTGCCCGAGCGCCGCCGCGCCTGGCGCCAGCGCAGCGCCAGCGCGCCGGCGCCGCGGCCGGAGGCCGGGCCATGAGGCAGATCGACTTCCACTTCGACGTCATCTCGCCCTATGCCTGGCTGGCCTTTGCGCGCCTGCCGGAAAGCCTGGCCGGGCACAGCGTGGTCGTGCACCACCGGCCGCTGCTGCTGGCCGGCCTGCTCACGCACTGGGGCCAGAAGGGCCCGGCCGAGATCGTGCCCAAGCGCGCCTGGACCTACCGCCAGGTGGCCTGGCTGGCGGCCCAGCAGGGCACGCCGCTGCAGCTGCCGCGGCCGCACCCGTTCAATCCGCTGGCGCTGCAGCGTCTGGCCCTGGCCTGTGCGCCGGCCGGCGGTGCGCCAGGGCGGCAGGTGGTGGAGCGGCTGTTCCGCCATGTCTGGTGCCGCGACGGCGCCGATCCCAACCAGCCGCAGGCGCTGGCCGAGCTGGTGGCCGAGCTGGCGCCGCAGCGCGATCCGGCCGGCGCCGAGGTCAAGGCCGAGCTGCGCGCGGCCACCGAGGCGGCGGCCGCGGCCGGCGTGTTCGGCGTGCCGACCCTGGTCTGCGAAGGCCGGGCGTTTTTCGGCCAGGACGCGCTGCCCATGCTGCGTGCCCACCTCGACGGCGAGGCCTGGTTTGCCGGTCCGGCCTGGGACGAGGCCGGCCAGCAGCCGGCCGGCGTGCAGCGCGCTGGCTGACGGCTGCGGCCCGCACACACCGCGGCTGCAGGGCCGGGGTTTTCCCGTGAACAGGCCGCGACTCTCACATCCTGAAACAGAAGCTCCGGGTTCGACCTGAATTTGTCAGCTTCTGTTGGCTAGGCGTCAGAAATCGGTCAGTGGCGGCTCCGACAGTCCGCGCCATGCGGCACCGGTGGGTGCAGCAGTTCCTCGGACAAGGAGACCCATCTTGGCAGCAGCCACACCCATGACCAAAGAGGAGAAGAAGGTCATCTTCGCCTCCTCGCTAGGCACCGTTTTCGAGTGGTACGACTTCTACCTGTACGGATCGCTGGCGGCCATCATCGCCAAGCAGTTCTTCTCGGGCCTGGACCCGTCGGCGGCCTTCATCTTTGCGCTGCTGGCCTTTGCCGCGGGCTTCATCGTGCGGCCTTTCGGCGCGCTGGTGTTCGGCCGCCTGGGCGACATGATCGGCCGCAAGTACACCTTCCTGGTGACCATCCTGATCATGGGCCTGTCGACCTTCATCGTCGGCATCCTGCCCAACTACGCCTCCATCGGCGTGGCCGCGCCGGTGATCCTGATCGCGCTGCGCATGCTGCAGGGCCTGGCCCTGGGCGGTGAATACGGCGGTGCCGCCACCTATGTGGCCGAGCATGCGCCGCATGGCCGCCGCGGTGCCTACACGGCCTGGATCCAGACCACGGCGACGCTGGGCCTGTTCCTGTCGCTGATGGTGATCCTGGGCACGCGCACGCTGATCGGCGAAACCGCCTTCGGCGACTGGGGCTGGCGCGTGCCGTTCATCGTCTCGATCCTGCTGCTGGGCATCAGCGTGTGGATCCGGCTGTCGATGAACGAGTCGCCGGCCTTCAAGAAGATGAAGGAAGAGGGCAAGGTCTCGAAGGCGCCGCTGTCCGAGTCCTTCGGCCAGTGGAAGAACCTGAAGATCGTGATCCTGGCGCTGTTCGGCCTGGTGGCCGGCCAGGCCGTGGTCTGGTACTCGGGCCAGTTCTATGCGCTGTTCTTCCTGGCCAATGTGCTCAAGGTCGACGGCCCCACCGCCAACATCCTGGTGGCGGTGTCGCTGATCATCGGCACGCCGTTCTTCGTGGTGTTCGGCTCGCTGTCCGACCGGATCGGCCGCAAGCCCATCATCATGGCCGGCCTGGCCCTGGCCATCGTCACCTACTTCCCGCTGTTCACCGCGCTGACCAATGCCGCCAACCCCAAGCTGGCGGCCGCGCAGCAGAACGCCAAGGTGGTGGTGACGGCCGCTGCCGGTGACTGCTCGTTCCAGGGCAACCCGGTGGCGCGCGAGATCGACTTCACCAAGTCCTGCGACATCGCCAAGCGCTACCTGGCCCAGCAGTCGGTGAGCTACACCAACGCCACCGCGCCGGCCGCCGGCCCGGCCGTGGTGCAGATCGGCGACAAGAGCATCACCGCCCCGGTGGCCACGGTGGTCAACCTGAAGTTCGACGAGGCCAGCACCAAGGCCATCGCCGCCTTCAAGAAGGACGTCAGCGATGCGCTGAAGGCCGCCGGCTACCCGGCCAAGGCCGACCCCATCGTGCCGCTGTCGGCGGCCTGGTGGAAGATCGTGGTCATCCTGTCGATCCTGGTGATCTACGTGACCATGGTCTACGGCCCGATCGCCGCGATGCTGGTGGAGCTGTTCCCCACCCGCATCCGCTACACCTCGATGAGCCTGCCGTACCACATCGGCAACGGCTGGTTCGGCGGCCTGATGCCGACCATCGCCTTCGCCATGGTGGCCTCCAACGGCGACATGTACTACGGCCTGTGGTACCCGATCGTGATCGCCTCGATCACGCTGGTCATCGGCCTGCTGTTCGTCAAGGAAACCAAGGACGTGGACATCTACGCCCGCGACTGATGCCGCGCCTGCGGCCGGTGCCTGCACCGGCCGCGGCAGCGCAGCCCAGCGGCCGCCCCGGGGCGGCCGTTGCATTTGGTGGCGGCGGTTTGCAAGTGCCCTGTCAGCCCGGCAGGCCAGCATGCCGGGCGCACCGTTCCCTGTTCTTCTTCCTGGAATCACACACCATGTGGAAACTGATCCTCGGCTTCATCGTCTTCGCCGGCCTGGCGCTGTTCATCCTCAGCAAGAGCGGCGGCGACATCGACATGAGCGGCGAGAAGCATGGCATCGAGTCGCACGATGCCCCGGCCAGCGCTCCCGCCAGCGCGCCCGCCAGTGCGCCTGCCAGCGCTCCCGCTGCGGCCTCGGCCGCCTCCAGCTGAGCCCGGCGCGGCCCTGTCGCCGGAGTTGACCAAGGTCAACCCGCGCCGGCCGGGCCCAGGCCTACAGTGCGGACATCCCCCCCAAGACGAGAGTCCACGATGTTCCGCAACCTGTTCGTGCCGGTCGACGGCAGCGCCCTGTCCGAGCGTGCGATGGAGGCCAGCATCACGCTGGCCAAGCAGCTGGGCGCCGCGATCACCGGCTTCATCGTCGAGCCCGATGTGCCGCTGCCCACGCCGGGCACGCAGATGTCGCAGTACGAGCGCTCGACCGAGGCCCACATCGAGCGCACCGACGGCCATGCGCGCAAGCTGCTGACGGCCTTCGAGTTGCGCGCCGCCGAGGCTGGCGTGCCCTTCAGCGGCCTGCATGCCCGCACCGGCGCGGTCGATCAGGCCATCGTCGAGCAGGCCGAAAGCTCGGGCGCCGACATGATCGTGATGGTCACGCACGGCCGCGGCAAGTTCGGCGAGCTGCTGTTCGGCTCGCACACCAAGAACGTGCTGGCGCAGACCAAGCTGCCGCTGCTGGTGCTGCACTGAGCCGGCGGTCCGGCCCGGGGCTCAGGGCGCTGGCAGGTCCAGCGCCATGCCCTGCACCGACAGCTTCAGGCTCAGCGTGGACAGCGCCTCGGCGCTGCTGGCCATGGGCGCCTCCTGCCATTGCAGCAGCCGGCAGCCGGCCAGCGTGATGCCGGCCAGGCGCTTCTTCAGCGTGCTGTCCAGCAGGTCGATGGCCAGGTCCAGCGCCGGCGGTGCCTTGCCGGGCTGGGCCAGGTGCGCCTGGCGCCAGGCCTGCAGCGGCTCGCGGGCGCGTCCGGCCAGCACCAGGCCCAGCGGGCCCAGGCGCAGCAGGTCGGGGCCCGGCCGGCGCCGGCCCGTCGGCGGCGGCGCCGGCTCGCATTGCAGCAGCGGCAGTTCCACCCGCTGCACCAGTTCATTGGCTGCCGGCAGCCCGCTGAGGCGGTAGTTGGCGGCCGTCAGGCCGGCGCGCGGCGCGGCCTGCAGCTTGATCGGCTGGCCGTCGCCGGCCTCGTCGCGCCAGCTGGCGGCCTGCCATTGCAGGGCCATGCGCAGCGGCGTGCGGCCCTCGCTGGCGTCCAGCGGGCCCAGCTCCAGCCGCGTCAGCAGTGCCGCATCGAAGCCCAGGCGCCGGCGAAGCTTGTGGTTCTGGTCGGCGATCAGCAGCTCGCCCTGCGGCTGGCGGGGCTGGCCGGCGCAGGCCTGGCTGAGCCAGCGGGCCAGCGCCGTGCCGCGGGGCAGCGGGCCGCTGGCCGACAGCGGGCCGTGCCGGACCTGCCAGCCCGCGCCATCGGCCCGGGCCGGCCAGTCGAGCTCCAGCACCGGCGGCTGGGCGCTGCCCAGCGGCTCGGCGGCGCCATCGGCCAGGCTCAGGGCCAGTTGGCTGCGTGAAACCGTCTTGGAGGCTGTGGCCATGGTGCGGGCCGGGCGGTGCCGGCGTCTCGGAGGTCGAGACCGCCAGCCTAGCGGCGGCCCCGTGCCACGCCCACCCCTAGCGCAGCGCCAGCAGCGGCAGGCGGTCCAGCCGGGCCTCGATGACCGCCATCACGTCGCGGTAGGCGGGGGCGCCGACGCCGCCAAAACGGCGCTGGAACTCGCGCTCGGGCATGAACTCGGGCAGATCGTCCACCGGCGGCAGCAACTCGCCTTCCTGCACGCCGGCGGCCAGGCGCTGCTGCAGCGCCGCGGCATCGCCGACCAGGCGGCGGCCGAAGCGGGTGCCGGCGCGGTCGGCCGCCAGGTCGTTGAAGCTGAAGCCCGAGCCGCCGCGCGAATCAGCCACCTCCTTGTACACGCCCACCGCATCGGCCAGTGGATTGCCGGCCTCGGCGGCGACCACCGCCGAGACCAGGAAGTGCATCGGCAGGTCGCCGCGGCCCTGCAGCGTCAGCCGCAGCGGCCGCACCGCGCTCCACTGGCGCGAGGCCGGCGCCAGCCGCGACAGGGCGCTGGGGTGCACGCTGAGCAGGGTCAGCGCCAGCAGGGCGGCGCGGTTCTCGCGCGCCGCCGGCTGGCCCTGGGCGCTGCGCTGGGCGGCCAGCGCAAACAGCGAGGGCAGCACCTCGGCCAGCGACAGGCCCCGCGCCGCCTGGCGCGGCGTGCCCAGGCCGGCGATGTGGCGCACATAGGGCTCCAGCCGCGCCTGCTCGTCGCGTGGCAGCAGGCTGTCGGCCAGCAGCTGGTCGCCATTGGCGGGCCAGGCAAAGGCCACCACCACCAGCTGCGGCGTGAACTGCACGCGGCTGATCATGCGCTGCGCCAGCTCGCCCTGCTGCTGCAGCTCCAGCGCCGGCAGCAGCAGGGGCAGGGCGCGCTCGGCCAGCCAGGACGGCAGCGGCAGGCGGCCGATGTGCAGGCGCTCGATCTCGGGCAGCGTGGCGGTCTCGTGCAAGGTGGCGTCGATGTTGAACCAGCCGTCCAGCCCCAGGCGCTGCAGTGGCGAGGCCAGGCTGGCCTGCAGTCGCGCCCGGCCCGGGCCCAGGTCCACGCGCAGCCGCGGCGGCGGCAGGCGGGTGAAGCGCCGCGTAGCCTGGTCGGACAGCAGCACCAGGTCGCGTGGCGTCAGCGCGATGGCCCGCGTGGTGCCGGGCGTGCTGTGGCCGGGCCGGTGCTGCTCCAGCAGGCGCTTGGCGCGCTCGATGTCCTGCCATTGCGGCATCGCCTGCTCGGGCAGGCGCGGGCGGGCGTCGAGGGCCAGCCACAGCATCAGCGCCGCGGCCAGCAGCAGCGGCAGCAGCAGGGCGGGCAACAGCAGCAGCAGGCGCACGCGACCGTGCGGCACAAGGGTCAACCGGGGCATGGGCGCGCAGTCTGCCACTGCGCCGTGGCGGCGATCACCAGGGGTCGATGAAACGCCGCGTTGCCGCCGCCGGCCGCCGCGCCGCGCTGTCCAGGCCGCGCAGCAGCCAGTCGCGGGTGTCGGCGGGGTCGATCACCGCGTCGATCTCCAGCGTCTGCGCTATGTTCAGCGCCGAGCCGTTGGCATATTGGCGCGCCACCAGCTGCTCGTACAGCGCATCGCGCTCGGCGCCGGCGGGCAGGGCCTCCAGCTCCTTGCGGTAGCCCAGGCGCACCGCGCCTTCCAGGCCCATGGCGCCGAACTCGGCCGAGGGCCAGGCGATGGTGAACACCGGCGCGTCGAAGCCGCCCACGGCCATGGCCTGGGCGCCCAGGCCATAGCCCTTGCGCACGACCACGGTGAAGCAGGGCACCGACAGCTTGGCGGCGGTGACGAACAGCCGGCAGGCATGGCGCACCTGGGCCTGGCGCTCGATGTCGGGGCCGACCATGAAGCCCGGCGTGTCGCACAGCGTGAGCACCGGCAGGCCATGGGCCTCGGCCAGCTGCAGGAAGCGCGCGCCCTTGTCGGCGGCTTCGGGATCGATGGCGCCGCCCAGGTGCTGCGGGTTGTTGGCCAGCAGCGCAAACGGCCGGCCGGCGATGCGCACCAGGGCCGTCAGCATGCCGGCGCCGAAGCCGGCGCGCAGCTCCAGCACCGAGCCGGTGTCGGCCAGCGTGTGGATCAGCGCGCGCATGTCGTAGGCGCGCAGCCGGTTCTCGGGCACGGCCTGGCGCAGCAGGCGGGCATCGGCGGCCGCGCACCGGTCGGCCGGCAAGCGGCCCTGGAAGTAGCCCAGGTACTGGCGCGTGGCGGCCACGGCCTCGGCCTCGTCTGCCACCAGCAGGTCGACCACGCCGTTGCGTGAGCCCTCGGCGGCCGGGCCGATCTCGTCGGGCCGGAAGACGCCCAGGCCGCCGCCTTCGATCATCGCCGGCCCGCCCATGCCGATGTTGGCGCTGCGCGTGGCGATGATGACGTCGGCGCAGCCCAGCAGCGCGGCATTGCCGGCAAAGCAGCGGCCATGCACCACGCCGACCACCGGCACCTGGCCGGACAGCGCGGCGAACTGGCTGAAGGTGTGGTTGTTGAGGCCGGCGACGATGGGCATGTCCACGTCGCCGGGCCGGCCGCCGCCGCCCTCGGCAAACAGCACCGTGGGCAGCCGGCTCTCGTGGACCAGCTTCAGCAGCCGGTCCTTCTTGTGGTGGTTGCGCCAGCCCTGGGTGCCGGCCAGCACCGTGTAGTCGTAGGCCAGCACCGCGGTGCGGCTGCGCTCGGGCCCGAACAGCGCGCCGTTGACCGCGCCGACGCCGGTGACCATGCCGTCGGCCGGCGTATTGCGCTGCAGGTCGTCCAGGCTGCGGCGCCGCGTCTGCGCCGCAATGGCCAGCGCGCCGTATTCGAGGAAGGAGCCGGCATCGCAGAGATCGGCGATGTTCTCGCGGGCGGTACGGCCGCCCTGCGCGTGGCGGCGGGCCACGGCTTCGGGCCGGGCGGCGTCGGCGGTCAGGGCCTGGCGGTCCAGCAGGCGCTGCAGGTCGGCGCGGATGGCATCCAGGTCGTGCTCGGCGGCGGCCGCGTCGGCCACCTCGGCTGCATCCAGCGGCTGAAGCCACAGCAGCACCTGGCCTTCGCTGACGAAGTCGCCGGCGGCCACGCGCTGCGCGGCGATGCGCGCGGCCGCCGGCAGGGTGATGCCGTGCTGCATCTTCATCGCCTCCAGCAGCAGCACCTCGGCGCCGGCGGCCAGCTCGGCACCGGTCTCGGCGCTGTGCTGCACCAGGCGGCCGGCCATCGGCGCACGCAGCGCCTCCAGGCCGGGCGGCGGCGTGTCGTCGGTGCCCGCCGGAGCCAGGGCGGCGCCGGCCGCAACACGGTGGCCCGGATGCTCGGCCTGCTCGCGCAGCGCCTGCTGCTGGGCCGCCACCAGCGGCTGCAGCTGCGGCCACTCGGCCTCCAGCCAGCGGGTGTGGAGGGCATCCTCGTGCAGCGCCGGGTGCTGGGCCAGCGCACGCAGCAGCGGCAGATTGCTGGCCAGGCCTTCGAGCCGGCATTCGGCCAGCGCGCGTTGCGAGCGGCGCAGCGCGGCGCGCCAGGTCTCGGCGCGGCTGCCCGGCCCCGGGTGGTGCACGATCAGCTTGGCCAGCAGGCTGTCGTAGTGCGGCGAGGGCTGCAGGCCGGCGCGGGCCTGGGTGTCGATGCGCAGGCCGGGCCCGCCGGGCCAGTCGCAGCGGGTGATCAGGCCGCTGGCGGGCCGCGCCTGGCCTTGTGCGTCCAGGGTCTCGGCATTCAGCCGCCATTGCACGGCCACGCCACGCGGCGCGGGCAGGTGATCGGCGTCCAGGCCCAGCGCCGCCAGCGAGCGGCCGGCGGCCAGGCCCAGCTGCAGTGCCACCAGGTCCAGGCCGGTGACGGCTTCGGTGACCGTGTGCTCGACCTGCAGCCGCGGATTGGCCTCGATGAAGAAGAACGGCTGAGGCAGGGCGGCGCTGTGCGCGCCGACCAGGAACTCGAAGGTGCCCAGGCTGCGGTAGCCGACGGCGCGCGCCAGCGTCAGCGCGGCCTGCACCAGGCGCTCGCGCAGCGCCGGGTCCAGGCCCGGGCTGGGTGCAACCTCCACCAGCTTCTGGAAGCGGCGCTGCAGCGTGCATTCGCGCTCGCCCAGGGCCAGCACGCGCTGGCCGTCGCCGATCACCTGGATCTCGATGTGGCGGGCGCGGCCCATCAGCCGCTCGGCATAGACCGCGCCGACGCCGAAGGCCGCCTGCGCCTCGGCGCTGCAGCGTTCAAAGGCGGTCGGCAGCTCGTCGGGCGACAGCACGGCACGCATGCCGCGCCCGCCACCGCCGGCCACGGCCTTGAGCATCAGGCCGCAGTGGGGATCGAGCCGGCGCTGCTCGGCGAAGAAGGCCTGCAGCTCGTCCAGCGTGGCCGCGCCGGTGCCGGGCAGCAGCGGCACGCCGTGCTCGGCGGCCAGCGCCCGGGCGCTGGCCTTGTCGCCGAACAGTGCCAGCTGCTCGGGCGTGGGCCCGACGAAGTGGATGCCGGCCGCGGCGAAGGCCTGGGCCGCATCGGCGCGCTCGCTGAGGAAGCCATAGCCCGGGTGCACGGCGTCGCAGCCCTGGGCCCGGGCCACGGCCACCAGGGCGGCGATGTCCAGATAGGCGGCCGGGCCGCTGCCGTCCAGCGCCACCGACACATCGGCCAGCAGGCTGTGCGGGGCGCCGGCATCGTCGCGGGCATGGACGGCGACGGCGCGCAGGCCGGCGTCCCGGGCAGCGCGCACGAGGCGCAGCGCGATTTCGCCGCGGTTGGCGATCAGCAGGGTGTGCAGCATGGTGGCGTGCATGCTAGGGCGCCCGGCCCCGGCAGCACGTCACCTGCGCGATGCGCGGCGCCGGTCAGGCGATGGCCCGCGCCTCGCCCTCGCCATGCAGATTGCTGGTGCAGCGGCCGCAGATCGTCGGATGCGCGGCATCCTGGCCCACGTCGTCGCGCCAGTGCCAGCAGCGCTCGCACTTCTGGGCCGTGCTGGGCGTCACCGTCACCGCCAGCGCCCCGCCCTGCTCGACCTTGTGCAGGGTCACGCGCGAGCTGATCAGCACGAACTTCAGGTCCTCGCCCAGCGAGGCCAGCAGGCCGTGCAGCTCGGGGCCGGCGGCCAGCGCCACATCGGCCTGCAGCGACGAGCCCACGCCGCCCTCGGTGCGCACCGCCTCCACCGCCTTGTTCACCGCATCGCGCACCTCGCGGATCTGCGCCCACTTGGCCAGCAGGGCCGCATCCGGCGTGGCCAGCGGCCAGTAGGTCTGCAGGAAGATGCTGCCGCGCTCGGGCGCAAAGATCGCCCAGGCCTCCTCGGCGGTGAAGCTGAGGAAGGGCGCCATCCAGCGCAGCATGGCCTGGGTGATGTGCCACAGCGCGGTCTGCGCGCTGCGCCGCGCCAGGCTCTTGGGCGCCGTGGTGTAGAGCCGGTCCTTCAGCACGTCGAGGTAGAACGCGCCCAGGTCCTCGGAGCAGAACACCTGCAGCTTGGCCACCACCGGGTGGAACTCGTAGACCTCGAAATGCGCCAGCACCTCGTCCTGGAACTCGGCCGCCCGGGCCAGGGCCCAGCGGTCGATCTCCAGCAGCTCGTCGGCGCCCACGCTGTCGGTGGCCACGTCGAAGTCGCTCACATTGGCCAGCAGGAAGCGCAGCGTATTGCGGATGCGGCGGTAGCCGTCGACCACGCGGGCCAGGATCTTGTCGTCGCCGGCGATGTCGCCCGAATAGTCCGACGCCGCCACCCACAGGCGGATGATCTCGGCGCCCAGCTTCTGGCTCACCTGCTGCGGCTCGATGCCATTGCCCAGGCTCTTGCTCATCTTGCGGCCCTGGCTGTCGACGGTGAAGCCATGGGTCAGCAGGCCGCGGTAGGGCGCGCGGCCGTAGATCGCGCAGGCCAGCAGCAGCGAGCTGTGGAACCAGCCGCGGTGCTGGTCATGGCCTTCCAGGTACAGGTCGGCCTCGGGGCCCTGGTCGTGGTGGCCCAGGCTGCCGTGGCTGTCGGCATGCGTGCCGCGCAGCACATGCCAGAAGGTGCTGCCGGAGTCGAACCAGACCTCCAGGATGTCGCTGCTCTTGGTGTAGTGCGGCGCATCGTCGGCGCCCAGCACCTCTTCCACCGTCATGCGGCTCCAGGCCTCGATGCCGCCGGCCTGCACGATGTCGGCCGCCTGGTCCAGGATCTCCATGGTGCGCGGATGCAGCTCGCCCGAATCCTTGTGCAGGAAGAAGGGCAGCGGCACGCCCCAGCTGCGCTGGCGGCTGATGCACCAGTCGGGCCGGTTGGCGATCATGTCGCGCAGCCGGGCCTGGCCGTTCTCGGGATAGAAGTGGGTGTGGGCGATGGCCTCCAGCGCCATCTGGCGCAGCGTCTGCGGCGCCTTGTCCCGGGTGAACACGCCCTCGCCCTCGTCCATGCGCACGAACCACTGGGCCGCGGCGCGGTAGATCACCGGCGTCTTGTGGCGCCAGCAATGCGGGTAGCTGTGCGTGATGGTCTCGGTGGCCAGCAGGCGACCGGCGGCGCGCAGCGTGTCGATGATCTGCGGCACGGCCTTCCAGATGTTCAGGCCGCCGAACAGTGGCCAATCCGGCGCATAGCTGCCGTTGCCCTGCACCGGGTTCAGGATGTGATCGGTCTTCAGGCCGTGGGCGACGCAGGAATTGAAGTCGTCCACGCCATAGGCCGGCGACGAGTGCACGATGCCGGTGCCGTCGTCGGCGGTGGCGTAATCGGCCAGATACACCGGGCTGGCACGGTCATAACCGGCGTCGGTGTCGGCCAGCGGGTGGCGGAATTGGATGCCGCCGAGTTTTTCGCCCAGCGCCGTGGCCAGCACCTGGCCGGTCAGGCCATAACGGCCCAGGCATTTCTCCACCAACTGCGCGGCCAGCACCAGAAGGCCTCGCTCGGTATCGACCAGCGCATATTCGAGCGCCGGATTCAGATTCAGCGCCTGGTTGGCCGGCAGGGTCCAGGCCGTGGTGGTCCAGATCACCGCGAAGGCGGGTTTGGACAGGGCCGCCAGGTCGAAGGCCGCCGCCAGTTTGTCTGGCTCGCCGCACGGAAATGCCACGTCGAGCGTCTGGCTTTTCTTGTCGGCATATTCGATTTCAAACTCGGCCAGCGACGAGCCGCAATCGAAACACCAGTACACCGGTTTCAGGCCGCGGTAGACAAACCCGCGCTCGATGACACGCTTGAACGCCCGGATCTGTCCGGCCTCGTTGGCGAAATCCATCGTGCGATACGGATGCTGCCAATCGCCCAGCACGCCCAGGCGCTGGAAGTCGCTCATCTGCTGCGCAATCTGCTCGGTGGCATAGGCGCGGCTCTTGGCCTGCATCTCGTCGCGGCTGAGCGAGCGGCCATGCTTCTTCTCGATCGCGTTTTCGATCGGCAGGCCGTGGCAGTCCCAGCCCGGCACGTACTGCGCGTCAAAGCCCGACAGCTGCCGCGCCTTGACGATCATGTCCTTCAGCACCTTGTTGACGGCATGGCCCATGTGGATCTGGCCGTTGGCATAGGGCGGGCCGTCGTGCAGGATGAACTTGGGCGCATTGCAGCGCGCGTCGCGCAGCTGCTTGTAGACGCCTTCTTCCTGCCACTGCTTCACCCAGCCCGGCTCGCGCTTGGGCAGGTCGCCGCGCATCGGGAACGGCGTGTCGGGCAGGTTCAGCGTGCTGCGGTAGTCGGGGGTGCTGGAATCGGTCATGGCGGCGGCGCGCGGTGGGCGCGCGCAAGGTCGGACGGTTCGGAGGCGGGGTTCGGCAGGCGGGTGCCGGGGCCGGACGCAGCCCGCGGCACGGCGGCGGGCCACCGGGCCTGGTGCCGCGCCAGGCGGGCGCGTCGCGCGCAGGCGGCCGTTGAGGGGTCAGCGGCTCACCCAGGCGCCGGGCGGAATTCGGTCGCGCGTGGTCTGGCGGCGTGTGGCGGCATGCGCTCCGCACCAGCCGGCCCGGGCCGCAGCCAGGGCCTCGACAGAGGTGCCGTCAGAGGATGCCATGGGCTGATTCTAGTCGCGCCCGGCCAGGCTGGCGCCCGCGCCCACCGTCGTGGCCGCAGCGGCGGCGGCGATCGGCCCCCTGCCGGGGGAAGGCGTGCCGTGATCGAAAGCACGTGGTTCACGATCCCGGATGCGCCATTCGGGCGCTTCCACGGCAGCATGGCAGGGCAGTCCCAATCGCGAACTCCCCACAAGCCTGTCGGTCAGCTTTACATCCTCTTGACGAGTCACAACTGTCAGCGTTTGTAAGTGATTGATGTGCCGCTTGCTTCTGGCGATGGCATGGGAATTGCAAAAATTGAGGGTTCGCGCAGAAGTGTGAACTAACTCGCGCCTACGTCGTTTTGGCGAGTTTCCAGGCCACCCAGTACCCCGGAGGTTCCATGAAGAAGATTGTTTCGACCGCCCTGTCCACCCTGATCCTCGGCGCCGTGTCGCTGCCCGCGCTGGCTGTCACCGGCGGTTCGTCCGGTTGCGGCGTCCCGGGCGCCCCCTGCGACGTGCCGGAGCCGCAGTCCATCGCCCTGGCCCTGGTGGGCCTGGTCGCTGCGGTGGCCGTCAAGCGCTTCGGCAAGCGCAAGTGAACCCCGGGGCGCATTGAACTGGCGGTGCATTCCGCCTGATTCCGCGCCCCTCAGCCCTCTTCGTCGTCGTCGGCGCTTTCGCGGCGTCGAGGGGGCTTTTTTTCTTCCGAATCTCCAGGCCGTTGTGGCCTTGGGTTTTTTGTTCTGCTTCACCCGTTGCCCGGGTGGTGCTGGTTTCGTGAGGTGAGTTATGGCTGCCCCGGTGGTGTCGATTCGTGTGGTCAGTTTGGGACCGGTTGGCGAGGCCAGCTATTTCGACATTTATGGGGTCTCCGGACAGCCCAGCACGTTGTTTCCGTCTTCCGGGACGATGTACGACGGCTGGTGTCTGGATCCGAACGTTTCCATCTCGTCCGGCGGCCTGCCCGGAACCACCTATCAGGCCTATGTCTATTCCAGCTACGAGACCGGTGTTCTTTCGGCTGGAATCCCGTCGTTGGGGAATCCCAATGGCAATCTGCAGAATCTCGGCGCCATCAACTGGCTGCTGAATAACTACACGCTGACCTTTGGCGCGCAGTTTTCCTACGGTGAATTCCAATATGCCATCTGGCGCCTGATGGGCGAGGCGGTCGGCAGCCCCTATCGCACGGAGCTGACCTACGACACCGGCATCCAGGAAGCCGACATCACCACCCTGGTCAACCAGGCGCTGGCCAACAAGAGCTTCGTGCCCGACGTCGGCCAGAAGATCGGCGTCATCCTCGATCCGTTCACCATCGTCAATGGCGTCGAGGTGCACGCGCAGACGCTGATCATCGAGACCCTGGCGGCCAAGCTGGGCGATTTCGTCTGGCACGACGTCAATGCCAACGGCAAGCAGGACAGCGGCGAGCAGGGCATCGCCGGCGCCCAGGTCAACCTGGTGCGCGACCTGAACAACGACGGCGACTTTGCCGACGCCAACGAGGTGCTGGCCACCACCAGCACCGACGCCACCGGCTTCTACAGCTTCAAGGGCCTGACCCCGGGCCTGACCTACCAGGTCCAGTTCACGCTGCCCAACACCTACAACGGCATCAGCCCGCGCCAGGCCGATGGCAGCGCCGGCTCGGGCTCCAACAGCGACGGCCTGTTGTCCAACGTCATCGTGCTGGCCCCGGGCGAGTTCAACCGCACCATCGACGCCGGCTTCTACAAGTACGCCTCGCTGGGCGACCGCGTCTGGTCGGATGCCGATGACGACGGCGTGCAGGATGCCGGTGAGGCCGGTGTCGCCAATGTCATCGTGATCCTGCGCGATGCCAATGGCAACCAGGTCGCGACCACCACCACCGACGCCAACGGCGACTATCACTTCACCGGCCTGGTGCCGTCGACCTATTCGGTCGAGTTCGTCAAGCCCGATGGTTATGTCTTCTCCGGCCAGGACCAGGGCGGTGACGACGCCAAGGACTCGGACGCCGACACGACGACGGGCAAGACAGTCACCACCGTGCTGGAGTCGGGCGAGAACGACCTGAGCTGGGACGCGGGCCTGGTGAAGCTGGCGTCGCTGGGCGACAAGGTGTTCGAGGACAAGGACGCGGACGGCGTGCAGGATGCGGGCGAAGCCGGCATCGATGGCGTGAAGGTCAAGCTGTACAACTGCGTGACCAACGAGCTGGTGGCGGAGACGACCACGGCCGGTGGTGGCCTGTACAACTTCGAAGGCCTGAAGCCGGGCACGTACCACGTGGTGTTCGAGACGCCCAACGGCTACGTGCAGACGACGGCGAATGTGGGTGGTGACGACGCGGCCGACAGCGATGCGGTGGGCGGCGTGACGGGCTGCTACACGCTGAACGCGGGCGACAACAACACGACGGTGGACGCTGGCTTCTACAAGCTGGCGAGCCTGGGCGACTACGTCTGGGCGGACAACAACAACAACGGCCAGCAGGACGACGGTGCGAACGCCGGCGTGGCGGGCGTGACGGTGAATCTGCTGCGCCCCGATGGCACGCAGGTGGCCACGACGACGACGGACGCGACGGGCTACTACCTGTTCAGCGATCTGGTGCCGGGTGACTACAAGGTGGAGTTCGTGAAGCCCGCGGGCTACGCGTTCAGCAGCCAGGACCAGGGCGCGGACGGCAGCGACTCGGATGCGGACACGGCCACCGGCCTGACGGTGGTGACGACGCTGGAGTCGGGCGAGAACGACCTGAGCTGGGACGCGGGCCTGGTGAAGCTGGCGTCGCTGGGCGACAAGGTGTTCGAGGACAAGGACGCGGACGGCGTGCAGGATGCGGGCGAAGCCGGCATCGATGGCGTGAAGGTCAAGCTGTACAACTGCGTGACCAACGAGCTGGTGGCGGAGACGACCACGGCCGGTGGTGGCCTGTACAACTTCGAAGGCCTGAAGCCGGGCACGTACCACGTGGTGTTCGAGACGCCCAACGGCTACGTGCAGACGACGGCGAATGTGGGTGGTGACGACGCGGCCGACAGCGATGCGGTGGGCGGCGTGACGGGCTGCTACACGCTGAACGCGGGCGACAACAACACGACGGTGGACGCTGGCTTCTACAAGCTGGCGAGCCTGGGCGACTACGTCTGGGCGGACAACAACAACAACGGCCAGCAGGACGACGGTGCGAACGCTGGCGTGGCGGGCGTGACGGTGAATCTGCTGCGCCCCGATGGCACGCAGGTGGCCACGACGACGACGGACGCGACGGGCTACTACCTGTTCAGCGACCTGGTGCCGGGTGACTACAAGGTGGAGTTCGTGAAGCCCGCGGGCTACGCGTTCAGCGCCAAGGACCAGGGCGCGGACGGCAGCGACTCGGATGCGGACACGGCCACCGGCCTGACGGTGGTGACGACGCTGGAGTCGGGCGAGAACGACCTGAGCTGGGACGCAGGGCTGGTGAAGCTGGCGTCGCTGGGCGACAAGGTGTTCGAGGACAAGGACGCGGACGGCGTGCAGGATGCGGGCGAAGCCGGCATCGATGGCGTGAAGGTCAAGCTGTACAACTGCGTGACCAACGAGC
>JAGOPK010000027.1 GCA_017992055.1 Burkholderiaceae bacterium
GCGGCGGCCGCGGCATCCTGGAGAACATCATCCCCAGCAGCACCGGCGCGGCCAAGGCGGTGGGCGTGGTGATTCCCGAGCTGAACAAGAAGCTCACCGGCATGAGCTTCCGCGTGCCGACCAGCGATGTGTCGGTGGTCGACCTGACGGTGGAGCTGGTCAAGGAAGCCAGCTACGAGGACATCTGCAATGCGATGAAGGCGGCCAGCACCGGTGCCATGCAGGGCGTGCTGGGCTACACCGAGGACAAGGTGGTGGCCACCGATTTCCGCGGCGAGAGCTGCACCAGCGTGTTCGACGCCGAGGCCGGCATTGCGCTGGACAAGACCTTCGTCAAGGTCGTGGCCTGGTACGACAACGAGTGGGGCTACAGCAACAAGGTGCTCGAAATGGTCAAGGTCATCGCCTGACCCTGGCTTGACCCTCGGCCGGCCACGGTGGCGACACCGGCCGGCAATCTTGCTTGACGTGGCCGCAATAGCATTGCGGCCACGTTGTTTTTTGCGCCACCAACGCCGGGCGTGGCAAGGCATAAACCGAGGATGAACATGCGTGTGATTTCCCGCCTGGGCCTGGCCCTGGCCTGCCTGGTCGGCCTGGCCCCCACGGTTTCTGCCGACAGCGGCCATCCGCGTGCCCCGCGCGTGGCGGCGGCCAGCGCCGCCGACAGCGAGGCGCGGGTCATCGTCAAGTACCGCGCCGATGCCGCGGCGATGAAGTCGGCCAGCGCCGCGCGTGCACCGCGCCAGGCCGCGGCCCTGGGCAAGCGCCTGGGCCTGACGCTGTCCGACGGCCATGTGCTGGGCGAGCGCACGCAGTCGATCCGCGCGCGCGGCCTCAGCTCGGCGGTGCTGGCCGCGCGCCTGGCGGCCCAGCCCGATGTGGAATGGGTGGAGGTGGTGCGGCGCAAGACCTACAGCGCCGTGCTGCCCAACGATCCGCTGTACCCGGCCGGCCAGACCGGCAGCATGCCGGTGGCGGGCCAGTGGTATCTGCGCGCGCCCGATGCCACCCTGGTCTCGGCCACCAATGCCATCGGCGCCTGGTCTCTCACGCTGGGCTCGCCGTCCATCACCGTGGCCGTGCTCGACACCGGCGTGCGCCTGGACCATGAGGATCTGTCCGGCAAGCTGCACCCGGGCTACGACTTCGTCTCGCGCACCAGCAACTCGGTGGACGGCGACGGCCGCGAGGCCGATGCCACCGATCCCGGCGACTGGAGCACCAGCGGCGACAGCTGCGGCGCGGCCGATTCCAGCTGGCATGGCACGCAGGTGGCCGGCCTGATTGGCGCCGCCACCGACAACGGCCGCGGCGTGGCCGGCCTGGGCCGCAATGTGATGCTGCTGCCGGTGCGCGTGCTGGGCAAGTGCGGTGGCTACGACGACGACATCCAGGCGGCGATGCGCTGGGCCGCCGGCCTGTCCAATGTCGCCGGCTGCGGCAGCGGCTCGGCGGTCAGCGCCACCTGCAATCCGAATGCGGCGCGCGTCATCAACATGAGCCTGGGCTCATCGGGCAGCTGCGGCAGCTCGTACCAGCAGGTGGTCACCGAACTGGTCAATGCCGGCGTCACCGTGGTCGTGGCCGCCGGCAACGACGTGGGCCATGCGGTCAACTCGCCGGCCAACTGCAACGGCGCGCTGGCCGTGGCCGGCGTGCGCCATGCCGGCACCAAGGTCGGCTACTCCAACATCGGGCCGCAGGTGGCCATCGCCGCGCCGGCCGGCAACTGCGTCAACGTCACCAGCGGCTCGGCCTGCCTGTATCCGCTGGTCACGACGGTGAATGCCGGCACCACGGTGGCCGCCACCAACACCTACAGCGACAGCTACAACACCTCGCTGGGCACCAGCTTTGCCGCGCCCCTGGTGGCCGGCACCGCGGCGCTGATGCTGTCGGTGGACAGCACGCTGACGCCGGCCAAGATCAAGACCGCGCTGCAGGCCACGGCGCGCACCTTCCCCAGCACCGGTGGCACCGATGCCACGGTCACCGCCTGCCGCGCACCGACCAGCAGCGACCAGCTGGAGTGCTATTGCACCACCAGCACCTGCGGCGCCGGCCTGCTGGACGCCGGCGCGGCGGTGGCCAAGGCCCTGGCCGACATCCCGGCGCCTACGGTGGCCATCACGCCGTCGAGCACGGCGCCGCTGGTCGGCAGCCTGGTCACGCTCAGCGCCACGGCCACGCCCTCGGGCGGGCGCAGCATCGCCAGCTACCGCTGGGAGATCACCGCCGGTGCCACGCTGGCCGCCTGGGCCGGTGCCGTGGACGGCGCCAGCGCCACGTTGCAGACCACCGGCGTCGGCGATGTGACGGTGCGCCTGACGGTCACCGACTCGGCCGGCGCCAGCAGCACGGCCTCGCAGAGCATCGTCATCGCCGCCGTGCCGCCGCCGGTGGCGCGCATCGCCGCCAGCAGCACGGCGCCCACCGTGGGCCAGGCGGTGACGCTGGACGGCAGCGGCTCCACCGCCTCGGGCGGGCGCACGATCGCCAGCCATGCCTGGGCCATCACCGCTGGCAATACGCTGGCCACGCTGGCCAATGCCAACGCGGCCACGGCGACGCTGACCCCCAGCGGCGTGGGCACGGTCACGGTGTCGCTGACCGTCACCGACTCGGCCGGCGCCAGCCACACCACGACGCAAAGCCTCAGCGTGACGGCCGCGCCCGCGGCCAGCAGCAGCGGCTCGGGCGGCGGCGGTGGCGCGCTGGGCGCCGGCTGGCTGGCCGGGCTGGCCCTGGCGGTGTGGGCGCTGCGGCGCGGCCGCTCAGCGGCGGGCGGCCGAAGCGGGGGCTGAACCGGCGGCTGAACCCGCCGTTGAAGCTGCCGCGGTCGGCGGCACCGACGCTGCCGCAACGGCAGCGGAGGCGGCCGAGGCCGCCGGCGCCGTCGCCGCCGCACAGGCCTGCCACAGCCCGCCCGGCAGCGCCAGCAGCCTGGCCTGCAGCGCCGCCTCCACCGCCGGCAGGCGCAGCTGGGCGCGCGGCACCGGGCTCAGCGCCACCACGCGGGCGCTGCGCACGCCGCGCTTGTTCAGCGCATCCAGTGCGGCCTCGGCCGCGGCCTCGGACTCGTGCCGCTCGGTGCCCAGCACCAGGCCGGGCAGCACGCCGGCCGGCAGCTCGGGCCCGGCCTTCAGCTCGGCGACCGGCACATTGCGGCGCTTCACCTGGGCCAGCTTCTTGTCGAGCTGGTCGCGCTCGGCATAGGGGCCCATCACGATCAGGTGCGGCGTCAGCGGCGCGGCCGGCAGCAGGCTCCAGGCGCCGTCGGCCACGCCGGCCGCACGCAGGGCCTGTTGCGCGGCCTGCTGGCCGGCGGCGTCCAGCGCCAGGCTTTGCAGGCATTGCGGCGCAGCGGCCACGCTGCCGGACGGACCGGAGGCGGCCAGCGCCGAGGCCGCGGCCGATGCGGCGGCCACCGGCCGCAGCGCCACCAGCTCGGGATTGACCTGGCGCGCCTGGCGCCCGGGCTCGCGCTGGCCATCGCCCAGCCAGGGGTCGAGCAGGCCCAGGTTGGCGGCCAGCAGGCCCAGGTTCAGCGCCACCAGGGCGCCGAGCAGCGGCTTCATCATGCGGTGCTTCCTGCCAGGCGCAGGCTGACCTCGCCGCTGTGCAGCGGCAGGCGCCGGGCGTCCCGGCCTTCGCCCACGCGCAGCCACAGCAGGCCCTGGGCGTCGACGCCATCGGCCACGCCGCCGGGCGGCTCGGCCAGCGTGGTGCTGACCGTGCGGCCCAGCAGGCGGTCGCGGCGGGCAAAGGCCGGCTGCAGCGGCGCAAAGCCCTGGCGCTCGAAGTCGCGCAGGGCCTGCAGCAGCGGCGGCGCCAGCCGGGCCAGCAGCTCGGGCGCGCCCAGGCCCGGCAGCAGCGAGTGCACGGCAGCGCGGCCCCAGGGCAGGTCGGCGCCGGGCGCGGCTTCCAGCTCGGTGGCAAGGTTCAGGCCGATGCCCAGCACCAGCTGGCGGCCGCTGCCCACCGGCACGGTCTCGATCAGGATGCCGCCGAGCTTGCGGCCCAGGTCGTCGGGGCCGGCATCAGAACCGGCATCAGGGCCGGCCAGCAGCAGGTCGTTGGGCCATTTCAGGCCCAGCCGCGGGCGCTGTTGCGGCGCCAGGCTGGCCAGCGGCTCCAGGGCCTCGGCCACCGCCAGGCCCACGGCCAGCGACAGGCCCGACCAGCCGCCAGCGCCGGCCGGCGCATAGGGCAGGGACAGCGAGAAGGTCAGCGAGGCGCCGGGCTCGGCATGCCAGGCCTTGCCCTGGCGGCCGCGGCCGGCGGTCTGGCGCTCGGCCACCAGCAGGCAGGGCTGCAGGTCGCGGCCCTGGCGCACACGCTCCAGCAGGTCGGTGCTGGTCGATCCGGTCTGGGCCACCACCTCGACCGACAGCCCCGGGCACAGCGGCTCCAGCGCCTGCCACAGGGCCTCGGCGGCCCAAGGCATGGTGGGACTCATGCGCGGGCGCGGGCTTTCTTGCCGGCCTGCTGCTTCTGGCTTGGGCTGCGGGTCTTGGCCGCGGTCTTGGCGGGTTTGGGCTGGCGCAGCGCCAGCATGGTGCCGCGGCAGGGCGGCGTGCCGCAGTGGCAGGCAAAGCGCTTCTTCAGCGCTGCGGTCATGCGCTCGTCGATGACCAGGCCGTAGTCGAAGAACAGTTCTTCGCCCGGCGCGATGTCGCGCAGCGCATGGATGAAGACGCGGCCGCCCGAGTCGTCGGCCTCGCAGTTGGGATCGCAGCTGTGGTTGATCCACTTGGCCGAGTTGCCCTGCAGGCGGCCGTCGATGACGCGCTCGTCGTCGAGGTGGAAGTAGAAGGTGTGGTCGGGCTGCGACGGATCGTGGGGGTGGCGTTGCACCGCCTCGTCCCAGCTGATCACTTCGCCGGTGTACTCGATCAGCCGCTCGCCGGCGGCAAAGGCCTGCAGTGCAAACACGCCCTTGCCATGCACGCCGCTCCTGCGCACCTGCAGGCGGCGGCCCGGGTGCGCCCGCGTCTGCTCGGCCGCCGCATGGGGGGGCTCGGCCGCATGCCGCGCGGCGGGCCGGTGCGCATCCCCATCTTTTTCGTCGGCTTGCACGGCAATGCTCATTGGTTAAAGTGGGTTTGTGGGCGTGCGCGCGTATGTGTGCGTGCGCGAATGCGGGCGGATTGTAGGCATGGGCCTGCGCCGCCCACGATGACTGCTGACCCGACCGATGACGAAGACCCTGATCATTGCCGAGAAGCCCAGCGTGGCCCAGGACCTGGTGCGCGCCCTGACCCCCGTGGCCGGCAAGTTCGAGAAACACGCCGACCACTTCGAGAACGAGCAGTACGTCGTCACCTCGGCCGTGGGCCACCTGGTGGAAATCAAGGCGCCCGAGGAATACGACGTCAAGCGCGGCAAGTGGAGCTTTGCCCACCTGCCGGTGGTGCCGCCGCACTTCGACGTGGCGCCCATCGACAAGGCCAAGGCGCGGCTGTCGGCGGTGACCAAGCTGATCAAGCGCAAGGACGTGACGGCCCTGGTGAATGCCTGCGACGCGGGCCGCGAGGGCGAGCTGATCTTCCGCCTGATCCTGCAGTACGCCGATGGCGGCAAGGGCAAGCTCGACAAGCCCGTGCAGCGCCTGTGGCTGCAGAGCATGACGCCGCAGGCCATCCGCGAGGGCTTCGAGCGCCTGCGCAGCGACCAGCAGATGCTGGGCCTGGCCGACGCCGCGCGCAGCCGCAGCGAGGCCGACTGGCTGGTGGGCATCAATGGCACGCGGGCCATGACGGCCTTCAACTCGCGCGACGGCGGCTTCTTCCTCACCACCGTGGGCCGGGTGCAGACGCCGACGCTGTCCATCGTGGTCGAGCGCGAGGAGAAGATCCGCAAGCATGTGCCACGCGACTACTGGGAGCTGCGGGCCAGCTTTGCCGCCGCCGCCGGCAGCTACGACGGCAAGTGGTTCGACCCGAAGTTCAAGAAGGGCGATGACGCAGAAGCCCGCGCCGACCGCCTGTGGAATGCCGCCGACGCCGAGGCCATCGCTGCCGCGGTGCGCGGCCAGGCCGGCACGGTCAGCGAGGAGAGCAAGCCCAGCACCCAGGCCAGCCCGCTGCTCTACGACCTGACCACGCTGCAGCGCGAGGCCAACAGCCGCTTCGGCTTCAGCGCCAAGACCACGTTGTCGCTGGCCCAGTCGCTGTACGAGAAGCACAAGGTGCTGACCTATCCGCGGACCGACTCGCGCGCCCTGCCCGAGGACTATGTGCCGGTGGTCAAGCAGACCTTCGAGATGATCGCCAACGAGGACCTGCCCGGCCCGCTGCGCGAGCTGGCCCTGCATGCGCGCAAGGGCCTGAACCAGGGCTATGTGAAGCCGACCAAGCGCGTGTTCGACAACGCCAAGGTGTCGGACCACTTCGCCATCATCCCCACGCTGCAGGCGCCGCGCAGCCTCAACGAGCTGGAGGCCAAGCTCTACGACCTGGTGGTCAAGCGCTTCATCGCGGTGTTCTATCCGTCGGCCGAGTTCCAGGTCACCACCCGCATCACCCAGGTCGAGGCGGCGGGCAAGACCCAGCACTTCCAGACCAATGGCAAGGTGCTGGTCAACCCGGGCTGGATGGCGGTGTACGGCAAGGAGGCGGTGTCCGACGACGACAAGGACGCCCACCTGGTGCCGGTGCAGCCCAACGAGACCGTGGCCAACGAGGACGTGCAGGTCAACCACCTGCGCACCAAGCCGCCGGCGCGCTACACCGAGGCCACGCTGCTGAGCGCGATGGAAGGCGCGGGCAAGCTGATCGACGACGAAGAGCTGCGCGAGGCCATGCGCGAGAAGGGCCTGGGCACGCCGGCCACGCGCGCGGCCACCATCGAAGGCCTGATCACCGAGAAGTACATGCTGCGCGAGGGTCGCGAGCTGGTGCCCACGGCCAAGGCCTTCCAGCTGATGACCCTGCTGCGCGGCCTGGACGTGGACGACCTGACCAAGCCCGAGCTGACCGGCAACTGGGAGTACCAGCTGTCCGAGATGGAGCATGGCCGGCTGAGCCGCGAGCAGTTCATGCAGGGCATTGCCGCCATCGCCGAGCGCATCGTGCGCAAGGCCAAGGAATACGACCGCGACACCATCCCCGGCGACTACGCGACGCTGTCCGCGCCCTGTCCCAACTGCGGCGGCGTGGTCAAGGAGAACTACCGCCGCTTCACTTGCACCGGGGCCGAGGGCGCCAGCGAAGGTTGCGGCTTCAGCATCACCAAGATCCCGGCCGGCCGCAGCTTCGAGCTGCACGAGGTCGAGGCCTTTTTGGCGCAGAAGAAGATTGGCCCGCTGGAGGGCTTCCGCTCCAAGGCCGGCTGGCCCTTCAGCGCCGAGCTGAAGCTGGTGCACGACGACGAGATCGGCAACTGGAAGCTGGAGTTCGACTTCGGCGAGGACGAGCGCGCGGCCGAGGGCGGCGGCGAGCCGGTCGACTTCGGCGGCCAGGAGTCCATGGGCGCCTGCCCCAAGTGCAAGGGCCATGTCTACGAGCACGGTAGCAACTACGTCTGCGAGCACGCGGTCGGCGCCCATGTCACCTGCGACTTCAAGACCGGCAAGATCATCCTGCAGCAGCCGGTGGGCCACGAGCAGGTGAGCAAGCTGCTGGCCACCGGCAAGACCGATCTGCTGGACGGCTTCGTCAGCAACCGCACCAAGCGCAAGTTCAAGGCCATGCTGGTGTGGGACGAGAAGGAAGGCAAGGTCGGCTTCGAGTTCGAGCCGCGGGGCACGGCGCCGGCCAAGAAGGGCGGCGCACGCAAGGTGGCGGCCAAGAAGGCCGCGGCCTGAGCGCCGCAGGCGCCGCCCGCCGGTGAGCCTGCCGTCCTGCCTGCGTGCCACCGGGCCGGGCTGCGTGCTCGACGTCAGCGTGGTGCCCAACGCCCGGCGCACCGCCGCCGATGGCTGGCACGACGGCGCGCTGCGCGTGCGCCTGGCCGCTCCGCCGGTGGACGGCAAGGCCAATGCCCAGCTGATCGCCTGGCTGGCTGAGCAGCTGGACTGCCCGCGGCGGGATCTGAGCCTGCTGCGTGGCGACACCGCACGGCGCAAGCAGCTGGCCATCGCGCTGCCGGCGGCCCGCGTGGCCGCCTGGCTGGAGCGCATCAACCCCCCGTCAGCGCCCGGCTGCTGAGCCGCTCGATCTGCTCGCTGACCTGGGTCAGCCGGGCGGCGATGACGGCGAACTCCTGGCCCGAGGTGCCGGCGCGCGCGGCGACGATGCGCGCATTCAGGCTGATCACCCGCGCCTCGCCGGCGATGGCGCCGATCTGGCCCAGCAGCTCGCCGCGGCGCTGCTCGGCCTGCACCGCACGCGCACGGGCCTGGGCCTCGCAGACCTGGGTCACGCGGTGCAGCCGGGCCAGCATGGCCGAGGCCTGGTCCAGCAGCCCGCGCAGCGCCTGGGCCTGGGCCGGGCCCTGGCTGCGCAGCAGCTGCTCGCCCAGCGCGATGTAGGCCTGCACCGGCGCATCGGCGCCATCGGGGCCGAAAAACGCCGCGTGCAGCGCGCCGCTGGGCGCCGGCAGCTCGCGCCCGCCGCGGCTGAGCAGGCGGTGCGCGGCGCTGAACTCGTCCAGCACCTGGCGCGCCAGCGCCTGCGCCTGCGCATCGCCCTGGGTCAGCAGCAGGGCCTGCAGCGCCAGCCGCTGCGACAGCATGCGCTGGCGGCCGGCCAGGTTGATCAGCACCGAGTCCTGCTCGGCCGTGGACTGGGCGGCATGGGCGGCAGCGGGTGTGGGCGGCGGACTGGCTGGCATCGTGGTGGTGCAGCGGACAACAACTTGAGCCATGTCAAGCAAGGTTCACGCCCATGGGCGATGCCGGTGTGTGCAGGGCTGCAGGCGCGGCCACGGCATGATGCGCGCCATGTCGCTGATCGTGTTGCACAAGCTGTTGGCCATCGTCTGCACCGTGGCCCTGGGCTGGGTGGCCGGGCGCATGCGCTGGCTGGGCGAGGCCGGCGGGCCGGCCGGCAGCGATCCGGCGCGGCTGCTGGGCAATGCGGCGTTTTTCATCTTCGTGCCGGCGCTGCTGGTGCGCACCACCGCGCGGCTGGACCTGCAGGCCCTGCCGCGCACCACGCTGCTGGCCTTCTTCGTGCCGGCGATTCTGGTCACGCTGGCCGCCTATGGCCTGGCGCGCTGGCAGCTGCGGCGCACGCCGCGCCCGGACGGCCAGGACCTGGCCGAAGGCGAGCGCCGTGCCGCCCAGCCGGCGGCGCGGGCCTTCGGCGTGGTCTTCGGCAACTCGGTGCAGGTGGGCATCCCGGTGGCGGCGGCGGTGTTCGGCGAGGCCGGCCTGGGCATCCACGTGACCCTGGTCAGCCTGCATGCGCTGGTGCTGCTGACCCTGCTGACGGTGCTGGTGGAGCTGGACCTGGCGCGCGCCCGCGCCGAGCACGAAGCCACCGCCAGCCTGTGGCGCACCGTGCGCACCACGGCGCGCAATGCGGTGGTCCATCCGGTGACCCTGCCGGTGCTGGTGGGCCTGGCCTGGAACCTGACCGGCTGGCCCCTGCCCGGCGCGGTGGACGAGACCCTGCAGCTGATGGGCACGGCGGTGGCGCCGGTGTGCCTGGTGCTGATCGGCCTGTCGCTGGCCTATACCCGCGTGGCCGGCGCGCTGCGCCCGGCGCTGGGCATTGCCGCGGCCAAGCTGCTGCTGCTGCCGGCGGTGGTGCTGGCCACGGCCCATGGCCTGTTCGGCCTGAGCGGCCTGCCGCTGGCGGTGGTGACGCTGATGGCCGCCCTGCCCAGCGGCAGCAATGCGCTGATCTTTGCCCAGCGCTACCGCTCGCAGGAAGCCGAGGCCACCGCCGCCATCGTGCTGTCGACGCTGGGCTTTGTGCTGACCGCGCCGCTGTGGCTGGCGGTGCTGGCCTGGATCGGTTGAGCCCGCCGCGCACCCGCTTTGCGACAATCGGCCCATGACGCCGACCGACATCCCTGCCTACATGGCCCATGTGGGCGCCGCCGCCCGCGCCGCGTCCACGGCCATGGCCGCCGCCTCCACCGCCGCCAAGAATACCGCGCTGCGCGCGCTGGCCACGCGGCTGCGCGCCAGCGTCGAGGCGCTGGCCGCCGACAACGACCGCGACCTGCAGGCCGCGCGCCAGGCCGGCCTGGCCGAGGCCCTGGTCGACCGGCTGAAGCTGACGCCGGCGGTCGTCGCCACCGTGGCCGAAGGCTGCGAGCAGATTGCCGCCATGCCCGACCCCATCGGCGAGATCACCGGTGTCAAGCGCCGGCCCTCGGGCATCAGCGTGGGCCAGATGCGCGTGCCGCTGGGCGTGTTCGGCATGATCTACGAGAGCCGGCCGAATGTGACCATCGAGGCCGCCAGCCTGGCCATCAAGAGCGGCAATGCGGCCATCCTGCGTGGCGGCAGCGAGGCCCTGCACAGCAACCTGGCGCTGTGGAAGCTGGTGCAATCGGCCCTGGTCGAGGCCGGCCTGCCGGCCGATGGCGTGCAGCTGATCGCCACCACCGACCGTGCCGCCGTGGGCCGGCTGATCGCCATGCCCGAATCGGTGGACGTGATCATCCCGCGCGGCGGCAAGGGCCTGATCGAGCGCATCAGCGCCGAGGCCCGCGTGCCGGTGATCAAGCATCTGGACGGCAACTGCCACACCTATGTGGACGCAGAGGTCGATCTGGACCTGGCGGTCAAGGTCACCGACAACGCCAAGACGCAGAA
Source organism: Burkholderiaceae bacterium (assembly GCA_017992055.1). Lineage (GTDB taxonomy): Bacteria > Pseudomonadota > Gammaproteobacteria > Burkholderiales > Burkholderiaceae_C > Pseudaquabacterium. The sequence continues at coordinate 10,718 of JAGOPK010000027.1, forward strand.
GGTCAGCCCCTGCAATGCCACCGAGGGCCTGCTGGTGCATGCGGCCCAGGCGGGGGCCTTTCTGCCGCGCATCGGCACGGTGTTCGCGGCCAAGGGTGTGGAAATGCGCTGCTGCCCGCGCAGCCAGGCCCTGCTGGCCGCGGTGCCCGGCGCCCGCGTGGTCGAGGCCAGCGAAGAGGACTGGTCCACCGAGTACCTGGACAAGATCATCAGCATCAAGCTGGTGGACAGTCTGGACGAGGCCATCGCCCACATCAACCGCTACGGCAGCCACCACACCGACGCCATCCTGACCACCAACCATCCGAACGCGATGCGCTTTCTGCGCGAGGTGGATTCGTCCAGCGTGATGGTCAATGCCAGCACGCGTTTTGCCGATGGCTTTGAATACGGCCTGGGCGCCGAAATCGGCATCAGCACCGACAAGTTCCACGCCCGCGGCCCGGTGGGCCTGGAGGGCCTGACCAGCATGAAGTGGGTGGTGCTGGGCCAGGGCGAGGTGCGCACTTGAGCGATCCGCGCACGGCGCTGGTCTTGTTCTCCGGCGGCCAGGACTCCACCGCCTGCCTGGCCTGGGCGCTGGACCGCTACGCCCATGTGGAGACCCTCGGCTTCGACTACGGCCAGCGCCACCGCATCGAGCTGGACTGCCGCCAGGTGGTGCGCCGCGAGCTGGCCGCGCGGTTTCCGCACTGGGGCGCCAGGCTGGGCGAGGACCGTGTGCTGGACCTGAGCCTGCTGGGCCAGATCAGCGACTGCGCGCTCACCGACGAACGGGCCATCGAGCTGCAGGCCAACGGCCTGCCCAATACCTTCGTGCCCGGGCGCAACCTGCTGTTCCTGACCTTCGCCGCCACCGTGGCCTACCGGCGTGGCGCCAGCGTGCTGGTGGGCGGCATGTGCGAGACCGATTTCTCGGGCTATCCTGACTGCCGCGACAACACCCTCAAGGCCCAGCAGGTGGCGCTGTCGCTGGGCCTGGATGCGCCGATGACCATCGCGACGCCGCTGATGTGGCTCAGCAAGGCCCAGACCTGGGCCCTGACCGAGCGGCTGGGCGGCGCGGCCCTGAACGACCTGATCGTCGAGCACACCCACACCTGCTACCTGGGCCAGCGTGGCCAGCGCCACGACTGGGGCCATGGCTGCGGCCAGTGCCCGGCCTGCGCGCTGCGCGCCACCGGCCATGCGCAGTGGCGGGCGCTGGCCGACAACGCATGACCGAGCTGCCTACCCTGCCCGACCTGCCCTGGGGCTGGATCGGCCTGCTGACGGTGCTGGTGCTGTGGATGCTGGGCGCCTACAACCGCATCGTCGCGCTGCGGGGCGCGGTGGCCGCGGCCTGGCAGCAGCTGGATGCGGTGCTGAAGGACCGCCAGCAGGCCATCGGCGCGCTGCTGGAGGCGGTGACCGATCAGCTGGCCGGCGAGCGCGCCACGCTGGATGCGCTGGTCGCCGCCCAGGTGCAGGTGGCCACGGCGGCCGAGGTGCTGCGCAGGAAGCCCACGCGCGAGGAGCCCACGGCCGTGCTGTCGCATGCCGAGGCGCTGATCGGCTCATCGCTGACGCGGCTGCTGGCGCTGATCGACCACCATCCCGAGCTGCGCCACGACGAGGCCGTGCGGCCGCAGCTGCGTGCGCTGGCCGCCGCCGGCCCGGCCGCCGAGTTTGCGCGCAAGGCCTTCAACGAGGCCGCCGGCCGCTACAACGCGGCCATCGAGCAGTTTCCGACCCGGCTGCTGAACCGCTTCTTCCGCTTCGAGCGCGCCGGCGTGCTGTGAGCGCGCTCAGCCGCGCTCGCCCATGATCGAGGCCGTGGCCACCAGCTCGTCGAACAGCGCCAGCGAGACCTTGCCCGACACGCTGTACGGATCGAGTGCCGCGGTGGCCGAATACTTCAGCAGCAGGGCCGGGTTGAGCCGCGCCATGTTCACCTGGCCCATGCTCCAGCCGGCAAAGCGGCGCTCGGCGATCTCTTCGTAGCTGAGCAGGCACACGTCGCTGTGGCGCGCATCGGCGGCAATGCGCCGGTACAGCGCATTCACCGCCAGGCGCCCGCCTTCCAGCGCCTGGATGAAGATGCCGCCCGAGCAGCACAGCAGGCCGGTGATGCCCTGGGCCGGGTTGTTGGCCTTGCTCTGGCGCAGGATGTCCTGCAGCGTGCCGTCGTCGACCGGGGTCACCGCGCGGCTGGCATAAAGCAGACGGACGAGCATGCTCAGCGCTCCTGGCTTTTCTTGGGCAGCAGCGAGAGGAATTCGCGCCGCAGGTTGGGATCCTTGAGAAACGCGCCGCGCATCACGCTGTTGACCATGGCGCTGTCGTCATCCTTGACGCCGCGCCAGTGCATGCAGAAGTGGTCGGCCTCCATCACGATGGCCAGGCCGTCGGGCTTGACCCGTTCCTGCAGCGCATCGGCCAGCATCACCACCGCCTCTTCCTGGATCTGCGGCCGGCTCATCACCCAGTCGCAGACGCGGGCGTACTTGCTCAGGCCGATCAGGTTGCTGTGCTCGTTGGGCAGCACGCCGATCCAGACCCGTCCGAGGATGGGGCACAGGTGGTGGCTGCAGGCCGAGCGCACGGTGATCGGGCCGACGATCATCAGCTCGTTCAGGCGCGAGAAGTTCGGGAACTCGGTCACCGAGGGCATGGGCTGGTAGCGGCCGCGGAAGACCTCGTCGACGAACATCTTGGCCACGCGCTTGGCCGTGTCCTGGGTGTTGTGGTCGCTGTCGGTGTCGATCACCAGGGCCTGCAGCACCTTGTGCATCTCGCGCTGCACCTCGGCCTTCAACTCGTCCAACTCGCCCTCGTGGATGTGGGCCGAGATGTTGTCGTTGGCATGGTAGCGGCCGCCGGCCTGCACCAGCCGCCAGCGGATGCGCTCGGAGGCGGGCAGGGCGGCCAGCTCCTGCTCGCTGCGGAAGAGGCGGGGGGCGTCGGTGCGCGTCATGGAAATCATGGACTCCAGCAGATTGCGGCGCATTGTGGGGCGCAAGCAGTGCACTTGTATCGTGCGGGGTCGGCGATGGGGGGCCTTAGACTCGCCGCCCATGCCTGCCGCCAGCCCCGCCCCCGCTTTGTCGCAATTGCTGGCGGCCGTGGCCGAGGCCGTGGCCGCGGTGCGCGGCGGCCGCTCGCTGACCGAGGCGCTGGCGCGCACGCCGCCGGCGCTGCGCCCGGGCACCCAGGCCCTGGCCTTCCAGGTGCTGCGCCAGCTGGGCGCGGCCCTGGTGCTGCGCCAGCTGCTGGCACCGAAGACGCCGCCGCCCGAGGTCGAGGCCCTGCTGCTCAGCGCGCTGGCCCTGTCCTGGCCGGCCGCCGATGGCAGCCCGCCGCCCTATGCCGAGCACACCCTGGTCGACCAGGCGGTGGCCGCGGTGCGCAAGCGCTCGCCACGCTCGGCCGGCTTCGTCAACGCCGTGCTGCGGCGCTGGGGCCGCGAGCGCCAGGCCCTGCAGGCCCAGGCCCTGCAGCAACCGATGGCCGCGCACCAGCATCCGGCCTGGTGGGTGCAGCGCGTGCGCGCCGACTGGCCGCAGCAGGCCGAGGCCCTGCTGGCGGCGGCCAACCGCCATCCGCCGATGGCGCTGCGCGTCAATGCCCGGCGCGGCACGGCGGCGGCCTATGTGGCCCGGCTGGCCGAGGCCGGCCTGCCGGCCACCACCGTTGACCATCCGGCGCTGGACCAGGCCGTGGTGCTGGCCCGGCCGGCGCCGGTGGAGGCCCTGCCGGGCTTTGCCGCGGGCGAGGTCTCGGTGCAGGACCTGTCGGCCCAGCGTGCCGCGCCGCTGGTGTTGGAGGCGCTGGATGGCCTGCCGCCGCTGCGCGCCGGCGCGCATGTGCTCGATGCCTGCGCCGCGCCCGGCGGCAAGACCGCCCACCTGCTGGAGCGCCGGCCCGATCTGGACCTGCTGGCGCTGGACGCCGATGCCCAGCGCCTGGCGCGGGTGCGGCAGACGCTGGAGCGCCTGGGCCTGATGGCCGGCAACACGACCGGCAACAAGGCCGAACTGAAAGCCGCCGATGCCGGCCAGGTCAGCGCCTGGTGGGACGGCCGGCCCTTCGACGCCATCCTGCTGGATGCGCCCTGCACCGCCTCGGGCATCGTGCGCCGCCATCCCGATGTGCGCTGGCTGCGCCGGCCCGAGGACATCGCCGCGCTGGCCGCCCAGCAGCGCCGCCTGCTGGATGCGCTGTGGCCGCTGCTGGCGCCGGGCGGCCGCCTGGTCTATGCCACCTGCTCGCTGTTTGCCGCCGAGGGCCGGCAGCAGATCGACGCTTTTTTGCAACGCCAGGCCGACTCGTCGCCCCGGCTGGCCCAGGCTTCTCCGGGCCATCTGCTGCCCCTGCCGGACAATCCCGCCCAGGCCGGCGCCGGCTTCGATGTCAGCGGCGACGGTTTCTTCTACGCCGTGCTGATCAAACCCTGAACCTGCCCCCGCCGTGCCGCCGCGCCTGCCGACCCCGCTGCCGCCGGGCCCGCGACACCGCGCGTCGCCGGGCCGGCGGTTGCCATGGCTGGTGCGGGTCTGGGTGGCGGTGCTGGCCGGCTGGCTGCTCAGCCTGTCGGCCCTGGCCCAGGGCGTGGACCTGGGCCAGCTGGAAACCCGGCGCCGCGACGGCGAACTGCAGCTCGACTACCAGGCCCGGCTGAGCCTGACGCCGGCCATCGAGGAAGCGCTGCAGCGCGGCGTGCCGCTGTACTTCACCGCCCAGGTCACGGTGCTGCGCAACCGCTGGTACTGGCGCGACGAGCGCCTGGCCCGCGCCAGCCGCACCTGGCGCGTGGCCTACCAGCCGCTGACCGCGCAGTGGCGCGTCAGCCTGGGCGGGCTCAGCCAGTCCTATGCCACGCTGTCCGAGGCGCTGGCGCCGCTGTCGCGTGTCAGCGGCTGGAAGCTGCTGGAGGCCGACAAGCTGGAGGCCGGCGAGCGCCATTACCTGGAGTTCAGCTTCCGGCTCGACAACAACCTGCTGCCACCGCCGATGCAGGTGGACATCGGCAACGACTGGAAGCTGCGCGTCGAGCGCACCCAGCGCATCGACTGACGGCCATCGCCGCATGAGCAAAAGCCTGCGCTGGGCGCTGCTGGTATCGGCCGTCGCGGTGCTGGGCGTGGCCCTGGTTCTGGCTTTCGTGTTGTCGCTGGCCAGCACCGGCCTGGTCGCCGAGCGGCATTTCGTCTGGCTGTTCTGGGTCAACGTCGGCGTCGCCGGCCTGCTGGGCCTGGTGATCCTGCTGGCCCTGGCCCAGCTGCTGCGCCGGCTGCGCCGCGGCAAGTTCGGCAGCCGGCTGCTGGCCAAGCTGGCCGGCATTTTTGCGCTGGTGGCGGTGCTGCCGGGCGCGCTGATCTACGGCGTCTCGTACCAGTTCGTCGCGCGCAGCATCGACACCTGGTTCGACGCCCAGGTGGCCGGCGCGCTGGATGCCGGCCTGGCCCTGGGCCGCGGCACGCTGGATGCGGCCCTGGCCGATCTGCGCGCCAAGGCCCAGGCCGGCGCCGAGCGCCTGGCCGACAGCCGCCCGGCCCTGGGCCCGCTGGCGGTGGAGCGCGCCCGCGCCCAGGCCGCGGTGGCCGATGCCATGCTGCTGGGCCCCAATGGCCAGGTGCTGGCCAGTGCCGGCAGCAGCAGCCTGGCCCTGGTGCCCGAGCGGCCCTCGCCCAATCTGCTGCGCCAGGCGCGCAGCCAGCGCAGCGTGGCCGTGCTGGAAGGCCTGGACGACGAGCCGCGCGCCGGCCGCCGGCCCAGCGCCCGCGTGCGTGCGCTGGCCCTGGTGCCCAATCCCGACATCGCGCTGGCCACCGGCACCGAAGAGCGCTTTCTGATGCTGGTGCAGCCGCTGCCCGAATCGCTGGTGGCCCAGGCGCTGGCGGTGCAGGCCGCCTACAGCGACTACCAGCAGCGGGCGCTGACGCGCGACAGCCTGCGCCGCATGGTGCTGGGCACGCTGACCCTGGCCCTGGTGCTCAGCGTCTTCGGCGCCCTGCTGCTGGCGGTGATGCTGGGCAACCAGATCGTGCGCCCGCTGCTGCTGGTGGCCGACGGCGTGCGCCAGGTGGCCGATGGCGACCTGACGCCCAAGCCGGTGTTCGCCTCGCGCGACGAGCTGGGCGGCCTGACCCGGTCCTTTGCGCAGATGACCGAGCAGCTGGCCGATGCCCGCGCCCAGGTGCAGCGCGGCGTGGGCCAGCTGGAGCGCGCGCGCACGCGGCTGCAGACCATCCTCGACAGCTTGAGCGCCGGCGTCATCGTGCTCGACCGCGAGGGCCGCATCGACACCGTCAACCCCGGCGCCACGCGCATCCTGCGCCAGCCGCTCAGCGCCTGGCGCGGCAAGCGGCTGGACGAGGTGCCGGCGCTCGGCGACTTTGCCGCCGGCGTGTGGCAGCGCAGCGAGCTGCACCGCACCAGTCCCGAGGCCGGCGAGCGCGACCACTGGCAGGACGCCTTCGAGCTGCCGCTGGCGCCCAACCCCGGCGGCTCCGCCGGCCTGGCCGGCCCCGGCGGCGATGCGCTGAACCTGCTGGTGCGTGGCGCCACCCTGCCCGGCGAGCAGCGCCTGCTGGTCTTCGACGACATCACCGAGGTGGTGTCGGCCCAGCGCTCGGTGGCCTGGGCCGAGGTGGCCCGCCGCCTGGCGCACGAGATCAAGAACCCGCTGACGCCGATCCAGCTGTCGGCCGAGCGCCTGGAGCACAAGCTGGCCAGCCACCTGGCCGAGCCCGACCGCGCCATGCTCAGCCGCGCCGTGGCCACCATCGTGGCCCAGGTGCAGGCGATGAAGAAGCTGGTCGACGAGTTCCGCGACTATGCCCGCCTGCCGGCGGCCAAGCTGGCGCCGCTGGCGCTGAACCCGCTGGTGCGCGAGGTGCTGGGCCTGTATGCCGCGGCCCAGGAGCAGGGCCGCCTGGTGGCCCGCCTGGCCGACGACCTGCCGATGATCGAAGGCGACGCCAGCCAGCTGCGCCAGGTCATCCACAACCTGGTGCAGAACGCGCTGGACGCGGTGGCCGAGCGGCCCGACGGCCAGGTCACGGTCAGCACCGAGGCGGCGCGGGCCGACGACGGCACGCTGCGCTCGGTGCGGCTGCGCGTGGCCGACAACGGCGCCGGCTTTCCCGACAAGGTGCTCAAGCGCGCCTTCGAACCCTATGTCACGACCAAGACCAAGGGCACGGGCCTGGGCCTGGCGGTGGTCAAGAAGATCGCCGACGAGCATGGCGCGCGCGTGCGCATCGCCAATCTGCAGGCCGAACAAGAGCGCGAGCGCGAGGCTGCGGCCGACGCCGGCGACACCCAGGCTGGGGAGCTGGAGGCCGGCAACAGCGGACAAGCCCGGAGCGGCGCGCAAGTTTCGTTATCATTTTCTCGCTTTGCCCCGGCAATTCCAGCAGCAATCGCCACCCCGATGCCGGCCGACGCCCGGACCCCGAACCCTGCCCCTGGCGCGGCCTCTGCCGAGCGCCCCGGGCTGTGAGCACGCATGGCCACGATTCTTGTAGTTGACGACGAGCTGGGCATCCGCGGCCTGCTGTCCGAAATCCTGTCCGACGAAGGCCACACGGTCGAGCTGGCCGAAAGCGCCGCCGAAGCCCGCGCGGCGCGCGAGCGCGTGCGGCCCGACCTGGTGCTGCTGGACATCTGGATGCCCGATGTGGACGGCATCTCGCTGCTCAAGGAATGGGGCGCCAATGCCATGCTCACCATGCCGGTGATCATGATGAGCGGCCACGGCACCATCGACACCGCGGTCGAGGCCACCAAGTACGGTGCCACCGCCTTCCTCGAAAAGCCGATCACGCTGCAGAAGCTGCTGCGCGCGGTGGAGCAGGCCCTGGTGCGGCCGGCCCAGCGCAGTGCCGGCAGCGGCCCGGGGACGGCGCCGTCGACCCTGGCCGGCCTGCGCGAGTCGCTGCTGGGCGCCGAGGGCCTGTCCGGCCTGGCCGGCCCGGCCGGCGGCCCGCTGGCCCAGGGCGGCCCGGCCTCGGCGGCCACCGGCCTGGGCGGCGGCGCGGGCCTGGCCGGCATCAACGGCCTGGCCCCGGCGCTGGGTGACGAACCCAGCGGCCCGCGCGCCGAGCAGAGCTTCGACCTGGATCGTCCGCTGCGTGAGGCGCGGGACGCGTTCGAGAAGAGTTATTTCGAGTTCCACCTGGCCAAGGAAAACGGCTCGATGACCCGCGTGGCCGAGAAGACCGGCCTGGAGCGCACCCACCTGTACCGCAAGCTCAAGCAGCTCGGCGTGGACCTGAGTCGCAACAAACGCGGCGGAGTCTGAAAATCGCGCTATACTCTTGGGCTCGGCCTGGTAGCTCAGTTGGTAGAGCAGCGGATTGAAAATCCGCGTGTCGGTGGTTCGATTCCGCCCCAGGCCACCAA
>JAGOPK010000028.1 GCA_017992055.1 Burkholderiaceae bacterium
ACCACCTCGCCCATCTGCGTCACGCCGGCGCTCTGCTGCTGGTTGGCGCTGGCGATGCCGGCGACGATGGCGCTGACCTGGCGCACCGCCTCCACCACCTCGTGGAGGGTGCGGCCGGCCTGGTCGGCACGCTGGCTGCCGGCCTGCACCTGGCCGCTGCTGGCGGCGATCAGGCCCTTGATCTCGCGCGCCGCGGTGGCGCTGCGCTGGGCCAGGCTGCGCACCTCGCCGGCCACCACGGCAAAGCCGCGGCCCTGCTCGCCGGCGCGCGCGGCCTCCACCGCCGCATTCAGCGCCAGGATGTTGGTCTGGAAGGCAATGCCGTCGATGGTGCCGATGATGTGCTCGATGCGCTGTGAGGACTGGTGGATGCCCTCCATGGTCTGCACCACGTCGCGCACCGCCGCGCCACCCCGTTCGGCCACCTCGGCCGCGGCACGGGCGCGGCCCTCGGCATCCTGGCTGCGGTCGGCGTTGTGGCGCACCGTCGTGCCCAGTTCCTCCATCGTCGAGGCCGCCTGCTGCAAGGCGCCGGACTGCTGCTCGGTGCGCGTGCTCAGGTCCAGGTTGCCCTGGGCGATCTGGGTGCTGGCGCTGGCCACGCTCTCGGCATTGCGCCGCACCTCGGCCACCAGGCGCGACAGCGACTGCTGCATGGCGGCCAGGCCCCGGGCCAGCTGGGTCAGCTCGTCGCTGCCGGCCACCGGCACCGGCTGGCTCAGGTCGCCCTCGGCCACGCGGGACATCGCCGCCACGGTGTGATCGAGACGGCGCATGGCGCGGCGCAGGGCCAGCGCGGTCAGCGCGCCGCCGGCCAGGGTCAGGCCCAGCATCAGCGCCAGGGCCAGGCCCAGGGCGCGGCTGGCCGTGGCATCGGCGGTGGCCGCCGCGGCGGCGGCATCGCGCTCGAGCTGGGTGATGGCCTCGGCCAGCAGCTGGTTGGGCGCGCGGTCCAGGCCCTGCACCGCGGCATCGCCGGCGGCCGGCGCAAAGCCCGCGTGCCTGAACTTGTCCAGGCCGGCGCGGTAGCCCCGGCCCATCTCGGCATGGGCACTGACGAAGGCCTGCAGGCGCTGGCGCGCCAGGCCCTCGGGCAGGGCCCGGGCCAGGCGGCGGCCGCCGTCGGCCACCTCGTGCTCATGCTTCTCGAAGGACCGCCAGTGCTTGTCCAGCGCCTTGGCCTCGCTGCCACGCAGCAGGCTGTTCTTCCACTCCTGCACCTGGGTCTGGTACAGCGAGCGCAGCCGGCCCAGGTCGATGGCCTGGGCATTGGCACGGGCCACGTCGGCGCGGTAGCCGTGCACGGCGGATTGCATCAGCGCCAGGCCGGCACCCCCGGCCAGGGCCACGGCCAGCAGGCCGCCGGCGCCTATCGCCGTCAGGCGGTTGACGAGCTTCATCGGGACACCCCAGGTCAAGACTGGCGGGACCCGAATACAGCCACGGCGTGGCCCGCATGAACAATGCCCCGGATATCGGCCGGGGCGGGCCGGACTTGAACCGGGGCCGCGCTTCAGGCCGCCGGCGCCGCCGCCGCGCGGAAGGCCGCATCCAGCGCCGCGATCCAGCCGCCCTTGGCCGCCGGCGCGGCGAAGCTGGCCTCGAAACTGTTGCGCAGCAGCGCATAGGCTTCGCGCGCACCCAGCAGCGGCAGGGCCTCGAACAGCGCGATGAAGTTGTCGTTGAGGTAGCCGCCGAAATAGGCCGGGTCGTCGCTGTTGACGGTGGCCTTCAGCCCCAGCTGCAGCAGCGCCGGCATCGGGTGGTAGGCCATGTGGCGGAACACGCAGAGCTTGATGTTGGACAGCGGGCACACCGTCAGCGGCATCTGGCTGGCGGCCAGCCGCGCCACCAGGGCCGGGCTCTCGACCGCGCGCACGCCATGGTCGATGCGCTCGACCTGCAGCACGTCCAGTGCGCTCTCGATGTAGGCCGGCGGGCCTTCTTCGCCGGCATGGGCCACCACATGCAGGCCCAGCTCGCGGGCGCGGGCAAAAACGCGGGCGAACTTCTCGGGCGGATGGCCGCGCTCGCTGGAATCCAGACCCACGCCGATGAAGTGCCGGCGGTAGGGCAGCGCGGCCTCCAGCGTGGCCAGCGCATCGGCCTCGCTGAGGTGGCGCAGAAAGCACAGGATCAGGCTGGCCGACACGCCCAGCTCCTGGTGCGCACGCTGGCAGGCATGGTGCAGGCCGCGGATGACGGTGCCGATGTCCACGCCGCGCTCGGTGTGGGTCTGCGGATCGAAGAACAGCTCGGCATGCTGCACGTTGTCGGCCGCGGCACGCTCGAAATAGGCCCAGGCCATGTCGAAGAAGTCCTGCTCCTTCAGCAGCACGCTGGCGCCGGCGTAGTAGATGTCCAGAAAGCTCTGCAGGTCGGTGAAGGCATAGGCCGCCCGCAGCGCCTCGACGCTGGGGTAGGCCAGGGCCACACCGTTGCGCTGGGCCAGGCGGAAGATCAGCTCGGGCTCCAGCGAGCCTTCGATGTGGATGTGCAGCTCGGCCTTGGGCGCGGTGCGCAGCAGGGCCGGCAGGCGCTCGCGGGGGATGGCTGCGAAGTCGATGGCGGCGGTCTGGGCAGTCGGGGCGGTCTGGGTCATGGCGGGCCTTGGGGGATCTGCATCGGACCCCTGCAGTATGCGGGGGTCCGACGGTCAAGCAAGTGGGGCGCCGGCTCAGCCCGGCGCCGGGGCCGGCAGGTGCACCAGGCCCAGGCCGCGCAGCTGCGCCTCCAGCGCCGCCAGGCCGTCCCAGGGCAGGATGGGCGAGTTGCCGCGCTCGTCGGGCGGGTTGTGCGGCAGCTGCTCCGACCAGCCGCCGCAGCCCACCAGGGGCAGCAGCGGCCGGTGGTGCAGCCAGGCCAGGCAGACCTCGGAAATGGTGCCGGCGCGCCCGCCGATGACCAGGCAGGCATCGCCGGCCAGGGCCATCAGCAGGTTGCGCGCATCGCCCATGCCGCAGGGCAGCACCACCGTGGCCGGCCAGTCGGCGGCCGGCATCTGGTCGGGCGGCACGATGCTCAGCACCAGGCCGCCGGCGGCCAGCGCACGCTCGGCCGCCACCCGCGTGGCCGGGCTGCCGCAGCCGCTGACCACGGTGATGCCCAGCCGCGCCAGCAGCTCGCCGGCCGCGCCGGCCAGCTGGTAGGCGGGCGAACCGGGCTCGGCGCTGCCGAGCACGCAGACCTGGGGCCGGCGGTAGGCGCCAGGTTGGCGGCCGCCGAGACCCGGGCTCACTTGCCCTCGCCCGGCACCTTGCCTTCCACGCCCTTGACGTAGAACTTGATGCCGCCCAGGAAGGCGTCGTCGGCGGCCTTGTCCTTCTCGACCTGGACCTTGCCGGTGTTGTCGCTGATCGGGCCCTTCCAGATCACGAAGCTGCCGTCTTTCAGGCCCGCCTTGATGTCCTCGACCTTCTTCTTGATGTCGGCCGGCACGTCCTCGGCCACGCTGACGAAGTCGATCGCGCCTTCCTTGACGCCCCACCAGCTCTGGCCCGTGGCCCACTTGCCCTCCAGCGCGTCCTTGGTCGCCTTGATGTAGTACGGACCCCAGTTGATGACGGCCGAGCCCAGGTGGGCCTTGGGGCCGTAGGCGGTCATGTCCGAATCCCAGCCAAAGGCGCGCTTGCCCTTTTCTTCGGCGGTCTTCAGCACCGCGGCCGAGTCGGTGTTCTGCATCAGCACGTCGGCACCGCCGTTGATCAGCGCGGTGGCGGCCTCGGTCTCCTTGGGCGGGTTGAACCACTCGTTGACCCAGACCACCTTGGTCTTGATCTTCGGGTTCACGCTCTGCGCGCCCAGCGTGAAGCTGTTGATGTTGCGGATCACCTCGGGGATGGGGATCGAGCCGACCACGCCCAGCACATTGCTCTTGGTCATAGCACCGGCCACCACGCCGGCCAGGTAGGCGCCCTCGTAGGTGCGGCTGTCGTAGGTGCGCATGTTGTCGGCGGTCTTGTAGCCGGTGGCATGCTCGAACTTCACGTCCTTGCTGTCGGCCGCAACCTTGAGCATGGGCTCCATGTAGCCGAAGGTGGTGCCGAAGATCAGCTTGTTGCCCTGGCCGATCATGTCGCGGAACACACGCTCGGCGTCGGCGGCCTCGGGCACCTTCTCGACGAAGCTGGTGACGATCTTGTCGCCGAATTCCTTCTCCAGCGCCTTGCGGCCGTTGTCGTGCGCAAAGGTCCAGCCGCCGTCGCCCACCGGGCCGACGTAGGCGAAGGCGATCTTCAGCGGCTCGGGCTTGGATGCGGCCGGGGCCGGCGCGCTGGCGGCGGCGGCCGGTGCGGCCTCCTCCTTCTTGCCGCAGCCCACCAGGGCAGCGGCGGCGGCCACGGCGCCCAGGGCCAGCAGCGAGCGTTTGGTGATGGCGGTCATGCGGGGTTCTCTCCTGTCGGACTTGGAAAATGGGGGCCGGCTCAGGCCCCGGGATGGAAGGCTTTGCCCAGCGACGCGGGCATGTTGATGCGGATCCAGGTGGGGTTGCGCGAGATCAGCGCCAGCACCACGATGGTGGCCAGGTAGGGCAGCATGCTGAGGAACTGGCTGGCGATCTGCACGCCCTCGCCCTGCAGGTGGAACTGCAGCATGGTCACGCCGCCGAACAACCAGGCGCCCAGCAGCACGCGCACCGGCCGCCAGGTGGCAAAGGTGGTCAGGGCCAGCGCGATCCAGCCCTTGCCGGCGATCATGCCCTCCACCCACAGCGGCGTGTAGACGGTGGACACATAGGCGCCTGCCAGGCCGCACAGCGCACCGCCGGCCACCACCGCGGCCAGGCGGATGCGTCGCACCGCATAACCCAGCGCATGGGCGGATTCGGGCGACTCGCCCACCGCGCGCAGCACCAGGCCGGCGCGCGACTTCTGCAGCCACCAGGCCAGGGCCACGGTGCCGGCGATGGTCAGATACACCAGCGGATGGTGGCGAAACAGCGCCGGCCCGACGAAGGGCAGATCGGCCAGCAGCGGGAGGTCGAACTTGGGCAGGGCCGCCAGCTTCTCCTGCGTGAAGCGCTGGCCCACGAAGGCCGAGAAGCCGGTGCCGAACAGGCTCAGCGCCAGGCCGGTGGCGTACTGGTTGGTATTGAGCCAGATCACCAGCCAGCCGAACACCAGGGCCAGCGCGGCGCCGGCGCCCATGCCGGCGGCAAAGGCCAGCGTGGCGCTGCCGCTGCCCACGGCGGTGGCAAAGCCGGCGATGGCGGCCACCAGCATCAGGCCCTCGGCGCCGAGGTTGACGATGCCGGCCCGCTCGTTGATCAAGAGGCCCAGGCCGGCGATGGCCAGCACGGTGCCGGCGTTCAGCGTCGCGGCGATGAGCAGGGCAATGGCATCCATGGGACTCAGGCCTTGGCCGCGGCGCGCGGGGCACCGAAGCGCAGACGGAAATGGATCAGCGTGTCGCAGGCCAGCAGCGCAAACAGCAGCAGGCCCTGGAACACGCCGGTGATGCTCTTGGGCAGGCCCATGCGGCTTTGCGCCAGCTCGCCGCCGATGTAGAACATGCTCATCAGCACCGCCGCGAAGATCACGCCCAGCGGATGCAGGCGGCCGACAAAGGCCACGATGATGGCGGCGAATCCGTAGCCGGCCGGCACATAGGGCGTCAGCTGGCCCAGCGGGCCGGCGGCCTCCAGCGCGCCGGCCAGACCGGCCAGGCCGCCCGACAGCAGCAGCGCGCCCCACAGCGCACCGCGGCTGGAAAAGCCGGCGTAGCGCGCAGCGGCCGGCGCCATGCCGCCCACCTGCAGCTGGAAGCCGGCATGGCTGCGCGCCAGCAGCAGCCACACGCCCAGCGCACCGGCGGCGGCGATCAACACGCCGATGTGGGCGCGAAAGCCGTCGACCAGGCGCGGGATCTTGGTGACGGCGGCAAACGTGATGGTCTGCGGAAAGTTGTAGCCCTTGGGGTCTTTCCAGGGGCCGTAGACCAGCCAGGACAGCAGCAGCTCGGCCACATACACCAGCATCAGGCTGACCAGGATCTCGCTGGCATTGAAGCGGTCGCGCAGCAGCGCCGTGATCGCCGCCCAGGCCATGCCACCGGCCACGCCGGCGGCGAGGATCAGCACGACGACGGCGCGCGAGGTCTCGGGCCCGGCCTGCATGGCCACGCCGCCGGCGGCCACCGCGCCGAGGATGAACTGGCCCTCGGCACCGATGTTCCAGACATTGCTGCGGTAGCAGATCGACAGGCCCAGCGCGATCAGCGCCAGCGGCGTGGCCTTGATGGCGATCTCGCTCCAGGCATAGCCGCTCTTGATCGGTTCGACGAAGAACACCTGCAGGCCCTGCAGCGGGTTCTTGCCCAGCAGCAGGAACAGGCCCACGCCGATGGCCACGGTGATGGCCAGGGCCAGCAGCGGCGAGGCCAGCGACATCAGCGCCGAGGCCTGGGCCCGGGGTTCGAGCTTGATCATGCGCTGGCCTCGCAGGTCTCGGCCGGCCCGTCCCACAGCCCGCTCATCCAGCTGCCGATCTGCTCCACCGTGGCCTGGGCCACCGGCACGCTGGGCGAGAGCCGGCCGCGGGCGATGACCTGCAGCCGGTCGCTCAGCTCGAACAGCTCGTCGAGTTCTTCGCTGACCACCAGCAGCGCGCAGCCGGCGTCGCGCAGCGCAATCAGCGCCTGGCGGATCTGCGCCGCCGCGCCCACGTCCACGCCCCAGGTGGGCTGGGCCACGATCAGCAGCCTGGGCCGGGCATCGATCTCGCGGCCGACGATGAACTTCTGCAGGTTGCCACCCGACAGGCTGCGCGCCGGCGCATCCGGCCCGCCGGCCTTGACCTTGTAGCGCGCGATCAGGTCGGCGGCCAGCGCACGCACGCGGCCGGTGGCGATCCAGCCGCCCGGCCCCACGGCCTCGGTGCGCGTGAGCAAGGTGTTCTGCGCCAGGCTCATGGCCGGCACGGCGCCGCGGCCCAGGCGCTCCTCGGGCACGAAGTGCAGGCCCAGGGCGCGGCGCTGGCGCGGGCCGGCGCGGGCGATGTCGCGGCCGAACAAGCGCAGGCTGCCGGCTGGCGCGCGCACATCCTCGCCCGACAGCGCCTGCAGCAGCTCTTGCTGGCCATTGCCCGAGACGCCGGCGATGCCCAGGATCTCGCCGGCACGCAGCTCGAAGCCGATGCCGTCCAGCGTGGTGCCGAAGGGGTCGCGCTGCGGCAGCGACAGGCCCTGCACGCTGAGCACCGTGTCGCCGGGCGTGCTGGCCCGGTGCTGCAGTGGCGGCGGCTCGGCGCCGATCATCAGCCGCGACAAATCGGCATTGCTCTGGCTGCGCGGATCGACCTCGCCGGTGACACGCCCGCCGCGCAGCACCGTGCAGTGGTGGCACAGCGCGCGGATCTCGTCGAGCTTGTGGCTGATGTAGAGGATGGCGCAGCCCTCGTCGGCCAGCTGGCGCAGCGTGAGAAACAGGCTTTGCACCGCCTGCGGCGTGAGCACCGAGGTCGGCTCGTCCAGGATCAGCAGCCGCGGCTCGGTGAGCAGGGCGCGCACGATCTCCACGCGCTGGCGCTCGCCGACGCTGAGCGTGTGCACCGGCCGCAGCGGATCGACCTCCAGCCGGTAGTCGCGCGAGACGCGGCGGATGCGCTCAGCCACCTCGGCCAGCGGCAAGGCCTTGTCCAGGCCCAGCCAGACGTTCTCGGCCGCGGTCAGCGTATCGAACAGCGAGAAGTGCTGGAACACCATCGCGATGCCCAGGGCCCGCGCCGCCTGCGGGTTGGCGATCTGCACCGGCTGGCCGTTCCACAGCAGCTGGCCCTCGTCGGGCCGCACCGCGCCGTAGATGATCTTCATCAGCGTGGACTTGCCGGCGCCGTTTTCGCCCAGCACCGCATGGATCTGGCCGGGCGCCACGCGCAGGTCCACGCGGTCGTTGGCCTTGACCGCCGGGTACTGCTTGCTGATGCCGCGCAGTTCGAGCCTGAGACTGCCAGGCGTGGCCGAAGCGGAAGCTGTCATTGCATGGATGTTAGGGCTGGGCGGCGTCGCGTCGGTAGCGGGAGCTTCCCGCAACCCAGGCCTGGACCAGGTTGCGCTCGTCGCCCAGCGTCAGCCAGGCGAACACCCGTTCATGCAAGGGCCGGGCCGGCAGGCCCGCCAGCGCATCGCGGCGCTGGGCCACCGGGCCCACGGCCCAGTCCCAGACGCAGACATCGGCCATCGCGCCGGGCGCCAGCGTGCCGATCTCGTCGCCCAGGCGCAGCGCCTGGGCCGCGCCGCGGGTGGCGCCATGCAGCAGGGCCCAGGCGGTGATGCGCTGGCCGGCCAGGGCCTGCACCTTGTAGCCATCGGCCAGGGTGCGCAGCTGGCACAGCGAGGTGCCGCCGCCCACGTCCGAGGCCAGGCTGACGGCCACGCCGGCCGCCCGCGCCTGGGCCCAGCCGAACAGGCCGCTGCCCAGGAACAGATTGCTCGATGGGCAGAACGCGATCTGCGCGCCGGCCTCGGCCAGGCGGGCGCGGTCGGCATCGTCCAGCCAGATGCCATGGGCCAGCACCGCGCGCTCGTTCAGCAGGCCGTGGCCGGCATACACATCCAGATAGCTGCGCGCCTGTGGAAACAGCTCGGCCACCCAGGCCACCTCGGCGCGGTTCTCGGCCACATGGGTCTGCAGGTAGAGGCCGGGGTGGCGGGCCAGCAGCCGGCCGCACAGCGCCAGCTGCGCGTCGCTGCTGGTGGCGGCAAAACGTGGCGTCAGCGCATAGGCCAGGCGGCCCTGGCCATGCCAGCGCGCGATCAGGGCCTCGCAGTCGGCCTCGGCGCTGGCCACGTCGTCGCGCAGGCTGTCGGGCGCATGGCGGTCCATCAGCACCTTGCCGGTGATCAGGCGCATGCCACGCTGTTGTGCACCGGCCAGCAGCGCCTCGGCACTGACCCGGTGCACGGTGGCAAAGGCCACGGCCGCGGTGGTGCCATGGGCCAGCAGCGCATCGAGAAAGCGCTCGGCCCCGGCCTGGGCCAGTGCCGCATCGGCATAGGCCGACTCGGCTGGAAAGGTGTAGGTGTTCAGCCAGTCCAGCAGCTCGGTGCCCCAGGAGCCGATCACGTCCAGCTGGGGCGCATGCACATGGCTGTCGATGAAGCCGGGCAGCAGCAGGCGGCCGCGGTGATCGATCTTCAGCCAGTCGTCGCCGGGGTCCTGGCCCTGGCCGGCGGGGCGCACATCGGCGATGCGGCCCTGGGCGTCGATCAGCAGCCAGTGGTCGGGCCGCCAGCGCACGGCCGGGCTGTCCGGCGCATCCAGCCCCGGATCGGCGGAGAAGTCCAGCAGGTCGGCGCGGATCGCGGTGGGGTGCATCGATGGGGCGACGGGGGATCGGGAAACTGACCAAGTTGTCAGGAAGGTGGGCGGGAATGGTAAGTGCTATCGTGAAGCGGACCTGCTTCTGCCGCACCCCATTTCCCGCGCATGACCGCCGACGATGCAACCCCCGGGCCAGGCCCCGCGCCCGACCTGCCCGCCCCCCGCCCGATCCGCTTTGTGCACCGCGGCCAGGTGCAGCAGCTGCAAGGCCTGCCGAGCACGCTGTCGGTGCTGGCCTGGCTGCGCGAGCAGCAGCGCTGCACCGGCACCAAGGAAGGCTGCAACGAGGGCGATTGCGGCGCCTGCACCGTGCTGCTGGGCGCGCTGGACGCGCAGGGCCAGCTGCAGTTCAAGCCGGTCAACAGCTGCATCCAGTTTGTGCCCACGCTGGACGGCAAGGCCTTGCTGACGGTGGAAGACCTGGGCGGCCACCACCCGGTGCAGCAGGCCCTGGTCGATTGCCATGGCTCGCAGTGCGGCTTCTGCACGCCGGGCTTCGTGATGTCGCTGACTGGCTGCGGCGAGCGGCATGCCGCCGCCGGCAGCGTGCCCGACCGGGCGCAGATCGCCGACGACCTGTCGGGCAATCTGTGCCGCTGCACCGGCTACCGGCCCATCCTCGATGCCGGCCTGCAGGCCCTGGGCACGCCCGAGCGCCTGGCCGCTCTGCCGCGCCTGGCCACGGCCGGGCTGGCTGCCCAGCTGCGCACGCTGGCCCAGGATCCACCGCTGCGGCTGGAGGCGGACCCGCCCTTCCACGCCCCGCGCAGGCTGGACGACCTGGCCGCCTTGTACGAGGCCCGGCCGCAGGCGCGGCTGCTGGCCGGCTGCACCGACATCGGCCTGTGGGTCAACAAGCAGTTCCGCGAGCTGGGCGAGATCATCCACCTCGGCGAGGTGGCCGAGCTGCAGGCCATCACCGTCAACGACGGCGTGCTCAGCATCGGCGCCGGTGCCTCGCTGCAGGCTGCCTGGGAGGCGCTGGCGCGGCACTGGCCCGAAACCACCGAGATGGGCCGGCGCTTTGCCTCGCGCCCGGTGCGCGAGGCCGGCACCATGGGCGGCAACGTGGCCAATGGCTCGCCCATCGGCGACAGCGCGCCGGTGCTGATGGCACTCGGCGCCACGCTGCTGCTGCGCCGCGGCGCTGCCACGCGCCGCGTGCCGCTGGACCGCTTCTACCTGGGCTACATGAAAAACGCGCTGGCGCCCGGCGAGCTGTTGCAGGCCATCGAGGTGCCGCTGCCCGGGCCGGATGAAGTCCTGCGCGCCTGGAAGCTCAGCAAGCGCTTCGACTGCGACATCTCCGGCCTGGCCTGCGGCCTGTGGCTGAAGCTCGATGGCGAGCGGGTGGCCGACCTGCGCCTGGCCTTTGGCGGCCTGGCCGCCACCGTGGCCCGGGCCGTCGGCGCCGAGGCCGCGCTGCGCGGCCAGGCCTGGAGCGAAGCCACGGTGCGCAGTGCCATGGCCGCGCTGGACAGCGACTTCCAGCCGCTGAGCGACCTGCGCGCCAGCGCCGGCTACCGCCGCCGCGCCGCCGCCAACCTGCTGTGGCGGCTGTGGCTGGAAACCCGTCCCGGCCATGCGCTGCCGGCCACCGCCACCACCGTGTGGAGCGCCCCATGAACCGTCCGGTGGAACTGCCCGAACATGCCCTGAGCCAGCCCCTGGTCGGCCAGGGCCGGCCGCATGAATCGGCCCATCTGCATGTGGCCGGCGCCGCGCCCTACACCGACGACCTGCCTGAGCCCGCCGGCTGCCTGCATGCGGCCCTCGGCCTGTCGCCTGTGGCCCATGGCCGCATCCGGGCCCTGGACCTGGAGCGGCTGCGCGCCCAGCCCGGCGTGGTGGCGGTGTTCACCGCACTCGACATCCCCGGCGTCAACGACTGCGGCCCCATCGTGCACGACGACCCGGTGCTGGCCACGCTGCAGCGCCGGCCCGATGGCGGCCTGGACGGCGAGGTGCGCCATGTCGGCCAGCCGGTGTTTGCCGTGATCGCCAGCACGCGCGACGCCGCGCGACGCGCCGCGGCCCTGGCCCGCCAGGTGCTGGACATCGAGCCGCTGCCCGCGGTGCTGGGCACGGCCCAGGCCCATGCGCAGCAGCAGTACGTGGTGCCGCCCATGCACCTGCGGCGCGGTGATGCGGCCGCGGCCCTGGCGGCGGCGCCGCAGCGCCTGGACGGCCGTTTCAGCCTGGGCGGCCAGGAGCAGTTCTACCTGGAAGGCCAGATCAGCCTGGCCCAGCCGCAGGAAGACGGCGCCATGCTGGTGTGGTGCAGCACCCAGCATCCCAGCGAGATGCAGCATGCGGTGGCCCATGTGCTGCATGTGGCCGCGCACCGCGTGCAGGTCAGCTGCCGGCGCATGGGCGGCGGCTTCGGCGGCAAGGAGAGCCAGAGCGCGGTGTTCGCCTGCGTGGCCGCGCTGGCGGCCAGCAAGCTGCAGCAGCCGGTGAAGCTGCGCCCCGACCGCGACGACGACTTCGAGATCACCGGCCGCCGCCATCCGTTCGACTTCGAGTGGCAGCTGGGCCACGACGAGCAAGGCCGCATCCTGGCCGCCGAGGTCACGATGGTCTCCAACGCCGGGCATTCGGCCGACCTGTCGGCGCCGGTGATGACGCGGGCGCTGTGCCATTTCGACAATGCCTACTGGCTGCCGCACCTGGCCGCCCACGGCTATTGCGCGCGCACCAATACCCAGAGCAACACCGCCTTCCGCGGCTTTGGCGGGCCGCAGGGCGCGCTGGCCATCGAGGTGGCCATCGACGACCTGGCGCGCAAGCTGGGCCGCGATGCGCTGGACATCCGGCGCCTGAATTTCTATGGCGTGCACGAGCGCAATGTCACGCCCTATGGCCAGGTCATCGAGGACAACATCGTCTCGCCGCTGGTCGAGCGCCTGGCAGCCGACTGCGCCTATGCCGATCGGCGAGCGTCCATCGCCGCCTTCAATGCCACCAGCCCGGTGCTGAAGAAGGGCCTGGCGCTGACGCCGGTGAAGTTCGGCATCTCGTTCAACGTGGTGCACTTCAACCAGGCCGGCGCCCTGGTGCACATCTACACCGACGGCTCGGTGCTGGTGAACCATGGCGGCACCGAGATGGGCCAGGGCCTGAACACCAAGGTGGCCCAGGTGGTGGCCCACGAGCTGGGCATCGCGCTGGAGCGGGTGCGCGTCACCGCCACCGATACGCACAAGGTGGCCAACACCTCGGCCACCGCGGCCTCCACCGGTGCCGACCTGAACGGCCGCGCCGCCCAGGATGCCGCGCGCCAGCTGCGCGCCCGGCTGGATGCACTCGACGCCGGCCGCGGCCTGGCCTGGCCCGAGCTGGTGGCCGCGGCCTATGCGGCCCGCGTGCAGCTGTGGAGCGACGGCTTCTATGCCACGCCCGGCCTGCACTGGGACCGCGAGACGCTGCAGGGAAAGCCCTTCTACTACTTCGCCTACGGCGCGGCCTGCAGCGAGGTCCTCGTCGACACCCTGACCGGCGAGCACCGCGTGCTGCGCGCCGACCTGCTGCACGATGTGGGCGCTTCGCTGAACCCGGCCATCGACATCGGCCAGGTGGAAGGCGCCTACATCCAGGGCCTGGGCTGGCTGACCAGCGAGGAGCTGGTCTGGCATGGTCAGACCGGCCGGCTGCTGACCCACGCGCCCAGCACCTACAAGATCCCCACCGCCAACGACCTGCCGCCGGTGTTCAATGTGGCGCTGTATGGCCAGGCCAATCCGGCCGACACCGTGGGCCGCAGCAAGGCCGTGGGCGAGCCGCCGCTGCTGCTGGCGTTTTCGGCCTTTCTGGCCATCCGCGATGCCATTGCCGCGGTGGGCGACGGCCGCCGCTCGCCGCCGCTGCGCGCACCGGCCACGCCCGAGGCGGTGCTGGACGCCATCGTCGCGCTGCAATCGCCGTGAGCAGCGACGCCGCGCTGCGCGCCACGGCCGCGCAGTGGCTGGACAGCGGCCGGTTGGCGCGGGTGGTGCAGGTGCTGCAGCACCGCGGCTCGGTGCCGCGCGAGGCCGGCACGCGCATGCTGGTGGCCGCCGATGCGGTGGCCGGCACCATCGGCGGCGGCCACCTGGAGTGGCAGGCCATCGCCCGGGCGCGCGAGCACCTGGCGGCCGGCCAGCCCGCGGCCATCGACCGCGACATCGCCCTCGGCCCCAGCCTGGGCCAGTGCTGCGGCGGCGCTCTGACGCTGCGCGATGCGCCGCTGGACGCGGCGGCGCTGGCCGCCTGGCCCGAGCCGGCGCCGCTGTTCACGCTGCAGCTGTACGGCGCCGGCCATGTGGGCCGGGCCATCGTGCGCCTGCTGGCCGACATCGACTGCCGCGTGCACTGGATCGACGAGCGCGAGGACGCCTTCCCGTCGCCCGCCGAAGTTCCGCTGCCACCGCACATCCAGCGCGTCTGCGTCGAGCCGGTGCAGGCCGAGGTGCGTGCCGCGCCGGCCGGCGCCTGGGCCCTGGTGCTGACGCACAGCCACGACCTGGACCTGGCCATCGTGCAGGCCCTGCTGCTGCGCGACGACCTGGGCTTCATCGGCCTGATCGGCTCGGCCACCAAGCGCGCACGCTTCGAGCACCGCCTGGCCGAGCGCGGCTTCTCGGCGGCCCAGCTGCAACGCCTGAGCTGCCCGATCGGCCTGCCGGGCCTGCGCGGCAAGCAGCCGGCGGTGATCGCCCTGGCGGTGGTGGCCCAGCTGCTGCAACGGGCCGGCTGAACGGCCGAGGCCGGGGGGCCGGGCCCGGCGCGGCGGCCTATGATGGTCGCCCCACCGCCTGGGAGCGCCGGCATGCAGCAAGTCTTCCTGTCGTTCACCTACAGCCCGCACCCCGATCACGAGGACGAGGCCGAGCTGCTGCTCAAGCGTGTCAGCGTGGTGCTCGAATGCATGGGCCTGCGCGTGCTCACCGGCGAGGACCTGGGTGGTGCCGACGTGCCCGATGCGGTGCGCGAGCGCATCGCCAAGTGCGATGCCCTGGTGGCCCTGGTGATGCCCTGGCGCGACCCGCTGGGCAACAAGGTCGAGCCGCCCTGGGTGCGCGACGAGTTCACCCATGCCACGACCCTGGGCAAGCCCGGCATCCGCCTGCTGCACAAGCTGTTTGCCGCCACCGGCATGTACAAGGCCAACGAGTACATCCCGGTCGATCCGGCCGAGCCCACCGAGGCCCTGCTGAAGCTGATGCGCACGCTGGCGCTGTGGAAGCGCGAGCAGGGCCGGCCGATGAACATCGAGATCACGCCCGACCGGGCCGATGCGCAGTTCGAGCCCGGCCGCGTCACGCGCTGCGAGTTCCAGCTGTTTGTCAACTACGAAGAAAGCGACTGGCGACCGGCCAAGGTCTGGCGCGAGCCGGGCGGGCTGTTCGCCCACCTCAGCGGCGTGCGCGAGGACGCGCGGCTGCGGCTGCGCCTGCAGGTCGACGACGATGTGTGGATCTCGCCCTTCCACAACCCGGTCGGACGGGTGCAACTGAGCCGGAGCACGCCATGAGCCTGAGCATCCAGCAAGCCCATCAGTACATGGGCCACGACCACTGGCAGTGGCAGGCCTGGCTGGACGGCCCGGCCGACGAGCTGGCGGCGGTGCGCCAGGTCGACTGGCTGCTGCACCCCAGCTTCACGCCGTCGGTGGTCAGCACCAGCGATGCCAGCCAGGGCTTCCGGCTGGAGTCCGGCGGCTGGGGCACCTTCATGCTGCAGGCGCGGCTGAACCGGCACGACGGCAGCCAGAGCCTGCTCAGGCGCATGCTGCAGCTGTACTACCCCGAGCCGGCCGAAGCCGAGGCCCAGACCCCGGCCGCACCCGCCAAGGCCAGGCCGCGCCGGGCCGCGCTGCGCGGCGCAGCCCCGGCCCCGGCCCCGGCCCCGGTCCCCGTTGCGGCGGCCGAGCCGGCCGGCCCGCGCCGGGTGTTCCTGTCCTATGGCGCCGAAGACCGGCGTCCGGCCAGCCAGCTGCGGCGCACGCTGGAATCGATGGGCGTGCAGGTGCTGGACAGCAAGCAGCTGATGGCCGGCGAAGACTGGAACACCAGCCTGGGCGCGGCGCCGGCCGGTGCCGATGCCACGCTGGCCTTTGTCTCGGCCGACATTCCCAGCCCCTTTGTCGCCCAGGAGGTGCAGGCCTCGCTGCAGGCCGGCAAGCCCACCCTGGTGGTCACGCCCGAGCCGATGGAGCGGGTGATGGGCCTGGACCGCGTGCAGCGCCTGGTGATGCCCGACGCCGAGCAGTTGGGCCCGTCGCTGATGCAGGCGCTGAAGGGCCTGGGCGTGCCGGACCTCTGAAGCCGCCGGGCCGGCTCAGGCCTGGGCCAGCCGTCCCAGGGCCGCGGTGTCCAGCACCCGCACCAGATAGCCGGAAACCTCGATCACGCCCTGGCGGGTGAAGCTGCGCATCAGCCGCGACAGGGTCTCGGGCGTGATCGCCAGCTGCGAGGCGATGTCGCGCTTGCGCTCGTGCAGGCGCACCACGGCCTGCACCGGATCGGGCTGGGCTGCCTGGGCGGGGCTGGCCAGCACCGGCTCGCAGCGCTGGTGCAGCCACTGCGCCAGGCGTGCCGGCGCGTCCTTGTGCATCAGCTCGTGGGTGTTGGTGGCCAGGGCCTGCACCTCGCGCGCCAGGCCTTCGATGACCCGCTGGGCCAGGCCCGGATGGTGGGCCAGGCGGGCGGCCAGGGCGGCGCGCGGCAGCTCCACCACGCTGGCCGGGCCCAGGGCCTGGGCGTCCATCACATGGCTGTCGCCGGTCCAGGCCGAGCTGAGGTCCAGCCAGGCCGGGCCGCGCACGATGCGCTCGGTGCGGAAGGTGCCGTCGGCGGTGCGAAAGCCCAGCGCCACCTCGCCGCTGCGCAGCGCCACCAGGGTATCGGCCGCGGTGCTGCGGCTGAGCACGCCCTGGCCGGTGCCGACCAGGTGGCTCTGGGCGATGGCGTCCAGCGCCGCCACCTCGGCATCGGCCAGTGGCGCACCGCCCAGCAGGGCCGACCACAGCGCGCGGTCGCGCTCCGGCTGGCCACGCAGGCTGCCGGCCGCATCGCCGGGCAACCGCAGCGCGGCGGGCACCTCGCGCAGCAGGGGCGAGCCCAGACTGGTAGGGGTGGCGTAACGATGTTCCATGCTCGTTGGCGTCGGGTTGGGCTTGGGGTCCGGTTGCCGCCCCGGCAGGGGCGACCATGGCCGGAACTGTCGGCCAGCCCGGCCCGACCCGGCTTGCGTTGGATCAACGCCCGGCAACGCCCCCACCGCAATGCCCGCGGGGGTGTTGCTTGGCGGGCCGCGCAACTGCAGAAAATGCCACCATGACGCGCCTTCCCCCACCCAGCACCCGCCGCAGCCGCGGTGTCGCCCTGCCCGGCCTGCACAGCCCGGCCGCCGGCTTCGACCAGCCGTTCGAGATGCTGCAGGCCTGCCACGAGCGTGTGCAGCGCTCGCTGGACCTGCTGGCGCGCCTGCTGGAGCATCTGCAAAGCCACGGCGCCGATGCCGATGCCCGCAGCGCCGCCGGCGATGTGTGGCGCTATTTCGAGATCGCCGCGCCCCAGCACCACCTGGACGAAGAAACCCATGTGATGCCGCGCCTGGCCGCCAGCGCCGACGCCGGCCTGCGCGCGGCGGCCCAGCAGATGGCCGACGACCATGCGCAGTTCCGCGCCATCTGGGCCCGCGTGGGCCCGGCGCTGCTGGCGCTGCGCGATCAGGGCATGCTGCAGTTGCCCGCGCTGCGCGACGATGCCCTGGCCTTCATCGGCCTGCATGCCGGCCATCTGCTGCTGGAGGATGGCCTGGCCTTCCCGGCCGCGCGCACCGACCTGGATGCGCAGCAGATAGCCGCGATGGGCGCCGAAATGGCCGCGCGCCGGCAGGTGCCGGCGCGCTGAACGGTTTGGCTGGGTCGGCAACCCCGGGGCCGCCGACCCGTGATGGGCCATCAGAAGCGGTGGCGCATGCCCAGGCCGTAGTTCTTGCCGCTGGCATTGCCCAGCTTGTCGTCCATGTACACGGCGTACAGGTCGGTGCGCTTGGACAGGAAGTAGTCGTAGCCCAGGGTCCAGGTGGTGCGGCTGGCGCCGGTGTCGGGCTTGATCTTGCCCCACTGGGCCAGCAGCTTGCCGGTGGCGGTGACCGGCACGGCCACGCCCAGGCCGCTGATGTCGTAGCCCAGCTTGGTGCTGTCGTTCTCGACCTGGCCGATCTGGCCGAACAGCTTGACCGGGCCAAAGTCGTAGCTCAGGCCCAGCTGCAGCGCGGTGGTGTCCTGCACCGTGCCGCCCTTCTTGACCTTCTGGTAGGCCAGGCCGGTGCTGAACGCACCTTCGCCAAAGCCCAGCGTGAAGCCGCCGTTGCGGCCGCCGTTGCCCTCGCCAGCAGCCACATGGGCACTGGCATTGAAGCTGCCCATCTTCGGGCTCAGCCAGCGCACCGAGTCGGCCCAGCCGGTGTCGCCGGTGGTGGTGCCGCTGGTAAACCAATGGCGGATGGCCGGCGAGAAGCCGAACGAGTCGCCGAAGGCGTTGTAGACCAGGGTGTTGACGAACAGCGAGGTGGTGTTGCGGCCCAGGTTCAGCTGGCCCCAGGGGCCGACCAGGCCGACGAAGGCGCTGCGCGCCCAGAAGGCATCACCGTCGAAGCGGCCGGCCGAGGCCGTGTCGTTGCGCAGAAAGCTTTCCAGCACGAACTGGGCATACAGCCCGCCCCCCAGGTCTTCCTTGCCGTTGACGCCGAACCAGCTGGTCGACATGCGGCCGCTTTCCACGGCCTTGGTCTTGGCGCCGCCGGGGTTCTGGGTCTGGCCCACCGACAGGTCGAACATGCCGGTCAGGGTCACCGTCGACTGCGCCTGGGCGGCGGGTACGGCGGCCAGCAGCAGGCTGGCAAGGGCGGCGGTGGCGGAGGCCGCGGCAGTGCGGCGCAGTTTCAGGCTCATGGTCAGGCTCCGGGAGCGGTCAAAGAATTGACCGCTTGG
Source organism: Burkholderiaceae bacterium (assembly GCA_017992055.1). GTDB lineage: Bacteria > Pseudomonadota > Gammaproteobacteria > Burkholderiales > Burkholderiaceae_C > Pseudaquabacterium. The sequence goes on from JAGOPK010000028.1 coordinate 18,300, forward strand.
TCAGCAAGACCCGTGCCGCGTCAGGGTTGCCCCGGATGCGCCAGCAGTGGGAGGCCGCGCCCTATGCAGGTGCACAGGTGCACAGGTGCGCAGATGCGCGGCCCGGGCCCGCTGCGGCCCACCGTGGCTTATTGCGGCCCGAGACGAGCCATCAGGGCGCGCAGCTGCTCGACCTCGGCGGGCTTGAGGTCGGACAGCGGCGGACGCACAGGGCCGGCGGAATGGCCGGCGATGGCTGCGCCGGCCTTGACGATGCTGACGGCATAGCCCTGGCCCTGGTTGCGCAGCGCGATGTAGGGCAGGAAGAACTGGTCGAGCAGGCGGTCGCAGGTGGCCTGGTCGCCCTGGGCCAGCGCGTTGTAGAACTCCATCGCGGTCTTGGGGATGAAGTTGAAGACCGCCGACGAGTACACCGGGCAGCCCATGGCCAGATAGGGCGCGGCAAAGACCTCGGCCGTGGGCAGGCCGCCGAG
>JAGOPK010000029.1 GCA_017992055.1 Burkholderiaceae bacterium
GGCCAAGGTGCGCGTGTTCGTGGACTACCTCGTGCAGGAGTTCGAGGCCAGCGGGCAGGCGGCGCGGATCAGGACCCGGTAGGACGAGTAGCCCATCCGCCCAGACCGGGAGCAGAGCGGCTTCTAGGGCCTGTTAACACAAACGCAAACCGTCTGCGATGAGCGCGAAGTTGATGAAGGCGGTGAACATGAGGTCGAGCTTGTCGAAGCGGGAGAAGATTCGCCTGTAGCCCTTGAGGCGACGAAAGAGGCGCTCGACTTCATTGCGGCGCCTGTACATCGCCCGGTCGTACTCCCACGGATCGAGGCGAGTACGAGTGGGTGGCACCACCGGGATCAAGCCCAGATCAAGTGCGAGCTGGCGCGTTTCGTTGCCTTCGTAGGCGCGGTCCATGAGAAAGTGCAACGGCCACGTCGGAGTACCCAGACGTCTGAGCAACGCGCGCCCCTCGGGCGCATCGTGCGCCTGGCCCGGCGACAGCGAGAAAGTTACCGCTGTGCGCGCGTCCGCGGCGATGAGGTGGATCTTGGTGTTCCATCCGCCACGGGACTTGCCGATAGCCTGCGGACCGTTTTTTTTCGAGCGCCCGTGCCATCGGGGTGCACCTTGACGCTGGTGCTCTCCAAAGACACCGCCTCGATCTTGATCTGCACCACCTGCGCCTGTTGTAGGCGCTCAAACGCGCGATCAAGCACGCCGGACTTGGCCCAGCGGCTCATGCGCGTGTAGATCGTGTGCCAGTTGCCAAAGCGCTTTGGCAGACCCCGCCATTTGCAACCATGCTCGGCCACGTACAGGATTGCATTGAGCACCTGCAGATTGGTCAGGCTGACGTTGCCACGCTGCCTCGGCAAACAGTCTTCGATCTGGGCGAACTGCGCGGCTGTGATCTCCATCTGCCTAGTGTCAACGCAGACGTTCAGCTTGGCAATTAGTGTTAACAGGCCCTAGTCGGGATCGCCTCATGGGTGAAATGTGCTGGCGGCCGACATGGAGGCTTCGGTCGATCGACATGTTCGGCCTCGCCATGCGGCAGTGGCTACTCTGGCCGATGGCAGACCGCCTCGATGTTGTTGCCCTCGAGGTCGATGACGAATGCACCGTAATAGTTGGGGTGGTAGTCGGGGCGCAGCCCGGGAGGACCGTTGTCTCTGCCGCCCGCGGCCAACGCTGCGGCGTAGAAGGCATCAACCTGTGCGCGGCTCGTGGCCTTCCAAGCCAGGTGACAGCCCGTTGTGGCCGGTGGGCCAGAGTAGGGCGATGGTCCGTCGACAAACCACACATCGGCCTTCTTGCCGTCAGGTTCGGATGCATCAGGGTAGGCAAAGCCGAGGATGTTGGAACCGTAGTTGCCCTCGAAGCAGACGGCATAGCCAAGAGGGGCGAGGGCAGCGCTGTAGAACGCCTTGGCGCGGCTGATATCGGTGACCCGGAAGGTCATGTGATCGAGCATGGGCATGTTCTCCTGCAGTCGAGGAGTGCATGGTGCACCATGACTGTATAAATGTACAGCCATGAGACGGCAGGCGAGGCCCAAGGTTCGAGCCAAGCCGCCTGCGGCAGCGGGTCAGCTCAAGTGTGGAGTTGGGCTCTACGCGGCCTTGGCCTTTGCCCGCAATGAGATGCAGTAGCCAAAGGTGACGGCCATCCCCAGCAGCACCGCGCCACTCCCGCCTACCACTGCGACCGGGATGGGGGCGAATGCCCAGAGTCCGGCGTAGACGAGCCCGCTCAGCACCAGGGACCAGGCGGCCACTCGTCTGGCTTGGCGAGCGCGGGGACTGGGAACGAAGGTCTTGGGCATCCGATTGCCGAATGACGCGACCATCAGCCCGGTCAAGCCGATCACGAGCCGGGTGACGGTGTCGCCATCCACATAGCCGAGCCTGCGTGCCCAAGTGGCGAGCAGCGCCACCACAACAATGCCGGCTCCCCAGGCGAGGTCTGTGATCAGCTGCTTGTTCATCGAGTGGTCTCCCTCCTGGACCTCGGTGCCGGGGCATCTGGTGCAAACGAATGGACGAAACCCAACAGCGCTTCCTCCAGCACCGAGAGCTTCAGGTGATAGATGACGGACTTGCCCGTCTTCTCGGCATGCACCAGATCTGCCTCCTTGAGCACCGCGAAGTGCGCAGACATCGTGGGCTTGGAGACGTCGAAATGCTCGCTGAGCTCGCCGGCGCTCATGGGCCCTTCACGCAGAAGCTGAAGGACGCGCCGACGGGTCTGGTCGGACAAGGCCTTGAACACCTTGGTCATGAATCAATGATTAGCTAATCATCAAATTGTGTCAAGGCCTTTGTGATTTGACCAGTCGTCCAGGGCCCGCGCAGTGGCCTCGGCACAGGCCGCCGTGTAGGCCGGGAGGAGGGCCGCGGCCAGCAGCTTGCGGTCCTTCCAACTCGCGCTGTAGTCCAGGCTGTTGCGGATCAGGTGCACGATGCAGGTACACGGCGTGGTGGTCGGGAACACCGCGCTCAGAGCCCCGCCGGTGTCGTTGAGTCCATCGGTCACGGTGATCAGGATGTCGACCACGCCGCGCGTCCTCAGGGCGTTGAAACCCTTCATCCAGAACTTCGCGCCCTCGGTGTTCCCGATCAACAGCGCCAGGATGTCGCTCATGCCATCGGGCAGCAGCGTCAGCACGAATGACGATGGCTCAGAAGCAACCTGCGCTGCTGCAGGCACTCCGTCCGAGCCGCTCGAAGCTCAGGCGGAGGAGGACTTTGGGGTGAATCGTCTGCCTGAGCGACCTTGTGCGCAAGCTGGGGCAGGGCCGGTGACCAGTTCGCTGAACTGGAAGTCCGCCTTGATGACGAATTTGACGACTGACTACATCCTCGGGCGCGACCTGATGGGCGAGATTCGAGCCAGCCAGCGATGACTGGGCCGTGCGGCCATTGATCGACACCGCACACGACGTCATGACGCCAACGTCTGATCAGTCCGGACCAGACTGCCTGCAGCCGGTCGGGTTCAGCCGGCGAATGTCGGCGGCGTCAGGAAGCTGACGTTCAGCTCTCGACCCGCTGGCCGACTGCATGACTCAGAAAGAGGGCCTTCGTCCAAGGCTCGATGGCGACCGGCCCGACATCAGGGGTCCAAACTTCGATGACTGCTTGCTGGGTCGGTGGCAGGTCGTGACCGACCCTGAGCTGACTTCGGCGTCCTCGAATTCGTCGCCCTGAAGCTGCCAGTCAGATCAAAGCCTCGAACGACCAGATCGGTGACGACACTGTGCCGAAGCGAGTGGATGACTGTGTTGGCGGGCAGGCCCGCCGCCGCAGCGGCAACTTTCAGCGGTTCATTCCAGCTTTCCGTGGTCCAGGCCCTGCCGTCTGATCGCGTGAGAAAAGGGGCAGTCGGCGGCATGTCCTTGGCCAGATCTGTGACGAACGCAGAAGTCACAGTTGGCAACTTCAGCTTTCGATCACGGCCGGCCTTGTTCTGGCCACCGGCGGCGCCGTCGGCATGGGCTTGCGCGGTGGTCGCGGCCACGAGCAGCAGGGCCGCGACCGCGGCCGCAGGAACAGGGCGCGGATCGTGCATTCAGAACCCCAGCTTGAAGGTGACGCGCATCGCACGCGGCTCGGCCGGGTGCACATGGCGGCCGGTCCAGGCATCCTGGCCGGGCAGCTGCGACTCGTAGACGTACTGGATGTCGTAGACCCGGCGGTCGAACAGGTTGAAGACGTCCAGCGTCAGCTCGCTGTCGCGGCCCAGGCCCCAGGCCGGCGGCAGCTGCCAGTTCAGGCGCAGGTTGGTGCTGATGGCCGGGATGCTGCGCACGCTGTTGTCTTCGATCAGCGGGCCGGCGCCGAGGTAGCGCCAGTTCAGGCTGGCGCTCCAGGGGCCGAGCTTGCGCAGCGTGGCGGCCAGCGAGGCCACCCGGTCGACCGAGTTCGGAATGCGCTCGCCGTTGGCAAAGCGCGCATGGGTCCAGGCGAAGTCGGCATCCAGCAGCAGCCAGGGCAGCGGCTGCCAGCGGTTGTTGAACTCGACGCCGCGCCGCCGGCTGGCCGCCGATGCCTCGGTGGCGCCGGCGTCGCCGATGTAGACCAGTTCCGAATCCGAGTCCAGGTGCCACAGCGCCAGCGAGCTCTGCAGGCCGGGCAGGGCCTCGCTGCGCAGGCCCAGCTCCCAGCCGCGGCTGGCCACCAGCGGCGGCACCCTGTCGGCCGCATCGCCGGTCTTCGGGTCGGTGCGGATGCTCATGCCGCGTGCGTCGTTGCTGTGCAGGCCGCGGCCGGCGTTGACGAAGAACTCGGTCTTGGCCGATGGGCCGAAGAACGGGCCGAACACCAGCGAGCCGCGTGGCGACCATTGCGTGGCGCCGGCGCGGCCCGAGTTGGCGGCCAGCGTCAGGCTGTCCACGCGAGCGCGCAGCTGGTCGGCTCGCAGGCCGAACACGCCGCGCAGCCAGGGCGCAAATTCCACCGCGGTCTGGCCGTAGACGCCGGTCAGCGTCTGGCGCACCTCGTCCTCGCGCACCAGCTGGGTCGGGCGCCGGGCCACGGTGTCGTCCAGAGCCACATGGATGCGGTCGTGGCGCAGCTGCAGGCCGAACTCGCTGTTGGCGGGCAGCCCGGCCAGCGCATGACCGAAGGCCTGGCTCGCGGCCAGGCCGTAGACGCTGCGCTGGTCATGCTGGCCGAACTGGTCGCCGCCGGCCTCGGGACGCTCCAGTGCGAAGGTGAAGTTCGACCACAGGTCCAGGCTGTAGCGCATGGCATACGCGGCCACGCGGGTGGTGCCGGCTGCGCTCTGGCGATGCCACTGGCCCGACAGGCTGTGGCGCGAGGTCTCGCCGCCGTCGCTGGCATCGACGGCGTCGTAGCGGCCGAAGGTCCGGCCGTTGTAGACGCTGCCGATCAGGTGCTCGGGGATCTGGTCGGTGGCCGTCCAGCGGGCGCTGTAGGCCATGGCACTGGCCTGCCAGCCCTGGGCGGGGGTGCCACCGCTGAGCGTGAGCACGCCGTTGCGGCGGCGCAGGCCCTCGGCCACGGTCCAGGGGCCGTCGTTGCCCATCCACTCGATGGCGCCCAGTGCATGCAGGCCGGTGCCGATGTCGGTCGAGCCGGCGGCCACGCCACGCCGGTGGCCACGCTGGCCCAGCGTGAGCTGGGCAAACGGCGCCTCCAGCCGCGTGCGGTAGGCGATGTCGGCCGAGCCGGCCGAGGCGAAGTCGCCATTGCGCGCGAAATACGGACCCTTGCGGTAGGCGATGCGATCCACCAGCTCGGGCAGCAGGAAGTTCAGGTCCGAATAGCCCTGGCCATGGCCATGGCTGGGCATGTTCACCGGCATGCCGTTGACGCTGGTGGCGAAGTCCGTGCCATGGTCGAGGTTGAAGCCGCGCAGAAAGTACTGGTTGGCCTTGCCGTCGCCCGAGTGCTGGGTGACGATGACCCCGGGCACGAACTCCAGGATCTCGCCGGGACGCAGCGCCGGCCGGCTTTTCAGCAGCTCGGCGCGGATCACGCCCTGCGATGCGGCATCGCTGCTGCCCACCGCGTTGTCATAGTGCTGGCCGCTGATCTGCACCTGCTGCGGCGCGGTTGCGTCGGCCTGGGCCGGGGTCTGGGCGCTTGGCGCCAGCGGCGTCAGGCAGCCGGCCAGCAGCAGGCCGTGGGCGCGGAGTGGAGCGGGTTTCATGCGGTGGTTGCGTTGCAGATGGGAGAAAAACGGGCTGTGACCGGCAGGTGCCGGCCGCGGCTGGGCAGTTGCCAGGGCAGCAGCGCACGGGCCGGCACGGCCCGGCCGCCGGCCAGCCGGGCCACGCGGCGCGCCACCTGGGCCCAGGCGCTGGGCGCGTGCGTGGCCCGCCAGGCATGCAGGCAGGCCATGACGTCGGGGCACAGCCAGACATCCCAGCAATCGGCACCGGCCGGCAGGCGCTTCAGGCCGTGGTGCAGCTGCTCGGCCAGCAGCGTCAGCCGCCGCGGGGCCGCATCCCGGTCCGGGCCGGGCGCCAGCTCGCGCACCAGGCGGTTGCGCTCGGCGGCCTGGTTGGCGGCCAGCGTCAGCAGGCGCTGCACCTGCTGGGTGGCGGTGCGCAGCGAGGTGGCCGGCAGCGCAGCGCACAGCGGCAGGTCGGGCGCATCCAGCGGGCGCCGGGCGAACACCGGCCCCAGCATCAGCACGGCCAGCCGCATCCAGGCCGCTGGCGCCAGGCCGTCGACGGCCGATGCCGCCTGGGCACGCTGCAGCACGGCGTCGAAGCCCAGCGCCGCCTTGGCACGGTTGGCGCGCACCGACATCAGCGCCAGATTGCCCAGCGCATAGGCGGCGTCGTTGTTGAGCCGGTCGATTGAGGCGTCGCTGGGCAGGCCGGTGCCGCGGCTCAGCGGCTCGCGCGTCACCGGGCAGACGCTCAGGTCCAGCGCACGCAGGGCCTGTGGCGTGACGTCGGCGGCCACGGCGCGGCCGCGCGCCAGCGCGCCCAGGCGCAGCTGCAGCCATTTGCGCGTGAAGCGGTCGGGTTCGGGGCGGCCGCCGCCGCGGGCCGAAGCCTCGGCAAAGCCCTCGTGCACCGAGGCGGGCCAGGCGGCCTGGACGGGCAGGCGGCTGTGGCGATACAGGTCGTGGCCCAGCCGCCGGCCGACCTCGGCCAGGTCCGGGAAATCATCGTGTTCCAAGGCAGGTCTCCGCAACGCCGGCGCCGGGCGCAGCCTGCGCCGACGGGCGTGGAATGGGGCCTCGCGCACGCCTGGCGCGCGCGAGTGACGGAGCCGGTGGAGGGTGCGACCCAGGCCACCGGACGCAGGCGTCCGGTCAGGCGATGGGAGGTTCGCTGGGGGGCGGCAGCCGGTGGCTGCGCCAGCTCGGCCGGGCCGAGTCGGGCCAGGCGCCATTGGCGGATGCGGCCAGGCACCAGGCGCAGTCCGGCCCCGGTGCCAGCAGCAGCGTGGCGCCGCCCATGGCTGCGGCGGCCGTCAGGTCGGCCAGTTCGGGCGCCGGGTCGGCGCCGGCGGCAGGGCGCACCGTGTCGTCATGCTCGCCGTGCCAGTGGCGCAGCAGGGCGCTGTGGCTGTGCTGGTGCGGGGCCACGCCCAGCGCATGGGCCTGGGCGTGCAAATCGTCGGCCAGGCTGCGGATGCCGGCCAGCCAGCGCCCCAGCTGGCGCAGCGGCGCCGAGTCCCAACCCGGCTGCGGCGCGGCCATGGCCGGCACCGGCACGGCGCCAGGCGCATGCCAGTGCGTGGCGCCCAGCATGCGCAGCATGCTGGCGGACGAGGCATAGACGCCGAGCGCGACGATCAGCAGCCAGATCAGCAGGTGATGGCCACGCCGGCGCTGGCCGGAAGACAGCTTCATTGCCGGGCCATTGTGCATGCCGCGCTCGGTGGCCAGCGGCCGGCGCAGCAGGTGTGCAAGCCGGGTGCGAGCGGATCAGCCGCGGCGGCGGGCCAGCAGGCCCACGGCGGCCAGGCCGGCGAACATCAGCGCCAGCGAGGTCGGCTCGGGCACCGCGCTGATGGTGATGTTGTCGTAGGCGATCTGGCCGTCCAGCGTGGCGAAGACGATGGACTGCGCCGTGCCGCTGAAGCTGATCGAGGCCTTCTGCCAGTGGCAGTAGGCGCTGTCGCTGCAGCCCGAGTCGCTGATGTTCTCGAACACGCCCAGGCGGGCCAGGCGCGTGCCGGTGCCGTCGGCACCGCTGTAGACCCACACCGCCGGCAGTGCGTCGGCGCTGGCCGAGTAGTAGAACGAGATCTCCTGCACGAAGCCCTTGCCGGCCGCGGCATTGATGACCGTGGTGGCCGCGCTGCCATCGAAGGCCAGCACGCCGGTGGCCGACGGGGCGTTGGTGAAGTACTCGCCGTTCACGCCGCCACCCAGGCCGTCGTTGCGCAGGGCGTAGGCGGCAGAGTCGAACACCACGCCGGCGCCTTCGTAGAAGCTGCCCACGGATTGCACGAAGTACGCGCTGTCCACGCCGTCCTCGTCAAAGGTCAGGGTGGTGGTGATGGCCGGGTTGGCAAGAGCGGGCAGGGCCGCGGCCAGGGCGGCTGCAGCAATCAGCGGACGGACGATGCGCATGGGGGGTACTCCGGAGGTTGAGGGCCCGGTCGACCGGGCGCGGAAAGGCAAAACCAGTTTAGGCAGCGCGCCTGGCCCGAGATATCGCGAAACGATGACAGTCGGCCCTCACGCCCCTTCCGGGCCCCCCGCACCCCGGGTGGTCGATGGTCATCAAACAGACGCATTGGGAATGCGGGGGCGGCGGTGCGGCCGGCATTCATCGTGCTGCCATGCGGGCCGGCAAGACTGCGGGCTCTGAAATCACACACGGTGCGCGACCCATGCCTTCTTCCCGCATTCCTGTTTCGCGTCGTGGCTGGTTGCGCGCCGGCCTGGGCCTGTGTGGCCTGGGCCTGTTGCCGCGGGCACAGGCCTGCGAGTTCTACACCGATACGCTGCGTGTGACCCATCCGTACTGCCATGCCGTCGAGCCTGGTGTGCACGAGGCCGTGGTGTGCATGAAGTTCGACGAGGTCAGGCGCCGTGACCGGCTGATCGGTGTGCACACGCCGGTTGCCGAGGCGGCCGAGATCGCCGGCGCGCTGGCACGGCCCACGGTGGACTTCGAGATCCCCGAAGGCGAGGAGACCTGGCTGCACGAGCGTGGCACCTGGCTGCGCCTGACCGGCCTGCGCGCTCCGCTGAGCCTGGGGCGCGCCTATGCGCTGCAACTCGACTTTCAGCACGGCGGCACGGTGCTGGCGCAGCTGACCGTGGACTACCCCAGTCTGCGCTTTCGTTGAGCGGCGCCGCCGGGCCGCGGCGCAAACCGTCACGGCACAGTCACCCCGCGTTCCTAGCATGCAGACGCCTTCCGCCCACCGGCCCACGGTGGGCCCTTCCTGTCCCGCCATGCAACAGCCCGATGACCGGGCCGTGCATGCGCCAGCGTCGTCCCCACACCTCATCGCCAGGAGCAGTTCCATGAGTCTTTCACTTCACAAGCGCCAGATCGCCGTCGCGGCGGTTGCGGCCATCGGCAGCGCCGTCCTGGGCGTTGCCCCGTCGCCCTCCACGGCGGCCGGCACCGGCAAGACCGCCGGCAAGTACATGGCAGGCGACTTCCACAACCACAGCACCTGCTCCGACGGTGCCGTGTCGATGCAGAAGAAGGTGAAGAAGTCCATGGACCGCACGGCCGAAACGCCCTGGGGTCTGGACTGGTTTGTGCAGGCCGGCCACGGCGGCACCGGCAACCGCAACTGCACCCTGCCCGAGGATGCCTCGCTGGCCACGCCGGCCTATCCCTTCACCGGCCAGGGTCCGGCCACCACCTGGGAAAGCACCTCGCCGGCCATCCTGCCCAAGGGCGTGGCCTCGGGCAGCAGCCCCAACAAGAACATGTGGCGCTGGCAGGCCATCCAGGAGTTCCAGTACCCGCTGCTGGAGTACCTGGCCGTGCAGCGCAGCCAGCCGATCTTTGCCGGCGTCGAGTCGGTGGTGGCCGGCCATGAGCACACCTCGATGTCGGTGGTGACCGGCCAGCTGCCCGACGCCGCCTTCACGCGCACGCTGCCGACGACGCCGGGCTACACCCCGTCGGGCAATGCCAATGCGCTGGCCATGTGGCAGTACTGCTTTGACCGCGGCAACAGCGACACCAGCCGCGGCAACATCATGTCGGGCAGCACCAACACCGGCGTGGGCAACAACTGGGACTGCTCGGTGCTGGGCAGCACCAACAGTGGCAACCCCGACTGGAACAGCGCCGCGGCCAAGCTCAACGGCGCCAGCGGCAACAACGGCCACCTGAAGACGGTGGAAGGCATCAAGTGGATGGCCGCCAACCATCCCGACACCAGCTACTACGTGCCGGCCCACCTGGAGCGCGCCGGCCCGTTCAATCCCTCGGGCAACAACGGCTTCAACGTCGAGCACCTGCGCAACTTCAACAACGCCGGCCCGCGCATCGCCTTCGGCTTTGAAAGCCAGCCCGGCCACGGCGCCTCCGAGCAGCGTGGCGAGTACACGCTGCGCCGCAACACCATCAGCGGCGTCAACGTCGACTCGGTGGGCGGCACCACCTTCGGCGGCACCGGCGTGTACGCGGCGCATGTGGGCGGCGTGTGGGACGCGCTGCTGGGCGAAGGCCGCAACTGGTGGTTCTTCGCCAGTTCCGACTGGCATTCGCGCGGCAGCTTCAGCGTCGACGACCGCCGCACCGACAACGACTTCTGGCCCGGTGAGTACCAGCGCAACTACACCATGGTGCGCAACGGCGGCACCCAGCGCGTGACGCCGCAGATGGTCGTCGACGGCCTGCGCAGCGGCAACAACTGGGCCGCCAGCGGCCAGCTGATCGACCGCCTGGCCTTCGTCGCCTGCTCGTCCTATGCCGGCGTGGCCAAGCGCAGCAATGCCTCTGTGGAAGCGCTGGCGGTCGCCGCCGCGAGCAACAACACCGACATCGACCAGAGCGGCTGCGCCACGATGGGCGAGAAGCTGAAGCTGCGCGCCGGTGGCGAGGTGGTGGTGGCGATCGCCGTGCGCGATCCCTCGGGCATCAACCACAGCCCCTACAGCTTCCCCAACCCGTCGCTGAAGCAGGTCGGCATCAGCCAGCCGCTGGACCGGCCCGAGCTGCACCATGTGGACGTGATCCGCGGCATGGTCACCGGCTTGCGCACGCCGGGCGCGGCCGACTACTCCGGCACCTGGCCCGACAACTGGGTGGACCTGGCCAACCCGCAGCAGCTGCGCTCGCTGGACGGCGTGCCGGCCGCGGCCAAGAACACCAGCGCGGCCGTGATCCAGAGCTTCGGCAAGAACAGCTGGACCGCGGTGGCCGGCAATGCCGACATCAAGGTCATGAGCTTCCGGCTGAGCGCGGTGCAGGCCTCGCAGTACCTGCGTCTGCGTGGCACCAACCTGCCGCCGGCCACGCCGTTCGAGACCGATGCCTCGGGCAACCCGCTGGCCGACGTGTGGACCAACTCGCAGCAGATCCGCGCCAAGACCGGCAGCAGCATCGAGTACCCGGCCAATGCCATGCTGCGCATCCCCTGCACCACGGTGGGCTCCAACCTGCCCGCCAGCGAGGTCTTCGGCAGCACCGGCATCAACGGCTGCCCCAACCACCTGCCGGTGGTCAACGGCCAGAAGATGGTGGCCGGCGACGTGGCCGCCTGGTCCGACCTGTGGTTCTATGCCAACCCGATCTTCATCGAGGTGACGGGCTCCACCACGGTGGCCGGCGTGCGCTGAGCGACCTGTCCTGCGCGGCGGCCCGACGGAGCGATCCAGGGGGCTGCCGCGGACCTCATCCTGCCGGGCACTGCGCCCGGCTTTGCCATTTGCGGTGCCACCGTCACCGTCCCCACCGAATGAGCTCTGTCCTGCCTGCCGGCCGCGCCACGGCCCGCGTCACCGTCCCGCCCAAGGCCTCCCGGCGCCAGTGGCTGCTGGCCTGGCTGCGCGAGCCGCTGCTGCACTTTCTGCTTCTGGGCGGCCTGCTGTTTGCGCTCGATGCCCATGTCAACCGCGACCGCAGCGACCCGCGGGTCATCGTCATCGACGCCGCGGTCGACCAGCAGGCGATGCGCGTCTTCCGCGAGGCCCGAGGCCGTGAGCCCAGTGCCGACGAGCTGTATGCGCTGCGGCGCGTCTGGCTGGACAACGAGGTGCTGTACCGCGAAGGCATTGCGATGCAGATGGACCAGGGCGACCAGGCCATCCGCGACCGCGTGATCTTCAAGGCCTTGTCGTCCATCAATGCCGGCCTGAAACGCCCCCCTCTGACCGACGCGACGCTGCGCGCCTGGTTCGAGAAGAACCGCGCCAAATACGACGAGCCCGCGCGCTTCGACTTCAGCGAGGCCGTGCTGCCCGAGGCCCAGCCTGGCGAGGCCCAGGCCCGTGCGCTGGCCAGCCAGCTCAACGCGGCCACGCAGGTTGGCGATGTGCAGGCCAGCCTGCGCGTCTTCAAGGGCCGGCCGCAGGGCAACATCGTGCAGAGCTACGGCGAGGCCTTCGCCACCGCGCTGATGGCGCAGCCGCCCGGCGAATGGCGTGCCATGCGCCATGGCGAGCTGTGGCGCGTGCTGCGGCTGGAAGCCACCACGCCGCCCAAGATCGCGGACTACGGGACGCTGCGCGAGACCGTGGTGCAGGACTGGACCGATGCGGTGATGGCCGAGCAGCGGGCCGTCGCGGTCAAGGCCATGGCCATGAAGTACACCGTGCTGACGCGCGAACCGGAGGCCGGCGCGGCCGCCACCGCGGCATCCGGGGCAGGGCGATGAGGGCCGGGCCGCTGCTTCGGCTGCGCCGGGTGTTGTCGGCGCTGGCCGTGCTGCTGCTGCTGGGCCTGCTGCCTGCGCGGGCGCCGGCCCACGAGATCAGCATGGCCGAGCTGCAGGTGCAGGAGGTGGCGCCGGGACGCTTCGTCTGGCAGTGGACCAGCGGTTCGCGCGGCGACGACACGCTGCAGCTGCAGTGGCCCGAGGGCTGCACCGCCGGCGATGGCCAGCTCGACTGCGCCGCCGGCCGCATGGTCGGCCGCCTGGCCATCAGCGGCGTCGGCGAGCGCTACTCGGCGGTGCTGGTCAAGCTGCACTGGCTGGACGGCGGCCTGCGCGTCTACACCCTGACCAAGGCCCAGACCTCGGTGCAGCTGTACGGCTCGGCCGACGACAAGCGTGGCCTGATCGAGATCGGTCAGGCCTATGCCGTGCTGGGCATCGAGCACATCCTGTCCGGCGTCGACCATTTGCTGTTCGTGATCACGCTGCTGCTGCTGGTGGGCTTCGAGCGCCGCCTGGTGTGGACCATCACCGCCTTCACCGCCGCGCACAGCCTGACCCTGGCCAGCAGCGCGCTCGGCTGGCTGACGCTGCGTCCGCCACCGGTGGAGGCGACGATCGCGCTGTCCATCGTGCTGGTGGCGGGCGAGGCCCTGCACCGCCGCCAGACGCTGACGCGGCGCTGGCCGGCGCTGGTGGCCTTTCTGTTCGGCCTGGTGCACGGCCTGGGCTTTGCCGGCGCGCTCAAGGAGATCGGCCTGCCGGAGCAGCATGTGCCGGCGGCGCTGCTCAGCTTCAACGTCGGTGTCGAGATCGGCCAGTTGCTGACGGTGGCCGTGGTCTGGGCCGTGTCGCGCCTGCTGACGCGCTGGCTGGACCAGCCGCCGCGGCTGGCGCTGGCACGCAGCCTGCTGCTGTACGGCATCGGCAGCCTGGCCGCCTATTGGTCGATCGCCCGTGTCGCGGCGATCCTGGCCTGACAACCCCTCTGCTCCGAGAAAGCTGCCATGTCCGTCAGCGAGGTCTTCGACATCTTCCCCACTCCGGTGCTGCGCGTGGCCGGCGCCCTGCCGCTGAACCTGGTGGCCGGCCTGGTGATGCACTTCAGCGGCGAGGCCGTGCATGACAACTCGTCCTCGCCCAACCTGTCGCACACGCGCATGCTCAAGCCCGGTGAGAGCCCGCTGCTGGTCGAGGCGGCCGGGCTGATCAAGCCGCGGCTGGTCGAGTTCGGCGAGCTGCTGTTTGGCGAGCGCCTGGGCTGGTCGGTCAAGGAGATGTGGGTCAACCTGCTGGACCAGGGCGGGCGCCAGGCCATGCACAACCATGCCAACAGCTTCATTTCCGGCGTGGTCTATCTGACACCCACCCATGCCTCGTCGCAGACCGTGTTCATGAAGTCGCCGGGCGGCCATGACTTCGCCTTCAAGAACGACCATGCCGGCGTGCGCATCGGCCCGTACAACGCCGACAAGTGGGTCAGCCCGGCGCCCGAGCCCGGTGACCTGATCCTGTTTCCCAGCTATCTGATGCATGCCGTGCCACCCAACGAAGGCGGGCGCCGCATCACGCTGGCGATGAACGCCATCCCGACCCGGCTGGACTCCTGGGGCTATGCCGTGGGCTTCAGCGGATGAGGTCTGCGTCGCGCCTGGCCTGGGCGCCGGTCTGGCTCGTCATGCTGGCCTCGGGCTTTGCCGGCCTGGGCTACCAGATCGTCTGGACCCAGCAGGCCGCCCTGTGGCTGGGCCATGAAGCCGCGGCGGTGCTGGCGGTGCTGGCCGCCTTCTTCGGCGGCTTGGCCCTCGGTGCCGGCGTGCTGGGCGGACGCATCGCACGCAGCCCCCGGCCGCAGCGCTGGTACGCGGTCTGCGAGGCGCTGATCGGTCTGTGGGCGCTGGCCCTGACCCAGCTGATGCCACCGTTCACCCAGGCCCTGCTGGCCTGGACCGGCAGCCAGCCGGCGCCGGCCTGGCAATGGAGCGTGGCCTTTGCCGGCAGCCTGCTGCTGCTGCTGCCGGCCACCGCGGCCATGGGCGCCACGCTGCCGGCGATGGCGGCGGTGGTGCAGCGCCTGGCCGCACCGGCAGCCCGGCACGGCCCGCGGCCGTCGATTGCGGGCCTGTATGCGGCCAATACCTTCGGCGCCCTGCTGGGTGTGCTGGCCATCGCCTTCGTCGGTGTGCCTGAGCTGGGATTGCAGCGCTGCACCTTGCTGTGCGCAGCGCTGAACCTGGCCTGCGCCGCGCTGGCCAGCCTGGGCCTGCCAGGCGCTGCGGCGCCGCCGTCGGCAGCCGATGCCGCTGCAGGGCCTGCCGCACCGCCGGCCCGCGAGCACCACCGCCTGGCCCTGCTGCTGGTGGCCACCGGTGTGCTGGGCATCGGCTACGAGGTGCTGGTGGTGCGTGTGCTCAGCCAGGTGACCGAGGACACGGTCTACACCTTTGCGCTGCTGCTGGCCGTGTACCTGGTGGGCACCGCGCTGGGTGCCGCTGCACTTGCGCGCTGGCAGGTTGGCCGGTCGACCGGTGAAGCCCTGTCCCGGCACCTGCTCACGGCCCTGGCCGGCGCCTGCCTGCTGGGCGGCGGCAGCCTGTGGTGGGCCGATGGGCTGCATCGGACCGGCTCCGCAGGGCTGGCGGCGTTGACGGGCGCCGAAGGTGCCGGCGCACTGATCGCAGCCCTGGGAGCCGAGGCGCTGCTGGCGCTGGTCGCCTTCATGCTGCCCACGCTGGTGATGGGCGCGCTGTTCAGCCATCTGGCCACGCGCGCAGCCGCCGGAGGCCTGAACCTGGGCCGAGCCCTGGCGCTCAACACCCTGGGCGCGGCCCTGGCGCCCGTGCTCGTCGGCGTGGTGATGCTGCCATCGGTCGGCCCGAAGGCCACGTTGCTGGCCATCGTCGCCGCCTATGCCCTGCTGGCGCTGTGGGCGCGGCCGGCCGGTGTGCAGCCGTCGGTGGGTGTGCCGCCGCCGGCCTGGCAATCGCTGTCCTGGTGGCTGCCGGTCGTCGGCCTCTGCCTGCTGGCGCTGGCCACGCCGCCGCTGGCCTTTGTCGATCTGCCACCCGCAGGCCGCCTGCTGGACTACCGCGAAGGCGCGATGGCCGCTGTCAGCGTCACCGAGGACGGCCAGGGCGTGCGCCGGCTGCGCATCAACAACCGGCAGCAGGAAGGCAGCAGCAGCAGCCTTGCCGCTGACGGCCGCCAGGCCTTGCTGCCGCTGCTGCTGCACCCGGCGCCACGGCAGGTGCTGTTCCTGGGCCTGGGCACCGGCCTCACCGCGTCGGCCGCGGTGCAGGATGCCCGCCTGACCGTCAGCGCGGCAGAGCTGCTGCCCGAGGTGGTCGCGGCCTCGACACTGTTCCGCGCCGACTGGGCCGATCCGGCCTCGGCGCAGCGGCTGCACACCGTGGTCGCCGATGCGCGGCGCCACGTGCGCAGTGGCCTGTCGCCGGTGGACGTGATCATTGCGGACAACGTTCATCCTGCGCGCAGCGGCACCGGCAGCCTGTACACGGTGGAGCACTTCCGCGCGGTGCGGGCTCAGCTGGCACGGGGCGGCCTGTTCTGCCAGTGGCTGCCCTTGCACCAGATGGACGCATCCACACTGGCCAGCATCGTCGCCGCCTTTCGCAGCGTGTGGCCGAACGGCCGGGCCTTGCTGGCCACGAACAGCCTGGACACGCCCACGCTGGGCCTGCTGGGCCATGCCGACGACGGCCTGGCGCTGGATGTGCAGCAGGTGCGCGCACGCCTGGCGGCGACGGCTGACCTGCCGCAGCCGCCTGCGGCATTCGGCCTGGCCGACGAATGGGCGGTCCTGGGCAGCGTGGTGGCCGGACCCCAGGCCCTGGCCCGGCTGGCCGAGGGCGCGACGGCCAATACGGAGGACCGGCCGGTGGTGGCCTACCGGGCGCCACGCAGCACCTACGCCCCGTTGACCAGCCCACGCGAGCGCCTGCTGGCGCTGCTCCCGCAGCTGGCGGTGGCACCGGGCGAACTGCTGGGCCCGGACAGCGCCGTGGCCGAAGCCCGTCTGGCCGCCTACCGCACTGCGCGCGACCGCTTTCTGGCCGCCGGGCGCAATGTGCGGGTCGTGGCCGATGCACGCCAGATGCTCGCCCAGGTGGGCGAGCCGCTGCTGGCGGCGCTGTACACCAGCCCCGATTTCCGGCCGGCCTACGACCCTCTGCTGAACCTTGCCGTGGCGCTGGCGCGCGAGGACTTGACGGCCGCACGTGTCCTGCTGGCGCGCCTGGCTGAACTGCAGCCGGCCCGCCCCGAGGCCCTGCAGGCAATGCAGCGGCTGGCGCGCACCTCTGCGGCCGAGCCTGTCACCGCCAGCCGTTGAAGGGCATCAGTCGTGCAGCGGTCTTGTGATGACGGCGCACAAACGAGGCAATCGCATCAGCCACTGGGTGGTGCAGTTGAAGGAAAGGGTGGGCTGACCAGCGCGGCATGGCGACTGGCCCGCGAGGCGCAGGATAAACGAGGGCGCCTCGCGGGCCAGGCGGTATGCCGCGGTGGGTCCAGCTGAGCGAAGGGTTAGGCAGCACTCGCCGCGCGCTTATTCGATGAAGGTCCAAGTGTCCGCGCCATCGAACTTGCGGACGACGACGGACTGCATGAGTTCTGGATCGAAGTTGCGGAGATTGACGCCATGCTTCTGACCAGGTTTTAAGTCAAGAGGCTCCCAATGAGTTGCGATTCCACAGGTCTTGCAGCGAACGGTGCGTAGTGTTCGGTCGCCCCAGATGTACTCGGCTGTGTTCTCGGGATGGCCTTCAACCAGTACCGTTCCGAACTCGTAGTAAGCCCACAAGCCGGCCAAGCGCCTGCAGATCGAACAATTGCAGTCGGTCGCCTTCTCAGGAGGACTCGGTAGCGTGATACGTACTGCGCCACAGTGGCAGGAGCCACGGAGCGAGGGCTGGTTATGTTCGTCGGCCATGGACTTGCTCGGTGCTCTTGTGTGCTGCCTAACGTTTGAGCTGAGGCGCAGACGCCGGGTTGGCGCTTGGCCCGCGCGACGGATGATGACACTGGCCGGTGCGCGGGCCAAGTGCCAAGCCGGTGGCTGTCGCCTCGAGCGAAGGGTTAGGTTTCCGCGTATGTGCGGCAGTGGTAGGATGTGTACTGTCGGCCTGCAAGGTACACAAAATGCGAACGAACATTGAAATCGATGACAAGCTCATGAAGGAAGCACTTCGGGCGACTGGCGCGAAGACCAAGCGCGAGGCAGTGGAGCTAGGCTTGAAGACCTTGGTGCAACTGCGCTTGCAGGAGAAGGCGCGAGAACTGCGCGGCAAGATTACCTGGGAAGGAGACTTGAACGCCATGAGGACTGACCGGTGATCCTGGTTGACTCCAGCGTTTGGATTGACTACTTCAAGGCGGCCGACACTCCTGAGGCAGCTTTACTGGACTCCATGTTCGGGCGTACACCGTTGGCGGTAGGCGATTTGATTGCGGCCGAGGTGCTGCAGGGTGTGCGCGACGAGCGAGAGTTCAAGTGGGTCAAGAAAGTCTTCGATTCGTTCGCGCACGTCGACCTCTGTGGCTATGACCTGGCGATCAAGGCTTCGGAGAACTACCGGCTGCTCCGGTCGAAGGGCGTGACGATACGCAAGACCATCGACACGCTGATCGCGACTCGGTGCATTGAAGACGGCTTGACGCTGTTGCACGCCGACCGAGACTTCTTGCCTTTCGCAGAGTACCTCGGGCTGCGCGTGGCGTACTCGGAAACCTAACGTTCGAGCTAAGCGGCGCGCAGCGGCATGGCGCGCTGGGCTGACCGCATAAAATGAGCGAAGCGAATGCGGCCAGACCAGCGTGCCATGCCGTTGCGCGTCCGATTGAGCGAGGGGTTAGGCCTCATCTTGCGCCGGTGGCTGACGCTTTGAAAATGCGTCGTCGCCAAACATCGCCAAATCGGCCTGCATCGCCCTAAAGCTGTCACTCGCGATGAATTTATCGACATTCTTCTTGAACGCTTCGTCAATCTTCTCTTGCTGTCGATCACTCACACTGTTGAGAGCTTCGCGCATCTTCGTCGCCTTCTCATTCAGATACTCTCCGAACCCATGGGGGAGTACATACTTTTGAGGGCCGCCTAGGGAGATGCTGATTTATCCGGGCTGACCGCGATGCGCCGCGGTCGTGCAGCGGCGAGGATGGCTGCATGAGCCAACGCAGCTTTGCCAGCGCCGAGTACGCCTTGAAGAAGAAGCGCACGAGGCG
>JAGOPK010000038.1 GCA_017992055.1 Burkholderiaceae bacterium
TGGTGGTGCCGGCGCCGCAGGCCGCGGTGTGGGCCGCCTGGACCACGCGCGAGGGCATCGTTGGCTTCTTCGCGCCCGATGCGGTGATCGAGGCCCGCCCCGGGGGCGCCTTCCACATCCACATCGACCCGCTGGCTGCACCGGGTAACCGCGGCGCCGATGACATGCGCTTCATGGCCCTGCAGCCGCCGCGCATGCTGTCCTTCGACTGGAATGCGCCGCCGCATTTGCCCGAAGCCCGCGCCCAGCGCACCTTCGTGGTGGTGCGGCTGGAGCCGGTGGACGAGCGCAGCACCCGCGTGCGGCTCACCCACACCGGCTGGGGCGATGGTGGCCAGTGGGACCAGGCCCATGCCTACTTCGACCGCGCCTGGGGCAATGTGCTGGCCAATCTGAAGAAGCGCTACGAGACCGGGCCGATGGACTGGACCGGCTGGATGGCGCAGCTGAAGGCCATGCACGACAAGGCTGCGGCGGCCAAGGCAGCCGCAGCCTCGTCAGCGCGCCAGTAGGCCGGGCCCGATGTCGGCCGGCGTGGCGCAGCCGGTCAGGGCCATGGCGATCTCGAACTCGTCGCGCAGCAGGCGCAGCACATGGGCCACGCCCTGGGCACCGGCCACGGCCAGGCCATGCAGCACCGGCCGGCCGATCAGCACCGCATCGGCGCCCAGGGCCAGGGCCTTGAGCACGTCGGTGCCACGGCGCAGGCCGCCGTCCACCAGCAGCGGCAGCTGGCCGCCCAGCGCTTCGGCGATGGCCGGCAGGGCCCGGGCCGTCGGCAGGGCCGTGTCCAGCGTGCGTCCGCCATGGTTGCTGACAATCAGGCCGTCCACGCCCAGGGCCTGGGCCTGGCGGGCGTCGTCCGGGTGCAGCACGCCTTTGAGCAGCAGCGGCAGCCGGGTCTGGCCGCGCAGCCAGGCCACGTCGTCCCAGTCGGCGGCGTGATGCAGCAGGTCGTCGAACAGTGCGCTGGCACCCGGGGCCAGCGGTCGCGCCGGGCGCGGCGGCAGGCCGTCCAGGTGCACGGCGCGCACGCCGGGCGGCAGGCTGAAACCGCTGCGGCGCTCGGCATCGCGCGCGCCATGGCAGGGTGCATCGACGGTCAGCACCAGGGCCTCGCAGCCGGCGGCCTCGGCACGCTGCACCAGCTCGGCGCTGAAGCCGCGGTCGTGCTGCAGGTAGAGCTGGAACCACAGCGGCCCGCGTGTGGTCGGCTCGGGCAGCATCAGCCGCGCCACCTCTTCCACCGGCGTGCTGGACTGGGCGCTGAGCACCAGGCCGGCGCCCAGCATGGCCGCGGCCAGCGCGGTGGCGCGCTCGCCATCAGCATGGGCCAGGCGCTGGTAGGCCATCGGTGCCACCAGCAGCGGGCTGGGCCAGTCGCGGCCGAACAAACGGCAGCGGCTGTGGCCGCCGACGGTGCGGCGCAGCACGCGCGGCAGCAGCTGCAGCGCCGGCCAGGCGGCGGCGTTGTCGCGCTGGCTGATGCCGTCGGCCGCTGCACCGTCGAGGTAGGCCCACACCGGTGCCGGCAGGTGCTGCTGGGCCAGTGCCGCATAGTCGGCCAGGTTGACCGGCGCGCCGGCGTCGGCAGGCATCAGGTGTCGGCCCAGAGCCGCAGCAGGTTGTGATAGGTGCCGGTCAGCGCCACCGCATCGGCGTCTTCGCCATGCCGGGTGCGCAGGCGCATCAGCGCCATGTCCATGTCGAACAGCAGGCGGCGCTGCTCGTCGCTGCGCACCATGCTCTCGATCCAGAAGAAGCTGGCCAGGCGCTCGCCGCGGGTCACCGGCTCGACGCGGTGCACGCTGGTGCCGGGATACAGCACGGCATCGCCGGCCGGCAGCTTGAGCCGCGGCTGGCCGAAGGTGTCGGCGATGACCAGCTCGCCGCCGTCGTAGTCGGCCGGATCGGCCAGGAACAGCGTGCAGCTCAGGTCGGTGCGCACGCGCTGGCCGGCCATCGGGCCGCTGGGGATCATGCGCACCGACTGGTCCACATGATCGCCATAGGTGTTGAGATCACCGCCGTAGCGGTTGAACAGCGGCGGCAGCACGCGCTTGGGCAGGGCCGCCGAGAAGAACAGCGCGCTGCGGTCCAGCGCGCCCAGCACCAGGGCCTGCAGCGCCTGCGTGGTTTCGCCGCGCACCGGCAACTGCAGGTTGCGCTTGACCTGGGCCGACTGCACGCCGGCGGTGCCGCGGCCATCCACCCAGTCGGCCTGGGCCAGCAGCGCGCGGGCGCGCGCCAGCTCGTCGGCATTCAGGACCTGGGGGATGTGCAGCAGCATCGCAGGGCGTCAGGCGGGGCCGGTCAGAAGCGGTAGGTGCCGGTCAGCTGCAGCTGGCGGCCCTTGCCGGGAATGTAGTGGCCACGGTACAGCATGTCGGCAAACAGCTTGTTGGACACATTGTTCAGGTTGAGCTTGAACTGCAGGTCCTCGTTGAGCTTGTACTCGGCCATCAGGTCGCCGGTGATGTACTTGGGCGCGGCGAAGGTGGTCACCTGGTAGGGCAGCAGGCTGCTGCGCGCGTTCAGGCCACCGCCCAGGCGCCACTGCGGCGACAGCTGGTAGGTGCTCCACACGGTGCCGCTGTGCTTGGGGATCAGGCCCGGCCGCGAGCCCACCGGCTCGCCCTGCAGCGTGCTGCCGCCCGGCGCCTTGTCGATCTTGGCATCGGGGATGAAGGAGTAGCTGGCAAACACCTCCCAGGCCGGGTTGATGCGGCCGGCCACGTCCAGCTCGAAGCCGGCGGAATGGCGCTGGCCCGACAGCACGTAGTTGGTGGCGTTGACGGTTTCCGAGTCGCGGTTGCGCTCGTTCTTCTTCACCGCATGGAACAGCGCCACGCGCACGCTCAGGTTGCCGTCGTACAGGTCCAGCTTGCCGCCCAGCTCGTAGTTTTCGCTCGACTCGGGATCGGTGTTGCTGCCCAGCGCGTCGTACTGGTAGGTGTCGCCCGAGGTGTTGAACGAGGTGCCGTAGCTGAAGTGCCAGCTCATCAGCGCCGTCGGCTGCCACAGCAGGCCGAAGCGCTTGCTCCACAGCGAATCGCTGCGCGCACGGTGGGTGGGCGCGGTGGTGCCGATCTGCGGCGTGTCGTACGTGCCGTCGAACTTGTCCCAGCGCAGGCCGGCCAGCAGCTTGAAGGTGTCGGTGACCTGCACCAGGTCCTGCGCATAAACGCCCAGGGCCTCGGCCTTGAAGGTGCGGTTGACGCTCTTGATGCGCGCCGACTCGTTGATCCAGGCGCCGTCGTTGGGCGTGCCCAGGCGGGTGGTCGGCTTGGCCAGGTTGACGCCGGTGGGCGTGGTCAGCGCGAAGTTGTCGAAGTCCTCGCGCGCCGCGTCCACGCCGGCCAGGATGCTGTGCTTGACGCCCAGCGCATCGAAGCGGCCGCTGTAGTCGCTCTGCAGGTAGATGGTGTCCATGTCCATCACCTTGTTGTTGCTGCCGCGGGTCAGCACGGTGGCGTCGCTGATGTTCTGCGCCGTCACCGCCTGGCCGTTGGGCTGGGCCGTGGCGCCGGCAAAGCGGATCGCGCTGGCACGCTGGTCACGCTGGTAGCGGCCGAAGCGCAGCGAGGTCTTCAGCTCGCTGCCGGGGCCGAAGCGGTGGATGTGCTGCAGCGACGCCAGGTCCACGCCGCCGTTGGCATAGTCGCTGGCCGCGCCGTAGTAGTTCTTCGGGTCGACGTTGATCAGCACGCGGTCGCTGGAGCCGGTGGCCGGCGTCAGCCAGGGCATGCCGTAGTGGATGCCGTTGCGGTTTTCCAGGTGGTAGAGGCTGGCGCTGAACTCGTCGCGCGTGCCGATGCCAAAGCCGGCGCTGATGGCCAGGCCTTCCTTGTCGATCTTGTTGCCCCAGTTGTCGGCCTGGGTGACCATGCCGTTGATGCGCACGGCGCTGTTTTCGCCCAGGCGGATGTTCAGGTCGGCCGTGCCGCGCAGGTAGTCGCCCGAGCCATAGGTCACGCTGACCTCGTTGCGACCGAACAGCAGCGGCTGCTTGCTGGCCTGGTTGACCGCGCCGCCGGTGGAGCCGCGGCCGAACAGCATCGAGGCCGAGCCGCGCAGCACCTCCAGGCGGTCCCAGTTGAAGCTGTCGCGCTCGTAGAAGGCCGGGTCGCGCATGCCGTCGACGAAGATGTCGCCGGTGCTCTGCAGCGAATAGCCGCGCAGGCGGATGTCTTCTTCGCCACCCTCGGCGGCCAGGAAGCTGATGCCGGCGGTGTTGTGCAGCGCGTCCTTCAGCGTGTCGAGGTTGCGGTCGTCGATCAGGCGCTCGGTGACCACGGTCACCGACTGCGGGATGTCGCGCAGCTCCTGGTTGCCCTTGCCGATGCTGGTGGTGACGGCCTGCACGCTGTCGCGGCCCTCGCGCACCCGGCTGGCCTTGGCGCGCACCACCGGCAGCGTGCCGGTGACAGCCGGCTCGGCGGCGGCCGGCGTGGCCGGGG
>JAGOPK010000019.1 GCA_017992055.1 Burkholderiaceae bacterium
CACACCGGGCCGCCCAGCTTCTGCGCGGCTTCCACCGCCTCCTGCACCGTGAACGCGGCAATTCCGCGCGGCACCGGCACGTTGAACTGGCGCAGGATGTCCTTGCCTTGGTATTCGTGGATCTTCAAAGCATGCTCCTCGGTTGGGGGACGGTGCGAAAGTGTGCGGTGCTTGTCTGACCGCTGGCTGATGAACGGGGGCCGGCGCCGCGCTTCATTGCGCCGCGGCTTCCAGGCCGTTGTCGAAATGCGCGCGGGTCAGGCGGCGCGCGGCCTCGGCATCACCGGCGGCGATGGCGGCCATGATGGCGCGGTGCTCGGCCAGCGATTCTTCGAGGCGGCCCTGCTTGAACAGCGAGTGGTGGCGGTTGAGCTTCATCACCTTGCGCAAGTCGGTGACGATCTGCTGCGTCCAGCGGTTGCCGGCCAGCTCCAGCAGGCGCAGGTGGAAGCGCTCATTGCTGGCGAAGAAGGCATCGCGCTGCTGCACCTGGCTTTCCAGCAGGCCGTGCAGGGCCTGCAGCTCGGCTTTCTGCGCGGCATCGGCACGCTGGGCCACCACCGCCGCGGCATCACTCTCCAGCAGGGCCAGCAGGTGGTAGACCTGGGCCACGTCGTCGCGGCTCATCTCGGTGACATAGGCGCCGCGCCGCACCTTCATCGTCACCAGGCCTTCGACGGCCAGCACCTTCAGCGCCTCGCGCAGCGGCGTGCGGCTGATGCCGTATTCCAGCGCCAGCTTCTGCTCGTCGATCCAGCTGCCGGGCTCCAGCTCGCGGTTGAAGATCTGCTGGCGCAGGCGCTCGGCCACGTCCTCGTACAGCGCACGGGGGGTCAGCGGGCGGGCGGCGGCAAGCGAGGCGGTGACGGACACGGTGGCGAGGGTGGCCGGCTGTCGCGGTGGCGTCAGCCTGGTGTGAGGGAATTGAATTCATAATTATGCATCATGCATAATGCGTGACAACCCTGATACCAGACCGTCGCAAGGACGCCGCAGCATGTCGCAGAGCCCTGAATTCAACCCCGCCACCCTCGAACAATGGGCCAAGGCCGCGGCCAAGTCGGCACCCGGCGGCGATGTGGCGGCGCTGGACTGGATCACGCCCGAGGGCCTGACCGTGAAGCCGCTGTACACCGCGGCCGACGTTGCCGAGCTGCCGTTCACCAACACCTTGCCGGGCTTCGAGCCCTTCATCCGCGGCCCGCAGGCCACGATGTATGCGGTGCGGCCCTGGACCATCCGCCAGTACGCGGGCTTCTCCACCGCCGAAGAAAGCAATGCCTTCTACCGCAAGGCCCTGGCGGCCGGCGGCCAGGGCGTCAGCGTGGCCTTCGACCTGGCCACGCACCGCGGCTACGACAGCGACCATCCGCGCGTGACCGGCGACGTCGGCAAGGCCGGCGTGGCCATCGACAGCGTGGAGGACATGAAGATCTTGTTCGACGGCATCCCGCTGGACAAGGTGAGCGTGTCCATGACCATGAACGGCGCCGTGCTGCCGGTGCTGGCCGGTTATGTGGTGGCGGCCGAGGAGCAGGGCGTGTCGCAGGACAAGCTCAGCGGCACCATCCAGAACGACATCCTGAAGGAGTTCATGGTCCGCAACACTTACATCTACGGCCCCGAGCCGAGCATGCGGATCATCGGCGACATCATCGAGTACACGGCCAGGAACATGCCGAAGTTCAACTCGATCAGCATCTCCGGCTATCACATGCAGGAGGCCGGCGCCAACCAGGCGCTGGAGCTGGCCTTCACGCTGGCCGATGGCAAGGAGTATGTGAAGACGGCGCTGGCCAAGGGCCTGGACGTGGACGACTTTGCCGGCCGGCTGTCGTTCTTCTGGGCCATCGGCATGAACTTCTATCTGGAGATCGCCAAGATGCGCGCGGCCCGTCTGCTGTGGACGCGCATCATGAAGGGCTTCAATGCCAAGAACCCCAAGAGCCTGATGCTGCGCACCCACTGCCAGACCTCGGGCTGGAGCCTGACCGAGCAGGACCCGTACAACAACGTGGTGCGCACCACCATCGAGGCCATGGCCGCGGTGTTTGGCGGCACGCAAAGCCTGCACACCAACAGCTTCGACGAGGCGATCGCGCTGCCCACCGAGTTCTCGGCGCGCATCGCCCGCAACACCCAGCTGATCATCCAGGAAGAGACCCACATCACCAACGTCGTCGACCCCTGGGCCGGCAGCTACATGATGGAGAAGCTGACCCAGGACATGGCCGACAAGGCCTGGTCCATCCTCGAGGAGGTCGAGGCCCTGGGCGGCATGACCCGCGCGGTGGACTCGGGCTGGGCCAAGCTGAAGATCGAGGCCAGCGCGGCCGAGAAGCAGGCGCGCATCGACAGCGGCAAGGACGTGATCGTCGGCGTCAACAAGTACAAGCTGAAGACCCAGGACAAGGTCGACATCCTGGAGGTGGACAACGTGGCCGTGCGCGAGGCGCAGATCCAGCGCCTGCAGCAGGTCAAGGCCGGCCGCGACACGGCCAAGGTGCAGGCCGCGCTGGCCGCGCTGACCGCGGCGGCCGAGAGCGGCCAGGGCAATCTGCTGGACCTGGCCATCCAGGCCGTGCGCCTGCGCGCCACGGTGGGCGAGATCAGCGACGCGCTGGAGCAGGTGTTCGGCCGCCACCGCGCCGACATCCAGAAGGTCACCGGCGTGTATGCCGCGGCCTACGACTCGGCCGAGGGCTGGGACAAGCTGAAGACCGAGATCGCCGCCTTTGCCGACGAGGCCGGGCGCCGGCCGCGGGTGATGATCGCCAAGCTGGGCCAGGACGGCCACGACCGCGGCGCCAAGGTGGTGGCCACGGCCTTTGCCGACCTGGGCTATGACGTGGACATCGGCCCGCTGTTCCAGACGCCCGAGGAATGCGCCCGCCAGGCCATCGAGAACGATGTGCATGCGGTGGGCATCAGCACCCTGGCCGCCGGCCACAAGACCCTGGTGCCGGCCATCATCGCCGAGCTGCGCAAGCAGGGCGCCGACGACATCATCGTCTTCGTCGGCGGCGTGATCCCGCAGCAGGACTACGGCTTCCTCTACGACGCCGGCGTCAAGGGCATCTACGGTCCGGGCACGCCGATCCCGGTCAGCGCCAAGGACGTGCTGGAGCAGATCCGCGCCGCCCAGGGCAGCCAGGCCACGCCGGCCTGAGCCCCGCACAGCTGCCGGGGCCATGGTGCTTGCCTCCCATCCGCGGTTCTCGCTGGTTCCGGCCGACGAGGACGATTTTGAATCGCTGCTGGCCCTGCGCCTGGCGGCCATGCGCGAGAGCCTGGAACGTGTGGGCCGCTTCGACCCGCAGCGCGCGCGCGAGCGGCTGTCGCGCGGCTTCGACCCGCGCCACACGCGCAAGATCCGGCTCGACGGCGGCATCGTCGGCTTCGTGGTCGTGATCCCGCGCGCCGACGATCTGCTGCTGGACCACCTCTACATCGATCCTTCGGCCCAGGGCCTGGGCATCGGCAGCTGGGTCATGCAGCAGGTGCTGGCCAATGCCGATGCACGTGGCCTGCCGGTGGCGGTGACGGCGCTCAAGCACAGCGCGGCCAACCGCTTCTACCAGCGCCACGGCTTTGTGCTGGAGCATGAGAGCGACTGGGACCTGCACTACCAGAGGCCGGTGCCCCATGGATGAGCTGTCGGCTGAATCGTCGGCCGAGTTGCCGGCGGCCGACCGGGCGCTGGCCGATGCCGTGCTGGGCGACGATGCGGCGCGCCGCCGCCGTGCCGTGGCCAAGACCATCACGCTGCTGGAATCGACCCGGCCCGAGCACCGCGCCCGCGCCGATGCGCTGCTGAATGCGCTGCTGCCGCACAGCGGCCGCTCGTTCCGCCTGGGCATCAGCGGTGTGCCCGGCGTGGGCAAGAGCACCTTCATCGAGGCCCTGGGCCTGCACCTGATCGCACGTGGCCACCGCGTCGCGGTGCTGGCCGTGGACCCCTCGTCCAGCATCTCGGGCGGCTCCATCCTCGGCGACAAGACGCGCATGGAGCGGCTGTCGATGGACGAGCGCGCCTACATCCGCCCCAGCCCCAGCAGCGGCACGCTGGGCGGCGTGGCCGCCAAGACCCGCGAGGCCCTGCTGGTGTGCGAGGCCGCCGGCCACGACATCGCCATCGTCGAGACCGTGGGCGTGGGCCAGAGCGAAACCGCGGTGGCCGGCATGACCGACATGTTCGTGCTGCTGCAGCTGCCCAATGCCGGCGATGACCTGCAGGCCATCAAGAAGGGCGTGATGGAGCTGGCCGACCTGGTGGTGATCAACAAGGCCGACATCGACGAGGCCGCGGCCACGCGGGCACGCTCGCAGATCACTTCGTCGCTGCGCCTGATCGCCAGCATGGGCGCGCACGGCCATCCCGACCACGGCCTGGCCCAGTGGCAGCCCCAGGTGCTGCAGCTCAGTGCGCTGAAGGGCTCGGGCCTGGACGAGTTCTGGGCTGCGGTGAGCCGCTTCCGCGAGTTGCAGACCGCCAACGGCGGCCTGGCTGCGCGCCGCCACCAGCAGGACCAGGCCTGGATGTGGGAACGCATCGACGCCGGGCTGAAGCAGCGTTTCCACACCCATCCGGCGGTGCAGCAGGCGCTGCCGGTGCTCAGCGACGACGTGCGCGCCGGCCGCGTGGCGGCCTCGGTGGCCGCCCGCCGCCTGCTCGAACTGTTTGATTGAACCGAACCCAGCCAATCCCACCGAGGAGAATTCCATGCACGACATCCAGCAGATGCTCGAAGAAAAGCGCGCCAAGGCGCGCCTGGGCGGCGGCGAGAAGCGCATCGCCGCCCAGCATGCCAAGGGCAAGCTGACCGCGCGCGAGCGCCTGGAGCTGCTGCTCGACGAGGGCACCTTCGAAGAGTGGGACATGTTCGTCGAGCACCGCTGTGCCGACTTCGGCATGGACCAGCAGAAGGTGCCCGGCGACGGCGTGGTCACCGGCTACGGCATGATCAATGGCCGCCTGGTGTTCGTGTTCAGCCAGGACTTCACGGTCTTCGGCGGCGCGCTCAGCGAGGCCCATGCCGAGAAGATCTGCAAGGTGATGGATCAGGCGATGAAGGTGGGTGCGCCGGTGATCGGCCTGAATGACTCGGGCGGCGCGCGCATCCAGGAAGGCGTCGCGTCGCTGGGCGGTTATGCCGACGTGTTCCAGCGCAATGTCATGGCCTCGGGCGTGATCCCGCAGATCAGCCTGATCATGGGGCCCTGCGCCGGCGGCGCGGTGTACAGCCCGGCCATGACCGACTTCATCTTCATGGTCAAGGACAGCAGCTACATGTTCGTCACCGGCCCCGAGGTGGTGAAGACCGTGACCCATGAGGAGGTGACCGCCGAGGAGCTGGGCGGCGCCACCACCCACACCAGCAAGAGCGGCGTGGCCGACCTGGCCTTCGACAACGATGTCGAGGCGATCCAGATGCTGCGGCGCTTCTTCAACTACCTGCCGCTGTCCAACAAGGAGAAGGCGCCGGTGCGTCCCAGCGGCGATCCCGCCGAGCGCCTGGACCTGAGCCTGGACACCCTGGTGCCGGACAACCCGAACAAGCCCTATGACATCAAGGAGCTGATCACCAAGGTGGTCGACGACGGCGACTTCTTCGAGCTGCAGCCCGACTATGCCAAGAACATCGTCGTCGGCTTCGCGCGCATGGAAGGCCAGACCGTGGGCATCGTCGCCAACAACCCGATGGTGCTGGCCGGCTGCCTGGACATCAAGAGCAGCATCAAGGCCGCTCGCTTCGTGCGCTTCTGCGATGCCTTCAACATCCCGGTCGTGACCTTCGTCGACGTGCCCGGCTTCATGCCCGGCACCAGCCAGGAGTACGGCGGCATCATCAAGCACGGCGCCAAGCTGCTGTACGCGTACGCCGAGTGCACGGTGCCCAAGGTCACGGTGATCACGCGCAAGGCCTATGGCGGCGCCTACGACGTGATGAGCAGCAAGCACCTGCGCGGCGACGTCAACTTCTCGTGGCCCAACGCCGAGATCGCGGTGATGGGCGCCAAGGGCGCGGTGGAGATCATCTTCCGCGAGGACAAGAAGGACCCGGCCAAGCTGGCCGAGCGCGAGGCCGAGTACAAGGCCCGCTTCGCCAATCCCTTCGTGGCCGGCGCGCGTGGCTTCATCGACGACGTGATCCAGCCGCACGAGACCCGCAAGCGCATCTGCCGCAGCCTGGTGATGCTGCGCGACAAGAAGCTCGACAACCCGTGGCGCAAGCACGGCAACATCCCCCTGTGAGCGCGCGCCAGGAGCACAACATGTTCAAGAAGATCCTGATTGCCAACCGCGGCGAAATCGCCTGCCGCGTCATCAAGACCGCCCGCCGCATGGGCATTGCCACGGTGGCCGTGTATTCCGAGGCCGACCGCGACGCACGCCATGTGGAACTGGCCGACGAGGCCGTGTTCATCGGTGCCGCGCCCAGCCGCGAGAGCTATCTGGTGGCCGACAAGATCATCGCCGCGGCCAAGGCCACCGGCGCCGAGGCCGTGCACCCGGGCTACGGCTTCCTGTCCGAGAACGAGGACTTCGCCCGCCGCGTCGAGGAAGAAGGCATCGCCTTCATCGGCCCCAAGCACTACAGCATCGCGGCCATGGGCGACAAGATCGCGTCCAAGAAGCTGGCGAACGAAGCCCGGGTCAACACCATCCCGGGCTGGAACGAGGCCATCGCCTCGCCCGAGCAGGCGGTGCAGATCGCCAAGGACATCGGCTATCCGGTGATGATCAAGGCCAGCGCCGGCGGCGGTGGCAAGGGCCTGCGCGTGGCCTTCAACGACAAGGAGGCCTTCGACGGCTTCTCGTCCTGCCGCAACGAGGCCAAGAACAGCTTTGGCGATGACCGCGTGTTCATCGAGAAGTTTGTCGAGAGCCCGCGCCACATCGAGATCCAGGTGCTGGGCGACGGCCATGGCAACGTGGTCTACCTGCACGAGCGTGAATGCTCGATCCAGCGCCGCCACCAGAAGGTGATCGAGGAGGCGCCGTCGCCCTTCATCAGCGAGGCCACGCGAAAGGCCATGGGCGAGCAGGCCGTGGCCCTGGCCAAGGCGGTGAAGTACCAGAGCGCCGGCACGGTGGAGTTCGTGGTCGGCAAGGACCAGAGCTTCTACTTCCTGGAGATGAACACCCGGCTGCAGGTCGAGCACCCGGTCACCGAATGCATCACCGGGCTGGACCTGGTGGAGCAGATGATCCGCGTGGCCGCCGGCGAGAAGCTGGGCTTCACGCAAGAGCAGATCCCGCGCCGCGGCTGGGCCATCGAATGCCGCATCAATGCCGAGGACCCGTTCCGCGGCTTCCTGCCGTCCACCGGCCGCCTGGTGCGCTACCTGCCGCCGCCGACCACGATGGAGGCCGCGCTGCCGGTGCCCGAGGGGGGTGGCGTGCGCGTGGACACCGGCGTCTACGAAGGCGGCGAGATCCCGATGTTCTACGACTCGATGATCGCCAAGCTGATCGTGCACGGCGTCGACCGGGCCGATGCCATCGACAAGATGCGCGAGGCGCTCAACGGCTTCGTCATCCGCGGCATCGCCAGCAACATCCCGTTCCAGAGCGCGCTGCTGGCCCATCCGCGCTTTGTCAGCGGCGACTTCAACACCGGCTTCATCGCCGAGCACTATCCCAAGGGCTTCTCGGCCGGCGACGTGCCGCACGACGACCCCGATTTCCTGGTGGCCCTGGCCGCTGCCGTGCACCGCCGCTACCGCGACCGCGCCGCCGGCATCAGCGGCCAGCTGCCCGGCCACGGCGTGCAGATCGGCGAGCAGTTCGTCGTCGTCGTCAAGGGGCCGGCCGGCGTGCACCGCCATGTGCCGGTGCGCGTGCAGGCCAATGGCGCCACCGTGGTCACGGTCGAGGGCGGTGCCAGCTACAGCATCGACAAGGACTGGCGCTTCAATGCCATCCGCGCCCAGGGCCGCTGCAATGACCGCGCCTTCACCGCCCAGGTCGAGCGCCAGGGCCTGTGGCTGCGTGTGGCCCACGATGGCTTGGGCCTGGAGGCCCAGGTGCTGAGCCCGCGCGCCGCCGAGTTGCTGCGCCTGATGCCCTTCAAGGCGCCGGCCGACATGAGCAAGTTCCTGCTGTCGCCGATGCCCGGCCTGCTGGTGGACCTGGCAGTCCAGCCCGGCCAGACCGTGCAGGCCGGCGAGCGCCTGGCGGTGATCGAGGCCATGAAGATGGAGAACATCCTCACCGCCACCCAGGACGGCGTGGTCAAGCAGGTGCTGGCGGCCAAGGGCGAGAGCCTGGCGGTGGATCAGCCCATCATCGCCTTCGAATGAGGAGCGCCACCATGAGCAGCAAGCCGTTCCGCATCCTCGGCATCCAGCAGATCGCCATCGGCGGTCCCGACAAGCAGCGGCTGAAGTCGCTGTGGGTGGACATGCTGGGCCTGACGGTCAAGAGCACCTTCGTCAGCGAGCGCGAGAACGTCGACGAGGACATCTGCGCGCTGGGCCAGGGCCCGCATGCGGTGGAAGTCGACCTGATGCAGCCGCTGGACCCGGACAAGAAGCCGGCCGTGCACACCACGCCGCTGAACCATGTGGGCCTGTGGGTCGACAACCTGCCCGCGGCCGTGCAGTGGATGACGGCCAACGGCGTGCGCTTTGCGCCCGGCGGCATCCGCCCGGGCGCGGCCGGCCACGACATCTGCTTCATCCATCCCAAGGGCAACGAACAGTTCCCGCTGGGCGGCGAGGGCGTGCTGATCGAGCTGGTGCAGGCCCCGGCCGAGGTGGTGGCGGCCCTGGGCGGGGCGGCGCCATCGGCGTGACTTTCTGGAGCAACCGGGGCCGCCCCCGGTTGCCCGGCGCTACAGCCCGGGCGCCCGCTGCCGAAGACATGGCCTGTCTTCTCCACCTCAAGGGCCGCTCATGGGCAAAATCAATCTCGGGCCGCGCATGGCCCTGGCGTTCGGTGCGGTGCTGGCCCTGCTGGTGCTGACCATCCTGCTGGCCTCCTGGCGCATGCAGGTCGCGGCCAACGAGGTGCGTACCATGCTGGAACAGCCCCTGGCCAAGGAGCGCATGATCGGCGACTGGTATCGATTGGTACACACCGGCGTGCGCCGCACCACCGCGGTGGCGCGCAGTGCCGATCCCAGCCTGGCGGCCCTGTTCGCCGAGGACACCAAGTCCAGCACCGCCCAGGCCGGCGAGCTGCAGAAGAAGATCGAGCCGCTGCTGCAGGCCGAGGACGAGAAGCGCCTCTACGCCGAGATCATGACGCTGCGCAAGGGCTATGTGAGCGCGCGCGACGCCATCATGACAGCCAAGGACCAGGCCCAGTCCGACGTCGCCACCCAGCTGTTCGAGCAGAAGTTCATGCCCGCGGCCAAGGCCTATACCGCGTCCATGGAGGCCCTGCTGGCCCAGCAGCGCCAGGCCATCGACACCGCGGCCACGGCGATTGCGGCCGACAACCGCAGCAACATCATGGTGCTGATGGCCCTGGGCCTGGCGGCCCTGGGCGTGGGCGGCGCCTTCGCCTGGCGCATCACGCGCAGCATCACCCGGCCGGTGCAGTACGCGCTGGAATCGGCCCAGCGCATCGCCGCCGGCGATCTGTCGCAGCCGCTGCGCGCCGACAGCAGCGACGAGATCGGCCGCCTGGTGCAGGCCATGGGCCAGATGCAGGCCACGCTGTCGCAGACCATCGGCGGCATCCGCGATGCCACCGACCGCATTGCCACGGCCAGCACCGAGATCGCTTCCGGCAACAACGACTTGAGCGAGCGCACCGAGCAGACCGCCAGCAACCTGCAGCAGGCCGCCAGCTCGATGGAGCAGCTCAATGGCACGGTGCGCCAGACGGCCGATTCGGCGCGCACCGCCAACCAGCTGGTGGCCACCGCCTCCGGCGTGGCGGCGCGCGGCGGCGCGGTCGTGACCCAGGTCGTGGCGACCATGGAAGAGATCAACACCGCCTCGCGGCGCATCGCCGACATCATCGGCACCATCGATGGCATTGCCTTCCAGACCAACATCCTGGCGCTGAATGCGGCGGTCGAAGCCGCCCGCGCCGGCGAGCAGGGCCGCGGCTTTGCGGTGGTGGCCGGCGAGGTGCGCAGCCTGGCCCAGCGCTCGGCCGAGGCCGCGCGCGAGATCAAGAGCCTGATCGGCGCCTCGGTCGAGAAGGTGGCCTCGGGCAGCGAGCTGGTCGGCGATGCCGGCCGCACCATGCAGGAGATCGTGGCCTCGGTGCAGCGCGTCAGCGACATGATCGGCGAGATCAGCGCCGCCGCCTCCGAGCAGTCCGAAGGCATCGGCCAGGTCAACCGCTCGGTCACCGACCTGGACCGCATGACGCAGCAGAACGCCGCCCTGGTGGAAGAAAGCGCCGCCGCCGCGGCCAGCCTCAGCGAGCAGGCGCGGCAGCTGGCGCAGTCGGTGCAGAGCTTCCGCCTGCAGCGCGCCTGAGACCGCAGCGCCGCGCTTTGCGCCAGGGCAGGTCGCCGGGGCTTCCAACACCGCCGCGGCATCGTATGCTGGGGTCCATCGGTTGATGGAGGTGCCTGCGATGAAGATCCTGCTGCCCGTGGACGGCTCGGCCCATGCGCTGGCCGCCGTGCGCCATGCCCTGGCGCTGCGCGAACAGGGCCTGGCCGCCGAGATGGTGCTGGTCAATGTGCAGGAGCCGCCGTCGCTGTACGAGGTGGTCACGGCCCATGACAGCGAGGTGCTGGCCCATGTGCGCACCGACGCCGGTGCCGACCTGCTGGCGCCGGCCGAAGGCCTGCTCACCGCCGCCGGCGTGGAGTGGGAAAGCGAGGTGGCCGGCGGCGAGCCGTCCACGCTGCTGCTGGAGCTGCTGGAAAACTATGGCTGCGACGCCGTGCTGATGGGCGCGCGGGGCATGGGCGCACCCGAGGCCGGCGGCCTGGGCACGGTGGCCCAGGCCCTGGCGGCCCGCAGCCCGGTGCCGCTGACCCTGGTGCGCGCCGCCGAAGCGGGTTGAACCGCGGCCAAGCTTTCGTTTTGCGCGAAGGGTATATTGGGCAACGGCGTGGAAGCCGGGGGCAGCCTTCGCCGATGATCCGGTGGCGGCCCCGCCCGACGCCCAGGCGCCCACCCGGCGCGACCACCCGCCCCCGCCCACGTTCACCGATGTGAGTCGGCGGCGGTGTCCGGCGCGGGCCGCACCCCGCCTTGCCCCGTCTCCCCCTCGCCACCTTTCCAAGCCGCTGCGCCGCGATGCGCTTCGACCTCGTCACGCTGAACCTGGTGCTGGCCATCGCCGAGACCCGCTCGATCACGCGCGGCGCCGAGCGTGAGCACCTGGCCCTGGCCGCCGCCAGCAAGCGCCTGAGTGATCTGGAGACGCGCCTGGGCGTGGCCTTGTTCGAGCGTCGCGCGCGCGGCGTCGAGCCCACCGAGGCCGGCCGCGCCCTGGTGCGCCACATCCGCAGCCTGCATGCCAGCCTGCATGCGCTGGAAAGCGAGGTGGTCGAGTTCTCGCGCGGCATCAAGGGCCATCTGCGCATCGCCGCCAATGCCAGCGCTATTGCCGAATGCCTGCCGGCCGACCTGGCGGCCTTCAGCCAGGCCCATCCGGGCATCCGCATCAGCCTCGAAGACCTGACCAGCGCCGAGGTGCAGGCCGCGGTGGCCGCCGGCCGCGCCGACGTCGGCATCTTCGTGCCGCCGCAGCACGAGGCGGCCCTGCTGTGCCAGCCCTACCGCCAGGGCGAGCTGGCGGTGCTGGTGCCGCGTGGCCATGTGCTGGTGCGCAAGGCCGGGCCGGCCGGGCTGCACTTCGATGCGCTGCTCGACTTCGACATCGTCGGCCTGCACCTGGGCGCCGCGGTGCACGAGCAGATGCGCGAGCGCGCCCAGGCCCTGGGCCGCACGCTGAACGTGCGCGTGCAGGTGCGCGGCTTCGATGCCATTGCCCAGCTGGTCGAGGCCGGCCTGGGCGTGGCCGTGCTGCCGGCCGTGGTGGCGCAGCGCTTTGCGCGCATCTTTGCCGTCACGCCGCTGGCCCTGGCCGAGGACTGGGCGCGCCGGCCCTATCTGCTGGCCGTGCGCGAGCAGGCCGTGCAGCCGGCCGTGGTGCAGCGCTTCATCGACGCGCTGCGCCCGGCCGCTGCCGAAGTTCCCGAATCCGCCACGCCCGACGCCCAGCCCGCGTCGGCGCGACAATCCCCGTCCTCCCGCAAGAGGTGAAGCCAGCCATGACCGCCCGCACCCTGTACGACAAGCTCTGGGACGACCACGTCGTCCACACCGAGGAGGACGGCACCGCCGTGCTCTACATCGACCGCCACCTGGTGCACGAGGTCACCAGCCCGCAGGCCTTCGAGGGCCTGCGCCTGGCCGGCCGCAAGGTCTGGCGCGTGTCCAGCATCGTCGCCACCGCCGACCACAACACCCCCACCACCGGCTGGGAGCGTGGCTACGACGGCATCACCGACCCCACCAGCAAGCAGCAGGTCACCACGCTGGACGCCAACATCAAGGCCTTCGGCGCGGCGGCGTACTTCCCGTTCCTCGACAAGCGCCAGGGCATCGTGCACGTCATCGGCCCGGAGAACGGCGCCACGCTGCCGGGCATGACCGTGGTCTGCGGCGACAGCCACACCAGCACCCATGGCGCCTTTGGCGCACTGGCCCACGGCATCGGCACCAGCGAGGTCGAGCATGTGATGGCCACGCAGACCCTGCTGGCCAAGAAGGCCAAGAACATGCTCGTCAAGGTGGAAGGCCGCGTGGCCCCCGGCGTGACGGCCAAGGACATCGTGCTGGCCATCATCGGCCGCATCGGCACCGCCGGTGGCACCGGCTACACCATCGAGTTCGCCGGCTCGGCCATCCAGCGCTTGAGCATGGAAGGCCGCATGACGGTGTGCAACATGGCCATCGAGGCCGGTGCCCGCGCCGGCCTGGTGGCGGTGGACGAGACCACGCTCAACTACGTCAAGGGCCGGCCGTTTGCGCCCCACGGTGTGGAGTGGGACCATGCCGTGGCCCAGTGGCGCACGCTGCACAGCGATGCCGGCGCGCATTTCGACGCCGTGGTCGAGCTGGACGCGGCGCAGATCCTGCCGCAGGTCACCTGGGGCACCAGCCCCGAGATGGTGCTGCCGGTGGACGGCCGCGTGCCCGATCCCGACAAGGAGCGCGACGATGTCAAGCGCGGTGCCATCGAGCGCGCGCTGACCTATATGGGCCTGCAGCCCAACAAGGCCATCACCGACATCGCCATCGACAAGGTCTTCATCGGCAGCTGCACCAACAGCCGCATCGAGGACATGCGCGAGGCCGCCGCGGTGATCCGCAAGGTCGGCGGCAAGGTGGCGTCCAACGTGCGGCTGGCCCTGGTCGTGCCCGGCTCGGGCCAGGTGAAGGCGCAGGCCGAGGCCGAGGGCCTGCACGAGGTCTTCAAGGCCGCCGGCTTTGAATGGCGCGAGCCCGGCTGCAGCATGTGCCTGGCGATGAATGCCGACCGGCTGGAGCCGGGCGAGCGCTGCGCTTCCACCAGCAACCGCAACTTCGAGGGCCGCCAGGGCAATGGCGGCCGCACCCACCTGGTCAGCCCGGCGATGGCCGCGGCCGCCGCACTGGCCGGCCACTTCGTCGACGTGCGCCGCATCGCCTGAAGGAGAACCGCATGCACCGCCTCCCCCTGCTGATCGCCGCCCTCGTCGCCGCCTTGTCGCTGTCGGCCTGCAACACCGTGCGCGGTGTCGGCCAGGACATCAAGAAGGCCGGCGAGACCATCGAAGGCGCGGCCAAGAAGTAAGCGAGAAACCACCATGCAAGCCTTCACCGTGCACCAGGGCCTGGTGGCCCCGATGGACCGCGCCAACGTCGACACCGACGCCATCATCCCCAAGCAGTTCCTGAAGTCGATCGCGCGCTCGGGCTTCGGCCCCAATCTGTTCGACGAGTGGCGCTACCTCGACAAGGGCGAGCCCGGCCAGAACCCGGCCGACCGCAAGCCCAATCCCGACTTCGTGCTGAACCAGCCGCGTTATGCCGGGGCCAGCGTGCTGCTGGCGCGCAAGAACTTCGGCTGCGGCTCCAGCCGCGAGCATGCGCCCTGGGCGCTGGAGCAATACGGCTTCCGCTGCATCATCGCGCCCAGCTTCGCCGACATCTTCTTCAACAACTGCTTCAAGAACGGCCTGCTGCCGATCCAACTGGATGAAGCGGTGGTGGCGCGGCTGTTCGACGAGGTGGCGGCCTTCCCGGGCTACCGGCTGACCATCGACCTGCCGCGCCAGGTCATCGTCCAGCCCGACGGCAGCGAGATTGCCTTCGAGGTCCAGCCCTTCCGCAAGTACTGCCTGGTCAACGGCTTCGACGACATCGGCCTGACGCTGCGCCATGCCGACAAGATCAAGGCCTATGAGGCCGAGCGCCTGGCGCGCATGCCCTGGCTTGCGCAGAAGATGCTCTGAACCGATTTCCTGGAATCTCGAAAGACACGCAATGAAGATCGCAATCCTGCCGGGTGACGGCATCGGCACCGAGATCATGGCCGAGGCCGTGAAGGTGCTGAACGTGCTGGACCTGAAGTTCGAGACCGAGACCGCCCTGGTCGGCGGTGCCGCCTACGATGCCCATGGCCATCCGCTGCCCGAGGCCACGCTGGCCCTGGCCAAGAGCGCCGACGCGGTGCTGTTCGGCGCCGTCGGCGACTGGAAGTACGACAAGCTGGAGCGCCAGTACCGCCCCGAGCAGGCCATCCTGGGCCTGCGCAAGCACCTGGGCCTGTTCGCCAACTTCCGTCCGGCCATCTGCTATCCGCAGCTGACCCATGCCAGCAGCCTCAAGCCCGAGTTGGTGGCCGGCCTGGACATCCTGATCATCCGCGAGCTCACCGGCGACATCTACTTCGGCCAGCCGCGTGGCCGCCGCACCGCGGTGGACGGCCACTTCCCGGGCGCCGAGGAAGCCTTCGACACCATGCGCTACAGCAAGCCGGAAATCGAGCGCATCGCCCATGTGGCTTTCCAGGCCGCGCGCAAGCGCGCAGGTGGCCAAGGCGGCAAGGTCACCTCGGTGGACAAGGCCAATGTGCTGGAGACCTTCCAGTTCTGGAAGGATGTGGTGACCGAGGTGCACCAGCAGTACCCCGACGTTCAACTCGAGCACATGTATGTCGACAACGCGGCCATGCAGCTGGTGAAGGCGCCCAAGGCCTTCGACGTGGTGGTCACCGGCAACATGTTCGGCGACATCCTGTCGGACGAGGCGGCCATGCTCACCGGCTCCATCGGCATGCTGCCTTCGGCCAGCCTGGACAAGGCCAACAAGGGCTTGTACGAGCCCAGCCATGGCAGCGCGCCCGACATCGCCGGCAAGGGCGTGGCCAATCCTTTGGCTACAATCTTGTCCGCTGCCATGATGCTCCGCTTCTCCCTCAACCAGCCCGAAGCCGCCGCCCGGATCGAATCCGCGGTGCAGGCGGTGCTGTCCGCCGGTCTGCGCACCGGCGACATCTGGTCCGAGGGCACGCAGAAGGTGGGCACCGTTGCCATGGGCGACGCGGTTGTCGCTTCGATTACCGGCAAAACCATTACCAAGAGCTGAAGCTCTCGGATCGTTTCGCCCACACCCTCCCTCTGGACCCTGGCGATGCGAGCCGGGAGAACCCAGGGTCCGGAGTCTGTCTGAAAAGGTGATCTGACATGGCACTCGCCAAGAATCCTCTCGTCGGCCTGGTCGGCTGGCGCGGCATGGTCGGTTCGGTCCTGATGGACCGCATGCAGGCCGAACGCGATTTCGACCTGATCGAGCCGCTGTTCTTCTCGACCAGCAATGCCGGCGGCGCAGCCCCGGCCCTGGCCAAGAACGAGACCAAGCTGCAGGATGGTCATGACATCGCCGCCCTCAAGCGCTGCGAGGTCATCATCAGCTGCCAGGGTGGCGACTACACCAGCGAGGTCTACCCCCAGCTGCGCGCCGCCGGCTGGAACGGCCACTGGATCGATGCCGCCAGCACGCTGCGCATGAGCGACGATGCGGTCATCGTGCTCGACCCGGTCAACCTGCCGGTGATCCAGTCCGCGCTGTCCAAGGGCGGCCGCAACTGGATCGGCGGCAACTGCACGGTCAGCTGCATGCTGATGGGCGTGGGTGCGCTGTACAAGGCCGGCTTGGTGGAATGGATGTCCACCCAGACCTACCAGGCGGCGTCGGGCGGCGGTGCGGCCCATATGCGCGAGCTGCTCACCCAGTACGGCACGCTCAATGCCGAGGTCAAGGCGCTGCTGGACGACCCCAAGAGCGCCATCCTGGAAATCGACCGCAAGGTCATCGCCAAGCAGCGCAGCCTGTCGGCTGCCGAGACCGCCAACTTCGGCGTGCCGCTGGGCGGCTCGCTGATCCCCTGGATCGACAAGGATCTGGGCAACGGCCAATCCAAGGAAGAGTGGAAGGGCATGGCCGAGACCAACAAGATCCTCGGCTCCGGCGCCATTCCGGTGGACGGCTTCTGCGTGCGCGTGGGCGCGATGCGCTGCCACAGCCAGGCCCTGACCTTCAAGCTGAAGAAGGACGTGCCGGTGGCCGATCTGGAGGCCATGATCGCCGCCGACAACGCCTGGGTGAAGCTGGTGCCCAACACCCGCGAGGCCACGCTGCGCGATCTCACGCCGGTGGCCGTGACCGGCACCATGACCATCCCGGTGGGCCGCGTGCGCAAGCTGGCCATGGGCCCCGAGTACGTCGGCGCCTTCACCATCGGCGACCAGCTGCTGTGGGGTGCGGCCGAGCCGCTGCGCCGCATGCTGCGCATCCTGCTGGCTTCCTGATCAGCAGCCAGGCTGGCCGGGCCCCGCAGCCGGGGTCGTGACGGGCGGTTACCGCGAGGTGGCCGCCCGTTGCCTCATGGCAACATCGCGCCTGCGCTGCCGGGAAGACTGGGGTCGCCACGCGCCCGCAGCGCCGCAGAACGTCAGACAATGCATGAGCTTGTCAGCGTATCTGCCTGCTGTTATTGTGGTTTCCGGCATTGGCAGGCGCCTGGCAGGCCGATGCTGTCGTGGAGATGCCTTGAACAACCGCCCCCATTTCGCCGCCCGTACGGCCCTGGCACTGGCCGCAGTGGCGGCGCTCGGCGCTGCGCCGCTCGCTGCCTGGTCCCTCGGTCTGGGGCGCTTGTCGGTGCAGTCCGCGCTCGGCGAGGGCATGCGCGCCGAGATCGACATCACCACGCTGTCGCCCGAGGAGGCCTCGACGCTGCAGGTGCGCATCGCCTCGCCCGAGGCCTACCGTGCCGCCGGTGTCGACTACAACGCCGTGCTGGCCACGCTGCAGGCCGGCATCGTGCGCCGCGCCGATGGCCGTGCGGCGGTGCGCCTGTCCGGCGACCGCGCGGTGCAGGAGCCGTTTGTCGAGGTCATCCTGGAGCTGAGCTGGGCCTCCGGCCGCATGGTGCGTGAATACACGCTGCTGTTCGATCCGCCGGGCAGCCGCAACGCACCGCCGCCGCAGGCGCCGCTGCCGGTGCAGCCGCAGATCGCCGCCGCGCCGCGGCCGGCCGAGAGCTTCCCGGTGCC
Source organism: Burkholderiaceae bacterium (assembly GCA_017992055.1). Taxonomy (GTDB): domain Bacteria; phylum Pseudomonadota; class Gammaproteobacteria; order Burkholderiales; family Burkholderiaceae_C; genus Pseudaquabacterium. The sequence goes on from JAGOPK010000019.1 coordinate 17,535, forward strand.
GGCCCCGGCGCCGGTCACCGGCACCGCGCTGCCGGCCACGCGGCCCGCGCCGGCCGCCTCGCGCGAGGCCCGTGTCAGCCAGGCGCCGGCCCCGGCCGCCGTGCCGGTGCTGCCCAAGCCCCGCGAGGCCAGGCCGACGCCGGCGTCAACCCCAACCCAATCGGCGGCCGACCGCCCGGCGCCGATGCCGGTGGGTGCCGGTGCCTCCGAGCACCGCGTGCGGCCCGGCGAGTCGCTGAGCCGCATCGCCAGCCGCCATGTCGGCAACGGCGTGGTGCTGGAGCAGATGCTGGCCGGCCTGTACAGCGCCAACCCCGACGCCTTCATCAACGACAACATCAACAAGCTGCGTGCCGGCTCGACGCTGAAGGTGCCGGGCAGCGACCAGGCGCGCAGCATCGACGTGGCCGAGGCGCGGCGCCTGATCGTGGCGCAAAGCCAGGACTTCGGCGCCTACCGCGGCAAGCTGGCCGCCGAGGCGCCGCCGCTGCAGGCCACCGCGCCCAGCCGCCAGGCCCAGGGCACGGTGCAGGCCGCGGTGGACGATCGCAAGCAGGCCGCGGCGGCCACGCCCGACAAGCTCAAGCTCAGCAGCGGCGCGGCCAAGGCCAATGCGCCCGAGGTGCAGGCCTCGCAGACCACCGAGCGCCGCGACCAGGCCTCGCGCGTGGCCGAGCTGCAGCGCAATGTCGACGAGCTGAAGAAGCTGCAGCAGGGCACAGCCGGCGCCCCGGCCGCCGCGCCGGCGCCCGCAGCCGTGCCGGCCACGCCGCCCGGCCCGGCCCCTGTCGTGCCCCCGGCGCCGGCGCCCGCTCCGGTTGCCGCCGCCGAGGCCCCGGCCTCGGTGCCGCCGGTGGCCACGCTGCCCGCCAGCCAGCCGCGGCCCAAGCCGGCCGCCGCGCCGGCACCGGCCGAGCCCGAGACGGGCCTGCTCGACAGCCTGAGCTCCAATCCCCTGCTGCTGCCGGGGGCCGGCGTGCTGGCCGTGCTGCTGGCTGGCTTTGCCGCCTGGCGCATGCGCGGCCGCTTCCAGAAGGCCGGCTCGGAGACCTCGTTCCTCGAAAGCCGCATGCAGCCGGACTCGTTCTTCGGCCAGAGCGGCGGCCAGCGCGTCGACACCCGCGAGGCGGCCTCGGGCGCGGCCAGCTCGATGAGCTATTCGCTGAGCCAGCTGGATGCCATCGGCGACGTGGATCCGGTGGCCGAGGCCGATGTCTACCTGGCCTATGGCCGCGACCTGCAGGCCGAAGAAATCCTCAAGGAGGCCATGCGCGCCACGCCCGACCGGCTGGCGGTGCGCACCAAGCTGCTCGAGGTCTATGCCAAGCGCCGCGACACCAAGGGCTTCGAGCTGCTGGCCACCCAGCTGTATGCGCTGACCAAGGGCGTGGGCGCCGACTGGGCGCGGGCCCAGGAACTGGGCGCGCAGATCGACCCCGACAACCAGCTCTATCAGCCTGGCGGCCACCCCGAGGAGATCATCCTCGACGGCGAGCGCGTGGTCGTCGAGCCGCTGTCGGCCACCACCATGCCGCATGCGCTGACCCATGCGCAGAGCACGCTGCCGCCCGACGATCCCGGCGCACTGCCCACCCAGCCCGGTGCGCCGCTGGACCTGGATCTGGACCTGGACCTGGGCGACACCGACCATGCGCCCACCGCGCCGGCCGAGCTTACCCAGCCGATCACGCCCAGCGCGCAGCGGCCGGTCGACATGGACATGGGCCTGGACTTCGACTTCGCCGACAGCACCCAGCCCGGTGCCCACAATCCGCAGCCCCGCACGGTGCCGGCCGACCTCGACTTCGACTCGCTGAGCATGAGCCTGGACGACGAGCGCACCCAGACCACGGTGGCCGAGGTGCGCGGCGCAGGCCTGAGCCCCGGCGACTCGCGCTTCCCGCCGCGGGCCGACTTCGACGCCCAGCCCACCGCGCCGGTGGCCTTCGATTCGATGCTGCCCGACGACGCCGATCCGCTGGCGCGCAAGCTGGAGCTGGCCGAGGAGTTCCGCCAGATCGGCGACCTCGAAGGCGCGCGCGACCTGGTGGCCGAGGTGGTGTCCAAGGCCCAGGGTGCGCTCAGGGCCAAGGCCCAGGCCATGCTCGACAGCCTGGGGTGAGCCAGCGCATCGCGCTGGGCGTCGCCTACCGCGGCACGGCCTACCGCGGCTGGCAGCGCCAGCCGGCCGGCCCGACGGTGCAGCAGTGCGTGGAAGAGGCGCTGTCGCGCTTTGTCGATGCGCCGGTGACCGTCAGCTGCGCCGGCCGCACCGATGCCGGCGTGCATGCCTTCAACCAGGTGGTGCACCTGGACAGCCCAGTGCAGCGCGAGCCGTTCTCCTGGCTGCGCGGCAGCAACCGTTACCTGCCGGCCGACATTGCGCTGCAATGGGCCCAGCCGGTGGCCGACGACTTCCATGCCCGCTACAGCGCCCAAGGCCGGCGCTACCGCTACCTGCTGCTGGAATCGGCGCTGCGCCCGGCGCTGGAGGCCGGTGCCGTGGGCTGGACCTTCAGCGCCCTGGACGGCGAGGCCTTGCGCGCCGCCGCCGCCCTGCTGGTCGGCGAGCACGATTTCTCCAGCTTCCGCTCGGCCGAATGCCAGGCGCGCAGCCCGGTGAAGACGATGTATGCGGTGCAGGTGTCGCGCCGCGGCGCCTACTGGCGCTTCGATTTCCACGGCTCGGCCTTCCTGCACCACATGGTGCGCAACATCATGGGCTGCCTGGTCGTGGTGGGCAGCGGCCGCCAGCCGCCGGCCTGGCTGGCCGAGGTCATCGCCGCACGCGACCGCGATGCCGCGGCGCCGACCTTTGCCGCCGACGGCCTGTATTTCGCCGGTGCCGATTACGATGCGCGCCATGCCATCCCGACGCTGACGCCGGCGATGGACTGGCTGCCCTGACCCCTGTTGCTGCCCTGTGACCCACCGCACCCGCATCAAGATCTGCGGCCTGACCCGCGAGGCCGACGTGGCCGCGGCCGTGGCCGCTGGCGCCGACGCCATCGGCTTTGTGCTCTACCCCAAGAGCCCACGCGCGGTGACGGTGGCGCGGGCCGCCGAGCTGGCGCGCGGCCTGCCGCCGTTCGTGATGCCGGTGCTGCTGACGGTCAATGCCACGCCCGCCGAGATGGCCGAGGCGGTGGCCGCCGTGCCCCAGGCCCTGCTGCAGTTCCATGGCGATGAGACGCCCGAGCACTGCGCCGCGCTGGCCGCCGCGGCCGGTGGCCGACCCTGGCTGCGCGCGGCCCGCATGACGCCGGGTTTCGACCTGCACGGCTTTGCGCGACAATTCGGCGGCGCTGCTGGCATCCTGCTCGATGCCCATGTCGAAGGCTACGGTGGCGGTGGAAAGGTGTTCGATTGGTCCCTCGTTCCCGCCGACGTGCCCGCTCCGGTCGTTTTGTCTGGTGGGTTGAATGCTGCCAACGTGACCGATGGCCTGGCGCGCCTGCGCCCCTGGGCCGTTGACGTCTCTTCCGGCGTCGAGATTGGCAAGGGGCTGAAGGACGCGGCGCTGATGCGCGCGTTCTGCACCGCAGTGCGCACGGCCGACCAGCGGCTGGCCAGCGCCTCCTGATGAACCTCGGGTGACCGTGGCTGCTCCAATGCAGCACGGCGCCCTGCAGCGAGATCCACCATGTTCGACTATCAACAACCCGATGCCCAGGGGCATTTCGGGCCGATCAACGGCGTCACCTACGGCGGCAGCTTTGTCTCCGAGACCCTGGTGCATGCGCTCGACGAGCTGAAGGCAGCCTACGAGCACTACCGCAACGATGCCGAGTTCGTGGCCGAGTTCCAGCGCGAGCTGGCGCACTTTGTCGGCCGGCCCAGCCCGGTCTACCACGCCCAGCGGTTGTCGCGCGAGATCGGCGGCGCGCAGATCCACCTGAAGCGCGAGGACCTGAACCACACCGGCGCGCACAAGGTCAACAACACCATCGGCCAGGCCCTGCTGGCCAGGCGCATGGGCAAGCCACGCGTCATCGCCGAGACCGGCGCCGGCCAGCACGGCGTGGCCACGGCCACCATCTGCGCCCGCTACGGCATGGAATGCGTGGTCTACATGGGCAGCGAGGACGTCAAGCGCCAGAGCCCCAATGTCTACCGCATGCACCTGCTGGGCGCGCGCGTGGTGCCGGTGGAAAGTGGCAGCAAGACGCTGAAGGACGCGCTCAACGAGGCGCTGCGCGACTGGGTGACCAACGTCGAGAACACTTTCTACATCATCGGCACCGTGGCCGGCCCGCATCCGTATCCGATGATGGTGCGCGACTTCCAGCGCGTGATCGGCGACGAATGCCTGCAGCAGATGCCGCAGATGATCGGCCGTCCCGAGGCCCAGCCCGATGCGGTGATCGCCTGCGTCGGCGGCGGCAGCAATGCCATGGGCATCTTCTATCCCTACATCCCGCACACCGGCACACGGCTGATCGGCGTGGAGGCCGCAGGCCAGGGCCTGGACAGCGGCAAGCATGCGGCCAGCCTGTCGGCCGGCAGCCCCGGCGTGCTGCACGGCAACCGCACCTATCTGCTGCAGGACGACAACGGCCAGATCACCGAGACGCATTCGGTCTCGGCTGGCCTGGACTATCCCGGCGTCGGTCCCGAGCATGCGTACCTGAAGGACATCGGCCGCGCCGAATACGTGGGCATCACCGACGACGAGGCCCTGGCGGCCTTCCACCGCCTGTGCCGCACCGAGGGCATCATCCCGGCGCTGGAATCCAGCCATGCCGTGGCCTACGCGATGAAGCTGGCGGCGACCATGCGCCCCGACCAGCATGTGCTGGTCAACCTCAGCGGCCGCGGCGACAAGGACATCGGCACCGTGGCCGACCTGTCCGGCGCCGACTTCTACTGCCGCCCATCCTGTCGAGGGCAGAGCGTCAAGGGTGGCGCCGAGCTCAAGACCGTGGAGGTGCAGCGATGAGCCGCATCCAAGCCACGCTGGCGGCCCTGGCCGCGCAGGGCCGCAAGGCCCTGGTGCCCTACATCTGCGCCGGCGATCCGTCGCTGGAGGCCACGGTGCCGGTGATGCAGGCCCTGGCCGACGGCGGCGCCGACATCATCGAGCTGGGCGTGCCGTTTTCCGACCCGATGGCCGACGGCCCGGTGATCCAGCAGGCCGGCGAGCGGGCGCTGGCGCGCGGCGTTGGCGCCAGCCAGGTGCTGGGCCTGGTGCGCCAGTTCCGCGAGGTCAATGCGGCCACGCCGGTGGTGCTGATGGGCTATGCCAATCCGGTGGAGCGCTACGACCAGCGCCATGGCGCCGGCGCCTTTGTGCGCGACGCCGCGGCGGCCGGCGTCGACGGCCTGCTGATCGTCGACTACCCGCCCGAGGAATGCGAGGGCCTGGCGGCCGATCTGGGCCGGCATGGCATGGACCTGATCTTCCTGCTGGCGCCCACCAGCACCGAGGCCCGCATGGCTCAGGTCGGACGCATCGCCACCGGCTATGTGTACTACGTGTCGCTGAAGGGCGTCACCGGCGCCGGCCACCTCGACACCGCGGCGGTGGCCGAAGCGGTGCCACGGATCCGTCGTCATGTCAAGGTTCCGGTTGGGGTAGGCTTCGGGATTCGTGACGCGGTCACGGCCCGGGCGGTGGCCCAGGCCGCGGACGCGGTGGTCATCGGTTCGCGCCTGGTGCAGCTGCTCAACGAGGCCGCTGCCACCGGCACCACCGAGCAGGTGGCCAGCGTGGCCCGCGGCTTCTTGGCCGAGATCCGCGCCGCGCTGGACGCCCAGTAATCGTTGTTGGAAGGAGCACCTCTGCATGAGCTGGCTTGAAAAACTGCTGCCGCCGAAGATCCAGCAGACCGACCCGACCGAGCGCCGCTCGGTGCCGGAAGGCCTGTGGGTCAAGTGCCCGTCGTGCGACACGGTGCTCTACAACACCGACCTGGCCGAAAACGTCAACGTCTGCCCCAAGTGCGGCCACCACCACCGCATCGGCGCACGCGCGCGGCTGAATGCCTTCCTGGATGCCGAAGGCCGCTGGGAGATCGGCCAGGAGGTGGTGCCGGTCGATCCGCTGAAGTTCAAGGACAGCCGCAAGTACCCCGAGCGGCTGAAGGACGCGCTGGAAACCACCGGCGAGACCGATGCCCTGGTGGTCATCGGCGGTGCGGTGATGAGCGTGCCCCTGGTCGCCGCCTGCTTCGAATTCGACTTCATGGGTGGCTCGATGGGCTCGGTGGTCGGCGAGCGCTTCGTGCGTGGCGTCGAGGCGGCGATCGAGCAGAAGCTGCCCTTCGTCTGCTTCACCGCCACCGGTGGCGCGCGCATGCAGGAGGGCCTGTTCAGCCTGCTGCAGATGGCCAAGACCAATGCCGCACTGACGCGCCTGGCCAAGGCCAAACTGCCCTACATCAGCGTGCTCACCGATCCCACCATGGGCGGCGTGTCGGCCAGCTTCGCCTTCGTCGGCGACGTGGTGCTGGCCGAGCCCAAGGCCCTGGTCGGCTTTGCCGGCCCGCGCGTGATCGAGAACACCGTGCGCGAGAAGCTGCCCGAGGGCTTCCAGCGCGCCGAGTTCCTGGTGCAAAAGGGCGCGGTCGACCAGATCGTCGACCGCCGCCAGCTGCGCCAGACCATCGCCTCGATGATGGCCATGCTGCAGCGCCAGAGCGCCGACGCCGTCGCCTGATCCGTTCCTGCCTTGAACCAGCGTCGGGCCCTGCGGGGCCCGACGTCGTTGGAGTCCCCGATGAGCACCCCCACCACGCTGGACGGCTGGCTCGCCCATTGCGAGCAGCTGCATCCCAAGACCATCGACATGACGCTGGAGCGTGTGGGCGCGGTGCGCGAGCGCCTGGGCCTGTCGTTTGGCGAGGTGCCGGTGGTCAGTGTGGCCGGCACCAATGGCAAGGGCAGCAGCTGCGCCATGCTGGAGTCGATTGCGCTGGCCGCCGGCTACCGCGTGGGCCTGTACATCAAGCCGCACCTGGTGCACTTTGAGGAGCGCTGCCGCGTCAACGGCGCGCCGGTGGAGGCGGCGGCCTTGCTGCCGCATTTCGCGGCGGTGGAGGCCGCGCGCAACCAGTTCACGCCGGCCATCACGCTGACCTGGTTCGAGTTCACCACGCTGGCGGTGATGCACTGCCTGGCCGAGCAGGCTGCCGCGGGCCGGCTGGACCTGGTGATCCTGGAGGTGGGCATGGGCGGCCGGCTGGATGCGGTGAATGCCGTGGATGCCGACTGCGCGCTGATCACCAGCATCGCGCTGGACCACACCGAGTTCCTCGGCCCCGACCGCGAGGCCATTGGCCGCGAGAAGGCTGGCATCCTGCGCGCCGGCCGGCCGGCCGTGGTCAGCGATCCCGAGCCACCGGCCAGCCTGCTGGCGCGGGCCCAGGAGCTGGGCTGCGACCTGTGGCTGCAGGGCCGCGACTTCAGCTTTGCCGGCGACCGCCAGCAATGGGGCTTCGGTGGCCGTGGCCGGCGCTACAGCGGCCTGGCCTATCCGGCGCTGCGCGGCGCCAACCAGCTGCTCAATGCCGCCGGCGTGCTGGCGGTGTTCGAGGCCTTGCGCGAGCGCCTGCCGGTCAATGCCCAGGCCGTGCGCCAGGGCCTGGCCAGGGTGGAGCTGCCCGGACGCTTCCAGATCGTGCCCGGCCAGCCGGCGCTGATCCTGGACGTGGCCCACAACCCGCAGGCGGTGGCGGTGCTGGCCACCAACCTCGACCAGATGGGCTTTTTCCCGCGCACCCATGCGGTGTTCGGCGCCATGCGCGACAAGGACATCGCCACGCTGCTGGCCAAGGTGGCGCCGCTGGTCGATGCCTGGCACCTGACCGATCTGCCGCTGCCGCGCGCCGCCCGTGCCGACGAGCTGGAGCCGCTGGTGCGCGCCGCTGCGGGGATGCGCGAAGTCGCCATCCACCGCCATGCCGATCCGGCCCAGGCATTGGCCGCGGCGGCGGCCGCGGCAGACCCGGCTGATAGAATCGTTGTCTTCGGCTCGTTCTACACCGTGGGTGGTGTGCTGAAGGACGGCTTGCCCCGGTTGGCGGCCCGGCATCTGGGCTGAGCACTTTGGTGGATCGGGCCGGTCTGGCGGGTCCGTCGCTGTTCTTCCGCCCGGCGCATCCACCCCTTCGGCACCCGACCCCCGGCCCCTCGCCCGCATGGGTCTGCTCGACATCTTCCAGCGCAAAGCCGCGTCCGACACCGACGCTGCCTCCACCCCGGCCCCGGCCGCCGACGCGGTGCAGGCCGCGCGCACGCGGGCCCGCCGCCGGCTGATCGGCGCGGCCGTGCTGCTGGCCGCCGGCATCATCGGCTTCCCGCTGCTGTTTGAAACCCAGCCGCGGCCGATCGCGGTGGACATCCCCATCGTCATCCCGTCCAAGGACAAGGCGCCGCCGCTGGTGCTGAAGCCGGCGCCGGCGGCGTCGGTGCTGGCCGAGGCGGCGGCACCGGTGGAGCCGGTGGCGTCCGAGCCGCTGGTCGAGCGTGCCGGCGAGCAGGGCCGGGAGGTCGTCGCGGTGCCCGCCCCGACGCCGGCCCCGGCCAGCAAGCCGGCCGCCAAGCCCGAGCCAGCGGCCAGCAAGCCGGTGGCCAAGCCGGAGCCGGCAGCCAGCAAGCCAGCCACCAAGCCCGAGCCCGCCGCCAGCAAGCCGGCCACCGCCGATGCCGACGCGCGCATCGTGGTCCAGGTCGGCGCCTACACCGATGCCACCAAGCTGCGCGAGGCCCGTGCCAAGGTCGAGAAGATGGGCCTGAAGACCTACACCCAGGTGGTCGAGGTCGACGGCAGCAAGCGCACGCGTGTGCGCGTCGGGCCGTTTGCCAGCAAGGCCGAGGCCGACAAGGCCGCGGCACGGCTGAAGGCGGCCGGCCTGCCGGCGGCCATCCTGTCGCTGTGAGCCCCGGGCATGCCGCTGCCGGACTTGGGCTGGGTCGACGGGATGCTGCTGGCGACGCTGGCGCTGTCGGTGCTGATCGGCCTGTGGCGCGGCCTGGTGTTCGAGCTGATGTCCCTGGTCGGCTGGGTCGTGGCCTATGTGGCCGCCCAGGCCTGGGCGCCGCAGATCAGCGCCCAGGTGCCCATCGGCAGCGCCGATTCAGCGCTGCGCCAGGGCGCCGCCTTTGCCGCGCTGTTCATCGCCGTGCTGATCGCCTGGACGCTGCTGGCGCGGCTGGCGCGCCTGCTGATCCATGCCACGCCGCTGACCGTGCCCGACCGCCTGCTGGGCGCCGGCTTCGGCCTGCTGCGCGGCGCCGTGCTGCTGCTGGTGCTGGCCACGGTGGTGGCCTATACGCCGGCGCTGCGCTCGCCGGCCTGGCAGGCCTCGCGCGGTGCGGCCTGGCTGGGCGCGGCCCTGCACGGCATCAAGCCGGCCCTGCCCGAGGCCATGCAACGCCATCTTCCAGGCTGAGGGCAGGGGGCCTGACGCCACGCTTGTGTCGCCGGCCCTGCAGCCCCACATTGTTTTCTTCGACTCCCTCCAGGACGCTTCCACCATGTGCGGCATCGTAGGCACGATCTCCCCGGCGCCGGTCAACCAGCTGCTTTATGACGCGCTGCTGCTGCTGCAGCATCGCGGCCAGGACGCAGCCGGCATCGTCACCATGCAGGGCACGCAGTACCACATGCACAAGGCGCGCGGCATGGTGCGCGACGTGTTCCGCACGCGCAATATGCGCGCCCTGCCGGGCACGATGGGCCTGGGCCAGGTGCGCTATCCCACCGCCGGCAATGCCGACAACGAAGAAGAGGCCCAGCCCTTCTACGTCAACGCGCCCTACGGCATCGTGCTGGTGCACAACGGCAACCTCACCAACGCCCATGCGCTGAAGCAGGAGCTGTTCGACATCGACCGCCGCCACATCAACACCGGCAGCGACACCGAGGTGCTGATCAACATCCTGGCGCACGAGCTGGAGCAGGTGGGCCGCGACGTGCCGCTGACGCCCGAGATGGTGTTTGCCGCGGTGCGCGCGGTGCACCAGCGCATCCGCGGCTCGTATGCGGTGATCGCGCTGATCGCCGGCCATGGCCTGCTGGCCTTCCGCGATCCTTATGGCATCCGCCCGCTGGTGCTGGGCGAGGCCGAGCTGCCCGAGGGCCGCGAGGTGATGGTGGCCAGCGAGACCGTGGCGCTGGAAGGCACGGGCCACCGCGTGCTGCGCGACGTGGCGCCGGGCGAGGCGGTGTTCATCGACCGCCAGGGCCGCATCCATGCCCAGCAGTGCGCGCCGCAGCCGCAGCTCTATCCCTGTTTGTTCGAGTTCGTCTACCTGGCACGGCCCGATTCGGTGATCGACGGCATGTCGGTCTACCAGGCGCGGCTGAACATGGGCGAGACCCTGGCCCAGCGTGTCATCAACACCATGCCGCCCAGCGACATCGATGTGGTGATCCCGATCCCCGAGAGCAGCCGGCCCAGCGCCATGCAGCTGGCGCAGAAGATCGGCAAGCCCTACCGCGAGGGCTTTGTGAAGAACCGCTATGTCGGCCGCACCTTCATCATGCCCGGCCAGGCGGTGCGCAAGAAGAGCGTGCGCCAGAAGCTCAATGCCATCGCCCAGGAGTTCAAGGGCCGCAACGTGCTGCTGGTCGACGACTCCATCGTGCGCGGCACCACCAGCAAGGAGATCGTGCAGATGGCCCGCGAGGCCGGGGCGCGCAAGGTCTACATGGCGTCTGCCGCACCGCCGGTGCGTTATCCCAACGTCTACGGCATCGACATGCCGACCAAGGACGAGCTGATCGCCCATGGCCGCAGCATCGAGCAGATCCGCGACTACATCGGCGCCGATGCGCTGATCTACCAGGATCTGGAGGCGATGAAGCGCGTGGTGGCCCAGCTCAACCCGGGCATCGCCGGCTTCGAGGCCAGCTGCTTCGACGGCCAGTACGTCACCGGCGATGTCAGCGCGGCCGACTTCGACGCCATCTCGGCCCAGCGCCTGGCCGCGCGCCAGGACGCCGAGGACGGCAGCCCCGAGCGCAGCCGCCTGGCCCTGCCTAACCGCTCGGAGCCGTGATGGACCTGGACCCGCTTCACGACATGGACCAGCACGACGACGGCGTGGCCCTGCCGGCGGCCACCGGTCTTCCGGCCGGCCTGCGGCCCGAGACCCTGGCCGTGCGCACCGCGCTGCCGCCCAGCCAGCATGGCGAGAACTCCGAGGCGCTGTTCCTGACCAGCACCTATGTGCAGCCCGATGCCGAGACCTCGGCGCGGCGCTTTGCCAACATGGAGGACTTCACCTACTCGCGCACCAGCAATCCCACGGTGCGCAGCTTCGAGGCCCGGCTGGCGGCGATGGAAGGCGCCGAGGGCGCGGTGGCCACGTCCACCGGCATGAGCGCCATCCTGCTGCTGATCATGGGCCTGCTGAAGGCCGGCGACCATGTGGTGTGCTCGCGCTCGGTGTTCGGCTCCACCATCAGCCTGTTCGCCAAGGAGTTCGGCAAGTTCGGCGTCGAGACCAGCTTCGTCTCGCAGACCGACCTGGACGAATGGCGCGCCGCGCTGCGGCCCAGCACCAAGCTGCTGTTTGCCGAGACGCCGACCAATCCGCTGACCGAGGTCTGCGACATTGCCGCGCTGGCCGACATCGCCCATGGCGCCGGCGCGCTGCTGACGGTGGACAACACCTTCTGCTCGCCGGCCCTGCAGCGTCCGCTGGCCCTGGGCGCCGACCTGGTGATGCATGCCGGCACCAAGTACCTCGATGGCCAGGGCCGGGTGATGGCCGGCGCGCTGTGCGGCCCCGACCGGCTGATCCGCCAGGTGTTCGATCCGGTGGTGCGCACCGCCGGCATGACGCTGGCGCCGTTCAATGCCTGGGTGGTGCTGAAGGGCCTGGAAACCCTGGCCCTGCGCATGAAGGCGCAGAGCGCGGCCACGCTGGCCGTGGCCCATTGGCTGGAGGCCCATCCGGCCGTGGCCCGGGTCTACTACCCCGGCCTGGAGTCGCATCCCCAGCATGCCCTGGCGATGCGCCAGCAATCGGGCCTGGGCGGCGCGGTGCTGTCCTTCGAGCTGAAGGCCGACAGCCCCGAGGCGGCGCGGGCCGCGGCCTTCCGCGTCATCGACAGCACGCGCGTGCTGAGCATCGCCACCAACCTGGGCGACACCAAGTCCATCATCACCCACCCGGCCACCACCTCGCATGGCCGGCTCAGCGAGGCCCAGCGCCAGGCCGCCGGCATCGGCCAGGGCCTGGTGCGCCTGGCCGTGGGCCTGGAGCATGTGGACGACATCACCGACGACCTGCAGCGCGGCCTGTCGCAGCTGTGAACCCCGTATGAACTCTCCTGCCCGTCCCCCCGTCCGCACGCGCATCGCGCCATCGCCTACCGGCTTTTTGCACCTGGGCACGGCGCGCACCGCGTTGTACTCGTGGGCCTATGCCCGCCACCACGGCGGCCAGTTCGTGCTGCGCATCGAAGACACCGATGTGCAGCGCTCGACCCAGGACTCGGTGGAGCAGATCCTCGCGTCCATGCGCTGGCTGGGCCTGGATTGCGACGAAGGCCCGGTCTACCAGATGCAGCGCCTGGACCGCTACCAGCAGGTGATCGATCAGATGCTGGCCGCCGGCACGGCCTACCGCTGCTATGCCACGCCCGACGAGCTGGATGCGATGCGCGAGGCGCAGAAGGCGCGCGGCGAGAAGACCCGCTACGACGGCCGCTGGCGCCCGGCGCCGGGCAAGCAGCTGCCGCCGGTGCCTGATCCGGCGACTGGCATCAAGCCGGTGGTGCGCTTTGCCAACCCGCCGGAGGGCATGGTCAGCTGGGACGACCTGGTCAAGGGCACGATCAGCATCAGCAACACCGAGATCGACGACCTGATCATCCAGCGCCAGGACGGTGTGCCGACCTACAACTTCGCCGTCGTCGTCGACGACTGGGACATGGGCATCAGCCATGTCTTTCGCGGCGACGAGCACATCAACAACACGCCCTGGCAGATCAACCTCTGGCACGCCATCACCGCCGGCGCGCCGCTGCCGCAGTACGGCCATTGCCCGATCATCCTCGGCGACGATGGCCTGAAGCTCAGCAAGCGCCGTGGCGCGGTCAGCGTCACCGCCTACGAGGATGCCGGCTACCTGCCCGAGGGCATGCTCAACTACCTGGCGCGCCTGGGCTGGAGCCATGGCGACGACGAGGTGTTCACGCTGGCGCAGATGGTGTCGTGGTTCGACGGCAGCCACCTGGCCAGGAGCCCGGCGCAATGGGATCCGGCCAAGCTGGCCTGGGTCAATGCCCAGCACCTGAAGCTGGCCGACGATGGCCGCCTGGCCGGCCTGGTGGCGCAGCAGCTGGCCAAGCGTGGCATCAGCGCCGACGCAGCCGACCCACGCCTGGCCGCCATGTGCGCGCTGTTCAAGGACCGCTGCAGCACCACGGTGGAACTGGCCGACTGGCTGGCGATGTACTTCGCCCCGGTGACGCCCAGCGACGAGGAGCGCAGCACCCATCTGGTGGACGCCATCCGCCCCGCGCTGGCCACGCTGGTCGCGCAGTTGCAGGACGCCGCCTGGGACAAGACCGGCATCGCCGCGGCGCTGAAGGCCACGCTGGCTGCGCACGGCCTGAAGATGCCGCAACTGGCCATGCCGCTGCGCGTGCTGGTCTGCGGCCGGGCCCAGACGCCGTCGGTGGATGCGGTGCTGGCCCTGTTCGAAAAGAAAGTTGTGGTCGAGCGCTTGCAATCCTTTTAAGACCCGTGCTATAGTCATGGACTCGCTTGAACAGCAAAACGTTCGAAGCGAAACGCAAACCAAGCAGCAATGCAAGGGAAGCGAGTCGCGAAGAATGGGGGTATAGCTCAGCTGGGAGAGCGCTTGCATGGCATGCAAGAGGTCAGCGGTTCGATCCCGCTTACCTCCACCAACTTCCCCTGGTGTCAGGGATGGTTGATGGCGCTGTTCAAACGATGTGAAGGTTTTAGTCCCCTTCGTCTAGAGGCCTAGGACACCACCCTTTCACGGTGGCTACAGGGGTTCGAATCCCCTAGGGGACGCCAAAAGCGTGAAACGCCCGCAGTGTGCAAGCACTGCGGGCGTTTTTCCTTTGTGCTCAGCGTGCGCGGCGGCGGGCGACGAAGCCCAGGCCCATCAGGCCGGCCAGCAGCATGGCGTAGGTCTGCGGCTCGGGCACGGCACTGACGGTCAGGCCCGACAGGGTGCCGTTGTAGGCGCCGATCATGGTCGCCGCGCCGGTCATCAGGTTGATGCTGTAGATGCCGGTGTCCAGGCTGGCGCCGTCCACGTTCAGCGCCGCATAGCCCAAGCCGCCGCTGATCTCGAAGCCATTGGCCTTGAGCACGTCCACGCCCAGCATGCCCAGGTTCATGATCGTCGGCGAATTGAAGGCGCCGGGCGCCATGGCCAGCCTGTCGTTGCTGCTGTCGATGTAGTACAGCGCGGTGCCGGCCGGCGCCATGCTCGGCATCGTCATGCTGTTGGTGTAGGCCACGGCGCTGTAGCCGGCGGCGATCATGTTGGCGGCATTGCCGACCACGCCGGTGTTGGCGTTGATGGCGAAGTTCTCGCCGCTGGTGCTGACCAGGCGCAGCGAGGCCGCGCCGTTGAAGTCGGCCACCGGGTTGAAGTCGATGCCGTAGCCGCGGCCGGGGTCGATCACCGCCAGGTTCAGGTCGGCCTTCCAGGTGGCCACGCCGGTCATCTCGTTGACGGTGTAGATCTTGTTGGCGGTGCTGACGCCATAGATCATGCCGTCGCCGGGCCGGTTGTCGATGCCGACCAGGCGCTCGCCGGCCATCGACAGGCCGGTGATGGCCATCGGCATCTCCATGCCCATGGCGGCGGTGTCGAACCGCACGATCTGGTTGGCGCTGGTCAGGCCGACCAGGGTGACGGCCTGGGCGCCGATGCAGGCAAGGGACAGTGCGGCGCCGAGCACGGCGCCCTGGGTCAGGCGGATCATGGGAACTCCTCGAGGTTTGGCAGGCTGCCGCGGGCCGGGCTTGGCCCGCGGTCGAGGAGGCATACGCAGGCCCGCCGGGCCGGATGCGCATTTCGGGTCCCACCCCCAAGTTCTTGGGGGTGGCCGGCTTCAGCCGGTGTTGCGCAGGCCCGCGGCGATGCCGTTGATCGACAAATGGATGCCGCGCTGCAGGCGCTCGTTGGCCGGGTCGCCGTCCTTGCGGTTGCGATAGCGGCGCATCAGCTCCACCTGCAGGTGGTTCAGCGGGTCGAGGTAGGGGAAGCGGTGCTCGATGGAGCGCGCCAGCGCCGGATTGGCCTGCAGGCGCCGGGCCTCGCCGGTGATCAGGGCCAGGGCCTCGGCCGTGCGTTCCCATTCGTCCTTGATGGCCGTGAAGATGCGCTTGGCCACGCGTTTGTCGTCCACCAGCTCCACATAGCGCGCGGCGATGCGCAGGTCGCTCTTGGCCAGCACCATGTCCATGTTGGACATCAGCGTGCGGAAGAACGGCCACTGGCGGTGCATCTTCTGCAGCAGTTCCAGCCGCTTGGGCCGGCCTTCGCCATCGTCGTCGCCGGCCAGGTAGGCGGTGATCGCCGAGCCGAAGCCGCACCAGCCCGGCAGCGCCACCCGGCACTGGCCCCAGCTGAAGCCCCAGGGGATGGCGCGCAGGTCCTCGATGGCGCGGCTGGCCTTGCGGCTGGCCGGCCGGCTGCCGATGTTCAGCTCGGCGATCTCGCGGATCGGCGTGGCCGAGAAGAAGTAGTCGGTGAAGCCTTCGCTGCCATAGACCAGGCGGCGGTAGGCGCCGTAGCTGGCCTCGCTGATGGCCGCGGCGGCGTCCAGAAAGGCCTTGGGCGCGCCGGCGGCAGGCCCGGCCTTCTGGCCCGGTGCGCCGTGCAGCAGCGTGGCTTCCAGCGTGGCCGCGACCAGGGTTTCCAGGTTGCGCCGGCCGATCTCGGGGTGGGCGTACTTGCTGCCGATGACCTCGCCCTGCTCGGTGAGGCGGATCTGGCCGTTCACCGTGCCCGGCGGCTGCGCCAGGATGGCCTGGTAGCTGGGGCCGCCGCCGCGGCCCACGGTGCCACCGCGGCCATGGAACAGTCGCAGCGTGATGCCGTGCTCGGCGCGCAACGGGCCGAACAGGCCCACCAGGGCCAGCTCGGCGCGGTACAGCTCCCAGTTGCTGGTGAAAAAGCCGCCGTCCTTGTTGCTGTCGCTGTAGCCCAGCATGATGTCCTGCTCGGCACCGCTGCGCACGATCAGCTCGGTGATGCCGGGCAGGGCATAGAACTCGCGCATGATGGGTTCGGCCTGGCGCAGATCGCCGATGGTCTCGAACAGCGGCACCACGATCAGCGGCGTGGTCGCCTGGCCGTCCAGCGTGCCGGTCAGCAGGCCGCATTCCTTCAGCAGCAGCAGCACCTCCAGCAGGTCGGACACGCTCTCGGTGTGGCTGATGATGCAGTGGCGCAGCGCCTCGCGGCCGTAGCGCGTCAGCATCTCGCGCGCGGTCTCGAAGATCGCCAGCTCGCCCAGCGCATGCTCGCTGTAGACCGCGCCATGCACACGCAGCGGCCGCGCGTCGTTGAGCAATTGCAGCAGCAGCTCGCGCTTGCCGGCCTCGTCGAGCGCGCTGTAGTCGGCCTGCAGCCGCGCCGTGGCCAGCAGCTCGGCGATCACCAGCTCGTGCTTGTCCGAGCTCTGGCGCAGGTCCAGCGTGGCCAGGTGGAAGCCGAACACCTGCACCGCGCGCTGCAGCGGCGCCAGGCGCGGCGCCACCAGGGCCTGGGCATGGTGCGAGGCCAGCGAGCGCGCGATCACCGCCAGGTCGGCCAGGAACTCGCCGGGCTCGGCATAGGCGTTCTGCGGGCCCACCGCATGGCGCAGCGCCTCGGTGCCGGTCAGCCCGTGCAGCGTGGCCGCCAGGCGGGCGTAGATGCCCACCAGGGCGCGGCGGTAGGGCTCGTCCTCGCGGTGGGCATTGCGGTCGGGCGAGGCTTCGGCCAGCGCTCGCATCTCGGGCGTGACGCCGGCCAGGGTCTCGCTGATCGACAGCTCGGCGCCCAGCGCATGCACCTCGGTCAGGTAGTAGCGCAGCGCCACCTCGCTCTGCTTGGCCAGGGCCATGCGCAGGGTCTCGGCGGTGACGTTGGGATTGCCGTCGCGGTCACCGCCGATCCACTGGCCCATGCGCAGAAAGCTGGGCACGGCATGGCCGTGCAGATGCTGCTCCAACTCGGCGTAGAGCTTGGGGATCTGCTGCAGAAAGGTGCTGCGGTAGTAGCTGAGCGCGTTTTCGATCTCGTCGGCCACGGTCAGCTTGGTGTGGCGCAGCATGCGCGTCTGCCACAGCTGGGTGACGCGGGCGCGGATCAGGGCCTCGTTGTCGCGGCGGTCGCGCTCGGTCAGCAGTTCGTCGCGCTGGCCCACCAGCTCGGCCACGGCGCGCTCGGCGTCGAGGATGCTCTTGCGCTGCACCTCGGTGGGGTGGGCGGTCAGCACCGGCGCGATGTAGGCCTGGGCCAGGGTCTGGGCCACGTCGGCGGCGCGGATGTCGGCGCGGTGCAGGCGCTCGAAGCTCATCGCCAGCGAGCCTTCCTGCAGATGGCCCTGGCGCTCGTGGTGCACACGCCGGCGCACATGGTGGCGGTCCTCGGCGATGTTGGCCAGGTGCGAGAAGTAGCTGAAGGCGCGGATCACGCTGACGGTCTGGTCGGCCGACAGGTTCTTCAGCAGCCGGTCGAGCACGCGGCCGGCCGAGGCGTCCTTCTTCAGCCGGTAGGCCACGCTCAGCTGGCGCACCCGCTCGATCAGCTCGAAGGCTTCCGTGCCTTCCTGCTCGCGGATCACATCGCCCAGGATGCGACCGAGTAACCGGATATCCTCGACCAGCGGCTTGTTCTTGGCGGCGGCATCGGAAACCGAATCCTCTACCTGAGGATTGTCCGGGCGCTGGCTGCTGCGGCTGCGTGCGGCGGGCTTGGTGATGGCGCGGGGCATACGGGCTCCTCGGTGTAACCAAATTACCAAATGGCGTGGTGGCGCATGCTAACAGCGGTGGCCTGCCGTGCACAGATCGCCGGCCGGCATGATCTTCAGCAAGCTTCGTGCCGCAGCCGGCCGTATGGGCGGCGCGGCCGCCGATAATTCGCCGCATGACTGCCACCACCCTGATCGCCACCCGCGAAAGCCGCCTTGCCCTGTGGCAGGCCGAACATGTGCGCGCGCTGCTGCAGCAGCGCTTCGGCCTGGCGGTCGAGCTGCTGGGCATGACCACCCGCGGCGACCAGATCCTCGACCGCACGCTGAGCAAGGTCGGCGGCAAGGGCCTGTTCGTCAAGGAGCTCGAAGTGGCGCTGGAGGAGGGCCGCGCCCACCTGGCCGTGCACTCGCTGAAGGACGTGCCGATGGAGCTGCCCGAGGGCTTTGTGCTGGCTGCGGTGCTGGAGCGCGAGGATCCGCGCGATGCCTTTGTCTCGCCGCGCCATGCCTCGGTGGACGAGCTGCCGCAGGGCGCCGTGGTCGGCACCTCCAGCCTGCGCCGGGTGGTGCAGCTGGCGGCACGCCGGCCCGACCTGCGCATCGAGCCGCTGCGTGGCAACCTCGATACGCGGCTGCGCAAGCTCGACGAGGGCGGCTACGACGCCATCGTGCTGGCGGCGGCCGGCCTCAAGCGCCTGGGCCTGGCCCAGCGCATCCGCAGCACGTTTGCGCCGCAGCAGATGCTGCCCGCCGCCGGCCAGGGCGCGCTGGGCATCGAGGTGCGGGCCGACGCCGCGGCGCTGCGCGCCCAGCTGGCCCAGCTGGTGCATGCGCCCACCTGGCTGGCCACCCATGCCGAGCGGGCGGTGTCGCGCACGCTGGGCGGCAGCTGCAGCATGCCGCTGGCCGCCCATGCGCATTGGGTCGACGGCGCGCACGGCCACCGCCTGGTGCTGGATGCCGCGCTGGGCGATGCCGCCACGCCGACGCGGCCGTTGCTGCAGGTGCGGCTGGAGGCCGGTTTCGCGGCCGCCGACCTGGCCGACGGCGGCGTGCCGGCCGCGGCCACGGCCGCCGCCAGCGCGCTGGGCGAGCAGGCCGCCGAGCGGCTGCGCCAGCTGGGCGCCGAGGGCTATCTGGCGGCCAGCGCCGGCGCCTGACGCGACGCATGCCGCAACTGCCGCCCGGTTTGCCGCCGCAACCGCTGCCACGCCTGCTGGTCACGCGGCCACAGCCTCAGGCCGACGAATGGGTGGCCCGGCTGCAGGCCCTGGGCCTGCAGGCTGCGGCGCTGCCGCTGCTGGCCATCGGTGATGCACCGCAGGCCACGGCGGTGCCGGCGGCCTGGGCCACGCTGCCCGGCCGGGCCCTGGTCATGTTCGTCAGCCCGACCGCGGTGCAGCGATTTTTTGCCGGCCGGCCGGCGGGCGCGGCCTGGCCGGCCGGCACGCTGGCCGGCAGCACCGGGCCGGGCACGGCCGCGGCGCTGCGCGCCCAGGGCCTGGCCGAGCCGCTGC
Source organism: Burkholderiaceae bacterium (assembly GCA_017992055.1). Classification (GTDB taxonomy): domain Bacteria; phylum Pseudomonadota; class Gammaproteobacteria; order Burkholderiales; family Burkholderiaceae_C; genus Pseudaquabacterium. The sequence continues at coordinate 36,963 of JAGOPK010000019.1, forward strand.
TGGTGACGCCGCCCGACGATGCGCCGCGCTTCGATTCCGAGGCGCTGTGGCTGCAGTTGCAGCAGCGCCGGCCGCCGCCGGTCTGGCCCGGCGCGCGGGTGCTGATCGTGCGCGGCGAGGGCGGGCGCGACTGGCTGGCCGGCACCCTGGCCGAGGCCGGCGCCCAGGTCGACTTCGTCGAGGCCTACCGGCGCCAGCCACCGCGGCTGGACGCCGCCGGCCAGGCCCTGCTGGCCGCGGCGGTGGCGGCGCCGCAGGCCCATGCCTGGCTGGTCAGCAGCAGCGAGGCGCTGGGCCATCTGGCCCGGCTGGCACCGGCGGCGGACTGGTCGGCGGCCTGTGCCCTGGCCACCCATCCGCGCATCGCCGAATCGGCCCAGGCGCTGGGCTTTGGCCGGGTGCACCGGGTGTCGCCGTCGCCGCTGGCGGTGCGGGATCTGCTGCAGCGTCTGCAGGCGGGCGAGGCCGCGGGGCCTGCTCTATAGAATGATCCGCACCGTGAACGACGCCCCTCCGCCCGCCGCCGATCTGCCGCCTTCGCCGTCCAACACCCCGGTCGACGAGCGCCCGGCGCCGGCGCCGTCGGCCGAGCGGGGGCCCGGCACGGCCTGGATGGTCGGCGCCGGCGTGGTGGGCGCGCTCAGCGTGGCCGCGCTGACGCTGGCCCTGCTGGCCCAGCAACGCGTGAAGACGCTGGAACAGGAACTGGTGCGCCGCCAGCAGGAAAGCCAGGGCCAGTCGGCCGAGGCGCGGGCGATGGCGCGCCAGGCGCTGGAGTCGGCCCAGTCGTCCGAGGCCAAGCTGGCCCTGGTCGAAGGCAAGGTGGCCGAGACCGCGCTGCAGCGCACCCAGCTCGAAGAGCTGATCCAGCAGCTGTCGCGCTCGCGCGACGAAAACGCGCTGGCCGACATCGACGCGGCCATCCGCGTCGCGGTGCAGCAGTCGGCCATCACCGGCGGCGCCGAGCCGCTGGCCGCGGCGCTGCGCCAGGCCGAGGAGCGGCTGTCGCGACTGAACCAGCCGCGCCTGGAGCGTGTGCGCCGCGCCGTGGCGCGTGACCTGGACCGCGTGCGCGCCACCGCGGTGACCGACATCGCCAGCCTGAACATCCGACTCGACGAGGCCATACGTGCGGTCGACGAGCTGCCGCTGCTGGCCCAGATCGAGCGCCGACCGACGGCCGCGCCAGCGGCACGCGCCCCGGCGGCCGGCGCGGCCAGCGCGGCCCGTGCGCCGGCCTCGGGCGCCTCGGCGCCGGCCGGCCCGCGTGGCTCGCCCATCCAGCGCGGCTGGCAGCACCTGGCCGAGGCCTGGGACGTGGCCAGCGAGCGCGTCTGGCAGGAGGTGCGCGGCCTGGTGCGCGTGACCCAGATCGACAATCCCGAGGCGGTGCTGATCGCGCCCGAGCAGGCCTGGTTTTTGCGCGAGAACCTGAAGCTGCGCCTGCTCAATGCCCGCCTGGCCCTGCTGTCGCGCCAATTCGACACCGCCCAGGGCGATCTGCGCGATGCCCAGGCGGCGCTGGATCGTTACTTCGACCGCAGCGCCCGCCGCGTGCTGCTGACCGGCGAGCTGGTACGCCAGGTGGCCGGCCAGGCCCGACAGCTGTCGCTGCCACGGCCCGAAGAAACCCTGGCCGCGCTGGCCGCGGCCCAGGCCGGGCGCTGAACGCCCACTAGCCCAGCCCCCGCGCATGCGTCCCGTCATCTGGTTCGTGCTGCTGTTCGCCGTCGCCGTGGTGGCGGCGCTGACGCTGGGCGACAACCGCGGCCTGGCCTCGTTCTACTGGAACAGCTGGCGGCTGGACCTGTCGCTGAACTTCTTCCTGCTGGCGGCCATCGCCATCGGCTTTGCGGTGGTGTCGGCGGTGCAGGCCATCAATGCCCTGGTCGGCCTGCCGCAGCGCGCCCGCGAATGGCGGGCCCTGCAGCGCGAGCGGGCCGCCCAGGCGGCGCTGCGCGAGGCGCTGACCGAGTATTTCGCCGGCCGCTACAGCCGCGCCCACAAGGCCGCGCAGCGCGCCATCACCGTGCACGACGACGTGGAAGTGCTGCACGAGGACCATGGCTTCATGGTGCTGGCCCATGTGCTGGCCGCCGGCAGCCTGCACCGGCTGCAGGACCGTGCGCGCCGCGACCAGCTGCTGCAGCGCGCCTTCAAGGCCGGGCGCAAGGCCGGGCCGGCGGCGGTGGACGACGGCGCCCGCCTGCTGGCCGCCGAATGGGCGCTGGACGACCGCGATGGCGCCCGCGCCGAGCAGCTGCTGTCCGAGCTGCAGCCCGGCGTGGCCCGGCGCACCCATGCGCTGCGGCTCAAGCTGCAGGCGGCGCGGCTGCAGCGCCGGCCGCTGGAGGCGCTGCACACCGCGCGCCTGCTGGCCAACCACCAGGCCTTCACCGCGGTGGCGGCTCAGGCCCTGCTGCGCGCGCTGGCCTTCGAGGCCCTGGATGAAGCCCACGATGCCGACCAGCTGCGCCGCGTCTGGCAGCAGTTCGACGACGCCGACCAGCGCGATCCCTTCGTCGCCGCGCGTGCCGCCCGCCGCGCTGCGGCCCTGGGCGCGGCCGAGGACGGCCGGGCCTGGCTGCGGCCGCTGTGGGAGCGCATGGAGGCGCTGGGCCTGGACGGCCGCGCCCAGGTGGCGCTGGCCCTGGTGGATGCCGCCGCCGGCGTCGGCCCCGACTGGCTGCCGCGGGTCGAGGCGGCGCAGCGCGCCTGGCCGACCGAGGCCGCGGTGCAGGCCGCCGCCGGGGCGGTGTTCGTCGACCGCCAGCTGTGGGGCAAGGCGCGCCGGCCGCTGGAGCAGGCCGCCGCCGACGTGGCGCTGGAGGCCCGTGCCCGCCGCCAGGCCTGGCGCGCGCTGGCCCATCTGGCCGGCGAAGAGGGCGACGACGAGCGTGCCAACGCCTGCCACCGCGCCGCCGCGGCCATCGACTGACCACCGGCCGCGCCGGGCAGATCAAGTTTTTTTGGGGGCTCTTGCCAGAATCGCAAAACGCTGTGTATACTGCGAGGCTTGGCGGCTGTAGCTCAGTTGGATAGAGTACTTGGCTACGAACCAAGGGGTCGTGGGTTCGAATCCTGCCAGCCGCACCAAAACAACAAGAAACGGGAACGCCCCGGTCAGCAATGACCGGGGCGTTTTCACTTGCGGGCCCGCACAGGGCCACAGGCCTTGGAGGCTGTCAGCCGTCGTGGCGGTAGGCCTGGCCCCAGGCGCCACTGTCGGGCAGTGCCGCCTCGCCGGCCAGCAGGCGCTCCAGCGTCTGCGTGCGGATGCCGTAGAAGGCCTTCAGCGCCGCGGTCTGCTCGCGCAGTGCCTGCTGCTGGGCGGCGCTCAGGGGCTGGGCGCGGCGCACCGCCAGCACCATCTTGTTCTTGGCCGTGTGCTCGGGCGAGACGAACTCGAACACCTGGGTGTCGTAGCCGGCGCCCTGCAGCAGCAGGGCACGCAGCGCATCGGTCAGCATCTCGGCCTGCTCGCTCTGGTGGATGCCGTGGCGCAGCATGGGCTGCAGCACCGGCGGGGCCACCAGCTGCGGCCGGATCTCCTTGTGGCAGCAGGGCGAGCAGACGATGATGGCCGCGCCACCCACCACGCCGCGGTGCATGGCCACGTCGGTGGCGGTGTCGCAGGCATGCAGGGCGATCATCACGTCGAAGGGCTGCGCGGCATGCTCGCGCACGTCGCCGGCGGCAAAGGCCAGGCCCTGCAGTCCCAGGCGCTGGGCGATGCCGTTGCACTGGTCCACCAGCTCCTGGCGCAGTTCCACGCCCAGCACCTCGGTGGCGCGGCCGAGCTGGCGCAGGTGGTGGTGCAGGGCAAAGGTCAGATAGCCGCGGCCGGCGCCGAAGTCCAGCACCCGCACCGGCCGGGCTGCATCGCGCATGGCCAGTGGCGACTGCTCGAAGGCATGGGCAAAGACCTCGACGAACTTGTTGATCTGGCGCCATTTGCGCGCCATCGCCGGCACCAGGCGCTGCTGGCCGTCGGTGATGCCCAGCTCGGCCAGAAAGGGCTCGGCCAGCGTCAGCGGGCGCTGGCGGAGGCGGTCATGGGCCTGCGGGTTGGTTGCGTCCGGCGCAGGCGCCTGCGGCAGCTTGCCGATGCGCAGGCCCCAGCCGCCACGCTTGCCCCAGGCCAGCTGGATGTCGTGGCCCTGCGTGACCAGGTGGCCATGGTGGAACTGGCTGGCCAGCAGCTGGCCGATCTGCTCCACCGCCGCGTCCAGGCCCAGGTTCTTGGTGATGTCCTTGCTGCGGTGGCGCCAGACCAGGGACAGCTGCGGCTGGCCGCGCAGCAGCACGCGGCGCGCCAGCAGCTTGTCCAGCGTGGGCTCGGCATCGTGGGGCCGGCCCAGGGCCAGCTTGACGAAGCTGCCATCGGCCAGGCTGGCGCGCAGGCGCTCGATGAACTTCAGCCGTTCGGCATCGGGCGGGGCGGGGGCGGAGGACATGGGCGGCATTGTCGCCGTCCATCCCGGCGGACCGCCGTGCCCGGGTGGTGATCAAGGCTGGGGAAACTGCACCAGCTGCAGCTCGTTGCCCTCGGGATCGGCCAGCGTGGCCAGCCAGCCGCCCCAGAACTGGGCCTCGGGCGCGCCGGTGAAGCGCACGCCGGCGGCGGCCAGGCGCGCATGCTCGGCACGCAGGTCGGCGACGCCGAAGGACAGGCCGGTGAAGCGGCCGACCAGCACCTGCTCGTCGGCCGGGGCATCGGCCGGCACCGACTCCAGCACCAGCTGCAGCTGGCCGGTGTCGAAGCGCACAAAGCCCTCGGTGCTGCCGTCGAAGGCGATCACCAGGCCCAGCTGCTGCTCGTAGAAATCACGCGCGGCAGGCAGGTCGTGCACAAACACGCGGGCGGCGGCGAGCAGCATGATCGGTCCCCTTGATTCAGCCGTGGATCGCTGCCGGCCGGCCACTGCAGCCGGCCGCAGCCAACGGCTTGGATGAGCGTGCGCCATCTTGCCATCGGCCCGGGCGCGCCGCCAGCGGCACGATCCCGGCGGCCACTGGCCGCACCGTTCAGCGGCGCGTTGGCTTGGCGGCGGGCTTGGCCGCGGGCTTGGTGGCGGACTTGGAGGTCTTGCCCGGCTTGCTGGTCTTGGTGGCCTTGCCAGACTTTCCGGCCTTGCCCGGCTTGCCGCTCCTGGCTGCCTGGGCCTGGCCGGAGGGCGCGGTGGCGGCCTGGGCCTCGGCATCGTTGCGCAGCCAGCCCTGGCAGGCCGGCCCGCCCTCGTCGCGCGGCTGGTAGCGCGGCGTGCCCGCGCGCGAGGGGTCGAGCCGGAAACACGGGCCCAGCGAGGCGTCGTCCAGCGTCGGTGGCTGGCCGTCGTCGACATGGCGGGTCAGCGCCTGCAGCGGCGCATCGCCGAGCTGGCGGCGCAGCGCCGCCACCAGCCGGTGCGTGGCCAGCGGTGCGCTCAGCGGGCCTTCGGGCCGCGCCTGGGCGCTGGGCAGCCACAGGCTTTGCAGCAGCGGTTCCAGCCCGGGCCGGCCGGCCTGGCGCAGGGCCTGGTGCCAGTGCAGGCCCAGCCACTCGCCACGCAGGCCCGGCAGCACCAGCAAGGCCTCGGGGCCGGCGCGGCCGGTGGCCGTGCGCAGGTTGTCGGCGGCGGGCTCGGGCAGCTCGGCCCAGCGCGCCAGCCGGGCATTGAAGGCCTGGGCATAGTCGGCCGGCTGCCACAGGCCTTCGCGCAGCAGCAGACGATGGGCCAGGAAGTCGGCCAGACCTTCGCTGAACCAGCTGCGCAGCGCCAGGTCGTCGCGCCCGACATGGCGCAGCGGGCCAAAGCGGCTGGACATCCAGCGGCGCTGGTTCTGCTCGGCCAGCCAGGTTTCCAGCGGCAGGGGCGCACCGCCCGGGGCGGCCTGCAGCGCGATCGCACGGTGCAGGGCCAGGCCGCCGCTGGCGGCGCTGCCCTCGACGGCCGGCAGCAGCAGCAGCAGCAGGGGCGCGGTCTCGTCGTCGCGCCAGGCCCGGCGCTGGGCGCCGATCAGGCGTGCGCTGCGCTGGGCCAGCGCATCGAGGTCCGGGCCGGCCGAGCTGGCACCGGTGGTGGCGCCGGTGGCGGGGGCAGGCTGGGCCACCCACAGGCGCTGGCCCTGGGCATCGAGTTCACGCCAGTCCAGCGCGCCGCCGGCATACAGCGCATGCTGCACCGCGTCGGCCTGGGCCGGCAGGTTCAGGCGCAGCGTGCCGGTCTGGCCCTGGCCATGGCTGCTGAGCAGCAGCGGCGCCTCGGGCACCGGGTCCAGGTCCAGGCAGACGCTGGGCGCGGTGCCGGCGGGCAGGGCCGGCGGGCTCAGCGCCTCCTCGGGCCAGGGCAGCACCGCGTCGCCCAGCCAGGCAAACCATTGCGACGCCAGGCGCACGCCGCTGTCGGCATCGGGGCTCAGGGTCCAGGCCAGGCGCAGGCGCTCGCCCGGGGCATGGCGCAGCTCGCGCAGCCGGCTGTCGCCGGCCACCGGCAACAGCCGCGGCAGCACTTCGTCGGCGGGCTGCAGCAGCGACCAGCCGGCCGGCAGGCGCAGCAGGCTGCGCTGGCGGTTGCCGGCATTGAACTGCAGTGTGATGTCCAGGCGCCGCGGCTGGGTGTCCAGGCGCGGCGTGACCCGCCACTGCACGGCGCAGTCGGCGGCCTGGGCCGGCGCGGCCAGGCCGGCCAGCATCGGCAGCAGGCAGGCGATGGCAAGCAGGCGTCGCATCGGTGATCAGCGCGAGGCCGCTGCGGCGGGCCTTGCCGGCACGACCACGATGTTCATCTTGCTGCCGGGGCAGCCGGGGGCGATGCTGGCCGCATGCTCGGGGCAGCGCAGCCGCTGGGTGTCGGTGCCCAGGCCGGTGATGCTGGGCAGCTCGCCACGCGCGGCGCGGGCGGCCATCAGGGCCAGCTTGGGCCCGGCCATCAGCACCGCGATGACCACGGCCACCAGCACGGCCAGGCCGATCAGCAGCAGGCGCTCGCGCGAGGAGACCGGCTTCCAGGCCGGCAGGTCAGGGCCAGGGCCGGGAACGGTACTGGGGGCCGCGGTGGCCGCAGGCGCGGCGGATGGGGCAGGCGCGGATTCAGGGGGACGGGCGGGCATCACCCCGCACTATCCCATGTTCGCGGCCCGGTTCCACGACCACGCCCTGCGCGCACCAGGTGTCGATTTGTACATCGTCGAAGCCGGCCTCGCGCAGCAGCTCGCGCGTGTGCTGGCCCAGCCGCGGGGCACCGCGCTCGGGCGCCTGGGCCTGGCCGTCGAAGCGTGCCGCGCTGCGCGCCACGCGCACCGTGCCGGCGTCGCCGTTGTCCAGCGCCATGACCATGGCGTTGTGCAGCACCTGGGGATCGGCCAGCACCTCGGGCCGCTCGTTGACGCGGCCGGCGGCCACGCCCTGGGCGCGCAGCCGGGTTTCCAGCGTGGCGGTATCGAACTGGGCCATCAGCGGCTCCAGCAGGGCGCGCAGGGCCTGGCCGTGGCGGTAGCGCAGCGGCAGGTTGACGAAGCGCGGGTCCTGGGCGATGTCGGGCCGGTCGATGGCTGCGCACAGGCCGCGGAACTCGGCCTGCTGCGGCACCATCGTGGCGATCCAGCCATCGGCGGTGCGCCAGGGTTTTTGCGTGGCGCCGAACTCGGGCAGCGGCGCCGGCGCGTCGTCGCCGACCCAGACGTGGTTGTACATGGCGTCGCACCACTGGAAGGCCAGGGCCGCGTCCAGCATCGCCACTTCCACGCGCTGGCCGCGGCCGCTGCCGCCGGGCCGGTCGCGCGCATAGAGCGCGGCGGTGATGGCCTGGGCCGCGTTCAGCGCCGTGACCTTGTCGCAGACGGTGGACGACAGGATCACCGGCGCGCCGCTGGCCCAGTCGCGCTGCGAGGCGGCCACGCCGCCCAGGGCCTGGATCACCGCGTCATAGGCCTTGTCGCCGGCGCGGGGGCCGTCCGGGCCGAAGCCGGTGATGGACAGGCGGATCAGGCGGGGATGGCGCGCCGCCAGCGTGGCATCGGCCAGGCCCAGGCGGTCCATCACGCCGGGGCGGAAGTTCTCGACCAGCACGTCGGCTGGGGCCAGCAGCGCATGCAGGACCTCGGCAGCGGCCGGCGACTTGAGGTCCAGCGCGATGGCCCGCTTGCCGCGGTTGGCGGCAACGAAGGACGAGGACAGATCGCCCTTGGCCGGGCCGATGGCCCGCGTGGTGTCGCCCTCGGGCGCCTCGACCTTGGTGACCTCCGCGCCCTGGTCGGCCAGCAGCGTGGCCGCCAGCGGACCGGAGAACACCGTCGACAGGTCGACGATGCGGATGCCGGCCAGCGGGCGACTCATGAGCGCAACGGCCTCAGCGTCCGTAGACCTTGCCGAACAGCTGCCAGGTCTTGCCGTCGAAGCGCATCAGCTGCTCGCGCTCGATCGGGTAGAAGTCGTCCGGACCGGTCTTGATGTTCACGCCCGGCAGCAGCATCGGCAGCGTCATGTCCAGGCTGGCGGCCTGCTTCATGACGTTGTCGCGGGTCAGGTTGTCGCCGGCCTGCTTGAACACCTGCACCAGGGTCTGGGCCACGGTGTAGCCGTAGACGTTGAAGTTGTCCTTCAGGTCGCCCTTGGGGTTGTACTGCTTCATCCAGGCCAGCCAGTCGTCGTATTCCCTGCCCTTCTGGAACTGCGGATCGGTCGGGTCCTTGATGTAGCCGGCGGTGATGATGCCCACGGCGTTGTCGACGCCGGCCGGCGTCAGCACCGAGCCCACGGCGTTGGACACGCTGTTCAGGTAGTGCACCGGCTTCCAGCCCAGGTCGGCGGCCTTCTTGATGGCCTGGGCCGCGAACTTGGGCGTGGTGATGTTGAAGAAGGTGTCGGCGCCCGAGTTCTTCAGCGTCACCATCTGGCTGTCGATGGTGGGATCGGTGACCTCATAGGACGCACGGCTGACGATCAGGTTCTTGCCCTTGTCGCCCAGGCCGTCCTCGAAGCCCTTCAGATAGTCCTTGCCGTAGTCGTCGTTCTGGTACAGCACGGCGATCTTGGCGCCGGGCTTGGTTTCCAGGATGTGCTGGGCATAGATCTTGGCTTCGCTCTGGTAGTTGGGCTGCCAGCCGATGGTGTACGGGAAGTTCTTGGGATCGCCCCACTTGGTGGCGCCGGTGGCCACGAACAGCTGCGGCACCTTCTTGGTGTTGAGGTACTTGTGGATGGCGGTGTTGCTGGGCGTGCCCAGCGGCTGGAACATCACCAGCACCTCTTCTTCCTCGACCAGCTTGCGCGTCATCTCGACGGTCTTGGCCGGGTTGTAGCCATCGTCCAGGCTGATGAACTTGACCTTGCGGCCATTGATGCCGCCCTCGGCATTGACCTTGTCGAAGTAGGCGGCGATGGCCTTGCCGATGTTGCCGTAGGCCGAGGCCGGACCCGAATAGGGGTTCAGGTGGCCGACCTTGATCTCCTTGTCGTCGGCGCCCGGGTTGTACTTCTTCTGCGCCAGCGCGGGGCCGGCGATCAGCGTGGCGCAGGCCAGCGCGGGCGCGGCCAGTTTCCAGAGGGTGGATGTCATCGTCTGTCTCCTAATTCCTACGGGGCCGGGGTTGGGGAACGACAAGGGAACAACGCAGCGGCGTGGGCTGGAGTGACAGGGTCAACCCCGACCCGCAGCCGCGCCACCGGGCCGCAGGCGCAGCCACAGCGAGCGCAGCATGCCCATCACGCCGGTGGGCATCAGGTACATCAGCAGGATCAGCACCGCGCCATAGATGGCCCAGGGTGCGGACTTGGAGATCTCGTCGGCGATGTTGGGCACGAACTGGATGAAGATGGCGCCGAACAGCGCGCCCCAGATGGTGGCCAGGCCACCCACCACCACGCCGACCAGGAAGGTGATGGACAGGAACACGGTGAAGCTGTCCGGCGAGACGAAGGCCACCGCGATGGCGCCCAGCGCACCGGCCACGCCGGTGAAGGCCGCCGAGACGCCGAAGGCCATGCTCTTGAACACCGGCAGGTTGATGCCCATGGCGGTGGCGGCGATGGGATGGTCGCGGATGGCGATCAGTGCCCGGCCGACGCGGCCGCGCAGCAGGTTCCAGGCGATCAGGAACATGATGGCCGCCACCGCCAGCGTGAAGAAGTACAGCCAGCGGTCGGCCGACAGCGGCTGGTCGAGAAAGCGGAACTCGAACGGCGGCTCGGGCTTGCTGAGCACGATGCCCTGCACGCCGCCGGTGAAGCCCTCGATCTTCTTGTACTTGAGCAGCTGGGGCACGGCCAGCGCAAAGGCAAAGGTGGCCAGGGCCAGGTAGTGGCCACCCAGGCGCAGCGCCGGAAAGCCCATCAGATAGCCCAGGCCGAAGCACACCAGGCCGGCCAGCGGCAGCGTGGCCCAGTAGGGCCAGCCGGCCAGGCTCATCAGCATCGCCGCGACATAGGCGCCCACCGCATAGAAGGCGCCATGGCCCAGCGAGATCTGGCCGTTGTAGCCGGTCAGCAGGTTCAGGCCCAGCACCGCGATGGCATACACCAGCACCAGGTTGAACTGGAACACGCGGTAGTTCTTGAACAAAAAGGGCAGCACCAGCAGGCCAACGGCCAGCAGCAGTGCCAGAACGATCTTGGTGGTCTTGTTCATCGTCGTTTCCAGCCGGCGTCAGACCCGCGTCACCACATGCTTGCCAAACAGGCCGTTGGGCTTGAGCGTGAGGATGCTGACGATCAGCACCAGGGCCACGCTGAGCTTCAACTCGGTGCCGATCACATAGGCGCCCAGCAGGTTCTCCAGCACGCCGACGATGAAGCCGCCGAGCACCGCGCCGCCGGGGTTGTCGATGCCGCCCAGCAGGGCCGCGGCAAAGCCGTAGAGCAGGATGCCGCTCATCATGTTGGGGTCGAGGTAGACCACCGGCGCCACCATCATGCCGGCCACCGCGCCGATGGCCGCGGCCAGGCCCCAGCCCACCGCCAGCATCCAGCTGACGCGGATGCCGACCAGGCGTGCCGACTCGGGGTTCTGCGCCGCCGCGCGCATCGCCAGGCCCACCGGCGTGAAGGCGAAGAACGCATACAGCGCGCCCAGCACGCACAGCATCACCAGGGCCGAGCCCAGCTCATGCGCGCTGAACAGCGGCGTGGCCAGCAGGCCCTTTTGATCAAAGGGGCTGGGGAAGGCCTTGATGGTGTGCTCGAAGATCCAGCCGGCCAGCGAGTTGAAGATCACCAGCAGGCCGATGAAGACGATGACGTTGGTGAGCACCGGCGCCTTCTCGACCGGGCGCAGGATGATGCGCTGCACCGCCACGCCGGCGACGAAGCTGATGGCCACGGTGGCGAAGAACGCCGCCCAGTAGGGCCAGCCCGACTGGATCAGCGCCCAGGCGATGAAGGTGGAGAAGGTGGCCATCTCGCCCTGGGCGAAATTGATGTGGTGCGTGGCCTGGTAGATCATCACCAGGGCCAGGGCCACGCTGCCGTAGATGCAGCCGTTGGCCAGGCCCGAGGTGATCTGGTGGATGAAGGCTTCCATGTGTCCGATCTCTTTGATTGCCCGGCCTGGGTTCAGTAGCCCAGGTAGGCGCGGCGCACCGACTCGTCGCGCTTGATCTCTTCGGCCGGCCCCGACAGCGCCACCGTGCCGGTCTCCAGCAGGTAGGCGTGGTGGGCCAGGTCCAGCGCCAGGTTGGCGTTCTGCTCGACCACCAGCATGCTGACGCCGTCCTCCTCGTTGATGCGACGCATGATGCGGAAGATCTCGGCCACGATCAGCGGCGCCAGGCCGAACGAAGGCTCGTCCAGCAGCAGCAGGCGCGGCCTGAGCATCAGCGCGCGGCTGATGGCCAGCATCTGCTGCTCGCCGCCCGACAGCGTGCCGGCCTGCTGGTGCCGGCGTTCCGCCAGGCGGGGGAAGCGCTGGTAGGCGCGCTCGATGTCCTGCGCAATCTCGTGGCGGTCGCGCCGCGCATAGGCGCCGAGCTTGAGGTTGTCTTCCACGCTCAGCGCGGTGAAGGTGCCACGGCCGTCGGGCACATGGGCCACGCCCATGCGCACCACGCTTTCGGTGCCCTTGCCGATCAGCGCCTGGCCGTCCAGCGTCAGGCTGCCGCTGGTCTTGACCATCTGGCAGATGGCGCGCAGCGTGGTGGTCTTGCCGGCACCATTGGCGCCGAGGATGGCGGTGATCTGGCCGGCCTCCAGCGCAAAGTCGATGCCGAACAGCACCTGGGTGGCGCCGTAGCTGGCGCTGAGCTTCTTGGCTTCAAGCAGCTTGGCGGCCATCACGCAGCCTCCGCCGGTGCGCCCAGGTAGGCGGCGATGACATCGGGATGGCGCTGGATCTCGGCCGGCGTGCCCTCGGCGATCTTCTTGCCGAAGTTCAGCGCCACGATGTGGTCGGACACGCTCATCACCAGGCTCATGTGGTGCTCGACCAGCAGCACGGTGATCTTCAGCCGGTCGCGCACATCGGTGATCAGCCGGCCCAGGTCGGCCAGTTCCTCGTGGTTCAGGCCGGCGGCCGGCTCGTCCAGCAGCAGCAGGCGCGGGTCGGCGGCCAGGGCCCGGCCCATCTCCACGCGCTTTTGCGTGCCGAAGGGCAGGTCGCCGGCCGGGCGGTCGGCCACCGCCGTCAGTTCCAGGTAGTCCATGATCTGGTCGGCACGCTCGCGCAGCCGCTTCTCCTCGGCGCTGACGAAGGGCAGGCGCAGCGCACTGGCCACGAAGCCGGCGGCCGAGCGCGAGTGCGCGCCGATCATGATGTTGTCGCGCACCGGCAGGGTGCGGAACATCGCCAGGTTCTGGAAGGTGCGGCCCATGCCCAGCGCGGCAATGCGGTGGGTGGGCATGGCGGTGATGCTCTGGCCGTCGAACAGGATGTCGCCGGCCTGGTAGCTGTACAGCCGCGACAGGCAGTTGAACAGCGTGGTCTTGCCGGCACCGTTGGGGCCGATCAGCCCGCACACGGCGCCACGCGGCACGTCGAAGCTCACGCCGTCCAGCGCCACGATGCCGCCGAAGCGCACCGTCACGCCACGCACGCTGAGCAGGGGGCCGGGTTCTGCCATCTGTGATTGTTCCGTGGGTGGGAGGAGGGGACGGCAAGGGGCCGCCGTCCGACGCCGCGTTTATAGGAGGGCCCCCCCAGAGGCGATAGCGGGGCTTGCCCTGACACGGAGGCGACATTCCGTCAAGCGAAAGGGGGGCTTCATGTGCGACGATCACTGCACACCGACCTTGCAGCAAAGAACAGGTTGCCCGCCGGCGACGATGGACGAGGATTCAGGCATGAGCATCTACGAGCAGCATCTGCACAAGACCCCGGCCAACTACGTGGCGCTGTCGCCGGTGTCCTTCGTCGAGCGCAGCGCCGAGGTCTTCGGCGACCTGCCGGCGGTGGTGCATGGCCAGCGCCGCTACAACTGGGCGCAGACGCGCGAGCGCAGCGCGCGCCTGGCCGCGGCGCTGCGCGCGCTGGGCGTGGGCCGGCTGCACACGGTGAGCGTGATGCTGCCCAACACCCCCGAGATGGTGGAGGCGCACTATGCGGTGCCGGCCATCAATGCGGTGCTGAACACGCTGAACACGCGGCTGGACGCGCCGCTGCTGGCCTGGCAGCTGAACCACTGCGAGGCCGGCGTGCTGATCTGCGACCGCGAGTTCGCGCCGCTGATGGCCCAGGCGCTGCAGATCCTGCGCGAGCAGCATGGCCGCAGCCCCATCGTCATCGACGTCTGCGACAGCGAGTACAGCGGCCCCGGCGAGCGCATCGGCACGCACGAGTACGAGGCCCTGCTGGCCGCGCATGCGCCGCTGCCCAGCCTGGAAGGCCCGGGCGACGAATGGGATGCCATCGCCGTCAGCTACACCTCGGGCACCACCGGCGACCCCAAGGGCGTGGTCACCCACCACCGCGGCGCCTACCTCAATGCCGTGTGCAATGCCGCCACCTGGACCCTGCCGCAGTTTCCGGTCTACCTGTGGACGCTGCCGATGTTCCATTGCAACGGCTGGTGCTTTCCGTGGACCGTGGCCCTGCAGGGCGGCACCCATGTGTGCCTGCGCCGCGTGGAAGCCAAGGCCATCCTGGATGCGATGCGCGAGCATGGTGTGGACCACTACTGCGCCGCGCCCATCGTGCACAGCCTGATCTACAACGCGCCGGCCGAGCTGCGCCAGGGCATCGGCCAGCAGGTGCGGGGCATGGTCGCCGGCGCCGCGCCGCCGGCGGCGATGATCGAGGGCATGGCCAGGATCGGCTTCGACATCACCCATGTCTACGGCCTGACCGAGGTCTACGGCCCGGCGGCGGTGGCGGTCAAGCGCCCGTCCTGGGCCGCGCAGGACCTGTCGGAGCAGACCCGACTCAATGGCCGCCAGGGCGTGCGCTATCCGCTGCAGCAGGGTATGGCCGTGCTGCATGCCGAGACGCTGGAAGAACTGCCGGCCGACGGCCAGAGCCTGGGCGAGATCATGTTCCGCGGCAACATCGTCATGAAGGGCTACCTCAAGAATGCAGCGGCCACACAGAAGGCCCTGGCTGGCGGCTGGTTCCACACTGGCGACCTGGCGGTGATGGAGGCCGACCGCTACGTGAAGATCAAGGACCGCAGCAAGGACGTGATCATCTCGGGTGGCGAGAACATCAGCTCCATCGAGGTCGAGGATGCGCTGTACCGCCACCCGGCGGTGGCCGCTTGCGCCGTGGTGGCCAAGCCCGATGCCAAATGGGGCGAGACGCCGCTGGCCTTTGTGGAGTTGCGCGGCGGCGCCCAGGCCACGGCGGCCGAGCTGATCGCGCACTGCAAGGGCCTGCTGGCCGGCTACAAATGCCCGCGCGAGATCCGCTTCGAGGAGATCCCCAAGACCTCCACCGGCAAGATCCAGAAGTTCCAGCTGCGCGAGCGCGCACGGTCCTCGTCGGCCATCGAATGAACCCCAGCGGAGACCAGAAGCCATGCTGACCACCGACGACCCGCTGCTGCTGCGCCACGACGACGGCCGCGGCGTGATCACGCTGACGCTGAACCGGCCGCAGGCCTTCAATGCGCTGTCCGAGGCCATGCTGGAGGCGCTGCAGACCGAGCTGGACCGCATCGCCGCCGAGCCCGCCGCGCGCGTGCTGGTGATCGCCGCGGCCGGCCGTGCCTTCTGCGCCGGCCATGACCTGAAGGAGATGCGCGCCGAGCCTTCGCAGGCCTATTACGAGCGCCTGTTTGCCCAGTGCGGCCGCATGATGCTGAGCCTGCAGCGCCTGTCGCTGCCGGTGATCGCCCAGGTGCAGGGCATCGCCACGGCCGCCGGCTGCCAGCTGGTGGGCATGTGCGATCTGGCGGTGGCGGCCGAGGATGCGCGCTTCGCGGTCAGCGGCGTCAACCTGGGCCTGTTCTGCGCCACGCCCAGCGTGGCCTTGAGCCGCAACCTGCCGCGCAAGCAGGCCTTCGAGATGCTGGTCACCGGCGCCTTCATCAGCGCCCGCCAGGCGCTGGAACGTGGCCTGGTCAACCGCGTGGTGCCGGCCGACCGGCTGGCGGCCGAGGTGGCGGCCCTGGTCGACAGCATCGTCGCCAAGCCGCGTGTGGCCCTGGCCATGGGCAAGGCCTTGTTCTACCGCCAGCTGGAGACCGGCATCGCCGCCGCCTACGACGACGCGGCGCGCACCATGGCCTGCAACATGATGGACGAAAGCGCGCTGGAAGGCGTGCAGGCCTTCATCGACAAGCGCCAACCCAATTGGTGATCAGTCCTTGTTTGGCCCGCTGATCTTGTGCCGCATCAGCCGGCCCTGCTCGCGCTTCCAGTCCTTTTCCTTCTGGTCGTCGCGCTTGTCGTGCTGGGCCTTGCCCTTGGCCAGCGCGATGTCCACCTTCACCAGCCCGCCCTTGTAGTGCAGGTTCAGCGGCACCATGGTGAAGCCGCGCTGCTCGACCTTGCCGATCAGACGCCGGATCTCGTCCTTCTTCATCAGCAGCTTCTTGGTGCGGTCGGGCTCGGGCAGCACATGGGTGGAGGCCGAGCGCAGCGCATTGATGCGCAGGCCGATCAGCCACAGCTCGCCGTTCTTGATGACCACATAGCCATCGGTCATCTGCACCTGGCCGGCGCGGATGGCCTTGATCTCCCAGCCGTGCAGCACGATGCCGGCCTCGTGCCGCTCGTCGATGTGGTATTCGAAGCGGGCGCGGCGGTTTTCGGCAATCAGGGCGGGCTGGGCTTGGGACATGGCTGGAATGACCAGGGGCCGCTCGGTGGTAACCCGGAAGCGGCCCCTAGAATTGCGTGCATTGTATGAAGCACGTCAAGAAGTCGGTCCTGCTGTGGTACTCGCCGCGTGAGATGTACGAGCTGGTGACCGCGGTCGAGAGCTATCCGGCCTTTCTGCCCTGGTGCGAGCGCGCCGAGGTGCTGGCGCGTGACGAGCAGGGCATGACCGCGCGCCTGCATCTGCAGTTCGCCGGCCTGCACCATGCGTTCACCACGCGCAACCAGCAGCAGCTGGACCGCTCGGTCAGCATGCAGCTGGTCGACGGGCCGTTTTCGCTGCTCGACGGCCTGTGGCAGTTCCAGCCGCTGGGTGACCAGGTGCAGGCCTGCAAGGTCGAGTTCGACCTGCGCTATGCCTTTGCCAACCGGGCCTTCGAGACCGTGCTCAGCCCGGTGTTCGACAAGGTGGCCAATACCTTCGTCGACAGCTTCGTGCAGCGCGCCGAGCAGGTGTATGGCGAGCGCTGACGCGCTGCCGGCGGCCTTGCTCGACATCGAGCTGGTGTGGGCTGCCGGTCCGCACCAGGTGCAGCAGCGGGCGCTGCGCCTGCCGGCCGGCAGCACGGCCGGCGCTGCGCTGCGCGCCAGCGGCCTGGCCGCCGAGCTGGGCGCCGTGCTGCTCGACACGCTGAGCCTGGCGATCTGGGGCCGGGCCTGCGGCCCCGACACCCTGCTGCAGCAGGGCGACCGGCTGGAGCTGCTGCGCCCGCTGACCGTCGATCCCAAGGAGGCGCGGCGGCTGCGCTACCGCCGCGACGGCGTCAGAAAGCGCAGCAAGCGCGGTTGAATTCCTGCCGCCTCAGCGGCAGCTGTCGGCGATGGCGGCGCGGGCGCGCTCCATGTCCTGGGCGCGCATCGCGTCGTCGACCACCACGCGCTCGCCGGCCGGCGTGATGCGGATCATGCGCTGGCCCGAGCCCAGCGTGGCCAGCTGCTGGCGCGCGCGCTCGCAGTTCTCGGCGCGCAGCGCGGCCTGTCGCTGCTCGTCGGCGCGGGCGCGGGCCGCGGCCTCCTGCTCGGCCTTGCGCCGGCGCGCGTCCAGTTCGGCATCGGTGCCGGGGCGCGGGGCCGATGCGGAGCCTGTGGCGCTGGCCGCCACCGGCGCGGCGCCAGCCGCATCGGCGGCGCGCGGGCCGGGCCGCTGCAGGATGTCGCGCTCCGGAATCTCGCGCGGCGGAGGGCGGTCGCTGACATGGACCTGGCCACGCGCATCCTTCCACTTGTACTGGGCCATGGCGGCGCCGGGCAGGGCGCCCAGCAGCAGGGCGGCGGCCAGCAGCGGCAAGAGGTGGGTACGGGCGGGGGACACCATGGCTGTCGCAGGGGGCGGAAGGTGCCGGCCAGTGTAGCCGGCGGGGTCATGCGGCCGGTCCGTATAAAATCCGCTTTTGCGTCTGGAGCGATTCCCATGCGCCTTCTTGGCAAAGCCCTCACCTTCGACGACGTGTTGCTGGTGCCGGCCTTCTCCCAGGTGTTGCCGCGCGACACCTCCCTGGCGACCCATCTGTCGCGCAACATCCGCCTGAACCTGCCGCTGGTCTCGGCGGCCATGGACACGGTCACCGAGGCCCGGCTGGCGATCGCCATCGCCCAGGAGGGTGGCATCGGCATCGTGCACAAGAACCTCAGCCCCAAGCAGCAGGCGGCCGAGGTGGCGCGGGTCAAGCGCTATGAGTCCGGCGTGCTGCGCGATCCGATCACCATCGCCCCCGGCGTGCCGGTGCGCGATGTCATCGCGCTGAGCCGCCAGCACGGCATCTCGGGCTTTCCGGTGGTCGACGAGGGCCGCGTGGTCGGCATCGTCACCGGCCGCGACCTGCGCTTCGAGACCCGGCTGGACGTGCCGGTGCGCGAGATCATGACGCCGCGCGACAAGCTGATCGTGGTCAAGGAAGGCGCCACCATCGACGACGGCAAGAAGCTGATGCACCAGCACAAGCTGGAGCGTGTGCTGGTGGTCAACGACGCCTTCGAGCTGCGTGGCCTGATGACGGTGAAGGACATCACCAAGCAGACCAGCTTCCCGAATGCTGCGCGCGATGCCCAGGGCAAGCTGCGCGTGGGCGCCGCGGTGGGCGTGGGCGAGGGCACCGAGGAGCGGGTGGAACTGCTGGTGCGTGCCGGCGTCGACGCCCTGGTGGTCGACACCGCCCACGGCCATTCGGCCGGCGTCATCGAGCGGGTGCGCTGGGTCAAGAAGAACTTCCCGCAGGTCGACGTGATCGGCGGCAACATCGCCACCGGCGCGGCCGCGCTGGCGCTGGCCGAGGCCGGCGCCGACGGCGTCAAGGTCGGCATCGGCCCGGGCTCGATCTGTACCACGCGCATCGTTGCCGGCGTCGGCGTGCCGCAGATCACCGCCATCGACAACGTGGCCACGGCGCTCAAGGGCACCGGCGTGCCGCTGATCGCCGACGGCGGCATCCGCTACTCGGGCGACATCGCCAAGGCCGTCGCCGCCGGCGCCAGCACGGTGATGATGGGCGGCATGTTCGCCGGCACCGAGGAGTCGCCGGGCGAGGTCTTCCTGTTCCAGGGCCGCAGCTACAAGGGCTACCGCGGCATGGGCTCGATCGGCGCGATGAAGGCCGGCTCGGCCGACCGCTACTTCCAGGAAAACGACGAGACCACCAACCCCAACGCCGACAAGCTGGTGCCCGAGGGCATCGAAGGCCGCGTGCCCTACAAGGGCTCGATGGTCTCGATCATCTACCAGATGGCCGGCGGCCTGCGCGCGTCCATGGGCTACTGCGGCTGCGCCACGGTGGAGCAGATGCACGAGCGCGCCGAGTTCGTCGAGATCACCTCGGCGGGCATCCGCGAAAGCCATGTGCACGATGTGCAGATCACCAAGGAAGCGCCGAACTACCGTGCCGAATGAGGCCGGTGCCTGCGCAGCCTGACCGGGGAGTCGGTGGTGTCTGAAGTTTCCGCGCCGCGCCGGCCGGCCAGCCGGGCCGCGGCCATGCCCTTCATCATGATCACCGTGCTGATCGACATGATCAGCATCGGCCTGATCATTCCGGTGCTGCCGCTGGTGGTGGGCAGCTTCACCAGCAGCCCCACCGAGCAGGCCTGGTGGTATGGCGTGGTCACCATCACCTTCGGCGTGGCCAACTTCTTCGCCTCGCCGGTGCTGGGCGCTCTCAGCGATGCCCATGGCCGGCGGCCGGTGCTGCTGCTGGGCTTCTCGGGCCTGGCGCTGAGCTTCATCGTCACCGGCCTGGCCACGGCGCTGTGGATGCTGGTGGCGGTGCGCGTGTTCTCGGGCGCCATGCAGGCCAACATCGCGGTGGCCAATGCCTATGTGGCCGACATCTCCACGCCCGAGGAGCGGGCGCGCCGCTTCGGCATGCTGGGCGCGATGTTTGGCATCGGCTTCATCCTCGGGCCGATGCTGGGCGGCCTGCTCGGCTCCATCGACATCCACCTGCCGTTTTTTGCCGCCGGCGCGATGGCGGTGATCAACTGGCTGTACGGCTGGTTCGTGCTGCCCGAGTCGCTGCCGGCCGAGCGCCGCCAGCCTTTTGCCTGGCGGCGCGTGCATCCGTTTGCGGCGCTGTCGTCGCTGCGCCGCCTGCCCGGCGTGGGCCCGCTGATCGTGGTGGTGGCGCTGGCCTCGCTGGCCCAGTTCACGCTGCACACCAGCTGGGTGCTGTACACGCACTTCCGCTTCGGCTGGGGGCCGGCCGAGGTGGGCTGGTCGCTGTTTGCTGTGGGCCTGGTCTCGGCCCTGGTGCAGGGCCTGCTGCTCAAGCACATGCTGCAGCGCTTCTCCACCCGCACCCTGGCCACCGTGGGCCTGCTGTCCTCGGCATTCACCTACCTGGGCTTCGGCCTGGCCAGCCAGGGCTGGATGATGTACGTGGTCATCGTCATCGGTGGCGTGCTGGGCGGCGGCGTGCAGGCGGCGATCCAGAGCCTGATCAGCAACGCCGCCCAGGCCCATGAGCAGGGGGCCACGGCCGGCTCGGTGGCCTCGATGAACAGCCTGATGGCGGTGCTGGCGCCGATGCTGGCCACGCCGCTGCTGGGCCTGATCTCGCACCGCCAGCCCAGCGACTGGCTGATGGGCCTGCCCTTCTTCGCCTGCGCCGCGCTGCAGGCAGTGGGCACGCTGATCGCGATCCAATTCTTCCGCCGCCGCGCCGCCCAGTCGCCGGCGGCCGCCTGAGAGCACCACCATGACCCACGACAAGATCCTGATCCTCGACTTCGGCTCCCAGGTCACGCAGCTGATCGCGCGCCGCGTGCGCGAGGCCCATGTCTATTGCGAGATCCATCCGAACGACGTGTCGGACGAGTTCATCCGCAGCTTCGGCGCCAAGGGCATCATCCTCAGCGGCAGCCATGCCAGCACCTACGAAGACCACCAGCTGCGCGCGCCACAGGCGGTGTGGGAGGCCGGCGTGCCGGTGCTGGGCATCTGCTACGGCATGTTCACGATGGCCGTGCAGCTGGGCGGCGAGGTGCAGGCCAGCGATGTGCGCGAGTTCGGCTATGCCGAGGTGCGCGCCCATGGCCACACCGAGCTGCTGAAGGGCATCCAGGACTTCGCCACGCCCGAAGGCCACGGCATGCTGAAGGTCTGGATGAGCCATGGCGACAAGGTCACGGCCCTGCCGCCGGGCTTCAAGCTGATGGCCAGCACGCCCAGCTGCCCCATCGCCGGCATGGCCGACGAGGCGCGCCGCTACTACGCGGTGCAGTTCCACCCCGAGGTCACGCACACGCTGCAGGGCGCCGAGCTGCTGACGCGCTTTGTGCGCGGCATCGCCGGCTGCGCCGGCGACTGGATCATGGGCAACTACATCGACGAAGCGGTGCAGAAGATCCGCGAGCAAGTGGGCGACGAGGAGGTGATCCTGGGCCTGTCGGGTGGCGTCGATTCCAGCGTGGCCGCGGCCCTGATCCACCGCGCCATCGGCGACCAGCTGAGCTGCGTCTTCGTCGACCATGGCCTGCTGCGCCTGAACGAGGGCGACATGGTGATGGACATGTTCGCCGGGCGCCTGCATGCCAAGGTGGTGCGGGTGGATGCGGCCGAGCTGTTCCTGGGCCAGCTGGCCGGCGTGACCGACCCCGAGCGCAAGCGCAAGATCATCGGCGGCCTGTTCGTCGACGTGTTCAAGGCCGAGGCCGAGAAGCTGAAGGCTTCGGGCCAGGGCCACAAGGGCGCCAGCTTCCTGGCCCAGGGCACGATCTACCCCGACGTGGTGGAGTCGGGCGGCACCAAGACCAAGAAGGCCATCACCATCAAGAGCCACCACAACGTGGGCGGCCTGCCCGAGCAGCTGGGCCTGAAGCTGCTGGAGCCGCTGCGCGAGCTGTTCAAGGACGAGGTGCGCGAGCTGGGCGTGGCGCTGGGCCTGCCGCACGACATGGTCTACCGCCACCCGTTCCCCGGCCCCGGCCTGGGCGTGCGCATCCTGGGCGAGGTGAAGAAGGACTATGCCGACCTGCTGCGCCGCGCCGACGCCATCTTCATCGAGGAGCTGCGTGCCGCCATCGAGCCGCACAGCGGCAAGAGCTGGTACGACCTGACCAGCCAGGCCTTCACCGTGTTCCTGCCGGTGAAGAGCGTGGGCGTGATGGGCGACGGCCGCACCTACGACTATGTGGTGGCGCTGCGCGCGGTGCAGACCAGCGACTTCATGACCGCCGACTGGGCCGAGCTGCCCTACAGCCTGCTGAAGAAGGTCAGCGGCCGCATCATCAACGAGGTCCGCGGCATCAACCGCGTCACCTACGACGTCAGCAGCAAGCCGCCGGCAACCATCGAGTGGGAATGAGCCCCCGGTCTGCCGCGTCGGGCTGAGGTCGGAGCGGGGTCGGGGCTGTCGCGCAGAGGTGTCGAAGCATGGTCACATCACTCGATGTCTACCTGATGCACTTGCCGCCACCGGCGATCACCCAGGCCGCCTCGCAGCTCTTGCCGGCGAGGCCGGACGGGACGACCTGGCCGATGCCGCCCGAGCGCATGCACATGACGGTGCAGAAGCTGGGTCGCTATCCTCCCGCGAGCGGCGTTCCGCCCTGGCTGCTGCGCCTGACCGACAAGCTCGATGCCGAGTCGTTCGGACTGCCGTTCGACGTGTGGCTGGATGTGCTGCAGTCGCGCGATCCGCGGGCTTCCGCATCCACCGTCGAACTGACCGGCCTTGGCACCGGCGTGCGCGAGGTGCGCCGCATGTGCCGGCAACTGGCGGATGCGATGCAGCGGATCGGCTTTCCGCTGTCGCTGATCCGACGCGAAATGACGCCCCACATCACGCTGGACTATCGGCATGCTCCCGTGCCGAGGCGCCGGATCCCGCCGCTGGCCTGGCGTTTCGAGGAGATCTGCCTGGTGGTCAGCCACAACGGCGCTGGCCGCCACGAGCTGCTGGCGCGCTGGCCGCTGGTCAGTGCCCAGCCGTCCTTGTTTGCCTGAGCGGGAGCCGCTGACATGCAACTGTCCCTGGAAGGCCTGGACGCGCCGGCCACACCCACCGACCGGCTGTTCCTGGCGTTGTTTCCACCGCCCGAGGTGGCGCAGCGCATCGCCGCCGCATGGCAGCTGCAGCGCCAGGCCCTGGGCCTGAAGGGCAGCCTTGTCGATGCCGATCGCCTGCATGTCACGCTGATGCACCTGGGCGACCACCCGGGCCTGCCGCCGGGGCTGGAGGCCTCGGCCCGGCAGGCCGCTGCCACGCTGGCGGGCCGGCCGGGCTTCGAGGTCTGCTTCGACCGGCTGGACAATTTCCGCAAGGGCCGCGACGGCCACATCCAGGTGCTGGTCGGCAGCGATGGCGCGGCGGCGCTGCAGGCCTTTCATCGCGAGCTGAGCAGCGCCCTGCAGCGCGCCGGCCTGGCGCGCTGGATGGACAAGCGCCCCGGCTTCACGCCCCATGTCACGCTGCAATACAGCCCGCAGGCGGCGCCGGCCCAGGCCGTGGAGCCGATGCGCTGGCGGGTGCAGGGCTTTGTGCTGGTCAACAGCAAGCTGGGCCGCCATCAGCACCAGCATCTGGCCCACTGGCCGCTGCAGGCCTGAAGCGCAGGCCGGGCGGCGTCAGCCCGCCAGCCCCAGCAGGCTGCGCCCCAGCGACTCGGCCACCTCGATGCCGTCGACGCCGGCCGACATGATGCCGCCGGCATAACCCGCGCCTTCGCCGGCCGGGTACAGGCCGCGGGTGTTCGGGCTCTGGTGGTCGCGGCCGCGGTTGATGCGCAGCGGCGACGAGGTGCGGGTCTCCACGCCGGTCAGCACCGCGTCGGCCATGTCGAAGCCGCGGATCTGGCGGGCAAAGGCCGGCAGGGCCTCGCGGATGGCCTCCAGCACATAGGGCGGCAGGCTGGGGCGCGCGGGATCGTTCAGGTCGGTCAGCGTCACGCCCGGCTTGTAGCTGGGCAGCACGCTGCCGAACTCGCGCGCCACCTCGTCGCCGTGGCGGCCGGCGACGAAGTCGCCCACCAGCTCGCCCGGCGCACGGTAGCCGCCGCCGCCCAGCTCGTAGGCCCGGCTCTCCCAGAAGCGCTGGAAGGCAAAACCGTCCAGCGGCGAGACCGGGCCCCCTTGGCCGTCATCGGGCGCCTGGCGGTAGTCCTCGGGGTTGATGCCGACGACGATGCCAGCATTGGCATTGCGCTCGTTGCGCGAATACTGGCTCATGCCGTTGGTGACCACGCGCCCGGGCTCGGAGGTGGCCGCCACCACGGTGCCGCCGGGGCACATGCAGAAGCTGTAGACCGAGCGGCCATTGCTGGCATGGTGCACCAGCTTGTAGTCGGCCGCGCCCAGCAGCGGGTGGCCGGCGGCCGGGCCCAGGCGGGCGCGGTCGATCAGCCCCTGCGGATGCTCGATGCGAAAGCCCACCGAGAAGGGCTTGGCCTCCATGGCCACGCCATGGCGGTGCAGCAGCGTGAAGGTGTCGCGGGCGCTGTGGCCCACGGCCAGCACCACATGGTCGGAGGCGATCTGCTGGCCGTCGGCCAGCACCACGCCGCGCAGCTGGCGCTGGCCGCTGCCGTCCACGTCGATCAGCAGCTCGGTCACCTGCTGCTGGAAGCGGATCTCGCCGCCCAGGGCCTCGATGTCGGCGCGCATCTTCTCCACCATGCCCACCAGGCGGAAGGTGCCGATGTGCGGCTTGCTGACGTAGAGGATCTCCTCCGGTGCGCCGGCCTTGACGAACTCCTCCAGCACCTTGCGCGTCAGGTGGCGCGGGTCGCTGATCTGGCTGTAGAGCTTGCCGTCGCTGAAGGTGCCGGCGCCACCCTCGCCGAACTGCACGTTCGATTCGGGGTTCAGCAGGCCCTTGCGCCACAGGCCCCAGGTGTCCTGGGTGCGCTCGCGCACCGGCTTGCCACGCTCCAGCACGATGGGCTTCAGGCCCATCTGGGCCAGGATCAGCGCTGCGAAGATGCCGCAGGGGCCGAAGCCGATGACCAGCGGGCGTGGCCGGCCACCGGCGTAGAAGCCGGCGTCCGCCTGGCCGACGAAGCGGTAGGCCATGTCGGGGCTGGGCCGCACATGCGGATCGCCGGCACTGCGCTGCAGCAGCTGCTGCTCGGTGGCGGCATCGGCCAGCCGGCAGTCGACGGCGTAGATGAACTGGATCGCCGATTTCTTGCGCGCATCGGGGCTGCGCTTGTGCACCTTGAAGTCGATCAGCTCGGCATCGGCCAGCTTCAGGCGCTGCAGCAGGGCGGCGCGCAGCGCCTCGGGCGGATGCTCCAGCGGCAGCCGCAGTTCGGTGACTCGGATCATGGCAAGGGGGCGAGGGTGGGGCGCGGGCAAGGCGCCAACATCGGCCGGCCTGGATTAGGCCACAGGCCGGGCCCGCCGCGCGGCGACAATGGCGCTTCCATGGCGACCTGCACCGCATGACCCCCACCGAAGCCGACGAATACGGCATGCGCCTGGCGCTGGACCAGGCGCTGAACGCCCAGCTGGCCGGCGAGGTGCCGGTGGGCGCGGTGATCCTGCGCCCCGGCGACAGCGGCGCCGCGCCCCAGCTGCTGGCCACCGGCTACAACCGGCCCATCACCACCCACGATCCCACGGCCCATGCCGAGATCGTGGCCCTGCGCCATGCGGCCCAGCTGGCGCAGAACTACCGCCTGCCGGGCTGCACCCTGTATGTGACGCTGGAGCCCTGCGCCATGTGCGCGATGGCGCTGATGCATGCACGCTTTGCCCGCGTGGTGTTTGCCGCCCACGATCCCAAGACCGGCGCTGCCGGCTCGGTGATCGACCTGTTCGCCCAGCCGCTGCTGAACCACCACACCGAGGTGCTGGGCGGCGTGCTGGCGGCGCCGGCCTCGGCCCTGCTGAAGCAGTTTTTCGCCGAGCGCCGGGCCCAGCAGAAGGCGCAACAGCAAGCACAACAGCAGGCCCGGCTGGCCGCCGCCGCCGCCGAGCCTGCGCCTATCCCAACCGGCGAGGTGCTGGAGATGAACCTGCCCGCACCCCGCGACGACGATGCAAGCGATGCCCACCATGAGCTGTGACCACGACCACGCCCCCGGCGAGACCTGCACGGTGCGCGAGCTGACGGTGTTTGCCCCCTCCGGCGTCGAGCTGCGCGCCGACGCCCTGAAGCGCGCGCGCCAGCGCCTGCAGGCCCTGGGCTGGAAGGTCACGCTGGATGCCAGCGTGCGCGCCCGCCACCAGCGTTTTGCCGGCGACGACGAGGCCCGGCTGGCCACGCTGCAGCGCATCGCCGAGGCCGCGCCCGACGTGGCCATGGCCTGCCGCGGCGGCTATGGCATGACGCGGCTGCTGGACCGCGTGGACTGGGCGCAGATCGCCCGCAGCATCGAGCAGGGCACGCGCTGGGTGGGCTACAGCGATTTCACGCCGCTGCAGCTGGGCCTGCTGGCCCATGTCAAGCCGGGCAGGGGCGGCAGCGCGCCCATCACCTGGCACGGGCCCATGGCCTGCGACGACTTCGGCCGTGGCGACGACGATGGCGGGCTGGACGAGGTCACGCGCGACTGCTTTGCCGAGGCCATGTCGGGCGAGCTGGAGGCGGTGGGCTTTCGCACCGAGGCCGGCTTCGACGGCCTGGAGGCGCGCGGCCTGCTGTGGGGCGGCAACCTGGCGATGGTGCTGTCGCTGCTGGGCACGCCGCACTGGCCGCGCATCAAGGGCGGCATCCTGTTCCTGGAAGACGTCAACGTGCATCCCTATGCGCTCGAGCGTGGCCTGCTGCAGCTGCTGCAGGCCGGCGTGCTGGGCGCGCAGAAGGCGGTGGTGCTGGGCCGCTTCAACCACTGGAAGCCCAGCCCGCTGGACCGTGGCTATACGCTGAAGTCGGCGATTGCCCGGCTGCGCGCCGAATGCCCGGTGCCGGTGCTCACCGGCCTGCCCTTCGGCCACCAGCCGGCCGGCGCCGAGGTCGAGCCCAAGGTCACGCTGCCGGTGGGTGCGCGGGTGCAGTTGCTGGTCAGCGGCCGCGATGCCCTGATCGGCTGGTGAGCCTGGGGCGCCTGTTTACAATGCCGCAAAGCGCCTCGATGGGGCCGGGCACAAGCCGGACCTGCCGAGGCGCCGCTGTTTTACGCGGCCTCACCCAGGCCCTGTTCTCAGGAGTGTGCTGATGCGCGCCCAGGCTTTGCTGCGTTCCCTGCTGCCCTGGCTGGCCCTGCTGCTGGCCGGCCTGGGCCTGGCCGGCTGCAACAACAGCCCCTATCCGGCCGGCGCCGAGCGCGACAACACGCTGTTCTACAGCTTCGACGAGCGCTCGCCGCGTTATCTGGACCCCACGGCGTCCTACTCCAACCCCGAGAGCGCCTACACCTTCCAGATCTACGAGCCGCCCTACGGCTACCACTACCTGAAGCGGCCCTACCAGCTGGTGCCCAAGTCGGCGGCCGAGGTGGCCAAGCCGCGCTACCTGGACAAGGCCGGCCAGCCGCTGCCCGAGGATGCGCCGGCCGAGGCCATCGCCGAGAGCGTCTACGAGATCAAGGTGCGGCCCGGCGTGCGCTTTGCGCCGCACCCGGCTTTTGCCAAGGGCGCCGACGGCAAGTACCTGTACCACAGCGACCATGCGCTGACCGCGGCCGAGCTGGGCGACAAGCGCTCGCCGCTGCAGTTTGCGCAGCAGGGCACGCGCGAGCTGGAGGCGGCCGACTTCGTCTATGCCATCAAGCGCCATGCCACCACGCGCATCGAGGCGCCGGTGTTCGCGATCTTTGCCGACTATGTGATCGGCCTGCGCGAATATGCCGATCTGATCAAGCGCGAGGACGCCAGGCTGCTGGCCGGCCTGGCCCGCGATGCCCAGGACAAGCCCTTTCTCGACTTCCGCAAGTACCCGCTGGCCGGCGCCGAGGTGCTGGACAAGCACACCTGGCGGCTGCGGCTGAAGGGCAAGTATCCGCAGTGGAGCTACTGGATGGCCATGCCCTTCACCGCGCCGCTGCCCTGGGAGGCCGATGCCTTTTATGCCCAGCCCGGCATGGCCGCCAACGGCCTGAGCCTGAACCAGTGGCCGGTGGGCACCGGCCCCTACATGATGGTGGACTTCGTGCGCGACCGCCGCCATGTGATGAAGCGCAACCCCCATTACCGCGGCGAACCCTATCCGTGTGAGGGCATGCCCGAGGACCGCGCCGCCGGCCTGCTGGCCGACTGCGGCAAGACCATGCCCTTCATCGACACGCTGTACGTGACCATCGAGAAGGAGAAGGTGCCGCGCAAGGAGAAGTTCAAGCAGGGCTATCTGGACGTGCCCGAGATCGAGCGGCCCGAATGGGGCGTGGACTTCCGCAACGATGCCGACGACTCGGATGCGGTGAAGCAGCTGTTCGAGCAGCGCGGCTTCCAGTTCCCGCTGATGACCGACATCAGCAACTGGTACCTGGGCTTCAACATGCTGGACCCGGTGGTGGGCCGCGGCGACACGCCCGAGCAGCAGCTGCGCAACCGCAAGCTGCGCCAGGCCATTGCCATTGCCATCGACTGGGAAGAGGGCTACGGCCGCATCTTCAAGCACAAGGGTGGCGTGGCCGCGCACGGGCCGGTGCCGCCGGGCCTGTTCGGCTCGCGCGAGGGCCAGCCGGGCTGGCACAACCCGGTCACGCACCACCTGGTGGCCGGCAAGATCGTGCGCCGGCCCATCGAGGATGCGAAGAAGCTGCTGGCCGAGGCCGGTTACCCCGATGGCCGCGATGCGCAGAGCGGCAAGCCCCTGGTGCTGAACTACGACTTCCAGCGCGCCATCACGCCCGAGTTCAAGAGCGAAAACGACTGGATGGTCAAGCAGTTCGCCAAGCTGGGCGTGCAGCTGGAGATCCGCGCCACCGACTTCAACCAGTACCAGGACAAGACGCTCAAGGGCAAGCACCAGATCTTCTGGGGCGGCTGGCTGGCCGACTATCCCGATGCCGAGAACTTCCTGTTCCTGACCTACGGGCCGCTGGGCCGCTCCAAGCACCAGGGCGACAACTACGCCAACTACGACAACCCCGAGTACGACAAGCTCTACCGCCAGCTGCAGGCGCTGGAGGACGGGCCGGCCAAGCAGGCCGTGGTCGACCAGATGGTGCAGATCCTGCAGCAGGACTCGCCCTGGGCCTTTGGCTACTTTCCCTGGGGTGGCCTGGCCTTCCAGCAATGGGTGCACAACGGCAAGCCCAGCATCATGATCCGCGACATGGCCAAGTACTACCGGGTTGATCCGGCGCTGCGCGCGGCCAAGCAGGCCGAGTGGAATGCGCCGGTGCGCTGGCCGGCGGCCCTGCTGCTGGCCGGCGTGGCGCTGCTGGCCTGGCTGGGCTGGCGCAGCCTGCGCGCGCGCGAGGCGGCCACCGTGCGCCGCGCCGTGGCCTGAGAGCGCTGGAGCCGACCCGCATGCTGAGCTACATCGCACGCCGCCTGGGCTACGGGCTGCTGATCCTGGTGGGTGTGAACCTGCTGACCTTCTTCCTGTTCTTCACCGTCAACACGCCCGACGACATGGCGCGGCTGAACATCGGCGGCAAGCGGGTCACGCAGGAGCAGATCGACAAGTGGAAGGCCGAGCGTGGCTACGACCGGCCGCTGTACTTCAATGCCCAGGCCGAGGGCGCCGACAAGCTGACCCGCACCGTGCTGTGGGAGCGCTCGGTGTCGCTGCTGGCGCTGGACTTCGGCCGCAGCGATTCGGCGCGCTCGGTGGACATCGGCCACGAGATCAAGACGCGCATGGGCGTGAGCCTGCAGCTGGCGGTGCCGCTGTTCGTGCTGCAGCTGTTCGTCAGCATCGTGTTCTCGCTGCTGCTGGTGTTCTTCCGCCACACGCGCATCGACTTCTGGGGCGTGGTGCTGTGCGTGCTGATGCTGTCGATCAGCAGCCTGTTCTACATCATCGTCGGCCAGTTCATGTTCTCGCGCCTGCTGCGCTGGGTGCCGATCTCGGGCTTTGCGCCGGGGCTGGATGCGCTGCGCTTCCTGGCCCTGCCGATTGCGCTGAGCCTGCTGGCGCGGCTGGGCGGCGAGGCCCGGCTGTACCGGGCGATGTTCCTGGAGGAGATCGCCCGCGACTATGTGCGCACCGCGCGCGCCAAGGGCCTGAGCGAGGCCGTGGTGCTGTTCCGCCATGTGCTGCGCAATGCCCTGGTGCCCATCATCACCAGCGCCGGTGCCTACCTGCCTTATGTGTTCATGGGCAGCCTGGTGTTCGAGAGCTTCTTCGGCATCCCGGGCCTGGGCGCCTTCGTCATCGAGGCCATCGGTAGCCAGGACTTCGCCATCGTGCGCAGCATGGTGTTCCTGGGCGCGGCGCTGTACATCGCCAGCAATGCGCTGATCGACATCGCCTACACCTGGGTCGATCCCCGCGTGCGGCTGGCCTGATCTGAAGCGAAAGAGGCAAAGACCATGGGCTTCAAGATCGTCGTGCTGTGGACCGATGTGGCGCTGTGGGCGCTGGTGGCGTTGGCGCTGGGCTATGGCTGGCGCGTGCGCCGCACCGACGCGCTGCGCGCCACCTGGCTGAAGGTGCTGCGCGACCCGGCGGCGCTGTGCTCGGCCTTTGTGCTGTCGCTGTTTGTGCTGGTCACGCTGGCCGACAGCCTGCACTTCCGCCGCGCGCTGCCGGCCGCTGCCGATGCCGCGGCCGCGCCCCAGGTGTTCTACGACACGCGCACCCAGTCGCTGCTGGATGCGTTGCTGGCGCGCCAGCTGGCCATGCGCGAGACCACCTATTCCGAGCCGCTGGCCGCGCGGGCGCTGAACAAGCAGCCGGTGGTGCGCGATGGCCAGACGCTGCGCGAGCATCCGCGCCTGGCCCATGGCGGCGCCCACCTGGCCGACGACCAGGGCCAGCGCAGCGGTGACATCACCGGCCGCGTGCTGGCCGGCGCTGCCGGCGGCGTGCTGGTGGCCCTGGCCGGCGGCGTGCTGCTGGCCCTGACCCAGCGCCGCCGCCACGGTGGCCTGGCCGGCGCGCTGCGCGCCATCGCCGCCGACCGCACCGAGCTGCCGCTGCGCGCGCTGTGGCTCACCACGCTGGTGGTCTGCCTGCTGGCCGGACCGGTGGTGGCGCTGATGGGCCACTACCATGTGTTCGGCACCGACCGCACCGGCAACGACGTGCTGGTGCAGACGCTCAAGAGCGTGCGCACGGCCTTCGTCATCGGCCTGCTGTCCACGCTGGCCACGCTGCCGATCGCGGTGACCCTGGGCATCCTGGCCGGCTGGTTCCGCGGCTGGGTGGACGAGGTCGTGCAGTACCTCTACACCACGCTCAGCTCGGTGCCCAATGTGCTGCTGATCGCCGCCTGCGTGCTGATGGTGCAGGTGGCACTCGACAAGCATCCCGAGTGGCTGGACACCGGCGCCGAGCGCGCCGACGTCAAGGTGTTCCTGCTGTGCGTGATCCTGGGCGTCACCGGCTGGGCCACGCTGTGCCGCCTGGTGCGCGCCGAGACGCTGAAGCTGCGCGAGCTCGAATTCGTGCAGGCCGCCACCGCCTTTGGCGTGGCGCCGGCGCGCATCATGCTGCGCCACATCCTGCCCAATGTCATGCACCTGGTGCTGATCACCACCGTGCTCAGCTTCAGTGACCTGATCCTCTACGAGGCGGTGCTCACCTACGTGGGCGTGGGCGTGGACCCCAGTACCAGCAGCTTCGGCGGCATGATCAACCTGGCGCGCAGCGAGATGAGCCGCGACCCGGTGGTGTGGTGGAGCTTTGCCGCCGCCTTCGGCTTCATGGTCACCCTGGTGCTGGCCGCCAACCTGTTTGCCGACGGCGTGCGCGATGCCTTCGATCCGCGCGCCCGTGCGCTGCGGCCGCGGCTGTCGCTGCGCAAGCCGGCCTGAACCCGGAGCCCGCCATGCTGAGCATCGAACAACTGCAGGTGGCCCTCGACAGCGAGGCCGGCATCGTGCGCGCCATCGACGGCCTGAGCCTGACGCTGCGGCGCGGCCAGACCTTTGCGCTGGTCGGCGAAAGCGGCTGCGGCAAGAGCATGACCGCGCTGGCCCTGCTGCGCCTGCTGCCCGAGGCCGGTGCGGTGACCGGCGGCGAGATCCGCCTGGACGACGACACACCCGGTGGCCGCTCCACCGAGCTGCTGGGCCTGCCCGAGGCGGCGATGCGCCGCGTGCGCGGCGGGCGCATCGGCATGATCTTCCAGGAGCCCGGCACCAGCCTGAACCCGGTGCTGACCGTGGGCACCCAGCTGATCGAGGCCATCGAGACGCACACGCCGCTGCGGGGTGCTGCGGCGCGTGCCAAGGCCATCGACTGGCTGAAGCGTGTCGGCATCCCCGAGCCCGAGCGCCGCATCGACGACTACCCGTTCCGCATGAGCGGCGGCCAGAAGCAGCGCGTGATGATCGCCATGACGCTGGCGGCCGAGCCCGACTACCTGGTGGCCGACGAGCCGACCACGGCGCTGGACGTGACCATCCAGAAGCAGATCCTCGACCTGCTGAAGGATTTGCAGCGCGAGCAGGGCATGGGCCTGCTGCTGATCACCCACGACCTGGCCGTCGTCGCCGGCATGGCCCACCAGGTGGCGCTGATGTATGCCGGCCAGATCGTCGAGGTGGCGCCCGCCGAGCGCTTTTTTGCCGCGCCGCGCCACCCCTATGCGCGTGCGCTGCTGCAGGCCCTGCCCGACGCCCAGCGCCGCGGCCAGGCGCTGACCGCCATCCCCGGCACCGTGCCGCTGCTGACGCAGAGCTTTGCCGGCTGCCGCTTTGCGCCGCGCTGTGCCCATGCCCAGCCGCGCTGCGAAAGCCAGCGGCCGACGCTGGACGGCGCCGCCGGCGACGCCGTGCGCTGCCTGCGCCTGGCGCCGGGCGAGCCGGCCTTGCACGACGCGGACGCGGCCGGCGCGGCGCTGCTGGCCCAGGCCACGCCCCGCGGCCCGGCCGCCGCGGCGGCGGCGCCGCTGCTGCAGGTGCGCGACCTGAAGGTGCATTTCGTACTGCGCCGCAGCCTGCTGGGTGGCCGCGGCGGGCCGGTGTTCAAGGCGGTGGACGGCGTCAGCTTCGAGGTGCCGGCCGGCCGCACCCTGGCCCTGGTGGGCGAATCGGGCTGCGGCAAGACCACCACCGGCAAGGCCGTCGTGCAGCTGCTGCGTGGCCAGGCCCGCATCGACGGCCAGGCCCTGCTGGA
>JAGOPK010000007.1 GCA_017992055.1 Burkholderiaceae bacterium
CCGTCAGCGTCGCGCCATCGGCGCCCACGCGGTTGACGTTGATCGCGCTCAGCGTGCCGATCTGCAGCGCATCGGCTTCGCTGACGAACAGGCCGCCTGCGCCGTTCACATCGGCCGCCAGCGCATTCACCGCCAGCTCCAGCGCATTGGTTGCGCTGCCCACGCCGTCGCTGGCGCCCGTGCCACTGGTCACGATGCGCAGCTCGTCGGCCGTCACGTTGACCGTGTCGCTGCCCGAGACAAAGGCATCGCCGATGCTCTGCGCCGCCAGGCTCACGTCGCCACCGGTGCTCACCGACGCCAGCTGCAGCGTGCCGGTGGCGCTGATGCGCACATTGCCGCTGCCGGTGCTGATCGTGGCCCCCTGGGTCATGGCCACCGAGGCGGCGCGCAGATCCAGCGTGGCCGTGCCGCTGCTGCGCAGGTCGGCATCGGCGGCAAAGCTCAGCGCGCCGCTGGACACCAGGCTGGCATGGCCGCTGCCGGCGTCGACATCGGCATTCAGGCGCAGCGCGCCGTTGTTCGATTCGAGCAGCAGATGGCCGCTGCCGCTGGCCGTGACCGCCGCATCCACGCTCAGCGTGCCGCTGGTGCCGGTGCCGCTGCGCACCACCAGGGCGCCGTTGCCGCCGGCGGTGAGGCCGGCCAGGGCCGCACTGTCGGCCACCGCCGAGGTGGTGCCGGCCGCCGCCACGCGGTTGACCGTCACCGCCGCCACCGTGCCCAGGGTCAGGCCGTTGTGCTCGGACACGAACAGCCCGCCAGCGCTGCTGCTGGCGGCCAGCGTGCTGATGCTCAGCTCGATGGCATTGCCGGCCGTGCCCACGCCGCTGCCGGCTTCCAGGCGCACGCGGCCACCGCTGAGGTTGACGGCCTGCGAGGCGCCGTCGGCATCGGCGTCGAGGATGGCGCCGCCAGCCACCACGCTGATGGCGCGGGTGTCGCTGGCGCCGGCCGTGCCGGTGCTCAGCTGGCCCAGCACCACATTGCCGGCGGCCTGCACGCGCTGGGCGCCGTTGTTGGTGACCAGGCCCGAGGTCGTGCCCATCGTCACCGCGCCGGCGCCAGCCAGCACGTCGACCGTGGCCGCATCGGCCAGCGTGGACAGCTGCACGCCGCCGAAGCTGGTGCCGATGGCCACGCTGCCCGAGGCCAGCACCGAGATGCTGCCCGAGGTGGAGGTGACGTCGGCCTCGACATCGATGTCGCCGGCCAGGGTCTGCAGCAGGATGTTGCCGCTGCCCACACCGGTGGACGAGGACTTGATGCCACCGACCACACTGAGGTTGCCGCTGGTCAGCACCAGCGAGACGCGGCCCGACGCATCGACGATGCCGCCCAGGTCCAGGCCCAGCGGGGCATCCACCGGCGGCAGCGTGTCCTCGACCACCAGGCCGGTGGCTTCGGTGATGAACACGCCACCGGCGGTGGTGTTGGTGGCCACCAGGGTGGCCACGGCCGTGCGCAGCGAGGCACTGCCGGTGCCGATGCCATTGGCCGCATACAGCACGGCATCGGCCGCGGTATCGCCGACCAGGTTGTTGCCGTTGCCGCTGAGGTTGTCGACGATGGCGCCGCCGGTGCTGCGCAGGCCGACGCTGCTGGTCACCGTGATCTGGCTGACCAGGATGTCGCCGCCGGCCACGAGGCTGGCGCGGCCGCTGGTGCCCACCGAGGTGATGTGCGTGCCGTCGGTCATGGTGATGCCGGTGCCGGCGGTCAGTGTGACCAGGCCGCCCGAGGTGCCGGCGCCGCCGGACACCAGATCACCGCCCAGGGTGATGCTGCCGGCGGTGGCCGTCAGCGTGATGTCGGCGCCGGTGCCGGTGGCATGCAGGTTGACGCCGGCGGCCGTCACCAGACTGCCGGCCGAGCTGAGGCTGATGGCGCTGCGGCTGCTGATGTCCTGGCTGATCAGCAGGGTCTCGCCGCTGCCCTGCACCGTCAGGTTGGTGGTGCCGGTGCCCAGGTTGGCCAGGCCGCTGGCGGCCGTGCCGTTGAGCAGGATGGCGCTGGCCTGGCTGACGGTGCCGCTGAGCATGCTGACGCTGCCGCCGCGGGCGGTCAGCGAGATGTCGCCGGTGCCGGTGCTCAGGGTCTGCGTCAGCTTGGCCACCGACACGTCGCCGGTGATCTGGCTGGTGGTGAAGCGGCCGATCGGCGACGTGGTGCGCACGCCGTTGACGCCCAGCGTGATGTCGCCGTCACCGGTGTTGGTGATGGACATCAGCGGCGTCTCGATCGAGCCCAGGTTGATGCCGGTCTTGGCCGTGACCACCAGTTCCAGGCTGCGCAGGGCCTCGCCGAGCCGGGTGTCCAGGGCCTCGTCGGCCTGGCCGATGCTGCCCAGCGCCGAGTACAGCGAGATCGAGTCGGCCTCGATCTCGTTGAAGATCTCGATGTTGTTGACCGCATCCAGCTTCAGCGTCTCGCCGGCGCTGACACGCAGGATCCAGCTGTCGAAGGCGCTGTCGGCCACCGTGATCGAGCCGCCGTAGATGGCCACGTCGTCGCGGAAGATCGGGTTGGTGCCGCTGTCGTTGGCGCCCAGGGTCACGGTGCTGGCGGCGGCCGCGCTGGCGGCATGGCCGGCCGACTGGTGGCCGATGGCGATGCTGCTGAAGCCGTCGGCCAGCGTGCGCAGCTCGGACATGGTCAGGCTCAGCACGCTGCTGCTGGTGCCCGCGCCCTCGAACGAGCCGACCTCGATGCCGCGCGAGGCGGTGGCGGTGCGCAGCGCCACGCTGCCGCTGCCGACCACCGCGCCGGTGCTCATCTGCAGGTCGATGCCGTCGCCTTCCAGCACCAGGTTGCCGCCGCCTTCCAGCGTGATCGAGCTGGTGGCGGTGAAGGTGATCTGGGTGGCGCCGGTGATCGACAGGCTGCCGCCGTTGAGCAGGCGCACGCCCTTGTTGAAGATCACGCTGCCGGTGGCGTTGATCGACAGGTTGCCGTTGATCACCACCTCTTCGTTGAAGGTGACGTTGTGCGCCGTGGTGATGGTCAGGCCGTTCAGGTAGTCGGTGCCGGCCTCGTTGCCACCGCTGATGGTGGAGATGAAGTTGACATTGCCCGAGGCGGCCAGCGTCAGCGTATCGGTGGTGGCCAGGCTGTCGCCGACGACGAAGTACGGGAAGCCCGACTGGCCGAAGGTGATGTTGCCGGCCTGGGCCGTGATGCTGCGCGTGCCGCTGATGCGCGCCGAGTCGTTCAGCGTGTACGAGCCCGAGGTCAGCGTGATGTTGCCGCCCACGGTGGTGGTGGCGCCCGAGCCGAACACCAGCAGCGACGGCGTGGTCAGGTCGGTGCCGATCAGGATCTCGCCACCCTGGCCATCGGCATACAGCGTGGTCGGCGCGTTCAGCGTGATGCCGTTGCCGCTGTTGCTGGTGATGTAGATCGGGTTGCTGCTGCCGGCCGAGCCGACGACGATGTTGCCGAAGCCGGCGCCGATGTTGTTGATGTCGCCGCGGTCGAGGTTCAGCGTCTCATTGACGCCGACATTGCTGTTGGCCGCCAGGTTGCCGTTGCCGTCGGAGATCAGGTCGCCGATGACCAGGGCCACCGTCGGATCGTTGGGGCGGATGTTCAGGTCGCCGCCGGCGCTGCGGATCGGCGCGGCGATGTCCAGGTCGTCGCTGATCAGCGTGATGTCCTCGCCGCCGGCATCGACCGCCGCATGGATGGTCTGCGCGCCCTGCAGGCTGAACACCCGCGTGGTGCCGGCACGCGAGCCGGAGTCGCCGGCCACCGCGCCGGCATCGCCCACGTCGACCTCGTCGGCGGCGATCACCAGCACGTCGGCCCGGCCGCTGCTGGTGGCCACCAGTTCCTCGGCATCGACGAAGATCGCCAGCGGGCTGTACAGCGCCGTGCTGCCGAGCTCAAGCTCGCCGATGGAACCGCTGGCCAGCAGCGTGAGCTTGCCGCCGGTGGTCTGCACATAGGCGCCACCCGCCTCGCGCAGCACATCGCCGTCGGACAGGCCGTGGATCTGCGCGTCGGCCACGTTCATGCGCGCGGCGACGATCTCGCCGGTGGCCACGTTGATGTTGAAGCGGCGGTTGGCCAGCGCCCAGTCCAGGTCGGAATCGAAGTCCGCGCCTTCGGTGCGCCACTGGGCCGCGTCCTCGCTGATGCGGATGGCGCCGTCGTTGGCGCGCAACTCGATGTCGCCGTTGCCGGCCACACGCACGCCGGCGTCCAGCAGCAGGTCGCCCCGCTCGGCCACCAGGGTGATGCCGCCGCCGCTGGTGGCGATGCCGTCGCCGCTGACGGTCAGGCCGCCGCCGCCGGCATACAGGTCGATGGCACCGCTGGTGGTCAGGACCCCCAGGTCCATCACCACCAGGTCGCCGTTCTGCGTGCGGATGTCGACCGCCCCGCCCCCCTGCTGTTCGACGCGCTGCAGTTCGAGTGCGTCGACCTCGATGACGGAAATCGCGCCGCTGCCTGTATTGAGTAGATCCATCGCCCTTACCTGTGTCTCGATCGCATTGCCATCGCCGATGCCGCCCACGGCGGTGATCACCAGCAAGGCGTGAATGGCCACGATGTCGGTGGCGCCGTCGGCCGCGTCGACGACGCTGCCGCTGTGAATGACCAGATCGCCCGAGCCGCTGCTGCGCAGCTTGCCCAGCGTGATGCTGCCGTCGGCATCGATGGCGATGTCGCCCGCGCCGGCATCGATGACCGTGTCGCCGCTCATCACCAGTGCGCCGCTGCCGGCATCCAGGTGGATGTCGCCACCGGCCGTGGACAGATCGGCCTGCTCGCTGAGCGTCAGGCCCGCACCGGCCTCGATGCGGATCTCCCCGGCATTGGTGACGATGGCCGCGTCCAGCGTGATGGAGCCGCCGGCGCCGGCCGACAGCGTCACCGCATGGGTCAGGCCGGCCGTGATGGCGGCATTGACCACCAGGCTGCCGCCGGCCTGCACGCTGACCGCGGCATCGCTGCTGCTCTCGATCTGCGTGATGGTCAGGTCGTCGGCCTCGACGACGCTGATCGCGCCGCCGGCCACGATGTCCAGCGTGGTGGCATTGATGGTCGTGCCGCCGGACACGCTGCCCAGGTTGACCGCGCCGGCGGCCTCGATGGTCACGCTGCCGGCGGCGTCCATGCGGCCGATGGTCACCGTGCCGCCGCGCGAGACGATGCGCACCGTGCCGGCGCTGCCGGTGATTTCATTGATGGTGATGTCGTTCTCGGCCACGATCAGGATGTCGCCGCCATCCATCGCCAACGTGGTGATGGTCAGGTCGTCCACATCGCTGGCCAGCTGGCCATCGGCGGCCACCTGCAGCAGGATCAGGTCGCTGGGGTCGTCGTCGTTGACCGGCGTGCTCAGCGTGATCTGCGCCGTGGCCACCTCGGTGGTCAGGGTCAGGTCGTCGCCGGCCACCACGGTCAGGTCGCCGGCCGTGACCTTGCCGCCCAGGGTCAGGCCCTCGCCCGCACTGAGGAAGACCGAGCCGCCGT
The DNA here is from genome assembly GCA_017992055.1 of Burkholderiaceae bacterium. Taxonomy (GTDB): domain Bacteria; phylum Pseudomonadota; class Gammaproteobacteria; order Burkholderiales; family Burkholderiaceae_C; genus Pseudaquabacterium. The sequence goes on from JAGOPK010000007.1 coordinate 5,482, forward strand.
CGCCCACGGCGATGTCGGACACCACCACCAGGGCCTCGTCGGCGGACAGGCGGATGGTCTCGTCGTCGCTGGTCGGCAGGTTGACCACGGTCAGGCTGCCGCCGCTGACGTTCATGCCGTAGTCGCCTGCGGCGCGGTCGGGCACCACCAGCACATAGTCGCCGCTGATCGGGATCTCGCTGACCAGGGTGTTGCGGGTGTAGGCCGAGACGGTGAACGCGTCGTTGAGGGCGTTGGCCGTCAGCGTCAGGCGCATCAGGCCGCCGTTGACGGCCACGCCGACCACGCCGGCCTGGGTCAGCTCGTAATCCAGCGCGTCGAGCACCGATTGCCAGTCGGCCGTGACCGTCAGGCCGTTGACGACATCGCCGACCTTGACGGTCTGGCTGACGCCGTCGACGGTGACCACGTACTCGACGCCGCTGGCCACCGTACCGCTGAAGGTGACCTCGCTGATCTGGGCGCGGTCGGTGCCGGCGGCCACCAGCGGCGTGGTGCCGGCCGAGACCACCGCGCTGGACACGTCCTGCGTGCCATGGAACACCACCTCGGCATCCGACACCTGGAAGGCGATGTTCTGCGTCAGCGCGCTCAGCGTCAGCGTGCGGTTGGTGTCGTTGAAGGTCACGTCCAGCAGCGTGCCGCTGAAGGGCTGCTGCGGCGTGGCCGCGGCCACGGCCGCGTTGTAGGCAGCGGTCTCGCCGGCTTCGATGGCCGTGGCCAGCGCACCCAGCACCGAGGCCCAGCTGGCAGTGACGCCGTTGCTGCCGATCTGCACCCCGTACTCGCGGCCGTTGACCAGCAGCGAGAAGCGGTGGCCGGTGCTCAGCGTATAGCCGGCACTGGCCGGGTCGGCATAGGTCAGCGTACTGACCTGGGCCGCGCTCTCGCCGGCGTCCACGCTGGGCGTGGACGGGTTGCGCGCCAGCGTGCCGCTGGCACTGACCGTCACCGCATTGATGGTGAAGGCCTGGTTGTTGCTGCCGCCGGTCAGCGTCAGCGTGCGGTCGCCGGCATTCACGGCCACGCCGATGTCGCCATCGGCCTCGATGCGGTCTTCCAGGCCGCCGAGCACACCGGTCCAGCTGCTGGCCACGGTCAGCGCCGAGACGCTGGCCGTCACCGCACCGGCCGAGCCGGAGGCGGCCAGGGCCAGCACCAGGGCATCGGCCACGTCCTGGGCGGTCTGGCCGGCGGTGGCCACATGGGCCACCAGGGTGTCGCCAACGGTCAGCACGAACTGGTAGCCCAGGCCCACCGGCAGGCCGGTCAGGTCCAGCGTGCGCGGCTGGGCCGAGCCCGGCGGCGTGACCCGCTGGGCGGCCACCCAGCTGGGCACGGTGGTCGGGCTGGTCAGGGCCACGCCGGCCTCGTCGGTGATCTGCAGCGAGATCAGCAGGTCGGCCGCGGCGGTGTTGAAGTCCAGGTACAGGTTGCTGCCGGTGCGCACCGTGTAGGCCTTGTCGTCGATGACGACGCTGTACTCGGTGTTGGCGGCCACGCTGCCGGAGAAGACCACCTCGCTGATCTGCTTCTGGCTGGCGCCGGCGGTCTGGGTGGGCGTGCGACCGGCATCGGCCACCGCATCCACCGCGGTGACCGCGGCCTGCGACACGGTGAACGGCGTGTTCAGCACATTGGCGATCAGCAGCAGCCGGCGTGCGCTGGCCTCGACCGCCGACACGGTGAGCGTGTCGTCGGCATTGCTGCTGCTGGCGCTGATGCTGGCCGACTCGGCGCCGCTCAGGATCCACAGCACGCCGTCCACCACCTCGACCGTGTAGCGCGGGTTGCCGCCGGTCAGCAGTGCGGCCAGCTGGTCGGCCACGCCCTGGGCGCGCTCATTGGCGCCCTGGCCGGTCTCGTCGGCGACCACGGTGTAGTTGACCGTGTCGGCGCCCACCGTCACGGTGTAGGTGGCGGCGTTGTTGGCCTCGTAGGCATTGAAGTCGATGGACCGGGCACGGGCCACGCCCACCGGCTCGCCGGCCTCGATCAGGCTGTCGAGTGCCGCGCCGATCGAGGCCCAGCTGGTGGTGACCGTGATGCTCTGGTCGCTGGCGCTGTAGCTGGCGTGGTTGTGGATGTCAGTGGCCAGCTCGTCGGCCACCACGGCCAGCGTATCGCCGCTGTCCACGGTGTAGCTGAAGCTGTTGCCGCCGATGGTGATGCGGAACACCATGCCCACGGCCACCGGCAGGCCGGTCAGGCTGATGCGCCGGCCGCCCTCGGTGCTGGGCGTGACGTCGGCCCGCGACAGCTCGGCCACCGATTCCAGGCGCTCGGTGGCCACCGAGATGCTGGCCGTCAGCGGGTCGACGCCGGCGCCCCCATTGGGGTCGGTGATGTTGATGGTCGTGCCCGACAGCGTGGCATTGAAGTCGGTCTCGTCATGGATGGCATCGGTCAGCTGCTGGGCCAGCGAGCTGCCGCTGGCGTCGTAGACCAGCGTGATGACGGTGCTGCCGATGGTGACGATGTACTTGGCGCCGTCTTCGGCCACCAGGGCCGAGGTCTGCAGCGGACGCACACCGCCGCTGGCGGTGCCGGGCGTGGCCGTGCCCAGGTCGGACGCCGTGGCCCAGTCCAGCGCATCGATGCTGATGGCGCTGCTGCCGCTGCCGGTGACCCAGATCCAGGCGTTGTCGCCGACGGCGACCGCGTACTCGTGGCCGTTGACGACCACCGCATAGCGCTGGCCGCTGGCCGCCGCCACGCCGTCGTCGAACTCGACCACGCTGCGCTGCTTGACCTCGGTGCCGGCCTCGGTGGCGGGCGTGCCGCCATCGTCTTCCAGCGCACCGTTGCGCGTGATGCTCACCGGCTCGATGACGCTCACCGAGTTGACGGTGAACGGCGTATTGGCCACGCGCGCATCCAGGTTCAGCGCATTGGCGGCCGCATCCACGGTGACGGCGATGCCGGCATGGGCGGTCTCCAGCGCCGTCTTCAGCCGGCCCAGCAGCGTGGGCAGGTCTTCGTTGGCCAGCGCGGTGAGGCTGGTGGGCGTGCCGCCGATGCTGACGGTGTAGACCTGGCCTTCGGCGATGACGTTGGCAAACTCGATGCGGCTGCGCTGCTTGGTGTTGCTGCCGGCCAGGGTGGGCGTGCCCACGTTGACCGCGGCCTTCACGCCACCGGCGTTTTCGGTCGCCGCATTGGTCATCTGGCGCAGCGCATCGTCGGTGGTGATCAGCAGCGCGTCGCTGGCGCTGGAAATCACGCGCACCTCCAGCTCGTTGCTGCTGCCCACATCGCTGGCCGAACGCAGCACCAGGGCCGGCGGCACCGGCGTGCCGACGATGGTCACGGTGTAGCCGTAGAGGTCGGCCGAGCTCTGGTCGTAGTCCTCGGAGACCAGGTTGCCGCGGGCGTCGACGATGCGCGCTTCCAGCTCCGAGATCAGGCCCACGGCCTCGACCAGCACGGCGCCATGGGCCTTGCGCGCGCCGGCATCGGCGCCGGCCTCGATCAGGTCGATGCGCAGATCGCCGCCCGAGCGCACCTCGGCCGCATTGGCCGCGGCGTCGACGAAGGTGCGCACCTCGCGCACATCCACGTCGCCACCGGCCTTGATGCGCACCGCGCCGTCGCGCGCCGTGGCGCGCTCGATCACCAGGCCGTCGGATTCGCGCACGATCACGTCGCCGTCGTCGGTGCTGTCGGCCACCAGGGTGGCGACCAGCGTGTTCAGCACGATGTCGCCTTCGGCCGTGACCTGCAGGCGGTCGGCGATGAACACCGAGGCACCGTCGGCCACCACCTGGTCGGCTTCGATCAGGATGTCGCCGCCATTGAGCGCGTCGGCATTGACGATGCCGCCCTGCACGGTCAGCGTGCCGCCGATCAGCAGCGTGACATTGGCCGCCGGACCATAGCCCGACAGGCCGCCGACGAAGCCCGACAGCGTCAGCGCGCCGCTCAGGTCCAGATCGATGTCGCGCTTGGCGCGCAGCTCGAAATTGGCCGCCGGCAGGCTGGCCATGCGCACGTCGATGAAGCCGGTGTCCTGCAGGCCCTGGTTCTCGTTGACGGTGTCGACGATGTCGCCATCGCCGTTGTAGTCCACGCCCAGCAGGGCCTCGCGGTAGGTGTCCAGGCCATCGCCGTCGCCGTTGAGGTCGACGCCGAAGCCGGCCTCGCTGACCGTGTCGTCGGCATTGCCGTTGCCGTTGAGGTCGCGGTTCAGCGCGGCCTCGGAGATGGTGTCGGTGTAGTCGCCGTCGCCGTTGAAGTCGACCGAGCGCTCATGCAGCGTGTCCAGCGCATCGCCGTCGCCGTTGAGGTCGCGGCCCAGCGTGACCTCGCTGACCAGGTCGAGGGTGTCGCCGTCGCCGTTGAAGTCCAGGCGCAGGCCCATCTCGACCAGGGTGTCGCGATAGTCGCCGTCGCCGTTGCCGTCCCAGCCCACGCGCATCTCGACCAGCACATCGGTGCGGTTGCCGTTGTTGTTCAGGTCCAGGCCACGCTGGATCTGCTGCGCGCCGCGGGCGGTGATGACCAGGTGGTCGATCAGGCTGTCGCTGTCGCTGGCGATGGCGCTGATGCTGCCGCGCAGGATCACGTCCTCGCCGGCGATCAGCTCCAGGCGCTGGCCGGCCGACAGCGCGCCGTTCAGGCTGAGCGTGCCGCCGGTCTCCAGGATCAGCGTGTCGGCGCTCAGCGAGGCCGGCAGGGTCTCGGTCAGCGTGCCCTTGTTGAGGACATTGCCGCTGGCATCCTGCACCGCCGTGCCGAAGGCGAAGCTGCCACCGGCGCGGTATTCCATCCAGGTCGGCGCACCGAAGAAGCGGTACAGCTGCACATTGCCGGCGCTGCCGGCGGTGGTGTCGGTGGCCGAGAAGGCCACGCCGCCCTGGTAGACCAGGGAGTTGTTGACATCGGGCGTGGCACTGTCCCAGTCGGCGGGCTTGGCCGCCACCACCGAGTCGGTGCTGCTGGTCAGGCGGATGAAATCGGCCTGCACGCCACCCAGGTTGGTCACGCTGGTGGGGGCCACACGCAGCGTGCCATGGGCCGTCAGCGCCACCTCGTTGGCAATCGACAGCTCGGCATCGGCGCCGGTGCTGAGCTGGGCCCAGGCGCGCACGACGACAAAGCCGGTCGAGCGCTCGAGCACGCTGTCCAGATCGGCCAGCGAGATATCGCCAGCGGCCAGCAGCTCGGCGTCCAGCGAGTTGATCGCCACTTCCAGATCGGCGATGCCGGTCTGGGCGCTCAGCGTCAGCCGGTCGGCCACCAGGTCGACGCCGGCATCGACGCCGGCCTCGACGATGCGGCCGCCGGAGACCAGGGTCACGTCGCCGGCCGAGCTCAGCTGGGTGGCCGGCGTATCGCCCACATCGTCGGTGTCGCCGTCGCCGTTGCGGTCCACGCGCGGCACGTCACCGGTGCTGCTGTAGTAGACGCCGGCCGAGACCCAGCGCACCAGGATGTCGCCCGCGGCATCCACATGCAGGTCGTTGTCATCGTCGTTGGACAGCAGGTCCACGCTTTGCAGGTCGACCACGCCATCGGCGTCGATCTCCAGATCGCCGTTGGCGATGCGCGTGCCGCTGACGATCAGCTTGCGCGTGCTGACCTGGTCGAGGTGCACGTCGCCGGCACCCTGGGTCACCAGCACCGCGGTGCCCACCTCGCTGCGCAGATCGACCAGCAGGCTGCCGGCCGCCGCGCCTTCGAGTGCCGCGGCCACGCGCAGCTCGTCGCCGCGCAGCCGCGTGCCGGCCTGGCTGGCCAGCGCGCCCTGCACCGTCAGCAGCAGGTCGCCGCGGCCGGTGTTGACCAGGTTGCCCAAGGTCATGTTGGACGGCGTGCCGGCCACCGCGCGGGTTTCGAGCACGAAGTCGTTGGCATCGCCGGCGCCCAGCGTATTGGCGGCGGTCACCGTCAGGTCGCCGAAGCTGGTGATGCGGATGGCGCCGTCGTAGGTCTGGGCAAAGTCCACCGTCAGCGCGCGGCTGACATAGACCGGCGCCGAGGCGGGCGTGGCCCGCGTGCCCTCGTCACCATTGACGATCCAGATATCGCCGGCGCCGGTGAGTTCAGCGCGGGTGATGGTGTCGACATTGGTCTGCAGGCGGATGCCGGTTTCGGCCACCGCACGCAGGTGGTCGGCGCGCACCACGCCCTGGATCAGCGTGACCGTGGTGTCGTCGGCGGTGCTGGCCGTGCCGTGCGTATCGGTGGTGGTCAGCGTGGACTGGGTGATGGCGCCCGACTCGGCCGACAGGCGCACCGTGGCGCCCGCGGCATCGGCCGCCAGGGTGCTGGCATCCAGGCGGATGTGGCCGCCGTATTCGCCGGCCGACAGCACCAGGTCGCCGCTGAGGGCCTGCAGCTCGGTGCGGCTGTCGGCGCTGATGCTGCCGTCGCGTGCACTGCCCTGGCCGGCCAGCACGCTGATGCTGCCGGCCTCGACCGTGCCGCTGAGCACCACATGGCGGTCCGACGACAGCGTGGCGCTGGCCAACGTGGCGCCGCTGGCGGCGCCCACGTCGCCGGCCATGCGCAGCAGTTCGCCGGCCAGCAGGCTGACGCTGGCCGCGGCCTGGCCGTCGGTCTGCGTGCCCACCACCAGGGCCGAGCCGTCCAGGCTCAGCGTGGAGGCGGCATCCAGCGTGATGCTGTTGCCCGAGACGCGCGTGGTCAGCTGCGCGCCACCGCCGCCGGGCAGGGCCTCGCCGCTGAGGTTGATCAGCGCGCCGGCCGTGATGTCCAGCGCATCGACGGCCGAGACCTTGCCGCTCAGCGACACATTGGTGCCGGCGTCGATGAGCACATTGCCGGCGCTGATGGAATCGCGGCTGCCTTCGCCGCGGCCGGTTTCTTCGGTGTAGTAGACCTCGGTGACCAGCTGGGTCTGGGTGGCGTAGACCGGGCGTTCCTCCCACACGGTGACGCTCTGCATGGTCTCGACCTTGACCATCTGCGTGCTGGTCTTGTAGACCGGGCGGTAGTCGTACACCGCCTCGGCCTGCGTGGTCAGCGCATAGCTCAGCTGCACGCGCTTGTCGTAGACCGGCTTGTCGGTGGCCGTCCAGTCGTAGCGGTAGTTGCTGAAGTCCTCGTAGCGGTAGCCCCAGACCTTGTACGACATGGCGTCGTCGTTCCAGTCGTCGCTGCCGACACCGTTGACGCTGCCGACCCAGCCGGTACTGCCGGTGAAGTTGGCGTCGCCGTAGTTGTTCTCGCGGTCGAACACCAGCTTGGGTCCGACGAAGTTGTTCCACCAGTACAGCTCAAGCCGCTTGGTCTCGCCGCTCAGCGACACCGAGCTGACCTCGTTGTCGTACCAGCCCATGCTGCCGGCCTGGAACCAGTCGGCGTCGTAGCGGCCGCCGCCGTAGCTGGCATGCTCGTAGAGGTCGGGACCGCCCCAGAAATTGCGGAAGCCCGGCGCATCGCCGACCTTCACGTCATAGGTGGTGGTCTGGCTGTTGGCCACGTAGACCAGGCTGGCCACCTCGTTGGCGGCAAAGGCATTGACATAGTCGGACGGGCCGACCACGGTGTTGCTGGAGCGCACGCCACCGGTGGTGCCGGCGGCGGCGTCGAAGCCGACCGTGAAGTTGCCGTACCACTCGTCGTCGGCGATGACCCAGTCGATGTGGTCGAAGACGCCGTTGAAGCGGATGACGCCGTTGCCTTCGCCGACATTGGTGACATAGCCGCCCGAGCCTTCGGCCAGCCAGCCCGAGCCCCAGCCGCCGTTGGTGGAGCCGGTGACGACGGTGAAGTCCTCGTCGCCGAACCAGAGCACGGCGCCGTTACCGCCGTTGCCCAGGCTCATGATCGAGATCACCGGGTTGATCACCGGCGTCGAGAAGGTGATGCGCCCGGTGCGGTTGCCCGAGAAGAACGAGATGTACTCGTTGGTGGCCGAGCTGCTGGCCGGCGAGTTGTTGACGCCCGAGCCGGTGTAGTTGCCCTCGGCCCAGCTCTTGCCGCCCCAGTTCATGCCCAGGGCCTCGCCGGAGAAGGACACGGTCACGCCGGCGGCCGAGCCCGACACCGTGCTGTAGCCGCCGTTGCGCTGCACGTAGCCGGCGTTGTTCCAGTCCACCCAGTTGATGTTGCCGTCCACGCTGGACGAGCTGACCGCCGAGCCGTCGACGGTGTTGGTGATGTTGGCGCTGACCGAGGTGCTGCCGCTGTAGTCCCACAGCGGGCGCTGGTTCAGCGTCAGCGTGCTGCTGGACGCCGTGCCCAGCACCGACGACAGACCGTTGCTCAGCTGGTAGATGCGCTGGCCATCGGCGTAGTAGCTGACGCGCCAGCTCGCGCCGCCGTTGTCGTAGTCGGTCGCGCCGCTGACGGTGCTGCTGGTGAAGGCCGAGCCTTCCTGGTTGTACCGGACCTCGGCGCTTTCCTTCCAGGTGCCGACAAACTCGCCGGTGGGATTGGCCACCTGGTCCAGCGTGTTCCAGCTGCCGTTGTTCTGGCCGTCGTTGGTGGTGTCGCCGGTCAGGTACCTGGCCTCGCCCTGGCTGGCCACGCTGAGGATGGACTCCTGCGCGCCCTGGGGCATCAGGATGTACTTGTCGCGCCAGTTGGCGACGTCGACGTAGAACACCTCCTGGTCGTTGGTCACGCCACCCGGCTTCCAGCTCGGGTACAGCGTCTGGCCGTCGCTGCCCACATAGCCTTCGCTCAGCTGGCTGGCCGTGCCGTTGACGGTCTGGTTCAGCTTCCAGTCGCTGTAGTCGAACTGGTAGATGGGCATGTAGCCGGTGCTGTTGAGCACGGCCCAGCGCTGGGCATCGGACAGCTGGGTGAAGGCCAGGTAGCGGCTGCTGGAGGCGTTGATGCGGGTGTAGTCGCCGCTGGGCCGGTCGGCCACGGCCACCTCGCGCACCGGCACCTGCTCGTTGCCGGCATCGGTCCAGTCGACCACCACCGCATACGAGGGCGCGGTGGCCACGCGGGTGGAGTCGTTGAGGTAATGCACACCCTCGATCAGCACTTCGAGGAACTGGCGGTCGGCCGGCGCATTCGGGTTGTAGTAACCGATCTGCGTCAGCGTGACGTTCATGGTCTCGTAGCGGCTGCCCACCACCACACGCTCGGTGCCCACCTGCTCGGTGATCTGCGTCGGCGTGTAGGTCACCTGCGGCACCAGCGTGGAGCCGGCGACGACCTTGACGGTGTCGACCACCACCTCGACCTCGCGCTCGACGGTGCGGTAGTTGGGCCGCAGCACGGTTTCCAGCGTGGCCACCGTGGCATCGGCATCCAGGGTCACCGCGCCGCCGGCGCGCAGCGTGACCGTGCCCACGGCATCGACCACGCCCTGGCCTTCGACCAGGATGCTGCCGCCGAACAGCTGCGAGCGCAGCACCGTGCCTTCCATGTCGGCACGGGTGGCAGTGGAACGCAGCCCGGCATTGATGGTGATGTCGCCGGCCGACACCAGGGTGCCGCCGATCTCCACGCTGTTGTTGGCGCTGAGCAGGGCCCGGCCATCGATGCCGGTGACCTCGATGGTGCCGTCGATGTTCATGTCCGGCGCCACGAAGTGCAGCAGCTTGCCGGCCTTGGCAATGGCCGGGTCCAGGCCCGCCACCACGGCGCGGCCCGACATCTGCAGGTCGTCGCGGGCCGTCAGGTACAGCTCGCTGTCCACGCCGCTGGCATAGACATAGCTGCCCGACAGCAGGTTGACGTCGCGGCCCTGCACCGTGAGGCTGTCGCGCACGTTGACGTTGCGCATCAGGTTCACGTCGCCCGACAGCGACACGATGCGCATGGTGCCCACCTTGGCCCGGCCCAGCGTGGCGCCTTCGACCTCGCGCTCGCCGACCACGCCGGTGACGGTGACGCCGTCCACGGCCTCGATGTCCAGCGTGCCGCCGGCGGCGGTGTCCAGCGTGCCGCCGCTGACATAGTCGCCGTTGCCGTCGACGGTGATCTCCTGCACATAGATGCCGACGCCGGAGCTGTCGATGCCGGCGCGCAGCGTCAAGCCATCCTGGGCACGCACGATGCCGCCGATGTCGATGGCCGAGCGCGAGCGCAGCAGGATGTCCGAGCCGGTGTCGATGGCGCTGACCGCGCCGCGCACCAGCAGGTCGCCGTCGGTCTGGATCGTCAGCTGGCCCTCGACCAGCGCGGCGCTGGTCGACTGGGTGACGCTGGCGCTGCCGATGTCGGCCTGCTGGCTGGTGGCCAGGGTGCCGCTGAACAGCGTGGTGGTGTCGCCACTCTGGCCCATCACGGTGATCACCGCGCCATTGCGCGTGGCCGCCAGGCTGCTGGTGTTGTCGATGGCCCGCGTCAGGGCCTTGGCCAGCAGTTCGCGCGTGGCGCCGGCCACGGCATCCACGCTGTAGGCCGTGCCATTGACGGTGATGGTGTAGCGCGCGCCGGCCACCGGGTTCCAGCCCGACAGGTCGATGGTGGTGGCGGTGGTGCTGGCCGTGCCCAGCGCGCCGGCAAAGGCCTGGCTGGCGGCGATCACCGTGCCCACCGGCAGCTGGGCGCCGCCGATGCCGGTGATGGTGACCACCGCGCCATTGCGCTGGGCCTCGTAGGCCGCCTCGGCGTCGATGGCCGCCACCAGGCGGCCCAGCAGGTCGTCGAGGTTGTCGCCGTCCAGGGCGGTCTGGGCAAAGGCCTGGCCGCCCACGGTGATGGTGTAGCTGGCACCCGTGACCAGCTTCCAGCCGCCGGCGTCCACCGCGCCCTCGGTCCACTGGCCACCACCGGTGGCATCGACCTTGACGCTGCTGGCCGCCGTCATTTCGTAACCGATGCCGCCGGCCGCCGTGCCGGACTTCAGCATCACCGAGCCGGTGGCGCTGACCTGACCGCCAAAGCCATCGGACAGCCGGCCCACGACCAGCTGGCGCGTGGCCTGGAAGTCCACCGCCGCGGCCTTGCCGGTGGCGGTGGATTGCGGCAGCACGCTGCCGTCGAACGTCATGCTCTCGACCGCCGGGTCGTAGCTGAAGATGTGGTCGCGGCCGGCCAGCACCGCGCCCTGGATGTCGATCACCGAGCCTTCGCCGGCGATCACGCTGGCGGCGCCGCTGCTGTAGATCTGGGCATTGCTGCCGATGCTCAGCACGCCGTCGGCCAGCAGGTCGACGCGGCGGTCGGCCTCGATGATCACCGCGCCGGCATTGCCGGTGGCGTCGCCCAGGCGGATGGCATCGCCGGCTTCCAGCTTGATGGCATGGCCCAGGGCCTGGGCGCTCAACACCATGTTCCAGATGTCGATGTCGTCGGCCGCGGTCACGCGCATCGAACCCAGCAGGCCGATGGCGCCGTGCAGGCGCACATCGTCGGTGGCGCGGATGCTCAGCTCATGGTCGTAGTCGGCCGAGGTGGCGCCGTTGCTGCGCACCACGCCGGCCACGTCCACGTCGCGGCCGGCCAGCACGATGCTGGCATCGGTCTCCAGCCAGCCGGAGGCATCGACCGAGCCCGACAGGATGGACAGGTCGCCGCTGATCGAGGCAATCTGCAGCAGGCTCAGCCCGGGGCTGTTCTTGCCGATGGTGTTGCCGATCTCCACATTGTTGATGCCGGCAATGACGATGCGGCTGCCCTGGCTCAGCGTCTGGAAGCTGGCCGTGCTGGTGGTGCGCAGGCTGACCTCGCCCTCCTGCACGCGGCTGCCGGCATTGATGACGATGTCGCGCTGGGCCGTCAGGTCGCCCTTCAGCGTCAGCGAGCCATTGCCATTGATGAAGATGTCGGCATTGGCGCCGCGGGCGATGAAGTCGCCCTCGATGGTGACGTTGCCCGCCGGGCTCATCATCATCGAGCCGCTCAGCGTCTCGATCAGGCTGGTGGCGGTGAAGTTGACCGCCAGCGCGCCGGTGGCGCTGGTGCCGGCATACATGTTGATGCCGCTGTGGGCGCGGATCGCACCCGAGATGGTGATGGTGCCGGCCGGCGCATTGGCGCGGCCCAGGTTGACCACCGAGCCGGCCATCGAGGCATCGATGGCATAGGGCCGCGACGACGCGGTGTCGCCACTGGTGGCCGCGCTGTCGGCAATCTGCGTGAAGCCCAGGCGCTGGGCACCACCACCGGCCTCGGCGGCGATGCGGATCTCCTGGTTGCCGGTGAACTTGATGCGGCCGTCGTCCAGGCGCGCGGTGACCCGGCCTGCCAGGGCGCTGGCGGCGATCAGGTCGTTGATGTCCTGGACCAGGAAGCCCAGGCCGTTGTTGCCGGCGCTGCGGTTGCTGGGCAGGGTCAGCACGGCTTCGAGATCGACCGTGCCGTTCTCGGCGATCAGCTTGAAGCTGGTGGACTGGCTCAGGTGGCCATCGGCAAACTCGGCAAAGCCGTCGGCCATCAGCTCCTGGGTCCAGGCCGGCGTCAGCACCGACATGTCGCCGGCCGCCGACAGCGTGATGCTGCTGTTTTCGCGCCAGGTGCGGAACTGCACATTGCCCTGGATCACCAGGCCTTCGTCGGCCCAGGGGTCGTCGGCCGTCACCGCATGGCTGCTGCGGCCGCCACGCACATCGATGGTCAGGCCGGCCATCAGGTCTCGGCCCAGCGTGATCTTCTCGTCGGCCAGGATGCGGATGGCCGAATCGCCGTCGAAGGTATTGACCAGGCTGCCCAGGTAGAAGCCGGCCGCGTCATAGCGGTCGACCACCTCGCCACCGGCCACCAGCTGGCCCATCAGCCAGGCGTCCTGGGCCGAGTTGATGGTGATCAGGCCATCGGGGTTGGCCACGGCCACCACGGCCGCGCCAGGCAGGCGCACGCCGATGTGGTCGGCATTGGCACCGCCGGCCAGCGTGATGCTGGCCTTGGCACGCACGCGCGCGCCCACCTCCACCTCGTCGCCATCGTCGCTGAGGGTGGTCACGCCCAGGTTCAGCTGGCCACCGGCCGTGATGCGCACCACCGACTCTTCATCGGACCAGGCGATGGTCTCGGACGTGAGCCGGCCCTGGCTGTTGAAGGTCTGCGTGGCCGCGCCACCAGACAGCACCATGCCGCCCAGCGTGACGCCGCCCACGGCCTGGATCTCGACCAGGCCGCCGGATTCGTCGCTGGTCTCGCCCGCGGCGGTCAGGCCGGCCACGGTGTCGAGGTAGACCGAGACATGGTCGTCGTCGGCCCCCGGCGTGCCGGTGGTGATCAGGCGCACCGACTTGGCCGCCGCAATCGCGTTGTTGACCAGGATCTGCTGGCCGGCCGTGACGGTGACGGTGGAATCCGGGCCCAGCCAGGTCACGCCCGAACTGCCGCGCAGGCCGCCGGCGGTGAGCGCACCATGCAGCTCGACATCGGCCGCGCCGGTGATGCCGATGTGGGCACCGGCCTGCTGCGCAGTCAGTGCCGAAGCCGCATGCACATAGACGCTGACGCCATCCAGCGGCGCACCGGCGCCCTGGGCGCCACGGCCTTCGAGCGTGATGTCGCCATGCACCTCGGCCTGGCCCTGCCAGTAGACGCTGCGGTCGGAGCGGATCACCAGGTCCGAGCCCGCACCCAGCAGCTTGATCTGGCCGCCCACCACCAGGGCGTCGTCGGCCACGTCGATGACGAAGTCGGCGTTGTCCTGCAGCGTGGTGATGGTGCCGGTGAGCAGGAAGCCCGCGCCACGCTGGCCCAGCAGCGCATGCGGCTCCTGCACCAGCAGGCGGTCGGTGACGCCGTCGTTGTTGCTGTCCTCGGCATACACCAGGTAGCGGTGCGTGCCATCGTCCAGCAGCCAGCGCTTGGTGGGCACGGCCGGCGCATCAGGATCGCTGTAGTCGACGGTGAAGCTGGTCACCAGCTGGCGGCCGGTGGCCGCGGCGCTGTTGACATAGACGGTGCCGGTGTGGCGCTCCAGCCCGGCCTGCTCCAGCACCAGGGCCGCCTGCTCGGGCGTCAGCTGGTCGAACGTGGCATCGGCCGCCGGCACGTCGACGCGGCTCCAGCGGATGTCGTCGTTGTTGTAGTCCGTGCCCTCGGCAAAGCTCAGGCGCCAGCGCTGCGCGGCCGGTGCATCGGCCTTGTGGAACACCAGGCCGTCCCAGCGGCTGTAGCCCAGCGTGGCCAGCACGCGCTCCTGCTGGTCCAGCGTGAGGTCGGCCCAGGCCGCATCCACCGCGGCCGGCACCACCGTGCCCCAGTCCAGCGTGGTGGTGTCGAAGGCCGTGCCTTCGTCAAAGCCCTCCACCACCAGCAGACTGCTGCCGTCCTGCTTGACATAGACCTGGCGGTCGATGATGTCGTAGCCAAGTTCGGCCAGCACGATGTCGCGCTGGGCGGTGCTCAGGCCTTCGAAGCCCGTGCCGGCGGCCGGCTCGGCGGTGCCGCCGAAATCGATCTTGCTCAGGTCGTAGGCGCCACCGCCCTCGGCAAAGCCGCTGACCCAGCGCTCGTTCAGCGTGGCATCGGCCTTGAAGAAGTTGACGCCGCTGTAGCGCTCATAACCCAGCGCACGGGCGACCACATCCTGCTGGGCCTGCGTCAGGCTCTCGAAGGCGGTGCCGGCGGCCGGCGTGCCGGCGGCACCCCAGAAGATGTCCTCGTTGGTGTAGTCGGTGACCAGGCCCTGGCTGAAGTCGGTGACCAGCTTCTTGCCCGGGTCGGCGCTGTAGTTGAAGAACTGCAGCGCACTGCCGCCGGCCTGCAGCTGGTTCAGCGCCAGCGCCACCACCTGCTGCTGGGCGGCCGTGAGGTCGCGGTACTGCACATCGAGGGCCGGACGCAGCTTGGCCGCCACCAAGCGCTGCTGGTCGATGTTCAGCTCGTCGAAGGGGTTGTGCTCCAGCGCCAGCCGGGCGTCGTCGGTGCTCAGCGTGAACAGCGTGGCCGCCACATCGGTGCGCACGCGCAGCACCACGCTGTCGCTGCCCACCGGCTGGTCGTTGGGATCGAGCTGGGCCTTGATGACGCTGGCCTCGGCGCTGACCGCCGCCGACACGCTGCCGGTGCCGTTGATGGCCGCGGCCAGGCCGCGGGCCACGTTGGTGCGCGTGGCCACGTCGGTGGCGCCGATGTCCTCGGCGGTGACGGTGTAGGCCACCCGCTGACCGTTGATGCTGAGCACCAGCTGCTCGCCGGCGGCATAGCTGCCGTTGAAGGTGAGCCGGTCGGTCTGCACCGGGGCGAACTGCACCACACGGTCGACCACCTCGCGCTGGGCGGTGCTCAGCTCGGTGTAGAGCGTGCCCGAGGCCGGCTTGGCCACCGTGCCCCAGTCGGCATCGCCGATGGCCAGCGCATAGTTCAGCGTCGAGGCGTCGATCCACTCCTGCAGCGGCACGCCGCGGTAGTCGAAGCTGGCCGCCGACCAGGCGTCCAGCGGGATCTGGTCATAGTCCCACAGATAGCCCAGGGCATTGGCCACCACCAGCTTTTGCACGCCGCTGAGGGCGGCAAACGAGGTACCGGCGGCCGGGGCGGCCACGCCGGCGCCCGCCCAGTCGATGTCGGCATTGTTGTAGTCGGCCGAGATGCCCTGCAGGAAGCCGCTGCGCACGGCCTGGCTGGCGGCGGCATTGGCGTTGTAGAACACCGTGCCGGCGTAGCGTGCATAACCCAGCGAGTCGGCCACCGCCTGCTGCTGGGCGGCGCTGAGCGACGCGAAGGCCGTGCCCGCGGCCGGTCGGCCGGCCGCGCCCCAGGCCACGCCGTCCAGCGTATAGGCCACCACCGGGCCATTGGCGATGGTCTGGAAGAACTGGCCGGTGCTGGGGTTGAAGAAGCCGCCGTTGGTGTAGACGGTGTAGCCATTGGCCACGGCGATGGCATTGCGCGTGGCCTCGGGCAGGTCGGCAAAGGCCACGTAGTTGGCCACCGAGACGACGTTGGCGCCATTGCCCAGCACCAGCTCGCCGCCGCCGAACAGCGCACGCAGGTCACCGTGCACCGTGCCGGCATTCAGGGCCGCGGTCACCGCGGCAATGCTGGCCGCATCGCTGATCTGCACCGGTGCGCCCAGCACCTCGTAGGTGTTGCCCGGCAGGGTGTTGAAGTAGTCGGCGAACTCGTCGGTGACCTCGCCGGCGTCCAGCGTCATCGCGCCCGAGGCGGTCAGCGAGCCGGCCAGCGTCAGCTCGCCGGCGGTGCTCAGCACCAGGGTGGAATCGACGCCGGTGCGGTAGGCCTGGGCGTTGTCGTCGAAGCGTGCGCCCGAGACCACGGCGCTGCCCGACAGCACATGGATGAAGCTGCCCGCGGTCAGCGTGATCGCGCCGCGGTCGTGGCGCGTGGCCACGGTGCCGCCTTCCAGCAGGGTCAGGCCGGTGCCGGCGTTGACGGTGATGCTGGCATCGGCGCCGTTGTTGACGCCGGCAAACAGGCCGGTGGCCGAGACCACCGAATGCGAGGTGACGATGTTCAGCACGCTGCCACCGGCCAGCGTCTGCACCGTGCTGCCCTGGTCGGCGGTGAAGCTGTTGATCTGATCGCCGTAGGTGACGAAGCCGCCCGAGCCGGTGCTGCCGGTGACGCGGATGTCCAGCAGATGCTCGGCAATGGCCCAGCCCTGGACCAGGATCTGCTCGTCGACCTCCAGACGGAGTTCGGGTGCGGTGATGCCCGAATCGGGCGCGCCCATGGGCGCATGGATGTTCTGGCGCTCGATCTTCAGCGCACGCGCATCCAGCGTCAGCGCCTGCGAGGCCTGCACATCGCCGACGATCTCGATGCGGTCGCCAACGATGCGGGTGATGTCGTCCAGCCGCGCCGAGAAGGTGAACAGGCCGGTCAGGCCGTCCTCGATGTCGCCGATGCGCACCAGCACGCCGGGCGCCACATGGCCGATGGCGATGGACGAGAAGCCGTCGGCCAGGGCCGACAGGTCGCGCATGCTCAGATCGAAATAACCGGATGAGCCGGCCAGCGAGCTGTCCACGCCATAGGCCGATTGCGCGGCACTGCCCAGACGGTAGTTCTGCGCCGTGGCCTGGGTGCGCAGGGTCAGCGCACCGCTGGAAATGACCTTGTTGTCGCCGGAGGCGAAGTCCACATCGTCGGCGACGATGGTGATGAAGCCGCCGCCCGCGCCGGTGCTGATGACGCCCGAATCCAGCGACAGCAGGGCCTCGCGGCCTGCCAGGGCCACGTCGATGTGGCCGCTGGGCGTGGACAGGCCGCCATTGGCCCTGCCGGCGGTGACCAGGCTCAGGCTGTCGGCCTCGCGCAGCACGATGTCGTCGGTGGCCGCGCCGGCCGTGCCGCGGTTGACCACGCTCAGCTCGGCCAGCTCGGTGTTCAGCGTGCCGTTGATGCCGGCCGCCGAGACGCTGAACAGGGCCTGCGGCGCCACCAGGCGGGCCTGGGTCACGTCCAGCACGCCGGCCGCGTCCAGCACCAGGTCGACCTTGCCCCAGCTGGCATTGCTGCCGCTGCGCAGCGCGGTGACGGCCGCGCTGTCGTTGAGCGTGACCTGTTCCAGCGAGTCGTCGAAGGACACGCTGCGCACCAGGCCGGCGCCGGTGGTGACCACCAGCGCATGGTCGTTGAGCTGGATCGGCGCGGTGGAGGTGAAGCTGTCCAGCACCAGGCGGTCGTTGCCGGTGCCGCCGATCAGGTTGAGCACGCCGGAGAGCGTGGTCGTGATCAGGTCGTCGCCGGAGCCGGCATCCACCGTGTCCAGCGTGCCGTTGATGCGGATGACATCGTTGCCGCCGCCACCGAAGATGGTGTTCTCGCCGGCGCCCATGTCGATGAACTCGGCGCCCTCGCCGCCGACGAAGCGGTCGTTGCCGTCGCCGCCCCAGAAGTACAGGCCGCTGCGCGTGCCGCCGACGAACTCGTCCTTGCCCGCGCCGCCGCGGATGTTGCTGCCCGCGGCGCCGCCCAGGATCATGAAGCCGTCGTTGCCGGCGCCGCCGTCGAAGTCCAGCGTGGCATTGACACGCTTGTCCACATAGACGAAGTCGTTGCCCTTGCCGCCGTAGGCGACGATGCGCCGCACCTGCGAGGCGCTGTAGGTCTCGGTCTCGCCCAGCGAGCGCACGATGATCTGCGAGCCGTCCTGGTTGGTGTCGACGTTGAACGACTCGTTGATGGTGTCGTCGTACAGGTCGCCGCTGCCATAGCGACCCGACTGGTCGCCCATGTGCAGGTACAGCGTGCCGTCGCTGGCCAGGTGGCTGATGTCGGGCGGCGCGCCCCAGCGCCAGGTGTAGCTGCCCGAGATGGTGATGCCCATCACCGTGGCGCGTGCGGCCAGGTAGGCCGAGGCCGGCGTGATGTCGATCTCGCCGCGGAAGCCGGCGATGGTGAAGTCGATCTCGAACAGGCCGAAGTCCAGCTCGAAGTCCAGCGAGCCCCAGGCCGCCGCGGCAAAGCGCGGCTGGCTGCTGAACAGCACACTCATGCCGGCGTTCAGGTGCAGCGGGCCCAGGTAGATGTCGATCTCGGCCTTGCCGCGGATCTCGAAATCGCCCTGCGAGGTGATGTAGCCGCCGATGTCGACCTTCAGCGCATTGAAGAAGTTGAGCCGGCCATCGAATTCGAGCTTGAAGACCTCGTCGACCACGCTCATGCGGCCGCGGAAGTCGACGTCGAAGGCCAGGATCTTCAGCGCGCCGCGCAGTTCCAGGTCGAACAGCGTATTGCCGGCGATCACGTCGCCGTGCAGCGTGGTGTAGTCGTAGCTGCTGGTGTTGATCTGCAGCGTGGCCGCTGCATTGATGTTCATCACCGACACGCCGATCTGCACATTGGTGCTGACCTTGAGCGCGAAGAACGGCGAGTTGCCGGCATCCATGCCAAACGCGGCCGCGCCCGAGACGGCGATCTCGCCGAAGTCGCCCAGGTCCAGCGTCACGTCCATCGCCGCCTGCACGCCGCTGTTGTCGATCAGCAGGTCGACCGCGCCACGCAGCTCGATCGGGCCCACCTCGATGGCCGCGCGGCCCGAGATGCGCAGCGTCTGCGCGCCCACCGTCACCTCGGACGGCCGGCCGTTGCTGTCGAAGAAGGTGCCGGTGACCGGGTCGCGGCCACGCACCTGCTTGCTCTGGCTGGTGGTGTTGATCTGCAGCAGGAACTGGCCCGAGACGCTGAAGACGCTGCCGCCATCGATGATGGTCGAGTTGGGGTTGTTGCCACCCACCTCAAAGGCCCCGTACAGGCCGGTATTGCCGCCGTCGATGACGAAGCCCAGCGTGCCGGTCACGCCCAGCGGCTCCAGCACCGGCAGGTCCAGCACCGCGGTGGCGCCCAGCTCCAGCGTGACCGCGCCGTTGACCTCGGCGACGATGACCGAGAAGTCGCCCTGCAGGGCCAGCGCGCCATCGAACAGGTCCAGCGTGCCCTGGCCGGTGAGCGCGGCATACATGCCGGTCCACGACGGGTCCTTGCCCGGCGGGTAGGCGCTGATGGTGAAGCTGTCGAAGCCGGTCAGCGGCCGGAACTCCTCCGGCACCTCGTAGGTGATGTCGCGGCCGAAGGTGTTCAGGCTCAGGTCCAGCTCGGCATCGAGCTGCACCACCGGGCCCAGATCCAGGTCGGCGGCCAGGTTCATGCGCAGCGCCACGCCGCCGCTGTTGATGACCAAGAGGCCGGTGGCCTCGCGCCGCAGGTTGAAGCCGTCGGGCCCGATCTGCAGCTCGACATTGGCAAAGGCGGTCAGGCCGTCGCTCTCGCTGAGGCGGAAGTCGAGCACGCCGTCCATCTTGACCAGGCCGAACAGATCGACCTCGAGCGAACCGTACAGGCGCAGGAACTGCTCGCTGTAGTTCAGCACCATGGGCTCGCGCGGGTTGCCGGTGTCGATGGCATAACCCGGGCGCGTCACGCCCTCGGGATCGTCGGGATGGACCCAGCTGCTCTGGCTGAAGTCGATGGTGGTCAGCGACACCGAGACGCTGACATCGGTGTCATAACTCACCGCGCCGGTGGTCGGGTCCTTGACGAACTGGCCGATGCCCAGCGAGAAGCGCGCGCCGGTGTTGATCTCGATGGCCAGGTCGTCGGCATGGGCCTCGGCCCCGGGCACGCCCGACAGCAGGATGGCATCCACCGTGGCACGGCCGGCCAGGTACACGCCGATGTCGATGCCGGTGGTGTCGATGACCAGTTCCTTGGCCACCACCAGGCCCAGGTCCAGGTCGCGGATGACCAGGCCCACGGCCTGCTCGTTGACCGCATCGCGCTCGTCGATGCGGGTGTCGCCGTTGCTGTCGTAGAAGTAGCCACGGCCGCCGATGGGGATGCCGATGAAGGCATTGGCATCGTTGATGCCGATGGCCAGCGAGGTGACGATGGTCGATTCGCCGTTGCTCAGCGTGACACGCTCGGAGCCGCGCTTGGTCAGCGCCATCGAGGCCGACAGCTGGGCAAAGCCGGCCAGGTTGATCTCGGCATAGCCGATCTTGGCCTGCACGATCTCCTCGGTGAAGTCGAGGAAGACCATGTTGTCGCCACCGGCGGCCAGCGCGAAGCCGGCGCTGTCGATCTTGCCGTTCTGGTTGCGGTCTTCGCCGTCGTCCAGCGTGCCGTCGCCGTCGCTGTCTTCGGTGAAGTCCTTGAAGCTGGGGCTGAGCTTGTAGTTGATCGACGGCGGGCCGAACAGCTGCAGCGCCAGGTTCACCGGCGGCGGCGCGCCGGTGACGACGAAGGTGTTGATGTTGATCTCGACATCCTCGGCACGCACTTCGAGGAGTTCGGGGTCCACGCCGACCAGCGAGGCCGATTCGACGCTGGCCTTGGCCGAGACGAACTTGGGCGAATACTGGCTCAGGCCGGGAATGGCATCGGCCAGCGTCGGCGTCATCAGCGCCAGGCCGAAGTCGACGTTGGTGATTTCCACGCCGACCGCACCCTCGTTGACGCTGTCGAGGATGCCGTCGGAGTTGAGGTCTTCGCCGTAGCGGTAGGGGCCGCCGACGCCGGCAAAGCCGGTCAGGTTGGCGCCGCCCAGCGTGAGCGCCGAGACCTGCAGCGGCAGCGGATTGAGCACGGTGCCGGTGGCGCCACCGATCTGCTCCAGCAGCGGGGCCAGGCCGCCGGCATCGACGGCGACGTTGAAGATGTCGCCCTTGCGGAAGGCCAGCGAGCCGCGCAGGTGCAGGAAGTCGGCCACCGAGATCTCGGCCAGACCGACGTCCAGGCCCATGAACTCATTGCCTTCCAGGTCCAGCAGCACCGGATTGCCACCGGTGGGGATGCGCAGGCCGCGCGTGCCGTCGCTGTTGCGGATGCTGGAATAGATCGGCATGGCCCGCATCAGCGGGCCCAGCGCGGTGGCACCGCCGCTGTTGTAGGCCACGTCGATGTCGCTGCCCAGCAGCTTGAGCACATCGCCCAGGCCGTAGACGCCCAGTTCGTCGGCATGCACGGTCAGCGAGGTCACGCTCTGCGCGCCCAGCCATTCGGGCAGATCGGCCTTGAACGAGCCCAGCGCCAGATCGAGGTTCTGCAGGCCGAAGCCGACCAGACCGCTCTGCTGCGACAGCGGGCGGTCGAAGTCGGGATCGCCGGCGCCGACGAACATGTCCACGCCCGAGGCGCCGAAGCTCACGCCCTTGAAGGTGACATTGCGGATCGTCGAATAGTCGTCCGAGATGTCGAACAGGAACTTCAGGATGTCGGTGGCCGGCAGTCCCGGCAGCACGGCGCCGGCAATGCCGTCGATGGCCGCATCGATGGCGCTGCCCAGCAGCGGATTGATGCCGGTGGCCATGTCGGCCGTGAAGGTCTGGCCCAGGTTGAGCCTGAAATCGCCCTCGAAGTGGATGAAGTCACCCAGGTCGATGCGCAGATCGGGAATGGTGATCGAACCGAAGATGCCGGTGATGCCGATGCGGATGTCGATGTTCTGCAGGAACTTGATGCCGTCGATCAGCCAGTCCGGCGCCGACAGCGACATCTCGGGGATCAGGTCGGTCAGGCCGCTCAGGCTGATGCTGGGCAGCAGCATCGAGGGATCGAAGTCGGGCAGCTCGGGCAGCTCGAAATCGGGCAGATCGATGCCCGACAGATCCAGGTCGAAGCCGAAGTCGATCTCGGGCAGCTCGAACGTGAAGTCGAAATCGGTGCTGATGTCGAACAGGTCGAAGATGCCTAGGCGTGCGTTCAGGCCGATGCCCAGCATGTTGCTGTCATAGGTCAGCGTGAACGCGGCCGGATTGCTGCCGATCGGGATGTCCAGGCCATGGCCGCCGTCGACCACCGAGAAGTCGGCATACACCGTGGGGATGGGGATGCCCTGGGCGATGGCGCCGTTGAACTCCAGCCGGACCTCGGTGGCCTCCAGCGTCAGGAAGGGGTCGGTGCCGACCAGGCCGGCCGAGGCGGCCGAGGCGGTGAGCGCAAAGAAGTTCAGCGGCAGCGTCAGGCCGCCGCCCAGGCTGGGCGAGACCATCGCCAGCGCGAAGTCGAGGTCGTTGATGGCGAAGCCGATGGCCTCGTCGTTCGGCGTCTCGTCGCTGAAGTCGCCGTCGCGGTCGCTGTCGGTCAGATACGGGCCGCGGATGCCGGCAAAGGCCTGGATGTTCTGGCCGGCGACGATGAGCGCATCGGCGCCCAGCGTCAGGTTCATGCCCAGGCCGTGGAAGCCGATCTCGTCGATGGTGCGCTTCTGGAAGGTGAAGCCCCCTTCCAGCGTGACGATGCCGGCCACACCGGCCTTGGCATGGCCCACCGTGGCCTCGATACGGGCGTTGTCGAAGTCCAGCCGCACCGGATCGTCGCCGGTGGGGATGTCCATGCCACCGCCGTCCAGCTGCGTGAAGTCCAGCGCAAAGGCCGGATTGCTGGACTGGTTGATGCCGACCTTGACATCGGAGAGGTTGAAGTCGATGACCTCGCCAAAGCCGTTGAAGCCGATCTGGTTGGCCTCGGCGGCCAGCGACGTGTAGCGCGTGCCGGCGGCCTTGTCGCGGAACAGGGCCAGGCCGAAGCTGAAGTCGTCGACGATCAGGCCGATGGCATCGGGGTTGGCGACCTCGTCGTCCACCGTGATGCGGCCGTCGCCGTTGGAGTCGGTGCGGTAGGGGCCGCCGACGCCGACAAAGGCCTGTACATGGGCCGCGCCAATGGTGAAGCCTTCGGCCAGCACCGGCACCTGCAGGCCACCCACGGTCTTGGCCGACAGCAGCTGGGTGCCGCCCTTCTCGAACGCGAAGGAGCCGCTGACATGCACGAAGTCGGCAATGCGCAGCGTGGCGTTGTTGAGGCTGGCGCCGATGGTCTGGCCGCTGAAGTCCAGCAGCACCGGCTCGCCGCCGGTGGGCAGCTCATAGCCGTTGGTGGACGGGAAGCTGGTCTGGAAGTTGAGTGCCGGGCCGCTGCTGGCGGTGTTCAGCGTGAAGTCGATGCCGCGCGCCGAGAGCTCGAAGTCCTCGGGGTCGAAGCCGTACAGCGCCACCGTGTCGGCATGGGCCTTGGCCGCGGTGTAGCTGATGCCATTGCCGCCCTTGACCTGCATCAGGCCGAAGTCGATGCCCTCGGCGCCAAAGCCGTACAGCGTATCGGCCTGCTCGGCGAAGCTGCGGCTGCGGTCGAAGCCGGCGCTGGCATAGCCGACGAAGACATCGATGTCCGAGCCGCCGATGGTGAAGCCGCGGCTGTTGGGAACCGGCAGCGCGCCGGCACGCAGCAGGCCGAAATCGGCCTTCTGGAAGCCGATCGAGCCCTGCACCAGCAGGAACTGCGAGATCTGCAGCGTGGCCTGGCCGGCAAACACGCCGATGCGGCTGCCCTTGAAGTCCAGCGTCACCGGCTCGCCGCCGGTGCGGATCTCGCGCTCGCGACCGTCGGTGAAGTTCAGCTCGCGCCCGGCGATGCTGGCGCTGTTGTATTCGATGTTCAGGTCCTGCACCGACAGCTGGAAGTCGTCGGCATCGAAGCCGTAGACCGCCATCTGGTCGGCATGGGCCGACAACGCGGTGTAGCGCGTGCCGGCGGCGTCGCGCACGCTCAGCAGGCCGAAGTCCAGGCCGTCGACGCCAAAGCCGTACAGGCTGTCGGCCTGCTCGGCCAGGGTCTTGGTGCGGTCGATGCCGTTCTCGGCATAGCCGACGAAGGCCGTGATGTCGGCGCCGCCGATGGAGAAGCCGCGCGCGCCGATCACCGGCGTGGCCAGGGTGCCGGCGCGCAGGGTGTTGCCGTAGTCGGCCTTCTCGAAGCCGATGGCGCCGCTGATGTAGATGAACTGCGAGATCGACAGCGTGGCACGTTCGGCATAGACGCCGAAACGCTCGCCGCGGCCGAAGTCGATGACGATGTCGCCGGACGAGCCCAGGGCCAGGCCGCCGTCGAACGAGGCATCGAAGTTGATCGTCGTGCCGTTGGCCGCTGCGCCATTGAGCTCGAAGCTCAGGCCCTGGGTGGACAGCTCGAAGTCGCTGGGGTCGAAGCCGTACAGCCGCGCATCGTCCATGCGCGCCTTGGCCGCCGTATAGCTCTGGCCGCCGGCCTTGACCATCAGCAGGCCGAAGTCCAGGCCTTCGACGCCAAAACCGTACAGCCGGTCGGCCTGCGAGGTCAGCGAGGCATTGCGGTCGAAGCCGCCATCGGCATAGCCGACGAAGGCCGTGATGTCCTGGCCGGTGATGGCCAGCATCGACTGCGTCTGCACGCGCAGGTTGTTGTTGAGCACCAGCGGCGCCGTGGGCGTGGACTTCTCGAAGCCGATGCGGCCGCTGAAGTAGGCGAAGTCGGACAGCTGCAGCGTGACATCGGCCTCGGCGCGCAGCAGTTCGCCCGCGTTGCCGTCCATGTCCAGCGTCAGGCTGCTGCCGGTGCCGGTGGCCACCTCGAGGTTCTGCGCCTCGAAGTCGATCACCACGTCGTTGACCCGCGTGGCCTGGTTGACCTGCAGGGCCAGGTTCTGCGCCGTGGGCAGCAGATCGCTCAGGCCGACGAAGCCGATCGAATCGGCCTGGGCGCTGAGCGCCGTCCACTTGCGCGTGGGATCGGTGCGCGAGCTGATCAGCGCCAGGCCGATGTCGATGCCTTCGAGCTGCAGGCCCATCGCATCGTCGGTGCCACCATTGACGCCGACGAAGACATCGATGTCGCTGCCGCCGATGGTCAGCACATCGGTGGTGATCTGCTGCGCCGGCGTGCTCAGGCCGGCGGCCAGGGTCAGCTGGCGCGTGGCCTTCTCGATGGCCAGGTTGCCGGAGAACTGCACGAAGCCGAACAGGTCGACTTCCAGCGTGGCGCTGGCGCGCAGCGACTCGCCGAGCGCACCGTCCAGGCTCAGGTCCAGGCTGCTGCCGCCGCTGCCGGTGGCCACGCTCAGCTCGGTGGCGCCATCGCTGTAGTCGATGACCGTGGTCTGCAGGCCGCCGGCCTGGTTGACCATGATTTCGATGTCGCTGGCCGCGATGGTCATGCCATCGGGCAGGCCGACCACCGCCGCCGAATCGGCACTGGCCTGCAGCGTGGTCCAGGTGCGGGCGGTGGTGGCGGCATTGGCATCGGCACGCTCGGTGGCCAGGGCCAGGGCGAACTCGATGTTGGTCAGGCGCAGACCCACTTCATCGGCCGTGCCGCCGTTGACGCCGGCAAAGGCGTTCAGGCCGCTGCCGCCGATGGTCAGCAGTTCGACGTCGACTTCTTCACCGGCAGCACCATTGACCGAGGCCAGCTGCACCGTGGCGCTGCGCTTCTCGAAGGCCAGGTCGCCGCCGAGTTGCACGAAGCCGAACACGTCCAGCTCGATGGTGCCGCTGGCGCGCAGGGTTTCGCCCAGCGAGCCTTCGATGCTCAGGTCCAGACTCTGGCCACCGCTGCCGGTGGCCACGCTCAGATCGGTCGCGCCGGCCGAGTAATCGATGACCGTGGTCGCCAGGCCACCCGCCTGGTTCACCGAGACCTCGATGCCGCTGGCCGCAATCGTCAGGCCTTCGGGCATGCCGACCATGGCCACACCACCGGCCGTCGCCTGCAGCGTGGTCCAGGTGCGCGCCACCGTCGCCGGGTCGGCGTCCGGCAGCTCGCTGGCCAGGGCCAGACCGAACTCCACATTGCTCAGACGCAGGCCGATCTCGTCGTCCGTGCCGCCGTTGACGCCGGCAAAGGCATTCAGGCCCGTGCCGCCGATGGTCAGCAGTTCGACATCAACTTCTTCCGCAGCAGCGCCATTCACCGGCACCAACTGCACTGTCGCACTGCGCTTCTCGAACGCCAGGTCGCCGCCCAGCTGCACGAAGCCGAACACGTCCAGTTCGATGGTGCCGCTGGCGCGCAGCGTTTCACCCAGCGCGCCTTCGATGCTCAGGTCCAGGCTCTGGCCGCCCGAACCGGTGGCCACGCTCAGGTCCGTCGCGCCGGCCGAGTAATCGATGACCGTGGTCGCCAGGCCGCCGGCCTGGTTCACCGAGACTTCGATACCACTGGCCGCAATCGTCAGGCCTTCGGGCATGCCCACCATCGCCACACCGCCGGCCGTGGCCTGCAGCGTGGTCCAGGTGCGCGCCACCGTCGCAGGATCGGCGTCCGGCAGCTCGCTGGCCAGGGCCAGACCGAACTCCACGTTCGACAGCCGCAGACCGATCTCATCGTCGGTGCCGCCGTTGACGCCCGCGAAAGCATTCAGACCCGTGCCGCCGATGGTCAGCAGTTCGACATCGACTTCTTCGGCCGCAGCGCCGTTGACCGGCGCCAACTGCACCGTCGCACTGCGCTTCTCGAACGCCAGGTCACCGCCGAGTTGCACGAAACCGAAAACATCCAGCTCCAGCGTGCCGCTGGCGCGCAGGGTTTCGCCCAGCGCGCCTTCGATGCTCAGGTCCAGGCTTTGCCCGCCCGAACCGGTGGCCACGCTCAGATCGGTCGCGCCGGCCGAGTAATCGATGACCGTCGTCGCCAGGCCACCGGCCTGGTTCACCGAGACTTCGATGCCAGACGCTGCGATGGTCAGGCCTTCGGGCATGCCCACCATCGCCACACCGCCGGCCGTGGCCTGCAACGTGGTCCAGGTGCGCGCCACCGTCGCCGGATCGGCATCGGGCAGTTCGCTGGCCAGGGCCAGACCGAACTCCACGTTCGACAGCCGCAGACCGATCTCATCGTCGGTGCCGCCGTTCACGCCGGCAAAGGCATTCAGGCCCGTGCCGCCGATGGTCAGCAACTCAACGTCGACTTCTTCCGCAGCAGCGCCATTCACCGGCGCCAGCTGCACCGTCGCGCTGCGCTTCTCGAACGCCAGGTCGCCGCCCAGTTGCACGAAGCCGAACACGTCCAGCTCGATGGTGCCGCTAGCCCGCAGGGTTTCGCCCAGCGCACCTTCGATGCTCAGGTCCAGGCTTTGGCCACCGCTGCCGGTGGCCACGCTCAGGTCGGTTGCACCCGCGCTGTAGTCGATGACGTTCGTCGCCAGGCCACCGGCCTGGTTCACCGAGACTTCGATGCCAGACGCTGCGATGGTCAGGCCTTCCGGCATGCCCACCATCGCCACACCGCCGGCCGTGGCCTGCAGTGTGGTCCAGGTGCGCGCCACCGTCGCCGGGTCGGCGTCCGGCAGCTCGCTGGCCAGGGCCAGACCGAACTCCACATTGCTCAGACGCAGGCCGATCTCGTCGTCCGTGCCGCCGTTGACGCCGGCAAAGGCATTCAGGCCCGTGCCGCCGATGGTCAGCAGCTCAACGTCGACTTCTTCGGCCGCAGCACCATTCACCGGCACCAGTTGCACCGTCGCGCTTCGCTTCTCGAAGGCCAGGTCGCCGCCCAGCTGCACGAAGCCGAACACGTCCAGCTCGATCGTGCCGCTGGCGCGCAGCGTTTCGCCGAGCGAGCCTTCGATGCTCAGGTCCAGGCTTTGGCCACCGCTGCCGGTGGCCACGCTCAGGTCGGTTGCACCCGCGCTGTAGTCGATGACGTTCGTCGCCAGGCCACCCGCCTGGTTCACCGAGACCTCGATGCCGCTGGCCGCAATCGTCAGGCCTTCGGGCATTCCCACCATGGCCACACCGCCGGCCGTGGCTTGCAGCGTGGTCCAGGTGCGCGCCACCGTCGCCGGATCGGCGTCCGGCAGCTCGCTGGCCAGGGCCAGGCCGAACTCCACGTTCGACAGCCGCAGACCGATCTCATCGTCGGTGCCGCCGTTGACGCCCGCGAAAGCATTCAGGCCCGTGCCGCCGATGGTCAGCAGTTCGACATCGACTTCTTCCGCAGCAGCGCCATTCACCGGCGCCAGCTGCACTGTCGCACTGCGCTTCTCGAACGCCAGGTCGCCGCCCAGCTGCACGAAGCCGAAGACATCCAGCTCGATCGTGCCGCTGGCGCGCAGTGTCTCGCCCAGCGCGCCTTCGATGCTCAGGTCCAGGCTTTGGCCACCGCTGCCGGTGGCCACGCTCAGGTCCGTGGCACCGGCGCTGTAGTCGATGACGTTCGTCGCCAGGCCACCGGCCTGGTTCACCGAGACTTCGATGCCGCTGGCCGCAATCGTCAGGCCTTCGGGCATGCCCACCATCGCCACACCGCCGGCCGTGGCTTGCAGCGTGGTCCAGGTGCGCGCCACCGTCGCAGGATCGGCGTCCGGCAGCTCGCTGGCCAGGGCCAGACCGAACTCCACGTTCGACAGCCGCAGACCGATCTCATCGTCGGTGCCGCCGTTGACGCCCGCGAAAGCATTCAGACCCGTGCCGCCGATGGTCAGCAGTTCGACATCGACTTCTTCGGCCGCAGCGCCGTTGACCGGCGCCAACTGCACCGTCGCACTGCGCTTCTCGAACGCCAGGTCACCGCCGAGTTGCACGAAACCGAAAACATCCAGCTCCAGCGTGCCGCTGGCGCGCAAGGTCTCGCCGAGCGCGCCTTCGATGCTCAGGTCCAGGCTCTGGCCACCACTGCCGGTGGCCACGCTCAGATCGGTCGCGCCGGCCGAGTAATCGATGACCGTCGTCGCCAGGCCACCCGCCTGGTTCACCGAGACTTCGATGCCAGACGCTGCGATGGTCAGGCCTTCGGGCATGCCCACCATGGCCACGCCACCAGCCGTCGCCTGCAGCGTGGTCCAGGAGCGCGCCACCGTCGCCGGGTCGGCGTCCGGCAGCTCGCTGGCCAGGGCCAGACCGAACTCCACATTGCTCAGACGCAGGCCAATCTCGTCGTCGGTGCCGCCGTTGACGCCGGCAAAGGCATTCATGCCTGTGCCGCCAATCGTCAGCAGTTCGACGTCGACTTCTTCCGCAGCAGCGCCATTCACCGGCGCCAGCTGCACCGTCGCACTGCGCTTCTCGAACGCCAGGTCGCCGCCCAGCTGCACAAAGCCGAACACGTCCAGCTCGATGGTGCCGCTGGCGCGCAGCGTCTCGCCCAGCGAGCCCGCCACCTCCAGATCCACCGACGAGCCGGTGCCGGTCAGCACCGCCAGATCGGTGGCGCCATCCGAATAGTCGATGACCGTGGTCGCCAGGCCACCGGCCTGGTTGACCATGACCTCGATGCCCGAGGCCTCGACGGTCAGGCCCTGCGGCATGCCCACCACCGACACGCTGCCGGCGGTGGCCTGCAGCGTGGTCCAGCTGCGTGCCGTGGTCGCCGGATCGGCGTCGGGCAGTTCGCTGGCCAGGGCCAGGCCAAAGCTCACGCCGCCCAGGCGCAGGCCGATCTCGTCGTCCGTGCCGCCGTTGACGCCGGCAAAGGCATTCAGGCCGGCGCCGCCGATGGTCAGCAGCTGCACCGCCACCTGTTCGGCCGCCGCGCCGCCCACCGGCGCCAGCGTCACCGTGGCCGCGCTCTTGCGCACCGCCAGCTCGCCGCTGAGCTGCACAAAGCCGCCGACCGACAGGTCCAGCGTGCCGCTGGCCTCGACGTATTCGCCGTCGCTGCCGGCCATGTCCAGCGTGATGCTGCCAGCACTGCCGGTGGGCACGGCCAGCACCGTGGCGCCGGCTGAATAGCTGACCACCGCATCGCCAGCCGCCGATGCGCTGTTCAGCCGCACGGCCAGGTCTTCACCGGCCAGCGTGACATCGGGAATGCCGCTCAGCTCGGCCTCGTCGGCGTTGGCGACGACGCTGGTCCACTTGCGGCTGGGGGTATCGCGCGCGCTCATCAGCGCCACGCCGAACTGCACGCCCGCCAGCTCCAGCGTCGGGCCGTCGACGATGCCGGCGGTGGCTGCCAGGCCGGCGCCGCCCAGGGTCAGCAGATCGACCAGCAGGCCGTCGCTGGCCTCGTTGACCGCGGTGCCGGCGGTGTCGGCAGCCAGCTTGACGGTGGCGCTGCTGCGCACAAAGGCCAGGTCGCCCTGCACGCGGAAGAAGTCGCCGGCCGCGACGCGCGCATTGTCCAGCGCCACTTCCTGGCGGCCGGCTTCCAGCAGGCCAAAGGTGTGGCTGGTGCCGGCGACCTCGATGGTGTTGCCGCTGACATTGGCGACGCTGGAGTTCCAGCGCACCGTCACCTGGTCGGCGGCCACGCTCAGGTCGCTGCCGAGGGCCGCATCCAGCGCGCCGCTGGCTTCCAGCAGCGTGCCGCTGCCGTTGGCGCGCAGCACCAGGGCCACGCGCGCGCCGGACACGCCGGCATGGTGGTCGCCGGCCTTCAGCAGCACGCTGGCCGAGCTGGCCAGCACTTCCAGGTCGCCGGTGGACGCGTCCTTCTCGAACGAGAAGTTGCCACTCAGGCGGAAGCCGTCGCCCAGGCTGGCACTCAGGCCGACGATGGCCACCACCGGCGAGGCCGCCGGCGTGCTCTCGGCAAAGCTGAAGCTGAAGTCGCCGACTTCCAGCGTGCGCGCGGCCTGGGTGGCGCCGGTGGTGTTCAGGCGCAGCGAGGCACTGCTGGCGCTGACGCTGGCGAAGCTGCCGCCGCTGAGGAACAGCGCACCGCTGGCCTCCAGCGCATAACCCGTTGCAGCCGTGGGCAAAAACAGGCCGAAGCTGCCGTTGTCCAGGCCCAGCGTGACGCTGCCGGCGCTCATGCGCGCCTGCAGGCTGCTGCCGGCAATCAGCAGGCCATCGGTCGCGGACTCCAGGCCCAGCGAGCCCGACAGGCTGATGCTGCCCGGCAGGGTCAGCGTGGCGCTGCCGGCCACGGCCACACGCTCGGCGCCATCGGCGCCGTCGAAGCGCCAGGTCTGGCCGGCGACCGTGAACTCGCGCAGCGACAGCGGGCCGCTGCTCAGGTCGATCAGCGTGTCGTTGCCGGCGCCCAGGCCCAGCGCCACATCCAGCGCCAGGCTGCCGGCCGTCAGGCCGATGCCGCTGGCACCGGCCAGCGACAGGCCGCTGAGGTTGCCCTGGGCCCACAGCCAGCCGTCGGTGCTGGTGCTGCTGTCCAGGTACAGGATGGCGGCATCGGCATCGCCGATGGTCAGCGCCGGGCCATTGCTCGGGCCCAGCCGGCCGCTGCCGTCGACGATGGCGGCCTGCCAGCCATCCACCGTCTGCGCGCCCAGGCTCACGCCCAGCTGGTAGCCCAGCGACACGGTGCCCGACAGGCTCAGCGCGCCCTCGATCGACAGCGAGCCGCTGACCGCAAAGCTGGCGCCCACGGCCATCTGGGGCGCAAAGTACTGCGCATTCATGGCCATGCCGACCACGTCGTCGTCGGCCAGCGCATGGCTGTTGATGGTGGCGTTGCCGTTCAGCGACTGGGCCAGCGAGGCGGTGGCCGTGTCCAGGCGGTGCACCACCAGGCGCAGCGAGTTGCTGGTCTGCTGCAGCTTGTAGATCAGGCCATTGGCCACGTCGACCAGGCCGCTGGCGGCGTTGAAGCCGCCGCTGACGGTGTCAAACGTCAGGAAGTCGAAGCTGTCGCCGACCTGGGGCACATAACCGCCAAACAGCGTGACCTCGAGCTTGCCGCTGAGCGTGGCGCCGCCGGTGACGGCCAGCTGGTCGTGGCCGCTGCCGGGCGTCAGGCCGCCCAGCTCGATCTGCGTCACCGAGTTGGCGGCCAGGCTCAGGCCGCTGTTGAACTCGATGCGGCCGGGCGAATAACCCGGCGCCAGCGTGCCCTCGGTGTGCACCGGGCCGCCCAGGGCACCGCTGCCGGCCAGCGTGGCGCCGGCATCCACCCACAGCGCGCCGGCGGCCGCGCCCTGGCCGACCAGGGCGGCGGTGTCGAAGCGGCCCGCATCCAGGTGCAGGGCCAGGCCGGGGTCCAGCTCCAGCAGCAGATCGTCGTCGGACGCCAGGGCCTGCACCGACAGCATGCCGTCCAGAACAGACGAAAGGGCGGCAGCGCCGCCCTGGTCGACTGCAAATGCCGAAGACCCTCCCGAGCCCGGCGCTGTCCCGGCACCGCCTTGCTGCACCGTCGCCAGACCGGCCGTGGCCTGCGACAGCGCGTCCAGCTGCAGCGCATCCACCTGCTGCTGGCTCAGCCGCAGCTCGTCCGCATCGCGCGGCGCCAGCATCTGCGCCGCCGCGCCGGCCGGATCGGCCGACAGCAGGATGCGCGGCTCCAGGGTCTCGACCTGGAAGGCCGAGCGCATCAGGCGACGCAGCAGGGCCGAACTGCGGGGCTGGGCGGGACGGCTGCGATGTTGGCGCACGGGTCTGGGCTGCTGTGGCGAGGTGTTTTGAAAGAGCGGGCGGCAGCGACGGCGAGCGTCAGGCCGCCTTGGCCTGGGCCGTGCTGCGCTCCTGCTTCAGCGTCATCAGGCGCTCGATCTGGGCCAGCGACATCAGGTGGGCATAGGCCGCCGGCAGGTAGCGCTTGTCGCGCAGTTCCAGGAAGCGCTCGTTGGACAGGTTGTTCAGCCGCTCTTCGTTGATGACGTAGCAGCCGGTGATGTTCTTCACCTGCTCGGCCTGGCGCACGCGCATGTTCAGCGGGATGAACAGGTTGTGCTCGGCCAGCCAGGCGCAGAAGGCCTTGGTGAAGGCGTCCATCTGCTGCAGCTCGCCCAGGTAGCGCTTGACGTTCTCGATGGCCTCGGTGGGCTCGCCCTTCTCGTCGAACAGCGGCACGCCCTCGGTGTCGGACAGCAGGGCGCTGCCCTCGTCGATGCAGACCGTGAACTGGCCTTCCTGGCCGGCACCGGCCAGCGCAAACGGATAGCGGCGGATGATGGCCGGCACATACGAGGCCTGCCACTTGCCGTCAGCATCGACGAACAGGTTCTCGCCGGCATCCAGGCCCAGCAGGGCCACCGGGCGGAAGGCGTCCTGCGACTTGTCTTCCAGGAACACCACCGGGTAGATGGCAGCGGCGCGGGCGAACTCATGCACCATCACCGAGGCGATGTGGAAATTGGCCGCAAAGCCGAAACCCTGGATCTGCTTGATGCGCTTTTGCGCGTGACGAACCTTGTTGACGGGCACCAACTTCTCGAACACGTGGAATCTCCTCTTTCATGGGCTTACAAGGCCACAACAAGACAACAAGGGCGAGCGGAAGCACCCAACTGTCACGCTTGAGTGTGGCGTTTGTATCCACTAACCCGCTGGTTCCCGGGATGACCCCCTCGAATAGGGGGGTGGAAATGCGCCATATCAAGTGGCGGTAGGGGTTGCACCGGCCGCGACAGGTCCGGCCAGGCGCTGCGTGGCCCGGGCGGCCGCCTCGACCACCGCGCCGACAAAGCCCGGCCGCATGCGCGACTCGGGCAGGGTCAGCGTCAGGGCACCGGCCAGGCGGCCATCGGCGCCCCAGACTGGTGCGGAGATGCCGGTCAGGCCGACCACGCGGTCGTCGGTGAGCACGGCCACGCCATCGCGGCGGATCTGCTCGTAGGGCGGGCCGGGATGGGCTGCCGGCTCGCCAAAGGCCAGCAGCACGCGGCCACCCGCACCCCGCTGCAGCGGCAGCAAATCGCCGGCGCGCACATGATCGCGCAGCAACTGCGGCGAATCCACGCGCAACAGGCACAGGCGCTGATCGCCCTGGCGCACATGGAAGGCGGCACTTTCGGCCGTCTGCGCCACCAGGTCCTGCAGCAGCGGCAGCAGCGCCGCCTCCAGCGAAAACGAGGCCAGATAGGCCGCATGCAGGCGCGCTGCCGCCGGGCCGGGGCTGAAGCGCCCATCGGCGCCGCGGCACAGGAACTGGGCATGCACCAGCGAGGCCAGCAGGCGCAGCACCGTGCTCTTGTACAGCCGTGTGCGCGAGGCCAGCTCGGCCAGGCCCAGCGGCCCGTCGCCGGGGCGAAAGGCCGCCAGCAGGCTCAGCGCGCGGTCGACCGCGGCCGCGCCACCCGGCGCGGCCTGCTCATCGGCCAGCGAGCTGCGGGCGGGTTTGCGCGGCATGGGTTTGACGCCAGCCGGCGCGGGCGGCTAGCATTCGTTCTGTTTTTAAGAACATAGTTCTATCTTACAGAACATGCAAGCACCGTCAATCCCCATGCCCCCGATCCAGCCGATCCAGCCGATCCAGATCAGCGAGGTCGGTCCGCGCGACGGCCTGCAAAGCGTGGCGCGCACGCTGTCGCTGCAGCACAAGTGCGCCTGGATCACGGCCCTGCATGCGGCCGGCCTGCGCGAGATCGAGGTCGGCTCCTTCGTGCCGGCCGCCCTGCTGCCGCAGCTGGCCGACACCGCCCAGGTGGTGCGGCATGCACTCACCCTGCCCGGCCTGGCGGTCACCGCCCTGGTGCCCAACCGCCGCGGCGCCGAGGCGGCGCTGGACGCCGGCGTGCAGGTAATGAGCCTGCCGCTGTCGGCCAGCGAGGCGCATTCGATGGCCAATCTGCGCCGCAGCCGCGCCCAGGTGCTGGAGTCGCTGCACGACATCGCCGCACTGCGGGCCGAGCGCGCGCCGCACACCGGGCTGGAGGTCGGCCTGTCCACCGCCTTCGGCTGCACGCTGCAGGGGCCGGTCGATGAAGACGAGGTGATGCGCTTGGCGCTGGCCGCGGCCGAGGCCGGCGCCGACCGCGTGGGCCTGTCCGACACCACCGGCATGGCCCACCCGGCCCAGGTGCGGCGGCTGTTCACGCGGCTGCGCGCCGAGCTGGGCCCACGCGCCGGCGCCGCCCATCTGCACAACACCCGCGGCCTGGGCCTGGCCAATGCGCTGGCCGCCTGGGAGGCCGGCGTGACCACCTTTGATGCCTCGCAGGCCGGCCTGGGCGGCTGCCCCTATGCGCCGGGCGCCTCGGGCAATGTGGTCACCGAGGACCTGGTCTATATGTTCGAGGCCATGGGCCTGGCCACCGGCGTCGATCTGCACCGCCTGGCCGCTGCGCGCCAGGTGCTGCGGCAAGGCCTGCCCGGCGAGCCGCTGCACGGCATGCTGCTGCCGGCCGGCCTGCCCAAGGGCTTTGTCTATGCCGACGGTCGATTGCCCGATGCGGCGCCGCTGGACGCTGGCATGGAGGCTTGCCAATGAGCACCACCGAGCCCACCGCCCTGCCGCTGGCCGGCATCCGCGTGGTCGAGTTCACCCACATGGTGATGGGCCCGACCTGCGGCATGGTGCTGGCCGACCTGGGCGCCGAGGTCATCAAGGTCGAGCCGCTGGAGGGCGACAACACCCGCCGCCTGCTGGGCTCGGGCGCCGGCTTCTTTGCCCAGTTCAACCGCAACAAGAGGAGCCTGGCGCTGGACCTGAAGCAGCCGCGCGGCCGCGAGATCGTGCTCAGGCTGCTGGCCGGCGCCGACGTGTTCAGCGAGAACTTCAAGGACGGCACGGTCGAGCGCCTGGGCTTCGGGCCCGACGTGCTGACGCGGCTGAACCCGCGGCTGATCCAGGTCTCGCACAAGGGCTTTCTGCCCGGGCCCTATGCCCACCGCACGGCGCTGGACGAGGTGGTGCAGATGATGGGCGGTCTGGCCTACATGACCGGGCCCGAGGGCCGGCCGCTGCGCGCCGGCACCAGCATCAACGACATCATGGGCGGCCTGTTCGGCGCCATCGGCGTGCTGGCCGCGCTGCGCCAGCGCGATGATGCGCAGATCGGCGATGGCCGCGGCCGGCCGGTGCACAGCGCGCTGTTCGAAAACAATGTGCTGCTGGTGGCCCAGCACATGATGCAGTTCGCCGTCACCGGCCGACCCGCCGCGCCCATGCCCAGCCGCATCAGCGCCTGGGGCGTGTACGACGTGTTCACGGTCCAGGACGGCGCGCAGATCTTCCTGGCCGCCGTCAGCGACACCCAGTGGGCCCTGCTGTGCGACGAGTTCGGCTTTGCCGACTGGCGCGATGATGCGCGGCTGCGCAGCAACAACCACCGGGTGCGCGCGCGCGACTGGCTGATGCCGCTGCTGCGCGAGCGCCTGGCCGGCTTTGCCGCCGATGAGCTGGCGCAGCGCTTCGAGCGCATCGGCCTGCCGTATGCGCCGATCACCCGGCCCGAGCAGCTGTTCGACGATCCGCACCTGGCCGCCACCGGCGGGCTGGCGCCGGTCACCGTGCCGGCCGATGCCAGCAGCGCCGGCCGCGAGCTGCACAGCCGCGCCGCGCTGCTGCCGATCACGCTGGACGGCCGGCGCCTGCCGCTGCGCCAGGGCCCGCCGGCGCTCGGCGCCGACAGCGCGGCGCTGCTGGCCGAGCTGGGCTATGGCCAGGCCGACATTGCCGCGCTGGTGGACCAGGGCGTGGTCGCGCTGGCGGCGGCGCAGCATCCACCGCCGGGTTGAAGCGCCTGCCCGCCGTCCGCCGGCCTATGCCGTTGGCACCAATGGCGGCCGGCGGGGCGTCGGCTACCATGCCCGGCCATGGCGCTGCACCGCGCCGCTGCCGACAGGTTGTCGATGTCCACCCGCGCCGCTCCGACCGCAGTGCTGCTGATGTTGTCCGCAGCGGCCACGGCCGTCGGCGCCGCCGGCACCGCCGTCGAGCCGCCGTATGAGCACCGCATCGAGCCCGGCGACACCCTGATCGGCCTGCGCGGCCGCGTCGTCCAGGCCGATGCCGACTGGCGTGTGCTGCAGCGGCTCAACCGCATAGCCAATCCGCGCCGGCTGCAGCCCGGCAGCCTGCTGCTGATTCCGCATGCCATGCTGCTGTCGCAGCCCGAGGCGGTGGAAGTGGCCTATGCGCGCGGCGAGGTCACGGTGCAGCGTGGCGGCAGCGGGCCGGCCCAGCCGCTGGCCGGCGGCGACCGGCTGAACCTGGGCGACCAGGTCGCCACAGGGCCGGGCGCGGCGGCCGTGCTGCGCTTTGCCGATGGCTCGCAGCTGCTGCTGCGCGCCGACAGCCGGCTGGCGGTGGAACGCAGCCACCGCGCCGGCAACACCGAGCGACGCGACATCCGCCTGCACCTGGGCAGCGGCCATGCCGAGACGCGGGTGCCGCCCGCGGTCCGCGCATCTGCAGCCGCATCGTCAGCCACGCCAGCCGCCCCCCTGCCGTCGCGGCGCTTCGAGATCCGCACGCCGCTGGTCAATCTGGGCGTGCGCGGCACCGAATTCCGCAGCACCAGCAGCGCCGAACTGGTGCGCGTCGAGGTGCTCAGCGGACGGGTCGCCGCCGGCCCGCAGATCATCGCCGCTGGCCAGGGGGCGCTGGCCACGCGCAGCGGTGTCTCGGCGCCGCTGCCGCTGCCGGCGGCGCCGTCGCTGCAGGGCCTGCCGGTCCGGCTCGAGCGCCTGCCGCTGGAGCTGAGCTGGCCGCCCCAGCCCGGCGCCAGCGCCTACCGCGCCCAGCTGTTCGAGGCCGATGCGCCCGGACGGCTGGTGGCCGAGGGCCGCTTCGATGAGCCGCGGGCGCGCTGGACCGACGACCTGGCCGATGGCCGCTACCAGCTGCGCCTGCGTGCCATCGGCGCGCAGGGCCTGGAAGGCCTGGACAGCCAGGCCGGTTTCGAGCTGAAGGCCAGGCCCGAGCCGCCCATCCTGCTGGCGCCGGCGGCCGATGCCTCCGGCACCGCGCCCAGGCTGCGCTTTGCCTGGGCCCGCCATCCGGCGGCCCAGCACTACCGGCTGCAGCTGGCCAGCGATGCCCGCTTCGAGCAGCTGCTGCTGGACCGCGACGACCTGAGCGACACCGAGGTCGAGCTCGATGTGCCGCTGGGCCCGCTGTACTGGCGTCTGGCCAGCGTGCGCCAGGTCCAGGGCCGGCCGGACCAGGGCCCCTGGGGCGATGCACAGCGCTACACCCGCCTGCCACCGCCGCCACCCCCACCACCGCCGCCCAACCCGCCGCAGCAGCAGCCGCCGCAGAGCAGCGCCGACGGCCTGCAGCTGGCGTGGTCGGCCGGTCCGCCGGGCACACGCTACCGGCTGCAGCTGGCGCGCAGTGCCGACTTCAACCCGCCCCTGGTCGATCAGCAACTCGACCAGCCCGGCTGGCTACTGCGTGATGCCGAGCCGGGCGTCTACCACGTGCGTGTGCTCAGCGTCGGCGCCGACGGCCGTGCCGGCCCCTGGGGCAGCAGCCAGCAGGTGGAGGTGGCGCGCCGCTGGCCGTGGTGGCTGCTCGCGCTGCCGCTGCTGCTGCTGTTCTGATGGACCCGGCCGCGCCCGGTGCCCAAGGCCGGGACACGGCCTGGATGGCGCGGGTCGGGCCGCTGGCCATCCCCATCGCCGTGCTGTTGCTGGGCCTGGCCCTGCTGCCCTGGCGCGCCACGCTGTCGCAACCGGCCAGCGATCTGCTGCAGCGGCTGTGGGCGCCACGCGAGGCGCCCGCCGGCCTCCTTCTGGTGGACATCGACGATGCCTCGCTGAAGCAGCTGCAGCCCGAACTGGGCCCCTGGCCGTTTGCCCGCGATGTGCATGCGCTGGCCATCGATGCGCTGCGCCAGGCCGGGGCCCGTGCGGTGGTGCTGGATGTGCTGCTGGCCGATGCGCGCCCGGGCGATGCGGCGCTGGCACGCAGCCTGGCGCGGCCCGGCGCGCCGGTGCTGCTGGCCGCCGCAGGCCTGGCGCCGGCCGCGGCGGCGCCGGACGAACCGACGCGGCTGGACTGGACCGGCCTGCTGGCCCCCAGCAGCACGCTGTGGCCCGAGGCGCGGCTGCCGGCGCTGGGCATGGTGACGCTGCCGCTGGATGGCGATGGCCGGCTGCGCCGGCTGCAGCTGTGGCACCAGGCCGGCGAGCTGCGCCTGCCGGCCATGCCGCTGGCGCTGTGGCGGGCGCTGCAGCCGCCAGGCTCGCTGGCCACCACACCCTGGCCGGTGGACGAGCAGGGCCGGCTGCCGCTGCGCTGGCCCTGCTGCGGCGCGCGGCTGCCGGTGCTGCCGTTTGCCGAGCTGTGGCACGCGGCGCTGGGCGGGGCCGATGCCCGGGCGGCCGACGCTGCGGCGGCGCTGCGCCACCAGGTCGAGGGCCGCGTGGTGTTCATCGGCAGCAGCGCGGTGCTGGTCGACCGCGTGATGACGGTGCATGGCCAGCGCCCGGGCGCCGAGGCCCTGGCCCTGGCCTATGGCGCGCTGCGCGACGGGCTGTGGCTGAGGTCGCCGCCGCCGGCGCTGGAGGCCGCGTCCATGCTGCTGGCCCTGCTGCCCGGCCTGGCCCTGTGCTGGCGGCGGTGGCCGCGGCTGGCCACGCAGCTGGGCCTGCAGCTGGCCGCGCATCTGGCGGTGCTGCTGGCGGTGCTGGGCCTGGCCGTCGCCCTTCATGGCAATGTCCACGGCCACCTGCTCGGTAAACCGCACAACGGCAGCGGCGCTGGCATCGACCTGCCGCTGGCCGCGCCGCTGGCCATGCTGGTGGTCAGCGCCCTGCTCTGCGGGCTGTGGCTGCACCGGCGCGCGCAGCAGCTGCAGGCGCAGCTGGACCGCCAGCGCATTGCCGCCGAGGCCGCCAGCGCCGCCAAGTCGGCGCTGCTGGCCAATGTCAGCCATGAGATGCGCACGCCGCTGAATGCGCTGCTGGGCGTGGCCGAGCTGCTGGCGGCGGCGCCGCTGCAGCCGCTGCAGCGCCGCCAGGTGGGGCTGCTGCAGCAGGCCGGGCAGACGCTGGCCACGCTGATCGACGAGCTGCTGGACCTGTCGCGCGTCGAGGCCGGCATGCTGCAGCTGCAGCCCGCGCCCTGCGCACTGCGGCCGCTGCTGCAGCAGCTGGTCGAGCTGCTGCAGGCCCGCGCCGCGCAAAAAGGCCTGCAGCTGGAGCTGGACATTGCCGACGACGTGGCCGAGGCGGTGCTGGTCGATGCCGGCCGGCTGCGCCAAGCGCTGACCAATCTGATCGGCAATGCGATCAAGTTCACCGAGCAAGGACGGGTGGCGCTGCGCGTGACGCCGCGACCGGCATCCGGCGACGGCGCGCCCGACCTGCTGGACTTCGAGGTCAGCGACACCGGCATCGGCATTGCGGCCAGCAAGCTGGAAGCCATCTTCGAGCCCTTTGTGCAGGCCAGCGACGGCAGCAGCCGCCAGTACGGCGGCACCGGGCTGGGCCTGGCCATCTGCCGGGCGATGGCGCGGCAGATGGGCGGCGACATCCGCGTCAGCAGCCAGCCCGGCCAGGGCAGCCGCTTCACGCTGAGCCTGCCGCTGCCACCGGCCGAGCTGCCGACCGATGCACCAGTGATGCCGCAGCCGATGCCGGCACCAGCCGCGGCACAAACCGCGGCACCCACCGTGTCACCCACCGGCGTGCGGCTGCTGCTGGCCGAGGACAACGAGGTCAACGTCTATGTCTTCACCGGCCTGCTCGACGGCCAGGGCCTGGCCATCGACGTGGCCGCCAACGGCCTGCTGGCGCTGCAGATGGCCCGCGAACGGCGCTACGACCTGGTGTTCATGGACCTGCAGATGCCCGGCATGGATGGCCTGCAGGCTACGCGCGAACTGCGGCGCTGGGAGGCCCAGACCGGCCGGCCCCGCACGCCGGTGGTGGCGCTGACCGCCAATGCCCTGCCCGAGGACGTGCAGCGCAGCCGCGAGGCCGGCTGCGACCTGCACCTGGGCAAGCCCTGCTCGCGCGCCCAGCTGCTGGACGTCATCGCCCGGCTGCTGCCGGCGCCGGCCGGCACCGGCACACACACCACCATGGCAGCAGCGCTCGCGGCGCAGCCCACGTCCGCGGCGCCGGCACCGGCGACCGCGGTGCTCGACCCGGCGCTGGCACTGGCCCGCCTGGGCGGCGATGCCGCGCTGCACCAGCGCGTGCTGGCCCATTCGGCGGTGTTCATGGCGCATTGGGTCGACGACCACGACAGCGCCGATGCCGAGCGCCGCCTGGCGCTGGTGCACGACCTGAAGTCGATTGCCCGCACCGTCGGCGCCGATGCGCTGGGCGCGGCGGCCGAACGGCTGGAGCGGCTGCTGCAGCCCGGTGCGGCCGATGAGCGCTCGGCCCCGGCCCGGGCCGCCGCGCTGGCCGAGGTCAAGGCCATGCTCGGCCCGGTGGTGGTGGCGCTGACGCGGCCGGCCGCGCCGCCGCCGTCAGCCGGCTGAGCCGCGCTGGATCAGACCGGCCGGCCCTGCTGCGCCAGCAGCCAGGCCGGCGCATCCTGCAGCGCCACCGGACGCAGAAAGCGCTGCAGCGCCGCATCGCCCACCGAGGTGGTGGCTGGCGCGGTGGACGCCGGCCAGGGCCCGCCATGCTGCTGGCCGGCACTGACGGCCACGCCGGTGGGCACGCCGGCAAACAGCACGCGGCCGGCGATCTGCATCGCCGCGCGCACCAGGCGGCGGGTGTCGGCCGTGTCCTCGTCGCCGCCCCAGACGGTGACCGTGAGGCTGCCGCCGATGGCACGCAGCACCGCCACCGCCTCGTCGGCCGAGGCCACGCGCACCAGCAGGCAGGCCGGGCCGAACACCTCCTCGTGCAGGGCCGGGTGGGCGATCACGGCCGCCGCATCGGTGATGGCCAGGAAGGGCCGCGGCGCGGCATTCGTCGGCGCCTCGGCGGCGGCACTTTGCAGCAGCACCTGCACCGCGCCGGCCGGCGCCGCCTGCACGCGGGCCACGCCAGCGTCGAAGTTGCGGCGCATGCCGGCGGTGAGCATGGCATGCGGGTTCTGCGCGGCCAGCGCGGCCACCAGGGCCTCGACAAAGGCCTCGCGGCCCGGCGCGTCCGGCAGCAGCACCAGGCCCGGGCTGGTGCAGAACTGGCCGCAGCCCAGCGTGATGGAGCCGGCCAGCGTGCTGGCCAGCTCGGCGGCCTTGGACGCCAGCGCCGGCGCCAGCGCCAGCACCGGATTGACCGAGCCCAGCTCGCCGTAGAACGGGATCGGCCGCGGCCGGTTCTGCGCCACACGGTTGAGCGCCGCGCCACCCTGGAACGAGCCGGTGAAGGCCACGGCGGCGATGTCCGGATGCTGCACCAGGGCCACGCCGACCTCGACCGATGCGCCCTCGACGGCGCCGAACACGCCGGCCGGCAGGCCCTGGGCCGCCACCACCTGCTGCGCCAGCGCCACCACGGCACGCGACAGCTGCGCATGGCCGGGATGGCTTTTCACCACCACCGGGCAGCCGGCGGCCAGGGCCGAGGCGGTGTCGCCGCCCAGCACCGAAAACGCGAACGGGAAGTTGCTGGCCGAGAACATCGCCACCGGGCCCAGCGGCACCGCCACCCGGGCCAGCGCCGGATGGCCGGCCGGCGGCGCGCCGGCCACGGCCGGATCGTCGGTGAACGCAAAGGCGCTGGCCGCCAGGCCGGCAAAGCGCCGCAGCTGGAACACCGTGCGGTCCAGCTCGCCGTTCAGCCGCACCGGGCCCAGCGAGGTTTCGGCATCGGCCAGCGGCACCAGGGTCTCGCGGGCGCCGGCCAGCGCATCGGCCAGGCCGTTGAGCAGGGCCGCGCGGGTGTCGGCGCTGCTGGCGCCCCAGGCATCGGCCGCGGCCGCGGCGGCGGCCACCGCGGCATCGATCTGGGCGGGGGTGGATTCGGTCAGGGTGAAGGTGCTCATCACGCGATGCTACGCGAAGTCGTCAGACAACTTGGGCTCAATCGAGCTTGACGCCCGACTGGGCCACGGTGCCGGCCCACTGCTTGCGCTCGCGCTCGAACCAGCGCGAAAACTCGGCCGGCGACGAGGTCGACACCTCGGCGCCCTGGGCCACCAGGCGCTCGCGCACGGCCGGCGAGCGGATGATGCGGATCAGCTCGGCCGACAGCTTCTGCACCTGGGCCGCGGGCATGCTGGCCGGCACCAGCAGGCCCTGCCAGGTGCCCGATTCGAAACCCTTGACGCCCTGCTCGGCGATGGTCGGCACCTGGCCCAGCAGCGGCATGCGCGTGGCCTTGGACACGCCCAGCACCTTGAGCTTGCCGCTCTGCACCTGGGGCAGCGTGGCCAGCATGCCGTTCATCAGCACCTGGGTCTGGCCGGCCACGGTATCGCCGATGGCCTGGGCACCGCCCTTGTACGGGATGTACTCCCACTTGGCGCCGGTGGCCTTTTCCACCGCCACGCCGGCCATGTGCGGCGCACTGCCGATGGCGGTGACGGCGAAGTTGAGCTTCTCCTTCTTGGACAGCGCCACCAGCTCGGCCAGGTTGCTGGCCGGCACCGACGGATGCACCACCAGCAGGTGCGGCGAATAGGCCAGCATGGTGACCCCGCGCAGGTCGCGGCTGGGATCGAAGGGCAGCTGCTTGTAGACCGAGGCGGTGATGGCCAGCGCGCCCACGTCGCACAGCAGCAGGGTGTGGCCGTCGTTGCTCTTGGCCACCGCATCGGTGCCGGTGTTGCCGTTGGCGCCGGGCTTGTTCTCGACGATCACGGTCTGCTTCAGCGCCTCCTGCAGCGGCTGCTGGATGGCGCGGGCGATGATGTCCGACGAGCCGCCGGGCGGATAGGGCACGACGATGCGGATGGGCTTGCTGGGCCAGTCCTGGGCCTGCACCGCGGGTGCGGCGGTGGCGCACAGCGCCGCCAGGGCGGCGGCCATCAGATGTCGTTTGTTCATGGGATCTCCGGAGGTGGGCCGTAACTTGTCAGTCATCATATGACTGACGACGCGGCCGCTGACCTGGGAAAACCCTTGGGGATCAGCCCGCCAGGCTGTCCATCACCGCCGCATTGATCAGCGTGCGCAACTCGCGGCGTATCGGGTACTGGCTGCTGGGCATGTACTGGGTCAGGAAGACCACGCACAGCTGCTCCACCGGATCGACCCAGAAGGCGGTGGAGGCGGCACCGCCCCACCAGTATTCGCCCGGCGAGCCGGCGATGCCGGTGCGCGCCACGTCGGTGGTGACGGCAAAGCCCAGGCCGAAGCCGACGCCGCGGTAAGTGGCCTCGCTGAACATCGACACCGAGATATCGGCCAGGTCGGCGCCGCCGGGCAGGTGGTTCATGCGCATCAGCGCCAGCGTCTTGGGGCCGATCAGGCGCTGGCCGTCCAGCTCGCCACCGCGGCGCAGCATCTCGCAAAAGCGCAGGTAGTCGGCGGCGGTGCCGACCAGGCCGCCGCCGCCCGAGGGCGCGCTGGGCGGCTCCAGGAAGCTGCGCCCGGGCACGGGCACCAGGCTGGCACCATCGGCGCTGCGCTGGTAGCAGCCGGCAAAACGTGAGCGCCGCGACTCGTCGACCTGGAAGGCCGTGTCCACCATGC
This sequence comes from Burkholderiaceae bacterium, assembly GCA_017992055.1. GTDB lineage: Bacteria > Pseudomonadota > Gammaproteobacteria > Burkholderiales > Burkholderiaceae_C > Pseudaquabacterium. Next base: position 49,706 of record JAGOPK010000007.1, read on the forward strand.
CCAGCGGCCCCAGGATGCGCTGCTGGAAAAACTCGGCCAGCGGCTGGCCGGAGATGACCTCGACCAGATGGCCCAGCACATCGGTGGCCACCGAATAGTTCCAGGCCGTGCCCGGCGAAAACTCCAGCGGCACCGTGGCCAGCGCATCGACAAAATGCTGCAGCGTGCCGGCCTGCTCAAACGGCTCCAGCCGCGCCTTGCGGTAGGCAGCGTCGACATTGCTGCGCAGCTGGAAGCCGTAGCTCAGGCCGGCGGTGTGGCGCAGCAGGTCCAGCATGCGCACCGGCGCGTCCATCGGCCGGGTCTGGAAGGCGCCCAGCACGCCGGAAACATAGACGCCCAGCTGCCGCCACGACGGGATGAAGCGCTGCACCGGATCGTCCAGCGCCACCTTGCCCTCCTCCACCAGCATCATGAAGGCCAGGCTGGTGATGGGCTTGGTCATCGAATAGATGCGCACCACCGTGTCGTCGGTCCAGGGCCGGGCCGGCGCACTGTCGCTGGCCAGCCGGGCCTGGCCCAGCACGCTGTGGTGCACCAGCTTGCCATGGCGCGCCACCATCAGCTGGGCGCCGGGCAAGAGGCCGGTCTGGAGGTACTTCTGGTCCAGGACGCGGTCGATGCGCGCCAGGCGCGCAGCGTCCAGGCCCTGGCTGGCGGGGGTGGCGGTGGGCAGGCTCATGGCAGGGGTGGCGGCGGGGGCCTCAGGCTTCCAGATAACGCGAATGCAGAGCGGCGCGTTCGGCCGGGCCCACGCCCAGGCGCTCGGCCAGGTAGCGGTCCAGGCCGCCGGCCTCGCCGTCGATGACCTGCAGCGCCGCAGCCAGAAAGCGCGGCTGCACCTTCCACAGCACGGCCAGCACCTCCTCGGGCAGCACGCTGGCATGCAGGGCCGGCCGCTGGTAGAGCTGGTTGGTCAGCAGGTAGTCGGCCTCGACCACCTCGCGCGGCACGCCCAGGGCCAGCAGGATCAGCGCCGCGGCCACGCCGGTGCGGTCCTTGCCGGCGGTGCAGTGAAAGACCAGCGGGCCCTGGTGCAGGGGATCGTCCAGCAGCAGGTGGCGGAACAGGCTGGCAAATCGCTGCGCATGCTGCCGCACCAGGCCGCGGTACAGGTCTTCCATCAGCCCGGTCACCAGCTCGGCGGTGAGGGCCTGGCCGGCGGCCTCCAGCGTCTGCAGGCGCTGCACCACCGAGGGCTCGATGCTCAGCGCGTGGCGGGTCACGCCGTCGAGCTGGCAAGGCGCGGCGGCGCGCTCGTTCTCGCCGCGGAAGTCAAACGTGCGCGTCAGGCCCAGGGCCGCCAGTCGCTGCTGGTCGGTGGGCGTGATCTCGCCGAGGTGGTCGGAGCGGAAGATGCGGCGCCAGCGCACGGGCCGGCCATCCAGGCCGGCATAACCGCCCAGGTCGCGGAAATTGGAGGCGCCTTGCAGCGCAATGCTGCGGTCGGGGTGTTGGGGCATGGCGGCATTGTGCGGGCTGGCCGCACGCCACCGCGTCATCCCCGGGACGGCGGGGCCGGCAGTTCGCGCAGGCGCCGGTGCAGGGTGCGCAGGCTGATGCCCAGGGCCTGGGCCTGGGCCTGGCGGCCTTCCGGATGGGCGGCGATGGCGGCCAGCAGGGCCTGGTGACCGGCCTGCTGCTCCAGGTCGCGCAGTCCGCTGGCGGGCGGTCCGGCGGATGTTCCGGCGGTCGCTGCCACGGCCCCTGGCGCCGGGTCGAACCGGCCCAGGGCCAGGGCCTGCTCGATCAGCTCGGCGCCGATGCGGTTGCCATCGCCCAGCAGCAGCGCCCGCTCCAGCACATTGCGCAGCTCGCGCACATTGCCGGCAAAGCCATGGCCCTGCAGCCGCGCCAGCGCCGCCGGCGCCAGCAGCACCTGGCGCTGCGGCGCCAGCCGCGCCAGCAGGGCGGCGGCCAGCAGCGCGATGTCCTCGCGCCGCTCGCGCAGCGCCGGCACGCGGATCGGAAAGCTGGCCAGGCGGTGGAACAGGTCTTCGCGGAAGCGGCCCTCGGCCACCATCGCCGGCAGGTCGCGGTGGGTGGCGGCCACCCAGCGCAGGTCGGCATGGCGCAGCTCGGTGCTGCCGACGCGGCGCCAGGTGCCGGTTTCCAGCAGGCGCAGCAGCTTGACCTGCATGCTCAGCGGGATGTCGCCGACCTCGTCCAGGAACAGCGTGCCGCCATCGGCCGCCGCCACCAGGCCGGCATGGGCGGCATGGGCCCCGGTGAAGGCGCCGCGCTCGTGGCCGAACAGCTCGCTCTCGAACAGGCTCTCGGGCAGGCTGGCGCAGTCCACCACCACCAGCGGCCGCCCGGCGCGTGGACTGGCCTCGTGCACCGCGCGGGCCAGCAGCTCCTTGCCGGTACCCGACTCGCCCAGCAGCAGCACGCTGGCCTGCGACGGCGCCACCCGCGCCACCAGGCCCAGCAGGGCCCGGAAGGCCGGCGAGCGGCCGATCAGCCCGGCCGCCGCCGGCTGGCCCTGGGCCACGCGCAGCGGCTGCATCTTCTCGATGAACCAGCGCGGCGCTTCGCCCGGCGCCGGCCCGGCCAGCGGCACCAGCTCGATGTCCACATAGGCCTCGCCCTGGGGCGTGTGGTGCAGGTGCAGCACACGCTCGCGCTGGCCGCTGGCCAGGGCCGCGGCCATCGGGCAGCGCTCGCCGGCCTGGTCGCAGGGCACGGCGATGTGGTGCGAGACCTCGTGGCAGCGCCGGCCCAGCAGCTGGCTGCCGTCACCGGACTCGCCAAACTGCCGGCGGTAGGCGGCATTGGCCGCGGCAATGCGGTAGCCGCGGTCGAACAGGATGTGCGGCTCGGGCAGGCCTTCCAGATAGGCCACCAGCTCGGGCGGCGGCAGGACCTGCGATGGATCGGTCATGCGGCATCCTGCCATCTCCGGCAGGTATTGCCAAGAAATGCGCCACGTCTGGCAGACCCTGGCAGATCCGGAGGCCGGCCGGCCGCCCGCAAGGCCCGCTTCGCCGGCGCCAAGTGACTATCGCGCCGGGGCTTTTCCGGTGGCGCCGGCGCCGCGCCCGGCTGGCACGGGTCTTGATACCGGTCAGGGTACACAGACCCACCCGAGCCCACGATGACCGCCCTGCCCTCCGCCGCAGCCCTGCCCCTGCACCATGACCCCGAACGCCGCGCCTGGCTGCTGGCCAGCGGCGCCGCCGGCGGCGTGGCCGCGCTGGCCACGGCCCTGCCGCTGGCCGGCAGCCTGGCGCCCAGCGAGCGCGCCCGCGCCCTGGGCGCGGCGGTGGAGGTGGATGTGTCCGACCTGACGCCCGGCGCGATGAAGACCGTGGAATGGCGCGGCAAGCCGGTGTGGCTGATGCGCCGCACGCCGCAGCAGCTGGCCGGCCTGGCGGCGCTGGACGGCCAGCTGGCCGATCCGCAGTCGCGGCGCAGCGAGCAGCCCGAGGCCGCACGCAATGCCACGCGCTCGCTGCGGCCGGACCTGCTGGTGGCCGTGGGCATCTGCACCCACCTGGGCTGCTCGCCGACGGCGGTGGCCGCCGGTGGCGCCCATCCCGGCGTCGGCGAGGGCTGGGCCGGCGGCTTCTTCTGCCCCTGCCATGGCTCGACCTTCGACTTCGCCGGCCGCGTGTTCAAGAACAAGCCAGCGCCGACCAATCTGGAGATCCCGCCGCACCGCTATCTGGGTGAGCAGCGGCTGCTGATCGGAGACGACGATGCCGCCTGACACCGCCACCACCCTGCCCGCCATCGACGGCCCCGGCCCCGGCCCCGGCCCCAACCGCAGCACGGATCCGGCGGTGCAGGTGGTCTCGCTGTATGCGCCGCAGCAGCGCATCCATCCACGCTCGGTCAGCGGCCGCTTCACGCAATGGCGCTGGGCCCTGGTCTGGCTGACCCAGCTGGCCTTCTACCTGACGCCCTGGCTGCAGTGGAACGGCCGCCAGGCCGTGCTGTTCGACCTGGGCGCGCGGCGCTTCTACATCGGGCCGCTGCTGCTGTATCCGCAGGACTTCATCTACCTGACGGCGCTGCTGCTGCTGTCGGCCTATGCGCTGTTCTTGTTCACCGCCGTGGCCGGCCGGCTGTGGTGCGGCTATGCCTGCCCGCAGACGGTCTACACCGAGATCTTCCTGTGGGTGGAGCGGCGCATCGAGGGCGACCGCGCCGCGCGCATCAAGCTCGATGCCGGGCCTTGGAGCGCGGCCAAGCTGGGCCGGCGCGTCGCCAAGCATGGCGCCTGGGCTGCCATCGCGCTGTGGACCGGCTTCAGCTTCGTCGGCTACTTCACGCCCATCCGCAGCCTGGGCCAGGCGGTGCTGGCCGGCGGCCTGGGGCCGTGGGAGTTGTTCTGGATTCCGTTCTACGGCCTGGCCACCTACGGCAATGCGGGTTTCCTGCGCGAGCAGGTCTGCAAGTACATGTGCCCCTATGCGCGCTTCCAGAGCGCGATGTTCGACAAGGACACGCTGATCATCAGCTACGACGCGGCCCGCGGCGAGCCGCGGGGCTCGCGCAGCAAGAAGGCCGACCCGGCGGCGCTGGGCCTGGGCGCCTGCGTCGACTGCGGCCTGTGCGTGCAGGTCTGCCCCACCGGCATCGACATCCGCCGCGGCCTGCAGTACGAGTGCATCGGCTGCGCGGCCTGCGTGGATGTGTGCGACGGCGTGATGGACAAGCTGGGCTATGCCCGCGGCCTGGTGCGCTATGCCACGCAGAACGGCCTGGCCCAGGGCTGGAGCCAGGCCCAGGTGCTGCGCCGCGTGCTGCGGCCGCGGGTGCTGGTCTATGCCGCGGTGCTGCTGGCCATTGCCACGGCCGTGGGCTGGAGCCTGGCCACGCGCGCACCGTTCAAGGCCGACCTGGTGCGCGACCGCGCGGCCCTGGCCCGCCAGGTGGACGATGGCGAGATCGAGAACGTCTACCGCCTGCAGCTGATGAATGCCACCGAGCGGGCGCAGCGCTATGCGGTCACGGTCGACGGTCTGGCTGGACTGCACCTGGCCCAGCCGGTGGCCCTGACGCTGGCGCCGGCCGAAGCCCGCTGGGTCACCCTGGCCCTGCGCCTGCCGCCGGCCGCAGCGGCCGGGCTGGCGCCGGGCGCCCATGCCATGCGCTTCACGATCACGCGCCTGGCCGGCGATGGCGACGCGGCGCGCCCGGTGCACGAGAAGTCGACCTTTGTGCTGCCGCGCTGAGCGTGGCGCCCACCGCGCGCAGATCGTCCAGCAGCTGCTCCACCGGTGGCGTGCGCAGCCGGCCGCGCACGGTGATCAGGCCCACCGGCGGCAGCTCGATGGGCACGATCAGCGGCAGCACCTGCACCAGGCCCTGCGCTGCATAGTGACGGGCCACCGAGCTGGCCCAGAAGCCGATGGCGCCCCGCTCGCGCAACGCCGTCAGCGTGACCAGGAACGAGGCCGTCTCGATCACATCCACCGGCGGCAGCAGGCCGTGGCGGTAGAACATCTGGTGCAGCTTGATGCGCGACGAGGCCCAGGGCGGCGGCATCACCCAGGGCTGGCCGGCCAGGGCCGCCCAGTCCACCTGGGCACTGCCGGCCAGCGCATGGCCGGGGCCGCAGACGATGGCCATGCCCTCGTCGTACAGCGCCTCGGTTTCCAGGTCGGGCGCGGCATAGCCCGGCTCCAGCCGGCCGACAAACAGGTCCAGCTCGCCCAGGCGCAGCCGCGGTAGCAACCGGGTCAGGTCGCCTTCTTCCACCATCACCGTGGTCTGCGCCGAGCGCAGCTTCAGCCGGTCCAGCGCCTGGGCCAGCAGCACCGGCGTGGCCACCACCATCGCGCCCACCGCCACGCGGCCGGCGGCACCGCTGGCCACCGCGGCCAGCTCCTCGCGCGTGCGGTCGAAGTCGGCCAGCACCGAGCGCGCAAAGCGCACCACGCTGCGGCCATAGTCGGTGGGCTCGGTGCCGCGGGTGGAGCGCAGGAACAGCGGCACGTCGAACAGCCGCTCCACCTCGGCCAGGGTCTTGCTGACGGCCGGCTGGGTCAGCGACAGGTATTCGGAGGCCCGGCCCAGGTGGCGGAACTGGTCCAGCGCCACCAGCAGCTGCAGGTGCTTGAGCTTGAGGTTGCTGCGCAGCACGCGCTCGGCCGCGGGGGTGCTTGGCTTCATGTCAAAACTGGAAACTAGCCAGTCCACTTCTTCATTGGACGGCCATGATAGGCGCGGCCAAGATGCGCGCCACGCACAGAGACAGAGGGCCCGTCGATCCTCGGTCCTCGCCCCCAGGCATCCCCCCAGGAGACAGGCATGACCCACGCCACCCGCCGCCAGTTCATCGCCACCGCCGGCACCACCGTTGCCGGCCTGGCCCTGCCGGGCCTCGCCCGCGCCTCGGTCTACCCCGAGAAGCCCATCACCTTCATCTGCCCCTGGCCGGCCGGCGGCACGGCCGATGCCATCATGCGCGCGCTGTGCAGCGCCGCGGCCAAGAACCTGGGCCAGACCCTGGTGGTGGAAAACCGCGCCGGAGCCTCCGGCATGCTGGGCCTGCGCGCGCTGGCCTCGGCCCGGCCCGATGGCTACACCATCGGCCAGGTGCCGATCTCGGTGACCCGCTTTGCCCAGCTGGGCACGGTGCAGGTCGATCCGCTGAAGGACCTGAGCTACATCGCCCGCGTCTCGGGCCAGACCTTTGGCATCGCCGTGCGCAGCGACAGCCCCTACAAGACGCTGAAGGACCTGGTGGCCGCGGCCAAGGCGGCGCCGGGCAAGATCACCTATGGCTCGGCCGGCATCGGCGGCGCCACCCATGTGGGCATGGAAGAGTTTGCGCTGGCCGCCGGCGCGCAGTTCAACCACATCCCCTACAAGGGCGGCGCGCCGGCCCTGCAGGACCTGCTGGGCGGCCAGATCGACGCGCTGGCCGACAGCAGCAGCTGGGCCCCGCACGTCAAGGCCGGCAAGCTGCGCCTCTTGGCCACCTGGGGCGCCAAGCGCACGGTGGATTTTCCCGAGGTGCCGACGCTGAAGGACTCGGGCTACGACGTGGTGGTGGATGCACCCAACGGCATCGGCGCGCCCAAGGGCCTGGACGCAGCGGTGGAAAAGCGCCTGCGCGAGGCCTTCAAGGCCGCCGCCGCCAGCGCCGACTTCCTGGCCACCTGCGACAAGATCGACGCCCCGCCGATGTACCTGGACGGCCCCGACTATGCGCAGTACATCGCCGCCACCTACAAGCGCGAAACCCAGCTGATCGAACGCCTGAAGCTGCGCGAGCTGATGGCCAAGGGCTGAACCATGTCGCCGCTGATCCGCCTGCACCCGGCCGACAATGTGCTGGTCGTGCGCCGCCCGCTGGCGCTGGGCCAGGAGCTGCCCGAGTTCGGGCTCAAGCTCAAGGCCCAGGTGCCGGCCGGGCACAAGATCGCCGCCCGCGCCATCGCCGCCGGCGAGCGCGTGACCAAGTACAACGTGGTCATCGGCGCGGCCACGCGCGACATCGCCGCCGGCGAGCATGTGCACGGCCACAACCTGGCCCTCGATCCACAGGTTCTGGATGACTACCGCGACCCCGGCTTCGGCCTGGACGTGAAGCCGGTGGACTTTGTGCCCGCGGATCAGCGCGCGCAGTTCATGGGTTATGTGCGCCACGACGGCCGCGTCGGCACGCGCAACTTCATCGCGCTGATCAGCACCGTCAACTGCTCGGCCACCGCCATCCACAAGGCCGCGGCCCATTTCACGCCCGAGCGCCTGGCGGCCTATCCCAACGTGGACGGCGTGGTGGCCTTTGCCCAGACCAGCGGCTGCGGCATGTCCAGCCCCAGCGAGCACTTCGACCTGCTGCGCCGCACCATCGCAGGCTATGCCACGCATGCCAATGTGGCCGGCGCGCTGATCGTCGGCCTGGGCTGCGAGCGCAACCAGGTGGCCGAGCTGATCGCGAGCCAAGGCCTGGCCGACCAGCCGCAGATCCGCCCCTTCGTGATGCAGGACAGCGGCGGCACCCGCGCCACGGTGGCCGCGATGATCCAGGCCATAGCGGCCATGCTGCCGGCGGCCAACGACGTGCAGCGCGTGCCCTGCGGCGCCGAGCACCTGAAGATCGGCCTGGAGTGCGGCGGCTCGGATGGCTTTTCCGGCATCGGCGCCAACCCGGCCCTGGGCGCGGCGATGGACCTCTTGGTGCGCCATGGCGGCACCGCCATCCTCAGCGAGACGCCCGAGATCCACGGCGTGGAGTTCATGCTCACGCGCCGCGCCATCAGCCCTCAGGTGGGCCAGAAGCTGCTGGACCGCCTGGCCTGGTGGGCCGAGTACACGCGCGGCCACAACGCCCAGTTCAACGGCGTGGTCGGCGCCGGCAACCAGGCCGGCGGCCTGGCCAACATCTTCGAGAAAAGCCTGGGCTCGGCGATGAAGGGCGGCACCACGCCGCTGATGGAGGTCTACCGCTATGCCGAGCCGATCACGCAGCGCGGCTTCGTGTTCATGGATTCGCCCGGCTACGACCCGGTGGCCACCACCGGCCAGATCGCCAGCGGCGCCAACCTGATCTGCTTCACCACCGGCCGCGGCAGCATGTTCGGCAGCAAGCCGGCGCCGACGATCAAGCTGGCCAGCAACACGCCCATGTTCACGCGCCTGAACGAGGACATGGACATCAACTGCGGCCTGGTCATCGACGGCGAGCTGGACATCCAGCAGATGGGCCAGCGCATCTTCGAGCACATCCTGCGCACCGCCAGCGGCGAGCCCACCAAGAGCGAGCTGCTGGGCCTGGGCGACCACGAGTTCGTGCCCTGGCACCTCGGCATCGTTTCCTGACCCACCCCATGAGCCTGACCCTGAACCGCACCGACCTGATCCGCAGCCGCCACTTCATCGGTGGTGAATGGGTGGACAACCGCGACGGCCGCGAAGGCCAGCGCCTGGCCGTCACCAACCCGGCCGATGGCTCGCTGATCGCCGAAGTGCCCGATGGCGCCGCCGCCGACGCGCGCGCCGCCGCCGATGCCGCCCAGGCCGCCTTTGCCGCCTGGCGGGCCACGCCGGCCAAGGCGCGCGCCGCCGTGCTGCGCCGCTGGCACGATTTGATGCAGGTCCATGCCAGCGACCTGGGCGCGCTGATCAGCCTGGAGCAGGGCAAGCCGCTGGCCGAGGGCCGTGGCGAGCTGCAGTACGCCGCCAGCTATGTGCAGTGGTTTGCCGAGCAGGCCACGCGCGACAACGGCGAGGTGATCCCGTCGCCGGTGGCCGGCCGGCAGATGCTGGCCCTGCGCGAGCCGGTGGGCGTGGTGGCGGTGATCACGCCCTGGAACTTTCCGGCCGCGATGATCGCGCGCAAGATCGCCCCGGCCCTGGCCGCCGGCTGCACCGTGGTGGCCAAGCCGGCCGAGGACACGCCGCTCACCGCGCTGGCCCTGGTGGCCCTGGCCGCCGAGGCCGGCCTGCCCGCCGGCGTGCTGAACATCGTCAACGCCTCGCGCAGCGCCACGCCGGCCGTGGTCGACGCCTGGCTGGCCGACGAGCGCGTGCGCAAGATCAGCTTCACCGGCAGCACGCCGGTGGGCCAGCACCTGGCCCGCGAATCGGCCGCCACGCTGAAGAAGCTGAGCCTGGAGCTGGGCGGCAATGCGCCCTTCATCGTCTTCGACGATGCCGACCTGGACGCGGCGGTCGAGGGCCTGATGGCCGCCAAGTTCCGCAACGGCGGCCAGACCTGCGTCTGCCCCAACCGCGTCTATGTGCATGCGGCCGTGCATGACGCCTTTGTTGACAAGCTGGCGGCCCGCGTGGGTTCGCTGAAGGTCGGCCCGGCCAGCGACCCGGCCTCGCAGATCGGCCCGATGATCAATGCCCGCGCCGTCGACAAGATCGAGCGCCATGTGCACGACGCGGTGGCCAAGGGCGCGCGCGTGGTGGTGGGCGGCCAGCGCCTGCAGGGCCCCGGCCTGGCCAGCGCCCACTACTACGCACCCACGGTGCTGGTGGACGCCACGCCGCAGATGGACTGCGCCTGCGAAGAAACCTTCGGCCCGGTGGTGCCGGTCAGCCGCTTCAGCGACGAGGCCGAGGTCATCGCCCAGGCCAATGCCACGCCCTATGGCCTGGCGGCCTATTTCTACAGCCAGGGCGTCAAGCGCATCCACCGCGTGGCCGCGGCGCTGGAGGCCGGCATCGTCGGCATCAACGAAGGCGCGCTGGCCGCCGAGGCCGCGCCCTTTGGCGGCGTCAAGCACTCGGGCTATGGCCGCGAGGGCTCGGTGCACGGGCTGGACGACTACCAGCACATCAAGTACGTCTGCCAGGGCGGCTTGCAGTGACGCAGACCCGGCCGGCCCGGCTGCGCTGAGGCCAGCCCGTACCATGGGCGGCACACCGCCCGAGGAGACCCCATGAGCAATCCCTTCAAGGCCGCCATCAGCCGCGGCGAGCAACAGATCGGCCTGTGGCTGTCGCTGGCCGACCCCTATGCCACCGAGCTGTGCGCCACCGCCGGCTTCCAGTGGATGCTGATCGACGGCGAGCATGCGCCCAACGACGTGCGCAGCATGCTGCCGGCGCTGCAGGCCGCCGCCGCCTATGCCAGCCATCCGGTGGTGCGCGTGGTGCAGGGCGATACCGCGCTGATCAAGCAGGTGCTGGACATCGGCGCCAAGACCGTGCTGGTGCCGATGGTGGACACCGCCGAGCAGGCCGCCACGATGGCCCGCGCCATGCGCTATCCGCCGCTGGGCGTGCGCGGCGTCGGCTCGGCCGTGGCCCGGGTGTCGCAATGGGGCCTGCGCAGCAATTACCTGAACGAGGCCAACGACGAGGTCTGCCTGCTGGTGCAGGCCGAGACCACCACCGCCATCGCCAACCTGGAGGCCATCTGCGCCACCGACGGCGTGGACGGCGTGTTCATCGGCCCGGCCGACCTGGCGGCCTCGATGGGCCACCGCGGCAACCCCGGCCACCCCGAGGTGCAGGCGACCATCGACGAGGCCATCCGCCGCATCACCCGGGCCGGCAAGGCCGCCGGCACGCTGACCAGCGACACCGCCGCAGCCCGCCACTACCTGGAGATCGGCGCGCGCTTCGTGGCCGTGGGCATCGACACCAGCCTGCTGGCCGGTGCCACGCGCAAGCTGGCACGCGATTTCGGGCTGGGCAATGGACCGGTGGCGGCGCCGGCGGGCAGCGGGCCGTACTGAGCGGGCCGTACTGAGCAGGCCGTACTGAGGCGCCTACTTCAGCTCGATCTCCACGAACGCGAACTCGTGGTCGTTGATGTTGATGACGTTGTGCGCCACGCCGGTGAGCCGGGCATACGAGGCGCCGACGGTCAGCTCGACATCGCGCACGCCGCCGGGCTCGACCAGGCGCAGCTTGCCGTTGGTGAGCGGCACCACCACGTAGTCGTGGCCGTGGACGTGGTCACCGGTTTCAGCGCCGGGCGCGAAGGTCCACTTGGTGACGATGACGCGGTGATTGTCGACCTGCAGGGTGGGAATGGCTTGCATGCCTGAAGCATAGGCGCGAAAGCCACCCGCGCGCGCGTCATGCGCCGCCGAGACTCACCGGGCCCGCCCGCTCAGTGCCGCCCGCCCAGCGCCACGGCAGGTACAGCAGCAGGCCCAAGGGCCCATAGAGGAAGGTGGCCGGCAGCACCGGCAGCAGCACCCAGCGCGAGCGGCCACTGGCCAGCACCGCGGCCACCAGCCAGTGGCCCACCAGCAGGTCGAAGGCCAGGAAGTGCAGCCAGCCGCCCAGCATCTTGCCGGGCACCGAGAACAGCGCCATCACCGCCGCCAGGCTGGAGAAGCCGCCGCCCGGCGCCGAGCCCCAGTGCCACACCAGCAGGCCGGCATAGGCCGCGCACAGCGCCACTGGCACGACGCGGCCGCCAAAGGCCAGCAGGGCCACGCGCCACCGGCCCGGCGGCGCCAGGGCCGCCAGGGCCAGGCCCAGCCAGCCAACCATCGCCGCCAGGCTGGCCGCGGAGAACAAGGCCTCGTTCATCGCTGGCCCCCACCGGTCTCGGCCTGCGAGGCCGCGGCCTCGGCAGCGCCCAGCACCACGGCCTGGCTGCCCATGGGCACGACCTGGCCACCACGCTCGGCCGCGTACTGCGTGGCCAGTGCCTGGCTGGCAAACCAGCGCCGCAGCTGCGACACATCGCGCCCGGCCTCGAAGGCCTGTTGCAGGGGCGCGGCGTCGATGCGCGGCAGCGCGCGGCTGTAGGACTCCCAGCTGTCGAAACCGGCTTCGACGGCCAGCGTGCGCAGCACATGCTTGCGCTGCACCGTGGCCCGGAGGTTGAACAGGCTGGGCAGGCTGCAGGCCGGCACCGCCCGGGCCGCCAGCAGGCGCCGCAGCACCGGCAGCGCGGCGGCCGGCGAATCCGAGGTGGCCGCGCGGTGCAGGCGCCGGGCCTCGCGCAGCACGATCTCGGTGGAGGGGCAGGAAGGGTCGCGCCCAGGGCGCGAAAGAGAGACAGGCATACCAGCTCCGATGTCGGGTGGCCGATCTCGCCGCGGGCCACGGAGGGTATGCAAGCAGGGCTTGCGATGGCAGGTGCTTGCGCTTTCGCGAGAGGGGCGTCCTGGCAGCCCGGCGCGCATTCTATCGTCGGGTCTGGTGGCGCTGCGCGCCTGTCAACCTGCCGTCAGCGCGCCGGTGGCCCGGCCAGGAACGCGGCCACCAGCGCATTGGCATGGCCGTGGCCCAGGCCGTGCCGGGTTTTCAGCAGGGCCACCAGTTCCATGTGCTTCATCGCACCGGCCTGGGCCAGCAGCGCCATCCAGTGCGCAATCGGCTGGCCGTAGGTCTTCTCGATGGACGGAAAGTACGAGGCAGGTCCTTTCGTCTTCGGCTGGTCGTCATCCGGCATGTGCGCTCCTGTGTGGCTTGGCGTGGAAGGATGAACCGCGGGCATCGTGCCGCTGTCGCACCACGACGAACGGGCCGGCGCGGGATCGACAAGACCGGCCCCCAGGCCGGCCCTAGCGTGCCCGATCCAGCCACCAGGCCAGCACCGGCAGCGCCACCACATTCAAGGCGACGGTGACCCAGAACACCTGGCGGAACGCGGCCTTGGTGGACTTGTGGCGCAGCCACTGCTGCGCCAGCAAGGCGCCCGGCCAGCCACCGGCCAGGGCCAGCAGGTGCAGGTTGTTCTCGGACGTGCGCCAGGCGCCGCGCGTGGCCGCCGACTTGTCGGCGGCATAGGCGACAAAGCTGGCCAGGCTGAGCACCACATAGGCACCAGGCACCCAGGCCGGAGGCCGCCACAGCACCGCGACGACCACAAACAGCAGCAAGAACGCCGGGATCGCGAACAGCGTGGCGCCGCCCCACTGGGCCCGGCCGCCTGGCCTGCGCTCTCCGGCACGGCCTGCGTCGGATACAGGCGAGGCCCGGCGTGGCACCAGCGCCTGCACACGCACCGCCCGCTTGCCCTTGGGACCGACCTCCACCTCGAACGACACCGGCTGCTGCAGACGGGGCCGCGCCGCATCACGCGGCCAGGCGGAGATGTGCACAAAGATGGGTTCGCCGCCCTGGGTCGATTCGATGCGGCCAAAACCGCGTTGATCGTTCCAGTCGGTCAGGGTGCCTTCGAAGCGCATGGGACGGGAGGGTATCGAGGGGCCGTGAAGCTTAAGCGACGGTGGGGGGATTGCCGTCTCCCGCCCTCCCCAGCCACCCCCTCAAGAACCCCACCGCCACCCTCACCTTGGCCGATTCGGCCAGCCGTTGTGGCGTCACCGCCCACACGCTGGCGGCCTGGTGCCAGCCCGGCAGCACCTGCTGCAGCCGGCCGTCGCGCAGGGCGTCGCCCACGTCCCAGACGCTGCGCAGCACGATGCCGCGGCCGTCCAGCGCCCACTGCACGCCGACCTCGCCGTGGTTGGTGGACAGCGGCCCGGTCACCTTGGCGGTGGCCGAGGCACCGCCCGGGCCTTGCAGCCGCCACACGCCGAACGGGTGGTCGCGCTCCTTGATCACCAGGCAGGCATGCTGGGCCAGGTCTTGCGGGCTGCGCGGCGCGCCGCCGGCACGCGCCAGATAGGCCGGCGCGGCGCACAGCACGCGGTGGTTGTCCATCAGCCGGTGGGCGATCAGGTGGGGCGCGATGTCGTCGCCCACGCGCACGTCCAGGTCGTAGCCCTCGGCGGCCGGGTCCACCAGGCGGTCCAGCACCTCGAAGCGCACGGCCAGTGCCGGATGGGCCTCGGCCAGGGCCGACAGCGCCGGCGCCACCACGCGCCGGCCGAAGCCGAAGCTGCTGCACACGCGCAGCAGGCCACGCGGCAGCTCGCGCGCCTGGCCCACGGCCTGCACCAGCAGGTCCAGCTCGTCCAGCACCTGCTGGGCATGGCGGTAGACGCGCTCGCCGGCCTCGGTGACGCTGACACGCCGCGTGGTGCGCAGCAGCAGCGGCGTGCCCAGGGCCTGCTCCAGCAGCCGGATGCGCTTGGTGACGTAGGCCGGCGACACGCCCAGCTCCTGCGCCGCGGCGCTGAAGCTGGCGCGCCGCGCCACCACGGTGAACACGCGCAGGTCCTCGTGGGCCGGCAGGCCCGAGGGCAGCGGCGTATCGTCGGCGGGCTGGGTCGGCATGGCCGTCATCATGCACGAATCGTGCATGACGAATGCACCGATGCGCCATTGATGCCCATCCGTGAATGACGACAATGACCGCCAACCCCAATCCGCCCACCGACCAGGAGACCCCCGCATGAGCAAGACGCACAAGATCGCCGTGATTCCCGGCGACGGCATCGGCAAGGAAGTGACGCCCGAGGGCCTTCGCGCGCTGAAGGCCGTGGCCCAGCGCTTTGACCTGAAGCTGGAGCTGACCGAGATTGCCTGGGCCAGCTGCGACTACTACGCTGCCCACGGCCAGATGATGCCGGACGACTGGAAGGCCCAGCTGCTGCCGATGGATGCGCTGCTGTTCGGCGCCGTGGGCTGGCCGGCCACCGTGCCCGACCACGTGTCGCTGTGGGGCAGCCTGCTGAAGTTCCGCCGCGAGTTTGACCAGTACATCAACCTGCGTCCGGCCAAGCTGATGCCCGGCGTGCCCTGCCCGCTGGCCAACAAGAAGCCCGGCGACATCGACATGCTGATCGTGCGCGAGAACACCGAGGGCGAGTACACCTCGCTGGGCGGCGTGATGTTCCCGGGCACCGAGCGCGAGTTCGTGGTGCAGGAAAACGTGTTCACCCGCATTGGCAGCGAGCGCCTGCTGAAGTACGCCTTCGAGCTGGCGCGCCAGCGCGCGCGCAAGCACGTCACCGTGGCCACCAAGAGCAATGGCATCGCGGTCAGCATGCCCTGGTGGGACGAGCGCGCGGCCGAGGTGGCGGCGCAGTACAGCGATGTCAGCTGGGACAAGCAGCACATCGACATCCTCAGCGCCCGCTTCGTGCTGCAGCCGCAGCGCTTTGACGTTGTCGCTGCCACCAACCTGTTCGGCGACATCTTGAGCGACCTGGGCCCGGCCTGCACCGGCACCATCGGCATCGCGCCGAGTGCCAACCTCAACCCCGAGCGCAAGTTCCCCAGCCTGTTCGAGCCGGTGCACGGCAGCGCGCCCGACATCTACGGCCAGAACATCGCCAACCCGGTGGCCATGGTCTGGAGCGCGGCGATGATGCTGGACTTCCTGGGCGAGCGCGCGGCGCACGACTGCCTGCTTCGCGCCATCGAGGCGGTGCTGGTGGCCGGCCCCGAGCTGCGCACCCGCGACCTGGGCGGCGCGGCCAGCACCACCGAGATGGGCCTGGCCATCGCCGAGCGGGTCAGCGGCGGCATCTGAGCGCAGCCCGGGCCGATCGGTCAGGGCAGGACCACGCGGCGCGCAAAGCCGTCGGCCACCAGCAGGGCCGGATCGGCGTCGGCGCTGTGCGTGCCGGGCCCGTTGGCCATGCCGGCCACCCAGGCACCGCCAGCCTGGGCCAGCAGCGCGCGGGCCTGGTTGTGCCGCGGCGCGGCCTGCAGGGCCAGGCGCTGCACGGCCTGGCCCGGCGCCGGCAGCAGGGCCAATAGTGGCTGCGCCTCTTCCGAGATGCTGGCGCCGGTCGGGTTCTGCCAGTAGCCGGTGCTGCCGGCCAGCAGCCAGCGGCCGTCGGCCAGGCGGATGGCGTCGAACAGCTGGTCGCTGCGGTCCACGTCCAGCGTCTGCTGCTGTTGCAAGGCACCGCTGGCCGCATCGACCCAGGCCAGCCAGCCGTCCCAGCTGCCGCCATCGGCGCGGATGCCGGGGCGCACGCGGCCGATCAGCACGAGGCCAGTGCCCTGCCAGCGCAGGCCGTGCAGCTCGTTGCGCATGCCGGTGGCCACCAGGGTCGTGCCCAGGCGGCGTCCATCGGCGGCCAGGCGCGTGAGCAAGGCGCCGTCTTCGCCGGCGCCGGCGGTGGGCTCGCCAAAGTGCTGCTGGTGGCCCTGGGCCAGCTCGGTATGGCCCAGGCCGACGGCCAGCGCCACGCGGCCATCGTCGGCCACGTCCAGGCGCAGCTGCCAGGGGTTGTCCAGGCTGCCAAAAGGATCGAAGCTGCCGCTGGTGGTGCGCCGCGCGCCGATGTAGACGCCGGGCTCGACCAGCGTGCGCCAGCTGCGGGCATAGGCGCCGCCCTGCCAGCGCAGCCCATGGGCCACCACGGCGGCCCGGCCGCTGCGCAGGGCCAGCACGGCCTGCTCGCCCTGGGCGGCCAGGCGCACCGCATCCAGCGTCACCCGCGGCATCAGCAAGGCGCCGCGCACCAGGTCGGCATCGCCCAGGAAGGGATCGTCGCGCCAGCCCGGATCGTCAAAGGCCTGGTCGGCCAGCACCTGGCCATCCGCGGCCAGGCGCAGCAGGCGCAGGGCATCGGCCTGGGCCAGCACCACGCTCAGCTGACCCGATGGATGCACGTCCATGTCGACCATCGCCCAGCCCGCCGGCGCTGCCACCGTCAGGGGCTGGGCCGGCGCCGGGCGCGACAGCAGCAGCACGCGGTCGGGCGTGCTCAGCTCCTGCAGCGCGCGCACGCGCTCGGACAGCGCCACCCATTGCGTGTCGCCCTGCGCACGCAGCTTGACCAGGGCCAGGCCGGGCAAGGCCGCCTCGGCCGGCGGCACCGGGGGAGAGGTGGCCGTGTCACCGCCGCCGCCACCACCGCAGCCCGTCACCAGCACCGCCAGGGCCATCAGCCCGGCGCAGATCGATTGTTGCAGCATCGCCCGATGGTGCAAACGTCCATCGTCAGCGGCCAGCGCGATGCGACGAAATGCGGCCTGGCCGGGATGGCCGGTGTCGTCGCTCAGCCCGGTTCCAGCATGGCCGCCAGCTTGAGCACCGTGGCCCAGTTGCGCGTGGTCACGGCGCGGCCCGGCCGGCCGAGCAGGGCCGCCCCGACCGGGCTGTCGAGCAGGCCTTGCGGACAGTGCAGATAAGCGGCGTCGGCGGTGATGGCCAGGCGCTCGGGCGCCTGGGCCAGTGCCAGCAGCGGACGCAGGCCGTCCAGGCCGGCGGCGTCGGCGGCAAAGGCCACCAGAAAACGTGAGTGGTCTTCCAGCGGCGGCGGCATGGGATTGCCCTGCACCACGGCCGCCCAGTCGGCCGCCGACTTGACGATCACCGGCACCTCCAGGCCCAGCCTCTGCTGCAGCGCCTCGGCAATGGCCTGGGCATGGCGCTGGGCCGAACGGCCGCTGCTGGCAAACACCGCATTGCCGCTGTTCAGCAGGGTCTGCACCTGGCCATGGCCCAGGCCTTCGAGCAAGGCCTTGAACTCGGCCATCGGCACGCGCCGACCCTTGCCGACGTTCACGCCGCGCAGCAGCGCCACAAAACGGGGCATGTCTGGATTCCTCCGGAGCTTGTCAGCCCCGATCAGAACACGCCTCACCGGGCCCGCGGCGCCGGCCGGCGATCCCAGGGTAATCGCCAGTCGGCGCTGTCACCGGCTTGTCGCAGCGCCACGGCGACCACGCCTACAGTGGCCGCATGCCCCAGCTGACGGCCCTGCCGCTGACCCCGCTGCCGCCCGAGGACGAAGCCCTGCGCCCGGCGGTGCGGCGCTTTCTGGCCGGGCGGCTGGATCACCTGGGCGCGGCCCGGCGCGCGCGCAGCTGGTCCGGCCACGATGCCGGCTTCAGCCGCGCCCTGGCCGCCCAGGGCTGGCTGGGCCTGACCCTGCCGCCCGAGTACGGCGGCGGCGGCCGCAGCCCGTTTGCGCGCTATGTGCTGGTCGAGGAACTGCTGGCCGCCGGCGCGCCGGTGGCCGCGCACTGGATCGCCGACCGCCAGAGCGGGCCGCTGATCCTCAAGTACGGCAGCGCCGCGCAAAAGGCCTTCTACCTGCCACGCATCTGCCGCGGCGAGGCCTTTTTCTGCATCGGCATGAGCGAGCCCGGCAGCGGCTCCGACCTGGCCAGCGTGCGCAGCCGCGCCCAGCGCCAGGCCGACGGCCGCTGGCGGCTCAACGGCCAGAAGGTCTGGACCACCCATGCCCAGCACTGCCAGTACATGATCGCCCTGGTGCGCACCTCGGGCGGCGCCGAGGATCGCCATGCCGGCCTGTCGCAGCTGATCGTCGACCTGTCCCTGCCCGGCGTGACCGTGCGGCCGATCACCGACCTGGCCGGCGACCAGCATTTCTGCGAGGTGTTCTTCGACGACGTGGACCTGGCGCCCGAGGCGCTGATCGGCGACGAAGGCCAGGGCTGGGCCCAGGTCACGGCCGAGCTGGCCTTCGAGCGCAGCGGCCCCGAGCGCCTGTATTCCAGCCTGGTGCTGGCCGACGAGTGGCTGGCCTGGGCACGCCTGGCCTGCCCGCAGGACGCCGACGCCCAGCGCCTGGCCGGACGCATCGCCGCCGCGCTGGCGCCGCTGCGGGCCATGGCCCTGGCCGTCACCGGCCGCCTGGCCCAGGGCCTGAGCCCGGTGGTCGAGGCGGCCCTGGTCAAGGACCTGGGCACCGGCGTCGAGCAGGACATCCCGGCCTGGATCGCCGACGACCTGGCCACGCGCCAGGCCGCCGACCCCGGCTTGGCCCTGCCCGCGGCGCTGACCGAGACCCTGCTCTACCTGAGCCAAGTGGCGCCCAGCTTCTCGCTGCGCGGCGGCACCCGCGACATCCTGCGCGGCATGATCGCCCGGGGCCTGGGACTGAGATGACAGAAGACCTGATCGCCGCACTGAGCGAAGCGCTGGCCGGCCTGCTGGCCGACCACTGTCCGCCGGCCGCGGTGCGGGCCATCGAGGCGCTGCCCTGTGCGCAGGCCGGAGACAGCGTGGCGCCGCTGTGGCGCGCCATCGCCAATGCCGGCTTTGCCGATGCGCTGGTCGATGAAGCCCAAGGAGGCGCCGGCCTGGGCCTGGCCGCGCTGGCCGCAGTGGCCGATCTGGCCGGCCGCCATGCACTGCCGCTGCCGCTGGCCGAAACCCTGCTGGCGCGTGCCGCGCTGGCCCGCGCCGGCCTGGCCGCGCCCGATGGCGCCATCGCGCTGGGCTGCGCCGCGGCCCAGGCCGATGGCGGCTGGCGCTGCGCCGCCGTGTTCCAGGCCCTGGGCGCGGTAGCGGTGCTGGCCGGCTGCGAAGGCGATCTGCGCCTGCTGCCGCTGGATCAAGCCCAGGGCTCGACCTGGGACGGCCAGGGCGCCTGGCCGCTGCTGAGCACGCTGCTGTGGCCGGCCGCGGTGGTGCAGGCCGCGCCGCGCCTGAGCGCGCCGGACGATCTGCTGGCCTGGCAGGCCCTGGCCGCCGCGGCCACGCTGTCCGGCAGCCTGGCCATGGCCTTCGAGCTGAGCCTGGCCCATGCCAACCAGCGCCGCCAGTTCGGCCGCGCCATCGGCCAGTTCCAGGCCATCCAGCACCAGCTGGCGCAGATGGCCGAGCAGGCCTTTGCCACGCGCATGGCGGTGCAGCTGGCCTGCCAGTACGGCGCGGGCGGCGCGGGCGGCGCGGACGGGGCCACCGATGCGCTGCGCGTGGCCGCCGCCAAGGCCCGCGCCGGCGAGGCCGTGCTGACCGTGGCCGCACTGGCCCATGGCATCCATGGCGCCATCGGCTTCACCCGCGAGGCCGACCTGCAGCTCTTCACCCGCCGCCTGCATGCCGGCCGCCAATGCGCCGGCAGCGAGGCCTTCTGGCAGCGCCGCCTGGGCGCCGCGCTGCTGGCCGGCCAAGCGCCGTGGCTGGATGTGCTGCGCGGGCTGACCGATTCCCCGTTTCAAGAGACCCCGCCATGACCCACTTCCTCGACATCGGCCGCGACGGCGCCGTCGTCACCTGGACCATGAACCAGCCGGCCACGCGCAATGCGCTGACCGGCAACAGCGCGGTCGACGAAATCGTCGCCGCCTGCGCCGCGGTGGCCGCCGACCGCAGCGTGCGCGTGGTCATCCTCACCGGCGCCGGGCCGGTGTTCAGCTCGGGCGGCAATGTCAAGGACATGGCGCGCTTCGCCGAGCCCGGCCAGGACGCCGACGCCATCCGCAACGAGTACCGCCACGGCATCCAGCGCATCCCCAAGGCGCTGTGGCATCTGGACGTGCCGGTGGTCGCCGCCGTCAACGGCCCGGCCATCGGCGCCGGCCTGGACCTGGCCTGCATGTGCGATCTGCGCATCGCCAGCAGCGCCGCCACGTTTGCCGAAAGCTTTGTGCGCGTGGGCATCGTGCCCGGCGATGGCGGCGCCTGGCTGCTGCCACGGGCCGTGGGCGCGGCCAAGGCCGCCGAGATGGCCTTCACCGGCGATGCCATCGGCGCCGACGAGGCCCAGGCCTGCGGCCTGGTCAGCCGCGTGGTCGCACCCGAGGCCCTGCAGGACGAGGCCCGGGCGCTGGCCGCGCGCATCGCCCGCAACCCCGGCGGCGTGCTGCGCATGACCAAGAAGCTGCTGCGCGAAGGCGTGCACAACACGCTGGAATCGGTGCTCGAGACCTCCGCCTCGTACCAGGCCCTGGCCCATCTGGGCGCCGACCACCACGAGGCGGTGCGCGCCTTCATCGCCAAGCGCGCACCGAAGTTCAATGACTGAAGCCCGCCAGGCCCTGCTGTGCGAGCGCCTGGCCGACGATCTGTCGGGCCTGGCCTGGCGGCCGCTGCCGCCGCCTTCGCAGCCACTGGCCGAGCACGAGGTGCGGCTGCGCGTGCTGCGCTGCGCGCTGAACTTCCCCGACCTGCTGATGACCCAGGGCCTGTACCACCTGCGGCCCGAGCTGCCCTTCGTGCCCGGCATGGAGGGCGTGGGCCAGGTGCTGCAGGCCGGTGCCGCGGCCCGGGCCGCCGGCCATGAGCCAGGCGCGCTGCGTGTCTTCACCGCCAAGCAGGGCGGCCTGGCCAGCGAATGGGTCGGCCCCGCCGGCGCGCTTCAGCCGGTGCCCGCCGGGCTGTCGCTGGACGAGGCGGCGGCGTTTTTTGTCACCGGCCTCACCGCCTGGGTGGCGCTGGCGCGCATCGGCCGGCTGCAGCCTGGCGAGACCCTGCTGGTGCACGGTGCCCGCGGCGGCGTCGGCCAGGCCTGCGTGCAGCTGGGCCGGCACCTGGGCGCGCGGGTCATCGCCACCGCCAGCGATGCGGCGCGGCTGGCGGCGTTGTTGCCGCGCGACGTCACCTGCCTGGCCGCCGACGAGGGCCTGGCCGACGCGGTGCTGGCCGCCACCGGCGGCCGGGGCGCCGACGTGGTCGCCGATCCGGTGGGCGGCGCGGTCTTCGAGGCCTCGCTGCGCTGCGCGGCCTATGGCGGGCGCATCCTGGTGCTGGGCTTTGCCAGCGGCCAGTTACCCCAGCTCAAGCTGCAGCGTGTGCTCAACCGCGGCCTGGCAGTGCTGGGCGTGCGCGCCGGCGAATACGGCCGCCGCCACCCGCAGCAGGCGGCCGAGCATGCGGCGGCTGTGCTGCACCTGGCCGCCGCCGGCGTGCTGCGGCCATCGGTGGGCGCGGTGTTTGAATTCCACCAGGCGGTTGAGGCGCTGCGCGCCATGCAGCTTCGCCAGGTGGCCGGCAAGATCGTGGTGCGCATCGCCGAGCCCGAGCGGGCGTGACGCAATGCGCTGACCTGCCAAGCTGACACCGGCACTACAGCCCCGTATTGGCCGCCGCAGCGGTCGACCGCCGCCGCGACTGCCTATAGTGTCGGCGTGATCCGTCGTCTTGTCTGTGGGCTGTTGTTGTGGACGTGCGCCTGGGCCCTGGCCCAGCCCGCGCCGCCGGCGTTGCCGACGTCCCTGCCGCTGCCGGTGCGCGATGCGCTGGACGACCCGCGTTTTGCCAGCGTCGGCGACACCCGCTCGATCAACGACGGCGTGGTCACCGCCCTGGCCCAGGACGAGCAGGGCTTTCTGTGGGTCGGCACCACCGTCGGCCTGGTGCGGCACGACGGCTACCAGCTGCGCCCCTTCCCCGTCGGCGAGGCCATGGCCGCACCGGGCGCACGCCCGGTGGGCGGCGGCACGCGCTTTGTGCGCGCGTTGCTGGCGGCGCCGGGCGGCGTGCTGTGGGCCGGTCTGGAAGGCGAAGGCCTGGCCCGGCTGGACCTGGCCAGCCAGCGCTGGACGCTGTACCGACCCGATGCCTCGCGCCCCGGCGCGCTGGCCCATGGCACGGTGCGAGCGCTGGCGCGCGAGGCCGATGGCACGCTGTGGGTGGGCACCACCGGCGGCGGCCTGCACAGCCTGGCGCCGGGGGCCGAGCAGTTTGTGCACCACCGCCGCGCCGACGGCGCCCTGCCCGACGACCGCGTGCAGTCGCTGCGGGTCGACCGCCAGGGCACGCTGTGGGTCGGCACCTGGCGCGGCCTGGTGCGCAAGCTGCGTGGCAGCCCGCGCTTCGAGCCGGTGTTTTCCGATGCGGGTGGCGACACCCTGGCCGGCCGCCAGGTGTCGATGCTGGGCGAAGGACCGGACGGCCGCCTCTGGGTCGGCACGCGCGAAGGCGACCTGGCGCTGATCGACCCCGCCAGCGGCCAGGGCCGCTGGCTGGAGCGGGCCGCGGCGGCGGCCGAGGCCGGTGGCGGCGGTGGTGCCATCGCCGCTGGCCCCGGCGGCAGCGCGTCCTTCGTCGTCGCCAACGAGCGCGAGGTCTGGATCGGCCGCGACCGTGGCCTGGACCTGCGCGATGCCGGCACCGGCGCGCTGCACAAGCGCCTGCAGCGCTCGCTGAACAAACCCTGGGGCCTGGCCGGCCACAACGTGGTGGCCCTGCTGCGCGATGCCTCGGGCCAGATCTGGGTTGGCAGCTATGGCGGTGGCCTGCAGCGCCACAGCCCCAGCGCCGGCCTGTGGGTGCGGCGTGGCGAAGGCCCGCCCGGCAGCGCCTTCGAAGAAGGCGATGTGCGCAGCCTGCACCAGCTGAGCCATGGCGCGACCCGGGGTGAGGTCTGGGCCGGCACGCCGGCCGGCGCGCTGATCGTCTTTGACGACCAGCTGCGCCTGCGCCGGCAGATCCTGCCCGGCAGCGACGGTGCGCGGCAGTTCGCCGGCGGCTTGGTCGGCGCCATCACCCAGGCCGCCGACGGCACAGTGTGGGTGGGCAGCGACTCGGGCATCTACGCCTTTGGCAGCGACCACCGCCTGCGCCATCGCCACAGCACCGGCACCGGCCGCACGCGCCGCCTGCTGGTCGCGGCCGACGGCAGCCTCTGGGCCGGCACCCAGGACGGCGTGTACCGGCTGGCGCCGGGCGGCAGCCGCTTCGAGCGCCTGGTGCGCAGCGACGGTCAGCCGCTGACCGGCAATGTCAACGCCCTGGTGCAGGACCGCGACGGCAGCCTGTGGGTCGGTGGCAATGCTGGACTGTTCCGCGTGCCGGCCGGCGAGCTGCGGCTGCAGCCGCAGGCCACGGGCAAGACCGGCGGCCTGCGCAGCCCGGTGGTGCTGGGCCTGCTGGTCGACCGCCAGGGCCGGCTGTGGGTGGACACCAGTGCCGGCCTGCACCGGCGCGTCGGCGGCACCGGCCAGGCCGCGAGCTTCGAGCCGGTGGCCGGCGACGGCGCCAGCTTCGGTGCCAACCTGCTCGACGACGAGCAGGGCCGCATCTGGAGCCACCAGAACGTCTACGACCCGCGCGACGGCCGGCTGCAGGAGCTGGGCGCGGCCGACGGCGTGGACATCGGCACCGGCTGGTTCCGTGCCCATGCTCGGCTGGCCGATGGCCGGCTGCTGTTTGGCGGCAGCACCGGCGTGCTGGTGGTCGAGCCGGCCCAGCTGCGGCCCTGGACCCACCAACCCAAGGTGGTGGTGTCGGATCTGCGCATCGACGGCGAGCGCCAACCGCTGGCCCGGCTGCAGCCCGGCCTGGTGCTGCAGCCCGGCCAGCGCGCCTTCAGCATCGAGTTCGCCGCGCTGGACTTCACCCAGCCCGACCGCAACCGCTACCGCTACCGCCTCGAAGGCCACGACGCCGACTGGGTGGCCACAGGTGCCGAGTTCCGTGTCGCCGGCTACGGCAATCTGGCGCCCGGCGCCTACCGGCTGCAGGTGCAGGGCAGCAACCGCGTCGGCGCCTGGAGCCCGCAGGTGCTGAGCATCGCGGTGCAGGTGCTGCCGGCCTGGTGGCAGACCTGGTGGGCCCGCGCTGCCTTGCTGGCCGGGGGACTGGCCGCGGTGTGGGCCCTGGTGCGGTTGCGCACGCGCATGCTGGAGCGGCGCCAGGCCCTGCTGGAGGCCATGGTGCGCGAGCGCACGGCCGAGCACCAGGCGCTGTCGCAGGAGCTGCAGCGCAAGTCGGCGGCGCTGGAGGCATCCAGCCTCACCGATCCGCTGACCGGCCTGCACAACCGGCGCTTCCTCAGCCAGCACATGGCCGCCGACGCGGCCCTGGTGCTGCGCCGCCACAGCGAGCCCGGCGCGCCGCTGGCCGCCACGCTGCCGGGCGGACTGGGCGATGGCCCGGACATCGTGTTCTTCCTGATCGACATCGACCACTTCAAGCAGGTCAACGACCAGCACGGCCATGCCGCCGGCGATGCCGTGCTGCTGCAGGTCTGCGAGCGGCTGAAGGCCGCCTTCCGAGAGGCCGACTACCTGGTGCGCTGGGGCGGCGAGGAGTTCCTGGTCGCCGCCCGCGCCACCTCGCGCGAGCGCGCCGCCGAGCTGGCCGAGCGGGCGCGCCTGGCCATCGCCCGCGAGCCCTTCGTGCTCGACGACGGCACGCGCCTGCACAAGACCTGCTCGGTGGGCTTTGCCGCCTATCCGCTGGCGCCGGCCCTGCCCGGCGCGCTGGACTGGACAGCCACGGTGGACCTGGCCGATGCGGCGCTGTACGTCGTCAAGCGCGACGGCCGCGATGGCTGGCTGGGCCTGGTGCGGGCCGAGGCCGGCGATGCCGCGGCGCTGCGGGCGGCAGCCGCCCTGCCGCTGCCGCAATGGGCGCGGCAAGGCGGCGTGCAGATGCTGGGCTCGCGCGGATTCACCGAGCTGGCCCAGGCGCGTGCCATCCACCCCGGGTCAACCCTGGAGCTGGACACCCCCTGATCGAAGTCGGCGCGCGGTCGGCACTGCGCCCGCCAGCGTCAAGAATGGTCCGCACCGCTGTCACAAGGTGCGTGATGGGCTATCTGCCGCAGTTCAAGAACGACCTGTTCCTCAGTTACCGGCGCGCCAGCAACGAAAGCGCCGACCGCTGGATCGACACCTTCTGCGACCAGGTGCGCGCCGCATTGCGCGACCTGGTCGGCGACGTGACGATCTGGCGCGACACGCAGGAGCTGCGCGCCGGCGACGCCTGGCGGCCCGAGATCGGCGAGGCGGTCGATTCGGCGGCGCTGTTCCTGGCGGTGATCTCGCGCACCTATTTCGACAGCGACGAATGCCGCAAGGAGTTCGACCGCTTCCTCGGCAAGGTCAAGGCCGCCGGCGACGGCCGCAAGCTGGTGCCGGTCTACAAGCACCCGCCCAAGCCCGACGCCGAGCTGCCGCGCGAGCTGGCCGAGATCGGCCACCACGAGTTCTTCCTGCGCGACCCCAAGCCCTGGCGCGAGCTGGACCCCAAGCGCGACTACGACGACTACCACGAGCGCCTGGGCCGCGTGGTGTTCGACCTGATGGAAGCGCTGGAGGCGCTGCAGGGCGCGCAGAAGAAGCAGGCCCTGGGCAAGGTCTTCGTCGCCACCGTCGCGCCCGAGCTGGCGCCCGAGCGCGAGCGCCTGCGCGCCGACCTGCGCCAGCGCGGCTTTCTGGTGGTGCCCGAGCACGAGTACCTGTGGAATGCCGACGACCACCGCGAGCGCATCACGCGCGACCTGGCCGAGTCGCTGCTGGCCGTGCATGTGCTGGGCCGCACGGCCTCGGTGGAGCCGCTGGCCGCGGCGCGCTCGCGGCTGCAGCTGGAGCTGGCCTTTACCGAGATGGCCAGGCGCGGCCGGCCCGCGCCCCTGGTCTGGATCCAGTCGGCCGAGCGCACCGACGAGGCCCAGGCCGGCCTGATCGCCTATGTCGAGCAGGACCTGGCCAACCAGGGCGTGGACTACCTCACCGGTCCGCTGGAGGACCTGAAGTCGCTGATGTTCGACAAGCTGCCGCGGCCGACACCGGCCGCGCCGCCCAAGCCGCGCGAGGTGGCCCTGCTGGTCGAAGAGGCCGACCTGGCCGACCTGGGGCCGCTGAAGGCCCTGCTGGCCGACAAGCTGGGCCTGGAGCCCCGGCCGCTGAAGTTTGCCGGCACCACGCCCAAGGATGCCGAGCGCCTGGCACGCACGCTGGGCGCCTGCAGCCAGGCCATCGTGTTCTGGCACCGCCAGAGCGAGGACTGGGTCTATGACCTGATGGACCTGGAGGCCCTGGCCCCGTACCTGACGCCGGAGCGCCTGGCGATTTATGCCACCGGCGCGGCCAGCGACGAGAAGGCCAGCTTCACCACGCGCAAGGCGCGCATGGTGCAGGCCCAGGTCAGCAGCGGTGAGGCCGAGCTGCGCAGCTTTGCCGCCAGCCTGCCGGCGGAGGGCCGGCCATGAGCCCCGAGGCGCTGGCGCTGATCGCCGCCAATCCCTTCCCCGGGCTGCGGGCCTTCAAGCCCGGCGAGTCCGACCGCTTCTTCGGCCGCGGCCAGCAGATCGCCGAGCTGGTGCAGCGCCTGCGCGAGGTGCCGCTGGTGGCGGTGTCGGGCGCCTCGGGCTGCGGCAAGAGCAGCCTGGTGCTGGCCGGCCTGCTGGCCGAGCTGCGCCGCCGCCACGATGCGCTGGACGACACCGACTGGCGGCCGGTGGTGATGCGCCCCGGCGCACGGCCCATCGCCCACCTGGCGGCGTCGCTGGCCGCGGTGCTGTACCGCGACGCCCCGCCCGATGAAGGCCTGGACCCCGACGCCACGCTGGAACGCCGCACCGGCGCCCTGGTCGGCGCGCTGCGCCTGGGCGGACTGGGCCTGGTCGAGGCCGTGCGCGCGGCCAGGCTGCCCGGCGATGCGCGGGTGCTGGTGGTGGTCGACCAGTTCGAGGAGATCTTCCGCTTCAAGCGCATGGCCGATGCGGACGAGGCCGCGGCCTTCGTCAAGCTGCTGCTGGCCGCGGCCGACGATCCGGCCTCGCCGGTGAGCGTGGTGCTGACGCTGCGCTCCGACGCCCTGGGCGCCTGCGCCGAGTTCCGCGACCTGCCCGAGGCCGTCAGCCGCGGCGGCTACCTGGTGCCGCGGCTCAAGCGCGAGCAGCGCAAGGAGGCCATCGTCCGGCCCATCGAGCTGCGGGGCGCACGCATCGCGCCGCGCCTGGTGCAGCGCCTGCTCAACGACGTGTCCGACGACTTCGACGACCTGCCGGTGATGCAGCATGCGCTGTCGCGCACCTGGCAGCACTGGGCCGAGGTCGGCGCAGGCAGCCGTCCCATCGACCTCGAAGACTACGAGGCCATCGGCGCCGCCGCCGATGCGCTGTCCAACCATGCCGACGAGGCCTGCCGCTCACTGGGTGCGCTGGGCGATCCCGGCGGCGTGGTGGAGCGGGTGTTCCGCGCACTCACCGAGCGTGTCGCCGACATGGCCGGCAAGGGCGGCGGCCAGTCCGGCGAGGTGCGCCGGCCGATGCCGTTTTCGCAGCTGGTGGCGGTGGCCGGCCTGCGCGAGCTGGTGCCGGCCTCGGCCCAGGCCGCGGCCGAGGCCAGCGCCCGCGCCAGCGTGACCCAGGTGGTCGAGCGCTTCCGCCGCGCCGACACCGCCCTGCTGCTGCCCGGCCCCGAGGTGGCGCTGGACAGCGACCCGGTGATCGACATCTCGCACGAGAGCCTGATCCGGCTGTGGCGAGCGCTGCGCGCTTGGGTGCAGGCCGAGGCCGAGGCCGCCACCGAGCTGGAGCGCCTGCTCGAGGACGTGCGCCGCCGCGCCACCGAAAACGGCGAGCTGCGCCGCGGCCGCGATCTGGCGCGGGCCCTGCTGTGGCGCCGCGTCAACCAGCCCAATGCAGCCTGGGTCGGCCTGGTCGGCGGCCAGGGCGGCGCAGGCGGCAGCGGCGGCGCCGCCGGCGCGGCGCTGTGGGCCGGCATCCAGCAGTTCCTGGCCGACAGCGAGCAGGCCGAGGCCCGCGCCCAGCGCCGCGCCGCGCTGCAGCTGTGGGGCTTTCGCGGCCTGGCCGCGGCGGTGGTGCTGGTGTCCTTTCTGGCGGCCTTCAATGCCGCGCGCCAGCAGCGCCAGACGCTGTCGCGCGAGCTGGCCGCGCGCTCGATGCTGGCGCTGGACGTCGACCCGGCGCATAGCGCGCGCCTGGCCGCCCAGGCGCTGGACGAGGACGACAGCAACCGCCGCGCCCAGTACGCGCTGCGCCAGGCCATGGCCGGGCTGGAGGTGGCGCAGACCGAGCAGATCGTGCAGGCCGGCGCGCCGCTGGCCGAGGCCCGCTACGGCCCGGGCCGGCGCCGCCTGCTGCTGGCCGGCGGCCCCACGGTGTGGCTGCACGATCCGGCCACGCTGGCGCGCACGCACACGCTCAAGGCCCCGGCCGCGGTGCTGCGCGCCTGGCTGGTGGGCCAGGGCGCCGGCGAGCGCGTGGTCGCGCTCGGCGACGACTGGAAGCTGCATCTGCTGGCGCTGGACGCGGCCCAGCCGCCCCAGGCCCTGGCCTGCGGCGGCGAGGGCAATTCGGTGTCGGCGCTGGCCGCCTGGTCGGCCGAGGCTGCGGCCGGCGCCGCCCCGCCGGCGACAGCGCAGGCCACGGCGCAGGCCAGCAGCGCCTTTGTCGCCATCGGCTGCTACGACGGCGAGCTGAGCCTGGTCACGCTGGGCGCCGACGGCCGGCCGGTGGCGCGCCAGACCCTGGTGCCCGGCGGCGGCGACGAGGCCACGTCCACCGCGCTGGGTTTTTCCAGCGACGGCCGCTGGCTGGCCGCCGGCGACAACGCCGGCCTGGGCCGCGTCTGGCGGCTCGATGGCAGCGGCCAGGCACCGTCCCAGGCCCTGGCCCGCGGCTGGATCGGCGCGCCGGGCGGCAGCACGCCGATCCGCCACCAGGCGGCGATCCGCGACATCGGCTTCCATCCCAGCGAGCCCTCGCTGCTGGCCAGCGCCAGCGACGACCGCAGCGCCCGCGTCTGGCGGCTGGACCTGGCCCAGGGCCGGCTGGCGCCCGATCTGCCGGGCCAGAAGCCCTACGAGACCCTGGCCCACGACCGGCCGGTGGCCAGTGCGCGCTTCGTGCAGCGGGTGGACGACGACTTCCGGCTGATGACGGTGTCGGACAAGCGCGTGTTCTTCTGGACCGATGCCCAGACCCGCGACGAGCGCCGCCACGACGACTGGGTCACCGAGGCCGGCGTGTCCGACGACGGCGAGCTGCTGGTCTCGGCCTCAGCCGATGGCACGGCGCGCATCTGGTCGTCGCGCACGCGCACGCCGATCGCCGTGCTGCGCGGCCACCGCAACGAGGTCACGCATGCCTTCTTCGGCCGCGGTGGCCAGGCCGGCGCGGCCGCCCAGGTGCTGACCGCCAGCCGCGACGGCACGCTGCGGCGCTGGCGCATCACGCCGCCGCTGCTGCTGGATGCTGCGCCACGCTGGGCGCAGAGCGCGGCCTTCAGCCCCGACGGCCGCCAGGTGCTGGTCTGCGGCGAGCGCGACGAGGCCGGCCGCAACTGCCGCATCGCGCCGCTGGCCGACCTGGGCCAGCGGCCCGAGGCCCAGGCCGACAGCGGCCCCAAGGCCGAGCGCCTGGAGGCCGTGCCGGCCGACAACGTGCAGTTCGCCGGCTGGAGCCACGACGGCCAGTGGGTGCTGGGCCAGAACATCAGCCACGACATCTATGCCTCGGCGCGGCCGGTGTTGTGGCGCAGCGCCACGCGCGCACGCGCCACGCCCGACTGGCTGCTGGGCTGGAACGGCGCCGCCTTCCATCCCGGCCGTGCCGAGCTGGTGACCATGCGCGACGACGGCGAGATCGCGCTGTGGCCGCTGGCGGCACTGGAGCAGGCCCAGCCCAAGCCGCTGCAGACCTGGGCCGGCCCGCCGACGCGCGTGCCGCCGCTGCTCAGCGCCGACGGCCGCTGGCTGGCCGCCATCGGCGGCAGCAGCATCTGGCTGTGGGACCGCCAGGCCGATGCCAAGGCGCCGCCGCTGCGCCTGCAAGGCCATGGCGGCGATGTGCGCCAGATCGCCTTCAGCCGCGACAGCAGCCTGCTGGCCAGCGCCAGCAACGACCGCAGCGCCCGCGTCTGGCGGCTGGCCGCCGCGCGCGGCGAGGACGGCCAGCCGCCCTCGCTGCTGCTGCAGGGCGGCCACAGCGCCGCGCTGTGGTCGCTGGCCTTCGCCCCCGATGGCCGCCACCTGGTGACCAGCAGCGCCGACAACAGCATCCGCGTCTGGGCCTGGGATGTGGCCAGCGGCGAGGCCTGGATGGTCTCGGCCCTGCACCGCCATGGCGATGCGGTCAACGCCGTGGCCTGGCACGGCGACGGCCAGCGCATCCTGTCGGCCAGCGACGACGGCACGGTGCAGCTGGCGCCCTGCCAGGCCTGCATCCAGCCGCTGGCGGCGCTGCGCCAGGGTGCGGCCCAGGTGGTCAGCGGCGAACGCTGACTACACTCGGCCGGTCATGGCCGATCCACTGCATCCCGTCGCGCTCCAGGTCGCTGCCGCAGCCCCGTCGGCGGCCTGCGACAGCCGGCCAGCGACGGCCGGCTGGGCCGCCGTCGGCGCGGCCCGGGCGGCGCTGGACGGCCAGCAGTGGCAGGAGGCCGCCGAGCTGGCCGGCGCGCTGCTGCCGGCCGGTGCGGCCGACCGGCCCGACGACCTGGCCCTGCAGGCCCAGGCCCGGCTGACGCTGGCGCGGGCCCGCTGGCACCTGGCCGACTTGGTCGACTGCTGCCACCAGGCCCTGCGCAGCGCCGAGCTGGCGCGCCGCAGCGGCGGCAGCGATGGCCAGGCCGGCGAGATCAGCGCGGCCACGCTGGCCGCCTTTGCGCTGAGCGAGCTGGAGCTGCAGGACCACGCGCTGCCGCTGGCCCTGAAGGCGCTGGACCTGGCCCAGCAGGCCGAGCATTTCCGGCTGCTGCCGGTGGCACTGTCCTGCGCGGCCCATGTGCATGCGCGGCTGCTGGACCTGCTGCAGTCCGAGCGCCTGCACATGCTGGCGCTGTCGCATGCGCGCGAGCGCCGCGACCTGGCCGCGCTGCAGCTGGCCTATGACAACCTGCTGCTGTCGATGAACCACCTGCACCGCATGGCCCAGCGGCGTGGCGACCTGGCGACCCAGCAGGCGGTGGTGCAGCGCGCCGTCGCCTACACCAGCCACATCCGCAGCCTGATCGAGGCCGCCGACCTGGACGAATGGCGCCGCATCAGCCTGATGCAGCACCTGGGCGAGCTGCTGGGCCTGACCGGCCGGCCCGCCGAGGCACTGCAGCTGCTGCAGGACAGCCTGGCCCGCGCGCGCCGCCAGGACTCCGCCTATCTGACGCTGGACGCACAGACCCTGCTGGCCGAGCTGCTGCAGCGCCAGGGCCAGCCCGAGGCCGCGCTGGCCTGCCTGGGCGACAGCCTGGACTCGCAGGCCATGGGCCAGGCCGGCTATCGGCGCCAGCACCTGGGCCTGCAGGTGGCCCGGTCCTGCCTGCTGGCGCTGGGCCGCGAGGCACCGGCCCAGGAGCTGGCGCGACGCGCCGACACCTTGCAGAGCCGGCACGAACAGCTGCGCCAGGACATGCTGGGCCGGCTGGCGCTGGCGCACTGAGCTGCGCAGCCCGGCGCTGCGCCCGGCGGTGCCGCGCCTGCGCTTCAGGCCGCCGCCACCCGCACTGCGCAGTACTTGAACTCGGGGATGCGCGCGGTCGGGTCGAGTGCCGGGTTGGTCAGCAGGTTGGCCGCGGCCTCGGTGTAGGCGAAGGGAATGAACACCGTGCCGTCGGGCGTGCCGTCGTCGCGGCGCGCGGTCAGCGTGACCGCGCCGCGCCGGCTGCTCACCGTGATGGGCTGGCCGGGGCTCAGGCCCAGTCGGGCCAGCTCGGCACCGTTGAGCGCCGCGGTGGGCGCCGGCTCGATGGCATCGAGCACGGCGCTGCGCCGCGTCATGCTGCCGGTGTGCCAGTGCTCCAGCTGGCGGCCGGTGATCAGCACCAGCGGCCAGTCGCCATCGGGTCTTTCGTCCGGCGGCCGCAGCCCGGCCGGCACCAGGTGCAGCCGGCCATCGTCGGTGGCGAAGTGCTCGGTGAAGACGATGGGCTGGCCCGGATCGGCCGCGTCCAGGCAGGGATAGGTGACGCTGGATTCGCGCTCCAGCCGCTGCCAGCTGATGCCGGCGATGCTGGCATGCATGGCCTGGCGCATCTCCTCGTAGACCGCGGCGACGCCGGAGTCCGGGCCTTCGTACTTCCAATCCAGCCCCAGGCGTTGCGCGATCTGCTGCAGGATCCACAGGTCCTGCCTGGCCTCGCCCGGCGGCTGCAGCGCACGCCGGCCCAGCTGCACCATGCGGTCGGTGTTGGTCACGCTGCCGCTCTTCTCGGGCCAGGCGCTGGCCGGCAGCACCACGTCGGCCAGCCAGGCGGTCTCGGTCATGAACAGGTCCTGCACCACCAGGTGCTGCAGGTTCGCCAGGCCGGCGCGGGCATGGGCCAGATCGGGGTCGCTCATGGCCGGGTTCTCGCCCATGATCAGCATGCCGCGGATGCGGCGTGGATCGTCGTCCGGCGCCTGGGCCTGCTTCAGGATCTCGACCACCGTCAGCCCCGGCTGCTCGGCCAGCGGCACGCCCCAGAAGCGCTCGAACCAGGCGCGCGCGCCGGCATCGGTGACGCGCTGGTAGTTGGGCAGCATCATCGGGATCAGGCCGGCGTCGCTGGCGCCCTGCACATTGTTCTGGCCACGCAGCGGATGCAGGCCGGTGCCGGGCCGGCCGATCTGGCCGGCCACGGCGGCCAGCGCGATCAGGCAGCGCGCGTTGTCGGTGCCGTGCACATGCTGGCTGACGCCCATGCCCCAGAGGATCATGGACGCTCTGGATGTGGCATAGGCACGCGCCACCTCGCGGATCGTCTCGGCCCCGATGCCGCACACCGCGGCCATGCGCTCGGGGCTGAAGGCCGCCACATGGGCCGCCAGCTCGGCATAGCCGCGGGTACGGGAGGCGATGAAGTCCTGCGCCACCAGGCCCTCGTCGATGATCGTGTGGATCATCGCGTTGAGCAGGGCCACGTCGCCGCCGGGCTTGAAGTTCAGCGTGCGCCAGGCCTGGCGCGACAGCTCGGTGCGCCGTGGGTCGGCGATGACGATGCGCGCGCCGCGGGCGGCGGCGTTTTTCATCCAGCTGGCGGCCACCGGGTGGTTGCTGGTGGGGTTGCTGCCGATGACGAAGATCAGCTCGGCCTCGCCCACGTCGCCGACCGGATTGCTGACCGCGCCCGAGCCCACGCCCTCCAGCAGCGCGGCCACGCTGCTGGCATGGCACAGCCGGGTGCAGTGGTCCACATGGTGGCTGCCGAAGCCGGTGCGCACCAGCTTCTGGAACAGGTAGGCCTCCTCGTTGCTGCCCTTGGCCGAGCCGAAGCCGGCCAGCGCATCCGGGCCATGGGCCTGGCGCAGCTGGCACAGGCCGGCGGCGGCGCGGTCCAGCGCCTCGTCCCAGCTGGCCTCGCGGAACACCGCCGACCAGTCCTCGGGGCGCACTGGCACGGCGGCGTCCTTGGCCACGCCGTCGCGCCGCACCAGCGGCCGGGTCAGGCGCTGGCGGTGGTGCACATAGTCGTAGCCGAAGCGGCCCTTGACGCACAGCCGGCCCTGGTTGGCCGGGCCGTCGCGGCCTTGCACCGCGACGATGCGGTCGCCCTGGCCGTCTGCAGCGTCGCCGTTCTGGATCTGATAGGTCACCAGGCAGCCGACGCCGCAGTACGGGCACACCGAATCGACCTCGCGGTCCACGCGCGCGCCATCGGCCACCGTGCGCGGCAGCAGGGCACCGGTGGGACAGGCCTGCACGCATTCGCCGCAGCCCACGCAGCTGCTGTCGCCCAGGGCATCGCCCAGGTCGAAGGCGATCTGGGCCGCGGCGCCGCGCTGCATCAGGCCGATCACATCGTTGCCCTGCGTCTCGCGGCAAGCGCGCAGGCAGCGCGTGCACTGGATGCAGGCATCGAGGTTGACGACCATGGCCGGGTGCGAGCGATCCACCGCCAGCGGCTCGGGGCGCAACGCGGCCAGCGCCGGCCGGGCCGTCACGTCCAGGCGCCGGGCCCAGTCGCCCAGTTCTCCGTAAGCCGGGGCCTCGGCCGGTGGCCGGTCGGCCAGCAGCAGCTCCAGCACCAGCTGCTGGCTGCGGCGCGCGCGCGGGCTGTCGCTGCGCACCTGCAGGCCGGCGCTGGGCGCCCGGCAGCAGCTGGCGGCCAGCGTGCGCTCGCCGTCGATCTCGACCACGCAGGCGCGGCAGTTGCCATCGGCGCGCTCGCCCCGCTGCGGCCCGGCATGGCACAGGTGCGGGATTTCCACGCCATGGCGCAGCGCGGCCTGCCAGATCGACTCGCCGGGCTCGGCCTGCACCGTGCGGCCGTCGAGCACAAAGGGGATGGCGGCCGTCATGCCAGCTCCTGCGGGAAATGCCGCATCACGCAGCGCAGCGCATTCGGCGCGGCCTGGCCCAGGCCGCAGATCGAGGCCTCGGCCATCACCTGGCCCAGGTCGTCCAGCGTGGCCAGGTCCCAGTGCGGTTGCGCCATCAGCGCCGCGGCCCTGGCCGTGCCCACGCGGCAGGGCGTGCACTGGCCGCAGCTTTCGTCGGCCATGAAGCGCATCGCGTCCAGCGCGGCGTCGCGCGCAAGGTCGGTGCGGCCATCGGCATGGGCGCCCAGCACCACCACCGCGGCCGAGCCGATGAAGCAGCCATGCGGCTGCAGCGTATCGAAGTCCAGCGGCACATCGGCCAGCGCGGCCGGCAGGATGCCACCCGAGGCGCCACCCGGCAGATAGCCGTACAGCGACCAGCCCGGGGCCAGGCCGCCGCAGAACTCGTCGACCAGCTCGCGCAGCGTGATGCCGGCCGGCGCCAGCTTGACGCCCGGCTCGCGCACCCGGCCGCTGACACTGAAGCTGCGCAGGCCGCGCCGGGCATGGCGGCCGTGGGCGGCCAGCACCTGGGGACCACGCTCGACGATGTCGCGCAGCCAGTACAGGGTCTCGCCGTTGTGCGCCAGCGTGGGCGCGCCGAACAGGCCGCGCTCGGCGATGTACGGCGGGCGCAGCCGCGGCTCGCCACGCCGGCCTTCCAGGCTTTCGAGCAGCGCCGATTCTTCGCCGCAGATGTAGGCGCCGGCGCCGCGGCGCAGCTCGATGCGTGGCAGCGCACAGGGCGGATCGGCCTGCAGCCGCGCCAGCTCACGCGCCAGCAGCGCACGCAGGCCGGCGTATTCGTCGCGCAGATAGATCCAGGCCTCGCCGCAGCCCACCACCTGGGCGGCGATCAGCAGGCCTTCGAACAAGCGATGCGGATCACGCTCCAGCCAGGCGCGGTCCTTGAAGGTGCCGGGCTCGCCCTCGTCGAGGTTGACCACCAGCTGGCGCGGCCCGGCAAAGCCACGCACGATGCGCCACTTGCGTGCGGCCGGAAAGCCCGCGCCGCCCAGGCCGCGCAGGCCGGCGCCATCGAGTGCGGCCAGCACCGCCTCGGCCTTCACCTCGCCCTGCACCACCGCCGCCGCCAGCCGGTAGCCGCCGGCGGCGCGGTAGGCCGCGTAGCCGCTACAGGCCGGGCTGATGCGCTCGGTCTCCAGCGGCAGGCCGCGGCCGGCATAGGCCAGCGGATCGAAGACCAGGCCA
Source organism: Burkholderiaceae bacterium (assembly GCA_017992055.1). Lineage (GTDB taxonomy): Bacteria > Pseudomonadota > Gammaproteobacteria > Burkholderiales > Burkholderiaceae_C > Pseudaquabacterium. The sequence continues at coordinate 85,854 of JAGOPK010000007.1, forward strand.
TCATCGATCGGCAGCGCATGGCCCAGCTCGCCGCGGTCCAGCAGCGCCTGCACCGCGGCCGGCGTGGCCCGCGGCAGCGGGCGCTGGCCCAGCACCGCCACCGGCGCCTGCTCGCAGCGGCCCACGCAGGGCGCCGGCAGCACGCGCAGCCGGCCGCTGGCCACCTCGCCCAGCGCCTGCAGGCCGGCCTGCAGCGCATCGGCGCCGGCCAGGCGGCAGCTGAGGCCGTCGCACACGCGCACGCTGGCGGCCGGCAGCGCGGCATCGTCGGCGACGATCTCGAAGTGGTGATAGAAGCTGGCGACCTCGGCCACCTCGGCGATGGACAGCTTCATCAGCGCCGCCAGCGCCACCAGCCGGCCCTCGCGCAGCGCGCCATCGGCATCGTTGAGGCGGTGCAGGTGCTCGATCAGCAGGTCGCGGCGCTGCGGGCCGGGGCCGATCAGCGCCTGCACCGCGGCCAGGTCGGCGGCCTCGGGCTGGCGGCCCTTCAGGCGGTGGCGGGCGCCGCGGCGCAGGGCCTCGACGGGCACCGTGGTCACGGCAGGCACCGCAGCGGGGGACGACAGCAAAACGGACATGGACCGCACTGTGGCGGCAAGCGGCCGGGCTTGTCCAATCGATCCGGCGATTGGCCCGATCAGCGGCCTGAATGATCAGGCCGGTGCCAGCATGCCGCTGTGCGCGCGCGCCTCGGCCAGCCAATCGGCCGAGCCGGCCAGGTCCAGCGCCGCCTGCAGGGCCCGCGTGGGCGGCGCGCCGGGCGCGCTGAGAAAGCCGATCGGCGTGACCAGCTGCGGCGCCCCCAGCGGCCGCGCCAGCAGGCCGGGCTGGTGGCGCAGGCCGTCGACCAGGGCGCCGGGCAGCACACCGGCCAGGCCGCGGCCGGCCTGCACCGCCACCTGCAGGGCCAGCACCGAATCGGTCTGCAGCGCCGGCCGCGCCGCCACGCCAGCCTGGGCGAAAGCGCCGTCCACCAGGTGGCGGTGGTGCATGTCGGGTGTCAGCAGCACCAGGCGGCGGCCGGCGGCCTCGGCCCAGCCCAGCGGCGCGCCGAAGCGCAGCGGCCCGGCCGCACCATCGCACTCCAGCAGAAAGTAGTGCTCCTGGTACTGCTGGCAGCAGTCCAGGCGGCGCTGCGCCACCTCGGCGCGGCCGGTGTAGCCCAGCGCCAGGTCGAGGGACAGCGCCTCCAGGCCGGCCTCGATCTCGGGCGAGCTGGCCGAGCGCAGCTCGGGCTCCAGCCCCGGATGCCGGGCCTGCAGCGCGGCGGCAAAACGTGCCGCCACCGGCAGCGCGCTGGGCACGGCGGCCAGGGCCAGGCGGCCGCCGGGCGTGCCGGCCAGCGCGGCCACGGTCTGGCGCAGGGCCTCGGCCTCGTGCAGCAGGCGGTGGCCATGGGCCAGCACCGCCTCGCCCTCGGGCGTCAGGCCCAGGTACTGGCGGCCGCGCCGCACCAGGGCCAGGCCATGGTGGGCCTCCAGCGCGCGGATGGCATTGGACAGCGCCGGCTGCGTGATGTGGCAGGCCTGGGCGGCACGGCCGAAGTGGCGGTGCCGGGCCAGCGCCGCCAGGTAGCGCAGCGCGTCAAGCTGGTTCACGCTGGTTCACGCCCGGTGCGCCGCCGCCGGCGGCAGGCCCAGCTGGCGCTCATGCCAGCGCGACAGCAGGGCCAGCGCGCAGATCGCGCCCAGGCCGGCAAAGCCCATGTCGCTCTGAGTGTCCCAGGGGTCGCCCTGGGTGCCCAGGAACTCGTCGGCCCCCTGGCCCAGGGCCACGGCGGCGGCCCATTCGATCAGCTCGTAGCTGGCGCTGATGGCCAGCACCACGCTGAGCACCAGAAAGCCCAGCATGCGCGGCCCCAGGCCGTAGCCGGCGCGGCGCAGCACCTCGCGCGCCACCATCGCCGGCACCAAGCCCTGCATGAAGTGGCCGATCTTGTCGTAGGGGTTGCGCGACAGCTCCCAGGCCTGCTGCATCCAGAAGCCCAGCGGCACGCGCGCATAGCTGTAGGCGCCGCCCAGGATCAGCACCAGCGCATGCAGGGCGATCAGCGCATACAGCAGGCTGGTCAGCGGATAGCGGCCCTGGGTCGCGGCCAGCAGCGGCAACGCGACCAGCACCGGCGCCACCTCCAGCCACCAGGTGATGCGGTCGAACGGCCGCCAGGCCGAGACCAGCAGCGCGGCCAGCACCAGGCCGGCCAGGGCCAGCAGCTGCGGCCGCGAGGGCGTGGAACGGGGCGAGAACAGGGGCATGGCGGCAGCATAACCGCCGCCCCCGGGCCGGACGGCCGGGCCGGCGAGGCTCAGGCCGTCGGCTCGCGCTGCGTCTTCAGCAGCGTGGTCAGCGGCGGCGCCTGGCGCAGCGCCTGGGCATGCGGGGCCACGGCCTGCTCGATCAGCGCACGCACCGCGGGGCGTGCCAGGTCGCCGCCGCCGGCCAGGGTCATGCGGCGCAGCGTGCCCGGCTCGCCGTGCAGCAGGCCCTGCGGATCGTGCAGGCCATGGCCCTGGGCGAAGAACAGCGTCACACGGCGCGCCTGGCCGGCAATCGACAGCAGGGTCTGGGCCGAGCGCGGCCCGCTGGCGATGGCAAACACCAGGGCCGTGGGCGTGTCGTAGACCAGCTCGTAGCCACGCGCAAACTGCGCCTGCAGCTGCGAGCGGGCCTCGCGCAGCGGCGCGGCCACCGCCGGCGCCAGCCGCGCCAGCAGGACGGCGATGCGGTCCTCGGTGTCGCACAGCTGCGCGGCGGCGCGGCGGTCCGACGGGCCGCTGGCGGCATGGCCGTGGACGATGTTCATGCGGATCTCCCCTGGTCTTGTGCACTCGGCGGCCGCTGCCACCGAGGTGTGTGGATTCTGGGTGGCCGCCGGGCGTTTTCCCAACCCCCAGAACACCCTGGCGGCGGCGCCGGGTGCGTCAGCGCATCAGCGGCACCAGGCTGCGGCGCAGCGCGTCCAGCAGCACCGGGTCACCGTCGGCCACGCTGCCATGGCGAAAGCGCAGCACCCGCGGATCGGGGCCGCGCACCGGCCGCGGCGGTGGCCGGCGCGGGCCCGGCACCTGCACCAGGGCCAGATGGGTGGCCTGGCGGTAGGGCGTCAGCGACAGCAGGGCGCGGCCGTTGTACAGATAGACCAGATTGCCCCACTTGATGCTGGGCACCAGGCCCGGACCGGCGCTCAGCACCAGCCGGTGCAGGCCCAGCAGCGTGGCGGCCTGGCGCGGCGGCATCATCTCCAGCCAGCTCTCGAACAACCGGTCGGGCAGCACCAGCGGATGCGCACGCGCGGCGGCGCTGACCGCCGCCGCCCGGCGCGGCGTGACACGCATGTCCATTCAAGACCCCTTCGCGACGGCCAGGGAGGTGGCGGCCGGCGGATGCCAGTCGCGCGGCGGGCGGTGTGGGCGGCAGGCAGTGCTCATCGGGCATCAGTCCCGGGGCCAGGCGTTGAACAGCTCGAACAGCTGCAGCGCCTGGGCGCGCAGGCCGGCATCGCCCGCGGCATGGGCCGCGGCAATGCGCTCGAAGGCATACAGCCGGTCGTAGCGCAGGCGCTGCGGCGCCAGCGCCAGGCCCTGGCCGCGCATGGCGGCGGCAAACCCGGCCAGCAGCGCACGGCTGATGCAGGCCGACGGAACCAGGGCCGGCACCACGGCCGGCGCAGGCGCCGCGGGCCAGACACAGTCGGGCAGCGACGGGAGTTCGGTGACCTCGGGCACGGGAATCATGGCAGCAGCTCCGGACGGGACAGGCTGATGCCCATGATGCGTGGCCGGCCCGGACGGCGATGCGCCGAGAAGCGGGGCAATCTCCGTGCAAAGCCCTGCTGAACAGGTGGCGCCGCCGGCGCCACGGCCCCCGCCCGCTACAGCTGGCGCGCGGCGAAGGTATTGCAGTCGTCGACCCGGCCGCCCTGCAGGCCACGCTGGAACCAGCGCTGGCGCTGGGCGCTGCTGCCATGGGTGAAGGTCTCGGGCAGCACCGTGCCCTGGGCGGCGCGCTGCAGCGCGTCGTCGCCGATCTTCGCGGCGGCGTTCAGCGCCTCCTCGATGTCGCCGCGCTCCAGGATCTGGCGGCTGCGCTGGGCATGGAAGGCCCACACGCCGGCCAGGCAGTCGGCCTGCAGTTCCAGCCGCACCGACAGCGCATTGGCCTGGGCCTGGGAGGCGCGCCGGCGCTGCGCTTCCACCTTCTCGGTGATGCCCATCAGGTGCTGCACATGGTGGCCGACCTCGTGGGCGATGACATAGGCCTGGGCAAAGTCGCCCGGCGCGCCCAGGCGCTGGCGCAGCGTGTCGTAGAAGCCCAGGTCGATGTAGACCTTTTCGTCGCCGGGGCAGTAGAACGGTCCCATCGCCGCCTGGCCCAGGCCGCAGGCGGTGGCGGTGCGGCCGCGGAACAGCACCAGCGTGGGCTCGCGGTAGCCGCCCGGCCCGCGGCCGAACTGGGCGCGCCACACGTCCTCGGTATCGGCCAGCACGGTGGACACGAACTGCGCCTGGCGGTCGTCGACCGAAGGCCGCACCGGCGGCGCGGGCCGTGTTGTGGCTGGCGCCGGTGCGCCCGGCGACGGCAGACCGCCGCCGTCCAGCGCGCCCAGGATGGTCAGCGGGTTGATGCCGAACAGCCAGCCGGCCAGCAGCGCGATGAGCACCGTGCCCAGGCCCAGGCCGCCACGGCCACCCAGACCGCCCAGACCGGCCGCCGGCCGCTGGCCGTCATCAGCCTGGCCACGCCGGTCCTCGACGTTGTCGCTGCGGCGGTTGCCTTCCCACTTCATGCTGCTGCTCCCGCCCGGTGCCGCAGCACGGGGCTCAGGTCTTGGGCAAGGTCACGCCGCGCTGGCCCTGGTACTTGCCACCGCGGTCCTTGTAGCTGGTCTCGCAGACCTCGTCGCTCTCGAAGAACAGCACCTGGGCGCAGCCCTCGCCGGCATAGATCTTGGCCGGCAGCGGCGTGGTGTTGCTGAACTCCAGCGTCACATAGCCTTCCCATTCGGGCTCGAAGGGCGTGACGTTGACGATGATGCCGCAGCGCGCATAGGTGCTCTTGCCCAGGCAGATGGTCAGCACATTGCGCGGGATGCGGAAGTACTCCACCGTGCGCGCCAGCGCAAAGCTGTTGGGCGGGATGATGCAGACATCGCTCTCGATGTCGACGAAGCTCTTCTCGTCGAAGTTCTTCGGATCGACCACGGTCGAGTGGATGTTGGTGAAGACCTTGAATTCCGGCGCGCAGCGGATGTCGTAGCCATAGCTGCTGGTGCCGTAGCTGACGATCTTCTGGCCATCGGCCGCAAACCGCACCTGGCCGGGCTCGAACGGCTCGATCATGCCGTGCTGCTCGGCCATGCGGCGGATCCACTTGTCGCTCTTGATGCTCATGCGCTGCACTCCCAGGGGCCTGGATTCTAGGTGGCGGCCCGGGGGCCCGGCCCAGGCCCGGCATGGAACACTCGCGGCACCGGCGCGTTGCGCGCCGCCAGGAGAACCGCCATGGCCGCCAGCCCCCTGCGCCCCGCCACCGACCTGCTGGTGCAGTACGCCGAGTACCACCGCGACCGGCGCAACATCGCCAGCCACTTCATCGGCATCCCGCTGATCGTGCTGGCCATCGGCGTGCTGCTGGCGCGGGTGGACCTCGGACCACTGAACCTGGCCTGGCTGGTCTGGGCGCTGTCGGCGCTGTGGTATCTGACGCGCGGCCAGTTCGTCGCCGGCCTGGCCACGGTGGGGGTCAACGGCCTGCTGATGGCCCTGGCCCAGCCGCTGGCCCAGGGTTCCACGGCCGCCTGGCTGGGCTGGGGCCTGGGCCTGTTCGTGGTCGGCTGGGTGATCCAGTTCGTCGGCCACTACTGGGAAGGCCGCAAGCCGGCCTTCGTCGACGACCTGGTGGGCCTGCTGGTCGGGCCGATGTTCGTGGTGGTCGAGTGGCTGTTTGCCGCCGGCTGGGGCCGTGAGCTGGCGGCCGAGATCGAGCGCCGCGCCGGCCCGGTGCGGACGGGCCGCGTCGCGTCCAGCGCCGCGGCCCGATGAGCGCAGGGCTGGCCACGCCGCCCGGCCCGGTGCTGGTGATGGGCGCCGGCAGCATCGGCGTCTGGCTGGGTGGCCAGCTGGCGCGCATCGGCGTGCCGGTGCTGATGGTCGGCCGGCCGCGCATGCTGGATGCGCTGCGCGCCCGCGGCCTGACGCTGACCGATTGCGACGGTGGCCGCCACCACCTGTCGCCCGAGGCCCTGCAGCTGGCCGGGGACGTGCCCGACGGCCTCCAGCCCGGCCTGGTGCTGCTGTGCGTGAAAAGCGGCGCCACCCATGCCGCCGCGGCCGAGCTGGGCGCGCGCCTGCCGGCCGGCACGCCGGTGCTGTCGATGCAGAACGGCATCGTCAATGCCGCCGTGGCCCAGTCCGCGGCGCCGGCGCTGCAGCTGCTGCCGGGCATGGTGCCGTTCAACGTGGCCGAGCTGTCGCCGGGCCATCTGCACCGCGGCACCAGCGGCCGGCTGGCGGCCCAGCAGCATGCCTGCCTGCCGCCCTGGCTGCCGCTGCTGGCGCAGGCCGGACTGCCGCTGGACACCCATGCCGACCTGCGGCCGGTGCAATGGGGCAAGCTGCTGCTGAACCTGAACAATGCGGTCAATGCGCTGTCGGGCCGGCCGCTGCGCGCCCAGCTGCTGGACCACGACCTGCGCCGCTGCACCGCAGCGCTGATGGACGAGACCCTGGCCGTGCTGGCGCGGGCGCGCATCGTGCCGGCGCGGCTGGCGCCGCTGCCGCCGGCCTGGGTGCCACGGGTGCTGCGCCTGCCGACGCCGCTGTTCCGCGTGGCCGCCGCGCGCATGCTGCGCATCGACGACAAGGCTCGCTCCAGCATGGCCGACGACCTGGCGCTGGGCCGGGCCACCGAGATCGATGCCATCAACGGCGAGGTGCTGCGCCTGGCCGAGGCACTGCGCATGCCGGCGCCGCTGAATCAGCGCATCAGCGCCCTGGTGCAGGGCTGGTCGCGGCTGTCGCGGCCGATGAGCGGGCCGCAGCTGCGGGAGGCGCTGGGCGTCTGAGGCCGCGCCGGCTCACAGCCCGTGCGCCGCCTCCAGCACGCGGCTGGCGCCCGGGTACTGGGCCAGCAGGCGCTGCAGCACCGGCAGGGCCTCGGCCAGCGCGGGCTTGAGCGTGTGCGGCGGGTTGATGATGAACATGCCGCTGCCCAGCATGCCGAAGCCCCGGGCATCGGGCTCGGCCACGGTCAGGCGCACATGCAGCCAGCCCTTCTTGGCGTGTTCCTGGGCCACGGCCTTCAGCCGCTGCGGCAGCTGGGCCGACTCGCGCAGCACCAGCTGCGGATACCAGACCAGCACCACCGCCTCGGCAAAGCGCGTCAGCGCATCGCGCACCGCGGCCACCACCGCCGCATAGTCGGTCTTGATCTCGTAGCTGGGGTCCATGATCACCAGGCCGCGGCGGGTGGGCGGCGGCAGCTGGGACTTGAGGCCGGCAAAGCCGTCGCCCTTGTGCACCTGCACCTGGCGGTCGCCGTCGAACTGGCGCGCCAGCAGGCCATGGTCGGTGGGATGCAGCTCGTACAGGCGCAACTCGTCCTGCGGCCGCAGCAGGGCCCGGGCCAGCGCCGGCGAGCCGGGATAACGCGCCAGCTCGCCCGGCGCGGCCTGGCCATGGCCCTGCTGGTTGAAGGCGCGCACCGCGGACAGGTAGTCCGACAGCAGGGCCGGCAGGCCCGGGGCGGACCACAGGCGCTCGATGCCGTCGTGGTATTCGCCCTTCTTCTGCGCCTGCGGCGCATGCAGGGCATAACCGCCGGCGCCGGCATGGGTGTCGACGATGCGGAAGCCCTTGTCCTTGTGCGCCATGTGGCGCTGGGTGGCCACCAGCACGGCGTGCTTGAGGACGTCGGCATGGTTGCCGGCGTGAAAGGCGTGTCGGTAGGCGAGCATGGCCGCATGGTGCCATGCCCGCGCCTGCGGGCCCGGCGGCTTCAGTCCAGCGCGATGTTCAGCGCCGTGGCCAGGTTGATCCATTCGCTGGAATCGGCGTCCCAGACCTTGCGCACCTCGGCCGGCGCGCTCAGCGGCAGGTTGGGAATGCCGAACTGCTCGCGCAGCTCCTTCAGCCGCGGCGTCAGCGAGGCCTCGCGCACCGCATCGGCCAGGCGGTCGAGGATGTCGCGCGGCGTGCCGGCCGGCGCGGCAAAGGGCAGATAGCCTTCCATCGCGAACACCGGCGCGGTATAGCCCTGCTCGACCATGGTCTGCAGCTCGGGCAGGCGCGGCGTGCGCACCCGGCCGGTGGCGGCAATCGGCCGCAGCGTGCCCTTCTGGATGTGCGGCAGCAGGCCCTGCACGCTGCCGATGGCGGCCTGCACCTGGCCCGACACCAGGTCCACCAGCATCGGCGACTCGCCCCGGTAGTGGGCGATGACCATGTCCAGCTTCTCCTGCTTGTTCATCACATCGCCCAGCATGTGGGCCCAGGAGCCGGCGCCGTAGGTGCCCCAGGCGACCTTGTTGCTGCGCGCATAGGCCACCAGGTCGCGCACATTCTTCACCGGCAGCTTCTCGGGCACGCCCAGCAGCAGCGCGCCGCTGGGAAACAGCGCGATCGGGTCGAAGTCCTTCACCGGCGTATAGCTGAGCTTCTTGTACAGCGCCTTGGCCTGCCACAGCGGGCCCGAGGTGCTGATGACCAGGGTGTAGCCGTCCGGCGCGGCCCGCGCCGCATCGCCGGCGCCCAGCGTGCCGCCGGCGCCGGTCTTGTTGTCGACGACGAAGTTCTGGCCGAACTTGCGCGACAGCGCCTCGCAGTAGATGCGGGCATAGGCATCGGTCAGCCCGCCCGGCGGGAACGGCACGACCACGCGCACCGGCTTGCTGGGCCAGCTGGATTGCGCCGCGGCGGTGGCGGGCCACAGCGTGCCGGCCCCGAGGGCAGCGGCACTGGCGGCGGCACCGGCTAGCAGCCGGCGGCGGGTGTCGTCGGGATGGGTCATGGCAAGTCTCCAGGGCAGCGCGTCATGGCACGCAGTCACGGTGGTGGGCACGATGCCCGCGGCATCGCCGCCGCATGGTCGGGGCGGGGCCGGTGGCACCGTGTCGCCGGCACGACAAAGCGGCGCGCATTCAGGGTTGACGCGGATGCCGTCGCGCCGCTATGGTCGGCCCACCATGTGCATGACCCTGGCCCGCGCCCTGCGACGCCGCGCTCGACGAAGCTGTTGAGCGGGATCGTTGCTGCCGGGCCTTGACTGACACAAGGCCATCCACCGAAGGCCACGACACCCGTCGTGGCCTTCGTCGTTTCAGGACACCCTGCACAGGGTTCCCGCCCGCCCCAGGCCATGCCGGCACCGCGCGCCCTTCGGACCTCCCCTCCGCTGTCCCCTGACCCTTGCCGAAGGAAATCCACCATGTCCGCCGTCTGCTCCCCCCTGGTTTCTGCGCCTGCCCAGGCCACCGCCGCACTGATGCCGCTGGGCCCGCGCCCCGGCCATGTCTTCGTGCGCGGCAGCGGCAGCTGGCTGTGGGACGACCAGGACCGCCGCTTCCTCGACCTGGTGCAGGGCTGGGCGGTGAATGCCCTGGGCCATGCGCCGCCGGCGCTGGCCCAGGCCATCGGCCGCCAAGCCGGCCAGCTGCTGCAGGCCGGCCCCGGATTCCACAATGCCGCGGCGGCGGCGCTGGCCACGCGCCTGGCCGAGCTGAGCGGGCTGGACCGCGTCTTCATCGGCAGCAGCGGTGCCGAGGCCAATGAGGCGGCGGTGAAACTGGCGCGCAAATGGGGCCGCCAGCACCGCGGCGGCGCCGCCAACGTCATCAGCTTCGGCCAGAGCTTCCATGGCCGCACGCTGGCGATGATGGCGGCCAGCGGCAAGCCCGGCTTCGATGCGATCTTTCCACCGGCCGTGCCGGGCTTCGTCAAGTGCCCGTACAACGACCTGGCGGCGGTGCAGGCGGCCATCGACGGCCAGACGGTGGCGGTGATGCTGGAGCTGGTGCAGGGCGAGGCCGGCGTGATCGAAGCCAGGCCCGAATTTGTCAGCGGCCTGCGTGCGCTGTGCGATACCCGGGGCCTGCTGCTGATCATCGACGAGGTGCAGACCGGCATCGGCCGCTGCGGCACGCTGTTTGCGCACACGCAATGGGGCATCAAGCCCGACATCCTGACGCTGGGCAAGGGCCTGGGCGGCGGCGTGCCGGTCAGCGCCATGCTGGCCGCCGAGGCGGTGTGCAGCTTCGCCCCCGGCGACCAGGGCGGCACCTACCACGGCAATGCGCTGGCCAGCGCGGCCGCGCTGGCCGTGCTGGACGAGGTGGCGGCGCCGGCCTTCCTGGCCGGCGTGCGCCAGCAGGGCCAGCAGCTGGCCGAGGGCCTGGCCTGGCTGTCGTCGCGCCACCGCCTGGGCCCGGCGGCCACCGCGGTGCAGGGCCGCGGCCTGCTGCGCGCCCTGGCCCTGCCGCCCAGCCTGCCCTCGGCCCTGCTGGCCGACGCTGCACGCGAGCTGCCCGGCGACTGCGGCCTGCTGGTCAACCCGGCCCAGCCCGGCCGGCTGCGGCTGATGCCGGCACTGAACATCGGCGCCGCCGAGGTCGATCAGGCCCTGGCCCTGCTGGACCAGGCGCTGCAGCAGGTGCATGCGCCGGTCAACTGAGCAGCCTGCGCCGTTCGGCGGTGGAGAATGGCCGTTGACCGACCACGCCCGTCACAGGCGTGGGCATTCCGTTGATCCAGGATCCCTGCTGCCACGCCGCCATGCCCTGCCCGATCCCTGCTGCCCCCGTGCCACCACTGCCCGGGCAAGGCCATCGCTGGCTGGCGCACTGGTTTCGGGCGGTGCTGGTGCTGGCGCTGTGGATGGCCGGGCTGGCCTGGGCGCCGGCCCGGGCCGACGGCCTGCCCGAGGCCACGATGGCCACCGCGGCAACCGCCCCCACCGCCACCATCGCCACCACACCGCCCCAGCCGCTGCGCCTGAACCGGCGCGTCATCGCCGAGCTGCGGGCCACGGTGCTGGGCGACAGCCCGGCCGACCGCATTGCGCTGGCCGAGGCGGCGCTGCACAAGCTGCTGGCCACCGATGGTCCGGGCCGGGTGTCCATCACCCAGGTGGGCGAGGCGCTGCGCATCGAGGCCGATGGCCAGACCCTGTTCTACCTGGTGGCAGCCGACCTGGCGGGCCCGAGGCCCGAGCTGCGGCTGCAGGCCGCCGGCGCCCAGGTGCAGCGCGAGCTGGAGCTGGCCTTGCGCGAGGCCCGCGAGATGCGCGATGGCCGGTTGATCGCGGTGGGCGCCGCCTGGTCGCTGGGCGCGACGCTGCTGGCTGTGCTGCTGCTGCGCGGCCTGCTGCTGCTGCGACAGCGTGGCATGGACCGGCTGGAGCAGCGCCTGCAGGCCTGGGCCCAGCAGCGCCGCGGCAGCGTGCTGGAAAGCCTGGCCTCGCCGGGTCGCGCCGGCCTGGGCCTGGCCAGCGTGCTGCTGACCTGGCTGCTGGGCCTGATGCTGGCCGAGGCCTGGCTGAGCTTTGTGCTGCACCAGTTTGCCTACACCCGGCCCTGGGGCGAGCGCGCCGGCGCCTGGCTGCTGAACCTGCTGCAGCAGTTCGGCCTGGCGCTGGCCGGCGCCCTGCCCGGGCTGCTGACGGCGGTGCTGATCTTCGGCCTGGCGCGGCTGGCCTCGCGTGGCCTGGCCCTGCTGCTGCTGCGCGTGGAGCGCGGCGAGACGCGGCTGCACTGGATGGACGCCGACACCGCGGCGCCGACGCGGCGCGTGGCCTCGGTGCTGATCTGGCTGTTTGCGCTGGTGATGGCCTATCCCTACCTGCCCGGCGCCGGCAGCGAGGCCTTCAAGGGCGTGTCGGTGCTGGCCGGGGTGATGCTGTCGCTGGGCGCCTCCAGCGTCGTCGGCCAGGCCCTGTCGGGCCTGAGCCTGATGTATGCCCGGGCACTGCGCGTGGGCGAGTACGTGCGCATCGGCGACACCGAGGGCACGGTCAGCGCCGTGGGCCTGCTGGCGACCAAGATCCACACCGGCATGGGCGAGGAGGTCAGCCTGCCGAGCGCGATGATCGTCGGCCAGCCGGTGCGCAACTTCTCGCGCCTGGTGCAGGACGGCCAGTTCATGCTGCAGACCGGCGTGACCATCGGCTATGCCACGCCCTGGCGCCAGGTGCACGCGCTGCTGCTGGAGGCGGCGCGGCGCACCGCCGGCGTGGCCCGCGATCCGGCGCCCTATGTGGTGCAGACCGCGCTGTCGGACTTCTACGTCGAGTACAAGCTCTGCGCCCAGGGCAACCGCGCGGCGCCGCAGCGGCGCGTGGAGGCGCTGAATGCGCTGCACGGCCACATCCAGGACCTGTTCAACGAGCACGGCGTGCAGATCATGTCGCCGCACTACCGCTCGGACCCGGCCGAGCCCCAGGTGGTGCCGCGCGAGCGCTGGTATGCGCCGCCGGCGCGGCCACCGGTTGCGGACGACGCGCCGGACGCTCAGGCGCCGAGGTAGGCCGCCTGCACCTTGGGGTCTTCCAGCAGCGCGCGGCCGTCGCCGCTCATGGTGATCTGGCCCGAGTCCATCACATAGCCGCGGTCGGCCAGGGCCAGCGCGCGGCTGGCGTTCTGCTCGACCAGCAGCACCGTGGTGCCGCGACTGTGGATGTCGGCCACGACCTCGAAGATCTTGTCGACCATGATCGGGCTCAGGCCCATGCTGGGCTCGTCCAGCAGCAGCACCTTGGGCCGGGCCATCAGCGCGCGGCCCATGGCCAGCATCTGCTGCTCGCCGCCGCTCATGGTGCCGGCCAGCTGGGTGGCGCGCTCCTTCAGCCGCGGGAAGATGGCGAAGACCTTGTCGATGTCGGCCTGCACCTCGTCGTCGTCGCGGATGTAGGCGCCCATCTGCAGGTTCTCGACGATGGTCATGCGCGTGAAGGTGCCGCGGCCCTCGGGCACCATCACCAGGCCCTGGCGCACCAGGTCCCAGGCGCCCTGCCCGGCGATGGGCTGGCCCATGAAGCGGATCTGGCCGGCGGCCATCGGCTGGGTGCCGGTGACGGCCTTCAGCGTGGTGGTCTTGCCGGCGCCGTTGGCACCGATCAGGCACACCAGCTCGCCCTGGCGCACCTCGAAGCTGGCGCCCTTGACGGCCTGGATGCCGCCATAGGCCACCTTCAGGTCCTGGACTTCGAGCAGCACCTGCTTTGGATTGTTGCTTGCCATGTTCTGTGGGAAGAGGTGCTGGGGAATCAATGCGGCTTGTGGCCGGCGCCGAGGTAGGCCTCGATGACCTTGTCGTTGCGCTGCACCTCGGCCGGCTCGCCTTCGGCGATCTGCTTGCCGTAGTCGAGCACGGTGACGCGGTCGCACAGGCCCATCACCAGCTTCACGTCGTGCTCGATCAGCAGGATGGTGCGGCCGTCCTTGCGGATGCGGTCGATCAGCTCGCGCAGCACCAGCTTCTCGGTGGCGTTCATGCCGGCGGCCGGCTCGTCGAGTGCGATCAGCTTGGGATCGGTGGCCAGCGCGCGGGCGATCTCCAGGCGGCGCTGGTCGCCATAGCTCAGCGTGCGCGCCTTGTAGTCGGCATAGCGGCCGATGCCCACATAGTCCAGCAGCTCCTGGGCGCGCTGCGCGATGGCCGCCTCCTCGGCCTTGAAGCCGGGCGTGCGCAGGATGGCGCCGAGCAGGCCCGAGCCGCTGCGCACATGGCGGCCGACCATGACGTTTTCGGCCGCCGTCATCTCGGCGAACAGGCGGATGTTCTGGAAGGTGCGCGCGATGCCGGCCTTGGCCACCTCGTGCACCGCGCTCGGCTTGTAGGCCGCACCACCGAGCTGGAAGCTGCCCGAATCGGGCGTGTACAGGCCGGTGATGACGTTGAAGAAGGTGGTCTTGCCGGCGCCGTTGGGGCCGATCAGGCCGTAGACTTGGCCCTTGCGGATGGTGATGCCCACGTCCGACAGGGCCTGCAGCCCGCCGAAGCGCTTGGACACGTTCTTGACCTCGAGGACGGTGTCGCTCATCTGGGATGTTCTTTCGTGCGTCCGGGTCGGGTACTCAGTTCTTCACCGGCTGCGGCGCGGCCTTGCCATGCTCGGGCGAGGGCCACAGGCCACGCGGGCGCAGCAGCATGATGGCGATCATGGCCAGCGCGATCAGCAGCTGGCGCAGGATGGCGGCATCGATGCGGCCATCGGTCAGGCGCTGCAGGTCCAGCTCGCCGGCCACCCAGCGCAGGGCCTCGGGCAGGGCCGCCAGCAGCACCGCGCCCAGCACCACGCCGGGGATGTGGCCGATGCCGCCCAGCACCACCATGGCCACGATCATGATCGACTCCTGCAGCGAGAACGACTCGGGCGAGACGAAGCCCTGGAAGGTGGCGAACATCACGCCCGACACGCCGCCGAAGGTGGCGCCCATGCCGAAGGCCAGCAGCTTGAGGTTGCGGGTGTTGATGCCCATGGCCTTGGCGGCGATCTCGTCCTCGCGGATGGCCATCCAGGCGCGGCCGACGCGGCTGCGCTCCAGCCGGTAGCAGATCACCACGCTGACCACCACCAGCAGCAGGAACAGGTAGTAGTACTTGGTGACCGACGAGAACTCGAAGCCGAACAGCTCGCCGGGCCGGCCCAGGTCCATGCCGAAGATCTTCAGGCTGTCGATCTGGCTGATGCCCTTGGGACCGTTGGTGATGTTCACCGGCCGGTCCAGGTTGTTCATGAACACGCGGATGATTTCGCCGAAGCCCAGCGTGACGATGGCCAGGTAGTCGCCACGCAGCTTCAGCGTGGGCGCGCCCAGCAGCATGCCGGCCATGCCGGCCAGGGCCGCACCGAGTGGAATGACCAGCCAGATCGGCGTGTGCATGCCGTTCGGAAAGATGGTCTTGACCGCCGCGAAGGTGTCGCTCAGGTGCGGGCTGGCCATCAGGCCGAACATGTAGGCGCCGACCGCGTAGAAGGCCACATAGCCCAGGTCCAGCAGGCCGGCGTAGCCGACCACGATGTTCAGGCCCAGGGCCAGCAGCACATAGAGCAGCGCAAAGTCCAGCATGCGCACCCAGAAGTTGCCGGCATGCTGGGCGATCAGCGGCAGCACCATCAGGGCCACGGCCGCGATCAGGAAGACGACGAGCTTGTTCTTCATGTTGGCAGTTCCTCGCTCAGGCCCGATCCGCGACCCGCTCGCCCAGCAGGCCCTGCGGCCGCACCGTGAGCACCAGGATCAGCACCGCAAAGGCGAAGATGTCGGCGTACTGGCTGCCCAGCACGCCGCCGGTCAAGGGGCCGATGTAGCCCGAGCCCAGGGCCTCGATCACGCCCAGCAGGATGCCGCCGACCACGGCGCCGGCCAGGTTGCCGATGCCGCCGAACACCGCCGCCGTGAAGGCCTTGAGCCCCGGCAGAAAGCCCATGGTGTGCTGCACCGTGCCGTAGTTGGCCGCATACATCACGCCGGCCAGCGCGGCCAGCGCGGCGCCGATGATGAAGGTGGCCGAGATCACCATGTCGGGGCGCACGCCCATCAGCGCGGCCACGCGCGGGTTCTCGGCGGTGGCGCGCATGGCACGCCCGAGCTTGGTGCGGTTGACCAGGTACATCAGGCCAGCCAGCGTGACGGCCGTGACCACCAGGATCAGGATCTGCGTGATGTTGATGACCGCGCCGCCGATGAAGATCGGGTCGCCCGACAGCAGGATGGGATAGGGCTTGGTGCTGGGCTTCCAGATGATCATGGCCAGCGTCTGCAGCAGCAGGCTCATGCCCATGGCGGTGATCAGCGGTGCCAGCCGCGGCGCATTGCGCAGCGGCTTGTAGGCGATCTTCTCGATGCTGTAGTTGAGCGCCGAGCAGACGACGATGGCCGCGATCAGGCTGATCAGCAGCACCACCCAGCCGGGCAGGCCGCTGGCGGCCAGCACCTGCACCACGGTCCAGCTGGTCAGGGCGCCGACCATCAGCACCTCGCCGTGGGCGAAGTTGATCAGGTTGATGATGCCGTAGACCATCGTGTAGCCCAGTGCCACCAGCGCATACATGCTGCCGAGCACCAGACCGTTGATGATCTGTTGCAGAAAAATGTCCATCGAGGAGGGTCTCCGTCCGGGTCGTGCCCTGTCGCCGCAGCCGCGGCGGGTTTGCCGCGGCAGTGTCGGTCGCCGGTGTGGTCGTTGTTGTTAGCAAGAACCCGGCCGGGTGCGGCTCGGGCTGGCGCGCATTGTAGGCAGGCACCAATGCACAGATGTCCGGCCGCAAGCGACGGAAAGCCGTGCAACTGACCAAGATCAGATCGAAGATCCGTGCTTTCGTCGGCCAGCAAGCGGATTCAGGGATAACCCGTGTTACCCGGCCGGGTCCGCGTCCCGGTCCAGCTGGCGCAGAAAGGCCAGCTTCTCGCCGATCTTGGCCTCCAGGCCACGCGGCACCGGCTGGTACCAGCCGGGCTCGGCCATGCCCTCGGGCAGGTAGGTCTCGCCGGCCGCATAGGCATGCGGCTCGTCGTGGGCATAGCGGTAGTCGTGGCCATAGCCCAGCTCCTTCATCAGCCGGGTCGGCGCATTGCGCAGGTGCACCGGCACCTCGCGGCTGCCGTCCTGCTTGACGAAGGCGCGGGCCTGGTTGTAGGCCATGTAGCCGGCATTGCTCTTGGCCGCCATCGCCAGGTAGATCACCGCCTGGCCGAGGGCCAGTTCGCCCTCGGGGCTGCCCAGGCGCTCGTAGGTGGTGGCCGCGTCGTTGGCGATCTGCAGCGCACGCGGGTCGGCCAGGCCGATGTCCTCCCAGGCCATGCGCACGATGCGCCGCGCCAGGTAGCGCGCATCGGCGCCGCCGTCGAGCATGCGGCACAGCCAGTACAACGCGCCGTCGGGGCTGGAGCCACGCACCGACTTGTGCAGGGCCGAGATCTGGTCGTAGAAGTGGTCGCCGCCCTTGTCGAAGCGGCGGCTGTTCAGCGTCAGCGCATTGGCGACGAAGTCGGCATCGATGCGCGTCTGGCCGGCGGTGCTGGCCGCGGTGTGGCACTGCTCCAGTAGGTTGAGAAAGCGCCGCGCATCGCCATCGGCATGGCCGACCAGGGTGTCGACCGCGGGGGCGTCGAACTGCAGCGCGCCCAGCGTCTGCGGCTCGCTGCGCTGGGCGCGGGCCAGCAGCTGCTTGAGCTCGTCCTCGGCCAGCGGCTTGAGCACATACACCTGGGCCCGCGACAGCAGGGCCGAGTTGACCTCGAACGACGGGTTCTCGGTGGTGGCGCCGATGAAGCTGACCAGGCCGCTCTCGGCATAGGGCAGCAACGCATCCTGCTGCGACTTGTTGAAGCGGTGGATCTCGTCGACGAACAGGATGGTGTGCTTGCCGCGCACCAGGTGGGCCTGGGCCTGTTCCATCGCCGCGCGGATGTCCTTGACGCCGGAGAACACCGCCGACAGCGCGATGAACTCGCAGTCGAAGGCGGTGGCCATCAGCCGCGCCAGCGTGGTCTTGCCCACGCCGGGCGGGCCCCAGAAGATCATCGAATGCGGCTTGCCCGACTGGAAGGCCAGGCGCAGCGGCTTGCCCGGGCCCAGCAGATGACCCTGGCCCATGATGTCGTCCAGGCCGCGCGGGCGCAGGCGCTCGGCCAGCGGGGCCGCGGCCAGGGGTTGCGGAACCGGGGCCGAGCGGCCGCCATCGGCTTCGGCGAACAGCGAATCCTGCATGCGCGAACTCATGTGCCGATTGTCGCAGCCGGGCGTGGCCACCCGGGAATGGCCGGCCGGAGCCCGGTTTTTCCGGGCTTTGCGCCGGCCGCGCCGGCCCCACCATGCCGTCCAGCGATTTGTCCCAACCCGTCCGCCAAGGA
The DNA here is from genome assembly GCA_017992055.1 of Burkholderiaceae bacterium. Classification (GTDB taxonomy): domain Bacteria; phylum Pseudomonadota; class Gammaproteobacteria; order Burkholderiales; family Burkholderiaceae_C; genus Pseudaquabacterium. The sequence goes on from JAGOPK010000007.1 coordinate 103,705, forward strand.
TCCGCCATGAGCGCCATCACCGCCGTCGAACAACAGGCCGTCAACCAGGCCGCCGGCAGCACCGTGCGCGGTGCACCGCGCGAGGTGCTGTCCTTCAAGCTCGGCGCCGAGGAATACGGCATCGACATCCTGAAGGTGCAGGAGATCCGCGGCTACGAGCAGCCCACGCGCATCGCCAATGCGCCGCAGTTCATGAAGGGCGTGGTCAACCTGCGCGGCGTGATCGTGCCCATCGTCGACATGCGCGTGCGCTTTGCGCTGGACGACGTCAAGTACGACGCCTTCACCGTGGTCATCATCCTCAACGTCACCGGCCGCACCGTGGGCATCGTGGTCGACTCGGTCAGCGACGTGCTGGAGCTGGGCGGCGAGCAGATCAAGCCGGCGCCCGAGTTCAACGGCAGCATCGACGCCAGCTACATCACCGGCCTGGGCACGGTGAAGACCGGCGACGACGAGCGCATGCTGATCCTGCTGGACATCGAGCAGATGATGTCCAGCCCCGAGATGGGCCTGACCGACGGCGGCCTGGGCCTGCACTGAGCAGGCCCTGCCCCCTCCAGGCCGGGCGGCGCCCGGCCACGGCGGCCTTCACTGCTTCAGCACATCGGCGCCCGCCGGCGGCTGGAAGCGGAAGCTGTCGGCCGGCAGGGCCAGGCCCTGCTGCACGGCGCTGAAGCGCAGCGTCGAGCGCTGGCCGAAGCTGTCGACGATCTCCAATGCCGCCAGTTCGCGGCCCTTGAAGCCGACATTGAGCTGGCGCACCGTGCCTTCGCTGCCCGGCGCATTGGCGCTGGCCTTGGGCGTGGCCTGCACCCATTCCAGCCCGTCACTGCGCGACGGCGCATTGGCCAGCGTGAAGTCGCGCTCCAGGCCGTTGCCGGACAGCAGGGCCGCCGGTGTGGCGCCCAGCGCCTGGTCGAAGGGCCGCACGGTGACCTGGTTCAGGTCGGCATCGTGCAGCCAGACCTGGCGGCCATCGCTGACGATCAGCTGCACATAGGGCTTGTCGTAGGCAAAGCGGAACAGATTGGGCCGCTGGAAGGCGAAGCTGCCGCTGGAAGTCTTCTTGCGTGCGCCGTCGGGCGAGACCACGGTCTGCGTGAAGTCGGCCCGCCCGGTCTGCACCTCGCGCACGAAGGCGCGCAGCGTCTCGACGCCATCGGCATGCGCGCCCCAGGCCGTGCCGGCCAGCAGGCTGCCCAGGATCAGGCTTCGGTACAGAGCGTTCATTCGTCGCGTTTCGGCAGCAGCAGGTCGCGGTTGCCATTGGTGGCCATGGACGATACGAGGCCGGATTTCTCCATTTGTTCCAGCAGCCTCGCGGCACGGTTGTAGCCGATGCGCAGATGGCGCTGCACCAGCGAGATGCTGGCCTTCTTGTGCTGCAGCACGATGGCCACCGCCTGGTCGTACATCGGGTCGCTCTCGCCGTCGCCACCAGCCCCGCCGCCGCCCGGGCCGCCGGCCGCATCACCGTCGCCGTCCAGCGTGCCGCCTTCGAGGATGCCCTCGATGTAGTTGGGCTCGCCCTGGCTCTTGATGTACTCGACCACGCGGTGCACCTCGTCGTCGCTGACGAAGGCACCGTGCACCCGCACCGGCAGGCCGCCGCCGGGTGTCAGGTACAGCATGTCGCCCTGGCCCAGCAGGGCCTCGGCACCCATCTGGTCGAGGATGGTGCGGCTGTCGATCTTGCTGCTGACCTGGAAGCTCAGCCGCGTGGGGATGTTGGCCTTGATCAGGCCGGTGATGACGTCCACGCTGGGCCGCTGCGTGGCCAGGATCAGGTGGATGCCGGCGGCGCGTGCCTTCTGCGCCAGGCGGGCAATCAGTTCCTCGATCTTCTTGCCCACCACCATCATCAGGTCGGCCAGCTCGTCGATGACGATCACCACATAGGGCAGGCGTTCCAGCGGCTCGGGCTCCTCGGGCGTCAGGCTGAAAGGGTTGGGGATCTTTTCCTCGCGCGCCGTGGCCTCGTCGATCTTCTTGTTGTAGCCGGCCAGGTTGCGCACGCCCAGCTTGGACATCAGCTTGTAGCGCCGCTCCATCTCGCCGACACACCAGTTCAGCGCATTGCCGGCCTGCTTCATGTCCGTCACCACCGGGCACAGCAGGTGCGGGATGCCCTCGTAGACGCTCATCTCCAGCATCTTCGGGTCGATCAGGATCAGCCGCACATCGCGTGCCTCGGCCTTGTAGAGCAGGCTCAGGATCATCGCGTTGATGCCCACCGACTTGCCCGAGCCGGTGGTGCCGGCCACCAGGCAGTGCGGCATCCTGGCCAGGTCGGCCACCACCGGCGCGCCGACGATGTCCTTGCCCAGGCCCATGGTCAGCTGGCTGGCGGCGCTGTTGTAGACCTCGCTGCCCAGGATCTCGGCCAGGCGGATCATCTGGCGCTTGGCATTCGGCAGCTCCAGCGCCATCGTGGTCTTGCCGGGGATGGTCTCGACCACGCGGATGGACACCAGCGACAGCGAGCGCGCCAGGTCCTTGGCCAGGTTCACCACCTGCGAGCCCTTGACGCCGGTGGCCGGCTCGATCTCGTAGCGCGTGATCACCGGGCCCGGCGAGGCCGTGACCACACGCACCTCGACGCCGAAGTCGCGCAGCTTCTTCTCGATCAGCCGGCTGGTCATTTCCAGCGACTCGGGCGAGACCGAGTCCTGGCGGCTGGGCGCGGCGTCCAGCAGGTCCACCTGGGGCAGCTTGCCGTCGTGGATCTCGGCGAACAGCGGCTTCTGGCGCTCCTTGGCCACGCGCGCGCTCTTGGGCACCTCGACCACGGTGGGCTCGATGACGATGGGCACATGGTCCTCGACCACGGCGCGCTCGACCTCGACCTCCTGCTCACGCTCGCGCGTCAGCACCTCGGCGATGCGCAGGTCTTCCTTGACCTCGCGGGCCTGCTCGCGGCGCTGCCACAGGCCTTCGATGGCCGCGCCCAGGCCATCGGCCAGGCGCGCCCACGAGAAGCGCAGCGCCAGCGCCGAGCCGACCACGCCCAACGCGATGAACAGCACGCCCGAGCCGGCAAAGCCCAGCCAGCGCATCGCCAGCGGGCCGATCAGCGCGCCCAGCACACCGCCGGCCTGGCCGCCCGGCACCCAGGCATCGAGCCGGTACAGCCGCGTCCATTCCAGGCCGCAGCTGGCCAGCAACAGCAGGACCAGTCCCAGCCAGACCATCCAGCCCGGCCGGCCCAGCGCATCACTCGAGGTGCTGCCGCGCAGCCAGCGCGCCAGCAGGGCCAGCCAGCCACGCAGGCCGACCAGCATCGGCCACAGCACCGAGCCGCCCAGCAGGAACAGGCCCAGGTCCGACAGCCAGGCGCCGATCAGGCCGGCCTTGTTGGCCACGGGCGCGCCGCTGCCCGAGGTGGAGAAGGCCGGATCGGCCGCTGAGTGGGTGACCAGCGCCAGCAAGGCCAGCAGCCAGGCGGCACCGCCGATCAGCAGCAGCAGTTGCTGGCGCCAGCGAGGCGCGGCGGTTTGAGGTGTGGCGGCCGAACCCTGGCGCGCCAGCCCTGGCGCGGACTCGCCGCGCAGGGTTGCTAGCGAAAAGCTCATGGGGTGGATTGTGGCCCACCCCTGCAGCGCCCATCGATGCCAGGCGCGAGCCGGCCGAGCGCCCGGCCGCCCGAAGCCGGCCGGCGACCCGCTTGGCGGGTGGCGCCGCGTACCCGCGACGCCGGGTGCCCCAATCACACGGGCTGGGCCTGCTCCTTGATGACCACGAAGCCGTTGTCCTGCGTCTCGATGACGCCACGCTCCTCCAGGTCCTTCATCACCCGGCTGACCATCTCGCGCGAGGCGCCCACCACCTTGGCCATGTCCTGGCGCGAGACCTTGGCGCGGATGATCTTCACGCCGTTCTGGTCCTCGGCCATCTCCAGCAGGGTGCGGGCGACGCGGCCGTAGACATCCAGCAGGGCCAGCGACTCGATCTGCCGGTCGGCATGGCGCAGGCGCCGCACCAGGCCGCGCAGGATGGAATAGCTCAGCGACGAATGCTCGGGCAGGCAGCGCTGGAAGTCGGCGCGGCCCAGGATCAGCATGTCGGTCTGCACCTCGCAGCGCACGGTGGCCGAGTGCGCCTCGTTGTCGATCAGGCTCATCTCGCCGACATAGTCGCCCGACTCCAGCACCGCCAGGATGACCTCGCGACCGCGGGTGTCCGAGGTCAGCACCCGCGCCCGGCCATTGAGCAGGATGAACAGCGCATTGCTCTTGCGGCCCTGCTCCACCACCAGCTCGCCGCGGCGGAAGCGCCGCTTGACCACGCTGTCGGCAATCGCCTGCGCCTGGTCATTGGTCAGCATCGAAAACAGCGGCACGCGCCGGATCAGATCCAGGTTGCTCAACATCGACATCGTGTATTCCCCTTCCTCAGCGAATGCTCGGCAGTGTGCGCCCCATGGCGATGCGCATTAGCCGGCAACAACGCTGACAAATGAGCGCATTTCCGTGTACGGATTTCTCTATTGTGCCGATTGACACCCCTACAGCACCTGTCCAGCCACCCCATGGGACAATGGTTTTCCCGCGTGTGGCCCTGCGGCCACAAGCTCCGACACCCCGCACCGACACCAAGCTGCTGCTGCCGACCATGAGCACCACCCCCGTCCATGCCCAGGTGCTGATCCTGGGTTCCGGCCCCGCCGGCTACACCGCCGCCATCTATGCCGCCCGCGCCAACCTGAAGCCGCTGCTGGTCACCGGCCTGGCCCAGGGCGGCCAGCTGATGACCACCACCGAGGTCGACAACTGGCCGGCCGACGTGATGGGCGTGCAAGGCCCCGAGCTGATGGAGCGCTTCCAGAAGCATGCCGAGCGCTTCCAGACGCAGATCGTGTTCGACCACATCAACCAGGTCGACCTGTCCAAGCGCCCGTTCACGCTCACCGGCGACTCCGGCACCTACACCTGCGACGCCCTGGTGATTGCCACTGGCGCCTCGGCCAAGTACCTTGGTTTGGACAGCGAGCAGGCCTTCATGGGCCGCGGCGTCTCGGGCTGCGCCACCTGCGACGGCTTCTTCTACCGCGGCGAGCAGGTGGCCGTGGTCGGCGGCGGCAACACCGCGGTCGAGGAGGCGCTGTACCTGTCCAACATCGCCAGCACCGTGCACCTGGTGCACCGCCGCGACAAGTTCCGCGCCGAGGCCATCATGATCGACAAGCTGCACGAGAAGGTGGCGGCCGGCAAGATCGTGCTGCACCTGCACCGCACCCTCGACGAGGTGCTGGGCGACGCCAGCGGCGTGACCGGCGTGCGGCTGAAGGATGTCAACTCCGGCGCCACCGACCAGCTGGCGCTGAAGGGCTGCTTCATCGCCATCGGCCACCAGCCCAACACCGACATCTTCAAGGGCCAGCTGGAGATGAAGGACGGCTACATCGTCACCCGCTCGGGCCTCAACGGCCTGGCCACCATGACCAGCGTGCCCGGCGTGTTTGCCGCCGGCGACGTGCAGGACCATGTCTACCGCCAGGCCATCACCTCGGCGGGCACCGGCTGCATGGCCGCGCTGGACGCCCAGCGCTTCCTCGAACAGCAGACCTGAGCACAGCCGCCGTTTTCTGGCTATAATCAGCGTCTTTGCCGAATTCTGGCGATCTGAATTTTCAGGTCGCGCTGATCACCAATCGGCGCAATTCGAAGGGCAGCCATCAGGCGGCTGGCCGCGACCCCCGGAACCTCCGGGATTCGCCCCGCCCCCTGCGCTGGTTGCCGTGCCTGCAACAGTCATACTGAGTCTGGAGAAGCGTCATGGCACGCGTCTGTCAAGTCACGGGCAAGGGCCCGATGGTGGGTCACAATGTGTCCCACGCCAACAACAAGACCAAGCGTCGCTGGCTGCCCAACCTGCAGTACCGCCGCTTCTGGGTCGAGAGCGAGAACCGTTGGGTGCGTCTGCGCATCAGCAACGCGGCGCTGCGCCTGATCGACAAGGTGGGCATCGACAGCGTCGTCGCCGACCTGCGCGCCCGGGGCGAGCTGTAAGCCGCCCGCCCTCTCTAACCCACCGCACACCCGGAGCAGACCATGGCCACCAAAGGCGGACGTGAAAAGATCAAGCTGGAGTCCACCGCGGGCACCGGCCACTTCTACACCACGGCAAAGAACAAGAAGACGACGCCCGAAAAGCTCGAATTCATGAAGTTCGACCCGAAGGCGCGCAAGCACGTGCTGTACAAGGAAATGAAGCTGAAGTGATCGGCTGATCACCCGGCTTTCGCCCTTCCGACAAGGCCCGCCCGGCATCCCGGCGGGCCTTGTTGCTTTCAGGCCTGTTTCTCAGGCCTGGTTCTGCCAGGCGGCCATGAAGGCCGCAGCGCGGCGCGCCACCTGGTCCGCCGGCGCGCCCTCGGGATACAGCGCGCTGCCGATGCCAAAGCCGGTGGCGCCGGCGGCACGCCAGGCGGCCAGCGTGTCCGGCGACACGCCGCCCACCGGCCACAACGGCACGCCGGCCGGCAGCACCGCACGCAGCGCCTTCAGCCCGGCCGGGCCCAGCACCTCGGCCGGAAACAGCTTCAGCGCGTCGGCGCCGGCACGCAAGGCCGCAAAAGCCTCGGTGGCGGTGAACACGCCCGGCGCACAGCGCAGGCCCAGGGCCTTGGCACGCGCGATCACCGCAGTGTCGGCATGGGGCATGACGATCAGACGCCCGCCGGCAGCCGCCACCGCATCGACCTGGGCCGGCTCCAGCACCGTGCCGGCACCGATCAGCGCATCGGCCGGGGCCCGCGCCGCCAGGATGGCGATGGCATCCAACGCGCCGGGCCGGTTCAGCGGCACTTCCAGCGTGCGAAAGCCGGCTTCGAACAAGGCATCGCCGACGGCCGCGGCATCCTGCGCCGGCAGGCCGCGCAGGATGGCGACCAGCGGCGGAGCCGGGGGCCAGGTGGCGTCGTGGGGTCGGGAACTGCCTTGACTCATGCCATGTCTCCTGCGGCGCCCAGCGCCTGCCAGGCGGCGCATTGCACCGCCTCGATGTCCAGGGCCTGCACCGCGACGCCGTGCTGGGCCGCCACCGCCGCATGCAGGCGCACCAGGGCCGGGCTGCCGATCAGGCGCAGCGGCGCCTGGGAGCCTGCGGCCAGGCCCAGCTCCAGCGCCTCGCGCCATTCGGCGCCCAGCAGCACGCCGCTGAGGTAGGCGCCGGCCTGCTGCCGCGGCAGCGCGCCGCTGACCACGCGGGCGCGCAGGCCGAACAGCGCCCGGCCCAGCGCGGCACGGCCGGCTGCGGCCACGCCGGCGGCAAAGGCTTCGGCATGCTGCAGCGGGTCGGCCGCGGCCACGCCATCAGCCAGCAGCGGCGCCAGCGTGCCCTGGGCCGACAGCAGCGCATGCAGCTCGCCGCTCAGATGCGTGTGCAGCCGCCGCACCGCGCCGTCCTGCACCTGCACCCACTTGCTGTGCGTGCCGGGCAGCACCGCCCAGCCGTCGCGGCCGTCCAGCGCCCAGGCGCCCAGCAGCTGGGTTTCTTCGCCGCGCATCACGTCCACGTCGCCCTGTCCGCCGTGCCAGATGCAGCCCGGCACGATGGCGCAGTGCGGCGCGCCCTGCAGCGGCTGCAGCGCACGGGCCCAGTCGGCCAGCGGCCGGCCGGCCGGCAGATAAGGCACTTCCTGCCAGCCGCTGGCACTGCCGACCATGCCGGCCATCACCACCCGGCTGCGCTCCGGCGCGCCCAGGGCCTGCAGCAGGGTCTGCAGCGCGCCGGCAAAGTCGGGCGCGGCGCGCAGCAGGCCCAGGTCGTCGGCATGGCGGGCCTGCAGCCGGCCGTCGATGAAGTACCAGGCGCGGCGGTGCGTGGTGCCCCAGTCGATGCCGACCCAGTTGCGGTCGTGGCCCGGCCGGCTCATTGCGCCGGCCCCTGGAAGCCGCCGCGCCGGAAGGTCAGCACCAGGGTGTCGCGCCAGCCGCCGGCCGCGGCATCCAGCGGCTGGATCGGCGTCGATTCGTGGATCACGCGCTCGTCGTCCAGCAGCAGCGCGCTCCAGGGCTGGGTCAACGTGAAGCGCAGGCCCTGCGGGCCGCGGGCGTCGAAGACCCGCGTCTCGCCACCCTTGATGCCCTGGCGGTCGACCAGGATCACCACCACCAGGTCGACGCCATCGCGGTGCGCGCCCTCGGGCGTGGGCCGGCCGATGCCGTCGGTGGTGTCGATGCGGAAGGGATGGGCTTCGACAAACCAGGTGGCACCGGCATCGTGGCGCAGCCGGGCGGCGCAGGCCGCCAGCCGCGCCAGCAGCGGCGCCCAGGCCGGGCTGTCGGCAAAGCCGGGCGCCAGCGGCTCGAACCAGCGCTGGATGCCACCGTGCAAGGCGTTGTACTCCACCGGCTGCCAGTGGGCGCGGTGCGGCTGGGCCTGCACCTGGCCCTCGGGCGAGACCACGAAGCAGCCATGGCGGCGACGGCGGTAGCGGCCACCGTCTTTCAGGAAGTTGTCCGGCGGCAGGTCCTGCCACAGCGACGACCAGGCCGACAAGGCCTGCGGCGCGACGCCGGCCAGCTGCGCCAGCGCCCCGGCGTCCAGCACCGCATAGCCGCTGCCGGCCAGCTGGGCATCGAGATCGGACAAGGCGGTCAGCGGCGGTGGCAGGGACATGGCGGCAAGGCGGGTTGGGCGGTCAGGGCGTCGGAGTCAGCCGCCGATTGTGACCCGCTCGCCACGGGCCGATCCGTATCGGCAAGGCCGCCACCCCTGGATAGACTGGCTCGAGCCGCCGCCACCACGATGTCCGCCTTCCCCTCCACCGCCGATGCCCCTGGCCATGCGTCCGCGGCCCTGCCCTTCGACCCCGAGACCTTGCAGCTGCTGGACCAGGCCTGGGCCTGGGCCGAGGTCGACGAAGCGGGCGGCCCGCCACGCTGGCTGGGCGGCAATGCCGCCTTCCACGCGCTGCTGGCCGGCGACGCCGGCACGCCGCTGCGCCAGTGGCTGGACAGCGCCGTGGTACAGGCCCAGGCCCAGGCCCAGGCCCAACACTGGCTGGAGCTGCCCGGCCCGCAATGCCAGCTGCATCTGCGCCGCATCGGCCGCCACCTGCTGCTGCGCGTGGCGCCGGGAGCGTCGCCAGACCAGCTGCAGCAGCTGCAACAGTTGCAGCAGCAGTGCGAGCATGCGGCCGGCCTGCTGGACCTGACGCAGCGCCTGGGCGGCCTGGGCGTGTGGGAGCGCGATGTGGCCACCGGCACCGGCCGCTGGGACGACCAGCTGTGGCAGTTCTGGGGGCTGACGCCGGGCCCGCAGGTGCCCAGCTTCGACGAGGCCGTGCGGGCCGTGCATCCGGACGACCGCGAGCCGCTGCGCCAGAGCTTTGCCCAGTCGCTGCAGCAGCCCGGGCGCTACGAATGCCGCTACCGGCTGGCCGACAGCGCCGGCCGGCTGCGCCATGTCTGCTCGCGCTGGGAGGTGCTGGCCGACGACCAGGGCCGGCCCACGCTGGCCCGCGGCATCCTGGTCGACGACACCGAGACCCATCGCCATGCACGCAGCGCCGACGAGCTGAGCGCCCAGCTGCAGCTGGCCGTGACCCTGGCCGACCTGGCGATCTGGCACCGCGACCTGGGCTCGCGCCAGGTCACCACCAATGCCCAGGGCTGGCGGCTGCTGGGCCTGTCGCCGCGGGCCGGCGGCCTGCCGCTGGCCGAGATGCTGGCACTGACCCATCCCGACGACCGCGACGCCATCGCCCGGCCCATGCCCGGCCTCGACCCCGCGCTTGGCGAGGAGCGGCCGGTGGACCAGATCCTGCGCGTGCGCCACAGCAGCGGCCAGTGGCGCCGCCTGCTGACGCGCCGCGTCGCCCGCCGCGACGCCGGCGGCCGCCTGGTCGGCCAGGTCGGCGTGGCGCTGGACGTGACCGAGCGCATCGACCAGCAGCAGCGTGCGCTGGAGCTGTCGCGCCGGCTGGAGATGGCCACCGCGGCGGCCGGCGTGGGCGTCTGGAGCGTGCAGCTGGGCCGGGCCCGGGACCCGGCCGCCGACGCGCCGCCCCAGGTGCGCTGGGACGAGCAGATGCGCCTGCTGCACGGCCTGCCGGCCGAGCGCGAGCCGCCGCGGCTCGAAGCCTATGCCCAGGACCATGTGCATGCCGACGACCAGGCCCGCGTGCGCGAGGCCATCGTCGCGCTGATCCAGCGTGGCGAGGGCCGCGCCGACCTGGACTACCGCATCCGGCGGCCCAGCGGCGAGCTGCGCTGGCTGAGCACCCGCAACGCCATCGACGTCGATGCCGACGGCCGGCGCCATCTGCACGGCGTGATGCTGGACATGACCGAGCGCCATGCGGCCGAGGAACGGCTGCGCAGCGCGGCCGAGCGCGTGCACCTGGCCGCCCATGGCGCCGGCATCGGCACCTGGGAGTCCGACCAGATGCTGGAGTACGCCTGGTGGGACGAGCAGATGTTCCGCCTGCGCGGCTCCGAGCCGCTGCCCAATCCGGTGCTGATGGCGCAGGCGCGGCGCTGGATGCATCCCGAGGACCTGCTGGCCAACCGCCGCCGGCTGGAGCAGGCCACCGACAGCGGCGCGCCGACCTCGGCCGAGTTCCGCGTGGTCTGGGCCGATGGCACGGTGCGCTGGCTGGCCTCGCGCTCGGTGGCCGTGCCCGGTGCCGACGGCCAGGGCGTGCGCCGCATCGGCATCAACTGGGACATCACCGATGCGCGCAATGCCGCGGTGGCCGCCGCCGAGCGCGAGCTGGCGCGGCGCGAAAGCCAGGCCAAGAGCCGCATGCTGGCGCGCATCAGCCACGAGCTGCGCACGCCGCTGAATGCGGTGCTGGGCTTTGCCCAGCTGCTGCTGCACGATGGGCCGCAGGCCGATGCCGGCCAGTGGCGGCGGCGCGTCGAGCAGGTCGAGTCCTCGGGCCAGCACCTGCTGGCGCTGATCGACGATGTGCTGGACCTGTCCAGCCTCGAATCCGGCGAGCTGTCCCTGCAGCTGGAGCCGGTGGCGCTGGCGCCGCTGGTGCACGACACGCTGCCGCTGCTGGAGCTGCAGGCGCGCCAGGCCGGCGTGGCCCTGCACACGTCGGCGCTCGACGGCGTGGTGCGTGCCGACCGCACGCGGCTGCGCCAGGTGCTGGTCAACCTGCTGAGCAATGCCATCAAGTACAACCACCGCGGCGGCAGCGTGCAGCTGTGGACCGAGCCACGCGGCGAGCGGCTGGTGCTGTGCGTGCGCGACAGCGGCCGCGGCATGGACACCGCCCAGGTGGCGCGGCTGTTCGAGCCCTTCAACCGCCTGGGCGCCGAGCGCGAGGGCATCAGCGGCACCGGCATCGGCCTGGCCATCGTGCGCGCCGCGGTGCAGCAGATGGGCGGCCAGGTGCAGGTGCACAGCCAGCCCGGCCAGGGCAGCTGCTTCGAGGTCAGCCTGGCGCCGGCCGGCGAGCCGCTGCCGCCGCGCAGCGCCGTCCCGGTGCTGGCCGCGCACCTGCAGCCGCTGCAGCAGGCCGCGTCCAGCCTGCTGTACATCGAGGACAACGAGGTCAACCTGCTGATCGTGCAGGAGATGGTGGCGCGCCGTCCCGACCTGCGCCTGCATGCCGCGGCCGACGGTGCCCAGGGCCTGGCGCTGGCGCGCCAGCTGCAACCCGGCCTGGTGCTGCTGGACATGCAGCTGCCCGACATCGACGGCCACGAGGTGCTGCGCCAGCTGCGCGCCGACCCGGCCACCGCGGCGCTGCGCTGCATCGCGCTGAGCGCCAATGCCCTGCCCGAGGACATGGCGCGGGCGCTGGCCGCCGGCTTCGACGACTACTGGACCAAGCCGCTGGACCTGCGTGCCTTCATGGCCGCGCTGGAGCGGCTGTTCGGGCCGCCGCCGGCGGCCTGATCAGACCAGGCCGCGGCCCCTGAGCATGGGCTCGATCACCGCATCGCGGCCACGGAAGGCGCGGAACGCGGCACCGGGCTCGACGCTGTCGCCGCGGCTCAAGATGCAGTCCTTCAGCCGCTGCGCCACCGTGGCGTCGAAGGCATCGCCGGCCTCGACGAAGGCATCGAAGGCATCGGCCTCCAGCACCTCGGCCCACAGGTAGACGTAGTAGCCGGCGGCATAGCTGTCGCCCGAGAACAGGTGCTGGAAATGCGGCAGCCGGTGGTTCATGCCGGCATCCGCCGGCAGGCCGCGCTCGGCCATCACCCGCGCCTCGAAGGCGACGATGTCGTCCACCGGCTGCGGGCTCTCGTGGGCCGCCAGGTCGGCAATGGCACTGGCGGTGTAGCGCACGGTCTCGTAGCCCTGGCCGAAGCGGCGCGCCGCCTCCAGGCGCTCGATCAGCGCCTCGGGCAGGGCCTCGCCGGTCTGCCAGTGGCGGGCATGGCGGCGCAGCACCTCGCGCTCCACGCCCCAGTGCTCGAACAGCTGCGACGGCAGCTCGACGAAGTCGCGCAGCACGCGCGTGCCCGACAGGCGCAGATAGCCCACGTCCGACAGCAGTCCGTGCAGGCCATGGCCGAATTCGTGGAACAGCGTGCGCACATCGTCGGGCGACAGCAGCGTGGGCTGGCCGGCCTCGGCCTTGGCGAAGTTGTTGTTGTTGAGCACGATGGGCCGCATCGCGCCGCCACCCGCGGCATTGCGGTGCTGCAGGGCCAGCGTGCTCATCCAGGCGCCGCTGCGCTTGGTGGGGCGCGAGAAGTTGTCGTGCAGGAACAGGCCGATGACCGTGCCGGCGCGCGCATCGCGCACCTCGTAGACATCGACGTCCGGGTGGTAGGCCTGCAGGTCGCCGCGACGCTCGAAGGCCAGGCCGAACAGCCGGCCCGCGCATTCAAAGGCCGCGGCCACCATGTTGGGCAGGGCGAAGTACGGCTTCAGCGCCGCCTCGTCCAGCGCATAGTGCTGCTGGCGCACACGCTCGGCCCAGAAGCGCCAGTCCCAGGCCTGCAGCGGGTGCGTGGCTCCGGCCGCGTCCATGGCCTGGCGCAGCAGCTGGCGCTCGCGGTCGAGTGCCGGCAGTGCGCGCGTCCAGACCTCGTCCAGCAGGGCCCACACCCGCTGGCGCGTGCCGGCCATGGTGTCGGCCAGCTTGAAGTCGGCATAGTTGTCCGCCCCCATCAGCTGGGCCTGGCGCCGGCGCAGCGCCAGCAGCTCGCGCGCCACCGGCCGGTTGTCGTGCTCGCCGTCGTGCTCGCCGCGCGAGACCCAGGCGCGCCAGGCGGCTTCGCGCAGGTCACGGCGCTCGCTGAAGCTCAGGAAGGGCACGATCAGCGAGCGCGACAGTGTGATCACCGGCTGGTCCAGGCCACGCTCGGCCGCCGCCTGGCGGGCCGCGGCGCGCACGAACTCGGGCAGGCCGGCCATGGAGGCGGCATCGGGCAGGGCCAGGGTCCAGGCGGCCTCGTCGTGCAGCACGTTCTGCGCAAAGCGCGTGGTCAGCTCGGCATGCTGCTGGGCCAGCGCGGCGAACTCGCTGCGCGCCGGCTCGGCCAGCTGGGCGCCGGCGCGCTGGAAGTCGCGGTGCAGGCGCTCGACCAGGCGCTGCTGCTCGGCGCTCAGGCCGCTGTCGCCACGGGCCTGGTGCACGGCGGCGATGCGCGCAAACAGCGCCGCATCCTGGTACACGGCGCTCCAGTGCGCGGCCAGCGGGCCGGCCATCTGGCGCTGCACCTGCTGCAGCTCGGGCGAGGTGGCCGAGGCGGTGAGGTTGTGGAACACCGCCTCGGTGCGCTGCAGCAGCAGGCCGGCGCGGTCGAAGGCGGCAATGCTGTTGTCGAAGTCGGCCGGCGCGCTCTGGCAGGCGATGGCCGCCAGCTCGTCGCGGTGCAAGGCCATGGCGCGCTCGAAGGCGGGCGGGAAGTCGGCGGGCCGGATGCGGCCGAAGGCCGGCAGCGCGAGGACATCGTCGTCCATCGCGAGCAGCAGCGGGTTGGTGCTGGCGTCCATGCGTTGGGCGGCAGGCGCGTCGTGGGCGCTGCCGGTTCGGGTTGTCGCTGAAGCGGCGCATGATGCCAGCGGCCGGGAGCCGGCAACGGCGACATGTGAATGCCGTCACGGGCATCGCGGATACAGTTGCCGCCCATGTCTTCGTCCAAGCGTCCGGCGCGCGCCGGCAGTTCAGCGTCGTCCCCTGCCCTGGCCCTGTGGCTGGGCCTGGCCCTGCTGGTCATCATCGCCGACCAGCTCACCAAGACCCTGGTCATCGGCCAGTTCCAGCTCGGCGACAGCCTGCGCTTCACCAGCTTCTTCAACCTGGTGCGGGCCCACAACACCGGCGCGGCGTTTTCGTTCCTGGCCGATGCCTCGGGCTGGCAGCGCTGGTTCTTCGTCGGCCTGGGCGCGGTGGCCTCGGTGTTCATCGTCTGGATGCTGAAGAAACATCCGGGCCAGCGCCTGTTCTGCTTTGCCATCACCATGATCCTGGGCGGTGCGCTGGGCAATGTCATCGACCGCCTGCTGCATGGCTATGTGGTCGACTTCCTGCAGTTCCACTGGGACTGGCTGTCGCCGATGTTCCCGGGCGGCTACTTCCCGGCCTTCAACATCGCCGATGCGGCCATCACCGCCGGCGCCATCGGCCTGATCCTCGACGAGCTGCTGCGCGTGCGCCGCGGCCGTTGAGCACGCAGCGATGGCCCTGCTGCAGACCCTGGTCAGCGCCCGCGACCTGGGCCGGCTGCAGCACATCGCCGGCGTGTTCGTGCGCCATGGCCTGGGCGATGTGGTGCACCGCCTGGGCTGGGCCGATGCGCTGGAGCGCGCCGGCCGCACGCTGAGCCGGCAGCCCGAGGGCTCGCCAGACAATGCCGGCCTGGCCGGCCTGGGCCGGCTGAGCCCGCCCGAGCAGCTGCGCAGCGCGCTGGAGGACCTGGGGCCGACCTTCGTCAAGCTGGGCCAGATCCTGGCCGGCCGCGCCGACCTGTTCGGCCCCGAGTGGATCGCCCAGTTCGAGCGCCTGCACAGCCGCGCCCCGGCCGCCGACCTGCAGGCCCTGCGCCAGCAGCTGACCGAGGACCTGGGCGCGCCGCCCGAGCAGGTGTTTTCGCAATGGAGCGACGAGCCGCTGGCCGCCGCCTCCATCGCCCAGGTGCATGCGGCGACGCTGGCCGATGGCAGCGAGGTGGTGGTCAAGGTGCGGCGGCCCGGCATCGCCGCCTCGGTGGAGGCCGACCTGCGCCTGCTGGAGCGCCTGGCCGCCGCCGCCGAGCGCCAGTGGCCCGAGCTGCAGCCCTACCGGCCGGTGGCGCTGGCGCGGCAGCTGGGCCGCTCGCTGCGCCGCGAGCTGGACCTGGCCAGCGAAGGCCGCCATGCCGAGCGCATTGCCGCGGCCTTTGCCGGCCAGCCGCAGATCGTGATCCCCAAGGTCTACTGGGAGTTCACGCACCAGCGCATCAATGTGCAGCAGCGCATCCGCGGCGTGCCGGCCGAGGATGCGGCGGCCATCAACGCCGCCGGCATCGACCGCCGCGAGGTGGCGCGGCGCGGTGCCCAGGCGGTGCTGAAGATGGTCGTCGAGGACGGCTTCTTCCATGCCGACCCGCATGCCGGCAACCTGTTCTTCCTCGAGCACAACCGCATCGCCTTCATCGACTTCGGCATGGTCGGCCGGGTCACGCCGCAGCGCCGCGAGCAGCTGCTGGACCTGATGCTGGGCCTGGTGCAGCGCGATGCCGGCGACGTGGCCGAGGTGCTGCTGGACTGGGCCGACGGCGATGCCGACGATGCGTCCGGCGGCAGCGGGCGGCGTGGCCCGCCGCTGGACGAGGATGGCCTGCGCAACGACATCGAGGGCTTCGTCGACCAGTACCACGGCGTGCCGCTGGCCCAGCTCAACCTGGCGGCGATGCTGCAGGACGTGACCGGCATCCTGCGTGCCCACCACCTGGCCCTGCCGGCCGACCTGGCGCTGCTGATCAAGACCTTCATCACGCTGGAGGGCCTGGGCCGCGGCCTGGACCCCGACTTCCACATGGCCGCCGAGGCCACGCCGATGCTGCGCCAGGCCCTGCATGCGCGCTACCGGCCCGAGGCCCTGGCGCGGCGCGGCTGGGAGGCGCTGCGGCGCGGCGCCGGCCTGCTGAGCCGCCTGCCGCGTGACCTGGGCCGGCTGCTGCAGACCGCGCGCCGCGGCCGCATCCAGGTCGACATCGAGGTGCAGGACCTGCGCGCCGTGGCCGACCAGCTGGACCGCGCGGCCTCGCGCATCGCGCTGGGCCTGGTGGTGGCGGCGCTGATCGTCGGCTCGTCCATCGTCATGACCGTGCGCGGCGGGCCCGAGCTGCTGGGCTTGCCGGCCTTCGGCCTGATCGGCTTCGTCGGTGCGCTGGCCGGCGCGCTGTGGCTGCTGCTGGGCCGGGGCGGCGGACGGCGCTGAGCCCGGCAGCGGGCTAAGAACCGTTCGCGTTCAGAAGCCCGGCGCGGGGTCTTGCCCTCGTGCGCGAGCCCGCCGGGGCGCCACAATCGCCGCCTTCCCAAACAGACCCGGAGGACGGCCATGAAAGGCGACGTCGACGTGCTGCGCTACCTGAACGCCCAGCTGCGCAACGAACTCACCGCGATCAACCAGTACTTCCTGCATGCGCGCATGCTGAAGAACTGGGGCTTCAACAAGCTCGCCAAGCACGAGTACGAAGAATCGATCGAGGAGATGAAGCATGCCGACAAGCTGATCGAGCGCATCCTGCTGCTCGAAGGCCTGCCCAATCTGCAGGACCTGGGCAAGCTCTTGATCGGCGAGAGCGCGGTCGAGGTGCTGCACTGCGACCTGAAGGCCGAGGTCGCGGCCCATGCGCTGCTGAAGGAGGCCATCGCCCACTGCGAGAGCGTGCGCGACTATGTCTCGCGCGACCTGCTGACCGACATCCTCGACGACACCGAGGAGCACATCGACCACCTGGAAACCGAGATCGGCCTGGTGGCCCAGCTGGGCGAGCCCAACTGGCTGCAGAGCCAGGTCGGCAGCGGCAGCGGCAGCTGATTCAGCCTTCCAGCAGCACCAGGTGGTTGTCCGGCACCAGGGGCCGCGGCCAGGGCCAGGCCCGTGCCGGCTGGCCGGCCTGCCACCAGGCCAGGCCACGCGCCGCCGCCAGCAGCACGCCACCGGCCCAGGCTGAGTCGGCCGGCAACACGGTCTGCGGCACCTGGGCCAGGCCGCACAGCTCCTGCAGCTCGGCCATGCGCTGCCAGCGCCCCTCGGGCTGCGACAGCTGCGCCGGCTGCGCAGGCAGCGGCCGCCACCACAGGCCCAGGCCGGCCTTTTGTCCACTGAGCACGAAGCCGCCCTCCGGCGTGGCGGCGATGTCGCCGGCATAGCCCTGCACCGCGGCCGGTGCCGCACCCGGGGGCAGCAGCAGCGCGCGGCCGTCCCACAGCGCCAGCAATGGCGCATCCTGGCGGCGCTGGACCTGGCCATGCTCGGCCTGCAGGGCCAGGCCCAGCCAGGGGCCGGCACCGCCATCGGGCGCCTGTCCCCAGGCCATGTGGCGGATGCTCAGCTCGGCATCGGCCAGGGTCCAGCGGCCCAGCTCGCGGCCGTTGCGTGCATCCAGCCGCTGCAGGCTGGCCAGCAGCGGCTCGCCAGCGCGCTTGCGGCCCTGCGCATCGCGGGCGATGCCGCCATGGGCCACCAGCAGGCCGCCCTCGGCATCCAGCAGCAACTGGTGCGGATCGATGCCCTGGCTGGGCCATTGCGCCACGCGGCGCAGCGTGGCCGCATCGCGCACCGAGATCCAGCCTTCGCCGCTGCGCACATCGGTCTCGGTGCTGAACAGCCAGCGGCCGTCGGCATCGGCCTCCAGATGGCCGTTGAGCGTGCGCGCCGGGCGCTCGGCGTCCAGCGCCAGCAGGGTCTGCAGCCGGCCGTGGCCATCAAAACGCGCCAGCCAGCGCCCGGGCCGGTTGGCGCAGACCACAAAGCCGCCGTCAGCCAGGGCCAGCAGGCCATGGGCCCGGCCGGGCAGCGTGGCCGCCGCCTCCAGCGCCAGGTGCTGGCCGTCGCCGTCCAGCCGCAGCACGCCGGCCTGGTCGCACAGCTGGCCGCCGTCGTCCGGGCCGCGCCAGGCCAGCGCCAGGCGCAGCGCCGCACTGGCCGGCTGGGTGCGCGCCGGCAGCGGCAGCAGCCAGCTCCCGGCCAGGCCCGCCGCCGCCCTGCCCAAACGATGCAGCGATTGCCGCCTGTCCATGTCCAGCCTTCCGGTGTCTGCAGCTGTGTCTGCGATGGCGGCGCATTCTGGCCAGGGCGTGATGGCCGGCGTCTGATCAGGATCAGCTGGCTCAACAATAGTCGAATTGCGAATGGTTCGCATTGCCTGTATCATTGCGCCATCCGATTGCCACCGTGAGCCCGCACCGTGATCGTCTGCCTCTGCCACCGTGTGTCTGACCGCGACATCGAGCAAGCCGTGCGCGAAGGCACGCACTGCTTCGACCTGCTGCAGGACGACACCCGCGTGGCCTCGTCCTGCGGCTGCTGCCACGACTGCGCCCGCGAGGTGTTTGACAGCGCCTGCGCCCGCCACCGCCCGGCGATGGCCGTGGCCATCGTGCCGGTCGAGGCCCTGGCCCGCCCCTGACCCGGTGATGCCGCATTCCCCGGACGAGCGCACCACGCATCTGCACCGCGTGGGCCTGAAGGCCACGCTGCCCCGGCTCAAGGTGCTGGAAATCCTGCGCCAGAGCCCGCGCCGCCACCTCAGCGCCGAAGACGTGCACCGCGCCCTGCTGCAGACCCATGCCGACGTGGGCCTGGCCACGGTCTACCGCGTGCTGGGCCAGCTGGAGCAGGCCGGCATCCTGGCGCGACGCCAGTTCGACACCGGCGCGGCGGTCTACGAGTTGGACGAAGGCGGCCACCACGACCACCTGGTGTGCGTGGCCTGCGGCCGCGTCGACGAGTTCCACGACCCGGCCATTGAGGCCCGCCAGGCCGAGCTGGCCGCCGAGCGCGGTTTTGCGCTGACCGAGCACCGGCTGGCGCTGTACGGCCGCTGCCGTGCCTGCCGCGACCGCGGCTGATCCCCGATGAGTGCCCCCCCCGCGCCAATGGCGCTGAGCCAGCTGGCCCTGGGCCAGGCGGGCCGTGTGCAGGCCCTGCGGGCCGCGCCCGGAGCGGCCGACTGGCCCCGCCAGCTGGCCGAGCTGGGCTTTGAGCCCGGCGAGCCGGTGCAGTTGCTGCACCGTGCGCCGTTTGGCGGCGACCCGCTGGTGGTGCGCGTCGGCGGCTCGACCTATGCGCTGCGCCGCGCCGAAGCCGATTGCGTGCTGGTCAGCCTGCAGGCCGACCCCTCACCCTCCCCCCGATGACCGCCACCGCCGTGGTGCATGTGCACCCGCCCGGCCGCCTGCTGGCGCTGCTGGGCAATCCCAACTGCGGCAAGACCGCCCTGTTCAACCAGCTCACCGGCAGCCGCCAGAAGGTGGCCAACTACGCCGGCGTCACCGTCGAGCGCAAGGAGGGCCGGCTGGCCCTGCCCTCGGGCCGCACGCTGCGCCTGCTGGACCTGCCCGGCGCCTACAGCCTGCACCCGCGCAGCCCCGACGAACGCGTCACCCGCGACGTGCTGATGGGCCAGGCCCGCGGCGAGAAGCAGCCCGATGCGCTGCTGTGCGTGGTCGATGCCAGCAATCTGCGTCGCCACCTGCGCCTGGTGCTGGCCGCGCGCCGCCTGGGCCGGCCGCTGCTGGTGCTGCTGAACATGGCCGATGTGGCCGAGGCCCGCGGCCTGCGCATCGACGCCGCGGCGCTGTCGGCCGCACTCGGTGTGCCGGTGCTGCGCACCGTGGCCACCCGCGGCGAGGGCCTGGACGCGCTGCGCCAGCGCCTGGACAGCGATGCGCTGTGGGCCACGCCGGGTTCCAGCCCCAACCCCGAGCGCATCGCCGACGACCCCGCCGGCGACCATGCCACGGTGCAGGCCCTGCTGGCCCGGCTGGGCCTGGACGGCATCGCCCCGCCCGGCCCCAGCGAGCGCATCGACGCCGTGGTGCTGCACCCGGTGGCTGGGCCGCTGCTGCTGGCCGTGCTGCTGTTTGGCATGTTCCAGGCGGTGTTCAGCTGGGCCGAGGCGCCGATGGGCTGGATCGAGGACGCCACCGCCTGGCTGGGCGGCCTGATCTCCGCCGCCCTGCCCGAAGGCTGGCTGCGCAGCCTGCTGGTCGACGGTGTGATCGCCGGCGCCGGCGGCGTGCTGGTGTTCCTGCCGCAGATCCTGATCCTGTTCCTGTTCATCCTGGTGCTGGAGGAATCGGGCTACCTGCCGCGCGCCGCGGCCCTGCTGGACCGGCTGATGGGCGGCGTGGGCCTGTCGGGCCGCTCCTTCATCCCGCTGCTGTCCAGCTTTGCCTGCGCCATCCCCGGCATCATGGCCTCGCGCACCATCGGCGATGCACGCGACCGCCGCGTCACCATGCTGATCGCGCCGCTGATGACCTGCTCGGCGCGGCTGCCGGTGTATGCGCTGCTGATCGGCGCCTTCATCCCGGCGCGCGAGGTCACGGCGCTCGGGCTGCAGCTGCAGGGCCTGGTGCTGTTTGCGCTGTACCTGGCCGGCATTGCCGGTGCCATGGCCGTGGCCTGGGTGCTCAAGCGCTGGGGCGGCGATGGCGGGGCGCTGGGCGTGCGCACGCTGATGCTGGAGCTGCCCAGCTACCACTGGCCGCAGCCGCGCAGCATCGCCATCGGCCTGTGGCAGCGCGCGGCCATCTTCGTCAAGCGCGTGGGCGGCATCATCCTCACGCTGACCATCGTGCTGTGGGCGCTGGCCAGCTGGCCCGGCGCGCCCGAGGGTGCCAGCGGCGCGGCCATCCAGTACAGCCTGGCCGGCATGCTGGGCCGCGGCCTGGAGCTGCTGCTGGCGCCGCTGGGCTTCAACTGGCAGATCGCCATCGCCCTGGTGCCGGGCCTGGCGGCGCGCGAGGTGGTGGTCAGCGCGCTGGGCACGGTGTATGCGCTGTCGGCCGAGGGCGATGACGCCATGGCGCAGGCACTGACGCCGCTGCTGGCCGGCCAGTGGTCGCTGGCCACCGGCCTGGCCCTGCTGGCCTGGTTTGTCTTTGCGCCGCAATGCCTGGCCACGCTGGCAGCGCTGAAGCGCGAAGGCGGCGGCTGGCGCCTGCCCCTGCAGGCCGCCGCCTACCTGTTTGCGCTGGCCTACGCCGCCGCGTTTGTCACCTACCGAGTGGCGCTGGCCCTGGGCTGGGGCTGAGAGGCCGAAGTCTTGGCGGGTGGACGCCAAGACCCGCTTGCGCAGAGGGGTGGATCATCTCTCTTGTAATGCGAACGATTCGCATTAAACTAGTGCCACTGGCCCCGCCCCGGGGCCAGAGATCCCTGTCAGATTCCGCTGGGCCCGGCCTCGGGTCCGTGCCCATCCACCCGCCCAGGAGCCGCCCGCCATGTTCACCCCTTCCGCCCAAGCTGCCGACCCGATGAACCTGTCCGCCCTGCCGCCGCTGTCCGATCTGGCCGCCCCTGCCTCCGCAGCGGTCGCGCCCCTGCTGCGCCAGCAGGCCGGCCTGCGCCGCCTGGCCAGCCAGGCGCTGTTCCAGGGCCAGCAGGAACTGCTGATCGACCATGGCGAGGCCGTCTACCGGCTGCGCATCACCAGCCAGGGCAAGCTGATCCTGACCAAGTGAGCGGCCGCGGGCCAGCCTTGCCCCACCCTTCCCCCACCGCCCGACCCCCGCGCATGCCAGCCCCACGCCAGCACCGGTGCCCACCCGCCGCCTGGAGCTGCCTTGTCCGCATCCGCCCTGCCACCGCCCGTCCCGTCGCCGGCCTCGAGCTGGCTGCGCGCCAGCCTGGCGCTGCCGCCGGCCGCCCCCCCGGCCTGGCCGCCTGAGCGCATCCAGCAGCACACGGCCGATCTGCGCCAGCGCCTGCACGCCGGGGCCGGGGCCTGGCCGGGCCAGCAGGGCCGCATCGCCCAGGCCCTGGGCCTCAGCGAGGCCGACCTGCTGCTGGCCCATGCCGACGACCCGGCCGGCACCCGCGCCCAGCCGCTGGCCCGGCAAGGCCTGCCGACGCTGCGGGTACGCGAGCTGCAGGCCGCCGCCGACGCGCTGCTGCAAGGCCTGGCCGCGCTGGGCCCGGTCGACACCCTGGTCGGCACCGAGGCCAGCCAGCTCTGCATCCGCGGCCCGCATCCCGGCCCGGGCTGGTGGCGTGGCCCGGTGCGTCGCGGGCCGGCCGGCGGGCAAGGCGCCGGCAGCACGGCCAGCGCCGTGCTGGAAAGCCCCGGCCACTGGTGGCGCCATGCGCTGGCGGTGGAGGCGCGCTGGCCCGGCCAGCCCAGCCAGCACAGCGTGCAGTGCTTCGACGCCCAGGGCGCGGCCTTGCACCGGGTGCTGCTGCACGAGGGCAGCCAGGTGGCCGCCTGGCACGATCTGGTGGGGCTGCATGGCAGCCGATGGCGCCCGCCGGCCGGCGTCCTGGGCGCCGGCGAGGCCGATCCGGCACCGGCCTGCGAGCCACTGGCCGACGGCCTGGCCAGCGAGGTGGCCACGGCCAGCGCCTGCGAGGTGCTGCAGCGCGCGGCCCAGGTCGGCCTGCCGCTGACGCTGAGCGTGCCGGCCGGCCCGCTGCGCCTGCACCGCCGCGGCCCGGTGCGCCAAGTGCGGCTGGACGGCGCCTGGCTCAGCGCCAGCCACGACGACTTCCAGTGGCGGCTGCGCGAGGACCGCATCGCCCGCGCCTGGGTCGTGCGCCGCATCGCCCGCGGCCCCGGCGCCCAGGGCCTGACGCATGCGCTGCTGCTGTTGGGAGGGCGCGGCGAGCCGCTGGCCGAGCTGCGCGACGACCACGGCCCCGGCCAGGGCGAGCGCTGCGAATGGCGGCAACTGCTGTCCACGCTGGCGGCCGAGCCCGCGCCCGCCCCGTCCACCCCCTTGCCACGCTGGCTGCGGCCGGCCTGAACCCTGCGAGCCCGCAGCATGTGCCAGACCCCCAACATCCCGTTTGCCCGCCCACCCCAGGCCGAACCCCTGCTCGAACCCCTGATCGGCGCCCCCGCTGCGCCGGCCACGCCGCTGCCACCCGCGTCCGACACCGGCTCGCGCCGGCGCCGGCTGTGGGACCTGGACAGCCATGCGCACTGCCCGGTGGTCGGCGTGTGCCTGCCCATCGCCCAGCTGCGGCGCCTGGTGGCCCGCCATGCCTCGGCGCTGCCGGCGGCCGACGACTACGAGCTGCACTGCATCGCCGTCAACGAGTGCAAGCGCCGCAGCCCGCTGGCCGACAGCGTGCAGAAGGAGCTGGACCAGCGCTTCGCGCTGGCGCTGCGCCAGTCGGCCCAGGCCAAGACCACCGACGACCTGGCCGCCTGGTGGCGCGAGGCCTCGGCCGGCCAGGGCCAGGGCCCCGGCCACTCGCTAGCGGCGGCCTTCTGGGCCACGCTGACCCATGCCCGCTGCGACGAGCTGCTGACGCAGAAGGTGCTGGGCGAGGTGCACATGCTTCAGCACCAGGTGGGCATGGCCACGCGCGTGGAGCTGGCACGCTTCGAGGCGCTGATCGACGAAAACGCCGTGCTGGCCCGCGAGCTGGGCGCGGCCCAGGAGCGCACCAGCCGCCTGGCCGCCGAGCAGCAGCGCCGCATCGAGCAGCTGGAGGCCGAGGCCGTGCGCCTGCGGGGCGAGCTGCTGGCGCGCGACATGCGCCTGGCCCAGCAGCAGGAACGCATGCAGGCGCTGACCGCAGCCGCGCCGGACCTGGCGCCACGCCATGCCCTGGCCCAGGACAACCAGCGCCTGGGCGAAGCCCTGCGCGACGCCCGGCGCGAGCTGCAGCGCCTGCGCCTGGCCGCCGAGGCGCCGCCGGCCCTGCGCGCTGAATCGCCCGCCACGCCAACAACGGCCGAAGCGCCGGCAGCGTGCGAGCCGGCGGCCCGCAGCGCGCCGGTGATCCCCATCCTGGCCGACCGTGCAGTGCTCTGCGTGGGCGGCCGCTCGGCCAGCGTGCCGGCCTACCGGCAGTTGATCGAGCGCACCGGCGGACGCTTTCTGCACCACGACGGCGGCACCGAGGACAGCCCGGCGCGGCTGGATGCCACGCTGGCCGCGGCCGACCTGGTGATCTGCCAGACCGGCTGCGTCAGCCACGACGCCTACTGGCGCGTCAAGGACCATTGCCGTCGCACCGGCAAGCGCTGCCTGTTCGTCGACACGCCCAGCCGCAGCGCGCTGGCGCGGGCGCTGGCCGCGGCGGCGGCCGACGCCACGCGGGTGGACGAGGCCGCGCTGCCACAGCCCCAGGCCCGCTGAGGCCACGGTGGGTGGCCGTCGCGCACTGTCCTTTGCCAACGCCGCGCTGGCCTGTGCGGCAGCCCTGCTGGGCGCTGCGCCTTTCACGCCCGCGATCTTCGGCTTCCTGGCGCATGCGCCACTGGCCGCGCTGCTGGCGTGCAGGGGGAAGCCGCTGAGCAGCTGGATCGTGATCGGCGCCGCGCTGCTGGGCTGGGGGCTGTCACCCATGGACTTTGGCCTGTCGGCCGGGTGGGCCACATTCTGGCTGTCGTGGGTTGGCCTGTGGTGCGGCGTCGCGGCCTGGAGAAGCCGGCCCAGCCGGCGCTGAGCGCCGGCTTCAGCGCGTTGGCGTTGTGATCGGCGGCGTGACCGGCGGCAGCTTCAGGCCCGCGCAGGGGTCGGCGCGCTGCACGCCCGCGGTGGTCCAGCGCCGGTCCGCGGGCTCGCTGCCCGGCGCCATGCCCTGCTCGTCGAGCACCACGCTGACCACGCCCAGCCCCGGCGCCCAGGCCGCCAGCAGCTGCGGCACGCCATGGTCGCGGCGCACATGGCCGTTGCCGGCCACCAGCACCGCCGGCCGGGCGCCGGCCGCATGGGCCTGCAGCAGGGCCTGGGCCATGGCCGCGTCACGCGCGCGTTGGGCAGCACGCATCGCCGGCACGCGGCTGGCCGGCAGCTGGCCGCAGTGACCGTCGATCAAGGCCTGGTCCAGCGCCGCCTGGGCCTGCGGCGGCAGCGGCGCGGCACGCAGCCGGTCGGCCACGCCGGGCGGCAGCGTCGCATCCCAGGCCGCCTCGCCGCGACGGGCGATGTCGCGCGCGCTGTCGCGCGGCAGGTTGCCGCCCCAGACCGGCAGGCCGGGCTTCGGGCCGGCGGCCAGCGCCGGCTCGAACAGCGGCCGGTGCAGCGGCCAGGCCCAGCCGCGGGCATCGAAGCCGGCTGCCTGCAAGGCCGGCAGCAGGTCTTGCGCCGCCGCCGCGGCATCGACGCGCTGGCCCAGCGTCAGATGCTCGGCCACCACCACGGCACGGCTGCCGCGCAGGCTGGCCAGCCATTCGCCACGGCGCTGGTGGTGGGCCGGGTTGTCGTGGCGCTCGCCGAGCAGCACGATGTCGGCCTGCTCCAGCGCCGGCACGCCGGGCGTGGCACAGCCGCTCAGCAGGGCCGGCGCCAGGCCGGGCGCCAGGCCCAGGACCAGCACCTGCCGGCGCTGCAGCCTCACTGGCCGGCCTCCGGCACATAGACCATGGACCCGTCCTTCATGCGATAGGCCACGCCGGCCTTGTCGCCGTCGCCCGAGCCGATGGCGCCGCTGGCCTGGTAGCGCTCGATCTTCTGGCCCTGCTTGACGGTGATCTGCATGTTCGGCTTGCCGGGATCGGTGACCACGGTGATGTCGCTCTTGCTGAAGGGGTTGATCAGCGGGTTCTGCGCCACGGTGATCAGCAGTGCGGCGATGATGACCAGGAAGATGTCGATCAGGTTGACCACCGACAGGATGGGATCGTCGGTCTCGGCCTCGTGCAGCAGCTTCAGCGCCATCATGCCGCTCCGGTGGCGGCGTTGGCCGGCGGGTTCAGGCGGCGGATCTCCAGCAGTTCCTCGGCCAGCCAGCGCCGGCGCACATGGGCCACCCAGAAGGTGATGGCCGCGGCGATCAGCGCCAGGATCACCGCCGAGAAGGCCACGCCCAGGTTCTGCGACACCTGGGCCAGGTTGCCGTCGGACAGGCCCTTCAGCGCCGGCCCCATCGGGATCATGGTCGCCACCAGGCCCAGCAGCGGCGTCACGCGGCTGGCGATGCGCGGGCCTTCCATCAGCTTGTGGGCATGCAGGTCCAGCGTGTCTTCGTCCAGGCCCTGCGGGCCGGCAGCGCGGTGCAGGGCCAGCAGCGGCCGGCCCTGGCCCGAGCGGCGACGCCAGGCGGTCATCGCAAACTCGCCCAGCACCCAGAAGGCATAGAGAAACAGCGCGGCGATCAGCAGCAGCGTGGGCAGCAGGAACAGCTGCGCCACCGTGTACATGGAGTGTTCCAGGGTCTGGCTCATGGCTTGGGGGACAGAGGGGAAAGCTTGAACAGGGCGGTGCCGGGGTGATCGCTGCGGCGGGCGCGCCAGGCGCCGCCGGCCATCACCAGGCCCAGCGCCAGCAGCGCGGCCAGCACAGCCGGCACCGTGGCCACGTCGTCGGCGCGCGGCAGCACACGGTCCAGGCGCAGACCGGTGACGGGCGGCGGTGGCGGCGGCGCCGCAGCGGCTGGCGGCGGCTCGGCCTGGGCGGCCGGGGCCGCGGCCTGCCGCTGAGGCTGGGCCGCACCGGCCGGCGCCTGCATGCCGAAGCCCGGCGTGGCCGTTGCCGTGGCGGTCTGCACGAAGCGCTTGAACTCGGCGTTGTCGCTGCGCACGTCGTGGCGCCGCGCCAGCTCGTTGTAGCGCGCCTTCAGCTCGGCCACGCTGCGTGCGTCGGCCTGCCACTGGCCCAGGCGGGCGGCCTCCAGCATGCGTTCGATGCTCTGTGCCAGCGCATGCGGGTTGTGCTGCTCGAACCAGCGCGCGAGGCCCAGCTCGTGCTTGTCGCGCACATAGACGTCCATGAACTCCTGCCACTGGTCGTGGCGCACGATCTCGCGCGCCACGCTCTGCCAACCGGCAAAGTTATTGATGCCGTCCAGCACCTGCAACGTGCCGCTGTAGCCCTCGCGCATCAGGCCCTGGATGTAGCCCGGATGGAAGTTGCGCGTGGCCAGTTCCTTGGCCAGGAACTCGGCCGCACCTTCGACCTTGCCGCCGCCCGGGCCGGTGCCGCGCAGGTTGCTGATGTACAGCTCGGGCGCCTGGCCATCGAGGTGGCGCACGGCCAGGCCCAGGCCGCCCAGGTACTGGAACGGGTCGTCGGTGGTGAGCATGCCGTAGAGGTTGCTGGAGCGCGCCAGCACCGCGCCCTGGGTGCCGCGCAGGTGCTCGGCATAGAGGTTCAGCGCGCCCGCCGTGGCCACGCCGGCCTGGCCCCAGCGCGACTCATCCGGCCCGTAGGCGTATTGCATGCGCTGCAGGTACAGCGTGGCCAGCTTGCGGTCGCCCTCGGCCTGGGTCTTCCAGCTGTCGGTGGCCAGGGCCGCATCGTCCAGGCCGGTGCCGTAGCGGCCCGAGGCGCTGGAGAAGATGCGCGTGGCGCCGGCCAGCCGCGCCTGCTCCTCGGGCACGCCGTTGGCCGCCAGGCTGCGGGCGATGCGCCGGGCATTGGCGGCCACCGGGTTGTCGGCCTCGTCCACCGCCGCCGCGGCCAGCTCGGCAGCGCGGGCCAGCTGGCGCATCACATTCGGAAAGTGGTCGCGGTACAGGCCGGTGGCCGACAGCACCACGTCCACGCGCGGCCGGCCCAGCTGCTCGCGCGGGATCAGCTGCACGCCGCTGACGCGGCCGCCGGCGTCCCACTGCGGCTGCACGCCCAGGGCCCACAGCGCCTGGGCCTCCAGCACGCCGAAGTGGCGCATGGTCTCCACCGACCACAGCGTCAGCGCCAGCTTGGTGGGCGGTGATCCGGTCTTGGCGCGGTGGGCGGCGATCAGCTGGTCCATCGCCGCCTTGCCGGCCTCCCAGGCGGCCCGGGTGGGCACGCGGCTGGGATCGAAACCGTAGAGGTTGCGGCCGGTGGGCAGGGCATCGGGGTTCTTGATCGGATCGCCGCCATAGCTGGTGGGGATGTGGCGGCCGGCCAGGCCGGCCAGCAAGCCGGCCAGCTCGCCGCGGGCGCCCAGCTGCTCGTACCAGGTGCGAGCCTGGGCCGCGCGCTCGGGCTTCAGGCCGGCCGGCAGCGTGGCGCCGGGCTCGCCGCGCAGCCAGGGCGCCAGCAGGCGGTAGGGCTTGGACTCGACCAGGCGACGGTGGTCGGCGATCAGCATCTCGTCGGCCTCCTCGCCCAGCTTGGCATCGGCCGTGCCTTCCCAGAAATCCTTGCCCAGCATCATCAGCACGCTGGCCACGCGCAGCGGCTCGTCGGGGCCGGCGCCGAAGGTGTGCAGGCCCATGGGCTGGGCGCTCAGCGCCAGCTCGTGCAGGTGATCGTGCACGGCGCTGACAAAGCCGTTGAAATCGGCCTGGATGCGCGCCTCGCTCCAGCCCATGTCGGCGGGGATGCGCTCGGCGCGCACGCGGGCCAGGAAGTCCTGGCGCAGCTGGTCCTTGACGCCGCCGCCGTCCTGGGCCAGCCACTGGTGCAGCAGGTCGTGGATGGTCGTCAGCCGGTCGTGCAGGCCGGCCGGCACCAGCGGTGGCGTCTGGTGGCTGAGGATCACCGCGCGGCCACGCCGCTTGGCCTGGGTGGCTTCGCCGATGTTGTCGACGATGTACGGATACAGCACCGGCAGGTCGCCGACGGCCAGCATCGGGTAGTCGGTGACGGCCAGGCCACGCTCCTTGCCCGGCAGCCATTCCTGCGAGCCATGGGTGCCGAAGTGCACCAGGGCATCGGCGGCAAACTGCTCGCGCGCCCACAGGTAGACGGCCATGTAGTAATGCGTGGGTGCGGCGCTCATCGAGTGGTACAGCGCCTTCTCGCGGTCGGCGCCACGCTCGCCGCGGCCGGGCTGGGGCAGCAGGCTGACCGTGCCCAGCTGCAGCCGCGGGATCACGAAGAAGGGCTCGCCGTCGCCATCGCTCAGCAGCATCGCCGAGCGTTCCGGTGCGCCGCCGGCGGCATCCATCTCGGCACGCTGCTTCTCGGGCAGCGTGGCCAGCCAGGCGCGGTAGCGCGACAGCGGCAGCCGGTCCGCCAGGCCGTCGCGCAGCAGCTCGCGCAGCACCTGGCGGTCTTCGGGCGGGCGGTAGGCCGGCGTCAGCAGGCGCTGCAGGCGGGTGGTCAGCGCGTCCGCATCCAGGTTCTGGGTGCCGTAGCCGGCCTGCTGCAGCGCGGCCAGCGTGCCGCTCAGGCTGCGTGGCAGGTTCATGAAGCTGGCCGACAGGTTCTTCTCGCCCGACGGGTAGTTCCAGAAGAAGATGGCCACGCGCTTGGCCGCCGCCGGCTTGCGCTGCAAGGCCACCAGGCGCAACGCCTTCTGGGCGATGGCCGCCGACTGGCCGGCAATCGGCAGCAGCTGCTCGTCGCCAGCGCGCGTGGCAGCGGCGATCTGGATGTCGGTGATGCCGGCGTATTCGGCCTGGGCCAGGTAGAACGGCACATCCATCAGCGGCACGCCCTGGGGATCGGCGGCCCAGGTGGACGCGTCGCCACGGCGATAGCTCATGGCCTGCACCACCGGCACGCCCAGGGCCTCGAAGGCCTTGCGCCGGCCCTCGGCGTCCAGCGTGATCTGGGTGTTGATGAGGGCATCCACCCGCGGCCGGCCCTGGGCGTCGCTGAGCTGGCGCACCAGGGGCTCGGCGCCCATCACCGGGCCATAGAACGGCAGGGCGCGGGCGCCGCCGGCCTCCAGCCGGGCGATCAGGTCGTCCAGCAGCGCGGTCTGCTCGGCCGAGATGCTCTGCGGATGGAAGGCGATGGCCACCACCGGCGCCCCCGCCGGCAGCGGCGAGACACGCTGCAGCGTGGCCAGATAGGCCTCGGCATCGGCCGTCACCAGGCCCGGCAGGCGCGGATGGTAGAAGCCCGCGGCCGGAAACAGCTGCGGCGCCGGCAGCATGGCCCAGGACGGCGCGGCGCCGGGCAGGCGCAGCCAGGACGCCAGGCTGGCCAGCCACTGCTGGCGGTTGTGTGCGCCGCCATGCTGGTGATAGGCCTGCAGGCGCTGGGCAAAGGCCGCATCCAGGCCGCCGCCGGGCTGGGCCGCGCTGCTGCTGAGCCAGGCATGGGGCCGGCCGGCCAGGGCCGGCAGCGCAGCGGCCAGGCGGCTGCGCATGAAGTCTTCCATGTGCTGGCGTGGCGCGTCGAACAGCACCAGGGCCGCGCCGTCCCACAGCGCCGGCCCCGGCGCCGGCGTGGCCGGCAGCTTTTCAACGTACTGCACCTGCAGACTAAAGCCCAGTGGCAGCGCGGCCTGGGCCAGCAGGGCATAGCGTCCCGGCGCCACCGGGCTGGTGGTGTAGACCTGGACCGTCGGCACGGGCTGGGCCTGAGCCTGGGTCTGGGCCAGCGCCGGCCGCAGCCAGCCGACCCAGGCCAGCAGCGCCAGCAGCCCGGCCACCAGCAAACGCAACAGCGGGTGCATGGGATCAGAAACGCCAGCGCAGGCTGGCGCTGACCGAGCGGCCCGGCTGGCTGTAGGCATCGACCAGGGCCAGGTTGGCGGCGGTGCTGGTGAGGCCACGGATGTCGGTCCACAGCACGTAGTTCCGGTCGCTGAGGTTGTTCAGGCTGGCCATCAGCTGCAGGTCGCGGCTCAGGTTCCACCAGGCCGACAGATCGGCCTTGGCATAGCCCTCGGGCACGATCAGGCCGCTGGCCTGGGGCCGGCGCTGGCTGCGCTGGGCGGTGAGCAGCAGCTCAGCGCCATAACGTTCGGCCTGCTCATAGGCCAGCGACAGCGTGGCCTTGTCGGGCTCGATGCTGGCCAGCGGCGTCTTCGTGCCATCGGTGGCCACCGAATCGCCCTTGGCATGGGCATAACGCGCCTCGGCCTTCCAGCCCGGCAGAAAGCGCCAGGCCAGCTGGGCCTCGACGCCCGCAATCTCTGCGCGGCGCAGGTTCACCGACTGGAAGGTGCGCGTGCTCGCCGCCATGCCGGCCTCCAGCGGCACCGTGGTGGTGGCGGTGACGTCGACATTGCTGTCGATGAAGTCGCGGTAGCGCGACGAGTACAGCGCCAGCGAGCCGCTCCAGTCGCCCAGGCGGCCACGCAGGCCCAGCTCCAGCGAGCGGCTGTGCTCGGGCTTCAGGTCCGGATTGCCGATCGAGCGGTAGGGCGGATTGGCCGTGGTGTTGCTGACCCCGCCATTGACCTGCCAGGGCGTGGGCGCACGGAAACCATGGCCGTACTGGCTGTAGACCTGCCACTGCGGCGACAGCTTCCACACCAGGCCCAGGCGCGGCGAGGCGGCACTGTCGCTCAGCGTGGACGGGGCGACCTTGTTGTTCACCGTGTACAGCGGGTTGCCGGTATCGGGCTGCAGGCTGAAGCGGTCCAGCCGCAGCGCCGGCGTCACGGTCAGCGCGCCCCAGCTGATCTCGTCCTGCACAAAGGCGCCCAGGGTGCGGTAGTCGGTGTCGGGGAAGCTCTGGTTGGGCACGAAGCCGCCGACGATCAGGCTGCCGCTTTGCGCATAGTGGGCGCCGTCCTTGTACGAATGCAGGCGCGCATCCGACACATCGGCGCCCACCAGCACCCGGTGCGCCACCTCGACGCCGAAGTTGGCCTCGGCCTGGACACTGGCGCCGGTGCTGCGCTCGCCATAGCGGGTGTCGCGCACACGGCGGCTCCAGGCGGCGGCGGCGCCATAGGTCTCCTGGCCCCACTGGCGGTTGCTCGTGTCCTGGGCATAGACGTGGGCGTTGACGCGCTGGAACCAGGCCGCCCGCGGATTGACGTACTGCCACTCCAGCTTGCCCAAGGTGCGCGAGATGTCCTCCTGCGCCGCGCCGCCGGTGACGTTGGCATTGACCAGGGGCATGCCGATCAGCGTGTACAGCGGATCGGTGCGGTTGCTGCGGTCCAGCCATTCCAGCGTGGCCTTGAACTGGTGGTGGCCGTCCAGCCTGTACAGCGCCTTGCCCAGCACATAGTCGGAACTGCGGTCCTGCGGGTTGGGCGCCGTGCGGTTCCAGTTCAGGCCGGTGTTGCTGCCCTGGTTGTCCAGCTCATGGCCGCGGCGGATGCTGGCCAGCAGCAGGCCTTCCCAGGCACCGTCGCGCAGCGCCAGCTGCGGCACCAGGCTCC
The DNA here is from genome assembly GCA_017992055.1 of Burkholderiaceae bacterium. Taxonomy (GTDB): domain Bacteria; phylum Pseudomonadota; class Gammaproteobacteria; order Burkholderiales; family Burkholderiaceae_C; genus Pseudaquabacterium. Next base: position 135,743 of record JAGOPK010000007.1, read on the forward strand.
AGCTCTTGTCGGCCGAGTCGTAGCCCAGCTTCACCGCGCCGGCCAAGCTCTCGCCCTTGCGCAGCAGGTCCGACGGGTCCTTGGTGACAAAGCTCACCGCGCCCGACAGGCCGTCGGAGCCGAAGGCGGTGGACGAGGGCCCGCGCAGCAGCTCCACGCGCTTGTAGGCCTCGATGTCGATGTAGTCGCCGCGGCCGGCGACGAACGGGCCGCTGTCGTAGGCCAGCGGCAGGCGCACGCCGTCGGTCTGCAGCAGCACCTGGTTGCCCTCCAGGCCGCGGATGTTGATGCCCTCGTTGCCGCCGCGACCGGTGGCGCCGAACACCGCCGACATGCGCGCCGGCTGCAGGCGCACGGCGATGCCGGGCTCGTCGTCGAGCAGGCTCTTCAGGTCGCGCGCACCGCGGCGCTCGATCTCCTCGGCGGTGCGCGTGGTGATGGTGGCGGCCACCTGGTCCTCGGCGGTCTCGATGCGCGTGGCCGAGGTCACCACCCGCGGCAGCGTGCCCACGACCTGTGGCGCGCTGGCCGGCGCGGCCGGTGTGGCTGGCGTGGCGCCGGCCTGGGCCAGGGCCGCGCCGCTGCTGGTGGCCAGCACGGCCAGCACGGCCGACACCATGGGCAGACGGGAATGGGGAACGGGCGAACGGAACGGGACGGTACGACGCAGCACGGCAGACGGCTCCAGGCACATGGGGATGGCGGGGGCATCTGGCGCGCTGGCAACCCGGTCCGCGGGAACCGCGCCGGAGGCTTGCTGGCTGGATGGCACATCCCGGGGCCTCGGCCGGCCATGGGCCCTGGTGGCAGGGCGGGCGGCGGGCGCATCCGAGAGGTGAAGCAATGCAGTATAGACTACAAATGCTAACCATTCTCATTTGAATCGAGCCATGGATTTCTCCCGCCTTCTGCTGCAGCGCCGCCAATGGCTGGGTCTGGGCCTGCTGCCCACGGCGCTGGCAGCCCGGACGGCCAACGCAGCGGCCGCGTCGGCCGCCCTGCCGCCCCTGCCGCCCCTGCCGGTCGAGGCCTTCGCCGCGCCGCCCCAGGTGCAGTCGCTGAGCCTGTCGCCCAACGGCCTGCAGGTCGCCGGCCTGCTGAACCTGGGCGACGACACGCTGCTGTTCACCCGCGCGCTGGACGGCGGCGCCACGCCACGTGCGGTGCTGAAGACCGACAACCGCCAGTTCCGCTTTCTCTGGCACCGCTGGGCCAATGACCGGCGCCTGCTGGTCAGCGTGGTCTATCCCAACAAGCGCGGCTTCGTCGACATCCAGGAAACCCGGCTGCTGGCGGTGAATGCCGACGGCAGTGGCCTGCGGCCCCTGGTCGAGCATTTGTCGGTCAAGGGCCGGGTGGTCAGCGCCCAGTTCCAGGACCGCGTGGTCGACTGGCTGCCCAAGGATCCCGACCATGTGCTGCTGCAGCTGCCCGACACCAGCTCGGGCCTGCCGGCGGTGTGGCGGGTGCAGGTGGACAGCGGCGAGCGCCAGATGGTGCATCCGCCCGAGCGCCGCATCGGCGGCTGGATGACCGACTGCCAGCACCGCGTGCGCCTGGGCTGGGGCCGCGACAAGGAGCAGCTGCGCATCATCGTGCGCGACGCCACGCCGCCCGGCCAGCCGCCAGCGCCCTGGCGCGAGCTGTGGCGCTGGGACATCGGCAGCGCCGACGAGGTGGACGTGCTGGGCTTCGACCCCGATCCGCAGCGCCTGTGGCTGCTGGCCAACCACCAGGGCCACGCGGCGCTGTTCACCGCCGAGCTGTCGGAGGCGGCCACGCCGCGGCGCCTGGTGCTGGCCCGCGCGGGCGCCGACGTGGCCGGCAGCCTGCTGCGCGACCCGCTGAGCCAGGCCGTGCTGGGCCTGCGCACGGACGGTGACAACGACGGCGACAGCGACAGCGGCGCCAGCGGCGACGCCGGCCGCCCCGAGCTGCTGGATGCCGGCCTGCGCCAGCTGGCCGAGCGCATCGACGCCACGCTGCCGCAGCGCTACAACCGCCTGCTCCAGCCCAGCGCCGATGGACGGCGCTGGCTGCTGTATTCCAGCGGCAATGCCCTGGCCGGCGAGTACCACCTGGCCGAGCGTGGCCAAGGCGAAGCCGCACCCGTGCTGCGCCTGCTGGCCGAAACCCGGCCGCAGCTGCCACCCGAGCGCCTGGCCGGCAAGGCCGTGGTGCGGCTGCGCGCCCGCGACGGCCTGCAGCTCACCGCCTTTGTGATGCGCCCGCCCGGCCAGGACGGCCCGGCCGGCGCCGACGCAAAAGCCGGCCCGCTGGTGCTGCTGCCGCATGGCGGCCCGCATGGCGCCGACGACGACGACTTCGACCTGCTGGCCGAGCTGCTGGCCAGCCGCGGCTGGACCGTGCTGCAGGTCAACTTCCGCGGCTCCGACGGGCGCGGCCAGGGCTTTCGCGCCGCCGGCTACAAGGCCTGGGGCGGCGCCATGCAGGACGACCTGGTCGACGCGCTGGATTGGGCCGTGGCCCAGCGCCTGGCCGACCCGGCGCGCGTGGCCATCGTCGGCGCCAGCTATGGCGGCTATGCGGCGCTGATGGGCGCGGTGAAGACGCCCACGCGCTGGCGCTGCGCGGTCAGCATCAACGGCGTGTCCGACCTGATCGCCCTGTGGCGCAATGCCATGGACTATGCCGGCGGCGAGCAGGCCATGCGCGTGCAGCTGGGCGAGCTGTGGGGCGACCGCGAGCGCCTGCTGGCCACCTCGCCGGCGCGCCAGGCCCAGGCCATCCAGGTGCCGGTGCTGCTGCTGCACGGCACGGCCGACCGCGTGGTGCCGCTGGCGCAGAGCCGGGCCATGGCCGCGGCGCTGAGCGCCGCCGGCAAGCCGCACCGCCTGGTCGAGATAGCCGGCGGCGGCCACAGCCTGGAGCGCCGCGCCGACCGGCTGACCTGGTTCCGCGAGATGCTGGGCTTTTTGCAGCAGCACCTGGGCTGAGGATGTGCGGGCTGCCCGGGCCGCTCCGGATGGACGCAGCGCCACGCCGCGCCTAGCCTTGGTGTCCATGAGCCCCAGCGATGTGCCGCCCGTTCCAACCCCAGGCGATGCGCCCGAGCGCGACAGCTCGGCCTTCTCCATCCGCCTGCGCCCGCTGGGCTGGACGGCGCCGCTGCGCTGGCTGCGCCTGGGCCTGCGCGACTTCGGCCGCGCGCCAGGCATCGGCCTGTTCTACGGCGCCTGCTTCGTGCTGATGGGCTGGGCCCTGATGTGGGTCTACCAGCGTGCGCCGGCCTATGTGCTGGCGTTGTCGGCCGGCTTTCTGCTGCTGGGCCCGCTGCTGTGCCTGGGCCTGTACCGCGCCAGCCAGCGCCTGGAGGCCGGCGAGCGGCCCGACTTCGGCGACTCGCTGCTGGCCTGGGACCGCCAGCCCGGCACGCTGGCCATCTTCGGCATGGTGCTGCTGGTGCTGGAGATGCTGTGGGGCCGCGCCTCGCTGATCGTGTTTGCGGTCAGCTTCGACGGCATGCCCGACTTCAAGGGCTCGCTGCTGGCCCTGCTGGACCCCGAGAACATCAACTTCATCGTCGCCTACCTGCTGGTGGGCGCGGTGTTCGCCGGCCTGATCTTCGCCATCAGCGTGGTCGCCATGCCGATGATCCTGGACCGCCAGACCGATGCCATCACCGCCGGCCTGACCAGCCTGCGCCTGGTGCTCACCCAGCCCGGCGTGATGCTGTGCTGGGGCGCGCTGATCACCGGGGTCATCGTCGCCGCGATGCTGCCCTGGTTCCTGGGCCTGCTGCTGGCCGGGCCGGTGATCGGCCATGCCAGCTGGCATGCCTACCGCGAGGCCGTGCTGCCGGACTGAACTGGCGCCAGAATGCGGCGATGCAACGCCGCACCCTGCTGCGCGCCGCACCGCTGACGCTGCTGGCGCCGGCCGCCGCGCCCACCCTGGCCGCCCTGCCCGAAGTGGTGGCCGCCAACCGCCCCGCGGTGGTGGCGCTGGGCACCTACCGCGAGACCGACAACCCGCGCTTCAGCTTCCGCGGCACCGGCTTTGCGGTGGGCGACGGCATGACCCTGGTCACCAATGCCCATGTGCTGCCCGATGCGGCCAGCGCCGATCCCGACGCCCGCCTGGTGCTGCAGCTGGGCCGGCCCGGCCCCACCGGCGAAGGCCAGTACCAGGTGCGCAGCCTGGCGCTGCAGGCGCTGGACCGCGAGCACGACCTGGCCCTGCTGCGCCTGGAATCCGGCCCGCCGCTGCCCACGCTGCGCCTGGCCGCGGCCGAGGCGGTGCGCGAAGGCCAGGCGGTGGCCTTCATCGGCTTTCCGATCGGCGGCGCGCTGGGCTTCTCGCCGGTCACGCACCGCGGCATCGTGGCCTCGATCACGCCGATCCAGCTGCCGCCGCCCAGCGCCCGCCAGCTCGATGCCGCGGCCGTGGCCCGCGCCCGCCGTGGCGCGGTGTTCGAGATCCTGCAGCTCGACGCCACGGCCTACCCGGGCAACAGCGGCGGGCCGCTGTTCGATGCCCAGACCGGCGAGGTGGTCGGCGTGCTGAACATGGTCTTCGTCAAGGCCGGCCGCGAATCGGCGCTCAGCCAGCCCACCGGCATCAGCTATGCGATCCCGGTGCGCTGGGTGCATGCGCTGCTGGCGTCTCGGCAGCGATAGGCTCGGCCAGCGCATCACCCACGGCCCGCGCCAGCTCGGCACGCCGGTAGGGCTTGGCCAGCAGTCGCACGCCGGGGTCCAGCCGGCCATGGTGGGCGATGGCGTTGTCGGTATAGCCCGAGGTGAACAGCACCCTCAGCCCGGGCCGCAGGCGCAGCGCGGCCTCGGCCAGCTCGGGGCCGGTCATGCCGCCGTGCATCACCACATCGGTGAACAGCAGCGCCGGCACCAGCATGCCGTCGCCCGGCTGCAGCCGCTGCAGTGCGGCCGGGCCGCTGTCGGCCTCGATCACGCGGTAGCCCAGCGAGCGCAGCTCGTTGACCGCCAGGCGGCGCACCGCGGCATCGTCCTCGACCACCAACACCACCTGGCCATGGCCGGCCTGCAGCGGCTGCAGCACCTCGGCCGCCGGCGCATCGGCCGGCTGGGCGGCGCGGGGCAGGAACAATTTGACGGTCGTGCCATGGCCGGGCTCGGAATACAGCGCCACATGGCCGGCCGACTGCTTGACGAAGCCATAGACCATGGCCAGGCCCAGGCCCGTGCCCTTGCCTTTTTCCTTGGTGGTGAAAAAGGGCTCGAACACCTGCTCCAGGTGCTCGGCGGCAATGCCGCTGCCGGTGTCCGACACCGCCAGCATCACATAGTCGCCGGGCTGCAGGTCGGCATGGCGCCCGACATAGGCCGCATCCAGCCGGGCATTGGCGGTCTCCAGCGTCAGCCGGCCGCCGCCGGGCATGGCGTCGCGGGCGTTCAGGCACAGGTTGAGCACGGCGTTCTCCAGCTGGCCGGGGTCGACCATCGCCGGCCACAGGCCGGCGCCGGGCAGCCACTCGATCTGCACCGGCGCGCCGAGCGTGCGCTGCAACATCGGATGCAGGCCGTCGACCAGGGCATTGACCTCGGTGGGCCGCGGCGCCAGCGCCTGCTTGCGCGCAAAGGCCAGCAGCTGGCGTGTCAGCTCGGCACCCCGCTCGGCGGCGGCCACCACGGCCTCGGCCAGGGCCTGCTGGGCATGTGGCGCCTGCTGGGCCGCGAGCTGCTCGGACAGCAGCTCGGCATTGCCCAGCACCACCGTCAGCAGGTTGTTGAAGTCGTGGGCCACGCCGCCGGTGAGCTGGCCGATGGCCTGCATGCGCTGCGACTGGCGCAGCCGCGCGTCGAGGCCGGCGATATCCTGGCGGTGCTGTTCCAGCGCCTGGGCGGTCTGGTTCAGCACCTGCATCAGCTGGCCCAGCTCGCCGCGCGGCAGCGGCGGCTCCAGGCGCGCCGTCAGATCCCCGGCGGCCATGCTGCGGGCCATGCCGGTGATGCGCTGGATCGGCCGCCGCAGCGCCAGCTCGGCCACCGCCCACAGCGCTGCGAACAGCAGCGCCGCCACCAGGGCCAGCTGCAGCATCACCGCGGCAAAGCGGCGGTCGGCGTCGGCCACCAGGCCGTCGCGCGGCGCGCCCACCAGCACCAGCAGGCCGGCATCGGCGGTGAGCGCCGGATCGGCCCGCGTCCAGCGCATCACCTGGCCCTGGGGATCGGCCAGCTCGACGCTGTGCTGCGGCCCGGCCTGGCCGGCAAACTGCCACAGCGGCTGGCTGGCCAGCGAGCTGCCGGGCTTGAAGCCCGCGGCGTCGGCCGGCGTGCCGGCCAGCAGCGTGCCGCGGGCGTCCAGCAGCAGCAGGCGCACGCCGGGCACCGGCCGGGGCGTGCGCATGCGGGACTGGTCGAGCTGGCGCTGCAGGTTCAGCGAGGCCAGCAGCACGAACGGGCGGCCGCCCTCGGCGGCGGCGTCGGTGGCGCCGGCCTGGTAGGCGATCTGCAGCACGGCCTGGCCGGTGATGCGGCCGAACACCGGTTCCAGCGCCACCGTGCCGGCCTGCGACATGGCCTTGCGGAAATAGGCCCGGTCGCTGAGCTGCAGTTCACGCCCGCTGCGCAGCGAGTCGCAGAACAGCGTGCCGTCGGCGTGGATGGTGATCAGGCCGGTGTACTGCGGATGGGCCTCCAGCACCTCGGCCATGAAGTCCGAGCAGCCGCGGCGGTCGGTGGTGGCCAGCACCGGCACCCGCGACAGGCCATACAGCAGCTGGGCCGTGCCCTGGATGCGGTCGACCAGGTGCAGGGCCTGGGCCTCGGCCAGGGCCTGCATGCTGCGGGTCTGCTCGGCCAGCGCCGCGTCGCGCTCGTGCAGCAGGCGGGCAACGGCCATCAGCGCCGGCAGCAGGGTGGCCAGCAGGGCAATCGTCAGCAGGCGTGCACGGATGCTCATCAGGGGCGGGCAAAGGACCGCAGTGGCTCCACGGTCACGCGTAGTATGCGACCAGCCATGGCCACAGCAAGCCGACCCAACAACCCGCGATGTGTGCGGCCATCTGGATGCGCCGCATGATGCAGCGACGCCTGCTGGTGCTGGACGACGACCCGACCGTGGCGCAGATCCTGCAGATGGGCGCGCAGTCGCTGGGCTTCGACACCCGGCTGTGCCTGAGCGCGGCCGAGTTCCATCCGCTGCAGCGCGACTGGCAGCCCAGCCATGTGGTGCTGGACCTGGCCCTGCCCGATGCCGGCATCGGCCAGGTGCTGGAACGGCTGGCGGCCGATGGCTGCCGGGCCCGGCTGCTGGTGTGCAGCGGCGCCAGCCTGGGCGAGATCGAGGCGGCGCTGGATCAGGCCCGGGCCCGGGGCCTGCTGCTGGCCGGCAACGGCGCCCTGCCCAAGCCGTTCAGGCTGGCCCAGCTGCGCCAGCTGCTGGCCGCGGGCTAGGGGATCAGGATGCTGCAGCCGGTGGTCTGGCGCGCCTCCAGGTCGCGGTGTGCCTGGGCCACCTGGTCCAGCCCATAACGCTGGTCGATGCGGATGCTGACCGCGCCCGAGCCGACCACGTCGAACAGGTCGTCGGCCATGGCCTGGGTGGCCTCGCGGGTGGCGATGTGGGTGAACAGCGTGGCCCGCGTGATGTACAGCGAGCCCTTGGCGCCCAGGATGCCCGGCGCAAACGGCGGCACCGGCCCCGAGGCATTGCCGAAGCTGGCCAGCAGGCCGAAGGGCCGCAGCACGTTGAGGCTGCCCTCGAAGGTGTCCTTGCCCACCGAGTCGTAGACCACCTTGACGCCGGCGCCGCCGGTGATCTGCTTGACCCGCGCCACCCAGTCCTCGCTGCGGTAGTCGATGGCGAACTCGGCGCCATGCTGCAGCGCCAGCGCGCACTTGGCGGCGCTGCCGGCGGTGGCGATCAGGCGCAGGCCCAGGTGGCGCGCCCACTGGCAGGCGATCAGGCCCACGCCGCCGGCCGCCGCATGCCAGACCACGAAGTCGCCCGGCTGCAGGCCCTCGGCCGGCAGCGTCTTCTTCAGCAGGTACTGGGCGGTCAGGCCCTTGAGCATCATCGCCGCGCCGGTGTCGAAGTCGATGCCGTCGGGCAGGCGGCAGACATTGCGCGCCGGCATCAGCCGCACATCGCAGTAGCTGCCCGGCGGGTTGCTGGCATAGGCCGCGCGGTCGCCGGGCTCCAGGTGCATCACGCCCTCGCCCACCGCCTCGACGATGCCGGCGCCCTCCATGCCCAGGGTCAGCGGCAGCGGGTTCTGGTACAGGCCGGTGCGCTGGTAGACGTCGATGAAGTTCAGGCCCACGGCCTGGTGGCGGATGCGGATCTCGCCGGGGCCGGGTTCGCCGACCTCGCGCTCGACCAACTGCATGGCTTCGGGGCCGCCGTACTGGGCAATCTGGATCACGCGGGACATGGCTGGGCTCTCCTGACTGGACACTCGTCCGAGAGCGTAACCGCTGCCGGCCTGGCGGCGCATGCCAACGGACTTTGCAGCGCCGCCATCCAGCCGCCCCGGCCAGGCCCGGACAATGCGGCGATGAGTCTGTCTCCCCGCCTGGCCCTGCTGCTGGCCGTGCCCCCGCTGATGTGGGCCGGCAATGCCGTGGTCGGCCGCCTGGCCATCCAATCCATCGCCCCGCTGTGGCTGAATGCCGCCCGCTGGACCCTGGCCCTGCTGCTGCTGGCCCCGCTGGCCTGGCGCGCGCTGGCGCCGCGCGAGGCACGGGCGCAGATCCGCCAGCGCTGGCCGCACCTGGCCCTGCTGAGCCTGACCGGCGTGGGCGCCTACAACGCGCTGCAGTACCTGGCCCTGACCACCAGCACGCCGCTGAACGTGACCCTGATCGCCGCCAGCTCGCCGGTGTGGGCGCTGGCCATCGGCGCGCTGTGCTATGGCGAGCGGCCGCGCCGCGCCCAGCTGCTGGGGGCGGCGCTGTCCCTGCTGGGCGTGGCCGCCGTGCTGTCGCGCGGCGACCCGGCGGCGCTGGCGCGGGTGCAGTTCGTCTCGGGCGACCTGCTGATGCTGCTGGCCATCCTCAGCTGGAGCGTCTACAGCTGGCTGCTGGCGCGGCCGCCGGCGCACATGCAGGGCGAGGCCCGGCCGGCCTGGGCCCGCGACTGGGCCGGCTTTCTGCTGGTGCAGATGCTGCTGGGCCTGGCCTGGGCCGTGGCCGGCGCCGGGCTGATGGAGGCGCTGGCGCCCAGCGCGCCCGTCCGCTGGTCGCCGATGCTGGCGCTGGCCCTGCTGTTCATCGCCATCGGCCCGTCGCTGATCGCCTACCGGCTGTGGGGCCTGGGCGTGGCCCAGGCCGGGCCGGCGGTGGCGGCGTTTTTCGCCAACCTCACGCCGCTGTTCGCCGCCCTGCTGTCGGCGGCCCTGCTGGGCGAATGGCCACGCGCCTACCACGGCCTGGCCTTTGCGCTGATCGCCGCCGGCATCTGGGTGTCGTCGCGGCGCCCAACGCGGGACCCATCGCCGCGCCAGAATGCAGGCCATGACGACCCGCAGCGACGCTGACCTGGCCGGCCTGGCGCTGGCGCTGATCGCCAGCCGCCGCTCGGTGGCGCCCAAGCGCCTGCAGGCGCCCGGCCCCGGCGACGAGCAGCTGCGCCAGCTGGTGGATGCCGCAGCCACCGCGCCCGACCACGAGGGCCTCAAGCCCTGGCGGCTGATCCGCATCGCCGACCACCAGCGCGATGCGCTGGCCGACCTGTTCGAGGCCTGCGCCCGCGACCGCCACCCGCCCCCCGGCGCCGAGGACCTGCAGCGCTCGCGCGCCAAGGCCTACCGCGCGCCGGTGCTGCTGCTGGCCGTGCTGAACAGCCAGCCCGTCGATCCTGAGGTGCCCGACACCGAGCGCGCGATCTCGCTGGGCGCAGCGCTGATGGCCCTGATGCTGGCCGCCCATGGCATGGGCTACGGCGCCATGCTGACCAGCGGCCGCGCGGTGCGCACCGAGCGCTTCGCCCGCGCCTTCGGCCTGGCCGAGGGCGAGCAGGCGGCGTGCTTTGTCTCGGTGGGCACGCCGGAGCAGCCGCGCAAGCATCGGCCGCGGGAGGATGGGCGGGCGCGGTTGAGCGACTGGGCCGGGCCTCAGTAGTTCGACAACCGCGCCGCGCGGTCCAGGTGGAAGCCCGCATCGCCCAGCCAGGTCTGCAGCACCCGGGCCCGGGCCATGAACAGGCCGAAGTCCAGCGCGTCGGTCATGCCGATGCCGCCGTGCATCTGCACGCCTTCCTGCACCGCACGGTTGGCGGTCAGGCAGGCGCGGGCCTTGGCTTGCGACACCAGGCGGGCGGTGGCCGCTGACAGGGCCGGCGCGGTGGCTTCGGTAGCCAGCGCATCGAGGGCTGCGGTGACGATGGCTCGGCTCAGCTCCAGATCGCAGTGCAGCTCGGCGGCGCGGTGCTGCAGGGCCTGGAATTCGCCGATGGCACGGTCGAACTGCTTGCGCTCCTTCAGATAGGCCAGGGTGCGCTGGAACACCTCATCGGCCAGGCCTTGCAGTTCGGCGGCGATGACGGCGCGGCCCAGGTCCAGCGTGGCGTCCAGCGCCGCGGCGGCATCGGGTGCGCTTGAAAGCCGCGCGCTGTCGGGCAGCATCACGCCGTCGAGCGTGAGGCGCGCGGCGCCATGGGCATCGATCTGGACCAGGGCCTCGACGTCAAGCCCCGGCGTGCCGGCCGGCAGCAGCCACAGCGACAGCGCGCCATCGGCCAGCGCGCTGACCAGATGGCCATCGGCGCCGGCACCATCGACCACCAGGGTCTTGGCGCCATCGAGCCGCCAGCCGTCGCCGCTGCGCGTGGCCCGCGTCTGCACGCGGTCGGGACGGTGCCGCGGCGCCTCGTCGATGGCCAGGGCCAGGCGGGCCTCGGCGCTGGCGATGCGTCGCAACCAGTCGGCCTGCTGGGCGGCCGTGCCGGCGCGCTGCAACAGCGTGGCCGCCAGCACCGCGCCGGACAGCCAGGGCGTGGGCGTCAGCGTGTGGCCGATCTGCTCGGCCAGCACGCCGGCCTCCAGCGGGCCCAGACCCAGGCCGCCGTGCTCGTCGGCCACCAGCATCGCCGCATAGCCCTGGTCGGCAAACTCGCGCCACAGCGCCGGGCTGTGGCCCAGCGCCGTGCTGGCATCACCGGCATCGCGCAGCGCACGCAGATGGGCCACCGGTGCGCGCTCGGCCAGAAAGTCGCGTGCGCTGTCCTGCAGCTGTTGCTGCTGTTCGTCGAGGTTCCACATGGCTTCAGGCTCCGGGCAGGCCCAGCAGGCGCTTGGCAACAACGTTGAGCTGGACCTCGCTGGTGCCGCCCTCGATGGAATTGGCCTTGCTGCGCAGCCAGGTGCGGGGCACGGCGCCGTCGCCGCTGCGCTCGCCTTGCCACTCCAGCGCCTCGGCGCCGCCGGCGGCCATCATCAGCTCCCAGCGGCGCTTGTTCAGCTCGGCGCCATAGAACTTCAGCGCCGACGAGGTGGCCGGGTGGCCACGCCCACGTCGGGCCTGGCTGGCGGCCATGGCCATCCAGGCGCGGAACGCGGCCTCGTCGCATTCGAAGCGGGCAATGTCGGCGCGCAGCAGCGGATCGTCCAGCCGGCCCGCCGCATCGCGGCCCAGGCGCTCGGCCGCGGCCTCGCCCACCGGGCGCGGCAGGTTGCGCTCGCCGATGGCGCTGATCATCTCGCGCTCGTGCTGCAGCAGATACTTGGCCACGGTCCAGCCGTCGTTCAGCTCGCCCACCAGGTTGGCGCGCGGCACGGGCACGGCATCGAAGAAGGTCTCGCAGAACGGGCTCTTGCCCGAGATCAGCTTGATGGGCCGGGTGCTGACGCCGGGCGTGGCCATGTCGATCAGCAGGAAGCTGATGCCGGTGTGCTTCTTGGCGCGGTCGGTGCGCGTCAGGCAGAAGATCCAGTCGGCCTGGTCGGCATACGAGGTCCAGACCTTCTGGCCGGTGACGACAAAGCCCTGGTCGGTGATCTCGGCGCGTGTGGCCAGCGAGGCCAGGTCGCTGCCGGCATTGGGCTCGCTGTAGCCCTGGCACCAGCGGATCTCGCCGCGCGCGATCCTGGGCAGGTGCTCGCGCTTCTGCGTCTCGTTGCCATACTTCAGCAGCGCCGGGCCCAGCATCCAGATGCCAAAGCTCTGCAGCGGCGGCCGGCAGCCGAGTGCCGCCATTTCTTCGCGCAGCACCTTGGCCTGGGCGGCGTCCAGGCCACCGCCGCCGTACTCGCGCGGCCAGGTCGGCACGGTCCAGCCGCGCTCGGCCATGCGTTCCAGCCACAGGCGCTGGGCTTCGCTCTGGAACTGCCAGTGCCGGCCGCCCCAGCAGATGTCGGCCTCGCTGCGCACCGGCTGGCGCATCTCGGGCGGGCAGTTGGCTTCGAGCCAGCCGCGCACCTCGTTGCGGAAGTCTTGCATGGCCGCTCCCGCGTCAGATGGTGTTGCCGCCGTCGCAGACGATGGCCTGGCCGGTGACGAAGCTGGAGGCCTTGGACGCCAGGAACACCGCCGCGCCGGCGATCTCGTCGGGCTCGCCGATGCGGCGCAGCGGCACGTCCTGGGTGTGCTGGCGCAGCGTCTCGGGGTCTTCCCAGAGCGCGCGGGCGAAGTCGGTGCGGATCAGGCCGGGCGCGATGCAGTTGACGCGCACGCCCTGCGGGCCCACCTCGTGCGCCAGGTTGCGCGCCAGCTGGAAGTCGGCCGCCTTGCTGATGTTGTAGGCGCCGATGCTGGTGCTGCCGCGCAGGCCGCCGATGGACGAGACGATGATCACCGAGCCGTCGCGGCGCTCCACCATCTGCGGCAGGCACATCTGGATCAGCCAGTGGTTGCTGATGACGTTGTTGTCCAGGATCTTGCGGAACTGCTCGTCGGCGATGCCGCCCATGGGCCCGTAGTAGGGGTTGCTGGCGGCATTGCAGACCAGCACGTCCACGCGGCCGAACTCGGCCATCGTCGCATCCACCAGGGCCTGCAGCTGCTGCTTGCTGCTGATGCTGGCGGCCACCGCCAGCGCGCGGCCGGCGCCGTGGCGGGCATTGATGGCCGCGGCCACCTCGTCGCAGGCCGGCTGCTTGCGCGAGCTGATGACCACGCGCGCGCCATGCTCGGCCAGGCGCTCGGCAATGGCGCGGCCGATGCCACGCGACGAACCGGTGACGATGGCCACGCGGCCGCTGAGATCAAAGAGTTCGGGCATGTCTCGCTCCATCGTTGCGCGCCGGCTGCATGGGCCGGGGTCCGCGTTAACCCTGTGCAGGGGGCTTGTGCGAATGCGGGATGCTCGCGGCGATGCGCCGCAGGACCGACTTCGCCAGATCACCATACCGCCAACCCCAAAGCGCCATCCGTCGCCACAGCGACAGCGCCCCGGGGCGATGAGCGGCGCCGCCCCACCCGCCGATGGCGGCACGGCGCGCTTCCAGCGCCGTCGCGAGGCCATCCTCGACGGCGCGGCGCGGCTGTTCAACCAGCAGGGCCTGCGTGGCGGCACGCTGGCCGATGTGGCGCGCAGCGTGGGCCTGGCCACCAACAGCATCACCTACTACTACCGGCGCAAGGAAGACCTGGCCTGGGCCTGCCTGCAGCGCAGCATGCAGGCGCTGGGCGCCGATGCCCGCGCTGCCGCCGCCACGCCCGGCGGCCTGGCCGCGCGCCTGCACGCGCTGTGCGGCCAGCACCTGGCGCGGCTGGCGGCGATTGCCGAGGGCCGGCATCCGGAGCTGGTGCAGTTCACCGACGTGCTCAGCGTCGGCCCGCCGCACGACGCCGCGGTGCGCGCCGCCTACACCGCGCTGTTCCGCCAGCTGCGCACGGTGCTGGAGCCGGTCAGCGGCAGCGCCGACCCGCCGCTGCCGCGCGATGCGCTGAATGCCCGTGCCCACCTGCTGCTGTCCACGCTGAGCTGGGCGCGGGTCTGGCTGCAGCGCTACGAGCCCGGCGACCACGGCCTGCTGGCCAGCCGCCTGGCCGACCTGCTGCTGACGGGCGTGGCCGCCGCCAGCGCAGCGCCGCTGGCCGCGGCGGCGCAGCCAGGCCAGACCCAGACCCTGACCCTGCCCGCCGAGGCGATCGGCGCCGCCGACGACACCGGCGTGGCCTATCTGCGCGCGGCCTCGCGCCTGGTCAACGAGCAGGGCTACCACGGCGCCTCGGTGGACCGCATCGCCGCCGAGCTGCAGCTGACCAAGGGCTCGTTCTACCACCACCACGGCACCAAGGAGGCGCTGATCGCCGCCGGCTTCAACCGCACCTTCGCGGTGGTGCGCGCGGCGCAGAGCATGGCGCTGGCAGCGCCGGGCAGCGGCCTGCAGCGCCTGGCCCTGGTGTGCCGCACGCTGCTGGACTTCCAGCTCGGCGCCCAGGGTCCGCTGCTGCGGCTGACGGCCTGGAACGCCCTGCCCGAAGCCCTGCGCCTGGATGCCCAGCGCACCATGGACCGGCTGGGCGAGCGCTTTGCCAGCTTCGTCATCGCCGGCATGGCCGACGGCTCGATGCGCGTGGTCGACCCCTCGGTGACAGCGCAAGTGCTCAACGGCATGCTCAATGCGGCTGCCGAGATGGAACGCTGGGTGCCTGGCCTGCATGCGGGCAATGCCTTCGAGCTGTATGCCATGCCCTTGTTCACCGGCTTCCTGTCCAGCGCCGCCCCCGATTTCGTCCCCGACACCGCCCCCGTTGCCGCCCCATGACCGCTGCCGTTGCCCCCACCGCCACCGAAGCCCCACCGTTCCGCGACCTGCCGTCGCTGATCGCCGAGCATGCGCGCGAGCGCCCCGAGGCCACGGCCCTGGTCACCGGCGATCAGCGCCTGAGCTATGCCCAGCTGGACGCGGCCATGGACCGCGTGGCCGCCACGCTGCAGCGCGACGGCGCCCGGCCCGGCGACACCATCGCCATCTGCGCCTTCAGCTGCAATGCCTACCTGGTGCTGTTCATGGGCGCGCTGCGCGCCGGCCTGGCGGTGGCGCCGCTGGCGCCCAGCAGCACGCCCGAGCAGATCGCGCAGATGACGGCCGATGCCGGGGCGCGCCAGCTGTTCCTCGATGCCGCCAATGCCCAGGCCGTGCCGGCGGCGCTGACCGGCAGCGTGCGCCGCATCCGGCTCGACGATTCCACCGACGGCGATGAAACCCTGGCCGCCTGGCTGGCCCCGACCGGCTCACGGCCGCAGCCGGTGGCCATAGCTCCCGAGCAGGCCTTCAACATCATCTACTCCAGCGGCACCACCGGCACGCCCAAGGGCATCGTGCAATCGCATGCCATGCGCTGGGGCCAGATCCGCCGCGCCGAGGCCGGCGGCTACGGCCCCGACGGCACCACGCTGATCGCCACGCCGCTGTACAGCAACACCACGCTGGTGGTGGTGATCCCCACGCTGGCGCGCGGCGGCGCCATCGTGCTGATGCCGAAGTTCGATTGCGGCCGCTACCTGGCCCTGGCCGAGCAGCACCGCGCCACCCACACCATGCTGGTGCCGGTGCAATACCAGCGGCTGATGGACTGGCCCGGGTTCGACCACCACGACCTGTCCAGCTTCCGCTTCAAGGCCTGCACCAGCGCGCCCTTCCGCGCCGAGCTCAAGGCCCAGGTGCTCAAGCGCTGGCCCGGCGGCCTGACCGAGTACTACGGCATGACCGAAGGCGGCGGCAGCTGCATCCTGTACTGCCACCTGAACCCGGACAAGCTGCACACCGTGGGCCAGCCGGCCGAGGGCCACGACATGCGGCTGATCGATGAAGAGGGCCGCGAGCTGCCGCGGGGCCCCGAGGTGATGGGCGAGATCGTCGGCCGCTCGGCCAGCATGATGACCGGCTACCAGAACCAGCCCGAGAAGACCCGCGAGGCCGAATGGTTCGACGCCAGCGGCCAGCGCTTCATCCGCACCGGCGACGTGGGCCGCTTCGATGCCGACGGCTTCCTGATCCTGATGGACCGGCGCAAGGACATGGTCATCTCGGGCGGCTTCAACATCTACCCCAGCGACCTGGAAGCCGTGCTGCGCGGCCATCCCGACGTGGCCGACGTGGCCGTGGTCGGCGTGCCGAGCGCCGAATGGGGCGAGACGCCGGTGGCCTATGTGGTGCCGCGCACCGGCAGCGCCAGCAGCGAGGCCGACATCCGCAGCTGGATGAACGAGCGTGTCGGCAAGACCCAGCGCCTGCACGCGCTGCGCTTCATCAACGAGCTGCCGCGCAGCGCCATCGGCAAGGTGCTCAAGCGCGAGCTGCGCGAGGCCTTCGGCAGCGCTTGAGTTCTGCGCCGGAGTGCAGCGCGCGGGCCGGCCCCGCGCGCCGCGCCTCTCAGAAGTTCAGCGCATCCAGGATCTTCGTATCCACCCCCTGCTCGAAGATCGTCAGCGCGCCATCGGCGTCGTTGAAGGTGACACCGCCGCTGGCCAGGAAGGCGCCCATCTGGTGCTGGGCGGCCAGTGCAAACGGCAGGGCCGCGGCATTGCCCAGGTTGTTCAGATAGCCGTGCGGGTTGCTGCCCACCGCGGCATTGGCGGCCACCGCCAGGTCGTGGCGGTAGAAGCTGACGCGGTCGGCCAGCGCCCCGCCGCGCACCACCCACGATGAGCTGGGATTGGCCATGATGGTGTCGCCCTTGGCCAGCTGCACGATCACCGGCTTGGCCGCATGGCCCGGCCGCGGCCGCAGGCGCAGCAGCGGTGCATAGGCCGCGCCGGTGCCGGCCTGCTGGGCCCACTCGCTGTTGTCGAAGGACTTGGCAATCGCCAGCGCCCCATCCACATGCTTGGTCAGCACCGGCAGGTTGCGCAGCGGCTGGTTGTCGTCCCACTGCAGCGCGCCGCTGGAGGTGGGCGCCAGGTTGATCAGCGACGGCGTGCGGCCGGCCAGCGAGGCCGTGCGCAGGCTGCGGAAGCCGCCGTTGCGCGTGGCCTCGATCAGGCTGCCACCGCCGACATTGGGCACGCCGGCCACCAGCTCGGACTCCACGCCCAGGAACATGAAGCCGTAGACGCCGCCGAAGGACTGGCCGGCATAGCTGATCTTGCTGGTGCTGAAGTCAGCCACGCCGTCGCCGTCCAGGTCCACGCCGCTGCGCAGGCGCCGCGCCAGCTCGGCCAGGTCGATGACGGTCTGGCGCAGCGAGTCGCGCGCGCCGATCACGCCATAGGGGGCCGGCGGCGTGCTGCCTTCGGTGCCGGCAAACTGGCCGTCGCCGTTGGTGTCCACCGCGCGACCGGGCGCCGGCACCGTGGTCACCGTGCCGCCGCTCTGCGTCACCGTCAGCGAGCCCAGCGGCCCGCCGCCATGGCCGACGACGTGGATGGACGCCGTGGCCAGGCCATGCGAGGCCAGCACCGAGGCCACGGCCCAGGGGATGCCGTACATCGAGTCGCCGAAGCCATGGCCGAAGATCACCACCGGCCAGCCACCCGCGGGCTTGGTGCCCGAGGGCACGAAGATCTGCGTCATCAGCCGGTGCTCGCCGCGTGGCAGCGTGGCCACGGCCGTGCCCACCGGCGGGATGCGCGCCTGGCTGGTGACCATGAAGGTCGGCGACTGGAAGCTGGCATAGGCCACCTGGCCGACGCTGCCGGCCACGGTCTGCAGCTGGGCCAGCGGCAGGTTGCTGCTGCTGAAGACCGGCGCCGTGCCGGTCTGGCGGCTGAAGGCCAGGGTGGACAGCGTGGCCACGTCGAACACCGCGCGGCTGCTGGCGCCGCCGGTGGTGCCGACCATGAAGTCCAGCCCGGTGGCGGTGCGCGCCTTGACGCGGCTGACCATCTCGGCCAGCTCGGCGGTGGCGGTCTGGGTGGTGAACAGGCTGGCCGCCACCGGCTTGCCCGAGCCCTCGGGCACCAGGGCCAGGGCCTGGCGCAGCTCGGCCTGGTAGTCGCCGGTCTCGGTGGCCTTGCCGACGGCGCGGCCGCTGGCGGCCTCGATCCAGTCGCCACCGCCCAGCGGCCGGCCGGCCGTGTCCTTGACGCGGTCGCTCACCACCAGCAGGTAGCGCGCATGCTCGCGCAGCAGCTCGTCGCTCTTGAAGCTGAGCGTGCGCGACGGCGCATCCCAGGCGATCTGGTTGATGCCGCTGCGCTCGCCCAGGCGCCAGCCATCGGGGCCGCCCACGCGCAGCAGGTAGACGCTGTCGCTTGTGACCGTGGCCGGGTCGATGTCGCCGGTGAAGGGCACGGTGAAGCGCGGCGTGATCGAGAAGCCGTCCAGCGTGTTCAGCTCGTCGATGTCCTGGCAGTCGCTGACACGCACCGTGCAATCGGACTTGGGCAGGCTGACGCGGCGCGCCGAGCGCTGGTTGACATCGGCCACCGTGTAGCGGTCGCTGGGAAAGGGCGCGCCATCGGGCAGGCTGGTCGAGAAGGCCACGGCCACATTGCTGGCCTCGACGGCATCGTTGTTGCCGCCGCAGGCCATCAGGGCCAGCGTGGTGCCGGCGGCCAGCAGGCCGAGCTGGGGCATGCGGCGCCGCCGCCGGGTGATGGCAAGAACCATGTCTGTCTCCTGGTGTGTGATGAGGCGCGGGCAGTGTCCCGGTCGGCCCGCACAGCCAACAATGGCCGCAGCGGCCGCCGCCTTGGCCGCAGCGGCCAATCGCGGGAAAACCCCGGACGGTGCGCAGCGGCCCGCGTCACCCAGGTGGCATCGGCCCAACCCGGCGCGGGCCAGCATCAGGGCTGAGGCCATGTCCCCCGACCTGCACCCCGCCGCGGCCGCTGGCCGCCACACCGTCAGCATCCACCATGTGGAGCACCTGCTGCTGGGCGCCTGCGCACGCGGCCTGGACGGCGATGTCCTGCTGCGCCGGGCCGGCATTGCACCGCTGCTGCGCGCCTCGCCGCTGTCGCGCGTCACCCAGGAGCAGCTGGCCCGGCTCGTGCGCCTGCTGCAGCAGCGCCTGCGCGACGAGCTGTGGGGCCTGTGCGGCACGCCGGTGCGCATCGGCACCTTCGCCCAGGTCGCCCGCCTGTGCATAGGCTGCAGCACGCTGGGCGAGGCCCTGGCGGTGGGGCTGCGCCAGTTCCGGCTGAGCCAGCCGGTGCTGGTGCCGCGGCTGCAGCTGCGCTCGGGCACGGCCGTGGTCTCGGTGGGCCTGGCCCCGCTGGACCACTCGCCGTCGGCCGGCGGCGCCTATGCCCAGCGGGTGGTGGCTTTTTTTGCCTACCGCATGGCCTGCTGGCTGGTGGCGCGCCCGCTGCCGCTGCTGGCGGTGGACTATCCACGCCAGGCGGCGCGCATCGTCGAAGGCGAGCTGCTGTTCGGCGCCCCGGTGCGCAACGACCGCAGCCGGGCCGCCTGGCATCTGGAGTCGCGCTGGCTGGATCTGCCGGTGGTGCAGGACCGCACGGCCCTGGACATGCTGCTGCGCCAGGCGCCGGCCAGCATCATCGCCAAGTACCGTGCGCCGGGCAGCGCCGCCGAGGCAACGCGCCGCGTGCTGCGCCAGCACCTGGCCGCCGGCCTGGCCCTGCCCGAGCTGGCCGATGTGGCGCGCCAGCTGGCGCTGGATCCCCGCACGCTGCGCCGCCACCTGGCCGATGAAGGCCAGCCCTACCGGCGCCTGCGCGACGCGCTGCGCCGCGACCTCGCGGTGGAGCTGCTGGGCCGCGAGCCGCTGACCCTGCCGCAGCTGGCGCAGCGCCTGGGCTTCTCGGAGGCCAGCACCTTCTGCCGCGCATTCAAGCAGTGGACCGGCATGGCGCCGGGCGCCTACCGACTGGCGCGGCAGCAGGTCTGATCGCTGATCGTTCGTGCCAATGCCGGGCATCGCTTTGGCAATGTCCGCGCCGGCAGAGCATCCCTAGACTGCCGGCCACATGAGCCCGAACCTGCAAGCCGCGCTGGAGCAACCCTTCGCCACCCTGCCCTCGCTGATCGCGCTGCATGCCGCGCAGCGCGGCAGCCACCCGGCCCTGGTGGTCGATGGCCAGGTGCCGGACTTTGCCGGCCTGCACGCCGGCATCGAGCGTGTGGCCGGCGCCCTGCAGCGCGATGGCCTGAAGCCTGGCGACGTGGTGGCCATCTGCGCGGCCACGTCGCCGGCCTATGTCAGCACCTACCTGGGCGCGGCCCGCGCCGGCGTGGCCGTGGCGCCGCTGCCGCCCTCGGCCACCGCCGAGCAGCTGGCCGGCCTGGCCGCCAATTCGGGCGCCAGGCTGCTGTTTGCCGATGCCGACACGGTGGCGCAGTGGTCCACGCCCGCCGATGCGCTGCCGCGCATCCTGCTCGATGACAGCACGGCCGGCGGCACGCCCGGCCATACCCCCTGGAGCCGCTGGCTGCAGCACGCGCCGTCGCCCGACGCCGTAGACCTGAGGCCGGAGGACGCCTTCAACCTGATCTATTCGTCCGGCACCACCGGCCTGCCCAAGGGCATCGTGCAGTCCTGCGGCATGCGCTGGGCCCAGGTGCGGCGCGCACCGGCCAGCGGCTTCGGGCCCGAAGCCGTCACGCTGCTGGCCATCCCGCTGTACTCCAACCTGACGCTGACCTATCTGTTCAGCGCGCTGGGCACCGGCGGCACGGTGCTGCTGATGACCCGGTTCAACGCCGGCCAGTACCTGCAGCTGGCCGCACGGCACCGGGCCACGCATTCGATGCTGGTGCCGGTGCAGTTCCGGCGGCTGATGGACCATCCGGATTTCGAGCGCAGCGACCTGTCCACGCTGACGCGCAAGTTCTGCGCGGGCGCGCCGTTTGCGCCCGAATTGAAGGCCGAGGTGCTGCGCCGCTGGCCGGGCGAGCTGACCGAGTACTACGGCCTCACCGAGGGCGGTGGCCGCACCGAGCTGCAGGCCCACCGCCATCCGGACAAGCTGCACACCGTGGGCCGGATCAGCGCCGGCAACGACCTGCGCCTGATCGACGAAGAAGGCCGCGAGCTGGGCCCGGGCGAGACCGGCGAGATCGTCGGCCGCTCGGCGACGATGATGAACGGCTACCACGGCCTGCCCGAGGCCACGCGCGCCGCCGAATGGCATGACGCCCAGGGCCAGCGCTTCATCCGCACCGGCGACGTGGGCCGCTTCGATGCCGACGGCTTTCTGCAGCTGGTCGACCGGCGCAAGGACATGATCATCTCGGGCGGTTTCAACCTCTATCCCAGTGACCTGGAAGCGGTGCTGCGCGGCCATCCCGACGTGGCCGACGTGGCCGTGGTCGGCGTGCCCAGTGCCGAATGGGGCGAGACGCCGGTGGCCTGGGTGGTGGCGCGCAGCGGCGCCACCGCCAGCGAGGCCGAGCTGCGCGACTGGATGAACCAGCGCGTGGGCAAGACCCAGCGCCTGCATGCGCTGCGTTTCACCACCGAGCTGCCGCGCAGCGCGGTGGGCAAGGTGCTCAAGCGCGAGCTGCGCGAGGCCTTCGTGGCCCAGCCTGCCGCCTGAAACCCCGGTGTAACCGCGGCCGGCGCGCCTGGCGTTACATTGCCGGCCGCACCCTGACCCCCGCGCGCACCGGCGCGCCTGCCGCCACCATGAGCCACGCCCAGGACATCGCCACCGCCTTCACCGCCGCCCGCGCCGCCGGCCGCGCCCTGCCCGCTTATCCCGGCCCGCTGCCCGCCGGCCTGGATGAGGCCTATGCCGCACAGGCCGCGGCCATCGCGCGCTGGCCCGATGCCGTGGCCGGTTGGAAGGTGGCGCGGGTGAACCCGGCCTTCGCCGCCCAGTTCCCGGACGAGCGCCTGATCGGCCCGGCCTTTGCCGCCAACATCCACCGCCCGGCCTCGAACCAGGCCGCGCAATGCCCGGTGTTCGACGGCGGCTTCGCGGCCGTCGAGGCCGAGGTGGTGATCGTGGTGGCCGAAGACGCCCCGGCCGGCAAGGCCGACTGGACGACCGACAGCGTGCGGCCGCTGGTGCGCTCCATGCACATCGGCGTGGAGGTGGCCAGCAGCCCGCTGGCCACGCTCAACGACCTGGGCCCCGGCGCGGTGATCTCCGACTTCGGCAACAACTGGGGCGTGGTGGTCGGCGCGGAAATCGCGAACTGGCAGAACCTGGACGGCCTGGATGTCGAGACCTTCATCGACGGCCAGTCGGTGGGCACGGGCCGCGTGTCCTTCGTCGCCGGCCCGCTGGGCGCGCTGGCCTTCACGCTGAACAAGCGCGCCGGCCAGGGCGCGGTGTTGCGCGCCGGCGATGTGATCTCCACCGGCATGATCACCGGCGTGCACGATGTGCGCGTGGGCCAGCGCTCGCGCCATGTGTTCGCCGGCTGCGGCGAGGTGGCGGTGCAGATCACCCGCGCTGGCGGGACGGCCGCGGCCTGATCACAGTTCGTCGATGGGCGTGGAGGTGCTGGCGGCCTTCAAGGGCCCGTCGCCGAGCACGAAGCGCTCGTTGCTGCGCGTGTAGAAGCTGGCGCCGAAGCGCGCCACCGGGTGGTAGTCGCGCAGGTTGACGCGCCAGGCCTCGGTGTCGACCAGGCCGTCGCGCGCCGCCAGCCACTGCACGCGGCCGATGAAGACATAGCGGCTGTCGGTCTCCAGCTTCTCGTGCAGCACGCATTCAAAGGCCACCGGCGCCTCGGCGATGCGCGGCGGCGCCACGGTGCGCGCGGCGGTGGGCGTCAGGCCCACCGCGGCCAGCTCGCTGACCTCGCTGGGAAAGGCCTCGCCGCAGTCGTGCATCTTCTGCGCCATGGCCTCGTCGCTGATGTGCACGACGAACTCGCCCGAGCGCAGGATGTTGGCCGCCGTGTCCTTGAGCCGGCCGTCGTGCAGCCGGTTGATGCTGAGCATCAGGATGGGCGGGTCCTCGCCCACCATGTTGAACATCGAGAACGGCGCGGCATTGGCCACGCCGGTGGCGCCCAGCGTGGTGACCAGCGCGATCGGCCGCGGCACGATCAGGCTGGCCATCAGCTTGTAGCGCTGGTAGGCGGTGATGCCCTCGAAATCGACTTCGGTCATGCAGGGTTCGGGTTCAGACGATCACCTCGACCTTGGCGCGCTTGGCCACCTTGGTCCAGGTGTCGATCTGGGCACGGATCAGCTTGCTGAAATCATCGCCCAGAACCGGGGCCTTGCGCGGCAGGGTCTGCAACTCGTCCAGCCGCGCCATCACGTCGGGCTTGGCCAGGATCTCGGGCATCAGCGCCGTCAGCTTCTGGGCGATGGGCGCGGGCAGGTTCTTCGGCGCCGACAGGCCCAGCCACTGCGAGCCGGTCATCGAGGCATAGCCCAGCTCGGCAAAGGTCGGGATGTTGGGCAGGGCCGGCAGGCGCGCCGGGGTGGACACGGCCAGCGCCCGCAGCGAACCGGCCTTGAGCTGGGCCACATTGGTGGTGACCGGGTCGAACAGGCCGTCGATCTGGCCGCCCAGCAGGTCCTGCATGGCCGGGGCACTGCCCTGGTAGGGCACATGGTCGTGCTCGGGCGCCTGGCCCTCGATCTTCAGCAGCTCGCCGAACAAATGGTTGGCCGAACCCACGCCCGAGGTGCCATAGCGCACCGGCTTGGTCTTGGCCGCGGCCACGTACTGGGCCAGCGACTGGTAGGGCGATTGCGCGCGCACCAGCAGCACCATCGGCGCCTCCACCAGCATGGCCAGGTGGCTGAAGTCGCTGACCGCATCGAAGGGCATCACATTGCGCGTGGCCGCGGCATAGATGTGCACCGAGGCATGGCTGACCAGCAGGGTGTAGCCATCGGCCTGCTGCTTGGACACATAGTCGGTGCCGATCAGGCCGCCGGCGCCGGGGCGGTTTTCCACCACCACGGTCTGGCCGATGGCCTGCGACAGGTGCGGCGCCACCAGGCGCGCCACCGTGTCCACCAGGCCACCGGGCGGGAACTGGGCCACCAGGCGCACCGGGCCGCGGCTGGGCCAGGCGGCCTGGGCCAGCCCCAGGGTCGGGGTGGACAGGGCCGCGGCACCGGCCGAGGCAAGAACAAGACGACGCTTCATGGACGGGCTCCTCGTTGAGCAGAACAAAGGCCGACCCGCTGCAGAAAGCGTGCCTGTGTCCGGCGGCCGTCCGGTGCAGACCCAGGCCCGTTGCAGTGCCCATGGAATGCGATTTGCTGATCCCCGCACACCGTCGTGGTGCATGACCCAGGAAAACCCGTATGCCCGCCCAGTACCTCGGACCCCTGCCCGGCCACGGCCGCTTCGACTACAGCGCCATCAGCCACCGGCCGGGCCACCGCTGGCCCGGCGGCGCCGGCCTGGCGGTCTACCTGGCGCTGAACCTGGAGCACTTCGCCTTTGGCGAGGGCCTGGGCGCCGGCATCGCCCCGGCCTCGCCGCAGCCCGATGTGCTCAATTACAGCTGGCGCGAGTACGGCAACCGCGTCGGCGCCTGGCGCTGCCTGGAGCTGTTCGACCAGCTGGGCTGGCCGGCCGCGGCCCTGGTCAATACCGCGCTGTACGAGCACTGCCCCGAGCTGGTGGCCGCCTGCGTGGCGCGGGGCGACGAGATCGTCGGCCATGGCCACAGCAATGCCGAGCGCCAGGCGGCGCTGGACGAACCCGGCGAGCGCGAGCTGCTGGCGCTGTGCCGCAGCCGCATCCAGCAGCACAGCGGCTGCACGCCCGCCGGCTGGCTGTCGCCCTGGATCAGCGAAAGCCGGCTCACGCCCGACCTGCTGGCCGAGACCGGCTACCGCTACACGCTGAACTGGTGCCACGACGACCAGCCGGTGGCCCTGCGCACGCGCAGCGGCCAGACGCTGTGGTCTGTGCCCTATCCGCAGGAGCTCAACGACATCCCGGCCATCGTCGCGCGCCAGATGGACGGCAGCGACTTCGCGCAGATGATCATCGACCAGTTCGACGAGATGCTCGAACAGTCGCAGCGGCATGCACAGCCGCTGGTGATGGGCATCGCCCTGCACCCTTACATCGTCGGCCAGCCCTACCGGCTGCGCCATCTGCGCCGCGCGCTGCAGCACATCGGCCTGGCGGCGCGTGGCGGCGGCGTGTGGCTGACGACGCCGGGCGCGATCTGCGCCCAGGTTGCGGGCTGACCTGGCGGGCCTGGCGGGCCTGGCCCAGGCCAAAGGGAATAGACGGAGGCACATCCACGGCGCATGTCGGCGGACCTCATTCCGTCGGATGTGTCAGGGCCGCCCGGCCGGCAAGCTGGCGGCACCGCCATCGCCGATGGCGGCCCCCCAACAAGCCCGATCCAGGAGCCCGCCATGCCCCTTGCCCACACCGCCGCACCCAAGGCGCTGCTGACGCCCGACGACCACACCCTGGTGCTGATCGACCACCAGTCGCAGATGGCCTTTGCCGTGCGGTCCATCGATGTCGTGCAGCTGCGCAACAACGCCGGCCTGGTGGCCGGCGCCGCCCAGGCCTTCGGCGTGTCCACCCTCGTCACCAGCGTGGCCGAGAAGAGCTTCTCGGGCCCGGTGTTCGACGAGATCAAGGCCGCGCTGCCGCGTGCCGAGGTCATCGACCGCACGACGATGAACGCCTGGGAGGACGCGCCCTTTGTCGCCCAGGTCAATGCCATCGGCAAGCCGCGCATCGTGCTCGCCGGGCTGTGGACCTCGGTGTGCATCGTCGGGCCGGCGCTGTCGGCCGTCGAGCAGGGCTATGAGGTGTTCGTCATCGCCGACGCCTGCGGCGATGTCTGCGACGAGGCCCACGAGCGCGCCATCCAGCGCATGCTGCAGGCCGGCGTGCGGCCCATGACCTCGCTGCAGTACCTGCTGGAGCTGCAGCGCGACTGGACGCGCAGCCAGACCTATGGTGCGACCACCGGCCTGGCCAAGGTGCACGGCGGCGGCTACGGCCTGGGCATCATCTATGCCGGAGCGATGTTCGGTGCGCAGGAAGGGCACTGAGGCCGGCGTGCCGGTCGTGGTCCGGGCCTTCCCGCGGGTCGACGAGCTGCTGGCGCCGTTCACCACGGTGCTGGGCGACGACTTCCGCGGCTACCGCCACCACATCCACCGGGTGCTGAACCACTACCTGGCGCTGGCCGGCACCGACCGGCTGCCGCAGGCGGTGGAACTGGCCGCGCCCTTCCACGACCTGGGCATCTGGACCGACCGCAGCCTCGACTACCTCGAACCGTCGGTGCGCCTGGCCCACACCCACCTGGCGTCAGCCGGCCTGCTGCAGCACGCCGACGCGGTGCGCACGCTGATCGTCGAGCACCACAAGCTGAGCCGCTACCGCGGGCCGTTCGAGCGCGAGGTCGAGTGCTACCGCCGGGCCGACCTGGTCGATGTCTCGCTGGGCCTGGTGCGCTTCGGCCTGCCCGGCGCGCATCTGCGCGCCCTGCGGCAGGCGTTTCCGGATGCCGGCTTCCATCGTCGGCTGGCCCAGCTCAGCGTGCGCCAGCTGCTGCGCACGCCGCTGCGCCCGCTGCCGATGCTGCACTGGTGACGCCCGGCCGGCCGAACCTGCTGCGCCCACTGGGCGGAAGAGGTAGACGCCGATCACCCCATGGAGGAGCGCGGCCGGCGGCACGCGGCGGCACCATCCAACACATGACCTGCCTGCGGAGCGGGTCGAACCGGCCCCACCGCCACACCGACTTCTCTTGCCAGGAGCGCACCATGTTCGGACTCACCTCCCTCGGCCTGATCCACACCGCGATCGGCCTCGTTGCCCTGGTCGCCGGCGCGGCAGCGCTGCTGCGCCACGGCGCCATCTCGCCACGCGATGGCCGTGCCGGCCAGGTCTATCTGGGCGCCACGCTGTTCACCTGCCTGACCGGCTTCGGCATCTTCCAGCACGGCGGCTTCGGCCCGCCGCATGCGCTGGGCCTGCTGACCCTGCTGGTGCTGGCGCTGGCGGAACTGGCCGAACGCCGCGCCCCGTTCGGCACCGCCTCGGTCTATGTCTCGACCGTGGCCTATTCGCTGAGCTTCTTCCTGCACTTCATCCCCGGCACCACCGAGACCTTCACCCGCCTGCCGCAGGGCGCACCGCTGTTCACCGGCCCCGACGACCCGGCGCTTCAGAAGGTGGTGGGCACGCTGTTCCTGGTGTTCGTGCTGGGCGCGGGGCTGCAGGTGCGGCATCTGCGCGCACAGCGTGCGCCGCTGCGGGCCATGCGCAGCGCCTGAGCCGCGTGGCCGCCGGTCGCCGTGCCACCCGATCCCGTCCAGCCACCCGCCCACCCGCCGGAGCCCCACCATGCTGCCCAGCCCCCTGCACTCCCTGAACCCGGCCGCAGCCGAGTCCACCGTGGCCGCGCCCACGCAATACCTCGGCATCGATGACCAGCGCATCGCCTATCGCCTCATCGGCGCGGGCAGCGGCGTGCCGCTGCTGCTGCTGAACCGCTTTCGCGGCACCATGGACCACTGGGACCCGCTGCTGATCGACCGCATCGCCAGCGAACGGCCGGTGCTGATGTTCGACCAGCCCGGCTTCGCCCGCTCGCAGGGCACGCCGCCCGACTCGCTGGACGGCTTTGCCGACTCGGCGGCCCGGCTGCTGGAGGCCCTGGGCCAGCCTCAGGTGGACGTGCTGGGCTTCTCGATGGGTGGCATGGTCGCGCTGCAGCTCGCGTTGAACCATCCGCAGCGGGTGCGCCGGCTGGTGATCGCCGGTTCGGGCCCCGGCTTTGTGCCCGACCTGCCGCCCGGCGTGGCACCGGCCGGCCCCGAGGTGTGGCAGGTGGCCACCAAGCCGGTCAACGAGGACGCCGACTTCCTGTTCCTGTTCTTCGAGGACACGCCCACCAGCCAGGCCGCCGGGCGCGCCTACCTGAAGCGGCTGCACCAGCGTGCCGACGCCTTTGCCCAGCAGGTCGAGGCCGGTGCCTGGCAGGCCCAGCTGAAATCGGCCCTGGCCGTGGGCAGCGCCCAGACCTCGCTGCTGCCGCGCCTGGCCGGCGTGCGCCAGCCGGTGCTGGTGGCCAATGGCCGCCACGACATCATGGTGCCGACCTATGCCTCGTATGCGATGGCCCAGACCCTGCCGGACGCGCGCCTGGTGATCTACCCGGACTCGGGCCATGGCTTCCTGTTCCAGTACCCGCAAGCGTTTGGCGACGAAGTGCTGCGCTTCCTGCGCTGAGCGGCTGCAATAGCCGGCGAGGCCAGCCATGCACGCGCAACACGCCGGTCCGCAGCGCCGCTGGCAACGGCTGCGCGCCGGGCTGGAACCGACGCGGATCACGGCGCTGCTGGCCACGCTGGCGGCGCTGTGGCTGATGGCCGGCTGCGCCAGCCTGCCGGCCGCACCGGCGCGAACCCCGTCCTGGGCACGGGCAGCGCTGCCGCCGCAGGCGCTGCTGGGCGAGACCGCCGCGGCGCCGGCCGCCGGCCTCAGCGGCTTCCATCTGGTGCCCGATGGTGCGCAGGCCCTGCGCGCCCGGCTCGACCTGGTGCGGCGCGCGCAAAGCTCGCTGGACCTGCAGTGTTATCACCTGCAGGACGATGACAGCGGCCGCAGCCTGCTGCGCGCGCTGCGCGACGCCGCGGCCCGCGGCGTGCGCGTGCGCCTGCTGCTGGACGACCTGTACACCGCCGGCCAGGACCGGCTGCTGCTGGGCCTGGCGGCCCATCCGGGGGTCGAGCTGCGCCTGTTCAACCCCTTCCCGGCCGGCCGCGACAGCCTGGCGCGGCGCTTTGCCGCATCGCTGGCCGACCTCGGCCGCGTGCACCGACGCATGCACAACAAGCTGATGGTGGTCGACGGCGTGGTCGCCGTCGTGGGCGGGCGCAACATCGCCGACGAGTACTTCATGCGCCGGCCGGGCGACAACTTCATCGACATCGACACCCTGGTCATCGGCGCGGTGCTGCCCAGGCTGGCCGCGCAGTTCGACCGCTACTGGAACAGCCGCCACGCCTGGCCCATCGAGACCATCGCCACGGCCGCCGCAGCCGGCGTCGGCGCCGCGGCGCTGCGCCAGCAGTTCGATCAGCACATGGCGGCCTCGGCGATGCCCAACGCGGAGGGCGTGGCGGCCGGTCTGCCCCCCGGCGAGCCGCCCGCCTGGGTGTGGGCGCCGGCCGAGGCCTATGCCGACGACCCCGACAAGATCCTCGGCGACGAATCGCCGCAGGACGCGGCCGCACCGCTGGACACGCAGGGCATCCGCCACCGGCTGGTCGAGCGCATCCGCTCGGCCACGCACGAGGTCCAGGTGGCCTCGCCCTATGTGGTGCCGACGCGGCGCAGCATCGACACGGTGGAGCTGCTGCGCCGCCGCGGCGTGCAGATGACCGTGCTGACCAACTCGCTGGCCGCCACCGACGAGCCGATGGTGCACGCCTCCTACGGCTCCTACCGGCAGGCCCTGCTGCGCCAGGGCGTGAAGGTCTACGAGCTGGACCCGCTGCGGGTGCCCGAGACCCTGCGCATGGCCCGCATCGGCCCGGCCGTCGGCCGCCTGCACGCCAAGCTGGTGGTGGTCGATGGCCAGACGCTGTTCATCGGCTCGTTCAACTTCGACCCGCGCTCGGCCACCCACAACACCGAGCTGGGCCTGCTGGTGCACAGCCCGGAGCTGGCCGCCCAGGCGCTGGCGCTGCTGGGCCAGCTGCAGCAGCAGGGCGCCTACCGGCTGCAGCTGCGTGCCGACGGCCGGGGCATCGACTGGCTGGCGCGCGCCGCCGATGGCCGCGAGCAGCGCCACGAAGAACCCGACCCCGGCTGGTGGCGCCGCCTGCTGCTGCGCCTGATCGGCCCCTTCGTGCCCGTGGACCTGCTCTAGCCGCACGGCGGCGCCGACCTGGCCAAAGGAGGTAGCCGCCGGCAGTGCCTGCCGGGGTGGTGCTTTTACCCGATGGTGTGATGCGGCCGGCGCGGGATCCTGGGAACATCGCGCCATGGGGGCGCAGGATCAGGAGCATTGTTTCGGTCCGTTCCGGCTGGTGCCGGCGCGGCGCCTGCTGCTGGAGGACGGGCAGGTGCGGCGCCTGGGCAGCCGCGCCTTCGACCTGCTGGTGGCTCTGTGCCAGCGCGCCGGCGAGGTGGTGTCCAACCAGGACCTGCTGGCCGCTGCCTGGCCCAACCGCGTGGTCGAGGAGGGCAGCCTGCGCGTGCACATCGCGGCGCTGCGCAAGGTGCTGGGCGACGGCCAGGACGGGCACCGCTACATCTCGAACGTGCCGCTGCGGGGTTATTGCTTCGTGGCGCCGCTGCTGCACGGCCAGCCGGCCGAGGCCGGCGCGCCGGCTGCGGCACCGCCCATCCCCGCGGCCACCGGCCTGCCGCCGGTGCTGACGCGCCTGGTCGGCCGCGACGAGACCATTGCCGAGCTGACGCTGCGCCTGCCGCAGCGCCGCTGCATCACGCTGGTCGGTCCAGGCGGCATGGGCAAGACCAGTGTGGCGCTGGAGGTGGCACGCCAGCTGGCCGAGACCCGAGGCCATGAGGTGGTGCTGGTCGAGCTGGCCGCGCTGCAGGACCCGGCCCTGGTGCCGCAGGCCCTGGCTTCGGTGCTGGGCATCGTCGTGCCGGTGCAGGAGCCGGTCGCTGCGCTGGCGGCCTATCTGCGCGAGAAGTCGGGACTGCTGCTGGTATTGGACAACTGCGAGCACCTGATCGCTGCCGTGGCCGAGCTGGCCGAGCGGCTGCTGCTGCAGGCCCCGGGCATCCACCTGCTGGCCACCAGCCGCGAGGCCCTGCGCATCCAGGGCGAATGGGTGCAGCGCCTGGCTTCGCTGCGCCTGCCGCCGCCGCAGACGCTGCTCAGCGCCGAACAGGCGCTGGGCTTCGCCGCGGTGCAGCTGTTCGCCGAGCGTGCGGCCGCCCAGCTCGACGGGTTTGTGCTGCGCGACGAGGACGTGGCCGCCGCGGTGCAGGTCTGCCGCGATGTCGACGGCATCCCGCTGGCCATCGAGCTGGCCGCCTCGGCCGTGGGCATGCTGGGCCTGGGTGGCCTGGCCCAGGGCCTGGGCGGGCGGCTGTCGCGACTGGGTCGCGGCCGCCGCACGGCGCTGCCGCGGCACCAGACCCTGCGTGCCACGCTGGACTGGAGCTTCGGCCTGCTGTCGCCCGCCGAGCAGGACCTGCTGCTGCGGCTGTCGGTGTTCCGCGGCATGTTCTCGCGGGCGGCGGCGGCGGCGGTGTCCGCCGCCGGCCCGGGCCTGTCCACCGACGAGGCGCTGGCCGGCCTGGTCGGCAAGTCGCTGCTGGTGGCCGAGGCCCAGGCCGACCAGGTGCTGTACCGGCTGCTCGAAACCACGCGGGCCCACGCCGCCGAGCAGCTGGCCGCCACCGGCCTGCAGCCGGAGCTGGCCGCACGGCACGCCCGCCACATGCTGGCGCAGCTGCGTGACGCCGAGCGCGAACGCGACGGCCAGGTGCAGGCCGGCTGGGCCGGGGCCCATGCGCGCAGCATCGACGACCTGCGTGCCGCCGTGGCCTGGGCCTTCTCGCCGGCCGGCGACGTGGTGCTCGGCGTCGCGCTGCTGGCCTGGTCGGCCCCGCTGTGGTTTGCCCTGTCGCTGATGGCCGAGTTCCGCGGCCTGTCCGAACAGGCCCTGGCGGCCATCGACGCCGGCGCCGCGGTGGCCGACGAGGACAGCATGCGCCTGTGCGAGGCCCTGGGCCATGCGCTGTGGCACACCCGCGGCGGCGGCCCCGCCATGGCCGCGTGTTTCCGGCGCGCACTGGGCCTCGCCGAGCGGCTGAGCGCCACCGCCTACCGCCTGCGCTGCCTGTGGGGCCTCTGGCTGATCTGCAACACCGTGGGCGACTATGCGGGCTCCAAGCGGCTGGCCGAGGAGTTCGGCCTGATCGCCGCCGCTTCGCCCGAGAGCGGCACCCAGCTCACCCATGAGCGCATGATGTCGCTCGGCCTGCACTACCACGGCGAGCAGGCCCGTGCCCGCATGCATGCCGAGCGTGTGCTGCAGCATCCGCTGACCATCAACCACACGGCGCGCAACAGCGGCTTCCAGTTCGACCAGCGGGTGGCCGCGCTGACGGTGATGGCGCGCATCCTGTGGTGCCAGGGCTTTGCCGACCAGGCGCTGCGGCGCGCGCAGGAGGCGGTGGACGAGGCCCTTGCCATCGACCATGCGCTGTCGCTGTGCTACGCGGTGGCCAATGGCTGCGCGCCGGTGGCCTTCTGGGTCGGCGACCTGGCGGCCGCGCGGCGCTACACCGATCTGCTGCAGCAGCGCGCCGACGAGCGCTCGCTGTACTTCTGGCAGGCCTTCGCCAGCGCCTACCGGCTGCTGCTGGACCTGCAGGACGGCCAGACCGATCCGCCCTCGCTCAGCGCGCTGCAGCATCCGGCCATGGGCACCTTGCTGCGCGAGACCCTGTGCACCGTGCAGCCGTCGCTGGCCGACGAGGCCCTGCTGGCGCGCGGCCTGCGCAACGAGGCCGGGTGGTGCACGCCCGAGCTGCTGCGCCTGCAGGGCGAGCGCGAGCAGGCCGCCGGCCGCAGCGCTGCGGCGCAGGCGCTGTTCGAGCGCGGCATCGTGCTGGCGGCCCAGCAGCAGGCCCTGGCCTGGGAGCTGCGCTGCACCACCAGCCTGGCGCGCAGCCTGGAGCAGGCGGGCGAGCGCACGCTGGCCCACCAGCGCCTGCAGCGCGTGCTGTGCCGCTTCAGCGAAGGCGCGCTCAGCGCCGACCTGCGCCAGGCCAGCGAGCTCATCCGCCGCTGGCAATGAAGCGGTCCAGCCGCGCAGCCTGCCGCACCTCGTCGGGCTGGCGGTCGAGCCGGTCGGCCGGTGCGGCGCCGCCCAATGCGCTGTTGGCACGGGCCCACCACTGCAGCAGTTCGCCGTCGTCGAACACCGGTGCCAGCTCGGCCATCGCCGGCTCCAGCCCGGGCTTCAGGCCCGATGCCAAGGCACCGAACTGAAACCGCGGCAGCAGGGTCTGGCCTGCCAGGCTCAGGCTCAGCACCCGGCGCTCGACGATCCAGCGCGCCAGCAGCGACAGCGGCTGGCTCGAACTGCGGCGCAGCGCCAGCAGCAGCGCATCGGCCGTGACCAGGCCGCCGCTGCGCTGGTAGCCCTGGCGCAGCAGCTCCAGGTCGCCCGCCGGCGGCCGGCGCGCAGGGGCAGGGCCGCGGGTCAGCGGGCGAAGCCGGGGCGGGGACATCGGGGGCAGAGCGGTGTGCATGGCGCCACTGTGGGCCGTGGGCCGGCACCGCGCCTCCCGCCGGGGCCCAGGGCCAAGCGCCCGCCCTCGGCAGAGCCCGGCCTACCCCCAATGGCCGTCCGCCCGCGCGCCGCAAGCGCCGTGGCCGGCACGGTGCAAGCCGGTCGGCGCGATCAGGCCGCGCCGCAGGCCGATGCTCATCGCCTCGGTGCGGCTGCGCGCACCCAGCTTGACCAGCACCGACTTGACATGCACCTTCACGGTGCCCACCGCCAGGCCCAGGGCCTGGCCGATGGCCTTGTTGGACTGGCCTGCGGCCAGCAGCCGCAGCACCTGCAGCTCGCGCGGGGTCAGGGGCGGCAGTGCAAAGCTGTCGACGATGCGCTGGGCCGCCTCGGCGCAGATCTGCCGCTGGCCGCGCGCCAGCTGGCGCACCGCGGCCAGCACCTCGTCGGCCGAGCAGTCCAGCATCAGATAGCCGTGGGCGCCACGTTCGAGGGCCTGGCGCACCTCGGGCTCGCGGTCGATGGCGGTGACGATCAGCACCCGCGGCGCCGGCGCCGGCCGCGTGGCCGCCTGCGCCAGCCAGCGCAGGCCGTTGGCATGGTCGCAGATCACCACGTCCGGCGGCGGGTCGTCCAGCCCGGCCCGGCCGGCCGGCAGATGCAGGTCGTCGTGCTGCGCCAGCACGGCGCACAGGCCTGCGGCCACCAGCGGGATCGGGTGGTCGACAAGCACCTGTGGGAGGCGGACTTCCGGCGTCGGCATGCGCGGGGCGGGATGGCGGGGCGAGGCTGGCGATGCTGCGCCGGCGGCGGGCTGGCGCCCAGTGGTCGGTTGCAGTGTCTTGCAGCGGCCTGCGCGGCCCGGTCGTCGCCGCGCGGCAGGCGGCCCACGGCGCTTTGCAAGCCTTTGCAAGTTGCAACTTGCGCCCCGGCCATGCCGCTGACGATGATGGCCTCCAGGCCTCGTCTGCCCAGCCATGTGTGCCTCCCACGACCTGCCGACCGCCCGACCCATCGAACCGATGCCCGCTGCCTCGACGCCGGACCTGTTCACGCCGCTGCGGGCCGGCGCCTTCGAGCTGTCGCACCGGGTGGTGATGCCGGCGCTGTCGCGCCACCGGGCCGATGCCGACGGCGTGCCGTCGGCGCGCATGGCGGCGCACTACGGACGTCGCGCCAGCGCCGGTGGCCTGATCGTCTGCGAGGCGACGGCGGTCAATGCGGCCAGCTGCCAGCCCGGCGCGCCCGGCCTGCACAGTGCCGAGCAGGTCAATCATTGGCGCCAGGTCACCGACGCGGTGCACCGCGGCGGCGGCATCGTGATCGCCCAGCTGCGCCTGGGCGCGGCCGCCGGTGGGCCGGCCCCTCCCGATCCCGACAGCATCGAGCGCTGGCTGCTGGACTACCGCAGCGCCGCCGAGAACGCCGGCGATGCCGGCTTCGACGGGGTTGAGCTGCAGGCCGCGCAAGGCGCCCTGCCCGAGCGCATGCTGCACGAGGCCAGCGCCGAGGACGGGCCCGGCATGCGCTTTCTGGCGGCGGCGCTGCGCTCGCTGATCGGCGTGTGGGGCCGCGAGCGCGTCGGCCTGTGCCTGTCGCTGCAGCGGCCCGAGCCTGGCCGGCGCAGCGCCGGACTCGACGCGCTGGCCTTTTATGCCCAGCTGCTGTGTGATCTGCAGCGCGAGGGCATCGCCTACCTGCAGCTGGTCGAGCCCGGCCACGACGGCCTCGTCACGCCCCCCGAGCGAGCGCCGCAGCCGCGCCTGGCCAGCCTGCTGCGCCCGCACTATGCCGGCGTGCTGCTGGTTGCCGGCGGGCACGATGCGGCCTCGGCACGGCAGGCCCTGGGTTCCGGCCAGGCCGACGCGGTGGCCTTTGGCCGCGCCTTCATCGCCCACCCGGACCTGCCGGCGCGGCTGCGCGCCGGACTGCCGCTGCGGCGCGGCAGCCCACGCTGGTACTTTGCCGGCGGCGATCGGGGTTATGTCGACGCCGCCGGCGGATGACAGAATGGATCGACATGCAAGGGCCGGCCACCTCAGACCAGATGTTCGTGTTCGGGCAGTTCCGGCTGCTGCCCGCGCAGCGCAGCCTGCTCGAAGCCGGCGCACCGGTGCGCATCGGCAGCCGCGCGCTGGACCTGCTGACGGTGCTGGTCGAACGCGCCGGCGAGGTGGTCGGCAAGGACGAGCTGATGCGCCGCGTCTGGCCGCATGCGGTGGTCGACGAGGCCGGCCTGCGCGTGCACATCGCCACGCTGCGCAAGCTGCTGGGCGAGGGCCGCTCGGGCGTGCGCCATATCGCCAATGTGCCGCTGCGCGGTTACTGCTTCGTGGTGCCGGTGCAGCGCCAGACGCTGGCGGCGCCACGCCCGCCGGCCGCCCTGCCGCCGGCCGCGGCCAGCCTGACCGTGCCGCCGCGGCTGACCCGGCTGATCGGCCGCGAGACCGCGGTCGACGCGGCGGTGCAGACCCTGCTGCAGCGCCGCTTCGTCACCCTGGTCGGCCCGGGCGGCATGGGCAAGACCTCGGTGGCACTGGCCGCGGCCGAACGTGTGGGCGGTCGCTATCCGCACGGCGTGTGCTTCGTCGACCTGGCGGCGCTGGCCGACGGCCGCCTGGTGCCCAGCGCGCTGGCCGCCGCGCTCGGCGTGCCGCTGCGCTCGGACGACGCCTTGCGCGACACCCTGCCCTGGCTCAGCGGGCGCACCCTGCTGGTGGTGCTGGACAACTGCGAGCACCTGGTCGATGCCGCCGCGGCCCTGGCCGAGCGCCTGGTCGGCGAGCTGCCCGGCCTGTCGATCCTGGCCACCAGCCGCGAGCCGCTGCGTGCACGTGGTGAGTGGGTGCAGCGCCTGGCCTCGCTGGCGGCGCCGCCGGGCCATGCCCCATGCAGCTACGAGGCGGCACTGGCCTACCCGGCCTTCGAGCTGTTCGTCGAGCGCGCCATGGCCAGCACCGACGGCCTGGCCTTTGGCGATGCCGACGTGCCGCTGGTGGCCCACCTGTGCCGCAGCCTGGACGGCATGCCGCTGGCCATCGAGCTGGTGGCCGCGCGGCTGGGCGTGTTCGGCCTGCGCGGCCTGGCCGAGCGCCTGGACGACCACCTGTCCCTGCCCACCCTGGGCCACCGCACGGCCCTGCCGCGCCACCAGGGCCTGCGCGCCACGCTGGACTGGAGCCATGGCCTGCTGACGGCCGACGAGCAGCGTGTGCTGCGGCGGCTGTCGGTGTTCCGCGAGCGCTTTGCGCTCGACGGCGTGCAGGCCGTGGCCGAGGGTGCCGGCCTGGATGCCACCGATGCCACGCGCCTGGTGATGAACCTGGTGGCCAAGTCGCTGGTCAGCGCCGAACCCGGCGACGACATGGTCCAGTACCGGCTGCTCCAGACCACGCGCAGCTATGCCGCCGAGCGCCTGGCCGCCAGCGGCGAGCAGCCAGAGACGGCCCGGCGCCATGCGCTGTACTGCCGCCAGCTGCTGGGCGTGGTGATGCGCGACAGCGAGCTGATGGTGGCCACGCGCTGGCGCGAGCGCCATGGCCGGCGGGTCGACGACCTGCGGGCCGCGCTGGCCTGGGCATTCGGCGAAGGCGGCGACGCCGAACTCGGCGCCGCGCTGCTGGCGCATTCGGCCGCGCTGTGGTTTGGCCTGTCGCTGGTCAGCGAATACCTGCAGCGGCTGGAGCAGGCCATCGCCGGCCTGCCGCCGGCCCTGGCAGGCGGCACGCTGGACATGCGGCTGCAACTGGCCCATGGCCAGGCCAGCCTGGCCATGCGCGGCGGCGCGCCCGAGGGCCTGCAGGCGCTGCAGCGGGCGGTGGCGCTGGGCCGGCATTGCGGCGACGCCGAGGTGCAACTGCGCGGGCTGTGGGGCATCTTCAGCCTGCAGGCGCTGCGCGGCGACTATGCCGCCGCACGCGATGCGGCCGAGGCCCACGGCCAGGTGGCCGAGCACAGCGGCGACCTGGCCGCACGCTACATGTATCACCGCATCATGGCGCTGTGCCTGCACAGCCTGGGCGACCAGCCGCAGGCGCTGGAGCATGTGCAGCAGGCCCTGCAGCCGGCCGCCATCCAGCTGCAGCCGGCCCAGGGCACGCTGTTCCACCTCGACCACCGCACCGCGGCGCTGACACAGCTGGCGCGCATCCTGTGGCTGCAGGGCCGGCCCGATGCCGCACGAAGCGCCGCCGAGGAGGCCGCCGAGGCCGGCCGCGCGGCCGACCACCCGCAGTCGCTGACCTATGCGCTGAGCTACGCAGCCTGCCCGGTGGCGCTGTGGTGCGGCGACGATGCCGGGGCCCAGGCGCTGATCGACGAGCTGCGCGAATGCGTGGAGGTCAATGCGCTGGGCTTCTGGCGCTCGTGGCCGCCGCTGTTCATGCGCGCGCTGGCCGCACGCCGCGGCGATGCGGCGGCGGCGGCCATCGCCGCCGGCGAGCTGCACTTCAGCCACCTGGACATGCTGGCCACGTTGCATCCGGACTTCGTCGGCGAGGCGGTGCTGGCACGCCTGCCGCTGGGCCTGAACGGCTGGTGTGCCGCCGAGGTGATGCGCGTGGATGCCGAGCGCCGGCTGCTGGCGTCGGCCACGGCTGCAGCGGCCGATCCGGCCCAGGCCATGGCCTTGCTGCAGGCGGCGCTGAGCCTGGCGCAGCGCCAGGGCGCGCACGGCTGGGCGCTGCGCTGCGCCACCAGCCTGGCCGCGGCCGAGCTGGAGGCCGGCCGGGCCGAGGCCGCGCGCACGGTGCTGGACGCCGCGCTGGCGCGCATCGAAGGTGGCGGCGACACGGCCGATGTCGGTCGCGCACGCGGGCTGCTGGCCCGCATCGATGCATGCGGACCGGCTCCTGCCGCCCGGCCCAGCGGCCAGCGGCCCGACCATCAGCGGGACAGTCCGCGCGACGGTCAGCGCGACAACGCGGCGCTGCGCGACAGCCACCGGGCCGCCAGCGGCCGGTAGCGCTCGACCTCGGCCAGCAGCAGTTGCTGCGCCTGGGCCAGATCCATCGGCGGCGCCGGCTGCGAGCCGCTGGCCAGCAGCGTCTGCTGGAACTCCGCGCTGCGCAGCGTGTCCTGCAGCTCCTGCGCCAGCCGCTGCGCCACCGCATCGGGCACGGCCGCCGGCACCACCAGGCCGGCCCAGCTGTGGTGCACAAAGCCGCCCAGGCCCAGGGCCTGGGCCAGCGTGGGCAGCTGCGGCAGGCGGGCATCACGCTCGGCGGCCGCCAGCCCCAGGGCGCGCAGCCGGCCGGCCGCCACCGCCTCGTGGATGCCGCCGGCCAGCGGCAGAAAGGCCAGGTCGACATGGCCGCCCAGCAGGTCTTGCAGCAGCGGCGCAATGCCCTTGTACGGCAGGTGCACCCCGATCAGGCCCGTGCGCTGCTGGAAGTCCTCGGCACACAAATGGCTGTTCGAGCCCACGCCGTAGCTGCCGAAGACGGCCGGCCGGGCCGCGGGGCGCCGGGCTTCGGCCAGCCATGGCGCGAGCTCGGCGCCCTGCAGCCCGGCGCCGGCCACCAGCACCATCGGCGAGCGCGCCACCAGGCCGATCAACCGCAGCTGCTCGGTCCGGTAGCGCAGCTGGGGGTTCACCAGCGGCACCAGCACCGCATCGCTGTCGGTGGCCAGGGCCAGTTCGTGGCCGTCGGCGGCGGACTGCAGCAGCTTCTGCAATCCGAGGGCACCGGCCGCCCCGGGCAGGTTCTCGACCCGCACCTCCTGGCGCAGGGCCGGGCGCAGCGCAGCCGCCAGCTGGCGCGCCAGCAGGTCGACCGTGCCGCCAGCCGGATAGGGCACGGTCAGGTGCAGGCCACGCGACGGGAAGTCCTGGCCGTGCGCAGCGCCGGTCGTGCCCAGCCACGGCAGCGGCAGCAAACGCCACAACAGGGCTCGCCGCCGCGCCAGGGCTGGAGCAGGGGCCGGCGGCGGGTGGCGACGGGTGGCGGGGTGCAGCTTCATGGTGGGGTGGGGCCTCGGCCTGGCGGCAGGGTCGGACCATGCTAATCCGGCGCCCGGGGCATCGGCGTCTCTTCGCAAGCCTTGACAACGAATAACTCGTCAGCTCACCGGACGCGGATCAACATGCCGGGCATGGCGGGGACGCTCCTGCCAGTCCACGCCAACAGGAGGTCCCCCATGCAAGCTCAGGCCATCGAAGTTCCGACCCGCGTGCTGGTGCTGCACGCCCAGGCCATCATCGGCTGCGGCCTCGGAGCCGCTCTGGGGGGCCAGCCCGGCTTCGAGGTCCAGGTGGCCTCGCCGCTGGTGGACGCCGGGCTGCCCGCCGACGCCGATGTCGTGGTCTGTGACCACGACACCGGTCTGCGCCTGGCGCAGGCCGCACGCCGGCCGCCGACGGCGCGCCGTGCCGCCCGGCTGCTGGTGCTGGCGGCGCACGACCGCGAACATGCGGTGCGCCATGCGCTGGAGTGCGGCGTGCATGGCTACATGCTGCAGGACGCGCCGGTGGACGAGCTGGTGACCGGCGTGCGTGCGCTGGCCAGCGGCCAGCGCTTCCTCAGCCTGGCGGTGGCCCAGCGCATGGCCGACAGCATGGCCCGCGAGTCGCTCACCCTGCGCGAAACCCAGGTGCTGGAGCTGCTGGCCTGCGGCCAGTGCAACAAGGCCATCGCGCGCGAGCTGCAGATCGCGGTGGGCACCGTCAAGACCCATGTCAAGGCCGTCATGGCCAAGCTCGACGCCAGCAGCCGCACCCAGGCGGTGAGCGTGGCCGCGCAGCGCGGCCTGGTCAGCCTGTTCCGGCCCGAGTCCGCTGCCGCTGCCGCTGCCGCTGCGATGGTCCCGCTGTCGATGGCCGCGGCGCGCGCGGCCCATCCGCCGTCGCCGTCCTACGCCTGAACCCTGGGCGGCGCTCCCGGCGGCGCGCTGTTCACGCGCTGTTCAGGTCGGCGTGTCCAGCGCCGCATAGTCGGTGTAGCCGTGGGCACCGCCCTGGTGCAGCGTGGCCCGGTCCGGCTCTGCCAGCGCCGCGCCGCGGCGCAGCCGCTGCGGCAGGTCGGGGTTGGCGACAAAGGCCAGCTCGAAGCTGAGCGCGTCCACCCTGCCACGCTCCAAGGCCGCCACCGCGTCCGCCGGCGAGTGGTCGCCGCAGACCAGCAGCGCGGCACCGCCCAGGTGGCGCAGCTGCTTCAGGCACTCGTCTTCGGGCAGCGCTGGCCCCGACAGGCGCAGATAGGCGATGCCCGGCCAGCGCTGCGCTGTCATGGCCGCTGCGGCCGCACAGGCCTGCCCCGGCCCCAGCCCCAGACCCACCCGGTCGCCGCCCCACACGCCGATCAGGGCAGGCAGCAGATCGGCCACGGCAGCCGCATGGTCTCCGGCGCACAGCTCGACCCCATCGAAGCCGGCGTCGCCCGCCAGTTCGGCGGCGTCGCGCAAGGCCTCGGACAGGCTGTCCAGCGCCTGCGCATCGAGCGCGGCCTGCGGCAGGCCCGGCCCGAGCTGGGCCAGCATCAGGCCGCCACGCTGGTGCACGGCATCGGTGACCTGGCGCCACAGATTGGCCTGCTGGCTGGTGTACAGGCCCGGCGCCTCGGACGAGGTGGGCGCGTCGCGCTGCACCGTGATCGGCTCGCTGATGACCAGACCGCCGGCGCTGGCACGCTGGCCATGGTGCTGGGCCATCAGCGCGGTGGGCAGGCCATCGGGCCGCGCACGATGGCGCGGCGGCGTGGCCATCACCACGCGGTGGCTGATCGACCAGCCGCCCAGGCTCAGCGGTGTGAACAGCATGGGGACGGGCTGGGGCGGCATGGTGGCGATCGGCAGGATGAGGGTCCGATGATCGCGGCCGTGGCCGGCCGCGGCCAATTAAGCCTTGTCATGCCTTGCTAAGGCATGACGCGGCAGCCCAGTTCGGCGCGGAGCCGGGGCCCTGCCGCCGCTCGCGACCGCGCTGCGGAACGCGCGGTGACGCTGGGGCGACTTGGCGCGGCGTCGAAGGCGTCCAGAATGCACGGTCCGTATTCCGCACGCCAGGAGAAAGCAGCGATGAACCCCACCCACTACCAGGTCCGCGGCAGCACCGCCGTGATCACGCTGGACCATCCGCCGATCAACGGCCTGGGCCTGGCGCTGCGCAGCGGCATCATCGAGTCGCTGGACCGCGCGCTGGCCGATGCCGCGGTGACGGCCATCGTGCTCACCGGTACGGCCCGCGCCTTCTCGGGCGGCGCCGACGTCAAGGAGTTCGGCACGCCCCGGGCCGGCATGGAGCCGCGCCTGCCGGTGGTGATCGCCGCGCTGGAGAACTCGCCCAAGCCGGTGGTGGCGGCGATCGCCGGCGTGTGCATGGGCGGCGGCCTGGAGCTGGCGCTGGGCGCGCACTACCGCGTGGCCCGGCGTGATGCGCAACTGGCCCTGCCCGAGGTCAAGCTGGGCCTGATCCCCGGTGCCGGCGGCACGCAGCGCCTGCCGCGCCTGATCGGCCTGGAGGCGGCGCTGAACCTGATCGTCTCGGGCGCCACGGTCAAGGCCGCGCAGTTCGAGGGCACACCGCTGCTGGACGGGGTGACCGATGGCGACGTGGTCGAGGCCGCGCTGGCCCTGGCCCAGCAGGTGGTGGCCGAGAAGCGGCCGCTGAAGCGCGCGCGCGACCTGAAGCTGAAGGACCCGCTGGCCGAGGCCTGGCTGCAGTTCGCCCGCAACACCGTCAAGGCCCAGGCCAAGGGCTGGCCGGCGCCGGTGCAATGCGTGGAGGCCGTGGCCCTGGCGGCCAGCAAGGGCTTCGACGACGGCCTGAAGGCCGAGCGCGAGATCTTCCTGTCGCTGATGGGCACGACCGAGTCGCGCGCGCTGCGCCATGTGTTCACCGCCGAACGCGCGGCGGCCAAGATCCCCGACGTGCCGGACGACACGCCGCTGCGCAAGATCGACAAGGTCGGCGTCATCGGCGCCGGCACCATGGGCGGCGGCATCACGATGAACTTCCTCAACGCCGGCATCCCGGTGGTGCTGCTGGAGATGAAGCAGGAGGCGCTGGACCGCGGCATCGCCACCATCCGCAAGAACTACGAAAACTCGGCCAAGAAGGGCAAGCTCAAGCCCGAGCAGGTGGAGCAGCGCATGGCGCTGATCACGCCGACCCTGGGCTACGAGGGCCTGAAGGACGTGGACCTGGTGGTCGAGGCCGTGTTCGAGGAACTGGGCGTCAAGGAAACCGTGTTCCGCACGCTGGACGAGGTGTGCAAGCCCGGCGCCATCCTGGCCAGCAACACCAGCTACCTGGACGTGAACAAGATTGCCCAGTTCACCCAGCGGCCGCAGGACGTGATCGGCCTGCACTTCT
This sequence comes from Burkholderiaceae bacterium, assembly GCA_017992055.1. Taxonomy (GTDB): domain Bacteria; phylum Pseudomonadota; class Gammaproteobacteria; order Burkholderiales; family Burkholderiaceae_C; genus Pseudaquabacterium. Next base: position 177,992 of record JAGOPK010000007.1, read on the forward strand.
TCAGCCCGGCCAATGTGATGCGCCTGCTGGAGGTGGTGCGCGGCGCCGCCACCGCCAAGGACGTGCTGGCCACCAGCATGGCCCTGGCCAAGAAGATCAAGAAGGTGGCCATCGTCTCCGGCGTCTGCGATGGCTTCATCGGCAACCGCATGCTGGCGCGCTATGGCGCGGCGGCCCAGGGCCTGGTGAACGCCGGTGCCACGCCGCAGCAGGTGGACAAGGCCTTGCAGAACGTCTACGGCCTGGCCATGGGCCCGTTCCGCATGGGTGACCTGGCCGGCCTGGACATCGGCTGGGCCACGCGCAAGCGCCGCGCCGCCGAGGCGGGTGTGGAGATGAAGCCCATCGTCGCCGACAAGCTCTGCGAGGCCGGCCGCTACGGCCAGAAGACCGGCGCCGGCTGGTACCGCTACGAGGCCGGCAGCCGCGAGCCCATCCCCGATGCGGTGACCGAACAGCTCATTGCCGACTACCGGGCGGCGAACGGCATCACGCCGCGCAAGATCGCCGACGACGAGATTGTCGAGCGCTGCATCTATGCCCTGGTCAACGAGGGCGCGCGCATCCTCGAAGAAGGCATTGCCGCGCGTGCCAGCGACATCGACCTGGTCTACCTGAACGGCTACGGCCACCCGGCCCAGCGCGGCGGCCCGATGCTGTATGCCGACACCGTGGGCCTGGCCAACGTGGTGCGCGCGCTGAAGCGCTTTGCCGCCGAGCCCGGCGCCGATGCGAGCTGGCAGCCGGCACCGCTGCTGGAAAAGCTGGCCGCCGAAGGCAAGAACTTCAACTGATCCGGGAGACAGACACCATGGTCGACGCAGTGATTGTTTCCACCGCCCGCACCGGCCTCGGCAAGAGCTGGAAGGGTGCGTTCAACATGACCCATGGCGCCACGCTGGGCGCCCATGCGGTGCAGCATGCCGTGGCCCGCTCGGGCCTGGACCCCGCCGAGATCGAGGACTGCATCATGGGCGGCACCTTCGGCGAGGGCACGACCGGCGGCAACATCGCCCGCGCCATCGCGCTGCGCGCCGGCCTGCCGGTGACCACCGCCGGCCTGAGCATCAACCGCTTCTGCTCGTCGGGCCTGCAGAGCATTGCGCTGGCGGCCCAGCGCGTGATCACCGAGGGCTGCCCGGCCATCGTGGCCGGTGGCGTGGAAAGCATCAGCTGCGTGCAAAACGAGGCCAACCGCCACATGCGCATCGACCCCTGGCTGGCCGAGCACAAGCCCGAGCTGTACTGGAGCATGCTGCAGACCGCCGAGCAGGTGATCCAGCGCTATGGCATCGCCAAGCTGGCACAGGACGAGTACGGCGTGCGCAGCCAGCAGCGCGCCGCCGCGGCCCAGGCCGCCGGCAAGTTCGCCGACGAGATCGTGCCCATGACCACGGTGATGGGCGTGGTCGACAAGGCCACGGGCCGCATCACGCGCAAGGAAGTGACCATCGCGGCCGACGAGGGCATCCGCGGCGACACCACGCTGGAGGCCATCAGCGGCCTGCGCCCGGCCCTGCCCGGCGGCATGGTCACGGCCGGCAATGCCAGCCAGTTCAGCGACGGCGCCTCGGCCGTGGTGGTGATGAACGGCAAGCTGGCCGAGCAACGGGGCCTGAAGCCGCTGGGCATCTTCCGCGGCTTTGCGGTGGCCGGCTGCGAGCCCGACGAGATGGGCATCGGCCCGGTGTTTGCCGTGCCGCGGCTGCTGCAGCGCGCCGGGCTCAAGGTATCGGACATCGACCTGTGGGAGCTGAACGAGGCCTTCGCCTGCCAGGTGCTGTATTGCCGCGATACGCTGGGCATTCCCGACGAGCGGCTCAATGTCAACGGCGGCGCCATCGCCGTGGGCCACCCTTATGGCGTTTCCGGCGCGCGCCTGACCGGCCATGCGCTGATCGAGGGCAAGCGCCGCGGCGCCAAGTACGTGGTGGTCACCATGTGCATCGGCGGCGGCCAGGGTGCGGCCGGCCTGTTTGAAGTGGCCTGAGCGGAGCGGGCATGGCCGACGAGTTCGAGCATTTCACCGGCACCAAGCCGGTCCATCCGCAGCACGCCTTCGATGTCGGCGCCCTGTCGGCCTGGGCGCGCGACCAGCGCATCCCGGGCTTCGACCAGGCGGTGACGGTCGAGCAGTTCAAGGGTGGGCAGTCCAACCCCACCTTCCGCATCAGCGCCGGCGGTCAACGCTATGTGCTGCGGCGCAAGCCGCCCGGCAACCTGCTGCCCTCGGCCCATGCGGTGGACCGCGAGTTCCGCGTCATCAGCGCGCTGCACGGCACCGACGTGCCGGTGGCCAAGCCCTGGGCGCTGTGCGAGGACACGGCGGTGATCGGCGCCATGTTCTACCTGATGGACTGCGTGGACGGCCGCGTGCTGTGGGACCCGGCCCTGCCCGGCATGACGCCGGACCAGCGTGCCGCCCACTACGACGAACTCGGCCGCGTGATGGCCGCGCTGCACAGCGTGGACGTGCAGGCCGTGGGCCTGGACGGCTTTGGCAAGCCCGGCCAGTATGTGGCACGCCAGGTCGAGCGCTGGACCAAGCAGTACCGCGCCGCCGAGACCGAGCCCATCGCCGCGATGGACCGCCTGATCGAGTGGCTGCCGGCGCGCATCCCCGCGGGTGACGAAACCCGGGTGGTGCACGGCGACTACCGCTTCGACAACGTGATCTTCCACCCGAGCGAAGCGCGCATCCTGGCCGTGCTGGACTGGGAGCTGTCGACGCTGGGCCATCCGCTGGTGGACTTTGCCTACCACTGCATGACCTGGCACATGGCCACCGGCGAGGGCAACCGCGGACTGCTGGGCGTGGACCTGGCGGCGCTGGGCATCCCGGACGAGGCCGCTTACCTGGCGCGCTACCTGGAACGCACGGGCCGCGCGCCGGGCAGCATCAGCGCGGCGGACTGGAACTACTACCTGGTGTTCAACATGTTCCGCCTGGCCGGCATCCTGCAAGGCATCCTGGCGCGGGCGCTGCAGGGCAATGCCTCCAACGAGCGCGCGCTGCAGGCCGGCAAGCGTGCCCGGCCGCTGGCCGAGCAGGCCTGGGCGCTGGCACAGTCGCTGGGCTGAAAGACCGAAGGGCTTCACGATGGACGCAACCTCCCCCGTCACCACCCGCTGGGTTCCGCTGGCCACGCCGGCCGGCACGATGGACGCCTACCTGGCCCTGCCGCCCGCCGGCCGCGGCCCGGGCCTGCTGCTGCTGCAGGAGATCTTTGGCGTCAACGCCCACATCCGCGCGGTGGCCGAGCAGTACGCGCTGGCCGGCTTCACGGTGCTGGCACCGGACCTGTTCTGGCGCCAGCAGGCGCATGTGGAACTGGGCTATGTGGGCGAGGACCGCGAGCGTGCGCTGGCGCTGATGCGGGCGCTCAAGCCCGACGAGGTGGCGGCCGACCTGCAGGCCAGCGTGGCCGCGCTGCGCGCCCTGCCCGAATGCGGGCCCAGGGTTGGCGCCATCGGCTACTGCATGGGCGGGCGCCTGGCCTTCGTGGCCGCGGCCCAAGGTGGCGCGGATACCGGCGTGGATGCTGCGGTCGCCTACTACGGCGGCGGCATCCACACCCAGCTGGCGCTGGCGCCGCAGATCCGCTGCCCGCTGCAGTTCCACCATGCCGAACAGGACGCCAGCATCCCGCCCGAAGCGGTGGCCGCGGTGCGCCAGGCCATGGCCGCATCACCGGCGGCGGCGCAGGTGGAGTTCCACGACTACGCCGGCACCCAGCACGGCTTCAACTGCTGGGCGCGCAGCGCCCACCATCCGGGCGCCGCCGCGCTGGCCCTGGGCCGCAGCCTGGCCTTTCTGTCGCGGCTGTTCTGACGCCGGGGGCGGCCCGCCCCCGGCGCCTCACTTGCCAGCGTGCTTGGCGATCAGGGCCTTGGCATCGTCCAGCATCTTGCTGCCGGCCAGGCCCTTGCCGTTCATCTCGGCCACCCATTCGGCGGCCAGCTTGTCGCCCAGGGTCTTCCACTGCGCAAGCTCAGCCGCCGGGATCACGTTGGTGGTGTTCTTGGTGGTCAGCTTCTTGCCTTCGCCATCGGCCTGCAAAAAGGCCTTGCCGGCCTGGCCCGACAGCGCCTGGCCGGAGTTGCTGTCGATGACCTTCTTCAGGTCGGCCGGCAGCGCGTCGTACTTGGCCTTGTTCATCGCAAAGATGAACACCGAGGTGTAGAAAGCCGGCTGGGCCGGGTCGGTCTCGGAATGGAACTTCACCAGTTCCTGGATCTTCACCGCCGGCACCACCTCGTACGGCACCACCGCGCCGTCGATCACGCCCTTGCTCAGCGCATCGCCCACCTGCGGCACCGGCATGCCCACCGGCGTGGCGCCCAGCATGGCGATGAACTTGTTGGTCATGCGCGTGGGCGCACGCAGCTTCAGGCCGCGCAGGTCGGCCAGGGTCTTGATCGGCTTGGCCACCATGTGGAACACGCCGTCGCCGTGCACATGGAAGGCCAGCGGCTTGACGTCCGCGAACTCCTTGGCGCCGTGCAGCTGCACATAGTCCCACACCGCCTTGGACGTGGCCTCGGGGCTTTGCATCATGAACGGCAGCTCGAAGGCCTCGACCGACGGGAAGCGGCCGGCGGTATAGCCCGGCAGCGTCCACACCACGTCGGCCACGCCGTCCTTGACCTGCGAGATCAGCTGCGGCGGCGTGCCGCCCAGTTGCATCGACGGGTAGATCTGGCACTTCATCCGGTTGCCCGAGTCCTTGGCGATCTTGTCGCACCAGGGCTGGATGAACAGGGTCTGCGCAAACGAGCTGGGCGGCAGGAAGTGGTGCAGCTTCAGCACCACCTCGTCGGCCCGGGCCAGCGGGGCGGCGGCCAGCAGGGCCAGGCTCAGGTTCAGGGCGCGGCGGATCTTCATCGTTGTCTCCAGGTGGGTCGGGGATCGCGGGACAGCCACGATTATGGGCAGGCCGCAGGCGGGACAAGCGGCGCCGTTCAGGCCTCGTGCGGCAGGTAGATGCGCGCCAGGCCCTGCTTGATGGCCTCGACGATCTGCTCGCGGCGCAGCGCGATGTGGCCGGCCATGTGCTGGTCGCCGGCCGCGGCATCGCGCGCGGCCAGCGCCTCCAGGATGTCGGCATGCTCGCGCTGCGTGACATCGCGGCCGACGTTTTCCATGTCGATCCAGCGGATGAAGCGGATGCGCTCGTTGAGGTTGGCCAGCATGCGCTGCAGCTCGGCATTGCCGGCCATCGCCGCGATGCGGTCGTGGAAGGCCTCGTCCAGGCGCACCAGCTCGTCCACCGAGGCGTCGGCGCGCGCCGCCTGGCTGGCGGCGAGAAAGTCGCGCGCCTCGGCGATGGCCTCGTCGCTGGCGCGTGCCATGGCCAGGCGCAGGGTCTCGCGCTCCAGCATCACGCGGGCCTCGTACAGGTCCAGCGTGGACTGCACCTCCAGCGGCCGGCGCACATAGCCGCGCGCGGCCGGCAGCAGAAAGCCGTCGGTGACCAGGCGGTTCAGCGCCTCGCGCACCGGCGTGCGGCTGACGCCCAGCTGCTCGGCCAGCGCGATCTCGCTGATGCGCTGGCCGGGTTTCAGCTCGTAGCGGATGGCCATCTCGCGCAGCCGGTCGAGCACCGACGAACCGCGCTCGCGGCGCAGCGTGGAGATGCCGTCATCGGCCGGTCGCCCGGCAGGGGTTTGGCGGGCAGGGGCTTGACGCATGCAGTTAAGTATACTGAAATGAATGCACTCAATCGACCAGGATCTGTCTTGAACTTTCCCCCTCCCAGCAATGGCGCCGAGGTGCTGGTGCGCATGCTGCAACTCAACGGCGTGCGCGAGATCTTCGGCCTGTGCGGCGACACCAGCCTGCCGTTCTACGACGCGCTGGCGCGGCTGGACCATGGCATCACCCACCACCTGACGCGCGACGAGCGCAGCGCCGCCTACATGGCCGACGCCTATGCCCGCGTCAGCGGCCGCGTCGGCGTCTGCGAAGGCCCCAGCGGTGGCGGCGCCACCTATCTGCTGCCAGGCCTGGTGGAGGCCAATGAATCGTCGGTGCCGGTGCTGGGCATCACCTCCGATGTGTCGGTGGGCGCACGTGGCAAGTACCCGCTGACCGAGCTGGACCAGGCCGCGCTGTACAAGCCGCTGACCAAGTGGAACGGCCGCATCGACCGCGTGGACCAGGTGGCGCACAGCGTGCGCAGCGCCTTCCGCGCCATGACCACCGGCCGCCCCGGCGCCGCCCACCTGTGCGTGCCCTATGACCTGATGAAGCATCCGCTGGACGCGGCCATGCAGGCCGATGTCTGGGCCCAGCCGGGGCACGAGCGCTTCCCGGCCACGCGCGTGGCGCCCGATCCGGCCGAGCTGGCCCGCGCCGCCGAGCAGCTGCTGCAGGCCAAGGCCCCGGTGCTGGTGGTCGGCGGCGGCGTCATCAACGCCGGCGCCGAGACCCAGCTGGCCGCGCTGGCCGAGTTGCTGGATGCGCCGGTGTGCACCACGGTCAGCGGCCATGGCAGCCTGCCCAGCGCCCATCCGCTGCTGGTGGGCGTGGTTGGCAGCAACGGCGGCGTGGATGCCACGCGGGCCGTGCTGGAAGCCGCCGACTGCGTGCTGTTCATCGCCTGCCGCATCGGCTCGACCACCACCGAGCACTGGTCCTGCCCGTCGCGCCAGGCCACCATCCTGCACCTGGACAGCGACCCCATGACCATCGGCACCAACTACCGCACCGCGGTGGGCCTGGTGGCCGATGCGCGCCTGGGCCTGCAGGCGCTGGCCGCCGAGCTGCGCGAGCGCCTGGCCGATGGCGCACGCCGGCCCGCCGGGGCCGTGGACGGCCGGGCCGTGGCGGCCCGCGCCCGCCAGGCCAAGTGGGCGGCCTTCGAGCCGCTGGCCGCCAGCAGCGAGCGGCCGATCCGCCCCGAGCGCGTGGTGGCCACGCTGAACCGGCTGCTGCCGGCACGCTCCATCGTCGTCGCCGATCCCGGCACGCCCTGCCCGTATTTCTCGGCCTTCTTCCAGGCGCCCGATGCCGGCCGCCACTACATCACCAACCGCGCCCATGGCGCGCTGGGCTATTCGATGGCCGCGGCCTATGGCGCGCAGATCGCCCGGCCCGATGCGGCCGTGGTGTCGGTGATGGGCGACGGCAGCTTCGGCTTCACCTGCGGCGAGCTGGAGACGCTCAAGCGCCGCCAGGTGCCGGTGAAAATGATCGTCTTCTCCAACAGCGTGTTCGGCTGGATCAAGGCCAGCCAGAAGTTCGGCTATGACGAACGCTACTACTCGGTGGACTTCGACCGCACCGACCATGCCCGCGTCGCCGAGGCCTTTGGCGTGCGCGCCTGGCGCGTGAGCGATCCCAGCGAGCTGGAGTCGGCGCTGAAGGCTGCCCTGGCCCACGACGGCCCGGCCCTGGTGGACGTGATCTCGCAGGAGCTGCAGGACACGGCCGTGCCGGTGAGCCGCTGGATGGGCTGAACCCAGGCCGTCAATGAACTCAACCCCCTCGGAAATCACAGCATGAGCCCAAGCTTTCCCCGTCGCCAGGCCCTGGGCCTGGCCGCCGCCACCGCACTGAGCTGGGCCGCCGGCCCGGCGCTGGCCCAGGATGCCACGCCGCTGAAGCTGGTCGTCACCTTCCCGCCCGGTGGCAGCACCGACATCACCGCACGCATCCTGCAGCCGCGCCTGGCCGAGCGCCTGGGCCGGCCGGTGGTGGTGGAGAACCGCGCCGGTGCGGCCAGCGTGGTGGGCACCAGCTACGTGGCCAAGTCGGCGCCCGATGGCAACACCGTGCTGGTGTCCTTCGACAGCCATGCCATCAACCCCATCGCCAAGCCACGCCTGCCCTACGACACCTTCAAGGACTTCAGCGGCGCCTCGCTGGCTGTGCGCTTTCCGCTGGTCATCGCCGCCTCGGCCTCGGTCAAGGCGGCCAATCTGAAGGAGTTCCTGGCCCAGGCCAAGGGCGAGCCGGCGCGCTACAGCTATGCCTCCACCGGCGTGGGCTCGATGAACCAGCTGGTGATGGAAGACATCAAGCGCCAGGCCGGCGTGTATGTGCTGCACGTGCCCTATGGCGGCGGCGGCCCGGCGGTGCAGGCGGTGCTGGCCGACCAGGTGCAGCTGACGCTGCTGAGCTATGCGGCGCTGAAGGGCCAGATCTCGGCCGGCAAGATCAAGCCGCTGGCCGTCACCGGCGCCAAGCGCCTGGCCGACCTGCCCAATGTGCCCACGGTGGCCGAGTCGGGCTTCCCCGGCTTCGAGGCCTATTCGTGGATCGGCCTGTTCGTGCCCTCGGCCACGCCGCCGGCCACGCTGCGCAAGCTCAGCGACGATATGCGCGCCGCGCTGAACCATGCCGAGGTGCACGACCGGCTCACGGCCGCGGGCTTCGAGGTCATGGCCAGCGACGGCCCGGCGCTGGACCGCTATGCCCGCGAGCAGCACGACCGCTGGGCCGACTTCATCGCCAAGACCAAGCTGAAGATCGACGACTGATGAAGCTGCGCCTGGACCATGTGGTCATCGCCGTGCACGACCTGGCCGCGGCCATGGCCGACTACACGGCCCTGGGCTTCCAGGTGCTGGCCGGCGGTGCCCACCCGGGCCGCGAGTCGCACAACGCGCTGGTGGTGTTCGACGACGGCGCCTACCTGGAGCTGATCGCCTGGCGCGCGCCCAACCACGAGCCCTGGTATCAGACGCTGCAGGCAGACGGCGAGGGCCTGGTCGACCATGCGCTGCTGCCACCGCACGGCGCGGACGTGGCGGCGCTGGCCGATGCGGCGCGCGCCCGCGGCCTGGCCACGCTGGGCCCGCTGACCCCGGGCGGCCGGCTGCGGCCCGATGGCCAGCAGGTGGCCTGGCAGTCGCTGCGCCAGACCACGCGGGCCCTGCCCTTTGTGTGCGCCGATGTCACGCCGCGTGCGCTGCGTGTGCCCGAGGGCGCCGTGCGGCGCCAGGCCAATGGCGTGACCGGCATCGCCGCCGTGCTGCTGGCGGTGGCCGATCTGGCCCAGGCCCGGCAGGATCTGCAGGCCCTGCTGGGCACGGCGCTGCAGCATGGCCTGCCGGACGGCCCGGCCTCGGCCTGGCCCGAGCTGGGCGAGCCGGGCCTGGCCTGCGCCTGGGCCGCCCTCGACGGCGGCCAGCTGGTGCTGGTGGCGCCGCAGCCGGGCGCAGCCGCCGGCAGCACGGCAGCCGCCCTGCAGGACCGGCTGGCGCGCCGCGGCCCCGGCCCCTGGAGGCTGCTGCTGCGCGGCCAGCCCGGCACCCCCGCCGGCACGCTGCCGGCAGCGCTGGGCCACCAGGTGGTGATGCACATCGCGGCGGCCTGAAACCCGGCCCCAAAAGGCTGGCGACGCCCGGCCGACGGGCGCACAATGCCCTTGGTCCCTGCGGGGACGCGCAGAGACATCCGCCGGAACACCCGCAGAGACCAAGGGGGTCGCCGGGTCGATCTCGGCGCGGCGGCGCAGGCAGTGGCTGACCATCGGAGGTCACCATGTTCAAGCATCTCCTGCTGGCGACGGACGGCTCGGCGCTGTCCGATGTGGCCATCTACAAGGGCCTGGAACTGGCGCGCTCGACCGGCGCCAAGGTCACCGGCATCACCGTGATGCCCGAGTACCACCTGATGAGCTATGCGGTGGAGTCCTTGCAGGACACGCAGCAGCAGTTCCAGTTTGAAACGCGGCGCCATGCCGAGCAGGTGCTGAGCCGGCTGGCCCAGGCCGCCACCCAGGCCCAGGTGGCCTGCGACACCCTGGCGGTGCCGGGCGACCATCCGTATGAGCAGATCATCGTCGCGGCCGAGCAGCGGCAATGCGACCTGATCGTGATGGCCTCGCATGGTCGCAAGGGCATCAAGGGCCTGCTGCTGGGCAGCGAGACGCACAAGGTGCTCACGCACACCCAGATCCCGGTGCTGGTGTTCCATCCCGAGACCGCCCGCTGACCGGGTGCGGCCGGGCCTGCGGCGGCCCGGACCGGCGGGCCGCCGCCGGCGGCGCAGGCGTCGCACAATCGCGGCTCCGTCGCCATGCCGACGCCCTGCGAGCCCGTCCGGTCCATGCCCGCCCGCCCCCGCCCAGGCCCGCTCACCGCTGCCGATCGCAGGCCTGGCGCGCATGGCCGCGGCCTGCGCCGCTTGCCTGGGCTGTTGGCCCGGTCGCTGGCCCTGTCGTTGGCCCTGTGGCTGACCCTGTGGCTGGCCGCCACGCCCTGCATGGCCGACGCCGGCAGCCGCACGCTGCGTGTGGGCCTATACCAGAACGAGCCCAAGGTCTACAGCGATGACCAGGGCCGTCCGGCCGGCCTGTTCATCGAGCTGCTGGAAGCGATCTCGCGCGACGAGGGCTGGCAGCTGCAGTACGTGGCCTGCGAGTGGTCGCGCTGCCTGGAGCAGCTGCAGCGCGGCGAGCTCGACCTGATGCCCGACGTGGCCTACAACGAGGAGCGCGACAAGCGCTTCGACTTCCACGCCGTCTCGGTGGCCAGCAGCTGGGCGCAGATCTACAGCACCGAAGGCCTGCGCGTGCGCAGCGCGGCCGACCTGGCGGGCAAGCGCATCGCCATGCTGCGCGGCGGCGTGCAGCAGCCCTTTGTGGCGCGCCTGCTGGCCGAGGCCGGCGCCAGCCACGAGCCGGTGCTGGTGGACACGCTGCTGCAGGCCTACCAGGCGGTGGCCGCCGGCCAGGCCGATGCCATGGTCACCAACAGCTTCTCGGCGGCACGGCTGGCCTCGTCCTATGGCCTGCGGGAGACGCCGCTGATCTTCCTGGCCAACAACCTCTACTTCGCCGTGCCCGAGGGCCGCCATGCCGACCTGCTGTCGCGCATCGACGTGCACCTGGCGGCCTGGCGCCAGCAGCCCGACTCGATCTACTACCAGGCCATGCGCCGCGCCCTGGCGGTGCGCCAGCCCACGGCCGTGCCGCCTGCGCTGCTGTGGCTGCTGGCCGGCCTGGGCACGGCGATGCTGCTGCTGGCGGCGCACACGCTGCTGCTGCGCTGGCGCGTCGCACAGCGCACCCAGGCCCTGACCAAGACCACGCAGCAGCTCGACAGCCTGCTGGCGGCCAGCCCGGTGGCGATGTACCGGCTGCCCATCGGTGCCGGCACGGGCGCCGGCGAGCAGACCGTGGCCTGGGTCAGCCACAACCTGCAGCGCCTGTTCGGCTACCCGGCCGAGGATGCGCAGACGCCGGGCTGGTGGTTCTCCAGGGTGCACCCCGAGGACCGCCAGCGCGTGCGCGCCGCCGTGGCCGGCCTGGCCCCGCAGGGCAGCCTGGCGCTGGAGTACCGGCTGCTCGACAGCGACGGCCGCGTGCGCCAGGTGCGCGACGAGCTGCGCCGCGTGCCCGGGCCGGACGGCGGCCCCGATCAGCTGATCGGCACGCTGAGCGACCAGACCGCCCAATGGGAACAGGCCCGGCAGACGCGGGAGAGCGAGCAGCGCTTTGCCGTGATGCTGCAGAACAGCCCCATCGGCGTGGCCCTGGCGCGCATCGCCGACCAGCACTACATCGATGTCAACGAGGCCTGGGCGCGCCTGGTCGGCCGACCGCGCACCGAGCTGCTGGGCCGCACCAGCATCGAGTTCGGCCTCTGGGCCGACGCAGCCGAGCGCGATGCCGCCTGGGCCGCGATCTCGGCCGGCCAGGCCATCCGCGATGTCGAGGTGCGCTGGCGCCACACCAGCGGCAGCTCGCTGGACGTGTCGTTCTGCGCCAACCCCATCGAGCTGGGCGGCCAGCCCCATGTGCTGACCACCGCGGTCGACATCAGCGAGCGCAAGCGCGCGCGGCGCATGCTGGAAGACCAGCATGCCGAGCTGGAGCGCCTGGTGCAGCAGCGCACGGCCGAGCTCACCGAGAGCAACCGCGAGCTGAGCCTGGCGCGCGACCAGGCGGAGACGGCCGCCCGCGCCAAGGGCAGCTTCCTGGCCAATATGAGCCACGAGATCCGCACGCCGATGAATGCCATCCTGGGCAGCGCCCATCTGCTGCGCCGCTCCGGCGTGACGGCCGAGCAGGGCCAGCAGCTCGACACCATGATGGCGGCGTCGGCGCATCTGCTGTCCATCATCGACGACGTGCTGGACCTGTCGAAGATCGAGGCCGGCAAGCTGCAGCTGGAGCAGGCGCCGCTGCAGGCACACACCCTGCCCCGGCGCGTGGCCCAGATGGTGGCCGACCGCGCCGCCGAGAAGTCGCTGCAGATCGTCGTCGACGCCGAGCCCCTGCCGGCGCCGCTGCTGGGCGACGAGACCCGCCTGACCCAGGCCCTGCTGAACTACGCCGCCAATGCGATCAAGTTCACCGAGCGGGGCCGCATCACGCTGCGCCTGCGCCGGCTGGAGGAGTCGGTCGACCACATGCTGCTGCGCTTCGAGGTCGAGGACAGCGGCATCGGCCTGACACCCGAGGCCCAGGCGCGGGTGTTCGAGTCCTTCGAGCAGGCCGACTCCTCGACCACGCGGCGCTATGGCGGCACCGGCCTGGGCCTGGCGATCACGCGCCAGCTGGCGCGCCTGGCCGGCGGCGACGTGGGCCTGCGCAGCGTGCCCGGCCAGGGCAGCCTGTTCTGGTTCACCGCCAGGCTGCCCAAGGTCCAGGCCCAAACCCAGGCCGGGGCCCAGGACGTCGGCCCGGAGCCGACGCTGAGCGCCAGCGACGCCGAACGCCAGCTGCTGCGCGACTGCGCGGGCCAGCGCATCCTGCTGGCCGAGGACGAGCCGGTCAACCGCATGGTGGCGCAGGAGCTGTTGCGGCACAGCGGCCTGCTGATCGACACCGCCGAGGACGGCGCGCAGGCCGTGCAGCTGGCAGCGGCCACGCCGTACTCGCTGATCCTGATGGACATGCAGATGCCGCACCTGGACGGCCTGGAAGCCACGCGCCTGATCCGCCGCAGCCGCTTCCATGCCGCCACGCCCATCGTCGCGCTGACGGCCAATGCCTTCGTCGAGGACCGCCAGCGCTGCCAGGACGCCGGCATGAGCGACTTCCTGGCCAAGCCCTTCCAGCCGGAAGCGCTTTATTCGCTGCTGTGGCGCCACCTGGCGACGCGGCGGCTGCAGGCCTGAAAGGCCTGAAACCGCTCAGCGCGTCAGCCAGCGCCGCCAGGCAAAGCTGGCCAGGTCCACCAGCGCCACCAGGCCCAGCATGCCGATCAGCACGGTGGCGGTCTTGGGCATCTGGAACAGGCCCATGTGGAAGGCCAGCATCTGGCCCAGGCCGCCGGCGCCCACCACGCCCAGCACCGCGGCGGCGCGGATGTTGTTCTCCCAGCGGTACAGCGCATAGCTGATCAGCTGCGGCAGCACCTGGGGCAGGGTGGCATACAAGAACACCCGCAGGCTGCCCAGGCCCTGGGTGCGCAAGGCCATGGCCGGCCCCGGCGGCGCGTTTTCGATGGCCTCGGCAAACAAGCGGCCGAGCACGCCGGTGGTGTGCACCGCCAGCGCCAGCGTGCCGGCAAACGGTCCCAGGCCGGCGGCGATCAGCAGCAGCGCCGCCCACACCAGCTCGGGCACGGCGCGCAGCGCATTCAGCAGCAGCCGCGACAGCGCCCGGCCATGGGCCGCGTCGGCCTCGTGCAGCCGGCTGGCCGGCAGGGCCAGCAGCAGGCCGGCCAGCGCGGCCAGCAGCGTGCCCAGGGCCGACATGGCCAGCGTCTCCCAGGCCGCGGCCAGCACCTGGCGCACAAAGGCCGGCGCCAGCTCGGGCGGCACGAACTCGGCCAGGAAACGGCCCATGCTGGCCAGGGCCTGGCGCGAGAACAGCGCGGCCAGCGGCAGCTCCAGCGAGGCAAAGCTGGCCAGCACCAGGGCCAGCACGCCCAGCGTCAGCCAGCCGGCGCGGCTGCGCGCATGGAACAGCGGCGGCGGCAGCCGGTAGCGGCGGTTGGCGGCGCGGCGCGGCCGGTTCATCCCAGCGCCTTGCGCAGCGCGGCGCTGACATGGTCGGCCAGCGCCACCAGGGCCACGAACACGGCCAGCATGGTCAGCACCTCGCCACCGGCAAACATCTTCAGCGAGCTGTCCATCAGCTGGCCCAGGCCGCCGGCGCCGACGAAGCCCAGCACCACCGAGCTGCGGATCGCGCACTCCCAGCGGTAGACGGTGTAGCTGGTCAGCTCGGCGGCATTCTGTGGCAACAGGCCATAGGCAAAGGCCTGCAGCCGCGAGGCGCCGTTGCGCAGCAGGCTGCGCGTCACGGCGGCCTCGCCGCTTTCCAGGATCTCGGCATAGACCTTGCCCAGCATGCCGCCATAGGTCAGCGCAATGGCCAGCACACCGGCGGCCGGACCCAGGCCGACCACGCGCACAAAGGCCAGGGCCCAGACCAGCTCGGGCACGCTGCGCAGCACGATCAGCAGGCCGCGCGCCAGCTGGCGCAGCGCCCAGGGCAGCGGCGCCATGCGGCCGGCCAGGGCCGACACCGACAGCGAGCGCGTGGCCAGCAGGGCCAGCGGCACGGCCAGCAGCAGGCCGAGGCTGACGCCGGCGGTGGCAATGGCCACGGTGCGCCAGGTCTCGCGCACCACCTGCAGCAAGAACTCGGGCGAATGGGCCGGCGGCACGAAGCCGGCGAGAAAGCGCCCGGTCACCGCCAGGGCCTGGGCATCGAGCAGCAGCCAGGGCCTGAACTCGGTGGCCTGCAGCAGCGGCCACAGCAGCAGCCCGGCCAGCAGCACCAGGCCCAGGCGCCCGGGCCAGGCCGGATCGCGGCGCAGGGCGGGGTTCAGGGACATGGCCTCAACGACACTGCATCAAGGGCTTGGCTGCCGCCGGCCCCGGGGCATCGTCGGGCGAGGATGGCCCGCCCAGTTCATGCTCGTGCCGGGCATACAGCCGCGCCAGGTGCTCGCGCGTGACCTGGGCCGCCGGCAGGTCGAACTGCAGCCGGCCGTCGCGCAGGCCCAGCAGGCGCGGAAACTGCGCCAGCGCCAGCTCCACCTGGTGCAGCGTGGCCACCAGGGTCACGCCGCGCGCCGCGGCCTCGCGCCGCAGCGCGGCCAGGGCGCGCTCGGCGCGCACCGGGTCCAGCGCCGACAGCGGCTCGTCGACCAGCCACAGCCGCGCCGGCGCCACCAGGGCCCGTGCCAGGCCCACGCGCTGGCGCTCGCCACCGGACAATCGGTCGACCCGCTCGAACAGCTTGTCGGCCAGGTCGAAGGCCTCCAGCGCCTCGTCGGCGGCGGCGATGTCCAGCGGATAGAACAGCGAGCGCAGGCTGCGGCCCAGGCTCCAGGCCGGCAGCCGGCCGGCCAGCACGGCCGTGACCACGCGCTGGCGCGGCGGCAGCGGCGGCACCTGGGGCACCAGGATCAGCCGGCCGCGCAGGGCCTGCAGCGCGCGGCGCGGCAAGGCCCAGGGGTTGCGGCCATCGAGCTGCAGCTGGCCCGCCGAGGGCTGGCGGGCGCAGGCCAGCAGCTCCAGCAGCGTGGTCTTGCCGGCGCCGGACGGCCCGATCACCGCCACCGCCTCGCCGGGCGCCACCTGCAGGTCCAGGCCGGCCAGCGCATCGTGCACGCCGGCACGCGCCGTGGCATGCCGCGCCGCCAGGCCTTGCAGCTCGATCTTCACGCCGCGGCCCGCCCGAGGTGCGGTGCAGCCGGGGTGGACAGCGGCGCGGCAAGGGCGGCCACGTGGCGGGGCGGGACGGGTGTCATAGCATGTCGGCCAAACTCCGGACCCAGACGGCCGGACGGGAGCGCGTACTCTATCTGCCGCTGCCGACCCGAGCCCGCCCTGCCATGAACCCACCCGCCTGCCCCGCCCCGTCCACCGAGCCGCGGCTCACCTCGCTGTCGCATGGCGGCGGCTGCGGCTGCAAGATCGCGCCGGGCCTGCTGTCCGAGATCCTCAAGGGCACGGCCGCGCTGCCGGTGCCCAAGGAATTGCTGGTCGGCATCGGCACCGCCGACGATGCCGCGGTGTACCAGCTCAATGACGAGCAGGCGCTGATCGCCACCACCGACTTCTTCATGCCCATCGTCGACGACCCGTTCGACTTCGGCCGCATCGCCGCCACCAATGCCATCAGCGATGTTTATGCCATGGGCGGCCGGCCCATCCTGGCGCTGGCCCTGGTGGGCATGCCGATCAATGTGCTGTCCACCCAGACCATCGCCCGGGTGCTGGAAGGCGGGGCGTCGGTCTGCCGCGAGGCCGGCATCCCGATTGCCGGTGGCCACACCATCGACTCGGTGGAGGCCATCTACGGCCTGGTGGCGCTGGGCCTGGTGCATCCGGCGCGCGTGCGCCGCAATGCCGATGCCCGGCCGGGCGACCTGCTGGTGCTGGGCAAGCCGCTGGGCGTGGGCGTGATGAGCGCGGCGCTGAAGAAGCAGCAGCTGGACGCCGCCGGCTATGCGCAGATGATCGCCAGCACCACCCGGCTGAACACGCCGGGGCCCGACCTGGCGGCGCTGGACGGCGTGCACGGCCTGACCGATGTCACCGGCTTCGGCCTGGCCGGCCATGCGCTGGAAATGGCGCGTGGCGCCGGCTGCACGCTGCAGATCGACTGGCGCGACGTGCCCCTGCTGCCCGGCGTGCGTGGGCTGGCCGAGCGCGGCTTCGTCACCGGTGCCTCGGCCCGCAACTGGGCCGGCTACGGCCAGCAGGTGGGTCTGCCGGCCGGCTTCGGCGGCGCCGACCAGGCCCTGCTGACCGACCCGCAGACCAGCGGCGGCCTGCTGGTGTCCTGCGAGCCGGCGGCGCTGGATGCGGTGCTGGCGGTGTTCCGCCGCCATGGCTTCGATGCCGCGGCCGTCATCGGCCGGGTGCTGCCGGCGCAGGCGGCGGCGCTGCAGGTGCTGGACTGACGATCATGGTCAAGGCCCCCACCCACAGCCTGCGCGTGGTGTTTGCGCTCAGCGCCTTCGCCTGCTCTGTGATCCTGATGCTGTTCCTGCGCGGCCGGGCCGTCGACAGCACCGAGTTCTGGGCCCAGTTGCTGGCCGCCGCCGCCGGCCTGTGCGCCCTGGCCTGCCTGGTCGCCTTCCGCCGTGGCGGGCTGCGCCTGGTCGAGCAGCCGCTGTGGCCGCTGCTGCGGCTGTGGTCGCTGCAGCTGCTGTATGCCTATCTGATCACCTCGGCCCTGCTCACCGCCATCGGCTGGGCGCTGCTCTATGCCGCCACGCGCTCGGCGCAAAGCTCGCTGGCCCTGTCGGTGCTGGCGGGGCTGTGGCTGTCGCTGTGGGCGGCCCCCGGCATCTCCTGCCTGGGCACCTGGCGCAAACTCAGGCGCCAAGCCAAGGCCAGTTCCCTGGAGGCCCAGCCATGAACGATGACCCCCGCAGCTTCCGCAGCAGCCGCGTGCTGGCCGCGTCGCCCGAGCGGGTGTATGCCGCTTTTGCCGACGCCAGCCAGCTGGCCCGCTGGTGGGGGCCGGACGGCTTTCGCAACGAGTTCGAGCGCTTCGAGTTCCAGCCGGGTGGCGCCTGGAACCTGGTGATGGTCGGGCCGGACGGCCAGCGCTATGCCAACCAGAACCGCTTCGTCGAGCTGCTGCCGGCGGCGCGCATCGTGATCCGCCACGAGGGTGCGCCCTTCTTCAGCCTCAGCGTCGAGCTGTCGCCAGCAGACGGCGGCACACGGCTGGTCTGGACCCAGGTCTTCGACGATGCTGCCGTGGCCGCCGCCGTGCGGCCCATCGTCGAGCCGGCCAATGAGCAGAATCTCGACCGGCTGGCCGCCGTGCTGGCCAGCACCTGAATCCGCAGACATGAACCACCACCTCATCCTTGCCCTGGGCCTCGGCGGCCTGGTGCTGCTGGCCGGCTGCGCCACGCCGCCCGATTCACACCCGGCCACGACAACGGCCACGACGGCAGCCAACACGGCGTCGGCCTCCGAGGCCGGCGCCGATGCCCGCCTGGCCCAGGCCGCGACGGCGCCGCTGAACGACCTGAACCTGGTGCGTGCGCCGATTCCGCCGGTGCTGGCGGCGGCGCTGAAGTCGCCCTATGGCCTGCCCGCCGACCGCTCCTGCAGCGCGCTGGCCGCCGAGGTGCAGGCGCTCGATGCGGTGCTGGGCGCCGACCTGGACACCCCAGCCACGGCCAGCAACCCCAGCCTGATCGAGCGTGGCAGCACGGCCGCCGGCGATGCGGTGGTCGGCGCGGTGCGCAACACCGCCGAGGGCGTGATCCCGTTCCGCGGCTGGGTGCGCAAGCTCAGCGGCGCCGAGCGCTATGCGCGCGAGGTGGCCGCGGCGATTGCCGCCGGCACCGTGCGCCGCGCCTACCTGAAGGGCCTGGGCCAGTCCGGCGGCTGCGGCGCCCCGGCCGGCCCCGCCGCCACGCGCGGCTGACGCGGAGACCGACGATGAACCAGTCCCTGGGCCTGGTGAGCCTGCTAGTGCGCGACTACGACGAGGCCATCCACTTCTATGTCCGGCAGCTGGGCTTCGAGCTGGCCGAGGACACGCCCCAGCCCGAGCAGCAGCGGCGCTGGGTGGTGGTGCGGCCGCGTGGCGCCGCCGGCCCGCAGGCCACCGGCCTGCTGCTGGCGCGGGCCAGCAACGAGGCCCAGACGCAGCGCATCGGCAACCAGACCGGCGGCCGTGTCGGCCTGTTCCTCTACACCGACGACATCGCGCGCGACCATGCCGCCTATGCCACGGCCGGCGTGCGCTTCACGCGGCCGCCCACGGCCATGCCCTATGGCACGGTGGCGGTGTTTGCCGACCTGTACGGCAATCTGTGGGACCTGATCCAACCCGGGAGTGCATGACGATGGCCACAGTACGCAACGGACAGGTGCCGGTTCTGCTGGTGGTGGATGTGCAGGCCGGCGTGGTGGCCGATGCCTGGCAGGCGCCAAGCGTGGTGGCCCGGGTGGCGCAGGCGGTGGACCGCGCGCGCCGGCAGGGCGTGGCCGTGCTCTGGGTGCAGCATGTCAGCGACGAGCTGCCCAGCGGCAGCGCCGCCTGGCAATGGGCGGCGCCGCTGGCGCCGGCCGCCGGCGAGACCCTGATCGCCAAGCAGTTCAACTCGGCGTTTGAAGACACGGCGCTGGAGGCCGAGCTGGCGAGCCTGGGCGCCAGCCACATCGTGCTGGCCGGCGCGGCCACGAACTGGTGCATACGCGCCACCGCCTATGCGGCGCTGGAGCGGGGCTATGACCTGACCCTGGTCGGCGATGCCCACACCACGTCGGACATGGACCTGGGCGACGGCCAGGTCGTGCAGGCCCGCCAGGTCATCGCCGACCTGAACACCGCCATGCATTGGCTGCGCTACCCCGGCCGCCGCAATGCCGTGGTCGACACCGAGGCCCTGGACTTCGCGCCCGCCACCCGCGCATGAGCGCGGCCCACACCCAGCAGCAGCGGCTGCAGGCCCTGCTGCGGGCCGCCCCCGGCTTCATGCAGGCACTGGCGGCCGTGCACTCGCTGGGCCTGGCCCAAGCCTGCATCGGCGCCGGCGCGGTGCGCAACCTGGTCTGGGACCAACTGCATGGCCGGCCTGCGCCGCAGCAGGCGGCCGACCTGAATGCCGCCGACATCGACGTGGCCTATTTCGATGCCGGCGAGCCGCCGGGCGACGAGCGCCTGCACCAGGCGCGGCTGGCAGCGCTGCTGCCCGGCCTGCCCTGGGAAGTGACCAACCAGGCCCATGTGCACCATTGGTTCGAGGCGCATTTCGGCCATGCGGTGGCGCCGCTGGCCTCGCTGAGCGAAGCGGTGGCCAGCTGGCCCGAATACGCCACCTGCGTGGCCGTGGCCCTGGATGACCAGGACCGGCTGCAGATCATCGCGCCCTGGGGCCTGGACGACCTGTTCGGCCTGCGCGTGCGGCGCAATCCGCAGCGCGTGAGCCTGGCCACCTATCGCCAGCGCTGCGCGTCCAAGCGCTATGCCGAGCGCTGGCCGCGGGTGCAGGTGGTCGACGAATGAACCCGGGCGCCCGGGCCGCTCAATCCATGCTGATGCCGGCCTTCTTGACCAGGCGCGCATAACGCTCCTGCTCGCTGCGGAAGAACTGCGCCGCGGCCTCGGGCGTGCTGGGGTGGATGAAGTTGTCCTGCCGCGCCATCGCCGCGCGCACCTCGGCATCGGCAAAGGCCGCCACCAGCGCATCGTGCAGGCGCCGCACCTGGGCCGGCGCCAGGCCCTTGGGGCCGATCACGGCAAACCAGCCGGCCACGTCGACCTCCGGAAATCCCTGCTCGGCAATCGTCGGCACCTCGGGCAGCGAGGCCACGCGCTGCTGGCCCATCACGCCGATGGCGCGCAGCGTGCCGTTCTTCAACGCACCCTGCACCGCCGGCACCGCGGCCACGCCCAGCTCGATCTGGCCGCCGATGACATCGGCCAGCATCGGCCCCATGCCCTTGTACGGGATGTGCTTGATCTGCACGCCGGCGGCGTCCACATACATCTCGCCGGCCAGGTGGATGATGGTGCCGTTGCCCGAGCTGCCGTAGTTGTAGCCGTCGGGCCTGGCCTTCAGAAAGGCCTGCAGCTCACGCGCGGTGCGCGCCGGCACCTTGGCCGGATTGACCACCAGCACGAAGGGCGAGCCGCCGATGACGCTGATCGGCGTGATGTCGGCCAGGCTGTCGTAGGGCAGCTTCTTGAACACGCTGGGGTTGACCGCGTGGTTGTTGGACACCACGCCCAGGGTCAGGCCGTCGGGCGCGGCCTTGACGATGGCCTGGGTGCCGGTGATGCCGCCGGCGCCGGGCAGGTTCTCGATCACCACCGGCTGGCCACCCAGGGCCCGCGACAGCGCGGCCTGGGCGCTGCGCATGATCACGTCCACGCCGGAACCGGCGCCCACCGGCAGGATCAGCCTCAGCGGTGCCTGGGTGGACGGTTGGGCGGCCGGCTGGGCTTGGGCCGGAACCAGCATGGCGGCCAGGCCAGCGGCCAGCAGCAGGCGGCGGGCCTGGACGGGGATCAGGGCTTGCATGGTTTGTCTCCGGAGTCTGCTTGTTGTCGGGATTCGATTCACCTGGGCATCAGACCGCCATCAGCGGCCCCAGCACCTCGGCGTTGTGCTCGCCCACGCGGGCCAGCGGCATGCGCACGCCGGGGCGGCGTCCGCCCATCAGCAGGGGCAGCAGCACCACCTGGGTGTCGCCGTCTGCGGTGGCCATGGGCACCAGGCCGCCGCTGGCCAGCAGGTGCGGGTCGTGCACCAGCTGGTCGGGCCGGGTGATCGGCGCATGCGGCAGGCCGGCGGCCTGCAGGGCCGCGGCCAGCTCGTCCTTGCGGCGGCGGGCAAAGCTCTCGCCCAGGCGGCGCAGCAGCTCGGGGCGCACAGCCACGCGCTGGGCATTGGTGGCCAGGGCCGGGTCATGGGCCAGGTCGGGCCGCTCCAGCAGCTGGCACAGCAGCTGGAACTGGCGGTCGCTGGTGGCGGCGACAAACAGCTGCTCGCCCTGGTCCAGCGTGAACACGTCGTACACGCTCCAGGCCGACACCCGGCTGGGCATGGGCGGCGGCGGCTCGCCGGTCATCAGGAACTGCTGCATGTGCTGGGCCGACAGGAACACGCAGTTCTCGAACAGCGCGCTCTGCACCTCCTGGCCGCGGCCCGTGCCATGCAGCGGGTGGTCGCGCTCGCGCAGCGCGGCCAGCACGCCGATGGCGCCGAACATGCCGCCCATGATGTCGTTGACGCTGGTGCCGGCGCGCAGCGGCCGGCCCTCGGGGCCGGTCATGTAGCTCAGGCCGCCCATCATCTGCACCACCTCGTCCAGCGCCGTGCGCTGCTCGTAGGGGCCGGGCAGGAAACCCTTGTGCGAGACGCTGATCAGCCGCGGGTAGCTGGCGCTCAGCGTGGCATGGTCCAGGCCCAGGCCGGCCATCAGCCCGGGGCGGAAGTTCTCCAGCATCACGTCGCAGCCGGCGATCAGCCGCCGCGCCGCGTCCAGGCCCGCCGGCGTGTGCAGGTCCAGCTCCACGCTCTTCTTGTTGCGGTTGAAGCTGCGGAAGAAGCCGATGCCCAGGCCCGGCAGACTGCGCGTCTTGTCGCCACCCGGCGGCTCGACCTTGATGACCTCGGCGCCCAGGTCGGCCAGGATCATGCCGCAGGTCGGGCCCATCACCATGTGGGTGAACTCGACCACGCGGATGCCGGCCAGCGGCAGGCGGTCGGCGGGTACTGCAGCGGGTGCATTGGGTGCAGCGGCAGCAGGCGCGGCCACCACCCGCCGCGGCGCCCAGCCCCTGGGCAGGCCGGCGCGCCACAGCGTGCCGTGCAGGGTCTGGGCCTGGGCATCGCCGGGCAGCCAGTCCACCAGGCGCTGGCGCAGCGCCAGCAGGGCGGGCAGGTCCTGGCCGGTGTCGCAGCCCATGGACTCGAGCATGAACACCAGGTCCTCGGTGGCGGCATTGCCGCTGGCGCCCGGCGCATGCGGGCAGCCGCCGATGCCGGCCAGGCTGGCATCGAAGCGCGCCACGCCCAGCTGCAGCGCGGCCTGCACATTGGCCAGCGCCAGGCCGCGGGTGTCGTGGAAATGGCCGCAGTGGAAGCGATCGCCGGCGATGCGCAGCGCCTGCTCGAACAGCCGCGCCACCGCCGACGGATCGGCATAGCCCACGGTGTCGGCCAGGCTCACGCGGTCGGCGCCGGCGTCCAGCAGGGCCTGCAGCAGGCGCAGCACCTCGGCCGGCCGCACCTCGCCCTGCAGCGTGCAGCCGAAGGCCGTGCCCACGCCGCCCTCGATCAGCGTGCGGCTGCCGGCGGCGTCGCGTGCGGCGCGCATGCGGCCCAGCTCGGCCACCACCTCGTCGGGCGTCTTGCGCAGATTGGCCAGGCTGTGCGCCTGGCTGGCCGACAGCGGCAGGATCATCAGCGCGGCGCCGCCCTCGATGGCCGCCTCGGCGCCCCGCAGATTGGGCACCAGCACCGAGGCCTGCAGCCCCGGCAGCGTGCGCGCATGGGCCAGCAGCGTGGCGGTATCGGCCAGCTGCGGCAGCAGGCGTGCCGGCACGAAGGAGCCGACCTCGATCTCGCGCTGGCCGGCGGCGTAGGCGGCGGCTATCCAGGCCAGCTTGTGCTCGGTGGGCAGCACGCCGGCCAGGCTTTGCAGGCCGTCGCGCAGGCCGACCTCGCGGACCACGACATGGGAAGGCAGCGGGGACAAGGCAGAGGTGGCGGTCGACATGGGAGGCACTCTAGAGCTTCCATCCAAGACGCTAAAGTGGTAATTCGTCGCCTTTTAAGTTCCCGAATGGAACCCCACAACCATGCCCGCCGCCCTGCCCGACCTGGACCTGAAGACGCTGCGCCTGCTGGTGGCGGTGTGCGAGCTGCGCAACATCAAGCAGGCCGCGGCCCAGGAGCACATCGAGCCCTCGGCGATCAGCAAGCGCATTGCGCTGCTGGAGCAGCGCCTGGGCGCGCCGCTGCTGGTGCGCGGCCGGCGCGGCGTGATGCCCACGCCGGCCGGTGCGGCGCTGCTGGAACATGCACGCAGCCTGCTGTACACGCTGGAGCGCATGCAGGCCGATGTGGCGGCCTTTGCCGGCGGCCTGCGTGGCCAGGTGCGCCTGGTGGCCAGCGCCTCGGCGATTGCCGAGTCCCTGCTCGACGACCTGGCGGCCTTCATGCGCACGCCGGGCCACGAGGCCATCCAGGTCGACATCGAGGAGCGCTTTTCCAGCGACCTGGTGCGCATGGTGCGCGATGGCGGCGCGGCCCTGGGCGTGTGCTGGGACCAGGTGGACTTCGACGGCCTGGCCCAGCGCCCCTACCGCCGAGACGAGCTGGTGCTGGCCGTGCCCGACGGCCATGCGCTGGCCGGCCATGCCCGCGCCGGCCGGCGGCTGCGCTTCGAGCAGACGCTGCAGCACGACCATGTGGGCCTGCAGCCGGCCACCGCGGTGCATACGCTGCTGTACCGGGCCGCGGCCCAGGCCGGTGGCCGCGTGGCCTATCGCGTGGTGGTGTCCAACTTCGATGCCGCGCTGCGCGTGGTGGCCGCCGGCCTGGGCGTCAGCGTGATCCCGCGCCAGGTGGCCCAGCGTGCCGCCCTGCCGGGCGTGCTGACCGTGGCCCTGGCCGACCGCTGGGCCCAGCGGCAGTTCGCGATCTGCCAGCGCCGCAACGAGGATCTGCAGCCGGCCGCGGCCAGGCTGGCGGAGTTTCTGGCCGCGCGCGCGGCCGGCGAGACGCCGGCCTGAGCCTGGCCGGTCCGCATGGCCCTCAGGCCGGCGGCTCCGACAGATGGGCCTCGATGGCCTGCAGCACGCGCTGCTGCTCGGCCTGCAGCGCGTCCAGCAGGGCCGGGTCCAGCGGCGCATCCTGGCCCTGCAGCGCCGCCTCCAGCCTGCGCGCCAGCTCGGCCAGCGGCAGCGCACCCAGGGTGCCGGCGCTGGTGATCAGGCTGTGCGCCTGCCGGGCCGCCGCGGTGCGGTCGCCGGCCGCCAGGGCTGCGGCCAGCGCGGTGGGCTGCCGGTTGGATTCGGCGACAAACTGGCCCAGCACGCGCCGGTACAGCTCGCTGCGGCCCATGCAGCGCTGCAGGCCGAGGTCGAAGGCCACCGGCGGCGACGGCGTGGCCGCAGCCGTTGCGTCCAGCACCCGGGCCAGCAGCTGGAACAGCCGGTCGGGCACAAAGGGCTTGCTGATGTGCTCGTCCATGCCGGCGGCCAGGCAGCGCTCGCGGTCGGCGGCCGAGGCATTGGCGGTCATCGCCACCACCGGCAGGTCGTGCAGGCCGGGCATGGCGCGCAGCCGCCGCGTGACCTCGCAGCCGTCCATGTCGGGCATCTGCAGGTCCATCAGCACCAGGTCCACCGCCTGCTGCTGCAGCCGCTGCAGCGCTTGCTGGCCGTTGCCGGCCACGTCCACCAGCATGCCGGCATGCTCGCGCAGCAGCTCGGCGGCGACCAGCTGGTTCAGCTCGTTGTCTTCCACCAGCAGCACGCGCCGGCCGCGCAGCTGCGGCGGCGGGGGTGGCGGCGGGGCCAGCGGCGCAGGCGGTGGCGTCGCCGGCGCATCGGCCAGGCCCAGCTGCACGCTGAGGCTGAACTGGCTGCCTTCGCCCGGCCGGCTGCTCACGCTCAGCTCGCCGCCCATCAGGCCGGCCAGCTCTTGGCTGATGGCCAGGCCCAGGCCGGTGCCGCCGAAACGCCGCGTGGTCGAGGCATCGGCCTGCACGAAGGGCTGGAACAGCCGGGCCTGCTGCGCCGCGTCCATGCCGATGCCGGTGTCGCTGACCGTCAGCCGCAGCCGGCACTGGCCGGCCTGGCGCGCCAGCAGGTCCACGCTCAGCTGCACCCCGCCCCGCTCGGTGAACTTGACGGCGTTGTTGCACAGGTTCAGCAGCACCTGCTGCAGGCGCTGCGGATCGCCGACCAGCTGGCGCGGCACCTCGGGCGCCAGCCGCCAGTCGAAGCGCAGGCCCTTGTGCCGCGCCAGCGGGCCGGCGATGCCGTCCACGCGCTGCAGCAGGGCATCCAGCGCAAACGGCATGTGCTCCAGCTCCAGCTTGCCGGCCTCGATCTTGGAGAAGTCCAGCACATGGTCGATCAGCGCCAGCAGCGCGTCGGCAGCGATGCGCGTCTTGTCCAGGTAGTCGATCTGGCGCGCGTCCAGCGGCGTGTGCTGCAGCAGATGGGTCAGGCCGAGGATGGCATTCATCGGCGTGCGGATCTCGTGGCTCATGTTGGCCAGGAACTGGCTCTTGGCCCGCGTCGCGGCCTCGGCCCGGTCGCGTGCCAGCGCCAGCGCCTCGGCCGCGGTGTGCAGCTGGGCGGTGCGCTGCTGCACGCGCTGCTCCAGCTCGGCATTCAGCTCGCGCAGCTGGCGCTCGGCACGCAGCCTGCCGGTGATGTCCAGGCCCAGCACCAGCAGGCAGGGCTCGCCGTCGTAGTCGATGGACACGGCGCTCAGCAGCACCTGCTGCACACGACCGTCGCCCACCCACACGCTGGCCGGCAGGCCTTCGACCAGGCCGTCGCTGCCCAGCGCCGCGACCACCCGCTCGCGGTCCTCGTCGACCAGGCCGCGGCCCAGGTCGCGCAGCCGCCGGCCCAGCACCTGCTCGGGCCGCAGCCCGTAGCGCCGGCAGGCAGCGACATTGATCTCGCGCACCACAAAGCCCGGGCGCGACAGGATCAGCGAGGCCACCGGCGCCACGTCGAACAGGCTGCGAAAGCGCTGCAGGCCCGCCTGCACCTGCTGCAGCGCCAGCTGGCGCTGGGCCTCGCGGTCGAGCTGGTCCAGCGCAAAGGACACGTCGCCGGCCATCTCCACCAGCAGGGCCTGCAGGGCGTCGTCGAAGTAGCCGACCTGGTCGCCGTGGATCAGCAGCGCGCCGATGACGCTGCCGCCGCGGCGCAGCGGAAAGGCCGCCGCCGCCTGCGTGCCCACCCGCCGCAGCAGGCGGTGCCAGGGCTGCAGCAGCGGGTCCCGCCGGCAGTCGTTGCCGATCACCGGACGGTCGCCCAGCACCGAGCGCACCAGCTGCGAGCCCCGGGCCTGGTCGGCATCGAGGTCCAGCTCGGCCGGCATCTGCAGGTGCGCGCCGGGTTCGCGGCCGGCGCCCACGCCCCGCAGCAGGCGCCGACCCTGCAGCAGATAGACGCAGGCCATCGTGGCCTGGCCTTCGTCCACGCAGATGCGGCCCAGCTGGTCGAGCAGCGCGCCGGCATCGTGCTCGCGCACGATCAGCTGGTTGGTGCGCGACAGCGCGCGGTAGAAGCGGCTCATGCGCTCGGCGCGCGCGTCGGCCACACGCTGCTCGCGACGGTGGCGCGCCACCACCGAGGCCCCCAGCAGGCCGCCGGCGGCCAGCGCCAGCAGGGCCAGCGCCGCCATGTCGGCGGCGATGCTGCTGCGCTGCCGGTGCACGCGCTCGGTCTCCTGGTGGGCCACCTGCAGTTGCAGACGCGACAGCGCATCGATGCGCCCGACCACGGCCTGCTGCAGCGGCGGCCAGGCGTCGCGGGCCAGCACCTCCAGCGCCGGCCGGTCGGCCGCCTGCACCAGGGCGCGGGCCTGGGCCAGCAGCAGCTCGGCGCGCAGCAGATCGGGCTCGGCGGCGGCGATCAGCGCCCGCTCCTGCGGCACCAGATAGGTCTGCAGATAGGCCAGCCAGGACCCGCGCATCTGCTGCGCTGCAGCATCGAGGCGCTGCAGCGCGGCCTCACGATCCAGCCGGCCGTCGCGCAACGCCTGCAGCGTGCCGCCCACGCCCAGCACATGGGCGTCGGCCACGTCGCGCAGCTGCTGCAGCGGCAGCACGCGGTCCTGGTACAGGCTGTCGGCCGCGGCCACGGTCTGGTCCAGCGTGCGCACCGCCAGCCCGGCCACCACGGCCAGCAGCAGGCCCATCAGCAGCCACAGGGCGAGCAGGCGCGACGTGACGCTCCAGTCCTTCATGCGGACCATGCTGCGTCAACGGCCGCGGCGGCGCAATGTCCCGGGCCCGCGATCAGGCCGGGTCTTGGGCCTGGGCCTGGGCCTGGGCGTCGATTTCCTTGAACACCTCGCGCGCGGTGCGAAAGCTGTCGATGGCCGCCGGCACGCCGCAGTAGATCGCGGCCTGCAGGAAGACCTCGCGGATCTCCTCGCGCGTCACGCCATTGGTCAGCGCGCCGCGCAGGTGCAGCTTCAGCTCGTGCGGCCGGTTCAGCGCGGTCAGCATGGCCAGGTTCAGCAGGCTGCGCTCGCGGCGCTGCAGGCCGGGCCGGTTCCAGATGTCGCCCCAGCAGTACTGGGTGACCAGCTGCTGCATGTCGCGGTTGAAGTCGTCGGCGCCGTTGATCGCCGCATCCACATAGTCGGCGCCCAGCACCTCGCGGCGCGTGGCCAGGCCCTTGGCAAACAGCTCGTGATTCATCACATGTCCTCGGCTTGCGTTGGCTGCAAAGACCCGCACTCTAGCCGTGGTACACCGCCAGCCATGGACACCGCCCCCGCCCCTGCGCCCAATCCCGCCGTCGGCATCGGCATCCTGGTGCTTCGCCACGGCCGCGTGCTGCTGGGCCGGCGCCTGGGCGCGCACGGTGCCGGCCAGTGGGCGGCGCCGGGCGGCAAGCTGGAGTTTGGCGAGAGCTTCGAGGACTGCGCCGAGCGCGAACTGGCCGAAGAAACGGGACTGAGCCTGGGGCCGACCGAGTTTGCCGGCGTCTGCAACGACGTCTTCGACGCACCGCCGGCGCACTATGTGACGGTGATGCTGCTGGCGCGGGCCACCGGCGGCGAGCCGGTGAATGCCGAGCCGCACAAATGCGCCGGCTGGCAGTGGTTCGACTGGGACGCCCTGCCCGAGCCGCTGTTCGCGCCGCTGGCCACCCTGATGGCCGGCGGCTGGCGGCCGGACGATGCCTGCGGCGATCAGCAGGCTCAGTAGGTGGCGCGGCCGCCGCTCAGGTCCAGCACCGAGCCGGTGGTGAACGAGCAATCCTCGCTGCACAGCCAGGCGATGGCCGCGGCGATCTCGGCCGGCTCGACGAAGCGGCCCATCGGGATCTTGCCCAGCATGTAATCGATGTGCTGCTGGCTCATCTGGTCGAAGATGGCCGTGCGCGCCGCCGCCGGCGCCACCGCATTGACCAGCACGCCGCGCGTGGCCAGTTCCTTGGCCAGGCTCTTGGTCAGCGCAATCACGCCGGCCTTGCTGGCGCTGTAGTGGCTGGCGTTGGGATTGCCTTCCTTGCCGGCCACCGAAGCCACGTTGACGATGCGGCCGTAACCACCCTTGAGCATCTGCGGCACCACGGCGCGGCAGGTCAGGTAGGGCGCGACCAGGTTGACCTCGATGACGCGGCGCCACACGGCCGGGTCCAGCTCCCAGGTCGTGCCATTGCCGCCGGTGATGCCGGCGTTGTTGACCAGGATGTCGATGCGGCCGTGGCGCGCCGCCACGGCCTGGGTGGCGGCGTCCACCGCGGCGGCGTCGCTGAGCTCGACCGTGGCCGCCCGCGCACGCCCCGGCGCCTGCAGTTGCTCCAGCGCCTGGGCCAGGCGCGGCGCATCGATGTCCCACAGCTCCACCGTGGCGCCGCTGTCCAGCAGGCGCCGCGCCGTGGCCAGGCCGATGCCCTGGGCGCCGCCAGTGACGATGGCGACGCGGCCGTTCAGATCGAGCTGGTTCATGCCAGCCCCTTCAGCGCCGTGGCATGGTCGCGGTGGTCGGCGATGTACTGGCGGATGATGTCGTCGAAGCTGGCATCGGCCTGCAGGCCCAGCGCCCCGGCACGCACCGCGCTGGCGCCGCGCGCCCAGCGCGAGACGATGCCGGCGATGCGCTCGTCGCGCTCGAAGCGCACGCGCGCACGCACCGCCGGGCCGGCCACGCGCTCCAGCGCGTCCAGCATCTGCTGCACGGTGACCGTGAGACCGGGCAGGTTCAGCGCCGTGCGGCCGCCATAGGCTTCGCGGCTGGCCTCGGCCACCGCGATCAGGCCGGCCACGGTGCTGGCCGGCGAGGCCACCGGATGCGAGGTCGAGGCATCCACCGGGCAGACGGCCTCTTCACCGGCCAGCGGCTCGCGGATGATGCCGCTGAAAAACGACGAGGCCGCGCCATTGGGCCGGCCCGGGCGCACGGTGACCGTCATCAGCCGCGCGCTGCGGCCATCGACGAAGCCCTTGCGCGTGTAGTCGGCCACCAGCTGCTCGCAGATGAACTTCTGGATGCCGTAGCTGGTCTGCGGCGTCGGCAGCGTATCGTCGCTCACCACATCGGGCATGGGGTGCGCTTCTTCCGGCCCGAACACCGCCACCGAGCTGCTGAACACCAGGCGCGCCGGGGCATCGCCAGCGGCCACGCGGGCACGCAGCGCCTCCAGCAGGGCACGCGTGCTGTCCAGGTTGCTGCGCATGCCCAGGTCGAAATCGGCCTCGCATTCGCCCGACACCGCACTCGCCAGATGGAACACGGCATCGAAGGATTCGTGGTGCAGGGCCGCGCACTGCTCCAGCAGCGGGCCCACGCGCACCTGCACGCGGGCATCGGCCACCAGGTCGGCCAGGTGCGGGCCGGCGCCAAACTGGTCGGCCAGCACCAGCTGGGTGAGGGCCTGGCCACAGAGCTGGCCTCGCGCCAGCAGGGTGCGCGCCAGGCGCGCACCGATGAAGCCGGTGCCGCCGGTGATCAGCAGTTTCATGCAGGGGTCTTTCGGGTGGGACGTGTGGGTTTGACGGGGCGGGCCGGCCGCGGTGCCTTCAGCGGCACGGCCGGCAGGGCCAGCGAGGGCAGCTTGCGCCGCGGCGAGCCCAGCACCTGCTCGATGTCGTCCTGGGCGCCGTCGATCTGCACCAGCGAGGCCCGCTCGGCGCGGTCGGCATCACGCGCGATCACCGCATCCAGCACCTCGCGGTGCAAGGGCAGCGAATGCATGGGCCCGTCGGGCCGCGAGGTCGAGATCTCGAAGCTGGTGCGCAGCAGCGCGCCCAGGGCCTTGCCGGTCTGCACCATCATGCGGTTGTGGCTGGCCAGCAGCAGGCCCTGGTGGAAGCGCAGGTCGTGCGAGACATAGTCGCCGCCCTGCTCAATGGACGCCTTCATGCCGGCATAGGCGGCCTCGATCTCGGCGATGTCGGCGGCGGTGGCGCGCTCGGCGGCCATGCGCACGGCCGCCGGCTCGACGATGCGGCGCAGCTCCTGCAGATCGCGCAGGAACTCGCGCGTCAGGCCGATCTTGCTCTGCCAGCCCACCAGCTGCGGATCAAACCAGTTCCAGCGGTCGGCCGGCAACACGCGCGTGCCGACCTTGGGCCCGGTGGTGACCATGCCCTTGGCCACCAGGGACTTGATGGCCTCGCGCACCACGGTGCGGCTGACGCCCAGCTGGTCGCAGAGCACCGCCTCGGGCGGGATCGGCCCTCCGGCTGCATAGCGCCCGGACACGATGCCCTCGCCCAGCAGGTCCAGCGTGTGGCCCAGGACGTTCTTGATGGTGGTCATGGCGGGCCTTGGCTCACAGCGTGGCGGTGACCCCGCCATCGACATACAGGATGTGGCCGTTGACGAAGGCCGCCGCATCGCTGGCCAAGAACACCGCCGCCGGCGCCAGCTCGTCCACCTCGCCCCAGCGGCGGCTGGGCGTGCGGTTGATCAGCCAGCCGCTGAAGGCCTCGTCGGCCACCAGCTTGGCCGTCAGCTCGGTCTTGAAGTAGCCGGGGCCCAGGCCGTTGACGGTGATGCCATGCGGCCCCAGGTCGATGGCCATGCCCTTGGTGAGCATCTTCACCGCGCCCTTGCTGGCCGCATAGGGCGCGATGCCGGGCCGGCCCAGCTCGCTCTGCACCGAGGCGATGTTGATGATGCGGCCCTGCCTGCGCGCCACCATGCGCCGCGACACCGCCTGGCCGACGATGAACAGGCTGTCGACATTGGTGCGCATGATGTCGGCCCAGTCCTGCGCGGCGAACTCGTGGAAGGCGCCGCGGCGCTGGATGCCGGCGTTGTTGACCAGGATGTGGATGGCGCCCAGCTCGGCCTCGATGGCGGCCACGGCCGCCTCCACGGCCTGGGCATCGCAGACGTCGAAGGCCCGCGCCTCGACCGCCAGGCCCTCGGCCTGCAGCTGCGCGCGGGCGGCCTCCAGCCGGCCGGCGTCGCGGCCGTTCAGCACCACGCGGGCGCCGGCCTGGGCCAGGCCGCGGGCCAGGGCCAGGCCGATGCCGGCCGACGAGCCGGTGACCAGGGCCAGGCGGCCATCGAGGCGGAAGGTGGAGGCGGTGATGCTCATGGGCGGGATTCGGGAGACTCGGGATGCGGGTGCTGCAGGTGCTGGACCGCGGCCGCGACCAGGCGGTCCAGCGGCTCGGCAATGTCCAGCACCAGGGCGTTTTCGTCGGGCGCCGGTGGCTCCAGCGTGGCCAGCTGGCTGGGCAGCAGCGAGGCCGGCATGTAATGGTCCTGGCGCTGGGCCATGCGCTGGGCCAGCAAGTCGGCATCGCCGTGCAGGTGCACCAGGCGCAGCTCGGGCGCGGCCTGGCGCAGCCGGTCGCGGTAGGCCCGCTTCAGCGCCGAGCAGCCCAGCACCAAACCCGGGCCGGCCGCGGCGGCGGCCAGGCGGCCGGCCAGCGCATCCAGCCAGCCGGCGCGGTCGGCATCGGTCAGCGGCGTGCCGCCGGCCATCTTGCGCACATTGGCCTCGGGGTGCAGCTGGTCGCCTTCCAGGTAGGACAGGCCCAGGGCCGCCGCCAGGCCCTGGCCGACGCTGCTCTTGCCACAGCCGCTGACGCCCATCACGACGATGCAGGGGCGCAGCGGCAGCGGCTCAGAGCCGCTGGCCCGAGCCGCTGTCGAAGACATGGGCCTTGGCCGCGTCGAAGCGCAGGTACACGGTCTGGTCGGGCTGGGCCGCGGTGCGGCCATGCATGACCACGGTCAGCTGCTGGTCGCCCACCTGCACCAGCAGCTCGGTCTCGGCACCGGTGGGCTCGACCACCACCACGCGGGCGGACACGGCACCCGCGTCGCCGGCCTCGGCCAGTTCCAGATCGGTGGGGCGGATGCCGTAGTGCACCGCCTGGCCGTCGCGCGCGCCGCTGCCGGCCGGCAGCGGCCAGCGTGCGCCCAGGGCCTCGACGGCGCCGCCGCCGACCGTGCCGGCAAACACGTTCATCGCCGGCGAGCCGATGAACTGGGCCACGAACAGATTGCCCGGCCGGTCGAACAGCTCCAGCGGCGTGCCGATCTGCTCGATGATGCCGTCGTGCATGACGACGATGCGGTCGGCCATGGTCATGGCCTCGATCTGGTCGTGGGTGACGTAGACCGTGGTCGTCTTCAGCCGCTGGTGCAGGGCCTTGATCTCGGCGCGCATGGCCACGCGCAGCTTGGCGTCGAGGTTGGACAGCGGCTCGTCGAACAGGAACACCTTGGGATCGCGCACGATGGCCCGGCCCATGGCCACGCGCTGGCGCTGGCCGCCAGACAGCTCGCGCGGGTAGCGGTCGAGCAGGTGGTCGAGGTTGAGGATCTTGGCCGCATGCGACACCCGCTCGGCGGTCTTGCCGGCATCGGCCTTGCGCAGCTTCAGGCTGAAGCCCATGTTCTCGCGCACGGTCATGTGCGGATACAGCGCATAGCTCTGGAACACCATCGCGATGTCGCGGTCCTTGGCCTCCAGGTCGTTGACCACGGTGTTGTCGATGGCGATCTCGCCGCCGGAGATCTCCTCCAGGCCGGCCAGCATGCGCAGCAGCGTGCTCTTGCCGCAGCCCGAGGGGCCGACCAGCACGACGAACTCGCCGTCGCGGATGTCGAAGCCGATGCCGTGCAGGACCTTGACCTTGCCGCCATAGGTCTTCTGGACGTTGCGGAACGATACGGATGCCATGTGCTTGTTCTCTCGTCAGCTCTTGACGGCGCCGGCGGTCAGGCCGGACACCATGTAACGCTTGAAGGCGTAGTAGATCGCCGCCGGGGGCGCGGCATAGACCAGGCCGGTGGCCATCAGCACCTCCCAGGGCGAATCGTCGGCGGCCAGGAAGTTGCCCAGGGCCACGGCCAGCGTGATGTCGGTCTCGGCCGACAGCAGCAGAAAGCCGTAGAGGTACTCGTTCCAGGCCAGCAGCAGGGCATAGGTGCCCACCGCCACCAGGCTGGGCACCATCAGCGGCACGTACACCAGGCGGAACAGCTGCAGCGGGCTGGCGCCGTCGATGCGCGCGGCCTCATCCAGCTCCCAGGGCAGCTTGTCGCTGGCCTGCTTGAGCACCCAGATGCAATACGGCGTGGCAATCGTCACCATGGCCAGGATCAGCGACCAGTGGTTGTTGAGCAGGCCGTAGGTGGCCATGGTCTTGTACATGGGCACGGCCAGGAAGGCCGCCGGGATGAAGTAGGTGAACAGCGCCATGTTCATCACCGTGCGCCCGCCCTTGACGCGCAGCCGGCTGATCGCAAACGCCGCGCAGGTGGCGATGAACAGCGTGATCAGGCCCACGCTGATGGCGATGAACAGCGAGTTGCCCAGCTGCTGCCAGAAGTGGATCAGGTAGTAGTGCTTCTGGTTGAACACCGTGTCGAAGTTCTGCAGCGTCGGGTCCTTGGGCCACAGCCGGCCGCTGGTGGCCTGGTCGCGCGGCGAGATCGCAAACAGCACCAGGTGGTAGATCGGGATCAGGGTCCACAGCAGCACCGGGATGCCCACCAGCAGCAGCTGGGCCTCGGTGGAGATCTTCTTGAGCTTCATGTCGGCCGCCCTGCTGTCACTTCGACAGTCGTTTCATCATCACAAACACCATCGGCAGCACCAGCGGCAGCGCGACGACGATGGTGGCCATGGCCAGTTCGATCTGGTCCAGCCGCAGGTAGCGGATGCCCAGCGTGGCCAGCACATGCGTGAGGTCGGCCGGACCGCCGCCGGTGAGCAGGTAGACGCTGTTGAAGTCGCCCAGGGTCCAGATCATCGACAGCACGCTGCTGGTGATGTACAGGCCCATCATCGCCGGCCAGGTGATGAAGCGGAACTTCTGCCAGCGCGAGGCACCGTCCACGCTGGCGGCCTCGTACTGCTCGCCCGGGATGGCCAGGCGGCCGGCGATCAGGATCAGGGTCCAGAACGGCAGCGACTTCCAGATGTGCATCAGCATCGAGAAGCTCAGCGCCAGCGTCGGGTCATTCAGCCAGTTCGGCCCATCCAGCCCGGTGAGCTTGAAATAGGTGGTGTTGATCACGCCCCACTCGGGATTGAGCATGAAGCGCACGCTCAGGATGGTGGGGATGCTGGGCACGGCCCAGGGCAGGATGAAGATCAGCGACAGCGTCTTGATCCACCAGCGCTGGGTGACGAAGAACCCCGACAGGCCCAGCGCGATGGCCATCTTGAGATTGACCGCGACGACGATGAACACCACGGTGTTGATGGCCGTGCGGAAGAAGATCGGGTCGTCGAACAGCTTGACGTAGCTCTGCGGATTGCGCGCCAGCCACAGCCCGTAACCCACCGGGTAGAGCACGAAGACGACGAACACCAGCAGATAGGGCAGCAGCATCACCCGCCCCCACAGCTCCCAGGAGCTGAGGGACGAGCGTGCCGGCGCCGGCGCAGGAAGGGCGGCTGAGGTCATGGGGAATTGAAGGTGGCAGTGCGACGACCAAACCAAGCAGCCGCCGCGGGTCCGGCTCCGCCGGCCCGCAGGGCGGCGCCCCCTTGAGGGGGAGCGCCGTCAAGGCGCAACGGGGGTGGGTTAAGACCCTGCGACGACCTTGATGCGGGCAATCATCTCGTCCACCGCCTTGTCCACCGGCACCTTCTCGCTGAGGATGCGGTTCATGGCCTTGGCCCAGACGTTCTCGTTGTTCAGGATCGTGAACTTGTAGTTCTTGGTGAACTCGAAGGGCACGGTGCCGCTCTTGAACTGGTTGTAGACCGCCACACGGTGCGGATCGGCCTTCCAGAAGGCGCTTTCCTGGGCGCTCTTCTGCACCGGGAACCAGCGGCCCTGCGAGCCCTCGACATACGGCGTCAGGTTCTTCTCGTCCAGCATGAACGAGACGAACTGCTTGGCCAGGGCCTTCTGCTTGGCGTCCTTGAAGATCACGCCGACCTTGACCGCCGCGCGGTACTGCATCTTGCTGCCGTCGGGCTTGCTGGGGAAGCCGGCGGTGGCGATGTTCTCGCCATAGTTCTTCTTGGCGGTGGCGCGCTGGGCCTCGGTCAGCGAGGGGTTGACGCTGTCGTCCAGCCACTTGGCGGCGATCGAGATCGTCGCGTTGTGGGTCAGGATGATAGTCTTGTTGTGGAAGGCGACGTTGTTGTCCGGATCCTTCCAGCTGGTCGACGACGGCGGCGTGCAGCTCTTGCCATAGACCGAGGTGTAGTCGGTGACCGCATTGATCAGGCCCTGGCGCACGGCCGGGTCATCGACCAGCAGCTTGCCCGAATCGTTGACCAGCTTGACGTTGTGCGCGTCCATGAAGGTCAGGAACGAATAGAACGCATCGCTGGAGTCCACGCCCATCGGGAAGCCGGTGGCATAGCCGCGCGAGCCGGTCTTCTGGCGGTAGGCGGGCTGCACCTTGTCGCACCAGAAGCTCCAGTATTCCTTCCAGGTCTTGGGGATGTCGCTTTCCTTGAACCCGGCTTCAGCCAGCATGTCCTTCCAGTACTGGATGTGCATGGTCTGCTGCTTGATCGGGAAGGCGTAATAGGCGCGCTTGCCCTCGGCGTTGTTCAGCAGAAAGGCCGTGGCCAGGGCCTGCGGCTCGAACTTGGCGCGCAGCGGGTCGATGATGGAGCTGAGGTCTTCGAGCTTGCCGTCGTAGGCCCACTTGGCCGCCACCTGGAAGTCGTAGACGTCGCCATAGGCCACGTCGGGCGGGTTGCCGGCGTCGAGCGCGGCCACGCTCTTGGGAATGATTTCCTGCGGCGCATACAGCGACAGCGCGACCTTGCTCTTGGTCTTGGCCTCGAAGGCCTTGACCGCGGCGAACAGCGCGTCGTCTTCGCCCTTGTAGTAGCCCTTGTTCCACCACACGGTCAGCGTCTCTTGGGAGAACGCGGGAGTGGCGGCGATCACGCCGGCGGCGATCAGCGCGCCGGTGATCCAGTTCTTCGCTTGCATCGGGAGTCTCCTGTCGTCAAAGCCGGGCCGTCCACGACCCGTTGTTATCGTATGATGAATGATGACCCTGGCCTTCGGGGATTACCCGGTCGCGGCTTCAGGCCGAAGCGCCGCGGCACTCGGGCACCGGCGTCACGCAGGGCCGGCCGTCGAAGTGCGCGGCCAGGTTGGCAAAGGCCAGGTCGGCCATGGCCTGGCGCGTGGCGGCGGTGGCGCTGCCGATGTGCGGCGTCAGCACCACCTGGGGCAGGGCACGCAGCGCATCGGGAACACGCGGCTCGTCGGCAAACACATCCAGGCCAGCACCGGCGATCACGCCCTGCTGCAGCGCCGCAATCAGCGCCGGCTCGTCGACCACCGAGCCGCGCGCCACATTGACCAGGATGCCGCGCGCCGGCGAGCTGGAGCCGAGTGCCGCCAGCACCTCGGCATTGATCAGGTGGCGGGTGGCCGCGCCACCCGGCGTGATGACCACCAGAAAATCGCTTTCGGCCGCCAAGGCCTTGGCGCTGGGCAGGTAGCGCCAGGCCAGCTCGGGCTTGGCCGAGCGCGCGGTGTAGGCCACGCTCATGTTGAAGGCCGCCGCACGCTGGGCGATGGCCTGGCCGATGCGGCCCATGCCGACGATGCCGACGCGCGACCCGCTGAGCTTGCGCGCCAGCGGCATCGGCCCCTGCAGCCACTGGCCTTCGCGCACAAAGCGGTCGGCCGCCGGGATCTGCCGCGCCGTGGCCAGCATCAGCGCCAGCGCCAGATCGGCCACGTCGTCGTTGAGCACGTCCGGCGTGTGCGTGACCATCACGCCACGCGCCTTGGCCGCCTCGACCGCGATGCCGTCGTAGCCCACGCCCATCACCGAGATCACCTCCAGCGCCGGCAGGCGGGCGATCAGCTCGGCACTGACCTTGGACTCGCCGCTGGCGGCGATGCCGCGGATGCGCGGCGCCAGCTCGGCAAAGGCGGCCGGGTCGGACTCGTGCAGGCGGTCGTGCACCGTGAAGCGGGCGCGCAGCTGGGGCTCGAGCAGCGGCGACAAACGTGTCACCGAGAGGATCTCGGCCGGGGCCGAAGAACTGGAAACAGGGGCAGCGCTCACGGGTTCAGGCTCCTGGGGTTTTACCGGTGTGCTTGTCATTCGTCATACCATAGTATCTCGACCATGCCGGCGCTGCCGCCCGGGAAAACACGCACGAGACAAGCGACGAGATCCGCCCCATGACCCAGCCTCCGAAGAAGAAACCCGCCCACGAGCTGCGCAGCCAGCAGTGGTTCGGCCGCCAGGACCGCGACGGCTTCGCCTACCGCAGCTGGGTCAAGGGCAAGGGCGTGCCGCACGACCAGTTCGACGGCCGGCCGGTGATCGGCATCTGCAACACCTTCAGCGAACTGACGCCCTGCAACTCGCACTTCCGCACGCTGGCCGAGCAGGTCAAGATCGGCGTGTACGAGGCCGGCGGCTTTCCGCTGGAGTTTCCGGTGATGAGCCTGGGCGAGACCCTGCTGCGGCCCACGGCCATGCTGTACCGCAACCTGGCCAGCATGGACGTGGAAGAGTCGATCCGCGGCAACCCCATCGACGGCGTGGTGCTGCTGATGGGCTGCGACAAGACCACGCCCAGCCTGCTGATGGGCGCCGGCAGCGCCAACCTGCCGACCATCGGCGTCTCGGGTGGTCCCATGCTCAACGGCCGCTGGCGCGACCAGCAGCTGGGCAGCGGCACCGGCGTGTGGAGCATGAGCGAGCAGGTGCGCGCCGGCACGCTGAAGCTGCAGGACTTCTTCGAGGCCGAGAGCTGCATGCACCGCAGCCATGGCCACTGCATGACCATGGGCACGGCCAGCACCATGGCCTCGATGGTGGAGGCCCTGGGCATCGGCCTGCCGGGCAATGCCGCCTACCCGGCGGTGGACGGCCGCCGCAATGTGCTGGCCCGCGAGGCCGGCCGGCGCATCGTGCAAATGGTGCACGACGACCAGAAGATCGGCGACGTGCTGACGCGCGAGGCGTTCGAGAACGCCATCCGCACCCTGGCGGCCATCGGCGGCAGCACCAATGCGGTGATCCACTTGATTGCCATCGCCGGTCGCCTGGGCGTGCCGCTGTCGGTGGACGACTTCGACCGCCTGGGCAGCGAACTGCCCTGCCTGGTGAACCTGCAGCCCAGCGGCCAGTACCTGATGGAGGACTTCTGCTACGCCGGCGGCCTGCCGGTGGTGATGAAGCAGCTGCTGGATGCCGGCCTGCTGCATGCCGACATCGTCACCGCCAACGGCCGTACCGTGGCGCAGAACGTCGGCGAGGCGCAGAACTGGAATACCGAGGTCATCAAGCCGCTGGACCAGCCGTTCAAGGACAAGGCCGGCATCGCCGTGCTGCGTGGCAACCTGGCGCCGCGCGGCGCCGTCATCAAGCCGAGTGCGGCCACGCCGGCGCTGATGCAGCACACCGGCCGCGCCGTGGTGTTTGAAGACAGCAACGACTTCCATGCGCGCATCGACGACGACAGCCTGGATGTGGACGAAACCTGCATCCTGGTGCTGAAGAACTGCGGCCCCAAGGGCTATCCGGGCATGGCCGAGGTCGGCAACATGCCGCTGCCGCCCAAGGTGCTGAAGAAGGGCATCACCGACATGGTGCGCATCAGCGATGCGCGCATGAGCGGCACGGCCTATGGCACGGTGGTGCTGCACACCGCGCCCGAGGCCGCGGCCGGCGGCCCGCTGGCGGTGGTGCGCAATGGCGACCTGATCACGCTGGACGTGGCAAAACGCAGCCTGCACCTGCACATCAGCGATGAAGAGCTCGCCGCCCGGCTGGCAGACTGGGCCCCGCCCACGCCGCCGCTGCAAAGCGGCTACTGGAAGCTCTACATCGACCATGTGCTGCAGGCCGACGAGGGCGCAGACCTCGACTTCCTGCGCGGCCAGCGCGGCGCCTTCGTTCCCAAGGATAACCATTGATGTCCATGTCCAAGATCGCTGTTGTCACCGGTGCCAGTTCGGGCATCGGCCGCGCCTGTGCGCTGGCCCTGCTGGCCGAGGGCTGGACCGTGGGCCTGGTCGGCCGCCGCGCCGAGGCGCTGGCCGAGACCGTGGCCGCCGCCGGGGATGCGGCCGGCCGTGCCCATGCCCTGCCCTGCGATGTGAGCGACTCCGCCGCGGTGGCCGCGCTGTTCGATCAGGTGCGCCAGCGCTTCGGCCGGCTGGACCTGCTGTTCAACAATGCCGGGGTCTCGCTGCCCAGCACCCTGCCCGGCGACCTGGCCGTGGCCGAATGGCAGCGC
The DNA here is from genome assembly GCA_017992055.1 of Burkholderiaceae bacterium. Taxonomy (GTDB): domain Bacteria; phylum Pseudomonadota; class Gammaproteobacteria; order Burkholderiales; family Burkholderiaceae_C; genus Pseudaquabacterium. Next base: position 217,771 of record JAGOPK010000007.1, read on the forward strand.
GCGGTGGACATCAACCTGAACGGCGCCTTCTACTGCCTGTCCAACGCCTTCAAGCTGATGCAGACTCAAGTGCCGCAGGGCGGCCGCATCATCAACAACGGCTCGATCTCGGCCCATGTGCCGCGCCCCGGCTCCATCGCCTACACCGCCACCAAGCATGCGGTGTCGGGCCTGACCCGCGCCGCCTCGCTGGACGGCCGCAACTTCGACATCGCGGTCGGCCAGATCGACATCGGCAACGTGGCCAGCGACATGACGGCCAAGATGGTCACCGGCATGCCGCAGGCCGACGGCTCGTTCCGGCCCGAGGCGCGCATGGACATGCAGGCCGTGGTCGACACCTTCATGGCCATGGCGCGCCTGCCGCTGTCGGCCAACATCCTGTTCACCACGGTGATGGCCACCAAGATGCCGTTTGTCGGCCGGGGATGAGCACCATGAAGCTGGGTTTCATAGGCGCCAGCGGCCTGATGGGCCATGGCATGGCGAAGAACCTGCTGGCCAAGGGCGCGGCCCTGGGCCACACGCTGGCCATCGCCGGCCACCGTCGCCGCGAGCGCGTGGCCGACCTGCTGGACGGCGGCGCGCAGGAGCTGGCCGATGCCGCCGCGCTGGGCGCGGCCTGCGAGCTGGTGTTCCTCTGCGTCACCGGCTCGCCGCAGGTGGAAGAAGTGGTGGCTGGCACACAGGGCCTGCTGCAATCGCCCCGGCCCGGCCTGGTCATCGTCGACTGCTCGACCAGCGAGCCCGATTCCAGCGCCCGGCTGCGCGAGCAGTGCGCGGCCCGCGGCGTGGCCTTCGTCGATGCGCCGCTGACGCGCGGTCCGGCCGAGGCCGAGGCCGGCCGGTTGAACGTGATGGTTGGCGCCGATGCCGAGGTGTTCAACCGCGTGCAGCCGCTGATCGCGCTGTTCGCCGAGAACATCTTCCATGTCGGCCCGCCCGGCGCCGGCCATGTGGTCAAGCTGATGAACAACTTCGTCTCGCAGGCCGTGTGCACGGCCGCGGCCGAGGCCTTTGCGGTGGGCCGGCTGGCCGGCGTGGACCCCAAGCAGTTCATCGCCGTGGCCTCGGTGGGCGCGGTCAATTCAGGCCTGCTGCAGACCATGGCCAAGACCCTGGACGGCACGCTGGACGGCATGAAGTTCGAGCTGGACAACGCGCGCAAGGACCTGCGCTACTACACCCACCTGGCCGAGCGCGTGGGCGCACCGGCCCTGCTGGGTGAGGCCGTGCACCAGTCGCTGACCCTGGCCAGCGCCCTGGGCCATGGCAGCAAGTACGTGCCCTCGCTGGTCGAGGCCCAAGAACAGATCACCGGCGCCAAGCTGGTGCCGAGGTGAGACCATGAGCCTGGCCTGCCAGATCCACGCCGCGCACGACCTGCGCCTGGTCGATGAAACCGCGCCCGAGCTGGGCCCGCACGATGTGCGCCTGCGCCTGGGCGCCGGCGGCATCTGCGGCTCGGACCTGCACTACTACACCCATGGCCGCGTCGGCGCCTTCACGGTGCGCCAGCCGCTGGTGCCGGGCCACGAGGCCTCGGGCGTGGTCGATGCCATCGGCAGCGCCGTCACGCGCGTCAAGCCCGGCGACCGGGTGGCCATCAATCCCTCGCACCCCTGCGGCCATTGCGACTACTGCCGCGGCGGCCGCGGCAACCTGTGCCGCAAGATGTTCTTCCTGGGCAGCGCCAGCGTGTTTCCGCATGCCCAGGGCATGTTCCGCGAGCGCTTCGTGCTCGGCGAGGCCCAGCTGACGGCCATTGCCGAAGAGCACATCAGCCTGGGCGAGCTGGCCTGTGCCGAGCCGCTGTCCATCGGCCTGCATGCCGTGCACCGCGCCGGCCCGCTGCTGGGCGAAACCGTGTTCATCACCGGCGCCGGCACCATCGGCTGCATGACGGTGATGGCCGCGCGCCTGGCTGGCGCGGCACGCGTGGTGGTGGCCGATGTGCAGCCGCGGGCGCTGGAGGTGGCGCTGAGCGTGGGCGCCGACGAGGCGCTGCGCAGCGACCAGCTCGATGCGGCACAGATCGCCGACATCGCGCAGATCAGCTTTGAATGCGCCGGCCATCCGGCGGCCCTGGCCAGCTGCCTGACGGCCACCGGCCGCGGCGGCCGCATCATCCAGGTCGGCACCCTGCCCGACGAGATCCCCTTCCCCGCCAACAAGGTGATGGCGCGCGAGCTGGACTACCGCGGCGTGTTCCGCGCCCACCTGGCCTTCGACTGGGCGGTGCAGGCCATCCGCAGCCGCCGCGTCGACGTGCGCCCGCTGATCACCGCCCAGCTGCCGCTGCCCCAGGCCCAGCAGGCCTTTGACCTGGCGCTGGACAAGACGCGCAGCACCAAGGTGCAACTGGTCGCCGAAGCCTGAGCCCCACCCCGATTCCCCCAAGGAGACTGATTCCATGAGCCAACGACTTGCCGGCAAGACGGCCTTCGTCACCGCCGCCGGCCAGGGCATCGGCCGCGCCACCGCGCTGGCCTTTGCGCGCGAAGGTGCGCGCGTGATCGCCAGCGACATCAATGCAGCGCTGCTGGACAGCCTGGCCGCCGAACTGGGCAGCCAGGGCACGACGCTGCGCCTGGACGTCACCGACCCGGCCGCCGTGCGCGCCGCGGCCGCGGCCCACGGCGATGTGAACGTGCTGTTCAACGGCGCGGGCTATGTGCACGCCGGCAATGTGCTGGAGTGCAGCGAGGCCGATTTCGACATGGCCGTGACGCTGAACGTGCGCTCGATGTTCCGCACCATCCAGTCCTTCCTGCCGGCCATGCTGGCCAAGGGGGGTGGTTCGATCATCAACGTGGCCTCGGTGGCTGGCAGCATCAAGGGCGCGCCCAACCGCTTCATCTACGGCACGACCAAGGCCGCCATCATCGGCCTGACCAAGGCCGTGGCCGCCGACTTCATCACCCAGGGCGTGCGCTGCAACGCCATCTGCCCGGGCACCGTCGAATCCCCCAGCTTGCGCGACCGCATCGCCGCCCAGGCCGCGACCAGCGGCCAGACGCTGGAGCAGGTGGAGGCCGCCTTCGTCTCGCGCCAACCGATGGGCCGCCTGGGCCGGGTCAGCGAGATCGCCGCGCTGGCGGTGTACCTGGCCAGCGACGAATCTTCCTTTACGACAGGCACGGCCCAAGTCATCGACGGCGGCTGGAGCAACTGACCCCCTCACCGAACAACACGCCACCATGAAACTCCTGCGCCACGGCCCCCGTTCCAATCCCAAGCCCGGCCTGCTCGACGAGCAAGGCCAGGTGCGCGACCTGTCCGGCCTGGTCGGCGACATCACGCCGGCCACGCTGTCGCCGGCCTCGCTGGCCGCGCTGGCCAGCATCGACGTGTCCACCCTGTCGGTGGTGCCGCTGGGCGAGTACCAGGTGCCGTTCACCGGCATGAGCAAGTTCATCGCCATCGGCCTGAACTTTGCTGACCATGCGGCCGAGTCCAACCTGCCCATCCCCAAGGAACCCATCGTGTTCCAGAAGACCACCGAATGTGCGGTGGGCTGCAACCATGCCATCGTGTTGCCCAAGGGCTCGGTGAAGACCGACTGGGAGGTGGAGCTGGGCGTGGTCATCGGCAGCAAGGCGCGCTATGTGGACGAGGCCGACGCGCTGAAGCACGTGGCCGGCTACTGCGTGATCAACGACGTGTCCGAGCGCGAGTACCAGATCGAGCGCGGCGGCACCTGGGACAAGGGCAAGGGCTGCGACACCTTCGGCCCCATCGGCCCCTGGCTGGTGACCGCCGACGAGGTGGGCGACCCGCAGGACCTGGCGATGTGGCTGGACGTCAACGGCCACCGCTACCAGAACGGCAGCACCAAGACCATGATCTTCACGGTGGCCCAGATCGTCAGCTACGTCAGCCGCTTCATGACGCTGAACCCCGGCGACGTGATCACCACCGGCACGCCGCCCGGCGTGGGCATGGGCGTCAAGCCCAAGGCCGTGTACCTGAAGCCGGGCGACGTGGTGCGCCTGGGCATCGCCAAGCTGGGCGAGCAGCAGCAGACCGTGCACGCCTGGAACCCCGAACTCATCGACTCCTGAAACCGCGAGGGGAAGCGCCATGGCCGCCGGCCCGGTGATCCGCATCCATCCCGACGACAACGTCGTCATCGCGCGCCAGCAGCTGCTGGGCGGCACCGTGCTGGCCGACGAGGGCATCACGGTGGCCGGCCTGGTGCCGCCGGGCCACAAGATCGCCACGCGCGCCATCGCCGCCGGCCAGCCGGTGCGGCGCTATGGCCAGATCATCGGCAGCGCCACGCGCGACATCGCCGCCGGCGAGCATGTGCACACGCAGAACCTGGCCTTCAGCGCCTTTGCCCGGGCCCACGAGCCCGGCGCCGGCGCCCAGGCCACGGCCTATGTCGCCCAGCCCGCCAGCTTCATGGGCTATGTGCGGGCCGATGGCCGCGTGGCCACGCGCAACTACATCGGCGTGCTGACCAGCGTCAACTGCTCGGCCACCGCAGCGCGGGCGATTGCCGACCAGTTCCGCCGCGACATCCATCCCGAGGCGCTGGCGCCCTACCCCAACGTCGACGGCGTGGTGGCCCTGACCCATGGCATGGGCTGCGCCACCGCCAGCGACGGCGAGGAGCTGCAGGTGCTGCGCCGCACGCTGGGCGGCTATGCCCGCCATGCCAACTTTGCCGCCGTGCTGGTGGTGGGCCTGGGCTGCGAGACCAACCAGATCCAGGGCCTGATCGCGCAGGAAGGCCTGCAGGAGGGCGCGCGCCTGGTGGCCTTCAACATCCAGGACACGGGCGGCACGGCCAAGACCGTGGCCCGCGGCGTGGAGCTGGTGAAGGGCCTGCTGGCCGAGGCCAATGCCATACAGCGCCAGCCGGTGCCGGCCAGCCACCTGGTGGTGGGCCTGCAGTGCGGCGGCTCCGACGGCTATTCGGGCATCAGCGCGAATCCGGCGCTCGGCGCCGCGGTGGATCGCCTGGTGCGCCACGGCGGCACGGCCATCCTCAGCGAGACGCCCGAGATCTACGGTGGCGAGCACCTGCTGACGCGACGCGCAGTGAGCCCGGCGGTGGCCGACAAGCTGCTGGCGCGCATCGCCTGGTGGGAGGCCTACACCGCGCGCAACCAGATGCAGATGGACAACAACCCCTCGGCCGGCAACAAGGCCGGCGGGCTGACCACCATCCTGGAAAAAAGCCTGGGCGCCATCGCCAAGGGCGGTACCACCAACCTGGTGGACGTCTACCAGTTCGCCGAAGCGGTGACGGCCAAGGGCTTTGTCTTCATGGACACGCCGGGCTACGACCCGGTGTCGGCCACCGGCCAGGTGGCCGGCGGCGCCAACCTGATCTGCTTCACCACCGGGCGGGGCTCGGCCTATGGCTGCGCGCCCAGCCCCAGCCTGAAGCTGGCCACCAACAACGCGCTGTGGCAGCGGCAGGAAGAGGACATCGACATCAACTGCGGCACGGTGGTCGATGGCAGCGAAACCGTGGACCAGGCCGGCGAGCGCATCTTCCGCATGATGCTGGCCGCGGCCTCGGGCGAGAAGACCAAGAGCGAACTGCATGGTTATGGACAGAATGAATTTGTGCCCTGGCAACTGGGCGCGGTGATGTGATGGCCCATCCGATTGCCGCCAACTCGATTCCCGTCCAGCACGAAGCCCTGCGCAGCTGGGCCACGGCCTGCCTGCAGGCCGTGCAGATGCCGGCCGACGACGCCGCCGAACTGGCCGACAGCCTGGTGCAGACCAGCCTGTGGGGCGTGGACAGCCATGGCATCGCGCGCCTGACGCATTACCTGGACCGCATCTCCCGCGGCTCGATCAAGGCCAGCCCGCAGCTGCAGATCACGCGCAGCGGCCCCTGCACAGCCCAGGTGTCCGGTGACGCCGGCCAGGGCATCGTGGTCGCACACAAGGCCAACCGGTTGGCGATGGACATCGCGCGCGAGCACGGCATTGCCGCGGTCGGCGTCAACGATTCCTCGCACTGCGGCGCCATCGGCCTGTACACGCGGGCCGCGGCGCGCCAGGGTTTCGTGGCCTTTGCCTTCACCCATGCCGACAGCATTGCCGCGCCGCACGGCGGCACGCGGCCGTTCTTTGGCACCAATCCGATCAGCATCGCGTTTCCCCGGGCGGACGGCGAGCCGACCTGCCTGGACATGGCGACGACCTCGATCCCCTGGAACCGCGTGATGAACGCGCGCCGCGAGGGCCATGCGCTGCCGCCCGACGTGGCCATCGACGGCCAGGGCCAGCCCACCACCGATGCCGACGCGGCCATCGCCGTCACGCCGCTGGGTGGCGAGCACTACGGCCACAAGGGCTATGCGATGGCCCTGATGGTCGACCTGCTGTGCGGGCCGCTGAACGGCGCGCCCTTTGGTGCGCACATCCCGCCGATGTTCAAGGACCTGGATGCGCCGCGGCGCATCGGCGCGTTTTTCATCGTCATCGACCCGGCGCGCTTTGCCGGCGGCGCCCTGCTGGCCGGCGTGGTGGCGCAGATGGCGCAGCAGCTGGCGGCCGAGCCCGGCAGCCCGCGCATGCCCGGCGATCCCGAGCGGGACCACGACGCGCAGCGCCGCCGCGACGGCATCCCCATCGAACCGGCGCTGGCGCAGCAGATGCGCGACTGGAGCGCGCGGCTGGGCGTGGCCGCGCCGGTCTGAGGCCGCCGCCGGCGGCATGCGCCTAGCATCGGCGCATGCACCACCCGCACAACCCCTCCCGGCGCCGCCTGCTGCACAGCATGGCGGCCGGCACACTGTCGCCGCTGGGCCGCGGCCTGGCCCAGGCGGCCCTGGCCCTGGGTGGCGGTGCTGCGCTGGCCCAGACAGGCCGCGGCAGCCTCGGCTTCGGCCCGCTGCGCCCGGTGGCCGACCTGCACACCGGCCTGCCGCTGCTGATGCTGCCCGAGGGCTTCAGCTACCGCAGCTTCGGCTGGGCCGGCGAAGCGCTGGCCGACGGCGGTGGCCGCATGCCCGGTGCGACCGATGGCATGGGCATCGTCGCGGTCGACGGCGAGGTCTTCACCCTGGTGCGCAACCACGAGCGCAGCGGCCTGGGCGGCGCCTTCGGCGATGCCGCCACCCATTACGACGCCCCCTGCGACGGTGGCACGGTGACGCTGCGCTACGACCGTGCCGCCGGCCGGCTGCTGCAGGCGCGGGGCTCGCTGTCGGGCACGCTGACCAACTGCGCCGGCGGCAGCACGCCCTGGGGCAGCTGGCTGAGCTGCGAGGAGATCGTCAGCGCCCCGGGCCAGCGCCTGCGCCGCGGTGGCGAGCCGCGGCCGCAGCGCAGCCATGGCTGGGTGTTCGAGGTGCCGGCCCAGGGCGGCTCCGATGCCCGGCCGCTGACCGCCCTGGGCCAGTTCCGCCACGAGGCGGCGGTGGTGGATGCGGCCGACGGCACGGTCTACCTGACCGAGGACCAGCGGCCGGCCGGCTTCTACCGCCTGCTGCCGCGCACGCCGGGACGGCTGGCCGACGGCGGCCGCCTGCAGATGCTGGGCGTGGCCGGACGGCCCGACCTGCGCCGTGGCGTGGCCCCGGGCCAGCGCTTTGCCGTGCAATGGCTGGACATCGAGCGCCCCGAGCAAGGCCAGGGCGAGGATGGGCTGTCGCAGGACGGCGTGCTGCGCCAGGGCCGGGCCGCCGGCGGCAGCCTGTTCAGCCGCCTCGAAGGCCTGTGGATCGGCCGTGGCGAGCTGTTCTTCACCTCCACCGACGGCGGCGACGCCGGCGCCGGCCAGGTGTGGCGCTTCGAGCCCGGCCGCCAGGAGCTGGAGCTGTTCCACCAATCGGCCGACAAGGCCGTGATGGACCATCCGGACAACCTGTGCCTGGCACCCGATGGCAGCCTGGTGATCTGCGAGGACTCGGGCGCGCCGGTGCAGCGCCTGTGGTGGCTGGACCGCCAGGGCGGGCTGCAGGAGCTGGCACGCAACAACGTGCAGCTCAACGGCGAGCTGCCGGGCCTGGCCGGCGACTTCCGCCGCGCCGAATGGGCCGGCACCTGCTTCAGCCCCGATGGCCGCACGCTGTTTGCCAACGTCTATGCGCCGGGCTTCAGCGTGGCCATCAGCGGGCCGTTTTCCGCCTGGCGCTGATCGACAATGCAGCCATGCCCACCGACGACCGCAGCGAGCACCGCCTGACCGAGCTGGAGATCAAGCTCAGCTTCACCGAGGATGCGCTGGACCGGCTCAACGAGGTGGTGGTGCGCCAGCAGGCGCAGATCGACCTGCTGACGCGCGAGCTGCTGGCGCTGCGCAGCCAGGCCGCGCAGGCCGCGTCCGAGCCGGGCGCGACGCCGTTTCGCAGCCTGCGCGACGAGCTGCCGCCGCACTACTGACCTGAAGCCTGGGCCGCGGCCGCCGCGGCCGCTTCTTCACAGCCCGCAACCCGGCTTTGCGCCGCAGCGCCCGGCGGCTTGCAGCGCGCCGCCACAGTCGACGGCACCGGGGCGCCACCCCGGCGACTTGTTCCACTACGGCTGTGCACCATGACCCTGTCCGCCCTGCGCCCACGGCGCATTCCGCCCGTCCTGTCCACCCTGCTGCTCGGTGCCACGCTGGCCGGCCCGCTGCGGGCCCAGACCACCACCATCGGCGACCAGCTCTACCTGGGCCTGTCCCTCGGTGAATCGCATCTGAAGGCCGGTGCCTCGGCGCTGGGCCTGGGCGATGCCAGCGAAACCGGCGCCAAGCTGTATGGCGGCCTGCAGCTGACGCCGAACTTCGCCATCGAGCTGGGCCGCGCCCGGCTGGGCCGCTTTGGCGGCAGCAGCCCGGGCACGGCCGACCTGCGCGCCCGCGCCAACTTCATCGACGGCGTGGGCACGCTGGCGCTGGGCCGCGGCTTCTCGCTGCTGGGCCGGCTGGGCCTGGCCGATGCCACGCTCAGCCAGGACGGCGGCGGCAGCGACCGCCGCACCGGCCTCAAGCTGGGCACCGGCCTGCAATACCAGCTGTCGCCGCAGCTGGCGCTGCGCGGCGAGTGGGAGCGCTACCGGCTCGACACCCAGGCCGGCAGCCGCAGCAACGCCGACCAGTACACGCTGGGCGTGGCGCTGCGCTTCTGAGGTCCGCCAGGGCCAGGGCCAGGGGTCCTGGGCAAGCCTGCCGGCGGACCCGGCGCTGCCGCTGTCCCGGGCATGACAGCGGCCGGCGCGGGCATGGTTGAGGCTGTCGGGCTGTTCCGCCCCTCGGCCACCGAACCGGCCCCCAAACCGGACCCCACTTGCTCTTGACGCGCTGGACCGCCCTCGCCCACCACGCCCAGCGCCGCAGCGCGCACTGGTCGCCCACCACACGCGGCCTGCTGTGGGTCAGCGGCTCGGGCCTGATCTTCAGCGTGATGAATGCGCTGATGCGCCTGCTGACGCAGAGCGTGGACCCGTTCCAGGCCCAGTTCCTGCGCTACTTCATCGGCCTGCTGGTGCTGCTGCCGCTGATCCTGCCCACGCTGCTGGCCCAGGGCCTGGCCGCCTACCGGCCGCAGGACATCGGTGTGCAGTTCACCCGCGGCGCGGTGCACACGCTGGGCCTGTGCCTGTGGTTCAGCGCGCTGCCGCACATCCCGCTGGCCGACATGACGGCCATCGGCTTCACCGGCCCGATCTTCATCCTGATCGGCGCGCGGCTGTTCTTCAAGGAGCCGATGCGCTGGGAGCGCTGGCTGGCCACGGCGGTGGGCTTCACCGGCGTGCTGATCGTCGTCGGCCCGCGGCTGTCGGGCAGCGGCGGCTGGTGGCACCTGGTGATGCTGGCCTCGGCGCCGGTGTTCGCCGCGTCCTTTCTGCTCACCAAGGCCATGACGCGCAGCGACAGCGCCAGCGTGATCCTGGTCTGGCAGTCGATCAGCGTGTCCATCATCAGCCTGCCGCTGGCCCTGCTGCACTGGCAGATGCCGACACCGCTGCAGTGGGCGCTGTTCGGCCTGTGCGGCGTGCTCGGCAGCACCGGCCACTACTGCCTGACGCGCGGCCTGGCCGCGGCCGACATCTCGGCCACGCAGTCGGCGCGCTTCCTCGACCTGGTGTGGTCGGCGCTGATGGGCTTTGTGCTGTTCAGCGACCTGCCGAGTGCCGCCGCCCTGCTGGGCGGCACGGTGATCAGTGCCGCGACCATCTGGCTGGCGCGGCGCGAAGCCCACCATGCGCGCCGCGCAAAAGCCGCTTCTGCCGCGGCCGAGATCGAGGCCCAGGCCGAGGCCGGCGGCACGACCTGACCTGGGCCAACCCGCGGCCCGTGCCGCAACGGCCAGGCGCTACAGTGGCGCCGATCCCATGCCCCTGCTGCCCCTCCTGCTGATCGCCTGGACCCTGGCCGCCGGCCCCGCTGCCGCCGCGGCCGACGACCCGCCACTGCACAGCATGGCCCGTCGCGTGCTGGCCTGCACCGCCTGCCACGGCGCCCAGGGCCGCAGCGACGGTGCGGTCTACCTGCCCCGCATCGCCGGCAAGCCGGCCGGCTACCTGTACCGCCAGCTGCTGAACTTCCGCGACGGCCAGCGCCGCCACGACGGCATGGCGCGGCTGCTGGCACCGCTGGACGATGCCTATCTGCGCGACATCGCCGAGCACTTTGCGGCGCTGGACCTGCCCTACCCGCCGCCCGAGCCCGGCCGGGCCTCGCCGGCCCCGCTGGAGCGCGGCCGCCAGCTGGCGCTGCAAGGCGATGCGGCCCGCCGCCTGCCGGCCTGCGTGGCCTGCCATGGCCAGGCATTGACCGGCCGCGCCCCGGCCCTGCCCGGCCTGCTGGGCCTGCCGCGCAGCTATCTGGCGGCCCAGCTGGGCGCCTGGCGCGCCGGCACCCGCCGCGCCACGGCGCCCGACTGCATGGCCCAGCTGGCCCAGCGGCTGACGCCCGAGGACATTGCCGCGCTGTCGGACTGGCTGGCGGCCCAGCCCATACCGGCCGACAGCCGCGCACCGCTGCCGGCGCCCGATGCGCCGCCCTTGCCACTGGACTGCGGCGGGGTGCCGCGGTGAGCGCGCGCCGCGGCCGCCTGGCCGGGCTGGGGTTGGGGCTGGCCCTGCTCGGCCTGGCCCTGTGGGTGGGCTGGACCGACCGGCTGCCGCCCTCGGCGCCGTCCACCTCCCCGGCCCAATCGACAGCCCAACCGGCGGCCGAGCGCCTGGCCCGTGGCGCCTATGTCGCACGGCTGGGCAATTGCGCCGCTTGCCACACCGCCCCGGGCGGCACGCCGCTGGCCGGCGGCCGGGCCATCGCCACGCCGTTTGGCAGCGTGGTCGCCGGCAATCTGACGCCCGACCCGGCCACCGGCCTGGGCCGCTGGAATGCCGACGACTTCTGGCGCGCCCTGCACCATGGCCGCTCGCGCGACGGCCGGCGGCTGTCGCCGGCCTTTCCCTATGCCGAGTTCAGCCACATCGCCCGCGACGATGCCGATGCGCTGTTCGACTGGCTGCGCGCCCAGCCGGCGGCGCCGCAGCCCGCCGCGCCGCCGGGCGCCGGCCTGCGCTGGCCCTTTGGCAGCCAGCCGGCGCTGGCGCTGTGGCGGGCGCTGTTCTTCCGCCCCGCGCCCACGCTGGCCCAGGCCCCGGCCATGGCGGCCACGGCCGAGCGCGGCGCCTATCTGGTGCGTGGCCTGGGCCATTGCGCCAGCTGCCATGCGCCGCGCAACCGCCTCGGCGCCACGCTGGACGCGGCGGCGCTGGCCGGCGGCCTGATGCCGATGGGCGACTGGCAGGCGCCGGCCCTGGCCTGCGGCGCCGGTGACGGCGACTCGCCGGCCGCGCAGGCCCGGCTGCTGGGCCTGCTGAAGACCGGCACCAGCGCGCGCGACAGCGTGGCCGGCCCGATGGCCGAGGTGGTGCTGCGCAGCACCCAGCACTGGCACGACGAGGACCTGCGCGCGCTGGTCCTGCACCTGGCCCGGCTGGGGCCCTGCCCGCCGCCCCGGCCCAGCCCGCCCGAGGCGCCGCAGGACCAGCGTGAGCTCGGCCAGCGCCTCTACGGCCGGCTGTGCGCCGACTGCCATGGCGCCCAGGGCGAGGGCCGGCCCGGCGCCTATCCGGCCCTGGCCGGCAACCGCAGCGTCAACCTGCCGTCGGCGCTGAACCTGGTGCAGCTGCTGCGCCATGGCGGCTTTGCACCCAGCACCGCCGGCCATCCGCAGCCGCATGGCATGCCGCCGCAGCTGCTCGGCGATGCCGAGATCGCCGCGGTGGCCAGCTTCGTGCGCCAGTCCTGGGGCAACCGCGCCCGTGCCGTGGACTGGATCGAGGTCTCGCCGATGGCACGCTGAGGGCCGGCCACGGTGCCGAGGCAGCGCCGCACCGGGGCAGGGACAGCCCGGCTGTGCAGCGGCCCGGCCGACGCGATACTGCGGCATCGCCACTGCCCGAGGCCATCGCCCCCATGACCGCCCGCCTGTCGCCGCATGCCGCCGATTTCGACCTGCCCGAGGTCGCCCAGCTGCGCGCCGACCTGGCGCTGGCCCTGCGCGCCGCCGCCCACCATGGCCTGGCCGAGGGCGTGTGCAACCATTTCAGCGCCGAGCTGCCCGACGGCTCGGGCCGCTTCCTGCTCAATCCGCGCGGCCTGCTGTGGCAGGAGGTGCAGGCCGACGACATCGTGCTGGTCGACCGCCACGGCCAGGTGCTGGCCGGCCGCCATGCGGTGGAGCCCACGGCGATGTTCATCCATGCCGCCATCCACCGCCTGGGCGGCCATGCCTGCGTGCTGCACAGCCACATGCCGCATGCCACGGCGCTGACGCTGACCCAGGACCGCGGCCTCGACACCACGCTGAGCCAGAGCGCGATGCGCTTCCACGGCCGCATCGCGGTGGATGCGCACTACAACGGCCTGGCGCTGGACGATGCCGAGGGCGAGCGCATCGCCCGCGCCATGGGCTCAGCCGAGATCGCCTTCCTGGCCAACCACGGCGTGGTCATCGGCGGCAGCCGCCTGGACTACGCCTACGAGGACCTGTACTACCTGGAGCGCGCCTGCCAGCTGCAGTGGCTGGCCCAGGCCGGCGGCCGGCCGCTGGTGCCGGTGGACGAGGCGCTGGCAGCCCAGGTGGCGCTGCAGATCCAGGGCGAGCGGCTGCAGGGCGAGCTGTTCTTCGCCGCGCTGCGCCGCGTGCTCTGACGCTGAAGCGACAGCCCTCGATGCGTCTGCTGCCCCGGATCGCGCTGGCGGTGCTGTTGCCGCTGGCCGTGGGCATGTCGGTGATGGCCTGGACCGCGCTGGACGGCGCACGCCGCGCCGCCACCGAGGCCGAGGCCACGGCACAGCGGCGCGTCGATGCCCGCGCCGCCGCGCTGGCCGCCAATGTCGCCGCGCGCCTGGGCGAGCTGCGCATGCTGGCGCGCACGCCGATGCTGCGCGACGCTGGCGGCCCGGCCATCCGCCAGGCCCTGCTGGCCTGGCGCGAGGCCAGCGGGCACTTCGCCGGCATGGGCTACATCGATCTGGCCAGCGGCCTGCTGACCCCCACCGAAGGCCCGTCGCTGTCGCTGGAGGGCCGGCCGTACCTGGAGATGCTGCGCGCCGGCCAGGACGCCGCGGCCCAGACCCTGGTCAGCCGCACCAACGGCCAGCCGGTGGTGCTGCATGCGGTGGTCGTGCCCGGCCCCGATGGCCGGCCGCTGGCCGGCGTGGGCGGCATCCTGCACCTCACCGACCAGCTGGCCGCCGCCACGCGGCCGCCGTCCAGCGGCCTGGGGCCGGCGCCCGAGTTCCTGCTGCTGGACGGCCAGGGCCGGCGGCTGGGCGGCAGCCTGGACGGGCCGCTGCCGCCACTGGCCACGCCCCCGGCCACGGCCCGTGCCACGCTGGCGGCGATGGCCGCACTGGCCGGGCTGGCGCCCACCGCGACCCCGACCGACGACGCCGGCGGCCCGTCGCCGCCCGCCACCGTCGAAGCCCCGCATCTGGCACCGCGGCTGGCCTTCGGCACCGCGGTGGTGGGCACCGACTGGCGGCTGTGGACGCTGTACGAGCGCCAGGCCTGGGACCAGGCCCACGGCGCCGACCTGCGCGACAGCGTGGGCCTGCTGGCGGCCACGGTGCTGGCCGTGGGCCTGCTGATCGGCGTGTCGCTGCACCGCCTGGTGCTCAGGCCGGTGGCCAGTCTCGACGACGCGCTGCGCCGCTTCGGCAGCGGCGAGTCCGAGGTGCGTGTGCCGTCCAGCAGCAGTGCCGACGAGCTGCAGCGCCTGGCCCAGCGCTTCAATGCCATGGCCGATGCCACCACGGCCAGCGAGCGCCGGCTGCGCCTGATCTTCGAGGCCATGCCGCATCCGGTGGTGCTGTCCGAGATGGACGGCGGCCGCTTCGTCGATGTCAACCCGGCCTACGAGCGCCACCTGGGCCTGGCGCGCGAGCAGATCGTCGGCCACACGCTGGCCGAGCTGGCCCCGGGCGTGGACCTGGAGATCCAGCGCCGGCTCGACGCCCGGCTGCTGGCCACCGGCCGCCTCGACAACATCGTCGCCGAATATGCCGGCCGCGATGGCCAGCCGCGCTGGAGCATGCTGTCGTCGCGGCTGACCGAGGTCGATGGCCGGCGCATGGCGCTGACCGTGTCCACCGACATCACGGCGCTGAAGCAGGCCGAGGCCGAGCTGCGGCGCAGCCAGGCCGCCTTCAATGCGCTGTTCGAGCTGGCACCGCTGCCGCTGTCCTATTCCGACGACAGCAGCGGCTTCACCCAGGGCCATTTCAACCAGGCCTGGTACCGCGCCTTCGGCTACACGCCCGAGCAGGCCGACGGCCGCTCGGGCACCGACTTCGGCCTGTGGCAGGACAACGCCGACCGCGGCCGCTATGCCCAGCGCCTGCTCGACGAAGGCGCGGTCGAGCGCTTCGAGGCCCGGCTGCGCCATGCCGACGGCTCGCCGCTGACGGTGTGGATGTCGGGACGCATGATCGAGCTGGCCGGCCGGCGGCTGCGCGTCAGCGCCTTTCTCGACGTCACCGAGCAGCTGCGCGGCGAGCGCCGGCTGCGCCGCTACCAGGCCATGGTGGCCGGCGCCAACGACGCGATGATCCTGCTCGACGAGGGCCGCATCGTCGAGTGCAATGCGGCCACGGCCGCCATCTACGGCGCGCCGCGCGAGCAGCTGCTGGGCCGCAGCCCGGCCGACTTCTCGCCGGTGATGCAGCCCGACGGCCGCAGCAGCGAGCAGGCGGCGCAGCAGCTGATCGTCGCCGCGCTGGCCGGCGCGCCGCAGCGCTTCGAATGGCTGCACCAGCGGCCCGATGGCGGCCAGCGCCTGGTCGAGGTGGCGCTGAGCCGCCTGGTCGAGAACCAGCGCCCGCTGGTGGTGGCCGCGGTGCGCGACATCACCCAGCGCCGCGCCGACGAGCAGGCGCTGCGCGAGAGCGGCGAGCTGCTCAGCCGCACCTTCGACCTGCTGCCCGAGCCGCTGGCGCTGATCCGCTCGGCCGACGGCCGCTTCGTCGACGTCAACCGCATGTGGGAGCACAAGTCCGGCTACAGCCGGGCCCAGGCCGTCGGCCGCACCGGCCTGGAACTGGGCCTGTTCGACGACCCGGCCGACCTCCGGCGCCTGAGCGCGGCCTTCATGGCCCAGCCGGAGTTCGACGCCCTGCCGGTGACCTATCACACCGCCGATGGCCGCCGCCTGCCCTGCGAGGTGTCGGCGCGGCAGATGGTCTACCGCGGCGAGGCCATCGGCATCTGGCTGATCCGCGACATGAGCGAGCGCCTGGCCGCCGAGCAGCGTTACCGCCAGCTCAACGAAGGCATGATGGAAGGCTTTGCCGCGGTCGACCAGCAGGGCCGCGTGGTGCAGACCAACAGCGCCTTCCGCGCCCTGGTCGGCTACGACCAGGAGCAGCTGCAGCACCTGAGCTTCTACGAGCTGACGCCCGAGCGCTGGCACGACATGGAGCGCCGCATCCTGCGCGAGCAGGTCGACGTGCGCGGCTATTCCGAGCTGTACGAGAAGGAGTACCGCCGCGCCGACGGCAGCCTGCTGCCGGTGGAGCTGCGCGCCCACCTGGACCGCGATGCCCAAGGCCAGCCCTGCGGCTACTGGGCGGTGGCACGCGACATCACCCAGCGCAAGCAGGCCGAGGACCAGCTGCGCCGCCTCAACCTCACGCTGGAGGAGCGGGTGCAGCAGCGCACCGCCGAGCTGGCCGCGCGCAACCACGAGCTGGCCCAGGCCATCGAGACCCTGCACCGCACCCGCGACGAGCTGGTGCGCAGCGAGAAGCTGGCCTCGCTGGGTGCGCTGGTGGCCGGCGTGGCCCATGAGCTGAACACGCCGGTGGGCAATGCGGTGATGGTGGCCAGCACCATCGCCGACCGCCAGCGCGAGCTGGACGCGGCGCTGGCCCAGGGCCTGCGCCGGGCCACGCTGGACGAGTATCTGGAGGTCACGCGCGAAGGCCTGCTGGTGCTGGAACGCAACCTCGCGCGGGCGGCCGAGCTGATCGGCAGCTTCAAGCAGCTGGCGGCCGACCAGAGCAGCGAGCAGCGCCGCAGCTTCACGCCCGACGAGCTGCTGCACGGCGTGCTGCTGGCGCTGAGCCCGCGGCTGCGCCGCGCCGGCGTGCAGGTCGAGCAGCGGCTGGCGCCGGGCCTGCAGCTCGACAGCTATCCCGGACCGCTGGGCCAGGTGCTGGAGAACCTGCTGCTCAACGCCATCGTGCACGGCTTCGACGGCCGGGATCATGGCCGCATCCTGATCACCGCCGAGGCCGATGGCGACGAGCGGCTGCGCCTGGTGGTCGAGGACGACGGCTGCGGCATGGCGCCCGAGGTGCTGCGCCATGTGTTCGACCCCTTCTTCACCACCCGCCTGGGCAGCGGCGGCTCGGGCCTGGGCCTGCACATCGTCTACACCCTGGTCAGCGGCGTGCTGGGCGGCCGCATCGACGTCAGCAGCGTGCCCGGCCAGGGCAGCCGCTTCGTGCTGAGCCTGCCGCGTGTGGCACCTGCACGCTCTGCCTGAGCATCGCATGCCCGGGCACGCAGCGCACCGCTACCATCCGGCCATGACAGCCTGCGGGGCCCGGCGCCCGTGACCACCTCCAGCCCGGCAGCCGACAGCCTGGCGGCGCAGGCCATGGTCTTTGCCGGCGCGCCGCCGACGGTGTCCGGCGGCGACGACCCGCGGCCCTGGGTGGTGGCGGTGGTCGACGACGACGACGACGTGCACCAGGCCACCGCGCTGGCGCTGCGCGGCCTGCGCGTCGACGGCCGGCCGTTCGAGCTGCTGCATGCGCATTCGGCGGCCCAGGCCTTCGAGCTGATCGCCGGCCGGCCCGACATCGCCGTGGCCCTGGTCGACGTGGTCATGGAGACCGACGCCGCCGGCCTGGACCTGGTGCGGCGCGTGCGCGAGCAGCTCGGCCGCCAGGCCTTGCGCATCGTGCTGCGCACCGGCCAGCCCGGCCAGGCGCCCGAGATGCAGACGGTGCAGGCCTTCGACATCAACGACTACCGCACCAAGGCCGAGCTGACGCGGGTGCGGCTGTTTGCCACGCTGTGCACCGCCATCCGCAGCTTCCGCCAGTTCGACGAGCTGGAGCGCCAGCGCGATGCGCTGCAGGCCATGAATGCCGAGCTGGCCCGTGCCCGCGATGCCGAGCAGGCCGAGGCCGGCCGCCGCGCCGCCGCCGAGCAGGCGCTGGCCCAGGCACGCCAGGCCACCGAGCAGCAGGTGGCCGAGCGCACACGCAGCCTCAGCGCCGCGGTCGACGAGCTGGACGCCTTCAGCCGCCGCGTGGCCCACGATCTGCGCGGCCCGCTGGACGGCCTGGCCGGGCTGTCGGGCCTGATGCTGGAGAAGGTCCAGCAGGCCCAGGCCGCCGGCAACGCCGCCTGGGCCGGCCAGCTGCCGGACTGGCTGCAGCTGATGCGCTCGCAGACGCACCAGCTGGCCGGCCTGGTGGGCGATCTGCTGCAGCTGTCGCGCGCCGACCAGGGGCCGCTGCAGGGCGGCCCGGTGGCGCTGGATGCGCAGCTCGACCAGGTGCTCGACGTGCTGGCCCTGCAATGGCCGGCCGAGCGGCTGCGCGCCATCCAGCGCCCGGCCCGGCCCCTGCCGGTGGTGAGCGGCGATGCCGCGCTGCTGCGCCAGGTGCTGGCCAATCTGCTGGGCAATGCGCTGAAGTTCAGCGCCGTGCGCGACCAGCCCCTGGTGCGGCTCAGTGCCCACCCGGCGGCACGCCCGGGCTGGTGCACGCTGCGCATCGAGGACAACGGCAGCGGCTTCGACCCGGCCCGCGCCAGCCAGCTGTTCCAGCCCTTCCAGCGCCTGCATGGCGCCGAGGTGCCGGGCACCGGCCTGGGCCTGTCCATCGTGCGCCGCATCGTCGAGCGCCATGGCGGCCAGGTGCGGGCCGAAGGCCGGCCGGGCCTGGGCGCCACCTTCGAGATCGACCTGCCGGCGGCCGACGCGCCGACCACGCCACCATGACTGCAGACGACGATCTGATGGTGTTTGCCGACGAGCTGGGCGAGGGCCTGCCGCCGGCCGCAACCGCGGCCGCCGACGGCGCCCCGCCGTGGAAGCTGCTGATCGTCGACGACGACGAGGACATCCACCAGGCCACCGAGCTGGCCATGCGCGGCCTGGTCATCGCCGGACGGCCGCTGCAGTTCCTGCATGCGCGCTCGGCGGCCGAGGCCCGCGCCATCCTGGCCGAGCAGGCCGACGTGGCGGTGATGCTGCTGGACGTGGTGATGGAGTCCGGCGACGCCGGGCTGCGCCTGGTCGACGAGGCGCGCGGGCCGCTGGGCCGGCAGGCGCTGCGCATCATCCTGCGCACCGGCCAGCCGGGCTATGCGCCCGAGATCGACACCATCCGCCGCCACGACATCAACGACTACCGCACCAAGTCCGAGCTGACACGGGTGCGGCTGTACACCAGCCTCACCGCGGCGCTGCGCTCCTACCGCCAGATCCTGGTGCTGGAGCAGGCGCGCCGCGGCCTGGAGATGGTGGTCACCGCCACCGCCGAGCTGAACCGGCTGCAGGGCCTGCAGCGCTTTGCCCAGGGCATCGTGCTGCAGCTGTGCGCGCTGCTGGACCTGCCGGCCGAAGGCCTGCTCTGCGCCCAGCAGGGCGGCAGCGGCCACGACGACGCGGCGCCGACGCTGATCGCCGCCGCCGGCCGCTGGACGCCGCTGATCAACCGGCCGCTGCACGAGCTGCCCGATGCGCCGCTGCGCCAGGCCCTCGGCGAGGCCCTGGCCACGCGCCGCCACCGGCTGCAGCCGCCGCTGGCGCTGTTTTTTGCGTCGGCCGACGGCCGCGGCGTGGCCGCCCATGTGCAGTCGCCGCGCAGCCTGGATGCGCTGGACGAGCACCTGATCGAGATCTTCTGCGCCAACATGGCGGTGGGCTTCGACAACCAGCTGCTGCTGCAGCGCCTGGGCGAGCTGGCCTACGAAGACCCGCTGCTGCACATCGCCAACCGCAACCGCTTCATCGCCGCGGTCGATGCCCAGCAGCGCCTGGCCGAGGGCGGCACGCTGGCGGCGCTGGACATCGACGACTTCGCCGGCATCAACCAGAACCTGGGCCATGCCTTCGGCGACCGCCTGCTGGCCGCGGTGGCGCAGCGCCTGGGCCAGCAGCTGCCGCCGCCGGTGACGCTGGCGCGCCTGGGCGGCGACACCTTCGGCCTGGTCGGCCCGGCCCAGGCGCTCAGCGCCGAGCGCCTGGCTGCGCTCAGCGAGCCGGCCTTCGAGGTCGATGGCGAGCGGCTGCGCATCTCGCTGACCGCCGGCCTGGTGCAGCTGCCGCCGGCGCCGTCCGACGGCTCCAGCCTGGGCGCCGAGCTGATCAAGGACGCCTACATCGCGCTGCGCCAGGCCAAGCAGCGCCGGCGCGGCGGCGCCTGCTGGTTCGAGCCGGCCATGGGCGCCCAGGCCGACGAGCGCATGCGCCTGCTGCGCGCACTGCGCGAGGCCTTCGACGAGCAGCGGCTGTTCGTCGCCTACCAGCCGCTGGTGGCGCTGGACACGCAGCGCGTGATCGGCGTCGAGGCCCTGCTGCGCTGGCGCACGCCGGCGGGCCAGCTGGTGCCGCCGGACCGCTTCATCCCGCTGGCCGAGCAGTCGGGCCTGATCCTGCCGATCGGCGAGTACGTGCTGCGCAGCGCCTGCCAGATGCTGGCGCGGCTGCGTGCCGCCGGCCATGACGGGCTGCGCATGTCGGTGAATGTGTCGCAGGCCCAGTTCCGCGATGCCGGCCTGACGCGGCGCCTGGATGCGGCCCTGGCCGACGCCGGTGTGCCGGCCCAGCAGCTGGAGCTGGAGATCACCGAGTCGATGGCCTCGGAAAGCCTGCAGACGGTGCAGACGGTGCTGGCCGCGGTGCGCCAGCGCGGCGTGGGCATCGCCATCGACGACTTCGGCACCGGCTACTCCTCGCTGGCCGTGCTGCGCCAGCTGCACCCCGACCGGCTCAAGCTGGACCGCAGCTTCGTCGGCGAGCTGGTGGCCCCCGGCGACGGCGCCATCGCCCGCACGGTGATCGCGCTGGCCCGCCACCTGGGCCTGGCGGTGATCGCCGAGGGCGTGGAAACCGAGGCCCAGCGCCAGGCCCTGCTGGAGCTGGGCTGCCCCGAGGGCCAGGGCTGGCTGTGGGCGCCGGCGATGGAAGGCCAGCTGCTGCTGGAGTGGCTGGCCAGCCGCTGAAGGCTAGCGCGCCGGTTCGTCCAGCTCGGCCAGATCGGTGCGGGCCGGCGCCCGCAGCCGGGTGGCGGTGAGCGCACCCTCGCTTTCGAGGATCGGATAGGCGATCGAGCAGATGTGCGAGTTGATGCGCTTCAGCTCGCTGATCAGGTCCAGGTGCAGCGAGCTGGTCTCGATGCTCTGCGCGGTGTTGTCCTGCAGCCGGGCGATGTGGCTGGCCGCATAGGCATGCACCAGGTCGCGAAAGCGCGCCTTCTCCTCCAGCAGCCGGCGGGCGTCGCGCAGCCGGCCCTCGCGGCCGCCGAGGAACACGCCCATGCCCAGGCGCAGATTGGCCAGCAGGCGCTCGTGCAGGTGGCAGATCTCGGCCATGCCGGCGTCCGAGAAGCGCCGGGCGGTGCGGATCTTCTTGTCCTCGATGTCCTGCAGCACGCGCTCGATGCTGTCGCCGATCTGCTCCATGTTGATGGTGAAGCTGACGATGTCGGTCCAGCGCCGGCCTTCGCGCTCGCTCAGCGCCTCGCGCGAGATCTGCGTCAGGTAGAACTTGATCGCGCTGTACAGCCGGTCGACCTCGTCGTCGCGGGCACGCAGGCGCTCGGACAGCTCCAGGTCGTTGTCGCGCAGCACCGTCAGCATGCCGCGCAGCATGGTCTCGACCACATCGGCCTGGTGCAGGGCCTCGCGCGCCGCGCCGCTGATGGCCAGGCTGGGCGTGGCCAGGGCCAGCGGGTCCAGGTGGCTGGTGCGGCCACCATCGCGCTGCGCATCGGGCAGCGGCAGCCAGCGCTCGACCAGGCGCGCCGCCGGCCCGGTGAGGCCGAGGAAGCCGGCCGCCAGCAGCAGGTTGAAGCCCAGGTGGAAGCCCACCACCTGCGCATGCACGGCCGGCAGCCAGTGCTGCAGCAGCCCCTGGGCCGGGCCCAGCAGCGGCAGGGCCAGCAGACAGCCGGCCAGCTTGAAGCCCAGGTTGCCCAGCGGCAGGCGGCGCGCGGCCGGCGCATCGGCCGAGGTGGCGGCCACCGCCAGCAGGCCGCTGCCCAGGTTGGCGCCCAGCACCAGGCCCAGGGCCACGCCGGTGGGCAGCAGGCCCTGCTCGGCCAGTGTGGCGGTGAGCAGCACGATGGCCAGGCTGGAGTAGCTGGCCACGGTGAGCGCGGCGCCGACCACGATCTCCAGCAGCACCTCGTTGGGCAGGGCCACCAGCAGCGCCCGCAGCGCCGCACTGTCGGTCAGCGGCCGGGTGGCGGCGACGATCAGCTGCAGCGCCAGCGTGATCAGGCCCAGGCCGATCAGCACGCGGCCAATGCGTCCGCCCAGGCCGGCGCCGGTCTGGCGGCCGATGAACAGCAGCACGCCGACCACGATCAGCAGCGGCGACAGCCAGGACAGGTCAAACGAAAACACCACCGCCATCAGCGCCGAGCCCACGTCGGCGCCCAGCATCACCGCCAGCGCGGCGGCGGTGGGCACCAGGCCCTTGCCGACGAAGCTGGCGACGATCAGGCAGGTGGCCGTGCTGCTCTGCACCAGGCTGGTCACGCCCAGGCCGGCGGCCAGCGCGCGGCCGCGGTTGCCGAAGCTGGCCGCCAGCACCTGGCGCAGGTTCTCGCCGGCCACGCGCAGCATGCCGGTGCGCACCTGGTAGGTGCCCCAGACCAGCAGCGCGATGGCGGCCAACAGGTTGAGCAGATGGATCATGGAGCATGCGGCAGGCAACGACCATGCCAGCACAGTGTTCGTTGTACGCCCGCGGCCCGGCCGGTGAAGCCGGCATCAGACGCTCAAAGCGTGGCGAATTCCGCGTCAGCGCTGTTGCGGCAGCGGCAAGGGCCGCTGCAGCGCCGCCAGCAGCGCGCCCAGGGCCAGCACCGCCGCCGACAGCGCCAGCCCGGCACCCAGGCCGCCCGCGCCATCGGCCAGCCGGCCGACCAGGCTGGGACCGACGATCTGGCCGGCGGCAAAGACGATGGTGAAGGCGCTGATGCCGGCCGGCCACTGCGCCGGCGCCAGGTTGTGGCGCACCAGGGCCGTGGTCGAGGCCACCACCGACAGGAACACGCCGCCGAACAGGCTGCCCGAGACAAAGGCCACCACGCCGGGCCAGGGCGGGGCCAGGGTCGCGCCCAGCACCGGCAGCAGCGTGGCCACGGCCAGCAGCGCATTCAGCGTGGCCAGCGGCCGGCCACCGCGGTGGCGCTGCAGCAGGCCGGCCCACAGCCAGGGCGAGGCCATCACGCCGGCGCCCAGCAGCGCATAGAAGCCGGCCACCGCCACGGTGCCCAGGCCCTGCTCGCGCAGCAGGGTGACGATGAAGGTCATGTAGCCGATGTAGCCCAGGCCGAACATGAAGTAGCCGGCCAGGCCGAAGCCGAAGCCGCGCCAGGCCGGCGCCTGGGCCGCCGGCGCCGCCGTGGCCGCCGGCGCGCCGTCCAGGTCGGCCCAGCGCCAGCGCATCGGCAGGGCCGCGGCCGCGGCCAGCGCGGCCAGCACCAGCCAGCCAGCACGCCAGCCGGCCAGGCCCAGGGGCGCGGGGGCCGGCGTGACCAGGGCCAGCGGCGGCAGCAGCAGCGCACTGGCGACGATGCCCAGGCCGGTGCCACCGTAGTAGAGGCCCAGCACCAGGGCCGGCGTGATGCCCGATCCCGCCGGCGCCGGCCGCGAGCCCAGGCGCGCCGCCATCAGCCCGCCGGCCACAAACACCGCGGCGCTGCTGGCACCGGCCGCAAAGCGCAGCGCATACAAGGCCGCATCGCCCTGCACCAGGCCATGGCCGGCCAGCACGCCGGCCGCCACCAGCGTGCCGCCCAGCAGCGCGGCGCGGGCGCCGAAGCGCGCAAACAGCGCCGGTGCGGCCAGCGCGCCTGCCAGATAGCCGGCGGCGTTGACGGTGTTCATCGCGCCGGCGGTGAAATAGCTCCAGCCCAGGGCCTCGCGCATGGGCGGCAGCAGCAGGGCATAGGAAAAGCGCGCCAGGCCCAGCGACACCGCCGCGCCCAGGGCCAGCACGGCGGCGGTGAGCCAGGTGTCGCGGGCCGGTGCTGCCGCGCCCATCGCCTTCAGCCCGGCAGCGTGAAACGCACCGTGGTGCCGGCGCCGGGCGCCGAATCGACGTCGATGCTGCCGCCGTGGCGCTGCAGGATGCGCGCGCAGGTGGCCAGGCCCAGGCCGGTGCCGGGGAAGTCGGCCTCGCGGTGAAAGCGCCGGAAGGGCTGGAACAGCGCGCCGGCGGCGTTGCGGTCGAAGCCGGCGCCGTTGTCGCTGAGGCTGACGGTGCGCTGGCCGCTGGCGGCGTCGGGCTGCAGCGCCAGCGTGATCTGCGTGACCGGCACGCGGGCGCTGAACTTCCAGGCATTGCCCAGCAGGTTGAGCAGCAGCGAGCGCATCAGGCCGGGATCGCAATCGAGCTCCAGCGTCGGCGGCAGGTCCAGACGGCAGGCGCGCTGCGGCGCGCTCTGCTGCAGGTCGGCGACGATCTCGCGCACCATCGGCACGATGTCCAGGCGCTGCTTGTGCATGGCGACGTTGCCGACGCGGGCCATGGCCAGCAGGTCGTCGACCAGGCCGGCCATGTCGCGCGCCGACTGCTCGATGCGCTCGACCATCTGCCGGCCGGCGGCGTCGAAGGCCGGCTCGTAGCGCCGGCGCAGCAAATGGGCAAAGCCCGAGATCGCGTTCAGCGGCGATTTCAGGTCATGGGCCGCGGTGCGCGTGAAGGTGTCCAACTCGGCATTGGCACAGGCCAGGGCGGCGGTGCGCTCCTCGACCAGGCGCTCCAGCCGGCCGTTCAGCGCCTCGCGGGCCTCGTCGCGCTCGCGGCGCATGCTCACGTCCTCGGCGATGCCGCCCATCAGCACCACGCGGCCGGTCTCGTCGCGGATCAGCTTCTTGCGGTCCTCGATCCAGCACACGCTGCCGTCGGGGCGCACGATGCGGTACTCGCACTCGGCCACGCCCTGCTCGCGCAGCCGGGCGATGCTGTCCTCGACGATGGCCATGTCGGCACGGTGCACGCACTGCGCCCACAGCGCGGGATCACGCTCGATGTCGGCGGCCGGCCGGCCGTACAGGCGCTCGAAGCCGGGGCTGATGTAGTGCAGCGTGCGGCCGTCGGGGCTGGCCAGCCACAGCACCTCGCCCAGGCTCTGGTGCAGCTGGCGGAACTGCGCCTCCTGGCGTTCCAGCGCCTGGCGCGCCAGCTGCTCGCCGCGCTGCACCGTGGCCAGCAGGCGGCGCTGGCCGGCGCGCACCAGGCCCACCAGCAGCAGCGTGCTCAGCGCGACGAAGGCCAGGCCCTTCCAGCGCTGCGCCGCCCGCAGCCAGTCGTGGTCCTGCGAGACGGCATCGACCAGGGCATCGGACACCAGGATCCAGGCCAGGCCGAACAGCGCCCAGGCGGCCGCCGTCAGCAGCGACTGGCGCCATACCGTGGCGGTCCAGCGCCGCAGGTCTGTGGAGGGCATGTAGGGCTTGATGACGGGCAAGGGTCTGGGAAGAAACAACATTGAAGCGCGGCCACCACCGCCTGCGCCTTGAGCGGGATCAAGCCATTTTCGCGTCACCGGCCGCGACTGGCGACAATCGGCACCCGATGAACACCCTGCCCCGCGTGCTGTCGGTCATCGCGCCGATGACCCAGCTGAACACGCCCTACCCGTCCACCGCCTACCTGACCGGCTTTCTGCGCTCGCGTGGCGTGGACGCCAGCCAGCAGGACCTGGCGCTGGACCTGGCCCTGGCCCTGCTGTCGCGCGAGGGCCTGCTGGCGCTGCGCGACGAGATCGGCCGCCTGCCGGCCCAGCGCCGCACGCCGCGGGTGCAGGCCTTCGACGCGCAGTTCGAGCGCTACCTGGCCACCATCGCCCCGGCCATGGCCTTTCTGCAGGGCCGCGATGGCTCGCTGGCCCACCGCATCGCCGGCCGCAGCTTCCTGCCCGAGGGCGAGCGCTTTGCCAGCCTGGCGGCCTACGAGGACCCCGACGACCCCGAGGGCGGCGACCCGCTGGCCTGGGCCTTTGGCGCGCTGGGCCAGAGCGACCGCGCCAAGCACCTGGCCACGCTGTACCTGAACGACATCGCCGACGTCATCCGCGATGGCGCCGACCCACGCTTCGAGTTCGTGCGCTATGCCGAGAGCCTGGCGCAGAGCCAGCCCACGTTCGACCCGCTGGCCCAGGCCCTGGCCGCGCCGCCCAGCCTGGTCGACCGCCAGCTGCAGCGCCTGACACGCGAGGCCCTGGCCCGCCACCGGCCGCAGGTGCTGCTGCTCAGCGTGCCGTTCCCGGGCGCGGTGTATGCGGCGCTGCGCATCGCGCAGACGGTCAAGGCCGAGGCGCCGGACACCACGGTGGTGCTGGGCGGCGGCTACGTCAACACCGAGCTGCGCGACCTGGACGAGCCGCGCCTGTTCGACTTCGTCGACTACGTGACCCTGGACGCCGGCGAGCGCCCGTTGCTGGCCCTGCTGGAGCACCTGGCCGGCCAGCGCGGGCCGCAGCGCCTGGTGCGCAGCTTCCGGCGTGGCGACGATGGCCGCGTGCACTACGTCAACTGGCCCGAGCCCGACATCCCGTTCGAGCAGACCGGCACGCCCACCTGGGACGGCCTGCCGCTGGACCGCTATCTGTCGCTGCTGGACATGCTCAACCCCATGCACCGGCTGTGGAGCGACGGACGCTGGAACAAGCTCACCGTGGCCCATGGCTGCTACTGGAAGAAGTGCAGCTTCTGCGACGTGGGCCTCGATTACATCGGCCGCTACGAGGCGGCCGGCGCCGAGCGCCTGGCCGACCAGATCGAGGCCATCGTCGCCGAAACCGGCCAGACCGGCTTCCACTTCGTCGACGAGGCCGCGCCGCCCAAGAGCCTGCGCGCGCTGGCCGCCGAGCTGCACAAGCGTGGCACGGCCATCAGCTGGTGGGGCAACATCCGCTTCGAGAAGAGCTTCACGCCGCAGCTGTGCCAGCAGCTGGCCGACAGCGGCTGCATCGCCGTCACCGGCGGCCTGGAAGTGGCCAGCGACCGCTTGCTGCAGCTGATGGCCAAGGGCGTGACGGTGGAGCAGGTGGCCCGCGTCACCAAGGCCTTCAGCGATGCCGGCATCCTGGTACACGCCTATCTGATGTACGGCTTTCCCACGCAGACCGTGCAGGACACGGTGGATGCGCTGGAAACCGTGCGCCAGCTGTTTGCCGAGGGCTGCCTGCAAAGCGGCTTCTTCCACCGCTTTGCCTGCACCGTGCATTCGCCGGTGGGCCTGGACCCGGCGGCCTATGGCGTGAGCCTGCAAGCGCTGCCCGATACGCCCGGCCGCAACTTCGCGCGCAACGACGTGGGCTTCATCGACCCCACCGGCGTCGACCATGGCGCCCTGGGCGTGGGCCTGCGCAAGGCGATCTACAACTTCATGCACGGCATCGGCCTGGATGCCGATGTGCGCGCCTGGTTCGACTTTCCGGTGCCCAAGGCCAGGGTGCCGAAGAACCGCATTGCGCGCGCGCTGGCCACCTGACCCGACGGCCCCTCAACACCCCTCAGCGGCCGCGGCCCCAGGGCGTGAACCACACCGCCGCGGCCGTGCCCAGGCCATACACCGCCATCGCCGCGGCCACCAGGCCGAACAGCGGCGCCGCGCCGAGCTCGGGCCGCGCCACCAGCCAGCTGCCCAGCACCGCCACCACGGCCAGGCGCAGCGTGCCGGCCAGCACCGGGCCCAGCACCCGGCCGGCACCCTGCGAGGCGAAGTACAGCGTCAGCCCCAGGCCGAACAGCGGGAACGCCGGGCCGGCGATCTGCAGGAACTGGCGCGCCGGCGCCAGCACCGCCTCGTCGCGGCTGAACAGGCCGGCCCACAAATCCGGCGCCAGCGCCACCAGCAGGCCGATCAGGCCCAGGTTGACGGCCGAGGTGGCGCCAGCGGTCCAGGCCACGCGGCGCGCCCGCGCCACGTCGCCGGCGCCCATGGCCATGCCGACCATCGGCAGCGCGGCCACGCCGATGCCGAACGAGATCGGGATCAGCAGGAACTCCAGCCGCTGGCCGATGGCATAACCCGCCAGCGGCAGCTCACCCAGGCGGGCGACGAAGCCGGTCAGCAGCAGCACCGAGCCCACCGACTGGAACGGCGAGATCATCGACACCGCGCCCACGCGCAGGATGTCGCCGAACATCTCGCGCCGCCAGCTCACGCCCTGCCACTGCAGGCGCAGCCGGCCCTGGCCACTGGCCAGATACCAGCCGAAAAAAGCCACGCAGGCGCCGTTGGCCACCAGGAAGGCGATGGCCACGCCGGCCATGCCCAGCGAGGGCACCGGTCCGGCGCCGAGCGCCAGCACGCCGCCCAGCACGATCTGCAGCAGCGAGGCGGCCAGGATGGCCGCCGAGGGCACGCGCATATTGCCGCTGCCGCGCAGCACCGAGGCCAGGGTGTTGTTCAGCCAGATCAGCAGCGCGCCGGGAAACAGCAGCGCGGCGAAGTCCACCGCCTGCTGCAGCACCTCGCCACGGCCGCCCAGCCAGCGGTAGAACAGCGGCCCGGCGGCCAGCATCAGCGCGGTGAACAGCGCGCCCAGCAGGCCGCCGATGGCCAGCGCATGCAGGGCCAGCGTCTGGGCCCGGGCCAGGTCGCCGGCGCCCAGCGCCCGGCTCACCGCCGACGACACGCCGCCGCCCATGGCCCCGGCCGACAGCTGCTGGGCCAGCATCACGAACGGGAACACCAAGGCCATGGCCGCCAGCGGCGTGGCGCCCAGGCGGCCGATGTAGACCGTCTCGGCAATGCCCACCGCCACCTGCATGACCATGGCCAGCACGCTGGGCGCGGCCAGGCCCAGCAGCGTGGGCAGGATCGGCGCCGTCAGCAGGCGCCGCACCTCGGGTGAGGGCGAGGGCGAGGTTGCAGTGCCGGCCACGCCCATCACTCCTTGTAGTAGACGATCTGGTGGCTGGTGGCCAGCAGGCTGCCGTCGTCGCCCCAGACCTCGGCCGACTGGTCGTGGAAGCCCAGTCCGAAGTGCGCGGCCCGCGCCCGCCCCAGCAGATGGCGGGTGCCCTGGGCCGCCAGGCCGGCGCCATCGGCATGGAAGTGCGTGGTGATGGACACCGAGCCGGCCGGCACGCGCTGCGGCCGCCGCACCATGATGCGCGGGAAGAAGGCGTCGCAGATCGAGGCCAGCGCGGCAAAGTCCAGCGGCCGCGGCGGCTGGTCGCGTATCCACAGCAGGCTCAGGCCGTCGCGCTGCTCGGTGGGCGTGTGGCGGTCGTTGAGGTCACCTTGCACGAAGCGCAGGTCGTAGTGGCCGGTCCAGGCCACGCCGGCGCCGTGCGGCCGCGCCGGCACCTCGGCGGCCGGCGGCGCCTGCGGCGGCTGCAGGTCGGTGACGCCCCAGGTGGCGCGGCGCGAGGCCAGCACCGCGCTGGCGCTGGTGGCCACCTCGCCGTCCTGCAGCAGCAGCAGCTGCCAGTGCTGGGTGGAACGGTTGGTGCGCAGCGGCCGGGCCTCGATCTCGAACGGCTGGTCGGCAATGGCCCCTGCGTAGTTGACCGTCAGCGCCACCGGATCGCCCTGGCGCTGCGGATGCTGCAGCACGGCCTGCAGCAGCGTGGCCGCGGTGATGCCGCCGAACGGGCCCACCATGTTGGCGTATTCCGGATCGGGCCGGCCCTGGAAGCGGTGCTCGCCCAGCGCCTGCAGCGCGATGGCCTGGTCGAAGGGATGCAAGGTCTGGCTCATGCGGCCCAGTGGACGGCATGCCCGCCCGTCGCGCTGTCATCTGCATGACAGCCATCATGCAGATGCCGGTTTCTACAATCGCCGCACACATCCCAGCCTGGAGCACGGACATGGGCCATTCGCAGGCCGACAAGGCGCGCAACCGCGAGCGCATCCTGCAGCAGGCGGCGGCGCAGATCCGCGACAGCGGGCTGGAATCGATCGCCGTGGGCCCGCTGATGCGCAGCGTGGACCTGACGCATGGCGGCTTCTACGGCCACTTCGAGTCGCGCTCCGAGCTGCTGGCCCAGGCCCTGGAACGGGCGCTGGAAGATGGGCGGGCCGCCTCGCGCAAGGCGTCCGGCCTGTCATCGGACCAGGCCCTGGATTTCCAGGCCTTTGTGCGTGGCTACCTGAGCCGCAGCCACCGCGACTCGCGCAAGGGCGGCTGCGCCATCGCCGCGCTGGCGTCGGACGTGGCGCGGGCCGACGAGCGCTCGCGCGAGGTCATGCAGGCCCACATCGAAAGCCTGATCGCCCGCGTGGCCGCGGCACGGGACGGCAGCGACGAGCAGGCGGTGTTTGCGGTCAGCGCCCTGGTCGGCGGCCTGCTGCTGTCGCGCGTGGCCACCGATCCGCAGCGCTCCGACGCCATGCTGCGGGCGGTCAAGGCCGGCCTGGGCGTGGCGCCGACCGCGCGCGCCGGACAATCGGCCCATGACCACAACGCCGGAGAGAGTGCGTGAAGACCTATGACATCGAAGTGCAGCGCCTGAAGTCGCTGAGGCACGACAAGGGCCTGATCGAGGTCGGCATCGACGCCCTGGTGCTGCCACGCCAGGCCCGCGACGATGCCGAGCCCAGCACCTGTTTGCGCCTGCCGGTGGAGCATGCGCGCTCGCTGCTGCTGCTGCTCAAGCAGCAGATCGCCGAGCTGGACAAGCTCAACCCGCGCAGCCGGCGCTCGGGCCGCTGCTGACGCGGCGCCCCGGCTCAGGCCGGGTGCTTGTCGAAGATCTCCACCGCCCGGGTCAGCGTATCGGCGCGCTGCTGCATGGTCCGGCAGGCGGCCGCCGCCTGCTCGGACAGGGCCGCGTTCTGCTGGGTCGCCTGATCGATCTGCGTCATGGCCTCGCTGACGCCGACGATGCCGGTGCATTGCTCGCCGGACACGCGGCTGATGTCGCGCACCATCGAGCCCATGCGCTCGACCGAGCGCAGCACGTCGTCGATCACCGTGCCGGTCTGCTGCATGCGCACACCGCCACGCTCCACATGCTCGACCGAGCTGCCCACCAGGGCCCGGATCTCGCGGGCCGACTCGGCCGCCCGCCGGGCCAGGGCGCGCACCTCGGACGCCACCACGCCGAAGCCCTTGCCCTGCTCGCCGGCCCGTGCCGCCTCCACCGCCGCATTCAGCGCCAGGATGTTGGTCTGGAAGGCGATGTCCTCGATGACCTGGTTGACCTCCTGCACACGCCGGGTGGCCTGCTCGATGTCGGCCATGGTGGTCGCCAGGCCCGCCACCGCCTGGCCGCCGCGCCGCGCCGTGGCCTGGGCGGCTTCGCTCTCCTGGCCGGCCAGGCGCGCGGTGTCGGCGGTGTGGCTGGCGGCGGTGCTGATCTGCTCCAGCGCCGAGGCCGTCATCTGCACGCTGGCCGACTGCTCCTCGGTGCGGCCGGACAGGTCGTGGCTGCCCTGTGCCACCTCCTGCGCCGCCGAGCGGATCTCGGCCACCTCGTGGCGCACGTCGTCGACGATGGCGTGCATGTTCAGATTGGTCAGCCAGATGTAGCGGGTCAGCGGCCCCAGCGGATGGCGCATGTCGTAGTCGACGCGGCCGGCCAGGTTGCAGCCGGCGATCTGCTGGGCCAGCTCGGTGCACTCGTCCAGCTTGGCCGCGATGACGCCGCGGAACCAGGCCAGCAGGCCCAGGCCGGCCGCCCCGGCCAGGCCCAGCTGGGCGGCCACATGCCAGCCCAGCAGCGACGGCAGCACGGCCGCCGCCAGCGTCAGTGACAAGGCCAGGCCGAAGCGCGCGCTCATCGACAGCCGGAAGTAGCGGTTCGGCAGATCGCGCCAGCCGTTGCGGCGCACGCCACCGGCATGCAGCCTCAGCGTCTGCCGGCCGCTTTCGCGCTCGGCCTTGATCTGCGCATACAAGGCCTCGGCCTGCTGCACCTGCTCGCGCGTGGGCTTGATGCGCACCGACATGTAGCCCACCGGCTTGCCGGCGCTCATCACCGGCGTGACATTGGCCTGCACCCAGTAGTGGTCGCCGTTCTTGCAGCGGTTCTTGACGATGCCGGTCCAGGGGCGGCCGCGGCCGATGGTGGACCACATGTCCTTGAAGGCCTCCGGCGGCATGTCCGGATGGCGCACCAGGTGGTGCGGCTGGCCCAGCAGCTCGTCGTAGTCGAAGCCGCTGACCTGCACAAAGGCCTTGTTGCAATGGGTGATGCGGCCCTGGGCATCGGTGACCGAGACCAGAGGCCGGGCCGCGGGATAGTCGACTTCGCGCTGGGTGACTGGCAGGTTGAGCTTCATGAAGACATCTCGTTGAGGGACGAACGCTTGCCACGGGCCGGTGGCAACGGGTGCTTCGACAGATCCAACCCACACCTGAGGCCCATTTCACCCTTGATTTGATTTGCCTCAAATGCAATATTTGCACTTTTAACTGATTTAACAAGGAAACGCCGATCGCCCCTGCGGTGCGAACATCGGCGCACCATCCAGCCCCCTGCCGCCACCCGCCGGCGCCCACCGATGACCTCTTTTGCATGGGCCCTGATCGGCCCCGGCCGCATCGCCCACAAGTTCGCCGACGCGGTGCAGCGCTCGCCGGGCATGCACCTGGCCCATGTGCAGGGACGTGATGCAGGCCGTGCCGCGGCCTTCGCCGCGCAATGGACCCGCGACGGCCGGCCCGCGCCCACGCATGGCTGCGACCTGGCCGCGCTGCTGGCCGATCCAGCCGTGGACGGCATCTACATCGCCACGCCGCACGGCCAGCATGCCGAGCTGATCGAAGCCTGCCTGCACGCCGGCAAGCCGGTGCTGTGCGAGAAGTCGATGGTGGCCAGCGCCGCCCAGGCCGAGCGGGTGGTGGCGCTGGCGCGGCAGCGCCGCGTGTTCCTGATGGAGGCCATGTGGACCCGCTTCCTGCCGCTGTACGAGGCCATGCGGCCCTGGCTGGCCGACGCGGAGCAGGGCATCGGCCCGGTGCGCGCGGTGCAGGCCAGCTTCGGCTTCACGCCGGCCTACGATCCCGGCAGCCGGCTGTGGGACCCGGCCGCCGCCGGCGGCGCCCTGCTGGACATCGGCGTCTACACGCTGACGGCCGCGCGCTGGGCGCTGGAGCCGGCGCCCGGCCAGGCGCCGGCGCTCAGCCACAGCCATGTGACGGGCCTGCTGGCGCCCAACGGCGTGGACCTGCGCGTCAGCGCCCTGCTGGCCTTCGAAGGCGGGGCCACGGCGCAGTTCGTCTGCGGCCTGGACCTGGTGGGCGAAAACGCCGTGCACATCCTGGGCGCGCGCGGCAACCTCAGCATCCACAGCCCGTTCTGGGGCGCGACCCAGGCCACGCTGCGCCGCCCCCACGACAGCGGCCTACCCGACGAGCATCTGGAGCGCCCGTTCGAGATCAACGGCTTCGAGTACCAGATCCGCGAGGCCGTGCGCTGCATACGCGCCGGCCTGGGCGAGTGCCCGGCCATGCCCTTGGGCGAATCGCTGGCGCTGGCGCAATGGCTGGACCAGGCCCGGCGCAGCGTTGGCGTGCACTACCCTTTCGACTGATTTGCTTGCGAAGCCAGAATTTCGTGCTACAGTCGCGGGCTTCGTGCAGTGCAAAACACAGCACGACGTTCGTTGAGAACACCTGCCCAGGTGGCGGAATTGGTAGACGCACTAGTTTCAGGTACTAGCGCTGAGAGGCGTGGAGGTTCGAGTCCTCTCCTGGGCACCAGATGAAGCAAAGGCCGTTGCGCAAGCAACGGCCTTTTTGCTTTGTGCGCCGATCACCACCGGCATTGGCCGGACATCGGTCGCACATCAGCCCGGCTCGGCCAGCAGGGCCTGCAGGCCCTGCACCAGGGCATCGAAAGCCACCCGGCAGCGCGCATTGCCACGCAGGTCGGCATGCATGGTCACCCAGGTGTCCAGATGCAGGGCCACATCGTCGGCCAGCACCCGCTGCAGCCGCGCATCGCGCTGCGCCAGCACACATTGGCAGATGCCCAGGCCGGCCCCGGCGCGGATCAGCGCCAGCTGGGCCAGATCGCTGTCACAGCGCCAGCCCAGGTCCGCGCGGCGCCAGGACGGCAGCTGGCGCAGCGCCTGGCGCACAAAGGGCGTTTCGGTGTCGTGGCCGATCAGCACATGCGCGGCCAGGTCGGCCAGCGTGCCCGGCATGCCGTGGCGGCGCAGATAGTCGGCACGGCCATGCAGGCCCAGCTCGATGCGGCCCACGCGCTGTGCGACCAGCTGGTCCTGCTGCGGGGCGGTCATGCGCACGGCGATGTCGGCCTCGCGATGCAACAGGTCCTGCACCTGGTTGCTGGCCACCAGCTCGATGCTCAGGCCCGGGTGGCTGCGCTGCAGCCGCGCCAAGATGGGCGGCAGCACCTCCACCGCCACCACCTCGCTGGCGGTGATGCGCACCGTGCCGGCCGTGGTGCGCGCCCCACCGCTGGCCGCTCGCTCCAGCGCCGCCGCGGTGCGCTGCATGGCCTGGGCATGCACCTGCAGCGACTGCGCCAGCTCGGTGGGCTGCAGACCGGTCTGCGAACGCGTGAACAAGGCCTGGCCAAAGGCCGCTTCCAGCGCCGTCACATGGCGGCCTACGGTGGGCTGGGTGATGCCCAGCATGCGTGCCGCCCCCGACAGCGAACCCTGCTCCAGCACCGCCAGCAGGCTGCGGTAGTGCTCCCAACCCACACCTTGAACCATTCACGAATGTATAGCCGCTCACCGATGTTCGGCAATTTCGTTTTGTGACCCGGCTGCCCAGAATGCCGCCATCCCACCCCTTCTGGAGTCTGATGTGAGCGACCAAGACCTTCGACAAACCGCCCTGGTGCTGGGCGCCACCGGCGGCATCGGCGGCGAGCTGGCCCGGCAGATGCGCGACGCGGGCTGGCGGGTGCGGGCGCTGACCCGCGGCACGCCACCCGCCGACGAGCCGCACAGCGAGCAGCGTGGCGGCCTGCAATGGCTGCGCGGCGACGCCATGTGCCGCGACGACGTGCTGGCCGCGGCCCGGGGCTGTACGGTCATCGTGCATGCGGTCAACCCGCCCGGCTATCGGCGCTGGGCCGAGCTGGTGCTGCCGATGATCGACAACAGCATCGCCGCGGCCCGTGCCGGCGGCGCGACCCTGGTGTTGCCCGGCACGCTGTACAACCACGGACCCGACGCCTTTCCACTGCTGCACGAAGACTCGCCCCAGCATCCGGTCACGCGCAAGGGTGCGATCCGCGTGGCCATGGAACAGCGGCTGCGCCAGGCCACCGAGGCCGTCGCCGGGGCGCCGGGGCAGGACGGCCGCCGCTGCCGTGTGCTGATCCTGCGGGCCGGCGACTTTTTCGGCCCGCGCTGCGGCAACAGCTGGTTTGCCCAGGGCCTTGTGCAGCCGGGCCGTCCGGTGCGCCGCATCCTGAACCCGGCCACGGCCGGCGTCGGCCACCAGTGGGCCTATCTGCCCGACGTGGCCCGCACCCTGCTCGAACTGTTGCAGCGGCGCGAGCAGCTGCCAGCCTTTGCCAGCTTCCACCTGGGCGGTCACTGGGATGCCGACGGACGGCAGATGGTCCAGGCCATCCAGCGCGTGGTGCAGGCCCAGGGCGGCGGGCTGCCACGCGTGCACGGCTTCCCGTGGCCGCTGCTGCGGCTGGCCTCCCCTTTCGTGACCACGCTGCGCGAGCTGCTGGAGATGCGCTACCTGTGGCGCACACCGGTGCGCCTGGACAACCGCCGCCTGCTGGCCACGCTGGGCCATGAGCCGCACACGCCGCTGGACCTGGCCGTGCTGGCCACGCTGCAGGGCCTGGGCTGCCTGCCCGCGGCAGCCCAGCCGGCAGTGGCGACGACCGTGGCGGCGGTCCGTCCGGCCGGCTAGCCGGTCACGCTGCCGGGCGCGCTGTCGGGCTGAGATCGTCCTCTTCGGACCGCAAGGCCCCAAGCACGCGTGCGGCCAGCGCCTGGGCCCCGGCATCGGGCAGTTGCATCAATCCCTCCACCGTGCCCAGCCTGTCCTCGCGGTGCTCGTCCTGGCTGAGCTTGAGCCGGCCTTCCAGCCGCTCGATCGTGATCTCGATGCCGACCACGGCCCCCAGCATCTTCTCGATGTAGCCGGCCGGTGCATCGGAAAGCCGCCACGCCGCGGCGCGCCGGGACTCCTGCGCATCGGTCAGGCGCTCGAGCAGATCGCGGATCCAGTCCGGGCTCTGCATCGCGCGGGCCATGCCATGGGCATGCACGGTGACGTAGTTCCAGGTGGGCACCACCTGGCCGTGCCGCTGCTTGCCCGGATACCAGGACGGCGTGATGTAGGCCTGCGGCCCCATGAACATCACCACCGACGGTGCGCCCTGCGCCAGCGACTGCCAGACCGGGTTGGCGCGGGCCACATGGCCGAGCAGGCGCCCGTGGGCACCCTGCTGGCGGTCCAGCACAAAGGGGATGTGGTTGGCGACGAGCCCGCCCTCGGTGGTGCAGACCCAGGCGCCCAGCGCAAAGTCGTCGATGTGCGCATGCATCTGCCCGAGGTCGGTGAGCGCGTGGTAGGCCGGTGTGTACATCGATCTGCTCAGTGCCCCGTGAAGGCATGGTGGAACATCCAGGACGACATCAGCCACATCGTCAGGCCGATCAGTCCATCCAGCACCTGCCAGGCCCTGGGATGGGCGAACCAGGGCGCCAGCCAGCGGGCGCCGAAGCCCAGCGCGCTGAACCAGAGGGCACTGGCCATGGCGGCCCCGGCCGCAAACCAGCCCTGCAGCGGCGGCGGCTGCTGTGCGCCCATGCTGCCCACCAGCACCACCGTGTCCAGGTAGACATGCGGATTGAGCAGCGTGAACGCCGCAGCCTGCGCCACGGCGGCGCCGCGCGCCAGGCCGGCGCCGCCGGCCGCGGTCAGTGTTGCCGGCCGGCGCATGCGCCACAGGGCCTTGCAGCCGTACCAGAGCAGGAACAGCGCCCCGGCCAGGGCCATGGCACGGGCCCATTGCGGCCGATCCGCCAGGGCCTGGGCCATGCCGAACACGCCCGCCAGGATCAGCACGGCATCGGCCAGCGCGCAGAACAGCACCACGCTGCCCACATGCTGCTGCCGCAGCCCCTGGCGCAGGACGAAGGCGTTCTGGGCGCCGATGGCCACGATCAAGCCGAAGCCCAGCATCAGCCCGTGGATGAAGACCTGCCAGATCAAAGCCGGGGAAGACCAGGAATGCATGGCCACAGCTTGCCAGCCCGCCATGGTTTAGACAAACTGCATTTGTTTCATCAGCATTAGATTTTCTGAACCGTGCTGGACTATCCCTCGATGTTCGCGCTGGCGGCCGTGGTGCGCGAAGGCAGCTTCGAGCGCGCCGCCCGGGCCCTGCATGTCACGCCCTCGGCCGTTTCGCAGCGCATCCGCCTGCTGGAAGAGCGCGTGGGCTGTGCCCTGGTGACTCGCAGCCAGCCTTGCGAAGCCACCGAGACCGGGCGCCGCCTGTGCCGCCACGTGGACCAGGTGCGCCTGCTGGAGCACGACCTCCAGGCCGACCTGCCGGCCGCGGCGCAGGACGGGCTGGCCCGGGTCAGCGTGCCGGTGGCGGTCAATGCCGACAGCCTGGCGACCTGGTTCATGCCGGCCATGGTGGCCTTCGCCGCCCAGGCGCCCGCCTTGCTGCAGGTGACGGTGGACGATGAAGGCCACACGGCGCAGTGGTTGCGCAGCGGCGAGGTGCTGGCCGCGGTGACGGCATCGGCGCAGGCCGCGGCCGGCTGCAACAGCGTCGCCCTGGGCGCCATGCGCTATGTGGCGGCGGCCAGCCCGTCGTTTGTGGCCCGGCACTTTGCCGGCGGCGTGCATGCCGAAAGCCTGGCGCATGCGCCGAGCCTGGTGTTCAACCACAAGGACCAGTTGCAGCAGCGGTGGGTGGAGCGGCAATGCGGGCACAGCGTCCAGATGCCGCGCCATTGCCTGCCGTCGCCCCAGGCGTTTGCGGCAGCGGCGCTCGGTGGCATGGGCTGGGCCATGCATCCCGAGGCCCTGGTGCACGAGCACCTGGCCCGCGGCAGCCTGGTGGAGCTGCAGGCCGGCCGCTGGCTGGAGGTGGCGCTGTACTGGCAGCACGCCAGGATGGCCTCGACGCTGCTCGGCGGGTTGTCCGATGCCGTGGTGGCGGCGGCCCGGCAGGCCTTGCGGCCCTCCGGTTGAGCCGCTCCACTTGCTGGCTAGGCCGGGCAGGACAGCTGCTCGTACTCGGCGCGCAGCGTCTTCCACAAGGCCCACAGCGACGGCGGCGTCTGGCCCTCCAGGCGCGCCACCAGCAGGGCCAGGTGCGCGTGCCAGCCGGCGCTGACGTTGAGGATCAGCCGCTCACCGGCCAGCTGGCGGTGGGTCAGGGTCAGCAGCACGTCGGCGCCCTGCGGTTCGAGCTCGATGCTCACCTCGCCCACGCCGGGCCAGATGTAGCGCAGGCGCCGGGGCGCCTCAAGCTCGATCAGCTGGCAGGTCGCCCGGGATTCGGCGGAAAAGCCCTCGGGACGCTCGTCGGGCGAGGCCGACAGCTCGTCGTTGCGCCACACCAGCTCGAAGCACGCGCCCGGCTGCTGCGGCAGCTCGCCGCTGGCCAGCCACTGGCGGCGCAGGTCGCTGTCGCTCAGGTAGGCCCAGACGCGCTCGATGGGGCCAGGCAGCCGGCGCTGCAGGCGCAAGGACTTCTCCGGCGTGAGCATGCCGTGCCGGTGGTTGAACTGCGTGTCGGTCATCGTGGACTCCGCTTCTTCGGGGTGGGTGACTTCGGGCACCGCGCTGCGGGCGTGCCCTCGTTGGCCTTGGCGTGCATCGCCCCGGCCTGCGCAGCGCTGTCGCGCTGCAGCAGCTCTTCCAGCCGGTCCAGGCGCACCTGCCAGAACCGTTGGTAGCGGGCCAGCCAGGCGTCGGCCGCGGCCATCGGGCCGGCGTCCAGGTGGCACAGGTGGGTGCGACCGTCCACCTCGCGCCGGATCAGGCCCGCGTTCTCGAGCGCCTTGATGTGCTTGGACGCCGCCGCCAGCGACATCTCAAAGGGCTCGGCCAGCTGACCGACCGTGCGCTCGCCCTCGGCCAGCAGGCCGAGCATGCGACGCCGGGTCGGATCGCCCAGCGCATGGAACACGGCGCTGAGCTGGGTTTCCTGTAATTCAACCATGAAGTTGAATATAGGTGCGGCGCCGGCATCAGTCAACCAACTTGTTGAATATCCAGCAGCCCGACCTCCGCATGGAGCGCCTGGATCAGCCCAGCGGGGTCCGGCCGCGCCGGCCGCCGGCATGCCGGTCGGAACGCACGTCCTGCACCACCGTCTGGTTGAGCTGCTCGGCCTGTTCGGTCAGCCTCGTCAGGGCATCGTCCAGCGCCCGCACCGCGGCATCGTCCAGCGCCTCCACCAGCCGGGCATTGATGGCGGCCACCTCGGGAAACACGCGGTCGTGCAGGCGCTGCCCGGCCTCGGTGAGACGGATGGTGGCGCGGCGCGCATCGCCCGGCGTGGCCACCCGGGCCACCAGGCCCTTGGCGAGCACGCTGGCCAGCGCACGCGAGGTGCGCGGCCGGTCCAGCTGCATCTGCTCGGCCAGCGCCGAAGGCGACAAGGCACCATGCACGGCCAGCGTGGCCAGCAGCCGCCATTCGCGGCGGGCAATGCCGTAGCGGCCCTCCAGCAGGCGGATCACCGGGGCGCCGCCCAGCGCAAACAGCCGCGCCAGCCGGTAGTTCAGCAGGTCGGTCAGCGATCCGGGTTGGCGCAGCCTCAGGGTCATTCCCAGGGATGGTTGTTTTCATCAATCAACGGGGCGGCGCGTAGATTAGCCGCACGGCCCACAACAGTCCTCCGGAGACGCCCCCCATGACCCAGCCTCTGCCCCGCGCCATGCCCGCTCCAACCCCGCCACGGCCGCCGCGCCGCCTGCTGCTGGCCGGCGCGGCCCTGCTGCTGGCCCTGCCCGGCCTTCCAGTGCAGGCCCAGGACGGCGCGCCGCTGAAGATCGTGGTCGGCTACCCGCCCGGCGCCACCAGCGACACCCTGACCCGCGTGGTGGCCGAGCACATGGGCCGCACGCTCAAGGTGCCGGTGGTGGTGGACAACAAGGCCGGCGCCGCCGGACGGCTGGCCAACGAGTTCGTCAAGGGCGCGCCGGCCGATGGCAACACCCTGCTGATGACGCCGGTGGCCACGATGTCGATCTTTCCGCACTCCTATGCCGGCCAGCTGCGCTACGACCCGTTCAAGGACTTCGTGCCGGTGGCCCACCTCAGCAACTTCCAGGTCGGCCTGGCGGTGCAAAGTGCCGCGCCGGTCAAGACCCTGGCCGACTATGTGGCCTGGGTGAAGGCCGACACCGGCAAGAACGGCTTCTACGCCTCGGCCGCCGCGGGCAGCATTCCGCATTTCTTCGGCGTGATGTTTGCCCGTGCCGCCGGCATCACGCTGACCCATGTGCCCTACAAGGGCACGGCGCCGGCCATGCAGGCCCTGGCCGCCGGCGAGGTGGCGGCCGCCTCCACCGTGGTGGCCGACATCAAGCCGCTGGTGGCCGCCGGCAAGGCACGCCTGCTGGCCGTGGCCGGCGAGCAGCGCGACCCCGGCTTTCCCGATGTGCCCACCTTCCGCCAGCTGGGCCATGACCTGGTGGCCCAGCCCTGGTATGCGCTGTTTGCACCGGCCGGCACGCCGCCGGCCACGATCGAACGCCTGGCCAAGGCCGCGGCGGCCGCGGTCAACGACCCGGCCATCCACAAGCGCCTGGTCGACATGGGCCTGGAGCCCACCGGCCACGGCCCGGCCCGTCTGGGCGCGATCATGAAGGCCGACTACGACCGCTGGGGCGGCCCCATCCGCGACAGCGGCTACAAGCCCGCGGACTGAGCCGGAGCGCCGACCATGAATGTGCTGTTCATCATGGCCGACCAGCTGCGCTGGGACCACCTGGCCTGCGCCGGCCACCCCTACCTGCGCACGCCCCACCTGGATGCGCTGGCGCAGCGCGGCGTGCGCTTCACCCAGGCCTATGTGAACAGCGGCGTGTGCGGCCCCAGCCGCATGAGCTACTACACCGGCCGCTACCCCAGCAGCCATGGCGCCACCTGGAACCGCGTGCCGCTGTCGGTGGGCGAGGTGACGCTGGGCGAGATGCTGCGCGGCCACGCACAGCACCTGGCCCTGGCCGGCAAGACCCATGTGATGCCCGACCATGCCGGCATCGCCCGGCTGCAGCTCGAAGGCGGCAGCGAGCTGCACACGCTGATCACCCGCGGCGGCTTCGAGGAGATCGACCGCTACGATGGCCACCACACGCCGGGCGACGAGAGCGGCTACCCGGCCTTTCTGCGCGCCCACGGCTACGGCGGCGCCGACCCCTGGAGCGAGCATGTGATCTCGGCCGTGGATGCCGACGGCCAGGTGGTCAGCGGCTGGCACATGCGCCATGT
This sequence comes from Burkholderiaceae bacterium, assembly GCA_017992055.1. Classification (GTDB taxonomy): domain Bacteria; phylum Pseudomonadota; class Gammaproteobacteria; order Burkholderiales; family Burkholderiaceae_C; genus Pseudaquabacterium. The sequence continues at coordinate 258,827 of JAGOPK010000007.1, forward strand.
GCACCTGCCGGCGCGGGTGCGCGAGGAACACTCCGAAACCGCCTACATGACCGACCAGGCGCTGGCCTACATCCGGCGCATGGGCGATGAGCCCTGGGTGCTGCACCTGAGCTATGTGAAGCCGCACTGGCCCTACATGGCGCCGGCACCCTATCACGCAAGATACACGGCAGACCAGTGCCTGCCGGTGCGGCGCAACGAGGCCGAGAAGATCGACGCCCATCCGCTGTTGGCCGCCTACCGCCAGAGCGAAGAAAGCCAGAGCTTCAGCCGCGACGACTGCGTGCGCATCGTGCGGCCGGCCTACCAGGGCCTGATCGAGCAGCTCGACCACCACCTGGGCCGGCTGTTCAATGCGCTGGAGCAGCAGGGGCGCTTCAAGGACACGCTGATCGTGTTCTGCGCCGACCATGGCGACTTCCTGGGCGACCACTGGCTGGGCGAGAAGGAGCTGTTCTACGACACGGTGCAGCGCGTGCCCTTCATCGTGGTCGACCCGTCGCCGGCGGCCGATGCCACGCGCGGCCACACCGATGCGCGCTTCGTCGAAGGCGTGGACCTGGTGCCCACGGTGCTGGACGCGCTGGGCCTGGACATCCCCACGCAGCGCGTCGAAGGCCGCAGCCTCCTGCCGCTGACCCGCGGCATGCCGGGCCAGGCCCTGGCCTGGCGCGACACCACGGTCAGCGAGCTGGACTTCAGCTACAAGGCGGCACGGCGGCGGCTGGGCCTGGCGGTGGATCAGTGCTACGCCTGGAGCCTGCGCACCGAGCGCTGGCGCTATGTCTACCACCTGGCCCTGCCCGAGCAGCTGTACGACCTGCAGGCCGATCCCGACCAGTTCGTGGACCTGGGACGCGCAGCGGCCACCGAAGGCCTGCGCCAGCAGTTCCGCAACCAGCTGCTGGCCTGGCTGGCCGCGCGCAAGCGCCGCACCACGGTCACACCGGCCCAGGTGGAGCGTGGCACCGACAACCACAAGGCCGCGGGCGTGTTCTTCGGCCAGTGGTGAGCCCGACGGGGCACTAGGCTGCCGGCGCGCCCGGGGCCTGCGGCCTCATCGGCGCAACCTCCCTCAGCACCTGCAGCACGGGGGCCAGGCCGGCCGGGCCGCCGCTGTGGGGCGTCAATGCACCGATGGGCGGCAGCGGCAGGTCCAGGGTGATCGGCAGCTCGATCAGCTGGCCGCCGTCCAGCAGCTGGCGTGCCACGCTGGCCGGCACCAGGGCCAGCAGCGGCCGGGCCTTGAGCATGGCCCACAGCACCGTGGGCGAGCGGCAGCTCACCTGGCACAGCGGCGGCGCGGCGGCGCCGAACAGCGCATCGAAGGCGCTGCGCGCGGCCGATCCGGTGGGCAGGGCCAGCCAGGTCTGGCCCCGCAGCTGGTCCAGGTCCAGGGCCGACCGGGCCGCCAGCGGATGGGCCGGGCTGGCGGCGACCAGAAAGTGGTCGTGCAGCAAGGGCTCGAAGCTCCAGCCCGCGGGCACCACGCCGGGCTGGCGACACAGCGCCAGGTCCACATCGCCGCGCGCCACCATCGGCTCCAGGCGCGGCGCATCGGTGTCGCTGATCTGCACCAGCAGCCCCGGGTGGCGGTCGGCCAGCGCCGGCAGGGCCAGGCTGAGCAGGCCCGACAGGGCGCCGGCAATGGCCCCGACGCGCACCACGCCCTGAACGCCGGACTGCAGGGCGGCCGCCTGCTCCGCCGCCTCGCTCACCGCATTGAGCAGGCTGCGCGCGGCGGGCAGCAGTTCCCGCCCCACCGGCGTCAGGCGCATGCCGCGGGCATGGCGTTCGAACAGCGCCGCGCCGAGCAGGCCCTCCAGATCGGCCAGCACCGCCGTCAGCGCCGGCTGGGCCATGGCCATGGCCTCGGCGGCCTTGCGCACGCTGCCCAGCTCGGCCACGCGGGCAAAGCCCTGCCAGTGGCGCAGGCGGGCACGGGCCAGCAGGCGTTGGCGGATGACATCGGGAGGCAGGCTCATGCGATCACGATCAGCTATCACTGGGTCGAACACTGTATTGGACGCCGATCAGCGCTGCCTGGACACTGGCCGGTCGTCCGGCGGTCAGCGCCCGGCCCATCCATGGAGACACGCATGAACATCCCCCTCAGCCCACTGGCCGCGGCCCTGTGCCTGGCGCTGGCGCCCGGCCTTTCATCGGCACAGACCGCGGCGCCGGCGCCATCCGCCGACGGCCCGGTGGCCCGGCTGTGCCGCACGGCCCCGGCCTGCCGCGCCGAGGCCGATCGGCTGCTGGCCCAGCGCCAGCGTGGCGCCACCAGCCAGCTGGCCCGCGAGCAAGACCTGTTCTACTGGTTTGGCCGCATCAACATGGCCAGCACGGTGGCCAATGTGGAGCTGGGCATCATTCCCAAGACCCTGGCCGGGCCGATTGCACGCGGCGTGGCCCACAGCATCGACCAGGCCGCGCGACCGGGCGGCAAGCGGCCGTCCGATGTGCTGCAGACCGAGAAGATCATCACCGATGCGGCCGGCCCCGAGGCCACGCTGATCCACACCGGGCGCAGCCGCCAGGACATGCATTCCACGCTGACCATGGCCCAGCTGCGCACCGAGCTGCTGGACTATGCCGAGGCCTTGAACGGCCTGCGCGCCCAGCTGCTGGACATGGCCGAGCAGCACCGCGAGACCTTTGTGCCGGCCTACACCAATGGCGTGCAGGCCCAGCCGATCAGCCTGGCGCACTACCTGCTGGCCTTTGCCGACAGCTTCGAGCGCGACGGCGAGCGCCTGCGCCAGGCCTGGCCGCGGGTGGACCGCAGCACCCTGGGCACGGCGGTGCTGGCCAATTCCAGCTGGCCGCTGAACCGGCCGCGCCTGGCCGAGCTGCTGGGCTTTGGCGGCCTGACGGTCAACGGCTACGACGCCACCCAGATCGCACCCGCCGACGTGGGCCTGGAGGCGGCGCAGATCGCCGGCTCGAACGCGCTGCGCATCGGCTCGCTGATGCAGGACGTGCATGTGCAGTACCACCAGATCCGGCCCTGGATGCTGCTGGCGCCGGGCAGCACCTACACCAGCAGCGCCATGCCGCAGAAAGCCAATCCCGGCGTGATCCAGAACGCGCGCACGCTGGCCAGCGACGTGGTGGCCTCGGTGCAGCAGGTGGTGATGCGCGCCCACAACGTGACGCCGGGCATGATCGACTACAAGTACTCGTGGACCACGCCGGGTGGCGCCCGCACCTTCTCGCAGGCCGTGCAATTGCTGCGCGACAGCACCGAGGTGATGGCCTCGCTGCGCATCGACAAGGCGCGGGCCCTGGAGGAGCTGGAGGCCGAATGGACCACCTCGATGGAGCTGGCCGAGACGCTGCAGCACCAGCACGGCATCCCGTTCCGCGTTGGCCACCACTTCGCCAGTGAGATCGTGGTCCATGCGCGCAAGCAGGCGCTGGTGCCCAAGACCTTCCCCTATGCCGAGGCGCAGCGCCTGTATGCCGAGGCCTTGCGGCACTACCAGCTGCCCGGCGGCGCGCTGCCGCTGGACGAGGCCGCCTTCCGCCGCACGCTGTCGCCGGCCGACATGGTGCGCAGCCGCGTCGGCCTGGGCGGCCCGCAGCCGGCCGAGACGGCGCGCATGCTGGCCGAGTCACGCAAGGCCCTGGCCGCCGACCGCGCCTGGCTGGGCCAGCGCCGCGACCACCTGGCCGCGGCCGAAGCGCGGCTGAACAACGCCTTCGCCGAGCTGCTGGCGCGCTGAGCGCACCCTCGCCTTCAGCCTTCAGAAGAATGCCATGGTGCGCACCTCGATGCTCTCGCGCCGTGGCGCATCGGCGGGCGTGCCCGGATGCTCGAAGGCGGAGTGGCCCATGAAGCGCGCGCGGCCGTCGGTCTCGGAGTCGTAGGTCTTCAGCAGCAGGGCCTGGTCGGCCTCCATCAGCGGAAAGTAGTACCAGCGGTGGCGCGGCGAGTGGCGCATGACGTAGATCTCGCCGGTGCGCTCGCGGTACTTCAGCTGCATCAGCAGCAGGTCGGCCTCGTCCTGGGTCTGCGCATCGCACATCGCCAGCGGCAGCTCCTCGACACGGCGGTACAGCGGCTTCCAGACGTTGAAGAAGGCCACGCGGCGCTGCAGCAGCGGCTCGGCCTCGTCGGGCAGGATGTCGCGCACCCGCTGCGGACCGCTGCGCGGCGTGTAGTCGCTGTGCACCAGCAGCACGGCCGGGCGCTGCACCGTGGTCTGCGCCGACAGGTCGGCCGGCAGGCGCTTGCGTATGGTGTGGTCGAACACCTGCACCCGCTGCGCGCCGGTGTGGCGCTTCACGAAATCGACCACCTGCGGATAGAAGCGCGCATGGATGGCGGCATCGTCGTCGAAGTGGTCGAAGCGCGCGCCGAAGGGATGGATCTCGAAGCCCTCACGCTCGGCCGACAGGCGCTGCGCGATGGGCCAGGCGTCCTCGATCTCGACCTCGCGCACATCGGTGCCCGGCGGATTCAGGCGCACGCCGGGCTCGGGCTCGTAGAAGTAGTAGTCGGGCGGAATGCCGTTGTCGACGGTGTAGTTCAGCGTCGCCCGCACATGACTGGCCTGGCTCATGGCCGCCCCGTCACGACGCCTGGCGCTGCGTGGTGAAGCCTTCGCCCACCCAGGTGGACTGCCAGCAGGGCAGGGCCTCGATGTCGGCCAGCCAGCGCTTCAGATGGGGATGGTCGCCGACCGGCAGGCGCTGCCAGGCATGCAGGTGCATGGGCGCGGCCAGTGCGATGTCGGCGATGGTGGGCGCGTCGGTGCGGGCGATCCAGCGGTGGCCGGCCAGCCGCTCGTCGATGATGCCGGCCAGCTTGTGGAACTGCGCCGCCTGGGCGTCGAGCACCGCCGCATCCGGCGCCCCGCCCAGCAGCGGCTTGACGCAGTTCTCGACCAGGAACACATAGCAGCTGGGAAACCAGTGCGAGCCCTCCCACTGCATCCAGCGGGCAATGTCCGCGCGGGTGCGCAGCTCATGCGGATAGCTGGCCTCGGCGCCCAGCTTGTCGGCCGCGTACTGCAGGATGGCATTGCTTTCCCACAGCTCGTAGTCGTCGTCGGTCATCGCCGGCACCGAGGCATTCGGGTTCAGCCGCAGATAGGCATCGCCCTTGTGCTCGCCCTTGAAGTAGTCCACATGCACCAGCTCATAGGGCGCACCCATCAGCTGCAGGCCGGCCAGCACCTTGCGGCAGTTGACGGTGATCGGATCGGCATAGATCTTCAACATGCTTGTCTCCTGTGCGGCCTGGCTTCGGTGGAAGGGGGCCAGTGCCTGCCGGGCATGCTACGGATTGATCTGCATCAGGGAAGCTGCTCGAATGGGAACGGTTTGTCCACGATCCGGAAACAGTGAGCCTCTCCGTCGATCTGCTCGCCGCCTTTGTGAAGGTGGCCGAGACGCGCAATGTCAGCGCCTCGGCCGCGGCGCTGGGCCTGGGCAAGAGCCTGGTCAGCAAGCGCATCGCCCAGCTGGAGGCCACGCTGGGCGCGACGCTGTTTGCACGCAGCACACGCCGCGTGGCGCTGACGCCGGCCGGCGAGCTGTACCTGGACCATGCGCGCCGCGCGCTGGGCGAGCTGCATGCGGCCGAGGAGCGGCTGCGCGACCTGCGCGCCGAACTGAGCGGCGCCATCCGCATCACCGCGCCGGTGTCCTGGGGCCAGCGCGTGCTGGCGCGGCATCTGCCGGACTTCCTGCGCCTGCATCCGGCGGTGCAGCTGGAACTGACGCTCAGCGACCGCATGATGGACCTGGCCTTCGAGCGCATCGACCTGGCGCTGCGCTGGTCCACGCTGCCGCAGGCCGAGCATGTGGCGGTGCCGGTGGCCACGGTGGACTGGCTGCTGGCCGCCTCGCCCGGCTATCTGGCGGCCGCGGGCACGCCGCGCGAACCGCAGGACCTGGTGGACCATGCCTGCATGTGCTACTGGCGTGAAAGCTCGGACGATGCCTGGCTGCTGGGCTCGCCCGAGCGGGTGCAGATGCAGGTGCGTGTGCAGGGCCGCTACCACGCCAACCACCCCGAGGCGGTGGCCGATGCCGCGCTGGCTGGCCTGGGCATTGCGATGCTGCCGGGCTATCTGTGCGACGAGGCCCTGGCCGACGGTCGACTGGTGCGTTTACTGCCGGCCTGGACGCCGCTGACGCAGTTCGGCCCGCGCATCCTGGCCGTGGCCTCGCCGGAGCGTGCGCGCATCGCCCGCAACCAGGCCCTGCTGGAGTTTCTGCGCCAGCGCCTGGGCACGGCCGGTCAGCCCCCGGGCTGAGCCCCGCCGGCCCGCCGCACATCGTGGGTGGCAAAGGCCGCGGTCCCGGCCGGCAGGCCCTGCCACCAGGCCTCGTGGCTGAGCGCGGCACGCGCATCGGCCAGGCCCGCCTGCCAGTGCATGCGCATGCTGCGCGGGCTGAACTCGTAGTCCTTGGCCTGGCTCTCCCAGTCCTTGTCCTGGTAGATCAGGTGCACCACCGACACCGGCGCTGCAGCGCCGGCGCGTGCGCCCATCTGCTCGGCCAGCCGGCACCACAGATCGGACTCGCGCAACTCGGCCGGCAGCTGCGGCAGCAGCTTGGCCAGCACCTGCTGCCAGCGCCGCAGCTCGGCCACATGGTCGGTGCCGGCGCGGGTGCGCGACGAGTACTGGATGTCCTTGATGCGCTCCTGCACCTCGTAGACATTGCGCGGCAGCGGCCCGCGGGCGCGCCACAGGTCGACCTGGAAGGCGACCATGGCCGGCGCCTCGGGCCCCTGCTCGTCCAGCACATGCTGCAGCGGGGTGTTGGACACCAGGCCGCCGTCCCAGTAATGCTCGCCGTCGATCTGCACCGCCGGAAAGGCCGGCGGCAGCGCCCCCGAGGCCATGAAGTGCTCGGGCCCCAGGCGCCGCGCCGGGCCGGCGGCGCTGTCGCGGTTGCTGAAATAGACCAGGTTGCCGGTGGCCACGTTCACCGCGCCCACCGAGACACGCATCGCGCCGGCGTTCAGGCGCTCGAAGTCGACGCGCGACTCCAGCGTGTGGCGCAGCGCCGCGGTGTCGTAGAAGCTGGCCGTCGGCCCCTCGTCCAGGCCCAGCCAGGGCCAGGCGCCACGCGGCGCGAAGAAGGCCCGCTGGCCCTCGACCAGGGCCCGTGCGGCGGCGCCGGCGCTGAACAGCCGCTGCGTCGACGGCGCCTGCTGCACCACCCAGTCCTGCCAGGCGTCCAGCCAGGGCATGGGCAGGGCCGGCTGGCACACCGTGTCCCAGAAGCCGCGCAGGGCCTGCAGCCGGTGCTCGGGCGCATTGCCGGCGATCAGCGCGGCATTCAGCGCACCGATGGAGATGCCGGCCACCCAGTCGGGCTCGATGCCGCGCTCCAGCAAGGCCTCGGCCACGCCGGCCTGGTAGGCGCCCAGCGCGCCGCCGCCCTGCAGCACCAGGGCCACGGCGCCAAACGGCCGGGCCACCGGGATCAGCCCATCAGCGCCGGCAGGTTGCGGGCGCTGTCGCGCAGGCGGGCGGCCAGCTCCGGGTTGGTGTGCTCGTGCTGCAAGGCCAGGGCCCGCAGATGGGAGTCGGCGCGCGAGGCGCCGATCAGCAGCAGGCCACGCCAGATCAGGCGGCCCCAGCGGCCAAACGAGGATGCCAGCGCCGGCAGGATGCCGATCGGGTGATAGCTGCCGCTGGTGATGGATGCAGACATGGTGAGCCTCCGGAACGCACGGTGGCCGCGGGATCGCCGCCTGGGACCGTGTTGCATTGCAGCATAGGGTAAACCCTTTATTCGGTTGCCCGGAGATGGCGGATATCCGCGCGGCTCTTGTGGATTTGTCACGCACGCGACAACGGCCTCGCCTCGACCGTCTGGCCGTCGTGGCTCATCCGGCCCTCGGCATCGGCCTGGCGGCGCATGCCCAGGCGCCGTGCCAGATCCTCGGCAGGACCGAGGGCGCGTTGCCGGACCGGGCCTCAAGTTCCGTCCCGGGCGGCCGATTTGGCGCCAAGGGTGCTGTCAGGAATCTTCCGTCGCGCCAATCTGCACTTCCCCACAAGCGCCCCACCAACCCGACACCGCGCATTCCGCCGCTAGCCATCGCCATGCCGCCCATGCCCCGCACCAGCACCGCCCCGCCCTCCGGCTTCTTTGCCCACCACGGGCCCTGGGCGCTGGGTGTTCGCCTGTTCCGCAACCTGCGCTTCGCATCCAAGGCCGGGCTGATCAGCCTGATGTTCGTGCTGCCGCTGGTGGTGCTGCTGTGGGCCTATCTGTCGACCAGCCAGGCCACGATCGACTTTGCGCGCCACGAGCGTGTGGGCGTGTCGCTGCTGCGCGAGCTGGAGCCCTGGCTGGTGCAGGTGCAGCGCGACCGCCGGCTGGTGCTGACCGGCGAGCGCGCCCAGCCCGATCTGGCGGCCATCGACGCCGGCCTGGCGGCCTTTCGCAAGCGGGCCGACGAGCAGGGCGCCAGCGCCGAGCTGGCGGCGGCGCTGAAGCCGGTGCTGGACCAGCACGGCCAGCTGCGCCAGGCCACGGCGACGACGCTGCCGCAGCACTTCCAGTCCTACATCGATGCGCTGATGGAGCTGCGCGTGCAGGTGCTGGACCATTCGCAGCTGATCCTCGACCCCGACCAGGACAGCTACTACCTGATGGCCCTGGCCTCCGAGGGCATCGGCGACCTGGTCGAGGCCGTCTCGCACACCCGGGCCATGGCCGCCCGCGTGCCGGCCGAGGCTGGCACCGCCCAGGCCGCGGCGCTGCGCGATCTGTTTGCCCACTGGCACGAGGGCGACGGCCTGCTGCAACGCCTGAACCGCTACACCGACCATGCCGTGGCGGCCGATGCCGCACTGGGCCGGCGGCTGGACACCCGCACCGCCGCCGAGGCCGTCTCGGCCTATCTGAAGGCCACCGAGGCGGCCTGGTTCGGCGAGCGCTTCGAGGCCCGCATTGCGGCGCTGAACGCGCCGGGCCAGGCCGCCGTGGATGCGCTGCGCGCGCTGCAGCGCGTGGCCATCGACGAGCTGGATGCCCGGCTGGCGGCGCGCATCGCCCGCACCGAGCAGGCCCGCTATGCGGTGCTGGCCATCACCGTGGCCTCGCTGCTGCTGGCGGCCTATCTGTTCCAGTCGTTTGCGCTGGTGATGAAGGGCGGGCTGGACGAGGTGGCGCGCCATCTGCGGTCCATGACCGACGGCGACCTGACCACCTCGCCCGCGCCCTGGGGCCGCGACGAGGCCGCCCAGCTGATGCTGATGCTGCGCCAGATGCAGGACTCGCTGCGCACCATGGTGCAGCAGGTGCGGCAGTCGGTGGACAGCATCGTGCAGGCCAGCAGCGAGATCAGCCATGGCGCGCACGACCTGTCGTCGCGCACCGAGCAGACCGCGGCCAACCTGCAGCAATCGGCCTCGGCCATGGAGCAGATCGCCACCACCGTGCATGCCACGGCCGACCATGCCGCCGAGGCCACGCGCATCGCCAATGCCAATGCGCAGTCGGCGGTGCGCGGCGGCGAGGTGATGGGCCGCATGCTGCAGACCATGGACGGCATCCAGGGCTCGTCGCGCCAGATCGGCGAGATCATCGGCACCATCGACGGCATCGCCTTCCAGACCAACATCCTGGCGCTGAATGCGGCGGTCGAGGCCGCCCGTGCCGGCGAGGCCGGCCGCGGCTTTGCGGTGGTGGCCGCCGAGGTGCGCACGCTGGCCCAGCGCAGCGCCGACGCGGCACGCCAGATCAAGAGCCTGGTCGGCAACAGCGTGACCCAGGTCGAGAACGGCAACGCCGTGGCGCGCGACGCCGGCCACACCATCCAGAGCATCGTGCAGGACGCCAGCCGCATCGACCGGTTGCTGGGCGACATCGCCACCAGCGCCCGCGAGCAGAGCCAGGGCGTGGCCCAGGTCGGCGCCTCGGTGCAGCAGCTGGACCAGGCCACGCAGCAGAACGCCGCGCTGGTGGAGCAGACCGCGGCCGCCGCCAGCAGCCTGAAGGACCAGGCCGGCCTGCTGGCCGATCAGGTGGCGCGCTTCCGCCTGCCGGCCTGAACCCGCTCAGGCCGTCTTGGCCATTTGCCGGGCCTCGCCCTGCTGGCGCGCCTGCAGGATGGCCGGCAGCGAGGCTTCGATCCAGTCGGCCAGCTCGCGCACCAGGCCGGCCACCTGGCGGCCCAGCGGCGTGAGCCGGTAGTCCACCTGCGGCGGCACGCTGGCATGCACCACGCGCTGCACGAAGCCATCGCCCTCCAGCTCCTTCAGCGTCTGCGACAGCATCTTCTCGCTGACGCCGCCGATGCGCCGGCGCAGCGCGCTGAAGCGCTGCGTGCCCTCGACCAGCAGCGTGGCCAGCACCAGCACGCCCCAGCGGCTGGTGACATGCTGCAGCACGGCACGCGACGGGCAGGCCGCGGCCATCAGGTCGCCACGCGCCAGCTGGTAGCCGCCGATCACGGTCAGCTCGTCGCCAAGGTCATGGCCGGATGGGTCGGGTGACATGGCACTTACCTTTGGGTACGTACTTACGATAAGTAAGTATAGAGCCGATCATCGGGTCTCCGCGAAACCGCATCGCATCCACCCCAAGGAGTCCCCATGATCGCCATCACCGGCGCCAACGGCCAGCTCGGCCGCCTCGTCATCCAGCAGCTGATCGCCCGCGGCCTGCCGGCCACGCAGATCGTCGCCGCGGTGCGCAGCCCGGCCAAGGCCGCCGACCTGGCAGCGCTGGGCGTGCAGCTGCGCGAGGCCGACTACAACCGTCCGGACACGCTGGCCGGCGCCTTCGGCGGCGTGCAGCGCCTGCTGCTGATCTCGTCCAGCGAGATCGGCCAGCGCCTGCCCCAGCACCGCGCGGTGGTGGACGCGGCCCGCGCCGCCGGCGTGGCCCAGCTGGTCTACACCAGCCTGCTGCATGCCGACAGCTCGCCGCTGGGCCTGGCCGCCGAGCACCGGGCGACCGAGCAGCTGATCGCCGACGCCGGCCTGCGCCATGTCCTCCTGCGCAACGGCTGGTACACCGAGAACTACCTGGCCAGCATCGCCCCGGCGCTGCAGCACGGCGCCTTCATCGGCAGCGCCGGCCAGGGCCGCATCGCCTCGGCCACGCGGGCCGACTATGCCGAGGCCGCCGCCGTGGTGCTGACCCAGCCCATCGGCGCCGACCGGGTGCTGGAGTTGGCCGGCGACAGCGCCTACACGCTGGCCGAGCTGGCCGCCGAGCTGAGCCGCCAGAGTGGCAAGGCCCTGCCCTATGTGGACCTGCCGCAGGCCGAGTTCGAGGCCGCGCTGACGGGCGCCGGCCTGCCCGCGCCGCTGGCCGCCCTGCTGGCCGACTCGGACGCCGGCGCGGCACGCGGCGGCCTGTTCGACGCCGGCCGGGCGCTGTCCACGCTGATCGGCCGGCCGAGCACGCCGCTGGCCCAGGCCATGGCCCAGGCGCTGGCCGCGCTGGGCTGAAGGCCCGGCGCGGCGCGGCGCGGCGGGGCGGAATGTCGCAAGGCCGCCATTGCGGCCGCCCCCGTCAGCCCCCGTCAGCCCCGCACACAGGCCTTGGCGTAGAACACGCGGTCGTAGCCGCCCTCGTGGCCGCGGCCGGTTTCCACATAGCCGATGCGCGGGTAGAACACCTGGTTCTCGGTCATGTGGGCATTGGTGCACAGGTGCACCTGGCGATGGCCGCGTCGCTGGGCCTCCTGCTCGGCAAACAGCAGCAGCGCCCGGCCCACGCCGCTGCCCTGGCAGGGCGGCAGCACGGCCACGGTATCGATGTACAGGCCCTGCTCGCTGTCGTACTGCACCAGGGCGCCGACGACCTCGCCCCCCTGCTCGGCCAGCCACACCTGGCCGGCCGCCACGGCAGCCGCCACGTCCAGCCGCATCGGCCCCGGCGGCTGGCCGATGCGCACGATGTAGTGCCGGAAGGCCGCATCGATGCAGGCCTTGACGGCCGCGGCATCGGCGGGCTGCGCAGGGCGCACGACCGGGGTCATGGCGCACCGCCTTGCGCATCGGCCTGTGCGCCCTCGGCCACCTGGCGCGCCAGACCGAAGCGCTGGCCGTTCAGCGTATGGGTGCAGCAGCTGCAGCTGGGCTGCATGTCGTCGGGGCCCAGCAAGGGGTTCACGCGCTGCAGCAGGCCCCGGACGTCCACGTACAGGCCGCTGAAATAGCTGGACTCGCCGACGCGCACGAAGTCGCGGCGCTCATCCTCGGTTCGGGCCACCAGCCAGAAGATGGGCTCGCTGCTGTCCAGCCGGGACTTGGCCTCGGCGAACACCGCATCCCAGGGCCGGCCCACACGCGACAGCAGAAAGCGGAACAGCGGCGTGTAGTCGCGGCCATGCCGGTGGCGGCCGTGCATGGCCATGCGCGTAACCTCGTCGTCGCCCGCGGCCCTGGCCTGGCGCTGGTGGCGGAACTCACCGCCCACGCCATGCTTGACGCCATGGGTGCGGGTATTGACCGAGCGGTACAGGGCTTCGGGCTGGCGCATGCGGGGCCGATTGTCGTGCAGCGCCGCAGCTTACAGTGTCGACCCCCGCCACCGCGATGCCCAGCGCACCCCGCCCGATGAGCCTGCCGTTTGCCGAGATCCTGAAGACCCTGCCCCCCATCGCCCACCTGGCCGCGCTGGAACTGCGCGATGCCGGCGGCAGCCTGGTGGCGCGCATCGAGAACAAGCCCGGCCAGGCCGGCTCGCTGGCCGTGTATCACGCGCTGGCCCAGCGCCACGGCGGCCAGATCACGCCGGCCGCGGCGGCCGAAGGCCTGGCGTTGTATGGCGAGCACCTGGCCGATGCGCAGGCCCGCCCCGGCGCGCATCCCAACATCGACCGGCTGATCGCCTGGGCCGCCGGCAGCGCCAGCCACGGCGCCACCGCCATCGCGGCGGTCTGAGCCTCAGCGCCCCAGGCTGCGCTGCACGCGCAACGCCAGCAGCGTGGCCGCCGCGCCCGACAGCAGGTACAGGCTGAGCGCGCCCAGGCCGAAGCGGGCGCTGAGCCACAGCGCCACCAGCGGCGCAAAGCCGGCGCCGAGCAGCCAGGCCAGATCGGACGACAGCGCCGCGCCCAGGTAGCGCTGGGCCGGCGCAAAGGCCGAGGCCACGGCACCGGCGGCCTGCGCATAGGACAGGCCGAACAGCACAAAGCCGAGCAGGAAATACAGGTTCTGGCCGGCCGCGCCGCCGTCCAGCAGCCAGGGCGCGACGCCGCCGAAGCCGGCGATGGCCACCGCCAGCAGGCCCAGCGTGCTGCGGCGGCCGATGCGGTCGGCCAGCCGGCCCGACAGCGGCATGGCCAGCGCCGCCAGCAGGGCGCCGCCGGTCTGCAGCCACAGCAGCTCGCCCAGTTCACGCGGCGAGGCCAGGCTCAGCCAGGACAGCGGAAACACCGTCACCAGGTGCACCAGGGCAAAGCTGGCCAGCGCGGCAAAGGCGCCCACGGCCAGCGTGCGCGAGCCACCGCCGCGCAACAGCTCGCCCAGGTCGCAGGGCTCCAGCTCGCTGCGGCGCAGCGCATCGGCATAGTCGTCGTCCAGCACCAGCTGCAGGCGGGCGAACAGCGCCACCACGTTCAGCGCAAAGGCGACGAAAAACGGGAAGCGCCAGCCCCAGGCCAGAAAGTCCTCGGCGCTGAGCTGCCCCCACAGCAGCGCATACAGGCCCACCGCCAGGCCAAAGCCCAGCGGCGCACCGAGCTGGCCGAGCATCGCGAACCAGCCGCGGCGGTGCGCCGGCGCATGCAGGGCCAGCAGCGAGGGCAGGCCATCCCAGGAGGCGCCCAGCGCCAGGCCCTGCAGCACGCGGCAGGCGGCCAGCGCGGCCACCGCCGCCAGGCCGCCGCCGGCGCCGGTGCCCGGCAGCAGGGCCATGGCGCAGGTGGCCGTGCCCAGGCCCAGCAGGGCCAGGGTCAGCTTGGCGCCGCGGCCGAAGCGGCGCTGCACCGCCATGCCGGCCAGCGTGCCCAGCGGCCGCGCCAGAAAGGCCAGCGTGAACACCGCAAACGAGGCCAGCAGTCCGTCCAGCCGGCCCAGCTGCGGAAAAAACAGCGCCGGGAACACCAGCACCGAGGCCAGCGCATAGACGAAGAAGTCGAAGTACTCGCCGGCCCGGCCGACGACCACGCCGATGGCGATGTCGCCGGGGGTCACGGCGCCATCGCGGTGCTGGGGCAGGGAAGGCGGCGGCGGGGAGGTCAGGCGCTGCAGCAGATCGGTCCAGGGCAGGTCGAACGACAAACGGTCTTGCATCACGGAGGGGGCGACAGGCGGCAGCAGCGGCGGGAGGACGGGAGGGGGGTGGGACAAAGTGTCCAATCGTTGACGGCGGTCAAAGTAGGTAGATTCCCGCGCGGTCCTGGTTGACTCAGGGCAAACCCGAAGAGATCCCCGTGCGCTTGAAACTTCCCCTGCAACGCCTGGCCTTGCCAGCCCTGTTGGCACTGTCCGCGGCCCTGGCCGGCTGCAACACCGTGGTGATGAACCCGGCCGGCGACATCGCCCGCCAGCAGGCCGACCTGATCACCACGTCCACCGTGCTGATGCTGCTGATCTGTGTGCCGGTGATCGCCCTGACCCTGCTGTTCGCCTGGCGCTACCGGGCGCGGCACAACGCCGCCGGGGCCGGCGACAACGCCGGCGCCAGCTACGAGCCCGACTGGGACCACTCCACCAAGCTGGAGCTGCTGATCTGGGGCGCGCCGCTGCTGATCATCATCGCGCTGGGCGCCATCACCTGGATCAGCACCCACCAGCTCGATCCATACCGTCCGCTGAGCCGCATCGACGCCAAGCGCGCCCTGCCGTCCAACGTCAAGCCGCTGGAGGTGCAGGCGGTGGCGATGGACTGGAAGTGGCTGTTCATCTACCCCGAGCAGGGCGTGGCCGTGGTCAACGAGCTGGCGCTGCCGGTGGACCGGCCGGTGCGCTTCACGATGACCGCCTCGACGGTGATGAACTCGCTGGCCATTCCCGCGCTGGCCGGCCAGGTATATGCGATGCCGGGCATGCAGTCGCAGCTGCATGCCATCGTCAACCAGGCCGGCGTCTACGACGGCGGCTCGGGCCAGTACAGCGGCGACGGCTTCTCGGCCATGCGCTTCAAGATGCATGCGCTGCAGCCGGCCGACTTCGACGGCTGGGTGCAGCAGGCCCGTGCCGGCGGCGCCACGCTGGACCGTGCGGCCTTTCTGAAGCTCGATGAGCCGAGCAAGAAGCACCCGGTCACGCGCTACGCCCAGGTCGAGAGCGGCCTGTTCGATGCCGCGGTCAACCGCTGCGTGGACCGCAGCAAGATGTGCATGGGCCAGATGATGGCCATCGACGAGCAGGGGGGCGGCGGCAAGGCCGGCCTGGCCAGCCTGACGCGCCAGACCTGGCGCGGCGGCGAGCGCGCCGTCGTCGCCGGCCTGTGCACGCCCGCCAACCCCGAGGGCAAGCTCTGAAATGAAACCCCCACGCTCACTTCGTTCGCTGCCCCCCGCGGGGGCGCATCAGGCCCTTCGGGCGGCCGGGCGGGCCTGATATGTCCACCTCCTATCCCACCGACAACCACCCGCTGCTGGGCCGCCTGAGCCTGGGCGCGCTGCCACTGCACGAACCCATCATCCTGGCCACCTTTGCCGGCGTGGCCGCCGGCGGCCTGCTGGCCCTGGTGCTGATGACCCGCTACCGCTTGTGGGGCCCGTTCTGGCGCGACTGGGTGACCAGCATCGACCACAAGAAGATCGGCATCATGTACATGGTGCTGGGCGTGGTGATGCTGCTGCGCGGCTTTGCCGATGCGCTGCTGATGCGCGCCCAGCAGGCTTTTGCGTTCGGCGAGGCCACGGGCTTTCTCAACGCCCACCACTACGACCAGATCTTCACCGCCCACGGCGTGATCATGATCTTCTTCGTGGCCATGCCCTTCGTCACGGGGTTCATGAACTACGTGGTGCCGCTGCAGATCGGCGCGCGCGACGTGGCCTTCCCCTTCCTCAACAACTTCAGCTTCTGGATGACCGCCGGCGGCGCGGTGCTGATGATGCTGTCGCTGTTTGTCGGCGAGTTCGCGCGCACCGGCTGGCTGGCCTATCCGCCGCTGTCGGGCGTGCTGGCCGATCCGGGCGTGGGCGTGGACTACTACCTGTGGAGCCTGCAGGTAGCGGGCGTGGGCACCACGCTGTCGGGCATCAACCTGATCGCCACCATCGTGAAGATGCGCGCGCCGGGCATGACGCTGATGAAGATGCCTGTCTTCACCTGGACCAGCCTGTGCACCAATGTGCTGATCGTGGTGAGCTTCCCGGTGCTCACCGCCGTGCTGGCCCTGCTGAGCCTGGACCGCTATGTCGGCACCAACTTCTTCACGTCCGATCTTGGCGGCAACGCCATGGTCTACGTCAACCTGATCTGGATCTGGGGCCACCCCGAGGTCTACATCCTGGTGCTGCCGGTGTTCGGCATCTTCTCCGAGATCGTCTCCACCTTCTCGGCCAAGCGCCTGTTCGGTTATGCCTCGATGGTCTATGCCACGGTGGTCATCACCATCCTGTCCTACCTGGTGTGGCTGCACCACTTCTTCACCATGGGCTCGGGGGCCAGCGTCAACTCGTTCTTCGGCATCACCACGATGATCATCTCCATCCCCACCGGGGCCAAGATGTTCAACTGGCTGTTCACGATGTACCGCGGCCGCATCCGCTTTGAAGTGCCGATGCTGTGGACCATCGGCTTCATGGTCACCTTCGTCATCGGTGGCATGTCGGGCGTGCTGCTGGCCGTGCCGCCGGCCGACTTCCAGCTGCACAACAGCCTGTTCCTGATCGCCCACTTCCACAACGTCATCATCGGCGGCGTGGTCTTCGGCGTGTTCGCCGGCATCAGCTTCTGGTTCCCCAAGGCCTTCGGCTACAAGCTCGACCCGTTCTGGGGCAAGTGCTCGTTCTGGTTCTGGTTCGTCGGCTTCTACCTGGCCTTCATGCCGCTGTATGTGCTGGGCCTGATGGGCGTGACGCGGCGCGTCAGCCACTTCGAGGACCTGAGCCTGCGCCCCTGGTTCCAGGTGGCGGCCTTGGGCGCGGTGCTGATCGCACTCGGCATCGCCAGCTTCATCATCCAGCTGGTGGTCAGCTACCTGCGCCGCGAGCAGCTGCGCGACGCCCATGGCGACAGCTGGGGCACCGGCCGCACGCTGGAATGGAGCACCTCCAGCCCGCCGCCGGACTACAACTTCGCCTTCACGCCCATCGTGCACGAGCGCGACGCCTGGCACGACATGAAGCAGCGCGGCGCCAAGCGCCCGACCAGCGGCTTCCAGCCCATCCACATGCCGGCCAACACCGCCGCCGGCGTGCTGATTGCCGGCCTGTCCACGCTGCTGGGCTTTGCGCTGGTGTGGCACATGTGGTGGATTGCCGGCCTGGCCTTTGCCGCCGTGGTGCTGGGCGCCATCGTCCACACCTTCAACTACAAGCGTGACTACCACATCCCCGCCGACGTGGTGACACGCTGCGAGGCGCAGCGCACGCGCACCCTGGCCGCCGCCTGAGCGCAGAGGAACCCCCATGCTGATGACCAGCACCCAGGCCGCGCTGGACGCCGCGCGCGCCACCGCCCCGCAGTTCTACGACGACGGCAGCCACCATCCGCAGCCCGGCACGCTGCTGGGCTTCTGGCTGTACCTGATGAGCGACTGCCTCATCTTTGCCGTGCTGTTTGCCTGCTATGCCGTCTATGGCCGCAGCTATGCCGCCGGCCCCTCGGGCGCCGACCTGTTCGACCTGCCGCTGGTGGCCGTCAACACCGCCATGCTGCTGCTGTCGTCCATCACCTACGGCTTTGCGATGATCGGCATGCAGCAGCGCAAGAAGTCGCAGGTGCTCGCCTGGCTGGGCATCACCGGCCTGTTCGGCCTGGCCTTCGTCGGGCTGGAGATGTACGAGTTCCAGCACCTGATCCACCAGGGCGCGGGCCCGCAGCGCAGTGCCTTCCTGTCGGCCTTCTTCGCGCTGGTAGGCACGCACGGCCTGCACGTCAGCTTCGGCATCCTGTGGCTGGGCGTGCTGATGCTGCAGGTGGGCAAGCTGGGCCTGACCGCCGCCAACCGGCGCCGGCTGATGTGCCTGTCGATGTTCTGGCACTTCCTGGACGTGGTGTGGATCGGCGTGTTCACCTTCGTCTACCTGATGGGCAGCATGCCCCACGCCTGATCCGGGCCCGAACGAGACACGACGATGAGCAATGCACACGCACACCCCGGCGACGATCATCACCATGACGACGAAGGCGCCGAGTACCACGCCAGCTACCGCGGCTACCTGATCGGCTTTGTGCTGTCGGTGGCGCTGACGGCAATCCCGTTCTGGCTGGTGATGGCCAAGGTGCTGCCCACGCCGGGCCTCACCGCCCTGGTCATCCTCGGCTTTGCCGCGGTGCAGGTGGTGGTGCACATGGTGTACTTCCTGCACATGAATGCCAAGGTCGAGCAGGGCTGGTCGCTGCTGTCGCTGGTGTTCACCATCGTGCTGGTGGTCATCATGCTGGCCGGCTCGATCTGGGTCATGCACCACCTCAACACCAACATGATGCCGGTGCACGACATGCGCACCCTGCCATGAGGCCGCGCACCCTGCTGCCGGCCGGCCTGGCCGTGCTGGCGGCGGTGGTGTTCAGCCTGCTGTCGGCCTGGCAGTGGCAGCGCCTGGCCTGGAAGCAGGGCCTGATCGATCGCGCCAGCACCCGGGCCAATGCCCTGCCCCAGGCCCTGCCGCCGCCCGCCACCTGGGCCGGTCTGCGCCGCGAGGACATCGAGTACCAGCGCGTCACGCTCAGCGGCCGGCTGGACCCCAGCCGCGAGCGCCTGGTGCTGGCCAGCACCGGCCTGGGTCGCGGCCACTGGCTGCTGCAGCCGCTGCTGCTGGCCGATGGCCGCTGGGTCTGGGTCAACCGCGGCTTTGTCGATGACGCCCACCGCGAGGCGTCCCGCCGGCCGGCGCCGGCGGGCGAGCTGACGCTGACCGGCCTGCTGCGCTGGACCGAGCCCAGCGGCTGGCTGTGGCAGCACAACGATGCCAGCGACGGCCCCGCCGGCCGCTGGGTCAGCCGCGAGCTGCCGGCGCTGTCGGCCTCGGCACGGCTGCCGGCGGGCGCGGTGGCGCCGTTTTTCGTCGACGAGGCCGCCACGCCGGGCGACCCCGGCGCCGCCATGCGATTCCCCCGCCCGGGGCTGACGGTGCTGCAGTTCAGCAACAATCACCGCGTGTATGCGCTGACCTGGATGGCGCTGGCCCTGGGCAGCCTGGCCGGTGCGGTGCTGGCCTGGCGCCACCGCCATCGACCGCCCGAGCCTCCTCCCGATCCGTGAGCCCGTTCCGCCTCGCCCCGCATCCGCCCTGGTGGCCGTGGCGTGCCACGCCGGCCGAGGGCGAGGATGCGGGCGCGGCCCTGGCGCCGGAAACCCAGGCCGGCCGCAGCAATCTGATGCAGCTGGTGCAGCTGCGCTGGCTGGCCGTGGCCGGCCAGCTGCTGACGGTGCTGGTGGTGCACCACGGCCTGGGCATCCGCCTGCCGCTGCTGGCCATGCTGTCGCTGCTGGCGGCGCTGGCGCTGTTCAACCTGGCCAGCTGGCTGCGCGCCAGCATCGCCTCCAGCCATGGCGCGCCGGTCACCCAGTCCGAGCTGCTGCTGGGCCTGCTGATGGACCTGGCGGTGCTGACCGGCCTGCTGGGCCTGTCGGGTGGCGTGCACAACCCCTTCGTCTTCCTGTACCTGCTGCAGGTGGTGGTGGGCGCGCTGCTGCTGCGCAGCGCCCATGCCTGGGCCCTGGTGGTGGCCGGCTGCGTGGCCATCATGCTGCTGGCGCAATGGCATCTGCCGCTGGCCTGGCCCGATACGCCGGGGCCGGCGCAGCGCCTGTCCCAGCACTATGTGGGCGGCCTGCTGCTGTGCTTTGGGCTGTGCGCCTCGCTGGCGGTGCTGGCGATCAACCGCTTCGGCCGCAACCTGCGCCGGCGCGACGAGCGCCTGGCGGTGCTGCGCCAGCGTGCCGCCGAGGAGGACCACATCGTGCGCATGGGCCTGCTGGCCAGCGGCGCCGCGCACGAGCTGGGCACGCCGCTGGCCACGCTGGCGGTGATCCTGGGCGACTGGGCGCGCATGGCGCCGATCGCCGCCGAGCCCGAGCTGCGCGAGGACATCGAGCAGATGCAGGCCCAGGTGCGGCGCTGCAAGGCCATCATCGGTGGCATCCTGCAGTCGGCCGGCGACAGCCGCGGCGACGCGCCGGCCGGCACCACGCTGGACGAGTTCATCGCCAGCGTGGCCGCCGACTGGCGCGCGCGGCGCAACCAGCCCGAGTTCCAGCCCGAGCCCGGGCCGCTGCCCGACCTGCCCATCATTGCCGACACCGGCCTGCGCCAGATGATCACCAACCTGCTCGACAACGCCCTGGAGGCCGCGCCGACGCTGACGCCGCGCCTCTTGGTGCAGTGCGACGGCGACTGGCTGCAGCTGCGCGTGCTGGACCGCGGCCCCGGCTTCAGCACCGAGATGCTGGCCGATTTCGGCCGGCCCTACCGCTCCACCAAGGGCCGGCCCGGCGGCGGCCTGGGCGTGTTCCTGTCGGCCAATGTCGCGCGGCGCCTGGGCGGCCGCATCGAGGCCCGCAACCGGCCGGCCACGCCGGCCGGCGGCGGCGCCGAGGTGCTGATCACGCTGCCGTTGTCGGCGCTGGCGGCCCGGCCCGCGGAGGCCCTGGCATGAGCGAGCGGCAGCTGCTGATCGTCGAGGACGACGATGCGCTGGCGGCGACGCTGACACGCTCGTTCGAGCGCCGCGGCTGGCCGGTGCTGCGCGCCCACGACCTGGACAGCCTGGGCAAGCTGCTGCAGGACGGCCCGCGCATCAGCCATGCGGTGGTGGACCTGAAGCTGGCCAACGGCAGCTCGGGCCTGGCCTGCGTGCAGTGGCTGAGCAACCATGGCCAGCAGCAGGGCCAGGACATCGCCATCGTCGTGCTCACCGGCTATGCCAGCATCGCCACCGCGGTCGAGGCCATCAAGCTGGGCGCGCGCCACTACCTGGCCAAGCCGGCCAATACCGACGACATCGAGGCCGCCTTCGAGCGCAGCGCCGGCGAGACCGACCTGCCGCTGGACGGCCGGCCCACGTCGATCAAGACGCTGGAGTGGGAGCGCATCCACGAGACCCTGGCCGACACCGGCTTCAACATCAGCGAGACCGCGCGCCGCCTGGGCCTGCACCGGCGCACGCTGGCGCGCAAGCTGGAAAAGCAGCGCGTGAAGTGATTCGAACTGGTCCTGGGGTGGCGCGCCGGGCAGCCCCGGCTCGCCGCCGGCCTGGCGGTCGTCGGCAGGGCCGCGGCTGAGATCGGTTCGCCAGGCCCGCGGGCGCGCTCGCTAGAATCCGCCCCCCATCCCACGCCCGACGGCGCGCCACGCGGCTCCGGCCGCTCCATCCCCATGTCCTTTGCCGAACTCGGCCTGGCGCCCGCCCTGGTCGACGCCCTGGCCAGATCGCAGCGCCTGCGGCCCACGCCCATCCAGCAGCGCGCCATCGCACCGGCCCTGGCCGGCCGCGATCTGCTGATGCTGGCCCCCACCGGCAGCGGCAAGACCCTGGCCTATCTGCTGCCGCTGCTGCAAGGCCTGCTGGACGCCGGGTCGGAGCGGCCGCGTGACCCGCGCCTGCTGGTGCTGCTGCCCACGCGCGAGCTGGCCCAGCAGGTGGGCGATGTGCTGCGCGGGCTGTGCGCGGCACTGCCGCTGCGCCTGCGCAGCGTGGTGGCCCATGGCGGCGTTTCCATCAACCCGCAGCTGATGGCGCTGCGGGGCGGTGCCGACATCGTCATCGCCACGCCCGGCCGCCTGCTGGACCTGCTGGCCCACAACGGCCTGCGCCTGGGCGCGCTGCAGACCCTGGTGCTGGACGAGGCCGACCGCCTGCTGGCCCTGGGTTTTGCAGACGAACTGGACCGTGTGCTGCAGGCTCTGCCGGCGCGACGCCAGACCCTGCTGGTCTCGGCCACCTTCGGCGCGCCCGCCCTGGCGGCCCTGGCAGAACGGCTGCTGCGGCAGCCGCTGCGGGTGCAGGACGACGGCGATGCCGACTCCGGCGGAGATCGCGCACCGGCCGCACCGGCGGCCATCCACCAGCGTGCCATCGTGGTGGACACCGCCCGCCGCACAGCGCTGCTGCGCCATCTGCTGAAGGAACTGGGCGAACCGCGCTGCCTGGTGTTCGTGGCCACGCGCCATGCTGCCGAGATGGTGTCGGACAAGCTCTGGCAAGCCGGCCACCGCGCCGCAGCCCTGCATGGCGAGCTGAGCCAGGGCACGCGCCAGCGCGTGCTGCAGGCCCTGGCCAGTGGCGAGGTGTCGGTGCTGGTGGCCACCGACGTGGCCGCGCGCGGCCTGGACATCCCCGGCCTGGCCCTGGTCGTCAACCACGACCTGCCGCGCTCGGCCGACGATCACCGCCACCGCATCGGCCGCACCGGCCGTGCCGGCGCTGCCGGACTGGCCATCAGCTTTGTGCCACCCGAGAGCGAAGGCCACTTCCGCCTGATCGAGAAGCGGCAGGGCCTGCGCGTGACGCGCGAGACGCTGGCCGGCTTCGAGCCGGCGCGGGCCGCTGCGCCAGCCACGGCAGGTGCTGCATCCGCAGGCCCTGCCGCCACCGGCAGCGGCACCGGACTGGACCCTCACGGCGGCATCAAGGGCCGGCGCAAGAGCCGCAAGGACCGGCTGCGCGAGGCCGCCGCCGCGGGCCTGGTCCGGCCGGACTGACCGCGGCGCGGCGGCCGTCGTTCAGCGCCGGGCCAAGGTCCGGTGGCCACGCCGCTGAAGATGACGATGTCGGACCCGGCGCCCATCGGGCAGCCGAGGTGGGTGGCATCGTCGGCGTGGGCATTGGCGATGGCTTCGCGCAGGCTGCAGAAGGCCGATCAGAGTGCGGCAACAGTGAACGGCGCTTCACCTTGGGTCCTTCGTCCGGCATGCAAACCGCCCGCGTGCCGCCGTCGGGGCGGCGGTGCGCCCATCCCGTGCGCGCGGGATGCTGGCGGCTCAGGCGGCCAGGAAGCGCTCGGTCAGCCGCACCCAGAAGGCCGCGCCGGTGGTCAGGATGGCGTCGTTGAAGTCATAGCGCGGGTTGTGCAGCATCGCGCCCTGCTCGCCGTTGCCCAGGCGGAAGAAGCAGCCGGGCCGGTGCTGCAGGTAATACGCGAAGTCCTCGCTGCCGGTCACCGGCGGGAACGGCGCGGTCACGCGCTGGGGCCCCACCAGTTCCTCGGCCACCTGGCGTGCGAAGTCGGTTTCGGCCGGGCTGTTGATCACCACCGGATAGCCGCGCTGGTAGTCGATCTCGACCTCGCCCCCATAGCCCGCCACATGGGCCGTGACCAGGGCGCGGATGCGCTGCTCCAGCAGCTCGCGCACCGCCGGGTCGAAGGAGCGGATGCTCAGGCCCATGGTCGCCTGGTCGGGGATCACGTTCGAGGCCGAGCCGGCATGCAGCGAGCCGATGGTGATGATGGCCGTCTGCCGCGGATCGATGTTGCGCGCCACCACGCTTTGCAGGGCCACCACCAGGCTGCCGGCGATCAGCACCGGGTCCACCGCCTGGTGCGGCCGCGCCGCATGGCCGCCGCGGCCGTGGATGGTGATCTGGGCGGTGTCGGACGCGGCCATGAACGGCCCGCTGCCAAAGCCGAACTGGCCCACCGCCAGGCCCGGCGTGTTGTGCAGGCCGAAGATGGCATCGCAGGGAAAGCGCTCGAACAGGCCGTCGGCGATCATGCGCTGGGCGCCGCTGTCCTTGCCCGCCTCCTCGGCCGGCTGGAACACCAGGTGCACCGTGCCCGAGAAGTTGCGCGTCTCGGCCAGCTTCTGCGCCGCGCCCAGCAGCATGGTGGTGTGGCCGTCGTGGCCGCAGGCGTGCATCACGCCGGGGCGGCTGCTGCTCCAGGGCCGGCCGGCATCGCCATCGGCGATCTCGTGGATCGGCAGCGCATCCATGTCGGCGCGCAGCGCGATGCGCCGCGTGCCGCTGCCGGCGCTGAGCGTGGCCACCACGCCATGGCCGCCGACATGGCGCGTGACCTGCCAGCCCCACTCGGTCAGGTGGCCGGCCACCAGGGCGGCGGTCTCGGCCTCCTCGAACGACAGCTCGGGATGGCGGTGCAGGTGCTGGCGCGTGGCGGTCAGGAAGCCGGCGGCTGCGTCCAGGTCGGCGAGTTGGCAGAAGCAGCGCAGGCGGTCGTTCATGGCGGGGGCTCCGGCAAAGGCTGGGGGTCGATTGTGGCGTCCAGCGCTTGCAGATGCCGGGCCAGCTTGTCCAGCAGGGCCAGCAGCTGGCGGCGCTCGTCGGCCTGCAGGCCGGCGGCGGCCTGTTCGGACAGCCGGCGGCGCTCGGCCACCAGCTTGCGGTGCAGCTGCTCGGCCTGCGGCGACAGCTGCAGCCGGCTGATGCGGCGGTCGTGCTCGTCGGGCGTGGCCAGCAGCAGGCCACGCTCGCGCAGGCCGGCGATCAGCCGCGCCAGCTGGCCCTTGTCGCGGCCGCTGTGCTGGGCCAGCTCGGTCTGCGTGGCGCCGGGGTGGCGGGCGAAGAAGCCCAGCACCCGGCCCTCCATCGGCGTGGGCGCCTGCGGGTCGTCGGCCAGGCGGCGGTGCTGCAGCGCCCGCACGCGGTGCATCAGCGCATGCACCGCTTCCAGCACGTCGCCATCGCCATCGGCATGGCCCTGTTGGTTGACATAGTCAATCTTTTTGCGCATGATGGATGACATTATCAACCATCAATGCCAAACCATGGAATCGATTGAACCCACCCGCCGCGTGCAGCGTGTGCGCCATGAACTGCGCCGCCGCGAGCTGCAGGTGCTGCGCGTGCAGCCGCTGGGCGCGCACTTCGTCGCCGTGACCTTCGGCGGGCCCGAGCTGGAAGGCTTCACCAGCCTGTCCTTCGACGATCATGTGAAGTTCATGCTGGAGGCCGACGGCGCCGAGCCGGTGCGCCGCGACTACACGCCACGCCATTACGACGCCCAGCGTGGCGAGCTGACGCTGGAATTTGCGCTGCATGGCGACGGCCAGGCCTGCCGCTGGGCCCAGCAGGCCCAGCCCGGCCAGCGGGCGCTGATCGGCGGGCCGCGCGGCTCGATGATCATTCCGATGGACTGGGACTGGCAGCTGCTGGCCGGCGATGCCACGGCCCTGCCGGCCATCGCCCGCCGCATCGAGGAACTGCCTGCCGGCGCGCGCGCCCTGGTGCTGGTGCAGGTGGACAGTGCCGCCGACCAGCGCCAGTGGACCACCGCGGCCGACGTGCAAACGCAGTGGGTGACCAGCGACTATGAATGGCTGGCCGCGTTGCGCGAGCTGCAGTTGCCGCCCGGCGAAGGTTTTGCCTGGTGCGCCGGCGAAGCCTCGGTGATGGCCCAGGCCCGCCGCATGCTGATCCAGGACAAGGGCCTGGCCAAGGAGCACATCCGCGCCGCCGCCTACTGGAAGCGCGGCGCCAGTGCCTTCCACGAAAACTTGGAAGACTGAGCTCCAGGCCAGGCCTGGTGGCGATTAGAAACTGTGGCGCAGGCCCACGGCAACGCCGCTCTGCCCTTCACCCGCCGCCGGGCCGGTGCCGGCCTGGGCATTGCTGACCGACAGCGCCAGCGTGCCGCTGTTGTCGATGTGGCCGGCCGAGGCATAGACCGCCGTGCGCTTGGACAGCTGGTAGGTGCTGCGCAGCACCGCCAGGGTGGCGGCATTGGCGCTGTTCTTGTAGTCCAGCTTGAACACCTGGCCGTCGAAGACCCACTGGCCCATCGGCAGCGAGGCGCCCGCGTACCACAGCTCGCTCTTGGGCGTGCTGGCGCTGGCACCGTTGCGACGGCCGATCCAGCCCGCGCCCAGCTTGACGCCCGACACCCGCGTCCAGCCGGTGACGGTGCTGCGGCGGTCGGTCATGGCGCTGCTGGTCAGGCCGGCAAAGGCGCCGGCGCCACCGCGGATTTCGTCGATGGCCGCCGAAGCCCCCCATTGCGCCGTGTCGTAGCACAGCATCGCACTCCACTGGTTGCAGGCCTTGCTGTCGGCGCTGTTCTCGCCGGCGCAGTTGGTGCCCGAGGGGCTGGGGCCGGCGTTCACCGCATCGCGGCCGCGGCTGTAGGTGGCGCCCACGCCCCAGGCGCCGAACGTGCCGCGGTAGGCGATGGAGTTGTCCACCCGCGCATTGGGCAGGTAGCTGTCCATCGAGCCCGAGCCATGGGCATTGGGGCCCAGGATGTCGGCCTCGGTCTGCGACCAGAACAGCATGCTGTACTGGCGGCCCAGGCTGACCGCGCCCCAGGGACCGGACAGGCCCACATGGGCCTGGCGGCCGAAGGCGCGCGCGCCCTGGTTCAGCGAGCCGGTGTCGGCGCCGATGCCCTGCTCCAGCGTGAACTGGGCGCGCAGGCCGCCGCCCAGGTCCTCGGTGCCGCGAAAGCCCAGGCGCGAGGGCACGCTGCCGGTCAGGCCCGGCATGCGGCTGTTGCCGGCGCTGCTGGCGCCGACGTTGGTCACATGCTCCAGCGCCAGGTCCAGCACGCCGTAGATGCTGACGTTCTGTGCCGAGGCGGCGCCGCAGGCCAGGCCCAGGCTGGTCACGCAGGCCAGGCCGAAAGCGGATTTCTTGTTCATCGTGTGTCTCCGGTGGGGGTGGGATCGATCAGGGGTTGGCGGCCAGCTTGGCCTTGATCCAGGCAAAGGCTTCCTGCACGTCGTAGTTGCCGCTGTGGCCCACCAGGTACGGGTACTTGAAGCTCAGGTCCTTGACCGAGGCGTCGTTCTTGATCGCGTAGTACAGAAGCGTCTGCATCGAGTACGCGGTGTCGCGGTCCACCATGCCGTGGCGCACATACCAGTAGGGCGCGCTGTCGGCGGCGGTGTTCAGGTAGGCCAGCGGGTTGATCAGCTTGAGCTGGGTGGCCAGGCTGGCACCGCTGCCGGCCAGGTAGGCCGACCAGGCCTGGCCGGTGTCGTCCGGCCCCGAGCCGTCGCCGGCCACCGCGTTGTTGGCCCAGCTCCATTCGCTGAAGTTCTGGTAGGCGAAGCTGGACGAGCCGAACAGATTGGTCTCGCCGCTGCTGCGCCAGTTGCCGGCCGTGTCCTTGTTGCCGGTGACACCGATGGCATCGAAGGCCACCACGGTCTTCAGTGCCTGGTTGGTGGCCGCGTACTTGACGAACTTGGCATAGTCCAGCGCGCTGACCACGGCGCTGGTGCCGCTGCCGCTGAGCGTCAGCCAGTCGTTGGCCAGCGTGGCCCGGCTGGTGACGAAGTTCTCGCCCAGCTGGGGCACGGCCGTGCCGGCGGCGATCTGGCGCTCGATCTCCTGCTTCAGCAGCGCGCTGGTGGCCTCGCGCAGGTTGGCCGTGGTCAGCGCCGTGCCGTTGTCCAGCTTCAGGCCCAGGCCGCTGACATAGGCCGGGAACAGCGCTGCAATCGCCGTGGCCGCCGCCGGCTGAGGGCCGGCCGAATAGGCCACGCCACCCAGCGCGCCGGTATTGGCATCGCTGCGCACCGCGGCATATTCCCACTCGTAGCCGGCGTCGGCATTGCCCAGGTTGTTGATCGGGCAGTAGGCCACCGCGGCGAACACATCGTCCTTGATGCGGCTGCTGAGCACGCCGTCGGTGCTGCGCACACCGGCCGCGCCCACCTCGGCCAGGAAGGGCAGGTAGTCGGCGCTGTTGCCGCTGGCGGCCACGGCCGCGGTCAGGCCGCCGCCGCCGCTGGTGCCATTGACCACGATGCGCTCGGCCGAGCCCGGCATGGCGGCATCGTTGAGCCGCAGGTAGCGGATCGCCGCCTTGGCATCGACCACCGGTGCCGGCGCCTTGCCGGCCCAGCGGCCGTCCTCGGCGCGGGCGCCACGGCTGCGCGTGCCGACGTTGACCACCACATAGCCCGCCTTCAGCGCGGCACCGATGTTGTCGGTATTGCTGGTGCTGACGAAGGCCCGGCCTTCGGTGACCGTGGTGGCCACCGCGCTGGTGAACCAGCCACCGTTGTTGACCGCGAAGTAGATCGCCGCCTTCTGGTCGGACACGGCCGACTCGGGCACCGAGACGATCATCGTCTGGTAGGCATAGGGATCGCTGAGCGCGGTGGTCGTGCCGCCCAGGGTCAGCTGGGTGGCGGCCATCTTGATCGGCTTGGCCACGTAGACGATGCGGTACTGGCGCAGCTTCACCGCCGTGCCGTCCACCGTCACATTGACCGTGGTGTATTTGCTGGCGTCGAACTGCAGCGCTTGGTCCTCGGCATCGGGCGGCTCGTCGTTGCCGCCGCAACCGGCCAGCGGCAGCATCAGCAGGGCGGCAGCCCATGCGGCAGCCGCAGCGGCCAGCGGCCGCCGCTTCATCGTCGTCTTCATGCTTGTCTCCTCGCCGTTGCGGCGGGTGGTTGAAAAATCCGCTGCCGGGGTCGCCGCCCCGACCCTCGATCAGGCCTTGCGGCCTGCGTCCCAGGACAGCGTGGCGCTGTCCTTGCCGGCCACCGAATACAGCGCGTTCGTATTGCGCGTCTTCTGAAAATCTTCCAGGCTCTGGCCGCGCATCGCCGCATAGATGTGCAGGTTGGACACGCCGACCACCGCGCCCAGCTTCTCCAGCATGAAGAAGATCACGCCGTGGTGGATCAGGCCACGCCAGTC
>JAGOPK010000020.1 GCA_017992055.1 Burkholderiaceae bacterium
TCGAGGTGCCGGCCGGCCGCACCCTGGCCCTGGTGGGCGAATCGGGCTGCGGCAAGACCACCACCGGCAAGGCCGTCGTGCAGCTGCTGCGTGGCCAGGCCCGCATCGACGGCCAGGCCCTGCTGGACCTGCAGGGCTCGGCGGGCCCGCAGGACCTGTTTGCGCTGCAGGGCGCGGCGCTGCGCGAGGCGCGGCGCCAGGTGCAGATCATCTTCCAGGACCCGTTTGCCAGCCTGAACCCGCGCATGCGCGTGCAGGAGATCCTGGAAGAGGGCATTGCCGCGCTGCAGCCCGAAACCGGGGCCGAGCAGCGCCGCGCCCGCGTGCTGGCCATCGCCGAGCAGGTGGGTCTGCGCCGCGAGGCGCTGGCGCGCTGGCCGCACGAGTTTTCGGGCGGCCAGCGCCAGCGCATCGCCATCGCCCGCGCGCTGGCGGTGACGCCGCGGCTGATCGTCTGCGACGAGCCGACCTCGGCGCTGGATGTCTCGGTGCAGGCGCAGATCCTCAACCTGCTGCGCGAGCTGCAGCGCGAGCTGGGCGTCAGCTACCTGTTCATCACCCACAACATCGGCGTGGTCGAGTACATCGCCGACCACATCGCGGTGATGCAGCGTGGCCGCATCGTTGAGCAGGGCGCCTGTGCCGAGGTGCTGGGCGCGCCGCGCGAGGCCTATACGCGCAGCCTGCTGGCGGCCGTGCCGAGGTTGGCGGCGGCCTGAACAACCCCAGGCCCAGCGGGGCTGCAGGCTGTTGCGGGCGGCCAACGGGCCAGGGGACAGCGCTCTAGAGTCCAGCCTCTAGCCACATGACTGCGGGGGGGTGTGGATCGCCCCGCCGCTCGCCGCTAAGTGCCTGATGTGCTGCTGCTTTCGGCGCGGCGATGGTGCGTGCACGCACCATCGCGCGGCCCGCTGCGCCATTGCGGGACGCGGCTGGGGCTTTCCCTAAAACTGGCGACGTGAAGTCGCCCGTGACAATGCGGTTACACCAAGCCGCCCAAACAGCAACACAGGTTTACAAAGCCAGAGATTGCAGGGGTTGCCATGGGTCACCGGCCGGCATTGATTCATTTCGGTGCGGGTCGATTCATCACCGAGATCGCCAGGCTTTACCAAAGGCCTCACAACACTGGAGTAGCCCCATGGCTCGAGTTGTCCGAAGAATTCATCCAACCCCGGTCTGCCTGGCAGTCTGGGCCAGCCTGGCCGCCCCGCTGGCCATGGCGCAGACGGCGCCCGCGCCCGCACCGGCCGGCGCCAAGCCGGCCGAAGAAGTGGTGATCTCGGGCTCGCGCATCAAGCGCGACAACTTCACCTCGATCGCGCCGCTGCAGATCATCCGCTCCGACGATTCGGCGATGGCCGGCTTCAGCTCGACGGCCGAGGTGCTGCAGGGCACGGCGGTCACCGGTGGCCAAGGCCAGATCAACAACGCCTACGGCGGCTATGTCACCGACGGCGGCCCCGGCGCCAACACCCTGGGCCTGCGTGGCCTGCGCCCGACCCAGACCCTGGTGCTGCTGAACGGCCGCCGGCTGGCGCCCTCGGGCACGCGCGGCGCCGTCGGTGCCGCCGACCTGAACGTGCTGCCCAATGCCATCATCGACCGCATCGAGGTGCTGAAGGACGGCGCCTCGTCGATCTACGGTTCTGACGCCATCGCCGGCGTGGTGAACATCATCACCAAGAAGAACCTCAACGGCATCACGGCCTCGACCAAGCTGAAGTTCACCGAAGGCGGCGGCGAGGAACGTGGCCTGTCCCTGGTGGGCGGCTTTGTCTCCGACCGGGCCCACATCTCGGGCTCCTACGACTACTACGAGCGCCTGGAACTGACGCTGGGCGACCGCGACTGGACGCGCTGCAACACCGACTACCGCCGCACCAGCAGCGGCGGCGTGGTGGGCGAGTGGGGCAGCTTCGACTTCAAGGACCCGCTCACCGGCAAGCCCAAGTGCTACCCGATCAGCGGCACCGGCTCCAACGGCGTGACCATCAATACGCTGGGCACCAGCAACATCACCGGCGTCGGCGCGGCCGGCTCGGTGGGCACGGCCTTCAACCGCTGGCGTCCCAACTCGGCCATCACCACCGGCCTGGTGGGCTATGAAGGCGTGGGCGGCGGCACCAACAACCTGAATGTGCGCGATACGTTTGATCCGCGCACGCTGAACCGCTCGCTGATCTCGCCGACCAAGAACCACAGCCTGTTCCTGCAGGGCGGCTTCGATCTGAGCGCCCTGGGCGATGCCGAGGCCTATTACGAGCTGCTGTACGGACGCCGCGAGTCCTCGCAGGTCGGCTATCGCCAGCTGTCGCTGGACTACATGAAGGGCAGCCCGCTGATCCCGGCCGGCCTGGCCGCCAGCACCTTCTCGGGCCCGACCAACATCAGCAACGGCGCCAACGTGGGCGTGCGCGGCTTCATCGGCTTCGGCAACGACGAGTCCTCGCAGTCGGTGGACTTCTACCGTGCGGTGGCCGGCCTGCGTGGCTCGGTGCTGAAGACCGGCTGGGACTATGACGTGGTCGTTGCCCACAGCGAAGGCAAGGGCGTCTACACCTCGCAGTCCTGGCTCACCGACCGCATGGCCCAGAGCCTGAACGTGGTGTCCAACGGCGCCGGCGGCTTCAACTGCGTGAACCCGGCCAACGGCTGCGTGGCCGCTCCGGCGCTGACCGCCGCGGTCATCGGCGGCCAGCTGCCGCAGGCCTGGACCAACTTCGTCTGGCAGCCGGTGACGGGTGTCAGCAAGTACAAGGAAGACACGCTGTCGGCCTCGGTCACCGGCAAGCTGCTGGACCTGCCCTACGGCAAGCTGAAGGGCGCCTTCGGCTTCGAGACCCGCTCGTACTCGATCGACGACACGCCGCCCATCGATTCGCAGACCGGCAACCTGTACAACCTGACCTCGGCCACGCCGACGCGCGGCAAGGACCGGGTGTTCGACACCTTTGCCGAAATCGATGCGCCGCTGCTGGCCAACCTGCCGGGCGTGCATGAGCTGAGCCTGAACGTCTCGGGCCGCTGGTCCGACTACAAGTCCTATGGCAAGGGCTCGACCTACAAGGTGGGCGGCCTGTGGTCGCCGGCCAAGTGGGTGACGCTGCGCGCCACCACCGGCACCTCGTACCGCGCCCCGGCGCTGTATGAGCAGTTCCTGGGCGCCACCAGCGGCTTCCTGTCGCAGCAGAACGATCCCTGCAACAACTGGGATGCGGCCTCGAATGCCGGCACCACACGTGCCGCCAACTGCGCCAGCGAAGGCCTGCCCGCGGGCTTCAATGCCACGTCCAGCATCGCGGTCATCAACTCCGGCGGCGCCAAGGCCGGCCTGAAGGCCGAGACCTCGAAGAACGGGACCGTCGGCCTGGTGCTGCAGCCTGCGCTGGGCACCGGCTGGGGCGATCTGTCGGTGGCGATCGACTACTTCGACATCCAGATCGACAACGGCGTGGCCCGTGCCGGCGCCACGTCCATCCTGAGCCGCTGCTACGACGACCCGCAGTTCCGCAGCGGTGGTGGCTTCTGCCGACTGGTCGATGCGCGCAATGCCTCGTCGAATGCGCTGACGGTGAACGACAGCTATGTGAACCTGGCCACCGACAAGGTGCGTGGCCTGGACTACACGGCGCGTTACTCCAACACCATCGGCAACGGCAAGCTGCGCCTGAACCTGAACGTCACCGAGTTCCGCCTGCAGGCCAACAAGCTGTTCGCCGAGGACGCGCTCGACAACGACAACGGCACCATCGGCAAGCCGAAGTGGTCGGGCACGCTGGACGTCAACTACGACTACCAGAACTGGCGCTTCTATTACGGCATGGACTGGGTCGGCAAGATGGACTCCTACGAGTACCTGGGCCAGAACCCCGCCACCAGCACCTACAAGCTGGACACGCCCAACTACTACAAGCACACCGTCTCGGTGGGCTATGTGGAAACCGGCAAGTGGGACGTGACCCTGGGCATCCGCAACCTGGCCGACATCAAGCCGCCCCCGATCTCGGCCCAGGCCGGCTACAACCGCGTCGGCAACGCCCCGCTGTACAGCGGCTTCGACTATGTCGGCCGCACGGTGTTCCTGAACGCCAGCAAGACCTTCTGATCCTCATCTGACCGTTGAGGCCTCTGCAGCGCAGGTCGCTGCAGAGGTCGTCTTACTTCTGGGGTTCCCAATATGTCGAGAAATCAATGGCGGGCATTGCGCTGGGCGGGCCTGAGCGCTGCCGCCCTGGCCATCACGCCGGTGCTGGGCCAGACCGCGGCCAGCGCGGAGGTGATGCCGCTGCAGGCGCCCACCGTCGAGCAGCTGGCCCAGCATCCGCGCATGACCGGCTTCCGGCTGTCGCCCGACGGCAAGCACATCATCGCCATCGAGAGCCAGGGCGATGTGCGCAACATCCTGGTCTGGCAGACCGACAAGCTGTCGGCCAAGCCGCAGGTCATCGGCGCCAGCAACATGCGCATCCAGTCGGCATCGTTCCTGAAGAACGACATGCTGGCGGTGACGCTGATGCAGCCCTATGACGCGCGGCTGGATGGCGTGCTGACCAAGACCTTCATCAACAAGCTGCTGGTCACCGACCTGGCCGGCAAGACCTGGAAGGAGCCGCTGGAGGCCGCGAACATCACGCGCTCCGACGACTACAAGCGCCTGGCGGCGCTGGCCCTGCCGACCATCAAGAGCCGCATGCCGCGCGATCCGGACAATGTCATCGTCGAGAGCGATGGCCTGGGCCGCGAGCGCGACCTGTTCCGCTACAACCTGCGCACCGGCGAGGCGGCACGCATCCTCAGGCTCAGCGAGCACGACCAGGACGTGCTGGTCGATGCCGCGGGCCGGCCGCGGGCCAAGACCCGCTCGGGCTCCGACAGCAAGGGCTTCTACATCGCCACCGACCTGCGCAATGCCGCGTCCGGCCAGTGGGAGGAGCATTTCCGCTCCTATGTGAAGGACCGCGACGTGGTCGACATCGTCGGCCTGGGCACCACGCCCAACACCGTGGTGCTGCGCAGCAACGTCGGCCGCGAGGTGGCGGCGCTGTTCGAGTACGACGTGCAGGCCCGGGCCATCAAGAGCACGCTGTTCGAGCACAAGTTCTTCGAGTCCACCGGCACGCGGCTGCTGTCGGGCGACGACCCCGACGAGGCCAACAGCTTCGACGGCTTCAGCTACCACGGCGTCTACGGCATCGAGACCCACTGGGCCCATCCGCGCCATGCGGCCGTGGTCAAGGGCGTGGCCCAGTACCTGCGCATCCCCGAGGTGGCCCAACCCCTGGTCGACGTGGCCAGTGGCAAGCGCGTCGAGGTGCCGGCCTTCGACGGCGTGAGCATCGCCATCACCGGCTTCCATGCCGGCGAGACGCCGACCTATCTGGTGCGGGTGGCGGGGCTGAACTATCCGGCCGAGCACTACATGCTGCGCGGCCAGCGGCTGACGCTGCTGGCCAAGGAGCATCCGCAGCTCGACCGGCGTGCGCTGGGCAAGTCCAGCCTGGCCTACTACAAGGCCCGCGACGGGCTGAACATCCCGGCCATCCTGACCGTGCCCAATCCGGCGCTGTGCGGCCCGGGGCCCTATGCCGCGGTGGTGCATCCGCATGGCGGCCCCTGGGCCCGCGACGACATGGACTTCGACAGCTCGGGCTGGGTGCCCTTGCTGGTGTCGCGCTGCCGGGTCGTGCTGCAGCCGCAGTACCGCGGCTCGGCCGAATGGGGCCGCACGCTGTGGATGTCCGGCGACGCGCAGTGGGGCCAGAAGATGCAGGACGACAAGGACGACGGCGTGCAGTGGCTGGTCAGCGAAAAGCTGGCCGACCCCAAGCGCGTGGCCATGTTCGGCTTCTCGTATGGCGGCTATGCGGCCTTTGCCGCGGCAGTGCGGCCGAACGGCCACTACAAGTGCGCCATCGCCGGGGCCGGCGTGTCCGACATCGAGCGCATCTGGGCCAAGTTCTACACCAACCCCTACTTCCGCGAGGGCCAGGAACCCACGGTCAAGGGCCTGAGCCCGCTGACGCAGGCCGACAAGATCAAGATCCCGATCATGGTCTACCACGGCGAGCGCGACCAGATCGTGCCGCTGATCCAGTCGGAGCTGTTCGTCGAGAAGGCGCGCAAGTCCGATCAGGCCGTGGAGTACCACATGCTGCAGGACTATGCCCACGGCCCGGCCTGGACGCGCGACATCATGGCCCGGCAGCTGAGGATCATCGACCAGTACCTGGCCAAGGGTTGCGGCGGCTCCGGTCTGTAGGAAAAAGCCCCAGACGCAACAGCCTCCGGGATGTTGTGGGTTACCAACAGGTACATGCCCTTGGTCTGTGCGCAGATGTTGCGGTCGGCGCCGTGCACGACCGTTTCGCAAGAACACTGCGTGGCGAGCCAAGTATTTGATTTGAAAGTGTATTTGGAGCCAATGCCGGCAATCATGGGCGGCGATTCCCGATCCCGGCAGGCCGCCGGTCGGGCATTCGCGACACGGCCGCCGACCCAGGTGGAGGCGTGCAGCTTCATGACGCTGTGACAATCCGGACACGGTTCTTCGTGGATGGAACGGTCCGTGCTAACCCGCAGGATCACGTTCCCCGCGAGGGCGTGGTTGAAACCAACCTTGACCTCAATCTCTGACTAGGAGAGTTCATG
The DNA here is from genome assembly GCA_017992055.1 of Burkholderiaceae bacterium. Classification (GTDB taxonomy): domain Bacteria; phylum Pseudomonadota; class Gammaproteobacteria; order Burkholderiales; family Burkholderiaceae_C; genus Pseudaquabacterium. Next base: position 6,652 of record JAGOPK010000020.1, read on the forward strand.
TTTCATCGTTCCAAACTCAGTGCCGCGGCGCTGACCGCCCTCGGCGGCGCCATGGTGGTGCTGTCGTCCACCGCTGTCGCCCAGAACGCCCAGCGCGTCGAGATCACCGGCTCGGCGATCAAGCGCACCACCGCCGAGGGTCCGGCCCCGGTTGAAGTCATCACCAAGAAGGACATCGAGCGCACCGGCGCCACCTCGATCAACGAACTGCTGCGTTCGCTGGCCTCGGTCGACATCTTCGACCAGGGCGAACTGGCCTCGAACTCTCCCGCCGGTTCGGGCACGGCGTCGATCCGCCTGCGCGGCCTGAGCGAAAGCGACCTGCTGGTGCTGGTGAACGGCCGCCGCGTGCCGATCAATGCGCTGTACGACTCGTCGGGCGCCGGCGCGGCCTTCGACATCAACTCGCTGCCCATCGGTGCCATCGAGCGCATCGACATCATGAAGGACGGCGGCTCGGCCATCTACGGCGCCGACGCCGTGGCCGGCGTGATCAACTTCATCACCAAGACCGACTACCAGGGCGTCGAGGTCACCGGCAGCTACGGCACCAGCAGCCGCAGCGACGGCAAGGAAACCCGCCTGGGTGCCTCGGCCGGCTTCGGCGACCTGGCCAAGGACGGCTGGAACGTGCTGCTGGGCCTGGACGTGTTCAAGCGCGACCCGATCCTGCGCAAGGACCGCGAGATCTCCAAGTCGGTGGACTTCCGCCGCTATGGCGCCGGTGACGGCCGCAGCGGCTTCTCGCCCTACGGCAACGTGATCGACCCGATCACCGGTGCTTTCGTCGGCCTGCCCTACACCACCTGCCCGACCGAGAACCTGCGTGCCGGCGTCTGCCGCTACGACTTCAACGCCAGCCTGCTGACGGCCTACAACGCGGCCGACCGCGTCAGCGCCATGGGCCTGGGCACGCTGCGCCTGGGCGCCGACATCCGCGCCTTCGCCGAAGTCATCGCCTCGACCTCGAAGAACACCTTCCTGGCCCACCCGGTGCCCGACTACTTCATCGTGCCCATCACCGATGCGGCGCAGCGTCCGTACGAGATCAAGGATGCGCAGGGCGTCGGCACCAACCAGGTCTACATCGCCGGCCGCTTCATGCAGGGTGGCCCGCGCACGACCGAGCGCAAGTCGGACTTCTTCAACGCCGCCACCGGCGTCGAAGGCTTCACCGCCGGCCTGGACTGGAAGGTGAGCGTCAGCCACGGTTTCAGCAAGGTCACCAACAACGACAGCAACTACTTCGACGCCACCAAGTGGGCGGCGGCCACGACCTCCGGCAGCCTGGACCCGACCAAGACCACCAACAGCGCCACCCTGGTCGATGGCCTGAAGGTGCGCCCGGTGCGCGTGGGCAAGTCTGAGCTGACCACCTTCAGTGCGCAGGTCAGTGGCGACCTGTTCAAGCTGCCCGGCGGCGTCAGCAAGTACGCGGTGGGCATCAACTCCAACCGCGAGACGCTGGAGGACACGCCGGACGCCCTGACCCAGGCCGGTCAGGTGGTCGGCAGCATCCAGCAGTCGGCGGTGTCGGCCTCGCGCACCTACAACGCGGTCTACGGTGAGCTGCAGCTGCCGCTGCTGAAGGATCTGGAAGGCCAGATCGCCCTGCGCTATGACAGCTATCCCAACAACGTCAGCCGCAGCAGCCCCAAGATCGGCCTGAAGTACACGCCGATCCCGGCCCTGGCGCTGCGCGGTTCGTACAGCGAGAGCTTCCGCGCCCCGGTGCTCAAGCAGCTGTACGGCGCGCAGGAAGAAGGTGCCATCACCATCACCACGCCGTCGCAGTGCACGGCGCTGGGCGTGCCGCTGGCCACCGACGGCACCTGCCTGCTCAACGCCTACCAGGTCAACGGCTCCAATGCCAACCTGAAGCCCGAAACCGCCAAGACCTTCAACCTGGGTCTGGTGTTCGACGACGGCGGCCTGTTCAGCTCCAGCATCGACTGGTGGAAGATCGAGAAGTCTGACGACATCTCGTCGCCGACGATCAGCAGCGCCATCAACGCGGGCCTGTTCGCGAAGATCGGCCCGCGCTACTACATCTACACCAACCTGCAGAACATCGCCCAGCGCGAAGTGTCGGGTACCGATGTGGAAGCACGCCTGCGCTTCAAGGGCACGGCCCTGGGCAACGTGACCGTGCGCAACATGTTCACGTACTTCGACACCGTCAAGACGCGCTCGTCGGCGACCTCGGACTGGGCCGAGTACAACGCCACCTACCGCTATCCGCGTTGGCGCAATACGCTGACCGTGCGTTCCGAGTTCGGTCCCTGGGATCTGAGCGGCGCCTGGCGCTCGGTGGCTGGCTTTGCCGACACCGACCTGCCCCAGCCGGTGGCCGCCGGCACGCGCCGGGTGGGCACGCACGAGGAGCTGGACCTGTCGGGCCGCTATTCGGGCTTCAAGGGCTGGGAGCTGAGCTTCACGGTCAAGAATGCCCTGGACCGCATGCCCCCGCTGAGCCTGACCAACGCGCTGGACAACACCTACACGCAGATGGGCTTTGCCGAGCTGTACACGGCGCGTGGCCGTTACTTCCAGCTGGGTGCCAAGTACACCTTCCGCTGATCGACCGCTCGGGCAGGCTGCGGCCTGCCCGGACGCTCACCGGGGCGCCTATCATGGGCGCCCCTTTTCATTGGTGCCTGCACTGATCGACCGAGCATGAGCAACGACACCGACTTCTCCCTGGATCGCCGCCAGCTGATGCTGGCCGGTGCCGCGCTGAGCGCGGCCCCCATGGCCTGGGCCCAGAGCGCGGCACAGGCCGCCATTCCGCTGCAGGACTTCTTCCGGTCCGAGGCCATTCGCGGTGCGCGGCTGTCGCCGGCCGGCACCCATGTGGTGGCCATCCGTCCGCACAACGGCCGCGACAACCTGGTGGTGTTCGACCTGGCCACGCGCAAGACGGCCATCATCACCAACTTCAACGACGCCGACGTCGGCGGTGTGCGCTGGGTCAACAACGACTGGCTGCTGCTGTCGCTGTACGAGGCCGACCGCGGCGGCGGCGACCAGGTATCGGGCGGCATGTACTCGATCCGCCGCGACGGATCGGATTACCGCGAACTGGCCGAACGCAGCTTCCTCAGCTCGGGTCGGCGCCTGCTGGCCTACGGCGCCCGCTTCAAGGCATCGGTGACCGATGCCGAGGGCCGGCCCACCGAGGAGATCATCGCCGAGGTGCCGCGGGCCCAGGGCCGCGGCCGCTTCGACGCGCACCTGTACCGCGTCAACGTCAGCAACGGCCACTTCAGCCAGCTGGACATGGTGGGTGCACCGGCCGAGGTGGCCGATTGGGTGCTGGACCGGGATCAGGTGCCGCGAGCGGCCGTGGTCGTCGACAACGTCGGCACCACCCACCTGCATGTGCGCGACGGTGCCAAGTCGCCGTGGCGGCGCCTGCTGAGCTATGCCGTCACCGACGCCGGCGGGGCCGTGACGCCGGTGGCCTTTGACCGTGCGGGCCAGCTCTATGTGGCCGCCAATGCCGGCAACGACACCCAGGGCATCTACACGCTCGACCTGGCCAGTGGCAAGCTCAGCGCCGAGCCGGTGGTGGCGGTCAAGGGTTTCGACCTGGGGGAGAACCTGCTGTTCTCGCGCGGCGGCCAACGCCTGCTGGGCGTGAGCTTCGAGGTCGACCAGCCGATGACGGTGTGGTTCGACGAGGCCTACGACAAGCTGCAGGCCCAGATCGACAAGCTGCTGCCGGGCCGCGTCAACGATCTGAGCATCGCCGGCCTGGACGCCGCGGGCAAGGCGCCGGTGCTGGTGTTCACGCGGGCCGACACCGACCCGGGCAGCTATCTGCTGTACGACCGCGGCACGCAGCGCCTGACGCCGCTGGGCTCGCGCCGGCCCTGGATACGTCCGGAGCAGATGCGGCCCACGCAGTTCTTCCGCTACGACACGCCCGACGGCCTGTCGATCCCGGCCCAGCTGACCACGCCGGCCGGCAAGGGACCGTTCCCGCTGGTGGTGCTGCACTACGGCGGGCCCTGGGTGCGGGCCATCCACTACGGCTGGGATGCCCGTGTGCAGTTCCTGGTGTCGCGCGGCTATGCGGTGTTCATGCCGGCGCCGCGGGCCTCCACCGGCTTTGGCCAGAAGCTGTTCCGCGCCGGCTGGAAGCAGTGGGGCCTGGGCATGCAGGACGACGTGGCCGTGGGCGTGCGCAAGCTCATCGCCGATGGCGTGGCCGACGCCAAGCGGGTGGCCATCACCGGCGCCAGCTACGGCGGCTACCTGACCATGATGGGCCTGGTCAAGCATCCCGACCTGTACCGCTGCGGCATCAACTGGGTGGGCGTCACCGACCCGGCCTTCATGCACACCGTCACCTGGTCGGACTTCAGCCGCGCCGACAGCGGCCGTTTCCGCCTCGACCTGACGCTGGGCGATCCGGAGAAGGACAAGGCCCAGTTCGAGCAGACCTCACCGCTCAAGCGTGCAGCCGAGATCAAGCAGCCGGTGCTGATGGCCTATGGCGCCCAGGACGAGCGCGTGCCCATCATCCACGGTGAGCGCATGCGCGACGCGCTCAAACCCCACAACCCGAACGTCGAGTGGGTGGTCTATGCCGACGAGGGCCATGGCTTCTACAAGCCGGCCAACGAACTGGACTTCTGGGGTCGGTTCGAGCGCTTCCTGGCCAAGCACCTGAAGGCCTGATCAGGCCAGGCCCAGGGCCTGCTTCAGCGGGCCCAGGTGGGCCTGGTAATGCCGGGCCCGGCCCGAGGCGCGCATGTACAGCGGCTCGCGCACCTGCCAGGCGCTGGGCGTCTGCACCTGCGTGAGCGCCTCGTGCGGCCGCAGGCAGCCCTCGTGCCAGGGCAGGCCGGCATGGTCCAGCAGGGCGCGGATCACCGGCTCGGGCCGGCGCACCAGGTCGTCGTAGTGCAGGTCGTGGATGCGGCCCGGATACAGCCGCTGCCAGTGCGCCATCAGCCGCCGGTACTGGCCGTACCAGTGGCCGATGTGGTCCAGCCGGCGCGCCCAGGACATGGCATCGCCCAGGTGCAGGAAGAACATCGACAGGCAGTTGTCCAGCACCGCCCGCGTGGTGTGCACCACCACCGCCTGCGGAAACAGCGCCAGCACCAGGCCCAGGTACAGGAAGTTGTCCAGGCGCTTGTCGGTGATCACCCGCGCCTGCGGATGCACCGCGGCCATGGCATCGCTGTAGCTGCGCCGCATGGCCTGCAATTCGTCGGGCCGGGGCGGCCCCGGCGGCTGGCGGTGCAGCAGGTCCAGGGCCAGGCGCGGCATCACGTCGAACTCGCCGGCCGGCGTGACCTCGGGGTGGCAGGCCAGGATCTGCTCGGCCAGCGACGAGCCCGAGCGGAACATGCCGCAGATGAAGATGCGCCGCGGCCCGTCGGCCTCGCCCTCGGCCTGGGCTTCGGCCGGGCGGTCGAACATCGCGATCAGCCGGTCGACCAGGCGCTCGTGGGCCTGGGGGTCGTAGGCCGAGCCCGGCGCATCGGCCACGCAGGCCGCGTTGGCTGCGGCATAGGCGGCAAAGGCCTGGTCGTAGCGGGCCAGCGCATCGAGGCTGCGGCCCAGCGCAAAACCCAGGTCGGCCCGCTCGTCGGGCCGGCGGCCCGGTTCGGCCAGGGCCTGCTGCAGTGCCTGGGCAGCGGCGTCCAGTGCTGCCGGCCCTTCCACCAGGCCCGCCCGCCGCGCCAGCGCCAGGGCATGGCCGGCCTGCAGCCGCAGCACCTGGTCATAGGCCTGCAGGGCCGGTTCGCGCTGGCCCAGCTGTTCGTGGATGTTGCCCAGGTTGAGCAGGGCGCCCAGGTGGTCGGGCTGCAGGGCCAGCACCTGTTGCAGCTCGGCGATGGCCGCCTGCGGCTGGGACAGGGACTGGGCCAGCAGCACGGCGCGGTTCAGGTGCACCTCGGCCGGGCCGTCGATGCCCCGGGCCAGCGCCTGGTCGTAGGCCTGCAGCGCAGCCTGGGGCTGGCGCACCTGGCCCAGCAACCAGCCCAGGTTGTACCAGCTGTCGGCATCGGCCGGCACGGCCTGCAGCAGGGCCCGGTAGGCCGCGATGGCATCGCCCAGGCGGCCGGCCGACATCAGCCGTTCGGCCTGGTCACGCAGCAGGGAAGGGGGCAGGCCGGCCATGGTGCAGGGGAGGGCAGATGCGGGATCGCAGCTTACTTCGGCGCCAGCCGGATGGCCCCGTCCAGCCGGATCACCTCGCCGTTGAGCATGTCGTTCTCGACGATGTGCTTGACCAGCTTGGCATAGTCGTTGGGCGTGCCCAGGCGGCTGGGGAAGGGCACGCCGGCGGCGAGCGCGTCCTGCACGCTCTGCGGCATCGAGAACAGCATCGGCGTGCCGAAGATGCCCGGCGCGATGGTCATCACGCGGATGCCGTTGCGTGCCAGGTCGCGGGCGATGGGAAGGGTCATGCCGACCACGCCGCCCTTGCTGGCGGCATAGGCGGCCTGGCCGATCTGGCCGTCGTAGGCGGCGACGCTGGCGGTGCTGATGATCACGCCGCGCTCGCCGGTGGGCTCGGGCGCATTGGCGCACATGGCCTCGGCGGCCAGGCGGATCATGTTGAAGCTGCCGATCAGGTTGACGCTGATGACCTTGGCATACAGGTCCAGCGCATGCGCGCCGTCCTTGCCCACGGTCTTGGCCGCCGGCGCGATGCCGGCGCAGTTGACCAGGCCCATCAGCGTCCCCAGGCCCTGGGCGGCGGCCACCGCGGCACGGCCGTCGGCCTCCTGGCTGACGTCGCACCTGACGAACACCGCCTTGTCCGCGCCCAGCTCGGCCGCCAGGGCCTGGCCCTTGTCGATCTGCAGGTCGGCGATGACGACCTTGGCGCCCTGGCCCGCCAGCATGCGCACCGTGCCCTCGCCCAGTCCCGACGCGCCGCCGGTGACGATGAAGACCTTGCCTGCGATGTCCATGTTGTGCTCCTCGTGGGTTGATGGGTGACGTTGACGTAAACGTCAATTGTGCGATGCGCCGCCACAAACGACAACGGCCACGCGGTGTGCGTGGCCGTCGTGGCGGGGGCGTGTGCCGTCAGCCGGCCAGCGCCGCCAGTGCGCGGGCGGTGATCTCCTCCACCGCGCCCAGGCCGTGGATCCTGGCGTAGCGCGGCGCCGCGGCGTCGCCGGTGGCGGCCCAGCCGGAGTAGTAGTCGACCAGCGGCCGCGTCTGCGCCTGGTACACGTCCAGGCGCTTGCGCACCGTGGCTTCCTTGTCGTCGTCGCGCTGGATCAGGTCCTCGCCGGTCAGGTCGTCCTTGCCGGCGACCTTGGGCGGGTTGTACTTGACGTGGTAGCTGCGACCCGAGGGGATGTGGAACAGCCGGCCGCTCATGCGCTCGATGATGGCCTCGGCCGGCACGTCGATCTCCAGCACCACGTCGAGCTTGACGCCGGCGGTCTTCATGGCCTCGGCTTGAGGGATGGTGCGCGGGAAGCCGTCGAACAGAAAGCCGTTGGCGCAGTCGGGCTGGGCAATGCGTTCCTTGACCAGGCCGATGATGATGTCGTCGGACACCAGGCCGCCCGCGTCCATCACCTGCTTGGCGGCCAGGCCCAGCGGCGTGCCGGCCTTGACCGCCGCGCGCAGCATGTCGCCGGTGGAGATCTGCGGGATGCCGAACTTCTGGCAGATGTAGTTGGCTTGCGTGCCCTTGCCTGCGCCGGGCGGCCCCAACAGGATCAGTCTCATCCTTGCCTCTGGATCGTTATGGTGAAGATGCGGGGACGGCAACCGATCCGGGCAGGCAGGCGGCTGGCGCCACCCGCTGCACCGCGAGCGGCCACCGCAGAACTGCCGGGGAGAATATCACGCGCCTCCCTGCACGAAACTGACGCCAGGGCGTCAGCGGGCGGGGGCGGTCCGGCCCGTCAGGGGCTGGTGAACAGCGCGCGCACGCGCGCCAGATCCTCGGGCGTGTCGACGCCGGGACCGGGCCGCTCGGGGCTCACATGCACGGCGATGCGCTCGCCATGCCACAGCACGCGCAGCTGCTCCAGCGATTCCAGCGTCTCCAGCGGCGCCACCGGCAGCGTGGGATAGCGGCGCAGAAAGCCGGCGCGGTAGGCATACAGGCCCACATGGCGCAGCGGCGCCTGGGCCGGTGGCAGTGGCGTGGCGGCGTCCAGGCCCTTGGCAAAGCCGTCGCGCCACCAGGCGATCGGCGCGCGCGAGAAGTACAGCGCCCGGCCGGCGGCATCCAGCACCACCTTGACCACGTTGGGATTGATGAACTCGGCCGCATCGTCGATGGCATGGGCCACGGTGCTCATCACGCAGTCGGGCCGCGCCGCCAGCAGTTCGGCACAGGCGTCGATCATCGCCGGCGCGATCAGCGGCTCGTCGCCCTGCACATTGACCACCGTGGCATCGCCGTCCAGGCCCAGCTGCTGGCAGGCCTCGGCCAGGCGGTCGCTGCCGCTGGGATGGTCGACACGCGTCAGCACCGCCTGCACGCCATGGCTGGCGCAGGCCTCGACGATGCGCACATCGTCGGCCGCCACCACCACGCGGCGGGCGCGGCTGCGTGCCGCGGCCTGGGCCACGCGCACCACCATCGGCGCACCGGCGATGTCGGCCAGCGGCTTGTCGGGCAGGCGGGTGCTGGCCAGCCGGGCCGGGATCAGGACGGTGAAGTCGCTCATGGGGCGGTCGACGCGGCGACGGTGCTGCCCAGGGTCTCGCCGGCGTCGATGGCGCGGGCCTCGGCCTCCAGCATCACCGGGATGCCGTCGCGCACCGCAAAGCCCAGGCGGTCGGCCGGGCATTGCAGCTCGGCCGGCCGGCCCTGGGCATCGCGGGCCAGGCTCAGCGGGCCCTTGCAGACGGGACAGACCAGCAGGTTCAGCAGGCGGTGGTCCAGGCTCATGGTGTGGGATTCAGGCGGGGAAAGGGGGCCGGCGCCGCAGCGGCGTCACCAGGCTGGCAAGTGCGGCATCGAAAGCCGCTTCGGGCTGGAAGTCTAGCGTCGCCACCCAGACCTGCGGGCCGCCGGCCACCGCCTCCGGTGGCAGCTTGACGGCGTCCTTCTCGGTCAGCACCAGCTCGGTGGTGTCGGCCGGCCAGGGCGGCGGCTGCAGGCTGTGGTGGTCGGCCAGCGGCAGGCGGCGGATGCTCAGGCCACGCGCCTCCAGCATGCGGAAGAAGGCCTCCGGCCGCGCCAGGCCGGCGGCGGCCAGCACCGGCCGGCCCCGTGCCGGCAGCACGGCCCAGCCATCGGCCACGCCGGCCTCGCCAGGCTGGGCGCCACGCCACCAGTCGGCCAGTGGCAGCAGGGCACCCAGCTGGCGCGTGCCGATGCAGCCGGGCAGCGGCGTGCTGGCCTGGCCGGCGGTGTAGAGCACGCGGGCATGTGCCGGCACGCGGCGTGGCAGCGGCTGGCGCAGCGGCCCGGCCGGCAGCAGCAGGCCGTTGCCGGCGCCACGTTCGTCGAACACCCAGACCTCGGCCTCGCGGGCCAGGCGGTGGTGCTGCAGGCCGTCGTCGGTGACGATCAGGTCGACCTCGGCATGGGCGGCGCACAGCGCCTGCGCGGCGGCCACGCGGTCGGCGCCCACCACCACCGGCACGCGGCCACGGCGGTGGATCAGCAGCGGCTCGTCGCCGACCTCGCTGGCGCGGCTGTGCTCCAGCACCTCGCACAGCCCGGTGCCGCGCCGGCCATGGCCACGCGACACCACGCCGGGCGTGAAGCCCAGCGCACGCAGCCGCGGCAGCAGGGCCAGCACCGTGGGCGTCTTGCCGCCGCCGCCGGCCACCAGGTTGCCGACCACCAGCACCGGCACCGGCGCGCGCCGGGCCGGTTTCAGGCCGCTGCGGTACAGGCCGCGGTGCAGGGCCGCCAGGCCGGCATACAGCCAGGACAGGGGCTGCAGCAGGCGCGCGCGCCAGCCGGGGCGGGGGCCGGCCCAGTCCCGCTGCAGGGCGGCGGAAAAGCCGGCCGGGCCGGGGTCAGCGGCCACTGCCGTCGGCCGGCAACTGGGTGGCGAAGGTCAGCTTGGGCAGGCCGGCGCGCCGCGCCGCATCCAGCACATTGATCACGCTCTGGTGCGCGGCCAGCGCATCGGCCGAGACGATGACCACCGCGCGCTCGCCGTCGGCACCGGCGGCGGTGCGCAGGGCCGCGCTCAGCGGCTCGACCGAGCGGCCCTCGACCGGCTGGCGGTTGACGCTGTAGCGGCCGTCGGCCGAGACGCTGACCAGCACCTCGGCCGGCTTGTCCTTCAGCGGCGCGGCGTCGGCCGTGGGCAGGGTGATCTGCAGCTCGGAATAACGGCTGTAGGTGGTGGACAGCATCAGGAAGATGATGACCACCAGCAGCACGTCGATGAACGGGATCAGGTTGATCTCGGCATCGCCATCGTCCTGGCGGCGGCCGCGGCGGTGGAAGTTCATGGCCTGCAGCCGTTCAGCGCGCCGCCGGCGCGGCCGACGACGGGCGCACGGCAAAGCGCATCAGCTGCGGCAGCAGGCGCTCGGCCGACAGCTCCAGCGCCAGCTGGTGGCGGTCGGCCAGGGCGCGGAAATGGCGGTGGAACATCAGCGCTGGGATGGCGATGATCAGGCCGAAGGCGGTGTTGTACAACGCGATCGAGATGCCATGTGCCAGGGCCGCCGGATTGCCGGCACCGCTGGCCGGCTGCGAGCCGAAGATCTCGATCATGCCCACCACCGTGCCCAGCAGGCCCAGCAGCGGCGCCGCGGCGGCGATGGTGCCCAGCGTGGTCAGGTAGCGGTCGAGCTGGGCGGCGGCGGCACGGCCGGCGATCTCGAAGGACTGGCGCAGCTGCGGCTCGGTGATGCGCGGCTCGGCGATCACCGCGCGCAGGCCGGCGGCCAGCACCTGGCCCAGCATCGAGTTGTCGGCCAGCTTGGCCACCACGTCGCTGGTGGGCAGGCTGGCGCGCGTCAGCGTCAGCACCTCATCGAGCAGGTTCGGCGGCAGCAGGCGCTTGCCGCGCAGGCTGAACAGGCGTTCGATGATCAGGGCCAGGCCCACGACAGAGCACAGGATCAGCGGCCAGATCGGCCAGCCGGCGGCTTGTATGATCGACAGCAACGAGGGCCTCGGCTTCGGATGTTCGGGTCGTGGACTCGGGATGGTGTGCACCGGCCCGCTCGGCCGGCACGGCCGCGATGATACGGCCGCCGCACCGGTGGTCCGCTCGAATGCCCGAGCCGCGCCACCCGACGCCACCGTCACCCGCCTGTAACCATCCACCGATGCTGTGGACAACTGTGTGGGCAACCCGGTGGCGGCGACGCCAAACCCGCGCCAAATCGGGCCCGATCTTGGATTGCCACTTTTTTCAGCAGACGATTCCTGTTGTGAATCAAGCACTTGCACCACACCCGTGCGTTCTTGACGGGTCCATGACAGCCACCCCGGGGGTGGGGCGCCGCTGTGGAATTCCGCAGCGCGGTGCCCTGGCGGCGGCCGGTTGCCGGGCCAGGCCGGAATTGCTGCACCTGCATCCAGGCCGGGACGGGGGGCGTTGATGGTGGCGCTGTCGGGCCCGGCCGCGCCACGCGCCTGGAGCGTGGCCGCGCTGCTGCTGGCGGTGGCCGATGCGCTGGCCGCCCGCTTGGGCGCGGTGACGGTGCGCGGCGAGCTGTCGGGCTTCACCCGCGCGGCCAGCGGCCACTGCTACTTCACGCTGAAGGACGCCGACGGCCAGTCCGCGGTGCTGCGCTGCGCCATGTTCCGCCGTGCGGCGATGCAACTGGACTTCCAGCCCGCCGACGGCCAGCAGGTCGAGCTGCGCGGCCGCGTCGGCGTCTACGAGCCGCGTGGCGAGCTGCAGTGCGTGGTCGAGAGCCTGCAGCGCCTGGGCGCCGGCACGCTGTACGAGCTGTTCCTGCGCCAGAAGGCGCGGCTGGAGGCGGCCGGCCTGTTCGACGCCGCGCGCAAGCGGCCGTTGCCGGCCCATCCGCAGGCGCTGGGCGTGGTCACCTCGCTGGGCGCGGCGGCGCTGCACGATGTGCTGACCGCCATCCGCCGCCGTGCGCCCCAGGTGCGGGTGGTGATTTATCCCGGCCTGGTGCAGGGCGCCGAGGCGCCGGCCCAGCTGGTGCAGGCCATCGGCCTGGCTGTGCAGCGCGACGAGGTCGATGCGCTGATCGTCTGCCGCGGCGGTGGCTCGCTGGAGGACCTGTGGGCCTTCAACGACGAGCTGCTGGTGCGGGCCATCGCCGCCTGTCCGCTGCCGGTGGTCTGCGGCGTCGGCCACGAGACCGATCTGACGCTGGCCGAGCTGGCCGCCGACCTGCGCGCGCCCACGCCCACCGCCGCCGCCGAACTGGCCACGCCGCTGCGCGCCGAGGAGCTGGTGCGGCTGCAGGCCCTGGCCCAGCGCCTGCAGCGCGCGGCCACGCGCCGGCTCGACGTGCAGGCCCAGCGGCTGGACCGCCTGGCGCTGCAGATGGGCCGCCCGGCGCGCCTGCTGGCCCAGCAGCTGGGCCGGCTGCAGGCCCTGCGGCAGCGCCGCGACCAGGCCTTGCGCCACCGCCTGCAGCGCGAGCGCCAGCGCCTGCAGGCCCTGGCCCACCGGCTGCGCCTGGCCGGCAGCCAGCAGCTGCAGCGCCAGGCCCAGCTGCAGCAGGGCCTGGCCTTGCGGCTGGACGCGCTGGACCCGCAGCATGTGCTGGCCCGCGGTTATGCCTGGTTGGCCGACGAGCAGGGCCGGCCGGTGACGCGTGCCGCCGGCCTGCAGCCCGGCCTGCGGCTGGATGCGCGCTGGGCCGACGGCCGGGCCCAGGTCGAGGTGCTGCAGGTGCAGGCCGATGCGGCCGCGCCGGCGCCGGCCGCCAGGCGCCGCCGGCCGGCCGCCCCCAAGCCCGGCTGAGCCATGCCCACTTTCAGACCAGTCCGCGCAGTGGGGATTGCCGCGGCTGCCTACAATCCGCCGCGATCTCCCAGCAACCCGCCGGCCGCGCTCAGGCGCTGCCGCACACGCAAGGACACCCCATGAGCTTCACCCTGCCGGCCCTGCCCTACGCCCCCGATGCCCTGGCCCCGCACATGTCGGCCGAGACCTTCGAGTACCACCACGGCAAGCACCACCAGGCCTATGTCACCAACCTGAACAATCTGGTCGGTGGCACCGAGTTCGCCGGCCTGTCGCTGGAAGAGATCGTCAAGAAGAGCAGCGGCCCGATCTTCAACAACGCCGCCCAGGTGTGGAACCACACCTTCTTCTGGAACTGCCTGAAGCCCGCCGGCGGTGGCGAGCCCAAGGGCGCGCTGGCCGCGGCCATCAATGCCAAGTGGGGCAGCTATGCCGCCTTCAAGGAAGCCTTCACCAAGAGCGCGGTGGGCAACTTCGGTTCCGGCTGGACCTGGCTGGTGAAGAAGGCCGACGGCTCGGTGGACCTGGTCAACACCAGCAATGCCGCCACGCCGCTGACCGGCGCCGACAAGCCGCTGCTGACCATCGACGTGTGGGAGCATGCCTACTACGTCGACTACCGCAATGCGCGGCCGAAGTTCGTCGAGACCTTCCTGAACAGCCTGGTCAACTGGGACTTCGCCGAAGCCAACTTCGCCTGATCGAACGCGGCCCCGTCCCGGGGCCGGCCGTCAGCGCGGGCCGCCCGTCCATGCCGGATGCGCGGCCCTTTTCCTTTTCCGCTTCGCTACCATCGCCGCCATGCGCATCCTGCTGGTCGAAGACGACGCCGCCCTGAGCCTGGGCATCAGCCGGGCCTTCGAGCACGAGGGCTGGCGCGTCGACGTGCTCGACGACGGCCAGACGGCGATGGCCGAGGGCCTGGCCACGCCCTACGACGTGGTGGTGCTCGACCTGGGCCTGCCGCGGCGCGACGGCATGGAGGTGCTGCGCCACTGGCGTGCCCGCGGTGCGCGCATGCCGGTGCTGCTGCTGACCGCCCGCGACGAGCTGGCCGACCGCGTGCAGGGCCTGGATGCCGGCGCCGACGACTACCTGGCCAAGCCCTTCGACGTGCCCGAGCTGGTGGCGCGGCTGCGCGCGCTGAAGCGCCGCTCCGACGGCCGCGTCGGCGAGCAGCTGCTGGTCGGCCCGCTGGTGCTGGACCTGGCCCACCGCGAGCTGACCTGCGCCGGCGAGCGCGTGCGCCTGAGCCCGCGCGAGCTGGCCCTGACCCAGCTGCTGATGCAGCGCGCCGGCCGCGTCGTGCCCAAGGACAGCATCGTGCATGCGCTGTCCAGCTGGGAGGCCGACTTCAGCGAGAACTCGGTCGAGGTCTATGTGCACCGGCTGCGCAAGCGCTTTGCCGACCTGGGCGTGGCCATCAAGACCGTGCGCGGCTTCGGCTATGTGATGGAGCCGCAGGAACCACCCACCGAGCCATGACGCCCGTGCCGGCGCCCAGCCGCCATGGCCCCAGCCTGCGCCGCCAGCTGCTGCAGCCCCTGGTCTGGGTCTGGGCCCTGGGCATGGCCGTGGCCATGGGCGGCGCCGTGCTGCTGGCCCACAGCAGCGCCAACCGCGCCTTCGACCGTGGCCTGCAGGACGAGGCCACGGCGCTGGCCGCGCGCGTGGTGTGGAGCGAGCGTGGTCCGCTGCTGGACCTGACGCGCCAGGCCATGGAACTGGTCACCTGGGACCAGCACGACCGCAATGCCTTTGCGATGGTCGACTTCGACGGCGAGGTGCTGGCCGGCGACGGCGGCCTGCCGGTGCTGCCGCTGGCCCAGCGCCGCGCCGCGCGCGAGCAGCCGGTGCTGTTCGACTCGGTGTGGCTGAACGAACCGGTGCGCGGCGCGGTGTTCTCCATCATGTCGCCGATGCTGGACCGCATGGTCTCGGTGGTGGTGGTCGAGACGCGGCGCCAGCGCGATGCCGCGGTGCGCGACATCCAGGTCAGCATCGTGCTGCCGGCGCTGGCCCTGGGCACGCTGACCTTTGCGCTGCTGGCCTGGGGCATACGCCGCGGCCTGCAGCCGCTGACCGAGGTGGCGGCCGAGGTCGCCGCGCGGGGCCCCGACGACTGGCGGCCGCTGGCGCTGGAGCGTGTGCCGGCCGAGGCCGTGCCGCTGATCCAGCGCATCAACCGCCTGCTCGACGACGTGCAGCATTCCATCGTCGTGCAGCGCCGCTTCATCGCCGATGCCGCGCACCAGCTGCGCACGCCGGTGGCCGGCATGCGCGTGCTGCTGCAGGCGCTGGAGCACGAGCTGCCGGCGCCGTCCGAGGCCGCGGGTGCGGCGCGCTGGCAGCCCATCGTCGAGCAGCTGCGCGCCAGCAACGACCGCATGGCGCGGCTGATCGGCCAGCTGCTGAGCCTGGCGCGCTCGGAAACCGCGCTGGCCCACGATGCCGAGCTGCAGCACCAGGACCTGCTGCCGGTGGTGCGCGAGGCGCTGGAGCCGCTGGTGCTGCAGGCCCTGGCCCAGGGCCGCAGCATCACGCTGGATACGCCGGTGGACGATGCCGGGGCCGACCTGCCGGTTGGCGCCCGCGTGCATGCGCTGTGGTTCGGCGAGGTGCTGATCAACCTGGTCGACAACGCGCTGCGCTATGGCGGCGCGCAGATCGGCGTGCGCGTGGCGCCGGCCGACGACGGCGGCGCCTGCGTGCTGGTCAGCGACGACGGGCCGGGCGTGGCGCCCGAGGAACTGCCGCGGCTGTTCGAGCCGTTCTGGCGCGGCGACCGCGCCGACCGCCGCAACGACGGCGGCACCGGCCTGGGCCTGGCCATCGCGCGCGAGATCATGACCCGCCTGGGCGGCACGCTGCAGGCGCGCAGCCGCCCGGAATTCGACGGCATGCTGTTCGAAATTCGCCTGCCGAAGTGACTCGGTGACTACTTCTTCGCGTCCGCCTGGAACGGCGGCCCGCCGAGCTTGAAGCCGGCCTTGATGCCACGCTTGGCAAACCAGCCCTGGTTCATCTCCAGCGCCAGCCGCACCGGCTTGGCCGAGCAGTGCGAGGCCTCGTCGAAGGGCTTCATGTCGGCGATGTTGACGATGCGGCCATCGTCGGCGATGAAGGCGATGGACAGCGGCGTGGGCGTGTTCTTCATCCAGAAGCACTGCGGCTGAGCGTCCTCGAACACGAACAGCATGCCCTCGTGCTGGGCCAGGTCCTTGCGGCCCATCAGGCCGATCTGGCGCTGCTCGGGCGTCATCGCCACCTCGGCGCGGATGGCGTGCATGCCGGCGGTCAGCTGCACGGCCGGCAGGCGCTGCGGCTGGGGCTGGGCCGACGCCACGGCCGCGGCCAGCAGGCCCGCAGCCCAGGCCAGGGTGAACCCGGCCGCCTTGACATAGATCATGCTGTACCCTAGTGAGAACCAGTAGATTGGCGGGCAATATTTCACCATGCCCACTGCTGCCAGCCTTTCAGTTTCAGCCCGCGTCGGCGACCTGCCCGTTGAGCCCGCCGACGACCTGTCTGTGCTGGACGATCCGGTCGAGCAGCGCCGCTTCACGCGCTATGCCGCCGATGCGCTGGCCGGCGGCCAGCCGTCCTGGGCCGAATCCGCGCTGCGCCTGAGCGGCATGCACTGCGCGGCCTGCGCCGGCAGCATCGAGGCCGCCCTGCACGGCGTGCCCGGTGTCATCGAGGCCCAGGTCAGCGCCGCCGGCGAGCGTGCCCTGGTGCGCTGGCGGCCAGGGCAGGGCAGTGTGGCGGCGATGGTGCGGGCCATCCGCCACGCCGGCTACGACGCCACGCCCGATGCAGCGGCCGGGTCGCGGGCCCAGCGCACGGCCGAGCAGCGCCAGGCCATCTGGCGGCTGTTCGTCGCCGCCTTCTGCATGATGCAGGTGATGATGATGGCCACGCCCAGCTACATCGCCCACCGCGACGAGCTGGCGCCCGACCTCGCCCAGCTGCTCAACTGGGGCAGCTGGCTGCTGACCCTGCCGGTGATGGTGTTTTCGGCCGGGCCGTTTTTCAGCGGCGCCTGGCGCAGCCTGCGCCAGCGCCGCATCGGCATGGACGTGCCGGTGGCCCTGGGCCTGGCGGTGGCCTTTGTCGCCAGCAGCGGTGCCACCTTCGATCCGCAGGGCATCTTCGGCCACGAGGTGTATTTCGACTCGGTGACCATGTTCGTCAGCTTCCTGCTGGCCGGCCGCCTGCTGGAAACGCGGGCCCGGCACCGCGTGGCCCAGGTGCTGGAGTCGGCCCTGGCCGGCATGCCCGAGACCGCCGAGCGCCTGCTGGACGACGGCGGCGACGAGGGCCGGGGCGCCTGGCGCACCGAGACCGTCAGCGTGCAGCGCCTGGTGGCCGGCGATCGGGTGCTGGTGCCGGTGGGCCAGGCCTTTCCCGGCGACGGCCAGGTGCTGGACGGCGAGACCCGCGCCGACGAATCCCTGCTCACCGGCGAGAGTGCGCCGGTGGCCAAGCCGACCGGCGCCAGCGTGGTGGCCGGCAGCATCAACCTGGGTGCGCCGGTGCGGGTGCGGCTGGCGCGGGTGGGCGAGGACACGCGCCTGGCCGGCATCGTGGCCCTGATGCGCGATGCCATGAGCCAGCGCCCGGCGCTGGCGCGCACCGCCGACCGCATCGCCGGGCCGTTTCTGTGGACGGTGCTGCTGCTGGCCGCCGGCGCGGCCGCGGTGTGGAGCCTGATCGATCCGTCGCGTGCGGTGTGGGTGGCGGTGGCGGTGCTGATCGTCACCTGCCCCTGCGCGCTGTCGCTGGCCGCGCCCTCGGCCCTGCTGGCCGCGGCCAGCGCGCTGGCGCGGCGTGGCGTGCTGCTGCAGCGCCTCGATGCGCTGGAGGCGCTGACGCGGGTGCAGCGCCTGTACCTGGACAAGACCGGCACCGTCACCGACGCGGCGCTGCACTGCCTGGGCGCGCAGCGCCTGGCCGCGCCCACGGCCGCCGTGCCGCAGGACGAGGCCCAGTTGCAGGCCGAGGCCGCGGCGCTGGCCGCCTGGTCGGCCCATCCGCTGTCCAAGGCCCTGGTCGCGGCCACGCCGCGGCCGGCGGCGGCCGACACCTGGAGCCAGGTGCAGGAACTGCCTGGCCAGGGCCTGCAGGCCTGCGATGCCCAGGGCCGGCTGTGGCGCCTGGGCGCACCGTCCTTCGTCGCCCCGGGCGATGCGCGGGCGGCGCTCGACGGCCGGGCCGAAGGCGCCACGGTCTGGTTCGGGCCGCAGCAGCAGTCGCTGATCGCCTTCCGCTTCGACGAGGCCTTGCGCGCCGATGCCGCCCAGGCCGTGCGCGCGCTGCGCGCCGATGGCGTGGCCGTGCTGCTGCTGTCGGGCGACCGGCCCGAGCGTGCCCAGCGCATGGGCGCGCGCCTGGGCGTGGATGCGGTGATCGGCGGCGCCACGCCCGAGGACAAGCTGGCCGAGGTGGCGCGCGCCCAGGCCGAGGGCCGGGTGGTGGCCATGGTCGGCGACGGCATCAACGATGCGCCGGTGCTGGCCCGGGCCGATGTCTCGCTGGCCATGGGCCAGGGCGCGCTGGTGGCGCGGGCCCAGGCCGATGCGGTGATCGCCTCGGGCCGGCTGGCCGACATCGCCGCCGCGCGCAGCCTGGCCCGGCGCACGCTGCGCGTGGTGCACCAGAACCTGGCCTGGGCCGCGGCCTACAACCTGACCTGCATTCCGCTGGCCCTGCTGGGCTGGCTGCCGCCCTGGGCCGCCGGCCTGGGCATGGCGCTCAGCTCGCTGGGCGTGATTGCCAACGCGCTGCGGCTGGCGCGCTGAAGCGGCATCCCGCCCGGCCTCCATGGACATCCTCTACCTGCTGATCCCGCTGTCGGCCGTGCTGGTGCTGGCCATCATCGGCGTGTTCGGCTGGGCCGTGCACCGCGGCCAGTTCGACGACCTGGAGCGCGAGGGCCAGCGCATCCTGGAGGCCGAGGCACCCGGCGATGGATCGGCGGTTGACACCGATCAACCCCCGGCCAGAGCGGCTCCCGAACAATGCCCTGATCGTCAGTCCGGTCTTTCCCGAACGCTGAAGTGAACTCTTGAAGGAGGAGTCCATGTCCAACCCATCCACGTCCACCACAGCGGTGTACAGCGACACGGTCGTCAGACTGTTTGCGCTGGTCGCCGTGCTGTGGGGCATCGTGGGCATGCTCGTCGGTGTGATCATCGCGGCACAGCTCACCTGGCCCGAACTCAACCTGGGCATTCCCTGGCTCAGCTATGGCCGCCTGCGGCCGCTGCACACCAATGCGGTGATCTTCGCCTTCGGTGGCTCGGCGCTGTTCGCCACCAGCTACCACGTGGTGCAGCGCACCTGCCAGACCAAGCTGTTCCTGCCCGGGCTGGCCATGTTCACCTTCATCGGCTGGCAGATCGTCATCGTCGCCGCGGCCATCACCCTGCCGCTGGGCATGACCCAGGGCAAGGAATACGCCGAGCTGGAATGGCCCATCGACCTGCTGATCGCCGCCGTCTGGGTGGCCTATGCGGTGGTGTTCTTCGGCACCGTGGGCACGCGCAAGGTGCGCCACATCTACGTGGCCAACTGGTTCTTCGGCGCCTTCATCCTCGCCGTGGCCCTGCTGCACATCGTCAACAGCGCGGCCATCCCGGTGGACCTGACCAAGAGCTACTCGGCCTATGCCGGCGTGCAGGACGCGATGGTGCAGTGGTGGTACGGCCACAACGCGGTGGGCTTCTTCCTGACCGCGGGCTTCCTGGGGATGATGTACTACTACATCCCCAAGCAGGCCGGCCGCCCGGTGTACAGCTACCGGCTGTCCATCGTGCACTTCTGGGCGCTGATCTTCACCTACATGTGGGCCGGCCCCCACCACCTGCACTACACCGCGCTGCCCGACTGGGCGCAGTCGATCGGCATGATCTTCAGCCTGGTGCTGCTGGCGCCCAGCTGGGGCGGCATGATCAACGGCATCATGACCCTGTCGGGGGCCTGGAACAAGCTGCGTGACGACCCGATCCTGAAGTTCCTGATCGTCAGCCTGTCGTTCTACGGCATGAGCACCTTCGAGGGCCCGATGATGTCGATCAAGACCGTGAATGCGCTGTCGCACTACACGGACTGGACCGTCGGCCATGTGCACTCGGGCGCGCTGGGCTGGGTGGGCCTGATCTCGATGGGCTCGCTGTACTACCTGATCCCGCGCATGTACGGCAAGAAGCAGATGTTCAGCACCAAGGCCATCGAGCTGCACTTCTGGGTGGCCACCATCGGCATCGTGCTGTACATCGCCGCGATGTGGATCGCCGGCGTGATGCAGGGCCTGATGTGGCGCGCGGTCAACCCCGACGGCACCCTGGTCTACAGCTTCGTCGAGAGCGTCAAGGCCACCTTCCCGTTCTATGTCATCCGCCTGGGTGGTGGCCTGCTCTACCTGAGCGGCATGATCATCATGGCCTGGAACGTGATCATGACGGTGCGTGGCACCCAGCCGGCCCAGGCGCGCATCCCCGCCGCCCTGGCCCACGCCTGAGCGTCCGCACAAGGAGAACAAAGCCATGGCCAACCATGCACACAGCCCTGTCGGTCACGAGAAGATCGAGACCAGCAACTTCCTGATGATCGTGCTGATCCTGCTGGCCGTCGCCTTCGGCGGCCTGGTGGAGATCGTGCCGCTGTTCTTCCAGCGCAGCACCACCCAGCCGGTCGAGGGGCTCAAGCCCTATACGCCGCTGCAGCTGGCCGGGCGCGACGTCTACCTGCGCGAGGGCTGCTACAACTGCCACTCGCAGATGGTGCGCCCGTTCCGCGCCGAGACGCTGCGCTACGGTCCTTACTCGACCGCCGGCGAGTTCGTCTACGACCATCCGTTCCAGTGGGGCAGCAAGCGCACCGGCCCGGACCTGCACCGCGTCGGCGGCCGCTACTCCGACGAGTGGCACCGCGTGCACCTGAACAACCCGCGCGACGTGGTGCCCGAGTCCAACATGCCGGCCTATCCCTGGCTGGAAAAGGCCACCGTCGCGCCCGAGGGCATGGCGCCGCGCATGAAGGCGCTGCGCGTGGTCGGCGTGCCCTACAGCGATGACGAGATCGCCAAGGCCGGCGAGGCGGTCAAGGGCAAGACGGAGATGGAGGCGGTGATCGCCTACCTGCAGGTGCTGGGCACGGCCCGCAAGTGATTCCTGCATCGACCCGTCCAAGGATCTGAGCATCATGGAACTGAACGATCTGCGCAGCGGTGTCACGCTGCTGTCCTTCCTGGCCTTCATCGGCATCGTGGTCTGGGCCTGGTCGGCCCGCCGGCGCGAAGACTTCGACCGCGCGGCGCAGCTGGCGCTGCAGGACGACGACATCGACGCCGCCGCGCAGCGTTCGCAAGGAGCAAGGCAATGAGCGATTTCATCAACAGCGGCTGGTCGCTGTTTGTCGCCGGCATCACCGTCGCCGGTCTGGTCTTCTGCATCTTCGTGCTGATCGTGGCCAGCAAGCGCAAGGTGATGGCCAACGACAACACCACCGGCCACGTCTGGGACGAAGACCTGCGCGAGCTGAACAACCCGCTGCCGCGCTGGTGGCTGTGGCTGTTCGTCATCACCGTGGTCTTCGCCGCCATCTACCTGGCGCTGTACCCGGGTCTTGGCACCAACGCGGGCACCTTCAAGTGGACCAGCACCGGCCAGTGGGAGGCCGAGCAGGCCAAGGCCCATGCGGCCATGGCCCCGGTGTACGAGAAGTTCAAGGGCCAGTCGGCCGCCGACCTGGCCAAGGACCCGGCCGCGATGGGCATTGGCGAGCGCCTGTTCGTCAACAACTGCGCCCAGTGCCATGGCTCGGACGCGCGTGGCAGCAAGGGCTTTCCCAACCTGACCGATGCCGACTGGCTGGGCGGCAGCGGCGCCGAGTACGTGGCCACCACCATCACCAAGGGCCGCCAGGGCATGATGCCGCCGATGGCCGCCGCGGTGGGTTCGGCCGAGGACCTGAAGAACGTGGCCAACTATGTGCTGAGCCTGTCGGGCAGCCCGCACAACAACGTCGCCGCCCAGCTGGGCAAGGCCAAGTACGCGGCCTGCGCGGCCTGCCACGGCCCGGACGGCAAGGGCAACCAGGCCCTGGGTGCACCCAACCTGAGCGACAAGGTCTGGCTGCACGGCTGGGGCGAAGAAGCCATCACCGCGATGGTCGTCAACGGCAAGACCAATGTCATGCCGGCCTTCGAGAAGCGCCTGACGCCCGAGCAGGTGCAGGTGCTGGCCGCCTACGTCTGGAACCTGTCGCAGACGACCGCGGTGGCCGCTGCCAAGTGATGCGGCCGGCATGAGTGATCCGGCGAGTCTTGCGCGGCGGGGTGGTGAACCCCAGGCGCCCGGTCCCGACGACTCGTCGGGCACGGTCGTCTCGCTGTACCAGAAGCAGAAGAAGATCTATGCCCGCGCCGTCAGCGGCTGGTTCGCCGGCTGGCGCTGGGGCCTGGTGTG
Organism: Burkholderiaceae bacterium; assembly: GCA_017992055.1. Taxonomy (GTDB): domain Bacteria; phylum Pseudomonadota; class Gammaproteobacteria; order Burkholderiales; family Burkholderiaceae_C; genus Pseudaquabacterium. Next base: position 28,994 of record JAGOPK010000020.1, read on the forward strand.
GTTCACCCAGCTGCTGTTCTACGGCGCCCCCTGGCTGAGCTGGAACGACCGCCAGCTGGTGCTGTTCGACCTGGCGGCGCGGCGCTTCTACATCGGCCCGCTGGTGCTGTATCCGCAGGACTTCATCTTCCTGACGGCACTGCTGATCATCTCGGCCTATGCGCTGTTCCTGTTCACCGCGGTGGCAGGCCGGCTGTGGTGCGGCTATGCCTGCCCGCAGACGGTCTACACCGAGATCTTCATGTGGGTGGAGCAGCGCTTCGAGGGCGACCGCATCGCCCGCATGCGGCTCGACCAGGCGCCCTGGAGCTTCAACAAGCTGTGGCGCAAGACCGGCAAGCAGCTGGCCTGGGTGGCCATCTCGCTGTGGACCGGCTTCACCTTCGTCGGCTATTTCACGCCCATCCAGACCCTGCTGGCCGAGGCGCTGAGCCTGGGCTTCGGTCCCTGGGAATGGTTCTGGGTGCTGTTCTACGGCCTGGCCACCTATGGCAATGCCGGCTTCCTGCGCGAGCAGGTGTGCAAGTACATGTGTCCTTACGCGCGCTTCCAGAGCGCGATGTTCGACAAGGACACCCTGGTCATCAGCTACGACACCGAGCGCGGCGATCCACGCGGCTCGCGCAGCCGCAAGGCCGATCCGCGCGTGCTGGGCCTGGGCGACTGCGTGGACTGCGGCCTGTGCGTGCAGGTCTGCCCCACCGGCATCGACATCCGCAACGGCCTGCAGTACGAGTGCATCGGCTGCGCCGCCTGCATCGACGTGTGCAATGGCGTGATGGACAAGATGGGCTATGCGCCCGGCCTGATCCGCTACGACACGCAGAACGGCCTGGCCCAGCACCTGACGCGCACGCAGAAGCTGCGCCGCATCTTCCGCCCGCGGGTGCTGATCTACAGCGCCATCCTGGTGCTGATCGTCATCGCGCTGTTCGTGGCCATCGCGCTGCGCCATCCCTTCCGTGCCGACGTGGTGCGCGACCGCGCCTCGCTGGCGCGCATGGTCGAGGACGGCCGCATCGAGAACGTCTACCGCATCCAGATCATGAACGCCACCGAGCAGGCGCAGCGCTATCGCATCGGCGTGCAGGGTCTGCCCGGCATCGTGCTGACGGCGTCGCCCGAGCTGAAGCTGGCCGCTGCCGAGGCGCGCTGGGTCACCGTCGCCGCCCAGCTGCCGCACCAAAGCGCGCGCCAGATCGGCCCCGGCGCCCATGGCATCCGCTTCGTCATCGAGCGGCTGGACGACGCGGGCGGCGGCCCGTCCGTCGGCGGCGCCTCGCTGAGCGAAAAATCCACCTTCGTCGTGCCGCGCTGAGGCGGCGACGATCCGTCCGAGGAGATCCGAACATGAGCAGCCCGCAACAAGCCGCCAGCCCAGGCACCGTGTCAACCCGGTCCACGCCGTGGTGGCGCGTGGGCATGGTCTGGCTGGTGCTGGGGGGGCCGGCCGCCGTGGTGGTGGCCGGCGTGGCCACCGCCGTCATCGCCTACCACGGCGCCGACGAGGTGCTGCTGGCGCCGCCCGCGGTGCGTGAGCGCATGGCCGAGCCGGGCGCCGACACGCCGGCGGTGCAGGCGCGCAACCATGCCGCCACTGCCGCGGTGAAGCCCTGAGGCAGCGCAGCGCAGGCCCGGCATGAGTGCCCACCCGACCGCTGCCGCCAAGGCCATGGCCGTGCTGTGGCCGGCCTTTCTGATGGCCGGCGTGCTGGAGATGCTGGTGTTCGCCCTGGTCGATCCGGGCGGCCTGCACTGGTTTGGCGGTGCGCCGGTCGAGCTGCCGCCGGCCGCCGTCTACACGCTGGCCTTCTTCGTGTTCTGGGGCGTCATCGCCCTGGCCGGCCTGCTCACCCAGCTGCTGCTGCAGAGCGCCGACGAGGTCAACCACCCGGGCCGCGGGCGCTGGCCGGCGGCCTGAGCCGCCCGTCCAGCCTCAGCAGCTGGCGCCGTTGACCAGGCTTTGCAGCTTGTCCTGATCGATGATCTGGATCTGGCGCTGCTTGACCTCGAGGATGCCCTCGTCCTGGAACTTGCTGAAGGTGCGGCTCACCGTTTCCAGCTTCAGCCCCAGGTAGCTGCCGATCTCCTCGCGCGTCATGCGCAGGATCAGCGCCGAGGCCGAGAAGCCACGGGCCTTCAGCCGCTGCGTCAGGTTCAGCAGAAAGGCCGCCAGCCGCTCCTCGGCGCGCATGCTGCCCAGCAGCAGCATCACGCCATGGTCGCGCACGATCTCGCGGCTCATGATCTTGTGGAACTGGTGCTGCAGCTCGTTGAACTCGCGCGACAGGCTTTCCAGCTGGTGGTAGGGGATCACGCAGACCTGCGAGTCCTCCAGCGCCACCGCGTCGCAGGTGTGGTTGTCGGTGCTGATGCCGTCCAGGCCCAGCAGTTCGCCGGCCATCTGGAAGCCGGTGACCTGGTCGCGGCCGTCTTCCGACGACACGCAGGTCTTGAAGAAGCCGGTGCGCACCGCATACAGCGACTGGAACTCGTCGCCGGCGCGGAACAGCGTATCGCCGCGCCCCACCGTGCGCCGCGTGGCCACCAGGGTGTCCAGGCGGTCGAGGTTGTCGCGGCTCAGTCCCACGGGCAGGCACAGTTCGCGCAGATTGCAGCTCGAACAGGCCACCTTGAACGCATCCGGGCGGATGCGGGAGGCGTCGGCAGAGGGGCTCGTGCTCATGGAACTCATTATGGTGGGGAATTCGTCTCGGTCTTGGGGCGCGGGTCGGCCGAGGACTGCAGGGCCTGCAGCGGCGGTGGATGACCTCGCTCAAATCGTGCGGCCATTGTTTTCCCCAAGCCTTGCGCACCACTTGAGCCATGTCAAGGCCCGCAAGTGCTGATGCGGCACAGTGGCTGCCATGCACAACACCCTCGTCGAGCGCGTGCCCGAACTGACCGACGCCATGCTGCGGCGGCTCGACCGTCCCGGCCCGCGCTACACCTCCTATCCGACGGCCGACCGGTTTGTCGAGGCCTTCGGCCCCGAGGCCTATCGCCAGGCCCTGGTCCAGCGCGCCACCGGCGCCAATGTCGGCGGCGTGCCGCCGCTGTCGCTGTATGTGCACATCCCGTTCTGCGAATCGGTGTGCTACTACTGCGCCTGCAACAAGGTCATCACCAAGCACCACGACAAGGCCGCCGAATACCTGGACGTGCTGGCCCAGGAGGTGGCGCTGAACGTGGCCCAGCTGGGCCGTGGCCAGGCGGTGTCGCAGCTGCACCTGGGTGGCGGCACGCCCACCTTCCTCAGCGACGACGAGCTGACGCGGCTGATGGCCATGCTGCGCGACAGCTTCCGCATCGCCCCGGGCGCCGAGGTGTCGATCGAGGTCGACCCGCGCACGGCCTCGCCGCAGCGCCTGGCCCATCTGGCGGCGCTGGGCTTCAACCGGCTGAGCTTCGGCGTGCAGGATTTCGACGCCGCCGTGCAGCAGGCGGTACACCGCGTGCAGTCCTTCGAGTCGGTGCGCGACCTGATGCTCGCCGCCCGCGAGCTGGGCTTCGAGTCCATCAATGCCGACCTGATCTACGGCCTGCCCAAGCAGACGCCCGAATCGTTTGCCCGCACCATCGCGCAGATCGCCGAGCTGCGGCCGGACCGCATCGCGCTGTATGCCTATGCGCACCTGCCGCAGCGCTTCAAGCCGCAGCGGCGCATCATCGTCGAGCAGTTGCCGCCGCCCGAGCACCGCGTGTCCATGCTGGGCCAGGCCCTGGCCGGCTTCATCGGCCATGGCTACACCTACATCGGCATGGACCACTTCGCGCTGCCCAACGATGCGCTGGCGGTGGCCAAGCGCCAGGGCCGGTTGCACCGCAACTTCCAGGGCTACAGCACCCAGCCCGACTGCGACCTGATCGGCCTGGGCGTGTCGGCCATCGGCCGCATGGGCGTGACCTACAGCCAGAACGCCAAGACCCTGGACGAGTACTACGACGCCGTGCGCCAGGGCCAGTTTCCCATCGTGCGCGGCCTGGCCCTGACCCGCGACGACCTGGTGCGCCGCGCTGTGATCATGGCCCTGATGTGCCAGGGCCGCGTGCTGTTCGAATCCATCGAGCTGGCACACTTGATCTCCATGAAGGACTACTTCCGCGCCGAGCTGGACGAGATGGTCGAGCTGCAGGACCTGGGCCTGGTGACGCTGTCACCCGAAGGCATCCAGGTCACGCCCACCGGCTGGTACTTCGTGCGCGCCGTGGCCATGGTCTTCGACCGTCACCTGCGCGCCGACCAGGCGCGCGAGCGCTTCTCGCGCATCATCTGACGCGGACCGGCGATGGACCAGGCGCTGCTGGTCAGCGCGGTGCTGATGGGCCTGGCCGGCACGCCGCACTGCCTGGCCATGTGCGGCGCGGCATGTGCCGCGGCCAGCGGCGGCCCACGCGGCCTGCTGCCCTTCCACCTGGGTCGCGCCGCGGCCTACATGGCCGCAGGCGCCGTGGTCTCGGCCAGCGTCGGCAGCCTGGCCGCGCTGGGCCAGGCGGTGGCGGCGCTGCGCCCGCTGTGGACCCTGGTGCATGTTGCGGCCCTGGCCCTGGGCCTTTACCTGATCTGGCGCGCCCGCCAGCCGGCCTGGATGGAGCGGCTGGGCACGGTGCGCGCCGGCGCCACTGTCGGTCACCGCGGCGGGCGCTGGCAGGTGGTGCAGGGGCCGGCACGCAGCGCCGGTCTGGGCCTGGCCTGGGTGGCCTGGCCCTGCGGCCTGCTGCAGTCGGCGCTGCTGGTGGCTTCGCTGGCCAATACGCCGCTGCAGGGCGCGCTGGTGATGGGCGGCTTTGCCGCTGCCTCGGCGGCGGGCCTGCTGCTGGGGCCGGCGCTGTGGTATCGCTGGGCCGGCGGGCGCTCCGCCAGCTGGCTGACGGGCGCACTGGGGGGCGGATTGGCGGGCGGACTCGCCGTGCGCCTGGCCGGCCTGGCCCTGGTGCTGGCCTCGGCCTGGGCCCTGGGCCACGGGCTGTGGCTGCGCTTCGCCGCCTGGTGCTTCTCTTGAGCCTGATGGCGGCCTGAAAGCAAAACACCCGGCCGGGGCCGGGTGTCTGCAGGGGCGCCTCGAGCAGCGCCCGACCGATGAAGAAATTACTTCTTCGAAGCGGCGGCGGCGGCCGGAGCGGCGGCCTTCTTGTCTTCCTTCTTGTCAGCCTTGGAAGCGGCGGCGGCCGGGGCGGCGGCCTTCTTCTCTTCCTTCTTGGCGTCGGAGGCGTAGGCGCCAGCGGTGGCGAAAGCAGCAGCGATCAGGGCGGCCAGGAACTTGTTCATTTGAATGCCTATCTAGATGAGGTTGAAACAACTGCCCTCCGGTGGGGCAGCACAACCGAAACGCAGCGACAAGTCAGTCGGTTGACAGCGCGAGTGGCCTAGAATTTGTAGGTTGTTTCCCCAACCCAGCGCAGCGCGCGGAGCCACAAGCACATGTACCAGCACATCAAGGTGCCCGAAGGCGGGCAGAAGATCACTGTCAACGCGGACTTCTCGCTGAACGTCCCCGCCCAGCCGATCATTCCGTACATCGAGGGCGATGGCACCGGTTTCGACATCACGCCGGTGATGCTGAAGGTGGTGGACGCGGCCGTGGCCAAGGCCTATGGCGGCCAGCGCAAGATCCACTGGATGGAGGTCTACGCCGGCGAGAAGTCGACCAAGATCTACGGCCCCGACGTCTGGCTGCCCCAGGAAACCCTGGACGTGGTGCGCGAGTACGTGGTGTCGATCAAGGGCCCGCTGACCACGCCGGTGGGCGGTGGCATCCGCAGCCTGAACGTGGCGCTGCGCCAGGAGCTCGACCTCTACGTCTGCCTGCGGCCCATCCAGTACTTCAAGGGCGTGCCCAGCCCGCTGAAGGAGCCCGAGAAGACCAACATGGTGATCTTCCGCGAGAACTCGGAAGACATCTACGCCGGCATCGAGTACGAGGCCGAGAGCGACAAGGCCAAGAAGCTGATCAAGTTCCTCATCGACGAGATGGGCGTCAAGAAGATCCGCTTCCCCAACACCTCGGGCATCGGCATCAAGCCGGTCAGCCGCGAAGGCACCGAGCGCCTGGTGCGCAAGGCCATCCAGTACGCCATCGACAACGACAAGCCCAGCGTGACCATCGTGCACAAGGGCAACATCATGAAGTTCACCGAAGGTGGCTTCCGTGACTGGAGCTATGCGCTGGCCCAGCGTGAGTTCGGTGCCGAGCTGATCGACGGCGGCCCGTGGTGCAAGATCAAGAATCCGAAGACCGGCAAGGACATCGTCGTCAAGGATTCGATCGCCGACGCCTTCCTGCAGCAGATCCTGCTGCGCCCGGCCGAGTACTCGGTGATCGCCACGCTCAACCTCAACGGCGACTATGTCTCCGACGCGCTGGCGGCCCAGGTCGGTGGCATCGGCATCGCCCCGGGTGCCAACCTGTCGGATTCGGTGGCCATGTTCGAAGCCACCCATGGCACGGCGCCCAAGTACGCCGGCAAGGACTATGTGAACCCCGGTTCCGAGATCCTGTCGGCCGAAATGATGCTGCGCCACATGGGCTGGACCGAGGCGGCCGACCTGATCATCGCGTCGATGGAGCGCTCCATCGCCAGCAAGAAGGTCACCTACGACTTTGCCCGCCTGATGGACGGCGCCACCCAGGTGTCCTGCTCGGGCTTCGGCCAGGTCATGATCGACCACATGTGAGGCCGGTCCGCGGCGCGCCCCGTGACGCGCCGCCCAAAGAAAAAGCCCGCCTTTGGCGGGCTTTTTTTCTGGACTGTCGAAGCGGCGTCGGTGCCGCCCGGATCAGGCCGCGACTTCCTGGGCCACGGTCGGGCGGATGTTGCGTGCCAGGTTGCCCTTGGGGCCTTGCACCAGCTCGAACTCCACCTTGCTGCCTTGCTTGAGGGTGCGGAAACCCTCCATCTCGATGGCCGAGAAATGGGCGAACACGTCGCCGCCGCCCTCATCGGGCTCGATGAAGCCAAAACCCTTGGCGTCGTTGAACCACTTGACCGTTCCAATGGACATCCTGTACTCCCGAAAACACCCACAACTCGAGGGTGAAGGATTCTTTGAATCCACCGAAAAAAGCGTCAATCGGGAGGCTTGGATCGATCCGAATAGGGAAATCCTTACAGTGCCTGTGCGGAGTCCGGGGTCGGTTTGTCGGATGGCCAGGCCTGTGCAGCCATGGCCGGCGTGTCGGATCGGGGCATCGCCGCGGTTGCACGCCAACGGCAACAACTTGGTTGTCGCGCCGCTTTTCACGGCTTGCATTCGGGCACCGGCGTCGCAACATGGGCGACTGAATCATGTTGCCGAGCGCGCCTCAGTAGAATGAACCATGCCCCAGGAAGAGCCGCCGAACCCACCGATCCGCCCCCCGGTCACACCGCGTCGGGACGACTCGGGCGCGGTGGTGGCCGAACGCAAGGCGGTCAAGACCAAGCCGCCGCGCATGTACCAGGTGGTGCTGCTGAACGACGACTTCACACCGATGGAGTTTGTCGTCATGGTCTTGCAGCACTATTTCAAGCTTGATCTCGAGACTGCCACGATGATCATGCTGAAGATCCATCACGAAGGGCGCGGTGTCTGCGGTGTCTTCACCAAGGACGTCGCCGCGACCAAGGTTGAACTCGTGCTTGCCGCGGCGCGCAGAGCCGGGCACCCGCTGCAGTGCATTATGGAGGCCGCATGATTGCGCAAGAACTGGAAGTCAGCCTGCACATGGCGTTCGTCGAGGCGCGCCAGCAGCGCCACGAGTTCATCACCGTCGAGCACCTGCTGCTCGCGCTGCTGGACAACCCGTCGGCCGCCGACGTGCTGAAGGCCTGCGCGGCCAACATCGATGACCTGCGCAAGAGCCTGACCACCTTCATCAAGGAAAACACGCCGACGGTGGGGGGCACCGAAGAGGTGGACACCCAGCCGACGCTGGGTTTCCAGCGCGTGATCCAGCGCGCCATCATGCACGTGCAGAGCACCGGCTCGGGCAAGAAGGAGGTCACCGGCGCCAATGTGCTGGTGGCGATCTTCGGCGAGAAGGACTCGCACGCCGTCTACTACCTGCACCAGCAGGGCGTGACGCGGCTGGATGTCGTCAACTACATCGCCCACGGCATCAAGAAAAGCGAGCCGCCGGAGCCGGCCAAGGGCAGCAGCGAGTCGGGCGGCACCGAGGCCGAGAAGGAAGAGGCTGGTGAAGGCGGTGGCAAGGGCTCGCCGCTGGAGCAGTTCACGCAGAACCTCAACCAGATGGCCAAGGACGGCAAGATCGATCCGCTGATCGGCCGGGAGGCCGAGGTCGAGCGCGTGATCCAGGTGCTGTGCCGCCGGCGCAAGAACAACCCGCTGCTGGTCGGCGAGGCCGGCGTGGGCAAGACCGCCATCGCCGAGGGCCTGGCCTGGCGCATCACCCAGGGCGACGTGCCCGAGGTGCTGGCGCAGAGCAATGTCTATGCGCTGGACATGGGCGCGCTGCTGGCCGGCACCAAGTACCGCGGCGACTTCGAGCAGCGCCTGAAGGGCGTGCTCAAGCAGTTGAAGGACAACCCGAACGCGGTGCTGTTCATCGACGAGATCCACACGCTGATCGGTGCCGGCGCGGCCTCGGGCGGCACGCTGGACGCCAGCAACCTGCTGAAGCCGGCGCTGAGCAACGGCCAGATGAAGTGCATCGGCGCCACCACCTTCACCGAGTACCGCGGCATCTTCGAGAAGGATGCGGCGCTGTCGCGGCGCTTCCAGAAGGTGGACGTGGTCGAGCCCTCGGTCGAGCAGACCATCGAGATCCTGAAGGGCCTGAAGTCGCGCTTCGAGGAGCACCACAGTGTCAAGTACGCGCTGGGTGCGCTGCAGGCGGCGGCCGAGCTGTCGGCCAAGTACATCAACGACCGCCACCTGCCCGACAAGGCCATCGACGTGATCGACGAGGCCGGTGCCGCGCAGCGCATCCTGCCCAAGAGCAAGCAGAAGAAGACCATCACGCGCAACGAGGTCGAGGAGATCGTCGCCAAGATCGCGCGCATCCCGCCGGCCAGCGTGTCCAGCGACGACCGCGACAAGCTCAAGAGCCTGGAGCGCGACCTGAAGAGCGTGGTGTTCGGCCAGGACAAGTCCATCGAGGCCCTGTCGGCCGCCATCAAGATGGCGCGCTCGGGCCTGGGCAAGCCCGACAAGCCCATCGGCGCCTTCCTGTTCAGCGGCCCCACCGGCGTGGGCAAGACCGAGGTGGCCAAGCAGCTGGCCTACATCCTGGGCATCGAGCTGATCCGCTTCGACATGTCCGAGTACATGGAGCGCCATGCGGTCAGCCGCCTGATCGGCGCGCCCCCGGGCTATGTGGGCTTCGACCAGGGCGGCCTGATGACCGAGGCCATCACCAAGAAGCCGCATGCGGTGCTGCTGCTCGACGAGATCGAGAAGGCGCATCCGGACGTGTTCAACGTGCTGCTGCAGGTGATGGACCATGGCACGCTGACCGACAACAACGGGCGCAAGGCCGACTTCCGCAACGTGATCATCATCATGACCACCAACGCGGGCGCCGAGACCATGAACAAGTCGACCATCGGCTTCACCACCAAGCGCGAGTCGGGCGACGAGATGGGCGACATCAAGCGCCTGTTCACGCCCGAGTTCCGCAACCGGCTGGATGCCATCGTGTCCTTCCGGGCGCTGGACCAGGAGATCATCCTGCGCGTGGTCGACAAGTTCCTGCTGCAGCTGGAAAGCCAGCTGGCCGAGAAGAAGGTCGAGGTCACCTTCACCGACAAGTTGCGCAAGCATCTGGGCGACAAGGGCTTCGACCCGCTGATGGGCGCCCGGCCGATGCAGCGCCTGATCCAGGACATGATCCGCCGCGCACTGGCCGACGAACTGCTGTTCGGCCGGCTCACCGATGGTGGCCGCCTGACCGTGGACCTGGACGACAAGTCCGAGGTGTTGCTGGACATCCAGCCGCTGAAGAAGTCGGACAAGGGCGACAAGACCAAGACCGAGACCACGCCGGTCTGACCGCAGGTTTCAGCCCGCCGCCGGATCCTGGCGGTAGTAGCGCGCCAGCAGCCCGTACAACGCGGGGTGCTCGGCGCGCATCTCATTGGGCGTGACGAAAAAACTTTCGCTGGCGACGGCGAAAAACTCGTCGACGCCGCTGGCGCCATAGGGGTCGAGCAGGGTCTCGACCCCGGCGTCGACCTGCTCGCAAAAGGCCTCGAAGGCCGGGTCGATGACAGCGATCCAGGCTTCGCGCGCGGCCGCATCGGCCAGCGGCGGCACGCCGTCGGCCTCGCCGTCGCCCATGTCCAGCACATGGGCGAACTCGTGGATCACCACGTTGTAGCCCCAGTCGGCCGACTCGCCCGATTCGGCCACGTCGCGCCAGCTCAGCATCACAGGGCCGCCCTGCATGGCCTCGCCGGTGAGCACCTCGTCCCAGCTGTGCACGATGCCGTCGTCGTCCACCCATTCGCGCCGCGCCACCACCTCGTCGGCATGCACGACGATGCCGACGAAGCCGTCGTAGGGCGCCAGGCCGAAGCGCAGCACCGGCAGGCAGGCCTGGGCGGCGATGCACACGGCCATGTCGTCGCGGATCTCCAGGCCGGCGATGCCGGTGAACTCCTTGCGGTCCAGGAACAGGCTGGTCAGGCGCCGCAGTTCGGCCAGGTCGGCGTCGGATCGCCGGGCCAGAAAGGGCAGGCGGGCCAGGGTCAGCCGCCACAAGCCGTCGGGCACGGCGCGGCGCGCCAGTCCACGCGCCTCGCGCATGGCGCGCCAGCGCTGCAGCAAGGCCTTCATCGGTGGTTGCCGGCCAGGTCGATGAAGTCCAGGCCCTGGGCCGTGAGCCGGGCGATCACGGCACGGCGCGGGCCGTGGCCGGCGTCGTCATCGAGGTGCCAATCGCCCAGCACATGGCGCTGCCGCCCACCGGGCAGGTCGTGCGTGGCCGGACGATGGGTGTGTCCGTGGATCAGCGCCTCGGCATCTGCCTCAGCCAGCCAGGCCGCGGCGGCGTCGTTGTCGACCTCGCTGTACTGCGTGGGCGACAGTGAGGCCTGATAGGCTGTGCTGGCTTCGCGCATCGCACGCGCCTGGCGCTGTCGTTCGTCCAGCGGCAGGGCCAGGAAGCGCTGCTGCCAGTCGCTGCCGCGCACCTGCTCGCGAAAGCGCAGGTAGTCGGCATCGTCCAGGCACAGCGCGTCGCCATGGCTGAGCAGCCAGCGCCGGTCCCAGGCCAGCAGCAGCGTGGGATCGGCCAGGCGCTGCACGCCGCAGTCGGCCAGCAGCGCGTCGCCGACCAGGAAGTCGCGGTTGCCGGGCAGGAAGGCCAGCCTGCGCCGCTGTGCAGCCTCGCGCAGCACGGCCGCGCATTGCGCCTCGAAGCCGGCATGGCGCGCATCGTCGCCGACCCAGACCTCGAACAGGTCGCCCAGCATCAGCACCGCATCGGCCGGCGTGTGCAGCAGATGGCTGCGCCAGGCCTCGAAGGTGGCCGGCTGGCTGGCGTGCAGGTGCACGTCGCTTAGCAGGTCGATGGCGCGCCAGGACGGATCGGCCTGCAGCAGTTGCAGTTCGGCCGGCAGGGCGGGCGCGCTCACCGCGGTGGCGATCAGTCGACGCGCACGACCTTCTGGATCACCACGTCCTGCTTGGGCACGTCGTCGTGGAAGCCGCTGCGGCCGGTGGCCACGCGCTCGATGGCATCGACCACCTCGGTGCCGGCCACCACCTTGCCAAACACCGCATAGCCCCAGCCCGAAGGCGACTCGCTCTTGAAGTTGAGGAAGTCGTTGTTGGTGGCATTGATGAAGAACTGCGCGGTGGCCGAGTGCGGCGCATTGGTGCGCGCCATGGCCAGCGTGTACTTGTCGTTCTTCAGGCCGTTGCTGGCCTCGTTCTGGATCTCGGCGCCGGTGGGCTTTTGCTTCAGGCCGGGCTCGAAGCCGCCGCCCTGGATCATGAAGCCCTTGATCACGCGGTGGAAGATGGTGCCGTCGTAGTGGCCGGCGTCCACATAGCTGAGGAAGTTGGCGACGGTGGCCGGGGCCTTGGCATCGTCGAGCTCGATGCGCAGGGTGCCGGCGCTGGTGGTCATTTCGACGGTCTGGGTCATGTCATTTCTCCGAAATCAGGGTGGCCTGCTTGATCACGATGGCCATGGTGGGCACGTTCTGGTGCCCGGACTTGTTGCCGACCGGCACCGCCTTGATGCGGTCGACGACCTCCATGCCGTCGACCACCTTGCCGAACACGGCATAGCCGCCGCCATAGCTGTCCAGGCGCGGGTTGTCGACGACGTTGATGAAAAACTGCGCGGTGGCCGAGTCGGCATCGGCCGTGCGCGCCATCGCCAGCGTGCCGCGCAGATTGGACAGGCCGTTGCCGGCTTCCAGCTTGATCGGCGCACGGGTGGGCTTCTCGTTCAGGTCGGCGCCCATGCCGCCCCCCTGGATCATGAAGCCGTCGATGACGCGGTGGAACACCGTGCCGCTGTAGTGGCCGGCCTTGACGTACTGCACAAAGTTGGCGACGGTCTTGGGCGCCTTGGCGGCATCCAGCTCGACCGTGATGTCGCCCAGCGTGGTGGCCAGGCGCACCGTCTGGGCCCAGGCCGGCGAGGTGGCCAGCAGCAGGGCCGCGGCGGCGGCCAGGCAGCGCGCCGGCAGGCGCAAGGCGGATCGGTTCATGCGGGGCTCCGGTGGAGAGGCTCAGGGGCTCAGGGAGGGGCTCAGGGACTGTTGCGCGGCTGAGGCGCCACGCCCAGCGTGCGCAGCAGTTCGCGCGACTGCTGCAGCTTGCGCTGCAGGGCCGGTTCGACACCCAGCGACGGGCTGGCCGGCTGGGCCGCCACGCCATAGGCCCGCACGGCCAGGCGCAGGTAGAGATCGCCCAGGTTCTCCTGGGCGGCGCGGTAGCCGGGGTCCAGGCGCAGCGCGGTTTCCAGCAGGTGGCGGGCGCTGTCGAGCTGGCCGGCGCCCGCGCGCAGCACCGCCAGGTTGTTGTAGGGCTCGGGCAGGTCGGGGAAGTCTTCGATCATGCGCTCGAACAGCACGCCGGCCTCGGTGCTGCGGCCGCGGTCGGCCGTCAGCACGGCCTGCAGAAAGCGCAGCGGCGCCTGGCCGGGCTCGGCCACCAGGGCCTGCTCCAGCCGCTGCAGCGCGCCTTGTGCATCGCCGCGGCGGTACTGCTGCTCCAGCTCGGCCACGGTGGGCCGGGTTTGGCTTTGGGCCCGGGCCGGGGTGCCGGCGGCCAGACCGGTGGCCAGCAGCAGGCCGATCAGGCCGCGCCACGCGGCCTGGCACGGCAAGGGGCGCAGGGCGGTGGGCGGCAAGGAAGGCGGGCGTTGGATCACGGGGCGGGCGGTCATGGGCGGATGCCATGGCAGGGGCCGCCGCTATACTGATTTGATTGTATCGACCCCCGCCTCGGCGAGGCCCCGCGGCCGGCTGCGTCCCCTTGTCGCGGGCCGTGTCGGCGCCAGCGGCCCGCGGGGTCCGCTCCACCAACCCTGCGCTTCCCGTTGCCCGTTGCCAGCCCGCCGCGCTTGGCGGCAGGCTGCGTCCACTGCCGGCCCATGACCCTTCGCCTGTTCAATTCGCTGACCCGCCGCCTGGAGGACTTCCAGCCCCTGATCCCGGGCCAGGTGCGCATGTACGTCTGCGGCATCACGGTCTACGACCTCTGCCACATGGGCCATGCGCGCATGATGATCGCGTTCGACGTGGTCTACCGCTGGCTGCGCGCGCGTGGCTACCAGGTGACCTATGTGCGCAACATCACCGACATCGAAGACAAGATCATCAAGCGCGCGCTGGACCGCGGCATCAGCATCCGCGCGCTGACCGACGAGATGATCGCGGCCATGCACCAGGACTTTGCTGCCATCGGCACGCTGCCGCCCACGCACGAGCCGCGGGCCACCGACTATGTGCCGCAGATGCTGTCCATCATCCGCACGCTGGAAGGCAAGGGCCTGGCCTACCGCGCTGGCAATGGCGACGTCAACTACGCGGTGCGCAAGTTCGCCGGCTACGGCAAGCTGTCGGGCAAGAGCCTGGACGATCTGCGCGCCGGCGAGCGCGTGGCCGTGGCCGAGGGCAAGGACGATCCGCTGGACTTCGTGCTGTGGAAGTCGGCCAAGGCCGACGAGCCCGACGACGCCAAGTACGACGGCGAGGGCTATGGTGCCGGCCGCCCCGGCTGGCACATCGAGTGCTCGGCGATGAGCTGCGCCCTGCTGGGCGAGCGCTTCGACATCCATGGTGGCGGCATGGACCTGCAGTTCCCGCACCACGAGAACGAGATCGCGCAGAGCGAGGGTGCGCTGGGCCATGCCTTCGTCAACGTCTGGATGCACAACGGCTTCCTCAACGTCGACAACGAGAAGATGTCCAAGAGCCTGGGCAACTTCTTCACCCTGCGCGATGTGCTGAAGGACCACGACGGCGAGACGCTGCGCTTCTTCATGCTGCGCACGCACTACCGCAGCCCGTTCAACTACAGCGATACGCTGCTGGACGATGCACGCAGCGCGCTGCGCCGGCTTTACACGGCGCTGGACGGCGTGGCGCTGCCGGCCGACCCGGTGGCCGTCGACTGGAGCCAGCCCCAGGCCGCCGCCTTCGGCGCCGCGATGGACGAGGACTTCAATACGCCGCAGGCCCTGGCCCAGCTGTTCGAGCTGGCCGGCGAGGTCAACCGCAGCGGCTCGGTGGCGGCGGCGCAGCAGCTGCGCGCGCTGGGTGGCCTGCTGGGCATCCTTCAGCAGCCGCCGCGGGCCTATCTGCAGGGCGGCGCCCCGGACGAAGCCGCTGACATCGAAGCGCAGATTGCCGCGCGGGCGGCGGCCAAGGCGGCGCGCGATTTCGCCGCCGCCGACCGCATCCGTGCCGAGCTGCTGGCCCAGGGCATCGTGCTCAAGGATTCGCCGCAGGGCACGACCTGGGTGCGGGCCTGAGCATGCCGACCAAGACCGCAGCCGCCGTCGCGGCGGCCGAGGGCATCACCCCGCCTTACTGGGACGAGGCCTGCAAGCATTTGTCGCGCCGCGACCGGGTGATGAAGAAGCTGATCCCGAAGTTCGGCGAGGCGCGGCTGCAAAGCCGCGGTGATGCCTTCACCACGCTGGCGCGCTCCATCGTCGGCCAGCAGATCTCGGTCAAGGCCGCGCAGTCGGTGTGGGACCGCTTTGCCGTGCTGGCCGGCGGCCCGTCCACCCATCTGGCGCCGGCCGCGGTGCTGGCGCTGGACGTGCCGGCGCTGCGCGGCGCCGGCCTGTCGGCGCGCAAGGCCGAGTACCTGGGTGATCTGGCGCGGCACTTCGACGCCGGCCAGGTGCATGTGGCCCAGTGGCAGCAGATGGACGACGAGGCCATCATCGACGAGCTGGTGGCCATCCGCGGCATCGGTCGCTGGACGGCCGAGATGTTCCTGATCTTCCACCTGATGCGGCCGAACGTGCTGCCGCTGGACGACCTGGGCCTGCTCAAGGGCATCTCGCAGAGTTATTTCAGCGGCGAGCCGGTGTCGCGGGCCGAGGCGCGCGAGGTCGGCGAGGCCTGGGCGCCGTACCGCTCGGTGGCCACCTGGTACCTGTGGCGCAGCCTGGACCCGCTGCCGGTAGACTACTGACCGTGTTCCGCCACCGCGGTCCGATCCACCCCGAAGACCTGCGCCGATGAGCAAACGACATTTCCTCGAGTTCGAGCAGCCGATCGCCGAGCTCGAATCCAAGATCGAAGAGCTGCGCTATGTGCAGTCCGAGTCCGCCGTCGACATCTCCGAGGAGATCGGCCGGCTGGACAAGAAAAGCCAGCAGCTGGCCAAGGACATCTACAGCAACCTGACGCCCTGGCAGGTGACGCAGATCGCCCGCCATCCGCAGCGGCCGTACACGCTGGACTACGTCAACGAGCTGTTCACCGACTTCCAGGAACTGCACGGCGACCGGCACTATGCCGACGACCTGTCCATCGTCGGCGGCCTGGCGCGCTTCAACGGCCAGGCCTGCATGGTGCTGGGCAACCAGAAGGGCCGCGACACCAAGGAGCGTGCGGCGCGCAACTTCGGCATGCCGCGGCCCGAGGGCTACCGCAAGGCGCTGCGGCTGATGAAGCTGGCCGAGAAGTTCGGCCTGCCGGTGTTCACCTTCGTCGACACGCCGGGCGCCTATCCCGGCATCGGCGCCGAGGAGCGCGGCCAGAGCGAGGCCATCGGCCGCAACATCTTCGAGATGGCTCAGCTGGAGGTGCCGATCATCACCACGGTGATCGGCGAAGGTGGCTCGGGCGGCGCGCTGGCCATCAGCGTGGCCGATCAGGTGCTGATGCTGCAGTTTGCGGTGTACTCGGTGATCTCGCCCGAGGGCTGCGCCAGCATCCTGTGGAAGACCGCCGAGCGCGCCAGCGATGCCGCCGAGGCCCTGGGCATCACCGCCCACCGCCTGAAGGCCCTGGGCTTGATCGACAAGGTCATCAGCGAGCCGGTGGGCGGTGCCCACCGCGACCTGCGCCAGATGGCCTCGCAGCTCAAGCGCGCGCTGGGCGATGCGCTGCGCCAGGTGTCGGACCTGAAGACCAAGGACCTGCTGCAGCGCCGCTACGAGCGCTTGCAGGCCTATGGCCGCTTCAGCGACACCAAGGATCGCTGAGCCGTCACCATCGGTTCCGCCCCTGCCATGTGAAGGCAGGGCGCCGGTGGTGGCCGTGGCCTTCAGCGGCGGCCGCGATTCCCTGGCCCTGCTGCATGCCAGCTGCCGTGCCGCCCAGGCGCTGGGCCTGCAGGTGCTGGCCCTGCATGTGCACCACAACCTGCTGCCCGAGGCCGATGCCTGGCTGGCCAGCGCGCGCCGGCTGTGCGCGCGCTGGGCCCGCAATGGCTGGCCATTGACGCTACGCTGGACCCGTCTGAGCAGCGCGCCGGCCGCAGGCGACAGCCTGGAAGCCTGGGCCCGCGCCGGCCGCCACCAGGCGCTGGCGGCGATGGCCCGCGAGGCCGGCGCCAGCCTGCTGCTGCTGGGCCAGCACCGGCGCGACCAGGCCGAGACTGTGCTGCTGCAGCTGCTGCGTGGTGCCGGCACGGCCGGCCTGGCGGCCATGCCTGGCCAGGCCCTGCGCGACGGCCTGGTCTGGGCCCGGCCCTGGCTGGAGCAGCCGCGCGAGGCCATCGAGGCCTATGTGGCGCGGCACCGGCTGCGGCCGGTGGAAGATCCGTCCAACGCCGATGTGCGCCTGGCCCGCAACCGCCTGCGGCTGCAGGTCTGGCCGGCGCTGTGCCAGGCCTTTCCCGAGGCCGAGGTGGCACTGTCCCTGGCCGCGCGCCGCGCCCACGAGGCCGATGCGGCGCTGGCCGAGCTGGCCGCCGCCGACCAGGCCGTCTGCTGCGAAGGCCAGGCGCTGCGTATCGAGGCCTGGCGCGGGCTGTCGCCGGCGCGGCGTGCGCTGCTGCTGCGTGCCTGGTGGCGCAGTCTGAGCGGCCGCGGCGCAACCGAAGCCCTGGTGCAGCGGCTGTTGCAGGACCTGGCCGATCCGGCGCGGCGCACTGGCCGCTGGCCGACCGGTGGTGCGGGCATGCTGAGGCTGTACCGCGGCCGGCTGGAACTGCTGATCGAGGCCGCCAGGCCGGCGCAGCCGTCGACCCCGGCACCGACCCTGGACTTGTCGCGCCCCGGCCTGTATGCGCTGCCGGCCTGGGGCGCGGCCATCGAGGTCCAGGCCAGCGCGGCCCAGGATGCGCTGCCCGCCGAAGCCTTGCGTGCCGTGCAGTGGCGCCCGCGCCGGGGAGGCGAGCGCTTCCAGGCCGGGCATGGCCGTCCGCCGCGGGCGCTGAAGAAGCAGTTCCAGGCCGCCGCCGTGCCGGCCGACCAGCGCGAGGCGCCGCTGCTGTGGACCGACGACGGGCGCCTGCTGTTCGTGCCCGGCCTGGGCACCGATGCACGGGCCTGGGCCGAGGCCGGCCGGCCTGCACTGCAGCTGCGCTGGCGACCCGGACCGGGCGGCGCCTGCGGCCACGGCGGGTCGGCCGGATAGAATCGCCGGTTGCGCACCGGGGCCGCGCCACCCAGCTATCCCTCCGATTGGGCCCCGTTCCCCCCAGCAACCATGGCATTGATCGTTCACAAGTACGGCGGCACGTCGATGGGCTCGACCGAGCGCATCCGCAACGTCGCCAAGCGCGTGGCCAAATGGGCCCGTGCCGGCCACCAGATGGTGGTCGTTCCGTCCGCGATGAGCGGTGAGACCAACCGCCTGCTGGCCCTGGCCAAGGACCTGCAGCCGGCGCAGCTGGACAGCGCGGCGATGCGCGAGCTGGATGCCATTGCCGCCACCGGCGAGCAGGTCTCGGTGGGCCTGCTGGCGCTGGCGCTGCAGGCCGAGGGCATGCAGGCCGTCAGCTATGGCGGCTGGCAGGTGCCGATCAAGACCAATGCGGTCTACACCAAGGCGCGCATCGAGGAGATCGACGATGCCCGCGTGCGTGCCGACCTGGCCGCCGGCAAGGTGGTCATCATCACCGGCTTCCAGGGTGTGGACGAAGGCGGCAACGTCACCACGCTGGGCCGTGGCGGCAGCGACACCTCGGCGGTGGCCGTGGCCGCGGCGATGAAGGCCGACGAGTGCCTGATCTACACCGACGTGGACGGCGTCTACACCACCGACCCGCGCGTGGTGCCCGAAGCCAAGCGCCTGGCCACCATCAGCTTCGAGGAGATGCTGGAGCTGGCCAGCCAGGGCAGCAAGGTGCTGCAGATCCGCTCGGTCGAATTTGCCGGCAAGTACCGCGTGCCGCTGCGCGTGCTGTCGAGCTTCACGCCCTGGGACATCGCCATCGACGAAGAAGCCAAGTCGGGCACCCTGATCACTTTCGAGGAAGACGAGAAGATGGAACAAGCCGTCGTGTCGGGCATCGCGTTCAACCGCGACGAGGCCAAGATCACCGTGGTCGGCGTGCCCGACAAGCCCGGCATCGCCTACCAGATCCTGGGCGCGGTGGCCGACGCCAACATCGATGTGGACGTGATCGTGCAGAACGTGTCGCACGACGGCCGCACCGACTTCAGCTTCACCGTGCACCGCAACGACTATGCGCGCACCATGGACCTGCTGAAGAACACGGTGCAGCCGGCCACCGGCGCGCTGAACCTGATCGGCGACGCCAAGATCTGCAAGGTGTCCATCGTCGGCATCGGCATGAAGAGCCATGTGGGCGTGGCCAGCACCATGTTCAAGGCGCTGTCGGACGACGGCATCAACATCCAGATGATCACCACCAGCGAGATCAAGACCTCGGTGGTCATCGCCGAGAAGTACATGGAGCTGGCCGTTCGTGCGCTGCACCGCGCCTTCGGCCTGGACGCGCCGGAAACGCAGGCCTGAAGTGCAGGCCTGAAGCGCGCCTGATCCAGTGACCGTGGCAGGCGCCGGGGCCGGAGGCCCTGTGCGGCTGTGCTACAGTCATGGTCTTCGCCGGAGACGTGACCGAGTGGCCGAAGGTGCTCCCCTGCTAAGGGAGTATGCGCGCTAAAACGTGCATCGAGGGTTCGAATCCCTCCGTCTCCGCCAAGGTGAAAAACGCAAACGCCCCTCATCGAGGGGCGTTTGTCTTTGTGGACTGCCGGGCTGCGTTCAGCGCTCGTGCTGCTCGTCCTCGGTGCCGGCCTCGGCATCGGGCCGCCAGTGGCCCATGCGGCGGGCCTTGGTCTGCAAATAGCCGCGGTTGTGGCGGTTGGCCGGCGTGCGCAGCGGCACGCGCTCGGTGACGACGATGCCCAGGGCCTCCAGCCCATGCACCTTGGCCGGGTTGTTGGTCAGCAGCTTGATGCGCTCCACGCCCAGCTTGGTCAGCAGCGTGGCGGCCACCGCATAGTCGCGTGCATCGTCGGGCAGGCCCAGCAGGCGGTTGGCCTCCACGGTGTCGGCGCCCGACTGCTGCAGCGCATAGGCGCGGATCTTGTTGACCAGGCCGATGCCGCGCCCTTCCTGGCGCAGGTAGAGCAGCACGCCACGGCCCTCGGCGGCGATGGCGCGCAGCCCGCCCTGCAGCTGCGGGCCGCAGTCGCACTTGAGGCTGAACATCGCGTCGCCGGTCAGGCATTCGCTGTGCACGCGGGTCAGCACCGGCTCGCCGTCGGCCAGGTTGCCCATGGCCAGGGCGGCATGCTCGTGGCCGGTGGCCGGATCGACCAGGCCGTGCAGGTCGAACTCGCCCCAGGCCGTGGGCAATCGGCAGCTGACCAGCTCACCGGGCGGAACCGGGCCGCTGGCGCGCAGCGGCGTGAACAGGTTGTCCGGCAGGCCGGGCCTGGAGGGGGACGAGGACGGGCTGGGGTCGGTCGGAGCGGATGCGGTCATCGAGGGGGTCGCGGTGCCCCGCGGCTGCGGGCCAGCCGGCATTGTCGGTGATCGTGCCCGGCCCCTCGGGGCAGGGCGCTGACGTGGACGCGGCACCCTGCTGGCGCCCAGAATCGCCGGCTGTTGTCCTGCCCTGGAGTGACGCCTTGCCGACGCTGCACCCGCCCCGTGGCCTGATCGAGACGCTGCTGGCGCCGCTGCTGCGCTGGACCCTGAGGCTGGCGCTGAAGCCGGTGTTCTCGCCGCGCTGGTCGATCGGCTTCCAGCGCCGCTGGCTGCGGGGCCTGTCGCGCATCGCCATCGTGCCGCGCTCGGTGCAGGTCGAGCCCGCCACGGTGGGCGGCGTGACCGGCGAATGGCTGCGTGGCCGCGGCCGGCCCCAGGTCAAGCCCGGCGCCGTGCTCTACCTGCACGGCGGCGCCTACTGCGTGGGCGGGCCGGGCACGCACCGCGCGCTGGCGGCGCGGCTGGCGCTGGCCGGCGGTCTGCCGGTGTTCGTGGCCGACTACCGGCTGGCCCCGGAGCATCCATGTCCGGCGGCGCTGGACGATGCGCTGGCCGTGCTGCAGGCGCTGCGCCAGCAGGGCCTGGGGCCGGTGTTGCTGGCCGGTGATTCGGCCGGTGGCGGCCTGGCCCTGGCCACGGCGCTGGCGCTGCGCGATGCCGGCCTGCCGCAGCCGGCGGCCCTGGTGCTGCTGTCGCCCTGGGTGGACATGGCCGACGGCGCGCTGCCGGCCCAGGCGCCGCCCGGCGAGGCCATGCTCAGCCAGGCCTGGGCCCAGGCCTGCGGCGCCTTCTACCGCGGTCCGGGCGTGGCCGCCGACGACCCGCGTGTCTCGCCGCTGCGCGCCGATCTACGCGGCCTGCCGCCGGTGCTGATCCAGGCCGGCACCGACGAGCTGCTGCACGGCCAGGCGCTGGCGCTGGAGCAGGCGCTGCAGGCCGCCGGCGTGGCGGTGCAGTGCCAGATCACGCCCGGGCGCTGGCATGTGTTCCAGCTGCATGCCCATGCCCTGCCCAGCGCGGATGCGGCGATTGCCCGCATCGCCCGCTTCGTGCAGGGCCCGCTGGCGGCGGCCTCGGCGCCGGCCAAGCTGAGCTGCGAGGTGGCCATCCTGGGCGCCGGCATGTCGGGCCTGTGCATGGCCTACCAGCTGCAGCGCGCCGGCGAGCAGGACTTCGTGGTGCTGGAGCGCCAGCCCGGCCTGGGCGGCACCTGGTGGGACAACACCTATCCCGGCGCCCATGTGGACGTGCCGGCGCCGGTGTACTCGCTGTCCTTCGCGCCCAATCCCGACTGGAGCCGGCGCTTTGCCGCGGCACCCGAGATCCAGCGCTACATGCAGGCGGTGGCCGAGCGCCACGACCTGCTGGCCCGGCTGCGCCTGGACACCCAGGTCTGCAGCGCCGACTTCGATGCCGAACGCGGCCGCTGGACGCTGCGCACCACGCGCGGCGATGTCATCGATGCGCGCTTCTTCGTCTGCAGCACCGGGCCGCTGAACCAGCCGCGCTGGCCCGACATTCCGGGGCTGCAGGACTTCCAGGGCAAGCTGATGCATTCGGCGCGCTGGGACCATGGCCATGCCCTGGCCGGCCAGCGCGTGGCGGTGATCGGCACCGGCTCCACCGCCTCGCAGCTGGTGGCGCCGCTGGCCGCCCAGGTGGGGCCACAGGGGCGACTGCAGGTGTTCCAGCGCACCGCCAACTGGGTGCTGCCGCGGCTGGACCGGCGCTATGGCCGGCTGGACCACTGGCTGGCCAAGTTCCCGCCCTATGCGCGCCTGGTGCGCTGGCTGTGGGTGGGCGTGCTGGAATGGGGCCGGCGCGGCTTCGACGAGGGCACGGCCGCGCGGCGGCGCATGCTGACGCTGGCCGCCTGGCACCGCCAGCGTCAGCTGCCCGATGCCGGGCTGCGCCAGCGCATGACGCCCACCTATCCGCTGGGCTGCAAGCGCATCATCTATTCCAACGACTTCTACCCCAGCTTCTCGCTGCCCCAGGTGGAGCTGGTCACCGAGCCCATCCAGCGCATCACCGCCAGCGGCCTGCTCACCGCCGACGGCCGCGAGCATGGGCTGGACTGCATCGTCTGCGCCACCGGCTTCGAGACCGTGCAGCTGCTGTCCTCGGTCACGGTGCGTGGCCTGGGCGGGCGCACGCTGCGCGAGGCCTGGGCGCAAGGCCCCGAGGCCTATCACGGCATCAGCGTGGCCGGCTTTCCCAACCTGTTCCTGATGCTGGGGCCGAACACCGCCACCGGCCACACCAGCACCCTGCTGTACATCGAGCCCGAGGTGCAGCATGCGCTGGCCGCGATGCGTGCCGTGCGCCGTGGCGGCCATCGCTGGGCCGAGGTGCGGGTCGAGGTGTTCGAGGCCCACAACCGCGCGCTGCAGCAGCGCCTGGGCGGATCGGTGTGGAGCCAGTGCCGCAGCTGGTATCGCAACGACGCCGGCCGCGTCACCGCGCTGTTTCCGGGCTTCACCCGCGAGTACGTGCGCGCGGTGCGCTGGAACCCGGCCGACTACCGCTTCGGCTGAAGCCGCGCCAGCAGGCTGCCGGCCAGCGTGGCCAGGCCCATGCCCAGCGCGATGCCCAGGGCATCGGCGAGCACATCCACCGGATCGGCCGAGCGGTTGGGCACCTGCGACTGCAGCAGCTCGATCAGCACGCCATAGGCCAGCAGCGCGGCCATGCTGCGCCAGCGTGCGCCGGCATGGGCCTGGCAGGCGCAGAAGGCCAGTGCGATGAAGGCGCTGGCATGGTTGAGCTTGTCCCAGCCCAGGTCGGCCGAGGCCGGAGGCCGCGGCGACACCGCCAGCCAGGTGACCCCGGCCACCAGCGTCCACAACAGCAGACGCCACAGCAGGGCGGTGTGCAGGCGCGGCGCGGACATGTCGGGCAGGATCGGTGCTGAAAGCAAAAAGGGCTCTGCGATCGCAGAGCCCTTTTGACGTTGGTTTGGTGCCGGTGACCGGAATCGAACTGGTGACCTTCGCATTACGAATGCGCTGCTCTACCAACTGAGCTACACCGGCGAAGCCTCGCAGTCTAGCAGAACTTCATTGCCTTGCCGCGGCTGCGGCGCCGGGAATGTGCAATCTCACCGCGCCCGGCGGCCCCACCCCCTGTGGCACACTCGCGCGCTTTCGCGTCGACTGCGCCGACGCCCTGCGCCGCTTGGCTGCCCGCCTGCCCCGGCGACGGGATCGGCCCTCCCCATCTTGGACAAGATTCTTCTGCAGATCGCGGCCGAACTGAAGGTCGCCCCGCGGCAGGTGCAGGCCGCGGTCGAGTTGCTCGACGGCGGCGCCACCGTGCCCTTCATCGCCCGCTACCGCAAGGAGGCCACCGACGGCCTCGACGACATCCAGTTGCGCGAGCTGGAAGCGCGTCTGTCCTATCTGCGCGAGCTGGAAGAGCGCCGCACCGCGGTGCTGAAAAGCATTGCCGAGCAGGGCAAGCTGACGCCCGAGCTGGAAGCGGCCATCGCCGCCGCGCCCACCAAGCAGGAACTGGAAGACCTGTACCTGCCCTACAAGCAGAAGCGCCGCACCAAGGGCATGATCGCCCGCGAGGCCGGGCTGGAGCCGCTGGCCGACCGGCTGTTCGCCGATCCGACGCTGGACCCGCAGGCCGAGGCCGCGGCCTTCGTCAATGCGGACGCCGGCTTTGCCGATGCCTTTGCGGTGCTGGACGGCGTGCGTGATCTGCTGTCCGAGCGCTGGGCCGAGGACGCGGCCCTGGTCGGCCCGCTGCGCGAATGGCTGTGGGCCGAAGGCCTGCTGCGCTCCAGGCTGGCCGACGGCAAGGACCCCAACCACGCCGACCACGCCAAGTTTCGCGACTACCACGACTACGACGAGCCCATCCGCACGGTGCCCAGCCACCGCGCGCTGGCCGTGTTCCGCGGCCGCACGCTGGAGATCCTGGACGCCAAGCTGGTGCTGGACGAGGAGCCGATCCCCGGCAAGCCCAGCCTCGCGGAAGGCCGCATCGCCGTGCACCTGGGCTGGAGCCATGCCAAGCGCCCGGCCGACGAGCTGATCCGCAAGACCATCGCCTGGACCTGGAAGGTCAAGCTCAGCCTGAGCCTGGAGCGCGACCTGTTCACGCGGCTGCGCGAGGCGGCCGAGGCCACGGCCATCAAGGTGTTTGCCGAGAACCTGCGCGACCTGCTGCTGGCCGCGCCGGCCGGCAAGCGCGTGGTGATGGGCCTGGACCCGGGCATCCGCACCGGCGTCAAGGTGGCCGTGGTGTCCGACACCGGCAAGGTGCTGGCCACGTCCACGGTCTATCCGCACGAGCCCAAGCGCGACTGGGAAGGCAGCCTGCACACGCTGGGCAAGCTGGTGGCCAGCCATGGCGTGAACCTGATTGCGATTGGCAACGGCACGGCCAGCCGCGAGACCGACAAGCTGGCGGCCGACCTGATCAAGCGCCTGCAGCAGATCGCGCCCGAGCATGCCATCGAGAAGGTGGTGGTCAGCGAGGCTGGCGCCTCGGTGTATTCGGCCAGCGAATACGCCAGCAAGGAGCTGCCCGAACTGGACGTCAGCCTGCGTGGCGCCGTGTCCATCGCCCGCCGCCTGCAGGACCCGCTGGCCGAGCTGGTGAAGATCGAGCCCAAGAGCATCGGCGTCGGCCAGTACCAGCACGATGTCAACCAGAGCGAGCTGGCGCGCACGCTGGACGCGGTGGTGGAAGACTGCGTCAACAAGGTCGGCGTGGACCTGAACACCGCCTCGGCGCCGCTGCTGGCCAAGGTGTCGGGCCTGAGCGCCGCGGTGGCCGCGTCCATCGTGCGCTGGCGCGATACCCATGGCGCCTTCCGCAGCCGCCAGCAGCTGCTGGATGTCAGCGGCCTGGGGCCCAAGACCTTCGAGCAGGCGGCGGGCTTTCTGCGCATCCGCGGCGGCGACAACCCGCTGGACATGACCGGCGTGCACCCCGAGACCTATCCGGTGGTGCAGCGCCTGCTGGATCGGCTGGCCCGCCCGGTGGTCGAGGTGATGGGCAAGAGCGACGTGATCCGCACGCTCAAGCCTGAGCTGTTTGCCGACGACAGGTTCGGCGCCATCACCGTCAAGGACATCTTCGCCGAGCTGGAGAAGCCAGGCCGCGATCCGCGTCCGGACTTCAAGGTGGCGCGCTTCAACGACGGCGTCGAGGACATCAAGGATTTGAAGGAAGGCATGACGCTGGAGGGCACGGTCAGCAACGTGGCCCAGTTCGGCGCCTTCGTCGACCTGGGCGTGCACCAGGACGGCCTGGTCCATGTCAGCCAGCTGTCGAACAAGTTCGTCAACGATGCGCGCGAGATCGTCAAGACCGGCGACATCGTCAAGGTCAAGGTGCTGGAGGTGGACCTGGCGCGCGGCCGCATCAGCCTGACGATGAAGCTCGATGCCCCGTCCGGCAAGGCCGCCGGTGGCGGCCGTGGCGACAACAGCTACCGCCCGCCGGCGCGTGACCAGCGCGGTGGCGGCAGCGCCGGGCGCGGCGCGCCGCAGCCGGCCGGCCAGGGCGCGATGGCCGCGGCCTTCGCCAAGCTGCAGACACGGCGCTGAGCATGGCCCGCGGCCGCGCCTGCCTGCTGCTGGGCTGTTGGCTGGCCGTGGTGGGTGGTGGAGCCACCGCCTGGGCCCAGGTGGCGGCGCCTGCGCCGGCGGCCTCGGCCGCCGTTGCCCCTGCCAAGCCGGCCGCGGCGGCCAGCGCCGGCGGCCAGCAGGTGGTGATCGAAGGCCGCAACGACGATGCCGCCTCGCGGCGCCGCCAGGCCACGGTGGCCAGCACCATCGTCGGCCGCGACGAACTGGAGGCCCATGGCGACACCTCGGTGCTGGACGTGCTGCAGCGTGTGCCCGGCATCAGCCTGGACGGCGATGTGCCCAGGCTGCGCGGCCTGGGCGCCGGCTACACGCAGATCCTGCTCAATGGCGAGCCGGCGCCGCCCGGCTTCTCGCTGGATTCGCTGGCGCCCAGCGAGATCGAGCGCATCGAGATCGTCAAGGGCCCGACGGCCGAGTTCGGCGGCGCCGCCGGCACCATCAACGTCATCCTGCGCCAGCCGCCCAAGCTGCAGCAGCGTGAATGGCGGGCGGCGCTGGGCTACCGCGCCATCCAGCCCCAGGGCTCGACCGGCTTTCACTGGGGTGACCGCTTTGGCGCCGTGGGCCTGTTTGTGCCGATCAGCGTCTACAGCTGGGCCAATGGCGCCCAGCTGTGGCAGGAGCGGCTGTCGCGCAGGTCCGACGGCGTGCTGTCGCGCCAGCAGGTGCAGGGCCGCGACCAGTGGCTGGGCCATGGGCTGAACCTCGGCCCGCGGCTGGACTGGAAGATCTCGGACACCGAGTCCCTGCAATGGCAGGCCTTTGTGCAGCGCAACTGGCACAGCAACCAGGGCTGGCGCGACACCGTGGCGCTGGAAGGCCCCGAGCCTTCGCTGGTGCATGACGAGTCGCGCAGCCGCGGCGGCTGGCGCCTGGCGCGCAGCCAGGCCCAGTGGCAGCGCAAGCGGGCCGACGGCGAGCGCCTTGAACTCAAGGCCAGCCTGCAGGGCAGCCGCTGGACCAGCACCGGGCGGTCCCAGGGGCTGACCCCGTCGGGCGATGACGGCGCCCTGCGCGAGTCCGATGCCAACCACAGCGAGCGCAGCCATGCGCTGGGCGCACGCTGGCGCCGTCCCTGGGCCGACAGCCACACGCTGAGCCTGGGTGCCGACTTCGACTGGCGCCGGCGCGAGGAGCTGAACCGCCGCTTCGATGACGGCGTCGAGCAGATCACCCGCTCGGTGGGCCTGCCGTTCGAGATCGATGTGCGCAAGCAGGTGCTGTTTGCACAGGACGAATGGGCGCTGGGCGACGATGTCTCGCTGAACACCGGCCTGCGTGCCGAGTCGGTCGACACCCGGCTGGCCGCCAACGGCCCGGCCGTGCACAACCGCTACCGCCTGCTGTCGCCCACGCTGCAATGGCGCATGGCGCTGGACCCGAAGTCGCGCGATGTGCTGCGCGCCGGCCTGGCGCGCAGCGTGCGTGCGCCCGACCTGGGCCTGCTGCTGCCGCGCTACAGCCTGAACGGCGCCTACGACAAGGACACGGCCAATACGCCGATCGCCGCCGATTCGGCCGGCAATCCGCTGCTGCGGCCCGAGCGCATCTGGGCGCTGGACCTGGGCTTTGAGCACTATCTGCCTGGCGATGGCGTGCTCAGCGTCGGCGCCTTCCACCGCCGGGTGCAGAACCTGATCCGCCGCCGCATCGCGCTGGAGAGCGTGGCCGAGGCCAGCCAGCCGCGCTGGGTGTCGCGGCCGGTCAACCTGGGCCAGGCGCGCAGCAGCGGCCTGGAGCTGGAGATCAAGGGCCCGGCCCAGGCCTGGCTGGGCCGCTGGTGGACGGCGGCGCCCAAGACCCTGCAGCTGCGTGCCGCGCTGTCGCTGTACCGCTCCAGCGTCGAGCAGATCGACGACCCCGACGCGCGGCTGGAAGGCCAGCCGCCCTGGCAGGCCACGCTGGGCCTGGACTGGCGCGAGCTGTGGCCGGCCTGGACCCTGGGCGCCACGCTGGCCCATACGCCGGCCTACAGCACGGCCCAGACCGACCGCCAGCATGTCTGGCGCGGCAGCGCGCAGCGCCTCGATGCCTATCTGCTGTGGCGCCTGGACCGCAGCACCAGCCTGCGCCTGGCGGTCAACAATCTGCTGGAGCCCGACAGCCTGGGCCGCAACAGCGTCACCGACCTCGACGGTTTCACCGCCGGCGCGACCACGCGCCGCAACACCGTGGCGCAGTTCAACGCCCATTTCCAATGGCGCTTCTGATCTCATCCGGCCGGCCACCGGCCCTGGCCATCCATGCCGGCCCGCGGGCGCGCCAGCAACTGCGTGAGCAGGGCCTGCGCCCGGCCGATGTGTGCCTGGTGCCGGCCGCCGCCGGCGGGCCCAAGGGCCTGATCCTCAATCCGCTGGACCGCTTCCTGTTCGGCCACTGGCTGGCCGGCAGCGCGCACACCGTGCACCTGCTGGGCGCGTCCATCGGCGCCTGGCGCATGGCCGCCGCCGCCCAGCCCGATGCCGATGCGGCCCTGGCCGAACTGGCCGAGGACTACATCACCCAGAGCTACGAGCATGCGCCGGGCAAGCCACCGACCGCCGCCGAGGTCAGCCGCGCCTTCGGCGCCAAGCTGGCCCAGCGCTTTCCGTCCAGCCAGCCGGGGCCGCTGGCCCATGCCAGCCGGCGCCTGCATGTGTTCACCAGCCGCGGCAAGGGCCTGCTGCATCGTGAGGGCCGCTGGCGTACGCCCTCGGGCTATCTGGGCGCCTTTGCCGCCAACCTGGCCAGCCGGCGCGCCATGGGCCGCTGGCTGGAGCGGGTGGTGTTCTCCGATCCACGTGAGCCGCTGCCGATCCCGCTGCACGACTATCCGGCGCGCCAGGTGGTGCTGGACCGAGGCAATCTGCAGCCGGCCCTGCTGGCCAGCTGCTCGATCCCGTTCTGGCTGCAGGCGGTGCATGACATCCCGGGCGGTCCCGCCGGCGCCTACTGGGACGGCGGCATCACCGACTACCACCTGCACCTCGACTATGCGGCGATGGAGCAGGGCCTGGTGCTGTACCCGCACTTCCAGCGCCAGCTGGTGCCGGGCTGGCTGGACAAGGCGCTGAAGCACCGCCATCGGCCCAGCGCACGCCTGGACAACGTGGTGGTGCTGGCGCCCAACCCGGCCTGGGTGGCCACGCTGCCTGGCGGCAAGCTGCCGGACCGGGGCGACTTCAAGGCCTTTCTGCACGACGAGGACCAGCGCATGCGCCGCTGGCGCCAGGCCGTGGCCGCCGCCGGCCAGCTGGCCGACGAGGCCGCCGAGCGGCTGGCGCAGCCCAGTGTCGAGGCCCTGCCGCTGTGACGGCGTGACAAAGCGCGCCGGTGCGTCGTTGTTCGGCCGATCGCGTTGCCGGGCCGGCTGGCTACAATCACCATTCCTTCTAATCCACAAGAGCGAGAAAGGCATCTGGTTGTGACACCGCGAACTTCGCTGTTCGTTTTCACCGGCTGTTAGCCGGCCGCGCTGTCACGTCGGTCTTTTTCCCTTCCCTCGGACAAGCAAAGCGCGGCTCACCCCCGCGCTTTTTTGTTGCCCGTCTGCAGTTTCACTCCGGAGTCCCCATGGTCACGATCACGCTTCCCGATGGTTCGAAACGCGAATTCCCCGGCCCGGTCACCGTGGCCGAGGTGGCGGCGTCCATCGGCACCGGCCTGGCCAAGGCCGCGCTCGGCGGCAAGGTCGATGGCAAGCTGGTCGACACCAGTCACCGCATCCAGGCCGATGCGGCCCTGGCCATCGTCACCGACAAGGACGCCGACGGCCTGGAGATGATCCGCCACAGCACGGCCCACCTGCTGGCCTATGCGGTGAAGGAACTGTTTCCCGAGGCCCAGGTGACCATCGGCCCGGTCATCGAGCACGGCTTTTATTACGACTTCTCGTACAAGCGCCCGTTCACGCCCGACGACCTGGCCGCCATCGAGAAGAAGATGGCCGACCTGGCCAAGAAGGATGAGCCGGTGCAGCGCCGCGTGCTGCCGCGCGACGAGGCAGTGGCCCACTTCAAGGGCCTGGGCGAGCACTACAAGGCCGAGATCATCGGCAGCATCCCGGCCGGCGAGGACGTCAGCCTGTACCGCGAGGGTGCCTTCGAGGACCTGTGCCGCGGCCCCCATGTGCCCAGCACCGGCCGGCTCAAGCACTTCAAGCTGATGAAGGTGGCCGGCGCCTACTGGCGTGGTGACCATCGCAACGAGATGCTGCAGCGCATCTACGGCACGGCCTGGGCCAGCAAGGACGACCTGCAGAAGTACCTGACGATGCTGGAGGAGGCCGAGAAGCGCGACCACCGCCGCCTGGGCCGCGAACTCGACCTGTTCCACATCGACGAGCACAGCCCCGGCACGGTGTTCTGGCATCCCAAGGGCTGGATCGTCTGGCAGGGCGTCGAGCAGTACATGCGCCAGGTCTACCGCGACAACGGCTACCACGAGGTCAAGGGCCCGCAGATCCTCGACCAGGGCCTGTGGGAGAAGACCGGCCACTGGGACAAGTACCGCGAGAACATGTTCGTGACCGAGTCGGAAAAACGCGACTACGCGCTCAAGCCGATGAACTGCCCCGGCCACATGTTGATCTTCAAGCAGGGCATCAAGAGCTACCGCGACCTGCCGCTGCGCTACGGCGAGTTTGGCCAGTGCCACCGCAACGAGCCCACCGGCGGCCTGCACGGCATCATGCGCGTGCGCGCCTTCACGCAGGACGACGGCCACATCTTCTGCACCGAAGACCAGATCCAGGCCGAGGTCAAGGCCTTCACCTCGCTGCTGCAGCGCGTCTACAAGGACTTCGGCTTCAGCGACATCATCTACAAGCTGTCGACGCGGCCCGAGAAGCGCATCGGCAGCGAGGAGAGCTGGGACCGCGCCGAGGCCGCCCTGGCCGAGGGCCTGCGCGCCTCGGGCTGCGACTTCGAGTACCTGCCGGGCGAAGGCGCCTTCTACGGCCCGAAGATCGAGTACACGCTGAAGGACGCGCTGGGCCGGCCCTGGCAGTGCGGCACCATCCAGGTCGATCCCAACCTGCCCGAGCGCCTGGATGCCGACTATGTGGGTGAAGACGGCGCGCGCCACCGGCCCATCGTGCTGCACCGGGCCATCGTCGGCAGCCTGGAGCGTTTCATCGGCATCCTGATCGAGCAGCATGCCGGAGCGCTGCCGGCCTGGCTGTCGCCGGTGCAGGTGGTCGTGGCCAGCATCACCGACGCGCAGGCGGAGTATGTTGCAGACGTCGTGAAAACACTGCAAAAACAAGGAGTTAGGGCCCAGGCCGATTTGCGCAACGAGAAGATCACGTATAAAATCCGCGAGCATTCGTTGCAAAAGGTCCCGTACATCCTGGTCGCAGGCGACAAGGAGAAGGCAAGCGGGGCCGTTGCCGTGCGCGCCCGGGGCAATCAGGATCTCGGCGTGATGCCGGTCTCCGACTTCATCGCGAAGCTCGCTGACGACATCGCCGCCAAGGTCTGATGGCTCGTCTGCAGCGCGCATTTTTGCGTTGTGCCGTTGTCTATTTGTGCCCGTTGCTTGCCTTGGGGCCTTGGTCTTCACTGACCTGAAGGGGTTTGCACCATCGCTACGTTTCTTGATCGCCGGATGCCCAATGTCGAGCGCAAGCATCGACTGAACCGCGAAATCATGGCACCCATGGTCCGCCTGAACGGCATCAACAACGAGCCGCTGGGCGTCGTGCCGATCATGGAGGCCCTGCGCCTGGCCGGTGAGGCCGACGTGGACCTGGTCGAGATCGCGGCGACGGCCGATCCTCCGGTGTGCCGGCTGATGGACTACGGCAAGTTCAAGTACCTTGAACAGAAGAAGGCCGCCGAAGCCAAGTCCAAGCAGAAGGTCATCGAGGTCAAGGAAGTCAAGTTCCGCCCGGGCACCGACGACAACGACTACGACATCAAGCTGCGCAATCTGCGTCGCTTCATTGCCGAGGATGGCGACAAGGGCAAGGTCACGCTGCGCTTCCGCGGCCGCGAGATCACGCACCAGGAACTGGGCATGAAGATGCTCGAGCGCATCCGCGACGAGCTGTCCGACGTGGCCGTGGTCGAGCACATGCCCAAGCTGGAAGGCCGCCAGATGATCATGGTGCTGGCGCCCAAGAAGAAGCAGTAAGGCCTTCGGCCGTTCGATTGAATTCAGTGTTTCCGCGGTTCGGTCTGGTCACCGGGCCGCTGGAAGAGAAGCCGCCGCAGGCTGTACAAGTGTCCCGGGTTCGCCCGGGCCGCCTGTCGGGGGCAGATAAAAGGAGCAGTCCATGCCCAAAATGAAGACCAAGAGCGGGGCCAAGAAGCGCTTCCGCGTCCGTCCGGGTGGCACCGTCAAGCGCGGTCAGGCGTTCAAGCGCCACATCCTCACCAAGAAGTCCACCACGCGCAAGCGCCAGCTCCGCGGCGCCGTGAACGTGCACGAGACCAACATGGGCCACATGGCGCAGATGCTGCCGTTTGCCGGCCTGTGATCTGACGGAACGGAAAGGAAACAGCTATGCCTCGCGTCAAACGTGGTGTCACCGCACGTGCCCGTCACAAGAAGATCCTGGCCCTGGCCAAGGGCTTCCGTGGTCGTCGCAAGAACGTCTTCCGCATCGCCAAGCAGGCGGTGATGAAGGCGGGCCAATACGCCTACCGTGACCGCCGTACCCGCAAGCGCGTGTTCCGCGCCCTGTGGATCGCCCGTATCAATGCCGCCGCGCGCGGTCTGGGCATCACCTACAGCAAGTTCATGGCCGGCCTGAAGAAGGCCTCGATCGAGATCGACCGCAAGGTCCTCGCCGATCTGGCCGTCAACGACCCGGCTGCCTTTGGCAGCATCGTTGCCAAGGTGAAGGCCCAGCTCGCCTGATCACGGTCAGCCGCCACCGGCCGCCGCGCGCGGCAGCCGGTGCGACCGACCCGTCAGCTTCGAAGGCCGTCACCTGTGGGCGGCCTTTTTTCATTTCCGAACCCGAGCCATGAATCCTCTCGACGCGCTGGTGCAGCAGGCCAGTCAGGACTTTGCCCAGGCCCAGGCGCCTGCGGCGCTGGAAGACGCCAAGGCCCGCTACCTGGGCAAGACCGGTCGCGTGACCGAACTGCTCAAGGGCCTGGCTGCGCTGCTGCCCGATGAGAAGAAGGCCCGGGGCGCCGAGATCAACCAGGTCAAGCAGCAGATCGAAGCCGCGCTGACGGCCCGCCGCCAGGCCCTGGCCGAGGCCGAGCTGGCCGCGCAGCTGAAGGCCGAGGCGCTGGACGTGAGCCTGCCCGGCCGGGCCCGCGGCACCGGCGGCCTGCACCCGATCTCGCGCACGCTGGAGCGCATGGAGGCCATCTTCGGCTCGATGGGCTTCGAGGTCGCCGACGGCCCCGAGATCGAGGACGACTGGTTCAACTTCACCGCGCTGAACACGCCGGCCGACCATCCGGCGCGCTCGATGCACGACACCTTCTATGTGGACACCGCCGGCGCCAACGGCGGCCACCTGCTGCGCACCCACACCAGCCCGATGCAGGTGCGCCATGCGTTGCAGCATGTCAAGCGCCATGCCGCCAGCGGCAGCCGCGCCGCCATGCCCGAGATCCGCGTCATCGCGCCGGGCCGCACCTACCGCGTGGACAGCGATGCCACGCATTCGCCGATGTTCCACCAGTGCGAAGGCCTGTGGATCGGCGAGAACGTCAGCTTCAAGGACCTGAAGTCGGTGCTGGGCGACTTCTTCCGCCGCTATTTCGAGAGCGACGACCTGGTGCTGCGCTTCCGGCCCTCGTTCTTCCCGTTCACCGAGCCCTCGGCCGAGGTCGACATCGCCTTTGAGTCCGGCCCGCTGAAGGGCAAGTGGCTGGAGGTGGGCGGCTGCGGCCAGGTGCATCCGAACGTGGTGCGCAACTTCGGCCTGGATGCCGAGACCTGGATCGGCTTTGCCTTCGGCCTGGGCCCCGACCGGCTGACCATGCTGCGCTACGGCGTCAACGATCTGCGCCTGTTCTACGAGGGCGATCTGCGCTTCCTGGCCCAGTTCCGCTGAAACCGAATCGAACACGAGTTGCCCCATGCAGTTTCCTGAATCCTGGTTGCGCGAGTTCTGCAACCCGCCGCTGTCCACGGCCGAGCTGGCCGAGTTGCTGACCATGTCCGGCCTGGAGGTCGAGGAGATGCGGCCGGTGGCGCCGCCCTTCTCCGGCGTGGTGGTGGCCGAGATCATCGAGGCCGAGCAGCATCCCAATGCCGACCGCCTGCGCGTGTGCCGAGTGGACGCCGGCCCGCACAGCAAGGACGGGCCGCTGCAGATCGTCTGCGGCGCGCCGAATGCGCGCGTCGGCATCAAGGTGCCGCTGGCCCTGGTCGGCGCGCAGCTGCCGCCGGCCGAGGAGGGCGGTGCGCCGTTCGCCATCAAGGTCGGCAAGTTGCGCGGCGTGGAAAGCCTGGGCATGCTGTGCTCGGCCCGCGAGCTGAAGCTCAGCGAGGACCACGGCGGCCTGCTGGAGCTGGACGCGGCCGCGCCGCTGGGCCAGGACATCCGCGAGCACCTGAAGCTGGACGACACGGTGTTCACGCTGAAGCTGACGCCCAACCTGGCGCACTGCCTGTCGGTCTACGGCATAGCGCGTGAAGTGAGCGCGCTGACCGGCACGCCGCTGCAGTCGCCGAGCTTCCCGCCGGCGCCGGTGGCGCATGCCGACACGCTGCCGGTGCATGTGGAGTCGCCAGACCTTTGCGGCCGCTTCTCGGGCCGCATCGTGCGCGGCGTGGACACCCGCGCCAAGACGCCGGCCTGGATGGTCGAGCGCCTGGCGCGCTGCGGCCAGCGCTCGGTCAGCCCGCTGGTGGACATCTCCAACTATGTGATGTTCGAGTACGGCCGGCCCTCGCACATCTTCGACCTGGACAAGATCCACCAGCGCCTGGTGGTGCGCTGGGGCCAGCCGGGCGAGACGCTGAAGCTGCTCAACGGCAACACCGTGACGCTGGACGCCCAGGTGGGCGTGATCGCCGATGCCCAGGCCGTGGAGTCGCTGGCCGGCATCATGGGCGGCGATGCCACGGCCGTCAGCGACGACACGCGCAACATCTACATCGAGGCCGCGTTCTGGTGGCCCAAGGCCGTGGCCGGGCGCTCGCGCCGCTACAACTTCGCCACCGACGCCGGCCACCGCTTCGAGCGCGGCGTCGATCCGGCGCAGACGGTGGAGCACATCGAGCACATCACGCGCCTGGTGCAGCAGGTCTGCGGCGGCGAGGCCGGGCCGATGGACGACCAGGTGCTGAGCCTGCCGCAGCGCACGCCGGTGGCCTTGCGCGTGGCGCGCGCGGCCAAGGTCATCGGCATGCCGGTGACGCAGGCGCAGTGCGCCGAGGTCTTCCGCCGCCTGGGCCTGGAGTTCAGCGAGGAGCCGGGCCGCCTGGTGGTGACGCCGCCGAGCTGGCGCTTCGACCTCGCCATCGAGGAAGACCTGATCGAGGAGGTCATCCGCGTGCTGGGTTATCCGCAGCTGCCCGATACGCCGCCGGTGGCGCCGGTCACGGCGCACCTGCGGCCCGAGGCCCAGCGCAGCCGCCATGCCGTGCGCCATGCGCTGGCCGCGCTCGGCTACCAGGAGACCATCAACTTCAGCTTCGTGGAAGCGCGCTGGGAGCATGAGCTGGCCGGCAATGCCGATCCGATCCAGGTGCTCAACCCGATTGCCGCGCCGCTGGCGGTGATGCGCTCCAGCCTGATCGGCAGCCTGGTGGCGGTGCTGCGCCACAACCTGGCGCGCAAGGCCTCGCGGGTGCGCGTGTTCGAGATCGGCCGCGTGGCGCGCCGCGATGCCAGCGTGACCGACAGCGACACCGCGGTGGCCGGCGTGGCCCAGCCGATGCGCGTGGGCGGCCTGATCCATGGGCCGGTGGATGCGCTGCAGTGGGGCAGCAAGGAGCGCCAGGCCGACTTCTTCGACCTGAAGGGCGATGTCGAGGCCCTGCTGGCACCGCGGCGTGCGCAGTTCGAGCCGGCCGAGCATGCGGCCCTGCACCCGGGCCGCAGCGCGCGCGTGCTGCTGGACGGCCAGGCCATCGGCTTCATCGGCGAGCTGCATCCGCGCTGGCGCCAGGCCTACGAGCTGCCGCAGGCGCCGCTGCTGTTCGAGCTGGACCTCGATGCCGTGCAGCGGCGCGAGCTGCCGCGCTTTGGCAGCATCCCGCGCCACCAGGCCGTGTGGCGCGACCTGGCCCTGGTGGTGCCGGATGCCGCCAGCCACGACGCCCTGATCGCCGCGCTGCGGGCCGACGAAGCCGGCCTGGTGCAGTCGGCCACGCTGTTCGACATCTACAAGCCGGCCCAGGCCCAGGCCGACATCGGTGCCGGCGAGCGCAGCCTGGCCGTGCGCCTGGAACTGCTGGACGCCGAGGCCACGCTGACCGACGAGCGCATCGATGCCGCCGTGGCCGGCGCTCTGGCACGCGCCGCGGCGGCCGTCGGCGCGCGCCTTCGGGCATGATGGCCGGCTGGCTTTCGGAGGATCCGCAGAACATGAGCACCGAGGACACGAAGACCGATCGCGTGATCCTGCCGTCGCTGGAGACACCGACGCTGACCAAGGCCGAGCTGTCCGAACTGCTGTTCGAGCGCCTGGGCCTGAACAAGCGCGAGTCCAAGGACATGGTCGAGGCCTTCTTCGACATCGTGCACCACAGCCTGACCAGCGGCACCGACGTCAAGCTGTCGGGCTTCGGCAACTTCAACATCCGGCGCAAGGCGCCGCGGCCGGGGCGCAATCCGCGCACCGGCGAGGCCATTCCGATCAAAGCGCGCAACGTCGTCACCTTCCACGCCAGCCACAAGCTCAAGGCCATCGTGCAAGGCGAGACCCCGCTCGGAGAAGACTTCGAGTAGAGTCTGAGCTGGTCGGCCCATTGCGTTGATTCACATGGAGAATTCGCTTCCCGCGATTCCCGCCAAGCGTTACTTCACCATCGGTGAGGTGAGTGAGCTGTGCGGCGTGAAGCCCTATGTGCTGCGCTACTGGGAGCAGGAGTTCACCCAGCTCAAGCCGATGAAGCGGCGCGGCAACCGGCGCTACTACCAGCACCACGAGGTGCTGCTGATCCGCCGCATCCGCGACCTGCTGTACGACCAGGGCTTCACCATCAGCGGCGCGCGCAACCAGCTCGGCGAGCTGGCCGCGGCCCAGCGCGGCGGCCTGCCGGTGCTCGACGATGCGGCGCTGACGGTGGATGCGCGCCTGGGCGTGGACGACGAGGCGTCGGGGGCCGAGCCCGCCACGGCCC
>JAGOPK010000030.1 GCA_017992055.1 Burkholderiaceae bacterium
CGCCGGCCAGCCTGCCCCTGCTCAACGCCCTGTGCCGCCAGCTCGACGGCCTGCCGCTGGCGCTGGAGATGGCCGCCACCCGCGTGCCGCTGATGGGCCTGCAGGCCGTGCACGATGCGCTGGCCGAGCGCTTTGCCCTGCTGTCGCGTGGCCGGCGCGATGCAGGCAGCCGCCATCGCACGCTGCTGGACGCACTGGATTGGAGTTATGGGCTGCTGGATGCGGCCGACCAGCGCCTGTTCCGCGCCCTGGGTGTGTGCGCCGGCGGCTTCACGCTGGACCTGGCCGTGACCCTGGCCGGCGACGAGCTGGTGGGCCGCTGGGACGTGGTGGACGGCCTGGCCACGCTGGTGGAGCGCAGCCTGGTCAGCGTGGACGGCCAGGACCCGCCGCGCTACCGCCTGCTGGAGACGCTGCGCGCCTACGCGCTGGACAAGCTGGGCGGCGCCCATATCGGCGGTCAGGACGGCAGCCCGGCCCCAGGCGATGCGCAGGAGCTGCGCTCGCGCCGCCGGCGCCATGCCATGGCCATGCTGGGCCTGTTCAGCGGCGGCGCCGACGAAGCCCAGCGCCTGGCCGAGATGAACAATGTGCGCGAGGCCTTCGGCTGGGCCCGCGAGCACGACCTGTCGCTGGCCGCCCAGCTCAGCGCCCGCGTGACGCAGGTCGTCACCTTCACCATCTGGCGCCAGGAAGTGGCCGACTGGCTGCTGAGCCTGCGCGAGGCGATGGCCGGCCCGGCCGGCCAGGCCCTGCCGCTGCAAACCCAGGCCGCCTGGTGGTCGGGCCTGGCCCACATGCTGAACGTGCGCCGCGACCGCGCCGCCCTGCCCGCCGCGCGCCAGGCCGTGGCCCTGTGGCGCCAGCTGGACGATGCCGACGAGCTGCAATCGGCGCTGGGCCACTGGGTGCGCGCGGTGGGCGAGGCCGGCGCCGAGCTGGACCAGGCCTGCGCCGCGCTGCAGGCCTCGGCCCAGGCCGGATCGGCCACGCCACGCGCGGCCCTGCGCGTGTGGGGCGCACTGGCCGAGGCCGCCCTGCTGCGCCAGGACAACCCCACGCTGCTGATGTGCCGGGAGCAGCAGCTGCGCTGCGCCACCGAGCTGGCCATGCTTCCGATGATGGAGGCCGCCGAGACCAATGTCTGCGCCGCCCTGCTGGCGCTGGGCCGCCATGCCGAGGCCGCAGAGCGTGGCGCCGCCCTGCTGCAGCGCATGGACGCCGCCGGCAGCGCCGACAACGGCAACCTGCCCTGGGCCCTGCACATGCTGGCCGAGGCCCTGACCCAGCTGCACGACTTTGCCGGCGCCGCCCCCGTGGTGCGCCGCCTGCTGGCCGCCGACGCACGCTTTGGCACGGCCCTGAGCTGGGCCACGATCCTGGAGCTGATGCTGGCCCAGGCCCGCCCCCGCTCGGCCGCCCGCCTGCTGGGCCATCTGCAGCGCCGCGACGAGCAACGCGCCGACGAACCCGGCCCCGGCTTCGCCGAGCTGGTGCAGCGCGTGCGCGCCCTGGTCGATGCCCATCTGGACGCGCCACTGGCGGCCATGCTGGGCGCCGAAGGCCGGCTGCTCAGCATGGAGCAGGCGGTGGAGATGGCGTTGGGGGTGGGGGATTGAGAACGGCTTGAGGCCGCCGGCGATGCGCACTTGGCACCGTGGCACGTCAACCAGCTCGACCGCGCTCTGCCGCGAGCCGGGTGCTGTGGACAGCAGAAGGTCCTGCGCATCCAGCGCCAGTGGGTAGGCCCGCTCCAGCAGCGCCGCAAGCGCGAGCAGATCCCCCGATACGCTCATCCGGCTTCACCCGGCGCGCGCGAGGTTGGCCACGCCCAACGCGATGAAGACCAGGAACAGGGCCTTCTGAAAGGCAGCTCCGGCGAGTCGCCCGCGCAGTGCCTCACCGAACTTCATTCCGGCAAAGGCGCCGGCAAGTGCCAGGCAGGTCGCGACGGCGCCCAACGGGGACAGCCACCACATCGGTGCCGATGCCTGCACCCGAACCGCCAGTGCCAAGGTGGCGACCGTGAACGACAGGCCGAGAGCTTGGACCATTTCGTCCTTGCTCAGCCGCAGCGACTGCAGATAAGGGACCCAAGGCAGCACGAAGACGGCGGTGGATGCGGTGACCACGCCCGTGGCCGCGCCGGCAACGGCACTCAGCCATGGGCTGCGGCCCGAGAGGTCAGGCAGCGTCGGACGCCACAGCCCCCACGCGCCATAGACGATGAGGATGGCTCCCAGCCAGCGCTTCGCGAACTCGGCCGATGCGCTGCCGCCGAAGCCGGGCGCGGCGATGGTCGCGATGGCGATGGTCAGCCAGCCGGGCCACAGTCGCACGGCCAGTCGGCGCAGATGGGGGCCGCGACACTGCGCCACGTTGGTGGCCAGAGACGGGACGATGAGCAAGGCCGCGGCCTGCACCGGTGTCATCCACAGGACGAGAGTGCTCATGGCCACCGTGGGCAGTCCCATGCCGGTGACGCCCTTGACGCCACCGGCGAGGAGGAACACCCCGATCACCAACACCAGCTGCCACAGGTCCATGCGTCCCATGGTGTCGACCATCCCGGGCGCCGTCCATCACAAGGGTGCGCAGCCACCCTTCGGCGATTTCGTAGGATGCCCGCCATGACGAATGCACGCCGAACCGTCGACTACCGGATCGACCCCTTCGATCTGCATCTGTTCACCGCAGTCATGCAGCACGGGACCATCACGGCTGCGGCCGCGGCGGTGAACCTGTCCCTGGCCGCGGCCAGTGCCCGCCTGAAGGCCCTGGAGGACGCCACCGGCGCCCGCTTGCTGGAGCGTTCGAAGGCCGGTGCCAGGCCCACCGATGCAGGGCGGGCCCTGGCCCGCCACGCCAGCCGCGTGCTGGCCGAGTTGGAGTCGCTGCATGTCGACATGGCCGGCTTCGGCCACGGGCTGCGTGGCACGCTGAAACTGCTGTGCAACACCGCGGCGATGTCCGAGGCCCTGCCGGCCAGGATCGGGCGCTTCCTCGCGACAACGCCAGACCTCGATGTCGACGTGCAGGAGCTGCCGAGCGAGGCCGTGGTCGACGCCTTGCGCCGCGGCACGGCGGATGTCGGCGTGGTGGCAGACCACGTCGATACGCCAGAACTGCTCGTGAAGCCTTGGCTCGAAGACCGCCTGGTGGCCCTTCTGCCCGGCCGCTACGCGATCGGACGTCGACGCAGCATCGCCTATGGCGAACTGCTGGAAGAGCCCTTGGTGGGCCTGCCGAGCGACAGCGGGCTCAGCCGCTTCCTGGCCGCCCAGGCCAGCCGCAGTGGTCGCGTCCCTCGCCACCGGGTGCGGTTGGGCGGCTTCGACGCAGTGGCCCAGCTGGTGGCGGCGGGCGCCGGCCCTGCAGTGATGCCGCAGAGTGCGGCGACCCGCTACCGTGACGCCGGGACCCGGGTACTCCCGCTCTCCGACGCCTGGGCGCGCAGGCGACTGCTCATCTGCGTCACGCCACAGGGCGCGGAACTGAACACGGTTCGTGCGCTGGTCGATGCGCTGTTGGCCTCGCCGTCCGGCGATCGCAATGGGTGGCAGCTGCCTGGGAGCGACTGGCGGTAGCCGGCCAGGAGCCGCCGCTGACGAGTGTCACCTCGCAAGCCGGCCGGCCGAGCCATACAAGGATGCATGACTGGCATGCGGTAGCCGCTCTGGCCGCATGGAGTGCGGGTTGCGACGATCCACCCATCCCCATCACCGCCGGAGCACCACCATGCAACACCCTCACTCCCGCCGCCGCTTCATCGCCCTGGCCGGCGGCGGGGCCGTTTTCGCGACGCTGCCGCTGGCAGGCTGCGCGTCGCCCTACCCCGAGGAGGCCACGCAGGCCTGGCGTGCCGCCGGTGCCGAGACCGACCTGCGCCGACACATGCTGGCGCACGCGCTGCTGGCGCCGAATCCGCACAATCGCCAGCCGTGGATCGCCGACCTGGCGCAACCCGGCCGCATCGGCCTGGTGTGCGACGGCGAGCGCCTGCTGCCCGAGACCGATCCCTTCGGCCGTCAGATCCTGATTGGCTGCGGCGCCTTCATCGAGCTGGCCGTGATCGCCGCTGCGGAGCGCGGCGTAGCG
This sequence comes from Burkholderiaceae bacterium, assembly GCA_017992055.1. Lineage (GTDB taxonomy): Bacteria > Pseudomonadota > Gammaproteobacteria > Burkholderiales > Burkholderiaceae_C > Pseudaquabacterium. The sequence continues at coordinate 4,099 of JAGOPK010000030.1, forward strand.
GTGGACGTGCAGCTGTTTCCGGACGGCCCACCGGCAGCGGATGCCCTGCCGCGCGGCACCCGCGTGGCCATGATGCAATTGCGCGAGGCGGGCAGCGCGCGGACCGACCCGCTGTTCGCGCAGATCCCGCACCGCCACACGAACAAGACCGCCTATGCCAACGACCGCGCATTGCCCGCGCAGCTGATCGCGCAATGGGCGCAGACCGCGCAGCGCTTCGGGCTCGCGAGCGGCGTGGTCGCCGACGCCGTCGGCATGGACCGCCTGCGTGCAATCACGCGCGAGGCCTACGAAATCGAAAGCGTGACCCCGCGCACATGGCTCGAGTCAGCGCAGCTGATGCGCATCGGCCCCAGCGAGATCACCCGCCACCGCGACGGCATCAGTCTGAACGGCACGATGCCGCGCCTCATGCACGCCGTGGGCTTGTTCGATCCGCTGGAGGTGCCCGGGCCCGGCAGCGCGAACCTGAAGCGCGTCATGGAGCGGTGGGCCGCGTTCGAGACCGGCAGCGGCTACCTGTGGCTGGCCAGTGCCGGCAACCCCCGCCAGGTGCAGGTGGACACGGGCCGTGCCTACGTGCGCCTGCACCTGCAGGCCACCGCGGCCGGCGCGCAAATGCACCCGCTGTCGCAGGCGCTGCAGGAGTTCCCGGAAGTGCGTGGGCCCTATGTTGCCTTGCACCGTGCCCTGGCGCTGGACCCGCAGCGGAACACGGTGCAGATGCTGGCGCGAACCGGCTTTGCGCTGCAGCCTGCGCCGCCCAGTCCGCGCCGCGGACTGCAGGCGATGTTGCACGCCTGAAGCCCGCACCGGGCGCGTGCCACACTGGGTGCCGATGCCACGCAAGCCCGTCACCGACACCACGGCCGTCGCGCCGCCCCCTGGTCCGGCGCTGGCCGACTGGAACTTGCTGCGGTCCTTCATCACGGTGCACGAGACCGGCACGCTGACCGAGGCGGCACGCCGCCTGGGCACCACGCAACCCAGCGTGGGCCGCCATGTGCGTGAGTTGGAGGCCGCCGTTGGCGAAGCGCTGTTCGTGCGCCGCCCCGGCCGGCTGGAGCCCACGCAGCGCGGGCACGACCTGTACGCCACCGTGGCCGGCATGAGGCATGCGGTGGCCAGCGCGCAAAGCCTGTTCAGCGGTGCACAGGAGGGCGTGGTGGGCACCGTGCGGGTGGCCGCCTCCGAGGTCTACGCCTACCACGTGGTGACGCCGATCCTGGCCGCGCTGCTGGGAGAGCACCCGGGGCTGGAGATCGCGTTGTCGGTTTCCAACCGTGCCGACAACCTGCTGCGCCGCGATGCCGACATCGCGGTGCGCTTCTTCCGACCCGAGCAGGACGACCTCATCGCCGTGCACGTGGGCAATACCGAACTCGGCCTGTACGCACACGAGTCCTACCTGCAGCGCTTCGGCGAGCCGACTGGCTTCGACGTGCCCGAAGACGCCTTCGTCGCAGGCTTTGACCGCGAGACCGCACCGATCGGCCCGTTCCTGAAGACGCCTGCGGCGGCTCTTCAGGTGCGATTCCGCTTGCGCACCGACGCCATGCTTTCGCGCCAAGCCGCGGTCGAAACCGGCTGCGGCATTGGCGTTTTCCTCGCCGACGTGGCGGCCGAGCGGCCTGGCCTGCGCCGCGTGCTGGCGGGCCAGTTCGGCCAACCGCAGCAGGTGTGGCTGTGCGCCCATGCCGAGCTGCGCCGCTCGGCGTCGATGCGCGTGGTGTGGGAGCGGTTGGAGAGCCGGCTGCGCGCGCGGCTGGCGGCACACACCCAGGGTTCAAATGTGTGATCCCTTCGAGCGCCATGACGTGAGGGTCCAGGGGGAGCATGACCTGGACCTGACCGTCACCCGCCAGCCGCGCTCCGGCCCGGCCTCTCAGCGCCAGCGGACGCTGCCGCCCAGGTCCCCCGGCCGCACCACCGGCTTCGCCTGATCGGGCTTGCCGTAGTCGCACACGCCCTGCGGGTGGATCTGCTTGAGCGTGGCGATGTCGGCCGCACTCGGCACCCAGGGTGCATAACTTCCATCGGCCACGGCGCGGTCCACCGACTTCAGCGCGCAGCGGTAGATGCCGCCTTGCAGCGGCGCGCCGGCCACGGTGCGCGAGGTGCCGTAGAGCGGGAAGGCCTGGGCGCAGGCGCCGGCCGGCTGCTGGTCGAGGATGCCGTCCCACACGCCGCTGCCCTGGGCGATGGGCTGGCCCTGCAGGTTAAAGCAGGCATCGGCGGCACTGGCCGGGCGGTTCTGCGCCACGCTCTTGTGCGGATTGGCGCGGATGTTGGCCACCCACTGGTCCATCACCGCCAGCGCCTGCAGGGTCTGGCTGGCCTTGGCCACGCCGGGCGTGGTGTCGGTGAACCACACCGCCAGGTTGCCGCTGTGGCCCATCTTGTCCAGCACACGCTTGCGCACCGCAAACGACTGGTGCGAGTTGTGCATGTCCAGCTCGCGCTCCATGTACTGGCGGTGGTCGATGGCCGGCACGTCCAGCCGGCCGCCGAACACATGGCCCGAGCTGTAGGCCGCGCGCTGGGCGATGGGGTCGCCCACGGTGCGCGGCGCGGGCTGGCCGGCGGCCGGCGCCAGGTTCATGTTCTTGCGGCTCCAGGGGTCGAAGTAGCCCGGAATGGACATGGCCTTGTTGATCTCGGCCTGCGTCGTGCCCATGAACGGGAAGGTCTCCTGCTGCATCTGGCTGGGATGCTTCCAGCCGCCGATATGCCAGTTCAGGTGCAGAAACTCGGCCGGCGTGAGCTTGCCCTCCTTCAGCGAGCGCAGGCCGTATTGCACGCCCACGTTGTCCCAGGTGATGCGGGCGGCGCCGCTGGCATCCACGCCATACACCGTGCGCAGATCGTCGTAGTGCGTCCAGCGGATGGCCGCGATGTCGCTCTGCGGCTCGTAGTTGGCCTGGTTGGGCGCCTGGCCGTACAGCGGGTTCATGGTCAGCGGCGTCAGGCCGCGCCAGGCCGGCACGCATTCGCTGGTGCCCTTGGCCGTGCTGTAGCCCAGCGCGGTCTTCAGCGCCGCCAGTTGGTCATTGACCTTGGCGTTGTTGCCCAGGTCATCCTGCTCGGCATTGAAGCCCACCAGCCAGCTGCGCTGCTTGGTCACCCGCCACTTGGCATTGGCCTTGTCGGTGACGTCCATGTAGTGCTCCAGCAGCTCGCAGTCGCCCACATGGATGGTCTGCGTGACCATATCGGGATAACTCTGCACCGGCAGCAGCGCGTCCAGCACGCCGGGCTGGTTCTGCGCAATCATGTACTGCTGGATGGCGCCGCCCGAGCCGCCCAGGCCCACGGTGTAGCTGGGCACGCCATAGCGCTCGATGAAGCGCTCCTTGGTCATCATCGCGGTCTCGCCGGACAGCAGCATGTTGTAGTGCGTGCCGGTGTTGTTGCCGCTGCTGTGCACGATGGCAAAGCCCTGGCCCAGGATGTCGGGGTTCATCGAGCCGCCGTGCACCGTGCCCTGGCTGTGGCCGATGGCCACGCCGCCCTGGAACCAGTACAGCAGCTTGCGGTTCCAGCGGCTGGTGTCGTCCTGCGCGGCGGTGTCGGCGCCGGGCAGCGGGGCCAGCATGGCCATACTGTAGAGGAAGCGGTTGATCCAGCCGACCTCGCGACGCACCACGAAGTCCACCGTGCGGCCATCGGCCAGCGTGGTGCTGCCCATGTCGGCCGGGCGGCTGCCGTCGGCCGGCAGGGCCACCAGGTTGCCGCCGCCGGCGCGGCGATACCAATAGCTGACGAAGGGGTCGATGGCGCAGTCGCGGCTGTAGCCGATGAGCTGGCCGCCGGCATCGAAGACCTTGTTGCCCGGCGGCACCAGGCTGTCGACCTTGGGCTGGCGGCCCACCGCGCCCTGGATCGTGGTGCAGACGAACGGCGTCTGCTGCGGGCCGGTGAACATCGGGCCGCTGATCGGGTGGTTGGTCAGGCTCAGGCTGTCACGCAGGCCGCTGCGGCGATGGCGCAGCTCGAGCAGGTTGTCACCCAGCAGCAGGCCGCTGACCACGCCTTCGCGCCGGTCGGCGCCGGCGGCCGGCGGCAGGGCGATGGCGCGGCCGTTGAGCCACAGTTCCAGCTGCCCCTGCAGCCCGGGCGGTGCATGCACGGCGATGCGCGCATCGCCGCCCGACACGTAGGCGGCCTCGCTCGACAGCAGCTGCAGGCGCAGCGGACGGCGGTCCACCGCATCGGCCTCATGGGCCAGCGCCGGCACGGCGGCAATGCACAAGCCAACCGCCAGTCCGGCGGATTTCAGAGATCGGATCATGGAGTCTCCTGGGCTGAGGCCGCGTCGGCCTCTTGTTGTGATGACAGCGCGCCTTCTGCGGGCGCCGCTCAACGCTAGGCCAGGAAACGCGCTTGCGCCAGCGGGTCAGTCCCCATGCCTGTCCCGCGAGGTGTCGCTCACCAGGCGTGTTGTCGCGGCGGCCACCGGATCGATCAGCGGCAGCCGGGTGTGCAGGCCCGGACGCAGATCCAGCCCAGCGAAGGCGGCACCGCCCAGGATCAGCGCCTCGGCGCCGCCGCGCTCGGCCGCCTGCAGCGCGGCCTTTAGCGCCGGCCGGCAGGCCTGCGGGTCCTCGCGCAGCCGGCGGCCATCGAACGGCAGGGCCTGCACGCCGCTGAGCCAGGCGGCGGCGCCGAAGTCGGCCACCCGCTGCGTCAGCAGCTCCACCCAGGCCGGGCCGGCGGTGACGATGGCAAAGCGCTGGCGCGCCGCCACCGCCGCGGCCACCGCGGCCTCGGCCAGGCCGCTGACCGGGCATGGCGCGGCGGCGGCACGCAAGGCCTCCAGCCCGGGATCGCCAAAGCAGGCCAGCAGCAGGGCATCGCCGTGCTGCAGCGGCGGGTCGATGCGCGCCGGCCAGCCGGCGGCGCGGCTGGCGGCGGCCTCGAAGGTCTCGCGCGAGGCGATCACCGGCGGGCCGTCGGCCGCCGTGTGGCCCAGCGCCTGCCAGCCCGGCGGCAGCTGGCGGCGCACCTGGGCCAGCACGGCCTCGGTCATGGCCGTGCTGCGGTTGGGGTTGAGCACGTGCAGTCGGCGCGCCATCGGTGTTCAGGCAGGCTTCATGGGTCCACCTTCAGCCGCGGCTGCGACGGGCGACTGCGCGCGCCGCCAGCCGCTGCGGGGCCTGCCGCTGCAGCCAGTCGGCGCGCAGCACCTCCAGCGGATCGCCGCTGGCCACGTCGGCCGAGGGGCGCAGCCGGGTCTCGATCAGCGCCAGATGACGGTGCATGGCCTTCATCGCCAGCGCGCCGTTGCCGTCGACCAGGGCATCGACGATCTCGGCATGCTCCTCGCAGGCGCAGCGCATCGCGCGCGCCGGCTCGAACAAGGCCACCAGCATCGAGGTGCGGCTGACCAGTTGCTGCAGCTCGCGCTGGATGAAGTCGCTGCCGGTGGCCCGCGCCAGCCGGTAGTGAAACTCGGCCGACAGGCGCACGGCCTCGGCGCGGTCGCCGCGGGCCACGGCCTGCTGCTCCAGCTGCAGATGGCTGCGCAGCTGCTGGGCATCGCTGGCGCTGAGCAGCGGCGCCAGAAAGCCGACGATGCCGCCTTCCAGGATGCGCCGAGCCTCGTAGATCTCGCGCGCCTGCTCCAGCGTGGGCTGGGCCACGAAGGCGCCGCGGTTGGGCAGCAGGTCGAGCAGGCGCTCGGCGCCCAGGCGCAGCAGCACGCGGCGCACGCGCTCGCGGCTGACGCCGAAGACCTCGGCCAGGGCCAGCTCGCGCAGCGGCGCGCCGGGCGCCAGCCGTCCGGCCAGCAGCGCGGCGGACAGGACCCGGTGGATGGTGTCGTCGTCGGCCTCCATCGGCCGGGATGATAGCCATGCCCCCGGCCGCGCCGCCGGCCGGTGCAGGCCTTCACTGGGGATCGAGATGGGCCGCCTTCATCATGCGTTCGGTCAGCGCGATCTCCGCGCGCATCGCTTCGGCATGCTCCTCGGGCGTGCCAGGGGCCGGCGTGGCGCCCAGGACCTCGATAGCGGCGCGTACCTCCGGCTTGCCCAGCGCCTCGCGCAGCAGCTCGTTCAGGCGCCTGACGATGGGGGCCGGCGTGCCGGCCGGCACGGCCAGGCCGCCGAACGACACCACTTCCACGCCGGCCAGCCCTTGCTCGACCAGGGTCGGCACACCGGCCAGGGTCGGGTTGCGCCGGCCCGCGGTGATGCCCAGCGCCGTGACCTTGCCCGCCTTCCACTGCGCCAGGGCCACCGAGCTGACGGTGAGCGCAAAGTCGACCTGCTTGCCGACCACCGCATTGAGCGACTCGGACGCGCCCTTGAACGGCACATGGTTGGCCGTGGCGCCACCGGCATGTAGCATCAGCTCGGCGCCGAGGTGGGCCGGCGAGCCCACGCCGCCGGAGGCATAGTTCAGCCGGCCCGGATTCCTGCGCGCCCGCTCCAGCAGCTCGCCCAGGCTGCGCAGGCCGCTGTCGGCCGGCACGATCACCATCAGGTCCGAGACACTGATGCGGCCGGCCATGGCAAAGTCCTTCAGCACGTCGAAGCCGGGCTTCTTGTACATGCGCATCGCCGCAGCCATCGGGCTGGCGGCATAGACCCAGGTGTGGCCGTCGGGGGCCGCCCGCGCCGCGATCTGCGCGCCCAGGTTGCCAGCCGCGCCGGGCTTGTTCTCGACCACGATGCTCTGTTTGAGCATCGGGCCCAGCGCGTCGGCGATGGTGCGCGCCGAGGTGTCCGGCCCCGTGCCCGGGAGGTAGGGAACGATCAGCCGGATCGTGCGGCTGGGCCAGTCGCCGCTCTGGGCCCGCGCCGGGCCGGCCAGCAACGGCGCCGCGACAAGACAGAGCAGTTGGCGGCGGTTCGGGTTCATCGGTGTCTCCTGGTGTTGTTGTGGTCGCGGATCAGGCGGCGGGCGCCAGCATTTCCTTGGCAATGGTGTTGCGCTGGATCTCGCTGGTGCCGGTGAGCACCCGGTACATGCGCAGCATGCGAAACAGCCACTCGGCACGCTGGCCCTGCACGATGCCCGCGCCGCCATGGATCTGCACCGAGCGGTCGGCGACACGAAATGCCGTCTCGGAACAGAACAGCTTGGCCATCGAGGTTTCGGCCCGGGCATCGACGCCGGCATCCAGCGTGCGCGCCACGTCCAGCATCAGCGCCCGCGCCGCGGCCAGCTCGGTGGCCATGTCGGCCAGCAGGTGCTGGATGGCCTGGAAGCTGCCGATGGCCTGGCCGAACTGGCGCCGCCGCTGCGCATGGGCCAGGGCATCGTCGAGCGCCAGGCGCGCCAGGCCCAGCATGGCCGGGCAGTGCAGCAGGCGGTTGACTGAAATCCGCCCCACCGCCAGCGCCAGGCCCCGGCCCGGCTCGCCGATGCGGTTGGCCGCCGGCACCCGGCAGCCGTCGAGCACGATGTTGGCGGTGCTGCTCTGTCCGGCCATGGTCTTGTAGCCGCCTTCGATGCGAAAGCCCGGCCGGCTTCGTTCAACAAAGAACGCCGTGGTCTCGCGGACCTGGGGATCGTCGCTGGTCGAGGCGATGACCACCGCCGCATCGCAGTAGGGCGAGCCGGAAATGAACTGCTTGGTGCCGGTGAGCACATAGTGGTCACCGTCGCGCACGGCCTGCGTCTGCACCGCGCCGGCATCGGAGCCGGCCTCGGGCTCGGTGATCGCGAAGCAGATCGCCATCTCGGCCCGCGCCACCGGCAGGATGAAACGCTGCATCTGGTCCGGCGTGGCGGTGCGCGCCAGGGCGCCCACGCGCGGCGGGCCGGTCAGCTCGCCCAGCACATGGGGCGCGAGCACGCAGCCGCTGGCATAGATGGCCTCCTTGACCAGCACATGGTCGAGCACCGACAGGCCGGCGCCGCCCAGTGCCTCGGGCAGCGTCATGCCGTAGAAGCCCAGCGCATGCGCGCGGCGCCAGACCTGCTGCAGCAGCGCACGGTCGCCGCCCTGCTCATGGTCCAGGCCATGCTGCTCGGCCAGAGGCTGCAGTTCGTCGGCAATGAAGGCGCGGATGCGCGCCATCAGTTCGGCCGCCTTGGCCGAGCCCTCGAACGGGCGCTGGGGCCGGGAGCGGGAGGGAGTGTGGGGAGTCATGTCGGCACCTCGGATCCAGCTTCAGTTGACACGGCGGCTGCGGCCGGCCCAGTAGGGGTCCTGCACCTGCTTGCGCGCCACCTTGCCGTTGGCGTTCTTGGGCAGGGCGGCGACCACTTCCACCCGGCGTGGCTTCTTGAAGCCTCCCAGGCGCTCGGCACAGAAGGCCTCGAATTCGGTGTCGGCCAGCGTGGCCCCCGGCCGCAGCACCACATGGGCGGCCACCACCTCGCCCCATTTCTCGTCGGGCACGGCAAAGACGCAGGCCTCGGCCACCGCCGGATGCTGGTAGAGCACGGCCTCGACCTCGGTGGGATAGACGTTGAAGCCGCCGCTGATGACCATGTCCTTCTTGCGATCGACGATGCTGATGTAGCCGTCTTCGTCGCGCCGGGCCAGGTCACCGGTGTGGTAGCGGCCGTTCTTCAGCACCTCGGCCGTCAGCTCGGGCGCCTGCCAGTAGCCGGCAAAGACGTCCGGCCCGCCGACCACGATCTCGCCGACCTCGCCGATGCCCAGCGGCCGGCCGGCGTCGTCGACGATGTGGATCTCCGACTCCAGATAGGGGCGGCCGCAGGACGCCAGGCGTTCGGGTCGAAAGGCGCGGGCATGCACATGGTCCTCCGCGGTCAGGCCGATCACGCCCGATGTCGTCTCGCCCGCGCCATAGCCTTGCGACAGGATCGGCCCGAACACGTCCATGGCCCGCAGGATGCGCGCCGGTGCCATCGGTGCGGCGCCGTAGCCCAGGCGTTTGAGGTCGGGCAGGGCCAGCGGATGGCGCTGCTGCTCCTCGAGCAGCATGTGGATCATGGTCGGCACGAGAAAGGTGTGCGTGACGCGGTCGTCGCGCATCTGGCGCAGAAAGGGCTCGGGCTCGAAGCCCTTGAACAGCCGGATCGTCGCGCCGCTGCACAGCGCCGGCACCAGTTGCATGCCCGAGGCATGGGTGATCGGTCCCACCAGTCCGAGGATGTCGCCCGGTTTCATCGACTCGCCGCGCATCAGGAACTTGCGCAGCTGCGCCAGCCGGTTGCCGAAGGTCTGCATCGCGGCCTTCAGCGTGCCCGACGAGCCCGAGGTGTAGTGCAGCACCGCCAACTCGTCGCGCTGCACGCGCGCCGGCTCGAAGGCATCGTCGGCGCGGGCCAGCTGGGTCTCGTAGTGCTCGGCGCTGCCCGGTGCCGCATCCAGCAGCAGCAGGCGCGGGGCCGGCCCCTGCAGCAGCGGCAGCCAGGCATCGGCCCGCGCCCGGGTGGTGAGCACAAGCGTGGCGCCGGCATTGGCCACCACCTGGGCCACCTCGTGCGGCGACAGCCGGGCGTTGATCGGGGCCTTGACCAGGGCCGCCTTGTAGCAGGCCAGCTCCAGCTCGACGACCTCGAAGCTGTTGGGCAGGCAGACCCCGACACGCTCGCCACGCTGCAGGCCCAGGCCCAGCAGGGCATTGGCCAGGCGGTTGCTGCGCTGGTCCAGCTGGGTGTAGCTCAGCCGGGCATCGGCACTTTGCAGCGCGACGCGCTCGCCGTGCAGGCGGCTGACCCGGGCCAGCAGGGCGCCGACGTTGGCGACTTCGAGTTCGTTGCGGTGCACGGGCCCTCCGGGTGTGTCGCCGACCGGTTGCCGGCGCGACGCACTGTGCCAGTGGGCCCTGGGCCATAGGAAATACTGTTTGCTGATCCCGGGCCATCAAAACAATTGATGGCCTGCCGTCAACTCAGACGGGCCTCCCAGACCCCGTCGGCGATCAGCTCACGCACCTGCTCGACCAGCATGTCGGCCACCACCTGGGCCGCGGGCGTCGGGCTGCGGCCGCCGGGCTGGGCCAGGTGATAGCGCCGCACGATGCCGGGCTCGACGATGCGCGCACGCAGCCAGCCTGCCTGTGGCAGCCCATGCTCGGCCGCCGAGGACGCCGGCGAGAAGGTGAAGCCGGCGCCCGCCAGATGCAGCGAGCGGATGACCCGGGTCGAGTCGTGCTCGTGCACGACGTTGAGCACCTGGCCACGTTCGGCGGCAATGCGCTCGACGCTCTGGCGGATGGCAAAGCGCGGCGACTGCAGCAGCAGGGGCAGTGCCGCCGCATCGTCGAAGGCCACGGTGCACTCGCCGTCGCGCCAGCGGCAGGGCACGATGCCCCCGGCATCGCGGCCGGTGAGGAAGATGGACTCCTCGGCCAGCGGCCGGCAATCCAGACCGCGCACCTGCGGCGCATCGACCAGGATGCCCAGGTCCGCGCGGCCCTCGACCATGGCCTTCTGGACCATCAGGCTCAGATCGTCGAGCACGAAGACGCGAATGCGCGGATAGGCCGCCTTCAGGCGCACCAGCAGCGGCCCGACCAGCATGCTGACCAGCAGCAGCGGCAGCGCGATCGTCACCGAACCCTCGGGACTGGCGGCGCTGCGCTGGATGCGCTCCTGCATCGCCGCCGCGTCGGCCAGCAGGCGGCGCGCATCGTGGTACAGCTGCAGACCCACCGGTGTCGGCGTCACGCCGATGTGCGAGCGTTCAAGCAGCTGGGCTGCCAGTTCGGCCTCCAGCCGCTTGATCTGCGCCGTCAGCGCCGGCTGGGCGATGAACAGCGTGGTGGCGGCCTTGGACAGGCTGCCCGCGTCGATCACGGCGATGAAGGTGCGAAGGGTCTTCAGGTCCACGGGCGCGCAGGATAAGGCAGGCGCCGCCGCAAGCGCCTCGGCCGCCCTGCCATCAGCCGCTTTGTCGTCAACCGCCCTGCTGCAGCCAGTGCCGCGCGATCTGCTCGCGTGTGGCCACCCAGCAGTCGCCGCGGCGCTGCAGATGGGCCAGGATGCGCTCCAGCGCGCCGATGCGGCCGGCACGGCCGATCATGCGCAGGTGCAGGCCCACCGACAGCATGCGCGGCTGGCGCTCGC
>JAGOPK010000021.1 GCA_017992055.1 Burkholderiaceae bacterium
CCCTTGCCGATGCTGGTGGTGACGGCCTGCACGCTGTCGCGGCCCTCGCGCACCCGGCTGGCCTTGGCGCGCACCACCGGCAGCGTGCCGGTGACAGCCGGCTCGGCGGCGGCCGGCGTGGCCGGGGTGCTGGCGGCAGCGGCCGGCGGCGTGGCAGCGGCCGGCGGCGTCTGCGCCAGCGCCAGGCCGGCGGCGCCGGCTAGGCCGAAGCCGGCGGCCAGCGCGCCCAGCGGCAGCAGGCGGGGTGCGGGTGCCGGCTGGCGCTCGGCGTCGGGGTGGCGGTTCATGTTCATCTCCTGGTCACGGTTTCGGGCAAAGCCGTGGCTGGCACTGCCCATCGGGCAGCGCTTGGCTGGGGCGGTTCTGAGGGGTGTTGGGGTCGGGTCGCTGCCTCAGCGCGCCTCGGGCTCGCTGACGAAGCCGATGCGCGTCAGCCCGGCCCGGCCGGCATCGGCCAGGGTCTCGGCGACCACGCGGTAGGGCACGGACTGGTCGGCGCGCAAGTGCATCTCGGGCGCCGGCCGGCCGTCGGTGGCCGCGGCCACGGCGCGGGCAAAGCGCTCGGCGGCCTGGTCGCGGGCCACCGGCTCGCCGTTGTAGAAGCGCTGGCCGGCGGCATCGATGGCGAACTCGATCTTCTCGGCCTTTTGCTCGTTGGCGCTGGAGCTGGCCTTGGGCAGGTCGAGCTTGACCGCATGCGTGAGCAGGGGCGCGGTGACGATGAAGATCACCAGCAGCACCAGCATCACGTCGATCAGCGGCACCATGTTGATCTCGGCCACCGGCGCCGCGCCGCGCTTGCCGTCGAAGGAGGCGAAGGCCATCGCTGCTGCTCCTGGCCGATCAGGCCGCGCTGGCCGTGCCGGCCGCCGGCGACACCGCGCGCACCCGCGGCGTGGCGCCGCTGGGCTGGCGGGCGGCGGCGCCCGGCGCCTCGCCCAGCGTCAGAAAGCTGTGCAGCTCGTAGGCAAAGGCGTCGAGCCGGGCCGACAGCACGCGGTTGCCGCGGGTGAAGGCGTTGTAGGCCACCACCGCCGGAATGGCCACGGCCAGGCCCAGGCCGGTCATGATCAGGGCCTCGCCCACCGGGCCGGCCACCTTGTCCAGCGTGCCGGCGCCGCTCATGCCGATGGCCACCAGGGCGTGGTACACGCCCCAGACGGTGCCGAACAGGCCGACAAACGGCGCGGTGGCGCCCACCGTGGCCAGCGTGGTCAGGCCGCTTTCCATGCGCGTGGTCTCTTCGTCGAGCACCTTGCGGATGGTGCGGGTGATGAACTCGCTGGTGCCGCCGGCGTCCGCCAGGCGCGTGGCGCCGTGGCGGGCATGGTGCTCCTGCGCATGCAGGGCATGGGCGGTGAGGTGGGCGAAGGGGTCGTGCGCGCCATGCGTGGCCAGCTCGTGGCGCACCGCGTCCAGCGTCGGCGCATTCCAGAACGTGGCCAGAAAGGCTTCGCCACGGCGCTTGCGCCGCCACTGGGCAAAGCCCTTGGCGGCGGTCAGCGCCCAGCTGGCCACCGACATCAGCAGCAGCACGGCCAGCAAGGCCTTGCCCAGCGCGTCGCTCTGGGCGATGAAGTGGCCGAAGCCGAGGGAGGTGGTGGGTTCCATGGTGGACGGCGGATGGGATGCGATGAGGGGATGCGGAGGACCGGCTCAGTCCAGGTCGTAGGCCATCGGCGCCAGCACGCTGACCTCGATGGCCTGGCCGTTCTCGATGTAGGGCGTGATGCGCGAGCGCTGGATCGCCGACAGCGCCTGCGCGTCCAGCCGCGCAAAGCCCGAACTGCGCTGCACGCTGGCGCTCTTGACGCGGCCGCTGGTGTCGAAGATCACCAGCAGCAGCACGGTGCCGGACTCGCTGAGCCGGCGCGAGGCCAGCGGCACCTCGATCGGCGGCAGCACCTGCCAGCGCAGCGACGAGGCGGTGATCTGCTTGGGCTCGGCCGGCCGCGGCGGCGGTGCCACCGGGGCCGGTGGCGCGGGCGGCGCCGGCGGCGCCTGCACCACCGGGGCCGGCGCGGGCACCGGCGCGGGCACCACGAAGGCCGGCGGCGCCGGCGCCGGCGTGGGCTCGGCGACGATCACTGGCAGCGGCGTGGGCAGTGGTGTCGGCAGGCGCTTGGCCTGCGGCGGCGTGGGCGGCGGCGGCACGGGCTTGGGCGGCGGCGGCTCGCTGCTGATGAAGTCGACCATCAGCGGCGCCACCTCGCGCACCGTCTGGCGCACCGATTCCACCTGCAGCAGGCCCCACAGCGCCAGCAGGTGGGCACCGGCCACGCCGGCCACCAGCCAGCGGCGCTCGGCCGGGGCCAGGTCGGCGCGGGCGGCGGTCAGCGGCAGCGGCGCCGGGCGGCTGGGCGCAGGCGCGGGAGAAGGGGCTGCACCCAGCGGCCGGGCGGCGGTCTCGCGGCGGCCGGTGGAGCTTGCCGCCGCCGGCGAGCCGGCCGGCCGGTGCAGGCCGTCGCCGGGCGACAAGGGCAGGGCAGAGGAAGACATGGTGGCAAGCGCGTTGTGCGGAACGTGTTGCCGAATATTAATCTAAATGCAAATGAGTCGCATCTGAAAGTTCGGGTTGACCCGTGGATTCGTGGCGAGGGCGCCACGGCTTGGCCGGCGGCGGTATCCCGCCGCCGGGTGCCGACATTCACTCGTCTTCGTGCGGCTGGAACGCCGCCATCAGCTGCTGCTGCACGCCGGGCGGCGCGATGTCGTGGTGCGACAGCGTCAGCGTGAAGCGGCCCTGGCCGGCGGTCAGCGCATTGAGCCGGTTCTGGTAGGCCGACAGCTCGGCCAGCGGCGCCTGGCCGCGCACCAGGGCCAGCGTCAGGCTGGGGCAGGCCAGGCCGGCGGCCTCGGTGCCCAGCACCGAGCCGCGGCGTCCGGCCAGGTCGCCGGTGATGTCGCCGATGGCTTCGGTGGGCGCCTGGATCTCGATGTCCACCACCGGCTCCAGCACCACCGGCCGGGCCTCGCGCAGCGCCACCATGAAGGCCTTGCGCGCCGCGGTGACGAAGGCGATCTCCTTGCTGTCCACGCTGTGGTGCTTGCCGTCGTAGACGATGACGCGCACGTCCACCACCGGGTGGCCGGAGATGGCGCCGCTGGCCAGCACCTCGCGGATGCCTTTTTCCACCGCCGGCATGAACTGGCCCGGGATGGTGCCGCCCTTGACCGCGTCCACGAACTCGAAGCCGCCGCCGCGTGGCAGCGGCTCCACGCGCAGGAACACCTCGCCAAACTGGCCGGCGCCGCCGGTCTGCTTCTTGTGGCGGTAGTGGCCCTCGGCCTTGGCGGTGATGGTCTCGCGGTAGGCGATGCGCGGCGGCCGTGTCTCGACCTCGAAGCGGTGCACCTCGCGCAGCCGGTCGAGCAGGATGCGCAGGTGCAGCTCGCCCAGGCCGTAGACCACGGTCTCATGGGTGTGCGCGTCCTGCTCGATGCGCAGGCAGGGGTCCTCGTCGACCAGCTTGGCCAGGATCTCCCACAGCCGCTGCTCGTCGCCACGGCGCTTGGGCGCGATCGCCAGGCCGTGCACCGGCCGCGGCAGGGCCAGCGGCGCCAGGTGCAGGTGCTCGTCCTCGGCGGCGTCGTGCAGCACGGCGTCGTGGTGCAGTTCCTCCACCTTGGCCACCGCGCACAGCTCGCCGGGCAGGGCCTGGGCCAGCTCCACATGCTCCTTGCCCTGCATCAGGTACAGGTGCTGCACCTTGAACGGCTTGCGCCCGTCGCCCACGTAGAGCAGGGCGCCGGGCCGCAGCGTGCCCTGGTGCACGCGCATCAGGCCCAGCTTGCCCACATAGGGATCGACCGTGACCTTGAACACATGGGCCAGCACATGGGCCGCCGGATCGGGCGCGAAGTGCAGGCGCTCGGCGTCGGCGCCTTCGCCACGCAGAAAGTCCGGCGGATTGCCCTCGCCGGGATGCGGCAGCAGCCGGTCCATCACGTCCAGCAGCTCGGTCACGCCGGCGCCGGTGCGCGCCGAGACGAAGCACACCGGGATCAGATGGCCTTCGCGCAGCGCCTGCTCCAGCGGCGCATGCAGCTCCTCGGCCGGCACGTCGCCGTCGTTCAGGTAGCGGTCGACGAAGTCGCCGTCGACCTCGACCACCTGCTCCACCAGGGCGCGGTGGGCCGCGGCCACCGAGCCCAGCAGGCTGGCGTCGTCGGCGCCGCCGCCGCGGTTGAAGAAGCAGTCGACCACGCCCAGGCCGCCGCCGGGCAGGGCCCGCGGCAGGTTCACCGGCAGGCAGGCGCGGCCGAACACGGCCTGGATCTGCGCCAGCACGGCCGCCAGGTCCACGCCGGCGGCGTCGATCTTGTTGACGATCACCAGCCGGTCCAGGCCGCGGTCGGCGGCGTACTGCATCATGCGCTGGGCCATGGGCTCGACGCCGCTGCTGGCGGCGATGACCACCGCCGCCGTGTCCACCGCCTCCAGCGGCGGCAGGCTCTGGCCGGCGAAGTCGGGCGCTCCGGGGGTGTCGATGAAGTGGATGCGGCTGTCGCGCCAGTGGCAGTGCATCAGCGAGGCATTCAGCGAGTGCTGCAGCCGGCGTTCCAGCGGATCGTGGTCGCTGACCGTGGAGCCGCGCTCCAGGCTGCCGGCGCTGGCGATGGCGCCGCTGGCCAGCAGCAGGGCCTCGGACAGCGTGGTCTTGCCGGCGGCGGCCGGGCCGACCAGGGCCAGGGTGCGGATGGCCTGGACCGGCACGCTGCCGGTGGTTTGTGGGCTTGGCATGGCGGATCTCCTAGAGCAGGGATGCCCCGGTCCTGTTGCCACGGCGGTCGGCCTGGCGCCCAGCACCGGCCGGGAGGCGGCCGGGCGTCGTGTGGCGGTGCTTGGTGTGCTGCGGTGATGTGGCGCTGTGACGCGCGCGGCGAGCCTATGCCCGCCGGCCGTGCTGCGCAAGCCCGGTGATCAAGGCGTCGATGGCCAGCGGCGCCTCGCGGCACAGGCGCTCGGCGGTGCGGCCATCGGTCTCGCCGCCGGCCTCGCCCTGGGTGCACAGGCGCAGCAGGCCGTCGACCAGGGCCAGCAAGGCGGTGGCGGCCACCGCCGCGCTGATGCCCGGGCCCAGCTGGCCGGCGGCCTCGGCAGCCTCGAAGCAGCGCTGCATGCGGCCGATGCAGTCGTCCATGGCCTCGTCGTGGCGGCGCGCCAGCGCGGCCAGCTCGCCGACGAACTCGCCGCGGTGCAGCAGGATGGTGAAGACGCGCCGGGCCCGCAGGTCGCTGGCGATCAGCTCGAAGGGCGCGCGCGCCATCAGCCGCAGCCGCTCCAGCGGCGCATGGGCCAGCGTGGTCTCGGCCTCGCGGCTGGCCTGCTCCAGCGGCAGGTCCACGCGGTCGATCAGCGCCTGCACCAGGGCCACCTTGTCGGTGAAGTGCCAGTAGAAGGCGCCGCGGGTCACGCCGGCGGCCTGGGCGATGTCCTGCAGCGAGGTGCGCACCAGGCCACGCTCCAGGAACAGGCGCTCGGCCGCCTCGAGCAGCTGCTCGCGCGTGGCCTGGGCGTCTTCTTTGGTGCGGCGCATGGAGGGGGAATGCTGGGCTTAGGGGGGAGCTGGGGCCGGCCGGCCGGGAGTCAACGGGAAGACCCTAGGATTTGCCAAGGGCATTTGCAGTCGGCCACATACATCCGAGATTGTATGTAAGATTCCGGTCGAATGTTGCCATCCTCACCCGTCGTGAGGGTGGTGGCGGGGCCGGCTCCACGGCCGCTCCCGCCCGTCCATCCCCCGCCCGCCCGGGGCCCGGCGCCGCGATCCGGCGCCGGACCGTCCCGGGCGGTTTTCTGTTGCGGCCCTCCCACGATCTGCACGACCTGCACGACCCGCCATGCCCCAGATCCAGACCCTGACCACGCCCCGCTCCGACCTCCAGCGGCGCCGGCCGCCGATGCTGCTGCCGGCGCTGGCCGCTGCCGCCCTGCTTGCCGCCTGCAGCGGCAAGCCCGAGGGCGGTGGCGCCGGCGCGCCTGGCGGCGGCATGCCGCCGCCCCAGGTGGGCGTGCTGACCGTGCAGCCCGCCAGCGTGCCGCTGGCCGCCGAACTGCCGGGCCGGCTGGAAGCCTGGCGCACGGCCCAGGTGCGGGCCCGTGTGGCCGGCATCGTGCAGCAGCGCCAGTTCACCGAGGGCAGCGAGGTCAAGGCCGGCCAGGCCCTGTTCCGCCTGGATGCCGATGCCGCGCGTGCCGCGCTGGCCAGCGCCGAGGCCCAGGTGGCGCGTGCCGAGGCCGCGCTGGCCCAGGCCAATGCCCAGCTGGAGCGCAACCGGCCGCTGGCCGAGGCCAAGGCCATCAGCGCCCAGGAATGGCTGGCCACGCAGACCACGGCCAAGGCCGCGGTGGCCGACCTGGCCGCGGCGCGCGCCGCCGTGGCTTCCAGCAAGGTGACGCTGGACTACACCGCCATCACCGCGCCGGTGGCCGGCCGCATCGGCCGCGCCCAGGTCAGCGAAGGCGCCCTGGTCGGCCCGACCGATGCCACGCCGCTGGCGGTGATCCAGCAGACCGGCACGCTGTACGTCAATTTCACCCAGCCGGCGGCCGAGGTGCTGCGCCTGCGCCGGGCGCTGGAGTCGGGCCAGTTGAAGCGCGCCGGCGCCGGCGCTGCCGAGGTGCGCGTGGTGCTGGACGATGGCACGGTCTATCCGCTGGCGGGCAAGCTGCTGTTCACCGACCTGTCGGTGGATGCCGGCACCGGCCAGGTCAGCCTGCGCGCCGAGCTGCCCAATCCCAAGGGCGAGCTGCTGCCGGGCCTGTACGTCAAGGTGCGCCTGACCCAGGCGGTCAGCGACAAGGCCATGCGCATCCCGCAGCAGGCCGTGACCCGTGGCGCCGATGCCGACACCGTGCTGGTGGTCGGCGAGGGCAACAAGCCGCAGACGCGGGCCATCAAGATCGCCGCGGCCCAGGGCACGGACTGGATTGTGCTGGACGGCCTGAAGCCCGGCGAGCGCGTCATCGTCGACGGCTTCCAGAAGATGTTCGTGCCCGGCGCGCCGGTGAGCCCGGTGCCCTGGTCGCCGGTGGCGGCCTCGGCCCCGGCCGGTGCAGCCCCGGCGGCCGCGGCCGCCTCGGCGCCGGCCTCGGCCGCCAGCCGCTGAAGCGCGGGAGCTGACGCACCATGCTTTCCAAGTTTTTCATCGACCGACCCATCTTTGCCTGGGTCATCGCGCTGTTCATCATCGTCGGCGGCGCGGCGGCGATCACCCGGCTGCCGGTGTCGCAATACCCCAGCGTGGCGCCGCCGTCGCTGGCCGTCAACGTGGTCTATCCGGGCGCCTCGGCCAAGGTGCTGGAGGAGACCGTGCTGGCCGTGCTGGAGCAGGAGCTCAATGGCGCGCCCGGCATGATCTACATGGAGTCGACCGCCCAGGCCAATGGCGTGGGCTCGATCACCGCCACCTTTGCCACCGGCACCAACATCGACCTGGCCCAGGTCGAGATCCAGAACCGGGTCTCGCGCGCCACGCCGCGGCTGCCGGCCTCGGTGGTGCAGCAGGGCGTGCGCATCGACAAGGCGCAGTTCAACTTCCTGATGTTCGTGTCGCTGACCTCCACCGACCCGGCCTACGACCCGGTGGCCATCGGTGACTATGCGGCGCGCAACATCCAGCCCGAGCTGCAGCGCATTGCCGGCGTGGGCCAGGCCCAGCTGTTCGGCACCGAGCGCGCGATGCGCATCTGGGTCGAGCCGGCCAAGCTGGTGGGCTTCGGCCTGACGCCGCTGGACGTGGTGACTGCCATCCAGGCACAGAACATCCAGGTGCCGGGTGGCACGCTGGGCGAGCAGCCGGCGGCCGCGGGCCAGACCATGAGCGCCACCGTGGTGGTGAGCGGCCAGCTCACCGATGTGCGGGCCTTCGGCGCCATCGTGCTGCGCGCCAATGCCGACGGCTCCAGCGTGCGCCTGTCGGACGTGGCCCGCGTCGAACTGGGCGGCCAGAGCTATGGCACCTATTCGCGGCTGAACGGCCAGCCCTCGGCCGGCGTGGGCATCCAGCTCTCGCCCAGCGGCAATGCCCTGGCCACGGCCGAGGCGGTGCGCAAGCGCATGGTCGAGCTGAAGCCCTTCATGCCGCCGGGCATGGACTACAAGATCCCCTACGACAGCTCCAAGTTCGTGCGCATCTCGATCACCCAGGTCATCGAGACCCTGGTCGAGGCCGTGGCCCTGGTGTTCGTGGTGATGCTGATCTTCCTGCAGAACCTGCGCTACACGCTGATCCCGACCATCGTCGTGCCGGTGGCCCTGCTGGGCACCTTCGGCATGCTGCTGGCCTTCGGCTTCTCGATCAATGTGCTGACGCTGTTCGGCATGGTGCTGGCCATCGGCATCCTGGTCGACGACGCCATCGTGGTGGTCGAGAACGTCGAGCGCCTGATGGCCGAGGAGGGCCTGGGCCCGCGCGAGGCCACCATCAAGGCCATGGGCCAGATCACCGGCGCGGTGATCGGCATCACCGTGGTGCTGGTGTCGGTGTTCGTGCCGATGGCCTTCTTCTCCGGTGCGGTGGGCGCGATCTACCAGCAGTTCTCGCTGGCCATGGCCTCGTCCATCCTGTTCTCGGCCTTCCTGGCGCTGACGCTGACGCCGGCGCTGTGCGCCAGCTTCCTCAAGCCGGTGGCTGGCCACCACGAGCGCAAGGGCTTCTACGGCCTGTTCAACCGCGTGTTCAAGAGCACGGCCCATGGCTACGAGGGCCTGGTGTCGCGCATCCTGCGCCGCAGCGGCCGCTGGATGATCCTGTTCGCGGTGATCGTCGGTGCCGTGGCCTGGATGTACCAGCGCCTGCCGTCGAGCTTTCTGCCCAATGAAGACCAGGGCTACCTGATCGTCAATGTGCAGCTGCCGCCGGGCGCCACGGTGGAACGCACCCAGGCTGCGATGCAGCAGGTCGAGGGCTTCTTCATGAAGCAGCCCGAGGTCGACCAGGTGGTGGCGGTGATCGGCTTCAGCTTCTCGGGCCAGGGCCAGAACGCCGGCCTGGTGTTCGTGCCGCTGAAGGACTGGAGCGAGCGCAAGGGCAAGGAGCACAGCGCCCAGGCGCTGGCCGGCCGCGCCTTCCCGGCGCTGATGGGCGTGCGCGATGCCTTCATCTATCCGCTGAGCCCGCCGCCCATCCCCGAGCTGGGCACGGCCACCGGCTTCAACTTCCGCCTGCAGGACCGCGCCGGCCATGGCCACGAGGCCTTGCTGGCCGCGCGCAACCAGCTGCTGGGCATGGCCAGCCAGAGCAAGATCGTCAGCGGCATCCGCCCCGACGGCCTGGAAGATGCGCCGCAGCTGCAGGTCAGCATCGACCGCGAGCGCGCCTATGCCCAGGGCGTCAGCTTCGACGGCATCAATGCCTTGCTGTCCACCGCGCTGGGCTCGGCCTATGTCAACGACTTCCCCAACAAGGGACGGCTGCAGCGCGTCATCGTGCAGGCCGAGGCCGGCGCGCGCATGACGCCGGAAGACGTGCTGAAGCTGCAGGTCATGAACAGCCGCGGCCAGCTGGTGCCGCTGTCTGCGCTGGCCAGCACGCAGTGGATCACCGGGCCGATGCAGACCTCGCGCTACAACGGCTATCCGGCGATGAAGCTGGCCGGCGATGCCGCGCCTGGCCGCTCCACCGGCGAGGCCATGGCCGAGATGGAACGCCTGGCGGCCCAGCTGCCCACCGGCTTCGGCTTCGAATGGACCGGCCAGTCCTACGAAGAAAAGCTGTCGGGCGCGCAGGCCACCATCCTGCTGGCGTTCTCGATGCTGGCGGTGTTTTTGTGCCTGGCCGCGCTGTACGAGAGCTGGGCCATTCCCGTGTCGGTGATGCTGGTGGTGCCGCTGGGCGTGCTCGGCGCGCTGGCCGGCGTGTGGCTGCGCGGCATGCCCAACGACGTGTACTTCAAGGTCGGCCTGATCACGGTGATCGGCCTGTCGGCGAAGAACGCGATCCTGATCGTCGAGTTCGCCAAGGACCTGCAGGCCGAGGGCAAGAGCCTGCTCGAAGCCACGCTGATGGCCTGCCATCTGCGCTTCCGGCCGATCGTGATGACCTCGCTGGCCTTCATCCTGGGCGTGCTGCCGCTGGCCATCTCCAGCGGTGCCGGCGCCGCCAGCCAGCAGGCCATCGGCACCGGCGTGATGGGCGGCATGATCACCGCCACCGTGCTGGCGGTGTTCCTGGTGCCGGTGTTCTATGTGCTGGTGCGTACCCTGGTGCCGGTCAAGCATGTGGCGCCGCATGGCACGCCGATCAGCGCGCCGCTGCCCCACAGCCCGGTGCCGCATGCCGTGCCGCACGGCCATTCCCCTGACGATGCCGCCGGTGGCACCACCGGCCAAGGAGCTGCGCAATGAGCGCGCGTCTGCAACTGCACCGCCTGGCCGCTGCCGCGGCCCTGGTGGCCCTGCTCACCGGCTGCGCCAGCACCGGCAACAGCCACGGTGAAGCCCAGGCGGCCGCACGTGCCGCCACCGCGGCCAGCGCCATCCCGGCCCAGCTGCCGGCGGGTGCCGGCGGCGTGGCCGAGACCCCGGCCATCGACTGGCGCAGCCTGGCCCCCGATGCGGCCCTGGCCGCCCTGGTGGAACAGGCCCTGGCCCACAACCTGGACCTGCGCGTCGCGGCGCTGAACGTCGAGCGCGCCCAGGCCCTGCTGGCCGGCAGCGAGGCCAACCGTGCGCCGGTCATCGGCGCCGGTGTCAATGCCCAGCGTGCGCCCAACAGCCAGGGCAACCAGGCCAACAGCTACAGCGCCGGCGTGCAGCTGGCCAGCTGGGAGCTGGACCTGTTCGGCCGCCTGAAGGCCCAGGACGAGGCCGCACGCGCCCAGTGGCTGGCCAGCGCCGCCGGCCAGCGCGCCGCCGAGCTGTCGCTGGCCTCGCAGGTGATGGCCACCGTGCTGGCCCTGCGTGCCGACGATGCGCTGCTGGCGGTGACCCAGCGCACGCTGGCCAGCCGCGAGCAGACGCTGCAGCTGGTGGCGCTGCGCGAGCGGGTCGGCGCCGCCTCGGCGCTGGAGCTGCAGGCCCAGCAAAGCCTGGTCGCCCAGGCCCGCGCCACGCTGGCCCAGGCCACGCGCGCCCGCGCCCAGGACGCCGCCACGCTGGCCCTGCTGGTGGGCCGGCCGGTGGCCGATGGCGCCTGGGCCCTGCCGGGCCTGGCGGCCGAGGCCCAGGCCGGCACCGCCGCGCTGGGCGAGCTGGCCCAGGTGCCGGTGGGCCTGTCGTCCCAGGTGCTGCTGGCCCGGCCCGATGTGGTGCAGGCCGAGCAGGGCCTGGTGGCGGCGCGTGCCAACCTGGCCGCGGCCCGCGCCGCGCTGTGGCCCAGCGTCACCCTCACCGCCCAGGCCGGCCAGGCCGCCGGCACGCTGTCCGGCCTGTTCGAGGGTGGCAACTTCGCCTACACGGTGGCGGCCAACGTGCTGCTGACGGTGTTCGACGGCGGCCGGCGCGAGTCGGCCATCAATGCCGCCGGCTCGGCCGAGCGCATTGCCGTGGCCCAGTACCAGCGCGCGGCGCAGGTGGCCTTCCGCGAGACCGCCGATGCACTGGCCGGCCTGGCCACCTGGCGCGCCCAGCGCGAGGCCGTGGCCCAGCAGCGCGACCTGGCACGCGACACCGACCGCCTGACCACGCTGCGCCTGCAGCAGGGCGCGGCCAGTGCGCTGGAACAGCAGGACGCCCAGCGCAATCTGCTGGCCGCCGAGCAGGCCTTGCTGCAGGTGCGCCTGGCCGAGCTGAACAACCGCGTGGCGCTGTTCAAGGCTTTGGGGCGCTGACGCTGACGCTGCTGAAGCCGGTCGCGGCCTGCGGGTCGCGGCCCAGCCAGGCGATCAGGCCCAGCAGGGCCAGCACCGCGGCCGTGCCGGCGGCCAGCGCCGCCAGCGACAGCAGATGGGCCCACCACAGCAGGCCGGTCACCGCGCCCAGCAGGACCAGGAACAGCAGCGCCGACAGCCACTGCGCGCCGCGGCCCACGGCCGGGTCCCAGCGGCCGGCGCGGGCGCGCTCCAGGTCGAAGGCCGGCTTGGGCTCGCGCGCGGCCAGCTCGGCCGGCTGCCAGCCCGGCGGCATCCACCACAGCCGCAGCTTGTCGCTCCAGCGCCGCGCCCGCCAGCTGTCGCGCGCCAGGTCGGCATAGACCTGCAGGTTGGCCCACAGCGGGTTCCAGCTGCGCAGCGGGCTGCGCGTGCCGTAGACGATGGCGATGTCATCGCGCTCGTCGGCGAAGCTGCCGAACAGACGGTCCCAGATCATCAGGATGCCGCCGTAGTTCTTGTCCAGGTATTCGTCGTTCACCGCATGGTGCACGCGGTGGTTGCTGGGGCTGCAGAACCAGCGGTCGAACCAGCCCAGGCGGCCGATCTGCTGGGTGTGCACCCAGAACTGGTACAGCAGGTCGATCAGCGCGACCACGCCGAACACCAGCGGCGGCACGCCGGCCAGGGCCATCGGCAGGTAGAACAGCCAGCCCAGCAGCCAGCCCGAGCCGGTCTGGCGCAGCGCGGTGGACAGGTTGTAGTCCTCGCTCTGGTGGTGCACCGCATGCGCCGCCCACAGCACGGCCACGCGGTGGCCGGCGCGGTGGTGCCAGTAGTACAGAAAGTCGTAGGCCACCAGCGCGCCCAGCCACACCGCCCACGAGTCCACCGGCAGCTGCCAGGGCGCGGCGTGCTGCCACACCAGCACATAGCTGCCCAGGCCCAGGGCCTTGACCAGCACGCCGGCCAGCTGGTTGACCATGCCCAGGCCGATGCTGGCCAGGGCGTCGTGCAGGCGGTAGGTGTCGTGGCCGCGGCGGCGCCCGATCCACCATTCCAGCGCGATCAGGGCCAGGAACACCGGCGTGGCCAGGACGATGACTTGGGCAGGCTGCATGGACGGCGATGCTGCCGCAGCCGCGCCGGGCCGGCCAGCGGGGCTTCCCGGTCTTCAGCGCCGGCGCGTCACCAGCACTTGGCCACGCTCATGCTGGCGTCGCTGCCCAGGCTTTGCTCGCCCAGCTGGTTGTAGCGGTAGGTGCCGCAGGCATCGCCGGCCTGGGCGCCGCGCGGCGTGGCGGTGAGGGTGAAGCCGTCGGCCGTGGCCGTGGCGATGGCCAGGCTGTAGTAGCCGCCCTGCGAGACATTGGCATAGAGGCCGTCTGTGCCCAGCGTGGCGCCGGCATAGGTGGCGCGCTCGGTGTAGCGGCGCTCCATGCGCTGGGCGATGTCCAGCAGGGCCTGCTTGGCATCGGCGCGCCGGCCCTTGGCGACGAAGCTGGTGTAGCTGGGATAGGCCACGCCGGCGAGGATGGCGATCACGGCCACGGTGATCATCAGCTCCAGCAGCGTGAAGCCCTGGCGGCGGGCAGTGCGGTGGTTCATGGCTGTCGGTCGATGTAGACCAGCAGCAGGCGGCGGGTGCTGCGCTGCGGGTCGGTGATGGCGGTGGGCGCCAGCGGCTCCAGCGCAAAGCGCACCTGCTGGCCGGCGCGCAGCGAGGCCGGGCCGGCCAGGCGCTGGCCGTCGGGGCCGATCACGCGCAGGCCCTCGGCCACCCAGGCCAGCGGCGCCCCGTCGATGTGGATGCGGCCGGCCGCCAGGTCCACCGCGGTGATGCGGCCCGGCAGCAGCGAGGGCGCGTCGTCGGCCGGGGCTGCGGGCGTGGCCACGATCAGGCGCACGCCCTGGGCCGCCGTGCCCTGGGGCCCGGCCACGGCCGCGGCCCGGGCGGCGCCGGCGGCCAGCAGGCCGGCGGCCAGCAGGCCCAGGGGGCGAAGCAGGCGCTGGTTCATTGGATCTGCTCCCAGGCACCGCGGCGCGACACCGCGGCATTGCCCTTCTCGCGCACCCGCACGATGGTGCCGGCCGAGGTGTTGATCAGCTTGTCGTCCTCGCGGCGGTTGCGCATGATGGTGGCCGCCGCCGGCACCGAGCCCACCTGCACCGCCGCCGCGTAGGTGCCGTTGAGCTTGTCGTTGGTGTCGATGGCGTTGTCGGCATTGGTGTCCAGCGCCGCCGTGCGGTTGCCGGTGACCACGTCGATGTCGACCACCCAGCCGTCGCCGCCGAACGAGCACACCGCGGTGCTGGGGATCAGCGTGGAGACGATGGCGCGGCCGGCGCGTATCGTGGCCTCGGCCACCACGCGCTCACCCGAGGTCGGCAGGTCCAGCTTCCAGCCGCGCTTGTTGGCGTAGTAGTCGGCCAGCGTGATGGCGTTGTCGCCGGTGATCAGGGTGTCGCCCGGCCGGTCCACCGCATGCGTGCTCAGCCGGTAGGTGCGGCCATCGGTGCCGGCCACCGTGGTGGTGGCAAAGCTCTGCGTCTGCAGGCTGCTGGCGGCCACGGTGGCGCCGTTGTCCCAGATGCCGTAGATGGTCTGCGTGCTGCCGGCGCTGTTGTCGCTGATGTCCACATAGCGCCCGGTGCCGAACACCGCCATGTAGCCACCCTTGGGAAAGCGCGTGATGTCGGGCCGCGCGGTGATGGGCTGGCTGCTGCCGGTCGTGAACAGCGGCGCCGGCGCGCCGCTGGCGGTGTAGGCCACGCGCCAGCCGGCCGAGGTGGCGGCCGACAGGTCGAACTTCCACATATTGCCCTTCAGGTCGCCGGCATAGACGATGTCGACCACGCCGTTCTCGCGGCTGCTGATCGCGGTCACCGCCGACAGGCCGTTGGGCGCGGCGGCCGTGCCCACGCCGGTGTCGATCTTGGTGACGCTGCCGTTCTCCAGGTCCACCAGCAGCAGCACGGCATGGCCGTTGGCGCTGTTGTAGCCGTTGCCGACGATGGCGCGCCAGCGCCCGTCCTTCATCTTCGCCAGGATCGGCCGGCCGAAGATGTAGCCGACGTCGGCATCGCTGTCGCCCAGCTCCCAGCGCACCACGCTGCTGGCGCTCGCCTCGGTGAAGTTGCCGGGGTTGCTGACGTCCAGCGCATACAGGCCCGGCGCACCGGCGTTCATGCCGGCCACCAGCAGGGTCTTCCAGCCGCCGCCGTAGTACACGTCGCCCACCGCCGGCGAGCCGTCGACCGTGTAGGTGTGGGTGTAGGGGTTGGCGGTCAGCTGCGGCAGCTTGCTGCGCACCGCATGCGGCACATAGGCGAACAGCTCGTTGCCGCTGCTGGCGCTGAAGGCGTGCAGCATGCCGTCGTTGGCGCCGACATAGATCACCGGCGCCTGGCCGGCGCGGCCGTTGGCATAGGCGCTGTAGCGCTGCATCTCGATGGTGTCGCGCCAGTCGGCCGTTGGGCCGCCCACGTACACCGGGGCCGAGTTGATGATGTCGCCCAGCACCGAGATCTGGCGGTCGCGGAACACCGGCGCGCTGCAGGTCGAGCAGTTGCGCGCCTCGCGGGTGGTATTGCCGCGCAGGTATTCCAGCCGCTGCTGGCCGTAGCCGTCGGTGCTGCCGGCGGCGTTCTTGTTCAGCGAGGCCACCAGCGTGGCGTCGATCTCGGTGGCGGTGGGCGCCGCGGCATTGGCCGGCCAGCGGAACGGCACGCCGCGGCTGCCCAGGGCATTGCCGGGCTTGTAGGTGATGATCTGGCGCGCGCTGCTCCAGTGCTGGGCGTTGACGCGCTGGCCGGCATCCCAGTCGGCCACCGTGCCCGGCTCGCCCGAGCTGCCGATCGGATAGGCCAGCAGCTGGCCCGACCAGTCGCCGCTGGAGAACTTGCCCTGGTAGACCTTGGCGCCGGTGTTCCACGAGCCCGAGTTCAGCGACACCGACGAGGCCGCGGCGGTGCGCGAGATGATGTCCACGCTGATCTCGCGGAACTTCTGCGCCAGCGCGTCCTGGTCGCTGGCCAGGTAGGCGCTGTCGGTGCCGCCCAGGCTGGCCATGCGGTTGAGCGTGGCCACCGAGTCGGCATTGGCCACCGAGTCGCCCAGGCCCACCACATAGGTCTGCACGTCGTAGCTGCGGCTGTTGTAGCTGGTGCTGCGCAGCGCGCTGATGCGCGTGAACACGTCGCTGGCGGCGGTGCTCCAGGCGGTGATGGCGCCGGTGCCGCTCTTGGTGTGGGCCTGCTCGGCCAGCGTGTACATGTTGCCGTTGGTCTTGCCGGTGGGGTTGCCATCGGTGGCCAGCAGCACGAAGTTGCGCTGGCAGCTCTGCGCGATCGGCGTGGTCGTGCCGCTCAGGGTGTTGGCGAAGTAGCTCTTGGCCGTGTCCATGGCGCCGGCCAGCGGCGTGAACACCGCGGCGTTCTTCAGCTCGGTGGTGGCGTTGTTGTTGGTCTCGGCGGCCAGCAGGGCCATCAGCGCGTCGTACTGGGCGGTGGAGTCGGCGGCCACGGCGCGGTTGATCTTGCCGCGGCCGGTGATGTTGCTGTAGTAGCCCCAGGCGCGCTTGAGCCAGAACATGCGGCTGTTGGGCGGCGTCTGCGGCAGGTAGCCGGCGTCGGTGGGCGTGAAGCTCCAGGTGCCCTGGCTGCTGTCGAAGCTGCTGCCGCCCCAGGCGGTGCCGGCGCTGTTCTTGTGGCTGCTGTAGACGTTGTAGTTGGTGCTGTTGTTGACGCCGATGCCGTACAGCTGTGCGCCGTAGTCGCCGGTGTAGAGCACGTCGTTGATGCGCGGGTCGTCGCCGGTCAGCTCGTAGGTGATGAAGTTGTAGCCGTTGCCGGTCTGCGGATTGGCGACGCAGCGACGGTTGGCATTGCTGGCCGAGAGGCCGTTGACGCAGTCGTTGGTGTAGACCACCTGGCTGTCGCTGCCGAAGTAGTAGGCATAGGTGGTGTAGAGGCTGGCGCCCGACAGCTCGAAGCTGCCCAGGCCCCAGTTGAAGGCATTGCGGTAGCTGGTGATGGTCGAGCGCAGCACGCTGCGCGCGATGTTGCCGCGCGTGCTGGCATCGCTGCCGGCGATCAGCTTGCCGGCCATGGTGCCGTCCATGGACTGGGAGTTGTCGAACATCACCAGCACATTGGGCTTGACCGTGGTGCCCAGGAACAGCGGCGTCTGCGCAAAGCTCAGGGCCTGGGCCCGGGCGGGTTGGGCCAGGGCCAGCAGCGAGGCCGCCAGCGCCAGGGCCAGCGGCGCAGGCCGCAGCGGCGATGTGGAGGTGCGGGGGTTCATTGCTTGACGTAGACCGATTGCAGCATCACGACGGTGGAGGCACGCACGCCCGAGGCGCGCACGGTGATGCGGTAGGCGCGCGGGCGTTCGGTGGGCGCGTTGGAGCAGCCGCCGCCGGTGCAGGCGCTGGAGCCTATGCCCGGCGGCAGCGTCGGCAGACGCTCGATGAAGTAGCGCGGCTGCGCCGACAGGGCCTCGTTGGCCGGGCCGAGCAGGGCCGGAGCGCCGGTGGCGCTGCCATAGGCCACGCCCTGGGTGGCCCAGTCCAGGCCCTGCCAGCGCGGCGTGGAGCGCGGAGCGCTGGCGGTGTCGGACATCGAGATGCACAGGCCGTTGGTGCAGGCCTCGGTGAAGCCGATGGCCGCATTCGGATTGGCCTCGATGGCCGCCTCGGCATCGCGCAGCGCGGCCTCGCCGGCCTGCAGCGCCACCTGCTGGTCGCGTGCATTGCCGGCCATGCGCTCCTGCACCAGGCTGCTGTTCATGCCGCCCAGCGCCAGCAGCGACAGCACCAGCATCATCAGCAGGATGGCGATCAGCGAGAAGCCATGCGCCGGGGCGCGCAGCGACGGGACGGGGCGTTGCGGCGGCGTCATCACGGCAGGGTGTTGCGCAGGGCCACCAGCGTCGACATCACCGCGCGCGGCTTGCCGTCGGTGGGCGTGACCGTGCTGCCGGCAAAGGTGTAGGGCTGGGCGGTGCTGGTGCTGCTGCCCTGGCTGACCAGCAGCAGCTCGACGCGGGCGTTGACAACGCGGCCCCAGTCGGTGACCGAGCCGGGCGCCACCAGGCGGTCGGCGGCATCGTCGCCGTCGTTGTCGATGCCGAACGTCAGGGCCATGCGCTCGACGCCGGTGATCAGCTCGCTGCGCTGGGCCGAGCCGTCGTAGGTCGGGTGGCGGTACAGCCACAGCGCGGTCTGGCCCGACTGGCGCTCGCTGGCGGCCAGGTAGTAGATCAGCGTTTGCATGCGCCAGACCACCGCGTCGTGGGCAAAGATGCGCGCCAGCGCGTCGCGGGCCACGCCCGGCACCAGGCCGGCGACGGCGGTCTGGTGCTGGAGGCTGCCGGCCGCGCCGGGGCCGTCGTTGGTGGCCTGCAGCACCGAGGCGCCCGCGCAGTCGGCCACCATCAGCAGGTCGCCCTTGGCGAACTGGGCGGTGGCGGTGACGGTCAGCGGCGCCGTGGTGTCGGCCATCTCGGCGATCAGCGACCAGGCCGTGCCATTGGGCCGGCGGATCACCAGCACGTCGCCGCCGGCGGCCGGCGACAGGCCGGTCAGCGGCGCGGCGAGCGCCGGGCTCCAAGCCGAGCCGTTGTGGTGCGAGCCCCAGATCGGCTGGCCGAAGTTGTAGAGCAGGCCGTCGGGCGTGTTCAGCGTGTTGTCCACCGCCGGCACCGCCAGCGGGCTGCCCGAGCCGCCGGTGGCCTGCTGGGCGCTGCAGCCGCGAAAGCCCGACATGCGCAGGTCCTGCGTCAGCGTGTCCATCGCGAAGCGGCCGTTCTCCTGCAGCCGCGAGCCCGACTCCTGGGCCACGAAGCTGGTCTTGCTGCCGACGTAGACCGCGCCCATCACCGCCATCAGGAACAGGCCGATGGCCACGCCGACCAGCAGCTCGACCAGGGTGAAGCCGCGCCGCGCGGCCTGCCCGATGCCGGGGCTCATGGCCGCACCGCCATGCTCAGCCGCGCGGCCTCGCCGCGTTCGCGCCAGAACAGCTTGACGGCGAACACATCGCCCTGGCCGTCGCAGGCCGGGGCCTCGGCCGTGCCGTCGTCGGGGCTGGCATCGCGGCACACCGCGCCGCTGCCGCCGGGCAGCTCGCGGGCGATGGTGGCGTTCCACTGCGCATGGTCCAGCGCCGCCATGTTGGCCGGCGTGCAGTTGCTGGTGCTGCCGCAGCTGGGCGCGGTGGCGGCGCCACTGCGGTCGTTGTAGTTGCCGGCCAGCACGCCGCTGCGGTTGGCGCGCAGTCGGTCGGCCATGTCATTGGCCAGCAGCGTGGCCTTGCTGCGCCACATCGCGCCGGCATTGCCCGACAGGCCGCGCATCTGCATCGCCGCATAACCCAGCGCAGCCATGGACAACAGCAGCACCGCGATCATGGCCTCGATCAGCACGATGCCGCGGCGACCCGGCGCGCGCCTCACGATCCGCACTCCGCGGTGGCGGCCACGTCGGCCGCGCCACTGGGGTTGACGGTGATGGCATAGCCCTGGCTGCTGCCGCTGCGGCGGCAGACGCTGTAGTCCTCGGCCGAGGTGCCCTGCAGCGCGCCGCTGGCGCGGAACACCAGGCTGGCATTGCCGCTGATGCGCACCGCCGGCGCCGGCGCGGCATAGCGGCGCACCCGCGGCTCGCTGTCGGCGGCGCTGCCGTCGGCGTTGTCGTCGACCACCACCTCCCAGCCGCTGGCAAAGGCATCGTCGCCGCTGCCCAGGGCCTGCACGATCACCGGCCTGCCGCGGCGCGCGGCCTCGGTGCGCGCCAGGCCCACGGCAGCGGCAAAGCCCGACTTGGCCGCCACCACCTGGTTGTTGGCGCTGAACTCGCTCATCGCCGGCGCGGCCACCGACATCACCACCACCAGCACCGCCAGGCCGACCATCAGCTCGATCAGCGTCACGCCGCGGGCCGGCGTGGCCGCGTCTGGACGCTGCAAGGTGGGGGTGTACGGCTGGGACATGGGGGAACCTCTTGCCTCGGTTATCGGCAAGCCGCCCGCAGGCCTGAGGTCGCGTCGCGGTAACGGTATGCGTCAAATGTCGCCGGTCGCGCGCTGCGGTTCAGGCGCTGTCGTCGTCCCGGCCCAGGTCCTGCAGATGCGCCACGTCGTCCCAGCCGACCAGGCTCAGCCCCTGGGGCGTGTGCAGCAGGCGGTTGATGCTGGCATTGCCCAGCTGCCAGCTGCGTGGAGCGTCCAGCGCCAGCCGGGTGGCGGCGCGGTACAGGCAGTCCAGCACGCCGCCATGGCAGACCAGGGCGATGCAGCCGCCGGCGTGGGCGCCAGCCGCCCGCTCCACCGCGGCCAGCACGCGGGCCGAGAACTGCGGCAGGCTTTCGCCGCCGTCCGGCGCGGCGAATTCCAGGTCGCGGCGCCGCCAGCGCTCGGCCAGCTCGGGCCAGCGCTCGCGGATCTCGTCGTAGCGCAAACCCTGCAGCGCGCCGAAGCCGCGTTCGCGCAGGCCCGGTTCGGCCTGCAGCGGCAGGCCCAGCGGGCCGGCCAGGGCCTGGGCCGTGTGCCAGGCCCGGCCCAGGTCGCTGGACACCACCGCCTGCAGGCCCTCGTCTCCCAGCGCCTGCGCCAGGCGTGCGGCCTGGGCCCGGCCGACGGCGTTCAGCGGCACGTCCAGCTGGCCCTGCAGCCGGCCCTCGGCGTTCCAGGCCGTCTCGCCATGGCGGATGGCGACGATGCGCGTGGCGTCGAGCACGGTGGCGGCGGCGCTCAGCGCAGGCGCCGGTTCAGCGTGTAGGTGCCCGACAGCGTGGCCGCGTCCAGCACATGGCCGGCCAGCGCGGCCAGCACCTGGGCGCCGTTGAAGTCGCCGTCCACCGCCAGGCGCGGCGTGTCCAGCGCATACAGCGTGAACAGGTAGTGGTGCACCAGCGAGTCGTTGAACGGCGGGAACGGGCCGTCGTAGCCGTGGTAGCAGCCGGCCAGCTGGGCATCGCCGGCAAACCACAGGCTGTAGTCGTTGAGGCCGTGGCGCGCGCCGCCGGGCGCCGGGCTGCCGTCGGCCAGCTGCGCGGCCGGGCCGGGCTTGCCCCGCGGCGTGAAGCCGCGGCTCCACTGGCCCTCGGCAAAGCCGTCCAGCGTGGGCGGCAGGTCGACCAGCAGCCAGTGGAAGAAGTCGATGCGCGGCAGCCCGGCCGGCACCTCGCGGTCGGCCTGGTTGACGTCGTCGGCGCGGCTGGGCACGTCGAAGTCGTGGCACACCAGCACCAGCGACTGCGTGCCGGCCGGCAGGTCGCTCCAGCGCAGCGGCGGGCTCAGGTTGTCGGAGAAGCCCACGCTGCCGTCGGCGGCCAGGCGCCCGGCGGCATGGCGCTCGGGAATCGCCTCGCCATTGGCCCAGGCGTCGCTCCACAGTCTCATCGTCGGCGGTCCTTCTCAAGCGCCCGGGGTCAGACGCCCCAGGTGATGGGTTCGTCGGCGGCGCGGGCGCGCTCCAGCATCTGCAGCATCGGCCACAGGCGCTGGCGCAGTCCCGGGGCCTCGGCCGGCGCGGCCGTCTCCTGGCCCTGGGCGGTGGCGGCCTCGGCCTCCAGCAGGGCCTGGGCGCGGCGGGCCTCGTCGTCGGCCACCGCCTGCCGCAGGGCCTGGATGGCCTGGGCCATGGCCGCCGGCTCGATGATGCCGCGTGGCGCGGGCTCGCGGCCCAGCACGCGCAGCAGCGCGTCGCCATGGGGGCCGAGCATGACCAGATCGCCGGTGGCGGGACTCTTGAACTTGTACAGCATGGCGTCGGTCCTCCGGCCGCCATTGTGCCCGGGCAGGGCCGCCGCTGCCCGGCGGGCTACTTGCTGACCAGGCTCAGCCGCGGCCGCTGGCGCTCGCGGCCCGACAGCACACGCTCGGCAAAGCTCTGCGCGTCCAGCGCCGGCGCGTACAGAAAGCCCTGGAAGGCGTCGCAGCCGGTCTCGCTGAGGAAGTGGCGCTGCGGCTCGGTCTCCACGCCCTCGGCGATGACGTTCAGCCCCAGCGCCTGGGCCATCTGCACGATGGCGCGCACGATGGCCGCGCCCGAGTCGTCGCCGGGCTGGCCCAGGCTCTTGACGAAGCTGCGGTCGATCTTCAGCCGGTCGATCGGGAACTGCTTCAGATAGGCCAGGCTGGAGTAGCCGGTGCCGAAGTCGTCGATGGCCAGCTTGACGCCCAGCGCCGACAGCTGCGACAGCCGCGCCAGCGCGTCCTGGGCGTCGTGCACCAGGATGCTCTCGGTCAGCTCCAGCTCCAGCAGGGCGCCGTCCAGGCCCTGCTCGCGCAGCACCGCGCTGACGCGGTCGACGAAGTCGGACTGCTGGAACTGCAGCGCCGAGACGTTGACCGACACCGGCATCTCCAGGCCGCTGGCGCGCCACTGCGCGGCCTGGCGCACGGCCTGCTCCAGCACCCAGTCGCCGATGGCGATGATGAAGCCGGTTTCCTCGGCCACCGGGATGAACTGTGCCGGCGGCACCTCGCCCAGCTCGGGGTCGCGCCAGCGGATCAGCGCCTCGGCGCCGATGACGCGGCCGCTGGCCAGCTGCACCTGGGGCTGGTAGTGCAGGCGGAAGCGGTGGCTGGCCAAGGCCTGGCGCATCGCATGGTCGATGCGCATGCGCTGGCGCAGGTCGGCATCGTGCTGCGGCTGGTGGAAGCGGAAGCAGGCGCGGCCGCCCTGCTTGGCGCGCAGCATGGCCGTCTCGGCATGGCGCAGCAGCAGCTCGGCATCGGGCGCGTCGGCGGGAAAGGACGACACGCCCACCGAGCAGGTCTGGGTGAACTGCAGGCCGTCCACAGCCAGCGGCTGGGCGATCACGTCCAGCGCCCGCCGGGCCGTGGCCTCGGCGGCGCGGCTGTCGGCCTGGTGCACCAGCACCGCGAACTGGTCGCCGCCGGTGCGCGCCACCACGTCGCCCTGGCGCAGGCAGGCCTTGAGCCGCTCGCTGACCTCCACCAGCACGCGGTCGCCGACCTCCTGGCCCAGGCTGTCGTTGATCTGGCGGAAGCGGTCCAGGTCCAGCAGCAGCAGGGCCAGCTGGCCGCCGGCGCGCCGCGCCTGGCGCAGCGAGTCGCCGATGGTGTTGATCATCTGCCGGCGGTTGAACAGTCCGGTCAGCGCATCGGTGGTCGACAGCGCCTCGATGCGCTGGCCGGCGGCCACCAGCTCGGTGTGGTCGCGGAACGACCAGACGCGGCCGCAGGGCCGGCCATGGCAGTGCTGCGGCCGGGTGACGCGCTCGATGACCTGGCCGGAATGCAGGCTGATGCGCTCGGTGGCCTGCAGCAGCGTGGCCTCGTGGATGGTGGCGACGCGGCGCTCATAGCCCTCGGGGTCGACCACCGAGCGGCGCATCCAGTCGTAGACGGCGTCGTCGCGTTTTTCGGTCAGCAGGCTCTCGGGCAGGCCCCAGATCTGCGCGAAGCGGCGGTTGAAGGCGCGGATGCGGCCGGCCAGGTCGGTGACCAGGATGCCGTCGGCGGTGGATTCCAGCGTCGCCTGCAGCTCCGACAGCAGCAGCTCGCGCTCGTCGTGCTGGCGCTGCTCGGCGCTGCGGTCGCGCACCACCACCAGCCAGTGGCCGGCGGCGTGATCCGGGCCGTCCGGCACCGGGCGCACGCGCCGCGTCACCTGCACCAGCCGGCCGGTGGCATCGACCAGCACCGCCTCGGACTCCAGCGCCTGGGCTTCGCCGGCGCGCACCTCGTCCCAGAAGGCCAGGTCCTCGGGCGTGGCGATCAGGCTGTCGGCGGCCTGGCCCAGCACCGCCGCGGCCTCGCGGCCCAGCAGGGCCAGTGCCTCGGCATTGATGGCGCAGACGCTGAGCCCGCGGCCCTCCACCAGCCAGGCCGGCTGGCCGAGCGCGTCCAGCAGGGCCTGCCAGGGTGGGGCCTCGGCGCTGCCCGCAGGCAGCGGATGGCGCTGGGCGCTCACCAGGCCACCTCTGCGCTGTCGCGCTCCGGTGTGAGCGCTTTGGAGCGGCCATGCGCGCTCACGCCGCCAACTCCTCCGAGGACCGGGCCTGCTGCACTTGCAGCGGCTCGAAGAAATACACCATGCGCTGGCGCGGCTGCAGCCACTGGCGCACGGCCGCCGGCAGCTGCTGCGGCTTGAGGCTGCGGCGGATGCCCAGGTTGCGCTCGCCGTCCAGGTTCAGCAGCAGGGCCTGCTCGACCGGCAGCGCCGGGTCGCAGATCAGCACCCGCGGCTTCAGCGGGCGGCTGGAGTTGACGCTGATCACCGAGGCATAGCGGTCGTCGGTGAGCTGCACCATCGAACCCGGCGGATACACCCCCATCATGCGGATGAAGGCATTCAGCATGGTGATGTCGAACTTGCTCTTGCTCTGGGCAAACAGCGTCTGCAGCGCCTCGTGTGGCGTCAGCGCCAGCGCCGGGTTGCGCGGATTGCACAGGTTGTCGTAGCGGTTGACCAGGGCCACGATGCGCGCCGCGCCGCTCATGCGGTCGAGGTTGAGCCGCTGCGGAAAGCCGCTGGCGTCGGCCATCTCGTGGTGCTGGGCGATGACCAGCAGGGCGCCGGGCTCCAGGCCCATGCGCCGGCCGGCGTTGACGCCATGGGCCACATGCTCGCGGTACAGCGCATGCTCGCTGGGGCCGCAGCGGTCGTCGTCGTGGCGGGCGCGCTCGGGCAGCTCCAGCTTGCCGATGTCGTGCAGCAGGGCGCCGACGCCCATGTCCTGCATCTCGGCGGGCGAGAAGCCGAACACGCGGCCCATCAGCAGCGAGATCACGGCCACGTTCAGCGCATGGCCGGCGGCGGGGTCGCAGCCGGCGTCGTCCAGCGCGCGCACGCACATGTCCTGGTCGCCCAGCAGCTTGTCCAGCAGCGCGCGGGTCAGCCGGTCCACCACCTCGCGGGCGTGCAGCGGCTGCTGCGGCACCAGCTGGCTGGCCTCGGCCCAGGCGCTGCGGGCCTCGGCCACCTGCTGCTGGCACAGCGTGGTGGCGGCCAGCTGCTCGGCCAGCGCGCGCTGCTGGCCGGGCGTGGGCGGCTGGGCGGCGGCGGCGGGGTGGGGGGCGGCCGTGCTGTCGGAGGCCGTGCCGGTGGCGGCCGGTCCCTCGGCCGGTTCCTGGGTCGGTTCGTGGGTCTGGGCCGGGGCCTGGCTGTCGGCGGCCTCGGCCAGCTGGCTCTTGTCCGGGCTCCAGCGCACGCGCTGCAGCTTCAGGCCGCGGATGGTGTCGATCTGATCGGGCGAGACGATCAGGAAGCTGGACAGCGCAAACGGGTGCGCCCACCAGCCCAGGTCGAGATGCACGAACATCCCCACCTTCAGATCCCTGACATCGACCATCGTCGCCATGGTGTGAACTTTCTTCACGATCAAACGTACTGCTGGCGGGCGACTTGCCCGCATGGACTGGGGTTTCGGCATGGCCTGGTACGGACTTGAACCGTGGCCCGCGCTTGGCCCCGCGCCGGCCGCGGCGGGCGCGGGCGGCGTGACGTGCATCACGGGCGGCGGGCGCCCGCGGCGTCAGCGGGCCTGGGCCGAGCGCTGCCGCCAGGCCAGCGGCGTGTGGCCCATGTGGCGGCGGAAGAAGCGGCTGAAGTAGCCGGCGTCGGCAAAACCCAGGCCCAGCGCCACCTGCTTGACGCTCATCGTGGTGTAGGCCAGGTCGCGCTGGGCCTCCAGCAGCAGCCGGCCCTGCAGCACGCCCAGCGCGGCATGACCCAGCACCTGGTGGCAGCAGCGGTTGAGCTGGGTGGGCGTGATGCCGATCTCGGCCGCCAGGCTGGCCAGCGAGGGCTGCTCGCGAAAGCGCGCGTCGACCAGGGCGCGATAGCGCTGCACATGGGCGACTGCCCGGCTGCCGGCCTCGGCGACCACCCGGCCTCCGGTCTCGGCGGCGGCCGTGGCGCCGGCATCCGGCGCGGCCTCGACCGCCGGCGCCAGCCGGCCCAGCGCCAGCACCCAGTGCAGCAGGGCCGCGTCCAGCGCCAGGTCGCGCCAGGCCTGGCTGGCATGGAACTCGGCCACCAGCCTGGCCATGGCCGCGCCCAGCTCGGCGGCTTCGGCCGCCCCCTCGGCCCAGGCCAGGTGGCGCGGGCTGGCCAGGCGCTCGCGCAGCGCCGGCGCTGGCTGCAGCAGCCGCGCCAGGTGCTGGTCCAGCACGGTCAGCACATGGCCATGGATGTCGGGCGCGAAGCGGAAGCCGTGCGGCACCAGCGGTGGCACCCACAGCACGCAGGGCCCGGCCAGCGGCAGGCGGCGCTGTTCCAGCAAGGCCTCGGCCTGGCCGCGGTCGATGTACAGAAATTGAAACAGTGCCTCGTGCCGGTGCGGGCGGATCTCCCAGTCGTGGCGGCGGCTGCGGTCGGCGATGGCCTCGCAGTGCAGCCAGTCGGTGGCCTGGGTGCGGTCACGCTCGCCATAGAGGGCATAAGTGGGCAGGCGGGGCGCTGTCGGGCTGGATGGGCTGGCTGAGCGCATGTTCGAATTGTTCAAGAACTCGAACGGACTGTCCATTGCGCAGCCGGCCGGGCGGGCGCCACACTCTTGACCGCCATCAACTGTGAACGGCGGCCAGCCGCCCGCGGAGACAAACACCATGCAACGCACCCAGGTCGCCATCGTCGGCGCCGGCCCCTCGGGCCTGCTGCTCGGCCAGCTGCTCGCCAAGTCGGGCATCGCCAACGTCGTCATCGAGCAGCGCAGCGCCGACTATGTGCTGGGCCGCATCCGCGCCGGCGTGCTGGAAGACACCTGCACCCGGCTGCTGGAAGAAGCCGGCGTGGCCGAGCGCATGCATGCCGAGGGCCTGCCGCACGACGGCGTGTGCCTGGCCTTCAACGACCAGCTGCACCGCATCGACCTGCACGGCCTGACCGGCAAGCGCGTGATGGTCTACGGCCAGACCGAGGTCACGCGCGACCTGATGGCCGCGCGCGCCGGCGCCGGGCTGAGCACGGTCTACGAGGCCGACGAGGTGCGGGTGCACGACTTCCTGGACGGCAGCGCGCCGCGCGTCAGCTGGCTCAAGGACGGCCAGTGCCATGAGCTGCAGGCCGACTTCATCGCCGGCTGCGACGGCTTCCACGGCATCTGCCGCGCCAGCGTGCCCGCGGACAAGATCGCGCTGCACGAGAAGGTTTATCCCTTCGGCTGGCTGGGCCTGCTGGCCGATACGCCGCCGGTGCACGAGGAGCTGATCTATGTGCACCACGCGCGCGGCTTTGCGCTGTGCAGCCAGCGCAGCGCCACGCGCAGCCGCTACTACGTGCAGTGCAGCCTGGACGACAAGGTCGAGAACTGGAGCGACCAGGCCTTCTGGGACGAGCTGAGCCGGCGCCTGCCGGCCGAGGTGGCGGCGAACCTGGTCACCGGCCCGTCACTGGAAAAGAGCATTGCGCCGCTGCGCAGCTTCGTGGCCGAGCCGCTGCGCTTCGGACGGCTGTTCCTGGTGGGCGATGCCGGCCACATCGTGCCGCCCACCGGCGCCAAGGGCCTGAACCTGGCCGCCAGCGACGTGGGCTATCTGTGGCAGGCGCTGCAGGGCTTCTATGCCGGCCGCCTGGGCGAGATCGACCACTACTCGCAGCGTGCGCTGGCGCGCATCTGGAAGGCCGAGCGCTTCTCGTGGAGCATGACCCAGCTGATGCACAACTTCCCGGACAACGGCACGTTTGGCACCAAGATGCAGCTGGCCGAGCTGGACTATCTGTTCAGCTCACAGGCGGCGATGACGGCGCTGGCCGAGAACTACGTCGGCCTGCCGATGTGAGCGCGGCTCAGCCGGCAGCCACGCCGGCCCGCTCCAGCATCGCATGCAGCAGCACATTGCAGCCGGCCTCGATGTGCTCGGGCTTGGCGTCCTCGATCTCGTTGTGGCTGATGCCGTCCTTGCAGGGGATGAAGATCATGCCCGCCGGCGCCAGGCGCGCCATGTAGACCGCATCGTGGCCGGCGCCCGAGACCGCCGGCATGTGGCTGTAGCCCAGTTTCTCGGCCGCGGCCTGCACCGCGCCCACGCAGTCGGCATGGAAGGGCTGGGCCGGGTAGGCGCTGACCGGCGTGATCTCGATGCTCAGGCCCGAATCGGCCGCCAGCCTGGCCGCCACCGCGCGGATGTCGGCATCCATGGCTTCGCACAGCGCGTCGCTGGCATTGCGCAGGTCGATGCTGAACTTGACCCGGCCCGGGATCACGTTGCGGCTGTTCGGGTGCACATTGACCATGCCCACCGTGCCGCGGCCGTGCGGCGGATGGCGGTGGGCGCAGGCCACCACCTCCTGCATCAAATGGGTGGCCACCTGCAGCGCGTCCTTGCGCAGCGCCATCGGCGTCGGGCCGGCATGGGCCTCCATGCCGGTGACCACGCAGTCGTACCAGCGGATGCCCAGCACGCCGGTGACCACGCCGATGGTCTTGTCGTGGTCCTCCAGCACTGGGCCCTGCTCGATGTGGGTCTCGAAGTAGCAGCCGATCGGGTGCTCGCCCGGCTCCTCGTCGCCGATGTAGCCGATGCGCTCCAGCTCGGCCTTCACCGTCTTGCCCTCGGTGTCGGTGGCGGCATAGGCGGTTTCCAGCGTGAAGGCCTTGGCGAACACGCCCGAGCCCATCATCACCGGCACGAAGCGCGAGCCTTCTTCATTGGTCCACCAGGCCACCTCGATCGGCGCCTCGGTCTCGATGCCGGCATCGTTGAGCGTGCGCACCACCTCCAGGCCGGCCAGCACGCCGTAGTTGCCGTCGAACTTGCCGCCGGTGGGCTGGGTGTCGATGTGGCTGCCGGTCATCACCGGCGGCAGGCTGTTGTTGCGGCCCGGGCGGCGCAGAAAGCCGTTGCCGATCTTGTCGATGGTGATGGTCATGCCGGCCTCGCGGGCCCAGCGGCTGACCAGGTCGCGGCCCTGCTTGTCCAGGTCGGTCAGGGTCAGGCGGCAGACGCCGCCCTTGGGCGTGGCGCCGATCCGGGCCAGCTCCATCAGGCTGTCCCACAGGCGCGGGCCGTTGATGCGCAGCGCCTGCAGTTTTTCGGGCAGCGGGGTGGTCTTCATGTCCATGGGGTTCTCCGGTGTCAGCGCTGCACAGGCAAGGGCTGTTCCAGCGCGGCCTTGCGCGCCAGCGGCGCGAACTGCGGCGCAAAGGCCGGGCGCTTCAGGTACTGGCCGGCGCCGCGCACTGCGCGCAGGTCGCCGTCGGCCCAGGCGAGGTGGCCGCGCGTCAGCGTGTGCGTGGCGCGGCCGCGCACCGCCATGCCTTCGAAGATGTTGTAGTCGCCCAGGCTGTGCTGGGTCTTCACCGACAGGGTCTGGGTGGCCTGCGGGTCCCACAGCACGATGTCGGCATCGGCGCCGGCGGCGATCAGGCCCTTCTTCGGATACAGGTTGAACAGCTTGGCGGTGTTGGCCGAGGTGATGGCCACAAACTCGCTCGGCGTCAGCCGGCCGGCGTTGACGCCATGCTCCCACAGCACGGCCAGGCGTTCTTCGACGCCGCCGCAGCCGTTGGGGATCTTGGCGAAGTCGTCCTTGCCCGCCGCTTTCTGCTCGGCGCAGAAGGTGCAGTGGTCGGTGGCCGTGGTGTGCAGGCTGCCGGCCTGCAGGCCGCGCCACAGCATCTGGCCATGGCCCTTGGCACGGAAGGGTGGGCTCATCACATGGGCCGCGGCCTTGGCGAAGTCCGGGTCGCGGTAGACGCTGTCGTCGATCACCAGATGGCCGGCCAGCACCTCGCCGTAGACGCGCTGGCCTCGTGCACGCGCACGCGCAATCGCCTCGGCGCTTTCGGCGCAGGACACATGCACCACATAGATGGGCACATTGAGCACGTCGGCGATGGCGATGGCGCGCTGGGCGGCCTCGGCCTCCACCGCCGGCGGGCGGCTCAGCGGATGGCCCTCGGGGCCGAACACGCCCTGGGCCTTGGTCTCGGCCTGCAGCAGATAGACCAGCTCGCCGTTTTCGGCATGCACGGTGGGCATGGCGCCCAGCTCCAGCGCGCGGCGGAAGCTGTTCACCAGGGTCTCGTCGTCGCACATGATGGCGTTCTTGTAGGCCATGAAGTGCTTGAAGCTGTTCACGCCTTCTTCGGTGACCAGGGTGCCCATGTCGCGGTGCACGCTGTCGCTCCACCAGGTGACGGCGACGTGGAAGCTGTAGTCGGCGGCCGACTTCTCGGCCCAGCCGCGCCATTTGCGGTAGGCGTCCATCAGCGGCTCCTGCGGATCGGGGATCACGAAGTCGATGATGGAGGTGGTGCCGCCGGCCAGGGCCGCGGCCGTGCCGCTGTAGAAGTCGTCGCGCGTGACCGTGCCCATGAAGGGCAGCTGCATGTGGGTGTGCGGGTCGATGCCGCCGGGCATCACATAACGCCCACCGGCGTCCAGCGTCTGCGTGCCGGCCGGCGTGGCCAGGTCGCTGCCGACGGCGGCGATCTTGCCGTCGGCCACCAGCACGTCGGCGCGGAATTCACGGTCGGCATTGACCACGGTGCCGCCGCGGATCAGCAAGGCCTGGGAAGTGCTCATGGGGACTGTTCCTGGGTTCGTCAGGGCGGTTGCCAGCGGCAAAGCATCGGCGCGCCGGCGCGCCGCGTCAAGCCGTGGCCGGGCTGGGCTTGCGCATCGGGTTGTTGGGGTGGGTGGTCCAGTCGGCCGCGCTGGCGCTGACCGGCTGGCCGGTGCGCTGGTCCAGCTCGCCGGGGCTCAGCGTGCGCAGCGTGATGCACTCGGGCACCGGGCAGACGGTGACGCAGAGGTTGCAGCCCACGCACTCGTCTTCCTTGACCTCGAAGTGGCGCTGGCCGTCCTTGACCGCGGTGATGGCCTGGTGCGAGGTGTCTTCGCAGGCGATGTGGCAGCGGCCACATTCAATGCACTTGTCCTGGTCGATCACCGCCTTGCTGACGGCGTTGAGGTTCAGGTACTGCCAGTCGGTGACGGTGGGCAGCGCCCGGCCGCGGAAATCCTCGGTGCTGGCGAAGCCCATCTCGTCCATGTAGTCGGACAGGCCGGAAATCATCTCCTGCACGATCTTGAAGCCATAGACCATGGCCGCGGTGCAGACCTGCACATTGCCGGCGCCGAGTGCGATGTAGTCCAGCGCATCGCGCCAGTTGCCGACGCCGCCGATGCCGCTGATCGGGATGCCGGCGGTCTCGGCCGAGCGGCCGATCTCGGCCACCATGTTCAGCGCGATGGGCTTGACCGCCGGGCCGCAGTAGCCGCCATGGCTGCCCATGCCGCCGGTGGTCGGGCTCATCTGCAGCGTGCGCGGGTCCACGCCCATGATGGAGTTGATGGTGTTGATCAGGCTCACCGCATCGGCGCCGCCCAGCTTGGCGGCCAGGGCCGGCTTGCGGATGTCGGTGATGTTGGGCGTGAGCTTGACGATCACCGGCAGCCGGCTGTACTGCTTGCACCAGGCGGTGACCATCTGGATGTACTCGGGCACCTGGCCCACGGCCGCGCCCATGCCACGCTCGCTCATGCCATGCGGGCAGCCGAAGTTCAGCTCGATGCCATCGCAGCCGGTGTCCTCGACCAGCGGCAGGATCGCCTTCCAGGCGCTTTCGGTGCAGGGCACCATGATGCTGGCGATCAGCGCACGGTCGGGCCACAGGCGCTTGATCTCGCGCATCTCGGCCAGGTTGACGGCCAGCGGCCGGTCGGTGATCAGCTCGATGTTGTTGAAGCCCAGCAGCTTGCGGTCGGGCGTCAGCAGCGCGCCGTAGCGTGGGCCGTTGACATTGACCACCGGCGGGCCGTCTTCGCCCAGGGTCTTCCAGACCACGCCGCCCCAGCCGGCCTCGAAGGCGCGGTGCACGTTGTAGGCTTTGTCAGTGGGCGGCGCGCTGGCCAGCCAGAACGGGTTGGGGCTCTTGATGCCGGCGAAGTGATTGGTCAGATCGGCCATGGTGGGCTCCCGGGCGTTCAGGCTGGGGTGAGTTCGGCGTGGATGGCGGCGGCGGCGCGCTTGCCGTCCTCCACCGCTTCCACCGTCAGGTCGCGGCCGCCGTGGCGGCAGTCGCCGCCGGCATACAGGCCGGGCACGCCGGTGCGGCCATCGTCGTCGGCGACGATGCGGCCGTCCTTCAGGCTCAGTCCGCAGGTCTGGGCCAGGGCCACGTCCAGCTTCTGGCCGATGGCGCGCAGCACCAGGTCGGCTTCAAAGACGCGGTGCTCGCCGGTGGGCTTGAGCTGGCCGCCCACCAGGGTCTGCTGGGCGAAGCGCACGCCGGTGACATGGCCGGCCTCGCCGAGGAGGGCCTCGGGCGCCAGCCAGTGGTGCAGGCTCACGCCATGGGTCTGGGCCCATTGCTGCTCGGCCGCCGAGGCGCCCATCTGCTCGGGACCGCGGCGGTAGACCATGTGCACCGTCTCGGCGCCCAGCAGCTTGCTTTGCACCGCGGCATCCACGGCGGTCATGCCGCCGCCGATGACCACCACGCGGCGGCCGACGGCCACGCTGGCCTTGTCGCCGGCCTGGCGCAGCTCGGCGATGAAATCCACCGCATCGCGCACGCCGGCCAGCGTGTCGCCGGGCAGGCCCAGGCCCTGGGTGCGTGTCAGGCCCAGGCCCAGGAACACGGCCGCGTACCGCTGCTGCAAGGCCTGCAGCTGGGCCGCCGATTCCAGCCGCCAGCCGTGCTGCACCGTGATGCCGCCGATGCCCAGCAGCCAGTCGATCTCGCGCTGGGCAAAGTCATCGGCCATCTTGTAGCTGGCCAGGCCGTATTCGTTCAGGCCGCCGGCCTTGGGCTGGGCGTCGTGGATCACCACCTCGTGGCCACGCCGCGCCAGCTCCACCGCGCAGGCCAGGCCGGCCGGTCCGGCGCCGACCACGGCCACGGTCTTGCCGGTGGCGGCCGCGCGCGGGAACAGGCTGGCATAGGGCCGGTCCATCACCGCGTCGGTGGCATAGCGCTGCAGGCGGCCGATCTCCACCGGCTTGCCCTGCTGCGTGGTACGCACGCAGACCTGCTCGCACAGCTCCTCGGTGGGGCAGACGCGGGCGCAGGTGCCGCCCAGCGGGTTGGCCGACAGGATGGCGCGGGCCGCGCCGCGCAGGTTGTCGTCGGCGATGCGGCGGATGAAGCTGGGGATGTCGATGCCGGTGGGGCAGGCCGTGGCGCAGGGCGCGTCATGGCAGTACAGGCAGCGCTCGGCCTCGGCCAGGGCCTGGGTGCGGCTCAGGCGCGGTGCGGCATCGGCAAAGTTGCGCGCCAGCTGCTCATGGCCCAGGCGGTGGCTGCGCAGGTCGGCGTCGGCGGCGGTGATCGACGCGGCGGCCGGGTGGTGGGTGGCTGACACGGCGTGCTGGCTCCTCGCCCGGGCAGGAGGGTGGCCCGGATTCACCACGAAGCTGACCATTTGGTCAGGAATCGGGTCGACTGTACGCAACCCCCGTGCCAGGTGGCGAGCCCGGACAAACCCCGGTGGCGCTGTGCCGCAGCGGGGTCGGGTGCCCGCCACCCGCCCCGCGGCGGGGCGGGCGCGCGACCCCGCCGCACGCTCAAGGTGCCTGCATGCTGCGGGCGCGGGCGCGCCGCCATTGCCGGTCAGAGCCGAAGCCGCCCAGCGTGGCGGCCTGGGCGGCGCTGGCGCCGCGCTGCCGGGCCTGGCCGGCCAGGGCCAGGCGCACCTGCTCCACATACTCGCGCGGGCTCAGTCCGGTGTGCTGGCGGAACAGCCGCGACAGATGGCGCGGCGTCACATGGGCCACGGCGGCCAGGGCCTGCGCGCTCCAGTGCTGCTGCGGACGCTCGGCCACCGCCTCCTGCGCGCGGTGCACGGCCGGGTGCAGGTGGTTGCGCAGGGCCAGCAGCGGCGACTGCTGCGGGTCGTCGCGATGGCGGCGCAGCGGCGCCACCATCACCTGGGCCACGCTGGCGGCCAGGGCCTCGCCGCTGTGCAGCGCGATGGCGCGCAAGGCCATGTCGATGCCGGCGGTGATGCCGGCGCT
The DNA here is from genome assembly GCA_017992055.1 of Burkholderiaceae bacterium. Taxonomy (GTDB): domain Bacteria; phylum Pseudomonadota; class Gammaproteobacteria; order Burkholderiales; family Burkholderiaceae_C; genus Pseudaquabacterium. The sequence continues at coordinate 33,696 of JAGOPK010000021.1, forward strand.
GGTCCACAGCGCGCCGTCTTCCACCCACACCTTGTTGGGCAGCACCTGGGCCGCCGGCGCCAGCCGCGCCAGTTCGTCCAGCAGCTCGTGGTGGCTGGTGCAGCGCCGGCCGGCCAGCAGACCGGCATCGGCGGCCAGCAGGGCTCCGGTGCAGACCGTCATCAGCCGGTGTGGCGTGGCCGGGTCGGCCAGCACCGGCGCCATCTGCCGCGCCAGCCACTGGCGCGTGGCCAGCCAGGCCGGCTCGGGGCGCACGACCTGGGCGCCGTCGCCGGGCCGGCCCAGCAGCAGCACCCAGGTGGCGCGCTCGAAGTGCTGCGGCAGCGGCTCCAGGCCGGCCAGTTGCAGGCCCACCGACGAGCCGGTGGCCGCCAGCGGCCCGGCATAACGCAGGCTGAAGGCCGGCGGCTGGCCGCGCCGCTGCAGGGCCTGGTTGGCCAGGCGCAGGGCCTCGGCCGGGCCGGCCAGGTCCAGCAGCAGGGTGTCGGGCAGCACGATGAACAGCACGTCGATCATCGGCCGATCTTCGCAGTTCAACCCAGCACGGTCCCGCCCCAGGGATCGCGCTGCCAGGCCACATCCATCTGCCGTGCGGTGCGCTCGGCCAGGGCCGTGTCGGCCAGGCGCGCCACCAGGTGCAGCGACATGTCGATGCCGGCCTGGATGCCGGCCGAGCTGATGCGCGAGCCGTCCGCGCTCTCGATGTAGCGCCGCGTCGCATCGACGCGCAGCGCGGGCTGGGCGCGGGCCAGGTCGGCCGCGTCCTCCCAGTGCGTGCTGACCTGGCTGCCCGGCGCCAGCAGGCCAGCGGCGGCCAGCACAAAGGCGCCGGTGCACACCGAGGCGACGATCTGCGCGCCTTCGCCCAGGCGGCGGATCTGCGCCAGCGCCTGCGCATCGGCGCACAGCGCATCGACCACGCCGCCCGGCAGCAGCAGCAGGTCGGGCGGCGCGGCTTGGGCCCAGGCCTGGTCGGCGCCGAACTGCAGGCCGGCGCGGGCCCGCACCGGGCCGGCCTCGGCGGCCAGCGTGACCACCGCGAACGGCGGCGGCTGGTCGGGCGCCAGGCGCTGCGCCATGCGGCTGGCGCAGGTGAACACCTCGTAGGGGCCGGCGGCGTCCAGCGCCTCGACCTCGGGGAACAGCAGGATGGCGACGCGCCGTGGCGCGGGGATCTGGGGCATGCAGGGCTCCTGAAGCGGGAGCCTGCATGCTGGTGCCGGCCGGCGGCGCGCGCAGCGCCGTCGCCGGACCGGCGGCGGACGTTTCAGGACATCGCCAGACCGGCCACGCCTTCGCGCGCCGCCGCCAGGCCCTGGGCCAGGATCTGGCGCTTCCAGCCATCGCTGTCGGTGTAGAAGGCGTCGCGCAGCCGGCGCTTGATGGCCTCGGCCTGCGGCGCGCCGATCTCCGGATGGTTCTCCAGCCACTGGTCGGCGCGCAGCGCGTCCAGCACCTCGGCGATCGGCTCGGTGCCGTATTCGAGCGCGATGCCGGTGTACTGGGCCTGGGCGCATTCCTGCTCGACCACGGTCCACATCAGGCCGGTGAGCAGGGCCGAGGTGGACGAGCCGTCGTAGATCGAGGTCACGTCCGGCCCCCACCAGGCACGTGCCCGGGCCAGGGCCGCGGCATCGTCGCGGCAGGCGAAGATGCGCTCGCCCACGCCGCTGGGGCCCAGGCCGGTGTGCAGGTCGATCCAGCCCAGGCGGGCACAGCGCTGGGCCTGGTCGCGCAGCACATGGCGCAGCGCCTGCTGGCTCCAGGTGGGCGCATGGCCGCCGAAGAACAGGCCTTCGGGATGCCGGTACTGGCCGGCCGAGATGGCCTTCTGCCAGGCCTTGAGCCCGTGGGCGGCGATGTAGGCATCGACCTGGGCCTGCACCTCGGCCGAGGGTGGCCACTGGCGTGGCACCACCAGGTGGGCGATCTCGTCGTAGGCCGCATTGGCCGGCAGCGGCTGGTGGAAGTCCTGGAAATTGCGGTTCAGGTCCACGTTCTCCTGCGTGGTGCGCCGCCACCACGAGAAGCCGTAGGGATTGAGCCCGTGCAGGTACAGCACGGCCACGCCGGCGGCCCGGGCCTGGGCGCGGAAGCCCGCGTCGCCCAGCAGGGCGATCTGCAGGCCCGAGCCGCAATAGCCCTCGACGCCATGGCAGGCGCTGCTGACGATCAGCAGCGCTGCGGCATCGGTCGGGCCGTCGCGCACCGCGTCCAGCGCCAGCTCCTCGCCATCGCGGCCACGCAGCGGATGCAGCTCGGAGTGCACATCCAGGCCGGCGGCCTCGGCCGCGGCCAGGAACTTGGCGCGGGCCTCGGCATAGGACTGCGAGAAGTGGCCGGTGGCGTCCACGGTCGCCACGGCGTTCATCGCGGCGTGTTCAGCCACGACTCGGCGATGCGCACCCAGGCGGTGGCGCCCAGCGGGATCAGGTCGTCGTTGAAGTCGTAGGCCGGGTTGTGCAGCATGCAGGGGCCCAGGCCGTGGCCGCCCTCGCGGTGCGCGCCGTCGCCGTTGCCGATCATGAAATAGCAGCCCGGAATGGCCTGCAGGTAGTAGCTGAAGTCTTCGGCGCCCATGGTCGGCTCGAACTCGACCACGTTGTCGGCGCCCACCACCTCGGTCAGCACACGCTGGGCAAACTCGGTCTCGGCCGGGTGGTTGATGGTCGGCGGGTAGTTGCGGTGGAAGCGGAAGTCGACGCTGCAGCCATAGGCCTCGGCGATGGACTCGCTCATCGCCTTCATGCGCGCCTCGATCAGGTCCAGCACCTCGGTGGTGAAGGTGCGCACCGTGCCTTCCATCGTGCAGGCCTCGGGGATGACGTTGGTGGCCTCGCCGGTGTGGATCATGGTCACCGAGATCACGCCGGTGTCGATGGGCCGCTTGTTGCGGCTGATGATGGTCTGGAAGGCCTGCACCATGGCCGCGGCCGCCGGCACCGGATCGACGCCCAGGTGCGGCATGGCGCCATGCGCGCCCTTGCCCTTGATGATGATCTCGAACTCGTTGCTCGAGGCGTAGCAGGGCCCGGACTTCAGCGCGAACTGGCCGACCTGCATGCCCGGCCAGTTGTGGGCGCCGAACATGGCCTCCATCGGGAACTGCTCGAACAGGCCGTCCTTGATCATCTCGCGCGCGCCGCCGCCGCCTTCTTCGGCCGGCTGGAACACCAGGTAGACCGTGCCGTCGAAGTTGCGGTGCCTGGCCAGGTGCTTGGCCGCGGCCAGCAGCATGGCGGTGTGGCCGTCGTGGCCGCAGGCGTGCATCTTGCCGGCATGGCGGCTGGCATGGGCGAAGGTATTGCCTTCCTGGATCGGCAGGGCGTCGATGTCGGCGCGCAGGCCCACGGCGCGGCTGGACGTGCCGTTCTTGACGATGCCCACCACGCCGGTCTTGCCCAGGCCGCGGTGCACCGGGATGCCCCAGTCGGTGAGCGCCTGGGCGATCAGGTCGGAGGTGCGCTGCTCCTGGAAGCACAGCTCGGGGTGGGCATGGATGTCGCGGCGCAGCGTGGTGATGCTGGCGGCATCGGCCAGGATGGATTCGATCAGGCGCATGGTGTGCGGCTCCTCGTGGTCTGTGTCTGGCGGGCTGGAACGGATCAGTGTAGGTCGGGGCCGATGGCCCTGCGGCAGGCGGGGAACGGCCTCAGCGCCGCACCTTGCCATCGGCGGTGAGCATGGTCAGCTCGACGAACTGCGAGCCCACATGCTGGCGCGGGCCGAAGGCCAGGCCGAAGCCGCCGAAGTCCAGCTTCAGCGTCTCCAGCGCGCTCACCAGGGCCTCGCGGCTGGCGGCGCGCGAGCGCTTCAGGCCCTCGATCAGCACGCGGGCGGCGAGGTAGCCCTCGATGCCCGAATAGTTGGGCTTGTGCGCGCTGCCCGAGCGGGCGATGGCATCGAGGTAGTCGCGTGCCGCGCCGCTGGTGGTGGAAAACGGCGAGGGCATGACCTGGCTCACCGCCACGCCCAGGGCCTCGCGGCCCAGTTCGTCGGCCAGGGCCTGGGTGCCGACGAAGGACACATTGAAGAACTGGCCGCCAAAGCCGGCGGCGCGCGCCGCGCGGATGAAGGCGGCGCAGCTCTTGTAGGCGCTGATCTGCACCACCGCATCGGGCTGGCGCGGCACGATGGCCTTGACCGCCGCGGCCACGTCCACGCTGTTGCGTTCCACCGTGCCCACCACCAGCGGCTCCAGGCCACGCGCGGCCAGGGCGCGCTGCACGCCGTCCAGCCCGGCCTGGCCATAGCTGTCGTTCTGGCGGAACACGGCGATCTTCTTCAGGCCCAGGCCGGTGAGCTGCTTGACGATCAGCTCGGTCTCGTCGAAGTACGAGGCGCGCACATGGAACACCTGGCGGCTGAACGGCTCGCGCAGCGCCTGGGCGCCGGTGAAGGGGCCGATCAGCGGCAGCTGCGCGGCATTGAGCAGCGGCAGCGCGGCCAGCGTGGTGGGTGTGCCCACATAGCCGAACAGCGCAAACACCTCGTCACGGATGAACTTCTCGGTGTTGGCCTTGCAGCGCTCGGGCTCGTAGCCATCGTCCAGCAGGCGCAACTCGATGGGCCGGCCGTTGATGCCGCCGGCCGCATTGGCGGCATCGAAGGCCAGGCGGGCGCCCTGGTTCATCTGCAGGCCCAGCTGGGCCGCCGCGCCGGTGCTGGGCGCCGACTGGCCGATGACGATGGGCCGCTCGTTCTGACCGAAGGCCAGCGGTGCGCGACCACCGAGTGCGGTCAGCGTGGCCAGGGCGCCGGCGCCTTGCAGCAGGCGGCGGCGGGTGGGGAGAGGGCGGGAGGATTTGGACAACATCGGTACCGGAAAAACGGGCATGGCCGCGGCCGTTGCAAGCCGCGAGCCTACCAAGCCCGGCACCCGCCTGGCGCCGGGGCAAACAGCAGGGGGTCGCAGGGGCTGTGCCATCATCATCGGATGAGCACGATCTCTGCTGCCGCCGATCCGTCCCGCACCCTGTCCCGCTCCAATGACGGCACCGCCGATGCGTTGGTGCGTGGCGCCTGTCCGCACGACTGTCCCGACACCTGCGCCCTGCTGGTCACGGTGCGCGAGGGCCGAGCCGTCAAGGTGGCCGGCGATCCCGACCACCCGCCCACCCATGGCGCGCTGTGCACCAAGGTGTCGCGCTATGCCGAGCGCAGCTACCACCCCGAGCGGGTGCTGACGCCGCTCAGGCGTGTCGGGCCCAAGGGTTCGGGCCGCTTCGAGCCGGTGGGCTGGGACGAGGCGCTGGACGACATCGCGCAGCGCCTGTCGGCCATTGCCGCGCGCGATGCCCAGGCCATCGTGCCCTACAGCTATGCCGGCACCATGGGCCTGGTGCAGGGCGAGGCCATGGCGGGGCGCTTTTTCCACCGGCTGGGCGCGTCGCTGCTCGACCGCACCATCTGTGCCTCGGCCGGTGCCGAGGGCCTGGCGGCCACCTATGGCGGCAAGGTCGGCATGCACCTGGAGCACTATGCCGAGAGCCGGCTGATCCTGATCTGGGGCAGCAATTCGATTGCCAGCAACCTGCATTTCTGGACCTTTGCCCAGCAGGCCAAGCGCAATGGTGCCAAGCTGGTGGCCATCGACCCGCGGCGCAGCGAAACCGCCGACAAATGCCACGAGCACCTGGCCCTGCTGCCCGGCACCGACGGTGCCCTGGCCCTGGGCCTGATGCACGAGCTGATCGCTCACGACTGGCTGGACCACGACTACATCGAGCGCCATGTGGACGGCTGGCCCGCGCTGCGCGACGAGGCCCTGCAATGGCCGCCAGAGCGCGTGGCCGAGGTCTGCGGCCTGGCGCCCGAGCAGGTGCGCCAGCTGGCCCGCGACTATGGCCAGACGCGGCCGGCCGCCATCCGCCTGAACTACGGCATGCAGCGCGCCCGGGGCGGCGGCAATGCGGTGCGCCTGATCGCGCTGCTGCCCTGCCTGGTGGGCGCCTGGCGCCATCGCGGCGGCGGCCTGCTGCTGTCGGCCTCGGGTTGGTTTGCCAGCGTGCGCAACGATGCGGCGCTGCAGCGCACCGACCTGCTGGCCGGGCGCCGCCCACGCACCCTCAACATGAGCACCATCGGCGACGACCTGCTGCGCGAGGCCTCGCCCGGCTTCGGCCCCAAGGTCGAGGCCCTGATCGTCTACAACAGCAACCCGGTGGCCGTGGCGCCCGAGTCGGCCAAGGTGGTGGCCGGCTTCCAGCGCGAGGATCTGTTCACCGTGGTCATCGAGCAGTTCATGACCGACACCGCCGACCAGGCCGACTATGTGCTGCCGGCCACCACCCAGCTCGAACACTGGGATGTGCACACCAGCTACGGCCACACCTATGTGCTGCTGAACCGGCCGGCGATTGCTCCGCTGGGCCAGGCCCGGCCCAACACCGAGGTGTTCCGCGGCCTGGCGCGGCGCCTGGGCTTCGACGAGTCCTGCTTTGCCGACGACGACCTGTCGCTGTGCCAACAGGCCGTGCCCGGCGTGTCGTTCCAGCGCCTGCTCGACGATGGCTGGGTCAAGCTGGCCCTGCCCGAGGCGCCGTTTGCCGAGGGCGGCTTTCCGGCACCCGGCGGCAAGGCGCGTGTCGCCGTGCCGGGCCTGGGCCTGCCGGGCTATGTGCCGCCTTACGAGAGCCGGGCCTCGGCGCCAGAGCTGGCCGCGCGGTACCCGCTGGCCATGATCTCGCCGCCGGCGCGGCATTTCCTCAATTCCACCTTCGTCAATGTCACCAGCCTGCGCAGCATCGAAGGCGAGCCGCTGCTGGAGATGCATGCCGACGATGCCGCCGCGCGGGGCATTGCCGACGGCAGCGAGGTGCGTGTCTTCAACGACCGCGGCGAGCACCGCTGCAAGGTGGCGGTGAGCCCGCGGGCGCGGCCCGGCGTGGTCAACGGCCTGGGCGTGTGGTGGCGCAAGTTCGGCCGCGACGGCCGCAACGTCAACCAGCTGACCAGCCAGCGCCTCACCGACCTGGGCCGCGCGCCCACCTTCTACGACTGCCTGGTCGAGGTGGCGCCCAGCCCGTCGCCCGGTCAGCCTGCTGCGAACTGATGCCGCGCTGGGCCTGGCTGGCCTCGGCCGGCACCCTGGCAGCGGGCATCGCCGCGCTGTGCCTGGGCAGCGGCTGTAGCACGCTGGCCTATTACGGCCAGTCCGCCGCCGGCCATGCCGAGCTGCTGCGCCGCGCCCGGCCGGTGGACGACTGGCTGGCCGATCCAGCCACGTCCACCGCGCTGCGCCAGCGCCTGCAGCTGGCCCGCGAGGCGCGGGCCTTTGCGGTGAGCGAACTGGCCCTGCCCGACAACGCCAGCTACAAGCGCTATGCCGACCTGGGCCGGCCGGCCGCGGTGTGGAACGTGGTCGCCGCACCCGAGCTGTCGCTGTCGCTGCACCGCTGGTGTTATCCGGTGATGGGCTGCGTGGGCTACCGCGGCTACTTCGACCGCGCCGAGGCCGAGGCCGAGGCCGCGGCGCTGCGGGCCCAGGGCCTGGAGGCTTTTGTCTACGGCGTGCCGGCCTATTCGACGCTGGGCTGGAGCAACTGGCTGGGCGGCGATCCGCTGCTCAACACCTTTGCGCTGGGGCCCGAGCAGGAGCTGGTGCGCCTGGTGTTCCACGAGCTGGCGCACCAGGTGGTGTTTGCGCCCGGCGACACCGAGTTCAACGAGGCTTATGCCACGGCGGTGGAGCGCCTGGGCCTGGCGCGTTGGCAGCAAGCCACCGGCCGCACGCTGGACGATGCGGCGGCCGCGCGCCGCCGCGACGATTTCCGCCGCCTTACCCGGCACACCCGTGCCGCGCTGGACGCCCTGTACCGCAGCCGCCTGCCCGACGAGCTGCGCCGCCAGCGCAAGGCCGAACTGATGGCCGAGCTGCGCGCCGCTCATGCCGCGCTGAAGACCCAGCCCGAAGGCCCCTGGGCCGGCTTCGATGGCTACGACCGCTGGTTTGCCCGGGCCAACAATGCCGCGCTGGCGCTGCAAGCGGCCTACGACGGCTGGGTGCCGGCCTTCGAGGCCCTGTTTGAACGCGAGGGCCGCGACTTCGCCCGCTTCCATGCCGCGGTGCGCCAGCTGGCCAGCTTGCCGGCCGAGCAGCGCCACGCGACACTGCAATCACTGGCCCCTGCCCCCCAGAGGCCCACAACACCTTGATCAGGAGCGCCCGCCATGCCCGACATCCGCATCCACCGCGACCATGCCCTGGGCCTGGCCAAGGCGCGCAAGGTGGCTTGGCAATGGGCCGAGCAGGCGGAGCAGGAATTCGACATGGAGTGCTCGGTGCTCGAAGGCGAGACCAGCGACACGGTCGAGTTCAGCCGCTCGGGCGTCAAGGGCCGGCTGGTGGTGGCCGCCGATCACTTCGACCTGGAGGCCAAGCTGGGCTTTCTGCTCGGCGCCTTCGCCCACAAGATCGAGTCCGAGATCGAGAAGAACCTCGACGGCCTGCTGGGCGCGGCCGCCGCCAAAGGCAAGCGGCCGGCGAAGAAGTGACTTACTTCAAAGACTCGATCAGGTCGATGTAGTCCTGCATCGCCTGCTTGGCATCGGTGCCCTTCAGTGCCTCCCAGGCGTCGAACTTGGCGCGGCCGACGAAGTCGGTGAAACCGGGGCGCTTGCCTTCCACGTCGCCGGCCGTGGCCTGCTTGTACAGCGCGTAGATCTTCAGCAAGGTGTTGTTGTCGGGCTTTTCCGGCAGCTCCTTGCTCTCGCTCACTGCCTGCTCGAACTTCGCCTTCAGCGTGGCCATGGACGCGGTCTCCTGTGGTTCAGAATGGGTCGGTGACGTGGCATGTTAACCAGCGTCGCCCGCGGGCATTAGACCTGCGCACCCAGCCTGCTGACGATACGAGGAGACGCCGCCCGTGACCGCCGCCGCCAGCCAACGCATGTCCCGGGTCGACACCGCCTGGCTGCGCATGGACAACGACGTCAACCAGATGATGATCGTCGGCGTCTGGCTGCTGACGCCGGCCATCACGCTGCAGGCCCTGCGCCAGCGCATCACCGAGCGCCTGCTGCAGTACCCGCGCTTCGGCCAGCGGGTCGAGCACGACGCGGTGGGCGCCAACTGGGTCGACGACCCGCATTTCGACATCGAGCGCCATGTGGTGGCCGAGCGCCTGCCGCGCCGCGCCGGGCAGAGTCCGCGCCAGGCGCTGCAGCAGCGCTGCGGCGACCTGGCCACCCAGCCGCTCGATCCGCACCGGCCGCTGTGGCAGTTCCACCTGATCGAGCAGCACGAGGATGGCTGCGCGGTGATCGTGCGCATCCACCACTGCATCGCCGACGGCATTGCGCTGATCGCCGTCACCAACTCCATCACCGACGGTGGCGAGGGCCCGCCGCAGCGGCCGGACCATGAGCACGACAGCGAGGCCGACTGGCTGGCCGAGACCCTGCTGAAGCCGCTGACCGAGGCCACGGTGCGCCTGATCGGCCTCACCGGCGAGGGCGTGTCGCGGTCCATCGACCTGCTGGCCCATCCGCAGCAGCCGCTCTACAACACTGTCGCCGGCTCGTTGGACCTGGCGCGTGTGGGCGCCCAGGTGCTGGCCGATACCGCGGCGCTGGCGCTGATGGCCGACGACTCGACCACCGCGCTGAAGGGCCGGCCCGAGCGGCCGCTGGCCGGCCGCAAGCGCGTGGCCTGGAACGAGCCGCTGCCGCTGGATGCGGTCAAGGCCGTGGGCCGGGGCCTGGGCTGCTCGGTCAACGATGTGCTGCTGTCCTGCGTCTCGGGCGCCATCGGCGGCTGGCTGCGCGAGCGGGGCGAGGATCCGGCGGGCCAAGAGATCCGCGCCATGGTGCCGGTCAACCTGCGGCCGCTGGACAAGGCCTGGCAGCTGGGCAACCGCTTCGGCCTGGTGCCGCTGGTGCTGCCGATCGGCATCGCCAATCCGGTCGAGCGCCTGTACGCGGTGCGTGCGCGCATGGCCGAGCTCAAGGGCAGCTACCAGCCGCTGCTGGCCTTTGGCGTGCTGGCGCTGTCGGGCCTGCTGGTCAAGCCGGTGCAGGACCTGGTGCTGAACCTGTTTGCCAAGAAGGCCACCGCGGTGATGACCAATGTGCCGGGCCCGCGCGAGCCGCTGCACTTCTGCGGCGCCACGCTGCGGCAGACGCTGTTCTGGGTGCCGGCCTCGGGCAACATCGGCGTCGGCGTGTCCATCCTCAGCTATGCCGGCGGCGTGCAGTTCGGCCTGATCACCGACGAGGCGCTGTGCCCCGAGCCGCAGGCCATCATCGAGCGTTTCGAGCCCGAGTTCCAGCAGCTCGAATGGCTGGCGCTGATGCTGCCCTGGGACGCAGGCCAGGCCGGCGCCTGATCAGGCCTCGCGCGGCGGCTCCAGGCGTTCGGCGCCGGGCCGCTCCTGCGGCTGGGGCGCCTCGGCCTCGTGCTCGTCGTCGGACATCATGCGCGGCCGCATGCCGCCCCGCAGGTAGCGGTTGTGGTGGTTCACGCGCGGCAGAAAGCGCGCCAGCTCGCTGAGCGCCATCTGGTAGACGTCGCGCTTGAACTCGATCACCAGCTCCAGCGGCACCCAGTAGTCGTTCCAGCGCCAGGCGTCGAACTCCGGGTGGTCGGTGGCACGCAGGTCCAGGTCGCAGTCGCGGCCCATCAGGCGCAGCAGGTACCAGATCTGCTTCTGGCCCTTGTAGTGGCCGCGCGCATCCTTGCGGATGAAGTGCTCGGGCACCTCGTAGCGCAGCCAGTCGCGGGTGCGCGCGAGGATGCGCACATGCTCCGGCCGCAAGCCCACTTCTTCGTGCAGCTCACGGAACATCGCCTGCTCGGGCGTCTCACCGTACTTGATGCCGCCCTGGGGGAACTGCCACGAGTGGGTGCGCAGTCGCTTGCCCCAGAACACCTGGTTGCGCGGATTGAGCAGGATGATGCCGACGTTGGGCCTGAAGCCTTCCCGGTCGAGCATAATCAAACCCCGATATCTGAATTGATTTCATTATTGCACCGGCCTCGTGCGGCCTGCGAACTCTCGCTAACCCGCATGCTCTTCCAGGCTGCGCTGCATCGCGTCGCACCCCTGCCGACGCTGTTCGGACACCCCATGAAAGCCTCCCAGTTCTTCATCGCCACCCTGAAGGAAGCCCCCGCCGACGCCGAAGTGGTCAGCCACCAGCTGATGATGCGCGCCGGCATGATCAAGCGCCTGGGCGCCGGCATCTACAACTACATGCCGATGGGCCTGCGTGTGATCCGCAAGGTCGAGGCCATCATCCGCGACGAGATGGTGCGCGCCGGTGCGGTGGAACTGCTGATGCCGGTGGTGCAGCCGGCCGAGCTGTGGCAGGAGACCGGCCGCTTCGACAAGATGGGCCCCGAGCTGATGCGCGTGAAGGACCGGCACGAGCGCGACTTCATCATCCAGCCGACCAGCGAAGAGGTGGTCACCGACATCGCCCGGCAGGAGCTGCGCAGCTACAAGCAGCTGCCGAAGAACTTCTTCCACATCCAGACCAAGTTCCGCGACGAGCGCCGGCCGCGCTTCGGCATCATGCGCGGCCGCGAGTTCACGATGAAGGACGCCTATTCCTTCGACCGTGATGCGGCCGCTGCAGCCAAGAGCTATGACGTGATGTTCGCGGCCTACAAGCGCATCTTCGATCGCTTCGGCCTGCGCTACCGCGCGGTGGCGGCCGACACCGGCGCCATCGGCGGCGACCTGAGCCACGAGTTCCAGGTCATCGCCAAGACCGGCGAAGACGCCATCATCTACTGCCCGACCAGCGACTATGCCGCCAACATCGAGCTGGCCGAGGCCGTGGCCCCAGCCACGCCGCGTGGTGCCGCGGGCCAGGCGCTGGTGAAGACGCCGACGCCGGGCAAGAGCACCTGTGCCGACGTGGCCGCCTTCCTGTCGCTGGACCTGAAGCGCACCGTCAAGAGCCTGGTGCTGGCCACCGACGAAACCAACGAGGCCGGCGAGATCGTCAAGTCCACGGTCTGGCTGCTGCTGCTGCGCGGCGACCACGACATGAACGAGGTCAAGGTCGGCAAGGTCGAGGGCCTGAAGGGCGGCTTCCGCTTTGCCAGCCTGGCCGAGATCGACGAGCACTTCGGCTCCAAGCCCGGCTACCTGGGGCCGGTGGGCCTGAAGAAGCCGGTCAAGATCATCGCCGACCGCAGCGCGGCCGTGCTCAGCGACTGGGTCTGCGGCGCCAACGAGCCCGACTTCCACTACACCGGCGTCAACTGGGGCCGTGACCTGCCCGAGCCCGACCTGGTGGCTGACATCCGCAACGTCGTCGAAGGCGATCCCTCGCCCGACGGCCAGGGCGTGCTGGCCATCGAGCGTGGCATCGAGGTCGGCCATGTGTTCTATCTCGGCACCAAGTACAGCAAGGCCATGAACGCCACCTTCCTGGACGAGACCGGCAAGCCGGCGCTGTTCGAGATGGGCTGCTACGGCATCGGCGTCACGCGCATCCTAGGCGCGGCCATCGAGCAGAACCACGACGAGCGTGGCATCGTCTGGCCGGCGTCCATCGCGCCGTTCCAGGCCGTGATCTGCCCGATCGGCATGGACCGCTCGGCCGAGGTCAAGGCCGCGGCCGAAGCCCTGTATGCCGAGCTGCAGGCGGCCGGCATCGACGTGCTGCTGGACGACCGCGGCGAGCGTCCCGGCGCGATGTTCGCCGACTGGGAGCTGATCGGCGTGCCGCAGCGCGTGGTCATCAGCGACCGCGGCCTGAAGGCCGGCACGGTGGAGTTGCAGGGCCGCAGCGAGACCGCGGCCACGGCCATGCCGCTGGACCAGGCCGCGGCCCAGCTGAAGGCCCGACTGCAGGCTTGAGCGCTTCTGCACCGCCGACGCTGCGGGCCGCGTCGCCCCGCCATCCCCAGCTGGATGCGCTGCGGGCCCTGGCCTTGCTGCCGGTGGTGGTGGTCAATTTTTCCGGCTATGCCACGCTGCCGCTGAACGGCCCGCTGGCCGCGCCAGCGCCCAGCGACGGCGCCCTGGCCTGGGTCGTCACCGTGCTGCTGCTGGCCCTGGTGCAGGGCAAGGGCCTGGCGCTGCTGATGTTCCTGTTCGGCTACAGCCTGGTGCTGGGCGGCGCGCTGCGCCAGCGCCTGCAGCGGCTGCGCAACCTGGGCCTGGCCCATGGCCTGCTGCTGTACTGCGGCGATGTGGCCGCGTCCTACGCGATGGCCGGACTGTGGGTCAGGCGCTGGCTGGCGCTGCCGGCACGGCGGCTGTGGCGGCGTGCCTGGCGGCTGCTGCTGGCCGGCGCACTGCTGCAGCTGGCGGTGGATGCGGCGCTGTCGGCGGCCGGCGAGCGCGGGCCGTCGGACATCGACACGGCACTGGCCGACCTGCCCCACATCGGCGCCTGGAGCCTGGCCAATGCCGGCTGGTATCTGGTCACGCTGCTGACCGTGCTGCTGGTCTATGCCCCGTGGCTGCTGGGCGTGGTGGCCCTGGGCGCGGCGGCGGCCCGCCAGCGCTGGCTGAGCCACCGCCGCTGGCGGGCGCAATGGCGCAGCCGCGCACGCTGGGCCGGGCCCATGCTGGCGCTGCAGCTGGCCTGGGCCGCGGCCATGGCCGGGCAGCTGGTGGGCGAGGGGCATCCGCAGTCGATGGCGCACACGGTGCAGGCCCTGCTGGGCCTGCTGGCCTGGTGGGCCTGGCTGCCCTGGCTGCTGCTGCGCCGCCGCTGGCCGGCCTGGCTGGTGCGGGCCGGCCGGCAGACGCTGAGCCTGTACCTGCTGTGCTCGGCGGTCACGGTGCTGGGCTGGTGCGCCTGGGGCCTGGGCTGGCGGCCCGGCGTGCTGCCGGCCACGCTGGGCGGCCTGGGCTTGTGGGCGGCGCTGATGGCCCTGGCCGCCTGGGCCGGCGCCCGCGGCCTGCGCCTGCCGGCCGAGGCCTGGATGGCGCGGGGCCGCGCATGAGGCGCCGCCGCCTGCTGCTGGCCGCCGCCGCAGCGTTGGCCCTGCCGGCGCGCGCCGGCCGCCAGGCCGAGGAGCCGCTGGCCGATGCGGTGCGCACCGCGCTGTCGGCCGCGGTGGCCGCCGCCGCGCCGCCGCGGCCCAGCTTTGCCAGCACCGAGGAACGACTGGCCTTTCTGCGCTGGCAGGGCGCGATGAGCGAGCGGCTCAAGCGCTACAAGAGCGAAGGCCACACCCGCGTGGAGTTCCTCGATACGCTGTGGTACGAGGCCACCCGAGCCGGCCTGGAGCCGGCCCTGGTGCTGGGCCTGATCCAGGTGGAAAGCGGCTTTCGCAAATACGCCATCAGCTCGGCCGGCGCACGCGGCTACATGCAGGTGATGCCGTTCTGGGCGCGGCTGATCGGCGATGGCGATGCCTCGCGCCTGTTCCATCTGCAGACCAATCTGCGCTTCGGCTGCGTGATCCTGCGCCACTACCTGGACACCGAGCGCGGCGACCTGTTCCTGGCCCTGGGCCGCTACAACGGCAGCCGCGGCAAGCCGGAATATCCGAATGCCGTGCTGGCCAACCGGCGGCGCTGGACGCCGTGAACGGCCGTGCGCGGCGGCGGCCTCAGCCGCGCAGGCCGGTCCATTCGCGTGGCGCGGCCGCGGCCACGCCGGCCAGCGCCAGCACGCGCTCGACCGTGTCGTCCACCAGCTCGTCGATGCTGGCCGGCTTGTTGTAGAAGGCCGGCAGCGGCGGGAAGACGATGCCGCCCATCTCGGTGACGGCGGTCATGTTGCGCAGATGGGCCAGGTTGAACGGCGTCTCGCGCACCAGCAGGATCAGGCGGCGGCGCTCCTTCAGCGTGACATCGGCGGCACGCGTCAGCAGGTTGTCGCCAAAGCCATGGGCGATGGCGGCCAGGGTCTTCATCGAGCAGGGCGCCACCACCATGGCCGCGGTGTCGAAGCTGCCCGAGGCGATGCAGGCGCCGACATCGGCTGGCGCATGGTGGTGCCGGGCCAGGGCGGCCAGTGCCGCGCGGTCCAGGCCCAGTTCGTGGTGGGCGCTGAGCACGCCGGCCGGCGTGGCCACCAGGTGCGTCTCGATGCCCAGCGCGCCCGCGCGCTGCAGCAGGCGCACGCCATAGACCGCACCGCTGGCGCCGGTCAGGCCGACGACCAGCCGGGGGGCGGACATGGGCTCAGGCGGCCAGCAGCTGCTGCAGCTCGCCCGACTGGTACATCTCCATCAGGATGTCCGAGCCACCGACGAACTCGCCGTTGACATAGAGCTGGGGGATGGTCGGCCAGTTGGCATAGTCCTTGATGCCCTGGCGCACGGCGTCGTCCTCGAGCACGTTGACCGTGACCAGGTCGCCCACGCCGCAGGCCTTCAGCACCTGCACCGCGCGGCCGGAGAAGCCGCACATCGGAAACTGGGCCGTGCCCTTCATGAACAACACCACGCGGTTGTTCTTCACCAGGCCATCGATACGCTGTTGCACGTCACTCATGATCGGAAAGGCGGCGGTGGACCCGCACGCCTGGGCAGGAAGCTGGAACAGCCGGCTTTATACGGCAAAGCGCCCGCCCGGCGCCGTTGCAGGGCGATGCGCGGCGGATCAGAACGACAGGTTCATGCCCAGGCGCAAGGTCGGCTGCAGTCGCAGCGCCGGCCAGTTGGCATCGCTGCCCAGCGACTGGCGGCCCAGCTGCGGATTGCCGAAGGACAGGCCGGTCAGGCCCAGGTCGGCGGAGAAGCCCCATTCGGGCCCGACCGGGCCGCGCCCGGCGCCATAGGAATAGCCGACGCCGGCATAGCCGACCCCGGCAAAGGCCAGGCCGCTGCTGTCGGTGCTGGCGCCCAGGCCCAGGTTCTGGCGCACGCTGAGCAGCACGCCGCCACTCAGGCGCAGGCCGCCGGTGTCGCCCAGGCGCAGCCAGCCCGACTGGTAGTCGCCCATCAGGCGCAGCGACTGCGTGCTCTGTGTCTTCATGGCCATCAGGCCGGTGGTGCGCAGGGGCAGGGCGCTGACGCCGTCCTGCTCGAAGCGCGCCTGCCAGCGCGGCCCGCCCAGCGCATCGGCGGCGGCGGTTAGGCCATGGTTCTGCGCGGCCAGCGGCCCCATGCTCAGCAGGGCGGCGGCGAACACGGCGATCTGGCGCATGCTGGTCTCCTGACGAGGATTCTGAGGGCGGGCCGGTAGGCAGTTGCAAACCATCCTACGCCTGAGCGGACGGGCGTGCAGCCGGAACAGGGCTGCAAGCGTGCCGGTTTTCCGGCGCTGTTGCGCCAGGGTCTCAGGCCGGCCGGCGGGCGCCGGTGCAGCGCGGCTGGCCGCCCAGGTCGCGTCGCGTGGCCACGAGCTCGAAGCCGGCCTGGCGCAGCAGGCCGGCCACCGCATCGGCCTGGTCCCAGCCATGCTCCAGCAGCAGCCAGCCGCCGGGACGCAGCCGCGCCGGCGCGCCGGCGACGATGGCGCGCAGCGCGTCCAGGCCGTCGCCGCCGGGGCTCAGGGCCAGCAGGGGCTCGTGGCGCAGCGCCGGCAGGTGGACATCGTCGCCGGCGATGTAGGGCGGGTTGCTGAGCACCAAATCGAACACGGTGTCGGCTGGCAGGGCCTGCCACCAGCTGCCTGGGTGGAAGGCCACGGCCAGCCCCAGGCGTTGGGCATTGGCGCGGGCCACGGCCAGCGCGGCCGGGCTCAGGTCGGTGGCGCTGACGCAGGCTGCCGGCTGGCGGTGGGCCACGGCCAGCGCGATGGCGCCGCTGCCGGTGCCCAGGTCCAGCACCTGCGGATGCGGGCCCAGCGCCGGCAGCAGCTCCAGCGCCCAGTCGACCAGGGTCTCGGTGTCGGGGCGGGGCACCAGCACGTCGGGCGTGAGCTGCAGCAGCAGGCCGTGGAATTCACGCTGGCCCAGCAGATAGGCCACCGGCATGCCGTCGGCGCGCTGGCGGCAGTCGGCCAGGTAGGCGGCGGTGGTGACCGGGTCCAGCGCATCGCCGTCGTGGGCGATCAGCCAGCTGCGCGGGCGCTGCAGCCGGTGGCCGAGCAGGGCCTGGGCATCGACGCGGTCCAGGCCCAGCGCGGCGGCGCAGGCCAGCGCCTGGGCCACGCTGAGCGGCGCCGTCATGTGCCCGCCTCCAGCGCCGCCAGCTGGTCCTGGGCCTGGGCCGTCTGCAGCGCCGCCACCACGTCGCCCAGCTCGCCGTCCATCACCGCGCCCAGCTTGTACAGCGTGAGGTTGATGCGGTGGTCGGTGAGCCGGCCCTGCGGGAAGTTGTAGGTGCGGATGCGGTCCGAGCGGTCGCCGCTGCCGACCAGGCTCTTGCGCGTGGCGGCTTCCCGGGCCTCGCGCTCGGCGCGCTCGCGGTCGCGCAGCCGCGCCTGCAGCACGGCCAGGGCCTTGGCCTTGTTGCGGTGCTGGCTGCGGTCGTCCTGGCACTCGGCCACCAGGCCGGTGGGCAGGTGGGTGATGCGGATGGCCGAGTCGGTCTTGTTGACGTGCTGGCCACCGGCGCCGCTGGCGCGGAAGGTGTCGATGCGCAGCTCGGCCGGGTTCAGCGTCAGCTCGGCGGCCTCGTCGGGCTCGGGCATCACGGCCACGGTGCAGGCGCTGGTGTGGATGCGGCCCTGGCTCTCGGTGGCCGGCACCCGCTGCACGCGGTGGCCGCCGCTCTCGAACTTGAGCTGGCCGTAGACATCGTCGCCTTCGATGCGCAGCACCAGCTCCTTGTAGCCGCCCAGGTCGGAGGCGCTTTCGCTCATCACCTCGATGCGCCAGCCCCGGCCTTCGGCAAAGCGGGTGTACATGCGCGCCAGGTCGGCGGCGAACAGCGCCGATTCTTCGCCGCCGGTTCCGGCGCGGATCTCCAGGAAGGCGTTGCGCGGGTCGTCGGGGTCCTTGGGCAGCAGCAGGGTCTTGAGCTCGCCGTCCAGGCGCGCCAGATCGGCCTCGGCGGCGGTGATCTCGTCACGGGCCATCTCGGCCATGTCGGCGTCGCCGAGCAGCTCGCGCGCGGTGGCCAGGTCGGTCTCGCGCTGCTGGTACCGGCGCCAGCGCTGCACCAGCTCGGCGACCTCGGCCTGCTCGCGCGCCACGCTGCGGTAGCGTGCGATGTCCTGGCCCAGGGCCGGGTCGGCCAGATGGGCATCCAGCTCGGCCAGGCGCATGGCCAGGCGCTCAAGCTGCTGGCGCAGCGCGGGGTTCATCCGCGGCCGTCGTCGGCCGCCGGATTGCGCGGGCTGTTGCGCAGGAACAGCCGCGACACCGTCTGCGCCAGCTGCTGGCGCTGCTCGCCGTCGCTGCCGTGCAGCTCGGCCATCGCGCCGTGCAGCAGCTTCTGCGTCAGGCCCTTGGACAGGGCTTCGAGCACGCTGTCGATGTCGCTGCCCTTGGCCAGCAGCTTGCGCGCGCGGGCGATCTCGGCGCTGCGCCAGTCGTCGGCCTGGGCCTGCAGGGCCTGGATCAGCGGCACGGTGGCGCGCTGCTCCAGCCAGTGGGCAAAGCTTTGCACGCCGGCGTCGATGATGGCCTCGGCCTGGGCCACCGCGGCCTGGCGCTTCTCGCCGGCCGACTGCACCAGGGCCGACAGATCGTCGACGGTGTAGAGGTAGACATCGGACAGCGAGGCCACCTCGGGCTCGATGTCGCGCGGCACGGCCAGATCGACCATGAACATCGGCCGGTGGCGGCGCGCCTTCAGCGCGCTGCGCACCGCGCCCAGCCCGATGATGGGCAGGCTGCTGGCGGTGCAGGAGACGATGGCGTCGAACTCGTGCAGGCGCTGCGGCAGCTCGGCCAGGCGCAGGGCCTCGGCGCCGAAGCGGCCGGCCAGCTTCTCGCCCCGCTCCAGCGTGCGGTTGGCGATGGCCATGGCCTTGGGCTCGCGCGCGGCGAAATGCGTGGCCACCAGCTCGATCATCTCGCCGGCGCCGACGAACAGCACGCGGATGTCGCGCAGGTCTTCAAACAGCTGGGCCGCCAGGCGCACCGAGGCCGCGGCCATGCTGATGCTGTGGGCGCCGATCTCGGTGGAGCTGCGCACGTCCTTGGCCACCGAGAAGCTGCGCTGGAACAACTGGTGCAGCGTGGTGCCCAGCGTGCCGGCGGCATCGGCCTCGCGCACCGCCTGCTTGAGCTGGCCGAGGATCTGGGCCTCGCCCAGCACCATCGAGTCCAGGCCCGAGGCGACGCGGAAGGCATGGCGCGCGGCCTCGCGCTGCTCGCGCACATAGGTGTGGTGGCGCAGCTGCTCGGCGCTGACCTGGCCATGGGCGGCCAGCCATTCGATGGCCGGCGCCACCAGGGCGTGCACGCCGGCCTGGGTCTGCGCCTGGCCCGGCTCGGCGGCCACATACAGCTCTGTGCGGTTGCAGGTGGACAGCAGGGCCGCCTCGGGCGCGTTGCGGCCCACCCGTTCACGGAAGGCGCGCAGCGCCGGCGGCAATTGCTCGGGCGCGAACGCAAACCGGCCGCGCAGATCCAGCGGCGCGGTGTGGTGGTTCAAGCCGACGGCAAAAACGCTCATGGGGTGGGATTCTAGAATTCGCCGCCGCGGCCCGGCCGCTGCAGGGCCTGCGGCGGCCGATCACGCTTGACTTGCATCAACCGGAGCACCATGGGACCGCTGGACGCCGTGTGGCATTTGCTGAATCTGTTCGCCCCGGCCGTCGGACTGGGGGTGATCGCCGCCACGCTGACCAAGCTGCTGTGGCGCCGGCCGCTGGCCGGCGTGGCCTGGCGGCGGCTGGCCGGCTGGGCCAGCGCCGCCAGCGCTCTGGCCTTGCTGGCGGGGCTGGTGCTCAGTGGTCGGGACGGCAAGATGCTCACCTATGCGGCCATGGTGCTGGCCTGCGCCGGTGCGCTGTGGTGGGCCGGCCTGCGCGGACGCTGAAGAAGGCCGCGCGCGGCCTTCAGCCCAGCGCGGCCTCCTGCGTCAGCACGCTGGCGCGCAGCGAGTGCGGCAGGGCCTCGGTGATGGTCACGTCGATCATCCGGCCGATCAGCCGGTCGCGCAGCGGGCCGCCGTCGAAGTTGACGATGCGGTTGCACTCGGTGCGGCCCATCAGCTCCTGCGGGTTCTTGCGGCTGGGGCCTTCGACCAGCAGGGTCTGCACCGTGCCCACGCGCGACTCGCTGATGCGGCGCACGTTCTGCTCCAGCAGGGCCTGCAGCTGCTGCAGGCGCTTGAGCTTCTGCTCCTGCGGCGCATCGTCGGCCAGGTTGGCCGCCGGCGTGCCCGGGCGCGGGCTGAAGACGAAGCTGAAAGACGCGTCGTAGCCGATGTCCTCGATCAGCTTCAGCGAGCGCGCATGGTCGTCCTCGGTCTCGCCGGGGAAGCCGACGATGAAGTCGGTGGACAGGCTGATGTCGGGCCGCACCGCGCGCAGCTTGCGGATGATGCTTTTGTATTCCAGCACCGTGTAGCCGCGCTTCATGGCCATCAGGATGCGGTCGGCGCCATGCTGCACCGGCAGGTGCAGGTGGTTGACCAGCTTGGGCAGGCGGCCGTAGGCGTCGATCAGGCGCTGGGTGAATTCGTTCGGATGGCTGGTGGTGTAGCGGATGCGCTCGATGCCGGGGATCTCGTGCACATACTCCAGCAGCAGCGCGAAGTCGGCGATCTCGCTGGTGTCGCCCATGCGGCCGCGGTAGGCGTTGACGTTCTGGCCCAGCAGGGTCACTTCCTTGACGCCCTGCTCGGCCAGGCCGGCCACCTCGACCAGCACGTCGTCGAAGGGCCGGTGCACCTCTTCGCCGCGGGTATAGGGCACGACGCAGTAGCTGCAGTACTTGCTGCAGCCTTCCATGATGGAGACGAAGGCCGAGGCGCCATCCACCTTGGCCGGCGGCAGGTGGTCGAACTTCTCGATCTCGGGGAAGCTGATGTCCACCTGCGGCCGCGCCGCATCGCGCCGGCGCTGCAGCAGCTCGGGCAGGCGGTGCAGGGTTTGCGGGCCGAACACCACGTCCACATAGGGCGCGCGCTCGATGATGGCCGCGCCCTCCTGGCTGGCCACGCAGCCGCCCACGCCGATCAGCACGCCCTTGGCCTTCAGGTGCTTGACGCGGCCCAGGTCGGAAAACACCTTCTCCTGCGCCTTCTCGCGCACCGAGCAGGTGTTGAACAGGATCAGGTCGGCCTGCTCGGGGTCGTTGGTGGTCTCGTAGCCTTCGGCCGCGTGCATCACGTCGACCATCTTGTCGGCGTCGTATTCGTTCATCTGGCAGCCGAAGCTGCGGATGTAGACCTTCTTGGTGCTCATGGGGCGCGGGATCTCAGGGCTTGGTCCAGGTCTGGCTCGGCGCATCGAAGCGCCAGGCGGCGGCCTCGGCCGGCGTGGCCGGCCAGGGCTTCTTGGCCAGCTCGTCGGGGCGCAGGATCCACAGATCCTTCAGCAGGCCGGTGCCGTTTTCGACGGTGTAGTGCACCACCAGCGTCTGGCCGACGAAGCGGCCCGACAGTTGCACCAGGTTCTGCTCGTCGCGGATGCGCGCACCGGGCGCCAGCCGCGCCGGCTGGCCGTTGACCAGGGCCTCGGGCGGCTGGGTGATCTGCAGCGTGCCGCGCAGCGCGGTGGCCGGAAAAGGGCGCGGCATCTGCGCCTGGGCGGCTTGCATCGGCAGCACGGCCAGCAGCATGGCAGCCAGTAACGTGGCAAGCAAGGGCCGCGGAGCACAGCGATTCATGGTGTAGAGCCAGTGGCTGTGAAATGAAAAAAGCCCGCCAGTGTAGCGGGCTTGGCCTGGACGGCGGCTGGGTCGGGGATCAGCGGGCCAGCGCGGCCAGCTGCTTGATCTTGTTCATGGTGCTGTTGTCGATGGGCAGCAGGTCCATCAGCTGGCTTTGCAGCTGCTGGGTCATCTGCTGCTTGCCGCTCTCGGCCATCTCGCCCAGGCTTTCGGCCATGCCGAACGGCGCCGGCACATTGATCACCGGGGTGCACAGGTCCTTGTCGCGGCTGCGGTAGCGGAAGCGCACGCCCATCTTCATCGGCAGCGTCGAGCCGGCGGCCGAGATGCCGGGGTCCAGGCCCATGCACAGGCTGGCGCTCAGCGAGCCGCCGCCCACCACCGGGATGCAGGCGCGCGGGCATTCGTTGGGCGAGTCCTTGGCGTCCTTGATCATCTGCCACAGGTTCAGCGGCACCGGGCTGTCGTCGCTCCACTTGAACCAGCTGTCGTAGCCGATGGCGTCCTCGGGCTTGCCCGAGGCCACGGCGCCGCACTTGTAGAGCACGCCGCCGCCGGCCTGCACGGTGCGGCTGATGCCGCCCTTGAAGCCGAACTTCTCACGCACCGACCAGCTGGAGATCTGCACGCCGTTTTCGGAGCATTCCTTCCAGTTGGCCTGCAGGTCCCGGTACTTCTGCAGGCGGAAGCTGAGCTGGGCCACGTTGTAGATGGCCGGGCAGGCGGCGTCGCGGAAGGCGATGAAGGCCTGGTAGGCGGCCTCGCCCTTGTCCGGCGAGGCCTTCATGAACAGCGCACGCAGCTGGGCATCGCTGAGCGTGATCTGGGCCGTGCTGGGCGGCACGGTGAAGCTGATGCTGCGGCCGGCCGGGCCGCCCATCTTGGCCACCGGGCAGTTCATGGCCGGGATGCCGCCGATCTTCTGCACATCGGGCAGCGAGTTCAGATAGGTCTCGGCATCCAGCTGGCTCATGTTGGGCATGGGCTGCACCGCCAGGCGGGTGCCGGGCAGCGGGTCCTTGGGCACGCGGGTCAGCTCGTAGACGGTGCGCCACTGGTAGTCGCGCAGCTTCTCGTGGGCGCTGCGCAGCTTGTTGGCAAAGTCGCCGCTGACGATGCTGCCCAGGTCACCGGCCAGCGAGTTCCAGCCGGTCTGGATCTCGGCCGGGCTGGCGGCCTGGGCCGTGGCGGCGGCCAGCAGGCCGGTGGTCAGCAGGGCGCCGCGCAGGCCGCGCAGCTGGGTCAGGGAGGGGGACAGGGTCAAGGGACTGCTCCTACAGCTACAAAGAAAAGGGAGGGGTGGGACGGGGGGTGAAAACGTGGCAGCCGGGGCTTCAGACCGGCAGGTCCTGCGCTGGCCGGGTGCTGATGGGCTGCACCGCGGCGCTGCGCAGCCAGCCTTGCCGGCCGGCCTGCAGCAGCGCCTGGCGGGCCAGCTCCAGGCTGCTGTCGATCAGCTGCAGGCCGGGTGGTGGCAGCGGTGCGGCGGCGATGGGCAGCTCGGTGCAGGCCAGGATCACCGCGGCCAGGCCCTGCTCGCGCATCGCCGCCAGGGCCCGTGCCAGGTGGGCGCTGCCGGCGGCCAGGTCACCGGCCTTGACGGCCTGGATGCAGGCGTCGATGCGCGGCTGCACGGCCGGCTCGGGCAGGCGCAGCAGCCGGCCCTGGGCGGCGGCGATGCGCTGGTAGAAGCCCGAGGCCAGCGTGCCGCGGGTGGCAAACAGCGCCACCGGCGCCGTGCCGTGCGGCGGCAGCGCCGCCAGGCTGGCCTCGGCGATGTGCAGCAGCGGGGCCCGGCTGCGCCGCGCCAGCGGCTCATGCCAGTGGTGGGCGGTGTTGCAGGTGATCAGGTTCAGCCCGCTGCCGGCGCGGTTGAGCAGATCCATGCCATCGAGCAGAGCCGGCAGCGGATCGGCACCGCCGCCCAGGATGTGGCGCGAGCGGTCGGGGATCTGCGGCAGGTTGGCCACCACCACCGGCACATGCTCCTGGTCGCAGGTGGCCGGCGTCAGCTGCAGCAGCTTGGCCATAAAGTCCACCGTGGCCGCCGGGCCCATGCCGCCGAGCACGCCGATCATGCGGGCTCCTCGACGCGGGTGTTGGTGGTGGCCGGCGCGGCGCGCGCCGGTGTCGGGCCGGCAGGCGGGATCATGGTCGCGTCGACTGCGGGTTGGGAGGAGGTCGCTGCCGCGATGGCCGGGCCGGGGTCTGCCTTGGCCTCGGCCGCCGGCGCCTCGCAGACCACGGCCACCGCCGCGGCATTGCCGATCACCAGCACCGCGGTGCGCAGCATGTCGCACACCGGGTCCACCGCCAGGAACAGCACGAAGGCGGCCTCGAAGGGCAGGCCCACATAGCCGCAGACCATGCTGGTCAGCGACACCGTGACCAGGCCGGTCATGCCGGCCGAGGCGCAGCCGGCCAGCACCGCCGCGGTGGCCACCACCAGCAGCTCGGCGGCGCCCAGGTCGCGGCCGTAGAGGTGGGCGATGAACAGCGTGGCGCAGACGTAGTACAGCACCGGCCCGGTGCGCAGCAGCGAGACGCTCAGCGGCACCAGCAGCTCCACCCGCTCGCGCGCCAGGCGCAGGCCGTCGCACAGCGCATCGATCATCGCCGGCATGCAGGTGGCGCTGCTGCGCGTGGCCAGGGCCAGCGCAAACGGTGCCCGCAGATGGCCCAGCGTGGCCGGCAGCGACTGGCCGCCGCGCCGCCACAGCACGCCTGCGGCCAGCACCACCACCGCGGCCGAGGCCAGTGCAAAGCCGGCGATGAAGTCGATCATCGCCCACAGCGGGCCGGCGCCGGTGCGCGCCAGCTGCGAGGCGCTCATGCACACCAGCACCAGGGGCAGCGGATAGTTGAGCCAGCGCGTCAGGTGCTGGCAGGACTGGTACACCGCCTCCAGCGCCTGGGCCAGGCCGCTGGCCGAGGGCCCGGCCACATGGCCCAGGGCCAGGCCGAACAGCAGCGCAAACACCAGGGCCTTCAGTGCCTCGCCCTGGGCCAGGGCGGCAAACACATTGGTCGGCAGCAGGCTGGTGCGCAGGGTATCGGCCAGGCCGGGCTGGGGCGCGGCGCTGCTGCCGTCCAGCGTGATGGCGGTGTCGTTGGCCGCCGTGTCCTGGCCGATGATGCGGCCGTATTCGGCCACCTGGTCGGCGCTGGGCACGCTGATGCGGCCGATCAGCAGCGCGCTGGCCGTGCCCACCGCAGCCACCACGGCCAGGGCCAGCGCAAACACCCAGGCCGTGCGCGTGAGCACGGCACCGGCGCCGCCATGGCGCAGCAGCTTCTGCAGGCTGAACATCACGGCCGAGACCATGAAGGGCAGCACCACCATCTTCAGCAGGTCCACATAGGCGTCGCCGATGAAGCCCAGCGGCAGCGCCAGCTGCGGTGCGCCCAGGCCCAGCGCCGCACCCAGCGCCAGCGCGCCGAGGATGACCCAGGGGTTGATGGCCCAGCGGTAAAGCGCGTTCATGCCTTGCCTCCGGTGGCTTCGGGCAGGGCCTTGAGCACGTCGTCCACGCGCAGCGTCTGGCGGCGCATGGACAGCAGCAGGTTGACGAAGGACTGCAGCGTCGGTGCGTCGTGGTGCAGCACCACGCCGATGGTGTCGTCGCGGTCCTTCAGCGTCACGGTGCGCAGGCGCAGCGCCAGCGACGGCCGCTCGGCCAGCAGGCGCTTGACCTCGAACTCGTCGCGGTAGCCGCCGGCCACCTCGCCACGCTCAACCGCGGCCACCACCTCGCTCCAGCCGGGGTAGCTGCGCAGCGTGGCGCGTGGAAAGTTGCTGCGCGCGAAGTCCTCGAACGAGGACTTGGCGATCACGCCCAGGCTGCCGCTGTAGTGCTGCAGCGCCTGCTCGGCCGAGCGATCGCGCGCCAGGCGGGCGAACTCCAGCCGGTTCAGGATCAGCGCATGGTGCAGGGTCAGGTAAGGCGTGGAGAAGCGCACGCTGCGCGCCCGGGCCAGGGTGCGCGAGATCTTGCTGATGCCCAGGTCGGCCTCGCCGCGCGCCACCTGCTCGACCACGGCATTGAAGCTCGCGGCGCTGCGGTCGAAGCGCACGGCCACGCCCAGCTCGCGGGCGATGTCCTGGGCGATGTCCACGTCCAGGCCGCGCAGCTGGCCGTCGCGCTGGTAGAAGAACGGCGGCGTGTCGGTGGCCAGCATGGCCACCAGCAGCTCCTTGCGCTGCAGGATGCGCGCCACGTCGGGCGCCGGCGCGGCGGCACGCGCCAGGCCGGGCGGCAGCAGCGCCGCCAGGCCGGCGAGTCCGAGCAGGCCACCGATGCGGCGGCGCTGCAGGCTGTGGGGATCATTCATCGTCGGCCTCGTCCTGGTCCTCGTCGTCGTCGATGCGGTGCAGCGCCGGTGCGGGCTGGCCGTTCGGGCTGGCACGGTCGGCCGCAGCCGCAGGCCTGGCCGCGGGGGGCTTGGCCGCTGGGGGCTTGGGTGCGGCCTGGGCCTGGGGCTGGGCCTGGGGTTGGGCTTGTGGAGGGGGCTTGGCGAGGGTCTTGGGGCCGGGGCAGGGCGGCACGCGCTGGCCGTCGGGCAGGGTGGCGCCGCAGGTCTTGGCGCCTTCCAGCACGGCGCTGCCGATCTCGGCGCCGCTCAGGTCGGCCTGGCTCAGGTCGGCATGCAGGAAGTTGGCGCCGGTCAGGTCGGCACCGCGCAGATTGGCGCCCACCAGCACCGCATTGGCCAGGTTGGCATAGGCCAGCTTGGCCTGGCTGAGGTTGCTGCCCAGCAGCCGCGCCTTGCGGAAGTTGCTGCCCTGCAGCCAGGCGGCGCTGAGGTCGGCCTCGGACAGGTCGGCATCGACGAACTGGGCGCCGCGCATGCGCGCCCGCTGCAGGCGTGCGCCACGCAGGTCGGCGCTCATGAACAGCGCCTTCTCGGCAAAGGCATGGATGAAGCTGGCGTTGCGCAGGTCGGCCGTGGTCAGCACCGACTCGGACAGGTCGGCCGAGTCGAACAGCGCGCGGTGGGCCACCACCTGGCGCATCGAGGCGCGGATCAGCGTGGCGCCCATCAGATTGGCCTCGCTGACCATGGCCCGGTCCAGCCGTGCCTGGCTCAGGTCGGCACGTTCCAGATTGGCCCGCTGCAGATTGCTGCTTTCCATCTGGGCCTGCTCCAGCCGCGCGCTGAGCAGGTTGATGTTGAACATGTAGGCGCCGCGCAGGTCGGCGCCGCGGAAGTCGCCCTCGACCGCGCTTTCGTAGCGCAGGTCGCAGCGAAAGCAGCTGCGGCCTTCGGCCAGGCGGCGCACGTCGCTGGGGTCGCCAGCGTCGGCAGGGCCGGCTGCGGTCAGCGTGGCCAGCAGGGCCGCGGCCAGCAGCCCGGCCTTGCGTGTGGTTTGAACTGCCATGTGCTGGGCCCCGGTCAGTAGTAGAGGAAGCCCAAGGCCTGCTTCAGGCGCTCGCGCGTGCTGTCCATGCGGTCCCAGCGTTCCAGCGTCACGTCGCCGGTGCGGAACTCGCGGTACAGGTCGGCCTGGTTCAGGTGGTGGAACACCGAGGCCAGGTTGGGATAGGGCTTGAACCAGTCGCTGTAGCGCGCGCGCAGCACATCGGTGGCGCTGTTGCTGCCGCCTTCGGTGCGCGCCGCGCCTTCGCCCTCGGGCATCGGCGTGCCGTCCTCGGCCAGCCAGGTGTAGGTGGCCGGGCGCGGCGTGATCAGCATCAGCACCGAGCGCTGGTAGTCGGTCTTGCCCTGCTGCGAGAACAGGTACTGCACGCCGGGCAGGTCCTGCAGGCCGGGCACGCCATCGCGGTTGGTGGTCGATTCCTTCTCGCTCAGCCCGCCCAGCACCAGGGTGTCGCCCATGCGCATCACCACATTGGCATTGGCCAGGATCTCCGAGATCTCCAGCTTGTAGGTGAAGCCGATGTTGGCGCTGGGCGGCTTGAGAAAGGTGCGCGAGGCATCGATGCTCAGCCGGATCATGCCGTTGGGCATGATCTGCGGCAGCACCGTCAGCTTGACGCCATAGCGCTTTTCCAGCGCCACTGCGCTGCCGCCGGAGACGCTGCCGTTGGACACCACGGCGGCGTTCAGGCTGGTGCCGGAGAAGAACTCCGAGCGCATGCCTTCCACCGCGGCCAGCGTGGGCCGCGCCAGCACCTCGTTGAGGCTGCTGTTGGCATTGGCCAGGTTCAGCGAATAGGCCAGCGCCGGCACGGTGATGGCCCGCGTCACCGTGGTGGCGCCGCCCGAGCCGGCCTCGCCGGCATAGGTCTTGGAGAAGGCCGGCGCGCCCGACGAGCCGAACTGCAGCGTCAGCGCATTCAGCAGGTTGATGCCCTTGGAGGTGGTGATCGAGTCTTCGGTGCGCACCATCACCACATCCACCAGCACCATGCGCGAGTTGCCCGACGATGGCGCCGTGGCGGCCACCGTCGAACCCGAGCTGGAGCCGCCGAAGCTACCGCTGCTGCCGCCGCTGCCAAAGCCCCCCGAGCTGCCGAAGCCACCCATGGCGCTGCTGCCGCCGCCGGAGGCCACGCCGCCATCGCCGGTGCCGGTGAAGCTGTTGCCGCTGACGGTATTGCTGCGCGGCGCATTCACCGAGCCGGAGCTGACGAAGGGGTTGCTGCCCGATGCGCCGCTGCTGAACTGGGTCTTCTGCGCCAGGCCGGCCGCCGGCGCCTGGTCGCCGCGCGAGCGGTGGAAGGCCCGCCACTGCGCCAGGCGGCGCTGGGTCTGGCTCAGGTCCTCGCTGCGCGGCTGGGTGGCGGCATAGGCCCGCTGCTGCTGCTCGGCACGCTCGAAGTCGCCGCAGGCCGCATACACCGACACCGCCGAGCGCAAAAAGGCAACGCTGCGGCCCTCGGGCGTGGCCTCCAGCTGGCTGGCGATGCTGCAGGCCGTGCGTGCATCGCCAGCCAGGTAGGACGCGGCCAGCATGCGCGCCAGCACCACCGCATCGTCGGGGCGCTGCAGCAGCACCTCGGCAAACGCGGCCTGGGCGCGGCGGTACTGCTTCTGCTCCAGCAGCACCAGGCCCATGAACTCATGGGCGATCCAGTGCGCGGGGTCGAAGCGCACCGCCTGCTGGTAGCCCTCGACGGCCAGGTCGGCCTTGTCGGTGCTGCCCTGGCGCGCCTGCAGGTGGTAGATGAAGGCGTTGAAGAAGTGCAGGTTGGCGTTGGCCGGATCGAGCTGCAGCGCCTCGTTGATCGAGCGGCTGGCGCGCGGCAGGTCCAGGCCGGCGGCCTGCTCCAGCGCCTGCGTGGCGCGGCTCAGGGCCTCGGTGTCGGGGGCCTGGGCCGGGCGGCCGCGCAGCGTCTGCAGGATCTGGTTCAGCGACACCAGGGACGGCGTCTCGGTGGTTCCGGCCGGGGCCAGAGCCGGCGCCGTGGCCAGCGCCAGGCCGCTGGCCAGGGCCACGGCGGCCAGGCTGGCGCCTCGGCGCCGGTGATTTCCATCCAGGCGCCGCAGCAACAACAGTCCGTTCATCGGGAATCTTTCTGAAGCGCCAGGCGTGGCGTGGGGCTGGGCGCGAGGCCATAGGCGCGCGCGGCGCCGCGGTGCAGCGGGGCGGCCAGGCGCGCCGCATCAAAGGCATCCAGCCGCTGCATGCTGTCCAGCAGGGGCTGGCTGCGCTGCAGCTCGGCCTGGCGGCGGCGCAGGCTCTGCGTCAGGCGGAAGATCGACTCGTCGTCCACCGCCGCCTGGGTGAACAGCAGGTTGCGCATGCCCAGCGTTTGCACCGGCTGCTGGCGGCCCGGATACAGCGCGGCCGGAATCTGCTGCGCCGACAGCCAGGGGTTCTCGGCCGCCAGGCGCTGGCGCACCGGCTCGGGCAGGTCGATGAACTCGCCACCGCAGGCGCGCAGCGCGGCAAACAGCGGCGACGGATGGGCCACGGCCTCGACCACCACATCGACCTGGCCGCCGCAGAAGGCGCGCTCGAACTCGCTGGTGGCCAGGTAGCTGGCGCTGCCCAGGTCCTCGACGCGCAGGTCCAGCGCACGCAGCAGCGCGGCGGTGATGGCGAACTGGCCCGAGCCGCGGTTGCCCAGGTTCATGCGCTTGCCGGCAATCTGCGCCAGCGTGCCGATGCCGCTGTCCTTGCGCACCATCACCGCGATCGGCGAGGTGTGCAGCACGGCCACCGTGCGCAGCGCCTGGGCCTTGGGCACGGCGGCATTGCGCTGCAGCTGGGCCAGCAGATCCTCCTGGGCGATGCCCAGCTGGATCGACTGGTTGCTCACCGCATGCAGGTTGAAGGTGGTGCCGGCGGTGCCCACCGGCACGCAGCGCACCAGGCTGGCTTCGCGGTCCTCGTTGATGGCATCGCACAAGGCCTCGCCGACCGGGCGGAAGGTGCCGCCGACCGGGCCCGTGCCCAGCATCAGAAACTTGTCCGAGAAGTCGTCGGCCGGGGCCGCGGAGGCGGTGGCGGCGGCCAGGCTCAGACTGAGCAGCAGCCGCCTCAGCAGGTGGTGCCGGACCGGGCGTGGAGTGGGGTGGGGTGGTGCATGTCGGGGGCGCAAATACTGCATGGCCCGGCTATCGGCCCGCCGGCCGGGCCGCTTGACCCCATCAGGCAGCCTTTACAGGGCCAGTTTCGTGGGCCGGCGCACAAGCCGTTGCAAAGTGTGACATCGGTCCCATGCCTGCGCCCGTGCCTGCAGCGGTGACGACGGGGACGGCGACCTTGCAGCCATCTGACGCGGCCAGAAAGAACCGGCGACCAGAAAGAACAAAGCCCGCGACCTGGATGGACGCGGGCTTTGCTGGATTTGGTGGCGCTTCAGGGATTCGAACCCCGGACCTGCGGATTATGATTCCGTCGCTCTAACCGACTGAGCTAAAGCGCCAAGAGCCCGCGATTATAGCCAAGTTTTGGCCAGGTTCTGCAAGGGCCC
>JAGOPK010000022.1 GCA_017992055.1 Burkholderiaceae bacterium
ATGCGGTGATCATGATCGGCGAGATCGGCGGGCCCGATGAAGCCGAGGCCGCGCGCTGGTGCAAGGCAAACATGAAGAAGCCGATCGTGGGCTTCATCGCCGGCGTGACCGCGCCCCCGGGCAAGCGCATGGGCCATGCCGGCGCGCTGATCTCCGGCGGTGCCGACACCGCCGACGCCAAGCTGGCCATCATGGAAGAGTGCGGCTTCACCATCACCCGCAACCCCAGCGAGATGGGCCGGCTGCTGAAGGGCTTGCTGTAAGGCCGTCGGGCGGGCGCATGTAAAGCGGGCTTCGGCCCGCTTCACGCTTCTGCGGCCGGCGCACACAAGCGGCGCCGGCATCGGCCGCCAGCATGCGCGCCGATGCATTGCCTCCCCCACCCGCCCTGGGCCGGCCGCGGCCTCCGCGACCTGATTGTTGTGGCCGCGCTGTGCGGCCCGCTGCTGCCGGCGCCGGCCGCAGCGGCCGCCGTGCCGTCGCGTACCGCCGCCGCGGTCACGCTGAACTTCCCGGCCACCGACATCGATGCCGTCACGCGGGCCATGGCCGCGA
Organism: Burkholderiaceae bacterium; assembly: GCA_017992055.1. Taxonomy (GTDB): domain Bacteria; phylum Pseudomonadota; class Gammaproteobacteria; order Burkholderiales; family Burkholderiaceae_C; genus Pseudaquabacterium. The sequence goes on from JAGOPK010000022.1 coordinate 556, forward strand.
TCCAGGGCCGGCCCATCGTGCTCGACCCGCGCGTCAAGGGCCAGCTCACGCTGTACAGCGAGCAGGCCATGACCGCCGGCCAGGCCTGGGCCATGTACCTGGGCGGGCTGCGCGGCCTGGGCTATGCGGTGGTCGACCGCGACGGCCTGCTGACCGTGCTGCCCGAGGCCGAGGCCAAGCTGCAGGCGCGCACGCTGACCACTGGCTCGGCGCCCGGCGCGGCCGGTGATGCGGTGCTGACCCAGGTGTTCAGGCTGCAGCATGAAAACGCCAACACCCTGGTCGGCGTGCTGCGGCCGCTGATCTCGGCCAACAACACCATCAATGTCGGCGTCGGCAGCAATGCCCTGGTGATCACCGACTACGCCAGCAACCTGCAGCGCCTGGCCACGCTGATCGCGGCACTGGATCTGCCCAGCGCCAGCGATGTGGAGGTGATCCCGCTGCAGCATGGCACGGCCAGCGAGCTGGCCGCCACGGTGCAGAAGCTGGTGGCCGAAGCCGGCGCCAGCGGTGGTGCAGTGGGGGGCACGGCCGCCCTGGTGCCGGTGATCATGGCCGATGCCGCCAGCAATGCCCTGCTGGTGCGTGCAGCCAATCCGGCCCGGCTGGCCTCGGTGCGCGCCCTGGTGGCGCGGCTGGACCGCCCGCAACTCGGTGGCGAGGGCCTGCAGACCCATCTGATCCATCTGCGCCATGCCGATGCCACCAAGCTGGCCCAGGTGCTGCGCGCGGCGTTTCCGGCACTGGGGACCGGCGCAGGCGGCAGCAGCCCGGGCGATGGCGGCACGCCATCGCTCGCCGGTCAAGCCCTTGCAACCGCCGGGCCGGGCAGCGGCACGGCATCGAGCGCAGCCACTGCACCGGTGGCCGCCAGTGCCGCGCCCAGCACCGGTGGCGCGATCCAGGCCGACCCGGCCACCAACTCGCTGATCATCAACGCCACCGGTCCGCAGCTGCGCCGCATGCGCCCGCTGATCGACGGGCTGGACGCGCGGCGTGCCCAGCTGTACGTGGAGTCGGTGATCGTCGAGGTCGATGCCAGCAAGGCGGTCGACGTGGGCCTGCAGTGGAAGAGCATCTTCAACCTGTCCTCGTCCAGCACGCTGACCCTGGGCTCGCTGGTGATGGCGCTGCAGGCCACAGCCGGCACCAACATCCTGTCCACCGCCAACCTGGTGACGCTGGACAACGAGGAGGCCCGCATCGTCGTCGGCCAGAACGTGCCCTTTGTCACCGGCAACTACACGCTCAGCTCCAGCGGCAGCCCGTTCCAGACCATCGAGCGCAAGGACGTGGGCATCACGCTGCGCCTGAAGCCGCAGATCGGCCCCGACAACACGGTGCGCATGAGCATCTTCCAGGAATCGTCGTCGCTGTCCAGCACCGCGGCCAGCGGCACCGTCAATGCCGGCCCGACCACCAACAAGCGCCTGATCGAATCGACCGTGGTCGTCGACGATGGCCAGTTCATCGTGCTGGGCGGCCTGATCGAAGACAGCGCCAGCAGCGCCGATGGCGCCGTGCCGGGACTGGCCGACCTGCCGCTGGTCGGCGGCCTGTTCCGCTACCGCTCGCGCAGCCGCGCCAAGAGCAATCTGGTGGTGTTTCTGCGCCCGACCATCCTGCGCGACGGTACGGCCCCGGATCCGCCCGGCGCCGCCCCGGCCAGATAGACCGGCTCAATCGGTCTGCAGCGCAAATCCAACTTTTCAAGCCAGCCGACTTGGTCCATTCTGGCAGCGCCTGTCCGCTGGAGGCTGCCGATGAAGTCTGATCAGGCCACCCTTCCCGCCGCCGACTCCGGCGCTGCCGCGCCAGCCGCGGCGCATCCGCCACCGGCGGTGCTGGCGGCCCTGCTGCAGCGCGCCGACCTGCGCTTCAACGGCCCCCGTCCCTGGGACCCGCAGGTGCACCATCCACGGCTGTACCGCCGGCTGCTGAGCCAGTGGTCGCTGGGCGCCGGCGAATCCTATGTGGACGGCGACTGGGACTGCGAGCGCCTGGACGAGCTGTTCACCCGGCTGCTGCGGGTGGACCTGGACCGGGCCCCGCCCGGCTGGTCACGCTGGAACCGTCTGCTGGAGGTGCTGCGCCACGGCCTGCTGAACCTGCAGTCGGTGGCCCGGGCCTTCCAGGTCGGCGAGCGGCATTACGACGCCGGCAACGACGTGTTCGAGGCCATGCTGGACAGCCGCATGGTCTATTCCTGTGCCTACTGGGAGCGGGCGCAGACGCTGGAGCAGGCCCAGCTGGACAAGCTGGAGCTGATCTGCCGCAAGCTGCAGCTGCGCCCCGGCATGCGCCTGCTGGACATCGGCTGCGGCTGGGGTGGCCTGGCCCGGCATGCGGCCCGGCAGCATGGCGTGCAGGTGCTGGGCATCACCGTCTCGCGCGAGCAGCTGGCGCTGGCGCGCCAGCGCTGCGCCGGCCTGGCGGTGGAGCTGCGGCTGCAGGACTACCGCGCCCTGGCCGGCGAGTCTGGCGGCGAGTTCGACGGCGGCTTCGACCGCATCGTCTCGGTGGGCATGTTCGAGCATGTGGGGCTGAAGAACTATGGCGCCTACCTGGACACGGCACGCCGGCTGCTGAAGGCCGATGGCCTCTTTCTGCTGCACACCATCGGCGTGGACCGGCGCGCCGCGGCCACCGATCCCTGGATCGACCGCCATGTCTTTCCCAACGGCAAGCTGCCCTCGCCGGCCGAGCTGGCGGCGGCGCTGGAGGGCCGCTTCATCGTCGAGGACTGGCACAACTTCGGCGACGACTACGACCGCACGCTGATGAGCTGGTGGCAGCGCTTCGACGCCGCCTGGCCGCAGCTGCAGGGCCGCTACGACCGGCGCTTCTACCGCCAGTGGCAGTACTACCTGCTCAGCTGCGCCGGCTTCTTCCGCGCCCGCCAGGGCCAGCTGTGGCAGCTGGTGCTGAGCCGGCGCGAGCGCAGCGACACCTACCGCTCGCTGCGGCTGGCCACGGCATGAAAAAAGGCCGCGCAGTGCGCGGCCTTCTTGTCAGAGGTCTGCCGGGATCAGCGCTCGCCGATCGGCTTGACGTCGCGGCGCGGCGAGCCCACGAACAGCTGGCGCGGACGGCCGATCTTGTACTCGGGGTCGGCGATCATCTCGTTGAGCTGGGCGATCCAGCCCACGGTGCGGGCCAGCGCGAAGATCGCGGTGAACAGGCTCACCGGGATGCCGATGGCGCGCTGCACGATGCCGGAATAGAAGTCGACGTTCGGGTACAGCTTGCGGGCGACGAAGTACTCGTCTTCCAGCGCAATCTTCTCCAGCGCCATCGCCAGCTTGAACAGCGGGTCGTTCTCCAGGCCCAGCGCGCCCAGCACCTCGTGGCAGGTCTCGCGCATCAGCTTGGCACGCGGGTCGTAGTTCTTGTAGACCCGGTGGCCAAAGCCCATCAGCTTGACGCCGCTGTTCTTGTCCTTGACCTGCTTGATGAACTCGCCGATCTTCTCGACGCCGCCCATCTGCTGGATCTCGCCCAGCATGTTCAGGCAGGCCTCGTTGGCGCCGCCGTGCGACGGGCCCCACAGGCAGGCCACGCCGGCGGCGATGGCCGCAAACGGGTTGGTGCCCGACGAGCCGCACAGGCGCACGGTGGAGGTGCTGGCGTTCTGCTCGTGGTCGGCATGCAGGATGAAGATGCGGTCCAGCGCGCGCTCGATCACCGGGTTGACGGTGTAGTCCTCGCAGGGCGTGGCGAACATCATGTGCAGGAAGTTGCCCGCATACGACAGCTTGTTCTTCGGGTACATGTAGGGCTGGCCAGCCGAGTACTTGTACGCCATCGCCACCAGCGTGGGCATCTTGGCGATCAGGCGGATCGCCGCGATCTCGCGGTGCTGCGCGTTGTTGATGTCGGTGCTGTCGTGATAGAAGGCCGACAGCGCGCCCACCAGGCCGGTCATCACCGCCATCGGATGCGCATCACGACGGAAGCCGCGCAGGAAGAACTGCATCTGCTCGTTGACCATGGTGTGGTTGGTCACGCGCGCGGTGAATTCCTTCTTCTGCGTCTCGTTCGGCAGTTCGCCGTTCAGCAGCAGGTAGCAGGTCTCCAGGAAGTCGCAGTTCACCGCCAGCTGCTCGATCGGGTAGCCGCGGTACAGCAGCTCGCCCTTGTCGCCGTCGATGTAGGTGATGGTCGAGTTGCAGCTGGCCGTCGACAGAAAGCCCGGGTCGTAGGTGAACTTGCCGGTCTGGCCGTAGAGCTTGCGGATGTCGATGACATCCGGACCGATGCTGCCCTTGTAGATGGGCAGCTCCATGCTGGGACTGCCGTCCGAGAAGGACAGCGTGGCTTTCACGTCGGAGGGGGTCATGGGCATTCCCTTTGTGGTCAATGGTCAGGCGGTCGGGATCGGCGAAGCACGCAACATGCCCAGCACCTCGGTCACCTCGGGGCGGGCCAGCTCGCCCTCGGGTTCGCGGCGGGCAAGCAGCAGATCCAGCAGGTCGTTGTCGGCCAGGTCCATCAGGGCCTGAAGGCCGTCGGCATGGCGCAGGCTCAGCGTGGCCTCGTGGCTGCGGAAGAAGCGCTCGATGAACAGGTCGTTCTCGAGCAGGCCGCGCCGGCAGCGCCACTTCAGGCGGCTCAGCTCGGTCGCGCCTATGCTGGCGCTGCCGGGATCGTCGGCGCGGGTGCTCGTCATGGGGTCGGGTCCGGCGGCGCGCTCAGATGGCGCGGCGCACCATCAGTTCCTTGATCTTGCCGATGGCCCGCGTGGGGTTCAGGCCCTTGGGGCACACGTCCACGCAGTTCATGATGGTGTGGCAGCGGAACAGGCGGTACGGGTCTTCCAGGTTGTCCAGCCGGTCACCGGTGGCCTGGTCGCGGCTGTCGGCGATGAAGCGGTAGGCCTGCAGCAGGCCGGCCGGGCCGACGAACTTGTCCGGGTTCCACCAGAAGCTGGGGCAGCTGGTCGAGCAGCTGGCGCACAGGATGCACTCGTACAGGCCGTTCAGCTCGTCGCGCTCTTCCGGCGACTGCAGGCGCTCCTTCTCGGGCGGCTGGGTGTCGTTGACCAGATAGGGCTTGATCGAGTCGTACTGCTTGAAGAACAGCGTCATGTCCACGATCAGGTCGCGCACCACCGGCAGGCCCGGCAGCGGCTTCAGCACGATCGGGTCCTTCAACGTGCGCATATTGGTCAGGCAGGCCAGACCGTTCTTGCCGTTGATGTTCATCGCGTCCGAGCCGCACACGCCTTCGCGGCAGCTGCGGCGGAAGCTCAGCGTCGGATCGACCGCCTTCAGCTTCAGCAGCGCATCGAGCAGCATGCGCTCGTTGCCATCGAGCTCGATCTCGATGGTCTGCATGTAGGGCTTGGCGTCCTTGTCCGGGTCGTAGCGGTAGATCTGGAAGGTTCTCTTGGCCATGTTGGATTTCCTGCGACCGGGCGATCAGAACGTGCGGACCTTCGGCGGCACCGAGTCCACCGTCAGCGGCTTGAGGTTGACGGGCTTGTAGTCCAGGCGGTTGCCTTCGGAATACCACAGCGTGTGCTTCATCCACTCGGCGTCGTTGCGGCCCAGCGGGAACTGCGCATCGTCGGCGGGCCGCTCGTAGTCCTTGACCGTGTGCGCGCCGCGGCACTCGTGGCGAGCGGCCGCGCCTTCGATCGTGGCCTGGGCGGCCTCGATCAGGTTGGCCACTTCCAGCGCCTCGATGCGGGCGGTGTTGAAGACCTTGCTCTTGTCCTTCAGCGTGATGCCGTTGACACGCTCGCGGATGGCGGCCACCGCCTGCGTGCCGGCGGTCATCAGCTCCTGCGTGCGGAACACCGCGGCATGCTTTTGCATCGCCGCGCGCAGGTCGTTGGCCACGTCCTGGGCGTATTCGCCGCCGGTGGAGTTGTCCAGCTTGGCGATGCGCGACAGCGAGTAGTCGGCGGCATCGGCCGGCAGGTCCTTGTGCGAGCGCGGCGCCTTGGCCAGTGCGTCGACGATGTGGTTGCCGGCGGCCTTGCCGAACACCAGCAGGTCGAGCAGCGAGTTGGTGCCCAGGCGGTTGGCGCCGTGCACGCTGACGCAGGAGCATTCGCCCACCGCGTACAGGCCGTTGATGACCTCGTTGGGATTGCCGTTCTTCGGCGCCACCACCTGGCCGTTGATGTTGGTGGGGATGCCACCCATCTGGTAGTGGATGGTCGGCACCACCGGGATCGGCTCCTTGGTGATGTCGACGTTGGCGAAGTTGTGGCCGATCTCGAACACGCTGGGCAGGCGCTTCAGGATGGTGTCGCCGCCCAGGTGGGTCATGTCCAGCACCACGTAGTCCTTGTTCGGACCACAGCCACGACCTTCCTTGATCTCCTGGTCCATGCAGCGCGAGACGAAGTCGCGCGGCGCCAGGTCCTTCAGCGTCGGCGCATAGCGCTCCATGAAGCGCTCGCCATTGGCATTGCGCAGGATGGCGCCCTCGCCGCGGCAGCCCTCGGTCAGCAGCACGCCGGCGCCGGCCACGCCGGTGGGGTGGAACTGCCAGAACTCCATGTCTTCCAGCGGGATGCCGGCGCGTGCCGCCATGCCCAGGCCGTCGCCGGTGTTGATGAAGGCATTGGTGGACGCGGCATAGATGCGGCCGGCGCCGCCGGTGGCAAACAGCGTGACCTTGCCTTCGAGGATGTAGACCTCGCCGGTCTCCATCTCGAGCGCGGTGACGCCCAGCACGTCGCCCGAGGCGTCGCGGATGATGTCCAGCGCCATCCACTCGACGAAGAACTGGGTGCGCGCCTTCACGTTCTGCTGGTACAGCGTGTGCAGCATGGCGTGGCCGGTGCGGTCGGCCGCGGCGCAGGCGCGCTGTACCGGCTTCTCACCGTAGTTGGCGGTGTGGCCGCCGAACGGGCGCTGGTAGATGGTGCCGTCCGGGTTGCGGTCGAACGGCATGCCGAAGTGTTCGAGCTCGTAGACGACCTTGGGCGCCTCTCGGCACATGAACTCGATCGCGTCCTGGTCGCCCAGCCAGTCCGAACCCTTGACGGTGTCGTAGAAGTGGTAGTGCCAGTTGTCCTCGGCCATGTTGCCCAGGCTGGCGCCGATGCCGCCCTGCGCGGCCACCGTGTGGCTGCGCGTCGGGAACACCTTGGACAGCACCGCCACGTTCAGGCCTGCACGGGCCAGTTGCAGCGATGCACGCATGCCGGAGCCGCCGGCGCCGACGATCACCACGTCGAACTTGCGGCGGGCGACGGAAGTCTTGATGTTTGCCATGCTCTTGTCTTTGTCCTCAGTGCCCGATCACAGGCGCCACAGCACCTGCACCGCCCAGCCGGCGCAGCCGATCAGCCAGGCGATGGTGGCCACCTGCAGCACCAGGCGCAGGCCCACCGGCTTGACGTAGTCCATCCACACGTCGCGGATGCCGACCCAGGCGTGCCAGGCCAGGGCCACGATGACGACGAAGGTGAAGACCTTCATCCATTGCTGGGCGAAGATGCCCGACCAGCTGTCGTAGCCCAGCGGGCCGCCGAAGATCACCTGCTGCAGCAGCAGCAGGGTGTAGAGCACGATGATCACCGCGGTGACACGCTGGCTGAGCCAGTCGCGCAGGCCGTAGTGCGCGCCCACGACGACGCGCTTGGAACCGTAGTTGACTGCCATGTTGTGAACCTTGTTGTTCTCGGGGATGTCGGTACGGGTCCGGCTCAGAACAGGCCGAAGAGCTTGGCGCCCAGCAGCACGGTCAGCACCAGGCTGGCGGCCATCACCACCACCGCCGACGAATGGCCCTGCTGCTTGGTGACGCTGTGCGTGGCGTCCATCCACAGGTGGCGCACGCCGGCCAGGGCATGGTGCAGGTAGCTCCAGATCAGCGCCAGCACCACCAGCTTGACGACGAAGGCCGGCACGAAGCCGATGCCGGCGACGAAGGCGCTGGTGAAGGCGTCATAGGAGATCTCGGAGCTGACGCTCTTGTCGAACATCCAGATGATGAACGGCAGCAGGAAGAACATCGCCATGCCACTGCCACGGTGCAGGATGGAGACCATGCCCGCCAGCGGCAGCCGGTACTGCAGCGCCTCGATCAGGCGCATGTTCTCGCCCGGCCGCGACACCGGCCTGGACTTGATGTTCGAGTTCTCTGCCATAGATGCTTGCCTCAGCGTAATCCGGGTGAAACCCCAGGAGTTTATTGCAACGCACAAGGCTTACCGGAGGCTTTTGGCATTTGCCCGACGCTGGGCAGCCAGAGGCCGCGGCGCCTCAGCTCAGTGCATTGCGGTAGAAGTGGTGGCTGGTGTTGTACAGGCCGCGGCGCAGTTCCACCGGCTTGTCGCCATAGGTGAAGGACAGGCGCTCCACGCTCAGCAGCGGCGTGCCCGCGGGCACGGCCAGCAGCCCGGCGTCGTCGGCATCGGCGGCCAGCGCGCGGATCTTTTCTTCGGCGCGGATCATGCGCACGCCGAACTCGGTCTCGAACATGCCGTACATCGGCCCCTTGTAGTCGGCCAGGCGCTCGGCGGTCAGGCCCTTGAACAGCGCGCCGGGCAGCCAGATCTCGTCCAGCACCACCGGGCGCTCGGCGGCGGCACCGGCCGCAGGCGCCAGCAGCAGGCGGCGCAGCTGCACCACGGCGTCGCCGCTCTTGATCTCCAGCGCGCGCGCCACATCGGCCGGCGCACGCGAGCGCCGGCAGTCCAGCAGGCGCCGCGCCAGGCGCTGGTCGGCGCCGTCGTCGGGCATCAGGCGCAGAAAGCGGTACTGGATGTGCTGCTCGGCATGGGTGGCGACGAAGGTGCCCTTGCCCTGGCGGCGCACCAGCAGGTTCTCGGCCGCCAGCTCGTCGATGGCCTTGCGCACCGTGCCCTGGCTGACCTTGAAGCGCGCCGCCAGGTCCAGCTCGGACGGGATGGCCTCGCCCGGCTTCCACACGCCGGCCTGCAGGTCGCGCGTGATCAGGCCCTTGATCTGCTGGTACAGCGGCGCAAACTCGGGCCGCTGCGCGCCGCCGGCGTCCCCGGCCTCGGCGCCGCCGGGGACAGCGCTCGCAGCGGCGGGCAGGGACGGGGCTGGCACGGCGGGCATCCCATGATTGCAGCACATGCGGGCAAACCCGTCCATCAAATGCTGACAGATGTCTTATAGAAGACATAAGACCTTTGACGAGACCCCGGGGCAACCCTTAGACTCGCTAAACTTGCGGTCGGGGCCGGCGCGCGGCAGTCCGGCGACCCCATCCCGTCCCCCTTCCCTCCCGTCCTTCCCTGGAGCCTCCCATGAGCAAGAAGCCTGTTCGCGTCGCCGTCACCGGCGCCGCCGGCCAGATCGGTTACGCCCTGCTGTTCCGCATCGCCTCGGGCGAAATGCTGGGCAAGGACCAGCCGGTGATCCTGCAGCTGCTGGAGATCCCGGACGAGAAGGCCCAGAACGCGCTGAAGGGCGTGATCATGGAGCTGGAAGACTGCGCCTTCCCGCTGCTGGCCGGCATCGAGGCCCACAGCGACCCGATGACCGCCTTCAAGGACACCGACTATGCGCTGCTGGTCGGCGCGCGTCCGCGCGGCCCCGGCATGGAGCGTGCCGACCTGCTGGCCGCCAATGCCCAGATCTTCACCGCCCAGGGCAAGGCGCTGAACGCCGTGGCCTCGCGCAATGTGCGCGTGCTGGTGGTCGGCAACCCGGCCAACACCAATGCCTACATCGCGATGAAGTCGGCGCCGGACCTGCCGGCCAAGAACTTCACCGCCATGCTGCGCCTGGACCACAACCGCGCCGCCAGCCAGATCGCCGCCAAGATGGGCATCGCCGTGGGCGACATCGAGAAGCTGGCCGTCTGGGGCAACCACTCGCCGACCATGTACGCCGACTACCGCTTTGCCACCGTCAACGGCAAGTCGGTCAAGGACGCCATCAACGACCACGAGTGGAACGCCAACGTCTTCCTGCCCACGGTGGGCAAGCGTGGCGCGGCCATCATCGCCGCACGCGGCCTGTCGTCGGCGGCCTCGGCCGCCAACGCCGCCATCGACCACATGCGCGACTGGGCCCTGGGCACCAACGGCAAGTGGGTCACCATGGGCATCCCGTCGAACGGCGAGTACGGCATCCCCAAGGAAGTGATGTTCGGCTATCCGGTCACCTGCGAAGGCGGCGAGTACAAGATCGTCGAGGGCCTGCCCATCGACGCCTTCTCGCAAGAGTGCATCAACAAGACCCTGGCCGAGCTGGAAGGCGAGAAGGACGGCGTGAAACACCTGCTGTGAGCCATGTTCGCCGGGCCCTGCCCGGTGATTGCTAGCATGCACAGGGCCGACCGGCACCACGCCGGCCGGCCCTGATTCATTTCCGACCCCGCCTGCCATGACCTCCCCCGCCCTGCCCCAAGACGTGCTGTTCGACGACGGCGATGCCTTGCCCGACATCCCGGTCTGCGACCACTACTGCGGCGTCGAGGCGCGCATGCGCAAGGCGCTGGCCCTGCAGGCCGAGATGGGGCCGGTGTTCGACATCACGCTGGACTGTGAGGACGGCGCCCCGGTGGGCGGCGAGGCCGAGCATGCGGCGCTGTGCGCCGAGCTGGCGCTGAGCGCCGACAACCGCTTCGGCCGCGTCGCGGCGCGCCTGCACCCCTACGACCATCCGGCCTTCGAGGCCGATGTCGCCACCCTGGTCGGCCGCGCCGGCCACCGCCTGGCCTTTGTGATGCTGCCCAAGCCGCGCCACCTGGCCGATGTGCAGCAGGCCCTGGCCCACATCGCCGAGGTTGCGCGCCGCGCCGGCCATGCCCGGGCACTGCCGGTGCATGCGCTGGTCGAGACCCATGGCGCGCTGCGCGACGTGCAGGCCATCGCCGCGCTGCCGGGGCTGGAAAGCCTGTCCTTCGGCCTGATGGACTTCGTCTCGGCCCACCGCGGCGCCATCCCGCACACGGCCATGGGCGTGCAGGGTCAGTTCACGCATCCGCTGGTGGTGCGCGCCAAGCTGGAGATCGCTGCCGCCTGCCATGCCGCGGCCAAGGTGCCCTCGCACTGCGTGGTCACCGAGTTCAAGGACGAGCGTGCGCTGGCCGAGGCGGCCACGCGCGCGGCGCGCGAGTTCGGCTATACGCGCATGTGGAGCATCCACCCGGCGCAGATCCCGGTCATCGTCGAGGCCTTCGCGCCCAGCACGGCCGAGGTCGACGAGGCCATCGAGATCATCCTGGCCGCCCAGGCCGCCGACTGGGCGCCGATACGCCACCGCGACGCCTTGCACGACCGCGCCAGCTACCGCTATTTCTGGCAGGTCATCGCCCGTGCGCGCCGCACCGGCCAGCCGCTGCCGGCCGAGGTGGCGGCGGCGCTGTTCGGAGACCTGGCATGACCGGCGCCAGCCCCCGCATCGCCCTGCTGGGCCTGGGCCTGGGCCTGGGCCTCGGCCTGGCCCTGGCGGCCGCTGCCGCCAGCGCCCAGCCGTCGACGGCCAAACCCGGCGCCAAGGCCGCCGCCCGCACCCCGGCCAAGGCCGCGCCGCGCAAGCCCGCGGCGGCCAAGCCACCGGCGCCGCCGGTCGAGCCCATCAGCGCCGGCCAGCTGGACGTGGCCGGGCGCGTGCTCACCGGCGAGGCCGAGTGCGAGTTCAAGCAGCACATCCTGGTCAGCGCCGTGGCCGGCGAGCCGGGGCATTTCGAGCTCAAGCACCAGGGCCGGCGCTACCGCATGGTGCCGCGCGAGACCGCCACCGGCGCGGTGCGGCTGGAAGATCCGCTGGAAGGCCTGGTCTGGCTGCAGATCCCGGCCAAGTCCATGCTGATGAACGCCCGCCGCGGCCAGCGCATGGTCGACCACTGCCGGCATGCCGAGCAGCGCGCCGCGATGGCCGCCGTGGAAGGCGCAGCGCAGAGCCTGGGCATCGCGCCGCCCGCGGCGGCGGCGGCACCGGCACCAACGCCGGCATCAGCTCCTGCACCAACGCCGGCATCAGCGCCCACATCAGCACCCGCATCGGCCGCCGCCTCGTCGCCCGCGGCGGCAGCCTCGGCGCCGGACGCCGCGGCCGTACCGGCGCCCACGCCGGCCTCGGCCCCAGCGCCTGCCGCCTCAGCCGCCTCCGCCGCCGGCTGAAGTCGGCGCCCGCGCGGCCGATAACCCTGGGGTTCCGGGGTCATCCCGGCGCGCCCGGGCTGCCAGGCCCGGCTTTCGCTATGCTGCGCCGCAGCAAGTTTTCCCATCAACCCCTGAAACCGCGACCATGATTTCTGTGATCCTCGCCCTCGTGCCCCTGAGCTTTGCCACCGGCAGCCTGGTCTGGCTGATGACCATGGGTGCCCAGCAGCAGGCCGAATCGGACGCCTGGGCCGCCAAGTGGCAGCGCGACAACGGCTGAGCCAGCACTGGCCGCGCAGACAACCCGCCCTCGGCGGGTTTTTTTTCGCCCGCCCGCGGCGGTCATGCCGGCCGTGCTGCACTGCGTCAGAATCGGCATTGCCCGCATCGCCCGCTGCGGAATCCGCTTGGCAAGTCTTATATAAGACATAAAATATCGGGCAAACCCGGAGCCCGCGCCGCCCGGCCCCAGCCCCGTCTCCCCGCCGTCGCACACCCCTCGCAAGGAGCCCTCGAGATGCTGCAAGCCTACCGCCAACATGCCGCCGAACGCGCCGCGCTCGGCATCCCGCCGCTGCCGCTGGATGCCAAGCAGGTGGCCGCACTGATCGAGCTGATCAAGAACCCGCCCGCCGGCGAAGAAGCCTTTCTGCTGGACCTGCTGACCCACCGCGTGCCGCCGGGCGTGGACGATGCCGCCAAGGTCAAGGCCAGCTTCCTGGCCGCCGTGGCCCATGGCGACCTGAGCGTGGGCCTGCTGTCCAAGGCCAAGGCCACCGAGCTGCTGGGCACCATGGTCGGCGGCTACAACGTGCATCCGCTGATCGAGCTGCTGGACGATGCCGAAGTGGCCGCCGTGGCCGCCGAGGGTCTGAAGAAGACCCTGCTGATGTTCGACTACTTCAACGATGTCGCCACCAAGGCCAAGGCCGGCAATGCCAAGGCCCAGGAGGTGATGCAGAGCTGGGCCAATGGCGAGTGGTTCACCTCGCGGCCCGAGGTCGACAAGAAGATCACCGTCACCGTGTTCAAGGTGCCGGGCGAGACCAATACCGACGACCTGTCGCCGGCGCCCGATGCCTGGAGCCGCCCGGACATCCCGCTGCACTACCTGGCGATGCTGAAGAACAGCCGCCCCGACGCGGCCTTCAAGCCCGAGGAGGAAAGCAAGCGCGGCCCGATGCAGTTCATCGAGGACCTGAAGAAGAAGGGCCACCTGGTGGCCTATGTGGGCGACGTGGTGGGCACCGGCTCGTCGCGCAAGAGCGCCACCAACAGCGTGATCTGGGCCACCGGCCAGGACATCCCGTTCGTGCCGAACAAGCGCTTCGGCGGCGTCACGCTGGGCGGCAAGATCGCACCGATCTTCTTCAATACGCAAGAGGATTCGGGCTCGCTGCCGATCGAGGTGGACGTGACCAGCCTGGAGATGGGCGATGTCATCGACATCCTGCCCTACGAGGGCAAGCTGGTGAAGAACGGCGCCACCGTGGCCGAGTTCCAGCTGAAGAGCGAGGTGCTGTTCGACGAGGTGCGTGCCGGCGGCCGCATCAACCTGATCATCGGCCGCAGCCTCACCGCCAAGGCGCGCGAGTTCCTGGGCCTGCCCGCGTCCACGCTGTTCCGCCTGCCCAAGGCGCCGGCCGCGTCGAATGCCGGCTTCACGCTGGCGCAGAAGATGGTGGGCCGTGCCGTCGGCCTGCCCGAGGGCCAGGGCGTGCGCCCGGGCACCTACTGCGAGCCCAAGATGACCACGGTGGGCAGCCAGGACACCACCGGCCCGATGACCCGCGACGAGCTGAAGGACCTGGCCTGCCTGGGCTTCAGCGCCGACCTGGTGATGCAGAGCTTCTGCCACACCGCGGCCTATCCCAAGCCGGTGGACGTGAAGACCCACCGCGAGCTGCCGGCCTTCATCAGCAACCGCGGCGGCGTCAGCCTGCGCCCGGGCGATGGCGTGATCCACAGCTGGCTGAACCGCCTGCTGCTGCCCGACACCGTGGGCACCGGCGGCGACAGCCACACCCGCTTCCCGATCGGCATCAGCTTCCCGGCCGGCTCGGGCCTGGTGGCCTTTGGCGCGGCCACCGGCGTGATGCCGCTGGACATGCCCGAGTCGGTGCTGGTGCGCTTCAAGGGCCAGATGCAGCCCGGCGTCACGCTGCGTGACCTGGTGCATGCCATCCCCCATGCGGCCATCAAGGCCGGCCTGCTGACCGTGGCCAAGGCCGGCAAGAAGAACGTGTTCTCCGGCCGCATCCTGGAGATCGAGGGCCTGCCCGACCTGAAGGTGGAGCAAGCCTTCGAGCTGAGCGATGCCAGCGCCGAGCGCTCGGCCGCCGGCTGCACCATCAAGCTCAACCCCGAGCCGATCAAGGAATACCTCACCAGCAACATCGTGCTGATGAAGAACATGATCGCCGACGGCTACCAGGACGCCAAGACGCTGGCGCGCCGCATCGAGAAGGTCGAGGCCTGGCTGGCCAACCCGACCCTGCTGCAGGCCGATGCCGATGCCGAATACGCGGCGGTGATCGAGATCGACCTGAACGAGCTGAAGGAGCCGGTGGTCTGCTGCCCCAACGATCCGGACGATGCCAAGCTGCTGTCCGAGGTGGCCGGCACCAAGATCGACGAGGCCTTCATCGGCTCGTGCATGACCAACATCGGCCACTTCCGCGCCGCGGCCAAGCTGCTGGGCGGCCAGCGCGACATCCCGGTCAAGCTGTGGGTCGCCCCGCCGACCAAGATGGACCAGAGCGAGCTGATCAAGGAAGGCCATTACGCGGCCTTCGGCAGCGCCGGTGCACGCACCGAGATGCCCGGCTGCAGCCTGTGCATGGGCAACCAGGCCCAGGTGCGCGAAGGCGCCACCGTGGTCTCCACCAGCACGCGCAACTTCCCCAACCGCCTGGGCAAGAACACCAATGTGTTCCTGGCCTCGGCCGAACTGGCGGCCATCGCCTCCAAGCTGGGCAAGCTGCCGACGGTGGCCGAGTACCAGGCCGAGATGGGCATCATCAACAAGGATGCCGCCAGCGTGTACCGCTACATGAACTTCGACCAGATCGAGGAATATGCGGAGACGGCCAAGGGCGTGACGGTCTGAGCCAGCGCGCTCCCGCCTGAATGAGCAAGGCCCGCCGGGGCAACCCGGCGGGCCTTGCTGTTTCAGCCCGCCCGGAGGCCGCGGCCATGGCCGCCTGCTACGCTTGCCGCCATGCCCGTCTCTGCCCCGACCCCGTCCCGCACCCTGGCCCGCCTGCTGCTGGCCACCCTGGCCGCCATGGCCGCGATCAGCGCCCCGCCGGCCCAGGCCGCCGAGCTGAAGCTGCGCATCCTGGAGACCACCGACCTGCACATGAACCTGCTGGCCTGGGACTACTACCAGGACAAGCCCACCGACGAATACGGCCTGGCGCGCACGGCCACGCTGATCAAGGCCGCGCGCGCCGAGGCGAAAAACAGCCTGCTGTTCGACAACGGCGACCTGCTGCAGGGCTCGCCGCTGGGCGACTATGTGGCCCGCGTCAAGCCGCTGGCCGCCGGCGCCGTGCACCCGGCCTACAAGGTGCTCAATGCGCTGGGCGTGGACGCGGCCAACATCGGCAACCACGAGTTCAACTACGGCCTGCCGTTCCTGCGCCAGGCGATTGCCGGCGCGGCCTTTCCGTATGTCAGCGCCAATGTCACGCTGGACGACGGCGACGGCAACATCGCCAACGACAAGCCGGCCTTCACGCCCTATGTGATCCTGGAGCGGCGCTTCGCCGACGAGACCGGCGCGCCGCTGACGCTGAAGATCGGCGTGATCGGCTTCGTGCCGCCGCAGATCCTGGTCTGGGACCGCGCCAACCTGGTGGGCAGGCTGACCGTGCAGGACATGCTGGAAACGGCGCGCCGCTACGTGCCGGAGATGCGCGCCAAGGGCGCCGACCTGGTGGTGGCGATTCCGCACTCGGGCTTCGAGCGCGGGGAGACGCCGCGCTTCGCCGAGAACTCGGTGGCCCGGCTGGCCGAGGTGGCGGGCATCGATGCCATCCTGTTCGGCCATTCGCATGGCGAGTTTCCCGGCAGCTTCTATGCGTCCTATCCCAAGGTGGATCTGGCGCGCGGCACCATCAACGGCGTGGCCGCAGTGATGCCCGGCCGCTGGGGCGACCACCTGGGCCAGATCGACCTGGTGCTGGACAACGCCAGCGGCCGCTGGGTCGTGAAGGACAGCCGCGCGCAGATCCGGCCCATCCGCGACCGCGCCACGCGCAAGCCCCTGGTCGAGCCCGATCCGGCCATCGCGCCGCTGATCGCCGCCGAGCATGCCGGCACGCTGGACTATGTGCGCGGCAAGGTGGCCGAGACCACGGCGCCAATCACCAGCTACTTTGCCCAGGTGGCCGACGACCCCAGCGTGCAGATCGTCTCGCAGGCCCAGCTGGCCTATGCCAAGCGGGCGCTGGCCGGCACCGAGTACGAGAAGCTGCCGCTGCTGTCGGCGGCGGCGCCGTTCAAGAGCGGCGGGCGCATGGGCTGGACCTACTACACCGACATCCCGGTGGGCACGCTGGCCATCCGCACCATCGCCGACCTCTACATCTATCCGAATACGCTGAAGGCGGTGAAGCTCAGCGGCGCCGGCGTGCGCGAATGGCTGGAGATGTCGGCCGGCCAGTTCAACCGCATCGATCCGGCCGGCCCGGCCGAGCAGGCGCTGATCAACGAGCGCTACCGCTCCTACAACTTCGACATGATCGACGGCCTCAGCTACCGCATCGACGTGACCCAGCCGGCGCGCTACAGCGAAGAAGGCAAGCTGGTGGCGCCGCAGGCACGGCGCATCGTCGACCTGCGCCACCAGGGCCAGCCGCTGCGCGACGACGCGCAGTTCATCGTCGTCACCAACAACTACCGCGCCGCCGGCGGCGGCGGCTTCCCGGGCCTGGACGGCCGGCAGATCGTGCTGGACTCGCCCGACGAGAACCGCGAGGCGCTGGCCCAGTACCTGCGCGAGGGCGGCCGCATCGACCCCAGCGCCGATGGCAACTGGCGCCTGCAGCCGGTGCCGGGCATCAAGCTGCGCTTTGCCAGCGGCGCGGGTGCCGTGGCCCACCTGCCGCGTTATCCGCAGATCCGCCTGGTCAAGGACCAGGGCGACGGCTCGGCCCTGTTTGAACTGATCCCCTGAAACCAACGCCGCGCCCGCCGCCATGGACCCCAGCCTGGTGATCGCGGTGATGGGCCTGCACCTGGCGGCCTCGGGCGCGCTGATGCTGGCCATCGGCACGCGCCGGCCCGGCCAGGGCCTGGGCTACTGGGGCGTGGCCGGCCTGCTGTTCGGCGGCGCCTATCTGGCGCGGCTGCTGCCCGGGCTGGCCACCAGCAGCGCCGGCCGCGTGCTGCTGGACACCGCCATGCTGTCGGCCACCGTGCTCTATGCCCAGGGCCTGCGCCAGTTCTGCGGCCGGCGCGTGCTGCCGCGCCGGCTGGCCCTGGGCCTGCTGGCGGCCTTTGCCGCCGCCGCGGCGCTGGCCCTGCACAGCTGGGGCCTGTGGGGCCGGCATGTGCTGCTGAATGCCTCGCTGACCCTGGCCTATGCCGTGCTCACCGCCGCGGCGCTGCGCGAGCTGGGCCGCCAGCCGCCGGGCGCCCGCGCACCGCTGACCCTGCTGGCGCTGCAGGTCGGCGGCCTGGCCCTGCTGACCCTGCTGCGCACGCTGCAGATCGCCGGCAGCGGCCTGCACCGTGGCCTGGAACACGGCCTGGACCATTTGTACGACGGCCTGCTGGTCAGCGTGTACTACGGCTATTCGTCGCTGGTGGCGGTGCTGCTGGGCGTGAGCCTGCTGTGGCTGGTGTTCGAGCGCATCACCCGCGAGCTGGCCGACCTGGCGGCCCGCGACGCGCTGACGCGGGCGCTGAACCGCCATGGCCTGGACGATGCGCTGCGCCGCCACTTTGCGCTGCGCCATGCGCCGCCGCTGGTGCTGCTGGCGGTGGACATCGACCACTTCAAGCGCATCAACGACCAGCATGGCCATGGCGCCGGCGACCAGGTGCTGCGCGCGGTGGCCGATGCCCTGGCCGCCCATCTGCGCGGCCACGACCTGGTGGCGCGGGTGGGCGGTGAGGAGTTCCTGGTGGTCTGCGCCACGCCCGAGCGCGCCCAGGCCGCGGCCCTGGCCGAGCGGCTGCGCGCCGCGGTGGCGGCGCTGCCGCTGCAGGCCGAGGGCGCGACGCTGCACTGCACGGTGAGCATCGGCGTGTCGCCGCTGACCGAGCGCCTGGACGACCTGGACGCCGCGGCCCGCGCCGCCGACCAGGCGCTGTATGCGGCCAAGGCCGCCGGCCGCAACCGGGTGGTGCTGGCCGATTGATCAGCCGTGCTCGGGGGCGATGGCCTCGGCCCAGTCGTAGAGCTGGCCCAGGATGTCCTGGTTGCGCTCGTCCTCGGCGGCCTCGCCCAGCTGGTCGATGCGCTCCATGAACTGGGCCAGGCTCAGCGCGCCGCCGGCGCCGTGCAGCAATCGCTCGCGGCAATGCGCCAGCCAGCGCTCACGCTCCTCGGCCTCCAGCTGCTGCGGCCAGTGGCGGGCGCGGTAGCGCAGCAGCAGCTCGTCCAGCCGGCTGTCCTCGAAGGCCGGCCGCTTGGCCGCCAGGGCCGCGCCGTCCAGCGTGCGCAGCCGCTCCAGCGTGCGCCGGTCGGCCGGGCCGACGAAGCCGCCGTACAGGTCTTCGTCGACATCGGGCGTGGGCCCGGGCTCGCGTGCAAACACCTGGGCCCAGGGCCGCCCGGCCAGCTCGGCCGCATGCTCGCGCGCCCAGGCGGCACGCTGCAGGCCGGCGTCCAGATCCAGCTGCCAGTGCGCGGCGCGCGCCGGCGGCAGGGTCTTCAGGTTGCCGATGACCACCGGGCTCTTGTTGATGTGGATGGTCTTCACCGGCAGCCGCGCCATGCCCTCGGGCAGGGCCTCGGCCTTGCTGAACAGGCGCAGGCGCAGCGTGTCGGCGTCCAGCTCCAGCAGCTCGGCCGGATCGTGGGCAAGGTCCCAGACGATCAGCTCGTTCTTGTTGGTCGGATGCGGCGCCACCGGCCACACCAGGGCCAGGCAGCCGCGCTCCACCGGGTACATGCCCGACAGGTGCAGGAAGGGCCGCCCCTGGCCGATCTCGGCCCACACCGCATCCTTGCGGCGCAGCTTCAGGCAAAAGTCCCACAGCCGCGGCTGGCGCTGGCGGATCAGCCGCGCCAGCGCCACGGTGGCGCGCACATCGCTCAGCGCATCGTGGGCGCTGTCGTGGGCCAGGCCGTTGGCGGCGGTGAGGTGTTCGAGCTTGAAGCTGGGCCGGCCGTCGTCGTGGAACGGCCACTCGACGCCCTCGGGCCGCAGCGCCCAGGCGCAGCGCACGGTGTCCAGCAGGTCCCAGCGGCCGCAGCCGTTCTGCCACTCGCGGCCATAGGGATCGATCAGGTTGCGCCAGAACAAATGGCGCGTGACCTCGTCGTCGAAGCGGATGCTGTTGTAGCCCACGCCCACGGTGCCAGGCTGGGCCAGGGCGGCATGGATCTGGGCGGCAAACTCACGCTCGGGCACGCCCAGCTCGGCGCAGCGCTGCGGCGTGATGCCGGTGAGCAGGCAGCTCTCCGGATCGGGCAGCAGGTCCAGCGGCGGCTGGCAGTGCAGCTCCAGCGGCGCACCGATCTCGTTCAGCTCGGCATCGGTGCGCAGGCCGGCAAACTGCGCCGGCCGGTCGCGTCGCGGCACGCGGCCGAAGGTCTCGTAGTCGTGCCAGAAGAAGCTCAGGTCGTCCATGCCGCCGCGCCGTGATCGATCAGCGCTTGCGCGCGGCCTTCGGGGCCTCGGCCTCGGCGGCCGGCGCGCCCTGGCGCAGCGCATCCGACAGCCCGATCAGCACGCCGCTGACCAGGGCCGTGTAGCTGTCGGCCAGGGCCTGGGCGGCCTTCAGGCCGGCGGCGCGGCTTTCGCGCAGCGCGGTCTGGGCCTGGGCGAACTGCGCTTCCAGCTGGGCGCTGACCTGGGCCGCCTGGGCGCCACTCTGCGTGCCGGCTGCGCCAAACTTCTCCAGCACCTGCTGCCAGGGCCCGGCCAGGGCCTCGCCGGCGCCGGCGCTGGCCTTCTTGACCTGGGCCAGCAGCGTGTCTTCCATCTTCTCCAGGTCGGCCAGGGCCTTGGCCAGCTGGCCGTCGCGCAGATCCACGCCACGGGCCACGAACTGCTGCAGCGCCACGCGGTTGGCTTCCACCGCCTTCAGCAGCGCGTCATCCATGCCGGACACCGCGGTGTCCAGCATCTTCTCCACCTGGGCCGGGGCGGCGGCGTTCTGCGCCGCGCCCGTGCTGGCGGCCTGGGTCACGGTATCGATGACCTTGCGGATGTTCTTCAGGCTCAGCTCGCGCCCCTGCAAGGCCTGCACGGTGGCGTCGTGCACCGCCTGGCGCAGCTGGGCGGTCTGCTTGGCGCTGGCGTTGGCGAACAGGTCGATCAGCGCCTGCTGGTCGATGCCGGACTTGATCATCGCGTGCTCCTTGGGCTTTCGGGTGGACGGGGCCCGCGCACCGGATCGGCCGCGGCTGGCCGGCATGGTGCCACGGCATTCCGGCAAGTCGCTGACAAAAGCGTCAGAACAGGCCGACCTCGTGGGCGTCGACCTGCAGCTTGATGAAGGCCTCGTTGCCACGCGAGAGGCCGCCGCGGTCGGCCAGGCCCTGGCGGCTGCGGCTGGCGCCGACGTAGAGCACGGTGCCGGCCGAGCGCCGCCAGGCCCAGGTCAGCGAGCCGGTGCTGCCGCGGTCGCGCTCGGCGGCCAGGCCGGGCTCGGCGCGGCGGTCCAGCGAGCTGCGCTGCAGGATGGCACGCAGCGTCTGCTGGGCGTCGAAATGCCACACGGCCAGCAGCTGGCCGGCGCTCTCGCGGTAGCTGCGCCGGCCGCCCTGCTCCAGCCAGGCGGCCGACAGGCTGGGCTCCAGCTCCAGCCGCGGCAGCGGGCGCATGGCCAGCTTCAGCGTGGTGCTGGCACCGGGGCGCACGGCCTGGGCCTGCATGTCGGCCAGGCGGCCGATGTCGGCCTCGACCTCCAGCAGCGGCGCCCACGGCGCCGGCGTGAACACCGCGCCCAGGCGCCAGAAGCGCGGCCGCAGCAGGGCCGCGCCGGGCTCGGGCCGCACCGCCTCGCCGCCATGCCAGTAGGCCCAGGCTTCGAGGTTGTGCGCACCGGTGACCCACAGGCCCGGGCTCAGCGAGCGCGACACCAGGGCGCGGTCGGCCAGACCATGGCTGATGCGGCCTTCGAGGTTGATCCAGAACTCGTTGAACGGGCCCAGGCCACCCCAGCCCTGGGCGACGCGGCCATCCCAGTGGCGCACGCCGGTCTGGTTGACGAAGCCGGTGTCGTGACGGAAGCCCTGGCTCAGCTCGTCCACCTCCAGATGGCCTTCGCGGCGGTCGGACTGGGCGGCCAGGCGCAGCAGCGCACGCCGTCCGCTGCGCGACGGCCCGGCGGCCAGGCCGCCGTGGCCGTCGTCGTGGGCCGTGGTGTCCGAGCCCAGCCACTGGGCACGCAGCCGCCACACCTCGTCGATCTGCCAGGCCGCATCGGGCCCGGCGACGCGGTTGTGGCCGCGGCCCTGCTCATAGTCGCGGGCCACGGCCAGGCCGCCCCATTGCAGATCGCCATCGGCCGAGCCCAGGCGCAGCCGCGCGGCCACGGCGCGCGAGGCCGGCTGCTCGGCCACGCCGGTGCCATGGGCGCCGGGCAGCAGCACAAAGCCGCCGCCGCGGTCGTCGATCGCAAAGGCACTGCCGGCCAGGCGCGCGCCGCGCCAGGTGGCGCGCAGGCCCCAGCGCGGCTCGGTGAAGCTGCGCGTGTACAGCGCCTCGGTGGGCGTGCGCAGCAGGTCGCTGCTCTCGAAGAAAAACGGCCGCTTCTCGGGGAACGACAGCGCAAAGCGCGTATTGCCGGCCAGCTGCGGCACGTCCAGCGCCACCTGCGAGAAGTCGGGGTTCAGCGTGGCATCCACCACCGTTTCGGGCAGCGGCCGCCATTTCAGGTCCAGCGTGGCCTCCCAGTCGGTGCTGCCGCGCCGCGCTGCGCCGGCCGGGGCCTCGTTCTGGCGGCGCAGCGTCAGGCTGGGGCGCAGCGTGAAGAACTGGTGGCGCTCGGGCAGCTGCACGCCCAGCAGCGGCTGCAGCGTGGCGATGAAGCTGGGCGCGTCCTGCGGGATCGGCACCGAGGTGTCGAGCATGAACTGCTCGCGCGGGATGCGCCGGCCGAGCATGAAGCGCCAGGGCCGCGCCGGTCCCTGCTCGCGGGTGAAGCGCAGCGAGGCGAACGGGATGCGCAGCACCGCGGTCCAGCCTTGGGCGTCGCGGGCGGCGGCGCCGTCCCAGTCGAAATCGGGCGCGAAGTCCTCGCTGTCGTCGCTGGCCGTGTGCATGCCGTCGGCCAGGCTGCCGGCGGCATTGATGCGGAAGAACTGCGCCGACTGGCGCGCGCCGATGGCGTCGAGGTAGACGACCACGAAGTCCTGGGTGCGGTTGACGCCGTCGTGCCGCACCAGCGGCGCGCGGATGCGCTGCGGCTCGGGATCGTGGGCGCGCACGCCCACGTACAGCGCCTCGTCGTCGAACAGCACGCGCAGCTCGGTGCGGTGGCTGGGCGTGGCGCCGACCACCGGCGCCTTTCCGGTGAAGCGCTCGAACAGCGGCGCCCGCTGCCAGGCCGGATGGTCGAGCCGGCCGCTGAGCACGATGCGCTCGCCCGGGGCCAGGCGCTGGGCCTGGACCGCGCTGTCGGCCGGCTCGGCACGGCCGGCCGCCGTGCCCTGGGCCAGCGCCGCAGCGGCCGCGCACAGCAGCGCCAGCGTGGCCATGCCGACCCTGCCCAGCCTCAGGCCCCGGCCCTCTGTCCTGGTTCTCCCTGTCATGGGGCAAGGATTGTGCCCGCTCCCCCGGGGCTATCCCGATCCGTCGCCCGGCCTGCCGCGGCGAAGATGGCCGCTGGCATCCAAGCCTGGCCCTTCCCCGTTGTTCCCGTCCGCTGGAGTCGCTCATGTCCGAGGTTTTCCTGTTGCGCCGCACCGCGCTGGCGCTGATGCTGGTGGGTCTGCCCATGCTGGGCCTGGCCCAGTCCGGCCCCAAGCCGGCCGAGCCGGCCACGCTGGCCGCCCAGCAGGCGCAGCGCCAGGCCCTGCCCTTTGGCGGCCCGGCCGATGTGGCCGACTTCGAGGATGCGCGCCGCGGCTTCATCGCCAGCCTGCCCCATGCCGAGGTGCGCGCCGCCGACGGCCGCCTGGTCTACAGCCTGCAGGGCCATGCCTTCATCGATGCCCAGGAGCAGGCGCCCGACACCGTCAATCCCAGCCTGTGGCGCCAGGCGCGGCTGAACCAGCTGCACGGCCTGTTCAAGGTCACCGAGCGGGTGTACCAGGTGCGTTCCATGGATGTGTCGAACATGACCATCGTCGAGGGCGACAGCGGCTTGATCCTGATCGACCCGCTGACCACCGCCGAGACCGCGCGCGCCGCGCTGGCCCTGTACCGCGCCAATCGGCCGCAGCAGGCGGCCTGGCCGGTGAAGGCGGTGATCTACAGCCACAGCCATGTGGACCATTTCGGCGGCGTGCGCGGCGTGGTCGACGAGGCCGAGGTGAAGGCCGGCCGCGTGGCCATCGTCGCGCCGCGTGGCTTCATCGAGCATGCGGTGAGCGAAAACGTCATCGCCGGCAATGCCATGTCACGGCGGGCGCAGTACCAGTTCGGCGCCTTTCTGCCGCCCGGGCCGCGCGGCCAGGTCGACAGCGGCCTGGGCCGCATGATCCCGCGCGGCAGCATCACGCTGATCGCGCCCACCGACGTGGTCGAGCGCGACCTCGACCAGCGCCTGATCGACGGCGTGCAGATCGACATCCAGCTGACGCCGGGCACCGAGGCGCCGTCGGAGATGAACCTGTACTTTCCGCAGTTCAGGCTGCTCAATGCCGCCGAGAACGTGACCCACAACCTGCACAACATCTACACGCTGCGCGGCGCCGAGATCCGCGACGCGCTGGGCTGGTCCAAGTACATCGAGCAGATGCGCCGGCGCTTTGCGCCGCGTGCCGAGGTGCTGATCGCCCAGCACCACTGGCCCACCTGGGGCACGCCGCGCATCGACAGCATGCTGCGCAAGCAGCGCGACCTGTACCAGTACATCCACGACCAGACCGTGCGCCTGCTCAACCACGGCCACAAGCCGCGCGAGATCGCCGAGCGCCTGGCCCTGCCGCCCAGCCTGGCCAGCGAATGGTTTGCCCGCGGCTACTACGGCACGGTCAGCCACAACGCCAAGGCCGTGTACCAGAAGTACCTGGGCTGGTACGACGCCAACCCGGCCCATCTGAACCCGCTGCCCCAGGCCGAGGCCGCGCAACGCACTGTGCGCTACATGGGCGGCAGCGAGGCCTTGCTGGCCCGCGCCCGAGAAGACTTTGCCAAGGGCGACTACCGCTGGGTGGCCGAGGTGGCGATGCAGGCGGTGTTTGCCGATCCGGCCCACGAGGGCGCGCGCCAGCTGGCCGCCGATGCGCTGGAGCAGCTGGGCTACCAGGCCGAGTCGGGCGTGTGGCGCAATGCCTATCTGATGGGCGCACAGGAGCTGCGCCAGGGCCTGCCGGCCGGGCCGGCGGTGGCCACCGGCAGCGCCGACGTGGTGCGCGCCATCCCGCTGGACCTGTTCTTCGATTACCTGGGCGTGCGCCTGAATCCCGACAAGGCCGCCGGCCAGCGCCTGGTGGTCAACTGGAGCTTCACCGACCTCAACCAGAAGGCCGTGCTGAACCTCGAAAACAGCGTGCTCAGCCATGTGATGGGCGAGCACGACCCGGCCGCCGATGCCCACATCACGCTGAGCAAGGCCGTGCTCGACGACATCAGCCTGCAGCGGCGCAGCTTTGCCGCCGCGCTGGCCAGCGGCGACGCGCGCATCGACGGCAATGTGACGGCGCTGGGCCGGCTGATGGGCATGCTCGACACCTTCTCGCCGGGCTTCGAGATCGTCACGCCGCTGGGTTCGCAGCGGCGCTGATGCGCCGCGACGGCCGGCCCGGGCCGCGCCAGCCGCCCACGCGCCACAGCAGGAACAGCGCAATGCCCAGGTTCAGCAGGTTCCAGGCCACGCCGTTGACGAAGGCGGCGTGGTAGCTGCCGGTCAGGTCGAACACCTTGCCGCTCATCCAGCCGCCCAGGGCCATGCCGAACAGCGTGAACATGATCACCGAGCCCACGCGCGCACCGGCCTGGCTGGCCGGGAAATGCTCGCGCACGATGATGGCGTAGCTGGGCACGATGCCGCCCTGGAACAGGCCGAACAGCGCCGACACCAGGTACAGCGAGGCCAGGCCGTCGAAGGGGATGAACAGCAGCAGGGCCAGGCCCTGCAGCGCCGAGCTGAGCACCAGGGTGCGCACGCCGCCGATGTGGTCGCTGATGAAGCCGAAGGCCAGCCGGCTGATGATGCCGGTGAACAGCATCAGGCTCAGCATCTCGGCGCCACGCGCCGCGCCATAGCCCAGGTCGCCGCAATAGGCCACGATGTGCACCTGGGGCATGGCCATGGCCACGCAGCAGGCGGTGCCGGCCACGCACAGCAGGGCATGGGCCTGGCCCAGCGACAGGCCGAAGGGGCGTGGCACGGCCGGGGCCTGCGCCGCGGCCGGCGATGGCGCACCGGCGGCCACCTGCTGCGCCGCCAGCGCCGGCGCCCGCCCGCGCATGAAGCCGGCCAGCGCCGCCATGCTGACAAAGCTGAACAGCGCCAGGCCCAGATAGGTCTGGCGCCAGCCCACGGTCTCGGTGAAGTGCTGCACCACCGGCGGCCAGAGCGTGCCAGCCACATAGTTGCCGCTGGCGCACACCGCCACCGCGATGCCGCGCCGCTTGACGAACCACAGCGAGGTGTCGGCGACCAGCGGCGCAAAGGTGGTGGCGCTGCCCAGGGCGCCGATCAGCAGGCCCTGGATCAGCGCAAACTGGCCGATACTGCCCGACCAGGCGCTGGCCAGGTAGCCCAGGCCCAGGCTGGTGGCACCGATCAGCACCACCGGCACGATGCCGTGGCGGTCGGCCAGCCGGCCCATCAGCAGGCCACCCAGGCCGAAGCCCACGGTCAGCAGGGTGTAGGGCAGCGAGGCATCGGCGCGGGCCACGCCAAACTCGGCCTGCACCGCCGGCAGCGTCACCGCCACCACGTACATGCCGGCCGAGCCGATGGTCATCAGCAGCAGGGTCACGGCCAGGCGCAGCCAGGCTTGGCGCGAATCCGGCTGGGGCGGGGTCGGGGAACGGGCGGCGCTCATCGGGGCATTGTGCGGGGCCGGCGCCGGCGCACTGCCCCGGGAAAGCTCCGGTGCCAGGGCTACCATGGCCGGCATGACACCCGCCAACGATCCCGGCCCCCCGCGGCTGGCCGTGCACGGCCAGCGCGCCACCCTCACCCTCAACCGCCCGGAGCACCACAACCGGCTGCAGGTCGAGGACCTGCTGGTGCTGCAGCAGCACTGCGCCACGCTGGCCGCCCTGCCCGAGCTGCGCGTGGTGGTGCTCACCGGCCAGGGCAAGAGCTTCTGCTCGGGCTTCGACCTGGGGGCGCTGGAGTCCACGGCCAGCGCGCCCCAGGCCGCCAGCAGCGGGCCGCGGCTGTTCGAGCAGACGGTGGACGCGCTGGAGGCCCTGCCGGTGCCCACCATCTGCCGGCTCAACGGCAGCGTCTATGGCGGCGCCACCGACCTGGCCCTGGCCTGCGATTTCCGCGTCGGCCCGCAGGGCATGCTGCTGCGCATGCCGGCCGCGCGCATCGGCCTGCACTACTACGCCAGCGGCCTGCGCCGCTGCGTCGCCCGCCTGGGCCTGCAGGCGGCCAAGCGGCTGTTCCTGCTGGCCGAGGACCTGCCGGCCGCCGAGCTGCTGGCACTCGGCTGGCTGGACCGCTGCGTGCCGCCGGGCCAGCTGGATGCCGAGGTCGAGCAGATCGCCGCCGCGCTGTGCGCCGGCGCGCCGCTGGCCCTGCGCGGCATGAAGACCTCGCTGAACGAGATCGCCCGCGGCGAATACCACCTGGGCGCGCTGCGCGAGCGCGAGGCCTTGTGCGCGGCCAGCGAAGACCTGCGCGAAGGTCAGGCGGCGCTGGCGGCAAAAAGGCCCCCGCTTTTCCACGGACGCTGAGGCTTCAGCGGCCGGCGCGGCGGCCGACAACAGGGGGAACCCCCCACGCGCCCCTGACCATGAACGCCCCCGCCGCCCTGCTGCGCACGCTGAGCCTGCCCGATGCCGAGCACAGCTGCCCGCAGCGCCTGGGCTGGATGCAGGGCCAGCCGCCGCGGCCCGAGCGCCGGATCCGCTGGGACGACGGCAGCGCCTATCTGTTTCCACAGCTGCGCTGGAGCTTCTGCCACCTCGACCGCCTGCTGCCCACCCAGGCCGTGCCACGTGGCGCGGGCCCGGCGACCGCGCTGCCGCTGGCGCCGCGCGGCGACCTCGACGACCTGGAATTCACCCCGGTCGCCAGCCGCGCGACGCGCCGCTTCGGCGAGGCCATCGCCCAGTCCTACACCGACGGCATCCTGGTGCTGCACCGCGGCCGCATCGTGCACGAGCGCTACCTGGGCGGCCTGGCCCCCGACGGCCCGGCCGGCCGCCATGCGGCGATGTCGGTGACCAAGAGCCTGGTCGGCACGCTGGGCCTGCTGGCCCTGCTGGACGGCACGCTGGACGCGCAGCGCCCGCTCACCCACTACCTGCCCGAGCTGGCCGGCAGCGGCTTTGCCGGCGCCACGGTGGACCAGCTGCTGGACATGAGCACGGCGCTGGACTATGCCGAGGACTACACCGACCCCGATGCCGGCATCTGGCGCCATGCCCAGGCCGGCGGCCTGCTGCCGCGGCCGGCCGGCTGGCAGGGGCCCGAGGGCTTCGATGCCTTTGTGCGCAGCGTCGGCCCGCTGGCCGGCGCCAGCCATGGCCACAGCTTCGGCTACCGCACCGTCAATGCCGACGCCCTGGCCCTGCTGCTGCGGCGCATCAGCGGCCAGGACCTGCCCAGCCTGATGTCGCAGCGGCTGTGGCAGCCGATGGGCGCCGAGGCCGATGCCTTCTTCAGCGTCGACGGCCAGGGCACGGCCTTTGGCGGCGGCGGCCTGGGCTGCACGCTGCGCGACCTGGCGCGCTTTGGCGAGCTGCTGCGCTGCGATGGCGCGGTCGGCCCCCGCCAGGTGCTGCCGGCGGCCCTGGTGGCGCGGCTGCGCGCCGGTGGCTGCCCCGAGACCTTTGCCCGCGCCCGCCAGCCGCTGCTGCGCGGCTGGACCTATCGCGCCATGTGGTGGGTCACGCACAACCCGCACGGCGCCTTCATGGCCCGCGGCGTGCACGGCCAGACGCTGTACATCGACCCACTGGCCGAGATGGTCATCGCCCGCTTCGCCTCGCATCCGCTGCCGGCCAATGTGATGACCGATCCGCTGCTGCTGCGCGCCTGGCATGCGCTGGGCCGGCATCTGCTGCTCAACGGCTGAGCCCGGCATCGGCTGCGGCACACTGCGGCCATGACACCGCGTGCCCAAGAGCTGATCGACCAACTTGCCCTGCAGCCCCATCCCGAGGGCGGCTTCTATGCCGAGGTGCACCGCGCCGCGCACCCCGTGACCCCCGACGACGGCCGTGGCCAGCGCGCGGCCCTGACCTCGATCTACTTCCTGCTGCCGGCCGGCGCCGTGAGCCGCTGGCATGTGGTGCGCTCGGACGAGGCCTGGATCCACCTGGAGGGCGCGCCGATTGCGCTGCACCAGATCGACGGCCCGTCCTGCCGGGCCTGGACCACCCGCCTGGGCCCGGTGGGTGGGGCACTGCGCCCGCAGGCCACGGTGGCCGCCGGGCTGTGGCAGGCGGCGCAGACCGAAGGCGAATTCAGCCTCGCCGCCTGCCTGGTGGCCCCGGGCTTCGAGTTCAGCGACTTCCGGCTGATGGACGCCGCGGCCGGCGATGCCGCGCTGGCCGGCTGGCTGCGGCACGAGCACCCGGCCCTGGCCGCGCTGATCTGAGCATGCGCCCATTGCGCGTGGCCATCATCGGCGGCGGCGCCGTCGGCGCGGCCTGCGCGCTGTTCCTCAGGCGCCTGGGCGGCGATGCGGTGCAGGTGCAGGTCATCGAGCCCGATGCCGGCCTGCGCCTGGCCTCGTCGGCGCGCTCGGCAGCGTCGATCCGCCAGCAGTTCAGCAACGCCGTCAATGTGCAGATGTCGCGCTTTGGCTGGCAGGTGCTCAGTGATCCGGGCCCCTGGCTGGCGGTGGACGGCCAGGTGCCGGACCTGGGCCTGGTGCGCTCGGGCTATCTGTTCCTGGCCGGCAGTGCCGCCGGTGCGCAGACCCTGCGCAACAACCATGCGCTGCAGGCCGCCGCCGGCGCGACCGTCGACCTGCTGCCGCCGGCCGAGCTGGCCAGCGCCCTGCCCTGGCTGAGCTGCGGCGATGTGCAGCTGGCCAGCCTGGGCCGCTGCAGCGATCGGGCCGGCGAAGGCTGGTTCGACGGCGAGGCTTTTGCCCGCGCCCTGGGCCGGGCGGCACGCCACCACGGCGCCCGCTGGGTCGATGGCCGCGTGGCCGCCGCACAACGCCAGGGCGCCAGGCTGCAGGCCCTGCTGCTCGACGACGGCCGCCGCATCGAGGCCGATGCGGTGGTGCTGGCCGCCGGTGCCTGGTCGGGTGCCGTGGGCCGGCGCCTGGGGCTGGAGGTGCCGGTGGTGGCGCGGCACCGCACGGTGTTTTCGCTGCGCTGTCCCACGCCCATCCCCGGCCCGACGCCGCTGGTGGTGGATGCCGGCGGCGTGTGGTGGCGCAGCGAAGGCGCGGGCTTCATCGCCGGCTGGTCGCCCGGCGCGGGCGATGCCGACCCGGACGACGACACCGAGCGTCCGCAGCTCGACCAGCCGGCGCTGCAGCAGTTCGAGGAGCGCCTCTGGCCGGCCCTGGCGGCGCGCGTGCCGGCCTTCGAGGCGCTGCGCGTGGCCAGCGCCTGGGACGGCTGGTACGAGGTGCATCCGGCCGACCACAATGCGTTGATCGGCCCGCATCCGCACTGCGCCAACCTGCTGCTGGCCTGCGGCTTCTCGGGCCATGGCCTGCAGCATGCGCCGGCCGCCGGCCGTGGCATCGCCGAATGGCTGCTGCAAGGCCGCTGGGCCAGCCTGGACCTGTCGCAGCTGGGTGCCGAGCGCATCGCCAGCGGGCGGCGCTTCGTCGAGCAGGCGGTGATCTGAGCGGCTTCAGCGCGGCGGCAGCACCACCGCCGCGCCCAGGTCGTCCAGGCTGCGGCCCTGCTGGGCCAGCACGGCCTGCAGCGCCGGCAGCAGCGGGCCCAGGCGCTCGTCCAGCGCATCGCGCACGGTATCGACCACCACCTGGGTGGCGCGGTCGATCTCCAGGTTCAGCGCCGCGCCTTCGGCCTTGTCGCCGAAGGTGGTCATGCGCAGCGTCTCGGGGATCAGCCAGACCTCGAACCAGCCCTCGCGCCGGTCGACCTCCGCCATGGTCAGGCTGGCACCGTTGACGGCGATGTAGCCCTTGGCGAACACATAGCGCCGGTGCGCCTCGGGCACGGCGATGCGCAGCACATGGTTGTTCTCGGGCCGGCGGATCTGCAGCAGCGTGCCCAGGCAGTCCACATGGCCCGACAGCACATGGCCGCCGACCTCGGCACCCTCCCGGGCCGCGCGCTCCACATTGACGCGGCTGCCCTCGACCAGGCCGCCCAGCGTGGTCAGCGCCAGGCTTTGCTGCATGACGTCGAACTCGGCCGCCTCGCCCAGGCCCTCGGACGGCTGCAGCACCCGCGTCACGGTCAGGCACACGCCGTCGGTGGAGACGCTGGCGCCCACGGCCAGGCCCTCGCTGAAGCCGTCGGGAAAGCGCAGCGTGAAGCTGCGCAGGCCGGGCTTGTCGATGATGCGGGCGACGCTGGCGATGGCTTGGACGATGCCGGTGAACATGGCGTGAGACGGGTCGGGGGCTGCGGACGCCGGGCAGCTTAGCAGGCCCTCAGCTGCCGGCGAGGCGGCCCACGCTCTCGGCCACGCCCTTGGCCGCCGACTGCACCGCCGCAGCCACCAGCAGCACGATGGCCAGCACCAGCAGCGTGGTGCGCACCCCGTCGATGCGCTGCTGCTCGACCGAGGCGATGTCCTGTGCCGCCACCTGCACCGGCTGGTTGCTGCCGGCCTCGGTGCCGGCCAGCCGGTCGGTGTCGATGCGGGTCAGGGTCAGGCGCTTGGTCTCGCCCGACTTCAGCTTCAGGTCGACGGTGTCGGACAGCTTCAGCGGCAGCTGCTGCAGGCCCTCGGGCGGCGGCGTCAGCTGGGCCACCGTGGTGCAGCCCAGCATGGCACAGCAGCTGGCGAGCACCACGGCCCGAGAGAAGATGGCATGCATGGTCATCGGCATCGGCATCGGCATCGGCATCGGCATCGGCATCGGCATCGGCATCGAATGCAGTGAAAAACCTATCATGCCATGTGCGCGTGCCGCCCCCGACCGGAGCGCAGCACCGGCCGGATCAGCGCGGATCGCGCCACATCAGCGGCGACCGATGGCCGAGGTCATGCGCCGGGCGATGACGCGGTGCGCCGGCTTCACCGGCAGCATGTACAGCCGGCCCAGCCAGTTCTTCACATGGACCACGGTGGTCACGGTGATGGTCACCTGCGACGCATCGGCGGCCTCGGCGCGGCGGTGCACCGACAGCACCACGTCCAGGTGCTTGTCGCTGTCGCCCAGCAGGGCCTCGTCCGCGCCGTTCTCGATCAGCGTGAAGATGCCCACGCGCTCGCCGGGCCGGTAGCTGGCCGCCGGCCGGTCGGCGGCGATCTGCGACAGGCCGCCCAGGTTCTTCAGCCCCACCAGGCCGACCAGGCGGTTGCGCAACGCCATCGCCGCCTCGATCCAGCCCGGCGTGCTGCGGGCCACGCGCAGAAACTGGCCCAGCGCATCCAGCTCGGGCCGGGCCGCGGGCATGGCCCAGGCATCGTGGAAATGGGCGCCGGCCAGCCGGCGCTCGATGCGGCTGCCCCGCGGGGCCGGCACCGGCTGGGCCTGGGGGACGGAGGTGGGCATGGCGCAGAACGGCGTCGCGGCGACACATGGCGGAGGGTGGCAGCCATGGTAAGCGACGCCCGGCCGCGTCGCCTGGGTGATGCCGGCGCTGCGGCCGGGCTGGAACAATGCCGGCGCGGCCATCCCGGCCGCCGCTGCGAGGCCTGCGATGAACCCTGACGAAGCCGTGCACTGGAGCACCTGCGGCCCGGTGGCCACCATCACGCTGGACCGGCCGGCGCAGCGCAATGCGGTAGACCGGCCCACGGCCGAGGCGCTGCGCGCAGCCTTCGAGCGCTTCGAGGCCGATGCCTCGCTGCGCGTGGCCGTGCTCAGCGGCGCCGGCGGCCAGTTCTGCGCCGGCGCCGACCTGAAGGCGATTGCCGATCCGGCGCGGCGCAACCAGGTCACGGCCGATGGCTCGGGCCCCGGCCCGATGGGGCCGACGCGCATGGACTTCAGCAAGCCGGTGATCGCCGCCATCGAGGGCCATGCGGTGGCGGGCGGCCTGGAGCTGGCGCTGATGTGCGATCTGCGCGTGGCCGCACGCTCGGCGGTGTTCGGCGTGTTCTGCCGGCGCTGGGGCGTGCCGCTGATCGACGGTGGCACGGTGCGCCTGCCGCGCATCGTCGGCCAGGGCCGGGCGCTGGACCTGATCCTCACCGGCCGCGCCGTCGCTGCCGACGAGGCCCTGGCCATGGGCCTGGCCAACCGCGTGGTCGACGACGGCTGCGCACTGGCCGAGGCCCAGGCGCTGGCGGCGCAGCTGGCGGCCTTTCCGCCGCGCTGCCTGCTGGCCGACCGGGCCAGCGCCATCAGCCAGTGGGACTGGGACCTGGCCACCGCCCTGCAGCGCGAAGGCGCGGCCGGCCAGGCCATCGTGCAGGCCGAGGCCGTGGCCGGCGCGGCGCGTTTTGCCGCCGGTGCCGGCCGCCACGGGGCGGCGGACGACAGCGCGGCTTGACCTGGATCGCCCGCCGGCGCTTGGCAGCGCCGCCGCGGCTTGGCACAGTCTGGCCACGCATCCCGAACATCGCGATCAGGATCAGGAGGCCCAGGCATGACCAACTTCGTGCTGGTCGACGCACCCAACTTCGTGCTGGTGGCAGCGCAGACCGACGTGCGCCAGCGCTGCGCCGACGAATGCCCCGACTATCTGAACCCGCAGCTGGGCGCGCTGCTGCGCCGCCTGGGCGTGTGCGCGCGGTCGGCGGCGCCGGACGAGGCCCTGGAGCTGGATGAGGCCGGCCGCGCCGCGCTGCGCCGGCTGCTGCGCCACTATGGCTTCGAGCTGCCGCCGCTGACCGTGGCCGAGCTGCTGGGCCTGCTGGACTATTGCGACCACCTGGAAGCGCTGAGCGGCGCGGCCCTGCTGGCCGAGCACCAGCGTGCGCTGTGGCTGCGCCTGGCGCAAAGCCTGCCGGCGCCCAGCCACAGCACGCTGGCCCATGCCGCCGGCCTGTATGCCCGCGGCGAGCTGCAGGCGCTGCGCGCCCTGCACCGCGCGCAGAACACGCTGACCGAGCTGGGACGGCGCTACCGGCGGCTGGACGACGGACTCACCAGCTGACCTCGCGGTCGGGCGTGGCGCCGATCTTGTGGATGGACAGGTCGGCGCCCTCGTACTCCTCCTCGGCCGACAGGCGCAGGCCGGTCAGCAACTTCAGCACGCCATACACCAGCAGGCCGCCGCCAAAGGCCCAGGCCACGCCCAGCAGGGTGCCGATCAGCTGCGCCGCCGGCGCCACGCCGCCCAGGCCGCCGAGCGCCGGCAGTCCGAAGAGGCCGCAGGCCAGGCCGCCCCAGGCACCACACAGGCCGTGCAGCGGCCACACGCCCAGCACGTCGTCGATCTTCCAGCGGTTCTGCGTCAGCGTGAACAGGCTCACAAAGATGGCGCCGGCCACGCCGCCCACCACCAGGGCGCCGGCCGGGTGCATCACGTCCGAGCCGGCACACACCGCCACCAGGCCGGCCAGCGGGCCGTTGTAGGCAAAGCCGGGGTCGTTCCTGCCCATCCACACCGCCACCAGGGTGCCGCCGACCATGGCCATCAGCGAGTTCACCGCCACCAGGCCGCTGATCTTGTCCACCGTCTGCGCGCTCATCACATTGAAGCCGAACCAGCCCACGGCCAGGATCCAGGCGCCCAGCGCCAGGAACGGGATCGACGACGGCGGATGGGCGCTGATCGCCCCATCCTTGCGGTAGCGGTTGCTGCGCGCGCCCAGCATCAGCACCGCGGCCAGGGCGATCCAGCCGCCCACCGCATGCACCACCACGCTGCCGGCGAAGTCGTGGAACTCGGCGCCGGTGGCGGCCTTGATCCAGGCCTGCAGGCCCAGGCGCTGGTTCCAGACCACGCCCTCGAACAGCGGATAGACCAGGCCCACCAGCACCGCGGTGGCCATCAGCTGCGGGCCGAAGCGCGCCCGCTCGGCGATGCCGCCCGAGACGATGGCCGGGATGGCCGCGGCAAAGGTCAGCAGGAAGAAGAACTTGACCAGCTCGTAGCCGTTCTTGGCCGCCAGCTGCTCGGCGCCGACGAAGAAGCTGGTGCCATAGGCCACCGTGTAGCCGACGAAGAAATACACCACCGTCGACACCGCGAAGTCGACCAGGATCTTGACCAGGGCATTGACCTGGTTCTTCTTGCGCACCGTGCCCAGCTCCAGAAAGGCAAAGCCCGCATGCATGGCCAGCACCATGATGGCGCCCAGCAGGATGAACAAGGCATTGCTGCCCTGCTGCAACGATTCCATGGAACAAGTCTCCTCGGTCGGTGGTGGAACGGCGCCGCAACTCGGTGCGTTTCGCCGCGCATGCACCACAAGCAAGCAAGCCGCATGCCTGACGATGGTGCGCATGGCACCATCGTCAGGCGCACTGTTGTGGGGCTTGCCGGACCGGAGATCGAATTCCGTGGTGCGCGATGCACCACTCTGGATTCTTCAGGCGGCGCTGCGGCGCCGCACCCAGGCACCCAGGCCCAGCAGGCCGCCG
The DNA here is from genome assembly GCA_017992055.1 of Burkholderiaceae bacterium. Classification (GTDB taxonomy): domain Bacteria; phylum Pseudomonadota; class Gammaproteobacteria; order Burkholderiales; family Burkholderiaceae_C; genus Pseudaquabacterium. The sequence goes on from JAGOPK010000022.1 coordinate 35,733, forward strand.
CACATCAGGGCCAGGCTGGCCGGCTCGGGCACCGGCGCCAGGGCCGCCACCGCGGCCACGCCCAGGTCGGGGTTGTTGGTGAAGATGCCGTCGACGCCGTAGCCGAGGATGGTGTCGTAGCTGCGCGGCGCCATCAGCGCATCGGTGGTCAGGGTGTAGGCATGCACCTTCAGGCCGGCGGCCTTCAGCGTGCCCACGCAGGCCGCGTCCATGCTGGCGATGCTGGTGCCCACGCCATCGGCGATGCCGGCGATGGTGGCGGCATTGGCGGCAGCGGTCTGGCAGTTGGTGACCAGATAGGCCACCGGCAGATTGAAGGGGTTGTTCGCGGCCAGCGACAGATGGCGCACCACGGTCTCGCTGAACGACTGCAGGATCACATTGCCGTGCTGGCCGTTGAAGAAGCCGTTGTACTTGGCATCGCCCAGCGCGCCGATCAGCGCATCGGCAATGGCCAGGTTGTAGGCATCGTTGCCGTTGACGATCTTCACCTCGGGGTAGATGCCGACGATGCTGCCGTCGGCCTGGTACAGGCCGTAGACGTAGTCCAGCACCTGGCTGAACGACGGCACCTGGAAGCTGTCGGCCGCCGTGTAGTAGCCATTGCCGGCCTTGGCATAACCCGCGGTGCCGACGTTGTCGCCGCGCGAGCGTGCCTGCAGCGCCTGCAGCTGGGCGAACGTCAGGCTGTCGACATTGACCGCGCCGCCATTGGTGGTGGCATTCAGGTTGCGGTCGTGGCGCGCCACCAGCACGCCGTCGGCGGTGAGAAACAGGTCGGGCTCGATGAAGTCGGCGCCCATCTGCACCGCCAGCTGGTAGCCGGCCAGCGTGTGCTCGGGCAGGTAGGCGCTGGCGCCGCGGTGGGCGATGACGATGGGCAAATCGGCGGCCTGGGCGGCCTGGGCGGTGGTCGACAGGCCGGCCAGGGCCAGGGCCAAGGCAGCGCTCAAACGGCGGATCTTCATCAACATCTCCTCGGGGTTTGGGTTTGGCCCTGATTGGCGCACGGGCCGGTGAAACCGCGGTGACAGGCCTGCCGATGGCCCTGCTGACAGAGGCCTGGCAGCAGGCGCCAGGGATACTGCCGCCATGGCCGAACCGTTCAAGAACTTCATCGATGCCGGCGTGGTGCGCAGCATCGCCGAGCAGCTGCGCCGCGCCGCACCGGCGGTGGATGCGCAGGGCTTCGAAGCCCGGGCCCTGGCCGGCCTGGATGGGCTGGAACTGAAGGCCCGCGTGCTGCAGCTGGCCGAGGCCCTGGTGGCGGCGATCCAGGCCACGGGCGCCGATGCACACACCGCCTGCACCTGGCTGGAGGCCATGCTGGGCCCGCCGGGCCGCGAAGACAGCGACGGCGACGACCTGGGCAGCCTGCGCCCCAGCGAGGCCGGCCTTGCCGGCTGGCCGGTGTGGCCGCTGACCGAGGCCGTGGCCCGCCTGGCCCTGCCCGGGCATGCCGAGCGCGGCCTGGCCGCGCTGCAGGCCATGACCCAGCGCTTCTCGGCCGAGTTTGCGATCCGCCACTTCATCGTCGCCCAGCCCGGGCTGGCGCTGGCCACGCTGGCGCGCTGGACCACCCACCCCAGCGCCCATGTGCGCCGCCTGGTCAGCGAAGGCAGCCGTCCGCGCCTGCCCTGGGGCCTGCGCCTGCAGGCCCTGGTGGCCGACCCGTCGCCCACGCTGCCGCTGCTGCGTGCGCTGCAGGACGATGCCAGCGCCTATGTGCGGCGCAGCGTGGCCAACCACCTCAACGACATCGCCAAGGACCATCCGGCGCTGGTGGCCGCCTGGCTGGCCGAGCACCTGCCCGAGGCCAGCGAGAACCGCCGCGCCCTGCTCAAGCATGCCAGCCGCAGCCTGATCAAGGCCGGCGATGCGGCGGTGCTGGCGGCCTGGGGCCAGGGCGCGGCCTTCAAGGGCACGGCACGGCTGGTGCTGTCGGCGCCGGTGGTGATGGTGGGCGAATCCCTGGGCCTGGAGGTGACGCTGGCCAACCCGTCGCGCCAACGCCAGCCGCTGGTGATCGACTATGCGGTGCACCATGCCAAGGCCGCCGGCCACACCACGGCCAAGGTGTTCAAGGGCTGGGTGCTGGATCTGGCGCCGGGCGAAACGCGCACGCTGAGCAAGCGCCACAGCTTCCGCCCGGTGACGGTGCGCCGCTACCATGCCGGCGCCCACGGGCTGGACCTGCGCATCAACGGCCGCGTGGTGGCCGAGGCCGGCTTCGAGCTGCGGCTGCCGGACTGAATCAGTCCAGGCCGGGCGGCGGCTGGAAGCCGCGGAAACCCTGCTCCAGCCATTCGGCAAAGCGCAGCGCCAGCGGATCGGCAAACCAGGGCGCAATGACCTGGGCGCCGACCGGCAAGCCCTCGGGGGACAGGCCCAGCGGCACGGCCGTGGCCGGCACGCCGACGATGCCCGGATAACCGGCCCAGAACAGCGCATCGGTGCTGGGCTGGGTGTGGTCATTGACGGGGATCATGCGCTCCCAGCGCTCACCACTCTGCATGTGCGCAAAGGCCGGCGTGGTGGCCACCGGGCAGATCAGCAGGTCCACCCGCTCGAAATAGTCGGCCCATTGCTGGCGCAGGCGCTGGCGGCGCTGGTCCATCGCGCACCAGTCGCGGTGGCTGTAGGTGTTGCCGCGGTAATGGCGGGCGCGGTAGCTCTGGTCACCTGGCTGCAGCGTGCGCGCCACCGCCTGGGCCTGGGCATAGCCGGCATCGTCGTAGTGGCTGCCGGTGGCTGCGCGCAGCAGATGGGTGTAGACCTCGTTGGCCTCGGCCGAGTCCACCGGCCGCACGTCGTCCAGCACCGTCACGCCCTGGTCGCGCAGCCAGTCGGCCAGGCGGCGGAGGGCGGCCTGCACGCTGGCATCGACCTCGGCCTGGGCGTCGTCGCAGACGATGGCCACGCGCAGATGGCGCAACGAGCGCCCGGCATCGCGCCAGGCCACCGGCACCCGGCCCTGCGGCGTCCACAGCGAGGGCTGAGGGCCAGCCAGCAGGTCGAGCGCCAGGCGCAGGTCGGCCGCGCTGCGCGCCAGCGGGCCGGCCACGGCGATGTCGAAAGCCTCGGCCTCGATCTGCGGCGTCAGCTCGTGGCCGGCCAGCGGCACCACGCCCCAGGTCGGCTTGTGGCCCCAGACGCCGCAGTAGTGCGCCGGGTTGCGGATCGAGGCGCCGATGTCGCTGCCCAGCTCCAGCGGGCTGAAGCCCGCCGCCAACGCCGCCGCCGAGCCACCGGACGAGCCGCCCGGCGTGCGCCCGGTGTCCCAGGGATTGCCGGTCGTGCCATAGACCGGGTTGAAGCTCTGCCAGTCGGCCAGGCTGACCGGCACATTGGTCTTGCCGAAGACGATGGCACCGGCGCTTTTTAGCCGCTGCACCGTCAGTGCATCGGCCTGGGCGATGTTGTCGGCAAAGGCGGTGAAGCCATAAGTCGTGGGCAGGCCGGCGACGTTGAAGCTCTCCTTCACCGTCATCGGCAGGCCGTGCAGCGGCCCCAGCCACTGGCCGCGGGCCAGCGCCGCATCGGCCTCGCGGGCGCTGGCCATGGCGCGCTCGAAGTCGCGCACGACCACGGCATTGATGTCGCCATCCAGGCGCTCGATGCGCTCGATCTGGTGGCGCAGCAGGGCCTGGGCGCTGATCTCGCGCCGGCGCAGCCGGCGTGTCAGCTCGGTGGCGCTCAGGTGGTGGAGTTCATCGCTGATCGCATCGCTCATCGCATCGGTCCTCGTCGCGGCGGAGTTGTGCAGTCTCGCAGAGGTCGGCGGCGCGGCGCTTGCATGTCCTCCCTGCAAGCCCGCACAGCGCCGCCACCCCGTCTGGGATACCCTGGCCGCTGCGCCCCCAAGCCATCCACCCCCAGGAGAGCCGTTCCATGAAGCTGGTCATCGCCCAGATGAAGCACGAGACCAATACCTTCTCGCCGGTGCCCACGCCGCTGGCGCGTTTTGCCGTCGAGGGCGGGGTGCCGCCCAGCGGCGAGGCGGCGATTGCCGCCTACCGCGGCACCGGCTCGGCGATTGCCGCCTTCATCGAGCTGGCCGAAGAAGCCGGCGCGCAGATGGTGGTGCCGGTGGCCGCCGCGGCCTGGCCCAGCGGCCCGGTGCACGACGCGGCCTTCGAATACATCGCCGGCCGCATCTGCGAGGCCGTGGCCGCCGGCTGCGACGGCGTGATGCTGGACCTGCACGGCGCCATGGTCACGCAGAGCTTCGAGGATGGCGAGGGCGAGCTGCTGCGCCGCATCCGCGCCATCGCGCCCACGGTGCCCATCGCCGTGGCGCTGGACATGCACACCAATCTGTATGACGCCATGGGCGAGCACAGCACGGTGATCGCCGGCTACCAGACCTATCCGCACATCGACATGCACGGCACCGGCCTGCGCGCCGGCCGCGCCCTGCTGGCCCTGCTGGCCGGCCGCGCCAGGCCCAGCATGGCCTGGGGCCGCGCCGACATGCTGCCGCATGTGATGCGCCAGGGCAGCGACGACGAGCCCAACCGCAGCCTGCAGGCACGCTGCCGCGAGATGGAGGCCCAGGGCGCGCTGTCGGCCAGCGTGTTTGTCGGCTTTCCCAATGCCGACATCCGCGATGCCGGCCTGTCGGCGGTGGTCGTCACCGACAACGACCCGGCGCTGGCGCGGCGCTGGACCGACGAGCTGCTGGCCCTGGCCTGGGAGCGGCGCGCCGAATTCGTCTACCGCATCGAGCCGCTGGCCGAATCCATGGCCCGGGCCCAGGCCCTGGCCGCGGCCAAGCCGCCCGGCAGCGGCCCGGTGGTGCTTCTGGACCACAGCGACAACTGCGCCTCGGGCGGCACCATGGACACCATGACGGTGATCGGCGCCATGCTCGACGCCGGCCTCAGCGATGCCGCGGCCTTTGCGGTGTATGACCCGGCGGCCGTGCAGCAGATGATGGCCGCCGGCATCGGCGCCACGATCACGCTGGAGCTGGGCGGCAAGCTGCCCATGCCGTCCATCGGCCTGCAGGGCCAGCCGCGCACCGTCACCGGCCGGGTGCGGCGCCTGTCCGATGGCCTGTACCGCAACCGCGGGCCGATGAGCGCCGGCGAGCTGGTCAGCATGGACGCCTGCGGCGTGCTGGAGGTGGCCGGCATCGAGATCGTGGTCATCAGCAACCACGTGGAGCCGCACGATCTGGCGGCCTTCACCGCGGTGGGCATCGCCCCCGACCGGTTGCGCTTTCTGATGCTGAAGAGCCGCGTGCACTGGCGTGCCGGCCTGCGCTCGCTGGCCCATGCGGTGGTGGAATGCGCCGGCACCGGCGTCTGCACCTCCGACTACCAGCTGCTGAACTTCCAGCACGTGCGCCGGCCGATTTATCCGCTGGACGCGCTGTGAGCAGCTCGCCGATCACGGTCTATGCCGCGCGCCGCATCGTCACGATGAATCCGGCGCAGCCCGCGGCCACCCATGTGGCCGTGCGCGACGGCCGCATCCTGGCGGCGGGCGATCTGGAACGCTGCCGCGCCTGGGGGCCGGTGGAGCTGGACGAGCGCTTTGCCGATCAGGTGCTGCTGCCCGGCTTTGTCGAAGGCCATTGCCACCTCAAGGAAGGCGGCATGTGGTCCTGGCCCTACCTGGGCTGGTTCGACCGCCGCGATCCGGCCGGCGAGCTGTGGGCCGGGCTGCGCAGCATGGACGCGGTGATCGAACGCCTGAATGCCGTCGATGCGCGCCTGCCGCCTGGCGAGCCGCTGGTGGCCTGGGGCTTTGACCCGATCTATTTCGGCGGCGAGCGCATGACCACGCGGCATCTGGACCGGGTGGGCAACGGCCAGCGCTGCATCGTCATCGCCCATGCCAACGGCCATGTGATGAACGTCAACGGCGCGATGCTGGCGCGCGCCGGCATCGATGCCGACTGCGAGGTCGAGGGTGTCGGCCGTTATGCGGGCGGGCCTGACGACGGTACGCCCAACGGCGAACTGGCCGAGCCGGCGGCGATGTACCTGGTGCTGCGCCACATCGGCAATGCCGGCCTGATCGCCCCGATGGACGATGTGGGCATGCGCGGCTTTGCCGCCATCGCCTGCCGCGAGGGCGTGACCACGGCCACCGACCTGGTCAACAAGCTGACCGAAACCGACGTGGCCCTGCTGCGCCGCCACACCGACGATCCCGGCTTCGGCGTGCGCCTGCTGCCGGCCTTCCAGGCCTTTCACGGCACGCATGGCGCGGCGGCCGGCGCCGAGCATGTGCGTGCGCTGGCCGCCAGCAACACCGACAAGCTGCGCTTCGGCCTGGTGAAGATGATGCTGGACGGCTCGATCCAGGGCTTTTCGGGCCGGCTACGCTGGCCCGGCTATTTCCGCCATCCGCAGGGGCCGCAGGCCAATGGCATCTGGGTCACCGCGCCCGGCCAGTACGAGGCCGATGCCGAGGTCTACCACCGCGCCGGCCTCACGGTGCACACCCACACCAATGGCGACGAGGCCAGCGAGGTGGCGGTGGAGGCCTGGGGCCGCATCCTGGCGCGCGCGCCGCGCCCCGGCCACCGCCACACGCTGCAGCATGGCCAGATGATCGACCGCGCGCTGTTCGGCCGCATGGCCGGGCTGGGCCTGGGCGCCAACCTGTTTGCCAACCATGTCTGGTACTGGGGCGACCAGCACCACGACATCACCATGGGCCCGGACCGCGCGCACCGACTGGATGCCTGCCGCAGCGCGCTGGACAGCGGCGTGCCGCTGGCCATCCACAGCGATGCGCCGGTGACGCCGCTGGCGCCGCTGTTCACCGCCTGGTGCGCGGTGAACCGGCTCACGCCCTCGGGCCGCGTGCTGGGGCCCGACGAGCGCATCACGGTGGCCCAGGCCCTGCACGCCATCACGCTGGGCGCGGCCTGGACCCTGGGCCTGGAGCATGAGATCGGCAGCATCGAGGTCGGCAAGCGCGCCGACTTTGCGGTGCTGCACGACGATCCGCTGGCCGTGGACCCGCTGGCGCTGAAGGCCGTGCGCGTGGCCGGCACCGTGCTCGGCGGGCGGGTGTTCCGCCCGGGCCAGCCGGCATAACCTTGGATCGCCGCATCCCGCTGCTGGTCATCGGCGGCTTCCTGGGCGCCGGCAAGACCACGCTGCTCAACCGCTGGCTGGACGATCCCGGGCCGTCGCCGCACGAGGCCGGCCGGCCGCGCCGGCTGGCGGTGCTGGTCAACGACTTCGGCGCCATCAACCTCGATGCCGCCCTGGTGGCCACGCGCGACGCCGACACCGTGGCGCTGAGCAATGGCTGCGTCTGCTGCAGCCTGGGCGAGGATCTCGGCGCGGCGCTGGCCGGCGTGCTGGACCGCCGGCCGCCGCCCGAGGCCGTGGTGGTCGAGGCCAGCGGCGTCGGCGACCCCTGGCGCATCGCCCAGTTCGCCCTGGTCGAACCGCGGCTGCAACTGGCCGGCGTGCTGGTGCTGGTGGATGCCGCGGCCCTGCCCGATCTGGCCGCCGATGCACGCCTGGTCGACAGCCTGGCCACACCGCTGGCCCATGCCGATCTGGTGCTGCAAAACCATGCCGACCGCGCCACGCCGGACCAGTTGCAGGCCAGCCGCGACTGGGTCGGGGCGCGGGCGCCGGGCGTGCCGCAACTGGCCACGGTGCAGGCCGGGCTGGACCTGGGCCCGCTGCTGGACCTGCCCGAGGCCCAGGAGGCGCCGCATGCACCGCTGCACCGCGCCCGCGGCAGCGGCCATGCGCCCGGCCCGGGCTGGGCCGGCCAGCCTGCCCGGCATGGCCAGCAGTTCGAGGCGCTGAGCCTGGACGGCGCCGCGCTGGCCCCGGCCTACCGCCGCGACCGCCTGCAGGCCTGGCTGCGCTCGCTGCCGCCGGCGGTGCTGCGCCTGAAGGCCTTGCTGCCGCTGGACGACGGCCGCCTGGCCCTGCTGCACTGGGCCGGCCGGCATGGCAGCCTGCGTGCGGCGCCGCCCGGCGCCGGCCAGGCGGCCCTGGTGGCCCGAGTGGCCCTGGTGGCCATCGCCCTGCGCGGCGAGCTGCCGGTGGCACGGCTGCAGCAAGGGCTGGCGGCCTGCCGCGCCGAGGATGGTCTCGACGGCCCTGGTCCGATCGGATCTATCGAAAACCCTTAGCCAATCAAGCTTGGCTATGCCTTCGTTATGCATTCCCAACTGGCCGCGGGCGGCGAGTTGCAGGACAGTCGTGACCTGTTCCAACGTCAACGCCCCCCGCTACCGCTGAGGAGAAACCCATGACCGACCTGAGCAAGTGCCCCTTCCACGCCGGTGCGCGTGCCACGCAAGGCACGCAGTCCAATGCCCAATGGTGGCCCAACCAGCTGAACCTGGCCATCCTGCACCAGCACAGCCCGGCCTCGAACCCGATGGACCCGGACTTCAGCTATGCCCAGGCCTTCGGCAAGCTCGACTACGCGGCGATGAAGCAGGACCTGGCCGCGCTGATGACGCAGTCGCAGGACTGGTGGCCGGCCGACTGGGGCCACTACGGCGGCCTGATGATCCGCATGGCCTGGCATGCCGCCGGCACCTACCGCACGGCCGACGGCCGCGGCGGCGCCAACACCGGCAACCAGCGCTTCGCGCCGCTGAACAGTTGGCCCGACAACGGCAACCTCGACAAGGCGCGCCGCCTGCTGTGGCCGATCAAGCAGAAGTACGGCAATGCCATCTCCTGGGCCGACCTGTTCGTGCTGGCCGGCAACGTGGCCATGGAGACCATGGGCTTCAAGACCTTCGGCTTCGGCGGCGGCCGCGAGGACATCTGGGCGCCGGAAGAAGACGTGTACTGGGGCGCCGAGAAGGAATGGCTGGCCACCAGCGACAAGCCCAACAGCCGCTACAGCGGCGAGCGTGAGCTGGAAAGCCCGCTGGCCGCGGTGCAGATGGGCCTGATCTACGTCAACCCGCAGGGCCCGGACGGCAAGCCCGACCCGGTGGCCTCGGGCCGCGATGTGCGCGAGACCTTCGCCCGCATGGCCATGAACGACTACGAGACCGTGGCCCTGGTGGCCGGCGGCCACACCTTCGGCAAGATGCACGGCGCCGGCGACGCGGCCCTGGTCGGCCCCGAGCCCGAGGCCGGCGCCATCGAGGACATGGGCTTCGGCTGGATCAACAAGCACGGCAGCGGCAAGGGCGGCGATGCCACCACCAGCGGCTTCGAAGGCGCCTGGAAGCCCAACCCCACCACCTGGGACATGGGCTATCTGACGGTGCTGTTCAAGTATGACTACGAGCAGATGACCACCGCCGCCGGCGCCATCCAGTGGCGGGCCAAGAACGTGGCGCCCGAGGACATGATCCCCGACGCCCACGACCCCAGCAAGAAGCATCCGCCGCAGATGACCACGGCCGACCTGTCGCTGAAGTTCGACCCGGCCTACGAGAAGATCGCCCGCCACTTCCTGGCCAACCCCGACGAGTTTGCCGACGCCTATGCCCGCGCCTGGTTCAAGCTGACGCACCGCGACATGGGACCGAAGTGCCTGTACCTGGGCCCCGAGGTGCCGGCCGAAGACCTGATCTGGCAGGACCCGCTGCCCGCCGTCAACCATGCGCTGATCGACGCCGCCGATGCCGCCACGCTGAAGGCGCGCGTGCTGGCCGCCGGCCTCAGCGTGGCCGAGCTGGTGTCCACCGCCTGGGCCTCGGCCTCCACCTTCCGCGGCTCGGACAAGCGCGGCGGCGCCAACGGCGCCCGCATCCGCCTGGCGCCGCAGAAGGACTGGGAGGTCAACCAGCCGGCCCAGCTGGCCAAGGTGCTGGCGGTGCTGGACGGCATCCGCGAGACCTTCAACGCCGGCCAGAGCGGCGGCAAGAAGGTCTCGCTGGCCGACCTGATCGTGCTCGCCGGCAATGCCGGCGTCGAGGCCGCGGCCAAGGCCGCCGGCCATCCCGTCGAGCTGCCGTTCGCGCCGGGCCGGGTCGATGCCAGCGCGGCGCAGACCGATGCCGAGTCGTTCGCGGTGCTGGAGCCGCAGGCCGACGGCTTCCGCAACTACCGCAAGACGGCGTTCAAGACCTCGCCCGAGGAGATGCTGATCGACCGTGCCCAGCTGCTGGGCTTGAGCGCGCCGGAGATGACGGTGCTGGTCGGCGGCCTGCGTGTGCTGGGCGCCAACCATGGCGGCTCGCGCCATGGCCAGTTCACCCAGCGCCCGGGCCAGCTGACGACCGACTTCTTCGTCAACCTGGTCGACATGGGCACGGCCTGGGCGCCGGCCGGCGACAACCTGTACGAAGGCCGTGACCGCAAGACCGGCGCGCCACGCTGGACGGCGACGCGGGTCGACCTGGCCTTCGGCTCCAACTCGCAGCTGCGGGCGCTGGCCGAGGTCTATGCGCAGAGCGACAACGGCGCCAAGTTCGTGCGCGACTTCGTCGCCGCCTGGACCAAGGTGATGAACCTGGACCGCTTCGACCTGCGCTGAGCATGGCCGCGCCGGCATCGGCCCAGGGCTTGTGGACCGAGGTGCTGGCCCGGCTGTCGCTGGCCGCCGTGGCCTGCGACGGGCCCGAGGCGCGGCGCCAGCTGCATGTGCTGGGCGTGCGCCGCACCGGCACCGCGGCCCTGCTGCTGGCCCGCGAGCTGGCGATGGCGCGGCGCATGGCCAGCGCCAGCGGCTGCCTGCCGCGGCCGCTGGACCTGCACCACCGTGTCGGCCAGCTGGCCCGGCCGGCCGATCTGGACTGGCATCTGCAGGGCCTGGCCGCGGCCTACCAGCAGCTGCTGCAGCACCAGGACACCTGGCCCCAGGGCCCGGTGTGCCGCTGGCTGGAGGCGCGCTGCCGCGTGCATGCGGCCCAGGCCGAATCGCTGGCGCCGCGGCACTGAAATGCCGCGGCGGCGGCCGGCACTACCAGGCCAGCTTGCCGCCGCCCACGTCCAGCACCATGCGCGCGGCCAGGTACAGGCGCGGCGCGATCGACGGGATGAAGATGTACTCGTTGTCGCTGGAATGCGCGCCATAGCCGCGCAGGCCGAAGCTCTCCAGCACCGCGCCCTTGGGCCGCATGCCGGCAAAAGCGGCGTCGGTGCCGCCGCCGGTGGCGCGGTCGCGCACATCCAGCGGCAGGCCCAGCTCCTGGAACACGGTCTGCGCATGGCGGGCCAGCACGCGTGACGCGGCATTGGCCTGGAAGGCCGGCCGGCCGCGGTAGAAGCTCAGCTCGACCTGGGTGTCGGGAATCAGCCGCTGCTGGATGGCCTCGCGCAGCCGGGCCTCCATCAGGTCCAGGTCCTCGTTGCTCAACGAGCGCACATCGGCCACCGCGCTGGCGCTGGCCGGGATCACATTGCGCGTGGCGCCGGCCTGGGCCACGGTCCAGTTGATCTTCAGGCCCTTGGCGGCATCGCCCAGGTCGCGCGTCTTCAGCACCAGGTGGGCCAGCTCGTACAGCGCATTGCGTCCGCCCTCGGGATTGGCGCCGGCATGCGAGGCGCGGCCGCTGACCTTCAGCTCCACCGTGGCGATGCTGCTGGTGGCCAAGCGCAGCGCGTCGCGGTCGTAGCCGCCGCCTTCAAACGACAGCACGGCGTCGTATTCGCCGCCCAGTTGTGTGAGCAGCGCAGCCGAGCCCGGCGAGCCGATCTCCTCGTCGGCATTGATCAGCACGCCCAGCTGGGCATAGTCGCTGGCACCCAGCCCATGCAGCAGGTCCACCACGTGCAGGATCAGCGCCACGCCGCCCTTGTCGTCGCTGATGCCCAGGCCGTAGGCGCGGTCGCCGTCGATGCGGAACGGCTGCTTGGCGGCCATGCCGCGGGTGTAGACCGTGTCCATGTGGGCGATCAGCAGCACCTTCTTCTGGCCCGTGCCGCTGCGCGTGGCATAGACCATGTCGCCCAGCTTGGCGCCCTTGAGCTGCGGATGGAACTCCGGCGCCTGGGACGGCAGGCGCTGCACGCTCATGCCGGCGGCCGCCAACCTCGCCTGCAGCACATCGGCCAGCGCCGCCAGGCCTTCCAGGTCGCGGCTGCCGGACTCGATGCCGACCAGGGTCTTCAGCGTCTGCAGCACCGGCTGCACCTGGGTGGCGGCCTGGGCCTGCAGCTGCTGCGCGCCGGGCGCCTGGGCCCGGGCCGGCGCCGCCGCCATCAGCAGGCACAGGCCGGCGCCCCAGGCGATGCGGTGGTACAGGCTGGACATGCAGGCGCTCCTCGGTGGTGGTGGGATGGCCGCAGTGTCGCCGCTACGATGGGCGGCTCCAACGCCGTTGCCAGGAACCCCGACCATGAGCGCCTCCACCTCCCTGCAGATCCAGCCGCTGGGCCCGGCCATCGGCGCGCGCATCAGCGGCCTGCGCCTGGCCGAGGGCATCGGCGACGAGCAGCGCGATGCGCTGCGTGCCGCCCTGCTGCGCCACCATGTGCTGTTCTTCGAGGACCAGCCCATCACGCCACAGCAGCAGCGCGACCTGGCGGCGCGCTTCGGCGCGCTGCACATCCATCCGGTGTATCCGCAGGCGCCCGGCGTGCCCGAGATCATCGTGCTCGACACCAGCCACGACAACCCGCCGGACAACGACAACTGGCACACCGACGTGACCTTTCTGGAGGCGCCGGCTCTCGGCGCCATCCTGTCGGCCCAAGTGCTGCCGCCCAGCGGCGGCGATACGCTGTGGGCCAGCGGCGTGGCCGCCTGGCGCAGCCTGTCGCCACGCTGGCAGGCCCTGCTGGCCGGGCTGACCGCCGAGCACGACTTTCTGAAGAGCTTTCCGGCCCACCGCTTTGCGCGCACGCCCGAGGAAAAGCGGCGCTGGGAGGCCGCCCGCATCCAGCACCCGCCGCTGCTGCATCCGGTGGTGCGCACCCATCCGGAAAGCGGCGAGCAGGGCCTGTTCGTCAACGAGGGCTTCACCACCCGCATCGTCGAGCTCAGCGCCAGCGAAAGCGAGGCCGTGCTGCGCCAGCTGGCGGCCCACATCGCCAAGCCCGAGCACACGGTGCGCTGGCGCTGGAAGCTGGGCGACATCGCCTTCTGGGACAACCGACTGACCCAGCACTACGCCACGGCCGACTACCTGCCGGCGCGCCGCGTGATGCACCGCGCCACCATCCTGGGCGATGTGCCGTTCTACCGGCCCCAGGGCCTGGGCGCGAAATAAATAACCTGCGCTACTGGTTTTTCCGTTACATTAGGCGTTGTAGATATATTCAAGACCGACTCGGCTTTTGGTTGGCCCGTTAACCGGTGGTGTTGCCACCGGCGCAGTCCGTGTTTTCCATCGGTGATCTGCTTGAAGTTCTGCACTACCGCGTGGCAGTTGCCGCGCATCACCTGAAAGGAAAATCGACATGACGACGGAAACCGGAACCGTGAAGTGGTTCAACGAAGGCAAGGGCTTTGGCTTCATCACGCCGGACGGCGGTGGCAAGGACCTGTTCGCCCACTTCAGCGAAATCCAAGGCTCGGGCTTCAAGACCCTGGCCGAAAACCAGCGCGTTCAGTTCGAAGTGACGCAAGGCCAGAAGGGCCCGCAAGCCTCGAAGATCCGCTCGGTGGAGTGATCCACTGCTGAGCCTCCCGCCCCCGGGAGGCCGGCCCGAAGAACCGCGGTGCAAGCCGCGGTTTTTTTTTGCCCCGCCACCAAGGATCTGCGATGAAGAACCTGCAGGACGCCACCGAACGCATCTGCGAGCTCAAGGGCAGTCTGGTGGCCATGGAGGCCTTGCTGGGCGCCATGCTGCTGGCCCTGAGCAGCGATCAGCGCGCCCGCCTGGCGCCGCTGCACGAGCGCCTGGCCGAGGTGGCGCGCACGGTGCTGCTGAATGCCGAGACCTCGGAGCTGACGCTGGCCGCCTTCGAGCGTGATGTGGCCCGCGGCGCGTCGCTGATCGCCGGCTGAACCGCCGGCTCTGAAACGCCATCAGCCCCGGCCCAGGCGCAGCACGGCCAGCGCCGCGCCGCCCAGCACCAGGGCGAAGCCGGCCAGATCCAGGCCCGAGGGCCGTTCGCCGACCAGGGCCATGGCGCCCAGCACGCCCACCACCGGCACGGCCAGCGTGGTCAGCGAGGACACGGTGGCGCTCAGCGCCGCCAGCAGCCGGTACCACAGCACATAGGCCAGTGCGGTGGCGATGACGACGTGGAAGACCAGCGCCGCCAGCACCGGTGCCGGCCAATGCCGGGGCAGCGACTCGCCGGCCCCGGCCGCGCCGATGCCGGCCACCACCGCGCCCAGGCCCAGCTGCCAGGCGGTGAGCACCAGCCGATCACCTTCAGGCGGCCAGCGCTTGGCCAGCACCGTGCTGCCGGCCCAGAACAGCGCCGCCGCCAGCGGCCACACCAGACCGGCCGGCCGTTGCAGCGCCGGCAGGGCCAGCACCGCAATGCCCAGGCCGCCCAGGGCCAGCGCAGCCAGGCCGCGGCGGCTGGGCCGCTCGCCCAGCAGGGCCCAGGCCAGCACGGCCGACATCAGCGGGAAGGTGAAGGTCAGTACCGCGGCACGCGAGGTGCTGGTGGCCAGCTGGGCAAAGGCGGTGCAGACGTTGAAGCCGGCCACCGCCAGCAGGCCGCCGCCGATCACGAACGGCAGCGCCGGCCGCGTGGGCAGCAGGCGCGCGCCGCGCAGCGCGGCAAAGCCCAGCAGCAGGGCCGCGCCCAGGCCCAGGCCCAGCCAGCGCAGCGTGAACGGCGGCAGCGTGCCCAGCATCACGCGCACCGCCGGCCAGTTCAGACCCCAGGCCAGGGCCAGCAGCGGCGGGATCAGCGCAATGCCGGCAGTGGCGGCATGGGCGGCCGACGGCGCCTGCGGTGCTGCGCCGCGGCTCAAGGCGCGCGGCGGATGTCCGCCGGCAGATGGCGCCAGGGCAGGTCGGCCGGCTCGGCGGCCATCGGCCCGGCGGCCTTGGCCACCAGCACCTGGTGGGCGATGGGCGTGAAGTCGGCGCGGAAGTGGTTGCTGCTCTTGACCACGATGATGCGCTGCTGCTCAGCCTGGATGCCGACCATGCGCAGCAGCTCGCGGTCCAGCAGCTGCTTCTTGCCGCCGACCACGGCGATCTGCACGCCCTCGATC
Organism: Burkholderiaceae bacterium; assembly: GCA_017992055.1. Classification (GTDB taxonomy): domain Bacteria; phylum Pseudomonadota; class Gammaproteobacteria; order Burkholderiales; family Burkholderiaceae_C; genus Pseudaquabacterium. The sequence goes on from JAGOPK010000022.1 coordinate 50,764, forward strand.
TCCAGGCAGGCGCTGGGACCCAGGGCCACCGACAGGCCGGTCATCATCGGCCCCTTCAGCGTGACGCGGCCGTCGCTGACCGCGCGCACCGTGAAGCGGCCCTGCAGCGGCGCATCGCTGGGCTGGCCGCTGAAGGTGGGCACGGCGCGGCCCAGCGCCAGCTCGATGCTGGCGCCGACGCCAGCCTCGCAGGCGGCGCGGCCGGCCTCGGGGTCGTACATCAGGCCCAGCGCCACCTGGCCCGGAAAGCGCCGGCCGGCGCCCTGGGCCAGCAGCGCATGCAGCATGCCGGTGGTGTTGCTGTCGCCGCCGGCGCCGGGGTTGTCCTGGGTGTCTGCGACGACCACCGGGCCTGCACCGGCGCCGGCGCTTTCGGCCAGGGCCATGGCCTGGGCCACGGCCTCGCGCGCCGGCAGCACCTGCTGGCGCCACTGCGTGGGCTCGGCGACGCGGGCAAACAAGGCCTCGACCGCGGCGGTGGCGGCCTCGGTGGTGGCGCCATGGCCCCAGACCATGGGCGCGCATTCGGCAAAGTCCGAGGCCGGAAAGCCCATGCAGAAGCTCAGCAGCGTGCCATGGCGGCGGTCCAGCTCGCGCAGGGCTTCGTACAGGTCCTGGGCCGGCTGCATCCAGGTGCTCTGGGCATTGAGCGGGATCAGGAACGGCAGGCGCCGCGCATGCAGCGGCTGCTTGCGCCCGGCTTGCAGGCGGCGCGCCATCAGCTCGGCGGCCAGGGCGCCGGTGTCGGCCATGTCCACATGCGGATAGCTGCGGTAGGCCACCAGCGCATCGGCCGTGGCCAGCATGCGCTGGGTGACGTTGGCATGCAGGTCCAGGCTGGCAACGATGGGCAGGCCGGGACCGACGATGGCGCGCAGCCGCGCGATCAGCTCGCCCTCGCTGTCGGCCGCATGCTGGGCCACGGCCGCGCCGTGCAGGTCGAGGTAGATGCCGTCCAGGCCGCCGGGGCTGGCGCAGGCGGCGCGCACGTCGTCGCAGATGGCCGCGGCGATGCGCTCGAAGGCGTCTTCGGTGACATAGCTGGACGGGATGGCGCCGGCCCAGCAGGACGGGATGCACTGCCAGCCGAAGCTGCGCGCCGCATCCAGGAAGCCGGCCACCGGGATGTTGACCGAGCGCAGCTGCTCGACCATGGCCGGCCCGCGCACAAAGGCCGGGAACGAGTCACCGCGGTTGAAGGCCGCCCAGTCGGCCAGGCTGGGGGCGAAGGTATTGGTCTCGTGCTGGTAGCCGGCGATCAGGAAACGGGGCATGGCCTCTCTTCAGCTCAGGGTCTCAGGCGCCGCCGAAGGCGAAATCGCGCCCCGGCGCGGCGGCAAACAAGGCCTGGGTGTATTCGTGCTGGGGCGCGGCAAACACCTGCTGGGCCGGGCCGGATTCCACCACCCGGCCCTTGCTCATCACCACCAGCTGGTCGCAGACCTGGGAGGCCACGCGCAGGTCGTGGGTGATGAACAGCATGGCCAGGTTCAGCCGCGCACGGATCTCCTCGAACAGCTGCAGCACCTGGGCCTGCACCGACACATCCAGCGCGCTGACGGCCTCGTCGGCCACCAGCAGCTCGGGCTCCATCATCAGCGCGCGGGCGATGCAGATGCGCTGGCGCTGGCCGCCGGAGAACTGGTGCGGATAGCGCTCCATCGCGCTGGCATCCAGGCGCACCAGGGCCAGCAGGCCACGCGCGCGCTCCAGCGCGCTGTGGCGCGACAGGCCGTAGTTCATCGGCCCTTCGATCATGGCCTCGGCCACGGTGCGGCGCGGGTTGAGGCTGCGGTAAGGGTCTTGAAACACGATCTGCACGCGCTTGCGCAGCGGCCGCAGCGCGCGTGGCGACAGCATGGCGATGTCCACCGCACCGCTTTCGCGCGCGCCGCCCACGCCGGCCAGCTGCACGCGGCCGGCGCTGGGATCGATCAGGCGCACGATGCAGCGCGCCACCGTGCTCTTGCCCGAGCCCGACTCGCCGACGATGCCCAGGGTCTGGCCGCGGCGGATGTCGAAGCTGACCTGCTGCGCCGCCTGCACCACACGCTTGCCGCCGAACCAGGCGCTGGTCTCGTAGATCTTGGCCAGGTCCTGCACGCTCAGCACCACCGGGGCGCTGGCGTCCAGCGCCCGGGCCTTGAGGTTCAGCGTGGGCACGGCGGCCATCAGCATGCGCGTATAGGCATGGGCCGGGCGCTGCAGCACCTGGGTCTTGTCGCCGATCTCGACCAGGTCGCCCAGGCGCAGCACGGCCACACGCTGGGCAATCTCGGCCACCACGCCGAAGTCGTGGGTGATGAACAGCACGCCGGTGCCGTGGCGGGCCTGCAGGTCGAGCACCAGCTTGAGGATCTGCGCCTGGGTGGTGACATCCAGAGCCGTGGTCGGCTCGTCGGCGATCAGCAGCACCGGATCGAGCACCAGGGCCATGGCGATCATGATGCGCTGGCGCTGGCCGCCCGACAGCTGGTGCGGATAGCTGGCGACGATGCGCTCGGGGTCGGGCAGCAGCACCTCGCGCACGATGTCCAGCACCTTGGCGCGGCGCTGCTCGGCGGTGAGCGGGGTGTGCTCGCGCAGCACCTCGTCGATCTGGTCGCCGCAGGTCATGACCGGGTTCAGGGCCGTCATCGGCTCCTGGAAGATCATGCTCATGCGCGTGGCGCGCAGCTCGCGCAGGCGCTGCAGCGGCGCCTGCGTGATGTCCTCGCCCTGCAGCAGGATGCGGCCCGACTGCACCGGCAGGCTCTTGGGCAGCAGGCCCATCACGCTTTGCGCGATGACGCTCTTGCCCGAGCCCGATTCGCCCACCAGGCAGACGATCTCGCCGCGGCCCACGCTGAACGAGACCTTGCGCACCGCGGTGGAGCGGTCGCCGCCCGAGGGCAGGCCAATGGTCAGGTCCTGGACTTCAAGAATGGCGGTCATGCGCGTTTCGCCATCTTCGGGTCCAGCGTATCGCGCAGCCCGTCGCCCAGGATGTTGACCGCCAGCACCGTCACCGCCAGGAAGATGCCGGGGAAGAAGATGTTGTGCGGGAACTGCGAGAACTGCGCCCGGCCCTCGGCCATCACATTGCCCCAGGTCGGGATGTCGGGCGGCAGGCCCACGCCCAGAAAGGACAGGATGGCCTCGACCAGGATGCCCGAGGCGCAGATGAAGGTGCCCTGCACCACCAGCGGCGCCACGCAGTTGGGCAGCACATGGCGCAGCATGATCTTCCAGGTCGGCGTGCCCAGCGAGATCGCCGCCTCCACATAGGGCTCTTCGCGGATGCTCAGCACCAACGAGCGCACCAGTCGCGTGACGCGCGGGATCTCGGGAATGGCGATGGCCACCACCACGGTGAGCAGGCTGCCGCGCCACATGGCCACCAGGGCGATGGCGATGAGGATGGCCGGAATGGCCATCAGCCCGTCCATCACCCGCATCAGCGGCCCGTCGACACGGCGCAGAAAACCCGCCAGCAGGCCGAAGGCGATGCCGAAGGCCAGCGCCACCAGGGCGGTGCTGACGCCGACGATCAGCGACACCTGGGTGCCATAGATGACGCGGCTGTGGATGTCGCGGCCGAAGCTGTCGCTGCCCATCAGAAAGCGGTGCTGGATGGTCTCGCCCTCCAGAGTGGTGATCTCGCCGCGGGCGCCGGGCAGCAGGTCGCGGCTGGCGGGGTCGAACAGGCTGGGGTCTACCGTGCCCAGCCAGGGCGCCAGCAGGGCCACCAGCACCAGCAGCGCCATCACCGTGCCGCCGATGCGCACCGAGGCATTGCGCCGCACGCGCTGCCAGGCGCTGGGCTGGACAACGACGGTGGCCGATTCGACCGACAGCGCCTGGAGGTCTTCGGACGGGGTGGACATCAGTAGCGGATGCGCGGGTCGAACAGCACGTAGCTGAGGTCGATGACCAGGTTGATCATCACGTAGACAAACGAGAACAGCAGGATCACGCCCTGGATGGTGGGAAAGTCGCGCGCCAGCACCGCATCCACCGTCAGCCGGCCCAGGCCCGGGATGGCGTACACCGATTCGGTGACCACCACGCCGCCGATCAGCAGCGCGATGCCGATGCCGATGACGGTGACGATGGGCACGGCGGCATTGGCCAGCGCATGGCGCAGCAGCACCTTGGACTCGGGCAGGCCCTTGGCGCGGGCGGTGCGGATGTAGTCCTCGCCCAGCGTCTCCATCACCGAGGCGCGGGTGACGCGGGCGATCAGCGCGATGTAGACCACCGACAGCGTCAGCGCCGGCAGCAGCAGCTGGTACAGCCAGCCGCCCAGGCCATCGCCCAGGCGCTGGTAGCCCTGCACCGGCAGCCAGCCCAGCTTCATTGACACCAGCCAGATCAGCACATAGGCCAGCACGAACACCGGCACCGAGAAGCCCAGCACCGAGAAGCCCATCAGCGCCCGGTCCAGCCAGCCGCCCGCGCGCCAGGCCGCCAGCACGCCCAGCGGCACCGACACCAGCACCGCCAGCACGATGGTGATCAGCGCCAGCGAGAGTGTGGGCTCCAGCCGCTGCGCGATCAGCGTGGTGACGGCGGTCTTGTAGTAGTAGCTCTGGCCCAGGTCGCCGGTGAGCAGATGGCCCAGCCAGATGGCGTACTGCGCGGGGATGGAGCGGTCCAGGCCCAGGTTGGCGCGGATCAGCGCGATCTGCTCGGTGCTGGCGGCGTCACCGGCCAGCACCGCGGCGGGGTCGCCCGGTGTCAGCCGCAGCATGCCGAAGACCAGCAGCGAGACGATCAGCAGCACCGGCAGCGTGGACGCCAGCCGGCGGAGGAGGAACTTCAGCATCGGTGACCAGCCACCCTGCCCTTGGCGCCGGTCATTGCTTCTTCAGGTTCCAGTAGATGTTGTTGTTGGTGATGAAGAAGCCGCTGATGTTCTTGCGCGCGGCCATGGGCTGCATGTACTCGCCCAGCGGTGCATGCGTGCCGACCTCGAAGGCGCGGGTGTGGATCTGGTCGGCCAGCTTCTTCTTCTCGGCTTCGTCGGTGGCGCGCATGAACTTGGCGCGCAGCTCGATCAGCTTGTCGTCCTTGCCCCAGCCGAACCAGCCCGACTGCTCGCCGCGCGTGTCCATGGTCGGGTTGGCGATCGGGCTCCACACGTCGAAGGTGTTCCAGGCGGTGAGGAAGATGTTCCAGCCGCCCTTGTCCGGCGCATCCTTCTTGGCGCGGCGGCCCACCAGGGTCTGCCAGTCCATGGCCTGCAGGTCGACCTTGAAGCCGGCCTGGCGCAGCAGCTGCGCGGCCACGTCGGGCAGCTTCTGAATGCTGGCCAGATCGGTGGGCTTGAGGATGACCACCGGCGTGCCGTCGTAGCCGCTGGCCTTCAGCAGCTCCTGCGCCTTCTTCATGTTGCTCTTGGCCTGCAGGTCGCTGCCGGCGGTGGTGCCGTAGGGCGTGCCGCAGATGAACATGCTGGCACAGCTCTTGTACAGGTCCTTCACGCCGACCTGGGCACGCAGGAACGGCTCCTGCGTCATCGCCGCGATCGCCGCCTGGCGCACCTTGGCATTGTCGAACGGCTTGTGCAGGTGGTTGAAGCGCGCCATGTACTGCATGCCGGTGTTGGCGTACTTGGGTAGCTGGATGCTGGTATCGCCCTTGGCCTGCTCGAAGAAGTCGAAGCCCAGGGCCTCGATGATGTCGACCTCGCCCTTTTGCAGCGCGGCCAGCTGGGCCTGGGCATCACGCAGCGCCAGGTTCCATTCCACCCGGTCGACGTACACATGCTTGCCGCCGGTGGTGCCCGACGGCGGCTCGGCGCGCGGCTGGTACTTGGTGTTCTTCAGGTACACGGCCTTGTCGCCGGGCTTGAACTCGTCGCGCTTGAAGACGTAGGGGCCGGAGCCGATGTGCTCCTCGATCTGCTTGAAGGCATCGGTGTCGGCGATGCGCTTGGGCATGATGAAGGGCACGTTGGAGCTGGGCTTGCCCAGCGCCTCGAGCACGAAGCCGCAGGCCTCGCCCAGGAAGATGCGGAAGGTGTCGGGCGCCGGCGTGTCCATGCGCTGCACAAAGGTCATCAGCGCCGAGCCCATGGCATCGCGCTTGCCCCAGCGCTGCAGGCTGGCAACCACGTCCTCGCTGGTCACCGGCTTGCCGTCGTGGAACTCAAGCCCCTTGCGCAGCTTGAAGGTCCACAGCCGGTTGTCGCCGCTGACGGTCCAGCTCTCCACCATCTGCGGCTTGATCTTGTTGTTCTCGTCGGTGCCGAACAGCGTGTCGTAAATCATGTAGCCGTGGTTGCGGCTCATGTAGGCGGTGGTCCAGATCGGGTCGAGGATGGCCAGATTGGAGTGCGGCACCACCTTCAGCACCGTGCCCTGCGCCAGGGCGGTGCCCGACGCGCAGACGGCCGCAACGGCCAGGGTGAGCGGAAGCAGGGTGCGACGACGCAGGCTCATGGATTTCCTCGACAGCGGCAGTGGCCAGATGGCTGGGCTTGGTGCAAGTCGCATGCCGGCGGAAAGATCCGCCCGACAGCCAGTGATGCACCGCGTTGGTGTGCGGGTCATTGTGCGAACCCGGCACTGTGCTTTCAGGTGGGACAAACACCGACAGGGCTTGTCCCCGGGGCGACGCCCCAGCACGCCCGTGAACGCGCCCACAATGACGGCATGGACCTGCCCACAGCCCCCACCGACCTCGATGCCAGCGCCCTGTCGCAGGCCCTGCATGCGCGCCAGCTGTCCTGCCGCGAGCTGATGGCGGCCACGCTGGCACGCATCCACCGGCTGAACCCGGCGGCCAATGCCATCGTCAACCTGCGGCCCGACGACGAGTTGCTGGCCGAGGCCGAAGCCTGCGATGCCGAGCTGGCCCAGGGCCGCAGCCGCGGCTGGCTGCACGGCATCCCGCAGGCCATCAAGGACACCGGCCAGGCCACCGGCCTGCCCACCACCTTCGGCAGCCCGCTGCTGGCCAAGGCGGTGGCGCGCGAGGACAGCCTGTATGTGGCACGCATGAAGGCCGCCGGCGCCTTGATCATCGGCAAGACCAACATGCCCGAGTTCGGCCTGGGCTCGCACACCGTCAATCCGCTGTTCGGGCCCACGCCCAATGCCTGGGATGCCAAGGTCAGCGCCGGCGGCTCGAGTGGCGGCGCGGCGGTGGCGCTGGCGCTGCGCCTGCTGCCGGTGGCCGATGGCTCGGACTTCATGGGCTCGCTGCGCAACCCGGCGGGCTGGAACCACATCTTTGGCCTGCGCCCCAGCCAGGGCCGCGTGCCGGCCTGGCCCAGGCCCGATGTCTGGACCAGCCAGCTGGGCACCGACGGGCCGATGGCGCGCACGGTGCACGACCTGGCGCGCCTGCTGGACACGCAGGCCGGCTTTGATGCCCGCGCGCCGCTGTCGCTGGACGATGCGCCGGGCGGCTTTGTGCCCGACGCCAGCGCTGCCGAAACCGGCCTGCGCGGCAAGCGCATCGCCTGGCTGGGCGATCTGGACGGCCATCTGGCGGTGGAGCCCGGCATCCTGGAGGTCTGCCAGGCCGCCTTGCAGCGCTGCGCCGATGCCGGTGCCCACATCGAGACCCTGCCGGCCAGCGCCCTGGGCATCGATCTGCAGCGCCTGTGGCAGGCCTGGTTGGTGTGGCGCCGGGCCCTGGTGGCGCCCGGCGTGGCCGCAGCCCTGGCCAGCGCGCCCGATGCACGCCAGCGGATCAAGGCCGATGCGCTGTGGGAGCACGACCAGGCCCAGGGCCTGACGTTTGCCGAGTTCATGGCCGCCAGCCAGGTGCGCAGCCAGTGGGCGCAGTGCGTGGCGCGGCTGTTCGACGGCGGCCTGGACGCGCTGGCCCTGCCGGTGGCCCAGGTCTGGCCCTTCCCAATGGACCAGATGTGGCCGCACCAGATCAACGGCCGCGCCATGGACACCTACCACCGCTGGATGGAGGCGACGCTGTACGCCACCTTCGCCGGCCTGCCGGCGATCAGCCTGCCGGCGGGCTTTCATGCCAATGGGCGGTGGCCCATGGGCTTGCAGCTGATCGGGCGGCCGCGGGGGGATGCGGCGCTGTTGAGGGTGGCGGCCGCCTACGAGGCGCGCAATGGGGAGTTGCTGGCGCGGCGGCCGGGGGCCGACTGACGGTCACAGCGGCTCACCCCGGCTGGCTGCGGGCCAGCCACAGGCGGCAGGCCTCCAGGTTGGTGGAGCCCCCGGCACCGCCTCCCACCCAGGCCGACAGGTCCAGTTGTTCGCCGATGCGCGCCAACTGCTCCTGCAGCGTCTGGCGATCTCGCGCCAGGCAGGCCAGGTACGCTGTCCGGTTGGCGAACGATGGATCGCGCAGGCCGCTGCTCAGCGACAGCATGCCGCGACGCACCCGCTTCCAGTCGGCGGCCGGCACCTGCTCGAACAGATTGCCGTCGATCCAGCCGGCCATCGTCGACCACAAGCGGGCATAGAGCCGGTCGCCCGCGTCCTGGGGCGTGCGCCTGCCGGCCTGCTCGATGACCTCGGCCACCAGCTCCCAGTTTCCCAACCAGCGCGGAGACAGGCTGACCACCAGTTCCTCGTAGATCGACGCTTCGTCGAGCCGGCTGCGCGACAGCCAGTCGTCGGCCACGGCGCGCAGCTGCTGCGGCGACCAGCCGGCAGACCGGCCCACCATGATGGTGTACAGGCGCGCCGTGCTGTCGTTGCGCAGCAACTCCCCATGCTGGCGCAGGTGCGCCTCGGCGCGGGCGATCAGGCGCCCGTACTCGGCCATGGCCTCTCCCGGGACCTTGTTGGCATAGGTGTCACCGCGTACATGCCAAGCCCGGCCGAAGATCGCGCGAACATGCACCCACTGGGCCAGGGCCGATGTCGGCCGCTCGCGGGCCCAGCGGCCGGTCAGCAGATCCAGCTCGCGGTAGAACATGGCGTTGGCGCCATTGGCCCTGAGCATCTGCAGGATGCCGGCGCGCACCGATGCTGCGGCTGGCTCACCATCCCAGTCGTTGGGCTGCTCCTGCCGCAGCGCATCGCGGTACAGCTGTTCCAGTCGGTCGATGTCTCCGGCCCAGGCCGCTGCCTGGGCCTGCTGACGCAGGCCATCACCGTCGTCGCCTGCGTTGCTGGCCTGCGCCGGCGCGGCCAATGCGGCCCAGGCCAGGCCGGCCCACAGCAGACGCCGCAGCCCCGTCATCCCGGCCAGGCCCATGCCTGTGCGCTGCATCATTTCAGCCTCCAGTTCAGCTCCAGCGACTCGGCCTGGCCCGGCTTGGCCGTATCGCTCAAGCGTTGCCGGGCCGCCCGTTCCAGGCTGGCCTGGTCGAGCAGGGTCTCGAATGCGGCCCAGCGCTGCGCCGGCAGATCCGCGATGAAGGGCCGGCGGGCGACGATGCGCGCCTGCTCCAAGCCATTGCGGTCCGGGCGCACCACCCCGGTCACCGTCACGTCGGCCTCCAGATGCAGGCGCTGCGCCGCGGCCGGATATCCGCCGTCCCCGGCACGCAGCTGCTCGCCGCGGCCCACCCTCTGCCAGCGATGGACCTCGTCCCACAGCAGGGCATGTCGCATCAGGGCCGACAGCTCCCGGGCATCGGCACCGGCCGGCTGCGCCGCCAGCCACCAGGCGGCATGGGCGCAGCGCTGGCTGACAGGCACGGGTTGCGGCTTCAGCGCCAGCAGCTGGTAAGCCAGGAACGGCGTGAGCGGCGGCAGCGCCTCGGGTCGCACCGGCGCGCGCAGCTGGCGCAGCAGCGGCTCTGCCCGCTCGGCCAGCGACGGCACCGGCCGCTCGAGCACCAGGTCACGCTGCTGGCCCCAGCGGTCCAGGCGCCGCTGCTGAGCCTGCAGGGCCAGCTGACGCTGGGGCTCGGGCAACAACTGCACCGTCAGCAGCCAGTCCGACCACAGCGACTTGCCGGTTTGCACCTGGCAGTAGCGGGGGTGGCGCATCAGCTCCAGCGTCAGGCGCTCATGGTCGGCATCGGCAGCATCGAGCTGCCACAGGGCCAGTTCGTTGGCATAACGCGCATACAGGGCGCGGGGCTCGGGAACGGCCGAGGCCGTCGCCAGCAGCCAGTCGCGCAGCCTGCCCAGGTGCGACCGGGTCATCGCCTCGGCGGCTTCGTGCAGCGCGGGGTCCAGTGGCAGGTCGGCCGGCAAGGCGAAATCATGCCGGGCCAGGCTCTCCATCAGCACCTGAGCCATGCGCTCTGCCGGTGCGGGCTCCGCGGCCTGGGCGACGGCCGGCGACGCCATCCAGCCCATCCCCCACCACCCCCACGCCATGCACAGAACCCATCCTGCCCAGGCACGTCGGCACCAGCCGCGCCGGGACTTGTCGTCGCGCTTGTCCAAACTCCCTCCCCCCTTGGCACCACCCGCGGGTGGCCTGTTGTTCAGCTGAAGTGCAACCCGCCCACGCGCAGCCAGGGCAGGCACAGCGTGCCAGTGTCGATGCGCTCGGCGCTGACCGCATCCACCGCCCGCAGCATCTGCGCCATGTTGCCGCTGATCATCACCTCGGACAGCGCCGGACCGACCTCGCCATCGACGATGGCAAAGCTGTTCTTGATGACGCCGGAGAAGTCGCCATTGGCCGCCGGCCGGCCCATCGACAGCCGGCCGACCAGGGCGCCACGCGGCACGCCGGCGATCAGCTGCTGCAGCGGCAGTGCGCTGGCATCGATGGCCCAGCCGGCCTCGGCCACCGGCCGGTGCGCCAGGCCGGTCTTGCGCGCGCCGTACAGCGTGGGTGTCAGCGTCTGCAGCACGCCCTGCTGCAGCAGGCTGAGCTGCGGTGCGACGAAGCCATCGGCGCTGAACGGCGCCACCCCCGGCGCCTGACCCTCGCCCCAGCGGCTGTGCAGGCTGAGCAGCGGCGAGGCCACGGCCTGGCCCACGCGTTCGCGGTACAGCGAGCTGCCGGCGATCAGGGCCTGGTCGCCCAGCTGGCCCAGCAGCCAGCCCAGCAGATCGGCCACCGTGGCCGGCGTCAGCACCACGGCGCCGGTGAAGCGCCCGCCCAGGGCCTGGGCCAGCGACTGGCTGTGCACCTGGCGCGCCAGCTCGCGCATCAGCGCCTCGAAGCCGAAGCGCTGCACCAGCGGCAGGCCGTCGTCCAGCCGCGCGCAGCGCCCGCCGGTGTAGTTGAACGAGCTGGCCTTGGCGCCTTCGCGGGCCGTGCCCATCAGCTGGGCCTCGCACCAGACCTGGCGGCTGCGCAGGTCGCTGCCGCCGCTGCTCAGCGTGCGCGACCACTGGCGGTGGCGGGCGACGAAGCTCTCCTCGACCAGCACCGTGGGCGTGTGCTCGGCACGCCAGGCCAGCAGACCGGCCAGGCTGTCGGCAAGCACCGCGGCCTCGGCAGCCGCATCGTCCGCGGCCGCAGCGCCCTCGCCGGCCGGCATCACGCTGGCCTGCTGGCCGGCCGACAGCGCATTGGCCGGGTCCTGCGGCGCGGCCTGGGCGGCCTGCCACAGCAGGGCCACGGCGTCGGCGATGGCGGCATCGGAAAAATCGCCCAGCTCGGTGCTGGCGCGGCGTCCGTCGACCAGGCCGGTCAGCACCAGGCGGCGCGTGGCCAGGCTGCGCAGCAGCGTGGCCTCGGTGTTGGCGGCATTGACCTCGCGGGTCTGGCGCTGCTGGGCATCGGCCTGGGCGGCGTCAAAGCCCTGGCGCTGCAGCGCGGCCAGGGCGCGCTCGGCGGCTTCGTCGGTGGATTGCTGCTGGGGGTCGTGCATCGTCATGTCTCACTCGCCCCCCAGGTGGGCGCGCGTGCGCAGCGCCGGCCCGCCCATGCTCACCACCATCGGCTGCTTCTTGCCGCAGTAGCCGGCGCAGCTCCAGCTCATTTCATCGCCCACCGCATCCACCGCGGCCAGCACCTTGAGCGCCGAGCCCGACAGCGTGGTGTCGCGCACCGCCCGGCCCAGCTGGCCGTGGCGGATCTCGTAGGCCAGCGAGATGCCGAACATGAACTCGGTGGTCGAGTCGGCCTGGCCGTTGCCGGTCTTCAGCAGCAGGTAGCCGTCGTCCACGCCGTCGATCATCTGCTGCAGCGTGCTGCTGCCGGGCAGGATGGCGGTGTTGCGCATGCGGATCAGCGGCTCGTCCACCGGCAGGTAGGCGCGTGCGCTGCCGGTGGGCTGGGCGCCCAGGCGGGCGGCGGTCTCGCGGCTGTGCATGAAGCCGCCCAGCACGCCGCGCTCGATCAGCACCGCGTCGCGCGCCGGCGTGCCCTCGTCGTCCACGTACACCGGGATCATCACCTCGCGGCCCTCGAAGCTGTGGGCGATGTCGACCATGCTGATCAGCTCGCTGGCCACGCGCTGGCCCACCAGGTCGCGCGTGACGGCGCCCGACAGCGCGATGTCGGCCTCGCAGGGATGGCCCATGGCCTCGTGGGCCAGCATGCCGGCCAGGTCGGGCGCCAGCACCACCGTGTGCTGGCCGCCGCGTGCCGGCACCGCCTGGCGCTTGGCCTGCAGGTGCTCGTGCAGCCGGTCGATGAAGGGCGCCAGCGCCTCGACGCTCCAGGCGATGTCGGCCAGGCTGCCCTTGTCGGACAGCATGTCCACCAGCTCCACCGGCCGGCCGTCGTCGCCCTCGGCCACCAGGGCCACGGCCACCACCGCGCGCTGGATGCTGGCCGAGCTGTCACCGCCGGCGCTGGTGACCAGGCGCTTGACGTGGTCTTCTTCGCTGACCAGGAAGCGGCTGGAGCGCAGGCCCGGATAGCGCTGGCGGCACCAGGCGTGCAGGGCCTGCAGGCGCTCGGTGCATTCGGCGGCCGTCAGCGGCGGCCGGCCGGCATGGCGGTGCTGGCCGCGGTAGCCGCCGTCGGCCAGGCCGGCCAGCGGCGGCGCCTGGCGCGCGCCGAAGCGGCCCATGGCCCGGGCATTGGCCGCGGCCTCGTCGCGCAGCGCGGCGCAGGCCGCGGCATCGGCCTCGCCCGGCGTGGCCGCCAGGCCCCAGTAGCCGTCGTGGTAGACGCGCACGCTGCTGCCGGCATCGGCGCTGCGCAAATGGGTGGTCAGCGCGCCGTCGATCATCTGCAGCCGCGTCTTGCGCAGCAGGTGGTGGCGGGTCTCGTGGTAGCCGGGATCGCCGGCAACGGGGGCGGACAGGGCCATGGTCAGGCTTTCAAAGGGGTTGGCGCCGCGTTTGCGGCCTTGGGGGGTCGGCTGCGTCGGCCGGCCACCGCAGCGGCATGATAGGCAGCTGCCATGCCCGAGACCATGCCCAGCGACCCGCCCCCCTCGACCCGCAGCGTGCTGCTGCAGGTGCAGGTGCACGACGAGCCGCCCGCCGCCGTGCGCGAGGCCGTGGATGCCGGCCTGCACGAGCACAACCTGGCCCATTCGCCGCTGCACCAGGTGCGGCCGCTGGCCTGCAGCCTGG
>JAGOPK010000008.1 GCA_017992055.1 Burkholderiaceae bacterium
CTGCTGCAGGTGCAGGTGCACGACGAGCCGCCCGCCGCCGTGCGCGAGGCCGTGGATGCCGGCCTGCACGAGCACAACCTGGCCCATTCGCCGCTGCACCAGGTGCGGCCGCTGGCCTGCAGCCTGGTCGCGGACGACGGCGGCACGGTGATCGCCGGCTGCACCGGCCGCACCTGGGGGCGCTGTGCCGAGCTGCAGATGCTGTGGGTGGCGCCGGCCCAGCGCGGCCACGGCCTGGGCGCGCAGCTGGTGCGGGCCTTCGAGGCCGCCGCCCGGGCGCGCGGCTGCGACACCTTTTATCTGGAGACCTGGAGCTTCCAGGCCCCGGCCTTCTACCGCCGCCTGGGCTATGCGGTGTGGCTGGAGCTGGCGGGCTTTGCGCCGGGCGTGGTCAAGTACACGATGCTGCGCCAGGACACACCCACCGCCCTGCCGCCCCAGGCCATGGCCGACAGCGAAGCCGACCCGCCCGCGGATCAGCGCTCGGCCAGGTAGTGCTTCATCACCACCTGCTCGCCGGGCAGCAGGTGCTGGCGCAGCGCTTCTTCCTGCGCGCGGTCGGCCATGGTGGAGCGGGCGCGCTGGCGCAGATAGTCGGCCCAGCTGGAGACGATGAAACGCTCGACGCAGCGCGCCGGCTCGTCCAGATCGCGGTAGATGCGCCAGAAGGTGGCGCCGTCGCGGTGGCGCGGCGCCTTCAGCTGTTGCACATCGGCCAGGAACTGGTCCACCGCCTCGGGCTTGAGCCGGTAGCTGAATTCCACCGCCACCGGCCCGGCCTCGGGCGGCGGCTGGTGCTTGACCAGCAGGTCCTCGAACGCCACCTGGGTGACCTCGGTCTCGCCGCTCATGCGCAGCGGAAAGCGCCGCGCCAGCAGCAGGCCCAGCCACACCAGGGCGGTGGCCAGCAGCAGCGTGGCCTGCAGGCCCAGCAGGGCCGACACCGCGCCCCACAGCGCCGAGCCCAGCGCAAACGGCCCCAGCGCGCTGAGCACATGCAGGGCCGTGGCGCGCGAGCGCACCCAGGGCGGCGCACTGCTCTGGGTGGCGGTGTTGAAGGTGCTCATCACCGACATCCAGGCGCCGCCGCCCACCACCAGGGCCGCATACACCGGCCAGGCCCAGCGCGACAGCGCGGTCACCAGCATCACCGCGCCGAACGCGGCAATCGCGCCGGCCACCAGGCGTTCCAGGCCCAGGCCCTGGCGCACACGGGCGATCACCAGGCCGGCCACCACCGCGCCGCCGCCCAGGCAGGCCATCAAAAAGCCGAAGCCCTCGGCGCCCAGGCCCAGGCGCTGCGCGCCGATCACCGGCAGCAAGGCCCACAGCGCGGCGCCGGCGGCGCTGAAGGCCGCCGTGCGCACCAGCTGCGACAGGATGGTGTGGCTGTGCCACGCATAACGCGCGCCGGTGACCGTGCCGGCCCACAGGCGCTCGGGCGGCAGTCGGCTTTCCGGATGGGCCTTGGGCGGCCAGCGGCGGAAGGCCCAGGCCATCACCGCGGTGCCGGCCAGGGCCATGGCAAACACCGTGCCGGCGCCGATCAGCGCGCCGCCGGCGGCCGCCGCCAGGCCATACACCAGGCCGGCCAGCGCCGGGCCCAGGGCGCGTGCGCCGTTGTAGGCAATGCTCATCGAGACGATGGCCTGCGGCAGCTGCTCGCGTGGCAGCACCTCGCCCACCGACGAGTTCCAGGCCGGCGACAGCACCGCGGTGCAGCAGCCGGCGACAAAGGTCAGCAACAGCACCGTGGCCGGGCCGCCCCAGCCGGCCAGCATCAGCACCGCCAGCAGCACCAGGGCCACCGCCTGCACCGCCAGCGCCGACAGGATCAGCCTGCCGCGGTCGGTGGTGTCGGCCAGCACGCCGGCCGGCAGCGACAGCACGAACATCGGCAGAAACACCGCCGTCTGCACCAGCGCGGCCAGGAAGGACGAACCCGACAGCTCCACCATCAGCCAGGCCGCGGCCATGGTGTGCATGGCATTGGCGATGAAGTACAGGCCGCTGCTGAGCCACAGGCCGCGGAACACCGGGTGCGCCAGCGCCTGGCCCAAGCCGCCCGGCGCGGGAGCGGGTGCCGCTGCAGCGGCAGAAGAAGGCTCGGGCTCGGTCGGCTCGGTGGGTGTGCTCATCTGGCGCCGATTGTGGGGGAGGCCTGCGCTGCGCGACGGCATGTGGAGACTGCATGACATACTGGATTCACAGCAGGAGGCCCGCATGAGCATCACCCTGGCCCGCCCCGCCCCGCCGTCGCCGTCCACCGGGCCGGTGGACCAGGGCATGGTCGTGCAATCGGCCTGGCAGGACCAGGCCCTGTGGTCGGCCACCGCCGACCGGCTCAAGCAGCGGCTGGACTTCTGGCGCCGCGCCTCGGCCGTGGGCGGCGTGGCCGGGCTGGCGCTCAGCGTGCAGGCCGCCGGCATGGCCGACGGCAATGCCCGCACCGTGCTGGCCGGCCTGGCCGCCCTGCTGCTGGCGGTGGTGCCCTATGTGCAGAAGACCAAGGTCACGCCGGCCCAGCTGGCCGCCTGGACCCGCGCCCGCGCCGCCTCCGAGGGCCTGAAGGAGGCCATCTACCGCTTTCTGCTGGGCGTGCCGCCGGCCGACCCGCCCGGCGCCACCGAGGGCAATGGCACGGCCGCGCCCGATCCGGCCAGCGCCGCGGCCCTGGTGCGACGCTGCCAGGCCATCAAGGGCCGGGTGTCCGACCTGCAAAGCCTGGCTGCCGAGGCGCCGCGGCCCGATGCGGCCCGGCCCATGCCCAGCCAGCTGGATGCGGCCGGCTACCTGGACCGGCGCGTCAACGGCCAGATCCGCTGGTATGGCGACAAGGCCAATGCGCTGGCGCGGCGTGCGCGCAAGCTGCGCGGCATCGAGTTTGCGCTGGGCCTGCTGGCGGTGCTCATGGGGGCAATGTCGGGCGGCGATGCGCTCAAGGACCTGGCGGCGCTGGCTGCCCTGGTCGGTGCCAGCGGCCTGGCGGTGTGGACCGGCGTGGTCACCACCGCCGGCGCGGCCATCACCACCCACCTGGCGGCCACGCGCATCGAGGAGCTGGCGAATGTCTATTTCGCCACTGCCGACCGGCTGCGCGGCCTGCGCGACGAATGGCTCACCGACGAGCAGCGCGACACGCCCGAGCGCACCGGCGGCTTCGTCGACGCCATCGAGCGCGCGCTGTCCACCGAGAACCAGGGCTGGCTGGCCGACTGGGGCAAGGGACCGGCCGGCTGATACTGCGCTGCATGAGCGACCGCCCCAACAACGATCTGTATTGGCAGGATCACAGCCGCGACCTGGACTGGAGCGAGCTGTCGGCGCTGTACCGCGACGCGCCGCTGGGCCTCAAGCCGCCCGAACGGCTGCGCACGGCCTTCGGCGCCAGCCGCCATGTCTGCCTGGTCCGCCGCCGCCAGCCCGACGGCGGGCTGCGCCTGGTCGGCGCCGGCCGGGTGCTGGCCGACGGCGCCGACGCCGCCTACCTCTGCGATGTGGCGGTGCGCCCCGAGATGCAGGGCACGGGCCTGGGCGCGGCCATCGTGCAGCGCCTGCTCGATGCCTGCGAAGGTCACTCCAAGATCCTGCTGTATGCGGTGCCGGGCAAGGAGGCCTTCTACGAGCGCTTCGGCTTTCGCCGCATGCGCACGGCGATGGCCCGCTTCCACGATGCCGACGCGGCCTTCCGGCGTGGCCACATCGAGGCCGCCACGGCCACCGCGGCGGCGCTGGCCGCCGGGCTGCGACAGCCGCTGCCGGCGCCGGCCGGCATGCACCTGCGCCGGCTGGGCCCCGACGATGCCCAGGCCTTCCAGGCCCTGCGCCTGCGTGGCCTGCGCGACGAGCCCAGCGCCTTTGCCTCCAGCTGGGCCGAGGAGCACGACGAGCCGCTGGACAGCGTGGCCCGACGCCTGGCGCTGCGCGACGATGGCGGTGTCTACGGTGCCTTGGATGGCGCCAGCCTGCTGGGCGTGGTCGGCCTGCAGCGCGAGGGCCTGCGCCAGCTGGCGCACAAGGCCTTCGTCTGGGGCGTCTATGTGGCGCCCGAGGCCCGTCGCCGCGGCCTGGGCCGGGCCCTGCTGGGCACGGCGCTGCAGGCCGCCGCAGACCTGCCGGCGCGGCCGACGCAGGTGCGCCAGGTCAACCTGGGCGTCAACGCTGCCAATGCCGCGGCGCTGGCGCTGTACCGCGGCCTGGGCTTCGTCGCCTATGGCCTGGAGCACGGCTACCTGATGGTCGACGGCCAGCTGCACGACGAGGTGCTGATGGTCTGCCGGCTTCCCGACCCCGCAACCTGAACCCCATGCCCATCACCCTGCCCGACCCGGCCCGCCAGCAGGCCATCGCGTCCATCGAGCGCTGGTTCGCCGAAGAACTGGACCAGCGCATCGGCAACATCACGGCCGGCGCCCTGCTCGGCTTCTTCCTCAACGAGATCGCGCCCTCGGTCTACAACCAGGCGGTGGTCGATGCGCAGCAGCGCATCGCCGAGCGCGTGGCCGAGATCGACATCGAGGTGCACGAGGACGAGTTCCAGCACTGGCGCAGCGCCACGCCTGGCGCGCGCCGCGGCCGCACGCGCTGAGCCGGGCCGGCGCCTGGGGCCGTCAGCGCTTCAGCGCCGCAGCCCCAGCCACACGACGGCCGCCACCACCAGCAGGCCGCCGGCCACCTGCATCGCCGCGATGCTCTGGCCCAGCAGGCCCCAGGCCAGCACCAGGGCGAAGATGGGCTCGACGTTCATGATCGCCGAGTTGCCGACCACGCCCAGCCGCGGCAGCACGGTGAACATGATGGTGAAGGCTGTGCCGTACAAAAAGGTCAGCGCCAGCAGGCCCCACCAGCCCGGCGCGGCGCGTGGCAGCTGCGGCCCACCCTGGGCCAGCATCGCGGCCAGCGCCAGCACGCCGACGATGGCCATGGTGCTGAAGGTGCGCACGCGGCCGTCCAGCGCGGCGGCCTCGTGCTGGGTCAGCACCAGGGCCAGGCCGAACACCGCCGCCGCGGCCACCGCAAAGCCCACGCCCACGCCGATGGCGCTCCACTGGCCGGCCGCGCCCAGGCCCGAGCTGGCGCCCAGCACGTCCAGCGCCAAGGCCAGGCCGAGCAGGATCACCGGCATGGCCAGCAGCATGCGGCGCTCGGGCCGGTGGCCGTAGATCAGCCGCGCCCACAGCGCCGTCCACAGCGGATAGCTGTTGAAGGCCAGCAGGGCCAGGGCCACCGGCAGCCGCGCCACCGCCGAATAAAGGCACAGGCTCTGCACCGCGATCAGCAGGCCGATGCCCGGCAGCGCCAGCCGGTGGCGCGGCTGCAGCCGCCACGGCACGCGCTGCACCGCCAGCAGCAGGGCCAGCACCAGGGCCGTGACGCCGCTGCGAAAGACGATGGCGGTGGTGACATCGGCGCCGTGGTTGAAGGCCAGCCGCGCCGCCACATGGTTGGCGCCCATCATCAGCGCGATCAGCAGCAGGGTGGCGAAGGCGGTGGGCGACAGCGCGGTCGACGCAGCAGTTGGGGAGGACATGGCCGGATTGTCCGGCCGGCCCCTGTGCACGATCACCCTTGGCGTTGGCAGGGTTGCAGGGCCGATGCATCATGCGCCTCGCCAGCCCACCCCCACCCGCCAGCAGGAGACACGCCTTGGCCCAACTCCATGTCAACGGTCGCATGCGCGAGCACGACGCCGAACCCGATACGCCCCTGCTGTGGGTGCTTCGAGAACAGCTGGCCCTCACCGGCACCAAGTACGGCTGCGGCGTGGCCCAGTGCGGCGCCTGCACCGTGCTGGTCGACGGCCAGGCCCTGCGCAGCTGCGTGATGCCGGTGTCGGCGATCCAGCCGACGCAGCAGATCACCACCATCGAGGGCCTGTCGGCCGATGGCCGCCATCCGCTGCAACAGGCCTGGGTGGCGCTGGACGTGCCGCAATGCGGTTATTGCCAGAGCGGCATGCTGATGACCGCCGCCGCGCTGCTGAAGGACAAGTCCCGGCCCAGCGATGCCGAGATCGACGCGGCCATGTCCAACATCTGCCGCTGCGGCACCTACAACCGGGTGCGCGCCGGCATCCACCAGGCCAGCGGTGCCGCGCGCACCGCGGCGGTGGACATCGTGCACATCCAGCGGAGCATCACATGAGCGCGGCGCTGCAAATCTCCCGCCGCGGCTTCATCGCCGGCGGCACCGGCCTGGTGGCCACGGCCGCGGCCGGTGGCCTGTCGCTGGGCTTTGCCACACGGGCCGCGGCCCAGGGCGCGCCGGCCGAGGTCAATGCCTGGGTGCTGGTGCAGCCCGACGAGCGGGTGGTGATCCGCATCGCCCGCTCCGAGATGGGCCAGGGCACGCTCACCGGCCTGGCCCAACTGGTGGCCGAGGAGCTGCAGTGTGACTGGGCCCGCGTGACCACCGAATACCCGACGCCGGGCGAGAACCTCAAGCGCAAGCGGGTCTGGGGCAACTACTCCACCGGCGGCAGCCGCGGCATCCGCGAAAGCCAGGAGTACGTGCGCAAGGGCGGCGCCGCCGCACGCATGATGCTGGTGCAGGCCGCGGCCGAGGGCTGGGGCGTGCCGGCGGCCGACTGCAGCGCCGAGCGCGGCGTCATCCGCCACGCCGCCAGCGGCCGCCGCACCACCTATGGCGCGGTGGCGGCCAAGGCGGCGACGCTGACACCGCCCACCGACATCCCGTTGAAGGACCCCAAGAGCTGGAACCTGGCCGGCCAGCGCCTGGCCCGCCTGGACACGGTGGACAAGACCACCGGCCGCCAGGTTTATGGCATCGACCTGCAGCTGCCCGGCCTGCTCAATGCCGCCATCCGCGCCTGCCCGGTGTTTGGCGGCAAGGTCAAGGCCTACGATGCCAAGCCGGTGCTGGCAAGGCGCGGCGTCAAGGCCGTGGTGCCGGTGGGCGACAACGCCGTGGCCGTGGTCGCCGACACCTGGTGGCGGGCCAAGACCGCGCTGGATGCGCTGGTGATCGACTGGGACCTGGGCCCGCATGCCCAGGTGCAGCAGGCCGACGTGGACAAGATGCTGGCCGAGGGCCTGTCGGCCACCCAGGCCGCCGTGGGCAACAGCCAGGGCGACGTGGCCGCCGGGCTGGGCAGCGCGGCGCGGCGCATCGAGGCCGTCTACAGCCATCCGCACCAGAACCACGCGACCATGGAGCCGATGAACGCCACCGCGCGCTTCACGGCCGAGCGCTGCGAGGTCTGGACGCCGACGCAGAACGGCGAGGCCGCACTGGCCGCCGCGGCCGAGGCCAGCGGCCTGCCGCCGGCGCAGTGCGAGGTCTATAAGATCCACCTGGGCGGCGGCTTCGGCCGGCGCGGCGCGGTGCACGACTGGGTGCGCCAGGCGGTGGTCATCGCCAAGGCCCTGCCCGGCACGCCCATCAAGCTGATCTGGAGCCGCGAGGAGGACATGACCCATGGCCTCTACCACCCGGTCACCCAGTGCAAGCTGACGGCCGGGCTGGACGCGCAAGGCAAGCTGCAGGCCCTGCACATGCGGCTGTCGGGCCAGTCCATCCTGGCCGGCGTGTTTCCGCAGATGGTGCGCGACGGCAAGGACCCGGTCGCCTTCCAGGGCCTGAACAATGGCGGAGGCGAGGCCATGTTCGGCTACAGCGTGCCGCAGCTGCTGATCGACCATGCGATCCGCAATCCGCATGTGCCGCCCGGCTTCTGGCGCGGCGTCAACCTGAACCAGAACACCTGGTATTTGGAGAGCTTTCTCGACGAGATCGCGCTGGCCACCGGCCAGGACCCGCTGGCCCTGCGCCGCCAGCTAATGGCCCAGCATCCCAAGCACCTGGCGGTGCTGGAGGCCGCGGCCCAGCGCGCCGGCTGGGGCACGCCGGCGCCCGAGGTGCGCGGCCAGAAGGTGTTCCGCGGCCTGGCCCAGTGCCATGGCTTCGGCAGCTATGTGGCGGCCTGCGCCGAGGTGTCGGTGTCGGCGGCCGGCGAGTTGGCCATCCACCGCATCGTCGCCGCCACCGACTGCGGCCATGCGGTCAATCCGCAGCAGATCGAGGCCCAGGTCGAGGGCTCGTTCGCCTATGGCCTGAGCACGCTGTTCGGCGCCTGCACGGTCAAGGACGGGCGCATCGTGCAGACCAATTTCGACACCTATCCGGTGCTCAAGCTGGCGCAGATGCCCAAGGTGGAAACCATCGTCATGCCCTCGGGCGGTTTCTGGGGCGGCGTCGGCGAACCCACCATCGCGGTGGCCGTGCCGGCGGTGCTCAATGCGGTGGCCGCGGCCACCGGCCGCCGCATCCGCCAGCTGCCGCTGGCCGCCGACAGCCTGAAGCGTGCCTGAGTGCCGGCCCTGGAAGTTGCTGCGGAGGCTGCTGTGGGCCGTGCTGCCCGTGCTGCCCTTGCTGGGCCAGGCCCAGGCCCTGCCGCCCGGCGATGCCCAGCGTGGCGCGGCCATTGCGCAAAGCCGCAGCCAGGGCCTGTGCGTGCTGTGCCATGCCGTGCCCGGCCTGCCCGAATCGCAATGGGGCACTCTGGGCCCGCCGCTGCACGGCGTGGGCGCGCGGCTGACGGCCGACGAGCTGCGCCAGCGCCTGGAGGCGCCGCAGCGCTTCAACCCTGAGACGCTGATGCCGTCCTATACCCGACACGACAGCCTGCAGCAGGTGGCGCGCAACCGCCAGGGCCAGGCCTTGTTCACGCCCCAGCAGCTGGCCGACGTGCTGGCCTGGCTGGTGCTGCTGAAGTGAGCGCCCTGCCCCGCCGCGAGCTGCTGCTGGCCGGCGCCGGCGGCCTGCTGGCGCTGCACTGGCGGCCGGTCCAGGCCCAGACACGCGCGCTGGACGAGACGCTGCAGCTGGCGATCCGCCAGTACGCCGCCGGCCAGCCGCTGCGCGAAGGCCGCATCACACTGGACATCGCACCGCTGATCGACAACGGCAATGCCGTGCCGATCAGCGTCAGCGTCGATGCGCCGGTGGAGCAGGTGCGCGAGATCGCCGTCTTCAACGAGCGCAATCCGCAGCGCGACGTGGTGCGCGCCCACTTCACGCCGGCCAGCGGCCGCGCCCGGCTGTCCACGCGCATCCGCCTGGCCACCACCCAGCACCTGGTGGCGCTGGCGCGGCTGGCCGACGGCAGCGTCTGGCAGCAGCAGGTGCATGTGATCGTCACGCTGGCCGCCTGCATCGAAGGCGATGTGCCGGGCGGAGGCGGCTGAATGGCCGACAACACCGCCGCCCCCGCTGCCGCCCCCGCTGCCGCGCCACGCACGCTGATCCGCCTGCCCGACCCGGCGCCGCGTGGCCAGGTGATCGAGGTGCAGGCCACCATCGCCCACCCGATGACCGTGGGCCTGGGCTGGGCCGGCGACGGCACGACCACGCCGCGCCACATCATCACCCGCTTCGAATGCCGGCTCGATGGCCAGCTGGTGTTTGCCGCCGACCTCTACCAGGCGATTGCCGCCAACCCCTACCTGGCCTTTGCGCTGAAGGCCGAGGCCAGCGGCCGGCTGGAACTGCTGTGGGAAGGCGATCACGGCTTCAGCCACCGGCAGAGCGTGGCGCTGAACGTGGCATGAGGCGCTGGTCGGGGCGCTGGGTGGGGCGACTGGCGCTGCTGGGCCTGGCCGCGGCACAAGCGGCTGCCGACGACGGCCGCCGCCCCGGCAGTGCCAACATGAGTCCGGCGCTGCAGGCCATGCAGCGCGACGATGCGCAGAACCCGGCCCAGCTGTGGGTGCAGGACGGCCGCAGCCTGATGTCGCGGCCGGCGACCAATGGCCGGCGCTGCCTGGACTGCCACGCCGAGCGCAGCCTCGCCAGCGCGGCCGCCCGCCACCCGGCCTGGGATGCCCGCCTGGGCCGGCCGGCCACGCTGGCCGAGCGCATCAACCAGTGCCGGGTGCAGCATCTGCAGCAGGCTTCCGAAGGACCGGACGGCGAGGCCGTGCTGTCGCTGTCGGCCTGGCTGGCGCACCAGGCGCGTGGCCTGGCCATCGCTGCGCCGGCCGATGCGCGCCTGGCGCCCTGGGTGGAGCAGGGCCGTGCGCTGTGGCAGCGCCGCCTGGGCCAGCTCAACCTGTCCTGCGCCCAATGCCACGACCAGCGCGCCGGCCAGCGCCTGGGCGGCGCGACCATCCCGCAGGGCCATCCGACGGCCTATCCGGTGTACCGGCTGGAATGGCAGACCCTGGGCTCGCTGCAGCGCCGGCTGCGCGGCTGCCTGGTCGGCGTGCGCGCCGAACCCTGGGCGGCCGATGCGCCCGAATGGCTGGCGCTGCAGGCCTTTCTGATGCAGCGCGCCGCCGGCATGGCCCTGGAGGGCGCCGGCGTGCGCCCCTGAAATGGGGCACCCGGCGCCGTGGGTACACGGCTCCACCCGCCGAGCGGGTTGGCCCGGCCGGCTTCGGGCGGCCGGGCGCTCGGCCGGGCTCAGCGCCTTATCGTGCCGCGTTGGGGAAGAACAGCTGCTCGCCGCCGATCTTGTAGGCGGCGATGCTGGCCTGGCCGGCCGGCGACACCACCCAGTCGGCAAACTGCTGGGCCGGCGCCAGCTTCACATGCGGATGCTTGGCCGGGTTGACGACGATCACGCCGTACTGGTTGAACAGCCGCTGGTCGCCTTCCACCAGGATGGCCAGCTCGCCGCGGTTCTTGAAGCTCAGCCAGGTGCCGCGGTCGGCCAGCACATAGCCGTTGACCGAGCTGGCCATGTTCAGCGCCGGGCCCATGCCGCAGCCGCACTCCTTGTAGCCGGCGGGCTTGGCGGCGGAGATGTCGGTGCCGGCGGCCTTCCAGTAGCGCAGCTCGGCGGCATGGGTGCCGCTCTTGTCGCCGCGCGAGATGAAGGCGGCCGGGCTGGCGGCCAGCTTCTTCAGCGCGCCCAGCACGTCGCCGCCCTTGATGCCGGCCGGATCGGCCTTGGGGCCGACCAGCACGAAGTCGTTGTACATCACCGGCAGGCGCTTCAGGCCGAAGCCGTCGGCGACGAACTTCTCCTCGGCCGCCTGGTCGTGCACGAACACGATGTCGGCATCGCCACGCCGGCCCATGTCCAGCGCCTGGCCGGTGCCGAGTGCGACCACGCGCACGTCCACGCCGCTGGCGGCCTTGAAGGCCGGCAGCAGGTGGCCGAACAGGCCCGATTGCTCGGTGGAGGTGGTCGAGGCCATCACGATGTGCGTGGCCTGGGCGCTGGCGGCGGTGGGCAGGGCCAGCGCCACCAGCACGGCATGGCACAGCGAGGTCAGGGCAAGGCGGCGGCTCAGGCTCATGGAAGCGGCATCCAGGAAGGAACGGGCCGCGATTCTTGCGGCGCCCCGCGGGGCTGGCGATATGTTCTGGCCTGCATAGCAGACCATGGCACCGCTACGTCGGCCACAGGCCCTGCAGCAGCGCCAACCCATGCTGCCAGCCCAGCCAGCCCAGGGTGCCGGTGAAGGCCAGGGCTGCGCCGGCCACCGTGGTCGACAGCAGCACCGCCAGGCCGTCGCGCAGCGCCAGGCCCAGGCCCAGCAGCAGCAGCGACAGCGCCGGCAGCAGATTGCCCAGCGGGATGGGCAGCACGATCAGCAGCGCCATCAGCCCGGCCTTGGCGCCCAGCCAGCCGCGTGGCCGCGCGCCGGCCAGGCCGGCCGGACGCAGCCAGCGGCCCTCGCGCGACCAGCGCTCGGCCAGCCGGTACAGCCGCGCCAGCGCCCGCAGCAGGCGCTGGGCCGTGGCCCGCGGCAGCGGCCAGCCGGCCACCCGCGGCGGCAGCGATGCCGCGGCATCACCCCGCCACAGCGCCCACGACAGCGCCACCAGGCCCAGGCCCAGCACCGTGCCCACGCCGGCCACCGGCAGCAGGCACGGCAGGGCCAGCAGCACCAGCAGGCTGCCCAGCGCGGCCTGCGACGCACCCACCACCGGGCCATGCGCCTGGGCCAGGGCCTGCACCGGCACCTGCTCGCCACTCAGCGCGGCGGCGGCGGCATCCAGGCGCTCGGCCAGCGAGCCCCCGGGCGCAGGTCCCGGCGCAGGTCCCGGCTCAGGTCCGGGCGGCAGATCAGGGTCTTGGTCGACGGGCGCATCGGGCATCGTCGCCGTCTGACGGCGGCCGGCGCGCCGAGTTCCCTGCCGCGGCTTCAGCCCAGCCAGACCTCCAGCCGCCGCAGCGCGCCAGGCGCGCCGGCCTTCAGGCGCTGGCGCAGCAGGCCCAGGTCCACCGCGGCCGCGCCCAGCCGGTAGGGATTGGGCTCGCGGCTGAACGGCAGGTCCAGCCCGTCCAGCGCCAGGCGCTGCGGGCCATGGCCTTGGCCTCCGGAGGGCGGCAGGTGGACCTGCAGCTCGACCTCGTGGCCGTCGACCAGCGGCAGGCGCACGCTCAGGCCCTGCAGCTCGGGCACCAGCACCGGATCGATCAGCAGCCGGCGGGCCTCGCGGCGCAGGCCCAGCAGCCGGCCGATGACGATGCCGATGGCAATGCCCGGGCCGCTGGAATAGATGCGCCAGCCGCCGTCCAGCGTGACCCGGCCATCGTGGATGCGGCCGTACTCGCGGCCAGCCTCGTAGCGGTCGGCAAAGGCCGCGTCCGAGCTGCTGTAGTAGCAGTTGCTCTGGCGCAGCCCGGCCTGCGGCAGGCGTTCGCGCAGGCCCACCGGATGCGCCAGCGACAGCGCGTCCAGCAGCGCCCGGGCCTCGCCCAGATGGGCCAGGGTCTCGGCCCAGCGCAGATGGGCATGGGTGTACATGACGCCGATCTCGCGGCCGAAAAACGCGCTGCTCTCGGCGCGCTGGAACAGCTGCTCGGGCCCGCCACGGTAGGGCAGCGGCCGGTCGAACAGGCGCGCGCCATCGGGGCCGAGCAGCTGCTCGCGCACCAGGGCCAGGTGGGCGCGGGCCTGCTCGGGCGTGAGCAGGTCTTCCAGCATCGCATGCATGATGGGCAGCAGGCTGGCGCGCACGCCGGTCAGCGCATCGGCCGGGTGCAGCAGCGGCTGCGGCGCCTGGCCGGGCTGGACCAGCAGGTAGCCGCAGACCACGCCGTCGACCACCAGCAGGCGCTGGAAGTCGGCGCGCACCTGCGCCGCCTCGGCCTCGAACGGCGCCGCGTCGGCGCCGCGGCCCAGCGTGTGCAGGGCCCGCGCCAGCGTCGTCAGCATCTGGTGGTGCAGGGTCACGGTCCAGGCGCTGCACAGGTGCTCGCGCAGTGCCGGATCGGCCGGCTGCAGCGAGTCGTTCCAGTCGCCATGGCCATAAGCGGCCAGCGCGGTGCCGGCGATGCGCCGGCCGGCGATCACGCCCAGCGCGCACTGCACATGCTGCCACAGCGTGGCCTGCTCGGCGGCCTGGCCCGGCGCGGCATGGAAGGGCAGCACCTCGTCGAGCAGGGCCGCATCGCCGCTGGCCAGCAGATAGCGCGCCAGGCCCAGCAGCGGCCAGAACACGATGTCGCCATGCGAGTCGCCGGCGCGGATCTGGCGCTCGCGCTCGAAGAACATGAACCACTGCGGCCAGTCGCCGCCGGCGTCCTGGGCGGCGAAGACGCGGCACAGCAGGTCGCGCACCGGCGCCGGCTGGTCCAGCGCCAGCAGCATTTCCAGCGGGCCCTGGCAGACGTCGCGCGTGCCCCAGCCGCCGCCGCTGAACTGCTCCAGCCCACGCGGCGACAGATAGTGCACCAGGGCGTTGTGACGGTACCAGGGCAGGATCTCGGCCAGCTGGCCGAGCTGGCGCCACAGCTTGCAGCCGGCCGCGGCCTCGGGGATCTGCCACTGCGGCAGCCGGCCGCCGGGCTCGGCCGCCGGGTACAGCTCGGGCGCGGCGGCCTCGGGCAGCAGCGACACCGTCAGCCGCAGGCCGCCCAGCACCGTGGGGCCGCCGCCGACGACGACAAAGGGCAGGCCATCGCTGCCGGCCAGGCCGGCGCTGGGCTCAGACCCGGCCTGCGCCGCCTCATCGCTCGGCATGCCCAGCAGCCAGGCCTCGCCGCCGCGGTGGCCGAACTGGCCCAGCGGCGCGCTGGCGTCCAGCGGCGCGATGTCCAGATGGCCCTGCGGAAAGCGCGAGGCCAGCTCGCCGCCGGCCGGCACCTGCACGCGCAAGCCGGGGCCGCTGGCAAAGTCCTGGTGCTGCCAGGGCACCGGCACGCCGTCCAGGCCGTCGTCGCCGCCCAGGGCCAGGTGCAGCGTGGCCCGCCATTCGATGGGCGCGCCGCCCAGCGACACCACGCGCAGCGTCAGCGCATGCGGCTCGTGCTCGACGCCGGCCTCGACCGCGATCAGGCCGCCGCGGCCCGGCCCGCCATGGCGGTAGAACCAGTGGCAGCGCTCGGGCTCGACCACAAAGGCCGAGGGCAGGCCCAGCTGCTGCCACTCGCCCGGGCCGGAGCCGTCGGCCTCGGTGCAGCGCACGAACAGCCGCAGCCCGTGGCTGCGGAACTGGCCCAGGTAGCCACGCACCGTGCTCAGGCAGCGGTTGATGCCCACATGGCCCTGGGTGACCATCGAATGGAACACGCCGCCCATCCACACGGTGGAGGTCAGGCCGCATTCGTCGGGCACCTGGTGGCGGCCGCTGCGCAGCAGATGGCCGTGCGGCCGCAGCACCTGCAGCTCCTTGTCGCGCAGCACCACATGGCGGCCGGGCGCGGCAAAAAAGCTCAACAGCCGACCCTGGTCGTCGCGCTCGGCCTGGCGGCGCTCGGCACCGAACAAGGCCTGCAGCTCGGCCTCGGACAGATCCTGCGTCGCCAGCCAGGGCGCGGTGGCAAAGCGGCTGGGCCGGACCGGCGCGACCGCGGCCGGGGTCGGGGTCGGGATCGGGGCCGGGGCCGGCCATGACGCCTGGGCCTCGGGCCGGTCCAGCAGCCGCTGCACGCGGGCCAGGTCGGCCGCACCGGTGGCCAGCGCATGGTCGGGCCACACGGCCATGAAGAAGCCGGCCTGGACCGACTCGCCGGGCCGCAGCGACAGCGGCGCGTCCTGCACCGCCACCAGCGCATGCTCGTGCTGGCGGCGCGCATCGGGCAGGCCCTGGCGCAAGCCGGCCGGCGGCTCGCCGGCACGCCGGGCCAGGCCCAGCACCTGCAGGCCATCGGTGGCGCAGGCCGTGCCCTGGCGCAGCGATCCGGCCACGCTCCAGGGATGGCGACCACCGGCCTGGGTCAGGTTCTGCCGCACCGCGACCACGCGGCCGCAGGCCGGGTGGCTGAGCGGGCTCAGGTCCAGGTAATGGCTGACATAGAACTCGTTGGTGCGGATGGCGCCATAGGCGGCCAGGGCCACGTCCTGCACCAGCACCAGGTCCAGCAGCAGCGGCTCCAGGCTGTCGCCGGCGTCGCGCTGCAGCTGCAGATGCCAGTACCAGGCCGAGGCGCCGTGGTCTTCGCCGTCCGGCCCGCCGTCCAGGTCGGCGGCCTGCAGCTGCAGCCGCAGCTGCACATCCTGCCAGCGGCCAGCCCAGGCCAGCGTGGCGGGTTGGCCAAGGTCTTGCGCCAGCGGCGCGAGCAGCGCGCCGGGGCCCAGCAGCGGCAGCAGATCGCAGCCGCCGCTGCGGTGGTGGCGCAGCCAGAGGTTGGCCGCCGGGGCCTCGGCCTCGTGGCCGGGAAACAGCGTGACGCTGACGCCGGCGGCGCTGATGCGCTGCAGGCCGCCATGGGCCAGGCGGCGGATCTGCAGGCCGGCGGGGGTGGTGATGGAGTCTGGGAGCATGGGCAGGGGCGGCAAAAGGGGTCAGCGGCGGCGGCGCTGGGCCAGCAGCCAGGGCAGCAGGGCCGGATCGTCGTAGGCGGCGGTCCAGGCATCGTGGCCGACACCCGGATAGACGATGAACTCGACGCGGCCGCCGCAGGCGCGCAAGGCCTCCACCGGGGCGCGCTGGCGGTCCAGCGTGACCACGGTGTCGGCATCGCCGTGGTAGGCGCGCACCGGCACCTGCACCCGGCAGGCCAGGGCCGGATCGAGCCAGCCGCAGATCGGCGCGATGGCGGCCATGTCCTGCGGGAAGGCGGCGGCCCAGGTCCAGGCGCCATGGCCGCCGCGGCTCAGGCCGGTGACCAGCACCTGGTCGGGATCGAAGCGCCAGTGGGCATTGGCCGCCTTCAGCACCTGCAGCCAGCGGTGCAGGCGCTGCGGGTCCCAGTCGCCCTCGGGCCATTGCGGCGACATCAGCAGGCAGGGATAGTCGCGACCGGCGGCGGCCAGCTTGGGCGGGCCATTGACCTTGACCTGCTGCAGGTCGTGGCCACGCTCGCCCGAGCCATGCAGAAAGATCAGCAGCGGCCAGCCGCCATCGGCACGGGCATGGCCGCGGGGCCGGTGCACCAGCACACGCAGCGGCGGGCCGCCGTCGCCGAGGTCGAAGCTCACGGCCTCTTCGCGCGGGGCAGGCGGGGACGGGGGCGTGGCGCAGGCGCTCATCAGCAGCGGCGTGGCAAGAACGGTTCGTCGGGGCAGCATGGCAGGCTCCAGGCAGTCAGGGCGCGGGCAGCAGGCGCAGGTCCAGCGGGCCGTCGGGCAGGGGCAGCTCGCGGCCGCCGGGCTGCCAGGCCAGCATGCGGCCGGCATGCTCGGGCGCGCCGCCACCCACCTGCACCACCCGGGGCAGCGGGCCGCTGCCGGGCCAGACCAGGCGCCGCGGCGCCGGCAGGCCCTGGGCCAGCTGCAGCCGCCAGCCGGCGCCGTCGTGGGCACGTTCCAGCCGCCAGTGCAGCAGGCCGCCGGCCATCGGCAGGCCGGCCACGCCCCAGGCCTGGCCGGGGCCCAGCGCATCGAGCTGGGCCGTGTCCAGGCCGGCGCCGATCAGCACCGCGCCATCGCGCTCGCGCTGCCAGCCGAACAGATCGATCACCGAGCGCACATAGTCCGACGACACCCAGGCATGGGGCATGTCGCCCAGGAAGCGCGGCTCGCGCGCATCGGGCAGCACCACCTCGGCCCACTGGTTCCAGCCGGCCGGGCGCTGGTGGCCGAAGAAGAAGTCCAGCAGCGCATGGGCGCGCTCGGGCCGGCCCAGGCGCACCAGGCTGCCGATGCTGCGCAGCTCGTAGGGCGTGTAGTCGCGCCAGGGCTTGCTGCCATCGGCGCGGGCCCGGGTCTCCTGCCAATAACGCTCGAAGGTGGCGTCCAGCAGGGCCTGCACGGCCGGCGGCAGCTCGGCCTGGGCCGGGCTCAGCGCCATGGTGGTGGAGGTGGCGTCGAAGTCGCCGCGGTCGGCGGCACCGGCCACCCAGCCGATGCCATGCAGCCGGGCCGTGGCGGCGATGCTGTCGGCCAGCTCGCGCTGGAATTCATCGCGCCAGCCGGCCCAGCGACGGGCCTCGTCGGCCTGGCCCAGGGCCTGGGCGATCTGCACCGCATCCTTGTAGCCGCGCAGGGCCCAGAAGTCGTCCCAGTACGAATAGGCCGGCTTGTCGCTGTAGCCCTCGTGGCTGATCGACGGCGGCATCAGGCCGTACAGGTGGCGGCGCGCCGGCGCCTGGTTGGCTGCCGTGCGCTCGGACTGGCGCAGGCCCTCCTGCCAGGCCACCACCCGCTGCACCGTGGGCCAGTGGCGGGCCAGCCAGCCGGGATCGCGGGCCTGGGCGCCATGGCGCATCAGCTCGGCCACCGCATACAGGTACTGGCCATGGCTGTCGTTCTCGACCACCGGATCGGCGCCGCGCGCATCGACGCAGCAGGGCACCTTGCCCGAGGCATAAACATGGCCGGCGAACCAGTCGACGAACTCGCGCGCCACCGCATCCTCGCCCAGGGCCAGCAGGCCGGCGACCATCATCGCGCCGTCGCGGATCCAGCTGCGTGCATAGCTGCGCGTGCCGGGCCGCAGCGCCGGCCCGTCGCGCGAGATCAGCATATGGGCCAGCGAGCTGCGCAGCGTATCGACCAGGCGCTGCTGCGCGGGCGGCACGCTGAAGGCCACGCGGTTGAGCCGCGCCCGCCAGGCCGCGGCGGCCTGCTCGAAGGCCGCCTCCAGCGCCGCGGCATCGGGCGGCGCGGCGACGTCGGCCGCCGGCCCGCTGCCCAGGCCGGCGCTGAAGCCGATCTGCTGCGACTGGCCCGGCGCCAGCGTGATGCGCCACTGCAGCGCCGC
The DNA here is from genome assembly GCA_017992055.1 of Burkholderiaceae bacterium. GTDB lineage: Bacteria > Pseudomonadota > Gammaproteobacteria > Burkholderiales > Burkholderiaceae_C > Pseudaquabacterium. The sequence goes on from JAGOPK010000008.1 coordinate 18,064, forward strand.
CGAGGCCAGGCCCTGGGGATCGCCGAGCAGGCCGATCAGCGGCGCGGCGCGGTCCAGCGCCTGCAGGCCCAGGCCGCCGTCGAAGCCTGCGGCCCGCACCGCGTCGGGCGCGCTCAGCAGCCGCAGCGGCGGGCGCCGGTCCAGCTGCAGCGCACCGCTCTGGCGGTGGTCGAAATGGATGCGCGACACCGGGCTGGCGCCGCCGGGCGTGGTCAGGAACTGCTGCGGCGGATTGACCTGCCAGGGCCGCGCCAGCAGCCACAGCGCCAGGCGCTGCGGCCGGTCGCTGCGGTTGTGCAGCGTATAGCGGGCCAGCAGCCGCGGCGTGGCGGCCGGGCCGTCGGCCACGGCCTCGATGTCCAGCGCCAGCGCGGGCGTGCTCCAGCGCACACGCGGCAGCGGCAGATGGTTGTCGCGCAGGCTGTGCGCGATCTGCACATCGGCCCAGGTGATGAAGCGGCCGTCCTCGGTCTGCAGCACCGGCGTGATGCTGGGCCCGCCGCGGCCCAGTTCCAGGCCGCCGTCCTCGTCCAGCAGGGCCGAGCGGCCACCGCCGCCGTCGACACCGACCACGGTCCAGTGGTTCTGCTCGCCGCGCAGGCTGCGTGGCAGCTGGCCGCGCGGCAGGTCGCGGCCCTGCTCGGTGAGCACCGCGTTCAGGTCCGGCCATTGCGCGGCGCTGCGCAGCTCCAGGCGCGGCAGCCCATCCACCTGCAGCGATCGGGCCACGGGCTTCAGCGGCTCCAGGCGCAACCAGCGCGCCTCGTGCTCGGGCAGCCACAGCGTGTCCAGCCCGCCGTCGCTGCCGCGCACCTGGCGCAGCAGGTTCCAGCGCCGGCCATCGTCGCTGGCCCGCACCTGGTAGTCGCCCGGAGACCAGCCCTCGGGCCAGCGCAGGGCCAGGCCGTTGAACTCGCGCAGGCGCTGGAAGTCCAGCGTCCAGCGGCCCTGCTGCAGGTGGGCGCGGGGTTCGGGCCAGACGGCCGGATCGGGCGCGCGCGGCTGAAGGCTCAGGCTGGCCAGGCACAGCCGGCCGCGGCCGCCATCGCGGCCGGCGGCCACCACCAGCTCGATGGCCTGGGTGGACTGCAGGCGGCGCTGTTCGGTCGGCCCCCAGGCGAACTGCAGGTGGCGGCGCTTGAAGCGCCAGTCGCTCGGTTTGGACGGCAGCACCTGGTGCGTGCGGTTGACCCACCAGACGTTGTCGCCGCTGGCATCCACCAGCTTGACCTGCACATCGTTGACACCGCCCTCGCCCTTCAGCCGCAGGCCCAGCACGAAGTCGGCTGGCCACTGCAGCGGCAGCTCGCGGCGCATCACCGCATAGCCCGAGACGCCGTTGAAGTCGTAGTGCAGGCACAGGCTGCGGTCGCGCGCATCGCGCTCCAGCCGCGCCGACACCTGGTCGCTGGCGCTGGCCTGCCAGGGTCGGGCGTCGCGCAGATCGTCCAGCACCTTGGCCCGGGCCGGCCCGGCCTGCACCAGGCCCCAGGCCAGCAGCAGCACGGCGATGCAGCGCAGCCAGCTCATCCTTTGACACTCCCCATCAGCAGGCCCTGCAGGTAATGGCGCTGCAAGGCCAGGAACAGCAGCAGCACCGGCAGCACGGTGACCACCGCGCCGGCCATCATCAGCTCGCTGTCCTGCACATGCTCGCGCGACAGCGCGGCCAGGGCCACCGGCAGCGTGTGCAGCTCGCCCTCGGTGAGGATGATCAGCGGCCACATGAAGTCGTTCCAGCTGCCGAGAAAGCCGAACACCGCCAGCGTGGCCAGCACCGGCTTGAGCAGCGGCAGCACCACCAGGCGGAAGGTCTGCCATTCGCTGGCGCCGTCGATGCGTGCGGCCTCCAGCAGCTCGTCGGGAATGCCCCGCGCGTACTGGCGCACCAGGTAGATGCCGAAGATGCCGGCCAGCGAGGGCACCAGCACGCCGGCCCAGGTGTTGACCAGGCCCATCTGCTTGAGCAGCAGGAACAGCGGCAGCATGGCCACCTGGCCCGGGATCACCAGGGCCCCCAGCAGCGACTGGAAGATGCGCTCGCGGCCCTTGAACGGCAGCTTGGCGAAGGCATAGCCGGCCAGGGTGTTGAACGTGACCGACAGCGCGGTGGCGGCACAGGCCAGCAGCAGGCTGTTGACGAAGGCCCGGCCCAGGCCGCCGGCGGCAAACAGCTGCTGGTAGTGCTGCAGCGTGGGCTGGGCCGGCAGCAGCGGCGGTGGCAGGGTGCTGGCGGCACCGCTGGGCATGAAGCTGACCGACAGCATCCACAGCAGCGGGAAGGCGGCGGTGGCGGCGGCGATCAGCAGCAGGCCGTTGACGGCCAGGCTGCTCCAGCGCAGGGCGTTCATCCGCACCTTCATCCCCACCTTCGTCCCCACCATCATCCCCACCTCCCGCCGGCCAGGCGCGCCGCCACCCAGCCCGAGCCCTTGGTGACCGCCACGATGATCAGGAACAGCACAAAGGCCACCGCCGAGGCCTGGCCCAGGTTCCACCACTTGAAGCCTTCGTCGTACATCAGGTAGAGCACGCTCACCGTGCTCTGCAGCGGCCCGCCCTGGGTCATCACATAGGGCTCGGCAAACAGCTGGAAGTAGCCGGCCGTGGTCAGCAGCGAGACCATCGCCAGCGTCGGCGCCAGCGAGGGCAGCGTGATGTGCACGAAGCGCTGCCAGGGCGTGGCACCATCCAGCGTGGCCGCCTCGTACAAGTCCTGCGGAATGGCCTGCAGCGCGGCGATGAAGATGATCATGTTGCCGCCGAAGTTCTTCCAGGTGGCGAACAGCACGATGGTCGGCATGGCCCAGTGCGGATCGCCCAGCCAGTCCACCGGCTGCAGGCCCAGGGCCAGCAGGCCCTGGTTGACCCAGCCGTACTGCACATGGAACAGGTAGCGCCAGACCACGGCCACCGCCACCACCGTGGTCACCACCGGCGCAAACAGCGCCGTGCGCCACAGCGGCTTGAAGCGGGCCAGCGGCGACTGCAGCAGCACCGCGCAGCCCAGCGACACGCCGATGGACAGCGGCACGCCCACCACCACGAAGTAGCCGGTATTGCCCAGCGCCTGCCAGAACAGCGGCCGCTGCAGCACCTGCAGGTAGTTGTCCAGGCCGGCCCAGCGCAGGTTGCGCCAGTCGGCCAGCGCATACAGGTCGAAGTCGCTCAGGCTCAGCAGCAGGCCGGCGGCCACCGGCAGCGCGAAGAACAGCGCGATCACCGCCAGCGCCGGCGCCACGAAGGCCCAGCCGGCCAGGGCACGCAGGCCGCGACGGCGCGGGGAAGCGGGCACTCGTTGCATGTTCAGGCCAGGCTGGCGCGGCCGGGCCGCCACCAGGTCAGGGCCGGGCTCTGGCGCGCCAGCATCCAGCGGCGCTTCTCCAGGATGGCATCCACCCGCGCATCCAGGCCCTGGGCCAGGCGCAGCGCCGTCGCCGCATCGGCGCGCTGGTGCACGGCACGTGCCGCGGTCAGCTGCATCTCCTGGGCGATGCGCTCCCATTCGGGCACGGCCGGCGCCGGGCGCACGTTTTCCAGCTGCTGGGCAAAGGCGCGGGCATGCACATCCTCGGCCAGCGTGGCCCCGCCCTGCCCCGCGGCACCGGCCAGGGCCCAGCTGCTGCGCCGCGGCGGCAGGTTGCCGGTGAGCTGGTAGAAGCGGCGCTGCACCTCGGGCCGCGCCAGATAGGCCATCAGCGCCCAAGCCAGCGGCTTGACGCGCGAGCGGCGGAACATCACCAGGCTGGCGCCGCCGGCGATCGAGGCCCCGATGCCGGCGCCGGCCACCGGACCGGGCAGCGGCGCCGTGGCCCAGGAACCCTGCAGCTCGGCCGGCAGGCGGCGCTTGAACTCGCCAATCTGCCAGGGCCCGGAGATGTAGAAGGCAAACAGGCCGCGGCCGAACTCCTGCCACAGGTTGGCGACCTGGTTGTTGGTGATGCCCGGCGCCAGGCCGCGTGCAAACAGCGTCAGGTAGAAGTCCAGCGCGCGCTGGAAGGCCGGGCCGGCAAAACCGCCGAAGCGCCCGCCGTCGCGCAGCAGCTCGCCCGGCTGCTGCAGGGCCAGGGCCAGCAGCGGCTCGAACTCGTTGGTCGGCAGCAGGATGGGCGTGCGCACGCCGGCGCGCTGCTGCAGCGCGGCCATGCAGCGCAGCCAGTCGTCCCAGTCGGTGGGCGGCTGCGGCCAGCCGACCTGGGCCAGCAGGTCGCGGCGGTAGAACAGCAGCCGCGTGTCCACATACCAGGGCAGGCCCAGGCGCTGCGGCCGGCCGCCGCTGGCGTCCGGCACCAGGTTGGTGGCCCAGATGCCGGCGAAATGATCGTCGGCGCGGATCTCGGGCGCGGCCGCCAGCCAGGGCTGCAGCGGCTCCAGCGCGCCCAGCGCGGCCATCTCGGGCAGCCAGGTGTTGCCCAGCTGGGCCACATCGGGCGTGGCATCGCCGGCAAAGGCGGTGAGCAGCTTCTCGTGCGCCGCCGTCCAGGGCAGGGCCTCGACCTGCACCTGGACGCCCGGGTGCTCGCGCTCGAAGCCGGCCACCAGCTCGGCCGCCACCTCGCCCTCGCGGCCCATGGCCCAGAAGCGCACGGTGCGGTCGTCGTGGCGCTGGCAGCCGGCGGCCAGGCCGGTGCCGGCCACGGCCGCGGCCGTGCTCAGCCAATGCCGACGCGCCAAATGCCGCGGACCCATGCTCAGTCCAGCCATCCGCCCGAGAAGCCGGCGCGCACCAGGCCGCGACGCAGATGGGCATTGCGGCGCATCGCGCGCCAGACGATCTCGCCGCGGTGGTTGCCCAGCATGGCCAGCATCGGCCCCTGGTCGATGCCCAGGTAGTCGGTGTCGAACCAGCCCTGGCCCGGCACCACGCGGCCATGCTGCAGCCTCACGTCGCTGAAGCCGAAGCTGGGGTTGAAGGCGTCGAAGAAGCCGTAGCGGCCGTACAGGTGCGGGCCGCCCAGGCGCTTCATCGCCGCCAGCGCGGGCACGACGATCTCGGGCGCAAAGGCGATGGAGCTGCCGGCGGCATAAGGCGCCAGCGTGCCGTCGTCGTGGGTGTGGGCGCCGCCCATGCCACGCCCGGCATAGCTGATGAAGCGGCGCAGGCGGCCGCCGAACTCACGCTCCACATCGGCCGGGCCGTCACTGGCGCTGATGCCCCAGACCTCGGCGCCATAGGCCGCCCAGCCCTCGGGATTGGCGATGGCATAGGCGCGCTGGGCCTGGGTGGCGCGGCGCGAGTTCTCGAAGTAGTCGAAGCCGGCATCGCCGGCATCGCGGCGGGCCTGCACGAAGTTGTCGCGCAGGCCGCGCAGATCAACCCAGCACTGCGTGAACTGGTGGCCGAACAGCGGCGCAAACTGCAGGAAGCTGCGGCCATAGACCGTGGCCCAGGCCGGCTGCAGGCCGCTGGCCCAGAAGTCCCAGGCACTGCGGTCCACCGGGCGTTCGGGCGCGCCCAGCGCCAGCAGGTACAGGATCATCGACTCGTCGTAGGCGCGCCAGTCGGATTCGATGAAGCCGGTCTCGGGATGCCAGCCATGGCCGATGCGCGGTGCGCGCGGCATGGCCCAGGCCCAGTCCACGCGGGCATAGATCTGGTCCACCAGGCCGCGCAGCGTGGACTCGACCGCATCGTCGCGGTCGAAGTAGGACTGGCAGGCCAGCATGCCGGCCAGCAGCAGCGCGGTATCGATGGTCGACAGCTCGCACTGGCCGAAGCGCGTGCCGCTGGCCATGTCGAGGAAGTGATAGAAGAAGCCGCGGTAACCGGCGCGGCCCGTGGCCTCGGGGCCTTGCGGCGCATCGCGGAAGAAGCGCAGCGTGGTCAGCACGCGCTCGCGGGCCTGCTGGCGCGTGATCCAGCCGCGCTCCACGCCGATGGGATAGGCGCTGAGCGCAAAGCCCACCGCGGCAATGCTGGCGAAGGACTTGCTGGGCCAGCGGTCCGGCGCCAGGCCGCTGGACGGATCGGTGGTCTGCCAGAAGAAGTCGAAGGTGCGGCGCTCCAGGTCGGCCAGCAGGGCCTCGGCCTCGGCGGCCGGCACCACGGTGGGCGCGGGCTCGTGGATCGTCGCCGTCGGCAGCGTGGGCGGCGGGCGGCGGAAGGGATCGGCCAGCGGCTCCAGGCGCGGCCAGGCCGAGCAGCCCGGCAGCAGCGGTGTCAGGGCAAAAGCCCCCAGCAGGCCGAGCGCACGGCGGCGCCCGGCCCGGCGCGGCAGGCCAGGCAGTTCAGTGGTCATGGAAGACAGGGAGGACGCCGACCGGCCGGGGCCGGTCGGCGGGTTGAAGGACCGTCGGCCTCAGAACGAGTAGCCGACCGTCATTTTCACGGTGCGCATGTCACCGCGCAGGCCGGTGCGCTTGCCCAGGTCGGGGTTGTCGCCGCCCAGGTAGTTCTGCGGGTTGCCCGGGCCACCGCCCCAGTCGTTGTAGTAGCCCCAGTTGGCGGTGTTGAACAGGTTCAGCACATCCAGGCGCAGCTTGACGCTGCCGAAGCCCAGCTTCATGTCCTTGGCCACGCCCACGTCCACCTGCTTGAAGGCATCGCCATCGGCCTTGGTGTAGACGCAGCTGGACCAGCCGGCCGCGCAGTTGGTGATGCGCCGCGGCAGGCCGCTGCCATAGGTGAGCTTGCCCGAGACCTGCAGGCCCCAGGGCAGCAGGCGGTCGGCCGTGCCACCGGCCACCAGGCGGTGGCGCTCCACCGTCATCGCCGGGTTCCAGCCCCGGCCGCTGCGGCCATAGGTCCAGTCGAAGGTGTTGAAGTCCCACTCCTTGTGCGTGGTCTTGGCATCGCTGTAGGTGTAGGCCACGGTCACACCCCAGCCGCTGGCGCGGGTGTAGGGCTTCTCGGCCTTGACCAGCAGCGCCTGGGTGCGGTTCTCGCCGACGGTATCGCCCAGGATCAGCGTGCCGAAGCCGTTGGGCCCCCCCCACAGCGGGTCGATCGAGCTTTGCGTGCCATAGCCGCCGTTGGGATCGCGGTTGCCGCCGAACCACTGGAACTGGTTCTTGGCATGGATGTCGCTGATCGCGACCTCGGTGTTCCACTCGCCCACCGCCTGGCGCAGGCCCAGGCTCATCTGGTCGGCATAGGGCATCTTGTAGTCGTTGCGCACCAGCCAGATCTCGCCATTGGGCTGGGCGTTCTTCTGCCGCTCGTCCAGCGCATGGTTGGCCATGGTGCGGTCGTAGCTGCGGCCCCAGCCGCCGAAGACGATGGTGCGCTTGTCGCCCAGCACGTCGAAGCTGGCGCCGATGCGCGGTGCCAGCGCGCCCTTGAAGGCCTTGCGGTTGCTGCCGGTGGCGATGTAGTCGTCGATGTTGATGCCGCCCTTGGCCAGCGACTGCGCATAGGTCTGGCCGGCCGGCGCGGTGATGCCGGCGATGGTGCGGCCGTCCAGCGCCTTCAACGCCGCCACGCGGTCGGCCGGCGTGGCGTAGTCGTTGTTGAGCATGTTGTCCTCATAGTCCCAGCGCACACCGAGGTTCAGCTCCACCTGCTTGCTCAGCGTCCAGTCGTCCTGCAGGTACAGGCCGAGCTGGTTGTTGCGGTAGTTCACCGCCACCGGCGCGATGGCGCGCGAGATGCGGCACTGGTCGCTCTCCAGGCCGTTGTTGATGATGTTGGTGCCGGTGCAGGTGTTGCCGTTGTAGTACGGCAGGCCGGTCACGGTGTCGACCACCACATTGACCTCGTCGACACGGAAGGCCGTGCCGCCCAGCTCGTACTCCATGGCCTTCCACTGCGCGCCGCCCTTGATCACATGGCCGCGCAGGCCGGTGAAGGTGAGGTCGTTGCGCAGCGTCAGGCCGGTCTGGGCACGGTCCTGGGCATTGGGCGAGCCGCCGTCGGTGATCAGGTCCTGGATGTTGTTGCGCAGATTGGTCGGCGAGTACTTGTAGCGCACCAGCGGCACCGAGGCGTCGGACTGCGGGTTCCACTGCGAGTGCTCCCAGCCCAGGCGCGCCTCGTTCAGCCAGTCGCCACGCGTCCACTCGTGCTTGAGGTCGATGCGCTGCTCGTCGTTGTTGTTGTTCAGCGCGGTGCGCGGCGCGGCGATGTCGCCTTCGAGCTTGTAGCTGTCTTCCTGGCGCAGCTTGAAGCTCAGCTCCAGGCGCTGGTCGTCGTTGATCTGCGCATTGAGCTTGGCGAACAGCAGGTGCTCGTCGAACTTCTGCACGAAGTTGCCACGCAGCCCGGCCAGCTGCGGAATGATGCCCAGCGTGGACGGGTACTTGTCGAAGTTGCGACCCACCACCTGCTTGGGCCGCTCGATGCTTTTGCCGTCGTAGGCCACGAAGTAGTGCAGCGTGTTCGGCTTGAAGGCGCCGCCCAGGTTGAAGCCGTACTCCATCTGCTTGAACGGCGGGCGCGGCGTGCCACCAGCCTCGGACTCGCGCTCCACCGGGCTGTAGGCGCGGGTGTTGCTGCCCAGGCGGTTGAAGTAGACGTCGCCGTGCAGCTCGTTGGTGCCGCTCTTGGTGATGGCGGTGATGGCCGCCGAGCTGACCTGCTCCAGCTCGGCCTTGTAGTTCTGCGTCAGCACCTTGTACTCGGCGATGGCGCTCTGCGGGAAGGGATTGCCTTCGCTGGTGTCCTGGCCGGCGATGCCGCCACGCAGGATGTTGTTCTTCTGGCCCACGCCGTCGATGTAGACGTTGACCGCATCCTGGTTCTGGCCGCCGCCGCGGATGCGGGTATTGCCGCCGGCATCGGTCTCGAAGCGCATGCCCGGCGCCAGGTCGACCGAGCTGAGGAAGTTGCGCGTGGCCTGCGGCAGGGCCTCGATCAGCTTCTGCGACACATTGGTGCCCAGCTCCGAGGTGCGCACGTCCTTGCGGCTGGCGGTGCCGGTGATGGTGACCTGCTGATTGGCGCTGAGCGCCAGGTCGACTGCGGCGGTCTCGCCCACGCGCAGCTCGATGACCTCGGCCGGCGCGGTGCCGGTGTCGCCGCTGATGCGGATGGAGTACACGCCCGGCGCCAGGCCGACCAGCACATAGCTGCCGTCGGGACGGGTGGTGGTGCGGTAGCTGACGCCGGTGTCGCGGTTGATGGCAACCACGGTCAGCCCGCCCTGCGCCGGCGCACCGGCGGCATTGACCTGGCCCTTCAGCGTGGCGGTGCTGGTCTGCGCCTGGGCGCCGCCAGCCAGGACGGCCAGTGTGGCCGCAGCCACCAGGCCCAGTTTCCAGCCGGCGGTCCGGCGATGGCTTTGTCTCATGCGTCTACTCCTCGTCGTTGTGGTGGTCTGTCGGGGGAAGCGGTGTCCGGCGGCACCCGGCCGGCTCGGGAAACAGGGGCCGCGGGCGCGGCCTGGCTGGAGCGGCGCACCACCAGCGACACCGGCAGCACGCGGCCGGCCTCGCTGGCCGGGGACGGATCGGCCGCATCGGCCTGCGCCGCCTCGATGCGCTGCACCAGGGCCTCCAGCGCCGCCGCGCCCAGCTCGGCAATGGGCACATGCACCGTGGTCAGCGGCGGCGTCAGGTAGCGCGCGATGGGGATGTCGTCGAAGCCGGCCAGCGCCACCTCGGCCGGCACCTGGATGCCGGCCTCGGCCAGCGCCAGCAGGCAGCCCGCGGCCATCATGTCGTTGGCGGCGAACACCGCATCCGGCCGCCGCTCGGCCGGCAGCGCGGCAATCGCCTGGCCCACGGCCTGGCCGGCGGCCTCGCTGAAGTCGCCGTCGAAGACCAGCGGCTGGCGCGCCCCGGGCAGCGAGGCCAGGGCCTGCAGATGGCCGCGCAGGCGCTCGTCGCTCTCGTGATGGCCGGCCGGGCCGCGCACAAAGGCGATGCGCTGCCGGCCCTGCTCGGCCAGGTGCAGGGTCATCGCGGCCGCGCCGTCGGCATTGGCCACCGCAAAGCGCGGCAGTCCGGCGCCGCCGTCGGGCGTGTTCAGCAGCACCGCCGGCAGGCCCGGCGCCAACTGCTCGCACAGCGCCTGGGCGCCGGCCTGGGGCGTCATCAGCAGCACGCCGTCGACGCGGCTGTTCATCGCCCGCAGCGCCGCCTCGGCCTCGGCGGCATCGCCGTGCGAGCTGCTGACCAGCAGGTGCAGGCCATGCACGCGAGCGGCCTGGTCGATGCCGCGGATCAGCTCGCTGAAGTACTCACCGTGCAGGTCGGGCAGCAGCGCGCCGATGGTGTCGGTGCGGCGCATGATCAGGCTGCGCGCGGTGCCCGACGGCGTGAAGCGCAGCTGCTTGGCCGCATCGAGGATGCGCTCGCGCGTCAGCGGCAGCACGTTGGCATGGCCGTTCATGGCCCGCGACACCGTGGCCACCGAGACCCCGGCGATGCGTGCGACATCCTTGATGGTGGCGGCCATGGCGCTGGCTTGCAGCCGGCCCCGGCCGGCGTGTAAACGATTCCAAGATTAGAGCGCAGCACCCGTCTGCGTCGTGTAATCGTTTCCACCAATGGGCCGGGCTGCTCGTTTCTCCTTGCAGCGCGCCGGGATTTCGCCCCGGCGGGCGACCTACTTTCCTTTGGCGAAAGGAAAGTAGGCAAAGGAAGCGCTTGCTGAACTTTCCGACGGCAGCGAGCAGCTTCTCCACCATCGAGGCGGGCGCCTCGCCCGCCCGGCGGGCTCGAACAGGCCGCCAAAACAGACCACGGTCACGGCAGCAGCATCGCGCCCGGATGCACCGTCATTTGCAAAGGCTCTGGCAGCCAAACCGTGCCGATGCACCTCGCTCCCGCAAGTCCTGATGTCGGAGTCGGATCAGCAGATCGGCTGAGTGCTTCCAGTTGGACTGTTCGAGCCCGCCGGGCGGGCGAGGCGCCCGCCTCGATGTGGCAAGACCGCTCGGTGGTGTCGGAAAGTTGGGAGAGCGCTTTCTTTGCTTCCTTTCTTTTCGCGAAAAGAAAGGAAGTCGCCCTGCCGGGGCGAACACCCGGCGGGCTGCCAGGAGAAATGGGCCGCCCCAACCAGCCGGTCAGTCGGCCCCGCTCAGCGCTTCAGATGGCAGGCCACCCAATGCCCACCGCCGCGGTCCTCCAGCACCGGCGACTCGCTCTTGCAGCGTGCCTCGGCATAGGGACAGCGGGTGTGGAAATGGCAGCCGGGCGGCGGCCGGATCGGGCTGGGGACATCGCCCTGCAGGCGGATGCGCTGGCGCCGGATCGTGGGATCGGGGATCGGCACGGCCGACAGCAGGGCCTCGGTATAAGGATGCAGCGGCCGCGTATACAGCTCGCGCGACGAGGCCAGCTCGACGATGCGGCCCAGGTACATCACCGCCACGCGGTCGCTGGTGTGCTCGACCACGCTCAGGTCGTGGGCGATGAAGATGTAGGTCAGGCCCAGCTTCTGCTGCAGGTCTTCGAGCAGGTTGATGACCTGGGCCTGGATGGACACGTCCAGCGCGCTGACCGCCTCGTCGCAGACCACCAGCTTGGGGTTGACCGCCAGCGCCCGCGCGATGCCGATGCGCTGGCGCTGGCCGCCGGAGAACTCGTGCGGATAACGCCGCATGTGGTCGGCCGACAGGCCCACCAGCTGCAGCAGCTCGACGATGCGGTCCTGGTAGGCCTGGGGCGTGGGGGCCAGCTTGTGGATGGTCAGGGCCTCGCCGATGATGGCCGCCACCGTCATGCGCGGGTTCAGGCTGGCATACGGGTCCTGGAAGATGATCTGCATGTCGCGCGCCAGCGCACGCAGCTCGGTCTTGCTGGCGCCGGTGACGCTCTTGCCGTCGAAGATCACCTCGCCCGAGGTCGGCTCGATCAGGCGCAGGATGCAGCGGCCGGTGGTGCTCTTGCCGCAGCCCGACTCGCCGACCACGCCCAGGGTCTCGCCGCGCATCAGCTCGAAGCTGACGCCGTCGACCGCATGCACCTGGTCGACCACGCGCTGCAGCAGGCCGCCACGGATCGGGAAGCGCTTGACCAGGTTTTTCACCTGCAGCAAGGGCTGGGTGCTCACTGGCTGGGCCTCGCTCATGCCGCCTCCGCCAGAAAGCAGGCCACCTTGTGGCCGGGGCTCAGCTCGCGCAGCGGCGGCGTGGCGCCGCGGCACCCGGGCTGGGCCCGGCCGCAGCGTGCGGCAAAGCGGCAGCCGGGCGCCGGCTCGATCAGCTTGGGCACGGTGCCGGGAATGGCCTCCAGCCGCTGCTTGTGCAGGGCCGCGGTGTCGATGCGCGGGATCGAGCGGATCAGGCCCTGGGTGTAGGGGTGCCGCGGGCGGCCGAACAGCGCCTGCACCGGCGCTTCTTCCACCACCTGGCCGGCATACATCACCACCACCTTCTGCGCCACCTCGGCCACCACGCCCATGGCATGGGTGATCAGCATCACCGCGGTGCCGGTGCGCTCCTTCAGGTCCTGCATCAGGTCGAGGATCTGCGCCTGGATGGTCACGTCCAGCGCCGTGGTCGGCTCGTCGGCGATCAGCAGCTTGGGGCTGCAGGCCAGGGCGATGGCGATCATCACGCGCTGGCGCATGCCGCCGGAGAACTGGTGCGGATAGTCCTTGATGCGGCGCTCGGGCGTGGGAATGCCCACCAGCCTGAGCATCTCCACCGCGCGGTTCAGCGCCTCGGCCTTGGACGCGCCCTCGTGCAGGCGCACGCTCTCGGCGATCTGCTCGCCCACGGTGTACACCGGGTTCAGGCTGGTCATCGGCTCCTGGAAGATCATCGCGATCTCCTTGGCGCGGATCTTCTGCATCTCCGAGGCCGACAGCGGCACCAGGTCGCGGCCCTGCCACAGCACGCGGCCGGCGACGATCTTTCCGGGCGGCATGTCGATCAGCTTCATCACCGTCTTGGCGGTGACGCTCTTGCCGCAGCCGGATTCACCGACCACGCACACCGTCTGGCCGGCGTCGATGGCGATGTCCACGCCGTCCACGGCATGCAGCCAGCCGTCGTCGGTCTTGAAATGGGTCTTCAGACCCTGGATCTCTAGCAGTGCCATGGGGATGGGTGCCTCAGAGCACGCGCCGCGGGTCCAGCGCATCGCGCAGGCCGTCGCCGATGAAGTTGATGGTCAGCACGGTGATGAAGATCGCCAGCCCAGGGAACAGCGCCCAGTGCATGGCCAGGTCCATGTAGTCGCGGCCGTCGTAGAGGATGCGGCCCCAGGTGGGCACGTCGGGCGGGAAGCCCAGGCCCAGGAAGCTCAGCGTGCTCTCGGCCAGGATGGCCGCGGCGATGTCGATGGTGCCGGCCACGATCACCGGCCCCAGGCTGTTGGGCAGGATGTGGCGCAGCACCTGGCGCGTGGGGCTGGCGCCCAGCGCGCGTGCGGCCTCGACGAACTCCTTCTCGCGCAGGCTGAAGAACTGGGCCCGCACCAGGCGCGCCACCGGCATCCAGCGGAAGCCGCCGATGACCAGCACGATCAGGATGAAGATGCCCACCTCCAGCCCGAACGCCGCCTTCAGCGGATCGCGGAACAGGAAGATCAGCAGCAGCAGCAGCGGCAGCTGCGGCAGGCTGAGGAACAGGTCGGTGACCCACATCAGCGCCGCATCCACCCAGCCGCGGGCCATGCCGGCCACCGCGCCGATGAGCACGCCCACGGTGATGGCCATCAGCATCGCCGCCAGGCCCACGGCCAGCGAGATGCGCCCGCCATAGAGCATGCGCGCCAGGATGTCGCGACCCAGGTCGTCGGTGCCCATCAAATGGGCAGACGACGGCGGCGCCAGCCGGGCCTTGAAGTCCACGTCGTTGATGCCGACCTTGTAGAACATCGGGCCCAGCAGCACCGCCGCCACCAGGGCCAGCAGCAGCCACAGGCTCCAGAAGGCCAGGCGGTGACGCTTGAAGCGGCGCCAGGCCTCGGCCCAGGGCGAAACGCTGGCGATGGCCTTGCCCAGGCCGGCGCCGGCGGGGTCAGCGATAGCTGATGCGGGGGTCGAGCCAGCCATAAAGCACGTCGGCAACCAGGTTGAAGAAGATCACGAGACAGCTGAAGACAAAGGTCACGGCCATGATGACCGGCGTGTCGTTGCGCAGGATGGCGTCGATCAGCAGGCTGCCGATGCCGGGGATGCGGAAGATCTGCTCGGTGACGATGGCGCCGCCAAACACCGCCGGCATCTGCAGCGCCACCAGCGTGACCACCGGGATCAGCGCATTGCGCACCACATGCTTGTTGATCACCACGCGCTCGGCCAGGCCCTTGCTGCGCGCGGTGGTCACATAGTCGAGCCGAATCACGTCCAGCACCGCCGAGCGCACATAGCGCATCCAGCTGGCGGCCTGGAACAGGCCCAGCACCGCGATCGGCATGATGGACTGCTTGAACTGGTCCACCCACCACTGCCAGCCGGTGGACGACAGATCGGACTTGTAGACGAAGGGCAGCCAGCCCAGGTGCACCGAGAAGAACAGGATGAACAGCACGCCGGTGAAAAACGTCGGCAGCGAGAAGCCGACGAAGGACAGGGTGCTGGCGATGCGGTCGAACCAGCTGTAGGGCTTGACCGCGGCCAGCACGCCCACGGGCAGCGCCACCAGCAGGGCCAGCAGCTGCGACAGGCCGATCACCGCGATGGTGACCGGGATGCGCTGGGCGATCAGCGCGTCCACGTCGAGCCGGCTGACGAAGGAGAAGCCCCAGTCACCCTTGGCCATGCTGGTCAGCCAGTGCAGGTAGCGCTGCCAGATCGGGTCGTCCAGGCCGAACTGCGCACGCAGCGCCATGCGCACCTCGGGCGGCACGTTCGGGTTGTTGGCCAGGTCCTCGAACGGATCGCCCGGGGCCATGGCCAGCACCGTGAACAGCACGACGCTGATGCCGAGCAGGCTGGGAATGGCGATCAGCAATCGCCGCAGGATGTAGTTCAGCACAGGAGCGTCATGCGCGGTCAGGGAACGGTGGGACGACGGCCAAGCTGGCCGCCAAGTCGCCGGCAGTGGAATCGGGCGAGCAGCTTCCGTCGCGAGCGGGCGCAGGGTGGTCCGAGCAGCGCAGCCGTACTACCGTACGGCGAGCAGCGCAGGATCGCCATGCGTCCGCGCAGCAGGAAGATGCCGCCCGATCAGTCCTTGTACCAATAGCCGACGGCCCAGGTGGCGTTGTCCCAGGCCGACAGCACCGGATGCAGCTTGTTGACCACGCCATAGGGCCGCGGGCGCATGAACAGCGGGATCACATGGCCGTCGCTGACCACCAGGTCGTTCATCTTGACGAACAGCGCGGCGCGCTTGACCGGGTCCATCTCGGCGGTGGCCGCGGCATGGGCCGCGTCGTACTCGGCATTGCTCCAGCGCACCAGGTTGCGGCTGGCCCACTTGTTGGCCTTCTGCGCGATCTGGGCGGTGGTGAACTGCTCCATGAAGAACTGCGGATCGGGCTGGGTCATCGTGGTGGTGTACATCTGGATGTCCGACCAGAACTTCTGGTAGGTGTCCGGATTGGCGGCATCGCTGCCGAAGTACACCGCGGCGACGATGCTCTTGAGTTCGAGCTCGATGCCGGTCTTGCTGCAGGCGTCCTTGATGATGGCCTGGCACTTCTGGCGCGGCTGGCTCACCGAGGTCTGGAACACGAACTTCAGCTTCTTGCCGTCCTTGGCACGGATGCCGTCGCCGCCCTTCTTCCAGCCCGCGGCCTCCAGCACCTGGTTGGCCTTGTCGATGCTGAACTCGTACTTCATGTTCGCGCTGCGGAAGCGCGGCGGGTTGTTCAGGAAGTTGGCGGTGGACACGGCGCCGCGGCCGTAGATCACGTCCTCGATGCCCTTGCGGTCGATCAGCATCGACATCGCCGTGCGCACCGCCTTGTCGCCGAAGATCGGGTGCTTGCTCTTGGCGCTGCCACGCTCGCCGTCGACCTCGGTCCAGGGGTCGGACACGTTCAGCGACACGAACTCGATGTCGCTGCCCGGGTAGAACATCATGCGGCCCTTGCCCGCGGCCTCCAGGCGCTTGAGCAGCTCGTCCTCGACCGCCAGGTTCCAGGCGAAGTCGAACTCGCTGGTCTGCAGCACGGCGCGCGCCGCGCTCAGCGCATCACCACCGCCCTTGACCTCCAGCGCATCGAAATGCGGCTGGTTGGGGATGTGGTAGGCGGCATTGGCCTCGGCGCGCAGCATGTCGCCCGGCTTGAAGTCGACGATCTTGTACGGACCCGTGCCCACCGGCTTGGTATTGGCCGGGTTCTCGCGCGACTTGGCGCCGGTGAAGGCCTCGAACACATGCTTGGGCAGCACCGCGCCATAGGCGCTGGTGAAGGGCTCGGCCCAGAACGGCGTGGGCTTGGGGAAGGTGATCTTGACGGTGTGCGAATCGACCTTCTCGACCTTGATGTCGCGGTAGGTGGCCACCGACACCGTGGAGGTGGCCGGATCGCCGGCGTACTGGGCGGTGAACACCACGTCGTCGGCGGTGAAGGGCTTGCCGTCGTGCCAGGTGACGCCGCGCTTCAACTTCCAGGTGACGGTCTTGCCGTCGGCCGACACGCCGCCGTTCTGGCGCGTCGGGATCTCGGCCGCCAGGCGCGGCACCAGGTTGCCGTCGGTGTCCCAGCCCGCCAGCGGCTCGTAGAAGATCATGCTGGCGTCCTGGTCCTTGGTGCCGCCGGCAAAGTGCGGGTTCAGGTGCACCGCGCCCTGCCAGTAGATGATCTTCAGCGTGCCGCCGCCACCGCGCTTGGTGGGCTTGTAGGGCAGCGTGGCCGCGGTCTGGGCCACGCCCTCGTGCAGCAGCAGCATCGAGGCCATCGGCGCCGTCAGGCCCATGCCGACCAGGCGCTGGATGAAGCTGCGGCGCGGCAGGCTGCCGGCCTTGACTTCATCGATCAGGGCACGCAGTTCACGTTCTTGTTCAGGGGCTTGCATGGCACTTCTCCTGGCACTCTCGATGTTCAATGGGCAAGCGGGCGGAACGGGCCGCCCTGTGAGGTGCCCGGATACTAGCGATATCCGGGCCAGCGCCTATGCGGGAACGCCCCATCATGGTGAACACCCTGTGACCCGCCACAAGATTTGCCGCCTCAGACCATGACCGACCACCCCCTGATCCGCCTGCACGGCCCGCTGCGGCCGGCCCTGCCCCTGGTGCTGGACTCGCCGCATTCGGGCACCCACTTCCCGGCCGACTTCGGCGCCGCCGTGTCCGAGCACGATCTGCGCGACGGCGAGGACTGCTTCATCGACGCGCTGTGGCTGCCGGCCGCCGAGCGCGGCATCCCGCTGCTGGCGGCGCAGTTTCCGCGCACCTACCTCGACGTCAACCGCCATGCCGGCGACGTGGACCTGGAACTGCTGGACGGCCCCTGGCCCGGGCCCCATGTGCCCAGCGGCAAGGCGCGCATCGGCAAGGCCCTGGTCTGGCGCACGCTGGACGACGGCCGGCCGATCTACGACCGCCGCCTGGGCGTGGCCGAGCTGCAGCGGCGCATCGCGCTGTGCCACACGCCCTACCACGCGCAGCTGCGCCAGCTGCTGGACGCCGCCCATGCCGAGCATGGCCTGGTGCTGCACCTGAACTGCCATTCGATGAATGCGGTCAGCGGCGCCATGGGCGAAGGCGGCGCCGGCCGCACGCGCGCCGACATCGTGCTGGGCGACCGCGACGGCACCACCTGCGCACCGGCGCTCACCGCCCTGGTGCGCGACACCCTGGCCGCGCGCGGCTACGGCGTGGCCGTCAACGATCCGTTCAAGGGCGTGGAGCTGGTGCGCGCCCACAGCGCGCCGGCGGCCGGCCGCCACAGCCTGCAGCTGGAGGTCAACAAGCGGCTGTACATGGACGAGGCCACGCGCACGCGCCATGCCGGCTTCGACCGCCTGCAGGCCGACCTGATGCACCTGCTGGCGGTGCTGGCCGAGGCCGCCCGGGCGGGCGCCTTCGGCCGCGGCTGATCAGACCAGCACGCGCTCGATGCCGCCGTTGTTGGCCCGGGCCACATAGTCCTGCAGCCAGGTCTCGCCGAGGATCTGGCGCGCCATCTCGACGACGATGTAGTCGGCCTCCAGCAGGCCGTTCTTCAGGTCGTCCTGGTAGCGGTGCAGGCCCTGCAGGCAGCTGGGGCAGCTGGTCAGGATCTTCAGGTTGGCCTGCTCGCCTACGCCCGGCAGCGCACGCAGGGCGGCCTCGTCGCGGCGCAGCTCTTCCTGCTTGCGGAAACGCACCTGGGTGCTGATGTCGGGCCGGGTCACGCCCAGCGTGCCGCTCTCGCCGCAGCAGCGCTCGCTCTTGCGCACCTGGTCGCCGACCAGGGCCTTGACGGTCTTCATCGGCTCCTGCTGCTTCAGCGGCGTGTGGCAGGGGTCGTGGTACAGGTAGGCACCGTCGCGCTGGGGCAGGGTGATGCCCTTTTCCAGCAGGAACTCGTGGATGTCGACGATGCGGCAGCCGGGGAAGATGTCCTCGAAGCGGTAGCCCTGCAGCTGGTCGAAACAGGTGCCGCAGCTGACCACCACGGTCTTGATGTCCAGGTAGTTCAGCGTATTGGCCACGCGGTGGAACAGCACCCGGTTGTCGGTGATCATCTTCTCGGCCTTGTCCTGCTGGCCCGAGCCGCGCTGCGGATAGCCGCAGCACAGATAACCCGGCGGCAGCACGGTCTGCACCCCCGCCTGCCACAGCATGGCCTGGGTGGCCAGGCCGACCTGGCTGAACAGCCGCTCCGAGCCGCAACCCGGGAAATAGAACACCGCCTCGCTGTCGGCCGTGGTGGTCTGCGGGTCGCGGATGATGGGCACGTAGGCCTTGTCCTCGATGTCCAGCAGGGCCCGCGCGGTGCGCGTGGGCAGGCCGCCCGGCAGCTTCTTGTTGATGAAGTGGATCACCTGCTCCTTGATCGGAGCCGTGCCCACCGTGGCCGGCGGCGCGCTGGTCTGCTTGCGCGCGGCGAGCTTGAGCACATCGTTGGCCAGGCGCTGGGCCTTGAAGCCCACGCCGACCATGGCCCCGCGCACCAGCTTGATGGTCTGCGGGTTGGTGGCGTTCAGCATCAGCATGGCCGCGGCATTGCCGGGGCGGAAGCTCTTGCGGCCCATCTTGCGCAGAAGGTTGCGCATGGCCATCGTGACATCGCCGAAGTCGATCTTCACCGGGCAGGGCGACAGGCACTTGTGGCACACGGTGCAATGGTCGGCCACGTCCTCGAAGTCCTCCCAGTGCTTGATGGACACGCCGCGACGCGTCTGCTCCTCGTACAGGAAGGCCTCGATCAGCAGGCTGGTGGCCAGGATCTTGTTGCGCGGGCTGTACAGCAGGTTGGCGCGTGGCACATGGGTGGCGCAGACCGGCTTGCACTTGCCGCAACGCAGGCAGTCCTTGATGCTGTCGCTGATGGCGCCGATGTCGCTGCGCTGCATGATCAGCGACTCGTGGCCCATCAGGCCGAAGCTGGGCGTATAGGCATGGCTCAGGTCGGCGGCATGCACATCGTCGCCCAGGCGCGTGAGGTGCGCGCCACGCAGCAGCTTGCCCTTGTTGAAGCGGCCTTCGGGATCGATGCGGCGCTTGTAGTCGGCAAAGTTGGCCAGCTCGTCGTCGCTGAGAAATTCGAGCTTGGTGATGCCGATGCCATGCTCGCCCGAGATCACGCCGTTCAGGCTGCGCGCCAGCACCATGATGCGCGCCACCGCCTCGTGGGCGGTCTGCAGCATCTCGTAGTTGTCCGAGTTGACCGGGATGTTGGTGTGCACATTGCCGTCGCCGGCATGCATATGCAGCGCCACCCAGACACGGCCACGCAGCACCTGCTGGTGCAAGGCCTTGGCGGCCTCGATCAGCGGCGCAAAGGCGGCGCCGGCAAACAGGCCTTGCAGCGGCTTGAGCAGCTCGGTCTTCCAGCTGGCACGCAGGCTGTGGTCCTGCAGCTGGTCGAAGAAGCTGCGCGCCGGCGCGGGCTGCGGCAGATCCAGCTGCTGCATCCACAGCTGCCAGCGGGCGCGCACCTCGCGCACCAGGGCCAGGGCCTGCTGCACGCGGTCTTCCAGCAGCTCGGCGCTGGGGATCTCGCTGGCATCGTCGGTCTTGCCCAGCGGCAGGTTGCCGCTGGCGAAGAAGGCTTCCAGCCGGTCGGCCAGCGCGATCTTGTTGCGCAGGCTCAGCTCGATGTTGATGCGCTCGATGCCCAGCGTGTACTCGCCCATGCGCTCCAGCGGGATCACCACGTCTTCATTGACCTTGAAGGCGTTGGTGTGCTTGCTGATGGCGGCGGTGCGCTTGCGGTCCAGCCAGAACTTCTTGCGCGCCTCGGCGCTGACGGCGACGAAGCCCTCGCCCGAGCGGCCATTGGCCAGGCGGATGACCTCGCTGGTGGCCCGCGCCACGCGGTCGGCATCGTCGCCGACGATGTCGCCGATCAGCACCATCTTCGGCAGGCCGCCGCGCTTGCTCTTGGTGGCATAGCCCACGGCCTTGAGGTAGCGGTCGTCCAGATGCTCCAGGCCGGCCAGGATGGCGCCACCGGGCTGCTTCATCTCGCCGAACATGAAGTCCTTGATGTCGACGATGCTGGGCACGCAGTCCTTGGGATTGCCGAAGAACTCCAGGCACACGGTGCGCACATGCTCGGGCATGCGGTGCACCACCCAGCGCGCGCTGGTGATCAGGCCGTCGCAGCCTTCCTTCTGGATGCCGGGCAGGCCGGCCAGGAACTTGTCGGTGACGTCCTTGCCCAGGCCTTCCTTGCGGAACACGCGACCGGGGATGGCCAGCACCTCGGTCTTCTCCAGCGTCTTGCCCGAGGCATCGAACCAGCGCAGCTCGAAGCGGGCTTCCTCGATGTCGTGGATCTTGCCGAGGTTGTGGTCCAGGCGATGCACCTCCAGCCACTTGGCCTCGGGCGTCACCATCTTCCAGCTGGCCAGGTTGTCGAGCGCCGTGCCCCACAGCACGGCCTTCTTGCCACCGGCGTTCATCGCCACGTTGCCGCCCACGCAGCTGGCCTCGGCGCTGGTCGGATCGACCGCAAACACATGGCCGGCGCGCTCGGCCGCATCGGCCACGCGCTGGGTGACCACGCCGGCGCCGGTCCACACCGTCGGCACCTTGTGGGCCACGCCGGGCAGGTCGACGAACTCGACCTCGGTCATCTGTTCGAGCTTCTCGGTGTTGATGACCGCGCTCTTCCAGGTCAGCGGCACGGCGCCGCCGGTGTAGCCGGTGCCGCCGCCCCGCGGCACGATGGTCAGGCCCAGCTCGATGCAGCCGGCCACCAGGGCGGCCATCTCGGCCTCGCTGTCGGGGGTGAGCACGACGAACGGGAACTCGACGCGCCAGTCGGTGGCGTCGGTGACATGCGAGACCCGCGACAGGCCGTCGAACTTGATGTTGTCCTTGGCCGTGTGCTTGCCCAGCACGCGACGGGCACGCTGGCGCAGCGCGGCCACGGTGTCGAACTGGCCGGCAAAGCGCTGCACCGCGGCCCGCGCGGCCAGCAGCAGCTCGCCCACATGGCCGTCGCGCTGGGCATCGGCCTCGGGCGTGCGCCGGCGCTCGACCTCGGTCAGCCGGTGGTTCAGCGCCTCGATCAGCAGGGCCCGGCGCTTGGGGTTGTCCAGCAGGTCGTCTTCGAGGAAGGGGTTGCGCTGCACCACCCAGATGTCGCCCAGCACCTCGTAGAGCATGCGGGCGGAGCGGCCGGTGCGGCGCTCGGCGCGCAGCCGCGACAGCAACTCCCAGGCGCGTGCGCCCAGCAGGCGCAGCACGATCTCGCGGTCGGAGAACGAGGTGTAGTTGTACGGGATCTCGCGCAGGCGGGGCGGCTCGGCGAGAGCCTCGCCGGCGACCAGGCCGGGCATGGCAAGCGGTGCGTTCATGTGACTGGGGCAGGCGCCAACTGGTGCTACAGGCCAGCGGGGCGCCGGGGTCATCGGTAGGTCGGCACCTGGGCGCGTATGGTATCGCAGCGCAGCATTTCCCCTGCGCCAAGCGGGTGCCAGATCAAGGCGGCGGCGCGGCCGGCGGGTTTGCCCTGTTGCCGGTCAACACCGCCGTGTGACAGAAACGCGCCTGTCATGCAAGCGGGTCACACTGCCCGGTTGTTCAAACAAGCCTGATGGAGTTGACATGCAACTGAAACACCGCGCCCTGGCCCTGGCCGTCGGCCTGGCCTGCACCGCCGGCGCCGCCCAGGCCCAGACCGAGATCCTCTGGTGGCATTCGATGAGCGGCCAGCTGGGCGAATGGGTCAATGGCCTGGCCAAGGACTTCAATGCCAAGCAGACCGCCTACAAGGTCACGCCGGTGTTCAAGGGCACCTATCCCGAGAGCTTTGCCGCCGCCATCGCCGCCTTCCGCGCCGGCAATGCGCCGCACGTGCTGCAGGTGTTCGAGGTGGGCACGGCCAGCATGATGGCCAGCAAGGGCGCCATCGTGCCGGTGTCCGAGGTCATGAAGAAGGCCGGCGTGGCCTTCGACCCCAGTGTCTATGTGCCGGCGGTGTCGGGCTATTACACGGCGCCCAACGGCCAGATGCTGAGCCTGCCGTTCAACAGCTCGACCACCGTGCTGCACTACAACAAGGACGCCTTCAAGGCCGCCGGCCTGGACGCCAACACCCCGCCCAAGACCTGGCCCGAGGTGGCCCTGGCCGCGGCCAAGCTCAAGGCCAGCGGCCACAAGTGCCCGTTCACCACCAGCTGGCAGAGCTGGACCCAGCTGGAGAGCTTCTCGGCCTGGCACAACGTCGAGTTCGCCACGCTGCGCAACGGCTTCAACGGCCTGGGCACGCGCCTGGCCATCAACACGCCGCTGCACCAGCGCCACATCGAGAACCTGGCCAACATGGCCCAGCAGGGCCTGTTCGTCTACAAGGGCCGCAACAACTCGGCCGATGCCACCTTCGTGTCGGGTGAATGCGCCATGGCCACCGGCTCGTCGGCGATGTATGGCGCGGTCAAGCGCCAGACCAAGTTCCAGGGCGGCATCGGCACCCTGCCCTACTACCCCGACGTGGCCGGCGCGCCGCAGAACACGGTGATCGGCGGCGCCAGCCTGTGGGCCATGGCCGGCAAGAAGGCCGAGGACTACAAGGGCGTGGCCGAGTTCTTCAAGTACCTGTCGGACGCCCAGGTGCAGGCCAAGAGCCACCAGGACACCGGCTACCTGCCCATCACCAGCGCCGCCTTCACCGCCACCGAGCAGGCCGGCTTCTACAAGGCCAATCCCGGCACCGACGTCAGCGTGACGCAGATGATCCGCAAGACCACCGACAAGTCGCGCGGCATCCGCCTGGGCAACTTCGTGCAGGTGCGCACCATCATCGACGAGGAGCTGGAACAGGTCTGGGCCGGCAAGAAGAACGCCAAGGAGGGCCTGGAGGCGATCAAGAAGCGCGGCGACGTGGAACTGGAGAAGTTCGAGAAAGCCAACAAGGGCTGAGCGCATCTTGGCCGTCGAAAAGCGCGTCCGCTTCAAGAGCTGGTGGCTGCCCTGGGTGCTGGTGGCACCCCAGCTGGTCATCGTCGGGGTGTTCTTCTTCTGGCCGGCGGCCCAGGCGCTGTGGTTCAGCGTGCTGCAGCAGGACGCCTTCGGCACCAGCGTGCAGTTCGTCGGCCTGGACAACTTCCGCGCGCTGTGGGCCGACGACAGCTACCTGGCCTCGTTCAAGACCACGGCGCTGTTCTCGGTGCTGGTGGCCACGCTGGGCCTGTCCATCTCGCTGGTGCTGGCGGTGATGGCCGACCGTGTGGTGCGCGGCGCCACGGTCTACAAGACGCTGCTGATCTGGCCCTATGCGGTGGCGCCGGTGGTGGCCGGCGTGCTGTGGCTGTTCATGTTCGCGCCGTCCATCGGCGTGGTCAGCTTCTGGCTGCGCGAGGCCGGCGTGGACTGGAACCACCTGCTCGACAGCGGCGACGCGATGACGCTGATCGTGCTGGCCGCGGTGTGGAAGCAGGTGTCCTACAACTTCCTGTTCTTCCTGGCCGGCCTGCAGAGCATTCCCAAGAGCCTGATCGAGGCCGCCGCCATCGACGGCGCCGGGCCCTGGCGGCGCTTCTGGACCGTGCAGCTGCCGCTGCTGACGCCCACCACCTTCTTCCTGCTGGTCATCAACATCGTCTACGCGTTTTTCGACACCTTCGCCATCGTCGACGCCGCCACCTCGGGCGGGCCGGGCAAGGACACGGCGATCCTGGTCTACAAGGTGTATTTCGACGGCTTCAAGGCCATGGACCTGGGCGGCTCGGCCGCGCAGTCGGTGGTGCTGATGGTCATCGTCATCGCGCTGACGGTGCTGCAGTTCCGCTATGTTGAACGCAAGGTGAACTACTGATGGTCGAGAACCGCCCCGTCGCGACCACGCTGTCGCACCTGGTGCTGGTGCTGGGCGTGCTGATCGTGGCCTTTCCGGTCTACATCACCTTCGTCGCCAGCACCCAGACCGCCGAGCAGATCGTGCAGAACGTGCCGATGTCGCTGCTGCCCGGCAGCCACATGCTGGAGAGCTACAAGCTGGCGCTGTTCGGCGGCCAGACCTACTACGGCAGCACCATCCCGCCGGTGGCGCCGATGATGGCCGTCAGCCTGATCAGCGCCCTGGTCATCGCCATCGGCAAGATCGCCATTTCGCTGCTGTCGGCCTTTGCGGTGGTGTATTTCCGCTTCCCCGGCCGCGGCCTGGTGTTCTGGATGATCTTCGTGACCCTGATGCTGCCGGTGGAGGTGCGCATCCTGCCCACCTACAAGATCGTCAGCGACCTGGGGCTGCTCAACACCTATGCCGGCCTGACGGTGCCGCTGATCGCCAGCGCCACCGCCACCTTCCTGTTCCGCCAGTTCTTCCTGACCGTGCCCGACGAGCTGGTGGAGGCCTCGCGCATCGACGGCGCCGGGCCGATGCGCTTTTTCAAGGACGTGCTGCTGCCGCTGAGCCGCACCTCGATCGCCGCCATCTTCGTGATCCAGTTCATCTACGGCTGGAACCAGTACCTGTGGCCGCTGCTGATCACCACCGGCGAGGACATGTACCCGGTGGTGCTGGGCATCAAGCGCATGATCTCCGGGGGTGATGCGGCCACCGAATGGAATGCGGTGATGGCCACGGCCATGCTGGCGATGATCCCGCCGGCCCTGGTGGTGCTGCTGATGCAGAAGTGGTTCGTCAAGGGCCTGGTCGACTCCGAGAAATAAGCAAATGGGTGCAATTTCGCTGCGCAAGGTCGAGAAGACCTATGGCCATGGCGCCAAGGCCAACAAGGTGATCCACGGCGTGGACGTGGACATCGCCGACGGCGAGTTCATCGTCATCGTCGGCCCCTCGGGCTGCGGCAAGAGCACGCTGCTGCGCATGGTCGCCGGCCTGGAGGAGATCACCGGCGGCGAGATCGCCATCGGCGGGCGCGTCGTCAACCGGCTGGAGCCGGCCGAGCGCGACATCGCCATGGTGTTCCAGAACTATGCGCTCTACCCGCACATGAGCGTGTTCGACAACATGGCCTATGGGCTGAAGATCGCCAAGCTGCCCAAGCCGGAGATCGAGCAGCGCGTGCGCAAGGCGGCCAGGATCCTGGAGCTGGAGGCGCTGCTGGAGCGCACGCCGCGCCAGCTGTCCGGCGGCCAGCGCCAGCGTGTGGCCATGGGCCGGGCCATCGTGCGCCAGCCGGCGGCCTTTCTGTTCGACGAGCCGCTGTCCAACCTCGACGCCAAGCTGCGCGCGCAGACGCGGCTGGAGATCCAGAAGCTGCACCGCGAACTGGGCGTGACCTCGCTGTTCGTGACCCACGACCAAGTGGAGGCCATGACCCTGGCCCAGCGCATGATCGTGATGAACGGCGGCCGGGTCGAGCAGATCGGCACGCCCGAGGCCGTCTACAGCCGGCCGGCCACGCGCTTTGTCGCCAGCTTCATCGGCTCGCCGCCGATGAACCTGCTGCCGGGCCAGGCCCAGGGGCAGCGCTTCATGGCCGGTCAGGGCGGCCAGGGTTCTCAGGCCAGCGAGCTGGTGCTGGAGGCACTGGCCCCGCGCGACGGCGCCCTGCTGCTGGGCGTGCGCCCCGAGCACCTGGCCATCACGCCCGACGGCGCCTGGACACTGCCGGTGGAAAACGTCGAGATGCTGGGCGCCGAGCGCCTGGTCTATGGCCGCCTGGGCGGCGAGATCTGCACCGTGCGCATCGACGCCACGCTGCCGGCGCCCCGCCCCGGCGACAGCGTGCGCATCGCGCCCGCGGCCGGCCATGTGCACTGGTTCGATGCCGGCAGCGGCCAGCGCGTGGAGACCGCATGACCACGCCCTGGCCGTATCCGCGCTGGATCGCCCACCGCGGCGCCGGCAAGCTGGCGCCGGAAAACACGCTGGCCGCCTTCCGCCTGGGCGCGGCCCATGGCTACCGGGCCTTTGAATGCGACGTCAAGCTGTCGGCCGACGGCCAGCCCTTTCTGCTGCACGATGCCACGCTGGAGCGCACCACCACGGGCCAAGGCACGGCCGGCGAGCAGCCCTGGTCGGCGCTGTCGCAGCTGGATGCCGGCGCCTGGCACAGCCGCGGCTATGCCGGCGAACCCCTGCCCACGCTGGCTGGCATTGCCGCCTTCGTGCGGGCCAACCATGCGCTGCTGAACATCGAGATCAAGCCCACGCCCGGCGTCGAGTTGGAAACCGGCCGCGTGGTGGCCGCGGCCGCCGCGGCGCTGTGGGCCGACGCGGCGGTGCCACCGCTGCTCAGCTCGTTCCGCCCCGAGGCCCTGCACGGCGCCAGCGAGACCGCGCCGCAGCTGCCGCGCGCCCTGCTGCTGGACACGCTGTGGGACGGCTGGCTGCAGTTCGCCAGCCAGCTGGGCTGCGTGGCCGTGGTCACCAACTTCCGGCTGATGGACGCCGGCCTGCGCCAGCAACTGCGCCAGGCCGGCCTGCGTGCGCTGTGCTACACGGTCAACGAGACCGAGGACGCCGAGCGCCTGCTGGCGCTGGACATCGACGGCCTGATCACCGATGCGGTGGACCGTTTTGCACCCGCACGCGGCTGAGCGCTGAGCGCCGCGGCACTCAATCCGCCGGCGCCTCCGGCAAGGCGCGCAGGCGGCGGATCACCGGCATGCGCCAGCTGAACGCGGCCAGCGCCAGCGCCAGCAGGCCCACGCCGCCCAGGGTGAAGTGCAGGCCCAGGTGCTCGCCCACCCAGCCGCCGGCCAGCGCCCCGGGCACGCCGGGCAGCAGGATCAGCCAGCGCATCGTCGCCGTCATGCGGCCCAGCAGCGGCGCCGGCGTCACCGACTGGCGCAGGGCCAGGAAGTTGATGAACACCAGCACGCCACCGGCGCCGCACAGCACCAGCATCGCGGCAAAGGCCGTCACGCCCCAGGCCGAGGCCAGCAGGCCGGCCGGCAGCCAGGCCGGCAGCGACCAGCCCAGGCCACAGGCCAGAAAGCCCAGCACCAGGGTCGGCCCGGGGCCGTGGCGCTGGCTCAGCCGGTCGCCCCACAGGCTGGCGCTGATGGTGCCCAGGCCCAGGCCCACGTAACACAGGCCGATGGCCTGCTCCGACAGGCCCAGCGTGCGCGTGGCAAACAGGATCTGCACCACCAGGGCCGCATGGTTGCAGAACTGCCAGACGCCGACCACGCAGGCCAGGGCCACCAGCAGCTGATGCCGGCGCACAAAGCCCAGGCCGGTGCGCAGCTCGTCGACGAAGCGGCTGTCGCGCCGCGGCGGCAGGCTCTCGGCCACGTGGATGCCACGCAGGATCAGGGCCGAGCCCAGCAGCAGCATCGCATCCAGCAGCAGGGCCAGCGGCGCACCGACCAGCTTGATCAGGGCGCCGGCCAGGCCCGGGCCGGCCACCTCGGCGCCCGAGCTGGCCAGGGCATTGCGTGCATGGGCCTGCACCAGGCGGGCGCGTGGCACCACCTGGGTCAGCACCACCTGGCCGGCGCTGCCGGCCATGGTGTTGACAGCGCCGATGACAAAGGCCACCGCATACAGGCCCGGCATCGCCAGGGCGTCCAGCCACCAGGCCAGCGGCACGCTGAGCACGGCGGCCGCGATGCACAGCTCGCCGGCCACATACACCGGCAGCTTGCGCAGCCGGTCCAGCCACACGCCGGCCGGCAGCGACAGCAGCACAAAAGGCAGGGTCTCCAGCGCCGTCAGCAGGCCCATCTGCGTGGGCGTGGCCTGCAGCAGCAGGGCCGCGGTCAGCGGCAGGGCCAGCAGCGTGACCTGGCCGCCCAGCGAGCTGAGCAGGATGGAGCTGAACAGCCGCCGGTACACGGCGTCGCGCAGCAGGTCATCGGCAGGCAGGGCCCAGGACCGCTTGATCGCGGCGGCTGCGCCCGTGGGTTGTTGTTGTGTGCTCACTCTCGGCCCCTGGCATGCGGATGGCACCCTTGTGGGGCGCGCCGCGGGCCGATTGTCGCCGCGGAACCCGGGCGCCGGCGGGCCGGGAGCTTCAGCTGCGGTAGTCGGCGTTGATGCTGACGTAGTCGTGCGACAGATCGCAGGTCCAGACCGTGGCCGAGGCTGGCCCGCGGTGCAGGTCCACCCGCACCGTGATCTCGGACTGCTTCATCACCCGCTGGCCGTCGGCCTCGCGGTAGT
Organism: Burkholderiaceae bacterium; assembly: GCA_017992055.1. Taxonomy (GTDB): domain Bacteria; phylum Pseudomonadota; class Gammaproteobacteria; order Burkholderiales; family Burkholderiaceae_C; genus Pseudaquabacterium. The sequence goes on from JAGOPK010000008.1 coordinate 46,528, forward strand.
CCGGGTGGCGGCCTCCCTGCTGCGCGACATGCACATCGTCCAGGAACAGGTCGATCAGGCCCTGGTCCAGGTCGTCGATGCCGGCATAACCCACGGCCGCCAGGATGCGGCCGAGGTTGGGATCGCTGGCGAAGAAGGCCGTCTTCACCAGCGGCGAATGGGCGATGGCATAGGCCACGCGGCGGCACTCGTCCACGCTGGCCCCGCCATCGACCTGCACGGTGATGAACTTGGTCGCACCCTCGCCATCGCGCACGATGGCCTGGGCCAGGCGCGTAGAAATGTCGATCAGGGCCTGGCGCAGGGCCTGGCCCTCGGCCGAGTCCAGCGCGGTGATCGGCGCATGACCGGCGCGCTGGGTGGCGATGAGCACGAAGGAATCGTTGGTCGAGGTGTCGCCATCGATGGTGATGCGGTTGAAGCTGGCATCGGCCGCCTCGCTCACCAGGGCCTGCAGCAAGGCCGGATCGACCACCGCATCGGTGGCCACAAAGCCCAGCATCGTCGCCATGTTCGGCCGGATCATGCCGGCGCCCTTGCTGATGCCGGTCAGCGTGACCGTCTTGCCGCCGATCTGCGTGCGCAGCGACACCGCCTTGGGCAGGGTGTCGGTGGTCATGATGCCTTCGGCGGCCCGGGCCCAGTGGGCCGGCGACAGATCGGCCAGCGCCGCCGGCAGGCCGGCCTCGATGCGCTCGACCGGCAGGGTCTCCATGATCACGCCGGTGGAAAACGGCAGCACCTGCTGCGCCGTCACGCCCAGATGCGCCGCCAGCGCCGCGCAGCTGCGCCGCGCCCGCGCCAGGCCGTCGGCGCCGGTGCCGGCATTGGCATTGCCGGTGTTGATGACGATGGCCCGCACCGCCGCGCCGGAGGCCAGATGCTCGCGGCAGACCTGCACCGGTGCTGCGCAGAAGCGGTTGCGCGTGAACACGCCGGCCACGGCCGCGCGTTCGTCCAGGGCCACCACCACCAGGTCCTTGCGATGGGCCTTGCGCACACCGGCCTCGGCCACGCCGAGGCGAACGCCGGCCACCGGCAGCAGATCGGCAGGCTGGGGCGGCAACAGGTTCACGGGCATGGTCGGACCTCGAATTCTGGACAGGGAGAGCCCACAACGGGCAAGGCGCCGGATTCTAGAAGCAGGACCGCGGCAGGCCGGCGAGAAATCGGACGCACCCACAACGACAAAGGCGGCCGAAGCCGCCTTGTCAGACCCGGGCCCGAAGGCCCAGAACGCGATCAGCCCTTGCGGCGACGCGAAGCAAGGAAGCCCAGCGCACCCAGGCCGGCCAGCATCATGGCGTAGGTCTCGGGTTCCGGCACGGCGGCCACGCTGATGGCGCCGTTGTAGATGCCGCCCTGCGAACCGGAGGTGATGCCGCTCACCGACAGGTAGTAGTTGCCACCCGCGGAAGCACCGTAGGTCAGCGACAGCGTGTCGGCGCCGGCGGCGAAGGCCGAAGCCACCACCGAGTCATCGGCATTGCCGATGATGCCGTCGGCATTCGAGACCAGCGCAAAGCTGGTCAGGGCCGTGTTGAACATCGCCGGCAGCAGGGTGAAGTCGGTCACGCTGTAGCCCGAGCCACCATTGGCCGGCAGGGTGAACGTGAAGATGTCCAGGAACGGGCCATTGGAGTAGCCCGAGAACGGGACCGGAACACCCACGCTCACCGGACCCAGGGCGGTGGTCGTGGCACTCGCCGCACCAACCGCTGCAACAGCCGCAACGGCAACTGCCAGTTTCTTCATCATCATCGATAGCTCCCAGCCGATTCGGGCCGAGCGCTGGAGACCACCTCCAACGCATTGGCACCCAAATGTTGCAGTGCATCGTAGCGGGCGATTTGCGTGACCAAATCCCGCATCCACGGGGGTAACCCTAGGGGATTTGTTTCCAGCTGTTTGCCTGGCGATGGTCTGCCCGGCGACGCAACTCAGGCCAGCCGCCCGTGGCAGTTCTTGTACTTCTCGCCGCTGCCGCAGGGGCAGGGATCGTTGCGGCCGACGCGTGGCACCACGGTGGACGGATCGGCCTCCTGGCTGACGCTGCCGTCCTCGTTGGGATGGGTGTACGTTACGTTACTCAGATGACTGGCCTGTGACTCGATGGCCTCGGCCGCCTGGGCGGCCTGGTCCTGGCTCTGGATGCGCACGGTCATCAGCACCCGCGTGACCTCGTGCTTGACCAGGTCCAGCAGCTGGCTGAACAGCTCGAAGGCCTCGCGCTTGTATTCCTGCTTGGGATTCTTCTGCGCGTAGCCGCGCAGATGGATGCCCTGGCGCAGATAATCCAGCGCCGCCAAGTGCTCGCGCCAGTGGCTGTCGATGCTCTGCAGCAGCACCATGCGCATGAAGGGGTTGAACTGCTCCATGCCCACGATGTCCAGCTTGGACTGGAACATCGCATCGGCGGCGGCCACCACCTTGTCGACGATGTCCTCGTCGGTGATGGCATCGCTCTTGGCTACCTCGGCATGCAGATCGACGGCCAGCTGCCATTCGTCGGCCAGCTGCTTCTCCAGGCCGGCCAGATCCCACTGCTCCTCGACGCTTTCGGCCGGCACAAAGCCGCGCACCACGTCGGTCAGAGCGCTCTTGCGCAAGTTGGTGATCTGTTCGAGCACCGCCTCGGCTTCGAGGATCTCGTTGCGCTGCTGGTAGATGACCTTGCGCTGGTCGTTGCTGACGTCGTCGTATTCGAGCAGCTGCTTGCGCACGTCGAAGTTGCGTGCCTCGACCTTGCGCTGGGCGCTTTCGATCGAGCGGGTGACGATGCCGGCCTCGATGGCCTCGCCTTCGGGCATCTTCAGCCGGTCCATGATCGCGCGCACGCGGTCGCCGGCGAAGATGCGCATCAGCGGATCGTCCAGCGACAGGTAGAAGCGGCTCTGGCCCGGGTCGCCCTGGCGGCCGGCACGGCCGCGCAGCTGGTTGTCGATGCGCCGGCTCTCGTGGCGCTCGGTGGCGATGATGCGCAGGCCGCCGGCGGCCTTGACCTGCTCCTGCAGGCCCTGCCACTCACCCTGCAGCTTGGCGATGCGCGCGGCCTTGTCGGCCTCGGGCACCGTGGCATCGGCCTCCAGCAGCTGCACCTGCTTCTCGACATTGCCGCCCAGCACGATGTCGGTGCCGCGGCCGGCCATGTTGGTGGCGATGGTGATCATGCCGGGCCGGCCGGCCTGGGCAATGATCTCGGCCTCGCGCGCATGCTGCTTGGCATTCAGCACCTGGTGCGGCAGCTTGGCCTGGTTCAGCAGCTTGGACAGCAGCTCGGAGTTTTCGATCGAGGTCGTGCCCACCAGCACCGGCTGGCCACGCTCGTGGCTGGCGCGGATGTCGGCGATGACGGCCTCGAACTTCTCCTTGGCGGTCTTGTAGACCAGGTCCAGTTCGTCCTTGCGCACCACCGCCCGGTTGGGCGGGATGACCACGGTCTCCAGGCCGTAGATCTCCTGGAACTCATAGGCCTCGGTGTCGGCCGTGCCGGTCATGCCGCCGAGCTTGGCGTACATGCGGAAGTAGTTCTGGAAGGTGATCGAGGCCAGCGTCTGGTTCTCGCTCTGGATCGGCACGCCTTCCTTGGCCTCGACGGCCTGGTGCAGGCCGTCGCTCCAGCGCCGGCCGGTCATCAGGCGGCCGGTGTGCTCGTCGACGATGACGATCTCGCCGCCCTGGTTCACATAGTGCTGGTCGCGGTGATACAGGTGGTGGGCGCGCAGGGCCGCGTACACATGGTGCATCAGCGTGATGTTGGCGGCGTCGTAGAGGCTGGCGCCCTCGACCAGCAGGCCGGCCTCGCGCAGCAGCTGCTCGGCGCGCTCATGGCCGTCTTCGGTCAGGTAGACCTGGTGGGTCTTTTCGTCGACGGTGAAGTCGCCGGCCTCGATCACGCCCTCGCCGGTGCGCGGGTCGGCCTCGCCGATCTGCTTCTTCAGCGCCGGCACGACGGCATTGATGCGCTGGTACAGCTCGGTGTGGTCCTCGGCTTGGCCGCTGATGATCAGCGGCGTGCGTGCCTCGTCGATCAGGATCGAGTCGACCTCGTCGACGATGGCGAAGTTCAGGCCTCGCTGCACGCGGTCGCGCAGCTCGTAGACCATGTTGTCGCGCAGGTAGTCGAAGCCGAACTCGTTGTTGGTGCCGTAGGTGACGTCGGCCGCATAAGCGGCCTGCTTGTCCTCGCGCTGCATACCGGGCACGTTGACGCCGACGCTGAGGCCGAGGAAGTTGTACAGGCGGCCCATCCACTCGGCATCGCGCCGCGCCAGGTAGTCGTTGACGGTGACCACATGCACGCCCTGGCCGGACAGCGCGTTCAGGTACACCGGCAGCGTGGCCATCAGCGTCTTGCCCTCGCCGGTGCGCATCTCGGCGATCTTGCCGTTGTGCAGCGACATGCCGCCGATCAGCTGCACGTCGAAGTGGCGCATCTTGAAGACACGCTTGCCGGCTTCGCGGACCACGGCAAAGGCCTCGGGAAGCAGGGCGTCCAGCGTGCTGCCGGAAGCCAGGCGCTGGCGGAACTCGTCGGTCTTGGCACGCAGCGCGGCGTCGTCCAGCTTCTCGAACTGGGCCTCCAGCGCATTGACCTGGTCGACCACACGACGGTACTGCTTCAGCAGGCGGTCGTTGCGGCTGCCGAAAATCGAGGTGAGAAGCTTGGGCAACATGCGGCGAGGGGTGCGAAGACGCGGCGGCGGCAGGACCGCTGCCACGCCTGGTGTCAGATGTGCGCACAGGCGCACAGGGCTGCGGGGCTGACGCGGGTCGATCTGGCCAGTTGGGGGCGGTTGCGGCTGGCGCAAGCCCAGGGCCTGGCAGCGACCCGAAAAGCCGGCAAGTCTATCATTCGGCCCATGCCGCCCCGCTATCTGGAACGCCCGCCGCCGCCCGACACCACGCGCGGCATCGCCGATGTGCTGGCCGGCACCGATGCGCTGGCCTCGCTGGGCCGGCGGCTGCGCGAATCGCAGGCTAGGCTGGAGGCGGTGCTGCCGCTGCTGGCGGCGCCGATGCGCGCCCATGTGCGCGCCGGGCCGATCGACGACGAGGGCTGGACCCTGCTGGCCGGCAACCCGGCGGTGTCGGCCAAGCTGCGCCAGATGCTGCCCACGCTGGCCAACCGCCTGCAGCACCGCGGCTTCGATGCACGGCCGATCCGCGTCAAGCTGCTGAACCCGGGCTGAACCGAGGGCTGGTGCCGGCTGTCAGAGTCGAACTGACGACCTTCCGCTTACAAGGCGGGTGCTCTACCAACTGAGCTAAGCCGGCGGCCGTGAAGCCCTGGAATTCTAGGCGCCCACCGGGGTGGGCACCGGGGCTCATTTCACCCGCTTGAGCGCCGGGCGCGGCCCCGCGCCGCTGGGCGCGGGCGGAGGCGTGTCATCGTCGCCGGGCTCCAGCCCGGCGGCGGTGTCGGCATCGGCCGCATCGGCCTCGGCCGGCGTGGTCGCCAGGCGCAGGCCGCCGCCGCGGGCGCCTTCGTCGCCGCCGGCGGGCTCGGCGGCCGGCGCCGGCTCGGCACCGGTGGGCATGGGGAAGGCCATGCCCTGGCCGTTCTCGCGGGCGTAGATGGCCACCACGTGGTCCACCGGCACCACGATCTCACGCGCCTGGCCGCCGAAGCGCGCCTTGAACTCGATGAAGTCGTTGCCCAGCTTCAGCCCCGAGGTGGCCTCGAAGCCGACGTTGAGCACGATCTCGTTGTTCTTGACGTACTCCATCGGCACCTGCACGCGTGCACTGACATGCACCGCCAGATAGGGCGTGAAGCCGTTGTCGGTGCACCAGTCGTGCAGCGCCCGGATCAGGTAGGGCCGGGTCGAGCTGCCCTGGTCGTCGGGGCCGGAGATGGCGGTCATGCGGTGCGGGCCCCGGATTACTTGCGCATCACCTTTTCGGACGGCGTCAGCGCCTCGATGTAGGCCGGACGCGAGAAGATGCGCTCGGCGTACTTCAGCAGCGGCGCGGCGTTCTTGCTGAGGTCGATGCCGTAGTAGTCCAGGCGCCACAGCAGCGGCGCAATGGCCACGTCGAGCATGCTGAAGTCGTCGCCCAGCATGTACTTGTTCTTCATGAAGATCGGCGCCAGCTGGGTCAGGCGCTCGCGGATCTGCGAGCGCGCCTTCTCGAGCTGCTTGTCGTTGCCCTTCACGCCGCCACGGCCTTCGAGCAGGTTCACATGCGTGAACAGCTCCTTCTCGAAGTTGAACAGGAACAGGCGCACGCGGGCGCGGGCCACCGGGTCGCCCGGCATCAGCTGCGGATGCGGGAAGCGCTCGTCGATGTACTCGTTGATGATGTGCGACTCGTACAGGATGAGGTCGCGCTCCACCAGGATGGGCACCTCGTTGTACGGGTTCATCAGCGCGATGTCTTCGGGCTTGGCGAACAGGTCGACGTCGCGGATCTCGAAGTCCATGCCCTTCTCGAACAGCACGAAGCGGCAACGGTGCGAATAGGGGCAGGTGGTTCCGGAGTAGAGCACCATCATGGCAGTGGACTCCCAAGTGCTGGCCTCGGCCAGCGGTTCACAAAAAACAAATCGCGCAGCGGCTGGAAGGCAACCGCTGCGCGCGTGCCGGGCCCGGACGGAGCCGGGCCCGCTTCACGTCACTTGACGTCTTTCCAGAAGGCCGCGTTCAGGCGCCAGGCGATGACGGTGAACACCGCCAGGAAGATCAGCACCCACACGCCCAGGCGCACGCGCTGGTTCTGGCCCGGCTCGCCCATCCACTGCAGATAGGCCACCAGGTCGGCCACGGCAACGTCGTAGTCGGCCTTGCTCAGCTGGCCGGGCTTGGTCTGCTCGAAGCCCTTGAACACATGCACGGTCTTGGCCGGATCGTGCGGGTCCTTCTCGTCGGCGTAGACCGCGCGCTGCTCACCCTGCAGCTCCCACAGCACATGGGGCATGCCCACCGACGGGAAGTACAGGTTGTTCCAGCCGGTGGCCTTGGTCTCGTCGCGGTAGAAGCCGCGCATGTACGAGTACAGGTAGTCGGCACCGCTGCCCTGGGCGCCGGCACGCGAGCGCGCGATCACCGACAGGTCGGGCGGCGTGGCGCCGAACCAGTCCTTGGCGTCCTTGGCGCTGATGGCCACGGTCATCAGGTCGCCGACCTTCTCGGTCGTGAACAGCAGGTTCTTCTTGATCTGGGCGTCGGTCAGGCCGATGTCGCGCAGACGGTTGAAGCGCATGAAGGCCGCCGCATGGCAGTTCAGGCAGTAGTTGACGAACAGCTTGGCGCCATGCTGCAGCGCGGCCACGTCGTTGATGCGGTCCTTGGGGAACTTGTCCCAGGCCGGGCCGTCACCACCGGAAGCCAGGGCACCGGTGCTCAGGGTCAGGGCTGCCAGCAGGGCCGCGAGGATCTTCTTCATCATGATGCGTTGTGCTCCTGCGATCAGTGGCCGTGGAAGACGACGCGATCGGGCACCGGCTTGAAGGTACCGATCGTGCTCCAGAACGGCATCAGCAGGAAGAAGCCGAAGTAGAACAGCGTGCCGACCTGCGACACGATGGTGCCGACGTCGCTGGGCGGCTGGATGCCCAGGTAGCCCAGCACGACGAAGAACACCAGGAACACGGCGTACAGCACCTTGTGCCAGGTCGGGCGGTAGCGGATCGACTTGACCGGGCTGTAGTCCAGCCAGGGCAGGAAGAACAGGATGATGACCGCACCACCCATCACCACCACGCCCCAGAACTTGGCGTCGAAGGTCTTCAGCAGGGCCGCGGCGACGATCACGCCAACCAGGGCGGCGATGCGCAGCTTGCCGCGCAGCACCGCCAGCGCGCCCAGGCCACCCAGCGCCAGGATCACCACCAGCACGTTGATCATCACGTCGGTGGTGGCACGCAGCATCGAGTAGAACGGCGTGAAGTACCACACCGGGGCGATGTGGGCCGGCGTCTTCAGCGGGTCGGCCGGGATGAAGTTGTTGTACTCGAGGAAGTAGCCGCCGAGCTCGGGCGCGAAGAACACGATGGCGCAGAACACCATCAGGAACATGCCCACGCCGAACAGGTCGTGCACCGTGTAGTACGGATGGAAGGGGATGCCGTCCAGCGGCTTGCCCTTGGCATCCTTGGGCGCCTTCGGGCCCTTGATCTCGACGCCGTCGGGGTTGTTGGAGCCGACGTCGTGCAGGGCCAGCAGGTGGGCCACCACCAGGCCCAGCAGCACCAGCGGCACGGCGATGACGTGGAAGCTGAAGAAGCGGTTCAGCGTCGCGTCACCCACCACATAGTCGCCGCGGATCAGCAGGGCCAGGTCCGGACCGACGAAGGGCACGGCGGCAAACAGGTTGACGATCACCTGGGCGCCCCAGTAGCTCATCTGGCCCCAGGGCAGCAGATAGCCCATGAAGGCCTCGGCCATCAGCGCCAGGAAGATCGCGCAGCCGAAGATCCACACCAACTCGCGCGGCTTGCGGTAGCTGCCGTAGACCAGGCCGCGCCACATGTGCAGGTAGACCACCACGAAGAACGCCGAGGCGCCGGTGGAGTGCATGTAGCGGATCAGCCAGCCCCAGGGCACGTCGCGCATGATGTACTCGACCGAGGCGAAGGCCAGGTTCGCATCGGGCTTGTAGTGCATCACCAGGAAGATGCCGGTGACGATCTGGATCACCAGCACCAGCAGGGCCAGCGAGCCGAAGAAGTACCAGGCGTTGAAGTTCTTCGGCGCGTAGTACTCCGACATGTGCACCTTGTAGGCGTCGAACGCGGTCGGAAACCGGTTCTCCAGCCAGTTGGTGACCTTGGCGGCCACGGGTGCGTCGGCGGAAATTTCCTTGAAGGTTGCCATGTGTGCTGCCTCAACTGCCGTTTGGGTGTGCCTTGGGCCTGTATCGGGTTGGACCGATCAGGCCTTCTTGTCCTCGCCGATCAGCAGCTTGCTGTCGGAGAGGTACATGTGCGGCGGCACCTCGAGGTTGTCCGGCGCGGGCTTGTTCTTGAAGACGCGGCCGGCCATGTCGAAGGTCGAGCCATGGCAAGGGCACAGGAAGCCACCCTTCCAGTCGTCGGGCAGCGAGGGCTGGGCACCGGCGGCGAACTTGTCGCTGGGCGAGCAGCCCAGGTGCGAGCAGATGCCCACGGCGACCAGGTACTCGTCCTTGATCGAGCGGTGGGTGTTGCGTGCGTACTCGGGCGTCAGCTCGGCCGGGTTGCGCTTGGAATCGGGGTCGGCCAGCTGCGCGTCCAGCGCCTTCAGGCCGGCCAGCTGTTCCTTGGTGCGGCGCACGATCCACACCGGCTTGCCACGCCATTCCACCGTCATCTTCTCGCCGGGCTGCAGCGCGCTGATGTCGGCCTCGACGGCGGCACCGGCGGCCTTGGCGCGCTCGGACGGGGCAAAGGTGCTGACGAAGGGCACGGCCGCGGCCACACCACCGATGGCGCCGGCGCCGGCCGTGATCGCCACCCAGGTGCGTCGGCCTTGGTCGACGGGGCTGTCACTCATGGGAAACCTCTTGTTGAGAGCCTGAAAGGCTGGGACGGGTGCTGCAGATGGATTCAGGGGCAACCCGCGATTCTAGCGGACGCCTCCAGGGTCTTTGGCCGCGAAGCGATGTTGGGAGGCCACAGGCCCTTCGGAGATACTGGACGCGGCGGTCGAACGTGGCCGCACAACCACAAACCTTCCAGGAGTGCCGGATGAGTATTTCTAGCGAATTCAAGGAGTTCGCCCTCAAGGGCAATGTCATCGACCTGGCCGTCGGCGTGATCATCGGCGGCGCCTTCGGCAAGATCGTCGACTCGATGGTCAAGGACATCATCATGCCCATCGTGGGCAGGATCTTCGGCGGCCTGGACTTCAGCAACTACTTCGTGCTGCTGGGCAGCGTGCCGGCCGACTACAAGGGCGCGATGACCTATGCCGACCTCAGCAAGGCCGGCGTGCCGATGCTGGCCTACGGCAACTTCATCACCGTGGCGGTCAACTTCATCATCCTGGCCTTCATCATCTTCATGATGGTCAAGCAGATCAACCGGCTGAAGAAGGACGCCCCGCCGCCGCCGCCCGCGCCGCCGGCACCGACGCCCGAGGACGTGGTGCTGCTGCGCGAGATCCGCGATGCGCTGAAGGCGCGCTGAGCGCCGGGGCGGGCCGGCCGGTGTCGCTGGGCACCGGCTCAAGTGGCGCCCGGGGCGGCCGATAAGCCATGGGTAGCAGTCTCCCCGCCATGGACCTCAGCCTCCCTCCCCGTCTGCCTGCCCACCTGGAAAGCGCCGTGCAGCGCGTGCGCATGGCTGCACGCGCCGCCGCCGAGCACACGGTGGACAGCCTGGGCCTGGCGGCACTGGCCAGCACCAGCGTCGTGCAGCGCGATGCGCTGCTGGGCGCGCAGTTCGAGCTGAACCGCAAGCTGGCGATCTTTGCACTGACCTTCAACGAGGCGCTGGACACCGACGTCGCGCGCCAGGCCGGCACCCTGGTGCCCACGCCCAACCCGGCGGTGACGCCCGAATCGCTGGTCGCCGACTGGGACAAGCTGTCCCTGGTCGACGACCACGAGGTCGAGCTGCACATCTCGGCCGACCGCTTTGCGCTGGAGATCGCCCACACCTGCGAGTGGGAGATCCGTGAGCTGGATGCCTACATGGGCACGCTGCTGGGCCTGGGCGCGGCCGACCACGACCGCAACCCGCTGCGCGCCGAGGTGGTGGCGCGGGCCATGATGCGGGCGGTGGACGCGATGTCCGACCGCGCCGACGTGCGCAAGGTGCTGGCCACCGAGATCGGCCGCTCGCTGGCCCAGGCGCTGCGCCAGACCTATACCGACGTGGTGGCCGACCTGCGCCACCAGGGGCTCAAGCCCGTGGGCCTGAGCGTGCGCGGCAGTGGCCCGCGCGGCGCCCACAGCCGCCCCGGCGCGCTGTCGGCACGCGATGCCGCCGATGCCGAGGCCACCCAGCCCGGCAGCGGCCATGCGTTGTCGGCCTCGGGCCGGCTGGGGCCGCGCAGTGGCGCGGCGGGCTTTGCCAGCACCGGCCTGGGCCCGCATGGCCAGTTCGGCGGTGTGGCCGCGCCGATGATGTCGCTGATCCGCCGCCTGGCCCGCGGTGGGGGTGGCAGCGGTGGCGGCGGCGCTGGCGGCGTCAGGGCCCCGGGCGGCCACGGTGGCCATCACAGCGGCTACGGCATCGGCCATGGCCTGGGCGCCAGCACCCAGGCCGGCGACGAGCTGGCCGAGATGTGGGCGGCGGTGCCCGCGGGCTATGTGGCCACGTCGATGGACGGCGCACAGCTGGCCGCGCCCAACCTGATCATGGCCTACCGCGAGGAGCTGCAGCAGGCCGCCACCGGCGCGCTGGACCCGATGGTCATCGACGTGGTGGCCGGCCTGTTCGACCAGATCCTGTCCGATGCCAAGGTACCGCCGCAGGTGGCGCGCCAGATCGCCCGGCTGCAGCTGCCGGTGCTGCGTGCGGCATTGGGCGACCACAGCTTCTTCGCCTCGCGCCGGCATCCGGTGCGGCGCTTCGTCAACCGCATCGCCTCGCTGGGCGCGGCCATCGACGACCTCGACGGCCCCGGCGGCCGCGCCCTGCTGGCCCGCGTGGCCGGCCTGGTGCAGGAGGTGGTGGACGGCGACTTCGACCAGGTGGCGCTCTACGAGCACAAGCTGCTGGCGCTGGAGGCCTTCATCGCCGCCCAGGCCAAGGCCGAGCTGCGCGCCGTGGGCAGCGCCGCCGACCAGGTGCTGGCGCGCAAGGAGCAGGAGCTGCAGGCCCAGCAGCACTTCGGCCAGCAGCTCGACAGCGCGCTGTCGGGCCTGCCGGTGCCGGAGTTCCTGCGCGAGTTCCTGGCCCAGCACTGGAGCCGGGTCATCGCCAGCACCGAGCAGCGCCAGGGCGCCGACAGCCCCTCGGCCCAGCGCATGCGCGAGGTGGCGCGCGAGCTGGTGATGAGCGTGCAGCCCAAGGGCTCGCCCGCCGCCCGCCAGCAGTTCCTGCGCACGCTGCCGCAGCTGATGAAGGACCTGAACACCGGTCTGGAGCGGCTGGCCTGTCCCGAAGAAACCCGCCGCGCTTTTTTTGCCCAGCTGCTGCCAGCCCATGCCGAGGCGCTGAAGCTGCAGGCGCTGTCGACGCTGGAGCACAACCTGCTGGCGCGCCAGGTCGACGGCGTGGTGGCCCTGCCCCTGCCCACGCCCGACCAGCTGCCGCCGGTGCGGCCCGGCACCGTGCAGGCCCTGGTCGACCAGGGCGGCGCGGTCAGCTTCACGCCGGCCGAGGCCCAGGCCGTGGGCCTGATCGACGAAGCCGCGGTGGACTGGTCGGCCACGGTCGACATCGACCTGGACAGCGCCGCGGCCGAGCCCGAGCTGGCGGCGGTGGACATCCAGCTCGACGGCCTGCCCCCGGCCGAAGCGCCCGAGCCCACGCGCGGCAAGTCGCTGGCCGACCATGTGCAGATCGGCTTTGCCTACCAGATGCAGATCGACGGCGAATGGCGCAAGGTGCGGCTGACGCACATCAGCGACGGCCGCGGCTTCTTCGTCTTCAGCCACGGCAGCCAGCAGCGGCAGACGGTGTCGCTGACGCACCGCATGCTGCTGCGGCTGTGCGAGGCCGGGCGGCTGCGCGCCTTCGAGCATGCCCAGCTGATCGAGCGGGCCACGGCGCGTGCGCGCCGGCAGCTGGCGGCGCTGATGCCGGCCGGCCGTCGCCCGCCGGGCTCGGCCCGCGCCCACTGAAGGCCCGGGCCCAGGCCCGCGCCTGCGCCGGCGTCAGCCCCCGGCCAGCTGCCGCGCCATGCGCGCCGCGGCCACCAGGCTGGAGGCATCGGCGCGGCCGCTGCCGGCGATGTCGAAGGCCGTGCCATGGTCGGGGCTGGTGCGCACAAAGGGCAGGCCCAGCGTGACATTCACGCCCTGCTCCACGCCCAGGTACTTGACCGGGATCAGCCCATGGTCGTGGGTCATGGCCAGCACCAGGTCGAACTCGCCCGGATGGCCTGGCGCCCGGCGGGCGCGCATGAACACCGTGTCCGGCGCATAGGGGCCGCTGGCATCGATGCCCTCGGCCCGCGCCGCGGCAATCGCCGGGGCGATGAAGCGCAGCTCCTCGTCGCCGAACAGCCCGCCCTCGCCGGCATGCGGATTGAGCCCGGCCACGGCGATGCGCGGCGCCGCCTGGCCCCAGGCCGCGGCGGCGCGGTGGGCGATGCGCAGCGTGGACAGCACGGCGTCGAAGTCCAGCAGCTCGATGGCCCGGCGCAGCGCCACATGGATGGTCACCAGCACCACGCGCAGCTCGTCGTTGGCCAGCATCATGCGCACCGGCGCGCCGCCGGCCAGGGCCTGCAGCAGCTCGGTGTGGCCCGGATAGGGCACGCCGGCGGCGGCCAGGGCCTCCTTGTGGATGGGCGCGGTGAGCAGGGCCGAGGCCAGGCCCTGCTGCACCAGGGCCGCGCCGGCACTGATGCAGCAGGCCGCGGCGGCCCCCGCCGCGGCGCTGACCTGGCCCATGGGCAGGGCCGCCAGATCGCCGCCCAGGTCCGGCGGCTGCCACACGGCCAGGCAGTGCGGCGGCACCTCGGCCCACTGCCCGGCCTGCTGCAGCTGCGCCACCGGCAGGTCCAGGCCGCACTGGCGCAGCGCACGGCGCATCACCGCCACGTCGCCCACCACCAGCGCAGCACCCAGCTGCCCGGACGCCGCCGCGCGGGCGATGATCTCGGGGCCGATGCCGCAGGCATCGCCCATGGAGACGGCCAACGGGGCCAGGGGCTTTGTGGAATGGCTCATGCCGGGTTGTCGATGTCGATGAACTGGTGCTGCAGGCCGAACTGCGCCGCCAGGTGCTCGCCGACGGCCTGCACGCCGTAGCGCTCGGTGGCATGGTGGCCGCAGGCCAGGAAGGCCACGCCGGTCTCGCGGGCGATGTGGGCTTGCGGTTCGGAAATCTCGCCGGTGATGAAGGCATCGGCGCCGGCGGCGATGGCGGCCTCGAAGTACCCCTGGGCCCCGCCGGTGCACCAGGCCAGGCGGCGCAGGCGCCGGCCGTCGCCGGGCAGCCAGGTGGGCGTGCGGCCCAGGGCCTGCTCGGCGCGCTCGGCCAGCGCCTGCACCTGGTCGAGGCCCGCGGGCGCGGCGCCGACGAAGCCCAGCTCCTGCTCGCCGAAGCGGGCATCGGCCGCCAGGCCCAGGCGCCGGCCCAGCTGGGCGTTGTTGCCCAGCTCGGCCTGGGCGTCCAGCGGCAGGTGGTAGGCAAACAGGTTCACATCGGCCTGGATCAAGCGGCCCAGGCGCTGGCGCATCCAGCCGGTGACACGCCCGTCCTGGCCACGCCAGAACAGGCCGTGGTGCACCAGCAGCGCATCGGCGCCGGCGGCGATGGCCGCGTCGATGAAGGCCAGGCTGGCGGTGACGCCGCTGACCAGGCGGCGCACGCTGTCGCGGCCCTCGACCTGCAGACCGTTCGGCCCATAATCCTTGAAGCGGTCCACCGCCAGCAGCGCCGACAGATGCGCTTCCAGCGCCGCCCGTGGCACCGGCTGTTGTTCCACGCCCATCGCCTGCCCTTCCCCGTTCCCGTTGGCTGCGTCCCCGATGCGAAGACTCTGGCTGATTTTCTCCCAGGCCACGACGGTGGCGCTGGCCGTGCTGTTCGTGGTCGGCACGCTCAAGCCGCACTGGCTGGGCCTGGCCACGCAGCGGCGTGCGCCGCCGCCGATGATGCAGCGCGGCCTGCTGCCGGCGCAGCCGGTGCAGCCGGCCGCGCTGGGCGCGGGTGGCGCGCTGCCCGCCGGCGGCTTTGCCGCCGCGGCCCGGGCGGCCTCGCCGGCGGTGGTCAGCGTCACCACCAGCATCGCCCGCGGCCGCAATCCGCATGCCGACGACCCGAACTTCGAGTTTTTCTTCGGCAACCGCGGTGGCAACGGTGGCGGCCAGGCGCCGTCGGGCGTGGGCTCGGGCGTGATCGTCTCGCCCGACGGCATCCTGCTGACCAACCAGCATGTGATCGCCAATGCACGCGAGATCGAGGTGCGCCTGGCCGATGGCCGCGAGGCGCGGGCCGAGGTGCTGGGCAGCGACCCCGAGACCGACCTGGCCGTGCTGCGCATCCGCCTGGACAAGCTGCCGGCCGTGGCCCTGGGCCGCAGCGACGCGCTGCAGGTGGGCGATGCGGTGCTGGCCATCGGCAACCCGTTCAACGTGGGCCAGACGGTGACGGCCGGCATCGTCAGCGCGCTGGGCCGCACCGGCCTGGGCCTGTCGACCTTCGAGAGCTTCATCCAGACCGATGCGGCCATCAACCCCGGCAACTCGGGCGGCGCCCTGGTCGATGCCCAGGGCCAGCTGGTGGGCATCAACACCGCGATCTATTCGCGCTCGGGCGGCAGCAACGGCATCGGCTTTGCGATCCCGGTGGACCTGGCGCGGCGCGTGATGGACGACCTGCTGCAGGGCGGCGAGGTGCGCCGCGGCTGGATCGGCGTGGAGCCACGCGAGCTGACGCCCGAGTTTGTCGAGAGCTTCGGCCTCAAGGTGCACCGCGGCGTGCTGATCACCGGCGTGCTGCAGGACGGACCGGCCTTCAAGGGCGGCATGAAGCCCGGTGACGTGGTCACCCAGGTGGCCGGCAGCGAAGTCGACAGCGTGTCGCAGCTGCTCAACACCGTGGCCGCACTGCCTCCGGGCAAGCCGGCGGTGCTGCAGGTGCAGCGAGGCGGCAAGGCCCTGGCGCTGACGGTGGACGTGGTGCAGCGCAAGCCGCAGCTGCTGAGGCGGCCGCAGTAGGCGGCCCGCCCCCCGATCAGACCTTGGGCTGCCCGGCGGCGTCGGTCGTGTCGGCGTCCGGCGCCTGGGTGTGGCGTATGAACACCTGGGCCGCCCAGATGCCCACCTCGTAGAGCAGGCACATCGGGATCGCCAGCGACAGCTGCGACACCACGTCGGGCGGCGTGATGACGGCGGCGATGATGAAGGCGACGACGATGAAGTAGCCGCGCCACTCCTTGAGCTTGGCCACCGACACCACGCCCATGCGCGCCAGCACCACCACCGCCACCGGCACCTCGAAGGCCGCGCCGAAGGCGATGAACATCGACAGCACAAAGCCGAGATAGGCCTCGATGTCCGGCGCCGGCGTGATGCTCTTGGGCGCAAAGCCCTGGATGAACTTGAACACCTGGCCGAACACGAAGAAGTAGCAGAAGGCCACGCCCATCAGGAACAGCACGGTGCTGGACACCACCAGCGGCAGCACCAGGCGCTTCTCGTGGCTGTACAGGCCCGGCGCGACAAAGGCCCAGACCTGGTACAGCACCACCGGCAGCGCGATCAGAAAGGCCGCCATCAGCGTGACCTTCAGCGGCACCAGGAAGGGCGAGATCACGCTGGTGGCGATCAGCGTCGCGCCCTTGGGCAGGTTGGCCACCAGCGGCTGGGCCAGCAGGTCGTACAGGCCACCCGGCCCGGGCCACAGGCACAGCGCGCCGAACACCACGCCGATGGCGATGACGGCGCGGATCAGCCGGTCGCGCAGCTCGATCAGGTGCGAGACAAAGGGCTGCTCGGTGCCGGCGAGCTCGTCTTGGGGATCGCTCATCGCGGGCTCAGGCTTTCTGCATGCCGCGCGGGCGGTGGCGCGCCACGCGGGCCGCGCCGGACTGCACATGGCCCTTGACGCCGGCCTGCTGCTTGTACCAGCGTGGCATGGCGCTGCGCTTCAGGCGCCAGCGCTTGTTGGGCCGCACATACACCGGCGGCGGCTGCGTCCAGGCCTCGCCGCTGCCCAGCTCGGGCGGCGACAGCGCGCTGTTGACGTCGGAGGCGATCTCGCCGAACTGCTGGTGGAAGGACTGCTGGGCCTCGTTCAGGTCCTTGGTGACGCTGGCCTCGACATCGCGGGCCGCGGTCTCGAACTGCGACTTCATCTTCTGCAGTTCTTCCAGCTCGATCGAGCGGTTGACCTCGGCCTTGACGTCGGCCACGTAGCGGCGTGCCTTGCCCATCAGGTGGCCGACGGTGCGGGCGACCTTGGGCAGCTTCTCGGGGCCGATGACGATCAGCGCCACCGCGCCGATCAGCGCGATCTTGTCGAAACCGAAGTCGATCATGCTGGACGGCCGGCGGCCGCCCGTGCGGGGGCACGCGGCATCTGGGTGCTCGGAGCGGTGCTCAGGACTTGGTCTTGGCCTCGACGTCGACGGTGTTGCCGTCGGCCGTCTTCTGCGTGGCGGTGACCTGCTGCTGCGGCGGCACCGGGGCATCGGCCGAGGCCGCGCCGTCCTTCATGCCGTCCTTGAAGCCCTTGACCGCCGAACCCAGGTCGCTGCCCACGTTCTTGAGCTTCTTGGTGCCGAAGATCAGCACCACCACGACCAGCACGATCAGCCAGTGCCAGATGCTGAATGAACCCATGACGAACTCCTGAATGCCCGAAGGCCTGAAGGCTATTGACCGCTGTGCGGCGAAGACCGCGATTCTAGGTGGTGCGGGCGGGAACGCCGGTGACAGTGGCAAGACGCGGCTTGAGCAGGCTCAGCCCTTGCTCAGCCCTTGCTCCAGGGCCGCGGGCCGCCCATCACATGCAGATGCAGGTGCATCACCTCCTGCAGACCGTCGCGGCCGGTGTTGATGACATGGCGGAAGCCGTTGCTGACGCCCAGTTCGCGCATCAGCCGCGGCGTGATGGCCATCATGCGCCCCAGCAGGCCGGCATGCTCGTCGCCGACCTCGGCCATGCTGACGATGTGGGTCTTGGGGATCACCAGCACATGCACCGGCGCCCAGGGCTGGATGTCGTGGAAGGCCAGCAACTCGTCGTCCTCGTGGACCTTCTTGGACGGGATCTGGCCGGCGACGATCTTGCAGAAGATGCAGTTCGGATCAGCGTGCATGGGCTTCGGGAGGCTTGAGGGGAGGATTCGGAGTCAGACCGGCATCGCGCGCCGGTCGTTCAGGGCCAGCCAGCCGCGCAGCACGCGGTACAGGAACCACAGCGAGATCAGGCCCCAGGCGATCCAGCCCGGCGCGATCAGCAGCAGCCACAGCGGCAGCGTCACGGCATAGGCGATGGCGGCAAACACCACGCTGCGGATGCGCCAGCGGAAATGGCTGTCCTGCCAGCTGCCAGCGGCATCGCCGCGCTTGAGCAGATCCAGGCCAAAGGCCACCAGCAGCAGCAGCACGCTGCCCTGGGCGCCGGGCAGCACCGCGCCGATGGCGACGATGGCATGCAGGGCATAGCTGATGTGGCCGATGGTACGCAGCGAGGCCTCGCGCTCGGCGTCCAGGATCACGAATCCGTCGCTCATCGCCCGCCCTCCTGGCTTTGTTCCTGGCGTTCGCGCTCAGCCACCTTGCGCAGCGCAAACTCCTCCAGCCCCGACAGGCCTTCGCGCCGCGCCAGCTCGGCCAGCACATCGGCCGGCTTGAGGTTGAACTGGGCCAGCGCGATCATCGAGTGAAACCACAGGTCGGCGACCTCGTAGACGATCTTCTCGGGCACGCCGTCCTTGGCCGCCATCACCGTCTCGGTGGCCTCCTCGCCAACTTTCTTGAGGATGGCGTCGGTGCCCTTGGCAAACAGCCGCGCGACATAGCTTTTGTCGGGGTCGCCGCCGGCGGCCGGCTTGCGCGACTCGATGACCTCGGCCAGGCGGGCCAGCAGGTCCTGGGACAACGGGGCTTGGCTCATCGCATCAGCGGCGGTAGATGTGTTCGGGGTCCTGCAGCACCGGATCGACCGGCGTCCACCGGCCGTCCTGGAGCACGCTGTAGAAGCAGGAATGGCGCCCGGTGTGGCAGGCGATGCCGGGCTCGTGGCCCAGCTGCGTGATCTTCAGCAGCACCACGTCGTTGTCGCAGTCCAGCCGGATCTCGTGCACCTGCTGGAAGTGGCCGCTCTCCTCGCCCTTGTGCCACAGGCGGCTGCGCGAACGGCTCCAGTACACGGCCTGGCCGCGCTGGGCTGTCAAGGCCAGGGCCTCGCGGTTCATCCAGGCGAACATCAGCACGTCGCCGCTGGCGGCCTCTTGCGCGATCACCGGCACCAGGCCGTCGCGGTCCCATTTGATGCTGTCCAGCCAGCCCTGTTCACGGTCCATGGCGGCAGTGTAGTCAGTCGACATAGGTCGCTCCGGCGTGGTCCCATTCGGCGGCAAACCAGCGCAGCACCGGCAGCGTGCCCGGCAGCACCGGCCGCACCTGCACCGGCAGGCTGCACCAGGCCATCTGCTGGCCCTCGCGCATCTCGAACTCGCCGCTCCAGTCGAACACCTTGCAGAAGTTCAGCCGCACGCGGGCATGGGGGTAATCGAACATCTCCACCTGCCAGGGCTGGACGGCGCCGATGGTGATGCCCAGTTCCTCGTGCAGTTCACGCCGCAGCGCCTGTTCCAGCGTCTCGCCGGGCTCGAACTTGCCGCCCGGAAACTCCCAGTGGCCCGCATACACCTTGCCCGGCGGCCGGGAGGTCAGCAGGAACCCGGTTTCGCGGCCGGCGGCGTCGCGGCGCACCAGCACGCCCACGGCCACCTCGGTGACCGGGCGATCGTGCGTGGGCGCGCCATCCACCGCGGTGATGCGCGGCGCCTCAGACATGGTCCAGCCCGTCCGGCGCCGGCGCATCCGACGAGCGTTCGGCCGGCGCATCGCCGCCATGGTCGCGGCCGGCCCAGTCGCGGGCGAACTGGTAGGCCACGCGGCCCGAGCGCGAGCCCCGCTCCAGCGCCCACACCAGGCTGGGCTGGCGCGCGGCCTCGATCTGCGCCGCGGGCACGCCGTAGTGGCGCAGCCACTGGGCGACGATGGCCAGGTATTCGGGCTGGCTGAACGGGTAGAAGCTGATCCACAGGCCAAAGCGCTCGGACAGGCTGATCTTCTCCTCCACCACCTCGCCGGGATGGACCTCGCCGTCCTCGGTGTGCTGGTAGCTGAGGTTCTCCTTCATGTACTCGGGCAGCAGGTGGCGGCGGTTGCTGGTGGCATAGATCAGCAGGTTGTCGCTGGCCGCGGCAATGCTGCCGTCGAGGATGCTCTTCAGCGCCTTGTAGCCGGGCTCGCCCTCGTCGAAGCTGAGGTCGTCGCAGAACACGATGAAGCGCTCGGGCCGGTCCGCCACCAGGTCCACCAGGTCGGGCAGGTCGATCAGGTCGGCCTTGTCGACCTCGATCAGGCGCAGGCCCTGGCCGGCAAACTCGTTCAGGCAGGCCTTGATCAGACTGCTCTTGCCGGTGCCGCGGGCACCGGTCAGCAGCACGTTGTTGGCCGGCTGGCCGGCCACGAACTGGGCGGTGTTGCGCAGCAACCGATCCTTCTGGCCATCGACCTCCTGCAGGTCGGACAAACGGATGCCGGCCACCTGGCGCACCGGCTGCAGCAGGCCCGAGGCGCCACGGCGGCGGTAGCGGAAGGCGATGGAGGCGCCCCAGTCGGGCGCGGCCAGCGGATGGGGCAGCACGGCTTCCAGCCGGGCCAGCAGGGCGTCGGCGCGCGTCAGCAGGGCAGCCAGCATCGGGGATTCAGTGGTCATGCATCAAGTGTAGTCAGCGGCCACTGCCGGCCGCCCGGGCAGGCCGTCATGTGTCTGCCGGTCAAGCCTGCTTCACCAAGCGTTCACGCCAGCGCATGCCGGCGCATGCCCGGCCACGGCGCGGCATGGTCGCGGCACCGCAGGGCATCGCATGTCATGCAGCGGTCGGAAGCCGCCCCTCATCACCGGCCGCCTGCCGCAGCGCCTGCCTAGCATGGCTTCACCTCCTCTTGCCAAGACCTGCCATGACCTCCATCCAAGCCAGCACGGCGGCCTGCCGCGCCGCCTACCCCACCGTGGACCGCAGTGCGCTGCAGGGCCCGCTGAGCCGCGCCGTCGACAGCCTGGCCGATGCGCTGGGCAACGCGGCCAGCACCACCGCCAGCTTCAGCCGCGAGGCGCTGGACCGGCTGGCCCAGGCCGGCGATGCCGCGGTGGATGGCGCCGTCGATGCCGCCGTGTCGGCCTATGCCGAGGTGGCCGAGACCGCGGCCAGCGCGGCCGACCTGGGCAGCCAGGTGCTGGACGGCGCGCAGTCGGTGCTGGAGGGTGGCGTCTCCGGCGCGATGCTGGGGGCCTCGGCCCTGGGCAGTGCGCTGGACCTGGTGCTTTGAGGGCCGCGGCATGAGCAGCATCACTGCCATCAAACGCCTGGGCCTCGTCGGTGGCCTGGCGGCCCTGGCCACCGGCCTGGGCGGCTGCGCCCTGGTCTCGCCGGCACCGGCCTGGGAACTGCTGAAGGCCGCCAGCGTCGCCGCCCAGGCCGGCCTGGCGCAGCAGAACCTGCGCGCCACCGGCACCGTGCACCACGGCCAGGCCATGCCGAGCGCGCTGTGCATCGAGTTCAACCCCGACGCGCCGGTGCCCGACCTGGTGCCGGTGCTGCAGCAGGAGCTGCGCCGCCACGACGTGGACAGCCGCGTCTATGCCCGTGGCGCGCCGGCGCCGGCCTGCAGCCACTGGCTGCGCTACACCGCGGCCATCGCCTGGGACCGGCTGGCCCTGGGCGGCGAACCCGCGGCCTATCTGCGCCAGGCCACGCTGACGCTGCAGCAGGGCGACGGCCGCGTGCTGGCCAGCAGCGGCTACGACCTGGACGCCACCGCCATCGGCAACAAATGGGCCGGCACCCGGGCCAAGCTGGCGCCGGTGGTCGAGGCCCTGGTCTACGGCCAGGACAGCTGAACACCCGGCCATGCCCAGGAGCCAAGCCATGCCCCCCCGCCTGTCCCC
This sequence comes from Burkholderiaceae bacterium, assembly GCA_017992055.1. GTDB lineage: Bacteria > Pseudomonadota > Gammaproteobacteria > Burkholderiales > Burkholderiaceae_C > Pseudaquabacterium. Next base: position 68,267 of record JAGOPK010000008.1, read on the forward strand.
CACCGTGCTGCGCCTGGCCGTGTTCGGCCTGGCCTGTCTGGCCGGCTGCGCCAGCCCGCCCCCGTCCAGCATCAGCGGCCCGCTGCGCGCGGCGCCGCTGCGGCCGCCGCCCAACCTCGAGCGCCTGCCCAATGGCGCCATCTTCCGCGCCGATGCGCCCTACATCGGCCTGTTCACCGGCGAGCGCCGGCCCAGCGCCATCGGCGATACGCTGAAGATCGACATCGTCGAAAGCCTGAACGCCAGCACCCGGCTGAGCACCGACACCAGCCGCGAGAACAAGGTCGCCTCCAAGGGCCCCGGCGCGGGTTCGGGCGCGCTGGGCGGCGCGCTGAAGGGCCTGCTGAACCTGGACGCCTCGGCCTCGGGCAGCGATTCGTTCAAGGGCGATGGCCAGTCGGCCCATGTGCAGAAGTTCGACGGCCGCATCGCCGCCACCGTGGTCAATGTGCTGGCCAACGGCCACCTGGTGGTGGCCGGCGAGCGCAGCATCGCGCTGAACAGCGGCGCCACCGTGCTGCGCGTATCCGGCATCGTCGACCCGGCCGACATCCGCAGCGGCAATGTGGTGGCCTCGCGCGACGTGGTCGACGCCCGGCTGGAAGCGCTGGGCGGTGGCGACATCGGCGGCAGCGGCCAGCGCGGCTGGCTGCAGCGCCTGCTCACCGACAGCCTGCGCGTGTGGTGAGGTCGGTATCGGCGGCAGCCGGCGCGGCAGCGACGCGTGGCAGGGCCAGGCCGACGGCCGAGCGCCGGCCGTCAAAAGGCCGCAGCAGCACGCGCCCGCCCAGGCGCTCGGCGATCTGCGCCACGATGGCCAGGCCCAGGCCGCAGTGGCCATGCTCGGCACGCTCGCCACGCCCGCCATGAAGCTTGGCAAAGGGCTGCAGCGCGCGCGCGAACAAGGCCTCGGGAATGCCGCGCCCGCCGTCGCAGACCAGCAGCCGGCATTCGTGCCGATCGACCTCGATCTGCACCGACACCGGCGCGCGACCATGGGCCAGCGCATTGCCGATCAGGTTGTCCAGCACACGCTGCAGCGCCAGGTCGGGGTAGCGCAGGTCGTCGCCGTCGCGCTCAAGGCCGGGCGGCAGCTGCACCGACACCAGGGCGCGGACATGGAAACGCTCCACCGCATGCCGCGCCAGCTCGGCCAGCGGCTCGGGCCGGCCCAGCGACAGGCCGGCCGCGCCCTGGGCGAAGGCCAGGAACTGCTCGATGATGCGCGCCAGCGCCTCGAAGTCCGGCGCCATGCGCTGGGCTACCGGCTCGGGCAGCTCGTAGTCGGCGCGCAGGCGCAGCCGCGTCAGCGGCGTGCGCAGATCGTGCGACAGGCCCACCAGCAGCTGGCGGCGGTCGTCGCGGGCCGATTGCAGCTGGTGCACCAGGTCGTTGAAGGCCCGCGCCAGCAGGCCCAGCTCGGGCGCGCTGCCGCGGCGCAGGCGCAGCGGCCGCAGCAGCTCGCGGCGCTCGCGCATCTGCTGGGCCATGGCCGCCAGCGGCCGCACCAGGGCGCGCTGGGCAAAGCCTTCGGCCAGCACGGCGGCCAGCAGCGCCGCCAGCGCCGCGGCCAGGCCCAGCCCGAGCCAGCGCTCCCAGGCCAGTGCCTCGGCACGCACCACGGGCGTGGCCAGGATCCAGGTTTCGCCCTGCAGCTGCACCTGGGCCTGCAGCCAGTGGCGCCGGTCCGGGCTGGTCTGGTGCCACAGCTGGTGCACGGCCGGCAGCTGGGTCTGCATCTGTGCCTGCATCTGCACCTGCAGTTGGGCCAGCAGCCGGGCGTCGTCGGCCGTCGGCCGGCCCTCGTCGGCGCTGGGCGGCGCGGGCAGGCCGCGCTCCCGGTCACCCGGCCGCCAGCGGTGCAGCACCAGCGGCCGGCCGGCGGCCGCGCCGGCCTCGCCCAGGGCCTGGGCCAGCTGCTGGCGCCGGGCCGCATCGGGCGCGGCCGCCAGCGCCGCGGCCATCAGGCCCAGCTGCTGGACCCGGCCGTCGCGCAGCGCCTGCTCCAGCGGCAGCTGCACCAGCTGGCGCTGCAGGCCCATGCCGGCCAGCGCCGCCGCCACGGCCGAGGCGGCCATCAGCAGCGACAGGCGCCGCGTCAGCGGCAGCCGGGCCAGCGCCCGCTTCACGGCCGGGCCACGGCGGCCACGGCAGGCGGGGCGACGAACAGATAGCCCTGGCCGCGCACGGTCTGCACAAAGCGCGGCAGGGCCGGATCGGGCTCGATCAGCCGGCGCAGCCGCATCACCGCGGCATCCACCGCACGCAGCAGCACGGCATCGGGCTGGGCATGCGAGGCCGCCAGCAGGCGCTCGCGCGACAGCACCACGCCGGGATGGGCGGTCAGCTCGCACAGCAGGCCGTACTCCACCGTGTTCAGCGGCCGCCGCTCGTCGCCCCGCTGCAGCGAGCGCGAGCCGCGGTGGAAGGCCCAGTCGCCGATGCGCAGCGGCCGCTCGTCGGCGGCACCGGGCGCCGGCGCCGCGGTGCGCCGCAGCACGGCATGGATGCGCGCCAGCAGCTCGCGTGCCGAGAAGGGCTTGCCCACATAGTCGTCGGCGCCCATCTCCAGGCCGAGGATGCGGTCGATCTCCTCGCAGCGCGCGGTGAGCAGGATCACCGGCACGCGCTCGCCGCCCAGGCGCAGCGACTGGCAGGCCTGCAGGCCCGACATGCCCGGCAGGCCCACGTCCAGCACCACCAGGTCGGGCCGCTCGCCACGCAGGCGCTGCAGCAGCTCCTCGGCGCTGCGCAGCGCCGTGACCAGGGCGCCGCGCTGCTCCAGATAGCCCGCCAGCATGCTGCGGGTGTCGGCATCGTCTTCAACCACGAACAGGTGGTACACGGTCTGGGCCTGGGCTGGGACATTGCAGGGGCTGGCCGGCCAGTGTGTGGGCGCCATGTTGCTGCACATTGCCGCCACATGCCGGCTTGGTGTCTGGCCGGTGCGGCGGCCGACATCTACGGCAGCGGCAGCACCCTATCTTCGGCCACCGCATAACGCTGCACGCCCTCGCCGGCCGGCAGCAGGTGCAGGCCGGTGAAGCCGCCAAAGGCCGGCAGCAGGCCGCAGCGCGGCGCGAAGTGGAAGCAGGGCAGGCGCAGCCGGTCGCCACCGCGGCCCTGCAGGGCCAGGCCCGGATGCACATGGCCGGCCAGCACATAGGCGCCGTCCACCGTCTGCGGCTCGTGGCACAGCGCCCAGGGGCCGCGGCGCAGCGGTCCGTCGACGGCCGTCACGCCCAGCTCGGCCGGCGGATCGCCGGCATGGCGGTCGTGGTTGCCACGCACCAGGCTCAGGCGCAGGCCGGCATGGCGCTCGCGCCAGGCCTGCACCTCGGCGCGGGTGCCCGGCGCCAGCGCATGTGCCGAATGCAGCAGATCACCCAGGAACACGATCTCCTGCGCACCGGTGGCCGCCAGCAGCGCATCCAGCCGGGCCAGCGCCTCGGCCGTGGTGCCCGAGGGCACCGGCACGCCCAGGCGGCGGAACGACTGGGCCTTGCCCAGATGGGCATCGGCCACCAGCAGCAGGCCCTGCTCGGCATCGAAGGCGGCCTTCTGCGGCCACAGCTGCAGCCGGGCGCCGCCCGGCGCCTGGTGCCAGGCAAAGCCGGCCATGCGGGCGCGCTGCTCAGCCCGGCTGCGACAGCCGGGCCAGCAGCGGCTCCAGGTGCTCGGTGGGGCTGCGCTTGAAGCCCGAGCGCGCATAGCGCTGCAGCCGGCCGACCACCAGGGCCACCAGGCCCGAGGCCAGCACCTGGGCCTCGACCGTGGGCGTGGCCGAGCCGGCGGCATCGGCGGCCAGGCGCAGGCCCTGGCGCAGCTGGGCCTCCACGCGGTCGAAGAACTGGTTCATGCGCGCGGTCAGGCGCTCGTGCTCGAACACCAGGGCATCACCGACCATCACCCGCACCATGCCCGGGTTCTTCTCGCCGAACTGCAGCAGCACCAGCACGATGCGCCGGGCCTGGGCCGCGCCGTCGGGCTCGCGCTCGGTGATCTGGTTGACCAGGCTGAAGACGCTGGACTCGATGAACTCGATCAGGCCCTCGAACATCTGCGCCTTGCTGGCGAAATGCCGGTACAGGGCGGCCTCGCTGACCTCCAGCTTGGCCGCCAGCGCGGCGGTGGTGATGCGCTCGGCGCCGGGCTGCTCCAGCATGCCGGCCAGGGTCTGCAGGATCTGCACGCGGCGCTCGCCGGGGCGCGGCCGCTTGCGCGCCGGCAGGGCCGTGACGCTGGCCACGCCGTCCACGGCCTGCACCTGCTGCGGCGCCAGGCCGCCACGACCGACCAGCGGAACGATCAGGGCCGCAACGGTGCCGGACGCCGGACCAGGCGGCTTGGACGGATCGGACATCGCGGCGACAGCTGGGCGGATGCGGTGGGAGGGGGGCGAAAAATCATTCTTGCACAGCCGCCGCCGGCGGCCCGCTGCAGGTAAACACCGAGCCCGGGGGGCCGCTGGCTCAGCGCAGCTGGCGCAGCGCCCGCACGCGCCGGTCCACATAGGCCGGCTGCATGGACCAGCGTGCCACCTGGGGCACGCCGACGCCACCGCGGCGCGCGAAGCGCTGCATCCACACCGTGGCCATGCCGACGCGGCGGGCCGACTTCTGGTGCACCAGCGTGTCTTCCACCAGCACGCAGCGCGACGGCGTCGCGCCCAGGCGCACGGCCACGCGGCGCAGCATGCGCGCATCGGGCTTGGGGCGCAGCTGGCCGAACATGGCCATGTCCTCGATGCACAGCACGGCCTCGAACAGGTGCGTGATGCCCAGCGCATCCAGCACGCGCAGCGCATAGGCGCGCGGCGCATTGGTCAGGATCACGCGGCGGCCGGGCAGCACGGCCAGCGCGGCAAAGTCGTGGCGGTGGCCGTTGACCCGCGTCTCCAGGCCCGGCAGGCGGTGGGTCTCGTGCAGAAAGTGCCGCGGCCGCACGCCATGGTGGCGCTGCAGGCCCTGCAGCGTGGTGCCGTAGCGGTGCCAGTACTGGCGCGCCAGCGCCCGCGCCGCCTCGCCACGCAGGCCGGTGACGTCCTCGACATAGGCGCCCATGGCCCGCACCAGCTCGCCGAAGACCCAGGCGCCGGCATCGTGCAAGGTGTTGTCCAGGTCGAACAGCCACAGCGTGCGGCCATCGACGCGCAGGCCGCCGGCCATGCTCAGTGGCTGCGGATCATGGTGCCGAAGGCCTGGTCGGTGAGGATCTCCAGCAGCAGCACATGCGGCACGCGGCCGTCGATGATGTGCACCGCATTCACGCCGCTCTTGGCCGCGTCCAGCGCGCCGGCGATCTTGGGCAGCATGCCGCCGCTGATGGTGCCGTCCTCGAACAGCTCGTCGATGCGCCGCGCCGTCAGGTCGGTGAGCAGCTGGCCGCTCTTGTCGAGCACGCCGCTGATGTTGGTCAGCATCAGCAGCTTCTCGGCCTGCAGCACCGTGGCCAGCTTGGCCGCCACCACGTCGGCATTGATGTTGTAGCTCTCGTTGCGCTCGCCGAAGCCGATCGGGCTGATGACCGGGATGAAGGCATCGTCCTGCAGCGCCTTGACCACGCTGGGGTCGATGGAGTCGATCTCGCCGACCTGGCCGATGTCGTGCTCCTTGCTGGGATCGTCCTTGTCGACCATCTTCAGCTTCTTCGCGCGGATCATGCCGCCGTCGCGGCCGGTCAGGCCCACGGCCTTGCCGCCGGCGGCATTGATCAGGCCGACGATGTCCTGCTGCACCTCGCCGCCCAGCACCCACTCGACCACGTCCATGGTCTCCTCGTCGGTGACGCGCATGCCCTGGATGAAGCTGCCCTTCTTGCCGATCTTGGCCAGCGCGGCATCGATCTGCGGGCCGCCGCCATGCACCACCACCGGATTCATGCCCACCAGCTTGAGCAGCACGATGTCCTCGGCGAAGTCCTGCTGCAGCGCCGGGTCGGTCATGGCATTGCCGCCGTACTTGATGACCAGGGTCTTGCCGTGAAACTTGCGGATGTACGGCAGGGCCTGGGCCAGGATCTCGGCCTGGTCGCGCGAGGCGACATGGCTCAGGTCGTGATCGGCGGGAGCGGGGCTGGTCATGGTGGTGGCAGATGGGATGGAGAAGTCGACGCGATTGTAGGAATTCCCTGCGGCGGCCGGCCGGGCCGGACCGCCGATCAGGGCTGCTGGCGCTCGAAGCGCTGGCCGTCGCGCTCGAACAGCGCCGAGCGCGGCCGGATCTGCACCAGCTTCAGCCCCGGCTGCACCTCGTCGCCCTCGCGCAGCACCTGGCCGTTGACGATCAGCAGGCGCTGCGAGGGCTGCTCGGAGTACATGCCGCCGCCCAATTGCAATGGGGGCAAGGGGGGCAGTGGCGCCGATGCCAAGGCAGGCGGCGCGGGCCGGGACGTGGCGGCGGCGGCCGGCGGCGCGGGGGGCTGCGGGATCGGCAGCGGCGCGGGCAGAGGCGCTGGCTGCAGCGTCGGCTGCGGCGCGGGCTGTGACGCCGGTGACGGCGCGGGCCGCGCCACCGGCACGGCCGCCGGCGCCGCATCGCCCACACCGGCTGGATGCGACCGGCCCAGCCACCAGGCCGCGCCCAGGGCCAGCGCCAGCAGCAGGCCGGCGCCGCCCCAGGCCAGGGCCTGGCGGCGCGGCGCGGCCGGCGTGCCGGCGCGGCCCTGACCCCAGTCGGCCGCCGGCGCATGCAGGCCCGGCACCTGGCCACGCTGGCGCTCGGCTTCGGCGCGGCGCAGGGCTTCGAGGATGTAGGACATGCCAGCAGACTCCGGATTCAGCGCAGCGGCGCCAGGCGCGGCCCGGGCTCGCCCAGCCGGTTTTGCAGCAGCATCAGGCTGGTCGGCCCGGCCAGGCCATCGGGGCGCAGGCCTTCGGCCAGCTGGAAGGCGCGCAGCGCGGTGGCGGCGTCCGGCGCGCGCTGCGCCGCCGACGCGGGCGAGGACGCAGGCCCTGCCGGCAGCCGCGCCAGCATCTGCGCCAGCTCGCCGGCCAGCGGCGAGGCCGTGTCCACGGCCAGCGGCATGCTGTAGCCCGCCGGCGGCCGCCACAGCGTGCCGAACTCGCCCCGCCACAGCAGCAGCAGCTGGTCCAGCGGCAGCTGCCAGTTGCGCGTGCCGTCGGACAGCCAGGCCCGGTCGGCGCCCAGGCCCCGCAGCAGCACCGGCGCGCGCCGGCCCTGGCCGTCGTGCAGCATCAGCCAGCCCGGACGGTCCAGGCCGCGCAGCAGGGCCAGCGTGACCTGGCTGCTGCGCCAGCAATCCAGCGCCTGGACGCGCAGCCGGGAGCAGGGTTCGCCGCGGCCGGCCGGCGCATCGCCGGTCCAGGCCTCGGCCAGCAGCCGCCAGGCCGTGGCCTCGTCGGCCGGCAGACCGGCCCAGTCGCGCGTGGCATCGAACAGGGCCAGGCTGGACGGCATGGAAGCACTGGCCGCCACGGCCGGTGGCGGCGCCGATGCCGACAAGGCCGGGCCCGCCGGCAGCCGCTGCCCCAGCGCCAGCCAGGCCAGCGCCGCCGCCACGCCCAGGCCCGAGCCCAGCAGCAGGCCCGCGACCGGGCCGGCGCGGCGCCAGGCCGGCCGCTCCGGCGCCGGGGCATCGAAGACCTCGGCCGCAGCGCGCTCGACGATGGCCGCATCGACCCGCGCACGGCCCAGTCCGTAGGCGCCCAGCAGCGCCCGGTCGGCCAGCAGGTTGATGCGCCGCGGCACGCCGCCGCTGTGGCGCTGCAGCCGGCGCAGCGCCGCGGCATCAAACGGCGATGCGCCCTTCAGCCCGGCCACGGCCAGGCGGTGCGCCACATAGCGCTCGGTATCGGCCGCGTCCAGCGGCCCCAGGTGGTAGCGCGCGATGACGCGCTGCGCCAGCTGCTCCAGCCCGGGCCGGGCCAGCTGCTGGCGCAGCTCGGGCTGGCCGATCAGCACGATCTGCAGCAGCTTGCGCTCATGGGTTTCGAGGTTGGTCAGCAGGCGCAGCTGCTCCAGCACCTCGGCGCTCAGCGCCTGGGCCTCGTCGATGACCAGCACGCACTGCCGGCCCTGGCCATGGGCCTCGAGCAGAAAACGGTTCAGCGCATCGACATGGGTCTTCACCGTGGCCGGGCCGGCGGCCGGATCGACGGCCGGCAGGCCGAACTCGTCGCAGATGCTTTGCAGCAGTTCCAGCACCGACAGCCGCGGATTGAAGATGTAGGCCACGCGGCATTGCGCCGGCACCTGCTCCAGGAAGCAGCGCGCCACGGTGGTCTTGCCGGCGCCGATCTCGCCGGTCAGCAGCACGATGCCGCCGCCCGCGCCCAGGCCGTAGAGCAGATGTGCCAGGGCCTCGCGGTGGCGTTCGCTGAGGTAGAGGCTGCGCGGATCGGGCGCGATGGAGAACGGCGGCTGCGCGAGGCCGAAGTGCGCGGCATACATGGGCGGCGAGCATAGCCGCAGCCGGTGTAGAGCCCCGGCCCTAGCCGCCGCTGCTGACATGCGACGGCGGCTGTGCCTACACTGACCCCTGCCCCAGAACCATTTCCAACGACGAGGAGCCCCCATGGTCAAGAAACTGCAGAAGATGGCCGACCGCAAGGCCGAGCGCCGGGCCAGCGGGCCGGCGGCCCTGCTGGAGGGCCAGCTGGCGCAGTCGATCAAGGATTCGGCCCAGCAGATCTGGCTGGCCGGACTGGGCGCGTTTTCCAAGGCCCAGGGCGATGGCAGCAAGGTCTTCGAGACGCTGATGAAAGAAGGCGTGAGCCTGCACCGCAAGACCCAGGCCGCGGCCGAGGAAAAGATCGGCGACGTGGCCGGCAAGATGTCGGCCATGGCCGGCTCGGTGGGCGACAAGGCCAATGCCCACTGGGACAAGCTGGAGTCGATCTTCGAGGAACGCACGGCGCGTGCGCTGAACAAGCTGGGCGTGCCCACGGCCAAGGACGTGGCTGCGCTCAGCGAGCGCGTCGAGGCCCTGGCCGCCGCGGTGGCGGCGCTGGGCAAGGCGGGTGAGCCCAAGGCAGCACCCAGGACCGCGGCCAAGACCGCAGCCAAGACGGCAGCCAAGCCCGCCCCCCAAGCCGCGGCCAAGAAGGTGGCGGCCAAGAAGGTCGCCGTCAACAAGCCCGCCGTCAAGCGCAGCCGCAAGCCGGCGGCTGACGGCACGGCCGCCTGATGTCGCAGCCTGCGCGCATCGGCCTGGCCCTGGCCGGTGGCGGTCCGCTGGGCGCCACCTGGGAGATCGGCGCGCTGTGCGCGCTGGAAGAAGCCCTGCCGCAGCTGGACTTCACCCGCCTGCACGGCTATGTGGGCGTGTCGGCCGGCAGCTTCATCGCCGCGGCCCTGGCCAATGGCATGCGGCCGCGCCAGCTGTGCGCGTCCTTCATCGAGAACGATGCGCCGCTGTCGCATGACGTGATCGACCCCAACCTGTTCGTGCGCCCGGCGGTGGGCGAGCTGCTGGGCCGGCTGGCCATGGTGCCGGGCCTGCTGACCCAGGCCGGGCTGCGCCTGGTGTGGGGCCGGCGCTCGCTGCTCGGCGCCATCGAGCGCCTGGGCCGGGCCCTGCCCACCGGCCTGTTCAGCAACACCGCGCTGGAGGTGCGGCTGCGCCAGGTGTTCACCAGCGCCGGCCGCAGCAACGATTTCCGCCGCCTCGGCCGCCGCCTGGTGCTGGTGGCCACCGATCTGGACAGCGGCGAGGCCGCACCCTTCGGCATGCCCGGCTGGGACCATGTGCCGATCTCGCAGGCGGTGGCCGCCAGTGCGGCCCTGCCGGGGCTGTTTCCGCCGGTGGCCATCGGCGACCGGCACTATGTGGATGGCGCGCTGAAGAAGACGCTGCATGCCAGCGTGCTGCTCGACCAGGGCCTGGACCTGCTGCTGGCGCTGAACCCCATCGTGCCCTTCGATGCCAGCCATGCCGAGCGGCCACGGGTGCTGGGCCGCGCCGGCGAGCGCATTCCGCACTTGGTCGAAGGTGGCCTGCCGCTGGTGGTGAGCCAGAGCTTCCGCTCGCTGATCCATTCGCGGCTGGAGCTGGGCCTGAAGGGCTACGACAGCAGCCATCCACACACCGACATCGTGCTGTTCGAGCCCGACCAGCGCGACCCGGAGATGTTCCTGGCCAACATCTTCAGCTACTCGCAGCGCCGCCAGCTGGCCGAGCATGCCTACCGCAAGACGCGCGAGGATCTGCGCTCACGCCGCAGCCAGCTGGCCGCGGTGCTGGCCCGCCACGGCCTGGTGCTGAACGAGGCCGTGCTGGACGACCCGCGGCGCCGGCTGCTGGCCAACTCGGGGTTGGCCGGCCCGTCGCGCCGCAACGGCCTGGCGCGGCCGCTGCAGCGGCTGGAAGAGGTGCTGGACGATCTGGAGCAGACCCTGTCGGCCCGCGCAACGCCTCAGCCCAGGTAACGCGCTTCCAAATGGGCCCGGTAGTGAGCCGGGTTCAGCGCCTCGCCGCTGGCACGCTGGGCCAGCTCGGCCGTGGGCCAGCGGCTGCCGGCCGACCAGATGTGCTGGTGCAGCCAGTCGAACACCGGCGACAGCTCGCCGGCCTGCAGGCGCGCCTCCAGATCGGGCGTGGCGCGGCGCATCGCGGCAAACCACTGCGCGGCATACATCGCGCCCAGCGTATAGCAGGGGAAGTAGCCGAACATGGCCTCGGGCCAGTGCACGTCCTGCAGCGGCCCGTCCTTGTGGTTGCCGCGCGTGTCCAGGCCCAGCAGCTCCATCATGCCGGCGTCCCACAGCGCTGGGATGTCCTCGGCCTCGATCTCGCCGGCGATCAGCCGGCGCTCGATGTCGAAGCGCAGCATCACATGGGCCGGATAGGTCAGCTCGTCGGCGTCCACGCGGATGTAGCCCGGCTCCACATGGTTGATCAGGCGCTCGAAGGCCGCCGGCTCGAAGGCCGGCTGCGGCCCGAAGGCCTCGACCAGCATCGGTGAGAGCTGGGCGATGAAGCCGGGGTGGTGGGCCAGCTGCATCTCGAAGGCCAGGCTCTGGCTTTCGTGGATGCCCATCGAGCGCGCCAGCGACACCGGCTGGCCCAGCCAGTCGCGCGGCCGGTTCTGCTCGTAGCGGCCATGGCCGGCCTCGTGGATGGCGCCGTACAGGCTGGTGATGAACTCGTCGCCGGTGAAGCGCGTGGTCAGGCGCACGTCCTCGGGCACGCCGCCTGAAAACGGATGGGTGCTGACGTCCAGCCGGCCGGCCGAGAAGTCGAAGCCCAGCCAGCGGATCACGCGCTCGCACAGCCGCTGCTGGGCCTCGACCGCAAACGGCCCCTGCGGCCGCTGCAGCGGCATGCGCGCCTGGCGCTCGCGCACCTGGCGGATCAGGCCCGGCAGCCACTGGCGCAGGTCGCCGAACAGGCGCTGCACCTCGGCACTGGTCATGCCCGGCTCGTACTGGTCCATCAGCGCGTCATAAGGCGCCAGGCCGGTGGCCTGGGACAGGCGCTCGGCCTCCTCGCGCGACACCGCCAGCACCTCGCGGAAATTGGCCAGGAAGCCGGCCCAGTCGTTGGCCGGGCGCTGGCGGCGCCAGGCATGCTCGCAGCGCGCGGTGGCCAGCTGCTTGCGCTGCACCAGGGCCTCGGGCAGGGCATTGGCGGCGCGCCATTCGCGCGTCATCTCGCGCAGGTTGGCGCGCTGGTGGGCGTCCAGCGGCTCGTCGGCGGCACGCTCCAGCGCCGGCCGCGTGGCCGCGTCGGTGCGCAAACGGTGGCTGATGGTGGCCAGCTCGGCCAGCGCCGCGGCACGCGCATCGGCGCCGCCGGGCGGCATGTTGGCGGCCTGGTCCCAGTAGGCGATGGACTGCAGGTGGTCGAGGTGGTGCAGGCGCTGGAACAAGGCGCTCAGCTGGTCGTAGGCGGGGGTGGCGCTCATGCAGGGCGAGTGGGCAGTTCGTAGCGGTGCGGCATTGTCATGGCCGGCGCTGCCCGGGCCCGGTGCCGACGCCTCCCCCGTTGGGCGGGATCAGGGGGGGGGGAGCACCCGCTCAGAACAGCCACAGCAGCGCCGCCGTCATCGTCACATAGCGCGCGAACTTGCCGATGGCCATGTAGGCCACGCAGGGCCAGAACGGCAGCTTCAGCCAGCCGGCCACGGCGCACAGCGGATCGCCCACGCCGGGCAGCCAGCTCAGCAGGCAGGCCTTGGCGCCAAAGCGCTGCAGCCATTGCAGCGCCCGCCAGCGCAGCGAGCGGTGTGTCATGCGCTCGTAGGCTCGCTCGGCGCCGTAGCCCATCCACCAGCTGATGGCGCCGCCCAGCGTATTGCCCAGTGTGGCCACGGCAATCGCCGGCCAGAACAGCTCGGGGTTGAGCTTGACCAGGCCGAACACCGCCGGCTCCGAGCCCAGCGGCAGCAAGGTGGCCGAGACCAGCGAGACCACGAACACCGTGCTCAGGCCGATCTGGGGCAGGGCCAGCCAGGCCAGTGCGGCATTCATCCAGGCTTCCATCGGTGGCCATCATAGGCAGTGCCGGCCGGCCACGGTCCGGCTGCCGTCCGGCCCTGGAGGGGCCACCCCGCGCGGCTATACTCCTGCCTCCTTTTTCAGCAGCTCCCCACCCCCCGTGCCCGCCCTGGATCTCGGCCCCTACCGGCTGCCGAACCGGCTGTTCGTCGCCCCGATGGCCGGGGTCACCGACCGCCCGTTCCGCCAGCTGTGCCGCCGCCTGGGCGCGGGCCATGCGGTGAGCGAGATGATCACCTCACGGCCCGAGCTGTGGCACACGCTGAAGACCAGCCGCCGCGCCGACCATGCCGGCGAACCCGGGCCCATCGCGGTGCAGATCGCCGGCACCGATGCGCCGATGATGGCAGAGGCCGCGCGCCACAACATTGCGCGCGGCGCGCAGATCATCGACATCAACATGGGCTGTCCGGCGAAGAAGGTGTGCAACAAATGGGCGGGCTCGGCGCTGATGCGCGACGAGCCGCTGGCCCGGGCCATCGTCGATGCCGTGGTCGCCGCCTGCGCGCCCCATGGCGTGCCGGTGACGCTGAAGATGCGTACCGGCTGGTGCGACAGCGAGCGCAATGCGGTGGCCCTGGCGCGCGCCGCACAGGACGCTGGCGTGGCCCTGGTCACGGTGCACGGCCGCACCCGCGAGCAGGGCTACAAGGGGTGCGCCGAATACGCCACCATCGCCGCGGTCAAGGCCGCGCTGTCCATCCCGGTGGTGGCCAATGGCGACATCACCAGCCCCGAGAAGGCCGCCGCGGTGCTGCGCGAGACCGGTGCCGATGCGCTGATGATCGGCCGCGCGGCGCAGGGCCGGCCCTGGATCTTCCGCGAGATCGCGCATTACCTGGACACCGGCCGCCAGCTGCCGCCGCCGGCCACCCGCGAGGTGCGCGACTGGCTGGTCGAGCACCTGCACGACCACTACAGCCTGTACGGCGAGCTGGCCGGCCTGCGCAGCGCGCGCAAGCACATCGGCTGGGCCGTGCGCGCCCTGCCCGGCGGCGAGGCCTTCCGCGCCGCGATGAACACGCTGGACTCGACGGCCGCCCAGGTGGCCGCGGTGTCCACCTTCTTCGACACCCTGGCCGACGACCATGCGCTGCTGCCCACCGTGGACGCCACGGTGGAAGGCATCGAGGCCGCGGCCAACCACGATCACCTGGCCCTGCAAGCATGAGTCGCAAAGGCATCGAGGACGTCGTTCGCGACAGCCTCGAACAGTATTTCAAGGACCTGCGCGGCACCGAACCGCATGCGGTGCACGACATGATCCTGCGCGCGGCCGAGAAGCCGATGCTGGAGGTGGTGATGCGCCATGCCCAGGGCAACCAGAGCAAGGCCGCCGAGTGGCTGGGCATCAACCGCAATACGCTGCGCCGCAAGCTGCTGGAACACCAGCTGATCTCCTGAACCGCGCAAGGCTGCGCACCGCCAGCGCCGCGCCATCGTCTTTCTTTTTTTCCCAGGATCCCCGCGATGACCACCGCCCTGCTGTCCGTGTCCGACAAGACCGGCATCGTCGATTTCGCCCGCGCCCTGCACCAGCGCGGCGTCAAGCTGCTGTCCACCGGCGGCACGGCCCGGCTGCTGGCCGATGCCGACCTGCCGGTGACCGAGGTCAGCGAGATCACCGGCTTTCCCGAGATGCTGGACGGCCGCGTCAAGACCCTGCACCCGCGGGTGCATGCCGGCCTGCTGGCGCGCCGCGACATGCCGGCGCACATGGCGGCGCTGGCCGAGCACGGCATCAACACCATCGACCTGCTGGTGATCAACCTCTACCCGTTCGCCCAGGCCACGGCACGACCCGACTGCACGCTGGAAGACGCGATCGAGAACATCGACATCGGCGGCCCGGCCATGCTGCGCGCCGCGGCCAAGAACTGGGCCGACGTGGGCGTGGTCATCGACCCGGCCGACTATGCCCAGGTGCTGGCCGAACTGGATGCCGGCGGCCTGACGCGCAAGACCAAGTTCGGCCTGGCCCGCAAGGTGTACGCCCACACCGCGGCCTATGACGGCATGATCACCAACTACCTCAGCGCGCTGGAGCCCGGCGCCGAGGACAAGCCGGCCGCGGTGCCGGTGCGCAGCGCCTATCCCGACACCTTCACGCTGCAGCTGGTCAAGACCCAGGACATGCGCTACGGCGAGAACCCGCACCAGAGCGCGGCCTTCTACCGCGAGCGCCAGCCCGCCGCCGGCACGCTGGCCACCTGGACCCAGCTGCAGGGCAAGGAGCTGAGCTTCAACAACATCGCCGATGCCGATGCCGCCTGGGAATGCGTGAAGACCTTCGACGCGCCGGCCTGCGTGATCGTCAAGCATGCCAACCCCTGCGGCGTGGCCGTGGGCGCCAGCGCGGTGGAGGCCTACACCAAGGCGCTGAAGACCGATCCGACCAGTGCCTTCGGCGGCATCCTGGCGCTGAACCGGCCGCTGGACGTGGCGGTGGTCGAGGCCATCAATGCGGCCAAGCAGTTTGTCGAGGTGGCCATCGCGCCGTCGGTGACGCCCGAGGCACGGGCGCTGCTGGCGGCCAAGCCCAATCTGCGCCTGCTGGAGGTGCCGCTGCCCGAACAGGCCCAGGCCACCGGCAACCGGCTGGACTTCAAGCGCGTGGGCGGCGGCCTGCTGCTGCAGTCGGCCGATGCCAAGAACGTGGCCGTCGGCGAGCTGAAGGTGGTGAGCGCGCTGCAGCCCACGGCGCAGCAGATGGACGACCTGCTGTTCGCCTGGAAGGTGGCCAAGTTCGTGAAGAGCAATGCCATCGTGTTCTGCGCCGGCGGCATGACCATGGGCGTGGGCGCTGGCCAGATGAGCCGCATCGACTCGGCGCGCATCGCCAGCATCAAGGCCGGCAATGCGGGCCTGAGCCTGCAGGGCACGGCGGTGGCCAGCGACGCCTTCTTCCCCTTCCGCGACGGGCTGGACGTGGTGGTGGATGCCGGCGCCAGCTGCGTGATCCAGCCCGGCGGCTCGATGCGCGATGCCGAGGTCATTGCCGCGGCCAACGAGCGTGGCATTGCGATGGTGTTCACCGGCACGCGCCACTTCCGCCACTGAGCCCCCGCCAGCGATCGCGACAGGCCGCCTTCGGGCGGCCTTTTTCATGCCTGCACGCTCGGCCTGCAGCGCTGCAGTCCTGTCGCGCAGTGGACAGGTCGGCCTCGGGTTAGCGAGGTTCCGGCAATCCGTTTGTCGGACAAAGATCCTGGCACGCGTCCGATCGAGGCGCGGCCAGGAGACGGTCTATGGGTGCCCAGGGCCCTGCAGAGGTGTTCCAGCGCGTGGTGGTCGAGCCGGCCTACAAGACCGTCTCGTCGGCCATCGAGCGTGCCATCCTCGACGGCGCGCTGCGCCCCGGCACCGCCCTGCCCACCGAGACCGAGCTGGCCGAGCGCTTCGGCGTGCACCGCTCCACCGTGCGCGAGGCGCTGCGCCAGGTCGAGCGCGAAGGCCTGCTGCAGCGTGGCGAGGGCCGGCGGCTGTTTGTCTGCCTGCCCGGCGTCGACGACCTGGCGCCGCGCTCCACCCGATTGCTGCTGCTGCAGCAGACCACCTTCCAGGAGCTGTGGGACGTGGCCATGGTGCTGGAGCCGCTGACCGCCCGCCTGGCCGCGGCCCAGGCCAGCGACGACGACCTGGCCCTGCTGCGCGACAACCATGCCGCCAGCCGCGCCACCCAGGGTGATGCGGCCCTGGTCAAGCTGGACATGGCCTTCCATGCCCTGGTCGGCCGCGCCAGCCACAACCGCGCGCTGATGCTGGCGCGCGAGCCGGTGGGCCTGCTCTACAACCCGACGCTGCTGAGCATCTTCGAGCGCCTGCCGCAGGCCTCGGCACGCAACCTCGAAGCCCATGAGCACATCCTCGCGGCCATCGCCGGCCGCGACGCCGACGCGGCCGAGGCCTGGACGCGCAAGCACATGGTCGACTTCCAGCGCGGCTTTGCGCTGGCCGGCCTGGACATGGCCACAGCGATTGCCCAGCCCGGCTGAACCGACGCACAGATTCCCAATGCCCGATGCGGGCGACTTCACCAGGAGACACAAGATGGCATCTTCCCTGTTCCGCCCCCGCAGCCGGCGTGCGCTGCACCTGCTGGCCGCCGCCGCCGCGCTGTGCGCCGCCGGTGCCGCCCAGGCCCAGGAGACCTTCAAGGTCGGCATCGTCAGCTTCCTGTCCGGCCAGGCGGCCGAGAGCTTCGGCATCCCCGCCGTCAACGGCGCCAAGGTGCTGCTCGACGCCTTCAACAAGGGCGCCGCGCCGGCGCCCTACAACAAGGTCGGCTTCGGCGGCATGAAGCTGGAATTCGTCTACGTGGACGAAAACGGCGGCGCCACCAAGCAGGTGCAGGAGCTGAAGAACCTGTACGACCGCGAGAAGGTGGATGCGGTGGTGGGCTATGTGTCCTCGGGCGACTGTCTGGCGGTGGCGCCGGCGGCCGAGGAGATGAAGAAGTTCCTGCTGCTGTACGACTGCGGCACGCCGCGCATCTTCGAGGACAACAAGTTCAGCTACGTCTTCCGCACCGCCAGCCATGGCGCGATGGACAACGTGGCCCTGGCGCGCTACCTGAAGGCCAAGAACGTCAAGGTCGAGAGCTTCAACCTGATCAACCAGGACTATGCCTGGGGCCATGACTCGAAGAAGGACTTCGTCTGGTCGATGGAAAAGCTCTACCCCGGTGCCAAGCCGGGCGAGGACCAGCTGCCCAAGTTCGGCGCCGGCCAGTACGGCACCGAGATCTCGGCGCTGATGAAGACCCAGGCCGACATCACCCACAGCAGCCTGTGGGGTGGCGACCTGCAGGCCTTCATCCTGCAGGCCGGCCCGCGTGGCCTGTTCAAGCGCAGCCAGGTCGTGCTGTCGGCGGCCGACCATGTGCTGCCGGGCCTGGGCGACAAGATGCCCGACGGCACCATCCTGGGCGCGCGTGGCGCCTACGGCCTGATGGCGCCCAAGAGCGCGCTCAACGACTGGTGGTGGGAGCTGTACAGCAAGGCCTACAACGTCTACCCGGTGCAGGCCCCGTACCGCATGGTGCAGGCCCTGTTGGGCCTGAAGCTGGCGGCCGAGAAGGCCATGGCCGCCAACGGCGGCAAGAAGCCCAGCTCGGAGCAGCTGGCCGCGGCCCTGCGCAACAGCGAGTGGGACTCGCCGGCCGGCCGCATCCGCATGACCAACGGCGGCGGCCACCAGGCGATCCAGGACACGGCCATCGGCCGCACGCGTTATGACGCCGGCAAGAAGATGGTGATGCTCGACGACATCATGCGCTTCCCGGCCGAGTGCGTGAACCCGCCGGCCAACATGAAGGCCGAGGACTGGATCAAGGCCGGCTTCCCCGGCGCCAAGGGCTGCCCCTAATCCCACCGGAGCGCGACGATGGCCGCCGAAATCATCACCATCCTGATCGACGCCCTGACCTATGCGTCGTGGCTGTTCATCGTCGCGCTGGGCCTGACCCTGGTGTTCGGCGTGCTGAAGATCCTGAACATCGCCCACGGCAGCTTCTATGCGCTGGGCGCCTATGCAGCGGCCAGCTTCGTGGGCTGGGCGGCGAGCATGAAGTGGTCGCCCAGCTTGAGCCTGGTGGCCATGCTGCTGGCCGCGGTGGCGGTGGCGGCGCTGGTCGCGCCGCTCACCGAGCGTGGCCTGCTGCGCTTCTTCTACGGCCGCGACGAGGTGCTGCTGGTGCTGGTGACCTATGCGCTGTTCCTGATCATGGAAGACGTGACCAAGCTGGTGTGGGGCGCCAATCCGTTCTACGTCAGCGAGCCCTACGGCCTGTTCGGCAATGTCGACCTGGGCCAGCAGACCTATGTGGGCTACGACTTCGCCCTGGTGGCGCTGGCCGTGGGCGTGGGCCTGGCCGTGTGGTGGGGGCTGAACCGCACGCGCATCGGCAAGATCGTGCTGGCGGTGATCCACTCGTCCGAGGTCGCGGCCAGCATGGGCGTCAATGTCTCGCGCATCTACATGGGTGCGTTTGCCGTCGGCATCTTCCTGGCCGCGCTCGGCGGCGCCTTCACCGCGCCGATGATCTCGGTGCAGCCGGGCGTGTCGGTGGGCGTGATCATCGTCTCGTTCGCGGTGGTCATCATCGGCGGCCTGGGCAGCATCGAGGGCGCGGCCGTGGGCGCGCTGATCGTCGGCCTGGCGCGCAGCATCGCCGTGCACACCGCGCCGGTGGCCGAGCTGTTCTCCATCTACATCGTCATGGCCATCGTGCTGATGTTCCGGCCCGAGGGCCTGTTCCAGCGCATCCAGGCGCGCAAGATCTGAGGAGGTCCAACGATGTCCGCCATCCTCTCCTCTGCCCCGTCCTCCGCCGCTGCGGCGGCGCCGGCGGCCTCGGGCACCCGCCACGGCCGCACCCTGGCCGCCGGCCTGGGCGGCTTTGTGCTGCTGGCCGCCGTGGGCTGGGCCGCGCCCAAGTGGCTGACCTTCCTGGTCACCATGGCCGCGGCCAACGGCCTGGTGTCGCTGGGCATCGTCGCGCTGATGCGCGGCGGCGTCGTGCCTTTCGGCCAGGGCATGGTGTTTGCCATCGGCGGCTACACCGCGGCCCTGCTGTTCAACCGCGCCGGCATCACCGACGCGCTGGGCCTGGCCCTGTGCGGCGGCGTCGCGGCGCTGCTGGTGGCGGCGCCGTTTGCGCCGCTGCTGTCGCGCTACCGCGGCATCTTCTTCGCCATGCTGACGCTGGCGCTGTCGATGGTGACCTATGGCCTGCTGATGAAGCTCGATGCCTTCGGCGGCAGCGACGGCTTCAACATGGGCCGGCCCACGCTGCTGGGACAGAAGCTGCCCGACGAGCGCGTGGGCTATGTGCTGTACCTGCTGACCGTGGGCATCGCCACCGTGATGGCCCTGGCCGCGCGCGTGTACTTCGATTCCACCCGCGGCCTGGTCACGCTGGCCGTGCGCGAGAACGAGCTGCGCGTCGAATACCTGGGCAGCTCGGTGCGCCAGGCGATGGCGCTGAACTTCGTGCTGGCCGCCTTCTGCGGCGGCCTGGGCGGCGCGCTGGCGGTGATGGCGCTGGGCCACATCGAGCCCAACTTCAGCTTCTGGACCACCTCGGGCGAGTTCGTCTTCGTCGCCATCCTGGCCGGCTGGCAGAGCGTGGCCGCGGTGTTCGTGGCCAGCACCGTGCTGGAGGTGGTGCGCAGCTTCTCCAGCGCCTATTTCCCCAACACCTGGCAGCTGGCCCTGGGCCTGTTCCTGCTGTTCGTGATCCGCTTCCTGCCACGTGGCATCGGATCGCTGTGGATGAAGAAAGGCGATTGAGCGATGAGCTCCAACAGCCCCATGCTCGAAGCCACGGCCGTGGAAAAGCGCTTCGGCGCGGTGGTCGCGGCCCAGGCCATCAACGTCAGCGTGCAGCGTGGCGAACGTGTCAGCCTGATCGGCAGCAACGGCGCCGGCAAGACCACCTTCGTCAACATGATCACCGGCTACCTGAAGCCGGACTCGGGCCGCATCCTGCTGGACGGCCGCGACGTCACGCCGCTGGACCCGCGCGCCATCACCCGCCTGGGCGTGGCGCGCTCGTTCCAGATCCCGCAGCTGTTCGGCGACCTGACGGCACTCGACAACATGCTGGTGGCCAATGCCTGCCACGACCAGAAGCTGAGCTTCTTCCAGCCGGCGCGGCGTCGCGAGGCCATGCAGCGCGCCGAGGCCCTGCTGGAGCGCTTCCGCCTGATCGAGCACCGCCAGCGCCGCGTGGCCGAGCTGCCCGGCGGCGTGCGCAAGCTGCTGGACATCGCGATGGCGCTGACCACGGCGCCCAAGTTGCTGCTGCTGGACGAGCCGACCTCGGGCGTGTCGGCCGAGGAGAAGTTTCCGATGATGGAGACCATCATGAACGCCTTGCGCACCGAAAGCGCCGAGCGTGGCACGACCGTGCTGTTCGTCGAGCACGACATGGACATCGTCGAGCGCCATGCCGACCGCGTGATCGCCTTCTACGCCGGCCGCATCATCGCCGACGACGTGCCCGCGCGTGCGCTGGCCACCGACGACGTGCGCCGCTACGTCACCGGCGAACTGGTCCACGGCTGAAGGAGCGCAGCATGCTGAAAATCGAAGGCATCCATGTCGCCATCCAGGGCGTGGTGGCGCTGCGTGGCATGTCGCTCACGGTGGGCGATGGGCAGATGGTCGGCCTGGTTGGCCGCAACGGCGCCGGCAAGACCACGCTGATGCGCTCGGTGATGGGCCATCTGACGCCCAGCCAGGGCCGCATCAGCTTCGACGGCCAGGACCTGGCCACGCTGCCGCGCCACCAGCGTGCGGCGCTGGGCATCGGCTACATGCCCGAGGACCGCGGCCTGGTGCCCGAGCTGACGGTGGAAGAGAACATCCTGGTGCCGGTGTGGGTGCATGCCAGCCTCAAGCCCGAGCAGCGCCTGGCCCTGGTGTGGCGGGTGCTGCCCGAGCTGGTGGAGATGAAGGACCGCCGCGCCCTGCTGCTGTCGGGCGGCCAGCAGAAGCTGGTGGCCCTGGCACGGGCGCTGGCCGTGGGCACGCGGTTGCTGCTGCTGGACGAGCCCTTCGAGGGCGTGGCGCCGGCGCTGTCCAAGCGCCTGGGCGAGGTCATCGCGGGCTTGAAGGGCAGCGAGGTGTCGGTGCTGATCTCGCAGAGCGACCTGAACCATTCGCGCTCCCTGGTCGACGCCGAGTTCGTGATCGAGCGCGGCGCCAACCTGACGGCGGCGGCCGCGGCATGAGCGGCGCGGGGTCCACCGCCGATCAACACGACTGGCACGGCCGGCCGCTGCCGGCCATGCGCCACGAGGCGCTGTTCGGCGACCGCCTGGTGCGCTGCTTTGCCGAGCGGCCGGCCAGCGTCTGGGCCATGGTCGAGGCCGCTGCGGCCCGCACGCCGCAGGCCGAGGCCCTGGTCGACGGCCGGACCGGTGGCCAGCGCTGGACCTATGGCCAGCTGGCCGAGCAGGCCACGCGGCTGTCGGCCGGCTTTGCCGCGCTGGGCATCGCCGCCGGCGAGCGGGTGCTGATGTTCATCGACAACCGGCCCGAGTTTGTGCTCACCTGGCTGGCACTGCAGCGCCTGGGCGTGATCACCGTGCCGGTGGGCGTGCGCGAGCAGCGCCCCGGCCTGGCCTGGATCGCGCGCCAGTGCGGCGCCGCCGGCATCGTGGCCGATGCGGCGCTGGCCGAGCGGGTGCCGGCGGCCGACGGCGGCGACGAGGCGCCGGCGCTGCGCTGGCGGGTGCTGATCGACGCCGCGGGCGGCTTCCAGGGCCTGCCGGCCACGGACCTTGCGCCGCCGCCCGCAACCACGCCAGCCGAGGCCGATGTGGCCGTGATCCTCTACACCTCGGGCACCACCGGCCACCCCAAGGGCGCGATGCTGACCCAGCTGAACATCGCCCATTCGGTGCGCCACTACCAGGTGTGCATGGGCCTGACGGCGGCCGACCGCTCGGCCCTGGCCGTGCCGGCCAGCCATGTCACCGGCCTGATCGCCATCGTCGCCGCCATGCTGCAGGTGGGCGGCACCATCGTCGTGGTGCCGGCCTTCAAGGCCGAGTCCTTCATCGCGCTGCTGGCCGCCGAGCGGGTGACGCACACGCTGATGGTGCCGGCCATGTACAACCTGTGCCTGATGCACCCCAGCTTTGCCACGGCCGCGCTGTCGGCCTGGCGCGTGGGCGGCTACGGCGGCGCGCCGATGCCGGTGAGCACCATCGACGCACTGGCCCAGGCCCTGCCCGGCCTGACCCTGCTGAATGCCTATGGCGCCACCGAGACCACCTCGCCGGCCACGCTGATGCCCTGGGGCCGCACGCGCGAGCATGCCGACAGCGTGGGCGTGGCCCTGCCCTGCGCGCAGATCCGCGTGATGGACGATGACGGCCGCGAGCTGCCGCCCGGCCAGACCGGCGAGCTGTGGATCGCCGGCCCGATGGTCGTGCCCGGCTACTGGGCCAATGCCGAGGGCACGGCGGCCGGCTTCCATGCCGGCTGGTGGCGCTCGGGCGACCTGGGCAGCGTCGACGCGCAGGGCTATGTGCGCGTGTTCGACCGCAAGAAGGACATGCTCAACCGCGGTGGCTTCAAGATCTATTCGGTGGAGGTCGAGAACGTGCTGATGGCCTGGCCGGGCATGGTCGAGGCGGCCATCGTCGGCCGGCCCTGCCCGGTGCTGGGCGAGCGTGTGCATGCCTTCGTGCATGTGGCCGGTGGTGAGTCGGGTGACACCGCGGCGCTGCGCGCCTTCTGCGCCGAACGCCTGGCCGACTACAAGGTGCCCGAGGGCGTGAGCTGGAGCGCCACGCCGCTGCCGCGCAATGCCAATGGCAAGCTGATGAAGCGATTGCTGCGCGAGCAGCTGCCGGCCAGCGGCGGCTGAACGGCGGCCGGGCTGCGGCGCCGCACCAGATCGGCGCAGACTGCGAAACAGGGCACCGCCGTGGTGCCATCATCGGCACCGGCCTGGCCCGGCCGCTGCGGCGCGGGCCGCGCACGCTCCTTGCAGAGCAAGGCCATGCCCCGTCTCGCACCGATTGAAACTGGAGAAGCCGTTATGTCGCGCCCCCTGACCCGCCGTGCCCTGTCGCGCGCGTTCCTGGCCACCACCGCCGCCGCCAGCCTGCTGGCCGCCCTGCCCGCCCAAGTCCAGGCCCAGGAGACGGCGATCAAGTTCCAGCTCGACTGGCGCTTCGAAGGCCCCAGCGCCTTCTTCCTGCTGCCGGCGGCCAAGGGCCTGTTCAAGGCCGAGAAGCTCAACGTCAGCATCGATGCCGGCAATGGCTCGGGCAATGCCGTCAACCGCGTGGCCTCGGGCACCTACGACATGGGCTTTGCCGACCTGGCCGCGCTGATGGAGTTCCAGGCCAACAACCCGACCGCGCCCAACAAGCCGGTGGCAGTGATGATGGTCTACAACAACACGCCGGCGGCGGTGATGTCGCTGAAGAAGAGCGGCCTCAAGACCCCGGCCGACCTGGCCGGCAAGAAGCTGGGCGCGCCGGTGTTCGACGCCGGCCGCCGCGGCTTCCCGATCTTCCAGAAGGCCAACGGCCTGGGCGCCGTCACCTGGGTCAGCATGGACCCGCCGCTGCGCGAGACCATGCTGGTCAAGGGCGATGTGGACGCCATCACCGGCTTCACCTTCACCAGCCTGCTGAACCTGGAGGCGCGTGGCGTGAAGGCCGAGGACGTGGCGGTGATGGGCTATCCGCAGTACGGCGTCAAGCTGTATGGCAACGCCATCATCGTCGGCGAGGACTTCCTCAAGAAGAACCCGGAGGCGGTCAAAGCCTTCCTGCGCGCCTTTGCCAAGGGCGCCAAGCAGGTCATCGCCGACCCCAAGGCGGCCACCGCGGTGGTGAAAGAGCGCGACGGCATCGTCAATGCCGAGCTGGAAGAGCGCCGCCTGCGCCTGGCCATCGACACCGTGGTGGCCACGCCCGATGCCAAGGCCGAGGGCTTTGGCGACGTCAAGCCGCCGCGCCTGGCGCTGATGGCCAGCCAGGTGGCCGATGCCTATGCCACCAAGGGCCGCATCAACCCCGACCTGGTGTGGAACGGCAGCTTCCTGCCCAGCGCCGCCGAGCGCGACATCTTCAGCGCCGCCAAGGCCAAGAAGTGAGCGCGGACGCCAAGCCCTTCGTCGACTTCCACCAGGTCTGGCTGGCCTACAACGACGAGTTGCTGGCCCAGGGCCAGTATGCGGTGGAGGACATCAACCTGCAGGTGCGCGAGGGCGAGTTCATCGCCATCGTCGGGCCCTCGGGCTGCGGCAAGAGCACCTTCATGAAGCTGGCCACGGGGCTCAAGCGCCCCAGCAAGGGCACGGTGATCATCGGCGGCCAGGAGGTGACCGGGCCGCTGAAGATCACCGGCATGGCCTTCCAGGCGCCCAGCCTGCTGCCCTGGCGCAGCACGGTGGCCAATGTGATGCTGCCGCTGGAGATCGTCGAGCCCTACCGCAGCAGCTTCAAGGCCAAGAAGGCCGAGTACGAGGCCAAGGCGCGCAAGCTGCTGCAGAGCGTGGGCTTGGGCGGCTATGAGGACAAGTTCCCGTGGCAGCTGTCGGGCGGCATGCAGCAGCGCGCCAGCATCTGCCGCGCGCTGATCCACGAGCCCCGCATGCTGCTGCTGGACGAGCCCTTCGGCGCGCTGGACGCCTTCACCCGCGAGGAGCTGTGGTGCGCGCTGCGCGACCTGCAGGCGGCGCAGAAGTTCAACGTCATCCTGGTCACGCACGACCTGCGCGAAAGCGTGTTCCTGGCCGACACGGTGTATGTGATGAGCAAGAGCCCCGGGCGCTTCGTCGTCAAGCGCGACATCGAGCTGCCGCGACCGCGCGATCTGGAGGTCACCTACACGCCGGCCTTCACCGACATCGTGCACGAGCTGCGCGGCCACATCGGCGCCATGCGCAAGTCTGGTGCGGAGGTGGCGCAATGAACAGCGTGCAAGCCAAGCGCCTGGAAGCCTGGGCGCCCTGGGCCCTGCTGGTCGGCGTGCTGCTGCTGTGGCAGGCGCTGTGCACGGCCTTTGCCGTCAGCGAGTTCATCTTTCCCAGCCCGCTGCGCATCTGGGAGCAGCTGCTGGAGTTCAAGGGCGAGATCGCCAAGCATGCCTGGCGCACCTTCTGGGTCACGATGGCCGGCTTCGGCCTGGCCATCGTGGTGGGCGTGCTGCTGGGCTTTCTGATCGGCAGCTCGCGCCTGGCCTATGCCGCCATCTATCCGCTGATGACCGGCTTCAATGCCCTGCCCAAGGCGGCCTTCGTGCCCATCCTGGTGGTGTGGTTCGGCATCGGCGTGGGCCCGGCCATCCTCACCGCCTTTCTGATCTCGTTCTTCCCGATCACCGTCAACATCGCCACCGGCCTGGCCACGCTGGAGCCCGAGCTGGAAGACGTGCTGCGCGTGCTGGGCGCGCGGCGCTGGGACGTGCTGGTCAAGGTGGGCCTGCCACGCTCGATGCCGTATTTCTTCGGCAGCCTGAAGGTGGCCATCACGCTGGCCTTCGTCGGCACCACGGTCAGCGAGATGACGGCCAGCAACGAGGGCATCGGCTATCTGCTGGTGTCGGCCGGCAGCTCCATGCAGATGGGCCTGGCCTTTGCCGGCCTGGTGGTGGTGGGCGCGATGGCCATGCTGATGTACGAGGCCTTCTCGGTGCTGGAAAAGCGCATCACCGGCTGGGCCCACCGCGGCTCGCAGAATCATTGAGCCATCCCGGGCCTGCCTACACTGGCGGCCCGCAATCCACTGCCGGCGCGCCGCGGCGCGCCGTTTCCCTTCATGGGCTGGCACGGCCACCTCGACCTGCACTACCACCACGATGGTCAGCGCCAGCGCACCACGGCGCTGGACCGCCACCATGGCCCGCTGCGTGTGCTGCAGCGCCTGTACCCTGAGGGCGATGCCGTCTGCCACCATGTGCTGGTGCATCCGCCGGGCGGCATCGTCGGCGGCGATGTGCTGGGCGTGGAGGCGCGGCTGGATGCCGGCAGCCATGCGCTGATCACCACCCCCGGCGCCACGCGCTTCTACCGCAGCGACGGGCCGCTGGCGCTGCAGACGGTGCAGGCCACGCTGGCCGATGGCGCACGGCTGGAATGGCTGCCGCTGGAAACCATCGCCTACCCCGGCTGCCGCGTCGACAACCGGCTGGCCTTCCACCTGGCGCCCGGCGCGCAGATGCTGGGCCTGGACCTGCTGGCCCTGGGCCTTCCGGCGGCCGGCCAGGCCTTTGACCGCGGCGTCTTCACGCAGCAGATCGGCCTGCCCGGCGTCTGGCTGGAGCGCGGGCGCATCGACGGCCACGACCCGCTGCTGCTGCAGTCGCCGCTGGGCCTGGCCGGCCACACGGTGCTGGGCATGCTGTGGCTGGCCGATGGCCGGCCGCTGGCGCGTGGCAGCCGCGAAAGCCTGCTGGACGCGGCGCGCGAGCGCCTGGGCGCCCACGACCTGGCGCGCAGTGCCGGCGTCACCGCACCCGATGAATCACTGCTGGTGCTGCGCGTGCTGGGCCCGCGCGTCGAGCCGGTGATGGCCCTGCTGCATGCGGTGTGGGCCGACTGGCGCCGCCTGCACTGGGGCCTGGCGGCCTGCCCGCCGCGGGTCTGGCGCACCTGATCCGGGCGCGGCGCGGCCACCGCGCACGGAAGTTGCGATGAAGCGCGCATGCCCGCCCTGATCGCCGACCTGCTTGCCGACCTGCACCGCCGCCTGCTGCCGCTGGACCACGGCCGCGTCGCCGACTACATCCCCGAGCTGGGCAAGGCCGATCCGGCCTGGTTCGGCATCGCCATCGCCACCGTCGGCGGCCATGTCTACGAGGTCGGCGACAGCCGCCAGGCCTTCACCATCCAGTCCATCTCCAAGCCCCTGGTCTACGGCATGGCGCTGGAGGACGGTGGGCCCGAGCGCGTGGCGCGCACGGTCGGCGTCGAGCCCTCGGGCGAGGCCTTCAACTCCATCAGCCTGGAGCCCGGCAGCGGCCGGCCGATGAACCCGATGATCAATGCCGGCGCCATCGCCGCCAGCTCGCTGGTGGGCGGCGCCGATGCCGCGGCGCGGCTGGAGCGGGTGCGCCGGGCGGTATCGGCCTATGCCGGCCGCGAGCTGGACTTTGACGAGGCCGTCTATGCCTCCGAGCGCGACACCGGCCACCGCAACCGCGCCATCGGCCACCTGCTGCGCAACTACGGCATCCTGGACGGTGATCCCGAGCCGGTGCTGGACCTGTACTTCCACCAGTGCGCGCTGCGTGTCGATGCGCGCGACCTGGCGCTGATCGGCGCCACGCTGGCCAATGGTGGCCTGCATCCGCAGACCGGCCAGCGCGCCGTGGCCGCCGATGCGGTGGGCCCCATCCTCAGCGTCATGTCCACCTGTGGTGTCTACGACTTCAGCGGCGAATGGGTCTACCGCGTCGGCCTGCCGGCCAAGAGCGGCGTGGGCGGCGGCATCGTCGCCGTGCTGCCGGGCCAGCTGGCCATCGGCGTGTTTTCGCCGGCGCTGGATGCGCGTGGCAACAGCGTGCGTGGCGTGGCCACCTGCGAGGCCTTGTCGCGCGAGCTGGGCCTGCACGGCCTGCAGCCGCCGCGCGCCGCCGTGGGCACGCTGCGCGCCCAGTATTCGCTGGCCCAGGTGCGCAGCAAGCGCCAGCGCACGGCGGCCGAATCGGCCGTGCTCGATGCCGATGGCGATGCGGTGCAGGTGCTGGAGCTGCAGGGCGATCTGCGCTTCACCACGCTGGAGCCGGTGCTGCATGCGCTGGAGCAGGCCGAGCCCTGGTCCAGCGCGGTGCTGGACTTCCAGCGTGTCGGTCATGTCGACGAAGCCGCCACGCGCATGCTGGCGGCACTGGCCCAGCGTGCCGCCGCGCGCCAGCGCCAGCTGGTGTTCAGCCGCGTGCGCCGCGGCGCCCTGCTGGCCGGCATGGACCTGGCGCTGGCCCCGCAGGCGGCGGCCGCCCTGGTCTACCAGCCGCAGCTGGACCTGTCGCTGGAGCATGCCGAGCGCCGCCTGCTGCAGCAGGCCGGCCGCGCCGAGCGACTGAGCGATGCGGCCACGCTGCCGCTGGCCGAGCACAGCCTGTGCGAAGGCATGGACGCGGCCCAGCTGCAGGCCCTGCAGGCCCTGCTGCAGCCGCTGTCGCACGAGCCCGGCCAGATCCTGCTGCGGCGTGGCGATGCGGCCGACCGGCTGCTGCTGCTGCTGCGCGGCCAGGTCAGCGTGGTGGTGGATCTGCCCGGCGGCGGCCAGCGCCGCCTGGCCACGCTGGGCGCCGGCCTGGCGCTGGGCGAGGCGGCCCTGGTCAGCGGCGGCCGGCGCAGCGCCGATGTGCGCGCCGACACCGCCATCGAGGCGCTGGCGCTGGAACGCCAGGCCTTCGAGCGCCTGCAGCAGGAGCAGCCGGCCCTGGCCGCGCTGCTGCTGCGCAATCTGCTGCGCCTGACCTTGGCCACCACGCGCCGGCTGACGCAGGAGGTGGCAGTGCTGGCCGGCTGATCGGCGGGCTCAGCTGGCGCCGGCGGCGCTGCGCCCGCGGGCGATCTGGCGGCAGATCAGCACCATCGGCAGCAGGCCGACGACCACGATGGCCAGGGCCGCGGTGCTGGCCTCGGCCAGGCGCTCGTCGCTGGCCAGGGTATAGGCCTGGGTGGCCAGGGTGTCGAAGTTGAAGGGCCGCATCACCAGCGTGGCCGGCAGCTCCTTCATCACGTCGATGAAGACCATCAGCCCGGCCGTCAGCACGCTGCCACGCAGCAGTGGCAGGTGCACCCGCCACAGCGTCTGCGCCGGCGTGTGGCCCAGGCTGCGCGCGGCAAAGTCCATGTGCGGCGTGATCTTGGACAGGCCGGCATCCACCGCCTGCACCGCGGCGGTCAGGTAGCGCACCAGGCAGGCATACACCAGGGCGGCGATGCCGCCGGTGATCAGCAGGCCCGGATGCTGGCCGGTGAGCTGCTGCCACAGCGCGCCCAGGCCATGGTCCAGCCGCGTCACCGGGATCAGCACGCCGACCGCGATCACCGAGCCCGGCAGCGCATAGCCCAGGCCGGACACACGGTGGGCCCAGCGCATGGCGGCACCGCCATGCACGCGCGCCGCATAGCCCAGCAGCAGGGCCAGGGCCACGGCCAGCACGGCGGTGGCGCCCGACACCAGCATGCTGTTGCCGGCCAGCGTGACAAAGCGCGTGCCGAACTGCGCATCGCCCTCGGTCAGCGCCATGTGCAGCAGCACGCCGCCGGGCAGCAGAAAGCCGCCGAGCAGCGGCAGCACGCAGGCCAGCCAGGCCAGTGCCGCGCGCCAGCCGCGCAGCGGCAGGCGCGCCGTGGCACCGCGGCGCAGCGTGGTGTCGTGAAAGCGTGCGCCGCCGCGCGACAGCCGCTCGCCGGCCAGCACCAGCACCACGAAGGCCAGCAAGGCCATCGCCAGCTGCGAGGCGGCCACACGGTCGCCCAGCGAGAACCAGGCGCGGTAGATGCCGGTGGTGAAGGTCTGCACGCCGAAGTAGCTGACGGTGCCGAAGTCGGCCAGCGTCTCCATCAGCGCCAGTGCCACGCCACCGGCGATCGCCGGCCGTGCCAGCGGCAGGCTGACGCGCACAAAGCCCTGCCAGGGCGTCAGCCCCAGCGCGCGGGCGACCTCGATCATGCCGCCGCCCCGCTCCAGGAAGGCGGTGCGCGCCAGCAGGTAGACGTACGGGTACAGCACCAGCGCAAACATGGCCACCGCGCCGCCGGTGGAGCGCACATCGGGAAACCAGTAGTCGGCGCGTGTCCAGCCAAAGGCCTGGCGCAAGCCGGTCTGCACCGGGCCGACGAACTGCAGCAGGTCGGTGTAGGTGTAGGCCGCCACATAGGCCGGCATGGCCAGCGGCAGCACCAGGGCCCATTCCAGCGTCGCCCGGCCGGTGAACTGGTGGCGCGTCACCAGCCAGGCCGAGCCCACGCCCAGCAGGGCCACGCCCAGCGAGACGCCCCCGCACAGCCACAGCGTGGTGCGCACATAGTCGGGCAGCACGGTGGCGGCCAGGTGGGCCCAGGTGTCACCGGTGCCGCCAATGAACAGCTGGCCGCCCACCGCCAGCAGCGGCACCACCACCCCGGCCGCCACGGCCAGCGCCAGCAGCAGCAGCCAGGGCAGGGCCATGCGGCGCGGTGCTTGCAGGGTCAGGGTGCTGGGGTTCAATTCACGGCATGGCAGCGAGGTCCGGCGGCCAGTGTAGCCAGCCCCCTATCATCGGCCCGCTATGACCGCCGTACTCCCGACCGCCTGGCTCGTCCTCGATCGCATCGCCGTGGCCTATGGCCGGCGCGCCGTGGTACAGGATTTTTCGCTGACGCTGACCCGCGGCCAGATCGGCTGCCTGCTCGGCCCCTCGGGCTGCGGCAAGACCACGGTGCTGCGTGCGGTGGCCGGCTTCGAGCCGCTGATCGCCGGCGCGGTGAGCCTGGGCGGCGAGATCGTGTCCGACACCCAGCGCCTGCTGCCGCCCGAGCAGCGTGGCATCGGCATGGTGTTCCAGGACCATGCGCTGTTTCCGCACCTCAGCGTGGCCGATAACGTGGGCTTCGGCCTGCGCGGCCGCGCCGATGCGCGTGCCCGCGTGCAGCAGATGCTGGACACCGTGGGCCTGGGCCATGCCGGCGCGCGCTATCCGCACGAGCTGTCGGGTGGCCAGCAGCAGCGCGTGGCGCTGGCGCGGGCGCTGGCGCCGCAGCCGCGCCTGCTGCTGCTGGACGAGCCTTTTGCCAACCTCGATGTCGAGCTGCGCGAGCGCCTGGGCGGCGAGCTGCGCGCCCTGCTCAAGGTGTCGGACACCACGGCCCTGCTGGTCACGCACGACCAGCATGAGGCCTTCGCCATCGCCGACGAGATCGGCATCATGAGCGACGGCCGCATCCAGCAATGGGACACGGCCTACAACCTCTACCACCAGCCGGCCAACCGCTTTGTGGCCGACTTCGTCGGCCAGGGCGCCTTCCTGCCCGGCGTGGTGTCGGGCCAGGGCGTGGTGCGGGTGGAGCTGGGCGAGCTGGTCAGCCCCAGCCCGATCCGCTGCACCGAGCACGGCGACCTGTGCCCCAGCGGCTGCGCGGTGGACGTGCTGCTGCGCCCCGACGACGTGGTGCACGACGATGCCAGCGAGGTCACGGCCGAGGTCGTGGCCAAGGCCTTCCGCGGTGCCGAGTTCCTGTACACGCTGCGCCTGGCCAGCGGCGCCCAGCTGCTGTCGCTGGTGCCCTCGCACCACAACCACGCCATCGGCGAACGCATCGGCATCCGCCTGGACGTGGACCATGTGGTGGCCTACAAGCGCGAGGCCTCCGGGGCCGAAGCCAGCCTCATCGAATGCGGCTGAGCGAGGCCGCGGCGCGCACCGCGCCGTCGCCGATGGCCGCGCCGAAGCGCTTGGCCAGGCGCTCGGCGACGTTGTCGCGCGGCGTGTAGTCGATGATCTCCTCGGCCTTGACCACCTCGCGCGCCACATAGTCGAGGTTGCCCAGGTGGTCGGCCAGGCCGCTCTTGACCGCCTCCTCGCCGTTCCAGACCAGGCCGCTGAAGGTGTCGTCGCCGGCCTTCAGCCGCGCGCCGCGGCCGGCCTTGACCACGGCGATGAACTGCTGGTGGATCTGGTCCAGCATGGCCTGCATGTAGGCGCGGTGCTGCGGGTTCTGCTCGGAGAACGGGTCCAGCATGGCCTTGTTCTGGCCGGCGGTGAGCAGGCGGCGCTCGACGCCCAGCTTCTCCATCACGCCGGTGAAGCCGAAGCCATCCATCAGCACGCCGATCGAGCCCACCAGGCTGGCCTTGTCGACATAGATCTCGTCGGCGGCCACCGCCACGTAATAGGCGCCCGAGGCACAGATCTCCTCGACCACCGCATACACCTTCTTCTTGTGCAGGGCCTTCAGGCGGCGGATCTCGTCGTTGATGATGCCGGCCTGCACCGGGCTGCCGCCGGGGCTGTTGATGCGCAGCACCACGGCGCGCGCGCCCACGTCCTCGAAGGCGCTGCGCAGGCCCGACAGCATCTGCTCGGCGCTGGCCTCGGTGTCGGGCGCGATCTCGCCGCGCAGCTCGACCAGGGCGGTGTGCGGGCCGGCCGGCGCGCTGTGGTGGCCGCGGTCGGCCAGCAGCACCCACAGCACCGCGCCCACCAGGCCCAGCCAGGCCAGGCGGATGGCGATGCGCCAGCGGCGCTCGCTGCGGCGCTCGCGCAGCAGCTCGTGGGCCAGCGTGTCCACCGTGCGCTCCAGCGCCACCAGGCTGGCCGAGGTGGCCTGGGCCGCATTCGACGTGGCACTGGCCGCCGAGCTGGACGCCGGCCCGGCAGCAGGCGCGGGCGCAGGCGGTTCGCCGGGGCTGCCGAACGGGGGATCGTCGTGGGTGCTCATCGCGGGCTCGGTGGGGGGCTGGACGCCGGCTCGTCAAAGCTCACCGGCTGGATGTCGCGGGAAGGATACCAACAGGCCTGGCCGTCGTGCTCGGCCACGGCCACCGGCAGCAGGCGGTTGCGGCCGCAGGGCCCGCCGATGCAGCGGCCATCCTCGGGCGCATAGCTGGCGCCGTGGATGGAGCAGACGATGGCCTGGCGCTCGCCATCGAGAAACTCGCCGGGCTGCCAGTCCATCTCCACCGGCACATGGGCGCAGCGGTTGACATAGGCCACCAGGCGGCCGTCGATGCGCAGCGCGAAGGCGCGCGCCGGCTGGCGCCACAGCAGCACGTCCCAGACAAAGGCCCGGCCACGCTCGGCCAGCTCGTGGCTGGCGCACAGCGGCAGCGCCGGGGCGCCGCCATCGGGGAGGCCGGCCTCAGGCATGGGCCAGCAGCCAGTCGCGCAGCTCGGCCGTGCTGTGGGCCACATGCAGCGGGCCCAGCGTGGCAAAGCTGTCGGGCTCGTGGGCGCCGAAGCTCACCGCCACGCTGGCCGTGCCGGCGTTGAGCGCCAACTGCAGGTCGTGGGTGGTGTCGCCGATCATCAGCGTGCGCTCGGGCTCGACGCCGAACTCGCGCATCAGCTGCTGCAGCATCAGCGGATGGGGCTTGCCGGCGGTCTCGTCGGCGGTGCGCGTGCCGTCGAACAAGCCCTTCAGCTCCACCGTCTCCAGGCATTCGTCCAGGCCGCGCCGGCTCTTGCCGGTGGCCACCGCCAGCCAGTGGTTGCGCTGCTTCAGGGCCTGCAGCATCTGCAGCGTGCCCGGGAACAGCACCAGCTCGTGCTGGCGCGCCAGGTAGTGATGGCGGTAGCGCCGGCCCAGCTCGGGATAGCGCTCGGCCGGCAGCTCGGGCACGGCATGCTGCAGCGCCTCGGTCAGGCCCAGGCCGATGACATAGGCGGCGCGCTGGTCGTCGGGCACCGGCAGGCCCAGGTCGGCGGCGGCGGACTGGATGCAACGGGCGATCAGCGCGGTGGAGTCGAACAGCGTGCCATCCCAGTCGAACACGACCAGGTCGAAGCGGCGGGGGCGCAGGCTCATCGGGGGGCGGTGGAGGTGGCGGGCGTCAGGCGGGCCAGCAGTGTCTCGCATTCGGCGGGCAGCGCCGCTTCGAGGGTGATGCGCTCCCCCGTGGCCGGGTGGTCGAAGGCCAGGCGCCGCGCATGCAGGAACATGCGCTCGAAGCGCGCGCCGGCCAGGCCCTCGCCGCGTGCGGCCTGGCGGTTGAGCGCGAAGTCACCGTACTTGGGATCGCCGACGATGGCATGGCCGGCCTGGGCCAGGTGCACGCGGATCTGGTGCGTGCGGCCGGTCTTGATGGTCACGTCCAGCAGCGTGAAGCCCGGCGCCGGCTGGGCATAGGCCTGGCGGATGGCCACCAGGCTGATCGAGCGCCGGCCGTCCGGATGCTCGGCCGGCACCACGCGCACATGGCGCTCGCCCTGGGCATCGACGGTCTTGTGCAAGGCCACGTCGATGACCTTCAGCTTGGCTGGCCAGGCGCCCACCACCAGGGCCGCATAGGTCTTGCCGGTGTCTCGGCTGCGGAACTGGTCCTGCAGATGGGTCAGCGCGCTGCGCCGCTTGGCCAGCAGCAGGATGCCCGAGGTCTCCTTGTCCAGCCGGTGCACCAGTTCCAGAAACCTGGCCTGCGGCCGCGCCCGGCGCAGCTGCTCGATGACGCCGAAGCTGACGCCCGAGCCGCCGTGCACGGCCACGCCGGCCGGCTTGTGCACGGCCAGCAGGTGCTCGTCCTCGAACAGCACCGGAAACTCGCGCGCAGGCACGGCCGCGGCGGCCGCGGCGCTGGCCGCCTCGCCGCTGCGCTCGGGCAGGCGCACCGGCGGCACGCGCACATCGTCGCCGACGGCCAGACGGGTGTCGGCGGCGGCCCGCGCCTTGTTCACCCGCACCTCGCCGGAACGGATGACGCGGTAGACATGGGTCTTGGGCACGCCCTTCAGATGGCGCAGCAGAAAGTTGTCCAGGCGCTGGCCCTCGCCGGCCTCGTCCACCACGAGATGGCGCACCTGGGGCGCCGGGCTAGTGCCCTGGGCCGGGGTGGCTTTGGTGCTTATAATGGTCTTCGCCACAAGTGGGCTGTAAGTGCTTGATTTATCAGAGTTTACCCGGGCACTCGCAGATCCATCATGGCACCGGGCGTCCGTTGTCGGGCGCCCACAAGCGTTGATGCAACGCCTGCGTCCGCCGCGGCAGGCCCGTTCCCAGAGGTGAACGGGCGGCCCGAGGGCCAGGTGGAAGAGACACGTTACGCCAGCCGTCCCGTCACAGGGAAGCCAGAAAAAGGTCACAGGGCGGCAGATCGGCAACCCCGGTCTGTCGTCCGCGTCGAAGTCCACGGTCGCGCATGTCGCCCCTCCCCACCACCCCCTGCCTTGTGCACCGCGGCCCCGCCGCCCGTGCCGGGCACTGCCGCCGCGCTGCCGCCCCGACCGGGCCCGCGCTTGCCGCACGGGGTGGCGAGGCTGCGGCACCGCCGGCCCGCCGGGCCTCGCCGCACGCTGCCCCGCTGCACCGCTGATCGATCGTTCGATCAACACCGCAGTCCAGGGCGATTCCTTCTCCGGCCAACGTCAGCGTTTCTCGTGCATCGGAAAAGGTCGCCTCGCCGGGCCTGAAAGCCCCGGCCGGTGACCGTGGTGGCGCGCGCCGCTTGCAGCGGCGTGCGTGAACGGGAGTGCACATGAAGCGCATGCTGATCAATGCCACGCAGCCGGAAGAACGGCGCCTGGCCATCGTCGACGGACAGAAGCTGCTCGACTTCGAGACCGAGATCGAAGGGCGCGAACAGCGCAAGGGCAACATCTACAAGGCCGTCGTCACCCGCGTCGAGCCCTCGCTGGAGGCCTGCTTCGTCGACTACGGCGAGGACCGCCACGGCTTCCTGCCGTTCAAGGAAATCTCCAAGCAGTATTTCCGCGACGGCATCGAGCTGAAGAACGCGACCATCAAGGACGCCATCCGCGAAGGCCAGGAACTGCTGGTGCAGGTGGAGAAGGAAGAGCGCGGCAACAAGGGCGCGGCGCTGACCACCTTCGTCAGCCTGGCCGGGCGCTGCCTGGTGCTGATGCCCAACAACCCGCGCGGCGGCGGCGTGAGCCGGCGCATCGAGGGCGAGGACCGCGAGGAGCTGAAGGAAAACCTGGAGCAGCTCGACTATCCCAAGGGCATGAGCCTGATCGCCCGCACCGCCGGCATCGGCCGCACCGCCGCCGAGTTGCAGTGGGACCTGAACTACATGCTCAAGCTGTGGTCGGCCATCGACGACGCGAGCAAGGCCGGCAAGGGCGCCTTCCTGATCTACCAGGAGTCGTCGCTGGTGATCCGCGCCATCCGCGACTACTTCACGTCGGACATCGGCGAGATCCTGATCGATACCGACGACATCTACGATCAGGCCAAGCAGTTCATGACCCATGTGATGCCCGAGCTGGCACCCCGGGTCAAGCGCTACCGCGACGATGCGCCGCTGTTCAGCCGCTTCCAGATCGAGCACCAGATCGAGACGGCCTTCGCGCGCACGGTCAACCTGCCCTCGGGCGGCGCCATCGTCATCGACCACACCGAGGCCCTGGTGTCGGTGGACGTGAACTCGGCGCGTGCTACGCGCGGCGGCGACATCGAAGAAACCGCCACCCGCACCAACCTGGAAGCCGCCGACGAGATCGCGCGCCAGATGCGGCTGCGCGACCTGGGCGGCCTGATCGTCATCGACTTCATCGACATGGAGGAGTCGAAGAACCGCCGCGAGGTGGAGCAGCGCCTGCGCGACGCGATGCGCCAGGACCGCGCCCGCGTGCAGTTCAGCTCGATCAGCAAGTTCGGCCTGCTTGAACTCTCGCGCCAGCGCCTGCGCCCGGCGCTGAGCGAAGGCAACCACATCACCTGCCCGCGCTGCAACGGCACCGGCCACATCCGCGACACCGAATCGAGCGCGCTGCAGATCCTGCGCATCATTCAGGAAGAGTCGATGAAGGACAACACCGCCGCCGTGCATGTGCAGGTGCCGGTGGAAGTGACCAGCTTCCTGCTCAACGAGAAGCGCACCGAGATCACCAAGATCGAGCTGAAGCAGCGTTGCACCGTGCTGCTGGTGCCCAACAAGCACCTGGAGACGCCCAACTACAAGCTGGAGCGCCTGCGCCACGACGATCCGCGCCTGGAAAACCTGCAGGCCAGCTACACGATGATCGAGGAGCAGGAAGACGAGGTGGCCATCAGCCGCCGCGAGAAGGCCAAGGCCAAGCAGGAGCCGGTGATCAAGGGCGTGCTGCCCGACCAGCCGCCGCCGCCGGCCGCGGCACCGGCCCCGGCGCCGGTGGCCCCGGTCGCCGTGGCAGCCGCGCCGGTGGCCCAGGCCCCGTCCAGCGTGGCGCCGCCGGCCTGGCAGGCGCCCAGCCCCGCGCCGGAGGCCGGCCGCGGCTTCTTCGGCTGGATCCGCAAGCTGTTCGGCGGTGCCGCGCCGGCCCCGGTGGCCGCATCGGCCCTGCTGAGCCCGGCACCGACCGAAGCCGCGCCCGCCGCCGCCACGCCGGCCGCCGAGCCGCGGCGTGAAGGCCGTGAGTCGCGCGAAGGCCGCGACGGCCGCCGTGGCGAACGCGGTGGCCGCGACCGCGGTGGTCGTGGTGGACGCGAAGGCCGTGAAGGACGCGAAGGCCGTGAGGGCCGTGACAACCGCGAAGGCCGCGGCGAGGCCCGCGCCGAACGTGGCGAGCGGCCGGAGCGTGCCGAGCGCCAGGACCGCCCCGAGCGCGGTGGTGACCGCGGTCCGCGCCGTGAGCGCGAGGCCCGTGCACCCGAGGCCCAGGAGCTGCCGCTGCAGGCCGTGGCCGAAGGCGTGGCCGCCGAGCTGCCGCCCGCCGAGGCCCTGGATGCCGCCGGCGAGGAACAGCGCCGCCGCCGCCGCCGCCGTGGTGGCCGTGGCCGCAATGGCGAAGGCACCGAGGGCCTGGACACCGGCGCCGGCGAAGCCGGCGACACGGCCGACGGCCAGCCCGCAGCCGACACCGGCAGCGAGCCGGCGGCTGCATCCGCCGACGCCCCGGCTGCTGAAACCCCGGTCGCCGAGGTCTCGACCGCCGAAGCCCCGGCCGGTGATGCACCGGCCGCGGAAGACGGCGAGCGCGAGCCCGGTCGCCGCCGTGGCCGCGGCCGCGACCGCCGTCCACGTGGCGAGGGTGGCGAGGCCGATGCCGAAGCCCCGGTCGCCGCCGCCGAAGCGGTGAGCGCCGACACCGCCGCCGTGGCCGTGGCCGTGGCCGAAGCAGCGGCCCCGGCCGCGCCGGTCCGGCCGCCGCTGGCCGCGTTCACGCTGCCGGTGGCCGATCTGCAGCGCCTGGCCGACTCGGCCGGCCTGCAGTGGGTGCTGTCCGATGCCGACAAGATCGCCGCCGCCCAGGCCGCCATCGCCGCCGAGCCGGCGCCGGTGCATGTGCCGCGCGAACGCAAGCCCCTGGTGCTGGTGGACGAAGGCCCGCTGGTGCTGGTGGAGACGCGCAAGGACCTGTCGCAGCTGAAGCTGCCGTTCGAGTCGGCCGCCGCCAGCGGCCAGTCCTGACCGACCCTGCGCCGCAGCGGGCCCCCAAGCCCGTCCCGCGCGCCCCATCCGCGCCGCCGCCGCACTCCGCGCCGGCGGCGCCTTTCTTTCCGCATGGAGTTTCCCCGCCATGACCGTCACGCTGAAGAAACCCGCCGCCTCGGCCATCCCGCTGGTGCTCACCGACCGCGCCGGCTTTGCCACGCTGGCCCAGCGTCTGCTGAGCGCGCCCGAGCGCCAGTGGCTGGCCACCCAGGGCTTTGCCGGTGCCCCCGACAGCCTGGCCCTGCTGCCGGCCGCCGACGGCCAGCTGGCGGCGGCCTGGATCGGCGTGCGCAACACCGACGATGCGTTTGCGCTGGCCGCCGCGCCCAAGGGCCTGCCGCCGGGCCGCTACCGCCTCAGCGAGGACGGCCTGCAGATCGAGCCCGAGACCGCCGCCCTGGGCTGGAGCCTGGGCGGCTATGCCTTCCGCCGCTACAAGCCGGCGCCGGCGGCATCGCGTGCGCTGGCCGAGCTGCAACTGCCGGCCAGCGACGGCGCACGCCGCGGCCTGGTGCTGGCCGAGGCCATCGCCGCCACCCGCGACCTGGTCAACACGCCGGCCGAGCACCTGGGCCCGGCCGAGCTGGCCCAGGCCGTGCAGCGGCTGGGCCGCAGCCATGGCGCCAAGGTGCGCCAGGTGACGGGCGAGGCGCTGCTGAAGGCCGGCTTCCCGGCCATCCATGCGGTGGGCCGGGCGGCAGCGCCCGAGCGTGCGCCGCGCCTGATCGAGCTGAACTGGGGCCAGGCCAAACACCCGAAGCTGACCCTGGTGGGCAAGGGCGTGTGCTTTGATTCCGGCGGCCTGGACATCAAGCCGGCCGACGGCATGCGCCACATGAAGAAGGACATGGGCGGCGCCGCCAATGCCCTGGGCCTGGCGCAGATGATCATGGCGCTGAAGCTGCCGGTGCAGCTGCAGCTGCTGATCCCGGCGGTGGAAAACGCCATCGCCGGCAATGCCTACCGGCCCGGCGACGTGATCCGCAGCCGCGCCGGCCTGCAGATCGAGATCGGCAACACCGATGCCGAGGGCCGGGTGATCCTGTGCGATGCGCTGGCCTATGGCGTCGAATCCAAGCCAGAGCTGCTGATCGACCTGGCCACGCTGACCGGCGCCGCGCGCATCGCCCTCGGCGGCCAGTTGCCGGCGCTGTTCTGCCGCGACATGGGCATGGCACGCGACCTGGTCGACCGCGGCCTGGCGCTGGGCGATCCGCTGTGGCACCTGCCGCTGTGGGCGCCCTACCACGCCGGCATCGAGAGCGACGTGGCCGACATCGTCAACACCGGCCGCGGCCCGCAGGCCGGCGCCATCAATGCCGCGCTGTTCCTGGCCGACTTCGTGCCCGAGTCCCTGCCCTGGCTGCACATCGACCTGTACGCCTGGAACGATGCCAGCCGCCCCGGCTGCCCGGCCGGCGGCGAGGCCCAGACCCTGCGCACCCTGCTGGCCTGGCTGCAGCAGCGTTACGGCGGCTGAAGGACGACGGGGGCGGCATGCTCGGGAACACCCCGAGGATGCAGCGGGCCCGCTGGCGCGTAACCTGCAAGTGACGTTGCCAGTCCCGCCCCACCGTTCCCCATCCAACCGGAGCCCGACCATGCGCCCTGCCCGCCTGCTGAGCCTGTCCGCCCTGAGCCTGCTCGCTGTTGGCCTTCTGGCCAGCTGTGCCATGACCCCGCCCAGCGGGCCGATGGGCTTCTTCGTCACCAGTGTCGGCAGCGGCAAGGGTGGCGACCTGGGCGGCCTGGCCGGTGCCGATGCGCACTGCCAGAAGCTGGCCACCGCGGTGGGTGCCGGCGGCCGCAGCTGGCGCGCCTACCTCAGCGTGGCGCCGACCTTCGCCACCGCCAATGCGCCGGCCGTGCCGGCCATCAATGCCCGCGACCGCATCGGCAGCGGCCCCTGGTTCAATGCCAAGGGCCAGCTGATCGCTCGCGACGTGGCCGAGCTGCATGCCGGCAATGCGCTGGACAAGAGCACGGCGCTGAACGAGCGTGGCGAGACCGTCAAGGGCCGCGGCGACCAGCCCAACGAGCACGACATCCTGACCGGCTCGCGCGACGACGGCACGGCCTTCGCGCCGCAGCAGGACACGACCTGCCGCGCCTGGACCAGCAGCAGCGACGGCGCGGCCATCGTCGGCCACCACGACCGCATCGGCCCGCTGCCCGAGAACTGGGCCAAGAGCTGGAACTTCTCGCACCCCACGGTGGGCTGCAGCCCCGAGGCCCTGGTGCGCACCGGCGGCTCGGGCCGCTTCTACTGCTTCGCGGTGCAGTGAGCTGATCGCGGACGGCGGCCCGTCAGGGCAGCCGGTCCAGCGCGTGGCGGTACTGGGGCTGGTGCATCAGCTCGTCCCAGGGCAGGGGCGGCGTCAGCGGCAGCAGGTCCAGGCGCCGCGCCTCGCTGCTGCCATCGGGCTGCCAGCGGCCATCGGCCAGCGCGCCGGTCAGGCCGTCCAGCAGCGCATCCACCGGCGCACCGCCGTCCACCAGCGACTGGTTGCACAGCAGCACCAGGTCGCAGCCGGCGCCGAGTGCGGCCAGCGCGCCGGCCACCGTGCTGCCGGCGACCTTGGCGCCTTCCATGCTGAGGTCGTCGCTGAAGATCGCGCCCTGGAAGCCCAGGCGGCCGCGCAGGATGTCCTGCAGCCAGCGCCGGGAGAAGCCGGCCGGCGCCTTGTCGACCTTGGGATAGATCACATGCGCCGGCATCACGCTGGCCAGGCTGGTGGACAGCCAGGCATAGGGCTGGGCATCGTCGGCCAGGATGTCGCGCAAGGCCCGGCGGTCCACCGGCACCTCGGTGTGGCTGTCGGCGGCGACGAAGCCGTGGCCGGGGAAGTGCTTGCCGCAGCTGGCCATGCCGGCCAGCAGCAGGCCGTGCATCAGGCTCTTGGCCAGCATGGCGACCACGCGCGCATCGCGGTGGAAGGCACGGTCGCCGATCACGCCGCTGGGGCCATGGTCCAGGTCCAGCACCGGCGTGAAGCTCAGGTCCACGCCGCAAGCGCGCAGCTCGGCCGCCAGCACATAACCTGCGGCGGTGGCGGCGTCGGTGGCGCGCAGCGCATCCTTCATCCACAGCTCGCCCAGCTGGCGCATCGCCGGCAGGTGGGTGAAGCCATCGTCGCGGAAGCGCTGCACACGCCCGCCCTCGTGGTCCACGCAGACCAGCACATCGGGACGGATGGACTTGATCTCGGCGGTCAGCGCGGTCAGCTGGGCGCGGCTGGCCCAGTTGCGCTTGAACAGGATCAGGCCGCCGGTGAGCGGATGGCGCAGGCGGTGGCGGTCGTCGCGGCTGAGTTCGGTGCCGGCGATGTCCAGCACCACGGGGGCCTGGCCGGCGGCTTCTTGTTCTTGGGTCATGGCTTGTTCTGTTCCACCACCACGAAGCTGGCGGCGTAGTCGGTCTCGTCGGTGACGGTGACATGGGCCTGCAGGCCCCGTTGCGAAAACCAGTCGGCCAGGCCCCCGTTCAGGCGGATGTAGGGCTGGCCGCTGGGATGGTTGAGGATCTCGCAGGCGCGCCAGGTCATCGGCATGCGCATGCCCAGACCGATGGCCTTGGAAAACGCCTCCTTGGCCGAGAAGCGCGTGGCCAGATAGGCCACGCCGCGCACCTCGGCCCGGGCGCGACGCGCGCGCCAGACCAGCAGTTCCTGCTCGCCCAGCACCTTCTCGGCAAAGCGGTCGCCGCGGCGCTGCAGCGTGGCGCGCAGGCGGCGGATGTCGCAGATGTCAGTGCCGATGCCGTAGATCACCGCAGGGCGCGCTGGATGCAGCGCTGGTAGTCGCGCACCGTCTCGGCCAGGCCCAGCTGCAGCGCATCGGCGATCAGCGCATGGCCGATCGACACCTCGGCCACGCCGGGCACGGCGCGCAGAAAGTCCGTCAGGTTGGCGCGGTTCAGGTCGTGGCCGGCATTCACGGCCAGGCCCGCGGCCTGGGCGGCGGCGGCGGCGGCGGCAAACTGCGCCAGCAC
Organism: Burkholderiaceae bacterium; assembly: GCA_017992055.1. Classification (GTDB taxonomy): domain Bacteria; phylum Pseudomonadota; class Gammaproteobacteria; order Burkholderiales; family Burkholderiaceae_C; genus Pseudaquabacterium. Next base: position 110,272 of record JAGOPK010000008.1, read on the forward strand.
CTCGGCCTGGCGCGGCGTGCCATGGGCGGCCGCGTAGGTTTCGGTGTAGAGCTCCACACGCTCGGCACCGGTGGCCGCCGCGCCGGCCATCTGATCGGCCTCGGGGTCCATGAACAGGCTCACGCGCACGCCCAGGGCCTGGCATTCGGCCACCAGGGGCTGCAGGCGCTGCAGGTCGTCGGGGAAGCGCCAGCCATGGTCGCTGGTGAACTGGTCCTGGCTGTCGGGCACGAAGGTGGCCTGCTGCGGCCTGACGGCGCGGATGAAGTCCATCAGGTTGTGGAACGGGTTGCCTTCCAGGTTGTACTCGGCCTGCGGCCAGTCGCGCATCAGCGTGGCCAGCTCGTACACGTCGTGGGCGCGGATGTGGCGCTCGTCGGGCCGCGGATGCACGGTGATGCCCTGGGCGCCGGCCTCCAGCGCGGTGCGCGACAAGGCCACCACGTCGGGGATGCCCAGGTGGCGGGTGTTGCGCAGCAGCGCGATCTTGTTGACGTTGACCGACAGCGCGGTGCGCTCGCCGGCGCGGTGGCCGGGCTCGGGGGCGACGAGGGGATTCATGGCGTATCGGACGAAGGCGATGGCGCGGCATCGATCAGCCGGCGCACGGCCAGCAGGGTCTGGCGCGTGCGCAGCTGGGGCGTGCCCAGATGATAGTGAAGCAGGGGCCGCAACTGGGCCTTCAGCGCCGCACCGCTGTCGCGGCAGGCCAGGCGCAGTGCGGCGCCATTGCCGGCCTGCAGCGCCGCCGCCAGGGCCAGGCCATGCGCGCCCCGCAGGGGCAGCGGCTCGTCGGCCGCGGCGCGCACCAGGCCGGCTTCGGCCCGCAGCAGATAGCCCTGGTCCGGCTGCAGGGGCGTCTGGCGCATGGCATCCAGGTCCAGTGCCGGCAGCACGCCGGTCTCTTGCAGCAGCACCAGCTCGAAAGCGCGCAAGGTGGCCTCGTCATCGTCCACGGCCAGGGCCTGCAGCGCATCGGCATAGGCATCGAACAGCCGCCCATGCGGATCGCCGCGGGCCAGCAGCTTCTGCAACAGCTCGTTGAGGTAGAAGCCGGTGAGCAATCGCGCCGACGGCAGCACGCTGCCCTGGTGCGCATATTCGGCGCTGCGCAGCGTGACGATCTCGCTGCCCTCTTCGTCCTTGCCGCGGCCCAGCTGCACCTGCAGGCGCTGGAACGGCAGCAGCACCGAGCGCAGCTGCGAATAGGGCCGCTTGGCACCCTTGGCCACTGCGGCCACGCGGCCCTGTTCGCGCGTGAACAGGTCCAGGATCAGGCTGGTCTCGCTCCAGTCCCACTGGTGCAGCACAAAGGCATGGCCCGGCGGCTGGCCGCGAGAAACGCTCATTCGTAGCCGTAGGAGCGCAGGTGTTCCTCGCTGTCGGCCCAGCCCGAACGCACCTTGACCCACAGCTCCAGGAACACCTTGGCGCCGGTCAGGTGCTCCAGCTCCTGGCGTGCCTCGCTGCCGATGCGCTTGAGGCGCTCGCCGCCGTCGCCGATGACCATGCCCTTGTGCGCATCGCGCTCGACGATGATGGTGGCGGCAATGCGATGGAGGTTGCCTTCTTCCTCGTACTTGTCGATGACCACGGTGGAGCTGTAGGGCAGTTCGTCGCCGGTCAGGCGGAACAGCTTCTCGCGGATCAGCTCGGCGGCCATGAAGCGGTCGCTGCGGTCGGTCAGCGCGTCCTCTTCATACATCCACGGCTGCTCGGGCAGGTAGGGCGAGACGATGTTGAACAGCCGCTCCACGTCGCCGGCCTTGGTGGCCGACATCGGCACGAACTCGGCAAAGGCATGGCGGGCCTGCATCTGCTGCAGCCAGGGCAGCAGGTCGGCGCGGCGCTGGATGGCGTCGAGCTTGTTGGCCACCAGGATCGCCGGCTTGTCGGGCGGCAGCAGGGCCAGCACCCTGGCATCGTCGGTCGTGAACTTGCCGGCCTCGACCAGGAACAGCACCAGGTCCACATCGCCCAGCACCGCCTGCACCGTGCGGTTGAGGTTGCGGTTGAGCGCGCCGCGGCCGCGGATCTCGCGCGTCTGGAAGCCCGGCGTGTCGACGAACACGAACTGCGTCGCGCCCAGCGTGCGCACGCCGGTGATGCGGTGGCGCGTGGTCTGCGCCTTGCGCGAGGTGATGCTGATCTTCTGGCCCACCAGGGCATTGAGCAGGGTGCTCTTGCCGACATTGGGCCGGCCGACGATGGCCACCAGGCCGCAGCGCTGGCCAGTGGCGTCGGCAGACGTGGCGGGAGAGGTGGCGGGAGTGGGGGATTCGGTCATGAGCGCAATGGGCCATCCGGCCGGTCGTTGGCCTTCAGGCGGGTGAGCATCAGGCGCGCGGCCTCCTGCTCGGCGGCGCGGCGCGAGCGGCCTTCACCACGGTCGGCCAGGCCCAGCATGGCCACGGCACATTCGACCTCGAAGGTCTGGGCATGGGCCTGGCCGCGTGTGGCGACGATGCGGTAGGCCGGCACCGGCAGGCGGCGCGCCTGCAGCCATTCCTGCAGCTCGGTCTTGGCATCCTTGCGCCAGCTGTCGGCCTCGGTGCCGGCGATCAGCTCGCCGAACAGCGAATGCACCAGGCGCGTGGCCGGCTCCAGGCCACCATCCAGGTAGCAGGCGCCGATGATGGCTTCCACCGCATCGGCCAGGATCGACGGCCGCTGCGCGCCGCCGCCACGGGCCTCGCCGTCGGACAGGCGCAGCACCTCGGGCAGGCCCAGCTGCAGCGCGGCGCGATGCAAGCTGTCCTCGCGCACCAGGTGGGCACGCACGCGGGTCAGGTCGCCTTCGTCCGAGCCGGAGAAGCGCTGGTACAGCAGGCTGGACACGGCCAGGTTGAGCACCGCATCGCCGAGGAATTCAAGCCGCTCGTTGTGGTCGGCGCCAAAGCTGCGGTGGGTCAGCGCACGCTGCAGCAGGCGTGCATCGCTGAAGCGGTGGCCCAGCCGCTGCTGCAGCTGCTGCAGCGACTGTTCGCGCGTTTCGGGACGGGGATCCATGGGCATAGCCTAGCAGCGCCGGCCGCGGCGCGGCGCCAGTGCGGTCAAGCGCCGCAGCGGCCGGGGGTCACTTCGAGCGCCCGCTGTACTTGATCAGCAGGAACACCGGTCCGACCAGGTCGATCTCCTTCTCGTAGGCGAAGCTGATCACGACCTTGTCGTTCTCTTTGGTGATATCGAGGTCCTTGCCGGTGACCGAGGTGATGGTCTGGTCGATGTCGCGGTGCTTCTCGTAGGCGGCGCGGATGCCGGCCACGGTGGAGGCCGGCTCGGCCGCGACGCGGTCGACGATGCGCTGGATGGCATAGAACTCGGTCACCGTGGGCACGGCGCGCACCAGGATGTAGCCCACGAAGCCGACCAGGATGGCCCAGGTCATCAGCCCGATCAGCGTCAGGCCACGGACGGGTGCAGCAGCTCGGGTCGGGGACATCATGGTGCGGGAACGTCCTTGCAGCTCAGTGGAAACCGCCGATGCGCTTGAGGTTGCCGAAGTTCATCCAGACGAAGAAGGCGCGGCCGACCAGGTTCTGGTCGGGCACGAAGCCCCAGTAGCGCGAGTCCTGCGAATTGTCGCGGTTGTCGCCCATCACGAAGTAGTGGCCGGCCGGCACCGTGCAGGTCACGCCCTCGGCCGAGTAGCGGCACTGGTCGCGGAACTTGTCGAAGGCCTCCATCGGCTGGTAGATCGAGGCCCGCTTGGGATCGACCAGGATGCCGTGGGCCACATTGCCCAGCTTCTCGGTGAAGCGCTGCGCATAGCGCAGGCTGTCGTCGTCGTAGTAGTCGCCCTGGGCCTCGACCGGCACCGGCTGGCCGTTGACTGTGAGCTTCTGGTTGGCATAGACGATCTGGTCGCCGGGCACGCCGACCACGCGCTTGATGTAGTCGATGCGCGTGTCCACCGGGTAGCGGAACACCACCACGTCGCCGCGCTGCACCGCGTTGTTGTCGATGATCTTCTTGTTGATCACCGGCAGGCGGATGCCGTAGTGGTACTTGTTGACCAGGATCAGGTCACCGACCAGCAGCGTGGGGATCATCGAGCCGGACGGGATCTTGAACGGCTCGAACAGGAAGGAACGCAGCACGAACACGACCACGATCACCGGAAACAGACCGGCGGTCCAGTCCAGCCACCAGGGCTGCATCAGCAGCTTCTCGCGCGCGGCGGCCACGTCGCCGTCGACCTTGGCGATGCCCAGCTTCTGCAGCTCGGCGCGGCGTGCCGCGTCCTGCGTGGCCAGCGATTCGGCGGCGGCGCGGCGGCGCGGTGCAAACACGAAGCGCTCGGCCAACCAGTAGCCGGCGGTGACCACGGTCAGCACGAACAGCAGCAACGCGAAGTTGCCGATCCAGTAACCGAGGAACCAGCCGCCGAGGTAGACCGCCAGGATGCCGTACAGCACGGCGGTGAGGGTGCTCATCATGAAAACATCGATGCCTATCGTGGCTCTGGCTGTGACTGTGGCTGCGCTCGTCAATCGTCGACCTGGAGGATGGCCAGGAAGGCCTCCTGCGGCACCTCGACCGTGCCGATCTGCTTCATGCGCTTCTTGCCGGCCTTCTGCTTCTCAAGCAGCTTGCGCTTGCGGCTGATGTCACCACCATAGCATTTCGCCAGCACGTTCTTGCGCAGGGCCTTGATGTTCTCGCGGGCGATGATGTTGGCGCCGATGGCCGCCTGGATGGCCACGTCGTACATCTGGCGCGGGATCTGCTCGCGCATCTTGGCCGCCACCGCGCGGCCGCGGTACTGGCTTTGCGCGCGGTGCACGATCATGGCCAGCGGATCGACCTTGTCGCCGTTGATCAGGATGTCGACCTTGACCACGTCGGCGGCGCGGTACTCCTTGAACTCGTAGTCCATGCTGGCGTAGCCGCGGCTCACCGACTTCAGCTTGTCGAAGAAGTCCAGCACGATCTCGGCCAGCGGCAGCTCGTAGGTCAGCATGACCTGCTTGCCGTGGTAGGCCATGTTCAGCTGCACGCCGCGCTTCTGGTTGGCCAGGGTCATCACCGGGCCCACGCAGTCCTGCGGCATGTACAAGTGCACCGTGACGATGGGCTCGCGGATCTCGCGGATGCGGCCCACGTCGGGCATCTTGCTGGGGTTCTCGACCTCCAGCACCTCGCCATCGTTCAGCTCCACCTCGTAGACCACGCTGGGCGCGGTGGTCACCAGGTCCTGGTCGAACTCGCGCTCCAGCCGCTCCTGCACGATTTCCATGTGCAGCAGGCCCAGGAAGCCGCAGCGGAAGCCGAAGCCCAGCGCCTGGCTCACCTCGGGCTCGTAGCGCAGCGAGCTGTCGTTGAGCTTGAGCTTCTCCAGCGCATCGCGCAGCGAGTCGTACTCGCTGGCCTCGCTGGGATAGAGGCCGGCAAACACCTGGGGCTGGATTTCCTTGAAGCCCGGCAGGGCCTCGCTGGCCGGCCCGGCGTTGTTGGGCAGCTTCTTTTCCAGCGTCACCGTGTCGCCGACCTTGGCCGCCTGCAGCTCCTTGATGCCGGCGATCAGAAAGCCCACCTCGCCGGCACGCAGCGCCTCGCGGGCCTCGCTCTTGGGCGTGAACACGCCCAACTGCTCCAGCGGATAGACGGCATTGGTGGCCATCATGCGGATGCGGTCGCCCTTCTTGAGCTGGCCGTCCACCACGCGCACCAGCATCACCACGCCCACGTAGTTGTCGAACCAGCTGTCGATGATCATGGCCCGCGGCGGGCCGTCGGCATCGCCCTTGGGCGGCGGCATGCGCGCGATCACCGCCTCCAGGATCTCGTCGATGCCCAGGCCGGTCTTGGCGCTGCAGGGAATGGCATCGGTGGCGTCGATGCCGATCACGTCCTCGATCTCGGCCTTGGCGTTGTCGGGATCGGCCTGCGGCAGGTCCATCTTGTTGAGCACCGGCACGACCTCGACGCCCAGATCGAGCGCGGTGTAGCAGTTGGCCACCGTCTGCGCCTCGACGCCCTGGCTGGCATCGACCACCAGCAGCGCGCCCTCGCAGGCGCTCAAGGACCGGCTGACCTCGTAGCTGAAGTCCACATGCCCGGGCGTGTCGATCAGGTTCAGGTTGTAGACCTGGCCGTCGCGCGCCTTGTACTGCAGGGCCGCGGTCTGGGCCTTGATGGTGATGCCGCGCTCGCGCTCGATGTCCATCGAGTCGAGCACCTGGGCCTCCATCTCGCGGTCCGACAGGCCGCCGCAGCGGTGGATCAGGCGGTCGGCCAGCGTCGACTTGCCGTGGTCGATGTGGGCGATGATGGAGAAGTTGCGGATGTGGTTCATGGGGTCAGGTGCGGGTGGTCCAGCGGGGGCCGGGGACCGCTGGAGCCGCTTCAGCCAGGGCCGGCCGCGTGCCGTGGCCGGGGGGCGCCGGGCGCCGCGCTGAAGCTAAAAAAAAGGCACGTCCAAGAGGAGACGCGCCTTCCAACAAAACGTATGGCAACTGCTTGTTGGGCCTTCATTGTAGCCAAATCCATCCGGCTGGAAGCCGCGCCAATGCTCGCTCTCCGGCCGTTGCAGGGATCAGACAAGCGATCATCATCCACAACTTATCCACAGGACTGGATGGACATCCTGTGGATGTGGCGGCCGGCCGGCGCATCTGGTGCCAACCGCGCCGAATGAACGCCAGATTGCCGCGATTCTAACCGCCGCCCGGCCCAATCCCGGCCCGGCTGGACGTGAAGTTTGCGGTCACAAACTTGGCTGGATCGCCCAACATGCAGGATCGTGCCAGCTTGTCCCCACGACTTGGGGAGGCCGGACCGGCCGTCGCTGCCGCGATGCGAAAAGACCCGATACCCCAGTCGGATGCATGCCCGCCACGGCACTGGCCGCGGCAGGCCCATTGCCGACTCAGCGCGACGGCCGGATCACCAGGTAGTTGACCCATTCGCCGCGGCGCACCATCACGCTGACGGCGCGCGACTTCTCGGCCTTGGCGGCCACGGCCAGGAACTGCTTGACGTCGCTGACCTCGGTGTTGTCCAGCGCCAGGATGACATCGCCCTCGCGCAGGCCGGCGCGCGCCGCCGCACCGTCCACCGACTCGACGCGCACGCCCTGCTTGAGCTTGAGCTCGCGGCGCTGGGCCTCGCTGAGGTCGGCCACGGTCAGGCCCAGGGCCGACTTGGCGCTGGCCGCCGGCGCATCGGCCTGGGCCGTGCGCGTGGGCGTATCGGGCTCGAACTCGGCCACCGACACGGCGATGTCGCGGTAGGCGCCGCGGCGGAACACCTGCAGCGTGGCCTTGCTGCCCGGCTTGGCCGCGCCGATCAGGCGCGGCAGATCGCCGGACTTGTCGATGAGCTTGCCATCGACCTTGGTGATGATGTCGCCGGCCTCGATGCCGGCCTTGTCGGCCGGCCCACCCGACTCGACGCCACGCACCATGGCGCCACTGGGCTTGCCCAGGCCGATGGATTCGGCCACGTCCTTGGTCACCGGCGCGATGGTCACGCCGATGCGGCCGCGGATCACCCGGCCATGGGCGCGCAGTTGCTCGGCCACGCGGCCGGCCTCGTCGATGGGAATGGCGAACGAGATGCCCATGAAGCCGCCCGAGCGGCTGTAGATCTGGCTGTTGATGCCCACCACCTCGCCGCGCATATTGATCAGCGGGCCACCGGAGTTGCCGGGGTTGATGGCCACGTCGGTCTGGATGAAGGGCAGGTAGTCGCCGGTGTCGCGGGCCTTGGCGCTGACGATGCCAGCGGTGACGCTGTTCTCCAGGCCGAAGGGCGAGCCGATGGCCATCACCCATTCGCCGACCTTGAGCTTGCCGACATCGCCCAGCTTGACCGCCGGCAGGCCGCTGGCCTCGATCTTGACCACGGCCACGTCGGTGCGCTTGTCCAGGCCGATGACCTTGGCCTTGAACTCGCGCTTGTCGGTCAGCGTGACGATCAGCTCGTCGGCGCCGTCCACCACATGGGCATTGGTCATCACCAGGCCGTCGGCGCTGAGGATGAAGCCCGAGCCGACGCCGCGCTGCTGCGGCTCGTCGTCGCTGTTGTTGCCGCCGCCGCGTGGCGCATTGCCGCGCGGCGCGCCGGGCAGCGGAATGCCGAAGCGGCGGAAGAACTCTTCCATGCTCGGGTCCACGCCGGCGCGGCCGCCGGCATTGCCGGCGCGCTCCAGCGTGCGGATGTTGACCACGCTGGGGCCGACCTTCTCCACCAGCTCGGTGAAGTCGGGCAGCTCACCCCGGGCCGGCGCGGCCTGGGCCGGCATGGCGCTCAGCAGGGACAGCGGGGCCAGCACCCCCAGGCCCAGGGCCAGGCTCAGCGTCAGGCCAGAACCCAGACGGGACGGAATCGACATCATCGGATCACCTCTCAACGATCATCAGCTTGGCTGTACAGCGCCAGGCGCGCGCGATGGCGGCGCCGGCGGGAACCCGGACCTAACGCAGAGCGGCCTCAGCGCGTTGGCTTGCGTTCGAGCAAAGTCTCGAACTGCTGGGCGGTGGGCAGGGGCACCTCGCCCACCACCGTCACCCACCAGTCGCCGCGCCGGCTCATCAGCGTGTGCGTGGCGCCCAGGCTGGTGCGCATGGGCTGGCGGTGGCGCTGGGCGTCGTAGGGCTCGACAAACACCGACACCTGGCTCAGACCGTCGGAAAACACCGTCTGCAGCACCGGCAGGGTCTGGCTGGCGGCGGGCTCGGCCGCATCCAGCGCCCGCTTGCTGCAGGCCACCAGCTGGAAGCCCGGCACGCCACGGCCCAGGCGCCAGCCCTCGCTTTCCAGGTCGGCACGCACGCTGCCGGCCTTGACCACGCGGTAGCCGTCCAGCCGCTTCATCGCCGCGGCTATGGGCTCGTGCTGCACCCGGCCGCCGATGCGCAGATCGGTGAAGGCCGAGGACTCCAGCACCTCGCCCTGCCGGCCCAGCACATCGCCACGCAGCAGCAGGCCGGTCTCGCGCTCCACCCACAGGCGCTGGGCGAAGCGGTGCTCGTCGCGCGGCTTCAGCAGCAGCACATCGGCATCGTGGCCGGCCACGCGGTCGGCGCCCAGCGGCTTGAGTTCGTAGTGCTCCTGCAGCCGTGCCGCCGGCACCCTGGGCAGGGACGGGAACTCGGTGGTGGCCTCGTCGTCCTCCAGCACCGCCACGCGGGCCGTGGGCCACAGCGTGACCAGCTGCTCGTTGTGCCGGTATTGCAGGCGCGAGCGGCCGTCCAGCACCTCGATGCGCTCGAAGCGCTGGCGACCGTCGCAGACGTGCACGACCTTGGAGCTGGACACCACGCCGCCGGCGCTGAACATCAGCGTGCCCTGGTAGGTGCGGGTGCTGGCCGCCTGCTGGATGCGCGGCAGCCAGCGCGACACGTCGCCGGCGCCGGACGGCGTGGCCGGCCGGGAGGCCGGCTGGCCGAGCACCAGCGCCGGGGCGCAGGACAGCGTCAGCGCCAGGCCCGCAGCGCCCAGTTGGCGCCGCACGCGTTCCATGGCCTCGCTCACTGCGGCTCGTGCACGATGCGAATGGTCGGCACCGGTCGGTCGGCCACCACCACGTCGTTGGCCAGCTTGCGGTGGGCGGCCATGTAGCGGTCGATGCGCGAATCGCGCAGCACCGCGGCCGGCACGCCGGCGCCGCCGGAGCGGTCGGCGCCCACCAGCACCAGGCCGGCGCCCGAGGCGCCGCCGGAGGCCATCACACCGCCGGCCGGCCAGCCGGCATTGCCGCCCATGCGCGTGACGGCCACCACCGAGACCACCGCCACCACGCCGGCCGCCACCGCCGCCGGCGCCATGCGGCGCTGCCAGCTGCGGCGCGCGCGCTGCAGCGGCGCGGCCACGGCCGCATCGGCCAGAGTCAGGGCCGGCGAGGCCAGTGGCGCCGGCGCCAGCGGCACGGGCTCCGCGGCCAGGCGCTGGCGCAGGGCCTGCAGAAAGGCCTGGTCGCGCGCCGCCGGCTGGGCCAGGTCTTCGGAGCGCAGCACGTCGCCGATCAGGTGATAGGCGTGCCAGGTGGCGCGGGCCTCGGCATCGTCGCGCCAGGCGGCGCAGGGCGAGGCGGGCTCACGCCCGTCCCCACTCCATTCCAGTTGGCCGTCCATCAGCGCGGACAGGGCCTGCCGCGACGGCGGCTCGGCGGATTCGATCGGGTTCAGCATGGCGCTCGTTCGACTCCAGACACCGGCCGGGCAGATGACCGCGGCCCTCGGTTGGCAGGCACAGGCATGGTCACCACCGCCGGTCGTCGCGGGTGTCGAGCAGCGGCCGCAGCCGCTGCGCGATGGCCTCGCGCGCCCTGAAGATGCGCGAGCGCACCGTGCCTATGGGACAGTTCATCACGTCGGCAATCTCTTCGTAGCTCAGGCCTTCGATCTCGCGCAGCGTGATCGCCTGCCGCAAATCCTCCGACAAGGCCTCGACGGCGGCATTGACGGTCTGCGCGATCTCCTTGCTGGCCAGCAGGGCCTCGGGGGTTTCGCCATCGCTTGGTTCCCTGCCGGGCCGGGAAGTTTCATCGTCGTCGTCGTCGGCGCCGGCGAGTGCGGATTCGGTCACCACCGGGTCGCGCTTGAGCTCCAGCAACTGCTTCTTGGCGGTGTTGACGGCGATGCGGTAGAGCCAGGTGTAGAAGGCGCTGTCGCCGCGGAACTGCGGCAGCGCGCGGTAGGCGCGGATGAAGGTTTCCTGGGCGATGTCGGGCACCAGGTCCACGTCGCGCACCATGCGCGCGATCAGGCGCTCGATGCGGCGCTGGTACTTGACCACCAGCATCTCGAACGCCGCCACCTCGCCTCGGCGTGCGCGCTCGACCAGCAGGGCGTCGGCATCGGGCTGGTTCATGCGCTCAAGCCTCGGCGGCCGGATCGCGGCTGCGGCCATGGGCACGCAGGGCCACGGCCAGCAGCGGCCAGTCGGGGCCGGCCGCGCGGGCCGTCGCCAGGCACCAGCGCGATGCCGTGGCCACGCCGCGCAGATGCAGCAGCCGCCAGTCGCCCAAATCGAACATCACCTGCAGCGCGCAGGGGCCGTCGGGCCCGGTCCAGCCCTGGCCATCCCAGCGCAGCCGGCCGGCCGCACCGGGCGGCCACAGCCGGCGCGCCTGCCCATGGCCCAGGGCCCAGGCCAGTCCGGCCGGCAGCAGGGTGGCGGGCAGCCCGGGCAACTCCAGCAGCTGACCCAGCCAGGCCCCGCAGGCCGCACCGGCCAGCAGGTGCAGGTCGGCCGTCAGCCGGCGCAGCAGCGCCGCATCGTCCAGCGCAGCCTCGATGGCGGGCGCTGCGCGCATGCGCGTCGCCGCCGATGCTCACGCCCGGCGCAGGACCAGGGTGCCGTTGGTGCCACCGAAGCCGAAGTTGTTCTTCACGGCGACGTCGATCTTCATCTCGCGCGCGGTGCTGGCGCAGTAGTCCAGGTCGCACTCGGGATCCTGGTTGAAGATGTTGATCGTCGGCGGCGACACCTGGTGGTGCAGGGCCAGCGCGGTGAACACGCTTTCGATGCCGCCGGCACCGCCCAGCAGGTGGCCGGTCATGCTCTTGGTGGAGTTGACGACCAGCTGCTTGGCATGGGCACCGAAGGCCAGCTTGATGGCATTGGTCTCGTTCAGGTCGCCCAGCGGCGTGGACGTGCCATGCGCGTTGAGGTACTGCACCTGATCGGCATTGACGCCGGCGTTGCGCAGCGCGGCCTTCATGCTGCGCTTGGGGCCGTCGACGTTGGGCGCGGTCATGTGGTAGGCATCGGCCCCCATGCCGAAGCCGGCCAGCTCGGCATAGATCTTGGCGCCGCGCTTCTTGGCGTGCTCGTACTCTTCGAGCACCATCACACCGGCGCCTTCGCCGAGCACGAAGCCGTCGCGGTCCTTGTCCCAGGGGCGCGAGGCGGTGGCCGGGTCGTCGTTGCGACCCGACAGCGCGCGCGCCGCGGCAAAGCCGCCGATGCCCAGCGGCGACACCGTGCTCTCGGCACCGCCGGCGACCATCACGTCGGCATCGCCGTATTCGATCAGCCGGCCGGCCTCGCCGATGCAGTGCAGGCCGGTGGTGCAGGCCGTCACCACCGCCAGGTTCGGCCCGGTGAAGCCGAAGCGGATGGAGATGTGGCCCGAGATCATGTTGATGATCGAGGCCGGCACGAAAAACGGCGAGATGCGGCGGGCGCCGCGCTCGATGTAGTCCTTGTGCGAGGCCTCGATGTTGGGCAGGCCGCCGATGCCCGAGCCGACGATGCAGCCGATGCGCTCGGCCGTCTCCTCGTTCAGCGCGTCATTGGTCGGCAGGCCGGCGTCGCGCACGGCCTGGATCGCCGCCGCCATCCCGTAATGGATGAAAGTGTCCATGTGCCGGGACTCCTTGCCGGGGATCCAGTCCTCGACATTGAAGCCCTTGACCTCGCCGGCGAAGCGGCAGGACATGGCCGAGGCATCGAAGCGCGTGATCGGCGCGATGCCGCCACGGCCGGCCACCAGGTTGGCCCAGCCTTCTTCCACGGTGTTGCCGACCGGGCTGATCAGCCCCAGGCCGGTGATGACGACGCGACGACGACTCATGGGACGCGGATCAGGCCTTCTGGTGCTTGACGGCGTAGTCGATCGCCAGCTGCACGGTGGTGATCTTCTCGGCCTCTTCGTCGGGGATCTCGATGCCGAACTCGTCTTCGAGGGCCATCACCAGTTCCACCGTGTCCAGCGAGTCGGCACCCAGGTCGGCCACGAAGGCCTTCTCGTTGGTGACGTCGGACTCCGGCACGCCAAGCTGCTCGGCAATGATCTTCTTGACGCGTGCTTCGATATCGCTCATGACTCCTCCAGGAGTAAAAAATGCACAAACCAGCCCGGGATTCTACCGGCGCTGGAGCAGGCTCTCTAGACAGGGTCTGGACGGCCGGGTCCGGCGCCGCGCCGGTCGGGTCTGGGAAGACCGGCGGCGGAAGTTTTGAAAGACGGTGCGGCGGGGCTCAGTTCATGAACATGCCGCCGTTGACATGCAGCTCGGCGCCGGTGATGTAACCCGCCAGCGGACTGGCCAGAAAGGCCACGGCATGGGCGATCTCGTCGGGCGTGCCCAGGCGGCCCAGCGGGATCTGGCCCAGCAGCGCGGCCTTCTGGGCTTCGGGCAGCACCTCGGTCATGTCGGTGGCGATGAAGCCCGGCGCGATGCAGTTGACGGTGATGTTGCGGCTGCCCAGCTCACGCGCCAGGGCCCGGCTCATGCCGGCCACGCCGGCCTTGGCAGCGGCATAGTTGGCCTGGCCGGCATTGCCGGAGGCGCCGACCACCGAGGTGATGTTGACGATGCGGCCGAAGCGCTGCTTCATCATCGGCCGGATCGCCGCGCGCGACAGCCGGAACACCGCCTTCAGGTTGGTGTCGATGACCGCGTCCCAGTCCTCGTCCTTCAGGCGCATGGCCAGCATGTCGCGGGTGATGCCGGCGTTGTTGACCAGCACCTGCAGGCCGCCGAACTCCTTGACGATGGCGTCCAGCGCCGCATCGACGGCCGGCGCGTCGGTGACGTTGAGCACGATGCCGCGGCCACCCTGGGGCGCCAGCGCCTCGCTGATCGAGGCCGCGCCGGCCTCGCTGGTGGCCGTGCCGATGACGGTACAGCCGTCGGCGGCCAGCCGGGTGGCGATGGCGCGGCCGATGCCGCGCGTGGCGCCCGTCACCAGGGCGATGGTCTTGTGGTCGCTCATGCCAGCATCCCCTTGGCCTCGGCCAGCGAGGCCGGGTCGAACACGGTGGCCGAGACAGCCTCGCCATCGATGCGCTTGACCATGCCGGCCAGCACCTTGCCCGGGCCACACTCCAGGAGGTGCGTCAGCCCGCGCGCGCGCAGCGCCTGCACCACCTCCACCCAGCGCACCGGGCCGAAGGCCTGGCGGTAGAGCGCGTCGCGGATGGCGTCGGCATCGGACACCACGGCCACGTCGATGTTGTTGACCACCGGGATCTGCGGCGCAGCGATGGCCACGCCGGCCAGGCGCTCGCGCAGGCGCTCGGCGGCCGGCTTCATCAGGCTGGAATGAAACGGCGCCGACACCGGCAGCGACAGCGCGCGCTTGGCGCCACGCGCCTTCAGCAGCTCGCAGCCCTTGTCGACGCCGGCCTTGCTGCCGGCGATCACGGTCTGCTTGGGATCGTTGAAGTTGACCGCCTCGCAGACCTCGCCCGAGGCCTGCACGGCCTCGGCGCAGCCGGCGCGCACGGCCTCGGCCTCCAGGCCCAGGATGGCTGCCATCGCTCCCTGGCCCACCGGCACCGCCTCCTGCATGGCCTGGGCGCGGAAGCGCACCAGCGGCAGCGCATCGGCCAGGCTCAGCGCGCCGGCGGCCACCAGCGCGGTGTACTCGCCCAGCGAGTGGCCGGCCACAGCGGCCGGCACGGCACCGCCTTCGGCCAGCCAGGCGCGGTAGCAGGCGATGCCGGCGGTCAGCATCACCGGCTGGGTGTTGGTGGTCAGGTCCAGCTGCTCCTTGGGGCCGCCGGCGATCAGCGCGGCCAGGTCCTGGCCCAGGGCGGCCGAGGCTTCTTCCAGCGTGGCGCGCACGGCCGGGTGGTCGCCCCAGGCATCGAGCATGCCCACGGCCTGCGAGCCCTGACCGGGAAAGACAAAGGCGAACGGGGTCATCGGAACGGATCTCCGGTGAGGTGGATCGGGAAGGACGGGGGACGCGCTGGCGCGGCCGGCAGCGGGCCGGCCTCAGTAGTCCAGCAGCACCGCGCCCCAGGTGAAGCCGCCGCCCACGCCTTCGAGCATCAGCGTGTCGCCACGCTGCACGCGGCCGGAGCGCACGGCATGGTCCAGCGCCAGCGGGATCGACGCGGCCGAGGTGTTGCCATGCTGGTCGACGGTGACGATCAGCTTGTCCAGCGGCAGTTTCAGCTTCTTGGCCGTGCCCTGCATGATGCGGATGTTGGCCTGGTGGGGGATCAGCCAGTCGATGTCGGCATCCGTGCGGCCGGCCTTGGCCAGCGCGGCGCGCGCCGCGCTCTCCAGCACGCCGACGGCCAGCTTGAACACCGCCTGGCCGTCCATCTTCAGCAGCGGATCGCCCAGCACCTGGCCGCCCGACACCGTGCCCGGCACGCACAGGATGCCGACGTGGCGGCCATCGGCATGCAGATCGGTGGCCAGGATGCCCGGCGTCTCGCTGGCCTCCAGCACCACGGCGCCGGCGCCGTCGCCAAACAGCACGCAGGTGCCGCGGTCGTTGAAATCGAGGATGCGCGAGAACACCTCGGCACCGATGACCAGGGCGCGGCGAGCGCTGCCGGTGCGGATCATCGCGTCGGCCACCGTCAGCGCATAGACGAAGCCCGAGCACACGGCCTGCACGTCGAAGGCCGGGCAGCCGACGATGCCCAGCTTGGCCTGCAGGATGCACGCGGTGGACGGGAACACCATGTCCGGCGTGGACGTGGCGACGATGATCAGGTCGATGTCGGCCGGCGCGCGGCCGGCGGACTCCAGTGCCTGGCGCGCGGCCTGCAGCGCCAGGTCGCTGGCATTGACGCCGTCGTCGACGAAGTGGCGGGCGCGGATGCCGGTGCGCTCGACGATCCACTCGTCCGAGGTCTCGACGCCCCGCGCGGCCAGCTGGGCGGCCAGGTCGGCGTTGGTCAGGCGGCGTGGCGGCAGGCAGCTGCCGGTGCCGGAAATGCGGGTGTGGCGGACAGGACTGGGATTCATGCGGCTTCGGCGGGCGGCTCGGTCAGCGCAGGCACGGCCGGGTCGCCGGACTGCGGGCTGCCCAGGGGGCCGGTGCCGGTGCCGCGGATGCGGTCGTGCACGCGGTCGAGCAACCGGTTGCGCGCCGCATCATACGCGCGCGCCATCGCACGCTCGAAGGCCAGGGCGTCCGACGAGCCGTGGGCCTTGAACACCAGGCCGCGCAGGCCCAGCAGCGCGCCACCGCTGTAGCGACGGTGGTCGATGCGCGCCTTGAAGCGATTGAGCACCGGCATCGCCGCCAGCGCGGCCAGCTTGCTCAGCGGGCCGCGGGTGAACTCCTGCTTGATCATCTGCGCCAGCATGCCGGCCAGACCCTCGCTGGTCTTCAGCAGCACATTGCCGACGAAGCCGTCGCAGACCACCAGGTCGGTCGTGCCCTTGAAGATGTCGTTGCCCTCGACATTGCCGTGAAAGCTGATCTGCCCGGCGGCATCGGCGGCGCGCAGCAGCTCGCCGGCACGCTTGATGACCTCGCTGCCCTTGATCTGCTCCTCGCCGATGTTCAGCAGGCCCACGCGCGGCTGGGCAATGCCGTCCAGCGCACTGACCAGGGCACTGCCCATCACCGCGAACTGCAGCAGATGCTCGGCCGTGCAGTCGACGTTGGCGCCCAGGTCCAGCACCTTGGTGAAGCCGCCCTTCTGGTTGGGCAGCAAGGCGGCGATCGCCGGCCGGTCGATGCCGTCGAAGGTCTTGAGCACATAGCGCGCCACGGCCATCAATGCACCGGTGTTGCCGGCGGACACGCAGGCATCGGCAGCGGCCACCCCCCCCTCGCCCGCCTTCAGCTGGGCGATCGCCACACGCATCGACGAGTCGCGCTTGCGCCGCAACGCCACCTCGACCGCATCGTCCATCGCCACCACCTCGGTGGCCACGACCCGCGTGCAGCGCGGCCAGCCCGCGGCCGGCGCCAGCGCGGCCTCGGTGCCGACCAGCACCAGTTCGGCATCGGCATGGCCGTCGAGGAACTGCTGGCAGGCCGGCAGCGTGACCGAGGGGCCATGATCGCCCCCCATGCAGTCGATGGCCAGGCGCACCCGCGCCAGCGGCTGGAGGGAAGGCTCGGCGTGGGGCGTCAAGTTCAGGTCTCGGACAGCTCAGCAACAAGAGGGCTGGGGCCGCGGCCGGGGCCAGGACCCGGCTTCAGCACCGCCGGAAACGACACAACCCGGCCACACCGCATGCGGGGCCGGGTTGCATCGTGATCAGGCAGGCCAGGCGCGCCAACGGCACGCAGGCCAGAGCGTCAGACTTCGGGGCTGGCCTTGGACTTCAGCACCTTGCGACCGCGGTAGAAGCCGGTCGGGCTGATGTGGTGGCGCAGATGCACCTCGCCGGTGGTGGGCTCGATCGCGGTGCCCGGGGTCACCAGGGCATTGTGCGAGCGGTGCATGCCGCGCTTGGACGGCGACTTCTTGTTCTGCTGAACGGCCATGAAATTCTCCTGACGGTCGGCGCCGGCCCGGGATCAAGCCCGCGGCCACCGGCCAGAAATACGCGTGGTGCAGCCGCTGCGCAACTGCGTGAACCCCTGGGTGCGACGACCGAGTGCGATGACACAGCAGCGCCTGCAGCGCCGGCCTGCACGGCTTGCCTGTCGGCAAGCCCAGGCGATCCATCACCAGGGAAAGCCCGCGAGTATAGCACCCTGACGGCAGAACTACCAAGCCGAGGCCCCGACCCCGATCAGTCGTTGGCCGCGCCGCCGCCGGAGCGCGGCAGCTTCAAGGCCTTCAGCGCCTCGAAGGGATTGCGGCGCTCGGCCTGGGATCCGGCGGCATCGGCCTCGGCCGCCTCGCCATCGTCACCGGCGCCACTGGCCAGAGGCAGGGGCTGCGGGCATTGCTCGTGGCGCGGCACCAGGGGCAGGGCCAGCAGCAACTCGTCCTCGACCAGCTCGCGCAGGTCCAGCGAACGGGTCAGCGCCAGCACATCGTCGTCGATCTCGGCGTCCAGCGCCTCGGCCTGGGCCTCGCCGCGCACAAAGCGCAGGCGGCGCGACAGCGACAGCCGCTCGGTGAACGGCTGCAGGCAACGCTGGCAGCTGAGCCAGACGCTGGCCTGGGCCTGCAGCGCCAGCCAGATCTCGTCGTCGCCACCGGTCACCGGCAGGCGCTCTCCCTGGGCCGACCAGACCACCTCGGACAGCGGCGTGTCCTGGGGCGGCGTCTGCGACTCGGCCAGACGCGGCAGGTCGGCACCGGGCCAGGCGCCCTGCAGCGTGGCCGCGTCGGCGGCAAAGCTGGCCATGTCCAGGCGCAGCGGGTCGTGTGGGCGTTTCATGCCATGAGTGTGACATCAGCCGCAGCTGGACCCCCAAGTTGCGACGCCGGCGCATCACCCGACGCCACAAGCCGGTCCGGCAGCGGACGAACGAACCCGATAATCGCCGCTTCTGTGTTCTGGCTCCTCCACTTCCGTCCATGACCCATGTTCTCCCCACAGTTGCCGTGATCGGCCTCGGTTATGTCGGCCTGCCGCTGGTGGTCGAGTTTGCCAAGCACACGCGCACCATCGGCTTCGACATCCACGAGGGCAAGGTTGCGGCCTGCCGGCGTGGCACCGATCCGTCGCGCGAGCTGAGCGACGCACAGATGGCCTCGGCCACCCATGCCGTCTACACCGCCGACGGCGCGCTGCTGGCGGAAGCCGACATCATCATCGTGGCCGTGCCCACGCCGGTGGACGAGGCCCACATCCCCGACTTCCGCCCGCTGGTCGGCGCCTCCACCAGCGCCGGCAAGCACATGAAGCGCGGCGCCATCGTGGTCTACGAAAGCACGGTCTACCCCGGCGCCACCGAGGAGGTGTGCATCCCGGTGCTGGAAAAGCACTCCGGCCTGAAGTGGAAGCAGGACTTCTTCGTCGGCTACAGCCCCGAGCGCATCAACCCCGGCGACAAGGAACACACGCTGACCAAGATCCTGAAGATCGTCAGCGGCGACACGCCCGAGACGCTGGACAAGGTGGCCAGGCTCTATGAGCTGATCGTCGAGCCCGGCGTGCACCGCGCCAGCAGCATCAAGGCGGCCGAAGCGGCCAAGGTGATCGAGAACACCCAGCGCGACCTGAACATCGCGCTGATGAACGAGCTGGCCATCATCTTCGACAAGATCGGCCTGGACACCAGCGAGGTGCTGGAGGCGGCGGGCACGAAGTGGAACTTCCTGAAGTTCAAGCCCGGCCTGGTGGGCGGGCATTGCATCGGCGTGGACCCGTACTACCTGACGCACAAGGCCGACATGCTGGGCTACCACCCGCAGGTGATCCTGGCGGGGCGGCGCATCAACGACGGCATGGGCAAGTTCGTGGCCGAGCAGACGATCAAGAACATGATCGCCGCGGGCAGCACGATCAAGGGCGCCAAGGTCAATGTGCTGGGCCTGACCTTCAAGGAGAACTGCGGCGACCTGCGCAACAGCAAGGTGATCGACATCATCCGCGAGCTGAAGAGCTACGGCGTGGAGGTGTACGTGGCCGACCCGCAGGCCGAGAGCGAGGAGGCGGTGCACGAGTACGGCGTGGCGCTGACGCCGTTCGAGCAGCTGCCGCAGGCCGATGCCATCGTGGCGGCGGTGTCGCACCGCGAGTTTGCCGAGCTGGGCTCCACGGACATCGCGGCCAAGCTGGTGCCGGGCGGGGCCTTCATCGATGTCAAGGCGGCCTTCGCGCCGGAGATGATCACCGGCGCCGGCTTCAGGCTCTGGCGGCTCTGAAGCGGCACGTCGTTCACCCGCCGTGCTCCCGCCCCCACTGATCCTCGCCTCCACCTCGGTCTACCGGCGCGAGCTGCTGGCGCGGCTGCGCCTGCCCTTTGCCTGCGAGGCACCCGGAGTCGATGAGACGCCAGCGCCGGGCGAGGCCCCTCTCGCGCTGGCCCAGCGCCTGGCCCTGGCCAAGGCCGGCGCCGTGGCCGCGCGGCATGGCCAGGCCATCGTCATCGGCTCGGACCAGGTGGCCGACCTGGACGGCCAGGCCCTGGGCAAGCCGGGCAACCATGAACGCGCCACGGCCCAGCTGCGTGCGCTCAGCGGGCGCCGCGTGCAGTTCCACACCGCGGTGGCGGTGCTGCGGCCCGACACCAGCTTCTGCGGCCAGGCGCTGGCCTCGGTGACGGTGCAGTTCCGCGCGCTGGGCGCGGCCGAGATCGACACCTACCTGCGCCTGGAGCAGCCCTACGACTGCGCCGGCAGCGCCAAGTGCGAGACCCTGGGCATCACGCTGCTGGAGGCCATCGCTTCCGACGACCCGACGGCACTGATCGGCCTGCCGCTGATCCGCACCGCCGCCCTGCTGCGCCAGGCCGGCCTGGACCCGCTGGAGCACGCCCGGTGAGCCACGGACGCCTGCTGCTGATGCCCAACAGCCTGGACCTGGGCACGGGCACCGAGGTGGACCTGCGCGAGGTGCTGCCGCTGCCGGTGATCGCACGCGCCGCGTCGCTGGGCCATTGGGTGGCCGAGAACGCCAAGACCACGCGGGCCTTTCTGAAGCGCATCGGCGCCATCACACCGCTGGCCCAGCCGCTGCAGGCCATCGCCATCACCGAGTTGCCGAAGCCGCCCAAGGGGGGCGGCCAGGGCCGCCCGGCCGCCCCGCCCGATCTGCGAGCGCTGCTGGCGCCGGCCCTGGCCGGGCACGATCTCGGGCTGCTGTCCGAGGCCGGCATGCCGGCCGTGGCCGACCCCGGCGCCGCCCTGGTGCAGGCCGCCCACGATGCGGGGCTGACGGTGGAGCCCCTGGTCGGCCCCAGCGCCCTGCTGCTGGCCCTGGCCGCCAGCGGCCTGAACGGTCAGCAGTTCGCCTTTGTCGGCTATCTGCCGGTCGAGGCCGCCGCGCGCGCCGCGCGCATCCGCGAGCTGGAAGGCCTGTCGCGCCGCCTGCAGCAGACGCAGATCGCCATCGAGACGCCCTACCGCAACGAGGCCCTGCTGTCGGCGCTGATCGAGCAACTGCAGCCCGCCACCCGCCTGGCCGTGGCCAGCGGGCTGAGCCTGCCGCAGGCGCGCTGCCTGGCGATGAGCGTGCAGCAGTGGCGCGCCCAGCGCCCACGGCCGGAGCTGGGTGACCGGCTGCCGGCGGTGTTCAGCTGGCTGGCTGGCTGAAGCCCGGGGCCGGCCTCAGGTCTTCTGGCCACCGCCCAGCAGGGCCGCGACCTTGCGCTTGGGGCGGATGTTGGGCGACAGCGCACGCGGTGCCGGCGTGCTGTCCTTGCGCTCCCAGGCCGGGGCCTCGGCGCGCTCCGCCGCCGCCTCGTAGGGCCGGTCGAACAGCGGATCGGCCGGCTGGCGCGGCGCCGCCGGGGCGTAGGCGCCGGGCGCGTGGCTGCGGCGCGGGCGGTCCTCGTCGTAACGCGGGGCTCGCTCGAAGCGCTCGGCGCGCTCGCCCTCGGCCCGGGCGGGACGCTCGGCACGGTCACCGCCCCGGTCACCCCCACGTTCGCCATCACGCTCGCGGAAGCCGCGCCGCGGCCGGCTGTCCTCCAGCTCGAAGGCCTCGAGGTCGATCTTCTTCTTGATCAGCTTCTCGATGTCGCCGATCAGCCGGCCATCGTCGCGATCGACCAGCGTGACCGCCAGGCCCGAGGCACCGGCGCGGCCGGTGCGGCCGATGCGGTGCACATAGTCCTCGGCATTGAAGGGCACGTCGAAATTGAACACCGCCGGCAGGTCGGCGATGTCCAGGCCGCGCGCGGCCACATCGGTGGCCACCAGCACATCCACCTCGCCGGCCTTGAAGGCGGCCAGCGCCTTCAGCCGCTCGTCCTGGCTCTTGTCGCCGTGCAGGGCCTGGGTGCGCAAGCCGTCGCGCTCGAACGAACGCGCCAGCCGGGCGCAGCCCAGCTTGCTGTTGACGAAGACGATGGCCTGCTTGATCTCGCGCTGGCGCAGCATCTGCTCGACGGCGCGGCGCTTGTCCTCCTCGGCCACGCTGTAGAAGCGCTGCTCGACGGTGGACGCCGTGGCATTGGGCCGCGCCACCTCGACCAGCACCGGGTCCTGCAGGTAGCTGGAGGCCAGCTTCTTGATCTCGGGCGAGAAGGTGGCCGAGAACAGCAGCGTCTGCCGGTTGCCCTTGGGCAGGTAGCTGAGGATGCGCTGCAGGTCGGGCAGGAAGCCGATGTCCAGCATGCGGTCAGCCTCGTCGAGCACCACGTACTCGACCTGGTTGAGCACCGCGTTCTTGGCCTCGATGTGGTCCAGCAGGCGGCCGGGCGTGGCGATCAGCACCTCGACGCCCCGTTTCAGCTCCAGCGTCTGCGGCTTCATGTCCACGCCGCCGAACACCACCGCACTGCGCAGCTGGCTGTGCTTGGCATAGGCCTTGACGTTGTTGGCCACCTGGTCGGCCAGCTCGCGCGTGGGCGCCAGCACCAGGGCGCGCACCGGATGGCGCGCCGGCGAGGCCGAGGCGTTTTCGTGCTTCATCATGCGCTGCAGCAGCGGCAGCGTGAAGGCGGCGGTCTTGCCGGTGCCGGTCTGGGCGGCGCCCATCACGTCGCGGCCGGCCAGCACGATGGGAATGGCCTTGGCCTGGATCGGCGTCATCGCCGTGTAGCCGGAATCGGCCACGGCGCGCAGCAGTTTGGCGTCCAGGCCCAGAGTGTCGAAGCGCTGCGGCGCGGGATCGGCGGCCGGCGCGGCCGGCGCGTCGGCGGTGTCTGAAAGTTCGGTCATGTGGGCGTGATTATCCGCGAGCGGGCCAAACGGCGTTTGACAGAGTGGCCGGCTCCTAGAATCCGGCCCGTCGAATCACGGGTCGGTCCGCGGCAGACCGGCATCAGACACCATGAACATCGTGCTGCTGGGCCCGGAAGGGCAAGTGGGCTGGGAACTGCGCCGCGCGCTGGCGCCGCTGGGCGCCGTGACCGCGCTGGGCCGGGCCGATGGCGGCGACCTGGCCCAGCCGGAACGGCTGGCGCAGAGGCTGCGGGACCTGACACCCGATGTGGTGGTCAATGCTGCGGCCTATACCGCGGTGGACAAGGCCGAGTCCGAACCGGGCCTGGCCCAGACCATCAATGCCGAAGCCCCTGGCGCCATGGCCCGGGTGATGGCCGATCTGGGCGGCTGGCTGCTGCACTACAGCACCGACTATGTGTTCGACGGCTCGGGCACGGCGCCACGCGACGAGAGCGCCGCCACCGCGCCGCTGAGCGTCTACGGCCGCAGCAAGCTGGCCGGCGAGCAGGCCATTGCCGCCAGCGGCTGCAGGCATTTGATCCTGCGCACCAGCTGGGTCCATGCGGCGCGCGGCGGCAACTTCGCCCGCACCATGCTGCGCCTGGCGGCCGAGCGCGACAGCCTGAACGTCATCGACGACCAGATCGGCGCCCCCACCGGCGCCGATCTGCTGGCCGACCTGGCCGCCCATCTGCTGCGTCATGCGCAGCACGATCCATCGGTCAGCGGCCTGTACCACGCCGTGGCCGGCGGACAGACCAGCTGGTGCGACTACGCCCGCCATGTGATCGGCTGGGCCCGGGAGCGCGGCGTGGCGCTGAAATGCGGCCCCGAGCAGGTCCAGGCCATCCCGACCAGCGCCTACCCGACACCGGCCCAGCGGCCGCTGAACTCGCGCCTGGACACGAGCAGACTGCGCCAGGCCTTCGGCCTGGTGCTGCCGGACTGGCAAGCCGGTGTCGAGCGCATGCTGGCCGAGGCCCTCAATCTGCGCTGACCGCCCCGATCCGAACCGAGACCCGCACGCCATGAAACTCATTCCCACCCGATTGCCCGAGGTCGTGATCGTCGAGCCCGCCGTCTTCGGCGACGACCGCGGCTGGTTCATGGAAAGCTACAGCGAGCGCAGATTCCACGACGGCCTGAAGGCCCTGGGCCTGCCGGCACCTCGGCCTTTCGTGCAGGACAACGAGAGCCACTCCAAGGCCGGCGTGCTGCGCGGCCTGCACTACCAGTTGCCGCCGCATGCGCAGGGCAAGCTGGTGCGGGTGGTGGCTGGGGCGGTGTTCGACGTGGCGGTGGACATCCGCCGCGGATCGCCCACCTTTGGCCAGTGGGCGGGCGTGGAACTCACGGCCGACAACAAGCGCCAGCTGTGGATCCCCGAGGGCTTTGCACACGGCTTCGTGGCGCTGGTCGACGACACCCGCTTCCTCTACAAGACCACGGACTTCTATGCCAAGGACTGTGAGCGGGCGATACGGTTTGATGATCCGGCGATTGGGATCGAGTGGCCGGCGAGCGTCCAGCGATCGGCACTGGCCCCCAAGGACGCGGGAGCTCCACTTCTATCCGATGCGGAGATCAAATGAGAAGCACCGCGTCGGAGAAGCCACCGGCGCTCGGCCACCTGATCGGGACTCGGTCACTTTCCCGCACGATGCCGCACCGACTCATGCCGCCCCAAAACCGGGCGGCTGCGGATATCTCATCGATAGAATGATCTTCATGCGCGGCGATGAACCAGGCCTCTGCGGCTGAGCCGTGCCTCGCGGAGCGCAAGCGCGCGTGCCAATCTTTGCAGTGACCTGACCTCATCGATGCCAACCTCTCCATCGACGCCCTGGCAAACAGCAGAGCCGGCGTCCCACCGTCTGCGCGCTTGGATGCGGTGGGCACTCACGCTGGCCGCCATTGGGTGCGCAGCCACCGTGTCGGCTCAGACAACCCAGATTACCCAGACAACCACTAGCGATGGTTCTGTGCCGGCCACGGTGCGGTTGCGGCAGGCACCGCAGGAAGCCATCCTCCCGGATCGAGCCGATCCCACCCTGCCTCAGGCTGCGTCTCCCTATGTCCCGGGCGAGTTCGAACGCTTTGTCCAGCGTCAATCGCGGGACGACGTGCGGCGCTTCGGCGCAGAGTTGGTCACGGCGGCTTTTGAAGGTCGGGGCGCGGATTTGAGTCCGCTTCCGCCCGAGGACTATCTGGTCGGAGCCGGCGACGAAATCCTGATCACGGTGTGGGGCAGCGTGGACGCTGACCTTCGGCTGATTGTCGACCGGGCGGGTCGAATCATGATTCCGCGAGTCGGAGCCGTGCAAGTAGCAGGCGTGCGGAACAGCGACCTCCAGGACTTGGTTTCGCGGCGCATGTCGCAAGTCTTCAAGAACTTTCAGGTCACCGTCGGCCTGGGCCAACTGCGTGGCATTCGGGTATTTGTTACAGGATTCGTGGTCAAGCCAGGCACCTACGCGGTCAGCAGCCTGTCGACGGTGTTGTCTACGCTGATGCGCGCGGGCGGGCCGTCTGCAGCCGGCAGTTTCAGATCGATTGAACTGCGCCGCGGCGGCCGGCTGCTTTCTTCGCTCGACCTTTACGACCTTCTCCTGAAGGGGGACCGGTCGGCGGACAGCTTGGTGCAGGCGGGCGATGTGGTTCATGTTGGCCCGGTCGGCATCCAGACGGCCGTGATCGGCAGTGTCAACAAGCCCGTGGTGCTCGAACTGAAACCGGGCGAAGGTGTCGCCGAAGCCCTGCGGATTGCCGGCGGCTTCAGCGCTGTGGCCGACCGGACCCGCGTGGCTGTCGAGCGGCTGCGCGACCGCCATGCCGAGCGTGTGGCAGAGCTGAAGATTCCCGCCGATCTCAAGCAGCCCCTCAGCAACGGTGACGTGCTGCGTGCGTTCAGCGCGGTTGAGGCCACACTGCCCATGCAACGGCAGAGCAAACGCGTGCGGGTGGAAGGGGAAGTCGCACACCCCGCTGACTACGTGCTGCCGGAGGGCAGCACGATCGCAGACGCCATCCGCGCCGCGGGCGGGGTGACTCAGCATGCCTACATCTATGCCACCGAGTTCAATCGCGAAAGTGTGAAGGCCACACAACAGGCCAACTACGATCGCGCGCTGCGCGACATGGAAACCGATCTGGCACGCGCAACCGCAGCCCAACGCGTCAATTCAACGGAAGAAGTGGCGCAGCAAACGGCGCGGATCTCGTCGACGTCCCAACTGATCGAGCGGCTGCGGCTGCTGCGCCCGAATGGCCGCTTGGTGCTGCGCCTGAACCCCGGTCAACGCGAACTTCCAGACATCGCCCTGGAAGACGCCGACCGGATCTACATCCCGGCGCGCCCCACCACCGTCGGCATCCATGGCAGCGTCTTCAACGCGGCCAGCTATCTTTACACTCCGGATCGCAAACTCGGGGACTACCTGCAGCTCGCCGGTGGCCCGACCAAGGGGGCGGATGAGAAGAGCGTGTTCGTCATCCGTGCCAATGGCGAGGTGATCAGCACCCGACAGGAAACCGGCTGGATCAGATCTGACCGCCAGCTGCTGAACCTGCCCGCCCTCCCCGGTGACACCATGTTCGTGCCCGAAGAGATGAACAGAACCACGTTCGTGCAAGCCGCCAAGGACTGGACACAGATCCTGTATCAGTTTGGCATCGGCATCGCCGGTATTGTCAGCGCCACCCGGTGACGTCCTGCCCATGAGTACGAATCCAACCGACGCCCTTGCACCAGAGTCCAGCACGATCTCATTGACGGAAGCCGCAGCGGTGCTGCGGAGCCGATGGCGCATCGTCGTCGGTGCAACGTTCGCCGGAGCTGCCATCGGTGTCGCAATTGCGTTGCTGCTGCCCCCAATCTACACAGCTCGCGGCTTGGTCTTACCCCCAACTCAGCCTCAGTCGACAGCGGCGGCGGCGCTCAGCTCCTTGGGCTCGCTAGGCTCCCTGGGTGGCGTCAGCGGATTGCGAAGTCCGGCCGATCAGTTCGTTGCCCTCATGCAAAGTGCCACCGTCGGCCACAGACTGGTTGATCGGTTCAAGCTGATGGAGACCTTCGACGTCCCGTTCAAGGATGACGCCTACCGACTGCTGCTGAGAAGCACACGAATGTCTGTCGGCAAACGGGATGGCCTGATCACCATCGAGGTCGACAGCAAAAGCCCCAAACTTGCAGCCGATCTTGCCAATGCCTATGTGGAAGCGTTGCGCGAGTTGCTCAGTTCCATCGCCGTCACGGAGGCGCAGCAGCGCCGAGTCTTCTTCGAGGCTCGCCTCAAGGAGACGAGCGACAAACTGTCCAAGGCCCAGGGCGATCTGCAAGCCAGTGGCATCAGCCCAGGAACGATCAAGTCCGACCCCCGTTCCGCCGCCGACAACTACGCCCGACTGAAGGCCGAACTCACCGCCGCGACGGTGCGTCTGGAAGGACTGCGCCAGATGATGGTGGATGCAGCCCCAGAAGTACAACAGCAACTGGCGCTGATGAGTGCCCTGCGCCGCCAACTGGATCAACTGGAATCGCCGACACCGTCAAACGACGGCGGCAGCCGCAGGGACTACGTGTCCCTCTACAGAGAGTTCAAGTATCAGGAAACCCTGTTCGAACTCTATGCTCGCCAGTACGAAGTGGCCCGCGCGGACGAGAGCCGCGACGGGGTTCTGCTGCAGGTCGTCGATGCGGCGCAGCCTCCCGATCGGAAGAGCAAGCCGTCACGCACCATGATCACCGTGTTCAGCACGGCGCTGTTCGGCCTCGCGGGCCTGGCCTTCGTGCTGATCCATCATTCCATCCGGCGACGTACGCGCTCCGCTTGAACGTTCGCCGTCCGTTGCGACGGTATCGGGCCTGCCGGGGATCTGCACGGCCTTGAGCAACCAGCAGGAACCACCGAATTGACAGATCTCCCGCTGACAGTCGTCACGGCAGTGAGGAATGATCCTGACGCGCTCCGCCTGACCATGTCCAGTGTTCGGCGAGAGTTGCCGACGGCAGAGCACCTCATTGTCGACGGGTCTGACTTGCCGCTTCTGCCCAACAGGGGCCACCCGCCCAACCTGGTTATTCGGCATGGCAAGGACCGCGGCATCTCCCATGCCTTCAATCGCGGCATCCTGTCTGCCAACCGGGAGTACGTGATCTTTATCAATGCTGGGGACTACCTGATCGACGGCGCCGGCGGAGCAATCCAGCAGGCGCTGGGCGGCGACAAACCCGATATCGCTTGGTTCCCCGTGCACAGGCTGGAACCTGACGGCAGCGTCACCGTGTATAGACCGCGTCTCCAGTGGCTTAAGTACGCCATGTCAGCCCCCCACCAAGGCATGATCGTTCGGCGTGACGTCTTCGCCCAGGTCGGGCTGTTCACCTTGCAGCGATACGCCATGGACCACCACTTTGCCCTTCGCGTGGTGAGCGCCCGGCCGGCCTATCGCATCGATTGCCACTCGACACCCATCGCCGTCTATCCGTCGGGCGGCCATTCCACACGCGGCGGCTATAAGCCGTTCCTCGCGAACTGCCGCAATGTGTGGCAGATCAGCCCACGTGACTGGCCGGCGGCCGTGCTGGCCAATGCTTATCTGGTCGTCAAGTCCAAGTTGGCCCAGGTACGAGTCCCGCAATGAGTCGCAGCCCGCATGTCCTGATACCGCTGCTGACATTGAAGGACAACGGCGGCGTGTCGGTGGCGCTCGCACTCGCCCGGGCCCTCTTGCAGTCTGGTGCTCGGGTCACGGTCGTCGCGTCGGATTACCACGGCTCGGCCCCCTGTCGTCGTCCGGAGAACGCCGGCATCGGGTTTGTGACGACACCAGCCGTGGGGCGCAATATCGCGCTGTCTATGCTGGTGTTTTTCGTCTTGGCCAGCCTCCGGTCCTTGCTCACCAGGCCGACGCTGGTCTACACCCACATCGCGACCTGCCTCATTCCCCAGTTCAGGCGCGGAGAGCCTTACTGGCTGGCGCAGGACATCGAATACAGATTTTTCCGCGGCAGCACGCGTCGCCTCATGAAGGCCCTGTTCGGCCGTGCCCTGCACGGGAATACGCTGCTGGTGACGTCAGACTGGCTGGGGCGCTTCATGCGCCGATCTGGCGCCCGAATCGCCTGCTGTGGCGATGTAGGCCTGGCCACCCGATGGCTGAGCAACCAGGCCCCGGAAGTAAGGCGCGATATCGACTTTCTGCTGATTGCAAAGAAGGGTGCCCACAAGAGACAGCGGGAAACACGTTCTGTGGCCTTGGAATTGGCACGCCGGCACTTCTTGGTCCAACTGATCGATCAAGAGAAAGAGACCTGGCCTGAACTTGACCCCGAGGTTTCCGCGCGGCTCACGCGGCAGGACGCTGTTCCGTCCGAGACGATGGCCGCACTGTTCGCGCGCGCCCGGGTATTTGTCTCTCTGTCGTCGGCCGAGGGGTACGGCCTGACACCGCTGGAAGCTCTGGCCTATGGTGCGTGCGTTCTGTCGACGCCCACCCCCAGCGTGTCGGGCTTGAGCCACCCACGGCTTTCAGTGCTGTCAGGCAGAGCCGACATCGAGATGCGCGCAGTGGAGACAGCCATCCGATGCCATCGAATGGCAGACTCCCTGGCCACTGGGCACGAAGTGGCGCTTCCCACCATGGAAGCGTGGACTGCACGTGCGGCGGCGGCCACGGTCGCACGCCTGACCACCTCCTGACCGACATGGGTGCCGGTCGATTCGTCAGGCCGCCCGTCCTGCTGCTGGCGGCCCTGCTCTTCCTGGCAGGCATCGACGGCTTTCTGCTGCTGGAACCGCTGAAGGAGTTGGGCTCCCGACCGTTCTACATCCTGGCCATCCTGCCCGCGGCGTGGCTGGCCACACATTCCGGCCTTCGCCTGTCGATTGCAGGTCTGGCTGGCCTGCTGGCCCTGGTCGCGGCGGCGACGATCGGGTACATGCTGTCGGGGTCGACCCTGGCCCCCTTTGGCGAGAAGGAACCAAGCACCCAATTTCTGGCGCACTCCTTCCTGTTTCTGCTGGGATTCTCCCCTCTCGCATTGAGGATAGAATGGCAGATCAGCCAACGGGAAATGGTCGACGCCACTCGCCTGGCATTGGCGGCTCATCTGGCTTTCTCGGCCTTGGACTGGATGGCCATCACCACCGGCCAACCTCGCCCATTCGAAGGAATCTTTCTGGCCGCCGGCGAGTCCCGGGTGTTTCCCACCGGACTGTTCAGCGAGCCTTCCTATCTGGCCGCCTACGTCGCCATGACGCTTCCCGTGTGCATGCTGACGTCAAGCGTCTACCTCTTGGCCGGACTCTCGGCCATTGCGGGCACCCTGTTCTTCGTTGGGGACGTCCGCAGTTTCTTCGTGGTCTACGCGGGCAGTTTGGGCACCTTGGCGGTGATCCGCTGGGGCCTGGGCCTGAAGACTGTTCTGGCAACCGCAGCAGTCGGGTGGCTGTTGTATGAAACGGCCAACTCGCTGAACCTGTTGGCCGTGGAGGAGAATCTAAGTTCGGCATACCGACTGGGCAATACGATTTCCTACGCCCTCCATGCAATCGCCCACGACGTGCTGGTGGGTGATGGATTCGGCGCCTCCCACTTCCTTTACCTGCAGCTGGATCATCCCGACTTCATGCTGTTGAGCACCGAATATTCCAGGATGCTGGACGGCACAGGCCAGCGGGTTCCGGTCTTCAATCTGTGGATCCGTCTGGCTGTTGAGTTGGGAGTTCTCCCCACAGCGTGTCTGCTGGCGTTCCTGATTCGCCTGGTCTTTGACTCGAAGCGGCCGGCGCCCGCCCGCGTTCTGCTGGCTGGCAGTCTGACGTTCACGATGTCCACGGACTCCTACATCTACGGCATGCTCACGATGGGCATTGCGCTGGCTCTGCTGGCTCGAGCGCGAGCCAATCCAGCCTGATCCATCCCTCGGGTTGGCACGGGCGTCAAGGACTCGACAAGAACAATGGTTTCTCAGAACGGGGACGACACCAGAAGCAAGACTCTGGTCCTACTGGCCGCCTACAACGGGGCTGAGACCATCGAGCGGCAGATCTCATCGGTACTGGCCCAGGACGATGTCGACATCGAGATCTTGGTGCGCGACGACGGCTCGAAGGATGGCACCGACGACATCGTCGCGAACCTCGCGCGCCAAGACCCTCGCGTGCGTCTTATCTCCGACGGCCGAGCCAGCGGGTCTGCCGGCGCCAACTTCTTCGAACTCATCCGCATCGCACCGCTCTCCGGCTGCGACTTCGTGGCATTTTGCGATCAGGACGATGTCTGGCACTCCGGGAAACTGTCGCGCGCCATCCATCACCTACGAACGAGAGGCGCCGATGGATACTCGTCGGCGGTGGAGGCCGTGTGGCCCGATGGTCGACGTCGGACTCTGAGACAAAACCCCCAACTGAGAGCTGCAGACCATCTCTTCGAAGGCGCAGGGCAGGGCTGCACCTTTGTCATGACCGTCGGGTTCGTCCTCCGGGTGCGAGCGGCGTTGGCGGCTCATCCACAGGCCTTTGCCCGCCTGCACTACCACGACTGGGCGGTGTTTGCCCTGGCACGGGCTTCGGGCTGCAATTGGATCATCGACGACGCGGTCACGATGACGTACCTCCAGCACGAAGCCAATGACACTGGTGCGCGAGGCTCCATGGGTTCAATCCGGCGACGTTGGTCTTTGATTGCCGGCGGATGGTATCGAGGCCAGATCCTGGCCATGGTCGACATGTTGCTCTTGGCCCGGCCCGGCGATCCCGCCGCGTCACAGTGGCGCGCACTGAGCACCCGCAAGCATGCTTGGATCGCCTTCGCACAACGGCTGCACTTCGTGCTGGTGAACGGCCGTCGAAAGCGCATTGACCGCTGCGTGATGGCCGCCGCAGTCCTTTTGGGGCACCTCTGAACGACTGCTTGGCCGCGCCCGATGCGCCGCCTCAGGCTTCAATAGTTATTGGGATCGCCGGTGGCATCCATGATGATGAAGCGGAACTTGTCATGGGGAATCCGATGAAAGTCCTGTGGACGGATGGCCCAGGTGTTCCAGTCGAGTTTCTCTGCCCCCGCGATCTTCTCGACCGCCGCGTATCCCAGGAAGTCAAAGCTCAAATCCGAGAACATCCCACTGCTCATAGCACCCCGGACTGCGGCATCCAGTTCACGACAGGCGTGCGCATTCCGGCGCGGATCCTGTGCACAAGGCACGGTAAAATGTGTTGGCACATAGTATGACGTTCTGGCGCCTGTCGCTCTGATCCGGTGCGCGCAGGATTGGAGTTCCGGCGAGCTCGTTCGTGACTCACCGGGAAACTCAACGAACAACGCACCTACTCGATGGTGATTCGCCTCGAGATAAGTCGCCAGTCGCCCGCAGGCTTTCGCGTCATCGATGTTCTTGGCATCGATCCACAGGCTGGTCTTGCGCGCCTGCGCGATCTGAAAGATGTTTTCGATCCGAAAGCCGGTGGCGACGCTGGGCGGGTGGTGAACTTGGAGATCATCCCCGTCAATCATCAGATCGAACTCGAGGCAGTTCGCAATAGCCGCGCCACGCAGTGCTTTGGCAAATGAGTTTGAACGGTGATAACAAATGGCACGCTCTTGTCCATAAACCTCGTTAATGACCGAGATGTAGGTGGGATGCGGGGTTCCGCCAGAAAATATCTCGTTGGAAAATCCAGAAATCGGATCATAGGACAGACTGATTCTCGAAGGTCCCGAAACGGTTTCACGTTCGAGCATGTAGAAGCGAGGATGCGACTTGCTCTGAGAGAGCGACGGCACGTCCAGGGTATTTAGCGACCGAACGCCCAGGATCTGAAGAATCGAAGGCGATAGTTGGTCGAGCAGTCGCATGCGCGATTCTCTGGCTGCAATCCGGTACGCATCGAAGACCTTCGGATACTTTTCCTGATACGCAGCGTTGAAATAGATCACCAGCGGCACCTGGGTCATTTCATCGATGAACATCGACGATTCATGCCCACGCCTGGTATAAGGGGATTCACCGTGATCGGAGAAATACACCAGCACCGCGGGTTTGCTGCGCAACCGGATTTCATCGATGGCAGTCGAGACGTTTCTGTCGATGTACGAGATGGCGTTGTCGTAGTCGGCAACCTCTCTGAACAAGTCGGATCTCAGATAGTCAGGAAAGGAAGATCCGAACCAACCGCTGAAGTCCATTGACGGTCGCTCCACCCTGGCGAACAGCGCTGGATCGACGTGCTTCCCGTAGTCTCCATGGCCTGCATAAGAGTGAAAGAACACAACGCCGGAGTCCTGCAGCGCCTTCTGAAGGAGTTGGTGATCTTTCAGCTTGGGCGCTGTGTAGTTCCCCTTGTATCGATCCTGTGCATCAGAAGAATACTGAACGCCAGAGAAGATGAATTTCGAGAATGCCGCGAACGAACCATTGAGCGGCTGAACCGAGTGCAATCTTGATGTCAGTCCGGCTTGCTGGAGCACTGCTCCCAGCCCCCAATGGCGGATCCTGCCATCTGGCCCCGGTGAAGTCAGAGACAGGGCCCTCAAAAGGCTGGGCGATGTATGGGTGTGCGTCGACCTGACGCCGCTGAATCGAACAAAGCCGGCATCGCTCTTGAACTTCTGATCCAGCTTGGGAGTGGTTGCCAACGGGTAGCCGTACAGGCTCATGTGCAGGGAGGAGGTGCTCTCTCCGATGTAGACAAGAAGGTCCACATCATCCGACGCTGAAAAACCTACAGGCCTGGAACTGAACTGGGTCTTCAGATCCTCGACGACCGCTCGTCCGGCCTTGAAGCCTTGGTGCGCCAGAACAACGCTGTGACCGAGGCCCAGCACCAGCCCGCCAATCAGGATCGTGTTCACGACCGGACGCCAGCGAACTGCTGCGAACAGCAGCCCCGACAGGAGTAGTGTCTCCACCAGCAGGACAAGCGACCCTCTGTTGAGTGGCATCAGCATCTGGGACACCGTTGCCACGAATGTCTTCGCCCAGAACAGCAATTCCTGTGGATCGACGGCATCCAGTTCCAGGAAGGAGTCTCCACCCAGGCCGGACACCCAGGACTTGATCCCCGCCATGTACCCCAGACAAACCAAACCCAACAGCGCAAATGCTGCGCTCCGGAAGAATCTCCTAGACCAAGCCGAACTCCATGCGAAGCAAAGACATATGGCCGAGACCAAGATGACGTCGAAGTTGTCTACGGTCTTGTCGATGATCTTCCAGGCGAATTCCATGATTCTTCTTCAGTGGGGCCTGATCAATGCATGGATTCCGACAGCCTAAGGGCGCATGCATGAGCAAGCGCCCCTCAGGCTGGTCACGTTGGCGCGGGAAGTATGCAAGCCGATGGATGCGTGGGGGTCCGGCCGCCGCATCAGCGGCAGACTCTGCCATGCTCTCCTTTTCAGGCTGTTGTTGAGGCGAGCAGCCGCTTCACCCCGTCGATGAGTCCAACCTTTAGGAACCAGTGCGCGCGGTTGATGCCTTCAGCGACCCCGCGCCGCGGATCCGGCCGGTAGAGGTGGGTCAGACAACCCGCCGCCCGGCGGGCGTACCAGAGGTACTGCCCTGGATGATCGCAGGCTCCACCCTTGCCGCCATAGCGCAAGGCCCGCCGCACCTGCAACCGATCCCGATAGACCTCCCGAAAAGCCAGATTGAGCACGGTCTGGTCCGCGCGGAAACAGGCGCAGTCCCGGATGACGTTGGACGTGTACTTTCCGCTGGGCTCCGAGGCAGATCGCCCCAGGTTGTCCCCCTCGACGACACCCTGCAGAGCCCTTTCGATCGCCAATCGGCTTGCGCTCTGGCGATCAAATCCGATGATCCCCGCACCGAAGGTCCGCCAGGCGTGCGCCTGGGCTGAGCGCAGACCGTAGCGGTCATGGTAGTCAGCAGGGGCAACCTGCCCCAAGTGCTGGCCATTGGACACGACAAAGTAGCCGTGCTTCTGGATGGCCAGGAACCACGGGGCCAGGCTGCGCAAGATCACAAAGTTGGCCAGATCAAGGTACAGCACATAACGGCCCGGCACGTCGGTCAACACATGCAACTTCCAGGACCAGTTTTCGCGCCAGTGCGGCACAAACGGTGGGACGTCACGCAGTTCAACGCCTGTTCGTCGCCCCAACTCGACGCGATGCAACCAGCTCAGACCGATGTCGTAGACGACGATCCGCGGGCGGTCGGGGAAGTATTGATCAAGCGAGGCGATCGCGTTGAGAAGATAGGGGGCATGCTTGGCATCGCAGGCGGCCGCGATCACGCAATCGGCAGCGATGGCGGCATATCCAACAGCAAGGTCGCGACGGGTCATGGAGCGTGTGAGTGTTGGGTGGATCCGTCATGTCCGCGCATCGTGCGTCGCAGCGCCAGCGGATAGCCGATCACTGTGAAGCACAGCGGGCCCAGGCACATGGCGACGAAAGCACCAGTGATACCAAACCTCGGCACCGATGACAGGGACACCAGAAGCATCAGCGCCGCGCCACCCAGATACAACCAGGTCGCGCGCCACAACCGACCGACGCCCACCACGAACGTGTAATGCAGGTGTTCCCAGGCGACGATCCAGAAGAATGCAGCCCATGCCCAGCGCATTCCGACTTCCAGGTCCACGGACTGGCGAGTCAACAGAGACACGATCATCGAGCCCGCAACGGCTATCACGACTGAAGCCAGCGTGACGTACGGGACCACGCGTCGCAACATGGCACGGTGCGCCCGTGCCACCCAGTCTGGATTGCCGCGCGTCATGGCATCGCGCAATGCCGGCGTGAGCGGCTGGGTGAAGATGACCAGGAGGCTGCCGAAGATATTGATGACCAGCATCATCGTCGTGAGGTAGGCCGCCTCGTGCAGTCCGACCTCTCGGCCCACGTAGAAGGTCGGGAACTGCAGGAACAGGAAGGTGCCGACCTGCATCAGTCCGAAGGCTGCTCCCATCCTCATCAGATCGCGCAGGGTAGGGCCGCTACAGTGCGACCATCGCGGCCAGAGATGGCGGCCCCCGCGCATGAGCATCCCGAAGTTGACCACCCTCACCAGCGTGAGAGGGCCGAACATTGCAAGCACCATCGCGGGCACACTGGGAGTCCAGCGCACCACCAAGAGCAGCATCAGCAAGGTGCCAATGTTGGCCACGATCTGCAACGCATTCGTCACGTACTGGCGTTGATATCCAGCCTGGGCTGCCTCGGCGAGGCTGAAAAGAATGTTCAGCGGGATCAGCAACAGCATAAGCCCCGATGCAACACCGAGTTCGCGTACCAGCGGAATGCTGGACACGCCAAATATCCTCCCCAGGTCGAACAGGTATAACGCGCCCGCCAAGACTGCAACAACCGCGACCGCCAAGGCCAGAGCGAAGTAGAACGCTGTCGAGAACAACCTCGCTTCGGCTTCAACGTCCCGATCGGCGTGGGCGGGAACCAACTGCAATGTCAGGGCGCCAGCGACGACGGTTGATGCATTGCTCACCCACATCAGGATGGCTGCCAACATGGCATAGGCGCCGTACCGGTCCAGACCCAGTGCAACCACAGCCAAAGGGATGGCCAGCAGCTGGGTTGCGACTGAAATCCCCTTTCCCGACAGACTCGTGAGCACCGCACGCCGCAGAAGGCGGTTGCGGTCCTGATCGGCTTTCATGCCTCGGTCAGCTCACTTCCACCGGGATCGCACTGGCCCATGTCGCAACGCGCTGCGTCAGCGCATCACCCAGCAAAGTCGTCAACCGGGCGCCATCGAACACTGTGCTACCCGACTCGATGCGCAGATCCGCTGCGGGCCACGGACCGGTCGTGATTGTGGCCACCAGGCGGTGAGCTACACAGCCGGCGGCTTCCAGCAAACTGAGGTCTTCACCGGGAACATTGAACACCCCGTTCTCCGCTCCAGGATGCACTGCGCCAGCGATCACCATTCGGCACAAGTCGTCCACATGCGTGAAGCTGCGGCGCACGGAGCCATCACCGAATAGGCGGATCTGCCCGGTCCGGCGTGCCTGCCCGATGAAGTTACCCATCGTCCCGAACGAGTACTCGGTGCCCTGACTGTTGCCAAACGGTACGCACACACGGTAGATCGTATACGGCACACCATGGGCCGACGCATAAGCCTGCAAGTAGCGCTCACAAGCGATCTTGTTGGCCGCGTAAACGGTTCTTGCTTCCTGTTCGGCATCCTCAGACAACGGATGATTGGCACCACGGTAGACCAGTCGCGACGACGGAAAGATGACCCGTGGCCTGAAGGGGGATTGGCGAATGGCCTCCAGCACGTTCAGCAGAACGACCTCGTTCGCTCGGACATAGTCAAGCGCCGATCCGAAAGAGGCATGGGTACCGGTCATCCCCGCAAAGACGTAGACCGATTGCACATCCCATGACACCTCTCGCAGTGAGTTCGCGTCGCTCAGGTCGAGCCGGCCGCCGTCTGCTGTCGTCGGCACCACCACATCATGTCCGGACGCACGTAGTGCGGCCACCAAATGGCGCCCAAGATAACCTCGAGCTCCAAAGAAGACTGTTCGTTTCATTGCCGCGGCCACCGCTTCAATCACCAAAGGCCAACTCGCGGATGCGATCCAAGGATCGACTCTGCGCCTCGATGTCTCGGTAGTGGACGATACGCCGATCCGGGTTGGAAATCGCTGCAGAAAACTCGCGTAAAGCACCGACAAAGTGATTGTCCGCATCAACGACGTGATGCACCACGCCATCGGCCGTTTCCAGGATCAGGCGCGGCGAGAAAGTCGGTGCCGGCGTATAAGCCCGTTCTGCGGTCAATTTACCGAGAGAACCCCACAATTCGTAACGGCACTGATAAAAATTCTCGAATCCGAACGCAATCGACGCGCCCAGACCGGCACCGTCGCTGAGATAGGCACTGCCCCAAGTGGTTGTCCCGCCGGGACGGCGCGACACGCTGGCTGCCTGCACCTCGAAACCATGCCCGAGCAGCAAGCGGGCGGCCCGCAAGGGATAGCCGGCGGCGTCCATCAATACCCCGCCACCGACCGCCTCATCCCATCGAAAGTCATCAGCTGGCAACGGCGGAAAGCCAAAGCTACCGTGAAAATGGCGCAGGTCACCGATTCGCCCTTCGTCCAGCCAAACCTTCACCTGGGCCTGCTGTCGGTGGTACAGGAACATATAGCCCTCCATGACCGCCACGTCATGCTGGCGCGCAGCCTGCAGCAGAACCTGGGTGTCACCCAGGGTCGGGGCAAAAGATTTCTCGACGTACACGTGCTTGCCAGCCGCCACGGCCGCTCCGACCCAATACGGATGAAGACCTGTTGGCAAAGGCACATACAAGGCCTCAATGTCGTCTCGTGCGAGCAGACCTTCATATCCGACGACTGCTTCGCATCCGAATTCCTGGGCGAAATCGCCAGCCTTGCCGCTGTCACGACTGGCCACGGCGACCAAGTCAAAGAGTTCTGGCAAAGCATGGATCGCCGGTGCCATCGAGCGGCGAGCAATCTTTGCGCAACCGAGAATACCAATGCGTACAGGTCGACTCATGTGACGCTCAATCGAAGGAGATGGCAGAAATCAGACTGCGTGCAGCGATATTGAGATAATTATTGAACTCAATCAATCGCAACATCTGATTCAACGTCATCCAACAATAGTTCTCGCTCACATCATCCACCGGAAACTCATCGCCGACCTCGACGATCATGTTCCGATTCTGCTCGCGGAAGAATCTCCCCCCCTCCTCGCTTTGCATCGAGGACAGGAGGATCCTCTCCTGGGGCGCCGACAGCACTTCGTTTATGTAAGGCACCGAGTACTCGTTCTGGCCTGTCCGGTAGTTACCGGTCAGGCATTGCACCGTGGGGGCCAGTTCGATGATGTCGAAGTTCCCAGCCTCAAGTTTGGCCTGGACCAGAAAGTGATATATCCCATCGATGGGTCGAACAATGAAGGCCATCAAGCCCTCTTGCGCCGGCCGGATCATGGGCTGGTCCCAACTGACCACTTCCCGGTTTTCGATCTCGACCCGCACACCGATCACCGAAAAGTACTTCCCGTCTTCTCGGCGAATCTCACCTTGAATTTCGTGCCACTGCGCAATCGAATTCAACGGAACACGGTCGACTGAGAGTTCATAGCGGGACTTCAGTTGCGTGATCCAAGAGATGATGGTGCGAAAGTCGTGAAAGGACCGCTCCTCCACCAAGGCCGAACTCAGCATCAACCGCCGTTGCCGGCCGGAAGGTGCCAAGGCAAAGACCCCCTCCATCGTCTGGGCGGAATATGCGCCGTAGCCAATCCCGGACAGGACCGTACGGGTGTCCATATTGACCACGTTATCCTCCCGCAGCAGCCGCTTGATCTGACCAATGGTGAGCCAGATGAAGTCGGGATGCTCTTCGATGTGCTCGTCGACAGGGATCTCGATGATGATGTTGCGATTGCGCTTGCGGAGGAATCGCGCACCCTGCTCCGATTGCAACTGGTCCAGCAGCAGTTTCACCGACTTCTCGCCGTTGAAGTACTCGAGAAGTCGTGGGCGCTTGCCTTGGTGAACCTGGGTGTAGTTGCTCTTGGTCGCCTGGAGGGTCGGGGAAATCTGGACCACATTGATGTTTCCCGGCTCGATCTTGGCCTGCACCAGCACGTGCAGGATGCCGTCGAACTTCTTCGCCATGAAGCCCAGGTAGCCGATTTCTGCTTGGTTGATGATCGGTTGATCCCAACTGCGGACATGGCCCCAGTCGGTGCTGACACGGATACCTTCGATGGCAAAAAACTTGCCACTGGCATGCACAACATTCGCGGACGATGCATCACGACCCCAGTTGCGCAGGGCATCGAGGGGCAACTGGGTCACCGTGGTCGCCACGGCGGCACGGCGTGCGCGCAGCCAAGGCATCACCTGCGCATTCGGAAACACTGTCGAGTCAAAGACGCTCGCGGACCGAACGAAGTCAAGTTCGATGGGGGACATGAGATTCCATTCAGAAGTCGTCAGGAGCACGAAACGGAGCAGGTCCAACGGCTGCACCGAGTCCGCTCAGCCACCGATTGTGTCCCCAGAGCGTGCCGCGAGCTCTTGCGGACGGTTTGCATATCAGCGAACGGTCGTCCGTTGTCAGACTTGGATCGCATCGACGCGACAGACCCGGACAACACCTGATGGTTCGTCGGTTTGACTCACAAGAGCCGCACACGGCATCTAGCCACAGGGCACACGGGAAGCCGCGAAGCCATCCATCGGCATGAGCAGCGCCCAGTCCCAGACCGCAAGGAGAACTCGCAGGTGCGACGTCCCGGTTCCATCAGCGCAGGCACCGGTGGGCTGCGCAAATGACTCCCAGGGCTGCACTGCGAAGCAGTCCGGTCGCGCAGCAGGGCTGCTCGCAGGATCTTCGGCCTGCAGACGATCAGGATGGCACCTGATTCAGTGTCAAGCGGCCCGGATCTCCGAAGCCGTCAAGCCAGTCAATGCGACCCTGACTCAATATGATGACAGCAATGCTCAGTAGGCGCCGCGCTTGCCGAACATCACGCCGACCGTCCTCATGACAATCCAAAAATCACCAAAAACTGTCCAAGTCTGGACGTAGCGCTTATCCAGTGCGACGCGCTCTGAATAGTTCATATCATTCCGCCCGCCCACTTGCCACAACCCCGTCAGTCCGGGACGAACACTCAGGTAGTGTCGACGACCCGCTGGCCCGTAGTGGAGTGCCAGTTCCTTGCGCACGACAGGCCGAGGACCGACGATGCTCATGTCCCCTACCAACACATTCCACAACTGGGGAAGTTCGTCCAGGCTGGTCTTGCGGATGAACCGGCCAATTCTGGTCACACGCGGGTCGTTCTTGAGTTTGAAGTCCCGCGCCCACTCCGCCCTCGCCTCAGGATCGCGCTCAAGCAGTTCGCTCAGAACTTCTTGAGAATTGGTCACCATCGAGCGGAACTTGTAACACATGAACTGTCGGCCCGATCGGCCGACTCGGCGATGGCCAAACACCAATGGCCCCGGGCTGGTGAGCTTGATCAACACCGCAACGATGATCATCACCCACCAGAAAAGACCGAGGATCACAACAACGCTCGCGAGATCAAACACCCGCTTGAGGCCCAACAACAGCCAAGACGGCGCACGAACGCGCTCATCTTCCACGCCGCCTCCGCCAAGAGCGGACTTTGACGCCTGCAACTTGACCGCGAACTGCTGGGTCTCAGGTAGATACATTGATTGTCCTTCCCAATACGCATGACTGAGTACGGCCGCTGCAGCACTCGCCACAAATCAATACACCGCACGATTGCTGCGGCGCAGCAAAGATTTTACGGTAGCTCGGGAGCCCATGGGGCCGCTCGTGGCTGCACATAGACTCGTCAACGGATGAAAGCATCTGCAAAGATGCACCCAACCCCAACGACCTGAACGGCAAGCTCGATGCCGAGTTGCCTGAGGCTCCCCGGGAGATCACCTGGCGACGGTCTTGGACACGCCGATCAATGTAAGCAGTCACCCATCAACGATCAGCGAGGTTGATCTACCGCCGTGCTTCCGATGATATCCGGTTGACCCACGGCGCACTCCGGAGGTGCGCCGCTTCATCCAAGGGACGCCCGCATTCCTGACCACAGAAGAGCCACGGGGGCTTGACGAAGGCACGCATCGCTCATGGGAGACAGAACTCGGTCACGAGCCGCCTGAGGTGAACTCGTACCGCGTGCGGCATGCGCTCAACCGACGTGTCTGCGCCCCACTTGAGGAGCGCCCGTACATCAGGGGCTGCAACGGGAACAATTTGCGCCACTCGCAAGCGCGCAACCGCTGTCGGTAACGTGTCGTCAGTGTCAGCCAGCAGCTCCTCGAACAACTTCTCCCCCGGCCTCAGCCCCGAGAACACGATCGGGATTTCCTCCAGCGTGTGCCCCGACAGCCGGATCAGATCCCGCGCCAGGTCGACGATGCGCACCGGCTCGCCCATGTCCAGCACCAGCACCTGGCCGCTCTCGCCGATGGCGGCGGCCTGCAGCACCAGGCGGGCGGCCTCGGGGATGGTCATGAAGTAGCGGATGATGTCCGGGTGGGTGACCGTGACCGGCCCGCCCCGGGCGATCTGCTCCTTGAACTTGGGAATCACGCTGCCGCTGGAGCCCAGCACATTGCCGAAGCGCACGGCCATGAAGCGCGTGCCCGGATGCTCGGCGGCCATCATGCTGACCACCATCTCGGCCGCACGCTTGGTGGCGCCCATCACATTGGTCGGGTTCACCGCCTTGTCGGTGCTGATCAGCACGAAGCGGCCGGTGCCGGCCTCGGCGGCCGCCAAGGCTGCGTGATAGGTGCCGAGGGTGTTGTTGCGCAGCGCGGCCAGGGCGTTGTCGTCCTCCTCCATCAGCGGCACATGCTTGAAGGCCGCGGCATGGAAGACCACGGCCGGCCGCCACTTCTGGAAGGTGGCGCGCAGATGCGCGAGATCCTTGACATCGCCGATCAGGCGCGTCAGCGCGATGGCTGGAAAGCGCTCGGTCAGCTCCTGCTCGATGCTGTAGAGGTTGAACTCGCTCAGCTCGTACAGCACGATGCGCGCCGGCTGGTAGCGCGCCACCTGGCGGCACAGCTCGCTGCCGATGCTGCCGCCGGCGCCGGTGATCAGCACGGTGGTGCCGCGCAGCACCTCGGCGATGCCGGCCTCGTCGAGTTGCACCGGCTCGCGGCCCAGCAGGTCCTCGGGCTCGATGTCGCGCACGCGCTCGATGGGGCTGCGGCCATCGCTGGCACCGGCTTCGCGCAGCTCGTCGGGCGAGGGCACGGTCAACACCGGCAGGCCGGTGGGCGCGGCCAGTTCCAGCGCACGCCGGCGCTGCGCCGGCGTGGCCGCCGGCATGGCCACGATGACATGGGTGGCGGCACCACGCACGCCCTTGTCGGCGATGGCGTCCAGCGGC
This sequence comes from Burkholderiaceae bacterium, assembly GCA_017992055.1. Classification (GTDB taxonomy): domain Bacteria; phylum Pseudomonadota; class Gammaproteobacteria; order Burkholderiales; family Burkholderiaceae_C; genus Pseudaquabacterium. Next base: position 152,591 of record JAGOPK010000008.1, read on the forward strand.
CCCAGCACCGGCAGGCCGGCGATGCGCGCGCCCTGCTTGGCCGCGTCGTCGTCCAGCAGGCCCAGCACGATCCAGCCCTGGCGGTGGATGCCGGCGAGCAGGCGCCGCGCCGCCTCGCCCGCGCCCATCACGATGGCGCGGCGGATCTCCTGGTCGCTGCCGGTGATGCGGTGGCGGGCATGCTCGTAGACCGCGCGAAAGGCCAGGCGGATCAGGGCCAGGCCCATCAGCGCGACAAAGGGATGCAAGGCCAGCACCGCGCGCGGCACGGCGCTGAGCTGGGCCATCAGCACCAGCACCGCGCTGACCAGGCCGGCCGCGACGCAGGCCACGGCGATGCGCTGGATCTCGCCAAAGCCCGAGAAGCGCCACATGGCCTGCGGCGTGCGCGCCAGCCTGAAGGCCAGCGCATAGGTGGCGGTGATGCCCAGCAGCACCCAGCCGTCGTAGCCGGGCCGGGCGCTGAGCCAGCGCTCGAAGCCCAGCCGGAACAGGTAGGTGATGTTCCAGGCCAGCGCGACGATGGCGCTGTCGATGGCCAGCGACAGGTGCTCGCGGTGCGGGCGCAGCCGGGCCAGGAAGCGGTCCAGCCGGTGCCAGACGGTGGGCGATGCGATCTGCGCAGACCGGTGACGATCAAGGTCCGGCATCAGGGCTTGGGCACAGGCTGGGTTCAGGCCGCGGAGGCCACGAATTCCCGGTAGGCCGTGCGCAGACCGTCGTCCAGGGCGGTGCGCGCGGTCCATCCGGCGGCGGCCAGCAGCGAGACATCCATCAGCTTGCGCGGCGTGCCGTCGGGCTTGCTGCTGTCGTAGACGATGTCGCCCTGGTAACCCACCACCTGCCGCACCAGCGCGGCCAGCTCGGCGATGGTCACGTCGTGGCCCACGCCGATGTTCACCAGCGGCGGCTCGAAACGGCCAGTCACGCTCTCGTCGCTGCCCAGCAGCGCGCCATAGCGCTCGTCGTCCAGCCCCATCAGGTGCACGCAGGCATCGGCCATGTCGTCGCTGTACAGGAACTCGCGGCGCGGCGTGCCGGTGCCCCAGACGGTGACGCTGGGCGCGCCGGCCAGCTTGGCCTCGTGGAACTTGCGCAGCAGCGCCGGGATGACGTGGCTGTTGGTCGGGTGGTAGTTGTCGCCCGGGCCATACAGATTGGTCGGCATGGCCGCCAGGTAGCGCGTGCCGTACTGCCGGTTGTAGCTCCAGCACATCTCGATGCCGGCGATCTTGGCCAGCGCATACGGCCGGTTGGTGGGCTCCAGCGGACCGGTCAGCAGGCAGCTCTCCTTCATCGGCTGCGGCGCCAGCTTGGGATAGATGCAGCTGCTGCCCAGGAACATCAGCCGCTTCACGCCGGCCAGGTAGGCCGAGTGGATGACGTTGGTCTGGATGGCCAGGTTGTCGCGGATGAACTCGGCCGGAAAGCTGTTGTTGGCGACGATGCCACCCACCTTGGCCGCGGCCAGGAACACATAGTCCGGCTTCTCGGCGGCGAAGAAGGCCCGCGTGGCCGCCTCGTCGGTCAGGTCCAGCTCGGCATGGGTGCGTTGCAGGATCTGCGTGTGGCCGGCGGCCTGCAGGCGGCGCACGATGGCGCTGCCCACCAGGCCCCGATGGCCGGCCACGTAGATGCGGGCGTCGCGCTGCATGGCCTGCGTCCTCATTCGTTGTAGTCGTAGGCCTGGAAGCCGGCCAGCTTGACCAGGCTGTCGCGCCGCGCCGCGGTGTAGTCGGCCTCGACCATCTCCTGGACCAGTTCGGCGAAGGTGGTCGTGGGCGTCCAGCCCAGCTTCTCGCGCGCCTTGGTCGGGTCGCCCAGCAGCGTCTCCACCTCGGTGGGACGGAAGTAGCGCGGGTCCACGCGCACGATCACGTCGCCCACCTTGCACTTGGCCTTGTCGCCATCGACCCGGACGACGGTGCCGATCTCGGCCTCGCCCTCGCCGCTGAAGGCCAGCGTGACGCCCAGTTCGGCGGCGGCGCGCTCGACGAACTGGCGCACGCTGTACTGCACACCGGTGGCGATGACGAAGTCCTCGGCGCTGTCCTGCTGCAGCATCATCCACTGCATGCGCACATAGTCGCGGGCATGGCCCCAGTCGCGCAGCGCGCTCAGGTTGCCCAGGTACAGGCAGTCCTGCAGGCCGAGTGCGATGCGTGCGATGGCCCGGGTGATCTTGCGGGTGACGAAGGTCTCGCCGCGCAGCGGGCTCTCGTGGTTGAACAGGATGCCGTTGCAGGCATACATGCCATAGGCCTCGCGGTAGTTCACCGTGATCCAGTAGGCATACATCTTGGCCACCGCATACGGGCTGCGCGGGTAGAACGGCGTGGTTTCCTTCTGCGGGATCTCCTGCACCAGGCCGTACAGCTCGCTGGTGCTGGCCTGGTAGAAGCGGGTCTTCTTCGCCAGGCCCAGGATGCGGATGGCCTCCAGCAGGCGCAGCGTGCCGATGCCGTCGGCATCGGCCGCGTACTCGGGCTGCTCGAAGCTCACCGCCACATGGCTCATGGCGCCCAGGTTGTAGATCTCGTCGGGCTGCACTTCCTGCACGATGCGGATCAGGTTGGTGCTGTCGGTCAGATCGCCGTAGTGCAGCTTGAAGCGCGGGTTCTTCTCGTGCGGATCCTGGTACAGGTGATCGATGCGATCGGTGTTGAACAGGCTCGCCCGGCGCTTGATGCCGTGCACCTCGTAGCCTTTTTCCAGCAGCAGTTCGGCCAGGTAGGCACCATCTTGGCCGGTCACACCGGTGATCAATGCAGTCTTCATGAAGGTCGGGGTTGGCGTCGCTATTGAGCGCCGGATTGTCTCAAAGTTGTGAAGTCGGCCCGGTTCATCGCGCCAGCAACACCCGCAGCGTGCGCCACAGCACGCCCAGGTCGCTGGCCAGCGTGGCGCGGCGCGCATAGTCGGCCTGCAGCGCCAGCTTGGCCGGCAGGATGTGCTGGATGTATTCGCGCTCGGGGTCGGCGGCGGCGGCCAGCTGGGCCGCCTCGTCCAGGCCGGCCAGCGAGGCCGGGTCGGTGATGCCGGGCCGCACGGCCAGCACGGTTTCAGCCAGCGCCGGCGGATAGTGGGCGACGAAGCGCGGCACCTCGGGGCGTGGGCCGACCAGGCTCATCGTGCCCTGCAGCACGTCGATGAACTGTGGCAGCTCGTCGATGCGGTGGTGGCGCAGCCAGTGGCCGGCACGGGTGATGCGCGGGTCGTGGCCCACCGTCACCTGCGGCCCCAGCGCCGGCGCATCCACGCGCATGGTGCGGAACTTGTGGATGCCGAACGGCACGCCGCCGCGGCCCACGCGCTGCTGGCGGAAGAACACCGGCCCCGGCGAGTCCAGCTTGATCCACACCGCCACCGCCAGCAGCAGCGGCGCCAGCAGCAGCAGGGCCAACGCGGCCCCCAGCAGATCGAACAGTCGCTTGGCCATGCCGGTGGCGTATCAGTCCGACGCCAGCAGGCCGCGCACCGCGGCAATCACCCGCTCGACATCGGCATCGCCCATGCGCGTGTACAGCGGCAGGCTCAGCATGCGCTCGTAGGCCCGCTGGCTGGCCGGGAAGTCGCCGGCCTGCAGGCTGTAGCGCTCGCGCCAGTAGGGCTGCAGGTGCAGCGGGATGTAGTGCACGCTGCAGCCTATGCCCAGCGCATACAGGCGCTCGATCAGCGCATTGCGCTCCAGCGGCGCGCCGTCGGCCAGGCGCAGCACGTACAGGTGCCAGGCATGCTGCTCGCCGGCCGGCGGCTCGGGCGCCAGCAGCACCGGCAGGTCGGCAAAGGCCGCGTTGTAGCGCGCCGCGATCGCCGCCCGCCGCTGCTGGAAGGCGCGCGCCTTCTTCAGCTGGTGGATGCCCAGGGCCGCTGCGATGTCGGTCAGGTTGTACTTGAAGCCCGGCGCCACGATCTCGTAGTACCAGCTGGGCACGGTGGCGGTGAAGCGGTCGAAGGCATCGCGGCTCATGCCGTGCAGGCGCATCACCTTGGCGCGGTTGGCCAGGGCCGCGTCGCGCGTGACCAGCATGCCGCCTTCGCCGGTGGTGATGGTCTTGTTGGCATAGAAGCTGAACACCGTGGCATCGCTGTCCAGCGTGCCCACCAGGCGGCCGCCCACCGTGGTGGGCAGGGCATGGGCGGCGTCTTCCACCACCTTCAGGCCATGCTTCCGGGCGATGGCCAGGATGGCCGGCATGTCCGCGGCCAGGCCGGCATAGTGCACCGGCAGGATGGCCTTCGTCTTGGGCGTGATCGCCGCCTCGATCAGGGCGGGATCGATGTTCAGCGTGGCCGGGTCTATGTCCACCAGCTTCACGTCGGCACCCAGGTAGCGCACCACCTCGGCGGTGGCGGTGAAGGTGTGGGTGGTGGTGATGACCTCGTCGCCGGGGCCGATGCCGATGGCCTCCAGCGCCAGGTGCAGGCCGGCGGTGGCCGAGTTGACGGCGATGCAGTGCAGGCCGGCCGGGTCTTCGCCGCTGGCCGCGGCCAGGAAGGCGGCGAAGTCGGCCTCGAAGCGCTTGGCCTTGGGGCCGGTGGTGACCCAGCCGCTCTTGAGCGTGTCGACGACCTCGGCGATCTCCTCGTCGCCGATCTCGGGCAGCGCAAACGGCAGGAAGGGAAGGGATTCGGGTTCGCTCATGGTGCAGGTTTGGCCAGCCAGGCCAGCAGGTGCGTGCGCAGCAGCGGCACGGTATTGAACAGGGTGTACAGCCCCGGGTGGATGGGGCACAGCCACCGCGCCAGCGGCGGCGCCAGCGTGACCCGGCGATGGCTGATGCGCGCCTGCGGAAACAGCCGGGCGATGCGCGCCAGCGGCACGCCGCGCACATCGGGGTTGCGCGGATTGTCGACGGTGAAGTCGTACCACAGCACGCCGCCGCCGGGCGCCACCCAGCGCCACATGATGTCGGCCAGGCGCTGCTGGAAGGCGTCGTCCAGCAGCGAGCTGAACACCGTGCTCTGCAACACGATGTCCTGGCCGCCGGCCGGCAGGTCCAGCGTGGTGGCATCGCCGGCATGCAGGGCCACGGCCGCCGGCAGCACGCGCCGTGCCTGGGCCAGGCGCTCGGGCAGCAGCTCGATGCCGGCCAGGTGCTCGGGCGCACAGCCCAGGCGCAGCAGCTCCAGCAGGTTGCCGCCGGCGCCGCAGCCCACCTCCAGCACGCGCAGCCGCGGCAGGTCAGTCAGCCCTTCAGCCACCAGCAGGCGCAGCATGGCGCGCTGGCGCTCCTGCACGGTCTGCCAGACGTCGGGCTGCAGCAAGCTGTAGCGGCCGGGCGCGGCACGGCGGGCATAGCGCTGGGCCACGGCCCGGGCTTCGGCGGCCGCGGGCGGCTCGGGGGGCGATGCGCTCATCGCTGCAAGGCCTCGATGAAGCGCCGCGCCAGCACCGGATAGGTGTGCTCGGCCAGCACAAAGGCCCGGCCACGCTCGCCCAGCGCCCGGCGCTCGGCCGAGGACAGCGCCGCCAGGCGCAGCAGGCCCTGGGCCACGGCCTCGGGGTCCTGCGGCGCCACGGTCAGGCCGCAGCCGCTTTCGGCCACCGGGTCGTTGCCCGCTTCCACGCTGTGCAGCACGGTGCAGCCGGCCATCATGTAATCCATCAGCTTGTTCGGCGCGATGCCGAAGCGGTAGATGGGCACACGCTGCCAGCCGATGTAGGCGATGTCCACGCGCGCCAGAAAGGCCGGCACCTGGGCCTTGGGAATGGGCGGCAGCAGGCTGACATGGCGCAGGCCCAGCGCGGCGATGCGCTGCGCCAGGCGCTCGCGCTCATGGCCGTCGCCGACCATCACGATGGCGATGGGGCTGTCCTGCAGCCGCTGGGCGGCATCCACCAGCACGTCCAGCGCATTCGGCAGGCCCATCGATCCGGCATAGCCGACGATCACCCGGCCGGCCGCGCGCTGCAGGGCCAGCGCCGCGGCCACGTCCTCGCGCAACGGTGGCGGCTCGCCCTGCCACTCGTCCAGCGTGATGCCATTGGGCACGATCACCAGCTTGCGCAGGTCCAGGCCATGGGCGGCCATGTGCTGGTGCACCTTGGGCAGCATGCTCACCACCACGTCGGCATCGCGGTAGCCGGCATCCTCGGCGGCCTGGCACAGGCGGATGAAGGGATGGCGCGGCGACATGCCGCTCAGCTCGATCGGGCTCAACGGCCACAGGTCGTGCACCTCGTAGACCAGGCGCGCGCCAGCACGCCGGGCGATGTGGCGCGCCACCCAGATGTCCATCGGATAGGTGCTGCTCGCTATCACCACATCGGGCCTGCAGCGCTGCAGCAGCGCGTCGGTCTGGGCCCACAGCTGCGACAGAAAGCGCCAGATGTTCCAGACCCGACCCAGGCCATTGCCCTGGTAGGGCGGCGTGGCCAGCCAGCGGTAGTGGATGCCGTCGATCAGCTCGTCGCCGGCCTGCGGCTGGCGCGCCCGCACATGCGAGAAGTCGGCGGCAACGATCTGCACCGGGTGGCCGGCGCGCACCCATTCGCGCGCCAGGTAATAGGGCCGGAACTCCATGCCCAGGCCCGGGTGGCCGGCATAGTGGTTGATCAGCAGCAGGTTCATGGCCCGGGCGCCGTGGCAGGCGGCTGCTCGACAACCACCGCGGGCTGGGGCGTGCTCATGCGCACGCGGCGCTTGCGGCCGGCCTGGATCTCGCGCAAGCGCTCCAGGAACTCGGCCACGCTGGGGCCGAACATGGCGTTTTCGGCCACCCAGGCATGGTTGGCCTCGGCAATGGCCTGGGCGCGCTGGGCCAGCGGCTCCAGCACCGCCGTGCCCGGCACCTGCGCATCGGGCAGCACCAGGCCGTTGTCGCCGCTGCGCACCAGCTCGTGGTTGGCCGGCAGGTCCGACAGCAGCGGGATGCAGCCGTAGGCCATGGCCTCCAGCACCGACACCGACACCGAATCGCTGCGTGGCAGGCTCAGATACCAGCGCGCGCGGCTGTACCAGCGCGCCTGCTCGGCGGCATCGAGCCGGCCGACGAAGCGCACGCAATGCGCCAGGCCGGCCTGGGCCGCCAGGCGCTTCATGCCCGCCTGCTGCGAGCCGGTGTTGGCCACCACCAGTTCGGCATCGGTCCATTCGGCGGCGATGGCGGCAAACACCTGCATCACGCGCTCGGGCGCGTAGATGGGCTCCAGGCCGCGGTTGGCGAAGAACAGGTGCGAGAACTTGCTGTCCGGCGGCGTGGGCGCGGGCAGGCTCTCCAGGCCGAACGGAAACACCATCACCTCGCCCGCGCCCAGGGCCCGCATGCGCCAGGCCATGTACTGTGAGTCGCTGGTGCTGATGGCGCAGGCCGCCAGCACCTGGCGCGTGACCCAGCGCCACAGCGGCCCGCGCTCGGGCGTGACCAGGATGTCCGAGCCCCAGGCCGAGCCGGCGATGCGCCCCGGCGCCCCCAGCATGCGCGTGGCCAGCCAGGCCAGCGTGCCGTGCGAGGTCAGGTAATGGGCATGGATCCAGTCGGGCCGCACCTGCTTGAGCCACCTGGCCAGCCGTGGCAGCTGGCCCAGCAGACCCACATTGCCGCCCTGGAACTGCGGCGCCGTGCCCAGGGCCAGGCGGCGCGCCGGCGGCACCAGCTCGTCAAAGCCGGCCATGAAGCCACGCGACGAGCAGGCCCACAGTTCCACCTCGGGCGCCAGCGCGCGCGCCCACTTCAGCAGGTGCGGGCTTTCGCCATCGCCCAGCAGCACCAGCTTCATCGCTCGCCTTCCACGGCATAGTGGGCGCGCAGCGCCGGTTGCTGGGCCAGCCAGCGCGCGTCGGCCTCGCGGCTGTCGCCCAGCACCACGGCCGGATTGCCGGCAATGATGCTGAACTCGGGATAGTCGCCTCGCAGCACGCTGCCGGCGCGCACGATGCAGCCGCGGCCCAGCGTCGTGCCGGCCTCCAGCAGGCTGTGCGGGCCGATGAAGCACCAGGGGCCGATGGCCACCGGCGCGGCGATCCAGCCCGGCCGCGGCCCCTGCCAGCCCACATAGGCCCGGCCCAGCAGGCGCTGCGCACGGTGCGAACTGTGGGTGACGATGCTCACATGGTGGGTGATCTGCACGCCCTCGCCCACCGTCACGCCGCCGCTGGCCTCGATGAAGCAGTACGGACCGATGTAGACATGGTCGGCCAGCGTGAGGCGGTCCTCGTGCTCGATGCAGGTGGACGGCGCGATGCGCGTGTGCGCCAGCAGCCGGCCCTGCGAGCGCTCGCCGAACAGCACGCGGTGCTGCAGCCCATGCAGCACGCGCCGGCGCAGGCGGTTGATCCAGGCGCGCAGGGCCAGGCTCATGCCACCCCCGTGACAGGTTCAGCAGGCTCGACCACCGGCCAGGTGGCCAGCTTGAGGAAGTACCAGCCAAAGTACACGGCCATGGCCAGCGACACCGCCCAGCCGGCGCCACGCAGGCCGTCCCAGGCCAGGCCGGCCGCCAGCGCCGCGACGAACAGGCCCTGGCCCAGCAGGGCCAGCTTCAGCGCCCAGGCCTGGGCATCCCAGGCCAGCGTCACCACGCCCAGCGGCGAGGCCACGAAATGCAGGCCGATGTACAGCGCCAGCGCGCGGGCCAGCTCGCCGGCCTCCAGCCATTGCGCGCCAAAGGCCCAGGCAAACAGCGGCGGCGCCAGCCACCACAGCAGGCCCACCAGCGGCGCGGCGATCAGCGCCAGCAGGCCCATGGTGCGCACCACCAGGCGCCGGCCCTCGGCCGTGCGGCCGGCCTGGGCCAGGCGCGGATGCAGGGCCTGGGACACGGCGCCGCCCACCAGCGTGGCCGGGGCCTTCAGATAGCGCAGCGCCAGACCCCAGGCACCGGCCGCGGCCGCACCCAGCTGGCTGGCGATCAAGGCCACGGCCAGCGTATCCTGCAGCGCGCCCAGAAAGGCATGCGGCGTGTTCAGCAGCGGATAGTCGCGGTGGCGGCGCGCGGCGCTGCGCCAGTCGGGCTGGACCGTGCGGCTCTGCGGCGCCGCGCCGCGCCGCAGCAGGGCCCAGGCCGTGGCCGCGGCGGCGATGGGCGCCACGATCAGCCCCTGCACACCGGCGTGCGCCAGCCCGGCCAGCACCTGCAGCACGGCGCCGCCACCATGCTGCAGCACCCGCGCCCAGGCCAGCGGCGCAAAGCGCTGGGCCCGCGTGGCCGACAGCGTGGCCAGCGACAGCGCGCCCAGCGCGCCCACGGCCAGCGGCAGCCACAGCGGCCAGACGGCGGCCACGGCCCAGGCCCAGGCCAGGCCGGCCAGCGCCGACAACAGCACCACCGCGGCCAGCACGCGCCGGCACAGCGAGCGCAGCGCGGCGGCCTCGTCCTCGTCGCGCGCCATCGGCAGCGCGAACTCGTAGCGCGCACAGGCCACCACGGCCACGTTGGCGGCGGCGGCGGCAAACACATGGGCGATGCCGAACTCGGCCGGCGTGTACAGCCGCGTCAGCCAGGGCCCCAGGGCCAGCGGCAGGGCCTGGGCCAAGGCGCCACCGGCCAGCAGCGTGAGCACGGCACGGCGCATCGTCGGCTTCAGCGGTCGGTGCCGCTCAGGCCAGGGCCGCGGCCAGCGCGGCGACCACACGCTCCTGGTCGGCCTCGTCCAGGTCGGCGCTCATCGGCAGGCTCAGCACGCGCTGCGACGCGGCGATGCTGTGCGGATGGGCGGCCGCATCATGGCCCTGCGCAAAGGCCGGCTGGTGGTGCAGCGGCCGGGGGTAGTGCACGGCGGTGGGGATGCCGGCCTCCTTCAACGCCGCCTGCAAGCGGGCTCGGTGATCGACCAGCACCGTGTACTGGGCCCAGACGCAGTCACGGTCGGGCCGCACAGCCAGCAGCTGCACCGGCGCGCCACTGGCGCGGATCAGCCGGCCATAGCGCTCGCCCAGTTCCAGCCGGCGTGCGATCTCCCAGTCGAAGCGCTCCAGCTTGCCCAGCACCACCGCGCACTGCAGCGTGTCCATGCGCCCGCCCACGCCGATGCGCGTGTGCTGGTAGCGCCCGCTCTGGCCATGCACGCGGATCTCGCGCGCCGCCTGGGCGATGGCCGCATCGCTGGTGAACAGCGCGCCGCCGTCGCCATAGCAGCCCAGCGGCTTGCTCGGGAAGAAGCTGGTGGCGGCGATGCTGCTGACATTGCAGCTCTTGCGGCCCTGGTAGGTGGCGCCGAAGCTCTGCGCCGCATCCTCGATCACCACCAGGCCATGGCGCTCGGCCACGGCATTGATCGCGTCCATGTCGGCCACCTGGCCGTACAGGCTGACCGGCATGATGGCGCGGGTGCGCGGCGTGATGGCGGCCTCGATCAGCGAGGCGTCGATGTTGCAGGTGTCGGGCTCGATGTCCGCATACACCGGCACGCCGCCCAGCAGCGCAATGACCTCGGCCGTGGCGGCAAAGGTGAAGGGCGTGGTGATGACCTCGTCGCCGGGCTTCAGGGCTATGGCCATCAGCGCGATCAGCAGGGCCTCGGTGCCGCTGGCCACGGTGACGGCATGCGGCGCGCCGCAGTGCGCGGCCAGCGCCGCCTCCAGCTCGGCCACCTCGGGGCCCATGATGTACTGGCCATGGTCGAGCACACGCTGGATGCGTGCGTCGATGCTGGTCTTCAGCGCGCTGTACTGGGTCTTCAGGTCGGTGAATTGCATGTCATGACCTCGACCTGGTTGTGCTCCAGGCGGTAGCGTTCGCCGGTGGCGGGGCAAAGGGCTTCAACGGCCTGGCCCGACGCGGCGCTGACCGGCAGAGGCAACCGCTCGCCATGCCGGCTCATCCAGCCGATCTGGCGCGCCGGCACGCCAACCATCAGCGCAAAAGGCTTCACATCGCGGCTGACCACGGCGCCGGCGCCGATGAAGGCATGCTCGCCGATGGTCGTGCCGCAGACGATGGTGCAGTTGGCGCCCAGCGTGGCGCCGCGCTTGACCAGCGTGCGCCGGTACTCGTTCTTGCGCACCACCGCGCTGCGCGGGTTGTGCACATTGGTGAACACCATGCTGGGGCCGCAGAACACATCGTCTTCCAGCGTCACCGCGTCATAGACCGAGACGTTGTTCTGGATCTTGACGTTGTCGCCGATGGCCACGTCGTTGCCGACGTACACGCCCTGGCCGAACGAGCAGCCGCGGCCGATGCGCGCGCCACCCGAGATGTGCACCCAGTGCCAGACCCGGCAGCCCTCGCCCAGCTGGGCGCCGTCGTCGACGATGGCGCTGGGGTGGATGGTGGTCGCGGCCACGGCGTCAATACTCCAGCGGCAGATTGATCTTCTTGCCGTCGCGCGCCGAGCGGTACATCGCGATCAGCAGCTCCAGGCTCTTCAGGCCCTCGCGGCCATCGGTCTCGGCCTCGGCCTCGCCGCGCAGCGTGCGGATCACGTTGTCGTAGTACAGCGGATGGCCGAAGCCATAGACGCTGGTGGTCTGGTAGCTGGCGTCGTCGATGTGCGCGTCCATCTCGTGCGGTTGGGCAAAGTCCCAGGTCTCGATCTTGTTGACGGCCACGCCGCCCACGCGCACCGTGCCGTGCTCGCCCAGGATGGTGATGGACCCCTCGTAGTTCTTCGGGTGGGTCAGCATGGTCACGTTGACCGAGCCCATCGCGCCATTGCGCCAGCGCAGCGCGGCCACGCCGGTGTCTTCCACCTCGATGTGGCGGGCCAGCGTGCCGGTGTAGGCCATCACGCTTTCCACCGGGCCGATCAGCCAGTCCAGCAGGTCGATGTAGTGGCTGGCCTGGTTCATGAACGCGCCGCCGTCGAACTCCCAGGTGCCGCGCCAGGCGGCACTGTCGTAGTAGCTCTGCGGCCGGCTCCAGAACACATTGACCGTGACCATGTAGATGCGGCCGAAGCGCCCGGCCTGGATGGCCTGGCGCAGCAGCTGCAGCGTGCGGTTGCGGCGGTTCTGCTTGACCACGAACAGGCGCACGCCGGCCTCGTCGCAGGCCTTGACCATGGCCAGGCCGTCGGCCCAGCGCGTGGCCATGGGCTTTTCGGTCATCACATGCAGGCCGGCCTGGGCGGCTTCGATGACCTGGCGCGCATGCAGGCCGCTGGGCGTGGTCAGCACCACGCAGTCGGCACCGCCGTCGTGGGCGGGGCGCTTCATCGCGTCGAGGAAATCCGCATAGCGCGCAAAGCCCGGCGCGCCGCTGCGCTGCGTGGCCGCGGCGAGCGCCGCAGCATCGGGATCGCAGACGCCGGCCAGTTCCACCCGGTCGGCATGGCGGGCCACGGCCTCGAAATGGTTGGCCGCGATGCGGCCGCAGCCGGCCAGCGCGAGGCGGATCTTGCGGTCGGTGATGGCGGGGTGTTGCAGGTGCATGGGCGGGGGGCGGATGGCCAACCGGCGATTATCGCCGAGGCCCCGCCTACAATTCGGGGTTTGCCCCGACCTCCGCAGAAGACCATGACCACCGCGACGCCGCATCCCGATCCGCAGCACCAGGACGACAACAAGCTGATCGCCGAGCGCCGCGAGAAACTGGCCGCCATCCGCGAGCGCGGCGTGGCCTTTCCCAACGACTTCAAGCCGCGCCACCATGCCGCCGAGCTGCAGGCCCAGTACGCCGCACTCGACAACGAGACGCTGGAGCCCCAGGCCGTGAGCGTGGCGGTGGCCGGCCGCATGATGCTCAAGCGCGTGATGGGCAAGGCCAGCTTCGCCACGGTGCAGGACGGCTCGTTCGGCACAACCCACGGCCGCCTGCAGCTGTTTGTCAGCAAGGACGCGGTGGGCGACGCGGCCTACGAGCAGTTCAAGCACCTGGACCTGGGCGACATCCTGGGCGCCGAGGGTACGCTGTTCAAGACCCGCACCGGCGAGCTGTCGGTCAAGGTCACGACGCTGCGCCTGCTCACCAAGAGCCTGCGCCCGCTGCCGGACAAGTTCCACGGCATGAGCGACCAGGAGCAGAAGTACCGCCAGCGCTATGTGGACCTGATCACCGACGAGGCCGCACGCACGCGCTTCGTGGCGCGCAGCAAGGCCGTCAGCTCGATCCGCAATTTCATGGTCGAGCACGGCTTCCTGGAAGTGGAAACGCCGATGCTGCACCCCATCCCCGGCGGTGCCAATGCGCGGCCCTTCGCCACCCACCACAACGCGCTGGACCAGCAGATGTTCCTGCGCATCGCGCCCGAGCTGTACCTGAAGCGCCTGGTGGTCGGCGGCTTCGAGCGTGTGTTCGAGATCAACCGCAACTTCCGCAACGAAGGCATCTCGGTTCGGCACAACCCCGAATTCACGATGATGGAGTTCTATGCGGCCTACTGGAACCACCACGACCTGATGGACTTCACCGAGCAGCTGCTGCGCCATGCCGCGGTGGCCGCCACCGGCTCGGCACGCATCAGCTATGCCGGCAAGCCGGTGCACCTGGACGAGCCGTTCGCCCGCCTGAGCGTGCGCGACAGCCTGGTCGCACATGCCGGCCTGAGCGAGCAGCAGGCCGATTCGGCCGAGGCCATCCACGCCAGGCTCAAGGAGCTGGGCGAGGAGCCGCCCAAGCACTGGGGCCTGGCCCAGCTGCAGTTCGGCCTGTTCGAGGCCGCGGTCGAAGACAAGCTGTGGCAGCCCACCTTCATCATCGACTACCCGGTCGAGGTGAGCCCGCTGGCCCGCGCCAGCGACACCAACCCGGCCATCACCGAGCGCTTCGAGCTGTTCATCACCGGCCGCGAGTTCGGCAACGGCTTCTCGGAGCTCAACGATGCCGAGGACCAGGCCGCGCGCTTCCAGGCCCAGGTGGCCAACAAGGAAGCCGGCGACGACGAGGCCATGTACTACGACGCCGACTTCATCCGCGCCCTCGAATACGGCATGCCGCCCACCGGCGGCTGCGGCGTGGGCATCGACCGGCTGATGATGCTGATCACCGATTCGCCCAGCATCCGTGACGTGATCCTGTTCCCCGCGCTGCGCCGCGAAGCCTGATCCGCATCAACCCCGGCCGCGTCACCGGCCTGCAAGATCGCCGCGCAGATCCGGGGGCCAGCCCGTCGAACCGGACCCCCACCGGAGACAAGCATGACCGCGCGCATCGAGGCGCTGGAGGCCGTCCGCGCCGCCTGCTGGCATGAGCTGGGCCTGGCCGCACGCACCCGCTCGCACGGCTGGCGCCGCCTGGCCCTGGCCACGCTGGCTCCGCCGGCGCACGCGGGCGAGCCACCGCTGCCCGAGGTGCGCACCGTGGTGCTGCGCGAGTTGCTGGCCGACGAGCAGCTGCTGGTCTTCTACAGCGACAGCCGCGCCCCCAAGCTGGCCCAGCTGCGCGCCCAGCCCCGCGCCAGCGCCATGCTGTGGTGCCCGACGCTGGGCTGGCAGCTGCGGCTGCGCCTGCAGTGCGCGGTCGATACCGGCGGCCTGGGCGTGTCGTCGCGCTGGGCGCGGCTGAAGATGCATCCGGCGGCGCAGGACTATCTGTCGCCGCTGCCGCCCGGCACGGCGCTGAGCCAGCCGACACCAGCCCCCGACCGCGCCAGCCGCGAGCACTTTGCCGTGGTCTTCGCCAGGGTCGAGGCCATGGACTGGCTGGAGCTGCATGCCGACGGCCACCGCCGCGCGCAGTTCGACGCCAGCGGCGCCGGCCGCTGGGTCACCCCCTGACGGCCGGCCCGAGCCAGCCTCAGCCGAAGTTCGGCTTGCGCTTGTTCAGGAAGGCGTCCATGCCTTCCACCTGGTCGGGCGTGCCGAACATCGCATGGAACATGCGGCGCTCGAAGTGGATGCCGTCGGCCAGCGTGCCCTCGAAGGCGCGGCCCACGCATTCCTTGGCCGCCAGCACGCTGGCCGTGCCCAGGTTGCAGATCAGCTGGGCGGCCTCCAGCGCCTCGTCCAGCAGCTTGTCGGCCGCCACCACGCGGCTGACCAGGCCGGCACGCTCGGCCTCCTCGGCGCCCATCATGCGGCCGGTCAGCACCAGGTCCATGGCCTTGGCCTTGCCCACGGCGCGCGGCAGGCGCTGCGTGCCGCCGGCGCCCGGCACCACGCCCAGCTTGATCTCGGGCTGGCCGAATTTGGCGGTGTCGGCGGCGATGACGATGTCGCACATCATCGCCAGCTCGCAGCCGCCGCCCAGCGCAAAGCCCGCCACCGCGGCGATCACCGGCTTGCGGATGGTGCGCAGCGTCTCCCAGTTGCGGGTGATCAGGTCGCTGGTATAGGCCTTGATGAAGTCGTGCTGGGCCAGCACGCCGATGTCGGCGCCGGCGGCAAAGGCCTTCTCGCTGCCGGTGATGACGATGGCGCCCACGCCGGCATCGGCATCGGCGGCCTTCAGCGCCGCGCCCAGCTCGTCCATCAGCTGGTCGTTCAGCGCGTTCAGCGCCTTGGGCCGGTTCAGCGTGATCAGCAGGGTGCGGCGGCTGCCTTCGCCACGCAGTTCGGTCAGGATGGTCTCGTAGCTCATGCGCTCTCCTCGGGGTTGTGATCGATTCTGTCAGCGCGGCGGCTGGGTCTGGGTCTGGGTCTGGGTCTGGGCCTGCAGCGGCGCCTGCTCCAGCTGCAGGTCGACCCAGACCTCGGCGCTCTGGCGCAGCAGGATGCGCACCGGCAGGTACTGCAGCGACGGCGCGATCCACAGCTCGGCCGTCAGGTCGCCGCCGCCGGCCTGGCGGCGCGGCTTCAGGTGGTGGGTGGGCAGCACGCCAAAGGGCAGGCGCAGGTCCTCCTGCTCGGCCACGTCGTAGGTCCAGCGCTCCAGGCGCCGGCCGATGGCCAGCGGCAGTTCCACCGACTGGCCCACGCGCAGCCGCTCGGGCTGGGTGGTGAACAGCCAGGTCAGCTGCACGAACTGGCTGACCTCGTCCTGCGCGCCGGCCAGGGCCTCGGCCTCGCGGCCATCGCTCAGCACCACGCGCTCGGGACCGAACTGGATGGCCCAGCGCCGCGTGCCGCGGAACAGCACCGACTGCTCGGCACTGAAGCGCCGCGGCGCCAGGCCGCGGGCGCCGATCTCGCCCTCGCTGACCGCGCGGCGCGAAAACAGCGGCCCGGCCGAGCTGTCCATGCGCACCTGGTAGCGGCCGCCCTCGCGCAGCCATTCGACCCGCGCGCTGCCATGCACCTCGCCGCGGAAATTGCCCAGCAACCTGAAGTTGAGCTGGGTCGACGGCGGCCAGTCGACCTGGGGCACGGCCGCCTCCGCTGCGGCCATGGCCGACGCCGCGGCCGGGACCGAGGCCGCGGCCGTTACCGAGGCCGTCACCGAGGCCGGCACGCTGGCCGCTGGCGCCTCGGCCGCGGCCACCACGGCCGCACGCGGCTGCACTTCCACCGGCGCCGGGGGCGGCAATGGCGGTGGCGTGGGTGGCGGCGCCTCGGCCAGGACCGGCGCCGGCAGCTCGGGCGACGGCGCCGAGGCCGGCTTGGGTGGCAGCGGCGGCGCCTTGGCGCTGTCGGCCACCGCCGCCAGGCGCGGCGGTGGCGCAGCGGCGGGCGCCGGCGCGACCGCCGCCGACGGTGCGGCCGGCGCCAGCTCGCGCACAAAGGCCACCTCGATGCGCGGCGGCGGGCGCTCGCCCGCGCCCTCGCCCAGGCGGCTGCGGGCCAGATCGTCCAGCAGCCACAGGTGCAGCAGCACCAGGCCCAGGCCCAGCAGCAGGCGCTGGCCGCGGCCCTGCGGGCCCGGGCCGGCCAGCTCAGGCATCCAGCCAGTCCTGGCGCCGCCGGGCCAGCGCCCGCGGCAGGCGCTCGACCAGGGCCAGGGCCACGCTCTGCGCCGCCTCGGCATCGCGGGGCGGCGGCGTGACGCGGCGGCTCAGCACGCGCTGGTCGCGCACCAGCAGCAGCTCGAACGGCTGGTCGCGGCCGACCCAGGCCTGGGCCTCGTCCAGCCGGCGCACACGCCAGCCGTCCACGGCCAGGATCTCGTCGCCAGCCGCCACGCCGGCGCGCTGGGCGGCGCCACCCTCCAGCACGGACTTGACCTGCACGCCGGTCAGCGGGCTTTCGGCCAGCTTCAGGCCCAGCGAGGCGGCCAGGCCGGCGTGCTCGCTGCGCCAGTCGATGCCGGCCTCGGCCAGGCGCTGGGCCAGCGGCAGCTCGGCCGTGCCATGCACCCAGGCGGCCAGCTCGGCGGCCAGGGCCTCGCCGCCCAGGCTGCGCGTGGCGTCGAGGATCTGCGCCTCGGTGATGGCGCCGTCGCCCGGGGCCGGGCCGCCGGCCGCGCTGTCCTGCCACAGCCGGCGCAGCAGCGCATCCAGCGAGCTGCGCTGGCGGCGCAGGCCCAGGTCCAGCAGCAGGGCCACCAGGGCGCCCTTGACGTAGTAGCTGACCGAGGCATTGGCCGAGTTCTCGTCGGGCCGGTAGTACTTGATCCAGGCGTCGTGGCTGGCGCCGGCCACGCTCTGCACGCGGCGGCCCGGCGTGGCACGCAGGCCATTGACATTGCGCGCCAGCAGCTTCAGGTAGCGCGGCGCATCCACCAGGCCGGCGCGGCGCAGCATCAGGTCGTCGTAATACGAGGTCACGCCCTCGAAGAACCACAGCAGCTGGCTGTAGTTTTCCTGCTGGTAGTCCAGGCGCTGGAATTCGGCCGGCTTCAGCCGCTTGACGTTCCAAGTGTGGAAATACTCGTGGCTGATCAGGCCCAGCAGGCCCACATAGGCATCGCTGGCCGCCGGCTCGCCCTGCACCGGCAGGTCGCGGCGCGCGGCCAGCAGGGCCGTGCTGTGGCGATGCTCCAGGCCGCCGTAGCCATCGGCCGTGACATTGAGCAGGAAGACGTAGCGGTCGAACGGCGGCGCGGCGCCCTGCCCCGCTTCATCCGGATGCCACAGCGCCATCTGCGCCTCGCAGATGCGCTGCACATCGGCCAGCAGGCGGTCGCCGTCGAAGCGCGGCGCGGCGCCGCTGACCACCAGCTGGTGCGGCACGCCGCGGGCCACGAAGCGGCCGCGCCAGAAGCTGCCCAGCTCGAACGGATGGTCGACCAGCTCGTGATAGTCGGCGGCGTCGAAGGCCAGCGGCGTGCCGTCGGCGGCCGGCGCCATCGCCGTGGCCACCTCCCAGCCGGCCGGCAGCCGGCCCAGCTGCAGGCGGTGCGGCTGGTCCTCGCGGCCGACCACGCGCAGCAGCAGGCCGGTGCCGTTGAAGAAGCCGCGCCACTCGTCGAGAAAGGCCGTGCGCACCGAGGTGTCGAAGGCATAGACGCGCCAGCTCAGCGTCAGCGGCCGGCCCGGCTGCAGGCCCTGCAGCTGCCAGCGCGCCTTGTCCAGCGGCTGCACGCCCAGGCGCCGCCGGCCCTGGCGCGCCTGCAGGTCCGACAGATGGCGGGCAAATTCGCGCACCAGGTAGCTGCCGGGAATCCACACCGGCAGCGCCAGCTCCAGCGTGGGCGAGGGCCCCGGATCGGCCAGCGTCAGCGTGACGCGGAAATGGTGGCTGCGCAGGTCCTCGGCTTCAACGCGGTAGTGGATCATCGCCATGCACAGCGCATCAGGTGCCGGCCGCGCCCATGAAGCAGCTCAGCGCCGCCAGCATCGACAGCCGGAAGCGCAGCGTCAGCCAGCGCTGCAGGCCCTGCACCGGATAGACCTTGCGGTCCACCGCGTAGCACACCAGCAGCATCACGCCGTGCACCACCAGGCCGGCGCTGGCCGGCATCATCACCGCCAGCCAGGCGATCAGCGAGGGCACCACGCCCCAGACGAACAGCGAGGCCGGTGGCGCGCTGAGCCGGAAGCCCAGGCCCCAGTGGATGCCGCCGAGAAAGGACACGATGCTCGCCGCATAGGCCGACAGCGCCAGCGTGGCATAGGGATGGGCTTCGGCATTGACCACCCAGACCAGCAGCGCGCCCAGCACAAAGGGCGCCAGCCCCAGATGGCCCAGCAATCGGGCGGTGTCGGAAACGGGGGCCTGGTAGACCGGGACGGCGGCGTGGCTCATGGCGGTGATTGTCACCGCAGCGGCTTGGCAGCCGCTGACACGGGCTCGGCCTCAGCCTTTCTTGGCCACCGCCGCCAGGCGCTGCTCGATCTGCGCGGCCGGCACCGCGCCCGGCGAGCGCGTGCCGTCTTCATAGACCACCGCCGGCGTGCCCTGCACGCGGTACTTGCGGCCCAGCTCGACATTGCGCTCCAGCGCCGCGGTGTCGCAGCCGCTGCCGGCCTTGGCCGGCGTGCGGCCGTCG
Source organism: Burkholderiaceae bacterium (assembly GCA_017992055.1). Classification (GTDB taxonomy): domain Bacteria; phylum Pseudomonadota; class Gammaproteobacteria; order Burkholderiales; family Burkholderiaceae_C; genus Pseudaquabacterium. The sequence continues at coordinate 171,720 of JAGOPK010000008.1, forward strand.
ACCATCCAGTCGCGCCAGACCTTGCCCGGGTCGCGCGCGCACCACACGTCCTTGGACTTGGCGGTCGAATCCGGGCCCAGGATCGGGTACAGGAAGTTGTAGATGGTCACGTCCTTCAGCGCCAGCAGGTCGCGCTCCAGGCGCTTGCAGTAGCCGCAGTTGGGATCGGTGAACACCACCAGCTTGCGCGCGCCCGTGCCCTGCTTGATGACCACCGCGTCCTTCAGCGGCAGGCTGGCGAAGTCGATCGCGGTGAGCTTGTCGATGCGCGCCTGGGTCAGGTCGGACTTGGTGCGGGTGTCGATGATCGTGCCCTGCACCAGGTGGTTGCCCTCGGCGTCGGTGTAGAGGATCTCGCTGCCAAGGCGCACCTCCCACAGCCCCGGGATCGGCGTCTTGCTGACCTCGTCGATCTTGGGAAAGTTGGGCAGGCGCTCGGCCAGGTTCTTGCGGATCGCCGCCTCGTTGGCCAGCGCGGGCAGGCTGGCGGCCAAGGTCAGCACGGCCGCGGCCAGCAGGCGGGTCCGGATCGGGGTCGGGAGCATCGGGGGCTTTCGCAAGGTCAGAGGTCCAGTGCCCGCGCGGTGAGCAGGCGCTTCACCGGCGGCAGGTGGTTCAGCAGAGTCATGCCGCGGTTGCGGAGTTCCCGCAGCAGCGGCTGCGGCTGGGCAAACAGCTGCAGCAGGCCGTCGGTGACCCAGGCCATGGCGGCCGTGGCGCCGGCGCGTTCGCGCTCGTAGCGGCGCAGCAGCAGCTCGTCGCCCAGGCCGCGCCAGGCTTCACGCTCGGCGATGACCCGGGCCAGCGCGGCCACGTCGGCCAGGCCCAGGTTCAGGCCCTGGCCGGCCAGCGGATGCACCACATGGGCGGCGTCGCCGACCAGGGCCCAGCCGGGGCCGCACAGGCGATCGGCGCGGCCCAGCGACAGCGGCCAGGCGGCACGGCCGCCGGCCGGGGCCGCGGCGTCGTCGCCGGCCAGCAGGCGCAGCTGGCCGGCGGCACCGCCGGTGGCCTGGTTCAGCGCCTGCTCGAAATCGGCCAACGGCGCTTGCAGCCAGTGCCGGGCCTGCTCGGTGGGCAGCGACCAGACCAGGCCGTGGCCGCAGCCCGGCGCGGCCGCGTCCAGCGGCAGCAGGGCCAGCACGTCCGGCGCGCGGAACCACTGCCGCGCCACGCCCTGGTGCGGCGCATCGGCCACCAGGCGCGCGGCCACGGCGCTCTGGCCATAGGCATGCTGGGTCCAGCCCACGCCCAGCGCCGCGCGGGTGGCCGAGGCCTTGCCTTCGGCCAGCACGGTCAGCGCGCTGTCCTGCAGATCGGCCACGGCGGCCGGCGCGGCCTCGCTGCGGCGCTCCAGGTGCGGCGCAAAGCGGGCGGCGGTGGCCAGGGCCTGGTCCAGCGCCGCGGCGTCGACGATCCAGGCCAGGGCCTCGGCACCCTGCTGCCAGGCCGAGAAGTCCAGCAGCGCGCCGGCGTCGTCGCCCTGCACCTGCATGTCGTGCACCGGCGTCACCGCCGCCGGCGGCAGCGCATCCCAGACCTTCAGCGACTGCAGCAGCGCACGCGACGCGGCATTCAGCGCATAGGCGCGCAGGTCCGGGCCACGCGGCGGCGCGGCGGCCGGCTCGACCAGGGCCACGCGCAGCCCCTGGCGCGCCAGCGCCAGCGCCAGCGCCAGGCCGACGGCACCGGCACCGCGTATGCACACATCCTGTCTGATCATGCCGGCCATTGTAGGAAGGCCGGTGTGACGGCAAGCGCCGAATAAAATCCCGTCTTTGCGCCCGATCCTCGCGGCGTCCAGCGAAAGCCTTCCATGAGCCTCAAATGCGGCATCGTGGGCCTGCCCAATGTCGGCAAGTCCACCCTGTTCAACGCCCTCACCAAGGCCGGCATCGCCGCCGAGAACTATCCGTTCTGCACCATCGAGCCCAATGTCGGCGTGGTCGAGGTGCCCGATCCGCGCCTGGCCAGGCTGTCGGAGATCGTCAAGCCCGAGCGCGTGGTGCCGGCCATCGTCGAGTTCGTGGACATCGCCGGCCTGGTGGCCGGCGCCAGCAAGGGCGAGGGCCTGGGCAACCAGTTCCTCAGCCACATCCGCGAGACCGATGCCATCGTCAACGTGGTGCGCTGCTTCGAGGACGACAACGTCATCCACGTCGCCGGCAAGGTCGACCCCATCGCCGACATCGAGGTCATCCAGACCGAGCTGTGCCTGGCCGACCTGACCACGGTGGAAAAAAGCCTGCAGCGCTATGTCAAGGCCGCGCGCAGCGGCAACGACAAGGAAGCCGCGGCCCTGGTGAAGGTGCTGGAGAAGTGCCAGGCCGCGCTCGACCAGGCCCAGCCGGTGCGCAGCATCCCGTTCGGCAAGGAAGAGCTGGCGATCCTGAAGCCGCTGTGCCTGATCACCGCCAAGCCGGCGATGTTCGTCGGCAATGTGTCCGAGACCGGCTTCGACAACAACCCGCTGCTGGACCGGCTGAAGGCCTATGCCGACGGGCAGAAGGCGCCGGTGGTGGCGATCTGCGCCAAGACCGAGGCCGACCTGGCCGACATGTCCGACGAGGACCGCGCGCTGTTCCTGTCCGAGATGGGCCAGGACGAGCCGGGCCTGAACCGGCTGATCCGCGCCGCCTTCCGGCTGCTGGGCCTGCAGACCTATTTCACCGCCGGCGTCAAGGAAGTGCGGGCCTGGACCATCCACATCGGCGACACCGGGCCGCAGGCGGCCGGCGTGATCCACACCGATTTCGAGCGGGGCTTCATCCGTGCCCAGACCATTGCCTACGACGACTTCATCGCCTACAAGGGCGAGCAGGGGGCCAAGGACGCCGGCAAGATGCGCGCCGAAGGCAAGGACTACGTCGTCAAGGATGGCGATGTGATGAACTTCCTGTTCAACGTCTGAACCCGGCCGGCCGCGGCGCTGGCCCCCTCAACCCGAGCCTGCCGCCGTGACCGCCACAACCCCCTCCCCGGCAACGCCCGCTGCGCAGGCGCCGGTGCCGCTGTGGCGGCTGACGCTGTGGGTGGCCCTGGCCTATGGCGCCTGCGGCCAGCTGGCGGTGCTGCTGTCGTTTGCGCCCAGCTATGCCGCGCCGCTGTACCCGTCGGCCGGCCTGGCCCTGGCGGTGGCCCTGGTGCATGGCCTGCGCGCCCTGCCCGGCGTGGCCCTGGGGGCCTTTGCCGTCAACCTGGCGCTGAGCGGGCCGCGTGATCCCGGCGCTGCGCTCAGCTGGCTGCTGCCGGCGACCATCGCGGTCGGCGCCACGCTGCAGGCCGGCCTGGGCGCGGCGCTGCTGCGTCGCCTGGCGCCTGGGCCGCTGGTGCTGGGCGAGCTGCGCGAGGCCCTGGCCTTCTGCCTGGTGGCCGGGCTGCTGAGTTGCACCATCAGCGCCACCGTGGCCACGCTGGCGCTGGACCGGGCGGCGGTGCTGCAACCCGAGGACATGGCCACCACCTGGTGGACCTGGTGGGCCGGCGATGCGCTGGGCGTGGTGCTGGCCGCGCCCATCGTGCTGAGCCTGATCGGCCGGCCACGCGAGGACTGGGCGCCACGCCGGCTGACGCTGGCCGTGCCGCTGGCCGTCACCGGCCTGCTGCTGGCCGGGGCCACGGTCATCGTCGGCCGCTGGGACGCCGAGCGCACGGCCGGCGTGTTCGAGCGCGATGCGCAGCAGGCGGCCATCGCCTTCGGCGGCCAGCTGACCCAGGGCCTGCATGCGCTGGAGGCGGTGCATGGCGTGTTCTACGCGTCCGAGGACGTGTCGCTGGGCGAGTTCAGCCGCGCCGTCGCGCCCTGGCTGGCCATGCCGCTGGACATCCTGGGCATCGGCCATGCCGAGCGCGTGCCGCAGTCGCAGCTGGCGGCCTACCAGGCGCGTGTGGCCGCCATCGACGGCCGGCCGCTGCGCATCTTCGACCGCCGCGACGACGACCGCAGCCCGGCCCAGCGCAGCCAGGACGATGCCCTGGTCATCCGCTACCTGGAGCCCGGCGAGCGCAATGCCGCGGCGCTGGGGCTGAACATCCTCAGCGTGCCGGCCGGCCGCGAGGCGGCGCAGCGCGCCGTCGTCGGCGACATGCCGGCGGCCACCTCGGGCTTCCGCCTGACCCAGGTCACCGGCGACGAGACCGGGGTGGTGGTCTACAAGGCCATCTACAGCGGCGACACGCCCAGCGACCCGGCGCTGCGGCCGGCGGCGCTGCGTGGCCTGGTGTTCGTCTCGCTGCGCCTGCCGCGCGTCATCGCCAGCGCGCGCCGCGGCTCGGCCGACTACCTGGAATGGTGCCTGGTCGACCTGGGCGACGGCGGCCAGCGCCAGCGCCTGACCGGCCTGCCCGGCTGCGAGCGGCGCCTGGCCGGCCAGGCCGAGCCCGACCAGGCCCAACACCACCATCCGCTGCCGTTTGCCGGCCGCCACTGGGAGCTGATCCTCAGCGCGCCGCTGCGCTCGGTGCCCGACCTGGGCCGCGGCAATGCCTGGCTGTTCTCGATGGGCGGCCTGATCGGCAGCACGCTGCTGACGGCCCTGCTGCTCACCGTCACCGGCCGCACGCGGCGCATCGAGACCGCGGTGACGCTGCGCACCGCCGAGCTGCGCCGCGAGGTGGCCGAGCGCGAGCGCACCGAGTCGGCGCTGCGCGACAGCGAGCGCCGGCTGCGCAACATCGTCGACCAGGCGCCGGTGGGCATCGTCTATGCCGACCTGGACGGCCGCGTGCGCGAGGCCAATCCGCGGCTGCGCCAGATGCTGGGCATGGACCCGGCGCTGGCCCCGCACCGGTCGGGCCAGGGCCGCATCGTCGACCTGATGCCGGCCGACGACCGCGCCGAGGCCAGCGCCGAGATGCGCCAGCGCGCCCGGCTACAGCACCACGACGGCCAGGTGCTGTGGGTGCAGACCATCTGGCGCGTGCTGCGCGACGAGGCCGGCCAGCCGCTGCGCCTGGTGGGCGTGCTGGAGGACATCACCGACCACCTGCGCCGCCAGGAGGCCGAGCAGGGCCGGGCCCTGGCCGAATCGGCCAACCGGGCGAAGAACGAGTTCCTGTCGCGCATGAGCCACGAGCTGCGCACGCCGCTGAACGCCATGCTCGGCTTTGCCCAGCTGCTGGAGCTGGACCAGCGCCCGGCGCTCAGCGCCCACCAGGCCGGCTGGGCCGCGCAGATCCTGGCCGCCGGCTGGCATCTGCTGGAGATGATCAACGACACGCTGGACCTGTCGCGCATCGAGTCCGGCCAGCTGCGCCTGGATTGCGGCCCGGTGGCGCTGGACGAGGTGCTGGCGCAGAGCGCGGCGCTGGTGCAGGCCGCGGCCGAGCGCCGCGGCATCCGCCTGCAGCAGCAGCTGGCGCCCGACGCGCTGCGCGTGCGCGCCGACGCCACGCGGCTCAAGCAGGTACTGACCAATCTGCTGTCCAACGCCGTCAAGTACAACATCGACGGCGGCCAGGTGCTGCTGCAGACGCGGCGCCTGCCCGGCGCGATGATCGAGCTGCGCATCAGCGACACCGGCCCGGGCTTCAGCCCCGAGCAGCTGGCCCAGCTGTTCCAGCCCTTCAACCGGCTGGGCCGCGAGCACCAGCCGGTCGAGGGCACCGGCATTGGCCTGGTCATCAGCCGCGGCCTGGCCGAGCTGATGGGCGGCTCGCTGCAGGCCGAGCCCGGCCAGGGCCAGGGCGCGACCTTTGTGCTGACGCTGCCGGCGCTGGACCATGTGGCGCCGCCGATGGCCACGTCGCGCGACGGCCTGATCGGCAGCGATGCGGCCGATGCCTACCGGCGCCGGCGTGTGCACTGCATCGAGGACAACGAGACCAACATCGAGGTGCTGCGCGGCATCCTGCTGCAGCGGCCGCAGGTGCGGCTGACGGTGTCCACGCTGGGCCTGGACGGCCTGGCGGCGATCCGCCAGCAGCGGCCCGACCTGATCCTGCTGGACATGCACCTGCCCGACATCGACGGCCTGGAGCTGCTGCGCCAGCTGCAGCGCGACCCGGCCAGCGCCGACATCCCGGTGATGGTGGTGTCTGCCGATGCCACGCGCGAGCGCGTGCAGGCGGCGCTGGCCGCCGGCGCCCGCCACTACCTGACCAAGCCGCTGGACCTGGGCCGCTTCCTGGGCCTGCTGGACGAATTGCTGGGCAGCATGGACACCGGTTTTGGCTGATTCCCGGCCTTAGCACTCCTTTTGGGCGAGTGCTAATATGGATGGAACCAAATCGCTAGGGCCCAGTCCATAGCCACCATGACGATGACCTCCGCCTCCACCGCACTGCAGCTGCGCGACCCCTGGGCCCTGGTGCCCTCGCTGGGGAACCTGGACGCCTACATCACCGCCGTGAACCAGCTGCCGCTGCTGACCCAGGAAGAAGAAACCCGCTATGCGCGCCGCCTGCGCGAGCAGGGCGATCTGGACGCCGCCGGCCGCCTGGTGCTGAGCCACCTGCGCCTGGTGGTGTCGGTGTCGCGCCAGTACCTGGGCTACGGCCTGCCCCAGGGCGACCTGATCCAGGAAGGCAATGTGGGCCTGATGAAGGCCGTCAAGCGCTTCGACCCCGAGCAGGGCGTGCGCCTGGTCAGCTATGCGCTGCACTGGATCAAGGCCGAGATCCACGAGTACATCCTGAAGAACTGGCGCATGGTCAAGCTGGCCACCACCAAGGCCCAGCGCAAGCTGTTCTTCAACCTGCGCTCGATGAAGCAGAGCCTGAAGGGCGAGGCCAGCGACGAGCAGGTGCACCGCGGCTCGCTGTCGGCGGCCGAGATCGACCAGGTGGCGCGCACGCTGAACGTCAAGCCGGCCGAGGTCATCGAGATGGAAACCCGCATGGCCGGCGGCGATGTGGCGCTGGAGCCGCAGACCGACGACGGCGACGAGGGCAGCTATGCGCCCATCGCCTACCTGGCCGACGAAAGCTCGGAGCCGACGCGGGTGCTGGAAGCGCGCCGCCGCGATGCGCTGTCGGGCGACGGCCTGATCCAGGCGCTGGACGTGCTGGACGCACGCAGCCGCCGCATCGTCGAGGAGCGCTGGCTCAAGGTCAACGACGACAGCTCGGGCGGCATGACGCTGCACGAGCTGGCGGCCGAATACGGCGTCAGCGCCGAGCGCATCCGCCAGATCGAGGTGGCGGCGATGAAGAAGCTGCGCAAGGCGCTGGAAGCCGCCTGAGGCTTCAGCGCCGCCGGCGCAGCGCCGGCAGCAGCAGGCCGCCGCCCAGCAGCAGGGCCCAGGCGGCCGGCTCGGGCACGGCGCTGACGGCCAGGTTGTCGAAGGCGATGGCCTCGTAGTCATCGCCCCAGGTGGCGTGGTATTCCAGCTTCAGCGTCACCGCCGTCAGCCCGGCCAGCACCTGCGGCAGCTGGGCACCGAACACGGCCGTGCTCAGCGCGATTTCGTAGTGGTGCCACTGGCCATCGGCCGGTGGCTGGTTGGGCGCCAGGCTGTCGATCGGGCCCAGCGTGGTGCCGCCGGCCACCAGGGTCAGCTGGCCGAACTCGGGCCAGTCCGGCGCCATGCCGCTGAGGTTGCGCGCATCGAAGGACAGCGTGCCACCCAGGTAGGCCGACCAGTCGCCCAGCTGCGGCAGCTGCAGCACCATGTCGGTGTTGCCGTCGTTGTCCAGCAGTTCCAGCCAGCCGCCGGCGTTGTGGCTGAGCACACCGCCGCTGGCGGCAAAGCCCTGCAGGCCGCTGCCGAAGTCATAGGCCAGGTTGGCCTGGGCGGGCAGGGTCAGGGCGGCGCCGGCCAGGGCGGCCAGCAGCATTCGGGACGGGGTCATCGCTCTCCTCCGGGTCTGTGGCGCGCAAGCTAGCACGGCACGGCACCGCGGCGACAGCCCCAGGACAGGGTCAGGATGTTTCGGCCAGCAACAGCTTCAGGTCGTCGGCCAGGGCCTTGGCGCCGCTGCCATAGCGCGTGAACAGCCGCACCCGGCCCTGGGCGTCGAAGACGTAGGAGCCGGCCGTGTGATCGACGGTGTAGCTGGTGTCGGTCTTGCCGGGCACCTTGTTGAAGAAGACCTTGAACTCCTTGGCCGCGGCCTGGATCTGCTCGGGCGTGCCGCGCAGGCCGACGATGTCGGGGCCGAAGTTGGCCACATAGGCCTTCAGCAGCTCGGCCGTGTCGCGCTGCGGGTCGACGGTGACGAAGATGCCCTGCACGCGCGCGCCGTCGGCGCCCAGGCCGCGCTTGACCTCGGCCAGCTCGGCCATGGTCGTCGGGCACACGTCCGGGCACTGGGTGTAGCCGAAGAACACCACCACCAGCTTGCCCTTGAACTCGGCCAGCGTGCGCGTCTTGCCGTCGGGATCGCTCAGCTCCAGCCGGCGCGCATAGTCGGCGCCGGTGATGTCCACGCCCTTGAAGGCCGGCCGGGCCGTGCCGGAGCCGCCGCCCAGGCCCAGCTTGTCGCAGCCGGCCAGGGCCAGTGTGGTGCCGGCCAGGACGGCCGCACGCAGCGCCAGACGGCGGGAAGGGAAACGGGTCAGGCGAGCCATGGCATCAGGTAGTGGTCGACCAGCAGCGCGGCGAACAGCAGCGCCAGGTACAGGATGGAGAAGCGGAAGGTGCGGCGCGCCAGCGCATCGCTGTAGTCGCGCCACAGCCTGAAGCCGTAGGCGATGAACCACAGGCCCAGCACCACCGCGCAAGCCAGGTACAGCCAGCCGCTCATGCGGATGATGAAGGGCAGCAGCGTGGCCGCGAACAGCACCAGGGTGTAGAGCAGCACGTTCAGCCGGGTGAAGTCCGAGCCATGGGTCACCGGCAGCATCGGCAGGCCCGAGCGGCGGTAGTCCTCCACCCGGTACAGGGCCAGGGCCCAGAAGTGCGGCGGCGTCCACAGGAAGATGATCAGGCACATCACCAGCGCCTCGGGGCCGACGTCGCCGCGCATCGCCGCCCAGCCCAGCACCGGCGGCATGGCGCCCGAGGCGCCGCCGATGACGATGTTCTGCGGCGTCAGCGGTTTCAGCACCACGGTGTAGACGATGGCATAGCCGACGAAGGTGGCGAAGGTCAGCCACATGGTCAGCGGGTTGACCCAGAACCACAGCAGGGCGCTACCGGCCGCGCACAGCGCCGCCGAAAAGGCCAGCGACTGGCGGTTGCTCAGCTCGCCCTTGGCCGTGGGCCGCCAGGCGGTGCGCGCCATCTTGCGGTCGATGGCCTGCTCGACCAGGCAGTTGAAGGCCGCCGCCGCGCTGGCCACCAGCCAGATGCCGATGGAGGCGACGATCACCGTGCGCCAGTCGGGCCAGCCCGGCTCGGCCAGCAGCATGCCGATCAGCGCGCAAAAGACGATCAGCTGCACCACGCGTGGCTTGGTCAGGGCCAGGTACTGCCGCCAGCGCGGCGCCGCCGGCGCCGGCACCGGCGCGGATGGGGCGGGAGTGGTCGTGGACATGGTGGACATCGGCTTCAGGCGAAACGCGCTACGGACGGAGAGGCGGCGGGCAGGCGCGCCGCCAGATGGGCCAGCAGGCCGACCAGGGCCGCCGCACCGGCGCTGTGGCCGAGTGCGGCGACGATGGGCCAGCCCAGCACCACATTGGACAGGCCGCTGGCCAGCTGCAGCAACAGCAGGCCGGCCAGCGCCAGCGCATGGCGCCGGCCCGCCGCCTGGCCGCTGCGCCACAGCGCGGCCATCAGCAGCAGCAGCGCCAGGCAGGCCAGCAGTGCAAACAGCCGGTGCGCCATGTGGATGGCGACCAGTGCGTCAAAGGGCAGGAAGCCGCCATGGCCGGCCCGGCCCAGCTCGCGCAGCAGCGTGAAGCCATGGGCCCAGTCCATCGCCGGCCACCACTGGCCGTTGCAGGCCGGAAAGCCCTGGCAGGCCAGCACCGCGTAATTGGTGCTGACCCAGCCGCCCAGCGCCGCCTGCACCAGCACCACGGCCAGCGCAGCCCAAGCGGCGCGGCGCGGCACGCTGACGCGCAGCGGCTGGCCGCGCAGCGAGGCCAGCTGCAGCACCAGCAGCAGCAGCAGGGCCAGCCCGCCCAGCAGGTGCAGGGTGACGATGGCCGGATACAGCTTGAGCGTGACCGTGTACTTGCCGAACAGGCCCTGCACGATGACCCAGGCCAGCGTGGCCACGCTCCACCACGGCGAATGCGGCAGCGCGCGCCGGGCGCGCCAGCCGACCACCGCGGCCACCAGGATCAGCACGCCCACGGTCATCGCCAGGTAGCGGTGGATCATCTCGATCCAGGCCTTGGCCAGGCTCACCGGGCCACTGGGCAGGGCCGTGTGGGCAGCCTGGATGTCCTGGGCCGCGCCGATGGGGCTGGCCTCGCCATAGCAGCCCGGCCAGTCCGGGCAGCCCAGGCCCGAATCGCTGAGCCGGGTGAAGGCGCCGAAAACGATCAGGTCAAAGGTCAGGAACAGCGTCAGCGCGGTCAGCGCCGCCAGGCGGCCGCGGGTGTCGGCGCCACGTGCGCGCAGCCACCACCAGCTCAGCGGCAGCAGGGCCACCACGGCGGCCAGCAGCAGCAGGCGCAGCAGGGGGCTGAAGTCGACCAGGGGCATGGCGGATTGCGGCGTGCAGCGGCCTCAGGGCCGGCTGGCGGCCCCGGGCATGCCGGCGGCGGCCGGCACCGGCTCGATCAGCGCCTGGCGGCCGGGCTGGTCCCAGCCGGCCGAGGCGCGCAGCAGGCGCTCGATGTCGCGCTTGACCTTGGCCGGATCGGCATCCACCGGCTCGCGCAGCATCCACTGGCCCAGCGGGTCGACCACATACAGATGCGCGGACAGCGGCTGGCCCGGCGCCGGCTGCAGCCAGGCCTGCACCTGCTCGCGCGGCAGGCGCAGGATGTTCATGCCCGGCGTGCCCTCCAGCGCCTGGCGCAGCCTGGGCGAGACCGGCGCATCGTCCAGCACCAGCCACAGCTTGTCGACGCGCTCGCGCTCGCGGCCCAGCATCTCGCGCAGCTGGCGCTGCATGAACAGCCGCTGCTCGCAGGCCTCGCCGCAGGCGCCGTCGTCCACCAGCACCAGCAGCCACTGGCCGGCCAGGCCGCGCAGCGGCTGCGCGGCACCGTCCAGCGTGCGCGCGCTCAGCGCCGGCATGGCCACCGGCGGCGTGATCAGCGTGCCATAGGCCGTGCCCTGGCCGCCGGGCCGCACGACATAGAACATGAAGTAGCTGGCGATCACCGGCGCCGCGCACAGCAGCAGCACGGCCAGCATCTGCCAGCGGCCCCGCAGGCGCTGGCGGGTCACGGCCTGCTGCGGCGACGGCAGGGTGTGCACGACCAGGCCCAGCGGCTGGTCGGCGGAGGAGGTGTCAGCCATGGGAGCTTGGGTTGGCGCCAGTGTCCGCGGCCGGGGCACGGCCGCGGCGCAGGCGCGGGCGGAGGACTTGGAACCAGACATACAGGCCAGCGATCAGCGCACTGAGCGCAAACCACTGGAAGGCATAACCATGGTGCTTGCCCACGTCCACCGTGGGCAGCGGCCATTGCCGCCACAGGCCGTCGGGCGCCGGGGCACCGGCCGGCTCCAGCTGCTGCAGCGACAGCGGCCGCAGCCGCAGGCCGGTTTCCCGCGCATAGGCGGCCAGGTCGAGATTCTGCCGGATGGGCCCGGACTCGACGCCGTCGAACTCGAACAGCTTGGACGGCGGCGGGGCAATGCGCGCCACCAGCGGCACCGTGCCGGCCGGCAAAGCCAGCGACGGCAGCGCCTGGCGGTCGTTGAACTGCCGCGGCGCCCAGCCGCGCTGCACCAGCACCGCCGTGCCATCGTCCAGGCGCAGCGGCGTGACGGCGATGAAGCCGGCCCGGCCCGATTGCTGGCGGTTGTCCAGGAACACCGTGTGCTGCGCCAGCCACTCGCCCTGCAGGGCCGTGCGGCGGAAATGCTGGGCCGCGGCCGCCGACGCCTCGCCGGCCAGCTCGGCCGCCGGCAGCGGCGCCAGGCGGCCGCGGCCTTCGATCTGGGCGGCCAGCTCGGTCTTCTGGCGCGCCCGGTCCAGCTGCCACAGGCCCAGCCGGGCGGTCAGGGCCGCGGCCAGCAGCGCCGCCACGGCCACCACCCAGCGCGCGCGGCTCAGGCCGGCCATGGCTGGCCTCGATAATCGGCGACCATGAAAACCGTCATCGTCATCGCCCTGGTGCTGGTGCTGGCCGCCCTGGCCAGCGCCGGAATGTTCATGCTCCGGCGCGACGAGAACCGCGACGGCCAGCGCGACAAGCGCATGGCGCGGGCGCTGGCGCTGCGCGTGGGGCTGTCGATCGCGGTGTTCCTGTTCATCCTGCTGTCGTGGTGGATGGGCTGGGTGCAGCCGACCGGCCTGCCGGTCGGACGCTGAGCGGCACAGCCGATCCCGCGGCACAAAAGCAAAGACGCCGCGCGAGGCGGCGTCCCGGGGTTCAGCGCAGCGGGGTCAGAGCCAGTAGACCAGGAAGTACAGGCCCAGCCAGACCACGTCCACAAAGTGCCAGTACCAGGCCGCGCCTTCGAAGCCGAAGTGGCGCTCGGGCGTGAAATGGCCCTTCTGCAGCCGCAGCGTGATGAACAGCAGCATCAGCATGCCGACGAACACGTGGAAGCCGTGGAAGCCGGTGAGCATGAAGAAGGTGGAGCCGAAGATGCCGGACGTGAGCTTGAGGTTCAGGTCACGGTAGGCATGCATGTACTCGTAGCCCTGGAAGCCCAGGAAGACGATGCCCAGCAGCACGGTGATCCACATCCAGGTGATGGTCTTGGCGCGGTTGCCGGCCACCAGCGCATGGTGGGCGATGGTCAGCGTCAGGCCCGAGGTCAGCAGGATGGCGGTGTTGATGGTCGGGATCGGCCACGGACCCATGGTCGAGAACGGCTCCACCGTGCCGCCCGGCGCGGCGGTGACGCCACCGCCGGCGCTGGGCCAGATGGCCTTGAAGTCGGGCCACAGCAGCTGATGGTCCAGGTTGCCCAGCATCGGCAGCGTGTGCACGCGGGCCCAGTACAGGGCGCCGAAGAAGGCCGCGAAGAACATCACCTCCGAGAAGATGAACCAGCTCATGCTCCAGCGGAACGACACGTCGATGCGCTTGGAGTACAGGCCGGTCTCGCTTTCGTGGATGGCCTCCTTGAACCAGACGAACAGCGTGCGCAGCCAGATCACCAGGCCCAGGGCCAGCGAATACTTGCCCCAGTCGGCGCCATTGACCCATTGGCCGGCGCCCAGGATGACGAAGAACAGGCCCAGGGCCGCCATCGCCGGATGGGCCGACGGGCTGGGCACGAAGTAGTACGGGGTGGTCCCGTGGGGCGTCGCTGCGGACATCGTCAATGCTCTCCTCGAATCCTCTGGAAACTCTGCAATTCTGTTGTTGCCGGCGGCTCAGGCGGCGACGCCGCTGCCCACCACCCATTTGACCAGCAGCACCAGCGCCAGCACGAACAGTGCGGCACCGGCGATGCCGGCGATGATCACATGCACCGGATTGAGCTTGCTCACATCCTGCGCATAGTCGGCCGAACGCCGCACGCCGAAAAACGACCAGGCCACCGCGCGCAGGGTCTGCAGCAGCGACACCGGCCGCTGCGCGGCGCTCTTCAGGTCCTCGCTCACGAGCCCTGCTCCCGGCCCAGCGCCGCCACCTTGCCGGCCACCTCGAAGAAGGTGTACGACAACGTGATGGTGGTCACGTCGCGCGGCAGCTTGGGATCGACGTAGAACACCACCGGCCACTGCTTGCTCTCGCCCGGCTTCAGCGTGTACTCGTTGAAGCAGAAGCACTCCAGCTTGTTGAAGTGGCTGGCCGCCTGCATCGGCGCATAGCTGGGAATGGCCTGGGCGGCCATGGTGCGGTCCTGCTTGTTGCGGAACTCGTACATCACCGTCACCAGCTCGCCCGGATGCACCTGCATGGACCGCTGGGCCGGCTTGAAGTCCCAGGGCCCACGGGCGTTGGCATCAAACTCGACCGTGATGCTGCGGCTCTTGTCGACCTGGGTATTGGCCTTGCGCGCCGCAGCGGCGGTGAGGCCGGAGCCGGTGACGCGCTCGCTGACCGACAGCACATTGATGCCCAGCGCATCGCAAATGGTGCGGTACATCGGCACCAGGGCATAGCCGAAGCCGAACATGGCCCCGGCCACCACCACCAGCTTGCCCAGCATGCGCCGGTTGTCGCGGCGCAGGCGGCTGATCTTGTCGCGCAGGCTCATCGCTGCCGTGACCCGGGCTGCGGCCTCAGCGGCCGAACAGCACGAACTTGGCCACGAAGCCCAGGCCGAAGACCAGGGCCACCGAAGCCAGCACCAGGCCCAGCTTCAGGTTGGCCTTGCGCTGCTGCACCGGATCTTTCATGGCTTGGACCTGCATGCCATCAGCCCACGACGCGGGTCGCGGTGGCATCCAGCTTGGGCGGGTTCTCGAAGGTGTGGAACGGCGCCGGCGACGGCACTTCCCATTCCAGGCCTTCGGCGGCTTCCCAGGGCTTCTGCGGCGCCTTGGGGCCGATGCCGCGCATCATCGGGATGCACACGAAGACGAAGAAGTACACCTGCATCAGGCCGAAGCCGAAGGCGCCGATGGTGGCCACGGCATTGAAGTCGGCGAACTGCAGCGGGTAGTCGGCATAGCGTCGCGGCATGCCGGCCAGACCCAGGAAGTGCATCGGGAAGAAGGTCAGGTTGAAGAAGAACAGCGAGCCCCAGAAGTGCAGCTTGCCGCGGAACTCGCTGTACATCACGCCGGTCCACTTCGGGCCCCAGTAGTACACGCCGGCGAACAGCGCATACAGCGAGCCGGCCACCAGCACGTAGTGGAAGTGGGCGACGACGTAGTAGGTGTCCTGCAGCTGGATGTCCACCGGCGCCATCGACAGGATCAGGCCGGTGAAGCCGCCCATCGTGAACACGAAGATGAAGCCCACGGCCCACAGCATCGGGGTCTCGAAGGTCATCGAGCCGCGCCACATCGTGGCCACCCAGTTGAAGATCTTCACGCCGGTCGGCACCGCGATCAGCATGGTCGCGTACATGAAGAACAGCTGGCCGGTCACCGGCATGCCGGTGGCATACATGTGGTGGGCCCAGACGATGAAGGACAGGATCGCGATCGAGGCCGTGGCATAGACCATCGAGGTGTAGCCGAACAGGCGCTTGCGCGCGAAGGCCGGCACGATGGCGCTGACGATGCCGAAGGCCGGCAGGATCATGATGTAGACCTCGGGGTGCCCGAAGAACCAGAAGATGTGCTGGTACATGATCGGGTCGCCACCGCCGGCGGGGCTGAAGAAGCTGGTGCCGAAGTGGCGGTCGGTCAGCGTCATCGTGATCGCGCCGGCCAGCACCGGCATCACCGCGATCAGCAGGTAGGCGGTGATCAGCCAGGTCCAGGCGAACAGCGGCATCTTCATCAGCGTCATGCCCGGCGCGCGCATGTTCAGGATGGTGACGATGATGTTGATCGAGCCCATGATCGAGCTGGCGCCCAGGATGTGCATCGCGAAGATGCCGGCGTCCATGCTCGGGCCCATCTGCAGCGTCAGCGGCGCATACAGCGTCCAGCCGGCGGCGGGTGCGCCGCCGGGCATGAAGAAGCCGGCCACCAGCATGATGGCGGCCGGGATCATCAACCAGAAGCTGAAGTTGTTCATGCGCGCGAAGGCCATGTCCGACGCGCCGATCTGCAGCGGGATCATCCAGTTCGCGAAGCCCACGAAGGCCGGCATGATGGCGCCGAACACCATGATCAGCCCGTGCATGGTGGTGAACGAGTTGAACAGCTCGGGGTTGAAGAACTGCAGCCCGGGCTGGAACAGTTCGGCGCGGATGCACAGCGCCAGCACGCCGCCGACCATCAGCATCGTGAACGCGAACAACAGGTACATCGTGCCGATGTCCTTGTGGTTGGTCGCGAACACCCAGCGGCGCCAGCCGTGCAGCGGGCCGTGGTCGTGGTGATCGTCGTGGGCGTGACCGCCGTGGTGGTCGAGGACAGCGCTCATGTTGCGAGGCCTTTGTTAGCGATTGCGGTGAACGGGGCTGGAACGGTGGCGGCGGATCACTTGCGCGCCGCGACGATGTCGGCGGGCTGCACGATCTGGCCGGTCTTGTTGGTCCAGCTGTTCTTGGTGTAGGTGATGACGGCGGCGATCTCGGTGTCGTTCAGCGACTTCCAGGCCGGCATGGCACCGTTGTTGACACCGTTGAGCAGGATCTGGATCTGCTTGGCCTTGTCGCCGTCGAGCACGATGGCCGAGGCGTCCAGCGCCTTGATCGGGCCGGCGCCCTTGCCGTCGGGCTTGTGGCAGACCGCGCAGTTGGCGTTGTAGACCTTCTCGCCACGGGCCACCAGGTCCTCGATCTTCCACACCTTGGTCGGGTCGTCGGCCTTGGCCGCCAGCTCCTTCTTCTTGCCGTCCACCCACTTGGCATAGTCGGCCTGCGACAGCACCTTGACGTGGATGGGCATGTAGGCGTGCTCCTTGCCGCACAGCTCGGCGCACTGGCCGTAGAAGTCGCCCACCTTCTCGGCGCGGAACCAGGTGTCGCGCACGAAGCCGGGAATGGCATCTTGCTTGACCGCGAAAGCCGGCACCATCCAGGCGTGGATCACGTCGTTGGCGGTGGTGATGATGCGGATCTTCTTGTTGACCGGCACCACCAGCGGGTT
Source organism: Burkholderiaceae bacterium (assembly GCA_017992055.1). Classification (GTDB taxonomy): domain Bacteria; phylum Pseudomonadota; class Gammaproteobacteria; order Burkholderiales; family Burkholderiaceae_C; genus Pseudaquabacterium. The sequence continues at coordinate 188,343 of JAGOPK010000008.1, forward strand.
GTCCACCTTCAGCAGGTAGTCGTCGCCGGCGGGCTTGCCGGCGTCGGACAGCTGGCGCTGGTTGACATCCAGCGTGGAGACGAAGGCGATGCCCTCGCCTTCACCCTTGAGGTAGTCGTAGCCCCACTTCCACTGGTAGCCGGTGGCCTTGATGGTCAGGTCGGCATTGCTGGTGTCCTTCATGGCCACCACGGTCTTGGTCGCCGCCAGGCCCATGGCCGTGACGATGACGAAAGGCACGATGGTCCAGGCGATCTCCACCGTCACGCTCTCGTGGAAGTTGGCCGACTTGGCGCCGACCGACTTGCGGTGCTTGAGGATGGAATAGAACATCACGCCGAACACGGCGAGGAAGATCACCGCGCAGACGATCAGCAGCCAGTTGTGCAGCGACTGCACCTCGGCGGCGATCTGGGTCACCGGCGGATGCAGGTCCAGCTGGTTGACCGCCGGGCCACCCGGCAGGTTGTTCACGGCCAGTGCCGATTGCGCGATCAGCGCACCGAGCACGCCCATCAGGCCGGTTGCTCCCCGACCGACCCGATGCCAAGGCTTGTTCTTCGTCATCATCGTCATTGCTGCTGTTCGTGATCCAAACCCAAACCAAATCCTCAAGCGCCGGCGCGCAGCAGGTGCAGCGCGCGGCGCAGCTCCCCTGCCAGCTCGGCCCGCAGCTCGGGCCGCACATGGCGGCCGATGCGCACCGTGCGGCCTTCGCCGGACAACTCCACCAGCGAGCCGTCCTCGGCCGCCGGTTCCACCCGCAGCCACTCGGCGCGGAAGCTCATGTGTTCGGTCTCGGGGCCGATGCACTGCTGCACCTGCACCTCGCGGCCCGCCAGCGTCACCAGCTCGCGGTCACCGGCATGTCGGGCCACCAGCAGCAGCGCAGCGCCGACGGCGAGCAGCTCGATGCCGGTGAACAGAAAGACCATGCTCACACCATGCCACCAGAAGCCACCGGCCACCAGCAGTGAAACCGAGCACAGCAGGCCATAGGCCAGCAGCAGCTGGCGTGGCGTGATCGAGACATTGCGCTTCAGATCGAAGCGCCATTGCGCCGGCCTGTCCTGCACCTGCGCAAAGCGCCAACCGCCGTCGTGCCGCGGAGCAGCGGGCGCAGGCCAGGGGCTGGGTGCAAGGGTGACGGACACGGGCGGCGGCAGGCGTCTGGACTGAAAGCCCGGGCAGGCGCCCGGCAGAAGGATTGATGCAGAGCAATGGCGATGCAGTTGAACATCGCCACGCCGCCGCCACATGCGGCAGATCAAACACGCATTCTAGCGGAGCGATATAGCTTGGCTGTCGCCGTGGCGCGCCAGGCCGGCCCGCCTCATCGCCGAGGCGGGCGCTGCGGCAGGGAGGAGCGCAGCGAGTCCAGCGACACCGTGGCAATTTCGCCACGCGCGGCACGCGGCGCGGCCTTGAAGGCATGGCCGTAGACCAGCTCCACGCTCATCGCGATGCGGCCATCGGCGCCGGCGCGCTCGGCCAGGGCCGACTTCAGGCGCTCGCGCCAGCGTGGCGTGCGCAGGCCGGCGAAGCGCTGGCGCGCCAGGTTGCCGCCCAGTCCATGCAGCTCGGCCAGCAAGGCCTCGGGGCTGGACCAGGTCAGGGTCAGCAGTTCCTGGTCCATCACCGGATCGGCAAAGCCGGCCTGCACCAGGGCGTCGCCGATGTCGTGCATGTCGGTGAACGGCGCATGCGGCAGCGGCCAGCCATTGGCGGCATAGACCGAGCGCAGTTCGCGCCAGGTGTCGGGCCCCAGGGTCGAGAACATCACGAAGCCGCCCACGGCCAGCGCGCGGTGCCATTGCGCCAGCAGCGCCGGCACGTCGGCGCTGGCCTGCAGCACCAGGTTGGCCCACAGCATGCGCGCCTGCTGCGGCGGCAGCTCGTCCTCGCCATGCACCTGGCTGGCCTGGCCAGCGGCCAGGCGCTTCAGCGACCACCAGGGCCGCTGCAGCGCCTGCCGGCTGCGCCGGACCGAGGCCTCATCGGGCTCGACCAGATCGCGGCGGGCCTGCGGCCACACCGCCTGCACGGCCTCGGCACTGCCGCTGACGCCGCCCTGCCAGTCCAGCCACTGCGGCGCCCGCTCGCGCACCAGGGCCAGGCGCTCGGCCATGCGGCGCGCGGTTTCCTGGTGCAGCCAGGGCGGCGTGTCCAGCTGCGCCAGCCGCTGCCGGCGACGCTGCGCCGCACGGTCGTCGACGGGGGACTGGGCACTGGGTTCCGGCATGGGCGGGCAGTATATTGAGGCCATGCCCAGCCTTGCCTGCCGCCCGCCAACGGCCTTGCGGCTGGCTTGGCCGCGTCACTGCGGCGTTTGCAATCGCTGGTGCCGGCAGGCCTGGTGCAACGACTGCCGGGCGGGTTTTGTACCGGCCGTGGCACGCTGCCCCGGCTGCGCCCTGCCCTCGCCGGCGGGCCTGCACTGCGGCGCCTGCCTGCGCCAGCCGCCGCGCTGGCAGCGCGCCGTCGCGGTGGCCGACTACGGCTTTCCCTGGGACCAGCTGATCGCCGCGCTGAAGTACGACGACCAGCCCGAGCTGGCACGCCCGCTGGCCGCGGAGCTGGTGGCGGCGGTGCAAGACCAGGGTGGGCCCGGCGCCGTGGACTGGGTGCTGCCGGTGCCGCTGGCGCCATCGCGCCTGGCCCAGCGCGGCTACAACCAGGCCTGGGAGCTGGCGCGCCGCGTGGCCGGTCAGTTGAGCCTGCGCGCGCATGCCGACGGCCTGCAGCGGCTGGACGGCGAGCAGCACCAGGTCGGCGCCAGCCGCGGGCAGCGGCTGCAGCAGCTGCGCGAGGCGTTCTGGGTCCAGCCCGGCCAGGGGCCGGCGCTGGCCGGTGCCCGGGTGGCCCTGGTCGACGACGTGGTCACCACCGGCGCCACCGCCGAGGCCGCGACGCTGGCGCTGCAACGCGCCGGCGTGGCCTCGGTGCAGCTGTGGATGCTGGCGCGCACGCCGCCGCCGGATTGAGCCGGGCCGCGCCGCGACAATGCCGGCCATGTTCCACATCGTCCTGGTCCAGCCCGAGATCCCGCCCAACACCGGCAATGTCATCCGCCTGGCGGCCAACACCGGCTGCAGCCTGCACCTGGTGGAGCCGCTGGGCTATTCGATGGACGACAAGCTGCTGCGCCGTGCCGGGCTCGACTACCACGAGTACGCCAGCGTGCAGCGCCATGCCGACTGGGCCGCGCTGTGCGCGGTGCAGCAGGCCGCGGGCGGGCGCCTGTTCGCCTTCACCACGCGCGGCTCGCGGCCGCTGGCCGAGGTGGACTGGCGGCCCGGCGACTGGCTGGTGTTCGGCAGCGAAAGCGCCGGCCTGCCGGAGGCGGTGCGCGAGCAGTTCGATGCCCCGCAGCGCGTGCGCCTGCCGATGCGGCCGGGCCAGCGCAGCCTGAACCTGAGCAATGCGGTGGCGGTGGCGGTGTTCGAGGCCTGGCGCCAGAACGGCTATGCCGGCGGCGGCTGAAGCACTGTGCCGGCCGCGCTCTCGGGCTTGGCCTCGCGCTGCATCAGTTCGCGCAGCGCCTGGGCCGGTGTCAACCGGCCCTGCAGCACGGCCACCACCGCATCGGTGATGGGCATGGCCACGCCGGCCGCGCGGGCGCGGGCCTGCAGCGTCGGCGCGGTGTAGACGCCCTCGGCCACATGGCCCAGGCGGGCCAGGATGTCGGGCAGGGCCAGGCCCTCGGCCAGCAGCAGGCCGACGCGGCGGTTGCGCGACAGGTCGCCGGTGGCGGTGAGCACCAGGTCGCCCAGGCCCGACAGGCCCATGAAGGTGTCGGGCCGCGCGCCCAGGGCCGTGCCCAGGCGGCTGATCTCGGCCAGGCCGCGGGTGATCAGCGCCGCGCGGGCGTTCTGGCCCAGGGCCAGGCCATCGGCGATGCCGGTGGCGATGGCCATCACGTTCTTCACCGCGCCGCCGACCTCCACACCGATCGGATCGTCGGAGGTGTAGATGCGCAGATGGCCGCCGTGGAAGGCCTGCACCGCCAGCTCGGGCAGGCGGGCATGCTCGCTGGCCGCCACCAGGGCCGTGGGCTGGCCGCGCGCGGTCTCCAGCGCAAAGCTCGGGCCCGACAGCACGCCGCTGACCAGGTCGGGACGGACCTCGCGGGCGATCTCGTGGCCCAGCGCGCCCGTGCCCTGCTCGAAGCCCTTGCACAGCCACAGCACATGGCTGCCAGGAGCCAGGTCGAGCAGGCGCTGGCGCAGGCCCGACATCGGCGAGCCGATGATGGCCAAGCCCTGGCGCGACAGCTCGCGCGCCTGCGCCACGTCGCTGCCGATCTGCAGCGACGGCGGCAGCTCGACCTCGGGCAGGTAGCGCTGGTTGCGCCGGCTGGCGCGCATGGCCTCGGCCTGGGCCGCATCACGCGCCCACAGCAGCACGCGGTGGCGCGGCGCAGCGGCCACGGCCAGCGCCGTGCCCCAGGCCCCGGCGCCCCAGACCACCAGGGGCAGCGTCTTGGTCAACGCTGCACGCCCGCTCAGTTGGCGCCGTTGGCGCCGGCCTGGGCCTGCTGCTGGGCCTCGAACATGGCCTGGAAGTTGACCTCGGTCAGCAGGATCGGCGGGAAGCCGGCGCGGGTGCAGACGTCGGAGACGATGGCGCGCAGATAGGGGTAGATCATCTGCGGGCAGACGATGCTGAGGATGCCCTGCAGCTGCTCCTGCGGCACGTTGCGGATCTCGAAGATGCCGGCCTGCTTGGCCTCGACCAGGAACAGCGTGCGCTCGCCGACCTTGGTGGTGACGGTGGCGGTGACGGTGACCTCGAAGATGCCGTCGGCCACGCCCTCGGCGCCCATGGCCAGGTTGATGTCGACCTGGGGCTGCTGCTGCTCGAGCAGGATCTGCGGCGAGTTCGGCTGCTCCAGCGACAGATCCTTCAGGTACATGCGCTGGATCTGGAACACGGGGGTATCTTCTTGATCGGCCATGGCTCGCTCGGTGACTCGCTCGAAAAACTCGGCGTGGAAAAACAAAAGCCCGCCACCGACGGGTGTGCGGGCTGGCTGCGGGCCGCGATTATGGCCCAGCGTGCGTGACCGTCCTGCGGCAAAAGGCCGCTTCAGGCGCCTTGCAGCAGCGGCATCAGGCCACCGGCGCGATCCAGCGCCATCAGGTCGTCGCAGCCGCCGACATGGGTGTCGCCGATGAAGATCTGCGGCACGGTGCGGCGACCGGTGAGCTCGATCATGCGGTCGCGCTGGCCGGGATCGAGGTCCACGCGCACCTCGTCGATGTCGCCCACGCCACGCTGCTTGAGCAGGGCCTTGGCCCGCACACAGTAGGGACAGACTTGCGTGGTGTACATGCGGACCGGGTTCATGGCGACGGCGTGACGGTGCAATGACGAGGCCTGGATTGTCCACCGCCGGCGATGCCCCTGCGGCAGCACAGGCTGTGCCGAACCGTGATAACGGTCAGGCGCCCTTGTCCATCGGCAGGCCGGCTTCACGCCAGGCCGCGGTGCCGCCGCTCAGCGCCACCGCCCGCTCGTGGCCGGCCTTGCGCAGCAGGGCCGCGGCCCGTCCGGCGCGGGCGCCGGACGGGCACATCAGGATCACCGGCAGGGTCTTGTTGGCCGGCAGGGCCTTGGCCCCTTCCAGCTGGCCGAAGGGCACGTTCTTGGCGCCGGCGGCATGGCCGTTGGCGTATTCGGCCGGCTCGGACACGTCGATCAGCACGCCCTTCTCGCGGTTGATCAGCTGCACCGCCTCGGCCGCCGCCACGCCACCGCCGCCCTTGCCCAGGGTCGTCCACAGCAGCGCGGCGCCCGAGGCCACGGCCATCAGCACCAGATACCAGTTGTCGAGGAGGAATTGCACCGTAGCCTGCGGGTCCGATTGGCAAGGCGCGGATTATGCCGGCGGCGGCCGTGCCGGTCGCCGCCGCTAGACTTCCGCCCCAACCCGTCTTGCGATCCGCTGCCACCATGAAACTCACGCCCGCCCATCCCCTCACCCGTGTCGTGCTGCTGGTGCTCGACGGCGTCGGCACCGGTCCCGGCGATGCCTTCGATGCGGTGCACCTGGCGCGCACGCCCAACCTCGACCGCCTGCAGCGCGAAGGCCTGGTGACGCAGATCCGCGCCCATGGCACGGCCGTGGGCCTGCCGTCCGACAGCGACATCGGCAACTCCGAGGTCGGCCACAACATCCTCGGCGCCGGCCGCGTGTTTCCGCAGGGCGCCAGCTCGGTGGAGACGGCGATCGCCAACGGCAGCATCTGGCAGGGCTGCTGGCGCGACATCGTCGCCGGGCTCAAGGCCAGCGGCGGCACGCTGCACCTGCTGGGCCTGCTGTCCGACGGCAATGTGCATGCCCATGAGCGCCATTTGTACGCGCTGCTGGAGCGTGCCGCCGACGAGGGCCTGAAGCGCGCCCGCGTGCATGTGCTGCTGGACGGCCGCGACGTGATGGACAAGACCGCCCACGTGCACATCGAGCGCCTGGAGCAGCAGCTGGCCACGCTGCGCGCGCGTGGCCTGGACGGGACAATAGCTTCGGGCGGCGGCCGCATGGCCATCACCATGGACCGCTACGGCGCCGATTGGCCCATGGTGGCGCGCGGCTGGCAGACCCATGTGCTGGGCCAAGGCCCGCAGTTCGGATCGGCGATGGACGCGCTGGCCGCGGCCCGCGCGGCCGACCCCGAGATCAGCGACCAGTACGTGCCGCCCTTCGTGGTGGCCGCCGACGGCCAGCCGGTCGGCACGGTGCAGGACGGCGATGCGGTGCTGCTGTTCAACTTCCGCGGCGACCGCGCCATCGAGATTGCGCGCGCCTTCGGCGAAGGCGCGTCCTTCACCGAGTTCGACCGCCAGCGTGTGCCCCAGGTGGCCTTCGCCGGCATGATGCTGTACGACGGCGATGCTGGCATCCCGGCCCAGTACCTGGTGGCGCCGGCCACCGTGAGCGACACGCTCAGCGAATGCCTGGCGGACAGCGGCATCCGCCAGTTCGCCTGCGCCGAGACGCAGAAGTTCGGCCACATCACCTACTTCTGGAACGGCAACCGCTCGGGCAAGTTCGACGAGGCCAGCGAGACCTATCTGGAGATCCCGTCCGACGGCGTGCCCTTCGACCAGCGGCCGTGGATGAAATCGGCCGAGACCGCCGATGCGGTGCTGGCGGCCATCGCCGACCCGTCCTACGCCTTTGTGCGCGCCAACTTTGCCGGCGGCGACATGGTCGGCCACACCGGCAAGCTGGAGGCGGCCATCCTGGCGGTGGAGGCGGTGGACCTGGGCCTGGGCCGCATCCTGCGCGCCGCCGAGGAACAAGGCCTGTGCCTGATCGTCACCGCCGACCACGGCAATGCCGAGGACATGGTCGAGCGCGACGGCAAGGGCCAGCCGCTGGTCGATGCCAACGGACAGCCCATGGGCCGCACCTCGCACACGCGCAGCCTGGTGCCCTTCATCGTGCGCGACTTCAGCGGCCGCAAGCTGGTGGCCAATGCCGATGTGGCCAAGCCCGGCCTGGCCAATGTGGCGGCCACCGTGGTGGAACTGCTGGGCCTGGCGCCGGCCGCGCAGTTCGAGCCGCCGCTGGTGCAGCGGGCCGGCTGAAGCCCGCCACCCTGCGCCACGGCGCAGGGATTCCCCGGATGGGGAAGTTCGGTCAGATTTGTATGATGACCTGATGACTTCAGCGTCATCCGCCCTGCCCGCCGCCGTCCAGGCCATGGCGCCCGACCGCCTGTCGGACCGCCTGGCCACGCTGCTGCGCCAGCGCGTGGAGGCGGGTGAATTTGCGCCCGAGCAGCGCCTGCCCACCGAGCAGGCGCTGGCCCTGCACTACGGCGTGTCGCGCACCGTGGTGCGCGAGGCGGTGAGCCGGCTGCGCTCGTCGGGCCTGCTGGTGTCGCGCCAGGGCTCGGGCGTCTATGTGGCGCCGGCCAGCCATGCGCGGGCGCTGGACTTCGATCCCGAGGTGCTGACCGACCTGGACGCGGTGCTGCAGGTGGTGGAGGTGCGTGGCGCGCTGGAAGGCGAGATCGCCGCGCTGGCCGCGCAGCGCTCCACGCTGGCCCAGCGCCAGGGCCTGCGGCGTGCGCTGGAGCGCATCGATGCCGCGGTGGCCGCCGGCCGCGACGGCGTGGCCGAGGACCTGGCCCTGCACCGCGCCATTGCCGAGGCCAGCGGCAACCCGCAGTTCGGCCGCCTGCTGACGCATCTGGAGCAGTACCTGCGCGAGGCCATGCACGTGACCCGCGGCAACGAGTCGCTGCGCCAGGACTTCGCCGATGCCGTGCGGGGCGAGCACCGCGCCATCGTCGAGGCCATCGTCGCCGGCGATGCCGAGGCCGCACGCAGCGCCGCGCGCAACCACATGCGCCAGGCCGACCGGCGCCTGCATGCAGCCGAAGACCTGATCCGGGCCACGCTGGCCCGGGCCCGTGCCCTCAAGGACACCCGCAAAGGACCGCCATGAGTTCCCCTGTTTCCACTCCCCTGCGCCTGGGCGTCATCGGCCTGGGCTCGATGGGCCTGGGCGCCGCGCTGAGCGCGCTGCGCCGCGGCGTGCCGGTGACCGGCTTCGACCTCAACCCGGCGGCCTGCGACAGGTTCCGCCAGGCCGGCGGCGCCATCGCCACCAGCCTGGCCGAGCTGGCCGCGGCCAGCGACGCGGTGCTGGTGCTGGTGGTCACCGCGGCCCAGACCGAGCAGGTGGTGTTTGGCGACGACGGCATCGCCGCCCACCTGAAGCCCGGCTCGGTGGTCATCAGCGCGGCCACCGTCGATCCCAACCTGCCGCCGCAATGGGATGAGCGCCTGCAGGCCCTGGGCCTGCACCTGATCGACGCGCCGGTGTCGGGCGGCGCGGCCAAGGCCGCGGCCGGCGAGATGACGGTGATGGCCTCGGCCCGGCCCGAGGCCTTTGCCGCGGCCGGTGGCCTGCTCGACGCCTATGCCGGCAAGGTCTACCGCCTGGGAGACCGCGCCGGCGTGGGCTCGACGGTGAAGATGGTCAACCAGCACCTGGCCGGCGTGCACATCGCCGCCGCCTGCGAGGCCATGGCGCTGGGCATCCGCGCCGGTGCCGACGCGCACCAGCTGTACGAGGTGATCACCAACTCCGCCGGCTCCAGCTGGATGTTCGCCAACCGCGTGCCGCACATCCTGGCCGGCGACTACACGCCGCTGTCGGCGGTGAACATCTTCATCAAGGACCTGGGCATCGTGCTCGACGCCGCGCGCACGCTGAAGTTTCCGCTGCCGCTGGCCGCCGCCGCCCACCAGCTCTACCTGGGCACGGCCGCCGCCGGCCATGGCGCCGAGGACGACAGCGCGGTGATCAAGCTGTATGCGGCGCTGTCGGGCATCAGCCTTCCCAACAGCCAAGAGACGCAGCCATGATCCTGGGCATCATCGCCGACGACTTCACCGGCGCCACCGACGTGGCCAGCATGCTGGTGCGCGCCGGCATGCGCACGGTGCAGACCATCGGCGTGCCGGCCGCCGGCCTGCCCCTGCCCGAGGCCGATGCGGTGGTGGTGGCGCTGAAGTCGCGCACCACGCCGGCGGCCCAGGCGGTGGCCGATTCGCTGGCCGCGCTGCAGTGGCTGCGCGCCGGCGGTGCGCGGCAGATCTTCTTCAAGGTCTGCTCGACCTTCGATTCCACGCCGGCCGGCAACATCGGCCCGGTGGCCGAGGCGCTGATGGATGCGCTGGGCGCGGCCCAGGCCATCGCCTGCCCGGCCTTCCCGGAAAACGGCCGCACCGTGTTCCGCGGCCATTTGTTCGTCGCCGACCAGCTGCTGTCCGACTCGGGCATGCGCGAGCATCCGCTGACGCCGATGACCGACAGCAACCTGGTGCGCGTGCTGCAGGCGCAGAGCCGGCGCCGCGTCGGCCTGCTGCGCCACGACGCCATCGCCCGCGGCGCCGAGGCCTGCCGCAGCCGGCTGGATGAGTTGGCGCGCGACGGCATCGGCCTGGTGATCGCCGACGCGGTGGCCGACGACGACCTGCGCACGCTGGCCGAAGCCCAGGCCGAGGCGCCGCTGCTGGTGGCCGGCTCGGGCCTGGCCCTGGGCCTGCCCGCGGCCTATGCCCGGCGCGGCTGGCTGGTTCCCGATGCCCAGGCCGCCGCACTGGGCACGCCGCCCGAGCGGGCCGCCGTGCTGTCGGGATCGTGCTCGCAGGCCACCAATGCCCAGGTGGCGCGCTGGATCGGCGCCGGCCGTCCGGCGCTGGCGCTGGACCCGCGTGCGCTGGCCCGCGGCGAGCCGCTGGCCGAGCGAGCCCTGGCCTGGGCCCTGGCGCAGAGCAGCGCGCCGCTGGTCTATGCCACGGCCGAGCCGGTGGCGCTGAAGGCGGTGCAGGCCGAGCTGGGCGCAGCCCATGCCGGCGAGCTGGTCGAGCAGGCGCTGGCGCAGATCGCCCAGGGCCTGGTGGCGGCCGGCGTGGGCCGCCTGGTGGTGGCCGGCGGCGAGACCTCGGGCGCCGTGGTCCAGGCCCTGGGCGTGACGCGGCTGCGCATCGGCGCCGCCATCTGCCCCGGCGTGCCCTGGACCCAGGCCGAGGGAAGCGACGCCACGCTGTGGCTGGCGCTGAAGTCCGGCAACTTCGGCGGCCCCGACTTCTTTGCCGAGGCCCTGGCATGAGCACCGGCCAGGCCGCGCTGCGCGAAGAGATCTGCCGCGTCGGCCGCTCGCTGTTCGAGCGCGGCTACGTGCATGCCACGGCCGGCAACATCAGCCTGCGCCTGGCCGACGATGCGGGCTGGCTGATCACGCCCACCGACGCCTGCCTGGGCGCGCTGGACCCGGCCCGCCTGGCCCATGTGGGCGCCGACGGCCGGCAGCTCGGCGGCGACCGCGCCAGCAAGACCCTGGCCCTGCACCGCCGCATCTACGCGGCCGAGCCCGAGGCCGGCTGCGTGCTGCACACCCACAGCACGCACCTGGTGGCGCTGACGCTGCAGCCGCCGGGCCAGGGCGTGTGGCGCAGCGACTGCGTGCTGCCGGCCATCACGCCCTACTACGTGATGAAGGTCGGCCGCGTGCCGCTGATCCCCTACCACCGGCCCGGCGATGCGGCCGTGGCCGAACTGGTGGCCCAGGCCATTACCGCGGCGCGCCAGCGCGGCAGCCCGATCCGCGCCGTGCTGCTGGACCGCCTGGGCCCCAACGTCTGGCACGCCAGCCCGGCCGCGGCCATGGCCACGCTGGAAGAGCTGGAAGAAACCGCCAGGCTGTGGCTGATGAGCCAGCCGCGGCCGCAGCCGCTGCACGACGACCAGATCGCCGAACTGAAGCGCGAGTTCGGCGCGCGCTGGTGAACCCCGACCCCCAGGACCGACCATGCCCCGCTTTGCCGCCAACCTGAGCTTTCTGTACCAGGAGCACGACTTCCTGGACCGCTTTGCCGCTGCCGCGGCCGATGGCTTCGACGCCGTCGAGTACCTGTTTCCCTATGCGGTGCCGGCCGAGGCCATCGCCGAGCAGCTGCAGCGCCATGGCCTGACCCAGGCCCTGTTCAATGCCCCGGCCGGCCACTGGGAGGCCGGCGAGCGTGGCCTGGCCTGCCTGCCCGGCCGCGAGGACGAGTTCCGCCGCGCCTTTGCCGAGCAGGCCCTGCCTTATGCCCGCCGCCTGGGCTGCAAGCGCGTGCATGTGGTGGCCGGCCTGGCGCCCGCCGGCGTCGCTCGTGAACAGCTGCAGGCCACCTACGTGGCCAACCTGGCCTGGGCCGCACAGCAGGCCGCGGCCGACGGCATCACCGTGCTGATCGAGCCGATCAACCCGCGCGACATGCCCGGCTTCTTCCTCAACCGCCAGGACCATGCCCATGCCACGCTGCAGCAGGTCGGCGCGGCCAATCTGAAGGTGCAGTTCGATCTGTACCACGCGCAGATCGTCGAGGGCGACCTGGCGATGAAGCTGCGCCAGTACCTGCCCGGCGCGGTGGGCCATGTGCAGATCGCCGGCGTGCCCGAGCGCCACGAGCCCGACACCGGCGAGCTGAACTACCCCTATCTGTTCCGCCTGCTCGACGAGCTGGGCTACGACGGCTTCGTCGGCTGCGAATACCGGCCGCGCCAGGCCGGCCCCGGCGGCAGCTCGGCCGGCCTGGGCTGGCTGCGTCGCTGGCGCGAATCTGCAGGCTCGGCCTGAGCCACCGCAAGCCGCGCGGCTGCGGCCACGCCCTACAGTTGCCTGTTCCCCGTTCCCAAACAACCACCCAGGAGACCCGCATGAAGCTGTCCACCCTCGCCTCCGTCGCCCTGCTCACGCTGGCCGGCACCGCCTCGGCCCAGACCGTGTTGAAGATGGGCTATGCCACGACCAAGGAATCGCACTACGGCGTCGGCTCCACGGTGTTCTGCGACGAGATCGCCAAGGGCACCAGCAACCGCTACACCTGCCAGCACTTCCCCAGCTCGGCCCTGGGCGGCGAGCGCGAGATGATCGAGGCGGTGCAGCTGGGCACGCAGGACCTGGTGAACACCTCCACCGGCCCGCTGGGCAACTTCGTGGCCGAGGTCAAGATCGTCGACATCCCGTTCCTGTTCCGCGGCTACGACCATGCGCGCAAGGTGATGGACGGCCCGATCGGCCAGGACATCCTGAAGAAGATGCAGGCCAAGGGCCTGATCGGCGTGGCCTGGACCGAAAACGGCTTCCGCCACATGACCAACAGCAAGCGCGCCATCAACTCGGCCGCCGATGCCAGCGGCCTGAAGATGCGCACCATGGAGAACAAGGTGCACATGGCCGGCTACAAGACCTTCGGCATCCTGCCCACGCCGATGCCCTTCCCGGAGCTGTTCACCGCGCTGCAGCAGGGCACGGTGGACGGCCAGGAGAACCCGATCCCGGTGATCCTGGCCAGCAAGTTCGCCCAGGTGCAGAAGCACCTGTCGCTGACCGGCCACGTCTACTCGCCGGCGGTGATCCTGCTGTCGCCGACGGTGTGGAACAAGCTGTCGGAGGCCGACAAGAAGGTCTTCACCGAGGCCGGTCTGAAGGCCGGTGCGGCCCAGCGCAAGAAGGTCAACGACGACGAGAACAACGGCATCGCCCAGCTCAAGAAGGACGGCATGCAGGTCAACGAGAAGCCCGATGGCGACAGCTTCCGCAAGGCCGTGGCGCCGGCCTATGCCGAGTTCGCCAAGGAGTTCGGCGCCGACAAGATCGCCGCCATCCAGGCGGTGAAGTGAGCGGACGGTCCAGGCCATGAAAGCCCTGCTGTTGCGCCTGGACCGGCTGCTGTCGGGCCTGGCATTGAACCTGGCCTGCCTGATCCTGGCCGTCATCACCGGCCTGGGCCTGTGGCAGGTGATCAGCCGCTTCGTGCTGTCCCAGCCCTCCACCTTCACCGAGGAGGCCATGCGCCGGCTGCTGATCTGGATGGTGATGCTGGGCGTGGTGGTGGCCTTCCGCCGCGGTGCACTGGTGTCGGTGGACCTGATGCTGCGCCTGTCGCAAGGCCTCTGGCAGACCACCGTGCGCTGGATCATCACCGCCAGCTCGCTGGCCTTTCTGGCGGTGCTGGTGTGGTTCGGCATCCAGCTGGCCTGGCGCGTGCGCTTCCAGACCTTTGCCAGCATGGAGCTGAGCATGGCCTGGGCCTATGCCGCCTTCCCGGTGGGCGCCGCCCTGGCCCTGGTGGCCGTGCTGGCGCACCACCTCGACTTCCAGAGCACCGAGCTCGAGTCCGCTCAATAACCCGGGTCCCACGATGTCCCTGACCCTGCTCGTCACGATGCTGCTGGCCTTTGCCTTCAGCATCTCCATCGCCGTGGCCATCGGCGGCTCGGCCATGCTGGGCCTGGCCCTGTTCGACCCCGAGCGCCTGATCCTGGCGCCCAAGGAGATGTTCACCGCCATCGACAAGTTTCCGCTGGCCGCCATCCCCTTCTTCATCCTCGCCGGCAACCTGATGGAGACCGGCGGCATCAGCCGCCGCCTGGTCGACTTTGCCAAGAGCCTGGTCGGCGGCGTGCAGGGCGGCCTGCCGATGAGCTGCGTGCTCACCTGCATGATCTTTGCCGCCGTCTCCGGCTCCAGCGTGGCCACCACCTTCGCCATCGGCGCCATCCTGATCCCGGCGCTGATCCAGCACGGCTATCCCAAGAGCTATGCCGCGGCCCTGCAGGCCACGGCCGCCGAGCTGGGCGTGATCATCCCGCCGTCGATCCCGATGATCCTGTTCGGCGTGTCGGCCGAGGTGTCGATCGGCGAGCTGTTCATCGCCGGCTTCGGCCCGGGCCTGCTGATCGGTGGCGTGCTGATGCTGTTCGTGCACCTGTACTGCCGCTGGAAGGGCTGGGGCCTGAAGGACGGCGACGGCCGGCTGGGCGTGGGCACGGCCACGGTCAAGGCCGGCTGGGCCCTGCTGATGCCGGTGATCATCCTGGGCGGCATCTACGGCGGCGTGTTCACGCCCACCGAGGCCTCGGTGGTGGCGGTGGCCTATGCGCTGATCGTCGGCCTGTTCATCCACCGCGAGCTGGGCTTCAAGGACCTGGTGCCGGTGTTCCGCAAGAGCGTGATCAGCAGCGCGGTGATCATGTTCATCATCGCCAATGCCGGGTTGTTCGCCTTCCTGATCACCCGTGCCGGCGTGCCCGAGGCCATCGGCTCCTGGCTCACCGAGGTGCTCAAGAGCCCCGCCTGGTTCCTGCTGGGCGTGAACCTGGCGCTGTTCATCATCGGCATGTTCATCGAGACCAGCGCGGCCATCATCGTGCTGGCGCCGATCCTGGTGCCGGTGGCACGCCACTTCGGCGTGGACCCGGTGCACTTCGGCACCGTCATGGTCGTCAACCTGGCGCTGGGCATGATCACGCCGCCGTTCGGCGTCAACCTGTTTGCCGCCTGCACCGTGGCGCGCATCAGCCTGGACCAGATCGTGCGCCACCTGCTGCCCTTTGTGGCGGTGATCATCGGCTGCCTGATGGTCATCACCTATGTGCCGCAGATCAGCCTGGCGCTGCGCGACCTGGTCTATGCCCCGGCGGTGGTGGCTCCGGCGCCCTCGCCGGCACCGGCGATAGCGCCGCAGTAGCGGCTTGGTCAGCCGCTGGCCGCCAGCGCCGCCTTGACCGCGGCCAGCTGGCGGCGCGACACCGCCAGCCGGCTGCCATCGGCCAGGCGCAGCTGCCAGGCCTCGGCGCCATCGCCCTCGCCCTCGTCGCCCGGCGCGCTGCGCTCCAGCGCCCGCGCCGCGGCCAGCGCGACGATGGCATTGCGGTGCACGCGCAAGAAACCCGGGCCCAGGCGCGGCTCCAGCTCGGCCAGCGATTCGTCCAGGCTCCACTGGCCCTGGCGCGTGGCCACCTGCACCAGCTTGGCCTCGGCCTTCAGCCACAGCAGCTCGTCCAGCGGCAGGCGCAGCACGCGGCCGCGGTGGTTGACCACCAGCACCGCGGCCGAGCCGGCGCTGGCCAGGGCCGGCCGCGACGGCACACGGCGCTGGGCCACGCGGTCCAGCGCCGCGGCCAGGCGGTCGCGGCGCACCGGCTTGGTCAGGTAGTCGGCGGCATCCACCTCGAAGGCGCGCAGCGCATGCTCGGCATGGGCGGTGACGAACACCACCGCCGGCGGCTGCGGCCGGCGGCGCAGCGCATCGGCCAGCTTCAGGCCATCGGGGCCGGGCAGGTTGATGTCCAGCAGCAGCAGGTCGCAGCCGCCGTCGTTGCCGGCCGCCGCAGCCGCCGCGGCCGCGTCCAGCCGGGCCAGCGCGGCCTCGGCATCGGCGGCCTCGCCCACCAGCTGCAGCGGCGGCAGGCCGGGTGCGCCGTCCAGCTCCTGCAGCAGCTGCACCAGGCGCAGCCGCGCATAGGGCTCGTCGTCGACCACCAGGATGCGCAGCGGCGCCATGCGCTCGTCGGCCGGCGTCACATCGGCACCGTGATGCGGGCGTGGAAGCAGCCGTCGGCCACCCGCGTGTCCAGCGTGCCAGCCAGGTCGTGCAGCAGGCGCAGGCGCTCGCGCACATTGGCCAGGGCCATGCCATGGCCGCCGGTGGCGGCAGCACCGGCCTCGCCGCTCTCGCCGTCGACACCAGCAGCGGCCACCGGCTGCGGCAGGGTGTTGACGACCTCGATCTCGGCCAGGCCGCGGCGCACGCGGCTGGTCACGCGCACCAGGCCGCCACGCGCCGCCGGCTCGATGCCATGGCGCACCGCGTTCTCCACCAGCGGCTGCAGCACCAGCGGCGGCACGCGGGCGAAGCCGGCCTCGGGGTCCAGGTCCCAGCGCAGCTGCAGGCGGTCGGCAAAGCGCAGCTTCTCGATCGCCAGGTAGCGCTGGGCCAGGTCGATCTCGTCGTCCAGGGTCACCGCGCTGCCGTCCTCGGCCAGCGCGGCGCGGAACAGCGCCGACAAGTCCTCCAGCACCAGCTCGGCCCGTGCCGGATCGGCGCGCACCAGGGCCAGCGCGGTGTTCAGCGCATTGAACAGGAAATGCGGCCGGATGCGCGACTGCAGCTCGGCCAGCCGCGCCCGGGCATCGGCCGGCCGCGCCAGCGCCAGGCGCAGGGCCAGCCAGGTCCACAGCGCCAGCGCCACGCCGGCACCGGCCAGGGCCGCGGTGGCCGCGGCCCAGCCGCCGCCGGCCGCCACGCCCAGCAGCAGGGTCAGCAGCCAGCCGGCCAGGGCCGCCAGCGCCCCTGCAGCGCTGGCCAGCAGGGCCTGCAGCGCCGGGCCGCGGCGCGCCAGCCAGGCCTGCAGCGCGCACAGCGCCGGCAGCCAGACCAGGCTGGCACCCAGCGCCGCACACAGCGGCCCCGGCACCTGCAGCAGGGCCTGGCCGGCGCTGCCGGTGCCGGGCAGCACGGCCAGGGCCACCACCGCCTGCACCAGCAGCACCACGCGCAGCGCGATGGCCGGCCGGCACAGGGCCATGGCCGGGCTGCTGCCGGCGGCCACCAGACGGCGCCCCAGCGCCGCCTCGGCGGCGCCGTAGCGGCCGGCCGCACCCGGGCGCCGCGACTCGTCCTGGGCATGCCAGGAATCGGGCCACAGGCTGTCGGGCCGCGTCAGCTGCGTGGTGTCATCGGGATCGGGACGGAGGGCGGGCATTGGGGGACGGTGACGGCGGCCGATAATACGGGCCCGATCCGGGACCGGCCCATGAGGACGAGTACGCGCAGCCCAGGCCTGCGCATCCCGGGCCGCGGCGCCCCGCCCTCTTCCCCTTCTTCCGCACCCCACCCTCCATGTCCGGCAACCAACTCGACAAGAAGTCCCAGGCCTGGTCGGCCCTGTTCTCCGAACCGATGAGCGAGCTCGTCAAGCGCTACACCGCCAGCGTGGCCTTCGACCAGCGCCTGTGGCGCGCCGACATCGAGGGCAGCCTGGCCCATGCGGCGATGCTGGCGGCGCAGGGCGTGATCGGCGCCCAGGACCTGGCCGACATCCGCCGCGGCATGGCCCAGATCACGACCGAGATCGAGTCCGGCGCCTTCGAGTGGAAGCTGGACCTGGAGGACGTGCACCTGAACATCGAGGCCCGGCTGACCCAGCTGGTGGGCGATGCCGGCAAGCGTCTGCACACCGGCCGCAGCCGCAACGACCAGGTGGCCACCGATGTGCGCCTGTGGCTGCGTGGCGAGATCGACCAGCTGCAGACCCTGCTGACCGGCATGCAGCGCGCGCTGGTCGCGGTGGCCGAGAAGAACACCGAGACGGTGATGCCCGGCTTCACCCACCTGCAGGTGGCCCAGCCGGTGAGCTTTGCCCACCACCTGCTGGCCTATGTGGAGATGTTCGCCCGCGACGCCGAGCGCCTGGCCGACGTGCGCCGCCGCACCAACCGCCTGCCGCTGGGCGCCGCGGCCCTGGCCGGCACCAGCTACCCGCTGGACCGCGAGGCGGTGGCGCGCACGCTGGGCTTCGACGGCGTGTGCGAGAACAGCCTGGATGCGGTCAGCGACCGCGACTTCGCGATGGAGTTCCTGGCCTGGGCCGCGATCACCATGGTGCATGTGTCGCGCCTGGCCGAGGAGATCGTGCTGTGGATGAGCCAGAACTTCGGCTTCATCAACCTGGCCGACCGCTACTGCACCGGCTCGTCGATCATGCCGCAGAAGCGCAACCCCGACGTGGCCGAGCTGGCGCGTGGCAAGAGCGGCCGCGTGGTCGGCCACCTGATGGGCCTGATCACGCTGATGAAGGGCCAGCCCCTGGCCTACAACAAGGACAACCAGGAAGACAAGGAGCCGCTGTTCGACACGGTGGACACGCTGGCCGGCACGCTGCGCATCATGGCCGAGATGGTGGAAGGCATCGTCGTCCAGCCCGCGGCCATGCGCGCCGCGGCGCAGCGGGGTTATGCCACGGCCACCGACCTGGCCGACCACCTGGTGAAGAAGGGCCTGCCCTTCCGCGATGCCCACGAGGTGGTGGCGCATGCGGTCAAGCTGGGCTTGCAGCGTGGCGTGGACCTGTCCGAGCTGAGCCTGGACGAGCTGAAGGCCCTGCACCCGCTGATCGGCGACGATGCGCCGCAGGTGCTGACGCTGGAAGGCTCGCTGAATGCGCGCCAGGTGCGTGGCGGCACGGCGCCGGCCCAGGCCCAGGCGCAGATCGCGCGGCACCGCGCGCGGCTGGGTTGATCGGCAGCACCGGCCGAGCGCCCGGCCGCTCCGAAGCCGGCCGGCGACCCGCCCGGCGGGTGGCACCGCGTACCCGCGGTGCCGGGTGCGCCATCTAAAACTCGATCACTTCGGCGCGCACGCCGCGCACGGCCAGGGCGCTGCGCGCGCGCTCGGCTTCGTCGGCGCTGGCAAACGGCCACCAGGCGGCGCGCCAGCGGCCCTGGTGGGGCATGACCTCGCCATGGTCGCCCACCGGCGGCGGCAGGCTGGCACGCACCGACATCATCTGCGCCAGCTGGGCCTCGGCGCCGTCCTTCTGGCGCGCGCCCGCGGTGACCAGCGCATACACCGGGCCGGGTGGCAGGGCCGCGGTGGTAGCCGCCGTGGCCGTGCCCTGCGCAGCCTCGGGCAGCACATCGCCCCACTTGGCCTGGCGCGCCGCGGCCGAGCGCTGGCGGGCGATCAGCTTGGCGTCGTCATCCAGCACCGGCCGGATGCGCGCCAGCGGACCGGACGCCCGCATCTGCGGAATCAGCGGCGGCGGCTCATGGGTCAGCACCACCTCGGGCAGGGCCGCCACGCCGGCCACCGGCGGGGGCGCGCTGGCGGCGCTGGCCGCGCTGGGCGTGGCAGGCGCGGCGTCGGCCACCAACGGCAGCTTGGTGGCATGGCCGACCGCAGCCGGGCCGGCGATGCCGGTGGCGGCGCTGGCGGCCTCAGCGGCCATCTGAGTGACTGTCTGAGCGACCGGCTCGGCCGCCGCCGAGGCCGGCTCGGCCGCGCGCTCGGCGGGCACGGCCGATGCCGCGGCCAGCACCTGGTCGGGCGCCGCCTCGGCCGCCGGCCGGTGCAGCCACCAGGGCATGGCGGCCAGCACCACCAGGGCCAGGCTGGACAGCGTGGCCAGCACCTGCACGCGGCGGCGGTCGAAGGCGCGCGGCCCCAGCACGCGGCCCTGGCCGTCGATCAGCAGGCGGATGCGCCGGTCGCCGACGGCGATGGCCGCACTGAGCACATGGCGCTGCACCAGATGCGGCCGGCCGGCACGGCGTTCGGCGGCCAGCTGGCCCAGATCGGCGGCCAGCTCGCGCTCGGGCCAGCGCAGTTCGGCCGGCACCAGGGCCTGCTCGCTGCCATGCGCACGCACCCAGCGGGCCACACGGGCCGGCGACAGCGGCCACATGAAGCCGGCGTCGAACAGCGGCGACAGGCGGCCGCGGCGGGCCGCCGCCGGCCGCGGGAGCGGTGGCGCCGGCGGCGCCGGTGACACGGCCGCGGCCTCGGCCACCGGCGACGCTGCGGCACCGCTCATCGCCCGCTCGCGCGCCGCCTTCAGCCGCGTCGCCAGGGCCGAGGTAGGCTCGGCCGCATCGGCCGGCGCAGCCGCGGCATCGTCCAGCGGCAGCTCGATCAGCGTGGCGGCGGCGTCCGGCACGTCCGCCACATTCGCCGCCAGCACCTGGGTGGCCTCGTCGGCGGCCGGGTCGGGCGGGAGGTCCGGCGCGGCTTCGGCCTCGGCACCGGGCTCGGGCTCAGAGCCGGATGGCGGCTCGGACAGCGCCTCGCCCAGGTCCAGCTCCACCGCATCGTCGTCGTTGGCGGCCTGCGGCTGGGCCTCGGCGGCGTCCTGCAGCGTTTCGGGTTCGGGTTCGGGTTCGGGCTGCGCCGCGCTGGCCGGTGCCGGCTCCAGCCGCAGCATCGGCTCGGGCACCAGCGGCCGGGTGTGCTGCGGCCCGGCCCCGGCCACCGGGTCGCCGGCGGCGTGGGAGTCGGCCGCGTTGCCGGGTTCGCGGGTGTCGCTGGCGTCGCTCGCAAAGGGCAGCACCACCTGGCCCAGGCTGTGCACCTGGGCGGCGGTGATGCGCAAGGCGAGCGGGTGGCGGTTGTGCCAGGCCACCACGCGCGCCAGCACCTCATGGGGCTGGATCGCGGGCATGATGGCTGTCGATTCTGGACGACCGCCGGCGCGGCAAAGCGCCGATCAGGGCTTACATGCCGGCGTAGTTCGGCCCGCCGCCGCCCTCGGGCGTGACCCAGACGATGTTCTGCGTCGGGTCCTTGATGTCGCAGGTCTTGCAGTGCACGCAGTTCTGCGCATTGATCACCAGCTGGTCGGCGCCGTCCTTCTGCACGAACTCGTAGACGCCGGCCGGGCAGTAGCGGCTTTCAGGACCGGCGTACTTGGCCAGGTTGATGGCCACCGGCACCGCGGCATCCTTCAGCGTCAGGTGCGCCGGCTGGTTCTCCTCGTGGTTGGTGCTGCTGATGAACACCGAGCTCAGCCGGTCGAAGGTGAGCTTGCCGTCGGGCTTGGGATAGTCGACCCTGGCGCACTCGGCCGCCGGACGCAGCGCCACATGGTCGGGCTTGTGGCGGTGCAGGGTCCACCAGGGCGTCAGGCCCAGCTTGGGAAACACCACCTGCTCCAGGCCGAAGCCGATCTTGCCGATCAGCGGGCCCTTCTTGAACCACTGCTTGAAGTTGTTGTCGCGCTTGAGCTCGGCATGCAGCCAGCTCTGCTCGAAGGCCTGCGGATAGGCGCTCAGCTCGTCGTGGCTGCGGCCGGCGGCCAGGGCCTCGAAGGCCGCCTCGGCCACCAGCATGCCGCTCTTGATGGCTGCATGGCTGCCCTTGATGCGCGCGGCGTTGAGGAAGCCGGCATCGCAGCCGATCAGCGCGCCGCCCGGGAACACCAGCTTGGGCAGGCTCAGCAGGCCACCGTTGTTGATGGCGCGTGCGCCATAGCCGATGCGCTTGCCGCCCTCGATGTGCTTGCGGATCGAAGGATGCGTCTTCCAGCGCTGCATCTCCTCGAACGGGCTCACCCAGGGGTTGGGATAGTCCAGGCCGACCACGAAGCCCAGCGTGACCTTGTTGTCCTCCAGGTGGTAGAGGAAGCCGCCGCCAAAGGTCTCGTCGTCCACCGGCCAGCCGGCGGTGTGCACCACCAGGCCGGGCTGGGCCTGCTCGGCCGGGATCTCCCACAGCTCCTTGATGCCGATGGCAAAGCTCTGCGGCTCGCGGCCGGCATCGAGCTTGTAGTTGGCGATCACGCGCTTGCCCAGGTGGCCACGCGCGCCCTCGGCGAAGATGGTGTACTTGCCCAGCAGTTCCATGCCGAGCTGGAAGTTCTCGGTCGGCTCGCCGTCCTTGCCCACGCCCAGGTTGCCGGTGGCCACGCCCTTGACGCGGCCCTGCTCGTCGTACAGCACCTCGGCCGCGGTGAAGCCCGGGAAGACCTCGACGCCCAACGCCTCGGCCTGCTCGCCCAGCCACTTGACCAGGCTGCCCAGGCGCACCACGTAGTTGCCGTGGTTGTCGAAGCAGCGCGGCATGGCCCAGGACGGCGTGTAGGCGGTGCCGCCGTCCTCGGCCAGGAACAGCACCTCGTCGTGCGTGACCGGCTGGTTCAGCGGCGCGCCCAGCTCCTTCCAGTTCGGCAGCAGCTCGTTGATGGCGATCGGGTCCATCACCGCACCCGACAGGATGTGGGCGCCGGGCTCCGAGCCCTTCTCCAGCACCACCACCGAGATCTCCTGGCCCTTCTCGGCCGCCAGCTGCTTCAGGCGGATGGCCGTGGCCATGCCGCCGGGGCCGCCGCCGACGATGACGACGTCGTACTCCATGGCCTCTCGGGGGCCGAACTGCTCAAGAATCTGCTGCGGGGTCATGCTTGTCTTTCTGCGGGCCTGGCGGCGCTGGCGATGGGCGGATTGGCGGCGATTCTACCCAGCGCCCCTGCAAAATAGAACGATCGTGCTTTTTTGTCGCGACGGTGACAGACGCCCCGCGGAGTTGGCCCGGCAGGCCGGCCTTGCTCGGCCGATGGGCGGCCGCAGACCGCGTGCTATCGTGGCCGCATCCGCCGCCCCGGGGGTGGCACCGCACCCGAAACGACCATGAGCTACAACATCGATCTTTCCGGCCGCGTGGCCTTCGTCACCGGCGCCTCCAGCGGCCTGGGCGCGCAGTTCGCGCGCACGCTCAGCCAGGCCGGCGCGGCGGTGGTGCTGGCGGCCCGCCGCATCGAGCGCCTGAAGACGCTGCGCGCCGAGATCGAGGCCGCCGGCGGCGATGCCCATGTGGTGGCGCTCGACGTCACCGACCCCGACAGCATCAAGGCCGCCGTGGCCCATGCCGAGACCGAGATGGGCGCCATCGACATCCTGGTCAACAACTCCGGCGTCAGCACCACGCAGAAGCTGGTGGACGTGACGCCCGAGGACTTCGACTACACCTTCGACACCAACACCCGCGGTGCCTTCTTCGTCGCGCAGGAGGTGGCCAAGCGCATGATCGCGCGCAGCCGCGGCACGGCGCCGGGCACCTTCACCGGCGGGCGCATCGTCAATGTCGCGTCGATGGCGGGTTTGCGCGTGCTGGGCCAGATCGGCGTGTACTGCATGAGCAAGGCCGCGGTGATCCACATGACGCGGGCCATGGCGCTGGAATGGGGCAAGTTCGGCATCAACACCAATGCCCTGTGCCCCGGCTACATCGACACCGAGATCAACCACCACCACTGGCAGACCGAGGCCGGCCAGAAGCTGATGGGCATGCTGCCGCGCAAGCGCGTGGGCCAGCCCAAGGACCTGGATGCGGCGCTGATGATGCTGTGCGCCAACGAAAGCCATTTCATCAACGGCGCGGTGCTGAGCGCCGACGACGGTTTTGGCGCCTGAGGCTTGAGCGACGATGCGTGAACTGAGTCCGCTCGAAGCCCGCGTGCTGGCGGTGCTGGTCGAGAAGGCCGCCACCGTGCCCGACAGCTATCCGCTGACGCTGAATGCGCTGCAGTCCGGCGTGAACCAGAAGACCGCGCGCGACCCGGTGATGAACGCCGGCGAGAACGAGATCCTCGAAGCCATCGACGGCCTGAAGCGCCAGAGCCTGGTGTTCGAGACCTCGGGCGGCCGCACCAGCCGCTACGAGCACAACGCGGCGCGCGGCATCAATGTGCCAGGCGATGCCGCGGCCCTGCTGGCGGTGCTGGTGCTGCGCGGCCCGCAGACCGCCGCCGAGCTGCGCGCCAATGCCGAGCGCCTGCACCGCTTTGCCGACATCGCCGCGGTCGAGGCCTGCCTGCAGGCCCTGGCCGAGCGCTTTCCGGCGCGTGCGGTGCTGCTGCCGCGCCAGCCCGGCGCACGCGAGAGCCGCTGGGCCCATCTGCTGTGCGGCGAGGTGGTGGCGGCGACGCTGGCCCCGCGTGAATTCGCCGGCAGCGACGACGACGCCATCAGCGTCGGCGAGCTGGTGGCGCTGAAGGCCGAGATCAAGCGCCAGGGCGACGAGATCACGCGGCTGCGCAGCCTGGTCGAGCGCCTGGCCGGCGAGCTGGGCGTGGCCACCGACGACCCGGCCTGAGCCGCCCCATGCGCTTTCCCCTGCCCGACGACAAGCAGCTGAACTTCGAGATGGTGATCCCCATCCGCTGGGGCGACATGGACGCGATGGGCCATGTCAACAACACCGTCTACTTCCGCTTCCTGGAGACGCTGCGCATCGAGTGGTTCAACCGCCTGGGCTGCAACCCCGATCCGCAGGGCATCGGCCCGGTCATCATCAACGCCTTCTGCACCTTCATCCAGCAGCTGGAGTACCCGGGCGAGGTGCTGGCGCGGCACTATGTGGGCGCCATCGGCCGCAGCACCGTGGACACCTATGCCACGCTGGAGCGGCTGGACCGGCCCGGCGTGGTGCATGCCGAGGGCGGCGCCACCGTGGTGTGGACCGACTTCCGCGCGCAGAAGTCGGTGCCCATCCCCGATCAGATGCGCCAGCGCCTGCTGCAGCCGCTGGCCTGAGCGCCTACAGCGCGCGCACCGCCGCCGCCAGCAGCGGCGCCAGGGCCACCGACTGCACACCGTCCGGCAGCGGCACGGCATCGCTGGCCCAGATGCGCTCGATGCCGGCGGCGCGCATCGCCGCCAGCGCATCGCCGGTGAACAGGCCGTGCGTGACCACCGCGGCCACGCTGGCCGCGCCGGCGGCGCGCGCGGCGTGCGCGGCCTCGATCAGCGTGCGGCCGGTGCTGGCCATGTCGTCCATCAGCACCACGGCGCGGTCGCGGCAGTCCAGCCCCGGCGGCAGGGCCACGCGCACATCGCGGTCGCCCAAGCGCTGCTTGACGCAGACCGCATGCTGCAGGCCCTGCTCGCGGGCCGCCACCGACACCCACTGCGCCGATTCTTCGTCGGGCCCCAGCAGCAGCGCGCCGGGCACCTGGCGCGCCACCCAGTCGCCCAGCAGCGCAGCGGCGCTCAGGGCCACGGCCTGGCAGCCGGGCATCACCTGGTCCAGGCGGCTGATGCGGTGCAGGTGCGGATCGACGGTGACCACCGCGTCGAACAGCCGTGCCAGCGCCGCGCCGATGTGGCGCTGGCTGACCGCCTCGCCGGGCGTGAATTCGATGTCCTGGCGCATGTAGGCCAGGTAGGGCGCCACCAGCACCAGGCGGCGCGCGCCCAGCTCGCGCGCCGCCGGCGCGGTGATCAGCAGCTCGGCCAGCTTGACATTGGGACGGTGCAGGCCGCGCAGCAGCAGCACCTGCTCCGGCAGCCGCGGCGGCAGGTTCAAGCGCAGCTCGCCGTCGGGAAAGACATGGCGACCGATCAGCGCCAGCGGCACGTCGAGTGCCTCGGCCAACGCACGCGCCGGTTCCAGCTCGTCGTCAAAGGCCAGCAGCAGGCCAGGATTCATCGTCGCTCCTCGGTTGCGCCGTCGCGTCAGGCGACGACGCTGCAGCCGCTGCCGGCCTGGGCCAGCGTGGTGGCAAAGCCCAGGTCGGCCGGGAACTGGGCATGGATGCGGTACAGCAGCTGGCCGGCGGCCACCGCCTCGCCCACGCCGACGCGCAGGTCGACGCCGGCACCGGGCGCCAGCGGCGCACCGGCCAGGCGGGCGATGCGCGACAGGCGCTGGTTGTCGATGGCCTGCACCACGCCGGCCGCGGGCGCGCGCAGCTCGGCGGTCAGGGCGCCCAGCGGCGGGGGCTGGCTGCGCCGGCCCTGGGCGTCGATGATGGCGTTCATCTGCGCCAGCGCCCGGCCCGAATCGAGGATGTCGCGGGCGATGCGCCAGCCGTCGCCACCGCGCACATCGGGATCGAACTCGATCATGCGGCCGGCCAGCATCAGCGCCTTCTGGCGCAGGTCGTGCGGCGCATCCGGATGGTTCTCCAGCACCTGCATCACGTCGCGCGCCTCCAGCACCGGGCCGATGCCGCGGCCGATGGGCGCGCGGCCGTCGCTGATGACCACGTCCAGCTGCAGGCCCAGGCGGCCGGCCACATGCTCGAACAGCTTCTTCAGCCGCTGCGCCGCCGGCATGGCGCGCACCTTGGCGGTGGGCCCGACCGGAATGTCCAGCACCAGGTGGGTGGAGCCGGCGGCGATCTTCTTGCTGAGGATGGACGCCACCATCTGGCCCGGCGAATCCAGCGCCAGCGGCCGCTCCACCGAGATCAGGATGTCGTCGGCCGGCGACAGATCGGCCGTGCCGCCCCAGGCGATGCAGCCGCTGCTGCGGTGCACGATCTCGGTCAGCCGCGCCAGCGGCAGCTCCACCTGGGCCAGCACCTCCATGGTGTCGGCGGTGCCGGCCGGCGAGGTGATGGCACGCGAGCTGGTCTTGGGGCACAGCATGCCGTGGGCGGTGACGATGGGCACCACCAGCATCGAGGTGCGGTTGCCCGGGATGCCGCCGATGCAGTGCTTGTCGACCACCGGCCCGCCATGGGCGGCCTCGCCCCAGTCGAGGCGGCGGCCCACGGCGATCATGGCCTCGGTCAGGTGCAGCACCTCGTCGCGGTCCAGGTCGGTCTGCTGGGTGGCGACGACAAAGGCCGCCAGCTCGATCTTGCTGTAGCGCGCCGCGGCCACGTCGCGCACGATGGCCTGCAGGTCGTCGCGGTCCAGGCGCTCGCCGGCGATCTTGCGGTGCAGCGCGGCGATCGAGGCCGGCGGCTCGGCATGGGCGATGCTGGCCTCGCGGCCCTCGGGCAGGCCCAGGCGCCGGAAGGCGTCTTCCGACAGGCCCAGGTCGCAGGGCGGCAGGATGGCCGCGTCGTCGACGACATTGAGCACGGCCTGGATCTGCGTGCCATTGGCCCGCACCGTGACCTTGCTCAAGGCCTGGAAGCCGGCGGCCCGCACCACCGGACAGTCGCGGTGCAGATAGGCCACGTTCTCGCGCCAGGTGTCGATGCCGACACGGCGGATGTGCAGGCGCTGGGAGTCGGCGGGGTGGTCCATCACCCCCAGTATCGCGCCGGGCGCGGCCACCGCCGGGCCCACAATCGCCGCCGACCGCCCCAACCCGACCACGCCACCCTGCCACCGTGATCCACCCCCGTCCGCCACTCCCGGCCTGGCTGCGGCCCGGCATCACCGCCGCAGTGCTGGCCTGGCTGGCCTATGCCGCACTGACCATGGCCATCCAGATCAGCGCCGGCGTGCCCTATGCCGAGTGGTTCACCCGCGCCGACCATGCCTGGCGCGTGGGCG
Source organism: Burkholderiaceae bacterium (assembly GCA_017992055.1). Lineage (GTDB taxonomy): Bacteria > Pseudomonadota > Gammaproteobacteria > Burkholderiales > Burkholderiaceae_C > Pseudaquabacterium. The sequence continues at coordinate 215,423 of JAGOPK010000008.1, forward strand.
TGCTGTCGCTGGCCGCGGGCTCGCTGGCCCTGGCCGGCTTCGTGGCCCTGACGCGCTGGAACCACCTGTGGCGCGATCCACGGCCGCTGGGCTCCAGCCGCGCCATGCGCATCGCCATGGCGCTGTGGGGCCTGGCCATCGCCCTGCGCCTGGCGGGCGTGGACTGGCCGCATGTGCGATGGCCGCTGCTGCTGGCGGTGCTGGCCGCAGGCGTGCTGGTCGGCTTTGCCGAAGAGACGCTGTTCCGCGGCCTGTTGCTGCGCGGACTGCGCCAGGGCGGCCGGGCCGAGGCGCCTGCGGCATTGTGGACGGCGGCCGGCTTCGGCCTGTTCCACCTGCCCAATGTGTTCATGGGCACCGGCATGATCGGCCTGGTGCAGGTGGTGCTGGCCGGCATGTCGGGCCTGGTGCTGTACGCCTTCCGGCGCCACTTCGGCCGGCTGTGGCCGGCGATGTTGGCCCATGGCAGCTGGGACGTTTCGGCCTTTCTGGCCTCCGGGCCGTCTGCGCCCTGGGTGCCCTGGGCCTCGCTCGCGATGCAGGGGCTGCTGCTGGTGGCGGCGGGCTTCATCGTCGCCGACCTGCTGCGGCACGACCGCCACAGCCCGGCCCTGCCACCCGGCTGACGCGCCGCGGCCCCACGTCCGAAGTGCCGCGCTGCCCTGGCGTCGGGCGAACAGGCCCTAAGCTCGGCAGCACGATGTCTGCCCGAACCCGACGAAAGGACTGTCCGCGATGCACGGCATGAAGCTCCAGGGCGCGGCGCTGTGGCGCCGCCTTGCCGGCCTGTTGCGGGCCTGCAGCCGCCTGCTCGGCGGGCTGGCCCTGCTGGGGCTGGCCCACGCGGCCCAGGCCCAATCCGGCGGCTGGCGCGAATGCGCCCGCGAAGGCCAGATGTGCCAGCTCGACGGCCGCGGCGTGGTGCGCTACGGCGTCGACGGCCAATGGTCGTCGCGGGTGCTCAGCGGCCGCATCCTGTGCGGCAACGACCTGTTCGGCGACCCGGCGCCGCAGCAGCCCAAGCGCTGCGAAGTGCGCGATGCAGGCAGCGGCGCCCAGGGCTGGGTGTTCTGCGCCGCCGAGGGCGAGACCTGCCGCCTGCGCGGCAGTGGCGAGGTGCGCTTCGGCGCCGACCGGCAGTACACGGTGCGCCGGGCCCACAACGCCATCCGCTGCGATGTCGAGGCCTTCGGCGACCCGATCTATGGCCAGACCAAGCACTGCGAGGTGCGCGCCAATGTCGCGCTCAGCCGGCCCGACGGCGATGGCTGGCAGGGCGGGGGTGGTGGCTGGGACGACGACAAGCGCTGGCGCCAGTGCGCCAGCGAAGGCCAGACCTGCCATGTGCAGGGCCGCGCCGAGGTGCGCTTTGGCGACGGCCGGCGCTTTGCCAGCCGCACCGTGCGTGGCAATGTGCTGTGCAGCCCCTCGGTGTTCGGCGATCCGGCCTATGGCGTGGTCAAGCACTGCGAGGTGCGCGCCAATGCCTTTGGCGGCTGGGGCGACAGCGGCCCCGGCGACGGCGGCTGGAGCCATTGCGCCGACGAAGGCGGCCGCTGCGACGTGGGCCCTGGGCGGGTGCAGGTGCGCTTTGGCACGCGCGGCCGCTATGTCTACCGCGATGTCTATGGCGGCGTGAACTGCGATCTGCAGGCCTTCGGCCCGGACCCCTATCCGAACGAGAAGAAGCAGTGCGAGCTGCGGCGCTGAAGCCGTGCCAGCACCACTGGCGCCGGCCGGCTCAGCGCAGCCGGCACGGCAGGGCCTCGGTGCGGCCGGTGTTCGTGTCCAGCCACTCCAGCGCCAGCGCATCGCCCTGCATCTCGACGGCGATGTTCTGGCCTTCGTAGCGGCCGTCCCGGGCTGCCGCGCCGGGCGCGCCCACCCGCCACAACGTCAGCGTGCGGTCGCCGCGCTCCAGCCGCAGCGTGGCCGGATCGCTGGCAAAGGCATGGACCACCACCTCGTTGGCCGGCTGCCGGTGGCAGGCATAGACCCGGGTTTCAGGCGGCAGCAGACGCCACACGGCCTGCAGCTCCGAGCTGCGCAGCCGGTACTGGGCCTCGATGCAGTCGCGCACCGTGGCCACCGTCCAGCTGGCGGTGATCCAGGTGGGGACCCTGGCCTTCCAGCACTCGTTGCGGCCCTTGACCCAGGCGCGCTGATCGGCACGCAGCCGCGTCGCCATCGCGCCGCGGGCCTGGGCCGCGGCGGCGCGGTGGACCTGGTCGAGCCGGCGGTCCAGCGCGGCCAGGGCCGCGTCGCTGCAGATCAGGGCCTCGACCTCGCCGCGGGCGCGGGCGCAGTCGAAGGCCGGGCCCTGGGTCTGGGCCTGGGCCACCTGCGGCAGGAGCGCGGCCCAGGCCAGCAGCCGGGCCAGCCCTGATCGGGGTGTCATGCGGCGGCGTCGCCGGAACGGTCCAGCGCCGCGGCCAGCTGCTGGCGCAGATGCTGGGCCAGCGCGCGCCGGTCGGCATGGGCCGTGGCCTCGGCCGGCAGCAGCTGCACGCTGACGCCCAGGCCGCGGGCCGTGGCCACCCGCCACAGGCTTTGCAGCAGCGTGGTCTCGCCGACGAACTCCACCGCCCGGGCAAAGCGCTGGCCCGGCGCATGAAAGCGCAGCACCGCCGGCTGCACCGGCGTGGCGGTGGCAATCGCCGCCTGCAGCAGGTTGGCATGGAAGGACAGCGGCTCGGGCCCGGCGCCGGTGGTGCCCTCGGGGAACACCGCCACCGTCTGGCCGGCGCGCAAGGCCTCGGCCATCGCATGCACCACGCGCAGCGCATCGCGCTTGCTCTCGCGGGCGATGAACAGCGTGCCGGCGCCGGCCACCAGCCAGCCCACCAGCGGCCATTGCCGCACGTCGGCCTTGGACACGAAGCGCGCCTGCGGCACGGCCGCATGCAGGGCAGCGATGTCCAGCCAGGACACGTGGTTGGCGATCAGCAGCGTGGCGCCGGGCCGTGGCCGGCCGCTCACCGTGAGCGTCAGGCCCATGGCGCGCAGCAGGCCGGCCGACCAGCGCTGGATGTGGCGGTGGCGCTCGGCCTCGCCGCAGCGGCCGAAGCGCGCGGCCATGATGGCCATGCCCCACAGCAGGTGCAGCAGCACGCGCAGCAGACGCCAGCCCGCCCGGGGCCACGCCAGGATCATGCGGCGGCGCGTGGCAGCTCGTAGGCCACGGTGCCGGCCACCAGGGTGGCGCGCACCCGGCCCGGCAGGGCCGTGCCGGTGGCCTCGAAGGCAAACGGCGTGTGCTTGCCCTGGCTCTTCAGCGCCGCGGGCTCGGCGGTCCACACCGCATCGGGATCGAACACGCAGACATCGGCCACGCCACCCTCCACCAGGCGGCCGGCCGACGAGGCCAGCGAGCCCAGGGCATCGCCCAGCACGCGCACCGGCTCGCTGGTCACGCGGGCCAGCGTGGCCGGCAGGGCCAGGCCCGATTCGCTGCCCCACTTCAGCGCCAGGCTGAGCAGCAGCTCCAGGCCGGTGGCGCCGGGCTCGGCCTCGCCGAAGGGCAGGGTCTTGGCATCCTCGTCCACCGGCGTGTGGTCGGACACCAGGGCGTCCAGCGTGCCATCGGCCAGCGCAGCGCGCAGCGCGTCGCGGTCGGCGCCCTGGCGCAGCGGCGGCGTCAGCCGCATCGCCGGGTTGAAGAAGCCGATGTCCACATCGGTCAGGTGCAGGCTGTTGATGCTGACATCGGCCGTCACCGGCAGGCCCTCGGCCTTGGCCGCGCGCAGCAGGGCCACGCCGGCGGCGCTGGACAGGCGGCACAGGTGCACGCGTGCGCCGGTGGTGCGCACCAGCTCCAGCATGCACTGCAGCGCAATCGTCTCGGCGGCCACCGGCACGCCGGACAGGCCCAGGCGCGTGGCCACGGCGCCACTGGCGGCCACGCCCTTGCCCAGCCAGCCGTCCTGCGGCCGCAGCCACACGGTGTAGCCAAAGGTGGCGGCGTACTGCAGCGCGCGCATCAGCACCAGCGTGTCCTGGATCGGCACCTCGGCCTGGCTGAAGCCGACGCAGCCGCTCTCGGTGAGCTCGGCCATCTCGGTCAGCACCTCGCCCTCCAGCCGGCGCGTCAGCGCGCCCAGCGGGAACAGCCGGCACAGGCTGAGCTTGCGCGCGCGGAACTTGAGCATGTCCACCAGGCCCGGCTCATCGAGCGCCGGGTCGGTGTCGGGCGGGCAGACCAGGCTGGTCACGCCGCCGGCGGCGGCCGCGTTCAGCTCGCTTTCCAGCATGCCTTCGTGCTCGTGGCCGGGCTCGCGCAGCCGCGCGGCCAGGTCCACCAGGCCCGGCGCGACCACGCAGCCGGCCGCGTCGATCACGCGCTGGGGCTGGAAGTCGGCGCTCACCGTGCCGATGGTGACGATGCGGCCGGTGGCGATGGCCACGTCGGCGCGCTCGTCGCGGCCGCTGGCGGGGTCGACGACACGGCCGTTCTTGATCAGGATCTTCATGGTCAGGCCTCGTTGCCGGCGATGATGGACATCACCGCCATGCGCACCGCGATGCCGAAGGTCACCTGCGGCAGGATCACGCTGTGGCTGCCGTCGGCGACGCTGGAATCGATCTCCACGCCACGGTTGATCGGCCCCGGGTGCATGACGATGGCGTCGGGCTTGGCCAGGGCCAGCTTGCCGTCGGTAAGGCCGTAGTTCTTGAAGAACTCGCCGGCGCTGGGCAGCATGGCGCCGCTCATGCGCTCGTTCTGCAGCCGCAGCATGATGATCACGTCGGCGCCGCGGATGCCCTCTTCCATGCTGTGGCACACGCGCACGCCCATGGACTGGAGGTCGCCCGGCACCAGGGTCTTGGGGCCGACGGCGCGGATGTCGGGCACGCCCAGCGTGGTCAGCGCATGGATGTCCGAGCGCGCCACGCGGCTGTGCACGATGTCGCCGACGATGGCCACGCTGAGCTGGGTGAAGTCCTTCTTGAAATGCCGGATGGTGTACATGTCCAGCAGGCCCTGGGTGGGGTGGGCATGGCGGCCGTCGCCGGCATTGACCACATGCACATGCGGCGCGCAGTGCTGGGCGATCAGGTAGGGCGCGCCGCTCTCGCTGTGGCGCACCACGAACATGTCGGCATGCATCGCGCTGAGGTTGGCGATGGTGTCGAGCAGGCTCTCGCCCTTGCTGGCACTGCTCTTGGCGATGTCGAGGTTGATGACATCGGCCGACAGGCGCTTGGCGGCGATCTCGAAGGTGGTGCGGGTGCGCGTGCTGTTCTCGAAGAACAGGTTGAACACGCTCTTGCCGCGCAGCAGCGGCACCTTCTTGACCTCGCGGTCGTTGACGCTGAGAAAGGTGCCGGCGGTGTCCAGGATCTGCGTCACCACGTCGCGGGGCAGGCCCTCGATGGACAGCAGGTGGATCAGCTCGCCATGGGCATTGAGCTGGGGGTTGCGCTTGTGCAGCATGTCAGTCGTTCCCGCCCTCGATGCTGAAGGCAAAGCGCCCGTCGTCGCCGCGCGCCAGCGCCAGCTTCTGCTGCGCCGGCAGGGCCAGCTTGGCGGCGGCATAGGCGGCATGGATGGGCAGTTCGCGGCCGCCGCGGTCGACCAGCACGGCCAGCGTCACGCTGGCCGGGCGGCCGTAGTCGAACAGCTCGTTGAGCACGGCGCGGATGGTGCGGCCGGTGTAGAGCACATCGTCCAGCAGCAGGATGTGGGCGCCGTCCACCGCGAACGGGATGCGCGTCGGGTCGGTGCCGCTGGCCAGGCCGCGGGCGCCGAAGTCGTCGCGGTGCAGGGTGCTGCTGATGACGCCGGGCTTGGCCGCCAGGCCGAGGTCGCTGTGCAGGCGCTCGGCCAGCCAGGCGCCGCCGGACCACACGCCCAGCAGCACGGTGTCGGGCCGCATCAGGGTGCGCACGCCCTGGCGCAGTTCGGCATACAGGGCCTCGGCATCGAGGGAGAGGGTGCTCATTCCAGGGTTCCCAGGTACTGGTCGAGGATCAGCGCGGCGCTGGCGGCGTCCACATCGGCAGCGCCGGCGGCCAGGGCCTCGACCGTGGTGTAGCGCTCGTCGACCTCGTGCACCGCCAGCCTGAAGCGGCCATGCAGCTGGCGCGCAAAGCGTTCGGCGCGGCGGGTATTGTCGTGGGGCGCGCCATCGGGATGGCGGGGAATGCCCACCACCAGCGCATCGGGCCGCCACTCGGCGATCAGCGCGGCGATCTTCGCGAAGCGCGCATCGCCCTCGGCGGCGATGGTGGCCAGCGGGCTGGCGCGGCCGATCACGGTGTTGCCGCTGGCCACGCCGACGCGCTTGGTGCCGAAGTCGAAGGCCAGGTACTGCAGGCCGGGGGCGCCGCTCATCGCCACCACCACCGTCGGCAGGCAGGGGGATGGGGGCGCGGCGCGGGCATGCCGGGATTCTACTGAGGCGCTCCGGCCTGCCCGCCGTCCCCGTCCAGCACCGCGCAGGCATGCTCGTAGCCCAGCTGCACCACCTCGGCATAACGCGACCAGTCCAGCATGCCCACGCGCTTGAGCGGCGGGTTGAAGTACAGGTCGGTCAGCGAGCGCGCCTGCTTCTGCCGCGACACGCTGTAGAGGATGGTGCTGTTGATCAGCAGCGTGGCCAGGCCCGGCAGGCGGTAGCGGCGCTGCTTGCGCGGCCGCAGCCGGTCGCGCAGCAGGGCCCAGCCACCGGGCACCTCGTCGCTGTCGAAGCGCCGCGGCCGGTCGTTGCTCAGGTCCACGCCGATGACGCGGGCCACGCCGCGCTGGCGGCGCATCACGTCGACCGGAAAGTTGTTGAAGGTGCCGCCGTCGCACAGCAGGTCGCCGTCGCGCAGCACCGGCGGCAGGGCGCCGGGGATGGCGATGCTGGCCAGCAGGGCCTGCAGCAGCGGCCCCTGCTGCAGCACCAGCTCGCTGGCCTGCGAGTAGTTGGTGGCGACGCAGAAGTAGGGCTTCCACAGGTCTTCGATGCCGGCGCCCTCGCCCACCGCCTGGTCCAGCGCGGCGCCGACCACGCGGCGCAGGCGACGGCCGCGGATCAGCGAGATCAGCGGCAGCAGCGCCAGGTCGCCGGTGGGGTTCTGGCGGAAGGCGGCGGCGGCGATGGCATCGACCTCGGCAAACGGCCGGTCGCAGGCCGCCAGCACGGCCATCACCGAGCCGATGCTGGTGCCGCCCACGTAGTCGACCTCGATGCCACGCTCCTGCAGCGCGCGCAGCACGCCCAGGTGGGCAAAGCCGCGCGCCCCGCCGCCGGCCAGCACCAGGCCCACGGCATTGCGGCTCTGGATGCGCGCCAGCCGGGCGATGTCGCGCGGCTCGCTGGGCCGCAGGTGCAGGTGGCCGCTGATCGGCCGGCGCGCCAGCCAGGCCGCCGTGCCACGCGGCACGGCCGTGCCCGGCGGGTGCAGCAGCAGCAGGATCTCGGCCGCCTCGGTGCGCGCCGGCCGGTCCATCAGAAAGCGGCGCTCGCTGTCGTGCAGGGCCGGCGGCTGGCGGGCATCGGCCAGCAGCAGGATCTCGTCGGCATGGCGCACGCACAGCCCGGTCCAATCGCTGGCCGTGGCCTCGCCGACCAGCAGCACGCAGTCGTGCGTGCTCTCGATCTCGTCCAGCCACAGCGCCACGCGGCGCGGGCCGTCCTCGGCGGTCAGCGGCGCCAGCGCGGCAACCCGCGCCGCATCGACCAGGGCCACCCGGCCATGGGCCGACAGCGCCTGGGCCAGCTGGCGCGCCAGCGCGGCCGCGTCGATGCCGTCGCTGACCGGCAGCAGGGCCATGGCCACCGGCTTGTCGATGACGCTGCGGCTGCGCTCGGTCTGCAGCCGGGCGATGACCTGGCGCGTCAGCGCCATCGTCACCTCGGGATTGCTGGCCAGCAGGGCCTGGAAGTCCTCGCGGCCCAGGCTCACCAGCACCGAGTCGCGCAGCGCCACCAGCGTGGCCGAACGCGGCGCGCCGGTGAACAGCGACATCTCGCCGACGACCTCGCCACGCGCGATCTCGCGCACCATGCGGCGCGGGCCGTCCTCGTCGTCGATGTAGACGCGCAGCCGGCCGCTCACCAGCAGGTACAGGGCCTCGCCGGGCTCGCCCTGGCGCATCAGCGTCTCGCCGCCCGACAGATGGCACCAGCGCAGCCGCTCGCGCAGCGCCTGCAGCGCCGCCTCGTCCAGCAGATCCAGAAAGGCCCGCAGATGGGTCTGCAGCAGTTCTTCTTGGTGGGGTGGATGGGGCAGCTGGCTGGCGGACATCTCTGGTACGGCGTGGAACCGGGCCATTGTCGGCCAGGCCGGACACCGGCCCTCCCCGGGTCTATGCCGATCCGGCGGCATGCTGCGGCCGCGCGACACTGTGGCCATGACCCCAGCCGATGCCACCGCCGCCGCCCCTCCCGACGATGCCCGCCCCGGCTGGCTGGACCGGCTGGCCCGGTTCGGCCGCGGCCTGGTCGGCGGCGCCGAGCGGCCGGCCGCGCCAGACCCCGCCCAGCACGCCGCCCCGGACGCCCCGCCGGCCTGGGCCGCCGGCCAGCCGGCCCTGGTGCTGGCCAAGCTGGGCAGCGCCGAGCAGGCCGTGGCCCAGGTGCCGGCCGGCGCCCAGGTCTTTGTCGGCAGCGCCTGCGCCACGCCGCGCAGCCTGGTGGCGGCGCTGGAGCAGCGCCAGCCGCGCGCCCATGGCGTGACCCTGCTGCACTTCCTCACCGACCATGCGCTGCCCCACGATGACCAGGGCCGCTGCACCACCCAGCTGCGCCACCGCTGCTTCTTCATCGGCGCCGACACCCGCGCGGCGGTGGCCCAGGGCCTGGCCGACTATGTGCCGATGTCGCTGGCGCGCGTGCCGCAGCTGATCGCCGACGGCCGCATCGCGGTGGACGTGGCGCTGATCCAGGTCTCGCCGCCCGATGCCCATGGCTGGGTCAGCCTGGGCGTGTCGGTGGACATCGCGCCGGCCGCGGTGGCGCGCGCCCGGCTGGTGATTGCCGAGGTCAAGCCCGACATGCCGCGCACCGGCGCCGACAGCCTGCTGCATGTGGACCAGATCGACTGGCTGGTGCCGGTGGACGGCCCGGTGATCGAGTACCAGCACCCGGCCCAGCCCGATGCGGTGGTCGAGCGCATCGCGCGCTACATCTCCAGCATCATCCCCGACGGCGCCACGCTGCAGATCGGCCTGGGCCGCTTCAGCCACGAAGCGCTGAAGCACCTGCTGGACCGGCGCGACCTGGCCATCCATTCGGACGTCATCACCGACGCCATCCTGCCGCTGCTGGAGGCCGGCGCCCTGTCTGGCCCCGGCCCGGCCCGCGACAAGGGCGGCGCCCCGGCGCGCATCAGCGCCAGCCTGGCCATGGGCTCGCAGCGCCTGTACCGATTGCTGCACGACAACCCGCGCTTCCAGCTGCAGCCCATCGACCAGCTGTGCGCGCCGGCGCGGCTGGCGGCGCTGCCGCGCCTGGTGTCGGTGACCCAGGCCTTTGCGGTGGACCTGGGCGGCCAGGTCTGCGCCGAGGCCCTGCACGGCCAGGCCTATGGCGGGCTGGCGGTGCAGACCGAGTTCCTGCGCGCCGCCGCCCAGTCGCCGGGTGGCAAGGCCATCGTCTGCCTGGCTGCCACCGAGCAGCCGGCGACCGATGCACCGCCGGGCAGCCCGCCTCGGTCACGCATCCGCCTGGCGCTGGACCCGGGCGAGCCGGTCAGCGTGGCGCGTGGCGACGTGCACTATGTGATCACCGAATACGGCATCGCCTACCTGTTCGGCAAGTCGCTGCGCGAGCGGGCGCTGGCGCTGATCGCCGTGGCCCATCCCGACTGCCGGGCCGAGCTGCATGCCCAGGCCCAGGCGGCCGGCCTGCTGCCGCCGGGCCAGCAGCTGAAGAACCTGCAGGCCTATCCGGTGGAGCTGGAGTCGACGCTGACGCTGCGCGACGGCCGCCAGCTGCTGCTGCGCCCGGCCATCGCCACCGACGGCGACGGCGTGCGCGCGCTGTTCCACCGCCTGCCCGAGCGCGATGTCTACACCCGCTTCTTCCGCACCGTGCGCAGCCTGTCCGACCAGGACGTGCAGCGACTGTGCAACCTGGACGGCGAGCGCGAGGTCGGCCTGGTGGCGGTGACCGGACCGCGCGAAGACCCCACCGTGGTGGCCCATGCGTTTTATGTGCTGGACCCGAGCAGCAACCTGGCCGAGACCGCCTTCATGGTGCACCCCGGCTACCAGGGCAGCGGCCTGGGCGGCGCGCTGCAGGCGCGGCTGGCCGAGCTGGCGCGCCAGCGTGGCGTGCAGGGCTTCGTGGCCGAGATCCTGTCCACCAACCCGGCGATGATCCAGCTGGCCCAGCGCGGCTCGGACCGGGTCAGCCTGCACAGCGAGGGCAGCACGGTGCGCGTGACCGCGCTGTTCTAGAACGCCTTGTCAGGCGTGGCCGGCGTCGCTGCTCAGCATGCGCGGATCAAAGCCCAGCAGCGACAGCGCGCGCTGGTAGCGCTGCTCCACCGGCGTGTCGAAGATGATCTCGGGCTGGGCATCGACGGTGAGCCAGCCGTTGCGGCCCAGCTCTTCTTCGAGCTGGCCGGCGCCCCAGCCGCTGTAGCCCAGCGTGACCAGCATGCGCTTCGGGCCGGCGCCGTGGGACACGGCCTCCAGCACGTCCTTGCTGGTGGTCATCTCCAGGCCGCCCGGGATGGCCAGCGTGCTGCTGTAGGGCGAAGCCTCGCCGCCCAGCGGCTCGTGCAGCACGAAGCCGCGCTCGGTCTGCACCGGACCGCCGTAGAACACCGGCTGCTCGGCCAGCGCCGGCTCGTCCAGGCTCAGCTCCACCTTCTGGAACAGCTTGCGCAGCGTCAGGTCGGTGGGCTTGTTGATGACCAGGCCCAGCGCGCCCTTGTCGGTGTGCTCGCACAGGTAGACCACGCTGCCGGCGAAGCTGTCATCGGCCATGCCGGGCATGGCGATGAGGAACTGGTTCGCAAGGTTCAGGCGGTCGGATGACATGGCGCGATTCTAGTTTGCGCCACACTCCCAGCCCGTGAGCACCGCCCCCCACTCCCCTGCCGCCGCGCCCGCCGATCCCTCGCTGGCGCGGGCCCTGGTCTGGTTCCGCCGCGACCTGCGTGCCGACGACCATGCCGCGCTGTACCACGCGCTGACCCAGGCGCGCCAGGTGTTCTGCGCCTTCGTCTTCGACCGCACGATCCTGGATGCCCTGCCGCGCGCCGACCGCCGCGTGGAATTCATCCGCGACAGCCTGGTCGACCTCGATGCGCAGCTGCGTGCGCTGGGCCAGGCCCATGGCGTGGACGGCGCCGGCCTGATCGTGCGCCATGGCCCGGCCGAGGCCGAGCTGCCGGCGCTGGCCGCGGCGCTCGGCGTGCAGGCCGTGTATGCGGCCCACGACGACGAGCCGGCCGCGCTGGCCCGCGACGCCCTGGTGCGCGGCCGCCTGGCCGATGCCGGCATTGCGCTGCACACCGCCAAGGACCATGTGGTGTTCGAGCGCAGCGAGGTGCTCACCGCCACCGGCAGCCCCTACAGCGTGTTCACGCCGTACAAGAACGCCTGGCTGAAGAAGCTGGACGACTTCTACCTCAAGCCCTATCCGATCCCGCGCCATGCGCACCGGCTGGCGTCACGGCCGGCCACCCAGGCTGGCGAGGTGCCGGCACTGGAGGCCATCGGCTTTGCCCGCACCAACCTGCACCAGCTGCGCCTGCCCACCGGCAGCCAGGGCGCGGCCGAGCTGCTGGACGACTTTCTGCAGCGCATCGACGACTACCACGAGGCCCGCGACTACCCAGGCCGCAAGGGCCCCAGCTACCTCAGCACGCATTTGCGCTTTGGCACGGTGTCGATCCGCCGGCTGGCGCGCGAGGCCTGGGACCGCATGCGCGCCGGCTCGCGCGGCGCCGAGGTCTGGCTGAGCGAACTGGTCTGGCGCGACTTCTACCACCAGATCCTGCACCACCATCCCCGCGTGGTGGACCATGCCTTCCGGCCCGAATACGACGCCATCCGCTGGGAGCATGGCAAGCATGCCGAGCAGTTGTTTGCCGCCTGGTGCGAGGGCCGCACCGGCTATCCGCTGGTGGATGCGGCGATGGCCCAGATCAACCAGAGCGGCTACATGCACAACCGGCTGCGCATGGTGGTGGCCAGCTTCCTGGTCAAGGATCTGGGCATCGACTGGCGCCGCGGCGAGGCCTATTTCGCCACCCACCTGAACGACTACGACCTGGCCGCCAACAACGGCGGCTGGCAATGGGCGGCCTCCACCGGCTGCGACGCCCAACCCTATTTCCGCATCTTCAACCCGGTCAGCCAGAGCGAGAAGTTCGATCCCGAGGGCCGCTTCATCAAGCGCTACCTGCCGCAGCTGGCCGGCCTGGATGCCAAGCTGGTGCATGCGCCCTGGCTGGCGCGGCCGGTGGACCTGCAGGCGGCCAACCTGCGCCTGGGCGTGGACTATCCCCAGCCCATCGTCGACCATGGCCAGGCCCGCGAGGCCACGCTGGCGCGTTATGCGGTGGTCAAGAGCGCCGCGGTGGGCAAGCCGGGGCGCTGATCGGGCGGAATCAGGCGTTTGGCGCGTCGAAGCGCGCCAGGATGCCGGCGTGCTGGCCCGGCCACTGGCGCAGGCCGGCCTCGTCGCCATCGAGCACCGTGCGCACAAAGGCCAGGGCCAGCGCCTGGGTGGCGGCCTTGACCTGCGGGTTCAGCGTCACGCCGCCGGTGCCGGCGCGGTCGGTGAAGATGCTGTGCGAGCCGCCTTCATACACCGCCAGCCACTTGGGCACCTGGCGCGCCCGGCCGGTGGCGCGGTAGACCGCCAGCCGGTCTTCCAGGCCGCTGAAATAGCCGGGGATGCGGATCACGTCCTCGGTGGCCGTGACATGCAGCGTGGGCACGACGATGTCGCCGAGGATGGCGGCCGGATCGCCCTCGCCGTAGAACGGCGGCGCCGACATGACGATGGCGGCGCGGATGCGCTCGTCGCGCAGGTCCAGCAGCTGGCCGCCGCGCCGCACCCGGGCGCCGCTGGCCAGCAGCGTGGTGTTGGCGCCATAGCTGTGGCCGCCGGCGACGATGCGGCCCGGGTCGATGCGCTCGGCCAGCGCCGCCTGGGCCGGCGCCTGCAGCAGCGTATCGAGCGCAAAGCGCAGGTCCTGGGCGCGGGCCAGGGCCTCGTGCTCCTGGGCCGCGTCCTGCAGCCGGCCGATCACGCCGAAGGGGCTGCCGCCGGTCCACACCTGGCGGTCGCTGCCCACATGCTGCAGGTGCAGGCTGGCCACGCCCTGGCCGGCCATGTAGCGGCCCAGCCAGCTGTAGCCGCGGCGCGAGCCGCCGATGCCATGCGAAAACACCAGCAGCGGCAGCGCGGCCTGCTGCCGGGTGGGCAGGTACAGCCGCACCGGCACGGCCCGCTGGCGGCTGGCATCGGCCCAGTCGAACTCCAGCGTCTGGAAGGCCGGCGCGTCCTGGGCGCGCAGCGGGCAGGTGGCGGCGGCCAGGCCCAGCGCACCGGCGGCGCTGGCGACGAGGAAACGGCGGCGGTCTGGGCGCATGGCGCAGGGGCTCCGGCGAACGGTCAAGCCCCGCAGTGTGCACCCAGGTCCCGGCCCCATGCAGCCCATGGGGCTTGCAGGGCCGCGCTCAGCCGAATTCGACCCGGTTGCGCTGGCCGTCGTTGGCCACCCGGCCGCGGCGGCCGATGAAGTCTTCGGCCTGCATCGCCGCCCACAGATCGGCGTCGGGCGCGGTGTTGGCGATGAAGCGCGTGCCATCGTCCAGCCGGCCGAACAGCAGGCCGGCGGTGGCCGCGCCGCCGGGGCCGTGCAGCACGGTGGCCGTCTCCACCGTGCACGGGCCCTGGGCCAGCGCGCTGAACGGCGGCTGCGCCACCTCGGCGTCCAGCCGCGCCTGCAGCCGCGCCGGGTCCTCGGGCGCAAACGGCTGCTCGGGCCGCTCGGTGGAATAGATGCCGGCCGAGTGCTTGGTCAGGTAGTTGCCATTGGCCGTGACCAGGCCGAAGGCGCCCGGCGCGGCGCGCAGGCGCTGCACCATCTCGGCAATGGCATGGGTGACGTAGTTGTTGCCGGGGCCACCGAAGTAGGGCAGGCCGCCGGTGACGGTGAGGCCGCGCGCATCGTCCTCGGCCAGGCCCAGGGCCTCGCAGGCCACCTCGACGGCCGAGGCAAAGCAGCTGTAGACATCGAGCAGGTGCATGTGGTCCAGGCGGCGGCCGGCCATCGCCAGCGCCTGGGCAAACACCGCGGCCATCGCCGGCGAGCTGTGGAAGTCGCGCCGCTGGCTGACATGCCAGTGGTCATGGGCGTCGGCGCAGCCGTGCAGGAACACCCAGCGCTCGCGCGGCACGCCCAGGGCCTTGGCGCGGGCCACGCTGGTCAGGATCAGGGCCGCGCCCTGGTCGATGAAGGCATTGGCGCACATGCGCCGGGTGTAGGGATGGGCGATCCAGGGGTTGTCCGGCGCCGGAGTGGCAATGGCCGCGGCATCCCAGCCGGCACGGCGGTCGGCCAGCGCATTGGCCGCGGCCACCGCCGCAAAACGCGCCAGCAGCGCGCCCATGGCCTGCTGATGCTGGGCCATGCCGCGGCCGCGCCGGTGGCGGATGGCGGCCTCGAACAGCGGGTACATGGCGATGGCGGCGCGCGCGCCGTGGCGGTCTTCGACCTCGCTCCAGCCGCGGCGCGCATCGCCCCAGGCTTCGGCGGGCGCTGCCGCCGGCAAAGGACCGTCGTCGCCCCAGCGCAGCATGCGCCCGACGCGCTCGGCCGCCTTGTGCGTGGCCAGGGCCTCGGCGCCGCAGACCAGGGCGCTGCCGATCTCACCACGCGCCACGGCTTCGGACAGGCGGTTGATGCACCACTGCGGCATGTTGCCGCCGGGGTGGGTGTAGACATGGCGCCGCACCTGGCTGGCGCCCAGCTGGCCGGCCAGCCAGCGTGGCGGATCGGCGACGCGGCCGAAGGGGCTGGCAAAGCGCGGGCTGGTGTCGGAAAACAGCCGGATCGCGACGATGGCATCCAGGCCCTGCAGCAGCGCCGCAGCAGGCCCGGCATCGGCGGCGGCCGCCCGCGCGGCCTCGGCCATCAGCGGCAGCGGGCCGCCATCGTCGGCCAGCCGCGGCTCGCGGCGCGTGATCTGGCCGCAGCCGACCAGCACCGGCGTGCGGTCGTCGGCCGCGGCAAAACTCACCGGCCGACCCAGCGCGGCGCGCGCTTCTCGATGAAGGCGCGCGGGCCTTCCTTGAAGTCCTCGCTGGCCATGTTGCGCACCTGGCCGTCCTCGCTGGCCTTGCGCAGCGTGGCATCGCTGTCGTCGAAGGCGCGCCGGGCCACGGCCAGGCTCTCGCGCACCGACACCGGCGCATTGACGGTGATGCGCGCCGCCAGGGCCTTTGCCGCCTCCAGCAGCTGGGCCGGCTCGACCAGCACATTGACCATGCCCAGCGCATGGGCGCGCTCGGCCGGGATCGGGTCGCCGGTGGCGATCATCTCGCGGGCGATGGCCGGTGGCAGGGCCCGCGGCAGCCGGTACAGGCCGCCGGCCGAGGCGATCAGGCCGCGCTTGACCTCGGGCAGGCCGAAGCGCGCCGCGGTGCTGGCGACGATCAGGTCGCAGGCCAGCGCGATCTCGCAGCCGCCGGCCAGGGCCGGGCCGTTGACCGCAGCGATCCAGGGCTTGCGCTTGGGCGCATGCACAAAGCCGGCAAAGCCGCCGCGGGCGGTGGCCAGGTCGCTGCCGCGGCCGGCGGCCACGGCCTTCAGGTCGGCACCGGCACAGAAGGCCTCGCTGCCGGCGCCGGTCAGCACCACCACCCAGACATCGTCGTCGGCCTCGGTCTGGTCGATGGCCGCCTCCAGGCCGGCGGCGACCGCGCCGCTGACGGCATTGCGCGCCTCGGGGCGGTCGATGGTGACCAGGGCCACGTGATCGGCCAGGCGTTCCACGCGCACGGCCTGTTGGGTTTCGCTCATGTTGTCGGTGTCCTCGGGTTCAGCGGTAGTCGGAGACGACCTTCCAGCGGCCGTCCTTGATCTGCGACAGCCGCGACTTGTCGGAGCCCAGGCGCTTGGTGGCGCTGAAGGTGTAGGGCGGCGAGCCGAAGATGTCGGCCGGCACCTCGCCCATGGTCTCCATGGCCTTGACGAAGCTGTCGGTGGTGAGGTTGGCGCCGGCCTTCTGCGCCGCGCGGATGAACAGGTCCACCGTCTGGTAGCCGCTGACCGCGTAGTTGGACGGGTCCTCGCCGAAGCGGGTCTTGTACTTGGCGGCCCAGAAGCTGACCGGCTTGGGGCTGTCGTCCGGATACGGGAAGGGCGTGGTCATCACCGCATACAGGCCCTCGGTGGCCTTGCCGCCCAGCTTGTGGATCAGGTCGGTGTAGGCGGCCTGGCTGGTCAGGAAAGCCGGCTTCCAGCCCACCTTGGCGGCCTCGGCCATGGCGCCCACGGTCTCGCGGATGATGGTGCCCAGCACCACGAAGTCGCAGCCGGCGGCGCGCATGCGCGCCACCTGCGACGAGAAGTCGGTGGCGCCGCGCTTGTAGGTGGTCTTCTCGGCCAGCTCGACACCGATGCCCTTCAAGCCCGCCTCGGCGCCGCGCACCACCTCCAGGCCGTAGTCGTCGTCCTGGTACAGCGAGCAGGCCTTCTTGGCGCCGAGCTGCTTGTACAGCTCGGGCGCATTCATCTTGATGGTGTCGTGGTACGAGGCCACGTTGGCGAACTTGAGCTTGTGCACCGGGTCGTACATCTCGCGCCCGGCCGACAGCGGCATGAAGTTGATGACGCCTTTCTCGAACTGGATCGGCATGGCCGCGTTGTTCTGCGGCGTGCCGATGTGCGAGGCGATCAGGAACACCTTGTCCTGGCTGACCAGCTTCTGCGCCGCCAGCACCGCGCGCTTGGGATCGTAGGCCGCGTCCTCGACCACCAGGCGCACCTTGCGGCCATGGATGCCGCCCTGCTCGTTGACCTCGTCCACGCGCAGCTGAATGCCGTTGCGCGCCTGCTTGCCGTAGGCCGCCACCGGGCCCGACAGGTCCTGGATGGTGGCGATGACGATCTCGGTCTTGCTCACGCCTTGCGTGGGCTGGGCCAGCGCCGTGGCCGGAGCCGTGGCAGCCATCAGGACGGCGACGGGCGCCAGCAGTCGGGGGTTCATCGTGGACAGTCTCCGGGTCAGTCTGGGTTGTTGTGCACCCCATGCTAGGAAACCCCAGGCCTCGTCCTCAATCGTCAGAACCGACGATGTTGGCGCGCCGGGCCGCTCCCTACCATCGCCGCAAATTCAACGCCCCCTCCTGGAGACCCTGCCCATGACCCGTCCCACCTCCGCATCGCGCCGCCAACTCGCGCTGGCCCTGGCCGCCGCACCGCTGCTGGGCGCCGTCGGCGTCGCGCGGGCGCAGAAGAAGTACGACGCCGGCGCCACCGACAGCGAGATCAAGATCGGCAACCTGATGCCCTATTCGGGCCCGGCCTCGGCCTACGGCACCATCGGCAAGACCATGGCCGGCTACTTCAACAAGATCAATGCCGAGGGTGGCATCAACAAGCGCAAGATCAAGTTCATCACGCTGGACGATGCCTACAACCCGGCCAAGACCGTGGAGCAGACGCGCAAGCTGGTCGAGGAAGAAGAGGTGCTGGCGCTGTTTGCGCCGCTGGGCACGGCGCACAACGCGGCGATCCAGAAGTACATGAACAGCAAGAAGGTGCCGCAGCTGTTCGTGGCCACCGGCGCCAGCCGCTGGGCCAGCCCCAAGGAATTTCCGTACACCATGGGCTGGCAGCCCAGCTACACCACCGAGGGCCGGGCCTATGCGCGCCACATCCTCGACACCAAGCCGGGCGCCAAGATCGGCGTGCTGATGCAGAACGACGACTTCGGCAAGGACTTCCAGCGCGGCTTCCTCGAAGGCCTGGGCGACAAGGCCAAGACCATGATCGTCTCGCACCAGACCTACGAGGTCACCGATCCCACGATCGACAGCCAGATCGTCACGCTCAAGGGCTCGGGCGCCGACACCTTCTTCAACATCACCACGCCCAAGTTCGCGGCCATGGCCATCCGCAAGTCGGCCGAGCTGGGCTGGAAGCCGGTGCACTACCTGTCCAGCGTGTCGCAGTCGGTGTCGTCGGTGCTCAAGCCGGCCGGCCTGGACAATGCCAACGGCATCCTCAGCGCCGCCTACCTGCGTGACCCGTCCGATCCGGCGAACGCCGGCACCAAGGAGCTGGCCGAGTTCCAGGCCTTCATGAAGCAGTGGTATCCGGCCGGCGATGCCAACGACACGCTCAACGTCATCGGCTACTCGCTGTCGCAGACCCTGGTGCATGTGCTGCGCCAGTGCGGCGATGTGCTGACCCACGACAACGTGATGAAGCAGGCCGCCAACCTGAACCTGACCCTGCCGATGGTCTATCCCGGCATCGAGGTGCGCACCACGCCGGACGACTTCAATCCGATCTCCAAGATCCAGGTCGTGCGCTTCAACGGCCAGCGCTACGAGCCGGTGGGCAAGGTCGTCGGCTGACAGGCCCAGCGCACGAGAGTAGAGAAGAGGAGACAGGCCATGCTGGGACTGATGCAAGACCGACCGCTGATGATCTCGTCGCTGATCGAGCATGCGGCGACCTTCCACCCCGACACCGAGATCGTCAGCCGCCTGCCCGAGACGCCGCCCGGCGGCGCCTGCCACCGAACCACCTGGCGCGGCGTGCGCCAGCTGTCCAAGCAGGTGGCCAATGCCCTGGCCAGCCTGGGCGTGAAGCCAGGCGACCGCGTCGGCACGCTGGCCTGGAACTCCTACCGCCACCTGGCGCTGTACTTCGGCGTGTCGGGCTCGGGCGCGGTGCTGCACACGGTCAACCCGCGGCTGTTTCCCGAGCAGATCGACTACATCGTCAACCATGCCGAAGACCAGGTGCTGTTCTTCGACAGCAGCTTCGCGCCCCTGGTCGAGAAGCTGGCGCCGCTGTTCAAGACCGTGCGCCACTTCGTCGCGATGTGCCCGCGCGACAAGCTGCCGCCGCTGAACATTGCCAATCTGCTGACCTGGGACGAGCTGGTCGAGCGCCAGTCCGGCGACTACAGCTGGCCCGAGTTCGACGAGCGCACCGCCAGCAGCCTGTGCTACACCTCGGGCACCACCGGCAACCCCAAGGGCGTGCTCTACAGCCACCGCTCGACGCTGCTGCACACGCTGATGGAGCTGGCGCCCGACACCTTTGGCGTCAGCTCCGAAGAGACGATCATGCTGATCGTGCCGATGTTCCATGCCAATGCCTGGGGTACGCCCTATGCAGCGGCGATGGTCGGCACCAAGCTCGTGCTGCCCGGCCCGCACCTCGACGGCGCCAGCGTCTACGGCCTGATGCGCGACGAGCGCGTCACGTTCTCGCAGGGCGTGCCCACGGTGTGGATGATGCTGTTCCAGCACATCGATGCCACGCCCGGCCTGGACCCCAAGGAACTGGGCCTGAAGCGCGTGGGCATCGGCGGCGCGGCGGTGTCGCGGGCCATGCTGGAGCGCTTCGAGACCCAGTTCGGCGCCGAGGTGGTGCAGGGCTGGGGCATGACCGAGACCAGCCCCATCGGTGTCATCAGCAAGCTGCTGAAGAAGCACCAGGCGCTGGGCGCCGACGAGCTGCTCAAGCTCAAGCTCAAGCAGGGCCGCGGCGTCTGGGGCGTGGACCTGAAGATCGTCGACGAGGCCGGCCAGCGCCTGCCCTGGGACGGCGTGGCCTATGGCCACCTGCATGTGCGCGGGCCCTGGATCACCAGCGGCTACTTCAAGAGCGAAGGCGGCGCGGTGCTGGACGCCGAGGGCTTCTTCCCCACCGGCGACGTGGCGACCATCGACCCCGACGGCTTCCTGCAGCTGGTCGACCGCGCCAAGGACGTGATCAAGAGCGGCGGCGAGTGGATCAGCTCCATCGACCTGGAAAACGCCGCCGTCAGCCACCCGGCGGTGGCCGAGGCCGCGGTGATCGGCATCGCCCATCCCAAGTGGCAGGAGCGGCCGCTGCTGGTGGTGGTCAAGCGCCCCGGCAAGGAGGTCACGCGCGACGAGATGCTGGCCCACCTGGCCGAGCGCGTGGCCAAGTGGTGGCTGCCCGACGACGTGGCCTTTGTCGCCGAGCTGCCGCACACCGCCACCGGCAAGATCCTGAAGACCAAGCTGCGCGAGCAGTTCCGCCAGCACGTGCTGCCGACCATCTGATCTGAGGAGCCGGACGATGCTGGGCCCGCTGACGCCAGAAGAGACTGCTTTCCGCGACGAGGTGCGCGCCTTTCTGGCCGCCGAGCTGACGCCCGAACTGCGCGAGGCCGGGCGGCGCTGCTCCGGCATCTTCACCGAGTACCCGGCCGGCAATGACTGGCACCGCATCCTGGCCAAGAAGGGCTGGAGCGTGCCGCAATGGCCGGTGGCCCATGGCGGCTGCGACTGGAGCCCGGTGCAGCACTACCTGTTTGCCGCCGAGCTGGCCGCGGCCAGCGCGCCGCCGCGTGCGCCCATGGGCCCGGGCATGGTGGCGCCGGTGATCATCGCCTTCGGCACGCCCGAGCAGCAGCAGCGCTGGCTGCCCGGCATCCGCGAGGGCCGCGACTACTGGTGCCAGGGCTACAGCGAGCCGGGCTCGGGCTCCGACCTGGCCAGCCTGCAGTGCAAGGCGGTGCGCGATGGCGACCACTACGTCATCAACGGCACCAAGATCTGGACCACCCATGCCCAGCATGCCAACCGCATGTTCTGCCTGGTGCGCACGCAGTCGGGCGGCAAGCCCCAGGCCGGCATCAGCTTCCTGTGCTTCGACATGGACACGCCCGGCATCACCGTGCGGCCCATCCACAGCCTGTCGGGTGACCACGAGCTGAACCAGGTGTTCTTCGACGGCGTGCGCGTGCCGCTGTCGGCGCGCATCGGCGACGAGAACCAGGGCTGGACCATCGCCAAGTACCTGCTGCAGCACGAGCGCGGCGGCTTCTACACCCCGGCCCTGCGCAGCCGCTGGCGCCGCCTGCAGCAGGCCCAGCAAGCGGCCTTTGCCGGCGAGCATGGCGAGCGCAGCGGCGGCGACGAGCACCTGGACCTGCGCCTGGGCCTGGCCGAGGCCCATTGCCGGCTGGATGCGCTGCAGGCGCTGGAGCTGCGCACGCTGCGTGCCCAGGCCGCCGGCGCCGACAAGGGCATCGCCCCGTCGATGGGCAAGCTGCTGGGCACCGAGCTCAAGCAGCAGCTGACCGAGCTGCACCTGCAGATCGCCGGCCCGGCCAGCCTGGTGCGCGCGCCGCTGGACGAGGCCGCCGCCCATCCGCTGGCGCTGGACGAGGACGCGCTGTTCGCGATGAGCGCCTACCTCAACGACCGCGCGGCCAGCATCTATGCCGGCACCAACGAGGTCCAGCGCAACATCGTCGCCGCGCACCTGCTGCAAGGCGCCTCCGATGCCCACGACGTGCTGCCGCCGGGCGCGGCCAGCCTGCTGGGCGACGAGGCCGCGGCGCTGCGTGACAGCCTGGCGCGCTGGCTGGCCGACCACATCGACCTGCAGCAGCATGCGCGCGCCGATGCGCCGCCGGCCGCGCCGGTGTGGCGCGCCCTGGCGCAGGACCTGGGCCTGCTCGGTGCCCACCTGCCCGAGGCCCAGTGGAGCGAGCTCGGCGGCCTGGCCGCCGGCCTGCCCCAAGCCGCGGCCACCCAGGCCCTGCTGCTGCAGACCCTGGGCGCCTGGCTGGCGGCCGAGCCCTATGCCGGCGCTGCCGTGGTCGCCGGCGGCGTGCTGCAGCGTGCCGGCACCCCGGCTGCGCGGGCCCTGCTGGCCCAGCTGGTCGATGGCGCGGCGCTGCCGGTCTGGGCCCATGCCGAGCCCGGCCACCGCGGCGACCCGCTGAGCGCGGCCGCCGACGTGGCGGCCACGCTGATCCCCGAGGCCGGCCGCGGCTGGCGCCTGCATGGCCGCAAGACCGCGGTCATCGCCGCGCCCCAGGCCACGCATCTGGTGGTCAGCGCGCGGCGCAGCGGCCGGCCCGGCGATGCCGAGGGCCTGGACCTGCTGCTGCTGCCCATCGATGCTCCGGGCCTGAGCCGCCGCGACCTGCGCACGCTGGACGGCGGCAGCTGCAGCGAGCTGCAGTTCGACGGCGTGGCCGTGCCGCCCGAGGCCTTGCTGACCGCGCCCGGCCAGGCCCATGGCGCCATCCACCGCGCGCTGGACGAGGCCACGCTGGCCGCCTGCTGCGAGGCCCTGGGCGTGCTGCGCCGGCTGCAGACCGACACCCTGGCCCATGTGCGCGAGCGCCGCCAGTTCGGCCAGCCGCTGGCCGCCTTCCAGGTGCTGCAGCACCACCTGGCCGACATGCACATCGCCCGCGAGCTGGCCGAGGCCCTGACCTGGTCCGGCGTGGCCCTGCTGGCCGACGGCCAGGCCAGCGACAGCGAGCGTGCGCTGGCCGTGTCCTCGGCCAAGGTGGCGGTGGGCCGCGCCTGCCGCTGCGTTGGCCAGGGCGCGGTGCAGCTGCACGGCGCGATGGGCGTCACCGAGGAGCTGGCCGTGGGCCGCTTCTTCCGCCGCGCCACCCAGCTGGAGCTGGCCGCCGGCAGCACGCAGCAGCACCTGCGGCGCATCGCCACGCTGCAGGCCCTGCGCAGCTGATGAGCACCGCGCCCTGGCGCCGCGACGCCTTCGCCTATCCCTGGTCGGCGCCGCTGGCGCCGCGCTGGAGCGACTGCGACACGCTGCGCCACCTCAACAACGTGGCCCTGATCGGCCTGCATGCCGAGGCGCGCCAGCAATGGCTGGCCGAGGTGCTGGGGCTGTCGGGCGTCAACGCCGACGAGCCGGTGCTGCGCGCCGCCGAGCTGGCCACCGACTTCCTGGCCCAGGGCGCCTATCCCGAGCCGCTGCAGGCCACGCTGCGCCTGCTGCCGCCACCGGGCGGCGTGGAGCCCGGCAGCGGCTGGCGCCTGGCCACGGCGCTGTTCCAGCAGCGCCAGTGCATCGGCCTGCAAAGGGTCAGGCTGGCGGCCTTCGACGCCCCCGGCGGTGCGCCCCAGCCGCTACCACCGGCCCTGCACGCGCGGCTGCAGGCCCAGCTGGCGCGGCAGATGCCGCTGTCGCCAACCCAGGCCGCCAGCGAACAGGAGCCCGAGACGGGCGATGACCTCGGCGCGCTGCTGGACCAGCAGCCGCCGCGCTGGCTGACGCTGCAGACGCGCTACCGCGACCTGGATGCGCACCAGGGCCTGAGCGAGGCCACGCTGGCCAGCCTGGTCGAGCACACGCGGCTGCAGCTGCTGCATCCGGCCCTGGCCCAGGCGCGGGCCGAAGATCCCACCAGCCCCGGCCCGCTGAACTTCCTGGTCGTGCACGCCCGCCTGCAGGTGCTGGCCCAGGGCCGGCTGCACGACACCGGCGCCGGCGAGCTGGCCGTGGGCGGTGCCGTGGGCCACATCGGCCGCAGTGCCGTGCGCCTGTACAGCTGGATTGCGCCGTCACCCGAGGACCAGCCGCTGGCCCTGGCCGAGACCGTGCTGGTGCATGTGGACGGAGCCGGCCGGCCCGCGCCCCTGCCCGAGGCCACGCGCAGCGCCTTCCAGGACTGGTCGCCACGGCCACGCTGAACCCCAGGAGACACGATGAGCGACACCCCCGACCTGCTGCTGCAGCGCCCGCAGCCCGACCTGGCCGTGCTGACGCTGTCGCGCCCGCACAAGCTCAATGCGCTGGCCGCGAGCACCGTGCGCCAGCTCTGCGCCATGCTCGACGAACTGGCCGCCGACAAGCGCGTGCGCGTCGTGATCCTCACCGGCGCCGGCCGGGGTTTCTGCGCCGGCTGGGACCTGAGCAGCGGCTCGGCCGCCGGCAGCGATGCGCCCAACGACGTGACGGCAAACATCGAAGGCCAGGAGCTGTTCGCCGGCATGGTCAAGCGCCTGCGTGCTCTCGACAAGGTGGTCATCGCCGCGGTCAACGGCGTGGCGCTGGGCGCCGGCCTGGCGTTGACCCTAGGCGCCGACCTGCGCATCGCCGCACGCAGCGCCAGCTTCCATGTCGGCGCCATCCGCATCGGCCTGACCGCCGGCGAATGCGGCATCAGCTACCACCTGCCGCGGCTGATCGGCGCGGCCCGCGCCTTCGAGCTGATGCTCACCGGCCGGCCCATCGGTGCCGACGAGGCCGGCCAATGGGGCCTGGTGTCGCGCGTGGTCGATGACGCCGAGCTGATGCCCGCGGCCCTGGCCCTGGCCGCCGACGTGCTGCGCAACAGCCCCTATGCCACGCGCCACACCAAGCCGCTGATGTGGCAGAACCTGGACGCCTCCAGCCTGGACGCGGCCATCGAGCTGGAAAACCGCGCCCAGGTGCTGGCGCTGTGCACCAGCGACTTCAAGGAAGCCGCGCGCGCCTTTGCCGAGAAGCGGCCACCGGTGTTCACCGGCCGCTGATCCAAGAACCCAGGAGTCTGCGATGACCATGTACCTGACCCAGCCGGTGCACAAGGGCCTGCGCGAGCGGCCCAACGACCTGGCCGCGATCTTCAACGACGAGCGCCTCACCCGCGCCCAGTTCGCCGAGCGCGTGGCCCGCCTGGCCGGCGCGCTGCAGGCCCTGGGCCTGCAGCCCGGCGACCGCGTGGGCATGCTGGCGCTGAACTCCATCCGCTACCTCGAATACTTCTATGCCAGCTGGTGGGCCGGCGGCGTGGTCAACCCGGTCAACATCCGCTGGAGCCCGGCCGAGGTGGCTTATTCGCTGGACGACTGCGATACGCGCATCCTGATCGTCGACGACGCCTTTGCCGGCATGGTGCCGGCGCTGCGCACGCAGAGCAGCTGCCTGAAGACGGTGATCCACTGCGGCACGCCCGGCAAGGCGCCGGAGGGCGCGCTGGACTTCGAGGCCCTGCTGGACCGCGCCCAGCCCGTGCCCGACGCCCACCGCAACGGCGACGACCTGGCCGCCATCATGTACACCGGCGGCACCACCGGCCGGCCCAAGGGCGTGATGCTGAGCCACACCAATCTGACGGCCAATGCGCTGTCGGCCGCCGGCAGCGTGCCGCGGCCGCGTGGCAGCAGCGGCCTGGTGGTCTCGCCGATGTTCCATGTGGCCGGCTGCGGCCTCTCCATCATCCTGATGCAGCGCCTGGGCACGGCGGTGATCGTGCCGGGCTTCGACGAGGCCGCCATCCTGGCCGCGGTGCAGGCGCACAAGCCCTACGAGATGTTCCTGGTGCCGATGATGATCCGGCGCCTGATCGAGAACCCGCGCTTTGCCGAGCACGACCTGTCGTCGATCCGCATGGTGCTGTACGGCGCCGCGCCCATCGAGGCCGCGCTGCTGGAGGCGGCGATGAAGGCCCTGCCCCAGGCCGGCTTTGCCCAGGCCTATGGCATGACCGAGCTGAGCCCCACCATCACCCTGCTGGGCCCCGACGACCACCTGCCCGGCCCGCTGCAAGCCACCCGGCTGCGCGCCGCCGGCCGGCCGGTGCCGATTGCCGAGGTGCGCATCGTCGATGGCGACGACAACGAGCTGCCGGTGGGCCAGGTGGGCGAGATCTGCGCCCGCGGGCCGATGGTGATGCTGGGCTACTGGAACAAGCCGGCCGAGACCGCCGCGGCGCTGAAAGGCGGCTGGATGCACACCGGCGACGGCGGCCGCTTCGACGCCGATGGCTACCTGTACGTGGTCGACCGCATCAAGGACATGATCGTCACCGGCGGCGAGAACGTGTACTCGGCCGAGGTCGAGAACGCGCTGGCCAGCCTGGACGGCGTGGCCCAGTGCGCGGTGATCGGCGTGCCCGACGAGAAGTGGGGCGAGCGCGTGCATGCGGTGATCGTGAAACGCGGCGATGCGGTCGGCGCCGCGCTGGACGAGGCCGCGGTCATCGCCCATTGCAAGACGCTGATCGCCGGCTACAAGTGCCCGCGCAGCGTGGAGTTCCGCACCGAGCTGCCGATGTCGGCCGCCGGCAAGCTGCAGAAGTTTGCGCTGCGCGAGCCCTACTGGGCCGGCAAGGCGCGCCGCGTGAATTGAACAAGACACCTGGAGATCCGACATGGCCCTGAGCTTCAAGCGTTCCTGGACCGACCCCGACCTGGACCAGTTCCGCGACACCGCGGCCCGCTTCGTTGAAAGTGAACTGGTGGCCGACGACGAAGCGGCGCGCAAGCGCGGCCATGTCGGCCATGCCGTGTGGCGCAAGGCCGGCGAGCTGGGCCTGCTGTGCACCGACATCCCCGAGCAGTACGGCGGCGGCGGTGGCGACTTCCGCCACGAAGCCATCCTGACCGAAGAATGCGCACGCCGCGGCATCACCGGCTGGGCGCATTCGGTGCACAGCATCGTCGCCCACTACTTCTTGAACCACGGCACCGAGGCGCAGAAGCAGAACTACCTGCCGCGCCTGGCGCGTGGCGAGCTGGTCGGCGCCATCGCGATGACCGAGCCCGGCACCGGCAGCGACCTGCAGGGCATCCGTACCCGGGCGGCCAAGGACGGCGACGGCTACGCCATCACCGGCAGCAAGACCTTCATCACCAATGGCTTTCTGGCCGGCGTGGTGCTGGTGGTGGCCAAGACCGATCCCACGCAAGGCGCCAAGGGCACGTCGATGCTGATCGTCGAGACGGCCAACTGCCCGGGCTTCCGCGTCGGCCGCGTGCTCGACAAGATGGGCATGAAGAGCCAGGACACGTCCGAGCTGTTCTTCGACGGCGTCAAGGTCGGCGCCGACGCCTTGCTGGGCGGGCGCGAGGGCCAGGGCTTCTTCCAGCTGATGAGCGACCTGCCCTACGAACGGCTGTTCATCGGCGTCGGCGCGCTGGCCTGCATGGAAGGCGCCTACGAGGCCACGCTGACCTATGTGCGCGAGCGCAAGGCCTTCGGCCAGGCGATTGCCGATTTCCAGAACACCAAGTTCAAGCTGGCCGAGGTGGCGACGCAGATCGCCGTCGGCCGCGCCTTCATCGACCAGTGCGTGGAGAAGATCGTCGCCGGCCAGCTGGACACGGCCACGGCCTCCATGGCCAAGCTGTGGGGCTCGGAGACGCAGAACCGCGTGCTCGACGAGCTGCTGCAGCTGCACGGCGGCTACGGCTTCATGAACGAGTACCTGATCGCGCGCATGTATGCCGACGCCCGGGTGCAGCGCATCTATGGCGGCACCAGCGAGATCATGAAGGAAGTGATCTCGCGCGCACTGTGAGCGGCGACATGGACCCCGTGCTGCTGGTGCATGAAGAAGGCCAGGTCGCCTGGCTGACGATGAACCGGCCCGAGCGGCTGAACGCGATGGACGACACGCTCGTCAGCGCGCTGCGCCGCTATTTCCAGGCCCTGCCGGACCGGCCCGAGCTGCGCGTGGTGGTGCTGCAGGGTGCCGGCCGGGCCTTTTGCGCCGGGCTCGATCTCAAGGAGGACGTGGGCAGCGGCCACCGCGCCGCGGCCGACGTGCTGGCCCACCAGCGTGGCATCCGCGACATCATGCTGGCGATGCGGCGCTGCCCGCAGCCCATCATCAGCATCGTGCAGGGCGCGGCCAGCGGCGGCGGCTTCGGCCTGGCCCTGGCCAGCGATGTGCGCCTGGCCACGCCCGACGCACGCTTCAATGCCGCCTTCATCCGCATCGGCCTGTCGGCCTGCGACATGGGCGTCAGCTACTTCCTGCCGCGCATGGTGGGCGCCTCGGTGGCCAGCGAGCTGATGCTGACCGGACGCTTCCTCGGTGCCCAGCGTGCGCTGGCCCTGGGCCTGGTGAGCCGGGTGGATGCACTGGACGCACTGCACGACGAGGCGCGCGCGCTGGCCGACGACATGCTGCGCACCACGCCGATGGGCCTGTCGCTGACCAAGGACGCGCTGTGCTTCAGCATCGACGCGCCCAGCTTCGACGCCGCCATCGCGCTGGAAGACCGCAACCAGGTGCTATGCAGCCAGACCGCCGATTTCCAGGAAGGGCTGCGCGCCTTTCTGGACAAGCGGCCGCCGGTGTACCAGGGGCGCTGAGCCGGACTCTCAAGGTGTGAAGGAACCGTCGCGAGCGGGCTCAGCTTGGGTTGAGTAGCGCAGCCGTACACCCGTACGGCGAGCAACGCAGGCCCGAGATGTGCCCGCGCAGCAGGTTCGTTCGCACCTTGTCAGCCTTCGAGCAGCTTCTTCATACGCCGGTCGGCCAGGCGCGACACCACGGCGCGGCTCAGCGCATTGGCCTGGTCCAGCAGTTTGTCGGCCTCGGCGGCGCAGCGATTCTGGCGCGCCGCCAGATCGGCGGCCGACAGGCCGCGCTGGGCCTCCAGCGCCTGCTTGAGCAGGCTTTGCGAGCGCGCCTCGTCACGCTCGCCATCCAGCCAGGCCTGGCCGATGAAGGCCGCGCCCGACTTCAGCCGCGCACGCAGCAGGCCACGCAGATCGGCCCGGCCGGCCTTGACCTGCAGCGCCAGGGCCTCGGTCTGCACGTCCAGCGCGGCCACGCACTGGGCGGTGGCCCATTCGCGGGGATTGGGGGCCGCCGGGCGGGCTTCGGCCGGGCCGGCCCGGGCCACGCCGCACAGCAGGGCCAGCAGCCAGGTCAGGGCCCACAGGCGCAGGCTGGATGGAAGCGGAGCAATGGACATTGGCCAGGATTGTCGGTGCCGGCAGCAAGCCGGCCCAGTACAGGCAACGCAGCCGCCCCCTGCGCGGATGACGCCGCACAGCACGACCGCCCATGCCCGTGCCCGCGATTAGCACAGAACGCAATGGCCCGATGCCGACGGCGCCGCCGGCGCCTGCCTAGAGTGCAGGACCGTACCGCTCTTGCATCGCACCGCTTTCCATGGAACTGCTCGACAAGCTCAACTGGCGCTATGCCACCAAGAAGATGGACCCGACCCGCGCCGTGCCGGCGGCCAGCGTGGAGCGCATCGTCGAGGCGGCGCGCCTGGCCCCCACCAGCAGTGGCCTGCAGCCCTTCGAGGTGATCGTCGTCACCAACCCCGAGGTGCGCGCACGCATCCAGGCCGTGGCCTGGAACCAGGCGCAGATCACCGAGGGCTCGCACCTGCTGGTGTTTGCCGCCTGGGACAACTACACCGCCGAGCGCATCAACCAGATGTTCGACTACACCAACCAGGTGCGCGGCTTCCGCAACGAAGGCTTCGAGGCCTACCGGCAGAAGCTGCTGGCGCTGTACCCCGGCCGTGACGCACAACTCAATGCCGAGCATGCGGCGCGCCAGGCCTACATCGGCTTCGGCGCCTCGGTGATCGCTGCTGCCTTCGAGGGTGTGGATGCCACGCCGATGGAAGGCTTCGACCCCGCCGCGGTGGACGACATCCTGGGCCTGAAAGCCCGCGGCCTGAAGAGCGTGACCCTGCTGCCGCTGGGCTACCGCAAGGTCGAAGACGACTGGCTGGCCCCGCTGGCCAAGGTGCGCCGCCCGCGCGAGCAGTTTGTCAGCGAGGTGAAGTAAAGCGCACCCTCAGGCGCCTGGCGTTGGTAGGCCGTGTTGGACTTGAACCAACGACCAAAGGATTATGAGTTTGGCCGGAACAGCGTGTGCAGAGGGAAGTGTACCGAAGCTTCGCGTAGCTTGGTGAAGCTGAAAGTACTTTGGCGACAGTAACTTAGCGAAGTCTTGCGGAATCGCCGCAAGCTGATCGGTGTACCGCAGTTGTACCGCGTCTTCGGTACAGCAGGGTGACTAGCCAACGAGGTCCGAGAAGCTTCGTCACTGAACTGGAAGTGCCAGCTCAGGGCGAAGTTCTCGACCGTCAGGCAACGCCAAATCCAGGTCGGCGCGGACCTGAGGCTCGGTCTCGATGAGCAACGCCCACTTTGGGATCGCCAAGTGATCAGAGATCTCGTCTCTGATGGCCTCGGGGCTGAGCTTGGCTCGTCCGAGCATGCCTTGCCACGGGTCGGCTTCGTTGACAACGACATCGCGCATGAGTTCAACCCCATCAAACAGGACGGAACGAACTTCGTTGGCCGGCGCAGTCGGGCCACCCGCCAAGGCGTCCGGCTCCTCCGCATCGGGTTGCACCACTGGTCCAACAACGACGCGGATCGTCATGCGCCCCACTTCGCCGGGCATGAACTTCAGTTGCTGCCTATGGTTTCGCAGGTGATACCTGATGAAGTCCAGCGCATCCGAAAACTCATGGCCTGCAACGACCGACAACGGCTTGTCCGCGTAGCCGAACTTCGCAGAACGACGGAATTCACCGTGTGAATCAAAGTACACCTCGAACAACATGCCAGCAAGCACATGCTGCGCGGTCTCAGTAGGAAATTGGTGGAGCTGACCTTCTAGCGAAGCCATGAATTCCATCGCCTTCTGGGAGTTGCCGCACGCCGCCTGATAGATGTTGCGGCCAAGAACGAACCATGACGATGCGGGGAACTCGTCCTGTCGGATCGAACGAATCTTCCCAATCGCGGGATTCTGGGTGTACCAATTCAGAGACTTCAGTGCGCGAATGATCTCGTTGATCGCTGACGGCGCGTCTGCCTGATATTCGCGATCTTGCAGCGCCTCTTGGTCATAACGAAGACGCGGCTGGGCCGGTTCAGCAGGCTCTGCGGGCTCCGGCTCCGGCTCCGGCTGCGGCGGCGGCTCACCAGGCGCCGCGGGCACATCGACTGCAACCCCAGGTGCGAGGTTGTCTTCGGCACGATCCGGTTGCGGCTCGGCAGGTTGCCCATGACCTTCCGCGGGAGCCTCGGGAACAGGAACCTCGGCCGCTACCAAACCCTCGGGCTGCTCAGACTCCTCAACTGCGGGTCCTGCCGCCGGCGCGGCCTCTTCCGTGTCTATCTGGATGGCCGCAGCCAAGTGAGCAAACTGACCAGGACTAGTCTTTGAGAGTCCCTCAACGAGGGTACTGATGCTGGTAATCGTCAGGTTCGCATGTCCGGTCGCCCGACGAAACTCGGTAACGAGCCTTGGATCTGCGAGCTTGATCTCCGGTCTGGCATTGCCGATCGGCTTGCGAGCCCCACGCACGACCTCCATCCGCATCTTCGGAGCGTAGACCCAGTCGCTCTTCTCGTCGCGGCTAATGAAAAGTACCTTTGGAAACGCGGCTGCACTGCTTGCCGCCTTGGCAAGAATCTCAAACCAGATGATGAGATCGCCAAATCGATTCTCATCCTTGTCCTCGTCGCGAAAACCTGGCGGAAGTCGTTGCTCGAACCTTCCAGGCCCCTCGGTGCTCGCTCTCACACAGAGGGTAGCCAGATCCGAATCGAGAATGACAGGCGAAAGATGGCTCGCTATCTGCTGGTGAATGGTGCCGGGATCGAAGTCCTGGGAGAAGACACCGGTGAACGGAGAGAGCGCTCCGATGGCGGCGCGGAACCCTGCAAGGAAAGCAGCGCGGTCACCAGCGAAGCCCACACGTCTGAGCGATGCGTCATCGACAAACAGCGATGCTGTATCCAACAGGCCACCAAGCAGTCGCTTGACTTGATCGACCTCCTTGCTCTTGGGCGTGTATGTGTCGAGACTCTTTGATGTCACCCTGGACAAGTACTCGCTCGCGGCCCACGCAGGGACGACCAGGCGGTTTGCGGCAGCGACCGCATCGGTCCAAGCAAAGAACTCACGCCTCGCTGCATCATGCAGCTTGTAGAGGTAGGACAGGATGTTGGTGTCGAGGAAGATCAGCGTCAGTGGATCGCGCGCGATGGCTGCGACTTCGCGAACATGCTCATCCACCGTCCTATCGATCACATGGTGACCAAACAGCATCCTGCGCCTCCCCCTATCCCTTGCTCTTGTCTGTGCCGCGAGACGGCAAGGGTGCCACCATGGTACTTCGCCCCACTGGAAGTCACTTCAAGACCGCTCGTCGACTTGCAGCCTAAAGGCCCGTGCGGCGCATGCTTCAAGATGTGAGCGCCGGGACCTCCAGACGGAAGCTGTCGAGTTCTCGGCCGCGTCTACCCGGGCTAGACTGCCACGCATCGTAAGAACAAAAAATGGGGCAGGCCTTGTCAGGCGGCCCTCAAAAAAGCGGGATTTCCGGAAGACAGCTCTGGGTTCGTGATCGAGAACACATCGCGAAACGAGATGCCCACTGCCACCAACTGCTGGTAGTACTCCTGCCTGGCTGCGTGCAAGAACCTAATTACGACATCCGTCGGCAGGTGCATCATCGCCGCGAGCACAGGACCACGCGTCGCCATCGCCTGCGCCGCAAACTCTTCCTCATCGAATATGGCGCGATTGATCGTATCGATCATGATCCACGCGTCGCCGACATTGGCAGCCGGACTACTCCTAGGGCCAAATATGGCAAATATCAGTGCCATGCTCGCACAAGAGGCCATGTCAAAAACAAGGCCGGTGTACCACCAAGGATGAGGCTCCGCGCCCTCAAACAGAACGCCAAGTCTCAGCAGGGTACTGAGCAGTCCGAACCGGCTGGTTGCAGTGTGAAGATTGCGAACCGATGGAGGCACGTCGAATGCGTAGGCGTTGCCAAGATCTTCGGAAAGCCACTTGGCAGGGACCGGCGCAGGGAACATGAAGCTAGGGTCAGGCATAACGCCGGAGGATGACATTCTGGCAGCCAAACCAATGGTGTGTGCGTCCGGCGCCGCGTGGCTCGTGAAGACGGACCAGCAGCGATCCGCCACGGTCATGCACTTATCAAGGTGAGCAAACCGGGGCGACAACCACTCTTCTGTGCCAGGCCTGAACGGCACTAGCAAACGGTCGTCACAGCGAACGTCAAGTGCATCCAGGTGCCTCTGAATCGCGCTTCCGTATGAGGAAAACTCAAGCCAGCGTGACGATCCCTTTGTAAGGCACTCGCAAAGGGCGATCGCTTTGCCGTGTGGCTTCTCCACATTCCCTTCCCACCAGGATGCCAAGGTCCGCGCTTGGAATGCCAATGCAGGCCGGAGCCTTTTGTCCCGGACGTTATCGCGCGTTGCCTGCTGCTCCGCATGGCGTCGCGCCCTGGCAATCTCGCGCTGCTGAGGCTGAGACGGATCGTGCTCGTCTGGAAGTACGACCGACTTGACCTGATTTGCGAAGGCTCGCAGTCGCAGAGGATGCGTTGGCGTTCGCTCCTGCCCGACGGCGGGTTGCGCCATAAGTCCAGATGAACTACCCGACATCGTCTCGCTAGAGATCATCACAAACTCGATTCTGTTTCGTTCGTTTCTGCTCAGCACGATCGCTAAGGTCGACTAATTATCTCGATCCCTGTCGATTATTCCCATGAGCACTGGCGAGACGCATGAAAGCAGAAGACTTCCTGACGATCGAGGAAATTGCCGGCCTACTTCGTGTGCAGGTCAGCGCCGTGCGCGCACGACTTTCGCGAGACGACACTTCGCTACCGCCTTCGGTGCGTGTCGGTGGGCGCCGACTGTTCCCAAAGTCGCTCTACATCGAGTGGCGTGACAGCCTTCTGGCTGCACATGCGGCGAAACCTGCCTTGGATGTGCAGTCAACCCTGCAATCCGCGAACCGTGCTCGATGTGGCCGACCCGAAAGTCTGCTGAATTGCAGTCCGCATCAAGTGGTACCTGACCCGCTTGAAGCCTCGACTGCTGAAAGACCATCCCAGCCAGTTGAACGAAAGCGCGAGGCCTGAATTCGCTTTAGGTCAGTCGTGACTCGCGTCGACGGCCCGTTGGCCGATAGCGCCGACAAGACTACCGGACGGAAGTTCGAGCGTCTGGTGGACGCTCATTGCCAGATCTCTGCTAGCTTGCCTGCGGGCGACGAGATCGGATTCCTGTGCTCTGACTTCGTCCGATTCTCGTTGCCGCACCGTGCAATCGACACGAACGTCTTCGAGAGATGCGACGGTGACAGACTGACGACATTCATGTCGCCACCGAGCATCGGAATCCCCTTTGGCAAGTGGCCCCGCTTGTTCATGATCTTCTTGACCACTGCAGCCGTCCGCTCGCGTGAGCGCGATATCGATCTTGCCGGCTCGATGTCGACGTTCATGAAGTCACTTGGCACGCCTGTGACCGGGGGGCAAACCGGGAGCATCAGGCCATTCAAGAATCAACTGATTCGTACGCTGTCCCTGACATCCACTGTCACCATTGCAAAGAAGGGCGAGGTGCGGCTTCGAAATTCACCCGTCGCTGACAGATTTGAAGTGCACTGGGCGGTGGTGCAAACTGACCAAAGAACCGGCCTGCCTTCGAAGGTTCGTCTCGGCGAGCGAATGTTCAATCAGATGTTGAAGTCGGCAGTACCACTGGACATGAGGGCTGTTCGGGCGCTGCAGCAAAGCCCGCTCTCGTTAGACCTCTACGCTTGGACGACATTTCGTGCCCACGCCTTGCCTGCAACCCACCCAACGCGTATCGACTGGTCCAGCCTGAAGGAGCAGTTCGGCGCCGGATACAAGTCCCAAAGTGACTTTGCGATCGCCGTCCGATCGGCTATCGCTCAGGTTCAGATGGTCTACCCCAAGCTGCTCTGTGAGGCGACTGGAAGTCACTTCGTCATTCACAGGTCAGAGCCAAGTGTCCCCCGGCGGCCGGCGAGACCGACACCACGTCCACCCTGTGGATAGTCGAAGTTGTCCACGCATAGTCTGTCGTGCAATCCACGCATAGCCGGTCGCCGGTCTACGCATATCGGGTCTGGCGGCACGCATAAATGGTCGATCGCTGTCACGCGTGGTGCTGAATTTCCAAGCTATTTCAACAACTTAGGCGACAACGCCCGCGGCCCCTGTAGTCCCCCAGTACGTCCTATAGATCTCCCGGTAGCAAGTGCCGTCGACGGTGGACAAGCAGCCGCTTCGCGGCCAACAGCCGAACACGACCACCAAGAAAAGGTTTGCGGACGCAGTGGCGAAGACGGCTGACAGTGTACGGGGAAATGACGTACACTTTCGGAAGCCAAAAGGAACGGTCATGCCCAGCACTGAAACCACACGGACTGCAAGAGTCGAGGCGCGGATCGCCCCTGACGCCCTCGCGGTCGTTCGTCGCGCTGCCGAACTCCAGGGCCGCAGCGTAAGTGACTTTTTGGTAGCTGCTGCCTTGAAGGATGCGCAGAAGACCATCGAGGACGCCCAGATCATCCGCCTGTCCGTGGACGATCAGCAACGCTTCGCCGATCTGCTGCTGAACCCGCCCCCAATCGCCCAGGCGATGAAGCGTGCGCTGAAGGCTCGCAGCCGTCTGATAGCAAGCCCGAAGTGACGGCGCCGTTCCGCGTCGAGGTCCTGGGCCCGGACCATGCCCGTGATGGTTTTTCGTGCGGCACCCAAGCGCTGGACCACTACCTGGCCCGCCAAGCCAGCCAGGACATGCGCAGGCGCGTGAGCGCATGCTACGTCGCGATTGAGGTCAGCAGCGGCAAGATCGCGGGCTACTACACCTTGGCTGCCGGCAGTGTTCCGCTCACTGACCTGCCCGAGGCGCTGGCAAAGAAGTTGCCTCGCTATCCGTCCGTTCCCGTGGCGCGTGTTGGGCGTCTTGCGGTTGACCAGGCCTTCCACGGCCAAAAGCTCGGTGGCGCCCTGCTAGCGGATGCTGCCGACCGCGCAGCACGATCGGAAGTGGCCGTTTTTGCTTTGATTGTTGACGCCAAGGACGACACGGCGGCGGCCTTCTATCGTCACCATGGATTTGAGCCTCTTGGCAGCAAGAGCCGACAGCTCTTCGTGCCATTGGAACGATTTCGTGCAGCGTCTGCCTGATTCGATCCCTGCGATGGGCATGGAAGACTGTGGCGCAAAGTCACTTTGCCGATGTGCAGACCGCCGAAGCCACGCTGAAGATCAAAGTGGCACTCACAAGAAAACGAACGCCAGATGTCTAGACTGACCGACCTTCTCGCTCAGGCCAAAGCCAAAGACTCCCAGCTGGGAGCGGACCTTGAACGCGAGTTCAAGGTGCTGTCCGCCCGCCTCCCCTTTGGTCTGAACTTCGAGAGACATAGCCCCGAGGCCGTGGAACTGCCGCAGCGCTCGGTGCGCAAGGGCGACAAGGTCCGCGTGCTGCCCGAACGCGGCACCACTGCCAAGGGTGACGACCGGCTCTGGCGTGTCGCACGCATCAACAAGGCAGGCGAAATCCGGTCAGCGGATCTGGAGCTATTGGACTCGGCGCAGATCGTGACCCAGACCGTGGCACTCGATGACTTGGTGGTTGTGGCCGAGTTCAGAGACACGATTTATCCCGGACTGGCGAGCACGGGCCGCATTGAACGCGGCGGAGACAAGCCCTATCACTCCGTGATCAATGGCGAGAACAATCACGTACTGAAGGCACTGACCTTTTCCCATCGCGGGAAGGTGGACGTGATTTACATCGACCCGCCCTACAACACCGGCGCAAAGGACTGGAAGTACAACAACGACTACGTCGAAGGCGACGACCTGTACCGGCATAGCAAGTGGCTGGCCATGATGGAACGGCGCCTTCTGGTCGCAAGTGAGCTGCTCAACCCTGCGGGATCGGCACTGATAGTCACGATTGACGAAAAGGAGTACCTACGCCTGGGACTGCTGCTGGAGCAGATGTTTCCCGAGGCACGCATTCAAATGGTCAGCGATCAAATCAACCCGGCAAACGTTGCACGGAAGGGTGGATTTGGGCGGAGCGACGAGTACATCTACTTTGTAATGCAGGGGCGTGCGCGCCACAGCGCGTCGTACTGCACAGCGATTGGGTATCCACGCGAGGGAGAACATTTACCGGGAGCGTGCGATGGGATTTGTTGCGTCGATCTGGCACGAACGCTTCAAGATCAGATCGACCCAAGCTCTTCTACCCGCTATACGTCGATCCAAGTTCGAGTGCCGTAGTTGGCACAGGTGCGCCTCCTCCACCTGATGCACCGCTCTCGGACGAGGAGACTCCAGCGGGCCTGGTCCCGGTCTGGCCCATCCGCAAGGATGGCTCTCACGGAAACTGGCAGCTTGGACCAGCTGCATTGATGGCTCACGTTGCGCAGGGTCGAGTTCGACTCGGGGGCGATGTTGAATCGGGTTATGTCGTGTACTACATCAAAGGTGGTGAGTACGAGAAGGTCACGAGGGGCGACTACGCCGTGCTCGGGCGGAACCCCGATGGTTCTCTGAAGCTGGGTTCGTCGGATGAGGTTGTAAACCTCGCAATCCCGGGCACTCAATGGCGAGTCGCCGGCCATGACGCGACACAGTATGGCTCCCGTCTCCTCGGAAAGCTCATTCCAGGGCGCACGTTTCCTTTCCCAAAGTCTCTCTACTCTGTAGAGGACGCACTTCGATTCTTCTTGTCGGACAAGCGGCAGGCCGTGGTCCTTGACTACTTCTCAGGATCGGG
Organism: Burkholderiaceae bacterium; assembly: GCA_017992055.1. GTDB lineage: Bacteria > Pseudomonadota > Gammaproteobacteria > Burkholderiales > Burkholderiaceae_C > Pseudaquabacterium. The sequence continues at coordinate 252,728 of JAGOPK010000008.1, forward strand.
AACGACAGCTCACGCTGTCATGCGCCTGAATCGCCAAGATGGAGGTCAGCGCCAGTGCATTTGCGTCACCAACAATGAAGTCGGTGCGGATGAGCAGAAGTCTCTACGAGCACGAGGACTTCGACCAGGCGATGTCGACTGGGAAGGTTTGGGAATTTGCGAACACATCACGAAGCCGCGGGTGAAGGCTGCGATCACCGGTCGCACACCAGAGGATGACCCAATTCAGGGCGAATACAAGTTCACCGACGAGTTCCCGATAGCGGAAGGCTTTGAGGAGAACGCCGAGTTCTTCAACCTTACATACGAAGCACCGGTTGCCGTGAGGCATCACGCAGCGTTCGCACGCATCGCACCACTGCTTTGGCTACGCGCGGGCAGCTTCGGTCGGCGCATTGACCGCGTCCCACCCGATGGCTGGGCCGTCGTGGACGCGTACGGCTTGCTCTCGGATGTGGACTGCGCTGCGCCGTTCTGCAAAGCCGTTGCGGCCGCCAAGGGGCTGCGCATCGCCTATATCGTCACTGACGATGAACGACGGTTCCAGGCCATCACGCGCCGCTTGCCGAGCGGGGTTGAGCCGGTACGGCTTTACGAGTCGTACCTGGCCAATTTCAGCTTCGCGAATGGGGAGTGAGCGATGAAGTTCACGCTGAAGGACTATCAAAGCGAAGCGGTTCGCGACGCCTTGATCAACCTGCGGAAGGCGCGCCGGCGCTGGCATGAAGACAACGACAAGAACGCGTTTTCGCTGACCGCTGTCACAGGCGCAGGCAAGACCGTGATGGCTGCGGCGGTCTTCGAGGCCCTGTTCTACGGCGCCGACGAGCATGAGTTCGACGCGGACCCCGGTGCCGTGGTGATCTGGTTCAGCGACGACCCTTCGCTGAACGAGCAGACACGGTTCCGGCTCATGGAGGCCTCTGACCGCGTGCCGCACAGCGATCTCGTCGTGATCGAGACCACCTTCAACCGGCCCAAGTTCGAGCCGCGCAAGATCCATTTCTTGAACACGCAAAAGCTGAGCAAGAACAGCCTGTTGGTGCGTGGCTTCGAAGGTGACGAAGGCGGCGGCCTGTTCCCAGAGTCGCGCCCAGACATGCACGCGTACACGATCTGGGACACGATCCGCAACCCGATCGAAGACCCGGCGCTCACCCTGTACCTGGTGCTCGACGAGGCGCACCGCGGCATGGGCAACCCGACCAAGGCTGCGCAGAACGCCAAGGCCACGCTGGTGCTGCGGTTGATCAACGGTGCCCAGGGTGTCCCCGGCATTCCCGTCGTGTGGGGCATCTCCGCCACGGTCGATCGCTTCAACCAAGCCATGGCCGGTGCACAGGGCCGCGGCACGCTTCCCAACGTGGTTGTCGATGCACAGAAAGTGCAGGAATCGGGGCTGCTCAAGGACACGATAGTCCTGGAGATTCCGAAGGACGGTGAGAAGTTCGACACCGTGATCGTCCGGCGTGCGGCCGACAAGCTGCGGGAAGCAACTCAAGCGTGGACGGACTACGCGCAACTCCAGGGCGAGACGCAAACCGTCGTGCCACTGATGGTGCTGCAGGTGCCCAACACGCCAGACCCCAAGGACATCGGCAAGGCACTGGCAACCATCTTTCAGCAGTACCCGGACCTGCCGGGCGACAGTGTTGCGCACGTGTTCGGTGAACACTCGACGCAGCAATTCGGGCCCTACGCGGTGCCCTACATATCCCCGGAACGAGTTCAGGACTCGACCTGGGTGCGCGTGCTGGTCGCCAAGGACGCCATCAGTACCGGCTGGGACTGTCCACGTGCAGAGGTGATGGTGTCGTTCCGCGCCGCGTCGGACCGCACGCACATCACGCAGTTGCTGGGCCGAATGGTGCGCACGCCGCTGGCGCGGCGCATTGCTGGCCATGATCAACTGAACACAGTGCAATGCCTGTTGCCTATGTTCGACCCGGCGACGGCCACCGCAGTTGCCGACGCTCTGATGAAGGGGAGCAGCAGCGGGGACGAGAGCGACAACGACCAGCCCAAGGCCGGGCGCGTGCTCGTCAACCCGGAGACCATGACGCCGAACCCGGCCGTGCCGGACGCGGTGTGGCAGAAATTCGAATCGCTGCCCAGCCAGGCCCGCCCACAGCGCGGTGCTCGGCCGCCCCGCCGCCTGACCGCGCTGGCCCATGAGCTTGCCACTGACAACCTGCTGCCGGATGCCGGCAAGAAGGCCCACGCCGAACTGCACAAGGTGCTGGATGCGGCGCAGGCTTGTTGGTGCCGACCGAAAATTGACCAGCAAAGCCGCGTAGTGCCGATTGAAAACTGACCAGGGTGAGAGACCTACCCTGCTGCAATTTGTGGCAGGGGTTCTGGACGGTGATCACCATGGCCTTGAA
>JAGOPK010000031.1 GCA_017992055.1 Burkholderiaceae bacterium
GCCAGCGCCAGGCCGCCGTCCAGCGGGCCCAGCAGGGCCGACTCGGGCACCCACACGCCGCTGAAGCTGACGCGCGGGTGGTCGGTGGGCATGTTGAAGGTCCACAGGTATTCCTCGATCACCAGGCCTTCGCAGGGGTTGGGCACGAGAAAGCAGCTGATGCCCCGCGCGCTGCCGTCGCTGCCGCTGGTGCGGGCAAAGGTGGCGCAGTGCGTGGCCGTGTGCATGCCGGTGGTCCACATCTTCTCGCCATCGATGCGCCAGCCGGCCACGCCGTTGCGCGCCTCGGGCACGGCGCGTGTGGCCATGTGGGTGGCGTCCGAGCCATGCTCGGGCTCGGTCAGGCCAAAGGCCACGCGGCGTGTGTGCTCGAAGCCGCCGAGGATGAATTCCTGCTGCTGGGCCGGCGTGCCGAAGTGCTCGAACATGGCCACGAACGGAAAGTTTCCGACGATGGAATGCTCGTTCTGCAGGTCGTTGTGCAGGCCCAGGCCCTGGCGTGCAAAGTGGTCGCGGATCACTGCCATCCACAGGTTGGCGCCGTCCTGGCCGCCGTACTTCCTGGGCGCACTGAAGCGCCAGTGGCCGGCGCGGTCGGCGCACTTCTGCGCCTCGCGCAGCAGCGCTTCCCACTCCGGCCGCGGCAGGCCGCCGGCCTCGAAGTCGGTGCGCGCCCATTCGCGGCGGTGGTCGAAGAAGCGGACGTTGTCGTCCTGGGCCTGCAGCGGCGCGATCTCGCGGGCAATGAAGCCGTCCAGCTCGGCCAGATAGGCCTGCAGGTCGGCGGGCAGGTCGAAGTCCATCGGCTCAGTCTCCTTTTGATGCGCCTGCGTGGCGGCGGTAGCCGGCATAGGCCGGCTGGTCCACGGCCAGCTTGGCCAGGGTCACGGCCCACAGGTGATCGCCCAGGCCGGGCGTGTCCAGGCCCAGGTGGCCCTCGGCAATCGCCTGGGCCAACTCGGCGTTCAGTGTGGCAAGCGAGGCCCCGGCGCGGCCGGGCAGCAGGGACTGCAGGCGCTGCAGCTCCTGCGCCGCCACGGCCGGGTCTTCGGCCAGCTGGCGGTGGGCGATGTCCAGCAGATTGGCCACCACACGTGTGTGATAGGCCAGCGCGGCATCGCCGGCGCCGTCGCTGGCACCGTCGGTCAATGCCGGCACCACGCGCTGGCGCAGAAACTCGGCCACCGCGGCGCTGATGCGCTCGGGGCTGGGGGCGTCATGCATGGGCTGTCCTCGGGCACAGCAGGTCCAGCAGATCCAGCTCGGTCTCGCTGGCACGGCGGCCGATGGCGGCCTTCTCGATCTCGGGCTCGGCGCCGGCCAGCCACGAGGCCAGCATGCTTTCGCAGATCACGCCCCACTTCAGTGTGCCCATCACCTGCCACCAGTGCACACGCGCGGCATCGACCTGGCCACCGGCCGCCTCGTAGCCGGCCAACAGCTGCGCGCGGGTGCCAAAGCCACCGGCCTCCAGCGCCACCTCGCCAAAACGCCAGCTGGCCACCAGCATCCAGCCCAGGTCTTCCATCGCGTCGCCGCGGTGGGCCAGCTCCCAGTCCAGCACGCCGCGCAGGCCGTCGGGCCCGACCATCAGATTGCCGTTGCGGAAGTCGCCATGCACCAGCACCTCCCGGGCCGGCGGTGGCGGGCAGTGGTGCTCCAGCCAGCGCAGCGCCAGCTGGAACACCGGCCGCGCGGTGCCATGGCGGGCATGCCAGTCGCGGTGGTGGGCCAGTTCGTCGGCCGGGCTGGCGCGGCGCAGGGCCGGCGTGATCTGCCCGTCGGGGATGGCATGCAGCCGCGCCAGCGCGCGCCCGCAGTCGAAGGCCAGGTGCTCGCGCGCCGCGGCCAGGGCCGGATCGGTGGCAATGCGCCGGCCCAGGGTCTGGCCTTCCAGGCGCTGCATCACATAGCCGTCGCCCAGGCCGTCGGACTCCGCCAGCACCGTGTGCACCTGCGGCACCGGCAGGCCGTGGCGACCGGCCAGGGCCAGCAGCCCGGCCTCGGTGGCCAGGCCGGCCGACAGGCCCGAGCGCGAGGCAGCGCCGGGCGGCGCGCGGCGCAGGATCAGCGGCAGCCCGTCCAGCGTGAAGGCCCAGGTCTGCTGGCTGGCGCCGCCGGACAGCCGCTTCAGATCGCCGACCGCGCCGCCCAGGCGACGCGCCAGTCCCGCCGCCAGCGCCTCGGGGGCCTGATCGGCGGACATCGCGGCGGCCGCCGGCACCGGGCCGCTCAGAGCCGCTCGACGATGGTCACATTGGCCATGCCACCGCCTTCGCACATGGTCTGCAGGCCGTAGCGCTTGCCCGTCTGGTGCAGGGCATTGACCAGGGTGCTCATCAGCTTGGTGCCCGAGCCGCCCAGCGGATGGCCCAGGGCGATGGCGCCGCCGTTGACGTTCAGGCGCGCCGGGTCGGCGCCCAGCACCTTCAGCCAGGCCAGCGGCACCGAGGCGAAGGCCTCGTTGACCTCGTACAGGTCGATGTCATCGATCTTCATGCCGGCGCGGGCCAGGGCCTTCTGCGTGGCGGCGATCGGCGCTTCCAGCATGATCACCGGGTCGCCGCCGGTCACGGTCATGTGGTGCACGCGGGCCAGCGGCTTCAGGCCCAGGGCCTTCAGGCCACGCTCGTTGACCACCATCACGCCGGTGGCGCCGTCGCAGATCTGGCTGGCGCTGGCCGCCGTCAGCCGGCCATCCTCCTGCAGCAGCTTGACGCTGGCGATGCTCTCGTAGGTGGCGTCGTAGCGGATGCCTTCGTCGGCGAGGTGCTGGCTGCCGTCCTCGCTGTAGACGCCTTCCTTGTCCACGCGCTTCATGGCCACCGGCACGATCTCGTTCTTGAAGCGGCCGGCCTCGGTGGCGGCGATGGCGCGCTGGTGGCTCAGCAGCGCAAAGCGGTCCAGCTGCTCGCGGCTGAGATCGTGCTTCTTGGCCAGCATCTCGGCGCCCATGAACTGGCTGAACTCGATGCCGGGGTAGCGCGCCTGCATCTGCGGGCTCATGTAGAAGCCGAAGCCGGCCTTGCGCGCCAGCGTGCTGGGCAGGCCCATGGGCACGCGGCTCATGCTCTCGACGCCGGCGGCGATCACGCAGTCCATGCTGCCCGACATCACCGCCTGGGCGGCAAAGTGCAGGGCCTGCTGCGACGAGCCGCACTGCCGGTCCACCGAGGTGGCCGGCACGCTCTCGGGCAGCTTGCTGGCCAGCACCGCATTGCGCGCGATGTTGGTGGCCTGCTCGCCGGCCTGGCCGACGCAGCCCAGGATCACGTCCTCGACCGCGGCGGGGTCGATGCCGCTGCGGTCGATCAGCGCATTGAGCACCTGGCCGGCCAGGTCGGCCGGATGCCAGCCGGACAGGCGGCCACCCTTGCGGCCGCCGGCGGTGCGGGCGGTGGCGACGATGAAGGCTTCGGACATGGGTTGCTCCTTATCGCGGGGCCATGCGGATGGCGCCGTCCAGGCGCACGCTCTCGCCGTTGAAGTAGCCGTTGGTGATCATGGTCTCGGCCAGCTGGGCGTATTCGTCCGGATCGCCCAGGCGCTTGGGGAAGGGCACCGATGCCGCCAGGCCGGCCTTGACGTTCTCGGGCGCGCCCTGCAGCAGCGGCGTGTTGAAGATGCCCGGCAGGATGGTGTTGATGCGGATGCCCTCGCCCATCAGGTCGCGTGCGATCGGCAGGGTCATGCCCACGATGCCGGCCTTGCTGGCCGAATACGAGGCCTGGCCCATCTGGCCGTCCACCGCCGCCACGCTGGCGGTGCAGACCATGGCGCCACGCTCGCCGTCCTTGCCCGGCTCCAGCGTCAGCATGCCGGCGGCCGAGTGCGCGATGCAGCGGAAGGTGCCGACCAGGTTGATCTGGATGATGCGGTCGAAGTTGGCCAGCGGAAAGCTCTTGATCTGGCCGGTGGTCTTGTCGCGGCTGGCGGTCTTGACCGCATTGCCGGTGCCGGCGCAGTTGACCAGCACACGCTCCTGGCCGAGGGCCGCGCGGGCCTTGGCGAAGCCGGCGATGACCTGCTCTTCGTTGGTCACGTCGACCTTGCAGAACACGCCGCCGATCTCCTTGGCCAGGGCTTCGCCGGTGGCTTCGTTGAGGTCGAACAGGGCGACCTTGACGCCGCGCGAGGCCAGGCGGCGCGCGGTGGCCGCGCCCAGTCCGGAGGCGCCGCCGGTGACCACGGCGGTGACGGAGGCATCGAGTTGCATCTGGCAGTTCCTTGTTGCTTGGGTGGGGACGGCCGCGCCGGGGCCAACGGCCCGGGCACGGCATGCGGCGCAGTCTAGGCACAGGCCCCGCGCCGGACCATCGTCGGTTCCGACGAACGCGGCGGCCGCCCCACCGCTCCGCCGTGGCGGCCCGCAGGCTCTGGGCAAACAGATCGCCGGCGCTGATCGTTTCGGCCATGGAGACGACTGTGGCCGCAGGTCAGAATGGCCGGCTGTCCATGCCGCGCCACGCCACCACCGTCCGCCATGCCCGAACCCGGTGATCCGTCCCGCCCGCGCCCTGCCGTCGTGCCCCGCGATGCGCTGGCCGAGCGTGTGCTGGGCGCGGCCGGCGTCAAGCTGGTGCTGGTGCGCGCGCCGGCCGGCTTCGGCAAGACCACCACCTTGCTGCAGGTGCGCGAGCGCCTGGACGCCGCCGGCGTGGCCACCGCCTGGCACACGCTGGACCGCGCCGACAACGACCTGCCGCGCCTGCTGGCCGGCCTGTCCGAGGCGCTGGCGGCGCTGGGCCGCGACGGGGCCGGCGCGCCGCTGGACGTGCTGGCCGCGCTGTCGCGCGAAGGCGCGCCGTTTGCGCTGTTCCTCGACGACCTGGAGCTGATCTCCGAGCCCGCCGTGCTCAGCCTGCTGGGCGAGCTGATCGAGCGCCTGCCACGCCGCGGCCAGCTGGTGATGGCCACGCGCAGCCTGCCGGCGCTGCCGCTGGCGCGGCTGCGCGCACGCGGCCAGCTGCTGGAGATCGATGCCGAGCTGCTGCGCTTCTCGCTCGCCGAGGCCGGCGACTATTTCCGCCTGCGCGGCGGCGAGGCCCTGCCGGCGGCCACGGTGGCCCGGCTGCACCACAAGACCGAGGGCTGGGTGGCCGCGCTGTGGCTGGTGTCGCTGGCGCTGCAGCGCCTGGCCGGCGGTGGCGGGGGCGGCGGCGAGCGCAGCGCCGATTTTGTCGAGCGCTTCTCGGGCTCCAGCCGCGCCGTGGCCGACTACCTGGCCGAGGACGTGCTGGCCCACCAGCCGCCCGAGGTGCGCGACTTCCTGCTGCGCACCAGCATCCTGCGCCACCTCAGCGCGCCGGTGTGCCGGGCCCTGCTGCCGCGCGTCGATTGCCAGCGCATGCTGGAGCGGCTGGAGGCGGCCAACCTGTTTCTGACGCCGGTCGACGAAGGCGCGGCGCCGCTGCGCTATCACGCCATGTTCGCGGACTTTCTGCGCGCCCAGCTGGAGCGCGAGCATCCCGACGAGGTGGCGCGCCTGCACCTGGCGGCCTCGGGCTGGTACGAGGGCGAAGGCCGGCCGGTGCCGGCCATCGACCATGCCATCGACGGCGGCGACCATCCGCATGCCCTGACCCTGCTGGCCCAGCATGGCGAGCGCTTTCTGGAGCAGGGCCGCATGCGCCTGCTGGCGCGCTGGTTTGCCGCCGTGCCGCCGGCCCTGCTGCAGCAGCAGCCGCGGCTGATGGCCATTGCGGTGTGGGCCGATGCCTTCACCCACGGCCCCTGGCAGGCCATGCGCGAGCTGGAGCAGGCCGGCCTGCAGCACAGCGACGATGCCATCGTGCGCGGCCATGTCAATGCCCTGCAGCCGCTGCTGCTGGCGATGATGGACCGCCACGAGCAGGCCGACGAAGTGGGCCGCGCCAGCCTGGCCCGCCTGCCCACGGCCAGCCCGTTTGCCGACAGCGTGCTGCTCAATGCCATGGCCCATGTGCTGAGCGTGATGGGCGAGCAGACCGAGCCGCAGCGCCTGCTGGATGCGGCGCGCCGCGCCCACCGCGACAGCACCTTCAACCGCATGTACACCGAGTCCATGGAAGGCGCGCTGGACCTCAAGCAGGCGCGGCTGCGCCAGGCCACGGCGCGCTTCCGGCTGGCCGTGGGCGCCACGCCGCGGGTGGCCTCGTACCACCACACCAATGGCAATGCCTGGGCCGGCGTGCTGTATGCCGGCGCGCTGTACGAGGCCGACCAGCTCGATGAGGCCGAGCGCCTGCTCAACGTCTACCTGCCGCTGGCGCGCGAGGTCGGCCTGCCCGACCACATGATCGCCAGCCACCGCATGCGCGCGCGCATCAGCTTCGGCCAAGGCGACATCGATGCCGCCTTCGAGGGCCTGGCCGAGCTGGAGGTGCTGGGCCACCAGCGCCAGCTGCCGCGGGTGGTGGTCAGCGCCAAGCTGGAGCGCTCACGCCTGCTGCTGCTGCAGGGCAATGGCGCGGCCGCGCTGGCCGAGCTGCAGCGCGCCGACGAGGCCAGCGTCTGGGCCCGCGTGGCGCGCCAGCACCTGCCGGCCCACGACGTGGACGACATGGCCATCGCCCGGCTGCGCTGGGACATCCATGCCGGCGATGCGCGCAGCGCCCTGCCTCGGCTGGACAGCCTGCTGCACGAGGCCCAGGCCGATGGCCGGCTGCACCGCATGCTCAAGCTGCGCATGCTGCAGGCCCTGGCCCAGCGCCGCACCGGCGCGCTGGCCGCGGCCACCGAGACCCTGGCTGCGCTGCTGGCCGACAGCTGCCGCGAAGGCTTTGTGCGCCTGATCGTCGACGAAGGCCCGCTGGTGCTGCCACTGCTGCAGCGCGTGCAGGCCGGGCTGGAAGACGCCGGGCGCGACGGCGGCCGGCGCAGCGACCCGATCCTGGCCGAGCATGTGCAGCGCCTGATCGCGGCGCTGGGCGGGCCGGTGGCCGACGACGAGCCCGACGAGCTGCAGGCTCCGGGCGCCGGCGCCTCGCCCGAGACGCTGACGCGCAAGGAGATCCGCGTGCTGCAACTGCTGGCCGAGGGCTACAGCAACAACGCGCTGGCCGAGAAGCTGTTTGTCTCGGACAGCACGGTGCGCACCCATCTGCGCAACATCAATGCCAAGCTGGGCGCGCACAGCCGCACCCAGGCGGTGGCGATTGCGCGCCGGCTGGCGGTGATCCGCTAGGGGCGATCCGTCGGAATCAACGCGCGCCGGCCGAGCGCCCGGCCGCTCCGAAGCCGGCCGGCGACCCGCTCGGCGGGTGGCGCCGGTACCCCGGCGCCGGGTGCCCCAGCCCTCAGGAGCGCTCGCCCTGCACCGGTGCCGGCTTCTGTGCCGCGCCGGGACCCATCGGGTTCTGCGACACGCGCACCTTGCCACCGGTGGTGACCAGGATCACCGCATCGCCGGGCTTGAAGTTCTCGCTGCCCTTGGCCTGCACGATGGCGCGGCGCTCGCCGTTCTTCAGCTGCACCAGGATCTCCAGCGACTCTTCGCGGGTGCTGGCCCGCTCGATGGCATTGCCCAGCACCGCGCCGGCCACCGCGCCGATCACGCCCACCGCCGCACCCTCGCGGCGGCCACCGACCGACGAGCCGGCGATGCCGCCGACCACGCCACCGGCCACCGCGCCGGCGCCGCTCTGGCTGCCGTCGACCACCACCGGGCGCACCGTCAGCACCGTGGCATCGACGACGCTGGACATGCGCTGCGCATCGTTGCGGCTGATGACATCGGGGCTGCTGGTGGCGCAGGCCGTCAGGGCGGCAACCAGGGACAGGGCAAGGGCGGTGCGGAGCATGGAGGGCCTCGATTCGCTGTTGTGTTCGTTGATGTGTGCGGTGCTCGGTCTTCAACGGCGCCCGGCGGGCGCGCGTTGACCGTGGTTCAGCCCCGATTCGAGGCCGGCACCGGGTCGGCGGTTCCCGGCGCGAGGTAAAGATGCGTTGCCGGCGCGCCGTCGGTCCGGTCCTCGCCGGCGGCCCAGGCCGGCAGCTCGGCGGCCAGAAAGTCCCACACCACGCGCAGCCGGCGGCTGGCGCGCAACTCGCGGTGGGCGGTCAACCACAGCGGCAGCACGGGCAGGTCCAGCCCGGGCAGCACCTGCTGCAGCTGCGCATGGCGGGCGGCCAGCGGCTGCAGCACCAGGCCCACGCCCACGCCGGCCAGCACCGCCTGCAGGCCCACCGCATGCTGGTCGCAGCGCAGGCCGAAGAAGCGGTGGTCGATGTCGAAGCCGGCGGCACGAAAGCCGTCCACCAGCTGGGTCTGCTGGTCCAGGCCCACCCAGCGCAGCGCGTCCAGGCAGCTGGCATCGAACGGCCGGCCCAGGCGCTGCAACAGCCGGCGGTGCACATAAAAGCCCAGCTTCCAGTCGCCCAGGTGGCGCGTGATCAGCGTGCCCTGGGTCGGCCGCAGCATGCGCACGGCGATGTCGGCCTCGCGCTCCAGCAGGTTGGAGACCTGGTCGCTGGGCACCAGCTCGATCTGGATCTCGGGGTGCAGCTCGGCCAGCCGGGCCAGCAGCGGCGGCAGCACAAAGGCCGACACCACCTGGCTGGCGGTCAGCCGCACCGTGCCGGCCAGGCTGCGCGACGGCGCATCGGCGGCCTGGGCCAGGGCGCGCGCCGCGGCCAGCATGCGCTGGGCCGGCTCGGCCAGGGCCTGGGCCGCGGCGCTGGGCCGCAGGCGGCGGCCGGTGCGCTCGAACAGCGGCTGGGCCAGCTGCCGCTCCAGCGCCGCGATCTGCCGGCTCAGCGTGGGCTGGCTGCAGCCCAGGCGGGCCGCGGCGGCGGTCAGCGAGCCCTGCTCCAGCACCGCGCCCAGCGCACGCAGCAGGTTCCAGTCCAGCGTCGCGGGGTCGAAGGCGGCGGCCATGGCTTCATTCAACCATGAATGGCTGGCTTGTCTTGATGCGTCTTTTCATGGGCTTGCCCGGCCGGCACGATGGCGCCATGGACGCCTCCCTCCCCCCTGCCGCCCATCCCGCCCCACCCGCCACCGTGCTGGTGCTGGGCGCCAACGGCCGCCTGGGCCGTGCCGCGGTGCTGGCCTTTGCCGCCGCCGGCTGGCGCGTGCGCGCCCAGCTGCGCCGCCCGCCACGCACGCCGCTGCCGGACGGCGTTGACACCGTGATCGCCGATGCACTGGACCTGCCCCGGCTGCGGCCGGCCGCCGCTGGCGCCCAGGTCATCGTGCATGCGCTGAACCCCGACTACACGCGCTGGGAGCGCCGGCTGCCGCCGCTGACCGCGGCGGTGATCGAGCTGGCCGTGGGCAGCGGCGCCACGCTGATGCTGCCCGGCAATGTCTACAACTTCGGCCGCCAGCTGCCACCGCGGCTGGACGAGGCCACGCCCTTTGCCGGCAACCACGCCAAGGCGCGCCAGCGCATCGCGCTGGAGGCGGCGCTGGCCGAGGCCGCCACCACGCGCGGCCTGCGCAGCATCGTCCTCCGCGCCGGCGACTTCCTCGGCGACCACGGCACCTGGATCGACCTGGCGATGGCGCGTGGCCTGGAGCGTGGCCGCTTCACGCAGATGGGCCCGACCGACGTGGAACATGCCTGGGCCTACCTGCCCGACCTGGCCCAGGCCTTTGTCGCGGTGGCCGGGCGCCGCGCAGCCCTGCCGCCCCATGCGGTGCTGCACTTTGCCGGCCACACGCTGACCGGCGCCCAGCTGCAATCGGCCTTCGAGGCGGCGCTGGGCCGGCCGCTGCGCGCGACGGCCTTTCCCTGGTGGCTGCTGCGCCTGGCCGCGCCGTTGGCGGCCATGCCGCGGGCGCTGCTGGAGATGCGCCACCTGTGGCAACGCCCGCACCGGCTGGACGGCAGCCGCCTGGCCGCGCTGATCGGCGAGCCGCCGCACACACCGCTGGAGCGCGTGGCGCGCCAGTGCCTGGCCGCGCTCAGCCCGCAGCCGGCGGCGCCTGGCCCGGCGTCGCCGCCGGCCAGGGCACCAGCGGAAAGCGCACGGTGAACAGCGCGCCCGGGCCCTGGCCCTGGGCCGCGGCCAGGCCACGCGGCCGGGCATCGGCGATGCTCATCTCGGCGCCATGCTGCTGCACGATCTCGTGCACGATGGCCAGGCCCAGGCCGCTGCCATCGGTGTTGGTGCCGAGCGCGCGGTAGAAGGGCTCCAGCACCAGGCTGCGCTCGGCCTCGGGGATGCCCGGGCCGGTGTCCTCGACCTGTAGCACCACCACCTGGCCAAAGGGGTCGTCCATCACCCGCACCGTCACCGTGCCGCCGGCCGGCGTGTACTGCAGCGCGTTGTCCACCAGGTTGCGCACCAGCTCGCGCGCCAGCACCGGCTGGCCGAGCAGGCGGCCGTGCAGCGGCTGGTCGGCCTCGGGGCCTTCGTAGCCCAGGTCGATGCGCTTGTCCATGGCCTTGGGCACGAAGTCGCGCACCGTCTCGCGCGCCAGGCCCACCAGGTCCACCGCCTCGGGCTGGCGTGCCAGCGTGCGCGACTCGGCCCGCGCCATCGCCAGCAGCTGGTTGACCATGTGCGTGGCGCGCTCGCTGGACAGCGCGATCTGGTCCAGCGAACGCGTCAATGCCCGCGGATCGCGCTCGCCGGCCTCGATCTCGCGCTGCGCCAGCTCGGCCTGCATGCGCAGGCCGGCCAGCGGCGTCTTCAGCTGGTGGGCGGCATCGGCCAGAAAGCGCTTCTGCGTGCTGATCGAGCGGTCCAGCCGCGCCAGCAGATCGTTGATGGCGCCGACCAGCGGCGCCACCTCCTCGGGCACGTCGCGCTCGGGCAGCGGCGCCAGGTCATGGCTTTCGCGCCGGCGGATGCGCTGCTGCAGCTCGTTGAGCGGGCGGATGCCCCGCGCCAGCGCAAACCACACCAGCAGCACCGCCAGCGGCAGCACCACGAACTGCGGCACGATCACGCCCTTGATGATCTCGGTGGCCAGGCGCGAGCGCTTGTCCATGCTCTCGGCCACCTGCACCAGGGCCGGCTGCTCGCCCGGCACGCCGGTGGGCGGCAGCCACAGATAGGCCACGCGCACCGCATCGCCCTGCAGTTCGTCGTCGCGCCAGCGCAGCTCGCGGGCCAGGCCGGGGTTCTCCTCGGGCACCGGCAGGCTGCGGTCGCCGGCGATGAACTCGCCACGCGCGCCCAGCACCTGGAACACCACGCGCTCGGCATCGTCGGTGCGCATCACCTCGGTGGCCACCTCGGGCCGCGCCAGGCGGATCAGGCTGGGCGTCTCGCGGCTGCCCGGCTGCACCACCACCTGGCGCGCCACGGTGCGCGCCATCGCCGCCAGCTCGCGGTCGAACGGGCGGCCGGCGATGCTTTGCGCCACCAGCCAGGTCAGGGCCACGCTCAGCGGCCACAGCAGCAGCAGCGGCGCCAGCATCCAGTCGAGGATCTCGCCGAACAGCGAGCGCTGCTCGCGCCCCGGGGCGGCGGCTGCCGGGCTGTCGTGCGCGTCGTCATCCATGGTGTGCGGCGCAGGATAGCGCGGCCCGCGGCGCCGCCATCGCCCGGACCGGGACGCCGATCAGGACGGGATCTTCTCCAGGCAGTAGCCCAGGCCGCGCACGGTGGCGATGCGGATCGGCCCCTGCTCGATCTTCTTGCGCAGGCGGTGGATGTAGACCTCGATGGCGTTGTTGCTGACCTCTTCGCCCCATTCGCACAGGCGCTCGACCAGCTGGTCCTTGCTGACCAGGCGGCCGGCGCGCTGCAGCAGCACCTCCAGCAGGCTCAGCTCGCGTGCCGACAGCTCGACCATCTGGTCGCTGATGTAGGCCACGCGGCCGGTGGCATCGAAGGTCAGCGGCCCGTGCTTGATGACATTCGAGGCCGCGCCGAGGCCGCGCCGGGTGAGGGCGCGCACCCGCGCCTCCAGCTCCTGCAGCGAAAACGGCTTGGCCATGTAGTCGTCGGCGCCCAGGTCCAGGCCCTTGACGCGCTGCTCCACGCTGTCGGCGGCGGTGAGGATCAGCACCGGCACCGCCGAGCCCCGGCCGCGCAGCTTGCGCAGCACGTCGAAGCCATGCATGCGCGGCAGGCCCAGGTCGAGGATCAGCAGGTCGAACTCGTGCGCCGCCAGCGCCGCATCGGCCTCGCTGCCGCTACCCACCTGATCGACCGCATAGCCCGAGGCGCGCAGCGAACGCAACAATCCATCGGCCAGCACCTGGTCGTCTTCCGCGATCAGAATCCGCATGCTCGTCTCCTGCTGGCGTGGCCCGTGCAGCCCGTGCTGCCGAGGCCATCTTGCAAAATTGATTCTAGGCAGTCCGGTCCGGCCACCGGCTTGACTGCCATCAAGCGCCACCCTCATCCAGGCTGTGGATGTCAACAGGCTGTACACGCATACAGCTTTCTCTTATCATCGGCTCCCAGTTCGAGGAGAGCCGCAATGGACGCACCCGTGAAAGCGCTGAACACCGAAAAAGCCAAGGCCTTGCAGGCCGCCCTTGCCCAGATCGAAAAGCAGTTCGGCAAGGGCTCCATCATGCGCCTGGGCGACGGCGAGGCCGTCGAGGCGCTGGAGGTCGTCTCCACCGGCTCGCTGGGCCTGGACATCGCGCTCGGCGTCGGCGGCCTGCCGCGTGGCCGCGTGATCGAGATCTACGGCCCCGAGTCCTCGGGCAAGACCACGCTGACGCTGCAGGTCGTGGCCCAGATGCAGAAGCTGGGCGGCACCTGCGCCTTCATCGACGCCGAGCATGCGCTGGACACCGCCTATGCGCAAAAGCTCGGCGTCAGCCTGCAGGAGCTGCTGATCAGCCAGCCCGACACCGGCGAGCAGGCGCTGGAAATCGTCGACGCCCTGGTGCGCTCGGGCTCGGTCGACCTGGTCATCATCGACTCGGTGGCCGCGCTGACGCCCAAGGCCGAACTCGAAGGCGAGATGGGCGACAGCCTGCCCGGCCTGCAGGCCCGGCTGATGAGCCAGGCCCTGCGCAAGCTCACCGCCACGATCAAGAAGACCAACTGCATGGTCATCTTCATCAACCAGATCCGCATGAAGATCGGCGTGATGTTCGGCAACCCCGAAACCACCACCGGCGGCAATGCGCTGAAGTTCTACAGCTCGGTGCGCCTGGACATCCGCCGCACCGGCAGCATCAAGCGCGGCGAAGAGGTCATCGGCAGCGAGACCAAGGTCAAGGTCGTCAAGAACAAGGTCGCCCCGCCGTTCAAGACTGCCGAGTTCGACATCCTCTACGGCGAAGGCACCAGCCGCGAAGGCGAGATCGTCGACATGGGCGTGGCCGCCAAGATCGTCGACAAGGCCGGCGCCTGGTATGCCTACAACGGCGAGAAGATCGGCCAGGGCAAGGACAACGCCCGCGAGTTCCTGCGCGAGAACCCCGAGATCGCGCTGGAAATCGAGAACAAGGTGCGCGAAGCCCTGGGCGTGCCGCTGCAGGCCGGCCCGGCGGGCAGCGGCGAGGCCTGAGTCCGCCAGCGCCGGCCCCCGGCCGGCGCCGACCCGGCCCGTCCAACCCTTTTCTGCCGTCCGCGCCATGCCCCCCCGCCCCGCCTCGCTGAGGCTGCGCGCGCTGCAATGGCTGGCGCAACGCGAGCACAGCCGTGCCGAACTGCGCCAGCGACTGCTGCGCCTGCTGTCGGCCGCTGGCAAGTCCGCCGACCGGGCCGAAGAGGATGATGACCCGGCCTGCGCCGCCGAGCAGCAGGCCGAGGTCGAGGCGCTGCTGGACTGGCTGGCCGCGCGCAACCACCTGTCCGACAGCCGCTTTGTCGAGAGCCGGGTGCACAGCCGGCAGTCGCGCTACGGCAACCGCCGCATCGAGCACGAGCTGTCGCGCCACGGCCTGAGCCTGGACGATCCGGCCCGCGAGGCCCTGGCCGGCAGCGAGCTGTCGCGGGCGCACGCGGTCTGGCAACGCAGGTACACCGAGCCGGCCCAGGACGCCGCCGGTCGCGTGCGCCAGATGCGTTTTCTGCTCGGCCGCGGCTTTTCACCCTCGGTGGTGCAGGCCGTGGTGCGTGGCAAGGCCGGCGCCGACCCGGACAACGACGACGGCGACAGCCTGCCCCCGGGCTGAGCGGCTTGTTGCGCCTCTACGCAGTCTCCACAGCCCGTATGCCGCAGTGCAACATGCTAAATTGCGCAGGTTTGCGCAATTCGCTGCCGCCGGCCTGCTCGGGTTGGTGAAACGGTACGCCACGGCGGCCGTCGCGCGGCCAGACCCGCCCGGCTCGACGCAGTAGCCGGGAGGACATCACCCCTTTCGACAGCCACGAGCCTCCCGATGAAGATCCACGAATACCAAGGCAAGGACATCCTGCGCCAGTTCAACGTGCCGGTGCCGCGCGGAATTGCCGCGTTCACGGTGCAGGAGGCGGTGGAAGCCGCGCAGAAGCTGGGCGGCCCGGTGTG
>JAGOPK010000023.1:0-4106 GCA_017992055.1 Burkholderiaceae bacterium
GGTGGACTCGACCACGATGTCGGCGCCGACCTCGTCCCACTTCAGCTCGGCCGGGTTCTTCACCGCGGTCAGGCGGATCTTCTGGCCGTTGACGATCAGCGTCGTGCCGTCCACCGACACCTCGCCCTTGAAGCGGCCGTGCACGCTGTCGTACTTCAGCATGTAGGCCAGGTAGTCGGGCTCCAGCAGGTCGTTGATGCCCACGACCTCGATGTCCTTGAAGTTGGCGATGGCGGCACGGAACACCATGCGTCCGATGCGGCCGAAGCCGTTGATGCCGATCTTGATGGTCATGTGGGTCACTCCTTGTTGGCGGATGAGGTTGACGGGATTGTGTAGCAGGGGATATCGAAGCGGAGGGTGTCGCCGTACACCCGGTCCAGGAACAGCTTGTCACCGGTCAGGTGGATGTCACGCAGCCAGTCGATGACCGGCTGCCGCTCGGTACGCCACTCGCCGAGCTGGGCCGCGTGGTTGGGCAGCTGGGGCTGGCGCAAGGCGAACTCCACCGCGAACGGGCAGCCCATGGCCTCGGTGGACAAGGGGGCGCGGCGGCGCTGTTCGAGCGGGATGCCCGGCAGCAGCTGGGCGAAGCCAACGTTCGGCTTCCAGCCATAGGCCCCGCGCTCGAGCACGTAGATGTAGGTGATGGAGTATTCGTTGGGCTCGCCGCTGTGGCAGGGCATGCGCAGGCCCTGCACCCAGGACTCGATCTCCTGCTGCAGCCGGCGGGCGCTGGGCCGGGCATGGACCTGGGCGATCGGCGGACGGTCCGGGGCTTCAAAGCGCAACTGGGCCACGACACGGCCCCAGAGGCCTTTTTCAAAGTCCGGATAGTCGGGCCGGTCGTCTCCGCTCTGGTGGACCACGCACTTGCGCTGCGCCTCGCGCAAGGGCGCGTGCGGGTCGACACCGACGGGCATGGCCACCTTTTCCTGGTCGGGCTGGAAGACGAAGTTCAGGCGCAGCAGCGACGCACCTTCACGCGGCTCCAGGCAGGGCACGCGCAGGTGGCGGACATGATCGCGCACCGCATCGGCGAAGTTGAGATCACCTTCGGTTTCGACGATCTCGACCGCCGGCCGCAAATCTGCGCCGGTGAAGCGCAGCTCAACCAGCACGCGACCGGGCGTGCCATTCTTGAATTCCCGAAACGGATACACCGGCGCGTCGGCCGGTGCCTCGGGCAGCAGGGTCAGGCAGCGCTGCGCGGCGGTGGGCTCGGCCGTCACCAACTGCGCCTCGGCCGGCATCGCCACCGCCCAGGCCAGCAGCAAGGCGAGGGCGGGGATGCGCATGACCGGAAGCGAAGGCGCCGGCTGGCTTATTTGCCCAGCACCTTGCGCACCGTGGCGGCCAGGTTCTCGGCGGTGAAGTGGAACAGCTTGAACAGCACGCCGGCCGGCGCGCTTTCGCCGTAGCGGTCCAGGCCGATGACGGCGTCGCAGCCGTACTTCCACCAGCCGTCGGTGACACCGGCCTCGATGGCCACGCGCGGCAGCTTGGGCGGCAGCACGGCCTTCTTGTACTTGATGTCCTGGCGGTCGAACACCGTGGTGCTGGGCATGGACACCACGCGCACCGCGATCTTGCGCTTGGCCAGCTCGGCCTGGGCATGCAGGGCCAGCTGCACCTCGCTGCCGGTGGCGATGATCACCGCCTGCGGCTTCTTGTTCAGGCCCACCTCGCCGGGCTCGGCCAGCACATAGGCGCCGCGGGCGATGTCGTCCAGGCCGGCCTTGGGCGCATAGGGCAGGTTCTGGCGGCTCAGCAGCAGGGCGCTGGGGCGGGCCTTGCTCTGCAGGGCCACGGCCCAGGCCACGGCGGTTTCGGCGGTGTCGGCCGGGCGCCAGACGTCCAGGTTGGGGATCAGGCGCAGGCTGGCCGCATGCTCGACCGACTGGTGCGTGGGGCCGTCTTCGCCCAGGCCGATGGAGTCGTGGGTGAAGACATGGATCACGCGCTGCTTCATCAGCGCGGCCATGCGGATGGCATTGCGGCTGTAGTCGCTGAAGGTCAGGAAGGTGCCGCCGTAGGGGATGTAGCCGCCGTGCAGGGCCACGCCGTTCATGATCGCGGCCATGCCGAACTCGCGCACGCCGTAGTTGATGTGGCGGCCGCCGTTCGGAGCGCCGGCCTCGTCGAAGCGCAGCGCCGGCGTGTGGCTGGTATTGGTCAGGTTGGAGCCGGTCAGGTCGGCCGAGCCGCCCAGCAGCTCGGGCAGGGCCTGGGTGAAGGCCTCCAGCGCGATCTGGCTGGCCTTGCGGCTGGCCACGGTGGCGGCGGCGGTGTGGGCGGCCACCGCGGCATCGACCGCGGCCTGGGCAAAGCCGGCCGGCAGTTCACCGGCCATGCGGCGCTGGAACTCGGCGGCCAGCTCGGGGAAGGCGGCCTTGTAGGCGGCAAAGGCGGCCAGCCAGCGGCTTTCGGCGGCCAGGCCGGCGGCCTTGGCATCCCAGGCGCTGTAGGCGGCCTCGGGCAGCACAAAGGGCTCGTGGCCCCAGCCCAGGGCCTCGCGGGTGAGCTTGATCTCGTCGCCGCCCAGAGGCTCGCCATGGGCCTTGGCGGTGCCGGCGCGGTTGGGGCTGCCCTTGCCGATGGTGGTCTTGCAGATGATCAGCGTGGGCTGGGTGGCCGAGCCCTTGGCGCTGGCGATCGCCGCATCCACCGCGCCCACGTCATGGCCGTCGACCGGGCCGATGACGTTCCAGCCGTAGGACTGGAAGCGCTGGGCCACGTTGTCGATGTACCAGGGCTTGACCTGGCCGTCGATGGAGATGCCGTTGTCGTCGTACAGCGCCACCAGCTTGTTGAGCTTCCAGGCGCCGGCCAGCGCGCAGGCCTCGTGGCTGATGCCTTCCATCAGGCAGCCGTCGCCCAGGAAGGCATAGGTGCGGTGGTCGACCACGCTGTGGCCGGGGCGGTTGAACTCGGCGGCCAGCAGCTTCTCGGCCAGCGCCATGCCCACGGCATTGGTGATGCCCTGGCCCAGCGGGCCGGTGGTGGTCTCGACGCCGGGGGTGATGCCCACCTCGGGATGGCCCGGGGTCTTGCTGTGCAGCTGGCGGAAGTTGCGCAGCTCGCTCATGCTCAGGTCGTAGCCGCTCAGGTGCAGCAGCGCATAGATCAGCATCGAGCCATGGCCGTTGCTGAGCACGAAGCGGTCGCGGTCGGCCCACTGCGGATTGGCCGGGTTGTGGCGCAGGTGGCGGCCCCACAGGGCCACCGCCATGTCGGCCATGCCCATGGGCGCGCCGGGGTGGCCGCTGTTGGCCTGCTGCACGGCGTCCATGGCCAGGGCGCGGATGGCATTGGCCATCAGCTGGGGGGTGTTCGCGGTGGAGTCGGGGGTGGAGGCCATGGGTGTGCGGCAGCCGGCGACGGGGGCCGGTTGGTGGAAAGTTCGGGTGGGGGCCGCCCGGGGGCGGCGCGGACGCGGCCTGGCGGCGGCTGCGGATTTTAGCCGGCCGGCCCACGCCGGCCTGGGCGGCGGGGCCGACCGCGACCGCTCTTGATCTCCGACAAGGCGCGGCGGGCGGCGAAGCGCGACGCTGGCGCACCTGCAGACCCCGCGCCGACATCCCAGAAAGGCCCCCCATGCGCCACCCTTCCCTCCTCGTGATCCAGGACGAGCACCAGGCCCTTGCGGCGATGCTGCGTTCGATGGTGCTGCTGGTGCAGCAGTCGCGGCGCGAGCAGAAGTCGCCCGACTTCGACGTGCTGCGCGCGATGCTGCTGTACGTGGACGAGTTTCCCGAGCGCCTGCACCAT
Organism: Burkholderiaceae bacterium; assembly: GCA_017992055.1. Taxonomy (GTDB): domain Bacteria; phylum Pseudomonadota; class Gammaproteobacteria; order Burkholderiales; family Burkholderiaceae_C; genus Pseudaquabacterium. The sequence continues at coordinate 3,772 of JAGOPK010000023.1, forward strand.
CCCAAGGAGAGCGAGCTGCTGTTTCCGGCGCTGCGCCGGCGCTGCCCCGAGCTGGCCGCCACGCTGGACCGGCTGGACGCCGAGCATGCCAAGGGCGAGGCGGCGATCCGCCAGCTCGAACATGCGCTGCTGGCCTACGAGGTGATGGGCGAGCCGCGCCGCCAGGCCTTCGAGTCGGCGCTGGACCGCTATGTGGACGGCTATCTGGCGCACATGGCCACCGAAGAGACCGCCGTGCTGCCGGCCGCGCGCCAGCACCTCAGCGAGGCCGACTGGCTGGCGCTGGACGCGGCCTTTGCCAGCAACCGCGATCCGCTGACCGGCCATGCCGCCGA
>JAGOPK010000023.1:4206-58789 GCA_017992055.1 Burkholderiaceae bacterium
CGCACATGGCCACCGAAGAGACCGCCGTGCTGCCGGCCGCGCGCCAGCACCTCAGCGAGGCCGACTGGCTGGCGCTGGACGCGGCCTTTGCCAGCAACCGCGATCCGCTGACCGGCCATGCCGCCGAGGGCAGCTACGAGCCGCTGTTCCGCAAGATCGTGCAGAACGCGCCGGCGCCGATCGGGCTGGGGTGAGCCCGGACGAAGGACAGCACCTGCGTGCTGTGCTTCGCCTGGCGAACCGACCGGGCCTGCAGGCCCGGTCGTGGGGGGGCATCCGGGCGGCGCCTAAACTGCCGCCCCGATGACGCCCCCAGCCAATCTGCCCGCCCTGATCCTGGCCGCCGGTCGCGGCGAGCGCATGCGCCCGCTGACCGATGCCTGCCCCAAGCCGCTGCTGACGGTGCGCGGCCGGCCGATGATCGAATGGCATCTGCTGGCCCTGGCCCGCGCCGGCGTGCAGCGCGTGGTCATCAACACCGCCTGGCTGGAAGAGCAGTTCCCGGCCGCACTCGGCGATGGCTCGCGCTGGGGCCTGCAGATCCTGTACTCGAGGGAAGGCCGCGACCATGGCGGCGCGCTGGAGACCGCCGGCGGCATGGCCACCGCGCTGCCGCTGCTGCAGGCCGAGCACTTCTGGCTGGTGTCGGGCGACATCGTCGCGCCCGGCTTCGGCTTCGACGCCGCCGCGGCCCGGCACTTTGCCGATGGCGATGACCTGGCGCGGCTGTGGCTGGTGCCCAATCCCGACTTCCATCCGGGCGGCGACTTTGCGCTCGATGACGGCCGCCGCGCCAGCCGGCCGGCCGAGGGCCGGCCGCGCCCGCTGACCTATGCCAACCTGGCGCTGGTGCGGGCCGCCCTGGTGGACGGCGTGGCGCCGGGAAGCCGCGCCGCGCTGGGGCCGCGGCTGTTTGCCGCCGCCGAGGCCGGCCGGCTGGCCGGCGAGGTGCTGCAGGGCGAGTGGCACAACCTGGGCACGCCGGCCCAGCTGGCGGCGCTCAACGCCGCTCCAGATCAGGGCTGATCAGGCCGGCTCGGCCTCGGGCACTCTTGGCGCGGCACGCTGCGCCGCCTGCTGGGCCAGCCAGCCCTGCACATCGTCGGCCGGCATCGGCCGGGCAAACAGAAAGCCCTGCAGCAGGTCGCAGTTCAGCGCCTCCAGCGCCTGCTGCTGGGCCACCGTCTCCACGCCCTCGGCCACCACCTGCATGCGCAGCGCATGGGCCAGGCGCACCACGGCATCGAGCACGGCGCGTGCATCGGCGTCCACGCCCAGGTCCTGCACGAAGCTGCGGTCGATCTTCAGCTGGCGCGCCGGAATGCGGCGCAGCAGCGACAGGCTGGAATAGCCGGTGCCGAAGTCGTCGATGGACAGGGTCACGCCCACCGCGGTCAGCTCGGCCAGCAGCTGCTGCTCGGCCGGGCTGTGCTCCATCATCGCGCTCTCGGTGATCTCGCAGACCAGGCGCGACGGGTCCAGCCGGTGGCGCTGCAGCGCATCGCGGATGCGCTGCACCAGCTCGGCATGGCGCAGCTGGTGCGGCGACAGGTTGATGGCCACGCGGCAGTCCAGGCCGCCATCGCGCCAGCGCGCCAGCTGGGCGCAGGCCTCGTCGATGACCCAGTTGCCGATGCTGTTGATGAGGCCGAAGCGCTCGGCCAGCGGCACGAACACCGCCGGGCTGATCAGGCCGCGCTCGGGATGGCGCCAGCGCAGCAGCGCCTCCAGGCCATGCACCTTCAGGCTCTGCGCGTCGAGCTTGGGCTGGTAGTACAGCATCAGCTCGCCGCGCTCGGCGGCATGGCGCAGCGCCTGCTGCAGCTGCACCTGCTCGCCGGCATCGCCGGCCATGCCGGCCTCGAACAGCGCGCAGCTCGCGCCGCCGCTGCGCTTGGCCGCGTACATCGCCGCGTCGGCACAGGCCAGCAGGCGCTGGCCGCTGGCATCGTGCTCGGGGTACAGCGCGATGCCGATCGAGCACGACAGCGACATCGGCTGGCCGCCCAGGTCGAACGGCCGGCGGATCACCTCCAGCAGGCGCTCGGCCAGGGCGGTGGCGGCCGAGGCCGCCCCCGGGCCTTCGAGCAGCAGCACGAACTCGTCGCCGCCCAGGCGGGCCAGCGTATCGTCGTCGCGCGCCGCCTCGCGCAGGCGGCGGGCCACCTCGCACAGCAGCTGGTCGCCGGCGGCATGGCCCAGCGAATCGTTGACCGGCTTGAAGCCGTCCAGATCGACGAACAGCACCGCCAGGTGCTCGGCACCCACAGCGCCCACCGGCACCACCGGGCTGGCCTGGCCGGCGCCGCGGCGCTGCAGCCGGGCCACCGCATGGCGCAGCCGGTCGTCGAACAGGGCGCGGTTGGGCAGGCCGGTCAGCGGGTCCTGGAAGGCGCGCTGCTGCAGCTCGGCATTGGCCGACTGCAGCTGGCGGTTGCTGGCCTGCAGCGACAGCGAAAGCCGGCGCTCGCGCGCCTGGCGCAGCGCATCGCTGGCCGACAGCAGCAGCGCCCCGCCCAGCAGCAGCAGCGTGACCGCCGCCACCGTCAGCGCCAGCGGCTGGCCGCCCAGGCCGTCGAGGCTGCGGCAGACCACGCCCAGCGGCAGCTGCACCGCGGCCATCGCCGTGTAGTGCATGCCGCCGATGGCCGCGCCCATGGCCAGCGAGGCGCCCAGCTGCAGCCACAGCCGGCGCCGTCCGCGCAGCGGCCGCAGCATGAAGAACAGCGCCAGCGCCGCAGCCGAGGCGGCCACGGCGATCAGCAGCGAGGCCACCACCCAGGGTCGGTTCCAGACGATGCCCGGCGCCAGGTCCAGCGCCGCCATGCCGGTGTAGTGCATCGCGCCGATGCCCACGGCCATGCTGCAGGCGCCGCCGGCCAGGGTCAGCGCATTCAGCCGCTCGCGCGCGGCAATGCCCAGCGCCACCGCCGCGGCCGACACCGCGGCCAGCCAGGACAGCAGGGTCGGCCGCCAGGCATAGGCCAGCGGCTGGCCGGCATCGAAGCCCAGCATGCCGACGAAGTGCATGGCCCAGATGCCGGTGCCCATGGCCAGCGAGCCGCCGACCCACCACAGCCGCGCCATCGCCGCCTCGGCGCGGTGCACGCGGCGCGCCAGGTCCAGCGTGACGAACGAGGCAAACACCGCCACCAGCAGCGAAGCAAACACGATCCAGGGGTCGTGGCGGGTTGAAATGAAACTGTCCATCGTCTGAGCGTCATCGGCCGGTGTGGCGGCAACTGAAGCCTGGCCGTGGCCGGGCTTCGGCTATCGTTGCGCCCGATGTCCTGTCCGCCCTTGATCCGCCGCGCCCGGCCGGGCCTGGCTGCGCTGCTGCCGCTGCTGGCGGCGGCCGCCATGGCCGCGCCGGCCGAGCGCTTCACCACCGAAGGCCTGGGCAAGGCCGTGGCCGGCCAGAGCCTGGCCCAGCTGGAGCGGCTGCTGGGCCAGCCGCTGACGGCGGCCGGCGCGGCCAGCGCGGCCAGTGCCAGCGCTTCGGCCGCCCCCGCAGGCTGCCAGCTGCGCAGCGCCGCCGGCCAGCCGGGCGTGCACTATGCACTGCGCCAGGGCCTGCTGACGCGGGTCGAGACGCGCGACCCGCGCTGGCCCAGCAGCAGCGGCGTGCAGGTCGGCGACGGCCTGGCGCGGGTGCGCCAGGTGTATGGCGCGCGCCTGATCGAATCGCCCCACCCCTACTTCGAGCGCGGCCGCATGCTGGTGGTCTATGCCCGCAACAAGCGCAGCGCCCTGGTGATGGAAAGCAACAACGACGGCCGCGTCATCACGCTGCGCGGCGGACGCCTGCCCGATGTCACCTGGCTGGAGGCCTGTTCATGAGCCCCGGGCCGCAGCACTGGAAGATCGCCGTTGTCGGCGCCGGCCCGGCCGGCCTGGCGCTGGCCCTGCAGGCCGCGCGGCAGCTGCCGGCGGCCGAGATCAGCCTGTTCGACGCCCGGCCGCTGCAGCGCGATGTCTCGGCCGATCCACGCACGCTGGCGCTGTCGCTGGGCAGCGTGCAGATGCTGCAGCGGCTGCGCGCCTGGCCGGACAGCGCCGCCGCGCCCATCACCGAGGTGCATGTGTCGCAGGCGCCGCCGACGCTGGACTGGGGCCCTGCACCGGCCGAGCTGCGCATCGGCGCCGCCGAGCTGGGCGTGGACCGGCTCGGCGCCGTGCTCAGCTATGGCGCCCTGGTGTCCTGCCTGCAGCAGGCCTGGCTGCAGGCCCAGGCCCAAGCCGAGGCCGGCGGATCGGCCCGGCTGCGCAGCCGCTTCGGCCTGCCGGTGACCAGCGTACGCACGCTGGACGGCGGTGGCGCCGAGGTCGACGCCGGCATTGCCGAGGGCTTTGACCTGGCGGTGGTGGCCGAAGGCGGCGTGTTTGCCGAGCAGGCGCGCAAGGCCCTGGTGCACGACTACGGCCAGACCGCCTGGGTCGGCACGGCGCTGCTGGACGGCGCCACGCCGGGCCGCGCCATCGAGCGCTTCACCCGCGACGGCCCGGTGGCCCTGCTACCGCTGCCGCCGCTGCCGGACACGCCCAGGGACCACCAGCGCGCGGCCCTGGTGTGGTGCGTGCCCGGCCAGGACGATCCGGTGGCCGCACTGGACGCCGGCCAGCGCCTGGCCGTGCTCAACCACCTGCTGCCGGCCGCCGCCGGCCGCGTGCTGGAGCTGTCGCCGCTGAAGCACTTTGCGCTGGGCCTGAATGCCGAGCGCACGCTCAGCGACGGCGCCGTGGTGCGCATCGGCAATGCGGCCCAGACCCTGCATCCGGTGGCCGGCCAGGGCCTGAACCTGGGCCTGCGCGATGCCTGGGTGCTGGTGGATGCGCTGCGCCGCCTGCCCGCGGGCGCCGGCAGCGCGGCCCTGCCCGGCCTGCTGCGCCGGCTGGAATGGAGCCGCGGCCCCGACCGCTGGAGCATGATCGCCGCCACCGACTTCCTGGCGCGCAGCTTCACCTGGCGCTGGCCGGGCCTGCCGGCGGCGCGTGGCCTGGGCCTGGCCGCGCTGCAGGCCCTGCCGCCGCTGCGCAAGGCGCTGGCGCGGCAGATGATGTTCGGCCGGCGCTGAAGCCCTAGATCAGACCCTGCCGGCGCCGGTAGATGGTGCTGCGGCTGATGCCCAGGCGGCGCGCGGCGGCCGAGACATTGCCGCCCAGGGCCAGCAGGGCCTCGTCGATGGCGCGCAGCTCCAGCTCGCGCATGCTGCCGGCGCTGGCGGCCTCGACCGGGTCGGCCTCGGCGGGCCGCGGCGCGGGCAGCTCGGCCGCCCGGCCGGCCAGGCCGGACGGGCCGGCCGGGCCCGGTGCGCCGCGCAGCGCGCATTCAAAGCGCGCGGCCACCAGCATGCCGCTGTGGCTGTGCATCTCCACCAGGCCGGCGGCGGCGCCACGGCCGCAGACCGGACCGAACAGTCCGCCCAGGCGGCGGTCGAACAGCTGGGCGAACGGCCGGCCCAGCAGGGCCTGGCGCGGCTGGCACAGCAGGCGCAGCGCGGCGCGGTTGGCGCCGCTGACGCGGCCCTCGCCATCCACGCTGAGCAGGGCCTGCAGCGGCGTGTCCACCAGCTCGGCGCGGGGGTGGAAGTGCACCACCACCGTATCGCCCTCGGGGCGGAACATGCGGTTTTCCACCGCCACCGCGGCGTCGGCCACCAGAGACAGCACGTCGAAGGCCGGCTGGTCGTCGTACCAGGTCAGGTCCAGCGCGCCCAGGCGCTCGCCACGCGGGTCGTCGATGGGCGCGGCGACGCAGAAGAAGGGCCGCACATTGGCGAAGAAGTGCGCGTCGCGGCCCACCAGGTAGGGCAGGCCGTCGTTCAACGCGATGGCCGGCGCGGTGGTGCCCACGCAGCGCTCGGCGACATTGATGCCCACCCGCGTGGCCACGCGCAGCACCGGATGCAGCACGCCGTCGTGGCACAGCCGGTCGACGATGACGCCGCGCGGATTGAACAGCAACACCGCGCCGCCGGCGCCGGCCACCGCCGCGGCCAGGCGCTCGGTCTCGGGCCGGGCCAGCTGCACCAGCGGCTGCCAGCGCTCGTCGATCTCGGCCAGCTGGGCACGGCCCACCGGCTCGAAGTTGATGCACTCGTGCTCGCGCATGCCGGCCTCGCGGCAGCGCTGCCAGCTGCGCAGCAGCGGACCCTCGTCCTCGCGCGGCACGATCCACGGCGCCACCCGGTAGTGGCTGCGCACGGTCTGCAGCCGGTCGCGGAATTCGGCGGGGATCATCGGACGCTCCTGGCTGATGCTGGGGCTGGGCTGTGACGCGGTGGGGCTGGCGGTGTTGCAGCCTGCGACACCCGTGCCGCCCCGGTGCACCGCAGGGGTTGCCGGTCTTGCCAAGGCGGCCCGCCCGGCGCACTCTAGGCAGGCGTGCCGGGCCGCGCGAACTAGGGAATGCCCGCGGCCCGTGGACAGGGCGCCACGCCGGCCGCGACGATGCGGTCCGGATGCAAGGCCAGCCCACGAGCCTTTGCCCACCCACCCGAGGAGACCTGCGATGAACATCCTGCGATGGCTGGCGGCCGCTGCTGCCACCACGTGTCTGGCCCTGCCCGCCAGCGCCCAGAACGCCGACGCGCTGAAGAAGGACCATGCCACGCCCGGCGACGTGCTCACCTACGGCATGGGTTACAACAACCAACGCTACAGCCCGCTGGCCAAGATCAATGCCAAGAACGTGGCCAAGCTGGCGCCGGCCTGGGCCTACAGCCTGAACAATCCGCAGGGCCAGGAATCGCAGCCCATCGTGCACGACGGCGTGATGTACGTGACCACGCACAACAGCACCGTGGCGCTGAACCCGCTGACCGGCAAGCAGCTCTGGAAGCACGAGATCGAGCTGCCGCAGGACGTGTTCAAGATGGCCTGCTGCGGCATCCTCAGCCGCGGCTCGGCCATCCTCGACGGCAAGCTCTACCGCACCACGCTGGACGCCCATGTGCTGGCGCTGGACGCCAAGACCGGCAAGCAGCTGTGGAAGAGCAAGGCCGCCAACTACCAGGACGGCCATGCCATGACCAGTGCGCCGCTGATCGCCAACGGCGTGCTGATCACCGGCATCGCCGGTGGCGAGTACGGCACGCGCGGCTTCATCGACGGCTGGGACCCGGCCACCGGCAAGCACCTGTGGAAGCTCTACACCACGGCCGCGCCCGGCGAGAAGGGCGGCGACAGCTGGCCCGGCGACACCCATGCCAAGGGCGGCGCGCCCACCTGGCTGACCGGCGCCTACGACCCCGAGCTGGACCTGGTGTACTGGGGCACCGGCAATGGCGGCCCCTGGAATGCCGAGGTGCGCAAGGGCGACAACCTCTACATCTGCTCGGTGCTGGCGATGCGGCCCAAGACCGGCGAGCTGGTCTGGCACTACCAGTTCAGCCCCAACGACCCCTATGACTACGATGCCACCGAGGTCGGCATGCTGGTCGACATCAAGGTGGCAGGGAAGCCAGGTCTGACAAAAGCCCTGGTGCAGGCCAACCGCAACGGCTTCTTCTACGTGCTCGACCGCGCCAACGGCAAGCTGCTGGCGGCCAATCCCTATGTCAAGGTCAACTGGGCGGACAAGATCGACCTGGCCAGCGGCCGGCCGGTGGAGAGCGAGGTCACCAAGCGCATCCGCGCCGGGGCCGACGAGATGGTCTGGCCCTCGGTGCTGGGCGGCAAGAACTGGACGCCGATGAGCTGGAACCCGGCCACCGGCCTGGCCTATGGCAATACGCTGAACATCGCCTGGCCCTACCAGCTGGCCAAGCCCGAGTACAAGAAGGGCGAGTGGTATCTGGGCGTCAACTTCCGCGGCGTGGACATGCCCAAGAACGAGCCGCATGGCTACCTCAGCGCCATCGACCCGATGACCGGCAAGAGCAAGTGGCAGCTGCCCTGGCCCGGCCAGCCCAGCATGGCCGGCACGCTGAGCACGGCCGGCAACCTGGTGTTCACCGGCGCGGCCACCGGCGAGTTCATGGCCGTCGACGCCACCAGCGGCAAGAAGCTGTGGGAGTTCAACGTCGGCACCGGCATCATCGGCCTGCCGGTGACCTGGGAGCACCAGGGCAAGCAGTACGTGACCGTGGTCGCCGGCGCCGGTGGCGTGTGGGCCCTGCTGGGCGACGAGCGCATGGCCGCCACGCCGGCCGGAGGATCGGTGTGGACCTTCGCACTGCGCTGATCGGGGCGCTGCTGGCGGCGGCCAGCCTGCTGCCGCCGGCCGGCCAGGCCCAGGCCGCCAACCCGCCCGGCACGCGCTTCAGCGCCGAGGCCATCGAGGCCGGGCGCGCGCAGTTCCACCGCAGCTGCGCGCAGTGCCATGGCCGCAACATGGTCAATGCCGGCACCACGGTCTACGACCTGCGCAAGTTCCCGACCGACGACGCCGAGCGCTTCCGCCACAGCGTCACCGAGGGCAAGGGCAACATGCCCTCGTTCAAGGACGCGCTGACGGCCGAGCAGATCGGCCAGCTGTGGGCCTATGTCGGCAGCCGCGGGGGCAAGGAGCCATGAGGCTGCTGCCGCTGCTGCTGGCCGCGTGCCTGACGGGTCAGGCGGCAGCGCAGGCCGCCGAGCCGCTGCGCGTGTGCATGTCGGCCGACAACGCGCCGCTGTCCTGGGTGCAGCGCCAGGGGGGCAGCGAGCAGCTGCGCGGCCTGGACCTGCGCATCGCCCAGGCCCTGGCCGACTCGCTCGGCCGGCCGCTGCAGGCCGTGCCCTTCGAGACCGAGTTCGAGAAGGAGAGCACGCTGGCCCAGGAGGTCAATGCCCTGCTGTCGGCCGGTGTCTGCGAGGCGGTCAGCGGCTATCCGCTGATCCGCAGCGACCTGGGCCCGCCGCAGCGGCCCAGCGCGCGCACGCCCGACCATCCGGGCGCCAAGCGCAAGCGCGAGCGGCCGTTCGTGCCGCTGGGCACCCTGGTGGCCAGCCGCGCCTACCAGGCCGCCAGCCTGGGCCTGGTGCTGCCCGGGCCGCAGCCGCGCGTGGCCAGCCCGGCCGAGCTGGCAGCGCTGGACGACGGCGGTGCGCTGACCCTGGGCACGACCAGCGGCACCCTGGCCTCGGCGCTGGCCCTGCAATGGCAGGGCGGCGCGCTGCGGCCGCGGCTGCGCTCGCTGGGCCAGCGCGAGGAGCTGCTGGATGCGCTGGCCGCGGGCCGCATCGGCGCGGCCCTGCTGCCGCTGGCGCGCTTCGACGGCTGGAAGCTCAGCCACCCGGCCAGCGCCCTGGTGGCCACGCCCTGGCGCCAGCCCATCGGCGTGAACCTGGGCTTTGTGATGCTGGAAGGCGCCGCGCCGCTGCGCCAGCAGCTGGACGCGCTGATCACCGCCGCCCGCGAGGACGGCCGGCTGGCGCGCTGGGCGGCCGAAGAAGGCGTCAGCTGGGCCGCGCCGCAGCCGCCCGAGATCGGCCCGGGCCCGTCACTGGCCGCGTTGCTGCAGCGCTAGCGCCAGCCACTGGTCCAGCTCCAGCGGCCGGGCGAACAGATAGCCCTGGAAGCGGTTGATGCCCAGTTCGCGCAGGCACTCGAACTGGGCCGTCGACTCCACGCCCTCGGCCACCGTGTCCAGGCCCAGGCTGCGGCACAGCCCGACGATGCCCTGCAGCAGCAGGCGCGAGCGCTCATCCTGGTCCACATGCTGCACGAAGCTGCGGTCGATCTTGACCTTGTGGAAGGGCAGCTGGCGCAGGTGCGACAGCGACGAATAGCCGGTGCCGAAGTCGTCCAGCGCCAGCCGGAAGCCATGGCCGCGCAGGCGCTGCAGCAGGGCGCTGGCCTGGGCGATGTCGCTGACCAGGGCCGACTCGGTCAGCTCCAGCTCCAGCCAGGCCGGCTGGGCGCCGTGGCGGCGGCAGGCGTCCAGCACCTGGGCCTCCAGGTCGTCGCGCAGCAGCTGGCGCGGCGACAGGTTGACGGCCACCGTGGCGCTGCCGCCGGCGGCATGCACCTGGGCCGCCAGCTGGGCCGCGGCCTGCAGGGCCTGGCGGCCCATCAGCTCGATGGCGCCGCTCTGCTCGGCCAGCGGGATGAACTCCACCGGCGACACCGGGCCGAAGCCGTCGCTGACCCAGCGCATCAGCAGCTCGCCGCCGACGAGGCGGCCATCGGCCGCCACCTGGGGCTGGGCGACGAAGTGGAAGCCCTCGCGCTCGGCATCCAGGCGCAGCAGCTGCTGCAGCCGGCTGCGGCGCAGCAGCTCGTCGTCCAGCGCCGCGTGGTAGCGCAGCATGCGGTTGCGGCCAGCGGCCTTGGCCGCATACATCGCCGCATCGGCGCGGCGCAGCAGGGCCTGGGTGTCGGTGGCGTCCTGCGGGCAGGCAGCCGCGCCGATGCTGGGCGTGACCAGCAGCGCCTGGTGGCCGATCATCAGCGGCCGCGCCAGCACGTCCAGCACCGCCTGGGCGGCCTCGGCCAGCGCCGGCTCCAGCGCCTGGGCGCTGCCGTTGGGCAGCACGATGACAAACTCGTCGCCGCCCCAGCGGCCGACGCGAGCCTGCGGCAGGGCCCCGGTCAGGCGCGCCGCCACCTGGCACAGCAGCTCGTCGCCGCTGGCATGGCCATGGGTGTCGTTGACGGCCTTGAAGCCGTCCAGATCGACGAACAGCAGGCCGAAGGCCGCGTCCGGGCCGGCCTCGGCCGTGCGCCCGTCCAGCAGCGAGGTGATGGCGGCGCGGTTGGCCAGGCCGGTGAGGCTGTCGTTCCAGGCCAGGCGCTGCAGCGCGCGCTCGGCCCGCCGGCGCTCGCTGACGTCGCGCAGCGCGACGATGGCACAGCCGCCCGGCAGCGCGGCCCCGCCGGCCGCCGAGCTGCCCGGCACCGGCGTCACCGTGATCTCGACCTGGCGCGCCCGCGCGCCGCTGCCCAGCCGGCTTTCGCCGCGCCAGGCGCCGCTGAAGCTGCCGGTGAAGGCATCGCTGAGCAGGTCGTCGGCCTGCAGCGGCAGCAGCCGGGCCAGCGGCTGGCCCGGCAGGCTGGCCGCCGGACGGCCCAGCAGGCGCGCAAACGGCGCATTGGCCTGCAGCACCTGGCCCTGGGCATCGACCACCACCAGCGCGTCGTGGGCGCTGGCAAAGGCCTGGGCCATCAGGTCCAGCGCTCGCTCGGCCTCGCGGCGGGCGCTGATGTCCTGCACCAGGCCGGCGGCGGCCAGCGGCCGGCCCTGGCCGTCGCGCAGCTCGACACGGCCACGCAGCTGCAGCCAGCGCAGCCGGCCCTGGTGCTCGATGCGGAAGCTGGCGGTGATCGGCGCGCCGGGCCCGGGCCGGTCGCTGCGGCGCAGCGCGCGCAGCAGGGCCAGGCGGTCGGCGGGCTGCAGCCGCAGCAGCAGGCTGCCCAGCGTGGCCGGCGCATCGCTGGCCGGCCAGTCCAGCAGCGCGCCGCCGACCTGCAGGCCTTCGATGCGCAGCTGGTCGCCTTCGGCCCGCCACTGCCACAGGCCCTGCTCGCTGGCCCACAGCAGCAGCTGCTGCTGTTGCTCGGCCTGCTGGCGGGCGCGGCGCTCGCGGTCCAGGCGGCGCAGCAGATGGCGCTCCAGCCGCGTCGGCGCGGCGCCGCGGCCTGGGACAGCGTCACGACGCGCCTGGGCGGCCTCGGCGATCTCGCGCGGCAGTCGCGGTGCGTTCATGCGCCGCGCCGCGGCGGCTGATCGGCAGGAACGGACGGCAACGGGACGGACGGCATGCGGAACTCCGGGCGGGGGTGCGCGCGATGCTAGGCCCCCTGAACCGGGGGGCTGCCGCCGAACAAGGCGGCAATCCGGCCGCTTTTCACATCATCCGGAGGCAATCTTCAGGAACAGCTCGCGGTCGGGCGCAAACGCCGCATGCAGGGGCAGCCAGGCGCCACCCAGCGCGCGCGCATCGCTGCCGATGCTGCCGGCCAAGAGGCGCGGGCGGGTCACGCCCTCCCAGTTGCAGCGGTCCATGGCCTGCTCCAGCGCCGCCAGCAGGGCCGCCTGCAGCGCACGGCTGAACGAGCCGTCGACGACCACCGCCTCCAGGTCGAGCAGGCAGGCGGCGCTGTGCACGGCCAGGGCCATGGCCGGCGTGGCCTGGGCCAGCCAGTCGTGGGTGTGGACGGCAAACGGCGGCTGCAGCGCACGCTCGTCGGCGGCGGCGGCCAGGTCCAGGCCGGCGGCGATGAAGCGCAGCTCCAGGTTGCGCAGCGAGGCCACGCTGAGCAGCGGCGGCGCGGCCGCGCCGTCGGCCGGTGCGGCGGCGGCCGGCGACAGCCCCAGCGCCAGCGAGCCCACGGCGCCGGCATTGCCGTTCGGGCCGGCATGCAGGTGGCTGTCCAACACCAGGCCACCGCCGATGAAGGTGTCGACGAACAGGTACAGAAAGCTGGGCGTGGCGCGGCCGCGGCCGGCCACCAGCTCGGCCACGCAGGCGGCGGCGGTGTCCTTGCACAGCGTCACCGGCAGCTCGGCGGCGCCGGGCAGGGCCGCCACCGCGGCCCGCAGGTCGGTGCCCTGCCAGCGCTGGGCCACCTCGGCCGGCATGTCCAGCAGGGTCTGCCAGCCGCCCAGGTGAAAGGGCGCGGCAATGCCCACGCCCTGCACCCGGGCCACGCCGGCCGGCGGCAGCACCTGGTGCAGGGCCTGCAGCCGGGCGTCGATCTCGGCCAGCAGCGGTTCGGGATCGGGCCAGCGGTAGTCCAGCGTCCAGCGCTGGCGCACGGCGCCGACAAAGTCGACCAGCAGCACGTCCAGGCTGCGCCGGCCAACCTTGATGCCCACGGCATAGGCGCCGTCGGGGTTGAGCGACAGCGGCACCGAGGGCTGGCCGACCTTGCCGCGCTGCGGCTCGCCACGCAGCAGCAGGCCGTCGGCCTCCAGCCGCTTGGTGATCAGCGACACGGTCTGGGCGGTGAGCTGGGTCTGGCGCGCGATCTCGGCGCCGGGCAGGGCGCCGTGCACGCGGATGGCCTGCAGCACCACGCGCTCGTTGTACTGGCGCGAGCCGCCCTGGCGGCTGCCGAGCTGCAGCACCGGTTGCAGCAGCGGTTGCCGGGTGCCGGCCACGGCGGCCTCAGCCAAGCAGGGCCTCGCCCAGCACGCCCTTCTTGACGATCACATTGGCATAGGGCTGCAGCTCGCCGGTGTGCACGATGGCAAAGGCGCTGCGCACGCGTTCGTAAAAAGCAAAGCGTTCCATCGCCAGCCATTGTGCCGGCCGGGCCCAGCCGGCCGCGTCGAACTGCGCCACCAGGCCACGCTGCAGCGCGCTGAGCCAGCCGGCCGGCTGGTGGCAGACCTGCATCAGCGCCAGCGGCTGCTCCACCGCCGCATCCAGCGGCAGCAGCGACAGCAGGGCCTGGCAGGTGCGCGCCACGCCCACGCCCGGCAGCGCGATCACCGGCTTGCCGCGGCCCAGGCTGGCGGCGGTGAAGTTGGCGTCGGCGATGACGATCTCGTCGCCATGGCCCATCTGTGCCAGCACCTTCAGCAGGTCCGGCGTCAGCAGCGGGTCGATGCCCTTGAGCATGACCGGCCCCTCAGTGCGCCAGGCACTCGGCCGGGATCTGCTCGGGCGCCATGGCCCCGGTCATCACCGCCACGGTGTCGCTCATGCTGATCTTCTTCGGGTCCAGCACCGCGGCACGGCGGCCCAGGCGGGCGACGTGGATGCGGTCGGCGATCTCGAACACATGCGGCATGTTGTGGCTGATCAGGATCACCGGCAGGCCCTTGTCGCGCACGCGGCGGATCAGCTCCAGCACCATGTTGCCCTCCTTGACGCCGAGCGCCGCGGTGGGCTCGTCGAGGATCACCACGCTGCGCGCAAAGGCCGCGGCGCGGGCCACGGCCACGCACTGGCGCTGGCCGCCGGACAGCGTCTCCACCGGCTGGGTCATCGAGCGGATGCCCACCTTCAGATCGGCCATGCGGGCGATGGCGGTCTCCAGCATCAGCTTCTTGTCCAGCATGCGCAGCAGGCTGCCGGCCAGGCCCGGGCGGCGCAGCTCGCGGCCCAGGAACAGGTTCTCGGCAATGCTCATGGCCGGGGCCACGGCCAGGTCCTGGTAGCAGCACTCGATGCCGGCGCGCCGCGCCTCGATCGGCGTGCGAAAGCGCACCGGCTCGCCGTTCAGGCGCATCTCGCCCTCGTCGGGCTGGGTGGCGCCGGACAAGGCCTTGATCAGGCTGCTCTTGCCGGCGCCGTTGTCGCCGATGACGGCCAGGATCTCGCCGGCACGCAGCTCGAAGTCGGCGCCGTCCAGCGCCGTCACCTGGCCATAGCGCTTGACCAGGCCACGCGCCTGCAGCACCAGGGGTTGGGAGGGATTCATGGCGAAGCTCCTCGTTCAGCGCGCGGTCTTGCGCGACAACTGGTCCACGGTGACGGCCAGGATCACCAGGATGCCGGTGACCAGCACCTGGTAGACGCTGGACACGCCCATCAGCGTGAGCCCGTTGCGCAGCACGCCCACCACCACGGCGCCGATCAGCGTGCCCAGGATCACGCCACGCCCGCCGAACAGGCTGGTGCCGCCCAGCACCACGGCGGTGATGGCATCCAGGTTCTCGGTCTGGCCGGCATTGGGATCACCCACACCGGTGCGCGACACCGCCAGCAGCGAGGCGATGCCGTAGAACACGCCGGCCAGCACATACACGCCCAGCAGCACGCGCTCGGTGGGAATGCCCACCAGGCGCGTGGCCTCGGGGTTGTTGCCCACCGCATAGACATGGCGGCCGGCCGCCGTCTCGCGCAGCCAGAACCACATGCCCAGGTACAGCCCGATCATCAGCACCGTGCCATAGGCCACCGCCGTTCCGCCGATGCTGAAGGTATTGCCCAGCCAGGTCATGGCCGGCGGCAGGTCGGTGATGGTCTGCGCGCCCGAATACAGCTGGGTGATGGCAAAGGCGATGTTGAAGGTGCCCAGCGTGACGATGAAGGGCGGCAGCTTGATGCGCGTGACCAAGAGGCCGTTGAGCAGGCCGAAGCCCGCCGTCACCGCCACGCCGGCCAGCACCGCCAGCGGCGTGGGCAGGCCCAGGTCGACGGCGAACTTGGTCATCACGATGCTGCCCAGCGCCATCACCATGCCGCAGCTCAGGTCGATGCCGGCGGTCAGGATGATCAGCGTCTGGCCGATGGCGATCACGCCCACCACCATCACCTGCTGCAACACCAGCGACAGGTTCTGGCCGGTGGCGAAGTTGTCGGTGGTGGCCGAGAAGAACAGGCAGGCGATCAGCAGCGCGATGAACGGGCCCAGCTGGCCCCAGGCGATGGGTGGCGGCTTCATGGCATGGCTCCGGCGGCGCGCGTGTTTACTTCTTGCCCCAGCACAGCTCGGTGCCGGTCTTCACGTCCTTGCTCGCCACGCCGGCCATGGGCTTGGCGGCGATCAGCGTGACGCCGGTGTCGGTGTAGCCGCTGGGCTTCTTGCCGGTCTTGGCATATTCGATGCCGGCCTCCACGCCCATGGCCGCCATCTTCAGCGGGTACTGCTGGCTGGTGGCGGCGATGGCGCCGGCGCCCACGTCGGCAATGCCCTGGCAGCCGCCGTCGACGCTGACGATGACCACGCCCTTCTCCTTGCCGGCCTTCTTCAGCGCATTGAAGGCACCGGCCGCTGCCGGCTCGTTGATGGTGTAGACCACGTTGACCTCGGCGGCCTTCTGCAGGCAGTTCTCCATCGCCGTCTGGCCCTTGGCGCGGTCGCCAAAGCTGTCGGCCATGCACACCACCTCGGCGGCCTTGCCCAGCTCGTTGCTCTTGGCATCGGGCGCGGCCAGGCCAAAGCCCTTCAGAAAGCCGTTGTGGCGCTGCGCGCCCACCGGGTGGCCCGGGAACAGGTCCAGCATCACGATCTTGGCCGGCTTGCCAGCCAGTGCCGCCTTGGCGTACTGGCCGATCAGCACGCCGGCCTGGTAGTTGTCGGTGGCAAACAGCGCATCGGTGCCGTCCACCGGGTCGGTGGGGCTGTCGAGTGCGATCACCAGCACACCCTTGTCGCGCGCCTTCTTGATCGCCGGCAGGATGGCCTTGGCATCGCTGGGCGTGATCAGGATGGTCTTGGCGCCGGCGGCGATCATGTTCTCCATCGCCGTCACCTGGCCGGCGTTGTCGCCATCGGTCTTGCCGGCGCCGCTGAGCAGCTTGGCGCCCTTGGCCTTGGCCGCCTCGGCCGCGCCCTCCTTCATCTTCACGAAGAACGGGTTGGTCTCGGTCTTGGTGATCAGGCCGATCACCGGCGGGGTCTGGGCGTGGGCCGATCCGGCAAGCAGGCTCAGGATCGCGGCAGTGGCAAAGGACAGGCGCATGGAAGTCTCCGTGGGGTGGGCTTGGACCAGGCTGCTGAGCCGCCCGGCGGGCATCGGGATTCAACCGATGGCCAGATTGTGGGCGCCGTGTTTTAATAAATCAAGTTGATTGATTAATGGTTAACCCGAGACAGGAGACCGCCATGTTCATCGTCTGCGGAGAAGCGCTGTACGACGTGTTCGCCACCGGCGACACGCCCACCGGCCTGGCCTTCGACGGCCGCATCGGCGGCTCGCCATTCAATGTCGCCATGGGCCTGGCGCGCCTGGGCCAGCCGGTGGGCTTCTTCGGTGGCATCGGCGCCGGCTTTGCCGGCGAACGGCTGATGCGCGCGCTGCAGGACGAAGGCATCGACCCCCGCGCCACGCCGCGGCTGGACGCGCCGGTGACCCTCAGCCTGGTCGGCGTGGATGGCCGCGGCGTGCCCAGCTATGCCTTCTACGGCGCCGGCTGCGCCGACCGGCTGCTGACGCCAGCCCATCTGGCGGCCATCCCCGCCGCCGAACCGTCAGAACAACGGGCCTTCCACTTCGGCTCGTATGCGATGGTGGTCAGGCCCACGGCCGACGCCCAGCGCGCCCTGGTCGAGCGCGAGCAGGGCCGCAGCTTCATCGCCTACGACCCCAACATCCGGCTCAATGTCGAGCCCGACATCGGTGTCTGGCGCGAGACGCTGGGCTGGATGCTGCCGCGCTGCCAGCTGCTGAAGGTCAGCGACGAGGACCTGGCCCTGCTCTACCCCGGCCGGGCGCTGGACGACTTTGCCGCCCAGGCCCTGGCCGCCGGTGCCGGCTGGGTGGTGGTGACACGCGGCGGCGACGGCGCCATCGGCTACCGGCCCGGCCTGCGCCTGGCCCTGCCGCCGCAGCCGGTGGCGGTGGTCGACACGGTGGGCGCCGGCGACACCTTCCAGGCCGCGCTGCTGACCTGGCTGGCCGAGCAGGGCCGGCTGTCGGCAGCCGGCGTGGCCACGCTGGACGAAGCGGCCATGGCCCAGGCCCTGGGCTTTGCGATGCGCGCCGCGGCCATCACCTGCGGCCGGCGTGGCGCCGACCTGCCACGGCGTGCCGAGCTGGGCTGAAGCGCCGGATCAGAGCCGGATCAGAGCCGGCGGTGCGCCAGCGCCGGCAGCTGCTGGCGCACCTGGGCCAGGCGTTCGACATCGGCCACGGCGGCCACCACGGCCTCGCCCTCGGCCTGGCAGGCCAGCAGCTCGCCCCAGGGATCGGCCACCAGGCTGTGGCCCCAGGTGCGGCGGCCGTTCTCGTGCAATCCGCCCTGGGCCGGCGCCAGCACATAACACTGGTTTTCCACGGCACGGGCGCGCAGCAGCAGCTCCCAGTGCGCCTGGCCGGTGGTGTGGGTGAAGGCCGAGGGCACGGCCAGGATGTCGCAGGGCGCCGGCGCCATCAGCCGCCGGTACAGCTCGGGAAAGCGCAGGTCGTAACACACCGACAGGCCGATGCGCCAGGCGCGGCCGTCGCCGTCCAGATCGGCCTCGAAGGCCAGCGGCTCGCTGCCGGCCTCCAGCACCCGGCCCTCGTCGTAGCGCTCGCGGCCGTTGTCGTAGGCGAACAAATGGATCTTGTCGTAGCGCGCCAGGCGCGCGCCGTCCGGTCCGTAGACCAGGCAGCTGTTGCGCACATGCTGCTCGTCGCCGCCGCGGATCGGCAGCGTGCCGCCGATCAGCCACAGGCGGTGGCGCTGCGCCTGTTCGGCCAGGAAGTCCTGGATCGGGCCGGCGCCATCGGCCTCGGCGATCAGCAGCTTGTCGCGGTCGCTGCGGCCCAGCAGGCAGAAGTACTCGGGCAGGGCCGCCAGGCGCACGCCGGCGTCGGCGGCCTCGGCGACCAGGCGGCCGGCGGCGGCCAGGTTGCGGTCCACGTCGGGCGTGGACACCATCTGCAGGGCGGCGATCTGGGGCATGGCGCCCATCATCGCCCAGCCCGGGCCGCCAGCCTGTTCAGCCGGCAAAAGGATTGGCGGTGGCAAACCACAGGCCGATGCCGGTGGCGATGATGAAGGCGCCATCGGTCACGCCCACGGCCAGGAAGAACTTGGTCTGCAGCGTATCGGCCAGCTCGGGCTGGCGCGCCGTGCCTTCGAGGAACTTCATCGTCGCCAGGCCGATGCCCAGGCAGGAGCCGAGGGCGGGAATGCCGATCAGCAGGGCCACGGCCAGCGGCAGCAGGTCGGATGCGGGTGAGGTCATGGTGTGCTCCAGGGTCAGAGAGAAACTTCAGCGCGGCTGCAGCACCAGGCCAGCCGCGGACTGCGGCACCGAGCGCGCCAGCCCCGCCCACTGCAGCGCGGCAAACAGCAGCACGCCGGCGCCATGCACGGCGATCAGCGCCCAGCCGGCCGGCGGCACCGCCAGCCCGAGGCCAGTGGCCAGCGCCGCCACCGCCCAGGCCAGGTTGCCGGCGATCACAACACGCACGCACCAGGCCGGCACCGGCCGGCCCGATCGACCCCCGGCCAACCACAGCAGGGCCAGGCCCCAGGCCAGCATGAACAGCGCCGTCTCCAGCAGCAGCGCCGCCGGCAGGCCGGTCGCGGCCGCCAGGCGCGCGCCGCCGGCCAGCTGCAGCAGGGCCACGGCGGCGCTGGCGGCCACATCCAGCCACAGGGCGCGGCGCAGCCAAAGGGACGGCAGGATCATCATCGGGGTGCTCATGGTCGCTCTCCAGGGGTTGGGGATGGGGGATGGCGCCATTCTTCGCAGCCTGCTGCACGCTGGCGATGACCCGCCAGGTAATGGGTTTGCGGCGCTGCTGCCCGCAGAATGGCCGCCACCATGCATGCGCTGCCTTCCCCCTCCACCACCGGCCCTGCGAATTGCGGTGCCGGTGCCCTGCTGCGCGAATGGCGCACGCGCCGCCGCCGCAGCCAGATGGACCTGGCGCTGGACGTGGGCGTGTCGCCGCGCCACCTGAGCTTCATCGAGACCGGCCGCTCGCGGCCCAGCGCGGCCATGCTGCTGGCCCTGGCCGAGCGCCTGGACCTGCCGCTGCGCGAGCGCAACCGCTTGCTGCTGGCCGCCGGCCATGCGCCGCACTACAGCCACACCGACCTGGACCATCCGGCGATGGCGCCGGTGCGCGCCGCGCTGCAGCGCCTGCTGGACGCGCACCAGCCCTATCCCGGCGTGGTGCTGGACCGGCACTGGAACGTGGTGCTGGCCAATGCCACGGCGCTGCAGCTGGTGCGGGCGCTGCCGCCCGAGCTGGCCGCGCCGCCGCTGAACATGATGCGCGCCAGCCTGCATCCGCAGGGCTTTGCCGCCATCACCGCCAACTTTGCCGACTGGGGCGGCTACCTGGTCGATGCGCTGCAGCGGGCGGTGGCCGACTCGGGCGATGCGGTGCTGGTGGCGCTGCGCCAGCAGGTCGAGAGCTGGCCCAATGTGCGCGCGCTGCGCGAGGCCGCGGCCCAGCGCGGCGGCCGCCTGGTCGACGAGGCGCCGACCCTGCTGCTGCCCTGCGTGCTGGACCTGCCCGGCCCGGCAGGACCGCAGCGGCTGTCGCTGTTCACCACGCTGACCTCGTTTGGCACGCCGCGCGACATCACGCTGGCCGAGCTGGCGGTGGAGCTGTTCTACCCGGCCGACGCGGCCACCGAGGCCCTGCTGCGCGCCAGCCCCGGCCCGTCAGCGTGAGGCCGCCGAGGCCGCCGCCGCTGCCGCTGCGGTGGCCGCCGCCGGCACGCTGTCCAGGCGCTCGACCTGCGGATCGTCCCAGCTGCCGCTGATGCGGAACTCGCGCATGCTGGCCTGGCGCAGCGGCTCGCGCAGCAGCCACTGGCCCAGGAAGGCGCCCAGGCCCACGGCCGGGTTGATGGCCGCATAGGCCAGCGTGGCGCTGGCGGTGTTGAGCTCGGGCAGCACCACCACATGCAGGTCCTGGGTGGCGCGGGCGATGTCGGCCTGGCCTTCCATCAGCACCGCCGCCTGCAGGCCGCGCATGCGCAGGTTGGTGCTGCTGGCCACGCCGCGGGCAATCGCCACGTCGCCGGTGACATCGTCGAAGCCGAAGCCCTCGGCAAACACGTCGCGGAAGTCCAGCACCAGGCGCCGCGGCAGGGCCTGCAGGCTCAACACGCCCAGCAGCCGGCCGGCGCCGGCATCGGCCTTGAGGAACTGGCCGCCGCCCAGGTTGACGGCAAAGCCGCCGGTCAGCGTGGGAAAGTCCAGCGCCAGCGGCGAGCCGTCCCAGGCCAGGTTGCCGGCCAGCGTGCCCTTGGCACCCCGCACCACGCGGCCGAAGCCCAGGCGCTCCAGCAGCTTGCCGCCGTCGGCCACGTCGAGCTTGAACTCCAGCGCCATGCGCCGGCGCTGGCCGGCCAGCGCAGGCTGCCAGCTGCCGCTGGCGGCCAGCTTGGCATCGGCATGGGCCAGCTCCAGCTTCTGCAGCCGCCATTCGTTGCGGCCGGCGGCGGCGGCGCGGTTCACCGCCTCCAGCGACAGCCGGCCCAGCGCACGGCCGCGCAGCTCGAAGCTGTCGATGTCGATGTCCAGCGCCGGCACCGTGGCCGGCACCTCGTCGAGCAGGCCTTCCACGCGCTCGGCCTCGGCCGGCGGCAGGGTCAGCCGGGTCAGGCGTGCACGCAGCCGGCCGGCATTGGCACCCGCGCGGGGATCGCGGTACTCGATGCTGCCGGCGGCCTGGTCGGACTGCAGCTGGGCGCGCCAGCCTTCGTCGCCGCCGGCGTTGCCACTGCCGTTGCCACTGCCGCCGCCCAGGCGCTGCAGGTCCAGCACCAGCCCGGTCAGGCGCCGGCCCTGGGCCTGCAGCTCGGCGGTCTGCAGGCGGATGGACTGCGGCAGCAGCGTGGCATCCAGGCCGCCCGCCGAGCTGCCGCCGCCCAGGCCGTCGAGCACACGCCGCCAGGCGTCCACGTCCAGCGCCGGCAGTTGCAGCACGGCGCGGCCACCGGCCACCGCCTCGGGCAGCGGCGCGCCCCAGGCGATGGCGCTGCGCAGCACCTGGGGGCTGTCGCCGGAGAGCTCGCGCAGCCAGGCGCCCTGCAGCGCGCCGGCCTCGATGCGCAGCCAGTCGCGCGTGGCCGCGGCGCCACGCGGCTCGGCCTGCAGCGTGCTGGCGATCTTCAGCGGCAGGGCCTCGCCGGCGGCCTTCTTCAGCGGCGCCGGCAGGTCGATGGCCACGCCCTGCAGATTGCTGCTGAGGCTGAATTCGGTCTGGCCCCGCACCAGGCCCAGCTGCAGCCGGTAGGCGGCGCTGCCCTGCACGCGCGGGCCGGCCTGGGCCAGCCAGCGCGCGGCCGCGCCCAGCTCGGAGCTGCGGCGCAAGGCCTCGATGCTGGCCGTGCCGCCGGCCGTGAAGCGCAGGCTGCCGTCGGCCTGGCTGCCGCCGTCCAGCGTGGCCTCGCCGCCCAGGGCCTGCACCTGCACGCCGGCCAGCTGCAGGCCGCGGTGGGTGAAGTCGATGCGCCCACGCGCCTGGCCCAGCGGCGGCACGCCACCGCCCAGGCGCACATCGTTGCCGGCCAGCAGCACGCTGCCGCGCAGCACCGTGTCGTCCGAGTGCGAAAGCGGCACGTTCAGCGCCAGCTTCAGCTCGGCCGTGCCGCTGGCCTGGGCCGCGGCCAGCGCGCCGCCGGTCCACTGGCCCACCGGCGTGGTGTTGACATAGCGCAGCAGGTCCGAAGCCGGGCCGCGCGCCGTGCCGTCGATCTCCAGCACCGCCTGCTCGGACAGGTCGCGGATGCGGCCGCTGACCTCGGCCAGCTCCACGCCCCACAGCCGGCCGCTGGCGCGGCTGAACTGCATGCTGTTGCGCTCGAACACCAGCTGGCCGCTGACATTGGCGAAGGCCGGCCAGGGCGAGATCCAGTTGGGCTCGGAGGGCACGGTCGCCAGCAGCGCATCACGCACCTGGCCGGCGATGCGGAACTCGCCTTCGCGCTGGTTGACGAACGGGAAGTTCCACAGGTCGCCCTTGACGCGGAAGTTGACGTCGCGCACCTCGCCGGCCTGCACCGCATGCTGCACCCAGTGGCGGCTGTCGGCACCCACGCCCAGCGGCAGGTAGCGCGCCACCGCGGTGGCCTTGCCGCGGGCCAGCTTGCCGTCCAGCGTCAGCACGCCGGGCAGGCGCCCGCCGACGCCAAAGCCCGCACCGGTGCCGGTGCGCCAGCTGGCGCGGGCCTCGCCCTGCAGGTCGTCGTTGGCGAAGCGGGCGTTGTCCACCGTCAGCTCCAGCCGCGGCGGCGCCGGCTCGGCCACAGCGCCGGAGGCCGCCGCCGCCGCTGCCGCCACCACGGGCGCCGGCAGCACCTTCCAGCTCAGGCCGGCCGAAAAGCGCGACAGCGGCACCCGCGCCTGCTCGAACACGCCGGGAAACACCAGCTCGCCATCGGCGATGGCCAGCTTGGCCTGGCCACCGGCCTCGCCGGCCGTGATCTCCAGGTCGGCGCCGCGCCAGCCCGGCCGGCCGATGCCGCCGGGCTCGGGCGACTCGGCCGCGGCAATGGCCAGGCCGCTGAGCCGCGCCTTGGCAGTCCAGCCGCTGGGCGCGTCCAGCGGACCGCGCCAGCTGGCGTCGAGCTGGCGCACCGTGCCTTCGGGCGCCAGCTCGGCCAGCAGGCGACGCAGGCTGGCGCCCAGCGGCAGGTGCTCGGCCAGCGCCGCCAGCGGCGCCAGGTCCAGCCGGTCGGCGCTGAAGCTGCCACCGGTGGACGGCGCCGGCGCCACGGCCGAGGCCGGCTGCAGCGGCGGTTGCAGCAGATGCGCCTGGCGCCAGGCAAAGGCCAGGCGGCTGGGCTCCCAGCGCGTGCCATCGGCCAGCGTGAACTGCAGGCCGCTGACCTCGGCACGCGCGCCGCTGTCGTCGCGGCTGGCGACGAAGCGCCCGGACAGCGTGCTGACCACCAGCGGCTGCAGCGCCGGCGCCAGCTGCACCGAGACATCGGCCAGCGCGGCATCGACGGTCAGGCTGCGTGGCAGGCCCTGGTCCCAGTCGATCCAGGCGCGCAGCGCGGCACGGCCCTGCTGCAGGTCCACCGGCAGGTCGACATGGCGGCGCAGCCGGGCCACGTCGGCCTCGGGCAGATCGGCATACAAGGTGCCGCGCCAGCGTCGCCAGTCGGCCGTGCGGCCCAGGCCGCCGACCAGGCCACCGACCGGATCGCTGCGGTCCAGCAGCGGCTGGCGGGCCTGCACCACCAGGCTGAAGCGCTGGCCCCAGTCGGCCGGCGGCGTGGCATCCAGGCGCAGCTCGTGGCGGCGGCCGCGGTTGCGCACCACCAGGGCCACGTCGGCCAGCGCCAGCGGCGGCGCGGCGCGCTGCTCGTCGACCCAGCGCAGCTCGCCGCCGCGGATGACGAACTCGCGCTGCTCGAAGAACCAGTCGGTGGCCGCCTGGCCGTCCAGCGCCGGCCCGCCGGCGTCCAGGTCCAGGCCGGCGACGGTGATCTGGCCGCGGGCGTCGCGTCGCACCTCCAGCCGCGCACCTTCGATCAGCAGCTGCTCGAAGCCCAGCTGCAGCGCCAGCAGGCGTGGCACCGACAGCGCCGCATGCACGCGCGGCAGGCGCAGCGCCTCGCGGCCGGCGCTGTCGCGCAGCACCACGTCGCTGAGCGTGAAGGCCGGCACCCAGCTGCTGCTGTGGGCCTCGATGCGGCCGATCTGCACCGGCACGCCGACGGCGCGGCTGGCCGCACTTTCGATGCGGCCACGCCAATCGTCCAGGCGCGGCAAAATCCCCCAATGCAGGGTCAGCCAAGCCGCCAGGGCTAAGCTGCTCAAGACCAGCACCAGCACCGACAGCACGCGCCAGCTCAGGCGCAGCGCGGGACGGCACGAAGCGGCAAACGACAAGAGGGACATGGATGAGGGAAACCAGCAGGCAGGCCGCGCGTCCCACGCGACCGAAGCACGCCGTCCGGCACCCGCAGCCTGCCACGGCCGGCCGGGCTGCGACGCAATCTAGCACAGCACTTTTTCCGGTCCATGCAGTCTGATCCCTCCGCGGCCACCGGCGGCCGCGCCGACCACAGCCGCTATGTGCAGCGCATCCGCCGGCGCTACGGCGCCGAGCTGGCCCTGCTGCCCGCCGACGGACCCGAGGCCGCGCTGGATGCGGCTTCCATCACCGCCCTGGTGGCGCGGCTGCAGGCCGGCGGCCGGCCGCTGGCCTCGGCGCTGCGCGTGGCCCGCCAGCTGGTGCTGGAACGCCTGGTGGTGCTGGACGTGGAGCAGGACGCGCCGCTGGAGCGCATCACCTCCACCATGACGGCGCTGGCCGAGGCCACGCTGGAGCTGGCCCTGGCCGCCGCCCGCGCCGAGGCCGACGCACGCTGGGGCGCGCCGCGCGATGCCCAGGGCCAGGTGATCGATTTCTGGATCATCGGCATGGGCAAGCTGGGCGCGCGCGAGCTGAATGTCTCGTCCGACATCGACCTGATCTATGTCTGCGAGGACGAGGGCGAGACCGACGGCGGTGCCGACGGCTCGCTGCCGCGCATCAGCGCCAACGAGTATTTCGCCCACGTCGCCAAGCGCCTGTATGCGCTGATCGGCGACACCACCGACGACGGCTTCGTGTTCCGCGTCGACCTGGCGCTGCGGCCCAATGGCAACTCCGGCCCGCCGGTGGTGACGCTGGGCATGCTGGAGGAGTACTTCCTGGTGCAGGGCCGCGAATGGGAGCGCTTTGCCTGGCTGAAGAGCCGCATCGTCGCGCCACGCGCGGCCGTCACCTCCGGCCGCGCGCTGCCGCTGCGCAGCCTGGTGTCGTCCTTCGTCTACCGCCGCTACCTCGACTACGGCGTGTTCGAGGGCCTGCGCCAGCTGCACCGCAAGATCCGCGACGAGGCCCAGCGCCGCGCCGCCGGCCGGCCCGAGCGCGCCAACGACGTCAAGCTGTCGCGCGGCGGCATCCGCGAGATCGAGTTCATCGTGCAGCTGCTGCTGGTGGTGCGCGGCGGCCAGTTTCCCGAGATCCGCACGCGCAGCACGCTCAAGAGCCTGCAGAAGGTGAGCGCCGCCGGCCTGATGAAGCCCGACACCGCCGCAGCACTGGACGCGGCCTATGTGTTCCTGCGCCGCGTCGAGCACCGCATCCAGTACCTGGACGACCAGCAGACGCATCTGCTGCCGACGCAGGACGCCGACCTGGCCTGGATCGCCCGCTCCATGGGCCTGGCCGCCTGCACGCCCGACGCCTGCCAGCTGCTGGACCGGCTGCTGGAGATCCGCGAGCTGGTGGCCACCGAATTCGACGCCCTGCTGCACGACGGACGCACGCCGGCGCCCAATGCGCCGGGCGGCGGCTGCCGCAGCTGCGGCGCGCCGGCCCTGCCACTGGACAGCGAGGCCCTGGCCGAGCACCTGCCCGAGCCGCTGCGCGAGCGCGTGCAGCGCTGGGCCCAGTCGGCGCGGGTGCAGGCGCTGCGCGACGAGCCCAAGCTGCGCCTGGGCAAGCTGGTGCAGCGCGCCGCCGCCGGCGTGGCCGATGGCCTGTGCACCCTGGATGCGGCACTGCGCTTCATCGACTGGCTCGAACCCCTGCTGCGCCGCGACAGCTACCTGGCCCTGCTGGTCGAGCGGCCCGAGGTCATGAAGCGCCTGCTGCGCCTGCTGGGCCTGGCGCGCTGGCCGATGCAGTACCTGATGCGCCATCCCGGCGTCATCGACGAGCTGGCCGATCCGCGCCTGCTGCACGAGCGCTTCGACGCCCCCGGCTACATCGCCGAGCTGGACGACCGCCATGCCGCCTGGGTGCGCGCCGGCGAGGCCGACGAAGGCGCCTTGCTCGATACGCTGCGCCATGCCCACCATGCCGAGGTCTTCCGCAGCCTGGTGCGCGATGTCGAGGGCCTGATCACGGTGGAGCAGGTGGCCGACGACCTGTCGGCGCTGGCCGATGCCACGCTGGACTGCACGCTGCGCTGGGCCTGGCCGCGGCTGCGCCAGCACCACCGGCCCGAGCCGGTGTTTGCCGTCATCGCCTACGGCAAGCTGGGCGGCAAGGAGCTGGGCTACGGCAGCGACCTGGACGTGGTCTTCCTCTACGACGATGCCGACGAAGCCGACCCCGACCGCGCGCAGGAGGTCTATGGCCATTTCGTGCGCAAGCTCATCACCTGGCTGACGCTGCGCACCGGCGCCGGCGAGCTGTTCGACATCGACACCGCGCTGCGGCCCAACGGCAACTCGGGCTTGCTGGTCACCTCCATCCGCTCGTTCGAGCGCTACCAGGCCGGCCGCGGCGGCAACACCGCCTGGACCTGGGAGCACCAGGCGGTGACGCGGGCGCGCTTCTGTGCCGGCTCGCCGGCGCTGGGCGAGCGCTTCGAGGTCGTGCGCCGCCAGGTGCTGGCCGCGCCTCGCGACGTGCAGGCGCTGCGGCGCGAGGTCATGGACATGCGCGAGAAGGTGCGCGCGGCGCGGCCGGTCAAGGACGGGCTGTTCGACGTCAAGCACAGCCCCGGCGGCATGATGGACGCCGAGTTCGCCGTGCAATGGCTGGTGCTGGCCCATGCCGGCAACCATGCGGCGCTGCAGGACAACGTCGGCAACATCGCCCTGCTGCAGCGCGCCGAGGCCCTGGGCCTGCTGCCGGCCGGCGTGGGCACGGCCGCCGCCGATGCCTACCGCGAGCTGCGCCGCGCCCAGCACCGCGCCCGCCTGGACGAGCAGCCCACCCAGGTGCCCCCCGAGCAGCTGGCCGGCGAGCGCGAGGCGGTGCTGGCGCTGTGGCGCGCGGTGTTCGACTGATTGCCGGTCGCGCCTGGACCGGCCTGGCCCTGGCCGCCGGCCTGGTCACGCTGGCGCTGTGGCTGCTGGCGCCGCAGGCCCGGGGCGATCTGGCCGAGGCCCTGGTGTGGCGGCCCGAACGCGCCTGGGACCAGCCCTGGCGCTGGTTCAGCGCCGCGCTGCTGCACCTGAGCCCGCTGCACCTGGCGGCCAACCTGGCCGGCCTGGGCCTGGTGGCGGCGCTGGGCAGGGCCGCCGGCTGCGGACCACGCGCCACGCTGGCCTGGGCCCTGGCCTGGCCGCTGACCCAGGGCGCGCTGCTGCTGCAGCCGGCGCTGCTGCGCTATGCCGGCCTGTCCGGCGTGCTGCATGCGGCGGTGGCGGTGGCCGTGGTGCAGCTGCTGCGGGGCGGCGCCGCGGCGCCGCGGCTGATCGGCGCCGGCCTGGGCCTGGGCCTGGCGGCCAAGCTGCTGCTGGAAACGCCTTGGGCCGGGCCGCTGCGCCAGGTGCCGGGCTGGGACATCGCCATCGCCCCGGCCGCCCATGCCGCCGGCGCCGTGGCCGGGCTGCTGTGCGCGCTGGCGCTGGGCGTGGGCCGCGTGTCGCGCTAGCGTCGCCATCCGGGTGGTGCCGCGGCCTAGACTGCCGCGACCCCCTGACCCTGACGGAGACACCCATGATCACGCTGTGCGGCTTTTCGGTTTCCAACTACTACAACAAGGTCAAGCTGGCCCTGCTGGAAAAGGGCATCCCGTTCAACGAGGAGCTGGTGATGACCGGCTCCAGGGACGAGGCCGTGCTGGGCTGCTCGCCGCTGGCCAAGGTGCCGTTCCTGCGCACCGAGCAGGGCTCGCTGTGCGAAAGCCAGGTCATCGTCGACTACCTGGAAGCCGCCCATCCCGAGCATCCGCTGCTGCCCAAGGACGCTTTTGCCGCGGCCAAGGTGCGCGAGCTGTGCACCTTCATCGACCTGCACCTGGAGCTGGTGGCGCGCGAGCTGTATCCGCAGGCCTTCTTCGGCGGCACGGTCAGCCAGGACACGCAGGACCGCGTGCGCAAGCAGCTGAGCAAGCAGATCGCCGGCTTCAAGCGCCTGGCCAAGTTCGGCCCCTATGTCGCCGGCGAGCAGTTCACGCTGGCCGACTGCGCGGCCTATGTCAGCCTGCCCCTGGTGGCCCTGGCCAGCAAGAAGGTGCTGGGCGAGGACCTGCTGGCCGCCGCCGGCATCGACTGGAAGGCCTATGCGGCGTTGATCGGCCAGCGGCCCAGCGCGCAGAAGGTCGACGCCGACAAGAAGGCCGATGCGCTGCGCATGGCCGAGGCGATGAAGAAGTAAGGCCCCGGGCCAGGGGCGGGCCCCGGCAGGTCGCCTTCGTTCAAGACGGCGCGGCCGCGCCCGGCGCAGCATCGCCGGGATGAACCCGCCTGCTGCCCCCACCCCCCTGCCGTCGCTGGAGCGCGACGGCTTCGCCCTCGCCCGCCTGGACCAGGTGGTGCAGGTCGCCCGCGCCGACAGCCTCTGGTACCTGAGCTTCGGCCTGGCCTGCTGTGCCGTCGAGATGATGCATGCCGCAGCCGCGCGCTACGACATGGAGCGTTTCTCGATGATCTTTCGCGCCAGCCCGCGCCAGGCCGACCTGATGTTCGTCTCGGGCACGCTGACCAACAAGATGGCGCCGGCGCTGCGCCGCGTCTACGACCAGATGGCCGAGCCGCGCCATGTCATCAGCATGGGCTCCTGCGCCAACGGTGGCGGCTACTACCACCACAGCTATTCGGTGGTGCGCGGCTGCGACCGCATCGTGCCGGTGGATGTCTACGTGCCCGGCTGCCCGCCCACCGCCGAGGCCCTGCTGTATGGCATCCTGCAGCTGCAGCGCCTGGTGCGCGAGCGCCGCACCAGCTTCCACCGCGGCTGATCCCGCCCGTCCATGCCCGGCCCGAACGCCTCCACTGCCGCCACTGCCGCCACCGCCCCCACCGCACGGCTGATCGCCCCGCCCGATGCGCTGCGCGCCTGCCTATACGCGGCCCTGGTGCGCGATACCCGGCCGCTGGGCCCGGCCCTGCCACCGGAGCAGCGGCTCAACCGCTTTCCGGCGCTGCCGTTCTGCGGCATCACCTGGATCCTCGACGGCGGCGCCACCCTGCTGCAGCCGGCCGGCCATCCGGACCTGGGACCGCTGCCGTCCTGCTTTGTCTCCGGCCCGCAGACCGCGCCCTTCGCCTCGCTCAATCACGGCCCCATCCACACCTTCTGCCTGGTGCTGCATCCGGCGGCGCTGCTGCCGCTGTGCGGCGTGGCGGCCGGCAGCCTGCGCGACCGCCACCGGCCGCTGCACGAGTTGCTGCCGGCCGACGGCCCGGCGCTGGACCAGGCCGTGCGCGCCGCGCCCGACGATGCGGCACGCCTGGCCGCGGCCACCGACTGGCTGCTGCCGCGCTGGCAGGCGGCGCAGGCGGCCCAGGCCGCGCTGGCCCCGGCCGAGCGCGGCCTGGCCCTGCTGCCCGAGCTGCTGCGCCAGGCCACGGTGCAGGGCGTGGCGTCGCTGCTGGGCTGGACCTCGCGCCATCTGGAACGGCGCAGCCGCCAGGTGCACGGCCTGAGCCCGCGCGAGCTGCGCAGCATCCAGCGGGGCCACGATGCGGTGATCGGCGACAGCGCGACCCTGCCGCTGGCCGATGCCGCGCTGCAGCACGGCTATGCCGACCAGCCGCACATGAGCCGCGACTGGCGACGGCTCACCGGCCTGAGCCCGGCCCGGCTGCGCGCGCGGCTGGCCAGCGACGACGAGAGCTGGTGGCTGTACCGGCTGCGCCGGCACGGCCGGCCCTGAAGCCGCAGGCCCGGGGCGCCGGGCTCAGGCGCTCAGGCCGGCTGGGCGCCGGGATTGGCGCCGCCCGGCGGCACCAGGCGCGCGGCCATTTCCTTGCGGAAGCGGTTCAGCTCCTGCACGCTGGCAAAGCTGCGCTCCATCAGCAGGCTCATGTTGTGCAGGATGCGCTCGACGACCTTGTTCTCCCACACGGCGTCGAACTGGATCTGCTGGTTCAGCCACTGCTCCAGCCATTCCGGATTGGGCAGCCGGCTCTGGATGGTGTCGCGCGGGAACAGCTTCTCGTTGACGTGCAGATTGGTCGGGTGCAGCGCCTGGGCGGTGCGGCGCGCACTGGCCATCAGCACACCCACCTTGGCGAAGGCGGCGCGCGCCTCGTCGCCGAACTTGGCCATGGCCCGCTTCATGTAGCGCAGGTAGGCGCCGCCATGGCGAGCCTCGTCGCGGGCCAGGGTCTCGTAGATCTGCTTGATCACCGGCTCGGTGTGCCATTCGGCGGCGCGACGGTACCAGTGGTTCAGGCGGATCTCGCCGCAGAAGTGCAGCATCAGCGTCTCGAGGGCCGGCGCCGGGTCGAACTCGAAGCGCACCTCGTGCAGCTCCTGCTCGGTGGGCACCAGGTCGGGGCGGAAGCGGCGCAGGTATTCCATCAACACCAGCGAGTGCTTCTGCTCCTCGAAGAACCAGACGCTCATGAACGCGGAAAAATCGCTGTCGTCGCGGTTGTCGCGCAGGAACATCTCGGTGGCCGGCAGCGCCGACCACTCGGTGATGGCATTCATCTTGATCGTCAGCGCCTGCTCGTCGCTGAGCTTGCCGGCGTCGAAGCGGTCCCAGGCGATGTCGGTGTCCATGTTCCAGCGCACGGCTTCGAGTTGCTTGAAGAGTTCGGGATAGAGCATGGCGAGGTCCTGGCCGAGGGGTCGTGGATCGGGAGCGGCAAAGATTTTAACGGTCGGGGTTGTCCATGAGATCCAAGCACTTGACTCTGGCGGGGCTGCTGCTGGCCGCGTCCTTCGCCGTCCAGGCCGCCGGCCCGGCGGATTGCCCGGCGCTGCTGCGCCAGACGCTGCCGCGGCTGCAGGACGAAAAGCCGGTGGACCTGTGCGGCTGGCGCGGCCAGGTGCTGCTGGTGGTCAACACCGCCAGCTTCTGCGGCTACACCGAGCAGTACAAGGCCCTGGAAGCCCTGCATGCGCGGCTGCAGCCGCGTGGCCTGGTGGTGCTGGGCTTTCCCAGCAACGACTTCGGCCAGCAGGAGCCGGGCAGCAATGCCGACATCGCCGCCTTCTGCGAAAGCACCTTCGGCGTGCGCTTCCCGATGTTCGCCAAGAGCCGGGTCGTGCCGGCCGCCGGCGCGGCGCTGAATCCGCTATATGCGCAGCTGATCGCCCAGACCGGCCAGGCGCCACGCTGGAACTTCCACAAGTACCTGATCGGCCGCGACGGCCGCCAGGTCAGCAGCTGGCCGTCGGCGGTGACGCCCGATGACCCCGCGTTCGCCAAGGAAATCGAAAAACTCCTGAAGACAAAATGAGACCGATCAGTCACACTTGAACTCATCAGTTCAAACCGCGTCCATCCGGACGCAGCGACGCGATGAGTTGCCTGTTGTCCCCCTCCGTCCGCGCCCGGTCCGCCCTCCGGCATCCCGCCAGGGAACTTGGCCGCGTCCAGCGACTCCATCGCAGCAGCCACGGCCTGTTCATGCGGTCCGGCCGTGGCCGGCAAGCGTTTTGCGCGCCGTGCAGCCGGTCGGGCAACCGACCTGAAATCCCGGGGCAGTTCTCCTCCTCCTCCCTCCCTCCCTCGTTGGCCCCGGGGCGCTGCACGGCGCTTTCTTCCTTCCGCCGGGAGGCCGCATGAGCGGCCGCCGCGTCGCCGTGGTCGGCGCCGGCATCGCCGGCCTGTCGGCGGCCTGGGCGCTGGCGCGCGATGGCGCCGCCGAGGTCACGCTGTTCGAGGCCGGCAGCCATTTCGGTGGCCATGCCAACACCGTGGATCTGACGCTGGACGGCCGCACGCACGGCGTGGACACCGGCTTCCTGGTCTTCAACCACGCCACCTACCCGCAGCTGCTGCGGCTGTTCGAGCAGCTGCAGGTGCCCACCGCGCCGTCGGACATGTCGTTCTCGGTGCAGCTGCCGCACACCGGCCTGGAGTGGAGCGGCAGCAGCCTGGACACCGTGTTCGCCCAGCGCCGCAACCTGCTGCGGCCGCGCTTCCTGGGCATGCTGCGCGAGCTGCTGCGCTTCAACCGCGAGGCCACGGCCATCGCCCGGCGCGGCGACGACGCCGGCCTGCAGCAGAGCCTGGGCGAGTTCCTCGACCAGGGCGGCTACGGCGCGGCCTTCCGCGACTGGTATCTGCTGCCGATGCTGGGCTGCATCTGGAGCTGCCCGACCGACCAGATGCTGCGCTTTCCGGTGGCGACGATGATCCGCTTCTGCCACAACCACGGCCTGATCCGCGTCGCCGACCGGCCGCAGTGGCACACCGTGGCCGGCGGCTCGCGCGAGTATGTGCGCCGGCTGCTGGCCGACTTCCATGCCGCCGGCGGCCAGTCGCACCTGGCCACGCCGGTGCGCGGCCTGCGCCGCCAGCCGCCCGGCGACGGCCGCATCGGCGTGTGGCTGGACCTGGACGGCGGCGCCCAGCGCTTTGACGAGGTGGTGCTGGCCACGCACAGCGACCAGAGCCTGGCCCTGCTGGGCGCGCAGGCCACGGCCGACGAGCGCGCCGTGCTGGCGGCCATCCGCTACCAGCGCAACCGCGTCGTGCTGCACACCGATGCCGCGCTGCTGCCCCGGCGGCGCAAGGCCTGGGCGGCCTGGAACTACGAGCGCTCGCCGGCGCTGCAGCAGGAGCAGTCCGCCGTGTGCCTGCACTACTGGCTGAACGCGCTGCAGCCCCTGCCCTGGCAGCAGCCGGTGATCGTCTCGATGAACCCGGTGCGCGAGCCGGCCGCCGACCAGGTGCGGGCCGAGTTCGACTATGCGCATCCGGTGTTCGACCTGGCGGCGCTGCGCGCCCAGCGCCAGGTGCCGTCGCTGCAGGGCCGCGGCCATGTCTGGTTTGCCGGCGCCTGGACCGGCTATGGCTTCCACGAGGACGGCCTGCGCTCGGGCCTGGCCGTGGCCAGCGCGCTGGGCCAGTGGCTGCGCCGGTCGCCGTCCGGGCTGGGGCAGGCCGCCGCATGAGCGATTCGCCGTCGCTGCTGGACTGGGGCCGGCGCAGCAGCGGCCATCGCCCGCTGCTGGGCCTGGGCCGGGTGCGCCACGAGCGCCTGCGGCCGGCCCACCATGCGCTGGACGTGCCGACCTGGTTTCTGCTGCTGCCGATGCGCCGCCTGCGCGAGCGGCCCGAGCCGCTGCTGCGCCGCAACCGCTTTGGCTGGATGAGCTGGCACGACGCCGACCATGGCGACGGCGGCCCCGATGCGCTGGCCTGGCTGGAGTCGCTGCTGGCGCGCCACGGCCTCGCCGATGCCGATGGTGAGGTCTGGCTGCACGCCTATCCACGCATCCTGGGCCATGCCTTCAAGCCGGTCAGCTTCTGGTATGCCCACCGCGCCGACGGCTCGCTGGCGGCCATCGTCGCCGAGGTCAACAACACCTTCGGCGGCCGCCACGCCTATGTGCTGGCCGGGCCGCAGCTGGCCTGGGGCCGGGAGCAGTGGGCGGCCAAGGCCTTGCACGTGTCGCCGTTCTGCCAGGTCGAGGGCGGCTACCGCTTCCGCTTTCTGCGCACGCCGGACGATGGCCAGGGCGCCAGCCGCAGCGTGGTGCGCATCAGCCACGACGATGCCGGCGGCCCGCTGCTGCACACCAGCGTCAGCGGCCGGCTGGCGCCGCTGACGCCGCAGCGACTGCGCGCCGCGCTGCTGCGCCTGCCGCTGCTGAGCCTGGGCATCGTGGCGCGCATCCACTGGCATGCGCTGCGCCTGGCGCTCAAGCGCGTGCCGTTTTTCGGCGCCGATGGCCAGCGGGGCCTGCGCATCCAGGCCGACGCCGCAGCCGTATCCAGCCACCTCCCTCCTTCTGCCCGCTGATGACCATGCCGCGCACCGCCTCCACCACCGCCCCATTGACCCTGCCCGCCGCCGGCATGCCCGCCGCCGCCCGCGCGGTGTTCAGGCTGCTGGATCGCCTGGCCATCGGCCGGCTGGACCTGCAGCTGCCCGACGGCCGCCAGCGGCGCTTCGGCCCCGGTGGCGCCGGCCAGCCGCAGGCCGCGATGCGGCTGCGCAACTGGGCCGTGTGCGGCGCCGCGCTGCGCTCGGGCGACATCGGCGTGGCCGAGACCTACATCGGCGGCGACTGGAGCACGCCCGACCTGGAAGCCCTGCTGCGGCTGTTCATCGCCAACCGCGAGGCCCTGGAGCAGATGGTCTACGGCAGCTGGTGGGGCGGCCTGCTGCACCGGATGCGCCATCTGCTGAATCGCAACTCCAAGGCCGGCAGCCGGCGCAACATCCATGCGCACTACGACCTGGGCAATGCCTTCTACCGCCTGTGGCTGGACCCTACGCTGAACTACTCCAGCGCCTGGTTCGACGGCGATCTGGGCCAGGACCTGGCCAGCGCCCAGCGCGCCAAGATGCGACGCGCGCTGCAGCAGTGCGCGCTGCAGCCCGGGCAGCGACTGCTGGAGATCGGCTGCGGCTGGGGCGCGGTGGCCGAGCTGGCGGCGTCGCACGAGTTCGGCGCCCGCGTCACCGGCATCACCCTGTCCACCGAGCAGCTGCAGCACGGCCGCCAGCGCCTGGCCAGCGCCGGCCTGGAGCAGCAGGCCGAGCTGCGCCTGCAGGACTACCGCGACATCGCCGACGGCCCCTACGACGCCGTGGTGTCGATCGAGATGTTCGAGGCCGTGGGCCGCGAATACTGGGCTGGCTACTTCGAGACGCTGAAGCGCCAGCTCAAACCCGGCGGCCGCGCCTGCATCCAGTCCATCACCATCCGCGACGACCTGTTCGAGCGCTATGTGGCCGGCACCGACTTCATCCAGCAGTACATCTTTCCGGGCGGCCTGCTGCCCAGCCCCTCGGCCTTCCGCGAGCAGGTGGCGCGGGCAGGGCTGCGCGTGGTCGAGGAGCTGGCCTTCGGCCCGGACTATGCCGAGACGCTGAAGCGCTGGCGCCATGATTTCCTGCAGCAGGAGCCGCAGGTGCGGCGCCTGGGCTTCGACAACCGCTTTCTGCGCACCTGGGAGTTCTACCTGGCGTATTGCGAGGCGGCCTTTGCCACCGGCTGCTGCGATGTCATGCAGTTCACGCTGCAGCGCGACTGATGCCGCGCCGGACATGCGCCGCCGCGCCCTGATCCCGGCTCTGATGGCCGGCCTGTCGCTGCCCGCGCTGGCCCACGCCGTCCCGCCGCCCGAGCTGGCCAGCGAGCTGCCCGGCGCCCGCTGGCGCGGCGCGGCCACGCTGCGCTGGATGGGCCTGCGCATCTACGACGCAAGGCTGTGGAGCCCCGAGACCGTGGCCGCCGATGCCGAGGCGCCCGAACAGCCGCTGGCGCTGGAGCTGCAGTACGCGCGCAGTCTGGTGGGCCGGCTGATCGCCGAACGCTCGCTGGACGAGATGCGCCGCCTGGCGCCCATCCCCGAGGCCCGCGCCCAGCGCTGGCTGGAGTCCATGGCGCAGCTGTTCCCCGACGTGCAGGCCGGCGACCGCCTGACGGGCGTGCTGCGGCCGGGCCAGTCGGCGCGCTTCTGGCACAACGGCCGGCTGCGTGGCGAGCTTGCCGATGCCGAGTTCGCCCGGCTGTTTTTCGGCATCTGGCTGTCGCCGCGCACGTCCGAGCCGGCACTGCGCCGGCAGCTGATCGGGGGCGGGTCGTGAACCTCGGCCTGCGCCATGGCGCGAGCTACGGCGCCCTGGGCGCCCCGTTGGCCTTTGCCGCGCTGCCGCTGTATGTGCTGCTGCCCAGCCACTATGCGGCCACGCTGGGCGTGCCGCTGGCCGGCCTGGGCGCGGTGCTGCTGGGCACGCGGGCGCTGGATGCGCTGATCGACCCGGCCCTGGG
This sequence comes from Burkholderiaceae bacterium, assembly GCA_017992055.1. Classification (GTDB taxonomy): domain Bacteria; phylum Pseudomonadota; class Gammaproteobacteria; order Burkholderiales; family Burkholderiaceae_C; genus Pseudaquabacterium. Next base: position 40,077 of record JAGOPK010000023.1, read on the forward strand.
CCGCGGCGCCGACCGCCTGCTGGCCGGCGCCCGCCCACGCACCCTGGCCTGGGCCGCGGGCGGCGCCCTGCTGCTGACGCTGGGCCTGGCGGCGCTGTTCATGCCACCGGTGGCGCTGCAGACCCATCCGGCCTCGCTGCTGGCCTGGTGCGCCGCGGCCCTGGCCGTCACCTGCCTGGGCTACAGCGGCCTGGGCGTGCTGCACCAGGCCTGGGGCGCGCGCCTGGGCGGCGATGCGGCCCAGCAGGCGCGGCTGGTGGGCTGGCGCGAAGGCCTGGCCCTGGCCGGCGTGCTGCTGGCCAGCCTATTGCCCAGCCTGGCGGGCGTGTCGGCCCTGGTGGCGGTCTGCGCCGCCGGCCTGGCCCTGGCCCTGGCGGCGCTGGCGGCCGCGCCCTATCCGAACGCGCACGGCGGCCACGCGCCGCGGCCCGCGGCCGGCATCCGGCCCTGGCGCGTGCCGGCCTTCCGGCGCCTGATGGCGGTGTTCGTGCTCAACGGCGTGGCCGGTGCGGTGCCGGCCACGCTGCTGCTGTTCTTCGTCAGCGACCGGCTGCAGGCACCGGCCTGGCAGCCGCTGTTCCTGGGCGGCTATTTCGCCACCGCCGCGCTGGCCATGCCGCTGTGGGTGCGCGCCGTGCCCCGCTTCGGCCTGCTGCGCTGCTGGCTGGCCGGCATGCTGCTGGCGGTGTGCGCCTTCGTCGCCGCGGCCCGGCTGGGCGCCGGCGACGTGGCCGCCTTCACCGCCATCTGCCTGGTCACCGGCGCCGCGCTGGGCGCCGACCTGGCCCTGCCCGGCGCCCTGCTGACCGGCGTGATCCAGCGCGCCGGCCATGCCCGCGGCGGCGAAGGCGCCTATGTCGGCTGGTGGACCTGCGCCAACAAGCTCAACCTGGCCCTGGCCGCCGGCCTGGCCCTGCCGGCCCTGCAGTGGCTGGGCTACACCCCCGGCGGCCGCGACGCCGCGGGCCTGCAGGCCCTGTCCATCGCCTATGCCGCCCTGCCCTGCCTGCTGAAGGCCGGCGCGGCCACCCTGCTGTGGCAGCAGCGCCATCACCTGGAACCCACATGAACCGCCGCCTCGCCACCCGCCTTGCCTCTGCCCTGCTGGCCGTGGCCGGCCTGGCCAGCCTGTCCGGCTGCGCCACGCCCACGCCGCAGGACTATGCCCAGCAGCAGCCCGCACTGGACCTGAGCCGCTACTTCAACGGCCGCCTGGTCGCGCATGGCATCGTCAGCGACCGCTCGGGCCGCGTGCTGCAGCGCTTCACGGTGCAGATGACCGGCACCTGGCAGGGCGACACCGGCACGCTGGACGAGCATTTCACCTATGCCGACGGCCGCAAGGAGCAGCGCGTGTGGACGCTGCAGCGCCAGGCCGATGGCCGCTGGACCGGCCGCGCCGCCGACGTGCTGGGCCAGGCCCAGGGCCAGGCCGCCGGCAATGCGCTGAACTGGCGCTACACGCTCAAGCTGCCGGTGGACGGTCGGGTCTGGGACATCGACTTCGACGACTGGATGTTCCTGGTCGACCAGGAGGTGCTGCTCAACCGCGCGGTGATGAGCAAGTTCGGCATCCGCGTCGGCGAGGTGCTGCTGTCCATGCGCAAGCTGCCGGCCTGAACGGGACACCGCCACCATGGCCCTCAATCCCCGCCTGCCCTTGACCGAATGGCAAGGCCGCTGCGTCTGGCTGGTCGGCGCCTCCAGCGGCATCGGCCGCGCCACCGCCAGCGCGCTGCACCGCGCCGGCGCGCAGGTGGCGGTATCGGCCCGCGATGCCCGGCGGCTGCAGCAGTTTGTCGACGAGCACCCGGGCGCGCTGGCCCTGCCGCTGGACGTCGGCGATGCGCAGGCGCTGCAGGCCGCCACGGCGCAGCTGCTGCAGCGCCACGGCCGCATCGACCTGGCCATGTACTGTGCCGGCCACTACCGCGCGATGCGGGCCACCGCCTTCGACCTGGGCGACGCGCTGCGCCACCAGCAGGTCAACTATGTGGGGGCGCTGCAACTGCTGGACGCGGTGCTGCCGGCGCTGCTGCGCCAGGCCGCCGCCGGCCTGCCGGCGCATCTGAGCCTGGTGGCCAGCGTGGCCGGCTACCGCGGCCTGCCCAATGCCCTGGCCTATGGCCCGACCAAGGCCGCGCTGATCAACCTGGCCGAGGTGCTGTACCTGGACCTGGCGGCGCAGGGCATCGGCGTGTCCCTGGTCAACCCGGGCTTCGTCGAGACGCCGCTGACGGCGCAGAATGAGTTCCACATGCCGGCCCTGATCACGCCCGACGCCGCCGCCGCCGCGATCCTGCGCGGCTGGGCCGCGGGCAGCTTCGAGATCCACTTCCCCAAGCGCTTCACGCGGCTGCTGAAGGCGCTGCGGCCGTTTCCCGATGCGCTGTACTTCGGCGCCGTACGCCGCGCCACCGGCCATGGATGAGCCCATGGACCCGCGACTGCAGCGCGTGGTCGACTGGTTCGAGCGGCTGCAGCCCACCGACCTGGCGCGGCTGGACCAGGTGTATGCCGAGCAGGCGCGCTTCATCGATCCGTTCAACGATGTGCGGGGCCTGGTGCCGATCGGGCGCATCTTCGCCCACATGTTCGCCACGCTGGACCAGCCGCGCTTCGTGGTGCGCAGCCGCATCGCCGAGGGCGAGCAGGCCTTTCTGACCTGGGACTTCCACTTCCGCACCCGCGGCCGCGGCGCGCGCGCGATGAGCATCCACGGCGCCACCCGGCTGCTGTTCGCCGCCGACGGCCGCGTGCTGCTGCACCGCGACTACTGGGATGCGGCGGCCGAGCTGTACGAGCAGCTGCCGCTGCTGGGCAGCCTGATGCGCTGGCTGAAGCGCCGCCTGGCGGCTGGTTGAGGCGGCCGGGCCGCAGCCCTCAGTTCTGGCCTTCGGTCAGCGTATCGAGCTGGAAGTTGCCGCCCTTGTGCACCAGCCAGATGTCGCTGTAGACGGTCTTGCCCAGCTTGGCCGGCGGCGGAAACGGCGCGGCCTTGCGGATCATCTGCACGATCCAGGGGCCGACCTCGGGCGCGGCCGGCGGCCGGCGCACACGCACATCGAGCAGGGCGCCGGTCTCGTCGATCTCGATGTCGATCATCGCCACGCCGTACAGCAGCGGCGGCAGCCGGCCCTTGAAGATGCGCATCGGATAGGCCGAGTACAGATGCTTGGCCGCGTCCTTGCGGTAGTCCTGCTCGGTCTCGGCGGCGCTGGGTGCCAGCGCCGCGGCCGGCAGCGGAGCCGGCACCATCGCAAACTGCGCCTGGGCGCCACCGGCCCACAGACAGGCCGCGGTGCCCGCCAGCAGCAGCCAGCGCGACGGACGGAAAAGAGGAAGGGCAAGGGACATGGCCGGTTCAGTTTAGGCTGGACATGCCACGCCGCAGCGTGACGGCCTGCACGCTAGCACAGGCGTGCGTTTGCTTACATCGGCCCCGCTGCGTAGAGGCCGCGCCGCGTGGGTTCAGCGCAACCAGCCCTTGCGCCGGAAGTAGATGATGGGCACGGCCACCGACAGCACCATCAGCCCCAGCGCAAACGGATAGCCCCAGCGTGAGCCCAGCTCGGGCATGTGCTGGAAGTTCATGCCGTAGATGCTGGCGATCAGCGTGGGCGGCAGCAGGGCCACGCTGGCCACCGAGAAGATCTTGATGATCTTGTTCTGGTTGATGTTGATGAAGCCGACCGTGGCGTCCATCAGGAAGTTGATCTTGTCGAACAGGAAGGCGGTGTGCGAGTCCAGCGAGTCGATGTCGCGCAGGATCTGCCGCGCCTCCTCGAACTGCTCGGCATTGAGCATGCGGCTGCGCATCATGAAGCTGACCGCGCGCCGCGTGTCCATCACGTTGCGGCGGATGCGGCCGTTCAGGTCTTCCTCCTTGGCGATGGCCGACAGCGCGGCGCCGGCGGCCTGGTCGTCCACGTCCTGCTTCAGCACCCGCGCCGACACCTTCTCCAGGCTGTCGTAGATGCCCTCCAGCGCATCGGCGGAATATTCCGCATCGGCGTCGTAGAGCTTCAGCAGCACGTCCTTGGCATCCTCGATCAGCGCCGGGATGCGGCGCGCGCGCAGGCGCAGCAGGCGGAACACCGGCAGGTCCTCGCCATGCACCGAGAACAGCACGCCGTTCTTCAGGATGAAGGCCACGCGCACATTGCGCGGCGTGATGTCGTCGTCGATCAGGAAGTCGGAGCGGATGTGCAGCTCGCCGTTGTCTTCCTCGTAGAAGCGCGCCGATTCCTCCAGGTCGTCGTCGACGATGTCCTCGGGGATGACCAGGCCGAAGCGCGAGGCGATCCAGCCCTTCTCCATCGGCGACGGCGATTCCAGGTCCACCCACACCGGCTGCAGGCGCACCAGGGCCTCGGGGCTCTCGATTTCGGTCTGCACCAGCCGGCCCGCGGCCAGCGTGAACACGTTGAGCATCGCAAATCTCCGCCTCGGCGCGGCCACGGCAACGCCGGCCGGCAGGGGTTCTGGGGGAGGGAGGAATCGGTGGCCACCGTCTCACTCCAGAACCGGTCTGGAGCGGACGGTCACCGAGGGTGACTGCTGTCCAAGGGCGTGCTCCGCAGCGACGAAGCGCGAATTATGGCATTCGGTCCCGCGCCGGCCGGCGGCCTGCAACCGGGCCCAGCCGGTGTCAGTCGGCGGCCAGCAGCCGGTCGATCAGGTCCAGCAGCTGCAGCGGGCTGAAGGGCTTGGTCAGGTACTCGTCGGCGCCGGCGGCCAAGGCCGCGGCCCGGGTCTGCTCGTCGGCACGGGCGGTCAGCAGCACCAGGCGGGCGCCGGCCGCCGCCGGGTCGGCACGCACGGCCTGGCAGACCTGCACGCCGTCCAGGCCGCCAGGCATCATCATGTCCAGCAGGATCAGGTGCGGCTGCCAGCTGCCGGCGATGGCCAGGGCCTCGGCGCCATCGGCGGCCTCGGCCAGCTCGAAGGGCTCGTGCTCCAGCGTCATGCGGATCAGCCGGCGGATGTCCGGCTGGTCATCGACGATCAGCACACGGCGGGACATGCGCGGCGATCCGCGGCGCGCTCAGACGGCGGCGTCGGCCGGCAGGCCCATGCGCTCGCGCACCAGTGCCTCCAGCGCATCGAAGGGAACCGGCTTGTGGAAGACGCGCACGCCATCGGGCAGGCCGCCACGCTCGACGATCTCCGACTCGCTCAAGGCGGTGACGACGACGATGTCCATCGCACCATAGGTGGCCGAGGCGCCGGCCTCGCGCAGCGAGCGGATCATCTTGAAGCCGTCCATGCCGGGCATGTTCAGGTCGGTGATCAGCAGGTCGGGCCGCTCCTCGCCGATGCGGCGCAGGCCCTCGAAGCCGTCGCTGGCCAGGGTCACCTGCAGCGGCAGTTCCCAGCCGGCGATCATCATCGAGAACAGGTTCAGCAGGCCGGGCTCGTCCTCGACCACCATCAGCCGCAGCGTCGCCGCGGCCGCGCGACCGGCCTCGGCGCCGCCGTGCAGCGCGGCGCGGCGCTCCTCGATCAGGCGCTCGACCGCGCTGCGCGAGATGCGCCGGTGGCCGCCGGCGGTCTTCCAGGCCGGCAGCACACCACTCTCGACCCACAGCTGCACGGTGCGCAGGGCCACGCCTAGGCGCTCGGCGGCCTCGCGGGTGGACAGCACATCGTTGTTGGTGGCGCTCTTTCTCATCGCGCAGCCGGCACAGCGGCGGTGGTGACAGACAGTGGGTGGAGGCCGCAGGCACGGGCCGGACAGGAACGGCGGGAGGACTGCGCCATGGAAGCGTTTCCGCCAACCTGCAACGCGGGTCTACCGACCCGGCGCGGCGACCACGACGTTTTTGCAACTTTAGCGCGATTGCGACGCAACGCCACTCGGCACTAGGTACTAATACGGATGGCAGCTCTGACAGTGTGTATCAAAGCGTGACTGGCTGACTGTTTGCGCCGCGTCAGAAGTGGCAGATCCAGGCCCGGCGAGGCCGGCTGCGCACTTGTCAGCCGCGCGGAATCGGGAGCACACTGGGCTCGGACGGATGCGGTGGATGAGCAGTCCCCACCGGACTCACGGCGCCGCGCCGGTCCTTTGAAAACCCTTCTGAAAGGACGCTCAGATGAACCTGACGATCAGCGGACACCACCTGGAAGTCACCCCCGCGCTGCGTGAGTACGTGCTCACCAAGCTGGACCGGGTGACGCGGCATTTCGATCAGGTGGTCGACGTCAGCGTGCTGCTGACGGTCGAAAAGCTGAAAGAAAAGGAACGACGGCAGAAGGCCGAAGTCACCCTGCACGTCAAGGGCAGGGACATCTTCGTGGAGCAGTCGCACGAGGACTTGTACGCCGCCATCGACCAGCTGATGGACAAGCTGGACCGCCAGGTGGTGCGTCACAAGGACCGCTTGCAGGATCACCACCATGCGACCACCAAGCGCATGGATGTCAGCGACGCAGCCTGAGACAGATTCCGCAACGCGAAACGGCCCTGCGGGGCCGTTTTTTCGTGGCACCGTGAACTGTTTGCGGCATCGCGACAACAACCCGCAGTCGCGGGCCTATTCTTCGGTGCGCTGCAGCACACCGTTTCTATAATCTGCCCCTCTGTCTCAGGCCTGCAGTAGCGCCGGCCAAAAGCCGTCGCGACACAGGGCAATGCCATGAACCGTCTTGCCGCCATCCTGCCTGCCAGCAACGTGCTGGTGGATGTGGAGGCCACCAGTAAGAAGCGCGCCTTCGAACAGGCGGGGCTGCTGTTCGAGAACCAGCATGCGATCGCCCGCGCCACGGTGTCGGACAACCTGTTCGCGCGCGAACGCCTGGGCTCCACCGGCCTGGGCCATGGCGTGGCCATTCCGCATGGCCGCATCAAGGGCTTGAAAAACCCGCTGGCCGCGGTCATCCGCGTGCAGCAGCCCATCCCCTTCGACGCGCCGGACGACGAGGCCGTGGGCCTGCTGATCTTCCTGCTGGTGCCCGAGGCGGCGACGCAGCGCCACCTGGAGATCCTGTCCGAGATCGCCGAGATGCTCAGCGACCGCGGCCTGCGCGAACAGCTGAAGACCGCCGCCGACGCCGCCGCGCTGCACCAGCTGATCGCCGACTGGGCGCCGCTGAAGTCGGTGGCCTGAGTCCCGCCCCGTGAAGCCCACCTCCATCAGCGCCGAGGCGCTGTTCGAGGCCCAGCGCGAAGCGCTGCAGTGGGAATGGATCGCCGGCCATGCCCACCCCGAGCGGCGCTTCGACGACGCCGCGGTGCGTGATGCGCAGAGCGCTGCCGACCTGGTCGGCTACCTGAACTACATCCACCCCTACCGGGTGCAGATCGTCGGCCGCCGCGAGGTGGCCTATCTGCAGCACTCGTCGCCCGAAGACCAGGCCCGGCGCATCTCGCGCATCGTCACGCTGGAGCCGCCGGTGATCATCGGCGCCGACGGCGTGGCCCCGCCCGACCGCCTGGTGGCGATGTGCGACCGCGCCGAGATCCCGCTGTTCGTCACCGGCGAGTCGGCCGGCCATGTCATCGACGTGGTGCGTGCCCACCTGGCCCAGCTGTTCGCCGACCGCATCACGCGGCACGGCGTGTTCATGGACATCCTGGGCCTGGGCGTGCTGCTGACCGGCGAATCAGGCCTGGGCAAGAGCGAGCTGGGGCTGGAGCTGATCAGCCGCGGCCACGGCTTGGTGGCCGACGATGCGGTGGACCTGTACAAGGTCAGCCAGAGCGCGCTGGAAGGCCGCTGCCCCGAGCTGCTGCAGAACCTGCTGGAGGTGCGCGGCATCGGCCTGCTGGACATCAAGGCCATCTTTGGCGAGACCGCCGTGCGCCGCAAGATGCGGCTGAAGCTGATCGTGCACCTGGTGCGAAAGGAGACGCTGGAACGCGAGTTCGAGCGCCTGCCCTACGAGCCGCTGTACGAGGAGATCCTGGGCATCGACGTGCGCAAGGTGATCATCGCCGTGGACGCCGGCCGCAACCTGGCGGTGCTGGTGGAGGCGGCGGTGCGCAACACCATCCTGCAGCTGCGCGGCATCGACACCTACCAGGAGTTCATCGCCCGCCACCAGCGGGCCATGGAACACGGCGACGAGTAGCCGCCCGGCGGCCGTTTACTTGCCCTTGTGCGGGCAGGCGGTCTTGGTGCACACCGCGTACAGCGACAGCGCGTGGTCCTGCAGCTCGAAGCCATGGGCTTCCGCCACGGCGCGCTGGCGGCGCTCGATCTCGGGATCGTAGAACTCCTCCACATGGCCGCAGCTCAGGCACACCAGGTGGTCGTGGTGCTTGCCCTCGTTGAGCTCGAACACCGACTTGCCGGACTCGAAGTGGTTGCGCGACAGCAGGCCGGCCTGCTCGAACTGCATCAGCACGCGGTAGACCGTGGCCAAGCCGATGTCGGCGCCTTCGGCCAGCAGCAGCTTGTACACGTCTTCGGCGGTCATGTGGCGCTGCGCGCTGCGCTGGAAGACCTCGAGGATCTTGATGCGCGGCAGCGTGGCCTTGAGGCCGCTGCTCTTCAGCTCGTCGGCGCGGGCCTGGCTGGTGGGGGTGGAACCGTCGGTATGCGGCATGGTGGCGTCGCTAGAATCGCCCGCATCATATCGATGCCGCCAGCCCGCCGCTGCACGGCAAACCCTTCACCCCATCCGTCACACGGCAGGCCTGCTCGCCCGCTGCGCACCATGCCCTCGATGTCTTCTTCCTTCGTGCGCCGCACGGCCTGCCGCCTGGCCCCGCTGGCCGCGGCCCTGCTGCTGGGCGGCTGCTCGTCCCTGCCTTCGCTGCCCTCGGTGTCGTCGCTGCTGCCCGATGTGCGCGGCGCCGACAGCTTTCTCGGCCTGATCACGCCCTACCGCATGGACATCGTGCAGGGCAATGTGGTCACCAAGGAGCAGGCGGCCCTGGTCAAGCCGGGCATGGGCCGCAACCAGGTGCGCGACATCCTGGGCTCGCCGATGCTGGCCGACCTGTTCCATGCCGACCGCTGGGACTATGTGTTCACCATCCGCCGCCCCGGCACCGACGCACAGCGCCGCAGCGTGGTGGCCTATTTCAAGGACGACAAGCTCGACCGCCTGGAGGCGCCCGACCTGCCCAGCGAGAAGGAGTTCGTCGCCTCGCTGGCCAACCGCCGCGCCGAGAGCGGCAAGGTGCCGACGCTGGAGCTGACCGCCGAGCAGCGCCAGGCCCTGCCGCCGCCGGCCAAGCCGCCGGCCGCGCCGGCGGCCGAGCCCATGGGCGCGGTGCGCCCCTACCCGCCGCTGGAGCCGGTGTGATGGCCGAGGGCATGGTGACCTCCCCGCTGCGCATCGCCATCGCCGGCGCCTCGGGGCGCATGGGCCGCATGCTGATCGAGGCCGTGCTGGCCGCGCCCGACTGCCGGCTGGCCGGCGCGCTGGACGTGCCCGGCAGCCCGGCCCTGGGCCAGGATGCCGGCGCCTTTGCCGGCCGCGACACCGGCGTGGCCATCACCTCCGACCTGCACGCCGGCCTGGCCCAGGCCCAGGTGCTGATCGACTTCACCCGGCCCGAGGGCACGCTGGCCCACCTGGCCGCCTGCCGTGCGCAGGGCGTCAAGCTGGTCATCGGCACCACCGGCTTCAGCGAGGCGCAGAAGGCGCAGATCCGCGCCGCGGCGGCCGACCTGGCCATCGTCATGGCGCCGAACATGAGCGTGGGCGTCAACGTCGTGCTGCAGCTGCTGCAGCAGGCGGCGCGGGCGCTGAACCAGGGCTACGACATCGAGATCATCGAGGCCCACCACCGCCACAAGGTCGATGCGCCCAGCGGCACGGCGCTGGCCATGGGCGAGGCCGTGGCCGGCGCGCTGGGCCGCGATCTGCAGGCCTGCGCGGTCTATGGCCGCGAAGGCGTGACCGGCGAGCGCGACCCGTCGACCATCGGCTTTGCCACCGTGCGCGGCGGCGACATCGTCGGCGACCACACGGTGCTGTTTGCCGGCACCGGCGAGCGCATCGAGATCGCGCACAAGGCCTCCAGCCGCGCCGGTTATGCCCAGGGCAGCCTGCGTGCGGCGCGCTTCCTGGCTGGCCATGCCAGCGGCCTGTTCGACATGCGCGCGGTGCTGGGCCTGGACCGCCCCGAAGCCGCCTGACGGGCATGGACGGCCTGGGCCTGTTCCGGTTCTGGGCCGAAAGCGACGGCATCGGCCGGGCCGTGGCCCTGCTGCTGCTGGCCATGTCGGTCAGCGCCTGGGTGCTCATCCTCTGGAAGGGCCGCGGCCTGTACCGGGCGCGCGGCGATGCGGCGCGGGCCATTGCCGCCTTCTGGGCCGCCGACAGCCTGGACAGCGGCCGCGCCCGCCTGGCCCAGCTGGACCGCGAGGCCGTGCTGCTGCCGCTGCTGGACGCCGCCACCACCGCCGAGGCCGCCGGCACCCTGGCCACGCGGGCCGACCGCGCCTCGCAGCTGACGCGCCGGCTGCGCGATGCCATGCACCGCAGTCTGAGCGAGCTGCAATACGGCCAGGTGCTGCTGGCCTCCATCGGCAGCACCGCGCCCTTTGTCGGCCTGTTCGGCACGGTCTGGGGCATCTACCACGCGCTGCTGGCCATCTCGGCGGCCGGCGCCATCACCATCGACAAGGTGGCCGGCCCGGTGGGCGAGGCCCTGGTGATGACCGCCGCCGGCCTGGCCGTGGCCATCCCGGCGGTGCTGGCCTACAACCTGTTCGGCAAATGGGTCGCGGCCTGCGAGGCCGAGCTGGAGGGCTTTGCCCACGACCTGCGCGAGATGGTGCTGGACGGCGAGCGCCGGCCATGAGCTTCGGCCGCCTCGAGCGCAGCAGCGGCTCGCGGCCGCTGTCCGACATCAACATGACGCCGCTGATCGACGTGATGCTGGTGCTGCTGGTGATCTTCATCATCACCGCGCCGCTGATGACCTCCAGCCTGCGCCTGGACCTGCCGCGTGCCGAGGGCGCCAGCCCCAGCGGCGCGCCACGCTATGTGGCGGTGGCCGTCAATGCCGAGGGCCAGCTGTTCTGGGGCGACGAGGCGGTCAGCGCCGACGAGCTGAAGGCCCGCGTGCGCCAGGCCGCCCAGCGCGACGCCAGCACCGAGGTGCAGCTGCGCGCCGACCGTCGCGTGCCCTATGGCCGCATCGCCGAGCTGATCGGCCTGGTGCAGGACGGCGGCCTGCTGCGCATCGGCTTCGTCACCGAAGGGCCGGCGGCGAACTGAGCCGCTCCCCCGGGGGCCGCCGGACCCCCCTCCTACAATCGGCGGCATGAACGAGAAATACGCTCCCGCCGAGGTCGAAGCCGCCGCCCATGCCCATTGGGCCGCCCAGGATGCCTACCGCGTCGTCGAAGACGCACGCGATGCCAGCGGGGCGCTGCGCCCGAAGTTTTATGCCTGCAGCATGCTGCCCTACCCCAGCGGCAAGCTGCACATGGGCCATGTGCGCAACTACACCATCAACGACATGCTGGCGCGCCAGCTGCGCATGAAGGGCTACAACGTGCTGATGCCGATGGGCTGGGATGCCTTCGGCCTGCCGGCGGAGAACGCCGCGATGAAGAACAAGGTGCCGCCGGCGCAATGGACCTATTCGAACATCGCGCACATGAAGGGCCAGATGCAGGCCATGGGCCTGGCCATCGACTGGAGCCGCGAGGTCGCCACCTGCACGCCGCAGTACTACCGCTGGAACCAGTGGCTGTTTTTGCAGATGCTCAAGGCCGGCATTGCCGAGCGCCGCACCCAGGTGGTGAACTGGGACCCGGTGGACCAAACCGTGCTGGCCAATGAGCAGGTGATCGATGGCCGCGGCTGGCGCAGTGGCGCGCCGGTGGAAAAGCGCGAAATCCCGGGCTACTACCTGAAGATCACCGACTACGCCGAAGAGCTGCTGTCGGCGGTGGCCAACCCCGAAGACCCGAACTACCTGTCGGGCTGGCCCGAGCGTGTGCGCCTGATGCAGGAAAACTGGATCGGCAAGAGCGCCGGCGTGCGCTTTGCGTTCCCGCACGACATCCGCGATGCCAGCGGCGCGCTGATCGGTGACGGCCGGCTCTGGGTGTTCACCACCCGCGCCGACACCATCATGGGCGTCACCTTCTGTGCCGTGGCACCCGAACACCCGCTGGCCGCCCATGCCGCCGCCAGCAACCCGGCGCTGGCGGCCTTCATCGCCGAATGTGCAAAGGGTGGCACCACCGAAGCCGAACTGGCCACGCAGGACAAGAAGGGCCTGGCCACCGGCCTGTTCGTCACCCACCCGCTGACCGGCGACAAGGTCGAGGTCTGGGTCGGCAACTATGTGCTGATGGGCTATGGCGACGGCGCGGTGATGGGCGTGCCGGCGCACGACGAGCGCGATTTCGCGTTTGCCAAAAAATACGGCCTGGCCATCCGCCAAGTCATCGCCGCCGAGGGCGAGAGCTTCTCCACCGAGGCCTGGGCCGACTGGTATGGCGACAAGCAACGCGCCGTGTGCATGAACTCCGGCGTGCTCGACGGCCTGGGCCACAAGGCTGCGGTCGACAAGGTGGCCGAGCTGCTGGCGGCCAAGGGACTGGGCGAGAAGAAGACCACCTGGCGCCTGCGCGACTGGGGCGTCAGCCGCCAGCGCTACTGGGGCACGCCCATCCCCATCATCCACTGCCCCGAACATGGCGCGGTGCCGGTGCCCGAGAAGGACCTGCCGGTGGTGCTGCCGGAAGACTGCATCCCCGATGGCAGCGGCAACCCGCTGAACAAGCGCGAGGACTTCCTGAACGTGGCCTGCCCGGTGTGCGGCCAGCCCAGCCGGCGCGAAACCGACACCATGGACACCTTCGTGGACAGTTCGTGGTACTTCATGCGCTACTGCGATCCAGCCAACGACCAGGCCATGGTCGGCGCCGGCACGCAGTACTGGATGGGCAACTCGGCCGGCACGCCGGGCATGGACCAGTACATCGGCGGCATCGAGCATGCCATCCTGCACCTGCTGTATGCGCGCTTCTGGACCAAGGTCATGCGCGACCTGAAGCTGGTGAACATGAGCGAGCCCTTCACCAAGCTGCTGACTCAGGGCATGGTGCTCAACCACATCTACAGCCGCCGCACGGCCCAAGGTGGCATCGAGTACTTCTGGCCGCACGAGGTCGAGAACGTGGCCGACGAGGGCGGCAAGGTGATCGGCGCCAAGTTGAAGAGCGACGGCTCGGCGGTGGACTACGGCGGCGTGGGCACCATGTCCAAGTCCAAGAACAACGGCGTCGATCCGCAGGAGCTGATCGACCGCTACGGCGCCGACACCGCGCGACTGTTCGTGATGTTCGCCAGCCCGCCCGAGCAGACGCTGGAGTGGAACGATGCCGGCGTCGAGGGCGCGCACCGCTTCTTGAAGCGCGTCTGGGCCTTCGGCGCGAAAAACGCCGAGGCCCTGCAGCGCGCCACCGCCGGTGATCTGTCGCAGGCGCCGCTGCGGGCCGAAGCCAAGGCCCTGCGCCGCGAGCTGCACCTGGTGCTGCGCCAGGTGGGCCACGACTACGAGCGCATGCAGTACAACACCGTGGTCTCGGGCTGCATGAAGCTGCTCAATGCGCTGGAGGCCTTCAAGCCCGATGGCTCGGACGGCGACACCGCCGTGCTGTGCGAGGCCGTCTCGGTGCTGCTGCGCGCTCTGTACCCGGCCTGCCCGCACATCAGCCATGCGCTGTGGAGCGAGCTGGGCTATGCCCAAGCCATCGGCGAGCTGCTGGATGCGCCCTGGCCGGCGGTCGATGAAGCCGCGCTGGTGCAGGACCAGATCGAGCTGGTGCTGCAGATCGGCGGCAAGACGCGTGGCGCCATCACCGTGCCGGCCGGCGCCGACAAGGCGGCCATCGAGGCCGCCGCCCTGGCCTCGGCCGAGTTCGCCAAGTTCGGCGAAGGCAAGCCGGCCAAGAAGGTGGTGGTGGTGCCCGGCCGCCTGGTCAACGTGGTGGTCTGAGCGTGGTCGCACGACGCCTGCTGCTGGCCGCGGCCGGCCCGGCCCTGCTGGGTTCGCTGCTGGGTTCGCTGCTGGGCGGCTGCGGTTTCGCGCTGCGTGCCGAGCCCGAGCTGCCGTTCACCCGCATCGCCCTGGTCGGCTTTGCGCCGCGCTCGCCGCTGGCCACCGAGCTGCGCGAGCGACTGCTGGCGCGCGACGTGCAGGTGCTGGAATCGCCGGCCCAGGCCGAGGTGGTGCTGCGCGTGCTGGAGGACCGGCGCGAAAAAAGCGTGGTCGCCTCCACCGCCGCCGGCCAGGTGCGTGAACTGCAGCTGCGCGTGCGCCTGGTCTTTCGCATCGAAAACGCCGCCGGGCGACCGCTGGCCGAGGCCGCCGAGCTGCTGCTGCAGCGCGACATGAGCACCAGCGAACGCTATGCGCTGGCCAAGCAGCAGGAAGAGGCCGAGCTTTACACGGCCATGCAGACCGACATCGTGCTGCAGGTGCTGCGCAGACTGGCGCGGGCCACGCCGGGGCGGTGACAATCGGGGGCCGCTGCCTCCCTTTATCCGCCGCCGCATGCAACTGCGCCCCGACCAGATCGACGCCCACCTCGCCCGCGGCCTGAAGCCCTTGTACACGGTGCATGGCGACGAGCCGCTGCTGGCCCAGGAGGCCGCCGATGCGGTGCGCGCCGCGGCCCGCGCCGCCGGCCACACCGAGCGCACGGTGTTCACCGTCAGCGGCGCGCATTTCGACTGGTCGGCCGTGCTGGCCGCGGCCCAGGCCATGAGCCTGTTTGCCGAGCGCCAGCTGATCGAGATCCGCATTCCCGGCGGCAAGCCGGGCAAGGACGGCTCGGAGGCGCTGCAGCGCTATTGCGAAGGTCTGTCCGACGATGTCGTGACCCTGGTGCACCTGCCGCGGCTGGACCGCCAGCAGCAGCAGTCGGCCTGGTTCACCGCGCTCGATGCGGCCGGCGTCAGCCTGCGCGTCGATCCGGTCGAGCGCCGCGCGCTGCCGCAGTGGATCGCCCAGCGCCTGGCCCGCCAGGGCCAGCATGTGCAGGACGGCGAGGTCGGCGTGCAGACGCTGGCGTTTTTTGCCGACCGGGTCGAAGGCAATCTGCTGGCCGCCCATCAAGAGCTGCAAAAGCTGGCCCTGCTCTACCCGGCCGGCACGCTGAGCTTCGAGCAGGTGGAAGCCGCGGTGCTCAACGTCGCGCGCTACGACGTGTTCAAGCTCAGCGAGGCGGTGCTGGCCGGCCAGACCGCGCGTGTGCTGCGCATGCTGGACGGCCTGCGCGCCGAGGGCGAGGCCGCGGTGCTGGTGCACTGGAGCCTGGCCGAGGACATCCGCGCGCTCAAGCGCGTGAAGGACGCGCTGGCCGGCGGCAAGCCGCTGCCGATGGCCTTCAACGAGAACCGCGTCTGGGGCGTCAAGCAGCGCCTGTTCGAGCGTGTGCTGCCGCTGCTGGCCGAGCACCAGCTGGCGCACCTGGTCGAGTCGGCCAGCGTCTGCGACGGCATCGTCAAGGGCCTCAAGCACCCGGCCTGGCCGCTGGAGCCCTGGGATGCGCTGCGCCGCCTGGCACTGATGCTGGTGCAGGCGGTGGATGCGCCGCCGGCGCCACGCGGGCGGGCGGCCATCGTCAGGCGCCTGGCACTGGAAGCCTGAGCCCGGCCGCGCGCCGGCTCACAGCCGGCTCACAGCCGGCTCACAGCCTGCCACTGGCGCGCAGGCCCTCCAGGCGCAGCGCCAGCAGCTGCTCCCCAGCTCGGCCAGCTTCTGCTGCAAGGCCTGGCGCTCGGCACTGCCCTCGGCAAGCGCCTCCAGCTGCTGGCGCAGCGCGGCGCGCTGCTGGAACAGCTCCAGCTCTGGCGGCGCCACGCCGGCGTTCTTCAGGATCTTGAACGGCAGGCGGAACTCGGCCGGCGTCTCGTTGTAGCCCTCGGCCTCGGCCATCGGCTTGCCCCAGCTCTGCGCGCTCTGCAGCTCGCCCGAGCGGCGGGCCTGCTCCAGCGCATCGGCGATCTGCTGGTCCTGGCTGCGCAGCTCGGCGACGCGGCGCTTGCGGCGCTCGCTGCCCTCGGGCGAGGGGTCTGGCGGGTCAATAACCGGCATCGCGGGCGACCAGGTTGTGCAGCGGCCGGCCCTCGGCCAGGGTCTGGATGTTGGCCGCGGCAATGCCGGCGGCGGTGCGGGCATCGGTCTGCGCCGCGGCATGCGGCAACACCGTCACCTGCGGATGGCGCCAGTAGGCATGGCCGGCCGGTAGCGGCTCGGTGTGGAACACATCCAGCACGGCATGGCCGATGTGGCCGGTGTCCAGCGCCGCCAGCAGGTCGTCGTCGACCACATGGGCGCCACGCGCCAGGTTCACCAGGCCGGCGCCGCGCGGCAGCCGCGCCAGCAGGCAGGCGTCGATCAGGCCGCGGGTGTCGGGCGTCAGCGGCAGCAGGTTGACCAGCACGCGGGCGCCGGCCAGCGCCTGGTGCAGGCCTTGTTCTCCGTGGACGGCCAGCAGTCCATCGCCAAGCGCCGCGCCGGCGCTGCGCCGCCACACGCTGACCGGGTAGCCGTTGGCCGCCAGCCGGCGTGCCACCGTGCCGCCCATCTGGCCGCCGCCCAGCACCAGCACCGCACACTCGTCGGCGCGGCTCTGGCCATGCGGCTGCCAGCGCGCGGCGGCCTGGTGGCGGGCATAGGCGAAAAAGCCGCGGTGCAGGGCCAGCACGGCCCACAGCGCGGTCTCGGCCATGGCCTGGTTCATCGCCGGATCGACCATGCGCGCCACCGGCACGCCGGCCGGCAGCGTGGCATCGGCCAGCAGGCGGTCGACGCCGGCCCACAGGCTCTGGATCAGGCGCAGATTCGGCAGGCCGGCCAGGCTGCCGGGCGGCGGGTTGGCGACGATGGCGGCGTCGATCGACTCTGGGCTCAGGCCGTCGCGCGACAGCAGCAGGCGATGGCCAGGCAGCACGCGGCCCAGCTCGTCGGCCCAGCGCGCCTGCTCGGCGGCCCCGAAACTGCCCAGCAGCAGCAGGTTCATCAGCGGCTCCCCGGCGTGGCCGCCAGCCGCGGCACGCGCTGCAGCAGGCCCTGCAGCGCACAGGCCACGGTGGCCTGGCGCACCGCGGCGCGGTCACCGGCAAAGTGCTGCTGCAGGGCCTCGCTGTGCAGGCTGCCGGCGCCATCGACCCAGGCCCAGGCCAGCCAGACCAGGCCCACCGGCTTGGCCGCGCTGCCCCCGCCCGGGCCGGCAATTCCGGTCACCGCCACCGCCAGCCGGGCACGGCCGTGGGTGGCCGCCAGCGCGCCGGCGGCCATGGCCCGCGCCACCGGCTCGCTGACCGCGCCATGGGCCTCGATCAGCGCTGCCGGCACGCCCAGCAGCTCGCTCTTGGCGGCATTGCTGTAGCTGACGATGCCGCGCTCGAACCAGTCGCTGGAGCCGGCCAGGTCGGTGCAGGCGGCGGCGATCAGGCCGCCGGTGCAGCTTTCGGCGGTGGCCATCATCGCCGGCACGGCGCGCAGCGCATCGGCCAGGGCCTCGACCAGGGCCTCCACCGGGGACGGGTTGACGGGATTCATGGCCACCACACTTTCCACAGCGCCAACACCAGCAGGGTGCACAGCGCCGCCACCAGGTCGTCGAACAGGATGCCGAAGCCCTCGCGCCAGCCGATGGCCGTGCCGGGCCGGCGCTTGAAGCGCTGGTCGGCCCAGCCCACCGGCCCGGGCTTGACCGCATCGAAGAAGCGGAACAGGCCGAAGGCCGCCGCCTGCAGCCACAGCGAGGCCGGCATCAGCAGCCACAGCACCAGCCAGAAGGCCAGCACCTCGTCCCAGACGATGGCGCCGGGGTCGGCCACGTCCAGGTGCTGGGCGGTGCGCGTGCAGGCCCACCAGCCGACGAAGAACGAGGCCGCCAGCAGCGCCGCCCAGGCGGCCTCGCCGACCCAGGGCCGCAGCGCGGCAAAAGCCGCCCAGGCCCACAGCGTGCCCACCGTGCCCGGCGCCCAGGGCGACAGGCCGCTGCCAAAGCCCAGCGCGATGCAATGCGCCAGGTGGCGGCGCATGAAACGCGCGCTGGCGCGCTGCGGGCCGGGTGGTGGGCCGGGTGGTGGGCCGGGCGGAGGGTCGACCGGTGCGGCCAGCGGCGCCGGATCGCCGTCCATCGTGGGGTCCATCGTCGCCGTTCAGGCCTGGAAGTGGTCGAAGCCGCGCCAGTGCGGGGCCAGCGGCCGGCCATCGGCATCGAGCAGGCGCTGGCCGGCCTCGGCCTCGATGCGGCCGATGCGGCGCACGCCGACACCGGCGCTGGCCGCGGCGGCCTGCACGGCGGCGTCGGCGCCGGCCGGCGCGGTGAACAGCAGCTCGTAGTCGTCGCCGCCGGCCAGCGAATACTCGCGGCGCTGCGCCAGCGGCAGCGCCGCCAGTTCGGCGCTCAGCGGCAGCGCATCGGCCTGCACGGTGGCACCCACGCCCGAGCGCGCCAGAATGTGGCCCAGGTCGCCGACCAGGCCGTCGCTGACGTCGATGGCCGCCGTGGCCAGGCCGCGCAGGGCCAGGCCCAGGGCCAGGCGCGGCTGCGGCAGCTCCATCGCCCGGCGCACGCGCTCGAAGCCGTCGCCGGACAAGGCCACATGGCCGCGGAACACCTCCAGCGCCAGCCGCGCGTCGCCGATGCCGCCGCCCAGCGGGTGGCTGACCCACAGGCCGTCGCCGGGCCGCGCGCCGTCGCGGCGCAGGGCCTGGCCCGGCGGCAGCTCGCCGAACACCGTGATGCACAGGTTCAGCGGCCCGG
>JAGOPK010000032.1 GCA_017992055.1 Burkholderiaceae bacterium
GGCCCAGCACCACCAACACCGGCAGGCCCCGGAAGAGGGTCCGGTCGCTGAGCCGGGGCTCGGTGGCGGGCAGGGAGGACAGATGCGCATCCATGCCCGGCGGCACGGTCATGCCGGATGGCCAGGTCGGTCAACGACGAATTGCGCATGGGCACACGATGGCCCTGGTGCAGCCACCGCTGCGGCATGATGGGCCTGCCGCAACCCTCCCACAGCCGATGAACCTCCTGACCTGTTGCGCCACCGCCGGCAGCCTCCCCTGCACCCGCACCCTGGCCGGGCTCACGCCGGCCCATGACCGGCTGTACCGGCGCTCCCGGTGAGCGACGCACCGATGCGCCCCGCCCGGGCCCGCCGCGCACCGCTGGGGCCTGCGGATCTGCGCGGCGTGGCACGGCTGGCCGTCGATGCCACGCTGGGGCTGACCGACCTGGTGGAGGCTGTGCATGAGCGCGTGGCGCGGCTGCCTGGCTGGCCGGCGGCCGATGCGCCGCGCCGCCAGGGCCGCACCGGCGGCATCACCGGCCTGGTCTACCGCAGCGTGCGCGGCGTCACCCGCCTGAGCGGCGCCGGCGTGGATGCGCTGCTCGGCCAGCTCAACACCTTGCTGGAGCCGGCCACCGCAGCCGAGCCACTGACCCAGCGCGAGGCCTTGCTGGCCGCACTCAACGGCGTGCTGGGCGACCATCTGGCGGCCACCTCCAATCCACTGGCCATCCCCATGGCCTGGCGCGTGCAAGGACAGGCGCTGAGCTTGCAGCGCGAGGCCCTGGCCGAGCGCCTGCCGGATGCCACCGAGCAGCTGCTGGTGCTGATCCACGGCCTGTGCATGAACGATCTGCAGTGGAGCAGGCAGGGCCACGACCACGGCCAGGCACTGGGCCGGGCGCTGGGCATGAGCCCGGTCTACCTGCACTACAACAGCGGCCGCCACATCTCGACCAATGGCGCGGAGCTGGCGCGCCTGCTGGAGCGCCTGGTCGAGCAGTGGCCCCGCCCGCTCAAGCGCGTGGTGCTGCTGGGCCACAGCATGGGCGGCCTGCTGGCGCGCAGCGCCCTGCACCAGGCGGCGCAGTCCGGCCATCGCTGGCCGGGCCTGGTGAGCGACCTGGTCTGCCTGGGCACGCCCCACCATGGCGCACCTCTGGAACGCGCCGGCCACTGGATCGACATCCTGCTCGACGCCACGCCCTATGCGGCGCCGTTTGCGCGCCTGGGCCGCATCCGCAGTGCCGGCATCACCGACCTGCGCCATGGCAAGCTGCTCGACGAGGATTGGGCCGTTTCAGGCCAGCACACCGGCCGCACCGCCGGCCACACCGATACACGCCGCCCGGTGCCCCTGCCCCCGTCGGTGCGCTGCTTTGCGGTGGCGGCCACCATCGGTCAGCGTACCGGTGATCTGCGCGACCGGCTGCTGGGCGACGGCCTGGTGCCGCTGGACAGCGCGCTGGGCCGCCATGCCGACCCCAGGCGCCGCCTGGCCTTTGCCGACGAGCGCCAGCAGATCGTGCACGGCATCCACCACCTGGATCTGCTCAGCGATGCGCAGGTGCAGGCACAGCTGCTGCGCTGGCTGGGCAAGGCCACGCCTGAGCCGGCGCGCGGCTGACTTGGCCACCATCCACCGTCCGCCCGACCCGTCCACCCACTTCGCCGCTGCAGAACACGCCATGCCCCAACCCACCGCCTGCGCCTCCAACCGCCTTGCGACCCACCGCCAGATGGCATCGCGCCGCCAATGCCTGGTCCGCCTGGCCGGCCTGCTCGGCACCGGCACGTCGCTGGGCGCGCTGGCCCAGTCCAGTGACACGGCCGATGCAGCCTTGCGCGCGGCCATCGCCGGCAGCCACCGCAGCCAGGCCAACCGAGCCCGCGATGGCGCACGCCATCCCTACGAGACCCTGCGCTTCTTCGGCGTGCAGCCCCATCACCAGGTGGTGGAGCTGGCCCCGGGTGCGGGCTGGTACACCGAGATCCTGGCGCCCTATCTGCGCGAGCACGGCCGGCTGTATGCCGCGCACTACCCCGCCGACAGTGGCTCGGAGGGCCAGCGCCGCTCGCGTGCCAACTACCAGGCCAAGCTGGCGGCCACGCCGGCGCTGTACGACCGGGTGCAGCTCGGCACGGTGCCCAGCGGGCCGTCCTTCACCGACCTCGCACCCAGCGGCGGCGCCGACCAGGTGCTGACCTTCCGCAACCTGCACAACTGGCTGGAAGACGGCACGCTGGATACCCGGCTGCGCGCGTTCTATGCGGTGCTCCGGCCGGGGGGCGTATTGGGCGTGGTCGACCACCGCGCCGCGCCGGGCACGCCGTTGCAGCGGCAGCAGCGCAGCGGTTACCTGGACGAGTCCCTGGTCATCGAGCGCGCCCGCGCCACCGGCTTTGTGCTCGATGCGCGCAGCGAGATCAATGCCAATGCTCTGGACACACGCGACCATCCGCACGGCGTGTGGTCGCTGCCGCCGTCGCTGCAAGGCGGCGCGCAGGACCGCGAGCGATTTCTGGCCATCGGCGAGTCCGACCGCTTCACCCACCGCTACCTGAAGCCGCTTTGAGCGCGGGCCGCCCCGTGCGCGTCAGCGGCCACAGCACGACCGCGCCCAGCACCAGCACGGCCACGCCGGCCATGGCGCCGGCCTTCACATAGACCAGACTCGACCACAGCAGGTAGGCGCTGCAGGCGACGAACAACAGCGGCAGCAGCGGATACAAGGGCACGCGGAACGGCCGCGGCGTCTGGGGCAGGCGCCAGCGCAACACCATCAGCGCCGCCGACGACAAGCTGAGAAAGCCCCAGTACACCGGCGACAGGTAGTCGACCATGGTGGCAAAGCCTGCGCGCGTGGCCGTGCCCAGGCCCACCAGGGCCAGGGCCATGCCGCCCAGGGCCAGCACCGCTGCAGGCGGCACGCCGCGGCTGAAGTCCCAGTCGCCCAGGCGGGCGGCCAGGCCCACATGGCGCGGCAGGTCGCGCACCGCGGCATAGGTGGTGCGCGCCCCGGCGATGAGCGTCGCATTCATCACCGCCACCGAGGTCGCGGCCACCACCGCCACCATGGCCACTTCGCCCCAGCGGCCGAAGGCACGCCGCATCAACTCGGCCGCCGGCGCCGCACTGGCGGCCAGGCCGTCCAGGCCCAGGCCCTGCAGATAGGCCCAGTTGGCCAGCAGGTACAACGCGGCGACGATGGCCAGTCCCAGCATCAGCGCCTGCACGATGCCGCGCCGCGCATCGTGCATCTCGGCCGACAGTGTGGCGGCATCGCTCCAGCCGCCATAGGCCAGGAACACGAACACCAGGGCCAGGCCCCAGTCCGGACGCCCGGGCGTCGCGGGCCCGCCATGCTCCAGCGGTGTGGCCGGCGGCACGCCCTGCAGCAGCAGCCAGCCGCCGGCCGCCCCCACGGCCAGCAGGCCGGCGATCACCAGCAGCATCAGACCCAGCTGGGTGCCCAGCCCCCAGCGCAGACCGTGAAGGTTGATGGCCATCAGCGCAGCGATGGCCGCGGCGGCGAACAGCGCGCTGCCATGGGGACCGAGTGGCACCAGCTGGCCCAGGTAGTCGCCAAAGACGAAGGCCAGCAAGGCCATCGAGCCGCTGTGGATGACCGCAAAGCGCGACCAGGCGAACAGCAGGCCCAGCCAGCGACCATAGGCCAGGCGCAGGAAGTGGTAGTCGCCGCCGGCATCGGGAAAGGCCGCCGCCAGCTCGGCAAAGCACAGCGCACCGATGAAGGACAGCAGGCCCCCGAGCGCCCAGGCCAGGTACAGCGCCTGGTCGCTCAACAGGCTTTGCGCCACCACGGGCGAGGTCTTGAAGATGCCGGCGCCGACGACCATGCCGACGCAGACCGAGACCGCAGGCAAGACCCCGAGCTGGCGGCGCGGCGCGGTGCTGTCCGGGTGCGGCAGATCGGGCATGTCGACACGACTGTACCCAAGCGCGAGCTCGGCTAGGATTTCGACACCCCGGCGACGATCCGGGTTCGCTGTTGGTACGCAAACCGGGCCAGGCCCACGACGACATGACCCGCAATCCCTTCGATCTGCCTGTGCCGGTGGCCGCCGCCGGCGCACCCCTCAGCTGGGGCGCCCAGCTGCGCCACGAGTTCTGAGCATGGACCAGCCCGGCACCCTGGTGGAGCTGCGGCCGGGCCGGCCGCTGCGCGTGCACCTGCTGCCGCCGACCGGCGATCCCCCGGGCGGCCGCCAGGGCGAGCAGCGCACGCTGTTCCTGGTGCATGGCGCCGGCGGGCGGGCCGCGCAGTGGCGGCGGGTGGTGCCGGCACTGCGCGCCGCGGGCTGGCGCGTGGTGGCCGCCGACACCCTGGGCCATGGCGACAGCCCGGCGCCGCGCGAGGCCGACGCCTACGACGGCCGCGAGCTGGTCGAGGACCTGCGCGCCCTGCTGGCCCGCTACGCCAGCCAGCGCAACCGCATCGTCGCGCATTCCTATGGCACGCTGCTGACGCTGGGCGCGCTGGCCGGCGGGGCGCAGCCCCCACTGGAGCGCCTGCTGCTGCTGGGCCCGCCAGCGCCCAATGCCCTGCGCAAGCTCCCGTGGTTCATCCACCTGCCGGTGCCGCTGCTGGAACGGTTGCGGCCGCGCCTGTCGGCCGGCTTTCGCATGCTGGCCTGGGGGCCTGACGCCGACCCGGACCTGGTCGACGAAGAAACCCGCATCAGCGATCGCAATCCGCTGCATGTGTTCAAGGCGCAGACGCTGCGCCGGCTTCAGCTGGGCCCCGACGAGCTGGCCCGCGTGGCCGCCCTGGGTCTGCCGGTGCAGGTGCTGGCCGGCGACCGCGACGGCCTGACCCCCGCCGACGGCGCACGCCGCCTGGCCGACGCCCTGCCAGGCGCCGAGCTGCAGGTGCTGGAGCGCACAGGCCACCAGATCCTGTTGGAGCGACCCGAGGCCGTGGTGGCTGCAGCGCTGGCCTGAGACCGGCCGACCGGCAGAAAAGGGCCCTGCCATCCACCGGATGGCAGGGCGCAAGTCGGCGGACTGGGTTCTGCACGACCCTTGCCCGTTCGCCCCGCTGCCGTCGCCGCCCGGCAGCCCCGAAGAGACCGTCAGACACCGGTCTGGAACCCATGTTGCGCCGGTGGAATGCGCCTGCCAACGATGGATTGCGCATGTGCTTATCGCCGGGATGACGCTGGCTGCGGGCTGCTGCTCGGCCGGCCCGCAGCAGCGGTAGCGCCGCTGTCCTACAGGCCGATGTCGGCTTCTCCGATGCAGCCCGCTGCCGTCGCGACCTAGAGTGAAGTCATCGCATCCAACCCCACAGGAGAACCGCATGACTGCACGCAACACCCTGGCCGCCATCATCACCGCCGTGGCCGCGCTTGCCATCCTGCCGGGCTGCGCCGTCACGCGTGGCCAGTCGACGGTTGGCGAGTACATCGACGACGCCACCGTCACCACCGCGGTCAAGGCCAAGTTCGTCGACAACACCACCGTCGATGCCGCCGCCATCAAGGTCGAGACGCTGAACGGCGAGGTGCTGCTGTCGGGCTTTGCCAAGTCCGCCGACGAGCGCGCCACCGCCGAGGCCCTGGCCCGCGGCGTCAAGGGCGTGAAGGCGGTGAAGAACCAGATCGTGGTGCGCAGCTGATCCGCGTCGCCCTCGGCCTGGCGCTGGGCCTGAGCCTGCTGTTCGCGGCAGGCGAGCGGTCGGGCTGGCGCCTGCTGGCCGCACCGGCCGAGCGCTGGCTGAGCGATCGCATCGGCCAGCCGGTCCGGCTGAGCCATGCCTCGGCAGACGACTTCCGGCTGTCGCTGTGGCGGGGCATCCGCCTGCAGGCCCGGCAGCTGGAGGTCCAGGCTCCTGCCTGGGCCGGCGTCCCGCCCCTGCTCGCGGCGCGGGCCATCGAACTGCAGGCACGCTGGGCCGACCTGCTCGCCTGGCGCCCCGGACAGCCGCTGCAGCTGCAGCGCGTGGCGGCCGACCAGCTGAGTGTTCACCTGGTGCGTGACGCCCAGGGACGCGCCAGCTGGGCGATAGGACAAAACAACACGGCGATCCCTGCCGACCATGCCTCGGCCCCGCCCCGGCTGCCGATCCAGCCCGGCGTCGTGCTGGCCCGCGACGGCCGGCTGGTGTGGGACGACGCGCCGCTGCAGCTGGCGCTGGATCTGCGCTTCCAGGCCATCGACAGTCGCGCACCCCCCACGGCCACCGCCGGGCCGGCCACCGGCCTGGGCACCGATCTGGACCACCTGGCCTTGCAGGCCCGTGCCAGCGGGCGCTACCGCGGTGAGGCGTTGTCGGCCATGCTGCGCACCGGCGCGCTGCGGCCCTGGCTGCCGGGCGGTCGTGACGACCAGACCGTGCCATTGCAGCTGCAGCTGGTCCTGGGTGCGACGCGGCTGCAGTTCGACGGCGAGGCGGCCGATGCAGCCGCCACCCGGCTGCGTGGACGTTATGCGCTGTCCGGGCCCTCGCTGGCCGCCGCCGGCCGGCCGCTGGGGCTGACGCTGCCGACCACCGCGACCTTCGCGGTGCATGGCAACCTGGCCAGGAACGGTCGCCTCTGGCAGACGCTGATCGACCAGGCCCGCATCGGCCGCAGCCAGTTCGATGGCGCGTTGAGCTACGACACCGCCACCACGCCGGGCCTGCTGGCCGGTCGCCTGCATGCCGCGGTGCTGCACCTGGCCGACCTGGGGCCGGCCATCGGCACCGGCACGCCACCGGCATCGGCTGGGGCCGGCGCACGGCAGCGGCCCTCCGGCCAACCGCCCGACCGGCCCTCTGGCCGCGTGCTGCCGGACCGGGCCTTCGACCTGCCCTCGCTGCGCGCCATGGATGCCAATGTGCTGCTGCGCATGGACCGGCTGGACTTCGGCGGCGGTACGCTGCGGGACGCTGCGGCGCTGAATGCCCACCTGCTGCTGAACGGCGGCGTGCTGCGCCTGCAGGATCTGGAAGCCGACCTGGCCCTGGGTCGCGTGCGCGGTCAGCTGGAGATGGACGCACGGCAGTCGCCGGCCCGCTGGTCGGCCCGGCTGCGCGCCTCCGGCCTGAGGCTGGAGCAATGGGTGCGCGCGCTGCAGCGTCCGGGTCAGCCGGCCTATGCCAGCGGCCGGCTGGCCACCTCGCTGGAGCTGAGCGGCCGGGGCCGCTCCACCGCCGAGCTGCTGGCCACCGCCAATGGTCACATGACCCTGAACTGGACCCAGGGCACGCTGTCGCATCTGCTGGTGGAGGCCGCCGGCCTGGACATCGCCGAAGGCCTGGGCCTGCTGCTGCGCGGTGACGACAACCTGGCCGTGCACTGCGGCCTGGCCGAGCTGCAGGTGCAGAACGGCCGTGTCACACCTCGGGTCTTCATCGTCGACACGGCAGACTCCCGGCTGTGGCTCAGCGGCCAGCTGTCGCTGGCCGACGAACGGCTGGCCCTGGTGGCCCGGGTCCAGCCCAAGGACTTCTCGCCGCTGACCTTGCGCGCACCGCTGCACATCGGTGGCGAGCTCGGCGCGCCGACACTGAACCTGGACCGCAAGACCCTGGCCTCGCGCGCCGTGCCGGCCGCACTGCTGGCCATGGCCCATCCGCTGGCCGCGCTGATCCCGCTGCTCGATGCGGGCGAGAGCGCGTCGGCCGACGGACCGGGCCCCGACGCCACCCGCAGCTGCCGCCGGCTGTAGTCCACCGCCTACCCGAGGCGATGCCGCCGGACTACAGGCCGGTGCGCCAAGCACCTGCCGCTGCCGCGTGCCTGGCGGCCTAGAGTGATATCCATCGTGGCGATGGTCGCTGCGAACCGGGGCCTCTCCGCCAGACACCGCGGCCCCGACCAGCCAGGAGAGCCGCATGCTGCACTACGCCGTCGTCTTCTTCGTCATCGCGCTGATCGCGGCGCTGTTCGGCTTTGGCGGCCTGGCCGCCGGCGCCGCGGGCATCGCCAAGATCCTGTTCTTCGTGTTCGTGGCCATGGCCGTGGTCAGCTTCCTGGTCGGCCTGGTCCGACGCGGCTGAGCGCCGTCCCCGGCCTCCAACCTCCCTCCCCAACCCCCTGACAGGAGCTCCCCATGCAACAGAACACCCTCAGCACCGCCGGCTACGACGCCATCGCCCAACGCGCCGCCGACACGGCAGCCCAGGTCGAGACACTGGCCCAGCGCGGCATCGAGCGGGTGCGTGAAGCCGGCCAGGCGGTCGGCGAGCGCGCCGCACGCGCCGGCGACCGCACCGTCGACTACATCCGCGACGAGCCGGTGAAGTCGGTGCTGATCGCGGCGGCCGCCGGCGCCGGCCTGGCTGCGCTGGTGGCCGTGCTGGCGGGCCGCCGCGGCGCTGGACAGGCCTGACCTCGGCACCGACAGCGCGCCCCACCCCGGCCACCATCTGGCAGCGTCACCGTGTTCCACCCGCTGATCCGTTTGCTGGCCAGCCAGCCGCAGCTGGCGGCACGCCATGTCGGCGCCTATGCCGATCTGGCAGCGGCGCAGGCCGCCGATGCAGCACAGGGCCTGCGCCAACGCCTGGCGTGGGCCCTGGCCGCACTGGCTGCGGCCGTGGGCGGCTCGCTGATGGCGGGCACCGCCTTGCTGCTGCTGGCGGTGGTGCCGCTGAACCAGATGCCTGCGCCCTGGCTGCTGGCGGCCGGGCCGGCCCTGCCGCTGGGCCTGGCACTGCTGTGCTGGTTGCAGATGCGCCGCAGGCCGGTGGCCTGGTCGCTGCAGCCGCTGCGCGAGCAGCTGGCGGCCGACCTCGACCTGCTTGACGAGGCCGGGCGATGAGCCCGACTGCCAGTGATCGCGTGCAGGCCGCGCAACAGGCCCTGGCCGCCTCGCGACAACAGCTGCGCCAGGCCCTGCTGCCCGGCCTCCCCGACACCGGGCCACAGGCCTCGGCCCGGCCCTGGGCGTGGCGGCGGTTCTGGCGCCGCACCGCCGGCTGGCCGCTGCCTGGCCTGGCCCGGGATGCACTGCGCGCCTGGTGGCGCCAGCAGCCCTGGCATGCCACCGGCTCGGCCCTGGCGCTGCAGGCCCGCGACGGCATGCTGCCGCTGCTGCGCCGCCATCCGCTGCAGGCCGTGGCCATCGCCGGCGCCCTGGGCGCCGGGCTGGTGGCCTTGCGTCCCTGGCAATGGCCCTGGCTGAGGCGGCAGGCCCGCCAGCTGCCCGGGCAGCTGTCGCTGTGGGCCTGGGCCCAGTTCAGGACACCCCAGGTGCAGACGGCCCTGGCCGGCCTGCTGGCCTGGGCCGCCCAAGGCAGCGGAGGCGGGGGCGGTGCGGCACCACGGCAGGCACCGCCGGCTGACAGACCCACCGGCCCAACCGGCCCAACCAGCCCCAACGGCCCCGCCCGCCCCGAGGCCCAAACCGAGCCCGACCCATCGTGCTGAACTGCTATCTCGTCGAAGACAGCCCGGTGATCCGGCAGAACCTGATTGCCGCCCTGGAGGAGATGCTGCCACTGCGCGTGGTCGGCAGCAGCGAGGACGAGCCGTCGGCCCTGGCCTGGATGCTGCGCAGCGGACAGCGCTGCGACCTGATGATCATCGACATCTTCCTGAAGAGCGGCAGCGGCCTGGAGGTACTGCGCCAGGCGCGCCAGCTGCAGCCCCAGGCGCGCCGGGTGGTGCTGACCAACTACGCCACGCCGGACATCCGGCGCCGGGCGGCGCAGCTGGGTGCCGACCGGGTGTTCGACAAGTCGGCCGAGCTCGATGAACTGCTGGCCTATTGCGGCGAGCTGACGGCGCTACCGCGGCATCACTGGATCAGGCCGTTCTTCAGCGCGTAGTAGGTCAGGTCACTGTTGGTGGCCAGCTTCATCTTGTCCATCACCCGCGTGCGGTAGGTGCTGACGGTCTTCACCGACAAGGCCATGCTGTCGGCCATGTGGCCGATGGTCTCGCCCTTGGCCAGGCGCAGAAAGACCTGGAACTCGCGCTCCGACAGCAGCTCGTGGGGCTGCTTGTCATGGTCCTGGCCCAGCCCGTCGGCCAGCAGCTCGGCCACGCCCGGGGTGATGTACTTGCGGCCCCGCACCACGGTGCGGATGGCCTTGACGATCTCCTCGGGATCGCATTCCTTGTTGAGGTAGCCGCTGGCCCCCTGGCGCAGCAAGGTGGTGGCGTAATGCGCCTCGGGGTAGCCGCTGAGGATCAGCACCGGCAGCTCGGGCTCGCGCGCCTTGATCGCCGCCAGCGCATCGACGCCGCTCTGATCGGGCATGCTCAGGTCCAGCAGCACCACGTCCACCTCGCCCTGGCGCACCAGGTCCAGGGCCTCGCGCCCGGTGGATGCCTCGCCGGTGACGCGCAGGTCGACCTGGGTCGAGAAGTACTGTCGCAGGCCGGCCCGCACGATGGCATGGTCGTCGACGATCACGATGCGGATCATGTTGGCACTCCCTCGCGGATGACGCAGATCGATCAGGACCCGATGTCCAGGCGCAGCAGCAGCGGGCAATGGTCGGACAGGGCCAGCACCGCATCGGCCTGGCCGGCGGCCGGCGCGCTGCTCAGTCCCAGCGCGCCCAGGGCCACCTTGTCGGCCGGCGCCAGCGCGCGGGCGCTGCCGCCCAGCGTGATGTAGTCCAGGCCGATGGGATTGCGGCAACCCAGGGCCGTGGGCGCGGCAATCTGCGCCATCTCGTCGCGGGCGATGCGCTGCGTGCCGGCCTTGCGGCACAGCGCCTGCACCGCCTCGCTGCCCGGGCATTGCGAGGGCACCAGGCGCAATGTGGACGCCTCCGGCACGCCATCGTTGACCTCGCGCCACAGGCTGCGGCTGCGCTGACCCGGCCGGTGCGCATCGCTGGCCTGGCCCTCGCTGCGCACCGGCAGCGTGGCCGGCTCGGTGGCTTCGTGGCCCAGGTTGCGGTTGAAGTCGCCCAGCAGCACCAGCGCATCGGGCCGGTCGCGGGTGGCCTGCTCTTCCAGCCAGCCTTCCAGTGCCGGCAGCTGGGCCTGCAGCACCTCGCAGTTGGCTTCGTTGCCGTCGAGCTGGCCGCGGCCATTGGGCCGCGGATCTTCCAGCGGCGAGACGCAGGAAGACTTCAGGTGCACGGTCAGCACGCGCAGCAGCTTGCCGCCCACCTCCAGCGTCAGCGCCAGGCCTGGCCGCGGCTGGTCTTTGGCGGCACGCTCGGGCAGCGACAGCGGCCAGTGCGCCTCGCAGCTGCGCAGCCGGCCCAGGCCGGACTTCCAGGCGATGGCCAGACGCTGCACCTTGTGGCCCTCGTAGGAGCAGACCTCCCAGCCCTGGCCACCCCCCGGCAACACCTGGCGCACCGAGGCCGCACCGCTGACCTCCTGGAAGGCGATGATGTCGGCATCGACGCGCTGCGCCAGCAGCGTGGCGATCTGCTGCTGGCGGCGTGCATAGGCGGACTCGCTGACCGCCAGCACCGCACCACCGGCCTGGAACACGTCACAGGGTGGCAGCTGGGCGATGTCCCAGGCCACCGGGGCATTGCGGCCCCAGCGCAACTGCCAGCCGGTCAGGGTGGCCGGCGCGGTGGTGGCCGGCGCGGTGGTGGGCGGCTTCGGCTTCCAGACCTGGTCGGCGCCGTCCAGTGCAAACGGCTGGCTGCAGGCGCCGATCCAGCTGCGGGCCAACTCGCTGTCCAGGTGCCAGCCCAGGTTCCAGGTGGCGATCTTCAGCTCGGCGGCCTGCACGGGCTGGGCAGCGGCCAGCGCGGCGGCCAGCAGGACGGTGGTCAATGGCTTCATGGTGGATCGGGTCACGCAAAACCCGAGTGTCGCGCACCGCCGCACAGACCGCCGGCAGCAATCTTGCAAATAGGAATCGTTCGTATTAAAGTCCTGCCAATCCCAGCGCCAAGCCATCGCCAGGCCCTCAGCGTGGTCGGAGCCCTCCGGCCGCACCGCTCCTTCCACCGGCCTCGATCCGCTTGTCATGTCCGCACCCCTGCTGCCGCAACCCGGAGCCCAGACCGCCACCTTGCTGGACCTGTGGGACCGCATGGGCATCGGCGTTCGTTGCGCCTACAACCCGGGCTGCCCCTGTGCCGTGCGGCGCTATCTGGAGATCGGCCGGCGGCTGGTGAGCAGCGGCGCGCGCAGCGAGCTGCAGGTGCAGCAGCGCATGCTGCAGGTGCTGCTGCAGGTCGCGCATGACCCGGCCCTGCCCTGGCTCTGGCGCAGCATCTGCCTGGAGCACACGGCCTTTCCACGGGCCAGGCTGGTGTCCTTGCTGGCGCACTGGGATCCCCTGGCCGTGCCGGCCATGGACGCCGCACTGCAGGCGGCGCACGACATCCTGGGCCTGGCCCAGGCCCAGGGCCGCAGCACGGTCCGGTCGCCCGGGGCATCCGGCCATGCATGACGACGATACGAAGCCCTCCCTGCCCTCGCTGGAGGCCCTGGTCGCCGGCACCGTGGCCTTGATGACGGCCTGGGCCGATCCCAGCCCGCCTGCCCGTGGCGACCTCGCCACGCAGCGCCGGCTGCTGGCCCGCAAGATCGTCTCCAACCTGTTCTTCATCCAGCACCATCCCTGCGCCAGCGCTGCGCTGCGCCAGGTCATGGCCAATGCCCATGCGCATTGGGTGGGCCTGGCCGGCCCGGCCCAGGGGGCCACGCCGCAGACGGCGGCGCTGCAGCCGTCGCTGCTGCATTGAGGACCCGGCCGATGGAGCCCGGCATGTCCCGACCCAGCCGACGCAGGCCCGCCCGCCACGGCCGCAGCGACGACACCTTGCGCGGCCGGCTGGAATGGCTGGCCTTTGCCGCCCTGGTGGCCGCGGTCTACCTGTGGGTGCCGGTCACAGCCTGAGCGACTGAGGCCGAGCGTCAGAGGCCACGCGGCGCACCGACAAGGAGCGCCACACCCCAGCACGGGGCGCCGCGGCACCGCTGGCGTGCCGCTGCAAGGCCGCCGTGGCCGGTGCAGCGGGCCTGCCGGCCCTGGGTCTACAGAGGCAGACCATGGGCAAGACCGCGACCGCGCGGCCCGTGGCACGCGGTTTGCTGAAGTGCAGGCAACCGGCCGGCCTGCCCATGGCTTTGCGATGAGCGCCTGCTGCGCCGGTTGAACAGCCTCCGTTGCCGCTGATGGAGTGGCGGGCGCCCTGCCCGCCGAGTCGCCGAACCGCGCCGCTGCTGCGCCCTTCCCCTCCCCGCCCGCTGCCGCCCCTTGCCGGGATGGCATTGCCATGCGCCGCATGCCGCGGCCCGGGCTGGTCTCTCCGGATTCACTTCACTATGAACATCGTCGTCATCGGCCACGGCATGGTTGGCCACAAGTTTCTGGAGAGCCTGGCCGAGGCGGGCCTGCAGGGCGCCCAGGTCACGGTGCTGTGCGAAGAGCCACGCCCGGCCTACGACCGCG
>JAGOPK010000039.1 GCA_017992055.1 Burkholderiaceae bacterium
TCCAGGTCGATCAGGGTCAGCGTGATGCCGCTGAGCGTGGCCGTGGCCTGGGCCTGGGTGGCGGCCAGCGCCGGTGGCGACGCCAGGCTGGCGGCCAGCAGGCCGGCGGTGGCGGCGAGAAGGGGAATGCGCAAGGCTTGCATGTTCAGACTCCGGTGGGGTGGGTGACAGGGGAAGCAGTGGCAGTTGGGGCACGGCGGCGCAGCCAGGCCAGCGCGCCCAGGCCGGCGGCCAGCAGGGCGCCGGTCTGCGGCTCGGGCACCGGCTGGGTCAGCCCGTCGGGCTGCAGCAGCACGGCGGCGCAGTCGCTCCAGCCGCCGAATGGCAGCTGGGTCTTGCAGGCGCGTGCACTGATCTGGCCCAGCTCGTTGATGGCGCTGGCGTCGACGATGTTCCAGCCGCCGGCCAGGTCGGTGATGTCGTTCAGATACTGGAACTGACCGGCGCTGTAGAGATAGGCCAGGCCCGCGCCTTGCGCGGCCTGCCGGCCGACCACCTGGCCCAGTTCGTTGAGGTCGTTGACCCGCACGCTGCCGCCGGCGATGCCAGCGACCAGCCGGCCTTGCGCGTCGTAATGCGGCGTGTCATCGCGAAAGCGGGTCAGCACGCCCTGGCCGTAGAAGAAGCCGTTGTTGCCGCTCACGCCGGCCAGCTGGCCCTGGTCATTCAGCGCGCGGGCCTCCAGGCCGCTGTACGGCAGGGTCTGGACATGGCCATCGGCGTCGACCAGGCGCAGCTTCGAGCTGACGTTGATGGCCAGGCTGCCGTCATCGCTGAGCGCCCCAAACAGGCCCGAGCCCTGGTACAGCACGCTGCCGGTGACCAGGTCCAGCCTGCCGGCGTTGTAGCTGTTGAAGAAGGTATCGACCCACTGCACGCCCAGCTCACCGCCGTTGCTGATGTCGGTCACCATCGTCAGCACGGGGTACTGGATGCCGGTGGCCGGATGGGTGTACGTGATCTTCTCGCGCGCAAAGCTGCGCAGGCTGCCGGCGTGGTAGACCACGTTGAGCAGCTCGCTGCCATTGCCCATCAGGCCATAGGCATCGCCGGCGTTGTTCAGGCCCTGCAGCTCGATGGTCCAGCCCGGCGGTGCTGTGACCAGGGTGGTGAAGCTGCCGCTGCGGCTGTCGTACAGCTCGGTGCCCGACACGGCCTGGCCCAGGTCGTTGAAGGCCGAGTAGCTGCGGCCCTCGGGCAGCAGGCTGATGTGGTAGCCGATGGGCGCGGCCGTGGCCTGCAGGCAGGCGATGGTCAGCGCGCTGGCGACCAGGGTGAAAACAGTGGACTTCATGGTGTTGTCGGATGGAGATGGATGGATTGCCGCTCAGACCGATGCAGCCGGCGTGGGAGGCGTGGCCGGCGGCAGCGGCGCGGGATCGGCTTCCAGGCTGGGCACCTCGGCCAGCACCGCGGCCCAGACGCCGGGCGCCGCGGCGGCACACGCCAGCGGCCGATAGCGCGCCCATTGCGCGGGCGTGCACAGCGTCTGCAGCGCATGCACAAACACCCGCGTGGCCCCGGCCGGCGTGTTCTTGCCGCTGCCATAGGCCGACAGCCTGCGCACGCCATGGGCCACGAAATGATCGAAGTCGCCCTGGGCGATGCCGGCGGCCAGGCACCACTGCGCAAACAGCGGCGCACGCGGCGCCGGCAGGCGCGCCACCAGGGGCATCATCACGTCTTCCTCGTGCAGCAGATGCTCCAGCGCGGCCTGGCGGTAGCTGGCAAAGGCCGTTTGCAGCGCGGCCGGGCCGCTGTCCAGGGCGGCCGTCACCGCCGCCTGCAGCGCATGCTCGCCCTGGTGCTCGGCGGCAAACACCGCGGCACCGGCGGCGCCGTCGAAATAGCGGTCCAGCAGAGCGGCACTGCCGCCGCCGGCGCCGTCCACGCCGTCTTCCATCGCCGCATGCACGGCGATGGCGCGGCAGTAGTCGCTCCAGGCCCGGGCAAAGGCCGGCAGATCACCGGCCTCGGCCAGCGGCGCCAGCACGCAGGCCAGGTCGTTGCGCAGCACCTCGTGGTAGTTGCGCATCACGGCGGGCACGGAAACTTCGGGTTCGGTCATGGCTGGCTCCTGTCGGTCTTGGACCTTGGATGGCGTCGGTGGCGGTGCATGAATGCTCGCCGGCCGCGTCGATTGATGGTTGTTCAAGCTTGTTAAACCTGCAGCCCCGGCGCCGCTGCCGCCGCTGCCGTTAAGCTGCGCGCGCGTCCCGACCCCGAGCAGTCCCTTGTCCAACGCCCCGAACCCCTCGAACGACACCAGCGCGCCGCCCTCCCCCTCCACCTCGCCGATGCGCCTGGGTGCCGACGGCCGCTTCGAGCTGCGCCCGGCCGACTACCGCCTGCTGGTGGACGGCCACAACGCCAACCTGGGCGGGCGCGCACTGGACCTGCTGCTGGTGCTGGCCTCGCGCCCGGCCGAGCTGTTCACCAAGAACGAGCTGCTGGCGCGGGTGTGGCCGGGCCTGGTGGTGGAGGAAGGCAATCTGCGCGTGCAGGTCAACAGCCTGCGCCGCGTGCTGGGCGAAGACGCCATCGCCACCGTGCCCGGCCGCGGCTACCGGCTGTGCCTGCTGCCGCAGCAGGACGCGCCCGCCGTTTCTGCGGTGGCAGCGGCAGCGGCCACGGCGGTGGCCAGCCACGCGGCCGGCGACCCGCTGATCGGGCGCGACGCCGATCTGGCGCGGCTGCAGCAGCAACTGGCGCCCGGCGCCTGCGTCACGCTGGCCGGCCTGGCCGGCGTGGGCAAGAGCAGCCTGGCCCGCGCCGCGCTGGCGCGCTGGGCCGGCCGCGGCGTCTGGGTCGACCTGACGCCGCTGGGCCAGGCCGGCCAGATCCCGGCCGCCATCGCCCGTGCGCTGGGCGGGCAGCTCGACGCCTCAGCGGGAGCTTCGGACGGCGACGATGCCGATCCGGCCCGGCTGCAAACCCGGCAGCAGAGCCAGCTGCTGGCCCTGCTGGCCACCGAGCCCACGCTGCTGGTGCTGGACAACGCCGAGCACCTGCTGGCCGGCTGCGCCGACTGGGCGGCGCTGCTGCGCCCGGCCCCGGCGCTGCAGCTGCTGGTGACCAGCCAGGTGCCGCTGGGCGTGGCCCACGAGCGGCTGCTGAACCTGGAGCCGCTGGCCCTGTCCAGCCAGGACTCGGCCAGCGACGGCGCCGCGCTGGCCCTGCTGCTGGACCGCATTGCCGCCACCGACCGCCGCTTCCAGCCTGCGCCGGCCAGCCTGCCCCTGCTCAACGCCCTGTGCCGCCAGCTCGACGGCCTGCCGCTGGCGCTGGAGATGGCCGCCACCCGCGTGCCGCTGATGGGCCTGCAGGCCGTGCACGATGCGCTGGCCGA
>JAGOPK010000033.1 GCA_017992055.1 Burkholderiaceae bacterium
ACGTCGACCCCAAGGCCGGCGCCAGCGTGCTCGCGCGTGGCCTGGTGGGCAGCCTGGGCGAGCGCATCGTCGTCGCCTCGCCGCTCTACAAGCACCACTTCGACCTGGCCACCGGCGAATGCCTGGAGCTGCCCGAGCATTCGGTGCAGGCCCATGCGGTGCGCCTGGAGGGCGGCCAGGTGCTGCTGGCCCAGGTCTGATCCGCCCACCGTCTTCCACCCCGAACCCCACCCAGGAATCCCATGGCCTATCTCGCCCCCGCCGAGTTCGTGACCAAGATGGTCGACGCCGGTGAATCCAAGCTGCTGATGTCGACCCGCGACACGCTGATCCGCTCCTACATGGCCGGCGCCATCCTGGCGCTGGCCGCGGCCTTTGCGGTGACGGTCAGCGTCAACACCGGCAACCCGTTGATCGGCGCGCTGCTGTTCCCGGTGGGCTTCTGCCTGCTGTACCTGCTGGGCTTCGACCTGCTGACCGGCGTGTTCACGCTGGCACCGCTGGCGGTGCTGGACAAGCGCCCGGGCGCCACCTGGGGTGGCGTGATGCGCAACTGGACCCTGGTGTTCTTCGGCAACTTCGCCGGCGCGATGACGGTGGCGGTGTTCATGGCCATCATCTTCACCAACGGCTTCAGCGAAGCGCCCAATGCCGTGGGCCAGAAGATCGGCCACATCGGCGAGGGCCGCACCGTGGGCTATGCCGCCCATGGCGCGGCCGGCATGCTGACGCTGTTCGTGCGCGCGGTGATGTGCAACTGGATGGTCTCCACCGGCGTGGTGGCGGCGATGATGTCGACCTCGGTGTCGGGCAAGGTCATCGCCATGTGGATGCCGATCCTGGTGTTCTTCTACATGGGCTTCGAGCACAGCATCGTCAACATGTACCTGTTCCCGTCGGGCCTGATGCTGGGCGGCAAGTTCACCTTCATGGACTACCTGATCTGGAACGAGATCCCCACCGTGGTCGGCAACCTGGTCGGTGGCCTGAGCTTCGTCGGCGCCACGCTGTACTCCACGCACTACAAGACCGCGGCCAAGCGCGCGGTCGCCTGAGTCCGCCACCGCATGGCCAGGCCCGGCGCCGCGCTGCGCATCACGCTGGGCCAGCACAGCCAGGCCGGCCGCAAGCCGGTCAACCAGGACTTCCACGGCGCCAGCGTGCCCGACGAGCCGCTGCGCTCGACCAAGGGCATTGCACTGGCGCTGGCCGATGGCATCAGCTCCAGCCAGGTCAGCCAGATCGCCAGCGCCGCGGCGGTGCGCAGTTTCCTGGAGGACTACTACCTCACCTCCGAGGCCTGGCCGCTGCGCCGTGCCGCCCAGCGTGTGCTGCAGGCCACCAACAGCTGGCTGCATGCGCAGACCCAGCGTGGTGATGGCCGCTTCGACAAGGACCGCGGCTATGTCTGCACCTTCAGCGCCCTGGTGTTCAAGGGCCGCGAGGCGCATCTGCTGCATGTGGGCGACGCACGCGTCTACCGCCTGCATGCCCAGGCGCTGGAGCAGCTGAGCGAAGACCACCGCGTACGCCTCGCGGACGGGCAGAGCTACCTGGGCCGCGCCCTGGGCAGCAGCGCCACGGTGGAGATCGACCACCGCCAGTGGGCCACCGAGGTCGGCGAGGTCTACCTGCTGGCCACCGATGGGGCCTATGCCCATCTGGACGCGTCCAGGGTGCATGCGGCGCTGTCCGAACATGGCGATGACCTGGATGCCGCCGCCGCCCACCTGGTGCAGCAGGCGCTGCTGGCCGGCAGCGACGACAACCTGACCGTGCAGCTGGCCCGGGTCGAGGCCTTGCCCGAGCCCGAAGCCCACCAGCTGCACCAGCAGCGCGAGGGCCTGGCCCTGCCACCGCCGCTGCGTCCGGGCATGCTGTTCGAAGGCTGGAGGCTGGTGCGTGAGCTGCAGTCCAGCGCGCGCAGCCAGGTCTACCTGGCCGTGGACGCGGACACGGGCGTGCAGGCAGTGATCAAGACCCCGGCCACCGAGCTGCGCGAGGACCCGGCGGCGCTGGACCGCTTTGTGCTGGAGGAATGGGTGGCGCGGCGCCTGGACAGCCCGCATGTGCTGAAGCCCTGCGCGGTGGACCGGCCGCGCCGCCACCTCTGCGTGGCCATGGAGTACGTGGACGGCCAGACCCTGGCGCAGTGGATGACCGATCATCCGCGGCCCTCGCTGCACGAGGTGCGTGACATCGTCGAGCAGATCGCGCGCGGCCTGCAGGCCTTTCACCGCAAGGAGATGCTGCACCAGGACCTGCGGCCCGAGAACATCATGATCGACCGCCAGGGCACGGTGAAGATCATCGACTTCGGTGCCGTGCATGTGGCCGGCCTGGCCGAGGCCTGGCGACCGCAAGACGGCGGCGGGGCGACGCTGGCGATTGCCGGCTCGCTGCAGTACACGGCGCCCGAGGTCTTCAGCGGCGAGGGTGCCTCGCAGGCCTCGGACCTGTTTGCGCTGGCCGTGCTGACCTACCAGATGCTCAGCGGCCGCCTGCCCTATGGCCTGCAGGTGACCCAGGTGCGTGGCCCCTCGGACCTGCACAAGCTGCAGTACGACCCGGTGCGCCGCAGCCGGCGCGAGCTGCCGGCCTGGCTGGACGAGGTGCTGCGCCAGGCCCTGCAGCCGCGGCCGGCACGACGCCAGGAGGCCTTGTCGGCCTTTGTGCACGACCTGCACCATCCGGCGCCGCAGCATCTGGCGCGGCAGCGCAGCTCGCTGCTGGAGCGCGACCCGGTGCGCTTCTGGCGCGGCCTGGCCTTGCTGCTGGCGGTGCTGGTGGTGGCGCTGGCCGGCCTGCTGGTGCACGGCCGCTGACCGGGGCCTGAGCCGCCGCGCTGCTACGGCGCCAGGCCCGGGCCCAGCAGCGCCGCATCGTGCGCCTGCAGATGCTCGCGGCCACGCTCCAGCACAAAGTAGCGAAAGGCCTCGGCCGCCGGCGACGGCACCTTGCTGTGCAGGTGCACCAGGTGCCAGCTGCGCATCACCGGCGTGCCCTCCACGTCCAGCCGGTGCAGCAGGCCGCTGCGCAGCTCCAGGCCCAGCGTGTGCAGCGACAGAAAGCTCACGCCCATGCCGGCCATCACCGCCTGCTTGATGGTCTCGTTGCTGCCCATCTCCATGGTGATGCGCGGCTCGAAGCGGTGCTCGGCAAAGAAGCGCTCCATCGCATTGCGCGTGCCCGAGCCCTGCTCGCGCACGATGAAGGCAAACGGCGCCAGCGCCGACACCGGCGGATGGCCCACCTGCAGCAGCTCATGCCCCGGCGGGCAGACGAAGACCAGCGGATGGGCGGCAAAGGCATCCGAGCTGGCCGCCAGCTCGCGCGGCGGCCGGCCCATCACCGACAGGTCCACATCGCCCGACTCCATGCGCGCCAGCAGGGCCTCGCGGTTGGTGCTGACCACCAGGCGCACGTCGATGCCCGGATGCTCGTCGCGAAACTGCGCCAGCAGCCGCGGCACGAAGTACTTGGCCGTGCTGACCATGCCCACGGTCAGCAGGCCATGCTCCAGGCGCTTGAAGCGGCCCATGGCGTTTTCGGCATCGCGCAGCGCCGACAGCAGGCGCTTGGCATGCACGACGAAGTACTCGCCGGCGGTGGACAGGCTCAGGCTGCGGCCGCTGCGGTCAAACAGCTGCAGCCCGACCTGGGTCTCCAGCTCCTTGATCTGCATCGACACCGCCGGCGGCGTCAGGTGCAGGGCTTCGGCCGCACGGGTCACGCTGCCCTGCTGGGCGACTTCCAGGAACACGCGCAGCTGGCGAAAGCTCAGGTTCATGATTAAGGCAAAGCTTAACTGAAAGCAAACAAAGTCTGACTGGTGTTTATGAGTCGCTGCCGGGAACATGCGTGCACCGCCACCGGAGACACCGCATGAACGCCCCCGTCGATGCCGGCCTGAAGGCCGACGCCACCCAGATCACCGACAGCAAGAAGCGCTACAGCGCCGGCGTGCTGAAGTACCGCCAGATGGGCTACTGGCAGCCCGACTACGAGCCCAGCGCCACCGACACCATCTGCCTGTTCCGCATCACGCCGCAGGACGGCGTGGACCCGGTGGAGGCCGGCGCCGCGGTGGCCGGCGAAAGCAGCACGGCCACCTGGACCGTGGTCTGGACCGACCGCCTGACCGCCTGCGAGAACTACCGCGCCAAGTGCTACCGCGTCGAGCCGGTGCCGGGCCGGCCCGGCGAGTACTTCGCCTGGGTGGCCTACGACATCATCCTGTTCGAGGAGGGCTCGATCGCCAACATGACGGCCAGCCTGATCGGCAATGTCTTCAGCTTCAAGCCCTTGAAGGCGGCGCGGCTGGAGGACATCCGCATCCCGGTGGCCTACGTCAAGACCTTCAAGGGCCCGCCCACCGGCCTGGTGGTCGAGCGCGAGCGCCTGGACAAGTTCGGCCGGCCGCTGCTGGGCGCCACCACCAAGCCCAAGCTGGGCCTGAGCGCGCGCAACTACGGCCGCGTGATCTACGAAGGCCTGAAGGGCGGCCTGGACTTCATGAAGGACGACGAGAACATCAACTCGCAGCCCTTCATGCACTGGCGCGACCGCTTCCTGTACGTGATGGACGCGGTGATGAAGGCCAGCGCCGCCACCGGCGAGGTCAAGGGCAGCTACCTGAACGTGACCGCCGGCACCATGGAGGCGATCTACGAGCGCGCCGAGTTTGCCAAGCAGCTGGGCAGCGTGGTCATCATGGTCGACCTGATCGTCGGCTGGCCCTGCATCCAGAGCCTGGGCGAGTGGTGCCGCAGGAACGACATGATCCTGCACATGCACCGTGCCGGCCACGGCACCTATACGCGGCAGAAGAACCATGGTGTGAGCTTCCGCGTCATCGCCAAGTGGCTGCGCCTGGCCGGCGTGGACCATCTGCACACCGGCACCGCGGTGGGCAAGCTCGAAGGCGACCCGCTGACCGTGCAGGGCTACTACAACGTCTGCCGCGACGCCGTGACCCGCGTGGACCTGCCGCGCGGCCTGTTCTTCGAGCAGGACTGGTGCGACATGAAGAAGGTCATGCCGGTGGCCTCGGGCGGCATCCATGCCGGCCAGATGCACCAGCTGCTGCACCTGTTTGGCGACGACGTGATCCTGCAGTTCGGCGGCGGCACCATCGGCCACCCGGCCGGCATCCAGGCCGGCGGCGTGGCCAACCGCGTGGCGCTGGAAGCCATGGTCAAGGCGCGCAACGAGGGCCGCGACATCGCCAACGAAGGCCCCGAGATCCTGCAGGCCGCCGCGCGCTTCTGCACACCGCTGAAGCAGGCCCTCGATACCTGGGGCGACATCAGCTTCAACTACACGTCCACCGACACCAGCGACTACCTGCCGACCGCGGCGGTGGCCTGAACGCGCAAGGAGAGCCCGACCATGATGAGCAACCCCACCGGCCGCCTGACCCAGGGCCAGTTCAGCTTTCTGCCCGACCTGAGCGACGCCGAGATCAGCGCCCAGATCGAGTACGGCCTGGCCAAGGGCTATGCCTGGAGCGTGGAGACCACCGACGACCCGCATCCGCGCAACACCTACTGGGAGATGTACGGCATGCCGATGTTCGACCTGCGCGACGCCGCCGGCGTGATGCAGGAGCTGCAGGCCTGCCGCCAGACCTTTCCCGGCCACTACATCCGGCTGCTGGCCTTCGACTCCACGCGTGGCATCGAGTCCATCGCGATGAGCTTCATCGTGCAGCGCCCGGCCCAGGAGCCCGGCTTCGGCCTGGTGCGCCAGGAGGTGGACGGACGCCAGATCCGCTACACGGTGCACAGCTACGCCACCGACCGTCCCGAAACCCAGCGCTACTGACCGGGACCGCCGCACCATGGACTACCGCATCGCCCCGTCGCTGCTGTCGGCCGACTTCTCCCGCCTGGGCGACGAGCTGCGGTCGGTGGTCGAGGCTGGCGCCGACTGGATCCATTTCGACGTGATGGACCAGCACTATGTGCCCAATCTGACTTTCGGGCCCATGGTCTGCCAGGCCCTGCGCCGCCATTGCAGCGTGCCCATCGACGTGCACCTGATGGTGCAGCCGGTGGACGCACTGGCCCTGGCCTTCTGCCGCGCCGGGGTCGACCTGATCAGCTTCCATCCCGATGCCAGCGCCCATGTGGACCGCACCATCGGCCTGATCAAGGCCGAGGGCAAGCAGTGCGGCCTGGTGCTCAACCCGGCCATGCCGCTGGACGGCCTGCAGTGGACGCTGGAGCACATCGACCTGGTGCTGCTGATGAGCGTCAACCCCGGCTTCGGCGGCCAGAACTTCATCCCGCACACGCTGCGCAAGTGCGAGCAGGCACGGCGCCTGATCGAGGCCAGCGGCCGCGACATCCGGCTGCAGGTGGACGGCGGCATCAAGGTCGACAACATCCGCCAGGTGGCCGATGCCGGCGCCGACACCTTCGTGGCCGGCAGCGCCATCTTCGGCCAGCCCAGCTACCGGGACGTGATCGCCGCGATGCGCCGGGAGCTGGCATGAGCACGCCGCCGCTCACCGTGGCCGAGGTGCTGCGCGACAGCCAGGTGGAATCGGTGATCGAGGAGCTGGACCGCGACCTGGTCGGCCTGGCGCCGGTCAAGCAGCGCATCCGCGACATCGCGGCCCTGCTGGTCATCGACCGGCTGCGCCTGGCCCATGGCCTGCAGGCCGGCGGTGGCGGCCAGGGCCCCAGCCTGCACATGTGCTTCACCGGCAACCCCGGCACCGGCAAGACCACGGTGGCCCTGCGCATGGCGCAGATCCTTCACCGCCTGGGCTATGTGCGCAAGGGCCACCTGGTGGCCGTGACCCGCGACGACCTGGTCGGCCAGTACATCGGCCACACCGCGCCCAAGACCCGCGAGGTGCTGAAAAAGGCCATGGGCGGCGTGCTCTTCATCGACGAGGCCTACTACCTGTACCGGCCCGAGAACGAGCGCGACTATGGCCAGGAGGCGATCGAGATCCTGCTGCAGGTGATGGAGAACCAGCGCGACGACCTGGTGGTGATCCTGGCCGGCTACCGCGAGCGCATGGACACCTTCTTCCAGTCCAACCCCGGCATGAGCAGCCGCATCGCCCACCACCTGGACTTTCCGGACTATGGCCCGTGCGAGCTGCAGCAGATCGCCGAGCGCATGCTGGCCTCGCTGGCCTACCGCTTCGGCCCCGGCGCCGGCCCGGCCTTCGCCGAGTACCTGCAGCGCCGCATCCAGCAGCCGCACTTTGCCAATGCGCGCAGCGTGCGCAATGCGCTGGACCGCATGCGCCTGCGCCAGGCCAGCCGATTGTTCGCCGACCGCGACCAGGTGCTGACGGCCGACCAGCTGTGCTTGCTGGCCGAGTCCGACGTGCGCGCCAGCCGTGTCTTCACCTCTCTCTCCGGAACCTGAACCATGCCACTGCAAGGACGCTGGACGCTGACGCGTTACCTGATCGAGCAACGCCGCCACCACCCGCAGGCCAGCGGCGAGCTGAATGCGCTGATCCTCGACATCTCGCTGGCCTGCAAGGCCATCGCCCGCATCGTCGCGCGCGGCGCGCTGGCGGCCACGCTGCCGGACCTGCAGGCCACGGCCGGCGACTGCAATGTGCAGGGCGAGGTGCAGAAGCCGCTGGATGTGCTGTCCAACCAGATCTTCCTGCGCATGAACGAGTGGAACGGCCACCTGGCCGGCATGGCCTCGGAGGAGATGGAGGCGCCGCAGCAGATCCCCGACAGCTATCCGCGCGGCAAGTACCTGCTGCTGTTCGATCCGCTGGACGGCTCCAGCAACATCGACGTCAACGTCAGTGTCGGCAGCATCTTCAGCGTGCTGCGCGCGCCGCAGGCGGTGGTCGACAGCGGCCGCGACGTCGGCGAGGCCGACTTCCTGCAGCCTGGCGCCACCCAGGTGGCCGCGGGCTATGCGCTGTACGGCCCGGCGACGATGCTGGTGCTGACCGTGGGCAACGGCGTGGCCGGCTTCACGCTGGACCCCGACCTGGGCGAGTTCGTGCTGACCCACGCCGACCTGCGCGTGCCCGACGAGACCCAGGAGTTCGCCATCAACAGCAGCAACTCGCGCTTCTGGGAGCCGCCGGTCAAGCGCTATG
The DNA here is from genome assembly GCA_017992055.1 of Burkholderiaceae bacterium. Classification (GTDB taxonomy): domain Bacteria; phylum Pseudomonadota; class Gammaproteobacteria; order Burkholderiales; family Burkholderiaceae_C; genus Pseudaquabacterium. The sequence goes on from JAGOPK010000033.1 coordinate 8,096, forward strand.
TCGACGAATGCCTGGCCGGCCGCAGCGGCCCGCGTGGCAAGGACTTCAACATGCGCTGGATCGCCAGCATGGTGGCCGAGGCCCACCGCATCCTGATGCGCGGCGGCGTGTTCCTGTACCCGCGCGACAGCAAGGACCCGTCACGGCCGGGCCGGCTGCGCCTGCTGTACGAGGCCAACCCCATCGCCCTGGTGATGGAGCAGGCCGGCGGGCGCTGCAGCACCGGGCGCCAGCCCATGCTGGGCGTGCTGCCCGGCTCGCTGCACCAGCGCATCGCCCTGGTGTTCGGCAGCGCACGCGAGGTCGAGCGCATCGAGCGTTATCACCACGAGCCCCAGCCGGCCGGGGATGCCGCGCCACTGTTCGCCGCCCGCAGCCTGTTCAGGGACTGACTGCCCTCCCACAGACCGTCCAGACAACGTCCCACCGCCATGTCGCACAAGCACCCCATCATCGCCATCACCGGCTCCAGCGGCGCCGGCACCTCCAGCGTCACGCGCACCTTCGAGGCCATCTTCCGCCGCGAAGGCGTGAAGGCCGCGGTCATCGAGGGCGACAGCTTCCACCGCCACGACCGCAAGCAGATGCGCGCCCGCCAGGCCGAGGCCGAGCAGGCCGGCGATACGCACTTCAGCCACTTCGGCCCCGACAACAACCTGTTCCACGAGCTGGAGGACCTGTTCCGCAGCTACGGCGAATGTGGCGGCGGCCAGCGCCGCAAGTACCTGCACGATCCGGTGGAGGCCGCGCCCTACGGCCAGGAGCCGGGCACCTTCACGCCCTGGGAGCCACTGCCCGCCAGCACCGACATGCTGTTCTACGAGGGCCTGCACGGCGCCGTGGTCACGCCCGAGGTCAACATCGCCCGCCATCCCGACCTGCTGGTCGGCGTGGTGCCGGTGATCAACCTGGAGTGGATCCAGAAGCTGTGGCGCGACAAGCATGTGCGCGGCTACAGCGCCGAGGCCGTCACCGACACCATCCTGCGCCGCATGCCCGACTACGTGCACTACATCGTGCCGCAGTTCGCCCACACCCACGTCAACTTCCAGCGCGTGCCGGTGGTCGACACCAGCAACCCCTTCATGGCCCGCGACATCCCCAGCGCCGACGAGAGCCTGTGCGTGATCCGCTTCGCCAACCCCAAGGGCATCGACTTCCCCTATCTGCTGAACATGATCAACGACTCGTGGATGAGCCGGGCCAACACCATCGTCGTGCCCGGCGGCAAGATGGAGCTGGCCATGCAGCTGATCTTCACGCCCTTCATCTGGCGCATGATGGAACGGCGCCAGCGGGCTCTGGGCAGCCAGGGAGCGCTGTGATGAGCAGTGCCACCGTCAACGGCCCCAGCCAGCGCGTGCTGCGCGGCACGCCACGCTTCGACGAGCCACTGGCCAATGCCTTGCGGGCGCTGGCCATGGACGCGGTGCAACAGGCCAACAGCGGCCACCCCGGCGCCCCCATGGGCATGGCCGAGATGGCCGTGGCACTGTGGCACCGCCACCTCAAGCACAACCCGGCCAATCCGCAATGGGCCGACCGCGACCGCTTCGTGCTCTCCAACGGCCATGCCTCGATGCTGCTGTATGCGCTGCTGCACCTCAGTGGCTACGAGCTGCCCATGGACGAACTGCGGCGCTTCCGCCAGCTGCACAGCAAGACCCCGGGGCATCCGGAGGTCGGCCTGACCCCGGGCGTCGAGACCACCACCGGTCCGCTGGGCCAGGGCCTGGCCAATGCCGTGGGCATGGCCCTGGCCGAGGCGCTGCTGGCCGGGCACTTCAACCGCGACGGCCATGCGGTGGTGGACCACCACACCTGGGTGTTTGCAGGCGACGGCTGCCTGATGGAGGGCATCAGCCACGAGGCCTGCTCGCTGGCCGGCGCCCTGGGCCTGGGCAAGCTGGTGCTGCTGTACGACGACAACGGCATCAGCATCGACGGCGAGGTCAGCCCCTGGTTTGCCGACGACACGGCCGCACGCTTTGCGGCTTATGGCTGGCAGGTGATCGGACCGGTCGATGGCCACGACGTGGCGGCCCTGGATGCGGCCATCGTCGCCGCCAAGGCCGACGGACGGCGTCCGTCCATCATCCTCTGCCGCACCACCATCGGCGCCGGATCTCCGGGCCGCGAAGGCACGGCCCGCGCCCATGGCGAGCCGCTGGGCGCGGCCGAGATCGCCGCCACGCGCCAGCGCCTGGGCTGGCCGCATGCGCCGTTCGAGATTCCACCCGAGCTGGCCGCACGCTGGAATGCCCGCGAGGCCGGTGCCCGCGCCGAATCCGCCTGGCGGCGGCGTTTCGAGGCCTATCGCAGCGCCCACCCGGCGCTGGCCGACGAATTTGAGCGGCGCCTGGTCGGCACGCTGCCCGAGGCCGGCACGCAGCAGCTGGCGCAGCTGATCGAGCGCGCCGCCGCCGCCGGCGAGGCCGTGGCCACGCGCAAGGCCTCGCAGCAGGTGCTGGGCCCGCTGGCCGAGCTGCTGCCCGAGCTGCTGGGCGCCAGCGCCGACCTCACGGCCAGCAACCTGACCGACTTTGCCGGCTGCGGCAGCGTGCGCCGTGGCCAGGCCGGTGGTCGCCACCTGAGTGCCGGCGTGCGCGAGTTCGGCCTGGCCGCGGCCATGAACGGCCTGGCCCTGCATGGCGGATTCATTCCCTATGGCGGCACCTTCCTGACCTTCAGCGACTACAGCCGCAATGCCATCCGCATGGCCGCGCTGATGAAGCAGCGCGTGATCCATGTCTTCACCCACGACTCCATCGGCCTGGGCGAAGACGGACCCACGCACCAGCCGGTGGAGCATGCGGCCAGCCTGCGCCTGATCCCGAACCTCGATGTCTGGCGCCCCTGCGATGCCGCGGAGACCGCCACCGCCTGGGCCTGCTCGGTGCAAGCGGCCGGACGGCCGAGCGCACTGCTGCTGTCGCGCCAGGCCCTGCCGGCCCAGCCGCGCGATGCGGGCCAGCTGGCGGCCATCGCCCGCGGCGCCTATGTGCTGCAAGACCGGGCCGGCGCCCGGGCGGTGATCATCGCCAGCGGCTCCGAGGTGGCGCTGGCGCGCCAGGCCCAGCTGCTGCTGGACGAGCAGGGGCTGCCCGTGCGCCTGGTGTCCATGCCCAGCAGCAGCGTCTTCGACCGCCAGCCGCGGGCCTGGCGCGATGCGGTGCTGCCGCCGGGCCTGCCCCGCATCGGCTGCGAGGCCGGTGTGTCGCGCTTCTGGGCCGGCTATGGCTGCAGCGCGGCGCTGGGCATCGACGGCTTTGGCGAATCGGCGCCGGCCGCCGAGCTGTTCCGGCACTTCGGCTTCAGTGCCCAGGCCCTGGCCGATCTGGTGCGCGCGCAGCTGGCCGCGGTGGAGTGAGCCATGGCCCTGGTTCTGGTCAGTTTCGACCTGGACGGCACGCTGATCGACACCGCGGCCGAGCTGGCCGAGGCGGTGAATCGCACGCTGGCCGACTTTGGCCTGCCGACCCAGCCCGCGGAGCGCATCACCGGCCTGATCGGCCGCGGCGCCCATGCGCTGATGCGCGCCGTGCTGGACGGCCTGGGGGCTGAAGGCCGGCCGGCCGAGACCGCCGTGCTGGCCCGCTTCGACACCCATTGCGCCCAGGTCTGCGGCAGCCTCAGCCAGCCCTATGCCGGCGCCCGCCAGGCCTTGCTGCGGCTGCGCCAGCATGCGGTGCGCCTGGCCTGCGTGACCAACAAGGAGCGGGTGCATGCCCGCCGCCTGCTGCAGAGCCACGACCTGCTGCACCACTTTGAGCTGGTGATCGGTGGCGACTCGCTGCCGCAACAAAAGCCCCATGCCAGCGTGCTGCAGCATGTGGCCGGCACGCTGGGCGTGGCCCGCGGCGCGATGGCCCATGTCGGCGACTCGGCCATCGACATCGCCGCCGCCCGCCAGGCCGGCGTGCGCGCCTGGGCCGTGCCCCATGGCTACAACGCCGGCCGGCCGATTGCCGACGAGCACCCCGACCTGCTGCTGCCCGACCTGGCCGCCGTGGCCCAGGCCGCGCTGGACGCCGCGTCCCTTCCCCCCTCCCACATCCCTTGCCCCACACGCTTCGCATGAGACTCCGCATCGGCATCAACGGCTTCGGCCGCATCGGACGCATGGTGTTCCGCGCCGCCATCGCCAACTTCAAGGACATCGAGGTCGTGGCCATCAACGACCTGCTGGAGCCCGACTACCTGGCCTACATGCTGAAGTACGACAGCGTGCACGGCCGCTTCGGCGGCCGGCCGGACGCCGGTGGCGTCCCGGGCGAGGTGTCGGTGGACGGCACGACGCTGATCGTCAACGGCCAGAAGATCCGCCTGACCGCGGTGAAGAACCCGGCCGAGCTGAAGTGGGACGAGGTCGGCGCCGACATCGTGGTCGAGTCCACC
>JAGOPK010000040.1 GCA_017992055.1 Burkholderiaceae bacterium
GCCGACGAGCCGGTCGTCAACCTCGACAAGCTGACCTACGCAGGCAACCTCCAGACGCTCGCCTCGCTCGATGGCGACAAGCGCCATGTCTTCGTGCAGGGCGACATCGGCGACAGCGCCCTCATCGAGCGCCTGCTGGCCGAGCACCAGCCCCGCGCCGTCGTCAACTTCGCCGCCGAGTCGCATGTGGACCGCTCCATCCACGGCCCCGAGGACTTCATCCAGACCAACGTGCTGGGTACCTTCCGCCTGCTCGAATCGGTGCGCGGCTACTGGAGCCAGATGCCGGCCGAGCGCAAGTCGGCTTTCCGCTTCCTGCACGTCTCCACCGACGAGGTCTACGGCACGCTCTCGGCCACCGATCCGGCCTTCACCGAAGAGAACAAGTACGAGCCCAACAGCCCGTATTCGGCCAGCAAGGCCGCCAGCGACCACCTGGTGCGCGCCTGGCACCACACCTACGGCCTGCCGGTGCTGACCACCAACTGCTCCAACAACTACGGGCCCTTCCACTTCCCCGAGAAGCTGATCCCGCTCATGATCGTCAACGCCCTGGCCGGCAAGCCGCTGCCGGTGTATGGCGACGGCATGCAGGTGCGCGATTGGCTCTATGTGAAGGACCACTGCAGCGCCATCCGCCGCGTGCTGGAGGCCGGCCAGCTGGGCGAGACCTACAACGTGGGCGGCTGGAACGAGAAGCCCAACATCGAGATCGTCAAGACCGTCTGCGCGCTGCTGGACGAGCTGCACCCCCGCGCCGACGGCAAGGCCTACGCCGAGCAGATCACCTACGTCACCGACCGCCCCGGCCACGACCGCCGCTACGCCATCGACGCGCGCAAGCTCGAGCGCGAGCTGGGCTGGAAGCCGGCCGAGACCTTCGACACCGGCATCCGCAAGACGGTGGAGTGGTACCTGGCCAACCAGGAATGGGTGCGCAACGTGCAAAGCGGCGGCTACCGCGACTGGGTGGCCAAGCAGTACGGAGAGCAGCCGAAGGCGGCGGCATGAAGGTCCTGCTCTTCGGCAAGGGCGGACAGGTCGGCTGGGAGCTGCAGCGCAGCCTGGCGCCGCTGGGCGAGCTGGTCGCGCTGGACTTCGACAGCACCGAGCTGCACGGCGACTTCAGCCGCCCCGAGGCGCTGGCCGCCACGGTGGAGGCCGTGCGCCCCGACGTCATCGTCAATGCCGCGGCCCACACGGCCGTGGACAAGGCCGAGAGCGAACCTGACTTCGCCCGCGCCCTCAACGCCACCGCCCCCGGCGTCGTGGCCCAGGCCGCGCAGAAGCTGGGCGCGCTGATGGTCCATTACTCTACCGACTACGTCTTCGACGGCAGCGGCGAGACGCCCTGGCGCGAGGACGACGCCACCGGCCCGCTGTCGGTCTACGGCGCCACCAAGCTCGAAGGCGAGCAACTCGTGGCCGGCCACTGCGAGCGGCACCTGATCTTTCGCACCAGTTGGGTCTACGCCGCACGCGGCGGCAACTTCGCCAAGACCATGCTGCGTTTGGCCAAGGAGCGGGAGCGCTTGACGGTCATCGACGACCAGTGGGGTGCGCCCACCGGCGCCGAACTGCTGGCCGACGTCACGGCGCTGGCCATCCGCGAGACGTTGCGCGATCCGACGAAGTCGGGCCTGTACCACCTGGTGGCCGGCGGCACGACCAACTGGAACGGCTATGCGCGCTTCGTCGTCGAGGAGGCGCTGCGCCGCGGCGTCGAACTCAAGACCACGCCCGACGCGGTGGAAGCGGTGCCCACCAGCGCCTTCCCCACGCCGGCCAGGCGGCCGCACAACTCGCGCCTGGACACCTCCCGCATCCGCAGCACCTTCGGCATCGAACTGCCGCACTGGCAGGCGGGCGTGGCCCGCATGCTGGCCGAAACCCTCTGACGGTCGGCCGAACACCCATCCATCGCAGCCACCTGCGCGGATTGACCGTCCGTCCCTCTTTCCAGGAAGCCAACGATGACCCAAAACAGAAAAGGCATCATCCTCGCCGGAGGCTCCGGCACGCGCCTGCATCCGGCCACGCTGGCCATCAGCAAGCAGCTGCTGCCGGTCTACGACAAGCCGATGGTGTATTACCCGCTGAGCACGCTGATGCTCGGCGGTATGCGCGACGTGCTCATCATCAGCACGCCGCAGGACACGCCGCGCTTCCAGCAACTGCTGGGCGACGGCAGCCAGTGGGGCATGAACCTGCAGTACGCCGTGCAGCCCAGCCCGGACGGGCTGGCCCAGGCCTTCATCATCGGCGAGCAGTTCCTGGCCGGTGCTCCCAGTGCGCTGGTGCTGGGTGACAACATCTTCTACGGCCACGACCTGCAGCAGCTGCTGGGCGCGGCCGACGCGCAGCCCAGCGGCGCCACCGTCTTCGCCTACCACGTGCACGACCCCGAGCGCTACGGCGTCGTGGAGTTCGACAAGGCCGGCCGCGCGGTGAGCATCGAAGAGAAGCCCGCCCAGCCCAAGAGCAGCTACGCCGTCACCGGCCTGTACTTCTACGACCAGCAGGTCGTGGACATCGCCAAGGCCGTCAAGCCCAGCGCGCGCGGCGAGCTGGAGATCACGGCCGTCAACCAGGCCTACCTGGAGCAGGGCACCCTGAACGTGCAGATCATGAAGCGCGGCTATGCATGGCTGGACACCGGCACGCACGAAAGCCTGCTGGAGGCCGGCCAGTTCATCGCCACGCTGGAGCAGCGCCAGGGCCTGAAGATCGCCTGCCCCGAGGAGATCGCCTGGCGCGCGGGCTTCATCGACGCGGCCCAGGTCGAGAAGCTGGCCGCACCGCTCAAGAAGAACGGCTACGGCCAGTACCTGCTGCGCCTGCTGCGCGAGGAGTACCGGGGATGAATGTCACGAAGACAAAGTTGGACGGCGTGCTGATCCTGGAGCCGAAGGTGTTCGGCGACGAGCGCGGCTTCTTCATGGAAAGCTTCAACCAGCGCGTGTTCGACGAAGCGGTGGGCCGGCACATCGAGTTCGTGCAGGACAACCATTCGCGCTCGACCCGGGGCGTGCTGCGGGGCCTGCACTACCAGTTGCAGCAGGCGCAGGGCAAGCTGGTGCGGGTGACGCGTGGCGCGGTGTTCGACGTGGCGGTGGACATCCGCAAGAGCTCGCCGACCTTCGGGCAGTGGGTGGGCGTGGAGCTGAGCGAGAGCAACCACCGGCAGCTGTGGATTCCGGCCGGCTTTGCGCACGGCTTCGTGGTGACCAGCGACAGCGCGGACTT
>JAGOPK010000009.1 GCA_017992055.1 Burkholderiaceae bacterium
GCGGTGGTCAAGACCTACATCACCCAGCATGCGGGCTGACTGATCCGCCATGAAGGTCATCGGCTTCTGCGGGCCTTCGGGCGTGGGCAAGACCACCCTGGTCGAGCAGCTGATCGTGGCGCTGCGCCAGGCCGGCCAGCGTGTCAGCGTCATCAAGCATGCGCACAAGCGCTTCGACATCGACCATCCGGGCAAGGACAGCCACCGCCACCGCGAGGCCGGCGCCAGCGAGGTGCTGATCGCCTCGGCCCACCGCCTGGCCCTGCTGCGCGAGTTCGACACCGAGGGCCTGCCCTCGGTGCATCAGCTGATCGCCGAGCTCTCGCCCTGCGACTGGCTGCTGGTCGAGGGCTTCAAGCATGCCGACCTGCACAAGGTCGAGGTCTGGCGCGATGCGCTGGGCCAGCCGCCGCTGTATCCGCACGATCCCTTCGTCGTCGCCGTGGCCACCGACTATGCCGACCGCCTGCCCGAGCTCACCCAGCGCCCGGTGTTTGCCTTGTCCGCGCCGCAGGCCCTGGCTTCGTGGCTGATGGACACTGGCGAGCGCTACGACTACCGGCCCGAAATGCATGTCCGCTAATCCCGCACGTTCCCAGCTGCTGAGCCTGGACGAGGCCTTGCAGCGCCTGCTGGCCGTGGCCCAGGACCGCGTCATCGCCGAGGTCGAGAAGCTCGACACCTTCGATGCGCTGGGCCGCATCCTGGCGCGGCCGGTGGTCAGCGCGCTCGATGTGCCGCCGGCTGACAACACCTCGATGGACGGCTATGTGCTGCGCGCCGCCGACGTGCCGGCCGAGGGCACGCTGCTGCCGGTCAGCCAGCGCATCCCGGCCGGCCATGTGGGAGCGCCGCTGCAGCCGGGCACGGCCGCGCGCATCTTCACCGGCGGCCAGATCCCGCCCGGCGGCGATGCGGTGGTGATGCAGGAGCAGTGCGAGGCCGTGGCCGCCGACGATGGCCTGGGCCTGGGCCAGGTGCGCGTCAACATCCAGCCCCAGGCCGGCCAGTGGATCCGCCGCCGCGGCGAGGATGTGATGCTGGGCGCCGAGGTGCTGCAGGTCGGCCAGCGGCTGACGCCCCAGGCCCTGGGCCTGGCGGCCTCGGTCGGCGCCTCTCGGCTGACGGTGCGGCGGCGTCCGCGCGTGGCGCTGTTTTCCACCGGCGACGAACTGGTGATGCCCGGCGAGCCGCTGAAGCCCGGCGCCATCTACAACAGCAACCGCTTCACGCTGCGTGGCCTGCTGCAGGCCGCCGGCTGCGAGGTGCAGGACCTGGGCATCGTGCCCGACAACCTGGCCGCCACCCGCGCCGCGCTGCGCCAGGCGGCCCAGGCCAACGACCTGATCCTGACCTCGGGCGGTGTTTCGGTCGGCGAAGAAGACCACATCAAGCCGGCGCTGCAGGCCGAGGGCTGGCTGGAGGCCTGGCAGGTGGCGATGAAGCCGGGCAAGCCGCTGGTGTTTGGCGCCGTGCGGCGCGAGGGTGGTGATGCGTCCAGTGGTGCGGCCACCGACGTCCGAGGCGAGGCGCTGTTCATGGGCCTGCCGGGCAATCCGGTGTCCAGCTTCGTCACCTGTCTGCTGGCCGTGGCGCCGGTGCTGCGCGCCATCCAGGGCTGCCCGGCCACCTTGCCACGCTCGGTGGAGGTGCGCGCCGATTTCGACTGGCCCAAGCCCGACCGGCGGCGCGAGTTCCTGCGCGCCCGCTTCAACGACAGCGGCGGCGTCGAACTGTTCCCCAACCAGAGCTCGGGCGTGCTGACCTCGGCCGTGTGGGCCGACGGCCTGATCGACCTGCCGGCCAACCAGGCGGTGCAGCGTGGCGACAGCGTGCGCCTGCTGCTGCTGGCCGCACTGATCGGAGCCTGAGGCGATGAGCGAAGCCCTGCCCACCACCGCCACGGTCAGCGTCAGCGTGCGCTATTTCGCCTCGCTGCGCGAGGCCCTGGGCGCCAGCGAGAGCGTGACCCTGGCCGCTGGCAGCACCCTGGGTGGCCTGCGCGATGCGCTGATCGCCCGCGGCGGCCGCCATGCCGAAGCCCTGGCCCGCGGCCGCGCGCTGCGCTGCGCGCTGAACCAGGTCATGGCCGACGAGGCCAGCCCGCTGACGGCCGGCGCCGAGGTGGCCTTCTTCCCGCCGGTCACCGGGGGCTGAGGCCCTCCAGCCGCTGCAGCGCCTGCAGCACGACCTGCACCGATGCGGCCTGGGCCGGCGCCATCGGCGCGCGCAGCCGGTTCTGCAGCCAGCCCTGGGCCGCCAGCGCGCCCTTGATCACCGCCGGATTGGGCTCGGCAAAGGCCGCTGCGGTCAGCGGCGCCAGCCGGCGCCACAGCGCCCGCGCCTCGGCCAGGCTGCCGCCGTCCTCGCGCAGCAGCCGCAGCAGGCGCACGAAATGGGCCGTGCCCAGGTGGGCGCTGGCGGTGATGGCGCCCACCGCGCCACGCGCCAGCTGGTCGAACAGTTCGTCGTCGTTGCCGGCCAGCAGGGCCAGGCGGCCGTCGCACAGGATGGCCTCGGCCGCCGCGCGGTCGCCGCTGCAGTCCTTGACCGCGACGATGCGCGGATGCTCGGCCAGCGCCAGCAGCGTGGCCGGCTGCAGGCGCACGCCGCAGCGCGCCGGGATGTCGTAGGCCACCAGCGGCAGCGGCGTGGCCTCGGCCACCTGCTGATACCAGTCGACCAGGGCCGACTGCGAGGGCCGCACATAGGCCGGCGGCGCCAGCAGCCAGCCCTGCGGCGGCGTGGCCGAATCGGCCAGCTGGCGCGCCCGCGCGGCCACGGCCTCGGGGCGCACGCCCGACAAGCCCGACAAGCCCATCAGCACCGGCAGGCCGGCGGCGGCCTGCACCACCGTGGCCAGCAGGGCCTGCTGCTCGTCGGCCGACAGCATCGCCGCCTCGCCGGTGCTGCCGCAGGCCACGAAGCCGGCCACGCCCTGCGCCGCCAGCTGCCGCACCAGTCGCGCCAGCGCGCCGGGGTCCAGCCGCTCGGCGGCCGCGCCCTCGAACGGCGTCACCAGCGGCAGCCACAGGCCGTCGAAGCGGCCGTTCCAGTTGCATTGATCCTGCATCCCACACTCCAGCAACAGACCGGTTGAAGACACCGGTCGGGCAAGCGCCGTGGCAGGGCCGGGCTTCGGGAGGGAGGGGGGGGAGCTGAAGCGCGGGCCGCCGTCGTCGCTCGTCCGACGACGGCAGCAGCCGCCCCGGTCAGACGAGCAACTGCTGTTTCTCGCGTTTGACCGCGGCCAGGCCCGGCCACACGGCGACGCGGGCGTCGGCGGTGCTGGCGAGCGGTTGGGCGGCGGTCATCGGCGGCGAGTGTAGCCGGCGAGCCGTTTGCCACCGCGGCGCGGCGTAACAGCGCATCCCTCCTCGTTGCGCACCGCTGCGCACCGCTGAGATTTGGCCGTCACCGGCCCGGAGTCCGACCATGCCCTTGCCCCTGTCCTTGTCCTCCAGACGGCGCCGTGTCCTCGCCCTGTTGCTGCTGCAGGCCCTGCTGGCGGCGCTGAGCCTGCAGGCGGTGCAGGCCCAGGCCCAGACCCCGGCCGTGGCCGTCGACAACGGCCGCATGCTCGATGGTGTCAAGCGCGTGGCCATCACCCAGGTGGTGCTGCAGTTCATCGACCGCCAGGACGGCAGCGCGGTGTCCGGCGGCTTTGGCGGCGGCGCCTCGGCCAAGGCGGCGGTGCGCCTGGCCGGGCCCGGCGCCGAGCAGTACCAGCGCATCACCGAGGCCGTGTACCAGGAGCTGCTGCGCACGGTGCAGGCCGCCGGCCTGGAACTGGTGCCGCACGAGCAGCTGGCGGCCCAGCCCGACTGGGCCAAGCTCAAAGAGGCCGGCAAGCCCTCGCCGGTGGAAGACGAGAAGTTCAGCGGTTATGGAGGCTGGGTCTACAGCCCGGCCGATCTGCCGGTGGTCTTCGACAGCGACGACGAAGAGAGCTTCATGCAGTCCAACCGAGACCCCGATCCACGCGGCGAGCAGTACCGCTCGATGGGCAGCCTGCTGGGCGGCAACAGCACGGCGGCACGCTGGGCCGAATGGGGCCTGGCCAAGGCGCTGGACGCGCATCTGCTGAAGCTGCGCATCACCGTGCCGCTGGCCATCGTCAAGACCTCGGGCGGCATCCTGTCGGGTGGCGCCTCGGTCAAGGTCGAGCCGCTGCCGCGGCTGGCGCGCGATGTCACGCGCTTCACCTTCCGCCGCGAGCGCGAGGCCGCGCGCCTGCGCCTGGACCGCCACCTGCTGCTGCCGGCCGATCTGCTGAGCGTGGAGACGGTGGCCAAGAGCGCCGACAACACCGGCGGCATCGGCCGCGCCCTGGGCCTGCTGGGCAGCAACAGCGCCGCCGGCGAGTACCGGTTGAATGCCGACCCGGCGCGCTACGAGGCCGAGGTGCTGGCCGCGGCCCGCGCCACGCTGGCCGCCTTCGGCCAGACCTTGAAAGCGCGGCGTAACCCGTCCTGAGTGCAGCGCCCCCCGCCAGCGCCCCCGCGACAGGGCGGGCCATGGGCCGGGTGCGACAATCCGCGGCATGAGTTCCGTGCCGCGCGTGCGCATCCAGACCGAGGATTTCGACCTGTCCACCGAGGTGGCGGCGCTGCGCGCCGGCGACGGCGGCGTGGGTGCGGTGACCAGTTTCGTCGGCACCGTGCGCGATCGCAACGGCGGTGGCGTCGGCGAAGTCAGCGCGATGGAGCTGGAGCATTACCCCGGCATGACCGAGCGTGCCATCGAGGCCATGATCGACGAGGCGCTGCGCCGCTTCGACATCCGCGCCGCGCGGGTGGTGCACCGCGTCGGGCCGCTGCAGCCGGGCGAGCAGATCGTGCTGGTGGTGGTGTCCTCGGCCCACCGCGGCAGCAGCTTCCAGGCCTGCGAGTTCCTGATGGACTACCTGAAGACCCAGGCGCCGTTCTGGAAGAAGGAGACCACGGCCGCCGGCGCGCAGTGGGTCGATGCCCGCGTCAGCGACGATGCGGCGCTGGCGCGCTGGGGCATCGCTGCAGGCAACGCCCAAGGCGCTGCGGCGTGAACGCGCCGATGCACCCCCTGGCCGGCGCCGAACTGCCGACACCGGCCGCGCTGCGCCGTGCGCTGGGTCGCTATGCCACCGGCGTGGCCATCGTCAGCTGCCGCGACGCCGTGGGCGTGCCGCTGGGGCTGACGGTCAATTCGTTTGCCGCGCTGTCGCTGGAGCCGCCGCTGGTGCTGTGGAGCCTGCGCCGCGCCAGCGCGCTGCTGCCGGCCTTCGAGGCGGCCACGCACTGGGCGGTGAATGTGCTGGCGGTCGAGCACCTACCGCTGGCGCGGCGCTTTGCTTCGCCCGAGCCGGACAAGTTCGCCGATGGCGACTGGCTGGACGGCCGCCATGGCGCGCCGGTGCTGCCGGATGCGCTGGCGGTGTTCGAATGCGCGGCCGAGACCGTGCACGACGGCGGTGACCACCGGCTGCTGATCGGCCGCGTGCTGTCGCTGCAACTGGCCGATGGCGCGCCGCTGACCTACCAGGCCAGCCACTACCACGCGCTGGGCGGCACGCTGTAGCGCCGGGCCGCGGCGCTGCGGCGCTCAGTTCAGCGCCGACCGGGGCGCCGGTGCGGCGGCCGCGGCGCCGTCCGGCGGCGCGGCGAGGGCCAGGCCCCAGTCGGCCGCGGCCAGGGCCTTTTCCAGCAGGCGCATCAGCGCCGTCGCCAGGTCGTCGTTGAGCTTCAGCTCGAAGCTGCGGCCATTGGCCTCGCGCAGCCGGATCATCAGGCCGCGGCCGTTGGCGCCGGGCCCCAGGTCGATCGTGCTGGGCAGCAGCGGCTCGGCGCCCAGCGGCTGGGCCGCGGGCTGGGGATTGAACGGGGTCTTGAAATCGGCCGAGGGCAGGGGCCGCTCGCGCGCCACCTGGGTCAGCATCTCGCGCGCCTCGGGCAGCACAGTGGCCGTGGGCGCCACCTGGGTGGCGATGTCCGAGCTGGTGACCAGCTTGGTGAACGGCGCCCACAGCCGCAGCAGCATGCGCCGCGTCAGCCAGCTGGCAAACAGCTCGCCGCTGCGGGTGCGCACCTGCCACAGGATGCGGTCGGCGTTCGCGTCGTAGCGAACCTGCATTTGATGGATGTCCACGGCCGGCATTGTAGAAACCAGGCGCCGCCGCCCCGCCCCCGGGCGTGGGGGACCCGCGCGGCGGCGATGATGCGGACCGGCCGGCACAACAACGGGAGGTGGGCATGGCGCTGAAGGTGGGGGAGCTGGCCCGGCGCAGCGGACTGACGGTGCGTGCGCTGCACCACTACGACCAGATCGGCCTGCTGGTGCCGTCCTGCCGCTCGGAGGCCGGCTACCGGCTGTATGGCGCGGCCGACGTGGCCCGGCTGCATGCCATCCAGTCGCTGCGCTCGCTGGGCGTGCCACTGGCGCAGATCGGCGCCCTGCTGGCCGGCGACGGCTCGGACCTGCCGGCCATCGTCGCGCGCCAGCTGCGTGCGCTGGAGCACCAGATGGCCCAGACCCGGCTGCTGCACGAGCGCCTGCAGCTGATCGACGAGGTGCTGGGCCGCGGCGGCCAGCCCGAGGTGGAGGACTGGCTGGCCACGCTGTCGCTGATGGGCACCTATGCGCGCTACTTCAGCCCGGCCGAGATCCGCCGCATCGTCGGCGGCTGGCCGCGGGTGGCGGCGCAGTGGCCGGCGCTGGTGGCCTCGCTGCAGCGGGCGCTGGAAGCCGGCCTGCCGGTCGACGATGCCCAGGTGCAGGCCGACACCCAGCGCTGGATGGTGCTGATGCACCGCTGGCTGGACGGCGACTTCGAGCTGATGGCGCGCTGGGGCCAGGCCATGGTGCGCGAGCCGGCGGTGCGTGGCGCCACCGGGCCGCGCTCGGGCCTGGACCTGGTGGACTATGTGGCCCGGGCCAGCCAGCAACGCATGGCGCTGTGGCAGCGCCACTTCAGCCAGGCCGAGCTGGCCGGCCTGGTGCCGCCCGGCGAGGCGCCGCTGCGTGCGCTGCAGCGCGCCGTGGCCGCCGCCCAGGCGCGTGGCCTGGCGCCGCAGTCCGCCACCGGCCGCCGGCTGGCCGGGCGCTGGCTGCGGCTGCTGGCGCAGGGCTTTGCCGGCCGCAGCGCCATGCCTGCCGAGCCGCCGGCCGCCGCCTGGGCGCTGGCGCAGCGCCTGGCCCGCGCCTACGACCAGGAGCCCGGCCTGCGCGCCGGCGCCCAGCTCAACGCCTCGGTGCTGGACTTTCTGGTGCAGGCGGCGCGTGGCGCGGCAGCCGCCGACGGCGGCGACACGGGGGCTTGACCCTCACGCAACGTCAGGCTGGACAGTGCGCGCCATGCGTGGCCCCGCCGGGCCGCGCCCACTGCCGGAGAACCGACATGCGCCCGCCTGACACCCCGAAGCCACCCCAGCCATCCCCGCCCGCCGCGCCAGCAGCGACGCCAGCCCCGCGCCTCACCGCCGACCGCAATCTGCGCTGGCTGATGGCCGGCTCGCTGATCTCGCTGCTGGGCGACCAGTTCAGCCTGCTGGCCCTGCCCTGGGCGGCGATGCGCCTGGGCGGCGACGCGGCCCTGGTCGGCACCGTGCTGGCCCTGGTGGGTGCGCCACGCGCGGTGCTGATCCTGGTGGGCGGCGCCATCGTCGACCGCCACGGCGCGCAGCGCGTGCTGATGTGGAGCAAGCATGCCTGCACCCTGCTGCTGGCCACGCTGGCGGCCCTGGTGTGGAGCGGTGCGCTGACGCCGGCCCTGCTGTGCCTGCTGGCCCTGGGCCTGGGCGTGGCCAGCGCCTATGGCATCCCGGCGGCGACGGCGATGCTGCCGCAGACCGTGGCCCCGGCCCTGCTGGCCCCTGCCAACGGGCTGATGATGGGGCTGCGCCAGCTCAGCTTCTTCGTCGGCCCGCTGCTGGCCGGCGGGCTGATCGTGGTGCTGGGGCCGCAGGGCGGGTCGGCCGCCGCCGGCCCGTCGGCCGACCTCGGCCTGGCCTTTGCGCTGGATGCGGCCAGCTTTGCGCTGTCGGCCTGGACGCTGTCGCAGGTGCGCCCACTGCGGCCGGCGGCCGCGGCCGCGTCCACCACGCCGGTGCTGGCCTCGCTGCGGCAGGGCCTGCAGGCCTTCTGGGCCGATGCCGAGCTGCGCCTGTGCCTGCTGTACTGGTCGGCGGTGGCGGTGCTGATCGGCGGGCCGGTGCAGGTGGCGGTGCCGCTGCTGGCGGCCAGCCGCGCCGACTTCGGCGCCGGGGCCTTTGGCGCCATGCTCGCCGCCCATGGCCTGGGCTCGCTGGCCGGCATGGGCCTGGCCGGGGCCCGGCCCGGCCTGCGCTGGGGCACGCTGGGCCGCAGCCTGCTGGCGGTGGACCTGGTGGTGGGCCTGCTGTTCCTGCCCATGGGCCGGGTGCAGGCGCTGTGGCAGGCCCAGGGCCTGCTGCTGCTGATCGGCGTGCTCGGCGGCATGATGCAGGTGGCCGTCTACACCTGGATGCAGCAGCGTGTGCCGGCCCACCTGCTGGGCCGGGCGATGGGCGTGTTCATGGCCATCTTCATGGGCCTGGTGCCGCTGTCGGCGGGCCTGACCGGCTGGCTGATGCGCGGCCAGCCGGTGGCCCTGGTGTTCCAGCTGGCCGGTGGCGCGGTGGCCCTGCTGGCGCTGGCGGCGGCGCTGTTCACGCCGCTGGCGCGGGTGCGGGACGTGGCCCAGCGGGCGCATTGACCCAGCGCAAGTCGGCCGCACCGGGCGCCGGCCGGGGCTTGAAACGCCCCGGCCTATCCTCACGTCAGAGCGCAATCGGAGGAACCAGCCCATGCGTGTCGACAAACTCACCACCGCCTTCCAGCAAGCCCTGCAGGAGGCGCAAAGCCTCGCGGTGGCCCGCGACAACCCCTACATCGAGCCCAGCCATGTGCTGGCCGCGATGCTGGCCCAGCCCGACGGCCCCAAGGCCTTGCTGGACCGCGCCGGCGCCAACACCGCGGCGCTGAAGACGGCCATGGACACGGCCATCAACGGCCTGCCCAGCGTGCAGGGCGGCTCGGGCGTGCAGGTCGGCCGTGACCTGGTGCAGCTGCTGCAGGCCGCCGAGAAGGAGGCCGGCCAGCGTGGCGACCAGTTCATCGCGAGTGAGATGTTCCTGCTGGCCCTGGCCGACAGCAAGAGCGACCTGGGCGGCATCGCCCGCGGCCACGGCCTGACGCGCAAGGCGCTGGAAGCCGCCATCACCGCGGTGCGTGGCGGCCAGACGGTGGACTCGGCCGAGTCCGAGGGCCAGCGCGAGGCGCTGAAGAAGTACACGCTGGACCTGACCGAGCGCGCCCGCGCCGGCAAGCTCGACCCGGTGATCGGCCGCGACGACGAGATCCGCCGCGCCATCCAGGTGCTGCAGCGGCGCAGCAAGAACAACCCGGTGCTGATCGGCGAGCCCGGCGTGGGCAAGACCGCCATCGTCGAGGGCCTGGCCCAGCGCATCGTCGCCGGCGAGGTGCCCGATACGCTGAAGGACAAGAAGGTGCTGGTGCTGGACATGGCCGGCCTCTTGGCCGGCGCCAAGTACCGCGGCGAGTTCGAGGAGCGGCTGAAGGCCGTGCTCAAGGAGGTGGCCCAGGACGAGGGCCGCATCATCCTGTTCATCGACGAGCTGCACACCATGGTCGGCGCCGGCAAGGCCGAGGGCGCGATGGACGCCGGCAACATGCTCAAGCCCGCGCTGGCGCGTGGCGAGCTGCACTGCATCGGCGCGACCACGCTGGACGAGTACCGCAAGTACATCGAGAAGGACGCTGCGCTGGAGCGCCGCTTCCAGAAGGTGCTGGTGGACGAGCCCACGGTCGAGGCGACGATCGCCATCCTGCGCGGCCTGCAGGAGAAGTACGAGGTGCACCATGGCGTGGAGATCACCGACCCGGCCATCGTCGCCGCGGCCGAGCTGAGCCACCGCTACATCACCGACCGCTTCCTGCCCGACAAGGCCATCGACCTGATCGACGAGGCTGCGGCCAAGATCAAGATCGAGATCGACTCCAAGCCCGAGGCCATGGACAAGCTGGACCGCCGGCTGATCCAGCTGAAGATCGAGCGCGAGGCGGTGAAGAAAGAGACCGACGAGGCCTCGATCAAGCGCCTGGGCCTGATCGCCGACGAGATCGTCAAGCTGGAGCGTGAATACGCCGACCTGGAGGAGATCTGGAAGGCCGAGAAGGCCCAGGCCCAGGGCTCGGCCCATGTCAAGGAAGAGATCGACCGCACCCGCTTCCAGATCGAGGAACTCAAGCGCAAGGGCGACTTCAACAAGGTGGCCGAGCTGCAGTACGGCAAGCTGCCCGAGCTGGAGAAGCGCCTCAAGGAAGCCCAGGCCAAGGAGGCCGGCAAGAAGGACGGCGGCCGTGCCCAGTTGCTGCGCACCATGGTCGGCGCCGAAGAGATCGCCGAGGTGGTGGCGCGCGCCACCGGCATTCCGGTGGCCAAGCTGATGCAGGGCGAGCGCGACAAGCTGCTGCAGATGGAAGACAAGCTGCACCAGCGCGTGGTCGGCCAGCACGAGGCCATCGTGGCGGTGGCCGATGCCATCCGGCGTTCACGCGCCGGCCTGAGCGATCCGAACCGGCCGCTGGGCTCGTTCCTGTTCCTCGGCCCCACCGGCGTCGGCAAGACCGAGCTGTGCAAGGCCCTGGCCGGCTTCCTGTTCGACAGCGACGACCACATGGTGCGCATCGACATGAGCGAGTTCATGGAGAAGCATTCGGTCAGCCGCCTGATCGGCGCGCCCCCCGGCTATGTGGGCTACGAGGAAGGCGGCACGCTGACCGAGGCCGTGCGCCGCAAGCCCTACAGCGTGATCCTGCTCGACGAGGTAGAGAAGGCGCATCCGGACGTGTTCAACGTGCTGCTGCAGGTGCTGGACGACGGCCGATTGACCGACGGCCAGGGCCGCACCGTGGACTTCAAGAATGCGGTCATCGTGATGACCAGCAACCTGGGCTCGCAGCTGATCATGCAGATGGCCGGCCAGTCCAGCGAGCTGATCAAGGATGCGGTCTGGGCCGAGGTCAAGCAGCACTTCCGCCCCGAGTTCCTGAACCGCATCGACGAGACCGTGGTCTTCCATGCGCTGGACGAGTCCAACATCCAGGACATCGCCCGCATCCAGCTGAAGGCCCTGGAAGCCCGGCTGGCGCGCATGGACATCGGCCTGGACGTGTCGGCCGAGGCCCTGGCCGAGATCGCCAAGGTCGGTTTCGACCCGGTGTTCGGCGCCCGGCCGCTGAAGCGCGCGATCCAGGCGCGCATCGAGAACCCGCTGTCCAAGCTGATCCTGCAGGGCCGCTTCGGTCCCAAGGACGTGGTGCCGGTGACCCTGGTCGAAGGCCAGTTCAGCTTCGGCCGCACCGTGCACTGATCAGCCGGCCGCGGCCTGCTGCAGCAGCCAGTCGCGCAGCGCCTGCACCTCGGGGCGCTCGGCCAGCGCCGGGTTGAGCGCCAGGCCGTACAGGTAGGGCGAGGCCAGGCGCGTGGCCAGCGGCGCCACCAGGCTGCCGGCACCCAGCTGGGCCTGCACCCAGGGCCGGGCCACCAGGGCCACGCCCTGGCCGGCCAGCGCGGCCTCGATGGCCAGCTGGGCACTGGAGTAGTGGCGCGTGGCCTGGGCCGCCGGCAGGCGCACATGGGCCGCGCGCTGCCACTGCGGCCAGCCCCAGGGCGCGCCGCGGCGGCCGGCGCCGGCCAGCGTGTCGTCGACGATCAGCACCTGGCCCGCCAGGTCGCGTGGCGTGCGCAGCCGCGCGGCCAGCGCCGGCGTGCACACCGGCAGGTAGTCGGGCCGCAGCAGCGGCTGCATGTCGGCGCCCAGGCGCTCGGCCGGGCCGTAGCGCAGGGCCACGGCGCAGCCGCGGCCGGCGGCGCTGTGCCAGGGCAGGGCGCCGTCGGGCCCGACCATCTCGGCACGTGCCGACAGCCGCACCCGGCAGCCCGGGTGGGCGGCCTCGAACTGCGGCAGCCGCGGCAGCAGCCAGTGGCTGGCCAGGCTGGGCGGTGCATCCAGCCACAGCGGCTGGGGCATGGCGGCACCCCGCTGGCGCCGGGCGCGCTGGCGGCTGCGGGCCAGCGCCAGCTCGATCTGCGCCAGCGGCGCGGCCAGCGCCGCCTGCAGCTCGGCGCCGGCCTCGGTCAGTGCCAGCGAGCGTGTCAGGCGCTGGAACAGCGCCAGGCCCAGCTGCTGCTCCAGCGCCTTGATCTGCTGGCTCACCGCGGCCGGCGTGACATGCAGGGCGGCGGCGGCCTGCTTGAAGCTCAGGTGCTCGGCCGCCAGCGCAAAGCTGCGCAGCAACTGCAACGGGGGTGGGCGGTCGTGGGCCATGGTGATGGGTTAGCCATGCTAATGCGTCGGCACAGAACAGCTCGTTTGTGGTCGGCCGCCGTCCTGCCTAGAGTGGGGCGCATGCCCAGCCCCGACGATCTGCGCGACGCCGCCATCCCCTTGGACCGTTCCAGCCGCGTGCTGTGCCCGTTGCTGGCGCGGCGCATCTGCAGCGCCGACGAGGCCGCGGCGCTGATCCGCCCCGGCGAGCATGTGGCGATGAGCGGCTTCACCGGCGCCGGCTATCCCAAGCGCGTGCCGCAGGCGCTGGCGCGGCGCATGCAGGCCGCGGCCACGGCCGGCCAGCCCTTTCGCGTCAGCGTCTGGACCGGCGCATCCACCGCGCCCGAGCTGGATGGTGCCCTGGCCCAGGTCGACGGCATCGAGCTGCGCCTGCCCTACCAGAGCGATCCGGTGTGCCGCCAGCGCATCAATGCTGGCCGCATGGAATACATCGACATCCACCTGTCGCATGTGGCCCAGCATGTGTGGTTCGGCTTTCTCGGCCGGCTCGACGTGGCCGTGGTCGAGGTGGCCGCGGTGCTGGAGGATGGCCGATTGCTGCCGGCCACCTCGATCGGCAACAACAAGACCTGGCTGGAGCAGGCCGATCGCGTGATCCTGGAGGTCAACCGCCACCATCCGGCGGCGCTGATGGGCATGCACGACGTCTACTACGGCACCCAGCGCCCGCCGCTGCGCCAGCCGATCCCGCTGCTGCGGCCCGAGCAGCGCATCGGCGAGCCCTGGCTGAGGGTCGATCCGGCCAAGGTGGTGGCGGTGGTCGAAACCGACGACGCCGACCGCAACAGCCGCTTCGCGCCGCCCGATGAAGCCTCGCGCCGCATCGCCGGCCACATCCTCGACTTCCTGCAGCAGGAGGTGAAGGCCGGCCGCCTGCCACGCGAGCTGCTGCCGCTGCAATCGGGCGTTGGCAACATCGCCAATGCCGTGCTGGCCGGCCTGGCCGACGGGCCGTTCGAGGAACTGACGGCCTACACCGAGGTGCTGCAGGACGGCATGCTGGACCTGCTGGCCAGCGGCCGGCTGCGCTCGGCCTCGGCCACCGCGCTGTCGCTGTCGCCCGAGGGCCAGCAGCGCCTGCATGCCGATCTGGAGCGCTACCGCCAGCGCATCGTGCTGCGGCCGCAGGAGATCAGCAACCATCCGGAGCTGATCCGCCGCCTGGGCGTGATCGCGATGAACGGCATGATCGAGGCCGACCTCTACGGCAACGTCAACTCCACCCACATCAACGGCACGGCGATCATGAACGGCATCGGCGGCTCGGGCGACTTCGCGCGCAATGCCTACCTGTCGATCTTCATGACGCCGTCCACCGCCAAGGGCGGTGCGCTCAGCTGCATCGTGCCGATGGTCTCGCATGTGGACCACACCGAGCACGATGTGCAGGTCCTGGTCACCGAGCAGGGCCTGGCCGATCTGCGCGGCCTGTCGCCCAAGCAGCGCGCACGGACGGTGATCGCGCACTGCGCCCACCCCGACTTCCGGCCGGCCCTGCAGGACTATTTCGAGCGTGCGCTGGCGGCCTCGCCGGGCAAGCACACGCCGCATCTGCTGGGCGAGGCCTTCGCCTGGCACCAGCGGGCCATCGCCGGCCAACGCATGTGAGCGCCGCGCCCCGGCGCCGGCGGGCTGCCGCATGATCGTCCGCCCGCGCCCGCACTGGCTGCACCTGCTGTTCGTGCGCCGCGGCTCGCTGCTGGGTCGCATCCTGCCGCAGCAGCTGGCGGTGCTGGCCATTGCCATGGCCGTGGCCTGGGCCCATGGCCGGCTGTGGCAGTGGAAGGTGCCGCTGAACGCC
Organism: Burkholderiaceae bacterium; assembly: GCA_017992055.1. Classification (GTDB taxonomy): domain Bacteria; phylum Pseudomonadota; class Gammaproteobacteria; order Burkholderiales; family Burkholderiaceae_C; genus Pseudaquabacterium. The sequence continues at coordinate 14,170 of JAGOPK010000009.1, forward strand.
GGCGCGATCTCGCTGATGGGCGTGTCGCTGGCCATCTTCCTGGGCTTTCGCATCAATGCCAGCTACGACCGCTACTGGGAGGCGCGCAAGCTCTGGGGCCTGGCCCTGATCGCCAGCCGCAACCTGGCGCGCCACCTGCTGACCGCCCTGGCCGTGGAGGACGAGGCGCGGCCGCTGGTGCGTGGCCTGATGGCCTTTGCCGCGGCCATGCGCAACCAGCTGCGCGGCCAGCCGGCCACGCAGGGGCTGGACGGCCTGCTGCCGGCCGGGCTGCTGGCGGTGCTGCCGCAGCAGCGCAGCGCGCCGCTGGCGATTGCGCTGTGGCTGGGGCGGGAGCTGCAGGCCCAACGCCGCGACGGCAAGCTGGAGACCATCCTGGCCAAGCAGATCGAGGACACGCTCGACGAGCTGCTGGCCGCCTGGGGCGGCTGCGAGCGCATCGCGGCCACGCCGCTGCCCTTCACCTACTCGGTGATCCTGCACCGCAGCGTCTACACCTACTGCCTGCTGCTGCCCTTCGGCCTGGTCGACGGCGTGGGCCTGGCCACGCCGCTGGTGGTGGGCTTCGTCAGCTACACCTTCTTCGCGCTGGAGTCGCTGTCCGACGAGATCGAGGAGCCGTTCGGCCAGATGCCCAACGACCTGCCGCTGGATGCGCTGGTGGCCGGCATCCAGGCCAGCCTGCTGCAGCTGCTGGGCGAGACGCCGCCGCCGGCGCCCCAGCCCGATGACCGCTTCGTGCTGCGCTGACGCCGGGCCGCGGCCTCAGCGCCGCGCCGCCATCGCGTGGCGCGCCTGCACATAGCCGAAGGCGAATTCCACCGATTCGGCGATGTCGCGCGCGGTCGCCGCACGTTCCTTGGCGGTGGTGAAGAAGGCCAGGTCGGCGGCATGGCGGATGTAGCGCGGCTGCAGCCGGTTCAGGGCCACGCAGGCTACGTCGGCCAGCAGATCGGGCAGCTCGGCCAGTGCCGGGTACTGCGGTGCCATCTCGGCCACCTTCTCGAACACCGCTTCCTCGTGCACGTTGTGCACCGAGCTGAAATCCATGGCGAACACTCCTTGCCGGTTTGACGACTGCCGCCGCGAGAAGCGGGCGATTGGCGGTTATCGGCCGGGCAGGGCGTGGACTTGAATCTCAGCCGCCCGATTCGGCCAGCAATCTGAAGCGCAGCAGGGCCAGGTTGGCATGGCCGCGCTCGATCAGCGCGGCAAAGCCCAGCTGCGGCTGGCCGGGCAGTCGGCGCAGCAGGGTCTGCCAGGGGCCGGCGGTGATCAGCACTTCGTCGGGCTCGGCCTCGGCCGGGGCCACGGCCATGTGCGCCTGGCGCGCCGCGCACAAGGCCACCGCCAGGCCGGCCAGGTCGGCCGGCGCGGCCGAGCCGCTGCCGCCGCTGTCGCTGGCCAGCAGGTCGCCGCTGCCCAGGTCGACGATGCCGCAGGCCAGCACGCCGTCGGTGCGTGCCAGCGGGCCCAGCAGCCGCGCCAGCAGGGTGCCGGCGGGCAGGCTGGCGCGCTGGCGCACGGCGGCGGCCGGCGTGGCCGGGGCCTCGGTGGCCTCGGCGGCCTGGGTCGCCGGCGGCCGCGCATCCAGCGCCTGCGGCGCCATGTCCTGGGTCGCCTCCCAGGCGCCCAGCACGCAGTTCCACACGCCGGCCGGGCTGCCGTCGTTTTCGGTCACCGCCAGCGCGCGCACGCCGGCCGGCCAGGGATGGTTGACGATGCGCTGGGCCAGCGCCGCCGCACCCGGCGGCAGCACGAACACCAGCCAGGGGCAGCGCCAGTCCGGCTCGCGCGTGGCGGCCTGCATGGCGCGCAGCAGGGCCAGCAACGCATGCGGCTGCATGGCGCCGACGATGACCGCGGTCAGCGCGCTGCCTTCGGCCAGCGCATGGCCGATCTCCTCGCCCGGCAGGCCCTGCACGCGCATCTCGGCATGGGCCACCTTCAGCGTGGCCGCGCCATGGCGCGGCACGGTGGCGCGGGCGATCACCGCCAGCGTGCGCAGCGTCGCCCGTTCGCGCAGGTTCAGCCGTTCCACCGGCCGCGCCGCGGCATCCGACAGCGCCTGGATGACCTGCGGCGCCCACAGCCGCGACGGGTCGATCAGCGTGATGCGCTGGGCCGCGTCGTCGTCGCCGCGGGCGCGGCGCGCGGCAAAGTGCTGGCGCATGGCCGCCGCCGGCGACTGCTCGACCAGCACGTCCAGCGCCGGCGCCTGCACCACGGTGTCGCCGGAGGCGGCCGTGGCGGAGGCCGCCGGGACGGCGGGCCAGCGTCGCGGGCCGAGTTCACCAAACAGGCTGTCGATCATCGTCATCGGGGTCCCTGAGCTGCTGTGCGTGTTGCAGGCCACTCTAGGCAGGGGCTGTTGCCATCGGGTTTCGCGATGTCACGGCCCATGTGTCGCCGCCCCGGGGCGGGCCGCCACCGACGGTTACATCGCTTGCACCGTGGAGCGTGACGGCGGCAGGGCGCGGCCGGCCGGGTTCTGGGCCGACGCATGGGCGAACAGCCGGCTGGGCGGCTGGCCGACGGTGCGCCGCACCATGGCGCTGAAGGCGCTGGGGCTGGCATAGCCCAGCTCGCCGGCGATCCAGGCCACCGGCCGGCCGCGCGCCGACCAGGCCAGGGCCTGGGCCAGCAGCACCTGCTCGCGCCAGCGGCCGAAGCTGGTGGCCAGCTCGTCGCGGAACAGCCGCGCCAGCGTGCGCGGGCTGGCGCCCACGTCCTGCGCCCATTGCTCCAGCGTGGCATGGCGCGCCGGCTGCTCGATCACCGCCTGGCACAGGCCGCGCAGGCGCTTGTCGCGGGGCAGCGGGATGCCCAGGCGCACCGGCGGCGCGCGGCGCAGCTCGTCGCAGATCAGCGCCGCCAGCAGGGCCTCGCGGCGCGTGGGCGGCGGCTCGGGCAGGTGCGGCTCGTCGGGCCGCTCGTCCAGCTGCAGCACGGCGGCGCGCAGCAGGTCGCTGACCTCCAGCACGCGGCAGCGCTGCCAGGGCTGGCCCTGGTCGGGCGGCGGCGGCGGCTCGCCGGGCAGCCAGGGGCCGCAGAGGCCGGCCGGCTGGTGCAGGTACAGCGTGACCATGGTGGTGGTCTCCAGCACCGTCACCGCATGCTCGGTGCCCGGCGGAATCCACAGCGCCCGCGAGGGCGGCACCAGGTAGGTGCCGTCCTCGGCGGTGAGCCGGGTCACGCCGTCGGCACAAAACGCCAGCTGGGCCCAGCCGTGGCGGTGCGGCACCACGCTCTGCGTGGCGCTGAGGCGGCGGCGCTTGGCGCGCAGCGGCCGCTCGGCGCTGGGCGCGTACAGATGGGGCGTCAGCGGCGGCAGCGGGTCAGGCGGCTCGGGGCGCGAGGGCGTCATGGACGGGGGCAGGGTTTGGCAGGAACTCGACGATTCTTGTCCATTCGTCGCCATCCTGCCGATGCGTGCCTGCCTACCATGCCCGCATGTCCGCACAAGCCTCTTCCGCCGCCGTGCCGCTGCGCCAGGATGTCCGCACCATCGCGCTGATCGGTGTGGCCCATGGCAGCTCGCACTTCTTCCACATGCTGCTGCCGCCGATGTTCCCGTGGCTGATCGAGGCCTTTGGCCTGAGCTATGCGCAGCTGGGCTTTCTGGTCAGCTTGTTCTTCGTGATCTCGGGCGTGGGCCAGGCCCTGGCCGGCTTTCTGGTCGACCGCATCGGCGCGCGGCCGGTGCTGTTCGTGGCGCTGGGCTGCTTTGTCGTGTCGTCGCTGGTGGCGGCCACGGCCCAGGGCTACAGCAGCCTGATGCTGGCCGCGGCCCTGGCCGGCCTGGGCAATGCGCCCTTCCATCCGGTGGACTTCACCATCCTCAACAAGCGTGTCTCGCCGCCGCGCCTGGGCCATGCGTTTTCGGTGCATGGCATCTCGGGCAACCTGGGCTGGGCGCTGGCGCCGGTGTTCCTGGCTGGCCTGACCGCGGCCACGGGTTCCTGGCGCCTGGCCTATGCCGGGGCGGCGCTGGTGGCGGCGGCGGTGCTGGCCCTGCTGGTCTGGCACCGCGATGCCATCGACGACCGCCAGGGCGCCTGGGTGCATGACAAGCCGGCGGCTCCCGGCGGCGCGGCGCGCCCGGCGGCCGTGGCCGAGCATCCGCTGGCCTTCCTGAAGCTGCCCTCGGTGTGGCTGTGCTTCTCGTTTTTCTTCTGGACCACGGTGGCGCTGTCGGCGATCCAGAGCTTTGCCTCGCCGGCGCTGCGGCAGATGTACGGCCTGCCGCTGGCCGTCACGGCCCTGGTGGTCACCGGCTACATGCTGGCCGGCGCCGCGGGCATGGTGCTGGGCGGCTTCATCGTCGCCCGCGCCGAGCGGCTGGAGCGCGTGATCGCGCTGTGCCTGGGCTTTTGCGGCCTGATGCTGCTGCTGGTGGGCAGCGGCTGGCTGCCCGGTCCGCTGGCGCTGGCGGTGGCGGCGCTGGCCGGCCTGGGCACCGGCCTGGCCGGGCCTTCGCGCGACATGCTGATCAAGCGCGCCGCGCCACCCGGCGCCACCGGCCGCGTCTATGGCACGGTGTACTCGGGCCTGGACCTGGGCTTTGCCACGGCCGCGCCCATCCTCGGCCGCATGATGGATGCGGGCCAGGCCAACGGCATCTTCTATGCCTCGGCCGGCGCGCTGATCTTCGGCGTGGCCTCGGCGGCCCTGGTCGGCCGCGGCCTGGCGGCACGCCGCGCCACGCCGGCTACAGTGGCGGCATGAGCCAAGACCGTTCTGCCGTTTCCGCCCGTCCCGCCGGCCATGTCCTGGTCGAGGCCCTGATCGCCCAGGGCGTGCACACCGTCTTCGGTGTGCCCGGCGAAAGCTACCTGGCCGTGCTCGACGGCCTGCACCAGCACCGCGAGCACATCCGCTTCATCGCCTGCCGGCAAGAAGGCGGAGCGGCCTTCATGGCCGAGGCCCAGGGCAAGCTCAGCGGCCGTCCCGGCGTGTGCTTCGTGACCCGCGCACCGGGCGCCACCAATGCCAGCATCGGCGTGCACACGGCCTTCCAGGATTCGACGCCGATGGTGCTGTTCGTCGGCCAGGTGGCCAGCGACCAGCGCGACCGCGAGGCCTTCCAGGAGCTGGACTACCGCCAGTTCTTCGGCCCCGGCACGCTGGGCATGGCCAAGTGGGTGGCCGAGATCCAGGACGCCGACCGCCTGCCCGAATACGTGGCCCGCGCCTTCCACACCGCGATGCAGGGCCGGCCCGGTCCGGTGGTGCTGGTGCTGCCCGAGGACATGCTGACGCAGTCGACCAGCGCCCCGGTGCTGCCCCGCGCCGAGCCCGCGCTGGCCTGGCCGGCGCCCGGCGCGCTGCGCGACCTGCGAGCGCTGCTGATGGCCGCGCAGCGGCCGCTGGTCATCGCCGGCGGCGGTGGCTGGGATGCCGAGGCCGCGCGGGCGCTGCAGCGCTTTGCCGAGAACTGGGGCCTGCCGGTGGGCTGCGGTTTCCGCTTCCAGGACACGTTTGACAACCGCCACCCGAACTACGCCGGCGACGTGGGCATCGGCATCAATCCCAAGCTGGCCCAGCGCGTGAAGGACGCGGACCTGGTCATCGCACTGGGCGTGCGCCTGGGCGAGATGACCACCGGCGGCTACACCCTGCTGCAGCCGCCACGCCCGGCGCAGAAGCTGGTGCACATCCATGCCGGGCCCGAGGAACTGGGCCGGGTGTATGCGGCCGACCTGCTGCTGCAATCCAGCATGGCCTGCGCGGCCAAGGCGCTGGAATCGCTGGCCGCGCCGGTGGAGGTGCCCTGGCGCGACTGGACCACCGCCGCCCAGGCCGACTACCAGGCCAATCACCAGGCCACGCCGGTGGCGCCGCTGGACCTGGCCCAGGTGATGAAGACCGTGCAGCGCCTGGCGCCCGAGAACACCGTCTACACCAATGGCGCCGGCAACTACAGCGGCTGGCTGCACCGCTTTGTGCGCTATCCCGGCCTGCAGCAGCATGGCCGCAGCCAGCTGGCCTGCACCAATGGCGCCATGGGCTACGGCTTCCCGGCCGCGGTGGCGGCGGCCCTGCTGCACCCCGAGCGCACGGTGGTCAATGTCACCGGCGACGGCGACTTCCTGATGAACGGCCAGGAACTGGCCACCGCCACCGGCTACGGCGCCAATGCCAGCGCCGGCCGGCTGATCAGCCTGGTGGTCGACAACGGCAGCTACGGCACCATCCGCATGCACCAGGAGCGCGAGTACCCGGGCCGGGTCTCGGGCAGCGACCTCTACAACCCCGACTTCGCGGCCATGGCGCGGGCCTTCGGCTGGCGCGCCGCGTTTGTGGAGCGCAGCGAGGACTTCGAGGCCGCTTTTGCCGAAGGCCTGCGGCCCGGTGCGCCGATGCTGATCCACCTGAAGCTGGACACCGAGGTCATCACCAGCCGCAGCACGCTGACGGCCATCCGCGAGGCGGCGCTCAAGGCTGGGCGCTGAACCGCGGCGGCGCGGGCGCGGCCAGCTCGCGCTGCAGCCGGCGCAGCGCGCCATGGCCGGCCGGCCAGGTGCGCTGGGCCAGTTCCAGGGCGGCCTGGCGGCGCTGCTGGGCCGCCACGGCATCGCCCTGGGCCGCCAGCAGCAGGCCCTGGGCCCGCCACAGCGCGATGCGCCGCGGCGGTCGCAGCGTGGCCTCGTGCGTGGCGACCTCGGCCAGGCCGGCCGCGGCCTCGGCCACGCGGCCCTGGCGCAGCGCCAGCTCGGCCAGCAGCAGCTCGCTGTCCACCCGGTCGCCCTGGCCCGGCGCCAGCTTGGCGCGGCGGGTGGCCTGGGCCTGCTGCAGCAGGCCGCGGGCCTCGTCCAGCCGGCCCTGGCGCAGCAGCCAGCGGCCCAGGTTGTGCTCGGCCCGCGCCACCACCAGGTCGTCGGCCGGCAGCCGCGCGCGCCGCGTGGCCAGCGACTCGCGGAAGGCCGCCTCGGCCGCGGCGTCGCCAGCGTCTTCCAGCGCCGTGCCCAGGTTGTTGATGACCACCGCGGTGGCCGTGCTCTGGCGGCCGTGCACGGCCTCGTCGACCGCAATGGCCTCGCGGTAGGTGGCGATGGCCTCGGTCAGCCGGCCGGCGTCCTGCAGCACGCCGGCCAGCTCGTTGAGCGTGGTGCCCACCGGCGCGGTGAGTGCACCGAACAAGGCCCGGCGCTGCGCCAGCAGGTCGCGCAGCAAGGCCTCGGCCTCGTCCAGGTGCTGCTGGCCGGCCAGCGTGCTGGCCAGCTGCTGCAGCGTATTGAGCAGGCTGGGGTGCGGCGCACGCAGCAGGGCCTGCTTCATCGCCAGCGCCTGGCGCAGCCAGGGCTCGGCGGCCTCGGGCGCGCCGCGTGCGCTTTCCAGCATGCCCAGGTGGTGCAGGCTGACGGCGATCTGCAGGTGCTGCGGGCCTAGGTGCTGGCGGCGCAAGGCCAGGCCCTGCTGCAGATGCTGGCGGGCCTCGTCGTGGGCGCCGGTGCGCGACAGCACAAAGCCCAGCGTGTCCAGCGCATCGGCCAGGGCCGTGGGGCCGCGGGTCAGGCCGGCCAGCTCGCGGGGCGCGGCCGCGCCGTTGCCCGGCTCGGCCTTGGCGGTCTGGGCCTGGGCCTGCTGCAGCGCCAGCGCGCGCCGCGCCGGCGCCACCGCGCGGCCGGCCTCGCCGCTGTTGGCCAGGGCCATGGCCAGGCGCGCCTGCAGCGCGGCTTCCAGGCCGCTGCGGCCCAGGCGCTGCTCCTCGGCGATGGCGGCCTCGAACAGCGGAATGGCCTGCCGCGGCCGGCCCATCTGCTCGTAGACGCGGCCCAGCACCGCCTGCATGCGCGCGCGCAGCTCGGGCTGCTGGGCCAGGTCGGCGGCGACACGCTCGCGGCCCCGCTCGACGATGGCCGCGGCGCCGATGTCGGGCCGACCCGACACCGCCGGATCGGCGCCCTCGAACAGGCCCACCATCAGCTCGGCCACCTGCTGCGTGGCCGCGGTCTCCTGGCGCGCCAGGGCCTCGGCCAGCAGGGCACGGTCGCGCTCGTGCACCAGGCGCAGCGCAAAGGCCGAGGCCATCAGCAGCGCCGCAGCGCCGGCCAGCACCCAGGGCCAGCGCCGGCGCAGCAGCTTGGCCAGGCCATGGGCGCGGGCCTGGGCCGGGCCACGGTCGGCCAGCGCCGCCAGCGCCTGGTGGCGGTGAAAGCGGCGCAGATCGTCCAGCAGCGCGGCCACGTCGGCATAGCGCCGCGCCGGATCGGGGGCGCAGGCGCGGTCGATGATGGCCTGCCATTCGTGGCGGCGCGGCGCCCGCTCGGCGATGTCGGCCAGCATCTCCTGCAGCAGCCGGCCCAGGCCGTGGATGTCGCTGGCCGCGGTGGCCTCGGCGCCGGCCTGCTGCTCGGGACTGGCGTAACGCGGCGTCAGGCCGCGTGCCTGCGGCGTTGGGTCGTCGCCGTCGTGGCCAGCGTGGTGGGCGGCATCCAGGCGCGCGATGCCGAAGTCCAGCAGCATGGCCTGGCCGTCGTCGCCGACCAGCACATTGGCCGGCTTGATGTCGCAGTGCACCACCAGCTGGCGGTGGGCATGGGCCACGGCCTCGCAGACCTGGGCAAACAGGCGCAGCCGCGCCGCCAGGTCCAGCCGCTGCGCGCGGCACCAGGCGTCGATGCGCTGGCCGCGCACATATTCCATCACCAGGTAGGGCCGGCCGCCGGGCGTGCTGCCACCGTCGAGCAGGCGGGCGATGTGCGGGTGGCGCAGCGAGGCCAGGATCTGCCGCTCGCGTGCCAGCAGGGCCTGGGCCATGGCATCGCCGCGGCCACGCAGCAGCTTGATGGCCACCTGCTGGCGGTACAGGCCGTCGCTGCGCTCGGCCAGGTGCACCCGGCCCATGCCGCCTTCGCCCAGCGGCGGCCCCAGCGTCCACGGGCCGATGCGGTCGCCCGGCGACAGCTCGGGCGCATCGGCCAGCACCTCGCCCAGCAGGGCCAGCACCGGGGCGCGCAAGCGGCTCAGGCCGGTGGTCGAGGTCGATGCCGCGGCCTCGGCATCCCGGGCCACCAGGTCCAGCACACGCGCCATCGTCGCGGCATCGGCGCCGCTGGCCTGCAGATGGGCCCGACGGGCCGGCCCGTCGGCCAGGTCCACCACCTCCAGGAACAGCGCCTTGATGCGCGCCAGCTCCCGGACGTCGTCGGGTTTCATGCTTCCAGCTCGCGCCCCAGCGCGTCGCGCAACCAGGCGCGGGCAAAGCGCAGCTCGCGGTCCACCGTGGCCAGCGACACCGCCAGCACCTCGGCGATCTGCTCGCGCTTCAGGCCGCTGAAATAGGTCAGCTCCAGCACCTGGGCGGCGCGCGGGTCCAGCCCGGACAGGCGCTCCAGCAGCGCATCCAGCGTCAGCAGCTCGGCGGCCATGGCTTCTTCGGCCGGGCCCAGGCGGTCCAGCGTCAGCGTCACGCGCTGGCCGGCATTGCGCTTGTCGGCCAGGCGGGCGCGCGCATGCTCGCGCAGCACGCTGCGCATGGTCAGCGACACGGTGGCGAAGAAGTGGGCGCGATCAGCCCATGCGGTGCGGCTGCGCATCAGCCTGAGCATGGCCTCGTTGACCAGGTCGCCCCGCGACAGCGACAGGTCGCCATGGCCGCGCAGCCGGCCCTCGGCCATGCGCAGGAACTCGGCATGCTGGGCCTGCACGATCTGCTCGAAGGCGTCGCGGCTGCCGGCCTTCCAGGCCTGCAGCAGCTGGGTCATGTGGCCGGACGGGTCCGCAGGCGGGGCCACGGTGTCGGCATTCGTCGGCATGGTGGTCGGGGCAGCAAGAAGGCAGGGCGGCGGGCCAGCGGCAGTGTAGTGCGCGGCCGGCGGGGACACCGGCGGTTACGCTGTTCTCGGGATGCCGCCGGCCCGGGCCCGCTCCTATCATGCTGCGCTGCACCGCGGCTGCCTGGTCGTTGCTTTCGACAGCCCGCCCGCCGGGGTGGCATCGCATCAGGAGTCCGACATGAACGCTGCACAACCGTCCCCCCGTCGCAACCGGCCCGCGCTGGCCTGCGCTGCGCTGCTGGCGGCGCTGCTCACGCTGCCAACGGCCGCGTCGGCCGCCGAATCGGTGGATCTGGGCCAGCAGGTGCCCGACGTGCAAACCATCAACGAAGGCCTGTTCCCCGAGGACGCCTGCGAGGAGCTGAAGAAGAACGGCTTCAAGTGCATGGGCTTCAAGCCGGCCGTGCGCTTCTCGCTGCCCACCGCCACCTTCAAGCTGGGCTCGGCCGAACTGCCCGATCTGCTCAAGCAGCAGCTGGACCGCTTTGCCGAGGTGCTGCGGGGCAAGAAGGGCAGCGGCAAGGTGCTGCGCATCGAAGGCCATGCCGATGCCAGCGGCGCCGACGAGGCCAACCTGTCGCTGTCGCAGCGCCGTGCCGAAGCGGTGCGCGACTACCTGGTGCGCCTGGGCGCCGATCCGGGCATGCTGCAGGCCCTGGGCATGGGTTCCAAGGCGCCCAAGGTCGGCAACGACCCCTATGCCGCCGAGAACCGCCGCGTCGAGATCGGCCGCCAGTCCGGGCCCTGAGGCGGCCGTCCGCCGGCCAGGTCCGCCGCTCGTCATCAGCACGGTGGACTGCAAATGGCAACCCCTACGCTGCACGGCCCGTGCACGCTGAGCGGCCGGCAAGTGCACCGCTAGCATGCATTGCAAGGCCCCCGCCACGCCGTTGGCGCGGCGGCGTGGCCGGCAGCATGGGGTGGTGGCATGGCGTCCTGGAACGCTGGGTGGTCAAGGCTCGGATTGGCGGCGGCGGCCTGTGGCCTGGCGCTGTCGGTGCCGATGCCGGCCTGCTCCCAGGCCGCCCCCGCCCAGTCAGCGCCGCAGACGCCGTCCCAGGTGCCTTCGGCCACCGAGCTGGCGCCGCGCACACCGCCGCGCACCGAGCCCGAACGCCTGCCGCCGCAGCCCGGCGCCGCGCCGCAGCCGCCACGCGAGCTGGAAAAGCCCGCCGAGGCGCTGACGCTGACGGTGCGCGGCTATGCACTGTCGCCGAATGCCCCGCCCGAGCTGCTGGCGGTGCTGCCCACGCTGCTGGCGCCCTACACCGGCGAGCGCCGCAGCTACGACGATCTGGTGGATGCCGCGGCCGACGTCACGCGCTGGCTGCAGCGCGAGCTGGGCTGGTACCTGGGCTATGCCTACCTGCCCGAGCAAGACCCGCGGGACGGCATCGTGCGCATCGAGCTGCTGGAGGGCCGCTTGGACGCGATCGAGCTGCGCTGGCCCGACAGCCTGCCGGTGCGCCGCGACATCGTGCGCGCCTACCTCGACCGGCTCAGGCCCGGCGAGATCCTGCGCGTGGCCGATGTCGAGCGGGTGGTGTTCCTGATCAACGACCTGCGTGGCATCACCGCGCGTTTCGAGCTCAAGGCCGGCCGCCAGCCGGGCACGGCGGCCATCGTCGTCAGCGGCCAGGCCGAGAGCCGCTGGTCGGGCAAGGTGGACGTGGATGCCAACGGCTCGCGCTTCCTGGGCGCCTACCGTGCCGGCGTGGTGCTCACCGGCAACAGCCTGCTGGGCCGTGGCGACGCGCTGGCGCTGAATGCGCTGGCCTCGGTGGACGGCGGGCTGGGCTTTGCGCTGGCCGGCTATACGCTGCCGGTGGGCCATGACGGGCTCAAGCTCGGCAGCTCGCTGTCGCTGGTGCGCTACCGGCTCGACCAGGGCCAGTTCCCGCTGGACGTCAACGGCGAGGCGCTCAGCCTGTCGCTGACCGCGCTCTATCCCTGGATACGCTCGCGCAACCTGAACCTGTTTGCCGTGGCCACGCTGGATGCCAAGCACCATGTGGACCGCCAGGATGCGGCCGGCGCGGTGACGCGGCGCACGCTCAGCGGCCTGGGCCTGGCGCTCAGCGGCGACCTGCGCGACAACGTGCTGGGCGGCGGCGTCAACACCTTCGAGCTGGGCCTGTCGCATGCCCAGGTGCATTACCCCGAGGGCCGGCCCGGCGGCCTGGACGATGCACCGCGCCACACCAAGCTCACGCTGGCCGCCAACCGGCTGCAGAACCTGGTCGACGGCCGGCTGCTGCTGTATGCGGCGCTGCGTGGCCAGTGGGCGCTGGACAACCTGGATTCGGCCGAGCAGTTCCGCGCCGGCGGTCCCGATGGTGTGCGCGCCTTCGCGCCGGGCGAGGGCACCGGCGACTCGGGCCTGGTGGCCAGCCTGGAGCTGCGCCTGCTGCCGCCCGAGGCCTGGCTGGGCCGGCGTGCGCGCGAGTTCGTGATCAGCCTGTTCGTCGACCATGCGGCACTGCAGCGCCGTGCCGACCGGCCGGCGCTGTCGACCTTTGTCAACCGCAGCCAGCTGGGCGGCGCCGGCCTGGCGCTGTCGTGGGAGCGGCCGCGCGAATGGGCGGCACGCCTGAGCCTGGCCACGCCCACCCGCGGCCAGGCCAGCAGCGACACCGCGAGCCGCAATCCGAGGGTCTATGCGCAGCTCAGCTGGTTCTATTGACGGCCTGCGGCGGCGCTGGCGGCCGCGCCACACCAGCCTGGCCGCGGCCCTGCTGCTGGCCGGGCCGGCCTGGGCCCTGCCGCAGGGTGGCGTGGGCACCAGCGGCGGCGTGAGCTGGCAGCAGACGGCGCCGGGCCAGCTGCAGATCACCCAGAGCACGCCGCGTGCGGCCATCGACTGGCAGCAGTTCTCGATCGCCGCCGGCGAGCAGCTGCGCATCGCCCAGCCCGATGCCGCGGCCATCCTGTTCAACCGCGTCACTGGCGCCGATCCTTCGCTGATCCTCGGCCGGCTGCAGGCCAATGGCCGGGTGTTCCTGAGCAATCCGCGCGGCGTGATCTTCGGCGCCGGCAGCCAGGTGGATGTGGGCGGCCTGGTTGCCACCACGCTGCGCCTGGACGGCACGTCGCTGGCCCAGGGCCGCTGGCGGCTGCACGGCGATGCCGCGTCCAGCGGCGAGCTGCGGGCCGAGGGCGAGATCCGCGCGCCCGGCGGCACGGTGGCGCTGATCGCGCCTTCGCTCAGTGTGGGCGGCAGCATCACGGCCGCGCGCCTGGGCCTGGCGGCGGTGCAGTCGGTGGAGGTGGATGTCGACGGCGACGGCCTGATCTTCTTCAATGCCCGCGCCGACGACCTGGACGCGCGGCTGCGCCTGCTGCCCTCGGCCCGGCTGCAGGCCGGCAGCGCCGAGCTGCGCGCACGCGCCCGCGCCGGCTTTGCCGACACCGTGCTCAACCTCGACGGCGTGGTGCGTGCCCAGGGCCTGGCGCTGCGCGACGGCCAGGTGGTGGTGGATGGCGGCAGCGCCGGCATCACCCGCGTGGCCGGCGAGCTGCAGGCCGATGGCGCGGGCGGCCTGCGCGGCGGCGAGATCACGGTGCTGGGCCAGGACCTGCTGGTCGAGTCCGGCGCGCGGCTGGAGGCCAGCGGCGCCCTGGGCGGCGGCCAGCTGCGCCTGGGCGGCGATTTCCAGGGCCGGCTGGCCGGGCTGTATCCGCATGCGCGCCAGCTGCTGGTGCGGCCCGGCGCGCAGCTGCTGGCCGATGCCACCCAGTCGGGCGATGGCGGCCTGGTCGTGCTGTGGTCGGCCCAGGCCACGCGCTTTGGTGGCCAGGCCAGCGCCCGCGGCGGGCTGCTGGGCGGCGATGGCGGCCTGGTCGAGGTGTCGTCGGCCGGCTGGCTGGACTTCCGCGGCCAGGTCGACCTGCGCGCCGGCCCGGCCGGCGGCCGCGCCGGCACGCTGCTGCTGGACCCGAAGACGCTGGAGATCGGCAGCACCGCCAACCTCAACGGCGACGCCACCACCGGCGACGACCTGGCCGCGGCCACGCTGGCCGCCGGCGACCAGTCGGGGCTGGACAGCAAGATCACCGCGGCCAAGGTGTCCCAGCTGCTGGGCACGGCCTCGGTGTCGCTGGCCGCCACCGATGCCATCAGCGTGCTCGCGGCCATCAGCGCCGGCGCCGGCGATACGCCGGGCTCGCTGAGCCTGACGGCCACCGGCGCTTCCGGCTCGATCAGCATCGAGCGCTCGATCACGCTGCGCGGCGCCAGCAGCACGCTGACGCTGAGCGCGGCAACGCTGAACCTGGGCGCCACCGGCCAGAGCCTGACGCTGACCGCCGCCGGCGGTTTGCAGCTGCCGTCCAGCCGCACGCTGAACGTGGCCTCGGGCGCCAGCGTCGACATCGCTGCGCCGCTGTCCGGCACGGCGCTGACCAAGGCCGGCGCCGGCACGCTGCAGCTGTCGGCGGCCAACACCTACAGCGGCGGCACCACGGTCTCGGCCGGCACGCTGAAGGCCGGCGTGGCCACGGCCTGGACCGTGGCCACGCCCGAAGACCCGTCGGTGCTGGCCAGCGGGCCGTTCGGCCTGGGCCAGGTGACGGTGAGCAGCGGCGCCAGCGTCGACCTGGCCGGCTTTGCGGTCGACAACGCCTGGCGCCTGGCCGGCCAGGGCCTGGCCGATGCCGGGGCCTTGCACAGCAGCAGCGGCGCGGCCAGCAGCACCGGCGCGCTGACGCTGGCCAGCGGGGCCGAGGTCGGCCTGGGCGCGGCCAGCGGCGCCAGCCTGTCGCTGAGCGGCGTCATCGCCAGCGACCCGGCCAATGCCGCGCGCGGCCTGGCCAAGCACGGCGACGGCGTGCTCAGCCTGTCCGGTGCCAACACCTACACCGGCGGCACCACGGTGCTGGCCGGCACCCTGGTGGCGGCACGCTCCAGCAGCCTGGATGAGCAGCAGCAGCTGCAGTCCGGCGCGCTGGGCACCGGACGGGTGACGCTGGAGGCGGGCAGCACGCTGCAGCTGAATGCGGCGCTGCTGCACAACACGCTGCGCCTGGAAGGCGATGCCAGCCTGGTCAATGCCGCCGCGGCCCAGCTGGCCGGCGCCATCGACGAGGGCGCCAGCCCGGCCCGCCTGAGCAAGTCCGGCGCCGGCCTGCTGACGCTCAGCGCCGCCAACAGCTACAGCGGCGGCACCACGGTGGAGGCCGGTGGCCTGGTGGCCGGCCGCGCCAGCAGCAGCACGGCCGGAGTCTTGAGCGACGGTCCGTTCGGCCTGGGCCGGGTCGACGTGGCCAAGGGCGCCAGCGTCGACCTGGCCGGCTTCGTGGTCGACAACGCCTGGCAGCTGACCGGCCTGGGCCTCAACGACGCGGGCGCGCTGCACAGCAGCACCGGCAGCGGCGGCGCCAGCGCCGGCGCGCTGAGCCTGCAGTGGCTGGCCGATCCCGATGGCAGCAGCGAGGCCGGGCTGGGCGCGGCCAGCGGCGCCACGCTGACGCTCAGCGGCGCGGTGACCGACGCCGGCGGCACCGAGGTGATGAAGCTGGTCAAGCTCGGCACCGGCAGCGTGGTGCTCAGCGGCGCGGCCGCGCCCGGCCTGGGCAGCCGCATCGACGCCGGCACGCTGCAGGTCGGCGCCGGCGGCAGCAGCGGCTCGCTGACCGGCGCGGTGCAGATCGATCAGGGCGCGACGCTGGCCTTTGCGCGCAGCAGCGCGCTGACGGTGGCCAGCCTGATCAGCGGCGCCGGTCGCCTGCAGCAGAGCGGCACGGCGGCGCTGACGCTGAGCGGGGCCAACACCTATGCCGGCGGCACCGCGGTGGACGGCGGCAGCCTGGTCGCCGGCCGCGCCAGCAGCAGCACGGCCGGGGTCTTGAGCAGCGGCCCGTTCGGCCTGGGCCGGGTCGACGTGGCCAAGGGGGCCAGCGTGGACCTGGCCGGCTTCGTGGTCGACAACGCCTGGCAGCTGACCGGCCTGGGCCTCAACGACGTGGGGGCGTTGCACAGCAGCACCGGCAGCGGCGGCGCCAGCGCCGGCGCGCTCAGCCTGCAATGGCTGGCCGATCCCGACGGCAGCAGCGAGGCCGGGCTGGGCGCAGCCAGCGGCGCCACGCTGACGCTCAGCGGCGCGGTGACCGACGCCGGCGGCACCGAGCTGATGACGCTGGTCAAGCTCGGCACGGGCAAGGTGGTGCTGAGCGGCGCGGCGGCGCCCGGCCTGGGCAGCCGCATCGACGCCGGCACGCTGCAGGTCGGCGCTGGCGGCAGCAGCGGCTCGCTGACCGGCGCGGTGCAGATCGACCTGGGCGCGACGCTGGCCTTTGCGCGCAGCAGCGCGCTGACGGTGGCCAGCCTGATCAGCGGCGACGGCCGGCTGCAGCAGAGCGGCACGGCGGCGCTGACGCTGAGCGGGGCCAACACCTATGCCGGCGGCACCGCGGTGGACGGCGGCAGCCTGGTCGCCGGCCGCGCCAGCAGCAGCACGGCCGGGGTCCTGAGCAGCGGCCCGTTCGGCGTGGGCCGGGTCGACGTGGCCAGCGGCGCCAGCGTGGACCTGGCCGGCTTCGGCGTCGACAACGACTGGCGGCTGAGCGGCCTGGGTCTCAACGGCGCGGGCGCACTGCGCAGCAGCAGCGGCGCCGGCGGCGCCAGTGCCGGCGACATCGCCCTGGCCGCCAGCACGGCGATCGGCGTGGCGACCGATGCCACGCTGAGCCTGTCGGGCGCCATCGTCGACGCGGCCAGTGGCGCCGCGGCGCTGGCGCTGCGCGGCGGCGGCCTGCTCAAGCTCAGCGCCGCGGCCGCGCCGGGCGCCGGCACCACGCTCGAAGCCGGCACGCTGCAGCTGCGCGATGGTGCCGGTGGCGCTGGTGGCGAGTTGGGCGGCGCCATCCGCATCGAGACCGGCGCCACGCTGGAACTGCTGCGCAGCAGCAATCTGAGCCTGGCCGGCGCGCTGTCGGGCGACGGCAGCCTGGTGCAGGGCGGCAGCGGCCGCGTCACGCTGGCCCACAGCCTGGGCTTTGGCGGCCAGCTGCGCCTTGCCGCCGGCAGCCTGCTGCTGTCCGGTGCCAATGCCCTGCTGGACCTGGACACGCTGACGCTGCAGGGCGGCGAGCTGGACCTGGGCGGCAGCGGCCTGCACCAGGCCAGTACCCTGCAGCTGCAGGGCGGCAGCCTGGTGCATGGCGAGCTGCAGGCTGGCGCGGTGCAGGCCCAGTCGGGCAGCGTGGCCGCGGTGCTGAAGGGCGGCTTCGAGCTGGTCAAGACCGGCACCGGCCTGCTGACGCTGAGCGGGGCCAACACCTACAGCGGCGGCACGTCGGTGCAGGCCGGCACGCTGCAGCTGGGCGCTGACAGCAGCGGCAGCGCCGGTGCGCTGACCGCTGGCCCGCTGGGCACGGGCACGGTGCAGATCTCGGCCACGGCGGTGGTCGAGCTGGACGGCCATGCGGTGGACAACGCCTGGCTGCTCAGCGACAGCGCCCAGCTGCGCAACAGCCAGGGCCAGGCCCGCAGCGCCGGCAGCCTGGGCCTGGCCGACCAGTCCAGCCTGTCGGTGGGCAACAGCGCCCTCCAGCCCGAGGACGAGGCCGCCGTGCGCCTGAGCCTGGCCGGCACGCTGGACGCCAGCAGCGGCCTGCGCAAGCTGGGCGGCGGCCGCCTGGTGCTGACCGGCAATGCCAGCGTCAGCGGTGGCACCACGCTGGCGGCCGGCGTGCTGCAGCTGGGCGATGGCACGGCGCTGGGCGGCGGCATGCTCAGCGGCGACATCGCCAACAGCGGCCTGCTGGTGTTCCAGCGCGCCGCCGATGTGGTGTTTGCCGGCCGCATCAGCGGCAGCGGCGCGCTGCAGCAGGCCGGCAGCGGCATGCTGACGCTGACCGCCGACCACAGCCACAGCGGCGGCACCACGGTCGCGGCCGGCACGCTGCGCCTGGGCAACGGCGGCAGCAGCGGCCAGGTGGCCGGTGACATCGACCTGGCCGCAGGCACGCGCCTGGTGCTGCAGCGCAGCGACGCGCTGCAGCTGTCGGCGGTGATCCGTGGCGACGGCGCGCTGGAGCAGCAGGGCAGCGGCCGGCTGACGCTGTCCGGCGCCAACAGCTTTGGCGGCGGCCTGCAGGTGCTGGCCGGCGAGCTGGTGGCGGGATCGTCCAGCAGCGGCGCGGCCGGCCAGCTGCAGAGCGGCCCGTTCGGCACCGGCACGGTGCAGGTGGCCGCCGGTGCCGGGGTCGACCTGGCCGGCCAGCGCGTGGACAACGCCTGGCGCCTGGCCGGCTCGGGCCTGGCCGGGGCCGGCGCGCTGCGCAACGGCCTGGCCGGCAGCAGCGCCAGCAGCGACGGCGAGCTGCTGCTCGACGGCGCGGTCAGCCTGGGCCGTGCCGCCACGGCCCAGCTGAGCCTGGGCGGCGTGATCGCCGATGCCGATGCCGGCGCGGCCGGCCTGCTCAGCGTGGTCGGCGACGGCCTGCTGCGGCTGTCCGCCGCCAACCCGTTTGCCGGCGGCCTGGACGTCGCCGCCGGCCGGGTGCAGGCCGGCCGGGCCAGCAGCGGCAACGCCGGCGCCCTGGCCAGCAGTCCGCTGGGACTGGGCCAGGTGGTGGTGCACGACGGCGCCGCGGTGGACCTGGCGGGCTTTCGCATCGACAACGCCTGGAGCCTGGCCGGCCTGGGCGACGACGGCCTGGGCGCGCTGCGCTCCAGCAGCGGTGCGGCGCGCAGCAGCGGCCAGGTGGCGCTGCAGGCCGACGTGGGCCTGGGCGCCTCCGCCGGTGCCAGCCTGCGCCTGGATGCGGACCTGGTCGACCAGAGCATGAACGACAGCACGCTGTCTGTGCTGGGCACGGGCGAGCTGGTGCTGGCCGGCGACAGCGGCCACCGCGGCGGCACCGCCATCGGCGCCGGCACGCTGCGCCTGGGCGTGGGCGGCAGCAGCGGCAGCGTGATGGGCGACATCGCCAATGCCGGCCGGCTGGTGTTCCAGCGCAGCGACGATTGGGTTTTTGCCGAGCGCATCAGCGGCAGCGGCAGCGTCGAGCAGGCCGGTAGCGGCCGGCTGAGCTTCAGCGCCAACCACAGCTACAGCGGCGGCACCACCATCAGCGCCGGCACGCTGCGCCTGGGCGTGGGTGGCGGCAGCGGCAGCGTGACGGGCAACATCGCCAACCAGGGCGCGCTGGTGTTCCAGCGCAGCGACAACCTGGGCTTTGGCGGCGTCATCAGCGGCAGCGGCCGGGTCGAGCAGGCCGGCACGGCGCGACTGACCTTCACCGCCAACCACAGCTACAGCGGCGGCACCACCATCAGCGCCGGCACGCTGCGCCTGGGCAATGGCGGCACGGCCGGCAGCGTGGCCGGCGACATCGCCAATCAGGGCGCGCTGGTGTTCCAGCGCAGCAACGACTGGGTCTATGCCGGGGCCATCAGCGGCAGCGGCCGGGTGGAGCAGGCCGGCAGCGGCCGGCTGACGCTGACCGCCAACCACAGCCACAGCGGTGGCACGGCCATCAGCGCCGGCACGCTGCGCCTGGGCAATGGCGGCACGGCCGGCAGCGTGGTCGGCGACATCGCCAACGAGGGCGCGCTGGTGTTCCAGCGCAGCGACGACTGGGTGTATGCCGGGGCCATCAGCGGCAGCGGCCGGGTGGAACAGGCCGGCAGCGGCCGGCTGAGCTTCAGCGCCGACCACAGCTATGGCGGCGGCACCACCATCAGCGCCGGCACGCTGCGCCTGGGCACGGGCGGCGTGACCGGCAGCGTGCTTGGCGACATCGTCAACAACGGCAGCCTGGTGTTCCAGCGCAGCGACGACCGGGTGTTCGGCAGCCTGATCAGCGGCAGCGGCGGGGTGGAACAGGCCGGCAGCGGCCAGCTCAGCTTCATCGGCCAGCAGAGCTACAGCGGCGGCACGCGCATCCGCGCCGGCACGCTGCGCCTGGGCCAGGGCGGCACGGCCGGCGGCGTGGTTGGCGACCTGCACATCGACGCCGCCGGCAGCCTGGTGTTCCAGCGCAGCGACGATCTGGTGTTCGGCGGCGCGATCAGCGGCAGTGGCCGGCTGGAGCAGGCCGGCAGCGGCATGCTGAGCCTGGGCGCCGACCAGCGCGGCAGCGGCCCAACGCGCATCAGCAGCGGCACGCTGCGCCTGGTGGATGGCAGCGGCAGCACCACCCTTGGTGGCGACATCGGCAACGACGGACTGCTGATCGTCGAGCGCAGCCAGGACCTGACCCTGACCGGTGATCTGAGCGGCAGCGGCCGCTTGCAGAAGTCGGGCAGCGGCGTGCTGAGCCTGTCCGGCACGGCCACGCCGGGCGGCGGCACCACGGTCAGCGCCGGCGTGCTGCGCCTGGTCGATGCCGATGGTGGCGGTGGCGGTGGCGGCAGCCTGGCCGGCGCGCTGAGTCTGGACAGCGGCGCGGCCCTGGTGTTCCAGCGC
This sequence comes from Burkholderiaceae bacterium, assembly GCA_017992055.1. Taxonomy (GTDB): domain Bacteria; phylum Pseudomonadota; class Gammaproteobacteria; order Burkholderiales; family Burkholderiaceae_C; genus Pseudaquabacterium. Next base: position 34,364 of record JAGOPK010000009.1, read on the forward strand.
AGCGGCGACCTCACCCATGCCGGCCTGATCGGCGGCGCCGGCCGCGTCGAGCAGGCCGGCAGCGGCCGGCTGACGCTGACCGCCGACCAGGGCTACGGCGGCGGCACCACCATCAGCGCCGGCACGCTGCGCCTGGGCGACGGCGGCGCGGCGGGCAGCGTCAGCGGCAACATCGCCAACCAAGGCCTGCTGGTGTTCGAGCATGGCAGCGACCGCGTCTTCGGCGGCGTGATCAGCGGCAGCGGCCGGGTCGAGCAGGCCGGCACGGCGCGGCTGACCTTCACGGCCAACCACAGCTACAGCGGTGGCACCACCATCAGCGCCGGCACGCTGCGCCTGGGCAATGGCGGCACGGCCGGCAGCGTGGCCGGCGACATCGTCAATGACGGCGTGCTGGTGTTCCAGCGCAGCGACAACCTGGGCTTTGGCGGCGTGATCAGCGGCAGCGGCCGGGTCGAGCAGGCGGGCACGGCGCGGCTGAGCTTCACCGCCAACCACAGCTACAGCGGCGGCACCAGCATCAGCGCCGGCACGCTGCGCCTGGGCAATGGCGGCACGGCCGGCAGCGTGCTCGGCGACATCGCCAACCACGGCGCGCTGGTGTTCCAGCGCAGCGACGACTGGGTGTATGCCGGGACCATCAGCGGCAGCGGCCGCGTGGAGCAGGCCGGCAGCGGCAGGCTGATCCTGAGCGCCAACCACAGCCACAGCGGGGGCACGAGCATCAGTGCCGGCACGCTGCAACTGGGCAACGGCGGCAGCACCGGCAGCGTGGCCGGGGACATCGCCAACGAGGGCGCGCTGGTGTTCCAGCGCAGCGACGACTGGGTTTATGCCGGCCTGATCAGCGGCAGCGGCCGGGTGGAACAGGCCGGCGGCGGCCGGCTGACCTTCACCGCTGGTCACAGCTACGGCGGCGGCACCCGCATCAGCGCCGGCACGCTGCAACTGGGCACGGGCGGCGTGACCGGCAGCGTGCTTGGCGACATCACCAACCACGGCGCGCTGGTGTTCCAGCGCAGCGACGACTGGGTCTTCGGCGGCCAGATCAGCGGCAGCGGCCGCGTCGAGCAGGCCGGCAGCGGCCGGCTCAGCTTCAGCGCCGACCACCTCTACAGCGGTGGCACCACGGTCAGCGCCGGCTCGCTGGCGCTGGGACTGGGCGGCAGCCAGGGCGGCCTGATCGGCGACGTGCAGCTGGCCGCCGGCAGCCTGCTGCTGGTGCAGCGCAGCGACGCGCTGAGCCTGGGTGGCGCCATCAGCGGAGCCGGAGCCCTGTGGCTGAGCGGCGGCGGCAGCCTGACTCTGGCCGGCACCAGCGGCTTTGCCGGTGGCACGCGGGTCATCGCCGGCCGCCTGATCGCCGGCCGTGACAGCCGCAACGGCCCCGGCGCCGCGCTGCTGGACGGCCCGTTCGGCCGCGGCGCGGTGGTGGTGGAGGCCGGTGCCGAGGTCGACCTGGCTGGCCACCGAGTCGACAACGACTGGCGCCTGGCCGGCGGCCTGCTGCGCAACAGCCTGGGCGATGCCGCCAGCGCCGGCGCGCTGGACCTGCAGGCCGCCACCGAGCTGAACGTGGCCGACGGCGCGACGCTGAGCCTGCAGGGCGCCAGCCAGGGCACCGGCGCGCTGCACAAGCGTGGCGCCGGCCGCCTGCTGCTGGCCGGCGACAGCCTGCGCAGCGGCGCCACCGAGATCGAGCAGGGCCAGCTGGCCATCAGCGGCGGCGTGGACCGCAGCGGCAGCGGCGCGCTGCGTGTGGCCGCCGGCGCCTCGCTGGACCTGGGCGACGGCGCCGAGCTGACGCGGCCGCTGCAGCTGGACGGTGGCAGCCTGGTCAACAGCCGGGGCACGGCGCGCATCAGCGGCAGCGGCCTGCTGCTGGGCGCCGACAGCGTGGTCGACCGCCAGGGCCTGGGCCTGACCCTGGCCGCGCCGCTGGACGACGGCGGCAGCGGTGCCGGCCTGCGCCTGATCGGCAACGGCCAGCTGGTGCTGGCCGCCGATGGCTCGCTGAGCGGCGGCCTGAGCCTGGAAGCCGGCAGCCTGGTGCTGGCCTCGGCCTCGGCGCTGTCGGGCAGCAGCCTGGTGCTGGCCGCCGGCACCACGCTTAGCCTGGCCGCCAGCAGCCGCATCGCCGGCCTGGACGGCGCCGGCCAGGTGGCCCTGGGCACGCACACGCTGACGCTGGGCGATGCCGCCGATCACCGCCTGAGCGGCGGCATCAGCGGCGCGGGCGGCCTGATCAAGCAGGGCAGCGGCGCGCTGGAGCTGGCCGGCCCGCTCAACTACAGCGGCCCCACCCAGGTGGCCGCCGGCAGCCTGCTGCTGGCCAGCGGCAGCACGCTGGCCGGCGGCGCAGTGAGCCTGGCCGGCGATGCCTCGGTGCTGCTGCAGCTGCGCAGCGACCAGAGCTGGGCCTCGCTGAATGGCCTGGGCGGCAACAGCGGCAGCGGCGCCACGCTGCAGCTGCTGGACGGCGCCCGGCTCAGCATCGGCAGCGATGGCAGCGACAGCCGCTTTGCCGGCAGCATCGTCGGCGACGGTGGCCTGAGCAAGCTGGGCGCCGGCACGCTGAGCCTGGCCGGCAGCGTCGGCCACAGCGGCGCCACGCGGGTCGAGCAGGGCCGGCTGGTGCTGGAAAGTGCCAGCGCCGGCTCGGCCGCCAGTGCCTATCGGCTGGAAGGCGCGGCCACGCTGCAGCTGCTGGCCGACAGCCAGCTGGGTGCGCTGTCGGGCGCGGCCGGCAGCCAGGTGCTGCTGGGCGGCACGCTGAGCCTGCTGGGCCTGGGCGGCGATCAGCTGCTGGCCAGCAACTTGTCGGGCGCGGGCGGCCTGGTCAAGCAGGGCGACAACCGCCTGACGCTGAGTGGCGACAACCGCTACCAGGGCGCCACCGCGGTGCTGGGCGGCACGCTGGCGATTGCCGCCGATGCCGCGCTGGGCCTGGCGCCGGCCCAGGCCACGCCGGGCCAGCTGCTGCTGGACGGTGGCCGCCTGCAATGGCTGGGCGCGGCCGGCGGCCGCAGCAGCCTGGCGGCCACACGCGGCATCGCCATCGGCCCCGGTGGTGCGCAGCTGCAGCTGGCCGCGGGCCATCAGCTCGACCTGCCGGCCACGCTGTCCGATGCCCAGGCCGCGGGTCTGCCCGCCGGCCTGGTGGTGGCCGGCGCGGGCATGCTGCGCCTGGCTGCGGCCAACAGCCGCGCCGGCGCCACCCGCGTCGAGGGCGGCGCCACGCTGGTGCTGGCGGCCGAGGTCGGCGAGGCCGCGCTGGGTCCGGCGCCGCTGCTGGCCTCGCCGCAGCATCTGCAGCTGGACGGCGGCACGCTGCGCAGCGAGGCCAGCCTGTCGCTGGCGGCCACGCGCGGCCTGTCGCTGGGCGCCGGCGGCGGCCAGCTGGAGGTGGCCGCGGGCAGCACGCTGACCCTGGGCGCGGCCCTGGCCGAAACGCCCGAGCTGGTCGACCTGGGCACGCAAGGCCTGCGCAGCGCGGCCGACGGCCTGCTGCACATCCGCGGTGGCGGCCAGGTGCTGCTGGCCGAGGGCGACAGCAGCCGGCTCGGGCCGACCCGCGTCAGCGGCGGCAGCCTGCTGGCGCTGCACAGTGACGGCGCGCTGGGCCAGGCGCCGGCCCAGGCCCAGGCCGGCTGGTTGCAGCTGGACGGCGGCGGCCTGCGTGTGCTGGCCGATCTGGCGCTGGCGCCCAGCCGCGGCCTGTCCATCGGCAGCGGCGGCGCGCTGCTGGACATCGCCGCCGGCCAGCGCCTGACCCTGGCCGGAGCCCTGGACGATGCGGCCGGCCTCACCGGCTCCGGCAACACACCCTATGGCACGCTGACCCTGGCCGGCGGCGGCCTGCTGTGGGCCGACGCGGCAATGACCAGCCAGCGTGGCGGCGCCACCGAGATCCGCGGCGGCACCGGCTTCAGCCTGCTGCGCGACGACCAGCTGGGCCAGCTGCCCGGGCGCGATGGCCGCGACGCCGCGGCGCTGCGCCTGGACGGCGGCCGCCTGCTGTGGCGCGACTCGGCCACGCTGGCCGCCGGTCGGGGCCTGGCCATCGGCGCGTCGGGCGCCACGCTGGACCTGGCCGAGGGCGTGACCCTGACGCTGGCCGGCGCGCTGTCGGCCTGGACCGATGCCACGCCCGACACCAGCGCCGCCACGCTGGCCCAGGCCTTGCTGCACCAGACCGGCGCCGGCAGCCTGGTGCTGGCGGGGGCCACGCCGGCCAGCCATGCCGGCCATCTGACGGTCAGCGGCGGCCGCCTGGTGCTGGACCGCGACGACCAGCTGGGCAGCCTGGCCGGCCGCGACGCCGCCACGCCGGCCCTGCTCACCTTGGACGGCGGCACGCTGCAGACCTCGGCCGACCTGGACCTGGCCGCCGCGCGTCGGCTGCAGCTGGGCGCGGCCGGCGGCACGCTGGACGTGCAGGCCGGCACGCTGCGCCTGGACGGCGACATCGTCGAGCGCGATGCCGCGGCCGCGCGCCTGGTCAAGACCGGCGCCGGCAGCCTGGCCCTGGCCGGCGCCAGCCAGCACCGCGGCGGCACCGAGGTCCGCGCCGGCCTGCTGCAGACCCTGGCCGCCGAGCGCCTGGCCGACAGCGGCAGCCTGCAGCTGGGCGCCGGCGCGCGCCTGCTGCTGGGCGGCGACGAAACCCTGGCCGGGCTGGCCGATCTGGCCGATCCGGCCGGCGGAGCCAGCTCGCAGATCGACCTGTCCCGCCACCAGCTGCGCCTGCAGCAGGACGGCGACAGCCGCTACTCGGGCCGCTGGCTGGCCCAGGACGGTGCGGCCCTGGTCAAGGACGGCAGCGGCACGCTGGACCTGGCCGGCGCCCTGTCCGGCGCGGCCCGCGTCGCCGTGCTCGGCGGCACGCTGGGCGTGGTGGCGGCCGGCACGCTGGACGGTGGCACGGCGCTGGCCGTGGCCCGTGGCGCGACGCTGCGCCTGGACCAGACGGCACGCATCGCCACGCTGGACCTGGCCGGCACGCTGGCCGGCAGCGGCGCCGGCCTGCAGGTCGAGGCCGCCGCCCGGCTGGACTCGGCCACGTTGCAGCTGCCGCTGAGCGCGGCCACGCTGCACAGCAGCGGCGACGTCAGCGCCAGTGCGCCGCTGCGCATCGCCGGCGAGGCCAGCCTGGGCGCCGGCCGCTTCACGCTGGCGCCGGGGGCCTCGCTGGAGGCCGAGCGCCTGCAGCTGAGCGGCGGCCAGCTGCAGGCCCTGGATGGCCGTGGCGGCCAGCTCGGTGCGGCCATGCAGGTGCAGCTGACGGCGGCCACGCTGCAGCTGGCCGGGCCCGAGCGCCTGGCCTCGCTGCAGGCGGGCGATGGCGCGCGCCTGCTGCCGCTGGCCGATGCCGGGGTCGGTGTCGCGGGCGGTGCCGGTGCCGCCCGGCTGGACCTGTCCGGCAGCCTGGTGCTGGCCGGCAGCGAGCTGTTGTTGCCGCTGTCGGCGCTGGACCTGCTGGCCAGCGGCTCCCAGCGCCTGGCCGCGCCGCTGCAGCTGGCCACGGCGGCGACGCTGCGCGACGGCCAGTTCCTGCTGGCGCCGGGCGGCCGGCTGGCCGCGCCCAGCCTGCTGCTGCAGTCCGGCCTGCTGCTGACCCACGACGACCAGGCCCTGGCCGGCACGGCGGCGCTGGGCGTGGCTAGCGGCGCCACGCTGGCCCTGGGCGGCGCCGACCGGGTGCAGACGCTGGACCTGCAGGGCCGGCTGCGCGCCACCACGGCGGCCGAGCGTGAAACCGCCGCGCCCGAGGCGACGCCGCGGCTGAGCGCCAGCCAGTCGGTGCGGCTGGACGGTGCGCGCGTCGAGCTGGCCCTGGACACGCCGCGGCTGGACAGCCTGGGCGAGACGCGGCTGGACGCCGCGGTGCAGGTGGGCGAGCTGGCCACGCTGCAGTCGGGCCGCCTGAGCCTGGGCGCCGACGCCACGGCCTGGCTGCAGACGCCGCGGCTGCAGGTGCTGGCCGGCGAGCTGTTCACGCTGGGCAGCGGCCAGCTGCGCGGCCCCGAGGGGTCGCCCGGCCCGGCGCTGTCGCTGGCCGCTGGCAGTCGCTGGTGGCTGGCAGGGGACGAGCGCCTGGGCTGGCTGGACGATGGCACGGCCGCCGTGGCGGCCGGTACGGCGCTGGCCCGCATCGAGCTGGGCGCGGCGACGCTGACACTGGACATCGGCGCCACCGCGCCGGGCGGTGGCGACGGCGCCGGCAGCGCCATCAGCGCCTTCAGCGGCGTGCTTGCCGGCAGCGGCAGCCTGGTCAAGCAGGGCGCCGGCCTGCTGCGCCTCACGGCCGCCCAGGCCCATGGCGCCACGCGCATCGAGGCCGGCACGCTGCAGCTGGGCGCCGGTGGCACGGCGGCCGGCGACGACCAGGCGCGGCTGGGCAGCGGCGCTGTGCTCAACCACGGCACGCTGCGCATCGCCCGCGCCGGCACCCTGGTGCTGGACCAGGCCCTCTCGGGCAGCGGCAGCCTGGTGCTCGACGGGCCCGGCACGGTGCAGCTGGCGGCGGCGGCCACGCATGGCGGCGGCACCGAGCTGCGCCAGGGCCGGCTGCAGACCCTGGGCGCCGAGCGCCTGCCCGATGCCGGCGCGGTGCAGGTGGCCGCCGGCGCCAGCCTGGAGCTGGGCGGTGACGAGACCCTGGGCCGGTTGAGCCTGGCCGCCGGCGCACCGCTGAGCCTGGGTGGATCGCTGATCGCCACCCAGGGCGATCTGCTGCTGGGCGGGCCGGTGCGCGTTGCCACCGCCAGGCCCATCCTGCTCAGCGCCGCCGGCCAGCGCATCGAGGCGCTGGACGACGGCAACCGCTGGGGCTCGCAGCCGCTGTCGCTGCTGGCCGGCCAGCTGCGGCTGTCGGCCGGTGTGATCGACGGTGTCGTGCAGGACCTGGTGCTGGGCAGCGTGGTGCTGGGCGCGGCGAGCACGCCGTCCGCGGCCGCGCTGGTGCAGGCCAGCGCCACGCCCGATGCCACCGGTGACGGCGCCAGCGACAGCCTGATCCAGGCCGGCCGCCTGAGCCTGGCCGCCAGCGGCCTGGCCGCCGGCAGCGCGGCGCCCGGCCTGCAGCTGCTGGGCGGCACGTTGGCGCTGCGCGCCCTGGCCCCGGCGCGCTACAGCCCGCTGCCGCCGCTGGACGGCGGCGGCCTGGCCCTCGATCCATTGCGCGGCCGTGTCATCCAGCTGGCCCAGGACGTCATCAGCCAGCAGGCCGGCGCCACCCTGGTCACCGCGGCCGGCAGCCGGCTGTCGCTGCAGGCCCCGGGCGGTGGCTCGATCACGCTGGCCGACACCGGCAACCGCTTCGACGGCCCGGTGCAGGCGCTGTCGGGCGCCGGCTATGGCAGTGCCTGGACGGCCAGCGAGCTGCCGGGCTCGCGCGAGGTCGGCCAGTCGCGCATCTCGCTGGCCGGCGAGGTGCTGAACATCGGCGGCGCCGGCCTGGAGGCCGACATGGTGCGGCTGGCGGCCGGCCGCCTGGCCACCACCGAGGGCAGCGTGATCGCCGCGCGGCTCTGGTACAACGACAGCGCCCAGGGCCTGCAGAACTCGGCGCCGGGCCTGCAGATCACGCTGCTGCCGGCGGCCTTCGGCAGTGCCCAGGCCTTTGGCAGCAGCGATGCGCCGATCAACACCAATGTCGGCGGCCGCAGCCTGGGCCAGCGCAGCGAGGGCCTGGGCGCCGGCTTTGTGCAGCTGCTGCCGCGCAACGGCGCCAGCGGCACGACGGTGGTGTTCCTGGCCGGGCCCAGCCAGGGCGAGGCCGGCTACGGTTTCTTCCACGACGGCGCCGGCAGCCAGGGCGAGCTGCCGCTGTTCTACAACGGCGTGCTGCCGGCCACGCCGCAGCTGTCGGGTTCGCTGTCGGCGGTGGCGGCCACCAGCGAGAGCGCGCGCCGCGAGCGCTTCGAGGAGGTGGTGCGCACCGAGAACGTGGCCATCCGGCTGCGTGCCGGCGTCATCGCCGAGGTCGGCCCGGGCCGCGCCGCCACCCAGGGCAGCGAAGGCCTGCGGCGTGCCCCCAGCTGCGAGGCGGCGCCGCTGCGGCTGGACTGCGTGGCGCCGGCGGCACGATGACCGACGCCCGCCGCCGCCATCTGCTCGGGGCCACGCTGCTGGCCCCGGCCGGGTTGTGGGGCCAGACCCCGCCAGTGCCGGCGTCGGCCCCAGCGGCGGCTGACCCGCCGGTCGATCCCGGCCGCATCGCCCTGGTCATCGGCAACCGCGACTATCCCGACGGCTTCGACCTGCCGCCCATCCACAAGAACGCACGTGACCTGGCCGCGGTGCTGCGCCAGCGCGGCTTCGGCGTGAACCTGGTGCTCGATGCCCAGCCGGCGCAGGCGCGCGCCGCCGTCGATGCCTTCATCGGCCGCGTGCAGGCCGCGCCCGAGGACGCCACCGCGCTGTTCTACTTCAGCGGCCATGGCCTGCAGCTGGACAGCGAGAACCTGCTGCTGGGCGCCGGCGTGGCGCCCAAGGGCAGCCGCGTGCGCCTGCACGACGGCAGCCTGACGCTGAACCGCGACCTGGTGGCGCGCCTGCCGCGGCGCCAGCGCGGCCTGTCGATCGCCATCATCGACGCCTGCCGCAGCGACCTGGGCGGCCCGGCCCGCGCCAGCGATGCGCTGAACCAGGAGGAGCCGCCGCTGGGCTGTCTGATCGCCTTTTCCACCGGCGCCGGCCAGTACGCGCTGGCGCCCATCGACGAGAACCGCAACACCTACTACACCCGCGAGCTGGTGCGGCTGATGGGCCAGGAGCCCGACGACCTGCCGCTGCCGCTGCTGTTCGAGGCCGTCAAGCGCGAGACCGAGCGCGCCATGCGCCAGGACTTCCGCGATCCGCGTTTCGCCCGCTTCGTGCAGCGGCCCTTTGTCGCCAAGAACGTGCCCGACGAAGCCGCGTTCCGGCTGGCGCCGCGCAGCCTCCAGCCGGCCCCGCCGCCGCCGCCCCGCTTCAGCCAGGCCGACGAGGACGCCGACTGGGCGGCGCTGCAGGCCGCGCTGTGGCCGCCCGATGTGCTGCGCGCGGCCGAGCGCTTTCTCAGCCGCCACGCCGAAGCCCAGCGCCAGCGCCGCCTGGCCGCCGAGGTGGCCGCCGATGGCGCCCGCCTGGCTGCCAGCCTGCTGCGCCGGCCGGAGCTGCTGCTCAACCGCAGCGCCTTCACGGCGCCGGCCCTGCCGGGCACGGCGCCGGGCGCGCCCGTCGACGAGGCGCTGGACACCGACATGCGCAAGGCCGGCCGCGGCGACAAGGATGCCGCCGCCCGTGTCGGCCGGCGCTGGGCCAGCAATGCGCAGCGTGGCCCGGTGCGCTCGCGTTACGAGGGCTGGATGCAGCTGGCGGCCGAGCTGGGCAACGGCATCGCCAGCTACGAGCTGGCCCTGCACTTCCGCCGCCACGACCAGCCGCAGGCCGCGGCGCGCTGGGAGGCCAGGGCGGTGGAGCTGGGCTACACGCCGCCGCCGACGCTGGACCACTATCGCAAGTGAGGCGGGGTGTGTGGCGTGCTGCGTGGCCTGGTGCGCGGGACGGGACTCGAACCCGTATGCCTTGCGGCTGCGGAGTTTAAGTCCGCTACGTCTACCGATTCCGTCACCCGCGCCGGGGAGGGACGGCGATCATAGGTCCAGCGCCTCGGCCACGGCGTCGGCCTGCAGCCAGCGCCGCGCGGCCGCCTGCAGCGCGGCCGGATGGCCGGTGCTCAGCAGGCGCAGCGGCGCCGGCATGGCCGGCTGCGGCGCCTCGGCCAGGCCCAGCAGTTGCTGCACGCGGCGCGCCACCGCGTCGGCGGTGTCGATCAGCTGCACATCGGGCGGCAGGCGCTCGGCCAGGGCCTCGGCCACCAGCGGATAGTGGGTGCAGCCCAGGGCCACGGTGTCGGCGCCGCTGGCGCGCAGCGCACTCGCAAAACCGTCCAGCAGCGCGCCCAGGTGCGGCGAATCGGGGGCCTCGGTCTCGATGGCGTCGGCCAGGCCCGGGCAGGGGATGGCATGCACCCGGGCCTGGCCGGCATGGCGCGCGATCAGCTCGGCCACGCGCGGGCTGGCCAGCGTGCCGGGCGTGGCCATCACGCCGACCTGGCCGTTGCGGCTGGCCGCGGCCGCCGGCTTGATGCCGGGCTCGACGCCGACGAAGGCCATCTGCGGCCAGCGCGCGCGCAGCGCGGTGATGGCCTGCGTGGTGGCGGTGTTGCAGGCCACCAGCACCAGGTCCACGCCGGCCTCGTCGATCAGCCAGCCGGCCAGCTGCAGGCTGCGCGCCACCACCCAGTCGCTGCTGCGCTCGCCCCAGGGCGTGTGGCGCGCATCGGCCACATAGGTGCAGGCCGCCTGCGGCAGGCGCTGGCGCAGTGCGCGCAGCACCGACAGGCCGCCGATGCCGGAGTCGAAGATGCCGAGGTGGGGAGGGCGGGGCGCTGCGGCGGCTGGGGTCATGACGGCGGCAGTTTAGGGCGCCCACTCTGGGCGTCGCGGCGGTGACGGCGGGCTCGGGCACAATGGCAAAAAATAGCACGACCGTTCGATTTCTTGCCATGGCCCGCCGCGGGAGGCCACCCATAGAATCGCCCGCGACAAGTTCGCCACACCAATCCAATCGATAAGCCTAGGAGCTGCGCGTCATGAAGGTACTGGTGCCCGTGAAGCGTGTCGTCGACTACAACGTGAAGGTTCGCGTGAAGTCCGACGGCACCGGGGTCGACATCGCCAATGTCAAGATGAGCATGAACCCCTTCGACGAGATCGCCGTCGAAGAGGCCGTGCGCCTGAAGGAAAAGGGTGTGGTCACCGAGGTCATCGCCGTGTCCTGCGGCGTCACCCAGTGCCAGGAGACGCTGCGCACGGCCATGGCCATCGGCGCCGACCGCGCCATCCTGGTCGAGACCACCGACGAACTGCAGCCGCTGGCCGTGGCCAAGCTGTTGAAGGCCCTGGTCGACAAGGAACAGCCGGGCCTGGTGATCCTGGGCAAGCAGGCCATCGACGACGATTGCAACCAGACCGGCCAGATGCTGGCCGCACTCGCCAAGCTGCCGCAGGCCACCTTCGCCAGCAAGGTGGAAGTGGCCGACGGCAAGGCCCGCGTCACGCGCGAGGTCGACGGCGGCCTGGAGACGCTGAGCCTGAGCCTGCCGGCGGTGATCACCACCGACCTGCGCCTGAACGAGCCGCGTTACGTCACGCTGCCAAACATCATGAAGGCCAAGAAGAAGCCGCTGGAGGTGGTCAAGCCGGCCGACCTGGGCGTGGATGCCGCGCCGCGGCTGAAGACGCTGAAGGTGGCCGAGCCCGCGGGCCGCAAGGCCGGCGTCAAGGTGGCCGACGTGGCCGCCCTGGTCGACAAGCTGAAGAACGAAGCGAAGGTGATCTGAGATGAGCGTCCTCGTCATTGCTGAACACGACAACGCCAGCCTCAAGGCCGCCACGCTGAACACCGTCACGGCCGGCCTGGCCTGTGGTGGCGATGTGCATGTGCTGGTGGCCGGCTCGGGCGCCGGTGCCGCCGCGGCGGCCGCCGCGCAGATCGCCGGTGTGGCCAAGGTGCTGCATGCCGACGGCGACAGCCTGGCCCATGGCCTGGCCGAGAACCTGGCGGCGCAGGTGCTGGCGATCGTTGCCAACCCGGCCTCGGCCTACAGCCACATCCTGTTCCCGGCCACCGCCGGCGGCAAGAATGCCGCGCCGCGCGTGGCCGCGCTGCTGGACGTGGCGCAGATCAGCGACATCACCAAGGTGGTGGCCGCCGACACCTTCGAGCGCCCGATCTATGCCGGCAACGCCATCGCCACGGTGCAGAGCGCCGATGCGGTGAAGGTCATCACCGTGCGCACCACCGGCTTCGATGCCGCCGCCGCCAGCGGTGGCAGCGCCGCGGTGGACAGCGTGGCCGCGGTGGCCGACAGCGGCCTGTCGGCCTGGCAGGGCAGCGAGATCGCCAAGAACGACCGGCCCGAACTGACGGCGGCCAAGATCATCGTCTCCGGTGGCCGTGCCCTGGGCTCGTCCGACAAGTTCAACGAGGTGCTGACGCCGCTGGCCGACAAGCTGGGTGCCGCCCTCGGCGCCAGCCGCGCCGCGGTGGACGCGGGCTATGCGCCCAACGACTGGCAGGTCGGCCAGACCGGCAAGATCGTCGCGCCGCAGCTGTACATCGCCGCCGGCATCTCGGGCGCCATCCAGCACCTGGCCGGCATGAAGGACAGCAAGGTCATCGTCGCGATCAACAAAGATCCCGAGGCGCCGATCTTCAGCATCGCCGACTACAGCCTGGAGGCGGACCTGTTCGCCGCCGTGCCCGAGCTGGTCGGCAAGCTCTGACCCGCGGGCCGGGCGCGCCGCGGCGCGCTCGGGGCCCAAGACCATGATTGCCAGCCAGGGCGCCCATCACGGCGCCCTTTTTTCGACCCGGAGACCGTTGCAATGACCTACCGTGCCCCCGCCAAGGACATGCTGTTCGTGATGAAGGAGCTGGCCGGCATCGCTGCCGTCGCTCAGCTCCCAGGTTATGAGGAGGCGGGCTACGACACCGCCGCCGCCGTGGTCGAAGAATGCGCCAAGCTGGCCGAGGGCGTGGTGGCGCCGCTGAACGTGGAAGGCGACCGCAACCCGTCGTCCTTTCACGGCGGCGAGGTGCGCACCACGCCGGGCTTCAAGCCGGCCTTCCGCCAGTTTGTCGAAGGCGGCTGGCAGGGGCTGCAGCATCCGTCGGTCTATGGCGGCCAGGCCCTGCCCAAGCTGATCCATGCCGCCTGCCAGGAGATGGTCAACGGCGCCAACATCAGCTTTGCGCTGTGCACCATGCTCACAGACGGGGCCATCGAGGCCCTGCTCACCGCCGCCAGCGACGAGCAGAAGGCGACCTACATCCCGCCGATGATCGAGGGCCGCTGGACCGGCACCATGAACCTCACCGAGCCGCAGGCCGGCTCGGACCTGAGCCAGGTGCGCACCCGCGCCGAACCCCAGCCCGACGGCAGCTACAAGCTCTTCGGCACCAAGATCTTCATCACCTATGGCGAGCACGACATGGCCGAGAACATCGTCCATCTGGTGCTGGCCCGGGTGGCCGGCGCGCCCGAGGGCGTGAAGGGCATCTCGCTGTTCGTCTGCCCCAAGTTCCTGGTCAATGCCGACGGCAGCCTGGGTGCGCGCAACGACGTGCACTGCGTCAGCATCGAGCACAAGCTGGGCATCAAGGCCAGCCCCACGGCCGTGCTGCAGTACGGCGACCACGGGGGTGCCATCGGCTACCTGCTGGGCCAGGAGAACCGCGGCCTGGAATACATGTTCGTGATGATGAATGCTGCGCGCTTCGGCGTCGGCATGCAGGGCATCGGCCTGGCCGAGCATGCCTACCAGAAGGCCGTGCAGTACGCCCGCGACCGCGTGCAGAGCCGGCCGGTGGACGGCTCGATGAGCGCCGCTGCGCCCATCCTCCACCACCCCGACGTGCGCCGCATGCTGATGACCATGCGCGCCACCACCGAGGGCTGCCGTGCCATGGCCCTGGTGGGTGCCGCGGCCTACGACGCCGCCCATGCCCATCCGGACGCCGAGACGCGGCGCCAGAACCAGGCCTTCTACGAGTTCCTGGTGCCGCTGATCAAGGGCTACAGCACCGAGATCAGCCTCGACGTGGCCAGCCTGGGCGTGCAGGTGCATGGCGGCATGGGCTTCATCGAGGAGACCGGCGCCGCCCAGCACCTGCGCGATGCCAAGATCCTGGCCATCTACGAGGGCACGACGGCGATCCAGGCCAATGACCTGGTGGGCCGCAAGACCACGCGCGACGGCGGCGCCGGCGCCCGTGCCATCGCCGCGCAGATCGAGGCCACCGAAGGCCTGCTGGCCACGCGGCCCAGTGCCGCCTGCCAGACCTTTGCCCGGCGCCTGGGCGTGGCGCGCCGCGCCTGGCTGGAGGCTATCGACTTCATCGCTGCCCAGGGCCGGGGCAATCCGAACGCGGCTTATGCCGGCAGCGTGCCCTACCTGATGCTCAGCGGCACCGTGGTCGCCGGCTGGCAGATGGGCCGTGCGCTGATGGCCGCCGAGGACCGCCTGGCCGCCGGCGACGATGTGGACTTCATGGCCGCCAAGATCGCCACCGCGCGCTTCCATGGCGACCATGTGCTGAGCCGCTGCGCCGGCCTGCGCGACGCCATCGTCGACGGCGCCGACAGCGTCTGCGCGCTGGCGCTTGAAGCGTTCTGAGCCGCGCGCTTGTCCCGCGCGTGATAGAGGCCTGGCGGGCGCGTCCCCACACTGTCCGCCGAGCCCATTCCATCCTGTCCCTGCATTGTCTGGAGTAAACCCGTGGCCCTGCCCCCCGTGCTTGCCAAGCTGCCGCTGCCCATCATCGGCTCGCCGCTGTTCATCATCAGCAATCCCAAGCTCGTGATCGAGCAGTGCAAGGCCGGCGTGGTCGGCTCGATGCCGGCGCTGAACGCGCGGCCCGCGGCCCAGCTCGACGAGTGGCTGGCCGAGATCACCGAGACCCTGGCGGCCTACAACAAGGCCAACCCGGACAAGCCGGCGGCGCCGTTCGCGATCAACCAGATCGTGCACAAGAGCAACGACCGCCTGGACCACGACATGGAGATGTGCGCCAAGTACAAGGTGCCCATCATCATCACCAGCCTGGGCGCGCGCACCGACGTCAACGACGCCGTGCATGCCTGGGGCGGCGTGGTGCTGCACGACATCATCAACAACTTCTTCGCCAAGAAGGCCATCGAGAAGGGTGCCGACGGCCTGATCGCGGTGGCCGCCGGCGCTGGTGGACATGCCGGCACCAAGAGCCCGTTTGCGCTGATCCAGGAGATCCGCCAGTGGTTCGACGGCCCGGTGGCGCTGTCGGGCTCGATCGCTTCGGGCGACGCGGTGCTGGCCGCCCAGGCCATGGGCGCCGACTTCGCCTACATCGGCTCGGCCTTCATCGCCACCGACGAGGCGCGTGCGGTGGAGGGCTACAAGCAGGCCATCGTCGACAGCAGCTCGGACGACATCGTCTACAGCAATCTGTTCACCGGCGTGCACGGCAACTACCTGAAGCCCAGCATCCGCGCGGCCGGCCTGGACCCGGACAACCTGCCCGAGAGCGACCCCAGCAAGATGAACTTCGGTGGCGACGCCAAGAAGGCCTGGAAGGACATCTGGGGCTGCGGCCAGGGCATCGGCGCCATCGACAAGGTGGTGCCCACGGCCGAGCTGGTGGCGCGGCTGAAGCGCGAATACGACGCGGCGCGTGCGCGTCTGAACCTGGCCGCCGCCTGAGGCAGCGCCGATCACGGTCAGAATGGTTGGCATGAGCCCGCCGGGCCGTCCCAAGGGCGAATACCGGAAGGCGTAGCCTGAAGGTACCCCAGTGAGACAACTGCTGACCCATGTCCGTCCGTTCGACAGCGCCCGCGGCACGCTGGGCCCGCTGTCGACCCTGGTCATCGAGCATGACCGCCTGGCGGCCGTGCTGCCCCATGCCGAGGGCGGCGCGGCGCCGGCCGTCGACGACGTGGCCACGCGCACCGATGGCGGTGGCCGCGTGGTGCTGCCGGGGCTGATCGACGCCCACGTGCACGTCACCGCGGCCCACCACGACCTGTCGGCGCTGGGCCTGCAGCCGGTGTCGCTGATCGCGGCGGAGTCCGGCGCCATCATGCGCGGCATGCTGCAGCGCGGCTTCACCACGGTGCGCGACGCCGGCGGTGCCGACTTCGGCCTGCGCACCGCGCAGCAGAAGGGCTTGTTCGAAGGCCCTCGGCTGTACATCGCTGGCTTTCCGATCAGCCAGACCGGCGGCCATGCCGACATGCGGCCGATGGGCGTGCGCC
The DNA here is from genome assembly GCA_017992055.1 of Burkholderiaceae bacterium. Lineage (GTDB taxonomy): Bacteria > Pseudomonadota > Gammaproteobacteria > Burkholderiales > Burkholderiaceae_C > Pseudaquabacterium. Next base: position 50,211 of record JAGOPK010000009.1, read on the forward strand.
ACCGCGAGTGGTATTGCAGCTGCGCCGGCCTGGGCCTGATCGGCGCCATCGCCGACGGCGTTGGCGAGGTGCGGCGCGCGGTGCGCGAGCAGGTGCGCACCGGCGCCAACCAGATCAAGATCATGGCCGGCGGCGGCATTGCCAGCCCCAGCGATCCGCTGGAGGGCACGCAGTTTTCGCTGGATGAGCTGCGCGCGGCCTGCGAGGAGGCCGAGGCCGCCAACCTCTACACCATGGCCCATGCCTATTCGCCGCGCGCGGTGACCCGCGCCGTGCAGTGCGGCGTGCGCTCCATCGAGCATGGCAACCTGATCGACGAGGCCACGGCGCGCGAGATGAAGCGCTGCGGCGCCTATCTGGTGCCCACGCTGTCCACCTATGCGGCGCTGGCCGACATGGGCGCGGCACTCGGCTGGTCGGCCGAGATGCTGGACAAGCTGGCCCGCGTCAAGGACCGCGGCATCGAGGCCGTTCGCATCGCCCGAGCCGAGGGCGTGCCGGTGGTCTTCGGCACCGACCTGCTGGGCGCCATGCACGAGCGCCAGAGCGGCGAGTTCGACCTGCGCCTGCAGGCCATGGATGCGGTGGCGGCGCTGCAGAGCGCCACTATCGAGGCCGCGCGCCTGATGCGCCTGGAAGGCCAGGTCGGCGAGCTGGTGCCGGGCGCCTATGCCGACCTGCTGGTGGTCGATGGCGACCCCACGCAGTCGCTGGACATGCTCACCGCGCCCGACACCGGCATCCGCTGGCTGATGCAGGGTGGGCGGGTGCTGCGCAGCAGCCTGTAAAAACACAACGGGGCCCGCAGGCCCCGTTGTTGCATCAGGCGCTGACCGGCGGCGTCACTTGACGTTGGTGAAACGCGCGCCGGGGCGGTCGTCCGAGCGGTGGATGGTGCTCACGCTCTGCTTCATGGCCCAGGGGCGCAGCTGGTGGTGCAGCGGCACGTACAGGTGCTCGTCGCGGGTGCGCAGCAGGGCCTCGCGGATCAGCGCATTGCGCTTGGCCACGTCGGTCTCGGTCTTCATCGAGTCGACCAGCTTGTCGACCGTCGCATCGCTGGCGCGACCGAAGTTGAAGTTGCCGTCCGGGCCCGAGGTGCGGGTGCGCACCAGCGACTGCAGCGAATACTGCGCATCGTAGGTGGCCACGCCCCAGCCCAGCAGGTAGGCCGACGTGTCGAAGTTCTGCACCTTCTGGATGAAGGTGGCAAAGCCCTCGGCGGCCAGCTTGGTCTTCACGCCCACGCGCGCCCACATCGAGACCAGGTTCTGGCAGATCTCCTCGTCGTTGACGTAGCGGTTGTTCGGGCAGTTCAGCTGGAACTCGAAGCCGTTGGGATAGCCCGCCTCGGCCAGCAGCTTCTTGGCGCGCTCGGGATCGGGCTTGAACGGCTGGTCGATGTCGGGCGTGTGGCCGTTGACGCCCGGCGCGACCATGATCGCCGCCGGCAGCGACAGGCCGCGCATGGTGGCGCGCTTGATGGCCTCGCGGTCGATGGCGATGTTCAGGGCCTCGCGCACGCGCTTGTCCTTGAACGGGTTCTTGCCCTTCACGTCGCTGTACTTCAGCTCGGGGTTGAACTGGTCCAGCGCGATGAAGATGGTGCGCACCTCGTGGCCGTCGACGATCTTCAGCTTGGGGTCGTTGCGCAGCCGGGCCACGTCCTGCGTGGGCAGGTCGGTGACCAGGTCCACGTCGCCCGACAGCAGGGCGGCGATGCGCGTGGCATCGGCCTTCACCGGCGTGTAGATGACCTCGGTGACGTTGCTGGCATTGGCCTTGTCCCACCAATCGGCATTGGCGGCCAGGGTGATGCGCTGGTCGGGCGTCCAGCCGGTGATGCGGTAGCCGCCGGTGCCGTTGACGTTGCGCGAGGCGTAGTTCTCTTCCTTGGCCTTGTAGTCCTGGGTGTTGGTGGTCTTGTTCTTCTCCGCCCACGACTTGCTCATGATGAAGAAGTCGGCGATGTTGCGCAGCAGGATGGGGTTGGGCCCGGCGAGGATGAAGTCGACCGTGTGGTCGTCGACCTTCTTGACCTCGGTGACGCCGGCCACGTAGATGCTCATCGTGCCCTGCGGCTGCTTGATGCGGCCGAACGAGAACACCACGTCGTCGGCGGTGAACGGCGAGCCGTCGTGGAATTTCACGCCGCGGCGCAGCTCGAAGCGCACCTGGGTCGGGCTGATCTGCGTCCACTTGGTGGCCAGCGCCGGCTCGACCTCGTACTTGGCGTTGTAGCGCGTCAGGCCTTCGTAGGCATGCTGCAGGATGGCGCTGGTGGTCGAGTGGTTCTGCGAATGCGGGTCCAGCGTCAGGATGTCGTTCTGCGCGGCCCAGCGCAAGGTGGCGGCCTGCGCCGCGCCCAGACCCAGGCTCAGGCCCGAGGCCAGGGCCAGGGCCGACAGCATCAGCTTCAGTTTCATGGGGAGCAACTCCGAGGGAATGTGAAGACGGCGATGCTAGTCGCAAGCCGCGTGCCGGCGCACCGGATGTTCCCGCAAGCCGCGGCCGCGCTCAGTGGGGCGTCGTCTCGGTTTCCAGGCTGCTGTCGCAGCCGATGCCGGCGGCGATCCAGCGCCGCGCCAGGACGGCCAGGCCGGCTTCCAGCGGCCGCGGCAGGCGCGGCCACAGCCGGCGCGCGCCGCTCAGCAGGGCGCAGCGGTAGCGGCCGTCGGCCGCGTCCCACCACAGCGCCCGGCAGGCGCCGTGGCGGCGGCGGCTGGCCAGCATGCCCAGCGGGCAGGGCTGCCAGGCGCAGCACAGGCCGCAGCCATTGCAGGCCTGGCCGGCGGCCGGCTTGGCCGGCGCCAGCGCATGCAGCATCACCACCGTGCGGCCGGCAGGGCGGGGAGCGGGCGGACCGTGCATCGCCCCAAGTGTGCGGTTTCGCGCCCCCGTGTTGTCAGCCAAACAACAGGCTTGCGGGTGTGTAATCCCGCCGGCGGGGGCAGATGACAACGGTGATACAGTCCCGCGCCATGTAGTAGTACGGTCCTTTCGTGCCCCTTGCTGATCGAGACATCGATCGAGACAACAGCAAGGCGGGTCGCAATCCGCCAACCGGTCGAGCCGGGCCGCGGAAGGTTTTCCAACCCATCGAAGCCCTGGAAACCGGGGTGAAAGGTGAGCGAGCGATGATGCAGCAGTACAGGTCCAATTCGCACCTGTTCGGGGGCAATGCCCCGTATGTCGAAGAGCTTTACGAGGCCTACCTCGACAATCCCGGCAGCGTGCCGGACAACTGGCGCACCTATTTCGACAACCTGCAGCATGTGCCGGCCGTCGATGGCAGCGACAACCGCGATGTGGCCCATGCCCCGGTGGTCGAGTCCTTCGCCCAGCGTGCCAAGTCGAATGCCTTCGCGCTGAAGGCCAGCTCCGCCGACCTGGCGGTGGCGCGCAAGCAAGTCCATGTGCAGAGCCTGATCGCGGCCTACCGCAATGTCGGCGCGCGCTGGGCCGACCTCGATCCGCTCAAGCGCACCGAGCGCGCCAAGATCCCCGAGCTGGAAGCGGCGTTCTACGACCTGAGCGAGTCCGACATGGACATCACGTTCAGCGCGGCGAACACCTATTTCGGCAAGGAGAACATGAGCCTGCGCGAGATCCTGCAGGCCTTGCGCGAAACCTATTGCGGCACCATCGGCGCCGAGTTCATGCACATCACCGACCAGACGCAGAAGCGCTGGTGGCAGCAGAAGCTCGAAGCCATCCGTTCCAAGCCCAGCTTCAATGCCGAGCAGAAGAAGCACATCCTCGACCGCCTGACCGCGGCCGAAGGCCTGGAGCGCTACCTGCACACCAAGTACGTGGGCCAGAAGCGCTTCTCGCTGGAAGGCGGCGAGAGCTTCATCGCCGCGATGGACGAGGTGATCCAGCGCGCCGGCGAGCAGGGCGTGCAGGAGATCGTCATCGGCATGGCCCACCGCGGCCGCCTGAACGTGCTGGTCAACACCCTGGGCAAGATGCCCAAGGACCTGTTCGCCGAGTTCGACCACACGGCGCCCGAAGAGCTGCCGGCCGGCGACGTCAAGTACCACCAGGGCTTCAGCTCCGACATCTCCACCCCCGGCGGCCCGGTGCACCTGAGCCTGGCCTTCAACCCCTCGCACCTGGAGATCGTCAACCCGGTGGTCGAGGGCTCGGTGCGCGCCCGCCAGGACCGCCGCGGCGACAGCAGCGGCGCCCAGGTGCTGCCGGTGCTGGTGCACGGTGACTCGGCCTTCGGCGGCCAGGGCGTGAACCAGGAAACGCTGATGCTGTCGGAGACCCGCGGCTACTCCACCGGCGGCACGGTGCACCTGATCATCAACAACCAGATCGGCTTCACCACCAGCGACCCGCGCGACCTGCGCTCGACGCTGTACTGCACCGACATCGTCAAGATGGTCGAGGCGCCGGTGCTGCACGTCAACGGCGACGATCCCGAGGCGGTGGTGCTGGCCACCCAGCTGGCGCTGGACTTCCGCATGGCCTTCCGCAAGGACGTGGTGGTCGACATCATCTGCTTCCGCAAGCTGGGCCACAACGAGCAGGACACGCCCGCGCTGACCCAGCCGCTGATGTACAAGAAGATCGGCGCCCACCCCGGCACGCGCAAGCTGTATGCCGACAAGCTGGGCGCCCAGGGCCTGGGCGAGACGCTGGGCGACGACATGGTCAAGGCCTTCCGCGCCGCCATGGACGAGGGCCGCCACACGGTCAACCCGGTCATCAGCAACTTCAAGAGCAAGTACGCGGTCGACTGGGCGCCGTTCATCGGCAAGAAGTGGACCGATGCCTCCGACACCGCGATCCCGCTGACCGAGTGGAAGCGCCTGGCCGAGCGCCTGACCAGCATCCCGGCCAGCGTGAACATGCACCCGCTGGTGAAGAAGGTGTTCGACGACCGCGCGGCCATGGGCCGTGGCGAGATCAATGTCGACTGGGGCATGGGCGAGCACATGGCCTTTGCCTCGCTGGTGGCCTCGGGCTATGCGGTGCGCCTGTCCGGCGAGGACTCGGGTCGCGGCACCTTCACCCACCGCCATGCGGTGATCCACGACCAGAAGCGCGAGAAGTGGGACGAAGGCACCTATGTGCCGCTGCAGCACGTGGCCGACAACCAGGCCCCGTTTGTCGTCATCGACTCCATCCTGTCCGAAGAGGCGGTGCTGGGCTTTGAATACGGCTATGCCGGCTCCGAGCCCAACTCGCTGGTGGTCTGGGAAGCCCAGTTCGGCGACTTCGTCAACGGCGCCCAGGTGGTGATCGACCAGTTCATCGCCTCCGGCGAAGTGAAGTGGGGCCGCGCCAACGGCCTGGTGATGCTGCTGCCGCACGGCTACGAAGGCCAGGGCCCCGAGCACAGCTCGGCCCGCCTGGAGCGCTTCATGCAGCTGTCGGCCGACAACAACATGCAGGTCTGCCAGCCGACCACGGCGGCGCAGATCTTCCACCTGCTGCGCCGGCAGATGGTGCGCCAGTTCCGCAAGCCGCTGGTCATCATGACGCCCAAGTCGCTGCTGCGGAACAAGGACGCCACCTCGCCGCTGGCCGACTTCACCAAGGGCGAGTTCAAGACCGTGATCGGCGAGCTGAGCGCCGACGTGGTGGCCGACAAGGTCAAGCGCGTGATCGCCTGCTCGGGCAAGGTCTATTACGACCTGGTGAAGAAGCGCGAGGAGAAGAAGTCTGCCGACGTGGCCATCGTGCGCATCGAGCAGCTCTATCCGTTCCCGCACAAGGCCTTTGCGGCCGAGATGAAGAAGTACCCGAACGCCACCGAGGTGGTGTGGTGCCAGGACGAGCCGCAGAACCAGGGTGCCTGGTTCTTCGTTCAGCACTACATCCACGAGAACATGCAGGATGGCCAGAAGCTGGGTTATGCCGGCCGTCCGGCCTCGGCCTCGCCGGCCGTGGGTTATGCCCACCTGCACCAGGACCAGCAGAAGGCGCTGCTGGACCAGGCCTACGGCAAGCTCAAGGGCTTCATCCTGACCAAGTGATCCGCTGTTGGCGGCACCGGGGCGCTGCGCGCCGGTGCCGCCGTCTGCGCGCGTCCGGAGCTGACCGGTCGTGCAACGCGCGGCGAGACGAACGAATCTAGAGAAACAACATGGCAATCGTAGAAGTCAAGGTTCCGCAGCTGTCCGAGTCGGTGGCCGAAGCCACCCTGCTGCAATGGAAGAAGAAGCCCGGCGAAGCCGTGGCCATCGACGAGATCCTGATCGAGATCGAAACCGACAAGGTGGTGCTGGAAGTGCCGGCCCCGGCCGCCGGCGTGCTGGCCGCCCTGGTGGTGGGGGATGGCGGCACCGTGGTCAGCGACCAGCTGATCGCCCAGATCGACACCGAAGGCAAGGCAGGCGCCGCGGCCCCGGCCGCTGCCGCCCCGGCTCCGGCCGCCGCCGCTCCGGCGCCGGCCGCCGCTGCCGCCGCCACCGGTGGCAGCAAGAGCGACGTGGCCATGCCCGCCGCCGCCAAGCTGCTGGCCGACAACAACCTGTCGGTCGGCGCCGTGGCCGGCAGCGGCAAGGACGGCCGCGTGACCAAGGGCGATGTGCTGGCCGCCGTGGCCGCTGGCGCCGCCGCCCCGGCCCCCGCGCCCGCACCCAAGGCCGCTGCCCCCGCGCCGGCGCCCAAGGCTGCGCTGCCCCAGGTGGCCGCGCCGGTGGCTGCGCTGGGCGAGCGTCCCGAGCAGCGCGTGCCGATGAGCCGGCTGCGCGCCCGTGTTGCCGAGCGCCTGCTGCAGTCGCAGAGCACCAATGCCATCCTGACCACGTTCAACGAAGTGAACATGGCGCCGGTGATGGAGATGCGCAAGAAGTTCCAGGAGAAGTTCGAGAAGGAGCATGGCGTCAAGCTCGGCTTCATGAGCTTCTTCGTCAAGGCCGCGGTGGCGGCGCTGAAGAAGTACCCGGTGCTCAACGCCAGCGTCGACGGCAACGACATCGTCTACCACGGCTATTTCGACATCGGCATCGCCGTCGGCTCGCCGCGTGGCCTGGTCGTGCCCATCATCCGCAATGCCGACCAGCTGAGCTTTGCCGACATCGAGAAGAAGATTGCCGAGTTCGGCCAGAAGGCCCGCGACGGCAAGCTGGGCCTGGAAGAGCTGACCGGTGGCACCTTCTCGATCAGCAATGGCGGCACCTTCGGCTCGATGCTGTCCACGCCCATCATCAACCCGCCGCAGTCGGCCATCCTGGGCGTGCATGCCACCAAGGACCGCGCCGTGGTCGAGAACGGCCAGGTCGTGGTGCGCCCGATCAACTACCTGGCGATGAGCTACGACCACCGCATCATCGACGGCCGCGAGGCCGTGCTGGGCCTGGTGACGATGAAGGAAGCGCTGGAAGACCCGGCGCGCCTGCTGTTCGACATCTGAGCCGGGAACCACGATGAGCAAGAACTTCGACGTCGTCGTCATCGGCGCCGGCCCTGGCGGCTACATCGCCGCCATTCGCGCGGCCCAGCTGGGCCTGAACGTGGCCTGCATCGACGAGTGGCAGAACGACAAGGGCGGCCCGGCCCCGGGCGGCACCTGCACCAATGTCGGCTGCATTCCCAGCAAGGCCCTGCTGCAGTCCAGCGAGCACTATGAGCATGCGCTGCACCACTTCGGCGACCACGGCATCAGCGTGGGCGAGGTGAAGATGGACGTGGCCAAGATGGTCGCGCGCAAGGCCGCCGTGGTGAAGCAGAACAACGACGGCATCCTCTACCTGTTCAAGAAGAACAAGGTGACGTTCTTCCACGGCCGCGGCAGCTTTGCCAAGGCGGTGGAGGGCGGCTACGAGGTCGCCGTGGCCGGTGCCGCCAGCGAGACGCTGACGGCCAGGCATGTGATCGTCGCCACCGGCTCCAGCGCCCGCGCGCTGCCCGGCGCGCCCTTCGACGAGGACCGGGTGCTGTCCAACGACGGCGCGCTGCGCATCGGGGCCGCGCCCAAGAGCCTGGGCGTGATCGGCTCCGGCGTGATCGGCCTGGAGATGGGCTCGGTGTGGCGCCGCCTGGGTGCCGACGTGACCATCCTCGAAGCCCTGCCGGGCTTCCTGGGCGCGGCCGACGAGGCCGTGGCCAAGGAGGCGCTGAAGGCCTTCACCAAGCAGGGCCTGAAGTTCCAGTTCGGCGTCAAGGTCGGCGCGGTCAAGACCGGCAAGAAGGGCGTCAGCATCGCCTACACCGATGCCAAGGGCGCCGAGCAGGTGCTGGAGGTGGAGCGCCTGATCGTCTCCATCGGCCGCGTGCCGCACACCGTGGGCCTGAACCCCGAGGCCGTGGGCCTGCAGCTGGACGAGCGCGGCGCCATCGTCGTCGACGGCGACTGCAAGACCAACCTGCCCAATGTCTGGGCGGTGGGCGACGTGGTGCGTGGCCCGATGCTGGCGCACAAGGCCGAGGAAGAAGGCGTGGCCGTGGCCGAGCGCATCGCCGGCCAGCATGGCCATGTGGACTTCAACCTCGTGCCCTGGGTCATCTACACCTCGCCCGAGATCGCCTGGGTCGGCAAGACCGAAGCCCAGCTCAAGGCCGAGGGCCGCGCCTACAAGGCCGGCCAGTTCCCGTTCATGGCCAATGGCCGGGCGCGGGCGCTGGGCGATACCACGGGCTTCGTCAAGTTCATCGCCGACGCCGCCAGCGACGAGATCCTGGGCGTGCACATCGTCGGGCCCTTCGCCAGCGAGCTGATCGCCGAGGCCTGCGTGGCCATGGCCTTCAAGGCCAGCGCCGAGGACATCGCGCGCATCTGCCATGCCCACCCCTCGCTCAGCGAAAGCACCAAGGAAGCCGCGCTGGCGGTGGACAAGCGCACGCTGAACTTCTGACCGACCCGTCGCGGCAGCGACGGCAAGACCCGGGCGGGCCGCGTAAGCTGGCCCGTTCGTGCTTCTGAGCCCAGGCATGACCTCCGTCACCGAGCTTTACCACCAGACCCTGGCCGAGCGCGGCTACAGCGCCGATCCGGCCCAGCTGCGCGCAGTGGCCGCGCTGCAGCGCTGCCAGGACGAATGGGCGGCCTACAAGGCCCGGCGCAGCAATGCACTGACCAAGATGCTGGTGCGTCCGCCCATTCCGCGTGGCGTCTACATGTACGGCGGCGTCGGGCGTGGCAAGAGCTTTCTGATGGACTGCTTCTTCCAGGCCGTGCCGCTGCAGCGCAAGACGCGGCTGCACTTCCACGAGTTCATGCGCGAGGTGCACCGCGAGCTGCAGGAGCTGAAGGGCCAGGCCGACCCGCTGGACGAGCTGGGCCGGCGCATCGCGCGGCGCTTCCGGCTGATCTGCTTCGACGAGTTCCATGTCGCCGACGTCACCGACGCGATGATCCTGCACCGGCTGCTGGACGCGCTGTTCGCCAACCGCGTCAGCATCGTGACCACCAGCAACTTCCATCCGGACGGCCTGTATCCCAACGGCCTGCACCGCGACCGCATCCTGCCGGCCATCGAACTGCTGAAGGACCGGCTGGAGGTCATCAACGTCGACCACGGCACCGACTACCGCCAGCGCACGCTGGAGCATGTGCAGCTGTATCACCAGCCGCTGGGGCCGGCGGCCGATGCGGCGCTGACCCAGGCCTTCAACGAGCTGGCCGAGGCCCACGACGAATCGCCGCTGCTGCACATCGAGCACCGCGAGCTGCAGGCCGTGCGCCGCGCCGGTGGCGTGGTCTGGTTCGACTTCCGCACGCTGTGCGGCGGGCCGCGCTCGCAGAACGACTACCTGGAGATCGCCCAGCAGTTCCACACCGTGGTGCTGTCGAATGTGCCGGTCATGCCGCCGCGCATGGCCAGCGAGGCGCGGCGCTTCACGCTGCTGGTGGACGTGCTGTACGACCGCCGCGTCAAGCTGATCATCAGCGCCGCCGTGCCGCCCGAGCAGCTCTACACCGAGGGCCCGCTCTCGCACGAGTTCCCGCGCACCATCTCGCGGCTGCAGGAGATGCAGTCGGCCGAGTACCTGGCGCTGGAACGCCGTGACGTGGATACGCGGCTGACATGAGACGCTTCTGGCCGCTGGCGCTGCTGTGGCCGGCCCTGGTGCTGGCCGCGGGCACCGTGCCCGACGAGGCCGCCGAGCGCAGCCGCATCCAGGCCGAGCGCCAGGCCGTGCAGACGCGCTTTGCCCAGGCCGAGCGCGACTGCGCCAGCCGCTTCCAGGCCACCGCCTGCCTGGAGGCGGCGCGTGCCCAGCGCCGCGAGGCCCTGGACCGGCTGCGCCGTGAAGAATCGGTGCTGGACGAGGCGCGGCGCCGCCAGCGCGCGGCCGAACGCCTGGCCCAGGTGCAGCGCCGCCAGCGCGAGCAGGCCGCCGGCGAACTGCTGGGCCAGCCGCCGGGCCGGGCGGCCGCGGCTGCCTCCAATGCCGCGGCGGCATCCGCCGCCCAGTCGGCGTCGCGCCCCGCCGCCGCCACCCGGCCGCCGGTGGTCGCCGACCCGGGCGAAGCCGAACGCCGCCGCCGTGCCTACCAGGAGCGTTTGCAGCAGGCCGAGGCCCATGCGCGGGCGCTGCGCCAGCGCAATGCAGCGCGCGATGCCGAGCGGCCGCCGGCGGCGCCGCTGCCGGTGCCCGGGGCCAGCGCGGCGCCGCGCTGAGCCCGCGCCGCTGCGGCGCGGCGGTTCAGGGGCTGTCGACGCGGATCAGCGCCAGCGACAGGTTGTCGCCCTGGGCCCGCGCGCGCTGGCGGGCGCGCGCCACCAGCATCTCGGCGGCCTCGCGCGGGGGCAGGGCGGTCAGCACCGCGCCCAGCTCGCGCGGGCTGAAGTAATGCCACAGGCCGTCGCTGCAGGCCATCACGCTGTCGCCGGGTTCCAGCCGCGGGATGTGGGCCAGCGTGGTCGGCGGCTCGCTGGCCGCGCCCAGGCAGCCGGTCAGCAGATTGCCCTGGGGATGGGTCAGGGCCTGTTCCTCGGTGAGCTTGCCCTCGTCGATCAGGCGCTGCACATACGAGTGGTCCAGCGTGCGGTTGACCATCTCGCCGCCGCGGAAGTGGTAGATGCGCGAATCGCCGGCATGCACCCAGTCGCAGGACAGGTCGGGGTTGACCATGAAGGCCGCGGCCGTGCTGTGCGGCTCTTCCTCGGCGGTGATGGCGGTGAGCTTGATCATCAGGTGCGCCTCGGTGACCAGCGAGCGCAGCAGCTCGCCGGCATCGTCCTTGGCCGGCACATGGCGCTCGAACAGCTGGTGCGCGGTCAGCACCACCTGGTCGGCGGCCTTGCGGCCGCCGCTCTTGCCGCCCATGCCATCGGCCAGCACGGCCAGCAGGCAGCCCGGCACGCGGCCGTGGCGCAGGATCTCGACCTGGTCCTGCTGGTAGGCGCGATCGCCCCGGTGCAGGGCGGTGGCGGCGGACAGTCGCCAAGCCGGAGGGAGCGGATCGGTCATGCCCAGCACTATAAACTCGGCCCCGCGATGACCGACGCTGCGCCGCACGACCTGAACCTGCATTCGCCGCAGCGACGACTGATCGAGCTGCGCATCGAGCATGCCGACCTGGACGACCTGATCGACCGTGCCATGGCCGCCGCCAGCACCACGCCGCACGACGACCTGGCGCTGCGCCGGCTGAAAAAGCGCCGCCTGCTGCTGCGCGACCAGATCGCCCGGCTGGAGGCCGAGCTCGATCCTCCCGAGCCGGCGTGAGCAGCGCCCCCGATGATGACGGTGCCTATGCCCGGGCGCTGTCGCGCGCCGCCTGCGATGCGCTGACCGAGGGTGGCGCGCTGTCCCAGGCCGATCCGGGCTTTGTGCAGCGGCCGCAGCAGCTGGCCCTGGCCGCCGCCGTGGCCGAGGCCGTGGCCCGGCGCGAGACCCTGGTGGCCGAGGCCGGCACCGGTGTCGGCAAGACCTTCGCCTACCTGGTGCCGCTGCTGCTGTCGGGCCGGCGTGCCCTGGTCTCCACCGCCACCAAGAGCCTGCAGGACCAGCTCTACCTGCGCGACCTGCCGCGGCTGCGCGATGCGCTGGCCGTGCCGCTGCGCATCGCCCTGCTCAAGGGCCGCAGCAGCTATCTGTGCCTGCACCGCCTGGCCCAGGCGCGCGAGACGGCCACGCTGCCCGACCGCTTTGCCGTGCGTGCGCTGGCGCGCATCGAGACCTGGGCGCCGTCCACCCGTACCGGTGATCTGGCCGAGATCGACGGCCTGGACGAGCGCAGCCCGGTGATCCCGCTGGTCACCTCCACCCGTGACAACTGCCTGGGCCAGGACTGCCCGCAGTTCCGCGACTGCCATGTGGTGCATGCGCGCCGCGAGGCCATGGCCGCCGACCTGGTGGTGGTCAACCACCACCTGTTTTTCGCCGACCTGTCGTTGCGCGACTCCGGCGTGGCCGAGCTGCTGCCCACGGTGGATGCGGCGGTGTTCGACGAGGCCCACCAGCTGGTCGAGACCGGCCTGCAGTTCCTGGGCGACCTGCTGAGCAGCGCCCAGGTGATCGACTTCGCCCGCGACCTGCTGGCCGCCGGCCTGGCCCATGCGCGTGGCCAGCAGGACTGGCAGGCGCTGTTTGCCGGCCTGGACAAGGCCGCGCGCGACCTGCGCCTGGCGGCGGTGGGCCCGCTGCGTGGCGCCGGCGGTGGCGAGCTGCGCGGCATCGTCAAGCTGCGCTGGGACGAGCGCGCGCGCCAGCCGGCCTTCGGCCAGGCCCTGGCCGATCTGGTGCTGGCCGCCGACCAGGCCTGCGCGGCGGTGCTGGCCTGCGAGGCCGCGGCGCCCGATTTCACGCGCCTGCTGGAGCGGGGCCGCCTGCTGCTGTCGCGGGTGCAGACCTTTGGCCGCGAGGCCGCGGTCGACCGCGTGCGCTGGATCGACGTCTCGCCACGCGATGCGCGCCTGGTCGATTCGCCGCTGCACATCCGCGACCTGTTCACCGAGCAGCGGGCGCTGGCGCCGCGGGCCTGGATCTTCACCTCGGCCACGCTGGGCGCCGATGCGGGGCTGACCTGGTTCACCGAGCAGGCGGCGCTGGAGGACGCCCGCACGCTGAAGGTGGACAGCCCCTTCGACTATGCGGCCCATGCGCGCACCTGGGTGCCGCGGCATTTTCCGCTGCCCAATGCGCCCGACCATCCGCCGGCCGTCGGTGCCCTGGCCGCGCGCCTGGCCGGGCGCCTGGGCGGGCGCTGTTTCGTGCTGACGACCACGCTGCGTGTGCTGCCGCTGATCGCCGAGTCGCTGCAGGCCGCGGCCCAGGCCGCCGGCACGCCGCTGAACGTGCTGGTGCAGGGCACGCACCCCAAGCGCACGCTGCTGCAGCGCTTTCTGGATACGCCGCGCAGCGTGCTGGTGGGCTCGGCCAGCTTCTGGGAGGGCATCGACGTGCCCGGCAGCGCGCTGCAGTGCGTGATCATCGACAAGCTGCCGTTCCCGCCGCCGCACGATCCGCTGGTGCAGGCCCGCGCCAAGGCCCTGGTCGAGCAGGGCCGCGATGCCTTCAACGACTTTCACGTGCCCGAGGCGGCGATCGCGCTGAAGCAGGGCGCCGGCCGCCTGATCCGCAGCGAGAGCGACCTGGGCCTGCTGGTGATCTGCGACGCCCGCCTGCGCCGCATGCCCTATGGCCGCACGCTGCGCGCGGCCCTGCCGCCGATGGGCGCGCTGGACACCGAGGACGATGCCCTGGCCTGGCTGGACGAGGTGGCGGCGCTCAGCAGCCCGGACCATCGCTGAGCCTGTCGAAGGGGGCTCGGCCCAGCGCAGGGCCGCCCCAAGCGGGCCGAGCACCCGCCCGGCGGGTGGCGTCGCGTAACCGCGACGCCGGGTGCCCCATTCACATCACCAGAACTGCCACCAGGCCTGCTCGGGGCGGCGGATGCCGTCCTTGAAGTGCCGGCTGTCGGGGAAGTTCTTCTTCAGCACGCGCTCGGCATCGTCGCGCAGCGTGGCCAGGCCCAGCTTGTCGTAGCTGACGACCATGATGTAGAGCGCCTCTTCGGTGGTCGGCGAGCGCTCGTAGTCGCGCACCGCGGTCTGGGCGCGGTTGGCGGCGGCCAGGTAAGCGCCGCGGCGGTAGTAGTAGCGCGCCACGTGCAGCTCGTACTCGGCCAGCGCATTGACGATGTAGTCCATGCGCAGGCGGGCGTCGTCGCTGTACTTGGACGTCGGGAACTGGTCCACCAGCTGCTGGAAGGCCTGGTACGAGTCGCGCGAGGCCTGCTGGTCGCGCTCGGACAGGTTCTGCCGCGAGATCGCGCTGAGGAAGCCCATGCTGTCGTTGAAGTTGACCAGGCCCTTCAGGTACAGCGCATAGTCCAGCGCCGGGCTGGACGGGTGCAGCTTGATGAAGCGGTCCAGCGTGGCCACGGCCTGCACCCGCTCGCCCGACTTCCATTGCGCATAGGCCATGTCGATGATGGCCTGCTGGGCCAGCAGCGTGCCGGCGGCGCGGCCTTCCACCCGCTCGAAGCCCTTGATCGCCTGGTCCCAGCTGCCGGCGTTCAGGTCGTCCTTGGCATCTGCATACAATTTCTCCGCCGAGCCGCGGTCGTCCTTGGCCGTCGAGCCGCAGCCCGCCAGACCCGCCAGGGTACCGGCCACCACCACCAGCGCCAGCGGGCGCACAAGCTTCACAAAGTCCATCGGTGTCGGCCGCCGTCGTGCGGCGGGCGTCCTTCCATGCAGCAAAAACCAAGACAGTCGGCGCGATTCTAGTGGTGCCATCCTCCTTCCCCCCGCAGCACGAGCCGGACCCCGGTGCCGAGCCTGCCGAAGCCGGCGAGGCCGCAGAGATCGAGGTCCGGCGCCTGCTCACCGGCGCGGCCGAGCTGGGCCTGCGCCTGGACAAGGCCCTGGTGGCGCTGGCGCCCGAGTTCTCGCGCAGCCATCTGCAGGGCCTGATCGAGCGCGGCCATGTGCGCCTGGACGGCCAGGTGCAGACCACGGCCTCGCGCAAGCTGCGGCCGGGCCAGCAGCTGGAGCTGGAGCTGGTGCCCACGGCCGAGAGCCTGGCCTTCCGGCCCGAGGCCATGGTGCTGGACATCGTGCACGAGGACGCCCACCTGCTGGTGCTCAACAAGCCGGCCGGCCTGGTGGTGCATCCGGCGGCCGGTAACTGGTCGGGCACCTTGCTCAACGGCCTGCTGGCCCACCATGCCGGCGCCTTCGGCTTGCCGCGCGCCGGCATCGTGCACCGGCTGGACAAGGACACCAGCGGCCTGATGGTGGTGGCCAAGACCCTGCCGGCGATGACGGCCCTGGTGCGCGCCATCGCCGCGCGCGAGGTGCGGCGCATCTACCTGGCCCTGGCCCATGGCGCGCCGCGCTGGAGCGAGCTGAGCATCGATGCGCCGATCGGCCGCGACCCGCAGTCGCGGCTGCGCATGGCCGTGGTGGCCAGCGGCAAGCCGGCGCGCACCGATGTCGAATGCCTGGCGCGGGCCCAGCCCGACGGCCTGGACGGCCAGGCCGTGGCGGCGCTGCGCTGCAAGCTGCACAGCGGGCGCACGCACCAGATCCGCGTGCACCTGGCCTCGCGTGGCCACCCGCTGCTGGCCGACGCGCTGTACGGCGGCAAGCCGGCCCTGGGCCTGACGCGCCAGGCCCTGCATGCCACCGAGCTGGCCTTCGCCCATCCGCACGATGGCCGGGCCATGGCCTTCCAGGCGCCGCTGCCGGCCGACCTGGCGGCGGCCTGGGCGCTTGTCATGGCCAGCACGGCGGGCTGAGCCCGTTTGCAGCACGCTATACTGCGCGACCAAGCCGGGAAACGGTTGATGCGGCAGCCAGGCCGCCCGTCACCGGCGATGTGCCAACCGCCCCGTCATCCACGGGCGCCGGAAGGCCCGGCCGGTCAGCGCAATGCAGAGCACAGCGCCCGCCGGCTTGCCCAGGGGCTGCAGCATGGCTGCGCCTCCTTCGACGTTTCAACGATGCGACTGCGTGCCCCACCCAGGCCCCGGGAGCCTGGTCCTGCACTCGATCCGTCCTGCCAGGCCTGCGCCACCATGCGTTGCGATCCAGCCGGCCCCGGCCCCCGGGGCGGGCAACGATGAACAGAGGTTCATGAACACACTCGAGGCCAAGCGCGTGCTCGAGACGGCACTGATCTGCGCCCAGCAGCCGCTGCCGTTGCGCGACATGCGCGTCCTGTTCGACGACCAGCTCAATGCCGACTCGATCCGCATGCTGCTCGACGAGCTGGTGCGCGACTGGGAAGGCCGCGGCGTCGAGCTGGTGGCGCTGTCCTCGGGCTGGCGCTTCCAGAGCCGGCCGGAGATGCGCGACTTTCTCGACCGCCTGCATCCCGAGAAGCCGCCGCGTTATTCGCGTGCCACGCTGGAGACGCTGGCCATCATCGCCTACCGCCAGCCGGTGACGCGCGGCGACATCGAGGACATCCGCGGCGTCACCGTCTCCAGCCAGATCGTCAAGTCGCTCGAGGACCGCGGCTGGATCGAGGCCATCGGCTACCGCGAGGCGCCGGGCCGCCCGGCGCTGTATGCGACCACGCGCCAGTTCCTCGACGACCTGGGCCTGTCCAGCCTGGACCAGCTGCCGGCGCTCGACGGTCCGCCCAGCGCCGAGGTCTTCGACCCCGGTCGTGCCGAGCTGCCGCCACCGCCCGAGGTCCATGCCGACGGCGTGGTCCAGGTCGACGACGGCCAGGTTGCGCTGGCGCTGGAGCTGCCGGCCGAAGTCGCTCCCGAACTTGCTCCCGACACCCCATCCGACACCCCGCAGGACGGGGCCGAGGATTCCCCTTCTTCCCCCCCCGCCGCCCACGCATGAACCCGCAAGACCCCGATTCCGTGCCCGCCGACCCGCAGCCCGCTGCCGGCGCCGAGGCCGAAGCCGCGGCGGCCAAGCCCCGCCGCCGTCGCAGCACCAAGGCAGCTGAGGCCGCGGCCGAGGCCGTGCCCGCCGCCCCGGTTGCGCCGGCGCCCGAGGCCGCGGTGGACGCTGCGGCAGCCGCCGTGCCGGCCAAGCGCAGCCGCCGCAAGGCGGTGGTGGCCGAGGCCGATGTGGCGGCCGTGGCGCCAGAAACGCCTGAAGCGCCTGCCATGCCCGCGGCCGTGCCCGCCGAAGCCGAGGCGCCCGCCGAGGCCAAGCCCAAGGCCCCGCGTGCGCGCCGCCGTGCTGCCGCGCCGGCCGAACCGGCCGTGGCCAGCGAGCCTGTCGCCGCGCCGGCGGTCGAGCCGCAACCGGTCGTGGTCGCCGCAGCCGTCGAAGCCACCGAATCCGCTGACGCCTCCGCTGAATCCGCCGACAGCGGCGATGCGGCCGAGGCCGGTGAAGGCGGCCGCCGTGGCCGCAACCGCAATCGCCGCCGTGGCCGCCGCGGCCGCGAGGGCGCCGGCGACGAGGGCACGGGGGAGGGCGCCGAGGCCGTGGCTGCCGAGGACGTGACCGTGCTCACCGTGCAGCCCGGCGCCGACGACGAGGACGATGGCGCCGACGGCGATGGCGAGCCCATCCCGCCCGAGGCCGACATCGCGCCCAAGGCGCCGGCCCTGGCCTCGGCCGATGTCGGCGAAACCTTTGCCGACGTGCTGTCCGGCGCCTGGGACGTGGCCGCCGGCGAGATCCCGCCGGTGCCCGAGGCCGACAAGCGCGTGCTGGCCGCCGATCCCGATGCGCCCAAGCTGCAGAAGGTGCTGGCCCAGGCCGGCATCGGCTCGCGCCGCGACATGGAGCAGCTGATCGCCGACGGCCAGGTGCAGGTCAACGGCCAGGTCGCCCACACCGGCCAGCGCATCAGCTTCGGCGACCGCATCGCGGTGGCCGGCAAGCTGATCAAGGTGCGCATCGCGCCGCTGCCGGCGCGGGTGCTGGCCTATCACAAGGTGGTCGGCGAGGTGGTCACGCACGACGATCCGCAGCACCGCCCGACGGTGTTCCGCCGCCTGCCGCGCCTGCCCCAGGGCAAGTGGCAGTCGGTGGGCCGGCTGGACATCAACACCGAAGGCCTGCTGCTGTTCACCAACTCGGGCGAGTTGGCCAACCAGCTGATGCACCCGCGCTTCGGCGTCGAGCGCGAGTACGCGGTGCGCGTGCTGGGCTCGCTGGACAGCGAGCAGCGCCAGAAGCTGCTGGACGGCGTGGAGATCGACGGCCAGCGCGCGCAGTTCAAGAGCATCGAGGACGGCGGCGGCGAAGGTGTCAACCGCTGGTACCGCGTGGTCATCACCGAAGGCCGCAACCGCGAGGTGCGCAAGCTGTTCGACAAGGTCGGCCTGGGCGTGAGCCGGCTGATCCGCATCCGCTACGGCGCCGTGGTGCTGCCGCGCGGCCTGAAGCGCGGCATGTGGGTGGCGCTGAACGTCGACGAGATCGGCGCGCTGCGCCGCGCCGCCGGCGTGCGCGAGGAGCGGCGCGACGGCCGGCGCGAGGAGCGCCGCGATGATCGGCGCGACGACCGTCGTGAAGACCGCCGCGAGGAGCGCCGGGACGGCCCGCGTGCGGGCGCCGGGCCCCAGCAGGGCCGGGGTCCCAAGCCGGGTGGCCAGGGGCCGCGTCAAGACCGGCAGGACCGCCCGGATCGCCGCGAGCCGCGCCCGCCGCGTGACCGCGACGAGCCGCGTGCGCAGCGTGAGCCGCGCGAGCCCAGGGAAGAGGACTACAGCCGCATCCCCAACCCGCTGATGCAGACCTTCGACAAGCGCGCCATCCGCGAGGCCCGCCAGCCCAAGCGCGAGTATTCGGAGGACGGCCCGATCCCGAACCCGCTGCAGCAGACCTACGACAAGCGCTTCGTGCAGAAGCAGGACCCGTTCTCGCGCAAGGGCAAGGGCGGCGGTGGCGGTGGCGGCGGCGGCCAGGGCGGCCAGCCCGATCCGATGAAGACCTCGGTGGGCTACATCGGCGCCGATGCCTTCGTGCGCAAGTTCCAGAACGACAACCGCGGCGGTGGCGGCGGCGGTGGTGGTGGTGGTGGTGGCGGCGGTCGCCGCAAGCGCCGCTGAGCCCCGGCCCACCCGCCGCTCAGGGGCCGTCACGGCCCCAAGCTAGAATTCGCAGTTCACTTTCAAGTCTTTGATCCTTGCTTCAGGAGCACCTCATGGCCATCGAACGCACCCTCTCGATCATCAAGCCCGACGCCGTGGCCAAGAACGTCATCGGCCAGATCTATGCCCGCTTCGAGGCCGCCGGCCTGAAGGTCATCGCCGCCAAGATGGTGCACCTGTCGCGCGGTGAAGCCGAGCAGTTCTACGCCGTGCACAAGGCCCGTCCGTTCTTCAAGGACCTGGTCGACTTCATGGTCTCGGGCCCGGTGATGATCCAGGCGCTGGAAGGCGAGGGCGCGATCGCCAAGAACCGCGAGCTGATGGGCGCCACCGACCCGAAGAAGGCCGAGAAGGGCACCATCCGTGCCGACTTCGCCGATTCCATCGACGCCAATGCCGTGCACGGCTCGGACGCCCCGGAAACCGCCGCTGTCGAAGTGGCGTTCTTCTTCCCGGGCATGAACGTCTACGCCGGCCGCTGATGCGGCGGCCCAGCGAAACACTGCGGTGACACCGGTCAACCTGCTCGATTTCGATCTCGACGGGCTCGCCGCCTGGTGCGGTGAACTCGGCGAGAAGCGGTTTCGCGCGGTGCAGCTGTTTCGCTGGATCCATCAGAAGGGCGAAAGCGATTTCGCCCGCATGTCCGACCTGGCCAAGTCGCTGCGCGACAAGCTGGCCAGCCGGGCGGTGGTGCAGCCGCTGGCCGTGGCCAGCGAGCAGGCCTCGGCCGACGGCACCATCAAGTGGCTGTTCGACGTCGGCGGCGGCGATGCCGTCGAGGCCGTGTTCATCCCCGAGGACGACCGCGGCACGCTGTGC
This sequence comes from Burkholderiaceae bacterium, assembly GCA_017992055.1. Taxonomy (GTDB): domain Bacteria; phylum Pseudomonadota; class Gammaproteobacteria; order Burkholderiales; family Burkholderiaceae_C; genus Pseudaquabacterium. The sequence continues at coordinate 69,967 of JAGOPK010000009.1, forward strand.
ATCTCGTCCCAGGCCGGCTGCGCCGTCGGTTGCCGCTTCTGCTCCACCGGCCACCAGGGCTTCAGCCGCAATCTCTCCACCGGCGAGATCCTGGCCCAGCTCTGGTATGCGGAGCACCACCTGCGCCAGCGCCTGCAGCTGCCGGCCGGCGAGCGCGCCATCACCAACGTGGTGATGATGGGCATGGGCGAGCCGCTGCAGAACTATGCGGCCCTGGTGCCGGCGCTGAAGGCCATGCTCGACGACCATGGCTACGGCCTGTCGCGGCGCCGCGTCACGGTGTCGACCTCGGGCGTGGTGCCGATGATCGAGCGCCTGCAGCGCGATTGCCCGGTGGCGCTGGCGGTGTCGCTGCATGCGCCCACCGATGCCCTGCGCGACCAGCTGGTGCCGCTGAACCGCAAGTACCCGCTGGCCGAGCTGTTTGCCGCCTGCCGCAGCTATCTGGAGGCGGCGCCGCGCGACTTCATCACCTTCGAATACTGCATGCTCGACGGCGTCAACGACTCGCCCGAGCAGGCGCGCCAGCTGCTGGCCCTGGTGCAGGGCCAGGACAAGGCCAGCGGCGCGCCGCGCGTGCCCTGCAAGCTGAACCTGATCCCGTTCAATCCTTTCCCGGCCTCGGGCCTGCACCGCTCGCCGCGCGAGCGCGTGCTGGCCTTTGCCCAGGTGCTGCAGGACGGCGGTATCGTCACCACCATCCGCAAGACCCGTGGCGACGACATCGCCGCCGCCTGCGGCCAGCTGGCCGGCGAGGTGCAGGACCGCACCCGCGTGGCCGAGCGTCTGACGCGGCCGGCGGTGGTGGTGCCCATCGTGGCCGCTCCGGTGGGGCCGGGCCGGGTATGAGCCCGCGCCGCGGGCGGGTGACGGTGGCTCTGGCCGGGCTGGTGGCCCTGGCCGGGCTGGCCGGCCTGGGCGGCTGTGCCGGCGGCCCCGGCGGTGCCATGGTCGACGAGCCCGCGCCCGTGCCCACCGCGTCCGACCAGACCGAGGCCGAGCGCCGCGCCCGCGTGCGCCTGGAGCTGGCCACCGCCTACTTCAGCCGCGGCCAGCTCGACACCGCGCTGGACGAGGTCAAGCTGGCGCTGCAGACCAGCCCGGCCAACAGCCCGACGGCGGCCGATGCCTTCCACCTGCGTGGCCTGGTGTATTCGGCGATGGGCCAGGACCGGCTGGCCGACGACAGCTTCCGCCGCGCGCTGGCCATCAACCCGCGCGATGGCGGCGTGCTGCACAACCAGGCCTGGCTGCTGTGCCAGCGCAACCAGCATGCCGAGGCCCAGGCGCTGTTCAACCAGGCCCTGGCCGTGCCCGGCTACCGCGACATGGCGCGCACCCAGCTGGCGCGTGGCGTGTGCCTGGCCCGCGCCAACCAGTGGCCGGAGGCCGAGGCCGCGCTGATGCGCGCCCACGAGCTGGACCCGGCCAATCCGTCGGTGAGCTTCAGCCTGGCCGAGGTGCTGCTGCGCCGCGGCGAGCTGGACCGCGCCCGCTTCCACATCGCCCGTGTCAACGACACGCCCGGCGCCAGCAATGCCCAGACGCTGTGGCTGGCCGCCCGCATCGAGCACAAGGCCGGCCGGGTGCTGGCGCTGCGCGTGCTGGGCGAGCAGTTGCGCAACCGCCACCCCCAATCCCCCGAGGCCGCGCTGTTCGACCGCGGGCAGTTCGATGACTGAGCCGAGTTCTGCTGCCAACACCGCTGCGTCGGTGCCCATTCCGACCACCGCATCCACCTCGGCCGCCACGTCTGCCAGCAGTGCCGGCGCGATGCTGCGCGAGGCCCGCCAGCGCCAGGGCCTGCACCTGGCGGCGCTGGCCGCGGCGATCAAGGTCACGCCGGCCAAGCTGGAGGCGCTGGAGGCCGACCGTTACGAGGCCCTGCCCGACCTGACCTTTGCCCGCGCCCTGGCCCAGGCCTGCTGCCGGGCGCTGAAGATCGATGCCGCGCCGGTGCTGGCGCTGATGCCCGGCGCCGTCAGCAGCCGGCTGGAGCGGGTGGACGAAGGCCTGAACACGCCGATGCCCGAGCGTGGCAGCGGCCTGCCGCTGGCCGAGTGGCTGCCCTGGCAGCGGCCCGTGCCCTGGATCGCGCTGCTGCTGCTGCTGGCCGCCGGCGCCTTTGTGCTGCTGCCCACACGCAGCGGGGTCGAGCCGGCGTCCGGCACGGCCACCGATCCGGTGCTGCCGCCGGCCTCGGCCGCGTCGATGGCCCTGCTGGGCATGGTGTTGCCGGGCACGGGCGCGGCTGAGCCGGCCTCGGCCGCGGCACCGCTCGCCGCCTCGGCACCGGTGGTTGCCTCGGCGCCGGTGGTGGTGGCCAGCGCCGACCAGCCGCTGCTGCTGCGCGCCCAGCAGGACAGCTGGGTGCAGGTCAGCGATGCCGATGGCAAGCAATTGCTCGGCCGCATGATGTCCGCAGGCGAGACCCTGTCATTGGGCGGGGCGTTGCCGCTGAAGGTCAGAATCGGCAATGTCCGGGGCACGCAGCTGCAGTTTCGCGGCCAGGCCGTCGACCTGGCCGCGGCCGCCCGTGACAACGTGGCCACGCTGACCCTGCCGGCGCCCTGAGCGCCGCATTTTTCTGCTGACGCCATGAGCCAAGACGACGCCTTCGCCCACTTGTCGCTGATTCCGCCGGCCGCGCCGGCGCCGCGCCGCTCGCGCCAGGCCCGCGTGGTCTGGGGCAGCCGCGTGGTCACCGTCGGCGGCGACGCACCGGTGCGCGTGCAGTCGATGACCAACACCGACACGGTGGACGTGATCGAGACCGCCATCCAGGTCAAGGAGCTGGCGATTGCCGGCTCGGAGATGGTGCGCATCACGGTCAATACGCCCGAGGCCGCCCAGGCCGTGCCGCACATCCGCGACCAGCTCGACCGCATGGGCATCGACGTGCCCCTGGTCGGCGACTTCCACTACAACGGCCACACGCTGCTGACCGAGCACCCGGCCTGCGCCGAGGCGCTCAGCAAGTACCGCATCAACCCCGGCAACGTCGGCAAGGGCGACAAGCGCGACCGCCAGTTCACGGCCATGATCGAGGCCGCGATCAAATACGACAAGGCGGTGCGCATCGGCGTCAACTGGGGCAGCCTCGACCAGGAACTGCTGGCCAGCATGATGGACACCAATGCCGGCCGTGCCCAGCCCTGGGACGCGCAGCAGGTGATGTACCAGGCCCTGCTGCAATCGGCCATCCAGTCGGCCGACTGGGCCGCCGAGCTGGGCCTGGACCGCAACCAGATCATCATCAGCTGCAAGGTCAGCGGCGTGCAGGACCTGGTCAGCGTCTACCAGGGCCTGGCCCAGCGCTGCGACTATGCGCTGCACCTGGGCCTCACCGAGGCCGGCATGGGCACCAAGGGCACGGTGGCCTCGGCCGTGGCCCTGGGCAACCTGCTGCAGCAGGGCATCGGCGACACCATCCGCGTGAGCCTGACGCCGCAGCCCGGCGAGGCGCGCACGCAGGAGGTGGTGGTGGCGCTGGAGATCCTGCAGGCCCTGGGCCTGCGCCGCTTCAACCCCAGCGTCACCGCCTGCCCGGGCTGTGGCCGCACCACCAGCACCACCTTCCAGGAGCTGGCCAAGCAGATCGACGACCACCTGCGCGCGATGATGCCGGTGTGGAAGGCGCGCTATCCCGGCGTCGAGAACCTGAAGGTCGCGGTGATGGGCTGCATCGTCAACGGCCCCGGCGAGAGCAAGCATGCCGACATCGGCATCAGCCTGCCGGGCACCGGCGAGGCGCCGGCCGCGCCGGTGTTCATCGACGGCGCCAAGGCCATGACGCTGCGCGGCGAGGGCATCGCGCAGGAGTTCCACCGCATCGTCGAGCAGTACATCGAGCGGCGCTTTGGTTCGGTGACTGCCGCGCATTGACACGGCCCTCCGACCGCTTGGCTGCGCCGGGCCGCGCATGGCCCGCCCCCTGACCTGATCCAGGCCTGCCGCCGTGCAGGCCCACGCACCCCATGTCCGACAAACTCAGTGCCGTCAAAGGCATGAACGACATCCTGCCGGCCGGCGTGCCGCGCAAGGAGAAGCTGCCCGACTCCGCGCTGTGGCGCTGGTTCGAGAACATCGTGCAGAGCGTGCTGGCCCGCCATGGCTACCAGTACCTGCTGACGCCCATCGTCGAGCCCACGCCGCTGTTCGTGCGCGGCATCGGCGAGGCCACCGACATCGTCGAGAAGGAGATGTACTCCTGGACCGATGCGATGAACGGCGACCGCCTGACGCTGCGCCCCGAGATCACCGCCGGCATCGTGCGCGCCATGGTCGAGCACAACGCGCTGTACAACGGCCCGCTGCGCGTCTGGTCCATCGGCCCGGTGTTCCGCCACGAGCGGCCGCAGAAGGGGCGTTACCGCCAGTTCCACCAGCTCGATGTCGAGGCCCTGGGCTTTGCCGGGCCCGATGTAGACGCCGAGCTGATCCTGATGCTGCGCCAGCTGTGGCAGGCGCTGGGCCTGAAGGTCGGCAACGAGGCCGGCTGCGATGTGCGGCTGGAGCTCAACAGCCTGGGCCAGCCGGCCGAGCGTGCCGCCCACCGCGCCGCGCTGATCGCCTATTTCGAGGCCCATGCCGAGCAGCTGGACGAGGACGCGCGGCGCCGCCTGCACAGCAACCCGCTGCGCATCCTGGACACCAAGAACCCGGCCATGCAGGCCCTGGTCGAGGCCGCGCCCAAGCTCGATGCCCACCTCGGTGAGGAGAGCCGCGCCCACCTGGCCACGGTGTGCGCGGTGCTGGATGCCGCCGGCCTGCCCTACCGCATCAACCCGCGCCTGGTGCGTGGCCTGGACTACTACAACCTGACCGTGTTCGAGTGGGTCACCGACCAGCTGGGCTCGCAGGGCACGGTGTGTGGCGGCGGCCGCTACGACGGCCTGTTCGAGCAGCTGGGCGGCAAGCCCACGCCGGCCATCGGCTTCGGCCTGGGCATCGAGCGCCTGCTGCTGCTGCTGCAGGAGCTGGGCGTGCCGGTGCCGGGCACGGCGCCCGACGCCTATGCGGTGATCCCCGACGCGGCGGCCCTGCCGCAGGCCATGCTGGCGCTGGATGCGCTGCGCGTGGCCGGCGTGGCGGTGCAGATGAACGCCGGCGGCGGCTCGTTCAAGAGCCAGTTCAAGAAGGCCGACGGCAGCGGCGCGCGTTATGCGCTGGTGTTCGGCGGAGACGAGCTGGCGCGGGGCGAGGTGGCGGTCAAGCCGCTGCGTGGCGGCGAGGCTGCCGCCCAGGTCAGCCGGCCGCTGGCCGACGTGGCCGCCTGGGCCCACGAACTGCGCAACGCATAATCCGCGGCTTCGGTCCGAGCCGACCCACCGACACAGCAACAAGGGCCTCATGGCAACCGCACTCGACCTGCAGGAGCAGGAACAACTCGACGACCTCAAGGCCTTCTGGAAGCGCTGGGGCAACCTGATCACTGGCCTGCTGACCGTGGCCCTGCTGGCCTTTGCCGGCTGGAACGGCTGGAACTGGTACCAGCGCGACCAGGGCGCCAAGGCCGCGGCCATGTTCGAGGCCCTGGACGCCGCCGCCGTGGCCGGCGATGCCGACAAGGCCGGCCGCGTGTTCGGCGACCTGAAGGAGCGCTTCCCGCGCACCGTGGCCGCCGCCCAGGGCGGCCTGCTGGCCGCGCGTGTACAGCTGGACAAGGGCCAGACCGACAACGCCCGTGCCACGCTCACCTGGCTGGCCGACAACGCCGCCGAGGACGAGTACCGCACCCTGGCCCATCTGCGCCTGGCCGGCCTGGCACTCGATGCCAAGCAGGCCGACGTGGCGCTGAAGGCGCTGGACGCCGCCAAGGCCCCGGCCTTTGCCGGCCTGGTGGCCGACCGCCGCGGCGATGTGCTGCTGTCCCAGGGCAAGAAGGACGAGGCCAAGGCCGCCTACCAAGCCGCCTACAAGGCCATGGACGAAAAGATCGACTACCGCCGCCTGGTCGAGGCCAAGCTGATCGCGCTGGGCGCGCCGCCGCAGCCGGTGGATGGCGCCGCGTCGGCCGCCGCTTCGGGAGTTGCCAAGTGAACGCGCGCCTGCTGATCACCGCCGCCGCACTGGCCGTGCTGGCCGGCTGCGCCGCCGACAAGCCCAAGCCCACGCCGCTGGAGCCGGTCAGCGCCCAGATCGCCGGCCGCCAGGTCTGGCAGGCGCGGCTGGACTCGGTGCAGTTCCCGCTGGGCGTGGTCTCGCGCAACGGCCAGTTCGTCGTCGCCGGCAGCGACGGCACGGTGCTGGCGCTGGAGGCCGCCACCGGCCGCGAAGTCTGGCGCGGCAGCGCCGGCGCCAGGCTCAGCGCGGGCGTGGGCAGCGATGGGCGCTTTGCCGCCGTCGTCACCCGCGACAACGAGCTGGTGGTGCTGGACCAGGGCAAGAGCAGCTGGAAGGCGACGCTGAAGTCGGCCACCGTGACGCCGCCGCTGGTGGCCGGCGAGCGGGTGTTCGTGATCGGCGTCGACCGTGTCGTGCATGCCTTCGATGCCGTCGATGGCCGGCGATTGTTCAGCACCAGCCGCCCCGGCGAGGCGCTGACGCTGTCGCAGCCGGCCCTGCTGACCAGCTTCCAGGACACCCTGGTGGCCGGCATGGGCGCGCTGCTGGTCGGCATCGACCCGGTCAAGGGCAGCATCCGCTGGGAGCTGCCGCTGACCTCGCCGCGTGGCACCAACGAGGTCGAGCGCCTCAACGACCTGGTCGGCCCGGCGCTGCGCGTCGGCGATGTGGTCTGCGCGCGCGCCTTCCAGACCGCTGTGGGCTGCGCCGACCTGGCCAAGCGCCAGGTGCGCTGGAGCCGCACCGCCGGTGGCAGCGATGCCGTGGGCGGTGATGCCGAGCTGCTGTTCGGCGCCGACGGCACCGACCGCATCAGCGCCTGGAAGGCCGGCAACGGCGACCTGGTGTGGCAGAACGAGCGCCTGCTCTACCGTGGCCTCAGCGCCCCGCTGGCCAGCGGCCGCACCGTGGTCTTCGGCGATCTCGAGGGCCAGCTGCACTTCCTGTCGCGCGACGACGGCAAGGCCTTGCTGCGCCTGCCCACCGACGGCTCGCCGGTGGTGGCCCAGCCGGCGCTGTCGGGCACCACCATGCTGGTGGTCACGCGCAACGGCGGGCTTTACGCCTTCCGCCCCGAATAAGAAGAACAAGAAAGCACGCACGATGAAACCGGTGATCGCCCTGGTGGGCCGCCCCAATGTGGGCAAGTCCACGCTGTTCAACCGGTTGACCAAGAGCCGCGACGCCATCGTCGCCGACTTCGCCGGCCTCACGCGCGACCGCCACTACGGCGACGGCCGCCACGGCGGGCGCGAGTTCATCGTCATCGACACCGGCGGCTTCGAGCCCGAGAAGCCCACCGGCATCGTCGCCAAGATGGCCCAGCAGACCCAGGCCGCGGTGGCCGAGGCCGACATCGTGGTGTTTGTCGTCGATGCGCGCATGGGCGTGGCCGGCCAGGACCACGACATCGCCAAGTACCTGCGCGCGGCCAACAAGCGCGTGCTGCTGGCGGTGAACAAGGCCGAGGGCATGATCGACGCGCCCCAGCTGGCCGAGTTCCACGAGCTGGGCATCGGCGAGCCGCATCCGGTCAGCGCCGCCCATGGCCAGGGCATCCGCAGCCTGCTCGATGCGGCGCTGGAAGACCTGCCCGAGGACGAGGAGCCGGCCGAGCCCGACGAGAACGCGCCCATCCGCCTGGCTGTGGCCGGCCGGCCCAATGTCGGCAAGAGCACGCTGATCAACACCTGGCTGGGCGAGGAGCGCCTGGTCGCCTTCGACCTGCCGGGCACCACCCGCGACGCCATCAGCGTGCCTTTCGAGCGCGAGGGCCGCAAGTTCGAGCTGATCGACACCGCCGGCCTGCGCCGCAAGGGCAAGGTGTTCGAGGCCATCGAGAAGTTCTCGGTGGTCAAGACCCTGCAGGCGATTGCCGATGCCAACGTGGTGGTGCTGCTGCTCGATGCCACCCAGGGCGTGTCCGAGCAGGACGCGCACATCGCCGGTTACATCCTCGATGCCGGCCGGGCGGTGGTGGTGGCGGTCAACAAGTGGGATGCGGTCGATGCCTACCAGCGCCAGATGTTCGAGCGCTCGCTGGAGCAGCGCCTGGCCTTTCTGCGCTATGCCGAGGTGCTGCAGATCTCGGCGCTGAAGCGCCAGGGCCTGGGCCCGCTGTGGAAGGCGATTGCCGCCGCCCATGCCTCGGCCACGGCCAAGATGCCCACGCCCCAGCTCACGCGCCTGCTGCTGGAGGCGGTGGAGCACCAGGCGCCCAAGCGCGCCGGCATGTTCAGGCCCAAGCTGCGCTATGCGCACCAGGGCGGCATGAACCCGCCCATCGTCATCGTGCACGGCAATGCGCTGGAGCATGTGACCGAGGCCTACAAGCGCTACCTCGAAGGCCGCATCCGCGCCCACTTCAAGCTCGTCGGCACACCGCTGCGCATCGAGATGAAGTCGGCGCGGAACCCTTTCGACGAATCCAAGTCTTGAATTCATGCGCAGCGGCCGCCGGGGCCGCGGCCACCTCCGGGCGGGCAGATGGGGCGCAGAACCCCGTGCTTTCCCTGATGTGATAAGGTGACCTTCCCGGACTTCTTTCCAACACGGAGCCATATCGTGAGCAACAAAGGGCAACTGCTACAAGACCCGTTTCTGAACCTGCTGCGCAAAGAGCATGTGCCGGTGTCGATCTACCTGGTCAACGGCATCAAGCTGCAGGGCCACATCGAATCCTTCGACCAGTACGTCGTGCTGCTGCGCAACACCGTGACGCAGATGGTCTACAAGCACGCCATCTCCACCGTCGTGCCCGGCCGTCCGGTCAACTTCCACGCCAGCGAGCCGGGCGCCCCGGCCTGAACGCGCCAACCTTGACCGCACAACCCCGGCAAGACCGGCAAGAGGGCCGCTCCGGAACCGACGCCGACGAGGGCCCGGCCCGCGCCGTGCTGGTGGGCGTCGATCTGGGCGACGGCCAGCATTTCGATGCCACGCTGGACGAGCTGGCGCTGCTGGCCGAATCCGCTGGCGACCTCACCGTCGCCCGCGTCATCGCCAAGCGCCGCGCGCCCGATCCGGCCTTGTTCGTCGGCAGCGGCAAGGCCGACGAGATCAAGACCCTGGTGCAGATGCATGGCGCCCATGGCGTGATCTTCGACCAGGCCTTGTCGCCGGCCCAGCAGCGCAACCTGGAACGCCACCTGGGCGTGCCGGTGGCCGACCGCACGGCGCTGATCCTCGAGATCTTCGCCCGCCGCGCGCAAAGCCACGAGGGCAAGCTGCAGGTCGAGCTGGCCCGCCTGCAGTACATCGCCACCCGCCTGGTGCGGCGCTGGAGCCACCTGGAACGCCAGCAGGGCGGCATCGGCGGCCGCGGCGGCCCCGGCGAGGCGCAGATCGAGCTGGACCGGCGCATGATCGGCGAGCGCATCAAGCAGCTGAAGATCCGGCTGGACAAGGTCAAGCGCCAGCGCAACACCCAGCGCAATTCGCGCCGCAAGGGTGGCACGTTCCGCGTCTCGCTGGTCGGCTACACCAATGCCGGCAAGAGCACGCTGTTCAATGCCCTGGTCAAGGCGCGCAGCTATGCCGCCGACCAGCTGTTTGCGACGCTGGACACCACCACCCGCAGCCTGTGGCTGCAGGAGCTCAACGCCGCAGTGGCGCTGAGCGACACCGTGGGCTTCATCCGCGACCTGCCGCACAAGCTGGTCGAGGCCTTCGAGGCCACGCTGCAGGAGGCGGCCGATGCCGACCTGCTGCTGCATGTGGTCGATGCCTCCAGCCCGGTGCTGCAGGAGCAGCGCGACGAGGTCGAGCGGGTGCTGGCCGAGATCGGCGCCACCGACGTGCCGCAGATCGTGGTCTACAACAAGCTCGACCGCCTGGAGGCGCCGCCGCGCGAACTGCAGGACGCCATCGAGCGGCCGGGTGGCGTGCGTGCGCCGCGGGTCTTCGTCAGCGCCCGCGACGGCACCGGCCTGGAGGCCCTGCGTGCACTGATCGCCCAGGCCGCATCGTCCGACGGCTTGAATCCGCTGTTTCCGCCTCCACTTCGCGAGCAACCCGAGGTGGATCCCCGGGCCCTGGCCCCGAACCCGGCATCGCCCTCGGCCCCCGATGCGGCCGCGTTACCATCCGCCCCCACATGAGCATGCACCCCCCCCGAATTGGCGAACGACTGTCGGCCGTGGCCGCAGCCGCACAGGCCCTGGCGCGTGGCCTGGGCCGGCGTGTCCTGGGCGGCCGTGCCGCGGCCGCCGAGGGTCCGATCCTGATGAGCAATGGCCGCAACGACGGCCCGCCGGATCTGGACGAGCTGTGGCGCGACTTCAACCGCAAGCTGTCCGGCCTGTTCGGCGGCAAGGGCGGCCCCGACGGCGGCGGCCAGCCGCCGCGCCGCAACGGCGGCGATCCCGAAGGCGGCGGCGGTGGCCCGTCGTTCCAGCCCGACATGAAGAGCGCCGGCATCGGCCTGGGCCTGATCGCCGGCGTGGTGGCTGTGGTCTGGGCCGGCAGCGGCTTCTTCATCGTGCAGGAAGGCCAGCAGTCCATCATCACCACCTTCGGCCGCTACAGCCAGACGGTGGACGCCGGCTTCCACTGGCGCATGCCGTTCCCGTTCCAGGCCCATGAGACGGTGGGCGTGACCCAGCTGCGCTCGGTGGACGTGGGCCGCAACAGCGTGGTGCAGGCCACCGGCCTGCGCGACTCGTCGATGCTGACCCAGGACGAGAACATCGTCGACATCCGCTTCACCGTGCAGTACCGGCTGAAGGATGCCAAGCAGTACCTGTTCGAGGTGCGCGACCCCGACCTGGCGGTCGAGCAGGCCAGCGAGTCGGCGGTGCGCGAGATCGTCGGCAAGAGCAAGGTCGACTCGGTGCTGTACGAGCAGCGCGACGCCATCGCCACCGACCTGACCAAGTCCATCCAGGCCCAGCTCGACCGGCTCAGCGCCGGCATCCTGGTGGTGGCCGTCAACGTGCAGAACGTGCAGGTGCCCGAGCAGGTGCAGTCGGCCTTCAACGACGCCTTCCGCGCCGGCGCCGACCGCGACCGCTTCAAGAACGAAGGCCAGGCCTACGCCAGCAACGAGATCCCCAAGGCCCGCGGCACGGCCGCGCGGCTGCGCGAAGAGGCCGATGGCTATGCCCAGCGCGTGGTGGCCCAGGCCGAGGGTGATGCGCAGCGCTTCCGCTCGGTGCTGACCGAGTACCAGAAGGCGCCGGCCGTGACCCGCGACCGCATGTACATCGACACCATGCAGCAGGTCTATTCCAACGTCACCAAGGTCATGGTCGACAGCCGCAGCGGCTCCAACCTGCTGTACCTGCCGCTGGACAAGCTGCTGCAGCAGCAGGGCTCGCCCACCGGCAGCGTGCAGGTCATCCCGCAGACCACGCCGCCGGCCGATCCGGCCGCCGCCGCCGGCAACGCCGCCGCCGATGCCCGCTCGCGCGATGGCGCCCGCACCCGCGACCGCGACGGTCGCTGAGCCCGGGTCCCTCCGGCACGCACCCCATCCCTGACACCATGAACCGTATCGGACTCTATGTCGCCTCGGCCCTGCTGGCGCTGATGCTGGCGGCCTCGACGCTGTTTGTCGTCGACCAGCGCCAGCTGGCGGTGATCTACGCGCTGGGCGAGATCAAGGAAGTCATCAGCGAGCCCGGGCTGAAGTTCAAGCTGCCGCCGCCGTTCCAGAACGTGGTCATGCTGGACAAGCGCGTGCAGACGCTGGACAGCCCGGAGACGCGGCCCATCTTCACCGCCGAGAAGAAGAGCCTGGTCATCGACTGGCTGGTGAAGTGGCGCATCGCCGAGCCGCGCCAGTTCATCCGCAACAACGGCACCGACATCCGCAACCTCGAAGGCCGGCTGAGCCCGGTGGTGCAGGCCGCGTTCAACGAGGAGATCACGCGCCGCACCGTGCGCGGCGTGCTCGCCGACGAGCGCGACAAGGTCATGCAGGACGTGCGCAAGCGCCTGGAGGACGAGGCCAAGTCCTTCGGCATCGAGATCGTCGACGTGCGCATCAAGCGCGCCGATTTCGTCGCCGACATCACCGACGCGGTCTACAAGCGCATGGAGTCCGAGCGCAAGCAGGTCGCCAACGAACTGCGCAGCCAGGGCCAGGCCGAGGCCGACCGCATCCGCGCCGAGGCCGAGAAGCAGCGCGACGTGATCATCGCCGAGGCCTACCGCGATGCGCAGAAGCTCAAGGGCGAGGGCGATGCCAAGGCCAGCGCGCTGTATGCCGATGCCTTTGGCCGCGACCCGTCGTTTGCCCAGTTCTACCGCAGCCTCGAGGCCTACCGCGCCAGCTTCCGCAACAAGGCCGACGTGATGGTGGTCGACCCGTCCAGCGACTTCTTCAAGTCCATGCGCGGGTCCGGCGGCGCGGGCAGCCCGGCGGCGCCGGCCAAGCGCTGACCGCGGCCGGAAAGCCGGGCCGGCATGGGCGATTGGCTGCTCGGCGCCTTGGCGCTGATGCTGGTGCTCGAAGGGCTGCTGCCCTTCTTCAGCCCCTCGGCCTGGCGCGAGGTGTTCAGCCGCGCGCTGCAGATGAGCGATGGCCAGATCCGCTTCATCGGCCTGACCAGCATGCTGGCCGGACTGCTGCTGCTGGCGATCTGGCACTGACCCAGCGCCGGCCTGCGGCATGAGTGGTTCGGCCATGGCCGGCCGGTACAATGCCGTTTTCAACCCCCCCGGGTTTTACGACATGTCTTCTGCTTGGCTGCTGCCCGAGCACATTGCCGACGTGCTGCCCGCCGAAGCGCGGCGCCTCGAAGAGCTGCGGCGCCAGCTGCTGGAGATCACCCGCAGCTACGGCTTCGAGCTGGTGGCGCCGCCGCTGCTGGAGCATCTGGAATCGCTGCTCACCGGCACCGGCCGCGACCTGGACCTGCGCACCTTCAAGCTGGTCGACCAGCTGTCCGGCCGTGCGCTGGGCGTGCGTGCCGACACCACGCCCCAGGTGGCGCGCATCGACGCCCATCTGCTGAACCGCCAGGGCGTGACCCGGCTGTGCTACTGCGGCCCGGTGCTGCACACCCGGCCGCAGGGCCCGCTGGCCACGCGCGAGCCGCTGCAGTTCGGCGCCGAGATCTACGGCCATGCCGGCCTGGAGGCCGACCTGGAGGTGATGGACCTGGCGCTGGACGGCCTGCGTGCCGCCGGCCTGGGCGACCTGGTGCTGGACCTGGCCGATGCGCGCATCGTGCGCGGCGTGCTGGCCGGCGTGGCGCTGGACGGTGCCGGCCTGGCCGAGGTGGTGGCGGCGCTGGCGGCCAAGAACAGCGCCGCGCTGCAGGGCCTGGCCCTGCGCTTTCCGGCCGAGGCGCGCGAGGCCCTGCTGCAGCTGCCGCGGCTGTACGGCGGCCTGGAGGTGCTGGCGCAGGCACGCGAATGCCTGCCGCAGCGCGCCGAGATCCACCAGGCGCTGGACGATCTGGCCTGGCTGGCCGCCCACCTGGGCCGGGCCCATGGCGATGTGCGCCTGGGCTTCGACCTGGCCGACATGGGCGGCTACGGCTACTACTCGGGCGCGCGCTTTGCGGTGTATGCGCCGGGCATGGCCGATGCGCTGCTGCGCGGCGGGCGCTACGACGAGGTCGGTGCGGTGTTTGGCCGCAACCGGCCGGCGGTGGGCTTTTCCACCGACCTGAAGACCCTGGTGGCCTGCGTGCCGGCGCCGGCGCCGCGCCTGGCCATCCGCGCGCCCTGGAGCGAGGACGAGGCGCTGCGCCAGGCCGTGCGCCGGCTGCGTGCCCAGGGCGAGGCCGTGGTCTGCAGCCTGCCCGGCCATGAGCACGAAGCCGAAGAATTCGACTGCGACCGCGAACTGGTCGCCATCGACGGCCAGTGGCTGCTGCGCGCGCTCTGAGCGCGCCGTGCAGCCGCGGGCATTCCACCGATAACCGATCTCAACATCATGCAAGCAAACACCGCGGCGCCCGGCCGCAATGTCGTGGTCGTCGGCACCCAGTGGGGCGACGAGGGCAAGGGCAAGGTCGTCGACTGGCTGTGCGACCACGCCCAGGGCGTGGTGCGCTTCCAGGGCGGCCACAACGCCGGCCACACCCTGGTCATCAAGGGCGTCAAGACCGCGCTTCAGCTGATCCCCAGCGGCATCATGCGCGACGGCGTGCCCTGCTACATCGGCAACGGCGTGGTCGTCGACCCCATCCACCTGCTGGGCGAGATCGAGCGGCTGGAGAAGATCGGCCTGGAGGTGCGCTCGCGCCTGTACATCAGCGAGAGCTGCCCGCTGATCCTGCCCTTCCACGTGGCCGTGGACAAGGCCCGCGAGGCGCTGCGCGAGGCCACGCCGGCCGGCAAAATCGGCACCACCGGCAAGGGCATCGGCCCGGCCTACGAGGACAAGGTGGCGCGCCGCGCGCTGCGTGTGCAGGACCTGAAGCATCCCGAGCGCTTTGCCGCCAAGCTGCGCGAGCTGCTGGCCCTGCACAACGAGGCGCTGGCCGGCTATCTGAAGTCCGAGGCGCTGCAGTTCCAGCCGATCTACGACCAGGCCATGCAGGTCGCCGAGCAGTTGAAGCCCATGATGGCCGACGTGGGCTATGCGCTCTACAAGGCCAGCAAGGCCGGCGCCAACATCCTGTTCGAGGGTGCCCAGGGCACGCTGCTCGACATCGACCACGGCACCTATCCGTATGTCACCAGCAGCAACTGCGTGGCCGGCAATGCCGCGGCCGGCGCCGGCGTGGGCCCGGACCTGCTGCACTACATCCTGGGCATCACCAAGGCATACACCACGCGCGTGGGTGGTGGCCCGTTCCCCACCGAGCTGGACATCAACGCCGAGGGCACGGTGGGCCACCACCTGTCCACCGTCGGCCAGGAGCGCGGCACGGTCACCGGGCGCGCGCGCCGCTGCGGCTGGCTGGATGCGGCGGCGCTCAAGCGTGCCATCGTCATCAACGGCATCTCGGGCCTGTGCATCACCAAGCTCGATGTGCTGGACGGCTTGCCCGAGATCCAGGTCTGCGTGGGCTACCGGCTGCGTGGCGAGCTGATCGACATCCTGCCGCTGGACGCTGACGACATCGTCGCCTGCGAGCCGGTGTGGGAGACTTTCCCGGGCTGGAGCGAGAGCAGCTTCGGCGTCACCGAATGGGACAAGCTGCCGGCCAATGCCCGCGCCTACCTGAAGCGCGTGGAGCAGCTGATCGGCGCGCCGATCGACATGGTGTCCACCGGCCCCGACCGCGAGCACACCATCCTGCTGCGCCACCCGTACAAGACCTGATCCACACTTTGCCCCCGACCGAGGAGACCCACCGATGCTGACCGACGACGGCAAGCACCTGTATGTGAGCTGGGACGAGTACCACCTGCTGATCGAGCGCCTGGCGCTGAAGGTGGCGCACTCGGGCTGGCAGTTCGACCAGATCCTGTGCCTGGCGCGCGGCGGCATGCGCCCGGGCGATGTGCTGTCGCGCGTGTTCGACAAGCCGCTGGCCATCATGAGCACCAGCAGCTACCGCGCCGAGGCCGGCACCATCCAGGGCCGGCTGGACATGGCCAAGTACATCACCATGCCCAAGGGCGAGCTGGCCGGGCGCGTGCTGCTGGTCGACGACCTGTCGGACTCGGGCGTGACGCTGAAGGCGGTGGTCGAGCGCCTGCGCGGCGTGCCGGCGATCAGCGAGCTGCGCAGCGCGGTGATCTGGGTCAAGGGCGTGTCGACCTACACACCCGACTACTATGTCGAGATGCTGCCCACCAGCCCCTGGATCCACCAGCCGTTCGAGGAGTACGACAACCTCCGCCCGGACGCGCTGGCCAAGAAGCTGGCGATTTGAGGCCGGTGCACGAGGTCCATGCCGGCATGGGCCTCTTGAGCCAGCCTCAGGCCGGGCAAGGCCCAAAGAAAAATGGCCTGCACCGAGGTGCAGGCCATTCAAATCGAATCAACAACAACTTATTGCAAAACCGCTCGTACCTTGGTGCCCAGGAGAGGACTCGAACCTCCACGCCTCTCAGCGCTAGTACCTGAAACTAGTGCGTCTACCAATTCCGCCACCTGGGCAGGTACAGAAGCTAGGAGTATAGCATCAACAAAAACACGACCTCAAGCGCCACGCCCCTGGGCGCCGCGCTGATGAGCGAAATCGAGGGCACGGTGCTGGGCCACCGCGATGGCCATGGCTTTCTGCGCCGCGACGACAACGAGCCCGACATCTACCTGAGCCCGCAGGAGATGCGCGCCGTGCTGCACCGCGACCGCGTGCGCGTGCGCGTGGTGCGCTACGACCGCAAGGGCCGGCCCGAGGGCCGCGTGCTGGAGATCGTCGAGCGCCGCCGCACGCCCATCATCGGCCGCCTGCTGCATGAAAGCGGCAGTTGGCTGCTGGCCCCTGAAGACCGGCGTTATGGGCAGGACATCCTGATCCCGAAAAACGCCACCGCCAATGCCACCGTCGGGCAGGTGGTGGCGGTGGAGCTGACCGAGCCGCCGTCGATGTACAGCCAGCCGGTGGGCCGCGTCACCGAGGTGTTGGGCGAGATCGACGATCCCGGCATGGAGATCGAGATCGCGGTGCGCAAGTACGAGGTGCCGCACCGCTTCTCGGCCGAGACCCTGGCGCAGACGGCGCAGCTGCCCGACAAGGTGCGGCCGGTGGACAAGCGCCACCGCATCGACCTGACCGATGTGCCCCTGGTCACCATCGACGGCGAGGACGCACGCGACTTCGACGACGCCGTGTACTGCGAGCCCTTCAAGCGCGGCCGCGGCAAGACCGCCTTTGAAGGTTGGCGGCTGATCGTGGCCATCGCCGACGTCAGCCACTACGTCAAGCCCGGCGAGCCGCTGGACGACGACGCCTACGAGCGCGCGACCTCGGTGTACTTCCCGCGCCGGGTGATTCCGATGCTGCCGGAGAAGCTGTCCAACGGCCTGTGCTCGCTCAATCCGAACGAGGACCGGCTGTCCATGGTCTGCGACATGCTGGTCGATTCCGGCGGCCAGATCACGGCCTACCAGTTCTATCCGGCGGTGATCAACTCGCATGCGCGCCTGACCTACACCGAGGTGGCGGCCGTGCTGGCCAATACCAAGGGCGTGGAAGCGCAGCGGCGTGCCGACCTGGTGCCGCAGCTGCTGCACCTGCACGAGGTCTACCGCGCCCTGCTCAAGCACCGCGGCCACCGCGGCGCGATCGACTTCGAGAGCACCGAGACGCAGATCGTCTGCGATGCCAATGGTCGCATCGAGAAGATCGTGCCGCGCACGCGCACCGAGGCGCACCGGCTGATCGAGGAGACCATGCTGGCGGCCAATGTTTGCGCCGCCGACTTCATCCACGGCAAGGAGCATCCGGCGCTGTACCGGGTGCACGAGGGGCCCACGCCCGAGAAGCGGGTGTCGCTGCAGGCCTATCTGCGCGGGCTGGGCATCGGCGTGTCGCTCAGCGACGAGCCCACGCCGGCCGAGATCCAGGCCATCTCGCAGGCCACCAAGGACCGCATCGACGCGGCGCAGATCCATTCGATGCTGCTGCGCTCGATGCAGCAGGCGATCTACACCGCCAGCAACTCCGGTCACTTCGGCCTGGCCTACGAGGCCTACACCCACTTCACCAGCCCGATCCGGCGCTATCCCGATCTGCTGGTGCACCGGGTCATCAAGGCCTTGCTGCATGGCAAGCGCTACCACCTGGTGACCGGCGAGGTGCAGACGCCGGCGGCGCCAGTCAAGCGCAAGGCCTCGTCGACGGTGGCGCCGCGTGGCAAGGCCCATGGCAGCGCCCAGGAGATGGAGATCTGGGAGGCCGCCGGCGCGCACTGCAGCGCCAACGAGCGGCGTGCCGACGAGGCCTCGCGCGATGTCGAGGCCTGGCTCAAGTGCCGCTTCATGCGCGAGCACCTGGGCGAGGAATACGGCGGCACCGTCAGCGCGGCCACCAGCTTCGGCCTGTTCGTCACGCTGGACGATCTGTACGTCGAGGGCCTGGTGCACATCACCGAGCTGGGCGGCGAGTACTACCGCTTCGACGAGGTGCGCCAGGAGCTGCGTGGCGAGCGCACCGGTGTGCGCTATGCGGTGGGCTCGCGGGTGCGGGTGCAGGTCATCCGTGTCGACCTGGACAGCCGCAAGATCGACTTCCGCCTGGTGCGCGAAGGCGAGGCCAGCGACGGCCTGCTGGCCCGCGGCCGCAAGCCCGGCGCGGGCGCCGGTGCGGGCGGCGGCTCGGCGGTGGATGAGCTGGAGCAGGTGCGCAGCCGCGACCGTGCGGTCAAGGCCGAGCGCGGCAAGCTGCGCTCGCGCGCGGCCGAGGGCGCCCAGGCCGCGGCCGCCGGCAAGCCGGGCAAGACCGGCCGGACCGGCAAGGCGGCCGCACGCAAGGCGCCGACGCGCAAGGCCGCGGCGGGCAAGAAGACGCGCGGCTGATCGCTCAGGCCGTCTCAGGCCGTCGGGTCGGCCGTTCCGCCGGCCACCGCGGCCAGGGTCTCGACCATGGCCTCGATCAGGTCGGCAGCGCGCAGTGGCAGGGCCAGCGGCCCGGTCTCGGCCGCGCGGCCATGGCACCAGACGCTGTCGGCGGCGGCCTGCAGGCCGCTGGCGTCCTGATGCTCGCCGGTCTGCGACCAGCGGCCGCCCAGCCAGCCGGCCAGCACATCGCCGCTGCCGGCCGTGCCCAGCCGGGCATTGCCGGTGGGATTGATGCGCAGCGCGGCCGGCGGCAAGGCCGTGCCCGCCGGCGCGATCACCGTGCCCGAGCCTTTCAGCAGCACGCCGGCACCGGTCTGCAGCGCCAGCGCCTGGGCGCTGGCCAGGCGGTCGGCCTGCACCTGGGCCACGCCGCAGCCCAGCAGGCGCGCGGCTTCCAGCGGATGCGGTGTCAGCAGCGTGGCCGACTGGCGCTGCGCCAGGCTGGCGGCCAGCACCGGATCGGCGGCCAGCGCGTTCAGCGCATCGGCGTCCAGCACCAGGCGCCGCGCATGCTCCAGCACCGCCGGCAGCAGCGGCGCAATGGCCCGGCCGCCGCCGCAGCCGCAGACCACGGTGGCGGCGGCCAGGAACTCCGGCGCCAGCACCTCGGCGGCCTGGCGTGGCATCAGCTCGGGGCGCAGCGCATCGGTGAGCAGGGCCTGCTGGCCGTCCAGCCGGGCGACAAACACCCGGCCGGCGCCGGCGGCCAGCGCGGCCCGTGCCGCCAGCAGGGCCGCGCCGCCCATGCCCGATGCGCCACCCAGCACCAGCACGTCGCCGAAGCTGCCCTTGTGCTGGGCATGGCGGCGCGGCGTCGCCGTGGGCGGGCCGGCCAGCCAGGCGTCGGCCGGTGCGCTGGCCCAGGCCTCGCCCAGGCCGAGGTCGTCGAACCAGATGCGGCCGGCATGGTCGCGGCCGGCGGCGGTGAACAGGCCGGGCTTGAGCGTCAGCAGCGACAGCGTGTGCGTGGCGTTCACCGCCAGGCCACCGTGGACCTGGCCGCTGCCGCCATCCAGGCCGCTGGGCAGGTCGATGGCCAGCACCGGCGCGGCCTGTGCGTTGAGCCGGCGCATGGCTTCGGCGATCGCGTCGTCGGCCGGCCTTGCCGAGCGTGGGCCCAGGCCCAGACCCAGCAGGCCGTCCAGGCACAACTCGGCGTCGATCTGCGCCGGCAGGCCGGGCTGCAGCACCAGGCCGGCGGCCTGGGCGCGCTGCCAGGCGACCCGGGCATCGGCCGGCAGGCGCTCGGGCGTGGCCAGCAGGCTGACCTGCACCTGGCGGCCCCAGCGCTGCAGGTGCAGCGCGGCCTCCAGCGCGTCGCCGCCGTTGTTGCCGGGGCCGGCGGCGACCCAGATGCGCTGCGCATGCGGCGCCAGCGCCAGCGCCAGCCGGGCCGTGGCCAGGCCGGCGCGCTGCATCAGCGCCTGCGGCGGCGTGGCCGCCAGGCCCTGGGCTTCCAGCTGGCGCGTGGCGGCCAGGCCATGCAGGGGCCAGGGCCGCCGCGAGGGCAGCACGGCCTGGGGGGCGGGCAGGGTGCTAGGCATGGTGGGTGCGGACATGGCGCTTCAGCCGGCCGGGCGCTGCAGCCGCGCCAGGCCCAGTCCGTCGGTGCCGATGGCCGGGCTGCGGCCGGCCAGCTGGTCGGCCAGGATGCGCGCCGAGCCGCAGCTCAGCGCCCAGCCGCTGGAGCCATGGCCCAGGTTCAGCCAGATGCCGTCGCGGCCGCTGGCGCCCAGCACCGGCGGGCCATCGGGCAGCATCGGCCGCGCGCCCTTCCACTGCTGCACCTGGGCCAGCTGGGCGCAGCCGGGGAACCAGTCGTCCAGCACCTTGTACAGCGTGGCGATGGCGCCAGGCCGGTGCTGGTCCAGCCGGCCGCCGAGCTCGGCGCTGCCGGCCACGCGCACACGCTGGCCCAGGCGGCTGATGGCCACCTTGTATTTCTCGTCCATCACCGCGGCGCGCGGGCCCAGATCGGGATGGTTGTCCAGCTGGCGCAGCGGCGCGGTGATCGAATAACCGTGCACCGCCACCAGCGGCAGCTTCAGGCCCAGCGGTCGCAGCAGGGCCGGCGCGCCGAGGGCGGCGCAGACGACGATGGCATCGAAGCCCTCGGTCTGCGCCTGGCCGTGCTCGGGCCCGTCGCTGGCCTGGTGCTGCAGCGTCGGCGCGGCACCGGCCGCCAGGGCCGTGATGCGGCGCTGGAAGCGGAACACCGCGCCCAGGCGCTGGGCCTCGCCGCGCAGCAGATGGGCGAACTGGCGGCAGTTGCCGACCAGGTCGTCGGGCAGGTGCACTGCGGCATGCAGCGGCGTGTCGGCATTCAGCCCGGGCTCGATCTGGCGCGCCCGCGCCGCATCGACCAGGTGGAACTTCACGCCCAGCTCGGCCAGCAGCTTGAGGCCGGCACGCGCCAGGGCCTGGTCCTTGGCCGTGCGCAGCAGCACCATGTAGCCGCGCGCCTGCTCGTGTTCGAGCTGCAGCTCGGCCGACAGCGCCAGCAGCCGCGCACGGCTGTAGTGCGCCAGCCGGTGCATGTGGCCGCGGTTGGCCTGCCACACGGCCGGCTGGCAGGCGCGCCACCAGCGCCACATCCAGCCCAGCTGGCCGCGGGCCCAGGGGCGGGCCAGGCTGACCGGCGCATGGCGGCTCAGCAGATGGCCCAGCACCTTGGCCGGCATGCCGGGCGCGGCCCAGGGCGTGACATAGCCCGGCGCTACCACGCCGGCGTTGGCGAAGCTGGTCTCTTCGGCCACGCTGCCGCGGCGCTCGAACACCGTCACCGCATGGCCGTCGGCGGCCAGCTCGTAGGCGGTGGTGACGCCGACGATGCCGGCGCCGATGACGGCCACTTTCATGGCCGTCAGCTGCGGGTGGCGGCCAGCGCGGCCTCGATGGCCAGCGAGGCGCCCAGCACGGCGTCGTCGGCCAGCGCCGGCGCCCAGATCATCAGGCCCACCGGCATCTGGTCGGGTGCCTGGCAGGGCAGGGACAGGGCGCAGCCGTCGAGGAAGTTGACCAGGGAGGGATTGCGCAGCAGCAGGGCATTGATGGCGAAGAAGCGCGCATCGCTGGTCAGCAGCGGCGCGATGGCCGGCGCCACCATCGGCACGGTCGGCGAGAG
The DNA here is from genome assembly GCA_017992055.1 of Burkholderiaceae bacterium. Classification (GTDB taxonomy): domain Bacteria; phylum Pseudomonadota; class Gammaproteobacteria; order Burkholderiales; family Burkholderiaceae_C; genus Pseudaquabacterium. The sequence goes on from JAGOPK010000009.1 coordinate 91,572, forward strand.
CACGGCGTCGAAGCCGGCCAGCTGGCTGCCGACGCGGGCGATCCAGTCGCGGCGGGCGGCCAGCAGGTCGAGGTAGTCGGCCGCGCCGATGGCCTCGCCGCGGCGGATGCGCTGGGCCACGCGCGGGTCGTACAAATGCTCGCGCTCGGCCAGGCGCGCGCGGTGCCAGGCCCAGCTCTCGGCGGCGGCAAAGCCGCCCTGGGCCTGCAGGCCGGCGGCCTCGGCCAGCGGCGCCAGCGTGATGTCCTCGATCTGCGCGCCAGCCGCGGCCAGCAGCGACAGCGTCTCGTCGAAGGCGCGGGCCACGTCCACGTCCAGGCCGTCCAGCATCACCGTCTGCGCCACCGCCAGGCGCAGGCCGTCCAGCGGCCGGGCCAGCGGCCGCGGCTGGCGCGCGGCCAGGATGGCATGCAGCTGCAGCGCATCGCGCACGCTGCGGGTGATGGCGCAGGCCGTGTCCAGCGTGCTCGACAGCGGCACGCTGCCGTCCAGCGGCACCAGGCGCTGCGTGCTCTTGAAGCCGACCAGGCCCTGCAGCGCGGCCGGGATGCGGATCGAGCCGCCGGTGTCCGAGCCCAGCGCGGCCCAGGCCGCGCCGCTGGCCACGCTGACCGCGCCGCCCGAGGTGGAGCCGCCGGGCACGCGCGGCGTGGCATTCAGCGCCAGCGTCACCGGGTTGACCGGCGTGCCATGGTGCGGGTTCAGGCCCACGCCCGAGTAGGCGAACTCGCTGAGGTTGGTGTGGCCGATCAGCGCCGCGCCGGCTTGGCGCAGCCGGGCCACGGCCGGGCAGTCGGCCGCGGCCGGCGCGGCATCGGCCATCGACCGCGAGGCGGCGGTGGTCGGCTGGCCGGCGACGTCGAACAAGTCCTTGACGGACACCGCCAGCCCGGCCAGCGGCGGCAGCGGCGCGCCGGCCGCATGCATGCGGTCAATGGCCAGCGCGGTGGCGCGGGCCTGCTCGTCGAAGCGGCGCACGAACACATGCTCGCAGGCGGGGGAGTCGGCCGCGACCAGCGACTGCGCCAGCTGCGAGGCGGCGCTGCTGCGGCCCTGGCGGATGGCGTCGGCGGCGTCGTGGAGGTCGGGCTGCGCGCCGGATGCTACAATCATCGGGTTTGTCTGGTGGTGGTCGTTTCCGTGACCGTGTCGGATGCCGATCTGGAGACGGGTCGGCCGATGTCAAAACCGCCAGCGCAAACGACAGTGCAGTAAATCGCGAACCGGCCATCGAACAGGTGTCGCGCCTTGGCTTTTCCAGCGTCCTGAAGGGTCGCTTGCCGAGGGCGATATGCGCCGGATTCTAGACCCAACCTTCGGAGTGAAATCATGTCCGTCACCATGCGTGAAATGCTGGAAGCCGGTGTCCATTTCGGCCACCAAACCCGCTTCTGGAACCCCAAGATGGCCCCGTTCATCTACGGCCATCGCAACAAGATCCACATCATCAACCTGGAGAAGACGCTTCCCAAGTTCCAGGAAGCGATGGCCTTCGTGCGCCAGTTGGCCGCCCGCCGCGGCACCATCCTGCTGGTCGGCACCAAGCGCCAGGCCCGCGAGGTGATCGCGCTGGAAGCCCAGCGCGCCGGCATGCCCTACGTCGACCAGCGCTGGCTGGGCGGCATGCTGACCAACTTCAAGACCGTCAAGGGCTCGCTGAAGAAGCTGAAGGATGCCCAGGCGGCCAAGGAAGGCGGCCTGGAGCACATGAGCAAGAAGGAAGCGCTGATGTTCGAGCGTGAGCTGACCAAGCTCGAGAAGGACATTGGCGGCATCCAGGACCTGAGCGCGCTGCCGGACGCGATGTTCGTCATCGACGTCGGCTACCACAAGATCGCCGTCGCCGAGGCCAAGAAGCTGGGCATCCCGGTGGTCGGCGTGGTCGACACCAACCACTCGCCCGAAGGCATCGACTACGTCATCCCCGGCAACGACGACTCGGCCAAGGCCGTGGCGCTGTATGCCAAGGCGGTGGCCGATGCGGTGATGGAAGGCCGGGCCAATGCCGTCAACGACGTGGTGACCGCGGTCGCCGCCGGCGGCGACGAATTCGTGGAAGTCAGCGAAGAAGCCTGATCGCCGCGAGCGCTTCGCAGCGCCACGGAACGAGGGGCTTCGCAGCCCCTTTTTCACAAGCAAATGACCCCTGTGGAGGCCCCGAGGGCCTCCACCCCGAACCGATTCACGGAGAGTTCAAGATGGCTGCAATCACCGCCAGCATGGTCGCCGAACTGCGCGCCAAGACCGATGCGCCGATGATGGAGTGCAAGAAGGCCCTGACCGAGGCCGAGGGTGACCTGGGCCGCGCCGAGGAGATCCTGCGCGTCAAGCTGGGCAACAAGGCCGGCAAGGCCGCCGCCCGCATCACCGCCGAAGGCGTGGTCGCCGCCGCCGTCAACGGCAGCACCGGCGCCATGATCGAGATCAACTGCGAGACCGACTTCGTCTCGAAGAACGACTCGTTCCTGGCCTTCGCCAAGGCCGCCGCCCAGTTGGTGGCCGACAAGGCCCCGGCCGACGTGGCCGCGCTGTCGGCCCTGGCCTACGAGCAGGACGGCTTCGGCCCGACGCTGGAAGACGTGCGCAAGGGCCTGATCGGCAAGATCGGCGAGAACATGTCGATCCGCCGCTTCCAGCGCTATGCCTCGGGCGCCAAGCTGGCCCACTACCTGCACGGCACGCGCATCGGCGTGGTGGTCGAGTTCGACGGCGCGGAAGTCGCCGCCAAGGACGTGGCCATGCACGTGGCGGCGATGAAGCCGGCGGCCCTGTCGTCGGCCGACGTGCCGGCCGAGCTGGTCGAGAAGGAGCGCAAGATCGCCACCGAGAAGGCGGCCGAGAGCGGCAAGCCGGCCGACATCGTGGCCAAGATGGTCGAGGGCTCGGTGCAGAAGTTCCTGAAGGAAGTCTCGCTGCTGGACCAGGTGTTCGTGAAGGCCGCCGACGGCAAGCAGACCGTGGCCGCCTACCTGAAGGGTGCCAACACCACCGTCAAGGGCTTCACGCTGTACGTGGTGGGCGAGGGCATCGAGAAGAAGGTCGACGACTTCGCCGCCGAAGTCGCCGCCCAGGTGGCCGCTGCCAAGGGACAGTGATCCCCCCAGGCCGGTGCTGATCGCCAGTTCGATCAGGCCGGCCGACCCAAGGGGCGCCGGCTGCAAGGTCCGCGCCCCTTAAACTTGCCGACCGACCAGAAAGCCCGCAGAAAGCCCCGCCGCATGCCCGCCTACAAGCGCATCCTCCTCAAGCTGTCCGGTGAAGCCCTGATGGGCGACGACGCCTTCGGCATCAACCGTGCCGTGATCGTGCGCATGGTGCGCGAGGTCAAGGAAGTCACCGACCTGGGCTGCGAGGTGGCGGTGGTGATCGGCGGCGGCAACATCTTCCGCGGCGTGGCCGGCGGCTCGGTGGGCATGGACCGCGCGACCGCCGACTACATGGGCATGCTGGCCACGGTGATGAACGCCCTGGCCCTGGCCGACACCATGCGCGTGGAAGGCCTGACGGCCCGCGTGATGTCGGCCATCGCCATCGAACAGGTGGTCGAGAGCTATGTGCGGCCCAAGGCCCTGCAGTACCTGGAAGAGGGCAAGGTGGTGATCTTCGCCGCCGGCACCGGCAACCCCTTCTTCACCACCGACACTGCCGCTGCGCTGCGTGGTGCCGAGATCGGCGCCGAGGTGGTGCTGAAGGCGACCAAGGTCGATGGCGTCTACACCGCCGATCCGAAGAAGGACCCGACGGCCACGCGCTATGCCCAGGTCAGCTTCGACGAGGCCATCTCCCGGAACCTGCAGGTGCTGGACGCCACCGCCTTTGCGCTGTGCCGCGACCAGAAGCTGCCGATCAAGGTGTTCTCGATCTTCAAGCCCGGTGCGCTGAAGCGCGTGGTGCTGGGCGAGGACGAGGGCACGCTGGTCCACGTCTGAGCCTTTGCCGACGACCCCGATCAGACCATTGCTGCGAGACCCGCCATGACCATTGCCGACATCAAGAAGAACGCCGAGGCCAAGATGGCCAAGACCATCGAATCCTTCAAGGGCGATCTGCAGAAGATCCGCACCGGCCGTGCCCACCCGGGCATCCTGGACCAGGTCAGTGTCGACTACTACGGCTCGCCGGTGCCGATCAGCCAGGTGGCCAATGTGTCGCTGCTGGATGCCCGCACCATCAGCGTCCAGCCCTGGGAAAAGGGCATGGGCGCCAAGATCGAGAAGGCCATCCGCGAAAGCGATCTGGGCCTGAACCCCAGCAGCCAGGGCGACCTGATCCGCGTGCCGATGCCGCCGCTGACCGAGGAGCGCCGCAAGGACCTGACCAAGGTCGTGCGCCATGCCGGCGAGGATGCCAAGGTGGCCGCGCGCAATCTGCGCCGCGATGCCAACGAGCACCTGAAGAAGCTGCTGAAGGACAAGGCCGTCACCGAGGACGAGGAGCGCCGCGCCCAGGACGAGGTGCAGAAGCTCACCGACCGCACCGTGGCCGAGATCGACAAGCTGGTGCAGTCCAAGGAAGCCGAGATCCTCGCGGTCTGAGCCGGGCATCCCGATGAAGAGGGAGCAGCCGGTACCGCGCCACCTGGCCATCGTCATGGATGGCAACGGGCGCTGGGCCAAGAAGCGCTATCTGCCGCGGTTCTTCGGCCACAAGGCCGGCGTGGACACGCTGGTCAAGGTCATCGATGCCTGCGCCGACCGCGGCATCGAGTACCTGACGGTGTTCGCGTTTTCGTCCGAGAACTGGAAGCGCCCCGAAGACGAGGTCTCGGGCCTGATGGGCCTGGTGCTGGTGGCCGTCACCAAGTACCTGGCCAAGCTGGCCAAGGACGGGGTGAAGATCGTCATCGTCGGTGACCGCGAGGCGGTGAGCGACCGGCTGCGCGCCGCCTGGGCCGAGGCCGAGGCGGCCACCCAGCACAACACGCGCATCACGCTCAGCGTGGCCTTCAACTACGGCGGCCGCTGGGACGTGGTGCAGGCCGCGCGCCAGCTGGTGCGCGACGGCGTGCCGGCCGAGCAGGTGACCGAGCAGGCGCTGTCCGAGCGCATGGCCATGCGCCATGCGCCGGACCCCGACCTGTTCATCCGCACCGGCGGCGAGGTGCGCATCAGCAACTTCCTGCTGTGGCAGGTGGCCTATTCGGAGCTGGTGTTCACCGACTGCCTGTGGCCCGACTTCGACAGCCAGCAGCTGGATGCGGCCCTGGCCGACTATGCCGGCCGCGAGCGGCGCTTCGGCGCCGTGTCGCCCGGCGCGGCCTGATCCACGCCGGGTCAAGAACATGCTGCGCCAGCGCATCATCACCGCCGTCCTGCTGCTGGCCCTGCTGCTGCCGGCGCTGTTGGCACCGGTGGCCTGGCCCTTCCAGGCCCTGACCCTGCTGCTGATCGGTGCCGCCGGCTGGGAATGGGCGCGCCTGAACGGCCAGGGCGGCGTCCTGGCCTGGGTCTGGGGGGCGCTGGTGGTGCTGCTGTCCTGGGCCGTGTCGCGCCTGGGCGGGCTGCCCGAGCAGCAGCCGCTGTGGTGGCCGGCCACGCTGGCCTGGACCCTGGGCGGCGCCTGGGCCCTGCGTGCCGGGCCGGCTGGCTGGTCGCGGCTGCCGGGCCTGCCGCGCCTGCTGCTGGGCGTGGCCCTGCTGGTGGTGGGCTGGAATGCCATCGCTGCCGCCCATGTGGTGGGCGTCAACTTCCTGCTGTCGGCCATGGCCCTGGTGTGGGCCGCCGACATCGCCGCCTACTTCGGCGGCCGCGCCTTCGGCCGGCGCAAGCTGGCGCCGTCCATCAGCCCCGGCAAGAGCTGGGAGGGCGTGTTCAGCGGCTGGGTCGGCGTGCTGGCCCTGGCCGCGCTGTGGACCTGGATCGACGCCCGCCATGCGCTGGGCTCGGCCAGCCTGTTCACCCAGCTGCTGGGCACCTATGGCTGGTCCGGCCTGGTGGCGGCCAGCCTGGCCCTGGCCGGGCTCAGCGTGGTCGGCGATCTGTTCGAGTCGCTGGTCAAGCGCGCCGCCGGCGCCAAGGACTCCAGCGGCCTGCTGCCCGGCCATGGCGGCGTGCTGGACCGCATCGACGCGCTGCTGCCGGTGCTGCCGGCGGCGCTGGCGATGATCAGCTTCTGACGGCCGTCCGGCTTTCTCTTCAAGGTCTCCATGGTCCAACAGGTCTGCCTTCTCGGCGCCACCGGCTCGATCGGCACCAGCACGCTGGACGTGATGGCGCTGCACCCCGAGCGCTACCAGGCCTTTGCGCTGACGGCCCAGCACCGCGTCGACGAGCTGGCGGCGCTGTGCCGGCGCTGGCGGCCGCGTTTTGCCGCGGTGGGCACGGCCGCACAGGCGGCGCGCCTGCGCGAGCTGCTGCGCGCCGATGGCCTGCGCACCGAGGTGCTGCACGGGCCGCAGGCCCTGGTGGAGCTGGCGGCCCATCCCGAGGTGGACAGCGTGATGGCGGCCATCGTCGGCGCCGCCGGCCTGCCGGCCTGCATTGCCGCGGCCCGCGCCGGCAAGCGCCTGATGCTGGCCAACAAGGAGGCCCTGGTGGTCGGCGGCCGGCTGTTCATGGACGCGGTGCGCGACGGCGGCGCCGAGCTGCTGCCCATCGACAGCGAGCATTCGGCCATCTTCCAGTGCCTGCCCGAGGACCGCAGCGCCTGGCGACAGCGCATCCACCACATCGTGCTCACCGCCTCGGGCGGGCCGTTTCGCACGCGCGACCCGGACAGCCTGCACAGCGTCACGCCGGCCGAGGCCGTGGCCCATCCCAACTGGGTCATGGGCCGCAAGATCTCGGTGGATTCGGCGACCATGATGAACAAGGCACTGGAGGTCATCGAGGCGCGCTGGCTGTTCGACCTGGCGCCCGAAGACGTGCGCGTGGTGCTGCACCCGCAGAGCATCGTGCATTCGATGGTGGTGTGCCGCGACAACTCGGTGCTGGCCCAGCTGGGCACGCCGGACATGAAGGTGCCGATCAGCGTGGGCCTGGCCTGGCCCCAGCGCATTGCCTCGGGCGCCGATGCGCTTGATTTCCTGTCGCTGAAGGCGCTGACCTTCGAGCCCGCCGACGAGAGGCGTTTTCCGGGCCTGACCCTGGCCTATGAGGCGCTGCGTGGTCCCGAGGGCAGCACCACGGTGCTGAATGCGGCCAACGAGGTGGCGGTGGCCGCCTTTCTGGACGGCCGCGTGCGCTTCACCGACATCCACCGCATCAATGCCGAGGCCGTGGCCCGGCTGCAGCCCAGCGCCGCCGATGCCGCCAGCCTGGACGATCTGCTGGCCCTGGATGCGCGCGCGCGCGCCCTGGCCGAGCGCCATGCGCAGGAGCTGAGCCGATGATCACCACCGTGCTGGCCTTTCTGCTGACCCTGGGCGTGCTGATCCTGGTGCACGAGTACGGCCACTACCGCGTGGCCGTGGCCTGCGGCGTCAAGGTGCTGCGCTTCTCGATGGGCTTTGGTCGCGTGCTGTGGCGCTACCAAAAGTCGCCGCAGCACACCGAGTTCGTGCTGTCGGCGCTGCCGCTGGGCGGTTATGTGCGCATGCTCGACGAGCGCGAAGGCCCGGTGGCGCCGTCCGAGCTGGACCAGGCCTTCAACCGCAAGCCGCTGCGCCATCGCGTGGCCATCGTCGCCGCCGGACCGCTGGCCAACCTGGGCCTGGCGGTGCTGCTGTATGCGGCCTCGCACTGGATCGGCGTGCAGGAGCCCAAGGCCTTGCTGTCGGCACCGCTGGCCGGCAGCGTGGCCGAGCGCGCCGGCATGCGCAGCGGCGATCTGGTGCAGGCCTGGCAGGATGAAGGCGGTGACTGGCAGCCGGTGCTGTCGCTGAACGATCTGCGCTGGCAGGTCACCCAGCATGCGCTGCGCGGCGAGGCCCTGGCGCTGGAGGTGGCCGATGCCAATGGCCGTGGCCGTCGCCAGCTGCGCCTGGCGCTGGACGAACTGGGCGCCACCGATGTGGATGCCGCGCTGATGCGCCGCATCGGCCTGGGGCCGGCGCACAGCGATGCGGTGCTGGGCGAGGTCAAGGCCGGCGGCCCGGCGGCCCAGGCCGGCCTGAAGCCCGGCGACCGCGTGCTCAGCGTCGATGGCCAGGCCATCGTCGATGCCCAGCAGCTGCGCGAGCGCATCCGCGAGATCGGCCGCGGCGGGGCCGTGGCCAGCCAGCAATGGCGGCTGCTGCGCGCCGGCCGCGAGCTGGAGCTGGCGGTGACGCCGCGCGTCGTCAGCGACGGCCCGCAGCGCATCGGCCGCATCGACGCCTTCGTCGGCGCCGCGCCGCAGAAGGTGACGGTGCAGCTGGGCCTGGTCGACGGCCTGCAGCAGGGCGCAGCCCGCACCTGGGAGGTGTCGGTGCTGACCTTGCGCATGATCGGCCGCATGCTCACCGGTCAAGCGTCTGTGAAGAACCTCAGCGGGCCCTTGACGATCGCCGATTACGCTGGCCAGTCGGTGGAGCAGGGCCTGGCCTACTACCTGGGCTTTCTGGCCCTGGTCAGCGTCAGCCTCGGGGTGCTGAACCTGCTTCCGCTGCCGATGCTCGACGGTGGACACCTGATGTATTATTTCTTCGAGGGCCTGACCGGCCGCCCGGTCTCCGATCAGTGGCTCGCCCGCCTGCAACGAGGCGGCATCGCCATCCTGCTGCTGATGATGTCGGTGGCCCTCTTCAACGATGTGGCCCGCCTGCTGGGCCTGCACTGAAAGCCCGGATCCCTGATGTTTCCCCTCGTTCCTGATCGCTTGTCCCGACCAGCCGCGGTGGCCGTGGCCGTGGCCACCCTGCTGGCCGTTGCCGCCCCTGCCGCGCGTGCGGTGGAGCCGTTCACGCTCGAGGACATCCGTGTCGAAGGCCTGCAGCGCACCGACGCCGGCACGGTGTTCGCGGCCCTGCCGTTCCGCATCGGCGACACCTACACCGACGACAAGGCCGCGGCCGCGCTGCGGGCGCTGTTCGCCACCGGCCTGTTCAAGGACGTGCGCATCGAGATCGACGGCCGCACCGCGGTGGTCATCGTCGAGGAGCGCCCGGTCATCGAGTCGGTCAGCTTCGTCGGCCTGAAGGAGTTCGACAAGGACACCCTGGTCAAGTCGCTGAAAGATGCCGGCATCGGCGAAGGCCTGCCCTTCGACAAGGCCCTGGTCGACCGCGCCGAGCAGGAGATCAAGCGCCAGTACCTGGCGCGCAGCCTCTACGGCGCCGAGGTGGTGACCACCATCACCCCCAGCGAGCGCAACCGCGTCAACGTGACCTTCACGATGACCGAGGGCGATGCCGCCAAGATCCGCGAGATCCGCATCCTCGGCAGCAGCGTGTTCAGCGAAGGCACGCTGAAGGGCCTGATGGACCTGACCACCAGCGGCTGGCTGACCTGGTACACCAAGAACGACCGCTACTCGCGCGCCAAGCTCAATGCCGACCTGGAGACCCTGCGCTCCTACTACCTGAACCGCGGCTACCTGGAGTTCGGCATCGAGTCGGCCCAGGTGACGATCTCGCCGGACAAGCAGGACATCTCCATCACCATCACCGTGCGCGAGGGCCAGCCCTACACGGTGACGGCGGTGCGCCTGGCCGGCGAGTACCTGGGGCGCGAAGAGGAGTTCAAGCGCCTGGTCGGCATCAAGGCCGGCGAGGCCTACCGCGCCGCCGCGGTGACCGACACCACCAAGGCCTTCACCGACCTGTTCGGCACCTATGGCTATGCCTTCGCCCGCGTCGACGCCCGGCCCGAGATCGACCGCGCCACCGGCCAGGTGGCCCTGGTGCTGGTGGCCGATCCGCAGCGCCGCGTCTATGTGCGCCGCGTCGACGTGGCCGGCAACACCCGCACCCGCGACGAGGTGGTGCGGCGCGAGTTCCGCCAGCTCGAGTCCAGCTGGTACGACGGCGAGAAGATCAAGCTGTCGCGCGAGCGCGCCGAGCGCCTGGGCTACTTCAAGGACGTGACGGTGGACACCAACGAGGTCGCCGGCACGCCCGACCAGGTGGATCTGACCTTCAACGTCAGCGAGAAGCCCACCGGCAACCTGATGCTGGGCCTGACCTTCTCCAGCGCCGACCGGCTGGCGCTGTCGGCGTCGGTGCGCCAGGACAATGTGTTCGGCTCGGGCAACTACCTGGGCGCCGAGATCAATACCAGCCGCACTTCGCGCAGCCTGGTGTTCTCCAGCGTCGACCCGTATTTCACCGTCGACGGCATCTCGCGCGGCATCGACCTGTACTACCGCACCTCGCGGCCCTACAACAGCCTGGGCGACCAGTACCAGATCGCCACGCCGGGCGGTGCCGTGCGCTTCGGCGTGCCGTTCTCCGAATACGACACGGTGTTCTTCGGCATCGGCGCCGAGCAGACGCGCATCGGCACCAACACCGGCATCCCCAACTCCTACTTCGAGTACCGCTACCGCTACGGTGCCAACTCGCTGGCCGTGCCCTTCACCATCGGCTGGGCGCGTGACCAGCGCGACAACGTGCTGACGCCCAGCGCCGGCAAGTACCAGCGCGTCAACCTCGAATGGAGCTTTGCCGGCGACGTGCGCTACCTGCGCACCAACCTGCAGTACCAGCAGTACTTCCAGCTGTGGCCCAAGTTCACCCTCGGCATCAATGCCGAGCTCGGCATCGGCAGCGGCTTCGGCGGCCGGCCCTATCCGGTGTTCAAGAACTTCTACGGCGGCGGCCTGGGCTCGGTGCGTGTGTTCGAGCAGAACTCGCTGGGCGTGATCGACCCCACCGGCGCCTATGTGGGCGGTGCGCGCAAGCTCAATGTCAACGCCGAGTTCTACCTGCCCGTTCCAGGCACAGGCAATGACAAGTCGCTGCGTGTCTTCACCTTCGCCGATGCCGGCAACGTCTGGCGCGAAGGCGAGCGCATGGACACGCAGAGCCTGCGCGCCTCGGCCGGCATCGGCCTGTCCTGGGTGTCGCCGGTGGGCCCGCTGAAGATGAGCTGGGGCGTGCCGTTGAAGAAATTGCCGACAGATAGAATCCAGCGTTTCCAATTCCAGATCGGGACTGCGTTCTGATGATCACTCGAGTCATGAAGTCCTTGGCCGTGGCGGCTGCCGCCGCCTCCTTGCTGGCCGCCGCCGCTGTGCCAGCCCAGGCCCAGGAACTGAAGATCGGCTATGTCAACAGCGAACGCGTGCTGCGCGAGGCCGCGCCGGCCAAGGCCGCGCTGGCCCGCATGGAAGCCGACTTCATGAAGCGCGACAAGGACCTGAACGATCAGGCCGGCCGCCTGAAGGCCGCCGCGGACAAGCTGGAGAAGGACGGCCCGACGCTGTCCGAGGCCGAGAAGAACCGCCGCAACCGCGAGCTGGTCGAGCAGGACCGCGACCTGCAGCGCAAGCGCCGCGAGTTCCAGGAAGACCTGAACCAGCGCCGCAACGAAGAAACCGGCGCCATCGTCGAGCGCGCCAACCGCGTCATCAAGCAGATCTTCGAAGGCGAGAAGTACGACCTGATCCTGCAGGACGTGGTCTTCGCCGGTCCGCGCGTGGACATCACCGAGAAGGTGATCAAGGCGCTGAACGCCGCCGCGCCCGGCGGCAAGTAAGAGGCGGCCCGCCCATGCCGGCCGCCGTGCGGCTGGGCGACATCGTCGCCGCGCTGCAGCCCGATTTCGGCGGCGAGCTGGTCGGTGACCCCGAGCTGACCATCAGCCGCCTGGCGCCGCTGGACAGCGCCGACGCGGCCAGCCTCAGCTTCCTGGCCCATCCCAAGTACGCCGCGCAACTGGCCAGCACCCAGGCCGCCGGCGTGATCGTCGCGCCGGCCCAGCGCGAGGCCGCGGTGGCGCGCGGCGCGGCCATCGTCGCCGACAACCCCTATCTGTGGTTCGCCCGGCTCACCCAGTGGTGGGCACGGCGCCAGCGCCGCCAGCCGGCCGCCGGCGTGCACCCCAGCGCGGTGGTCGAGCCCGGTGCACGCATCCATGCCACGGCCAGCATCGGCCCGCTGGCCTTCATCGGCGAGGGCGCCGAGATCGGCGCCGGCGCGGTGATCGGCAGCCATGGCCACATCGGCGCCTATGCTGCGATTGGCGCGGCCACGCGGCTGGCGGCCCATGTCACGGTCACCGAGGCCTGCCGCATCGGTGAGCGTGGCATCGTGCATTCCGGCGTGGTCATCGGTGCCGACGGCTTCGGCTTCGCGCCCGAGGGCCAGGGCGACGGCCAGCGCTGGGTCAAGATCGAGCAGTTGGGTGCGGTGCTGATCGGCGACGACGTGGAACTGGGCGCCAACACCTGTGTGGACCGCGGCGCGCTGGCCGACACGGTGATCGAGGACGGCGTCAAGCTCGACAACCTGATCCAGGTCGGCCACAACGTGCGCATCGGCGCGCACAGCGCGATGGCCGGCTGCGTGGGCATCGCCGGCTCGGCCCGGATCGGCCGGCACTGCACGGCCGGCGGCGGCGCCATCATCCTGGGCCACCTGGAGCTGGTGGACCATGTGCACATCACGGCCCACACCGTGGTCACCCGTTCCATCCTGAAGCCGGGCCAGTACAGCGGCCTGTTTCCCATCGACGACAATGCCTCGTGGGAGAAAAACGCCGCCACGCTGCGCCAGCTGCACCTGCTGCGCGACCGCATCCGCGCGCTAGAGAAAAAGACCTGAAGAACACATGATGGACATCCACCAGATCCTGAAGAAGCTGCCGCACCGCTACCCGATCCTGCTGGTCGACCGCGTGCTGGAGCTGGAAAAGGACCAGCGCATCAAGGCGCTGAAGAACGTCACCATCAACGAGCCGTTCTTCATGGGCCACTTTCCGCACCGGCCGGTGATGCCGGGCGTGCTGATGCTGGAGGCCCTGGCCCAGGCCGCGGCCCTGCTGAGCTTCGAGTCCATGGGCGCCGAACTGGACGACGACACCGTGGTGTACTTCGTCGGCATCGACGGCGCGCGCTTCAAGCGCGTGGTCGAGCCGGGCGACCAGCTGATCCTGGAGGCCAGCATCGAGCGCGCCCGCGCCGGCATCTACAAGTACAAGGCGCGGGCCAGCGTCAACGGCGAGACCGCGGTCGAGGCCGAGCTGATGTGCACCATGCGCAAGGTGGCCTGAGTCGGCGGGCGCGACGGCGATGAGCCTGATCCACCCCACCGCCCTGGTCGATGCCCGCGCCCAGCTGGGCGAGGCCGTCAGCATCGGCGCCTACAGCATCATCGGCCCGCATGTGCGCCTGGGCGATGGCACGACGGTCGGCCCGCATTGCGTGATCGAGGGCCACACCACGCTGGGCCGCGACAACCGCATCTTCCAGTTCGCCTCCATCGGCGCGGCGCCGCAGGACATGAAGTACCGCGGCGAGCCGACGCGGCTGGAGATCGGCGACCGCAACACCTTCCGCGAGTTCGTCACCGTCAACACCGGCACGGTGCAGGACCAGGGCCTGACCCGCGTCGGCGACGACAACTGGATCATGGCCTATGTGCACATCGCCCACGATGTGCGCCTGGGCAGCCATTGCGTGCTGGCCAACAATGCCACGCTGGCCGGCCATGTGCACGTGGGTGACTGGGCCACCATCGGCGGCCTGTCGGGCGTGCACCAGTTCGTCAAGATCGGTGCCCATGCGATGGTCGGCTTCCAGGCCCATGTGGCCCAGGACGTGCCGCCCTACATGACCGTGGACGGCCATCCGCTGGCGGTGCGCGCGGTCAACCTCACCGGCCTGAAGCGGCGCGGTTTCGGCGAGGCGCAGATCGCCGCCATCCGCCAGCTGCACAAGACGCTGTACCGCTCGTCGCTGACCCTGGCCCAGGCGCAGCAGCAGATCGCGGCCCAGCGCGAGGCCACGGCCGACGAGGCCAGCCGCGGCGACATCCAGGCCATGCTCGACTTCCTGGCCGCCGCCGACCGCGGCATCGTGCGCTGAAGCCCGGCCCGGGATGACCACCGACGCACTGCGCCTCGGCCTGGTCGCCGGCGAGGCGTCGGGCGATCTGCTGGGCGGCCTGCTGCTGCAGGGCCTGCGCCAGCGCTGGCCCGGCCTGCAGGCCGGCGGCATCGCCGGGCCGCGCATGCAGGCCCAGGGCTGCCAGGCCTGGTGGCCGCACGAGCGGCTCAGCGTGTTCGGCTATGTGGATGCGCTGCAGCGCCTGCCCGAGCTGCTGCGCATCCGCCGCCAGCTCGGCGACCGCCTGATCGCCGAGCGGCCGGCGGCCTTCATCGGCATCGACGCGCCGGACTTCAACTTCGGCCTGGAGACGCGGCTGCGCCAGGCCGGGCTGAAGACGGTGCACTTCGTCTGCCCGTCGATCTGGGCCTGGCGTGGCGAGCGCGTGGCCAAGCTGCAGGCCGCAGCCGACCATGTGCTGTGCCTGTTCCCGTTCGAGCCCGAGCTGCTGCGCGCGGCCGGCGTGGCCGCCAGCTATGTGGGCCATCCGCTGGCCGATGCCATTCCGCTGGAGCTGCCCCGCGCTGCGGCGCGCGCGGCGCTGGGCCTGGCCGATGCCGAGCGCGTGGTGGCCCTGCTGCCCGGCAGCCGGCGCAGCGAGATCGAACACATCGCGCCGCGCCTGCTGGCGGCCGCGGCGCTGATGCAGCGCCAGGCCCGCGACCCCGGCCTGCGCTTCGTGATGCCGGTGGTGCCAGGCTTGGGCGCCCTGGTCGAGCCGCTGATCGCCCAGCACGCCAAAGACGTGGCCATCCAGCGCCTGGACGGCCGCTCGCACGAAGCCCTGGCCGCCTGCGACCTGACGCTGGTGGCCAGCGGCACGGCCACGCTGGAGGCGGCGTTGTTCAAGCGGCCCATGGTCATCACCTACCATCTGTCCTGGCTGAACTGGCAGCGCATGAAGCGCATGCGCTACCAGCCCTGGGTGGGCCTGCCCAACATCCTGGCGCGCGAATTCCTGGTGCCCGAGCTGATCCAGGACCAGGCCACGCCCGAGGCCCTGGCCCGCGAGGGCCTGGCCCTGCTGGACGATGCACCGCGGTGCGAGGCCCTGCAGCGCCGCTTCACCGACCTCCACCACCTGCTGCGCCAGAACACCGCGCAGCGTGCCGCCGATGCCCTCGCGCAAGTCCTCGAACGCCGCTGAGCCGGTGCCCCAACCCCGCCAGCTGGGCCTGGGCTGGGATGTCCCGGGCCTGGTGGCCGGCGTCGACGAGGCCGGCCGTGGCCCGCTGGCCGGCCCGGTGGTGGCCGCCGCGGTGATCCTCGACGAGCTGCAGCCCATTGCCGGCCTGGCCGACAGCAAGGTGTTGACGGCGCGCCGGCGCGAGGCGCTGTTCGACGAGATCCGCGCCAAGGCCCTGGCCTGCTGCATTGCCGAGGCCAGCGTGGACGAGATCGACCGGCTCAACATCCTGCATGCCACGATGCTGGCGATGAAGCGTGCGGTGGAGGGCCTGCGCCTGCCGCCGCACAAGGTGCTGGTGGACGGCAACCGCCTGCCGGTGCTGAGGGTGCCGGGCGAGGCCATCGTCAAGGGCGATGCCAAGGTGCCGGCGATCTCGGCCGCGTCCATCCTGGCCAAGGTGCACCGTGACCGGCTGTGCGAGGCCCTGCATGCCGAGCATCCGGTCTACGGCTTTGCCACGCACAAGGGCTATCCCACGGCCGAGCACCTGGCGGCGCTGCGCCAGCACGGCGCCTGTGTCGCCCATCGCCGCAGTTATGCGCCGGTGCGCGCGGTGCTGGGCGAGGGCTGATCATGAGCGCGCCGCTGGAGATCACGTCCAAGGACAACCCGCTGCTGGTGCGGCTGCGCCGCCTGGCACGCGAGCCCGGCGCCTACCGCAAGGCCGGCGAGGTCTGGCTGGAGGGCGAGCACCTGGGCTCGGCCCTGCTGGCGCGCGGCCTGCGGCCGGCCCAGGCGGTGGTGGCCCACAGCGCCTGGCAGCAGCCGGCGCTGCGTGCGCTGGCGCAGTGTGCGCCACGGGTGGTGCTGATCAGCGATGCGCTGTTCGATGGCCTCAGCGGCCTGGAGTCACCGGCGCGCATCGGCCTGCTGCTGAGCCTGCCGCCGGCGGCGGCCATCGCTGCCGATGCGCCCAGCCTGGTGCTGGACCGGGTGCAGGACGCCGGCAACGTCGGCAGCATGCTGCGCAGCGCCGCGGCCTTCGGCTTCACCCAGGTGCTGGCGCTGCAGGGCACGGCGGCGCTGTGGTCGCCCAAGGTGCTGCGCGCCGGCATGGGCGCGCATTTCGGCCTGCGTCTGGTCGAGGGCCTGCAGCCGGCGGACCTGCAGGCGCTGGCCGTGCCCCTGGTCGGCACCAGCCTGGCCACCGAGGCCCTGCTGCCCGAGGCCCAGCTGCCCTGGCCCTGCGCCTGGGTGATGGGCCACGAAGGCCAGGGCGTGGCGCCGGCCCTGCTGGAGCGCTGCGCGCTGACGCTGCGCATTCCGCAGCCGGGCGGCGAAGAATCGCTGAATGTCGCGGCCGCGGCCGCGGTGTGCCTGTACGAGTCGCAGCGGCAGCGGACTTAGCGACCGGACTGCTCGGCCGCGCGCAGCCGCAGCGTCGGCAGGCCCACGCCGGCGGCGTCGAAGCCGCCGTCCACCGCCAGCACCTGGCCGTTGACATAGCTGGCCTCGGGGCTGCACAGGAAGCCGATCACATTGGCCATTTCCTGGCAGCTGCCATAGCGCTCCAGCGGGATCACGTCGTGGTAGTCCTTGCGGATGGCCACGCTGTGCACCAGCTTGGCCATCTCGGTTTCCACCGGTCCGGGGGCGATGGCATTGACGCGGATGCCCACCGTGCCCAGCTCGGTGGCCTGCTGCTTGGTCAGGTGGATCAGCGCGGCCTTGCTGGTGCCATAGGCCACACGCAGCGTGCTGGCGCGCAGGCCCGAGATCGAGGCGATGTTGACCACCGCGCCACCGCCGTGCTGGAGCATCAGCGGCGCCAGCGCCTGGGTGCACAGGAAGGGGCCGTTGAGGTTGGTGGCCAGCACCGTCTGCCATTCGGTGAAGCTGGTCTCGCCTATGGGCTTGAACACCGCCACGCCGGCGTTGTTGACCAGGGCGTCGATGCGGCCGAAGCGCTCTTGCGTGGTGGCGGCGGCGCGCGCCACCTGCTCGGGCTGGGACACATCGCAATGCAGGGCCAGCACGCGCTCGGGCAGGGCCAGGGCCTGGTCGGTGGCGGCCAGCGTGGTGGCGTCGATGTCCCACAGCGCGACGCGCCAGCCATGGTCCAGAAACCATTGCGCGGCCGCCAGGCCGATGCCGCGTGCGCCGCCGGTGACCACGGCCACCTTGGATGTTTGGGGGGAGGGCTGGGTCATGGTCGGTCTCCTGTGTCTTGGAAAGGGCGGATGGGCGCGGCGAAAGTCTAGGCAGCCGCATGCATTCGCTGAAGTACTATTTTCAGATCGATTCATCTGGAAATCAGAACCATGGAGCTGCGCCACCTGCGCTGCCTGGTGGCCGTCGCCGAGGAACTGCACTTCGGCCGCGCCGCCGAGCGCCTGCACCTGTCCCAGCCGCCGGTCAGCCAGGCCATCAAGGAGCTGGAGGCCGAGCTGGGCCAGCGATTGTTCGAGCGCAACTCGCGCCGCATCGTGCTGACCGCGGCCGGCGAAGAGGCCTTGCGCGATGCCCGCGCGGTGCTGGCGCGCACCGAGGGCCTGCTGCAGCGCGGCCGCGAGGCCACGCTGGGCCGTGGCGGGCGCCTGGCCATCGGCTTCATCAGCCTGGCGGCCTATGCCTACCTGCCCGAGCTGCTGCGCCGCTTCAGCGCCGAGCATTCGCAGGTGCGCCTGGTGCTGCAGGAATCGACCACCGACCAGATGCTGGCCGACCTGGAGCGCGGTGCGCTGGACCTGGGCTGCGTCTTCGCCAGCCCGCAGCTGCCGCCCACGCTGGCCTACCAGGCCACCAACCACGATGCGCTGGTGGTGGCCCTGCCGGCCGGCCATGCGCTGGCCGGGCTGGACCGCGTGCCGCTGGAACGCCTGGCCGGCGAGCAGTTCCTGGCCTTCGAGCGCCACCACGGGCCGCTGATGTTCGATGCCATGGTCAGCGCCTGCATGCGCCACGGCTTCTCGCCGCGGATTTTTCCGGCGCGGCAGATGCACACCATCGTCAGCCTGGTCTCGGGCGGCATCGGCGTGGCCCTGGTGCCGGCCAGCGTGCAGGTGATGCACCGCCAGGGCGTGGTCTACCGGCCGCTGGCCGGCACGCCCACCCTGGTGGAGCATGGCGCGGCCTGGCGCCGCGACGACGATGCGCCGCTGCTGCAGCAGTTCATCCAGCAGCTGCCGCGGGTGGCCGGTCCGGCTTGATCAGGCCACGCCCTGCGGATGGGTCTGCAGGCCGGACTGCAGCCGCGTCAGCTCCTGGCTGGCCTGCATCAGCCGGTTGCCCAATGCGGCACGGCGCGCCGGGCCCAGGCGGCTTTCGATGGCCGCCAGGCTGATCGAGGCCACCGGCCGGCGCTGCACGTCGTAGACCGGCACGCCGATGGCCCAGCTGCTTTCCAGCACCAGGCCCGGGTTCAGGCAGTAGCCCAGCGCGCGGGCCTCGTGCACCAGGGCCCAGATGGCGGCGTCGCTGCAGCCCGGGTACTGGCGGGCGCGCATCTCGGCATTGCGCTGCAGCAGCTTGTGCACGTCTTCGTCGGACAGCGCCGCCAGCATCGCGCAGCTGCCGGCGCCCACGCCCAGCGGCCAGCGGTCGCCGGGTTTCACCAGCTGGTTGCGCAGCGGATAGTCGCCTTCCCAGCGCGACAAGCAGATGCTCTCGATGCCGTGCAGCACGGTGAAGAACACCGTGTCGCCCGATTCCAGCGCCAGCGCGCGCAGCGCCGGCGCGGCCAGCCGCTGCAGCTCGTAGCTGGGCTCGGCGGCCAGGCCCACGGCAAAGGCCTCGGGGCCCAGCCGGTAGGCGCCGGTGGCCAGGTCGTGCAGCACAAAGCCCTCGTCGACCAGGGTGCGCGTCAGGCGCACGGCGGTGGCCTTGTTCAGTCCCAGGCGGCGGCCGATCTCGCCCATGCGCAGGCCGCCGGGGCCCACGCGGGTCAGCAGGCGCAGCACGGCCAGGCCGCGGCGCAGCGTCTGGGCGCCGGCCGTGGCCGGGCCGTCGCTGGCATTGGAACCCGGTATTAACCCGGATTCATGGGTCCACATATTGAACCATTTTCTGGTCTGCTTCGGTCAAAACTCGGTCATCAAGGTCGGGATGCCCCGTAAACTTTTTCGACTTGCTGGTGCACCGGTGATTTGTGGTGCATGACAGGTTCACATAGTAGACCACCGGTGGCGCATCCCAGGCCGATTCGCCGCCCCCCAGGAGACCCGCGCATGACCACCGCCCACCTCGTTGGCTGGGGCCACACCCCGTTCGGCAAGCACGATGCGCTGGACCTGGAGCAACTGCTGCGCGAGGCCGCGCTGCCGGCCATTGCCAGCGCCGGACTGGAGCCGGGCGACATCGACGGCGTGTTCATCGGCCATTTCAACGGCGGCTTCGTGCGCCAGGACTTCAGCGGCGCGCTGGCCGCGCTGGCGATTCCCGAGCTGCGCCATGTGCCGGCGGTGCGGCTGGAAAACGCCTGCGCCACCGGCTCGGCGGCGATCTGGGCCGCGCTGGACGCCATCGAGAGCGGGCGGCTGCAGCGGGTGCTGGTGGTGGGCCTGGAGAAGATGAACACCCTGCCCAGCGCGCAGATCGGCGAGGTGCTGCTGCGCTGCTCGTATGTGAAGGAGGAGGGCGATACGCCGGGTGGATTTGCCGGCGTGTTCGGCCACATCGCCACCGGCTACTTCGAGCGCTTTGGCGACCAGAGCGATGCGCTGGCGGCCATCGCCGCGAAGAACCATGCCAATGGCGTGCACAACCCCTATGCGCACATGAAGCGCGACCTGGGCTTCGACTTCTGCCGCCAGCCCTCGGACAAGAACCCCTTTGTCGCCGGGCCGCTGAAGCGCTCGGACTGCTCGCTGGTGTCCGATGGCGCGGCGGCCCTGGTGCTGTCGTCGCAGCCGCTGGCCGCAGCCCGGGTGCCGGCGCTGCGCTGGCGCTCGCGCACCCAGGTCAACGAATACCTGCCGCTGGGCCGGCGCGACCCGACCCGCTTCGAGGGCGCGGCCCTGGCCTGGCAGCGTGGCCTGGCCGCGGCCCGGGCCTCGCTGGACGACCTGGGCTTCGTCGAGACCCACGACTGCTTCACCATCGCCGAGATGCTGGAGTACGAGGCCATGGGCCTGGCGCCGCAGGGCCAGGGCGCGCGCGTCATCCTCGACGGCGTGACGCGCAAGGACGGCCGGCTGCCGGTCAATCCTTCGGGTGGGCTCAAGTCGCGTGGCCATCCGATCGGTGCCACCGGCGTGTCCCAGCATGTGATGGCGGCCATGCAACTCAGCGGCACGGCCGGTGACATGCAGGTGCCGCGCTCCAGCCTGGGCGCGGTGTTCAACATGGGCGGCGCGGCGGTGGCCAACTACCTGAGCATCCTGGAAGCCGCCTGATGTCCACGGTCCATCCGGCCCAGGTCTGCAACCTGGCGCGACTGCTCAGCCACACGGCGCGGCTGTTTCCCGAGCGCACGGCGCTGATCCAGGGCGAGCAGCGCTGGACCTGGCGCGAGCTGGACCAGCGCGTCGATGCGCTGGTGGCGGCGCTGACGGCGCTGGGCGTGCAGCGCGGCGACCGCATCCTGCAGCAGTCGCGCAACAACCTGGCGCTGTTCGAGGCCGGCTGGGCCGCGTTTCGCATGGGCTGCGTCTGGGTGCCCACCAACTTCAGGTTGGCACCGTCGGAAGTGGCCTACTTGGGCGAGTCCAGCGGCGCGGTGGTGATGCTGGCCGAGACGGTGTTTGCCGAGCATGTGGCGGCCACGCGCGCCGCCGCGCCGGCGCTGCGCCAGGTGCTGTGGATCGGCGACGGCATCCCTGATGGCGAGCCCGGCTACGAGGCCTTGGTGCAGCAGCACCTGGGCGCGGCGCCGGCCGAGGCCACGGTGGCCTATGACGACCCGCTGTGGTTCTTCTACACCTCGGGCACCACCGGCAAGCCCAAGGCCGGCATCCTGACCCATGGCCAGATGAACTTCGTGGTCGCCAACCACCTGGCCGACCTGATCCCGGGCACCGACGAGCGCGACGTGTCCATCGCCGTGGCGCCGCTGTCGCATGGCGCCGGCATCCATGCGCTGCTGAACGTGGCGCGTGGCGCGGCCACCGTGCTGCTGCCGGGCGAGAAGATGGACGCCGGCCTGGTGTGGCAGCTGGTCGAGCGCCACCGCGTCAGCAACCTGTTCACCGTGCCGACCATCGTCAAGCTGCTGGTCGAGCATCCGGCGGTCGACCAGCACGACCACAGCTCGCTGCGCTACCTGATTTATGCCGGTGCGCCGATGTACCGCGCCGACCAGCGCCTGGCGCTGCAAAAGCTCGGCCCGGTGCTGGTGCAGTACTTCGGCCTGGGCGAGGTCACCGGCTGCATCACCGTGCTGCCGGCCCACATGCACTCGGCCGACGATGCCAGCCCCGATGCCAACATCGGCAGCTGCGGCCGGCCGCGCACCGGCATGGAGGTGGCGGTGCTGGATGCCGACATGCAGCCCGTGCCCACCGGCGAGATCGGCGAGATCTGCGTGCGTGGCGGCGCGGTCTTTGCCGGTTATCACGCCAATGCCGAGGCCACGGCCAAGGCGCTGCGTGGCGGCTGGTTCCACACCGGCGACCTGGGCCGCCTGGACCCGCGCGGCCTGCTCTACATCACCGGCCGCGAGTCGGACATGTACATCTCCGGCGGCAGCAACGTCTACCCGCGCGAATGCGAGGAGGTGCTGCTCAGCCATCCCGGCGTGGCCGAGGTGGCGGTGCTGGGCGTGCCCGACCGCAGCTGGGGCGAGATCGGCGTGGCCGTGGTGGTGCGCCGCGAGCCGCCGCCCGAGGGCCTGCCGCCGGTGGACGCCGATACGCTGCTGGCCTGGCTGGACGGCCGCCTGGCCCGCTACCGCTGGCCGCGGCAGTTCTTCTTCTGGGACGCCCTGCCCAAGTCGGGCTACGGCAAGATCACCAAGAAGGATGTGCGCGCGCTGCTGTTCGAGCGTGGCGAGGTGCTGCCGGTGCACGCCGACTGATCCCTTTTTTTCCCCGACCCCGAGACCCTGCTAGGAGACAACCATGAGCTTCAATCGCCGCACCCTGCTGGCCAGCGCCGGCGCCATCGCCCTGCCCACGCTGCCGGCCACCGTCCTGGCCCAGGGCAAGGCCGAGTTCACGCTGAAGTACGCCAACAACCTGCCGGTCACGCACCCGATGAATGTGCGGGCCAACGAGATGGCGGCCAAGATCCTGGCCGAGTCCAAGGGCCGGGTCGAGATCAAGGTCTTCCCCAGCAGCCAGCTGGGCAACGACACCGACACCCTTGGCCAGGTGCGCTCGGGCGCGGTGGACTTCTTCACGCTGTCGCCGCTGATCCTGGGCAACCTGATCCCGTCGGCGCAGATCAGCGGCGTGGGCTTTGCGTTCAAGGACTACGGCCAGGTCTGGGCCGCGATGGACGGCGCGCTGGGCGCCCATGTGCGCAAGGAGATCGCCGCCAAGTCGCCGATGTTCGCGTTCGAGAAGATCTGGGACAACGGCTACCGCCAGATGACCAGCAGCGCACGCGCCATCGCCAAGCCCGAAGACCTGAAGGGCATGAAGATGCGCGTGCCGCCCAGCCCGTTCTGGGTGTCGATGTTCAAGGCCTTCGAGGCCAGCCCGGCCACCATCAACTTCGCCGAGGTCTACACCGCGCTGCAGACCAAGGTGGTGGACGGCCAGGAGAACCCGCTGGCCATCATCGCCACCGCCAAGCTCAACGAGGTGCAGCAGTTCTGCTCGGTCACCAACCACATGTGGGACGGCTTCTGGTTCCTGGCCAACAAGAAGAGCTTCGAGCGCCTGCCGGCCGACCTGCAGGAGATCGTCACGCGCAACATCAATGCCGCGGCGCTGCTGGAGCGCGACGATGTGCGCAAGCTCAACGACGGCCTGATGGCCGACCTCAAGGCCAAGGGCATGCAGTTCAACACCACCGATGCCGAGCTGTTCCGCGCCAAGCTGCGTGCCGCCGGCTTCTATGCCGAGTGGCACAAGAAGTTCGGCGACGAGGCCTGGGCCCTGCTGGAGAAGTACACCGGCAAGCTGGTCTGAGGCCGCGATGACCGCCTCCAGCACCCTGCCGGGCGACAACCCCGACGCCTACGCCCTGCCCAACGAGCTGGAGCCGCCGCGCGCCGGCGCCTGGCTGCTGCGGCCCATCGAATGGGTGTCGGCGGCGCTGATGCTGGCCATCATCGGCATGCTGCTGCTGGGGGTGGGCTCGCGCTATCTGTTCTCGGCGCCGCTGACCTGGGTGGACGAGGCGGTGTCCATCGCCTTCCTGTGGCTGGCCATGCTGGGCTCGGCCATCGCCATCCACCGCAACGAGCACCTGCGGCTGACGCTGTTCCTGCAGATGCTGCCGCTGCGCTGGCAGGCGCCGGTGCAGGCCTTCGGCCTGGGCGTGGTGGCGCTGTTCCTGCTGTCGCTGGCCGGGCCGGCCATCGAGTACATCGAGTCCGAGTCCTACGTCACCACGCCGGCGCTGGAGATCCCCAACAGCTGGCGCGTGGCGGCCATCGCCTTCGGCATCTTTGCCATGCTGGCGGTGCTGCTGGGCCATGCCTGGCGCACCTGCAGCAAGCGCCACCTGGCCGGCACGGCCCTGGTGCTGGCGGCGCTGACGGCGGCCTGCTGGGGCCTGAAGCCCACGCTGGCCGACCTGGGCCACCTGAACATCCTGATCTTCCTGATCGGCTTTGTCGTGCTCGGCCTGGTCGCCGGCGTGCCGATCGCCTTCTGCTTCGGCATCGGCACCGTGGCCTTCATCGCCTTCACCACCCAGGTGCCGGTGGGCGTGGTGGTGGGCCGCATGGACGAGGGCATGTCCAGCCTGGTGCTGGTGTCGGTGCCGATCTTCGTGCTGCTGGGCTGCGTGCTCGATGCCACCGGCATGGGCAAGGCCATCATCGACTTCCTCGCCTCGCTGGTCGGCCATGTCAAGGGCGGCATGAGCTATGTGCTGCTGGGCTCGCTGTTCATCGTCTCGGGCATCTCGGGCTCCAAGGTCAGCGACATGGCCACGGTGGCGCCGGCGCTGTTTCCGGAGATGAAACGCCGCGGCCAGAAGCCCAAGCAGATGATCGCCCTGCTGTCCACCGGTGCGGCCATGGCCGACACCGTGCCGCCCAGCATCGTGCTGATCGTGCTGGGCTCGGTGGCCGGCGTGTCGATTGCCGGGCTGTTCCAGGCCGGTGTCACCGTGGCCCTGGTGCTGTTGCTGGCCCTGGCCGTGCTGGCACGCTGGCAGGCCCGCCACGAGAACATGGCCGGCATCCGCCGCGCGCCGCTGTCGCTGGTGGGCCGCACGCTGCTGATCGCCGGCCCGGCCCTGGTGCTGCCGTTCCTGATCCGCGGCGCGGTGGGCGGCGGCGTGGCCACGGCCACCGAGGTCTCGACAATCGCCGTGCTCTATGCCATGGTCATCGGCGCGCTGATGTACGGAGGCATCGGCCTGCGCAAGGTCTACGAGATGCTGGTCGAGACCGCGGCACTGTCGGGCGCGATCCTGATGATCCTGGGCACGGCCCTGGCCATGGCCTGGGCCATCACCCAGTCGGGCGTGGCCCAGCAGTTGGCGCTGTTCATGAAGGGCCTGCCGGGCGGCGTGCCCAGCTTCCTGGCGGTGACCATCGCCATCTTCCTGGTGCTGGGCTGCATCCTCGAAGGCCTGCCGGCCCTGCTGCTGATGGCGCCGCTGATGTTTCCCATCGCCAAGAGCTTGGGGCTCAACGACGTGCACTATGCGATGGTGGTGGTGGTGGCAATGAACATCGGCCTGATGATGCCGCCGGTGGGCGTGGGCTTCTACATCGCCTGCCGCATTGGCAATGTCTCGCCCGACGAGGCCATGGGCGCGATCTGGCCCTACCTGATCGCGCTGATCCTGGGCCTGGTGGTCATCGCCGCGGTGCCGGCCATTTCCACCGCCGTGCTCTGAGCCGAGGCCGGGGGCCTCAGTCTCCGGCTCAGTCCCCGGCTTCCAGCACCAGCTCGAAGGTCACCAGCACCGCATTGGCGCCACGCGCCAGCCGGCCGTCGGCCAGGCCGCCGGTGTGGTCCACCAGGCTGACCTCCAGCTCGGCCTGCGGACGGCCATCGGCGCCGGGCCGCACGCGGCCGTCGCGGATCAGCAGCTCGGTGACAAAGGGCTCGACGCGCCGCCCGTCGTCGAACTGCGCACCCACGGTGCTGCCAACCCCGCCACGCACGCGGGCATGGCTCAGGCCATGCTGCAGGCACAGGCTTTCGAGTGCGCGGCAGATGTCCTGGTTGGGCGCCACGCGCACGGCCAGGGCCTGCACCGGGCCGGCGCCGGCCGTGGTCAAGGCCGTGGCCACAGGCTTGAACAGCGTGAAGCGGGTCTCGTCGTCGGCCACCACGCTGAACTCGGCGCCGTCCAGGCACCAGGCGCTGGCGGCCAGCGGCGAGGCCAGCTGCACATCGCCGGGCAGCAGATGGCCGCAATGCCGCCGGCCGTCGGCGTCGGTCCAGCGCGCATGGCAGTGCAGCCAGGGCCGGCCGTCACGCTGGCCGTAGGTGACGCTGGCATCGATCAGCTGCGCCGGCGCCGCGGCCTCGAAGCGCTCGCTGAAATACACCGCATGCTCGGCGCTGCGCGACAGCGCCGGCATCACATAGGCCAGCGGCGCCAGCGTGCCGCCGTGCAGGCTGAGCACCGCGCTGCGCGTGCCGGCGGGCAGGGCCTGCACCAGGGCCTGCAGCAGGCTGGTGCCGGGCTGCAGCAGCAGCTCGTGCCGCTGCAGGGCCACCGGCAGCGCGTCGATGCGGCCGGCCGCCACCGGGCCGGGATGCTGGATGCCGCGCCGCGGCAGTTCGTCGATCACGCCCATCAGTAGATCAGCCGGTCGGGCCGGATGTCGCGCAGGATGGTGGTGGCGATCTCCTCGATGGACTTGTGCGTGGAACTGAGCCAGCCCAGGCCGCTGCGCCGCATCAGCGTTTCGGCGGCGGCCACCTCGTAGCGGCAGTTCACCAGCGAGGCGTATTTGCTGTCGGGCCGGCGCTCGTTGCGGATCTGCGCCAGCCGCTCCGGGTCGATGGTCAGGCCGAAGCACTTCTTCAGGTGCGGCATCAGCGCCGGCGGCAGCTTGTTGCGCTCGAAGTCCTCGGGGATCAGCGGGTAGTTGGCGGCCTTGATGCCATGCTGCATGGCCAGGTACAGGCTGGTCGGCGTCTTGCCGCAGCGGCTGACGCCCAGCAGGATCACGTCGGCGGCATCGAGGTTGCGCGAGCTCTGGCCGTCGTCGTGGGCCAGGCTGAAGTTGATGGCCTCGATGCGGTCGTTGTACTCGGTGCTCTTGGCGGCATCGGAGAAGCGGCCGACGCGGTGGTTGCTCTTCACGCCGAACTCGGCCTCCAGCGGCTCGACGAAGTGGCGGAACATGTCCAGCACCAGGCCGCGGCAGCCGGGGTCGGTGATGATGCGCCGCACCTCGTCGTTGACCAGGGTGATGAAGACGATGGGCGGCTTGCCCTCGGCATCGGCCACCTGGTTGATCTCGCCCAGCACCGTCTGGGCCTTGAGGATCGAGTCGATGAAGGGCCGGCGCACATGGCGCGGCTTGCCCGGAAACTGCGCCAGGATCGAGTTGCCGAAGGTCTCGGCGGTGATGCCGGTGCCGTCCGAGACAAAGAACACGCTGCGATTGGGCATGGGCGCTTTTCGTGGGGGCTGTTCAGCGGGGGTTCAGGGATGATAGGGGCTTCGTCCTTAGAATCCGCAGCATCTTCCCCCCCCGGCGCCCAGCCCGACCCACCTCGGTCCCCGTCGCGATGAGCCCCCTGTGCACCCTCCAACAACTCGAAGCATCGAGTGCACAGGCGCGAGCCCGCGATGGCCGCTGGACAGCTTGCCATGCCCCGCGCCGGGCGGCACCGTTTTCCCATCATCACGGAGCTTTCCCATGTCTTCCACCCATCTGGCGGCCGCCCTGGTCGTACCGTTCGAGCAGCTGAGGATGACCGACGTCGAGGTTGTTGGCGGCAAGAACGCCAGCCTCGGCGAAATGATCAGCCAGCTCGCCGCCTCGGGCGTGCGTGTGCCCGGCGGCTTTGCCACCACGGCCCATGCCTTCCGCGAGTTCCTGGCCCATGGTGGCCTGACCGACAAGATCAACGCCCGCCTGGCCAGCCTCGACGTCGACGACGTCAAGGCCCTGGTCGCCGCCGGTGCCGAGATCCGCGGCTGGGTCAGCGACGCCCCGTTCCCGCCGGCGCTGGAGGCCGCGGTGCGCGAGTCCTATGCCGCGCTGACCGCCGGCAACCCGGACGCCAGCTTCGCCGTGCGCTCCTCGGCCACCGCCGAGGACCTGCCTGATGCCTCGTTCGCCGGCCAGCAGGAGACCTTCCTGAACGTGCATGGCATCGATGACGTGCTGCACAAGATGAAGGAGGTCTTCGCCAGCCTCTACAACGACCGCGCCATCAGCTACCGCGTGCACAAGGGCTTTGCCCATGCCGAGGTGGCGCTGTCGGCCGGCGTGCAGCGCATGGTGCGCAGCGACCTCGGCGCCGCCGGCGTGATGTTCACCATCGACACCGAGAGCGGCTTCGAGGACGTGGTCTTCATCACCGCCAGCTACGGCCTGGGCGAGACGGTGGTGCAGGGCGCCGTCAACCCCGACGAGTTCTACGTGCACAAGCCGGGGCTGAAGGCCGGCAAGCTGCCCATCATCCGCCGCAACCTGGGCTCCAAGCTGATCCGCATGGAGTTCGCGTCGCCCGAGGAACGCGCCGCCAGCGGCCGCCTGGTGAAGACCGTGGACACGCCGCCCGAGCAGCGCAACCGCTATGCGCTGAACGACGCCGACGTGATCGAGCTGGCCAAGTACGCGCTGATCATCGAGCAGCACTACGGCCGGCCGATGGACATCGAATGGGGCAAGGACGGCGTCGACGGCCAGCTCTACATCCTGCAGGCCCGGCCCGAGACGGTGAAGAGCCAGGCCGTGGGCCAGGTGGAATACAAGTACAAGCTCAAGGGCAGTGCCGCCCAGCGCGGCGCGGTGCTGGCCGAGGGCCGGGCCATCGGCCAGAAGATCGGCACCGGCCCGGTGCGCATCGTGCACTCGCCGGCCGAGATGGACCGCGTGCAGCCCGGCGACGTGCTGGTGGCCGACATGACCGATCCCAACTGGGAGCCGGTGATGAAGCGCGCCTCGGCCATCGTCACCAACCGCGGCGGCCGCACCTGCCACGCGGCCATCATCGCCCGCGAGCTGGGCATCCCGGCGGTGGTGGGCTGCGGCGATGCCACCGAGAAGCTGGCCGACGGCGCCCTGGTCACCGTGGTCTGCGCCGAGGGCGACACCGGCGTGATCTACGACGGCCTGCTGGAGACCGAGGTCACCGAGGTGCAGCGCGGCGAGCTGCCGTACTGCCCGGTGAAGATCATGATGAACGTCGGCAATCCGCAGCTGGCCTTCGAGTTCGCGCAGATCCCGAACTCGGGCGTGGGCCTGGCGCGGCTGGAATTCATCATCAACAACTACATCGGCGTGCACCCCAAGGCCATCCTCGACTATCCGAACATCGATTCGGACCTGAAGAAGGCGGTCGAGTCGGTGGCGCGCGGCCATGCCAGCCCGCGCGCGTTTTATGTCGACAAGCTGGTCGAGGGCGTGGCCACCATCGCCGCGGCCTTCTGGCCCAAGCCGGTGATCGTGCGCCTGTCCGACTTCAAGAGCAACGAGTACAAGAAGCTGATCGGCGGCAGCCGCTACGAGCCCGACGAAGAAAACCCGATGCTGGGCTTCCGCGGCGCCAGCCGCTACATCAGCGGCGAGTTCTCGGACGCCTTCGCGATGGAATGCGAGGCGCTCAAGCGCGTGCGCAACGACATGGGCCTGAGCAATGTCGAGATCATGGTGCCCTTTGTGCGCACCGTGCGCCAGGCCGAGCGGGTGGTGGGCCTGCTGGCCGACCGCGGCCTGAAGCGCGGCGACAACGGCCTGCGCGTGATCATGATGTGCGAGGTGCCCAGCAACGCCATCCTGGCCGACCAGTTCCTGCAGCACTTCGACGGCATGTCCATCGGCTCGAACGACCTGACCCAGCTGACCCTGGGCCTGGACCGCGACTCTGGCCTGGCCCTGCTGGCCGAGGACTTCGACGAGCGCGACGCCGCGGTCAAGGCCCTGATCAGCCGCGCCATCACCGCCTGCCGCGCCACCGGCAAGTACGTGGGCATCTGCGGCCAGGGCCCCAGCGACCATGCCGACTTTGCGCTGTGGCTGGCCGACGAGGGCATCGTCTCGATCTCGCTGAACCCGGACTCGGTGATCGACACCTGGCAGCAGCTGGCCACGCGCTGAGCAGCTCGCCCGTCAGCGGGGCCCAAGGTCGCGGGCGGTATGCTCGCGGCCGATGTCCCGTTCCAGTCCCGTCCACGAGGCCACGCAGCGCTTCACCCGCCGGCTGAACCGGCGCTACGGCCTGTTCACCGTCGGCGTGGTGGTGTTCGTCGGCATGCTGGCGGCGCTGGAGAAGAGCGGCTGGTCGCGCGGCTGGATCGGCGGCAGCTTTCTGATCGCCACCGTGCTGGTGTATGCGGTGATCGGCCTGCTCAGCCGCACCACCGACGAGCTGGAGTACTACGTGGCCGGCCGCCGCGTGCCGGCGGTCTACAACGGCATGGCCACCGCCGCCGACTGGATGAGCGCGGCCTCCTTCATCGGCACCGCCGGTGTGCTCTACATGCAGGGCTTCAACGGCCTGGCCTACATCCTGGGCTGGACCGGCGGCTACTGCCTGGTGGCCATGCTGCTGGCGCCGTACCTGCGGCGCTTCGGCCAGTTCACCATCCCCGACTTCATCCGCGCCCGCTACGGCGGCACCGTGGCGCCGCTGCTGGCGGTGACGGCCACGGTGCTGGTGAGCTTCGTCTACGTGGTGGTGCAGGTCTATGGCGTGGGCCTGATCACCTCGCACCTGACCGGCTTCTCGTTCGAGATCGGCATCTTCGTCGGCCTGGGCGGCGTGCTGGTGTGCAGCTTCCTGGGCGGCATGCGCGCCGTCACCTGGACCCAGGTGGCGCAGTACATCGTGCTGATCATCGCCTACACGGTGCCGGTGTTCTGGCTCAGCCAGCAGCAGACCGGCTCCTGGCTGCCGCTGCTGGACTACCGCCAGCAGCTGGCCATCGTCACCGAGCGCGAGGCCGAGCTGCGCCACGATCCGGGCGAGCTGGCGGTGCGCAAGGTGCTGGCCGAACGCGCCGACGAGGCCCAGCGCAAGCTGGCCGACGTGCCCGCGGCGATGGCCGCCGATGCGCTGGCGCGCACCGCCGAGATCGAGCGCCTGCGCGCCGAGAATGCGCCGCTGGCGCGCATCCAGCAGGCCGAGCGGGCGCTGGAGCGCATGCCGCGCAGCGAGGCCGAGGCGCGTGCCGCCTACCAGCGTGAGCTGGAGATCTCGCGCCGCCAGTCGCAGCCGCTGGCCGGCCTGGCGCCGCAGGCCCAGGCGCCAGGCGCCCAGCCGCCCGCCGCGGAGGCCTCGGCGGCGGCGCCACCGGCCCCGGCCAGCGGCGCCGCCGCCTGGCCGCGCGCCAATTTCCTGGCCCTGGTGCTGTGCCTGATGCTGGGCACGGCGGCCATGCCGCATGTGCTGACGCGCTACTACACCACGCCCAGCGTGGCCGAGGCGCGGCGCTCGGTGGGCTGGTCGCTGTTTTTCATCTGCGCCCTCTACGTCAGCGCGCCGGCGCTGGCGGTGATGGTCAAGTACGAGCTGTTCACCGAGCTGCTGGGCACCTCGTTCGGCAGCCTGCCGGACTGGATCCGCCGCTGGTCCAAGCTCGATCCCAACTTGCTGTCGGTGGAGGACATCAACGGCGACGGCATCCTGCAGCTGTCCGAGCTGCGCCTGGGCGCCGACCTGGTGGTGCTGGCCGCGCCCGAGCTGGGCGGCATGCCCCTGGTGGTGACCTATCTGGTGGCCGCCGGCGGCCTGGCCGCGGCCCTGTCCACGGCCGACGGCCTGCTGCTGACCATCTCCAACGCGCTGTCGCACGACCTGTTCTTCCGCGTGCTCAACCCCCGCGCCTCGGCCATCAAGCGCGTGATGATGTCCAAGCTGATGGTGCTGCTGGCCGCGGTGCTGGCGGCCTGGGTGGCCTCGCTGCGGCTGACCGACATCCTGCCCTTTGTCACCGCGGCGTTTTCGCTGGCCGCGGCCACCTTCTTCCCGACCCTGGTGCTGGGCATCTTCTGGCGTGGCGCCCACCGCGGCGGCGCGGTGGCCGGCATGCTGGTGGGCGTGGGCGTGACGCTGTGGTACATGCTGCGCAACCTGCCCGGGCCCAAGTCCTGGCTGGGCCTGGATGCGATCTGGGTCGGCGACGGCCGCTGGTTCGGCATCGAGCCCATGGCCGCCGGCGTGTTCGGCGTGCCGGCCGGCTGCCTGGCCCTGGTGCTGGCCAGCTGGCTGCTGAAGGCGCCGCCCGACAATGGCCGGGCGCTGCTGGATGCGCTGCGCCGTGCGCCGCCCCGGACGGGCGGCTCGGGTGCAGCGGGCAGCGACGATCCCGCTCCTGGCCAGGCGCAGCCTTCCAGGCTATAATCGCGGGCTTTCCCTTTCTCAACCCCCTGCTGCACCAGCGTCCCCGACGCCGCCGGGCAGCTTCCGGACCTGAGGATCTGGCGCTTTGTGCCGGGCCACGGGCGGAAACCACAAGGAGTTTTCATGCGTCACTATGAGATCGTGCTGCTGATCCATCCGGATCAAAGCGAGCAGGTTCCGGCCATGCTGGAGCGTTACAAGGCCCTGGTCACCGCCGCCAGCGGCAAGGTGCACCGTGTCGAGGACTGGGGTCGCCGTCAGCTGGCCTACCAGATCCAGAAGCTGGCCAAGGCCCACTATGTGTGCCTGAACATCGAGTGCGGCAAGGACACCCTGGCCGAGCTCGAGACCGGCTTCCGCTACAACGACGCCGTGCTGCGCCACCTGACCGTGGCCAAGGACAAGGCCGAGACCACCCCGTCGGTGATGATGAAGGCGGTCGAGAAGGAAGAGGCCCGCAAGGCTTCGGCTTCGCAGGAGGCCAGCGCCTGATCCAACAGCCCGCTGCCGCGCCGGACACTGCGGCGCCGAGCATGAACCGCCTGGTTCTGTCGGCGCAGCTGGTCGAGCGGGGCGCCGTGCGCTACACGCCCGCCGGACTGCCGGCCCTGGACTGCGTGCTCCAGCATGCGTCCACGGTCAGCGAAGACGGCCGGCCCCGCCAGGTCTCGCTGGAGATCCGCGCGGTGGCCATCGGCGAGATCACACGGCCCCTGGGCGCGATGGCACTGGGTGGCGAGGCCTGCTTCGGCGGCTTCCTGGCCAGTGCACGCAACGGACGCGGGCTGCTGTTCCACATCACGGCACTGGACGCCTGAGCTTTCGCCAGTCGTCTCTTCAGACCCACCGAACATTCAACGAGGTATCACCATGGCCATCTCTCGTGGCAAGGGCAAGGGCGCCAAGGATCGCCGCCCCAAGCGCAACACCCAGTCGCTGCTGTTCAAGCGCAAGAAGTTCTGCCGCTTCACCGTCGCCAACGTCGAGTCCATCGACTACAAGGACGCCGACCTGCTGCGCGACTTCATCGGCGAAAACGGCAAGATCACGCCGGCCCGCCTGACCGGCACCCGTGCCTACTACCAGCGTCAGCTGACCAACGCCATCAAGCGCGCGCGCTTCCTGGCGCTGCTGCCGTACAGCGACCAGCATCGCGTCTGATCAAGGAGCAACGACCATGCAAGTGATCCTGCTCGAAAAAGTGGCCAACCTGGGCAACCTGGGTGACGTGGTCAAGGTGAAGGACGGCTATGCCCGCAACTTCCTGATCCCGACCAAGCAGGCCCGCCGCGCCACCGAAAGCGCCATCAAGGAATTCGAGGTTCGCCGCGCCGAACTCGAAAAGGTGGCCGCCGACAAGCTGGCCGCCGCCACCGCCCTGGGCAACCGCCTGTCCGGCATCACCCTGGCCATCGCCCAGAAGGCCGGCGTCGACGGCCGTCTGTTCGGCTCGGTGACCAATGCCGACGTGGCCGAAGGCCTGAAGAAGCTGGGCTTCGACGTTGCCAAGGCCCAGGTGCGCATGCCGCACGGCCCGCTGAAGGCCGTCGGCGAGTTCCCGGTCTCGGTGGCCGCCCACACCGACGTGGTGGTCGACATCACCGTGCAGGTGGTGCCCGAGGCCGACTAAAGGCCCGCCGCCACGGCGCCGGATTGCGCTCAAACAGAGCGCGGTCCGGCGGCCGCGAATGCCCTGCCACGGGGCCGGTTTCACGACCGGCCCCGTCGTCGTTTCAGGGCCGGGACTTTGTCCCCATGGCGTCCTCCGGATGTCCACAGGTTTGCCCACAGGCGTGGGCCGGCCGCCCCCTTATGATGGCCCGCACCATGTCGACCAGCTTCCGCCAGCCCAGCCTTCCCAACAGCCCCGGCGCGGCCACGGGTTCGTCCGCCGACGACGAGGTGGCCCGCCTGCGCGTGCCGCCGCATTCGATCGAGGCCGAGCAAAGCGTGCTGGGCGGCCTGCTGATCGACAACCTGGCCTGGGACCGGGCCGGCGACCAGATCGGCCCCGACGACTTCTACCGCTGGGAGCACCGCGAGATCTTCAGCGCCATCGCCTCGCTGATCAATGCCAGCAAGCCGGCCGACGTGATCACGGTGTTCGAGCACCTGCAGAACGCCGGCAAGGCCGAGCAGACCGGCGGCCTGGCCTACCTGAATGCGCTGGCGCAGAGCGTGCCGAGTGCCGCCAACCTGCGGCGTTATGCCGAGATCGTGCGCGAGCGCGCCGTGCTGCGCAAGCTGATCTCGGCCGCCGACGAGATCGCCACCAATGCCTTCAATCCGCAAGGCCGCCAGGTGGCGCAGATCCTGGATGAAGCCGAGGGCAAGATCTTCAAGATCGGCGAGGAGGGCGCGCGCAACAAGGCCGGCTTCCTGTCCATCGACAAGCTGACGATGGAACTGATCGACCGCGTCACCGAACTGGCCGAAAACGGCGCCGAAGAGGTGACCGGCGTGCGCACCGGCTACTTCGATTTCGACCGCATGACGGCCGGCCTGCAGAAGGGCGACCTGATCGTGCTGGCGGCGCGGCCGTCGATGGGCAAGACCGCGTTTGCGCTGAACATCGCCGAAAACGTGGCCGTCAACGAAGGCCTGCCGGTGCTGGTGTTCTCGATGGAAATGGGCGCCTCCCAGCTGGCGCTGCGCATGATCGGCTCGCTGGGCCGAATCGACCAGAGCGGCCTGCGCACCGGCCGGCTGCGCGACGACGAGTGGACGCGCCTGACCGAGGCCGCCGAGCGCCTGGGCAAGGCGCATCTGTTCATCGACGAGACGCCGGGCCTGAATCCGGTGGAACTGCGCGCCCGCGCGCGGCGCATGGCGCGGCAGTTCGGCGGCACGCTGGGCCTGATCGTCATCGACTACCTGCAGCTGATGAGCGGCTCGGGCAAGAGCGACGGCGAGAACCGCGCCACCGAGCTGAGCGAGATCTCGCGCAGCATGAAGGCCCTGGCCAAGGAGCTGCAGTGCCCGGTGATCGCGCTGTCGCAGCTCAACCGCTCGGTGGAGACGCGCACCGACAAGCGGCCGATGATGAGCGACCTGCGCGAATCGGGCGCCATCGAGCAGGATGCCGACGTCATCATGTTCATCTACCGTGACGAGTACTACAACAAGGACTCGAAGGAACCGGGCGTGGCCGAGATCATCATCGGCAAGCAGCGCAATGGCCCGGTGGGCACGCTGAAGCTGACCTTCCTGAAGCCGCTGACCAAGTTCGACAACCTGGCCCCCGGCGCCCTGAGCAGCGGCGAATACTGACGATCCACGCCGCTTCACGCGGCGGACTGGACAGGGCTGGCGATACTGTATAGATTTACAGCATGCGCCACATCCCCATCGTTTCCTCGCAGCGACCGGCCCTGCCACAGGATCCGGTCAAGGGCCGTGGCAGTGCCTGGGACCTGGCCCACCGCTTCCAGCGTGAACAGCGCGAGCCGCTGGACGACGGCTGGGGTACGCTGGACCAGCAGGTGCACGAGGAAACCCTGGCGCCGGCCACCCAGGTGTTCGACGAGCGGGTCAAGTCCATCCTCAGCCGTGTCGATTCGCCCGATGTCGGCTTCGACCTGTCGATCAACCCGTACCGCGGCTGCGAGCACGGCTGCATCTACTGCTATGCCCGGCCCACGCACAGCTACCTGAACCTGTCGCCGGGCATCGATTTCGAGACCCGCATCATCGCCAAGGTCAATGCCGCCGAACGCCTGCGCGCGGCCCTGCTGGCGCCGGCCTTCAAGCCGGCGATGCTGAACATCGGCTCGGTCACCGATGCCTACCAGCCGGTGGAGCGGCGGCTGCGGCTCACGCGCAGCGTCATCGAGGTGCTGGCCGAGTTCCGCCATCCGTTTTCGGTCATCACCAAGTCCGCGGGCATCGAGCGCGACCTGGACCTGATTGCGCCCATGGCCGAGCAGCGCCTGAGCGCCGTCTATGTGTCGATCACCACGCTTGATGCATCGCTGGCGCGGCTGATGGAGCCACGCGCCGCATCGCCGCAGCGGCGGCTGCAGGCCATCCAGCGGCTGGCCCAGGCCGGCGTGCCGGTGGGCGTCAGCGTCTCGCCGCTGATCCCGTTTCTCAACGAGCCCGAGCTGGAACAGGTGCTGGAGGCGGCCCGCGAGGCCGGCGCGCGCTCGGCCTTCAGCATCCCGCTGCGCCTGCCCTGGGAGGTGAACCCGCTGTTCCAGCACTGGCTGGAGCAGCACTTTCCCGAGCGTGCCGCGCGTGTGATGGCCCGGGTGCGCGAGATGCGCGGCGGCAAGGACTACGACGCCGACCTCAGCACGCGCATGACCGGCAGCGGCCTGTGGGCCCAGCTGATGCGCCAGCGCTTCCACAAGGCCTGCGCCCGCCTCGGCCTGAACCGCCAGCGCAGCGAGCTGGACCTGACGCAGTTCTGCCGGCCCGGCGCCGCCAGGCCGGCCAAGACCCGCGACGCCCTGGCCCCAGCCGCTCCGGCGCAGGGCAGCCTGTTCTGAAGCTGGCCGGAAATCAGTACTTCGCGAAGTTGGCGGCCACGCGCTGCTGCAGGTAGTCGCCGGCGCTGATGGCCGGGTACTTGCCGCTGGGCGGCTGGATCAGCGCGTCCTTGTTGGCCTGGGCGAAAAAGGCCAGGCTGTAGCGTGGGCCCTGGTACTCGTCCGGGCCGGGGTTGCGCACGCGGTGGAAGTTGGACGGCAGCTGGTCGTCGCTCCAGCGCATCAGCATGTCGCCGATGTTGCAGGTGATCAGTTCGTCGGCCGGCGTGATCGGCGTCCAGGCCTGGCTGTCGGCGTCCTTGCCGGGCAGCAGTTCCAGGCCGCCCTGGCCGGCGCGCTGGAACAGCAGGGTCAGGCAGTCGAAATCGGTGTGGGCACCGGCGCGCCACAGGCCCAGCTGGTCGCGCATGGCGGGATCGATGGCGTAGTAGTGCAGCAGGCGCAGCGTGCTCTGGTAGTGCGGCGAGGTCGGGTCGTGGGCCGTGGTGAAGAACTGAGCATCGAAGCCCAGCTTCAGCGCAAAGCAGGACAGCACGCGCATGGCCACGTTCCAGGCCTGGGCCTCGAAGCCCAGCATCCGGGCCTGGAAGCCGGGCAGGGCAGCTTCGTCCGGCCACAGGCCATCCATGTGCGGGCGGGTGATCTGGTACGACTCCTTCTGGTCCGGCGTGCCGGTGGACGGCCGCACCTGGGCCCGGCTTTCCCAGCCCGAGTTCAATCCCTTCTTCAGCGGGTGGCGTGCCTTCAGGTCGTCGGGCAACGCGAAGAAGCGCTGGGTCATCGCAAAGGCCTCGCTGATGTCGGCCGGCGCGATGCCATGGTTCTTCAGCTGGAAGAAGCCGACATCGACCGCGGCATCCCACAGCTGGTCGGCGATCTCGCTGCGGCGGGCCTCGAAGTCGGCCAGGTCGATCACGCGCACCTCGCGGCGGGCGACCGTGCCGATCGCGCCCATGCGCGATTCCTTGGCCAGTTCATGCAGGGCGTGGCTCATCGGTTCTCTCCTTGGGGCGCGGTCGGCGGGGCCGACCAGAAGCGGTCATGGGGCGCGGCGGCTTCGTCCAGCAGGGCCGGGCCGATCACGTTGAAAGGCTCGTCGCTGGCCTCGAACACCTGGCGGCAGGACAGCAGCAGGTCGGCGGCGCCGGGCTGCAGCCGGCGGTAGCCGCGCAGGCGCTCGGCATCGATGCCGAACACCACGCGGCGCAGGCCCGACCAGAAGATGGCGCCGGCGCACATCACGCAAGGCTCGCCGGATGCCACCATGGTGGCGCCCGCCAGCTGTTCGCGGCGCAGGCCGGCGGCCGCGGCCTGGCGCAGCGCCATCACCTCGGCATGGGCCGTGCAGTCGCCGCTGGCGGCGTTGTTGTTGTGGCCCTCGGCCAGCCAGCGGCCGTCGGCGGCGACGATCACCGCGCCGAAGGGCCGGCTGCCGAGGCTGGCGGCCTGGTCGGACAGCGCGATGGCGCGGCGCAAGGCGGCGGCATCGGCCGCCTCCAGCGATTGTTCGGGCAGCAATGTGCTCATCGCTCAGGCCTTGACCAGGCGCTGCTCCAGCGGCGGCAGGAAGCTGGCGTTGAACAGGGCCTCGGGCGCCGGCCTGGCCTTCATCGCAAAGGTCGAGGCCACCTCGTCGATCTGGGCGCGCAGCAGCTCGGGCTTGACCGCGCCCAGGCCGATGGCGCGGCTCTCGGGCGTGAGCACATAGCGCGCGGTCAGCGCAAAGCGCTGGGCCTCCACCTTCTCGTCGACCAGGGGCTCGCGCTGCTTGACGTAGGCCATGGCCGCGGCCGGATTGGCCAGCGTTTCCAGCAGGCCGCGGTGGCTGGCGCGCACAAAGGCGCGCACGACCTCGGGCTTGGCCTTCGCCAGTTCGGTGGACGCGAGGATGGCATTGCCATACAGGCTGACGCCGGCGTCGGCATAGGACAGCACGGCCAGCTGGGCCGGGTCCAGGCGCTGGAACAGCGACAGCGCCGAGTCGTGGAAATAGGTCGCGCCGTCCACGTCGCCGCGGATGATGACGTTGTCGCGCTGCGAAAAGTCGGTGGTGATCCACTCGAAGGCATCGGCCTTCATGCCCAGGTGCCTGGCGGCGATGGGCCAGGCGCGGCGGGTGGATTCCACCGCGGCCGCGGCGATGCGCTTGCCGGCCAGGCTCTTGAAGTCGGTCACACCGCGGTCGCGGCGGGCGATGATGGCAAACGGCGCGCGGTTGTAGTACTGGTAGACCGCCTGCACCAGCGGGCCTTGCGTGGCATGGAACTCGGCCAGCGCGCTGAGGTCGCCAAAGCCCAGGTCGTAGGCGCCACTGGCCACGCGGGTGATGGCCGCCACCGAGCCGCTGCCCACGTCGATGCTCACATCCAGGCCCTCGGCCTTGTAGTAGCCCTTGGCCAGCGCGACGAAGAAGGGCGCGGTCTGGCCGCTGACGCGGAAGTCCAGCGTGAACTTCAGCTTCACCGCCTCGGTCTGGGCGCGCAGCAGCGGCGTGGCGGCGGCCAGGCCGGTGGCGGCGGTGGCATGCAGGAAGTGGCGGCGTTGCATCGTGGCTCCGGATCTGCGTTGATCGATGTCAAGCAGTCTAGGAAGCCGCGCTTCATGGCAACAGCGCTGGGCCGGCCATGAAGCCCATAACCGGAGCGTTATGACGCCGGGGTCGTGCGCGAGGCCAGCGGGCCAAAGCTGCGGGCCGCGGCCGCCACCTGCTCGCGCAGCCAGCGGCTGGCCGGGCTGTGGTGGTTGCGCTCATGCCAGAGCTGGTAGAAGCGCATTGCCGGGATCTCGGCCGGCGCTGGCACCAGGGTCAGCGGCAGGCGCGCCGCATAGTGCTCGGCAAAGCCGCGCGCGGTGGTGAACACCAGGTCGCTGTCCAGCAGCGCATAGGGCGCCAGGCCGAACTCGGGCACGGTGGCGGCAATCTGCCGTCGATAGCCGGTCTTGGCCAGTTCGCCATCGATGGGCCCGCTGTGCGGTGCCGCGCCGGTGTGCGGCGAAAGATGGCGCATGCGCAGATAACGCGCCAGAGACAGCCGCCGGTCCTGGGCCAGCGGATGGTCGCGCCGCATCAGGCACACCACCTCGTCGGTGAACAGCATGCCGATGCGCAGGTCCTCGCGCGGCCGCGGATCGTTGTTGATGACCAGGTCGATGCGGCCGGTGTCGAAGGCCTGGGCCAGGTCGAAGGCTGGATCGGCCGGCCGCACATGGGCCGCCAGCCTGGGGCCGGCGCCCACCACCTGGCGGATCACCGCCGGCAGCAGCTCGGGTGGCACGCAGTCCGAGCAGACGATGTGGAAGGCACGCTCGGCCTGGGCCGGGTCAAACCGCGCGCCGCCGGGATCGAGCCGCGCGGCCTGGGCCAGGATCTCGCGCAAGGGCTCGCGCAGCGACTGGGCCCGCTCGGTCACCACCATGTGCGTGCCGCTGCGCACCAACAGCGGATCGCCCAGCAGCTCGCGCAGCCGCTGCAGCCGGCGGCTGACCGCCGGCTGGGCCTGGCCGCTGGCCTCGGCCGCGCGGGTGATGCTGCGCTCGGCCAGCAGCAGGGCCAGCAGGCGCAGGTCGGCCAGGCTCAGCGACGACAGGTCATCGGCCATGGCCGCGCGGGCCGCTGCTTACTTGAACAGGTCCTTGACCCGGTCGGTCCAGCTCTTGGCATTGGGCGAGTGCTTGTCGCCGCCCTTCTTGATCGACTCGTCCAGCTCCTTGAGCAGCTTGCGCTGGTGCTCGGTGAGCTTGACCGGCGTCTCCACCTGCACATGGCAGTACAGGTCGCCCGGATAGCTGCTGCGCAGGCCCTTGATGCCCTTGCCACGCAGGCGGAAGGTCTTGCCGTGCTGCGTGCCCTCGGGCAGGTCGATCTCGGCCTTGCCGGCCAGCGTGGGCACCTCGATGGAACCGCCCAGCGCCACGGTGGTGAAGGACAC
Organism: Burkholderiaceae bacterium; assembly: GCA_017992055.1. Classification (GTDB taxonomy): domain Bacteria; phylum Pseudomonadota; class Gammaproteobacteria; order Burkholderiales; family Burkholderiaceae_C; genus Pseudaquabacterium. The sequence continues at coordinate 131,626 of JAGOPK010000009.1, forward strand.
CGGCACCGTGCAATGCAGGTCGTCGCCGTCGCGCTCGAAGATCTCGTGTTCCTTGATGCGGATCTCGATGTACAGATCACCGGCCGGGCCGCCATTGGTGCCTGGCTCGCCGTTGCCGGCCGAGCGGATGCGCATGCCTTCGTTGATGCCGGCGGGGATCTTCACCTCCAGCGTCTTCTGGCGCTTGATCTTGCCGGCGCCGTTGCAGGCGGTGCAGGGCTCGGGAATGACCTTGCCGGTGCCGTGGCAGTGCGGGCAGGTCTGCTGGATCGAGAAGAAGCCCTGGCGCATGTGCACCGAGCCCGAGCCATTGCAGGTGCCGCAGGTCTTGACGCTGGTGCCGGGCTTGGCGCCCGTGCCCTTGCAGGTGTCGCAGCTGTCCCAGGCCGGGATGCGGATCTGCGCCTCCTTGCCATGGGCGGCCTCTTCCAGCGTGATCTCCATCGCATAGCTCAGGTCGGCGCCGCGGTAGACCTGCTGGCCACCGCCGCCCCGCCGGCCGCCGCCGTTGAAGATGTCGCCGAAGATGTCGCCAAAGGCCTCGGCAAAGCCGCCAAAGCCCTCGGCGCCCGGGCCGCCGCGGAAGCCGCCGCCACCGGCATTGGGGTCGACGCCGGCATGGCCGTACTGGTCGTAGGCCGCGCGCTTCTGGGCGTCGGAGAGCATCTCGTAGGCCTCCTTGGCCTCCTTGAACTTCTCCTCGGCCTTCTTGGCCTCGTCACCCTGGTTGCGGTCCGGGTGGAACTTCATGGCCAGCTTGCGGTAGGCCTTCTTGATGTCGTCGTCCGAGGCGTTCTTGGCCAGGCCCAGAACCTCGTAGTAATCGCGCTTTGCCATGTTCGGCTTTCGGCTTTCCAGGTCTGCTCAAGCGGGAACGCCGCGGCGGACTCGAGGGGCTTGCCGCCCCCAGCAGTCCGAACGCGGCGGTTCGGTCAAACGGCGGGCCGCAGCCCGCCGCGGCATCACTTGCGGACTTCCTTGAACTCCGCGTCGACCACGTCGTCGGCGTCGGCCTTCTTGGCACCGCCGGCCGAGCCACCGGCCGAAGCCGCCGCCGCGTCCGCGCCGGGCGCCGCGCCCGCCGCGCCGGCGGCTGCCTGCTGGTCGGCGTACATCTTCTCGCCCAGTTTCTGGCTGGAGGTCATCAGCGCCTCGACCTTGGCGTCGATGGCCGCCTTGTCGTCGCCCTTCAGCGCCTCTTCGGCGTCCTTCAGCGCGGCCTCGATCTTGGCCTTCTCGTCGGCGTCGAGCTTGTCGCCGTAGTCGGCCAGGCTCTTCTTCACCGAATGGATCATGCCGTCGGCCTGGTTGCGCGCCGTGGCCAGCTCGAACTTCTTGTGGTCCTCGGCGGCATTCAACTCGGCGTCCTTGACCATCTTCTCGATCTCGGCCTCGGACAGGCCCGAGTTGGCCTTGATGGTGATCTTGTTTTCCTTGCCCGAGGCCTTGTCCTTGGCGCCCACGTGCAGGATGCCGTTGGCATCGATGTCGAAGCTGACCTCGATCTGCGGCAGGCCACGCGGGGCCGGCGGGATGCCCTCGAGGTTGAACTCGCCCAGCATCTTGTTGCCGGCGGCCATCTCGCGCTCACCCTGGAAGACCTTGATGGTCACGGCCGGCTGGTTGTCGTCGGCGGTGCTGAAGGTCTGGGCGAACTTGGTCGGGATGGTGGTGTTCTTCTTGATCATTTTGGTCATCACGCCGCCCAGGGTCTCGATGCCCAGGGAGAGCGGGGTGACGTCCAGCAGCAGCACGTCCTTGCGCTCGCCGCCCAGCACCTGGCCCTGCACCGCAGCGCCGACGGCCACCGCCTCGTCGGGGTTGACGTCCTTGCGCGGCTCCTTGCCGAAGAACTCCTTGACCTGGTCCTGCACCTTGGGCATGCGGCTCTGGCCACCGACGAGGATGATGTCGTCGATGTCGCTGGCCTTGATGCCGGCATCCTTGATGGCGATGCGGCAGGGCTCGATGGTGCGGTTGATCAGGTCCTCGACCAGGGCTTCCAGCTTGGCGCGGGTGAGCTTGAGGTTCAGGTGCTTGGGCCCCGAGGCATCGGCCGTGATGTAGGGCAGGTTGATGTCGGTCTGGGTGCTGTTGGACAGCTCGATCTTGGCCTTCTCGGCGGCTTCCTTCAGGCGCTGCAGGGCCAGCACGTCCTTGCTCAGGTCGACACCTTGTTCCTTCTTGAACTCGGTGACGATGTAGTCGATGACGCGCTGGTCAAAGTCTTCGCCGCCCAGGAAGGTGTCGCCGTTGGTGCTCAGCACCTCGAACTGCTTTTCGCCATCGACGTCGGCGATCTCGATGATCGAGATGTCGAAGGTGCCGCCGCCCAGGTCATACACGGCGATCTTGCGGTCGCCCTTGCCATGCTTGTCCAGGCCGAAGGCCAGGGCCGCGGCGGTGGGCTCGTTGATGATGCGCTTGACTTCCAGGCCGGCGATGCGGCCGGCGTCCTTGGTGGCCTGGCGCTGGGCGTCGTTGAAGTAGGCCGGCACCGTGATCACGGCCTCGGTCACTTCCTCGCCGAGGTAGTCCTCGGCGGTCTTCTTCATCTTGCGCAGCACTTCGGCCGACACCTGCGGCGGTGCCAGCTTCTTGCCGCGCACTTCCACCCAGGCGTCGCCGTTGTCGGCGGCGGTGATGGTGTAGGGCATCAGGTTGATGTCCTTCTGCACTTCCTTCTCGGTGAACTTGCGACCGATCAGGCGCTTCACCGCATACAGCGTATTGCGCGGGTTGGTGACGGCCTGGCGCTTGGCGGACGCGCCGACCAGCACCTCGCCGTCTTCCTGGTACGCGATGATCGACGGCGTGGTGCGTGCACCCTCGCTGTTTTCGATCACGCGGGTGGTATTGCCTTCCATCACGGCCACGCACGAGTTGGTGGTGCCGAGGTCGATGCCGATGATCTTGCCCATTTGGTGTGCTCCGGGGAGTGGATCTGAGTTGTCGTCTGAGGTAGGTCTGTCGCGCGGTCTTTCAAGAGCCCCTGGCGCAGCCTTTGCTTTGGATCAGGTCGGGTGGCCGCTCACTTGGGGCCGGCCACGGTGACCAGGGCCGGGCGCAGCACGCGCTCGGCGATCAGGTAGCCCTTTTGCAGCACGGCCACCACGGTGTTGGCTTCCTGGTCGGCCGGCACCACGCTGATGGCCTGGTGCTGGTGCGGATCGAACTTGGTGCCGGCCGGCGGCGCGATCTGCGTCACGCGGTTGCGTTCCAGCGCGCTGCTCAGCTGGCGCAGCGTGCCGTGCACGCCTTCGAGCACGGTCTCGGTCTTGGCGTCGGGCAGGGCGATGGCGGCCTGCAGGCTGTCCATCACCGGCAGCAGGCTCTCGGCGAACGACTCGACCGCGAACTTGCGCGCCTTGGCGATTTCTTCCTCGCTGCGGCGGCGGATGTTCTCGGTCTCGGCCTTGGCGCGCAGGTAGGCGTCCGAGACCTCGGTGTGCTTGGCCTGCAGTTCGGCCAGCTGCTGCTCCAGGCTGGGCGGCGCGGCCTGGGCTGCGGCGGCGGCCACGGCGTCGAAGTTGAGCTCGGCCTCGGTGGGCGGAACGGAAACGGCGGGGGAAACGTCAGGGGTGTCCGGCGTGGTCATCGGGCTGGCCTTGGCGGCTCGTTTGAAGGGGTTGAACACGGTTGCCGGGGATCTGGGGCCGGGTAGCCGCGTTTCAAGAGGGGAGATTCAGTCTTCGCTGTCCGGATCGAGCGAGGCGCTCCAGCGCTGCCAGGCCGGTGGCGAGGCGTCGCCGTCCTGCAGCCGGCCCAGGTCGCGGCGGTCACGCTTGGTCGGCCGGCCCTGGCGGCTGGCGGCAATGGCCAGCGCCGGCTCGGCCGCCAGGCGGCGGGCCTCGGCGGCCTGCTGGCGCGCGGCCAGGCTGTCGGCCGTCTCCTCGTACAGCGCCTGGGCCGCTGGCGCCGGGCCGCGCACCGCGCTGAGGCCCAGCACCTGCACCGTGCGCCGCACCGGGCCCTGGCGGATCTCCACCAGGTCGCCGGGGCGCAGCGTGCGCGAGGGCTTGGCCGCCTGGCCGTTGACGGCGATGCGGCCCTTGTCGATCTCGTCGGCGGCCAGCGAACGGGTCTTGTAGAAGCGCGCCGCCCACAGCCATTTGTCCAGGCGCAGCGTGTGATCGGTGCCGTCCTTGTCCTCGCCGCCGCCTTCCTGGGCCTTCTTGTTCTTCGCCGTCATCGCGGCGCATTGTCCGCCAGCGGCAGGCGCACGGTGGCATCCAGGCCGCCCACCTGGCCGGCGTGCGATCGGTTGTCCAGCTGGATCTGGCCGCCCAGCGACTCGACGATGTCGCGGCAGATGGTCAGGCCCAGGCCCGAGCCGCCACGCCGCGCGCCGCCGGCCTGGCCCACGGCAAAGGGCTGGAACAGATGGGCGCGCAGCGCGTCGGCGATGCCGGGGCCGGAGTCGGCGATGGTCAGCGCCGCATGGCGGCCGTCGTGCAGCAGGCGCATGCTCAGCCGGCCGCCATCGGGCGTGGCGCGGATGGCGTTGTGCAGCAGGTTGCGCACCAGCTCGCGCAGCGCCCATTCGTGGGCGCGCACCGGGGCCGGCTGGGTGTCGATGTCGAAATCCAGCTCGTGCTCGGCGATCAGCGGCGCCAGGTCCAGGGCCACGCTGCGCACGGCCTCGGCCCAGTCGGCCACCGGCGCATCGCCCTGCTGGCGCAGCTGCTCGACCTTGGCCAGGGCCAGCATCTGGTTGGCCAGCAGGGTGGCGCGGTCCACCGTCTCGGCGATCTCGGCCAGGGCCTGGGCCGGCTCGGCATCGCCGCGGCGCGCCGACTGCACCTGGGTCTTCAGCACCGCCAGCGGCGTGCGCAGCTGGTGGGCGGCATCGCGCACAAAGCGCTTCTGGTGGTCCAGCAGATGGGCCAGGCGGGCCATCACCTGGTTGGTGGCGTCCAGCAGAGGGCGCAGCTCGCGTGGCGCCTCGGGCGCGGCGATCGGCGCCAGATCGCCCTCGGCACGCTGCTCCAGCGCCGCCGACAGCCGGCGCACCGGCAGCGTGGTGCGCTGCACCACCCACACCACCACCACCGCGATCACCGCCAGCAGGCCGGCCTGGCGCCACAGCGTATCGACCAGGATCTGCCGCGCCAGCGTATGGCGCAGCTCCAGCGTCTCGGCCACCTGGATGGTGGCCATGCCCTGGCCCTGGTCGCTGGCCACCGGCTGCAGCAGCACGGCCATGCGCACGGGCTGATCGCGGTAGACGGCGTCGTGGAAATCGACCAGGGCCGCATACGGCCCCTTCAGCGGCACCTGGCCGCGCCAGTCGGGCAGGTCGGCAAAGCCCGACACCCATTCGCCACGAAAGCCCAGCACGCGGTAGTAGATGCGGCTGCGGTTGTCGGCCTCGAAGGCCTCCAGGGCCGAGTAGGGCACGGTGGCCACCAGCTGCGCGGCCTCGCCGGCGCCGGCCACGGCCAGCTGCTCGCCGATGGACTTGGCCGAGGCCAGCAGGGTGCGGTCATAGGCGGTGTCGGCGGCGCGCAGGGCCTGGCGGTACAGGCTGACGGTGTTGACCGCCACCACCAGGCCCACCGGCAGCAGGATGCCCCACAGCAGGCGCGCGCGCAGCGACAGCGGGGCGCCCAAGGTGAGCAGCCGCATCAGCTCTCGGCCTTCAGCAGATAGCCCAGGCCGCGCAGCGTGACCAGGCGGGCGCCGGTGTCGGCGATCTTCTTGCGCAACCGGTAGGCTACGACCTCGATGGCCTCCAGCTGCACCTCGGCCTCGCCGGGGAACACGGCCTCGAACAGCCGCTCCTTGGCCACCGCCTGGCCCGGGCGCTGCAGCAGGCTGCGCAGCAGGGCGGCCTCGCGCGGCGCCAGTTCCAGCGGTTCGCCCCGCCAGTAGACCGCGCCGCTGTCGCCGTCGGCGCGCAGGCCGCAGAACTCGGGCTGGGCCTCGGCGGCCGCCGTGCCGCCGCCGGCCTGGCGCCGTGCCAGCGCGCGCACGCGGGCCTCCAGTTCGTCCAGGTCGAAGGGCTTGGGCAGGTAGTCGTCGGCGCCGGTGTTCAGGCCCAGGATGCGGTCGCCCACGGTGCCGCGGGCGGTGAGGATGATCACCGGCGTGCTCAGGCCCTCGGCCCGTGCCTGGGCCAGGATCTGCAGGCCATCCAGGCCGGGCAGGCTCAGGTCCAGCAGCACCACGTCGGGCAGGCTGGCGCGCCAGCGGTCCAGCGCACGCGCGCCGTCGCCGCAGGTCAGCACCTGCAGGCCGCGGCGCTCGAAGCTGCGCGCCAGCGTCGCCTGCATGGCCGGGTCGTCCTCGATCAGCAACAGCTTCTGCATGGCGCGGCATCTTGCCAGCGCCGGGGCGCCGGGCCGAACCTCGGGTTTGTCCCAGGGTTCTGGACAGCCGACTGACAGCCTGGGTGGCGAGCATGACAGGGTCCGCAAGAACATCCACCGACAACGGCCAGAGGCCGAGCGCCACAAGGAGACCTGCATGCGTCGCGATCACTTTCTGAAGACCCTCACCGCCCTGGGCACGCTGGCCGCCACCGGCGGCCTGCCGCTGGCCGCGCGCGCCGCCGGCGCGAACGTGAAGATGATGATCCCGGCCAACCCCGGCGGCGGCTGGGACACCACCGGCCGCGCGCTGGGCAAGGCCCTGCAGGACGCCGGCGTGGCCGCCTCGGTGAGCTACGACAACAAGGGCGGCGCGGCCGGTGCCATCGGACTGGCGCAGTTCGTCAACGCGGCCAAGGGCGACCCGAATGCGCTGATGGTGATGGGCGCGGTGATGCTGGGCGGCATCATCACCGGCAAGCCGCCGGTGAACCTGAGCCAGGCCACGCCGATCGCGCGCCTGACCAGCGAATACAACGTCTTCGTGCTGCCGTCCAACTCGCCCTACAAGAGCATGAAGGACGTGGTCGAGCAGCTGAAGAAGGACCCTGGCAGCATCAAGTGGGGCGGCGGCTCGCGCGGCGCCACCGAGCACATCGCTGCGGCCATGCTGGCCCGCGTGGTGGGCGTGGACGCCACCAAGATCAACTACGTGCCGTTCCGGGGCGGCGGCGAGGCCGTGGCCGCCATCCTGGGCGGCAATGTCACCATCGGCGGCTCGGGCTACAGCGAGTTCCAGCAGTACATCGAGGCCGGCAAGATGAAGGCCATCGCCGTGACCTCGGCCCAGCGCCTGAAGGGCCTGGACATCCCGACCATGAAGGAGCTGGGCTACGACGTGGAGATCGGCAACTGGCGCGGCGTGTATGCCGCCCCCGGCATCACGCCCGAGCAGCGCAAGGCGCTGACCGAGATGGTGGTCAAGGCCACCAAGAGCAAGGCCTGGGCCGAGGCCATGGAGAAGAACGGCTGGACGCCGGCGCTGATGAGCGGCAAGGAGTTCGAGGACTTCGTCGACCGCGAATTTGCCGGCCTGCGCGCCACCATGGTCAAGGCCGGCATGGTCTGACCGCCACCGCCCCGCGCGCTGCCGCCGCGGGGCCATCGTCCCAACCGGCGCCCGCCTGCTGTGCGGGCGCCGCTGCATGGAGCTGTGCCTGATGTCCGAATCGATGATCGACGCGCCGTCGTCCGCGCAACAACCGCGCCTGCAGGCTGCCATCGGCGTTGGCGCGCTGCTGGTGGGTGGCGTGCTGGCCGCGGGCGCCACGCAGATCCCGTCCGATGCCGGCTATGCGGGGGTCGGCCCCAACTTCCTGCCCTGGGTGGTGGCCGTGGCCCTGCTGGCCTGCGGGGGCTTTCTGCTGTGGGAGGTGGCACGTGGCGGCTACCGCGAGCTGGAACTGCCCTCGGGCGCGGCGCATGGCGACTGGCCGGCCCTGGCCTGGGTGTCGGCCGGCGTGCTGCTGAATGCGGCGCTGATCACCACCATCGGCTTCATCCTGGCCAATGCGCTGTGCTTCACGCTGGCCGTGCGCGGCCTGCGCGCCAGCGAGGGCAAGCCGGCCGGCAGCCTGCGCCAGACCCTGGTGGATGCGGCCACCGGCCTGGTCATCGCCGCGCCGGTGTTCTGGCTGTTCACGCGGCTGCTGGCCATCAACCTGCCGGGGCTCACCGGCACCGGCTGGCTCTGAGCTGAAGGAGCACCCCCATGATGGACACCTGGAACCAGCTGCTGCAGGGCTTTGCCACCGCCGGCACGCCGATCAACCTGCTGTGGGCCTTTGTCGGCTGCGCGCTGGGCACGGCCATCGGCGTGCTGCCGGGCCTGGGCCCGGCGGTGACGGTGGCCATGCTGCTGCCGATCACCTCGCAGGTCGAGCCCACGGCCAGCATGATCTTCTTCGCCGGCATCTACTACGGCGCCATGTACGGCGGCTCGACCACGTCGATCCTGCTCAACACGCCGGGCGAGACCGGCACCATGGTCACGGCGCTGGAAGGCTTCAAGATGGCCCGGCATGGCCGCGCCGGCGCGGCCCTGGCCACGGCGGCCATCGGCAGCTTCGTGGCCGGCACCATTGCCACCGTGCTGGTGACGCTGTTTGCGCCGATGGTGGCCGAGTTCGCCGTCAAGCTGGGCCCGCCCGAATATGCGCTGCTGATGCTGCTGGCCTTCACCACCGTCAGTGCGGTGTTGGGCAAGAGCACGCTGCGCGGGCTGACGGCGCTGTTCCTGGGCATTGGCATCGGCCTGATCGGCATGGACCAGATCTCGGGCCAGGTGCGCTACACGCTGGGCATTCCCGAGTTCATGGACGGCATCGAGGTGGTGCTGATCGCGGTGGGCCTGTTTGCCGTCGGCGAGTGCCTGTACAACGCGCTGTACGAAGGCCGCAGCAGCCAGCAGCTCAACACCATGAACAAGGTGCACATGACGCGCAGCGAATGGCGGCGCTCCTGGCCGGCCTGGCTGCGTGGCACGGCGCTGGGCTTCCCGTTCGGCACCATCCCGGCCGGCGGCACCGAGATCCCGACCTTTTTGAGTTACGCCACCGAGCGCAAGCTGAGCCCGCACAAGCACGAGTTCGGCAGCACCGGCGCCATCGAGGGCGTGGCCGGGCCGGAGGCGGCCAACAATGCCGCCGTCACCGCCACCCTGGTGCCGCTGCTGACCCTGGGCATCCCCACCAGCGTGACCGCCGCCATCCTGCTGAGCGCGCTGCAGAACTACGGCATCAATGCCGGACCGCAGCTGTTCCAGACCAGCAGCACCCTGGTGTGGGCGCTGATCGCCAGCCTGTACATCGGCAATGTGATGCTGCTGGTGCTGAACCTGCCGCTGGTGGGCCTGTGGGTGAAGCTTTTGAAGATCCCTCGGCCGCAGCTGTATGCCGGCATCCTGATCTTTGCCACCGTGGGCGTGTACGGCATGCGCCAGAGCAGCTTCGACCTGTTCCTGATGTATGGCGTGGGCCTGGCCGGCGTGCTGATGCGGCGCTTCGACTTCCCCACCGCGCCGGTCATCGTCGGCATGATCCTGGGCCCGCTGGCCGAGGCGCAGATGCGCAATGCCCTGTCCATCGGCGAGGGCCGCTGGAGCGTGTTCATCGACCGGCCGATGTCGGCCGTGCTGCTGTGCGTGGTGGTCGCGGTGCTGCTGCTGCCGAGGGTGGCGGGCTGGATCTCGCGGCGGCGCGCGGCGGGCTGATCAGGACCGGCTGATCAATCGGTCGCGCCCAGCGCCAGCGCCCGCTGGCGTTGGGCCGGGTCGGGCTGCGCCGGCCCCAGCGGCCAGCCCTGCAGGTGGCGCAGCGCAATGCCGGCCAGGGCCTCGATCCAGTCTGGCCGGTCGTTCAGGCAGGCAATGAAGCCGAAGCGCTGGCCGCCGGCATGCAGGAAGGCCTCGCGGGCCTCCATGGCGATCTCTTCCAGCGTCTCCAGGTTGTCGCTGGCAAAGCCGGGGCAGATGGCGTCGATGTGCTGGATGCCCTCGCGCGCCAGCTTCTGCACCGTGGGCTCGGTGTAGGGCTGCAGCCATTCGGCGCGGCCCAGCCGGCTCTGGAAGGTGAGCACATAGTCGTCGCGCGACAGGCCCAGGGCCTCGGCCAGCCGGCGCGCCGTGGCATGGCATTCGCAGTGGTAGGGGTCGCCCAGTTGCAGCGTGCGCGCCGGCACGCCGTGGAAGCTCATCACCAGCTTCTGGCCGCGGCCTTCACGGGCCCAGTGCTCGCGCACGCTGGCGGCCAGCGCGGCGATGTAGCCGGCGTCGTCGTGGTAGCGGTTGATGAAGCGCAGCTCGGGCAGCCGGCGCTGGCGGGCCGACCAGGCGTTGACCGCATCGACCACGCTGGCCGTGGTGGTGGCCGAATACTGCGGATACAGCGGCAGCACCAGGATGCGCGTCGCGCCTGCGGCCTTCAGCGCGTCCAGCTCGGTGGCGACCGATGGCTGGCCATAGCGCATGGCGCAGCGCACCGGCACATCGTGGCCCTGGGCCGACAGCCTGGCCTGCAGCGCCTGGGCCTGGCGGCGCGACCAGTGCAGCAGCGGCGAGCCATCGCCCGCCTCACTGTGCTTGCGCCAGATGGCCGCGTACTTGGCCGCCGACTGGGCCGGCCGCGTGCGCAGGATCACGCCATGCAGGATCAGCCACCACAGCGGCCGCGGGATCTCCACCACCCGCGGGTCCCACAGGAACTCGGCCAGGTAGCGGCGCAGCGCCGTGGCCGTCGGTGCCTCGGGCGTGCCCAGGTTGACCAGCAGCACCGCGGTGCGTGCCGGGCTGCCATGTTGGTACGGGGGTTCTGTGGCGAAGCTCATCGGCCGCCATTGTCGGTGCCCGGGCCGGGGCTGCCGGCCGGGCCGCCGATCAAAAGGGCCTGCCAGCGCCGCAGCGCCTGGCGCACCGCCTCCACCTGCACCGGCTTGGCCCAGAACTCGGCAAAGCCCGAGTCGCGGGCGCGCTGCCGGTCGTCCTCGCTGCCGTCGGCCGAGCACATGATGGCCGGCACTGCGGCCAGGCCGGGCAGGGCGCGCAGCTCCTGCAGCAGGCGGTGGCCGCTGGTGTCGGGCAGCCAGGCATCGAGCAGCAGCAGCTGCGGCGGCCATTGCGCGGCCAGGGCCAGGGCTTCGGCGCCGTCTTCGGCACAGCGCAGCGCGATGCCGGTCTGGTCGCGCAGCATCTCGGTCACCAGCAGGGCGCCGAGGCGGTCGTCCTCGACGTACAGCACGCGCAGCGGTGCGTCCGGCATCAGGGCGTCAGGGCAGCTGGGGCACGGTGTCGTAGAACGACAGCACCTCGAAGCGCACAAAGGGCGCGGTCGGGTCCGAGGGCGAGCCGCCCAGGCCGATGGTGCCGCTGCCATGCAGGGTGCAGCGGCCGCGGCGCAGGCTGATCACGTCCTCGGCATGGGCAAAGCGCACATAGGTGCCGTTGTAGCTGAGGTCGGTGAGCTGGAAAACGCCGCCATGCCAGTCGATGCGCGCATGCGAGCGCGACACCCGGCCATCGTCGACGCGGAACTGCGACTGCGCGCTGCGACCCAGCACCAGCGGCATGCTGGAACCGTCGAAGACCTCGTCCAGCGGACCCCAGACCAGGCGCACGGCCTCGGGCTCCAGCGTGCTGGGCACCGGGCCGAACTGGGTCACCGGCAGGTCGGCACCCCGCCGTCCGCCCATCACATGCACCTGCACCGCCTCGGCGCGGCCACGCAGATGCATCCAGTCGAGTGAGCGGAAGCGCTTCTTGTGATCGGCGGGCAGGCCACCCAGCACCTCGGCGGTGATCAGGGTCTCGTTGTCGCCGGCATGGTCGAGCAGCCGGGCCGCGACATTGACGGCATCGCCGAAGCAGTCGCCGCCCATCTCGACGATCTCGCCGCGCGCCAGCGCCACCTGCAGGCGCAGGCCGCGCAGGCCGGCCGAGGCGCCGCGCTCGCGGCCGCGGTTGACCAGGCGCTCCAGCTCGTCGTGCATCTGCTGGGCCGCCTGCAGGCCTTGCACCGGGCCGGGAAACACCGCCATCAGCCCGTCGCCCAAGGTCTTGATGACCTGGCCGCCGGCGGCCGGCACGGCCCGCGCCAGCGTGCCCACGGTGTGCGTGACCACCGAGGTGGCCTCGGCATTGCCCAGGCTCTCGTACAGCGCGGTGCTGCCCCGCAGGTCGGCAAAAAGAACGGTTCGCTCCGCGATCTGCGTCATGCGGACCAGTGTATCCGTGAAGACTGCACGGTCTTTGGGCGCCGTCCCCCAAAGCAGGACGGCGCCCGCGGCCAGGGCCGGGGCGCCGTCGGGACCCGATCAGCCGGGGATCAGAGGTTGTCGAGGTAGGTGCGCAGCTTGTCCGAGCGGCTCGGGTGCTTGAGCTTGCGGATGGCCTTGGCCTCGATCTGGCGGATGCGCTCGCGCGTCACGTCGAACTGCTTGCCCACTTCTTCCAGCGTGTGGTCGGTGCTCATCTCGATGCCGAAGCGCATGCGCAGCACCTTGGCCTCGCGCGGCGTCAGGCTGTCGAGGATCTCCTTGACCACGTCGCGCAGGCCGGCCTGCATGGCCGCGTCCACCGGGGCCACGTTGTTGGTGTCCTCGATGAAGTCGCCCAGGTGGCTGTCGTCGTCGTCGCCGATCGGCGTCTCCATGGAGATCGGCTCCTTGGCGATCTTCATGATCTTGCGGATCTTGTCCTCGGGGATCTCCATCTTCTCGGCCAGCGTCGGCGCATCGGGTTCGAAGCCGAACTCCTGCAGATGCTGGCGCGAGATGCGGTTCATCTTGTTGATGGTCTCGATCATGTGCACCGGGATGCGGATGGTGCGCGCCTGATCGGCGATGGACCGGGTGATGGCCTGGCGGATCCACCAGGTGGCATAGGTCGAGAACTTGTAGCCGCGGCGGTATTCGAACTTGTCCACCGCCTTCATCAGGCCGATGTTGCCTTCCTGGATCAGGTCGAGGAACTGCAGGCCGCGGTTGGTGTACTTCTTGGCGATCGAGATCACCAGGCGCAGGTTGGCCTCGATCATCTCCTTCTTGGCGTCGCGGCTGGCCTTCTCGCCGGCATTCATCTGCCGGTTGATCTCCTTCAGGTCGTCCAGCGGCACCACGGCCTGCTGCTGCAGGTCGATCAGCTTTTGCTGCAGTTCCTGGATCGCCGGCAGGTTGCGGCCCATGATGGCGCTGTAGGGCTTGCCGGCGGCCACTTCCTTCTCGGCCCACTTCAGGTTCAGGATGTTGGGCGGGAAGCTCTTGATGAACAGCTCCTGCGGCATGCCGCAGCGGTCGACCACGATCTTGCGGATCTCGCGCTCGAAGCGGCGCACATCGTCGACCTGCGAGCGCAGCACGTCGCACAGCTTCTCGATGGTCTTGACCGTGAAGCGGATGGTCATCAGGTCCGCGGTCAGCAACTCCTGGCACTTGACGTAGGTCGGCGTGCCGTAGCCGTCCTTCTCGTAGGACTGGCGCATCTTGTCGAAGTGCGTGCGCACCAGGGCAAAGCGCTCCAGCGCCTGGTTCTTCAGCTCTTCGAGCTTCTTGGTCAGGGCCTTGGAGCCGCCGGCGCCGTCGTCGTCGTCTTCTTCGTCGAACTCGTCGAAGTCTTCCTCGGCCACATAGTCGTCGGCCTCGTCCTCGGCGACGAAGCCGTCGACCACCTCGGAGATCTGCATGCCGCCGGCGGCGATCTTGTCGGCATAGCCCAGGATCTCGGCAATGGTCTTGGGCGAGGCGCTGATGGCCTGCATCATCGACTGCAGGCCGCCTTCGATGCGCTTGGCGATCTCGATCTCACCCTCGCGGGTCAGCAGTTCCACCGAGCCCATCTCGCGCATGTACATGCGCACCGGGTCGGTGGTGCGGCCGAACTCGCTGTCCACGGTGGACAGCGCGGCCTCGGCGGCTTCTTCGGCCTCCTCGTCGGTGGCGGTGGCGGTGTTGCTGCCGCTGATCAGCAGCGTGGCCGCGTCGGGCGCCTGCTCGTAGACCGCGATGCCCATGTCGTTGAGCATCGAGACGATGGCCTCGAGGATTTCGTTGTCGACCAGCTTCTCGGGCAGGTGGTCGTTGATTTCCTGGTGCGTCAGGAAACCCCGCGTCTTGCCCATCTTGATGAGGGTCTTCAGCTCCTGGCGGCGCTTGGCGACTTCCTCTTCGGTCAGCGTGGTCTCGTCCAGGCCGAACTCGCGCATCAGCGCGCGCTCCTTGGCGCGGCTGACCTTCATGCGCAGCGGCTTGGCCTTGGCCTCGGCGACGCCGCTGTCCTCGGCCACGACCTCGGCTTCCACCTCGGCTTCGGGCTCGGCCTCGAACTCGGCCTCGAGGTCCTCGACCAGATCGTCTTCTTCGCCGCCCTTGGCCGGCTTGGCCTCGGCGCCCTTGGCGGCCTTGCCCTTGGCGGCCTTGGCCGCGGGCTTGGCTGGCTTGTCGGCCTTGGCGTCGGCCTTGGCCGCACCCGCCTTGGCCTTGGCCGCCGGCTTGTCGGTCAGCTTGTCGGCCGCATCCGCCTTGCCGGCCTTGGTGGCCTTGGCGAGCTTGGGCTCGTCGGCCTCAGCTCCGGGTTTGGCGGCGTCGGTCTTCTTGGCGTTCATGCGGTTCCTCGGGCTAACTCTGGCGGATTCGGTGTCTGGGCCGGCCGGGCTGCGCGGCCAGGCCAGGCACCACGGGCAGTTCGGCAATGCGCTGCGCGCCATGGGCCATGGCGGCGTGGGTGCGGATCACGGGATGCAGGGCGGGCTCGGACAAGATCGGGTGATCGTGGGCTGGTGCAAGCCCTGCAGTCCTGGCGGTGGGCGGTGGCCTGATGCGCTCTTGCGCTCCCGTGTCGCGGGTGGCCGATATCCGGAGGTGCTGCCGTCACTCTTGCCGATGCAAGCAAGCCTCGGATTATACCGTGACCGGGCGGCGGGCCCGGGCCCTCAGGGGGCTTTGGCGGCCGGGGTCTTCAGTGCGGTGACCCGTTCGCGGATGGCGCGCAGCTCGGCCAGGGCCTCGGGCGTGGCGGCGCCGCTCAGGGCCTGCACCAGCTGCTGGGCCTGGGCGTCGAGCTCGGCGATCTCCAGGTCGCGCATCACCGCATCCAGGTCGCTGGCCGGCGGCTCCGGGTCCAGCGCATGGAAGCCGGCGATGCGCGCCAGCAGCGGCGCCAGCTCGTCGGCGCCTTCGTCCAGGCGTGCCAGGTCGCTGGTGATGGCATCCAGCGTCATCGGCCCGTGCTCGTGCAGCAGGCGCTCCAGGCCGGTGAAGAAGCCGGCATAGGGCGGGGGCTGGTCGCACAGCAGGGCATGCACCGCATCGGGCAGGGCCAGCCAGCGGTCGGCATGGCGGGCCAGCAGCCAGGCGGCGCGGTCCAGCCGGTTCGGCGCCTGCGGCCGGGCGCGGCTGCGGCCCCCGTTGAAGGGGCGCCTGCCTTCGCCCCAGCGGCCGCCGTCGCGGCGGCGGCGGCCGTCCGCCGTGCCGGCGTCGTCGGCCTCGCCGTCGCTGCGGCGCGTGAACTCGGCGTCGTAGGCCGCGTCGGCGGGATCGTGGCCGGCGCGGGACTCGCCGCGCCGCGAGCCGCTGCCGCCAGCGCCGCCCTGCCAGTGCGCCTTCAGCACCTCGACGGCCATGCCGCCGCGCTCGGCCAGGGTCTGCAGCAGCTGCTCGCGCAGCAGGCCGGCCGGCAACTGCTCGAACAGCGGCCGCGCCTGGGCCAGCATCTTGGAGCGGCCCTCGGCCGTGGTCAGGTCGCAGTCGGCGCCGGCCTGGGCCACCAGCTGCTCGGACAGCGGCACCGCGCCGGCCAGCGCCTGCTCGAAGGCCTGCGGGCCCAGCTCGCGGATGTAGCTGTCGGGATCGTGCTCGGCCGGCAGGAACAGGAAGCGGATGGCGCGGGTGTCGCTGGCATGGGGCAGGGCGGCCTCCAGCGCGCGGCCGGCAGCGCGGCGGCCGGCGGCATCGCCGTCGAAGCTGAACACCACCGCATCGGTGAAGCGGAACAGCTTGGCCACATGCTCGGCGGTGCAGGCCGTGCCCAGCGTGGCCACGGCATTGGCAAAGCCCCACTGGGCCAGCGCCACCACGTCCATGTAGCCCTCGACCACCAGCGCAAAGCCCTTGGCGCGCAGGGCCTGGCGGGCCTCGTACAGGCCGTACAGCTCACGGCCCTTGTGGAACACCGGGGTCTCGGGCGAGTTCAGGTACTTGGGCTCGCCCTGGTCGAGCACGCGGCCGCCGAAGCCGATGACCTCGCCCTTGACCGAGCGGATCGGGAACATGATGCGGTCGCGGAAGCGGTCGTAGCGCTTCTGCTCCGGGCCTTCGTCGCCTTGCACGATGACCAGGCCCGACTCGGCCAGCAGCGGATCGTCGTAGCGTGGAAACACGCCGGCCAGCGTGCGCCAGCCCTCGGGTGCATAGCCCAGGCCGAACTGCGCGGCGATCTGGCCGGTGAGGCCGCGGCGCTTGAGGTAGTCGATGGCGCGCGGCGTGGATTTCAGCGCCGCGCGGTAGTGCGCGCCGGCCTTGGCCAGCACATCGCTGAGCGAGGCGCGCTGGGCCTTCTCGGCCTCGGCGCGCTCGCGCTCGGCCGGCGTGCTGCGGTCGTCGGGCACGTTCATGCCCACCGCCTGGGCCAGCTCGCGCACCGCGTCCATGAAGCCCAGGCCCGAGTGCTCGGTGAGAAAGCGGATGGCATCGCCGTGGGCGCCGCAGCCGAAGCAGTGGTAGGTCTGGCGCGACGGGCTGACGATGAAGCTGGGCGACTTCTCGCCGTGGAAGGGGCACAGGCCCTTGTGGTTGATGCCGGCCTTCTTCAGCTCGACATGGCGGCCGACGACCTCGACGATGTCGGTGCGGGCGATCAGGTCCTGGATGAAGCCGTTGGGAAGCACGGCCGGCAGTCTAGGCGATGCCGCTGCTGCCTTCCTGCGGGTCGGTCTGCGCGGCGTCCTGCGCCGGCAGCGCGCCGGACACCGTGCTCGGCGCCGCGCTCAGCGCAAACAGGCCACGCCATTCGCGCACCCAGGGCGCCAGCTCGGCCGCCGGCATCGGCGAGGCGATGCCCGCGCCCTGGCCGACGGCGCAGCCCATGTCCAGCAGCATGCGCGCCTGGGCCGGCGTTTCCACGCCCTCGGCCACCACCTCGCAGTCGAAGGTGCGCGCCAGGCTGATCACGCCTTCGACGATGGCCCGGTCCTGGGCATCGGTGAGCATGTGCTGCACGAAGGAGCGGTCGACCTTCAGCACCTGCAGCGGCAGCTGCTTCAGGTAGGTCAGCGTGGAATAGCCGGTGCCGAAATCGTCCACCGCCCAGCGCACGCCCAGGCGGGCGCAGCGCTCCATCACCGACGAGGTGGTGGCGATGTCGGTCAGCGCCGCGGTTTCCAGCACCTCCAGCTCCAGCTTGCGGCCCAGCGGCTGGGCATGGCGGGCCAGCAGCTCGCCCAGGCGCTGGGCAAAGTCGGGCTCCTTCAGGTGGCGGGCCGAGATGTTGACGCTGACCGACAGGTCCAGGCCCTGGCGCTGCCAGACCTCCACCTGCTCCAGCGCCTGGGCCAGCACCCAGTCGCCGACACGCGCCGACAGGCCAGTGTTCTCGATCAGCGGCAGGAACTGCGCCGGCGGCACCACGCCGCGCTCGGGATGGTTCCAGCGCAGCAGGGCCTCGGCGCCCAGCACCAGGCCACGCTGCAGGTCGACCTTGGGCTGGTAGTACAGCACCAGCTCGCCGCGGTCCAGCGCGTCCTGCACCCGGCCGATGGCCAGGGCACGCTCTTCCGTGCGGCGGCTGTATTCGGGATCGAAGAACAGGTAGCCGTTGCGCCCGCTCTGCTTGACGCCGTACATCGCATGGTCGGCATGGCGCAGCAGGGTGTCGGCGTCGCTGGAGTCCAGCGGGTAAAGCGTGGCGCCGACGCTGGCCGTCACCGCCTCGGGCAGGGCGCCGGAGCTGAGCATCAGCGGCTGCTGCACCACGCGCAGCACACGCTCCACCGCCGCCCGGGCCTCGTCCACCGTGCCGGCACGCAGCAGCAGCACGAACTCGTCGCCACCCAGGCGCGCCGCGGTGTCGCTCCAGCCGGCGCCGCGGGCGCGCAGTGCGCTGCGCAGGCGGTTGGCGGTCTCGGCCAGCAGCAGGTCGCCGGCATCGTGGCCATGGCGCTCGTTGATGGCCTTGAAGTGGTCCAGGTCCAGGTAGCAGACCACCAGCAGATAGCCGTCGCGGTCGGTGGCGGCCATGGCCTCGGCCAGCAGCTGGGCCAGGCGGGCGCGGTTGGGCAGGCGCGTCAGCTCGTCGAAATGCGCCTGGCGCTCCAGGCGCTCGCGCTGCAGGCGCTGCTCGGTGACGTCGCTGACCACCATCACGTGGTAGCGCAGCGCGCCATCGGGCCCGGGCACGGTGCTGACGGTGACATGCAGGGCGCAGGCCTCGCCGTTGCGGCGGCGCTCGACCACCTCGCCAACCCAGTGGCCCTGGTGGCGCAGCGCGGCCCACAGATGGGCCTGCTGCTGGCCCGGGCCAAGGCCCAGGCCGGAGCCGGCGACCCGGGCGCTGCCGGGGCCGCCGGGCCGCAGCAGGCCGGGCACGCTGCCGATCAGCTCGTCGCGCGGGATGCCGGTGATGCGGCTGTAGGTCGGGTTGGCGTCGAGCACGCGCAGGTCGGCGTCCAGCACCACCAGGCCTTCGTGCAGGTGCATGAAGACATTGCTGGACAGGTGCTCGCGCTCCTGGGCGCTGCGCTGGGCGCCGATGTCGGCCAGCGAGGCCACCACCCGAGCCGGCCGGCCGGCCGCATCGCGCTCGGCGACGATCACATGCACGTCGAACCAGCACCAGCCGTCGCGCACCCGCACCCGGGCCTCGCGGCGCAGGCCGGCGCCCGGCGGCGTGGCCACCGCGGCCAGCGCGCTGTGCAGCGCGTCGCGGTCCTCGGCATGCACCTGGGCCAGCCAGCGCTCCAGCGTGGCGGTCTGCTCGCCGCTGGGATCGGCCATCAGCGCGCGCCAGCGTGGCGAGCTGAAGTGGGCGCCGGTGCGCAGGTTCCAGTCGGCCACGCCCAGGTCGGAGCCGACCAGGGCCAGCTGCCAGCGCTCTTCCAGCCGCGCCAGCTCGGCCAGCTGCACATGCGGCAGCAGCACCAGGGCCGACAGCGCCGCCACATAGCTCCACAACAGGGTCTGGCCCCCGGCGCCCAGGCCGCCGGTGCCGGCAAACGGCCCGTGGCCCGAGGCCGTGCCGCTGAGCAGGCCCACGGCCAGCAGCAGCAAGCAGGCCGAGGCCAGGGCCAGGCCGCGGCGCAAGGCCAGCCAGCACAGCAGCAGCGGCGGCAGCATCAGCAGCGCCAGGGCCTGCCACTGCCGGCCCGGCGGCAGGGCCAGGGCCAGCGCCAGCACGGCTGCCATGGCCAGCACCAGCACCAGGGTGCGCAGCCGTCCCGCCAGGCGCGACGGCGCCAGCAAGGCCCGCCAGCCGCCCTGCAGGCCCAGGGCCTGCCAGCGCGCGGTGAGCAGCGGCACGCCGCCGACGATCATGCCCAGCGCATCGCCCATCCACCACTGCAGGGCCGCACGCGGCAGGTCGATGACCGGGATCCGGCCGGCAATCGCCAGCCAGGCCGCGCCATTAGCCGCCGACACCGCGGTGGCGCCCAGCGCGCCGGTGACCAGCAGCAGGCCCAGGTCGCGGCGCTGCTCCAGGCGTGGATTGAAGCCGTTGCGCTCCAGCCAGTGGGCGGCCAGCCAGGGCCCGCCCACATTGCCCAGCGCCATCAGCGCCGCCAGCCAGGGCGGGGCGCCGGCGCTCCAGTTGACCAGGGTCGAGCCCAGCGCGATGGCCGGGGCATAGCCCGGCCCGCCGCGCACCAGCACGGCCAGCGCCAGGCCGGCGGCCGGCCAGAAGGCGCTGATGAAGGGCGACAGCCCGGTCAGCGCCAGGCTCAGCTTGCCGGCGGCCAGATAGGCCAGGGCCAGCAGCGCCGAGCGCAGCAGCCACTGCGCGCCGTGGGGCGCGGCCGTGTCGTGCTCGGACGCTGAAGGGGCTTGGGGGTCGGTCAGAGCGCGAAATCCTCGAGCTTGGCGCCCGAGGCCAGGGCCGCCTTCAGCCACTTGGGCTGCAGGCCGCGGCCGCTCCAGGTGTCACCGGTGGCGGCATTGCGGAACTTGGGCGCGACCTTGGCACCGGTCTTGGGTGCGGCGGCGCGCGGCGCGGCGCTGGTCTTGGCGGTGATGTCGGCCGCGGTCAGGCCGAACTCGGCCATCAGCGCACGGATCTTGGCAATCGCCGCGCCACGCTCCTCGCGCTGCGCGTCGGCGATCATCTTCTCGATTTCGGCGCGCTGCGCCAGCAGTTCCTGCAGGGTCGACATGGGGTATCTCCGGACGGATCGTGATTTCAGGGGGAAACAACGCTCCGCATTATCTCGCAAGGCCGGAAGGCTTTTTTTGTTTCTGCGAGATGCAAAACCGGTAAAGACCTCAGGCCGACGGCGGCACAAAACCCGCCGGCTGGTCGGCGCCTTCGCCGAAGAAGAAGCGCTCCATCTGCCGCGCCAGGTATTGGCGGGCGCGCTGGTCGGCCAGGTTCAGGCGGTTTTCATTGACCAGCATCGTCTGGTGCTTCATCCAGGCCGCCCAGGCTTCCTTGCTGACGCTGTTGTAGATGCGCTTGCCGAGTTCGCCGGGATAGACGGGGAAATCCATGCCTTCGGCTTCCTTCTTCAGGTAGACGCATTGGATGGTACGGGCCATGGGGTTTGCTCCGGATTCGAAAGGGTTCAGGGAATGGGGCCGGCGTTCAGCCCAGTTTCTTGACCAGCACCTGCGAGCGCCGGTCCCAGTTGTATTTGCGCTTGCGCGCTTCGGGCAGCCAGTCGGGATCGACCGGCGTGAAGCCGCGCTTGATGAACCAGTGCATGGTGCGCGTGGTCAGCACGAACATCGATTCCAGGCCCATGGCGCGGGCGCGCTGCTCCACGCGCTTGAGCAGGCGGTCGCCGTCGCCCTGGCCCTGCACCGCTGGCGAGACGGTCAGCGCCGCCATCTCGGCGGTGCGTGCCTCGGGATAGGGATACAGCGCGGCGCAGCCGAAGATCACGCCATCGTGCTCGATCACCGTGTAATTGGCGATGTCGCGCTCGATTTCCGTGCGCTCGCGGCGCACCAGGGTGCCGTCGCGCTCGAACGGCTCGATCACCTGCAGGATGCCGCCCACGTCGTCGGAACTGGCCTCGCGCAGGCTTTCGAGTTTTTCGTCGACGACCATGGTGCCGATGCCGTCGTGGGTGAAAACCTCCTGCAGGATGGCGCCATCCACCGCGAACGGCAGGATGTGCGAGCGCTCGACGCCGCCTTCGCAGGCAGCCACGCAATGCTGCAGATAAAACGCGAGGTCGGTGGGCCTGCGCGCCTGCGGCAGTTTGGCCAGCAGGCGGCGGGCATCGGCCAGGGCCATTTCGGTGTCGATGCCGCTGTCGGCATCGTCGAGGTTTTCGGGGATGCCCGGCACCTCGGTCAGAAACAGCAGCTTGTCGGCGCCCAAAGCCACGGCGGTGGCGGTGGCCACTTCTTCCATGGTCAGATTGAAGGCCTCGCCGGTGGGTGAAAAACCAAACGGGCTCAACACCACGATGGCGCCGATGTCGATGGCCCGGCGCATGGCCGCGGCATCGACCTTGCGCACCAGGCCGGAATGGATGAAATCAACGCCGTCGACAATGCCCACTGGCCGCGCCGTCAGGAAGTTACCAGACACCACACGCACCGCGGCATTGGCCATCGGGGTATTGGGCAAACCCTGGGAAAACGCGGCCTCGATTTCAAAGCGCAATTGGCCGGCGGCTTCCTGCGCGCAATCCAGCGTGATGGCGTCGGTGATGCGCCGGCCGTTGACAAACCTCGCGGTGTGGCCCTTCAGCGCCAGTTGCTCGTCGACCTGCGGGCGGAAGCCATGCACCAGCACCAGCTTGATGCCCATCGCATGCATGATGGACAGGTCCTGCGCCAGCAGCGCCAGCTTGCCGGCGGCAATGGCCTCGCCGCAGGCGGCCACCACGAAGGTCTTGCCACGGTAGGCATGGATGTAGGGCGCCACCGCGCGAAACCACGGGACGAAGGTGTGCGGGAAGACCAGGCTCATCGTGGCCGGGATTGTGCCGCAGGGGTGGTGCCGGATCAGTCGCTGTGGATCACCACCAGCAGGGCCGCCGCCGGCTCGGTGCCGTGGTTGCGCAGCGCATGCGGACGGTCGGCGGCGTAGCGCGCGGTTTCGCCCACCGACAGCTGCACGCGGGCCTCGCCGCTGGCCTCGCCCGTTTCGACGGCGATGCTGCCGGCCTGCACCGTCAGGTGCTCGCGCGTCCCAGGCTCGTGGGCCTGCGAGTGAAGCGCCGCGCCGGGCGCCAGCGTCAGCTCATACCACTCGAAGCGGCCGGCCAGGTCCAGCGGGCCTAGGATGCGCAGTTCGCAGCCCGGGTCGCGGCCACGCAGGCGTGGAGTGTCGTGCGGGGCCACGGTGGTGATGGCCGGCGCCTCGCTGCGGGGGGCCGCCTCCAGCAACTCGGCCAGCGGCACGCCCAGCGCATTGGCCAGGCGCCAGACCACGGCCACCGTGGGGTTGGCCTGGGCGCGCTCGATCTGCGACAGCATGCTCTTGGACACGCCGGCGCGGCGCGACAGTTCGTCCAGCGACAGCCCGTGCTGCTCGCGCAGGGCGGCCAGGGCCTCGCCGATGCGCGGGGGTTCGGGGGCCGGGGCGGGGGAGCGTGACGAAGGGTTCATGGCTTGTGTCATCGAACGACGTTCAGTATAGTGCACAAATGTTCGATAAACAGAACGAGGCTGCGACATGAGCGCCATCGATCACTTTCTCGCCCACCTGGGTCACGAGCTGCAGGCGCTGGACGAGGCCGGGCTGCGCAAGCACGAGCGTGTCATCACCGGCCCGCAGGGCGCCACCGTGCGCATTGCCGACGGCCGCACGCTGATCAACCTGTGCGCCAACAACTACCTCGGCCTGTCGGCCCATCCGCGGGTGGTGGCGGCGGCCCAGGCGGCGCTGCAAAGCCATGGCTACGGCCTCAGCTCGGTGCGCTTCATCTGCGGCACGCAGGACCTGCACAAGACGCTGGAACAGCGCATCGCGCGCTTTCTGGGCCTGGAGGACGCCATCCTCTATGCCGCAGCCTTCGACGCCAACGGCGGCCTGTTCGAGCCGCTGCTGGGCGAGGCCGATGCCATCGTCAGCGACGAGCTGAACCATGCGTCGATCATCGACGGCATCCGCCTGTGCAAGGCCGCGCGCTACCGCTACCGCCACAACGACATGGCCGATCTGGACGCCCAGCTGCAGGCCGCGCGTGCGGCTGGCGCACGCCACATCCTGGTGTTCAGTGACGGCGTGTTCTCGATGGACGGCACGGTGGCCCAGCTGGACGTGATGCGCCGGCTGTGCGACGCCCATGGCGCGCTGCTGGCCATCGACGAATGCCATGCCAGCGGCTTCATGGGCGAGACCGGGCGCGGCACGCACGAGCACCGCGGCCTGCTGGTGGATGGGCGCTCGCGGGTGGACATCATCACCGGCACCTTCGGCAAGGCCCTGGGCGGCGCCAGCGGCGGCTTCACCGCCGGCCCCAGGCCGGTGATCGAGCTGCTGCGCCAGCGCTCGCGGCCCTATCTGTTCTCCAATACGCTGGCCCCGGCCATCACCGGTGCGTCGATCGCCGTGCTGGACCTGCTGGAGGGTTCGACCACGCTGCGCGACCGCCTGCATGCCAATACCCGCCACTTCCGTGCCGGCATCGCCGCGGCCGGCTTCGAGATCAAGCCGGGCGAGCATCCGATCGTGCCCATCATGGTCTACGACGCGGTCAAGGCCCAGCAGCTGGCCGCCCGCCTGCTGGACCTGGGCGTCTACGTGGTCGGCTTCTTCTTCCCGGTGGTGCCGCGTGGCCAGGCGCGGGTGCGCGTGCAGCTGAGCGCGGCCCACACGCCCGAGCAGCTGGATGCGGCCATCGCCGCTTTCGCCCAGGCCGGGCGCGAGCTGGGGATCGTGCAATGAGGATCCTGATCATTGGCGCCAATGGCCAGATCGGCACCGAGCTGGCCGAGGAACTGGCGCGCCGCCATGGCAACGACGCGGTGGTGACCAGCGATCTGGCCCCGGCCGGCCGCGTGCCGGGCCTGCGCCACGAGGCCCTGGACGTCACCGATGCGGCGGCGCTGGCGGCGGTGGTCAAGCGCCATGGCATCACGCAGATCTACCACCTGGCCGCGGCGCTGTCGGCCAGCGGCGAGCAGCATCCGCAATGGGCCTGGAACCTGAACATGGGCGGCCTGCTGAACGTGCTGGAGCTGGCCCGCACCGCCAAGCTGGAGCGCGTGTTTTGGCCCAGCTCCATCGCCGCCTTCGGCCCCACCACGCCGGCCACCGCCGACCAGCACACGGTGATGGACCCGAGCACGGTGTATGGCATCAGCAAGCTGGCCGGCGAGCGTTGGTGCGCCTGGTACCACGCCAAGCATGGCGTGGACGTGCGCAGCCTGCGTTATCCCGGCCTGATCAGCTGGAAGACGCCACCCGGCGGCGGCACCACCGACTGGGCCGTGGACATCTTCCACGGCGCGCTGCGCCAGGGCCGCTACACCAGCTTTCTGCGCGCCGACAGCGCGCTGCCGATGATGTACATGCCCGACGCCATCCGCGCCACGCTGGCGCTGATGGATGCACCGGCCGAGGCCATCCGTGAGCGTGGCAGCTACAACCTGGCGGCCTTCAGCCTGGCGCCGGCCGATGCCGCGGCGGCGATCCGCCGGCGCCTGCCGCAGTTCAGCCTGGACTGCGAGCCGGACTTCCGCCAGGCCATTGCCGACAGCTGGCCGCAGGCCATCGACGACAGCGCCGCGCGGCGCGACTGGGGCTGGGCGCCGCAGTGGGACCTGCAGGCGATGAGCGACGACATGCTGGCGCACCTGCGGCCGCTGCTGGCGGCCTGAGCCGCCGGCGTGGCGCGGTCTCAGGCCAGGGCCGTTTGCAAGGCCATCAGCAGCCCGTCCGGGTCTTCGCCCATCAGCGTGTGGCCGGACGGCAGCAGCACGGTCTGGGCCTTCAGCGCCGCGGCCAGCTCGCGCGTGGCCTTGGGCGAGGTCATCTGGTCGGACTGGCCCAGCACCAGGGTCACCGGGCAGCTCACCTTCGCCGCCGCCTCCAGGCCGCGGGCATAGGCATCGCAGACGCTGAAGTCGTGGTGGAACAGGTTCACCGCGCAGCCGCTGGCGTTGGGCCCGTTGAGGATGCGGCGCATCAGCGCGCGGTTGGCACCATGCAGCCACATGCCCGGGCCGGGATAGGACGGCTTGGCGGCCAGCGTGCTGATCGAAAACGCATTGACCATGTCGATGGCGCGCAGCGGCGCCTGGGCGGCGGTGTCCAGCAGCGCCGCCGAGACCTTCATCGGATAGGCCGTGCCCACCATCACCAGCCGCGTCACACGCTGCGGCGCCTGGGCCGCGGCCTCCAGCGCGATCAGCGAGCCCATGCTGTGGCCGACCAGGGCCACCGGCGTTGCGGCCGGCACGCCGGCGGCGTCCAGCAGCTTCAGCAGCCAGGCGGCCAGGGCCTGCACATCGGCCAGCACCGGCCCGGCGCTCTGGCCATGGCCGGGCAGGTCCAGCGCCAGCGCGTTGTGGCCATGGTGGGCGGCCCAGCGGGCCAGCAGGGTCCAGACGCTGTGGTCGTGCAGCGCGCCGTGGATGAAGACCACGCAGGGCAGGGCGGCATCGAAGGCCTTGCCGCCGGTGTAGACATGGGCCTCGCGGCCGTCGACGATCAGGTTCATTGCGCCTTCTCCGCAGCCTTCAGGGCCCGCTTCAGGTCGTCGATCAGGTCGTCGGCATCTTCCAGGCCGATCGACAGCCGTATCGTGCCGGGGCCGATGCCGGCCCGCGCCAGCGCCGCATCGTCCATGCGGAAATGCGTGGTGCTGGCCGGGTGGATCACCAGGCTGCGGCAGTCGCCCACATTGGCCAGGTGCGAAAACAGCTTCAGCGCCTCGATGAAGGCCTTGCCCTGGTTGCGGCTGCCCTTCAGGTCGAAGCTGAACACCGCGCCGGCGCCACGCGGCAGCAGCTTTCTGGCCAGCGCATGGCTGGGGTGGGATTCCAGCTCGGGATAGCCCACGCGCGCCACCATGGCCTGGCCGGCCAGGAACTGCACCACCTTGCGGGTGTTCTCCACATGCCGGGCCATGCGCAGCGGCAGCGTCTCCAGGCCCTGCAGGATCAGCCAGGCCGTGTGCGGGCTCATGCAGGCGCCGAAGTCGCGCAGGCCTTCGCGGCGTGCGCGCAGCAGAAAGGCGCCGACCGTGCTTTCTTCGCTGAACACCATGCCGTGGAAGCCGTCGTAGGCCTGGCTCAGCTCGGGATGGCGGCCCGAGGCCGCCCAGTCGAAGCTGCCGGAATCGACCAGCACGCCACCCACCACCGTGCCATGGCCGCTCAGGAACTTGGTGGCCGAATGGAAGACCAGGTCGGCGCCATGATCAAAGGGCTTGAGCAGCCAGGGCGGCGTGAAGGTGCTGTCCACCAGCAGCGGCAGGCCGTGCTCATGGGCCAGGGCGGCGACGCTGGGGAGGTCCAGCACGTCCAGGCCCGGGTTGCCCAGGGTCTCGCCGAACAACAGCCGCGTCTCGGGCCGGATCGCCGCGCGCCAGGCATCGAGGTCGCCGGGTGGCACGAAGGTGGTGCTGATGCCGAAGCGGCGCAGCGTGTAGTCCAGCAGGTTGTGGCTGCCGCCGTACAGCGCGGCCGAGGCCACGATGTGCTGGCCGGCGCCGGCCAGGGTGGCAATCGCCAGGTGCAGCGCGGCCTGGCCGCTGGCCGTGGCGATGGCGCCGATGCCACCTTCCAGCGCCGCCATGCGCTCCTCGAACACCGCATTGGTGGGGTTGCTGATGCGGCTGTAGACATGGCCCGAGCGCTCCATGTTGAACAGCGAGGCCGCATGCTCGCTGCTCTCGAACACGAAGCTGGTGCTCAGGTGGATGGGCACGGCACGCGCGCCGGTGGCCGGATCGGGGGCGGCGCCTGCATGCAGGGCCAGGGTGTCGAATCCGGGATCGCTGTAACCGGGCATGTCGTTGTCTCGCCTGGGCTGTCTTGGTGCGGGGATTGTGCTATGTTGCCCACCGTATCTCAGTGCAGCGCCATGGCCCCGACACCCGGGATCCGGGCCGCAGGTGCTCTGCGCATCCGAGGAGGAAACCCGTCATGAAAGTCAGCGACATCCTGCGCGTCAAGGGCAACACCTTGTTCACGGTCTCGCCCGACCAGCCCCTGGCCGAGGCCGTCAAGGCCATGGCCGAGCACGACATCGGCTCGCTGGTGGTCATGGAATACGGCGACCTGGTGGGCATGCTCACCTTCCGCGAGGTCATCGCCGCGGTGGTCGGCAACGGCGGCAGCGTGGGCACGCTGCGTGTGCGCACGGTGATGGACGATGCGCCGCTGACCTGCACGCCCGAGACCGAGATCGACGAGGTGCGGCGCATGATGCTGGGCCGCCATGCCCGCTACATGCCGGCGCTCGACGGCAAGACGCTGATGGGCGTGATCTCGTTCTACGACGTGGCCAAGGCCGTGGTCGACAGCCAGGACTTCGAGAACCGCATGCTCAAGGCCTACATCCGCGACTGGCCGGTCGAGGAAGAGGGCGCGACCGCCGAGCCCAAGCTCTGAACCTGCTCCGGCAGACATGAAAAAGGCGCCCGCGGGCGCCTTTGTCGTTGCGGGCGGGCCCGAGCGCGTCAGTGCGCCGCGCCCTCGTGCAGCCTGAACTGGGCCACGGTGCCGGCCAGGCTCAGCGCCTGGTCCTTCAGGCTCTCGGCGGCGGCGGCGCTCTGTTCCACCAGGGCGGCGTTCTGCTGCGTCATCTGGTCCAGCTGGGTCACGGCGGCATTGACGCTGCCCAGGCCGCTGCTCTGCTCGCCGGCGGCGGCGGTGATCTCGGCAATCATGTCGTTGACGCGCTGCACCGAGTGCACGATCTCGCCCATGGTCGCGCCGGCGTCCTGCACCAGGCGCGAGCCGGCCTCGACGCGGTCCACGCTGTTGCCGATCAAGGCCTTGATCTCCTTGGCCGCATCGGCCGAGCGGCCGGCCAGCGAGCGCACCTCGGCGGCCACCACGGCAAAGCCGCGGCCCTGCTCGCCGGCGCGGGCGGCTTCCACCGCCGCATTCAGCGCCAGGATGTTGGTCTGGAAGGCGATGCCGTCGATGACGCCGATGATGTCGGCGATCTTGCGCGCGCTGTTGTGGATCTCGTCCATGGTCGTGACCACCTGGGACACGACCTCGCCGCCGCGCTGCGCCACCTGGGCCGCGCTGTGTGCCAGCTGGTTGGCGCTGGCGGCCGAGTCGGCGGTCTGGCGCACGGTCTGCGTCAGCTGGTCCATCGAGCTGGCGGTCTGCTGCAGATTGGCCGCGGTCTGCTCGGTGCGCTGGCTCATGTCGGCATTGCCGCTGGCCACCTCGCGGCTGGCCAGCTGGATGCTCTCGCTGGCCTGGCGCACCTGGCGCACCAGCTGCTGCAGCGCGCCGTTCATGCCGGCCAGCGCCGCCAGCAGGCTGTGCTCGGCGCCACGCGGCACCTGCACCACATGGCCCAGGTCACCGGCGGCCACCCGCTCCAGCGCCGCGCGCACCAGGCCCGGATCGCCACCGATCTCGCGCTGCACCGTGCGCCGCATCACCCAGGTCAGCAGCACCGCGCTGGCCAGGGCCAGGGCCGCCAGTGCGGTGGCCAGGCCCAGGGTCTGGCTGGCGCGGGCGTCGGCGGCCTGCTCGGCGGTCTTGGCGCGGGCGCCGGCATCGGCCATCAGGCGCTGCATCTCGGCATGCAGCTTGTTCCAGGCCGGCGCCTCCTCGTTCATGATGGTCATCAGCACCTCGCCGGGGCTGTCGCTGAGCAGCTGCACGATGCGCTGGTGCAGCGCCACCTGCTGCTCCACCAGCTTCTGCACCGCGGCCAGCGGCGCGGCAAATTCACCCGCCTGGCCCAGCGCCACGGTCTTGGCCGCCGCCGCCTTGTAGGCCTGCAGGGTCTGGGCGATGCTGGTGCGGGCGTCCTTGTTCGACGGGTCCAGCGAGGCATCGCGCACCAGCTGGCCACTGCGCAGGCCCAGGGCGCGCAGCTCGGCCAGGCTCTCGGCCAGCTTGAGGTCGCCGTTCATGGCGCCGTGGTAGACGCTGCGCGTGCTGCCCAGGCCCCACAGTGCGCTGCCCAGCGCCGCCACGAAGAGCAGGGCCGGCACGATGCTGCACAACAACAGGCGGTTGCCGAAAGAAAGCGAGGAGGTCCGCATCACGGGTCCTTGGAGCGTGGAGATGGCGACGCTGGGGCCGCGGGTGGGTGGGAGCCGTTGACGGTTCGTAGCTGCCTTGTCGGCAGTCCGTGCGCCGCACTTGAGTCGGGGACGACCCGCAAGGCGCCCGCCGCCGCTGGGGCCGCCGCATAGAATTCACGGTTTCCCCGCGTCGCAGCGCGGCCCTGTGCAGGCCGCCGACCCACCATGTCCGGCTCCACCTTCGGCGAACTGTTCCGCGTCACCAACTTCGGCGAAAGCCATGGGCCGGCCATCGGTTGCGTGATCGACGGCTGCCCGCCCGGCCTGGCGCTCAGCGAGGCCGACATCCAGCCCGAGCTGGACCGCCGCCGCCCCGGCACCAGCCGCCACGTCACCCAGCGCAACGAGGCCGACGCGGTGGAGATCCTGTCCGGCGTCTACGAGGGCCAGACCACCGGCACGCCGATCTGCCTGCTGATCCGCAACACCGATCAGCGCAGCAAGGACTACGGCAACCTGCTCGACACCTTCCGTCCCGGCCATGCCGACTACACGTACTGGCGCAAGTACGGTCTGCGTGATCCGCGTGGCGGCGGCCGCAGCTCGGCGCGCCTGACCGCGCCCACGGTGGCCGCCGGCGCGGTGGCGCGCAAATGGCTGCAGCAGCAGTACGGCACCACGTTCCACGGCTGGATGAGCCAGCTGGGCGACATCGCCATCCCGGTCGAGGACGAGTCGCAGATCCCGCTGAACCCGTTCTACGCGCCCAATGCGGCCATCGTGCCGCAGCTGGAGGCCTACATGGACGAGCTGCGCAAGAGCGGCGACTCCTGCGGCGCGCGCATCGAGGTGCGCGCGCGCGGCGTGCCGCCGGGCCTGGGCGAGCCGCTGTACGACCGGCTGGATGCCGACATCGCCTGGGCCATGATGGGCCTGAACGCGGTCAAGGGCGTGGAGATCGGCGCCGGCTTCGCCAGCGTCACCCAGCGGGGCAGCGAGCATGGCGATGCACTCACGCCCGAGGGCTTTGCCAGCAACCATGCCGGCGGCGTGCTGGGCGGCATCTCCACCGGCCAGGAGCTGGTGGTGTCGATCGCCATCAAGCCCACCAGCTCGATCCGCACCGCCCGGCCGTCGATCGACCGCGCCGGCCAGGCCAACGCGGTGCAGACCTTCGGCCGCCACGACCCCTGCGTGGGCATCCGCGCCACGCCCATCGCCGAAGGCCTGCTGGCCCTGGTGCTGATGGACCATGCGCTGCGCCAGCGCGCGCAGTGCGGCGACGTGGTGCTGCCGATCCCGCCCATCCCGGGCCAGGCGCCGCAGGCCTGACGCCGCACCGCATGCACAAGCGCGAGCCGCTGGCGGCCTATGGCAGCCTGTGGTTCGCGTACTTCGCCACCATCGGGGTCTTCAACCCCTATGCGCCGCTGTGGTTCAAGTCGCTGGGCCTGTCGATCCCGCTGATCGGCGCCATCGCCTCGCTGCAGTCCTGGACGCGGGTGCTGGCACCCTATGGCTGGAGCTGGCTGGCCGATCATTCCGGCCAGCGCGTGCGCCTGATCCAGTGGGCCGCCGGCGGCGCCTGCCTGTTTGCGCTGGCCCTGGCTGCATCGCCGCTGCTGCAGCGCTGGCTGCCGGCCGGGCTGATCCCCTGGCTGCTACCGCTGTGGGTGGGCCTGCTGTTCATGGCCAATGGCGGCCTGGTGCCGCTGGCCGAGGCCGCGCTGGCCCAGCTGCTGGCACGCAGTGCGCAGCAGGGCGGCGGCATCGATGCGGCACGCTATGGCCGCGTGCGCGTCTGGGGCTCGCTGGGCTTCGTGGCCAGCGTGGTGGCGGCCGGGCCGCTGCTGCAGGCGCTGGGCATCGGCGCGTTTGCGCTGCTGGTGGCGCTGTCCAATGCCGCGCTGCTGGCGGTGGCGCTGCGCCTGCCGGTGGGCGATGCCCCGCCGGCGCACGACGAGCCGCCGCCGCCCATAGCCCCGCGTCTGGCGCCGCCGGTGGTGCGCTGGTTCTTTGCCTCGGTGTTCTTCACCGTGCTGGCCCATGTGGCGCTGTATGCCTTCTTCTCGCTGTACCTGGATGCGCTGGGCCATGGCAAGTCGGCCGTGGGCGGGCTGTGGGCGGTGGCCGTGCTGTGCGAGATGGCCTTCTTCTACACCCAGGGCCGCTGGCTGGGCCGCATGGGGCCGCTGCGCTGGCTGGCCCTGGCCGCCGGCGCCAGCGTGCTGCGCTTTGCCCTCACCGCCGCCGGCGGCGCCTCGCTGGCCCTGCTGGTGGCCTGCCAGGCCCTGCATGCGATCAGCTTTGCCGCCCACCATGCGGCCTGCATCCAGCTGGTCACGCGCTGGTTTCCGGGCCGGCTGCGCGGCCGTGGCCAGGCCCTGTATTCGGCGCTGGGCTATGGCCTGTCGGGCGTGCTGGGCGGCCTGGGCGGCGGCTGGCTGTTCGAGCGCCTGGGGCCGGCCGCGGTGTTCTGGGCCGCCGCGGCCAGCGCCGCGCTGTCGCTGGCCTGCGTGCTGCGCATGGCACGGCTGGGCCTGGCCTCGGGCGATCTGCCACCCAGGTGACGGGCGCCGGCGCGCGGCTCCGGTATAAGCCTGCGACTTCCCTTCACCACTGTCTGCCCTGCCATCATGAGCCTGAACTTCAACGACCGCGTCGCCATCGTCACCGGAGCCGGCGGCGGCCTGGGCCGCTGCCATGCTCTGGCCCTTGCCGCGCGTGGCGCCAAGGTGCTGGTCAACGACCTGGGCGGTGCCACCGACGGCTCGGGCGGCTCGGCCAGCGCGGCGCAGAAGGTGGTGGACGAGATCCGCGCCGCCGGTGGCCAGGCCATCGCCAATGCCGCCTCGGTGACCGATGCCGCCGCGGTCGAGGCCATGGTGGCCCAGGCCATGGAGGCCTGGGGCCGCGTCGACATCCTGGTCAACAACGCCGGCATCCTGCGCGACAAGAGCTTCGCCAAGATGAGCCTGGACGACTTCCGCCTGGTGGTCGACGTGCACCTGATGGGCGCGGTGCATTGCAGCAAGGCGGTGTGGCCGATCATGAATGCGCAGAAGTACGGCCGCATCGCCATGACCACCTCGTCGTCGGGCCTGTACGGCAACTTCGGCCAGAGCAACTACGGCGCGGCCAAGATGGCCCTGGTGGGCCTGATGCAGACCCTGTCCATCGAAGGCGCCAAGAACGACATCCGCGTCAACTGCCTGGCGCCCACCGCCGCCACGCGCATGACCGAGGGCCTGATGCCGCCCGAGGTGCTGGCCGCGCTGACGCCCGAGGCCGTGGTGCCGGCCCTGCTGTGGCTGGTGAGCCAGGACGCGCCCACCCGCGCCATCGCCTGCGCCGGTGCCGGCACCTACGAGGCCGCCCACATCACGCTGACCCAGGGCCTGCACCTGGGCGTGACGGCCGACACGCCCGAGCGCCTGGCCGCGGCCTGGGCCCAGGTGGCCGAGCGCAGCGGCGAGATCGTGCCGGCCAGCGGCTCGGCCCAGGGCAGCAACGAGGTCGGCAAGGCGCTGGCCGCACGCCGCTGATGCTGGCCACGCAGGGCCCGGGCACGGCCCCTGCAACGCGGCCCCGGCCGGCCGGGGCCCATCCGCTGTCCGACCGCCGCGTGCCGCCGCCGCTGCAGGCCTATGCCGGCCAGCGGCCGCCGGCGCCGTCCTGGTTCACGCAGGCGCTGGCCGATGCGCCGCAGCGCTTCGAGGTGCGTGTGCAGGGCACGCCCGTCGAGACCCTGGCCTGGGGCCGCGTCGGCGATCCGGCCCTGCTGCTGGTGCATGGCAATGGCGCCCATGCCGACTGGTACAGCTTCATCGCGCCGCTGCTGGCCCAGGGGCGGCGCGTGCTGGCCTTCAGCTTCTCGGGCATGGGCCGCTCGGGCTGGCGCACCCAGTATGCGATGACGCAATGGGCCGACGAGATCCTGGCCGTGGCCGAGGCCGGCGGCGCCTTTGCCGCGCCCTGCGCGCCCACGGTGGCCGGCCATTCCTTCGGCGGCCTGGTGGCGGCGGTGGCCGCGGCCCGCTTCGGCCAGCGGCTGGCGCGCACCGCGATCATCGACGCGCCGCTGCGCCCGCCCAGCCGCGAGCAGTGGCTGTGGCACCGCGAGCGCGCGGCCAGCGCGCGCGACTGGCGCAGCCAGGCCAGCGAGGCCGAGGCGCTGGCGCGTTTCCGACTGCTGCCGCCGCAGGACTGCGCCCATCCCTACCTGATCGACCACATCGCCCGCCATGGGCTGAAGACCATCCACGGCGCCGACGGCCGGCCGCGCTGGGTGTGGCGGCTGGACCCGTTCCTGTTCAGCCACTATGCCTATGCCGAGCCCTGGGACGCGCTGGCCAGTGCGCGCTGTCCGCTGGTGCTGGTGCGTGGCGGCCGCTCGCGCCTGCTCAGCCCGCGTGGCCTGGAGCGCCAGGCCGAGCAGGCACCGGCCGGCACCCTGCTGCGCGAGGTGGCCGATGCCGACCACCATGTGATGCTGGACCAGCCCCAGGCCCTGGCCGCACTGCTGGCCGAGCTGGTGCCGGCGGCCTGATTCAGAACGCCCGGTGTCTGCGCGGCCCGCGCAGCGCGAGCTGCACCAGGGCCAGCAGTTCGCCGGGCAGCGCAGCCTCGCCCAGCGCACCGGCGGCATGGGCCCGGGCTGCCCGCACGGCCCGGCGCGCCGGATCGAATTCGCCGTGGTACAGCAGCAGCGGCTGCGGCTGGCCGGCGGCACGCATGGCCTGCAGCAGTTCCAGGCCCGAGTCGCGACCGTCGCGCGGCCGGTGCCAGTCGCTGATCACCAGATCGAAGGGCTCGCCGGCCTCGGCCTCGCGGCCCAGCAGGCCCAGGGCCTGGGCCGTGCTGATGGCGCAGACCACCTCGATCTGCAGCTGGGCCAGCAGCGCACGCTCGTGCCGATTGCCCTCGGGCCGGTCGTCCACCCACAGCAGGCGCGGCGGCTCGGCCAGGTCGATCAGCGCACGCGCCTCCTGCTCGGCCAGATGGCGGTGGTGGTCGTACAGCGGCGGGCCGCCGCGCCGCTGCTGGGCCTGGTCCACGGACTGCACGATGCGGCCGACCACCTGGTCCAGCAGTGGGTCGGAGCGGCTTTCCAGCGCCACATCGTTCATCACCGGAGCCGAGTCGGTCACCGCGGCCTCAACCTGGGCCGGCCGCCGGGCCTGGATGGCCTCGACCGTGCGCCGCAGGCCCTTGGCCACCGCGGTCCAGGCTTCGTCGCGGTTGGGCCACGAGGTCACCGGCTTCAGGTCGGGCGGCAGGCCCTGGCGGTCCATGAACCAGAAGTCGCCGGGCTCCACATTCACCGCCCGCACCAGGATGGGCACGACCTCGCAGCCGCCGGCCTGGCAGCGCTGCTGGGTGCGCTCCAGCTCGACGCCGAAGATGTAGTCGCTGCCGATGAAGTCCTTGCTGATCAGCAGCAGCACCAGCTCGGCCTGGCCCAGGTGCTGGTCGATGGCCTGATGCCAGTCCTGGCCGGCGAGGATCTGGCGGTCGTGCCAGGCGCGGATCAGGCCGCGCCGCTCCAGGATCTTCAGGTGACCGGCCAATTCGTCGCGCAGCGCCTCGTCTTCATGGGCATAGCTGTAGAACAGCAGCACCGGCTCGGGCCGGGCGGCCGGCTTGGCGAGGTTGGCGGGCTTCGGGTCCATGGGCGGCCGCCCGGTCCCGGCGCGCTCAGCGCGCGCCGCGCTCCTGGCGGGCCTGGGCCAGCATCGGCTCCAGCTGGGCTGGCGTCAGGCCCTTGAGCACGCAGAAGTTGGCCAGGGACAGCGGGCTGCGCTCGAAGTCGCGCAGCAGCGTGGCCCGGGCCCGCCGCGCCTCGACCGCGGCGCGTTCGGCCGGATCGGCGGGCAGCGGCGTGGTGTCGGGCGCGGCCTCCTGGGCGGCCGGCCGGGGGGCGCGGAAGTCGGCGCCGTCGCGGCGCTGCGGTCCGGAGGGGCCGCGGCGCTCGGGACGGTCGGGACGATCCGGGCGGTTGCCACGCTCGGGCCGGTCGCTGCGCTCGCCGCGTTCGGCGCGCGGCCCACGCGGGGCGCTTTCACCCCGGGCGTTGCCACGCTCGTTGCGCTCACCAGGCCGGTCCGTGCGCTGCTGGGGGCGGGCCGGGCGCGCCTCGCCGCCGGCCGGTGCCGGGCGCGGCGGACGCTCGCCACGGGGCGGCCGGTCGGTGCGT
Source organism: Burkholderiaceae bacterium (assembly GCA_017992055.1). Classification (GTDB taxonomy): domain Bacteria; phylum Pseudomonadota; class Gammaproteobacteria; order Burkholderiales; family Burkholderiaceae_C; genus Pseudaquabacterium. The sequence continues at coordinate 167,010 of JAGOPK010000009.1, forward strand.
GCCGCCGGGGCATCGGCCGGCGCGCTGCCGGCAGGCGCCTCGCCGCGCGGCGCGCCGTTCTGCTGACCGCGCGGCGGACGCTGGCGCTCGCCGCGCTCAGCGGCCGGCGTGCGGGCCTGGGGCTTGAACTGGGCCTCGCGCTCGCGGCGCAGCGCGCGGCGGCGCTCCACCTCCTGCTGGGCCAGCGTGCGGTGTTCTTCGCTCAGCTCGCCGGCCGGCTGGCCGTCCAGGTCAAAGCGCTGCGTGGCCTGGGTCAGCGCAATCAGGTAGTTGGTGCTGGTGGTGTAGCGGTGGAAGAACACGCCCAGCGCACGCTTGCTGAACTGGCCCGGCGCACGCTGCTGGATGTCGGTCTGGATGCGCAGCTTCAGCGGCTTGGGCGCGGCGCCGAACAGCGCCGGGAAATGCTGCTTCAGCGCCGCGGCCACCGCGTCCAGGTCCACCGATTCGCGCGGCGCCTTGGCGGCACCGGGCGGCTGTGCCGCGGCCTCGGCCGGGGCTTCGGCAGGGGCCTCGCTCGGGGTGTCGGCGGCCGCCGCGTCGGCGGCGGCCGTCTCCGGGGGGGCCGTCTCGGTCACCGCCGCCGTCTCGGGCGGGGTCGGGGCATCGGTGGGCGCGGCCGGGTTCAGGGCAGCAGGCGCCGGCGAATCGCCAGGCGTCAGGGGCAGGTCGGACATGGAATGGGCCGCGCCGGGCGGCGTCTGGCGGAAATCAAGCGCGCATTGTCGGTGCTTTCTGCCTTCCGTCCACCGCTGCTCAGCCGCGCTTGGCCACCAGGGTCAGGATGTCGTAGCTGGCCACCAGCTCGCCGTGCTGGTTGCTGACCTCCACGTCCCAGGCCACCACGCCCTGGCCCTGGCCCTTGGCATCGACCTTGAGCCGGTCGATCTTGCGCTTGGCGGTCAGGCGCGCCCGGATGGTGTCGCCGATGGCCACCGGCTTGACGAAGCGCAGCGTGTCCAGGCCGTAGTTGGCCAGCACCGGCCCGGGCGCCGGGCTGACAAACAGCCCCGCTGCCGCCGACAGCACGAAATAGCCATGGGCGATGCGCTGGCCGAAGGGGCTGTCCTTGGCCGCGATCTCGTCGAAGTGCATGTAGAAGTAGTCGCCCGAGATGCCGCCGAAGGCCACGATGTCGGCCTCGCTGACGGTGCGCCGGTGCGTCAGCAGGCTTTCGCCGATCTGCAGCTCCTCGAAATGGCGGCGGAACGGATGCACCTCGGTCTCGATGCGTCGGGCGCCTCGCACGTACTCGCCGGTCACTGCCGTCAGCATGCTGGGCGAGCCCTGCAGGGCCGCGCGCTGCAGGTAGTGCTTGACGGCGCGCAGGCCGCCCAGCTCTTCGCCGCCACCGGCGCGGCCCGGGCCGCCGTGCTTCAGGCCTGGCAGCGGCGAGCCATGGCCGGTGGACTCGGGCGCGGCTTCGCGGTCCAGCACCAGCAGCCGGCCGTGGTGGGCGGCGATCTGCGGCAGCACCTGGGCGGCGACGGCCGGCGAGCGCGTGACCAGCGAGCCCACCAGGCTGCCGCGGCCGCGTGCGGCCAGGGCCATGGCTTCGTCGATGTCTTCGTAGGGCATCAGCGTGGACACCGGGCCGAAGGCCTCGATGTCGTGCACCGCGTCCTGGCTCAGCGGCTGCGCGCAGGCCAGCAGCACCGGCGCATAGAACGAACCTTCGGCGGCGCCTTCGCCCAGTGCCTGCAGGCCGGGGTTGCCGTCGTAGACCACCTCGGCCGCCTGGCGCAGCGCGGCCACCCGCTCGGCCACGTCGGCGACCTGGGCGTGCGAGGCCAGCGCGCCCATCTTCACGCCCTCCACGGCCGGATCGCCGATGACGATCTTGGCCAGGCGCTCTCGCACGGCCTCGGCCACCGCATCGAGCCGGTCGCGCGGCACGATGGCGCGGCGGATGGCGGTGCACTTCTGGCCGGCCTTGACCGTCATCTCGCGCACCAGCTCCTTGACGTAGAGGTCGAACTCCTCGTCGCCGGGCTGCACGTCGGGGCCCAGGATGGCGCAGTTCAGGCTGTCGGCCTCGGCATTGAAGGGCACGCTGTGGCGCACCAGGTTGCCATGCACGCGCAGCTTGGCCGCGGTGTCGGCGCTGCCGGTGAAGGTGACCACGTCCTGGCCGTCCAGCCGGTCCAGCAGGTCGCCGGTGCCACCGATCACCAGCTGCAGCGCGCCCTCGGGCAGCAGGCCCGATTCGAGCATCACACGCACCAGGGCTTCGGTCAGGTAGCTGGTGGCGGTGGCCGGCTTGGCGATCACCGGCATGCCGGCCAGGAAGCTGGGCGCGAACTTCTCCAGCAGGCCCCAGACCGGGAAGTTGAAGGCATTGATGTGCACCGCCACGCCGCGCCGCGGCACCAGGATGTGGGTGCCGGCAAAACGCCCGGTCTTGCCCAGCGGCTGGGCCGGGCCTTCGTGCACCAGGTTGCCCGAGGGCAGCTCGTTGCCGCCCACGCCGGCATACGCGAACAGCGTGCCCGAGCCGCCCTCGATGTCCACCCAGCCATCGGCGCGGGTGGCGCCGGTGTGGGCCGACAGCGCATACAGCCGCTCCTTGTGCTCCAGCAGGTGCTTGGCCAGGGCCTTGAGGATTTGCGCGCGCTGCTGGAAGTCGAGCTTCAGCAGCGCCGGGCCGCCGACGCGCCGACCATGCTCCACCGCCTCGGCAAAGTCGATGGCCTCGGCATGCGTGGCGGCCACCGGGCGGCCGTGCAGGGCGCTGCGCAGGGTCTGCGCGGCTTGGTGGCCGATCCAGCGGCCGGCGATCAGGCTTTGGAGGGTGGGAGTGCTCACTGGTGTACCTTCGGGCAGCGCCCTCCGGTATTCGCCCTTGGGGCGGCCCGGCGGGCTCATGGGCAGCGGGAGGATTTCAGAAGGGCGGCGAGGCCGGGCTCAGGGGGCGTACTTCCAGGTGCCGTTCTCGATGCGCACCATCACCCGGGCACGCTGGTCCAGGCCCAGGTGGTCGTTGGGCGACATGTTGAACACGCCGTGCGCGCCGGGCAGTTCCTTGGTCTGCTCGATGGCGTCGCGCAGCGCGGCGCGGAACTCGGCCGTGCCCGGCTTGGCCTTCTTCAGCGCCACCGGCACGGCGGCCTGCAGCACCAGGCCGGCGTCCCAGGCATGGGCGCCGAAGGTGCTGGCCGAGCCCTTGCCATGGGCGGCCTCGTAGGCGTTGACATAGGCCATCGCCGACTTCTTCAGCGGGTGGTTGGCCGGCAGCTGCTCGGCCACCAGCACCGGGCCGGCCGGCAGCATCGTGCCTTCCAGGTCCTTGCCGCCGACGCGCAGGAAGTCGGCATTGGCCACGCCGTGCGTCTGGTAGATCTTGCCGGTGTAACCGCGCTCCTTGAGCGTCTTCTGCGGCAGCGCGGCCGGCGTGCCCGAGCCGGCGATCAGGATGGCATCGGGCTTGGCCGCCATCAGCTTGAGCACCTGGCCGGTGACCGAGGTGTCGTTGCGCGCATAGCGCTCGCTGGCCACCACGTTCAGCCGCTTCAGGCCGGCGGCCTTGCCGAACTCGCCGAACCAGCCTTCGCCATAGGCATCGGCAAAGCCGATGAAGCCCACGGTCTTGATGCCGGCATTGGCCATGTGCTCGGCAATGGCCAGCGACATCATGATGTCGTTCTGCGGCGTCTTGAAGATCCACTTGCGCTTGTCGTCCACCGGCTCGACCACGCGCGACGAGGCGGCCAGCGAGATCACCGGCGTGCGGCCCTCGGAGGCAGCGTCGATCATGGCCAGCGCATTGGGCGTGGTGGTCGAGCCCAGGATCACGTCGGCCTTGTGCTCGGTGATCAGCTTGCGCGTATTGGCCACCGCGGCCGTGGTGTCGCTGGCATCGTCCAGCACCACATAGTTCACCGTCTGGCCGGCAATGGTCTTGGGCAGCAGGGCAATGGTGTTCTTCTCGGGGATGCCCAGGCTGGCCGCCGGGCCGGTGGCCGAGACGGTGACGCCGACAGTGAGCTGGGCCAGCGCGCTGCCGGTGGCCAGGGCGGCAGCGGTGGCAATGGCCGCTGCGATCAGGGGCTTGAATTTCATGGTCTGTCTCCGGGGTGTTGTGTGGGGATTGGAAAGATCAGGCGCCAATCAGGCACGTTCGATGGCCATGGCAATGCCCTGGCCCACGCCGATGCACATGGTGGCGATGGCACGCTTGCCGCCCGTGCGCTCCAGCTGACGCAGCGCGGTCAGCGCCAGGCGCGCACCCGAGGCGCCCAGCGGATGGCCGATGGCGATGGCGCCGCCGTTGGGGTTGACGCGGGCGTCGTCGTCGGCCAGGCCCAGCTGGCGCGTCACCGCCAGGCCCTGGGCGGCAAAGGCCTCGTTGAGCTCGATCACGTCCACGCTGTCCAGGCTCCAGCCCACGCGGGCCAGCAGCTTTTGCGTGGCCGGCGCCGGGCCGATGCCCATGATGCGCGGCGGCACACCGGCCACGGCGCAGCCGATGACGCGGCCGCGCGGCTTCAGGCCGTATTTCTCCACCGCGGCATCACCGGCCAGCAGCAGGGCCACCGAGCCGTCGTTGACGCCCGAGGCATTGCCGGCGGTGACCGAGCCATCGGGCCGCACCACGCCCTTGAGCTTGGCCAGCGCCTCCAGCGTGGTGGCGCGGGGATGCTCGTCGGTGGTGAACATCAGCGGCTCGCCCTTCTTCTGCGGGATGGCCACCGGCACGATCTCGCCGTCGAAGAAGCCCGCGGCCTGGGCCGCCTGCCAGCGCTGCTGCGAACGCAGCGCAAAGGCGTCCTGGTCGGCGCGGGCGATGCCGAACTCCTGGGCCACGTTCTCGGCCGTCTCGGGCATCGAGTCGATGCCATGCGCGGCCTTCATCGCCGGGTTGACGAAGCGCCAGCCGATGGTCGTGTCCTCGATCTTGGCCGTGCGCGAAAACGCGCTGTCGGCCTTGCCCATCACAAACGGCGCGCGGGTCATGCTCTCCACGCCGCCGGCGATCATCAGCTGGCCGTCGCCTGCGGCGATGCTGCGCGCGGCCATGGCCACCGCATCCAGGCCCGAGCCGCACAGCCGGTTCAGCGTGGCGCCGGGCACGTCGGCGGGCAGGCCGGCCAGCAGGGCGGCCATGCGCGCGACATTGCGGTTGTCTTCGCCGGCCTGGTTGGCGCAGCCATAGATCACGTCGTCGATCTGCGTCCAGTCCAGCGTGGGGTGGCGCTCCTTCAGCGCGCGGATCGGGATCGCGGCCAGGTCGTCGGTGCGCACGCCGGCCAGCGCGCCGCCGTAGCGGGCGATGGGCGTGCGGATGCCGTCGATGATCCAGGCGTTGGCGGTCAGGCTCATGTCTTGTCTCTCTGCAGTGTTGGCAATGGCTGAGATTGTGGTCAGGCGGAGGGCGGGCGCACCTGGGGCAAGCCCCCGACGAACAGGTCGGCGACGATGGGCGCCATCGCCGCATGGTCCAGCGTGCCGCCGGGGCGCATCCAGGTGAACATCCAGTTGATCATGCCGAACAGCAGCATGGTCAGCGGCTTGGCCATCAGCGCCGGGTCCAGATCGGGGCGCATCGCGGCCACGGCCCGCGACAGGCCGGCCACCACCTCGCGCTCCAGGTCCAGCACGCGCTGGGCATCGTCGGGCTCCAGGAACTTGACGTCTTCGGTGAGCACGCGGTGGGCATGCTGGGCGCCGGCATATTCGGCCACGAAGCGCTGGATCAGCCGGCGCAGCCGCGGCTCGGCCGCCAGGGCCTCGCCCTCGACCTCGGCCACCAGGCCGTGCAGGCGCTGCACATGGCCCTCGGCGATCTGCACCAGCAGCGCGTACTTGTCGCGGTAGTAGTGGTACAGCGTGGCCTTGGACAGGCCACAGGCCTCGGCCACCTGGTTCATCGAGGTGGCGGCATAGCCCCGGTTGGCAAACAGTTCGGCGGCGCGGGCCAGGATGGCCTCGCGCTGGTCGTCGTAGCTGGCGGCGCGTCCGCGTCCCATCGGCGTCAGGACCTTTCGTCGAAGGACAGCACGACCTGGGGCGTGACCGGATGCGCCTGGCAGCACAGCACGAAGCCGGCGGCCAGCTCGGCCTTGTCGAGCGCGAAGTTGCGCTCCAGCCGCACATCGCCCTGCAGCACCTTGGCGCGGCAGGTGCCGCACACGCCCGAGGTGCAGGAGAACGGCATCTCCAGCCCGGCGGCCGAGGCCGCATCCAGGATGCTGGGCTGCTCGCGGTGGAAGTTGAACTCGCGGCGCAGGCCGTCGCGGATGACGACGATGGTCGAGCGCTCGGCATCGCCGGGCCGGGCCTCGTGCACCACGGCGCCGACGCCGCCGGCCTGGCCATCGGCGCCCGGGGCCACGCCGAAGCGCTCGATGTGGATGCGCGCCTCGGGCAGGCCGGCGGCCAGCAGCGCTGCCTCGGCTTCGTCGTTCATCGCGAACGGGCCGCAGATGTAGGCATGGTCCACCGAGGCCGCCGGCACCACGCTGCGCAGGAACTCGCCCAGCTTGTCGCGGTTCATCAGGCCCATGTTCAGCGGCGCATCGGTGGGCTCGTCGCTGAACACATGGTGCAGGGCCAGGCGTGTCAGGTAGCGGTTCTTCAGGTCCTCGAGTTCTTCCTTGAACATCGTGGACTGCAGCGAGCGGTTGCCGTAGATCAGCGTGAAGCGGCTTTTGGGCTCGCGCGCCAGCACGGTCTTCATGATCGACAGGATGGGCGTGATGCCGCTGCCGCCGGCAATGCCCAGGTGATGGCGGGCGGCCTCGGGCGCGATGGGCACGAAGAAGCGGCCCTGCGGCGCCATCACCGACAGCGTGGCGCCCGGTTGCAGCTGCTCGTGGATCCAGTTGCTGAACACGCCGCCGCGCACCTTGCGCACGCCCACGCGCAGCTCGCCGTCGTCGACGCCGGCGCAGATGGAATACGAGCGCCGCAGGTCCTGGCCGTTGATGCTGGCGCGCAGCGTCAGGTACTGGCCCTGGGTGAAGCCGAACACCTGGCGCAGCGGCTCGGGCACGGCGAAGGTGACGATCACCGCCTCTGCCGTATCGGGCTCGATGCGGCGCACGGTCAGGTCGTGGAACAGGGGCGTGTTCATAGCGGTTTGAAGTGCTCGAAGGGTTCGCGGCAGTCCAGGCAGCGGTGCAGCGACTTGCAGGCCGTGCTGCCAAAGGCCGACAGGCGCTCGGTGTGCAGGCTGCCGCAGCGTGGGCAGGCCAGGGCTGGTGCGGTCGCACGCCGCGGCATGAAGCGCAGCGGTGCGCCGGCCTCGGCATCCACCGGGCCGGGCGGTGCGATGCCATAGGCGCGCAGCTTGTCGCGGCCGGCCGCGCTGATCCAGTCGGTGGTCCAGGCCGGGGCGCGCCGCAGGCTCACCGTCACCGGGCCCAGGCCGGCCTCCACCAGGGCGTCGTGGATGCTGGCATTGATGACCTCGGTGGCCGGGCAGCCGCTGTAGGTGGGCGTGACCACCACCTGCAGGCCATCGTCGCCGAGCTGCACCTCGCGCACGATGCCCAGCTCGCAGACCGAGATCGCCGGCACCTCGGGATCGGGCACCTGCTGCAGCACGCGCCAGGCGGCGTCGACCTTGCTGGTGACTTCGGCGCCGCACATGGCGATGGCCTGGTCGCTCACCACACGCCACCGGGATAGGCGCGCTGCAGCTGCTGCATCTCGGCCAGCAGGCGGCCCATGTGCTCGGTGTGCACGCCGCAGCTGGCGGTGCTGGTGAAGGCGCCGGCCGCCGGCAGGGCCAGGCCGCATTCGCCGAACACGGCGGCGGTCTCGGCCTCCCAGGCCTCGCGCAGCGCGGCGCGCGACGGGCCCAGGCCGGCCGACTGCGCATGGAGATCGGCTTCGTCGGCGGCCAACAGCTCGGGCACGAAGCGCCACAGCTCGGCCAGCGCGGCCTCGGTGCGCCGCCGCGACTCGGCCGTGCCATCGGCCAGGCGCAGCAGCCAGTCGGCCGCATGCTGCTGGTGGTAGCGCGCCTCCTTCAGCGCCTTGGCGGCGATGGCGGCGACTTCTTCGTCGCGGCTGTCGCGCAGCCGCTCCCACTGCAGCTTGAACCAGGTGGCCAGCAGCAGGTTGCGCAGCGTGGCGAAGGCGAAGTCGCCCCGCGGCAGCTCGGCCAGCGTCAGGTTGCGGAAGTCGCGCTCGTCGCGCAGAAAGGCCAGCTGGTCTTCGTCATAAGCCGCTCCGCCGTCCTGGCCATGCCACCGGCCGGCCAGCGTGAGCAGGGCGCGGCTCTGGCCGATCAGGTCCAGCGCGATATTGGTCAGCGCGATGTCCTCTTCCAGCACCGGCGCATGGCCGCACCATTCGGACAGGCGCTGGGCCTGGATCAGGGCCGTGTCGGCGATGCGCAGCAGCCAGACCAGGCGCGGCGTGAAACGAACTTGAATGGACGCAGTCATGGTGCCGGCCTCACATGTGGTCGACTTCGCTGGGCAGCTTGTAGAAGGTGGGGTGGCGGTAGACCTTGTCTTCCATCGGGTCGAAGAACATGTCCTTGTCGCCGGGGTCGCTGGCCACGATCTGGTCGGAGCGCACCACCCAGACGCTGCTGCCTTCCTGGCGCCGGGTGTAGACGTCGCGCGCCATCTGGATGGCCAGCTTGGCATCGGGCGCATGCAGGCTGCCGCAGTGCTTGTGGTCCAGGCCGGCGCGGCTGCGCACAAAGACTTCCCACAGAGGCCATTCGTTTTGCGGGGTCGTATTGCTCATGCGGCTTGCTCCTTGGTCGCTTGCTTGCGGGAATAGGCGAGCGCGGCCTCGCGCACCCAGGCGCCGTCGTCCCAGGCCTTGACGCGCATGGCCAGGCGCTCCTTGTTGCAGGGGCCGTCGCCGCCGACCACGCGCCAGAACTCGTCCCAGTCGATGGCGCCGAAGTCGTGGTGGCCACGCGCTTCGTTCCAGCGCAGGTCGGCATCGGGCAGGGTGACGCCCAGCACCTGGGCCTGCTGGGCGCAGGCGTCGACGAACTTCTGGCGCAGCTCGTCGTTGCTGTTGCGCTTGATGCCCCAGCGCATGCTCTGCGCGCTGTGCACGCTGGCCGCATCGGGCGGGCCGAACATCATCAGGCAGGGCCACCACCAGCGGTTCACCGCGTCCTGCACCATGGCCTTCTGCGCCTCGGTGCCGCCCTGCATCATCACCAGCAGGCTGTCGTAGCCCTGGCGCTGGTGGAAGCTTTCTTCGCGGCAGATGCGGATCATGGCCCGCGCATAGGGCGCATAGCTGCAGCGGCACAGCGGCACCTGGTTCATGATGGCCGCGCCATCGACCAGCCAGCCGATCACGCCGATGTCGGCCCAGCTGAGGGTGGGGTAGTTGAAGATGCTGCTGTACTTGGCCTTGCCGCTGTGCAGCGCGTCCAGCAACTCGTCGCGGCTGGTGCCCAGGGTCTCGGCCGCGGCATACAGGTACAGGCCGTGGCCGCCCTCGTCCTGGATCTTGGCCAGCAGGATGGCCTTGCGCTTGAGCGTGGGTGCGCGCGTGACCCAGTTGCCCTCGGGCAGCATGCCGACGATCTCGGAATGCGCATGCTGGCTGATCTGGCGCACCAGGGTCTTGCGGTAGTGCTCGGGCATCCAGTCCTTGGCCTCGATGAAGTCGCCTTCGTCGATGCGCGCCTCGAAGCGGGCTTCGAGCTGGGCCTCCTCGGCCGAGCGCACGGGCTTGCGCTCTTCCTTCGGGGCGGTGTCCATGGCTTGGGTGTACATGGCTGCTCCTGTTGCGGTTTACTTGGGACGCTTGTCGATGACGCGCCGGGCCTTGCCGACCAGGGTGCGCTCGATCGAATCCGGGGCACCGACCTGCACGCGGGTGCTGACGCCAATCAGGCTCTTGATGTGGTGCTGCAGCTCGCGGGCGATGGCCTGGGCATCGGCGCCCTGGTGCTGGGGCAGCAGTTCCACATGCACGGCCACCTCGTCGAGGATGCCCTCGCGGGTGACCACCAGCTGGTACTGGCCGCCCAGCTGGCCCTGGCGCAGCACCAGTTCCTCGATCTGCGTCGGGAACAGGTTGACGCCGCGGATGATCAGCATGTCGTCGGAGCGGCCGACAATCTTGCCCATGCGGCGGAAGCTGCGCGAGCTGGGCGGCAGCAGCCGCGTCAGGTCGCGCGTGCGGTAGCGGATCACCGGCATGGCCTCCTTGCTCAGCGAGGTGAACACCAGCTCGCCCTCGCTGCCGTCGGGCAGCACCGCACCGGTCTCGGGGTCGATGATCTCCGGGTAGAAATGGTCCTCCCAGATCACCGGGCCGTCCTTGCTCTCGATGCACTCGCTGGCCACGCCCGGGCCCATCACTTCCGACAGGCCGTAGATGTCCACCGCGTCGATGCCGGCGCGCTGCTCGATGTCGGCGCGCATGGCCTCGGTCCAAGGCTCGGCGCCGAAGATGCCCACGCTCAGGCTCATGGCCCGCGGGTCCATGCCGTGGCGCTCGTAGTGCTCGATGATCACCTGCATGTAGCTGGGCGTGACCATGATGATGTCGGGCCTGAAGTCCTCGATCAGTTGCACCTGCTTCTCGGTCTGGCCGCCGGACATCGGGATCACCGTGCAGCCCAGGCGCTCGGCGCCGTAGTGCGCGCCCAGGCCGCCGGTGAACAGGCCATAGCCATAGGCCACGTGCACGATGTCGCCGGGCCGGCCGCCGGCCGCGCGGATCGAGCGTGCCGCCAGGTCGGCCCAGGTGGAGATGTCGCGCGCGGTGTAGCCCACCACGGTGGGCTTGCCGGTGGTGCCCGACGAGGCATGGATGCGCGACACCTGCTGGCGCGGCACGGCGAACATGCCAAACGGATAGTTGGCGCGCAGGTCGTGCTTGGTGGTGAACGGGAACTTCGCCAGATCGGCCAGCGTGCGGCAGTCCGACGGATGCACGCCCTGGGCATCGAAGGCCTGGCGGTAGTGCGGCACGTTGTCGTAGGCCTGCTGCAGGCTCCAGCGCAGGCGCTGCAGCTGCAGCGCGGCGATCTCGTCGCGGCTGGCGGTCTCGATCGCGTCCAGCGAGCCGGGCACCGGCTGTTTGACGGGCATCGGATGTCTCCTGTGGGATGTTGGGACTGGCGCGGCGGTGCTCAGCGCGGCACCACCGGCTGGCCCTTGAAGGTGTGCGAGCGGCCGCGGAACACGGCGATGCGCCGTCCGTCCTGGTTGCTGACCTCGACGTCGTAGACCCCGGTGCGCCCGGACTTGCTGACCTCGTGGCAATGCGCCGTCAGCACATCGCCCAGCCTGCCCGGCGCCAGCAGGTCGATGGCAAAGCCCGAGGCCACGGTGACCTCGTCGTAGGCATTGCAGGCGAAGGCGAAGGACGAATCGGCCAGCGTGGCGATCAGGCCGCCATGGCAGATGCCGTGGCCGTTGACCATGTCCTGGCGCACCGTCATGCACAGCACCGACCGGCCGGGGCCGATGTCCAGCACCTGCATGCCCAGCATGCGGCTGGCGTGGTCGTCGGCCAGCATCGCATCGCGCACCTGTTCCGCAACGGTCTGGGCCTGGGCGGCATCGCGGGTGGCGGCGGGCGGGGGGCTGGCGTGGTCGGTCATGGAAGCAGGGGCGCCGTGGACGGTGGAGGCCGGTGCGGTCTTGCGCTGGGGCAAGAAAACATCATTTACCGACCGGTCGGTCGATATTAAGTGCGCAGCCCGGGTTGACGCAAGTCACTGCGGCAGCGGGTTTTCCCGGGCTGCCGTGGGCTGCTTCAGCGTGGCACGGCGCCGGAGAAGCCCTGCAACAGCACCACGCCGGCAACGATCAGCGCGATGCCCAGCAGGGCCGGCCGGTCCAGCTTCTGGCCGAAGGCGAACCAGCCGACCACGGTCATCAGGGCCACGCCCGAGCCCGACCAGATGGCGTAGGCCACGCCCACCGGCAGCGTGTCCAGCGTCAGCGACAGCAGGTACAAGGCCAGCGAATAGCCGCTCATCACGATCAGCCACGGCCACCAGCGGCGCAGGCCGTCGGTGAGTTTCAGCGCCGCCGTGGCCACCACCTCGGCAGCGATGGCCACGGCCAGCAGCCACCAGTCCGGGCTCATCCCTCGCTCACCGTGCGCGAGAAGGCATTGATCACGACCACGCCGCCGACGATCAGGGCCACGCCGGCCAGGCCGACGGCATCCAGGGTCTGGCCCATGAACCACCAGGCGACCAGCGTGATCAGCGCCACGCCCACGCCGGACCAGATGGCATAGACGATGCCCACCGGAATGCGCTTGACGCAGACGGCCAGCAGGATGAAGGCCACCTCGTAGCAGCACACCACCACCACCGACGGCCACAGCCGCGAGAAGCCTTCGGTGGATTTCAGCGTCGAGGTGGCGATGACCTCGGCGACGATGGCCACGGCCAGCAGGGCCCAGGGCCAGCGCGCCGGCCGGCCGGCAGCGGACGGATCCGTGGCGGCAGAGGCTGCGCTGGCAGGGGTCGGCGGGGTCATGGAGCGCAGGATACGCGACCGGCCGCCCGTCGCCGGCCCCGCCGCCGCCGGGCCATGGCCCGTTTGGCGCATGACCGCCGGCGGCCGGGCCCGCACACTGGGCCCATGCACACTCCCAGCCGCCGCATCCCGTCCCGTCCGACCACGGCATCGTCTCGCCGCCGGTTCCTGCAAACGGCCGCCACCGGGTTGGCGACGCCCTCGCTGCTGGCGGCCTGCGCGGGCTACCGCGGCGGTTGGGAGAGCGTGGCCTATGTCGGCGGGGCGCCGTCGACGGCCATCGTCGAGCGACGCCCCCTGCCTGCCGGACCGCGTCCGGATCTCGGCCTGCCCGGGCTGCGGCTGGCGGTGGACCTGAACAACCGCCTGCAGGACCACGACACCCAGTTCATGCTGGTGGCCGTGCCGGTCAAGCTGGATTTCATCGACCGCCAGCGGCCGCCCGCCGACCCGGGCAGCACCTGGGTGACGCTGAAGGTCACGCCGCTGGACGAGGGCTTCGTGTTCGAGCCGAAGAGGGCCCGGCTGGCGCTGGACCAAGCCTGGACCATGGCGCGCGAGGGCCACGAGTTCGGTCGCCGGGAGGCGCCGGGTCAGCCCGCCCCGCAGGGCGGCGATGACCGCTGGCATGCGATCGGGGACGGCGTGGCGCTGGCGGACGGACACACCTACCATCTGGGCCTGGTTTTTCCGGTGCCGACGCCATCTCCGCGTCGGCCAGACATCCAGCTCGACCTGTCGCAGGCCCTGCGCTCACCGCGGCAAGCGGCCCTGCCGCTGATCCGCTTCCTGCCCACGCCCTGGCGCGAGGGCTATGCCTGATGCCTGGCCGCGATCGACAAAGGCCCGGCAGGCCAGGGTCAGGCGCAACTGCTGCTCGGGCCGGACGGCCAGCGGTGGCCCCTGCCGGCCGGCGGCCAGCAACGCGGTCAGGACTGCGGTGACCTGGACTTCGTGCGGCCAGGCCATGCCCTCGGCCCGGCCATGGCGCACGTAGTGCTCGAGCCCCGAGCCGAACTGACCTGCCGATACCGCCTGGGCCACATCCGGCCGCTCCAGCAGGTAGGCCTCGTCCATCAGGCCCAGCGTTCGGTACAGCACGTCGATGGCAGCAGCCCGCTGCCCTGCAGACAGCAGGAAGCTCGCCGAGGTCAGCAAGGGCGGCACATGGCGTTCGGCGCTGCGCGCCAGCAACACCGCACAGCGCATGACCAGGCCGGTTGGCACGCGTGGCAGATCGAACGAAGCCAGCCAGGCCTCGCGGCCTTTTGGCAGGTCGATGCCCAGGTGCGGGGCCGGCACGCCGTCGCGCAGGGCGGCGGTTGGAGAGCCAATAGGAGCGGCACCAAGGGGTTGCGGGACATCCCGGCGATCACGTGCCTCAATCGAAGCCTGGAGCATCAAGTTGTTCACGACCCTGGGCAGGTAGGGCAGCTGCTGCGGCTCCAAGCCACCGTCAGTCTGTCCAGCGGACTTGTCAGCGATACACACTGGCCAACGCAACTCTTTCCGGCGGATCTGGCGGCCTCGTCGCTGCGGACGCGGGGCGCAAGGCTTTGGCGCCACCGCCAAGGACGCACCCGACCGACGATGCCTAGCCGAGAATGAATGGTCCCCATCGCTGTTCCAGTGGCACGGGCGTGACCATCTGCGTTACAACCTTGGGACACATCCGCAGCCATGCATCAACGATTCGCCTTGCAACTGATTCCCCAACTGGCCGACACCACGATCCGCAGCATCGTTGGGCGCTGGGGCCAACAACCTCGTCCGCTCTCCACGTTGGGCGATTCTGCTGGAGCCGGCACTGCGCATCGCAGCGTCTATGACTTCACTCGCTGCTACCCCGATTGGCTGCAACGATCGCCGCGTGGATCGCAGTCTGTGGTGCTTCTTCCGGTCTTGTACGCGCTCCGCCCCAAGGCATACAGGATGTCGCCCTGGGATTCAACTTTTTCGCGGCCGACTGAAGAACACAGCGGACCATACGAGACCGTCAAAGAATCACCGCTGAGACTGCAAAGGATTACTGTGCTCAATGGTCGACCGCGGCACTGAATGGTTCAAGAGAGCTTCTGAAATGGCTCCATCTAGTCACCCTTATGGCAAGCAGTTTTTGTGAGACTGAATTCCGGGCAATGAAAAAATGATCGAGCAAGATAAGTTTGATGAATCCTGGTATCTGAGGCGGTATCCTGATGTCGCCAATGCGGTAGTTCTGGGTCAATTTGAAAGTGGATACCATCACTTTCATAAATGTGGACGCAAAGAAGGCCGCGCCTTCAGGGAGCGACCGAATCAAACCGCCGATTATATGAGTATCGAAAACAAGCTATTCCGCGCAGAACTCTATGGGTTCTTGGCCTCGGACAACTTCAAGGCCATGAAAGAAAACCAAGACATTGCTGGATATCTCGAAGATGTTTTCCAGGGTGGGGGATCTAAGTGACCACAAGAAAAAGTTCTTTCTGGGTTGTGAACTATAGTTCAGGCGGGCATTTTGATGAGATCATCGAGAATTTACTTGAATCGCTGAAAGGGATCTGCGATATAAAAATATCGCCAAGCCCGAAGCACGAAGGCATTAATCTGGTCTTTGGCCTGAATGTCCTCATGATTGATGGCAAGTACCCGAATTTGCCCCCTAACTCAATAATATTCAACCTGGAGCAGTTGGGTGTTAATTATTTGTGGGATTCAACCCCTTATGTAGACTATCTGCTCGCATTTCCGGTTGTTGACTATTCAAGAAATAATGTCGAATACCTGAGGTCGCTGGGAAAAGAAAACATCCATCTCCATCCGGTTCGCTGGGGTCCCGCATTTGATCTCAAGATACCAGCTGGCACGAAGGACGTCGATGTGCTATTGATCGGCGCACAGACAGCCCGCCGAAATAAGTTGCTGAATGAGCTGCGTGGCAAGGGGCTCATTGTTCGCCAAGCAACCGAGATCTGGGGGGCGGAACGAGCCAATGCGCTGGCTTCGGCAAAGGTCGCGCTGAATATTCGCGTGGGAGACGCTGGCTTACTAGAGTCGACCCGCCTTTGCACCATGATCGCATCTCGGATGCCGGTTATCTCCGAATTGTCGGATGATCATGAAGAGAACGACTTCTTCTCGCAGTTCATTCCGCTGCTGCCGGTGGATCAACTTTGCGCCTTCGCCGCTGACTTTGTTCGCTCGCAACAATGGGCGAGCTTTTATACCGAGGACGCGCTAAAAAAATTCAAGCAAGCGGCTGGCTCGGATAGATCGTCGCGCCTGGTGAAATTCCTGCATGAATCACTTGCGGAATCAGAAAATCCTCCTGCCTTGGGATTGATTTCCTATCGAAAGAATTTGATATCGAAAGGCGAGAAGGGGGTCGCTGATTTGCTCTATGTCATTGACTATGCACTGCAAAGACATAGTCGATTTCATGAGGTCGAGGACTATGTCCTTGGGCAGAAGAACATCCAAGCCATCGATTCTTTCTTGCTTATCGAATTGATTGGTAGATGCTGGCTGCCTGAAGGACTGAAAATAATGCTGGAATCGGAGCTTTCGGCACGATTCAGAAATCGAAACGAGGGGCGGTTGACGCTATTTCAGCGAAAATTGGCCGCGGATATATTCGCACGAAAGGGTGATGCTGTCTCTTGCTTGCGTGCCATTGGATCGGATAAGTATTCAATCCGGCTCGCGCGAAGCGTTGCTGCTTCAATAGCATTTGACGCGATATCCTTCGATGCGGCAGTCGATTTATCATTCGCGCAATCTGGCGAACAGGATGGGTACCTCTCTCACGTCTTGGCGGAAATATACTGGCGCTTTAACAATAATTCGCGTGCGCGAGGAATATATGTTTCCGAGCCCGCTCGTTGGGCCGCGCGCCATGATCTGGAACAGGCCGGTATCGTTGCTGATCGCTTAACTGACTACGGTGATTACGAGGCTGCGTTGACCTTCTACCAAATCGCAGGCGTAGCGCCCAAGGAGAGGGCGATTGCTGGATCCGTCGACGATGGAAATGCCATGGCGCGGCGCCGAAAGATGGAGCGACACGAAGATGTCAGGCTGACTCTGGAGCGTTGTCGGTCATATTTCGGCAAGGTCATTGAAGTCAATGGTTCGGACATACATATTGGGCCGCGCTCGGGTGGTGATGAGAATTGCATCATCGACAGTGGACTTCGTGTATTTGATGGCGCCTTTTCCAGGCATTCCGTCAAGGCGGCGCCTGCCAAGACCGTTGCGATCATCGCTTGTTACAACGAAATGGACATCATCGAGTCCGTCGTTCGATCTTTCATTTCGCAGGAGGTCGAGGTCTGTGTCATCGATAACTGGTCTCAGGATGGAACCTGGGAACTCCTGAATCTGATGCAAGGTTCGATGCCGACTTTGCGAATCGAGCGTTTTCCAGCGGAGGGGCCGTCTCCCACATACGACTGGACAGGTCTTCTGAGGAGAAAGGAAGAATTGGCCTTGGAGTTTCCAGGCTATTGGGTCTTGCACACAGATGCGGACGAAGTTCGGTTGGCGCCTTGGCCTGGGATGTCGCTTGCGCGTGCTTTGGGGGTGGTGGATCTCTACGGTTATAACGCTGTTGACTTCTTGATTCTAAATTTCAGGCCGGTGGATGAGGGTTATTATCCAGGCGCCAACCCGGAAAGCTATTTTGGTTATTTTGAGGTGGCTGACAGTCCGGATTTAAAATATCAAGTAAAGTGCTGGAAGCAGCGTAAGAATAGAGTCGATCTGGTCTCTCGTGGCGGGCATTTTGTGGCCTTCGAAGGCCGCTCTGTTTTTCCCTACAAATTCGTTTGTAAGCACTTTCCTTTGAGGTCACCTGCGCATGCCGTCAAGAAGATTGTTACGGATCGGCGGGGTCGCTTTTCGTCTGAAGAGCGTGCGCGGGGTTGGCACGCTCATTACGACGGCGTCGATCCAGGGAAATGTCTGTGGAACTGGAAGGCGCTCACGAAATTTTCGGATCTGCAGTCCCTGAACTTGGGTGATTTGTTGATTCACGGTTTGTGATCGATATGCGGATATATCTCTTCGCCTCGCATGTCCTGCTGGCAACCAACAAGGATTACGCAAGTCGCATCCGCGACGGAGTGGCGGAGGCCATTCAGAAGGCATTGCCTCTGCTTTCTTATCTTTCCAGCAAGGCCGATATTACAGTCGTGGCGGACTCGGAAGCCTCGGTTCCCGTGATGTTGTCGGAGTGCTGTGAAGTCCGTCTATTTGACGAAATATCTGACTTGTACGATTTCACGGAAAGTCAGCCACCAGCATTGGCAATTTTTTGGAATGGTGGAGACTATTCCAGTCATGTCTACGAGACCTGGGTGCGGTCTTTTGGGGGGGAGAGTCTTTATCTGGAGTATGGATTTTATTCGCAGGGCGGGCACGTCCGTTTGGATGTGGGAGGGGTTCTCTCCGCGGCCGATCTTCCAGATAAGATGATGTACGCGATGATTGATGATGGTGAGGTGGCGCAGTACCTCGCATCCGTGAGAGTGGCGGTCGATAAAGCCTCTTATCCGCCCGGCAAGAAGCCCTTGTTGGTTCTTCAGACCGATCATGACTCCAGTGTTGTTCTAGGTTCTGCGTTCCCTCGTTCGATTGATTTCGTTAGGTTCCTGAAGGAAAGCGCATTCAATTTTGAAGAGTGTGTCGTAAGATTTCATCCCAAGATGCCGAAGTCATCTGTTGATGAATTAATGATCGTTTTTGGTGACGGGGTGACGGTTGATTCCTCTGCCAACCCGATGGAAAGCCTGCGCAGGCATGATTTGTTCATCGGTGTCAACTCCACACTGCTGTATGAAGCTGCGCTATTGGGTAAGCGAGTTGTCAATTTCGGCGCCATGTACGGGGGGCGCTTGTTAGGTGTTCCCGGACGTCAATTCTTGAGTCAGGACTTCGATTGGTCGCAGTGGCAGGCAGATGCGTTGCAGCGCGATCGGTTTATTTATTTCTGCCACAGATACAGACAGTTCTCGATCGCCGATGGCTTGAATGAACTCAACAGGCGATACGTCGATGAAGCGCTGTTGTCCATTGAAGCTCGTTCTCGGAGGCGTCTGGCCCCATCCTTGATAGCCGGCCACGATGCACTGGTGAATCGTCCCGTATCCTGAATGGTCAGTGCCAGTTGCCCAGTTGGGCACGACCGGCCCTCGAGTCGGCGGCTGAGGCGCTTGTTCAGGACGGGAGATGGCTGTTGCTGTTATCGCCAAAGTGACGACGGAGCGCTCGCTGAACTGCTTTTATCACTGGCCCGTGGTCGAATTTTCGCTATTTCGGGCTCGCCGACAGGGGGCAATTGATTTCCTGAATGGCGGTGGTCGATGTGTTGGCGGTGCCCCGAGGCCGTGGCCGGTTTCATGCAGCACGTTGGCCGTCGAAGAGTGTCCGGCCAAGGTCATCGCCAAGTTGCGCTACATGGTCGAGCAGGACTTTGGCACGATGAAGCGGCGCTTCCATCTGACGCGATTGCGGTACTTCGGCGCGGCCAAGACGCAGCCCGGGATGGTCTCGGTCGCGCTTGGTCTGACCCTGAGCAAGGCCATGCGCAGGCTGCAAAGCGCATGGACCCCACCTGCGCTGGCGGGAGCGCATTTTGCAGGGCCGACTGGGTAGCGCCTGCCCGCTGGCAGGCAACCATGCTCAGGCCTTGAAATCCGCCGGGGTGACCTTCTTGAGGTACTGCTTGCACCACTCCGGGCCGTACTGGTTCTGCATGTAGAGGTTGCGGTAGTTCACCCAGCAGGTGGCCATCCACAGCGAGCGGCTTTCCATCGCCACGTTCTTCATCTGACGAAGCAGGTTGAGGTGCACGTTCAGGTCAGCCTCTTTGGCGGGCAGGGCAAACTTGTGCGCCTTGAAGTCCTTGCCCTCGGTGGCCAGGAACACGCCCAGCAGCCGCTCGACGATGAACGGCAGGTACGAGGCTCCGGCATGCACGCCCAGGCGGTCGGCAGCCGACGAGAAGATCATCGCCTTGGCGGTTCGGGACATGCCTGCTTCGGCCTTGGCGACGGCACGTTCCACAAACGCCAGATAGGCCTTCCAGAAGGCCGGCGTGGCCACGAAGTAGTTGGCCGCTGCAAACAGCTTGTTGGCCGTGAAGGCCGTCAGCAGGCCGGTGTCCAGCCCGGCCGCCTCAAAGAACTCCTGGCTCAGCAGCAGGAAGTTCGGGTGCGCGGTTTCGCCATGCAGCCACAGGTTGTGGTACTGGGCTTCGAGTTCCGGGAACGGATTGCAGAAATAGATGTCCTGGCCGGGATGGGCGGCGATGACGGCTTTCAGCTCGCGGCCGCTCATGCCGGTCTTGTCCTGGAACTTCCAGGACAAGGCGCCCCAGAGTGCGGCGTCCGCCACCAGCGACGAGGCCGCCAGCTTGCGGAACACCTGGAACTCCAGCAACGGGCTGTGCTCGCCTTGGTTGTTGTAGGGCTCGAAGTCGGGGTCGAGCAGTCGCCGCTGCTCCGGCCGGTAGTAGATCTGGAAGATGCGCAGCCGCGTGGCTGGCGCTGTCGTCGGCGCTGTTGCCGGCGCGGGCATGGCCGCTGGCGGGATGGGCGCCGCCGCTTTGGCCGCCGGCTTGCGGCTGACGGCTTTTTTTGCGGGGACCTGCTTTGCGGCAACCTGTTTGGCGGCGGGCTTGCGCGCGGCCGGTTGGGCTGCGCTGGCCGTCTTCGTGACCGTCTTCTTGGAGGTGCTCATCGGGAGGAGGGTGACTTCGGGGGCAGATTCAGGCAACGAGTTTCAGCAGTTCGGCCGAGCGCACACGGCCATCCATGCCGGTGGCCAAACGGGAATGATAGAGGGCGCGGTCCCCGGCATTCACCGGTGCATGGTCCTTGTTCCAATCGACCTCCACCAGCACGCTGCGCGCATCGTGACAGTGGCCCGCGCAGGCCAAGGCCAGCAGCGACAGCTCGACATCGGCAAAGTGCTGCTGGTAGGCGGCATGAAAGAACTCGCCCTGGGGATAGTTGCGCACCGCCCAGTCGCGGCGCGCCAGGCCAAAGCTGGCGATCACGCCATGCCATTTGCCATCGTTGAAGGCGAACAAATGCTTGCCGGGCGCCTGCAGTGCCGCCAGGGCCAGGGCCAGCCATTGGCGGCCGGCGAAGGCGTCCTGGGCCACATAGCCGAAGCAGCGGCCCTGCGTGGCCTGGAACACGCGGTTGGTGATGCGCACAAAGCCCCAGCCGTCGAGGTCTTCCACGATCAGCACGGTCAATGCGGCGCCGGCACGCTCGATCATCAGCGTGGCGGCGCGACGTGCCATCGGCAGGTCGGTGCAGGGCATGACGAACAGCACCTCCGCGCGCAGCCCCGGCCAGGTGCCGAGCTGGCGCGTGGACAGGGTCAGCAGGCTCGCGTTGCTCACGCGTTAGTCGGGCTGGCCGCCGCGCAGCCAGCCGGCGAGCGACTCGGCCAGGGCCAAGTGGTTGCGGCGCGGGCAATCGGCCGGCACCAGGCTCTGGCGCGCGGCGCCCGGGCCTGCTCTGAGTGCTGGCGCTGCGCCGCCGGCCGGGCGCAGGTACTGGTTGTGGGCATGGGTGTGGCGTTCGCAGAACAGCTGTCCGACCTCGCCCATGTCCACGCAAGGCACGCCCAGGCTCAGTGCCTCCATCGTCGTCAGTCCGCCGCTGTAAGGTGAGGTGTCGAGCATCTGCGAGAGGCGGCCGATGGCGCCCAGGTAGGCGGCATGGCTGTCCGGTGCGATGAACTCGATCCGCAGCTGCTCGCCCAGGGCATTCTGGGACGGCTGCAAGGCCTGGCGAATGCGTGTTTTCAGGGGCTCGTGGTGGTAGCGCCGATCGATGAAGCGCAGCGCCAGCGGGCCGTCCACCGCCTGCCACTGTTGCAGCCTGCGGTTCAGGCCGGCCAGGAAGCGCGCCGAGATCTTCACCGGGTTGGCGCCCACGCCCAGCACATGCTCCTGGGCGGGGGCATCCACCACCGCCGGCAGATAGGGCGGCGGCGTGTAGCTGACATAGCCCATGGGCAGGCGCACCAGGGGCTCGGTGTACCAGCGCTCGAAGCCGGCGGGGGTCTGGGCTTCATCGGTGATGAAGCCGTCGAAGGCCCGCAATCCGGTGGTGATGGACTGGCCGCCCACCCACTTGGCCAGCCGCGCCGCCGGCTTGGTGGACAAGGCACGCAGGGCGATGGGGTCCATCCAGCCGCCCAGGTCGATCAGCGCATCGAGGGCATGGCTGCGCAGACACGCGTCCAGGGCTTCGGCATCGAGGTCGGTGACCTCCCACCAGCCCGACGCGATGGCACGCAGGGCCTGCGTGGCCCAGTCTTCGCGCCGGCTGCGGCTGAAGAAATGCAGCTCAAAGTCCCGGGCCAGCCACTGCAGCGCGCCGGCGCAGAAGAAGTACACCGGCGAGCAGTTGAAATGCGGCGACAGCAGGCCCAGGCGCGGGCGCCCACCGGCCGTGGCGCGTGGCTGCGGCGGCTGCAGGGCCTGGCCCGGCTGGCGCTCCAGCCAGCGGGCGGCGAACTGCATCGCCCGGTCATTGACCTGCTGCGCGCTTTCGTCGTGGTCGTACAGGCTGGCCATCAAATCGGTCAGCTGCGCGTCGGCGCCGTACTGTGGCGAAGCCAGCAGGTCTTGCACCAGCCGTCGGGCCTGGCCCGCGTCACAGTCTTCGTGCAAGGCCAGCGTGGCCAGCTCCAGCCTGAACTCGCCGCGTTCAGGATGCTGCCGTTGCAGCCGTTCCAGCTGGGGCCGGGCCTGGGCCGGCCGGCCCAGCATGGTCAATGCCTTGACCATGACCACCGAGGCCTGCCACAGGCGGGGTTCGAGTTCCACGGCCCGCGTGGCCTGCACCAGGGCCTGGTCGGCCTCGCCCGCGCCCAGCAGGCACAAGGCCAGGTTGTGGTGGAACACGGCTTGGCCGCCCAGCCGCTCTTCCAACTGCCGGTAAAGCAGCACGGCTTCACGCCACTGCTGGGCGTTGCGCTTCTGGTCGGCCAGTCGCAGCACGGCCTGCAGACTGTTGGCGCTCACCGCACGCGGGCTTGGCCGTTGGAGGCGGTTCTGATGGCCGTTCTGGTTCCTGCCTTGGCCGCTGCTTTGTTCGCCGCCTTTGTGGCGGCCTTGTTCGCCACTTTGGAGGCCACTTTGGAGGCTGCTTTGGTGGCTGTCTTGACAGGCGATTTGATCGGCACGGCAGCTGGTGCAGCGATCTCCGCCGTCGCCGGCACGGTGACCGGCGCTGCTGACGCGGCTGTGGCCGCCACGGCGGTCGGCGGTGTGGCCGGCATGGGGGCCAGCTTTGTTGTCGGTGCCGAGGTCACTGCCATGGCCGCCAGCGTGGTCGTGGGTGCCGCGGCGTTGGCACCCTCAGGCAACAGCATGGCCTGCACCTGGGCCATGGCATCGTCCACCGGCACCGCCGCCATCAGCAGCAGATTCAGCTGGTTCTCGGCCAGCTGCAGCACGGCCTGCACGTAGTCCTGCTGCACCTGGTACAGGGTTTGAATGCTGTTGAGCACATCGGTCTGCGAGCGCACGCCGCCCTTGAAGCTCTTCTCGTTGGCCTCGACATTGAGCAGGGCAGACTGGATGGCTTCCAGGCGGATTGCCACCTCGCGCTGGCCGGCACCGGCCAGATCCCAGAGCCGCTGGATCTCCAGCCGGATGCGCAGTTCGGCTTCGCGGGTCTGCTCGAGCGCGCGGCTGGCGCTGGCCGCGGCCCCCTTCATCTGGTAGTAGCTGGAGGCCTGCAGGGGCAGGCTCAGCTGCAGGCCGGCGTACTGTCCCTTGCTGCCCGCCGAGCTGGTGATGGTGTACGTGGCCGACAGCACCGGCAGAAAGGCATAGTCGGCGCGCATCACGCCGAGTTCCGCCACGCGCTGGTTGGCCTGGGCCACCTGCAACTGTGGATGCCCGCGGGCCGCCTGGAGATAGTCGTCCAGCCCCCGCAGGCCCAGCCAGCGCTGCACCCGGGGCACGCTGCGCACGAAGGCGCCGGCCGGCGCGCCGGTCATGGCCACCAGCTGCCGTTGTGCCGCGCCGATTTGGGTCTCCATCAACAGCGTTTCGGCCCGTGCCTGGTCCAGCCTCACCTTGGCGTCGCGCACATCGGTGATGGTGCCCTGGCCCAGTTCGAACGCACGTGCCGCGGCGGCGGACTGGCGGTCCATCGCGGCGATCTTGGCCTGGCTGAACTGCAGGTTCTCGTGCAGGCGCAACAGCTCGCCGGCCGCCTTCAGCAGGCGCTGGCTCAGCTCCTGCTCGCGCATGCGGTAGGTGGCCTCGGCCAGCAGTTCGCGCGGCTCGCGCTCCTTCAGCGTGGCCCAGCGGTCGGCGCTGAGCAGTGGCTGGGACAGGGTATAGGTCTGGCGCGGCTTGGTTTCGCTGTCGTTCTGGTTGTAGCTGACCTGGGCCTGGGGATAGTAGGCGGCGCCGGCCGCCTGGGCCTGGATGCGGTTGACGCCGCGCTCGGCCACGGCCTGCAGGAACTGCGGGTCATGCTGCCGGGCCAGCGCCAGGGCGTCGTTCAGCGCGCCGGCCTGCGCGGTCCAGGACAGGCCGAGCAGCGGCACCGCCGCGAGCAGGCGCAAGGATGGGGGCAGGAGCGGGCGCGGCATCGGGCTAGTCCTTGAAGGACCGTGCAAAGCGGTCGGTCAGCGGCTTGATCAGGTAGCTGAGGAAGCTGCGCTCACCGGTCTTGAAGATCACCTCCACCGGCATGCCGGGCTGCACCACCCGGTCGCCGAGCAGCTTGAGCCCTTCGGCGGTGGTCTCGACCTGGGCCAGGTAGTACTCGCCCTGCTGCGGGTTGGTGCTGGTCAGCTTGTCGGCGCCGACCAGGTTGACCTTGCCGGGCACGATGGGCGTGGTGTTGAGGTTGAAAGCGCTGAAGCGGATGTCGGCCTCCTGGCCCACCCGCACCTTGTCGATCGACTGCGGCGGCACCTGGGCCTCGACGATCAGCCGGCCGTCCCGGGGCACGATCTCCATCAGCACCTGGCCGCTCTGGATCACGCCGCCCACGGTGTTGGCCTTCAGCCCGACCACCGAGCCATCGACCGGCGCCCGGATGTCGGTCAGGCTCAGCTCGAAGCGCAGTGCATCGAGCTTGCTCTGGATCGACTTGCGGTTCTTCTGCACCTCGGCCAGCTGCGTGTCGGCCTCCTTGCGGTAGGCGGACTGCTGCTGCACCAGCTGCAGCCGGGTGGCGGTGATGGACGACTCGTTGCGCGCCACCTCGCTGGCCACGTTGGACAGGCTGGACAGCATCTCCGAGCGGGTGCGCTCCACCTCGTTGGCCCGGCTGCGCGGAATGTAGCCTTCGTTGGCCAGGTCGCGGTTGTTGTTCGCCTCGGTGCTCAGCACCGCCAACTGCTCCTTGCGCAGGGCCTGCACCTTCATCAGCTCGGCGCGCTGCGCCCGCAGCCCGACCAGTTGCTCCTGAAGAATGCGCTGCTGGTCGTCGAACTCACGCCGCCGCGATTCGAACAGCCGGGTCTGCAGGGCCTTGGCCTCCTGCACACGCGGGTCCTGGGCCAGTCCGGCCAGTTCGCTCAGCCATTGGATCTTTGCGGCGGCACCGCGCTCGGCCTCCAGGCGCGACTCGGTGGCCAGTGCATTGATGTAGTCGATCTCGGCACTGGCCAGGCTGGCCGCCGTGTTCAGCGGATTGATCTTCAGCAGCACGTCGCCCTGCTTGACCAGATCGCCTTCGCGCACCGAGATTGCCGTCACCACGCCGCCTGCCGGATGCTGCACGGATTTGCGGCTGCCCATCACCACCACGCTGCCGCTGACGCTGACTCCGGCGTCCAGCGGGGCAAAGGCCGCCCAGGCCATGAACAGCGCAAAGCTCAGCAGCACCACCCACAGAAAGGTGCGCTTGCTGTCGGCCTCTTCCAGCCGGATGGCCTTCAGGCCGTCGCGTTCGAGCTGATCGGGGTTGTAGGGATTGAACTGGCTCAGCCATCCGCGGCGGCGGGATGGCGCAGCGGGGGCGGGCGAGGCCTCGGCGGCCCCAGGCTCGAACTCTTGCGTCACGTTGGCGCTCCCGCCTGCGTGGGCGCGGCCGGCGGCTGCACGGCGGCCAGCATGCTGGCCACCGGCCCATAGCCGACCTGCCGGCCATTGGACAGCACCAGCAGATTGTCGGCCGCGGCAATCAGGCCCGGCCTGTGGGTGCTGAAGATGACCGTGGTGCCGGCGTTCTTCAGGGCCTTGATCAGCATCACCAGATGGCGCTCGCTGGCATCGTCCAGCGCCGCATTGGGCTCGTCCATCACCAGGTACTTGGGCGAACCGTACAGCGCGCGCGCCAGGGCCAGGCGCTGGCGCTGGCCGCCGGTCAGGGCATGGCCGGCCTCGCCCAGCACGGTTTCATAGCCCATGGGAAAGCCGAGGATGGTGTCGTGCATGCCGGCCAGCTTGGCGGCCATGACCACCTTGTCGGCGTCGACCTCGCCCAGCCGGGCGATGTTCTCGGCCACCGTGCCTTCGAGAAAGGCCACGTCCTGCGCCACATAGCCCATTTGCAGGCCCAGGTCGTTGCGCACCCAGTCGGCGACGCTGGCGCCATCCAGGCGCACCGAGCCCGAGACCGGATGCCAGATGCCCACCAGCAGGCGGATCAGCGAGGACTTGCCCGCCGCGCTCGGCCCGACGATGGCCGTGACCTCGCCCGGCATCATCGTGAAGCTGATGTCGTCGAGCACCGGACGGCGCGCGCCGCTGGGCATGGCGCAGGCATGCTCGACCAGCAAGCGGCCCTTCAGTGGCGGCAGCGACAAGCGGTCCTGGTGCACCTCGTCGTCGGCCAGCAACTGCTCCAGCCGCTCGAACGACTGGCGGGCGTTGACGATCTCGCTCCAGTTGGCGATCAGCTTCTGGATCGGTGCCACGGCCTTGCTGATCAGCAGCGTGGCGGCCATCACCATGCCGCCGGTGATCAGCCCGCCGATGGCCAGATAGACGCCCAGGGCGATCTGCAGCGAGGGAAAGGCCTTCTGCAGAAAGCCCGTCAGGCCTCCCATCACGCCGGCGGCTTCGCTGGCATTGGCCTGCAGGCCCAGATAGGCCTGGTGCCGGCCATACCAGCGCCGGCGGATGTGGGTCTGCATGCCCAGGGCCAGCGCCGTCTCGGCATGCTGCAGGCTCTGCGCCGCCATGCGGTTGGACTCGTCCTTGGCATCGTTGGCCTCGCGCAGCAGCGGCGTCGTGACCTGCTTGGTCATGATGCTGGCCACCACCAGCAGGGCCGAGGCGACGAAGATGAAGATCGCCAGGTGCGGGTGGAACAGCCCGCCCACCACCATGAACAGCAGCGCAAACGGTGCGCTCATGATGGCCAGCATGGACTGGCCGGTCAGGAACTGCCGCACCTGCAGCAGATCGCCCAGCACCTGGTGCACATTGACCTTGCGCCGGCCCACGTAGCGCCGGAAGGCCGCATCGAAGGTGGCGGAGGCCAGGTCCCAGTCGACGCGCATGGAGATGCGCACCATCAGCCGGGAGCGGATCCATTCCATCGTCGACCAGAACAGGTAGATGGCCAGGATCAGCACCGTCAGCGACACCAGGGTCACCTCGCTGCGGCTGCTCATCACCCGGTCGAACATGCTCATCATGTACAGCACCGGCGCGACGGACAGCACTTCGATGAAGGCGGTCAGCAGTCCGGTCAGCCAGAACGCCCGCCGGCATTGCTGAAGCACATCGCGCAGCGGATTGGCCGCGCCGGCCTCAGTCTTCCAGCGGAATCCCAGCACATGGTGCAGCATCGAACGTGGCGCCTTCGCAGACGGGGCGATCAGAAAACGGCCTCACCGTCCAGGTCTTGCGACTTGGACGGTGAGGCAGGGCTCAACAATCAGGGCGCAGGCGGCTTGAGCGAATGCCCATGCTCGTCCAGCACATCGTCGATGCCCAGCAGCTTGAGCTGCTCGAACAGGTCGGAGGCCAGCGGAGGCGCAGACGAACCCGCATCGCCGCCGATGACCAGTTCCACCGTCTGCCCGGGCGACTGGCTGAAGACCGGCTTGATCGCGCCGTTGTCGTCCTTGAACGATTCCAGCAACTGGGCGAGCTTGGCTTCGAGATCGGCGGTGCCCGCATAGTCGCCCACGCCCGCCTGCAGCTGCAGGTCGGCGCCCGCCGAGCCGACATGGTCGGCACCGATGGCGGCCAGTTGCGCCAGCGAGACATCCGACATCGCGTCGGCATTGCTCACCGACACCTCGGCGTCCCGGTCGGCGCTCACCAGTCCGGCATCCAGCAGCGCCTGCAGATCGCTGTCGGCCACCGTGAAGCGGGTTCCCGCGTCGATGTGGATGTCGGTGATGCCAGCCGCCTGCAGCGCCGCCACCAGATCGTGGCCGGTCAGCGTCTTCAGCGGATCGGCGCTGCCGTCGGCGGCGTCGAGCACCATGCCCAGCGTGACCTCGGACAGGTTGACGTTGGACGCCACCAGTTGCAGGCCGTCAAAGACACCGTTGGCACCGTACAGCGATGGATCCAGCACGCCGGCATCGAGGCCCGAGCTGCCCAGCGAATCGCGCAGCACCACCCGCAACTCGTCGATGTTGGCGTCGTTGCCGCTGCCGGACTGATCGCCGTTTCTCAGCTCGGCGATCAGGCCGCCGAGCTGGTTGTCACGAACGGCCAGGACGACGTGATCCTCGCTGTCGAACACCGGCACCGGCTGCGTATCATCCAGCGAGCCTTCGCCCAGGGCCACGACCAGCTTGTCGGCACCGGCGGCGGTGTGCACCGCGTCGACGCCCAGCTGCTGCAGCCCGGTCAGACCGGTCTGCAGATGGGTGCCGGCGGCATGCACGGCCACCACGTCGTTGGCGGCGAACTGCAGGCCGGCTTCCACCAGCGAGGCGGCCTGCTGGTCGCTGATGTTGATGGCGTTGTCCAGCACATCCAGCACATCGAGGTCATGCGGGTAGCGGCCGGCATCGATGTTGCCGACCAGGGTGCTCATCACCGTGGTTTCCGCGCCGGACCGGATCGCCATCGTGACTTGGTCGGACGGGTCCAGGACCAGGCCGGCATCGTGGATGGCCTTGACCTGCGCCGAGTCCAGCGTCAGGCTGCCATCGGCGGCCATCAGCATGTCGAAGCCGGCATCGTGCAGCGCCGTTGCATCGGCCAGCAACTCGGCCGGCGTGGTGCTGCTGTCGATGGCGTCGTCCGGAATCACCAGGCCCGCCAGCGCATTGCCGTGGTTGGTGATCTCCGGCAGCTTGGCGAAGTCGAGTTCGCCATCGCCAACGGCGATGCCCACGGCACCGGTCAGGCCGGCCAGGCTGATGCTGTCGACACCGAGCTTCTGCAGATCGGACAAGCTGGTCTGCAACTGCGTGCCGGCAGCCGATTGCGGCTGCGCATGCACGGACACGCCGGTGTCGTCGGTGGCGAACTGCACGCCGGCCTGCACCAGCGCCGCAGCCTGCGCATCGCTGAGTTCGACGGCGTTGTCGACCAGGTCGACCCGATCGATGTCCTGCGGGGAGTTCGGGCTGCCGAGTGCCGCCAGCACCGTGGCTTCGGCCGCCGACTCGACCTTCATCGTGATGTCGCTGCCGGCCTCAAACACCAGGCCACCTTGGTGAACCGCCTGGACGATCGACGAATCCAGCGTCAGGCTGCCGTCGGCGGCGGCCACGGCGTCGAAGCCGGCCCCCTTCAGCGCCATGGCTGCGGCCCGCACCTCGTCGGCACTGACATCGACAAAGGCTTCGGGATCTTGCAGTTCCAGCGCCACCACCAGACCGCTGTGGGCGGACACCGTGGGCAGATCACCCAGATCGACCTCGCCGTCGCCGACGGCAATGCCCAGGGTGCCGCTCAGGCCGGCCACGTTGAGGGAATCGACCCCCAGTTTCTGCAGATCGGACAGGCTGGTCTGCAGGTGGGTGCCGGCGGCCTGCACGGACACGCCGGTGTCGTTGGTGGCGAACTGCACACCCTGCTGCACCAGGGCCGAGGCCTGCGCATCGCTCAGGCCGAGTGCATCGCTGTCCAGGTCCAGGATGTCGATCAGCCCGTTGCCATTGCCCAGGGCCACCACCTGCTGCGCCGTGGCATCGGTGGGCACATGCACCGTGACCGTGTAGTCACTGGCGGGGTTGCTGAACTTTGCAAACGCTTCGGCGGCGCTGTCGAATTCGCTGGCCGTCAGATCAAATGCCTGGCCGGGCAGCAGTTGCACCAGGTCGACGTTGTCCTGGCTGGCAATCTGCAGGGCCTGGTCGCCGACGACGCCGGCGACACTGATTGAATAGTCTTCGGGCGGGTTGGCGATCTTGCCCAGCACGGCCTCATGGCTGGAGTAATCGGCGGCACTGAAGTTGAAGCTGGTCTGGCCGACCAAGGTCACCGACAGGATGTCCGACCGGTGCAGCAGGCTCAACGCGGTCGCGCTTTCGACATTGCTGACCGGCGAGGGATTGCCCGCGTTGTCCACCAGCGTGGCACTGATCTGATTGGCTTGTGCCCAGGCCACACCCTCGGCGATCACATGGCCCGCGGCGATGTCGTCGGCGGTCAGCACATGGGACATGCTGACCCCGTTGATCAGCAGCGTCAGGGTGTTGCCGGCCACGGCGGCACTGCCGTCCAGGGCCTGGGTGTCGAAGCTGATCTTGATGACCGCTGCGCCGTCGGTCGACGGCACGATGCTGACCACCGGTGCCGTCGGGGCGACCTTGTCCAGCGCCGAACCCTGGGCATTGGAGACGTTGTCGATCGTGGTGGCCGTGGCAATGGCGTTGGTCACCGACTGGATGGCCGCGACGTCGGTGGTGCTGCCCGATGTCGACAAGATGCTGGTCAGCGTGCCGCTGTCGGCCAGGTTGATGGCGCTGCCGCCGGCGGCGTTGGCTTCCACCAGATCGACCAGGCTGCCGAGCACCGCGCTGCCAACCGCGTCGGCATTGCCACCTTCCGACGCCAGGGCCACGATGGTGGCGATCTGGGCCGCGGCCTTCTGCACCGCCAGTGCCGCCGGGCTGCTGGGATCGGCCTCCAGCGCCGCCAGCGGGTCGAAGCTGGCCAGATTGACGTTGGTCGGCAGGCCCAGGGCCTGCAGCACGGCGCTGTTGGCCGTGGCCACACTGGCACCAGGATTGGATTCCAGGAAGGTCTGCAGCAGCGTCGTCAGCGGCGAGACCATCGACGCGCCCGCCGGGGCCTTCATCACCAGGGTGTTGGGCACGCCGGTGTCGATGTTGACGCCGCCCTTGATGATGATCGGCACCGTGACGCTGGCGGGCAGGAAGAAGTTGCCGGCGGCATCGGTCACCACGCCTGCCAGCAGTTCCCCGGCATCGGTCTGGCCGTTGCCGTTGAAGTCGGCATAGACCTGGGCGCCGCGCACATAGCCGTCGGCGGCCTTGCCGGTCACCATCGAGACGGCGTCGTTGCCGGCCGCGTCCTGGACCATGCCGCTGCTGTCGTCGTTGGCACTGGGGTCGGTGTACCGGACGGACACCGTATCGCCCCTGGCCACGGTCTGGGCCAGGGTCAGCGTGACCACCGAACCCGCAGTGGCCACGGCGCTGACGGCCACCGCCACGCCATTGATCGTGACGACAAACTGTCCGGCACCGGCCCCATGCGCGTCATCGAGCGCACTGTCGTAGGTCAGGGCCACCGAATTGCTGTTGCCGGTGGTCGTCATGGCGACGAGCACGGGCGCCGTGGTGTCGACCGTGATCGCCGAAGCCTGGCTGGCCACGGCGCTGACATTGCCGGCGGCATCGGTCTGGCGCACCTGGACGGCATTGGCCGCATAGCTGCCCGCCGCCAGGCTGAAGCTGCTGCCGGTGCCAGCGGTCCAGCTGACGCCGCCGTTGGTGCTGAACTCCCAGCTCGAGCCGGGCTCCAGGCCACTGACCGACATCAGGCCGTTGTTGGTCAGGCCGTCGCTGGTGGACTGGCCGTTGTCTGCCGCCAGCGACAGGCCCGGCGCTGCCGCCGCCGTGTCCACTGTCAGCGAGCCCAGACTGGCGGCCGTGCTGGTGTTTCCGGCGACGTCGGTCTGCCGGACCTGGATTGCATTGGCCGCATAGCTGCCGGCGGCAACGACGAAACTGGTGCCCGTGCCATTGGCCCAGGTGGCGCCGCCATCGGTGCTGAACTGCCAGCTGGCGCCGGTCTCCAGCCCGGTCACATTGACCTGGCCGTTGCTGGTCGTGCGGTCGGTGGCCGAGGTGCCGGTGTCCACGGCCAGACCCAGGCCGGGCGCTGCCGAGCTGGCATCCACCGTCACCGCAGAGGCAAAGCTCCCGCTCGTGCTGACATTGCCCGACGCATCGGTCTGGCGCACCAGGATCGCGCCGGCGACATAGCTGCCCGCGGCCAGCGTGAAGCCGGTGCCGGTGCCGTTGGTCCAGTGCGCACCGGCGTCGGTGCTGTACTGCCAGCTGGCCCCGGACTCCAGTCCGCTGACCACGACCTGGCCGTTGTTGGTGATCAGGTCGGTGGCGGACTTCCCGCTGTCGACCGCCAGCGCCACGCCCGGCGCACTCGGGGGCGAGGTGTCGTCATCGTCGTCGGACATGGCCGCCACGACCACGGCACCGGCGGCCAGCGCCGGCAGAACGACCGACAGATCCAGCGCGGCTTCGGCCGCCGGCGCCGCCGCTGTCGCGGAGGTGCCGCTGGCGCTGCCGGCAGGCGGCGTGGCCTGGGCCACAAGGTAGCTCGATTCGCCGACCGTCGCCGCCGCGTCGCCATCGATCGCAGCCGACGGATCGGCCGCGGCGTCGGCGCCGTCCATGGCTTGCAGGGCCGCCTTCAGGCTCGCCGCCTGTTCGGCGTCGATGTATCCCGATGCCACCAGCGCTTCAATCTGCTCCAGCAGGGCCGCGGCGGAGATATCGCCCGGCGATGCGGCATCGGACTCGGCTGCGAACAGCTGGTCGGCAATGTCCGGGTAGAGCTCGCGCAACTGTGCAACAGCTGCACGCACGGCCTCGATCTCGTCCGGCGAGTCGGTGGCCGTCGAGCCACCGTCCAGCGCCTTGGCCGCAGCGTCGCCCTGCGTCTCGGCGGCTGCCTGTTGATGAACGAGCGAAAGGGCAAACAGCAAGCCCAGCCCAGTCAAGGCCGAATCAGTACCGAGGCGCAGACTCCACCGTGAAAAACGTGCCTGCACCAGCTTCTTGCCCATGGGATAACCTCCGCGCGGATCGATCTTGTAAACGACCACTATAGCAGTGTGCTGATCTTGTAAAGCACCGATTGCGGGGAGGATCGATCACCAGCGGCCGGATCTGTGACAACTGGCCGGAGCCCATGCTCGGATGGGCATGCGGGCATCGGGGGAGTGGCCGCGGCGGCGCAGCGATCAGGAAGTCGCCGGGGAGAGGGCTGGTGGCGGGCAGGTCCATCGGACGGCTCGCGCCTCTGGCTCCAATCTGTTTGGAAGCCGGAAAGCAAAAAAGCCTTCCGAAGAAGGCTTTTTTGCTTTGACTACTTTTGGCTCCCCGACCTGGGCTCGAACCAGGGACCTACGGATTAACAGCGGCGACTAAGGCCCCGTGAGGGGGGTTGACCCGTCACCAGAAGTTCAATCATATCAACAACTTAGCCGAAGCGGTCCGAAATCATCCGAACCGAATCGAGCCCGTTCGAAGGTCGATGCGCTATCACTTGCGCTATCAAATCGAGACCTACGGACGCCCTCCAGCCTAGGGCCGAAGCATGTGCCGGGGCAGAGCGTGTAGCAACGCCCCCGCCGTCCGAGTTCAAGTCCTAGACCGCAGGCGAAACCACGCCGCCTTGCGACCGTCCTCACCCACCCGGTAAGCCAGGTCGAACTGACGGCTCTCGGTGAGTACCTGCGGCCACGTCCGGCAACCGTACTTGGAGGGCGTCTGCTCAGGGTGGGCCACTTCCATCCATCTCCGGGCCCGCTCCAGACTCGTCCAGCCGTCCTCAGAGAGCTCCTTGGCCGCCTGTCTCAGCACCCGGACGATGCCAGCTGAGCGCCAGCTGAAGCTGCCATCCGGCGCGATGCCGTTCACCATTAGGTCGTGGAACACCTCGGTCTGTGCGAAGGACGCCATCAATGCGCGTGCCTGCTCCATGCCGTCGGCCCAGGCCACCAACTCGCGGTGGTGATGGTCGATACGTGCATAGCACCCCTCAAGGTGCTCCATGGCGGCTGCACAGCCGTCTTCGCTCCACAAGTCGAACTGCTCGATGAGGTGGTGCACGAGCTGGTTGCGCATGGCCACCAGTTCCTCCACCGCAGCCTTGGTCTCCGCCAGTCGTTCAGGCTCCATGGTGAGGCGGTGGCTGACCGCCATCGACGCGCGGTCGGTGGGCGTTGTGTCATCGGGCAGCAGGTCGCGCTCGTACCCGTCAGCAACGGCATAGGAATCGAACAACACCTTGACGAGGGTGCCCAGGGTCTTGTCGGCGAGCTTCTCCACGCGCGCCGCCCGCTGCGCCTCCAAGGTCTCCACCGGGCCCGCCAACTCGTGGTGCGCCAAGATGCTCTTCATCAAGCGCTCGTACTGCTGCAGACGCAGCATGCAGCGCCCCAGGAGGCGCTGGACGTCCCGCTGCTGCTCCGGGCCTCGGTGCTCGCTTGTTGGCGCCGACCGAAATTTGACCACCCGCGCCGATTGAAATTTGACCAGGGGCGGGAGGCTGTCTTGGAGACAGCCATCTGTGGATAAGTCTATTCGCTGGTCGGGTTGAGGCCCTCCTGGTTGA
>JAGOPK010000034.1 GCA_017992055.1 Burkholderiaceae bacterium
TTCCCCTTCTCGCCGCCACCGCCGGCCTGCTGGCCGCCAGCCTGGCGTCGCCACCGGCGCTGGCCGCCACCCAGGCCCAGGCCACGGCCACGCTCAGCGGCATCACGCTGACCCTGATCGACCTGGACGCCGACGACGGCATCACGCCCTGGATCAGCTTTGCCGGCCAGGCCTTCAGCTATGTGACGGTGTTCGATACCAGCCAGGCCGTCAACCTCTACCGCGGCGAGAGTGCCAGCGCCGCCTTCAACCTGGTGGCCCAGGGCCGCAGCCTGCCCGGCGGCGGCGCCGACGTGATGGTGGGCGGCAGCACCGGCAGCCTGACGCAGACGGTGTTCGGCGCCGGCAGCTGGCTGATCGGCGACATCAGCAGCGGCGGCAGCACGCTGGGCATTGCCGGCACGCCCGGCACCGGCATGCTGGCCGGCTTTGGCGGCGTGGGCCTGCTCAACGATGCCGATGTGGGCCTGGGCTTCTCGCTGTCGGCGCGCACCCGGGTGGAGTTCTCGGGCCAGGCCAGCCTGCTGGCGGCGGTGGGCAGCGGCTACGTGGATGTGCCGGGCCTGGACTCGGACAACTACGCGTCGGCCAATGCGCTGGCCGGCTTCAGCATCGCCGATGCCAGCGGCGGTGCGCCGCTGCAGAGCCAGCTGTTCCTGGACGTCGACAACACCCAGCTGTTCGATCCGGTCAGCGGCCAGTACCTGCCGCGCTCGGCCCGCCTGGACCAGGCGCTGAGCGTGGGCTATTCCAACCTCGGCGATCTGGCGCTGAGCGAGCTGCACTTCGACGCCCAGGTGCGTGTCAACGGTGCCAGCTTTGCCGTGTCGGCCGTGCCCGAGCCGCAGAGCCATGCGCTGATGCTGGCCGGCCTGGGCCTGATCGGCTGGCTGGGCCTGCGGCGGCGCGGCTGAGCGCGGCCCCTGCAGCTGCATCCACCCCCTTCCCCTGTCCAAGGAACCACCACCATGTGCCTGCGCATCAACGACATCGCCCCCGACTTCAGCGCCCAGACCACCCAGGGCCCCATCCGCTTTCATGACTGGATCGGCGACAGCTGGGCCATCCTGTTCTCGCATCCCAAGGACTTCACGCCGGTGTGCACCACCGAGCTGGGCTATATGGCCGGCATCGAGCCCGAGTTCACGCGGCGCAATGCCAAGCTGATCGGCCTGAGCGTGGACCCGGTGGACCAGCACCACAAATGGGCGCTGGACATCGAGGAGACCCAGGGCCACCTGCCCCGGTACCCGATGATCGGCGACCACGACCTGGCCGTGGCCAAGCTCTACAACATGCTGCCGGCCGACGAGCCCGGCAGCAGCGAGGGCCGCACGGCCGCCACCAATGCCACGGTGCGCTCGGTGTTCATCGTCGGGCCGGACAAGAAGATCAAGCTGATGCTGACCTATCCGATGACCACCGGCCGCAACTTCGACGAGATCCTGCGCGTGCTGGATTCGATGCAGCTCACCGCCAGGCACAAGGTGGCCACGCCGGTGAACTGGAAGCCGGGCGAGGACGTGATCATCACCACCGCGGTCAGCAACGAGGAGGCGCAGCAGAGCTTCCCCGGCTTCAAGACCCTCAAGCCCTATCTGCGCACGACCCGGCAGCCAGGTTGAGTTGTCGGGTGCGCGGCGTCCGCGGGCATGCCGCGTGCTTGGCCGGGGCATGTCTTCAAACGACGCGCGCGGTGGCCTGGTCCACAACTGGCTCGACGACGGCCATGCGCTGATCGCCGGGGCCCTGTTCGTGGCGCTGGGCCTGGTGATGTTTGCCCATGCCGGCCTGCTCACCGGCGGCGTGGCCGGCGTGGCGTTCTTGCTCAGCTATGCCACCGGCTGGGGCCTGGGCGCCTGCTTCTTTGTGCTGAGCCTGCCGTTCTTCGGCCTGGCCTGGCAGCGCCTGGGCCCCGAGTTCACGCTGAAGAGCTTTGCCGCCGTGGCCCTGGTGTCGCTGTGCACCACGCTGGCTCCGCGGGTGGTGCGCTTCGAGCTGCTCAATGCCTGGGTGGCCTCGGTGCTGGGCGGCTTTCTGATCGGCTTCGGCCTGCTGGCCCTGCTGCGCCACCGCGCCAGCGTGGGCGGCGTGAACATCGTCGCGCAGTGGCTGCAGCAGTCGCGCGGCTGGCGTGCCGGCCAGGTGCAGATGGGCGTGGACGTGCTGGTGGTGCTGGCCGCGCTGTGGGTGGTGCCGGCCGAGCGTGTGCTGCAGTCGGTGCTGGGCGCGGTGGCCATCGGCGCCATCCTGACGCTGAACCACCGGCCGGGGCGCTACCTGGGGGTCTGAGGTCACGGCAGCGGGCTGTCATCGCTGCGTCGCAAGGCGGGCCCAGCATGTTTGGCATGCGTGCCGCTGCCGAACTTCCCGCCTTCGTCGTCGACCAACTGCCGGCGGCGCGGCGTTCGCTGCGCGTGGCCTGCGTCACCGAGACCTGGCCGCCCGAGGTCAACGGCGTGTCGGTGACCCTGGCGCGCATCGTCGAGGGCCTGCAGCAGCGTGGCCATGCGCTGCAGCTGGTGCGGCCGCGCCAGGGTGTGGATGGCGGCGCTGCGGCCGGCGCCGAGGCCGGGCCGCGCCTGCACGAGGTGCTGATGCGCGGCCTGCCGGTGCCACGCTATCCCGATCTGCGCATGGGCGTGCCCAGCAAGCGGGCGCTGGTGCGGCTGTGGTCGGCGCAGCGGCCGGACGTGGTGCACATCGCAACAGAGGGGCCGCTGGGCTGGTCGGCGCTGCAGGCGGCGCGGCATCTGAAGCTGCCCATCGCCTCGGACTTCCGCACCAACTTCCATGCCTACAGCCGGCATTACGGCGTGGGCTGGCTGCACAAGCCCATCATGGCCTATCTGCGCAAGTTCCATAACCACACGCAGTGCACCATGGTGCCCACCGATGCGCTGCGCCGCGAGCTGGCGACGCTGGGCTTCCAGCGCCTGGTCGTGGTCTCGCGCGGCGTGGACACCGAGCGCTTCTCGCCGCAGCACCGCGACGCCGCGCTGCGCGCCAGCTGGGGTGCGGCGCCGGACGACCTGGTGATCTGCTGCGTGGGCCGGCTGGCACCGGAAAAGAACCTGGCCCTGCTGCTGCAGGGCTACCAGGCGCTGCTGCAGCGCCAGCCGCGGGCCCGGCTGGTGTTCGTGGGCAGCGGGCCGATGGAGGCCGAACTGCGCGCACGCTGCCCGCAGGCGATCTTTGCCGGCCAGCGCCAAGGCCACGATCTGGCCGCGCACTATGCGTCGGCCGACCTGTTCGCCTTTGCCAGCCTGACCGAGACCTTCGGCAACGTCACCACCGAGGCCCTGGCCAGCGGCCTGCCGGTGCTGGCCTTCGACCATGCGGCCGCTGGCCAGCTGGTGCGTTCGGGCCACAACGGCCTGCTGGCGCCCTATGCCAACGGCCAGGGCGATTCCCAGGCCTGGCTGGCCGGCCTGCTGGCCCTGGCCGACGACGTGGCCGGCCGCGCCGCCATGGCCCATGCCGCGCGCCAGGGCACGGCGCCGCTGGGCTGGGACGGCATCGTCGCGCGCTTCGAGCATGCGCTGGTGTCGGCCATGGGCGAGGCGCGGCTGCCGGCCTGGTCCACCGCCGGCGGCGCCAGCCGGGTGATGATCTGATCAGGCGCTGACGCGGCCGGCGGCCCCGGGTGCGCGCCAGGCCAGCCAGGCCATGGCCGCGGCAATGCCCAGGCCGAACAGCGTGATGATGCGGGCGATGTCCAGCCCGGCGTGCAGCAGCAGCGCATAGACACCCAGCATGGCCAGCACGCTGGCATTCTCGTTGAAGCCTTGCACGGCAATGGAGCGTCCGGCGCTCAGCAGCTGGTGGCCGCGGTGCTGCAGCAGCGCATTCAGCGGCACCACCATCAGGCCGCCCACCGCGCCGGCCAGCACCAGCAGCGCCGCCACCAGCGGCAGGCTGCGCTGCTGCGCCAGCAGCGGCATCAGCAGGCCCAGCAGCACGCCGCAGCCCAGCATGCGCCGCGCCGCCGCCAGCGGCACCCAGCGGCCGGCGGCCCAGGCGCCCAGCACCACGCCCAGGCCGATGGCCGCCTGCAGCGGCGCGGCCTGCGACAGCGTCAGCCCCAGCACCTGCTCCGACCAGCGCAGCACCGCCAGCTGCAGCGTGGCGCCCAGGCCCCAGAACAGCGTGGTCACGGCCAGCGACAGGCCGCCATCGCCATCGGCCCACAGGCGGCGGTTGGCGCTGCGGAAGTCGCGCCACAGCGCGCGTGGATGCAGGGCCGCCGTCTGCGGATAGCGTGCGCCGCTGGCCGGCACCGCCAGATTGGCCAGGCCGGCCAGGCCGTACAGCGGCAGCAGCAGGGCCAGGGCCGGCGCCACGCGGTCGCCGGTCCACAGCTGCAGCGGCGACAGCCAGGCCTGCAGGCCCTGCTGCAGGGCCAGGGCCGGCGCGCTGTGCAGCAGGGCCGGATGCACCAGGGCCCCGCCCAGCACCGCGCCCAGCAGGGCCGCCGCCACCACCGACACCTCCAGCCAGGCATTGGCCTGCACCAGGTGCGCCGGCGGCACCAGCTCGGTCAGCAGGCCGTACTTGGCCGGCGCATAGGCGGCCGCACCCAGGCCGACGATGGCAAAGGCGGCCACTGGGTCCAGGCCCAGCAGCAGGGCGCCGGCGCCGGCCAGCTTGAGGCCGTTCATCCAGCCCATCCAGCGTGCCTTGCAGCGGCCATCGGCCAGCGGGCCGACCAGCGGCGCCAGCAGCACATAGGCCAGGTTGAAGCCGATCTTCAGCAGCGGTGCCCACCAGGGCGGCAGGCCGCGGTCCTGCAGCAGGGCGATGGCGACGATCAGCAGGGCGTTGTCGGCCAGCGCCGACAGGAACTGCGCCGCCAGCAGCGCGGCCAGGCCGTGGCGGGTGGCGGACAAAGGCATGGCACAGCATCGGCTGCGCCGGTGACCGGGCTGTGAAACGGCGATGAAGCGGCGATGACCGCGATGCCCCGCGCGTTCAGCGCAGGCCGGGCTTGCGTGGGCGCCGGCGCGCCGCGGCCTGTGCGCCGTTCGCGGCGTTCGTGGCCTCGCCGGCTGGCGCGGACTGCTGGCTGGATTCCAGCCAGGCCAGCGCATCCAGCTGCAGCAGCAGCGCATCCAGGTAGTCGGGCGACAGCTGGCGCAACGTCTGCAAGGTCTGCAGCACCAGGCGCTGCGAGTTCAGCGGCCCGGCCTGGGCCGGCACGCTGGCGCGCGAGCGCTGCAGCTGGCGGTCCACGCGCAGCCGCGCCCAGGTGCTGCGCGACTGGCTCATGGCCTTGAGTTCGGGCGCCGCGGCCGTGGCCGGCGATGCGGTGTCGGCCGCGCCGGTCAGTTGCTGCAGCAGCGGCGCCAGGCCGCTGGCCGCGGGCGGCTGCGGCGCCGGCTCCGGCAGCCTCTCCAGGCCCAGTTCCAGCGCCTGCAGCCAATGCTGCAGCCGTGGCAGCAGCTGCTGCTGCACCGCCGGGCTTTGCTGCGCGGCGCGGCGCGCCAGGGCCTCGGCCAGGCCCCACAGCAGCGGCTGGCGCTGCGGCGCGCCACGCTGGCGCAGGCCGTCCAGCCGTTGCTGCAGCAGGGCGCCGGCGTCGCTCATCGTGTGGGTTGGGAGGCCGCCTGCCGGCCACGCGGCACCGGCGCCATCTCGACGCGGCGGTTTTTTGCCCGGCCGCCGGCATCGGCATTCGAGGCCACCGGCTGCTGGGCGCCGAAGGCCGCGGCAAACACCGACGATGCCGGCAGGCCGGCCTCGATCAGCGCCCGCGTCACGGTCAGCGCGCGCTGGGCCGACAGCTCCCAGTTGTCCTCGAAGCGGCGGCTGCCGTCGCGCACCGCGCGGTCGTCGGTGAAGCCGCTGACCATCAGCAGCTCGTCGCGGCCCTGCAGATAGCCGGCCAGCGGTGCGGCCAGGCTGGCCAGCAGCTGGCGGCCCTCGGGTTGCAGCTGGTCGGAGCCGAGCGCAAACAGCACGTTGCCGGCAATGCCGATGCGGCCGTCGACCAGGGTCACGCGGCCTTCGGCCAGCGGCGCGGCCAGGGCCTGCTCCAGCGTGCGCAGGCGCTGCTCGTCCTGGCGGCGCTGCTGCAGCTCGGCTTCGAGCCGGCTGCTGAACTCCAGTTGCAGGCCGACCACGGCCACCAGCAGCAGCACAAAGGCGCCCAGCAGGCCGGCCATCAGGTCGCCGAAGGCGGCCCACACCGGCGTGGACTGTGCGTCGTCCGCGCCGTCGTCGTGTGCGTCGGCGTCGTCGGCCCAGCCGTGCAGCGCCGCCATCACGCGGCCTCGGCGGTTTCAACCGCGCCGGCCGGCGCCAGGCGCTGCAGGTCGTCGACGATCTGGCGCTGCGAGGCCAGGCTCAGGTCGATGACCTCGCGCGCCTGGGCCACGTAGTAGGCCAGCTGCTCGTCGCTGCGCGCCATCGAGCGGCCCAGCGCCGCCTCGATGCGCTGCAGCTGGGCCACCAGCTCGCCGCTGGCCTGGCCGTAGTGCTGCACCGCGCTGCCGAAGGCCTCGCCCAGCGCGGCCATCTCCACCGCGCCGGCGGTGGCCTGGGCCGAGACCTGGGCCAGGCGCTCGGCGCCTTCGCTGACGGTGGCGTCGAAGCGCTGGCCCAGCTGCTCCAGGCGCTGGCCGGATTGCTCGACCAGCGCATCGATGGCGCTGCGCTGCTCGGTGGCCGCATGGTTCAGCGTCTGCAGCAGATGGGTCAGCGTGTCCATGATCTGGCGCCGCTCGTCGAGCAGGCCGGTGTCGCGCGCCAGGCTGTCCGACAGGGCCTGGCGCAGCGGGCCGATCAGCTCGGCCGCGGCGCGTGGCGCCTCGGTGGCGGCCTGCATCAGCGCGCTGACCTCGGCCAGCAGCCGCTGCTGCTGGGCCAGGCTGGTCTCGCCGGCCTGCTGCCAGCGCTGCTGCAGCTCGCTGCCGAGTGCCAGCAGCTGCTGCTGCAGCGCCGCCTGGCGCTGGCCGTCGCGCTGCTCCAGCGTGGCCAGCAGCTGCTGCTGCGACTGCTGCAGGCCCTGCACCAGGGCCGTGGCCTGCTGCTGCAGGCCGGTCTGGGCCTCGGCGGCCTGGGCCTGGTGGTGGGCCAGCCAGGCGGTGGTCTGGGCCTGGCTGTCGGCCAACCAGCTGCGGGTCTGCGCCTGGCTGTCGGCCAGCCACTGGGCGGCCTGCTCGCGGCCCTGGCGGGCCAGGTCGGCGGCGGCCTGGCCGTGCTGCTGCAACAGCTGGCCGACCTGCTGGCCCAGGCCGTCCAGCAGCTGCTGCTGGGCCTGGCCCAGTCCGTCCATGGCCGTGCCAAAGCGCTGCGACACCTGGTCCAGCTGCTGGCCGCTGCGCTCGGCCAGCGCCTGCTGGGCCATGGCCGCCTGCTGGTCCAGGCTGGCCAGGCGCCGGTCCAGGCCGTCGGCCAGCGCATCAAAGCGCTGCTGCAGTGACTGTGCGGCGTGCTGCTGCAGCTGGGCGCTCTGCTCGGCCAGGCCGTCCAGCGTGGACTGCAGCAGCGGGCCCAGGGTCTGGCCGGTCTGCTGCGCGCTGTCGCGGGCGGCGGTTTGCAGCGCCTGGGCCACCGAGCCCGACAGCGCGCCATAGGCCGCATGCACCTGCTGGTGGAAGTCCTGCTGGTTGGCCAGCAGGCGCTCGGCCAGGCGCTGGCCCTGCTGGTCGACCTGCTGGCTCAGCGAGTGGATGCGTTCCACCAGGGCCGGCATGACCTCGGTCAGCGCCGTGCCCATGGCCGCGGTGACGGCGGCGTTCTGTGTCTGCAGCGCCAGCAGCGTGGCCTGGCGCTGCTGCTCGGCACCCTGCGGTCCATGGGCGCTCAGCTGGCCGGCCAGGTGCACATCCAGCGCCTGCAGCGCCTGCAGCCGGGCGCGCCGCGCCAGCGCCGAGACCAGGCCCAGCGCCGCCGAGCCGGCGACGCCGGCGATCGAGCAGCCGAAGGCCAGGCCCAGGCCCTGCACCGGGGCCAGCAGGGCGGCGCGCAGCGCGGCCAGATCGGCCGTGCCCGACAGCGCGCGGGCCGTGCCGTCCAGCGTCACCACCATGCCCAGAAAGGTGCCCAGCATGCCCAGCAGCACCAGCAGGCCGGTCAGCGACGGCGTCAGCGCCAGGCCGGGCAGGGCGCCGCGCTGGCCGGCGATGCGCTGGCGCAGCGGCTGGCGCAGCGCGGCGGGCCGGCGCTGCAGCCAGGCCTGCAGGGCCTCGGCACCGGCCTGGACGCCAGCGTCGGCCGCGGCGCTGGCGTCCAGCTCGTCCACGCCCTGCCGCAGCGCCTGCGTGCCGGCGTGGAAGCGCCACAGCTCGCGCCCGCCCAGCGCATAGGCCGCGGCGATCAGCAAGGTCATGGCCAGGGCCAGCGGCTGGGCCAGATAGCCCGCGGCCACCCAGGCCTGGGCGGCCAGGCCCAGGCCGAACACCACCAGGCCGGTGGCCGGCGGGCGCTGGCGGCTCATTGCGGCCCCCGGCTGCGGGTCGCCGGGCTGGACGGCCGGTGGGTCTGGGCTTGGAGGGCGGTCATCATGGCTTCGATCGGTTGCAGTCTGAGGTCCAGTTCGGCATGCAGCAGGGCCTGCAGCTCGCGGCAGAAGCCGGTCAGCCAGGCCGGCGTGCTGCCGGGAGGCGGCGGGCTGGCGGCATCGGCGGCGGCCCGGCGCAGCCGGTGGTAGCGCTGCTCCAGCAGCACCGTGGCCTGGCCCAGCAGGTGGCGCTCGCGCTCGGCCAGCGCACGTTCCAGCACGCCGTCCAGCGCCGCCAGCCGGGCCAGCGCCGGCGAGGCCGCGGCAAGGGCCTCGCGCGTGTTGTGGCGCAGTGCCGCCAGCGGGTTGTCCAGCGCACGCTGCAGGGCGCGGTGGCTGCGCCGCAGCGGCGTGAAGTCGCTGCCGGCGGCGGCCGCGGCGGCGGTGGCGGCCGGCGAAGCGGCCGATCCACCGATGGGCGCCGGCCGGCCACCATCCCGGCCGCCACCCCGGCGCAGCGGCCGCGGCACCACGCCGCCGATCGCCGCCAGCACCGGATCGGCGAGCAGGTTCTGCGCCAGCTGGGCACGCAGGTCGGCGGCGGCGCCACGCAGCGCGTCCAGCACGGCGGCATCGACATCCGCTGTGCCGGCCGCTGCG
The DNA here is from genome assembly GCA_017992055.1 of Burkholderiaceae bacterium. GTDB lineage: Bacteria > Pseudomonadota > Gammaproteobacteria > Burkholderiales > Burkholderiaceae_C > Pseudaquabacterium. The sequence goes on from JAGOPK010000034.1 coordinate 9,104, forward strand.
CTGCTGCCCAGGCTGGTGGACAGCGCAATCGCGTCGGTCCAGTCCAGCCAGGCGGCCAGCCGTGCGGTGGGCAGGCGGTCTGCGTCGCTGGCCGCGCTGTTGACGGGCATGTAGCCAGGCGCTGTGCCGGCTGCCATGCTGGCCGCAGGCGCTGCGGGTTCGGCCAGGGTCGCCAGCAGGCGGGTCAGTGCCGAGCGGTGCAGGCGCGGTGAGGGAGGCGCCAGGCCGTTCATGATCCGGGGGCGAAAAAACCGCGCATTCTACCGGCCGGGGTCTGGCCGGTGCCTTGCCGGGAGGCCATGGCCGGCAGGCCGCTGCTGCCGAGGGAAGCGCCTTGCTTATGCAAAAATCAGATAAGAAACGTCTCAAACGGTCGTTAGCCCTGCGATGACCACCCAGCAGAATCCGCTCTCGACCGACTCTCCGGTGGCGTCGCCACGGCTTTCCGTGAACTTCCAGCAGTTGCGCAGCGTGCGCGAGGCCGTGCGCCAGGGCTTCAACCTGACCGAGGTGGCGGCGGTGCTGCACACCTCGCAGCCGGGCGTCAGCCGCCAGATCCGCGAGCTGGAGGACGAGCTGGGCATCGAGTTGTTCGTGCGTGCCGGCAAGCGCCTGACCGGCCTGACCGCGCCCGGCGAGGCCGTGCTGCCCATCGTCGAGCGCCTGCTGCAGGAGGCCGACAACCTGCGGCGTGCCGGGGCCGACTTTGCCCGCGCCGGCGAGGGCACGCTGACCATCGCCGCCACCCATTCGCAGGCGCGCTATGCGCTGCCGGCCGCGGTGCGCGACTTCCGCACCAGCCATCCCGGCGTGCAGCTGCAGCTGCACCAGGGCTCGCCGCAGCAGGTGGCGCGGCTGCTGCTGGATGGCGAGGCCGACATCGGCGTGGCCACCGAGGCCCTGGCCGAGTACGAATCGCTGCTGGCCCTGCCCTGCTACCGCTGGACCCACACCGTGGTGGTGCCGCCCGACCATGCGCTGGCCGCCGAGGCCGCCGCCGGCCAGGAGCTGACGCTGCAGCGGCTGGCGCAGTTTCCGCTGGTCACCTACGAGGCCGGCTACACCGGCCGCGCCCACATCGACCAGGCCTTTGCCCGCGCCGGGCTGGCGCCCGAGGTGGTGCTGGTGGCGATGGACGCCGACGTCATCAAGACCTATGTGGAGCTGGGCCTGGGCGTGGGCATCGTCGCGGCCATCGCCTTCGACGAGGAGCGCGACCGCCACCTGCGCGCCATCGACGCGCGCCATTTGTTTGCCGCCAACATGACGCGCCTGGCCATCCGCCGCGGCACCTGGCAGCGCGACTACGTCTACGACTTCATCACCACCTTTGCGCCGCCGCTGACCCGCAGCCTGGTGCAGCAGGCCCTGCAGCAGGCGCCGGGCGACGACGTGGCGCTGTGAGCGCCGGGCCGGGCCGGCTCAGGCCGGCGGCAGCTCGCGCACCGTGAGCCACAGCCGCAGGTCGAACTCCAGCTGGGCATAGTCGGGCTCCAAGTGCCGGCACAGCGCATAGAAGGCGCGGTCGTGCTCGGGCTCCTTCAGATGCGCCAGCTCGTGCACGACGATCATGCGCAGCAGATCGGCCGGCGCGTCCTTGAACAGCGCGGCAATGCGGATCTCGCGCTTGGCCTTGAGCTGGCCGCCCTGCACCCGCGACACCCGGGTGTGGGTGCCCAGCACGTTCTTCAGCACATTCAGCTGCGGGTCGTAGACCACCTTGGCCAGCGGCGGCGC
>JAGOPK010000010.1:0-108558 GCA_017992055.1 Burkholderiaceae bacterium
GTGAACTTCACTTCTCTACCGTGAGCATTTGATTAGCCTTGCGGCTTACCCAGTAGTTTCACCCACCAGGCAATTCGCACTCGCCTTCAAACACCCACGCTTATCGGCTGTGTGTTGTTAAAGAACTCGCTTTACAGCGCGCTGACTTGTCATCAGCAAAGAAGCGGAATTATGATTCGGTTTAAAAACCTTGTCAACCGCTTGGTCTTTCTTTCTTGCCCTGCTGTCGATTGACTTGCGTCGCTCAACCACCTGGCGAGCCGAGGATTGTGTCACCGCAAGCGATGCGTGTAAACCCTCGGAAGACCTCTTTGTTGAACTGAGCTGCTTGCGATCCGCGAGCAGTTCCGTTCAGCTAAGCCTTGCAGTCTAGCACGGTCTTTTCGACGCCCGCAAGCTCTGGCCGGAAAATCTCACTCGGTCCGCGTCGGGGCCGCCGCGGGATCGGCCGCCAGGCCGCGAGGGCGTTGGCGCGGCAACCTCAGCCTGATCCGGCCATCGAGGCTGCACCACCCTGCATCCAGGCGGCGGCCGGATCCTGGCTGCCAAGCACGGCCGGCACCCAGCGGGCCAGGCGCGAGGCGTCGGCGCGAAGCACACGCTGCTTGATCGCCGACACCTGGGTGGGATGCATGGACAGCGAGCGCAGGCCCATGCCCAGCAGCAGCTCGGTGAAGACGGGATCGCCGGCCATCTCGCCGCAGACGCTGACATGCTTGCCGCGCTGGTTGGCGGCGGTGATGACATCCGCGATCAGGCGCAGCACCGCCGGATGCCAGGGGTCGTAGAGATGGGCCACGGACTCGTCGGCCCGGTCGATGGCCAGCGTGTACTGGATCAGGTCGTTGGTGCCGATGGAGACGAAGTCGAAGTGCTGCAGCAGCAGCGGCATGGTCATCGCCGCGGCCGGCACCTCGACCATCGCGCCCACGTCGACATCGGCATAGGGCACGCCGGCTTCGTTGAGCTGGGCCCTGGCACGCGCCAGCGCCTCCAGCACGGCCAGGATCTCGCTGCGGTGAGCGACCATCGGCACCAGGATGCGCACCTTGCCATACGCGCTGGCGCGCAGCATGGCGCGCAGCTGCTGGCGGAACATGCCCGGTTCGGACAGGCTCCAGCGGATGGCGCGCAGGCCCAGCGCCGGGTTCAGCGCATGCTCGTGGCGCAGCTCGTTGACCGACATGCGGTCCAGCGGCTTGTCGGCACCGATGTCCACGGTGCGGATGGTCACCGGCAGGCCCTTCATGCCCTCGACCGCGGCCCGGTAGGCCTCGAACTGCTCGTCTTCGTCGGGCAGCTGGCCGTTGCGGTTCATGAACAGGAACTCGGTGCGGAACAGGCCCACGCCCAGCGCGCCGGCCTCCAGCGCCGCGGCGGCGTCATCGGGCAGCTCGATGTTGGCCAGCAGTTCCACCGGCTGGCCGTCGAGCGTGACCGCCGGCGTGTGGCGCAGCCGGTGCAGCCGCGCCCGCTCCAGCTCGCTCTGGCGCTGGCGGAAGCGGTACTCCTCCAGCACGATGGGCGCGGGGTTGACCAGCACCACACCATGGTCGCCGTCGATGATGATCCAGTCGTCGTTGCGCACCAGGCGGCTGGCCTCGCGCGCACCGACCACGGCCGGGATGTCCAGGCTGCGCGCCACGATGGCGGTGTGCGAGGTGCGTCCGCCGACGTCGGTGACGAAGCCGGTGAACACGCTGCCCTTGAACTGCAGCATGTCGGCTGGCGCGATGTCGTCGGCCACCAGCACCAGCGGGTCTTCGCCGCCGAAGTCACGCAGCGCGGCGTTGTGCGCCAGCGCACCATCGGCCCGCGTCAGCGCACGCACCAGGCGCTCGGCGACCTGCTCGATGTCGGCCTTGCGCTCGCGCAGGTAGGCGTCCTCCATGTCGTCGAACTGGCGCACCAGCACCTCGGTCTGCGCCGTCACCGCCCATTCGGCGTTGTAGTGGCGCACCTCGATCCACTGGCGCAGGGCGTCGGCGATCATCGGGTCGTGCAGCAGCATCAGGTGCACGTCGAGCAGGGCCGCCAGCTCGGGCGGGGCCTCGGCCGGCAGGTCGTTCTTCAGCGTGCTCAGCTCCTGGGCCACGGTGTCGCGGGCCTGGCGCAGGCGCTGCACCTCGGCCTCGGCGCGCTCGGGCTCGATGAAGTAGTGCGCGACATCCACCCGGCTGGAATCAACCAGCACCGCCCGCCCGATGGCCACGCCACGCGAAACGGGCAGGCCGAACATCTGGATGCTCATGCCGCCAATGTAGCAGCCGCCTCCGGGCCGGCGGCAGGCCGGTCATGGCCGCGTCATCGGGGCTTCACCGGATGGTCACCCCGCGGCGCCAGCATCAGTGGCTGTCGAGACACCCGAGCCACCCCAACGGATGCCCGTCGCCATGGACCTGCCCCTGCTGTCGACCTCCACAACCGTGCTGCATGCGCGGCCCGCGCCCACGCCGTCCGCCACCCCGCCGGGAGCCCGGCTGAGCGTGCGCTGGGCGCGCCATCTGGACGAGGTGCGTGCCGCCCAGCGCCTGCGTTATGCGGTGTTCGCCGACGAGATGGGCGCGCGGCTGAGCCTGCCGCCCGGCGCGCCGGCGGGCCACGACGTCGATGCCTTCGATGCGCACTGCGAGCATCTGCTGGTCTGTGCCGGCCACGATGACGACGAGGTCGGCGGCGCCGGCCGGCCGCTGGACCACGTGGTCGGCACCTACCGCGTGCTGACACCGGCCGGCGCACGCCGGGCCGGCGGGCTGTACAGCGACGGCGAGTTCGACCTGAGCGCGCTGGACGGCCTGCGCGGCGACATGGTCGAGCTGGGCCGCTCCTGCGTGGCGCCGGACTGGCGCCAGGGCGGCGTGATCCTGGCGCTGTGGGCGGCGCTGGGCGAGTTCATGCAGCGCAACCGCCTGGGCACCATGGTCGGCTGCGCCAGCGTGGGCATGCGCGATGGCGGCCACGCCGCGGCCAGCCTGTGGCTGCAGCTGCAGCAGCGCCATCTGGCACCGGCCGCATTGCGCGTCACGCCGCGCCTGCCGCTGCCGGTGGAACGTCTGGCCCAGCCGCAGGCGGTGGTCGAGACTCCGCCGCTGATCAAGGGCTATCTGCGCTGCGGCGCCCAGCTGCTGGGCGCGCCGGCCTGGGACCCGGACTTCAACACCGCCGACCTGCCGCTGCTGATGCGCCTGGACGAGTTGCCGGCGCGCTACCGCCGGCACTTCATGGGGCCGGGCGCCGACGCCAACGGCTGAACCGCCGCCACGCCGGCCGCCGCATCAGCGGCGGCTCACTGGCCTTCGCCGAACTTGTCGTCGATCAAGGCGCGGATGGCCGTCATCGCCGCCTGTTCGTCGGCGCCATCGGTCTCGATCTCCACCTCGCTGCCCAGGCCGGCGGCCAGCATCATCACGCCCATGATGCTCTTGGCATTGATGCGCCGGCCGTTGCGCGACAGATGGACCTCGCAGGCAAAGCCACCGGCCAGCTTGGTGAGCTTGGCCGAGGCGCGGGCATGCAGGCCCAGCTTATTGCTGATGGTGATATTGGAGCGAAGCATGGGCGGAAGGGGCTAGAGCCGGTGGATGGGCCTGGTTCTGCGGCGCCGGCGTGGCCAGCGGCTGCACGGCGGCGATGGCGCCTTCGCGCGCGCGCTCGCACAGCACGTCCAGCGGCAGCTGGGCATAGTTCAGCGCCCGCCACACCATGGCCAGGTTGACGCCGGCCAACCCGCGGCGGCGGCCGCGCCGCACCAGCTGGGCCGCCAGGTTGCCGGGCGTGGCGCCGACGCTGTCGGTGAGGATCAGCACCTCGTCGGCGCCCAGCGCCGCAATCACCGCCTCGGCCTCGGCCAGGTAGCGCTCGGTGTCGTCGCCCGGCGGCACGTCGTAGACGCCAATCGCGCCGCCGCTGTCGGGAAAGGCGTGCAGGGCCGTGGCCCGCAGGGCGCTGGCCAGCGGGGCATGGGCGATGATGAACAGTCCGGTCTGCACTGCAAAGTCCTCCCGGCCATTATCGACCGGCGTCCGCCACCGCCGCGTCAGCCACCCCATGCGGGCCGCGCGAGCGCCAGTGCAGCCAGCCGAAGCAGGCCAGGCACAGCAGCGCAAAGCCGCCGAAGGCCAGGCGGTAGGCCGGCAGCGTGGACCAGCCCAGGCCGCGCAGCGCGTCGATGACCAGGCCCATGCCCCACTGCAGGGCAAACACGCCGGCGAAGATCATCAGATTGAAGGCCGACAGCGCGCGGCCGGCCAGCGCCGGCGCAAAGGCCTGGCCCACGGCCGGCTGGCTGAGCGAGACCACGCTGGTGCACACGCACCACAGCGCCCAGTGCGCGGCGCCGGCCTGCGGGCCCAGCCAGACGATCCAGGCCAGCACCAGCACGCCGGCCGGCCAGGTCAACAGGATCAGCCGCTCGCCGGCCCAGCCCCGCGCCAGCAGGCGCGGCATGGCCCAGCCCCAGGCCAGGAAGGCACACAGCATCGCGGCATTGACGACAAACAGGCCCTGGGCGGCGGCAGCGGCATCCAGGCCGCCCACCTGGGTCAGCCAGGGGCCGATCCACAGCGACTGCAGGGCCACCATGCCGCCATAGGCCACGGCGCCCAGCGGCGCCAGGCGCACAAAGGCCGGATGGCGGAAGACCTCGGCATAACCGCCGGCGCCCGGGTCCGCGGGCGCGGGCTGCGGCGCCACCGGATCATCGGCCGGCACGGCCCAGGCCAGCAACGCCATCGCCAGCAGCAGCAGCACGGCGACGATCCAGAACAGGCCGCGCCAGCCGACCACGGGCATCAGCCACTGCACCGGCAGCGTGGACGCCAGCATGCCCAGCGAGCCGGTCATCAGCATCCAGGCATTGGCGCGCAGCTGGGCGGCGCCCGACAGGCGGTGGCGAAAGCAGGTCAGCGGTGCCATCAGGCAGGCGGCCACGCCGACGCCGATCAGCAGCCGGGCCAGCAGCAGCTGCGGCAGCGAGCGCGCCGCGGCAAAGGCCATGCAGCCCAGCACCGCCACCGACAAAAAGGCCAGCAGCACCCGCTTGGCGCCCCAGCGGTCCAGCGCGCTGCCCAGCGGCAGCTGCATGGCCGAGAAGCCCAGGAAATAGGCGCCGGCCAGCAGGCCCAGCTCGGCCGCGGCCAGCTGCAGCTCGGCACTGAACACCGGCGCCAGCGTCGCCGTCACCGCGCGCAGCAGGGCCGAGAAGAAGTAGGCGAAGGCAAAGGCCAGGAACATCGGCACCGCCTGCCGCGCCGCCACGGGCGCACTCATGGCAACACCCGCAAGGCGTCGAACAGCGGCCGCGCCAGCGCATCGTCGGCACGCGGGCCGATCAGCGTGACCTGGAACACCCGCGTGCCGTGGGCGAACACCAGCACCTGCTCGCGCAGCGGCTGGCCGTCCGGCCGGCGGCCGCTGAGCCGCCACAGCCGCGCCGCCGCCTGCGGCGTCATGCCGGGCACCTGGGCCGGCGCGTCGCCATCGACGCGGGCGGCCAGGTTCAGCCGCGCGGCCTCGCCCAGGGCCTGCAGGGCCGGCGCCACGCGAGCCGGGTCGGCCAGGTCGGCCGAAGCCAGGGCAAACACATGGCCATCGGCATCGCAGGCCCACAGCGCCAGGGCCACCGGCGCGCCAGCCAGCTCCACCGAGCGCTGCTGGGTGGCGGGCCGGCAGGGCAGCGAGGCGGCGATGCCCCAGCCCGGCGGGCGCAGCTCGCGCCAGTCCAGCGCCGGGGCGCAGGCGGCCGACAACCCGGCCAGCAGCCCGGCCAGCACCCGCCTTCCGCCCGCCCGCACGGCCCCCCCGGAGCGTGGGTAGGGGGCTGGCTTGCACGCAGAATGGGAAGGCATCGGGCGCATTATCCGGGCCGGCCATGCCCCCAGTCCTCTGCCGCCCCCGCCCCCAGCCCAGGCCCTCCGCCGTGACCCCTTCCGCCGCCAGCGGCCCCGACGCCCTCCCCCCCGCCAACGGCCCGGCCGCCAGCCCCCCCCTGGGCACGACAGGCGGCGCCGAGAACCCGACGCTGGGCGAGGTGGTGGCGCGCGTGGCGGCCGAGGTGGCGATGCCGCTAACCCAGGCGCTGGACCGCGTCAGCGCGCTGGCGGCCACCGGCAGCATCGACCGCGAGGGCCTGCGCGCGCTGCGCGACGAGATCGACGGCGCACGCCGCGCCGGCCTGCGCGGCCAGCAGATCGCGCGCTTCATCGTCGGCCAGGCCCACCCCGGCGTGGAGCGCGTGGCCCTGGACCAGGTGCTGCGCGCCGTGCTCACCGAGCAGGCCGCCAGTGCCCAGCCGGGGGCCGTCGGCCACCGGCCGCAGCTGAGCGCGCTGCAGGTGATGGGCGATGCCAGCCTGATCCACACGCTGCTGCGGGCCACCGCCGACTGGTGCGTGGCGCAATCGGCCTCGCCGGTGGACTGGGTGCTGGACCTGAAGCCCTGGCCGGTGCGCGGCCGGCTGCGCTGCGGCTTCCAGCCGCGCCGGCCCGCGCCCGACGCGGCCGATCCGGCGCCGGGCCTGTCCGACGACAGCGCGCCGGAGACGCTGGACTGGCTGCTGATGCAGTACGCCGCCCATGTGGCCGGCGTGCTGGTGCTGCGCGACAGCGGCGCCCGGCATTGCCAGCTGACGCTGGAGTTTCCGCATGCGGTGGACGGACAGGCCGAGGGCGGCGACCGCCAGGCCGGCAGCGGCCGCGGCGGCGCCCTGGTCGCCGGCAGCCAGGTGCTGGTGCTGGCCGGGCGGCGCGAGCTGCGCCAGCTGGTGCGCGAGGCGCTGCGCGGCCACGACCTGTTCATCGACTACGCGCCCAGCGTGGCGGCGGCGCGCGACTACTGCGCCGAGGGCCTGCCGCAGGTGCTGATCTACGAGGCCGGCTTCGACGGCGACGCGCTGGACGGGCTGCGCCGCCAGCTGGCCGAGCAGGCGCCGGCGCTGGCGCAGATCGAGATCGCGCCCAGCGGCCAGGACTACGAGATCGCGCCCGACCGCGCCCGCGTCGGCGCCGATGGCCTGGCCCAGACCCTGCCGGCGGTGCTGGTGATGGAGTTGTCGCGGCGGCGCTGAGGCGGCCGCTTCAGCCGCCGAACACCTTCTTCAGGATGGCGCTGCCGGTGCCCAGCGGATCGCGGCGGATCTTCTTTTCTTCCTCGCCGATGATGCGGAACAGGCCGTCCAGCGCCTTGCCGGTGACGTAGCGCTGCAGGTTGGTGTCGTCGCCCTTCAGCAGGCCCAGCTTGGCGGCCTTGCCGGCCACCGCGTTGTACTTGTCGGCCAGGGACACGCGCTCGGTGGCCTGGGTGACGATGGGCAGGAACTGCTCGGTCAGCGGCGCCCGGGTCTTGCCGGCGAAGAAGTCGGTGACCGAGGTCTCGCCGCCGCGCACGATGGCCACCGCGTCCTGCACGGTCACGGCCTTGGCGGTCTTCACCAGCAGGGCCTGGGCCTTGGGCACGGCCTGCTCGGCGGCGCGGTTCATCGCCGTGACCAGTTCGTCCACGCGCTTTTGCTGGCCGGTGGCCTTGAGCAGCTTGGCCGCATCGTCCAGAAAGCCCGGCAGCGGGATGCGCACCGCGGGGTTGCCGAGAAAGCCGTCGGGCTTGCCCAGCAGGGCCACCGCGGCCACCGCGCCACGTTCCAGCGCGGTGCGCATGGCCTGGGCCGCGTCCACATCATTGAACCCGGCGGCCCGAACCGGGTCCACCCTCAGCAACGCCAGCCCGGCGGTCAGGCTCAGCAGACCGCCCGTAAACTCACGCCGCTGCTTCGAAGGTGTTTCCATGACGATCTCCCGCCGCCATCTTGCCACCGCCGCCGCCGTGCTGGTGGCCGCCGGCGCCGGCTGGCTGCTGCTGGGTGGCAGCCAGTCCCGCCAGGCCGCCCCGGTGGTCGACTACACGCTGCTCAACGGCCAGAAGTTCAACACCGAGCGCTTCAAGGGCCAGGTGACCCTGGTCAACTTCTGGGCCACCAGCTGCACCACCTGCGTGGCCGAGATGCCCGAGATCGTCGCCACCCACCAGCGCTACCAGGGCAAGGGCTACGACACGCTGGCCGTGGCCATGAGCTACGACCCGCCGGCCTATGTGGCCAGCTTTGCCGAGACGCGCAAGCTGCCGTTTGGCGTGGCCATCGACAACACCGGCGAGATTGCCCGGCGCTTTGGCGAGGTGCAGCTGACGCCGACCAGCTTTCTGATCGACAAGCGCGGCCAGATCGTCAAGCGCTACGTCGGCAAGCCCGACTTCGAGGCGCTGCACGCCCTGGTCGACAAGCTGCTGGCCGAGCCGGCCTGAGCCCCGGCGCCCGGCCCGCGGCCGGGCCGGATCAGACCACGCCGGCGCCCGCCGCCTGCTGGTCGGCGTGGTAGCTGGAGCGCACCATCGCGCCCACCGCCGCATGGGTGAAGCCCATGGCCTGGGCCTCGCGCTCGAACATCTTGAAGGTGTCCGGGTGCACATAGCGCCGCACCGGCAGGTGGTGGCCGCTGGGCGCCAGGTACTGGCCGATGGTGAGCATGTCGATGTGGTGGGCGCGCATCTCGCGCATCACCGCCAGGATCTCGTCGTCGGTCTCGCCCAGGCCGACCATCAGGCCGCTCTTGGTCGGCACCTCGGGGTGCAGGGCCTTGAACTTCTTCAGCAGGTTCAGGCTGAAGGCGTAGTCGGAGCCCGGGCGCGCCTCCTTGTACAGGCGCGGCACGGTCTCCAGGTTGTGGTTCATCACGTCCGGCGGCGCGGCCTTCAGGATCTCCAGCGCGCGGTCGTCGCGGCCGCGGAAGTCGGGCACCAGGATCTCGATGCGCGTGGCCGGCGACTGCTCGCGCACCTGGCGGATGCACTCGACGAAGTGGCCGGCACCGCCGTCGCGCAGGTCGTCGCGGTCGACGCTGGTGATGACCACGTACTTCAGCTTCAGCGCGGCGATGGTCTTGGCCAGGTTGGCCGGCTCGGCGGCGTCCAGCGGATCGGGCCGGCCATGGCCGACGTCGCAGAACGGGCAGCGCCGCGTGCACTTGTCGCCCATGATCATGAAGGTGGCCGTGCCATGGCCGAAGCACTCGCCGATGTTCGGGCACGAGGCTTCTTCGCACACCGTGTGCAGCTTGTGCTCGCGCAGGATCTGCTTGATCTCGTAGAAGCGCGTGCTGGGGCTGCCGGCCTTGACGCGGATCCAGTCGGGCTTTTTCAGCACCTCGGCCGGCACGATCTTGATCGGAATGCGCGCGGTCTTGGCCTGGGCCTTTTGCTTGGCGCTGGCGTCGTAGGTGGGCGCGTCCTGCGCCTGGTGCACGACCTTGTCGGTGGCCATCGGGATTGCTTTCGCGGGGAAATGGATCAGGATCGCGGCCCGAACTGCGCCGCCAGGCGCTGGGCCAGCCGCTCGGCCACGCGGGCCCAGTCGGCCTCGTCGGCGGGGACGCCGAGTGTAGCCAGGTCGATGGTGGCCAAGCCTGCGTAACCGCAAGGGTTGATGCGGGCAAAGGGCGACAGGTCCATGGCCACGTTCAGCGACACGCCGTGGTAGCTGCGGTGGTTGCTGATCTTGATGCCCAGCGCGGCGATCTTGCCCAGGCCGCGGAACGGGTCGCCGCCGGGCTGCGGGCCGGTGAGCGCGCTGTGGCCGAAGGGATCGTCCAGCTTGACGTAGATGCCCGGCGCGCCGGCCACGCGGTGGCCGGTGACGCCAGCATCGGCCAGCACGCGCAGCACGGCCGACTCGATGCGGTAGACGTATTCCTTGACGTAGATGCCCAGGCGTCGCAGGTCGATCAGCGGATAGGCCACCACCTGGCCCGGGCCGTGGTACGTGACCTGGCCGCCGCGGTTGGTGGGCACGACCGGGATGCCGCCGGCGTCCAGCACATGCTCGGCCTTGCCGGCCACGCCCTGGGTGAACACCGGATCGTGCTCGACCAGCCAGATCTGGTCGGGCGTGGCCTCGTCGCGCGCCTCGGTGAAGGCGCGCATCGCGTCCAGCGTCTGGGCATAGGGCTGGCGGCCCAGGTTGCGGATCAGCATGCGCCGGTCACAGCACCACCTTGACCAGCGGATGCGTGCTCAGCGTGCGGTACAGCTCGTCGAGCTGCTCGCGGCTGGTGGCGGTGACGGTGACGGTCAGGCCCAGGTACTTGCCGCTGCTGCTGGGCCGGTGCTCGATGGTCGCCGGATCGAAGCCGGGGTCGAACTGCAGGGCCACCGCGGTGATGGCCTCGACATAGCCTTCCACATGCAGGCCCATGACCTTGATCGGAAAGGCGCTGGGATATTCGATCAGCGACTGTTCGGGCGGGATGTCACGGGAGAAGTCGGTCATGGCGGAACTTTCAAACCGCGGTAGATGGGGGCAGCGCGGCGCGGCTCAAGCCAGGCGGGCTCAGACGCTTTGCTCGCGCTTGGCGCGCTGGTAGGCCTCGTACAGCCGCGCATACACCGGCCCCGGCTTGCCACGCAGCGCGCCATGGCCCACCGGCTCGCCGTCCAGGCGCGTCACCGGCAGCACCTCCTTGCCCGACGAGCTGAGCAGCACCTCGTCGGCGGCGCGCAGGTCGGCCTCGGCGATGGGCCGCAGGTTGTAGGCAATGCCCACTTCCTCGCACAGCTCGCGCAGCAGCTCGTAGCGTATGCCTTCGAGCACATGCTCGCTCTTGGGCGGGCCCAGCAGCGCACCCTCGTGGGCGATCCAGACATTGCTGTGCGCGGCCTCGGTGAGCCAGCCGTCGCGCAGCAGGATGGTCTCGGCCGCGCCCTGGTCGGCCGACATCTGCCGCGCCAGCACATTGCCCAGCAGGCTGATGCTCTTGATGTCGCCACGCTCCCAGCGGAAGTCGCGCGCGGTGATGCAGGCCACGCCCTGGTGGCGCTGCTCGGCCGACGGCGGGCGCGCCGCATTGCTCATCGCAAACACCGTGGGCGGCAGGCCGGCGGGCATCACATGGTCGCGGCTGGGCGCCACGCCGCGCGTGACCTGCAGGTAGACAAACTGGTCCTCGGCCGGCTGGGCGGCGATCAGCTCGCGCAGCAGGGCCAGCCATTCAGCGCGGCCGTGCGGATTGGCGATGCGCAGCTTGGCCAGGCTGCGGTCCAGCCGGGCCATGTGCTCGTCAAAGCGGAACAGCCGCCGGCCGTAGACCGGAATGCCCTCGTAGACGCCGTCGCCGAACAGAAAGCCGCGGTCCATCACCGGCACCGTGGCCTCGCGCAGCGGCAGCAGGCGACCGTTGAGGTGGCACAGGGTGTCGGGCAGGGCAGCGGTCATGGCAGAGGTTCCGGCGACGGCATGGCGGCCAGCTTAGCCGCGCCTCACTTGATCCACAACCGCATCGCATCCCAGGCCCGGCCCAGGATGCCGGCCTGCGGCACGGCCTCCTGCACCACCAGGGGCACGCTGGCGATCTTGGCGCCGCCGGCGGTGCTGACCTCCAGCGTGCCCACGCGCTGGCCCTGGGCCAGCGGTGCGACCAGCGGATCGGTGCGCTGCACCACGGTCTTCAGCTTGTCGCCCTCGCCACGCGGCACGGCCACGTACAGCGCGGCGGCCGCACCCAGCTTGGCGCTGGGCGCCGTGCCCTTCCACACAGGCACCGTGGCCGCCGGCGTGCCGGCCTCGAACAGGCGCACCGCATCCCAGGCGGTGTAGCCCCAGTTCAGCAGCTTCTGGCTTTCGGCGGCGCGGGCCTCGCGCGAGGCCGTGCCCAGCACCACGCTGACCAGGCGGCGCTTGCCATTGGGCAGATCACGCTGGGCGCTGGCCACCAGGCAGTAGCCGGCGGCCTCGGTGTAGCCGGTCTTCATGCCGTCCACCGCCGGATCGCGGCCCAGCAGCATGTTGCGGTTGTCCTGCTTGATCTTGTTGTAGGTGTAGTTGCGCTGGGCGTAGTAGGTGGCGTACTGCTCCGGGAAGTCGCGCACGATGCGCGCGGCGATCACGCCCAGGTCACGCGCCGAGGCCTGGTGGCCGGCCTCGGACATGCCGGTGGGGTTCTTGAACTGCGTGTTCTTCAGGCCCCAGGCCTGGGCCTGGCGGTTCATCATGCCGACGAAGGTCTCGACCGAGCCGCCCACGCCCTCGGCCAGCGTGATCGCGGCGTCGTTGCCCGAGACGATGATCATGCCGCGCAGCAGCTCATCGACCGTCGGCGTCATCGTGGTGTCGATGAACATCAGCGAACCGCCGAGCTTGCGCTCGTTCCAGGCGCGCACCGACACCGGCAGGGTCTGGGTCAGGCTCAGCTTCTTCGCCTTCAGCGCATCGAACACCAGCCAGGCGGTCATCAGCTTGGTCAGCGAGGCCGGGTCGACGGCCTGGTCGGCATTGCGCTCGGCCAGCACCTGGTCGGCGGTGACGTCGAACAGCAGATAGCTCTTGGCGGCGATCTCGGGCGGCTGCGGGGCCTGGGCATGGCTGGCCAGGGACATGGCCAGGGCCAGTGCAAAAGCAAGAAGTCGGTTCATCGGGATGCGAGTCGGAGAACGGGCGGCGGGTTCCGCCGCCGGAAAAAGGCCGGCTGCGCTCAGCGCAGCGCCTGCACCAGCAGCTGCTTGAGCAGCGTGAGCTGGCCGTGGAAAAAATGGCCGACGCCGGGGATCACCGTCACCGGCAGCACCTGGGGCCGGGCCCAGTCCAGCGTGGCCTGCAGCGGCACCACGTCGTCGGCCTCGCCGTGGATGACCACGGTGTCGGCCGGCACCGGCGGCAGCTCAAAGCGGCTGGTCGCCGGGCCCACCAGCACCAGGCGTGCGGCCGGCGTGCCGGCCTGGGCCAGGCGCGCCGCGGCGCTGGCGGCGACAAAGCTGCCGAACGAAAAGCCGCCCAGCAGCAGCGGCTGGCCGGGCTGGCGCAACGCGGCGATCACCGCCAGGGCGTCGTCGGTCTCGCCGCGGCCTTCGTCATAGGCCCCGGCCGAGGCGCCGACGCCGCGGAAATTGAAGCGCACGGCGCGCCAGCCCAGGGCCACCACGGCGCGGGCCAGGGTCTGCACCACCTTGTTGTCCATGGTGCCGCCATGCAGCGGATGCGGATGGCACAGCACGGCCACGCCGCGCGCCGGGCCGGTGTCGGCGGCCGGCTCGTCGATGGCGCAGGCAATGGCCCCGGCCGGGCCGGCCACGCTGATCAGCTGGGTGTCGCGGTTCATGCCAAGCCCCGGGGCCCGGCCTCAGCGGCCGACGTCGGCCGGCAGCACCAGGCGCTCGACGACCTGGCCGTTCTTCAGGTGCGACTCGACGATCTCGTCGATGTCGCTCTTGTCGACGAAGGTGTACCAGACGGCCTCGGGATAGACCACGGCCACCGGCCCGCCGGCGCAGCGGTCCAGGCAGCCGGCCTTGTTGACACGCACCCCGCCCGGCCCGGCCAGGCCGGCGGCCTTGACCTGGGCCTTGCAATGGTCGAACGCCGCCTGGGCATCGTGATCGGCGCAGCAGGCCTCGCCATTGCTGCGCTGGTTCAGGCAGACGAACAGGTGGTGCTTGTAATAGCTCATGGCGCAATTCTAGGGTTGACCCCATTCAGCGCCGCTCGCCGCCGGCGCCCAGCCGCGCCAGCAGCCAGGCCATGGCCGCAAACGGCCACAGCCAGCCCAGCCAGCGTGCCAGGCCATGGAAGCGGATGAAGCGGCCCTGCTCCCAGTCCTGCAGGCTTTGCGCGAAATACGGATCACCCGGCGCCTGGTGCACCAGGCCGACCAGGCCGCTCAGCACCACCAGGGCCAGGGCCGCGGCCACGCGCGGGCCCAGCCAGGCCAGCGCCACGGCCAGCGCCAGGCCGGCGCCCAGGGCCGCCAGATGGGCCGGCGTGGCCCAGGCCAGCGCATGGTCGGGGCCGAAGTTCAGCGCCGTCGACAAGGTGGTGCCGGCCGCCGCCAGCCCGCCGGCGCCGGCCACGAAGGCCAGGCGCCGGCCGCCACGCGGCGAGCAGGCAAAGGCCAGCAGGCAGGGCGCCAGCATGCCCAGCAGCACCGCCAGGGCCTCGGCCGGCGGCGCCAGCCGGGCCGCGGTCGCCGGCGCCGCGGTCAGCCAGTCGGCCGCCGGCTGGGCCCAGGCCACGTCGTCCAGCCAGTCGGCCAGGGTTTCGGTCAAGGCCGGGCCCCAGCGGCCCAGGCCCAGCGGCACCGGCGCCGGAAACAGCAGGGCCACCGGCCACAGCAGCAGCAGGGCCAGCGCGCCGCCCTGGCCACGCTCCAGCCAGCGCTCGCGCGTGGCCTGCCAGCGGCGGATCAGGCCCAGCCCCGCCGCGGCCCAGGCCAGCAGCGCGCCCAGCAGGGCGCCGGCGCTGTTCAGCACCCAGTCCAGCAGCGAGGGCACACGCTGCGGCAGCCAGTGCTGCAGCAGCTCCAGCGCATACGAGGCGGCGGCGCCGGCCGCCGTGGCCAGCAGCACCGCCGCCAGCGCACCGCCACCACGCCTCAGCCGCGACAGCGCCAGCAGAAAGCCCAGCGGCGCATAACCCAGCAGGTTGCTGCTGATGTCGAACGGGATGAAGTAGCGCGGCCAGGGCAGGCGCAGCAGGTCCGGCAGGGCCAGGCCCACCGGCCAGCGCCAGCCCTCCAGCGGAAACAGGCTGGCATAGGCGATGGTCGCCAGCCACACCGCGGCCAGCGGCGCCGCGGCGCTGCGCACGCCGGCCGCCGGGGCCGCGGACAGGCGGGCGGAACGCCGGGCCATGGCCGCCGCGCGGGTCAGAAGGGCCGCACCACCGCCAGCACCACGATGGCGGCAAACAGCAGCACCGTCAGCTCGTTGAAGATGCGATACCAGCGGTGGCTGCGGCGATTGGACATCTGCTCGAACTGGCGCAGATGGGCGCGGCAGACATGCTGGTAGCCGATGGCGCCGACCACCAGCACCAGCTTGGCATGCAGCCAGCCCTGGCCGGCGAAGCGCCCGCTGCCGAAGCCGAACCACAGCCACAGGCCCAGGACCAGGGCCAGCACCATCAGCAGATTGCTGAAGCGGTAGAGCTTGCGCGCCATCAGCAGCAGGCGCTCGCGCTCGGCATGGCTGTCGGCCGGCACCATGGCCAGGTTGACGAAGATGCGCGGCAGGTAGAACAGGCCGGCGAACCAGCTGGCCACGAAGACGATGTGGAAGGCCTTGACCCAGAGGATGGCGGAGGACATCACTCGATTATCGGGGTCTGAAAAAAAGAACCCCGGTCGGTGAGACCGGGGTCGCAAGCCTTGTGTGTCATCACGCCAAGGCACCTGCTCAGGGAGGAAAAGCAGGGAGCAGAAGGCCTCGCAGCCCTTGCTCACTGTCAATATTAGCAAATTCGGAACGGCTGCCAAGCGCTTTTGCCCGCTGGCCACGACCGGAGCGCGCAGGAATCGGCGAATTTGGCTGCTACGCTGACGGGCTCTGCCCCCGCTACAACCTGCGCGAAGAGCGCACCGCCGCCATGCACAGCCCTGCACCGTTTCCCGCCAACCGCCCCCGCCGCCTGCGCCGCGATGCCTTCACGCGCGAGCTGGTGCGCGAGCACCGCCTGCATCCCTCGGACCTGATCTACCCGGTGTTCGTGCTCGACGGCCAGAACCAGGTGCAGGACGTGGCCAGCATGCCCGGCGTGCAGCGCGTGTCCATCGACCGCCTGCTGGGCGTGGCCGAGCAGTGCGTGGCCCTGGGCGTGCCGGTGATCGCGCTGTTCCCGGTGATCGATGCCTCGCTGAAGACACCCGACGGCGTCGAGGCCACCAACCCCGATGGCCTGGTGCCGCGTGCGGTGCGCGCGCTGAAGGAGCGCTTTCCGCAGCTGGGCGTGCTGACCGACGTGGCGCTGGACCCGTTCACCAGCCATGGCCAGGACGGCCTGCTGGACGACACCGGCTACATCCTCAACGACCCCACGGTGGCCATGCTGACGCGCCAGGCCCTGGTGCAGGCCGCGGCCGGCGTGGACATCGTCGCGCCCAGCGACATGATGGACGGGCGCATCGCCGCCATCCGCACGGCGCTGGAGGGCGCCGGCCACATCCACACCCGCATCATGGCCTACAGCGCCAAGTACGCCAGCGCCTTCTACGGCCCGTTCCGCGACGCCGTGGGCTCGGCCGCCAACCTGGGCAAGGCCGACAAGAAGGTCTACCAGATGGACCCCGGCAACAGCGACGAGGCGCTGCGCGAGGTGGCGCTGGACCTGCAGGAAGGCGCCGACATGGTGATGGTCAAGCCCGGCATGCCGTACCTGGACATCGTGCGCCGGGTCAAGGACGAGTTCCGCGTGCCCACCTTCGCCTACCAGGTCAGCGGCGAGTACGCGATGCTCAAGGCCGCCGCCGCCAACGGCTGGCTGGCCCACGACGCGGTGATGATGGAAAGCCTGCTGGCCTTCAAGCGCGCCGGCGCCGACGGCGTGCTGACCTACTTTGCGCTGGACGCGGCGCGGCTGATCCGCCAGCAGGGCTGATGCGCCTGTTCCACATCCAGCGCGAGGTCTACACCGAGCTGCAGGCCCTGCCCGAGGCGCTGCCGGCCGACGGCTTTCTGTGGATCGGCAGCGGCCGGCGCGAGTTCGAGGTGGCTGCGCCCGATCTGCAGGCCGCGCTGCAGCGCTGGGGCCTGGGCCAGCTGGTCTACCTGCATGTGGCCGACCTGCTGAACCACCAGCTGCCCAGCCAGTTCGACACCACCTCCTGGTACGACCTGCTGGTGTTCCGCCGCCTGGCCGCCGCCGCCGGCAGCGACCAGCTGTTTGCCGACGACGAGCATGGCACGGCCGGCT
Source organism: Burkholderiaceae bacterium (assembly GCA_017992055.1). Classification (GTDB taxonomy): domain Bacteria; phylum Pseudomonadota; class Gammaproteobacteria; order Burkholderiales; family Burkholderiaceae_C; genus Pseudaquabacterium. The sequence goes on from JAGOPK010000010.1 coordinate 16,718, forward strand.
CGGCGCGCCAGGCGCTGGGCGCCATCGACACCAGCCCGGTGGGCTTTGCGGTGTTCGACCGCCTGCTGATCACCGTGCACCCGGCCGACTGCGCGGTGCGCGAGTACTACGCCGAGCGCCTGGCGGTGCTGGCGCGCAATGCCGGCGACAGCCGCGGCCCGCGCCTGCCCACCAGCCCCTCGGAGCTGATGCTGCGCATGGTCAACCACATGGTCGACAGCTACCTGGACCTGCGGCGCCTGCTGACGCGCCAACTGGGCTGGCTGCAGCAGCAGCTGCTGGACAACCGCGGCCTGTTCCACGACTGGCGCATGCTGCTGGACAGCCGCAACACCCTGCACGGCCTGGAGGACACCTGCGAAGACCAGCGCGCGGCGATCCAGGAGTGGATCGATGCGCTGGACGACTGGCCCGACGAGCAGGATGTGGCGCTGCGCCGCGAGCGTGAACTGCTGCGCGTGCGCGCCCGCGACGTGCTGGAGCACACCGAGCGCGTGCTGACCCATGTGCGCCGGCTGGAGCAGTCCATCGAGACCGCGGTGCAGCTGCACTTCTCGGCGCTGGGCCACCGCACCAACGACATCATGCGCACGCTGACCGCGCTGACCGCGGTGTTCCTGCCGCTGAACCTGATCACCGGCTTCTTCGGCATGAACTTCGACGGCCTGCCGCTGATCCACAGCGCCACCGGCGTGTGGATCGCGGTGGCGATGATGGTGGTGGTGGTGGTGGCGCTGGGCGGCTTCTTCTGGCGCCGGCGCTACCTGGGCACGCGGCGGCGCTGAAGCACCGGCGGGCCAGCCCGCCTCAGCCCGCGTAAGGGTCGTGCAGGCCCAGGCCGGCCAGGATCTCGGTCTCGCGCGCCTCCATGGCCTCGGCATCCTCGTCACTGGTCTCGTGGTCCCAGCCCTGGGCATGCAGGGTGCCGTGCACCAGCAGATGGGCTACATGGTCGGCCACGGCCAAGCCCAGCTCGGCGGCCTCGCGCGCCACCACGCCGGCGGCCAGCACCAGGTCGGCCACCACCACCGGCTCCTGCGCATAGTCGAAGGTCAGCACATTGGTGGCGTAGTCCCTGGCGCGGTAGTCCTTGTTCAGCGCGCGGCCCTCGTCGTCGTCGACGAAGCGCACGGTGATCTCGGCCGGCGCGTCCAGCGCCGCGCGGATCCAGCGCGCCACCTTGTGCCGCGGCAGCAGCGGGCGCAGGCGGGCGTCGGCGAACTGCAGCGACAGGCTCAGCTCGGGTCGGGCGGCTCGGCTCACAGCGCACGCCCCTCGGACTTCTTGGCCGCGTCCACCGCCTCATAGGCCTCGACGATGCGCGCCACCAGCGGATGGCGCACCACGTCGGCGGCGGTGAACTGGCTGAAGGCGATGCCGCGCACCCGGCCCAGCACGCGCTGGGCATCGACCAGGCCGCTGGTGCTGCCCTTGGGCAGGTCGACCTGGCTGGTATCGCCGGTGACCACCGCCCGGCTGCCGAAGCCGATGCGGGTGAGGAACATCTTCATCTGCTCGGGCGTGGTGTTCTGCGCCTCGTCGAGGATGACGAAGGCATGGTTCAGCGTGCGCCCGCGCATGAAGGCCAGCGGCGCGATCTCCAGCTGGCCCTTGTCGAAGGCCGCCTGCACACGCTCGAAGCCCATCAGGTCGTACAGCGCGTCGTACAGCGGTCGCAGATAGGGATCGACCTTCTGCGCCAGGTCGCCGGGCAGAAAGCCCAGGCGCTCGCCGGCCTCCACCGCCGGCCGGGTGAGCACGATGCGCTGCACGCTGCTGCGCTCCAGCGCATCGACCGCGCAGGCCACGGCCAGAAAGGTCTTGCCGGTGCCGGCCGGGCCGATGCCGAAGGTGATGTCGTGGGCCAGGATCTGGCGCAGGTACTGCACCTGGTTGGGCGTGCGGCCGCGCAGGTCGGCACGCCGCGTGTGCAGCACGATGGCCTCGGCATCCGGCGTGGTCAGGGCCATGGCGTCGGGGTCGGCCGGCCGCGCCGACTGGCGCGCCTCCACCAGGGCCAGCTGCAGGGCCTCGGCGGCGATGGGCCGCGCCGCGCGCTCGTACAGCGACTGCAGCAGGCCCAGCGCACGCTGGGCCGCGTCGCGCTCGCCGTCGACGCTGAAGGCACCGCCACGCCGGACGATGCGCACCGCCAGCGCGTCCTCGATGGCGCGCAGGTGCTCGTCGAAGGCGCCCGAGAGATGGGCCAGGCGGGCGTTGTCGGTGGGTTCGAAGACGTGGCGCAGGATCACGGCAGAAGCTGGTGCGTTGCAGCGCGCATTCTCCAACGAATGCGCGCACGGGCCGGTGGGCCGGCGGGCCGCTTGGCCCACAATCCGGCGCGATGCGCGCAGTCCCCCGTTTCCAGCCCCTGCACCCTGCCCTGGTCCTGCTGGCCTGGCTGCTGTGGCTGCTGCCGCTGGGGCCGCTGCAGGCCGCCGGCGTGCAGCAGCTGGACCGGGCGCTGGTGATCGAGGCCACGCCGGGCCAGGCGCCCGACTGGACCCGCGCGCGCCGCCTGCAGCTGCCCGACGACTGGGCCGAGAACCCGCCCGGCCCGTCGGGCCAGCGCTGGTATCGCCTGAACCTGCAGGGCCCGGCCGATGCCGACACCACGCTGTGGGCGCTGTACATCGAGCGCGCCTGCAGCGTGCTGCAGCTGCGGCTGAACGGCCAGCTGCTGCACGACGGCGGACGCTTCGCCGAGCCGGTCACCCGCCACTGCCACCGGCCGCAGCTGATCACGGTTCCGGCGGCCCTGCTGCTGCCCGGCGACAACCAGCTGGAGCTGCGCGTGCGCGGCTTTGCGCGCAGCGAGGTCACCTCGCGCCAGCGCGCCGGCGGGCTGTCGGCGGTGGAATTCGGCCCGCAGGCGCTGATGGCCGGCCACCACGAGCGCCGCCTGCTGTTTGCGATCCGCCTGCCCGAGGTGCTGAGCGGCACCCTGCTGCTGATGGGCGGGCTGATGTTCGTGATGGGCTGGTTCAACCGCGCGCAGAGCTATCTGTCCTACTTCGGCGCGCTGATGGTCAGCTGGTCGCTGCTGCTGGCGCGGCTGTGGGCCGCCGACCTGCCGGTGGACACGCCGGTGGCCGAGGCCACGCTGGCCCTGCTGATGAGCGTGGCCACCATGGCCGCGGTGCAGTTCCTGCTGCGCTATGGCGGCCGGCGCGTGCGCTGGATCAATGCCGCGCTGCCGCTGCAGGTGCTGGTGATGGCCGGCAGCCTGGCGCTGGCCGGTGGCCAGGCCCTGGCCTGGCCGGCTGGCCTGTGGTTTGGCCTGCTGGGCGCCGAGGTGGTGTTTGCGGCCCTGCTGTACCTGCACCATGCGCGGCGCCAGCACAGCCGCCAGTTCCTGCCGATGGCGGTGCTGCTGGCCGTGGTCGGCCTGGCCATCGTGGTGCAGGTGCTGGTGATCGTGCTGCCGCTGGACAGCCGCGTCGGCTATGTCGCCGAGCTGGTGCCGCCGCTGGCCTTCATCGGCATGGGCCTGCGCCTGGTGCAGCAGTTCGGCCGCGCCTTCCAGACCTCGGAGCAGAGCCGCGCCGAGCTGGAGGTGCGCATCCGCGAGGCCACGGCGCAGATCGAGCGCAACTTCACCCAGCTGTCGGAGCTGAAGGTCGAACAGGTCACCGACCGCGAGCGCAAGCGCATCGCCGCCGACCTGCACGACGACCTGGGCGCCAAGCTGCTGACCATCGTGCACACCAGCGAGAGCGAGCGCATCAGCACGCTGGCGCGCGAGGCGCTGGAGGAGATGCGCCTGTCGGTGCGTGGCCTGACCGGCAAGCCGGTGAAGCTGGCCGATGCCTTTGGCGACTGGCGCGCCGAGGTCATGGGCCGGCTGTCGCAGTCGGGCATCCAGGGCGAGTGGAGCGCGCCGCCCGAGGAGGAGGTGCCGCAGACGCTGTCCTCGCGTGCCTATGTGCAGACCACGCGCATCCTGCGCGAGGCGGTCAGCAACATCATCAAGCACAGCGGCGCCTCGCAGTGCAGCGTCAGCTGCGCCATCGCCGAGGGCGACTTCCAGCTGATCATCCAGGACAACGGCCGCGGCATCCCGACCGAGCTGGACGGCCGCCTGGACAAGGGCCACGGCATGGCCAGCATGAAAGGCCGCGCCAAACAGCTGCAAGGCCAGTGCCTGGTGGAATCGAGCCCAGGCTACGGGACCGTGATACGCCTCACGCTGCCCCTGGTACAGCAGCTTGCCAGCGGCTGAAGCCACGCTAGTATGACCGGGTCCCCCCGCGTGGGGCCCTTGAACATCGGCGCCCTCACCGCATGCACACCATGAACCAGATCCTGCTGCTCGAAGACCTGCCCGAGATCCGTGCCTGGCTCAAGAGCCTGGTGCTGCAGGTGTTTCCCCATGCGCGCATCACCGAATGCTCGCGCGTGCACGATGCGCTGCACCAGGTGCAGCAGCTGCGCTTCGACCTGGCCCTGATCGACCTGGGCCTGCCCGACGGCAGCGGCACCGACGTGGTGGCCAAGCTGCGCGACATGCAGCCCGAGGCGCAGAGCGTGGTGGTCACCATCCACGACGACGACGAGCACCTGTTCCCGGCGCTGCAGGCCGGCGCCTACGGCTACATCCTGAAGGAGCAGTCGCGCGAGCTGATCACCGAGCAGCTGCAGCGCATCAGCCAGGGCGAGCCGCCGCTGTCGCCGTCGATCGCGCGCAAGGTCATCAAGTACTTCGCCAGCCAGGCCCAGCCGCAGGCCAATGCCATGCCCGACGTGCAGCTGACCGAGCGCGAGAGCGAGGTGCTGCTGCGCGTGGCCAAGGGCTTCACCCTGCCCGAGATCGGCGTGCAACTGGGCCTGTCGCGTCACACGATTGCCGACTACGTGAAGCAGATCTACCGCAAGCTGAACGTCAGCTCGCGGGCTGAAGCGGCGCTGGAGGCGCAGCGGCTGGGGCTGTTCAGGCGCTGATGTCTAGGTTTCTTGCGCCCGTGGTCTGAGCGACCGCGGCGCGACGGGCGGACCCGTTCCGCTCCGTGTCCCCCGGGCCGGCTTTCGCCGGCCCTCCTCCTTTACCTGCGCGGAACGGGTCCGCCCGCCACGCCGCTCAGCACCACCGTGGCATGCGAGCAGTGGCATGCCACGATGGCAGGTCTCGGTGGTGCAGACCGGGAGCAGCGGGTGCCCGGCTGCCGCAGGTAAAGGAGGAGGGGCGGCGCAGCCGACCCGGGGGACACGGAGGCAGCCGGGCACCCGCTGCTCCCGGTCCCGCGCGACCACAAGCAAGCAACCCAGCCCGCTCGATACACTGCGCCCCCATGATCGGACGGCTCAGCGGCACGCTGGCGGAGAAGTCTCCGCCCCAGGTTCTCCTCGATGTCAACGGCGTCGGCTACGAGGTCGACGTGCCGATGTCCAGCTTCTACAACCTGCCCGCCCTGGGCGAGCGCGTGGTGCTGCTGACGCACCAGGTGTTCCGCGAAGACGCGCAGCAGCTGTTCGGCTTTCTCACCGCCGAGGAACGGGCCACCTTCCGCCAGCTGATCAAGATCTCCGGCATCGGCCCCAAGATGGCGCTGAGCCTGCTGTCGGGCCTGTCGGTGGCCGAGCTGACCCAGGCCGTGACCCAGCAGCAGGTCGGCCGATTGGTCAAGGTGCCCGGCATCGGCAAGAAGACCGCCGAGCGCCTGCTGCTGGAGCTGAAGGGCAAGCTGGGCCCCGAGCTGGCCCTGGCCGGCGGCGCGGCCGTGGCCAGCGACGCCCAGGCCGACATCGTGCAGGCGCTGATCGCGCTGGGCTACAGCGAGAAGGAGGCCGCCGCCGCGCTGAAGACGCTGCCGGCCGACACCGGCGTGTCCGACGGCATCAAGGCGGCGCTGAAGGCGCTGAGCAAGTAGCCCAGCGTCCACGGTTTGCGTGGACAATGACTGTATGGGCATCCAGACCGACGACTTTGCTCCCGCGCCCGGCAGCGGCGCCGCGCCACGCGTGGTCAGCGCCGGCCGCGCCTCGCCGCAGGAAGAAGCGCTGGAGCGTGCGCTGCGGCCCAAGCGCCTGCAGGACTACATCGGCCAGGCCAAGGCGCGCGAGCAGCTGGAGATCTTCATCGGCGCGGCGCGCAAGCGCGAAGAGGCGCTCGATCACGTGCTGCTGTTCGGCCCGCCCGGCCTGGGCAAGACCACGCTCAGCCACATCATCGCCGCCGAGCTGGGCGTGAACCTGCGCCAGACCTCGGGCCCGGTGCTGGAAAAGCCCAAGGACCTGGCGGCGCTGCTGACCAACCTCGAAAAGAACGATGTGCTGTTCATCGACGAGATCCACCGCCTGAGCCCGGTGGTCGAGGAGATCCTGTACCCGGCGCTGGAGGACTACCAGATCGACATCATGATCGGCGAGGGCCCGGCCGCGCGCTCGATCAAGCTCGACCTGCAGCCTTTCACCCTGGTCGGCGCCACCACCCGCGCCGGCATGCTGACCAACCCGCTGCGCGACCGCTTCGGCATCGTCGCGCGGCTGGAGTTCTACACGCCGGCCGAGCTGGGCACCATCGTCGAGCGCTCGGCCGGCCTGCTCAACGTGACCATCCGCGCCGAGGGCGCCTTCGAGATCGCGCGCCGCTCGCGTGGCACGCCGCGCATCGCCAACCGCCTGCTGCGCCGCGTGCGCGACTATGCCGAGGTCAAGGGCAACGGCATCATCACCCGCGCCATCGCCGATGCGGCGCTGAAGATGCTGGACGTCGATCCCGAGGGCTTCGACCTGATGGACCGCAAGTTCCTGGAGGCCGTGGTGCACCGCTTCGACGGCGGCCCGGTGGGCCTGGACAACGTGGCCGCGGCCATCGGCGAGGAACCCGGCACCATCGAGGACGTGATCGAGCCCTACCTGATCATGCAGGGCTATCTGCAGCGCACGCCGCGCGGCCGCGTGGCCACGCTGGCCGCCTACCGCCACCTGGGCGTGGCGCCGCCCTCGGCCGCGGGCAGCGGCGGGCTGTTCGACAACGCCTGACGCCGCAGGGATTTGGCCGCGCTGGCAAGATCGCGCCATGCCCCTGCCCGCCCGGTCCTGGTTGATGCGCCCCCGCCATGCCCTGCTGGCCCTGCTGGCCGGCGCCGCCCTGGTCAGCGGCTGCGCCACGCTGGATGCCAAGCAGCGCGAATGGATCTTCCAGCCCAGCGACCGCACCTGGTCCGGCGGCCTGGCCGCGGCCCAGGGCATGGACGAGGTGTGGATAGAGCACCGCTCGGCCGAGACCGGCGAGCACGTGCGCCTGCACGGCCTGTGGCTGCCGCAGGATCGGCCCGATGCGCCGGTGCTGCTGTACCTGCACGGCGCGCGCTGGGACGTGCGCGGCAGCGCGCCGCGCATGCGCCGCCTGCATGGCCTGGGCTTCGCGGTGCTGGGCATCGACTACCGCGGCTTCGGCCAGAGCAGCAAGGCCCTGCCGTCCGAGAGCCTGGCCTACGAGGATGCCCGCGCCGCCTGGGACTGGCTGGCGCGCCAGCATCCGCAGGCGCGGCGCCATGTGTTCGGCCATTCGCTGGGCGGGGCCATCGCGGTGCACCTGGCGGCCGAGGCCCCCGATGTGGCCGGCCTGATGGTCGAGGGCAGCTTCACCTCCATCCCCGACGTGGTGTCCAGCTTCCAGTGGGGCTGGCTGCCGCTGGGGCCGCTGATCACCCAGCGCTTCGATGCGGCCAGCCGCATCGCCCGCGTCAAGGCGCCGGTGCTGGTGGTGCACGGCAGCGCCGACAGCCTGATCCAGCCGGCGCTGGGCCGCGCGCTGTACGAGCGCGCGCCCGAGCCCAAGCGCTGGGTGCTGGTGGACGGCGGCTCGCACCACAACACCAATGGCCTGGGCCAGGCCCAGTACCGCGAGGCGGTGGCGGCGCTGTTTGGCGTGACGCCGCCGGCGCAGGCCGGCCAGTGAGCCGCGGCCTCAGGCCGGCGCGCCCTGGCGCGCGGCGGCGCGCTTGAGCGCCAGGCCGATCAGCACGCCCACCTGGCGCAGAAACTCCACGTCGGCGCTGCTCCAGGCCTTCTGGAAGGTCACGTTCTCGCAGCAGAACAGGCCGAAGGGCGCGCCGGCGACGGTGATGCCCACGTCGAGCAGCGAGACGATGTTCAGCGGCTCGAAGTACAGCTCCTTGAAGCAGGACGTGGCCGGATGCGTGTGGGCATCGGTGGCGATGATCAGGTTGTCCGCACGCATGGCCGCGAAATAGGGCGCGAAGTCGTCTTCCGACAGGCTCATGCCCTCGGCCCATTCCTGGGTGCCGGCGTCGTACAGGCATTGCAGGTCGATGCGGCTGCGCAGGCTGTCGCCATAGGTCCAGAAGCTGGCGCGCGAGCAGCCCAGCTGCCGCGTGATCTCCTGGGTCAGGCCGTGCAAGAAGGCATCGCGGTCCAGCGTGCCCTGCATCAGGCCGTTGGCCAGGGCCATGATGGGTTTGGGATCTGCCATGGGGGGACTCCGTCGTTGGAATCGGCACAGATCGGCTGTCGCCTGGGCGACTTGAGGCCGGGGCCGCTACCGATGGCCGTCGGGCGTGACGGCCGTTACGGTGCAGGCCTGTCCCGCAGCCCGAGGCACCCACCGCCATGCCCTCTCCCGCCCTGCACCGCCAGACCCTGGCCGACCTGCTGCGCCGCACCGCGGCGCGCCTGCCGCACAAGACCGCCATCGCCTGCGGCGACACACGCTGGAGCTTTGCCGAGTTCAATGCCCTGGTCGGCCGCCTGGCCGCCGGCCTGGCCGGCCAGGGCGTGGCCCACGGCGAGCGCGTGGCCGTGCTGGCGCGCAACTCGCACGGCTTTGCCGCGCTGCGCTTTGCGCTGGCGCGGCTGGGCGCGGTGCTGGTGCCGGTGAACTTCATGCTCAATGCCGACGAGGCCGCCTACATCCTGCGCCATGCCGGTGCGCGCCTGCTGGCCACCGACAGCGGCCTGGCCGCGCTGGCCCGCGACGCGGCGGCGCGCGACACCGCGGTGCAGCGCCTGCTGTGGCTGCCGTCCGAAGCGCCCTCGACCTGCCCGGACGACTGCCTGGACTTCCACGCGCTGGCCGCCTGCGCCGACGCGCCGCCCGAGATCACGGTGGCCGAGCACGAGCTGCTGCAGATCGTCTACACCAGCGGCACCGAAAGCCTGCCCAAGGGCGCGATGCTCAGCCACCGCGCGGTGATCGACCAGTACGTCAGCTGCATCGTCGAGGGCGGCATGGCCGAGGACGACGTGATGCTGCATGCGCTGCCGCTGTACCACTGCGCCCAGCTCGACGTGTTCCTGGGCCCGGCCGTCTACCTGGGCTGCACCAGCTGGATCACCGCCACGCCCACGCCCGACAAGCTGCTGCCGCTGCTGGCCGAGCGGCGCATCAGCTCGTTCTTCGCGCCGCCCACGGTGTGGATCGGCCTGCTGCGCAGCCCGCTGTTCGACCAGGTGGACCTGGCCGCGCTGAACAAGGGCTATTACGGCGCGTCCATCATGCCGGTGGCCGTGCTGCGCGAGCTGGCCCAGCGCCTGCCCCAGGTGCGGCTGTGGAATTTCTACGGCCAGACCGAGATCGCGCCGCTGGCCACCGTGCTCAAGCCCGAGGACCAGCTGCGCAAGGCCGGCTCGGCCGGGCGCGCGGCGCTGAACGTCGAGACCCGCGTCGTCGACGATGAGATGAACGATGTCGCGCCCGGCGAGGTGGGCGAGATCGTGCACCGCAGCCCGCAGCTGCTGCAGGGCTACTTCAACGACCCCGAACGCACGGCGGCGGCCTTTGCCGGCGACTGGTTCCACTCGGGCGACCTGGCGGTGATCGACGACGAGGGCTACATCACGGTCGTCGACCGCAAGAAGGACATGATCAAGACCGGCGGCGAAAACGTCGCCAGCCGCGAGGTGGAAGAGGCGCTGTACCGGCTGGACGGCGTCAGCGAGGTGGCCGTGATTGGCCTGCCGCATCCGCGCTGGGTGGAGGCGGTGGCGGCCGTGGTGGTGGCCAAGGCCGGTGTGACGCTGAGCGAAGCCCAGGTGCTGGCCCATGCCGCGGCCCAGCTGGCGCATTTCAAGTGCCCCAAGGCCGTGCTGTTTGTCGAGGCCCTGCCCAAGAACCCCAGCGGCAAGCTGCTGAAGCGCCTGCTGCGCCAGCGCTTCGAGGACCATTTCGGCAGCGCCGGCGGACAATGATCCGATGCTGATCCCGATTGCCGCCGGCACGCCGCTGGCCACCCGCCTGTTCGTCGACGTCGAGGGCCCGGCCTGGGTGCCCGACGGCCCGGCGCTGCGCGAGAAGCCGACGCTGATCGTGCTGCACGGCGGCCCCGGCTACGACCATTCGGGCTTCAAGCCGGCCTTCTCGGCCCTGGCCGACCTGTGCCAGATCGTCTACCTCGATCACCGCGGCCATGGCCGCAGCGAGCGCCGGCCGTCGCACGAGTGGACGCTGGACTGCTGGGCCGACGACGTGGTGCGCGTCTGCGACACGCTGGGCATTACCCGTCCCATCGTGCTGGGCCAGAGCTTTGGCGGCTTCGTCGCCCAGCGCTATCTGGCGCGCCACCCCGATCACCCGGCCAAGGTGGTGCTGTCGTCGACCTCGGCGGCAATGAACCTGGAGCGCAAGCTGGCGATGTTCGAGCGCCTGGGCGGGCCGCTGGCGCGCGAGGCCGCGCGGGGGTTCTGGACCGCACCGAATGCCGACACCTGGGCCGCCTATCAGCAGGCCTGCATGGCGCTGTACAACACGAATGCGGCCGTGCGTGGCGACCCGCAGGCCCGCGCCCGCACCATCTTCCACGAGCCCATCCTGTTCCACTTCGCCGGCGGCGAGATGCAGGCCATGGACCTGGCGCCGGGCCTGGCCGCGGCCCGCTGCCCGGTGCTGGTGATGGCCGGCACGCAAGACCCGGTGTGCCCGCTGGCCGATGCGCGCGACATCTTCGACGCGCTGCCGGCCGAGTGGCGGCAATGGGCGGAGTTCACGGCCTCGGGCCACGGCGCCTGGCGCGATGAGCCCGAGGCGGCCTTCGCCGCCTTGCGGCGCTTCATCGTTCAGGCGTAGACGTCGAGCAGGGCCTCGCTGGCCTGACGGGCCTGATGGGCCGACGGGTCCGAACGCTGGGTCTGCTGCTCGGCCACTTTCTGGGCCTGTTGCTGCTGACGGGCCTGCAACGCCTGGATCTGCGCCTGGACCATCTCGATCTGGGCCTGGATCAGCTCGGTCTGCTGCTGCTTGGTCTTGGCATCGCCGTCGCCGGAGGCCACCTTCTGCAACTGGGTCTGCAGCGACTTGAGCTGCTTTTGCAGCGTGGCGATTTCGCTGCCGGCCCCCTGGCTGGCACTGCTGGACGACGCGGCGGAGGAGATGGACAGACTGCTCATGCCCGGGTTGTCGGCGCCCTGGCGCCCCGGCTTGAACGGCTTTACCGCACCCACACAATGGCGCTGCGGCCGGGCACGGCCAGGCGGCCGTCGGCCAGGCTGGCCTCGCGGCGCAGCCGCGCATCGGCGGCACCGGGCGCGGCCAGCACCGGGTGCAGGCGCCAGGGGCCGCCGCCACGCAACGCATCGACGGCCAGCGTCTGCGCCTCGGGATGGGCATTCAGCACCAGCAGCAGGCCCTGCCAGCGCGCGCCGGGCAGGCCGCGGCCATCGAGCTCGGCCACGATCAGTGCGGGATTGGACTGCGGCCCGGCGCCATGGAAGCGCAGCCGCTGCTGCACCTGCTCGGCCGTGGTCAGGCGCAGCAGCCTGGTGCTGGCGCGCACCGCCAGCCAGTCGCGCAGGGCCTGGCGGGCGTAGGCGATGTCGGCCGGCGTGGCGCGCAACGCGGGGTCGCGCAGCCGCGGCGCCATCAGGCCATGCAGGCCGGCGTTGTCGCGGGCCGGCGGCAGGCCGCTGCCGAAGTGGTGCTGCTGGCCGCTCCAGTCCAGGCGGTTGAACCAGTCGCCCGAGTCGTAGCTGTTGCCGTCCATGCTCTTGCTGCGCAGCAGGTCGATGCCGGCATGGAAGTAGGGCACGCCCTGGCTCAGCGCGGTCAGCGCCATGCCCAGCACCTGGGCGCGGGCGCGCTCGCTGGACGGCGTGGCCAGCGGCAGCTTGAAGGCATGCAGGTCCCACAGCGTGGCGTTGTCGTGGTTCTCCACGTAATTGACCACCTCGTCGGGCTGCTGGGCATAACCGGCGCCGGGCTGGCCGGCATACACCAGCTCGGCGCCCGGGCGCGGCCGGCCGTCGGCATCGGGCACCTTCACCGTGGCCAGCGTGCCGGCCAGGCCCAGGCGGATCAGGGCCGCCGCCTCTTGGGCCTGGCGCTGCTGCGCGGCCTGGCCTTCAGCCGGCAGGCGCTGGCTGGCCTCGTTGGGCGCCACGCCCAGGCCGTTGAGCCAGCCCTGGCGGCTGATCACCGCCTCGCCGGCATCGCCGAAGCCGCCGCCGCGCGCCGCGTCGCGCGCACGGTCGCTGAAGGTGGCGATGCCGCTGCCGCCCAGCCGGCCCTGGGCGGCCTGCACGAAGCGCGCGCCGTCGGCCACCTCGCCGAAGTTCCAGCCCTCGCCGATCAGCTGGATGTCGCGGCCGTTGTCGGCGCGCAGCTGCGCCTTCAGCGCCAGCATGGCCTCGCGCGGCTGGTGGCCCATCAGGTCGAAGCGGAACGAGTCGATGCGGTACTGGCGCGCCCACAGGCGCACGCTGTCGCTCATCAGCCGGGCCATCATGCGGTGCTCGGTGGCGCTGTTGTCGCAGCAGGTGCTGCGCTCGACCTCGCCGTTGGCATTGAGCCGGTGGTAGTAGCCGGGCACGATGCGGTCCAGCACCGACTGGGGATGCTGGCCGCTGGCCGACAAATGGTTGTAGACCACGTCCATGCCCACGCGCAGGCCCGCCGCATGCAGGGCCATGACCATCTGGCGGAACTCGCGGATGCGCATGGCGCCGTCCGACGCATCGCTGGCATAGCTGCCCTCGGGCGCGTTGAAGTGCAGCGGGTCGTAGCCCCAGTTGAAGCAGTCGCTGGCGGCCTGGGCCACCACCGCGGCCTGCTGGGCCAGGCTGTCGGGCGCGGCCTGCGGCACCTGGGGTGTGCTGCAGCCCTGCTCGGGCACGCTGGCCAGGTCGAACACCGGCAGCAGGTGCACATCGCTCAGGCCGGCGCGGGCCAGCGCGCGCAGATGGGCCATGCCCTGGCTGCGGCTTTGCGTGAAGGCCGCGTACTTGCCGCGCTGGGCGGCGGGCACGCTGGCATCGTCGCGCGAGAAGTCGCGCACATGCAGCTCGTAGATGGCCATGTCCACATTGCTGCGCAGCGGCGCCGGGCGCCGGGCCTGGGCCCAGCCGGGCGGTGCCAGGCGCACATCGTCCAGGTGGCCGATCCAGCTGCGGTGCGAATCGGCGCCCAGGCTGATGCTGTAGGGGTCGCTGACACGCTGGCGCACCCGGCCCTGGCCGGGCACCCAGACCTCGACCAGATAGCGGTAGTAGCGGCCGCGCAGATCACCCGGCAGCCGGGCCTGCCAGAAGCCGCTGCCGGCCACCGCCTGCAGCGGCTGCACGCTGCGCGCCGCGGCCTGGTCGTCGTCGTACAGACACAGGGCCACGGCGCGGGCGGTGGGCGCCCACAGCGTGGCCGTGGTGGCATGCGGCGCGCGCAGCGTGGGCACGCTGCCCAGGCTCAGCGGCGCGCTCTGGTCGGCGGCATAGAGGTCGTCCAGCGCACCGGCGATCTGCAGCCGCGTGGCCTGCAGCACCTGGCCGGCCGCATCCTCCAGCACCAGCAGCTGCTGGCCGCGGTGCAGCACGGCCAGACGCTCGGGCGTGGCGGCCTCGGCCGGCAGCTGCCAGCGCGCGCCGGGCCGCAGGTGCGCAAAGCGCGTGGCCAGCGGCGGCGGCAGCGCATCGGTCCAGGCCTGGAGTTCCAGCGCATGGTCAAAGCCGCTGGCCGGCGCGCCGGGCTGGGCGCGGATCGTCGGCGCCTCGGCCAGCAGCAGGCGGGCGCGGCCGCCGGCGGGCACCTCCCGCCCGGGCCACTGCAGGCGCCGGCGGTCCAGCCAGATGCCCTGCGCCGCCGGCAGCGCCTGGGCCTCGGCCTGCAGCAGCGTGGCCCAGGCCGGACCATCGCAGGCGGCGCGCAGTTCGGCCCCGCCCTGGGCCTGGACCCACAGCGGTAGGCACAGCAGGGCCGTAGCAAAACTACCAGCCAAACGGCCGAAGCAGCCAGTCTTCTTCGTTGACTTCATGAGGGAATCCGCGGTGCAGCAGCCGGAAAGCAGTTGCTAAAGTGTAGTTTCACTACGAATACAGGTCTCTCCATGGCACTACCGATGCGCCAGCGGCTTTGCCACGGGCTGGGCGCCGCCCTGCTGGCCCTGGCCACCACCGGCCCGGCCCCGGCCGCCCAGGCCGTCCAGGGCGCCCAAGCCGGCGCGATGCCCGACACCCGCCCGGTGCCGCAGCGCGCCGACCGCCTGCCGCCGCTGCCGGCGCACTGGGAGCGCGGCGTGTTCATGGAGATCTTCGTGCGCGCCTATGCCGACAGCGATGGCGACGGCATCGGCGATCTGCGCGGCCTGATCTCGCGGCTGGACTACCTGGCCGACCTGGGTGTGCGTGGCCTGTGGCTGATGCCCATCACCGCCAGCGCCGACCGCGACCATGGCTATGCCACCGTGGACCACCGTGCCATCGAGCGCGACTACGGCACGCTGGCCGACCTGGACGAGCTGCTGCGCCAGGCGCGGCGCCGCGGCATCGGGGTGATCATCGACTACGTGGTCAACCATGCGGCGGCCGACCACCCCTGGTTCCGCGCCGCGCGCGAGGATACGTCCAGCCCCTGGCGCGACTGGTTCGTCTGGGCCGATGCCAGGCCCGAGGGCTGGGACATCTGGGGCGTGGACCCCTGGTACCACCTGGCCAGCGCGCCCTGGACCTACAAGGGCGACCTGAAAGCCATGCCCAGGCCAGAAAGCCAGGCCCGCGGCTTCTATTTCGCCACCTTCGGGCCGCACATGCCCGACTTCAACCTGCGCCACGGCCCGGCGCTGCGCTACCACCAGGACAGCCTGCGCTTCTGGCTCAACCGCGGCATTGCCGGCTTCCGCCTCGACGCCGTGCCGCACCTGGTGGAAAACAGCGCGCAGGACTGGAACGACCAGCCCGAGAGCCGGGCCATGACCAAGGCGCTGACCGACCTGATCCGCCGCTATCCGCGCCGCATGGCGGTGTGCGAGGCCACGGCCCAGCCGCAGGCCTGGGGCGATCCGGCGGTGTGCGGCGGTGCCTTCGCCTTCGGCCATGTGCAGCACCATGTGGGCGCGGCCCTGGGCCGGGCCGAATCGGTGCAGGCCCTGGCCGACTACCACCGCACGGCACGGCCAACCATGGCCGGCTTCGTCTCCAACCACGACCGCTTTGCCGGACTGCGCCTGTGGGACCAGGTGGCCGGCGACGACACCGCCTACCGCCTGGCCGCGGCCAGCTACCTGCTGCAGCCGGGCACGCCCTATGTCTACTACGGCGAGGAGATCGGCCAGGCCGGCCTGGCCGATGCCGACAACCGCCTGGGCGACCGGCCGCTGCGCGCACCGATGAGCTGGAGCGCCGACGAGCGCACGGCCGGCTTCACCACCGGCACGCCGTTCCGCGAGCTGTCGCCCAACCGCGCCACGCACAACGCACAAGCCCAGCGCGCCGATCCGGGATCGCTGCATGCGCACTACAAGGCCTTGATCGGCCTGCGCAACCGCTGGCCGTCGATCGCCCGCGGCAGCTTCGAGCACAGCTTTGCCGACGGCCTGGTGCTGGGCTTCCAGCGCGCGCTGCCGGGCGAGCGCACGCTGGTGCTGATCAACTACGGCGCCGAGGCCGCCCGCGTGCAGGTGCCCGGGCTGGCAGAGGGCATGCGGCTTCAGCCGCTGTTCGGCGCCGAGGCTTTGCCGCAGCCTCGGCCGGCGCCCGCACCGGGCCAGGCCTGGACCCTGGCGCCACGGACGGCCCAGGTCTGGCGGCTGCTGCCGCCGCGGCAGCCGGGCTCACGGCTCACATCAGCGCCACGCCCTTGATCTGCGCATACAGGCGCTCGCCGGGCTGCAGGGCCAGCGCCTCCAGGCTGCGGCGGGTGATGCGCGCCAGCAACTGCCCGCCCGCCGCCGGCTCGCCGCTGCGGCCGTCGCCGCCGTCGAACTGCAGCTGCAGCAAGGCCGTGGCACGGTCGGTGTGCAGGCCCGTCAGCCGCACCGGCAGCACATTGAGCACGCTGCTCTCCTGCGGCGGCTGGCGCGCCACGCTGACATCGCGGGCCAGCACGCGGGCGCGCACGCGCTGGC
Organism: Burkholderiaceae bacterium; assembly: GCA_017992055.1. Lineage (GTDB taxonomy): Bacteria > Pseudomonadota > Gammaproteobacteria > Burkholderiales > Burkholderiaceae_C > Pseudaquabacterium. Next base: position 33,004 of record JAGOPK010000010.1, read on the forward strand.
CCAGCGCCGCATCGCTGGCGCCCAGCCACAGCGGCACGGCACCGGCCAGCACCAGGCGCATCAGCCCATAACGCACATCGTGCTCGGCCACCTCGGCCTCCAGCACCACGCCGGCCTCGTCCAGCCGGGCCAGCGGCAGATCGGGCCGGGCCAGCAGTTCGGACAGCGGACCATCGGCCAGCACCCGGCCCTCGCGCAGCAGCACCAGGTGATCGGCCAGGCGTGCGGCCTCGTCCAGCGCATGGGTCACATACACCACCGGCAGGGCCAGCTCGCGGTGCAGGCGTTCCAGGTAGGGCAGGATCTCGGCCTTGCGCTGCGCATCGAGTGCGGCCAGCGGCTCGTCCATCAGCAGCAATCGCGGGCCGGTGGCCAGGGCGCGGGCGATGGCCACGCGCTGGCGCTCGCCGCCCGACAGAGTCTCGGGCCGGCGCGACATCAGGTGGGCGATGCCCAGCAGCTCGATCACCGCATCCAGCGCGATGCGCTGGGCATCGGCACCGCTGCGACTGCGGCCATAGGCCAGGTTGGCGGCCACGTCCAGGTGCGGGAACAGCGCCGCCTCCTGGATCACATAGCCCAGCGGCCGGCGGTGCGGCGGCAGGAAGATGCGCCGGTCGTCGTCCTGCCAGACCTGGCCGTCCACCACCACCCGGCCCTGGCCACGCTCCAGCCCGGCCAGCGCACGCAGCAGCGTGGTCTTGCCGCAGCCCGAGGGGCCGAACAGCGCGCTGATGCCGCGCGAGGGCAGGCGCAGATCGACCTGCAGCGTGAAGCCGCGGCGTGGCAGGGCCAGTTGCAGATCGATCACGGCGCGGCCTCGGCCAGCCCGGCGGCGCGGCGCTGGGCGCGCCGGTTCAGCCACTGCAGCAGCAACAGCACGCTCAGCGCAAACACCAGCATGCCGGCGGCCAGTCGGTGGGCGGCGTCGAACTCAGTGGCCTCCACATGCTCGTAGATGGCCACCGACAGCACGCGGGTCTGGCCCGGGATGTTGCCGCCCATCATCAGCACCACGCCGAACTCGCCCACCGTGTGCGCAAAACCCAGCACCGCGGCGGTCAGAAAGCCCGGCCGGGCCAGCGGCAGGGCCACGGTGGCAAAGCGGTCCCAGGGCCCCGCACGCAGCGTGGCCGCGGCCTCCAGCGCCCGCTCGGGAATGGCCTCGAAGGCCTGCTGCAGCGGCTGCACGACAAAGGGCATCGAATACAGCACCGAGGCCAGCACCAGGCCGGCAAAGGTGAAGGGCAGCCGGCCCAGGCCCAGGGCCTGGGTGAGCTGGCCGACCGGGCCGTTGGGCCCCATCAGCAGCAGCAGGTAGAAGCCCAGCACCGACGGCGGCAGCACCAGCGGCATGGCCACCACCGCGGCCACCAGCGGCTTGGCGGCCGAGCGTGTGCGCGCCAGCCACCAGGCCAGCGGCGTGCCGACGATCAGCAGCAGCACGGTGGTCAGGCCCGCCAGCTCGGCGGTCAGGCGCACGGCGATCCAGTCGGCGGGGCTCATGGCGATGCGGCCGGCCTCAGCGGTAGCCGTAAGCGGCGATCACGGCCTTGGCCGGCGCGCTTTTCAGATAGTCCAGCAAGGCCCGGGCGGCGGCGTTCTTCTCGCCGGCCTTCAGCAGCACGGCGTCCTGGCGGATCTCGCCATACAGGTGCTGCGGCACGCGCCACATCGAGCCGCTGGCCGGCTTGCCCGGCACCGCCACCTGGCTGAGCGCCACAAAACCCAGCTCGGCATTGCCCGAGAGCACGAACTGATGGGCCTGGGCGATGGAATCTGCCGTCACCAGCTTGGGCATGATGGCCTCGCTCAAACCCCGCGCCTTGATGACCTCCAGCCCGGCCGTGCCATAGGGCGCGATCTTGGGGTTGGCGATGGCCAGCTTGCTGAACCGGGCGGCCTGGCCCAGCACCGCGCCCTGCTCGTCCACCAGGCCCGGCGTGGCGCTCCACAGCACCAGCTGGCCGATGGCATAGCTGAAGTTGCTGCCTGCCACGCCCTGGCCGTCGGCGATCAGCTTCTTCGGCGTCTCGTCGTCGGCGGCGATCAACACCTCGAAGGGCGCGCCGCCGGCGACGATCTGCGTATAGAACTTGCCGGTGGCGCCGGCCGAGGCCTTGACCTGGTGGCCGGTGGCGGCGCTGAAGCCTTCGGCGATCTTCTGCAGCGGGCCGGCAAAGTTGGCGGCCACGGCCACCAGCACCTCGTCGGCGCGGGCCGGCGCGGCGGCCGACGCCAGGGCCGAGACGGCGGCGGCCAGGGTCAGGGACAGGGCTTTCATCGTTTTCTCCAGATCAATGGGACGGCTGGCCTCAATCGAGCACGGCCAGGATCACGCTGGACACCTTGAAGGCCGCGCTGGCCCGCCGGCCGGGCTCCAGGCCCAGCGCGGCCACGGCCTCGCGCGTGAGCACGGCCACCGCCGTGCGGCCGGCGCCCAGGTCCAGCGTGACCTCGGCATTCACCGGCCCGTCGACGATGCGCGCCACCGTGCCCCACAGCTGGTTGCGCGCACTGATGCGCAGCGCCGGGTCGGTGACGATCAGCAGCGACGAGGCCTTGACCAGGGCGATGACCTCGCTGCCCAGGCGCAGGCCCAGCTGCTCGGCCGACTCGCGCGTGACCACGGCCACCAGCTCCAGGGCCGGGTCCAGGCGCACGCGCACCTCGTAGTCCACCGGCCCCTCGCGCAGCCCGGACACCGTGCCCAGGAACTGGTTGCGTGCACTGGTGCGCACCGACATGCGCCGCAGCAGGCGCTGGAACGAGGGCCGGTCGCCCACCGGCAGATCGGCAAACCGCTGCGCCAGCCGGTCGAGTGCGGCCTGGTACTCGGCCTCGACCGCGCGGTACATGGCGATCACACGCTGGCCATGGGGCGTGAGCTTGGTGCCGCCGCCGGCCCGGCCGCCGGTGCTGCGCTCCACCAGCGGCTGCTCGGCCAGGTTGTTCATCGCGTCCACCGCGTCCCAGGCCGCCTTGTACGACAGCGGCACCTGCTTGGCCGCCTGCGAGATCGAGCCGCAGCGGGCGATGGCCTCCAGCAGTCGCACCCGGGTGTCGCCCAGAAAAGCGCCCAGCTCGGTATCGACCTCCAGCCGGCCGGTCAGGCGCGGGGCAGCGGTGGCGGTGGCGGTGGGCAAGGCCTTGGGCTTCATGGTCGGGCGGCGCGCGCTTGTCGGGAACACGACAATCGTCGTATTCTGAACGATATAACGCAATCCACATGCCATGATGCTTGAGCCACCGGCCGGCCTGGGCTCCGACAACCTGCTGGCAGCGCAGGTGCTGGCGCTGAACAGCGGGCCCATCAACTGCGAGCTGCTGCTGGCGCTGGCCGGCGGCGAGCGCCTGGCGGCGGTGGTGACCCGCGCCGCCAGCGAGGAACTGGGCCTGGCCCCGGGCCGGCCGGTGTGGGCCCTGCCGCTGACCGTGCTGCTGGCCACCGGCGGCACGCCCGACGGCACGGCCAAAAGCACGGCCAAAAGCACGGCCGGCCTGCAGAATCACCTGGCCGGCGTGGTCGAGACGGTACAGCCGCGGGGCCTGAATGCCCGCGTCGGCCTGCGCCTGGCCGGCGGCAGCCGGCTGCAGGCGGTGGTCACCACCGAGGCGGTGGCGGTGCTGGGCCTGGCGCCGGGGGTGGCCGCCTGGGCGCTGATCCCGGCCAGCCAGGTGCTGCTGGTCGGGCCATCGCCGCAGCCAGGCAGCGTCGTAGCCAAAACTACATAACGAATACCGGGCCGCGGCCGGCCCTTGCTTCAGTACGAGGCCGGCGGCGCGTGCTTGGCCGGCACGCCGATGCCCAGCAGCGCAAAGTCGCCGCGGCCGCTGGCGGCCGTCAGCAGGCCCAGCACACGGCCCGGCTCGTCGCCGATCATCGGCCAGTCGAAGCGCCAGCTCCAGTTGGCATCGCCCAGCGTGCCCGGCGTGTTCATGCGGTGCTCGCTGCCCAGGCCCAGCACGTCCTGCAGCGGAAACACCGCCAGGTTGGCCACCGAATTGAGCGCGGCGCGGATCATGGCCCAGTGCACATCGTGGGCGCCGCAGGCCAGGTAGGTGCCGGCAAAGCGCCGCTCGCGCTCGGCCGCCGCATCCCACCAGCCGCGCGCGGTGTCGTTGTCGTGGGTGCCGGTGTAGACCACCACGTCGCGGCGCCAGGTGTGGGGCAGGAACTCGTGCTCGCCGTCGCCACCAAAGGCGAACTGCAGGATCTTCATGCCCGGATAGCCCAGCGCGTCGCGCAGCTGGTGCACGTCCGGCGTGATGAAGCCCAGGTCCTCGGCGACGATGGGCAGCGCGCCCAGGGCCCGCGAGATGGCGTCGAACAGCGGCTGGCCCGGGCCCTTCTTCCACTGGCCGGTCTGGGCATCGGGGCTCTCGGCCGGGATCTCGTAATAGCCGGCAAAGCCGCGGAAGTGGTCGATGCGGAAGGCATCGGCCTGGTGCAGCATGCGGCGCACGCGCGCCGTCCACCAGGCCCAGTCCTCGACGGCCATGCGCTCCCAGCGGTACATGGGGTTGCCCCAGCGCTGGCCCAGCGGGCCCAGGTCGTCGGGCGGCACGCCGGCCACCACGGTGGGCTGGCAGTCATCGTCCAGCAGGTACAGGTCGGGCCGGGCCCAGCAGTCGGCGCTGTGGTGGGCGACGAAGATCGGCAGGTCGCCGAGGATGTGCACGCCCTTGGCATTGGCATGGGCCTTCAGCGCCGTGCACTGGCTGTCGAAGCACCATTGCACAAAGGTCCAGAAAGCGATCTCGTCGGCCAGCTCGCGCCGCGCCGCGGCCAGCGCCGCCGGCTCGCGCCCGCGCAGCGGTGCCGGCCACAGCCACCAGGGCTGGCCGGCCTGGGCGGTTTCCAGCGCCATGAACAGCACGTAGTCGTCCAGCCAGTCGGCATTGGCCGCGGCCCAGGCCGCCAGGCTGGCGCGCTGGGCCGGCGTGGCCCGGGCGCCGTAGCCGGCAAAGGCCAAGCGCAGCTGGGCCATGCGCCAGGGCACGACGGCGCAGAAGTCCACCCGCGTGGCATCGAAGCCGCCGGGCGGCAGCTCGGGCGCGGGCAGCCAGCCCTGCTCGACCAGCGGCTCCAGCGCCACCATCAGCGGGCTGCCGGCAAAGGCCGAGACGCTCTGGTAGGGCGAGTTGCCGGGGCCGATGGGCGTGGTCGGCAGCCACTGCCACAGGCGCTGGCCGCAGCCGGCCAGCCAGTCGACGAAATGGTGGGCCGCGGGGCCGAAGTCGCCGATGCCGTGCGGGCCGGGCAGCGAGGTGATGTGCAGCAGCACACCGGAGGCGCGTTGGTTCAGGTTCATGGGGCGGCGTCGAGGGTCTCTTTGAACACCAGCAGCGACTGCGCCGGCACACGCAGCACGCCGCCGGCCGGCACGGACAGGCCGGGCGCGAGGTCGAGCGAAGAATCCAGCGCCAGCTGCCAGCCGCTGTGCGGCGTGCCATGCGGCGCCGGCAGCGTGAACGGCTGGGCCTGGGCCTCCGGGTTGAAGCACAGCAGCAGCGCATGGCGGCCGGGACTGGCCACGGTGCCACGGTCCTGGCCATTGATGCGGCAGGCCAGGGCCTGCTGCTGGCCGTCGTGCCAGTCGTGCACCTGCATGTCCTGGCCCGAGGGCGCAAACCAGTTCAGCGTGCGCTCCAGCGCACTGCCGCCGCTGCCCGGGCGCGACTGGGACTGGAACCAGCGGTCGTGGTGCAGGCCGGGCTCGGCGGCACGCAGCGCGGCCAGCGCGGCGACAAAGCCGATCTGCGCCTCGTCGGCGCGCGCCCAGTCCAGCCAGCCGGTGGGGTTGTCCTGGCAATAGGCGTTGTTGTTGCCGCCCTGGCTGTTGCCGAACTCGTCGCCGGCGCCCAGCATCGGCGTGCCCTGGGCCAGCATCAGCGTGGCCAGCAGGGCGCGGCGCACGCGGCCGCGCAGGGCCAGGATGGCGGCGTCGCCGGTGTCGCCCTCGATGCCGAAGTGGGCCGCCGGCTCGTCGTTGCGGCCGTCGCGGTTGTCCTCGCCATTGGCCTGGTTGTGCTTGCGGCTGTAGGACGTGACATCGGCCAGCGTGAAGCCGTCGTGCACCGACACGAAGTTGACGCTGGACGAGGGCCGGCGCTGGCCGTGGTGGAACAGGTCGGAGCTGGCGGTGAAGCGGCGCGCAAACTCGCCGCGGCTGACGCCCATGCCGTTGGCCCGGCCCAGCCAGTAGCGGCGCACGGTGTCGCGGAACTTGTCGTTCCATTCCAGCCAGCGTCCCGGAAAGCGGCCCACCTGGTAGCCGTCGGCCGCGGCATCCCAGGGCTCGGCGATCAGGTGCACGCCGCTGAGCACGGGGTCCTGCTTCAGCGCGGTGAAAAACGCCGCATGCGGATCGAAGCCGTGGCGGGTGCGGCCCAGCACCGGCGCCAGGTCGAAGCGGAAGCCGTCGACACCGTATTCCTGCACCCAGCAGCGCAGCGAGTCGAGCACAAACTGCGCCACCCGCGGATGCGAGACATGCACGGTATTGCCACAGCCGGTGAGGTTCTCGCAGCGGCCCAGGTCACCGGGCACCAGGCGATACCAGCTGGCATGGTCGAGGCCGCGGAAGCTGATGCTGGGCCCGGTCTCGCCACCTTCGGCCGTGTGGTTGTAGACCACGTCCAGCACCACCTCCAGGCCATGCTGATGCAGCGTGGCCACCATCTGGCGGAACTCCTCGGCCACCGCCGTGGGATCGTCGGGCCGCTGCGCATAACGCGGATCGGGCGCGAAGAAACCCAGCGTGTTGTAGCCCCAGTAGTTGACCGCGCCGCGCGTGGCCAGGTGCGGCTCGTCCAGGTGGTAGTGCACCGGCAGCAGGCTCAGCGTGGTCACGCCCAGGCGCTTGAAGTGGGCGATGGCCGCCGGATGCGCCAGGCCGGCATAGCTGCCGCGCAGCGCCTCGGGGATGCCCGGGTGCTGCATGGTGAAGCCCTTGACATGCAGCTCGTACAGCACCAGGTCGGCATTGGCCACACGCGGCGCATTCAGCCGGCCCGGCGCCGTGGTCGGCGGCGGCGCCACGCGGGCCTTCAGCGCATGCACGGCGTTGTCGCGCAGGTCCAGCGAGCGCATGCCGTCCGGGTGGCCCATCTCATAGCCATGGTGCTCGGTCATCCAGCGCCAGCGGCCGACGATCTCGCGCGCGCAGGGGTCGAGCAGCAGCTTGTGCGGATTGAAGCGGTGGCCATGCTCGGGCTGCTGCGGACCGTGGGCGCGCAGGCCGTAGACCAGGCCGGGCCCGACGCCGGGCAAAAAGCCATGCCACAGGCCGTCGTGCGGGCCGTGCAGCGCATAGCGCTTCAGCTCGCGCGTGCCGTCGGCATCGAACAGGCACAGCTCGATGCGCTGGGCATGCTGGGAGAACACGCAGAAGTTGACGCCGCCGTCGCGGGCCAGCGAGCCCATGGGCTCGGCGCGGCCTTCTTGCAGCTGTTCGGGCAGGGTGGAGCGCATCATTGGCTGGCTTCTTCGTCGGGCACCAGGAACAGCGTGGCCAGCGGCGGCAGGGTCAGCGTGATGCTGTGCGGCCGGCCGTGCGCCGGCCGCGGCTGGGCCGGCAGGGCCAGGCCGCCATTGCCCAGGTTGCTGCCGCCGTAATGGGCCGAATCGGTGTTCAGCGCCTCGCGCCAGGCGCTGCCGTCGGGCACGCCCAGCCGGTAGCCCTCGCGTGGCACCGGCGTGAAGTTGCAGACCACGATCACGCGGCCGCCCTGGCCGTCGTGGCGCAGCCAGGCATAGACCGAGGTCTCGGCCTCGTCGGCGGCGATCCATTCAAAGCCGGCCGGCTCGCAGTCCAGCCGGTGCAGCGCGCTGCGCTCGCGCAGCAGCCGGTTCAGGTCGCCCACCAGGCGCTGCACGCCGGCATGGCGGGCATCGCCCAGCAGCGGCCAGGGCAGCTCGGCATCGTGGTTCCACTCGGTGGGCTGGGCGAACTCCTGGCCCATGAACAGCAGCTTCTTGCCCGGGTGGCCCCACATGAAGCCGTAATAGGCGCGCAGATTGGCAAAGCGCTGCCAGTCGTCGCCCGGCATGCGGCCGAGGATCGAGCCCTTGCCATGCACCACCTCGTCGTGCGACAGCGGCAGCACGAAGTTCTCGCTGAACGCATAGACCAGGCCGAAGCTCATGCGGCCGTGGTGCCAGCGGCGGTGCACCGGGTCTTCGGCCATGTAGGCCAGGCTGTCGTTCATCCAGCCCATGTTCCACTTGTAGTGGAAGCCCAGGCCGCCGGCGAAGGTGGGCGCCGAGACGCCGGCAAAGGCCGTGCTTTCTTCGGCCACGGTGATGGCGCCCGGGCATTCGGCGCCGATGACCTCGTTGCTGCGCTTGAGAAAGGCGATCGCCTCCAGGTTCTCGCGCCCGCCGTGCACATTGGGGATCCATTCGCCGGCCGGGCGCGAATAGTCGCGGTACAGCATCGAGGCCACGGCATCCACGCGCAGGCCGTCGACGCCGCAGCGCTCGATCCAGTACAGCGCCGAGCCGACCAGGAAGTTGCGCACCTCGTGGCGGCCGAAGTTGAAGATGGCGGTGTTCCAGTCGCGGTGGAAGCCTTCGCGCGGATCGGCGTATTCGTACAGCGCCGTGCCGTCGAACTGCGCCAGGCCATGGGCGTCGGTGGGAAAGTGCGCCGGCACCCAGTCCAGCAGCAGGCCCAGGCCCTGGGCATGGCAGGCCTGCACGAAGCGGCTGAAGCCCGCGGCATCGCCGAAGCGCGCGGTGGCCGCATACAGGCCCAGGGTCTGGTAGCCCCAGCTGCCGTCAAACGGATGCTCGCTGATCGGCAGCAGCTCGATGTGGGTGAAGCCCAGCGACGCGGCATAACTGGGCAGAGCCGCGGCCAGCGTGTCCCAGTCGTGCCAGGAGCCGTCGGGATGGCGGCGCCACGAGCCCAGGTGCACCTCGTAGATGCTGATCGGCGCATCACGCCGGTTGGCCGGGTCCCGGCCGGCCGGTAGCGCATGGCGGGCCGGCAGCGGCGGCGGCACGATGCTGGCCGTGGCCGGCCGCAGCTGGCTGGCGCGGGCAAAGGGGTCGGCCTTCAGCGGCAGCACGCGGCCGTCGCGGGTGCGGATCTCGTACTTGTACAGATCACCGGGCGCCACCTGCGGGACGAACAGCTCCCACAGCCCCGACGAGCCGCGCGAGCGCATCGGATGGCGGCGGCCATCCCAGTTGTTGAAACTGCCGACCACGCTGACGCGCGAGGCATTCGGCGCCCACACGGCAAAGCGTGTGCCGCTGGTTTCGTGCGGCCCCTCGCCCAGGATCTGCGGATGCGCGCCCAGCACCTCGAAAGGCCGCAGGTGCGAGCCCTCGCCCAGGTAGTGCAGGTCCTGCTCGCCGATCAGCGGGCCGTGGGCGTAGGCATCGCCCATGCGCACCGGGCGGCCGTCGCCCCAGTCGACGTCGAGCCGGTAGCCGAAGGGCTGGCTGCGGCCGGGCGCGAGGCGGTCCACCCGGGCCTCGAACAGGCCGCTGGGCCGGCCATCGGCCAGCCAGCGCTGAGGCAGCGGGCCCAGGTGCTGGCCGCTGGCGGCATCGCACAGCTGCACGCCGCTGGCGCCGGGCAGCCAAGCGCGCAGCCACAGGCCGGCGCCGCCGGAGCCCGGGTCCAGCGCATGCAGGCCCAGCACCGCAAACGGGTCGGGGTGGCGCGCCTCGCACAGCGCGTAGAGGTCGTCGTCGCTCAGCATCGGCCGCAGTGTGCCCGCATCCGCCGCCGTCAGCGGGCCGGCGGCGCCCAGACCTGGGCCACGTAGTCGCGGATGGTGCGGTCGACGCTGAAGAAGCCCATGCCGGCGACGTTGCGGATGGCGCGCTCGGCCCAGGCCGCCGGCTGGGCATACAGCGCATCCACCTGCTGCTGCATGGCCACGTAGCTGGCAAAGTCGGCCAGCAGCAGATAGGGGTCGCGCGTCAGCAGGTTGTTGACCAGGCCCTTGTAGCGCTCGGGCTCGTGGTGCGAGAAGGCGCCACCGGCGATGGCATCGAGCACGGCCTTGAGCTGCAGGTTCTCCTCCACATGCAGGCGCGGGTCGTAGCCGGCGGCCTTGATCGCCGCCACCTGCTCGGTGCGCAGGCCGAACACGAACATGTTCTCCTCGCCCATGCACTGCGCCATCTCGATGTTGGCGCCGTCCCAGGTGCCGATGGTGCAGGCGCCGTTGAGCGCAAACTTCATGTTGCCGGTGCCCGAGGCCTCGGTGCCGGCGGTGGAGATCTGCTCGCTGAGGTCGGCCGCCGGGATGATGGTCTCGGCCAGGCTGACGCCGTAGTTGGGCAGGTAGACCAGCTTGAGCTTGTCGCCGACCAGCGGGTCGCTGTTGACGACGCGGGCGATGTCGTGGGCCAGCTGGATGATCTGCTTGGCGGCAAAGTAGGCCGAGGCCGCCTTGCCGGCCAGGATCACCGTGCGCGGCTGCCACGCTGCATTGGGATTGGCCACGATGGCCTGGTAGCGCGCCACCACATGCAGCAGGTTCAGCAGCTGGCGCTTGTATTCGTGGATGCGCTTGATCTGCACGTCGAACAGGCTGGACGCGTCCACCGCCAGGCCCAGCTCGCGGCGGATGTGGGCCGCCAGGCGCTCCTTGTTGGCGCGCTTGACCTTCAGGAAGTCGGCGCCCAGCTTCTTGCCGGCGGCCTTGGGCGCCAGCTTCTTCAGCTCGTCCAGATCACCGCGCCAGCCGGCGCCGATGGTCTTGTCCAGCAGGCCGGCCAGGCCCGGGTTGGCCTGGGCCAGCCAGCGCCGCGGCGTGACGCCGTTGGTGACATTGGTGAAGCGATCCGGCCACAGCGCCGCATAGTCGGCAAACAGGGTCTGCACCATCAGCTCGGAATGCAGGGCCGACACGCCATTGACCTTGTGCGAGGCCACCACCGCCAGCGCCGCCATGCGCACGCGGCGCTCGCCCTGCTCGTCGATCAGCGACATGCGCGCCACGCGGCCCTCGTCGTGCGGGAAGCGCTCGCGCACCTGCTGCAGGAAGCGGGCATTGATCTCGTAGACGATCTCCAGGTGGCGCGGCAGCAGACGCTCGAACAGCGGCAGGCTCCAGGTCTCCAGCGCCTCGGGCATCAGCGTGTGGTTGGTGTAGCTCACCGCCTGCTGGGTGATGGCCCAGGCCTCGCTCCAGCCCAGGCCCTGCTCGTCCAGCAGCACGCGCATCAGCTCGGCCGGCGCCAGCGCCGGATGGGTGTCGTTCAGGTGCACCGCGTTCGTGCGGCCGAAGCTGTGGATGTCGCCACCGGTTTCGCGCAGGTGGCGGGCCAGCATGTCCTGCACCGAGGCGCTGACCAGGAAGTACTCCTGGCGCAGCCGCAGCTCGCGGCCGGCCGGCGTGCTGTCGTCGGGGTACAGCACCCAGTTCAGGCGCTCGCTTTCCAGCAAATGGGCGGCGGCGGCCAGGTGCTCGCCGCGGCAGAAGGCGGCGAAGTCGATCGAATGCGAGGGCTGGGCATTCCACTGCCGCAGCGTGGAGACGCGCTCGGTGGCATGGCCGGGCACGATGAAGTCGTAGGCCTGGGCCAGGATCACCTCGCCGGGGATCCAGCGGCGCTGGCCGCCCTCGGCCACCACCATGCCGCCAAAGCCCACCGGAAAGCGCAGCTCGGGCCGCAGCAGCTCCCAGGGGTTGCCGTTGCGCAGCCATTCGTCGGGCAGCTCGACCTGGCGGCCGTCCTGGATGACCTGGGCGAACATGCCGTGCTCATAGCGCAGGCCGTAGCCGAAGCTGGGCAGGCCCAGCGTGGCAAAGGCATCCAGAAAGCAGGCCGCCAGCCGGCCCAGGCCGCCATTGCCCAGCGCCGCGTCGGGCTCGTGGTGCACCAGGGCCTGCAGGCTGGGCGCGGCCTTGCCCAGGGCCGCGGGCAGGTCGCCGTCCAGGCCCAGCGCGGCCAGCGCGTTGTGCATGGCCCGGCCCATCAGAAACTCCATCGACAGGTAGTGCACGCGCCGCGCCGGCGCCTTGGCCTTCAGCCGCTTGGCATCGGCGGCCTGGGTGTCGGCCCAGCGCTCGGCCAGCAGCGTGCGCGCGGCCTCGGCGGCGGCGGCCGACAGCGCGCCTTCGGCCGGTGCATCGCTGCGCTGCGCCAGCGCACGCGCATAGACGCGGCGGAAGTCGTTGGCCAGCGCCGCCGGCGTGGCGGCCGGTGCTTGTGGGGCGGTGGCGGAGGTCGTGGTCTTGGGCATGGCGGGACTCCTGGCAGACCGCAGTATCGACCAGACGCTGGTCGCTCGGCGGTTGATTGTGTAGTTATCCTACATCGGGAAAGCCCGGGTAGGCGTCTAAGTTGTTGTTTTAATTGATTTACATTGCTTGTACCCAGGTCTACCGCGCATTGTCACGCGACGGCATGGCCTGTATATTCTCTACAACACGCCGGTTGCAACGCGGCGCAAACACGCAACACACGAGGACGACAAGGCCGGTGGCTGCCGGCAGGCTGGGCTTGATGCGGCTGGGCGCAATGCTCGCCCGCCTGAAAGATCCGTGCCTGACCGCCCGCACGCCCCGGAAGCAGACCATGGCAGACCTGCGATTGGAGAAGGTGCAGAAGGCCTACGGCGAGACGCATGTGCTGCGCGACATCGACCTGGAGGTGCGCGACGGCGAGTTCATGGTCTTCGTCGGCCCCTCGGGCTGCGGCAAGAGCACGCTGCTGCGCACCATCGCAGGGCTGGAAGACATCACCGGCGGCACGCTGGCCATCGGCGGGCGCGTGGTCAACGAGGTGCCGCCGGCCGAGCGTGGCATCGCCATGGTGTTCCAGAGCTATGCGTTGTATCCGCACATGGACCTGTACCAGAACATGGCCTTCGGCCTGGAGCTGGCCAAGGTGCCCAAGGCCCAGATCGACGCCGCGGTGCAGCAGGCGGCCAAGATCCTGCACATCGACCACCTGCTGCAGCGCAAGCCCAAGGACCTGTCGGGCGGCCAGCGCCAGCGCGTGGCCATCGGCCGCGCCATCGTGCGCAAGCCGCAGGTGTTTTTGTTCGACGAGCCGCTGTCCAACCTGGATGCGGCGCTGCGCGTGAAGATGCGCTACGAGTTCGCCAGGCTGCACCAGGAACTGAAGACGACGATGATCTACGTCACCCACGACCAGGTGGAGGCGATGACGCTGGCCGACCGCATCGTGGTGCTGAACGCCGGCCGCATCGAGCAGGTCGGCACGCCGCTGGAGCTGTACGAGCATCCCGACAAGCTGTTCGTGGCCGGCTTCATCGGCAGCCCGAAGATGAACTTCCTGCCCGCCGAGCTGGTGCAGGCCACGCCGCAGCAGGCCACGCTGCGCCTGCCCGATGGCAGCCTGCTGCGCGCCGCGGTGGATGCCCAGCGCGCCACACCCGGCGCCCGCGTCACGCTGGGCCTGCGGCCCGAGCATGTGGCCGTGACCGGCGCGCAGGACGGCAGCGGCAACACCATCGTCGGCCAGGTCGGCTTTGTCGAGAGCCTGGGCAGCAGCACCCAGGCCTATGTGGACGTGGCCGGCCTGGACGAGCCGCTGACCTGCCTGCTGGACGGCCGCATCCGGCCACGCCGCGGCGAGGCCCTGGCCCTGCACCTGCCGCCCGAGGCCGCCTACCTGTTCGACGCCGACGGCCGCGCCTTCCGTCGCCTGGCGGCCACGCCGGCCCTGCCCAGCGCAGCATGACGGGCCGCAGCATGCGCGGCCTGCCGGGCCTGCGGGCCGCTGTCGCCACGGCCGCGCTGGCCGCAACGGCCCTGACCAGCCTGACGCCCCTGACGGCCGCCGCCACGCCGGAACCACCCCAGCGCCTGCTGGTCTGGATCAACGGCGACAAGGGCTACAACGGCCTGCAGCGCATCGGCGATGCCTTCAGCCGCGTTTCCGGCGTGCCGGTGGTGGTGCAGCATCCCGAGGGTGCGCCGGACAAGTTCCAGGCCGCCGCCGGCGCCGGCAAGGGGCCGGACATCTTCTGCTGGCCGCACGACCGTGTCGGCGAGTGGGCCAAGTCGGGCCTGATCGTGCCGCTGCGGCCGTCGAAGGCGGTGCGCGAGGCCATCGAGCCGGCGGCCTGGCAGGCCTTCAGCTGGCGCGGCAAGGTCTGGGGCTATCCGCTGTCCTTCGAGGCCATCGGCCTGATCGTCAACCGCAGGCTGGTCGAGGTGCCGCCGGCACGCTTCGAGGACCTGCCGGCGCTGGACGCCCAGCTCAAGGCCCGCGGCGCCCGCGCCATCCTGTGGGACTACAACAAGAGCTTCTTCAGCTGGCCGATGCTGGCCGCGGCCGGCGGCCAGATCTTCGGCCAGGGCGCCGGCGGCGAGTACGACACGTCCCAGGTCGGCGTCAACAATGACGGCGCGCTGGCCGGCGCCACGCTGCTGCGCCAGCTGATCGACGGCGGCACGCTGCCACGCGGCGCGCGCTATTCCGACATGGAATCGCAGTTCGCCGCCGGCAAGGTGGCGATGATGATCTCCGGCCCCTGGGCCTGGGACAACGCGCGCAAGAGCGGCATCGACTTCATGGTCGCGCCCATCCCGTCGGTGCAGGGCCGGCCGGCCCAGCCCTTCGTCGGCGTGCTGGGCTGCATGGTCACCGCGCCCAGCCGGCAGAAGGACATCGCGCGCGAGTTCCTGGAGCAGCATGTGCTGAGCCTGCAGGGCCTGAAGACCATCGCCGCCGACGTGCCGCTGGGCACGCCGGCCAACAAGGCCTATTACGCCGAGCTGGCGGCCGACCCGCTGATCCGCGCCACCATGGCCAATGTGCGCGCCGGACGCGCCATTCCCAACATCCCCGAGGTCGGCCGCTTCTGGCCGGCGCTGGATGCCGCGCTGGAAGCCCTGACCCAGGGCCGGCAGACGCCCAAGGAGGCGCTGGACGGCGCCGCCGCACGGATGCTGGCCAAATGAAGCCCGTGCTGCACTGGGGCCTCACCGGCCTGGCCACGCTGGGCCTGCTGTGGACGGTGATGCGCACCCACGCCGCCGGCCAGCCGCTGTGGGCCGTGGCCCTGCTGGCCTTTGGCGCGCTGGCGATCTGGATCTATGCCAGCGCGCGCAGCCTGGCCTGGAAGTACCTGCTGCCCGGCGTGGCCGGCATGCTGGTGTTCGTGGCCTTTCCGCTGCTGTACACGGTGCAGATCGGCTTCAGCAACTACTCGTCGGCCCATCTGCTCAGCGAGGACCGCGCCCGCGCCTACCTGCTGGAGCAGACCGAGGTCGACGAGGCCAGCCTGCGCGGCTTTGCCCTGCACCGCGACGGCGCCGCGCTGCGCCTGGTGCTGGCGCCGCCGGCCGAAGGCCCGGACAGCGCCGGCCCGGCCCTGGTGTCGCCGCCGCTGGACCTGGCACGCGGCGCGCCCGCCACGCCGGTGGCGATGGCCGCCGGCAGCGCGCCGGCCGGCCCGGTGCTGACGCTGCGCGAGGTGATCGCGCTGCGGCCAGCGCTGCAGGCCCTGGTGCTGCAGCTGCCCGAGGGCAAGCCGCTGGCCTATGCCGGCCTGCGCGAGTTCGGCCGCGTGCAGCCGCTGTGGACGGCCCAGGCCGACGGCAGCCTGGTGCAGGCCGCCACCGCCGAGCGTTATGCGCCCGACCACCAGCGCGGCTTCTTCGCCAATGCCCGCGGCGAGGCGCTGACGCCCGGCTTCAAGGTTGGCGTGGGCTGGGCCAACTACCAGCGCATGCTGTTCGATGCCGACTTCCGCGGCCCCTTCGTCAGCATCTTCGTCTGGACCGTCAGCTTCGCGGCGCTGACGGTGCTGTTCTCCACCGCGCTGGGCCTGGCGCTGGCGGTGGCGCTGAACTGGGAGGGCCTGCGCTACCGCACGCTGTACCGCACGCTGCTGTTCCTGCCCTATGCGGTGCCGGGCTTCATCTCCATCCTGGTGTTCAAGGGCCTGTTCAACCAGAACTTCGGCGAGATCAATGCCATCCTCGATGCGCTGTTCGGCATCCGCCCGGCCTGGTTTGCCGATCCGCTGCTGGCCAAGGCCATGCTGCTGATCGTCAACACCTGGCTGGGCTATCCGTACATCATGGTGCTGGCCACCGGCCTGATCAAGGCCATCCCGGCCGACCTGTACGAGGCCTCGGCCATCGCCGGCGCCGGCCCCTGGACCAACTTCCGCCGCATCACCGCGCCGCTGATCGCCAAGCCGCTGGCGCCGCTGCTGATCAGCGCCTTCGCCTTCAACTTCAACAACTTCGTGCTCATCAGCCTGCTCACCGACGGCCGGCCCGACTACCTGAACACCAAGCTGCCGGCGGGCACCACCGACATCCTGGTCAGCTACACCTACCGCATCGCCTTCACCGACGCCGGCCAGAACTTCGGCCTGGCGGCGGCGATCTCGACGCTGATCTTCGGCATGGTGGCGCTGATGGCGCTGCTGCAGCTGCGCTTCATGCGTGGCTCGGAACAAGGCAAAACCTGACATGGCCCTGGTCACCGGCAAGAACCAGCGCTGGCGCGTGCTGGCCCTGCACCTGGCGCTGTGGGCGCTGATCGCGGTCACGCTGTTTCCGCTGCTGGCGGTGCTGTCGATCTCGCTGCGGCCCGGCAACTTCGCCACCGGCTCGCTGATCCCCACGCAGATCAGCTGGGAGCACTGGCAGCTGGCGCTGGGCTTCACGGTCACGCGGCCCGACGGCACGCTGGTGCCGCCGCCGTTTCCGGTGCTGCTGTGGCTGTGGAACTCGATCAAGATCGCCACCGCCAGCGCGCTGCTGATCGTGGCCATCTCCACCACCGCGGCCTATGCCTTTGCGCGGCTGAAGTTCGCGCGCAAGCAGAGCATCCTGAACAGCCTGCTGCTGCTGCAGATGTTTCCGGTGGCGGTGGCCCTGGTGGCGGTGTATGCCATCTTCGAGACCCTGGGCCAGGCCGTGCCGGCGCTGGGCGTCGAGACCCATGCCGGCCTGGTGCTGGCCTATTGCGGCGGCGTGGCCACCCACATCTGGACCATCAAGGGCTACTTCGACACCATCCCGGTGGAGATCGAGGAGAACGCCAAGGTCGACGGCGCCACGCACTGGCAGGCCTTCCGCCGCGTGCTGCTGCCGATGGCCCTGCCCATCCTGGTGGTGGTGTTCGTGCTGGCCTTCATCGGCACCATCATCGAGTACCCGATCGCCAGCGTGCTGCTGCGCGAGGAGCCCAATCTGACGCTGGCCGTGGGCAGCAAGTTCTACCTCTACGAGCAGAAGTACCTGTGGGGCGACTTCGCCGCCGCGGCGGTGCTGTCGGGCCTGCCGATCACGCTGGTGTTCCTGGCCGCGCAGCGCTGGATCGTCTCCGGGCTGACCGCCGGCGGCGTCAAGGGATGAGGCGATGAAGCTGCGCACCCTGCTGGCCGCTCTGGCCGCCGCCACCGGCCTGACCGCCACCGCCCAACCCGTCGCGACCCCCATGCCTCTTGCCAACCGACACGACCAGGCCGTCGCCGGCCGCTATGCCCAGCGCGAGGCCGACTGGCGCAACGGCGCCGTGGTCTACCAGGTGCTGGTCGACCGCTTCGCGCCCAGCGCCGACCTGCCGGCCAAGCGCCACCTGTACCCGGCGCCCAAGACCCTGCGCGCCTGGACCGACGAGCCGCGCCAGGGCCGCTACCTGGAGCGCGAAAAGCTCTGGAGCCACGAGATCGACTTTTGGGGCGGCGACCTGGCCAGCACCGCGTCCCGGCTCGACCATGTGCAGCAGCTGGGCGCCGACGTGCTGTACCTGAACCCCATCGTGCTGGCCACCACCAACCACAAGTACGACGCGCTGGACTATCTGCAGATCTCGCCCGAATACGGCACGCGCGAGGACCTGCGGCGCCTGGGTGCCGCGGCCAGGGCGCGTGGCCTGAAGCTGGTGCTGGACGGCGTGTTCAACCACATGGGCCGCAACTCGCCCAAGTACCGCGCGGCCGAGGCCGGCGACGCCACCTACAAGGACTGGTTCGTCTTCGGCCCGCAGTACCAGGGCGGCACGCGCACCTGGTGGAATGCGCAGAACCTGCCCGAGCTGAACCTGGAGAACCCGGCCGTGCGCCAGCACCTCTGGGAAGCGCCCGACTCAGTGGTGCGCAGCTATCTGCGCGACGGCGCCGACGGCTGGCGCCTGGACGTGGCCTTCGACATCGGCTTCAAGCACCTGCAGGCGCTGACCGACGCCGTCCATGCCGAGAAGCCCGGCTCGCTGGTGGTGGGCGAGATCCCCAACTACCCGCGCGAGTGGTTTCCGTCGGTGGATGGCGTGATGCACTTCGGCCTGCGCAAGCTGCTGATCGCGCTGGCCCGCGGCGAGCTGGACGGCGCCAGCTTCCAGCGCCTGGTGTCGCGCATGATCGGCGATGCCGACTACGAGCACCTGCTCAAGAGCTGGGTCTACCTCGACAACCACGACACGCCGCGGCTGGCCACGGCGATCCCCCAGCCGGCCGCGCGCCGCCTGGCCCAGGTGCTGCAGTTCACCCTGCCCGGCAGCGTCAACCTGTACTACGGCAGCGAGGTCGGCATGGAGGGCGACGACGACCCCGAGATGCGCGGGGCCATGCGCTGGGACCGCGTGGCCGCCGGCCATCCCGAGCTGGCCTGGACCCAGCAGCTGGTGGCGCTGCGCAAGAAGCATCGCGCGCTGCGCGTGGGCGACTTCCGCACGCTGGAGGCCAGCGGCAACGTCATCGCCTTCCAGCGCCACACCGACCGCGTGGCCGACTCGGTGCTGGTGCTGGTCAACCCGTCCGGCAGCGAGCAGCGCAGCACGGTGCTGGTCACCGATTCCAAGCTGATGGATGGCGAGACCCTGGTCGACGTGCTCGGCGGCCGCGCCTTCAGCCTGCAGGGCGCGCTGCTGCAGACCACGCTGCCGCCGCAGTCGGCCTTTGTGCTGACGCCGCGGCTGGCCACGCCGGGCGGCTACAGCAACTTCAAGCGCGTGCAGTGAGCCTCGCCACCCGCCTGCCGGCCCTGGCCGTGCTGCTGGCCGCGCTGTTGGCGGCGTCGGCGGCATCCGGCGCACCGGCGGCCTGCCGCGACGATCCGCTGCAGGGCCGCGCCCTGTACTGGCGCGGCAGCGTCAACGGCTGGACCGCCGACGAGCGCCAGCGCCTGCGCTGGGCCTGCGACCGCTGGAGCGGCGTGTTTGCGCTGGCCGGCGAGCAGCGCTTCAAGATCGGCGACGAGGCCTGGAGCGCCGATGCCAACTTCGGCGAAGGCACGGCACCCGACCGTCTCGCAGCCCAGGGCCGCGACCTGCTGCGGCAGCTGCCGGCCGCCACCTACCGCGTCAGCCTGCAGCCCCAGGCCCAGGGCGGCCCGCAGCTGAGCCTCCAGGCCTGCCCCGAAGCGCCCCGGCCCTGGGACCGCCAGCCGCCACGGCTGCGCGTCGATGGCGATGCCGCCACGCCGCGCAGCTTTCTGCTGCAGTGCGACGCGTTCTACCTGAACCTGCGCAGCGAACGGCCGCAGACGGTGCAGGCCACCGACGCCCAGGGCCAGCCCCTGCCCGGCCTGGCGCCGCTGGCCGTGCCGGCCGGCGAGCACACGCTGCGCCTGGCGCGCGGCGAGCAGGGGCGCTGGCACCTGCAGGCCGGCCCGCTGAACTTTGCCGATCCGCGCGAACCCAGCGTGCGCGATCCGGTGGCCGCCGGCCTGCGCTACGACTCGCGCGATGTGGCCCACCGCTCGCCATTCGGCGCCGTGCCCGCCGGCAGCACGCTGCGTTTTGCCGTTGGCGCACCGCCGGGTGTTGAGTCGCTGACCCTGGTGGTCGAGCGCCGCGTGCTCGAAGGCAACCAGGAGCGCCTGCACTACGAGCCGCTGGCGCGCGTGGCCATGGTGCGCGAGCCCGCTGCCGACGGTGGCGAGCGCTTCGTCGCCCAGCATCGCTTCGATGCGGTGGGTGTGCACGGCCACTGGTTCGAGGCCCAGATCGGCGGCCAGCGCTATGCGCTGCACAACAACGCCGACGCCGTGGCCTGGACGCGCGAAAAAGGCAGCGGCGGCCTGGCCACGGTCGATCCGCTGCCCGCCGACCCGGCCCGCGTGCGGCGCATGCGCATCAGCGTGCACCAGCCGGGGTTTGCCGTGCCGTCCTGGGCCGCCGATGCCATCTGGTACCAGGTCTTCCCCGAGCGCTTCCGCAATGGCGATGCGTCCAACGATCCCCAGCCCGGCCACCAGCGCTACCAGCGCCATGGCATCGAGCGCCATGCGCGCTGGCTGGAACTGCCCTACAAGCCCGGCAGCGGCGATGGCAGCGACGGCGTCTACAACAACGACTTCTTCGGCGGCGACCTGGCCGGCCTGACCGACAAGCTGCCGCACCTGCAGCGCCTGGGCGTGACCACGATCTACAGCACGCCGCTGTTCAAGGCCGCCAGCAACCACAAGTACGACCATGCCGACTACCGGCAGATCGACCCCGGCTTCGGCCGCAATGCCGACTTCGAGCGCCTGACGCGCGAGGCGGCGCGGCGCGGCATGCGCATCGTGCCCGACGCCTCGTTCAACCACACCGGCAGCGACTCGGTCTACTTCGACCGCTACGGCAACCATGGCGGCGCCGATTCGCCCGGCGCCTTTGCCAACGGCCGGCCCAACCCGGCCTCGCCCTGGGCGCGCTGGTACCGCTTCGACCTGGCGCAGACCGAGCCGGACAAGCAGTACCAGGGCTGGCTGAACGTGCCCGACCTGCCCGAGGTCGACAAGGCCGATGCCGGCTGGCGCGACTTTGCCTTCCGCGCGCCCGACTCCATCACCCGGCTGTGGCTGGGGCGCGGCGCGGCCGGCTGGCGCATGGACGTGGCGCCCTATGTGGCCGATGACTTCTGGCGCGAGTGGCGGGCCGTGGTCAAGGCCAGCAATCCCGAGGCCATCACCGTGGCCGAGACCTGGTTCGAGCCGGCCAAGCACCTGCTGGGCGACATGTTCGACGCCAGCATGAACTACGTCTTCCGCAATGCCGTGCTCGACTGGGCGCGTGGCGGCAGCGCACGCGAGATGACCGCCCAGCTGGAGCTGCTGCGCGAGCAGCTGCCGGCGCCGGCCCTGCATGCGATGCTGAACCTGCTGTCCAGCCACGATGTGCCACGCGCGCTGACCGTGCTGGGCGACGAGGGCCCGGCCACGCCGGCCGCCCAGCGTGCGCTGGCACGGCAGCGCTTTGTGCTGGCCACGCGGCTGCAGATGGCCTGGCCCGGCGCGCCCATGGTCTATTACGGCGACGAGGTCGGCATGACCGGCGGCGACGACCCCTACAACCGCGGCCCCTATCCCTGGGCCGACCAGGGCGGTGCGCCCGACACCGCGCTGGAGGACGAACTGCGCCGGCTGATCGCGCTGCGCCGGGCGCACCCGGTGCTGTCGCGCGGCACGCTGCTGGCGCCGCTGTGGGTGGACGACGAGGTGCTGGTGGTGGCGCGCCGGCTGGACGACGGCCAGGCCGCCGGCCCACGCTGGGCCATCACCGCCTTCAGCAATGCCGACGGGCCGCGCCGGCTGCGTGTGCGCCTGCCCGAAGGCGCGCCGGCCAGCGGCTGGCGCGACCTGCTGGCACCTGCGGCACCTGCGGCGCCACGCTCGGCCGCGCAAGGTGAACTGCCGATCGAGCTGCCGGCCCGTGGCGCGGCCTGGCTGCTGCCCTGAGCCCGGCCGAGGGCGCCCTCTGGCTGGCTAGCGGAAGGGCTCGATGTCGGTCTGGCGGCCCGACCACAGGTCGAACATGGCCACCACCCGCGCCAGGTTGGACAGGCGGTGCTTGTCGGCCGTGCCGTAGCGCAGCTTCTTCAGGCCCAGCAGGCTGCGGTAGCCATAGCGTGTGCCGCCCAGGCGTTCGAGCATCACGCCCCACTGCATCTCGCCCGGGGCCACCACGCTCAGGCCCATGAAGCGGATGTCGCCATGGTTCTCGATGCGCAGGTGCACGCGGTCGGCATCCTGGTGCACCAGGCGGATGGCATAAGGCACCAGGGCCGACGAGCGGTTGTCGCTGTGCACGAAGAACAGGTCGCGGCCGCGCTGCAGGTCGGCCAGCGTGTAGTCGGGCCGCGGCGTGGTGCTGCCCGGCGTCTCCACCGCATACGAGTCGCGGATCAGCACCTGGCGCTTGCGGTCGGTGTAGCTCCAGTACGGCAGGCCCTTGAGCTGGGACACGGCACCGAAGCGCGCCAGCTGCTCATCCAGCCCGCCGGGCAGCACGGCGCTGGCCGTCAGGCGGATCAGCAGGCCATGGTCGGTCTGGCGCAGCAGGCTGCAATCGGGCCGCGGGCCGTCCTGGCGGTCGGCATCGATCCAGCACTGCAGCAGCGGCGGCCGGTCCACCGGCGGAAAGGCCGGCGGCGGTGCACTGCCGCACTGCGGCGTGGCATCACCCCAGGCCCGGACGGCCGGGGCGGCCAGCCCCAGGGCGCCGGCCCCCAGCAGCCCGGCCCAGCCCAGCAGCCGACGGCGCAGCGGGCAGGCCGGTTGGGCGGCGGTATCGGACGCGGGCATCCGGCAATGCTAATCGCAGCGCCGGCTGCAGCGCCGGATGACCGGCATCAGAAGCGGTAGCTGGCCTGCAGCGCGTAGTTCTTGCCGTACTTGGCCGACGACGAGATCTCCTGCGCACCGTCGGCATTCAGGCGGTACTTCTGGAAGGTGGCGTCGGTCAGGTTGTTGACCTGGAACACCAGCGACAGGCCGGCCACCGGACCGGACCTGAACTCGTAGCCCATCTGGAAGTCGACGATGGTCTCGCCCTTGATGTAGGTGAGCTTGCGTTCGTACTCGTTGGTGGTGAACTCGCCGATGAAGTCGGAGCGGTCACGCACGCCGACGCGGGCCGAGAAGCCGTCCTTCTCGTAGTAGGCGCTGAGGTTGGTGACGCGCTTGGACAGGCCGGGCAGGCCCATGCGCGTGGCGCCGCCGCCGATGGAGTTGGGAATGTCCACCGAGCTGTGCGTGTCGGAGTAGTTCACGTACAGGCCAAAGCCGGCCAGGCTGGGCGACAGCAGGTCCAGCGGCACATTGGCGGTCAGCTCGAAGCCCGAGATGTTGCCGCCCTTGCCGTTTTTCGGGCCCGAGTAGTCCAGCGTCGGATAGCCGCTCAGGCCGTACTTGCTGGACAGGATGTCGCTCTTGAACGACTCCTGGTAGATGAAGGTGTCGAGCTTGCGGTAGAAGCCGGCCGCGCCCACGTAGGCACGCTTGCCGAAGTACTTCTCGTAGCCCAGGTCCAGCGTGGTGGCGCGGAACGGGTCCAGCTGCGGATTGCCGCCGCTGCCGCTGTGGTTGCCGCTGCAGCTCTTGGGGTTGCTGGCCGGCGACCAGCATTCGTAGATGGCATTGGCGCGCATGTCGCGCATGGTCGGCCGGGCCAGCATCTTGCCCATGCCGAAGCGCGCGATCTGGTCGTTGCCCAGTTCGAAGGTCAGGTTCAGGCTGGGCAGCACGTCGTTGTAGGACTTGCTGCCGCTCTGCTGCACCGTCTCCTTGACCACGTAGACATTGGGGCCGCCGTTGACGTCGTCCCAGGTGGCCACGGTGGCGTCGTTGAGGCCGCGCGAGCTCTGCTCGGTCTTGACGAACTGCACGCCCAGGTTGCCGCGCACCGGCACGCCGGCCAGCTTGCTGTCGATGTCGAGCTTGGCAAAGGTGTTCAGCACCTTCTCCTCGACCTTCCAGTTCTTCATGATCGCCCAGGTCTGGTCGCCCATGTCGGTGTACTGGTAGACGGTGTCGATCAGCGCCAGCGAATCCCAGCCCAGGATCTGGATGTCCGACAGGCCGGCACGGATCGGCGAGGCATTGGGCAGCTTGGCGCTGTTGGCACCCGACTTGAAGCTCAGCGAGCCCTCGGTCATGCCCAGGGTCTTGCTGCGGTTGGAGTAGTGCGCGCCAACGGTGAAGCCGTTGAAGTAGGCGTTGTCCAGGCCGCGGCTCAGGCTCAGGCGCAGCGTGTCCATCTTGTCGTCGATGCTGGGCTTCTTCAGCCAGCCCTTGCCCCAGGGCGTGTCGCCCAGCAGCAGGGTGTTGGCATCGGTCAGGTTGCCGCTGAACGAGAAGGCCGGGATGCTGCCGCGGCTGTCGAAGCTCAGCGAGCCGGTGCTGCCGGTGACGGCATTGGAGTCGATCGCCGTTTCCTTGCGCTTGCTCTTGGAATGCGCCAGGTCGACGATGGCCGACCAGCCGTCGGCCAGCGTGAAGCGGTTGTTCCAGCCCAGCGCCAGGTTCTCGTCCTCCTGGCGGTTGCCGATGGTCTGCACGATGCCGGTGACGCCGGAGATGGTGCCGGCCACGGCCACGCCGTTGACGAGGGTGGCGTTGCTCAGCGTGCCGTTGTTGAAGTTGGGGAAGGCCACCTGGTGCTTCAGCGAGGTGCGCTCGGTGGTCGAGGCCAGCAGGTCCAGCGTGGTGCTGTAGCTCTTGCTGGGCTTGATCTCGACCACGGCCATCACGCCGTCGCGGGTGTATTCGCTGCGGCTGGTGGCCTGGGTCACGCTCTTCTGGAACGGCAGCTTGGTGCCGTCGGAGAAGGTGCCGCTGTCGTCGAAGCTGTTGACCTCGCGCCCGGTGTTGTCACCGGTCTTGCGCGACACGCCCAGGGCCACGCCGATGGTCTTGTTGAACTGGTCGATGTACGAGAAGCTGAAGTTGTCGCCCTTGCCGCGCGGCGGCTGGCCCACGTTGTTGACCTGGCGGCCATAGCCCAGCATCAGCTTACGGCCATCGAAGCTCAGCGGACGCACGGTCTGCAGGTCGATGGTGCCCGAGATGCCCTGGCCCATCAGGCTGGCGTCGGGGGTCTTGTACAGCACCACGCCGCTGAGCAGCTCGGACGGGTAGGCGTCGAACTCCACGCCGCGGCCATCGCCCGGGTTGACCTGCTCGCGGCCGTTGAGCAGCGTGGTCGCAAAGTCCGGCGGCATGCCGCGCACGCTGACCTGGCTGGCGCGGCCGTCGCCGCTGCGCTGCGCGGCCACGCCGGGCAGGCGGGCGATCGAGTCGGCGATGCTCACGTCGGGCAGCTTGCCCAGGTCTTCGGCCGAGATGGCCTCGACCACGCCGTCGGCGTTTTTCTTCACCGAGATGGCGCTCTCGATGGCGCGGCGGATGCCGGTGACCACCACCTCCTGCGCCGGCGCTGCGGCCTGCTGGGCCAGGGCCAGCTCGCTGGCGCCAGCGCCCAGCAGCAGCACGCAGCCCACGGCCACCGGCCGCAGCCCGCAACGGAGAGGGGAAACGCGGCCGGCGGACCGCGCACGCTGGATGGATCGGCTCTTCATGTGTATCTCCTCGTGCCCAAGAAACCCCTTGTGCACCCGCTGGGCAACGTGGGCCCGGCAGCGTCGGCACAAGGACTGCAAAAAACTGCAACGCCGCCATCTTGTACTAAAACTAGATGGATTGCCAAGCCTGCGCCCGAGCGTCAACGGGGCCGAAATCCTCGCTCCCCTGCGTGAAACGCCATGTAACTCACTATCAACTAGGGAAAGCACGGGGTTTGAGTTGCACAAAGGCAACGCCGTGGTTTTGATCGATGTAGGCGTACTACATGATCGACGGATCCATTGCCCTGTCCTGGGGCCAGAACGACGCCCAGGCTGGCGCCGGCCCGGCGATCGGGCCCTGCGAGAGGCGAGGGAGGGACGGGAGCGGACGCTCAGGCCGTGGCGGCCAGGTGCTGCTCGATGGCCAGCGCAGCGCCGTCCAGCGCCACCAGGGTGTCGGTGATCAGCGCCGTGGGCACGGCGGCCAGGTAGTCGCGGAAGCGCCCCTTGGCCTCGAAGCGCTCGCGGAAGGCCGAGGCGAAGAAGCGATCGGCAAAGCGCGGCACGATGCCGCCGCCGATGTACAGGCCGCCACGGGCACCGACGGTGAGCACCACATTGCCGGCGAAGCTGCCCAGCAGCGCGCAGAACAGGTCCAGCGTCTGCCCGGCCAGCGCGTCGCTGCCGTCCAGGGCCGCGGCGACGATGGCCTCGGTGCTGGCCGCAGCGCCGGCCGACGGCGGGTGTCCCTGCACCTCACCCAGGGCCGCATGCAGCAGCGGCAGGCCGATGCCCGACAGCAGGCGCTCGGCCGAGACATGGGCGTACTGCCGGCGCACCACGGCAATCACCGCGGCCTCCAGCGCGTCGCCGGCGGCCAGCGTGGCATGCCCACCCTCGCCGGGCAGGGCCACCCAGCGCCCGCCGGCCGGCACCACCGCGCCCACGCCCAGGCCGGTGCCGGGGCCGACCACGGCCAGCGGCGCGTCGCTGCGCGGCGGCTGGCCATGGGCACGCCGCTGCGCGCCGCTCAGGCGCGGCAGCGACAAGGCCAGCGCCTCGAAGTCGTTGAGCAGCAGCAGCGACTCCAGGCCCAGCGCGCGACGCACCGCCTCGCGCGAAAAGTCCCAGTGGCTGTTGGTGAAGGCCACGCGATCGCCGCCCACCGCGGTGGCCACGGCAAAGGCCGCATGCCGCGGCGCGCAGTCGGTCACGCCCCGCGAGGCCAGCGTGGCCAGGTAGGCCTGGGTCGCCTCGGCCGGGCCGGCATGGGCAGGCACCGGCAGGGTGCACAGCTGCGCCACCTTGGCGCCCGGCTGCGCGATCCAGCCGAAGCGCGCATTGGTGCCACCGATGTCGGCCACCAGCCGCGGATGGCCGCCCTGCCCCGCCACAAGCGGGGACGGGCCCTGGGCGCCGGGCGAAGGCAGGGAATGAGCGGTCGTCAAGGCCACGTTGGATGCGTCTCGAGGGCAAGGAGAAGGCAGGGCCGGCCCGCCGATGGGCCAGGCCAGCAACCCCCGGGCCAGCTTGGCATGGGCCATGCCAACAGCCCGGCCGGGGCGCGCGGAAGGTAGCAAAACTACAGCGCGCCGTCCAGCCGCAGCTTCCCCAATGCGGTGCGCTGGGGCTTCGCCCTTCCCTCGTGTGGGGCGGGCCGCAGCCGCGCATCCAAGGGGAAGCGCCGATGTAGTCAGGCTACAGCATATGACATACTGCCCGGCGCCTGATCGGCAGGCCGCACCGCAGCACATGGCCCCCTTCGACAGCCCCCGGCTCATCGCCGACATCGGCGGCACCTACGCCCGCTTTGCCCTGGAGACCGCGCCTGGCGAGTTCAGCCGCCAGGCCTCGCTGCGCTGTGCCGACCATGCTGACTTCCATGCGGCGGTGCGCGCCTACCTGGACCGACTGCCGGCCGGACTGTACGTCAACCATGCGGCGGTGGCGATTGCCAACCCGGTGGAAGGCGACCAGGTGCGCATGACCAACTACACCTGGGAGTTTTCGATCGAGGCCATGCGCCAGCGCCTGGGCTTCGACACCCTGCTGGTGGTCAACGACTTCACCGCGCTGGCGATGTCGCTGCCGCGCCTGGGCAGCGACGGCGTGCGCCAGGTCGGCGGCGGCCAGGCCCGGCCGCGCAGCGTGATGGGCCTGCTGGGCTCGGGCAGCGGCCTGGGTGTGTCGGCCCTGATCCCGGCCGGCGACGGCTGGGTCTCGCTGGGCTCGGAAGGCGGCCACACGGCGTTTTCGCCACGCAACGAGCGCGAGGTGGCCGTGCTGCGCCATGCCTGGCAGCACTACGACCATGTGTCGTTCGAGCGCCTGCTGTCCGGCCCCGGCCTGGAGCTGATCTACCGCGCCCTGGCCGAGCGCGCCGGCAGCCCGGTGGCCGTGGAGCAGACGCCGGCGGCCACCGAGATCACGCGCCGAGCGCTCGAAGGCGGCGACGACATCGCCGCCGAGACCCTGGAAGCCTTTTGCAGCATGCTGGCCACCACCGCGGCCAACCTGGCGGTGACCCTGGGCGCCTTTGGCGGCATCTACATCGGCGGCGCCATCGTGCCGCGGCTGGGCGAGTACTTCGACCGCTCGGGCTTTCGCGCCCGCTTCGAGGACAAGGGCCGCTTCGGACGCTATGTGGCGGCAATCCCGACCTATGTGGTGACCGCGCCCGAGGCCACCTTCATCGGCGTGTCGGCGATCCTCGATTCGCAGCTCAAGGCGATGCAGAGCGCACCGGGCGCCACCATCCTGGCGCAGATCCGCCGTGCCTGCAGCGAGCTGTCGCCGGCCGAGCTGCGCGTGGCCGAGCATGTGCTGGCCCAGCCGCGCACCGTGCTCAACCAGCCGATCGCCGACATCGCCAAGGCCGCCCAGGTCAGCCAGCCGACGGTGATCCGCTTCTGCCGCAGCCTGGGCTGCGAGGGCCTGTCGGACTTCAAGCTGCGCCTGGCCTCGGGCCTGACCGGCACGCTGCCGATCACCCATGTGCAGGTGACCAACGACGACTCCACGGTCGAGCTGGGCACCAAGGTGCTGGGCAACAGCGCCAGCGCCATCCTGCAGATGCGCAGCCAGCTCAACCGCGAGATGATCGACCGCGCCATCGAGCTGCTGGTGAGCGCCAACCGGGTGGAGTTCTGCACCGTGGGCCAGTACGGCGCGGTGGCCATCGATGCGCAGTTCAAGTTCCTGCGCTTCGGCATCCCGGCCGGCGCCTACACCGATCCGCGCATGCAGCTGCTGGCCGTGGGCGTGCTGAAAGCCGGCGACGTGGCCGTGGTCATCAGCGCCAGCGGCCGCCTGCCCGAGCTGCTGGAGGTGGCCGACCGTGCCCATGAACGTGGCGCCAAGGTCATCGCCATCACCAGCAGCCAGAGCCCGCTGGCGCGCAAGGCCGACACGGTGCTGGCGGTCGACCATGTGGAAGACGCCGCCACCCAGGTGCCGATGATCGGCCGCATCCTGCAGCTGCTGGTGATCGACATCCTGACCGTGGGCGTGGCCATGCGCCGCCAGCCGGCCGGTGGCCTGGCCCTGCCAGTGCCGGCCGAGCCGGCCCATGCCGGCCTGCCCACGCTCAGCGAGGAGGCCAGCCTGCCGGCCTCGCTGGCGCACATGACGCTGCACAGCCGTTGAGGCGCGGGCGCCGCCGGCGGCGGCCGCCACCGTCAGCATGCTGATCATGGTGCTAGCATGCGCCGCGCCGCCATGAGCCCCGACACGCCCGACCACATCGCCCTGGACCAACTGCCCGGTCACCACATCCGCCGGTTGCAGCAGATCGCCGTGGCCATCTTCCTGCAGGAGACCGAGGCCCATGGCATCACGCCGGTGCAGTTTGGTGCGCTGCAGGCGGTGCACGACCTGCCGGGGCTGGACCAGCGCTCGCTGGCGCGCAGCGTGGGCCTGGACACCTCGACCATCGCCGGCGTGGTCGACCGGCTGGAGGCCCGCGGCTGGCTGCAGCGCAATGCCTCGCCCAGCGACCGCCGCGTGCGGCTGCTGAGCATCACCGAGGCCGGCGCGCGGCTGCTGGCCGAGGTGCAGCCGGCCATGCTGCGCGCCCAGCAGCGCATGCTGGAACCGCTGGAACCCGCCGAGCGGGCCGAGTTCATGCGCATGCTGCAGCGCCTGGTGACGGCCAACAACGAACTCAGCCGCGCCCCGAGCGAGCCGCAGTCCTGAGCAGGCCAGGCCAGGCAGCGGCGGGCGCCGCTACCATCGCCGCCATGCCCGTCCAAGACCCCAACCCCACCCACTTCCCGCCCGGCTTTCGCTGGGGCGTGGCCACCAGTTCGTTCCAGATCGAGGGCGCGGCCCGCGACGACGGCAAGGGCGAGTCGATCTGGGACCGCTTCTGCCGCCAGCCCGGCGCCATCCTCGATGCCAGCAACGGCGACATCGCCTGCGACCACTACCACCGCCTGGAGGCCGATCTCGACCTGATCGCCAGCCTGGGCGTGGACTGCTACCGCTTCAGCATCAGCTGGCCGCGCGTGCAGCCCGACGGCCAGGGTGCATGGAACGAGGCCGGCCTGGCCTTCTACGACCGCCTGGTCGACGGCCTGGCCGCACGGGGCATCCAGGCCTTTGTCACGCTGTACCACTGGGATCTGCCGCAGGCCCTGCAGGACCGCGGCGGCTGGGCGCACCGCGACACCGTGCACCACTTCGTCGAGTACGCCCGTGTCATGCAGCGCCGCCTGGGCGACCGCGTGGCGGCCATCACCACGCACAACGAGCCCTGGGTCATCGCCACGCTGGGCCACGAGGTCGGCCAGCTGGCGCCGGGCCTGCGCAACCGCGCCATCGCCGCCCAGGTCTCGCACCACCTGCTGCTCAGCCACGGCCTGGCCCAGCAGGCGCTGCGCGCCGACGGCTGCCAGCTGCCACTGGGCATCGTGCTGAACCTGTCGCCCACCGAGGCCGCCAGCGCCGACGCCGCCGACCAGGCCCGCGCGCGGCTGGAAGACGGCAAGCTGCTGCGCTGGTATGCCGATCCGCTGTTCGGCCGCGGCTATCCGCAGGATGTGTGGGACGACCTGGGCGCCGACGCACCGCGCATCGAGTCCGGCGACCTCCAGGCCATCGCCTCGCCACTGGACTATCTGGGCATCAACTACTACACACGCAACGTGTTCAACGCCCAGGGACCGGTGGATGCCGCGGCCCAGGGCAAACCGGTCAGCGAGATGGGCTGGGAGATCCATGCGCCCAGCCTGACCGCGTTGCTGACCCGGCTGCACCACGACTACCCGCTGCCGCCGGTCTACATCACCGAGAACGGTGGCGCTTTCGCCGACCCGGTGCAGGCCGACGGCCGCGTGCACGACGCAGACCGCAGCGACTATCTGCGCGGCCACATCGCCGCCGTGACCGACGCGCTGCGCCAGGGCGTGCCCATGGCCGGCTACATGGTGTGGAGCCTGATGGACAACTTCGAGTGGTCCTTCGGCTATGCCAAGCGCTTTGGCATCGTGCACGTCGACTATGCAACGCTGGAACGCACGCCCAAGCACAGCGCGCTGTGGTACCGCGACTTCGTCGCCCGCTGCCGCGCGGCACGGCAGTCTTGAGCGCAGGCCCGGGATTCCCTGGGCCCGGAAAGCGAAAGGCCCGCACGAGGCGGGCCTTTCATTCGATCTTGGTTGCGGGGGCAAGATTTGAACTTGCGACCTTTGGGTTATGAGCCCAACGAGCTACCAGGCTGCTCCACCCCGCGACTGAAGCTAGCAGTATAGCAAGGAATTGCTCAACTGCCAAGGCGCGTTGCAAAAACTTCGCTTGGGATCACAGGCCGGCCTGGCCCAGGGTGCGCGCAAAGCGGCGGGCGTCCTGGAAACCGATGACGCGGGCCTGGGCGATCTCCTGCGAGCGGGCATCGAAGAACAGCGTGCCCGGCGGCCCGAACAACTGGAAGCGGCGCAGCAGCGCGCGCTGGTCCTCGGTGTTGGCCGTGACGTCGGCCTTGATCAGCACCGCGGCCTGCAGGCGTGCCGCGATCTCCGGATCGCTGAAGGTGAAGCGCTCCATCTCCTTGCAGGACACGCACCAATCGGCATAGAAGTCGAGCATCAGCGGCCGGCCGGCGGCGCTGCGCAAGGCCTCGTCGAACTCGGCGCTGCTGTGCACGACGCGAAAGTTGGCGGCGCCCTGCCCGGCCTGCGCCGCATCGGCGGCCACCAGATGCGCCAGCGGCTTGAGCGGATCACGCCCGCCGGAACCGGCCGCCACCATCAGCATCGCCCCCCAGACCAGGGCGGCCAGGCCCAGTGCGCGGCCCAGGCCGTCGCGCAGCGCATGGCGGTGCATGGGCTGGCCGGAGAAGGGCCGCAGCATGAAGCCGGCCAGCAGCAGCAGCAGGCCCCAGCCGGCCATGCTAAGGGCCACCGGCAGCACCGGCTGGGCCACCCACAGGGCCACGGCCAGCATCAGCACGCCGAACAGGCGCTTGATGCCCTGCATCCACACGCCGGCCCGCGGCAGCCAGCGTCCGGCCGAAGCCCCCAGCAGCAGCAGCGGCACGCTCATGCCGACCGACAGCGCAAACAGGGCCGCCCCGCCCAGCACCACATCACGGCTCTGGCTGATGAACAACAGCGCGCCGGCCAGCGGTGCGCTGACGCAGGGGCTGACGATCAGCGCCGACACGCCGCCCATCATGAACACGCCCAGCAGCCGCCCGGCACGCTGGCGATTGCACTGTTCCGACAGTCGCGTGGTCAGGCCCGACGGCAGGCGCAGGTCGTAGACATCGAACATGGCCAGCGACAGCAGCACCAGCATGGCGGCAAAGGCGAACAGCACGGCCGGCGTCTGCAGCGCGGCGCCCAGGCCCTCGCCGGCCAGTCCGGCGGCCACGCCCAGCACCGTGTACACCAGGGCCATGCCCAGCGAATAACTGCCGGCCAGCGCCAGGCCGCGCAGGCGCGAGCCGCCGCCGCCCTCGTCCTGGGCGCCCACGATCAGCGACGACAGAATCGGCAGCATCGGCAGCACGCAGGGCGTCAGGCTCAGCAACAGGCCCAGCCCAAGGAACACGCCGATCACCGGCAGCAGGCGGCCGTCCTGCAGCACCTGGCCGATGCGCCCGCTGTCCAGCCACGAGCCGCCCGCTTCGCCGCCGGCCCGGCCCGGCGCTGCAGCCGCCGCAGCGGATACGGGCATTGCCCCCGTCTGCGACGGGTCCAGCTTCAGCGCCGTGGTCATCGGCGGATAGCACAGGCCGGCATCGGCGCAGCCCTGGGTCACGATCCGCAGCGTGAACGGCCCGGCCAGCTGGCTGACCGGCAGGCCCATGCGCAGTTCACCGCGGTAGGTCTCGACGTTCTTGCCGAAGTTCTCGTCGTACTTGACGGTGCCGGCAGGCACCTCGGCCGAGCCCACGCTGGCGCCCTGGGCGCTGAAGTTCAGCGGCTCGCGGTACAGGTAGTAGTTGGGTGCGATGCGCACCAGCACTTCCACGCGGTCTGGCGTGGCCATGCGCGCCGAGACCTGGAAGGCCTGCTCCGGCGGCAGAAAGTCCTCGGCCGCCTGGGCCAGCCGCAGCATCAGCAGGCCGCAGAGCAGCAGGCCGCACACCAGCCAGCGCTGGAGGCAGGAGAGGTTGGGGCGGCGTGAGGTCATCGGGGGTGGATTCTCACGCGGATACCGAGGTTCCAGGGCGGCTGAGGTCAAGGCCGCCGCGAAACCGCGGCGGCCATGAAAAAAGGCCAGCGCATGGCTGGCCTTTCTGCTGCGGGCGGGCGGCATGGGCCGACCCACCGGGCATCACTCGCCCTGGGCTTCGCCGGCGTCGGCCGCGGCCGGCTCGGCGCGGTCGACCAGCTCGACAAAGGCCATCGGCGCGTTGTCGCCGACGCGGAAGCCCATCTTCAGGATGCGCGTGTAGCCGCCCGGACGGGTGGCGAAGCGCGGGCCCAGGTCGCCGAACAGCTTGACCACGGCATCGCGGTCGCGCAGGCGCGAGAAGGCCAGGCGCTTGTTGGCCAGCGTGGGCTCCTTGCCCAGCGTGATCAGCGGCTCGACGACGCGGCGCAGTTCCTTGGCCTTGGGCACGGTGGTCTTGATCGCCTCGTGGGTGATCAGCGACACACACATGTTGCGCAGCATCGCCTGGCGGTGCTCGCTGGTGCGGTTGAGTTTGCGAAGACCGTGACGGTGACGCATGGTGCTTTCCTTTCGTTATCGAACCCCGGCCGGATCAGGTACCGGGGCGTGCACACGGGCGCTTCTGACGAGCGCCCTTCGGGGAAGGACGGCGCTGAAGGATCAGCGCTTGTCCAGGTTCTGCGGCGGCCAGTTTTCCAGACGCGAGCCCAGGGTCAGGCCGCGCGAAGCCAGCACTTCCTTGATCTCGTTGAGCGACTTGCGGCCCAGGTTCGGGGTCTTCAGCAGCTCGGTCTCGGTGCGCTGGATCAGGTCGCCGATGTAGTAGATGTTCTCGGCCTTCAGGCAGTTGGCCGAGCGCACCGTCAGCTCCAGCTCGTCCACCGGACGCAGCAGGATCGGATCGACATGCGTGTCCTTGCCGGCGGCCATGCTGCCGCGCTCGCCCACCGGCAGATCGCCCGGCTCGATGCCGGTGAACACCACCAGCTGGTCGACCAGGATCTTGGCCGAGGCGCGGATGGCTTCTTCAGGCGTCACCGCACCGTTGGTCTCGATCTCCATGACCAGCTTGTCCAGGTCGGTGCGCTGCTCGACGCGGGCGTTCTCGACCGCGTAGCTGACGCGCTTGACCGGCGAGAACGAGGCATCCAGCACGATGCGGCCGATGGACTTGGTCGGCTCGTCGCCATAGCGGCGCAGGTTGCCCGGCACATAGCCGCGGCCCTTCTCGACCTTGATCTGCATGTCCAGCTTGCCACCCTGGGCCAGGTGGGCGATGACATGCTCGGGATTGATGATCTCGACGTCGTGCGGGACCTGGATGTCGCCGGCCGTGACCGGGCCTTCGCCTTCCTTGCGCACCACCAGCGTGACTTCGTCGCGGTTGTGCAGGCGGAACACCACGCCCTTCAGGTTCAGCAGGATGTGCACCACGTCTTCGGCCACGCCGTCGACGGTGGAGTACTCATGCAGCACGCCGGCGATCGTGACCTCGGTCGGCGCGTAACCCACCATCGACGACAGCAGCACGCGCCGCAGCGCATTGCCCAGCGTGTGGCCGTAGCCCCGCTCGAACGGCTCGAGGGTGACCTTGGCGCGGTGGTTGCCCAGGGGCTCCACATTGATGGCTTTGGGTTTCAGCAGATTGGTTTGCATCGAGTCCTGTTCCTCTCAATACCCTCGGCTCGTTACACCGATAAGGCTGGCGGACCATGCCGGGCAGCTTTGTGGCGCGCACCAGGCCCGGCGGCCGGAACGCGTCTGGCCGGGCCACGGCACCGGCGCGATGCGCCGGGCGCCCTGGCCCGTCCATTGGCTTAGCGCGAGTACAACTCGACGATCAGCGATTCGTTGATCTCGGCGCCGAACTGGTCGCGGTCAGGAACCTTCTTGAAGGTGCCTTCCAGCTTGGTGGCGTCCACCGCCACCCAGTCGGGCATGCCGATCGACTCGGCCAGCTTCACCGCATCGGTGATGCGCAGCTGCTTCTTGGCCTTTTCGCGCACGGCCACCACGTCGCCGGCCTTGACCAGGTAGGACGGGATGTTGACCGACTTGCCGTTGACCAGGATGGCCTGGTGCGACACCAGCTGGCGCGCCTCGGCACGGGTGGAACCGAAGCCCATGCGATAGACCACGTTGTCCAGGCGCGATTCCAGCAGCGACAGCAGGTTGGCGCCGGTGTTGCCCTTGCGGCGCTCGGCCTCGGCGAAGTAGCGGCGGAACTGGCGCTCCAGCACGCCGTACATGCGCTTGACCTTCTGCTTCTCGCGCAGCTGGATGCCGAAGTCGGAGGTGCGCGAGCCGGAGGTGCGGCCATGCTGGCCGGGCTTGCTGTCGAACTTGGCCTTGTCGCTGATGGCGCGGCGGGCGCTCTTCAGGAACAGGTCGGTGCCTTCACGGCGGGACAGTTTGGCCTTGGGGCCGAGGTAACGTGCCACGTTGAGTCCTTGTGGAATGTCTGACGCGAGGCGGTGTCGCGCGAGTCTGGTTCGGTGCCGGAAGAAACTCCGGCCGATCCGGCCCAGACGGTGGGCTTGAACGGGGGAAACGCATCCCCCAACAAAATCGCCGGCAGGTGCAGCAGCACCCGCCGGCAGCAGGAAAACTCGCGATTATAGCGACTCAGGAACCATGCCCTGCGCCGCCCACGCCGAGCCGAGCAAGCAGGCTCAGATGCGGCGGCGCTTCTGCGGCCGGCAGCCGTTGTGCGGCACGGGCGTCACGTCGCTGATCGAGTTGATGCGGATGCCCAGCGCGGCCAGGGCGCGCACCGAGGATTCGCGGCCGGGGCCCGGGCCCTTGATGCGCACGTCCAGGTTCTTGATGCCCTGTTCCTGCGCGGCGCGGCCGGCCACTTCGGCGGCCACCTGGGCGGCAAACGGCGTCGACTTGCGCGAACCCTTGAAGCCCTGGCCACCCGACGAGGCCCAGGACAGCGCGCCGCCCTGGCGATCGGTGATGGTGATGATGGTGTTGTTGAACGAGGCATGCACGTGAGCGATGCCGTCCGCGACGTTCTTGCGGACCTTCTTGCTCACGCGGCGTGCCGCGTTGTTGGCAGGTGCTTTGGCCATGTCGTGTCTCGATCAGATTGCGGGGCTTACTTCTTCAGCGCAGCGGCGCCCTTGCGCGGACCCTTGCGGGTGCGGGCATTGGTGCGGGTGCGCTGGCCGCGCACCGGCAGGCCGCGGCGATGACGGAAGCCGCGATAGCAGCCGAGGTCCATCAGCCGCTTGATGTTCATCGTGGTTTCGCGACGCAGGTCGCCCTCGATGGTCATCTTGTTGATCTCGTCGCGGATCTTCTCGAGTTCCGCGTCGCTCAGGTCCTTGACCTTCTTGGAGTAGGCCACGCCCACCGCGTCGCAGATCTTCTGCGCGGTCGAGCGACCGATGCCGTAGATCGAGGTCAGACCGATCTCGGTGTGCTTGTGCGGCGGGACGTTAATGCCGGCGATACGTGCCATGGTGCTTCTATCCTTGGGTTGCGTTCAACGCGTGTGTTTCAGGCCACGCGAGGCATCAGCCCTGGCGCTGCTTGTGGCGCGGATCGGTACAGATCACGCGCACCACACCCTTGCGGCGGATGATCTTGCAGTTGCGGCACATCTTCTTGACCGATGCAGAGACTTTCATCGTCTTCTCCTAAAGCGCCTGTACCGCATCCGGCATCGCAGGCGCGACTCTCGTCGCAGGCAGCGGGGCGGTCAGACCCCGTCCACCCGATTAACTTGCCTTGAAGTTGGCCTTCTTCAGCAGGGATTCGTATTGCTGGCTCATCACGTAGCTCTGAACCTGGGCCCAGAAGTCCATCGTGACCACCACGATGATCAGCAGCGAGGTGCCGCCGAAATAGAACGGCACGTTGTACTTGAGCACCAGGAACTCGGGCAGCAGACACACGGCGGTGATGTACACGGCGCCGGCCAGCGTCAAGCGACCGAGGATGCGGTCGATGTGCTTGGCGGTCTGCTCGCCCGGGCGGATGCCGGGGATGAAGGCGCCGCTCTTCTTCAGGTTGTCCGCGGTCTCACGGCTGTTGAACACCAGGGCCGTGTAGAAGAAGCAGAAGAACACGATCATCGCGGCATACAGCATCACGTAGATCGGCTGACCCGGCGACAGCGCCGCCGAGGCGTCCTTCAACGCGCGGGTGAACCAGCCGTCGCCTTGACCCGTGGCGAACCAACCCACCACCGTGGCCGGCAGCAGGATGATCGACGAGGCGAAGATCGGCGGGATCACGCCAGACATGTTCAGCTTCAGCGGCAGGTGCGACGATTGACCGCCGTAGACCTTGTTGCCGACCTGGCGCTTGGCATAGTTGACCAGGATCTTGCGCTGACCGCGCTCGACGAACACCACCGCGAAGGTCACCAGCACCACCAGGGCGATGATGAAGATCGACGCGAACGGGCTCATCGCACCGGTGCGCACCAGCTCGAACAGGCCGCCGATGGCACTCGGCAGGCCGGCGGCGATGCCGGCGAAGATCAGAATCGAGATGCCGTTGCCCAGGCCACGCTCGGTGATCTGCTCACCCAGCCACATCAGGAACATCGTGCCAGCCGTCAGGCTGACCACGGTGGTGACGCGAAAGCCCACGCCCGGGTTCAGCACCAGGCCGGCCGAGCCTTCCAGCGCCAGCGCGATGCCCAGCGACTGGAAGATGGCCAGGCCCAGCGTGCCGTAGCGCGTGTACTGGGTGATCTTGCGACGACCGGCCTCGCCTTCCTTCTTCAGCGACTCCAGCGTGGGCACGACGTAGGTCATCAACTGCATGATGATCGACGCCGAGATGTACGGCATGATGCCCAACGCGAACACGGTGAAGCGCGACAGTGCACCGCCCGAGAACATGTTGAACAGGCTCAGGATGCCGCCCTGCTGCCCCTTGAAGAGCTGCTGCAGCTGCGCCGGATCGATGCCCGGCACCGGGATGTGTGCCCCGATGCGGTAGACCACCAGCGCCAGCAGCAGAAAGACCAGCCGACGACGCAGGTCGCCGAACTTGCCGCTCTTGGCCAGCTGGTTTGCCGAAGTTGCCAAAGCTCGCGCCCTTGAAGCTGGAAGCGTTGGAATCAGGCCAGCGAGCCGCCGGCGGCTTCGATCGCCGCCTTGGCTGCCGCCGTCGCGCCGATGCCCTTGAGCACCACCTTGCGCGTCAGTTCGCCGGTCTTGATGACCTTGACGTTCTTGATCAGCTCACCCACCAGGCCGGCGGCCTTCAGCGTCAGCAGATCAACCTCGTCCTGGCCCAGCTTCTCCAGGTCGCCCAGGGTCACTTCGCTGTTGAACTTCAGCGACTGCGACTTGAAGCCACGCTTGGGCAGGCGACGCTGCAGCGGCATCTGGCCGCCTTCGAAGCCCACCTTGTGGTAGCCACCGGCGCGCGACTTCTGGCCCTTGTGGCCACGGCCGGCGGTCTTGCCCAGACCCGAGCCGATGCCACGACCGACGCGGCGACGCGCCTTCTTGGCGCCGTCGTTCGGC
The DNA here is from genome assembly GCA_017992055.1 of Burkholderiaceae bacterium. Taxonomy (GTDB): domain Bacteria; phylum Pseudomonadota; class Gammaproteobacteria; order Burkholderiales; family Burkholderiaceae_C; genus Pseudaquabacterium. The sequence continues at coordinate 71,354 of JAGOPK010000010.1, forward strand.
TTGATGGTATTGAGTTGCATGTTTTCGGTCCTCGCGATGCGACGGTGCTTACAGCACCTGCACCAGGTACGAGATCTTGTTGATCATGCCGCGCACTGCGGGCGTGTCTTCCAGCTCGCTGACGCTGTTCATGCGGCGCAGGCCCAGGCCACGCACGGTGTCGCGGTGGGACTGCTTGCAGCCGATCGGGCTCTTGACGAGCTTGACCTTCACGGTCTTCTTGTCCGACATGGGGTTCTCCGTCGTCTCGTGCCGTTCAGTTGAACAGCTCTTCGACCGTCTTGCCGCGCTTGGCGGCCACTTCGGCCGGGGTGGTCGAGCGCTTCAGTGCGTCCAGCGTGGCACGCACCATGTTGTACGGGTTGGTCGAACCCAGGCTCTTGGCGACGATGTCGGTGACACCCATCACTTCGAACACCGCGCGCATCGGGCCGCCGGCGATGATGCCGGTACCGGCGGGCGCCGGAGCCAGCAGCACACGCGCCGCGCCATGCTGGCCGGTGACGTTGTGATGCACGCTGCCATTGCGCAGCGCCACCTTGAACATGTTGCGGCGGGCCGACTCCATGGCCTTCTGCACCGACACCGGCACTTCCTTGGCCTTGCCCTTGCCCATGCCGATGCGGCCGTCGCCGTCACCCACCACCGTCAGCGCCGCGAAGCTGAGCGTGCGACCGCCCTTCACGACCTTGGTGACGCGGTTGACCGCGATCATCTTTTCCTTCAGGCCGTCATCATTGGCTTCGGCCTGGGCGCGAGGTTGAAACTTTGCCATTTCAGTCTTCCTGTCTGCGCTCAGAACTGCAGGCCGGCTTCACGCGCGGCGTCTGCCAGTGCCTTGATGCGGCCGTGGTAGGCGAAGCCCGAGCGATCGAAGGCCACCTTCTCGATGCCGGCGGCCTTGGCCTTCTCGGCGATGCGCTTGCCCACCAGCGTGGCGGCGGCGACATTGCCACCCTTGTCCTTGCCGATCTGCTCGCGCACTTCCTTCTCGGCGGTCGAGGCCGAGGCCAGCACTTGCGTGCCGTCGCCGGACACCACGCTGGCGTAGATGTGCAGGTTCGAGCGGAAGACCGACAGACGCACCGCGCCTTGGTCGGCGATGCGGGCCCGGGTCTGGCGGGCGCGACGAATGCGCTGCTCTTTCTTGTTCAGCATGATCGCCCCTTACTTCTTCTTGGTTTCCTTGAGCACCACGCGCTCGTCGGCGTAGCGGATGCCCTTGCCCTTGTAAGGCTCGGGCGGCCGGATCGCGCGCACTTCGGCCGCCACCTGGCCGACGACCTGACGGTCGGCGCCCTTGATGACGATCTCGGTCTGCGTCGGGCATTCCACCTTGATGCCGGTGGGCATGTCCTTGGCAACCGGGTGCGAGAAACCGATCTGCAGGTTCAGCTTGGTGCCGGCCGCCTGGGCCCGGAAACCCACGCCAACCAGGGTCAGCTTTTTCTCGAAACCCTTGCTCACGCCGTTGACCATGTTGGCCAACAGGGCGCGCATCGTGCCGCTCATGGCATTGGCTTCGGCGCTTTCATTGGCCGGAGCCAGCTTCAGCACGGCACCATCCTTGACGACGGTGACCAGGGGGCTGACCGGGCGCGCCAGAGTGCCGTTGGCACCCTTGACGGTGATCTGATCGGCCGAAATCTGCACGTCCACACCCTGCGGGACGGCGATCGGCATCTTTCCAACGCGGGACATTCTTGCCTCTCCTTGCCCGATCAGGCCACGTAGCACAGGACTTCGCCACCGACACCGGTCTGGCGAGCCTTGCGGTCGGTCATCACACCCTTGGGCGTGGTGACGATGGCGACACCCAGGCCGTTCATGACCTGCGGGATCTCGTCACGGCCCTTGTAGATGCGCAGACCGGGACGGCTGACGCGCTCGATGCGCTCGATCACCGGACGGCCGGCGTAGTACTTCAGCGCGACCTCGAGTTCGCTCTTGGCGCCTTCGCTCTTCACCTGGAAACCGTCGATGTAGCCTTCGTCCTTCAGGACTTGGGCGATCGCGATCTTCAGCTTCGACGAGGGCATCGTCACGACCGACTTGTTGACCATCTGCGCATTGCGGATGCGCGTCAGCATGTCGGCAATGGGATCACTCATGCTCATTGCAATATCTCCTGCTCGACCCGCGGCTTACCAGCTGGCCTTGGTCACGCCCGGGATGTCGCCCTTGAAGGCGAGCTCGCGGATCTTGCTGCGGCCCAGGCCGAAGGTGCGGAACACACCATTGGGACGGCCGGTCAGGTTGCAGCGGTTGCGCAGGCGCATCGGGTTGGCGTTGCGCGGCAGCTTCTGCAGTTCGAGGCGCGCCAGATAGCGCTCTTCGTCCGACTTCTTGGCGTCGTCGATGACGGCCTTCAGCTCCGAGTACTTCTTCGAGAACTTGGCCACCAGCTTTTCACGCTTGGCTTCACGCTGCTTGAGGGAAAGTTTTGCCACCGGGCACCTCAGTTCTTGAACGGGAAGCGGAAGGCCGCCAGCAGCGCCTTGGCCTCGTCGTCGGTCTTGGCCGTCGTGGTGAAGCTGATGTTCAGGCCACGCAGCGCGTCGATCTTGTCGTACTCGATCTCGGGGAAGATGATCTGTTCCTTGACGCCGACGTTGTAGTTGCCGCGGCCATCGAACGAACGACCCGAGATGCCGCGGAAGTCGCGCACGCGCGGCAGCGCGATGGTGACGAAGCGGTCGAGGAATTCATACATGCGCACACCGCGCAGCGTGACCATGCAGCCGATGGGCAGGTTCTCGCGGATCTTGAAGCCCGCGATGGCCTTGCGGCTCTTGGTCACCACCGGCTTCTGGCCGGCGATCTTGGTCAGGTCGCCAACGGCGTGATCCATGACCTTCTTGTCGGCCACCGCCTCGCTCACACCCATGTTGAGCGTGATCTTGGTCAGGCGCGGCACTTCCATCACCGACTTGTAGCCGAACTTCGCCATCAGGTCGGAGACGACCTTCTCGCGGTAAAACTGTTGCAGACGAGCCATGGGAACCTCTGTCTTCCTCGGCCTCAGGCCTTGATCTCTTCGCCGTTGGACTTGAAGACGCGGACCTTCTTGCCATCGGCCAGCAGCTTCACGCCCACGCGATCACCCTTGCCCGTGGCCGGGTTGAAGATCGCGACGTTCGATTGGTGGATGGGCATGGTCTTGTCCACCACACCACCGGTCGTGCCCTTCATCGGGTTGGGCTTGACGTGCTTCTTCACCACGTTGACACCCTCGACGACGATTCGCTCGTCATCGACGCGCAGCGACACGGTGCCGCGCTTGCCCTTGTCGCGACCGGTGGTCACGATGACCTGGTCGCCTTTGCGAATCTTGTTCATGGCTTGTCCTTTGCCTTGCCAGCCGGTATCGGTGCGCCGAAGCGGCTTACAGCACTTCCGGCGCCAGCGACACGATCTTCATGAAGCGCTCGGTGCGCAGCTCGCGCGTCACCGGGCCGAAGATGCGGGTGCCGATGGGCTCGAGCTTGGCGTTCAGCAGCACGGCGGCATTGCCGTCGAACTTCACCAGCGAGCCATCCTGGCGGCGCACGCCCTTGGCGGTGCGCACGACGACAGCGCTGTAGACCTCGCCCTTCTTGACGCGGCCACGCGGAGCGGCTTCCTTGATCGACACCTTGATGATGTCGCCGATGCCGGCATAACGGCGCTTGGAACCACCGAGCACCTTGATGCACATGACGGACTTCGCGCCCGTGTTGTCAGCGACGTCGAGTCGCGATTGCATTTGGATCATGTGTGTCCCCAACTTGATCGATCAACAACCCACCCCGCTTGGCGCGGCGGCGCGGCAGATCAATCAGTCTTGGGCCCGTCATCGCCTTCTGGCAGAACGCCATTGGGCTTTGGTTGGGCGGATCCGGCGGCGTCTTGGTGCGTGATGCACAAAGGCACTTGGCCGGCGAAGCTGCGGATTATGGCAGCAGTGAATTTTCGCTGTCAAGGGCCCCCAAGCAAAAACCCCGGGAGAACCCGGGGCCGGTCGGGGACCGCGAGACCAGAAGTCGATCAGGCCTTCAGCTGCCGGGCCTGGGCCAGCAGCGTGTCGGCATCGGAGACCTCGAACTTGCCCGGACCTTCGACGTTCAGCGCCTTCACCACGCCGTCGACGACCAGCATCGAATAGCGGTTGCTGCGCAGACCCAGGCCCTTGGCGGCCAGGTCCAGCGTCAGACCGGTGGCACGGGCAAAGTCGGCGCTGCCGTCGGCCATCATGCGCAACTTGCCGGCGGTGTGCTGTTCGCGTCCCCAGGCGCCCATGACGAAGGCGTCGTTGACGCTGACGCACCAGATCTCGTCGACACCGGCGGCCTTCAGCGCCTCGGCCTTTTCCACATAACCCGGCACATGCTTGGCCGAGCAGGTGGGCGTGAAGGCGCCCGGCAGCGCAAACAGCGCGATGGTCTTGCCGGCGGTGGCCTTCTGCGTATCGAAGGCGTTCGGGCCGATGGAGCAGCCCTCGCCCTCGACTTCGATGAACTCGAACAGCGTGCTGGCGGGCAGCTTGTCACCAACCTGGATCATGGGGGTCTCCTCTTGGACGGGGTCGTCGCCGTGGACGGGAATGAAAAACGGCCGGGCGCCAGTATTCCAGCGTTCCGGCCGTGGCGCCGCGGTCGGGGTGCAAGACCCCGCCAGGGCGTTCAGCGTTGCGATCTCAGACCAGGCCGGCCTTCTTGACCAGGCGGGTCACGACCCAGCTCTTGGTCTTGCTGTAGGGACGGGTCTCGGCGATCTCGACCTCGTCGCCCATCTTGTACTCGCCGTTCTCGTCGTGGGCGTGGTACTTGCGCGACTGGCCGACGATCTTGCCGTACAGCTCGTGCGTGGTGCGGGTCTCGACCAGCACGGTGACGGTCTTGGAGCGCTTGTCGCTGACCACGCGACCGACCAGGGTGCGCGTGTTCTTCTGCGGCGCGGCCACAGCGGCTTGGGCTTCGCTCATTGCGCAGCTCCCTTCTTCTTCTCGGCCAGGATGGTCTTGGCGCGAGCGATGTCACGGCGGGTCTTGCCCAGCTGCGACGTATTGGTCAGCTGCTGGGTGCCCTTTTGCATGCGCAGGCCGAAGTGGGCCTTCAGGAGGTCCAGGACCTCCTTTTCGAGGCCGGCAACGTCCTTGGCGCGGAGCTCGGATGCTTTGCTCATGGTGGTATGCCTTTCAGGTCAGGTGCCGACCTGGCGCGACACGAAGGTGCAGCGCAGGGGCAGCTTGGCGGCGGCCAGGGTGAAGGCCTCGCGGGCCAGCTCCTCGGGAACGCCGTTCAGCTCGTAGAGCACCTTGCCGGGCACGATCTCGGCCACGTAGTACTCGGGGTTGCCCTTGCCGTTACCCATCCGGACTTCGGCCGGCTTCTGCGAAATCGGCTTGTCCGGGAAGATGCGGATGAAGATGCGACCACCGCGCTTGATGTGGCGCGAGATCGCACGACGGGCGGCCTCGATCTGGCGGGCCGTGATGCGGCCGCGCTCGGTGGCCTTCAGGCCGAAATCGCCGAACGACACGTTGGCGCCACGGGTGGCGACGCCGGTGTTGCGGCCCTTCTGTTCCTTGCGGTACTTGCGACGTGCTGGTTGCAGCATGCTGTCACTCCTCAGGCAGCGCCGCCGGGCGCGGCGACCTTGCGCACGCGCTTGGCAGCCGGCTTGCCGGCGTCGCCCGCGCCATCGGCGGGCTTGCTGTCGAAACCACCACCGTCAGCGCGGGGACCACGGTCACCGCCCGGGCGGCCACGGCGGTCCGGCGCACCGGGGCCACCGGGACGCGGGCCGCGACGCGGACGACGGTCCTCTTCGGGCGCCTGCGGCTGCATCGCGCCGGGCGCGTCGCCGCGGCCAAGGTTGTCACCGCGGTAGACCCAGACCTTGACGCCGATGACGCCATAGGTGGTCTTGGCTTCCGAGAAACCGTAGTCGATGTCGGCGCGCAGCGTGTGCAGCGGCACGCGACCTTCGCGATACCACTCGGTGCGGGCGATTTCGATGCCGTTCAGACGGCCGGCGCTCATGATCTTGATGCCCTGGGCGCCCAGGCGCATCGCGTTCTGCATAGCGCGCTTCATCGCGCGGCGGAACATGATGCGCTTTTCGAGCTGCTGGGTGATCGAGTCGGCGATCAGCTGGGCATCGATTTCGGGCTTGCGCACCTCTTCGATGTTCACCGCCACCGGCACCTTCAGGCGCTTGGCCAGCTCGGCCTTCAGGTTCTCGATGTCCTCGCCCTTCTTGCCGATCACCACACCCGGACGCGCCGAGAAGATGGTGATGCGCGCGTTCTTGGCCGGACGCTCGATCAGGATGCGCGAGACCGCGGCATTCTTCAGCTTCTTCTTGAGGAACTCACGCACCTCCAGGTCTTCGGCCAGCATGCCCGCGAAATTGCGGTTCGAGGCATACCAACGCGAAGCCCAGGCACGGGTGACCGCCAGGCGGAAGCCGGTCGGATGGATCTTCTGTCCCATGTCGTTTCCTTCTGGCCTCAGTTGCCGACCGTCACAAAGATGTGACAGGTGGGCTTGCTGATGCGGTTGCCGCGACCCTTGGCCCGGGCGCTGAAGCGCTTCAGCGTGGCGCCCTGCTCGACGTAGATGGTCTTGACCTTCAGTTCGTCGATGTCGGCGCCGTCGTTGTGCTCGGCGTTCGCGATCGCGGACTCCAGCGCCTTCTTGACGATGCCGGCGGCCTTCTTCTGCGTGAAGGTCAGGATGTTCAGGGCCTGGTCCACCTTCTTGCCGCGGATCAGGTCCGCCACCAGGCGGCCCTTGTCCACGGAGAGGCGAACGCCACGAACGATTGCTTTCGTTTCCATCGCCGTGCTCCCTTACTTCTTGGCCTTCTTGTCCGCGGGGTGACCCTTGAACGTGCGGGTCAGCGCGAACTCGCCGAGCTTGTGGCCAACCATCTGGTCGGACACGTACACGGGCACATGTTGCTTGCCGTTGTGCACGGCAATCGTCAGGCCGATGAACTCGGGCAGGATCGTCGAACGGCGCGACCAGGTCTTGATCGGCTTCTTGTCCTTGATGGCCACAGCCTTGTCGACCTTGGCCATCAGGTGGTGGTCCACGAACGGACCCTTCTTGAGCGAACGAGTCATGTTCAGTGCCCCTTACTTCTTGCGACGCGAGACGATCATGCCCTGCGTGCGCTTGTTGTTGCGGGTGCGGTAGCCCTTGGTCAGCGTGTTCCACGGCGACACCTGGGCGCGACCCTCGCCGGTGCGGCCTTCGCCGCCGCCGTGCGGGTGGTCCACCGGGTTCATCGCCACACCCCGCACGGTCGGGCGGATGCCCTTCCAGCGGATGGCGCCGGCCTTGCCGTACTGGCGCAGGTTGTGCTCTTCGTTCGACACCTCGCCGATGGTGGCGCGGCAGTCGATGTGGATCTTGCGCACTTCACCCGAGCGCAGCCGCACCTGGGCGTACACACCTTCGCGAGCCATCAGCGTCACCGAAGTGCCGGCCGAACGGGCGATCTGCGCACCCTTACCCGGCAGCATCTCGACCGCGTGGATCGTCGAACCCACCGGGATGTTGCGGATGGGCAGGGTGTTGCCAGCCTTGATCGGCGCTTCCGAGCCGCTCATCAGCGTGGCGCCGACTTCCACACCGCGCGGGGCGATGATGTAGCGGCGCTCGCCATCGGCGTAGCACACCAGGGCGATGTGGGCGGTGCGGTTCGGGTCGTACTCGATGCGCTCGACCTTGGCCGGAATGCCGTCCTTGTTGCGCACGAAATCGACCACGCGGTAGTGGTGCTTGTGGCCACCACCCTTGTGCCGCATCGTGATGTGGCCATTGTTGTTGCGGCCGGACTTCTGCTTCTGGGGCTCCAGCAGCGAGGCCTCGGGCGCGCCCTTGTGCAGGTGCTTGTGCACCACCTTCACCACGCCACGGCGACCGGGCGAGGTGGGCTTGACTTTGACGACGGCCATTTACGCAGCCTCCCCGGAGAAGTTGAGCTCCTGGCCCGGCTTCAGAGCGACATACGCCTTCTTGACGTGGTCGCGGCGGCCGATGCGGCCACCGAAGCGCTTGACCTTGCCCTTCAGCACCGACGTGCGCACGTCCTGGACCTCGACCTTGAACAGCAGCTCAACGGCCGCCTTGATCTCGGGCTTGGTGGCGTCGCGCAGCACCTTGAACAGCACCTGGTTGTGCTTCTCGGCAACCGTCGTGGCCTTCTCGGACACGATCGGGGCGATCAGCACCTGGGCCAGACGGCCCTCGGCAAACTTGGGGGCGCTCATGCGAACATCTCCTTGAGCTGCTCGATCGCGCCCTTGGTCACCAGCACCTTCTTGTAAAAGAGCAGCGACAGCGGATCGGCATAACGCGGCTCGACCACCAGCACATTGGGCAGGTTGCGCGAGGCCAGCGCCAGGTTCTCGTCGACGGTGTCGGCGATGACCAGCACCGATTCCAGGCCCATGGCCTTGAACTTGGCGGCCAGCAGCTTGGTCTTGGGCGCCTCGACCGACAGCGAATCGACCACCGCCAGGCGGCCGTCGCGGGCCAGCTGGGACAGGATGGAGGCCATGCCGGCGCGGTACATCTTCTTGTTGACCTTCTGCGAGAAGTTCTCGTCAGGCAGGTTCGGGAAGATGCGGCCGCCGCCACGCCACAGCGGCGAGCTGGACATACCGGCACGGGCGCGGCCGGTGCCCTTCTGGCGCCACGGCTTCTTGGTCGTGTGGCGGACCTGGGCACGCGTCAGCTGGGCACGGGTGCCCTGGCGAGCGTTGGCCTGGTAGGCCACGACGACCTGGTGCACCAGGGCCTCGTTGTAGTCGCGGGCGAACACGGTGTCCGGCGCATCCACCTTGGCGGCGGCCTGGCCCTGCTCGTTCAACAGTTCGAGTTGCATGCTCATGCCCCCTTCGTGCTCTTGGCCTTGGCCTTGATCGCGGGACGCACGGTCACGAAACCGGTCTTGGCACCCGGCACCGCGCCACGCACCAGCAGCAGCTGGCGGGCTTCATCGATGCGCACCACGTCGAGGTTCTGCACCGACACGGTCTCGTCGCCCAGGTGGCCCGACATCTTCTTGCCCGGGAACACGCGGCCCGGATCCTGCGCCATCGAGATCGAGCCCGGCACGTTGTGCGAACGGCTGTTGCCGTGCGACGCGCGCTGCGAGCCGAAGTTGTGGCGCTTGATCGTGCCCGTGAAGCCCTTGCCGATCGAGGTGCCCTGCACGTCGACCTTCTGGCCGGCGGCAAACAGGGTCACCGGGATCGTCGCGCCGGCCGCGTACTGGCCGACCACGTCCGCGGGGACACGGAATTCCTGGAGGATCTCACCGGCTTCCACGCCCGCTTTCGCGAAGTGGCCGGCTTGCGGCTTGGTCACGCGCGATGCTTTGCGCGCGCCGAACGCCACCTGGAGGGCGTTGTAGCCGTCGGTGGCCTCGGTCTTGACCTGGGCGACGCGGTTGTTCGACACGTCGAGCACGGTCACGGGGATGGCGTCGCCATCGTCCGTGAAGATGCGCATCATGCCGACCTTGCGGCCCAGCAAACCGAGGCGATAGCCTGCAGCGGCTGTCGTCATGGCTCTTCTCCAGCCCGTTCGTCGAAGCTCTCGACTCGGGGCCTTTGTTTCATACACCCGACATCGATTGGTCGGGGGCGGTGGTGTGTGCCTGAGTAGACCTCAGACACGAATCCGCCAGAGCCGGACCGGCGCTGGCGGAAAAGCTTGCGATTCTAGCCTGACCGCGGGCAGAGCCGCAAGCCAGGCCGAATCAGTGCATCACTGCAGCTTGATCTCGACGTCCACGCCGGCCGGCAGGTCCAGCTTCATCAGCGCGTCGACGGTCTTGTCGGTGGGATCGACGATATCCATCAGGCGCTGGTGGGTGCGGATCTCGAACTGGTCGCGCGAGGTCTTGTTGACGTGCGGCGAACGCAGGATGTCGAAGCGCTGCATGCGCGTCGGCAGGGGCACCGGGCCCTTGACGATGGCGCCGGTGCGCTTGGCAGTGTCGACGATTTCCAGAGCCGACTGGTCGATCAGCTTGTAGTCGAAGGCCTTCAGGCGGATGCGGATCTTTTGCTTTTGCATGACGTTTCCTTGTAAAGAGCGATGAGGCCGGACTGCCTGTCTCGGGCTGCCCGGCCGGTCATGCAAGAGTTACTCGATGATCTTGGCCACGACGCCGGCGCCGACGGTGCGGCCGCCTTCACGGATGGCGAAGCGCAGGCCTTCTTCCATCGCGATCGGCGCGATCAGCTTGACCGTGATGCTGACGTTGTCGCCAGGCATCACCATCTCCTTGTCCTTGGGCAGCTCCACCGCGCCGGTCACGTCCGTCGTGCGGAAGTAGAACTGCGGACGGTAGTTGTTGAAGAACGGCGTGTGACGGCCGCCTTCTTCCTTGCTCAGCACGTAGATCTCGGCCGTGAAGTGCGTGTGCGGCTTCACCGAACCCGGCTTGCACAGCACCTGGCCACGCTCCACGTCTTCGCGCTTGGTGCCGCGCAGCAGGATGCCCACGTTGTCGCCGGCTTGACCCTGGTCCAGCAGCTTGCGGAACATTTCCACGCCGGTGCAGGTGGTCTTGACCGTCGGGCGGATGCCCACGATCTCGATTTCTTCGCCGACCTTGATGATGCCGCGCTCGACACGGCCGGTCACCACGGTGCCACGGCCCGAGATCGAGAACACGTCTTCCACCGGCATCAGGAAGGCACCATCCACCGCACGCTCCGGCGTCGGGATGTAGGTGTCCAGCGCGTCGGCCAGGCGGAAGATCGCCTGCTCGCCCAGGTCGCCGGTGTCGCCTTCCATGGCCAGCTTGGCCGAGCCCTTGACGATCGGGGTGTCGTCACCCGGGAAGTCGTACTTGCTCAGCAGCTCGCGCACTTCCATCTCGACGAGCTCCAGCAGCTCGGCGTCGTCCACCATGTCGCACTTGTTCAGGAACACGATGATGTAAGGCACGCCCACCTGACGGGCCAACAGGATGTGCTCGCGGGTCTGGGGCATCGGGCCGTCGGCGGCCGAGCACACCAGGATCGCGCCGTCCATCTGCGCCGCGCCCGTGATCATGTTCTTCACGTAGTCGGCGTGGCCCGGGCAGTCCACGTGAGCGTAGTGGCGGTTGGCCGTCTCGTACTCGACGTGCGCGGTGTTGATCGTGATGCCACGCGCCTTTTCTTCCGGCGCCGCGTCGATCTGGTCGTAGGCCTTGGCCTCGCCGCCGAACTTCTTGGCCAGGATCGTCGTGATCGCCGCCGTCAGCGTCGTCTTGCCATGGTCCACGTGACCAATCGTGCCCACGTTCACGTGCGGCTTGGTCCGTTCAAACTTGCCTTTTGCCATTTCAGTTCTCCATCAGGAAAGAGCGCTTCCCGTGCGGTTTAAGGTCTCCAGCGGGCGGCCAGCCACGGGCAGCTGACACACGCCGGGAGCAGGCTCCCGGCGGCCGAAGACCGGCTTGATTACTTGGCGCGAGCCGTGATGATGGCGTCGGCCACGTTCTTCGGAGCTTCGGCGTAGTGCTTGAACTCCATCGTGTACGTGGCACGACCCTGCGTGGCCGAGCGCAGCGAGGTCGAGTAGCCGAACATCTCCGACAGCGGCACCTCGGCCTTGATGACCTTGCCGCCGCCGGGCATGTCGTCCATGCCCTGCACCATGCCGCGGCGGCTGGACAGATCGCCCATCACCGTGCCGGCGTAGTCTTCCGGCGTCTCGACTTCCACGGCCATCATCGGCTCCAGGATCACCGGGCTGGCCTTGCGGCAGCCGTCCTTGAAGCCGATGGACGCGGCCATCTTGAACGCGTTTTCGTTCGAGTCCACATCGTGGTACGAACCGAAGGTCAGCGTGACCTTCACGTCGACCACCGGGAAGCCGGCCAGCACGCCGTTCGGCAGCGTGTCGATCAGGCCCTTCTCGACCGCGGGGATGAACTCGCGCGGCACCACGCCGCCCTTGATGGCGTCGACGAAGGTGAAGCCCTTGCCCGGCTCCTGCGGCTCGATGCTCAGCACGACGTGGCCGTACTGGCCCTTGCCGCCCGACTGGCGCACGAACTTGCCTTCGATGTCGGTGACACCCTTGCGGATGGTTTCGCGGTAGGCCACCTGCGGCTTGCCGACGTTGGCTTCCACGCCGAACTCGCGCTTCATGCGGTCGACGATGATTTCCAGGTGCAGCTCGCCCATGCCGGAGATGATGGTCTGGCCGGACTCTTCGTCGGTGCGCACGCGGAACGACGGATCTTCGGCGGCCAGACGACCCAGGGCGATGCCCATCTTCTCCTGGTCGGCCTTGGTCTTGGGCTCCACGGCCTGGCTGATCACCGGCTCGGGGAAGACCATCTTTTCCAGCGTGATCACGTGGTCGGGATCACACAGGGTTTCGCCCGTGGTCACTTCCTTCAGGCCCACGCAGGCGGCGATGTCGCCAGCCAGGATCTCCTTGATTTCTTCACGCTGGTTGGCGTGCATCTGCAGGATCCGGCCAATGCGCTCCTTCTTGCCCTTGATGGGGTTGTAGACGGTCGAGCCCGACTGCAGCACGCCCGAGTACACGCGCACGAAGGTCAGCTGGCCGACGAAGGGGTCGGTCATCAGCTTGAAGGCCAGCGCAGCGAACTTCTCGCTGTCGTCGGCCTTGCGGGTGACTTCCTTCTCGTCCTCGTCGGTGCCCGACACCGGGGGGATGTCCACCGGCGACGGCAGGAAGTCGATCACCGCGTCCAGCATGCGCTGCACGCCCTTGTTCTTGAAGGCCGTACCGCACAGCATGGGCTGGATCTCGGTGGCGATCGTGCGGGTGCGGATGCCCTGCTTGATCTCTTCCTCGGTCAGCTCACCCGTCTCCAGGTACTTGTTCATCAGCTCTTCGCTGGCCTCGGCGGCAGCCTCGACCATCTGCTCGCGCCACTTCTGGGCCTCGGCTTCCAGATCGGCCGGGATGTCCTCGAACGAGAACTTCATGCCCTGCGAGGCCTCGTCCCAGATGATGGCCTTCATCTTGAACAGGTCGACCACGCCCTTGAAGCCATCCTCGGCTCCAATGGGAATCACCACCGGCACGGGGTTGGCCTTCAGGCGCGTCTTCATCTGGTCGACGACCTTGAAGAAGTTGGCACCGGTGCGGTCCATCTTGTTGACGAAGGCCAGGCGCGGCACCTTGTACTTGTTGGCCTGGCGCCAGACGGTCTCGGACTGCGGCTGCACGCCACCCACGGCGCAGTACACCATGCAGGCACCGTCGAGCACGCGCATCGAACGCTCCACCTCGATGGTGAAGTCCACGTGTCCGGGGGTGTCGATGATGTTGAAGCGGTGCTCCGGATAGGACATGTCCATGCCCTTCCAGAAGCAGGTCGTCGCGGCCGACGTGATGGTGATGCCGCGCTCCTGCTCCTGCTCCATCCAGTCCATCGTCGCGGCGCCGTCGTGCACCTCGCCGATCTTGTGGTTCACACCCGTGTAGTACAGGATGCGCTCGGTCGTGGTGGTCTTGCCGGCATCGATGTGCGCGCTGATACCGATGTTGCGGTAGCGCTCGATGGGGGTCTTGCGGGCCATGGTCTTGCTCCAAATACAGGGGCCGCCCACGGGTTGGTATTAACCCGTTGTTGGGCGGCCGTAGGGCTTGCTGTGAGGGGCGACTGGGGGAGTGCCTTAGAAGCGGAAGTGCGAGAACGCCTTGTTCGCCTCGGCCATGCGGTGCACTTCGTCGCGCTTCTTCATCGCGCCGCCGCGGCCTTCGCTGGCTTCCAGCAGCTCGTTGGCCAGGCGCGCGGCCATCGACTTCTCGCCACGCTTGCGCGCCGATTCCTTCAGCCAGCGCATGGCCAGAGCCATCCGGCGGACGGGACGAACTTCCACGGGAACTTGGTAGTTCGCACCGCCCACACGGCGGGACTTCACTTCGACCATGGGCTTCACGTTGTTCAGCGCGACCATGAAGATCTCCAGCGGATCCTTGCCGGCCTTCTTCTCGACCTGCTCGAGGGCACCGTAGATGATGCGCTCGGCCACGGCCTTCTTGCCGGACTCCATGATGACGTTCATGAACTTGGACAGGTCCACCGAGCCGAACTTCGGGTCGGGGAGGATCTCGCGCTTCGGTACTTCGCGACGACGTGGCATGTCAATTCCTTCTTCAGTGCTTCAGCTGGTGCCGCGGCCGGCTTGACAGGTTCAGGGCCCGCACCCAGGGGATCACGCAACGATCCACCCGCTTACTCGGATCACCGCCACCGGCGGGTCCGCAACGATCACGGCCTGAGTTTCGCAACCCGGCGTGACACGAATCTCTCAGACTCAGGCCTTCTTCGGACGCTTGGCGCCGTACTTGGAGCGCGACTGCTTGCGATCCTTGACGCCCTGCAGGTCCAGCGAGCCGCGCACGATGTGGTAGCGCACGCCCGGCAGGTCCTTGACCCGGCCGCCGCGCACCAGCACCACGCTGTGCTCTTGCAGGTTGTGGCCTTCACCGCCGATGTAGGAGATGACCTCGAAGCCGTTGGTCAGGCGCACCTTGGCGACCTTGCGCAGCGCCGAGTTCGGCTTCTTGGGGGTGGTGGTGTACACGCGGGTGCACACACCGCGACGCTGCGGGCAGTTCTGCATCGCAGGCGACTTGCTCTTGGTGGCTTCGACCTCACGGCCGAAACGCACGAGCTGGTTGATGGTTGGCATAGAAGTAACTTGTTCCCGTTTGAAGTCACATGCTTTTCCCGAGCCCACGCCCCATCACGGCACTCACGTCATGACAAGAAGCGCAAACGGCGCCAGCCCGTGCGCAACGAAGCACAACGGAGCTGACGCCAGATTCGGGAAAGCCCGCGAGTATAGTCGGGCGCCGAGTTATCCACAAGGCCTGTGGGCATGACCGCATGAGCTGTTCCGAGACGCCCATTCCCAGCGTGGTGCTGGACAGCAATGTCGTGCTGGACCTGTGGCTGTTCAACGAGCCCGGCGTGCAACCTCTGCGGCAGGCGCTGGACCAGGGCCGGCTGCACTGGATCGGCACCGAGGCCATGCTGGCCGAGCTGGCCTGGGTGCTGGCGCGGCCATTTGCACTGGCGCGCCAGCCCCAGGCCGGCCTGCTGCTGGACGGCTGGCGCACGCGGGTCCGGCTGCTGCCGGTGGCGCCCGACTGCGGCCTGCGCTGCCGCGATCCCGAAGACCAGAAGTTCATCGACCTGGCCATCGCCGCCGGTGCGCGCTGGCTGCTGAGCAAGGACCGCGCGCTGCTGGACCTGCGGCGCCGCGCCGCCCGGCAGGGCCTGGCGGTGCTGACTCCCGCGGCCTGGACCACCCCGACAAGCTGAGCTGAAACGAACAGGGGCGGCCGAAGCCGCCCCTGGGGGTCATGGCGCTCCGGCCGCAGCCGGAGCCATGCCGGACCGCCCTCAGGCGCCGGCGCCCTCGTCGCCAGCCGACGGCGTGGCCGCATCCACCGCCGCCAGTTGCACGGCGGCCAGTTCCTCGGCCTCCTGCATGGCGATGGCGCGACGCTCGGTGTCGTCCAGCTCTTCCTTGGCCTTGCGCGCCTGGTGGTAGGCCATGCCGGTGCCCGCGGGGATCAGGCGGCCGACGATGACGTTTTCCTTCAGACCGCGCAGCTCGTCGCGCTTGCCCATGATGGCCGCCTCGGTCAGCACGCGGGTGGTTTCCTGGAAGGACGCCGCGGAGATGAACGAGTCGGTGGACAGCGAGGCCTTGGTGATGCCCAGCAGCACGTCGGAATAGGTGGCCGGCACCTTGCCCTCGGCGCGCAGGCGGTCGTTGGTGTCGAACAGCTCCGAGCGCTCGACCTGCTCACCCAGGATGTAGTGGCTGTCGCCGGGGTTGGAGATCTGCACGCGGCGCAGCATCTGGCGGACGATCACCTCGATGTGCTTGTCGTTGATCTTCACGCCCTGCAGACGGTAGACGTCCTGCACCTCGTCGACGATGTAGCGCGCCAGTTCCTCGATGCCCAGCAGGCGCAGGATGTCCTGCGGATCGGCCGGGCCGTCGACGATCAGTTCGCCCTTGTTCACCACCTGGCCTTCGTGCACCAGGATGTTCTTTTCCTTGGGCACCAGTTCCTCGTGGACATGGCCGTCCGGATCGGTGATCTGCAAGCGCACCTTGCCCTTGGTCTCCTTGCCGAACGAGACCGTGCCG
The DNA here is from genome assembly GCA_017992055.1 of Burkholderiaceae bacterium. Lineage (GTDB taxonomy): Bacteria > Pseudomonadota > Gammaproteobacteria > Burkholderiales > Burkholderiaceae_C > Pseudaquabacterium. Next base: position 87,510 of record JAGOPK010000010.1, read on the forward strand.
GTCTGCTCGGCCAGGATGCCGGCATCCTTGGGCGAACGGGCCTCGAACAGCTCGGCCACCCGCGGCAGACCGCCGGTGATGTCGCGCGTCTTCTGGCCTTCGACCGGAATGCGCGCCAGCACCTCGCCCGGGGCCAGGTCCTGGCCGTCGCGCACCTGGATCAGCGCGCCCACCGGGAAGCCGATGGTCACCGAGTGGTCGGTGCCGGGGATCTTGACCTCGTGGCCCTGGGCATCCAGCAGCTTGACCTGCGGGCGCACCACCTTGGCCGCACCGCGGCGCTTGGGGTCGATGACCACCAGGGTCGACAGGCCGGTGACCTCGTCGACCTGCTTGGCCACGGTGACGCCTTCTTCCACATTCTCGAAGCGCGCCTTGCCGGCGAACTCGGTGATGATGGGGCGGGTCAGCGGGTCCCAGTTGGCCAGCACCATGCCGGCCTTGATGTGCTGGTCGGGCTTGATGTTCAGCGTGGCGCCATACGGCACCTTGTGGCGCTCGCGCTCGCGGCCATGCTGGTCGCTGATGACGATCTCGCCGGAACGCGAGATCACCACCAGTTCGCCCTTGCTGTTGGTGACGTAGCGCATCGTGGCATTGAAGCCGATGATGCCGTCGCTCTTGGCTTCGACGCTGGAGGCCACCGCCGCACGCGAGGCCGCACCACCGATGTGGAAGGTGCGCATGGTCAGCTGCGTGCCGGGTTCACCGATGGACTGCGCGGCGATCACGCCCACGGCCTCACCGGTGTTGACCTGGCCGCCGCGGCCCAGGTCGCGGCCGTAGCACTTGGCGCAGATGCCGAAGCGCGTGGCGCAGGTCAGCGGCGTGCGCACCTTGACCTCGTCGACGCCGGCGGCCTCGAACACGTCCATCACGTCTTCGTCGATCATCGTGCCGGCGGCCAGCAGCACTTCCTGCGTCTCGGGGTGCACCACCTCGACGGCCGACACGCGGCCCAGGATGCGGTCGCGCAGCGATTCGATGACTTCACCGCCTTCGACCAGGGCGCGCGTGGCAAAGCCATGCTCGGTGCCGCAGTCGTCCTCGGTGACCACCAGATCCTGGGTCACGTCGACCAGGCGGCGCGTCAGGTAGCCCGAGTTCGCGGTCTTCAGCGCCGTGTCCGCCAGGCCCTTTCGGGCACCGTGGGTGGAGATGAAGTACTGCAGAACGTTCAGGCCTTCGCGGAAGTTGGCGGTGATGGGCGTCTCGATGATCGAGCCATCGGGCTTGGCCATCAGGCCGCGCATGCCGGCCAGCTGGCGGATCTGCGCCGCCGAGCCGCGGGCGCCGGAGTCGGCCATCATGTAGATGGAGTTGAACGACTCCTGATCGACTTCCTTGCCGTTGCGGTCGATGACCTTCTGCTTGGACAGCTGGGTCATCATGACCTTGCCGACCTCGTCACCGGTCTTGCCCCAGATGTCGACGACCTTGTTGTAGCGCTCGCCGGCGGTGACCAGGCCCGAGACGTACTGCTGCTCGATCTCCTTGACTTCCTTCTCGGCGCGCTCGATCAGGCCGTACTTCTCCTGCGGCACCAGCATGTCCTCGATGGCGATCGAGATGCCGGCGCGCGTGGCCAGGCGGAAGCCGCTTTGCAGCAGCTTGTCGGCCAGCACCACGGTTTCCTTCAGGCCGCACTTGCGGAAGCTGGTGTTGATCAGGCGCGAGATCTCTTTCTTCTTCAGCGCCTTGTTGATGTTGGCGAACGGCAGGCCCTTGGGCAGGATCTCCGACAGCAGGGCACGGCCGACGGTGGTGCTGACCAGCTTGGGCTCGGCCACCCACTCGCCTTCGGCGCTCTTGGACCATTCGACCAGGCGCACCGAGATCTTGGCGGTGATCTCGACCACGCCGTTGTCGAGCGCGCGCTGCAGCTCCTTCAGGTCGGCGAAGACCATGCCCTCGCCGCGGCCGTTGGTGCGCTCGCGGGTGGCGTAGTACAGACCCAGCACCACGTCCTGCGACGGCACGATGGACGGCTCGCCCGAGGCCGGGAACAGCACGTTGTTGGTCGCCAGCATCAGCACGCGGGCTTCCATCTGCGCCTCGATGGACAGCGGCACGTGCACGGCCATCTGGTCACCGTCGAAGTCGGCGTTGAAGGCCGAGCAGACCAGCGGATGCAGCTGGATGGCCTTGCCCTCGATCAGCACCGGCTCGAAGGCCTGGATGCCCAGGCGGTGCAGCGTCGGCGCGCGGTTCAGCAGGATCGGGTGTTCCTTGATGACTTCTTCAAGGATGTCCCAGACCACCGGCGTGCCGCTCTCGACTTCCTTCTTCGCGGCCTTGATGGTGGTGGCGATGCCCATCGCCTCCAGGCGGCTGAAGATGAAGGGCTTGAACAGCTCCAGCGCCATCAGCTTGGGCAGGCCGCACTGGTGCAGCTTCAGCGTCGGGCCCACGGTGATGACCGAACGGCCCGAATAGTCGACGCGCTTGCCCAGCAGGTTCTGGCGGAAGCGGCCGCCCTTGCCCTTGATCATGTCGGCCAGCGACTTGAGCGCGCGCTTGTTCGCGCCGGTCATGGCCTTTCCGCGGCGGCCGTTGTCGAGCAGCGAGTCGACGGCTTCCTGCAGCATGCGCTTTTCGTTGCGCACGATGATCTCGGGCGCCTTCAGCTCCAGCAGCCGCGCCAGGCGGTTGTTGCGGTTGATGACGCGGCGGTACAGGTCGTTCAGGTCGGACGTGGCGAAGCGGCCACCGTCCAGCGGCACCAGCGGCCGCAGGTCGGGCGGCAGCACCGGCAGCACGTTCATGACCATCCACTCGGGCTTCATGCCGCTCTTCTTGAAGGCCTCCATCACCTTCAGGCGCTTGGAGTTCTTCTTGACCTTGAGCTCGGAGCCGGTCATGTCGTTGCGCAGCCGGTCGATCTCGACGTCGAGATCCATGTCGGCCAGCAGCTTCTGCACGCCCTCGGCGCCCATCAGCGCGATGAAGTCGTCACCGAACTCGGCGCGCTTCGCGTCGTAGTCCTCCTCGGTCATGATGGAGAACTTCTTCAGCGGGGTCATGCCGGGATCGACCACGACATAGGCTTCGAAGTACAGCACGCGCTCGATGTCGCGCAGCGTCATGTCCAGCACCAGGCCCAGACGCGACGGCAGCGACTTCAGGAACCAGATGTGCGCGCAGGGCGCGGCCAGGTCGATGTGACCCATGCGCTCGCGGCGCACCTTGGTCTGGGTGACCTCGACGCCGCACTTCTCGCAGATCACGCCACGGTGCTTGAGGCGCTTGTACTTGCCGCACAGGCACTCGTAGTCCTTGATCGGGCCGAAGATCTTGGCGCAGAACAGGCCGTCACGCTCGGGCTTGAACGTGCGGTAGTTGATGGTCTCCGGCTTCTTCACCTCGCCGAACGACCAGGAACGGATCTTCTCCGGAGAGGCGATGCCGATCTTGATGGCGTCGAAGTGCTCGTCCGGCGTGAATTGCTTGAACAGGTCCAGCAAACCCTTCATGTGATTTCTCCTGTGTTCCTGTCAGCCGATCAGTTGCGCTCGAGTTCCATGTCGATGCCCAGCGAGCGGATTTCCTTCACCAGCACATTGAAGGATTCCGGCATGCCGGCGACGATGGCGTGCTCGCCCTTGACGATGTTCTCGTACACCTTGGTACGGCCATTCACGTCGTCGGACTTCACCGTCAGCATTTCCTGCAGCACGTAGGCGGCGCCATAGGCTTCCAGCGCCCACACTTCCATTTCGCCGAAGCGCTGGCCGCCGAACTGGGCCTTGCCGCCCAGCGGCTGCTGGGTCACCAGGCTGTACGGACCGGTGGAGCGGGCGTGCATCTTGTCGTCCACCAGGTGGTGCAGCTTCAGCACGTGCATGTAGCCGACCGTGACCGGGCGCTCGAACTCGTCGCCGGTGCGGCCGTCACGCAGGCGGGCCTGGGTGCGGGTGGCGGTCAGGCCCTTGCGCAGCGCGATGTCTTCCGGATAGGCCAGCTGCAGCATGGCCTGGATCTCTTGTTCCTTGGCACCGTCGAACACCGGCGTCGCAAACGGCACGCCGTGCTGCAGGTTGCCGGCCATCTCCAGCACCTCGTCATCGGACAGATCGGCGATCTGCTCGGACTTGCCGCCGCTCTGGTTGTACAGCTCGTCGAAGAACTTGCGCAGTTCGGCCACGCGGGCCTCGCGCTGCAGCATGTCGCCGATGCGCTGGCCGATGCCCTTGCCGGCCCAGCCCAGGTGCACTTCCAGCACCTGGCCCACGTTCATCCGCGAGGGCACGCCCAGCGGGTTGAGCACGATGTCGCAGGGCGTGCCATCGGCCATGTAGGGCATGTCCTCGACCGGCACGATCTTGGACACCACACCCTTGTTGCCGTGGCGGCCGGCCATCTTGTCGCCAGGCTGCAGGCGGCGCTTGACGGCCAGGTAGACCTTGACCATCTTCAGCACGCCGGCCGGCAGCTCGTCGCCCTGCGTCAGCTTCTTGCGCTTCTCTTCGAAGGCCAGGTCGAAGTTGTGGCGCGTCTGCTCCAGCGAGTTCTTGATCGACTCGAGCTGGTTGGCGACGTCGTCCTCGGCCGGGCGCACATCGAACCAGTGGTACTTCTCCACCGAGGCCAGATAGTCCTTGGTGATGACCGTGCCCTTGGCGATCTTCTGCGGGCCGCCGTTGGCGGTCTTGCCCACCAGCAGCTTCTCGATCCGGTCGAAGGCGTCGGCCTCGACGATGCGCAGCTGGTCGTTCAGGTCCAGGCGGAAGCGCTTCAGCTCGTCGTCGATGATCTGCTGGGCGCGCTTGTCGCGCTGGATGCCTTCGCGGGTGAACACCTGCACGTCGATGACGGTGCCGCTGGTGCCCTGGTCCACGCGCAGGCTGGTGTCCTTCACGTCGGACGCCTTCTCGCCGAAGATCGCGCGCAGCAGCTTCTCTTCGGGCGTCAGCGTGGTCTCGCCCTTGGGCGTGACCTTGCCGACCAGCACGTCGCCGGGGTTGACCTCGGCACCGATGTAGACGATGCCGCTCTCGTCCAGGCGGGCCAGTTGCTGCTCGCTCAGGTTCGGGATGTCGCGGGTGATTTCTTCCGAGCCCAGCTTGGTGTCGCGGGCCATCACCACCAGCTCCTCGATGTGGATCGAGGTGTAGCGGTCATCGGCGACGACGCGCTCGCTGATCAGGATCGAGTCCTCGAAGTTGTAGCCGTTCCAGGGCATGAACGCGACCAGCATGTTCTGGCCCAGCGCCAGCTCACCCAGGTCGGTCGATGCACCGTCGGCCACCACGTCGCCGGCACCCACATGGTCGCCACGCTTGACGATGGCGCGCTGGTGGATGTTGGTGTTCTGGTTGGAACGCTGGTACTTGATCAGGTTGTAGATGTCGACGCCCACCTCGCCGGCCATGGTCTCGGCGTCGTTGACGCGGATCACGATGCGGTTGGTGTCCACATAGTCGACGATGCCGCCGCGGCGGGCCGTGACCACGGTGCCCGAGTCGACCGCGGCCACACGCTCAACGCCGGTGCCGACCAGGGCCTTCTCGGGGCGCAGCGTCGGCACGGCCTGGCGCTGCATGTTGGCGCCCATCAGCGCGCGGTTGGCGTCGTCGTGCTCCAGGAAGGGCACCAGCGAGGCCGCCACCGACACGATCTGCGTCGGCGCCACGTCCATGTACTGGATGCGCTCGGGGCTGGTCAGCACCGACTCGCCGTGTTCACGGGCCGACACCAGCTCGTCGGTCAGCGTGCCGTCTTCACCCAGCGAGGCATTGGCCTGGGCGATGACGTACTTGCCTTCTTCGATGGCCGACAGGTAGTCGATCTGGTCGGTGACCTTGCTGTCCATCACCCGGCGGTACGGCGTCTCCAGGAAGCCGTATTCGTTCAGGCGGGCGTACAGGGCCAGCGAGTTGATCAGGCCGATGTTCGGGCCTTCCGGCGTCTCGATCGGGCACACGCGGCCATAGTGCGTAGGATGCACGTCGCGCACCTCGAAGCCGGCGCGCTCGCGGGTCAGACCGCCCGGGCCCAGGGCCGAGACGCGACGCTTGTGCGTGATCTCGGACAGCGGGTTGGTCTGGTCCATGAACTGCGACAGCTGCGAGGCCCCGAAGAACTCCTTCAGCGCCGCGGAGATCGGCTTGGAGTTGATCAGGTCGTGCGGCATCAGCGCGTCGGTCTCGGCCTGGCCCAGACGTTCCTTGACGGCCTTCTCGATGCGCGCCAGGCCCGAGCGGTACTGGTTCTCGGCCAGTTCGCCCACGCAGCGCACACGGCGGTTGCCCAGGTGGTCGATGTCGTCGACCTCGCCACGGCCATTGCGCAGCTCGACCAGGATCTTGACGACGTCGAGGATGTCCTCGTTGGACAGCGTCATCGGGCCTTCGGGCGCGTCGCGGCCCACGCGGGCGTTGAACTTCATGCGGCCCACGCGCGACAGATCGTAGGTGTCGGCGTTGTAGAACAGACGGCCGAACAGCGCCTGCACGGCGTCTTCGGTCGGCGGCTCGCCGGGGCGCATCATGCGGTAGATGGCCACGCGGGCGGCCAGCTCGTCGGCGGTCTCGTCCAGCCCCAGGGTCTGGCTGATGTAGGCGCCCTGGTCCAGTTCATTGGTGAACAGACACTGGACGTCCTTGATGCCGGCGGCGCGCAGCTTCTTCAGCAGGCTCTCGGTCAGCTCGTCGTTGGCCTTGGCGATGATCTCGCCGGTGTCGCCATCGACCATGTTCTTGGCGATGATGCGGCCGACCAGGAAGTCTTCGGGCACCGAGATGAACTGCGTGCCGGCCTGCTCCAGCTGGCGCACATGGCGCGCGGTGATGCGCTTGTCCTTCTCGACGATGACCTTGCCTTCCTTGTCGGTCAGGTCGAAGCGTGCGACCTCGCCCTTCAGGCGCTCGGCCACGAACTCCATCTGCGCACCCGCGTCCATCAGGCGGAAGGTGTCGAAGTCGAAGAAGTGGGCGAGGATCTGCTCCGGCTTCATGCCGATGGCCTTGAGCAGGATCGTCACCGGCATCTTGCGGCGGCGGTCGACGCGGAAGTACAGGATGTCCTTCGGATCGAATTCGAAGTCCAGCCACGAACCGCGGTAGGGGATGATGCGCGCGCTGAACAGCAGCTTGCCGCTGGAGTGCGTCTTGCCCTTGTCGTGCTCGAAGAACACGCCCGGCGAGCGGTGCAGCTGCGAGACGATCACGCGCTCGGTGCCGTTGACGATGAACGAGCCGTAGTCGGTCATCAGGGGCACCTCGCCCATGTAGACCTCCTGCTCCTTGATTTCCTTGACCACCTTGGCCGGCGAGGCCTCGCGGTCATAGATGATCATCTGCAGCTTGGCGCGCACCGCGGCCGCGAACGTGAGGCCACGCTGCTGGCACTCGCGCACGTCGAACGGCGGCTTGGCGATGTTGTATTCGATGAACTTCATCTCGACCATGCCGTTGTGCGACACGATCGGGAACGCCGAGAGGAAGGCCGCCTGCAGGCCTTCGGGCTTGCGCTTCTGCGGGGGCAGGTCCTTCTGCAGGAAGGCCACATAGGCCTCGCGCTGCATGGTCAGCAGATAGGGAACGTTCAGCACGCTCGCGCGCTTGCCGAAGCTCTTGCGGATCCGCTTGCGCTCGGTGTAGCTGTAGGGGGTTGCTTGCGCCATGGAAACTCCGTGTCGACGACACGCACCGGGGCCGAAGGTGCGCGGCTCGCAGGCGACTGGCTCTCGCGGGACGGCATCGCGTTGAATAGGCGACGGCCCGAAAGCTTGGTGGCTGGCCACTACCAGCCGCTGGCGGACAACCCCGGCATTGCACCGGAGCCCGACCAAACCGGTTCTCTGCAGTCGGATCAGAGAACACTTGAAAAAGCCCGACAGGATAACCGGTCAGGCGTTTCCAGGTGCTCTCCAGGGGTAAACCCGGAAAGCGCGAAAAGCCGGCCCGGGTCGCCCCGGGGCCAGCCTTTCGACGGACAGGCCGTGATTACTTCACTTCGGCCTTGGCGCCGGCTTCCACCAGCTTCTTCACAGCGGCTTCGGCGTCGGCCTTCGGCACGGCTTCCTTGACGTTCTTCGGAGCGCCGTCCACCAGGTCCTTGGCTTCCTTCAGGCCCAGGCCCGTCAGTTCGCGCACGGCCTTGATGACCGACACCTTGTTGGCGCCGGCTTCCAGCAGCACCACGTTGAATTCGGTCTTCTCTTCCACCGCAGCGGCGGCAGCACCACCACCACCGGCGGCCGGGGCGGCCATGGCGGCGGCGGACACGCCGAACTTCTCTTCAATGGCCTTGACCAGGTCATTGAGTTCCATGACGGTCATGCTGTCCATCGCGGCCAGGAAAGCGTCTTTGTCGAATGCCATTTGGGATTCCTCGATTGGGAAAAATTGAAAGGTTCAGTCAGCGCGGCGCGAATCAGGCAGCAGGGGCTGCTTCGGCTGCGGCTTCGGCGCCGCCGCCCTGCTTCTCGGCCACGGCGGCGAGCACGCCGGCCATGCGCTGGATCGGCGACTTGAGCAAGCCAGCCACCTGGGCGATCAGCACTTCGCGGCTGGGGATGGAGGCCAGGGACTTGATCCCGTCGGCATCCAGCGCCTTGCCGGCGTATGCGCCGCCCTTGATGACGAGCTTGTCATTGCCCTTGGCGAAGTCGGCGATGACTTTCGCCGCGGCCACCGGATCTGCGGAAAAACCGTAGATCAGGGGGCCGGCCATGGTCTCCGCAGCCACCTCGAACGGGGTGCCGGCGACGGCGCGGCGGGCCAGCGTGTTCTTCAGCACGTGAAGATACACACCCTTGGCCCGCGCATCGACGCGCAGCTTGTTCAGGTGTTCAACGGTGAGGCCACGGTACTCGGCCAACGCCAGGGTCTGGGACTGGGCGGCTTGCGCCGACACGTCCGCGACCACGGCCGCCTTCTCGTTGCGATTGAGACTCAAAGGTCTGCTCCTCACTAAAACGCACCGGTCGATGCCGTTGCCGGCATCCCCCGGCGCACCCGGGTTGCAGCGACCAAACCTTCCGGCATCCGACATCCGACGCGCACGAAGCACGCCGGACATCCAATTCCTTCGGGCGGGACCGCCATCTGCGCTGGCCCGCCGCAACCTGGCTGCGACGGATTACGGAGCCGAGGCCGGCCCCACCAGCGGTCTTGGATGGCCCGCCACCGGCATTGCTGCCGGCAGCGGCCCACCAAACTTGCATCAACCGGCGCGCAAGACCTTCGCGCCGGCCGAAATCAGACTCAGCCGGCCAGCGACTGCAGGTCCACGCGCACGCCGACACCCATGGTCGACGACACGGCCAGCTTGCGCAGGTAGACACCCTTGCTGGACGCCGGCTTGGACTTGTTCAGGGCTTCCAGCAGCGCGGCCAGGTTGCCCTTGAGCTTGTCGGTGTCGAACGAGCGACGGCCGATGGTGCCGTGGATGATGCCGGCCTTGTCGACGCGGAACTGCACCTGGCCGGCCTTGGCGTTCTTCACCGCGGTGGCCACGTCGGGCGTGACCGTGCCGACCTTGGGGTTGGGCATCAGGCCGCGCGGACCCAGGATCTGGCCCAGCGTACCGACCACGCGCATGGCGTCCGGCGAGGCGATGACCACGTCGAAGTTCAGGTTGCCGGCCTTGATCTCGGCGGCCAGGTCGTCGAAGCCGACCACGTCGGCGCCGGCGGCCTTGGCTTCTTCGGCCTTGGCGCCCTGGGCGAACACGGCCACGCGCTTGGTCTTGCCGGTGCCGTTGGGCATCACGACGGCGCCACGCACCACCTGGTCGGACTTCTTGGCATCCACGCCCAGTTGCACGGCCACGTCGATGGACTCGTCGAACTTGGCGACCGCGCATTCCTTGATGATGGCCACGGCCTCATCAAAGGCATACAGCTTCAGGCTGTCGACCTTGCCGACGTAGGTCTTTTCACGCTTGGTGAGCTTGGCCATGTCAGACACCCTCCACGATCAGGCCCATCGAACGGGCCGAGCCCGCAATCGTCTTCACCGCGGCGTCCATGTCGGCGGCGGTCAGGTCCTTCATCTTGACCTTGGCGATTTCTTCCAGCTGGGCGCGGTTGATCTTGCCCACCTTCTCCAGGTGCGCACGACCCGAGCCCTTCTCGATCTTCGCGGCCTTCTTCAGCAGCACGGTCGCCGGGGGCGACTTCATGATGAAGGTGAAGGACTTGTCGGCGTAGGCGGTGATCACCACGGGCAGCTTCAGACCGGGCTCCATGCCCTGGGTCTGGGCGTTGAACGCCTTGCAGAACTCCATGATGTTCAGGCCGCGCTGGCCGAGCGCCGGGCCGATCGGGGGCGAAGGATTGGCCTTGCCCGCCGGGACTTGCAGCTTGATGAAGCCGACGATCTTCTTTGCCATGAATGGCTCCTTGCGAGTTCAAACGCCTGCCGCGAACGGCCGGCTCCTCGTGCCTGCGACCCTGTTGCAGTGACGGGTGGGCGGCGCCGGGTCGCGCCGCATCGCCCACCCCGAAAAACTCAGACCTTCTCGACCTGCGAGAAGTCCAGCTCCACCGGCGTGGCCCGGCCGAAGATGGTGACCGACACGCGGACCTTGGACTTCTCGTAGTTGACTTCCTCGACCGCGCCGTTGAAGTCGGTGAACGGGCCTTCCTTGACGCGCACCAGCTCGCCCACCTGCCACTCGACCTTGGGCCGCGGCTTCTCCAGACCTTCCTGCATCTGGTTGACGATCTTCATGACCTCGGATTCCGAGATCGGCGCCGGCTTGTTCTTGGCACCACCGACAAAGCCGGTGACCTTGCTGGTGTGCTTGACCAGGTGCCAGGACTCGTCGTCCATCAGCATCTCGACCAGCACATAGCCGGGGAAGAAGCGGCGCTCGGTGACCGACTTCTTGCCGTTCTTCAGCTCCACCACTTCTTCGGTGGGCACCAGGATGCGGCCGAACTTGGCCTGCATGCCGGCGCGCTCGATGCGCTCGCGGATGTTGCGCTCGACGGCCTTTTCCATGCCCGAATAGGCATGCACCACATACCAGCGCATGGCCGAGGCGGGGGCAGCGTCAGCCGCCACGGCGTCGGCCTGGGGGGTCAGTTCACTCATGGCTCGTCAACCTCTTTCAGCGCTTCCAGCCCAGGACCAGGTCGTACAACACCCACTCGAGCGTCTTGTCGGTGAGAAACAGGAACAGCGCCATCACCACGACGAAGGCGAACACATAGCCGGTCATCTGCATGGCTTCCTTGCGCGCCGGCCAGACGACCTTCTTGGTCTCCTTGACCGAGTCGCGGCCGAAGGCGATCAGCTGCTTGCCAGCCTCGGCGGTGAAGAAGGTGGCCACGGCACCCGCCGCCAGCACCAACAGCACCAGCACACGCAGCCACAGGTCCTGCTTGCCCAGCAGGTAGTACGCCACGACGCCACCCACAAGCAGCACGACGGCCGCGGCGAGCTTGGCCTTGTCAGCGCCAGTGGAGACGGTTTCGACGGGAGTGCTGGTGGCCATGGATGGTTGTGAGGGGCGCGAGGCGGTGGCCGCAAGCCCTGTGGCATGCGCCATTCCCAACAGCAGCAAGGCCCGCCGGGCTGTGTGAGCCTGCGGGCCGCGCCGTGTTGGACTGTGGTGTTCGCGTTTTGGGTCGGACGCGCCTTCAGTCAAGCGCCTGGGTGGCAGGGGCGGAGGGAATCGAACCCCCGACCTTCGGTTTTGGAAACCGGCGCTCTACCAATTGAGCTACACCCCTGCAGAAGCGAACGCTGTTTACTCGATGATCTTGGCCACGACGCCGGCGCCGACGGTGCGGCCGCCTTCACGGATGGCGAAGCGCAGGCCTTCTTCCATCGCGATCGGCGCGATCAGCTTGACCGTGATGCTGACGTTGTCGCCAGGCATCACCATCTCCTTGTCCTTGGGCAGCTCCACCGCGCCGGTCACGTCCGTCGTGCGGAAGTAGAACTGCGGACGGTAGTTGTTGAAGAACGGCGTGTGACGGCCGCCTTCTTCCTTGCTCAGCACGTAGATCTCGGCCGTGAAGTGCGTGTGCGGCTTCACCGAACCCGGCTTGCACAGCACCTGGCCACGCTCCACGTCTTCGCGCTTGGTGCCGCGCAGCAGGATGCCCACGTTGTCGCCGGCTTGACCCTGGTCCAGCAGCTTGCGGAACATTTCCACGCCGGTGCAGGTGGTCTTGACCGTCGGGCGGATGCCCACGATCTCGATTTCTTCGCCGACCTTGATGATGCCGCGCTCGACACGGCCGGTCACCACGGTGCCACGGCCCGAGATCGAGAACACGTCTTCCACCGGCATCAGGAAGGCACCATCCACCGCACGCTCCGGCGTCGGGATGTAGGTGTCCAGCGCGTCGGCCAGGCGGAAGATCGCCTGCTCGCCCAGGTCGCCGGTGTCGCCTTCCATGGCCAGCTTGGCCGAGCCCTTGACGATCGGGGTGTCGTCACCCGGGAAGTCGTACTTGCTCAGCAGCTCGCGCACTTCCATCTCGACGAGCTCCAGCAGCTCGGCGTCGTCCACCATGTCGCACTTGTTCAGGAACACGATGATGTAAGGCACGCCCACCTGACGGGCCAACAGGATGTGCTCGCGGGTCTGGGGCATCGGGCCGTCGGCGGCCGAGCACACCAGGATCGCGCCGTCCATCTGCGCCGCGCCCGTGATCATGTTCTTCACGTAGTCGGCGTGGCCCGGGCAGTCCACGTGAGCGTAGTGGCGGTTGGCCGTCTCGTACTCGACGTGCGCGGTGTTGATCGTGATGCCACGCGCCTTTTCTTCCGGCGCCGCGTCGATCTGGTCGTAGGCCTTGGCCTCGCCGCCGAACTTCTTGGCCAGGATCGTCGTGATCGCCGCCGTCAGCGTCGTCTTGCCATGGTCCACGTGACCAATCGTGCCCACGTTCACGTGCGGCTTGGTCCGTTCAAACTTGCCCTTTGCCATGTTGCGCGCTCCTCGCGGTCAAACAGGTAGTGAGAGAAAACGAATAGGTTTGGTGCCCATGGCGGGAATCGGACCCGCGACCTCTCCCTTACCAAGGGAGTGCTCTACCACTGAGCCACATGGGCAGTCGACACTGGATTGACACCGAAACCACCATCGGAGTCAAACCGGTATCGACCGATCACCTCGAAAGACACACCTCAAAGAACACGCTGGAGCGGGAAACGGGAATCGAACCCGTGTCATTAGCTTGGAAGGCTAAGGTTCTACCATTGAACTACTCCCGCCTTGCCAAGCCCCGCAGCGCAGAGCGCATCAAGGCCAGACCTTCAAAACTTTCTTCGCTTGGTGGAGGAGGCTGGATTCGAACCAGCGTAGGCGTAAGCCAACAGATTTACAGTCTGCCCCCTTTAGCCACTCGGGCACCCCTCCGCGGCGAAGAACGCAGGACTATAGCAGTCTTTGCATGACCTGGCAATGACAGCGAGCGAATGCTTGTTTGCGCGGTCCGTGGCCCGGCGCTTCAGCGCCACCAGTCCAGCACCGGGGCCGCCGGGTGGCGCTGGGCCGCGAAGGCCGCCGCCTGCGAGAAATGCCCGCAACCGATGAAGGGCAGCGGCGGCCGGCGTGCCGACAGCGGCGACGGATGGTTGGCCTGCAGCACCAGATGACGCCCACCGCCATCGGCGGCCCGGATCAGCGGCGCCTTGGCCTGGGCATGGGCGCCCCACAGCAGAAAGGCCTTGTCGCCGGGATCGGCGGCCACGGCGGCGATCAGCGCGTCGCTCAGCGCCTCCCAGCCGCGCCTGGCATGGCTGGCCGGCTGGCCGTCCTCGACGGTCAGCGTGGTGTTGAGCAGCAGCACGCCCTGGCGCGCCCAGGCGGCCAGGTGGCCGTGCGCCGGCAGGGCCAGGCCCAGGTCACGCTGCAGCTCGACGTCGATGTTGCGCAGGCTGGGCGGGATGCGCTGGCCGGCCGGCACCGAGAAGGCCAGGCCCTCGGCCTGGCCGGGGCCGTGGTACGGGTCCTGGCCCAGGATGACCACGCGCACGGCCTGGCGCGGCGTCAGCGCCAGGGCCTGGAACACCGCCGCCGGATAGACCGTGGCGCCGGCGGCCTGGCGTGCCGTCACATGGGCCAGCAGGGCCCGGCCCGCGTCGCACGCGGCCCAGGCCGCGACCAGCGGCGCCCAGCCGTCACCGACTGCGACGGCCCGGGCCACGACCTCGGCCAGCGGTTCGAGCAGGCGGTTGTCCGCCGTCGTCGCGGCCGTCACGCGAACAGCCGCGCCAGCTCGGCACCCGGGTCGTCGGCGCGCATGAAGGCCTCGCCGACCAGGAAGGCATGCACGCTGGCCGCGCGCATGGTCTGCACGTCGGCCGGGCCCAGGATGCCCGATTCGGTGACCAGCAGGCGATCCGCCGGCACCCGCGGCAGCAGGCCCAGCGTGGTGTCCAGCGTGACCTCGAAGGTCCGCAGGTTGCGGTTGTTGATGCCCAGCAGCGGCGTCTTCAGGCGCAGCGCACGCTCCAGTTCGTCGCCGTCGTGCACCTCGACCAGCACGTCCAGGCCCAGCTCGTGGGCGCAGGCCTCCAGCTCGGCCATCTGGCCGTCGCCCAGGCAGGCGGCGATCAGCAGGATGCAGTCGGCGGCCATGGCCCGGGCCTCGGCCACCTGGTAGGGATCGACGATGAAGTCCTTGCGGATCACCGGCAGGCTGCAGGCCTCCCTGGCCTGCTGCAGATAGGCCGCGCTGCCCTGGAAAAAGCGCTGGTCGGTGAGCACGCTGAGGCAGGCCGCGCCGCCGCGCTGGTAGCTGGCGGCGATGTCGTCGGGCCGGAAGTCGGCGCGGATCACGCCCTTGCTGGGGCTGGCCTTCTTGGCCTCGGCGATCACCGCGGCCTGGCCGGCGGCGATCTTGGCGCGCAGGGCCGCGGCAAAGCCGCGGGGCGCGTCGGCGGCCGCGGCCTGCTGGCGCAGCGTGGCCTCGCTGATGGCGGCGCGGCCGGCGGCGATCTCTTCGCGCTTGACGGCGACGATCTGGTTCAGGATGTCGGACATGGGGCGGCTCAGGCGGTCTTGAAGCGCTGGGTGACGGCAACGAACTGGCTGAGCTTGGCCGCCGCCGCGCCCGAGGCCACGGCCTCGCGGGCGCGCTTCACGCCCTCGGCGATGCTGGCCGCCACGCCGGCGGTGTACAGCGCGGCGCCGGCGTTGAGCAGCACGATGTCGCGCACCGGGCCATCTTCATTCGCCAGCACGCGCTGGATGCACTGCACCGACTCGTCGCGGTTGGCCACGCGCAGCACGCGGCTGTCGTAGACCGGCAGGCCGAAGTCGCTGGGATGCACCACGTATTCCTTGACCTCGCCGTTGACCAGCTCGCCCACCGCGGTTTCGCCGGACAGCGAGATCTCGTCCATGCCGTTCATGCCGTAGACCACCAGCACATGCTCGCTGCCCAGGCGCTGCAGCACGCGCACCTGGATGCCCACCAGATCGGGGTGGAACACGCCCATCAGCTGGTTGGGCGCGCCGGCCGGGTTGGTCAGCGGGCCCAGGATGTTGAAGATGGTGCGCACGCCCAGCTCCTTGCGCACCGGCGCCGCATGCTTCATCGACGCATGGTGGTTGGGCGCGAACATGAAGCCGATGCCGGTCTCGGCGATGCACTCGGCCACCTGGGCGGGCGTGAGCATGATGTTGGCGCCCAGCGCCTCCATCACGTCGGCCGAGCCCGAGGTGGACGAGACGCTGCGCCCGCCATGCTTGGCCACGCGCGCACCGGCCGCCGCGGCGACGAAGGTGGACGCGGTGGAGATGTTGAAGGTGTGCGAGCTGTCACCGCCGGTGCCGACGATGTCGACCAGGTGCGTGCGGTCGGCCACCGCCACCGGCGTGGCGAACTCGCGCATCACCGTGGCCGCGGCGGCGATCTCGCCGATGGTCTCCTTCTTGACGCGCAGGCCGATGGCGAAGGCGGCGATCATCACCGGCGACATCTCGCCGCTCATGATGCGGCGCATCAGCGCCAGCATCTCGTCGTGGAAGATCTCGCGGTGCTCGATGACGCGGGTCAGGGCTTCGGTGTTGGTGATCGGCATCGCAGGCCTCCGGTGTGTGTTCGGGTCGTTCAGGACAGCAGGAAGCCGCGCACCGCGGCAATGGCGCGATCGATGCCGGCATCGTCCACGTCGAGGTGGGTGACGAAGCGCAGGCCGATCAGGCCGGTGGCCAGCACGCCCTGGCCGGCCAGGTGCTCCAGCAGCGCCGGGCCGCGGCCCTCGGCCGGACCGTGCAGCTGGGCGAAGACGATGTTGGTCTGCGGCGGCGTCACCGTCAGGCCCGGCAGGCCGGCCAGGCCCTCGGCCAGGCGGCGGGCACGGCCATGGTCGTCGGCCAAGCGGTCCACATGGTGGTCCAGCGCATGCTGGGCCGCGGCGGCCAGCAGGCCGACCTGGCGCATGCCGCCGCCCACCACCTTGCGCCAGCGCCTGGCCCGCGCGATGAAGTCGGCCGGGCCGACCAGGGCCGAGCCGACCGGCGCGCCCAGGCCCTTGCTGAAGCAGACGCTGACCGTGTCGAAGCCCGCCGCCAGCTCGGCCACCGTCCGGCCCGAGGCCACGGCGGCATTGAACAGGCGTGCGCCGTCCAGGTGGGTGGCCAGGCCGCGGCCGTGGGCCAGGGCCGTGGCCGCGGCCACGTAGTCGGCCGGCAGCACCTGGCCGTTCCAGGTGTTCTCCAGGCACAGCAAGCGGGTGCGCGCGAAGTGCTCGTCGTCGGGCTTGATGGCCGCGGCGATCTCGGCCAGGTCCATCGTGCCGTCGGGCCCCATCGCCAGCGGCTGCGGCTGCAGGCCGCCCAGCACCGCGCCGCCACCGCCCTCGTAGCGATAGCAATGTGCCAGCTGGCCGACGATGTACTCGTCGCCGCGCGTGCCATGGGTCAGCAGCGCGCAGAGGTTGCTGGCCGTGCCGCTGGGCATGAACAACGCGGCCTGCTTGCCCAGCTTGCGGGCGATGCGCTGCTGCAGCGCATTCACGGTCGGGTCGTCGCCGAACACGTCGTCGCCGACCTCGGCCGCGACGATGGCCGCGCGCATCGCCGGCGTGGGCCGGGTCACGGTGTCGCTGCGCAGGTCGACGAGCGGGCCGTCGAAACCTGCGGCAGCGCTGGAGCCATAGGCCACGGTGCTGGCACTCATCTCAGCGCCCCAGGTTCAGGAAGTTGCGCAGCATCGCGTGGCCATGCTCGGACAGGATGCTCTCCGGGTGGAACTGCACGCCTTCCAGCGGGTTGTCGGTGCCGGCCAGCTCGCGGTGGCGAACGCCCATGATCTCGCCGTCCTGGCTGGTCGAGGTGACGACCAGTTCCTCGGGGCAGCTGGCCTGCTCGATCACCAGCGAGTGGTAGCGGATCACGTTGAAGTTTTTCGGCAGGCCCAGGTACACGCCCTGCTGGTCGGTGCTGAGCACATCGGACTTGCCGTGCATCTGCGTCTTGGCGCGCACGATGTGGCCGCCGAGTGCCGCGCCGATGGCCTGGTGGCCCAGGCACACGCCCAGGATGGGCAGCTTGCCCACATAGGCCTGGATGGCCGGCACGCACACGCCGGCCTCGGCCGGCGAGCAGGGGCCGGGCGACAGCACCAGGTAGTCGGGCTTCAGCGCCCCGATCTGGTCGACCGTGATTTCGTCGTTGCGGATCACCTTGACGTCCTGGCCCAGTTCACCGAAGTACTGCACCAGGTTGAAGGTGAACGAGTCGTAGTTGTCGATCATCAACAGCATTGCTTGCTCCGTCGTTGCGGATGGATGGGGTCAGGGTTTCACGTCGGTGATGTGTCGCCAATAGGCGCCATAACCTCGAAACACATGCCGTTGGTCGATCAGGCCCTCGCGCTCGTAGATCGCATGCACACGGGGCAGTTGCGAGAACGCGATGCCGGGAAAGTAGTGGTGGTACGGGTGCATCGCGAAGTTCAGGTTCGGCAGCAGCAGGCGCTCCCACCAGCGCTGCACGATCAGCGGCGTGGACTCGGCAACGCCGGCACCGGCCAGGTTGTACTTGTGCTCGCACAGCGCGCCCCAGCGCACGATCAGCTGGAACACGGTCAGCAGCGGCAGCAGCCAGAACAGCAGGAACAGGGTCCAGGTGCCGGTGGCGGTCAGCAGCGCCACCAGCGCCAGCAGATAGGCCGGCCGCACCCAGCGCGGGATGCGGTGGCGCCGCGCAAAGGCCGGGCTCTCCTGGGCCATGCGCTTGCCGCGCACCAGGCGGATGACGTTCAGGCCGAACAGGTCGCGCACAAAGATCTTCAGCCAGACCGAGGCCGGTTGCGGGATGCTCCACTCCGGGCCGCTCTTGCGCTGGAAGTCGGGGTCGCTGGGCTCGAAATAGTCGCGGTGATGGGCCAGGTGCACCTGGGCATAACCTTCGACGGTCAGCACCAGCAGCGGATAGGCCGCAAACAGGTTGACCAGCAGGTCGCCGAAGCGGCCGCGAAAGCCCAGCAGGTGCGCCTGGTCGTGCACCAGCAGGCCCAGCACGTTCTGCCGCGTGGCCACGACCAGGATGGCCAGCAGCGCCGCCCACCAGGTGCCGACCTGCACCGCCAGCGCCACCGCCGCGATGATCACCACCCAGGCCCACAGCAGGGTGCCCGTGAACGCCCAGGGCCGCGGCCCGTTCAAGGCCATCACCTCGTCCCGGACGGAGGCCGGCAAGGCCGCCTTGTCGACACGGATGGCGGCCGGCAACGGCGTGACATCAACCATGGCAAGCTCCTTCGCAGCTGCGGCTTCAGAACCCTTCCTCGACCAGCTCGGCGGCGCGGATCAGCGCCCGCGCCTTGTGCTCGGTCTCTTTCCATTCCAGCTCGGGCACCGAGTCGGCCACCACGCCGGCGGCGGCCTGCACATACAGCGTGTTGTTCTGCACGATGCCGGTGCGGATGGCAATCGCCAGGTCCATGTCGCCGGCAAAGCTCAGGTAGCCGCAGGCGCCGCCGTAGATGCCGCGCTTGACCGGCTCCAGCTCGTCGATGATTTCCATCGCGCGGATCTTGGGCGCGCCGGTCAGCGTGCCGGCCGGGAAGGTGGCCTTGAGCACATCCATGTTGCTCATGCCGTCCTTCAGCAGGCCTTCGACATTGCTGACGATGTGCATCACATGCGAGTAGCGCTCGACCACGAAGGCCTCGCTGACCTTGACCGAGCCGGTCTTGGCGATGCGGCCGATGTCGTTGCGCGCCAGGTCGATCAGCATCAGGTGCTCGGCGCGCTCCTTCGGGTCGGCCAGCAGCTCGGCCTCGGTGGCCTTGTCGGTCTCGGGCGTGGCGCCGCGCGGGCGCGTGCCGGCCAGCGGCCGGATGGTGACCTTGTCGCCGTCGGGCGTGTGCTCGTGCCGCACCAGGATCTCGGGGCTGGCGCCGACGATCTGGAAGCCGCCCATGTCGTAGAAGTACATGTAGGGGCTGGGGTTCAGCGAGCGCAGCGCGCGGTACAGGCTGAGCGGGCTCTCGGTGTAGCGCTTCTTCAGGCGCTGGCCGATCTGCACCTGCATCATGTCGCCGGCGGCGATGTAGTCCTTGCTCTTGTGCACCGCGGCCAGGTAGTCGGCCTTGTCGAACTCGCGCTCCACCGAGTGCGAGGCGCCGCGCTTGACCGCCGGCGCGGTGACCGAATAGCGCAGCTTGTCGGCCAGTTCGGCCAGGCGGCGCTTGGCCTTGAAATAGGCCTCGGGCTGGCCGGGGTCGGCATAGACGATCAGGTACAGCCGGCCCGACAGGTTGTCGATGACCGCCAGCTCCTCGGTCTGCAGCAGCAGGATGTCGGGCGTGTCCAGGCCACCGGGCTTGGCGGTCTTGGCCAGCTTGGGCTCCATGTAGCGCACCGCGTCGTAGCCGAAGTAGCCGGCCAGGCCGCCGCAAAAGCGCGGCAGGCCGGGCCGCAGCGCCACCTTGAAGCGGGCCTGGTAGGCCTCGACGAAGTCCAGCGGGTTGCCCTCGTGGCGCTCGACCACCTCGCCGTCGGTCACCACCTCGGTGACGAAGCCGGTGGCGCGCAGCAGGCTGCGCGCCGGCAGGCCGATGAAGGAATAGCGACCGAAGCGCTCGCCGCCGACGACGGACTCCAGCAGAAAGCTGTGCTTGGCGCCGCCGGCCAGCTTCAGGTACAGCGACAGCGGCGTTTCCAGATCCGCGAAGGCCTCGCTGAGCAGCGGGATGCGGTTGTAGCCCTGGGCGGCCAGGCTCTTGAATTCGAGTTCGGTGATCACGATGGGGCCTCGATCAGGCACCCGCGGCGCGCGCACCCTGGCTCATCTGGGCCAGGCACGGCAACGCGGGACGGGATGGGGAAGGGCACGGGCGCGGTCAGGACAGACCGGCCGGCACGCGGAAATCAGACCGACGGATGCCAGGGTCGCCAGGGCCAGGCCCCCCGGTCGGCGGACCCTTCAGTCAGTTTGCGTGCGGTGAACATCGTGCCGGGCAGTGTAGCAGCGCGCGCTGCTACAGTCGGCGCCCGCCCTGCATCCGAAAGAGCACGCCATGCACCGTCGTCTGCCGTCGCTTGCGATCTTCCTGCTTGCGCTGTGGGCGGGCGGCGCCGCGATGCCGGTGGCGGCCCAGGCCTTCGACACCGCCGGCGTGCGCTACGAGCCCCAGGTCAGCGTGGGCGGCACGCCGCTGCTGCTGAACGGCGCCGGCGTGCGCTACAAGCTGGTGATCAAGGTCTACACCGCCGGCCTGTACCTGACGGCCAAGGCTGCCAGCACCGAGGCCGTGCTGGCCGCGCCCGGGCCCAAGCGCATCCATGTGGTGATGCTGCGCGAGATCGATGCCAACGAGCTGGGCAAGCTGTTCACCCGCGGCATGCAGGACAACGCGCCGCGCGAGGAGTTCGTCAAGTCCATCCCCGGCACCATCCGCATGGGCGAGATCTTCGCGGCCAAGAAGAAGCTGCTGCCCGGCGAGAGCTTCAGCGTCGACTGGACGCCCGGCAGCGGCACCGTGGTGCGCGTCAACGGCAAGCCCATGCACGACCCCATCCCCGAGCCCGAGTTCTTCAACGGCCTGCTGCGCATCTGGCTGGGCAAGTCGCCGGCCGACCACCTGCTGAAGGATGCGCTGCTGGGCAAGCCTCCCAAGAGC
>JAGOPK010000010.1:108658-184343 GCA_017992055.1 Burkholderiaceae bacterium
CGGCAAGCCCATGCACGACCCCATCCCCGAGCCCGAGTTCTTCAACGGCCTGCTGCGCATCTGGCTGGGCAAGTCGCCGGCCGACCACCTGCTGAAGGATGCGCTGCTGGGCAAGCCTCCCAAGAGCGGCAACGAGAACTGACCGCGCCCAGCCCGCTCAGCGCGGCGCCAGCAGCGCCGCCAGCGCGTCGAGGCCGGTGATCACCGCATCGGGCGCGGCCTCGGCCACCGGCCGGCCGTGGTTGTAGCCATAGTCCACCAGCACCACCGGGCAGCCGGCGGCGCGTGCGGCCTGGGCATCGTTGCTGGAGTCGCCGACCATCAGCGTGGCCGCCGGCAGCGAGCCCAGGGCCTTGCAGGTCTCCAGCAGCGGCAGCGGATCGGGCTTCTTGCGGGCGAAGGCGTCGCCGCCGAACACCAGGCCGGGATCGAAGAAGCGGTCCAGGCCCTTGGCCGCCAGCAGCGGCCGCGCAAAGTCGCCGGGCTTGTTGGTCAGGCAGGCCAGCTTCAGGCCCAGCGCAGCCAGCCGCTGCAGGCCCTCGATCACCCCGTCGTAGACCCGCGAGGCCTGGCCGTTGATCTGCAGGTAGTGGCGCTGGTAGTGCTGCCAGGCCGGCTCGGCCAGCGCCTGCACATCTGCGCCCAGCCCGGCGCCCACATGGACCAGGGTGCTGCGGATCAGGTGCTCGCTGCCCTTGCCCACGGTGCGCTCGATGAAGGCGCGCTCCACGCCGGGCAGGCCCAGCTCGGCCAACATGCGGTTCAGCGCCAGTTCAAAGTCGCCGACGGTGTCGACCAGGGTGCCATCGAGATCGATGATGGCGGCTTGCAGCGGGGGCAGGAACATCGTGGCAGGGAAGTGGATGCGCGTAGCGCGCACTGTAGCCACTGTGCCGGGCGGCGGCAGAATCCCGGCCATGGCCTTGCACACCGCCCTGCTCCTCTGCCTGCGCAGCAGCCTGGCGGCGCTGCTGCTGGCGCTGACGCTGCCGGCCCAGGCCCAGACCCCACCGCCGCGCGAGCTGCAGCCGCTGGACGCCGCCGCCATCGCCGCCGCCCTGCAGCGACCGGTGGGCGCGGCGGTGCCGGCGGCGCGCACCAGCGGCCAGCTGGCGCTGCAGGGCAAGCGCTTCTACATCGCCGAATACCAGCTGCTGATCGAGGTCGGCGGCGAGCAGCGGCTGCCGGCCCGCGACGGCGCCCTGCTGGGCCGGCCGGTGTGGGGTGACAGCGCACGCCTGGTCTGGCGCAGCCAGCCCGACATCGCCGCGCTGCAGGCCCTGGTCGACCGCGGCTGGGCCGATCTGCAGGCGCGGCTGGCCGCGGCCGGCGTGCGGCCGGCCAGCATCGACGGCCTGCTGGGCAGCGCCGGCGCCGTCTACGAGGCCAGCGAGCCGGCCAGCACGGCGGCGGCGCCGGTGTTCGTCGAGTCCGGCAGTGGGGAGCTGCGCCGCCGCTACCTGGTGCTGGCGCCCAGCGGCCAGCGCATCGTGCCGCGCACGGCCGGCGGCCTGAACCCCGGCAACCTGGCCGCCCGGCTGGCCTTTCGCGCCCAGGGCATCGAGGCGCTGTCGCTGGGCCTGGCCATCCACCTCAGCGGCCACGAGCCGGGCGCCGAGCGGCGCAGCGGCTTTGCCAATCCCGACCTGCCCGGCGAGGAACGCCGCGGCGCGCTGGCGCCGCTGATGGAGCTGGTGCCGGCACCCGACCTGGCGCTGATCGCCGCCCATGCGCAGACCGACAAGGTGGCTCTGGCCGAGGCCCTGGTGCTGGCGCCCGAGTTCGGCCGGCTGCGCGCAGCGCCGGCCACGGCAGGCACGGCCGAGGCCTCGCCGCTGCAATCGCTGCTGCAGCTGGGCCGCAAGCTGGGCGTGGCGCCGGCCGAGGCGACGCGGGTCGACGGCCTGCTGGAGCTGGACGGCCCGGCCAGCGCGCGCAGCCTGCTGTATGCGCTGGCCGCGGCCAACCAGGCCATCGCCGAGGCCCTGGCCGCGGCCACCCGTTGAAGGGGCGGCGGCCGCCACGGCCGGCGGCGCGGCTCGGGCTATCCTCGCTGACATGAGTTCCAGCGCCGCCGACCCGATCAGCGCCCTGCCCCGCGGCACGCGGCTCGGCGAATTCGAGGTCCGGCGCGTGCTGGGCGTGGGCGGCTTCGGCATCGTCTACCTGGCCTTCGACCATGCGCTGGAGCGCGAGGTGGCGGTCAAGGAATACATGCCGGCTGCGCTGGCCGCGCGCAGCGCCACGCTGGAGGTGTCGGTGCTGTCGCAGGCCAGCGAGGAATCGTTTGCGCTGGGCCTGCGCTCCTTCGTCAACGAGGCGCGGCTGCTGGCGCGCTTCGACCACCCGGCCCTGGTCAAGGTCTACCGCTACTGGGAGGCCCATCACACGGCCTACATGGCCATGCCCTACTACCAGGGCCAGAACCTGCAGCAGGTGCGGCGCGGCCTGAGCGCACCGCCCGACGAGGCCTGGCTGCGCAGCATCGTCGAGCCGCTGCTGGGCGCGCTGGCGCGGCTGCATGCCGAGGGCGTGTACCACCGCGACATCTCGCCCGACAACGTGCTGGTCGAGCCCGATGGCCGGCCGGTGCTGCTGGACTTCGGCGCGGCGCGGCGGGTCATCGCCGACAAGAGCGTGGCGCTGACCGCGATCCTGAAGCCGGCCTATGCGCCGATCGAGCAATACGGCGAGGTCGCCGCGGTCAAGCAGGGGCCGTGGACCGACCTGTATGCGCTGGGCGCGACGCTGCATTTCCTGCTGCTGGGCCATCCACCGCCGCCGGCCACCACGCGCATGCTGCACGACGAGCTGCAGCCGCTGGCGCAGCGTGCGCCGTCGCTGCCCGGCTGCAGCCCGCGCTTTCTGGCCTGCATCGACTGGATGCTGGCACCGCGTCCGGCCGACCGGCCGCAGAGTGTGGCCGAGCTGGGCCAGGCCCTGGCCGGCCAGCGCGAGCCGCCGACCCCGGCCGACGCGCCCTGGCAGCGCACGCAGATGCTGGGGCCGGGTGCGGTGACGCCGGCCGGCCCGTCGCGGGCCGAGGCGCGCACCGAGCTGCTGCCGCGCCCGCCGCTGCCGGGCAGCGAAGCCACCCAGGTGCTGCCGCCCCCGAGTGCGGCCACGGAACCCGCGCCGGAACCCGCGCCAGAGCCGGCGCCGACGCCAGCGCCGACGCTGGACGCCGTGCTGGACGAGGTGCCGGGCGAGCACCAGGACCGGTCGGCGGCTGCACCGGCCGCCGGGCCGGCGCCAGTGCCCGTGCCCAAGGCACCGGCCCGGCGCGCGCCGGTGCGCCTGCTGGCGGCCATGGCCGCGACGGCCGGCCTGGCGGCGGCACTGTGGTGGTGGCCAGGCCCGGACCGCGCGCCGACCGCCCCACCCGTCGCCGATGCGGCCGCCAGCGCGGTGCCGGTATTGCCGGTATTGCCGGCAGCGCCGGCGGCATCGGCCCTGCCATCGGCCGGCGCCTCGGAGCCGGCCCTCACCGCCGCCGAGCCCGCGTCGGCCACCGCGCCCCGCGCCGCACCCACCGCAGCGGCGCGCCCGCCCCAGCGCCCGGCCGCGACCGAGCCCGCCGGTGGCTGGCCCGAGCGCGCACCGCCGCAGCTGCCGCCGGCGCCGGTCGCCACCGGCGCTGGCCCCGGCCCGGCCAGCGCCCCGTTGGCCGGCGTGGCCCCGGCCACCGTCCAGTCCCCACCCCAGACCACGACCCCGGCCACGACCCCGCCGCTCCCCGCGGCCGCGGCACCGGCGACCACGCCGGCCGCCGCCCAGGCCGCCCCCCAGGCCGCCACCGAGCGTGGCGAGTCCGACGCCATGGTCGTGCGCTCGCGCCCGCTGTCGCCGGCCGAGCGCTGCGAGGCCAGCAATGTGCTGACGCGCTGGAGCTGCATCGAACGCCAGTGCGCCAGCGTGCCCGAGCTGCGCAACCACCCCGACTGCGTCAAGGCGCGCAGCGGCAGCCGCTGATCAGGCGGCGCGCATCCAGTCCTGCATGGCGGCGATCACCGCCTCGGCCTGGTCCTTGTGCGGCGAGTGGCCGCAATGCGCCAGCTCCAGCAGCCGGGTCTGCGGCACGCGCTCGGCAATGCCGCGGATCTGCGCCAGCGTGCCGTATTCGTCGTCCAGGCCCTGGATGGCCAGCAGCGGGCAGCGGATGGCCGCCAGCTCGTCGGCGATGTTCCAGTGGCGGAAGCTGGGATGCAGCCAGATGTCGTTCCAGCCCCAGAAGGCGCTGTCCGCATCGTCGTGGTAACGCGCCAGGCGCTGGCGCAGATCGGTGTGCAGATAGGCCTGGCGGGCCTGTTCGATGCTGGCCACCGAGACCGGCTCGACCAGGATGTGCGGCGCCAGCACCACGCAGCCGGCCACGTTGTGCACCGGGTCGGCCGCATGCAGCAGCGCGATCGAGCCGCCATCGCTGTGGCCAAACAGCCAGTAGCGCCCGGCCACACCCAGCGCCTGCAGCAGCGCCGGCAGCAGCTGCCGTGCCTGCTGGTGCATGAAGTCGGGCGCCCAGGCCTCGTGCGGCGCCCGCGGCGTGGAGCGGCCATAACCCGGGCGCGAATAGACCAGGCCCCGCGCGCCCAGCGCCGCGCACAGCCGGGCCGGAAAGTCGCGCCACATCGCCAGCGAGCCCAGGCCCTCGTGCAGGAACACGATCAGCGGCGCGCCATCCGACGCGGCACCGACCCAGGCATGCTCGATGCGCCAGACCCGGCCCTGCAGCGGCAGCTCGACAAACTCTGACGGCTTGTGCACGGCGGTTGCGGCCATCATCGGGATGAATTATTGTGCGTGCCAGCACGATAGGCCCGAGGAGGCGGGGTGTCAAGCACTATAGTTCATGAAGGTCCGGCCGCCGGCCTGGGCCCGGCCGATGCCGAGGGCGAGGAGAAAAACCCCTTCCTGGCCGCGCTGGGTGACCGCGTGCGGGCGCTGCGGGCGCGCCGCGGCATGACGCGCAAGGCCGTGGCCCTGGCCGCCGGCGTATCCGAGCGCCACCTGGCCAACCTGGAGTACGGCATCGGCAATGCGTCGATCCTGGTGCTGCAGCAGGTGGCCCAGGCCCTGCACTGCCCGCTGGCCGAGCTGATCGGCGACATCACCACCTCCACGCCCGAATGGCTGCTGCTGCGCGAGCTGCTGGAGCACCGCGACGAGGCCACGCTGCGCCGCGTGCGCGTGGCCGTGGGCGAGCTGCTGGGCACCGGCGGCGGCAATGCCGGGCGCAGCCCGCGCGTGGCCCTGATCGGCCTGCGCGGCGCCGGCAAGTCCACGCTGGGCCAGCTGCTGGCCGACGACCTGGGCTTTGCCTTTGTCGAGCTGAGCCGCGAGATCGAGAAGTTCGCCGGCTGCAGCATCAGCGAGATCCAGGCCTTGTACGGCCAGAACGCCTACCGCCGCTACGAGCGCCGGGCGCTGGAAGAAGCCATCCAGATCTATCCCGAGGCGGTGATCGCCACGCCCGGCGGCCTGGTGTCCGACCCGGCCACCTTCAACCTGCTGCTGGCCCACTGCACCACGGTGTGGCTGCAGGCCAGCCCGGAAGACCACATGAAGCGCGTCACGGCCCAGGGCGATCTGCGGCCCATGGCCGCCAGCGCCGAGGCCATGGACGACCTGAAGCGCATCCTGGCCGGGCGCGCCGCCTTTTATTCCAAGGCCGAGTTCACGCTGGACACCAGCGCCCAGGCCCTGGAGCCCAGCTTTGCCGCGCTGCGCGAGCTGGTGCGCCGGGCGCTGAACCTGCCGCCGGCCTGATCGGGGCCTGAACACGCAGCAAAGTGCTTGACGCACCATCATCATATGCAACATACTTCCTGAACTGACATCAAGACCATGCACTTTCGTGCCTGAACCCGTCCAGGAGACCGCCATGAGCCAGCCCGCCCGCGTCGATTACCAGACCGACCCGTCACGCTACCGCCACTGGACGCTGAAGGTCGAGGGCGCGGTGGCCACGCTGGCCATGGCGGTGGACGAAAACGGCGGCCTGCGCGAGGGCTACAAGCTCAAGCTCAACAGCTACGACCTGGGCGTGGACATCGAGCTCAACGACGCCATCAACCGCGTGCGCTTCGAGCACCCCACGGTGCGTGCCCTGGTCATCACCAGCGCCCGCGACAAGGTGTTCTGCTCGGGCGCCAACATCTTCATGCTGGGCGTCTCCAGCCATGCCTGGAAGGTGAACTTCTGCAAGTTCACCAACGAGACGCGCAACGGCCTGGAGGATTCGTCCAGCCATGAAGGCCTGAAGACCCTGGCCGCCGTCAACGGCGCCTGCGCCGGCGGCGGCTACGAGCTGGCCCTGGCCTGCGACGAGATCATCCTGGTCGACGACCGCAGCAGCGCGGTCAGCCTGCCCGAGGTGCCGCTGCTGGGCGTGCTGCCCGGCACCGGCGGCCTGACCCGCGTCACCGACAAGCGCCGCGTGCGCCACGACCTGGCCGACATCTTCTGCACCACCACCGAGGGCGTGCGCGGCCAGAAGGCCAAGGACTGGCGCCTGGTCGACCAGATCGCCAAGCCCGCGGTCTTTGCGCAGACCGTGCAGGAGCGCGCCCAGCAGCTGGCCGCCACCAGCCACCGGCCCACGCAGGCCCAGGGCGTGAAGCTGACGCCGCTGCAGCGCACTATCAGCGCCGATGCGCTGAGCTATCCGCATGTGTCGGTGGAGATCGACCGCGCCCGCCGCACCGCCAGCTTCACCGTGCGCGGCCCGCAAGGCGAGCAGCCGGCCGACATCGCCGCCATCGAGGCCGCCGGCGCCGACTGGTATCCGCTGGCCCTGGCGCGCCAGCTGGACGACGCCATCCTGGAGATGCGCAGCAACGAGCCCGAGATCGGCACCTGGCTGATCCGCACCCAGGGCGATGCCGGCGCCGTGCTGGCGCTGGACCAGACCCTGGCCACGCTGGGCGACCACTGGCTGGTGCGTGCCACCATCGGCCACCTGCGCCGCACCTTCAGCCGCCTGGACGTCAGCTCGCGCAGCCTGTTCGCGCTGATCGAGCCGGGCTCGTGCTTTGCCGGCACGCTGCTGGAGCTGGCCCTGGCCTGCGACCGCAGCTACCAGCTGATGCTGCCCGACGACGAGGCGGCCACGCCGCGCATCACCGTCAGCGGCGCCAACTTCGGCCTCTACCCCATGGCCACCGGCCAGAGCCGCCTGGGCCGCCGCTTCTACGACGAAGCCGCGGCGCTGGACGCGGTGCGCGCCGCCATGGGCCGGCCGCTGGATGCCGATGCCGCCTTGGCGCTGGGCCTGGTGACCAGCAACCCCGACGACATCGACTGGGCCGACGAGACGCGCATCGCCATCGAGGAGCGCGTGGCCATGAGCCCCGATGCGCTGACCGGCATGGAGGCCAATCTGCGCTTCAACGGCACCGAAACCCTGGCCACGCGCGTCTTCGGCCGGCTGACGGCCTGGCAGAACTGGATCTTCCAGCGCCCCAATGCCGTCGGCGACAAGGGCGCCCTGAAGGTCTACGGCAAGGGCGACAAGGCCCAATTCGACTGGAACCGCGTCTAAGCAATCTCAGGTGGAGCAGACACGATGAGCACGATCGACTACAGCGAGAAGATCCCCAACAACGTCAACCTGGCCGAGGACCGCACGCTCAAGCGCGCGCTCGAGCAGTGGCAGCCCAACTACCTGAGCTGGTGGCAGGACATGGGCCCGGACGGCAGCCACAACTTCGACGTCTACCTGCGCACGGCCATCAGCGTCGATCCTCAGGGCTGGGCCCAGTTCGGCCATGTGAAGATGCCCGACTACCGCTGGGGCATCTTCCTGAACCCGGCCGAGAAGGACCGCAAGATCCACTTCGGCGACCACCTGGGCGAAGACGCCTGGCAGGAGGTGCCGGGCGAGCACCGCGCCAACCTGCGCCGCATCATCGTCACGCAAGGCGACACCGAGCCGGCCAGCGTGGAGCAGCAGCGCCACCTGGGCCTGACCTGCCCCAGCCAGTACGACCTGCGCAACCTGTTCCAGGTCAATGTGGAAGAAGGCCGCCACCTGTGGGCCATGGTCTACCTGCTGCACAAGTACTTCGGCCGCGACGGCCGCGAAGAAGGCGAGGCGCTGCTGGAGCGGCGCTCGGGTGACCAGGACAACCCGCGCATCCTGGGCGCCTTCAACGAGAAGACGCCCGACTGGCTGGCCTTCTTCATGTTCACCTACTTCACCGACCGCGACGGCAAGTTCCAGCTCTGCGCGCTGGCCGAAAGCGCCTTCGACCCGCTGGCGCGCACCACCAAGTTCATGCTCACCGAAGAGGCCCACCACATGTTCGTGGGCGAGAGCGGCGTGTCGCGCGTGATCCAGCGCACCTGCCAGGTGATGAACGAGCTGAAGACCGACGACCCGGCCAAGCTGCGCGCCGCCGGCGTGATCGACCTGCCGACGCTGCAGCGCTACCTGAACTTCCACTTCAGCGTCACCATCGACCTGTTCGGCGCCGACCAGAGCAGCAATGCCGCCACCTTCTACTCGTCGGGCCTGAAGGGCCGCTTCGAAGAAGGCAAGCGCCTGGACGACCATGTGCTCAAGGGCAGCAGCTACCGCGTGCTGGAGGTGCAGGGCGGCCAGCTGGTCGAGAAGGAAGTGCCGATGCTCAACGCGCTCAACGAGGTGCTGCGCGACGACTACATCAAGGACTCCATCGGCGGCGTCGAGCGCTGGAACAAGGTCATCGAGAAGGCCGGCATCCCGTTCCGGCTGAAGGTGCCGCACAAGGCCTTCCACCGCCAGATCGGCACGCTGTCGGGCGTCAAGGTATCGCCCGACGGCCGCGTGGTCAGCGATGCAGAATGGCAGGCCAAGGTCAGCGAATGGCTGCCCACCGATGGCGACCGCGCCTTCGTCGCCAGCCTGATGGGCCGGGTGGTGGAGCCGGGCCAGTTCGCCAATTGGATCGCGCCGCCGGCACTCGGCATCAACCGCCAGCCGGTGAACTTCGAGTACGTGCGCTTCGGCTGAAGCCTGGCATTCCTGGAGAGCGGCATGGACATGGCTGTCAGCGTCATCAAGCAGCATCTGATCGACCCCGAGATCTGCATCCGCTGCAACACCTGCGAGACCATGTGCCCGGTGGGCGCGATCACGCACGACAGCCGCAACTACGTGGTCGATGCCGACAAGTGCGACTGGTGCAATGCCTGCATCTCGCCCTGCCCCACCGGCTCCATCGACAACTACCGGCGCGTGCCACGCACCCAGGCCTACAGCCTGGACGAGCAGCTGGGCTGGGACAGCCTGCCGGCCGAGCTGAGCCCCGAGCAGCTGGCCGCCAGCGCCGGCGCGGCCGAGGGGCTGCCCGCGGCCGCGATGGAAGCCGAGACGGAGGCCGAGGCGCGCCCCGACCCCGCCGGCCAGGCGGCCTTCAACCCGGCCCAGTACGGCGCCACGCTGCCGCCCTGGAGCGCGGCCCATGCCTACACCAACCTCTACGGCCCGAAGGCGCAGCAGCCCTTCGTCACCGCCACCGTCACCGGCAACCTGCGCGTCACCGAACTGGGCAGCGACTACGACACCCACCACATCGTGCTGGACTTCGGCGCCCTGCCGTTCCCGGTGCTGGAGGGTCAGAGCATCGGCATCCTGCCGCCGGGCAGCGATGCCAACGGCCGGCCCCACCATGCGCGCCAGTACAGCGTGGCCAGCCCGCGCAATGGCGAACGGCCGGGCCACAACAACCTGTCGCTGACCGTCAAGCGCGTGCTGGAAGACCACCAGGGCCGGCCGGTGCGCGGCGTGGCCAGCAACCATGTCTGCGACCTCAAGGTCGGCGACACGGTGCAGGTCATCGGCCCCTTCGGCACCAGCTTTCTGATGCCCAACCATCCGAAGAGCCACATCGTGATGATCTGCACCGGCACCGGCTCGGCACCGATGCGGGCGATGACCGAGTGGCGGCGCCGGCTGCGGCAATCGGGCAAGTTCGAGGGCGGCAAGCTGATGCTGTTCTTCGGCGCACGCAGCCAGCAGGAGCTGCCCTACTTCGGCCCGCTGATGAACCTGCCCAAGGACTTCATCGACATCCACTTCGCCTTCAGCCGCACGCCCGACCAGCCCAAGCGCTATGTGCAGGACGCGATGCGCGAGCGCGCCGCCGACCTGGCCGCGCTGCTGGCCGACGGCCAGGCCCACTTCTACGTCTGCGGCCTGAAGGCCATGGAAGAAGGCGTGGTGCTGGCGCTGCGCGACATCGCCCGCGGCGCCGGGCTGGACTGGGACCAGGTCGGCGCCACGCTCAAGCGCGAAGGCCGGCTGCACCTGGAAACCTACTGATCTGTGCCACATCCCCGGGCCAGCCCCGGGGATGGCCGCGCCGCCGGGGCACTACAGTCGCCCCATGCACGAAACCCCGCTGACCGGCCTGGTGCTCAGTGGCGGCGGCGCCCGCGCGGCCTACCAGGTGGGCGTGCTGCGCGCCATCGCCCGGCTGCGGCGCGAGCGCCTGGGCCACCGCGCCCGGCTGAGCAATCCCTTCGGCGTCATTACCGGCACCTCGGCCGGCGCCATCAATGCCGCGGCCCTGGCCTGCCATGCCGACCGCTACGACCAGGCCGTGGCCGTGCTGGCCCGGGTGTGGGAGAACTTCAGCGCCGACCAGGTCTACCGCGCCGATGCCATCGGCGTGATCCGCACCGGCGCGCGCTGGCTGACCATGCTGTCGCTGGGCTGGGTGATTGCGCGCTGGCGGCGCATGCGGCCGCGCTCGCTGCTGGACAACGCACCGCTGGGCGAGCTGCTGCAGCGCGCCGTGCCGCTGGAGCGGCTGCCGGCCATGCTGGAGGCCCGCCACCTGCATGCGCTGGGCGTCACCGCCTCCAGCTATTCCACCGGCGAGCACTTCACCTTCTATGCCGCGGGCCAGAAGATCACGCCCTGGCAGCGCTCGCAGCGCGTGGCCCTGCCGGTGCAGCGCATCGAGCACCACCACCTGCTGGCCTCGTCGGCGATCCCGTTCATCTTTCCGGCCACCTGCATTCCCGGGCCGCGCGGCCGCACCTGGTTCGGCGACGGCTCGATGCGCCAGAGCGCGCCGCTGTCGCCGGCCATCCACCTGGGCGCCGAGCGCCTGCTGATCATCGGCGCCGGCCGCATGCACGAGCCGCCCGCAGCCGCGCCGGCCGATGCCGACTACCCGACGCTGGCGCAGATCGCCGGCCATGCCATGAGCAGCATCTTCCTCGATGCGCTGACGGTGGACATCGAGCGCATGCAGCGCATCAACCGCACGCTGGCCCTGCTGCCCGACACGGTGCGCCAGGACACGCCGCTGCGGCCGCTGGAATCGCTGGTCATCTCGCCCAGCCAGCGCATCGACGACATCGCCACCCGCCACCTGCATGCGCTGCCGGCGCCGGTGCGCACCCTGCTGCGCGGCGTGGGCGTGGGCAAGGCCGCCGGTGCGGGCAGCGACGCGCGCGGTGCGGCCCTGGCCAGCTACCTGCTGTTCGAGGCGCCGTTCACGCGCGAGCTGATGGCCCTGGGCGAGGCCGACACCCTGGCCCGCGCCGACGAGGTGGCGCAGTTCTTCGCCTGGCCGTCCCTGCGCAGCCCGCGCCCCGGCCCGGCCGGCGAAGTCGGCATCGACACCACGGTGCTGCCGCTGGGCCATGCCAGCGCCGTGCTGCATCCCGACGAGGCGCGGCCCACGCTGGACATCGCCCTGCCTTGAAACAACGGGCGTCCGCCCGAAGGCCGCTCAGGGCACCACGTCGTAGCTGATCAGCGCCGCGCCGTAGGCATCCTCGCAGGGCCCGCTGGCCGGGCACTGGGCACGGCCGGCCAGCAGCGGCAGCGGCCCGCGATGCGCGGCCAGGCGCTGCGCGGCCTCGGCACCGACCGGGAAGCTCAGAAAACCGCCCACGTCCTTGGCACCGGCCGCCGTGTGCTCGCGCGGCCAGCGGCTAACCAGCACCAGCAGCTGGTTGACGCCGGCCGGCCCGCTGACATTGAACTCCAGCCGCCCCTGGGGCAGCTTCAGCAGGCCACCCTTGGCGATGCGCGGCGCCGGCGTCAGGCCGTTGGGATAAAGCTGCTGCAACTGGCCGTCGCTGCCATGGCTGAGCACATAGACATGGCCCTCCTGCAGCGAGCGCAGCGTGAACTGCAGCTTGTCGCGGTCGATGCGCAGCGGCGTGCGGTCGAGCTGCAGGTCCAGGCCATAGCCCGGCGTCTGCGCCTGCACCACGCGGCCGAACTCGCCGGCCACGTCGAAGCTGACGGCCGCCGGGACCGGGCCTGCCACCGCCGCCGAGGCGGCCTCGGGGCCGGCGGCCACCGGCAGCGCCGCCAGCGGCGGAGCCGCCGGCACGGCCGACGGGGCCGGCGCGCCGGCGCGCATGAACCACCACAGCCCGCCGGCCAGCAGCAGGGCCGCGCCGCCCAGGCCCGCCCACAGCGCGGGCGCCGGAGCACGGCGGGCCGCCGCGGCCCCCGGGTTTGCCGCAGCGCCGGCCGCCACGGCAGCAGGCGCCGCTGGCGCAGGGGCCGGCGTGGGCAGCACCGCGGTCGGCCCGGGGGCCCGCGCCGCCACCGTGGCCTTGACCGTCACCGGCAGGGCCGCGCCGCCCGCGGCCGGCTGGGCCGGGGCCGCCAGGCCGGGGTAGGCGGTGGCGGCCGCGGATGGCGCATCGGTGGGCGAGGCGCCCAGACCCAGCTCGGCCTTGAAGGCGGCGATGCTGGGCGTGCGCTGCTCGGGCCGCACCGCCAGCCCATGGTCGATGGCCGCCAGAAAAGCCGCACCGCAGCCGGCCACGGCCTGGCCGGCCAGCGGCTCGTAGCTGTCGTTGAGCAGCCGGCCCACCGACGGCGGCGGCGTGCGCCCGCGCACCGCAAAATGCGCCACCGCGGCCAGCGCATAGACATCGGTCCACGGGCCCTGCTTCATGCCCGGCACCTCGGCGTACTGCTCCACCGGCGCATAGCCGGGCTTGAGGATCACCGTCAGCGCCTGCGTCATGTCGCCGATGACGCGCCGCGCCGCGCCGAAGTCCAGCAGCAGCGGCCGGCCGCTGCCGGCCAGCAGCAGGATGTTGTCGGGCGCGATGTCGCGGTGATACCAGTGCTCGGCATGGATCACCGCCAGCGCGTCGGCCACCGGGCCGATCCAGCCCAGCACCTCGGCCTCGTCGGGCCGGCTGCTGCGCCCGCGCAGCTCGTCGCGCAGCGTCTTGCCCTCGTAGAACGGCATCACCATGTAGGCCGAGCCGTTGGCCTCCCAGAAGCGGTAGACCTTGACCAGGGCCGGATGGTCGAACTGGGCCAGCATCTGCGCTTCCTTGACGAAGCTCTTCAGCCCGGCCTCGAAGGTCTCGGCATGGCGCTCGCTCTTCACGCTGACCTGGGTGCCGTTGCTGCGCAGCGCGATCGACGCCGGCATGTACTCCTTCACCGCCACCTGGCGCTGCAGCGAATGGTCCCAGGCGCGGTAGACGATGCCGAAGCCACCTTCGCCGACCACGCCCAGTAGCTCGAACTCGCCCAGGTAGGTGCCGGCGGGCAGCGCATTGCCCGAGCCGGCGGCGGGCGCGGCCTGGGCCGGCCGGGGCACCGGGCGGGTGCGTTCGTCGTCGGGCAGGGATTCGGCAGGTGGCATCGCAGCGGCAGCGTCGGCTGGGTCTCGATGGTAGCCGCAGCCCTGGTGCGATGGCCCGCCGTTGCCGGCCGTCCACAGACTTCGGGATTGCTGTGTCCCGCAACAGGGGGGGAACATCCCGGTGGGCGCAGCGCCCCGCGCCTAGCATGGGCCGGTTGCGACCCCTGCGCCGCGGAGGAATGATGAGTCCTTATCCACTCTCGACGCTGCTGACCTGGCTGCTGGCCGGCCTGGGCGCGTCGGGCCTGCAGGCCCAGCCCGCCGCCCCGGCCCCGGCATCCAGCGCCGCCGCCGAGGCGCCGGTCACGGTCAGCGGCTTCTGGGTGCAGGGCAACAGCCTGCTCGACGCCGGCCTGCTGCAGCGCACGCTGGAGCCGTTCCGCGGCCAGCGCAGCCTGGCCGAACTGCAGCGCGCGGCCGAGGCCGTGCAGGCCTTGTACGCGGCCGCCGGCTGGGGCGCGGTGGTGGTCTATCTGCCGCCGCAGCCGGTGAAGGACGGCACGGTCACGCTGCAGGTGCTCGAAGGCCGGCTGGGCCGCATCGGCGTGCAGGGCGCCAAGCGGCTGAGTGCCGACCGCGTGCGTGCCGCGCTGCCGGCGCTGAAGAGCGGCCAGACGCCGGCGCTGCGCCGCATCGACCGCGAACTGCAGCTGGCCAACGAGAACCCCGGTCGCCAGCTCGGCGTGCTGCTGGGCCCGGGCGCGGCGCCGGGCGAGGTGGAGGCCACGGTCAAGGTCGAGGAGGCCGCGGCCATGCGCTGGAACCTGGGCCTGGACAACACCGGCAATGAGCGCACCGGCGACTGGCGCGTCAGCCTGGGCTGGCAGCACAGCGACCTGAGCGGTGCCGACGACGTGCTGAGCCTGCAGTTCCAGACCTCGCCCACCGAGCCCGACATGGTGCAGGTGGCCAGCCTGGGCTACCGCCGGCCGCTGGTGGCCTGGCTGGCGGCGCTGGACCTGTATGCGGCCTATTCCAGCGTCGACGGTGGCCTGCAGGGCACGGCCGCCGGCGATCTGCGCTTTGCCGGCAAGGGCCGCATCGCCGGTGGCCGCACGCTGTGGTACCTGCCGCGCATCGGCGAGTACGACCAGCGCCTGGGCGCCGGCATCGAGTACCGCGCCTACCTCAACGACTGCAGCATCGCCGGCCTGCCGGCCGGGGCCTGCGGCGCGGCCGGCGAAAGCGTGGCCGTGCTGCCGCTGACGCTGGACTGGTCGCTGCAGCGCTCCGGCGCCAGCAGCGGCGGCGTCAGCCTGGCGCTGGCGCACAACCTCGGCCTGGGCGGCCGCCACGGCGGAGCCGCCAGCTTCGAGGCCGTGCGCCCCGGCGCGCGCCGCCACTACACGGTGCTGCGCGCCAGCGCCAACCTGGGCCTGCCGCTGCCGGCCATCGCCGAGGACTGGCAGTTTGCGCTGCGCGTGGCCGGCCAGTACAGCGCCGACCGCCTGGTCTCGGGCGAGCAGTTCGGCCTGGGCGGCACGGCCTCGGTGCGCGGCTACGAGGAGCGCGAGCTGGCCGGCGACACCGGCCTGCAGGCCTCGGTGGAGCTGGTCACGCCCAAGCTGGACTGGCTGGGCCAGACGGCCGAGCTGCGCCTGCTGGGCTTTGCCGATGCCGGCCAGGTGTCGCTGAAGGGCGATGCCCGCTGCCGCGCCGCACGCTCCAGTTGCACGCTGGGCTCGGTGGGCCTGGGCCTGCGGCTGGGCTGGGGCCCGGTGCAGCTGAAGCTGGCCGTGGCCCAGGCGCAGGAGGACGCCAGCAGCACCCAGCGTGGCGACTGGCGCGGCCATGTATCGCTGACCGCCAGCTTCTGATTCCGGAGTCGATGCAATGACCTCGAACACCTCTGTGCGCTGCACGCTGCGCCCGCTGGCCCTGGCCGCTGCGGCGCTGTTCGCCTCCCAGCCCCAGGCCGCCGGGCCCGCCGCGCCGGCCGCTCCCGCCGCCACCACCCTGCCCAGCGGCCTGCAGGTGGTGCAGGGCCAGGCCCAGCTGGCGCAGCAGGGCAGCCGGCTGACCGTCAGCAACAGCGCCAACGCCATCCTGAACTGGCAGCAGTTCTCCATCGGCAGCCAGGCCGCGGTGCACTTTGCTCAGCCCGATGCCAGCAGCCGCGTGCTCAACCGCGTCACCGGCGCCGACCCGTCGGCCATCTTCGGCGGCCTGTCCAGCAACGGCCAGGTCTGGTTGCTCAATCCCAATGGCGTGCTGTTCGGCGCCAGCGCGCACAT
Source organism: Burkholderiaceae bacterium (assembly GCA_017992055.1). Taxonomy (GTDB): domain Bacteria; phylum Pseudomonadota; class Gammaproteobacteria; order Burkholderiales; family Burkholderiaceae_C; genus Pseudaquabacterium. The sequence goes on from JAGOPK010000010.1 coordinate 124,515, forward strand.
CGACGTGGCCGGCCTGGTGGCCTCGACGCTGGCCATCGGCGATGCCGACTGGACCGCACGCCGCTGGACGCTGGCCGCGCCGGCCGGCTTCGGCGCCGCCGAGGTGGTCAACCAGGGCGAGCTGCTGACGCCGCTGGGCGGGCGCGTGCTGCTGCTGGGCAGCGGCGGCGTGCGCAACGAGGGCCTGATCCACGCCCCCGACGGCCAGGTGCTGCTGGCCGCCGGCCAGCAGCTGACGCTGGCCGACACCGCGCTGCCCAACCTGGCGCTCAGCCTGGTCGCGCCGCAGGGCGAGGCGCTGAACCTGGGCCGCGTGCTGGCCGGCAGCGGCCGCATCGATCTGCAGGCGGCCATCGTCAACCAGCAGGGCATCGTGCGCGCCGACAGCCTGTACGGCAGCGGCGGCCAGGTGCAGCTAACGGGCAGCCAGGCGGTGAACCTGGGCGGCACCAGCCTGACCAGTGCCTCGGGCGCCAGCGGCGGTGTCGTCGGGGCCGATGCCGGCGCCGCCGGCACGCTGCTGGCCGCCGGCCGCATCGAGGCCCTGGGCACGCAGGGCACGGGCGGCCAGGTCACGCTGACCGGCCACCATGTGGGCATCGTCGGGCAGGCCCTGGTCGATGCCTCGGGCAGCGCCGGCGGCGGCAGCCTGCGCGTGGGCGGCGGCCTGCAGGGCCGCGATGCCGGCGTGCGCAATGCGCAGGCGGTGTTCCTCGCGCCCTCGGCCACGCTGCGCGCCGACGCCCTGCTGCAGGGCGATGGCGGCAGCATCGTGCTGTGGGGCGATGCCGCCAACCGCAGCTACGGCCACCTCAGCGCCCAGGGCGGCCCGCAGGGTGGCGATGGCGGCCTGATCGAGACCTCGGGCGGCTGGCTGGATGCGCGCCCGGCCTCGCTGAGCACCGCGGCGCCGGCCGGCCGCGCGGGCCTGTGGCTGCTGGACCCGGCCGACATCCTGATCAGCGACAACGTCGGCGATTCGGGCATCAGCGGCAGCCCCAACTTCCTGGCCACGGCCTCGACCGCGCTGCTGAGCACGGCCACGCTGAACGCCGCGCTCAGCGCCGGCAACAACGTGGTGGTGAGCACGCACGACAGCTCGGGCGAGCTGAGCGGCAATGGCGACATCCTGGTCGTCAATGCCACCATCCGCTCGACCTCGGCCACGCCGGTGAGCCTGAGCCTGCTGGCCGACCGCAACATCAGCATCGACTACAGCAGCCTGCGCAGCGAGGGCGCGGCGCTGTCGCTGCTGCTCAGTGCCGCGCGTGGCGACGGTTATGGCTACGGCAACGACTATGGCGAGTACTTCTCGGCACGCATGCGCGCCGCCGGCCTGGCCGCCCCGCCGGTGGTGGCCAGCGAGACCGGCCTGCTCGGCCAGTACGGCGCCATCGCCATCCGCTCGTCAACCCTGCACACCGGCGGCGGCGACATCGCGCTGGGCGGCCTGGGCGCCAGCTGCGGCTACATCAGCTGCGCCGGTGCCGCCAGCAATTCGCTGGGCCTGCAGGCCGGCGCGGTGGCCGTCGACGGCCTGGGCCTGAGCAACGGCGTGCTGGTATCGGCCTCGACGCTGGATGCCGGCAGCGGCAGCATCAGCATGGTCGGCCACAGCACGGTGCAGGCCACCGAGACCGCCGGCATCGCCATCACCGACGGCAGCACGCTCAGCGCCAGCCGCATCTCGCTGCTGGGCACGGTGGAGGCCAGCAGCAACTACGCACGCACCGGCGTCAAGCTGGCCGGCGGGCCGGTGATCGCCAGCCAGCTGCTGGAGGTCACCGGCGCCGCTTATTCGGCCTGGTATGCGCCGCTGGCCCAGCCGGTGGGCGTGGACATCCTGGGCGAGCTGCGCATCGGCGGCGGCAGCGACGGCGTGCCGCAGCTGCTGATCAGCGGCGAAACCCAGGACGGCCCGCGCAGCGACGGCGAAGTGGGCGCCCTGCTGCCCCGCTTTGGCGTGGGCATGCGCGGCGAGGGCGCACGCATCGTCGCCAGCGGCGGCGCGGTGGTCACGCTCAGCGGCCGCGACCTGTCGGGCAATGGCGACCCGGGCCTGCTGCTCGCCGGCACCGCGGCCACGGCCATCGATGCCGCCGCCGCCAGCAACCTGACGCTGGAAAGCAACAGCCAGCTGATGCTGTCGTCCAACCTGGTCGCGCCCAGCGGCGGCAGCCTGCTGCTGCGCGCCGACTCGCTGCTGCAGATCGAGGCGGCCAGCCTCAGCGGCAACCCGGCCACGGCCTGGCTGGAAGCACCGATGCTGGCCATCGGCGTGGGCGGCGAGACCACGCGCCTGGCCTTCGGCAGCAACACCCAGCTGACGCTGGCGGCCTACAACCTGTCGCTGGGCGCCTACGACTTCGGCCAGAACCAGGGCACGAGCCTGCGCGGCCCCGACCGCAGCAGCCTGGCCACCACCGACAACGGCGAGGGCAGCAGCGAACCCATCGCCTCGGCGCCCAGCGCCCGCACCACGCTGGCCGCCGGCGGCCTGATCACGCTGGCCGCCGACTCGCTGCTGATCGGCGCCAGCACCACGGTGCACAGCACGGCCGCCGGCCAGGCCATCGTGCTCGCCGGCAGCCCGTTCAGCGAGGGCAATGGCAGCCTGCAGTTCCTCAGCAACCAGGCCGGCGCCCAGGCGCTGAGCGCGCCCAACGGACGCTGGCTGGTCTATGCCCAGGACTCCGAGGCCGGCGACGGCCCGCTGTTCGAGCACGGCGGCCTGCGGCCGGCCTTCCGCCAGTACAACGCCGGCGCCGGCTCGACCCCGGCAGCCGAGGGCAATGCCTTCCTGTTCGCCGCGGCGCCGCTGCTGGGGCTGGACAGCCCCTACCAGCGGGTCTACGACGGCAGCATCACGGCCGACCTGGCCAGCGTCGAGCTGAGCCCCTCGGGGCTCAAGCCCGGCGTGCTGCTGGATGGCAGCCTGGTGTTTGCCGACAAGAACGTCGGCAGCGCCAAGCCGCTGCTGCTGGTGGCCCATGGCAACGGCACCGGCTTCGTGCACAGCGACGGCACGCCGGTCTACGGCTACCGGCTGGACAGCGCCAGCCTGGTCGGCGACATCACGCCGCGCGCCGTCGGCATCGGCGCGGTGCAGGCCTTCGACAAGGTCTACGACGGCAGCACCCAGGCCACGCTGGGCGGCATCACGCTGACCGGCGTGCTGGGCCAGGACCAGGTCAGCGCCAGCGCCGGCAGCGGCCAGTTCGACAGCCGTCATGCCGGCCAGGGCAAGACGGTGTTCGTCAGCGGCATCACGCTGGCAGGTGCCGATGCCGGCAACTACGCGTTTTTTGCCGGCGAAGGCGGGGCCTCGTCCAGCACCAGCGCCAGCACCACCGCCAGCATCCTGGCGCGCAGCATCAGCGCCACCGGCACGGCCAGCGACAAGGTCTATGACGGCGGCACCGCGGCCAGCGTCGGCAGCACGCTCACGCTGAGCGGCGTGCTCGAAGGCGACCTGGTCAGCGGCAGTGCCAGCAGCGGCCAGTTCCTCGACAAGCGCGTCGGCCAGGGCAAGACGGTGCTGCTGGGCGGGCTGGCGCTGGCCGGCGACGATGCCGGCAACTACCGGCTCGAATCGGCCAGCGCCAGCGCCAGCATCACGCCACGCAGCCTGGGCATCAGCGCGGCCAGCGTGGCCGACCGCGTCTACGACGGCACGGCGCAGGCGCGCAGCGCCACGGTGGCGCTCAGCGGCGTGCTCGAAGGCGACAGCGTGACCGCCCAGGGCAGCGGGCGCTTTGCCGATGCCAACGTGGGCCAGGCCAAGACCGTGTCGCTGACCGACTTCGTGCTCGGCGGCGCCGACGGCGGCAACTACCGCATCAGCATCGAGGGCGCGGTGGTGGCCAGTGCCGCCATCACGCCGGCCACGCTGCGCTATGTGGCGGCGCCGGTCAGCGTGGTGCAGGGCGCGGCGCTGCCGGCGCTGAGCGGCACGGTCAGCGGTTTTGTCGGCGAGGACACGCTGGCCAGCGCCACCACCGGCACGCTGCTGTTCAGCGCCGCCACGGCCACGAATGCCGCGCCGGGCCAGTACGCCATCAACGGCAGCGGCCTGAGCGCGGCCAACTACAGCTTCAGCCAGGCCAGCGGCAATGCCGTGGCCCTGAGCATCACGCCGGCGCCGGTGGTCGTGTCCACGGTCAGCGACACGCCCCAGGTGACGCAGACCGCGGTGGTGTCGGTGCTGCCGCCGCCGGTGCTCAGCTCGGCCACCGAAGGCCGCACGCTGGATGCGGTGCAGGTGCTCGACGCCGGAACCGGCGGCGCTGGCGAAGGCCGCAGCTTCGCCTCGCTGGACCTGTCGAACATGTCGCAGGACAGCGTGGCCACGGTGCTGGCGGCGCGCGAACAGTACAAGAAGACCGTCTTCGCCCAGGCCCTGGCCAAGCTGGAGCAGAACCCGGCGCTGGCCGATGCCCCGGGCTGCGCCACCGCCGAGCAGGCCGCCAGCGGCCAGTGCCTGATGTTCTCGCCGCTGCCCGGCGGCAGCGCCGCAGCGGGCACGGCGCCACGCGCCACGGTGCAGCTCAGCCCGCTGGCGCCACCGCCGGCACCGACTGCCGCGCCGACACCCACGTCGACACCCACGCCGGCGCCCGCGGCCGCACCGGCAGCCGCACCGGCCGTGGCGGCCGCCGCCACTCCGGCGGCGCGCCAGGCCACCGTCGCCGCCCGTGCCGCGCGGCCCGCCCCGCGGCTACCCACGGCCAGCGCGGTGAAGACCGCCTCGCTGCCGCAGATCCGCCGCAAGCTGGCGGTGCTGATCGGCATCGACCAGTACACCGATGCCAAGATCCCGCGCCTGGCCAATGCCGTCGGCGATGCGCGGGCAGTGGCCGAGGCGCTGCAGAGCAAGCTCGGCTACGACACCCTGGTGCTGGAGAACCCCGACCGTGCCACGGTGTACGCGGCGCTCAACCAGCTGGCCGGCAGCGTCGGCCCCGAGGATTCGGTGGTGCTGTACTACGCCGGCCACGGCGAGCTGGTCGACAAGACCGGCCAGGGCTACTGGCAGCCGGCCGATGCCGATGCCACGCGGCCCGAGACCTGGATCTCCAATGCCGACATCGGCCGGCTGCTGCGCCAGCTGCCGGCGCAGCAGCTGGCGATGATCTCGGACAGCTGCTTCTCCGGCAGCCTGGTGTCGGGCGAGCGCATCCGCAGCACCGGCGGCAGCAGCGGCCAGGACGCCAATGCCCTGCTGTCGCGCCGCGCCGCGGTGGTGATGAGCTCGGGCGGCAACGAGCCGGTGTTCGACAGCGGCAAGAACGGCCACTCGCCGTTTGCCTGGAGCCTGATGCAGTCGCTGGGCCAGGTCTCGGCCTGGAAGCCCGGCGCCTCGGTGTTCGAGCAGGTTCGCTTCCAGGTGGCGCGCCAGCTGCCGCAGCGGCCGCAGTACGGCGCCTCGCGCGATGGCGGCCACGAGGCCGGTGCCGACTACCTGTTCGAGCAGCGGCAGATCGAGGGCCGCAAGCCCTGAGGACCGCACACACCCGCGCGGTGATCGCGGCGCACAATCCCCCGGCGCACCGGCGCAGTCCGGTCGGCATTTTTCTATGGAGCCCATCATGACCCCCCTCTTCCGCCCGCGACAACTGATCCTGGTCGGGACGCTGTGCACCACCCTGGCGGCCGGCCTGCTGCCGGCCACCGCCCAGGCCCAGGCGGCCAGCGCGCCGGCCGCCCCGGTGCTGAAGGCCAGCCAGGTGACCGAAGACGCGCTGGTCAATGCGCTGGAGATCGAGGCCCCGGAGCAGGCCGCCTCGGGCACCACGCGCGCGATCCGGCCCTCGCTGCGGCCCGGCGCCAGCCAGAGCCGGCCCGCCGGCCCCGGCAAGGCCAGCCTGATGATCACCTTCAACACCGGCTCGGCCGAGCTGACCACCGAGACCATGCAGGTGCTGGACACGGTGGCCAAGGCGCTGCAGAGCGACCGCCTGGCCGGCTTTGCCTTTCGCATCGAAGGCCATGCCGATCCGCGCGGCGGCGCCGACCTGAACCAGAAGCTGTCGGAAGAACGTGCCCAGGCCGTGGTCGGCTACCTGGCCAGCAAGCACGGCATCCTGCCCGAGCGGCTCACGCCGGTGGGCAAGGGCGCCAGCGAGCTGCTGAACCCGCAGCGCGCCGATGCGCCGGAGAACCGCCGCGTGACCATCGTCACCACGCGTTGATGCACGGGTCGGCCTGGCGCGTCGCGTCCTGGCTGCTGGCGGCGACGCTTGCGCTGCCGGCAGCCGCCGCCGATCTGCCGCCGCTGCAGCGCATCGAGCTGCAGCACCAGGGCCAGACCCGCCATGCACTGCTGCAATGGCCGGCCGGCGCCGATCCGAGGCGGCCGCCGCCGCTGCTGCTGGCCTTTCACGGCGGAGGCGGCCATGCCGAGTTCATGGCCGACGATGCCCGCTACGGCCTGCGCAGCCTGGCCCAGCGCGAGGGCTGGGTGCTGCTGCTGCCCAATGGCCACAGCCGCTTTCCCGGTGGCCGGCTGGCGACCTGGAATGCCGGCGGCTGCTGCGGCGATGCACGCGACCGCGGCAGCGACGACGTGGGCTTCATCCGCGCCCTGGTCGGCCAGGTGGTCCGGCAGGGGCCGGTGGATGCCGGCCGCATCTGGGCCACCGGCATGTCCAACGGCGGCATGATGGCTTACCGCCTGGCCTGCGAGGCCGCCGACTTGGTGGCCGCCATCGCCGCGGTGGCCGGCACCGAGGCCCTGGCCGAGGCCGACTGCCGGCCGGCGCGGCCGGTGGCCGTGCTGCACCTGCATGCGCGCGACGACCGCCATGTGCTGTACGACGGCGGCGCCGGCCCCGACGCCTTCCGCGACCGCAGCAAGGTGATGGACTTCCTGGGCGTGCCGCAGACCCTGCAGCGCTGGCAGCGCCGCCTGCACTGCGCGCCGACGGCCGAGCCCGTGCTGCAGCGCCCGGGCGCCCGCTGCGAGGCCTGGAGCGGCTGCGATGGCGGCGTCGGCCTGCAGCTGTGCAGCCTGGACGGCGGTGGCCACAGCTGGCCCGGCGCCGGCCAGGTGCGCCCGCGCCAGGCCCAGGCCACGCAGGCCCTGTCGGCCAACGAGCGCATGGCCGAGTTCTTCAAGACCGCAGCACCGCGCTGAGCGCCGGGCCCGAAAACAAACAGGCCCCTGACCGTTGGGTCAGGGGCCTGCAGCAAAACTGGAGCGGGAAACGAGGCTCGAACTCGCGACCTCAACCTTGGCAAGGTTGCGCTCTACCAACTGAGCTATTCCCGCGGGGACATCCTTGCGGATGCTTGGTGGCCTGGGGCGGAATCGAACCACCCTGCCAAGCCGCTACTGTAGCGGATCTTGGAGGACGGCTCGCCGATCTTCTGCAAAATCTTCTGCAGTCGTGGTCGGAAGCTCCAGGCTCACCCACATGCGTCGACCCGAAAGCCAAGCGCGTTGACAGTCTAGCAGTACGCCAACTTTTGGTGTTGCGCTTCTCGGCCCGGATTCCGCGAGGTTCGATTCCTGTTGCGCGGAAGCTGCGGCGAGCCTGACCTACTTGGAATTGTCGACAACGAGCCTGATCGCTTCGCCTCCCCACCACAGCGCAGTTGGCTCGCAAGCTATCTACCAATCGTGCTGTTCACGCTGTTGTGTTACCCAGGTCGGCAGCGCATGTCAATGGCTCTAACGGCAAATTGCCCCGCTGAGTTGGACATCTGAGCCGACCACGGGTAGAGGGGCCAAATGAACTACCTTGCAACTACCCAAAACGCCTGAAAAAGCAAAGCGTTCCAGATACGCTTATCTCAAGCGCAAATACCTCTGCGCCGAATTCACACCAACAGCAACCTGATGTTTGGATCTGACATGAACGCTTGGAAAATGCTCCCTGATGATCGTCTCCTCACTGCGAAGGAGATCTACACGGCCATGCACCTCTCGAAGTCCACCTTCTACAAAAACCTCAACGGCGGTTTGTTCCCGAAGCCCTTCAAGTTGGGCACTCGCACTAATCGGTGGCCGAAATCCGCATGGCGTGAGTTCTTCCCCGGTTCGGACAGTGAGCCGGCAGACATCCACTGACCCGCAAGGGCCTGCCAAACTTGCTGGGCGCCCGCAATGAACAATACGGGGGCCCTAAGGGCCTCCGTTAGCTTCTCCAGCCACCGGAGGCTATTGCTCACGGCAGGTACGCAGCGTACGCGGCCGTGGACCTCCCCAGGCCTAACGCAAGGTGGTGGGCCCCAGGCTGACCTTCAAGATGAGGTGAACTGCCGCCTCACTCTGGGCTACGCAGATCCATCGCGAGTGCCTGACGAATCGACGTGTGAAGCGGAATTCGGGCCTCTTCAGTATCGGTCGCATGTTCGTCGGCGCCCGACGGCCGTCCCATCACGATATCGAACCATTGCGCTCGGTCCTTGACGACGCGGAACATCTTCTCGTCGTGCGTGCCCGCGAGGTAAGGCTCGTACACCTCGATGTCTTTTCCCTCGCGCTCGGCGAGCGCCCCGATACGGTCCAGTCGACCGGTTCGCTGCTCGAGCACGCTCGGATTCCAGTCCAGGTCATGGTGAATGACAAACCTACAGTCCTGGTGAAGGTCGATTCCCTCTCCCATGACCGAACTGGCCACGAGCAGGTCTGGGGATAGTGGCGTATTGAACAGCGCGATCACCCGCTCGCGCACGTCGCGCTCGGTGCCTCCATGCGCCCTTCTGACAGGATGGAGGCTCGCGCCCCGGCGATGCGCTTCGTCATCCTCGCCCTGGGTGCCGAGGAGGGCCTCCCTGATGCGGGTGAACTCGCTGTCCTGGAACTCGGCGGCGCCGACCGCCTCGATCTGCAATCGGGCTCGTGCGAGGCGTTCCGCGAAGGACCGCCAGCGGTCTAGCAGGACAACCCCGTGGGGATTAGCCTCGCTGATGCCCTTCCAGACGTCCTCATCGGTCATGCTTCTGCCGAGCGGCGTGAATCGGGTGAGGTAGCTCGGCGTGCGCAGGTGACGTATGGATGAGTCGACGACGAGATTGATGACATCCGGGTGGCGTCCGGCCGGTCCCGCCAGCGCATTGGCCAAGCGCTCCCGCAGGCGGACATAGGAGGATCCATCTCGTCGAAAGAGCCGCTCCGAGATCCGCTCAAGCTCGGCGCGGGCGTCATCGACCGAGTTCGTGCCAAGAGCTGCGCACGCCCGCTGAATGATCAGGTCGTCGACCCTTCTGGCCAGCTCGCGTTCGACAGCCTCACCAGTCTTTATGAACCAGCAGAAGATCAAGCACTTCTCGCCGGCAAGCCAGAGCCGTGCAGCCTTCTCGACGGTGGCATTGACCTTCGGGTGGGCGGCGAGAGCACCGGGGCGTCTCAAGGCCCTGTCGATCTCGCCGCGGTACCACCTCACGGCATCCAGACCCATCTCGCGACTCCTGGACCTCTGCGCTTCTGACTCCTGGTCCTCGGCAGGGACGTCAGAGTCTCTCAGCTCGTCTGGCTGTCCGGTACCAAGGCGCCGGAACGCTTCATAGGAGGACGCGATCCCGTAGGCGAACAGCGGTCGGGAGTGGTTGTCGTCGAGGGCAACGCTCTGAGCACTCGCCGCGAGTAGAAAGGGCAATGCAGCCTCATCGGCGATTGGCAGACCGCCACTGCTCTTGTCGCCCATGACGATGGCCGCACCAGCGAGGTACCTGCGGCGATGGGCCCGTTCGTGGCGGATCACCCAGGGTCTCAGCGCACGGTTCATCTCCTGGCGGGCGCGGACTGCGAACTTCGCGTGCTCCCATGCCTCGCGCGCGGTTGGACTGATACTCTCTGGGGCCGGGGCTGCCGGTCCCCAGGCGTCGAACGTGGCCAGGTCTTCCCGTGAGAGTCGTCCCCATGCGGCGTCCAAGGTGAGCGCGGTGGTCTGCGCGTGCGTGAGCCTCTGCTTCAAGGCATCTAGGCGGTCTTCAAGCGGCTTGGCTGGTTCGGGATCCAGGGGGCGCACGGCGGACATGCGGCTGAGAACCTCTATGAGTTCCGCATGGCCGAGCTCGAATGGTGTGGCGGTCAGGAACAGCATGCGGCGGAAGATGCCCCGGAACGCCCCCGCGTCGTCGCCGTTTTTCCGTTCCGCAAACAGCCTGCTGATGAGGGTCGAGGGATTCTTCAGCCGGTGGGCCTCGTCGACGACCAGCAGGGGAAGGTCGAGATCGGTCGACGAGAGCAGCCACTTCCAAGTGGCCTGCGTCGCCGTTGCCAATGCCACGCGCGCCTGCTCCAGGCGACGCTGGATATCAGCGGACGAGCGGATTGGCAGGTTGTCGAGGGCCACCCGGAGCTCTTGAAGATTAAGGTTGCGAGCGGCTCTCTCAAGCGCTTCAGGCACCGGATCGTCCGGGAGCTCCTCACCGGTCAGGCGCAGCCAGCATGCACGCCACTTCGATGGTGGGGTGGCGAGTAGCTCTCTTACACGCTCTGTCGTGAACTGCGCATTGCGAATAAGCCCACGCAGTCCGTCCGACCACTTCGCGATACGGTCTCTCAGATCGCTGCCGTCACGCACATAGCGCGTGGCAAAGTGGAGCAGTGCCAGCTGGATGAACGTGTCCTTCAGCGTTGCCGTCAGCGCGGTGTGTGTCACGACGAGGATGTGCTCGCGCGCATGTGCCTGGTCGTCGAGCTTCTTGAGGAACTCCTCGCCGCTGCGGATCGGCTTGTCGACGCAGCGGATGCCGGTGTCTGGCGCGAGAAGCGACTCGCTGAACTTTCTCCACTCGCGCACCCACTTGTCGGCGACCGAGGCAGGCACGAAGATCACGACACGTCCGAGCTCCGGTGTGGACAGGATCTGGCTGACGACGACAGCCAGCGCGACATACGTCTTGCCCATGCCCACCTGGTCGGCGAGGATCACGCCCTCCATGGTTTGCAGCCTGCGCAAGATGTCGGCCGCGGTGCGGCGTTGCCGTGCCCAGTCATCCTCGAAGCGCGGCTCCGTGTGGATCCGAAGACGGGCACTCAGAGCGCAATGCATTTGCGAGCCTCCTTGATGGCACGGCTTGCGTACGAGGCAAGATCGGCCGGCTCCGAGCCGACGCGCGCACGCAGGGCGTCCAGTGTGGACATGGTGTCCTCGACCATCTGCGCGCCCTTTGAGAGGTCTACATGCGCCAAGACCCGTGGCCAGTCGATCCTGCCGACGGATAGCGCGATCTCCGCAATAGTGAAGATCGCTTCCGCACGCGACTGCTCACCCGCCTCGAAGGCCTCGGCGACCTTGGTTGCCAAGAACACAGGTCCGAGCGGGCTGGCCAGACGCCCTCGAAGCGTGTCGAGCGTCACCAGCGGTCGCTCGAGGCGGCGCTGCATCGCCGCCAGCGATGCAGCGAGTGCACGTCCCTTTCGCAGCAAGGAACCCTCGACCTCGAGTCTCCTGAGAGGGTCCAGTACGATTGGAACCGTTTCGCGCGCGGCGGCCTTTTCGCGCTCGAGCACCTCGCGCAGAATCTGTGCCAGGGGGCGGCCTGTGGCCAGCGCGTCGAGCAGGTGCTGAGCTTTCAGGTTCGAAAGCGAGGGACCAACGGGTAGTGAGTGCGGATCTTGCGCGACCACCGCCCACGGAGTCTTGTGGCCTTGCCAGGAGACGATCACGAACATCGGCATCGCCTGCAAGGCAAGGTCAACAGCCTCCACCTCCGGCTTGCCGTGCTCAGTCCACCGAGCACTGGTCATGAAGGGCTCGCCATCCGTCGTGAAGGCGATCTGCCACTCTGCGGGCATGTCGCGTGTCTCGGTGATGCCGAGACGCAGTTGCCACTGAGCGTTCTGTCCGTTCCTGAAGACCTCGCAAAGTCCGAAGCAGGTGGGCAGGGCTGGGAGCTCCGTCTCGTCTTCGTCCTTAGGCTCGACCACCTCGGTGTCTCGAGGGACCTTTCCTCCTAGCGCTATGAGATCGCGCAGGGCACGGCCCTCCTTGCTTTCGAGCGGAGCACCGAGCCACACGTTCATCTCGCGATGGCGGCGGGCGTTGGAGAGACCAAGGCCCGCCTTCGTATGGTTGGAGCTGCCCACAAGGGCGGCTACCCACTCGTCACTCTCGATGAGGAGGCACTTCGCGTGAAGCGTGCGAACTTCGTTGTCGAGCGCTTTCAGCTGTCTGACCGCATCGACCTGCTCGGCAAGTTGCTTCGAGAAGGCAGACTGGCCGCGCGGACCTAACACGACGGCGACTTCTTGCTTGCGTCTGTTCGCAGGACGGCCGGTGAGCAGCTGTCGGACGGTGGCAAGCGCCTTGGGGTCGTTTGAATCCCAGTAAGGCGAGAGGTGCGTCGCGCGAAGTGGCTTTGACCCGCTCCATGCTTGATCCAACGAGTCCAGCGGCGCTTTCCTAGCGTTCGTTGGCGCGAAAGCGACCCGCAGGCCGGTCGGCCTGCTGGATTGCTCGGCAATCCGCTGGCGAAGCAGGTCGAGCGTGCTTGTTGCACGAGCAAACGCAGCGGTTCGCGGGTCGTAGCCGGGAACCAGTGCTAGGTAGGCTTGGAGTTCATCGACCAGGGCCTTCAACACCTCTGGAGGGAATAGGCACTGCGGGCCAAGGTCCGCGGCAAGACCCAACTCGATCTGGCGACGATAGCCAGCCGCCGTGAGGTTCGCGGAGCCAAGGATGAGCCGCGTTGCTCGCTCCCAAAGCAGCACGGCGACCTTGGCGTGCAGCAGACCACCTTCGACCTTGCAAGACAGAAGGTCCCAATGCAGCGTGGAGCGATGCACGGGCGCGCTCCGGTCGGCCAGGACGGTCACGCTGGTCTTCTGCAGAGATTCGTGAAGTTCCACGGCGGCGACGATGTCGTCGACGGATTTCGTCTCCTCGTTCACGGTGGAGACTTCGAGAAACCGGGCCAGGCAGTTCTGTTCGAAGAAGTCCGGTTGGAGTGCGTAGGTCGTGGCCAGAAGCGCTACCGGCTCGCCCGCGTCCGCAGGCTTTTGCCAGAAATCGAGCAGGGGTGTGGGCTTCATTCTGTTTTCGCGAGCAAGCTGGCCATGGTCACAAGACGCATAGGGTGCGCCCAGATCTCGTCGTCCAGCTCATCCGTCTGATTGCGGTACGGACTGCGGACGGTCCAGTCTCCGTCGACCTGGTCAAGCCATGGCAGCTTGCCTTTCGTAGCCTGCACCTGCTCATGGCGCGCCATGAGCGCATCGAAGAACGTCGCGGCGGTTAGCTTGTCCTGAAAGGCGCCAAATCCGTGCTCCGCGTCGTGGGCGAGCATGTCATCGCCTAGCGTGGCCACGGAATCGATGGCCTTGCGCACGAGGCCTCCGATCTTCGGCGCCAAGGCGGCAAGTCCTGGAGTGGCCAGGGCTTTGGCCTGCGTGATGACTGTGCCGTGCTGCTGCACCGTATGGGCAAGAAAGCGCCGGAAGGTGTTGTCAAGCGCGGTTGCCGCCTCCTCATAATCGATTGCGGCCTGAAGGGCTTGGCGTGTGGACATGCTGACCTTGGCGAGTAGCAACTGCGCCAGGTCGCGCTGAGTCGCTTGTTCGGCGGAGGGCGTCCTTATCAACTGCGCCGCGAGCTCGTTTCGGATCTCGTGGTCGCTGACAAGCAGAAGATCTCGCAGCACCCGACGCTCGTTGGATCTGGCTTCGCGCGGGGCGAGACGTTCCGAAAGATCACGCAGGAGTTGCCCCGTGGGCGGGCAGGCGCACTCTGCCTTATCCAGTGAACGAATACAGGCGTCGGCGATGTCTTTACGAAGGCGGCCACCTGTGGAACCAGGGACACCGTCCACGTACCCATCGAGCTTGAAGTCGCGCTCCCAGGCCTTGACTAGTCGCAGCGCGTTCTGCGCGGGTCGGTCGTCCAGGCTCAGCACCCCTGCGTCGCGGGAGAGGGGACGATAGACGCCCGTGAAGCCAAAAACCCGCGGACCGCTAAGGTAGGTACGACGGCTCAGGCGCATGCCCGCCGCCTTGGCCCTCGATGCCTTCTGGTTGCCCGGTAGACCTTCAGCGCGACCGTTGCCTGGGTATCGAACGATAGCCTCGACAACCAGCCATTCGAAAACGATGTCTACCGTTGTCTTGCCTTCGTCGGCCGTCAGGTCATGCAACGCTTGGTAGGCGAAGGCGCCGACTGCCGACACAGTCACGAACCGTGGGTGTGACATCCGGGCTCGTACACCAGGCGCCAGCTTGTCGGCGATGCGGTCGGCCACGGCCGCAAGGCCAAGCGGGTCAAGCCCGCCCTCGCCAACTGCGCCGGGGTCGTATGCCGACAGTCGCGGCAGTTGATCAAGCCATGCCATAGCCCGTATTTCTCGCGATCTCAAGAATGGCCACTGACATTACGCCTTAGTTTTTCTCATGAACGCGGAGCATTCGCTCCTGAGTTACGGCACTGCGAAGCTCGGCCATAACGGCCCACGCGCTTCGCACTTCGGGAAGCGCGGCGCGCTCTAGGCTCGGTCTTGCCCGTTGTTCCTGCTCGTCAAACAATTGGCGTCCTCGCGATGTGTTTGCTGCCTGACGAAGCCACGCCTCATCAGGAAGAACGATTCGTTCAAGGCGCCCAGCGGGAAGCGAGTTCGCAATAACCAAGCCCGCTGGGTCGAAATCGACAAATGCCCAGACGGGCTCCTGCCTGACCCGCAGCAGTTGGAGAGCCCCACCGGTAGACAGCGCAGCATCCCCTCGATAGAGGACGAGCACCGAACACCCTAGGTAGTCAATCCAGCCGTATCGCTCGAGCTGACGAAACGTCTCCAGGTTCTCCACCAGCATGAGCCGGTCACACCTGATGCGACCGGCGACCTCCGGTGTAACGACCAGATATGTTCCCTCTGGCGTGTGGAGTGGTACCCCGTCCAGCGTACATAAGCCAATGCACTTCACTCCGATGGACCCGGCGTGGGGCGCAGCGCTCAATGCCTTTTCCGACATCCCGCCGAAAACTGCAACCTCGGCCCGGGAGGCCCCCGGGGCCATCGGGTTCACGGGCAGGTCATGCGTTCGCAGCAACGCAGCAGCCGAGCGATGATGTTCGTCTCGGTACTCCACTAGCCGCCCCACCACCGTTCCGAGGCTGTAGTGCTCGCTGAAGTGTCTTGCGACGTCGCCTGCGCGGCGCTGAGCCGGCCGCTCGCTGACCAAGCGCTGGAGGAACTGAATCTGCGGCGCGGTGAACGACATCAGGCGGCCTCTGGCAGAGGTCTTTGGACCACGACGTCGTAGAACGCCTCGTTGACGGGGAACGGGTCAAGCTCCGGCTGCTCAACGAAGCTCAGCCGCATCCCACCGCCCTTGAGTTGCAGACACGAGAACATCAACCAGGCGTCGTCGCTCACATCGGCCAGCTCGGGCCTCACTCGCTTCCAGTCGAGCAACGAGATGGGGGCATCCGACCGCAGTGCGTGGGCTACCAGTTCCAGAAGCGCCTTTCGCGGTGGGTCAACGACCTCCACTACCTCGCTCGCTTCGTCTTCAAGCAGGAGCTGAGGGCCTTCCTCAGCCCTAGGCGCAGGCGGCGCTTTCTTGGGCGGAAGCTTCGAGACCGCAACGAGGAGGTTGTCCCAGGCAGAGGGGTCAGTGTCCGCGACGTCTGGCTGCGGTCGAAGCTCGATGCACTCAGGCCTGAAGAGAGCTGCGCTGGCGCTGTTCTCAACGGCGATGTCCCAGCCGTCAGTGGTCTTGTGGCGCGTCAACCAGAGCGCGAAGCGCGACAGCCGCTTGAGGCGGTCCTCCATCAGCTTGGCCTCGAACAGCCGCTTGCTGATGACGGCCTGCGCATCCTTGATTTGCGAGGTCCAGTTCAGGCATCGTGCCCCAAGCCGCCGGGTGACCAGGTGCCTGACGTCGGTCATCCCTGAAGCAACGGCTTCTTCAGCGATTTGCTCCACGAACGCGTCGATGCCCTCGACGTCGCGAAGGAACTGAGTAACCTGCTTGGCGTAGTAGCGGTTCTGCCGCAGCTTCGAGCTCAGGTCATCGACGTTGCCGTACTGGGTCGACAGCAGCGAGTGCAGCATGGCGAGGTTGTGCTCGATGGAGTACGCCATCTCCACGATGGACTCATCGAAGGCCGCGTAGAGGCGTACGACGTCCTTCGAAGCACCGAGCCTCTTGAGCCGACGCAGTTCTCGCCACTGCTCCTGCGCTTGCTGCATCGTGCCTGACACTCTGCGCAGCGCCTGGAAGGCGTGGTAGCTCGAGAAGTAGTCGGCGAAGAACTCGCGCAGGCGAGGATTCAGCCGGTAGCTGTCCTCGTCGTACGGCTTGAGGACCCCCAGCCCGAACAGAGCTTCAATCCCGGCGTTCCGCTGCTTGTCCCCGCCGGAGACGGCGCCGTCGAACGCCTCGGCGATGAGGTCCGCGTGCTTGGCAAGGCTTGCCAGCAGCTTCTGAACCTGGTCGCCACGCTCGCTCACGCTGCTGTCCCCTCATCTGCCTGGGCAGCGTCGACGAGGTCCCCGCCCACCTCGTCTGCTTCGCGGTCATCGACCTCGGAGTCGGGGATGACCTTGTTCTCGTCCAAGAACTGGAGTACTGCGTACAGCTGCTCAATCTTGCCTGTGACTTGATAGGTCCCCGAGTCCTTGTTGACCAAGATGGCGTAGCCGTCCTTGACCAGCTGGTCCAAGAGTCGCCGCAGGTTCTCGTGGTTGGTGTTTCGCTGCGAGGCGTTGCTGATGACGCTCAGGAGGCTCTTGAGCTGGGTCTCCATCATGGTCGATTGCGACACCGCGGCCTCAAGCTGGTACAGCGCGATGTACTCGCCTGGACTCAGAAAGACACTCCCGGCATCGGCCTGCCGAATGAAGTCAAGCAGCTGTACTGCCGGTCCGTACTCGTCACGAAACTTGAGCAGCTCGTTCTTGACCTGGGTGATTTCCTTCACCCCGATGTACGCCGGTGCCATGAAGAACGCACCGTCTTCCCCGAGCCTGGCCAGCCTCATGTTCAGGCTCTCCAACCAGGTGTTGACCGACTCTTGCTCGTCCGCATCTTCGAGGATGCTGAACTCATCGCGGTAGCGCACCGAGCAGATGTACTCGCCTGCGAGCAACAGCTTCAGGACACGGGAATTCATGGCTTGGACTCCTCGACGTCAGGTCCCGCAGCGGCGACGAGGGACTCCAGAGGCCTGTACTCACGAATCCGACCTCGGTCCTCGAACAGGTACCGCTGAGCGAACATGGCTTGTTGTGCCGGCCCGAGCTCCGGCGATGCCGTCACCACGTCGATGCGGTTGTCCCGCAGCATTTGCATCAGCGCGCGGAAGTTCCTGGGGTCGAACTTGCCGACTTCATCGGTGACCCAAGGCACATGCACCGGTTCCGTCCCGCGGATGGTGTTGAGAAGCGCTGTCATCAGCGTGATGAGGACGAGCGAGGTCAAGCCCTCCGACGAGATGTTCTCCAGCTCACTGGCGCGCTTGAACTCCTTGTGCTGCCCGTTGTTGGAAACGCTGCCCTTCAGCGTGATGTGCTGGGAGAGGTTCACCTCGACGTTGCCGTCAGCGCCGAGAACACTCATGAAGTCACCCAAAGCACGGGCGGTTTCATCTGGCGGGAGCTCTCGCGTGTAGTCCTTGCCGACCTCGCTTGCGTTCAGGCGAACGACCTCTTCCATGCGCGAGAGCTTTTTGTAGAACCCAAGGCCCTCAAAGTTGGTGACGATGTCCAGGCGCAGGTCCTTGACCCGCTCGAAGCACTTGACCTCGGTGAGCCCTTCCTGCAAGCGACGGTTGAAAGCCGACACCTCACGCTCGAAGGCCTGAATGGCCTTCTGGAACGCACCGATGTTGGCGAGCAGCGTGCGCAAGGTGAGGTTGACGTCGTTCGCCACCTGGGGCCCGACCTGCCGGTAGCAAATGGACAGCGCCGTCGCGCGACTGATGATGCCGTCCCCGCTGGCCTGTTCCAGGCTGGTGTCGACCAACTCCTTCACCAGGCTGTTCTTGGCGGTCAATGTCTGCCGCAAGGTCGAGGTCCGTCGATTGATGGCTTCTTCGAGTTTGTCGATTTCCGTACGAACAGTGCGCACCTTGGACCGCAGGTCGCGAGCCGAGGCCTTCGGGTCGATGACGGACGTGCCGCTTGCCAGGTAGTCGCCAAACGACTCATCCAGCTCTTGCAGGACCTTGATTTCGTCAGCGACATCGCTCAGCCGACGCTCGTGCAACGCAACGGTAGCGTTGTATTCACGACCTAACT
This sequence comes from Burkholderiaceae bacterium, assembly GCA_017992055.1. Lineage (GTDB taxonomy): Bacteria > Pseudomonadota > Gammaproteobacteria > Burkholderiales > Burkholderiaceae_C > Pseudaquabacterium. The sequence continues at coordinate 142,698 of JAGOPK010000010.1, forward strand.
TCTCTGCTGCTTGCTCGAACTCGGTGACCTTTGTGGCCGCTACCCGGGAAGCTTCAGCTGACCTGGCTGCTGCTACCTTGAGTGACTCGACGCGCGTTGTGCCGCCCGCTTTGAGCCAAACCCTCCAGGCCTCCACCAGTGCTTGGTGGTCTTCCCGCTCGCGGATGCCCTTGCGCAGCATGCTGACCTCGGCTCGCAGTCCATCGAGGCGCTGGACATCCACACCCGCGCTGTTGAGGTGTTCGTTCAACTGCTCCGTGAGACTGCGAAGCGTCGTCTCAAGCTCTTGCTGGAGCCGGGCCGCTTGGGCATCAATGGCCGTCACTGCCTCGTCGCACAGTCGCTGGGCCTCGACACGCTGTTTGTCATGTGCCGCCTTGACAGCAGCGCGAGAGGTGGCGTGTTCGACTCCGAGCGTCTTGAGTTGCTTCTTGAGCTCGTCAATGGCGGTCTGCACCTTTGCCAGCTCGGCCCCAGCCCTCTCGCGAGCGTTCCGCTTCTCTGTATCGACTCGCTGTCGGGCAACGTCACGCTGACTTCTGCGCTCCTCGGTCTGGTTGTTGAGTACGGCCAGTCGGGCCTGTGACGTCTGGACCTTGAGCGTCGCGTCGTCACGGTTGCGGCTTCGCTTGGTGAGCTCCGCCTCTTGCTCTGCCACCCTAGCTTCTGCCGACTCCACCTTCGCCCTGGCAGTCTCGACTGCTTGGCGCGCCAGCGCATCATCGGCCCAGTCTGGCGCACCGATAACGCCCGTGTTGAGCCTCCAGCCGTAGAGCGTGTTCGCTGCATCTTCGACAGCGGCGACGTGCAGGTCATCTCGGCCGAGAAGCTCCGGGTTGACAACCTTTGCGAGATTGCGCTTCCAGTCGTCGCTCGGATGCGTCCGAAGGGCCGCAAGGAACGACCCTTCTGGAGGGCTGAGCCTCGCCAGTGCTTCGGCGTGGTGGGCTTTGGCCGAAGCCAAGTCAGAGCGCGCTTTGCGCAGAGCTTCTTCTTGACGCTCGAACGCATGATTTGCTGCCTGAAGCTCGGTCTGTGCTGTGCCAGCCACCTGCTGGACCTGATTGACATCTCCCAGATGGCGCTCAAGCCGGGTTTCAGCCTCCCGCACATCCCGAAGCGCCTCGTCGGAGGCAGCGGGGTTGGCCTGCCGCGTCTCCCAGGTGCCGCGCTGCCCCTGCAGGGGCTCCATCTGGTCGTCCAGCTCTTGCCGCCGAGCGACAGCCGCCTCGTCGCACAGCTTCAGAGCATCCGTCTCTGCAGCGGCAATCTGACGGAGCGCTTCCGCCAATCGCTCGCGGTGAGGGCCCTTGGTGCGCTCCAAAGCAAGGCACTGCTCGCTGGTACGGGTCTTAGCCTCTTCCTGAAGCCTTGCATACCTGGCGGTCGCCTCGGATTGCACCGCCTCTGCCACGCCAATCTGGGACTCGAGCGTCTGGACACGAGCCTTCAGGCTCGGGAGCTCCTCAATGAGCTTCTCCCAATCTGCGGCCTTCCCCGTCTCGAAGCGTCGCGCCTGGACCTGTGCCTCATCGAACGCCGCCTTCGCCGTGGCCGACTCACTCGCAGCGGCTGACGCAGCGCGCGCCAGCTCAGTTCTCGTCACCCCTTCGGCTTCAAGCGCTATCGCCCGTTTTGCCGCCAAGTCCTCCAGCGTCTTACGCAGCCCTTCGGCCTCTTGCCCGCGCGCCACTGTCAGGGCGGCGACATCAGCGCGGCATACCCGGTAGCGCGCTTCAGCCGCGCGATGGTCGCGAAGGTCGTCATCCAGCTCAGCGAACTCAGGTGCGAGTCGGAAGGCTTCTGCGCAGGCCTCGCGGTTACGCAGCCAACGCTCGATGGGCGCCTTCCCCTGCTTGAACGTCAGCTTGGCGCGCTCCGCGCCTTGACCCAGGTCGTGCTGAACCAGGCTAACCGCGACCTGAACGATGTCCGCGAAGTTGATGTGCTTCTTCACCATAGCCGCGACGACGCGGTCCAGGTTGTCCAGCTGCTTGGGGCCGAACGACCACTCGACGGCGAAGCGGCGAAGCTTCTCTCGCTCCTTGGAGACGGCCGGCGTGCGCAAGATGACCGAGCGGTACTCCGATGTCGTCAGCTTGCCCGTGGTCGGGATGTTGAGCTCGGTCGCCTTGAGCTGCGTCTCGTCATCGCTCAGGAACCGTCCTTCATCGACGAAGAGTTCCTTGCGGAACCCACATCTGTACAGCCGGTACAACGGCACATCGGGGTCATCGGCGCGGCGTCGGATGACGGCCAGGCGCAAATCGTCGTCCGCGTCCGAGCCCCGTTGGTACTCGAACGCGATGGCGCTGGCGTCCGTGGGAAGCACGAACCGCACCATGGCCTCTTGACCGTGGCCAGCGGCAACGATTTGACTGGGCAGGTGCCCGAAGAAGAGCGGGAGGATGCGCAGAGTGGTGGTCTTACCTACCCCGTTGTCCCCGAGCACCGCGGCCCCGCCTCGAGGGTCGATAGCCGTGATGCGCCCGCTGGGAACATGCATGTTCGTCCCAGCGTTGATAAGCACCATCCGACAGAGTTGGTACTTGGTTGCTCGCCCCTGCATCGCCACCCTTTGACTTGCCTTCTTGTATGAGAGACCGTATCCTTATTGTATGAGTCTTTTTTCTATACGCATACTGGTTATTCGCACAGGCCAGCCAGGCCGAGCACGCAGAACATGACTCAATCGCCCAAGCAGCCCAAGACCACAAGTCGGTGGGGGCAGGAACGTCGGCTGGAGTTCATCGACGTCCGCCTGCGCTGGGATGGTCGCATCAACCGAAGCGACCTGACCACGTTCTTCGGCATCTCGGTGCCCCAGGCCTCTCTCGACATCGCCAGATATGTGGAGCTGGCTCCGGACAACGCCGTGTACGACCGCAGCGCGCGGGTTTACCTTGCGGGTGAGCGTTTCAAGTCCCTGTACCCGAGCAATACCCCGCAGCGCTACCTCAACGAGTTGCTGGCGCACGCTGCTGGAATTACTCAACCGGGGGCATCATTCCTAGGTTGGACTCCGCCGGTCGACTTAGCGGCAAGCCCAGGACGACAAGTTTCGGCCGAAGTCCTACTGCCTCTTCTGACTGCCATACGGGAAGGCAAGCAAGTATTCGTCAACTACCAGTCAATGTCCTCAAAGGAGCCTGGTGAGCGTCAACTTTCGCCCCATGCAATCGCGTTCGATGGTTTTCGTTGGCATATCCGGGCGTTCTGCCACCGCAAAGAGCAGTTCCTGGACTTCGTCATCGCTCGTGTGCTCAGCGCGCGCGTGACGGACCAGACTGGACCCAGTCACGCCGAAGACGAAGCGTGGCATCGAATGGTCACCTTGCTGCTAAGCCCAAACCCAGAGCTGCCGGCTGCGGCGCAGCGCGTCATTGAGCTGGACTATGGAATGACCGACGGGGTGGTAATGCTGGAGTGCAGGCAAGCTCTACTGTTTTACACGCTCAAGCGGCTGGGATTGCTCGATGGCCAAGAAGCACCGCCAGAGGTTCAGCAGATCACGTTGCGGAACCGTCAAGCAATCGCGCAGTACTTACCCAAGAAGTCTCCGGCAACTGGCTGAACGAATGACGCTCCCAAAGCATTCACTCTGCGGACCTCATCGCCCCGGACGTCATCGAAGCTGCAGGTTCTCAATCTGAGAGCTGCCTCCCCTTGTTCCGACGCATGAGGAGGTGCGAGCTGTCACCGTCGACGACCCCAATCGCAGCCCCCAAATGCCTTTCATTTCGCGCTGCAACACCCGGGTCCCGAGCTCTCAGGCGGAGCAAAGTCTTGCTGCTACATTTCAGAAGAGCCCTCACAGACAGGGCCAAACGCGCACGAGACAGAGGAATAGTCGTGTCACGCCCTCTCCGCAAGTACAAGCCAGACGGTACGCCGTATTTCCGGCGAAACGAAGTCGAAGCCGAGCTTCAATCTCTCACCGGAATCAGCGAAACCGAACTCGAACGGCGCGCGAGTCAGTGGTCAGCCAAAGAGCCCGATTTCGTTTCCCCCGAGGCACTGCTGTACTTTGTGCGGAACGCGGCACCCGGGCCCCACCGCGATAAGCTGACCGATAACCTTCTCGTCCGCTTGATTCGCCGCGTCCCGTCAATTGCCAACGCCGGCGGCGATACGGTTTCGTTGACCAGGATGAACATCCGCGAAGAGGTCCGAGACCACTTCATCGACCTGCTACTCAGCGACCGGGAACAGTACGACGACCGCCTCGACTACTACGAGGTCAACTTCAATCACGCGGTCGCGGTGGATCGTCATGATGCGAATGCCCGTCATTGGAAGCGCGAAAATCGCGCTGCCGAACTCGAGAATGAGGACGGTGAGGTCTCTACCAAGGTCGAAGCGGTAGTCAAGTACGACCCGTTCGACGCCGACGAGCTCGACAAAAAAGATTACCGGCTCCGCCTTGACGATGCGATTGACAGCCTGCCTGATTTGCAGAGGAGGATCGTCGTGATGCTGCGCCAAGAAGTTCCTATTGAGTCCAAGGACCCCTCCGTTGAGTCCATCAGCAAGGCGCTGGGTAGGTCGGAAAAGAGCGTTCGCATGCATCGTGACAAGGCCTATGCGTCTCTAAAGCTTCGCCTCGAGCGCAAGGGGAAGATGTGATGGCCCAGCGTCCCCAGATCACGGCCGATGACGTCCTGAGTGCGTTCGCCATGGACTTCGAGCCTGGAGCCGGCGTACTGCAGCGATACCTCGCCCTGTACCCAGAACATTCCGTCGCTCTGATAGACCTTTCGATGGAGCTGACTAGAGAGTTCGACGACGACCTCCCACCTGGTGCCGCAGAGTTCGACCTTGTCGCTGCAGGTATGGCGCGGCTTCGGGAGAACTCGATCACCTTAGAGGCGTTGCAAGCCGCACCAGCCAAGGTCTTCACGACGGCATTCGACTTGCTTTCCCTGCCGTTGCAAGTTGGTCTTGCCTTCCGCGAACGTCGAATAGACGTAACGACCTTACCCCGACGCATGGCCTTGACAGTGGCGAAGGCATTGAAAACATCGACAGAGACGCTTCTTTCGTATCTCTCGCTTCCTCCGATGGTCTCAGCTGTACGCGCGAGGAAGTCGACCGTCAAGCCAACAGCCCCTGAGAAGGTGTCATTCGAGACGGTCTTGCGAGACGCTGGCCTCGATGAGAATCAGATTTCGAACCTGCTCCGCGAGGAGTAGTCATGGACCCCATTGAGCTGGGGAGGCAGCACGCTCGGCGACTGCACGACGCCGCCGTTAAACGTGGACGCAATCCGTGGTCACCATATGAATTTGCTGTCGGCATAGCCAAGGACCTCGGCATCAAAGTCGAAAGCTGCGCTCCAGGTGGCGCGCTCCTCGATGGCGGACGCGCCAACTTTGACCCCGACGTCTCCCTCATCGTCCATGAGAAGAATGGGTCGCCCTTCGAACAGGCGTTCCTGGTAGCGCACGAAATCGGACACGCACAACTGGGTGACGGCGAAGCAGAGGCTCTGCCCGCGGCGAACATCGACCCGGCTCGTACTTCGGAAGCGGCACCTGTCGGGATGGACCGCGTCGTCGACTACAGCCGGCGCCAGCGAAGGGAGGTCCAGATGGACCTCTTTGCGCGTGAACTTCTTCTTCCTCGGCACCTAGTTGTCGATCAGCATCTCGCCCAAAGCCAAACCTGCTCCGACATTGCCGCGCGCCTTGGGGCCCCGTTCGAGGTCGTCGCGCAGCAGATGCTGGACGCACTGTTGCTCCCTGCCGTTCCGAACGTCGTCGCGGCGGAACCGGTCGAAATCCCGCTCAACGATAAGCAGAGAACCGCGGCCGAACACCGCGGCGCTGCGTTCTTGCTCCAGGCCGGTCCAGGCACGGGGAAGACGCGCACGCTTGTGGCCCGCGTTGAAAGCCTGCTCGACGATGGCGTAGACCCCAGGCGCATCCTGCTCTTGACCTTCTCGAACAAGGCCGCCGGAGAAATGGCCGAGCGGCTTGCGCAGAAGCGCCCACAGCAAGCGGCTGCGCTATTCATTGGCACGTTCCACAGCTTCGGCCTAGACATCCTCAGGCGGTTCAATGACCAGTGTGGGCTGCCCGAAGACCCCCGTCTGATGGACCGCACCGAGGCAGTGGAGTTACTCGAAAACGAGTTCCCTCGGCTCGGCCTGAAGCACTACCGAAATCTATACGACCCCTCGCAGACGGTGGCCGACATCCTCACCGCGGTCTCCCGCGCCAAAGATGAAGTCACTGGCCCCCAGGCTTACCTCGACCTGGCTCAGGACATGCGCGCGGCGGCGGCCGACCCGGCCGCCCTCGAAGTAGCTGAGAAGGCAGAAGAGGTTGCCAAGGTCTACGCGCTCTACGAGGAGCTCAAGGCCACCGCTGGGTGCGTCGATTTCGGCGACTTGGTCATGCAGCCGGTGCTCCTCCTAGAGCGTGACGAAGCGGTCAGGACCCTGCTTCAGAGCGACTACGACCACATCCTCGTCGATGAGTACCAGGATGTGAATCGAAGCAGCGTGCGGCTGCTCACGGCCCTGAAGCCCACCGGGGAGAACCTGTGGGTAGTTGGGGATGCCAAGCAGTCCATCTATCGCTTCCGTGGAGCCTCATCGTTCAACATGGAGCGGTTCGGCAACAAGGACTTCGTTGGAGGGGTCCGCGACAGCCTGGACATCAACTACCGCTCCACATCGGAAATCGTCGGCGCCTTCTCGACATTCGCGACCACCATGAGCGCAGCGGACGGGGCCACGGCGCTCAAAGCCGACCGCGGCGCCGGTGGCGCAAAGCCAGAAATCATCACGGTCGGTGGTGGCGCACTCGTGACCCCGGCGCTCGTCGACAGCATCGAGAGGTTCCGGACAGCAGGGTTCCGCTATCGCGACCAGGCGATTCTCTGCAGAGGCAATGACAGGCTGTCCGATACCGCGCAAGAGCTTGAGCGTGCCGGCGTACCCGTCCTGTTCCTTGGCAGCCTTTTCGAGCGCACCGAGATAAAGGACCTGGTTGCGGTGCTGACGCTCCTCGTGGACAGGCGTGCAATGGGCCTGATTCGCACCGCTTGCTGGCCCGAGTTCGCGATGACGCTTGAAGACGCAGTGCGCGTGTTTGAGCGCTTGCGCAGTGCAGAAGTTGAGCCTGGAGCATGGCGGCAAGGCGCACCCGACGTCACGCCAGGCGGGCAGGCTGCCCTGGCTGCACTTGGGGCCGCGCTGGACGGCTTCACCGCCACTTCCCAGCCTTGGACGGTGCTGGCGACTCTCTTGCTCGACCGAACTAGACTGGCGGCGCGCATTGCCTCGTCGTCCAGCGTTCCCGACCAGGCGCAAGGTATTGCCATCTGGCAGTTCATGAACTTCGTGCGGGTCCAGCCCAACGGCCAAGGTCTCCCGATCCAGCGCTTGGCGGACCGCGTCCGGAGGCTCCTACGCCTGCGCGACGACAGGGACCTCAGGCAACTTCCTGCCGCGGCCCAGGGTATCGACGCGGTGCGCCTGATGACTATCCATGGGTCAAAGGGCCTCGAGTTCCCTGTCGTCCACATGGTGGGTGTGAATCAGGACTCGATCCCGGGCGCCATCCGGCCCTCCAAGTGCCCGCCGCCGAACGGCATGGTCACCGGTGGGCAGGGCAGCCCAGACGAAATTGCCCGAGCCGCGCACAACGAGGAACAAGAGTGCCTCTTCTACGTGGCAATGTCGCGGGCTAGGGACCGTCTAGCGTTCTACGCCGCCACGGCGAAGTCCAACGGCGCGTCCAGACCGTTGTCCAAGTTCCTTGAACGAATCGGCGGTATCAAGCCAGAGCAGGTCACGCCATCGACGGTATTGCCGCCGGCCCCGGATGTTGCGCACATACCGGTGAACTTTTCAGGTACGCCGCGCTTTAGCGCCGAGGCAATTGCCCTGTATGAGGGATGTGGGCGGCGGTTCCTGTACACGCACCTGCTGCAGATCGGCGGCCGCCGACGAGTGAGCGCCTTCATGTTGATGCATGAGGCCATCCGTGACGTCTATAGGGCGGTCATAGCCCAGGGCGCCATCTCGGCAGGTCAGTGCGACGCGCTGCTTGCAGAGGCGTTTGTCGCCCATGGACTTCATGACCACGGCTACGTTGAGGAATTCCGTGCCATGGCGTCGTCGATGCTTGGCTACTTCCTCGAGTCACGGGCCGGCGCTCTGGCGGAAGCTCCCACCGCGTTGCGAATCATCTTTGACAACCATGAGGTTGAGGTTAGGCCTGACGAGGTTTTGGTGCGCAATGGCGTTCGAACGCTGCGTCGGGTTAAGACCGGGCACGCTACCAGCAGTGCAGGGAAGGACGTCGGCGCCGCAGCGTTCGTCCTTGCGGCCCGTGCCGCCTTCCCGGACGCAATCGTGGAGCTGGTCTATCTGGCCGACGCCGATGCCAGACCGCTGGTGCTGACGGCCAGTCAACTGACCAAAAGTCAGCTCAAGTTGGGCGGCATCCTGGGCGACATCCGTGCGGGGAACTTCCGAGCGGCGGCGTCAGACATGACGTGCCCCAACTGCCCGGCATTCTTCGTGTGCGGCGCTGTGCCACAAGGGACCTTGGTGAAGGTCTTCTAAAAAAATTTACCGGCGACGTCAGGTCGGTCCGATTGATGGGGTGTAGGGCAGCAATGGAGCTTCCTACAGACCTCACGAGGACTATATGAACTACGACGACGTTGGTGATGCGATCCGAGAGGGTCGTGCTTTGAGGGAGGCTTCCGCCTACCGCTTCCGGTTTGCCCTGGAAGGGCTGACCTTTCGCAACATTGATGTGCCTGACCCGGTTCCCACCGGCCGGCAAATTCTGGCCAGCGCGGGCCTGGACCACCGCGCTGACTACATCCTGTTCGCCTACCTGGACACGGGTGACTTCGAGGACGTCCGCCTGGACGAGACTTTCGACCTGCGCGGCAAGGGCGCTGAGCGCTTCATCGCGTTCAAGTCCGACCGCGACTTCAAGTTCTCGATGAACGACCGCCAACTGGCCTGGGGCCGCGCCGAAATCTTGGGCAGTGTCCTTTACGACCTCGCCGACGCCGCGCCGGATGAAGCCGTCTTTCTGGAAGTTCGCGGCGGTGAAGACCGCCTGATCGACCCGGACGACCGCATCAACCTCGACGCGCCGGGCATCGAGCGCTTCATCACCGCGCCCAAGCCGGAGACGGGCTACGTCATCTTGGTCAACTCTGAAGAGAAGTCCGTGCCGGACAAGCACGTCACCTTCGAGCAGGTGGTCAAGCTGTACTACCCGAACGCGGGCAGCGAGACGAACGTCAAGTTCTCGATGACCTATCGCAATGCGGCCTCGCTTCCCCACGCCGGCGAGCTCGGCGAGGGCGGCTCCGTCGAAGTCAAGAAGCAAGGGACGATCTTCAATGTCACCCGCACTGTTCAGTCTTAATCCCGATCTCGCCCGCCTTCGTTCGGAGGGCTACTTCATGCGCATCCAGGGCAGCCTCCTGGTGATGCTGGAAGTGCCCTACGTCAACGCGCAGGGCGAGGTCCGCTTTGGCACGCTGTCGTCGGCCCTTGACCTGGCCGGCGACCGCACCCGCAAGCCTGAGACGCACGTCATCAACTGGGACGGCGACTTCCCCTGCAATGCCGACGGCACGCGGCTGCAGGGGATCTCGCATGCGGAGCCGAACACCGACCTTGGCCACGGGCTCAAGGCACGTTTCAGCTTCTCCAGCAAGCCGAACGAATTGGGCTACCCGGACTACTACGCCAAGATGTCGACCTACGCGACCATCGTGTCCGGGCCAGCTGCGGTGCTGCAGCCGGGGATCAGCCCGCGCGTGTTCCGTGGCGGCGACGAGGAAGAGGAGGCCCGCGTCTTCCACTACCTCGACACGGCATCCAGCCGCGTCGGGATCGGCGCGCTGGCCGCCAAGCTTGAGCAGGAAGTCGTGGCCATCATCGGCCTCGGCGGGACCGGCGGCTACATCCTCGACTTCGTGGCGAAGACGCCCGTCAAGCAGATTCACCTGTTCGACCCCGACGTCTTCCTGTCGCACAACGCCTTTCGTGCGCCCGGTGCGCCGACCCTGGACGAGCTGCGGGATGCCCCGATGAAGGTGGACTACCTGAAGGGCATCTACGGGCGCATGCACCGCTTCATCGAGGCACACCCTGTGGAGATGCAGGCGGAGACGCTCGGCCTGCTGGACGGCATCACCTTCGCCTTCCTCAGCATGGATGCCGGCGAGGAGAAGCGCTCCGTCGTGGCCAAGCTTGAGGCTCTTGGCGTGCCCTTCATCGACGTTGGCATGGGCCTGGAACTCACGAACGGCAGCCTCGGTGGCATCCTGCGCGTCACGACGAGCACGCCCAAAAAGCGCGAACACATCCACCAGGGGCGCATCTCCTTCGCCGGCGGTGGTCGCCAGGACCTGTACGCGTCCAACATTCAGGTGGCCGACCTGAATGCCCTGAACGCGTGCCTAGCAGTGGTGAAGTGGAAGAAGCTCCGAGGTTTCTACCGCGATCTGGAGAACGAACACCACAGCACGTACACCACCGATGGCGGCATGCTGCTGAATGGAGACCGGACATGATGCGTCACCAGACTCTTGAGCATCGCTTCGTCCGCAATGCCCCCCGCGAGCTGGATCCCGGCGTGCTGTACATATCGGTGGAATATGCGACCGCAGTTCACTCGTGCTGCTGCGGCTGTGGCGACCGAGTAGTGACGCCGTTTACGCCGACAGACTGGCGCATGACATTCGACGGTGAGTCGGTCTCGCTTGATCCGTCGGTGGGTAACTGGAACCAGAAGTGCCGGTCCCACTACGTGATACGCCGGAACCGTGTGCTGGAGGCCGGCCCTTGGTCAAACGCCCAGGTCGAAGCAGAGCGTCGTCGAGACAAGAGGGCTAAAGCCGCCTATTTCGGCAAGACAGCAAACGCCCTGCCCAGCGCAGTTAACCAGGTGGCTGACTATGCGCCCAGCACAGCTATGCAAGAGGCCAATCACTCTTCGCAGAGCCTCTGGGCACGGATCAAGTCGTGGATAGCCTTGTCGCGTTCGAGCAGGTGAGCAAGGCGAAATAGAACGCCTGCATTCGATTTTTGTCATGGGAGCCATATCAGCATGCACGTCACCTTTGGCCTGTTCCTGGACGCCCGCCAGGGCCCATCACCGACGAATTTCTTCAACAGCCCTCTTGTTGGCCGGTTGGGCTTTCTCTCCCTGCTGGAGACCTACCTTGGCTTGTCGGCGCCCGAGGCCTCGTTCGCGAAGCGGGTAGCGGTCCACTCCGGCCTGCTTCGAGCTCACGACAACGGCTCCCGCTTCTACAGCGAGTCCCTGCAGGTAGACAGCATCGGTACCGCCGCGCGCCTCCTGGCTTGGCGAGACGAGTGGCGCCTCGGCGGCTGGGACGGCAGTGCGAAGGCAACGCACCCAGCGCGGATTCAGGAGCTTTCCGCCATCGAGACGGCCGCCGCCGGCAAGCTCCCGCCCGGGGAGGCCGAGCGTTTGCAGCTGGTAGTGCAAGCCCTGCGCGAGTCTGGCCCTGGCCCCATCAAGTCGGTTCACCTCGTTGACCCGTCCGAAGACTTCCCTCGCCTCTGGCGGCAAGTGCTCGACCTCCTGCCTGCCGTTGAGGTCCGTCTCCCCGAACCACAAGGCACAGGCCACCTCCGCGAGGTGCAGGAGCAGGCGCTGGCCGTTCTGGCTGGCCACCCGGCTGGCGACTTGGGCGCACCCGACGGCAGCGTCGTGTTGGCGCGCTCCCTCGCGGCCACAACCGCCGAGCACTGGCTGAGCGCCCACAACTTGCACGAGCCGGGCGACCGCCTGGTGCTGGCCGAGGACGCCGGAGATGGCCTCGACGTGTCCCTGTGCGCAACTGGCGGGGTCAACTGTGGGTTCGAACACCCTAGCCAGCTCCGTCCTGCCCTTCAGGCCCTGCCCCTTGCCCTCGAGCTGTGCTGGACGCCCCTCGACATCAACCGGCTGCTGGACTTCCTCACCCACCCGGTCGGCCCGTTCAGCCGCCGCGCAAGGGGTATCCTCGCCCGCGCTGTGTCCAAGCAACCCGGGATTGGAGGGGAGGCCTGGACTTCGGCCAAGGCCAAGCTCGCGACGGGAGAGGACGCCAAGGGAGTCGCCGACGAAATTGCCTTCTGGCTGGAATCCGAGCGCTGGACGCGCAACAGCGGTGTGCCCGTCGACGCACTCATCGCTCGGGTTGACCGATTGAAAGAAGCGATGCGGACGCGCCTCACGGGTGAAACCGCTGACGTTACGAGCTTTTTGGCTGCGCATCGTCAGTGCGCAGCCGTCCACGACGCGCTGACCGAGCTCGCCAGCCAGGGCCTGGCGACGGTGCTGCCTCGGCAAATTGAGCAGTTGGTCGCCCACGCCACGCCTGCAGGGGCCACTAACCCCGCCGCGGTTTCGCATGTCGGCTGCATGCGGTCTGCCAGCACCCCGGCCGCCTGTATAGAGGCCGCCGACGAAGTGGTCTGGTGGATGCCGTCCACCCCCGCCCTACCGTCGCCGCTTCCGTGGTCGCCGTCCGAAGTGGAAGCTCTCACCCAGCTTGGTGTCCAGCTACGCGACCCGGCACGCGAGCTGGTATCGCTGGCCGCGCAGTGGCTTCGCCCGCTGCTCGCAGCGCGCAAGCGCTTTGTCCTTGTCTGCCCTCCCCCTGGCGCCGAAGTGCATCCGATTCGCCAACTGCTCAAGAAGCTGCTGCCTGCAATCGAGAGCACCGCTATCGACCTTGATGCGGCGATAGGCTCCACTTTCATCGGGTCCACCGCCGCAGCACTGGCACCGCAGCCTTTGCCGACGTCACCTCAACAAGTCCAACTCCCGCAGCCCGTACCGCTTGGTGGCTCCGAGCAGTCTTTCACCTCGCTCAACGAGCTCTTCAACGACCCTGCGCTTTTCGTGCTGAAGCGAGTGGCGGGCTTGGAGCCAACCTCGGTCCTGACCGTGGAGGAGGACAACCGCCTGCTCGGCATCCTTGCGCACCGTGTGTTCGAGAAACTCTTCGAGCATCCCGATGCACTGACCTGGTCGAACCCCGACGCCGTCGCGTGGTTCCACGCCGAGGCCGACACGCTCCTGCAGACCGAAGGCGCCGTCCTGCTGATGCAGGGCGCGGGCGTCAGCCAGCAGCACTTCCGAAAGGTCTGCGAGGGCGCCATCTGCAGCCTGCTCGACCATCTGAGGTCGGCCGGGGCAACTCAAGTTCAGACCGAGGTCGCCTTCTCCGGAACCCTGGGTGCAGTACCGCTGGTCGGCAAGATTGACCTGCTGGTCACGCTCGATGACAAGCGAACCGTCGCCCTCGACATGAAGTGGCGGAGCGACAACTACTACGCCTCGCTGCTTCGCTCCGGCGAGCACCTGCAACTCGCGCTCTACTCCAGCCTCGTCGAGCAAAAGAACGGGGCCGCACCCGCCGCGCTCGGCTACTTCATCTTGGAGAGCGGCGCGCTCTACATCACAGCAGCAGACATCTTCCCGAAGGCGCAGGTCAGGCGGCCGCCAGAAGGGGTAACCGTCGCCACCCTGCTGGACCAGGCGCGTGCGACTTGGAACTGGCGCAAGGAGCAACTGGACGCCGGGGTCATCGATGTCGTTCCGGTAGACCCACCAGATGACTTCAACGGGCCCGATGGAACGCTTCCAGTAAAGGGACCGAACAGCCGCTTCGACGGCGACCACCTCGTCTTGCTGGGAGGCTGGGAATGATGAACAACATCGAGTTCATCAGCGCAGGCGCGGGCAGCGGCAAGACCTACAAGCTGACCGAGACCCTCGCCCAAGCGCTCGAGTCCGGTGCCGCACGGCCGCAAGCCATCTTGGCGACCACCTTCACGGTGAAGGCCGCCACCGAACTGCGAGAGCGCGCCCGTTCCTGGCTCCTTGAGAAGGGACGCATCGACCTGGCCACCGCCATCGGCCAAGCGCGCCTGGGCACCGTCAACAGTGTTTGCGGCCAGATGCTCAAGCGGTTCTGCTTCGAGCTGGGTCTGTCGCCCGACCAGACCGTCCTGGGTGAAGGCCAGTCCAAGCGACTGCTCAAAGCCACCCTGGCCGAGTCCATGGATGCCGCCGCGCAAGCGGAGCTGGTTTGGCTGACCGAGCGGTTCGGAATCGAGCAAGCGGACTGGTCCAAGAACGTCGAGGCCGTCGTCAAGGCCGCGCTCGACAATGACATCACACCAGCGGCGCTTCGCGCGATGGGCGCCCAGAACGCAGACGCGATGCTCGCGAACTGGCCTGCTCCGACCGCAGGACCAGACCCGACCGCGGCGCTGAGCGCTGCGCTCAGCAAGGCGAACAAGGACGTCGTGTCCTACATCGAACAGACCCAAGCTGCCGGCGGAAAGATTGCCGACAACCTGCTCAAGGGACTCGACGCTTTGCAGAAGCTGGACCGACTGTTCAGCAGCGGCCGCTGGAGCTGGCCAGACTGGATTGGGGCGGCTGGACTCGACGCAGGCGCCAAGGTGAAGGACCTCATCGCCCCGCTGAAGGCCGCCGCTCAAGCCCACGAGTCGCACCCAGCCTTTCATGCGGAGGTTCGCCGGTATCTGGACTTGGTCTTCAACCTGGCCGCCGACGTTCTCGACGCCTACGAACAGGCCAAGAAGGCCCTGGGCGCCGTTGATTTCAGCGACCAGGAGGTTCTGCTGCTGCGGGCGCTGAGGACAAAGCCCAGCGTCCGCGAAGCCCTGGCGGCCGAGCTGGACCTCATCATGGTCGACGAGTTCCAGGACACCAGCCCGCTTCAGCTGGCGCTCTTCGTGGAGTTAGCTAAGCTGGCCAAGCGGTCGGTCTGGGTCGGCGACCCCAAGCAGGCCATCTACGGGTTCCGCGGCACAGACGCGAGCCTCATCGCAGGCGTCCTGGGCGCCATCAAGGATTGGGGCGGAACCATTGGGAAGGCCCTCGACACCTCCAGGCGTTCGGTCGAGGGCCTCGTTGCGCTCACCAACGGCGTGTTTAGGTCTGCGTTCGAGCCCGACCTGACTCCAGCGCAGGTTCAGCTGCAACCGCTGCGAAAAGACATCCCGGACCAGGCAGCCCTCCTGAACTGGAACTTCGAGAGCAGCCGAAACGACTCGGACTACCTGGGCCTTGGACAAGCCGTCCGCGAACTGCTGGCTTCAGGCGTCAAGGTCGAGGACAAGGACACCAAACAGCTGCGACCGATTCAAGCCGGCGATGTCGGGGTGCTCTGCCGCTATAACGACCAGGTCGAGTTTGCCGTCACGTCACTCACCCGCTGGGGCATCCCTTCAGCCAGCCCACGCTCCGGCCTGCTGGGGACTGCCGAGGCCATCTACGTGATGGCATGCCTGCGGCGCCTGAACGACCCGACCGACACGGTCGCGACGGCGCTGGTTCTCACCCTGGCTGACGGCATACCGGTCGAAACATGGCTTCAAGATCGGCTGCGGCACCTTGCCACCGATGGAGCCAAGTCCCATGAGTGGAAGACGACCGGCGACAACGCGCATCCGCTTCTGGCTCGACTGGAAGAGCTGCGCCCAACGCTCAACGCCTTGACACCACAGGAGGCGCTGCGACTTGCCGCCGCTGAATCCCAGGTCGCGCGCCTGGTCGGCCAATGGTCGGCCTCTCCTCACGAGAGCCGCAACCGCCTAGCCAATGTCGAAGCGCTGGTCGAGTTCGGCAAGACCTTCGAGGACGAGTGCGCTGCTGCGAAGCGGCCGGCAACCGTCAGCGGCATGCTGCGTTGGCTGGACGAGCTCGCCGGCGCAGAGGACGACAACCGGGCGACCTCGGCAGACAACTCGGTCGCGGTCTTGACGTACCACGGAGCCAAGGGCTTGGAGTGGCCCGTCGTCGTGCTGACAAGCCTGGACGCGACAGCGCGGAGTTCACTCTGGGGCGTTCGCGCGAGGACGGTCGGTGCCTTCGACCCGCAACAGCCGCTGGTCAACCGCTTCGTCCACTGCTGGCTCAAGACCTGGGGCAAGCGGTCCCAGCCACAGGCGGCCGCTAACGCCGAGGGTAGCGTCGCTGGTCAAGCCATGCAGGCCGAAGCTATGGCGGAAAACAAGCGCCTTCTATATGTGGGCCTCACCCGAGCCCGCGACATGAACGTCGCAGTCTCGTTCGTTCGGTCTCGCGGACCTGGACGAGCCTGGATTGAAGAAGTCCAGGGCGCGTCCAACCTGCTGTTCGGAGATTCCGGGAGTGTGGAACTCCCCGACGGCCGGCAGCTCTCCCGTTTGACAAAGACGTGGAGCAAGGAGGATTGCGCCGTCGAGCCGCCCGTCAGGGCTCGTGAGACTTGCCACTGGTTCATCCCTCGGCCCCGTACTGAGGGTGAGCCGCTGTGGCATCGACCCAGCGCCGCTTTCGGCGGCAGCTTCAAGGTCATCGATACCGATGTCGTAGGCGTCAGGCTGAGCCTGGCAGGAAAGCCGGACATGGCATCGCTGGGCACAGCACTCCACCTGTGCATCGCACGATCAGGCGTGCTTGGCAGCGTCCAAGCCCCGGAGGTCGAGCGCATCTTGGCGACTTGGGCCGTTGTGCACGCGGTGGACAAGGTCGCCGTATGCGCCCAAATCGAAGCGTTCCAGGCATGGCTGAACAAGCGCTGGCCTAGCAGCCCCGTACATATCGAGGTGCCTATTGAATCTGCTGGCCCGAACGGCACGCGAATCCGGGGTCGCATCGACATGCTGTTGGACACTCCAGAAGGCTGGATTCTCCTTGACCACAAATCAAACCCGGGTAGTGCCGCAAGGGACGAGGACCTCGTGACTGAGCATGGCCCTCAACTTGACTCCTATGCTCAAGCCATCCTTGCTGCGACCGGAAAGCCTGTAAGTCAACGATGGTTGTACCTGCCGGTCGCTGCCCGGGTTGTACGCCTATCTTGACTTATCAAGGATGCACTGGCCCAAGTTCGACACCGATGGTCGCCAGTAATCCTCCTGGGCTGCCTGGTTGTCAGCGAAGTTGTGATCGGCGAGAACTGGAATGGAGACTGGTCACTGGAAACTGCTAGACCGACGCCGCATCTTCCGCTTCGTCTACAGCCTGCGCAGCACGAACCTCTCCGGCAGGCGCAGTGGCCGGAGGCCAATCCCGGCTCTCTACCACCGTCGGCACGCGCGCAAGGGCTCCTAGTGGTTCGATACCCATTGCATGCAACCGTCCCCGGAGTTCCGTCAGCACATCGTCCTTGCGCAGCGACCACGTTGACGCAAAGCACCGCCAGAAGATCCATCCGGCTCGCTCAAGGATGCGCTGCCGCTGCATGTCGGCCGGCCACCTGTCAGGCCCGTGGAACTCATCGCCGTCGCATTCGATGGCAAGGCGAGTGTCGTTGGCACCTTCGACCACCATGTCGATGCGGTAAGCGCCCGATTTCACTTGCGGCGTAACCCGGTAGCCAAGCTCGACCAGAGCGGAGTAGACGTCGCGCTCGAAGCCCGACTCGCACAGGTCGATGAGCGTCTTCTCGGCTTCGGTGTCTTCCAGCGGGGAGCTGAAGTGCTCGACGAGGGTGCGGCGCACGTCGCTCAGTGAGAGCTCACCGAGCTTGACCGAGCGCACAAGATACATGCGGTCGCGTGCCCGGCTGGCTGCAACGTTGAAGCGCTGTTCGAACAGCTGGCCCGAGAGCGCGTGATGCTTGGAGTGGTCTGCGACCATGCTCAAGAACATGATGTCGCGCTCACTGCCCTGGAAGACATACGCGTCACCACAAGCGAACTTTCGGCGCTCAAGCTCCGAGACATCCACGCGGCCGACCACAAGGTTGTAGATGTACTTCGCCTGGTCCGGTCCCAAGAGAGACACGACGCCGAGGGTGCGATTTCGAAGTTTCGGGTCACGCAAGATAGCCTCGATTTCATCGGCGATGAAATCGGCCTCTAATTTGTTGACATCCCGTGTGTCCCGAACGCCCTGCTCGATGAAGACGTCCACGAGCGGCGGGTCGATGCGTTCAGACGCCTTGGGCACACGCAAAGGCCGAATCTGGTTCTTGTAGAAGGTCTTGTTGCTGTAGGCGATGATGGGCTGCACGCAACGGAAGTGCTCGGCGAGCATCACGCGCTCGGCCGCAAACACGGTCGAGGCGATGTCGTAGAGCGACTTCTCGGGCGTGAGGTCGCGGCCATAGGGCTGGTCGGAGAGGAAGCGCTCTCTAAGCGCCAGTATCTTGGCTGCCGAGATGAACCCGCCGCTGGGCGAGACTTGCTTGTCGTCGCCCACCACCAGAATCTTCTTGCCGCGCAAGATGGCGGGCAGGGCCCAGAGGTCGGACTGGCTCGCCTCGTCGACGATGACCAGGTCGAAAACACCAAGCTGCGCGGGCATGCTCTCCGAAACCTTGGCGTGGCTCATCACCCAGCACGGAATAGCCCCCTGCGCATCGACCATGGCCTTCTGAGCGTCTCGCCGGTAGCGCGTGGCGTTGGGGCCTGTGCCCTGTCCAATCTTTCGGATGGCGACGCGGTAGCTCTCCAGCGCGGAGAGCACTTTGGCCGAGGCCTGCGCCTTGGTCTGCAGCCAGGCCGATTTGGCCACGAGCTGCTCATATTGCTGCGCGAGCACCTTCTCCAAGTCCCTGCGGCGCTGCGAGAGCGTCAGCAGTTCCTCCCTCGCTTCGATGCCGGCGAGGTGGTTCTTGATGCGCGCCCAGTTCCAGGCCTCGCGCCAAGACACTGGCAGCGCCTCGTCGTCACCACTGGAGCTGAGCACCTGCGAACGCAGGCGAGCTGCCCACTTCTGGCCTCCACCACGCTCGATGCGACTGCACAGGTCGTTGACGCTGGCCAGGCTTGTCGAGAGCGACTCGATACGCTTGAGCTCGCCAATGAGCTCTGCATACTGGGCGACCACTCGCTCGGTCGCGACCTCGGGATTGCCCAGCTGGCCGTCGATGAAGCCTCGCAGGCGCTCAACGACGGGGCCATTGGTCCCGGCGAGCTTCTCTTGCAAGATAGCCAGCTGTGCTGCAGCACTCGCGAGCTCTGCCCTTGTAAGGTGGCGTCGAAGCTGCTCGCGGACTTTTTGCAGCTGGGCTGAGCCTCCTAGCAGCTCGTTCTTCGGAGCGTCCCGGAACACCGTCTCGGCCAGACGCGGCAGGTGCGCATCGTGGTTGGTGGCGAGCTCATGGGCACGCTTGGCCGCCAGCGCAAGCTGCTCGGTCGAGCGCAGTGCCTCCACGTCCGCCTTGATTTCAGGCACCGAGAGCTCGCGCGCGAACTGGTTCCAGCGAACTGAGAACGACAACACCCGCTCGTGCAGACGCACATAGCGATGCACATGCACCCAATCGTCCTTCTGTTGCGGCGCGAGACCTGAGACTCGGATGGCGGCGACCAAATCCTTGAAGTCCCCGCCCCCGAAGCTCATCAGCCCAAAGGGCTTGCCCGTCTCCTTGGCCCGCTCGATGGCCTGCGTGACCTTGGGGTTGCCCAGCGCTGCCGAGGGCAGTGCCACCGGTCTTTGCAGGAACGCAGCGCGTGCCTGCACCAGCTCGTCGACCTCGGTGAGCAACGCCTTGAGGGCCTCCTGTTCACTCACGAAGTCTGGCCGGCGGCACTTGGCGCGCAGCTCGAAGACCCAGGGTGACTCCAGTTCTTCGAGCTGCTGGACGGTCTTCAGCACAAGCTCCACAGCCGAGAGCATCCTGCGAGCTTCCTCAAGCACATCTGACGTCAAGGCACGCAGTGCGAGCAACTTGCCGTCGGCCTCGGCGCCGTCGATCTCTCGAATGCCCACCAGCGCGTCGTGAAGCTTGGCTACCTCCTCGCTGGGCAGCAGCTCGAAGCTCGAGGGCAGCCGAACGCCTGCGTAGACGAGGTCTGCGCCCAGGCGCCGGCGAGCGTCCTTCAGGGCTTGCGCTTCGAGGGTTGAGAGCGGCGGGGCGTGCTCAGGCTCGAGCGTGAGCTCGTCATCGAACCACCCGTGCGTTTGCTGGCCAGAGACCACGAGCTCGGCCATCTTCTGCGCTCGCATCTGCACGCCATCAATCTCGATGCTTGAGAGCTGCAGCGCGGCAATCTCGTCGACTCGTTTGTCGATCTTGGCGACTTCAGCGTGGGCAGCGTCGATCTGCTGCTTGCAGCGCTCGATCTCGTCCTCGGTCACCCGAGTGTTGAGCTGCGAGAGGTTGTGGATGATGGCTTCAATGGAAGCCTGGAACTGCCGCATCCCCTCCTTGTCGCCTGAGAGCAGGGCCACCGTCAGAGGTCGTACTTCTTCTGGAATCTTGTCCTGCAGGACCGAGAGCGCGTGCTCGCCCTTGGAGGTCACGAGCACCTTGCGGCCCGTGGCCAGGTAGTGGCAGATGATGTTGGCAATCGTGTGCGTCTTGCCCGTGCCCGGTGGCCCCTGGACCGAGACGCCCGGAGCGCGCTCGAGCATCTCGACGATGGTCTCTTGCTCTTGGTTGTAGGGCAGCGGGAAGTAGAGCTCCCGCGGCTCGCCCTTGGAGCGGCTGCCGCTGCACAGGCCCCGAAACGAGATGGCATCGTACTTGACAACCTCGTCCGAAGGCGGCGTGACGAAGCAGGCAGGCCCGGCCGGAATCGTGTCGCCTGAGAGCAATCGGCCCTTGAGGCGCCGGATGTCTTCGACCAAGAAGTTGGCTGAGCGTGGACGCACGAGCATCACCCAGCCTGCCGTCACCACGAGGTGCTCCGAAGGAGTAGGCAAGCCCTGGAAGCCGGGATCGTATCGGCCCGCCCGGTCGAGATTGCCGGCCGCGAGCTTCAAGATGGGCTCGAAGCTGCTGGTGTCGAACGGCGTTAGCGGGCGCTCGGCGTCAGATTCCAACAGCACCTTCGCCTGCTTCTCGACCTCAGCGGCTCCCATGACTTGGCAAGCACCGAAGGCGTCGAACTCCAAGCGCGGGGCGACGGCGCGAGGCCTCACCGAGATGGTGTGCGTCTGTGCATCGAGGTCGATTTCGACGACCTGGGTGAGCAGCGGGTACTGGTAGTCGATGCTGACCGACTTCCCGTTCCCGTTGTCGGTGAGCGTTCCCGAGAACTTCCAGGCCGACACGCCCATGCCCCAGACGAGCTCCGAGGGTGTTGAGGACTCTTCGGCTTCGAGGCGCCCCTTGAGCATGAAGAGGTCGCCGTAGAGGGAGATGGTCCGTCGGCGGGGCTTCTCGCCTTCGGCCCAGGCTCGCCACAGCGGCGTGTATTGCGCCAAGGCCTGTGTGATGCGCTCGCGCCGGCGCTGGTCGCCCGTGGCGGCGGCCTCCTCGCTCATCGAGCGCCGGTCGGTCACCAGGCGGTGCTTGAGCGCCATGTCGTTGATGGCAGGCGACGGGCCGCTCGGGTCGTCCGAGAAGGTGATGTACGGGCGCGCCTGGTCGTCCGGAGCCGGCGGTGACTTTGACTCCAGGCGAGCCACCTGCAGCCAGATGTGGTCGCCTTCGACCTTGCGATCAAGCTCGACGCCGGGCAGCCCTGCGAGGTCCTTGGGAAACCTCCTGAAATCAGAAGAGCCTGTGAGCACATAGGCACGCGGGTCGATTTCCTTGCCTTGCTCGACAACGTAGTCGAGAAGCCTTGTAAGCAAACCGTGTTGCGGGGTTGACGACATCAGTTCTCTTCCCTGAGCGGTTCATTTTTGTCTGTCCCCGCAATATCTCTCGTAGCAAGCGCAATGGCACCCTTAGGAACAGCAATATGGTGGCGCCTGACGTACTCAAGGATGGCAACCTCGAAGACGTTGGCCAGCGAGCGGCGCTCGAACTCAGCCGCAGCCTCCCACGCACGCCTGACCTCAGGCGTGAGCTTGATGGTCGCAACTTCGGTTTTACGACGAGGGCGTGGCATGAAATGCGTGGCGGGGAACTTTGCGGTGTTGCAAAAGTATTGCCCTCAAACGCGCTGGTCGTCAATGCGCGTGGACAGGCGCGCGGTTTCGCAATCAGGACGGATGAGTCTCGCCTCTCGTCAAGGTGCGTCGGCATCGAATTCCGCGGCGCGAGTAGGGCACTCTGCGCCACGCGCGCGCTCCATTGCGACCGTCACTGAACCCATCTTTTGCTTTTGGCTGGACTAGCCATGTAGCAGTGGCCGCCAGATCGCCCGTATGGCGCTCCCGCTTTGGCGTCTAAGCTGCGCGTCCTGTACCGGCCTGTAGCGGTTGCCAAGCGTGTTGGCGCCGCCGTGGCCCTTCTATACAGCGGATTGTTGATGGGGCTTGGGGTTCGCGCCACGGAGCTCAACCGTCATGCGCTCGGCTCCGTATGCGAGCGGCGCCAGCAATTCAGGTAGCGACACACAGGTCGAAAGTGCCCACTCGCGCACTCAGCTCGAGGCCGCCACGCAGGGCTGCGATGCGCTTCAAAGAGGCTTTGGCTTCGACCGCCTGCGCCAGTGCACGGAGCGTTTCCAGGCCACCCATGCGCTGGACATGCGCAAAGCGAACACACGCGGCCAGGTCGCCGCATCCCTTCAGCAGGTCGGGCATGTCCGACTGGAAGGCCGGAGTCGCGGCCTTGAGCTCCGCTTTGAACGCGGACCAGCGGCCCTTTGCGGTGATCAGCTCACCGCGGTCGTTGACGTAGTGGACCCAATACGACCATCCGCGGGTTTTGCGCGGGTGGTTGGCTTCACCCTCGAACAAAATATCGCCGCTGAACAAGTCGATTTCCCCGTTGCGAAGATACGGTCCCGCAATGCTGTCGGCGCCACTGACATCTTTCGGATGCGGAAGGTCTGCGCCAGCGCGGATCAGCTTTGACCAATACCGGCAATTGGCCCGATAGGGCCGAATGGAGAAGGTGATTGAGTTCGGTGATTTCATGATGGATACGTTGGCCTAAGGGGTTGCGTGCCGTTGAATCGGGCTGTGTCCATGATGCCAACCTCGGGACGATCGCGTAGCCAATTCGGGCCGCTACGGCGAGGTCCATTTCAGGGGCCCTGCTAACCATCAAATCTTCCGAAAGGTGCGCAAACTGCGAGACTTCGTTGATGAAACGATGACAGCAACTTCAAAGTGATGCACATGTTGATCAAAATGGGGTCAACCATGAGCGAAAGAAAATTTGGTGCAAACCAAGTGTCCCCAGCTTTGGACGCTCAGGCATCAGCAGGAAATCTGCTCACGCCGCAGAGACTGTTCAAGCCAGCCATGCGAATCGAAGCACATCGCAAGCATCCGACTGGAGCTGAGATCAGGAAACTTGTACCGAAGAGCTTGAATACAGGGGGCGGGGCCGCTGTGTATGTTCTTGATAACACTATTCAGAGTTCACAATTTCATGTGAAGCAACGGGCACATTGGTCTGCTCGGCGCCGACCCTGACGTCCCGTTTAGCACCCCTGGATCGGATGCCCTTCGCAGATTCGCGCGAGCGGAAGGGGTCTAAAACGGACTGCCGCCAAAGCGTCGTTTTGGAGGGTTCGAGCGACAAGTCGCTGGGACAATGCGGTCATACCGAGGGCTGCTCACCGTGCAGCCTGGTGTGTGCCCGGAGTTAGCGTCATGACCAAGGAAGTCCCATCCACTGCCATTGCTGATCGAGCTGCGAATTTGAAGCAGGTTGACGTGTTGCTGCTGCGAGCCTTGCTGCAGCGTTTGCCTCCGGGGCAGTCCGTCGTACGCCTACTCAACGCGCAATTGGCGCTGGCAGTAAAACGCACGCCTCGCACGGTGCAATGTTCGCTCAAGCGTCTTGTGGCGGCGGGGTTGGTTATCCGAGAGGCTCACACCTCGCAGGGCAAGTCGAAGGCCATCGGCACTGAAGTGACTTGGCCATTGAGCTACGCCGCTGAGTGCCAATGCTCGCCAATTCAAGTGATCGAATCGCTCGGCGCAGCGGTCACGGCAGCGACGCGCCGCCCTAAGAAGTCGCGGGCCAAGCGTTCGTTGGACGCCACCGTGTCAACTGGGCGCTTCGAGTATCGACATTTGCGGGCAGCGCATCGTGTTTCTCACCTGGCCGACGCTGTGCCAGCAGCGCTGGCAGACTGCGAAGCCTTTGTCGAGTTCCTGGCCCGGGGCTTCAGCAGGAGTGCAACTCCTGTGGAAATTCATCTCTTCGGCCTGCGCAGGAAGGTGACGGACGGCGAGCGGGGTGCACCCGCGCCTCAGCTCACTACGGAGTTGGTAGGCACCTGGGGTGCGCCCTGGCGCTGGGCGAGTCACCTTCGTCGATGCCTCGGGGACAGCAAAGACGTCGCCGAGGCCATGTTCCGCGTCGAGGATGACTGCCATCCTTTGCTCCTCGTCGACGATGTTCGAGCGCCGGCCTTGAGTCGAATTCCCAAGGGCTCTGCAGTCGTTGAAACCTCCCCCGGCTGCTACCAGGTCTCGGCGTTTGCGCCGCGCAATCTCAGGCCACAGGAGCGCCTGTTTGCCCAGCGCGCACTGATCGCATTGCTGGGTGGCGATCCGGCCGCCAAGAGCTCTCGCCAACTGCGCCGGATGCCTGGCTCCGTCAACAACAAGAATGACATTGACTGCGCGTACGTGGCCCGGCTGGTCAGCGTCGACAACGCGCCTCACTTCGACGAAGCCACCCTGCAGAAGCTGCTCAACGAGGGCTGGGTGCTGTCCATGGGCGGAGAATCGGACCTGCGGCAAACCCCTGAAGCGACCCATACCCCTTCAGCGTTGTCAGGCAATTGTCGTGAGGGCGCTGACACCACCCAGAGCGGACGCGACATGCGCATGGTGATGCGGCGCCTGGCCAACGGCGAGGCGGAGTCTGTGGTTCGCCGCAGCCTTGAGCGCTCGGCCATGCAGCGTGGCAAAAGCCTGAGCTCAGCCACAGGAAGCCGTGGCTACGTGGGCGCAACCATCGCGAAGGCCAAGAAGTTCCTGGCGGAGCGTGGAGCCTTGCCCAGGCTTGCAGTCCGAGCAGCGGGCCAGTAAGGCGAGACGAACGGCCCGCAACTGGCGTCGAGGCCAAGCGCTGCCGCTACAACGATTGAAGAGTGCTGGCCAATTGAAGCGGCGAGCGCTTCACCCACTCAACAACCTCAAGGCACCGTGGGACGAATCTGCAGCGCAAGTCTCACCTCGTCCCATCAGCACCGAGCAATGGAGCCGTGGGGGCAGATCGCGACTGGGCAATCCGTGACATCAGATCGTTGGATGCCGCAGCCATCGAAAGCGCCCGGATGGCCTCAAGGCCCCCGCGTCGCCGGACGTGCGCGAACCGGACGCACGATGCGAGGGCGCCGACCCCCTTCATCAAGTCCGGGTCACAGCCGGCGACCAGCGACTTCAGCTCTGCATTGAACGGCCCCCAATTGCGGTAGCGCACAGCAAGCCCACCGTTGTCGTGAAAGTAGGTCACGAGATACAGCCAGCGGTAGGGCGCACGGTCGTGGTGGCGCTCACCTTCAAAAATGAAGTCGCCGGGGTGTACTTCAATATCGCCCCGAGGAAGAAAGTCGCCGGGCAAATTTTCTGGGGCCTTGACTCCCCCCGGCATGGGCAGGCGGTCATCCACCCGCACGATCTTGGCCCAGTAATCGTAGTTCTCGAGAGGCCCGCCGATGAAGGACCAAACAGACTGAGGGAAGTTCGATGTAGGGCTCACGAGCACTCTCCCGGAAGTAGGGGACTGATCAGCACCTCAGAAAGATGCCGAATCAAACCGCTGCACCTCTGCAAATAAATTGGGGCAGCCCATCGGACTGCCCCGTGAATCCACCCGAAGGTGGAGAGTCGAACAAAGCCACCTGCGTGGTGGCGAACAAGACGCTGCTACCGAAGCAGAGCACCGTTTTCTTCTAAGCCACCAAGATGGTGGCGAACCCTGTGTTGAGGCTTGCGCCTGAACACTTCCTTCTAGGCCGCCTATTCGGCGGCCAACTTCAGCGAGCCTCAGGGGCAGACTCGGTTTACTTCTAAGCCGCCTTAACGGCGGAGGACACTGCGCCCTTGTACAGCAGGAGCGCCGCTTCTCGACTTCGACAGTTTGCCGAAACATCCCCGCAGGCGGGGAGAAACGAGTGCGAGATATCACTCGGTTGGCGAAGCGCAGCCGTTTCCAGCTTTACCTCGGTTACGAACCATCCCCGCGAGCGGGGAGCTTATGCGCCCTTGTACAGCAGGAACGCAGTTTCTCAACTTCGACAGTTTGCCGAAACATCCCCGCAAGCGGGGAGAAACGAGTGCGAGAAATCACTCTGTTAGCGAAGCGCAGCCGTTTCCAGCTTTACCTCGGTTACGAACCATCCCCGCAGGCGGGGCGCGAATGGATGCAATAAATCGTCACGCCAGTGGAGGCCTACTTTATAAGGCATTCCTCCAACATCCCGATTTTGCCGAGGCGAATCGGTAGCAGAACGATGGTCTTGCATCCTGTTGACTCACGCGTTTGTGTGAATCGACAGAACGAACTTTACGCGAATTCTTCGTCCGCGCAATGAGAATCTGGCTCTTTGGGCAAGGTGCATTTCTGGCCCTGCCGGCACTGCCAAGCAGAAAACAATGCCTCTCGGGTTGATAACTGATCAGGTAGTACTTCAAAGTGCGCAGGAAGAGTATCAAAATAACCTCGAAATACTCTTCGTCGCGCGTTGATCGCAACAATCATCGACGCGCGGCATCAGCTTTGTCAGGCTGGCAATGATGTTGCGTTTCGGCAACGTCGGCGATTGAGTGCCCTCACGGCGCAGCCTCCTCTCTGCTTCGGCGTCGGGTCAGCGCTGCGAGAGCCGATGCAGCCTCGACAATGGTCGACAGGGAGCACATCGAATGAGCATGAACGAGGCTGACACCCGTTATCACCTGATCGATCCCGTCCTGCGGGCGAAGGGCTACGTCAGCCGCGACCACGTCACGCTGGAAACGGTCCTGACCCCGCCGCCCGTGGAGCCCAGTGGCCCCAAAGGCCGGCGCCGCAAAGGTCCTGGCCGGACCGACTACCTGCTGTGCGTGAAGCTCGACAGCGCCCCCAAGCCCATGCCGGTGGCCGTGCTTGAAGCCAAGAAGGAAGCCGATGACCCGCTCACGGGCATGCAACAGGCCCGCGGCTACGCCGACACCCTGCGGTTCGACGTGAAGTATGTCTTCGCGACCAACGGCCACAAGTACGGCGAATACGACCGTTTCACCGAGCTGATCACCGGCCCCAGCCCCTTCACTGACTTCCCCGAGCACGCAGCCCTCACGGCGCGCTTTGCCAAGGACAGCGGGCTCGATCTCACGCAGCCCGCCGCAGCCTTGCTGTTCCAGGCCGACAGCCCCGCCTGGTCAGCCAGCCGCTACTACCAGGACGCAGCCATCCGCGCCGCCTTCGAGAAGATCCTGGCCGACCAGCAGGCGGGCAAGGCCCCTCGCGTGTTGCTGACACTGGCCACCGGTGCGGGCAAAACCATCATCGCCACCAATCTGCTTTGGCGCATGTCGCAGGCCGGCCAGTTGCCCAAGCCCGCGCTGTTCCTGTGCGACCGCGATGAACTGCGCGGCCAGGCCTACAACAAGCTCAAGGCGGCGTTTGGCGACAACGCGCGAATCGTCAAGACCGAGAAAGGCGGCAATGCTGCTGCCAACGCCCGGGTGCACATCGCCACGTACCAAACCCTGGGCCTGGACGATGACGAAGGCTTCGCCAGCTTCCTGACCGAGCACTACGGCGAGGACGCTTTCAGCGTCATCATCGTTGACGAGTGCCACCGCTCGGCCTGGGGCCGGTGGTCGGAGGTACTGCGCCGCAACCCCAACGCCATCCACATCGGCCTGACGGCCACACCGCGCAAGCTGGAGCAGTCCGACAAAGCGTCCAAGGAAGACCTGGAGATCACGGCCAACAACCGCGGGTACTTCGGTGAGCCGGTGTACGAGTACACGCTGATCCAGGCGCAGGAAGATGGCTACCTGGCCGCCTGCGAAATCGTCAAGCGCAAAGCCAGCATCGACAGCGCCACCTTCACCAAGAAGGAAGTCCTGGACGCTGGCGTGAAAGACATCAAGACCGGTCTGCCCTTGACCGAGGACGACCTGACAAAGGACGAGTACACCGGCAAGGATTTCGACAACGAGTTGTTCATTGACCTGCGCACGCCCAAGATGTGTGCCGACCTGTTCCAGCTGCTGTGCGACAACGGCGGCCCGGAGCAGAAGGTCATCATCTTCTGCACGCGCGAGATCCACGCCGACCGCGTGGTGCAGCAGATGAACAACTTGTACGTGCGCTGGTGCAAGGCAAACGGCCAGACCCCGAAGGACTACTACGCCTTCAAGTGCATGGGCGGCCCGAACAATGGCGCCGACCTGATCGAACCCATGCGCGGCTCGGGCGAGCGCGCCTTCGTGGCCTGCACCGTCGACCTGCTGGAGGCCGGTGTCGACATCGAGCGATTGAACGCCGTCGTGTTCTTCCGCTACCTGCAATCGCCGATCAAGTTCTACCAAATGGTCGGCCGCGGCACCCGCATCCATGAGGAGACGCAGAAGTACAAGTTCTGGCTCTACGACTACACCGACGTCACCCAGCTCTTTGGCACCGACTTCATCACAAAGCCGCCGCGGCCGGGTGGCGGCGGCGGCAAGGGCAGTGGAGGTGATGGCGGTGGCGAAGGGGGCGGTGATGGCGATGGCCCGGCCGTGGGTGAGATGGGTGGCCAGCGGGTAAGCATCACGCCGCAAGGCCGCTTCATTCTTAGCCGGCGCGACGGCCGCGACACCCCCATCCCCGTTGACGAGTACCGGCGTGAAGTGATCCAACGCGTGATCGCTGAAGCGCACAACCTCGACGACTTCCGCGCGCTGTGGATCGAAACCCAGAAGCGCCGCAATCTCATCGACCACCTGCTGGGCGACAACTTCAGCCCCGAGGTGATCCGTGAAATCGACCAGATGACCGACTTCGACCTCTACGACTTCTTTGGCCACCACGGGTACCGCGCGCGGGCCTTGCGCCGCCCTGAGCGCGGCGACCTGTTCATCCGCAGCCAGCGCCCCTGGTTCGACAGCATGGACCCCAAGGCCGCCATCGTGATCCAGGGCCTGGGCCACCAGTTCGCGGTGGGCGGTACGGATGCGCTCGAGACACCTGCGCTGTGGGAGGTGCCGGAGATCAAGTTGGCCGGGGGCCTGGGGGCACTGCGTGCGCTGGGCAAGCCTACGGATGTGGTGCGTGATGCCAAGGGAAGGCTGTTTGGCGCATGACCGCTCAACTGACTCTAGGCGAATTGCTCATCGATATCCAGGCGGGAAGGAGCTTTCAGACAGCTGAGGTACCAGCAAGGCCTGACGAGTTTGGTGTGCTGAAGGTCAGCGCGGTGACTTGGTCCGACTTCGCTCCGCACGAAGCAAAGGCCCTGAAGGTTCAGTACGAGCCGGAGCCCCATCACCGTGTGCGCAAAGACGATCTACTGATCTCGCGTGCAAACACGAAAGAATTTGTCGGCGCGGTCGTCTTGGTAGACCGGGACTACCCACTTCGTTTGCTTTCTGACAAGACGTTGAGGCTTGTCGTCGACGAATCGCGGGTAGCCAAGGAATACCTTCTGTTCGCACTTCGTTCGCCGAAGGCAAGGCGACACATTGAACACTTCGCCACCGGAACAAGCGAATCGATGCGCAACATCGGACAAGGTGTGATCGCCACCATTCCGATAGATCTCCCCTCGCTGCCGGAGCAGCGGATAGTCGCAGAGCGACTTCGCGTACTCTTCGCGGAAGCCGACGCCGCTCGCAAGGCAAGCTTGGATCAAGCTGACGACATCGCGCGGCTTCGGCTCTGCGTGCTCGCAGAGGTGTTTGCAGCCGTTGCAGGCGCCCCAACCAAAGTGCTTGGTGATCACGCTCCAACGACAAGCGGCAGCACTCCAGCGCGTGGCGTGAAGGAGTATTGGTCGCCCGCTGATATCCCGTGGATCAAGACCGGCGAAGTCGCGTTTGCGCCCATCACGCAAACAGAAGAGGCGATCTCGGCGAAGGCGCTCAAAGAGTGCTCGCTGAACTTGCTGCCGCCAGAGACAGTGTTGGTCGCGATGTACGGCCAAGGCAAGACACGAGGACAGTCGGCCGTGCTGAAAGTGCCCGCCACCACCAATCAAGCCTGCTTTGCAATCCTGCCGAACGACACCTGGCACCCCGACTATCTGTTTCATTGGCTTATGGCGAGCTACTTCGATCTGCGCGCGTTGTCCGAGGGTCGCGGCGGCAACCAGGCCAACCTGAACGGAGGCCTGCTGAACGCCCTGGAGATCCCAGCACCCAGCCGTGAGCAGCAGGTGGCGATTGCCCGCCGCGCGCACGACGCACTGCGCGAAGTCGAAGCGCTGGCTGCGGCCAACACCGCTCAGCGCGAGGAACTGGATCGCCTACCCCAACGCCTGCTCGCCCAAGCCTTTGCACATTGACCATGGCCCGCACCAAGAACACCGACAAAGCCCCCAAGGCCATCGCTTCCACCCAATCGCTCTCGGCTTTCGTCAAGAGCATCTGCGACGTGATGCGCCGCTCGAACTGCGCGAGCGCGCTGCAGTACGTGCCGGAGCTGACCTGGATCCTGTTCCTGCGCATCCTGGACGCGCAGGAGGCGCGCGACCAGGAGCAGGCCGAAGCGGTTGGCGCCAAGTTCACCCCGGCGCTGCGTGCGCCCTACCGCTGGCAGGACTGGGCCGCACCATGGCCCAAGACGGACGCGGAGCGGGCACGTCATCCGACCACGCCTGAAGGCCAGCCCTACGGCTGGAAACGGC
The DNA here is from genome assembly GCA_017992055.1 of Burkholderiaceae bacterium. GTDB lineage: Bacteria > Pseudomonadota > Gammaproteobacteria > Burkholderiales > Burkholderiaceae_C > Pseudaquabacterium. The sequence continues at coordinate 173,359 of JAGOPK010000010.1, forward strand.
AAGAGCTGTTCACGGCCGGCGACGGCAAGCTCTTCGAGTTCATCAACAAGGAGCTGCTGCCGCACCTGCACAGCCTGGACGTGGACCCGCTGACCGGCATCCCCATGCCCGGCGCCACACCCAAGCAGCGCATCATCGGCCGCACCATGACGGCCGTGGAGAAGGTGCGGGTGGACTCGGAAACCAACCTGCGCGACATCCTCGACAAGGTGCACGAGATCAACATCGACCACATCGATGACCAGCACTTCTTCACCTTGTCGCAGGTGTACGAAGACCTGCTGCTCAAGATGGGCGAGAAGAACTCCGACGGCGGCCAGTTCTTCACCCCGCGCGAGGTGATCCGCGCCATGGTGCACACCGTGAAGCCGCAGCTGGGCCAGACGGTGTACGACCCCTGCTGTGGCACGGGCGGCTTCCTGGCGATTGCCTACGAGCACATGTACCGCGAGCTGGGTCAGCGCGCTGCCGGCACCGACATCGACACGCTCAAGCACGACACCTTCTTCGGCCGCGAGAAGGAGAACCTGGTGTTCCCCATCGCGCTGGCCAACTTGGTGCTGCACGGCATCGACCAGCCCAACCTGTGGCACGGCAACTCGCTGACACGCAAGGCCACCTACAGCGCCCTGTTTGACCACGCGCCCAAGCAGTTCGACGTCATCCTGGCCAACCCGCCCTTTGGCGGCAAAGAAGGCCAGGATGCACAGAAGAACTTCGCCTTCGCCACCGGCGCCACCCAGGTGCTGTTCATGCAGGACATCCTGGCGGAGCTGGCGCCGCAGGGCACCTGCGCCGTCGTTCTGGACGAAGGCCTGCTGTTCCGCACCAACGAGACAGCCTTCGTCGAGACCAAGCGCAAGCTGGTGGACGAGTGCGACCTGTGGGCCATCGTCAGCCTGCCGGGCGGCGTGTTCTCCACCGCGGGCGCGGGGGTGAAGACGAACCTGCTGTTCTTCACCAAGGGCCGCAAGACCGAGCGCATCTGGTACTACGACCTCTCGCATGTGAAGGTGGGCAAGAAGACGCCGCTGACGCTGGCGCACTTCGGTTTCGCGCCAGACGGCAGCCTATTGGACGAGGCAGCCTTGCCAGCCACCTTGCTGGCCGAGTGGCGCGACGAAGAGGCCAACGCGGGCAAGCCCTTCCCCACCTACGCACGCCAGTTGGCCCAGCGTGGCACCGCGGGTGCGGACAGCCGGTATTCGTGGACCGTGGACTTTGCGGCCCGCCGCGCCAAGGCGCGCGAGGACGCTCAGCCGTTCAAGGACGAAGCCGCCCAGCTGCGCGCTGAAGTGGTGGACCTGAAGGAGCAGCTGAAGCAGCTGCGCAAGGACAAGGCGGCCGAGCCGAAGCTGAGCGCCATCGAGGCGCAGGTGTCCGAGAAGGAACGCACCGCGCGCGACCAGGAAGCCCAGGCGGCGGCCATCGACGCGGCGGTCTTCGACCTGAAGGCCGTCAACCCGAACGCCGTGGTGAAAGTGGACGACCGCAGTGCCGCCGAGATCGTGAAGAGCATCGAGGAGCACGGCAAGCTGGTCACCGCAGCCCTGGGTCGACTGAGCAAGCTACTGGCGTCGGCGCCGCCCACGGCCTGACCGCACGGCCGGCACGCCGGCCACCGACCGTTCTGCCCCTCGCGACGGCCACGCGCCGGCGCGAGGGCGTTCGTGCGCCCCGATGCGCTTGGCTTCAAAGCCGGTGGCGCAGGGCGCCGCTGGCAGCCTTACTTCGACTTGCCCTTAGCTGCCTTGGCAGCAACAGCTGAGGCCTTGCGCAACGCCGGGCCGGTCGTCGATCGTCCGTCCGTGTCCTCCGGGCCCATCTCAATGGACAGGTAGGCCTCCAGCGCCAGGCGCAGGACGTCTGAGCGGGTGGGGATGGTTCCGAGCGTGGCTCGGAGCTCGATGCGCTTCTCGTCAATGGCCTTCTCCAGGACATCGCTTACGCGCACGTTTAGCTGAGTGCGTGTCATTCATGTGCTCCTGATTCGTATTGTAGCTTTTTCGCGTCAACGCTCAGCATATCGATAGACAGCAACACAAGCGACGGGAGTCTTCATATACTGCGCTTGTCTAGCAATATCGCAGACAGCAACCAAGCAAGTGAAGGAATTCAATGACACCCGCCATGAAGTGCTCCCCGCTCGGCGCCATCGACGCCGCTCCCCGTGAACTCGCCTGGGCCGCTGGCCTCTTCGACGGCGATGGCTGTGTGCTGATCAGCAAGCAGCAGCAACCGGGACGCGCCCACCCGACGTACCGCCTCTGCCTTTGCTTGGTTCAGAACTGCGTCGAAACGGTCAAGCGGTTCCGGCGCATCCTCGGTCTCAAGGCGTGTCTGGTGACCGTGCGCCGCACGAATCAGCAAAACAGGGTCGTGTACGACCTTCGCTACAGCGGTGTTCACGCCCTGCGCGTGCTGCAGCTGCTGAAGCCGGACCTGTTCCGCAAGGCGGTGGAAGCCGATGTGGCCATCGAGGCCTGGTCTCGCTGTGCCATGGGTGTGCTGCCGGGCTGTGCTGGTCTGCCCGATGCTGTCTGGAAAGCCAGGGAGCAGTACTACAAAAAGCTCCAGCGCCTGAAATGAGCGGCACGATGGAAAGGAACGATGTGGTCCATCCTGCGCGAGAGACTGCCGCTCACTGTTCGGTGCGACGGCCCGACCGCGACATGGCTCTCCAGTTGGCGATGCTCCGCACAGCCATCTCGCGCCATGCTGCCGAACTGGCGCCGCTGCTGGTGACCGATGCCGCCGCGGGGCGCGTGGCTTCGGCGCAGCATGGGCAATGCCTGCTGTTCAAGGACAAGGCGCTGGAGCATCGCCTGGCCTCGCTCAAGGGTCAGGGCGAAAAGCTGCTGGAGGCGGAGCTGAAGAAGGCGCTGCAGTTGGGAGCTGTGCGCATGCTTGCGACACCGCCCTCGCCGGATGCACTGGACCAGCTGACGGCTGCCTTCCCGCACTTCGGGCCAGTGCTCGAACTGGTACGCCAGCGCGCTGCGCTGGCTGAAATCACACCAGGCCGCGTCTTCAGTCTGCCCGCCATCCTGCTCGCGGGGGAGCCCGGCGTGGGCAAGACAGCCTTCTGTGAAGCCCTGGCGAGCGCCTTGAAGCTGCCGACACGCCGCGTGGACATGGCAGCGGCCACGGCGGGTTTTGTGCTCTCAGGCTCGCACGCCTCGTGGGCGTCCGGCCGGCCGGGCGCGATCTGGTCGCTGCTGCAGTCGCCCTCGGCGGCTGGTCTGCTGCTGCTGGACGAGATCGACAAGGCGTGCGATGGCAACTACCCACCGGTCGGACCGTTGTACGCACTGCTCGAACGATCAAGCGCAGGCCACTTCATGGACGAGTGCATCGAGATCGAAGTGGACGCGTCGAACCTGATGGTGCTGGCCACTTGCAACGACGCAAGCAAGATCGAAAGTGCACTGCGCAGCCGCTTCACTGAGTTCGAAATCGCCAGCCCTGAGCCCGAGCAGATGGTGGCGATCGCCCGCAGTGTGTACCGCACGCTCCGCCAGCGCGCGGCCTGGGGGTCCGCGTTCCCCGAGGAACTGGACCTCAGGGCTGCAGAGGAACTGAGCGACTGCACCCCGCGCCAGATGGCCGCGATCCTGGAGTCCGCTGTCGCCCACGCCGCGGCGGCGGGACGTAAGCGCATTGAACCCGCCGGCATTCGGTATGCGCTCGCGATGCGGCAGTCGCCGACCACGAGCCGCCGACGCGTGGGATTCATCTGACGACCACCATGGAGAACGCGATGCGCATCACCGAAGACCTGCTGCTCCCAGCTGCGACCGGCCCGTGGGGGCAGATTGCCAAACGAGCGGCCCAAGCGTTCATGCGGACCACGGGCCGGCCATTTCAAAGCCTGTGGCTCGAAGAAGCCGCGCTCTTCAACCGCAAACAAGCGATGCCGGACGACGTAGTCGGCTGGGGGTTCGCGCGCAAAGCTGTCGGCCAGATGCGGAGCACCTGCCCCATGTGCGGCGAGCTGGCGCGGCGGCGAGCCCGGCATGGACGAGTCACCTACCGGTGCGCCGCCTGCCAGCTTCCCGCCGCATTTGCGCATGAGCTGGAGAAAGTCATGCACCACAACCTGGAACCATCAGGTTCGGTGAGGACGCTGTGGCCTGAACACCAGGTGCCGGAACTCGTCCGCCATGCCGTGCCAACACACGCCTGGCGACGGCTCGACCTTAAAGACGGGGCCACGCTCCGATTCCTGACCGGAGACGATGTCGAAGCGCTCGTTCCGTGGCTTTCGAAGCTGGGTGAGCGCCTGGTGGCTGACTCCAACGCGCGCATGGCTCGAGTCGCCGAACGTGAATCCAGTGCTCCCGCAGATGCCCGTGAGGAATCGAACGAGCACAAAGGTGGAGATGCGTGAGGGAAAAATGACGACGCCAGACGAAAGAGCGCGATCGTTGCAGTGGTGTGGCGAGCTGCTGGTGACCCTTCGCGACGGTACCGTGTGTGCTCCGGCCGATCGCGCTGCTGCGGCCGTTGCCTTGCTTGACTACCCGGCCCCTGCAGAGATTCGCCGCTGGGTCCAAACCGGCGCCCAGGAGATTCCCGACGAAGCCGTACGGGCCTTGTTACAGGCTGGCGATCTGCTGCGGCGTCTTCGCCTGATCGAGAACTTCGATCGGGAGTCCCTGCTTTGCATCCAGTACGTTCTACGGCACTACCCAGAAGCGGGCCAAATTCAAGCCTGGTCAAGGCGCCTGCGAAACGTTCCGATCAGCCACTGGCTCGCCGTGGACGCTGCCAACTGGAATCAGTCACCGCAGGCGATCGCTTCGGTTGTGGACATCGCCTGCGCGCGTGTGGGGAACTCGCCGACAGATCAGGCTCGACGGCTTGCCGGCGCTGCGGCAATGCTTCACTACGCCCATGCCGATGGCCGGCTGCTGGAGCACATCGCTGAGCACGCGACACACTGGGAGATTTTGCGTGCGCTCTCGATGTCGAAAGACCTGGTTGCGAAGGTGCGCCGCGGCGTCCTTGGGTCGGTCGTCCTGTCGCCACAGTTGCTGATCGCGGTCTCGCACCTCAAGCGCGACCATTGAGTGCCTCCTCGAGAAACCCTCGTGCTCAGTGGTCTGTCATCTCGGTCCCCCCGGTGCTGAAAAGTGGCATTCATCAGCCGAACCATTCGGTGCTGATCAACCTGCAGTCACGGTCGAATCCTCCGCTTCAAGGCCCGCTGTTCGATTGAGCGACTGGTGCGCTCAACAGCACGGTGAGTTGCTCTACTCGCGCGCTGAGCCGATTGACTTGCGTGTTCAGCTGAAGCACCTGCTCGCTCAGCGAATCGACCTGCGATGCCGAGGCGTTGACCCGCATCGACAGCCTCCGCACAAGCTTTGACAAGGCGACGGACTGCTTTTCGTGCTGCTCGCACAGCCAGGGCAAGGCGTTGAGCAATTGAGTCTCGAGTTCTGACATGAAGTTCCTCTTCAATGAGCTTTGCCTTCGCGGTAGTGGCATCGCCCTTCCCGGCATCAGCCTGAACCGGCGGCACTGGGATGGGGAAGCGCTTCTTGTTGTACGCAGCACGACGCGCGATCGCCGCACCTAGGTCTCTTCGGGCCAGATCTGCGAGATGCAGGTTCGACTCGCCCCGACTGAGCACCAGATCTCTGGCCTCGGTCAGGCGCGACCGGATGGCTTCGACATCCAAGTCCGCCGCAAAGAGCAAGCCCTTTAGACGGAGTGGCCGCTCATGGCCCACCAAGCGGACGGACACATAGTCAGCGCCGACTCGATTGACGGTGCCCAATGTCGCCAGCTGACCGAGCAAGTCAGCACGGCTATTGATCGCGCCAACAAGGATCTGCGCTGTAAGCCAGTCAGTGACCTCGCGCTTGGGGTCTGGCTCCACCGCCATCGCGTCTTCAATGTCTGCGGGATGAAATCCGAGCGCCTTCACTTCCTCGCTCAGTGCCGCGTTCTTGCGCATGGCGGCTAAGCTGGCCAGGCGAGATCGACCAGGCTGCAGCGGCCTGGCGCGCAACGGATCGTCGGGGCGGGCCCAACCTTTGTTGTGGTTCCAGTAGTCCCGCAGGTGATCAAAGGTCTTCTCCCATCCCGGTGGCGCAATGTTCAGGGACCTGCCGGACTGGAGCTCCGCACGGGCTGCCAGGATGTGCACATGCGTGCTGCCGTCGTCGTCCCGGTGCTGCACGACGCACCAGCTGTACTGGTTGGCATCGAGGCCGGCGAATGCAACCTGTTCAAAATCGTCGAGGACCGCGTCGATTTCCTCCGCGGTAGGTTCGTCTTCACGCGCCCAGCCGATCACTCCCGAGGTGTATCGATGCACCGTTTCTAGGCCAGCGGCCACTTCCGCGACCCAGGCCGGGTTGCCTCGAAGGATCTTGACCTCGGCGCGACGTTGGCCGGAATGGTCATGCGTCGCGAGCAGGTAATTCACCGCGCGATGTGGGTCGCCCGTACCGTGTGCAAGGAACTTGAGGTGCATCTCAGCGCACCTCGTCTTCGCGCCGAGAACCAAGGGCATCAAGCTGTCGTTCGATCACGCAGAGCCGAGCAAGTACCGCAACCGCCTGCAGCGGGGTCCCAGCCACCGACGCCGAGTTCACGGCACGAGCGAGCTGGTTGAGGTTGCCGCCGATGGCCGCGATCTGGCGGACCAACGCAGGATCGCGCAGAACCTGCGTCGCTCCTTGTGGCGGCGGCACGCGCCGAGCCGGCCGAGGCTTGCCCAGCGGCTGCACAGCGCTGCTCGAGATGCGGCTGCGAACCGCGTCACTCAGCGTGCAGCCCGCAGCTTCGGCCTCGGCACGAGCGGCGTCGACCAACGACTTGGGCAATCGCAGTGGCACGAGGACGAGCGGGTCATCGGCGTGATGTGCGGGCATGACGTGATCGTGATGGAGGGGGTTCGAAGGGGGCGCTTGCGCTCCCTCGCCAGCCCCGTGTGCGCCGAAGGCGTATACGGGTAGGCTGGCTGGGAAGGAGCCGAAATGTCGACGTGGTCGTTCACCAGAGCACGGAGTCGTGATGCGTCATCGGGGTCGACAGCACATGGCGATCACGTCACGGTGAACGAGGTCGTGAGATCACGAAGCCGAAATCACCGTCGACTTAGTCGCCGTCGTGCGTTCCACGGAGTCGCCCAGGGGCTTCGACTTCGACAAGGTCTTGAGCAACGCCTTGGCAGCCAAACCCAATTTCGTGGCCGTTTGCCCATCGAGCGCGCCCGTCTTGACGGCTTCGTCAATCACCTTGAGGTCGACCTCGACAGAAGCCACCTTCAGTTCGAGGAGTTCACGCTCGTCCTTCGCGAGCACGTCCTTCAACTCGCCGAGCTCTCGCGGCGTCAGGTCCTGGACGATCTCGTCAGGGACACTTTCCGGCTTCGTACCAAACGGCACGTTGCCGATGCGAACCTCGATGTTTTTGCCGTCGGAAACACCACCGTAGCGGTACAGGGCGTACTGCCCTTTAGATCTGCGAATGATCATGACGATCTCCTGAGTGGATACTGTTGAAAGGATCTAAGGCCAGATCGCTGACCTGTGCTTCAGGGCAGGATCGCCACGGCCGGCACTTGTGTCCGCCGCAGCGACTCGGCCTGCGCCCATTGCGGCAGAACATGCTCAGCAAGGAAGCGTCGGATGATCGAATCAGGATCCGTCGGTGAGCACAGGTGAGCAGGCGCGGCGACGCCATGAATCGGACCCACGGCGTTCGCGGGCTGCACTTGCAGCCAATCCAGATAGTCGGACCAGCGCTGCATCATCACGACACGATCCGGAAGCATTTGGGCGCGGTTGTACGCGTTGCCATTCGCATCCTTCACAACGTGATCCAGCTGCAACTCGACCCAGCTCACGTCGAACTTGAGTTGCTCGACAAGCATGGTGCGCGCAGTGGCTCGGAAGCCATGCGCCGTTTGCTCCTCGTTGGTCGAGATGCCGGACCTGCGGAGCGCAGCATTGATCGTGTTGCCGGAAATCATGGGGTTCTTGCGCCCCTGGCCAGCAAAGACAAATTGCTGATGGCCCGTCACTTTTTTCAATTGACGCAGGATCTCGACCGCCTGTCGTGAGAGTGGCACGAAGTGCGGACCTTCGTTCTTCTTGCGCTCAGCCTCGCCCTTCATGCGTGACGCTGGCACCGTCCACAGTGCGCCTTCGAGGTCAATCTCCTGCCATTTGGCGCCCCTCAGCTCGATCGATCGCAAGAACGTGTGGGCGGTGATATCAAGAGCACACTTCACGACGAAAGTCGCAGGTGCATTAGCAAGGCGCTTCAAAAGGTCTCGCAGTTCCGCGGGAGTCGTGACAGCGGCGTGGTTGACGACGACCCTGTCGGGAATCACTTCCTTGACCCCGTGGCAGGGATTGATGGACACGAAGCCCTTTGCGATGGCGTAGTCAAAGAACCGGCGGCAGATGCTCAGGACGCGTCCTGCGGTATCGATCGTGCCGGCGTCGCAAAGGCTTTCGACAAGCTGGGTGACGTCCTTCGTTTCCACGGCATGGATAACCCGATCTCCAAAGGACGGGTAGACATGTGCATTCAACCGGGACGCCGTCTTCCCGGCGTAATCGGGCGACCACCCGGTAGCCTTCTTGGCAAACCATTTCTGGGCAATCGTCTTGACTGAGCGAGGGTGGCTCATACTGACCCGAGTCAGCTTGGACTCCCTGCGCGCTGCCGCCGGGTCGATACCCTGCGCAAGTTGCCGACGAATATCCACTGACTTGTCACGGGCCTCGTCAAGGCCGAGCTCAGGGAAATGCCCCAAGGCGATCGAGTTCCGCCGCCCGCGATGCGAATAGTCTTGGTACCAGGTCTTTCGTCCGGTCGGTGATTGGCGAATGTGCAAGCCGATACCGTCGTTCAAGCGGCGGACATTCGGCTCCAAGACCTCTATGGTCTTGGCACTGGGGATGTTGTGGATGGCCATCGTGGATTAACTCTGTGTTGGTTGGGCTCCCGAAGATTCGGCTTCGGGAACATGAACCTAGTGGAGCAGCGACGGCGCGTTCAACAGCTGATTTGCGCAGCCAAAACGCTGGAACAGTTTGGCCCTGGAAAGCCTTGATGAACCGATTGGGACGAATCGGACAAAGTCTGCAGGTGTCGCTGCGTCGGTCGTGGCTTTGCTGCGCCACGCAGCCACAGCTGAGCGGTTGCCACCAGACCCTCACGGACAGTCATCGGCCGAGCCCATGGGTGATTGGCAAGGCGCAAGTCGAATCTCAATTGCCACGGACCCGGATGTAGCTGGCGACGCCTTGGGGCCTCGATCTCTCAGCGAAGTCCAGCCCACGACGACGGAAACGCCGTGGGTGTCGGTTAAGCCTCGGTCGTGAGCACGCGCTGTGTCACCGGGCGGAACTCGGGCAGACTCGGGTGACGCGGGCGCGACTTGCCGGCTTTCAGCTCGTCGAGATAGTCCGCCCAAGCTTGCATCATTTCGACGCGTCGGACGATGAACTCCGTGCGGTTGTAGGCCGTGCCGTTGGAATCTTTCACCGCATGGTCGAGCTGCATCTCGACCACCGACTCCGGGATTTCCAACACTTCGACGATCAGCGTCCGTGCCGTGGCCCTGAATCCGTGGGCCGTGGCGGTATCGGCGCCAAATCCCATGGCCCGCAGCGCGGCGTTCAGCGTGTTCTCCGACAGAAATCGCCCAGGCCGGCCTTCGGCCGGGAACACGATGCCGGTGTGCCCCGTGTGCCTGTACAGGGCTTCCAGGATCGAGACGGCTTGCCTTGGCAGCGGGACGAAGTGCGGATCGCCGTCTTCTTTCTCGCGCTTGATGCGCTTGAGTCGAACCGATGGCACATAGAACTGACCGCTGTCCAGATCCAGCTCTTCCCAGCGTGCCTGACGCAGTTCTCCGGGCCGCAGCATCAGAAGTGGCGCCAGACGCAAAGCGCACTTCACCACAAAGGTCCCGGTGTAGCCATCGATTGCCCGCAGCAGGGCCGCCAACGGTTCAGGCTTCACGATGGCGGCATGGTGTTTAACCACCGGCTGGCGAAGCGCATCCCGGATGTCCTGGCAAGGGTCTCGCAAATCCATGCCTTCAGCGATCGCGAATCGAAAGACGCGCCCGCAGTGCTCACGCAGCCGATGAGCGGTTTCCAGGGTCTCGTTGCGCTCCACCGCTCGGCAGGCTTCGAGCACCGTCTTGGGCGTGATGTCGCCAATGGGCAGATGCCCGAAGCGCGGGAAGGCGTGGAGCTCGAGACGGCGAATGATTTTGGAGCTGTACGACTCCATCCATTGCTGCTTCTTGACCTCGAACCAGCGCCGGGCGATTTCCTCGAAGCTGCCGAGGGCAGGCTCACCGGCCTTGCCGCGGCGCGCTCCCTCCTGTCGCACCTTCTGCTCTTGCTTGAGCGCCTTGCGTTCGTCCATGGGGTCACCCCCCTTGGCCAGGCAAGACCACGCTTCACGGGCTTTGCGACGGGCCTCCTCGAGCTCTACCTTGGGGTAGGTGCCCAGGCTCAGCGTCCTGCGCTTGCCGCCGTGCGTGTAGTCCAGGCGCCACGCATGGGTGTCGCCCCAGGCAAACGGCACCAGGTACAGCCCGCCTCCGTCATTGAGTCGCCCTGCTCCGGGCCGGAGGGCCCGGATCACCCGGTCACCCTTGATCTTCTCCACAGCCATCCCGTGGCCTCCTGCGCTGCACTCGGTTGAGAGCGCTGCGAAGATCGTGCGAAGGTTTTGAGACCTTCCGCAAAATCTTCTGCAACGGCGCGTGGATCGGATCGGACCAACTCGGACCAAGCCGGAACGAAAAAAGCCCTAAGTCATTGAAGACAAAGGGCTTTTCGGATTCCGACGAACCTCGTCGGACACATGTTTGGTGGCCTGGGGCGGAATCGAACCACCGACACGCGGATTTTCAATCCGCTGCTCTACCAACTGAGCTACCAGGCCGAGCCCAAGAGTATAGCGCGATTTTCAGACTCCGCCGCGTTTGTTGCGAC
>JAGOPK010000035.1 GCA_017992055.1 Burkholderiaceae bacterium
CAACCAGGAGGGCCTCAACCCGACCAGCGAATAGACTTATCCACAGATGGCTGTCTCCAAGACAGCCTCCCGCCCCTGGTCAAATTTCAATCGGCGCGGGTGGTCAAATTTCGGTCGGCGCCAACAGCTACTGCTACTTTCCGCTGCACGATCCCGAGAAGACGAACTGGCAGGAGCGCAAGGGCCCCGAGAATCGCGCCGCGCTCGTCGCCTGCGCCGGTGAGGGCGCAGCGCGAGGCGTCCTCGCCTACATCGACGGCCAAGTGGTCGGCTGGTGCAATGCAGGCCCCTGGTCCCAGTTCCCGATGCTGCGCGGGTTTCCGCAGGAAGACCAGGACTCCATTGGAGTCATCTTCTGCTTTGTCGTCGACCCGGTCCACCGTGGCCAGGGCGTCGCCACCGCGCTGCTGGATGCCGCCTGCGAAGCGTTCAGGGCCGCAGGGCTGAAGACCGCGCAGGCCAAGCCCGCCAAGCAGGCCGAGGGTGCCGCGGCCAATCACCTCGGGCCGCTGGCCATGTACCTGGCCGCAGGCTTCTCGGTGGTGGCCGAACTGCCGAACGGCGACGTCATCGTCCGCAAGCAACTCGATCCTGCGACACCGCAAGGCAAGGCCTGATCCCGGGTTACGGCCGACCTCAGCGGCCGGCCGAACGGTTGAGCTCATCGTGCCGGGCGCGGATGTCCGCCGGCCACTGCGCCTTGATCCACGACAGCACGGCCACGATCTCATCGTCGCTGAGCACGCCGTCGTAGACCGGCATGGCCGAGACATAGTCCTTCAGGTTCGCCACCCTGGCCACGCCGTGCTTGGTGATGTTGAACAGCACCTCGTCCGGATGGTGCCAGGTGTGCCCGCTGGCATCGTGCGGAGGCGCCGGCAGCCTGCCGTCGGCACCGCGCTCGCGCCAGTCGGGCTGGCCTTCCAGCCGCTGGCCATGGCAGGCCGCGCAGCGGGCGGCATAGATCTGCTGCCCCAGTGCGGTGATGGCGGCGTCGTCCGGACGCAGGCGGTGGGCCGGCGCCGCGTCACGGTCGGCGCTCCAGAACCTGGCCGCGCCCACCCCGAGCAAGCCAAGCAGCACGACCGCACTGCCGATCAGGAGCACAGTCCGCAGGGATTTCCTGGTCGCGATCATCATGGGCTACCTGGCGGCCTCAATGGCCGTCACCACATAGCCGCCGGCCGAGTTCTCGACGCGGAAGCGCACCTTGTCGCCGACCTTGAGCTTGTCGAGCAACGCACGGTCGCGGACCTGGAAGACCATCGTCATGGCGGGCATGTCGAGGTTCCGGATCTCGGCATGCCGCAGCGTGAGCTTGCCCGCGGCCTTGTCGATCTTGCGGACCTCGCCTTCGGTCAGATCGGCCGCCTCGGCGGTGGTCGCAACGGCGTTCGGGGTGGCCAGGGCCGCGCCGCTCAGCGCAGCGGCCACGAGCCATGCGGTGGCAAAAGACTTCATGGGTTCTCCTTCGTCTCCCGTGGGTCAAGGCCGGCGGCCATCAGGCGGCGCCGACATGGATGTGGCCCACCATGCCGGCCTGGTAGTGGCCGCCGATCAGGCAGGCAAACTCGAAGCGTCCGGCGCGGTTGAAGGTCCAGACGATCTCACCGGTCTTGCCGGGCGGTACATGGGTCATGTAGGGCTCGTCGTGCTCCATGTTCGGGAACTTCAGCATCAGTTCGGCATGCCTGGCGTTCGCGTCCGGTGTGCCGATGACGAACTCGTGCATCAGCTTGCCGCCATTGCGAACGCGAAAGCGCAGCGTCTCGCCCAGCCGTACATCGATGCGCGCGGGCGTGAAGCGCATGTCGTCGCCCATCCCGACATCGATGCTGCGCCGCACGGCCCGGGCCTCGCCGGCAATGCCCCAGTCCTTCTGTTCCTTGCGCAACGGGCCGGCTTTCCCGGCCGGGTGCTGGTCGCCGTGGCCGTGCACGAGGCTGGAGAAGCCGAGCCCGAGGGCCGAGGCGGCCAGCAGGAGATGCCGCTTGCTGGTGTTCATCGGGAGATCCTTGTCGGAAGATGGGGAAGTTGAATGTCGCAGCGGAAGTGGCCAGGAATGGCCATCAGTGGCTGCCGTGTCCGCCCGAAGGCTTGCGCACCTTGAGCTCGATGTCCTGTGCGGGCCTCACCAGCGCCGGCATGGCTCCGCCGCTCTCGGACTTGAACCGCGCCGGGTCGGGCAGGCTGCCGCTGAACTCGTAGGCCACCGTGCCGGGTGGGTGCTGGTACCAGCCGGGATCCGAGTAGTCGCCGCGCTTCTGGTCCTTGCGCACCTTGAGCACGCTGAACATGCCGCCCATGCCCACCGCGCCGAATGGCCCCTGGCCAGCCATCATCGGCGCGGTGTTGTCGGGCAGCGGCATCTCCATCTCGGTCATGTCCTTCATGCCACGCTCGCCCATCACCATGTAGTCGGGGATCAGCCGGGTGATCTGGCGCGCCACGCCCGAGTGGTCGACGCCGATCATCGTCGGCACGCCGTGGCCCATGGCGTTCATCGTGTGGTGGCTCTTGTGGCAGTGCAGCGCCCAGTCGCCCTCTTCGTCGGCGACGAAGTCGATCTGCCGCATCTGGCCCACCGCGATGTCGGCGGTGATCTCCGGCTGGCGCGCACTCCTGGGCGTGGGGCCGCCGTCGGTGCCGGTGATCAGGAACTCGTGGCCGTGCAGGTGGATCGGGTGGTTGGTCATCGTCAGGTTGCCGATGCGCAGGCGCACCTTGTCCATGTGGCGCACGTTCAGGCTGTCGATGCCGGGAAAGATGCGGCTGTTCCAGCTCCACAGGTTGAAGTCCAGCATGGTCATGATCTTCGGCGTGGCACTGCCGGGATCGATGTCGTAGGCATTGAGCAGAAAGCAGAAGTCGCGATCCACCTCGTCGATCAGCGGATGCCGGGTCTTCGGATGCGTGACCCAGAAGCCCATCATGCCCATCGCCATCTGCACCATCTCGTCGGCATGCGGGTGGTACATGAAGGTGCCGGGGCGGCGGGCGACAAACTCGTAGACGAAGGTCTTGCCCGGCGGGATGCCGGGCTGGGTCAGGCCGGTCACACCGTCCATGCCGTTGGGCAGGCGCTGGCCGTGCCAGTGCACGCTGGTCAGCTCGCCGAGCTTGTTGGTGACGAACAGGCGCACGCGGTCGCCTTCCACCACCTCGATGGTCGGCCCCGGGCTCTGGCCGTTGTAGCCCCACAGGTGGGCCTTGAAGCCCGGGGCCATCTCGCGCACCACCGGCTCGGCAACGAGGTGGAACTCCTTGACGCCGTTGTTCATGCGCCAGGGCAGGGTCCAGCCGTTGAGCGTGACCACCGGGTTGTAGGGCCGGCCGCTGCCGGGCACCAGCGGCGGCATCGTGTCGGGCTGGGTCTGGATGACGGGTTCGGGCAGGGCCGCCATCGCGACCTTGCTGATGGCGCTGGCGCTGACGGCGGCAGCCGCCACGCCCGCCGCACCCGACTTCGCCAGGAAGTTTCTTCGGGAGACCATGGATCGGTTCCTTGTGCTGTGTTGTCCGGTGTCGTTCGGTCCGGGTCGAGGCCGGCGGATCAGTGACCCGCGTCACCCGCCGGGGCAGCGGCCATGGCCGGCCCTGCCGCAGCCGTCAGGCTGGGCTTACCGACGAGTGCCATGTCGAGGTCGGCCTGGGCCAGCCAGAAGTCCCGCAGCGCCTCGATGGCCGCGTTGACACTGGCGATCTGCGAGCGCGCATCGGCCAGCAGCTCGAACACGCCGATCAGCATGCCGTTGTAGCGCAGCAGGTTTTCCTCGGCGATGCGCGCCCTCAGCGGCACGATCTCGTCGCGCTGGTGCCGCGCGATGTCCCAGGCCGAGCGGTAGGCGTCATAGGCTTCACGCGCCTCGGAGCGGGCGTTGATGGCGGTCTCGGCGGCCCGGTGCAGCGCCTGCATGTAGACCGACTCGGCCCGTGCGACGCGGGCATCGCCCCAGTCGAACAGCGGCAGCTCCAGGCCGATCTCCCATCCCCTGCGCGTCGGCGCCTCGTTGGAGCTGTTGCGTGCCCAGCCCAGCTCGAGCACGTTGACGAAGCGCGTGGCGCGCGTCAGGCCCAGGTTGCGCGCCGTGGTCTCGGCAGCGCTGCGGGCGGCGGCCACGTCCAGCCGCTGTGCCAGCGCAGTGCGCTCGACGTCGGGCAGCTCTCGCGGCTGCGCTGGCAGGTCGGGCAGGCGCTCGGGCAGCCGAAAGTTGGTCTGCTCACCCCACAGGCCCATCAGCCGCGTCAGGCGCTCGCGCGCAGCCCGCCGCTGCTGCTCGGCACGGGCCAGGTTGAGCGCGGCGTCCGCATAAAAGCCCTGCTCGCGCGCCTGCTGCAGCTTGTTGAAGTTGCCCACCTGCGCCATGCGCCGCGCCAGCTCCGCACCCGCCTCGGCCGCCTGCATGACCTGGCGGCCGTAGCGCACCGACTCCTCGGCCGCCACCGCCTGCACCCAGGCCTTGCGGGTGTCGGCGGCCAGCGACAGCACCTGCATCGCCACCGTGGTGCGCAGCTGCTCCAGCCGGCGCGCCTCGACACGCTGCACCAAGGGCAGGGCGAGCAGGCGGGCCAGGTTGACATGCAGGCCACGTTCGAGCTCGATCTCGTGGCCCTGGGTCAGGCGGCCGAAGCTGAAGCCCGGGTTCGGCAGGCGGCCGGCCTGCACGACCTCGGCCTCGCTGATGCCCAGCTCGGCATAGGCTGCCTGCAGGCCGCGGTTGCTCAGCAGCGCGACCTGCACCGCCTCGTCCGCGCCCAGCGGCGCAGCCAGCAGTGCCGCCACACGCTGCGCGATGCGGTCCAGGTCCTCGGGTTGGCGGGCCCAGGCCAGTTGCGTCGGCGGGCTCAGGCGCTCGGCGGCGGCCTGCTGCACGGCGCCGAAACCGCCGTCCGGACTGAAGGAGGCGCAGCCGGCCAGGGCCAGCACCTGAGCCAGCACCAGGGCCTTCAGAAGACGTCCAGTCATGGCCATCTCCTCAATGCCGGTGATGGCCGCCGCGGGCCGGCGCGACAGGGGCGGATGCCGCGGAGGCCGCAGCCTCCGGCTGCTGCGCCTGTCGGGCATAGGCCCGCCAACCACCGATGCGATTCACCGTCTGATTGGCCTGTCTCCAGTCGACGGGCCGGTCCTCGCCCAGGCGGCGGTAGCTGGACAGCGCCGACTGGTAGCCGGCAGCCGGCACGCGCGCCTGGGCGTCGAGCGGATCGGCGCGCTCGGTGCGAGCGGACGTGCCGGACGTGCCCTGGGCCGGGGCCACGGCCGTTGCCACCAGCAGCCACAGTGGCAGCAGCACGCGAAGACCTCGGGACGTCCCGAGGCGCAAGAATGGATACGGGACCATGCGGACCTCGCAACAAATCGACCAACGAACCTGCGGCCAGGGCGTGCAGGCAAGGTGTCGGCGCATGCCGAGGGCGACGGGGCACGCAGGCGCCCGCGTCAGCCCACGGCCCAGGAGATGGCTCCTGGCGCCGCGTCAGGCGACGGTGCTTCGAGGGGGACGGTCCAGTCCGTCGGGCGGCTGCGAGGGCAGCGCGGGCGGCGCCAGGGCCTGCACCGCCTGCACCGGCGCCAGGGCCGGGGGCAGCAGCCAGCCGGCCGGCAGGGCCAGCATCGAGCAGCAGGCGGCACAGGCGCTGCAGCCATGCTTGCCGTGATGCGGCGACGCGCCGCTGCCGCAGTCGGGCTGGTCTGCGCACGGGTGCTGGTGCCCGGGCTCGTGCATCGACCCATGCACCGACGCGCTCACCTGGCCGGCCTGCACCGCCCCTGCGTCGGACTCCAGGCCCTGCAGCATGCGCGGGTGGCCCGGCCCGCACAGCATCATCATCGACGCGGCCAGGCCCTGCACCGGCATGGCGATGACCACCAGCCAGACCAGCAGGACGCGAACGGCGCGGTTCATGGCGCCAGTTTAGGGCCTGTTCACCGCCAGCACCGGGCGAGCCGCCTCCAGCGTGTCGATGATCGGGCAGTCGGGCAGGTCGTCGCCATGGCAGCAATGCACCAGGTGGGCCAGCGTTGCCCGCATGGCCTGCAGCTCGGCCAGCTTGGCATCGAGCTCGGCGATGTGGGTCTCGGCCAGGGCCTTGACCTGTCGGCTTGAGCGCCCGCGGTCCTGCCACAGGCCCAGCAGCTCGCGGATCTGCTCCAGCGAGAAGCCGAGATCGCGCGAGTGGCGGATGAAGCGCAGCATGTTCACGTCGCGCTCGCCGTACTGGCGGTAGCCGGCGTCGGTCCGGCTGGCCGGCGGCAGCAGCCCCAGGCCCTCGTAGTGGCGGATCATCTTGGCCGATACGCCGGTGGCCCCGGCCGCTTGCCCGATGTTCATGGAATGGCTCCTGTCGCCGGCGCTTGCACTGCCCCGATGCGGCTGCAGTTTCAACCATCCCATGGTGGCAAGGTCAAGCGCCAGCTGTGGAATGAGCGGCGACAACGCCAGGCCGGCGCCTGCGGACTCCCGCGCCAGGCCGCCCAACCCGCCCGCTGCACACCGCGCACCCGGGACACCCGGGGCACCCGGCGCGCCGCCGCGCGCCGAGGCCTTGGGCTTCTGTCTCAAGCAGGGCGCGACCCCGGTCGTGCCCGGCTGCGGCGCCTCCGGCCTGAACCGGAAGTTCAGGCCGGCCCCAACGGCAGACTGTCTTCCCGGCTGGCCCGAATGCGGCCAGACTGCACTCCACACATTCAGCCGGGAGCCTGGAATGAACCGCTCGAACACCCGCATCGCCGCCGCTGCGCTGGCGCTGTTGACGGCCTCGGCTGCGGCCCCGGTGACAGCGCAGACGGCATATCCGAGCAAGCCGATCCGGCTGGTCGTGCCGACACCCGCCGGCGGCCCCAGCGATGCCGCGGCTCGTGCGCTGGCCAAGGGTCTGAGCATCGGCCTCGGGCAGGAGGTGCTGATCGACAACCGCCCGGGTGGCAACACCGGCATCGGTGCGGGCGCGGTGCTGCATGCAGCGCCCGACGGCTACACCCTGCTGTTCGCGCTGGCGTCCAACGTCGGCCTGCCCCACCTGAGCAAGACCTCGCCCTACAAGTCGCTGGCCGAGTTCACGCCGGTGTCGACGATCGGCGGCAACACGCAATGCCAGGTGGTGCCCGCCAGCCTGCAGGCCCGGACGCTGGCCGACTTCGCGGCCCAGGCCAAGGCCAGCGCACAGCCGCTGCTGCGCGGCTCGAACAACGTGGCCGAGGACATGGTGGCCGGCCAGGTCACCGGCGCACTGGGCTTCAAGCTGGAGCGTGTGCCGTACAAGGGCGCGCCGCAGATGCTGCCCGACCTGCTGGAGGGCCGGCTGCAAGCCGCGGTGCTGCCCATTGACGCCAGTGCGCCCCACGTCCGCTCCGGCCGGCTGGTGGTGCTGGGCTGCAGCATGGCCGAACGCATCGCCGCCCTGCCCACGGTGCCCACGCTGGCCGAGTCCGGCGTCGCCGCCACGCCGCTGATCACGGCGCACTTCGTGCTCGGGCCGCCGCGGCTGCCGGCGGAAATCGTCGAGCGCCTGGCCGCAGCGGTGCGCCAGGCCACGCAGACGGCCGACTTCAAGCAGGAGATGGAACGCCTGTTGATCGTCGGCCCGTCACGCCCACCGGCCGAGACCCGCGAGCTGATGGTGCAGGCCGAGGCCCAGTATGTGCAGTTCGTGCGTGAGACCGGCGCCAGCATCGACTGATGCCCCACACCGCCCGGACGCAGGCCGCAGGTTCAGCGATGGCCCAGCCAGCTCGATGCCCGGCGACTGCTGCCATGGTGCCAGCCCGGCCGGAGATCAACGCTGGCCTGGCCTGCGGCACTGGTCAGCTGCGCCAGCTCGGCGCAACAACGGGTGACGAAGTCGGCGAAGACACGCAGGCGCTGGGTCCGGCGCTGTTCCGGCCGGAAATAGATCGCCAGCGGGGGTGGGTCCATCACCTCCCAGTCCAGCAGCACCGGCGCCAGCAGGCCCCGGGCCGGGTCGGCATGCTTGGAAACCTGGGCGATGCGCATCACACCGCCACCGCCCAGGGCCAGCTCCAGCAGGTTGTCGCGGTGGTTGGAATGCAGCCAGCCCCGCACGATCACCTGCTCGACTCCCGGCTCGTCCCCCTGCTCGGCCGGTGTGCCGGGCCGGCCGGCCTGGCGGGCTGGCCGGTATCGCCACAGGTCGAGCAGCTTGCCGTAGGGATTGCGGTAGCACAGGCAGTTGTGCCCGGCGAGGTCGCGTGGATGGCGGGGAATGCCGAAGCGCTTCCAGTAGGCCGGCGTGGCCACGGTGACCTGGGGCATCACCGGCAGCTCGCGTCGCACCCAGTCACCGGCCTCGAACCAGCCATGCAGGACCAGCAGGTCGCAATCGCGGGCGGCGCTCTCGTCGAGGTGCACGATGTTGCGCAGGTCCAGCGTCAGGTCGGGATAGCTGTCATGGAAGGCCGGCAGCGCCGGCACGATGCAGTGCTGCACGAAGAACGGTGTGCCGCCGACCACCAGCGTGCCCTGCGGCCGCTGCCGGGCCTGTCTGAGCCCATCGTCGGCGGCCTGCAGCTGTGCCAGCAGCGGCGCGCAGGCGTCGGCATATTGCGCGCCGTCGGCGGTGAGCGTGAGTCCGCGGCTGCCGCGCTGGAACAGCGTGGTGCCGAGCTGGGCTTCGAGCCCCGCCACCAGCTTGGCGATGGCCTGCAGGGTCACGCCCTGCTGGCGCGCGGCCGCCGACAGGCTGCCGGTCTGCGCGGCAGCGATGAAATATTGCAGTGCCTTGAGCTTGTCCACCGTGCAAGGAGTGTGACGTGAACTCGCAGACCCTGGCAACCGCGCAGCAGCGCGCCGCCGCCCGTCAGCTGGTGGAGCTGATCGGCGGCAACTGGGCCACCCAGGCCATCGGCGTGGCGGCGCGTCTTGGCCTGGCCGACCAGGTGGCCGCGGGGGTGACCCGGGTCGATCCGTTGGCCCGCGCCTGCGGCTGCGACGCGGCAGCGCTGCATCGGCTGCTGCGTGGACTGGCGGCGCTGGGCCTGGTCCGGCTTGAGGCCGACGGCGACGGTGATGGCGACCGCGACAGCGATCGCTGCAGCCTGACCCCGACGGGCGAGCTGCTGCGCCGCGATGCCGCACTGAGCCTGCACTCGCATGCGCAGTGGTGGTCGTCCCAGGCCTGGGGCGTGTGGTCCGACCTGATGGGCAGCGTGCAGACCGGGCAGAGCACGCGACAGCGCGCGCACGGGCAGCGAGGCTTCGATCATCTGGCCGTCGATGCCGGGTCGGCCCGGCTGTTCCACCGCTCGATGGTGGAACTGACGCGGCTGGTCGCGGCCGATCTGGCCATCTCGCCGGCCCTGCCGGACAGCGGCCTGGTGATGGACCTCGGCGGCGGCCATGGCGAGCTGCTGGTCGAGGTGCTGCGCGCCCGGCCCGGCCTGCGTGGCCTGCTGTTTGACCTGGACCACGCGGCTGCCGGCGGCCAGGCCCGCCTGCGCGAGGCCGGCCTGGCCGATCGCGCGACGGTGACATCGGGCGACTTCTTCGCCGAGCTGCCGCAGCCCGTGGACGTGATCCTGCTCAAGAGCGTGCTGCACGACTGGAACGACGACGACGCCGTGCGCATCCTGCGGCGCGCCTGCCAGGCCCTGGCACCCGAAGGCCGGGTGCTGGTGATCGAGCGCGTCATGCCCGACCGGGTGCAGGACCTGCCAGAACACCGCACGGCGGCACGCAGCGATCTCAACATGCTGGTCGGCCTGGGCGGCCGCGAGCGCACCGCCGCCGACTACGGCGCCCTGCTGCACGCGGCAGGGCTGGCGCCGCGACGCACGCTGTCCTGCAGCGCGGCGTTCTCGGTCATCGAGGCCGGCCGCAGCCCGCCAAGACCGGGGCCCGCCCGACCTTGAGCCGGGGCGTCGACAGCGCGAAAAAAAGGGCCCCACGGGGCCCTGGCTGACGCAGCGGACGCGGCCGTGATCAGGCGAGCGCGGCGTCCTTCAGCTTCTTCATCGCGCGGACCTTGACCTTGGTCGTCGCCGGCTTGGCCGCGA